>NZ_CP167155.1:0-575000 GCF_041464245.1 Rhodococcus sp. NyZ502
TCTCACCCCGGGTGGTAATCCACCGAATCATTCGACGCCGCAGCCATACGCTCGGCAGCTGCAGCACACCCACTGTCGGCGAAACACGGGAAGGAACCACGTGAACGACGATCCCAACGCGCTCGCACGGGTCTGGGTCGACGTGGTTGCAGAACTCACGAGTGATGACCCCGGAAGTAATCTTCCGGCTTTGAGCAGCAAGCAGAAGGCATTTGTCCGTCTGGTGAGGCCTCTCACACTTGCTCAGGGTTTTGCACTCCTCTCGGTTCCATCGCCATTTGCTCAAGAGACGATCGAGCGCGATCTACGCGAGCCGATCCTGCAGGCACTCGGACGCCATCTCGGCGGCCAGGTCGAGGGACTCGGTGTCCGCATCGCACTCGAAGACGATGCCGACGCACCCGCCGAACCGGTCGAGGAGCGCACGGGCAGCCGTCAGTTCGAGTCGGTCAACTCATCGGGCGCATACCGTCGTCGCAGATTCACCGAAGGCGACGGCGAACCTTCGGACTCCGAGACTGCCGAGACCGAAGAAGTCGACGACGACCGCGAAGCACTCGCGAGCGTTCACGAATCGTGGCCGTCGTACTTCACGAAGCCGCCCGCTACTCCTTCTGCTTCGGGGTCCGGCGCCAACAGCCTCAATGCGAAGTACACCTTCGACACTTTTGTGATCGGATCGTCCAACCGATTCGCTCATGCCGCTGCCGTCGCGATCGCGGAGGCGCCGGCGCGTGCGTACAACCCCTTGTTCATCTGGGGAGCTTCGGGCCTGGGCAAGACGCACCTTCTTCATGCGGCCGGCCACTACGCACAGCGACTGTTCCCCGGCATGCGGGTCAAGTACGTCTCGACCGAAGAATTCACCAACGACTTCATCAACAGTCTTCGTGACGACCGCAAGGTCGCGTTCAAGCGTCGCTACCGGGAAACGGATGTCCTGCTGGTCGACGACATCCAGTTCATCGAAGGCAAGGAAGGTATTCAGGAGGAGTTCTTCCATACCTTCAACACCTTGCACAACGCGAACAAGCAGATCGTCGTTTCCTCGGACCGTCCGCCCAAACAGTTGGCAACCCTCGAGGAGCGTCTGCGGACGCGCTTCGAATGGGGCCTGATCACCGACGTTCAGCCGCCTGAGCTCGAGACGCGTATCGCGATT
This sequence comes from Rhodococcus sp. NyZ502, assembly GCF_041464245.1. Taxonomy (NCBI): domain Bacteria; kingdom Bacillati; phylum Actinomycetota; class Actinomycetes; order Mycobacteriales; family Nocardiaceae; genus Rhodococcus; species Rhodococcus sp. NyZ502. The sequence continues at coordinate 1,163 of NZ_CP167155.1, forward strand.
CTGAGCAAGAAGGCGAGGATGGATCGCCTCGAGGTCCCGCACGACGTCCTCGAGTTGATCGCCAGCCGTATCGAGCGCAACATTCGTGAACTCGAGGGCGCGTTGATCCGCGTCACCGCTTTTGCCTCGCTCAACCGCCAGCCGTTGGATCTGACGTTGGCCGAGGTGGTCCTGCGCGATCTGATGCCCGATTCGTCGAGCCTCGAGATCAACGCGGCGACGATCATGGCGGTGACGGCCGAATACTTCAACATGTCGATCGACGACCTGTGTGGGCCGGGTAAGGCCCGGCCACTCGCTCAGGCCCGCCAGATCTCGATGTATTTGTGCCGTGAGCTCACTGATTTGTCCTTGCCGAAGATCGGTCAGACGTTCGGCCGTGACCACACGACGGTCATGTACGCCGACAAGAAGATCCGTAAGGAAATGACGGAACGCCGCAAGGTGTACGACCAGGTTCAGGAGTTGACCGCAAGGATCAAGCAGCGCTCCAAGCGTTGACCTGCACTTATTTCGATCGATGCCGCTCGAGGCAGAGGTTCCCTCGAGCGGCATCGGTGTATTCGAAGGGTTCCACGTGCGGTCCCCTCGAGGGCGGTTGGCCACCTCGAGGGACGACACGCCGGAGTCAGACACGCCGATGAGAACAAACTCTTCGTTTCTTGTGAAAAGTATTCACATCTGTGGATAAGTGTGTTGATAACTCCGAAAGTCTGTGGAGTTCTCGAGGAGGAATCCGAAAACTTTCAGAGAGTGCACAGAGGGGGTCGATTGGTCCTCGAGTCTGTCCTCGAGAAGTGCACAGGCCCTCGAGGGGACCTACCAGCGTCGACAACCGTTGCTCCACAGATTGCACAGGACTTATTACTACTACTGAGAATTTCCTAGGAAAAGCTCTTTGAAAATAGTTCTGGGGACAACTCCTGTTGAGAACCTCGCCTCAGGCTGCGCTCGCCGCGGCTTCGGCTTTCCACTTGCGCCCTCGAGGGCATACGGTGGGCATCGCTTGGTCTGTGTCAGACTTCAAGTGAGCTGATGCAGATCCGCAGCAGACGAACATGCCTACCGAGAGGAATAACCCGGCGATGGAGCTTGGAAGCCTGAAGTTTCGCGTTTCCCGGGAAGAGTTCGCTGATTCAGTAGCGTGGGTTGCTCGTAGCCTGCCCTCGAGGCCGCCCGTGCCGGTTCTCGGCGGAGTTCTTCTCGACGCAACCGAAGCCGGCCTCACCGTTTCCGGGTTCGACTACGAGGTATCCGCGCAGGTCCGTGTCTCGGCAGATGTCACAACTGCAGGTCAGGCACTCGTCTCCGGTCGCCTCCTCGCCGATATCACCAAGTCGCTTCCCAACAAGCCGGTCGATGTGACCCTCGAGGGCACTCGCGTGCTCATCTCCTGCGGAAGCGCCAAGTTCTCCCTGCCTACGATGCCGGTCGAGGACTACCCCCAGCTTCCGACGCTTCCGCAGCAGTCCGGGTCCATTCCCGTCGACCTGTTCTCCGAAGCCATCAGCCAGGTAGCCGTTGCAGCCGGCAAGGACGACACCCTTCCGATGCTCACGGGTATCCGTGTCGAGATCGAACAGAATTCGATCGTCCTCGCCGCTACCGACCGCTTCCGTCTCGCCGTGCGTGAACTCGAGTGGACTCCGGCCAATCCCGACGTCCAGGCTGCTGTTCTCATCCCGGCCAAGACTCTGTCCGAGTCCGCGAAAACGCTTGCCGGCAATGCAAATTCGCCGGTCGAGTTGGCTCTCGGTTCCGGTACGACCATCGGAAACGACGGACTCCTCGGCATCGTCAACGACGGACGCCGCACCACGACGCGCCTCCTTGACGCCGAGTTCCCGAAGTTCCGTCAGTTGCTGCCCGCTCAGCACACCGCGATGGCAACGGTCGAGGTCACGCCTCTCATCGAAGCCATCAAGCGTGTAGCACTCGTCGCCGAGCGTGGCGCACAGGTTCGCATGCAGTTCTCCGCTGACGGCCTGCTCCTCTCTGCGGGTGGCGACGACGCCGGCCGCGCGGAAGAGACGCTCAACGCGTCGTTCCAGGGCGAAGCACTCACCATTGCGTTCAACCCCGGTTACCTGATCGACGGGTTGAATTCGCTTCACAGCGAAAACGTTCTGTTCGGCTTCACCACTCCCAGCCGTCCGGCTGTTCTTCGCCCCGCGGCCGAGGAAGAGCCCACGGCAGACGAGTCCGGTAACTTCGCTGCGCCCTCGAGCGAGTACACGTACCTGCTGATGCCGGTTCGCCTTCCGGGCTGAGTGGAACCCCGCACTTCAGTTCGCGCCTGACCAGGGAGAACAGTATGAAGATCGGACTCGTAGGTCTCGGCAAGATGGGCTTCAACATGCGTGAGCGCTTGCGCGCGCATGGCCTCGAGGTGATCGGATACGACCCTCGACCGGAAGTCACCGACGTCGAGTCTCTTGCCGAACTCGCTGCTTCCCTCGAGGGACCTAGAGTCGTCTGGGTGATGGTTCCGGCCGGTGACATCACCCAGAGCACCATTGCCGAACTGGCGGATGCCCTCGAGGGCGGCGATCTGGTCATCGACGGTGGAAACTCTCGCTTCACCGACGACGCTGTCCATGCCGAGTTGTTAGGTGCCCGTGGGATCGGTTTCCTCGACTGCGGTGTCTCCGGTGGCATCTGGGGCCGTGAGAACGGCTACGGCCTGATGGTGGGCGGATCCGAGACCGACGTGGCGAAGGCAATGCCGATCTTCGACGCTCTGCGCCCCGACGGCGACGCTGCAGACGGCTTTGTCCACGCCGGCCCCGTCGGTGCTGGTCATTACGCGAAGATGGTGCACAACGGCATCGAATACGGCCTGATGCAGGCGTATGCCGAGGGGTACGAGCTCCTCGAGGCGGAAAGCCTGATCGCGGACGTTCCCGGTGTTCTCCGAGCTTGGTCGAAGGGAACCGTCGTACGTTCGTGGTTGCTCGATCTGCTTGTCGACGCCCTCGAGGAGGATCCGGAGCTTGCGCAGATCACGGGCTATACCGAGGATTCCGGTGAGGGCCGCTGGACGGTAGAGGAAGCCATCAAGCACGCTGTCCCCGCTCCCGTCATCTCCGCTGCTCTGTTCGCGAGATTTGCTTCACGACAGGATGATTCACCGGCCATGAAGGCGGTGTCGGCCTTGCGCAATCAGTTCGGTGGTCACGCCGTCAAGAGCGCCTCGCCCAAGAATTCGGCTTCTGGAAGCTAAGTGTTCGTTCGTAGATTTTCGCTGCGTGACTTCCGATCCTGGGATTCGCTGACGCTTGACCTCACGCCGGGAACAACCGTGTTCCTCGGTTCCAACGGGCACGGTAAGACGAACGTCCTCGAGTCACTCGGGTATCTGTCGACGCTGTCGTCTCATCGAGTGTCCACGGACGCACCGATGATCCGCAGCGGTTCCGCCAGTGCTTTTGCCGGTGCAACGGTGGTCAACAACGGACGCGAACTGACCATCGACGTCGAACTGATCGAGGGAAAGTCCAACCGCGCCAGGATAAATCAGTCTCCGACGCGTCGCCCACGCGAAGTGCTAGGGATTTTGCAGTCGGTGATGTTCGCGCCGGAGGATCTGTCGTTGGTACGTGGTGATCCTGGTGATCGTCGACGCTATCTCGACGAGTTGTTGACGTCGCGGATTCCCCGAATGGCTGCTGTCCGTGCGGATTACGACAAAGTGCTGCGTCAGCGCTCAGCCCTACTCAAAACTGCTGGTGCGGCTTTGCGTCGCGGTTCTCGTGGTGGTGAGTCCGACAACGTCCTCTCCACCCTCGAGGTGTGGGACGGGCATCTGGCCGCTCACGGCGCACAATTGTTGGCCGGGCGCCTCGAGTTGGTCCATGATCTGGCGCCGCATCTGGCGGAGTCGTATCGTTCCATCGCACCCGAATCCCGGCCGGCGTCGATTCGATACAAGAGCAGTCTGGGGTCCTCGTTGGATCCCGAATTCACCGATCCTGCAAGGATTTCCGGTATCGACGACGTTGCGTACCTCGAGGAGAGATTCCATCTCGAGTTGGCGCAGATGAGGTCGAAGGAAATCGATCGCGGAGTGTGTCTGGTCGGTCCGCATCGGGACGATCTGGAGCTGATTCTCGGTGACAGCCCGGCGAAAGGCTTTGCAAGCCATGGTGAATCGTGGTCTTTCGCGCTTTCGCTGCGGCTGGCAGGTTTTGCCCTGTTGCGCGCCGACGGCAGCGACCCGGTCCTGATGCTCGACGATGTCTTCGCGGAATTGGACCGTCGTCGGCGTCGTGCGCTCGCCACCGTTGCAGCCACCGCCGAACAGGTGCTGATCACGGCCGCCGTTCCCGAGGACGTACCGGACGAACTCGAGGCGGCCAAGTTCGGCGTCGAAGCCTCCGATACCGGAGACGGTCGGATATCCCGGATAGTGCCCGTAGGCTCGGCAGATCAGGAGGTCGAGTTCGATGACTGAAGACAGCAGCGCGGCCCCGGAGCCCAAGCTCAAGGGGATCGATCTGGCGCGCCGTGCCCTCGAGGAGGCACGCGCGACAGCCAAAGCCAACGGCAAGGCCGTCGGGCAGGGGCGATCGTCGCCCAAATACGGAAGTGGCCGACCGCGTCGACGCAGCGGTTGGTCCGGCCCCGGCCCGGATGCGCGGGACCCTCAGCCGTTCGGCGCTCTCACCAGCGCTATCTCCAAATCGCGTGGGTGGTCCCCCAAGGTGTCCGAGGGCACGGTCCTCGGTCGGTGGCCGCAGGTCGTCGGAGAAGACATCTCCGCGCACGCCGAGCCGATCTCTCTGAAAGAAGGTGTTCTCAGCATCTCCGCCGAGTCGACGGCGTGGGCTACCCAGTTGCGCATGATGCAGTCCCAGATTCTGGCCAAGATCGCTGCCGCCGTCGGTGACGGCGTCGTGAAGACACTGCGGATCACCGGTCCGAGTGCGCCTAGCTGGCGCAAGGGAGAAAGGCATGTGAAAGGCCGCGGACCTCGCGATACGTACGGCTGAGGAAAACTCAACCAGGCCCTGGTTCTACCTATTACTTCGTGTTACAGTTAAAACTCGCTAGTGAGTGAACTGTGTCACAAGGCTGTCGTTCCCCACCGATCGGCAGGCATGAAGGAGTAGCTAGATGTCGCAGAAGATATCGACACCCGCTTCGTCGTTCGCCGAGCCGGATCACATCCTGTTGCAGGCTCGCAATGTCGAGTTCGACTGGTCCGATCTGCCCATGCACTGGATTCCGGGCGATCCGTTCAGCACACACGTTCTCAACGTGCTTCACCTTCTCCTCCCCGCCGGTGAGGAATGGTTTGTCGAGACCTTCAAGGAAGCTCTTCCTCTGATCGAGGACGAGAAACTCCGTGAGGACGTCGTCGGATTCATCGGCCAAGAGGCGATGCACTCCAACGCGCACTCGGGTGTCCTCGTCCATCTCAAGGAAAACGGCCTCGATCCGACGCCGTACACCCAGCAGATGGAGTGGGCATTCTCGAAGCTGCTCGGACCGCGTCCGATGACGGGTCTGCGTGCCGAGAATCACCTGGTGGAGCGCTTGGCGATCATCGCGGCCATCGAACACATCACTGCTTTCCTCGGCGACTGGGTGCTCAACGCCAAGGGACTGGACAAAGCCGGCATGCACCCGACCATGCTTGATCTCCTTCGCTGGCACGGCGCCGAAGAAGTCGAACACCGAGCCGTCGCGTACGACGTTATGCGCTACTTCGACAAGCGTGAGACCCGCCGGATCCGTACCCAGATCCTCGTCACGCCCGCAATCGTGTGGCTGTGGATTCGCGGTACCCGGTTCTTGATGCGCAACGATCCCGAGCTTGCCGCTCAGGCTCCCAGCCGTCGACGCCCCCACCTGTCCGATTTCATCGCGGCCGGAAAGCGTGGCACAGTTCCCACGTCGTTCGAGCTGGTCAAGCGGATGTCGACGTACTTCAGCAAGTCCTATCACCCCAGTAACGAGGGCTCGACCGCCCAGGCGGTGCAGTACCTGGCGTCGTCACCCGCAGCTCAGGCGGCTGCACGGTGATTTCACTCTCGAGGGTCAAGGACGTCATCTCCGGGCACGACGGGTTGCCGCGTTTTCCGGCGCCACCCGATTTGTCCGGAAAGAACCGTCCCGACCGTGCCATGCGCATCACGGAGTTGTTGGCGGACAAGTACCTTCGGGTGTTGACGGCCTACGACTACAACCCCGAGATCGCTGGCCACAACCCCGACACGGCCATGAACATGGTGGTCAGTACGCGTGAGGTGGTGGCGACTGACGAGAACGTCGTTCGCCTGCGCTTCGAATCCGCGGACGGCTCACCGATTCCGCCGTGGCATCCGGGTTCGCACCTGGACTTCCATCTACCTTCGGGTCTGCGGCGTCAGTATTCGCTGTGCGGCGACCCTGCCGATCGCACGGGGTACAGCGTCGCGGTGCGCCGGATCCCCGACGGCGGTGGCGGTTCCATCGAGATGCACGCTCTCCAGCCCGGTGAGCACGTCACGGTACGCGGACCACGCAACGGCTTCCCGTTTGTCGGAGAAGGCAGCGCGTTGTTCGTCGCCGGCGGCATCGGTATCACGCCGATCATCGCAATGGTCCGTGCGGCAAGAGAATTGGGGATGGACTGGTACTTCGTGTACTCGGGCCGCTCTCGTGAATCCATGCCGTTCCTCGACGAGATCGCAACCTGGGAACCTGAGCGTGTCTTCGTGCGCCCGGACGACGAGTTCGGATTGCCCACCACCACAGACCTTCTCGGACGAGCGCCGGTCGGCGGCGCCGTGTACTGCTGTGGCCCGACGCCGATGCTCGATGCCGTCCGCCGCGGTTTCCGCGATACACCCTCCACCGCTTTGCATTTCGAGCGGTTCGGGGCTCCGCCGGTGATCGACGGCAAGGAATTCGAAGTGCAGCTTGTCAATTCGGGACAGGTGCTCACCGTGCCCGCCGACGAGTCCGCGCTCGACGTCATCAAGAAGACATTGCCCGGTGTCGGGTACTCGTGTCAGCAGGGTTTCTGCGGAACCTGTCGTGTGAAGGTGCTCGCGGGTAAACCCGATCACCGCGAAAGGCGTCTGACCGACACCGAACAGGAAACGGAGATGCTCATCTGCGTATCCCGTTCCGACGGTGGACGTCTCGTTCTCGATCTCTAGATATTTCCCGACTCCGAAGGGTTCGACAATGTCGAAGCACTCTCCTGTCCATGCCGTGACCGCGCGTCGCGTGACCAACGGTTCCGTCAGCCTGGCCGTGTTCGAGCAGGGCAAGGCGGACGGCGAGACCATCGTCCTGGTGCATGGTTGGCCCGACACCCATGAACTGTGGAACCGCATCGTGCCTTTGCTGGCAGACGACTTCCGCGTCGTCAGCTACGACAGCCGCGGGGCCGGTGAGAGCACAATCCCCTCGAGGGTGCAGGACTACCAACTGAGCGCACTGGCCGGCGATCTTTTTGCCGTCATCGACGCGGTCAGCCCGGGCAAGCCGGTGCACGTCCTCGCGCACGACTGGGGATCCGTCGAAACGTGGGAAGCGGTCTGCGAGCCGGGTGCCGAAGAGAAGATCGCGTCGTTCTCGTCCATCTCGGGCCCCAATCTCGATCATCTCGGCAAGTGGATCCGGGCGAGCGCGTCCAAGCGTCGTTTCCTCGGCCCGGCGGCGCAGGGAATTGCGTCGGCCTACACCGTTCTGTTCCAGATTCCCGGCCTGTGCACCCTTCCGTTGCGTCTGTGGTTCTCCAAGCACTGGCCGGCATTTCTGGGCTTCTTCGACGGTCTGGACCCCCGTGTGGTCAACACCGCGCCCACCATCGCCGCCGACATGGTGAACGGACTCAAGCTTTATCGCGCGAACATCCGGCCGTCTCTCGGCAAGCCGCGGGATCGGTACACGGACGTGCCTGTTCAGCTCATTCTGAACAAGTACGACAAAGCCGTTCGTCCGGTGGGATACGAAGACACCGAAAAATGGGTCTCCGACCTGCAGCGACGCGAAATTGCCGCGGGACACTGGTCGCCGTTTTCACATCCGGGCGAAGTTGCCGAACATGCGCGGGCATTTATCGCGAGCCTGAGAGAGCGTCGCTCGGAGAAGCAAAGTTCCTAGCGTTTCACCTTCCGGGGATCGTAAAAATTCGTCTGCGGCGCAGCCAGGGGTGTCATTGGCCGCTTCTAGTCGGTGCTTACCAGTAAGATGGTCAACGGTAACTAGCGGCAACATTCTCGAACCCGCTCCGACGACACCCGCAAGGGCTTGCTGACGGCTGCGCTCGAGTATTGACGGAGAAGGAGAGCTACCCACCCGTGGCTGCCCAGAAGTCAGATACAAGCACTTCCAGCAAGGACTACAACGCGTCGTCCATCACCGTCCTCGAAGGACTCGAGGCGGTACGTAAGCGTCCAGGCATGTACATCGGTTCCACCGGTGAACGCGGTCTGCACCACCTCATTTGGGAGGTCGTCGACAACTCGGTCGACGAGGCGATGGCCGGACACGCCACCAAGGTCGAGGTCACCCTCCTCGAAGACGGCGGAATCCGCGTCATCGACGACGGCCGTGGCATCCCGGTCGGCATGCACGCCTCCGGAGTACCCACCGTCGAGGTCGTGCTGACCCAGCTGCACGCCGGCGGCAAGTTCGACTCCGACTCCTACGCCGTCTCCGGTGGTCTGCACGGCGTCGGCATCTCGGTGGTCAACGCGCTCTCGACCCGGCTCGACGTCGACATCAAGGTCGACGGCTACCGGTGGCAGCAGACGTACACCGATTCCAAGCCGGGAGAGCTCGTACAGGGCGACCCGACGACGGAGACCGGCACCACCGTCAGTTTCTGGGCCGATCCCGAGATCTTCGAGACCACCCGCTACAACTTCGAGACCGTTGCGCGTCGTCTGCAGGAAATGGCCTTCCTCAACAAGGGCCTGACCATCACGCTGACCGACGAGCGCGCCGAGGTCATCGACGACGAAGCTGCCGAGGTGGCCGAGGCTCCCAAGTCTGCTGCCGAAGAAGCCGAAGAAGCTGCTCAGGCAGCGCCGCGAAAGTCCAAGACCCGTATCTACCACTACCCCGGTGGACTCGAGGACTACGTCCGGCACATCAACAAGAGCAAGACCCCGATCCACAACTCGGTCGTCGGATTCACCGCCAAGGGCACCGGCCACGAGCTCGAGGTCGCAATGCAGTGGAACTCCGGCTACTCGGAGTCCGTGCACACCTTCGCCAACACGATCAACACCCACGAGGGTGGTACCCACGAAGAGGGCTTCCGCGCCGCACTGACCGCAACGGTCAACAAGTACGCGCTCGAAAAGAAGCTGCTCAAGGACAAAGATCCCAAGCTCACCGGTGACGACATCCGTGAAGGACTCGCGGCCATCATCTCGGTGAAGGTCGGTGAACCCCAGTTCGAGGGTCAGACCAAGACCAAGCTCGGCAATACCGAGGTCAAGTCCTTCGTGCAGAAGGCGTGCAACGAGCACCTCGCGCACTGGTTCGAGGCGAACCCCGCCGACGCGAAAACCATTGTGAACAAGGCTGTTTCGTCGGCGCAGGCCCGCGTCGCCGCACGTAAGGCGCGTGAGCTGGTCCGTCGTAAGAGTGCGACCGACCTCGGTGGCCTGCCAGGCAAGCTCGCCGATTGCCGCTCCAACGATCCGGAGAAGTCCGAGATCTACATCGTGGAGGGCGACTCCGCAGGCGGCTCGGCCAAGTCCGGCCGAGACTCGATGTACCAGGCGATCCTCCCGCTTCGCGGAAAGATCATCAACGTCGAGAAGGCGCGTATCGATCGCGTCCTCAAGAACACCGAAGTCCAGTCGATCATCACCGCGTTCGGCACGGGCATCCACGACGAGTTCGACATCGCCAAGCTGCGCTATCACAAGATCGTGCTCATGGCCGACGCCGACGTCGACGGTCAGCACATCGCAACGCTGCTGCTCACGCTGCTGTTCCGCTTCATGCGGCCGCTCGTCGAGCACGGCAAGGTCTACCTCGCGCAGCCGCCGCTGTACAAGCTCAAGTGGCAGAAGGGTGCGCAGCCGGAATTCGCGTACTCCGACCGCGAGCGCGACGCGATGGTCAAGGCCGGCCTCGAGTCCGGCAAGAAGATCAACAAGGACGACGGCATCCAGCGCTACAAAGGCCTCGGCGAGATGAACGCCAAGGAGCTGTGGGAAACCACGATGGACCCGACGGTGCGCGTTCTGCGTCTCGTCACGCTCGACGACGCGGCTGCTGCCGACGAGCTGTTCAGCGTGCTGATGGGCGAAGACGTCGAAGCACGACGCAGCTTCATCACCCGCAATGCCCGGGACGTTCGTTTCCTCGACGTGTAGGGCCTGCAGCCCTGTGCGCGGTTGAGGAGTCCCCGGACTCCCTTTCCGCGCACAGGGGCTTGCCCCCCTCTTTTAAGAAAGTGAGCTCATGACCGACACCACGTTGCCACCGGACGGTCCACAACACGACCGGATCGAACCGGTCGACATCCAGCAGGAAATGCAGAACAGCTACATCGACTACGCCATGAGCGTCATCGTCGGTCGCGCTCTGCCGGATGTCCGCGACGGACTCAAGCCGGTGCACCGCCGCGTGCTCTACGCGATGTACGACAACGGATATCGTCCGGACCGCGGATACGTGAAGTCTGCCCGACCGGTCGCCGAGACCATGGGTAACTACCACCCCCACGGCGACTCCTCGATCTACGACACGTTGGTTCGTATGGCCCAGCCGTGGTCGCTGCGTTACCCGCTAGTCGACGGTCAGGGAAACTTCGGCTCCCGCGGCAACGACGGCGCAGCCGCCATGCGTTACACCGAGTGCAGGCTCACGCCGCTCGCGATGGAAATGCTGCGCGAAATCGACCACGAGACAGTCGATTTCACCCCGAACTACGACGGCAAGACGCAGGAACCGACGGTTCTGCCCAGCCGTATCCCGAACCTGCTGATCAACGGTTCCAACGGCATCGCCGTCGGTATGGCCACCAACATTCCGCCGCACAACCTGCGTGAAGTTGCCGAGGCCATCTACTGGGCGCTCGACAACTTCGAAGCGGACGAGGAAGCCACCCTCGCGGCCGTCATGGAGCGCATCAAGGGACCCGACTTCCCCACGCACGGGCTCATCGTCGGTGGACAGGGCATCCAGGACGCCTACACCACCGGCCGTGGCTCCGTTCGTATGCGCGGCGTCGTCGAGATCGAAGAAGATGCCAAGGGCCGCACCACAATCGTCATCACCGAGCTGCCCTACCAGGTCAACCCGGACAACCTGATCACCTCCATCGCGGAGCAGGTTCGTGACGCCAAGATCGGTGGCATCTCCGACATCCACGACGAGTCCTCGGACCGCGTCGGCATGCGCATCGTCGTCACCGTCAAGCGTGACGCCGTTGCCAAGGTCGTGCTGAACAACCTTTACAAGCACACCCAGCTGCAGACCAGCTTCGGCTGCAACATGCTCTCCATCGTCGACGGAGTGCCGCGCACGCTGCGCCTCGACCAGATGATCCGTCTGTACACGGCGCATCAGCTCGAGGTCATCGTTCGTCGTACCAGGTACCTGCTTCGCAAGGCACAGGAGCGCGCCCACATCCTGCGCGGTCTGGTCAAGGCCCTCGACGCTCTGGACGAGGTCATCGCCTTGATCCGTGCGTCGCAGACCGTCGACATCGCTCGCGCCGGATTGATGGAACTCCTCGACGTCGACGAGATCCAGGCCGATGCCATCCTCGGCATGCAGCTGCGTCGTCTGGCCGCCCTCGAGCGTCAGAAGATCGTCGACGAGTTGGCCGAGATCGAACTCGAAATCGCGGACCTCGAAGACATTCTGGCTCGCCCGGAGCGTCAGCGCGCGATCGTTCGTGACGAGCTCAAGGAAATCGTCGACAAGTACGGCGACGACCGTCGTACCCGCATCATCGCCGCCGACGGAGACGTCAACGACGAGGATCTGATCGCCCGCGAAGACGTCGTCGTCACGATCACCGAGACCGGTTACGCCAAGCGCACCAAGACCGACCTGTACCGCTCGCAGAAGCGCGGCGGCAAGGGTGTTCAGGGTGCCGGCCTCAAGCAGGACGACATCGTCTCGCACTTCTTCGTCACGTCGACGCACGACTGGCTGCTGTTCTTCACCACGAAGGGCCGCGTCTACCGCGCCAAGGCTTACGAACTGCCCGAGGCGAGCCGTACAGCTCGCGGTCAGCACGTTGCCAACCTGCTGGCATTCCAGCCGGACGAACGCATCCAGTCCGTCATCCAGATCAAGACGTACGAAGACGCGCCTTACCTGGTGCTCGCCACTCGCAACGGTTTGGTCAAGAAGTCCAAGCTCACCGACTTCGATTCCAACCGCAGCGGTGGCATCGTCGCCATCAACCTGCGCGGTGAAGACGAACTGGTCGGCGCTGTCCTCTGCTCCGCCGAAGACGACCTCCTTCTCGTCTCGGCACAGGGCCAGTCGATCCGCTTCTCGGCCACCGACGAGGCACTGCGTCCGATGGGCCGCGCCACTTCCGGTGTCCAGGGCATGCGTTTCAACGGTGACGACGAGCTGCTCTCGCTCAACGTCGTTCGTGAAGGAACGTTCCTCCTGGTCGCCACGTCGGGCGGTTACTCCAAGCGAACCGGCATGGAGGACTACCCGGTGCAGGGTCGCGGCGGCAAGGGCGTGCTCACGATTCAGTACGACAAGAAACGTGGCACTCTGGTCGGTGCGCTCATCGTCGACGACGACGACGAGCTGTACGCGATCACCTCGGGCGGCGGCGTCATCAGGACGGCTGCCAAGCAGGTTCGTAAGGCGGGACGCCAGACCAAGGGCGTGCGTCTGATGAACCTCGGCGAAGGCGACACACTGCTCGCGATTGCGCGCAACGCCGACGAGCCCGAAGAGCTCGCTGCAGAGACCACCGACAACGCAGACAATGCCGATGGAGCTAAGGAGTCCTAGTGAGCACTCCCAACCAGCCGGGCAGTGACCAGAAGAGCGAAAGCACTTCAGGTTCGACGCCACCGAAGCCGGAGCAGGCAACTGCTCCGGCGGGGCCGCAGACCTCGAAACCTGCAGCTCCAGCGGACGGCGGACCCAAAGCTTCTGAGGCAGCTCCGGCGCCCAAGGCACCGGAGCCGCCTCGCGGCCCGTCGGCTCAGAAGCCGGCGGGTGGGGCTTCCGACGCCGCGGGTGCGGCCAAGGGTCAGGCTCCTTCCGCTCCTTCTGTGGCTCCGGCTGCGCCGGTAACTCCGGCAAAGGGTGACGGTCAGGCTCCGCCGCAACCGGTTGCCAATCAGGCTCGTGGCAGCCAGGCGCCGCCGTGGCAACGCGGACCCCAGCCGTCGGGTCAGCCGCAGGGGCAGCCAGCTCAGAACCCCGCTGCTCAGAACCCGGCGTCCAAGGCCCCGGCGTCGAAGGCTCAGCCACCGCAGAATCAGGCTCCGCAAAGTCAGCCGCAGACCAACATCACGCGCCCAGCCGGCGCTGGTGCTCCTGCGGGTCGACCGGCAGCTCCTGCCGGGGGTAAGCCGCCTGCGGGTCCGCAGCGTCCTGCAGCGGCAGGCCCTGCGCAGGGTGGTCCGGTGCAGGGTGGTCCGGCCAAAAACCCCGCGCAGGGTGGTGCGCCGAAGGGACAGCCGCAATCGGGTCGTCCCGCTGCCGGTGCACAGACGGGTCGTCCTGCCGGCAACCCGTCGGCACGTCCCGTCGTGACGGGAACGGCGGCTGCCGCAGCTACCGGTGGCGTCGCCGGCGCGGCAGCAGCCAAGGCTGTTACACCCTCGGGCACAAATCCCAAGGCTGCAAACGCCACGGTCGCCAATCCCACGGTCGCTAATCCGAAAGCAAAAGCCGCCGCGATCGACGGGCCGACTCGGCACATCGATCGCAAGGATCTACCAAAGGACATGCCTGACCTCTCCGAGGCCAAGCATCCGTTGCCTGCTGCGGTGAAGGGTGAGAAAACTCACGCCGTATCGGCTTCGGTCGTGGACGGTGCGCCGCTGCGCGCAACGGTCCAGATCCGTCGTATCGACCCGTGGTCCACGCTCAAGATCACATCCGTGATCTCGGTGTCGCTGTTCTTCGTGTGGATGGTGGCCGTCGGACTGCTCTACGTCGTTCTCGACGGCATGGGCGTCTGGGATCGCCTGAACAACGCGTTCACCGACATCGTTGCCGACGGCGGCTCCGACGGTCTGGTGACGGCCGGCCAGGTGTTCGGCTACGCCGCGCTGATCGGCATCGCGAACATGGTGCTTTTCACGGCACTCGTCACGATCGGATCGTTCATCTACAACCTCTGCAGCGACCTGGTTGGCGGCGTAGAGGTAACTCTCGCCGACCGCGACTGACCTGCGAAAACATTGCTCCGCCGGGCCCGTTTTGGTGTCAGCGGCCCGGTGGGGTAATCTTTGGAATCGGTTCAGGGGCCTATAGCTCAGGTGGTTAGAGCGCTTTACTGATAATGAAGAGGTCGGAGGTTCAAGTCCTCCTAGGCCCACTCCCATGTGCCGAAGAAGGGTTGCTGGAATGAAGGTTTTCCTGCTTGTCGGGGCCGGAATTCTGGTAGCTCTCGGGGTCACCAAGCTGATCAAAAGTCAGCGCGGAGACAAGGTTTGGCACGATTTGGAAACAGGATAGAACCTAGGTACTCTGACTCCGGTCAGAAAACCGAACGGGGCCTTAGCTCAGTTGGTAGAGCGCTGCCTTTGCAAGGCAGATGTCAGGAGTTCGAATCTCCTAGGCTCCACAGTAAGAAAACACCCTCCCGGGATCCGGGAGGGTGTTTTTGTATGCCGATGTACCCGATCTCTGCTCGCCCCGGCCGGTGCCCGACTTGCCCGACTTGTGTGCCCCCGTTTTTGAGCGAACGGCACTTTCGGCGCACTGAAGGCGATGAACATGCCGTTCGCTCGGAGTGGGGTGGCCAGAACCGCGCCCACTATGGACCGTTCGTCCCGAATTCTCCGGAAAGTCTAGTGGTCATAACCAGCCGGGCGTAGCGTGAGGAGAACCCAATTTCAGGAGGTTCGTAGTGCTTCACAACGACATTCCCAGCCACGGTGAAATTGCCGCACTCGCGGAGGTGGAAGGGCCCACCTGCATCACCATCGTGACTCCGACTGAAGATGCGCCGCAGGATTACGACAAAGCGCGCATAGCCTTCAAGGACCAGGTCCGCTCGGCACTCGCATCGGTGGAGGATCCGGCCGAGCGCAAGCAGTTCGAGGCCGAATACGCAGAGCTCGACGACGACGACGATTTCTGGCGCTTCCAGTCGCGCTCATTGGTCACGTACGCGACGCCGGACCGTCTGGTGACCTTCCGCCTCCCCAACCGTCTGCAGGCGCTCGAAACGGTCAGCGATCGGTTTCATCTCAAGCCACTGCTCCGTTCGGTGACGTTCCCCCAGACGGCGTTTGTTCTCGCTCTGGCAGAGGGTTCGGTGCGACTGATCGAGATCGCTGCCGATCAGCCGGCCGACGAGGTTCGTGTTCAGGGAATGCCGAAGAACGCTGCGGATCACGCGGGCAAGTCGTCAATCAACAGCCGTACCGAAGCGGGTCGGTTGTCGGGGTCGGACAGCCGAAAGTTGCGCGTCAATCAGTACGCCCGCGCAGTCGATCACGAGGTCCGCGGTGTGCTCGCCGGCCGTGACGTCCCCTTGATTCTGGCCGCTGCGGAACCCATCGCGTCGGTGTATCGCTCCGTGAATTCGTACCGCCACCTGGTCGACAAAACCGTCGAGGGAAACCCGGAAGCCTTGTCGACGCAGGAAGTGGCGGACGGTTCGCGTCCGGCGCTCGACGACTTCCATGCCGAGCAGCTGGCGGCGGTGCGGGACACCTTCAATGTGCGCACGGAACAGGGACGCACTCAGACGGACGTCGCCGACGTGGCAACAGCCGCGACGTACGGACAGGTCGACACCGTTTTCATCGACATAGATTCCGTCGTACCCGGAAGTCTCGATCCCCAGACGGGCGCTCTCACGACCGGTGAGTCGACTAACGGAAGCACCTACGGGGTCGTCGACGAGATCGCTCGTCGTGCGCTCCTGACGGGTGCGCGGGTGCTCGCTGTTCGCGCGGAGGACATTCCGGGCGGCGGCGCAGTTGCCGCGATTTTGCGCTTCGCCCCGTAAACAGACTGGACGCGTGTGCGCCTCGTGACCTGATTCGGGCACGGGGCGCATACGATTCCGGCATGAAACGTGTGTGGGAACGGCTGCGCCTCTATTGCAAGACGCTGCACCCGGTCGGGCTTGCCTTTGCTTTGGTCTTCTTCACCTGGTCGATGAGTCCGTCCCTGTTGCCGCGCGCGTGGTACCTGCAGGGCGTTGCGACGGGCATCTCGCTCGCCATGGGATACGGCGTCGGCGTGACGGTTGCCTGGATGATCCGCAAGTGCGGCGTCGAACCGCAGTGGTCGGATCGCACCAAGAAGATCGGCTGGCGAATCCTGTTGGTCGCGGCCGTCATTCTGGTGCCGACGTTCTTGGTCCTCGGTTCGTGGTGGCAGCAGATCGTTCGCGATCTCGTGGAAGCTCCACGCACCAATCAAGCGAATTATCTTCTGGTGCTGATGATTTCGCTCGGAATCTGGTTCATCCTGCTCGAGGCAGGCCGTGGTCTTCGGTTCACCACCAACAAGCTCACCGCCGTCGCACTACGGTTCGTTCCCCTCGAGGCGGCGAAGGTCGGCAGCTTGATCGTCATCTTCGCCCTCGGCATCTTCATCGTGAACGGTGCGCTGTACAACGGGCTGATCGCCTTCGCGAACTGGAGTTTCTCCGGTGCGGATCACGAAACACCGGACGGCATCGAACAGCCCATGATTGCAGAGCGCAGCGGTTCGCCGATGTCCGCCGAGGCTTGGGATTCTCTCGGCCAGGAGGGGCGCACCTTCATGGGTAGCGGTCCCACCGCAGCCGAGATCTCTGCATTGACCGGACGTGAAGCGAAGCAACCGATCCGGGTGTATGCCGGACGTGAATCCTCGGACTCGATCAACGGTGTCGCACAGCGGGTCGTCGACGAGTTGGAGCGCACCGGCGGATTCGACCGCGGAACTCTCGCAGTTGTCACGACCACCGGTCGCGGTTGGGTGAACGAGGACGTCGCGTCGGCGTTCGAGTACGTCGAGGGCGGGGACACGGCGATCGCGTCGATGCAGTACTCGTTCCTTCCGAGTCCGTTGGCCTTCATCGCCGACCGTGAGACGCCGATGATCGCCGGCCGCGCGCTGTTCAACGCGGTCTACGCCAAGTGGATCGACTTGCCCGTTGAGACGCGACCCGAACTGGTTGTCTTCGGTGAGAGCCTCGGCTCCTACGGTGGCCAGGCCGCATTCGCCGGCGCTCAGGACATGATGACGCGCGTCGACGGCGCACTGTGGGTCGGAACCCCCAACTTCACTGCTCAGTGGCAGGAAATCACGGACAGTCGTGACTCGGGCTCACCGGAGATTCTGCCGGTGATCGACGGTGGCCAGGCAATTCGGTTTGCCGGTGATCCGGAAGATCTGGAGCTGAAGTCGGACTGGGACGACGATCGCATCGTGTACTGGCAGCACGCCAGCGACCCGATCACGTGGTGGTCCTTCGACCTGCTGCTCAACAAGCCGGATTGGCTCAAGGAACCGCTGGGTCGCGACGTGGATCCGGGAATGACATGGGTTCCTCTCGTGACCTTCTGGCAGGTAACCCTCGACATGGTCTTCTCGGCTGACGTCCCGTCCGGGCACGGTCACAATTACGGCGAGGATGCAGCGGACATGTGGGCCAAGATCCTGCACCCCGAGGCCTGGACCTCGGCTGATACCGACAAGCTTCGTGCGCTGCTGACCACCAATCTGGAGCCCACGAAGTAGTCGTAAACGGTTGTAATTCAGCCTGTTAAGGCGAGAACCTCACGAAAAAGTGTTACGTGAGGTATGTGTTACTCTGCGTTCGCTGTGTGCCAAGCCACAGCGCAAGCGAACGTGGGGAGATCGAAACGTGAAGAGCAGAGCATGGTGGGCGGCAGGGGTCTCCGTCGCGGCACTGGTCATGGGTGCTGTGACGGCCCCTGCCGCAACGGCGGGGCCGGCGGATTTCTACACGCCGCCGGTCGAGCTTCCGGCAGGTGCCAACGGAGATCTCATCAAGAGTGAGCCGTCGCCACTGCTGCTGAGCGTGCCCGGATCGAACGGTGCGTGGCCGGCAACCGCCACCAAGATCATGTACCGAAGCGAGGACGCCAAGGGCGCCCCCGTTGCCGTGACGGGCACCTATCTCGAACCGTCGAACCCGTGGACCGGGCAGGGGGCGCGTCCACTGGTTGCCGCAGCGGTAGGAACGCATGGGCAGGGCGATCAATGCGCACCATCCAAGCTGTTCAACACCGGTATCGAGTACCAGTTCCCGACGGACGTCATGGTCGGCTACGAGTTCATCTGGGTGAACACGTTGCTGCTCAACGGCATTGCCGTCGTCGTCACCGATTACGAGGGCCTCGGAACTCCGGGCGATCACACCTACGTCAACCGTGAAGCCGAAGCACACGCGGTTCTGGACTCGGTGCGAGCCGCTCAGCAACTCCCGAACACGAGCATTCCCGCCGACGGCCCCATCGGACTGTGGGGTTACTCGCAAGGTGGTGGAGCTGCCGCTGCCGCAACGGAATTGAAGCCGTCGTATGCTCCCGAGCTTGATCTCAAGGGCACGTATGCAGGCGCTCCGCCCGCCGATCTGGCGGCGACGCTGCAGCAGGTCGACGGCACGTTCCTCACCGGAGTGATCGGATACGCGCTCAACGGGATCCTTGCCCAGTACCCCGAGGTTCAGCCGCTGCTCGACGCCGAGATCAACGATCGCGGCCGACAGATGTTGGCCGCCACCAAGAACCAGTGCGTCGCCGAAAGTGGATTGCAGTTCGGCTTCCAGCAGTCGTCGAGCTTCACCAATTCCGGTGAATCACTCTCCGCAGTTCTGGCGCGTCTACCCATGGCGCAGGCAATCCTCGATGAGCAGAAGATCGGCAAGCTGACGCCGGAGTCGCCCGTGCTCATTCAGCATGGCCGCTCCGACGACATCGTTCCGTTCGGCCAGGGACAGCAACTGGCGCGAGACTGGTGCGGCAAGGGCGCGACGGTGCAGTTCTCCGTCAACGAACTGCCCCCGATCATTCCGGGACTGGCAATCAATCACGCGACGCCGTACCTGGTGGGTACCCCCGAATCCGTCGGATACATGATCGATCGCTTCAACAACGTCCCGGCACCGTCCAACTGCTGAACGTGAACATCGAAAAGCCCCGGAACACAATCTGTTCCGGGGCTTTTCGTATCTCGACTAAGCGGTCTTCTCGGCCGAGTTCTCCTCGAGGCGAGGGGGTGCGGAAGCGACCGGCGGATGCTCGCGTCGGCGGCTCTTGAAGAACACCGCGCCACCGATCACCGCGACACCGGCGATGACGAACACGGTGACGCGCTTGCGACCGCGAGGCTTCTCGGTGCGTTCCGCGGACTTCGTGGGGATAGCCTTTGCGCGCTCGACGCCCTTCTTGGCGAGGACTTTGCCCTGACGGCCCAGGAACAACCCGACCTGCCCAGCGCCGCGAGCGACCGACGTCGCGACCACCGCGGCGATACGGCGAGCGTTGTCGGCTGCCTCGGACTCCTTGATGCGAGCCGCTGTCTCTTCGAGGTAGGCGGCAGTCTCGTCGAAGGTGTCCTCGACGCGGGCGCGCGCGTGATCGAAGGTGTCGGGCAACTGCGTGCTGAGGGACTCGGTCACTCGTGTCATGACTTCACTTTGCCACAAGGGCTGTACCGGGGTAGGTCGGTCGCAGATCGGACTTACGATGGATGAATGTCGACCTCCCCTGCACGGTCCCGTCGAAGCCCAGGCCGACCTGCGATTACGTCGACAGAGGAGATTCTCGATGCAGCGGAACGGGTGGGTTTGGACCGCCTGACGCGGGCGGAGGTCGCACAGGTCCTGGGCGTTTCCGCTGCGACGATTCGCCATCACGTCGACTCGACCGATCGTCTGTACTCGTTGGCGTGTGCGAGAGCTTTCGGACGTCTGCAGTTGGATTCGGATTCGAAGTCCTGGCAGGACTACCTTCGGACGTTAGGTCAGCGGTTCGCTGAACTCGTGACTGCCACGCCTGGGCTCGAGGACTACGTGCTTCGAGGGCCTTACGAAGAGGGCACTCTGGCGCAGTTCGAGCGAATCATGAATGAGGTACTTCTACGGAAGCCTGAATTTGACCGTGCAACAGCACATTTGCTCGGATCTCGGACACTGATCATTTCGGCGGCACTGCATACACCGGCGCGCAATCGTTACCCGGATTCGCAGTATCCGAAGCCTGAGACTCTCTCGGCTGTTGTTTCCTGGACGCTCGACGCCTTCCTTGTCGGTGCCGAAAAGATGATCGATTCCGGCCTCGTTCCTACGGTCGTTCCAACTCCTGACGCTTCTTGGACTCACATTTCGGATCACTGATGCCCTTCCGGGATAGGAAGGTAAGGCAACCCACATTAATTATTGCTACTGTGGCAATTATGAATAGACACAGGTGGAGGCCAAGATTCCTCGGCGCGGCCGGGGCCGCGTTAGTGCTCGCCCTCGCTGGATGTTCGTCATCGAACACGAACCCGGACGCTGACGGAAGTCCCGCAGCGAGCGGAAGCTATCCGGTGACCGTGAGCACGGAATCCGGAGACGTGATCATCGAGTCGGCACCTGAACGGATCGTGACCTTGGGGAACCCGGCGTTCGAGAACGTCGTGGCGCTGGGATCGCACCCCGTGGCCGCGAGCGTGACCAACATCGACAAGCTTCCCTATCTGGCGGACTACGTGGGAAACGAGGCGCTCGACGAGTCCTTGGCTGACATCTATGCAGGGCAAGTGAATTTCGAGCGGATGCTTGCGGTCGAACCGGATCTCATCATCGCGCCTGCCTGGCCGGTTTTCACCGAGCCCGCCACGTTGGAGCGGCTCCGAACGATCGCTCCCACTTTGATATTCGACATGCAGGACGCAGACAACGATTGGAGAGTCGGCGTTCAGCAGGTCGCGGATGCGTTGGGCAAATCCGAGCAGGGTGGCGAGTTGATCACCTCGGCAGTCGACGAATTTACGGGTGTGGCTGAGTCGAACCCAGGACTTGCGAAGCGGCCGTACTCATTCGGGCTCTACTACAAGGAGCAGATCTCGTTGGGATCGGGCGGAAACATACTGCGCCTCTTCGGAATGAAGCCGGCGGAGGACCAAGCCGCGGTGGAATCGACGGGAACTCCGGTGACGTATTCGGGTGAGACTGCGGGTGACGTCGAGGGTGAAGCGGTACTTCTGATGCCGTCACCACGGGATTCCATCGCGAACCTCGAACAATCGCCTTTCTGGGAGTTGAATCTGAAATCCCGCGTCGTATGGCTCAGTGATGCGCAGGGTGAGGCGATCAACAATGCGGGTGTACTTGGAAAGACGTGGCTGCCGGGAAACCTGGGTACCGCGTTGGGACAGTTGGGTTAGTCGAGCGTGGACAGGGCGAGAGAATCCCGGTTACCTGCGGGCATGGTCATGACCGTTGCCTCGATTGCCGAGGTTGAACAGCGAACGGACGACACCGTTCGAGTTGTGTTGCAGTCGAGCGAGTTCGGAAACCTGAGCGTTCGTGGGGCGGCGCCGGTGTTCAAGTTGTTCGTGCCTCGGGAGCCGGCGTACGAGATGATGCTCCCCACCTTGGGGTCGGACAAACTCGCGGTTCCCAGTTGGGAGGCCGACCCCCGGCGTCCGATCGGGCGTTCCTACACAGCAATCGATTTCAATCCTGGCGATCGAAGGATCACGTTCGATGTCATGGATCTTGGGAAGCCGGGTTGGTGGCTCAACCGGACGGGCGTAGGCAGTCGCGTTGGGGTGATCGGATTCAAACACGAACTCGTCCTTGTTCCGGGCGTCACTGACGTCGTTGCAGTCGGCGACAGATCTGCGCGCCCTGCTGTCGGATCCTTGACGAATCTCGCCGAACAAGTCCGAATACACAGTTTCACGGGTCCGTCAGGCGAGCACGGATTCCCTGATATCGAGTGGGTGGACATAGTCGATCGGACCAAGGCGCAGACAGAATCGACAATGTTGTGGATCGGCGGAGAGAAAAGCTGTGTCGCCCGCTTGCGCAACCAAGCGATCGAAAACGGCCTACCGCCGTCCCGGATTGTCGCATTGCCGTACTGGTCGGCGGGGCGAACGCGCGACGAGTTCGATCATGCTCTGTACCGGCTGTACCAACGCGCAGCTGCGGACGGAATCGACATTTCCGATCCGGTCGTTGCCGCCGACATCGAACTGCGGTGACGCATGCCCCGTCGCACGGAATTGGCAGGCTCACATCCACGAGAACGCCGGCAATGGCACGATGGTGGTGTGACTTCAACTCATCAGACCGCAACCGCAACGCTGCACACGAACCGCGGCGACATCAAGATCGCTCTGTTCGGCAACCATGCGCCGAAGACCGTCGAAAACTTCGTCGGCCTCGCCGACGGCTCGAAGGAGTACACCACCGCAAACGCCGCCGGCACCAAGACCGGCCCGTTCTACGACGGTGCCATCTTCCACCGCGTCATCGACGGCTTCATGATCCAGGGTGGCGACCCCACCGGAACCGGCACCGGCGGCCCGGGCTACAAGTTCGGTGACGAGTTCCACCCGGAACTGCAGTTCGACCGCTCCTACCTGCTGGCCATGGCCAACGCAGGCCCGGGAACCAACGGCTCGCAGTTCTTCATCACCACCGGCCCGACGCCGCACCTGAACCGTCGCCACACCATCTTCGGTGAGGTTCTCGACGACGATTCCAAGAAGGTTGTCGACGCTATCTCCTCCACCGCCGTCGATCGTGGCGATCGTCCGGTCGAGCCCGTCGTGATCAACAGCATCACCATCTCCTGAACAGGTAAAACAAGCAGATGACGAACCCCGGTTGGGGCGGCGGTGCGAGTGAGGGCATCCCGCCCCAACCGCGGTGCGTCCGCCATCCAGATCGACCTACCGCACTTTCCTGCAATCGTTGTGGACGACCGGCGTGCCCGGACTGTCTCCGCGAGGCGGCGGTGGGATACCAATGTGTTGACTGTGTAGCTGCCGGTCAGCGTGATGTCCGCCCCGTTCGGGGCGTCGCCGGAAACACCGTGAGCCCCACCCGTGCGGTCCCGGTCGTGACGTACACCTTGATGGGGCTCAACGTCCTGGCGTTCCTCGCCACCTTCGCGCAGTCGCGAAGCATCATGAACAATCAGGTCGGCTCGTCGATCTTCGCGAACTGGGCACTCAATCCGGGGCTCGTCGCCAGCGGTGACTGGTTCCGGCTCATCGGCTCCGGGTTCTTGCACTTCGGCATCTTGCACCTCGCGGTCAATATGTACGCCCTCTACATCCTGGGCCGCGACACCGAAATCGTGATGGGCCGCTCGAGGTACATCGGCATCTACCTGGTTTCGCTTCTCGGCGGTTCCGCCTCGGTGATGGCATTCCAGCCGGTGTTCTCTTCGCTCACGGCCCTGTCCTGGACTGCTGGGGCGTCGGGTGCGATCTTCGGCATCATGGGCGCACAGGCCGTCCTTCTATTGCGTTTGCGTCGAAGCCCGGTCCCGATCATCTCGGTGATCGCGATCAATGTGATCATCAGCATTTCGCTGCCCGGGATCTCGTTCTGGGGTCACGCGGGAGGTCTGGTGGCAGGTGCCGCAACGGCCGCTGCATTCCTGTACGCCCCACAGTGGTTGGGCGCCGGTGAGAACCGCGTGAAAGCAGTGCGGATCGGCTGGATCGCTTTTGGTGCCGTCACTGTGGTGACGTTGGGAGTCATCGTGCTCCGCGTCGTCCAACTGCGCGAACAGTTGGGAATCAGCTAGCAAGAATCCTAGGGCCCAGCCGTTCTATGGCTCAGCCGCCGATGATGGACTCGCAGGCGAACGTGATCTCGAAGCTCGACGTCTCCGTCGGGTTGCCCTTGTCCCGGGCGCCGATTCCCTCGCCCGTCACCACGAAGGTATTGCCGTTCTGCTTGGCACTGGCAGATCCGCCGGGCAGTCCCGGTGCGTATCCGGCGGTGTACGGCAGACCGTTCGATCCACCCTCGCTTCCGGCGATTCCAGCAGTCTGAACCGTGCCCGATTCATCGACGATGGCTGAGACGGTCAACATGCCGTAGGTGGCATTTTCCGCGTCGAGCAGTGTCATAACTGTCGTGCCGCCGTCCTTTGCGCACTTCGTCTCGAATTTGGCGTCGAGCGTCTTCCCGCCGACGGTGGCCGAGGATGTAGCGGACGAGGCGCCGGCAGCGCTCTTGTCGGAGTTGGTCTTGTCGGAGTCGCTGCCGCAGGCGGAGGCGAATAGAGCGACCGCCGCGATGGTGGCAGCGACTGCGGTGGAGGACCGGCGGGTCATCGTG
The DNA here is from genome assembly GCF_041464245.1 of Rhodococcus sp. NyZ502. Classification (NCBI taxonomy): domain Bacteria; kingdom Bacillati; phylum Actinomycetota; class Actinomycetes; order Mycobacteriales; family Nocardiaceae; genus Rhodococcus; species Rhodococcus sp. NyZ502. The sequence goes on from NZ_CP167155.1 coordinate 25,611, forward strand.
GTCCGAACCAACTTCGTCATGTTCTGTCCTTCAAGTCACGCGGTGCGTCCGCACTTGCTCTGGCTGTTTCGCCGACAACACTAGCCAGTGACTTGGTGCTCGTAGCTCTAAACCCCCAGCTCAGACGGGTTTGTCGCCTTCGACTGTTCAGGGACGTTCGTCGGGCTGCCCGGGATCATCTGTCGGATCTTTGGGAGCAATCGCACATGCAGAGACGGCTTCTGTAGAGATTGTCCACATAGGTTGGGCTCGGTCGTGCTTCTACTGTGGCTTGAGTCACTTCGTAGATAGCAACGCTGACCTTTTCCGAGGAGTACCCCTGCAATGACCTCCACCGATAGCACCACCACTGACGGTGGGGTTGCGCCGAGCGAGATCGAAACTCGCGTGGTGAAGAAGGTAGCGCGCCGGCTGATTCCCTTCCTGATCCTGCTCTATTTCGTGAACTATCTGGATCGTACGAACATCGCTTTCGCCAAGCTCACCATGAGCGCCGACCTCGGTATGACCGAGACGATGTTCGGGCTCGCATCCGGACTCTTCTTCGTCGGCTATCTGTTGTTCGAGGTGCCGAGCAACCTGGCCCTGCACCGCTTCGGCGCCCGGCTGTGGATCGCGCGGATCATGCTCACCTGGGGCATCCTCGCCGCTGCGCTGGCATTCGTGCCCAACGTGGGCAGCCTCTATTTCCTCCGCATTCTGCTGGGAATCGCCGAGGCCGGCTTCTTCCCCGGAGTTCTTCTCTACCTGACCTTCTGGTTCCCGAAGAAGTACCGCGTACGCCTGATGGGCTTGTTCCTGCTGACACTTCCGCTCTCGTCGGCGCTCGGTGCCCCGCTCTCGGCGGCCATCATCCAGTACGGCGACGGCCTGTTCGGGTTGGCCGGATGGCGCGTGATGTACCTGATCGAGGGTCTGCCCGCCGTGATCTTGGCGTTTGTCGTCTGGTTCTACCTCACCGACCGTCCCGCCGACGCGAAGTGGTTGACCCTCGAGGAGCGCACCTGGCTGATGAAGTCGATGGCCGACGAGGAGAAAGAACTCGGCGACGCCGGTCACCAGTCGGCCGGCAAAACCCTGCGTGATCCCCGCGTCATCGGTTTCGGTCTGGTCTACTTCGGAATCACGTACGGCCTTTACGCTTTGAGCTTCTTCCTGCCCAGCATCGTCGCGGGATTCAAGCAGACGTTCAACACCGATTTCTCGCTCGTCGAGACAGGCCTGATCGTGGCCGTCCCCTACGCGATCGGCGCTGTCGCGATGGTGCTGTGGAGCCGCCATTCCGACAAGACCGGTGAACGAATGTGGCACGTTGCAGCCCCGACGCTCCTGGGCGCGGTATCCATTCCGATTGCGCTGTACCTGGATTCACCGTTCACCGTCATGATCGCGGTCTCGCTCACCGCCGTCGGCGTGCTGTGTGCACTCCCCGTATTCTGGTACCTTCCCACCACCTTCCTGACGGGTGCCAGCGCGGCCGCGGGCATCGCCATGATCAACTCGATCGGCAACGCGTCGGGCTTCGGTGCTCCGTACATCACCGGCTGGCTCACCGATGTGACCGGAAATGCCAAGGCAGGACTGTGGGTGGTGGGCGCCGTGATGCTCTGTGCCGCAATCCTTGTGGTGGCACTGGCAAAGCGATCGAGCAAGCCCGCTCAGATCTGACCGAGTTTACCGGCACTGGCACGCAGCCGGATCAGGAGCGCAAGATCGAGCGCCTGGTCCGGCTGACGCCACTGTGTACCGATCAACCTGTCGATCGACTCGAGCCGTTGGTACAGAGTGTTGGCGTGAATCGCGAGCGCGGCGGCGGTCGCGGAGTGCTTGCAATTGTGTGACAGGTACGACGCGAGGGTGTCCAATAGCGGAACGCCGCGTCGTTGCTCCTCCTCGAGGAGAGGACCGAGGGAACGCTCTGTCAGGGCTTCCAGTTCTTCGCGGCCGGTGCGGCTGAGGAGAATTCGGTAGATGCCGAGTGAACTTGCCGGTTCCACGTGGGAGGCCCGACCGAGAGTCTCGAGGACGTCGACGGTGTGCTGTGCCTCGACATACGCCCGCGCCAGACCTTCCGCTCCCACCGCGGGATCGGCGATTCCCACTGTCGGGTTCTCCGCCGGCTGAACCCACGCCGCCGCAACTGCTGCCGGTGACATTCCGGGAATCAGTGCGATGACTCGTGAACCATGTTCGGCAACAACGGTTCCCGAGGGTAATGCAATTTCCTCGATACTGCGACGCGCACGGTCGACGGCGTTGGCCGGGCGGGCCACCACGACGGTGTACGAGCGGTCAGGATTGAGCCCGGCCAGGCGGAACTGACCGGTGACCTCGGCCGGCGTCGGCGCAGGCCTGGTGATCAGATCGACCAGAAATGCATCGCGTGCTCGGCGGGTGGCTTCCCGGGCTGCCCGTTCGCCGACCAGTGCCAGCGCAATGGCGGGAGCAGACCTTTCGAGTGCCAATCTCATGGCGGCGGTGGGTTCCTGGCGCGAGAGTAGGAACAGAACTCCGAGTTGGTCACCGGCACTGCGTACTTCGGTGGCGAACAGGAACTGCTCACCGACGATAAGCGTCACTTCCTGCTCGCGTCGGTCGGCGGCAAGGATGTCGAAGACCCGATGCACGCTCTCGCTCACCCGTTGCAGTCCCGGTGGGATCTCGGATGTTCCGGTCACGAAGAACACGGGCGAGCCCGTCGACGCCGAGGTTTCCTCCACGAGTTCGCGAACACCGCCGCCGCGCAGGACAACCTGAGTGAGCGAACGATCCCAAGTCAGTGTCTGTTCGAGAAGTGCTGTGCGCTTGGCAAGTTCGGTGTTCGCGGCGTTCACTTCCGCAACCGTCGCGCGATAGCGTTCGAGAGAGCGGGCATTCTCGATGGCCACCGAGGCATGGGCTGCGAGTGCGGACAGCAACGCAACTTCCTCGTTGCCGAATCGGCGCTCTTGACGTTTGCACGCGCACAGGGCACCCAGGATCTTGCCGTTCAAGGTCAGCGGCACAGCCAGCAGGCCGCGCATGTTCTCGGCTCGCGCTGCGTCGTCGGCCGGTCCGATATGTGCAAACGAGGGATCGTTTCGGTAGTCGGGAGACCAAGCAGGAGAAGAGTTCTCGACCACGCGACCGATCAGACCTTCGCGGAAGGGAACCGTGAGGCCGAGCAATTGGGAGGTGTACGCACCGCTCGTGACTTCGATGATCAAGATGTCGTCGTGAATGAGAGCAAGGTACGAAAGGTCGACGCCGAGTAGTCGTTTGGCCTGATCCACGATCTCCTGCAGGAGGGCGTGGTGATCGTGCATCGTGGTCAGCAGCGACGCGATGTCGTTGAGTGCCCCGAGTTCGGTGGCGCGCTGTCGGCGCTGAGCCAGGAGACTTCGTAGTTGAAGCGCCGATCGGGCTTCTCGCTCGATCTCGGCGGCGACCTCGGGGCCTGACCCAGCGGCCAACTGATCGCGGTGTTCGATCAGTTCCTCGGTGGATGCCTCGGCCAGGAGAAGCTGTAGCCAGTTCTCGTGCATCCGCGCTCCCTTGTCAGACCAACTCGTCAGACCAACTCGTCTGACCAAAGATGAGTATGGAGAGAATGTCCATACAGTTTCCGGTTTCTCGGAGTAAATCTACATGGGGCGGTGTAGCCGCCGTCACTATCGTGGAGACATGACACTCCTCGAGGCGCTCGGCTCGCAGATCGATGCGGATCGACTGATCACCGACCCCGACATCATGGCGAGCTACATCCACGACGACGCCGAGTGGGCTCCCTACGAGATGCCTGTCGCAGTGGTCCGCCCGCGCACAGCCGAGCAGGTACAGACAGTTGTGCAGGCGTGCATCGCCCACGGTGCGCCCGTCGTCACGCGCGGCGCCGGAACCGGTCTGTCGGGCGGAGCCAACGCAGTCGCCGGCGGCGTCGTGATCGCCTTCGACGCGATGAACGCCATCAAGGAGATCAACACCCTCGAGCGTTTGGCCGTGGTCGAACCCGGAGTGGTCAACGATCACCTCCGCGACGCCTGCGCCGAGCACGGCCTCTGGTATCCACCCGATCCGGCGAGCGCACCCTGGTCGACGATCGGCGGCAACGTCGCGACCAATGCCGGCGGCCTGTGCTGCGTCAAGTACGGCGTCACCAAGGACTACGTGCTGGGCATGCAGGTGGTCACCGGAACCGGTGAGCTGGTTCGGCTCGGGCGTCGAACTGCCAAGGGAGTGGCTGGGTTTGATCTCTCGGCGCTCATGGTCGGCTCCGAAGGCACTCTCGGGGTGATCACCGAGGTGACCGTCAAGCTTCGTCCTCAGCGCGATCCCGAACGCACCATTGTCGGATACTTCGACTCCATCGTTGCTGCGGGCAAGGCCGTCGAGGCCGTCGCCGCAGACGGGCTCACGCCGTCGGCCCTCGAGCTGATCGATCGGCAGTGTCTCCTTGCCGTCGACGCCTGGAAGAACATGGGCCTCTCGGCTGACGCCGAGGTGGTCCTGCTCGGCCGAATCGACACACCGGGCGAGATCGGCGACGCCGAAGCCGAGCGAATGTTGGCCTGTTTCAACCGTTCCGGGGCTACCTGGAGCGCGAGATCCACCGACCAGGAGGAAGCCGACGCCCTGTTCTCCGCCCGGCGTCTGGCATACCCCGCCCTCGAGCGGCTCGGCCCGGTGCTCACCGAGGACATCTGTGTCCCCAAGGCGGCGGTCCCGGAGATGTTGGCACGGATCGAGGCCATTTCGGCCCGGCACGACACGCACATCGCGAACATCGCGCACGCGGGTGACGGCAACCTGCACCCGCTGCTGATCACGCCACACGACGACGAAGCGGCGCGGAGGCGCGCTCAGGCCGCTTTTGCCGAGATCATCGACAACGCCCTCGAGTTGGGCGGAACCGTCACCGGTGAGCACGGCGTCGGCCTACTGAAGATGGGTGGCCTGGAACAGGAACTGTCACCGGCCGTCGTCGCGATGCATCATGCAATCAAGGGCGCACTCGACCCTCACGGAATCATGAACCCGGGCAAGGTGATCTGAAAGGCTGGCTCCGTAACCGAATCGGTTTCCGGAGTTACGCCGTCGAAATGACGAGTTCCTACGCTCGAGTTGAACCGTTTGGCCAACTCGACGTATGGAGTCATGAATGTTCTCTTCCGATTTGACGCTGGCAAGTGTTGTTCCGCGGCGCGTGGAGACGGTCGAGGCCGTCCGGGCGGCAATCGCTCTCGACGGCGCCGCGGTGTTCGGTGGACTGCACACCGAGGACGATGCCATTGCCTTCGCGTCGAAGTTGCTCGGTGAGAAGTGCATTCGCGTCGGCCGCCAGTTCGAGGCGAGTGCCAAGAGTCAGGATGCCGAAGCCGCTGTCGTCGACACGCAACCGGTGGACGAACGCGGCCGCAAGCGCTCGTTCGGTATCTCCGGCGAGCGGATGACTGCCCACAACGACGGTTTCGCGTTCGGCGATTACGCTCCCGACTATCTGTTTCTGTGGTGCAAGCGCCCGGCGTACCCGAGTGGCGGCGACTCGTTTCTCATCGATGCGCTCAAACTGACGCGGTTGCTCGCCTTCGATCCCGCAACCGCTGAATTGGCCGAATTCTGTTGGAGCACAGACATCGACCATTCGGAACCGAACTTCCCGCAGAACACATTTGCGCCGATCGCCAGGACGGTGCCGAGTGGACGCAACCAGGTTCGCTATCACCCGTACCTCGCGCCGATCGCCGGTGAATCGGAAGTAGCGCAGTGGCCGCTGGTGAAGCAGTGGAGTGAGGCTGTGATTCACGTGCGCGACAGCGGTCCGATGTTCCGCGCCGAAGCCGGCGAGATGATCTGCATCGACAACTACCGGGTACTGCACGGCCGCGACGGATACACCGACCCCGGCCGTGAGCTGTACTCGATCTGGGGATGGTCGAGCGACGCAGTCGCGGTGCCGCAGCAGGCTCTCGACATCGTGCAGCCGGACCTCGCGGCACTGGCCATGTAACCGGCGCTTATTTCTCGGGCGGCACCAAACCGTGAACGGCGAGCACGTCCAGGACGTCCTCCGGTGATGTGCCGAGATCCCAGCGTCCGAAGATCAACAGCTTCTCCGTGTCGGTGGGACGGTCGACGATGTCGATCTCGAGCATCGGGACGCGTCGACCCAGACGCGGGTAGCGGACGAGACGGACCCGGTCGATCTGTTCGCGGGTGAACTCGTGGCGGGCGCGCAGTCGCTGCACCGCGATCGACTTGGTTCCCGCGTCCTCGATCACAGCCAGGCGGGGACGCTGACGCAGGGCGAGTCCGCCCATCACGAACAGACCGATCACCGCGAGGGCGAGCAGGAAGCGGCCGGCCGGCTCCGTGGGCGCGATTATCGAGGCGATCGCGAGGGCAATTCCGCCGCCGAACATCGCGTAGACAACACCCATCGGAGTGGCCCACGAGATCACCTCCGTGACGTTGTCACGAGGCTGTGGATGAAATTCATCCTCGAGCATGTGGATAACTTCCTAGGTTGTCCACAGGAGTTATCCACAATGGGGATGAATGACACCCATGTAATTGAATGACGGTCACGATCCGGGTCGAATCAGATACTCGCTGGTCAGCGCCATCTCATGGTCATCACAAGGCCGACAACCATGAAACCGAAGCCGACGAGGAAGTTATAGTTTCCCAAGTCGTTCATCCACGTGATCGAATCCGCGGCCAAGTAGTACACAATCAGCCACGCCAGGCCGACAAGCATGAATCCGAGCATCACCGACACGTACAACGTGCTCGACGGACCCATCTTCACCTTCACCGGAGTACGGTTTGCCGGGTTGACTGTGTAGTCGTTCTTCTTACGGACCTTCGACTTGGGCATGACGTCCTCGCTCTACGGTGTGACCTGCATGTGTTACCTACACGCTAACGTAGCTGTGTCCAGTTGGTCACCGGCCGACCTGCACAATCCGGGAGGAGCCACGTGTCTTCGGGTGAATCTTCACGAACCGTCTGGCACATCGGTGTACTTGCCGTCTGCCTGGTAGCCGGTCTGATGGTCGCCACGGCGCAACGATCCGCCGAGGAGAACCAGCTCCAGGTCACCGAAAGCACCAGGCTCTCCGATCTGGTTCGCAGCGCCCAGGCCAATGCCGAAAAAGTCTCGGCCGACCGGGACGAACTTGCCGCTCAGCTCGATTCGCTGCAGCAAGACGCCGCTCGGTCCGACGCCGGAGTGGCCGCCGCGCTCGGTGACATCAAGAACATCTCCGCCGACGCGGGACTGACGGAGATGACCGGCCCGGGTGTTGTCGTCACCATGACGGACGCCCCGCGCAACGCCGACGGCAAGTATCCGGTCGACGCCACCCCGGACGACCTCGTCGTGCATCAGCAGGACGTCCAGAGCGTGTTGAACGCACTGTGGGCCGGCGGGGCCGAAGCGGTGGGCATGCAGGACCAACGGATCATCAGTACGTCGGCGCCGCGGTGCATCGGAAACACTCTTCTTCTGCACGGCCGTACATACAGCCCGCCGTATGTGATGAGCGCGATCGGCGACGTTGCGCGCCTCGAGGCGGCACTCGCTGCCGAACCGGGCATTCGGATCTACAAGCAGTACGCGACCCGCTTCGGCCTCGGGTACACGCAGGCAACGCCGTCGCAGATCACGGTCCCCGCCTATACCGGCGGATAGCACAGGCGTTTACCCTGCTCTCATGAGGATTCTCGTCGTCGACAACTACGACAGCTTTGTGTTCAACCTGGTGCAGTACCTCGGCCAGCTCGGAACCGAAGCCGTGGTCTGGCGCAACGACGATCCACAACTGACGGCAGACCTCGAAGGTGCAGTAGCGCAGTTCGACGGCATTCTCCTGAGCCCGGGCCCCGGAACTCCGCAGCGCGCGGGAGCGACGATGGATCTGGTGAAGGTCTGCGCCGACACCAAGACTCCGCTGCTCGGCGTCTGCCTCGGACATCAGGCGATCGGTGCGGCTTTCGGCGGAACCGTCGACCGCGCGCCCGAACTGCTTCACGGCAAGACGAGTCTGGTTCACCACAAGGACGTCGGCGTCCTGGCCGGGCTGCCCGATCCGTTCACCGCTACCCGCTACCACTCGCTGACGGTTCTCGAGGACACCATTCCCGAGGAACTCGAGGTGACCGCCCACACCGAGAGCGGCGTCGTGATGGCGATGCGCCACCGCGAACTGCCGATTCACGGCGTCCAGTTCCACCCCGAGTCCGTACTCACCCAGGGTGGACACCGGATGCTCGCGAACTGGCTCGCAGTCTGCGGTGAGGCGCCGCCGGAAGGGCTCGTCGCAGCCCTCGAGGCCGAGGTCGCGTCGGCGCTCGGTGGCGCATTGCCCGCAATTCTCTGACACCTGTCCACAAAAAAGTGCCTCCCGGAAATCTCCGGGAGGCACTTTTTCACTTTGCTAGCGGCCGGGGATTCCGAGCGCTCCGACGCTGACGGTGACGACCGCGTCCTTGGAGATCTCCGAGCCCGGAGGCTGCGTCTGCGAGACGATCTTGCCCACCATTTCCGGGGTGAGCGTCGTGCTCTGGTTCTGCACCAGTTGCGATGCAGTTCCCGCCCAACCGGCTGCGCGAAGCGTGCTCAACGCCTCCGACACCGTCTTGTTGGTCAGATCAGGCATCGCGACCTGGTTGCCATTGGACACTCGTAGCGTCACGGTCGAACCCTTGGTGGCCGACGTACCGCCGGTCGGGTCGGTCGAAACAACCTGTCCCTTCGGCAGTCCCGAATCGATCTCCGTGATCTGGACGACGAACCCGGCACCTTCGATGTTGGGCCTCGCCACCTCTTCACGCTGACCGGTGACGTCCGGGACACGAACCTGCTCCGGTCCGGTGCCGACGGTGATCGAGACCGCGGAATCGAGAACAACCGACACGCCGACGGCCGGGTCCTGATTGACGATCTTGTCGACCTCGGCGACGGTCGATGCCGCCTTGCCGATGGTCGGATCAAGTCGGAGTCCGACGGAGTTGAGCTTCTTCTCCGCGTCGTCCTGGCTCAGCCCGGTCAGGCGTGGGATCGCGACCTGCTCGGGTCCGGTGGACACGTCGATGGTGACGGTGCTGCCCTTCTCGATACGCACCCCGGCAACCGGACGCGTCGTGATGACGTTTCCGGCGGCGATCACCTTGTCCGTCTTCTGCTGACGCTCCACCTGGAATCCGGCGTTGGTCAGCGTCGCCTCGGCGACGTCGGCGGGCTGGTTGGTGAGGTCGCCCGGAACGGTCACCATCTCGACCTTCGGCGAGTTCACCCGAATGAGGAAGAACGTCACCAGACCGATCACCAGAAGCGCTGCGATGCCCATCAGGGCGTAGCGTCCGCCCTTCTTCTTGGCAGGCGGCTCGGCGGCGCGAGTTGTCCTCGCAGGAACCGGCTCGACCGGATCGGGAGCGGTGCGGTAGTTCCCGGTGTCGGAGCCGACGGCGCCGAGGATGGTGGTGCGGTCCTCGTCGTTCATCACCATCGGAGCACTCGGACGCTGACCGCCCAGGACACGTACCAAGTCGCTGCGCATGTCGCCGGCGCTCTGGTAGCGGTTGGCCGGGTTCTTGCTCATCGCCTTGAGAATGATCGAATCCAGCTCGCGCGGAATGTCGGGATTGATCTCCGACGGCGTCTGCGGATCTTCACGAACATGCTGGTACGCCACGGCGACCGGTGAATCACCCTTGAAGGGCGGCTCGCCCGTCAGAATCTCGAACAGCACACAACCGAGCGAGTACACGTCCGAACGCGCGTCGACCTGCTCACCTCGCGCCTGCTCCGGCGAGAGGTACTGAGCGGTGCCGATCACGGCGGCCGTCTGCGTCATCGGGCTCGACGCGTCGGAAATGGCACGGGCGATACCGAAGTCCATCACCTTCACGGCGCCGGCACGGTTGATCATGATGTTGGCGGGCTTGACGTCGCGGTGCACGATGCCGTTGCGGTGGCTGAAGTCCAAAGCGGCACAGACGTCCGCGATCACTTCCATCGCCTTGCGCGGAGCCATCGGCCCGGTGCTGCGCACGATGTCACGCAACGTGTCGCCGTCGACGTACTCCATGACGATGTACGGCAGCGGCCCGGCGTCGGTCTCGGCTTCACCGGTGTCGTAGACGGCCACGATCGCCGGATGGTTCAGCGCGGCAGCGTTCTGCGCCTCACGACGAAACCGCAAGTAGAACGTGGGATCGCGTGCGAGGTCTGCACGCAGCACCTTGATCGCGACGTCGCGGCTGAGTCGGAGGTCGCGCGCCAGGTGAACCTCGGACATTCCGCCGAAGCCGAGAATCTCACCCAGCTCGTAGCGGGAGGAGAGATTGCGGGGTGTCGTCATTGGTCTTGTCCTAGCGGTTCTTCAGCGTCTCCGGGATCCGCCAACGGCTCAGTGGTCGTTGTGGTCGTCGTTGTCGTCGTGGTGGTGGTTGTGGTCGTCGGAGTTGTTGTGGTCGTGGTCGGCGTTGTCGTGGTGGTTGTCGGCTCGGTCGTTGTGGTCGTCGGCCGAGTCGTCGTTGTTGTCGGCTCGGTGGTCGTCGTCGTGGGCCGAGTCGTCGTGGTGGTGGGCTTGGTCGTCGTGGTGGTCGGCAACGTCGTGGACGTGACGACGGGCGGCGTCGGGTCGCTGGGACCATCGGTCGCGATCCAGACTCCGCCGATGATCAACGCCAACAAGATCAATCCGCCGCCGGCCCATGCCACGGCCTTCTGCCCACTGGTCATTCCGCCGGCTGCCGCGTCGTCCGCAACAGCTGCGCCCGTCACCGGGCCCGCGTACGTCGGCGGCATGACCTGCGTGGCACCAGTTGCCGGCAACGCGCTTGCGGCACCGGTGGCGAGCAGACCGGGCGGCGGTGGACGCCTCCCTGCCCGAACGGCTGCAACGGCGTCGGCGAACTCACCGCCACTGGCGTAGCGGCCGGCCGGATCCTTGGTCAACGTGATGTCGATGAGCTCGCGGATGTTCGGCGGCAGGTCGGCCGGCATCGGAGCCGGGGTTTCCTGCACGTGCTTCATCGCGACGGTGAGCGCGCCGTCACCGGTGAACGGGCGTCGACCCGAAAGTGCTTCGTATCCGACGATTCCCAGCGAGTACACGTCACTCGCCGCGGTCGCGTCCTGACCGAGAGCCTGCTCGGGCGCGATGTACTGGGCGGTGCCCATCACCATTCCCGTACGCGTGACAGGAGAGTTCTCGACGGCCTTGGCGATGCCGAAGTCCGTGATCTTCACCTGGCCAGTCGGCGTGATGAGGATATTGCCCGGCTTCACGTCGCGGTGCACGACACCGGCGTCATGTGCGACCTGCAGGGCGCGGCCGGTCTGCTCGAGCATGTCGAGGGCATGCGGAACCGCCAGGCGGCCGACGCGTGCCAGGACGGCGTTGAGCGGTTCACCGTTGACGAGTTCCATCACCAGGTACGCCGTGGAATCACCCGAGCTGTCACGGGTCTCGCCGTAGTCGTAGATTCCGGCGATACCGGGATGGTTGAGCTGTGCGGTGGTGCGGGCCTCGAAGCGGAAGCGCTCCAAGAACTCCGGATCGGAAGAGAACTCGGACTTGAGTACCTTGACGGCGACGCGACGGTTGAGCCGGGAGTCGGTGGCTTCCCACACCTGACCCATCCCACCGGTGGCGATGAGACGGATCAATCGGTAACGATCGGCGATCAAAGCGCCGTTGTTCAACGCCACGGTTCAGCCCCCTTGGATTCCGGCTGCGATGACTGCACGACCGATCGGCGCAGCAACCGAGCCACCGGTAGCGGCGAGTCCGCGGTCACCACCGTTCTCGACGATGACGGCCACGGCGACCGTAGGATTCTGCGCCGGTGCAAAAGCGATGTACCACGCGTGCGGCGGAGTTTCCCGCGGGTTCACGCCGTGCTCGGCGGTACCGGTCTTGGAGGCGATCTGAACGCCGGGGATCTTGCCGTCGCCGCCGGTGAAGTTCTCCGAGCCGATCATCAGATCGGTCAGCGTGGCCGCAACTGCCGGCGAGATCGCCTGACCCATCGACACCGGTGACGGCGTACTGAGATCGGTCAGGTCGGGTGCCTGCACCTGGGAGATCAGGTTGGGCTGCATCCGCACACCGCCGTTGGCGACGGTCGCGGCGATCACTGCATTCTCGAGCGGGGTCACCGCGACGTCGCGCTGGCCGATGCTGGTCTGGCCGAGAGCCGCGTCGTCGGAGATGTCGCCGACGGTGCTGTCTGCAACCGGCAGCGGGATCGCGGGAGTGTTGGGTCCGATGCCGAAGGCGCTGGCCTCGTCCTTGATGGCGTCGGCGCCGTCCTTGATGCCCAGTTCGACGAAGGCGGTGTTGCACGAGCGCGCAAACGCGTCACGCAACGACGCCGTCGGGTTGGGGCCGCAGGTGCTGCCGTTGTAGTTCTCGAGGGTCGTGCTGGTGCCGGGCAGCGTGATCTGCGGAGCCGCGGTCAGCTGGTCGTCCGGCGTCGCACCGTTGCCGAGAGCTGCAGCCGTGGTGAGCACCTTGAACGTCGAGCCGGGCGGGTAGGTCTGCGAGATCGCGCGGTTGACCAACGGATCGTTGGGATCGGCATTGAGCTCGTCCCACGCCTTGGTGGTTTCGGCGCCGTCGTGGCTGGCAAGCAGGTTCGGGTCGTAGCTCGGAGTGCTGACCATCGTCAGGATGCGTCCGGTGCTCGGCTCGATCGCGACGACGGAACCGGTGTAACCCTTGCTGGTCAGCTGGTCGTACGCCACCTGCTGCATGGCCGGATTGAGCGTCGTGACGACGTTGCCGCCGCGCGGATCGCGTCCGGACACCAGGTCGAAGAAGCGCTGACTGAACAACCGGTTGTCCGAGCCGTTGAGAATCGGATCTTCGGTGCGCTCGAGGCCGGCGCTGCCGTACTGCATCGAGTAGAAGCCCGTGACCGGTGCGTACGGGTACGGATTCGGATACTCGCGCAGGTACTTGTACCGGTCGTCGGTGGCGCGGGAGGCGGCAAGCACCTGACCGGAAGCCGAGATCTGACCTCGCTGGCGTGAGTACTCGTCGAGCAGCACCCGCGAGTTGCGCGGGTCGGCTCGCAGGTCGTCAGCTTTGATGACCTGTACGTACGTGGCGTTGGCGAGGAGCGCGACGACCATCACCATGACGGCCATCGCGACGCGGCGCAGTGGAGTGTTCATACGCGCGGCATCATCTCGGTATTGGCGTCAGCGATTGGGGGCGGACCTTTCTTCTTCGTCACTACCGGCGCACGAGCCGCGTCCGAGATCCGGACGAGGATGGCCAGCAGTAGGTAGTTCGCGAGCAGCGACGAGCCGCCGTACGACATGAACGGTGTTGTCAGACCCGTCAGCGGGATCAGTTTGGTGACGCCGCCGACGACGACGAAGATCTGGATCGCGATCGTGAACGACAGACCGGCGGCGAGCAGCTTGCCGAAGCTGTCGCGCACTGCCAACGCCGTACGCAGGCCGCGCACGATGAGAAGCAGGAACAGCATCAGCACAGCGGCCAGGCCGATCAGGCCGAGCTCTTCGCCGATGGTCGCGATGATGAAGTCCGTCTTCGCGAACGGCACCTGGTTGGGGCGGCCGCTGCCCAGACCTGTTCCGGCGATACCACCGGTGGCCAGGCCGAACAGCGATTGCGAGATCTGATAACCGGTGTTGGCGTAGTCGCCGAGCGGGTCCAGCCAGGTGTCGACGCGCACGCGCACGTGTCCGAACATCTTGTAGGCGAAGAAGAATCCGATGGCGAGCAGTCCGCCGCCGATCACCAGCCAGCCCACACGCTCGGTCGCGATGTAGAGCATCACCAGCACGGTGCTGAAGAGCAGCAACGACGTACCGAGGTCGGTTTCGAAGACGAGAACGCCCACCGAGACGATCCAGGCGAGCAGGATCGGACCGAGGTCTCGGGCCCGCGGAAAGTCCATGCCCAGGAAGTGTTTACCGGCCGAGGTGAACAGGTCGCGCTTGGCGACGAGCACCGACGCGAAGAAGATGATGAGCAGGATCTTCGCGAACTCACCTGGCTGAATGCTGAATCCGGGCAGGCGAATCCAGATCTTCGCGCCGTTCACGCTCGAGAACTTCGCCGGCAGGATCGCGGGAATCGCCAGGAACACCAGGCCCGCCAGGCCGAGGGTGTAGCTGAACCGCGCCATCAGGCGGTAGTCCTTCAAGAACACGAGCAGCAGCACAAAACCGGTGATCGCCAATGCAGTCCACATGACCTGCTGGTTCGCATCCGGAGACGGTGCCTCGACGCCGTTGTAGAGCGCTGTCTGTTCGTCGGCGAGGTCGAGCCGGTGGATGAGCACCAACCCCAGGCCGTTGAGCAGGGCGACGATCGGGAGCAGCAGCGGATCGGCGTACGGCGCATACCGCCGAATTGCCAAGTGCGCGATCAGGAACAAGCCCGTGTACGCAAGCGCGTACTTGGCCAGATCGAGAGTGATCTTCTGTTCCTGGCTCGCCTCGACGAGCAGAAGCGAGACCGTCGTGATGATGACGGCGAAGCCCAGGAGCAGCAGCTCCATGTTTCGACGGGTCGACTGGACCGGCGCCGGGGCAAAACCTCCGGGCGGACTCGGAAAAGCCGTCCCCGCAGCTGCGTTGGACGACATCAGTTGACCGTCCTGCAAGTCTGACCGGGAACTTCGGTCGGCGTCGGCGTAGTCGTGGGTGCCGCCGTCGTCGGCGCAGCAGGCTCCCCGGGCGGTGCGGGGGGCGGCGTGGTCTCCGGTGCCGGCGGGGGAGTGGGCGTGGCCGTCGTCGTCGGAACCGGCTCACAACGAGGCAGCAGATCGCCGCCGATGAGACGGATCATCTGGCTCTGCGCATCCTCACGCTTGCCTGACGGCAGCCCGGCGCGCACCTGCTCCTGCGCAGACGGCTGCAGATCGGTGACCTCGAGGATGTTGCAGTTGCTGGGAATCGCGTCGGGGGAGACGAGGGTCAGGACGTCGTCGTCGCCGACGCAACCCACCAGATCCGCGTCTTGCAGCGAGTAGCCGAGCACCGAACCAGGGATGCCGCGCAGCACCGTCACGCGGCCGTTGTCTTCGCCGACGTAGTAGTTGTTGCGGATGACGGCGCGGCCGATCACTGCGCCGACACCGACCAGCGCGATCAGCACCACGGCCAGGACCACCCACCACAACCGGTTCCGCTTCTTCTTCGGTTCCGGTTCGGGTTGGGAGACAACTCGCTTGGGCGTCGCGCGCGGCGGACGCATGGCAGCGGCGCGGCCGGCAGCGGTGTTGGGGGGAGGGGCGTCCTCTTCCTCTTCCGTCGACGCGGCGCCCGCGACGATGGGATGCGACTGGCCGTAGTCGAGGTCGATGACATCGGCGACGACGACGGTGACGTTGTCGGGACCGCCGCTGCGCAGCGCCAATTCGATGAGGCGATCGGCGCACTGCTCCTGCGAGCCCTCGCGCATCGTGTTCTCGATGGTCTCGTCGCTGACCACGTCGGAGAGGCCGTCGGAGCAGAGCAGGTAACGATCGCCGGCGCGGGCTTCGCGCACGGTGAGCGTCGGCTCGATCTCGTTGCCGGTCAACGCCCGCATGATCAGGGATCGCTGCGGGTGCGTGTGTGCCTGTTCGGCGGTGATCCTGCCCTCGTCGACCAACGACTGAACGAACGTGTCGTCGCGGGTGATCTGCGTCAGGTGGTCGTCGCGCAGCAGGTAGGCGCGCGAGTCGCCGATGTGCACGAGACCGAGCTTGCTGCCGGAGAAGAGGATCGCGGTGAGCGTGGTGCCCATGCCGTCGAGTTCGGGTTCTTCCTCGACGTGATCGGCGATGGAATCGTTGCCCTCGCGGGTGGCTGCCTCGAGCTTGCCGAGCAGATCCTCGCCGGGCTCGTCGTCGTCGAGATGCGCCAGGGCGGCAATCATCAACTGCGACGCGACCTCACCTGCCGCGTGTCCGCCCATACCGTCGGCCAAGGCCAACAGGCGTGCACCGGCGTACACGGAATCTTCGTTGTTGGAGCGCACGAGACCGCGGTCGCTGCGCGCCGCGTAGCGGAGAACAAGGGTCACGGGCGTAGCTCGATTACCGTCTTGCCGACGCGAACCGGAGTGCCCAGCGGCACGCGCACCGCAGTCGTGACCTTGGCGCGGTCCAGATAGGTGCCGTTGGTCGAACCGAGATCCTCGACGTACCAGTCGGCGCCGCGCTGCGAGAGCCGCGCATGGCGCGTCGACGCGTAATCGTCGGTGAGAACGAGCGTCGAATCATCGGCGCGGCCGATCATGACCGGCTGAGAACCCAGGGTGATGCGGGTACCGGCGAGGGCGCCCTGCGTGACCACCAGGTACCGAGGCACCTTCGCCTTGCCCAGTGAGGGCAGGACCTTTCCGGCGCGGGTGTACCGCGGCGGAACCCTGACCCCGGAGCCGGCATAGATGTCGGAGCGGAGAGTGCGGAGGACTGCCCAGACAAACAGCCACAGTAGGAGCAGGAAGCCCGCCCGTGTGAGTTGCAGAATCAGGCCCTGCACGGCTGTCCACCTCCTTCTATGGCTCGAGCCCCGCCGCAGCGGGGTTCGAGCATTGTCGACTGGCAGCATCATAGGGGGCTCTGGGCCCCGAAGATCACGATACTGACAGCCGCGTGACGGCGGCGCGCCGACGGACCGCCGAATGTTCGATTGTTATCGGAAAAATCCTGGCGTCCGTTTCTCAGCTCAGAGAATGCGAACCAGAATCTCCGAGTGACCTGCACGAATGATGTCGCCGTCTGCCAGCTGCCAGTCCTGGACCGGTGCGCCGTTGACGGTGGTGCCGTTCGTGGATCCCAAATCGGACAGCATCGCGGTGCGGCCGTCCCAACGGATGTCGATGTGGCGACGTGAGACGCCCGTGTCCGGGAGGCGGAACTGAGCTTCCTGGCCGCGGCCGATGACATTACTGCCGTCGCGAAGCTGGAAGTGGCGTCCGCTGCCGTCCTCGAGCTGCAGGGTTGCCGTCAGGCTCTGGGCCGTCGGTGCGTAACCGCCCTGCGGCTGGGCGTAACCCTGCTGCGGGTAGGCCTGCGTCTGCTCGAAGTTGCCGCCCTGCTCGTAGCCACCCTGCTCGTACGGCTGCTGTGTGTACGCCTGCTGGTCGTAGCCGCCCTGCTGGTAGCCCTGCTGGTCGTAGCCCGGCTGATCGTAGGACTGGCCGTTGTACGGCTGCTGGTAGCCCTGCTGGTCGTAGCCGCCCTGCTGGTAGCCCTGCTGGTCGTACCCACCCTGGTACGCCTGCTGGCCGTAGCCCTGCTGCTCGTACGGCTGCTGCTGGTAACCCTGCTGGTCGTAGCCGCCGCCCTGCTGGTCATAGCCCTGCTGGTCGTAACCGGCCTGCTCGTACGGCTGCTGCTGGTTCGGGTACGCCTGCTGGTCGTAGCCACCCTGCTGCTGGTTGTAGCCCTGCTGGTCGTCGCCCGTGCGGTAACCGTCGCCGCGGTCGTAACCGTTCTGGTACGGCGCTTCCTGGCCCTGCGGAGCGGCGTAACCGCCGTCGTCGTGGGAGTACCCGTTCCGTGCCGGCTGCTGCGGTTCGGGCTGGCGACCCGCCGGTTCGCGGCTTGGTTCGTAGCCTGAGTTCTGCGTCATGGGGCCGGCTCCTGGTTGTGACGGGACTGGATTGGAAACAGGGGGAACAATCGGTGCGGGTCGCTGAGGCGGCCGTTGTGGAGGCCGCGACGAAACCTGCGGAACATGCGACGGCGGGGATGCCTGCTCGGCGTCACCATCCGGGTCGACGGTTCCGCGGGTGCGGAACTGACCGGTGTGGAGCGTAGGCGAAGGCTCGAAGGTGACCGAGATGTCGCCGTACGTCTGCCAACCCTGATCGCGGATGAAATCCTGCAGGTGTCGGCTGAAAGCTTTTGTCGTCAGTTCGCGATCTGCTGCCAGCTCTTCGTGATCGGAGTTGTTGATGGTGATCACGTAGTTGTTGGGGGCGAGAAGGATTCCGCCGCCGAGGTGCTCGACGCGGTCACGTGCCTCCTGCTGGAGCGCCGCCTCTACTTCCTGCGGCACAACACCACCACCGAAGACCCGCGCGAATGCGTCGCCGACAGCTCCTTGGAGCTTTCGTTCGAAACGCTGCACGATGCCCATCGGGCCCTCCTCTCGCCTCGCATCTACGACAGCAAAATGCTCGGCAAGTAGCGCCGGCACCGCCTTGTCGCGTGTCGTCCAAACTGCTGTACAGGTTCCACGGTACTGTCAAATGACGCTTCGGCAGTACCTGGCCGCTGTTTCAGCATGGTATCGGTTCTGGGCTTTCGGGTGCTCGGTGTTCATCGATTCGTGCCCTGAGCTGCACGAATAGAACTTTCAAAGTTTGTCGTGATAATGTTTCGGCGTTGCTCGGGCGAGTGGCGGAATGGCAGACGCGCTGGCTTCAGGTGCCAGTGTCCTTCGGGACGTGGGGGTTCAAGTCCCCCTTCGCCCACCACAAGACGAGGCCCTAACTCCTTTGAGTTGGGGCCTCGTTTTTTTGTTGTCGGCTAACTGGCCGCAGCCTGAATGAAGCTCAGAACGAAGTCCAATGCGGTGCCCGCAAACGGGTCGCCGACTGGTTGAGGGGCCGCGGCGGGCGCAGTGATCTGAGGGGTCATCATCCCTGGCGGCAGTGTGCCGGGCGGGAGATTGATGATGGCGTTGATGTCGTAGATGGTGTTGCCGGGACCGTTGGTCACCGCGAAAGAGATACTGCCGAAGTCGACGACCGGAGTGTCGGCTGATGCAGTACCCACTGCACTGCCGAAGGTGATCGCGGCAGCGAGCGCGCCAACGCCGAGGGCGGCGGTGGTTCGGGACAAACGAGTAGGCGTTTCGAGTCCATTCACAGATGTGCTCCCTTTCGTGGTGACAGCATCCGTGCGTGGACGCCGAGCAGCCAGGAGATTGCAACTACTGCCGAGGAAGATAACGGACATTCACCCCATGGCGGAGTGGTTCGGCACGAAGTGCTTCGTCGTTCCCAGCAGTCAGAGACTTGGGACTTGCCCGGGTGACTGCCCAGGAGATTCTTGTCGTCTTGGTTGAACGTCTGTTGGCCGACGAACCCTCAGTAACGGGTAAAACGTGACGTTCTCGCTCGACGCTGACCCTTTTCGTATGTACGTATATCCGTAGATGCGGACATACACGGAAAGCTAAATGGGGGTCCCACAAGGAGGCAACCCGGCGAAGCTCCAGACCGGGAACCTTTGGAAGGAAAAACCCGATCATGAACGACTTTAGCCTCCGGGCTGCCCGTATCCAGCTAGGCGCATTGCTCGCCGCACTCGCACTCGCGATCGTCATTGCACTCGGCATCACCACCGGCGCATTCGTACTTTCCTTCGCCGTACAACGCGACCTTGCAAGGCAAGCGCTGATCCCCGAACACCTGACCTGGATTTTCCCGGCGATCGTCGACAGTGCAATCCTCGGCGCGACCATCGCCATCGCCATCGTCATCATCAGCAAGCTCAACATGAACAAACGCGACAGAGGCTTCTACATAGCGCTTGCAGTCAGCGTTGTCGTGATCAGCATCCTCGGAAACGCGTACCACGCCTATCACGCAGCAATCGCCGCACGGCAGTTCATCGTCGGTGGGGGAGACCTCGGGTTCAGTCCCCTCGCGAGTACAGCACCGCCCTCGACGTCGAGGCTCAACTCCTGTGCTCGCTGCTCTGGGCGCCGGCTGAGAGCGCGAAACGTGCCGTCGCAGCTCTGACCAGCGCAGACTTCTACCGGCCCGTGAACGCGGCACTGTTCACCGCCATCGAGGAGCTAGTCACTTCCGGCAAACCGCACAACAGTGCCCATGTCTTCGCCACCTTGCAGCAGGAAGGACGCACCAGCGGGCACCTCGGGAAACAACTCACCAAAGCACTCACCGACATCAGCACCATCGGCGTCCCGTCCGCTGAACTCGAGCACAAGATTGCCGCAGTCCTCATCCAGGCCTACCGGCGCGGATTCCGCGAAGCAGCACGATCCCTCGCCCAAGCCGCCGAAGAACTCCCCGAAGACCAACTGTTCGAACACCTGCTCAGCATCGGCCGCGAACGCCGCGCAGCCTCCCAACGCCTCGCAGCCATCCGCGAAGGCCGCCCATGACTAACAAACCGAGAGTGTTGAAACACAGCATCTTCGGAGTCCTCGCGCTCGCCGTCGCAGCCCTGGACTTCACCATCGGCACCAAACACATGATCACCGCCGGAATCATCGCCCTCGCCGCCTCCGTCTACAGCTTCACCAAAGCCGCCAGCCTCCGAAAAGCCCCAAACGACAAAGGGAATCGACCATGACGACCGAAAAAGACACCAGCAAACCCGGCTGGAAAGCGCACACCGTCGTCGCGCTGATCAGCCTCGCCGTAGGCATCATCTTCCTCACCGGCGGAACAACCATTTCACTCATCGCCGGAACAAGCCTCCTCGGGCTTGCCGTCTACCACTACGTCGTAGCCCTACGCCTCCGCCGAGAACTCAAGACACCCGCCGAAGAGGAGGGTTGAACGTGAGCGACGACGAACACGATGCCTGGCAACTGCACCACCACGGAGCCAGCTGGGACGACATCGGCACCGAAATGGGATGCAGCCCCACCACCGCGCAAACCCTCGCAACCGCCTACGAGAAACGCACCGACAACGCCGCCGCACAAACCCAAAACACTCTGTTCTGAAAACCCGTCCGTAGGTCCGTGTCGGAGCTACCAGGCACAATCGCCGGAAACGACAGAAAGGAACGCCATGAACAACGAGATCACGAATGGCGGAATTGGCAGCGAACCCGATCGACGGACACTTCGACTTCGCGCACCTGCAAGCAATCCACCGACACCTACTCGGCGACCTGTACGAATGGGCCGGTGAAATCCGCACCATCGACACCGCGCCAGGCGATCTCGGCATCCTCCACGACCCACCCGCCGCCATCCCAGGCGAACTCGACCGAGTGTTCACCGACATCAACAGCGGCGTCTACGTCAACCACCACAGCCACGAAGCGTTCGTCCAGGACCTCGCCGGACACTGGGGAGATCTCACCAGTGTCCACCCGTTCGTCGACGGAAACTCCCGCACCCAAAGGGTTTTCTTCGACCAACTCGCACGCGACGTCGGATGGGCAATCGAATGGCGCGAACTCAGCGCCGACGCCGTCCAAGCCGCCCGCAACTTCGCCTACATCGACGGCGGAACCATCCTCGCCGACGTCCTACGACCCGCGATCAAACCTGTCACCGAAGTGCCCATGGACTCCATCGCCACCGCACCCCGCGAGAACGTCATGACGTTCCCCGAGCACTGGCAGGCGATGATCGAGCACCACGACACCATGCCCGAACAGACCTATACCTGGGCGAGCCAGATCAAACCCGAAGCACCACAACATGACCCCCAGACGACCGAGATCCGGCCAGCCCCCAAGCCGGCCGCTCCGGAACCGGAACTAGCCGACCTCGACACCACCAAGTTTCACACCCACTGGAGCCCCGAGGTCGACCACCAACTCATGAACAGCCGCACCATCCCACAACACAGCAGCAGACCAGAAGGACCGAGACTGTGAGCATCATCGGATACGCCCGCGTCTCCACCCTCGAACAAAACCCCGAACTGCAAGAACACGCACTCCGCCAAGCCGGAGCGATCCGCATCTTCACCGACTACGAATCCGGCTCCAAAACGCAGCGCCCCCAGCTCACCGAATGCCTGAACTACCTACGTGACCACGACGGTGATGTCCTCGTCGTCTGGAAACTCGACAGGCTCGGACGATCCGTCCGCCACGTCATCGACACCGTTCACAACCTCGGTGAGCGCGGCATCGCATTCCGTTCCCTCACAGAAGGATTCGATACCACCACCGCAGGCGGCGAATTTCTCTTCCACATCATGGCAGCCCTTGCCCAAATGGAACGCCGCATGATCGTCGAACGTACCCACGCCGGCCTCGAAGCCGCCCGACGTCAAGGTCGACGCGGCGGCCGGCCGACTGTCATGACCCCGGAACGCACTGAACTCGCCCGTGCACTGCGCGAGCAAGGGAGGAGTCTTGACTCCATCGCTTCGACACTGGGCGTCGGTCGGTCCTCTGTCGGCCGTGCACTCCTGACGGCCATCCAATAGCTCGATCTTTTTCGGAAGACGGTAGTTCAGTTGTGAATCTTGTTGCAGTCTCTACGAATACCGATGGTACCGGTTGGCTCGGTGAGTGTCCTCTCGGAGGTTGAGGGGCTCGATCACGGTGGACTGACCGAGACTGATACCGACCGAAGCTCCTCAACAGTTTGTGGGCCACCGACTGCACCCGCCAGTGAGCCTAATCATGAAGGCTACGCGTTCGTCTCCGTCTCGTTGGAACGGAGACACGGAGACTTTAGCGCTGAACCGCGATGTAATTCGCTGTTGGAAGGGTGCTCCGCGAGGCTGGAGGAGGACTTCGGGACGGGGAGCCGTCCGGAGTCGAGGAAGATGATGCGACGTTCGATGTCGACGTGTGATTGCAGAATCGTCCGCAGAACCGTCCGAGGAAGGTGAAGCCGACAGCTGTTTGTGCTCCGTGTAGCCACTGCAGGTGTGGGGAGGCGCAGACCGGCGATCTTGGCTACGTAGGTGCGTCTGGTCAGTAGTGGGTCCGCATGGATGTGGCGTTGCGGCGTTTCCCCATACCGTTGAAGGTCTGTGGTCGGGGCGGGTTTGCGTTGGTGGTGTGTGGGATACCTCTGGGTTGCGGTATCGGGAACACTCGAAAAGGATTTCGGGGCGCCGCGCAGACGACCTGCCTTCCGGCTGTCCGCTCGCCGGGGGTGGGTCAGCCCCGAAATGGGGCATCCTGGTACGGGCAGTGCCGGGATGCGCATCGGGTTCGCTGGCGTCGGCGCTCACACCTCGGCGCCGGCGAACCACCCTTTGGTTCGGGTTGCTGGTGCGGCGGGGCCGCGGCGTCGTGGTGTGGGTTTGGTGGTGGTGTGTTCGGGCATTCGTGAGTTGTTGACAAGTGGAGATCGGGGTTTTGCCGTTTTTCGTCGTGTGCCGTCACGGTCTCGTGGGAGTGCGTGTGAGGTGTGGGATGGATGTCGTACGAAGCGCTGCTGTCGGTGATGGGTGGTTTCCTCCGCTCGATGCGGCTGCCGAAGCGTTGCAGGATCTGTATCGGGTGTTGAATCCGGCCGGTCACATCGAAAAGTATTTGCGGCGGTTGTGTGAGCATGCGGTGGAGTTGATCGAGGATGCGGATATGGCGGGGGTGACGGTTCTCGATGAGGAGGGTGCTGCGTCGACCGCGGCGCGCACGTCCCGTGAGGTCGTCATGGTGGACGAGCTGCAGTATCGGTCGTGGGCGGGTCCGTGTATCGAGGCAGCGGAGAGCGAGCAGATCGTGGTGGCGGACCGCACGACCGCCAGTGAGCGGTGGCCGGGTCTGGCGTCCGAGGCCCGGCGATTCGGGGTGCAGAGCTTCCTGTCGATTCCGTTGCCTGCGCTTGAGCCCGGGGTGCGTGCGGGTGCGGTCAACGTGTACGGCAGCCGTGCGGACGGGTTCGCCCGTTCGGAGGTGGCGTTGATGAATTTGTTCACCACTGCCGCTGGGTATGCGATCGGCAGTACCGAACGTTACCGGGGTGCCCGGCAGTTGGCTCTGCAGCTCGAGCGTGCTCTCGATTCGCGGGCGGTGATCGATCAGGCGAAGGGGGTGTTGATGGCGGTGCACGGTGTCGACGCGGATGGGGCGTTCGCGATGCTGGTCGACAAATCCCAACGCACCAACACGAAACTGCGGGCGGTGGCAGAGGATCTGCTGGCGAGCGTGCACATCACCGAGACCTGAGGACAAGCCCTCGCCGATGCCGGGCAATGAGCGTGCGAGGGTCCGTGTCCGGGACCTTGTCGTGCTGGTCGGTTGATGTGAGGTGTGACTCCTCCGACCTGCCGCTGGCCACCCTATGATCGGCACACGCACCACACCCTCGCCGAGGGACCGGCACTGTCTGGCTTTCCGAAACCAATGCGAGCGGCACTGCAACAAGTTGTTTCGCCTTCTCGGTCCGGTGAGGGCTGGTACTTTCGGCGGATCAGGGGCAGGGTGAGAGTAGTTCCGGTCGGTGCCGGCTCGGGACTGCTGTTCTGCCGGACGTCGACTCCCATCCCCGTCCGGCAGAGCCCGTTCGTAGCGAATCGAGAACCGTTGGTTCGGTGACAAAGCAGGCTCCTCGGCAACAGACGCCTCGTTACCGAGCCACGGACGCGCTCAAAACTCAGCGCTGGTCGTCGAGCGGGGGTATCGATTGTTCGAGCAGATATTCCTCGGGTGCCGGCCATAGGATATCGAGTTCGGCGGAGGAGGCTTCCATAAATTGCCTTGCGCGAACTCCGTTCTGCCACAGAACGAACGAGGAGCTAGTTGCGACATTTCTCGAGTGTGTCAGTGCTTGACACCCCACCGTCAGTGGCACCACCAGGTCGTCGTCGGCGGCGGCTGAAGCCATCGGAACGAATGCGATCGTCCAGTTCCCCAAGGCCTCGGCGCCGACGACTGAACTTCTTCCCAGCCGAGTTCGTTGACGTCTTGCAACCGCACGCATCTCCCAGAGCGCACGGTCATTGCCACGTCACGTTTCCTCAGTGCGTGAGCTGCGTAACAAATCGGGGGTCGGTGAAGGAGGGCTTGTAGTGGATGTCGCGTCGTGGACGGAGTCCGAAGAACGCGAAAAGTGGTGGCGCGAGATCGTGAGAATCGCACCTTCCGAAGACCACCGTGTGGCAAGAGATGTCGGAGACTTGCCGTGTGCCAAGAACATGGCCTCCGCAGGCACGAATGGAAGCCGGCTGCGTTTCGCGGCATGACCGCGGGCTGACTGCCGGCCCCACAGAAGGGTGGAAACACGGTGCTGAACATTGTTCTGTTGCTTGTGATGCTGAGTATCGGCATGGGTGTGGTGCTGTGTCTGGACTTCCGATGGCTTCGCTCTTCGGCGCGAGATGATCGTCGACGGTTTGCGTATCGGGGAGATACGGGGATCCCCAAGTCGTATATCTACTTCTGACGGCTCAGGTCGCATACCAGCGACCTCTCTGATCGCCTCGTGCACTTCGTGTGTGAACCGTACATTCGGCGTACGACGCGCGGGGTCAGCGCCTGACCGTCCATGGTGACGGTACGGGTTGATACGGCGGCGTCGCAGTCGATGATTGAAGAAGCGTCGGCTGGGGAAGCCGACCCGAATGGCTATTTACAGAGTGATCAATCCTGCAGGCGACGTCACCGCGACGCGCGAGATCGACAGCGCTGACGATGCGCATTCCTGGTTCGTCGATGCCCGCGCCGACAACTCGGAACTGGGATGGCGCATGGAAGTTCGCCATGATGGTGAATGGTCGTTTTTCGACGACACCGAGGGCGCATCCAGCTGAGCAGTCCGCTCGACGGTTGTGACGAAGTTGAGGGAGGACGTTCAAGCATGAGTCGACTACTTGCAGGAAAGAAAGTGGCATTCCTCGTGGCGACGGAGGGAGTCGAACAGATCGAGTTGACGGACCCGTGGGATGCGTTGGTTGCCGAAGACGCTCAGCCGTCGATTGTTTCGACAGAATCCGGAACTATCCAGGCGTTCAATCATCTCGACAAAGCTGATGTCTTCGACGTGGATGGGGTGGTCGAGTCGGCGAAGTCGTCGGAATACGACGCACTCGTCCTACCCGGTGGTGTGGCCAACCCTGATTTCCTTCGTGTGAATCCAGGGGCGGTGGCGTTCGCCCGGAGTTTCTTCGACGCCGGGAAGCCTGTCGCAGTGATCTGCCACGGACCGTGGACGCTGGTCGAAGCCGGCGTGGTCGCCGGTCGCACGCTGACGTCGTGGCCTAGTTTGCGTACCGATATCACGAATGCGGGCGGCACGTGGGTGGACGAAGAAGTCGTGGTCTGTACTTCAGGACCGAATACGTTGATATCGAGCCGCAACCCCGATGATTTACCGGCGTTCTGCGCGACACTGACCGACACGCTTCGGCAGCCCCAGGCATCGACGAGGACTTCCGAGGGAAGTTGACCGGGAGGTACATCGTGACTTCTACACCGCCCGAACCAGATCCGGACAATACCCCTGACCTGGAACCCGGAGGCGGGGTCAAGCCGGGGAGCACCCCGCCCGATGCTCCCCAGACGTCGGGATTGTCCGAACCCGAACCCGCGACCGTCAAACGCTTTTCAGGAACCGGAATTGCAGCGATGGTCGCGGTCGCGTTGGTTGTCATCGTTTTCGTCATCGCCGCGGTGGCCATACTGGCATGATTTCTGCGCTTCGGACCGAGCGGTGTCGCATGGCGATTCGTACACAGAAGCCGAGTGTCGGGGTGGACCTGACGCCAAGGGCGAGGTTCAGTGATTTCGGAGGGTATCGATCAGTTCGCTCTTCTTGAGTTTCGAATAACCGTGAAGATCCAGCTCTTTGGCACGCTTCTTCAATTCCTCCACCGTCCAGTCTTCGTACGGCGAAGACTTGCCCCCGGATTTACCCACACTCGACCGCCCACGATTGGCGGCCGCGTTGGAAATCCGTGCCGCCTTCTGCTTCGAATCCCCTTTCTTTCGTAATTCTTCGTAGAGGTCCTGATCCTTGAGTTGGGGTTGTGAGTCTTGGCGAGCCACTGGTGCGTCCTCCCACTGTGCCTTTGAACTGAGGGTCCGGTCTCGTACAGGTGCTACCCGTGAGGTGGACGATCAAACCGGAAAACAAGGCACCCTGTGTCACCACCCGAAAGCAGTCGAGGAGTCGGTCGCATCAGGCACGGCCGTACCTGCGCCCAGCCCGTTCCAAGTGTTTGAGGACTGTGACCAGCGGGTACGTCGCCCTCGATGGGTGATCCGTGTCGAAGGAGGGTCCATGATCATTCTCGGAATTGTCTTGTTGATCGTCGGCTTCTTGACTGGCATCTCGATCCTGTGGACGATCGGCATCATTCTCGTGGTGATCGGGGTCGTTCTGTTCGCGCTCGGCGCCGCCGGACATGCTGTCGGTGGTCGGCGGCACTACTACTGACGCTGCGGCGCCGGCCCCTCGGTCACCGCGGAACTCACGTCCATTGCGCATCTGACATGTCACGGTTGTGCTCTGGGCTCCGTCATTTTTCCTGTTGGGCACCATCGTCACCTGGCAACTGATCATCACCACCGTCACCACCATCGTCACATTCCTCCTCGTGGCGTTGCTCCAAAACACCCAGAAACGCTCCGACGACGCCGTTCAGCACAAACTCAATGCCATCGCAGACGGCCTCGCCGACCTGATGAAGCAGCTCTCGAAGGAGCACCTCGAACTCGGCAAAGACCTCAAAGAAACTACGCATGGCCGGTGGACTCGAAGATCACGAAAGTGCGTCCTGAGCCATCTTGTCCACCGTATGCGTCCGCTTCGCCTGCAGAACCTATGATTCAGTGCCGGATCAGGCCGAACTCATGGGCACACGATCGAATCGGGAGCACATCACACCATCATCCGAAAGCAGTCGAGTGAGTCCTTCGAGTTACCGCGGACCGGGGCGAGCTTCCTTGTCCGTCCTGTTTCGTGCCCATCGTCCCTCAATTGGTGACTTCGCCGATTTCGCGGCGCAGGGACTCGAGAGACCGGCTGAGCAATCGTGAGACATGCATCTGGGAAAGGCCGACCTTCTCGGCGATTTCCGATTGAGTCAGTTCCCCGAAGAACCGGTACACGAGGATTGTCCGTTCGCGTTCAGGCAGAGCGAGGAGCGCAGGCCGGAGGGTTTCGTGGTTGTCGATTCCGTCGAGCGCGGCGTCGTACTCGCCGAGCGTGTCTCCGATTGACGCCCCGTCGGGCGCAGTGACGGCGTCTAGCGATGCGGAATGATAGGAATCTCCGGCCGCCGCGATGTTCACGATGTCGGCCGGTTCGACACCCAGATCTGCCGCGAGCTCGGGGATCGTGGGCTCGCGACCGAGAGTCTGGGTGAGCGTGGCTCGCGACCTTTTGAGGCTTAGGTAATTCTCCTGGAGTGAGCGTGGAACTCGGACATCCCAACCCCGGTCACGAAAGTGCCTGCGCACCTCACCCATCATCGTCGGGACGGCAAAGGACAGAAAATCTTTACCTTTCGCAAGGTCGAAGCGATTGACTGCATTGACCAGACCCAGACTGGCGACTTGGACGAGATCCTCGTGTGACTGGCCTCGTCCTCGATACCGCCGGGCAATGTGATCGGCGAGGGGCAGACAGATTTCGATGATTTCGGTGCGAAGCCGTTCGAAATCGAGATCGTCGGCGGGCAGGGCGGCAAGGCGCACGAACAGAGCGGTGACCTGCGTGTACTCGTTGTCCTCAAGGCCGGGCGGGGTCACGAACCCGCCTGCAACGCCTTGGTGAGTGTGATCGTGGCCATCCAGTTTTTCTCTGGAAGGGTGGGCGGGACCTGCTCGAGGACTACGCCGTCGGCCAGAGTGTCAAGGACGTGCCATATGAAGGACGAGGTGCTCGTGGTGATCTGACCCGTCGTTGTCGTCGAGAGGATTACCTGCACAGTGGCGACGTTTCCGTCGAATGTGCACGTCAAGGTGCTGAAGGGGAGAGCACGGGAGATGAGAATGGTTGCAGCTTCGTCTGCCGCGAGGACCAGGTCTGACAACCTGCTCAGCGAGAGTGCATAGTGGGCGGCCACGGTCCGGATCAGTGATCGCAGTACTGGGAGTTGGTCAGGTGATGCGGAGACGGACAGTGAAGGTGTCGTTGCGGCCGGTGAAAGGATGGCCCGCTCGAAGGACGTCACGTGAGTGTGCTCCTGTACCTGAGGGGTGCAGGCTGCTCCTGGTGAGAGCCACGGTCGCACACCCGCATAGCCTGACAAACCGTTCAACTGCCCAGCCGTTTTCAACTACGCAGTGGATCGGCGGTCAAACATCGAGCTTAACGCTGTTGACGGTTCTGCAACAGGACTCGATCGAAGTGAGCGTATAGCGCCGGGGAATGGAAATCCCCAGCAACCCGTACGAGGAGCCACGATCTATAGCGGTGCGGCTTCCTGGCTATGAATACCGCCCGTTTCGAATCCTGCACATCCGCCAGTCGACCTCCCCGGACGACACTGACCACCGGAAACGAAGGGCAATTGGCACCACATCAGAAGCATCAATCTTGCATCTGATGCAACCCGTCTCCCTGGCCCAGATATGACGAAGCCGCCGGCACCGAAGGTGTCCAGTGGCTTTTCAGGATCGGTGCCCGTCTTGCGCTTATCGGCAAGCGGCCGCTCGAAGCGGCATTTCTTTCGGTGATACCCCGGCAGAACCGAACACCGACAGGTCAGGCGATCACCGCTGTCCGCGCCGGATGCGCCGCAGCAATCGACGCCGAACGCTGGCTGCTCGACAGCGGCGGCATCACCGCCAACACGTTCCACTCGGCCGGCCATACCGTAGACGCCGTCTGACTCTTACACCCAGCGAAAGGAACTTTGAGCGTGCTCTCGATTCGCGGGCGGTGATCGATCAGGCGAAGGGGGTGTTGATGGCGGTGCACGGTGTCGATGCGGATGGGGCGTTCGCGATGTTGGTCGAGACGTCCCGACGTACCAACACGAAAGTCAGGGTCGTCGCGGAGGAATTGTTAGCGAGCGTGCGCATCACCTAGAGATGACGAGACCCCGCGAACGCGGCGATGGTGAGTTCTCCCGCCTATCGACGGCACGCCGCTTCGTGCCGTCGCAGCGTTCTGACCGGTCGATCGGAAGCCCTATGTATGTTCGTCGTCGGCTGAAATGATCGTCTGACGTGCAACGTCCAGTAAATCCCGCGACTGATGACGTGCTGAAGCCTGGAGTTCGGAAAGCGCGGTCTGGGGGTCTGTATTGCGGCGGATCATCAAGATTCCGACTGCGCGTTCGATGTCGGCACGTGAGGCGATTCCTCGGCGCAGGGCGTTGGCGGCATGTTCGAGTCGATGGTCTGTTGCGATGGCGTCGAGCCCCGCTCCCAGATATTCGGCGATGACGACGACGAGATCGCGGTCCCGGTCCGTCTCTGCCACGGCTGAATGCGAGTACAGGTTCAGTGACCCGACCGGCTCGTTGTAGTTGAACAGTGGTATCGCGAGAAAACCTTCCAATCCGGCGTTGCGCGCAGCAATGCCGAGAGTGGGCCACCGTGTGCCTAACTGCTCGACCGACATTCGGACCGACCGACCCGTGCGCGATGCTGACAGGCAGGGTCCGTCACCGAGGAGATATTGCGTGCGATCGAATTCTTCTACACGTTCATCGGTAGGGGCGACGGTGAACGGTTCGCTGTCCAGGGATGCCGTGACACCGGCGTGATCAACACCGACAACCAGATCGACGGCGGCGATCGTGCATCGAATCATCAACTCCACGACTCGATCCGGGGAATCAGCCGGTATGGAGAGAGATTGTTCGAGGCGATCGATGAGTCGCGGCTCGCGACCCTGTGCTCGCGCGAAGGCGGCCGACGGTCGCGCGCGCGGATGAGAACTGTCGAAGTTCATGATTTCTTGCCCGATCCGCGCGGTGGAAGTGGTCCACCAATGAAAAGTGGCACCGACGCGGCCGACTCGGCCGCGCGCCTGAGAAGTACCTCTATTCGGTAATCTCGACTTTACGCCGGATCGGAGTGACCAGGCGCCGTGTGTGCCCCGTGAAGGCGACTGAGGAGGTGCGTCCTGTGAATGCAGATCCGAGAGGAAGTCAGGACACACCCGAATTTCCCGACGAATCCGAAAGTGAGAGAGGGCGCCGCGCATCAGTCGAGTTGCCGATGACCGCGAAACTGTGTCGACAGTGTTTGAGGCTGGCGGAAGTTCAAGGGGCGGCGATCACAGTGCTCAGCAGCTCTTCGTCGAGGGAATTGATGTACGCGACGGACTCGGTGGCACAACATCTCGACGAACTACAGTTCACCGGCGGTGACGGTCCGTGCGTTGATGCATTTACAACTGAGCGACCGATGTTCTGCAACGACACTTCCAGTGATTCCGCCAATGACATCTGGCCGGGGTTTGCCAGCGAGGCAGACAAAGCCGGTGTCGGATCGGTGTTCGCCTTTCCGCTCAGGGGCGGAGGTGATGTCTTCGGTGTGCTCGAACTGTACCGTCTCGATCCCATTGGCCTCGACGACGAGCAGATCGAATTGGCGACTGCGAGTGCCGCTGCGATTTCGATGGCGATTCTTGCCGAACTTCCTGTCACCGGTGATCTGGACGCCGGGATGCTCGTCAATGCCTTTCACCGACCCGAGGTGAACCAGGCAGTCGGGATGATCGCGATCCAACTTCGTGTCTCGGTCGAAGAGTCGCTTTCTCGGCTTCGAGCCGCCGCGTACTCCTCGGGGAGGCCGATTTGGGAGATCGCCGCAGATGTCGTGAATCGGCGGATCCGATTCGCACACGGTGGTGACGACGGATGACATCTGATTCGGAAAGATCGCGCAATGTCTCTGCAGTACTTGACGATGGGAGCCCAGGATGAACACCCCCGCAATACAATTGAGCATTGCCGAGGTGACTCATCTTCTCACCACCGACTTCGATTCCCTGCGTGTACTCGAGACGATCGTTGAGCGATCGAGACAGAATCTGAGCGGTGTGTGGTGCGTCCTCGTCGTGCGAAACGGGGAGCAAGGTTATCTCGATGTGTTGGTGGAGTCGGCAAATGCCGAGTTCGTTCCCGACCGGACTCTTGCCATATCGGGTCCGGCTGCGCTGAGCGCTGAGAGCGGAGCGGTTGTGATGGTCGACAGCTTCAAAGACGTGGGGGAGCGGTGGCGGAAATTCGGTCGCTCAGGACTCGAACATGGGCTGGGCGGGTGCCGCTGCTTTCCGATGAGGTTGGGTCGGACATCGCTCGGATCACTCGTGGTCTTTACTCACGATTCGTGGCACAGCGCGGAGCGTAGTAATGCATACGGGCAGTCGATGGCAGATTTGGCCGCTCTGACTCTGTCCACGGACAGTCGTCAGGATCGTCATTCGCAGGTGGTGACGGCGGTCAAGAAGCTGATCGCGGTCCGCGGCGACGTGGAACAGGCAGTCGGCATGATCGCCGAACTCGACGGTATTTCGATCGAACTCGCAACTGCACGGCTGGCGGAGAACGCGCGGCGACGAGGGATCAGCGCCGCGGCGTACTCGTCGTTGGTGCTGGCGAACCCGGATGCCCGGTGAGGCAGAGCCTCCTAGGTGGCACGAGCATGAAGTGATCCTTACCGGGAAGTTTTCGTATCGTATGCACTCTCAGACCCGGTCGTGCAGTCGTTCCCGAAAGAGCTGTTAGACAACGTATTCGGATACAGAGATGCCTCGGGTCGGCAGGGCGTTCCCTGCCCGGTTGGTGTAGTGCACCAGTCGGACAGGGAACCTCAGCGTTCGTCGTCGAGCGGGGCGGGTGTCGATTGTTCGAGCAGATCTCCCTCGGGCGCCGGCCATGGGGTGTCGAGTTCCGTGGTGAGGGCTTCGAGGTCGACGGCATCCACTGCATTCGGGTCGGCTGGGATGGTTTGTTCGAGGTAGTCGGTGTCGGGTGTCGCGTCGAGGGCTGAGCGAATGCGGTTGTCTTCCATGGCGGTGGCCCTTTCTCTGTCGGGCGATCACGGACGTTTCTCTGTGTCGTGTGTGTTTTTCCGGCGTAGGTGGGCGTTGTCTGCGCGTAGCCGGGTGTTGTCGCGGCGTAGTAGGGCGGTGCTGTCTTCGAGTTCGAGGACTCGTTTGATGCCGACGAGGTTGATGCCGTCGGCGATGAGTTCTGTGATGCGGCCCAGACGAGTAAGGTCCTCGTCGTTGTAGCGGCGGGTACCGCCGCGGGTGCGGGCGGGGGTGATCAGGCCGTACTGTTCGTAGAGTCGCAGCGTGCCGGCGGTGAATCCGGAGAGCTCCGATGTCACCGAGATCGCGTACAGGCCAGGGGGTTCGGCGATAGCGGGGTTGCGCGCCATGATGGTCCTCCCATCAAAGAAATTTCGATATCTGCGGGCAAGCTCTTGATCCGATGTGTGTTTGATGATATACCAAATCTACAGCATCTACTGTAGAAGTTCGGTGGATGCGGTGGTGGTAGTCAGTGAACGGTTCCAGTGACTTTTCCTGGAGGTGACCGAAAATGTTGATGCGCACCGATCCTTTCCGTGACCTTGACCGCCTGACCCGACAGCTGTTGGGTACTGCTTCGCAGCCGGCGGTGATGCCGATGGATGCATGGCAGGAAGGTGAGCAGTTCGTCGTCGAGTTCGATCTTCCCGGCATGGACCCGGATTCACTCGACCTCGATGTGGACCGCAATGTGTTGACGGTGCACGCCGAGCGGCCGGTTCGCGCCAGCGAGGCGGAGATGATTGCCGCTGAGCGCCCGCGCGGGGTATTCAGTCGTCAACTGTTCCTGGGCGAGAACCTCGACACCGACAATATCGAGGCCGGCTACGACGCGGGCGTACTGAGGTTGACGATCCCGCTCGCGGAGCGGGCCAAGCCCCGCAAGATCGAGATCAGCAGCGCCGGGAACAGCAACGGGAGCAGCAAGGAGGTGGGCCACAAGCAGGAGAGCAAGCAGCTCGATGCGTGAACAGCACGCCGGAACAGTCCGCAGTCCACAACAGCAGGTTTCGAGAGGGTGCAGCGACAATGACTGGGGTCGATGACGTCGAGATCGACCGCATCGCCGAGGATGAGCGTGAAGTAGCCGGCAGGGGTCGGCGCGGCGACTCGGAGTGGGAGAGGCTGGGTATCCGCCTCTGGCACGAACTGGAATATGCTGCCGTGGTGGAGGATTCGGATCGGATTCTCGCCGATGCGCTCACTCCGGCGGCGTGGGTGTTGCTCACCCGGATTGCCGGCTGCACCCTCGACCCCGGCTTGGTGGCCCCGCCGATCATGATGTCCCGGTATACGTATCGGGTTCCGGTGATGCGGCCTCGGGCGACCCAACGCTCCCCTCCACAGGGTTAGGGGCGTGGGCGGGTTTCTCGTTGCCCGGCCCTCGACGGCGCAGCGGGGGACCCTCGGGTGTGAGGACTTGCGGGCAGGGTCCGTGGGTTCTTGCGCGGTGGTTGCCGAGACGCTCACACACTGTGACGTCTTTTGCGAGTACCGAGCAGCAGCGGGTACAGGCCTTGGACGGTAGAAAGTGCGAGAGGTGTGACCGGCTCGGCAATCACCTTTTCCGGCGCGCAGCGTGAACGCATACCGTGCAGAGTTTCGTCCGAACACAATGTCTACGAGTTATTTTCGGTCTACCAGCTTCTTTCGACAGACGGCGAGGTTGCGTGATGGAACGGTACAGGTTCACGTTCGCGGACGGATCGACCGCCGAGGAGTTCTTCGATTCGGACAACGAGGCGATCGTGGCGGCGACGGCGGCCAACGGCGGTAGTAGTGGGGGATTGCATGTCCAGCGCTACGACCACCTCGGGGCGTTGTTGCCCACGAAACTGCCTCCCGGCGGGCACCGCGGCACATGGTGCCCGAAGATCGGCATGCCGAGCCCGGCGCTGGTGGCGGAGTCGACGGTCGATCCGACGTCGAAGCTGTGAAGGGTTTACAGGACCGTAGGCGGGGTAACAGGTGGTCAGAGGACATGAAGGAGTACTCGCATGGATGTCGATGACCTCGATGTGGTGGTGTGGCCGGAATCCGAGGAACGTGAAGCGTGGTGGCGTCAGGTCGTCACAGGGGGCAGCGCGGGTGCCGCGACGTCGACGATGACACCGAATCGGAGTATCGAGGACGCCTCTTCTCGGATTCTGCACGCTGCGTAGATTCGTCGAGAGCGCAATCCCACCCGCCATGGGCGGTGGCGTGTGTCCGCCGGTGGGGGTCGATAGTTCCCCGTCTGGAATCTATCGACGCCGTTGGCGGAGTGCAGTTGTGCGTCCTTCCCGTCGGCAAGGGCGTGCAGGGTCCGTCTGGTCGTTACTGACGAACGATCAGACGGACCTACCCGGCTCATGTCGTGTGGTCTGACGCCGTTCGGCCGAACCGCTTCTAATCTTCAATCCTCAATGTGTGAAGGACCTTTCAGATGAACGTTCAGACTTCGAGATCGAACTCGTGGCCGGCTGTGCACAGCGGTTCGATGAGTACTGCCGAGATCAAGGCTCGTATCGAGTCGATGTACGCCGACCGAGGCGCTCTCGTTCCGAAAGGCACCGGAACAAAGTCCTGAGTATCGGCTGGGACCGAGTTGGGAGCGGCAGTAGGTCGATCCGTGGCCGAGCCCCGGGAGTTCGCGGGTCAGGGTGCGGTGGGGAAACCGTAGCGGCGGCGCATGTGGGCGACGTCGTCGTCGGTGCACGCGGTGGCGGCGATCCATCGGCAGGCCTGCTGAGAGTCGGCGTGCGTCCCGGGCTCGGCTCTCACCGGCGATGCCGAGGTAGGGGCAGTGTTCTGCGGGTGCTGCGTACGAGGATGTTATCCAATCGCAGCTGCTGATTATCCGCGAGGCGAATTTTGTCGTAGAGCACAGTGTGCGGAGTTCCGGTCAGCGAGGTGTGACCGGTTGCGGGCGACCTTTTCGGGGGTTTCGCTGGGTGTGGGCGATTCGCCGGCTGCTGGTGACGGCAGCCGACGAATCGGGCGTATCCCGTTGGCTCGCGTCGTGTGGGATGCGCGCGGGCCGTTACCGGTTGGTGCTTGCCGGGAAGGGCCCTGTTCGGCGACTCGTTGCCTGGGCAGCGTTCCGCCGTCAGGGCGGATTACCCGGCAAGGCGGATGGTGAAACCGGTGCAGCGTCAGGACTGATGCGCGTACACGTCAGTTCTGTCGGCGGCCGCGGATTCTCCCGGGAGTGGGGGGCGGTGTTCGTTGACGATTGCCGATGCGCCGCGTGGACGTCGTCTGTGCGGGGTATGGCCATGGACAGGGGAAAGTCGGCGGGAATAGAGAAGGAGAGAGGGCCATGAGTGGGCTGGAATCCGGTGCGGCGACGGGTACACGGGACAAGGACTACAACTTGATCTGGTTCGTCGAAGCGTCGTTGAGTAATGCGTTGCGTATGCAGACCTACATCGACGATGCCGAGCGTGACGGGGACGGCGAAGTGGCCGATCTGTTCCGTAAAGCCCAGAGCGAGAGCCCCAAGGGTGCGGAGATCGGGAAGAAGTTGCTTCTCGACAGGCTCGCCCAGACTGCCGTATGAGTCTGGTTCACCGTGCGTTGGGACTGACTGACCCCACACGGTTGCCAGAGGGGAGATCGTGATGATCAATGTTGCAGTGCTGGTGATCGTGTTGTGTATAGGGTTGGCTGTCGTTGCGCGCCTGGACTTCCGGGAGCGCTGATCGGCTGGGTGTGGCGGATCCGAACTTCCGGTATGCGGTGGTGACGGTCGGGTCTTCGGGGGATGCAGCATCGCACTCGACTCGCAGCCGAACAACCTTTCGCCGGTTGAGGGATGCCTGTCGCAGCGTTCGGGGATAGGAGGCGCGGCGGTGCGTCGCCCATTTCGGTGCGGTTGGCGACACCAAAAAGTGTTGGAGTGCGGTTTGTTCGGGTCAGGTGTCCACCGTCGTGAGTGACAGAGTGCGGGTGAGGGCCTGTGTGCGACTC
Source organism: Rhodococcus sp. NyZ502 (assembly GCF_041464245.1). Lineage (NCBI taxonomy): Bacteria > Bacillati > Actinomycetota > Actinomycetes > Mycobacteriales > Nocardiaceae > Rhodococcus > Rhodococcus sp. NyZ502. The sequence goes on from NZ_CP167155.1 coordinate 62,155, forward strand.
ACCGAACCGTTCGCCGCGTGGGGTAGTTACCGAGGGGCCGGCGGGCTGAAACATCGGCGGTGGTGTATTCGGATGCGTGATGCGTCAGCATCCGCGGTCTAATGGTGGTTGCGTGGGTGCTGTGGTTCGTCGGGTTGTTTCTCGGGGCGGCCGAGATGCAGTTGGTGTGCGAAGAGAAGTGGGTAGCAGCACCACAATGTGATTGCCAGAAGTACGGCGCAGCCGCCGGCGATCAGGCCTGTGCTTTTGTTGACGACTACATCGAAAGTCAGGGTGAGAACGCCAGTCAGTGCGCCGCCGAGTAGGAGAAGGCCGGTGACGGCGAATCGTTGACCCTGCTCGACGAGGACGGGGAGGGCGTGACGCCTGAAGAGTAGGCGGTGCATGGCGACAGGTGATACGAGCACGATCGTCGCTGCCGTAGACATTGCCAGCGTGATCAGATACAAGTCCTTCTCGAAAGCTTGTAGATCCGAGAAGCGTTGTTGGAAGGGCAATGTCAGGAGGAAGCCGGTGAGGATCTGCATGCCGGTCTGGACTACCCGGAGCTCTTGGAGGATGTGGGACCAGTTGCGGTCGAGACGTTGGGTGGGTGTCTCGTGGCGGACGCGATAGTTCCATTCTGAATCGGCGCGTGGCGGTGCAGTGGCCTCGGGACGCGGTTCGGGGCGTGGGCGTTGCGGCCGGGCTCCGTCGCCGGTTGGTGCGTGTCCGGTGCTCATCTGGGTGAGCTACCCGCTCAGTGCGTGCGGAAAACAGGCTTCCCCGTGCCACGCGCAGGGCTGGGCACCTGCCACGTGAAGGGTAGGCAGTGATTCCTGTGGTGAGTTGTTCGTTGGGATCGTCGTGTGGTTGAGGTAGCGGGTTTTCGCAAGCTGCCCGTATGGGGGCGTTGCTCTGGTAGTCCTATGGGAGAGCCCCCAGGTGATGGGTGTGCGCAGAGCCGAAGGAAGTCATCATGACGCTGCCTTCGCAGGACCCAATTCGTATGGTCCAGACCCGCATCAGCCTTACGGGCAATCGCCTCAACAGCCCTACGGTTCAGCAGCCAATGTGCCCGACTCCCTGACTTGATTACGGGATCACCGACCTGGGGTACGCCGATACGAAACAACGAGTTCGGGAGGCGCTCAACGGATGAAGGATGTCAGAAAGGCGATGACGGAGACAGAGTTGGTCGAGGAGCTGCATCGACTCGAGAATCTCACGAAACGAAACCGATGGGAGCAGATCCGGCTAGAGATCGTGCACGACGAATTGGTCGGTCGCCAGACCGACTATCGCCGAATGGCCAACAACCATTAGTACGGAGTTCGATAATCCGAAAGTACTAGCGCACAGACTATTTCATTTGTCGGCGGCGTACAGCTTTGCCTGATTACCCGAAAGGATTCAGGCAATGCATACCGATTGTGCGGTTTATAATGGAAGGTGCGGGGCGGATAACTGGCCGCGCATCGAAAGAGGGTCATCTGAGTTGTGTGCTCAACGCAGATGGCGTTTCACTGCCCCGGCTCTGATGTGCAGAGCCGGGGTTACGGTTGCGGCACTGTCGAGCCGCCACGGCTGACCGTCCCTGCCGAGTGGTCCGTTCGGGGGCAGATCTGTTGCAGCTCGACAGAATCCCAGCCGTATCGTTCACCGATAACTTATATTATGTCATTCTATATATGAAAGTCGATGCACTGCAATGAAATACATCCACGGTGAACGTAAATCGTCAGTATCGAGTGTTGGCGCTACCAGAGTGAGAGCGGACGTCCCGCAGCCTCGGCCGCAGCGATATGCTCTTCGATGACATCGCTTCTTACGTGCTGTTCGATCCCGGTACGGATCGCGGTGGCGATGGCGCGAGTGCGACCCGCGGGTCCTCGAACGTCGGCGAGTGGGCTCGCGATGTTGCGTCGTCCTCGCTGACCCCAGGGAAGAAACGGCAGGCGACCAAAATGAAGGGCGACGGCGTATCCATGACCGAGATCGCCGAAGTGCTGAACACCGCCCGCAGTACTCTGTGCCGAAACCTGTAGCGGGAAACAACAGTCACGTTGCAATCGATCGGGCTACGACAATCGCCACCGCGATCCGCTCGGTGCCATCCCAAACCTGATACAAGCCAAACCCGGATATCGGACTTTCAAGCGCGAAGTCGCGTGAGCAATCAGTCGCTGCTCCTCTTCCGCATCCATACCCAAATCCTTCTCCGTCCAGGACAGAACCTCAATGGATCAGCGGTCACGAGCTACTGAGGCGGGGTTTGCGTAACGACGGAATTGGCTATCATTTCTTTGCTGCGGCGATTCTGAGTGGTCAGTTCCGTCGCGCACGGCCTGCCTTCCGGCTGTCGACTCGCCGGGGGTGGGCCCTTCCTCTGTACATCGAAATCGGACCCTGATCTCACCCTGAGGGTGGGGTCACCTTCGTTCGTTTGGTGGATTTCTGTCCAATTTGCGAGTTTGCCTGATGCTTGCCGAATACGTTCGATGAGTCGGATTCGATCGAGGGGTCGGAACCGACATGTAGTTGGTCATTCGTGTTGTGTGCTCAGCACGGGTGGCGTTCGATGGGAACCGGTCACAACTTGGCCAGGCCGGGTCCCCAACCTAGCGCCGGTCTGACCTGATCCCAGCCGTTGTATGGGGCACTGAGGATCCAGCCCTCGGTGGCGTACGGGTTCATCCACTTCGGGTGATGTCCGCTGGCGGTGTTGTCGCGACGATGGGGCGAAGAGTTCGCATTCTGAAGGTAAGGGATGGAGTCGGCCTGTGATTCATTCGTGCACATTGCCAATCTTGAACTCCGACCTGCGTTCTTGAATTCCGGCCTACGTTTTGTGTTCTCGATTCGGAACCGCCGACCGTCTCTTGAGGAGTCCTGATGCCCGCTGATTTCGCCGACCGCACCGATTTCGACAATGCCGGCCGTGGACTGGTTGCAACCCTCGAGCCCGCGCAGGTTCGCGCCGGCGACGGTCGGATTGTGTACGACGCAGCAGGATTCGCCCAGGCGACATCAGGAGATTGTCCTGACACAGTGAACCCCAGCTTGTGGCGTCAAGCGCAGCTGACTGCGATCCACGGATTATTCGAGGTCACCGGCGGCATTTACCAGATCCGCGGTTACGACCTGTCCAACATGACTCTCGTGGAGGGCGACACCGGCGTGATCGTGATCGATCCGCTCGTCTCCGCCGAATGCGCATCGGCCGGTCTGGCACTGTATCGAGAGCACCGTGGCGACCGCCCGGTCACCGCAGTCATCTATACCCATTCACACATAGACCACTTCGGTGGGGTGCTCGGCGTTGTCGATGCTGACACGACGGTGCCGATCATCGCTCCTGAACATTTCCTCGAACACGCGGTCTCCGAGAACGTCTATGCGGGCGGAGCGATGTTGCGGCGCGGGATGTTCCACACCGGCATCGTGCTTCCGGTAGGGGCGGACGGAACACTGGGCGCGGGCCTGGGGCCCAGTACGTCGACTGGAACCGTCGGACTCCTTGCACCGACCTTGGACATCACGCACACCGGCCAGGAAGAAACATTCGACGGCGTGCGCATGATTTTCCAAGTCACTCCCGGTACCGAGGCTCCCTCGGAAATGAACTTCTTTTTCCCCGACCACCGTGCATTGTGCCTGGCGGAGAACGCAACTCACAATCTGCATAACCTCCTGACGTTGCGTGGTGCGGAGGTGCGCGACGCCCGTAACTGGTCGCGCTACCTTGCCGAGGCAATCGAGATGTTCGGCTACGATTCAGACGTCGCCTTCGCCTCGCATCATTGGCCTACCTGGGGCACCGACAATCTGATCGGATACTTGACCGAGCAGCGTGATCTCTACGCCTACCTCCACGATCAGACGTTGCGCCAGCTCAATCAAGGTCTCGTCGGCAGCGAGATCGCCGAAGACTTCGAAATGCCGCCGGCCCTCGACGCGGCGTGGCACACCCATGGGTACTACGGATCAGTCAGCCACAATGTGAAAGCGATCTACCAGCGCTACCTCGGGTGGTACGACGGCAACCCCGCGCACCTCTGGCAGCACCCGCCGGAAGGAGCCGGTGCACGCTACGTCCGCGCGATCGGAGGCATCGAGGCGGCCGTCGCGCGGGCCCGCGAGTTCGCCGATGAAGGGGACTTACGCTTTGCCGCTGAGCTGGCAAGCCACGCGGTGTTCGCCGATCCGGGCCATGCCGGCGCGAAAGCGGTTCTGGCCGAAGCGTTGACACGTCTTGGTTACGGTTCCGAGTGCGCAACGTGGCGAAACAACTATCTCGTCGGGGCCAGCGAAGTCGATGGTCCGCCGCACCCCGCTGAAGTCAGCGCCGCCGGGATGGCGTCCGCGCTCACCATCACCCAAGTCTTCGACAGTGTTGCCATCCGGATCAACGGTCCGAAGGCGTGGGACACGACAGCGACGATCCGCTGGCACTTCACCGACGTCGACCAGTCGTATCGAATGGAGCTTTCGAATGGCGTACTGATCCATTACCCCACGGGGCGGTCCGATCCGGCTGATCTCGTAGTGACACTGACGAAGTCGCAGCTGCTCGGTCTGCTGTCCGGCTCTGGTAGCGACGGTATCGCGATGGACGGGGACGCTACGACGATCAGCAGAATTGTTGCCCTGACCGACCGACCAGATCCTGCATTCCCGATCGTCACGCCATAACGCACGAACATTACGAGCCGGATTTCTTTTGGCGAATACGCCAACCACCCCGCTTACTATCTCGCTTACCGAACTGCTTTGGGCGCGCCGCGAAGTACGGGCCCCGAATCGGCGTGGCTCGCGAGAGCTATCGCAGGAACGTGGTGCTAGCGGCGTGCATCAGCCATGCCCTCGCCACCGAAATCACAGCGACACCTGCTGGCGGCGGTCGGCGCATCCGTGGGCGTCGATTCTGCGGGTCGCTCGATGTCCACAACAGTTCCGATTGCGGGCAACGGCTTAGCCGAAGTAACTTTCGGTGACTAGACGGCTCCCGAATGGGTAGACATCAGTACGGGGATAATGCAACACCATGTCCAGCTCGGCGCTAGTGCGGCATTCGAGGCCCAAAGGAAGGCAAAATAGCCACTCCAGCCGTCGAATTAGCATTCGAAAACCCGGCGTAGATGACGCTCTGGCGCCAAATGAGCAGGGGCATAGCGACTGTCGATCACGGTCTTCATCCGCGCCGTCGCGAGGATTTCTATTTTGAGGTGAGAGTTGACGGCATGCATCAAAATCGTCCGGCGCGTTTCGACGGCGTGTTTGCGCTGTCAGCGGGAAGCCTCTCCGGTGTGGTTGTCGGCGCCATGAGTAGCAGCCTTTGGGAGGGGATCTCCACCGGTTCCGCGATTGCCGCAGCCTTTGTACTGGCACGCCTGCTCATACGGAGTTTACCCTGGCCATCGTTGACAGCGGGGGCGTAATCTCCGACCGTTCATCGGTACCGTTTGTCGGATTGGGAGGGATGCAAGCCGAAATCGGGTGGCTCACCCTCGCGCACGAAGTGACCGCCCGCGAAGCTGTCGCCCATGCTCGCCGTCGCGACCCGCCGCGCCTAGGACGCCGGACAGATCGCACCCTCACGGGTGAATCGGGTTTACGGCCGAGTCGAGCGCGCCGCCGCACTGCACGGAATCCGATTCCGATGGTGAACGCGCCGAGGGCAGAGACGATGGTGGATCCGCAGATGTTCACCGGATGCGTTCTCGCGGGATGCCCGAATATCGTGGCCGAGGACGGAGAAATCTGCTCGCAGTGCCGCCGCATCTTCGGCGACATGATCAGGCCTGTATCCGAGCGAGAGTGCACCGAGACCACCGAACCCCACGGCCCGCCGCGACCGGAGCGCAGTTGTTGACCCGACGCAATCAACGGTGCTGGTTGTGCGAGCAACGCCGCACCTGTACCCGGGTCGGTGGGCAGTGGGAGTGCTGCGACTGCACGCGGCCGGTGGAAAGGTGACGCCTGCCCGGCGGCCGGCCACCTTCGGTGTCCCCCGACATGAACTCCGCTGCGCTCCGTTCTGTGAAAAAGCATTGATTTGTTTCTCCTTCTGGCCTTCCGATTCTCGTCGGCGGTGACCTGCGCGCAACCCCTGGCGGCGCAAGCGCCGGCCGATGGCTCCGAGAAATTTTCGCCACTCGCAAGCTCCCGTCAAAATTTTCTCGGCCCAGGGGTGGCACTCCAGCCCCCTCATGCCGACGCGATTCTCCTTTGCCAGAAGGCGAAAAAAATTGGCGGGGCACGAGGCCCGGTCACTTTCACAGCAAGGGGAACGACATGCAGAACATCCGTTTGAGGACCGCCACCGACGTCTTGGCCGCAATCCCGGCGTTGCTCGGATTCGTCCCCGTCAGTTCCGTCGTGATGATCGCTCTCACCGGATCACCGGCCATGCTCGCGTTCGTTGCGCGCACCGATGTCATCGGTGCCGATGCGGCAGCCGACTACAGCACCGCACTCGAGCAAGCCGCAGCCACGTCGGTTATCTGGGTTGTCGTCGGCGCCGGTCCGGTGGCAGCCGCCGGACTCGATCAGATCGAGGCAGCTCAGCGCGAGCTCGACAGCAGGGGAATCCGCAGCGTCCGCACCCTTTTCTCGGAGTCTCTTGAGGTCGGAGCGGGGTGGTTCGACACCAACGGCGAGGTGCCTGATTAGCAATGCATGTCCTGCGTCTCATGCCATTAGTTGCCCTTTCGTGGGTTCGCTTCGGCCATGGGCCGGGCATCTTCGTTTCGCCCGTGTTGGCCGGCTGGGTCAGGGACTCCTCCGATGGTGTTTGTCCGAAATGTCGTCCCCATCGGGGACGCCTCAACCTCGAGACTTCAGCGCCGCCCGCGCGGCATTGAACCCACCCATCCCGTGGACCCCGCCGCCCGGGGGAGTCGCGGACGAGCAGAGGTAGACGCCCGGGGCGCCGGTGGCATAGGGGTCCAGTCCGAACCGGGGGCGCGCGATGATCTGCCGCGCAGTGTTCGCCCCCGCGGAGATGTCGCCGCCCACATAGTTGGGGTTGTACGCCTGCATCTGCGGCACATTGCGCACGTGGACGCCCACGATCCGGTCCCGGAACCCCGGCGCAAAGCGCTCGATCTGACTCGTGATCGCATCGGTGGCGTCACCCGGATAGCCATGCGGTACATGCGCATACGCCCAGACCGGGTGGATGTCTCCCACAGATCGGGAGGGGTCGGCCAAGAACTGCTGGCCCAACAGAATGAAGGGCTTGTCCGGCATCTGATCCCGAACGGTCTGGCGTTCGACAGCAGCAGTTTGCGAAATCGTCCCGGACAGATGCAGGGTGCCGGCCTTGCGGGCATGCGGATTCGTCCACGGCACGATGCTTCCGTCGGAGTCACCACGCACGGCGTAGTCGACCTTGTATGCGGCGGTGCCGTAGCGGAATTTGCGGTAGGCCCGGGCAATGCGGTCGGGCTGCCGACCGTCGAGCAGACGACCGGCAGCGTCGGGTGCGATGTCGAGCATGACGATGTCGTAACCGGCGATCTGGGAGTAGTTGGTGACCCAGTTCCCGGTTTCGATGGTGCCACCGAGGCTGCGCAGGATCGACGCGAGGGCGGCTGCAATTGAGCCCGAACCACCTTGCGCGACAGGCCAACCGTGAGCATGAGCGGCCGCAGTGAGCATCGAGCCGACAGCACTGGAGAGTGGAAGGGTCAGCGTCCCGAACATGTGCGCCGCGACGCCACCGAACAATGCCCGCGCCTGTGGGGTCTTGAACATCCGCGCGAAACCCGTCGCGGGAAGCAGAGCGCCCGTCCCGAAACGGGCGAGCATCAGCGGGTGCTTCGGGACGTGGACGATCGGCTGGAAGACGTCCTGCACCAACTCGTCGAAGTTCTCGGATAGGTATCCGAAGACGTCGAGCCACCTCTTACCGTCGGCACCCAATCCGTCAGCGGTCCGGTTGATGTCGCGCCACAGAACCCCGGCGGTGCCGTCGTCGAGTGGATGGACCAGATCGATCTCGGGCCACAGCCACGTCAGGCCATGTTTGGCGAGCCCGAATTCGCGGTCGAGTTCCTTGAAGTAAGGAGAAGCCAAAGCTGTGGGATGGAAGGCGGAGCAATCGTCGTGGACGAGTCCGTCGACTATGTATTCGCTGCTGCGGGTGCCGCCGCCGATCTTGTCCGCACCCTCGATGACATGGACGTCGATTCCGGCGCGGGCGAGTTCGATCGCCGCGGCGAGACCGTTGGGGCCACTGCCCACCACTACTGCTGTTGTCATTTGCTCTTCGCCACCCGTCTTCTCAAGGGTGAGCCTACGGAAATTACAGCGATGGCATTCTGCGAGCAAACAATTCAGGCCTAGACCTTGGTTGATCGATCAACTTTTGTTACAGTTCGAGGCGCACTGGCCGCAGCTGATTCTTATCGCTGCGGCCAGTTGTTGCATTCATCGCCCATCGCGCCTGTTTCCTGCGGATTCGGTATCCTGTGAATCGGAACTTCTCTGCACAGACGCAGCTCCGAAATCTGTCGAGGGGCCTTCTGGCTCCCTGCATCGCCGCAGTTCAGAGCAATTATAGGGCTACCTTAGTTGCGCCCGTGCCGGGGTTCTGAATTATCGTTTTCGTTACACGGTTGACTCACAAAAGTTTCAACCGACCGAAGACTCACGTCGCCGGGTGCCAGAACGCACACCATCGCGTCTGCGCAGGGCGGCTACTTCGGTGGTACCGAACACATCGTCGTGTCGGTGCTTTGAAGGACTTGCATTGCAAGTTGATGGCCATCAGCGCTGCTGGTCGTCGGTGCATCTTTATGGCATACGAAGGCTGGGTATGAAGCAACTTCCAGGCCCCCAGGGCCTCTATCACCCGTCCAATGAGCACGACTCCTGTGGAGTCGCATTTGTTGTCGACATGCATGGTCGCCGCAGCAGGGACATCGTCGAAAAGGCGATCACCGCTCTGGTCAACCTCGAGCATCGCGGCGCTGCCGGATCAGAACCCAACACGGGTGACGGTGCGGGCATTCTGCTGCAGGTTCCCGACAAGTTCTTCCGAGCTGTCGTGGACTTCGCGCTGCCCGCCGAAGGCGCGTACGCAACCGGTATCGCATTCCTCCCGCAGGGCGATGCCGATGCACACGAGGCTGCTGCTGCAGTCGAGAAGATCGTCGTCGAAGAGGGCCTGAAGGTTCTCGGCTGGCGCGAGGTCGGAACCGACGACTCCTCGCTTGGCGCATTGGCGCGCGACGCGATGCCGACGTTCCGTCAGATCTTCATCGGCTCCGAGGGTGACAAGTACACCGGCATGGATCTCGAGCGTCGTGCATACGTGGTGCGTAAGCGCACCGAGCACGAACTCGGCTCCGAAGGCGCCGGCAAGGGTGGCCCGGGTAGCGAGACCGTGTACTTCCCCAGCCTGTCCGGCCAGACGTTCGTCTACAAGGGCATGCTCACCACCCCGCAGCTCAAGGGTTTCTACCTCGATCTGCAGGACGATCGTGTCGAGAGCGCACTGGGCCTGGTCCACTCGCGCTTCTCCACCAACACGTTCCCGTCGTGGCCGCTGGCGCACCCGTTCCGACGGGTCGCTCACAACGGTGAGATCAACACCGTCACCGGCAACGAGAACTGGATGCGCGCTCGCGAGTCCCTCATCGACAGCGACGTCTTCGGTGGCCGCGAGAACCTGGACAAGATCTTCCCGATCTGCACCCAGGGCGCCAGCGACACCGCTCGTTTCGACGAGGTGCTCGAGATGCTGCACCTCGCCGGTCGCAGCCTGCCGCACGCAGTTCTCATGATGATCCCGGAAGCCTGGGAGAAGCACGAGAGCATGGACCCCGCTCGTCGGGCGTTCTACGAGTACCACTCGGCTCTCATGGAGCCTTGGGACGGACCGGCGTCGGTGTGCTTCACCGACGGCACCGTCATCGGCGCCGTGCTGGACCGCAACGGTCTGCGTCCGTCGCGTCTGTGGATCACCGAAGACGGCCTCGTCGTCATGGCGTCGGAGGTCGGCGTCCTGCCGATCGATCCGTCCACCGTGGTCCGCAAGGTCCGCCTCCAGCCCGGTCGCATGTTCCTCGTGGACACTGCGCAGGGCCGGGTCATCAGCGACGAGGAACTGAAGAACGAACTCGCTGCCGAGCACCCGTACCAGCAGTGGATCGACGAAGGTCTGATCCACATGGACGACCTGCCGGACCGTCCGTACACGTACATGTCGCACGAGCGCGTCGTCCTGCGTCAGCAGCTCTTCGGTTTCACCAGCGAAGAGGTCAACCTGCTGGTCAAGCCGATGGCTCTCTCCGGTGCCGAGGCACTGGGCTCGATGGGTACCGACACTCCGATCGCCGTGCTCTCGTCACGTCCGCGGATGCTGTTCGACTACTTCTCGCAGCTCTTCGCTCAGGTCACCAACCCGCCTCTCGACGCGATTCGTGAAGAGGTTGTCACCAGCCTCGGTGCGACCATCGGCCCCGAGGGCGACCTGCTGCACCCGAATGCTGACTCCTGCAAGCAGATTGCGCTCCCGCAGCCGATCCTGCACAACGACGATCTGTCGAAGCTCGTTCACGTCAACGACGACGGCGAATTCCCGGGCTTCCGCAGTGTCGTGATCCGTGGCCTGTACCCCGTCAAGGAAGGCGGCGACGGTATCCGTCGTGCGCTCGAGGGCATCAAGTACCAGGTCTCGCAGGCAATCGAGGGTGGCGCACGCATCGTCGTGCTCTCGGACCGCGAGTCCACCGAGGACTACGCGCCGATCCCGTCGCTGCTCCTCACCTCGGCAGTGCACCACCACCTGGTTCGTGAGAAGTCGCGCACCAAGGTCGGTCTCATCGTCGAGGCCGGCGACGCCCGCGAGGTGCACCACATGGCGCTCCTCATCGGCTTCGGTGCCGCAGCGGTCAACCCGTACATGGCTTTCGAGACCATCGACGAGTTCCTGCAGAACGGCGAGCTCGAGGGTCTGACCCTCGAGAAGGGCATCGCGAACTACATCAAGGCAGCCGGCAAGGGTGTCCTGAAGGTGATGTCCAAGATGGGCATCTCGACGCTCGCGTCGTACACCGGTGCTCAGTTGTTCCAGGTCATCGGCCTCTCGCAGGAGCTGACGGACGAGTACTTCACCGGTCTGCAGTCGCAGCTCGGTGGCATCGGCCTCGACCAGATCGCAGCCGACGTCGAAGCACGTCACCGCATCGCGTACCTCGATCGTCCCGAAGAGCGCGCTCACCGCGAGCTCGAGGTCGGCGGCGAGTACCAGTGGCGTCGTGAAGGCGAGTACCACCTGTTCAACCCGGATACGGTCTTCAAGCTCCAGCACGCAACTCGCACAGGTCAGTACGAGGTGTTCAAGGAGTACACGACCATGGTCAACGACCAGTCGGAGCGCCTTGCCGCTCTGCGTGGTCTGTTCGACTTCAACATCGGCAAGCGGCCGTCGATCTCGATCGACGAGGTCGAGCCGGCCAGCGAGATCGTCAAGCGTTTCTCGACGGGTGCGATGAGCTACGGCTCCATCTCCGCCGAGGCTCACGAGACTCTCGCCATCGCGATGAACCGTCTGGGCGCCCGCTCCAATTCCGGTGAGGGCGGCGAACATCCGTCGCGCTTCACGCCGGACGAGAACGGCGATCTGCGTCGCAGTGCCATCAAGCAGGTCGCGTCGGGACGCTTCGGTGTCACCTCGCACTACCTGAGCAACTGCACCGACATCCAGATCAAGATGGCGCAGGGAGCCAAGCCCGGTGAGGGCGGCCAGCTTCCGGCTCACAAGGTGTACCCGTGGGTGGCCGAGGTTCGGCACTCCACGCCTGGCGTCGGCCTGATTTCGCCGCCGCCGCACCACGACATCTACTCGATCGAGGATCTCGCTCAGCTGATCCACGACCTGAAGAACGCCAACCCGCAGGCCCGCATCCACGTGAAGCTGGTCTCCGAGGTCGGCGTCGGAACGGTCGCGGCCGGTGTCTCCAAGGCACATGCCGACGTCGTTCTGATCTCCGGTCACGACGGTGGCACCGGTGCCACCCCGCTGACCTCCGTCAAGCATGCGGGCGCACCGTGGGAACTCGGCCTCGCCGAGACCCAGCAGACGTTGCTGCTCAACGGTCTCCGTGACCGCATCGTCGTGCAGGTCGACGGCCAGCTCAAGACGGGTCGCGACGTCGTCGTCGCTGCCCTGCTCGGCGGCGAGGAGTTCGGTTTCGCCACCGCACCGCTGGTTGTCTCGGGCTGCATCATGATGCGCGTCTGCCACCTCGACACCTGCCCCGTCGGTGTCGCGACGCAGAACCCGTTGCTGCGTCAGCGTTTCAGTGGCAAGCCGGAATTCGTCGAGAACTTCTTCATGTTCATCGCCGAAGAGGTTCGCGAGCTTCTCGCGGAACTCGGCTTCCGCACGCTGCTCGAAGCCGTCGGCCAGGTCGACATGCTGGACACCACGCGCGCTCTCGATCACTGGAAGGGAAGCAAGGCAGGCAATCTCGATCTGTCGCCGATCCTGACCCAGGTCGAGTCCGCGTTCATGGACCAGGACGTCCACTGCACCGGCACGCAGGATCACGGTCTCGACAAGGCGCTCGATCAGCAGTTGATCGTTTCGGCCCGCAACGCACTCGACAAGGGTGAGGCGGTCTCTTTCGAGTCCGCGATCACCAACGTCAACCGCACGGTCGGCACCATGCTCGGCCACGAGGTCACCAAGGCGTTCGGTGGAGAGGGCTTGCCCGACGGCACCATCGACATCACGTTCACCGGTTCCGCCGGTAACAGCTTCGGTGCTTTCGTGCCCAGCGGTATGACCTTGCGCCTGCACGGCGACGCCAACGACTTCGTCGGCAAGGGCCTCTCGGGTGGACGCATCGTCGTACGCCCGCCGCTCGATGCAGCGGAAGGCTTTGTCGCCGAGGACAACATCATCGGTGGCAACGTCATCCTGTTCGGCGCCACCAGTGGCGAGGCTCTGCTTCGCGGTGTCGTCGGCGAACGCTTCGCAGTCCGTAACTCCGGCGCCACTGCCGTCGTCGAGGGTGTGGGCGATCATGGTTGCGAGTACATGACGGGTGGAAAGGTGGTCATCCTCGGAGCCACCGGACGTAACTTCGGCGCCGGCATGTCCGGTGGCGTCGCGTACATCTACAACCCCGACAAGGCATTCGAGAAGAACCTCAACACCGAACTGGTGGACCTCGAGGATCTTTCGGGCGACGACTTCACCTGGTTGAAGGGCGCCATCGAACGTCATCGCGACGAAACCGGCTCCGAGGTTGCCACGCGCATCCTCGCTGACTGGTCGCAGCAGGTGGGTCACTTCGCAAAGGTGATGCCCCGCGACTACAAGAAGGTTCTTTTGGCCATCGCGGCCGCAGAGAAGGATGGCAAGAACGTGGACGAGGCAGTTATGGAGGCAGCTCGTGGGTGATCCAAGCGGCTTCCTGAAGCACACGTCGCGCGAACTTCCGGTTCGCCGGCCGGTGCCGTTGCGCCTGCTCGACTGGAAAGAGGTCTACGAGGAGTTCCCGAAGGAAACCCTCAAGACCCAGGCCAGCCGTTGCATGGACTGCGGAATTCCTTTCTGCCACAACGGTTGCCCTCTCGGAAACTTGATTCCCGAGTGGAACGACCTGGTCTACAAGGACCACTGGCACGACGCCATCGAGCGTCTGCACGCGACCAACAACTTCCCGGAGTTCACCGGTCGTCTGTGCCCCGCACCCTGTGAGGCGTCCTGTGTCCTGGGCATCAACCAGGATCCGGTCACCATCAAGCAGGTCGAGGTCGAGATCATCGACAAGGCCTTCGACGAAGGGTGGGTCAAGCCGGTTCGCGCCGCGCACGCCACCAACAAGAAGGTTGCGGTTGTCGGCAGTGGTCCGGCCGGTCTGGCTGCAGCGCAGCAGCTGACCCGCGCCGGTCACGCAGTGACGGTCTTCGAGCGGGCAGACCGCATCGGCGGCCTGCTGCGCTACGGCATCCCCGAGTTCAAGATGGAGAAGCGGCACATCGACCGCCGTCTCGAGCAGATGGAAGCCGAAGGCACCGTCTTCAAGACCAACGTCAATGTCGGCGTGGACATCACCGCGGACGAGCTGCGTGAGCAGTTCGACGCAGTGGTTCTGGCCGGCGGCGCCACGGCAGCTCGCGATCTTCCGATCCCGGGCCGCGAACTGGACGGCATCCACCAGGCGATGGAGTTCCTGCCGATCGCCAACCGCGTGCAGTTGGGTGACCTCGACGCTCCCACCATCACCGCTGAGGGCAAGAAGGTTGTCATCATCGGCGGCGGCGACACCGGAGCGGACTGCCTCGGCACCTCGCACCGTCAGGGTGCGGCCAGCGTCCACCAGTTCGAGATCATGCCGCGTCCGCCGGAGACTCGCGCCGAGCAGACTCCGTGGCCGACGTACCCGCTCATGTTCCGCGTGGCTTCGGCTCACGAGGAAGGCGGCGAGCGTCTGTTCTCCGTCAACACCGAGAACTTCGTCGGTGAAAACGGCAAGGTCACCGGACTCAAGGCTCACGAGGTCGAGATGAAGTCGGGTCGCTTCGAGAAGGTCGAGGGCTCGGACTTCGAGCTCGAAGCCGATCTCGTGCTCCTGGCAATGGGCTTCGTCGGTCCCGAGAAGCCGGGTCTGCTCACCGATCTCGGTGTCGACTTGAACGAGCGTGGCAACGTCGCCCGCACGTCGAAGTGGAACACCAACGTCGACGGTGTGTTCGTGGCCGGCGACATGGGCCGCGGTCAGTCCCTGATCGTCTGGGCCATCGCCGAGGGACGTTCCGCAGCAGCCGCTGTGGACACCTACCTCGAGGGTGTCACGGCCCTTCCGTCACCGATCCACCCGACAGCGGCTCCGCAGCGCTAGAGGCTCTCACAAAGCCGCACCCCACCGCATTCGGTGGGGTGCGGCTTTGTTTCTGCAAGCAATTCGCACGATCTGTAACAAACCTTCATCAATCGTGCATCGGACAGACACAACGCCCAGACAGTATGATTCCGGAGCACCGATAGTGGTGTATGGGTTGCTGAAGGTAAAACAGGGGAGTTTCATGCGTGCGAGGCGTCTCGTTGCGGTGTTGTCGGCACTTGCTGCGGCAGTAGTGGTACCGGTTGTCAGTGCTCCCGTGGCGTCGGCTGATCCCTGCCCCAGCCTGTACGTCGTGGCCATCCCGGGAACCTGGGAGCCCTCGGGCACCAGGCCCGGCGCCGGCATGCTCGCCCCGGTGACCAACGGGCTTCCGGGCTCCGTACGCACCGATTACGTCACCTACTCGGCGACGGCCTTCCCGTGGGAGTCCAACGTCTACGCCAAGTCGAAGCAGCAGGCCGTCGACAATGCCCGCGGCATGATCGGCGCCATGGCCGCCTCGTGCGGTGACACTCGCTTCGCCATCGTCGGATACAGCCAGGGCGCCGACGCGGCAGGCGATCTCGCCGCCGAGATCGGAACCGGCATCGGCGTGGTCCCCCCGACTCGCGTCGAGGGCGTCGGCTTGCTGTCCGATCCCCGTCGTTCCGAGTCCGACGTCCTGATCGGCCCCGCTGTCGGCGGTAACGGTGCCAGCGGCCCTCGCATCGGTGGATTCGGTTGGCTGTCAGGCAAAACGGTGACGCTGTGCGCGGTCGGTGACCTGTACTGCTCGACGCCGAAGGACGATTTCGTGATGCGTCTGGCCGGATTCATGGCTCAGGCGTCCGATCCCACTCCGGCCAGTGCGCTCGCGCTGCGCGACGAGGCCGCCGTGATCGTCAATGATCTGATCACCGCGGGCGGTCTCCCCGCTTTGATGGCCCAGCTCGATCCGGGCGCGAACTCGCGGCGCATCGATCAGTTGGTCGACTTCTACGGCTCGCAGGTCCACACCGACTACACGCGTTACGTCGTTGACGGCGCAGGCAATTCGGCTACATCCTGGCTGCACGGCTGGTTGGCCGGTAAGGCCTGATCAGCAGTACGTCTGCTCGGCCGTGTCGACGTAGATCTCGGCAATGCGCTGCGAGGACATCGGCGTGATCTGTGAGTACACCTCGCCGACGGAGTTGAACTCTGCCAGCATTTCGGACCGAGGCATACCGTCAGCGAGCGCCTTGCAGGTGCCGTCGGCGTAGAGGATCTCTGCGGAATCCATTCCGGCGGGCGGGATCCCGGCCAGACGCAGAGCGGCGATGTACCGCTGCCCCTTCTCGCCGGCGTTCGCGACGATCTCTTCCGGTGAGCGGGCGTCGATCGGTGCATTGGCCGCTGGCGCTACCGGTAGCGATACCGGCGGGGGCGTCGATTCGACGACGCTCGGCGCCGCTTCCGGAGTTGTTGCGGCGAGCGGGCTGGTCGGCAGCTCGGAAAGCGTACTGGGGGCAGTCGAACTCGACGTCGCCGCAACCGACGTGCTGGTGGCCGCAGAAGTGGATTCCGATGCGTCGCTGTCGGATTGGCTGCTGCAGCCGCTGAGGAGTAGGCCCGCTGCCGCGACGCAGAGGACCAGTCTGTTCGTGTTCATCACCCGTGAGTGTTACATACCGTACCGCTTATTTTGTCCGTTTTAAGGAAACTCCCTTTTGCCCTGTTTTTAAGTCGAAGTCCTGTGATATACATCTGTTCAGTTGTTACTTGTGAGTAGGAGCACACCGCAAAGACCTTGTCGGCGGCGGTCGAAACACAAGCAATGACTGCGAGTTTCGTCCCCCATCACATAAGCGGCAGGGAGAAATCAGTGCAGAAATCTCACAAGAACGGCAACAGACGTCTCGGCACGCGCGTGGCCGTCATTGCAGGTACCGCAGGTGCGGTCCTCGCGTTCGCGGCGCCGATGGCCTCGGCTCAGGACCCGGTCGACAATTCGGTACCGGGCGCCGCAGTGTGTCCGGCTACTGCAGAATCCTGTGTGTCGGTTGTGGTTCAGAGCGGAACCTTCGACAACAACGGCTTCAACCTCCCGATCGGAAAAGGCGACATGATCATCGCCGCCGAGGCCGGCTCCGGTGAAGGTGAGTCCACCGTTCTTCTCCCGCGCGACGACGGACACCACGGTGTCTACTCCAAGCCGTTGACCGTTCCGGGTGGAGTCCTGGGAATCGATCTTCCGTTCGGCAATCTCTTCGGCCTGGCCGCAGTAACGGCCGAGGTGGAGGCAACGGCTGCGCCGACCCTCAACGGAATCATCACCGACATGGATCTGAGCATCCCGGTGCGGATGAAGATCAACAACGCGTTCCTCGGTGACAACTGCTACCTGGGCTCCGCGGCTGCGCCGGTGAATCTTCGTCTCGCGCCTGACCCGTCGGTGGTACCGACCTACACGGTGCTGCCGTCGACTGCGCTGAAGGTGAGCCCGGTCGGGAACGAGGCAACCGGCTTCGCGCTGCCCGCCGCCAGTGGTTGCGGACCGTTCGGAGTGCTGAACCCGATCGTCAACTGGCGAGCAAAGGTACCGGCCACGTCCGGAACCTCGCTCAGCACGATCTCCGACGCCTACCTGTACCCGGGCGGCCTCACCGGTAGCGATCCTCTCGACGATCTCGGTGGCGGAACAGGATCCAGCGGTTCCAGTGGCTCGAGCGGTTCGTCCGGAAGCTCCGGTTCCTGAAAACTCGGATGCCTTGAAGCAGCGGTGGTGGCGGAATGTCACCACCGCTGCGGCGTCCGACCTGTAATAACCTGTGCCTCAGGGTGGGCGAAGGCGGACTCCATCAGGAGCACCTGCGCGGCCACGAAATCACAGGGGAGTCCTCAAACATGTTTCGAGACAGCGTTCTTGCGAGTCCGGTCCTGCGCCGGGGTGTGACGGCACTGGCAGTTGCGGCTGCAGCCACCATGTTTGTCGGTACTGCAGCGACGGCGGAGCCGGCAGCAGTTGTCGGTGAGGTGTCCGCGGACTCCATCGCGGCAGCCCGTGCGCAGGCCATCGGAACGACGGTCACCGTCGTGGGAACCGCGACTACGCCGTCTGGAGTGTTCGAATCCAGCTTCTACGACAAGGGCTTTGGTCTCCAGAGCGGCAATTCGGGCATTTACATCAGCGATCCGAACAATTCCGGGGTTGTTCTCGGCGATCGGGTTCAGGTCACCGGAGTCCTCGCGGATCAGGAAGGCCTGCTCGTCGTCCGCCCGACTGCCGTCGAGGTAATCGGCACGACTACCCAGATCAGCCCGGCGCGACTGCCCCTCAATGCAATCGGTGAGGGCAGTGAAGGTCGTCTCGTGACGGTGTCCGGAATCGTGAGCGGACCCGTCGTCGACGATCTGCCGTACGGCCACAAGATCCTGGTCTCGGGCGCCGAGGGAAACACCGTCATCTTCGTCAACACACAGACCGGAATCGACCTCGATGCCGTCGCCGTCGGACGCCCGATCACCGTCACCGGTTTCAGTGGCCAGTACGCCAGCACCTACGAGGTTCTTCCCCGCTCGGAAGCCGATGTGCAGCAGGGTTTCACGGGCAGCCTGAGTTTCGGAAGCTGACCTAGATCTCGAACCGAGCTCCGACGCGCATCGACCCGGGAGACAACCGGCTGATCGTGCGTCCGAGCTTGGCTTCGACGGTCACGGGTACGACGGCCTTGTTCGTGCGAACCGCTTTCACGATGGCACTGGCGACTCGGTCAGGCGTGAAGTTGCGCTTGCGGTAGAAGTTGTCGACCTTGGTCTGGTTCTCGAGCTGCTCCTCGGCGGTGGTCCCGGCGAACTCGGTGGTCTTGAGGATGTTCGTGTGAACGAGGCCGGGGCAGATGGTGCTGACGCCGATGCCGTGTGGAAGCAGCTCTGCCCGTAGGCAATCCGAGAGCATGAATACCGCTGCTTTGCTTGTCGAATACGCGGTGAGGGCCTTCTGTGGTGTGTACGCGGCGGCCGAGGACAGATTGACGACGTGCCCTCCTGTTCCCCGGTCGATCATCATCGGGGTAAATGCCCGGCAGCCGTAGACAACTCCCCAGAAGTTGATGTCCATGACGCGCTCGAACTGGCGCTGCTCGGTGTCGGCGAATGTCCCGGAGAACCCGATTCCAGCGTTGTTGACGACGATGTCCGGTACGCCGTGATGTGCCGCGACGGTCTCCGCGAACCGAATCACGGCCTGTTCGTCGGACACGTCCACCTGATAGGCGTGGGCACCGCCACCGAACACTGCTTCGGCGCCGCCCGCTTGCGAAGGGATGTTTACAAGTGCCGCAGTGTCCTGCGCGCTTTCAAGATTGATGTCGGAGACCACGACGATAGCTCCCTGGGCGGCGAAGGCGAGGGCCGTTTCACGCCCGATGCCGCTGCCCGCACCGGTGATCACCACCAGCGTGCCGGTGAGATCGCGCAGTCGACGCTGCAACTTCGTTCCGCGTCGCCAGCCGGTGACGTCCTTCAGTAACCCCATTGGTTGCCCTTTTCGTGTGTACGTTTGTGGCGTGTGTCTCTAGCTGACTTCCCCTCTGCGAAAGGTATCCGATGAGCGAGCTTCGTGTAGTTGCAACCATCCCGGCCAAGTCCGGTTCCGAGGACGACGTCCGATCGGCTCTGACAACTCTCGCGGAGGCGAGTCGGTCCGAGGACGGCTGTGTGTCGTACGAGTTGTTCGAGTCAGCGGCTGCGCCCGGCACGTTCGTCACGATCGAAACTTGGCGCGGGCAGGAGGAGTTGGACGCTCACATGCAGTCCCCGCATCTACAGGCCGCGCTGGCCGCTGCCGGACCACTTCTCGACGGCGCTCCGGCGATTCATCCGTTGAAAGGCGCCTGAATCAGAATGAATTCCTGACCTTCGCTAAGGGTCTGACCTGCGAATGTCGCTCGAAAACTGACCAATCGTCGCGCTTCATTCCACTGAGCGGGACCTGCGACTAATACCTGTGCCTTAAGTCACAAACTGTCTCGACAATGCTTCACATCACAGTTTCTGACCTGGAGGTTTTGAATGAGTCGCAGTTCTCGGCGCGGTCACCGCAAGGTTGCCGCCGTCGCGCTGGCAGTCTCCGCCGGCCTGTTCGTCTCGTCGTGCGCTGACAGCGGGAACGGGGGTGGGAGCGGCGACGCACCGGACTCCGGTTCGGGATTGTCCATCGGCCCGGTCAACGAGCAGTCCGGCGAGGGCGATCCGGTCAAGGGCGGCACCCTCACGTTCAGCGGGTACTCCGCCGTCACCAATCTCGATCCGGCGAAGACTCAGATCGCCGGTTCGGTCGCCGGTTCGGAGTTGGGCGCGATCTACGACACGCTCCTGCGGTACGACCCGGCGTCCAAGGAATTCGTTCCGAAGCTCGCAGAGTCGATGGAGCCGAGTTCCGACTTCAAGACGTGGACCCTCGAACTGCGTGACGGTGTGAAGTTCAGCGACGGGACGCCGGTGGATTCGGCGGCCGTCTCGGCGAGCCTCAATCGCTACGTCACCAACAAGGGACCGCAGTCGAGTCTGTACGCGTCGAAGGTCGCGTCGGTAGACACTCCGGATCCGTCGACGGTCGTCTTCAATCTCGTCGACCCGTGGACCGGTATCGAGTCACTGCTCTCGACGGGCCCCGGCATGATCGTCGCGCCGAGCGCCCAGCAAGGTGATCAGTTCACCCCGATCGGCGCGGGTGCCTTCACCCTCGAGAAGTTCGCTCCCAACGAGGAATTGATCCTCGACGCTCGGGAGGACTACTTCGACGGTGCCCCGAACGTGGACAAGCTGCGGTTGATCAGCATTGTCGGTTCGCAGTCCACCACCGAATCGCTCAAGAGCGGCGGCACGGACGTCGCATACATGCGTTCGCTACCGAACGTGCTGGATCTGATCGACTCCGGCTACCCGGGCTTCGTCGACATTCCGTCGCTGTCGTACCTCTCGCTCGTCAACACGGCACCCGGTCGTCCCGGTGCCGACGTGCGCATCCGTCAGGCATTGGCGCTCGCAACCGATCCCGTCGCACTCGACAACCGACTCAACGAGGGCAAGGGTCTGCCCGGACAGGTCATCTTCCAGGACACCTCCCGCTGGCATAACGACGTCGCTCCGATCGGCGTCGACACCGCCAAGGCGAAGCAGCTTCTCGACGAGGCCAAGGCTGACGGTTACGACGGCAAGATCACATACCTGACGCTGCAGGAGAATTCGGCGCAGGCGATGGCTCTCGCACTGCAGTCGATGGCCAACGCCGTCGGATTCGATTTCCAGATCGAGTACGTCAACTCGGTTGCCGACGTCGTCAAGCGTTTGTACGCCGACCGCGACTTCGACATGGCAACAGGTTCCGCCAGCCTCGCGGAAGCCGATCCTTTCGAGCGTCTGTACTCCAATCTCAAGTCGGGTGGACGAAACAACGCCACGAGCTTCTCCGACCCCGAGATGGATACGCTGCTCGATCAATTGGGTGTCGCGACGTCGACCGACTCGAAGATCGAGGTGCTCGCCAAGATCCAGGAGCGCGCCAATGAGGTTGTGCCGTGGCAGGTTTACGGCAACACCCCGTGGCTCGGTGTGTGGGGACAGAACGTCCACGGCATTCAGCAGAGCCTGGACGGAATCATGTTCTTCGACAAGGCCTGGAAGAACTGAAGGCTTCTGAAGAACTGAAGAACTGAAGAACTGACTGGACCCGAGAAGCGTCCCTGCGGGGACGCTTCTCGGCATCAGAGAGTGGGATAGATCAAGAAGTGAGATCGAGGGCGGCGCGGACGATGCTGTCGGAGTCGAGGCCGTGGTATCGGTAGACGTCCTCGAGCGAACCGACCTGACCGAACCGGCTCACTCCGAGCGCAGCACCCGGAACGTTGTTGATTCCCGTCAGGAACGCGAGGGTGTGCGGGTGCCCGTCGAGAACGGTCACCATCGGCGCGGACCGGCTACTCGGAAAGACCTGATCCAGGATCCACGACGGACCGTCCGCGAGACCGCGCCGAGACTGGAGTGCTTCGAAGAGCAAGCCGGGGCTGGTCACGCAGACGACGTCGGCGGAAATGCCCTGCTCGCCCAGTCTTTCGGCTGCGACCAGTGTTTCGGTGACAGTGGCACCCATGCCGACCAGGGTGACGGCCGGATCAGGGTTGTGCCGCAGTGTGTACGCGCCGGCCACCACCTGACGTCGACGGCGTTCTCGCGCAGCCGGATCGGTCGGTACCGCGGCCAGGGCCTGATCGACCGGACGGGTCGACAGGCGCAGGTACGACGAGCTGCCGTCTGGTCGGCCCAGGCGTCCGATGCTGTCGAGGAGCGTCCACTCCACGTCGACGGCGAATGCCGGTTCGAAACTGGTGCAACCCGGCTGTTCCAGTCCGATGGACGGGGTCTTGATCGACTGGTGCGCACCACCTTCGGCGGCCAAGGTGACGCCCGACGGAGTGCCGACCATGATCGACTGTCCACCGGCGTAGATGCCGTACGACCACGGTTCGAGAGCCCGCTCGATGAAGGGGTCGTACATCACGCCGATAGGGAAGAGTGGCTGGCCCCAACGACTCCAGGTTGCACCGAGTTCGCCCATCAGTCCGACCAGGTTGGTCTCGGCGATACCGAGTTCCATGTGCTGACCGGTGGGCTTCTCACGCCAGTGCATGATCGTTTCGGCGTCGTCGGCAAACCAGTTGTGCCGCTCGTCGGGGGACCAGACCCCGACCTTGTTCAGCCAGCCTGCGAGGTTGGTGGTGGAACTGACGTCCGGGCTCAGTGTGACAACACGTTTCGCGGCGTCCGGCGCTTCGCGGCTCAGGTCGAGTAGTACCCGGCCGAGAGCTGCCTGAGTGGTGGACGTGCCGGAGGGCGTACGGCCGATGTCTTTCGGAACTGCCGGGGGCACCAGATGCTCCACCTTCGGGCGAGTCAGGCGCCCAGCGGTTTCGGCGCAGATGCGGCCGGACGGGCTGTCGGTCTCGAACTGTTCCCAGGGCTTCGACGGATCCATGCCGAGTTCCGCCGCCAGGTGCTCGAACTGCTCGGCGGTGAGCAGCGACGAGTGGTTCTGCGGATGACCCTGCGTCGGCAGACCCCGACCCTTGATCGTGTACGCGATGATCACGGTGGGACGGGTGTCGTCGATCTGTGCGTACGCCTCTCGCAGAGCGTCGAGGTCGTGGCCACCGAGATTGCGGATGGCCTCGAGCACCGTGGCGTCGTCGAGGTCGTCGATCAGCGCCGTGATCGCGTCGGCGTCCGCCGCGTCGCCGGGCAGTCTCAGACGTACCTCGTCGGCCGTGCATCGCAGCAGGCGCTGGTACTCCGGATTCGGCATGTCCAGGATTCGTTCGCGCAACGCGGTGCCGCCCGGCCGGGTGAAGAGTGATTCCAGCAGCGCACCGAACTTCACGGTGATGACCTGCCAGCCGGCACCCGAGAACATGCGCTCCAGGCGGGTTGCCGCGATGTTCGGCACCACCCGGTCGAGTGATTGGCGGTTGAGGTCGACTATCCACACGATCTCACCCAGTTCGGCAACCGAATGATCGAGAACTGCTTCCCACACCGCGCCCTCGTCGAGTTCGGCGTCACCGACCAGGGAGTACTGACGCCCGGTTCCGGCGCCGCCGAGGGAGGCGTCGACGTATCGGCGAGCGATGGCGCCCCAGATGGGAGCCGTCGCGCCGATGCCCACCGAACCGGTCGAATAATCCACCGGATCAGGATCTTTCGATCGACTCGGGTAGCTCTGCAGGCCCCCGAATTCGCGCAGAGTCGTCAGGTAGGACTCGTCGAGTTCACCGAGGAGATAGTTGATGCCGTGGAGCACCGGCGCCGCATGCGGCTTGACGGAAACCCGGTCGCCGGAACGAAGTTGGCCGAACCACAGGGACGTCATGATCGAGACCATCGACGCGCACGAGGCCTGATGGCCGCCGACCTTGAGCCCGCTGGGATTCGGACGGACACGGTTGGCGTGATGGATCATCGCGGTCGACAACCACAGAACGCGCTTCTCGATCTCCGCCAGTGACTCGGGAGCGTTCTGGTCGATGTTGGGGCTGTTCACGGCCGGTCCTGCCTTCAGTAGTGGACATCGATCACCGCACCGCCTGTACCCCAGATCGTGGGGCCGACGATGTGGTTGTGATGTTTGGCAGGACTTCCTGAGGCCGAACCGTTCGGTGCGGCAAAGTCCAGCCGCACCTGTCGATCTGTTGTGCAGATTCTGCGTCAAAGTCCATCATCGGCATACAGATTGAGCAATAGCTACCCGGTGGATTGAGCAATGTGCGCAACACCGAGGGCTGTGCGCCGTGACAGGTGGGCACTATGCGCAGTGCACCGCCAGTCGCGCGCGGTCAGTCCATCAGGTCGTGGACGTAGCACCAGCGCCAGGATTCGCCGGGCTCGTGTGAGCGCATGACCGGGTGCCCGGTTTCGCGGTAGTGGTTGGTGGCGTGCTGATGAGGGCTGGAATCGCAGCATCCGACGTGGCCGCAGGAC
The DNA here is from genome assembly GCF_041464245.1 of Rhodococcus sp. NyZ502. Classification (NCBI taxonomy): domain Bacteria; kingdom Bacillati; phylum Actinomycetota; class Actinomycetes; order Mycobacteriales; family Nocardiaceae; genus Rhodococcus; species Rhodococcus sp. NyZ502. Next base: position 86,496 of record NZ_CP167155.1, read on the forward strand.
AGGCACATGCGCAGGTGAGACCAGTTATCCTCGCCCAACTCGGCGCACTCCTGGCAGACGCCGGGCGTCAGCGCCGCCGGGTCTGTTTCGGGCGCATTGGTTAGTTCCTCGCAACCGGTGGGAGCGGGTGCGGGCCGCTGTGTGCGAGCTGCTGCTCGCTTCAGGATTTTCTTCATCGCCTTCCATACTGCATGCTGCCAGGGTGAACGGCATATTACTGGGGGTTGTAGTAGCGGCGTTGCTGGTGGCGGCGGTCGCGCGAAGGTTCGGGCTGTCTTCGCCGCTGATCCTCGTCCTGGTCGGTTTGATCGCCTGTCAGATACCGGGTGTTCCGGAATTGGAACTCGATCCCGACCTCGTCCTGTTCGTCGTGTTGCCTCCACTTCTGTACTCGGCAGCACTGGACAGTTCATACCTGGCTTTGCGCTCGAATCTGCGTCCGATCGGATTTCTCGCGGTGGGGCTTCCCCTGGCGACGACGGCTGCGGTGGGCTTTGTCGCCTACCTGATCGTGCCGGAGTTCTCGATAGCGGCTGCTCTGGTTCTCGGCGCCATCGTGGCGCCGCCGGACGCGGTGTCCGCGAGCGCAATCGGACGCAAGCTCGGCCTGCCGCGCCGAATCATGACCCTGCTGGGCGGGGAGAGCCTGCTCAACGACGCCACCGCTCTGACGGCGTACAAGGTCGCTCTCGCGGCTGCCGTCGGTACGGGTGCGACGCTGATCGGCGGCTTCGAGACCTTCCTCGTCGCGGCGGTCGGTGGAACGGTGATCGGCCTCGCGGTGGGGTTCGTCATCTCGAAGGTTCGCGGCAAGCTCCAGGATCCGGTGATGGAGAGCGGAATCGGATTGGTGGTGCCGTTCTTCACCTACCTGGCTGCGGAAGAGGTCCACGCGTCGGGCGTCATCGCGGTCGTCGTAGCCGGATTGTTCCTCGGCCAGCGCTCCACCCGTGCGAGTTATGCGACGCGTTTGCAGGACACGGCAGTGTGGAGGGCCGTCGACCTGATCCTGGAGTCGTTCGTCTTCCTGTTGATCGGTCTCCAATTGCCCAGTGTCGTCAACGGATTGCAGGGGTACAGCACTTCGATCGTCGTCTGGGCGTCGGTTGCCGTTCTCGTGACCGTCGTGGTGGTCCGAATCGCCTGGGTGTTCCCGTTCACGTACGTACCGCGCTGGCTGTCGCCGCGTATTCGAGCGAGGGAGCCGGAGATTTCGGCGCGGGCGGTGTTCGTCGTGTCGTGGGCCGGTATGCGAGGGGTCGTGTCGCTGGCAGCTGCCTTCGCCATTCCGCTGACGGTCAACAGTGGGGAGGACTTCCCGGGGCGGTCGCTGATCCTGTTCCTGACGTTTGTCGTCGTGGTCGGCACGCTGTTGCTGCACGGCCTGACGTTGCCGTGGGTGATCCGTGTCCTCGGCGTGCAGGGGGACGAAGAGCAGTCCGACGCCCGCGCCGAGGCGGCCGCTCAGGACAAGGCTGCACGGGCCGCTGCGGCGCGGCTGGACGAATTGGTCGGAGCCGACGCCGACGACGTCCCTCAGGTCCGCAATCGTGCCGCGGACATCTTGCGAAGCTGGAACACCCACCGCGCGAACTCGGCGTGGGAGCGACTGGGACGCAGCGACGAGGATCTGGGGGAGAGCCCGTCGAACGCCTTCCGCTCGCTGCGCCTCGAGATGATCGATGCCGAGCGAGGCGTCTTCATCGCCGAACGCGATGCCGGCCGGATCGACGACGAGGTCCTCCGGAAGGTACTTCGCGAGCTCGATCTCGAGGAAGCGACGCTCGACCGGGACTAGACCGGCTGGTCTGCTGTCCACGAAGGTAACCGCTGGCCAGGGTCGGTTTACCTGACTGTTGAGGCCTGCAACTTAACCGATTCCACTGAGCGAGACTCGATCCAATTTTCTGTGCCTCCCATCACAGACTGTTTCGTGTTCAACATCACGTCACGGTCTTACCCCGCCTTGGAGGCATTCGAATGAGTCGTAGTTCCCGCCGCGGAAGTCGCAGATTGGCTGCGGCTGCGCTGGCGATCACCGCAAGTATGTTCCTGGCGTCGTGCGCCGACAACGGCTCGAGCAATGGCGGCGGCGAATCCGCTGATTCCGGTTCCTCGCTGAAGATCGGCATGGTCAACGAGCAGGCCGATCCCGGCACTCCCACCAAGGGCGGCACGCTGACGTTCAGCGGTTACTCGGCGGTCACGACTCTCGATCCCGCGAAGGCTCAGGTTGCCGGTGCCACCGGTGGCAGCGAGCTCAGCGCCATCTACGACGTGCTCATGCGTTACGACCCCATCGGGCAGAAGTTCGAGCCCAAGCTCGCTCAGTCGCTCGAAGCGAGTTCGGACAGCAAGACCTGGACGCTGAAGCTCCGCGACGGTGTGAAGTTCAGCGATGGCACAGCTCTCGACTCGAAGGCCGTCGCCGACAGCATCAACCGCTACGTCACCAACAAGGGACCTCAGTCGAGCCTGTGGGCTTCCAAGGTTGCCTCGATCGACACCCCAGACGCGACGACCGTAGTCTTCAACCTCGTTGATCCGTGGACAGGCATCCAGTCGATGCTAGCCACCGGACCCGGCATGATCGTCGCCCCGAGCGCCCAGCAGGGTGACCAGTTCACCCCGATCGGCGCCGGCGCCTTCACCCTCGAGAAGTTCGCTCCCAACGAGGAACTGCTGTTGGCTGCTCGCCCCGACTACTACGACGGCGCACCGAACATCGACAAGCTCAAGCTGATCAGCATCGTCGGCGCTCAGCCCACCGCCGAAGCACTCAAGACGGGCGGCATCGACGCCGCGTACATGCGTACGCTCACCCCGATCCTGGATCTGATCGAGTCGGGTTACCCCGGCTTCGTCGACATCCCGTCGCTCGGTTACATCGCCAACGTGAACATGGCCCCGGGCCGCCCGGGCTCGGATGTCCGTGTCCGCCAGGCGATGGCGCTGGCCGTCGATCCGGAGACGCTCAACACCCGCGTCAACAACGGCAAGGGACTGCCCGGCCAGGAGATCTTCCAGGATACCTCGCGCTGGCACAACGACGTCGCACCGATCGGCGTCGATCCCGCCAAGGCGAAGGAACTGCTCGATCAGGCCAAGGCCGACGGCTACGACGGAAAGATCACCTTCCTCTCCATCCAGGAACCGTCCGCACAGGCAACGGCTCTGGCCATCCAGGCGATGCTCAACGCAGTCGGCTTCGACGCTCAGATCGAATACGTCACCGGTGCAGGTGATCTGGTCAAGCGGATGTACGCCGATCACGACTACGACATGAGCACCGCAGCACTGAGCCTCGCCGAGGCCGATCCCTACGAGCGTCTGTACACGGGCATCAAGTCCGGTGGCCGTAACAACGCGACCGGCTACTCCGACGCCGAAATGGATGCTCTCCTGGACAAGTTGGGCGTCGCAACCACCGACGAGGACAAGAAGGCAGTCCTGGCACAGATCCAGGAACGCGCCAACGAGACCGTCCCGTGGCAGGTGTGGGGCAACGTCGCCGCACTCGACGTGTGGAACCAGAACGTTCACGGACTCGAGCAGAGCCTCGACGGAATCGTGCTCTTCGACGGAGCTTGGAAGTCCTAGAGAGCCTGAAGTTCACAGCCGGCCCCGCGCCCGTATTGCAGCGGATCGGGGCCGGCTGCGAACGAAGAAATGAAATCAGAGGAACTGCTGTGTATTGCGAGCTCGCTGTCCGAAGGAGACGAAATCGATGAACATCGGCGCAATAGGTAAGAAATTGGGCCAGCTCGTCATTGTGATCCTGATCGTCAGCTTCGGAACCTTCGTGCTGGCATCACTGATCCCCGGCGATCCCGCTGTCTCCGTTCTCGGTGAAGGCCGAACGCCTGCCGAGTACGAGGAAGTTCGGCAGCAGCTCGGACTCAACGATCCACTCCTGGTTCGCTATTGGGACTGGCTGACCAGCGCTCTCCAGGGCGACCTCGGCAACTCGCTCGTTCCCCCGCAGCAGGACGTCCTCACCGCGATCAGTTCCGCTCTCCCCGTCAGCGTTCAGTTGGCAGTGATGGGTCTGGTCATCGCACTCGTCGTCGCAGTTCCGCTCGCACTCTGGTCGGCGCACCACGAAGGCGGCGTCATCGACCGCGTCATCAGCGCCGCGACGTTCGGTGTTCTTTCCGTCCCGAGCTTCCTCGCCGGTCTGTTGCTGATCATGGTCACCGTCAACTGGCTCGGCTGGTTCCCGCGATCACAGTGGGTGCGCATCGGCGACAGCCTCTCCGGAAACCTCTCACACGCAATACTTCCCGCGATCACCATCAGCCTCCTCGAGATGGCGATGTTCACTCGCGTTCTCCGATCCGACCTGGTGACGACGCTCCGTGAGGATTACATCCTCGCGTCGAAGGCCAAGGGAATGCCCACGCTGCGAGTGCTTTTCAGTGACGCGCTCCGCCCGTCGTCGTTCTCGCTCATCACGATGATGGGTCTGGCTCTCGGCGGCATGATCGGCAGCACCGTGATCGTCGAGACGCTGTTCTCACTGCCCGGAATGGGCACGCTCATCGTCCGCGCAGCGCAGCAGGGTGATTCGCCGATGCTGCTCGGCGCGGTGGTCGTGATCGCGGTCATCTACGTCCTCGTCAACAGTGCGATCGATGTTCTGTACACCTATCTTGACCCGAGGAGTCGTCGTGTCCATGTCTGAAGTGACGCCAGACGGAGCGGCCCCGTCGCCGGCCCCGTCCGAGGTGATGACATACCGGCAGCAGACAGTCCTGCTGGCTCCCGGTCCCGTCGAGACGCTGGAACAGCCCAAGAATCTGGTCCTGATCGGATCGATTCTCACAGTGGTCGGCGTTGCGCTGCTCGGCACCGCACTCTTCGGTTCAGCGATCATGATGACCGTCCGCATCGTGCTCGCGCTCGTTGCCCTGGTTTTCCTCTTCAAGGGGCTCGGCAAACTCGGTACGTCCAAGTGGGGCAGTCAGTTCGATCTCTCGTACTGGTTGGCGTGCATCTGGCTGGTCGCGCTGATCCTGGCCGCGATCTTCGCGCCGCTGCTGCCGCTCGGTGAGTACAAGGACACGGTCAAGACCTTGGCCGAGCCGGGCTTCGCATCGCCGAGCCTGCTCTCCGATCATCCGTTGGGTACCAACAACTTCGGTCTCGACCTGCTCGCCCGCGCCCTGTTCGGTGCTCGCGCCTCCTTGACTGTCGCCATCTGCGCCGTGCTGATCGGCATGATCATCGGTGGCACCATCGGCGTCATGGCCGGCTATTTCCGTGGCAAGGTCGACGCCGTGGTCGGAATCCTGACCAACTCGCTGCTGGCCATTCCTTCTCTGGTGCTGCTCATCGCACTGGCCGCGGTGCTCACGTCGAACCTGCGCAACATCACCCTCGCACTGTCGATTCTCTGCATTCCCAGCATGGTTCGAATCGCCAGGGCAAACACCATCGTCGTAGCCCAACGCGAGTTCGTGCTTGCCGCGAGAGCCATGGGCGCCACCAAATGGCGCGTCATCTGGCGCGAGCTGGTTCCCAACGTCCTCGTTCCCGTCGCCGCGCTCGGCCTGGTGGCCGTCTCCGGCCTGATCGTCGCGGAAGCATCACTGAGCTTCCTCGGACTCGGTATCGCACAACCTGATCCGACCTGGGGCAACATGATTGCGGAAGGTCAGGGCGGGATCGTGGAGAAGCATCCGTTCATCGTCCTGGTACCAGGCGTCTTCCTCTTCCTGACGGTGTTCTCCTTCAACCTCATCGGCGAGAAGTATCGGAGTAAGCTGTGACCACTTCAGCTCAGAACGGCGTTCCGCTGCTGCAGGCGGACAACATCAGAACCGTATTCGCGACTCCCCGTGGTCAGTTGCGAGCAGTCGACGGTGTCTCGATCCACGTCTCCGCCGGCGAGACTCTCGGCATCGTGGGTGAATCCGGTTCCGGCAAGTCGGTTCTCGGGCGCACCATCATGGGACTGCTCCAGAAGGGTCCGGCTCTCGACATCAGCGGGACGGTGACGTTTGCCGGCCGCGACATGTCGACGATGAAGAAGTCGGAGATGAAGCACTTCTGGGGACCCGAGATCGCCATGGTCTTCCAGGATCCGATGACCTCGCTCAATCCGTTCAAGCGCATCGGTACCCACATCACCGAATCCTTGAAGTTCCACCTGGGTCTGAAGAAGGACGCGGCCCGCGATCGCGCAGCGGAACTCCTGTCGATGGTGGGTATCCCCGAGCCCAAGCGTCGGCTCGACCAGTACCCCCACGAACTTTCGGGAGGTATGCGACAGCGTGTGGTCATCGCGATGGCGCTGGCCTGCGAGCCGAAACTGCTGATCGCCGACGAGCCGACCACCGCTCTCGACGTGACGGTGCAGAAGCAGATTCTCGATCTGCTCGCCTCACTCAACGACAAGCTCAACATGGCCGTCATTCTGATCAGCCACGACCTCGGTGTGGTCTCGGGTCGATCGGACCGTGTTGCGGTCATGTACGCCGGTTCCGTCGTGGAAACGTCGGCGACCGAAGAGTTGTTCACTCGTCCGCGTCACCCGTACACTGAAGCGCTGATGGCTGCGATTCCGCGACTCGAATCACCGACGCACACAGTGCTGCAAACAATTCCGGGTGGGCTCCCGGACATGACGAAGCCGATCACCGGCTGCCGCTTCGCCGCCCGCTGCCGGTACGCCCAGGACGACTGCCTGACCGGCGAACCGGCCCTGGCTCCCGGCGGACCGGGGGACAACACAACCGAAAGCCACACGTTCGCGTGCCACTATCCGGTCGACACCCCTGGAGGCACAACGGCATTGGTCGCCAACGAGAAGGCCGGCACTACCGCAGCGGGCCTGACGCTCGCGGTGAAGGAGATGGTCTGATGACTGCATCAGTGGATACCAGAAAGCCCGAGACGGTGGACGCGGCCCTGACGGTCGAGGACTTGGTCGTCGAATTCAACGTCGGCAAGGGGCAGACCGTTCACGCCGTGTCCGGGATCAGCTTCACCGTCGCGCCGGGCGAAACCTTGGGCGTGGTCGGTGAATCCGGCTGTGGCAAGTCCACGGCGGGCCGGGCGATCATGCAGTTGCCCTCACCGACGTCGGGCTCGATCCGCCTCGGAGAGACGGAAATGACGGCACTGGGCGCGGAAGAATTGCGTCGCAGCCGCACTCAGCTGCAGATGATCTTCCAGGACCCGATCTCCTCGCTGAACCCACGACGCAAGGTCAAAGCTCTCATCACCGAGGGTCCGTCGATCTGGGGCGGAAAAGACAAGGCCGCCATCGAAGCTCGGGCGCGCGAGGTTCTTGCCGAGGTCGGGCTGGACCCGGACATGGTGTGGGACCGAACCCCACGCGAACTCTCGGGTGGTCAGTGCCAGCGCGTGTGCATCGCCCGCGCATTGATGCTCGACCCCAAGGTCCTGATCTGTGACGAGCCGGTCTCGAGTCTCGACGTCTCCGTGCAGGCGCAGATTCTGAACCTGCTCGAGGACGCGAAGAAGCGTCACGGGCTGTCGCTGCTGTTCATTGCGCACAACATGGCCGTCGTGAAGAACATCAGTGACCGCGTGATGATCATGTACTTGGGCCGCGTCTGCGAAATCGTTCCCGCAGAAGACATGCAGAACCGCGCGCTGCACCCGTACACGCAGCTACTGCTGGCGTCGATTCCCGATCCCGACGCCACCGTCACCGCGGCGCAGAACGTCGAGCAGAAGGTCATCGAACTGCCCTCGCCGCTCAATCCGCCCAGTGGCTGCCGCTTCCGCACGCGGTGCCCGCTGGCTACTGATCTCTGCGCCGAGGAAGTTCCCGAGCTGCGTCTCGTCGAGGGCGGCCATCAGGTGGCGTGCCACAACGTGTGACTACACGCGAAGCATGTTGCGTACGTGACCGGTTTCGTTGATCGACCCGACCCTGCGGCTTCCGTTTCGCGACACGAGAATGCGCGTGACGGACACGTACTCGATCGGGAAGGTCAACGGGCGCTCCAGTCCGAGCAGTTCCTGCAGAACGATGTTGACGACGCCGCCGTGGCAGAAGATCGCCACGGTGGCGTCGTTGTCCGTTGCCGCGACTATCTCGTCGATCGCACCGAGGACTCGCACACGAAAGGCGTCGCCGTCCACCGACTCGGGGAGCCAGCCGGCTTTGATGCGCGCATAGGTTTCCGGCGCCCGCTCCAGGACCTCGTGCATCGGGATGTAGTGCGGCTGCTCGTAGTCGTATTCCGCCAGGCCCTCGCGCTGGGTGACCGGAAGGCCCAATATCTGCGCTACCGGGGCTGCGGTCTCGAGTGCGCGCTTCTGCGGGCTGCTGAAGAGCCCGGTGATCCGGTACGGCGCCAGTGCTGCGGGCAGCCGTAGTGCCTGGGCACGACCTTCGTCGGTCAGCGAGGGATCTGCGCGGCCTTCGGTGACCTCGGCCAGTTCGGGGAGCGCGTGTCGGATCAGGAGTAGTTGCACCTACGTCACCTTGCCATGTAGAGATCGAACGCCACCACGAGGTTTCGGCCGTCGCGTTTTGCCTGGTACATCGCGTTGTCGGCGATATCGAGCAGCGTCTCCATCCCCGGCATCGCGCGATCGGCCCAGGCGACGCCGATACTGACCGTTCCCGCGAAACCGCGAATGGATCGCGCGTGGGCCTCTTGCGCCTCTCTGATGCGCTCCGCGAGCTGGATGGCTTCCTCGAAGGTGCAGTCGGCGGCGGCGACGGCAAATTCCTCACCACCCAGTCGGCCGGAGAGTCCCAGCCCTTCGGTAGCGGCGAGGAGGGTGTTTCCGAACTGTTCGAGGACCGAATCGCCGGTGAGGTGGCCGAGGTTGTCGTTGATCGATTTGAAGTGGTCGAGATCGAGCATCATGACGGCGATCGGTCGTTGTGCCGCGTGCTGGGCGTCGAGGAGTTCCTGCGATTGGGTCCAGAACGCGTGGCGACTCAGCGTTCCGGTGAGGGCGTCGCATTCGGCGATGCGTTGGAGTTCTCGCTCAGCGCGCCGCTGTGCGCCAGTGGCGACGGCTACGGCGATGGGGGAGAGTGCCATCAAGATGACGGAGATCCGGGTGGTCACCCCCTCACTGAGTAGGTGCACCGGATCTGCCAGTGCCAGACGGCCCTTACCCGCCATGACCAGTGCCCACGCGCTCCATCCGGCTGCCAGGAGTGAAGTGCTGAACAGTGAGACACGCATTGCGCACCACAGGAGCGCCGGCATCGGCAGCAGCAGCGCAAGGGCTCCCTGAACCTCCAGGGCGAGTGGCAGACAGGCCAGGAGAGCGGCCAGAGGCGCCAGGATCTGTGCGAGCCGCCTCAAGCGCAGACTCTGCCGCACGGACGGCCCGCAGGTTCTTCGAATGTGTTCGAGCGTCGGTGCCGACAGAACGATCGGCAGCACGATCAGATACGTACACAGATCGGCGAAGAACCACCCCACCAATTCCGTTGCCGCACCGCTTCCTTCGTGGAGTTGAGTGCGTAGTGCGCTGGCGGACCCGGCCGTGAACGACGCCAGAACCGAGATGAGGAAGATTCTGGCCGTGTACTTGGTTTCGGGGATCCGCCTCGGGAAGCAGCCGAGCAAGTTCGCGGCGATCAAGCCAGTGGTCACCCCGACCAGATTGATCGCATTCAATTCGAGGGCCCGCTGCACCGAACTTCCGGTCGAAAGATCCGCCGTCAATAGCGCGGCGCCGCCGACGGCGAGTCCGATCGGCGCAAACGAGCGAGGGTTACGGAGGAGAATGCCCAGAAGGATCGCGTTGGCGGGCCAGAAGGTCGACAGAAACCCGGGTGGACGGGCGGCGATGCCCGCCAGGGCGACAACGAGGATCGCCACGAAAATCAGGCACGAGCGCACCCGACGTGTCGAACGGTCCATGGTCAGCCTGTCGTAGAAAGCAGAAGCTGTCCGAGACTAGCAATGATCCGGCTACTGTCCGAGTTGTAACTTTAAGTGTCATCCCCGACGGTTCGGCTGCGTGAGGCGCCGAATCAAGTTCGCCAACCCCTCGGGTTGGTCGATCATCGCGTGGTGATGCGCCGGGCGCAGGACGTGAAAACTCCCACCGAGGTAGGTGGCGAGTTTCTGCTGCTTTGCCATCCAGGCGATGGACCAGGGAGTGGTGTGGCCAGTGTGTGCGGCTACGACGCTGAGGTCGATGTCGGGCAGTGGATGCTTGCTCGAGCGTCGTAAAGCGGTGAGCTCCAGCGCCATATCGGTGTACGCGACGTATTCGATCATCGCCGCTTCCAGATAATGAGGCTCGCGGTAGATCTTCCGCACCCATTCGAGAGTGGCTTCGGACGACCCGCTCGGCGGCACGGACTGGTTGAGGATCTTGCGCGTCGTCGTACCGAGGAGTCGTTGGAGCCCGGTGGTGCTGAACGAGGCCGCGGCGGCCCGGGAGGCGATCAGCAGCAGGTCGCGGGGGAACAGACGTTTCGGCTCCTTCTCGGCACTGGAATCGAGGAGGAGCATCCCCGCAGCCCGATCGGGGAACAGGCGCGCGAAGCCTTCGACGTAGAAGCCGGCGATGGAGTGGCCGACCACCACGGCCGGACCACTCAGTCCCAGAGTGTCGAGCACGTCGCGGATCCGCTGAGCTTCGCCGCGGACGGTCGGAACTTCGGAAGTAGGCTCGCTGAGCCCGAAGCCCGGGCGATCGAAGCGGACGACGGTGTGGTCCGACTGAAGATGACGCGCGCAGTCATCCCAGTCGAACCAATTGCCCGCCAGCCCACCGCACAGGACGACGACGGGGCCGTCGCCCTCGGCAAGAACATGCAGTCGGCTCTCGCCGACCTGCAAGATCTCGCCCGGTGGTTTCACGTGGAACAATTCCGGCACGCGAGAATCCGGACTACTGACGCGGTTTCGCGAGGGGGAAGGCCAGCGTCTCGCGGATGCTGCCACCCGTGATCAGCATGACGATTCGGTCGACGCCCATCCCGAGACCACCCGTCGGCGGCATCGCGTGTTCGAGGGCTTGGAGGAAGTCTTCGTCCAATTCCATCGCTTCCGGGTCGCCGCCGGCCGCGAGCATCGACTGCTCGGTGAGCCGGTTGCGCTGATCCACAGGGTCGGTCAGCTCGCTGTATGCGGTTCCGAGTTCGACGCCCCACGCCACCAGGTCCCACTTCTCGGCGACGCCGGGGATGCTGCGGTGCGGCCGGGTGAGCGGCGACATCGAGGTGGGGAAGTTGGTGTAGAACGTCGGGAACTCCGTGTAGTCCTCGACCAGATGCTCGTACATTTCCTGCGCGATGGCGCCGGTATCCCAGCTGGACTGGTACGGGATCTCATTGGCGTCGCACAACTTCTGCAGGTCTTCGAGACTTGTCTCGGGGGAGACGTCGACACCAAGTTTTTCGGCGACGGCGCCGTGCATCGTCTTCACCGGCCACTCACCGGAGATGTCGACCTCGACCAGTTCGCCGTCCGGGCCGGGACGCATGATGATCTCGCGACCGAATGCTGCGACGGCCGCCGCCTGGATCAGCTTGCGGCACATCCGCATCATGCCCTCGTAGTCGCTGTGGGCTTCGTAGGCCTCGAGGATCGTGAACTCGGGATTGTGTTTGAAGTCGACGCCCTCGTTGCGGAACACGCGGCCGATCTCGAACACCTTCTCCATACCGGCGACGCACAACCGCTTCAGGTACAGCTCGGGTGCGATGCGGAGATAGAGGTCGAGGTTGTACGCGTTGATGTGTGTCAGGAACGGAGCAGCGTTCGCGCCGCCGTGCACCTGCTGCAGGATCGGGGTCTCGACTTCGAGGTATCCGCGACCACCGAGTGAATCGCGCAGCGACTTCACGACGGCGCTTCGGGCCTCGAGCAGTTCGCGGGCCTTCGGGTTGAGGGCGATGTCGAGGTACCGCTGGCGGACGCGGGTCTCGGGATCCGAGAGGCCTTTCCACTTGTCCGGCAGCGGGTGCAGGCACTTGCCGTTCATGCGCCACTCGACGGCAATGAGCGACAGCTCGCCCTTGCGGCTGCGCCCGATGGTTCCGCTGACTTCGATCAGGTCACCGAGATCGAACTCGGCAGCGAACTCCGCCAGCTTCTCGCGGCCGACGTTGTCCTGGTCGACCAGGACCTGAATGTCGCCGGACCAGTCGCGCACGTCCGTGAACACCACTCCGCCGTAGTCGCGGACCCGCAGGAGGCGTCCCGCGATTCGCACGCGGGTGCCCTCCGGTGACTTCGCTGCGGCGGCAATCGTGTGGGTCGGCGGATAGGCGACGGGGTACGCGGCGATCCCTTCGTCGGCCAATTGCGCGAGCTTGTTCATGCGCACGCGGACCTGCTCGGGTCGACGCGGACCGTTGGTCGTGAACGTCGGCGCCGAGTCCGGCGGGCTGCCGTCGGCATGCAGTCCTTCGGAAGTCACTAGAGCTGCCGGCACCGCCGCATGCGTGCCCGTGTGCTTGACGACCTGGCTGGACTTGCGCCCGAAACTGGGCAGAACCACAAAGCCTTCGGCGATGGCCGACGCGAATCCGACGCGCGGCAGTTCGCGGTTGTCCTCGAAGCAGAGGAAGCGCGGCGCCCAATCCGGCTGGTATTTCACGTTCGAGCGGTACAGCGCTTCGAGCTGCCACCAGCGGGAGAAGAAGACGAGCACCGAGCGCCAGATGCGGAGGATCGGGCCGGCGCCGATGCGCGAACCTTCCTCGAACACCGAGCGGAACACGGCGAAGTTGAGCGAAACTCGCACGACGCCGATCTCGTCCGAACGTGTGGCCAACTCCGAGACCATCAATTCGACGACACCGTTGGGCGCCGTCGGCTTACGGCGCATCAGGTCGAGCGAAACACCGTTCGGTCCCCACGGCACGAGCGAGAGCATGCCGACGACGCTTTCGTCCTCGGTGCCTTCACCCATGACGGCTTCGACGAGGAGGCAATCGCCGTCGAGGTGATCGCCCAGTCGGCCGAGCGCCATGGAGAAGCCGCGCTCGGTGTCGGTGTCGCGCCAGTCGTCGGCGCGGATGATGACGGCTGCCATGTCCTCGGGCGGGATGTCGCGATGGCGTCGCATCCGCACGGTGACGCCGTGACGCCTCACGCGGGTGACCGCCTGGCGCACCGGGCGCATGTCGCGTCCGTTGAGATTGAACTCGCGGGTGCGCAGGATCGCTTCGTCGCCGAGCTGCAGGACGCTCAGGCCCGCCTTCTTGTATGCCGTCGCCCCGGTTTCGCTGGCGCCCATGACGGCCGTCGCCCAGCCGTACTGCGACGCGAGCCCCTGCCACGCTTCGATGGCGTGCGGCCACGCTTCAGGATCACCGATGGGATCACCACTGGCGAGGCAGACGCCGATCTCGACGCGGTACGTGATCGCGGCCTTGCCGCTCGGCGCGAAGATGACCGCCTTGTCGCGGCGGGTGGCGAAGTAAGCGAGAGAGTCGTCGGCACCGAAGTTCTGGATCAACCCGCGGATCGCGGACTCGTCATTTCCGGTGAGGGCGTTGTTGGAGCGTTGCGCGCGGAAGAGCGTCATGACGGCTGCGAGTAGCGCGATGGCACCGAGGAGACCGAGGACCGTGTTGACGAAGACACGCGGGTGGCCGTCGAACACCTCGTTGTCGACCGAAGCTGCAGCGGTGACGCGGTTCAGGGCCCAGAGGAATCGCTGGTTCTGCGGTAGGTCACCTGGGAAGAGTTCGACAAGGCCCCAACCGATCACGGTCGCTACAGCCATGCCGCCGATCAGTACGCCGAGTGCTTTCCAGCCGGCGCCGCGCCGTACGCGTGTGTAGAACTCGGGCCTCGCCGCGATGAGGATTCCGATCACGACAAGCAGAACGACAACCGCCACGGCGTTGTTCGGGTTCTTGTCGACGATCGCGGAGGCGATGTTGGTGAGGGTGATCAGTGACAGGTAGATCGTCAACAGCCACCAGGCGATGCGCTTGCGGCTCGCGAGGGCGGCGGCGAGCAGGGCGACGACGAGCGCCCACGACAGGCTCGTATCCGGTGCGTCGAAGTAGTAGCTGTCGATGTATTCGCGTGGGACGCGGAGGATGTGCCGCAGTACCGGCGAGATGCTCCACAGGAACACCAGTACGGAGAAGACTCCGAGGATCAGTCCCGAGATATGGGGAACCTGGCTGAACCGCCCTTTGCGGAATCGACGCGCCTGGCGCGGATTTTCGGGTGGCGATTCCACCAACTCTGCAGTGGTGTCCGATACCTCGGTCAATGGTGCCATCGAGCTTCCTCTCCTACCGGTCGATCAGATCCTCACGCTAAGTGTGGTCTGTCGTGTCCAGTTTTGTGGGAGGAGGAAGATGATTGACATGACCGACAACATTCCAGCAGTACCCATCCGCGACGAAATGATTCGGCTCGGTCAGTTTCTCAAGCTCGCGAACCTCATCGAATCGGGCGCGGAGGCGAAGGAAGTGATCGCCGACGGCATGGTTTCGGTCAACGGTGAGGTCGAAGATCGTCGGGGCCGCCAGCTTCGTGACGGCGATGTCGTCGAGATCGGCGGGATGGCCGCCAAAGTGGAAGCCCCCGCCTGATCCCGCGACTTCTGACTAGCTCTCGCGAACGACGACGCCGTCCTGGTCGCTGTAGACGATCTCGCCGGGGTTGAAGGTGACTCCGCCGATTTCGATCGGCACGTTCTTCTCGCCCGAACCGGTTTGCGTGCTCTTGCGCGGGTTGGTGCCCAATGCCTTGACGCCGATGTCGAGGGTGCGCAGGATCGCGGAGTCGCGGACGGCTCCGTTGACGATGACGCCGGCCCAGCCGTTGTCGACGCCGCGGCCGGCAATGATGTCGCCGACCAGGGCGGTGTGGATGCTCGCGTCACCGTCGACGACGAGGACTCCGCCGTTGCCCGGTTCACTGAGGGTCTGCTTCACGAGCAGGTTGTCCTGGAAGCACTTGATGGTGGTGATGGGGCCGGCAAAGACTTCACGTCCACCGAACTGGGTGAACTGCGTGTCGCAGCTACGGATGTCGGGTCCGATCTCGTCGGCAAGGTCAGCGGTCGCTACAGGCTCGGTCATGCCCCACAGGATAGTCGGCGAGGTTGGCGCCTAGTTGTCGTCGGGGAGTATGCCGTTCAGCACTATGTCGGCAAGAGAATCGGCAAACGGTCCCGGGTCCGAGACGTCGCGAACCGACATCGCGAAGATGGCCGCGCCAGCCATGATGTCGAGAAGAGCGTCGGCGTCGACGCCGCTTCGGATGTCGCCGCGCTCTCTCGCCGCCTCGAGTCGACGGTTCAGCTCGACGCGGACTCCGGCCAGTTGCCGCACCACGAGAACGTCGCGTAATTCCGCGTTTGTTCGCACTTCGCTCATCAATCCGGGAGCAGCGGCTCGTGTGGCGGGAGCTGCGAACAGAGCAACCGCGCCGTGCACCAGCGCGCGGATCTGATCCGTGATCGTGCCCTCGGTGCCGAGTTCGGTGTCGATGTCAGCGCCCTGTTCGACGTCGAGTACGGGGTAGATCGCGTCGTTGACGATGTGTGCCTTCGACGGCCACCGACGGTAGATGGCTGGACGTCCTACTCCCGCACGCGTGGCTATGGCGTCGATGGACGTGCCCGCGTACCCCTTTTCTTCCAACAGTTGCCTGGTCGCGTCCAGTACTGCGTCGTCGATTGCAGGGTTTCGCTGCGGGCCCAGGCGGTGCTGAGTTTCGGAATCTTTGGACATTTTGGGCAAATCCCTTGCGGTATCGCTGTGATGGCCGTTACATTCTGTCACGGCTTTAGTCGATACATATTGTATCGACAATCGGCACGTGCGCATCGGCGCCACCGAACCACGAGGAGTGGTGATGAACCTTCGAACCGAAACAGAAAACTCCGGCGAAGATCCCGACTACGCCGAATTTGCCAGGCCCGGCGAATCCCGCAACGACCCGGCAGAGATGCGGCGCAGCCTCGAAGGCTGGCTCGCGACCGTGCTGTGGCGAGGCTCGAAACCTTCCGTGACCTCGGTCGAGGTACCGGCCGCGAACGGCATGTCCAACGAAACTGTGCTTTTCGACGCGACGTGGATCGAGGACGGGATTCGAGCCGAGCATCGCTTGGTCGCCCGTATCGCCCCGCGGGACAGTGCGGTACCGATCTTTCCGTCTTACAACCTGGACCAGCAGTTTCGGGTCATGAGCGCCGTCGCCGCTCACACGTCGGTGCCGATCCCGCGGGTGTACTGGTCCGAGAGCAACCCGGACGCGCTCGGCGGCGAGTTCTTCGTGATGGAACGGCGTGAGGGCGAAATCCCGCCCGATGTCATGCCGTACACGTTCGGATCCTGGCTCTCGGAAGCTTCGGCCGACGACTGTTCTCGACTCCAGCAGTCATCGGTCCGGGTGCTCGCCGAGCTACACGCTATGGCCGATCCGCACCTCGCACTCCCCGAGTTGTGCCGCGATGGTGCCGAACCGACTGGGGCAGAAGCACTTCGCGCGCACCTCGAGGACCAGCGGCGCTATTACGAGTGGACAACAGCCGACGGACCAGGATCTCCGTTGATCGAGCGCGGTTTCGACTGGATCGAAGCGAACTTTCCCGTCGATGCCGGTTCCGCAGTGCTCTGCTGGGGTGACTCGCGGATCGGAAATGTCATCTACCGCGACTTCGAGCCGGCGGCGGTCCTCGATTGGGAGATGGCCACACTGGGGCCGCGTGAGCTGGACCTCGGCTGGATGATCTTCCAGCACAGGTTCTTCGAGGATCTCGCTGCCATGGCCGGACTCCCCGGAATGCCGGACTTCCTTCGTCGCGAGGACGTGGCAGATGCCTACGGCTCGCTTTCCGGCCACCAGGTTGCGGATCTAGATTTCTACATCCTTTTCGCCGCGCTGCGGCACGCGGTGATCATGTTCCGAGTCCAAAGCCGCGCAGTGGCTTTCGGTCAGGCCGAATTCCCCGACAACCCGGACGAGATGATCCTGCACCACAAAACACTCGAAGCCATGCTCGACGGCACCTATTGGGAGTCGCTCGCAACATCCCCGCTCACAACAGGAGATGCACGATGACACTGTCCCCGCTCGACGACTACCCGGTACATCAGATCGCCGAGACCATCCGCCACGTGGGCACCTCGGATCGAAACTTCTACGACCGCTACTACTTCAACTGCCATGCCGGCGTCGACGGCGACACCGAGCCGCTGTTTCTCATCATCGGTCTCGGTCAGTACCCCAATCTTGGTGTATGCGACGGCTTTGCGGTTCTTCGGCGCGGCGAAGACCATATTGTCTTCCGGGCATCCCGAGCCTTGGGTGACGATCGTATGGACCTGTCAGTAGGCCCACTGCGAATCGAAATCATCGAGGGTCTGCACCGCCTACGTGTGGTGTTGGACCCGAGTCCCGAAGCGCCGGACCTGAGCTTCGACCTCACCTTCGAGTCCGACGGCCCCGCCAATCTCGAGGCCAGACATTTCCATCGCCAGCTCGAACGAGTCACCTTCGACACGCAACGATTCGTGCAGACCGGAACATGGTCCGGATCCTTGACCGTCGACGGCGACGTCATCCCGGTCACCCCGGAGACGTGGCGGGGTAATCGCGATCGGTCCTGGGGTGTGCGACCGGTCGGCGAAGCGGAACCGCCTGGACGCAAGGCAGATCCGGCGATAGCCGGCAGTCAGAACTTCTTCTGGATTTACTCGATCATGCAATTCGGCGACTTCACCATCGTCACGATCGTTCAAGAAGATCAGCAGGGACGCCGAATCCTCGAAGATGCGACTCGCGTCTGGGCGGACCGCTCGCGTGAGCCGGAGTGGTTGGGTCGACCGGACCACCAGCTCACCTTCATTTCCGGTACTCGCGAGGTGAAGAGCGGAACGCTGTACTTCCGGCGCCCCGGTGCACCAGGCGAATCCGACCACATCCTGGAGATAACCTGCGAACCGATTCTGCCCAACTACATCGGTGTCGGTACGGGCTACGGACTCGAGCAGGATTGGCGCCACGGGATGTGGCAGGGAGAACTGGTGGTTCAGGGCCTGCGAGAGAAGGTTTCGGACATCGAACCGTGGAAGAAGATGCTGTGCCCGGTCGACAATTTGGCCCGGTTCACCCTTGTAGAAGACGGCGTAACTCGCACCGGGACAGGACTGTTCGAGGTAGCAGTCATCGGACCCCATCAGCGATACGGGTTCACCGGAATCGGTGATGTCGCACCGTAACTCCAGCTCACCAAACCGCAAATCCCAAACCACAGAGAGAGACACTGCCACATGTCCACACGCTCACGAATGTTGTTCGCTCGCGGTGCGAAGGCCGCCGCACTTGTTGTCACCGGAGGCCTGTTGTTTGCCGCTCCCGCCACGGCCATCCCGCTCGACTTGGGCTCTCTCAACGCGGGATCGGTCGATCTCGGCTCGCTCGATCCTGTCCTCGCGCCGACACCGAATTTGGCCTCCGTGGCCAACTTTCGCGACGTTGCCGGCAACGACGGTAGGGGATACGCCACCGTCGACGGCTCACACCTCAAGCGCGGCGTCATCTACCGGTCCAATGCGCTGACCGCTACCACCGACGCAGACAAGACGACACTCACCGGCCTCGGGCTTGCCGACGCCTATGACCTGCGCGGCGCAACCGAGATCTCCAACCCGTTCATCGGTGGCGCGGACAAACTCCCGGACGGTGTGACGTACACGAACATCCCCATCGAGTTCAAGGATCTCACCCAGCTCGCGACGACGATCAAGTCGCCGGAGGAGGCCAAGCAGTTCTTGGTCGACACCAACCGCAGTTTTGTCACCGATCCCGTTCGCCGTGCCGGCTTCAAGCAGGTCCTCTCGGACATCGCTGCGAGTGACGGGGTGCAGTTGTTCCATTGCACCTCAGGCAAGGACCGCACGGGTTGGACCGCGATGTTGCTGCAGTCCATCGCCGGTGTCCCCGCCCAGACGATCATGGACGACTATCTGTTGAGCAACACCTACCTTCAGGCGACCAACGAGAAGATCCTTGCGCAGATCTCTCAGGCCCTGAGCCCGCAGGTGGCGACCAATCTCGAGCCGGCCCTCGGTGTCGACGCTTCGTACCTGGAAGCTGGACTCGCGCAGGTAGCCAGCGATTACGGAACCGTCGACGGTTATCTCACCGAAGGTCTCGGACTCACTCCGGACACGATCGCGCTTCTGAAGGCCAAGCTGGTCGGCTAGTTTCTCGCTGCTAAAACGCTTGAACGAACGAGTACCAGTCGCCGTCGAACTCCTGGTATCCGATCTCGCCGTCGCGGCGGGGCTTGCCGAGATATGGTGCGCCGTCAGGTAAGTGCGCCAATCCGATCGAATCGATTAGACCACCCTCGATGTGGAAGCGGCACCCGTTGCCGACGGGCCAGACCTGCAGGACCCGGTAGACGCCAATTGTTTGGTTTTCCAACGACTTCTGGCAATCCGCGGCCACTGCTTCGAGCGAATCTTTCGACAATGCAAACGCAACATGCGAAGGGACGGAAAAGGTCACGAGCGCACCGGTGACGAGCACGATCACCGGCGCGATCGTGCTCAAACGCAGAGTTTTGTACTTCATCCAGCCAATCAGGCTGAGTATCAACCACACTCCGCCCAAACCGAGCAGTACTGAGGCTGCGAGCGCAAAGAACGGAAAGTACACAACCGGCGGCATGAAGGACCAGACGATGACGCCGCACGTGAGAGTGACAAGCACTGCGGTGACAATCGCTGTCACCTTCCACCAGGATGCCGGACCTCCACGCTCAGTTGTCGGATCACCGTCAGTCATCGGACAACCCTTGCACAACGCGGTAACTGCGGAGCGGCAACGAATGGAATTGTTCCACTGATTTACGTCGGGGTCGTCCTGCGTGGATCCGAAAATTGAACACTTTCGGCCCGGTCAGTGCGCTGACGCCTGAGGGTATGGTCGGATTGTGAACCAGGATCTGATCATTCGCCGCTACGTATCCTCGGATGAGGATGTGGTCGTCGACCTGTGGTCGCGCGCTGCCCGTGAAGCCCATCCGTTCCTTACGGGTGAGGGAACGGGCGAACGGGAACAGAAGATGCGAGAGGTTTATCTGATTCAGGCCGACAATTGGGTCGCTGAGCACAACTCCGCTGTCGTTGGACTGTTGGGAATGATCGGCCCCGAAATCGGGGGACTGTTCGTCGCGCCGGCGTCACAAGGGTTGGGCGTCGGGCGGGCGTTGGTCGAACACGCCACAACCATGCACGGCGAGGTGACACTCGAGGTCTACACCCTCAACGATCGCGCCCGCAGGTTCTATGCGCTGATGGAGTTCGAAGAAGAGGGGCGTCGACACGACGCCGAGACGAACCATGAATTGATCACCCTTCGTCGTACTGGTCGCGACTCCTCCCTCATCTAGGCATGAGAAACGCGAATCAGCCCGGGTGCCAGGAGTTCCACCACTCCACGATGGGAACCTGCTTACGCTTGGGCCTGCTGGTCTGCCTGCAGGTGCTTGACCGGGCATCCCGTGGGGAAGGTGCCGAGGTCTTCGACCTTGTAACCGTTCGGGTAGCTGCGGATGTTGGGCAGCTCGCGGGCGAATTTCCGCTTCGTACGCACGGGGAAGAACCGCAGCAGGCGCGCGCGGACCTTCAGCGCACCGCGTGAGACGACGCGCATCGCAGTGCTCGGGTGCCTGTAGTGGAAGGCGTCGAGTAGGTGATCGTCCATGAGAGCGAAGGCGAATCCCTTGACCAGAGCCTTCGGTGCCAGGTTGTTGGGCGGGAAGGTGCACATCAGGTCGAGGGTGGAATCAGCGACGGCTCGGGCGCCGGGATCGAATGAAAAGTGTTCGCGCTCATAGTCGTCGAGAAGTTTGACGAAGCCCTCGTAGGTGTCCGGCGTGTCTTTGATGTTCATGTACCGACCCAGGTGGCGGTAATAATTCGTCGACCCGACGATCTCGTTGTCGGTCATCTTCCGCCAGCCGTACTCGTCGAGCCATCTGACCGGCGTGACGACGAAGGTGGCCAGGACATAGAGCATGTCGTCGTTGGAGATGTCGTACGAGCCGTGCATCTGATTCATTCGACGCACGCTCTTGCGGCCTTCGGTGCTGCTGAGGCCGTGCTCGAGGATGGCGTCGAGGATCAGGCTGGTGTCGTCGTAGCGCTTCTGAACCTTGTCGGTGAACTCGCCCGTGGAGAAGAGGAGCTTGCCGATCGAGGGGACAGCGTATGTACGAAACAGTGCGAAGCTGAGCGCCTGATTGATGTCCCAGGGAAACTCTTGCGCCGCGAGAATGCGCGACATCTCTTCGTAATCGGTTTCGGGATCGAGTTGATCCGTGCGACTGCGGAGGTCGTAGCGCTTCATCTGAACACTCCCTGGGACTGGTCTGCGCGCGGCAGAGATAGGTGTGAGCTGCACCACCGACTGTAGTTCTGACAACACGCGTTGTCTAGGGGGTGTGAATAGTCGTCTTTCCTTCGTTTCGGGCGTTGTACCAGGGGTATCCGGAAAGTGTTGTCGACCCGAGGAGCAGCTATGAGCGTCACACGCACGGCCGGGGTTTTTGCGGCCATCGGACTACCGATTGCCGCGAGCGTCATGTTCGCCGGAGTCGCCTCGGCTGATCCGCCCCACCCTTTCGGCGGCGCCGCCGTCACTATCGGGTGTCCGAATCAGGGGTCGCTGGCCTCGTTGACCGGGCTCACCGGCCAGTCCGGGCCAGAATCCAATCCGCCCATCGCCAAGGGTGACATTCGCTTCGATTCGTTCCCGGCCGCTGCACCCATCCCGGCGGCGGGTCAGGTGACTGTTGCGTGGGTCAACACCGACACGGGCAAGTCCGGAATCGTCGACCTGGTCGGTACCTATCCGTACCTGTCCGCGACGGTGAACACCGGCGTCGGCAATGTCGTTGCGACGGCGTTCGGTTCGATCAACTGGGGCAGTAGTCCCATCTGCCAGTCGAATCCGACGATCGGCAGGTTCATAGCCTGATCTTGAGCCTGATCGTCACAGCCTGGACGGGCACAGGGTTGGCGGTATCGCGTGATTATCTGTCATCTCGGAGATACCGCCGGGTCCGTCCCATCCCATATTCTGAAACATGTTAGGTGAAAGCATATTTCAGGGATGGAAAAGGTGGCGACGTGAACGGGTCGAGCGCGCGTCAGTTGATGAGCCAGATGCTCGTCGAAAAACGAAACAGTCTTGCGCCCGAAATGGTCGGCATGCGCTGCGAGGGTGCTCGCCGAATGCACGGCCTCAGTCGGCGCGATGTCGCGCAGATTGCCGACATCAGTTTCAATCACTATCAGCGGCTGGAACAGGGTACGTCCGTTGGTGTTTCGGCTCCGGTCATCGTGAGGATCTGCGACGCCTTGTTGATGGAAGACGACGAGAAGGCGCGCATGCTGGCATTGCACCAGGTATGGGCGCGCCCTCGTCGACCGCTGGCTGGATCCCGAGTTGCCGGATCTCAGGCTGCCGGTGAAATCTCCGGCAGGCAGCGGGCCAGTTCGTCCGGCGTGTAGAAGAAACTCCCGGCGCTCACCGGAGCGCACGGGGCAGCAAATGCTGTCTCGCGCTCGTTGTAGAGCATTCGGACCAGACGCTTACCCTCCGGTCCGGCGTAGACGTCCCACTGCACGTTGGCAGCCATCGGGCTGACCTGCGATCCGCGCCAGGGGTTGTTCGCATAGGTGTAGAGGTCGCCCTCCGCCTGCGAGACGGTGCTCCCCGGCAGTTTCAAGAGTGCCGCGAAGGGGATGATCGTTTCTGCGTGTGCAAACCGGAAATCCGCTCCCGGGACGGCGTCGTCGCCGGTGTGTTTCTGCAGGCCGCGCAGGAACTCGTCGCGCAGGACAGTTGCCATCCGGTAGGTGACGTCTTCACCGGTGAAGCCCGGGCCCTTGGCGTAGAAGTCCTCGGCATCGTTCGTGTATGCGAGCCACTGCGCGTCAGCAGGTTCGATGAACCGCTCGAAATTCCACTTGCCTTCTTCGGCCATGCCCGGAGTGATGATGTACGTGTTGTACAGCATGTACGCGGCGTCGACTTCGTTGTCGATCGTGCTGGAACCCTTGCCACGGTCGACGAGTGAGAACTCGCCCGCACTCAGCCGGTTCACGAAGTCCTCCGAGTAGAGCCTGAGCATCATGTGCCGCGAGACCTCGCGGGTGCGGGGAAGATCGGCGATCTGGTCGTCGACGGCTTTCAGTCGAGGATCGGACTCTTCGTAGTCCTTGTAGTCGGCGTTTGCATCCGAGTCGTGGAAGTAGAGAAGGTCGGCATCCGTGGTCACCGGTGCAACATCGCCGGCGACGGCTGGAAACGCACCGGTCAGCCCTTGCGCGAAGTTCTCGGCGCTGTCCACGGCACGGTCCACACCCGACGAGGTCAAGGTGATGGTGCCCTGTTGCGCTGCGATGGCGTCGAACAGTTGGGGGAGGCGTTCGGTGACCCGCGCGCCGAGCTGTCTGTGTTCGGTGATCCCGCGTCCGCTGAGGTTGCCGTACCCCAGCTTCTTGTTGGCGGCCATGAGATCACGGAGGGCCGGGCCGAATTCCTTGCCGACGGGAGTCAATGCGTTCTCGGCTTCGGCGATTTCCCACAGCTGCAGGCTGAGGTCGTCGTACTTCAGGCTCGACAGTGCTCTGGAACCATGGCGCGCAACACTTTCCGTGTACACGGGGGAGTATCCCGTCGGCGGCGCCTGATAGTCGGCGATGCGCTGGCCGGGAGTGTAGGGCGTCTTGGACGTGAAGCCGCCGTCGCTGACGGTCGGTATCTCTGTCGAACCGGAACTCGAACCGGCGTCGAGCGAACCGAACGGTGACGCCGTGGCGATGGACTGGACGCTGCTGGTGACAAGCACTAGTCCGACAGCGCCGGCAGCGGCCAGCACGCCGAAGCGTGAGCTTCGCATGGTGAGTTGATCCTCTCCGTCGGTGCCGAGGTGACACGACGGAAGGAAAGTTAGAACAGCTAAGCGTCCGAATTGCACCTATCTGCCCATGTGCAGATGGACGCGGGGTTACAAGTTTCGGATTCGCGAAGCTCAGGAGGGTTTGGCGGCAATCCCGATCGACACGGAGAGCGACAACGCGATGAGGGTCATGGCCAGCCACTGGTAGCTCTTGGGCGTGGGCTGCTTCTTACGTCCGAACTTGCTCACTGATGTCTCCCGTTTGTCCGTGGGTACTCAGCACATATTACTGTTCCATTACCTCAATGGCGCGGTCGACCGGAAACTGTGCGCGATCAGACAGCAGGCGGACCGCGAAGTCCGCCCGCTGCCCCGCGATCAAGAGATCGTGCGCAGTTCCCGTCGCAGTATCTTGCCGGTGACGGTCTTGGGCAGTTCCTCCACCAGCACCACGGAGCGTGGGTACTTGTACGCCGCCATCCGCTGCTTGCAGTGATCGATCAGATCTTCCGGGGTGACGGACGCCCCCGCGACGAGGCTGACAAACGCCTTCACCGTCTCACCGCGGTATTCGTCGGCGATCCCGACGACTGCCGCCTCACGGACTGCGGGGTGCTCGGCAAGAACGTCCTCGACCTCGCGTGGCCACACCTTGTAGCCGGACGCGATGATCATGTCCTTCTTACGGTCGACGACGTAGAACCAGCCGGCTTCGTCCATGAACCCCACGTCGCCGGTGTGGAACCACCCGTCGCGAATGGCCGACGCACTCTCCTCCGGCTTGTTCCAGTAACCGCGCACCACCTGTGGACCTCGGACGACCAGTTCGCCGATCTCTCCGATCGGCAGGACCGCACCGCCCTCGTCTTCGATGCGGACCACGGTGTTGGGTACTGGAACGCCGACGGACAGTGCCCCGGACGTGGGGTCGACGGGGGTATCCGCACCAACGGGAACGGCATGGGTCGGCGACGTGGTCTCGGTCAGCCCGTAGATGTTGTGCAGCGCAGCACCGGTCATGGCGCGGACGGCCTCGGCGGCAGTCGGCGAGATGGGTGCGCCGCCGGAATACAGCAACCGCATGGAGGAGAAGTCTTCCGGCGCGCAACCCGGAGTGTTGAGCAGTGCCGTAAAAGCAGTGATGGCGCCGACTGTGAATGTCGGTTGGTGCTCACGAATCGCGTCGAGCATCACCTCGGGCTGGAAGCGATAGGCAAGCACCAGCGGCATTCTCGCCAGGACGGACACCGCGATGTGACCGATCAACCCCGTGATGTGGAAGAGCGGTGCAACTCCGAGAACCGTGTCTTTCGGGGTGAGCCCCAACCAGTCCCGGTACACCTGGGCGTTGAAGGTCATGTTCGCGTGAGAGGTCATCGCTCCCTTCGGCGGACCGGTGGTTCCCGACGTATAGGTCAGTACCGCAATGTCTTCCGGTGCAGCGTCAGTGGTGATCGGATCGCCGAGACGATGTTCGTCGATCAGCGTCGCGAGATCGTCGGTACCGAGATCCTTCTTGACGATTCCGTCGAAAATCCTCGGATCGTTGCGACTTTGGTACTCGAGTTCCGAGGTGGTGATAACTCGCCTGACCGGCGAGTCGGAGACGACATTGCGGCCGACGGACTCGTAGAGCCCCTCGAGAGCGATCAGAACCGCTGCTCCGGAATCTTCGAGTTGGTATCCCAGTTCTCGTTCACGGCTCATGGGATTGATCGAGACTGCGACGCCGCCGGCTTTCCAGATTCCGGCGAGCGCAAGCACGAACTGCGGAACGTTCTGGAGGAACAGAGCGACGCGGTCACCCTTCACCAGTCCACCGGCTCGGAGTGCTCGGGCCAGCGCGTCACTCTGCTGATCCAGTTCGGCGTAACTGAGTTGACCGTCGAAGTACTTCACAGCCGTGGCGTCCGGATCAGAGCGGACCGCCGCTGCCAACATTTCGAGCATTGTGGGCTGTTCGACGTCGATGTCGGGGGGAACGTCGTTGCGGTACAACGCCAACCAAGGGCGATCTTCGTATGTCATTTGATGGCAACCGGATTCACGGGAGAGCCGCTGGCCTTTGCGACCTTGAGTGGCGCGGCGACGTACAGGAACGTGTACTGGCCGTCGGCCGCGCAGTCCGCGGCCAACTTCTCCAGATCGCAGATCTCGGTGAACACCACTCCGAGGTTGCGCATCAATGCGTTGTGGAGAACCAGTGCCACACCGTTTTCGGGGTCGGTGGTGACCTCGTTGGCAATGGTGTCGGTGACGAGGTTCGGAATCTCCATGTCCTGGAACCACTGGACGAGTTCGGGGCTGTAGATCAGGCCGGGCTCGCAGAAGCCCTCGTAGAAGGCTTCGCCCTGGTCGAAGAACAGCTTGAGGAAGTTGGTGCGGATGACGAGAATGTCACGCTTCTCGATGGTGACGCCCTGCGCTTCGGCACAGGCCAAAAGATCATGGTGCGTGAAGGTTTCGGCCTTGTCGAGGTTTTCCTTGCCGCGGAACTTCGCCATGTCGAGAAGTACTGCGCGTCCGACGACGCCGCGGTCGGCAATCGGTTCGACGCTGGCCTTCTCCAGGCCGCCGACAGTGGTATCAGCGGAGTATCCGTTCCACAGGGCGCCGTCGTACCAGACGTGGCCGAGTGCGTCGTACTGCGTCGAGCCCTGCAGGAACGCGTCGATCTTGTCGTCCGCGTAATGCAGGCCGCCGGGGAAGTTGGGGGCGTCGTCGCCGTCCCAGCTGCTCTCGTCGAAGATCTGTGTGCGCTCGGCGGGGCTCCGGCCCGGCCAGACCGGATCACCCTTGGGATCGCCGATAAGACGTTGGAGTGTGAACACGGAACCCTGCTTGATGGTTCCGACGCCACGAAGCACCTGTCCGGCGTCGAGGTAGTTCAGTGAACCGACCTCGTCGGACTCTCCCCACTTGCCCCAGTTGCTGGGTGCGTCGCGCAGGAGTTCTCCAAGATATGGCGCCTCGGTCATGGTGATTCGATCCTCTCGCTACCGACACCGAACGATCGCTCGGGCGGACCTGGGTCTTTGTGATCCACATCATGTTCAGGCCGATAATCAGTAGTCAACAGGTTCACCGATTGCCGTGGTCATCGCATTGTTGGAAATCCAATGTTCGGGAATACTGAACACTGTGACCGAATTCGAGAATGCCGTCCTGATCGGAGCGTCGATCCGGCAAGCGCGGCGTCACAGCGGGCTCTCGCTGCGTGAATTGGCCAGGCGTCTCGATGTCAGCCCGGCTACCCTCAGCGCTGTCGAGACCGGAAAGACCAGAGTCAGCGTCGACCGGTTGGCGGCAATCGGCGGGATTCTCGGAGTGCGTTTCGACGCTCTGCTCCCGGCTGCGATAGTGCGTCCGCCGGAACAGCCACGATGGGGAGGCGACGACGCCGACCAGGACGCACATTTTCGCCCGAACGAGTGGCGAAGGTTCGGCCCGAGTCCGTTCGATCCGGTGTTGGCGGCCGCGCTCGCGGAGATGGTGAAGACCGGATATCACGGCGCTGCGATGCGTGAGATCGCCAAACGTGCGCAGATGAGTGTTCCAGGTCTGTACCACCACTATTCCAGCAAGCAGCAGATGTTGGCCGAAATTCTCGACCTCACCATGGATGAACTCAACACGAGATCGTTGGCGGCAATCGACGAGGGCGAAAGTCCCTCCGAAAGGCTGGCTTTCCTCGTCGAATGTGTGACCTTGTTCCATATCTATCGGCGTGATCAAGGATTTCTCGGTGCCAGCGAAATGCGCAGTCTCACAGCCGAGAACAGGTTGCGCATCACGGAATCACGCAACTACCAGCAATGGTTGATGACGAAGCAGGTCGACGACGGAATCGCTGCCGGTGTGTTCGGGACGGATCGGCCGCGACAGGCCGCGCGTGCAATAGTCGTGATGTGTGTCTCTGTCGCGCAATGGTATCGGCCGAGCGGACCACAAACGCCCGAGGAAATTGCACGCGACTACGCGCGTTTTGCACTGGATCTGGTGCGCCTTCAGCGACCGTGACGGACGTCATCCGGTTCGGGTGATGCGCCAGCGGGCAAAGGGGTCCATGCTTGGAAGGTATCCGTACCGCGACTCGAGTAAGGAACGAAACCCAATGTCTTCCAAGCTGTCTCACAAGGCCTACATGATCGGTGCCGGCATCGGAAACCTCTCGGCTGCCGTCTATTTGATTCGAGACGGTGAGTGGAGCGGTGAGGACATC
Source organism: Rhodococcus sp. NyZ502 (assembly GCF_041464245.1). Taxonomy (NCBI): domain Bacteria; kingdom Bacillati; phylum Actinomycetota; class Actinomycetes; order Mycobacteriales; family Nocardiaceae; genus Rhodococcus; species Rhodococcus sp. NyZ502. The sequence goes on from NZ_CP167155.1 coordinate 114,580, forward strand.
ACCATCATGGGGCTGGACATGCATGGAGCGAACGACGGCGAATCTGCCGCTACCTTCCAGCACCAGTACGGTCATCGCGAGCTGGGCAACGACGCGGGCTTCATCAATCGTGGCGGTCGCATGCTCAACGAGGAGACCTATGAGAACCTCTGGGACGTGCTGAGTGTGGTTCCGTCGCTGGACAACCCGGGAAAATCGGTGACGGATGACATTCTCGATTTCGACCACGCGCATCCAACGCACGACGTCGCACGATTGATCGATCGCGACGGCATTCGCAACAAGGGTGAAAACGACTACAAGCACATGCAATTCGACAACAAGGATCGGTACTTGTTGACGAAGCTGATGACGATGCCGGAGTCGGACGAGGCAAAACTCGACGACATCAGTATCGAGCAGTGGTTCGAGGACACTCCGCACTTCTTCACCACCAACTTCTGGTACATGTGGGAGACCACATTTGCTTTCAAGCGGGTGAGTTCGGCGATGGAGCTGCGCCGGTACATGAACCGAATGATTCTCGAGTTCAGTCGCATTCAAACTCTTGCCGGTGTCACCAGATCCCCGTACAACCAGTACGAGAGCATCATCTTGCCGATGCGGGCCTTCCTCGAAGGCAAGGGCGTGAAGTTCGTCAACGAACTGAAGATCACGGAGTTCGTGTTCAAGGACACCCCGCTACGAGACGAGATCATCGTGACGGGACTCGATTACGAAAACGTCCGCACCGGTGAGAAGGGCCGAATCGACGTGGCAGAGGGCGATTTCGTCTTCGACACCAACGGCAGCATCACCGACAGTTCTTCGATCGGCGATCTCGACACCCCGATCGTCGAAGACATGAGATACGCACCGAGTGCGCTGCTGTGGAAGCAGGCCACCGAGCATTTCTACGATCTCGGGAATCCCGACAAGTTCTTCGGGGACCGGGCGCAGAGTGAGTGGACCAGCTTCACCGTCACCACTTCGTCACACGAGCTCATCAACGAGATTTCCCGAATCACCAAGCAGCTCCCCGGAAATGCGCTCAACACATTCGTGGACTCGAACGTGCTTCTCTCGATCGTGGTCCACCATCAGCCGCACTACCACGCGCAGAAGGAGAACGAAGGAGTCTTCTGGGGTTACTGTCTGTTCCCGCGCAAGGACGGCGACTACGTGAAGAAGCCGTTCATCGAGATGACCGGGCGGGAAATGCTGGAAGAGACGCTCGGACACCTCGAGGCGCTCGACGAGAGCGGTGCGCTCGCCGCGCGTCGACAAGAGATTATGGACAGCGTCGTGAATTCGATACCCAGCCATATGCCTTACGCCAGTGCGCTGTTCAATCGGCGCGCCGTCGGCGACCGGCCGCTGGTGGTGCCGAAGCACTCCAAGAACCTGGCGTTCATCAGTCAGTTCGCGGAGCTGCCGTTCGACATGGTGTTCACCGAGCAGTACTCGGTGCGCTGTGCTCAGGTAGCCGTCTACAAGTTCCTGGGGATTCCGGAAGACAAGCTCACCAAGATGCATCACTACGAGAAGGATCCGAAGGTCCTCGCCAAGGCCGCAGTGACGATGTTCCGCTGAGGGGTGCTCAGCGACCGTGCCGCTTCTCGTAGTCCTCGCGAGTGCGATCGGCACGGCGCTGGGCCTTCTCGTCGAGCAGTTCGGGATCGAGTCCGTGGCTCAGCAGGCGGTGACGGCGGTAGATGGTCCCGAGCGCCACGACGAAGTACGCGAGCGGGATGAGCAACAAGGCCATCATGGCCAAGGGAATCCAGATCGGTCCCGGAATCAAGAGGAACAGCAGAAGGATCAGCGTCGCCGGCACGGTGAAGCGGATGATGTAGCGGGCCTGGGCACCCGGTCCGACCAGATCGTTCCGCACCCAGTCCTGGTACCGGTCGGGGAGCGTCTTCCCCAGGAGGTATCCGCAGTACTGAGGAAAGTTCGGGCGAGTCTGTTCGGCCATGGCATCCAGGATAGTGCCTGGTACTGCCGCTTACACCGGTGCCTTGAACGTGCGTCGGTAGGCGCTCGGTGAAACGCCGAGGGCCTCGTTCATGTGTTGACGCATGGATGTCGCAGTCCCGAAGCCGGTTCGAGCAGCAATCGCATCGATCGACAGATCGGATTCCTCCAGTAGTTCCCGCGCCCGATCGACGCGTCTGCTGGTCAACCAGCGGTTCGGTGTGGTTCCGACTTCGTCGCGGAATCGACGGCTGAACGTGCGGACGCTCATGTTGGCGCGCGTCGCCAGGTCCGCCAGGGTGATCGGGTCGTCGAGATGTTCGAGGGCCCAGTGCCGAGCGTCGGCAGTCGATTCCGAAGGCTTGTCGGCCAGGGGGCGTCGGATGTACTGAGCTTGGCCACCGTCGCGCCACGGCGGTACGACGCAACGCCTCGCGACGGTGTTCGCCACTTCCATGCCGTGGTCACGCCTGACGATATGCAGGCAGAGGTCGACTCCCGACGCCACCCCGGCCGAGGTCAGGATGTGGCCTTCGTCGACGAACAGCACGTCCGGATCCACGTTCACCTTGGGATAGATACGCTGGAAATGGTCGGTGTTGCGCCAGTGCGTCGTGGCGCGGAGTCCGTCGAGCAAACCCGCCGCGGCGAGGATGTACGACCCGGTGCAGATCGAGACCAGCCGAGTGCCCGGCCGGATGTGTTGGAAAGCTGCGGCCAACTCGGGGGAGAGGTAGCCGTCTTCGTAGGCCGGACCCAACTCGTACGACGCGGGGATGACGACGGTGTCGGCGGTGGCGAGCAACTCGCTCCCGTGGTCGACCGAGATGCTGAAGTCTGCGTCGGTCTGCACGGGATTGCCGTCGACGGTGCACGTCAGGATCTCGTACAGCGGCCGATCCTCGACGTCGAGGGCACGTCCGAAGATGCGCGCCGGGATGCCGAGTTCGAAGGGAATGACTCCATTCAGAGCCAGTACGACGACGCGATGCGGACCAGACATGGCTTGATTCTTTCATATATTGGCAATCTGGCCACTGTTCTCGATCGAATCCGAACTGCAGAATTCTCTCTGTGACTTCTGAGACCGCTCTCCCCGAATCAGGCCAACAGCAGGTGAGCCCGCCGCGCTTTCACCGCGCCTGGTCCGTCGCGATCGTGGCATTCCTGGCGTTGGTCGGTGCGGCGAGCTTCCGCGCTGCCCCATCGGTGCTGATCGATCCGCTGCACGAAGATTTCGGGTGGTCGCGCGCCAGCATCTCGGCGGCCGTCTCGGTCAACCTGATTCTGTACGGGTTGACCTCGCCGTTCGCTGCTGCCCTGATGGAGAGGTTCGGTATCCGGGCGGTCGTCACCTCGGCGTTGGCGCTCATCTCGCTCGGCAGTGGTCTCACCATCTTCATGACCTCGAGTTGGCAGCTCATTCTGCTGTGGGGTGTCTTCGTCGGTCTCGGTACCGGTTCGATGGCGCTGGCGTTTGTCGCCACCGTCGTCGATCGCTGGTTCGTCGAGAAGCGTGGTCTCGTGACCGGCATCCTGACGGCCGGTGGTGCTGCCGGTCAGCTGGTGTTCCTTCCGGTCCTGGCGAAGATCGCGGAAACGTACGACTGGAAGAGCGTCGCCTTCACAGTTTCGTTTGCCGCACTGGCCGTTGTGCCGTTCGTTCTGCTGTTCCTGCGTAACTATCCGTCAGACGTGGGTACGACGCCTTACGGAGCGCCCGCCGATTACGCCCCAGCAGCCAAGCCTGTCTACCAGCGCGGCGGTGCCGGAGGCCGGGCGATCTCGGTGCTGGTGATGGCGTCGAAGACCAAGGTGTTCTGGCTTCTCGCCGGTACCTTCGCGATCTGCGGCGCGAGCACCAACGGCCTGATCGGCACGCACTTCGTCCCGGCGTCGCACGACCACGGAATGCCGATCACGACTGCCGCGTCCCTGTTGGCGTTGATCGGAATCCTCGACATGGTCGGCACCATTGCTTCGGGTTGGTTCACCGACCGGATGGACTCGCGAAAACTTCTCGGCATCTATTACCTGTTCCGCGGAATCTCGCTGCTCTTCCTGCCGCTGCTGCTCGCCAACACCGTGAATCCGCCGATGATCGCGTTTGTCATCTTCTACGGGCTCGACTGGGTGGCGACGGTTCCGCCGACCGTCGCGCTGTGCCGTCAACACTTCGGCGCCGACGCCCCCATCGTGTTCGGTTGGGTGCTGGCATCGCACCAGATCGGTGCGGGTCTGGTGGCCTTCTTGGCCGGTCTCGTTCGTGATCAGATCGGCTCGTACGACGCTGCCTTCTTGGTGGCCGGCGCGCTCTGCGCGATCGCCGCAGTCATGTCGTTGTTGATCGCAAAACGTCCGAAAGAGGCAGTATTGGTTGACTCTGTCTGATTCGGCACTGTGATCGGTACCACCGACGGGGTAAGTTGTGTGTAACTCCAAGAACTACTCACCAGTAGGGGTACTGAAATGCCTGCTCCGTCCGCTGCGACCTTCTCGCGGCTCGCCGATCTGATCGCCATCGACAATGTTGCCGATCGCCCGACGAAGTCCATCACCGAGGTGTTCACCGGCAAGGAGCTGGCGACCATCCCCGTCGGCACCGCCGACGACGCACTTGCGGCCATCGCCCGTGCCCGCGTCGCCCAGAAGGAATGGGCCAAGCGCTCCGTCCTCGACCGCGCTGCCGTCTTCCACCGCTACCGCGATCTCATCCTCGAGAACCGCGACGCCCTCATGGACATGGCTCAGGCCGAGACCGGAAAGTCGCGTACCGCAGCTCAGGAAGAAGTCCTCGACATCTCGATGACGTCGCGTCACTACGCACGTGTGGCGCCGAAGCTGCTGCGCCCGCGTCGCGTCTCCGGCATGCTCCCGGGTCTGACGAAGACCGTCGTCCGCTACCAGCCCAAGGGTGTAGTCGGCGTCATCTCGCCGTGGAACTACCCGATGACGCTGGCCGTGTCCGACGCCATCGCCGCGCTGCTCGCCGGTAACGCCGTTGTCCTCAAGCCGGACAGCCAGACGCCGTACTGCGCGCTCGCCTGCGTCGAACTGCTCTACAAGGCGGGTCTGCCTCGCGACCTCTTCGCCGTGGTTCCCGGGCCGGGCTCCGTCGTCGGCACCGCCCTGGTCGAGAACACCGATTACCTCATGTTCACCGGTTCCACCGCGACCGGTCAGCTCCTCGCCGAGCAGGCCGGCCGTCGACTGATCGGCTTCTCCGCCGAACTCGGTGGCAAGAACCCGATGATCGTTGCCGCCGGCGCAGACCTACGCGAGGTCACCGACGCCGCTGTGCGTGCGTGCTTCTCCAACTCCGGTCAGCTGTGCATCTCCATCGAGCGCATCTACGTCGAAGAGTCCATCGCACCCGAGTTCATCCGCATGTTCGGTGACCGCGTCAAGAAGATGAACCTCGCCGCCGGATACGAATTCGGAATCGAGATGGGCAGCCTCGTCTCCGAGGCGCAGGTCAAGGCAATCTCCGCTCATGTCGACGACGCAGTGGTCAAGGGCGCCACCGTCATTGCCGGTGGCAAGGCTCGGCCGGACATCGGACCGCTGTTCTACGAGCCCACCCTGCTCACCGGGGTTCCCGAAGACGCCGAGTGCTACCGCGACGAGACCTTCGGGCCGCTCGTCTCGATCTACCCCGTCAAGGACGTCGAAGAGGCCATCGCTGCGGCCAACGACACCGAGTACGGCCTCAACGCCAGTGTGTGGGCGGGAAGCAAGGCTGCCGGCGAAGCCATCGCAGCGCGCATCCACGCCGGCACCGTCAACGTCGACGAGGGTTACGCACCCACCTGGGGCAGCACCGCAGCACCGATGGGCGGTATGGGTGTCTCGGGCGTCGGTCGTCGTCACGGCGCCGAGGGGCTGATCAAGTACACCGAACCGCAGACCGTTGCCACCACTCGCGTCATGAATCTCGGTGGACCGCGCGGACTTCCGGCCAAGGTGTGGGCAAAGCTCATGCCTCACGCCATCAAGATCATGTCCTGGGTTCCGGGCCGGTAACGGGTGGAAACCGCCAGCGCGTACATCGAGGCAACGCCGGTATCGGTGTGGAAGGTTGTCAGCGACATCGAAGGTATGGGTCGCTTCAGCCCTGAAAATACCGGTGGAACATGGACTTCCGGAACTCCGGGCACTGTGGGTGCAAGGTTCAAGGGCACCAACAAGCATGGTCTGATTCGGTGGAGCACGCACTGCACGGTGGTCGACGTGGTCGACTGCCGGAGGTTCTCCTTCGAATCGGACGAGCCGAAAGCGCGGTGGACCTATGTGCTCGAGCCTTCGGGAACGGGCACCGTGCTTACCGAGACTCGTGAGATCTATGCGACGCCAGCGCTTTACGTGCGCATGATGTCGGGTAGCGGCCTACTCGGTCGGGGTCGAGATCAGCTGATGCAGACCGGAATGGAAACCACCCTGGCGCGCATCAAGGCGTTTCTGGAGAGCTAGAAACTGACACAAGTGGGGCTGCACTCGATTCGAGTGCGGTCCCACTTCTGTTGTTGGAGATCTAGTTTGCAGTGCTGATGAGCGCAGCGTCGATGAGCGCGGTGTAGACACGCTCCGGTTCTTCGGCGATGCGATTGAGTACGTACAGCCACCACTGTGTTCCGAAGATGACGTATTCGCGTGTGGTGAAGCCCGCTCCTCGGAGTGCGTCCAGTTGCTCGGTGCCGAGGCCGAGCAGCATCTCGAACTCGACGTGCTCGCCTCTGAGCTTCGAATCATGTTCGGCGCGTAGTGCTTCGAGGATGTCGCGGTCATGTGTCGCGATGGAGACCTGGTGACCCGAGTCGACGATTCGGGCTGCGTAGTCGAGATACGCGCTGCGCAGTTCGGCACTACCGCGTGGGTAGGCGACGGACTCGGCTTCGAGGAAGGCGCCCTTTACGAGACGGATGCGACCGGGTCGGTCCAGCAGAGCGGTGAGATCCTTTGCCGTGCGGTGCAGTCGGGCCTGAACGGTGATCCCCACGTGAGTGAACCGCTCGGCCAGTCGCGCGTGCATGTCGAGGACCAGGTCGGTGCGGTCGGACGCTTCGGCGGAGATGATCAGCTCAGCACCGGCGCGTTCAGTGGTCTCGGCCAGGCGCACGACATTGCGAAAGCACTGCTCTGGATCGATCACCAAGCCGATGTGCGAGAGGTCGAACGACACGGTGCTGTCGACGCCCGACGTTCCGATCCGTTCCGCCAATTCCACGAACACATCGGTTTCGGCGTTCGCGAGTTCGGGATCCCGGACGCTTTCCCCGGTGTATTCGATGCTCGCCTTGTGTCCTCGCGCGAAGATCGAGGGGAGTCGGTCGAAAGCGTCGTCGATGGTTTCGCCGCCGATGTAGCGAGCGGCGACTTTCCGTGCGAGTGCTGCCGTCGCAGCGTCCGCCATGGTGCGTTCTTTCAGGGATTCGTCGAGTGCGAGGCGGCGTAGGGCGTCCGCGGCCTGGGCTTGTAGATCCGTGTTCACGGCTTCAGCGTATCCGGACGAGGGTGCGGGAATTATTCTACGAACTCTTGCGTTCGATCTATTGTCGATATATCGTCGATACGTCAAACAAACACAGACAGTCCAGGAGGACAACATGTACGCCCCACACAACAACCCAGAAATGCAAGAACGTCGCGAGCATGGCCGCCGAGGCCCGCATCGTGGACACGGTTTCCGTCGAGGATTCGAGGGCGAGCGACCCGAGGGTCGCTTCGAAGACCGAGCAGAAGGACGCCCCGAAGGCCGGCGCGGTCGACTTGACCAGCGCGGACACGGTCGGCCGGGTTTCGGTGACGCCGGCGCAGCGCTCCGTCCCGCGATGGGCCTACTCCGAGGTGCCGCTGTCGCGGTAGCCGCAGGTGGGACCGCCGAGCAGGTAGCCAAGGCCGAGGCAATTCTCGCCGAGGCACGCCGAGCACTGTTCGAGATGCTGGCGGAAAAGTCGGCTGACGCGCAGCAGGCTCACACAGAATCTACCGACACGCTGCCGGCAGAGTGATCACGGCGCTCAGGCGCCGACGGTGACTTCCTCGCTGTTCATGCCGGAAACGTGGCCGTCGGCGCCCTCTCGCCAGTACCCGACAACATTGTGCTTGTCGCGAGCTATTCCTCGAACTTCCCTCAGATGCTTACGAATACGACGGCTGGTTGCGCTTTCGCACGCCACCCACGCGTAGACGTCGGCCGATTCGGATTCGGGAAACTCGACCTTCTCCACAGCTTCGAACAGCGCGCTCGGCGCCTTTCCGAGGCCACTCCCCACGAGCCACGTGTACGTGACGTCGCCGCGAGTGACAAATTCCTGTCGATCCTCTTCGGTTTCGACCTCGATGATCGCCTGTGCGACATCGCCTTCACGAAGTTCTTCGACAATCCTGCCCAGTCCGGGGAGACCCGTGGCGTCTGCGACCAGCAGCTGCCAGCGAGGACCCGCCGGTGCTTGGTAGTGGGACCGCGAACTGTCCGACCAGAAGACGCCTAGTAGGTGACCTGGTTCGGCCCGCAGGGCCCAATCCGCTGCAATACCGCCAGGGTGCACGACGAAGTCGATGTCCAGACGTCGGCCGCCGTCGTGCACCTTGCGCACGGTGTAGTGCCGCCACGGTGGCTCGGTTCCGAGATCGGCCTTGCCGTAGTCGGGATTGTTGAAGTAGTCGTATTCTGCTTCTGTTTCACCGGGTTTCGGGAACGCGAGGTCGATGCGCTCGTCGCCTTGTCCGCCGGTCGGCCAGTGCCAGTCGCCTTCTGCCTCGATGCTGATTCGCCGCATGTGCGGGGTCAGGGACGTGACGGTGACAACGCGGGCGGGTTCGCAGAAAGACATGCCTCGACCCTATGGGTCCGGCGTGTCGAAGTGGAGACAGATGCTGTCGCAAGACGGACATCGAGCGCAGCCGAAAAGGCCAGCGTATGCCCCGGGGCATGATTCTTCCCCGGTGCACACGCTGGCCTTTTCAGTTATGTCGGTTCACGCCGCTGTCGGTGGGCTGTACCCGCCGATCGGCTGTTGATACGGATCGATCGACATGGGTGGGTAGAACACTGTTTTTCGGTCGGGACCGATCTCCACCCGCCACTCCGTGTGGTGCAGCGTCCGGTGGTGATGACCGCACAACAAGATCAGATTGTCGAGATCCGTTGGGCCGCCATCGTTCCAGTGAACAATATGGTGGGCATCGCACCACCCCGACGGTGTCCCGCACCCCGGAAACGCACACCCACCATCACGAACCGCCAACGCCCGCCGCTGCGGAACCGTCGCCGTTCTCGCTTCCTTACCGCAGTCGAGCGGAACACCATTCTCATCCAACAAAATTCGCGTGACCGTGCAGTCGCACGCCAACATCCGCGCAGTATCGATACTGATCGGGCCCACCCAATCCGTCCACGCGAAACCCAGTTCCTGAGTCGACGGCAGTAGATCCTTCAAGGCTTTGAGGTCCGTCATGTCTTTCGCAGACGCAGTCACCGTGATGTGCGGTTTCACTCCGCCCTCGATCGGGCCCAACCCCGCCCGCTCGTACCGGCGCAACAATTCGCAGAACCCATCCGCCCGCCGCAGCGCCGGCGTGCGGGTGTCCTTGACGCCGTCCTTCTCCGGCGTCGGCGCAGACAGGCTCGACAACAACGTGATCAGACGGGCCCCGTTGACAGCATCCAAGTCACCCTTCACAGTGACCCGCCCGTACAAGCCTTTCGAGGCGTAGAACTCATTCCGCTCCGAATCCTCACCGACCGGAACGCCGTCCTCGCGTTTTCCGTACTGCTTCTCGATCCGCCGGATCGCCGCCCGCACCGCATCACAATCCGCGATGTTCTTCGACGCCAGGCCAAGCAGGATCCCGCGGGCCTTGTCCACATCCGCCGGGGTCATGTTCTTGGGCGGATGCTGACAAAACGACGCCACCTGCCGCGCCTTCAACGCATCAACATCCCCGCGGTGAAACGCATCGCCGACAACAGGTTCGAGCATCAACAACCGCGCCAACCCGACCAGCAGACTGCACTCACCGATCTCCAGATTCGTCGAACCATGCAACCACTGAGCGATCGCCCGAAAACCCTTCCCGCCAAGAACGTCCCGGGAAAACATCTCCACGATCAGCAACACCATCCGCGACTGCAACTCGTGTCGGGCGCGCACCAGATCGAGAACCTCACTCTTGAGGTCCTCGCCATCCAGTTGCCACGCTTCCCGACTGTCCATGCTCAAAGTTTAATCGAACAAAATTTCGAACACAAGAGAATCGCAGGCGAAAATTGCTGCTGTCCAGCTACTTTCGACAATTCGGGCAAATGTCAGATTGAACCCAACTCACGCGCACGAGCTACCGCCGACGTCCGCGACTTCACTCCCAACTTGCCGAAGATGTGGACCAGGTGCGATTTGACCGTGGTCTCGCTCAGGAACAGTTCTTTGCCGATCTCTCGGTTGGAGCGACCCGCCGCCACCAACTTCAGAACTTCGATTTCCCTTGGGCTGAGGCTGGTTTCGGGTTTGCGTACCCGAGTCATGAGCTTCGACGCGATGGCGGGGGAGAGAACGCTGTCCCCGCTCGCAGCGGCGCGGACGGCTGACAGCAACTCGACCGGTGGTGTGTCCTTGAGTAAGTACCCGCTGGCCCCGGCCTCGACAGCGCTCAAGATGTCTGCATCCGTGTCGTAGTTGGTCACGACGAGTACGTGCGGCGGATTCGGAAGCGCGCACACCGCGCGGGTGGCGTCGACGCCCGTCTTCCCGGGGCCGAATCGCAGGTCCATGAGCACGAGGTCGACCGGCGTGGTGGCGCAGAAGGCTATGGCTTCCTCGGCGGTGCCCGCTTCGCCGACTACCTCGATGTCGGCTTCGCTTTCGAGCAGCGCTCGTAGCCCGGCGCGCACGATCGCGTGATCGTCGGCGAGCAGCAGGCGGATCACGGTTCGCCGACTTCGAGAGGAAACGTCACTGCGACGGCCGTGTGTCCCGGCTCGGACTCGATGGAGAAGATCCCGCCCTGCAGTTCGACGCGCCGGCGAATTGCATTGAGGCCGAAAGATTCCGCCGGGCCACGTTCGAGAACTGCCACGTCGAAGCCGCGACCGTTGTCGACCACGTCGAGGCTGACGGTGTCGTCGGAATAGGTCAGTGTCACAGCCATTCTGGTTGCATCGGCATGGCGGAGAACATTGGACACCGCGCCCTGAGCGATGCGCACCAATGTTGCTTCGAGGGGCATCGGCAGCCGCACTGCCTCGCCTTCGACGACGGAGCGCGCTTCCAGTTCAGGACTGCTCGCGCGTTCGCAGATTCGACGAAGCGCGTCGGCGAGCGACTGACCGTCCAAGGCCGCGGGCGTCAATTCGGCTATGAGTTGGCGGGTTTCGGCAAGACTGTCCGCGGCAGTTTCCCGTGCGAGGCTGATCTGACGGATGGCCGGGCTGTCCGGATCGGCGCGTTCGGCAGCGTGAAGGAGCATCTGGATGCTCGAAAGTCCCTGGGCCACGGTGTCGTGAATCTCGGCGGCGAGTCTTTCACGTTCCGCGAATTTTCCGGCATCGCGAGACGTCGACGCCAATTCTTCACGGGTGTTCATCAACTCGTCGATGAGACGACCGCGCTCGGCTGCCTCGCGGTACAGCGCTTGATATCCGAGGCCGATTGCAACCGCTACGGCAGCGCCGATGATCGGGCCGACGGCGCCGGCAATCGTCCATCCACGATGCAGGCCGGTGCCGACCACGGCGACAGCCGTTGCCGCGGTGACGGCGAGAAGACTCCAGGGGCGTCGCAGAATATGGAGATAGAGGAAGAAGAGTCCGAACGCGAGGTAGGCGGCGTCGGCGGATACCGCCATCGTCGCGATCCAGACGAGGGTCAGCACGGCCAGCCACCAGCGGGCAGCGTTGCCGCGCAGCCTTTTGGCGACCCCGAAAAGATAGACGGCAACAAAGATCACGGCCAACGCGATGATTGTTGCGGTCAGGTCGGATTCGTCGATCAGCGCTCGAAGAAACACCACACCGGCCAGCGCCATGACAAGGACATGCAGGCCCAGTTGTAGGCCGGCGAAGACAGGCGTGAGCGGAGATCGGTGCATCTCGCCCAGCTTAGCGAGGTTCGGGCCTGGTTCATCCATCAAAAGTTGTAAACCGGGATGGTTCTTTCGAGCGCTGGAATGTCGATCCGAGGTGCGATGGAAAGAGTCTGCATCCGCGAGAGCGTAGAGGCAAGCACAGGAAAGGAATTCACAGTGTTTGTCGCAATGAGGGACTTACGGGCAGCGCGAGGTCGTTTCGCGCTGATCTCCGTCGTGGTTCTGTTGGTTGCACTTCTGGTCAGTTTTCTCAGCGGGTTGACTGCAGGACTTCGCCATCAGAACGTGTCGGCCATCGAGGCCATGAATGCCGACACGGTGGTGTTCGCCGACACCGGAGCCGGGGCGTCGTTCGACGAGTCGGCGCTCACGCAGGACCAGGTCAACGCTTGGACCTCCACGTCGAAGGACGTCGATCCCATCGGAATCGGTCGCGGGAAAGCGGGATTGGCCGACGGAAATCAGAAGTCGGTGGCCCTGTTCGGCGCTGATGGCGGTTTCGGTGACGTGACGCCGTCGGTGTCAGGCACGGTGGTGTTGAGCGAAGGTGCCGCCCGCGATCTGGGGGCGGGCGCCGGCGATCAGGTGAGTGTCGGTACGCAGCAGTTCACCGTCAGCGCCGTTCGCGGTGACGACTGGTACAGCCATTCGCCCGTCGTCTGGATGACGCTCGACGACTGGCAGGCGGCCAATCCACGCGGCGGAGTTGCGACAGTACTGGCTGTCACCGGAGCCTCCGACGCTTCCGCAACGGACAAGGCGGCTGCGACGACGTCGACGACGGTCAGCGGTTCGCTCGACGCGATCGGTTCGTACAAGTCGGAGAACGGGTCGTTGACGTTGATGACGCTCATGTTGTTCGCGATCTCAGCCCTGGTGATCGGTGCGTTCTTCACGGTGTGGACGATCCAGCGAACTCCGGACATCGCGACGCTGAAAGCGCTCGGTGCGACTACCGGTTCGCTGGTGCGCGACGCACTGGGTCAGGCGCTCATCGTTCTGATTGCCGGTGTCACCGTCGGAATCGGGCTGACGGCCGTGGCCGGATCGCTGATCGGTGACGCCATGCCGTTTGTCCTGGACGCATCCACCACCGTCGTACCTGCCGTGGCATTGATCGGGCTCGGTCTGCTCGGCGCGGCCTTTGCACTTCGATTCCTCTCGACCACCGATCCACTCACAGCATTGGGGAGCGCACGATGACCATGACAACCGGCACCACAGTTCTCGACATCCAGAACGTCGATCTGACGTTTCCCGATGGGCAATCGCGGGTGACGGCGCTGGACGACGTGTCTCTGCGACTGCACCGCGGCGAGATCGCCGCGATCACCGGGCCCTCGGGTTCGGGCAAGTCCAGCCTGTTGGCGGTGGCGTCGACGCTGATCCGTCCGGATTCCGGGCACGTCTATCTCCGGACGCCGGAAGGCAGCACCGACATCGCTGCGCTGAGTCGGCGGGCGGCGTCGGAGCTGCGACGCTCGTCGATCGGCATCGTCTTCCAACAGTCGAACCTCGTGTCTTCGCTGACTGCACTGGAGCAGCTCGAGGTGATGGCGCATCTGGGGCAGTCCGTGTTCACGTCACGGGCCCGTCGCAAGGCCGTGAAATCAAAAGCGATGGATTTGCTGGACGCTGTCGGGCTCGCGGATCAGAGCGGAAAACGGCCGTCCCAGCTGTCGGGCGGGCAGCGACAGCGCGTCAATCTCGCGCGAGCATTGATGAACGATCCGCAGCTTCTCGTGGTCGACGAGCCCACGAGTGCGCTCGATCAGGAGCGCGGTGCCGCTGTCATGGATCTGATCATCGGCGTGGTGCGGGAACGCGAGGCGGCAACCCTTCTCGTGACACACGACCGAAGTCACCTGTCTCGGATGGATACTGTCTATCGTGTTGTTGACGGTTCCTTGGCGGAGGATCAGGAGGCGCTCGCGGCGTGACTCAGGCGGGCACGATTCGGGCATTCGTCACTGCATCCGGGCGGGAAGTCAACCCGCGATTTGCTGGGCAGTTAGACTGTTGTCGACTCGGGCAACTTGAGAGGACGTGTTATGGAACGCCGCCGCAACGTTGCGCAGCCGCCACAATCGCCGATTGCGGATCTGGAGCAGATGCCTGCCCTGATTCTCCTCGACAGGCTTCCGGTGCCGGTCATGGCCGTTCACCGCGACGGCAGCATCGTTTTTGCCAATCCGTCCTTCGCTGACATGCTGGGATATCCCAAGAAGGCCGTCTCGGCGTTGCGTTTGCAGGACATCCTCTACGACAAGGATGCCGACGACGTCAGTGCAGAGCAGGCCCATCGTGAACTGAGTTCCGAGCCGGGCTCGGTCAAGGAGTTCGTGCACTCCGACTCCACGTTGGTGCGCGCGACGGTCAGCCAGTCTCTGCTCCGACGGGACGACGACACGATCACCCTTGCCGTCCTCCACGATCTGACGGAGCGCCTGTGGAACAACCCACGGCACATCGACGACAAGCCCACCAAGTAATCCCAGCTACTTCCGGGATTTGACGGTTCGGTCCAGGCCGAGGGTGGCGGCAAGGGTGTTGACCACCCATTCTTCGTACTGTTGGCCGGTCCAACCCGCGCCGACCACGAGGTCTGTGTAGGTCTCGGGACTGAGCAGCGTGAGTGCGACGTTCACAGCTGTTTCGAGGTCGACGGTTGGCGCTTTTTCGACGATGCCGACCATCAGATGTTCCTGCACCGTGCGTCTCTGAGTGCGGTTGATTTGCCACAGACGGGCGGCGTCCTCGTCGGCGGAAGCGGCGGCCCGCAGTGCCAGCAGGATGTCTGCGGTGCGTTCCAGAATGAGCCGTCCGTGGTGAACCTGAATCCGGAGTTGTCCGAGTGGATGTGGGGCGCCGAGTGCTGCCGCCACCCACGGACGGTCGAGAGTTGCCGTCTTTTCCTCGTCGCCCGCAACGGCCACGTCGAGTAGTGCTGACAGCACGCTCGGCTTGTTGCCGAACACGAAATAGACACTCTGCACCGACACGCCCGCCGCCGCGGCAAGCTGCTTGATCGTGGCGGCCGCGTAGCCGGGATCGACAAAAACCTCACGCGCTGCCTCGATGATCTTGCGCCGCGCCGACGTGTCTTCCCGAAGAACCTCAGTCATGATTAGAGTTTAACTCTAGAGTCGAACTCTAGCGACTCGGGAGGCGAAATAATGACGAAGGTTCTTGTACTCGGTGGCTACGGTGCCGTCGGGATTCCCCTGATGAAACAACTCGCGAAGGTCCCCGAAATCTCCGCGTACTCCGCCGGCCGTGATCCTGCCCGCGCGGACGTCGTCGTTGATCTTAAAGAACCAGGCGCGTATTCGACTGTGGTTCGAGACTTCGATGTGGTGGTGAATGCGTCGGGTTTCGAGGACGTTGGCCTGGCCGACGAAGCGGTACGCGGTGGGGCGGCATTCGTCGACATCACGGCGACCTCGAGCTACTGCGAAGAATTGGAAGCGGTCGACGGACCCGTTCTCATGGGCGTCGGGTTGGCGCCGGGATTGACCAGTGTCCTTGCAACCGAGGCGCATCGACTCGGCGACGGACCCGTGGACATCCTGATCGGCCTCGGCGGTGGAGAACTACACGGGCCGGCCGCAACGGCGTGGACGTACGGGATGTTGGGCACGAGGTTTCCTGATCCCGACGGACGATCGGTCCGCAACTACACCGGGATGAAGACGTTTCGAATACCGGCCGATGCGACCGGCTACCGCACCGGTCCTGCTGTGCGGGCCGACTTTTCGGACCAGCATGCGTTGACGCGAGACCTCGGTGTTCCGGTCAGGACGTACCTGCGATTGGACACGTCCACCGCGACGCTCGGACTTGCGGCCATGACGTGGGCACCCGCGCTACAGAAGGTCGTGCCGAAGAAGCTGTGGGGCTCGGATCGTTGGGTAGCGATGGCCCGAGCGGATACCGGCCCGGCGCTGTGGGTTTCGGGGCGTAGCCAGTCGGTCGCGACGGCAGCTATCGCCGCGCGCGCCGTGCAGGTGATTCGGGATGCCGCGATCTCGAAGCCGACGTGGTTCCACGCGGTGGAAACCACCGAGTCGTTGCAAGCGGCGGTTCCCGAACTGTCAGTGCGGCAATGGGATGGTGCGAGCCGATCGTCCGGCAAGACAGTCCACTAGTCGGGGCGAGCCGAGAAACGGCAATCCGGCGGCCGCATTGGTGAGACAACCGGGTACGACGACGCGGACGACATGCAAGCCAGCGCGGAGAACATCAGCAGTGGTGAGGTCGACCCATGCCGGCCGGAAACCGGCTGCCGTCAGAGCGCTTTCGGTGTCGATGGGTGACGTCAGAGAGTCGAGGTCCACCTCGCCGACGACCGCATCTGCCAGCTCACTCTCGAATCGTGCTTGGATCTCCGGGTCCAGGTGAAGTTGCAGGTGGCATCCGTAGTCCATCACGTCGGCAAAATCCGATCGGTAGGCGCCTGCATAGCTTCGGTCAGCTCGCCAAGGCGCAAGCGGACTGGTCGGGGAGGCCGCGGCTCGACCGATGCCGCTCTCCGGGCTGTCGTAGTCGGCGGAAAGCAGCTGCAGCTGAAGCGCTTCGCCGAGTGACTTGAACGCAGCGGTCTGGGCGTCTTCGTGGCAAGCGGTACCCATGGTCGAGTATCCGGTCAGTCGGTCGCAAACCAGGGCGCCCAGGACGGGGATCTCGAAATCACTCTCGAATGAAATCCACCTGGTCGAGAGGCTGTCGTGATTCCCCAGTCGCCGAAGCACCTCGGGAATGCCGGTGACGATCCGAACGCCGCGTCTTCCGGTCCAGGACAACGTCATCGCGTCGCGCTCGACTATCTCGCGCAGTGCATTCCGTATCGCGAATTCCGTCGTGGGACCGGCGGCGAGACCCGCCTGAGCTACCGGAGAGATCGCCGGACCCGTCCGGGCGACGAAATGAGGATACGAACCCCAGACGAGTTCGGCCGGTACCCAGATATCCGAACCCGTGATCAGGTCGGCTCCGCGAGTCCAGTCCATCTCCAGATCGTCGGTTGGTTCGACGAACGGGAACTGTGGCCGCGCGTACTGGGCAGTATCGAAACGCGCGAGTTGTGACAGGTCGATGCTTGCTCCGATCAACGCTTCGGCGGACTCGCGGACGATCGGTTTGGCGACGATGTTGCCGCAATACCGTTCCACCGCTTCGCCTATCGCAGCTGCGGTAGGCCGCGCACGGTCACCCAGATCAAAGCAATATCCGGCGCCGGCCGAGTCACTGGACCAGGGTGAAAAGCGTGCTGAATCACTGACATACGAGTGAATCAGCTTGAACTCGGGCGGAAAGTGCTGGGGAACAACGGCGTCGACCAACTCTCGAATGATCCCAGTTCGGCGGTCGACGAGCGAAGATGTCATGCGAGGGGGACCGGCAGATGCAGATGGGTGGTCGATGCGCTGGTCAATCTGCTACCTCCAAGAAGGGGAAAAGCTGCTGGGGCGTTGTTGTACAGGCCCGGAGTCAGGATGCGGACGACGTGCAACCCGGCAATCGAGATGTCGCCGGTGGTGAGATCGACGGAAATCGGCTGGTGTCCCCGTGACATCAGAAGCGCTACGAGAGAAGCCAGATCCAACGGCGCTTCGTCGGGAATCTCTGATACCGAGAGTGTTTCGGTGTAGTCGAAGAGATGTTCCTCTGCGGCCAGGGCCATCACGGGATCGAGATAAAGTTGGGCGACGGTCGGCAGATCGACGATGTCTTTCCATTGCGGATCGAACTCGTCCCGGTAACGACGGTCGGCCCGAAAGGGTTTGTACAGGTGCGCCGGCAGCGTTCCGTCCGCCACGCTGCGCCAGGTCGGCCCGTCGGGGTCGGCGAGGTCGATCGTGATGGCAAGTACGGCATACGCCTCGACAAGCGCCTTCGAGACTGCCGCCTCCACCGTCGGTCGACAAGCTGTGCCCAGCGCGACCAGTCCACGTCGGTCATCGCGGATCCACGCTGCGGCGACGGGAACGCCGAAGGGGGAGGGAAGCAGCAGCACTCGAACGCTCCGGGTCTGGCTCTCCAGATCCCCGAGTTGGCGGTGCGCAGGCAACCGCTCCCAGTCGGAAAGCTCGATCGCCGGCTGTGACCGGTCCCCGCACCACCACAGCGCGGTGGCATCGCGTTCGAGAAGTTCCAGCAGAGCTGACATCTCGGCCTCGTCGCGTGAGCGTCCCGCTGCGATTCCGGCGTACTGCAACGACGCGATCGGTGGCTCGCAGCGACGGGTGCCTGTGTAGTACCCGAGATAAGTCAGGGCTGCAGGCACGTAGGTGGGCACCTTTTCGTCCATGGTGTGACCCAATGCCCAGCGAATGTTCAGATCAGAGGTGAAGGGAACAAAGGGGAATCCGGGAAGGCGGTACTGATCCTCGCTGTACAACGCAAATTCAGCGGGATCGACGACCCGTGAGCCGGCCAGTTCCAGCGCTGATGCACTGCTGCGGACCAGATCCTCGGGGACCACGTTGCCGCAATATCTTTCGACGGCCTCACCGGTCGCCGCCCCGCGAGCTGCTGCATCGTCGCGTATCGAAGCCCCGAATCCGTAAGGGTCCGCGCGAAACAGTGAACCGCTGCCGCCGAAGTTTCTGGTGTCGGCCACCCTCGCGGCCCAACCGACCCAGCCTGTCGGCATGTCCGAGCGAATGTGTGGTTCCAGTGAGGTCAGCACGCCGCTCCGGGCGTCGACCAGCAAGTCATCCACCGGCAGTTCCTCCGAGTATCGGCAGGGTCAACGACCCGGAAAATGATTGGTGCAGTGCGGTACTGCGTGTTCCTCGATAGCGATCACCGTCTCCGAGATTGCGTGCGAGTCGTGGGAAGTCCGAGCCGGCGATCCGCAGCGTCAAGACATCACCCGCGCGCACAGTGTGCAACACGGGATCCAGATCGATTGTCACCATCGTCGGCTGCACGCTGACGCCCGCGCCCCGTGCGACCGACCTGGTGACTCCAGCGGCATCTACGACGCTCAGCTCGACGATCCAATCGGCTTCGCCCTCGGGCGAGTGCACTTTCAGCTCCACCGATGGTGTTCCGGAGAGTACGGAGTCGTGCTTGATATCGAAAGTCCAGAAAACACAGTCGTTTCGGGCCCTTGAGGCGTCATACAGGAAGGTGTAGGCCGCATCCTTCCGATCTGGTTCGAGACGAACGCGATTCGCACCCGTGACATACGGTTCGCTCGACCAATCGCCTGCACCCCGGTCGAATACCCGATTGATGGTCACGGGCCGCGCCGAGAATATCGATTCCATCCACTCGACCTGAAGGCGGCCGAAACTTGTCTCGCCGACCATTCCAGGGCGGAGGTCGTGCGCCCAGGGGCCCACGATCAAACTCTGCGGCCCGCGCCCAACGGACGTGAAGTGCCGCAGTGTCTCCCGAATCATCGCATCGTCCCAACCGCCGATGTGCAGCCCGGCGATGTCGAGTTCGGAGAGTTCGTCCGCGGACACCAGATCATCGCCACCGAAGTCTTCGCGTTTACGAGCGCGAAGGATCGGCGTCAACCAGCCCGGTGAATCGGAGGTCAGACCGACTTTCTCGATCATCGACTGCACCGGGAGATGTTCCAGCAAAGCTGAATCCGAACGCATCAGTTCAGGGATGAAACCCTCACGAGAGGAAGACGAATCTCCGTGCTCGCCCCACCACGCCAGATGCTCGGCGAGGAGAAGTATCCCCGAGGGATCACGTTTGACGCGGTCGCTTCCGATGGTCGGCACCTTGGAGACGACGCCGTCTACACGAAATGACCGATCGGCGCTGTTGGTCTCGGCAGCAAATGCCCAGGCGGTTCCGGCCGCATACGAAGCCCCGCTTGCGATGACGCACTCCGGTGTCCACGGCTGATCCTGCAGCCACTCGGCCAGGGCGGCGCTGTCCTCGCGCTCGTGGACGTACGGTTCCCAAGATCCGGTGGAATCGTGCCGTCCACGTACGTCCTGACAGATGAAGGCAATTCCTCGTGATCGCCATTCGAGCCCCTCCGCCAGATGCCATCCACGCCCGTACGGGGTGCGGATCACGATCAGTCCCCGCGGTGAAGAATCCGGTGGGAGAAGCACATCCGTAGCCAACGAAGAACCGTCTGCCGCCGGGATCTTCACTCCGAGTGAGATCACCGGAGCGTCGGCGCGGGTTCGAGAACGCCGCCGGGCAGTGGTAGCACGGGATGGCGAGTCATCATGAGGGTTCGCGGATTCATCCGGATCTGGTGGTGAAGGTGTGATGGCGGTGCGCCATGTACACCAGCCACGACGTCCGAACATGCAAGCGCACTGGCCATTGCGGCTGCGGTGGGTTCAAGTTCGAGCGGGCGAGGTTCGCTGCCGGCGAGGTGATTCCACAGTGCCTGCAGATGATTCGGGACGCGCGACGCGGCAAGCCGTCGACCGCAGACGTCCCGGTAGCTTGCGCTGCCGATACCGTCGAAGAAGGGTCCGATGCAGATCTCACCCAGCTCCGCGTGGACGGTTTGCCACGGTGTTTGGTTTCGGCGGCACCAGGTATCGAGTTCCGACCACTCGTCGTGAGGAGGGGCCCCGGCAACCGACAGTACGAGGTCCGACGACGCAACGTCGTCTTCGATTGGCGCAGTAGTGGATACGACCTCGAGATGCGGAAGAGCCTTGGAGAGCAGGGCGATGCAAGCATCGGCAACGGGCCCGATCCCGTCCATCAGCACACGCTGTGGGCGCGGAATCTCCGGCGCTTGACCCGGAACAACCAGCACGCCGCGAGAGACGAGGGCGTCGGCGATCTCGATAGCTCCCGGGCCGAGCACCGAACCAGAGCGCCTGAGAAAGTTGTCGAGTTCCGCGAGGTCTTCGGCCGGCGCGCCGATCGTGACCGCGTTCTCGTCCGGTGTCAGGTAATGCCAAGTGCCGTCCGGGGTCGGATACAGCTGGTGTCCGTCGGCGAGGGCGTACACGGATCTCCTTGTCGGTGCCCGCACCCGACGAGTCGGATGCGGGCGGGGTCATCGGCAGATCAGACTGTCGAAACAGTCTGGATCAGGGGAGGTTTCAGCTCTGGAAGCTGAACGGGTTGTCGACGAGGGCGTTGGTGCCCACACCCTGCAGGGCGTGTGCGGACGTTGCCTCGGCAACCGGCTCGAAGGTGAACGGGTTGTCGACGAGAGCGTTGGTGCCGACGCCCTGGAGTGCATTGGCCGGAGCCGAGTTGGAGACGCTGTCGAACGAAATGTTGCTCATTGTCATCCCTTCCGTAATGGAAACCATTTCCATTACGATGCCACCGTACGAAAGATCGCCACGGAGAGCAACAGGTACAAGAGAGTGCATACATGAGCGAGACCCCGACGACGGGATCCGTCGAAGCGCAACCACATGTCTTTCGGGACAGATCGTTTCGATTGTTCTTCACGGCTCGTACGATTGCCGTAGCCGGTGCGGCGGTCACCGGAGTGGCCATGCCGATCCTGGTGTTCGACATCAGCCGGTCTCCGTTTCTCACCTCGCTCGCGGCTGCGGGGACGGTTCTGCCGTATCTCGTGTTCGGCTTGTTCGCCGGCGCCGTGGCAGACCGAGTCAACCGACGGACGGTCATCCTGTGTGCGCAGGCCGTTGCTGCACTTGCCTTGGCGAGTATTCCGGCAGCGCAGGCACTCGGCGTATTGACGGCGTGGCATGCCGTCGGCGTATCGATGTGCATCGGAACGTGTTTCGTGTGGTTCGACGCCGCTGCTTTCGGAGCGCTGCCTGCTCTGGTCGGTCGGCAGAGGATACCGGCGGCCAACAGCGCGCTGTGGACGTCCAGCACGCTGATCGATGTTGTCTTTCCGGCGATAGCCGGCGTGCTCGTGGCCTCGATCGGCCCGGCCTACGCATTGGGTGCTGATGCACTGGCTTACGTACTGGCCGGGCTGGCCATGGCCTCGATCGGAGCCTCGTTTTCGATTACTCCTGCGGCGCCGAAGAAGTCGGGAACCGGAATTGCGCGTGACATACGCGAAGGCCTCAACTTCCTCTGGCAGTCGCCGCTTCTGCGGGCCTTGACCGGCGTCGGCTTCGTCAATTCGCTGACGCAGGGTGCGGTTACGGCGCTCCTGGTGGTGTACGCATCCGAGAGGCTGGGGATTTCGACGTCGAGTCCGATGATCGGCGCCGTGTGGACGGCCGTCTCCGTGGGTGGAGTGGTCGGGGCAGTCTTGCTCCCACGCCTACCGGCGCAGTGGCCGGTCGGGGCGATCACGGTCGGGGCGCTGACCATCGGCCCGGTGGTGCTGTTCGTCGTTGCGACAACCGGCAATACCGGCGCCGCGATCACGGCGCTCGTCGTCTACTCCGGCTGTGCGACCGTCACCATCCTCAATGGCATCGGTGCACGTCAGCGCCTGACTCCGGATCGTCTGCAGGGGCGCGTGAACACCACGGCGAGGATGGTCGCCTGGGGTGGTTCGCCGGTCGGCGCCTTGATTGCCGGGGCAATCGCAGGACGCTGGGACATCGGCACCGCCTACCTCGTTGCGTGCATCTTTGCGCTGGTCGGGGCGCTATTCGCGTGGGCGAGCGCGCTGCGGACCGACCCTTACCCGCACAGATGAGCATGTGACTATTAATGAAAACGACTGTCGTTATGATTAGATCCACCTGTTCATGACTGCGAACCCCACCGACTCAGGAGTGCGATGACGCTGACCAGCGAGGCAGCACCACGAGTGCCGTCGCGTCCACATCCCGTCGGCGAGCGCGGGTACGTCCCGTTTCTGTTGGCCACGGCGGTTGTGCTTGTCGCGGTCTCCACCGTCGCGGTGTGGTCGGGTGCCGCGTCGGTGTCCTTTGCCGACGTGTTCGCGGTGTTGTTCGCACACGTCGGCGGTCCGCCGGTCGACCCGCTGCTCGATCGGATCGTGTGGGGATTGCGGGTACCGCGCATTCTGATTGCGGCATTGGCGGGCGCCGGATTGTCGTTGGCCGGCGCCGTGCTGCAAGCGTTGGTGCGCAACCCGATTGCCGATCCGTACATTCTGGGCGTGGGTTCCGGAGCATCCTTCGGTGCAGTACTGATCATGACGACCGGCATCGGCACCGGCCTGTCGATCGGTGTCCCGGTGGCAGCCTTCCTGGGGGCCATGGTCTCCCTGATCGCGGTTCTCGTACTGGGTCGGCGAGAGGGAATGCTCGTCCCGCTGCGCATGGTCCTGGCCGGAGTTGCCATCGGCTATCTGCTCTCGGCTGCAACAAGTTTTGTGCAGTTGCGCGCCGATCCGAGTCAGCTTTCGGGAGTGCTCTTCTGGTTGCTGGGCTCGGTGAGCGGGGCCAGTTGGTCGGATCTCGGTGTGCCCGCCGCGGTGATCACCGTCTGTGCGGCAATTCTGTTGACACAATCGCGCCAACTCAACGCGTTGGCCATGGGAGACGAGAGCGCGCAATCGGTCGGCGTGGACGTGCGCCGTACCAGGTTGCTACTACTGGTGATCGCGTCGTTGCTGACCGCGGTTGTCGTATCCGTCGCCGGGGGAATCGGTTTCGTGGGGCTGCTCGTGCCGCACGCCGTACGACTTCTGGTCGGTTCCGATCACGGCAAGCTGCTCCCCGCGACCGCGTTGGTTGGTGCCACCTTCCTGGTGATCGTCGATCTTGCGGCTCGGATGTTGGATGCGCCCAACGAATTACCGCTCGGGATCATCACCGCCGGATTGGGTGCACCGTTCTTCCTCTGGTTGCTTCGACGGGACGGCGGTGCGCAGTCATGAGATTGTCGGCCAGCGGAATTCACGTCGTTCGGGGCGGACGCCTCGTGGTTTCGGGTGTAGACCTCGAAGCGCCCGAGGGAAGCGTGGTCGGACTCGTCGGACCGAACGGCAGTGGAAAGTCCTCCCTCCTGCGCGCGTTGTATCGCTCGATGAAGCCTCGAAGCGGAATCGTGAAGGTGGACGAGGTGAATGTTTGGGACGATCTCTCGCCTCGATCGGCGGCACGCATCATCGGTGTTGTGGGGCAGGAGCATTCATCCGATTTCTCGTTCAGTGTCCGCGAGGTGGTTGCAACGGGTCGGACGCCGCATCACAGCGCGTTCTCTCGACTCGGCGAGATCGACCGAGACATCGTCAGCGCCGCACTGGTGCGAACCGGCATGCAGGGCTTTGGATCACGTCTCTTCGCCGAACTGTCCGGCGGAGAAAAACAGCGTGTGATGTTGGCCCGGGCGATCGCTCAACAACCGTCGGTGCTGGTCCTGGACGAGCCCACCAACCACCTCGACATCCGTGCTCAACTCGAATTGATGGAATTGGTCGCCGAACTCGGTACCACGACGATTGTCGCGATCCATGAACTCGCCTTGGCCGCAGCGTATTGCGACTACGTCTGTCTGCTCTCCGGCGGGGTAGTTGTCGCGACAGGACCGACGGCCGAGGTCCTCACCGAGGACCTGCTGTCCGAAGTATTCGGGGTTCAGGTGCATCTCGGCACTCATCCGTTGACCGGGCGCCCCCTGCTCTCGTTCGCCCCTCCGCTCCTACACACGAAAGAAGCAGTGTCTTGAAATCCTCGATACGTACTGCCGCGCTGTTGTGCTCGGCCGTTACCGCCACCGCAGTACTGACCGCATGCGGAAACTCCACGGCGGATTCGGCGGCGTCGTCGTCCGAGAAGATCACCGTCACCAATTGTGATCGCGAGGTCACGGTGCCCAAGACGGCGGAGCGGATTGTCTCGCTGTATCCGTCGATGACGGAACTTCTCATTCAGCTCGGCGCCGCCGACCGCATTGTCGGACAATCGAATACCGACCTCTCTCCTCCCAGCCCCGAACTCGCTGATCAGTTCGCGGCCGTGCCGGTACTGAGCACCGGAGTTCCCGCGAAAGAAGCATTGCTCGACGCCCGTCCGGATCTGATCGTCTCCGACGGGGAATACTGGTTCGACGGTGACCGATTGCAGACCATGGACGAATTGCGTGACCTCGGCATCCCGATCTTCGTGAACAGCGGCTACTGCCACAAGGCCGTCACCGAGGGGCGGATCGACGACGTCTGGTCCGACCTCGACGGTCTCGGCGCCTTGACCGGAACAAGTGAGGCGGCAGCAACCCTCCTGGCCGACGGCAAGAAGTCCCTCGCAGCAACCGAGGCATCTGTCGCCGGGCAGGAGCCGGTTCCCACTGTGATGGTTCAGGTTTCGGAGGGACAGTCCTATGCTCTGGCCAGGGGCCTCTACAGCAGTGTGCTCGAGGCCGCCGGGGGAAGCAATCTTTTCGAGAACGACCTTCCCGACGGAAAGTACTTCGGCCAGGTAGCCACGGAATCGGTGCTCGCGAAGTCGCCGAAGGCTGTCCTCGTCGTCTACTCCACCGAGTCGGCTCGGGAATCCACCCTGGATGCTGCGCGGACGGCATTTGCCGGAACCCCCGCCGCGACATCGAATGCGATCTTTGCCGTTCCGGAGGCGTGGTTCGCCGGCGAGTTGGTCTCGATCGACGGGGCCGGCGAGGTGTCTCGCCTGCTGCACCCGGGTTCGTGACTGCACTCGAGCGAATCGAGGCCGTCGTATCGCTGCATGCAGTGTTGGACCGGACGGTGAGTCCGTCGGAGCTACCGTTCGACGAGCACGCACTGCCGCCGGTGACGTGTGAATCCGTGGAACTGCCGGCCGCGACGCCACTGCCGGCCTGCGGGTTCGCGGACGTCTTGCAGGCACGGCGGAGCCGCTACGACCCCGCACAGACGGCACTCCGAGCAGGCGAGCTGTCAAACGTGTTGCACCACAGTGTTGTCAGCAGCCCGACGGCGGGCGGGATGCGCGAACTGACGCTGTCGTTTGTTCTCAGCCGACCCGGAGACGAGCTCGGAGCCGGGGTATACCGATATGCCCGAGGCCGTGCCGAAGCTGTCCGGCCAGGCGACGTGCGAGAGCACCTTCGAGCGAGCCTTCTCCAACCCGAGTTCGTCGACGTGTTCCCGGTTCTTTTGTTTGTGGTCGCCGACGTTGAAGCGCCGCTCGAGAAGTACGCGATGCGGCACTACCGCACGATGCACGTGGATGCCGGTGTGCTGGTTCAGAATCTGTACCTCGTGACCGAGGCGATGGGACTTGCGGGCTGCGCCATCGCAGGATTCACGGATACGCGAGTGGCATCTCTGTTGAATCTCGCGACGACGCAGCTTCCCGTCATGGCTTTTGCACTCGGGAGGCGCAGCTAGGTCAGGCGAGAATACGTGCCTTCTGGGTCTCGAACTCGGCCTCGGTCAATACTCCCGCATTCTTGAGTTCGCCCAGCTTGGTGAGCTGTTCGAGCTTCAAGTCCATCGATGCTGCCGGAGCTGCCTGCGGTGGCAGGGGTGGTAGATCGGGAATCGGTGGCACCGGCTGGGCCTGCGCTGCGCGAGCCTGATCTTCGGCGGCCCAACGGGTCCGCTGACGGCGCTGAACATTGCCGTGAATGGAGCTTGCGACGGCTACCCGGCCGGCTCGCCTCAAGAAACTCATGCGTCCTTCTCCGTATTGCCTGGTGCGGTGTTGTCCAGTGCAGCAGCCAGTTCGTCCAAGCTCAGGTGACCTTCGGTGACAATCTTTGCGCCGCTGCGGGTCCACGCGTCGATCACCGGCAGTATTGCCAGTTCCTCGTAGACGAGTACGGTGGCAACACTTCCGGCGGCCAACTCGTCACCAACGGCAGCGAGGTCGCCGGCGTCGAGCAGTCCGGAGGCTGCGCCGTCGAACTGCGCCAGATCGAAATCTGCGAGTTCGAAGGTCGATGCCGGTACGACGGCCACTGATCCATCGGCGGCTTTGGTGACGAACTCGAGGTCGAGGATGCGGATCACGCCGGAGTCGACGAGAGTGAGCAGCTGCTCGAATCCTGCGGAGGTCGGTGCACCGCCGGGAAACTCGACGGCAACGTATTCGATCGGACCGAATTGGTCTTGGTTGGACATCGGTTACTTCTTGCCCTTCGTGGGTTGCGGTTCTTCCAGAGCAGGTACTTCGTCGGGCATGCGGCCGGCCGGAATGATGGCGAGCAGGGAGAGTCCGGCGAGGACGAGTAGCGAGGTTCGCAGGGCGCGCAAGCGCGCTTCGGTGTTGATCCGGATGGCTTCGTCGATCTGTGCTTGTGTCGCCGAGGTGTTTTCGAGCGTCACGACGAGTTGATCGTTGGGGACGAAGTTGACCTGGTCGAGATTGATCCCGGACTCGACCTTGAGTGATGCCGGGATGGTGGGGTTGTCGATCAGCTGCGAGCTGACGAGGGAACCGAGGATTCCGACGGCGAAGACGCTGGCCACCGCGATGCCGACGCTGCCGGACATGTTGTGTACCAGTCCCCGCCAGGCACCGACGTCGCCGGCCAGTTCCTTGGGAGCTGCGGTGAGGAGGGTGTTGAACACCAGCGCAACGATGGCGCCCTGCCCGAGGCCGAGGGTGATCAGTCCGATGACGACAAAGATCTGATGCCAGTCGCCACGAATGGTGAAGGCCAACAAGATGAGTCCAGCGGCAACGACGACGAACCCGGCTCGTGCGATCAGACGCGGGGAGTACGTCTTGTACAGACGCGCGACGACGGTGCTCGCGATGAAGATCGAAAGTGTGTACGGGATGATCGAGAACGACGTCTGCAAGCTGCTGCGGCCCTGGATGATCTGCATGTACAGCGGAATGAGGAAGTTGGCCGCGGTTCCCACGAACATCATCGTCGCCATGCAAATCGTGGTGGCGCGCTCGGCGCCGGTCTTGAGGACGTCGAGGTTGAAGAGCTGAGGCTTGTTTTGCGCCTTGCGGCTTCGCGTCCACTGGAAGAATCCCTGCGCGCAGATGGTGCCGAGGACGATCAGGATGGCCGCGGGTGAAACACCGATGACCGAGAACGGCGCAGCGTCGGTGGCCAGGATGACGCCCCACGAGTTCAGGCCGCTGAAACCGAAGCTGAGCAGGATGACGGCAACGGCAGCAATGGCGGCGCCGGCCCAGTCGATGGTGATGTCCTTCTGCGGGGGAACAGGTTTGACCCGGAAGCTCAGGATCAGGTTGACCACCGCGAGAGCCACGACGAGGGCGAACGAGTATCGCCACCCGATCGTCGTCGCGAAGGAACCGGCGATGAGCAGCGCCAGCACACCGGCCGCCGGGATTGCTGCTGCCAGGTAACCGATGGCCTTTGCCTGCTGATCGCCACTGAAGTTCGTGGCGATGAAGACCGTCAACGCAGGAGCGATGAGGGCGATCACGGCGCCGGATGCAGCTTGGGCCACGAACAGCATTGCCGGGCTCTGACTCAGGGCGACCGCGGCCATTGCGAGGCCGTGAATCGCGACGGCAATCTGGAAGACCAGACGCGTTCCGTAACGGGCGCCGATCTTGGCCCCCAACAGAATGAAGGCAGCCATGGCGAAGGTGCCCGCGGTGATCGCGGTGCCGACACTTGTTGCGGGCGTGTCGAGATCGGTGGTGATGCCGGCCATCGAGACGGTCAGGGCGTTGACGGCGAACGACGCCTGAATCTGGGTGAGGACCACCACGATGAGTGGTAGCCAGGAGGCGGTGCTCACGGCGGCCGTTGTGGCGGCCGCGCCAGGCTTTACGGACATGATGGGTCACGCCTTCCTCGACACTGCGTGTACTCGCGACGTGCCCGGATCAGCCACGCACGGCTACATTAGCCGGAATTGTGCTGAATGGTCGCCTGCAAGTGGTTGGTTTCTTCGCGGTAGACCACCATCTCCCGGTGCAAGGCGCGCCGGAAGCGCGGTTGCTCGGCCAGCAGTACCGCCAGCACGGTCAGCAACAGCCACGTCGCGGCCGCGCTCGCGAGGAGCAGCAGGACCGGAATCCACGGACCGCCCATCTGCTCGAGCAGCGTCGTCTTTGCCCAGACGCGCCAGTAGAGCATCAGATTGACGATCAGTCCGACACCGTACGAGATGACGAAGGACAGCAGGAACTGCTTCCACGTGCCGTCGTGGCGCCGCGCCGTCATCGGTTCTGCCCGCAGCGGCAAGCTCACCGACATCACGTTCGCGACCCCCAACCAGAGCAGGATCATGGTCAGCACCTGGCCGCACGCCTTCACCAGGTCGGCACTGCTTCCGGAGCGCCACGCGAGGACGGCGCTGAGCAGGAACCCGGCGCTGCCGACGAGGAGCAGCATCACCGCGTTTTTCGCGACGAGCACGTGCCAGAGCCTCGTTCCACCGGACAACGCAGCGCGCACGCGGCCGGCGTCGAAGCTGAGCGCATTGGTGCACACGACGCTTCCGACCACACCCGAGAGTGCGTACAGCGCAAGATAAGGCAGTCGATCTTCCTTGGCGTCCCACTGGAAGAGGCGAATGAATGCCAGGTACGCCAAGCCCATTCCGAGGCTCAGCCCCAGCCGAAATGCGATCGACCGAGGCTTACCACTCACCACGTGCCGTGCTTCCTCACGGATCCGGGAGCCGAGATCCTGCACGTGCCGGACGACGGGGTTGCCCGAGTTCAGCGGGACGTAACCGCGGATCGCGGCGGCGACGGTATCGGTGTCACCGGCATCGAGCGCGGCGACGCGTGCTTCGAGAACCGCAAGGTGGGCGGCGCGCAAGGCTATCCGTGCGGTGGTCACCGCGGCGACGGCGTCGGCCTCGGCCTGCGCGGCGGTGCCGATGCCGGCGTCGGCGGGCAGTGGCGGCTGCAACGTCGTGATCAGTTCGAGTTGACGCGCCATGTGCGGCGACGGTGACAACCCGCTGTACGACGGTCGGCTCAGCGCTGATCGTTCGTCGTCGAGCGAATCACGGACGGCCGCGGCAGCCTTGCGGACGGCTGCCGGGTTGTGCCAGCGCACCGACCGGGCGTCACGCTCGGCGGCGACGGCCCGGGAGGCAACCTCGGTCAGATCCTCGACCGCTGTCAATGTCTGCTCCACTCGGTTTAGGTTGGTTTCATGACCACCAACTCGGAAAAGGAAGATCTCCAGCGGTACCTGCAGGCAGCACGTGATGCGCTCGTCTGGAAGCTCGACGGGCTGTCGGAGTATGACATTCGGCGCCCGATGACCCGGACAGGGACCAACTTGTTGGGTCTGGTCAAACACATGATCGGCGTCGAGCTCGGGTATTTCGGTCCTACGTTCGGCCGTCGGGTTCCCGATCTCCCCGCGTGGTTGCGTTCGGAGGAACTCAACGTCGACATGTGGGCCCGCGCCGACGAGTCCACTGCCGACATCGTCGAAACCTATCGCCGCACCTGGGCTTTCGCCGACGCCACGATCGAGGAGCACGATCTGGACGCCCCCGGCTTCGTGAAGCACTGGCCGGAGGATCGTCGCGACGTCACACTGCACCGGATACTCGTTCACGTTGTCACCGAGATCCATCGGCACGCCGGCCACGCGGACATCGTGCGGGAGCTGATCGACGGCGCCGCTGGGATGAAGGCGGGCGACAACAATCTGGCTCCCGGTGATGAGGCGTGGTGGGCCGAGTACACCGACCGTCTGGAGACGGCGGCACGCGAGGCCCACCACGCCTGAACTACTCGAATACCGCTGCTGCGCCGATCACCACGACAACGATCACGAAGTTGATCAGTAGCAGTGGCCAGACGAAGCGCAGGAACTTGTCGTAGCCGACCTTCGCCATGGCCAACCCGCCGACAACGACGACGTTGGTCGGGGCAACCATCAGCATCAGGCCGTGGCCCATCTGGAAGGCGGTGATGACGAGTGCTCGGCTGACTCCGGCAAAGTCGCCCAGCGGCGCGAGCAGCGGCATCGCCAGGGTGGCGTGACCGGAACTGGACGGGATCAGGAACGCCAGCGGGATGTTGACGAGCATCACCAGGATCGCGAAGACCCCCGCCGAAGCGCCGCTGACCAATTGCTCCATCGCGTTGAGGATGGTGTCGAGGGTTTCGGTGTTGGTCATGATCACCGAGACGCCGCGAGCGAGCAGGATGACGATCGCCGGTCCGACCATGTCGCCGGCTCCACGCGTGATCAGGGAGACGATCTTCTTCTCACCCATCTTCGCGACTATGCCGACGAGAACGGCGGCGAGGATGAACAGCATCGCCAATTGCGGGAACCACCAGTTCAACTCGAACCAGTAGGGCTCGGTTGCCGTGACGTGATACGCGTCGTACTCGGCCGGACCGGTGGTGGCGCCGAAGATGCTCGACCACGGGATGACGGAGAAGATCATCAGTCCGAAGGTGAGTCCGGTGATGAGCAGTACCAGCTTCTGAGTTCCGGTGAGCTTGCCGTCGATGTCCACCGGCTCGGCCGGCTCTTCGTCTTCGTCGTCCGCGATGTCGAAGCCGACAAGCGACTTGGACGGATCCTTCTTCACCTTTGCGGCGTAGCGGAGAACGAATACCACTGCCACAGCGGTCAATACGATCCACAGGATCACGCGCAGCACGATGCCGTCACCGATGGAGACGCCTGCCTCACCGGAGGCGACGCCGATCGAGAACGGATTGACGGTCGACGCCATGTTTCCGACCAGAGCGCCGAGGATGATCATGGTGGCCGCGACCATGCGGTCGTAACCCAGTGCCGTCATCAGCGGTATGAGCAGGGCGTAGAAGCCGAACGTCTCGACCGAGAAGCCCATTGTCGAACCGAGCAGTGAGAACAGCACCATGATGACGGTGATGAGCAACCAGCCCTTGTCGCTGAGCTTGGTAGCGAGTTGGGAGACAGCGGTTTCGAGACTGCGGGTGGCAAAGCTGACCGAGATGAACGCACCGAGCGCCATGATGAAGAGGACTACGCCGACCGAACCGAAGAGCCGTCCGATGTTGTCGGTGTCGACGAACCCGGTGATCGAATCCTGTACGCCGTAGAGGCCGTTGACGGGGGAGAGGATCAGTTGCTGGATTCGTTCCCAGAACGACAGCGGAGACGTGACGGTCTCGAAGCTGCCGGGAACGGGTGAGCCGTCCACGTCGACGCCGAAGCGTCCGGCCGGAATGAACAGTGCTGCAATCCATACCAGGACGGTGACGATCGCGAGCATCGTGACCGCGCCGGGGAACTCGAACTTCTTCTTGGCCGGAGTAGGTGCGGACCCCGTGTCGGTTTCGGTGCTCATTTCTTCCCCTCGAAGGTGTCGGCGTACTCCTGGAAGAACAGTGCTTTGGCGACGACGGCCTTCTCGAGCTCGTCGAGCAGGACGCGTTCGTTGGGGCCGTGGATGTTCGCGTAACCGTCGGTGGCGCCGAACAACAGCTTCTCGGCGGTGGGCACTGCTGTATCCAAGGCCA
Organism: Rhodococcus sp. NyZ502; assembly: GCF_041464245.1. Classification (NCBI taxonomy): domain Bacteria; kingdom Bacillati; phylum Actinomycetota; class Actinomycetes; order Mycobacteriales; family Nocardiaceae; genus Rhodococcus; species Rhodococcus sp. NyZ502. Next base: position 146,853 of record NZ_CP167155.1, read on the forward strand.
TCACGAGGGGGATCGAGCCGCCGCCTGCCATCAGCCCGGCCGGCTCACCCCACGACTGCGATAGTGCAGACAATGCCGCGTCGAAGGCCGGTCCACCTTCGGCTGCCGCAAACCCGTCGCCGGTTTCTCCCGCGGTGACGGTCAGTTGCAAACCGAAGGGGCGCAGGGCTTCCAGGTGCCGGACCAGAGCAGCCTGCGCCTCGGTGGCAGGTTGGCGCGGGTGTACGCGCAGATTGATCACGGCGCGGGCAGTGCTTGCGACGGCGTTGACCGCACCGTCCACAGGGGGAGCGTCGATTCCCGTCACGGTGATGGCCGGGCCCGACCAGATGCGTTCGCCGATGCCGCCGGTTCCGAGCAGCGGAAGCCCGTCACGGATCTCGGCGAGGGTGCGGAACTCGTCCTCGGTGTATGAACTGCCGGTCCACGGTTCGCGCATGAGGCCGTCGACCGCCACGTCGCCGTTGTCGTCGTGCAGCGACGCCAGTGCGCGGATGAGCGCGAGGCGGGCGTCCGGTGCGGCGCCGCCGTAGAGGCCGTTGTGCTTGTCGGCTCCGAGAGTGGTGAGTTCGACGATCACCTGGGCCGATCCGCGCAGTGCGACGGTCAGGGTCGGTGATCCGGGTCGAACGCTCCCGACGTCGGCGATGACCATTGCGTCGGCCGCAAACAATTCGGGGGCTTCCGGCGGATAGTTGTCGAAGGGGCTGCCGAATTCTTCCTGGCCTTCGATGACGAGCTTGACCGTCACTGGCGGCTTTCCGTCGAAGACGCGAAGCGCGCCGATCATGCCGATGACGTTTGCCTTCGAATCTGCCGTACCGCGGCCGTAAATCGCGCCGTCACGCTTGCTCGGTTCGAAAGGCGGTGAATCCCAGAGTTCGACGTCGTCGGCGGGAACGACGTCGTAATGCGAATACATCAATACGGTCGGGGCTCCCTCTGGACCGGGAACTGTTGCAATGATGACCGGCGCAGTTTTACCTGTTATTTCGAGTTTCTCTATCTTCGTGACTCCGGACTTCTCCAATAGAGAAACGATCAGGTCGTGAGCCTCGAACAGGGGCTCGCTGGGGAAACCTTCTGTTGCTATCGACGGAATACGAACAAGTTCGACGAGTTCCGACTCCAGTGCCGGCATCAAAGCTGCAACTGTTTCCTTGATTGTGGAATAGGAGGGCGAGGCGGATTCTTCCGGCACGGAATTGACTCCTTCTGGGAAAGGCGAAAAACATTAGAGGCAGAGTCTTACACCCGATATGCGGGGTGTGAAAGGGTGACCCGAACAAAAAGCCGAAGTGGGGCGCCGGGCTCGCGATTCTTGACATTGACGTCAACGTCAACACACACTGTGACGGTGACCACCAGTGAAACGCAGGAGCGAGCGCGGACAGCCCGCAAACTCGGCGACGGTCCACGCCGTGCCGGACTGCTCGACACCGCTGCCCTCTGCTTCGGCGAACTCGGATACGACGCCGTGACGGTCGAGACGATCACGACCAGGGCTGATGTGTCCCGGGCGACCTTCTACGCGTACTTCTCGTCGAAGGACGAGGTCTTCCGCGCCGTCGCCGAAATGATGTGCCGACGCTTCCTCGACGCTCAGCACATGGAGGGCCCGGCGGCCGAGGATCTACGCGAAGTTCTCCGAACGACCACGTCGGCGTTCATCACGGCCGTGTACACCTACGGTGACCTGCTCGCGGTGATCGAGCATCGGGCGCGGGTGGATTCCGAGGTCGAGCGCAGTTGGTCGGCGGTTCGCGAAAAGCTCGTGAGCCGCTACGTCCGCTTTGTCGAACGGATTCGACAGGTTCACGACGTAGATCCCTGTGTTTCGCCCCCGGTGCTCGTTCAGATGATCTCGGACGCACAGATGGCCGGTGGAGCACGACTGAGTAAGGCGAGTGTCGAAGAGCAGAACCAGTTCATTGCAGATATGACGACGATGTCCGAGCGGTTGATCGGGTTCGAAGAGTCGAAATAGATTTTTTTACGAATGGAGTGATCGGTGGCAGAACAAGACGTGCTCGAAGCGGCTCTGGCGGAGATCTCTGCGCTGCAACACGCGCATTGGCCCGCCGGCATTCCCCGCGCCGTCGAGTATCCGCTCGAAGGTGGGGGACTTGTCGATTACTTGCGGCATTGGGCGATCGAGCGGCCGGATACTCCTGCCATCGTCTTCTACGGCCGGGTCATCACGTATTCCGAATACGACGAGCTTTCGGATCGTTTTGCCGGATGGCTGCTGTCACTCGGAGTCGAACGCGGCGATCGCATCGGCGTTCACCTGGTCAATTGCCCTCAGTTCCATATCGCGATGCTCGGCATTCTCAAGGTCGGTGCGGTTCACGTGCCGATCAATCCACTCTTCCGTGAACATGAATTGATTCACGAACTCAACGATGCCGGCGTCAAGGTCCTACTGACGCAGAACACCTTCTCGAAGTTGGTGAAGAAGGTTCGCTCACAGACTCCACTCGAACACGTCGCGAAGACTGCAGTGTCGGACATGCTGACGGCGATCCCGACCGTCGAACTGCCCTTCGAGGTCGACGATCCGCGCCTGAGCGACTGGCAGTCGATCATCACCAGTGAGCGGGCGACTCCTGTCGCCACCGAACTCGATTCCCTCGCCGCCCTGAACTACACGGGCGGAACGACGGGAATGCCCAAGGGCTGTGAGCACACTCAGCGCCACATGGTTTACACCGCGGCCACCGCGACGCTTGCGGGCGGTGACCAGGTGGGTGCCAATCCGCCGGTGTCCCTGGTGTTCTTGCCGATCTTCTGGATCGCAGGTGAGGACTTCGGCATCCTGGTTCCGCTCGTCAACGGCGGAACCGTGGTCCTGCTGAATCGTTGGGATGCGGAGACCACGCTCGACGCTGTCGAGGCTTACGGCGTGACCTCGCTGGTCGGAACTGTCGACAATTACGTCGAACTGATGGACACGCCAGGATTCGCGGAGCGAAATCTCTCGACACTCCAGAACGTCATGGCAGTTTCGTTCGTTCTCAAACTCGATCCGGCCACGCGCCAGCGGTGGCGCGAGGCTACCGGCGGCGTTCTGCGCGAAGCGAGCTACGGCATGACCGAAACCCACACCGCGGACACGATCACCCTCGGCTTCCAGGACGGCGACTACGACCTGAAAAGCGAGCCGGTGTTCTGCGGAATTCCGGTGCCCGGCACCGACGTTCTGATCGTCGATCACGACGGCAGGCCGGTTCCCGTCGGCGAGCACGGGCAGATCATCGTGCGCAGCCCGTCCATCCTTTCCGCGTACTACCGCAACGAGGCGGCCACCGCCGACGCCATCCGTGACGGCTGGCTGCAGACCGGTGACGTCGGAAAGTTCAGTGAGCGTGGCGGTTTGCACTATTTGGCGCGGAACAAGGAAATGATCAAGACCAACGGCATGAGTGTCTTTCCCTCCGAGGTGGAAGCGCTGCTCATGCTGCACCCGGCGATCGAAAAGGCTGCGGTGGTGCCGAAACCGGACCCGGACAAGGGGCAGGTGGCTTTTGCGTTTGTCCAACTGGTCGAGGGTTCCGACACTGCGGCCGACGAGATCGTCTCGTGGGCCAAGGAGAACATGGCCACGTACAAGGTGCCCGAAGTGGAAGTGCTCGAGGCGCTTCCGATGACAGCGACAGGAAAGGTGCGCAAGGGCGATCTGTTCGAGCGCACTCAGGGGGACAAGTGAGACTGCTGATTGCGAACCGCGGCGAAATTGCGCTGCGGATCATTCGAACTGCCCGTGAACTCGGGATCGAGACGGTGTCGGTGTACGCCGAGGACGACGCGTCCAGTCCGCACGTCGCGGCGGCCACGGAGTCGGTGCCGCTCGGAGCGTCGGGCGCATCCGCGTATCTCGATCAGGGGGCTTTGCTGAAGATCGCGGCCGAAACAGTCGCCACGCACGTGCACCCGGGTTACGGGTTCCTCAGTGAGAACGCCGAATTCGCGCAGGCGTGCACAGAGGCCGGCATCGTCTTCGTCGGCCCGGACGCCCAGGTTCTCCGGACTTTCGGCGACAAGGCCAGTGCCCGCACCGCGGCTGTCGATTCAGGAGTGCCGGTCCTGCCGTCGACATCGGCGAACGCCGACCTCGACGAGGTGCGTGAATTCTTCGAGCGCAATTCCCGCGGGATCATGATCAAGGCGCTCAGCGGCGGCGGTGGCCGCGGCATGCGCGCGGTGCGTGACCCGAAAGCACTCGACGACGCGTACCGTGTGTGTGCGGCCGAAGCCCAGTCGGGATTCGGCAGTTCGGCACTGTTCGCCGAGGTGCTCAGTGAGCACGCTCGGCACATCGAAGTGCAGATCGTGGCGGCACCGGGGCAAGGTGGAACCCACGCGCTCGCTCTGGGTGACCGCGATTGCAGCGTCCAACGTCGCCATCAGAAGTTGATCGAGGTTGCGCCCGCGCAGGGGCTGTCGGGGGCCCTGCGCGAGCGTCTTCACGCTGCGGCGGCGAGGCTGTGCGCCGAGGTCGGCTACCGCGGCATCGCGACGGTCGAGTTCCTGGTCGAGGAACGCGGCTTCGTCTTCCTCGAGGTCAATCCCCGAATTCAGGTGGAGCACACGGTGACCGAGGAGGTCACCGGAGTCGACCTCGTCGCCGTGCAGCTCGCGATCGCGGACGGAGTTCCGTTCGAGAACCTGGACCTGCCAACAGGGATCATCGCTGTCGAGAAGGGCTTGGAGACAGTCGGATCCGTGGCAAACGCTTCGGGAATCGCGATCCAGACCCGCGTCAACATGGAAACCATGACGCCGGACGGCAATGCGTTGCCCTCGTCGGGCACGCTCGACAACTTCACTCCTCCGGGCGGGCCCGGCGTGCGAGTGGACACCTTCGGTACGGTCGGACTCTCGCCGAGTGCGCGTTACGATTCGCTCTTGGCGAAGGTGATCACCCACACGCGTCGAGCGGATTTCCCTGCCGCGGTGCGTAAGTCGATTGCTGCTCTCAGTGAGTTCGCCATCGACGGTGTAGCGACCAACCTCGAATTTCTGCAGGCAATACTGTCGGACAAGGACTTCCGCGACGGCCTGGTCGACGTCGACTGGTTGGGTTCTCGATTGGCGGACCTCGTCCCCGAAGTGGGCCCACAAACGCCCTCCTCGTCTGTGGACGTGGCACCGGACGAGGATGTGGTCCGTGCACAGATGGCGGGCATCGTCGTCGAACTCGCGGCAGTCGGTGACGGCGTCCATGCGGGTGGCCAGGTTGCCGTCCTCGAGGCGATGAAGATGCAGCATGTTCTCTCGGCGCCCGGTGATCTCGAAGTGGTCCGGGTCCTGTCGTCACCGGGGAGGTCGGTGGGTGCGGGCGAACCGTTGCTCGTCGTCCGTAGTGCAAGCGCGGGATCGAAGCTCGCCGAGGTCGACGAGGTGGACCTCGACGACGTGCGTCCCGATCTCGCGGAGATCATCGCTCGCCACGAGGTGACCCTGGACCCGGCCCGGCCCGCAGCCGTGGCGAAGCGTCACAAGCTGGGACGCCGGACTGCTCGCGAGAACGTCTACGACCTGGTCGACGACGACAGCCTGGTCGAGTACGGCGCTCTCGCGCTGGCGGCGCAGCGGAGTCGGCGAAGCGAGGAAGACCTGATCGCCAACACTCCTGCCGACGGGTTGATCGGCGGAGTGGCGACCATCAGCGGCGGCGAGAGCGTCGTGATCTCGTACGACTACTCGGTGCTCGCCGGTACCCAGGGCATGCGCAATCACGCCAAGACCGACCGCCTGCTCGAGATCGCCGATCGCAAGCGAGTTCCGGTGGTGCTGTTCGCGGAAGGTGGCGGCGGTCGCCCCGGTGACACCGACGCCGGCGCCGGGGCGGGCCTCGAGCTGGGAACCTTCCGCGCCATGGCGGCGCTGAGCGGGCGGGTGCCCATGGTCGCCGTCGTGTCCGGGCGCTGTTTCGCAGGCAACGCGGCCCTGGCCGGCGCGTGCGACGTCCTGATCGCGACACCGGACGCCAACATCGGGATGGGTGGTCCTGCCATGGTCGAGGGCGGCGGGCTCGGAAACTTTCGCCCCGAGGACATCGGCCCCATCGACGTGCAGCGCCGCAACGGCGTCGTACACCTGGTCGCTGACGACGACGCTCATGCGGTGGCGCTGGCCAAGCAGTACCTCGGCTACTTCCAGGGTGCGAGCGGAGAGTGGACCGCTCCGGATCCGCGGCTCTCGCGGCATGTGGTGCCGGAGAATCGCCTGCGCTCGTACGACGTTCGTGGAGCGATCGACGCAATCGCGGACGTCGACAGCGTCCTGGAACTGCGTCGAGACTACGGACGCGGTGTAGTAACCGCACTCGTTCGTGTCGAAGGAGTTCCGTACGGTGTGCTGGCGAACAGCAGCGAGCATCTCGGCGGCGCGATCGACGCGGAAGCCTCGGACAAGGCTTCGGATTTCCTGGAACTGCTCGAAGCGCACCGCATCCCTCTGGTGACGCTGTGCGACACACCGGGATTCATGGTGGGCCCGGATTCGGAGGAGGAGGCGACGGTTCGAAGGTTCGGCAGGTTCTTCGTTGCCGGTGCTCGCCTCACCGTGCCGTTCGGAACGATCATCCTGCGCAAGGGTTACGGGTTGGGCGCCATGGCAATGGCCGGTGGTTCCTTCCACGCCCCCGAGTTCACGGTCGCGTGGCCGACGGGCGAGATCGGGCCGATGGGTCTGGAAGGTGCTGTGCGTCTCGGTTTCCGCAAGGAACTCGAGTCCGTCGAAGATCCGGTGGCTCGGGAAACGCTGTTCGGTCAGTTCGTGGAACTGGCCTACGCACAGGGCAAGGCGCTGATGGCGGCGACCACGTTCGAACTGGACGACGTCATCGATCCGGCCGATACCCGCGGATGGATCAGACAACTCTGCAGAAACAGTTGAGATCCTGCTGATTCGAGCTGTTGCCGCACGTGGGCGGGGCAACTAGCCTTGCCCACGTGTCGGCTGCGCGAGATAACGTCCTGATCATTCATTGGCACGACCTGGGGCGGCACCTCGCGAGTTACGGTGTCGCCGGGGTCAACAGCCCCCATCTCGACCGGCTGGCGGCAGAAGGCATCCGGTTCACCGACGCACACGCGACGGCGCCGCTGTGCTCGCCTTCGCGCGGATCGCTCTTCTCGGGCAGGTATCCGCACAACAACGGTCTGATCGGGTTGGCGCACCACGGCTGGGAGTACCACGCTGAGGTGCAGACGCTCCCGCAGATCCTCTCCGACAACGGTTGGTACACCTCGCTCTTCGGCATGCAGCACGAGACTGCGTATCCGAAGCGACTGGGCTACCACGAGTACGACGTCACCAACTCGTTCTGCGACTACGTGGTTCCGCGTGCCCAGAACTGGCTACGACGCTTCCCGCCCGAGCCGTTCCTGCTCACCACGGGATTCTTCGAAACGCATCGCCCGTACCCCGCCGATCGCTATACCCCGGCGGACACCGCAGCCCTGGAGGTCCCCGGATACCTTCCGGACGTGCCACAGGTGCGCGAGGATCTGGCCGAATTCCACGGCAGCGTAGAGGTGGCCGACGCCGCGGTGGGGGAACTGCTCGCGACCCTCGAGGAAGAGGGGCTCGACGAGAACACCTGGGTCTTCTTCCTCACTGATCACGGCGCGGCGTTCCCGCGTGCCAAGTCGACGCTCTACGCCCCGGGTACCGGTATTGCCTTGATCGCTCGGCCTCCCGCGCGGTATCGCAGTGGCGGAAAGGAATACGAGACACTGTTCAGTGGTGTGGATCTTGTTCCGACCATTCTCGATCTGCTCGGAATCGACGTCCCCACCGAGGTGGAAGGGCGCTCGCACGCCGATGCCCTCGTCGACCGCGGAACTGAACCGTCCGAACCCGTTCGTACTTCCCTGTTCACGGAGAAGACCTTTCACGACAGCTTCGATCCCATTCGTGCGGTGCGCACCAAGGACTACAGCTACATCGAGAACTACGCCGTCCGCCCGGCTCTGGATCTACCGCTCGACATCGAGGACAGTCTTTCCGGAAAAGCGCTCGGCACCGAGCATCTTGCGGTACGCGCACCCCGGGAGCTGTACGACCTCCGTGCCGACCCGGACGAGAAGATCAATCTGATCGATCGACCGGAAGTCTCGGCAATACAGGCGGAATTGTCCTCGCAGCTTCACACGTGGCGCGCCGAAACCGACGATCGTCTCCCGGACGAGGCATTGGGAAGCGCGATGGCGGTGCACCGCATGGCGGCGTACCTCGAGAAGATCGGTGTCCGACCCAACGTGCGGTCCGCCTACAGTGCGGACCGCGGTTACCTCGAGTCGGACACCGAAAATCCCTAGGGCCTTGCGGCTTCGCGCTCTTCCAACAATGCGATGACCCGCTCGACCAGCTCGTTGATGTCAGCGCCGGTTGTGTCGAATGCCAGGTCCGGGTCCTCCGGCGTCTCGTAAGGCGCGTCGATTCCGGTGAGCCCCTTCAGTTCACCCGCCCGCGCACGTGCGTACAGGCCCTTGGGATCACGGCGTTCGCATTCTTCGACGGGGGTGGTGACGGCAATTTCGAGGAAGGTGAGCCCGGCAGCTTCGTTGAGCGCGCGCGCAATTGCTCGATCCGAACGTAGTGGCGAGACCATCGACGCGATCGCCACCACGCCGGCGTCGGCGAACAGTCGAGTGAGATGCCCGACGCGTCGGATGTTCTCGGCTCGGTCTCCCGGCGAGAACCCGAGATCGTCGGAGATACCGTGGCGGACGTTGTCACCGTCCAGGAGATACGCGGTGCGTCCCGCGTCGACGAGCGCACGTTCGACAGCCACAGCGACGGTGGATTTTCCGGAGGCAGGAAGGCCGGTCAGCCAGATCGTCGCGCCCCTCTGGGTGGTAGACGCCCATCGCCGTTGACGTTCGAGTGAGGACGGATGCCACTTGATGTCGTTGCGGGTCTGCTCGCCGGGAACGACGACGCGTGGTTCGAGAATGGTGCCTGCGCCGACGGTGTCGTTGCTCTGCTCGTCGATCAGGATGAAGGCGCCAGAGTCCCGATTGTGGTCGTAGGTGTCGGCGACCACCACGGAACTGGTTCGGAGCGTGACCGTTCCGATGTCGTTGAGTCCCAATTCGACTGGGCTGTCCTGCTCGTCGAGCGTTTCAGGATCGAGACGGGTGTGCAGTTCTTGGACGGTCGCTCGCACGGTCCGGGACGTGTGTTTGAGCGCTATCCGATCGCCCGCGCGCAACGGTGTGTTGGACAACCAGCAGATGGTGGCTTCGAGTTCTCGGGCCAGAACCGGCAAATGAGCCTGCGCACCGCCACTGACCAGAACGTCGCCACGTCCGACGTCGATGTCGTCGGCCAGTTCCACCGAAACCGACAGTGGTGCAACGGCAGTACTGCGGTTGTCGTCGAGAGTGTCCAGACTGATCACGGTGCTCTTCGATCCGGACGGCAGGACCACTACCTCGTCTCCGACGCTCAGTGTGCCTGCCGAGATCCGGCCGGTGTACCGGCGACGATTCTGCGGATCGGGGCGCGAAACCCATTGCACGGGAAGCCGAAGCTCCTCGATGTGCGTCGCGGGCGCATGGAGTTCGACGCCTTCGAGGTACTCGAGGAGCGTCGGCCCCTCGTACCACGCGGTGTTCTCGGACCGCGTCACGACATTGTCGCCGGCTTTCGCGGAGACCGGTATGGCGAGTACGTCCTCGCGTCCGACTTGCCGTGCCAAGGCCCGCAATTCTTCCTGCACCTGAGCGAATCTCGCTTCGTCGAAGTCCACCAGATCGATCTTGTTCACCACGGCTACAAGGTTCGGAACACCGAGCAGTGCGGCGATTCTGGCGTGCCGGCGCGTCTGACGCAACACGCCGGTCCTCGCGTCGACCAGCAGGACCGCTACGTGAGCGTTGGATGCTCCGGTGAACATGTTGCGCGTGTAGCGTTCGTGCCCCGGGGTGTCGGCGAGTACGTAACTTCTTGTCGGGGTGGAGAAGAATCGGTACGCGACGTCGATCGTGATGCCCTGTTCACGCTCGGCACGTAGTCCGTCGGAGAGTGCAGCCAGGTCGGCGACACCGTGCTCGTCGGTCACGGAATCGAGGTGATCGGTTGGCAGGCTGTCGGTGTCGTGCAACAGTCGTCCGATCAGCGTGCTCTTGCCGTCGTCGACGCTACCCGCCGTTGCCAGCCGCAGGAGTTGGCGAGTGATGGTGGTCGTCATCAGAAGTAGCCCTCACGCTTTCGGTCTTCCATCGCGGCGACCGACGTTCGGTCGTCTGCGCGAGTCTCGCCTCGTTCGGAAACCGTCGCGGCCGAGATTTCGGTGACGACGTCGTCGATGGTGGTGGCATGAGATCGAACGGCGCCGGTGATGGTCAGATCGCCGACGGTTCGATATCGCACCCACTCGGTCGTTGCCGCGGCGTTCTCGGCGTCGGTGCTGAATTCGGAAGCAGCGAGGAGCATTCCGTCACGCTCGAATACCCTCCGCTGGTGCGCGAAATAGATGGACGGCAGTTCCAGTTCCTCCTGGGCTATGTAGCGCCAGATGTCGAGCTCGGTCCAGTTGCTCAGCGGGAAGACACGAACGGACTCGCCGCGTCTGATCCGACCGTTGTAGAGCGACCACGGTTCGGCCCGTTGCGCTCGCGGGTCCCACTGGCCGAACTCGTCACGGAAGCTGAGGACTCTTTCCTTGGCGCGCGCACGTTCCTCGTCCCGGCGGGCGCCGCCGAACGCGGCGTCGAACCTTCCAGCTTCGAGAGCGTCGAGCAGGGTTCTGGTCTGCAGGCGGTTTCGCGATCTGCTGGTCTCGGTCGACTCCTGCACTCGACCCTGGTCGATCGAATCCTGAACGGAAGCAACCAGAAGTGTGTGCCCGCCCTCCTTGATTCGGCGGTCGCGAAATTCGATGACCTCCTCGAAATTGTGACCGGTGTCGACGTGCAGGACCGGGAAAGGGAGTGGGGAGGGCCGAAACGCCTTCTCGGCCAGACGAAGCAGGACTATCGAGTCCTTGCCGGCCGAGAAGAGCAGTGCCGGTCTCTCGAGTTCTGCCACCACCTCTCGAATGATGTGAACCGCTTCGGATTCGAGAACTCGGAGTTCGTCGACGACATCGGTGACGGTGCTCATGTGACGGGATATCCGTTCTGTTCGGCGTCGATGCGATAACGCTGCACCCATTCGCGGGATCGTCCGTCGCTCTGACGACGCAGCGGCGGTGGCGGGGCCAGTTGTCCGTCGAGGCCGAGGGAGATGAGGGTTTTTGCGACCACGGATTGCGGGTCTTCGGTGAGATCGCGGAACCCGACTTCGATGGGAGAGATGTCCTCTTCCTCGAACCAACGCTTCCATTGGCGTTCCTGCTCACCGAGAATCGTCACCAGGTGCGCGATTCCGACTGCGTTGTACTGCGCACCGTCCGAGAGATTCGGTGGAGTCGCGTCGTCGCGCCAAACCTGTGTCTGCACGGCGCGCCACATCGACACAGCTTGAGCGACGACATCTTCTCGATAGACGTGGATGAACTGCAGGTCGTGATCGAGGGTGTCGTGGAGTGCAGAACGTAGGTCCGTCCCACTGCGCCAGGGCAATCCGGCCGCGCGATCGAGTAGGAGCGGCGTCTGGTTCCACATCAGCTTGCCACCCCAGACTCCGTTGGGGGTTCGGCCGAGTTCGAGAAGTTGTGCGCGCCACTGTTCGGAGGTGCGAGTGTCCGGCGTGCCCGGGTGGAACGGGGCGAGCAGACCCAGGACGGACTCGTCCGTGACGTCTTCGAACCACTGCCTCGGTTGCGGCGATCGCGAGGTCTCGGGGAGGTACTGGAAGAACTCTTCCGGCTCACCCGCGACCCCGGTTGCTCGCAGGGATTCGACCAGCAAAGTACTGCCGCTGCGCTGCGAAGCGCAGACGAGAAACGAGCGTTGGGCCTCCGTCATGCGAGCAACGCTAAGGGGGGCCGGAAACCGCCGCAAGCTGGGAAAATAAACTCACGTAGAGGTTAAATCTCGACGTGAAACGTTAAATGTGCGGGTCACGAAATGTCGCGCTGAGGCACGTCTTACGCAGTTGTCGCAAGGGCCGCGGCAAGCCCGAATGCGATGGCCATGAAGACAACTTCACCGATGGCGCGACGCAGGGATCCGTCCGAACTCATGCGGTGTGCAGCGCTCGCGACCACCCATGTCCGGCGCCACCACCATCCCAGGGCGACGAGCAGTCCGATCGCCACGATCTTGGCGAGGATCACCCGGCCGTATGCGGTGTCGTAGAAGGCGGAGAGTGAGTCGAGTCGCACGACGGCGTTGACGATACCGGTGACGACCAGCGCGAGGACGCATCGCCAGGCGAGAGCGGAGTACTTGGGCAACCAGATCGCCCAGGCACCGCGCGACGGTACGGCAAGCGCGAGTGCGGCGAGCACGCCGAACCACAAGGCCGCAGCGAGGACGTGAACGGCGTCGAGGATCGATCCGAAGCTCTGCTGCGCCATGTGCCCGGTGATCGGGCGGGCAGCGAGCGCCAACGCGGAGACGACCAATGCCGGTGCGACGGGCACCGTCTCGGGATTGGTGAATCCGTAGATGCCGTAACAGACGACGGCAAACGCGCACGCGATGATCGCGACGCCGACGCGGCCGACGTTGACCTCGGAGACGAATGCGCCGAAGTGCCCGATGGTCAGCGAGGTGACCGGGGCGCCGTCGGCCGCTGCGGCATTGAGCACGAGGAGCGTGATCTCGGCGACGAGCCACACTGCTGCCACCGCGGTGAGCTGAGTCCACATGACGGCGGGGGTTGTTGCCGGGCGGCGTTCACTGCGGCCCATCCAGGCGAGCGTCGCGATGCCGAGCGTCAACGAACCACATCCGATCGCGAGAACGCGGACCGTGCTCGACGATTCGGGTCCCGACGGGCTGGCGAGGCCCCAGGCGATCAGGACTCCCAGCAGAGCTGTGGGTACGGCAAACAGCAACCACCACCTGTTTGCCGTACCCGTCACGCGATCAGCTCGACTTCGGCTTACGGAGCACGAAGAACAGCGCACCGCCGAACACGACGACGCCGGCGACGATGAAGATCCACACCGGCATGCTGCCGGACTCCGACTCACCCGTACTCGACGCGGCGGCAGCGCCGGGAGTGCCCGACCCCGCCTCGGTGAGGGTGAACGTCAGGGTTCCGTTGACGGGGTGACCGTCAGCGGAGGTGACGCGGTACGCGATGGTGTAGACGCCGGTCGGCCCGAGATCGCCGAGGTCTGCACTGACAGTGGGTCCTTCGACGGACGGATCGCTCTTGGTCCAGAGGTTGCCGTCCGGACCGGTGACGGTCAGCGCCGCGAACTGTGCCTGCAGAGCCTCGTTGAACGTGACCGAAACCGTGTCAGGCGCAACTTGAATGGACGCACCGTTTTCCGGGTTGGAGCCGACCACCGCGGAGTGTGCACTGGCCGTGCCCATTCCGAGCATCGTGGCCAGCATCGCGAGCATGCCGACGGTGATGACCTTGATCCGGGTACTCATCAGCGCTTGCTCCTGACCAGTGCGCCGAGGCCGAGTGCAGCGCCCAACGCGCCGAGCACCAGGCCGACGCCGCCGAGCCAGCGGGCGGTGTTGTCCGACGAAGAGTCAGAGGCTTCGGATGCGGCGGACGTCTCGGCAGTGTTATCGGCAGAGGGGGCTCCGTGGGCATCGCCGGTGGACGCGGCGAGAGTCAGCGTCGGGGCGGGCTTGTCCGGCTCGCTGCCGTCGGCAAGCTCTTCCTGATCCCAGTTGACGACGTTGCCGTCGCTGTACGTCTGGACGGCCTTGAACTCGACCTCTTCCTGCTCCGGCAGCGGGCCGGCAGAAAGGACGAACTGCTGGAACTGGCCGGGGGCGATTCCGACGCCGGGGTCGGCGGTCCACGTCACGGACTTGGCGACCAACGAGGTGGGGTCCTTCTCCACGACGGCGGTCCAGCCGGGCATCGGTTCGGTGCGTGCCGACTTGAGGTCGGGGAGCGCCACCGTCAGTTTGGTGGTCGAAGCGGTGTCGGATTCGGTGGGCACGCGGAACGTGAGAACGGAGTATCCGCCCTGCGCAGCTCCTGGTGCGACGACGCTGACGTGTGCTGAAGCAATTCCGGCGGCCAGCAGCACGGCGCTGCCGGTAGCGACGGTCGTGACAACCGCGCGCGAAATCAGGGTGTTCTTCATGTCGGGAAGTGTCCTCTTGGTCTGGTGAAGGGGGGCATTCTACGAATCTTCAGACCAGGGCAGGAGGACCGCGCCGCGAGATGCTGGCGCGAAGTAGAGCGTCGACAGGTCCGTGATGGATTCCGGTCGAGACGGTGTGGCCGCGGGAAGTGACAGCGGCGGGAGCCAGAGACGCCAGGACGACGTGGAGAGCGTGGGTGACAACTCGGTAGAGGCGCTCGGCGGCCAGGACCGCCACCGCACAAGCGACGGTGGCACTGGCGTGAGCACCGAGCATCACCAATCCCGGAGCGGGCGAATGAGCGTGCTCGGAGAGCGTCATGGTGGTGTGCGCGGCCAACTGACCCAGACCCAGAGCAACGATCAAGGCAGCGGGCCCCCGTGAGAGGGCGGGAAGGGTGGCCGTCACGGCGCCGACGGTTGCGCAGACGGCGAGCAACAGGGTCAGCGACGACGACTGTGGCAGCTCGCCTCCGCCGATCCCGTGCGCGGCGACAGCGAGAGCAGCCGAAGCGGAACCGACAGCTGTCCCCCGGAGGGTCGCGGTCTGCTCGGCTGCTCTCACTGGCGTTCTCAGGTCTAGCGCACGCCGAGACGTGCGAGCAGATCTGCTTCGACGCCGTCGAGTTCGGAAGAAATCGCCTGGTGAGCTGCTTTACGGCGAGCCTGCGGCATCTGCTCGGCAGCGCGAACTGCCGTGCTGAGGTCGCCGAGGCGCTCACGGATGGCGGCGGCGAAACGCTGCGTCTCCGCGTCGTCGGGCTTGCGGCTGAGGATCTCGGTGACCGAGCTCTCGGCGCCGGCGATACGAGCGCTCAACTTCGCGCCGTGACCGGTGTAGTCACCGAGCTGGTCGACGGCGATGCCCATCTTCTGTGCACGCGTGGTGTCGAGCTGGGCGCGCACCGCCGTGGCTGCGCGGTAGGCGATCGGCAGGAGAACGGGGGCAAGCAGACGTGCCACTCCCAGGTACTTACGCACCTTGGCGACGGTCAGGCCCTGATTCGCAGCGGCCTTCTCCTGCGCCTTCAGGGTCGCGATCTGCGCCTTTTCGATCTTGTGCTGTGACTCGATCTCGGCTTTCTCCAGCTTCTTGAGCGACTTGGTCTCGACCTTGTCGCGCTTACGCTGGCTCTTGGCGTTGAGCTTCGCCTCGACCTCAGCCTTGTGCTTGAGAGCCTTTGCCTCCGCCTTGCGGGTGGCACGAGACTTTCGCTTCTTGAACAACCCCATCGAAAAGGACCCCGTTTCCAGGTGTTTGTGTGTTGCCAGGTACCTGCGCTTCGGCTTCAGCCTAGGGGAGCACATAATCTTCGTCATCGTGTGTTCCGTTAACAACCCCGCGCCCCAGCTCCCGATCATCGATTCGGGGGCGTTGACCCGATGCCGTCATCGGGTGCGTCTGGACGGGTTGTTTCCCGGGAAATCGGCTTCGGAACCCGTCGACACCGGCGTCAAGCAGCGCCAGGATGCCGCGATCGCGAAGCGCGCGGAGATCGCCGAACTCGTGATCGGTGCTGCTCCCGAGCGTTGGGTGAAGATCAACCCCGACCAATCGGCGTCGGCTCAGGCTCGTGACACTCTCACTGCCTGTGAGGCCGGCGCAGACCGGATCTGGGGCGCGGTCTTGCCGGTCGAGCGCGACACCGGACGCAAGGGCCGCTGCGAAATGCTGATCCGTGACGACGAGGGTGGCGGGTACATCCCCGTCATTGTCGTCAATCACAAGGTGACCGATCCCGGCCAGGGCGCGATCACCTCGGGGCTCTTCGAATGGGAGCCCGCGGCCGATCCCAAACGCAAGGTCCGCAGTCAGGTCCGCGATCAGATGCGCGTCGCGCAGGTCTATCGGATGCTCG
Source organism: Rhodococcus sp. NyZ502 (assembly GCF_041464245.1). Taxonomy (NCBI): domain Bacteria; kingdom Bacillati; phylum Actinomycetota; class Actinomycetes; order Mycobacteriales; family Nocardiaceae; genus Rhodococcus; species Rhodococcus sp. NyZ502. Next base: position 162,900 of record NZ_CP167155.1, read on the forward strand.
AGCGTCGTGGGCTGGCGAGCCCGTCGCTGACGGCAGGCGCGATCGGATACAACGGAGACTGCATCCTCGTCCACGACCTCAGCGCGATTCTCGACGATTACGACGAGCGTTTCGCCGACCGTATCGCTGTGGCCCGCGGTGAGGTGCTGACGTCTCCGTCACAGGTGAGCGAGTGCAAGTCGTGCCCGTGGTGGACCGAATGCAAGCAGGAGTTGGTTCGCAACCGCGACGTCAGCCTGGTGGCTGTCGGATCGCGGGCCGAGCTTCTGCGCGACGTCGGCTGCAACACGATCGATCAGTTGGCCGCCTGGGACGGCGAGCCGCTCGAAGATTGGCCGCACGGAAATTTCGACGACGCAGTCGTGATCGCCAAGGCGTGGTTGGCAGATGCTCCGTTGGTGCGGCGGTTCGAGAAGATCTCGGTGACTCGGGCGGACATCGAGATCGACGTCGACATGGAGAGCTATCAGGAGCACGGCGCGTACCTGTGGGGGACGTTGCTCAATGTCGGCGGCTTCTCGATGTATCGAGGATTTGCGACGTGGGATCCGCTGCCGACGCGTGACGAGGCGCGGTCGTTCGCAGAGTTCTGGGGCTGGCTGATGGCGGAGCGTGCCGCGGCCGCTGCTTCGGGTAAAACCTTTGCCGCATACTGTTATTCGCGTTCAGCCGAGGACAAGTGGTTGTTGGACTCGGCGCGCAGGTTTGCCGGTGAACCCGGGATTCCGAGTAAGGACGAGATCCGCGAGTTCATCGACAGTCCGCAGTGGGTCGACATCTATCAAGCAGTGAGTGATCAGTTCATCTGCCCGAACGGAAAGGGGCTCAAGAAGATTGCGCCCGTCGCCGGCTTCAACTGGCGTGACGCCGAGGCCGGGGGTGAAGCGTCGATGGCGTGGTACCGCGAGGCGGTCGGCTACGACGGTGAGCCGGACGAGACGCAGCGGACACGCATCCTGCAGTACAACGAGGACGACGTCATTGCCACCAAGGTCCTCCGTGAGTGGATGACGGACCGCGCGGAGAAGGAAATTCCGCTGGCTTCCGAGTTGTAGCGCTGATCCGTTCTGTCGCGATTGTCTGAAACATCCTATTTAACAGTATGTTTCAACTCGTAGTTTCTCGTCATCGTGTGTCCGGAACCCGCATCCGCGCTACCTTCATCTGGTCGGCTCCACGATGGAGGGTGTTGCATGCTGAGCAGGCTGACTTCGAGTGCGAGCGACGCCGAACTGTCTGACGTCGAGCGGCGCGACCTCTTCGCACGCCAGATACTGCAGGTGACGACGGTCGCGCCACTGGCCAACATGGTCAATGTACTCAGCGTGTGCGCTTTGCTTGTGTATGTCGTACCCCCCGGTCACAACGAGTTTCGGGTGATCTGGGGTTCTGCGGCCTTCTTGGTCGTCCTCAATTCGGTGCGCGTCTGGATACCGCGAGTCGTCCTGAAGGGCCGGTACACGCCCAAACATACGACGAAGTACGACTACTGGGCGCTCATGCTCGAGGTGATCCTGCTCGGGCTTCTGCTTGTCGTTCTCGCCGCCGCGATGCTTCCCGTGACGGACAACTCGCGAAAGCTTGTGCTTCTAGCGACATTCGCCGGAGTCATGGGCGCCGGCGCCGTAGCATTGTCGACGGTTCGGTCGATAGCGGTAGCGTGGATTCTGGTGCACAGCATCGGATTGCTCGTCGTTATCCTGCCCAAGGGAACCACGGAATACGCTGTCCTCTCGTTCCAGTTGGTCGTGTACTCGGTGACACTGATTATCGGCGTCGTGTACCTCTGGGCGTCGTTCCGAAGTCGTTGTCTTGCCGAGTTCGAGGCTGCTGCCGAGCGCCAGACGGTCAGTTTGCTTCTCGACGATTTCGAGGGTGGGTCACGCGACTGGCTGTGGGAAGTCGACACCACCGGGACGTTGTCGCACACCTCCGCTCGGCTGTCGCAGATCTCGGGAGTTCCCGTCTCCGACCTGCGAACCCTGTCGCTGCGCGGATTGTTGGATCGGCTCGACGTGGGTTCGACGAAGAGTGGCCGAGCCGCGGTCCAGGTCATCGGAGATCACCTCGACCGCCTCATGCCGTTTCGAGAGGTCGTCATTCCCGTTCGTGTCGACGGCGTCGACCGATGGTGGTCTCTGTCGGGTCATCCCAGGCTATCCGAGGCCACGGAGTTCGTGGGTTGGCGAGGCGTGGGCTCGGACATCACCGAGAAGTACAACTACGAGCGGCGAATTCTGTGGCTTGCTGCAACCGACGGACTGACCGGGCTCCCGAATCGCCGGACGTTCGGCTCGGAGCTGTCCGACGCGCTCGGCACCGTCCGAACCGGCGAGGAAGTCCTTGTCGGAATCCTCGACCTGGACAATTTCAAGTCGGTGAACGACACGTTAGGGCACCCTGTCGGTGACAAATTGTTGATTTCCGTTGCTGCACGGCTCAATCGGGTGGTCGACGGCGCCATGTGCGCGCGAATCGGTGGTGACGAATTCGGCGTCGTCTTGCGGGGAACAGGGGACGGCGGAGAGGTGTTCGCTCGCTATCTGGATGCATTGCGTGAGCCGTTTTACGTGCGGGGGAATCGCATCGAGGTTCGTGCATCGATCGGCTATGCCGGCGCACCCGCAGATTCCGAAGATGCGGACACGCTTGTCATGTCCGCCGACCTGGCGCTGTATGCGGCAAAATCCGCCGGCAAGAACCGGGTAGGAAGATACTCACCGGTGCTGCGGGCGCGGGCCAGGGAGCGAGCATCGGCCCTGCAAGAACTTGGGCTTGCGATCGAGTCTCGGCAGTTCGAGCTGTACTACCAACCGCAGGTTCGTGCGGACACCGGCCGCGTCGAGGGTTTCGAGGCACTGCTTCGCTGGAATCACCCGGTGCGGGGCGTGCTTGCACCGCACATTTTCATCGATGTCGCGGAGGAGACCGGCCTGATAGTCCCTCTGGGGCTTCAGGTACTGAACATGGCGTGCGCCGAAGCCGCGACGTGGCCCGACGACACTTACGTGACGGTGAACGTCTCTCCGGTGCAACTGATGTCGTCCGGGTTCGGATCGGCCGTGAACGATGCGCTGGAGGCAAGCGGTCTGTCCGGCAAACGGCTTCAGCTGGAAATCACAGAGACGGGAGCAGTGGAGGAGCTTGCCGTCGCCGAGTTGGATCGCCTGCGTGCCACCGGAATTGCGATTGCCCTGGACGACTTCGGAACCGGCTATTCGTCTTTCGAGAGTTTGAAGAAACTGCCGTTGGACATCCTCAAGATCGACCGGTCGTTCATCACCGAACTGAGCGAGGGTGATTCGGCAGTTGTCACTTCGGTGGTCGAGGTGGCGAAGGCGCTCGGTATGCAGTCATTGGCGGAAGGCGTGGAGACGGCCGACCAGCTGAGGCTCTTGCTTACCGCCGGTTGCGAATTGGTTCAGGGTTACTACATCAGCCGACCGATGCCGGCGAAGGAAGTATCCGAGTACCTCAGCGCAACTGCCCACTCCAACGGTGGGTATTTTCATTCGTTCTGACAACTGTGCGCCTTTATTAACCGCGGGCGGTTAATAAAGGCGCACAGCAGGGAGGTTAGCGCGGCGCCATGCGCAGTGCGCCGTCCATGCGGATGGTCTCGCCGTTGAGGTAGTCGTGCTCGACGATCATCTGCGCGAGCTGCGCGTACTCGGACGGCTGGCCCAGGCGCGACGGGAACGGAACGCCGGCCTCGAGGCCCTTGCGGTACTCGTCGGTGACGCCTGCGAGCATCGGGGTGTCGATGATGCCGGGAGCGATCGTGTTGACGCGGATGCCGAACTGCGCAAGGTCACGGGCAGCCGGAACCGTCATGCCGTGCACGCCGCCCTTGGAGGCGGAGTACGCGATCTGGCCGATCTGGCCTTCGAAGGCAGCAACGGAAGCGGTGTTGATGACGACGCCGCGCTGACCCGACTCGTCGACGGCCTCGGTCTTGGCGATGGCGTCGGCGGCCAGGCGCATGACGTTGAAGGTGCCGAGCAGATTGACGGTGATGACCGTGCGGAACAGCTCGAGGTCGTGCGGACCCTTCTTGGACAGGATGCGTCCGGCCCAGCCGACACCGGCACAGTTGACGACGATGCGCAGCGGGGAGCCCGACTCGACGATCTGGTTGATCGCTGCTTCGACCTCTTCGCCGCTGGTCACGTCGGTGGGGATGAGGGTGACGCCGGCGGGGACGTTGTCGCCTGCGCGCTCGATCGACGCGGGCAGATCCAGGCCGAAGACGGTAGCGCCGGCGTCGGCGAGGCGCTTGGCTGTTGCGGCGCCGAGGCCTGATGCCGCTCCGGTGACCAGTGCTGCGGTTCCCTTGATTTCCACTTCGTGTGCTCCTCGAGTTAGCGATCGGTAAGGCGGTGGTACGTGTCGAGAACCATAACGCGAGGGTGTATGTGAGGGCGAACGCGCGAGACCCGCGTAGGGCTGGGTACCTTGGACGCGAGGTCTGAGAGCAAAGCACCGGACGAGAGGGGACCTGCGTGAGCAAGGCGCCTGTGCGTCCCGCCGCTTCTGTCGAGAATTTCGAGCGGTTGCAGCGCGACCCGCTCTTCGAAGATCTTGCCGAACTGATTGCCGAGGTTCTCTCCTACGCGTTCGACGCTCCGGCCGCCGTCGAGATCGAACAGTGGACGATCAGTTGCCTGCCGTCGACCAACCGATCCGCGGAGCGCCATCGCTTGTTCACGCTCAATATCGGTCCGATGGAGATTCTGAGCGTCGAGTGCCATCTGGTCGGCGGTAAGCCGATCGAGCACGTCATGTCCGTGTACGTATCCAGTTCGGCACTGGAATCGCGAACCGGCTGCAGCATCGAAGAACTCGATGCCAAGCACGATCTGGTCGCCATCAGACGCACCGAGTTGGCGTCCGCCGACGGCGACGGGACCGTGATCGACTGCAGTCTCGAGGATTCGGATGCGTTGGAACAGTTTGCTCAACTGCCCGTCGACATGACGACGGTTCGTCCGCTCGCGGAGCATCTTGTTGCCAAGGGCAAGGGCCCATTTCGGCAGTATCACAACGCCGGGTTCGCCAAATATGTACTGGAAAGGTCGCTCGACCATGGTTGATCAGTTGCCCATCCGACTCCCGCGTGTGCTGCGAGACGGGGACGATGACGGCGCGGTCGACGTGCTGCAGGAATATTTCACGAGGCCGCTCCGAAAGACCGGTTATCTCCGAACCGGTGCGTTGTGGGATTCCTGGGATCCCAGTGGCAATCGCGATCGTGATGCGAACATCTTCACCGCGGAAGATCTTGTTGCGGTGACTCTTCTGTCGGTTCAGGTTCCGGCGCAAGGAGCCTTCTTCCTGCTCGGGGAGAACAATGCCGAACTGAACCGACTCCTGGCGGACGTGGGCCCGGATCGCGATCTGTCGAACGAAGCCGATCCCTTCACTCCGGAATCCCCGGTGTGGCGGTTGGAGACGGCGCTTCGAGAGATTCACGGTGTCGGGCGAACCATGGCGTCCAAACTGATCGCGCGCAAGCGTCCGCGACTCTTCCCGATCTACGACGACGTCATCGGGCGGGAGTTGGGAACGAAGTCGGCCCACCTGGAACCCGTTCGCGTAGCCATGCGGGAAGACGAGTTGCAGAGTCGACTCCTCGATCTACGTGCACGAGCAGGTCTCGACGAATCCGTTCCGGTCATCAGGGTGTTGGACGTGCTGGCGTGGATGCAGGGTAAGGGATACAAACCGGCACTCTAGCTTTCTTGTCGGTGGGTGGGTTTATTGTCGAATGTATGTTCGATAACGGATCGACGGGCGGTGTGGGGGCAGTCGTCGATGACGGCCGTCCTGTCGTCGATCCACTCATGTTGCCGGACATGCTCTTTGCGACGGCGCAGAGCGAGAACATGCTAGCCGCGCAAAAGGTGCTCGGTGCATCCATGTTGTCGGAGTCGAGATTCAACGCCGAACTCGACGTGTCCGGTGATGTCGACAAGGCGTGGCGGATCGCATGCAACGAGATCGCGGTCATGCTCACGTGCTCGCGTCGTACTGCCGAAGTCCACATCGAGATCGGTGATGCCCTACGGGAGTTCCTTCCGCTCACCAAGGTCGCCTTCGCTGCCGGCGAGCTGGACTATGCGCGTGTGCGCAAGATTGTCGACGGACTCACCGGGGTCGACCCCGAGGCGATCGCAGCACTCGAGCGCCGGGTACTTGCCTCGGCGCACCGTCTTCCGCCCGGGCAACTGGAGCGCGACATCGAGCGCCAGCTCTTTGCCTACGATCCGGATGCTGCCGCCGAACGTCGCCGGAAGATGCTGGAACACCGCGATGTTCGCACGCGAGCAGATCGTCACGGACTCGCCCAGTTGCAGGCAACACTCAGCGCGACCGAGGCCGTCGAAGCGCTTGGCCTGATCAACGAGGCCGCCGGAAGCGTCTGCAACCACGATCCACGAAATGTCTCGACCCGTAGGGCCGACGCACTGGTCGCTCTGCTGCACGGCGAACAGGGGCTGACTTGTCAGTGTGGCAGCGAAACGTGCGAGGCAGCATCCACAGCAGCTCGATCGACTGCATCCTCACGTCGGAAGCCGTTGTTGCACATCGTGTGTGATCTGGCGACGCTCCTCGGATTGATGTCAGATCCCGCGAGCATCGACGGATACGGGCCGATCGATCCTGATTTTGCTCGCGAGCTCGCCGCTGATTCCACCTGGCAGGCCTTGTTCGTCGATTTCCGCGCCCAGGCCGCGGGGAACCGACCGCGTCGGCAGCATGCTCCGACTGTCCTGCCGCTTGTCACCCGACGTGATCGCCCAAGTCGCGATCCGAACGGCTGCGGGGATCGGATTCGGGCGATGCAACGGTTGGTCGCGCGATCCCCGGACATCGTTCGAAGATCGGATGGGCATGGCACCCAACCCGATCCGCCTCCCGGCGCGCTGACCTATGCTCCGGGAGCGGCTCTGGCCGCATTGGTGCGGGCCGTCGACGGTCACTGCCGGTTCCCTGGTTGTTCGGTGCCCGCGAACAGGTGCCAACTCGACCACATCACCGAGTTCGATCCTTCCGATCCGAGACGCGGTGGGTGGACCATTGCGAGCAACCTCCAATGCCTGTGTCGTCATCACCATCAGGTGAAGACATACAGGTTGTGGACGCCGGTGATGCTGGAGGACCGTGCCATTCACTGGACCGATAAAACCAGCGGGTTGACGGCTGTCACGGTTCCGGAGAGGATCTGACTTCGAAGATGGTTTCCAGACCGTCTTCTTCGTCCCACTGCTCACCGACTTCGCAAAAATTGTACTGGCTGATCAGATTTCGTGATGCGATGTTGTCCGGACTGATGGTCGCTCGAACGGTGTGTACTTCGGATTCGCGACTCGCGACGTCGAGAAGTATCTCGAGGGCGGCCCGTGCGTAGCCCTGGCGCCGGAACGCCGGGTCGATGCGATATCCGACCTCCACCATCCCGCGCGCATCGGGACGACCATGGAATCCGGCCAACCCCACCGGCGTCGAGGTGCGGGCATCGACGGCGATGCGGGTGATCCACGCGCTGTCGAGGGGATTCTCTGCTATCTGCTTGCTCCGGTAGCGCCACAAGCCCTGGCATTCTTCGCCGAGGAGATACGGGGTCAGGAGGTCGGGTGCGAGTTCCATTGCAAGAGTGGCGTTGTCTTCACCCAGTGCGTGCAGGGCGAGTGATGGAACCTGGACCAGTTGAAGTCCCCGTCCGTCGAGTGTCCAGGGTAGTTCGGTGACTGTCACAGGTCGGCGATCGGAGTCGACAGCGTTATGTCGACGCCGATGCTCCGGAGATTGCCGTCGAGAACCTGCCAGATGGAGCGCCCCAGGAACTCGGCCAATTCCGCACTGGACACATCGGAACCCGGCTGGCTGAGCCAACGGTTGACGCTGACGTCGACCAATCCGATGACGCCGAAAGCCAAGGGCTCCGCCATCTTCGACGGTTTGCCACGGCTGGTGAGGATCGTGCCCAACAAATTTCCCAATTGGACGGCGATGGCCGTCTTGGTTCCGGTCACCACTTTCGAACCGGTGGCCCGCGTACTCGGCGAGCCCTTGCCTAAAAAGTGGTGCAGTCGTGGATATTTCACAATCCACTGAAGGTAGGTCTCGACGGCCCGTGAGATGGCCTCGCCGACGGTGCCCTTCGGCGTGAGAGTGGGGGCCAGGTCGGTCATCATCATCTCGAGGATGCGGACTCGCAGCTGCTCGTCGAGGTCGGCTCGATCCTTGAAAATCCGGTAGACAACAGAGCGGGGGACGTCGGCGCGCTCGGCGATCTGCTGGACGCCGACGTCGGCGCCACCTTCGTTGACTGCATCGAGTGCTGCGTCGAGGATTCGCGCTTTGCGCTGCTCCTTGTGATCGTTCCAGCGAGTGCTGCGCCCGTCGGGCTGCGCCGACTCGGCTGTTTTTGTCATAAATCGAACGATACTCACCCCGCCATTGACTGGACAAGATGTCTCACATACTTTGGTGGGACAGCGTGTCACACACAGATACCGTTCTCTTCAGGAGTGGCAATGAGTAACAGGGTTTTTGTCGTCGGCGTCGGCATGACGAAGTTCGAGAAGCCGGGAGCCCGCGAGTGGGACTACCCCGACATGGCACGCGAGTCGGGTACCAAGGCGCTCGAAGACGCGGGTATCGACTACACCGAGGTCGAGCAGGCATACGTCGGCTACGTCTACGGCGAGTCCACCGCAGGTCAGCGCGCTGTCTACGAGCTCGGTCTGACAGGTATCCCCATCGTCAACGTGAACAACAACTGTTCGACGGGATCGACCGCGCTCTACCTCGCCACGCAGGCAGTCAAGAGTGGCCAGGCCGACTGCGCACTGGCGCTGGGCTTCGAGAAGATGCAGTCCGGGTCCCTCGGATCCACCTACGACGACCGTGAACAGCCACTCATGCGGCACCTCCTCGCTCTCGCCGAACTGCAGGAGTTCGCGATGCCGCCGGCTCCGTACATGTTCGGCGCCGCGGGCGTCGAGCACATGGAACGCTTCGGAACCACTGCCGAGCAGTTCGCGAAGATCGCCGTCAAGAACCACAAGCACTCACTGAACAACCCGTACGCGCAGTTCCAGGACGAGTACACCCTCGAGCAGATCCTCGAAGCACGCCAGATTCACGGGCCGCTCACCAAGCTCCAGTGCTCGCCCACCTCGGACGGATCCGGCGCGGCGATCATCGCCAGCGAAGCATTCGTCGAGAAGCACGGCCTCGCTGCTCAGGCGATCGAGATCGTCGGGCAGGCCATGGTCACCGACATGAACAGCACTTTCGAGGACAAGAGCGCCATCAGCCTCGTCGGCGCAGACATGACCCGCAAGGCCGCCGAGAAGGTATACGCCCAGGCCGGGATCACCGCCGACGACGTCGACGTCATCGAACTCCACGACTGCTTCTCCACTAACGAGTTGCTGACCTACGAGGCACTTGGACTGTGCGCCGAAGGTGACGGCGGCAAGCTCGTCGACGCCGACGACACCACCTACGGCGGACGCTGGGTGGTCAACCCGTCCGGCGGCCTCATCTCGAAGGGCCACCCCCTCGGAGCAACAGGCCTCGCGCAGTGCGCCGAACTCACCTGGCAGCTCCGCGGAACCGCGGACAAGCGTCAGGTCGACGGCGCGAAGGTCGCCCTCCAGCACAACATCGGACTCGGCGGTGCAGTTGTCGTGACCGCATACAAGCCCTACGCACGCTGAATCACACCCTCAACCCGCTAGCTACCCACTAGGAGTTTCATCATGGCTTCCGTTTCCGTCTCCGCCGTACTGCCCGCATCCCCCGAGAAGACCTGGGATGCGCTCTCCGATCTGTCTCGCTGGGAAGAGTGGCTCACCATTCACCAGGGCTGGAAGAGTGAACTCCCCACCGAGGTGGCTTTGGGCGCCAAGTTCACCGAGGTCGTCTCGGTGATGGGTATGGCCAACAAGATCGAGTGGACCGTCGAAGAGGTCGAGGTTCCGAAGATGGTCAAGATCGCCGGAACCGGAATGGCCGGCGTCACCGTCGAATTCATCCTCTCGGTCGAGGCCGACGGTGCGGGTTCGAAGGCAACCGTCGACGCCAGCTTCAAGGGCACCATGATCGTCGGGCCGATCGGCAAGGCAGTTGCCAAGAACGCCAAGGCTGATCTCGAGGCCTCGCTGGCCAAGTTCGCCGAGCTGGTCGGGTAACGGCTCGATGACGACACCGAAGACCAACGCGGTCGAATTCGATACGTCCGGGCTGGACGTATGGACCGATCCGGAGCACTTCGAGGTGACAGCCGAGCGCATCGCCGAATATGCCGCTGCCACAAACGACCCCATCGAGCGACACCTGAAAGGCGAGATCGCTCCGCCGGTCTTCGCGGTGGTACCCGTCTTCATGTCGATGGCACCCGCTGCGCTGTCGGTGGCGCCGGTCGAACTGCTGATGAAGCTCGTTCACGGTGAGCAGGACTTCCTGTTCCACCGTCCGATCTACCCCGGTGACCACCTTGTCGCTCGTGCCAAGCCCATCGGATTCGAGGGCCGGGACAACGGATCCACCGTCGTCATCTACGTCGAAACCAAAACCGACAAGGGTGAATTGGTCAACGAGCAGTGGATGACGGCCTTCTTCCGCAAGGTCGACGCGGGCCCCGGACTTGGCGAGAAGGCTCCCGAACACCGATTCGACGACGCTCTTCGCGCTGGTAGACCCGCAGCGGTGGTGAACCAGCACATCGACGAGGACCAGACATTCCGGTACTCACCGGCTTCCGGCGATCCGATGCCGATTCACCTCGACGAGGAGATCGCTCGGATGTCCGGTCTCCCCGGAATCATCAACCATGGACTGTGCACGATGGCGTTCACGTCGTGGGGAGCCCTGACCGAACTGGCAGGCGGCGAGACCGAGCGGTTGCGCCGTCTCGCAGTGCGATTCGCGAAACCCGTACTCCCGACCCAGGACATCGAGACGGTGTTCTACAAGTCGGGTTCGGCAGACGGAGCCACGTCGTACTCGTACGAAACCAGCGCGGTCGGCGACCTCGTGATCAAGGACGGCCTGGCGGTCATCGCCGACAAATGAGTCTTCATGTCCGACAACTGAACTGATGGGAATCTGAACTGATGGGAAGTCTCGACGGTCGCGTAGCGATCATCACCGGAGCAGGACGCGGCATCGGCCGTGAGCATGCGCTGCTCTTCGCTCGTGAGGGTGCGAGCGTCGTGGTCAACGATCTCGGCGGAGCAAACGACGGTTCCGGTGCAGATGCCGGCCCCGCGCAGCAGGTAGTCGACGAGATCGTCGCTGCAGGCGGCAAGGCCGTTGCCAACACCGACAACATCGCCACCTGGGACGGTGCCGAGGGCCTCGTCAAGCAGGCCGTCAGTGAGTTCGGCCGACTCGACGTCCTGGTCAACAACGCCGGCATTCTTCGTGACGCCTTCATCGCGGGTATGGACGAGAGCCAGTGGGACGCAGTCATTGCCGTGCACCTCAAAGGGCATGCCGCGACACTGCACCACGCTGCCGCATACTGGAAGGACCAGAGCAAGGCAGGCGAGACCGTCAACGCTTCGGTCATCAACACTGCTTCGGCTTCGGGTACCTTCATGCCCAATGCGGGCCAGGGCAACTACGGTGCCGCCAAGGCGGGCATCGCAGCTCTGACTTTGGTGGCCGCTGACGAGCTCGATCGATACGGCGTGCGCGTCAACGCAATTGCGCCGATCGCGCGTACTCGACTGACGCTGGCGACACCCGGTATGGGTGCGCTCTTCGCGGCCGAGGTCCCCGAGGGTGAGTTCGATGCGTTTGCGCCGTCAAACATCTCGCCGCTCGTGGCTTATCTCGCGGCGGCGGACTGCAAGCTCACCGGCAAGGTGTATGCCGTTCAGGGTGGGGCCATCACGGAACTCGCCGGCTGGCACGGTGTGAACACCATCGAGAGCGAGGGTCCCTGGACCACCGCTGACCTCGCAGAACGACTGTAAGCGCATGGCACGCAACGCATACGAACTCGGTCTCGGGCTGAGTGAGGAGCACACCGCGCTTGCAGATTCGGTGCGCTCCTTCGCCGAGCGCACCATCACCACCGAGCAGGTGCGCGCGGCCGTGGAGTCGCGGACCGAGGACAAGTTCCCCCAGTTCTGGACGGCGCTCGTCGGGCAGGACCTTCTCGGGCTCGCGGTTCCGGAAGAGCAGGGTGGCCACGGCGCCGGCCTGCTGACCTTGGCGGTGGCACTGGAAGCATTGGGCCGCACAGTCTCTCCCGGCCCGTTCGTTCCGACGGTATTGGCAAGCGCCGTTCTCGGCGCCGCCGATTCCAAGGCGGGACCCGAGTTCCTGCCCGGTCTGATCGACGGAAGTCGTACGGCAGCAGTCGCCTTGGGTGCACCGTTGGCGGCCGAGTCGTCGGACGGTGGGTACAAGATCACGGGCGCACTCGACGGTGTGCTCGGTGGTGAGCACGCCGACGTACTGCTGGTTCCGATCCAGTTGCCCGAGGGCGTTCGCTACGCGGTGCTCGAGAGCAGCGCAGTCGCGATCACCGTTCAGGACAGCATCGACGTGCTGCGCGGTAGTGCGCGGATCGAAGCTGACAATGCTCAGATCAGCGCCGAACGGATACTCGACGGTCTCACCGAGGCGCGGGTACGGTCCATTGCCGCAGTCGTTCTCGGTGCCGAAGACGTCGGTGTCATGTCCTGGTGCGTCTCCACTGCATCGGAGTATGCCAAGACGCGCGTGCAGTTCGGGCGACCCATCGGTCAGTTCCAGGGCGTCAAGCACAAGTGCGCGCAGATGGGCATTGCGCTCGAGCAGGCACGCGCCGTTGTGTGGGATGCGGCAAGTGCATTGGACAAGGGCGACGACACGGCAGATTTTGCCGCCGACATCGCAGCAGTCATCGTGCCGGACGCCGCAGTGCAGGTAGCGCAGGACTGCGTGCAGGTTCACGGCGGAATCGGATTCACGTGGGAGCACGACGCACACCTGTACTACCGCCGCGCGCTCTCGATCCGCGGCATTCTCGGCACCCGCGAGGATCGAGCCAATCGTGTTGCGCAGCAAGCACTTGACGGTGTCAGCCGGGCTTCGGTTCTCGAACTGCCGCCGGAGGCAGAGGAGATCCGCGGCGGCATCGCGGCCGAGCTTGCCAAGTTGGTCGAGCTCGACGAGGACGACCAGCTGATCGCGCTCGGCGACGGCGGCTGGGTTCAGCCTCACCTGCCGAAGCCGTACGGGCGCGGCGCCGCTCCGCTCGAGCAGATCGTCATCTCCCAGGAGATCAAGGCTGCCGGAATCTCGATGCCGCAGCTTCTGATGGGAACGTGGGCCGTGCACGCCGTCGTGGCACATGGTTCGGACAAGCAGAAGCAAGAGCTGGCCGTGCCTACCCTGCAGGGTGAGCTGGTGTGGTGCCAGCTCTTCAGCGAGCCCGGTGCTGGTTCCGACCTTGCGTCCTTGTCCACGAAGGCCGAAAAGGTCGACGGCGGTTGGAAGATCACCGGTCAGAAGATCTGGACCACGGTTGCGCAGTTCTCCGACTGGGCAATGCTGATCGCCCGCACGGACGCCACCAAGCCGAAGCATCAGGGCATCACCTACTTCGTGCTCGATATGTCGACACCGGGCATCACCGTCCGCCCGCTGCGTGAGATGACGGGCTCGGCGTTGTTCAACGAGGTGTTCCTCGACGACGTGTTCATCCCCGACGAGAACGTGGTCGGTGAGGTCAACGACGGGTGGAACGTCGCCCGGACGACGCTGGCCGGCGAGCGCGTCGCGCTCAGCCAGAAGATGGAGGCGTACGCCTCGGACTCCGATCTGCTGAAGTTCGCGAAGTCGGCAGACCTGAGCCCGATCGGACGCTACCGTGTCGGCGAGCTGGTTGCGGAGAGTCAGGCGATCGATCTCATCGGTTCCCGCGTTGTGCTCAAGCAACTTTCGGGAATCGACGTGAGTACGACGTCGAGCGTCGGCAAGCTGTTGGCGATGAAGATCAGCCAGTCGATCGCCGAGTTCGTCGTCGCCGAACTGGGTGCTGCCGGAGCGGTCAGCATCCCAGGTCAGCCAAGCGACAAGGCGATGGAGCAACTCATTTCGGGCCGTGCCACCACCATCTACGGTGGCACAACCGAGGTGCAGCTCAACGTGATCGGAGAGCGCATGCTCGGATTACCGCGAGACTGAGGGTATTTATCGGGTGGGGCTCAGTCCTGGATTCTTCTCCAGGGCTGAGCCTCTTCCAGTTCGAAGGCCAATTCGAGGAGCGTGCGCTCGTCGCCGAGATCGGCGGAGAAATGCGCAGCCAACGGCAAACCATTGCTGGTCTGATGCATCGGTAGCGAAATCGCGGGACCTCCGGAAATGTTGTTCAGTGGCGTGAACGATGTGTACGCGATCAACTTGTCGAAAAGCTCCTCGAAAGGCTGAGCGGGAGAGAGGTATCCCAGCTCGGGGGTGGTGTGCCCCAGGGCCGGCGAGAGCACGACGTCGTACTTCAAGAACATGGCGCTGTATTGCTGCTGGAGCCGTCGCAGACGATAGAGCACGCGCGGCGTCTTCACCAGGTTCTTCCGGTACAGCGTGTAGAGGCCCTTGGTGAGATTGTCGGTGCCGGACTTGTCGAAGTCGGGTCCGAGCATTTGTTTGCCACCGGTGGAGATGGCAAACGACAGAAAGCCCCAGTAAATGCTGAAGTCGTCGATGAATTCGGGGCCGACGGGCAGTGCTGCGTCCTCGACATGATGGCCAAGGCTTGCAAGGAGTTCGGCCGTAGCTTCGACGGACTTGCGCGTCTCGTCGTCCGTCTTGGTGACGGTGACGGAATCGGCGATCACGCCGACGCGCAGGCGGGTTGAGCTGGGTCCTTCGATCAAGCGAACCGGTGCGAGTCGCGGATTGCGGTAGTAGTTCTCAGCCGCAGACATCCATCGTGCAGTGTCGCGAACAGTGCGAGTAACGGCGCCCTGGGCGATCAACCGGATCGGCATCGACTTGTCGGCCGGATCGGCGATGGTGCGTCCGCGAGTGGGTTTGAGTCCGACGAGTCCGCAGGCAGCGGCGGGAATGCGAATCGATCCACCGCCGTCGTTGGCGTGCGCGATCGGGAGTACGCCGGCAGCAACAAGCGCGGCTGCGCCTCCCGAGGAAGCGCCCGACGAGTACGCCGGATTCCACGGGTTGTGCACGGGTTCTTCCGTCATGTATTCGGTGGACGCACTGAATCCGAACTCGGGCAGTCGGGTCTTGCCGATCGAAATGGCCCCGGTGGAGAGGAACTGCTTCGCGAAATCGCTGTCGGCTTTGGCGGGGATCGCGGTGAAGGCGGTACTGCCCTGCTGGGTGGGAAGGCCGGTGCTGTCGGTGTTGTCCTTGATCGCGGTGGGGACACCGGCAAAGACGCCCTTGGCGGGCCGGTTGCTCCTGGCGAGGGCACGATCGAAATCAGTGCAGGCCAGACCGTTCAATTGCCCCTGCACCGCCTCGGCGCGGGCGATCGATGCCTCCATGACTTCCCGTGCGGTCACCTCACCCGATTCGATCCGGGCGGCGACGCCGGTGGCGTCGAGGTCGCCCAGGGCGTCGTCGGTGAAAGCGTGGATGGGGGTGTTCGCGGTCATGGGGATCCTTGTCAGGCGGAGGCACTCAGGTCGTCCGTCCAGCATATTGGACGGACGACCCCTGAGTGGCGCTATCTGTGGATTGCGGTATCAGCTACCGAAGATCGTCACTGCCTGCTCGGCCGCCTGCGGCGCCTGCTGGAACACTCCCTGGGGGATGAACTGCTGCGGAATGAACTGCTGGGGGCCCAACTGCTGGAAGTTCGTGACCATCGGGTGGATCACGTTGTTGAATACATCGTTGAACATGTGTTGTGTCCTTCGGTTACAGCGTTTTTCGAACTTCTGACTCCATCGACACTAAGCACGGTTCTGACGAGTTTCAACGAAAATTGCTGATACACAGTCAAGTTCAAGTTCATTGCCAGCTGGGGGCCAGGAACCGGTCTTCCTTCACAGCTTGGACGCTGCGCCGTGCAGGTTCTTGGCTGTCGGGGAGGTCTCGACGGATTTGGGATCGGGGTACGTGCCCAGTACGCGATCGGCAGTTCCCGCGGTGGTGACGGTGAACCAGTAGTGCTCGTTCTTGAAGTGGTGGTTGCGGTGATTGCGCCAAACCGACCGGTAGAGAGCAGTTTTCGGCTTGTAGTCACTGTGGATGAGGAAATGTGTCCACTCGTAACCGAGGCCGAGCAGGGAAATGCAGGTCAGGAACGTCAGACCGAGTTCGACGCGGGGAAATGCCAGGAGGGCGACGGCTGTCAGAACGGGAATCACGATCAGGAGCGTCTGCCACGGGATGAAGATGAGTGAGACGGTTCGCGGCGCAAAGTGGTGTTCCCGATGGCTGCGCGCCAGCCGTGAATCGAGTGTGACGCCGGCAATGGTTCGCGGCTTCCAATGGAGAACGAAGACGTGAATGATCCACTCCACGAAGGGGAATGCGGCAAGCATCACGAGCGGAACGAGGGCGTCGGTGATCTGCCAGTTGCCCACTGCGATGCGCGCCGCCGCGGCGGCCAGCAGCATGGTGCCGATCATCCACGGCGTCGGTGACTTGCGGAACGTCCGTGCCGCATCGGCGAGAGTAAGAGGCTTGCTCATGGTTTCAGTCCTTCCAGGAAGGTGAGAGCGTCGCCGATTGCCGTCGTGCCGGTGTGAAGGAGCTGTGCGGCTGACGCCTCGGCAGTTGGCTCGTCGTGTGAAGTGATGGCGGAGGCCAGTTTTCGATACAGGTCGGTCTGGCCGACTTCGGCGACCATGACGGATGCAAGTGCAGTCATAGCCGGCTCGTATGCAGCCCGAAGGCTGTTGAAGATTAAACGGAAGGCAATGGAATCTGCGCTGTCGACGACGACGTCCCAGAACGCCAGAGCGCGGTCTTGCAACTCCACTGGATCTTCGGTGGCGCCTAGTTGATCAACGGCCGTGTCGAGTTCTCGGGCGGATTCCGCGGAGATGCGACGGGCGGCCAGCACAGCGATCTGCGGTCCCATCAACTCGCGAGTTTCCAGCACGCTGCGCACCACGCTCAGGTCGGGGACGCCGTCGCGCACCAGCAGCTGGGGGAGAAGTTCGGGTCCGGCCTGGCGTCGAAAATCGCGCACCGACGTGGACTCGCCCTGGCGGACCTCGACGAGTCCGGCCTGGGCGAGCTTCTGAATTGCCTCGCGGACTGCGGGCCGCGAGACGCCGAATGCCTCGGCGAGCTTGCGCTCGCTGGGTAGTGCCTCACCCGCAGCCAGCTCTCCGGCCAGCACTTTCACCGATATCTGATCGAAGACTGCGCCGGAGGCCGAGGTACGTGCAACGGGTTGAAACATGTACCGACCGTAACCTGCTTCTCGGTAAGAGGTCAAGTGGTAATACCAGTTCAACGATTGGAGGCTTGGCGCGAAAGAGATATGTCTTGGCCAAGAGGCTTCACCGTAACGGCGCAGGTGAGAGTAATTTTAGGTAGCCCTAATTCGGATAACCGTCAGGAAACCCATGACATCGCTCCTGTTACCGACTCCAGATACCGATGCAGAGTTCGCTCGCATCACCGCTGCCCTGACTCGACGCGGCTTTCTCGGCGGAAGTGCCGCCGCGCTGTCCACACTTGCTCTCGTCGGATGCAGTAGTGGGGAGGGCGGGGACGGTGCGGACGACGCAACTCGTACTGTGCAGACGCACTACGGATCCGTGGATGTTCCCGTCGATCCGCAGCGCATCGTCGCCGTCTCATACAACACCCCGTGGCAGTTGCAAGCCGTCGGCGCCCGACCCGTGGCGACGCTCGACTACAGCGCTTACATCGACCAGTTCACCCCGACACAGCAGAAGTTCATCGACGGCTTGTCCACGGTGGGGGTTTTCCTCGAGGTCAACCGCGAAGCCGTCGTGGCTGCCGCGCCTGATCTCATCGTCGGCGATGCGTACGAGATCGACGAGGACATGTTCCGCGAGCTCTCGAAAATTGCTCCGACAGCGGTGTATTCGGGCACGAACCGATCGGATTGGCGCGCTGTCGCCGAGGGTGTCGCAGACGCGGTCAACAAGGGTTCGGCATTGACGTCGAATCGTGAGAAGTATCAGGCGATGCAAGAGCGAATCCGCACCGAATACGCCGCGCAGCTTGGCGAGAATCGGTGGGCCCAGGTTGCTATCGGTGGTTCGGAAGGGCACTTCTCCATCTTGTATCCAACCGGAGTGACCGGCGCGATGCTCGCTGACCTGAACGTGACCCGCGGCGAATTCATCCCGGATCTGCGCCCAGCCACCGGCTTCGAAGCCTTCCCGCTCGAACAACTCGAAATGCTGCGGGACGTCACCGTCGTCATCTACCCGAAGCAGCCGAACGGAACTGATTCTGCAGGAATGAAATCCGTCTTCGCCAGCCCGCTGTGGAGCCGCATTCCGGCAGCAGCTTCGGCCCGGGTATTCGGAATCAGCACTCAGGTCACCGACTACGGCACTGCAATCAACTGGCTCAACGAACTCGAAACCGGCGCCTTGGAGGCACTTTCATGACATCACTTCTATTGCCCACCGCTGACACCGATGCCGAATTCGCTCGCATCACCGCAGCACTTACCCGACGCGGTTTCCTCGGAGCCGGTGCCTTGGCGGGGATCGGATTGCTCACGGCCTGCGGAACCAGCTCCGGTGAATCGGCCGAGGGTTCGATGCGCACCATCAACACGGCTCTGGGGCAGGTGGAAGTGCCCACCAACCCGCAACGGGTGGTCAGCGCCGATTACTACACAGGCCCCGCGATGTTCGACGCCGGGTTCACACCGGTCGGATTGCCGGTCGACTACGAGAACGCCGACGGCGTCCCGGAACCCTATGCGTCCGCTCTGCGGTCTCTCCCGAAGGTGGGACGCTGGTACGAGCCCAACGCCGAGGCGATAGCGGCTTTGTCTCCCGACCTGATCGTGATGACCAACCTGCTGTCGGAGAACAACCCGGATCTTTACGAGCAGATCCGGTCGATCGCACCGACCGCGGTTTTTGCCGAAGACGGGCAGTACGCATGGAAGGAGCGCGCCTTCGGAGTCGCGGACGCGCTGAACCAGAGCGCGAAGGTTCAAGAGTTGGCAGATCGGTACGAGGCGCGGATCGCCAAGTTCCGCAGCGACAACGCTGATGTGCTGAGCAAGGTTAAGGTCGTCTACACCACGTACTTCGAGGAGAGTGGTTTCTCGCTGTACTCGCCGACCAAGTATCAGACGACGGTCATCAGCGAGGCCGGGTTCCAGTTCAACGACCGCTCACTCGCAATTCCCGCCGGCAGCAACGAGTGGTTCCCGAAGGAGCAGTTAGAGCTACTCGACGAGGCCGACGTCATCATCACCAACAGTGGCAAGGGTCCCATCAACGAGAAGTTGGCGAACGACACCATCTTCCAGCGTCTGCGCGCCGTCAAGAACGATCAGGTGTACTCGTTCGACTACGAGGGCGTCGCGTCCTTCGGTTGGGCCCTGACATTCCTCGAGCAGTTCCAGCCGATTGCTGAGGAGATCAGAGCCAAGCTCTGATCTCCTCAGCAATCAAGAGGACGCCGGCGTCACCACATTCAGCTTCGGTTGATGCTGGTCGGTGTATGCCCACGGGCGGATCTTCTCCAGTGCTTTGCCGATCCGGAACACGGTCGGTTCGTCGTACGTATGGCCGACGATCTGGACGCCCGTGGGAACGCCGTTGTGTGCGTGTCCACTCGGCACCGCCAATACGGGGCACCGATTGGCGACGTTGAACGGCAATGTGAGAAGTGCTTCGGCGGTGTTATTCACGTGCTGACCCGCCACAGTGAGGCCGTCGAGCAAAGACTCGCCTGCCGGGAAGGCGATGGTGCCCGAAGTCGGGCAGATCAGCGCATCGAAGGGAGCCATCGCCTCGGCGAGCTCTCGTTGCATTTGGGTTTCCTTGCGAAGGCCGTCCAGAAATGACATTTCCGCAGCGCCCTTCGACGTGATCGCGACGTTGTCGAGCGTGTAGTCGGCAAGAAGATCACCGTGGACGCGAGCAACTTCCGCGACGGATGCACCCATGATCGTTCCGAAATGGACTTTCACCGCTGCTGCCATCGAATCACGAGTCCACGGCAACTCGATCTCCTCGACGATCGCGCCGGCATCGACCAACGACTGTGCGAGAGCCCGGGTGTTCACCTCGATGTCAGGCTCGATGGGGAAGTCACCGAGCCGCAGGCACAGGGCAATTCGCATTCCCTCGACCGACGGGTACTCGTGTGGCAGCGTGATCGCCGGCCTCAGGGAAGAATGGTCACGCGGATCCGGCCCGATCAGAACGTTGGCCAAAAGAATTGCGTCGTCGACAGTTCGGGCCATCGGACCGTCGCCACGGTAGGAATCCATGGACAGCGGGGCGACCCCGGCGATACGCCCGTACGAGGCCTTGAGACCGACGGTGCCGGTAAAGCCTGCCGGGCCTCGCGTCGACCCGCCGATGTCGGATGCTGTTGCCAGAGTAGTAGTTCCGGCGGCCAGTGCGGCGCCGGCTCCTCCGGATGAACCTCCGGGGCTGTAATCGAGGTTCCAGGGATTGCGGGTCACGCCCCACAAAGGAGAGTGTGTGAATGCCGCGACGCAGAATTCCGGTGTCGTCGTGCGTGCGTGAATCAGACCGCCTGCTGCCAGAACTCGGTCGATCACCGGTGCGTTCTCGCGGGCGATGTTGCCGCGCCCCGCCAGAGAGCCTTCGGTCAGCGACTTTCCGGCAATGGCATGTTTTTCCTTGGCAGCTACCGGAATTCCCTCCAGTGGCCGCGGGTCGGGTCCTTGGCCGCGATACCGGCTCTCGGCATCCCGGGCGCCTGCGAGTGCCTCGTCGAACATCTCTTCGGTGAAGGCATTGATGTGAGGTTCGAACTTCTGAGTTCGGTCGATGATTGCCTGTAGCAGTTCGACCGGAGACAATTCCCGCGCGCGAAAGTGAGCAATGGCTTCGGTGGCGCTGAGGTAGTGCAGTTCGTCTGACATGACGTTATCTCCCTGGGACAGTATGCGTGGGAATCACGCGCTCCGCGCAAGGGCTCCCAGCGCGGCCGCGGTCATGGCTGTAACACCTTCGGGTAGGGCAGCGGCGGGATCGGGGGCGAAGCGCGGTGAATGATTGGACGGCGTGCCGGGTGGTATCCGTCCCTCGGCGAGCGCGGCAAGGGCGGTTCCGTCGAAACTCTGCAGTGCCGTTCCGCCGAAATGCCAGAACACGGAGGGGCATTGGGCGGCGGTGCCGAAGATTCCGAAGTCCTCGCTACCTGAAAGTGGTTGTGACAGAGTGTGCATTCCCAAGCCGGCCTGTCGCAGGTCGGACATCACTGTGGACGTGGCGTCCGGAGTGTTGACCGTGGCCGGAAAGCCGTTGTACGCATGAACGTCCGGCGTCTCGACGGCGCCGGCTCCGTCCGCTTCTGCGCGAGCGATCCTGCCCACCGATTCGAGCATGTGATCTCGCGACGACGCACTGAAAGTTCGCAGGCTGAGTAGCAGTTCGGCGTCGTCGGCAATGATGTTCGCAGCTGTGCCGGCGTGCAAGGCTCCCACCGTGAGCACAGGTGCTGTCGGGGTTGCCGCTTCATGAGCGACCAGACTTTGAATGCGCAGCGCGAAAGACGCTGCCATCAACAAAGGGTCGATGCATGCGTACGGTGAGGACGCGTGTCCACCACGGCCGCGAAAGACCACTCGTATCGTGTCGGATGCTGCCATCAAGATGTCGGGTTTGCTGACCAACATCCCCGCCGGAGTCGGGCCCACGTGCTGTCCCAGGCAGAGGTCCGGTCGTGGGAAGCGGTCGAAGATTCCGTCGTCGACCATCGCGCGAGCGCCGGAGCCGGTCTCCTCGGCAGGCTGGAAGACCGCGACAACAGTCCCGGTGATC
The DNA here is from genome assembly GCF_041464245.1 of Rhodococcus sp. NyZ502. Lineage (NCBI taxonomy): Bacteria > Bacillati > Actinomycetota > Actinomycetes > Mycobacteriales > Nocardiaceae > Rhodococcus > Rhodococcus sp. NyZ502. The sequence continues at coordinate 184,859 of NZ_CP167155.1, forward strand.
GATGTCGAATCCGCGGAAAGTGCGGCGCACGTGGCAAGTAGCGCGGTTACGTGGACATCGTGGCCACACGCATGCATGACTCCATCAGTTCTGGAGGCGTAGGACAGCCCGGTGTCTTCTGCCACCGGCAACGCGTCCATGTCGGCGCGTAGCAGGATCACCGGACCGCTGCTCCCTTCGAGAACACCGACGACACCCGTACCGCCGACCCCGACCGTGACGTCCCAGCCGCCGATTCGCCGAAGTTCCTCGGCAACAATTGCGGCGGTGCGAGTTTCGTCGCCGGACAACTCGGGGTGTGCGTGTAGGTCCCGGTAGAGCTCGAACCAGTGCGGCTCGACGGTTCGCAACCGCGACGGGTCTCCGAACTCGAGATTCGAAAGCAGTTGATTCATGGTTGATCTTCTTTCAGTTGGCGGTTTTCAGTTGCACCAGGTTCAGCATCTTTTCTCGGGTTTGCGGCGCTGCCATGACCGCGACGATCGCCACGACAGGCCCGAGCGCGAGAGATACGAACGCTGCTGACCAGGAGAGGTGGTCCACGATGAATCCGAATACCAACGGCGCGACTATTCCGGCGACCATGCCGCCGAAAATGATCATCGACGAGGCTGCTCCGACCACCGACGAAGGCAGGCTACGAAGCGGAAGTGCAAAACACGGCATGAAAGCGAAAGAGGCAGCGGCAGATCCGAGGGTGACGAGAACGACGAACAAGGCCGTGTTGGAGACGAAAGGAATCGAAACGAGCATCACGATGCACGCGAGCATGGACGGCACCACGACGACACGACTGTTGCCAGCCAGCCGATCGGAGATTCGCCCGCCGATGACGGTGGTCACGGCGGCCACCACGGTAGCCGGAATCAGAAGGAGGCTTGCGCTCGAGAGGGCGATTCCACGTTCGTCATGGAGGTACGACGGAACCCACGACGACATCCCCCAGATCACGAAGTCGTATCCGAAGAACATCAAGGCGAAGAGCCACATCGCGCGGGAGCGAAGTACGGTGCGCATGTTGTCCCAGGAGGAATCCGGACCGTGGTCGTTCTCCGCCGGAAGTGCCGGCGGGAGCCACAACTTGATGCTGACGAGCGAGAGTACGCCGAGCGCCGCGACGGCCAGAAACATTCCACGCCAGCCGATCAACGGGAGAAGTGCTGCCGCAACAACGATGGCAAGAAGCGTACCGACGGCGTTGGAACTGTTCATCCATCCTGTGGCAGTGGCACGTTGCTCCGGGATGCTCCGCTCGGCAACGAGCTTTACTGCAGCTGCCGGAAACACTCCCTGCGCGAGACCGAAGAGAAAGCGAACAACCAGAAGCGTCCCGAACGACCAGGCAAGGGCAGTGAGGCCGGTGAAGGCACTCCACGCCACCAACCCGATCAGAGCCATCCGGACTGCGCCGTATCGATCGGCGAGCAGTCCACCAGGCAGTTGGGCCAGCGTGTATGCAATGAAGAACGTGGAGATGATCAATCCACGCTGGGAGTAGTCGAGATCGAACTCCTCACCGAGCAAGGGGAGAGCGAGGTTGATCGCCAGCCGATCTATGTAGTCGATCGCGTACGCGAAGAACAGCAACGCGACCGTGACTTTGGTGGAGCGAAGCACTGGGCCTCCAAGTGGTGAACCTGTGAAGTGATTCACACATCTTTGGCAAACAGGCAGGGATCACCGACCAGAATGCAGTAATCCGGCAATACTGGGCCGATGAAGCCGGAATCCGACGCATTTGTCATCGCGGAATCTGATCTGGAGATCATCAATGCACTTCAGCTCAACCCCCGCGCGTCGTGGACGCAGTTGTCGTCAGTGCTCGACATGGATTCGACGACGATCGCCCGCCGGTGGCGTCGCCTCGTTTCGAACGGTCATTCGTGGGTCAACGCGGTCGCAATCGGTCGAACCCACATATTCGGCTATCTCTTGATCAGGACCACACAGGATTCCGTTGCCGACGTGGGGGAGCTGTTACGTCAACTCTCCTGTGCCTATCTGTTGGCCAGGACGGAAGGCGAGTACGAATATTTCGTCGGAGTCGTGGCCGCCGACCACAAGAGTTTGGACGCTTTGGTGTGTGAGCACCTTGCCGCCGATCCTGGAATTCTGTCGATCAGAAGCCGGGTCGGGGTGAAGGTGTACCGGGACGGGTTCAGCTGGGAGCCGGGCGCTCTGGGGCAAGCGGGTCGGGCTCAGCTGGCAACGGCATCGACAAAGGGCGCTGCGGTGCCGGCAGATCCGACAGAGTTCCGCGAGTCCGACGGTGCCCTGTTGGAGGCGCTCGGCCGTGACGGACGTGCCAGCTATGCGCGTCTCGCCGCGATTTGTGGAACGAACGAGACTGCGATTCGACGGCGCTTGGCCCAACTGACTGCGTCGCAACAGTTGATTTTCCGCTGCGATGTCTCGCAACAGGCCGTCGGTTCACCGTTCGAAGTGATCTTCGACGTCGCTGTGGACGGTTCCACCGACGAACTCGGCAATCTTGTGTCGAGTTGGCCGGAGATCAGATTGTTGGTAGCGACCACCGGAACAGCGAACATGTTGATCAGCGTGTGGCTGAGCAGCCTCGCGCAGAGTCTTGTCGTCGAGGATCGACTCCGCCGAATCGGTAGTGTGCGGATCCTCGATCGACGTGTCTCGCTGTACCCGATGAAGCGGTTCGGGCAGCTACTCGGACCGAGCGGAGTGGCGGAAGGTCATGTCCCGGTCGCAATTTGGGGCGCCGGCGACGTTATTCGTTGAGCGTCAGTCGATCGGCGTCCGATTGTCGTCGACGAGGTGCGTAGCGGAGTCGGTCGCACGGGAGCGCTTCCAGATCATCCGAGCCAGTGCACCCAGCACGGACACGGCCAGGACAACGCCACCGCCGATGATGCCGGCCGACGAGTCCGGGAAGATGCCCTCGAGCAGCAGCCAGATACCGAAGACGAAGAACAGCACCGCGGCGCCGATCTTGATGAATCCGTCCGGAAGGTGCTTGCCCAGCACCGAGCCGACGATGATGGCGAGAGCGTCGGCCGCCACCATGCCTACCGTCGACCCGATCCAGACGCCGATCCAGTCGTTGTCGGTGGCAAGGGTGATGGTGGCGAGCATGGTCTTGTCGCCGAGTTCTGCCAGGAAGAAGGCCGAGGCGACGGCGATGAAGGCGGATCGCGTGACGCGACCGGCCTTGTTCTGCTCGTCGTCGGTGAGATCGTCACCGCGCAAGGTCCAGAGGCCGAAGATCAGGAAAGCGATACCGCCGACGATGGAAATCGCCGCGGTGGGGAGGGCGACGCCCAGGTAGTGGCCGACGGCGACCGAGACGAGGTGAACAAGGGTGGTGGCGACGGTGATTCCGCCGAGGACGACCCACCAGCGATAGCGCAAGGCAAACGTCATTGCCATCAGTTGCGACTTGTCACCGAGTTCTGCGACAAAAATGACGCCGAAACTCAAAAGTATTGCGGCAAGCAAGATTTACTCCTCCGGTCGGTGTAGGTCGGAGGAAAAATGCGAGCCTCCGGCCTGGGCAGGCGCAGTGGGTGCGCTTGTCCGGCCGAAGGTCTCGCCCACCGAGGCCACAAGACCTTCGGTTCGCCAGGCCGGGTGCTTCGCGATCCGCACCAGGCGGAGCGCGTCGAACCAGTATGTCGACACGGGCGATTGGGGGCTACTCCCCTTCGTTGCTGCCCACGTTAGCGCGCCTGAAACGAATTGGCAAAGCGCACAACAAGTTTGGGAGTCCGAACTTATCGCTTACCGGGGCCGTCACGAGGCGAGGAGCATGGCCAAAACAGCGGTGTCGGGATCGCTGATCGGATCGATGCCGACACGACTGATCATGGAGACGACTGTGCCGTCCGGCTCAGCCTCGACCCACGCCGCACGATGCTCCAAACCCAGATAGGGAAGGCCTGGCAGCAGTACACACCCCGACGCGCTGCCCTCGCATTCCGGCAGGCTGGGCGTGGTTTCCGACGGTGGGTGCAGCATGATCAGCGCCGGTGGCTGATGGTCGGAGAAACGGCCGGGTGTCAAGGCGAAATCGCCGAGTACCGGACCTTCGGCAACCACCAGACCGACGGTGCCCGGCTGCGGATCTTCGGGAACGTCTTCACGGACCCCGAAGACCGTCGTGGTCGGCAACAAACCTGGCATCGAGGCCACGCGGACAGCCAATGCGAGAAGCTGCGCCCACTCCTGGGTGGTGTCCGGCCAACGACCGGAAATGACGAACCCCTGCAAAGACCCAGCGGCTTGGAACGGAGAAATGCCTATTGCTTCGTTTCTGTTCATTTCTGTTCCTCCCTCGGTGCTGGGGCAAATCTCGGGCAGACGCGCATGCGTCGGTCCGGCACACCTCGTTGGGTAATCGAAATATGCACCCATTCGGTACTGGCACACAAGAGAGGGAGAGTGCCAGCCAGGTTTGCGCTGGTGAGGGCGGTGGTATGCGCAGACATGACTCTGTCGAAGAACCGTTCTCGGCTGGAAGACCTGGCAACGCAGGCGTGGATCTTCGGATATCCCCTGTTGATTGCTGCGGTATCGCGGGATGTCATGACGGCGGTGCCTTCGCCGGTGGCGATGAAAGCCCCGCTCAACCAGTTCGCATACGCGCGTACGACGCCGGATGCGACCTTCACCGATGTCGTCTCACCCAACGCGGACACTCTCTACTCGTCGGGGTGGCTGGACGTCTCGACGGAACCGCAGGTGCTCTCACTGCCGGACTTCGGCACCCGGTACTGGCTGGTCCCCATCCTCGACGCGTGGAGCGACGTGTTCACGGTTCCGGGATCTCGGACAGTCGGGCGGACCGGGGGACCGTACCTGGTGGCCGGGCCGAATTGGAAAGGCAACGTGCCCAAGGGTTTGACGCTGCTGCGGTCTCCGACGGCGATGAACTGGATAGTCGCCCGCTACGCGACGTCGGGGGGAACAGACCTGACAGAAGTGCACAGCCTGCAGGACCGGACGCGACTCACTCCTCTGTCGGAGTGGACGGGTGACCCGCAGGACTACACGCCCGGTGAAATGCCGGTGAACCCTGCCGTCGACACGCGGACGCCGCCGGTGGACCAGGTGGCCGCCATGGACGGCGAGGCATTCTTCACCAGACTCGACGCACTTCTCGACGACAATCCTCCGCGTCCGGAGGACACCGAGATGATGAAACAACTGTCCGACATAGGAATCGGCTCCTCCTTGCCCTGGAGGTCGCGTCCGCAGGAGGTACGTGATGCCCTCGATAGAGCTGCGCGAACCGGTATGGATGTGCTGAGCGAGATCGCCGAAGAGGCCGAGGGCAGTCCGAAGAACGGCTGGACGATGCACCGCGGCTTGGGGCACTACGGAACCCATTACGCTCAGCGGGCTCTGATCGTCTGGCTCGGTTTCGGGGCCAATCTCGACGCTGATGCCGTGTACCCGCATGCCACGACGGACGTCGACGGGAAGCCGCTGACCGGGGCGAAGAAGTACGTCCTGCACTTCGAGAAGGGCGAGCTGCCACCGGTCGAGGGCTTCTGGTCGCTCACGATGATGAACGAGCGGCAGTTCTTCGTGGACAACCCGATCGACCGATACGCGATTGGCGATCGAAGCGATCTGGTGTTTGCCGACGACGGTTCCCTCGACATCTATCTCCAGCACGAATCCCCTGGTGATGAGAAGGAGCGGAACTGGCTGCCGGCTCCGTCCGGCGACTTCAACGTCTTTCTGCGCCTGTACTGGCCGAAGGCGGCAGTGCTGTCGGGATCGTGGACTGCGCCCGGTATTCGAGAAGCAAGTATTCGAGAAGCAGGCTGAAAGTCCCCTCGCTTCGTACCCGAAGAGCACAACTCGGTATCAGCCGCGCGTTTCGATGGGCGGAAAGGTCACAAGAGTCATACGATCTGTCGGTATTGCCCTGTTTGAAGAGCTGTTGAATCGGTCAGAGACACCCGCTTGTTTCGGAGGCTACTGATGGTCACGCAGAATCCGTTCGTGCAGTACGGCAAAGAGATCTGGTGGATGATCCTGATCCGCGGAATCTTCGGCGTGATCTTCGGAATCATCGCGCTCGTGTGGCCGGGAATTACCTTGGTGGCCTTGGTTTTCCTGTTCGGTATCTACTCCATCGCCGACGGTTTGATCACGATAGTTCGCGCCATCCGGGACCGCGAGCATCTGAGCTCGTGGGGTTGGTGGGTGTTCACGGGCGTCGTCTCGGTCGGAGCCGGCATCGTCGCGCTGGTCTGGCCGGGCATCACTGCGCTGGTGCTGCTGTACATAATTGCCTTCTACGCCATCATGTTCGGAATCTTCGGAATTGTCGGCGCCTTCAAGATGAAGGCGCTGCCCGGATCCAGTTGGGGATGGTTGCTCGCCGCATCGGTGCTTGCTGTCATCTTCGGCATCATTCTTCTCATCGCGCCCGGCGAAGGCATCATCAGCCTCATCTGGTTGTTGGGTTGGTACGCAATCCTGTTCGGCCTCTTCATGATCGTGGGAGCATTCCAGATCAGGAGCCGGGCAAAGGAAGCCGGTGTTCTCTAAGCCGGTGTTCTCTAAGAAGGGAAAGCCGGCCGTCGAGGCTCTCACTCCGATCCCCACGCTGTCCGGTAGCGAGAACTGGTCGATCCCGCGCGGTTTGATCGTCCTGCTCGGTATTGCCGCCACCGTGGTCGCCGTCGGCGGAATGAAGGTGTTCGGCGGCATCCTCGGACCGGTATTCCTGGCCCTGGTGCTGACGATTGCCGTTCAGCCCATTCAGGATTGGTCACAGCGCCGAGGGTGGCCCAAGTGGGTCGGGATGTTGGGCTCACTGGTCACCGTGTACTTGATCCTGCTCGGGTTGGCGGCGTCGTTGATCGTGTCGACGGCTCAGTTGGCGACGATCCTGCCGCAGTACTCCGAGGAGATGACCAACCTCCTCAACGAGGGCCGCGACAAGTTGGCCGACTTCGGAGTGAGCACCGAACAGATCCAAAGCACGCTCAGCAGTGTCGATCTCACGAAGGTTGTGGGCGTCCTCGAAAGCGGACTGGAGGGCCTGCTCGGCATCCTGTCGGATCTGGTGTTCATTCTCGCGTTGTTGCTGTTCATGGCCTTCGACGGCATGAGCATCCGCTCGCGGTTGCATGTGTTGTCCGAGCAACGTCCCGAAATCTCCTACGCGCTCTCCACCTTTGCCGCCGGAACTCGCAAATACCTGGTGGTCTCGACGGTCTTCGGTCTCATCGTGGCGGTACTCGACGGTGGCGCGCTGTGGCTCATGGGCATTCAGCTGCCCGTCCTGTGGGCGTTGCTGTCCTTCATCACCAACTACATCCCCAACATCGGGTTCGTCATCGGCGTGATTCCACCGGCGCTCCTGGGACTGTTGCAGGGCGGGCCGTGGCTGATGCTGTGGGTGATCGTCGTCTACTCCGTCATCAACTTCGTGATCCAGTCCATCATCCAACCCAAGTTCGTCGGCGACGCCGTCGGACTGTCGGTGACGATGACGTTCCTCTCACTTGTCTTCTGGTCGTGGGTTCTCGGGGCGCTCGGAGCGCTGCTGGCGATCCCGCTCTCGTTGTTGGTGAAGGCCGTCCTGCTCGACATCGACCCAGCCACGCGCTGGGCCGACATCCTGATCAGTGGACCTCGGGACATGCCGAAGGAGGAACCAGAGGAGTCTGAGAAGCCGGCCACGCCCGCAGGCTAGGGCTCTCAGTGTTTCTACAAGTTGTTGCTTTATCGTCTCGCCCATGAGCGCCGAGAACACCACAGAAAACTCCCATCGCCGGCCGTCACGACTCGGTCGACGGCTGGCAGTCGGTGGTGTGGCCGCGATCGTCGCGGCTGCGGTGGCGGGGATCGGGTTCGTGATCTTCGCGGGCGGTGCCGACACCTCGAACACCGTCGCGATCGTGAACGCCGACGCGGGAACCACGCTCGACGGCAAGGAACTTCGGGCCGGCGACACGCTGGTGGACACGTTGGGCAAGAACGAAGACTTCGACTTCCAGGTGGTCGACAACCCCGGCGGGAACTACTTCGCGACGTTGACCGTGCCGGAGGACTTCAGCGAAACCGTCGCGTCTATGTTCGGCATGGATCCACGGCAGGCGAGCGTCGACCTCGAGGTGAAGGGCTCGGATTCGGAGAAGTCGGCCGAGTTGACTCGGGCCGTATCGGCGCAGGTCGGCGCGGACGGCATCAAGGGCCTGCTGGCTCAGACGTCGGCCGCCAGACGCTCGATCGATCAAAACCTCACCACCGCACAGATTCTGGTCGCCGGAACCAACGAGGCCGGAAAGTCCATCGATCAGGTGAAAGCAGGCGCAGGCACTCTGCTGCCGTACCTCGAGACCGCACGGTCCGGGGCGTTGGAGCTGATGAGCGTCGCGGATCAGGTGTCCGGTGTTGTCGATCAGGCGTCGGGGTCGGCGGAAGAGCTGGCCACGCGCGCGGACTCACTGGGCCTGACGCTGGGGGAGGCGTCTTCCTCGACCGCGGAACTGAAGACACGAATCGACACGCTGCAGACTGCGCTGAACGGCCTTCCGATCCCGCCTGACGTGACAGCGCAACTGGCCGGTGTGAGTTCAGATCTCGGTGCGCTGAATGCGCAATTGGGCACCGTTCCGGCGCTGTTGGGTGGCTCGGTCGGGCCCGATACGGAGCTCGGTGATCTAGTCCGCACCGCTGTCGGGCAGCTGCAAGGCGCGAGCGATCAACTGAGCAGTGCTGCCGGACAATTGAACGACGGCCTCATTCCCATCGCTGATCAGGCGCCGCAGATGCTCGGTGACGTGACCGATCAGATCACCCAGGGATTCACGACGCTGCAAGGAATCGCCAAGTCACTGGTCACGGGCCTCGACGGCGCAAAATCCGGTATTCCCGCGATGACCACCCCGCAGCAGGTTCAGCTGACCTCGGTGCTGTCGGATCCGGTGGCCGTGAATCAGACCACCGCGAGCAGCGGTGACTCCGGAACTCGCACACTGGCATTGGTCTTCGGAGCCACGACGGTCCTGCTCGGTGGTGCTCTGCTGACACGAACGGCGGCGCCCCTGGTGAGGCGCCGCCGTTCGCAAGAAGAGCGTGACTAGACGATCAGACCTGCGGTCTGGGTACGTGCACGGTCGAAGCGAGCCGAAACGTCGTTCCAGTTGACGATGTTCCAGAATGCCTTGACGTAGTCGCCCTTGACGTTCTGGTAGTCGAGGTAGAAAGCGTGCTCCCACATGTCGAGGAGCAGCAGCGGCGTGAGGCCGATGGAGATGTTGCCCTGCTGATCGTAGAGCTGGACGATGATCAGACGCTGTCCGATCGAGTCCCACGCGAGGATGGACCAGCCGGAGCCCTGGATGGCGTTGGCGTTCGCGGAGAAGTGAGCGCGGAAGAGATCGAACGAACCGAAGTTGTCGTCGATCGCTGCGGCGAGTTCACCTTCGGGCTTGTCGCCACCGTCAGCGCTGAGGTTGTTCCAGAAAACGGTGTGGTTGGTGTGGCCACCGAGGTGGAACGCCAGGTTCTTCTCGAGCAGGTTGGCCTGCGCTGCGATGGTGTCGTTCTCACGAGCCTCGGCCAGCTTCTCGAGTGCAGCGTTGGCACCGGCAACGTAAGCCGCGTGGTGCTTGTCGTGATGCAGCTCCATGATCTTGCCCGAGATGTGCGGCTCGAGGGCTGCGTAGTCGTAGGGGAGTTCCGGCAGCGTGTAAACAGACACGAGGGTCCCTTCTTTGCGGGCTGGTGAGCCCTGGTGCTTTAGAGTGCGTCGATCACCGGTCACGGCGTGACGTCACTCGCGTATGTGCAAATCATTCTTCGGGTTTCCACCCAATAACATTCGTACACCGTCCGCAACAGTCCGGCTCAGGTAGTAATCACCAAAGAATAAAGTTTGGGAAACCGAACTTGCTCCGATCTAAGGGTAAGCTAATATGCGCAAATTCGTCGTAAAGGTGAACGGAACCTTAAACTTGCGCGATGCCCGCACCAGTTTTCCTCCCGGAATCACCAGAGGCGGCCGCGCCTCGGGTGAATCTTCCGGGCGCTGACCTGCTGCGAGCCCTGGCGGTTGCCGCCGTGATCTACTCCCACATCTCTTTCTACGTCATCGACGATCTCGGCTCGGGTTGGTGGGTGATCGACGTCGTCTACGGCGTTTTGATCGAGCCTGCCGAACTCAACCAGCACCTCTCTTTTGTCGGCGTCGCAGTATTCATGATGCTTACCGGTGCTCTGGTGACGCGATCCGCGATTCGCGACGGCCCCGGAAAGTTCTTGACCAACCGATTCAGTCGACTGCTGCCCGCATTCTGGGTGGCGACCGCGATTGCCATTCTTCTGGTCCGCCTCGGAATCAACGGAATGTTCAGCGGTCAGGAAGGTATTTCCGATACCGAAGCGTTGATGAGCTTTTTTCTCGGCGGATTCTTTCTCAAGCCCGAGGTAGCAGTTCTGGGAGTGACCTGGACACTCACCGTTCAATTCCTCTTTTATCTCGCATGTGTCGCGGCTCGCCCGATACTGCGGCTGCGACCGATCGTCATGCCGCTCGCCGGTGGTGCGCTGTGCTCGCTGGTGCTGCTCTACAACGTCTACGCGCCGCTGCCGTACACCGTGCCGATGCTGTCCAAGATCGCCGCGACGCTGCCGGCCGTCTTCCTCGGCCAGATCATGTACCTCGCGTGGGCGAAGCTCGCTCCCGGCCGCTGGCTGATCGCGGCCGTCCTCGTCCAGATGCACGTCATCATCGTGGCGACCCAGTTCCGCGTCTACTGGGCCGGTGAGCACTATCTGTGGACCATTTCGGTAGTCGCTGCAGCGGTAGTTCTCATCGGCCGCTACGACGGCGTCCCGACGCGCTGGCCGGTCGTGAAGTGGCTCTCGACGCGTAGTTACGTCATCTATCTCGTGCACACCCTGATCCTGTACCGCGTCGTCGAGAACACTGTTTTGTACGTCGGACCGACGCTGGCGTTTGCGCTCTTCCTTCTGGCCACGGCCGCGGTAGCAGAAATCGGCTACCGGTGGGTGGAGCTGCCCGGCGCCCGGGCGATCACGGCGTGGCGAAACAGTCGCTCGCGCGTAGCATCGAAGCATGAGCTGGTACGACGACATTCTGGGACGAGCGTCCGCAAAATCCACGCTGATCGCGCCTGAGGACGCACTCCCGGGCCGAGAGCAGAAAATGCCGGTTCCGACCGCGCACTACGTCAACGGGCATCCGCTGACGCCGCCGTTTCCGGCCGAACTACAGACGGTCGTCGTAGGGATGGGTTGTTTCTGGGGCGCCGAGAAGGAGTTCTGGCAGCTTCCCGGCGTGTACACGACCGCTGCGGGTTATGCGGGCGGCTTCACGCCCAACCCGACGTACGAAGAGACGTGCTCCGGACGTACGGGTCACACCGAAGTCGTGCTGGTGGTCTTCGATCCCGCAGTGATCTCCTACGAGCAGATCCTGGCGCACTTCTGGGAGAACCACGATCCGACGCAGGGGATGCGTCAGGGTAACGACCAGGGCTCGCAGTACCGTTCGGCGATCTTCACGACGTCCGCGGAGCAGGAAGAAATCGCTCATGCGTCGGCCGTCGCTTTCGGTGAACGGCTTGCCGAAGCCGGATATGGAGCGATCACCACCGAAATCGGTCCGCTGCGCGACTTCTTCTACGCGGAGGATTACCACCAGCAGTATCTGGCGAAGAATCCCGGCGGTTACTGCCCGGTGCATGCCACGGGCGTCAGTTGCCCGGTCGGATTGCTCCGTCAGGATCAGGTTCCGGCGCAGACGGACATCCTTCCGCCGAGCGAATAACTGGACAGGTGTTGGAGGACACATGTGATTCAGCTCGTTAACACTTGCAACTAGATCGAAACAAAGGGAATCTCGATGTAAGAGTGTGTCGTCGAGAGAACTGAGCTCACAATGTCAGGTAGTACGCGAGGAACTGCGTCGCTGCTCCGACGCACAATTCATGTAGGCCACGATCCGATGGTTCGCCGCAGTGATCGGATCGAAGGGTTCATGTCCTTCGGTCTGATCATTTTCGCGATTCTTCTGCTGCCTCTCGCGGTATGGGCAGGGGCTGCGACTGCTTCGAGCCAGAACGCACTGATCGCCAAACAATCCGCCGAATTACACAGTATTTCGGCGACGACGACAGCAGATTCGACGCAGACCACCGCCTCGACAGCCGATTACATTGCGCCGACCACCGAAATGGCCAGCGCGCAGTGGAACTGGAACGGCCAGGTTCACACGGGTGATGTCACTGTCGACTCGGCGACGCCCGCCGGCACCGAGGTCCCCATCTACGTCAATGATCAGGGCGACAAGACCGTAGCTCCGATCACTCAGAGTGCTGCCGACGTCGCAGCCGTGGTGACCGGGGTTTTCACCTGGTTCAGCGTGATGTCGCTGCTGGTCATCGCTTTCATGCTGGTGCGCGTCTTTCTCGACCGTTCCCGCTCGGCCCAGTGGGACCGAGACCTACGCGCGTTCCTCGACGCGAACGCGCTGTAGATCCCGGCCCATTCCTTACTGCAGTTGGGGCATGACCTCGCTTGCGACGAGTTCGAGATGATCCAGATCGGCGAGATCGAGAGTCTGCAGATACACGCGCTGTGAACCGGCGTCGGCGAAAGTGCCGATCTTGTCGACCAGCTCCGAAGGTGTTCCGGCCAGACCGTTCTCACGTAGCTCGTCGACGTCGCGTCCGATAGCCTCGGCGCGCTTCTTGATCTCCGCCTCGTCGCGGCCGCAGCACAGGACGAGAGCGTTGGAGTACACCAATTCGTTCGGATCGCGCTCGTGCTCGACGCAAGCCTGACGAACCCGCGCAAAGATGTCCTTCGTTTCCTCGAGGGACTTGAACGGGATGTTGAACTCGTTTGCGAACCGAGCGGCGAGCGCTGGAGTCTTCTTCTTGCCTGTGCCACCGATCAGGATCGGCGGACCGTCGACCTGGTGCGGTTTGGGAAGCGCGGGAGAGTTCTTGATCTGCACGTGCTTACCGTCGTAGTCGAACGTGTCGCCGACCGTCGTACGCCACAGACCGGTCACGACGTCGAGAGTTTCCTCGAGCAGTTCGAAGCGATCCTTGAGCGCCGGGAACGGGATGCCGTACGCCTGGTGCTCTTCCTCGTACCAGCCGGCACCGATGCCGAGGTCTACGCGGCCACCACTCATCTGATCGACCTGTGCGACCGAGATGGCCAGCGGTCCGGCGTGACGGAACGTAGCCGACGTCACCAGAGTGCCGAGGCGGATGGTGGATGTTTCGCGGGCGATTCCGGCGAGCGTGATCCACGCGTCGGTGGGCCCGGGAAGGCCGTCGGAATTCATGGCGAGATAGTGGTCCGAGCGGAAAAATGCGCCGTAGCCGAGTTTTTCGGCGGTCTGGGCAACAGTCAGTAGTTGTTCGTAGGTAGCGCCCTGCTGGGGTTCGGTGAATATACGCAGCTCCATGAGTTCTACTCTGCCACTATTTCACTTGGTCGGGACGACGGCACCGACTTGTCCGGCGCCGAAACACAGGGTCGGTCCCGGCGCTGTCGGCGTGATCTTCACGCTGTTTCCGTGGCCGACCAGGCGCACGAACACCGAGTGCAAACCTTGGGTGACGGGTACGGATACTGCGTCGCCGGACTCCAACGCAACATCGATCGTTCCGTCGGCGCTGGCGAGGTAATTGAGCTGAACCGTCCATTCCCAGCCGGCCAGGGGGCCGTCGAGGGGGAGCTCGGTCGGGCCTTCGGCACGGGTGCCGCAGTTCGGCGCCGTTCCTTCGGGAATCCTTCTCGTCCAGGTCACTTCGGCATCGACGATCTGACCGCTGTCGTCGATGGCGCGCAGAATCGGAGTGCTGGAAGAGAATTCGGGGCGATCAGGCAGCGGCGCGAGAACGTTGCTTGCCAAATTGTTCGGAAAGGCGACGGGAAGGAGCACTTCGATCGCGACGGGTTGCTCGAGCAGTGGAGCATCCTGATTCTGTGACAACGACATTCGCGCGTTCGCGAGGTAGTCGCGGGTCGGGTTCTCGCGCCAGATGTCGACGAACGTGACGGTCGAGACGAGCGAACTGATCACGAAGAGCACTGACAGGCCGGCGGCGACTGCGACGGGCAAACGGGCCGGACGTCGCCGAGGCGCAGCGAGAATAAGAGCGGCGGCGAGGGCGAACACCGTCGCCGAATCCGTGAAGTAACGCAAGGTCTGCGCCAACTCGTAAGTGGTGTCGGTGTCGGATCGGGTAGCGGTCATCGCCACCACGGAGGCCAGGAAGTACAGCGCCGCGGCAGCCCAGATCCAGGCAGCGCCGCGTCGGGCACGCACTGTCATCACGGCCGTCGTCAGCAGCGCGGTCCAGGCTGCGACCACCAAGAGCGTCGGCGGATCGGCCCAGGCGGGGCTGGGGATCCACCGCTCCCAGCGCCAGGGGCCGCCGAGAAGAGTGGGAAGCATCCCCAAAGACGTTCCGTGATGCAGCAGTTCGGTGGACATCGAACGGCCGTATCCGGTGATCGGAGATTCGACAGTTGTCAGATACACCGGAATCCAGATCGCGAGCACGGCGGCGCAGGCCGTCCACAGGAGTCGGCACTTCGTGATCGCACTTCGTATCGGCGTTCCTTCACCTTGTGTGCGCAAGTACAGCACCAGAAAAGCGAGTGCCACGAACGGAACGAGCACTGCTTTCTCGAAGAACAGCAAGGAGATGACAAAAACCGCGGTGCCCGAGAACACGTAGCGCACCTGCCCGGTGCGGTACAGCTTGATCGCGTCGCCGCATGCCCAGGCCAGCGCGATCTGGAGCGGCAATGCATTGAGCGCGGCTGCCCACCACGAGAACGCCGGAAGTGTCAGCGGGACGAACAGATACAGGAGCAGCGGAATCAACAGTGCCGGTCGCCGGCCGAGGACCAACCGAAGAGTGCGCAGAAGCGCCAACGACGCGGCGGCCTGACCGATGACGAGCAGCGTTGCCGACAGCGCCCAGTTGTACGGCGCGATACGGGCGATCAACCCGGTGAAGAAGAAGGCCGCGGGCATGAAGTGACCGTCGTGGTCGTAGAGCAGGAGTTCGCTCGAGAAGAGTGGGAAGCGTCCTCCACGGCCCATCAGGATGAGGTCGTCCCAGTAGAAGTAATTGCTCGCGGCAACCCAGACGCGAATGACGAGCTGACATCCGATCAACACGAACGCGAGCTGCGTGACCCGTCTCGGGGTGAACGTCAGAGTTGGCTCGGGCTGTGGAGAAGTCATCGACGGTCATGCTTCCAGGTGTGTCAAAAACCGACTTCTCATAAAAAGGGGATACCGGTCTTTTCTGTCTTTTCGGGAGCAATTTCTGAATGGATTGTGAACTTTGCCGGGATAAATGACGTCGACGCCCGAAAGTTCACTGACCTGCGGTGTCAAATTCATCCTCGAGCCTGTGCATCGTTCGCTAACACCTGTCAGCAAATTCTCAGGGTCTTGCCCGTGACCTGTGGATAAAGCCCGATTCATTCATCCAGAACTGTGGATGAACCTGTGGAAACTGTGGATAACTCGAGTTTTTAAGTGGCGGAGGTCACATTATTCGAACAATGCAGGTGAACGCGGTGGAGGTTCGATCACAAATCGGGAGTGAATCCATTTGCTGCCGTTACCGATACGGCGTGACAGAATCGAAGTTGTGAGTGTCGTTCAGGTCTGCGCCCGGTGCGCCGCACGCTGGCCTGTCGTCGGCGGCCCGACGCAGTGGTGCCCGCGCTGCAGCGGCGTCCTGCTGATCCCCACCCGCACCGAGATCTACCAACCGCCCAACCGCCGTGGCTTCCGCTGGATCGCGCGCTCCCCGTCCGACCCCCGCGGCGTGGGGGACGCACCAGTGCGTCGTAGCTTCTCCACTCCGCGCTACGACGCTGTCCCGCAGTGGGGACTCCAGGACGTCGTCGACAACTCACCGGTGCCGCCCTCGCGAGCGGACCGGATGGCCGACCGAGTCGGGCCGTTGCTGACGCTCGCAACGATCCTCTACGGACTGGCAGTGTTCGCCGAACTGGGCAGATACGCGATCCTGGTCCGCAACCGCACCAGGCTGATCCCGCAGTCGCTGCTCACGGTCTCCGACGCCGCCGTGTACTTCACTCAGTTGGGTGGACTGCTGATCTCGGTCTTCGCGGCAATCGCCGCTGTGTGCTGGCTGCTTCGTCGGCGTCGTGAACACTTCGCAGGTGCCCGGGAATCCGATCCACGCACAGCGTCGGAAGTTGTCGTCGGCTGCGCTGTGCCGATCCTCAACCTGGTGATGCCGGCCGTTTATCTCTTCGAGTTGGTCCGCCGCGATCCGCGCGGAACCCTGCTGGTCAAGATCTGGTGGGGCTTCTGGGGATTCAGCGCTCTGCTGCTGGTGGTCAACGCGTACTGGCGATCACG
Organism: Rhodococcus sp. NyZ502; assembly: GCF_041464245.1. NCBI lineage: Bacteria > Bacillati > Actinomycetota > Actinomycetes > Mycobacteriales > Nocardiaceae > Rhodococcus > Rhodococcus sp. NyZ502. The sequence goes on from NZ_CP167155.1 coordinate 201,258, forward strand.
CCCGGGGATTCAGGCAATGGCCGACGGGGTTCTGCTGAACGCTTTCATCGCACTGATCGCTGCCGTCACCGCGGCGTTGACACTCGTCGTGATCCGCCGGATCGAGCGCAAGAGCTGGCGCGGTGAACCGGAATCGGAAACCCGGTGGGTGCCAGTGCCGCGCTCGGTGCTGGAAGAGAAGACGGTGCTGGAAGAGAAGACGGTGCTGGACGAGAAGGAGACCGCTGCCCTGTGAGCCCAGATCGTCGAGGTCCACTCGTCGTTGCGCACCGAGGTGCGTCGGCTGCGCGGCCGGAGCACACCCTCGCCGCCTACGAACTGGCCCTCGAGGAGGGTGCGGACGGGCTCGAATGCGACGTCCGGCTCACCCGCGACGGACACCTGGTCTGCGTTCACGACCGCAAGGTCGACCGCACCTCCAGCGGGACGGGGATCGTCAGCGAGATGACGCTCGATTCGCTGACCGCTCTGGACTACGGGTCGACGAGCGAACCGGCCGAACTGCTGACTCTCTCCGATCTCATCACCCTCGCTCTGGATTTTGCGCGCCCGGTGAAGCTGTTCATCGAGACCAAGCACCCCGTGAGGTTCGGCGGATTGGTCGAAGCCAAACTCCTGGCGGAACTGCACCGCTTCGGGATCGCGTCACCGCCGTCGGCCGATCACTCGCGGGCAGTGGTCATGTCTTTCTCGGCGAGTGCGGTCTGGCGAGTGCGTCGTTCGGCACCGCTGCTGCCGACGGTCCTGCTCGGTGACGCGTCGCGGTACCTCGGCGGCGGTGCGTCGACGGCTGTGGGCGCTACTGCGATCGGGCCGTCGATCAAGGCGCTGCGCGAACATCCCGATCTGGTCGATCGGGCCGCCGCTGCGGGTCGCGCGACGTACTGCTGGACCGTCGACGACAAGGCGGATGTGGACCTGTGTCGTGAGCTCGGGGTCAGTTGGGTTGCCACCAACCATCCCGGGCGCACGAAGCAATGGCTGGGCAGCGTGTAGATTTTGCCCTCGTGGCCAAGAAGAGCAAAAGAAACAGTGGACCGAAGCAGGGCAGCGCACGCGCAGAGAAGCTGGCGGCACGCCAAGCAGAGCGTGAAGCCGCTGCCGGCGTAGTCAGCCGCCCGTTCGAGGGCCTTGCCGCCGAGTGCGATCTGGTCGCGCTGCGTGAATTCGTTCCGTCCGCCACGGCTCCGTTGCCGGTCATCGGCTCCGACCGTCCCGTCACGTTGGCAACGGTCCTCCCCGGCGCTGTTGCCGCACTCGTCCGCGACGAGGGCGAGACGGCCACCGGATTTGTCGGTGTCCAGGTTCAGGCGCACTCGGCCGACCTCGGCGCAGACCTCGCCGCTTCGGTGAACTGGATCAAGGACGCGGCCCCCGGCGACGCGCTTTCTGCCGCGAACCCCGATTCCGAGACCCCCGCTGTCACCGCTGTCGTCGATCCCTCGGCACTGCTCGACATCACCGTGCACCAGAACTTCAACTGGTGGATCCCCGAGGGCGTCGAAACCGATCCCGAGGTTGCCGCCACCGTGCAGCACGCCAACTCGGCGATCATGCCCTCTGCACGCCTCGAAGGCGACGGCCTCGTTGCCGCGTGGTGGGTCGACGCCGGCGAGAAGGCGCACCTGCGTTGGGTTCGTCCCGAGAGCGAAGACGACCTGATGCTCGCGCTGGCGCGCGTGCACGCGACCGGTGGACTGCATCTGGGTGAGGGCTCGCGCTACGCAGGCTCGTTCCGCACCCACGGCCTGTTGGTTCCCGTCTTCGACCTCGACCGCGAAAAGCATGCAAACGAGTGGGTAGCGGCAACCGTCGAGCTCGGTGAGCGTCTTGCCGAGGCTCTGGCCGTCGATGCTCCGCTGACCTCGGCCGAGCTTCGCTCGCGCGACGGACTTCGTGGTCGTCAGGTCACGCTGCGCTGATTTTTTCGCCCGAACTATAGGCGTTACGCGAAGTTACGGTTAATGTTGGTGACATGACCTTGTCGCATGACATCTCCGGTAGTGGTCCCACGCTTGTGCTCGTCCATGGCATCGTCCATCGACGGCAGGCGTGGGATTCGCTTTTGGACCAGCTGACGCCGTACCGCCGCGTCGTCACCGTCGACCTGCCGGGTCACGGAGAGTCGCTGCTGCCCGAACTCGGTCCGGACGTCATGGGACAGCTGATCGACGATGTCAGTGAGTTCGTCAAGGAAGTGACGCCGGCGGGGGAGCGTGCCCACGTCGCGGGAAACTCCCTCGGCGGCTGGATTGCCCTCTCGCTGGCAGCGCGCGGAGATGTCGCGTCGGCGACAGCTCTTTCGCCGGCCGGGTTCTTTGTCAATCACCTCGATCAGGTGCGAGCGATCAACACGTTCCGTGCACTGCGTGGCACGGCCAAGCTCATGGGTGACGGATTGCCACGCGCATTGCGGTACAAGCTGATTCGCTATCCGGCGCTCGCCGCGTTCTTCGCTCACCCGAGTCATGTCGGTTATGCAGCGGCGTTGGCCGACTGCCGTTCGCTCGTGTCGAACGAACTCGTCGATCTCGGTCTCGAGATGGACTTCGTGCTGCCGCCCATCGTGGATCCCACTGTGCCGGTGACGGTTGCGTGGGGTCGACGCGATCTCATCCTGCCCGTGTATCAGGCGCAGCGCGTGAAAAAGCCGTTCCCGCAGGCAAAGTTGATGGTTCTGCCCGGCCTTGGGCACGTACCGATGACAGATGCCCCCGAGCTGATCAGTTCGATCCTGCTGGCAGGAAGCGAACCGTTCGGCTCGAGGGCAAAATCCGTGAGTGCTGCAGGCTAGATGGTTCCGCCGGCTGCGCTCGGTGCACCGGTGGTGTCACCGACGGTGCTCATCTCGCGGGACACGAAGTCTTCGAGGTCGAACAGGTTGGCGCCTGCGCGGTCCGCGATGGTGAGAAGTGTTGTCATGCTTGCAACTTCCTCGACCTGCTCCTTGAGGAACCACTGCATGAACTGCTCGCCGAGGTAGTCGCCTTCTTCGCGGGCAGTGCTCGCGAGCTGGACGATTTGCTCGGTGACCGTCTTCTCCTGCGTCAGCGCGAGAGCGATGGGCTCGCGGGCATCCTTGAAGTCGGCCTTCGCGGCGTCGACGCCGGTGAGTTCGACATTGATGTCGCGATCGAGGAAATACTGAACGATCATCATGGCGTGGTTACGCTCTTCCACAGCCTGCTTGTAGAAGTGCTTTGCCAGCTGTGGCAGATCCGCATTGTCGAAGTAAACCGCTGTCGCGATGTACTGATGCGAAGCGTTGAACTCGTTGCGAATCTGGTCTCGGAGTAGTGCGTGGAATTTGGTCATGTGAGTCTCCCCAGAAGTCATGAATTCCAAGATAGTGCAGGTCAGAGGCCCTGTCATCCCAGTATGACCTTATTGTGGTAAGCGTTCCCAAACTAAAGAAGACCTAATTTTTCTTCGAATTCGGTGAGGTTATCGAGCCCGGTGAATTCGAATGTTTCATTTAGGAATGTCCATTTCACCAGGCGAGTTCCGCGCATTTACCGTCGCTTCCCTGTAGTTCCACCTGTACGGTGGCGTGCCCCAGTTCGAATACCTCGGCAAGCAAGGTTCGGGTTGCTGCGAGCACCGTTGTGGGATCGGCGTCACTGACCGCGGTGACGTGAACGGAAGCAACTTCCATCCCCGAGGTGAGTGTCCAGACGTGCAGATCGTGCGCGTCGACGACTCCCGGCAGAGCGTTGATCTTCTCGATGATCGAGGTGACGTCGATGCGGTCGGGAGCCTGCTGGAGGAGGATGCGAACGGCGTGGCGGCCCAGGTTGAAGGCACGTGGCAAGACGAAGAGGCCGATCGCGACGCCGATGACGGGGTCGGCGTAGCGCCAACCGAACGCGAGCGTGACCAAGCCGCTGACCAGGACGCCGATGGACCCGACCATGTCCGCCATGACTTCGAGGTAGGCGCCGCGGATGTTGATGCTTTCCTTCGCGCCGCTGCGCAGCATGAGGAAGGCGATGACGTTCATCGCCAGACCGACGACGGCGACTGTCGCGACGGGAAGGCCGGGAACCTCGGGCGGATCCGTGAAGCGGCTGGCGGCCTCGTAAAGCACCCACCCGGCGACTGCGAAGAGCAGGATCGCATTGGCCAGTGCCGCAAACACTTCCGTGCGGTACATGCCGAAAGTACGGTCGGGGCGCCGGGCGGCACGCTGTGCGACGAGGATCGCGGCGAGCGCCATGAAGATGCCGAAGATGTCTGTGAACACGTGCGCCGAGTCCGAGAGCAGGGCCAGTGACGAGGTGAAGAGGCCGACCGTCACCTGCAGCACGAAGGTCACCAACCCGAGGCCGGCGGCGATCCACAGTTTGTTGACATGCTTGCCGCTGTTGCTGGTCGCAGCCTCGGCGGGGGAGATTCCGTGCCCGTGTCCGTGTGACATCGAAGGTCCTTTCGTCGACGCCAGCCTAGACACATATGCATATATGCGCAATAGTGCATGTTTTAAAAACTATGCAACATAGTTGTAAGGTGGCGGCGTAGACCTTCATTTGTCATCGACGCGAGGACCGAGAAGTGGGAAGACATCGAAAATCCGAGCCGATCAGACCCGGTGGGCGCATGGCCGCGGTTTCCGTGGCGACGGGTGCAATCCTCGCGTCCGGCACTTCCATCGGGCACGCGTCGCCGCCGTCGGTTGTAGTCGAGGATGCATCTGCGGTGTCGGCGCCGGAGATCCTCGACCTTGTCCGGTCGACGGATCTTGCCGGAATAGCCGAACAACTCGGCAAGACGCGACAGCTCGAATCCGAGCGAGCGGCGCTGGCGTACGAGGCCGAAAAGCCACAGGTGATGGCCCCCGTCAGCGGGACGATGACGTCCAACTTCGGTCCACGGTGGGGAACCACCCACTACGGTCTCGACATCGCGAACGCGATCGGAACGCCCATCGTGTCGGCGACCGACGGTGTGGTGCTCGAATCCGGTCCCGCCGCGGGATTCGGGCTCTGGGTCCGCATCCAGCAGGACGACGGGACCGTCGGCGTCTACGGACACATCAACGAGGCGCTCGTGGTTGCGGGTCAGAAGGTGCGGGCGGGTGAGTTGATCGCGACCGTGGGCAATCGTGGACAATCGACAGGACCACACCTGCACTACGAGGTGTGGCAATCTGACGGACAGAAGACCGATCCGCTCGTGTACCTGAATTCCCGGGGCGTGTCGTTCGGGGAGAAGACCACGGGCGACTGAAGTTCTGTCAAGACGCGATGGAGGAGCAATGCAGGGGCTGGGCGGACTCGAAGCCGAGGTCATGGATGTGCTCTGGCAGTCCGACGACGCGCTCTCGGTCAAGGATCTGGTCGAGATCCTGGGTGAGCGTCGACAACTTGCGTACACCACGATCCTGACCGTCGTGACGCATCTCTTCGACAAGGGCTGGGTGAGTCGTGAGAAGAAGAGTCGCGCCTACTTCTATCGGCCGAGTCGCAGCCGTGAAGAGGCCACATCCAGAGCGCTGCGCGAATTGTTGGACAGCAGTTCCGATTCCGCTGCCGTGCTGTTGCACTTCGCCAAGACCATGACAGATGCCGAGAACGAGGCCCTGCGCCGGGGTCTTTCCGGGGAAGGTGTGCAATGACATTGGCGTTGCCGATGTTTCTCGGTGCGATGCTCGTGGGATTCCTGGTTCCGAGAGTGTTGCGAGCCGTTTCCTCGGCGTTGTCACCGGCGGTGCTGCTCGCGGCGTGGCTCGGCAGCATGGCGTCGGCTCTGTATCTCGCTCTCTCCGCGGTCTTGGTTCTGGTGTGGCCGAGCCACGCGCCGGTCGAGGGGCTGGTCGACGGTATCGCTCGGTGTTTCAGCGCCTTCGCGCACGGCACGAGTTCATGGGTGGGTGAACTGATCACCGGCACAGCCGTTGCTGTGGTGGGTGTGATCGCTGTTCGGATCGTGCTGGCCGGCCGCAAGCAGGCACGTGAGCACGCGAGGGTCCGAGATTTCCATCGTGATGTTCTCTCGATCGTCGCGCGCCGCGACAACTCGGAGTCCGACGTGTTGTGGCTGGATCATCCGCTGCCTATGGCGTACAGCGTCGCCGGAAAGCCTGGATTTGTTGTTGCGACGCAAGGCTTGTCATCCGCTCTCAGTGGAGGCGAGCGGGATGCTGTCCTCGCGCACGAGCGTGCACACCTGAGCGGCGGTCATCACCGAATTGTCGGTGCGTGCGAAGTCTTGGCCGCTGTTCTTCCGCGAGTGCCGTTGTTCGCGGCGGCACCCGCTGCCGTCGGCGCGATCGTCGAACTGTCGGCGGACAGACACGCCGCTCGCGTCACCAGCCCGGCTGCGGTGCGTTCCGCCCTTGCCGTGGTGTCGAAATCGCCGCTTCCTCAGCCGGACTGGAGCTTGAGCGATCGCGGCAGCGCGACCGCGGTGCGATTGAGTTCCCTGGTCGACGGCGACGTGGCGTCGCCTCGGCGACTGACCTGCGCGGTGGCGGCCTGTGTGCCGGCCGCTGTCACGACGGCCGTTGCCGCAGCCGTGACGGTGGCCGTCTCCGCGGGGATCTGCGCTGTTCTGACCTGATCATTCTCCCAAGGCCGAATCGATCTGGGCTTTCAACTGCTCGTAGCTCGGCATCTGGTCCAGCTTCACGTCGTTGAGGAACAGCGTCGGAGTACCTTGGACGCCGAGGCGTCGGCCTTCTTCGAAGTCGCGCTCGACCCGCTCGCGGACGCCGCGGCTGCCGAGGTCGGATTCGAATCGGGCCATGTCAAGTCCGAGATCTTGTGCGTAGGAACGGAACAGCGCCTCCTGTGATTCGGCGGATTCACCCCATTGCGACTGCGTCTCGTACATTCGCTTGTACATCTCGACGAATTTGCCCTGGCGAGATGCGGATTCGACGACCTGCGCCGCGAGAGTGCTGTTGGTGTGACTCGGAATCGGAAAGTATCTGATGCCGAACGTGATTCGATCCTCGTACTCCGCTCTGATCCGCTCCATCGTCGGGTACAGCGCGAGGCAGGCTTCGCATTCGAAGTCGAGGAACTCGACCAGGTTCACCTTGCCGTCGGCGGCCGAGGTCAATCGGTACGCGTCGTCGGTGAGGACGGCGGTGGATTGTGCTGCCCGATCGGCGTTCTCGTTGTCTGCCCGAATCGGATCGACGGTGATGAACGTGATCAGTGCTACCGCGAACACCGCGATCAGGGCGGCGGATATCTTCATGCTTCTGGACACTGCTGTGCACCTGTACCTTCCGTCGAATTCCTAAATACTATCCAACATAGTAGTTAGGTGTAGAGTCGACGGTACCCGCATGGAGACGAAGGAGGACCCGCCGGTGAAGCGTTCGTGAATGACACGCCGCCGCCGTCGATCGGGCAGATGCTGGAGTGGGATACCTCATCCCTCCTGCTTCTTCCTGCCCTGGGAGTTGTTCTTGCACTCTGGTATTGGACTGGCGCTCAGCGAGTTCGCGCGAGTGGGCGACCATGGCCGTGGCATCGGACAGCGTGTTTCCTCGGTGGGTGCCTGCTGCTGATCGCGGTGACCGGACTGAAGGTCGAGAGCTACGGCTACGAACTCTTCAGCGTCTGGATGTTCCAACACCTGACGCTCTCGATGGCGATCCCGCCGCTCTGGGTACTGGGCTCGCCGGGACTGCTGCTACTACGTTCGACGCCGCACCGAGGAATAGGAAAAGGCATTCTCGCGCTTGCCCTCTCGGCATTGCGCAGCCGTCCGGCGCGGTGGATGCTGCACCCCGGGTTCACGATCCCGGTATTCTGTTCAGCTACTACGGGATCTACCTGTCGCCGATCTTCGACACCGTCTCGGCGTTACCGGCTGGACACGTCTTTCTCGAGATCTTCTTTCTCGCCAGCGGTCTGCTCTTCATCATGCCGGTGCTCGCCACCGGCCCACTGCCGGTGCGACAGAGCTACCTCGGCCGGTGTTTCGACCTGTTCGTGGAGATGCCGCTGCACGTGTTCATCGGCGTCGTACTCATGATGGCGACAAAGCCGCTGCTGACCACGTTCGTGGATCCGCCTCCGGAGTGGGGCGTGGACGTGATGCAGGATCAGCAGCTGGCGGGCGCCCTCGCGTGGTCGTACGGAGAGCCCGTCGCGCTGGTGGTGGTCGTGATCTTCGCGATGCGCTGGAACCGCGACGACAAACGGATGAATGCCGACCTGGACCGCCGCGCCGAGATCGACGGCGACAGTGATCTGGAGGCGTACAACAATTTCCTCAGATCACTGAACGCCGCCGAGCGGCCTGAGACTCGGTAGGCCGGTGGCCCTCAGACGCCGCCGCCGGCGGGCGTCGGCGCCATTGCGTCGGCAGCGGCCGGGGTGTTCATCTCGCGTGCGACAAACGTTTCGAGGTGGAACAGGTTGTCGCCGGCGCGGTCGACGATGGTGAGAAGTGTTGTCATGCTTGCCACTTCCTCGACCTGTTCCTTGAGGAACCACTGCATGAACTGCTCGCCCAGGTAGTCGCCGGTATCGCGCGCGGTGCGTGCCAGCTGCGTGATCTGCTCCGTGACCGTCTTCTCCTGCTCGAGTGCCAACTCGACCGGAGCCCGGACACTGTCGAACTTCGTCACGACGTCGTCGATGCCCGGAACGTCCACGTCGAGGTCGTTGTCGAGCAGGTACTGGATCATCATCATCGCGTGACCGCGTTCCTCGGTGGCCTGGCTGTAGAAGCGCGCGGCCATCTGCGGAAGATCGTGTGCATCGAAGTACACCGCTACCGCGATGTACTGCTGCGATGCAGTGAACTCGTTACGGATCTGCTGACGCAGCAGAGTGGTGAATTCGCTCGAGTTCTTCGCCTGTGTCATCCCAACAGGTTACTGGGTCGTCGCCGCTGAGAGGGAGCTACTTCTTGTCGAGCTGATCGATGACGAAGCCGACAGTTTCCGGTCGGTACCCGTAGACGAACGAGTCCTTTTCGCCGACGTACCAATCGCCGCACTGCAAAGAACTGCCCTTCTCGACCCCCGTCGGCCACCACTGTGCGGACAACGATGCGGGACGAGTTTCGACGGTGGGTCGTGCGATGCAGCTGTTGTGATCTATCTCCGCGATGTTCGCAGTCATTCGCAGGATGCGTTCGTTGCCGGTGGTGCGGATGACCTCGTCGATACCCGTTGCGCCGGCGGGAACCCAACTCGGCAGTGTATCGATTCCGTTGGATGCTTGTGCAAAAGAGAAGGTTTCGGTTTTCTTGTACGCCTTGGAGTCGTCGAACTTCTCGAAGGTTCCGGAGCAGGACGTCACGAGTGCAGCAGCTCCGACGGCGGCGGCAACGACGGCGAGAGTGCGGAATCGGCGGTGTGTTGTGTTCATACCTTCACGGTATTTTTCGGCCGCCGATTCCGCGTCCTGCCGGAAAGCGATTTGTTCGCCGGGCTTGTCCTCCCGCGGTACTACCGGAACTCAGGGCGATTACCCCGTGGTGATCAGATCCTGTGGAATCTGCTGATCGTTGGCCAGGGCGTCGAAGAACTGCGAAGCGCGCGCCTTGTCCCACAACAACACGTTGCCCGACCCGTCCACGTCCTCGAAACCGGCGACCGGAACCGTCGTGGTGGTCATTCCGCCGCGAAGCGCCCAGGCGAGTGAGGCCAGATTCCAGATGTGATCGCCTTCGTCGACCTGTAGAGATTTGGCGGTATCGGAGACGAGTGGCCACAACCGGAACGGATTGAGGAACGTGGTCGGACTCGTCGCCTTCGACAGCAACGCCGACATGAACTGGCGCTGGTTGTTCATGCGGTCGAGGTCGGCGAGCGCCGTCGCGCGAGTTCGCACGAACCCGAGTGCGTCCGAACCCTTCAAGTCCTGGCATCCGGCGGGGAGGTTGATCCCGGCCAGCGGATCGTCGATCGGCTGTGCCAGGCACACGTTGACGCCACCGACGGCGTCGACGATGCCGGCGAACCCGCTGAATCCGATCTCGGCGTAGTGGTCGATGCGAAGCCCCGTTGCCTCTTCGACGGTCTGCACCAGCAATGGAGCGCCACCGAAGGCGAAGGCGGCGTTGATCTTGTCGGAGCCGTATCCGGGGATGGGAACGTACGAATCGCGGGGGATGCTGACCATGGTCGTCTTCCCACTTTTGGGGACGTGGACCAGGATGACCGTGTCAGTGCGCTTGGGGCCGGTGTCGCCGCCCGTCGCAAGGGCTTGCTCCTGCTCGGGGGTGAGCCCCTCACGACTGTCGGACCCGACGATCAGCCAGTTCGTGCCCGGAGTATCGGCGACGCGTCCAGCGTAGTCGGGCAGCGCGTCGATTCGATTGAGCGAACTGTCGACGTAGTAGATCGCGCCGGCCAGCGCGAGCAGCAAGACCAACAACGTGATGCCGATACGTCTACCCCAGCTACGACGCTTGCGGGGGCGGCGCTGCTTCGGAGGTTCTGGAGGGCGCGGCGGGGCGTTCGGCGGGGTTCGGCGCGGCGGTGCGGGCGCATACTTCGCCTGGCGCTGCGGATCCTGACGCGGCGGCCCTTGCCTGCGCGGGTCGTCCTGAAACGGTTGCGGGCGTTGGGTCGGCGCCCAGTCCTCACGCCTGGGCTGCTGCGGCGCTTGTGGTGGGACCTGTGACCAGGCCTGATTGGCCGGATTCTGCTGCTGCGGGCGTCCGTCGCGGCGAATGACCGTCGGCCCTTCCGGCGGCATCGGTGGACGCCGCTGCGGGGGTGGGCCCTGACGGGGTGGCATCGGTCCACGCGGGGGCGGCTGGCGCCGCGGAGGTGGCCCTGGCGGCTGGCGCCGCGGAGGGCGCTGAGGATATTCGGAGTCGCCGGTCACCAGTTCACGGTACCGGTCACGGCAGCCAGGAGACGTGATCGCGCAGGAGGGCGTAACCGATGAACGCCACCATGTCGATGAGAGCGTGGGCGATGACCAGCGGCCAGAGTTTCCCGGTGCGCTGCCAGTACCGGCCGAACACGAGCCCCATGATCACGTTTCCGACGCCGCCACCGAATCCCTGATAGAGGTGGTAACTGCCGCGCAGGAGTGACGACGCGAGCAGTGATTTGTTCTCGCTCCAACCCAGCGTTCGGAGGCGAGTGATCAGGTAGGCGACGACCAGCACCTCTTCGGCACCGGAGTTCGCGATCGCGGACAGTACGAGGATCGGCACCCGCCACCAGTGATCGTCGAGCGCACTGGCCTGGACGGTGAGGTTGATGCTCAGGGCCTGAGCCACGAGATAGAACAGCAGACCGGGGAGACCGATCACAGCGGCGAGGCCGAATCCCGGAGCGATGTCGCGCCCGAATCGAGGCTTGGGGGTCAGTCCCGCAGCACGTGGACCGATCCCCGAACGCCACAGTAGATAGAGTCCCAGCGCTGCCCACGCGAGAAGCTTTGCGACGCCCAGCAATTGGCGCGCCAGGTCGATCCAGTCGATGGCGGCCCGCGACGGGTTGAGTGCAACCGTCTGATCCGAGAGCGCAACCGGCGTCGCCAAGGATTCGGCGAGCGAGAGGATCCCGGACAATCCGCTGAGTCCGAAGGTGACCAGCAGGACGATCGTGATCTCGATCCAGACTCCGCGTCTGGCGGCCGGATCGAGGGCCGGGCCGGCCGGGACGGGAGACGGCGGCCGTAACCAGGTGCGGACGGTTTCGCGGGCATTCACCCGCGCAACGCTAGCCGTTTGATGCGCCGCCCGATCGGAGGCCGTTGAGGAAAGGGCACCCGACCAGCATGCGGATGGCGCGGCTCAGCGCGGGAGCGTCGTCGACGGGGTTGGCGAACGGCATCCACACGTCGCGGTCACCGGTGTGATCCTCGACCCGCAGGCGAAGTCCGTAGCGGTCGATGCCGAGTGGGCGAACGCGTCCGGTGCGCATGTACGGGGGAAGCTTGCGCACGAGCAGGTCCACGAGGTCGCGGTGGTCTTCGTCGAGATGCTGCAGCCATGCGGTCTCCATTTCCCAGAAGGGATCGGGGCTGGCGTTCAGCAGTTCGTCCACGGCGACGGGTTCTGCCCCCGTTGAATCAGCGACTACAGCCGAGGCCAGGCTCAAGCGAAGGAGGACCGAGGTGTGGCCGATGTCGAGGAGCCCCGGGTGGGGATGTTCGGATGCGACGTCGTCGGCGAGAACGCGTGCCTCGTAGTCGGGCACGGCGTGCAACGAGCCGCGAAGCCACACGAGGGAGCGCACGGGCTCACGCAGCCGCAGTGGTGCGTGATCGGTGATCTCGAGGACGGCAGGCAGGCCGCCGCCGCCGGAGTTCCAGGCCAGAGCCGCAGCAGCGGAGGCATGTGGGACTGCAACGACGACGTCACCGTTCGAACGCAGGTGATGCACCGACGTGACGGTGGGATCGCTGCCTTCGATGGCGAGAACTGCGTCTTGTGCGCGCACACAGGCGCTGCGGACGCGTTCGGCGGTGGACGGGCCGGTGCTGGTCTTCGTTGCCATGCTGCCCCCTTGGCGGGTGTTCTCTCGAACTCCATCGGATGATGAGGTAACCCTAACCTAAGGTGCTTCGGTGTGAATCGCAAGACTTTTGCGCAACTCGCGTGGAATCCGCCGCCTGCGCCGGGGTTACGGTTTGTCTGTGGCCATTCCTCTCTCACTCGGGCTGCCCGCCCCGAGAAACTCGCGCGGACTCCTCGAAGCACTCTTTCTCCCGGTTGTTCCGGCGTCGGTTCTGATCGGTGGCGAAGCAGCAGGCCGGGTTGTCGTCCGTCTCGATATCGATCCGGAAGAACTGCGTGCGGACACGGAAGCGTCGTACGAGGCCGTCCGTTTCGACGTCGACGTCACCACCGACCAGATCGACGACGCGATCGCGCTGCGCCTGCCCGCTCCGCTCGCTGTGTATGTCGACGGCGGCGAAGAGGATCTGACACCCGCCGAAGCGGCGCTGCGTCTGTGCGAAGGTGGCCGGATCCCCGGACTCGCCGCCGGTCTTACGCCCACCGAAGTGGCTGATTTCCTGGCGGTACTCGCGCACGAGTCCGTCGGTTTCGTAGCCCGCGCGGCCGACGGCGACGAGGTGATCGCCCTGCTGTGTGGCACCGTCGCTGCACTGCGCGGCGACGACGTGCGCGCCGCGATGGTCGATCCGAAGCCGGAAAAACTTGCCGCGCTGATCCCCGAAGCCGCGTCGGCCATGCGTGAGGTGCTGCTCACGATCGAGGTCGCGGATCTGCCTGCAGTGGAAACGGCTTTGCGTGCCGCGGGTTTGCAGTGACCGGCGTGGGTCGGTGCGTAATCTTTTAGGCGTGCCAAGAATCGCGTATTTCGGTCCGTCGGGAACCTTCACGGAGATAGCTCTCGCCCAGTTGGAGGCTGAGGGCGCGTTCGGCGAAACCGTCGAGCGAGTACCGGCAGGCAGTCCGCCGGCGACTCTCGACATGGTTCGCGACGGTTCCGTGGACGGAGCCGTGGTTCCCTTCGAGAACTCGGTGGAAGGCGGCGTAGCTCCGACGCTCGATTCACTCGCTCTCGGTTCGCCGCTGCAGATCGTCGCCGAAACCGATCTGGACGTGAGTTTCTCCATCCTGGTTCGGGCCGGGACCACCGCCGATCAGGTCCGAACGATCGGCGCGTACCCGCATGCGGGCGCGCAGGTCCGCGGTTGGATTGCCGAGAACCTGCCCCAGGCCGAGGTGGTGTTGGCCTCGTCCAACGCCGGTGCGGCCCTGGATGTGCAGGCCGGAACCGTCGACGCCGGTGTGTCCACGGCTTTGGCCGGTCAGATGCTCGGACTCGAGAGCCTGGCGGACAACGTCGCCGATGTAGGCGGCGCCCGCACACGTTTCGTGTTGGTCACCAAGCCGGCCCCGGTTCCGGCGCGGACCGGTGCCGATCGCACCGCGCTGGTGCTTCACCTCGACAACGCTCCCGGCTCCCTGGTGCGTGCACTCTCCGAATTCGCCGCTCGCGGTATCGATCTGACTCGGATCGAATCACGGCCGATGCGAACGGAATTGGGCACGTACCGGTTCTTCGTGGACTGCGTCGGACACGTCGAGGACTCGCTGGTGGCCGAGGCGATGCGTGCGCTGCATCGTAAATCCGGAGTCCGCTTCCTGGGGTCGTGGGCGACAGCGAATTCGACCGGGCCACAACCTCCTTCGGACGAAGAAGCGATTCGGTGGATCGACGAACTCAAGCATGGAGGGGGAGAACGATGACCGGAAGGCTCATCCTCGTTCGGCACGGTCAGACGGAGGCGAATGTCGCCAAACGTCTCGACACCGCACTACCCGGAGCAAAGCTCACGCCGGAAGGGTTGGCACAGGCCGAGACTTTGGGCATCGGCCTGGCTTCGGCGCCGCCGCTGGCACTCGTATCGTCGTTGGCTTTGCGTGCCCGGCAGACAGCAGGTTTCGTGGAGCAGGCCGCCGGTGTCTCTCTGGACGTGCGGGACGGATTGCACGAGGTGCAGGCCGGTGACCTCGAAGATCGTACCGACGAGGCCGCGCACCGACTGTTCATGGAGACGTTCCATCACTGGCACACCGGCAACCTCGGCGCTCGCATCCCCGGTGGTGAAACGGGATACGACGTCCTGGAGCGGTACGTCCCCGTCGTCAATTCGTTGCGCGAAGAATTTCTCGAAGGCTCACGAGACGGCGGCGACATCGTCGTGGTCAGTCATGGTGCGGCGATCCGTCTTGTCGCAGCCCAGCTTGCCGGTGTCCCCGGTCTGTTCGCAGCCAACAACCACTTGGCCAACACCGAGACCGTCGAACTGTTGCCTTCGGTCGACGGCGGTTGGGAGTGCCTGCGCTGGGGAACCGTCAACCCGCCGTTCGAGCACCGACTCATCCCCGGTGCCGACGACGTGATGGGCTGACGGCCGGCTTCACCACCAACCGGTCTGGACGCTCAGTTGGCGCCCGAGTTCAGCGGACAGCGTGCTCACGTAGCTGGCTGTCAGGTGGTGGGAATCGTGATACACCAACACATTTCCCTCCACGACGCGGCACAACTCCGGTCCGCAGACGCCGTCGCTGAGGTCGAGTAGACGGACGTTGGTCAGATCGCCGATCGCCGACGGCGCCGGATTGACGTCGCTGAGCATTTCGGACCGTGGCATCGCGCAGTGATCGGGTGACGTGGTTGTCGCCAGACAGTCGATCGCGCGGTAGGCGACGCCGTCGTGGTGCAACCACGGGGTATCGCGGATGGCGAGCACGTCGATACCGTCGCGCCCCAGTTCCTCCCACACGTGTACGTAAGACTCGGGCGTCACGTCGCCAGGGCCGTCGGAACTCGGCCTGGTTGCCGTCGTGAACACGAAATCGGGTGAGGCGTCGGCCAACTCGGTCAGTACTCCACGCGACCAGTCGACGCAATCCGGATAGTCGTTGTCCGACAACGTCTGCATGTAGTCGATGGTGAGCGGGCAGCCCATCTTCAGATACGTGTCGACGCGGAACCCGTGACTCTTGCCGAGTTCGTCGAGTGCAGTGAGCCAGTGCTCGGAGTGCGAACCACCTGCGAGGGCGATGGTTCTGTCTGCATCGGCGTCGCCGTAGGTGCAGTGGACGACGTCCCGCTCGAGAAAATCGGCGATACAGCCGTCGAGCGTACTGGCCGGAAGGTCCAGTGGCGCATCGAAGATCGAGGGAACCATCGACGCCTTGGGTACTTCGGCACCGTCGGTGAGCGCGAGTGCGCCGGGATGGGTCGGGAGGTCGAGGGTGTCGACTGCCCGCTGGCCCGTCGTCTGGCTGCTCGCGTACGACTGCCAGGCGACTGAAGCGGCGAGGACCACGGCAGCGGTGACGACGCAAGCCAGGACGGTGTACCGGCGCGAGCGGCCTCCACGTTCCACCGGAACCTCGATCAGGCGCCGAAGTGCAAGCGCCCCCGCGACGGAGAGGGCGATGATCAGTGCCCCGCCGAGCAGGCCCGCTTCGGGGCGGCCGGTGATCACGAGTGCAAACACCAGAATCGGCCAGTGAATCAGGTACAGCGCGAATGCGAACGAGCCGAGCCACGTCAGTGCCGGATGGGCGAGCGTCTTCGACGTCCAAGGCGTGTCGTCGCCGACTCCGGACAGGATCAGCGCAAGAGTGGCCAGCACCGGCACCAGCGCCCACGGGCCGGGGAACTGCTGGGCGCCGTCGAGCACTATGCCGCACAACAGGATCGACGAAAGACCCGCCCAGCCGATCGTCGCTCTGACCGAGAACGGCAGGGATGCGATCTGCCGACTGCGTGTGCTGGTCATCAGAACGGCCAGCAGACCACCGAGTGCCAATTCCCACAACCTGGCTCCGGAGTCGTAGTACGCCCAGGCTTGGTGACGTGAAGATTTGGCGAGTGCGTAGAGAAAAGATCCTGCGGTCAGAACCAGAAGGGTGACCGCGAGTGACGGGCGGAAATAGTTGGGATTCACGCGTGAAGCCACATAAGCGATCACGGAGACCAGTGCGATGGCCAGGAGATAGAACTGACCTTGTACGGCCATCGACCACAGGTGCTGCAGGGGAGTGACCGAGCCGTCGGCGGCCAGGTAGTCGCTTGCGGTGCTGGCGAGCTGCCAGTTCTGGAAGAACCCGAGCACCGCGATCAGTTGATCGCCCAGATCGGCCCAGCGTGTGCGTGGCAGCAGCAACGCGGTCCCCAGTGCGGTCAAAATGCTGACCACCGCGATCAGGGGGAACAGCCGCAGAAACACCCGCCGCAGTGCCGGGACCGGGTTGAGTGAACCCCCGGCTTCGGCGCGTCGAACCAGTGAGCCGACGAAGAAGTATCCGGACAGAACCAGGAAGACGTCCACCCCGCCCGATACCCGTCCGAACCACACGTGGAACACGACCACCAAACCGATGGCGAGGCCGCGCAGTCCGTTCAGGTCTTGTCGGTGCGGTGTTGTTGCCCGTTCTTCGTTCGGCCGGTCGATCGTGGCGACCGAGCCTTGTTCGCCCGGTGACGACGGTTGACGCGAGAACTGCATGCTGAAGTAAGGCTCCGGGCGTTGAAGGGACGCCCCGAGGTTACCCGGAAGTCTCCGGCGCCGATTCCTCGAGTTCCGTTACCAGAGCGTTCACGGCTTGTCGGAGGCGATGGGATGTTCCGGAACTGATGGACGTCCATTCGGTGCCGTCGGCGGCCCGAGTGGTCGAACCGACCAGCCGACCCGACAAGGTGTCGTACACAGTCACTGCGCCGGTCATGAGCGTCGTCGCTCCCAAACTGTGTGGTATTCCGACCAATTCGGCGAAGGCGGTGCATGTGACGATTGCGCTACCCAGTTGGCGCGCGTCGTCTTCGGGTATTCCGGCGTTGATCAAGGCCGAGGTTACGCTGCCTGCATCCGGGCCGGCGCCGAATGCCAGGCTGAGCATCTCGGTCGGTGCGTTGATCACGGCAATCGGCATTGCTTCGGCGCTGCCGAGCGCGGTGACAACGGGTGCAGTCGGTTCGGCGGTGACGCTGCGCAATGCGAACGAAGAATCAGTTGAAGTCGCTTCGACACAAAGGAATTCGCCCTGCGCGACGCAGAGGCGTGAAATGCTTCCGCCGACATGCCGACGCAGCGCCAACTCCCACTTGGGGTGGGTCAGGACGCGCAGGCGGGCACTGAGGTCGTGATGGATCTCCCCGCCGGGGAGGAGATCGCGCTCGGAGAGTGAATCTGCCGCGGACTGCATCGCCGTACGGTGAGCGCTCGCACTACCGTGAACCGTCGCGCCACCGAGAACCACGGGAAGCGCATCGAGTCCGAGTCGCTCACGTACATAGTCGATTTCGTCCTGTGACAGGGCGACGACAGGTAAATTCCACCCCTCAGGTGAGGTGCCGAGGTCCACCATCAATGCTCTGCAGTTTCGAGTGCGCCACCGATCACGGACGGGATGACTGTTCGGCCGTCGGCGAAGTGCTCGAAGTGCTTCAGGTAATCGGGTGTGTCGTGCTCGGTCTCGTCTTCAGATTGGGCCGCATGACGGCCGCCGGCGATCGGCGCAGATCCGCCTGCGGTTCGGACCGGATCCACCTTGACGGTATCCGCGGTGCCCTGAACCGGCGAGGTCACGGGGTTCTGGCGTGTGGCGCTCTGGCCGGTGGAGGGATCAGGAAGAGCGTGCCGACCGGTGCTGCTGCTCGACGACGAGCCCGCGATTGCTCCGGCTCCTGTAGTCGCGGAAGCTGCGCTGACCTGTGCCGGTGCCCGGCTTGCCGACGGGGTGCCGAACAGTGATGGTGTGGAAGCGCCGAGTCTTGCGCCGCCGAGTCCCGCGCCGCCCAGTCCGGTGAGTCCTGCTCCTGCCGTCGCGAGAGCTGATGCGGCAGTGGTGGCGCCTGTGACTGCGGTGGTGGTGGCGCTGGCTGCGGTGGCAACTCCACCGGAGATGGCACCGGCCTGTGAGGCAGCGGCGGCAAATACCGGGTTGGAAACTACGGATGCGACAGCAGCGGTGGCGGCGCGCACGGGATCCGCGATTGCGTCAGCGAGCGTGGATGCCGCTTGCACGACGGACTGTCGTGCGGCGCTGCCTGGGCTTTCGGCCGAAGCGGATGCCCCAGCTGTGGGTTCCGCGATGGACGGTGGTGAGTCGAAGTTCTGCTGCACGGCCAGATGGGCCGTTGCGGCGTCGTACGTTTCCATTGTCACCGCCGCTCGAATTTTGAGAGCTTCTTCGGCAGCCTCGGCGGCGGCGGCACCGCCGACCAGGGCACCGCCGATGGAGTACGCGGCGACCTTGGCCGCTTGAACTGCTGCAATCTCGGCCAGGGACGGCATGGCGAGGGTGGCAACCGTGTACGAACCGGACTGCACCTGGGCCTTACCTGCAGTTTCTCCCGCTAGCAACGCGGCAGCAGCAGCCCATTCCTGAAACGGCGCGAACTTGCTCAATGCGGCATCCGCTGCTTCACCGGACCACCCGGTGCGAAGATCCGCCATCACGCGAGAGATGGACGCAGCGGTGTCGGTCAGTCCGGACGACACGGTGGACCAGGCTCCGGCCGCCACGCCGAGAGGGACCGGCCCGGCTCCGGCGACCAGTGCTGCGGAGTTGGGTGCTGCGCCCCGTGGATACCAGATGACGCCGGTGATGCCGACCATTGTTCTTCCCCCCAGGAAGTGTGACTGTGTTGCCGAGTTACCGAGCTCGATTTCTGTCGATCAGATCGGTGCGGCTGCCAGGCTGGACTTGGTGAGCTGGTCTTCGAGCTCGTAGGCAGCTGCATTCTTGCGCAGAGCTGCCGCAGCCGCGGTGAGCTCCTCGATTGCCCGATCGGTGGACGAGGCAAGGCTGCCCGAGATGGTGTTGAAGTAATTTGCCGCGCTACCGGACACTTCTTCGGATCCCGCTGGGAGAACGCGTAGCGTCGGCTGCGCAGTAGAGACGATTCCGCGCAATCGCGTCGCCGCGGACTCGAGTTCCATTGCGGCGGCAACTAGGGCTTGAGGGTCGACGTGCATAGTGCCGAACTCCTTCCTGACCAGGGCGGATAAGTGGTCGGGAGGCCGTGCGCACAGCCGTCGATATCCCCCCGCACATACTTTGATGCATACCGCCCGCTTTTGGTTCCCCCCGAAATCGGACGACTTTGCCCTCAGCCCCAGCCGAGTTCGTGCAATCTGTCTTCTTCGATGCCGAAGTAGTGCGCGATCTCGTGGATGACGGTCACGGCAACCTCGTGAACAACCTCGTCCTCGGATGCGCAGATGTCGAGTATCGAATCGCGGAAAATAGTGACCGTGTCCGGCAGGTACCCACCGTAATGAGAATCCCGCTCGGTCAGAGCGACGCCCTGATACAAACCGAGCAGCCCCGGTTCTTCTTCGTCACGTGCTTCGACAAGCACCACGACATTGTCGATTGCCTTGGCAAGTTCGGGCGGAATCAGATCGAGCGCCTCGCCGACCAGTTCCTCGAACCGGTCGGGCGTCATAGTTACCGTCATGGCTTACGACGGCGGAGCTGCGCCGGGCAACGGCGTCGGCAACGACCGACCTTCCGGTGCAGCGGGTGGCGGGACCGGAGCGGCGCCGTTGATCAGGATGTCGCCCTTGGCGCTTCCGGTGATCGCGGCAAACCCGCCGGTTTCGACCTCTTTGCCGATCGAACAATTGACTCGGCGGCTGCCGGCCAACCAGCTTTCCAGTGAAATGTTGTCCCAGAACAGTGTCAGCGTCTTGTCGCGAAGCGCGTCTGCGGAACCAAGATACTCGTTGGACGCCTGAGTGCAGACGCCCTCGAGGTAGCGGTCCTGATCTTCGACCGACGGCATTGCGCCCGGGAATTGAGTGCCGAGGTCTATCACCGAAATAACCTCGTATGCATGCGGTTTCGCGCAATCGACCGGATCGGTCGGGAGGTTCTGGTTGATGCCGATGCACGTGCCGACGTCCCACACGTTCGACTGGTCCTGGTCCGCCACGCGGCCCACGAACGGTTGTAGTTCTCCGGTCGTGGTCGAGAACTGCAAGCCGCAACGCAGTGCGCGCTCACCCGAAGCCCAACCCGATTCGCTCGGGAACATCAGGCCGACGCTGAACTTGCCCTTGGGATCGAACTTCGAATCGAGGTAGGACATGACGATGGGTGTGCAGTGCTCGTCGCGTAGTTCGGCGAACCGAAGGGCGCCCGGGTACCGGGAACCGGGGCCGAACTCGGCGCCGGGGAACACCGAGAGGTCGAGTGGTCCGGCAACCTCGAAGCGGTGTTCAGTTCCGCACTGTACCTTTGACATGTCCGTGCGGTCCCCGCCCGACTCGGTCGCAGGTGTCCAGTTGAGGCAGTCGCCGGCCGCAGCCGCGGTGAAGGCGTCGTCACGAGTAGATCCCGTCGCTGCGGGACCGCCACCACTGACACTGACCGAGGACGAGTCGTCCTTGTTCAATCCACCGGAAATCGCGATCGTTGCGATCGCGGCGACCACCGCACCTACCGCCACGGCAGCCAGGACCCGACGGGTGCGACTCGCGGAGACAGTTTTCTTCGCCGGCGTCCCCTGGGGATCTGCCGGATCTGGCGACTTCTCGATCTTGTCTTCGGACATCGATTCCATCATGCCTGTTGCCGTGGCGATATCGAACCTTCACTACAAAACTCACAATCGCGTCTGTGAGTATTTTGTAGTCATGAGCGAAAACACCCCACTCGATCCCGAGGCTGTCGAGCTGGCGGGCCGGCTCTTCGACATGGCACGAACCGGTGACGCAGCCGGGCTGGCGTCGTACGTCGATGCCGGAGTTCCCGTCAATCTGACCAACGAGAGTGGCGACACGCTCGTCATGTTGGCGGCGTACCACGGTCACGCTGACGCCGTCGTTGCCCTGATCGAGCGCGGTGCCGACGTCAACCGACCCAACGACAAGAACCAGACGCCCCTTGCCGGGGCGGTCTTCAAGGGCGAGGATGCGGTGGTGAAAGCGCTGGTGAGCGGGGGAGCCGACCCGAAAGGTGGACACCCGACGGCGGTCGACGCGGCTCGGATGTTCGGACGCGAGGACTACCTGAGTCTGCTCGAATCGTGATCTCTCCCTCTCCGACGTGGACGTGACCGTCGGAGAGCTGCAGTGAGTGGGTAAAGTTCGAAGTCGTGATTGACCTCAAGTTTCTCCGTGAGAACCCCGAAATCGTCCGCGAGTCGCAGCGCACCCGTGGAGAAGATCCAGGACTGGTCGACGCTCTGCTCGAAGCCGACGCGTCCCGACGCGCTGCCGTTCTGACCGGAGACAACCTCCGTGCAGAGCAGAAGGCCTTCGGCAAGAAGGTCGGACAGGCATCTCCGGAGGAGCGTCCCGCACTGCTCGAAGGTTCCAAGGAACTGGCGGCAAAGGTCAAGGAAGCCGAGGCCGCGCAGCACGAGGCGCAGGCCGCGCTCGACGCCGCACACCGCGCGATTTCCAACGTCGTACAAGAAGGTGCGCCGGCGGGCGGTGAGGACGACTACATCGTTCTCGAACACGTCGGTGAGATTCCGAAGTTCGACTTCGAGCCGAAGGATCACCTCGAGCTGGGCGAGTCGCTCGGCCTGATCGACATGGAACGCGGCGCCAAGGTTTCGGGTTCGCGCTTCTACTTCATGACCGGCTACGGGGCCATGCTCCAGCTCGGACTGCTGCAGTTGGCTGCGCAGAAGGCGATCGCCAACGGATTCACGATGATGATTCCGCCGGTGCTCGTACGTCCGGAAATCATGGCGGGTACCGGCTTCCTCGGTGCTCACTCGGACGAGATCTACCACTTGCAAGATGACGACCTGTACCTCGTCGGAACTTCCGAGGTACCCATGGCCGGCTACCACTCGGGCGAGATCCTCGAACTGAACGAAGGCCCGAAGCGCTACGCCGGTTGGTCGTCGTGCTTCCGCCGCGAGGCCGGAAGCTACGGCAAGGACACCCGCGGCATCATCCGTGTTCATCAGTTCGACAAGGTCGAGATGTTCACGTACTGCCGTCCCGAGGACGCCGACGCCGAACACCAGCGTCTCCTAGGGTGGGAGCGAGACATGTTGGCGGCCATCGACGTTCCGTACCGCGTGATCGACGTCGCCGGCGGAGACCTCGGTTCTTCGGCTGCGCGTAAGTTCGACTGCGAGGCATGGGTCCCGACGCAGGGCACTTACCGCGAGCTGACATCGACGTCCAACTGCACGACGTTCCAGGCCCGCCGCCTCGGAGTTCGGTACCGCGACGAGAACGGCAAGCCGCAGACGGCCGCCACTCTCAACGGCACCTTGGCTACGACGCGCTGGATCGTGTCGATTCTCGAGAACCATCAGCAGGCCGACGGCTCGGTGCGAGTGCCCGAGGCATTGGTGCCGTTTGTCGGCACGGATGTGCTTCGCTGACACGCTGAACCAACACAATCAGGGCCGCGACGGACTCCGTCGCGGCCCTTTTCGTACTTTCGTACTGGTAGGTTTGGAACTTTTTCTGAACTGACGAAATATCAACTTTTTCCCGCCGATTGGCGCGGTGACCACCAAAAGCGTTGTCGATGGGCCGCTTTGGCGATAGTTTTGCGTTCAATCGAGTTTCCATACCCTGCTTTTCCATCCCGCGTCTGGTGATACGAGGGTGAGTCCGGGGTGAATTGGACAAGTGTCTTGCCAAAAGTAGTACACGTACTAGTTTTTTCGTTATGTTGTGACGGCGCGCACACGTTTTGTCCGAATCCACTGCTGATGTTTGCCCTTCCGAAGGAAGTGCCCATGCCCCAAATCTCTCAGTTGCGGCGATTCGCCGTGCCCATAACCGGAACCGCCATGGTCGCCGGAATGCTGCTGGTCGGCACGCCCGCGTCAGCTGCTATCTCGACCACCGGTTTCAAAACAGCGTGCGTTGCCGGATCGATTATCGGAGACGTCCACAAGGTCACCGACAACCTCATCACGGTCGACGCCCCGGCTTCTGTCCAGCCCGGCGAGACTTTCACCTACCGAATTCAGCCGAGCGGAACGTCATATCCGGACAAGGACTCCGGAGCGACTACTACGAACTTGTCACGTCTGAAAATCGACTATGCCATCCCGAGCAATGCGACGTACGTTTCCGCTACCGTCGTCGCAGGTACCTCCATCGGACTCGACAATGTCGCACCGAATGTTCTCAGAGTCAACGATTCTGGCAATGTCGACGGCAGCGGCGGGATCCTGCGGTTGTCAGGAAACAACCAGGTGATCGGCAACAGTCCGACGACGAGCACGAACTCGGAGGGTGGAATTCGAGTACCGAAGTCCAAGAAGAACCTCGATGGCTCGACAAACGGCAACGGAGACACGTGGTTCCGACTTCCCGCAGTCGACGTAACAATGGTCGCTGGTGCGACGGGAGTGATCCAGCCGAAGGTGAGGACCGCGGGTGCGGCCGGCAACCTCGGTGCCAGCGAAAACTTCAGCACTCAGCTCGCAAAGGCGAGTTTCCTTGGTACACAGTGGGCTCCGACCCGGTGCTCGCCTCGCGAGAACAAGGACACCACGCCTCTCAACGCTGGTGCAGGTCCACTCGCGACGATCAGCATTGCTTCGGCTCCGGTGGATGTCGAGACCACGACGTCACTCTCGGTTCCGGCTACGGCAATCACGGGTACGGCGGTTGATCTGACGGCCACCGTGGCTCCGAACAACGCTGTCGGCACGGTGCAGTTCAAGTCGAACGGCACGGCGATCGGCACTCCGGTCACGGTGACTGGCGGTGTTGCGACATTGAGCCATGCGTTCGATGCTGCTGGTGCACAAAGTGTTACGGCTGACTTCACCGCTGGTGCAGGTTTTGTCAGTTCGTCGGCATCGGCTCAGACGGTGACCGTTTCTGATCCGGCTCCGGTGGATGTGGTGACGACGACGTCACTCTCGGTTCCGGCGACGGCAATCACGGGTACGGCGGTTGATCTGACGGCCACCGTGGCTCCGAACAACGCTGTCGGCACGGTGCAGTTCAAGTCGAACGGCACGGCGATCGGCACTCCGGTCACGGTGACTGGCGGTGTTGCGACATTGAGCCATGCGTTCGATGCTGCTGGTGCACAAAGTGTTACCGCTGACTTCACCGCTGGTGCAGGTTTTGTCAGTTCGTCGGCATCGGCTCAGACGGTGACCGTTTCTGATCCGGCTCCGGTGGATGTGGAGACCACGACGTCACTCTCGGTTCCGGCGACGGCGATCACGGGTACGGCTGTTGATCTGACCGCTACCGTGGCTCCGAATACTGCTGTCGGTACGGTGCAGTTCAAGTCGAACGGCACGGTGATCGGTTCGCCGGTCACGGTTTCCGGTGGAACCGCGACGCTGTCGCACGCGTTCGATACTGCTGGTGCACAAAGTGTTACCGCTGACTTCACCGCTGGTGCAGGTTTTGTCAGTTCGTCGGCATCGGCTCAGACGGTGACCGTTTCTGATCCGGCTCCGGTGGATGTCGAGACCACGACGTCGTTGTCGGTTCCGGCGACGGCGATCACGGGTGCGGCGGTTGATCTGACGGCGACGGTTGCTCCGAACAATGCTGTCGGTACGGTGCAGTTCAAGTCGAACGGCACGGCAATCGGCTCCCCGGTCACGGTGACTGGTGGTGTTGCGACGCTTTCGCACGCGTTCGATGTTGCTGGTGCGCAGAGTGTTACGGCCGACTTCACCGCTGGAGCTGGGTTTGTCAGCTCGTCGGCGCCTGCTCAGACGGTGACGGTGTCCGATCCGGCTCCGGTGGATGTGGAGACGACGACGTCGTTGTCGGTTCCGGCGACTGCCGTCACGGGTGCGGCGGTTGATCTGACGGCGACGGTTGCTCCGAACAATGCTGTCGGTACGGTGCAGTTCAAGTCGAACGGCACTGCAATCGGTTCCCCGGTCACGGTGACTGGTGGTGTTGCGACGCTCTCGCATTCGTTCGATGTTGCTGGTGCTCAGAGTGTTACGGCTGACTTCACTGCTGGTGCAGGGTTTGTGAGTTCCTCGGCGCCTGCTCAGACGGTGACCGTTTCTGATCCGGCTCCGGTGGATGTCGAGACCACGACGTCGCTCTCGGTTCCGGCGACGGCAATCACGGGTACGGCGGTTGATCTGACCGCTACCGTGGCTCCGAATACTGCTGTCGGTACGGTGCAGTTCAAGTCGAACGGCACGGCCATTGGTTCACCGGTGACAGTCACGTCGGGTGTTGCGACGCTCTCGCATTCGTTCGATGTTGCTGGTGCACAAAGTGTTACCGCTGACTTCACCGCTGGTGCTGGGTTTGTGAGTTCGTCGGCGCCTGCTCAGACGGTGACCGTTTCTGATCCGGCTCCGGTCGACAAGGCGACAAAGACGGTGCTGAGTGTTCAGGGTGAAGCCAAGGTCGGACTGCCTGTTGATCTCTTCGCGACAGTGTCCGAAGATCCCTCGGACGCCCTGGTGCCTTCCGGCGGAACGGTCCAGTTCAAGATCGGTGGAGTCGATCTGGGCGCCCCGGTCGCGGTTGTTGACGGAGTTGCCAAGCTCCCGCACGTCTTCGGAGCAGAAGGCACCTTTGCAGTCTCGGCTGTATTCAGTGGATCCGGTGTGTTCACGTCGTCCACTGCGGAGTCTGTCGACGTCAATGTCACGGTTCCGACCCCGTCGGATGTCGAAAGCTCTACGTCGTTGACGGCTCCGTCCTCGGCAAAGGTCGGCACGGCGGTGCAGCTGAAGGCTGTGGTCAGTTCTTCCGGCGCGACGTCGGGAACCGTCCAGTTCTTCGACGGAACGACTCCGATCGGAACTGCCGTTGATGTTGTCGGTGGGCAGGCCGTGCTGAGCCACACCTTCACCACGACCGGCAACCATTCGATCACCGCGGTCTACAGCGGAGCCCAGGGCGTCACGGGTTCCACGTCGACTGCATCGGTTGTGAACGTCGGTAACGGGGGTGGTGGCTCCGGTTCGCTCGGTTCGCTGTCGCTGCCGTTCGGTTCATGATTCTCCGATGATGTGATGCCCCCTTGCGCCCATAGGTGCAAGGGGGCATTGCTCTTCGGGAATCGCGGATTGGTCGTTAGCTGAACTATTGGCAATTCGTGAATATTTGTCTGAAATAACTGATACAAGTACTACTTTTGACGGGTACTGTACGAGCGTCCAGCTCCATTCCGATTTCCGCTCTGTTCGAGTGACCTCCTTCCGTGCGGTTCCCGATCCACGTCTGTTGCTAGCTGAGGAGAGTTCGTGTTGGTGAGAAGAAGTTCCGCGGTCGTGGTGGCGGCGTTGGTCGGTGGCGTGCTGGTGGCAGGTGGCGTTGCTTCGGCAGCTCCGACGTCATCTCCCGCGGTGGAGAACTCGATCGGGTTCAAGCTGGGTTGCGATGGTTATGAACATCTGGCTGTTGATATCGCGGATGTGTTTCATTCGACGGGTGTGACGGTGTCTGCACCGGAGAAGGTGGTGGCGGGGTCGACGTTCACCTATCGGGTTCAGCCGAACGTGATGTCGGTGCCGACGGGTGGGCATGCAGGCCGCAGTGTCGGTAAGTGGACGCGGCTCAAGTACGACTTCGATATACCTGCAGGGGTGTCGTTGGTGGATGCTCAGGTCGTGGCAGGTACTTCGTCGAATTTGTCCGGTGTGACTCCGTCGGTGATTCGGATCAACGACGGCGGTTCGCCGGATGGCGCGGGTACGCATCTGCGTATTTCGGGGAACAATCAGACTGCTGACTCGAACAACAAGGGCGGTAACGGCCCGAGCACGAGCAAGAACAGTGACGGTGGAATCGAGGTAGGGGCAGGGAAGACCTTCCGGTTGCCCGCGATCGACGTGACGGTGGTTGCCGGTGCCGCGGGTAGTACGGTGCAGCCGAAGTTGCGTGCCACAGACGGTGATTCGGGTGCGTTCAATTCGCCGAAGAATGCGTTCACGTTCTTGCAGTACGAGACCCTTTGGCCGGGGTACTGGGAGCGCTACAACTGCTCTCCGCGCGATTCGAGTGGTGGTGGGTTGAATGCGGGTGGTCAGGCATTGGCCACCGTCAACGTCGTCTCGCAGGCGGGGACCGCGACTGCAGTGACATCCGGCGCGGCTGCAACGGTCGGTCAGTCGACCGATTTGGTTGCGCAGGTCTCCCCGGCACCGACAGGCGGCACCGTTCAGTTCAAGGATGGCGGAACTGACATCGGCGCCCCGGTGGCCGTCGTCAATGGCGTTGCCACACTGCCACATACATTCACCGCGGCAGGCGATCACTCCATCACCGCTGTATACGACGGTGTTCTCGAGTTTCTGACATCCACGTCACCAGCACGCACAGTGAGCGTGGCCGCTGCCGATGTACAGACGACTGCGTCGTTGACAGTGCCGAGTAGTGCCGTCGAGCAGACCTCGGTCGCGCTGACCGCAAACATCTCACCGGCAGCTAACGGTGGAACGGTCCAGTTCAAGGACGGTGGCATCGACATCGGCGGACCCATCGCGGTGACTGGCGGAGCGGCGACCCTGGATCACACGTTCACCACGACGGGATCACACTCGATCACTGCGGTCTACTCAGGTACTGCAGGTTTTGGTGGTTCGACCGCGCAAGCTCAGACCATCGAGATCTCGAGCTCAGCGCTGAGTACGACTACAACGCTTCAAGTTCCGGCTACGGCGGTCACGGGTACGGCTGTTGATTTGACCGCTACCGTGGCTCCGAACAATGCGGTGGGTTCGGTGCAGTTCAAGTCGAACGGCACGGCGATCGGTTCACCGGTTGCAGTTGCGTCAGGTGTCGCGATGCTGTCGCATGCATTCGATACTGCTGGTGCACAAAGTGTTACGGCTGACTTCACTGCCGGTGCAGGGTTCGTGAGTTCGTCGGCGCCTGCTCAGACGGTGACGGTGTCTGATCCGGCTCCGGTGGATGTGGTGACGACGACGTCGCTCTCGGTTCCCGCGACGGCGGTTACGGGTACGGCTGTTGATCTGACGGCGACTGTTGCTCCGAACAATGCTGTCGGTACGGTGCAGTTCAAGTCGAACGGCACTGCAATCGGTTCCCCGGTTGCAGTTGCGTCGGGTGTTGCGACATTGAGCCATACGTTCGATACTGCTGGTGCTCAGAGTGTTACGGCTGACTTCACTGCCGGTGCAGGGTTCGTGAGTTCGTCGGCGTCGGCTCAGACGGTGACGGTCTCTGATCCGGCTCCGGTGGATGTGGTGACGACGACGTCGCTGTCGATTCCCGCGACGGCGGTTACGGGTACGGCCGTAGATCTGACCGCTACCGTCGCTCCGAACAGCGCTGTCGGCACGGTGCAGTTCAAGTCGAACGGCACTTCAATCGGTTCACCGGTCACAGTCTCCGCGGGTGTTGCGACGCTGTCGCATGCGTTCGATGCTGCTGGTGCACAAAGTGTTACGGCCGATTTCACCGCCGGTGCTGGCTTTGTGAGTTCGTCGGCGCCGGCTCAGACGGTGACCGTTTCTGATCCGGCTCCGGTGGATGTGGTGACGACGACGTCGCTGTCGGTTCCGGCTACGGCGGTTACGGGTACGGCGGTTGATCTGACGGCGACGGTTGCTCCGAGCAACGCTGTGGGTTCGGTGCAGTTCAAGTCGAACGGTGCGGCGATCGGTTCCCCGGTCACGGTGTCCGGTGGTACCGCGACCCTCTCACATTCCTTCGATGCCGCTGGCGCGCAGAGCATTACCGCGGATTTCACCGCTGGTGCCGGATTCAAGAACTCGGTTGCGAGTGCGAAGTCAGTTCAGGTCAGTGTTGCCGACCAGGAATCCGTCGTCGAACTGAATATTCCGACCGACGCCAAAACTGGTGTGGCGACCGACTTGTGGGCAACCGTCCGAACGTCGTCGGATGATGCTGTCGGCGTCGGAACCGTGCAGTTCTACG
Source organism: Rhodococcus sp. NyZ502 (assembly GCF_041464245.1). Classification (NCBI taxonomy): domain Bacteria; kingdom Bacillati; phylum Actinomycetota; class Actinomycetes; order Mycobacteriales; family Nocardiaceae; genus Rhodococcus; species Rhodococcus sp. NyZ502. Next base: position 230,525 of record NZ_CP167155.1, read on the forward strand.
ACGGTGGGGTCGCGATCGGCGGTCCTGAAGCGGTTACGGCCGGCGCTGCCGGCCTGACGCATTCGTTTACCTCTGCGGGTGCGCACAGCATCACTGCGGTCTATTCGGGAGGAGCCGGTGTAGTCGGATCCTCGGCCCAGGCGCGGACGGTGAATGTAACGGACCCTGCGCCTTCGGATGTCACCACGGAGACTGTGGTGACGGTGCCTGGTGATGCCGTGGTGAACAAGTCGGTGACCCTGTCGGCGACTGTCAGTTCGGTGCAGAACGGTGGAACGGTGCAGTTCATGGATGGGGATACTCCGATCGGTGACGCTGTGGCAGTGGTCAACGGGATCGCGGCGCTGAACCACACCTTCACCACAACTGGCACGCATTCGATTTCGGCAATCTACAGTGGCGCAGCCGGATTCACAGGCTCCACCTCGGCGGCCCACGCAATTCAGGTCAAGGCTGCAACCGGTGGTGGCACGGGCAGCCTCGGTTCAGGCAGCGCTGGCTCGAGCGATTTCCTTCCCTTCGGTTCCTGACCGAAGCAGTTCAGGTCGCGGCCCCGAGGCAATATCCCTCGGGGCCGATCGACAGGGTGAACTGCATCGAGCGCGAGTTACCGGTTCCGTCGCTGACGGGCAGGGTGACACGGACGTAGTCGCCGCGAACCGGAGTGACTGTTGCAGCGTCGGCGTCGAAAGACTTGATACCGGCCAGCTGATTCGGATCGAGCTTGAGAGGCGGCTGGCCGGTGGCGCCGGTGCCGTCCGGATCCCACGGGCTGTTGCCGGGGCAGATCAGTGGATAGAACGTCTCGACGTCGCGGGTATTGACCGGCCGTCCCGTGGCGCGTGAGAGAAACCTGACGACGGCGTGGGAAGCGTCGGCCGCGGTGTAGAAGTTTGATTGCCCCGCAGGGAAGACGAACGGGCACGCATAGCCGGAAGCGATCTCCGAGCGCTTGGCGGCGACGGAGAGTCCGCCGCCGCTCCAGGTGACCGCGTACTGGCCGTCGACGCCTGGTGCGGCGATGGCCGTCAAGATGGCGGGAACATCCGAGTATCGGTCGGCGATCGTTGTGGGCGGCATCGTCCAGCATGCGTTCGTGAGCGCGTCCACGTCCAAGGACACCAGGTCCGTTGCCCAAGCTGCCAAGGCCGGCGCAGCAGCCGGATTGCCGGGCACGTCACCAACCGGAGGTGGCGCGACCGGCGCAGCGGGCGCAATTGTCGTCGTGGGTGCGAGAGTGGTTGTCGTCGTGGTTTCAGTCGTCGGCGGAGACGGTTCGTCCGTCAGGATTCCCGTCCGTCCGTCGTCCTCACATGCGGTTATCGCCAACGTCATGGCGAGTGCGACTGCCCCCACTGCCGCTCGTCCTGCCGACTTCATTCGTTCGTACGCCCCTTTTGCGACATTCTGACCAACATCCACCCCAGAACTGCTGCGGGTCAGATCACGGATTCCCGTCTACGCTAGCGAACTGTGGATCCCGTTTACAGAACAGTCATCGGCATCGCCCGTACCGTCTTCGCTTTCGAGGGCCTGAAGTTCTCCGTCAAGGGAGAGCAGAACATCCCGGCGTCCGGTGGCGCCGTGATCGCGATCAACCACACCGGGTACATGGACTTCACGTATGCGGGACTGCCGGCACGGACCCCGAAGCGCTACATCCGGTTCATGGCCAAGAAAGAGGTCTTCGACAACAAGATCTCCGGACCGATCATGCGGGCCCTCAAGCACATCCCGGTCGACCGCGGCGCGGGCGCCGACTCCTACAAGGCGGCCGTAGATTTCCTGAAGCGCGGCGAATTGGTGGGCGTGTACCCCGAAGCCACGATCAGTCGGAGCTTCGAGATCAAGGAATTCAAGTCCGGCGCCGCCCGCATGGCGATCGAGGCGGGCGTCCCGATCGTTCCCGTCGTCATCTGGGGCGCTCAGCGCGTGTGGACGAAGGGTTATCCGAAGCGTTTGGGCCGCACCAACACTCCCATCTCCATTGCCGTCGGCGAGCCGATTGCACCTTTCGAGCCGGCGAGTGAGCTGACGGCGAAGCTGCGGTCGACGATGCAGGAGTTGCTGCTCGATCTGCAGAAGAGCTACGACCATCCCGCCGGCGAGTACTGGGTGCCGGCCCGCCTCGGTGGCAGCGCGCCGACGCTCGAGCAGGCCGACAAGATGGATGCCGATGAGGCCGAGGCGAAAGCCAAGGCTCGCGAGGCGCGGAAGTCCGAAGGCTGACCCATGCCCTTCGAACCCGTTTACACCGCCGTCGAGGTAGTCGCGCGTGGTCTGAGCGGTTTCCAGGGCGTGAAAGTCACCCGCACCGGGACGGAACACGTCCCGGTGTCCGGCGGTGCCGTCATCGCGATCAACCACACGAGTTACCTCGATTTCATACCGGCGGCCCTGGCGGTCGGCACCGCGAAACGCAAGCTCAGAGTGATGGCCAAGGCTGAGCTGGCGGACAACAAGGTCCTCGGCTTCCTCATGCGTGGATGCGGCGTCATCGAAGTGGACCGCTCCGCCGGAGCGCAGGCGTATCGAGCCGGAGTCGACGCCCTCAAGCGTGGCGAATTGGTGGGCGTCTACCCGGAAGCGACGATCAGCCGGAGCTTCGAGATCAAGGAAATGAAATCCGGAGCAGCTCGGATGGCCATCGACGCCGGCGTGCCGATAATTCCGCTGATCGTCTGGGGCGCCCAGCGGATCGTCACCAAGGGCGGACCGAAAAATCTGGGCCGCAATCATTTCCCGATCTCGGTGGAGGTGGGTGCACCGATCGATCCGGTCGAGCCCGCCGAAGCGTTGAGCGAGATTCTGCGCATCGAGATGGATGCAATCCTGCGCCACGTGCAGGACGGGTTCGTGCACGAGCCCGGGGCGTACTGGGTGCCTCGTCGACTCGGCGGTGGCGCACCGACGCCGGAGGAAGCTGCGGCCATGGACGCACAGGAACGCGCGAAGCGGGCGCGCTGAATAGACGGCGCTTGCGCTGATGCGGTCAGTACACGGCGTTGGCTCCGTACTCGGCCTGCGCACTCGTGAAGCCCTCGTACTCGAGCTGTTCGATCAGTCCTGACCTGGAGAACGACGTCATCTCGAGGTACTGCTCGGCACTCAGCGCAGCCTGCTTGTTCCAATCGGCGTTCAAATTGTCTACCGCGTACGTCGCATCCTCCGTGGAGAAACCTTCGTACTCGAGCTGTTCGATCAGTCCGCTGCGGGAGAAGGCAGTCATGTCGATGTACTGCTGGGCGGATCGGACGGCGTTCCGCTGACCGGAGCTGACCTGCGGCCTGGCCGGGGCAGGCGCAACTGTCGTAGTGACCACAGGTGCGGGCGCCTGGTATGTGGTCGTCGTGGGCGCCGCCACCTTGCTGGACGACGGGGCAGGAGCAGCGGGCGGCGCACTGACGATCGGTGCGACAGCTGCAGGCGTCGTAGAAGCAGTGGTAGTCGGTGCAGCGGTGGTGGTCGGTGCAGCGGTGGACTTCGAGTCGTCCTTATCTCGTCCACCGAGGAGGCCTGCGACGACAAGCAACACGACGACTCCACCGGCAATCCACGGCCACTTCTTCGACTTCTTCTCAGGTTGCGGTTGCGGCGAAGGCACCTGGAATTGGGGCTGTGAGTTGCCATAGGGCTGGGAATTCCCGTAAGGCTGGGAGTTTCCATAGGGCGGCGGGGGCAGATCGGGCGGCACGGACATGGGTGTTTCTCCCTTTGTGAAAGTCTTGTTCTCCCGCAATAGATACCAGACCGGTCGGACTGAAATGCGTTTTGCGCGAATCTCTCGCGGTTTCGCGATGTCCGAAGCGGGCGCGCTGAGCGAGACCGTCGTACCGGGCAGGCACAATGGCGGTGTGAGCCCAGACCGTCGTATCAGCCCTGACCGCCCAACCTTGGTTGCGACCGATGTCGACGGCACCCTCATCGATCACGACGAGTTGGTCAGTGCCCGCACCCGCGCCGCCGTGCATGTCGTCGTCGAATCCGGCACGCCGTTCCTGCTGGCAACCGGGCGTCCTCCGCGATGGATTTCGCCCGTCGTCGAGGGCTTGGGATACGCGCCACTCGCCGTCTGCGCAAACGGTGCCGTTGTCTACGACAGCTACGCCGACCGCGTCCTCAGCGCCGCGACCTTGTCGGTCGACGCACTCACCGAACTCTCCGAGCTGGCACTGGTTGCACTCCCGGGCGCAGGTTTGGCCGCGGAACGAGTGGGGGAGAGCGCACATGACGCCGCCACCCCACAATTCGTCAGCTCACCGGACTACGAACATGCCTGGCTCAACCCGGACAACACCGAGATGTCCGAGGACGAAGTGCTTGCGGCGCCGGCCGTCAAACTCCTGATTCGCCGTCCAGGCATGACCAGCACGGCGATGTACGACACGCTCGCTCCGCACGTCGGTGCGCTCGCCGACATGACGTACTCCACCGAGAACGGACTGATCGAACTCTCGGCGCCGGGCATCACGAAGGCGTCGGGCCTGGTTGCTGCCGCGGAGAGGTTCGGCTTCGACCTGTCGGGTCTGGTGGCCTTCGGAGACATGCCCAACGACATCCCGATGCTGGGGATGGCACGCCTCGGCGTTGCCATGGGCAACGCTCACCCCGAAGCCAAAGCCGCAGCCGACGAGGTCACCGACACCAATTCGGCACACGGGGTCGCAAAAGTCCTCGAGCGCTGGTGGTCGTAGAACCCACCAGCGCCCGAGGACGTGTACTGCTCGAGTGTCAGCCGACAGGCGCGCTGTTGGCCATTTCCTGGGCAAAGGTCTCGTTGTAGGTCTTGAGGACCTTCGTGACCATGCCGGTGATCTGGTTGAAGATCAGCGAACCGTTCTCGAAGTCACTGCGCAGGCCGTCCGGGATCGAGTACTCGTCCGAGATCGGCAATCCCAGTTCACCCGCGTCGGAACCGAAACTCTGCCACGACTTGAAGATCTCGCCGAGCACGGTGAACACTCCGCCGTTCGGCGAGGTGTAGACAGCGCCGTTCTGGAACAGCGCACCCTGGTTGCCGAGCTTCGCCTGCAGAATTCCGGACAGTGCCTGGCCGAGGCGTCCGATCTCGCCACCTTCGGCGATCCACTTCTGCGCGAGCGGTGAATTGTCGGTGATCTGCAGAATCTGGGTGACCAGATCCGGGATCGACGAACCGGTGCCACCGGTGACCGTGTCGACCGGAGTGGTCGGCTTGGGCGCAGGCGTCGACGGATTGGAAGGGTTCGAGGGGTTCAACGTTCCCCCGATGTTCGCGGCCGCGATGTTCCGGATGTCGTTCATGTGTGCGTATGCGGCATCACCCGGGCACGCGGTGTTTCCGACGTCGCGGTGGGCGAAGATGATCGGCAGATCGACTGCTGCGCCCTGCGGGTACGGCGTGAACTCGGTGCCCTCGGAGTACATCGTCGTTCGGCCCTTGGGATCGAGTCCGGCCATGCCGAGCTTCCAACCGAGGAACTTGCCGACGGCGTTGAGCGTCGCCTGCGAAGGCTCGACGGTGGAGTAGTCGCCCATCATCGCGATACCGGTGGTGTTCTCGTTGAATCCACCCGCGTGTGCACCCTGAACTGCCTTGTCGAGTCCGCCTGCGCGGCCTTCGAAGGTCTGACCGTACTTGTCGACGAGGACGTTGTATCCGACGTCGCACCAGCCGAGCGTCTGTGCGTGGTAGGCATAGATCGAGCGGACGATGCCGGCCGATTCGGCCTTCGTGTAGTTGTTGCTACCTGCGGTGTGGTGAACGGTCGCGCCACCGATGAAGTCGTCGTAGGTGGGGGAGTCGCAGCGAAGTGACTCGTCTGCTCCCCACTGAGCACGGGTGATGACGGACGGTCCGCTGCCGCCGAGCGGCGCTGCGACGGCCTGCAGATTGCTGTCTGCCTCGCTGGCACCCGGGTCGATCAACACGGCGGTGACGGCATCTGCTGCCGTCGTCACCTGGCGAAGCGGCTTGGACACCGAAGCGGGTGTGTACCCGAGTTCGCCGGTGGCTGCGGGTGCTTCAGCGGGGGCAGCTTCCGGAGCGGGCGCGGGGGCAGCTTCCGGAGCGGGCGCGGGGGCAGCTTCCGGAGCGGGCGCGGGGGCAGCTTCCGGAGCCGGGGCCGGCACAACCTCGGCTGCGGGAGCAGCGGCACCCTGCGGCGTGAGGATCTGGATGGACTTGGTGGCGCCGACGAAGACCGGTTCGGTGGCGGTACCGGAGTTGGTGGCCTGATCCGAGCTGGCGGAGTCGATGGCGTCAGGGGTGAACCACGGGCCCCAGGTGCCGTCTTCGGCCAGGGCGCGGACCTTGGACTGCGCCGAGGCGATGGTGTCCGAGGTCAACGCGACCATGCTGAACGGAGTGTCGCGGGTGACTTCCTTGACCACGGCACCTGGCTCTTCCTCGGAAGGAACCGGAGCGGTTTCGGTCGGGGCGCCGGGAGCAGCGGGTGCCGGGAACAGCTCGGTCGGCAGCGTGATCCCGGGAGGTAGCGGGATTTCGGTCGGGAGCTTGAGGTTTCTCAGATCACCGAGGTTGATGTCGGGGAGATCGAGACCGGTCAGCTCCTTGACCGGAATGATGATGTCGGGCACCGACGCGAGGAGCACCTCTGCGATCTGGGTCGGCACTGCTACTGACGTCGTCTCGTTCGCGGAACGTACATCGGACGTAGTGCTCGTGAAGCCGTAGACCGCAAAAGGACTTGCGACAGCCACTGCGGCTACAGCCCCGAGTACGAGCGAGGGCTTCGGTCGACGGTGTGGCAAGGGATTACTCCTCGGTTGTAGTTACTTGCGAGCGAACTTCAGGGCCGATGACGGCCGTGAACGGAATCCTTCAAAACCGGATCCGAGCAGGTCGGATGCCATGTTCTGGGGTTGAACTCCAGTTTTCGGACGCGTACGTCTGCAACTCGTGATGCTGATGTGACTCGTGTGACTGGTGTTGCTAACTCCAAACACTCTTGCCACACTAGTCACAAAAGTCCATAACGCTCAACCTTAGGGTGAGACTTTAGTTAAATCGTTGTGGACTGGCCTGCGCGCGAAGTACCGACTTCGCGGACTCGTGAGGCCGGTAGCGATGAGGAGAGCATTGATGGCGAGAAGCGGAAGAAGCGGAACTGCAGGTAAGAAGCCTGTGTCCGGTCGCGCAGGTCGCTTTCTGGTGGGCGGACCCGGGAGGCGAACCTCGCTGATGCGGATCTCGGTCCTCGGTCTCGTTCCGGCTCTTGCGCTCGGCGTCGCGATCGGAGGTTTCACGCAAATCCGCGCTGACGAGCCGTCGATCCTGCACGCCGTCGCTGCCGACACGCAATTCACGCTCTCCGGGCACGGCAACGGACATGGCCGTGGAATGGGCCAGTGGGGCGCTTACGGCTACGCCAAGAACGACGGCTGGTCCGGCGAGCGAATCCTCAGTCACTACTACGGCGGAACCGTCCTGGACTCGATGCCGCCCGCCCAGATGAGTGTGCGGCTCACGGCCCAGGACAACTCGACGCTCGACGTCTACTCCGACGCCGGCCTCGTGGTCAACGGTCAGCGCACCGCGCCCGGCGAGGCTGCCCATCTCACTGCACTGCCCGGTGGCGGTGCGCAGGTAGTGGTCACCAGCGGGTGTGGTGGCGGGGTTGTCTGGGAAGCGGTCACCGAGCATCCGTGGGTGGACCCGGTGGACCTCGGTCCTGATCGACCCGCCGACCAGTTCCTGAAGCTGTGCAACAACGACGCGCCCTATCGCGGTGCCCTCGGCGTAGTGCTCGACAACGGCTCGGCTCGGACAGTCAATCTCCTCGACATGGAGGACTACCTGCTCGGCGTGGTGCCGGTCGAAGCGAAGGCCGAATGGGCCGATTCCGGTGGGGCCGAAGCGCTACGGGCGCAAGCCGTGGCAGCACGCTCGTACGCTGCGACCGAGCATCGCAGCTCGTACGCCGACACCTGCGACACTCAGGACTGCCAGGTCTACGGCGGAGCGGGCAAGGAAGATCCCCGCACCACCGAAGCCGTCCGGTCCACCGCCGGCGCCGTTCTGTCGCGTGACGGCAAGATCGTTGCCACCGAATTCTCCTCGTCCACAGGAGGTTACAGCTCCGGCGGTGAATTCCCGGCCGTCGAGGATCTCGGTGACGCCCTTTCTCCGAATCATGACTGGACAGTGAATCTGACCGCAGGGCAGATTGCGGACGCCTTCGATGTGGGTGAGCTGCAATCGCTCAAGATTCTCTCGCGCAACGGATTCGGTACCGACGGCGGGCGAGTGACGGCAGTCGAGGTAGTCGGAACAGATGCAACTGTTGGCGCCACCGGAATTCAGTTCCGCCAGAAACTCGGCCTGAAATCCGACTGGTTCACCATCGGTGACGGTGCGGGTGTGGTAGTGGCACCGGATTCGGAATCGACAGTGCCGGAATCCAATTCGCCATCCGACGATCCATCGGGTACGGTTACGGAGACGCAGATCGAGAAGAAGTATCGGGAGCTCGGCGGTGAAAGCGGCTCTCTCGGTGCTCCTGCCGGCCCGGAGATGCAGTTGCCCTCCGAAGCAGGCACTTTCCGTGTCTACGAAAACGGAACCATCATCTGGACAAAGGTTTTGGGCGCGCAGGTAGTTGATGCCAACGTGCTCCGCGAGTGGATACCGACGGGCGGAAGCTAGGGGAAGGTCGGTCGGTAGCGACTCGCACGTATCGACTCTGAAGGGTCTCTGCCGTAACCCGGCGGAGGCCCTTCAGGTCGTTCAGGGTTCGTTGGTTGTCGGTCAGATGGTCGGGGCGTCGCCGAGCAGGCGGTACTCGAGCCACAACTCCGCACGTTCCGTGGGGGAGCCGAGGTCGAGCTGGAGAAGGCTCTCGATCCGAGCGAGTCTGCTGCGCAACGTATGCCGATGAATATTCAGCGCTGTGGCTGCGGCGTCGCCCACCCCGTTGTGTGCCAACCACATGGCCAAGGTCCGGTAGAGATCGCTACCGCCCTTCGCTTCCAGAAGCGGGCGCAAGTGTGCCGCCGCGAATGCCGTCGAGCGATCCTGGTCGAGAAATGCGGACAATCCGCTCTCCGAGAGTTCGGCGAACCGCATCGAAGGCAGGTTGCGGGCACCCGCCTCGGCTGCTGCTTGCGCGGCTTGGCGTCTGGCGCGCGAGAGATCGTCCCACCACAGCATGTCCGACACGCCGACGGTGACGTCGATTTCGTTGACACGGGCGAGGATTCGCCCGCTGTCGGTAGCCGAGACGACGGCAATCAGTGCACCGTCGGTGATGCCGAACGCCAGATCGCGGCTGAGACCATCGAGCAGTGAGACGGACACGCTCTCGAGCAGGCCACTCGGGCCCGCTACGTGGAAGACCTGGAAAGGCTCGACCGGAAATCCTCCCCACAGTTCCCCGGAGATGTTGCGGGCGAGCGCATTCTGTCCCTCGAACAGCTGATGCATCGCAACGGTACGAAGGTGGTTCATCGTCAGCTGTGCGTCTCGGGTTCGAGCCGTCATCAACGTGAGCAGAGACGCGGCTGCGATGACGATGCCCTGATTCAGTGAACCGACGGCGCCGGGGCAGCCGGCGACGAGGTACCCCATCAGCTTTCCCCTCGACGTCAGCAGCGGATGGGAGATGACGTCCTCGTTCTCACTCGTGAGGAAACTGACTTCCATCGGGCGGGCGTCGCGCTCGGGGGCAGTTCGCTCGATTCCGGCGGCCGCGGCGGTGTGTGAGATCTCGACGGTATGTCCGGCCGAGTCCAGCAGAGCCGCCCATCCGCCGATCAATTCCGCCACCCGTCGTACGACTGCCCGGGTGCCGTTGACCGTCACCGCAGCTTGAAGCAGTCGCCGCAGGCTCTGGTAATTGCTGCGCAGCGCTTTCATGTCGTCGTCGGATTGCGCCTTCGACACCGCTTTGGTCAGGGCGATGAAAGGTGTTCGCAATGGGACGTCGAGAAGGGGCACACTGAAACGGGTGGCCGCATCCACCAGAGTCTGTGGCGCCTGCTCGTATCCGAGGCCGGTTCCGAAACCGATTCCGGCAATTCCGGCCGCCACCAGGGTCCGTACGAATCGGGTCGTTTCCGCGGCCGTCGTCGGTAGTGACACCCCGGTGATGAGTAGTAGTTCACCGCCGTCGAGGAAGGGCGTCGGGTCGGGAAGTTCGGAGACATGTGCCCAGGTCAGGGTGCGATCGAGCTGGTCGTGCCCAGCCAGGACGCGAAGGCCGAACTGTTCGGTCGCACAAAGCTGGCGGAGCGTGATGGGCATGAGTCCAGTCTGACACCTCGAACTCGCCACTTTGTAGTGCCTGCGGTCACGTTTGTACAAAGTGGAGCCTGACGCGAGCTTGCCGAAGGTCCGACACTGGCGCTATCGAAAATGCGCTCCGGATAGAGCGCCACCGAGATCCACGTTCCGAACAGCCCACAAGGAGTACTGATGTCCAGTACAGACCAGCCGGCACTTCAGCACACGCTGAAGAAGCGGCATCTGTCGATGATTGCGATCGCAGGCGTCATCGGCGCCGGACTGTTCGTCGGCTCCGGTGTGGCGATCCAGGAGACGGGACCCGGTGTCCTGATTTCCTACGCGCTTGCCGGCGTCGTCGTCATCCTCGTGATGCGCATGCTCGGTGAGATGTCGGCAGCGTCGCCGGAAACCGGCTCGTTCTCCTCGTACGCCGACAAGGCCATCGGCCGCTGGGCGGGCTTCTCGATCGGCTGGCTGTACGCGTGGTTCTGGATCATCGTGCTCGGCATCGAGGCCACCGCCGGTGCCCTCATCATGAATCGCTGGGTCCCCGGCGTTCCTCAGTGGACCTGGGCTCTGATTCTGATGATCGTGCTGACGCTGACCAACATCATCTCGGTCAAGTCGTTCGGCGAGTTCGAGTTCTGGTTCGCCTCCATCAAGGTCGTCGCCATCATCGCGTTCCTCGGCATGGGCATCGTGGCGATCTGCGGATGGATGCCCGGCGTCGAAGCACCCGGAATGACAAACCTGACCGGTCACGGCGGCTTCCTGCCGAACGGAACAGGAGCGATGCTCGCCGCAGTCCTTGTGGTCGTGTTCTCGTTCTTCGGGGCCGAAATCGCCACGATCGCCGCCGGTGAATCGGCCAACCCGCTCGAAGCTGTTCGCGCAGCCGTCAAATCCGTCGTCTGGCGAATTCTCATCTTCTACATCGGCTCGATCGCGGTGGTCGTCACCCTGCTTCCCTGGGACAGCGCGTCGGTTGCACTCAGCCCGTACGTCGCCGTCATGGACTCCTACGGCATTCCGGCCGCGGGCAACATCATGGACGTCGTCGTCCTCACGTCGGTTCTGTCCTGCCTCAACTCGGGTCTCTACACCGCGAGCCGCATGATCTTCTCCCTCGCCGGCCGCGGCGACGCCCCCAAGTCGCTCTCACGTATCGAGAAGACCGGCGTCCCGATGCGCGCTGTCCTGGTCTCGACGATCGTCGGCTTCCTCACCGTCGGCATGAACTACCTCTCCCCGGACAAGGTCTTCCTGTTCCTGGTCAACTCCTCCGGTGCGATCGCGCTGTTCGTCTGGCTGGTCATCTCGGTGTCCCAGCTGCGCACCCGCCGCAAGCTCGAAGCTTCGGGCCAGGAGCTGGAACTCAAGATGTGGTTCTTCCCGTACCTGACCTACGCCACGATCGCCGCCATCATCGCGCTCTGCATCGGAATGCTCACCCTGGACTCGACGCGCAGCCAGATGATCGTGTCCCTGGGACTTGCAGCGATCCTCGTGGGTATCGGGCTCTACCGCTACCGGAACCACAAAGACACCGACGCCGAGGTCGTGCCCGTCGCCGAGAGCGCTCCCACACCCTGACACCAACGTCCCCATCTGCGAGATACTTCGATGTCCTAGTATCGGCCACGGACAGAAATCGACGTGAGCACAGCAGATGGGGACAATCATGACCACACCCGAACCGATCGTCATCGTCGACGGGGCCAGGACCCCCGTCGGTAGCTTCGGCGGCGTCTTCAAGGACGTACCCGCACACGAGCTGGGCGCCGCAGCAGCCAAGGCCGCGCTGAGCCGCGCCGGCGTTGCGCCCGAAGACATCGACGAGGTCGTCATGGGCTGCATCGGCCAGGTCGGCCCGGACGCCTACAACGCACGCCGCGTCGGCATCGCCGCCGGACTGCCCGAGAACGTCCCCGCCTACACCGTCAACCGCCTCTGTGGCAGCGGCCTGCAGGCTGTGTGGTCTGCGGCGATGCAGATGCGATGGGGCGCAGCTGCCATCACGCTCGCCGGCGGTGACGAGAGCATGTCTCGCATGCCCTTCTACGACTTCGCCGCCCGCTCGGGCTACAAGCTCGGCGATCGCAGCCTCGTCGACGGTACCGTCGCGATGCTCACCGACCCGTTCAGCAAGGCTCACATGGGCCGCACTGCCGAAGCCGTCGCCCGCAAGTACGGCGTCAGTCGCGAGCAGCAGGACGAGTTCGCCGTCGAATCTCAGCGCCGCGCCGCTACCGACGCAGCGAAGGCGGCATTCGCCGAGGAAATCACTCCCGTCGAGACCGGTGGTCGGCGCTCCGTCACCGTCACCGAGGACGAGCATCCCAAGCCCGGAACCACCGTCGAAACCCTCGCCAAGCTGCGCCCCGCATTCGAAGAGGGCGGATCCGTCACCGCCGGTAACGCGTCGGGGATCAACGACGGCGCCGGCGCACTCGTCCTCGCGACGGGCACCGAGGCGGCCAAGCGCGGTCTCACCGGACTGGTCACGCTCGAAACCGTCACGACGGCAGCCATGGAGCCCGGCCTGATGGGCTACGCGCCTGTGCTCGCCCTCGAAAAGCTCTTTGCGCAAACAGGATTGAAGCCGTCCGACATCGGCACCGCCGAGGTCAACGAGGCGTTCGCTTCGCAGGCCATCGCCGTCATCCGTGACAGTGGCCTGGATCCGGAGAAGACCAACCCGTACGGCGGAGCGATCGCCCTCGGACACCCGGTCGGCGCCACCGGAGCCATCCTCACCCTGCGTGCCGCGCGCGACATGGTTCGCCGCGACCTCGAATTCGGCATCGTCACCATGTGCATCGGCGGCGGTCAGGCACTCGCTGCCCTGCTGAAGCGGGTCTGATCATGGCGACCAAGCGCAAGCCGTCGTGGCACGACGACGAAATCACCGCAGTAGCCGAACTGGCCCGTGGTTTCTTCGATCGTGAACTGATCGCCAAGCGTGAGCAGTGGGACGCTCAGCATCGCGTCGACCGGTCCGTGTGGCTCGAAGCCGGCAAGCTCGGCCTGCTGTGCTGCTCGATTCCCGAGGAATACGGCGGGGGCGGTGGAACTTTCGCGCACGATCTCGCTGTCTTCGAGGCGCAGGGCTACTGCGGTGACTATGCGCTCGGTAACTCCGTGCACAGTGGCATCGTCGCCCACTACGTGCTCGAGTACGGAAGCGAAGAGCAGAAGAAGGCCTGGCTGCCAGGTATGGCGACGGGCGAAATCCTCGGCGCCATCGGAATGACCGAGCCAGGAACAGGTTCCGACCTCAAGGCAATCACCACGTCCGCGATCCGTGACGGTGACCACTACGTCGTGAACGGGTCGAAGACCTTCATCACCAACGGTGGCAGCGCAGACATGATCGTGCTTGCCGTCAAGACCGACCCCAAGGCGGGCGCCAAGGGTGTCTCGCTCCTGATCGTGGATCTTCGTGACTGCGAAGGCTTTGCGGTCGGCCGCGTGCTCGACAAGGTCGGTCAGCATGGCGCCGATACGTCGGAGCTGTCCTTCACCGACGTTCGCGTTCCCGTCTCGAACCTCCTCGGTGAGTCCGAGGGGCTCGGCTTCGGTCAGTTGATGGCGCAGCTGGTGCAGGAACGCCTCATCATCGGCGCGCAGGCCATCGGCACCATCGAGCGTGCAGTCGAGGAGACCGTCGCATACACCAAGGCGCGTCAAGCGTTCGGGCACAGCCTCTTCGAGTTCCAGAACACCGCCTTCGAGCTGGCTGAGTGCCAGACGATCGCACGCACCTGCCGTGTCTTCCTCGACAACTGCATCGAGGATCACCTCAACGGCGAGCTGGACGGCGCAGACGCCGCGATGGTCAAGTACTGGCTCACCGAGCAGCAATGCGCCGTCGTCGACCGGTGCGTGCAGCTCTACGGCGGATACGGCTACATGCGTGAATACCCGATCGCGCGCATGTACGAGGACTCCCGCGTCCAGAAGATCTACGCCGGCGCCAACGAAGTGATGAAGGGCATCATCGCGAAGAGTCTTTGATCACCGGCGTCGAAAACCATTGACACCGACCAGGCACCCACCGAGCATTTCGGTGGGTGCCTTTGTGTGTGCCCACAAGCGGTATCGAGCTGTTCGGAAGGCAAACACTGATGAGCTTCACCATCGACGTCGGGTCGGCGCGCGTCACCCAACTGACAGAGCTGGCGCACTGGCCGTTTCCGCCGCGAGAGCTTTTTCCGCACGCGGGTGAGGCGGAGATAGAGGACGCGTCGGCGCGGCTGGCACCGGCGTTCTTCGACGCGGATAGCGGTGACCTCGTACTTGCCATCCACACCTACCTGGTGGAGATCGGCGGCAAGGCCGTCGTCGTCGACACCGGCAACGGAAACAGCAAGCACCGGCCGAACCTCTTGCCGCATCACATGTTCGGCACCGACTACCTCTCACGCTTCGCAGCCACCGGTGTGTCCGTCGACGACGTCGATCTGGTGGTCAGCACACATCTGCACCCTGACCACTGTGGCTGGAACACCGCCCTCGACGCCGAAACCTGGCGGCCTACCTTCCCCCGCGCGACCTACATTTTCGATCGCACCGAACTGGCCGCGCTCGAACAACTCGCCGCCGACGGTCCACACGAAGGAGTGGTCTCGGATCTGGCGCAGACCTTCGAGGACAGCGTCCGTCCCGTTCTCGACGGGGCGAAGTGGGAGGCGGTCGACGACGGCCACGTCCTGGTCGAGTCCGAAGGCACACGCGTCGTCGTTCGCAGCGCGCCCGGCCACACGCCGGGCCATATCGTGATCGAGATCCGCACTGCCGACGGCGGCGCCGTCATCGCCGGCGACGTGATCCACCATCCGATCCAGTTTCTGTACTCGGACCTCAGCCAGGGCGGCGACGCGGATCCCGAGATCGCCAGGGTCACCCGCCGCGAACTTCTCGAACGCTGCGCGTCGGAGGGACTGCTTCTACTTCCCGCACACTTCCCCGTCGACGAACCGATCGTGATCGAATTCGATTCGAGCGGTGCACCTCGTGCTTCCGGTCTGATCGGTCTTGCAACGTCCTGACTTGCCGCATCGTCCCTGGTGACGCATCCAACCCTCGGCGTCCGAACAGGTCCGATACCCTGGTTCATCGTGACCGCTGCAAATTCAGAGACCGCCCGTGCCCAGTACGACCTGATCGTCGTCGGTTCGGGATTCTTCGGGCTGACCATCGCCGAGCGTGCCGCTACCCAGCTGGGTAAGCGCGTGCTGGTGTTGGATCGCCGTCACCACCTGGGGGGGAACGCATACTCGGAGGCAGAGCCGGAGACCGGCATCGAGGTCCACAAGTACGGTGCCCACCTGTTCCACACCTCCAACAAGAAGGTCTGGGACTACGTCACCCAGTTCACGGAGTTCACGAACTACCAGCACCGCGTCTTCGCGCTGCACAAGGGACAGGCGTACCAGTTCCCGCTGGGACTCGGTCTCGTGTCGCAGTTCTTCGGTCGGTACTTCACTCCCGAAGAGGCGCGCGCCCTCATCGCCGAGCAGTCCAGCGAGATCGATTCGAAAGACGCCTCCAATCTCGAAGAGAAGGCGATCTCCCTGATCGGGCGCCCGCTCTACGAAGCATTTGTGCGTGACTACACGGCTAAGCAGTGGCAGACCGACCCCACCGAGCTGCCCGCGGCGAATATCGCCCGCCTGCCGGTCCGCTACAACTTCGACAACCGCTACTTCAACGACACGTACGAGGGCCTGCCCGTCGACGGCTACACGGCGTGGCTCGAGAACATGGCGAAGGATCCGAAGATCGAGGTCCGCCTCGACACCGATTACTTCGACGTCCGCGACGAACTGCGCACGGCCAGCCCCGACGCACCCGTCATCTACACGGGCCCGCTCGACCGCTACTTCGACTACTCCGAAGGTGCACTGGGATGGCGCACCCTCGATTTCGAGACCGAGGTTCTGCCCACCGGAGACTTCCAGGGCACCCCGGTCATGAACTACAACGACGCCGACGTGCCGTTCACCCGTATCCACGAGTTCCGTCACTTCCATCCGGAGCGCGAGTACCCGACCGACAAGACCGTCATCATGCGTGAGTTCTCACGTGCCGCGGAGGCGAAGGACGAGCCGTACTACCCGATCAACACTCCAGAGGATCGCGAGAAGCTCTCCGCGTACCGCTCACGCGCCAAGAAGGAGACCGCGGAGAACAAGGTCCTCTTCGGTGGGCGTCTCGGCACCTACCAGTACCTGGACATGCACATGGCGATCGCCAGCGCGCTGACGATGTTCGAGAACACCCTGCGCCCGCATCTCGAAACGGGTGCGGAATTGGCAGGGGAGAGCGAATGAACGCACGTCATCTACTCGAAGGCGAAGATGCCGTCAGCGGCGACGAGGTGACCTACCTCGGCAAGTCCCTGCTTCAGCGGATCATCCTGCCCCGCGCCGGTGAGCCGCTCGACGTCCGCACGTTGTACTTGGAAGAGTCCTGGTCCAACAGTCGGCGGGCGCACTCGACCTCGCGCACGTCGGTAGCGCTCGGCGCCGAGACCGAGGTCTCGTTCGCCACGTACTTCAACGCGTTCCCTGCCAGCTACTGGCGTCGATGGTCCATCCTGAAATCGGTGGTCCTTCGTCTCGAGCTGTCCGGCCACGGCCGCGTCGACATCTACCGTTCCAAGGCGGATTCCTCGCGAATTCACGTGGAAGGCAAGGAATTTGCCGACGGCGATGCCGCGGTCGAGTTCGAGGTGGAACTGGCGCCGTTCGAGGACGGTGGCTGGATCTGGTTCGACATCACCACCGATACGGCAGTGGTCGTCGAGAGCGGCGGCTGGTACGCGCCCGTCGAGGCTCCCGGCGAAGCGACTGTCGCCGTTGGTATTCCGACGTTCAACCGTCCGACCGACGCGGTCAAGGCGCTTGCTGCACTGGCTTCGGATCCGCTGGTGTCGGACGTGATCAAGGCCGTCATCATGCCGGATCAGGGCACCCGCAAGGTGCGTGACGAACCCGGATTCGCCGAAGCTGCTGCAGCGCTCGGTGATCGGCTCGCCATTCACGATCAGGGCAACCTCGGCGGCTCGGGCGGATACAGCCGAATCATGTACGAGGCACTCAAGACGACGCAGTGCCAGCACATCCTGTTCATGGACGACGACATCGAGATCGAACCGGACTCGATTCTGCGTGCGCTTTCGTTCTCGCGTTTCGCGAAGTCGCCGATGCTGGTGGGTGGGCAGATGCTCAACCTGCAGGAACGAAGCCACCTCCACGTGATGGGTGAAGTGGTCGACCGCGGCATCTTCATGTGGACCGCGGCACCGAACGTCGAATACGACCACGATTTCTCGAAGAAGCCGCTGCGCGAATCGAAACTCCTGCACCGCCGCATCGACGTCGACTTCAACGGCTGGTGGATGTGCATGATCCCGCGCCAGGTCGCCGAAGAAATCAAGCAGCCGCTACCGCTTTTCATCAAGTGGGACGACTGCGAATACGGTTTGCGCGCAAAGAAAGCCGGATACCCGACCGTCACGCTGCCCGGTGCCGCGATCTGGCACATGGCGTGGAGCGACAAGGACGACGCCATCGACTGGCAGGCGTACTTCCACCTCCGTAACCGTCTGGTGGTGGCCGCGCTCCACATGCCGGGCAACGGCCGTGGCCTCGTGGTCAACACGGTGAAGGCAACGCTCAAGCACCTGTTGTGCCTCGAGTACTCCACCGTCGCGATCCAGAACAAGGCCATCGCGGACTTCCTCGCCGGACCCGAGCACGTCGCGAACATGCTGCCGACGGCACTCGGTGAGGTCCACGCCCAGCGCAAGGAATTCTCCGACGCCGTCGTACTGCCGTCGTCGACTGCGTTGCCGCTGCCCTCCGGTGCGGATGTCGGAGACGTGAGCCTGCCGCTGTCGACCGTCGCGAAGATCACCCGGGTCCTCAGGGCCGGAGTGCACAACGTGAAGCCGGCCAAGCCGGAACACCTCGAGCGCCCTCAGCTCAATGTTCCGACCATCGACGCCCGTTGGTTCCTGCTCTCGCAGGTCGACGGCGTCACCGTCACCACGGCCGACGGTCGCGGCGTCGTCTACCGCAAGCGAAACCCGAAACTCGCGCTCGAACTGCTCAAGGAAGCAACACGGTTGCGCCGCGAACTCGCCGCCCGTTTCCCCGAGCTCAAGAAGCAGTACCAGGACGCCGTTCCTTCACTGACCAGCACGGAAAGGTGGGAACGTGTCTTCGGCATCTCCTGAAGTACAGATTCTGGCCGGGATTCAGTCGACCGTCGGGCAGCTGCCGGGAGCCGTCAAGGTCGCCCGCGGTATGTCTCACTTCGGTGAGCACTCCCTCGGGTGGATCGCGATCGCTGCCGTCGGAGCTGCTGTGGACAAGCCGCGTCGACGGGAATGGGCCGGAGCAGCCGTCGGAGCATTCGGTGCACACGCCGCCTCCGTGGTGATCAAACGAGTGGTCAGGCGCAAGCGACCTTCCGATCCTTCGGTGCAGGTCAACGTCTCGACACCGAGCAAGCTCAGCTTCCCGTCATCACACGCGACGTCGACGACGGCGGCGGCTGTGCTGATCGGTCGGCTCACCGGGCTACCCTTACCGGCGTTGCTGGTGCCCCCGATGATGCTCTCGCGTCTGGTCCTGGGAGTTCACTACCCGACCGACGTACTCGCCGGAGCGGCACTGGGAGCCGCATCCGCGGCGGTAGTTCGCCGGGTCGAAGAAGCCAGAGCCGAACAGAAATGTGGAGATAAATGAGCGAGGAACCGGCTACGGTCAGCGGACCCCCGAAGTCCCTGCCCGCCGGCATCGTCAAGGCGCTTCGCCCACGTCAGTGGGTCAAGAACGTCCTTGTGCTGGCAGCGCCCATCGCGGCCGGAACCGCCACCGAAGCCGACGTGCTGTTGCCCGTCGCGCTGGCGTTCGTCGTGTTCTGTATGGCGGCATCAGGCATCTATCTCGTCAACGACGCGATGGATGTCGAAGCCGACCGTGCTCACCCCACGAAGCGATTCCGTCCCATCGCGGCCGGCGTTCTACCCGTCAACATCGCCTACGGCATGGCAGTCGTGCTGCTTGCCGGTGCGATCGGGCTGTCTTTCCTGGCCAACTGGCAACTCGCCGTGGTCATGGGCGTGTACATCGTCATCCAGCTCGCCTACTGCTTCGGTCTCAAGCATCAGGCCGTCATCGACATCTGCATCGTCTCGTCCGGCTTCCTGCTTCGAGCGATCGCCGGTGGCGTTGCCGCCGAGATCGATCTCTCGCAGTGGTTCCTGCTGATGATGGCGTTCGGATCACTCTTCATGGCGGCAGGCAAGCGCTACGCCGAACTGCAGTTGGCCGAGAAGACCGGCGCCAAGATCCGTAAGTCCCTCGAGAGCTACACGATGACGTACCTGCGTTTCGTGTGGACGATGGCAGCGACGACGCTGGTCCTCTGCTACGGACTGTGGGCGTTCCAACAGGACGCCATCAAGGGCACCAACTGGTACGCCATCTCGATGGTGCCGTTCACCATCGCGGTGCTGCGATACGCGGTGGACGTCGACGGCGGCGAAGCCGGAGAGCCTGAGGAGATCGCGCTCGGTGACCGGGTGCTGCAACTCCTCGCGATTGCGTGGATCGGAGTAGTGGGTGTCGCTGTCTACCTCGTCTGAGCCACGCACCGAGGCCGACCCGCACGTCGACACTGCGGCGAATCGCACCACCCTCAGTCGAGGAGTTTTTCTCGGCGGGGTGGTGCTTGCTGCTGCCCTCATGTTCTGGGGTGCGTGGGAGCGTCGCTGGATCGCCGACGACGGACTCATCGTCTTGCGAACCGTCCGCAACCTGCTCGCGGGGAACGGCCCGGTCTTCAACGCGGGTGAGCGTGTCGAGGCGAACACGAGTACCGCGTGGACGTACATCGTCTACGCGTTCAGTTGGCTCACGCAGATCCGTCTCGAATACGTTGTTCTGACGATCGCGCTCGTACTCTCGACTGCTGCCGTCGTGTTGGCGATGCTCGGCACCGGTCGTCTGTACCGCGGCGTTCGGCCGTCGGCGGGCGGAACGATCCTGCTGGTACCGGCAGGTGTTCTCGTTTACATCGCGGTCCCGCCTGCGCGAGATTTCGCCACTTCCGGGCTCGAGACATGCTTGGTGATCTTCTGGATCGCGCTCCTGTGGGTACTGCTCGTTCGGTGGGCGCAGGCGTCGACGCCGTCCACGGCGTCGATCCTGACTCTCTCGTTCGTGGCCGGACTCGGACCACTGGTTCGACCCGAGATGGCGATTCCCGGTGCTGCCGCGTTGATGATGATCGTTCTCTCCGCAGGCCTGACCTGGAAGATTCGCACACTGATCGTCGTCGTCGCCGGACTTGTCCCGGTGGCCTATCAGATCTGGCGAATGGGCTACTACGCCTTGCCGTACCCGAACACCGCGGTGTCGAAGGACGCCGGTGGCGCGAAGTGGGCGCAGGGTTTTGCTTACCTGTGGAACCTGGTCGGGCCGTACCTGCTCTGGTTGCCGTTGCTGTTCCTGCTCATCGGTGCGCTGCTGCTCGTGTGGCGAAGCCGAGCGGACACACCTACCGCTACCGCAGATCAACCCGCACGCCCGCTGTGGCAGCGCTTTCAGCAGTTTCTGCGCACGCCGCGGGCGATTGTCACCTTCATTCTCGGCAGTGGGCTGATCCTCGGGATCTACTCTCTGCGCGTCGGCGGCGACTTCATGCACGGCCGCGTCCTGTTGCCGGTGCTGTTCTGCCTGCTCATCCCGGTGGCGGTCATTCCGTTGCGGGTGCCGGCGCGGGCAGCGTTCGGAAGTAATCGCGACACCGCGATCTTCGGAGTCTCGGCGGTGCTGTGGATCGGCACGATCATCTGGGCCTTCTTCGCCGCGAACACGACGGGTATGCCCGAAGGATCCGTGGTGGGTCGCTCGGGAATCGTCGACGAGCGAGCGTTCTACGCACTCAACACCGGTCACAAGCATCCGATCCTGGCCGAGGACTACCTCGACTATCCGCGAATGCGTGCCATGGTCGAGACCATCGCGCGGACTCCGGAGGGTGGGCTGCTGCTGCCGTCCGCGAGCTACGACTCCTGGTTCGTCGTCCCACCACCCGGACCGATCGAAGAGCCGGCCGAACACGTCGTCTTCTTCCTCAACCTCGGAATGACGAGCATGAACGTCGGCCTCGACATTCGGGTGCTCGATCAGATGGGGCTGGCGTACCCCCTGGCAGCTCACACCGAGCGACTCGAGGACGGCCGGATCGGGCACGACAAGAATCTCTATCCGGACTGGGTGGTCGCGGACACGGGAATGATCGACGTTCGACCGTGGCTGCCGTTCTTCCTCGACGAAGACTGGGTTGCGGACGCAAAGCTGGCCATCACCTGCCCGGAAACTCAGGAGCTGCTCACGTCGTACCGCTCCGAGCTGACCTGGGCCAGATTCAAACAGAACTTCCAGCAGGCATTCGACTTCGCGAAGTACCGATTCGACCGGGTTCCGGCCTACGAATTGGAACGCTGCGGTCTCGTTCCACCGGAGTCACCCAGGTGATGTGATCAGCATCACCGACTGTTGAGGGTTTGAATATTTCGATTCAGTAACACCGAATTGATTGGCCACGATGTACTCGAAGACGATTCACCTAACCTGAATCACCCCCGAGGGGTGATGACGGTGTTGCTCGCGGATTGGGACGTAACGGTCCACCTATTTGTCACAGCTGAACCTGTGACATAAAGTCCAGCGAGCGCAGTGTGACTTGGAAGAGGTCCGCTGCCGACCCGAACTCGTTCGGGCTGGCAGAAAAGCCTGTTCCCCGACGGAATCCGCCGGAACCACTCCACCGAGTGGGTTCCGCAGACGAAGAGAGAGAGCAGTATCCATGCGTTTTGCCAGAAAGAGGCTGACCCAGCGCCTCAAGCACCGAGCGTTGGCCATCGGTGCCGCAGCACTTGTGCTCCCCCTTGCTGCAGGAGTTGCCGGTAGTGCTGTCGCCTCTGCTGCGCCTGCGCACACTGCTCCCAGCCACACCGCCCCCTCCGGCGGATACGACGAGCTGTGGGTGCCCTCCTCGATGGGCAACATCAAGGTCCAGGTCCAGTGGGCCGCTCGCGGCGGAAACGCTGCCCTTTACCTCCTCGACGGCCTGCGTGCGCGTAACGACGCCAACGCGTGGAGCTTCGAGACCAATGCGATGGACCAGTACCGCAACGACAACATCACCCTCGTGATGCCCGTCGGCGGCGAGTCCAGCTTCTACAGCGACTGGTATGCACCGTCGAACTTCAACGGCCAGCAGATCACGTACAAGTGGGAAACCTTCCTCACCGAAGAACTGCCCAACTTCCTCGCGAACTACGGCGTCTCGCCCACCAACAACGCGGTCCTCGGCCTCTCGATGGGTGGCAGCGCTGCTCTGACGCTGGCTGCTTACCACCGTGACCAGTTCAAGTTCGCCGGCTCGCTGTCGGGCTACCTGAACATCTCGGCTCCGGGCATGCGCGAGGCAATCCGCGTCGCAATGCTCGATGCCGGTCGCTTCAACGTCGACTCCATGTGGGGACCGCCGTGGAGCCCGTCCTGGCTGCGCAACGACCCGTTCGTCTTCGCACCGCGTCTGCAGGGCCTGTCGATGTACATCTCGTCGGCAAGCGGCCTGCCCGGTGAATACGACCACCCGCGCGCACCGATCGACTACTACAACACGGCTAACGGCATGGGCCTCGAGGCTCTCGCCCTGGTCAACACCCGTGCATTCCAGATCCGCATGAACTCGCTGGGTATCCCGGCCACCTACAGCTTCCCGTCCAACGGCACGCACTCGTGGCCGTACTGGTCGGCAGAGCTGTGGAAGGCTCGCGGCCAGATCCTCGACACCATGAACGCTTGGTGATCGTGCGCGATCCCGTGACCTAGTCACTTCACCAGTGCCGTTCCGGACTCCTCGAAGGAGAACCGGGACGGCACTTGTGTATTCAGGTGCTGCACAAGCGCCCGATGTCAGTAACAATTGCACCACCAGTAACAGCGCGGCTACCCCAAGCGGGGATCGTTTGCGTGTAGAAATAGTTTCAACGGGGGTCTGGCTGCTCAGGCGGCCACACGATCGACGCGCGGACCGAACGTAAGGAAAGAGAGTGAGCTCATGCGAGTAGGCCTTGCCACGGAGGACCGTCGCCGGTCCCGGGCAACCTTCCGGACAAAGGTCGTCGGCGCACTGGCAGCGATGCTGGTTCTGCCGATCGCCGCGGGCTTGACGACGGCCGGAACCGCGGCAGCCGCGCCGGCACCTGCTCAGGCCGCACCGGCCGCCACCCAGAACCCCACCGGAGCAGCGGTCACGAAGGTCGACTGGCTCAGCGAGCGTCGCGTCGCGCTGTGGGTGAACTCTCCCGCGATGGGCACCCCGATTGAGGTGCAGATCCTCTTGGCCCGCGATTGGAACGTCAATCCGTCGGCCAGCTTCCCCTCGGTCTGGATGCTCGACGGTCTTCGCGCGACCGACAACGAGAACGCCTGGACCTACGAGACCGACGCCGAGTCCTTCTACGCGGACAAGAACGTCAACGTCATCCTCCCGGTCGGCGGTCAGTCCAGCTTCTACTCCGACTGGCTGCAGCCCGACAACGGCAAGAACTACCAGTGGGAGACGTTCCTGACCAAGGAACTGCCCCCCATCCTCGAAAAGGACTGGCGGACCACGCAGACACGCGGTGTCGTCGGTCTGTCGATGGGCGGTACGTCCGCCATGTTCCTCACGGCGCGCAACCCCGGCTTCTTCAAGTTCGCCGCTTCGCTCTCCGGCATCCTCACCACCACCTCGCTCGGCATGCCTCAGGCAATCCAGTTCGCGATGACCGACGCCGGTGGATACAACTCCGCCGCGATGTGGGGACCGCCGTCCAACCCGCAGTGGGCTGCACACGATCCGTACGCGCTCGCCGAGAAGCTCAAGGGCGTCAGCCTGTACGTCTCGAGTGGTAGCGGTACGACCGGCCCGTACGACCAGCCGTCGGGAATTCCCGGCGTGAGCACCAACTACGCAGGCATGGGCCTCGAGATCCTCGCTCGCCTGACCTCGCAGACCTTCGCGACCAAGCTCAACCAGCTCGGCATCCCCGCGCAGGTCAACTACCGCCCGTCCGGCACCCACTCGTGGCCGTACTGGCAGTTCGAGCTTCATCAGCTGTGGCCGCAGTTGGCCAACGCCATCGGCGTCGAGGTCGAGAAGCCGGCTTGCGGCACTTCGGGTGAGATCGGTGCGACGGCCGCAGCCAACGGCTGGATCGGTGACTGCATCACCCCCGAGTACAGCGTCGCGGGTGGCCTGGCACAGGACTTCCGCAACGGTCGCATCTACTTCACCAGTGGAACGGGCGCCCAGCCCGTCGCCGGTCGTATCGCCGGCGCGTACATGAACACCGGAGCAGCGGCCGGCCCGCTCGGCTTCCCGCGTACCCCCGAACTCGGTACCCCCGACGGACGCGGACGCTTCAACCACTTCCAGAACGGCTCCATCTACTGGACCCCGCAGACCGGCGCTCACCCCGTCAGCGGCGACATCCTCGCCGAGTGGTCCGCACAGGGTTGGGAAGGTGGCCCGCTCGGCTACCCGACTGCCGACGAGATCGCGACCCCCGGCAAGCCGGGCAAGGTCCAGGGATTCGAGATCGGCGCAATGTACAGCAGCGCCAACGGAACTCACGCGGTTCTCGGAATGATCATGGGCAAGTACGGCGAACTCGGCTGGGAAAACGGCTGGCTCGGATTCCCGAAGTCGAACGAGGTTCCGATCAAGGACAACGGACGCTTCACCGAGTTCGAGGGCGGCAACATCTACTGGAGCCCCGGCACCGGTGCATGGTCCGTCGAGAACGGTCCGCTGTTCGACGGTTGGAAGAGCGTCGGATACGAAGGTGGACGACTCGGATTCCCGATCAGTGACAAGTTCGACATTCCCGGTGGTGTCCAGCAGAACTTCCAGTTCGGCTACATCACGGTGATCGGTGACAAGACAGAAGTTCACTAACTCACAGTGGTGCACGACGGGCGGGCCCGATCACGGATCGGTGCCCGCCCGCGTGCGTTGCGTAACCTGTTGATGGACTTTCGACTGAAGGCAAGGACGGACATTGATGTCGCTTTTCTCGGGTAACCGAAACACTTGTGCACGCGCGATCGCTGTCGGCGCCCTGGCGCTCGCCACCGGTGGCGCGCTTGTCGCGTGCGGTAGTGACGACTCCACTGCAACCTCCAATCCGGTCACCACGACGTCCGCGGCGGCTTCGTCCTCGAGCGGTTCGGCATCTGCGTCCGCCTCTGCGACCACGACGGCGTCGGCTGCGCCCACCAGTCCGGGAGCCGCGGCCACCGCGCCGCCGGAGCAGCCGCAGAGCATCGAGGGCTTCCCGGGTCCCACAGTCGTCGAGGTCAGTCCCGAGGCACAGAAGTTCCTCGACGGACTGAAGGCGAAGGGCATCACCCCAGCCGGTGACGGAAGCATCGCCGTCAACACGGCCAATTACATCTGCGCTGCCGGTCCTCAGACCGACGACGAGGTCCTGACCTTCGTGACCGCCTTCGTCGGCCAGGAAGCGTCGGCGGAAGGCAAGCAGATCACTCCCGAGCAGGCAGGTGCGAACGCTCAGATCTACATCGACGTCGCCAACGCCACCTACTGCAAGTAGGCGCGGGTCATGGCGAGGTCTGGAAAGCGTCGTGGGTGCCTGATCCCGCTGCTGATCATTCTTGTGGTCGCAGCGGTCGTGATCGGCGGTTGGTACATCCTGGCCGGGCGGGTGCCTTCGCCGACTCCGATCCCGCCGAGCCCGGAGCCTCCGGTGTCTCAGCCGGCCAGTTGCCCCGATGTCCAGGTAGTAGCCATACCGGGTACGTGGGAGTCGAGCGCTACCGACGAC
This sequence comes from Rhodococcus sp. NyZ502, assembly GCF_041464245.1. Lineage (NCBI taxonomy): Bacteria > Bacillati > Actinomycetota > Actinomycetes > Mycobacteriales > Nocardiaceae > Rhodococcus > Rhodococcus sp. NyZ502. The sequence continues at coordinate 256,675 of NZ_CP167155.1, forward strand.
CCGTACAACCCGACGGCCAATCCGGCGTCGTTGATGCTGAACGTGACCCGTCCTCTGCAGGAGAAGTTCGATACTTCACGGGCCGACGTCTACACCGTTCCGTATGTCGCACAGTTTTCGAATCCGGTGGCGATCCCGCCGGACGGACAGCAGTCCTACAACAACAGTCGGGCCGCGGGAACTGCTGCCACTAACGACTTTCTGATGAAGCGGCACGCCGAGTGCCCGCTCACGAGTTACGTCCTGACCGGATTTTCCCAGGGCGCGGTGATCGCGGGTGACGTCGCCGCGAGTATCGGCGACGGTACCGGCGCGGTGCCTGCCGATCTGGTTCTGGGCGTCGGCTTGATCGCCGACGGTCGGCGCGATCCGGCGTTCGGGAACACCGTTGGCCCGAGCGTTGCCGGTGTCGGCGCCGAGCTGTCGCTGAACGGGCTGAAGCTGCCCGGTCTCACGATGACCGGCCCGAGGCCCGGCGGGTTCGGTGACCTCAACGATCGGACCTATCAGATCTGCGCGCCGAGCGACGGTATCTGCGACGCGCCGGCAGCCGCTCTCAACCCGACCAACTGGCTGAGTTCGGCGCCGCGACTGCTCGAGTACTACAACAACCCTGTGCATGCGATGTACAACTCCTTCCAAGTCGATCCGAACGGCACGACGGCCACCCAATGGATGGCACAGTGGGCTGCGGAGAAGATCGACGCTGCACCGACGCCGCCCCACAGTTGAGTCACCGCCGCACTGTTGATTCGTCACAATCGGGCGTCTCGGGAGTTCGCTCGCGGGTAATCTGCTCGTTTGGTCCCGGTAGAGTGCTGCACGGTCCGGGGGCTTCCTCTACAGTGCTGTCACGTAAGTGACTGGCGAGTAGGTTCGATTTGTCCGAGTTTGTAGTTCGAGTACGACGTACGTGTCCATCACAGGAGATCGATATATGAGTTCCACCCACGGCAGCGATGCCCTACGCAAATTTCGGTTTGCGGCCGGTGGCGAGGGCAACGCCGAAGAGGGTGGTGCGCGACGCTTCGTCAAGCTCGCGCAGAAGGCCGAGGAACTCGGCTACGACTCGTTCATGATTCCGGATCACCTGGGTAATCAGGTCGGCCCGATCGCCGCTCTCGGAGCGCTCGCGGTGGCCACCGACAAGATTCGTCTCGGCACCGCCGTGTTGGCCAACGGCTTCCGTCATCCCGCTGTGCTCGCGAAGGACGCGGCGACAATCGACGTGCTGTCCGGTGGTCGACTCGAACTCGGTATCGGTGCGGGCTGGATGAAGGAAGAGTTCGACAAGGGCGGCATCGCCTACGAGAGCCCGGGCGTTCGCATCGAGAAGCTCGAGGAGTCTCTGCAGATTCTCGACGTTCTTCTGCGCGGGCAGGAATGCACTTTCGAAGGCAAGCACTATCAGGTGCGCGGCCTCAAGGGCAGCCCGCGACCGCGGCAGGGCCCGCGGCCACCGATCATCGTGGGCGGCGGAGGCCCGAAGATGCTTGCTCTCGCGGCGAAGTACGCGGACATCATCTCGGTCGCCACACCGACGAACCGTGACGGGCGGCTTCTGCTCTCCGGAATCACGATGGAAAAGACCATCGAACGTGTCGAGCGGATCCGCGAAGCTGCCGGCGAGCGTTTCGATGAGATCGAACTCAACTGGACCATCACCATGATCATGATCACCGACGATCGAGAGCAGGCTGCCGAAATGGCAATCGCCGCTCTGGACCAAGGTTTTCCGCCGAACATCGAAGTGGATCGTAAGCTGAGCGTGGAGGAGCTGTTGAACTCTCCATACCTGGCTGTGGGCACTTTCGAGGAAATCGCAGACCAGATTCGACTGGTCCGCGAGAAGACGTCGATGTCGTACGTCGGGGTCTTCCCGACGCAGATGGAAGCGTTCGCCCCGATCATCCCGTTACTGGCGGGCGAGTAGGCCGGAGAATACGGACGATGCGAATCTGTAACATATCGATGGTTTGGGATCGATGAAGTGATTCAGGTGAGTTGCGCACAAAGTGCGATTCGATTGATCGAAGATGGACCCGAGAGAGCGAAGGAAGTCTGGGGCGCAGGCATGAAAGACAGTGCTTGTGTGATCGCTTCGGAGGAGATGGAATGAACGCGCTGTTCGATGGCTTTCTCGACGAGAAGGGCCAGATCCGCCTGCAACCAGGCTTCACGCTGGTCGACTACGTCGAGCAACACTCGCGTGTCAACGCGGACGAGCTCGCGTATCGGTACATCGACTACTCACGCGAGCGTGACGGTGAAGCCCTGGAGCTGACCTGGGAGCAGTTCGGTGTGCGTCTGCGCGCTGTTGCAGCCCGTCTGCAGCAGGTCACCAAGCGTGGCGACCGTGTCGCGATTCTTGCTCCGCAGGGACTCGACTACGTCATTTCGTTCTTCGCGGCCATTCAGGCCGGTTCCATCGCGGTGCCGCTCTTCGATCCGGACGAGCCCGGTCACACCGACCGTCTTCACGCTGTTCTCGGTGACTGCAAGCCGACTGCGATTCTGACTGCCGCATCGTCGGCAGCCGGTGTTCGACAGTTGTTCCGCTCGCTTCCCGCTGCCGAGCGTCCGCGCATCATCGCCGTCGACGCGATTCCCGACACCGTCGGTGAAACGTGGGTTCGCCCCGACATCGAACTCGACGACATCGCGTACCTGCAGTACACCTCGGGTTCGACCCGAGTTCCCGCCGGCGTGGAGATCACCCATCGTGCTGTCGGAACGAACGCGCTCCAGATGGTCGACTCCATCGAACTCAACGAGGACTCTCGGGGCGTCACGTGGCTGCCGCTGTTCCACGACATGGGCCTGCTGACGGTCATCCTGCCTGCTCTGGGCGGCAAGTACATCACCATCATGAGCCCGCGCGCTTTCGTGCAGCGGCCGTACCGGTGGATCAAGGAACTTGCTGCGGTTTCCGACGGCGCCGGCACCTTTGCCGCCGCTCCCAACTTCGCTTTCGAGCACGCTGCCGCGCGTGGCCTGCCGAAGGACGGCGAGACCCTGGACCTGAGCAACGTCATCGGTCTGATCAACGGCAGTGAGCCGGTCACGACGTCGTCGATGCGCAAGTTCAACGACGCTTTTGCTCAGTACGGTCTGCCCAAGACTGCGATCAAGCCGTCGTACGGCATGGCCGAGGCGACGCTCTTCGTCTCCTCGACCAAGCATTCCGACGAGGCCAAGGTCATCTACGTCGACCGCACGGAACTCAACAAGGGACGCATGGTCATCGTCGACCAGTACTCCGAGAACGCAATCGCGCAGGTCTCCTGTGGGTACGTCTCGCGCAGTCAGTGGGCGGCGATCGTCGATCCCGAGACGCTGACCGAGGTCCCCGACAATCACGTCGGCGAGATCTGGTTGCACGGCGAGAACATCGGTATCGGCTACTGGGGTCGCCCCGACGAGACGGCGGAGACCTTTCACAACAAGCTGGACAATCGGTTGAGCGAAGACAGCCACACCGAGGGCACGCCGGCGGATGCCAACTGGATGCGTACCGGCGACTTCGGCGTCTACGTCGACGGCGAGCTGTACATCACCGGTCGCGTCAAGGACCTCGTGATCGTCGACGGTCGCAATCATTACCCGCAGGACCTCGAGGCTTCGGCTCAGGAAGCCAGCCCGGCTCTGCGCCCCGGCTTCATCGCTGCGTTTGCCGTACCGGCCAACCAGCTGCCGTCCGTCGTGTTCTCCAACACGCACTCGGGTCTGAAGTTCGACGACGACGATTCCTCGGAGCAGTTGGTCATCGTGGCCGAGCGTGCTCCCGGCGCAGGCAAGGCCGATCCGCAGCCGATCGCGGACACCGTGCGTGCGGCGATTTCTTCCCGTCACGGTGTCACGGCCCGAGACATCCTGCTCGTCCCCGCGGGCTCGATTCCGCGTACGTCCAGCGGCAAGATCGCTCGCCGCGCGTGTAAGGCGAGCTATATCGAGGGAACGTTGCGAGGCGGCTATCAGCAGACCGCATTCCCCGATAGCGTTTGAGGAGCAGTCCCTTCATGATCGGTGGCTTGGTGAGTTGATGGTTGAACAAGATGGTGCGCAGAGCAAAGACGTTGTGAGCGAGATGAGTGTCGCGCAGCTGCGTGAGTGGCTTCGCAATTGGATCGCCAACGCGACCGGTCAGCCGGCGGGTTCGATCACGGACGATCGCCCGATGGAAGAGTTCGGGCTCGCCTCGCGGGACGCAGTCGCTCTGAGCGGAGACATCGAGGATCTGCTCGGCGTCACGCTGACCGCCACGGTTGCCTATCAACACCCCACCATCGCTTCGCTGGCTACTCGGATCATTGAAGGTGAGCCCGAGGCGCCGCAGGAGACCGTCGACGCCTCGTACTACGTCTCAGGCGGCACGACGGACGCTCACGACATCGCCATCGTCGGACTGTCCACACGATTCCCCGGTGCCGGGCACACGCCTTCGGACATGTGGGAAATGCTGGCGGACGGACGCGACGGCATCAGCGACCTCCCCGAGGACCGCTGGGCCGAGTTCATGTCGGATCCCGCCATCAAGGCCGCGGTCGAGAACGCGAACACCAAGGGCGGGTACCTCGACGACGTCAAGGGTTTCGACGCCGAGTTCTTCGCGATGTCTCCGCTCGAGGTCGTCAACGTCGATCCGCAGCAGCGCCTCGCACTCGAACTCGCGTGGGAAGCACTCGAGCACGCTCGCATTCCGGCCAGTGGGCTCAAGGGCAAGCAGGTCGGTGTTTTCATCGGCAGTTCCGCCAACGACTACCAGTTGCTCGCGGTCAGTGATCCGACGACGGCGCATCCGTACGCGTTGACCGGAACGTCGACGGCGATCGTCGCGAACCGGGTCTCGTACTTCTTCGACTTCCGTGGACCGTCCATCGCTCTGGACACCGCGTGTTCGTCTTCGCTGGTTGCCGTTCACGAGGCTGTGCGCTCGCTGCGCAGCGGTGACTCCAACATCGCGCTGGCCGGTGGCGTCAACATGCTGCTGGCCCCTCCCGGAACCCTCGGTTTCGATCAGACCGGGATGCTCGCTCCCGACGGAAAACTGCGTGCCTTCTCCGCTCAGGCTCAGGGAATCGTTCGCAGTGAGGGCGGCGGACTCGTCGTGCTCAAGCGCCTCGAAGACGCCGAGCGTGACGGAGATTCCATCCTCGCGGTGATCGCCGGATCCGCGGTCAACCAGGACGGCCGTTCCAACGGTCTGCTCGCACCCAATCCCGATGCCCAGGCCGACGTGTTGCGTTTCGCGTACCGCGACGCCGGAATCTTGCCGACCACCGTCGACTACATCGAGGCGCACGGAACGGGTACCGATCTCGGTGATCCCATCGAGGCCGACGCGCTCAGTCGTGTCGTCGGTCGTGGTCGTGACGAAGACAAGCCGGCTCTGCTCGGTAGCGCGAAGACCAACTTCGGGCACCTGGAAGCAGCTGCGGGCGCCGCCGGCCTGATCAAGGTCGTTTTGGCGATGCAGGAAAACAAGATTCCCGCGACGATCAACTACCTGGGCCCGAACCCGCACATCGACTTCGAGAAGTCGCACCTGCAGGTGACGCCCGAGGCCACCGACTGGCCGCGTTACACCGGCAAGGCTGTCGCCGGTGTTTCCGGTTTCGGTTTCGGCGGAACCAACGCGCACGTCGTGGTCAAGGAATACGTGCCTGCCGAGACGGTAGTCGATGAACCGGTTGTGGATGCCCCGGTGGTCGACGAACCGGCAGCAGAGAACGAGAGCACCGTTGTGCTGGCCGTTTCCGGTGCGCTGCCGTCGCGTCGTCGCCGCGCAGCCGCTGATCTGGCCGACTGGCTCGAAACCGAAGAGGGAAGCAAGACGCCCCTCGCCGACGTCGCCCGCACACTCGCGCGTCGCAACCACGGACGCTCGCGCGCCGCTGTTCTGGCGAAGACGCGCTCCGAGGCCATCAGCTCGCTGCGCGCCGTCGCCGCAGGCAAGCCTGCTCAAGGAGTCTTCTCCGCCGACTCGCCGTCGCCCAAGGGCGCGGTGTGGGTGTTCTCGGGCTTCGGCTCGCAGCACCGCAAGATGGCCAAGCAGCTCTACACGGAGAACTCGGCCTTCAAGGCGGCCGTCGACGAGGTCGACGCGCTGATCCAGGACGAGGCCGGTTACTCGATGGTCGAGATGTTCCTCGACGATTCGATCGAGTACAACGTCGAGACCGCGCAGGTGGGAATCTTCACCATCCAGGTCGGTCTGGCCGCGTTGCTGCGTCACCACGGCGCCGAGGCCGAAGCCGTGGTTCCGCACTCGATGGGTGAGGCCGCTGCCGCGTACGTTTCCGGCGGCCTGAACCTGGAAGACGCTGTCCGCGTGATCTGTTCACGTTCACGGCTGATGGGTGAGGCCGAGGGCGCACTTGTCGGTGACGACATCCGTCTGATGGCTCTGCTCGAGTACAGCGCATCCGAGATCGAGGCGCTACTGCCCACGTACCCCAAGCTCGAGGTCTGTGTTTACGCAGCTCCGACGCACACGGTGATCGGTGGACCACAGCCGGACATCGAGGCGATCGTCGCGGCCGCCGAGGCCGACGGCAAGATGGCGCGTGTCCTGCAGACCAAGGGCGCCAGCCATACTTCGCAGGTAGATCCGCTGCTCGGCGAGCTTGCCGCGGAGTTGGCCGGTATCGAGCCGACCACGTTGAAGCTCGGCGTCTACTCGTCCGTCGACAAGGACACCTTCTACCGTCCCGGTCACGAGCCGATCCATCAAGAGGCGTACTGGGTCAAGGGTCTTCGCCACAGCGTGTACTTCACCAATGCGGTACGCGGTGCAGTTGCCCACGGCCACACCACTTTTGTCGAGCTTGCACCCAATCCGGTGACGCTGATGTCGGTGGCGGCTACCGCTTTCGATTCGGGCCTGCACGACATGGAGCTCATCCAGACGCTCAAGCGTAAGGAAGACGAGTCCGCGGGTGTTCTTGCCGCTCTCGCGCAGCTGTACGTGCACGGCCATGCCGTGAACCTCGAGTCTCTGCTTCCCGCAGGCGATTTCGCTTCGGTTCCGCGTACCGCATTCCTGCGTAAGCCGTATTGGCTCGACATTCGCGTCAGTGCCGGCGGTTCGGCTCGCGTACCCGGTTCGCACGTCGCTCTGCCCGACGGCCGCCACGTGTGGGAGGTCGACGCATCCGCCGTCACCGACCTGGCGGTGCTGGTGAGCGCCGCTGCCGGACAGGTGCTTTCGGATGTCGCTCTCACCGCTGCCGTTCCCCATGGTGAGCTGGCCGGCGCTGCGACCCTGACGACGACACTCAACCCGCATCCGGGTGGAGCGTCGGTGCAGGTGCACGCTCGTGAGGGTGCTATGTTCCGTCTGCTCTTCGACGCCGTCGTCACGTCCGGTGAGCCGCTGCCCGAGCTGGTCGTCAGCGCGCCGGTCAAGACCAGTGCGCCGATGGAATCCCTGGCCGAGGTCGTCGAAGACGCCGGAGACAAGTGGGATCCGAACGGTTCGCAGAGCCTCGACGACCGCCTCAAGATCGTGGTTGCCGAGTCGATGGGGTACTCGCCGGAGGATCTGCCGGCCGAGGTTCCGCTCATCGAACTGGGTCTCGACTCGCTCATGGCGATGCGTATCAAGAACCGCGTCGAGTACGAGTTCGACATTCCGCAGCTCCAGCTCCAGGCAGTCAAGGATGCGAGCCTCAACGAGGTCAACAAGTACCTGCGCTACGCGATCGACAATCGCGAAGAGGTTCAGGCGATGGCCGACAAGCAGGCCGCGGAGAAGTTGGCAGCCGACGCTGCTGACGAGGACGTTGCTCCCGCAGAGGTGGCAGTGGAACTACCTACCACTGCTCCGGTTGCTGCTGCGCCTTCCGATCCTTCTCGAGCCGGAACTGCCGACGACGCAGGCTCGGACGTTCCGCCGCGAGATGCGGCCGAGCGCTTGACGTTTGCGACGTGGGCGGTTGTCACCGGGAAGTCGGCCAAGGGCATCTTCAACGATCTGCCGATCGTCGGTGACGAGGTCGCCGAGAAGCTTGCTGCTCGGCTTTCCGAGCGTGCCGGCGGCGAGATCACTCTCGACGACGTTCTCGACTCCACCACCATCGAAGAGCTTGCGGACGTCGTTCGCCAGTACCTCGAGGACGACGGCAAGATCGACGGACTCGTACGTACTCTGCGTGCCCGTCCCGAAGGTTCCACTGCCGTACCGGTATTCGTCTTCCATGCTGCCGGTGGTTCGACGGTGACGTACGAGCCTCTGCTCAAGCGCCTGCCCGCAGGCACGCCGATGTACGGATTCGAGCGGGTCGAGGGCTCGATCGAAACCCGCGCTGCTGCTTACGTTCCGCTGCTGCGTGAGATCCAGGGCGACGGGCCGTACGTGCTGTGTGGCTGGTCGTTCGGTGGCGTGATGTCGTATGCGGTCGCGAAGTTGCTGCGCGAGCAGGGCGCCGACGTGCGTGTGGTCGGGCTGCTCGACACCGTCATGGCCGGCGAGGTCGTGCCGGACACCGAGGCGGAACGACGCAAGCGTTGGGAGCGCTACGGCAAGTTCGCCAAGCGCACCTACAACCTGGATGTGCCGCTGCCGCTTGACGTTCTGGCTTCCACCGAAGCCGACGAGGATCAGATCCAGATCTTGATGGACATGATCAAGATGAGCGGCGCCAAGATTCCCGGCGGCATCATCGAGCATCAGCGGACGTCGTGGTTGGACAATCGCGCCATCCAGACGGCCGAGTTCAGCAGTTACGACGGCGACGTCGTGCTCTACATGGCTGACAAGTACCACGACGAGCTGATGACGCTCGAGCCTGCATTCAAGACCCGCAAGGCGGATGGTGGCTGGGGTGACTACGTGAAGAACCTCGAGGTCGTCTACATCGGCGGGGACCACCTGCAGATCGTCGACGAGCCGTACATCGCGAAGGTTGCGGCAGACCTCACCACCAAGCTGGCCCAGATCGAGACAGCTCAGACCAAAGCAGCGGAAACCGGAGTTCAGAAGTGACGACAACCACCGCGGAGAAGCTCGCTGAACTCCGCGAAAAGTTGGAGAAGGCAAAGGAACCCGGCTCGGCTCGGGCCATTGCCAAGCGCGATGCAGCAGGGCACAGCACGCCGCGCCAGCGCATCGACATGTTGCTCGACCCCGGTAGCTTCATCGAGATCGGTGCCCTGGTGAAGATGGCGGGCGAGGGCAACCCGTACAGCGACGGCGTCATGACCGGTCACGGAACCGTCGACGGGCGTCCGGTAGCCGTGTTCGCGCACGATCAGACGGTGTTCGGCGGTGCCGCCGGAGAGATGTTCGGCCGTAAGGTCGCAGCTGTCAACGATTTTGCGCTGAAGGTGGGCTGCCCGGTCGTCGGTATCAACGATTCCGGTGGAGCTCGCATCCAGGACGCCGTTTCCTCGTTGGCCTGGTACGCCAACATGGGTTCACGTCAGGAGCCGTTGTCCGGCCTGTGCCCGCAGATCTCGGTCATCCTCGGTAAATGCGCCGGCGGTGCCGTGTACGCCCCGATCAACACGGACGTCGTGGTCGCTACCGAAGAGTCGTACATGTTCGTCACCGGACCCGACGTCATCAAGTCGGTCACCGGCGAAGAGGTCAGCCTCGAGGACTTGGGTGGAGCCCGCAAGCAGGCGGAGTACGGAAACATCCATCACGTCGCTCCCGACGAGAAGGCTGCCTTCGACTGGGTGCGTGAGTACCTGAGCTTCATGCCGTCGTCGTGCCAGGAGAAGGCGCCGCTGATCAACCCGGGCCTCGAACCCGAGATCACCGAGTCGGATCTCGAACTCAATGCGTTCATGCCGGATGCCGACAATGCCGGCTACGACATGCACGACATCATTCTGCGGATCTTCGACGACGGCACTTTCCACGAAATCGGAGCCCAGGTCGCGCACAACGTGATCACCGGATTCTCCCGCGTCGACGGCCTGCCCGTCGGTGTCGTGGCCAACCAGCCCACGTACCTCAGTGGCGCCCTCGACGCGGACAGCTCCGACAAGGCAGCCCACTTCGTGCGCCTGTGCGACGCCTTCAACATCCCGCTCGTCTTCGTCGTCGACACACCGGGCTTCCTTCCCGGCGTCGATCAGGAAAAGGTCGGCGTCATCAAGCGCGGCGGGCGTTTCCTGTTCTCGTACATCGAAGCCACTGTGCCGAAGGTGACCGTGGTGGTTCGTAAGGCGTACGGCGGCGGTTATGCCGTCATGGGCTGCAAGCAGCTCGGTGCCGACATCAACCTCGCGTGGCCGACCGCTCGTATCGCCGTGATGGGCGCCGAGGGTGCCGTCAACATCATGGGGCGGCGTCAGCTCGCCGAGGCCGGCGAGAATGCACCCGCGGTGCGTGCTCAGCTGATCAACTTCTACAACGAGTTCGTCGCGACGCCGTACATCGCGGCCGAGCGCGGATACATCGACGCGGTGATCGAGCCTTCGCAGACGCGTCTCGAGATCCGTAAGGCTCTGAAGTTGCTCGCGGACAAGACGATCTTCAAGAACCCGCGCAAGCACAACTTGATGCCGCTCTAGTTCTTTTTGTCACCGAGGGCGTCGAACTGGCGGCGTAGCGCTTCTATCGCCGCCAGGACGGCCGGCCTTTCGCTGTCTGTCCGCCAGGCGAGGTAAATGTCTCGGCCGAGCGGCGGAACCGTGTCGAGCATTCGAACACCTTCCGGCGGTACAACTCTCGCCAGACGTGGAATCAATGCGACGGCGAGGCCCTGAGCGACGAATTCGACCTGGGTGGGAAACTCGGCGACCTCGTACTCGATTCGTGGGTCGAACCCCTGCGCGCGCAGGGTCCGGACGGTGAAGGTGTGAAAGTCCGTTCCCCGTGTCCACGTCGCCCAGGCATGCTCGGACAGCTCGCTGAGCGCGACGACCTTGTTCTCCGCCAGCGGATCTGACGCCGGGAGAGCGAGCAGCGCCACGTCGTCGTACACGGGCGTGAAGGAGAGTCCGTCGGGAAGTTCGACGGGCAGAGTGCTCCAACTGTCGACCACCACGACGTCGAGGTCGCGGCGAATCAGTGCGGGGAGCAGTTCTTCGGATTCGCCTTCGTTGAAGGTGATTTCGAGCTGCGGGTGCGAATGCCTGATCTCGGCGATGGCTCGCGGCAGCACCGTCCTGCTGGGGGAGACCAGGGCGCCGATACGTACGCGGCCCGTCACCTCGCTCTGCAGCGACGCGATTTCCGCCTCGGCCTGAGCGAGCGTCGAGAGAACCTCTGCGGTTCGGCGCGCGAGGATTCGGCCCGCTTCTGTGAGTCGCACACCGCGGCCCTGCGGTTCGAGGAGCGGAACACCGACCTCGCGCTCGAGCTTGTTCAACTGCTGCGAAATCCCGGACGGTGTGACATGCAAGGTGCGGGCGGCAGCCGCCACTGATCCGTTCTCGGCGACGGCGTGCAGGGCGCGAAGTCTTTCGAGATTCAACACAGTAGTAATGCTACCGAATATACGGTCTGAATATTTGCTTGTGCTGAATAGTTAGCGGCAGGAACATTGTCGAGTGACCACACTGACCCCCGCGACCGCGCAGACACCGACACCCAGCCGAACTCCTCGGGGGCGCATCGACCCTCGACTGCTCGTCGTCGGAGGCGCAGCTGCGATCTCGATCAGTTCGCTCCTCATCAAGCTGGCCGATGTGGGGCCCTCGACCGCCGTCTTCTTCCGTTGCTTCCTGGCCTTGCCGCCGCTGTTGTGGTTGGCGTGGCGGGAGTACCGCCGGGTGGGCAAGCCGAGCCGGCGGGCAGTCGTTCTGCAGGTGCTCGGCGGTCTGCTGCTCGGGCTGGATTTCGCGTTGTGGTCGCAGTCGATTCTGATGATCGGCGCGGGGATGGCGAGCGTCGTCGTGAACGTGCAGGTGGTCGTGGTGCCCGCACTGTCCTGGTTGGTGTTCGGCCATCGGGTGCCGATGCGGTTCGTCTTCGCCCTGCCGTTCATGTTCACGGGAATCGCCTTGGCGGGCGGCGTGTTCGGGGGTGGGGGAACCGGCGACAACTTGCTGTGGGGAACGGGGCTCTCGCTCGTCTCCGGAATCGCCTACGGCGGCTACATCTTCGTGGTCGGCCGGACGGGCGAGGCGGATCGGGCAGCGAGCCAGGTGTTGATCTCGACGACGTCCGCGGGCATCGCCGGGTCCGTCATCGGATCACTGTGGGGCCGGATCGATTTCGTCCCAGGCTGGGAAGCCTTCGGCTGGCTCGCGGCACTGGCACTGGTCGGCCAGGTGTTCGGCTGGATGCTGATGGGGAACTCGCTCCCTCGGCTTCCCGCCGAGGTGGGCGCGACGCTCCTGCTCATGCAACCGGTACTTGCCGTACTGCTGGCGGTCGTGCTGCTCGGCGAACGGCCAGGCGTTGGGCAACTACTCGGGTGCGTCGTCGTTGTCGGAGCGGTCTCTGCCGTCTCCGTACGTCGCACCCGAGCAGTCACCCGAGTAGGTAGCGCAGGCTAGTGCACTCGCATCTCGCCGGGCATCCACATGCCCGAGCGGGTTGCGGTGCCCGTCTCCACCTCTGCCGGAACCGCATTGGGGAAGTACCGGTCGTACCGCTCGAGTGATCCCCAGTCCCGCGCCCAGTCGTCCTTCAGGTACGTAGGAACCGTCGTCGCACCGGCAAGAACCTCGGTGAATCCGAGCGGGCCACCGTTGTCCGCGGACTGCCAGGTGTCGGTGGAACTGACCGCAAGAGGACGGTCCGGGAGGATGCGGAAGTTCGGCATCTCGGCCACGCCGTTCTGATGTGTGAACGGACGTTGGCACGGGAACTGAAGGCCGACAGCCCAGTCCAGGAGCACCGGCTGCTCGTTGCCGATGTACGAGTTCAGGGACTCGAGCTTGGGCACGCGCGGCGGCGTGAATGCCATCCACTGATCGCCCGTGAGGTTGGGATCGAACGCGACCACCCGAACGGCGTCGGCGTCCGGCGCGAGTTCGTCGATCGGGATACGGACGTTGCGCCACGACGGCGCGGGTCCGATGTCTCGCGGCATGTACGAACCCTGAACCTGCACGGTTCCGTCGGGCTGAGTCTTGCCGTACTCGACCAACAGTGACTGGCCGTACGTGATCGCACCCGTGTTGTCGACGGACCACACACGCCCGGCGACGGACATGACCACTAGCGGTGATTCTTCACTGCGAGTGGGCAATCCGTACCAACTCGAGATGAGGGAAGCAGGTTCCTGCACGCCGGGCTGGTAGCTGCCCATGACCGGTGTCTTCGACGGATCGAGGCCGAAGGGGAGCTTGGCCGTGCTGCCGTTGACGCCGACGTTGCCGGTGCCGCCGCTGGTTCCGGCGCCGGAACCGGTGGCGAAGGTGGGACCGACGCTCTGGCTGTCGGTATTACCCATGCCCTGCTTGACTTCGATGTAATCCGCAGTCAGATCGCTGGGAACCCCATTGGGGGAGAAGCCCTTCGAATCAACTCCGGACAACGGATCCTCGGCGTTGAATCCGGGAGCGGTCAGAGGCCGCAGATTCCCGGAATTGACGTCGGTCTCGACCAGAACGTCCTCGGCCATGCCGCAGGTCTTGCCCGCGAGTGCCTCGATGTTGCTTCGGCCCAGCGAGTACGCCGGGTACTGCGACACCGCGCCCTTGAGTAGCGAGAGCACCTCGAACAGGACCATCAGACCGGCAATCACGGTGAGGGGAGCGGCCGCGAACTTGCGAATTCGTCTGCCCTTGGCCGTGTTCGGCTTCTCGGGCGGGGCGGCGAATCCCTCACGCAGGTACTGCCAGGCGGCAAAGGCCAAGGCGAGAGCAAAGAGCGCGAGGAACAGGGTGTTGGATTCACGGCCGTCGTAGGAGATGGTCTTGTCGAACCACGGCACGCCGTAACTCGAGACGTACCAGTAGCCGTTGATGCCGGCGAACGTCAACGCGAGCATCAGGAGCAGTCCGGCCACGAACACCGATCGGTTACGACGCGAGCGCAGGGCGGACGCGGACACGGCCACGGCGGTCAGCGCGGCGAGAGAACCGGCGATGCCCGCGTACGCACCGAAGTGGTGAGTCCACTTGGTGGGGTTGAACATCATCAGGAACATCGTGCCGAAGACGACGCCGACCAGGCGCCACGACGGACCGGTTGCCGCGCCGGGGACGCGGCCGCGGCGCAACAACACGAAGAGCGTCGTGAAGAGGCACAGGATCATCGTCAAGAACGCGAAGCGTCGGGCAACCGAGCCGTCGACCGTCTGGACGAAGAGGTAGTAGTAGCGCAGGAAGTCCTGGTACCACTCGAGATTGGGGCCGATGATCGTTCGGACGCGCGTGGCCTCCATGACACCGGCAAAGGTCTGGTCGGCGAAGATGACGACCAGCACGATGGTTCCGGCAGCGGCGATCGGAGCGAGAAGCGGCAGGGTGCCGACCAGTCGGTGACGCTTGACGACGATGCGCACCAACGGGCGCACACCGGCGAGAAGGGCTGCGATACACATCAATCCGGTGGGTGCGGCGGCAAGAGTGAAGGCGCCGATCAAGATTGCCGTGGCCGCGGGCAGCAGACGTCCGGTGGCGATGGCGCGCTCGATGGAGCACCAGGTGAGCAGTGCGCCGAGAGCCACGATGGGTTCGGGGCGAAGACCGTTGTTGTACGCCAGCCAGAAGGACAGGAACACCAGCCCGCCGGTCCAGAGGGCGACGTTGCTCCGGCGAACCGCCCGCCCGAGACGCGGGACGACCTCGCGGCTGATGACCATCCAGCAGAGGATTCCGGCGAGCAGAGCGGGCAGACGCATGAACGGGCTCGCCGTCGAGATCTTCGCCATCACGGCCAGGACTTCGTAATACCAGCCGAACGGGGCCTCCGGAACGCCGAACCAACGGAAGTAGTTGGCCATGTATCCCGCGTCCGGTGAGACTCGGGCCATGGTGAGGAGGTAACCGTCGTCGGCGGTGTTCGCGCCGATGAAGTGCCACACGACGAGTGTGCCGACCACCACTCCGTCGATACCGGAGAACTTCCACCAGCGTGCGGGCAGGAAGCGTCGGTGCTTGCGGCCGTCGGTGCCGTCGAGGCGAGCCAGGGCGACCAGCGCGACGATGGTCGAGAGGACGGCCACGATCATCGCGACCAGCTTCAAGACGCTGGGGCTCGAGGAGAAACGTGAGTCGATCGTCATCGAGAAGCCGAGGCCCTCGGGGGCAGCGCCGTCGGGCAGGTCGCTGAAGACGCCGACCACCTGCGGGCGGAAGTCACCGTCGAGCTGGCCACGAATCGGGTTGCCGTCGGGATAGGTCAGTCCGACGAACTCTGCCGTGGTTCGGTTGACGTCAGAGCTGAACGCGATGGCGCCACAGCGACTGGACTCGACGTCCTCGCGTGCCGCCGAAGCGACGACGACGTTGCGATCGAGCACGTCGACGCTCGTCGCGGACACCCGGACGAACATCGACGACAGTGCCGCGCCGTCGCCCTGTGCAGGTGCCGTCGACAGCAAGATGCCGCCGCCCTCCGGCAGCGAGCTGACCGCGGTACAGGGGATCGATGCGTTGACGTCGATGGGAACCTGCGCCATCAGCGGTGCCTCGACGTCTCCGATCACGCCGTTCTGCGGCCAGTTGACCGAAGCCGTCGTCTGCACGACGGGAAGCAGCGGAGTTGCCAGTGCGAGCACGAAGCCGAGCAAGCCGGCGATGATCGCGACCCATCGCGTGCGATGGAAACGCTCGCGGGCATCCTGACCAGCAGGAGGCGGCGAACTCGAAGTCTGAGGTGAAGCTGTCACGGCGTCGGGCACGGCTACCGATGGTATGTCAGGGCTGAGCGTGGACCTACCGTGCCTGGGTGGTTGGTAGGTCCACGCGTAACAGTTACGACTGGTAACGAATCGGGCCCGGTGTCCAGGTGCCCGATCGGGTCTCTGTGGTGACGTTCATTTGCGCGGGAACCGCGTCCGAATCGAGCGGTGTGTACTGCTCGAGCGATCCCCAGTCACGATCCCAGTCGTTGTCCAGATAGGTCGGCAATGCCCTGGCCGAGAGCAGTTCGGTAGTCCAGCCGAGCGGTCCGCCGCCGTAGTGGTCCTGCCAGGCGTTGGTGGACTCCGCGCCGATGCGGTCGGGCAGGATGCGCCAGTCGGGGATCTCGGCGACGCCGTACAGGTGATCCACCGGACGTTGGCACGGGAAGGCCAGACCGACAGCCCAGTCCATCAGCACCGGGTCGGTGGATCCGGCGACGTCCTGCAGCGTGCGCATGGTCGGCACTCGTGGCGGTGTGACCGCCAGCCACTGGTCGGCGCTGATGTCGGTGTCACTGGCCACCAGACGCACGGTGTCGGCGTCGGCGGGCAGCTGATCCATCGGAACGCGCAGGTTGCGCCACGACGGCGACGGGCCGATGTCGATCGGATCGACACGTCCCAGTGCGTCGACGCTCCCGTCTGCCTGCTTCTTGCCGTACTCGACCTGCAGCACTGCGCCGGGGGTGACGATGCCGTCGGAGTTGACGTAGCGGATGCGTCCGGCGGCCGCGACGGTCAGGAGCGGTGCGGCGTCGTTGCGCTCGGGGAGTGAATACCAACCGGTGGTCAGTGACGCGTTCTGAGGTGCTCCGTAACTACCGAGCACCGGGGTTTTTGCGGGGTCGAGCCCGAACGGGAGCGCGACGTTGCTGCCGTTGACGCCGGCCGTCGACTGCGAGCCACCGGCGGTGCCGGATCCGGTTCCCGGCGTGGTGGTGCCGGACTGCGAGGTCGAGGTGTCGAGGCTGTTTGCACTGCCTGCCGTCGAGTCTTCTGCGTCGGCCGTGAGGTCGCCTGCAACCCCGTCCGGCGAGAACCCGGTTGATTCGCTCGCACCGAATGCACCCGCGCCGGCGAGATCGGTGGGCCGATCCGTCAATTGCAGAACGCCGGCGTTCGGATCGGACTCGACGAGTACCTCACCCGCGAGACCGCAGCTTCCGCCGAAGACGGATTCGATGTTGGACTTGCCGATCGAATACGCGGGGTACTGCGCGACCGCGCCCTTGAGCAGGGACAGCACCTCGAACAGCACGACCGCTCCGGCCGCGATGGTCAACGGTGACGGGGCGAGAAGGCGAAGTCGCCTGGTCTTCTTGACGCTGTCCTCTGTGCCGTTTCGCCGGCGCGGCTCCATGACGTGGTACCACGCGGCCAGCAGCAGCGCGAGAATCGTGAGGCCGAGGAAGGCCGTCGAGAATCCCTTGCCGGCGATTGACGGCGGCTTGTCCCACCACGGGACGCCGTAACTCGAGACGTACCACCAGCCGTTGGAGCTCGTGAACGCCACAGCGAGGATGAACAGGATGCCCGCGGCGAACAGCGCGCGGTTTCGTTTGGAACGCATGCTCGAGGCACTCACACCGACGGCGGCGAGGACGGCCACCGTGGCGGCCAGACCGGCGTACACACCGAAGTGGTGAGTCCACTTGGTGGGGGTGAACTGCATCAGGAGCAGCGACGCGAACACGATCCCGAGGATTCGGCGCGAGGGCCCGATAGCGGTGCCCGGGATCCGGCCCTTGCGCAGGATCATCATGACGCAGAAGACGAGTCCGACGATCATGACGAACATGCCGAAGCGGCGGGCCAGTGAGCCGTCGGGGGAGATGGTCATCAGTGCGTCCCAACGTAACCGTTCCTCGAACCACGGAACGTTCGGCCCGACGGCCGTTCGCACTCTGGTCGATTCGAGAACTGTCGCGAGGGTTTGATCTGCGAAGACCGCGACGAGCACCACGGTTCCGGCGGCGAGAATCGGCATGATCTGGGACAGGAAGCCGACGCGTTTGCCGCGGGCGATCAGGATCTGCAGGATCGGCCTGGCTCCGGCGATCAGCGCGCCGATGGCGATCAGCCCGGAAGGCCCGGCGGCCAGCGAGAATGCGGCGATCAGCACGGCCATCGCGGCGGGCAACAGACGTCCGGTGGCGATGGCGCGTTCGATGGAGCACCACGTGAGCAGAGCGCCGAGGGCGATGATGGGCTCGGGACGCAGGCCGTTGTTGTACGGCAGCCAGAAGGCGAGGAACACGAGCCCGCCGGTCCAGATGGCAACCTTGTTGCGGCGCACCGCAACACCGAGTCGCGGTATCACCTCGCGGCTGATCACCATCCAGCACAGAATGCCGGCGATCAGCGCGGGCAGGCGCATCCACATGCTCGCGGTGCTGACCTTCGCGAACAGCGCCAGCACGTCGTAGTACCAACCGAACGGCGCTTCGGGGACTCCGAACCAGCGGAAGTAATTGGCCATGTACCCGGAGTGCTCCGAGACTCGGGCCATGCCGAGCAGGTAACCGTCGTCGGAAGTGTTGGCGCCGAACACATGCCACAGCGCCAGCGTGCCGATAACCAGGGCGTCGATGCCGGTGAACTTCCACCATCGCGCCGGCAGGAACCGCCGCGCACGACGGCCGTCGACGCCGTCGATCCGGTGCAGTGCGTACAGCGAGACGATGGTCGAGAGTGCCGCGACGATCATCGCGAACAGTTTGAGAAGTGTGGGGCTGGACGAGAACCGGGAGTCGACGTCCATGTGGGCGGACAGTCCGGCGGGCGCTGCGCCCTGCAGGTCGGTGAAGATGCCGACAACCTGTGGGCGGTAGTCACCGGTCAGGGTGGTGCCGACGCCGTCGATTCCGGTGACCGCCGCGACGGTCTGCTCGGAGTTGGTCGTGATGGTGATCGCCGTGCACCCGCTCAGTTGATCGAGCGGGGTCGAGATCAGCACCGAATCACGGGTGAGTGCTTCGAGGCGGTCGGCAGTGGTGCGGACGGTGAGGCCGCGGGCGTTTCGGTCCGGCGCACCGTTCGGCATGGTCGAGAGCAGTGTGCCGCCGCTGCCGCCCAACTGGCCGAGGGTGGAACAGGGGATGCTGATGTCGAGCGATGTGGGCGAGTAGGAGATCAGCGGCGACGAGACGCTGTTGACGGTCCCACCCTGCGGCCAGTCGATGCTCGCGGCTTCCTGCTTGACGGGCAGGAAGGGCGTCGCGAGTGCAAGAAGCAGGCCCAGAAGGCCGGTGACTATCGCGATGAGTCGTGCCGTCCGGACTCGCTGGGAATCCGATTCTCGGGGAGCTTCGGGGCCAGTGGGCACGGGTTTCGGGGGCACTACTACTTCAGACGGCACAAGGAACGATGTTAGGCGAGTGCGGGCCCGCACATCCTGAGAGAACTACTCAGGATGCAACTTCCTGTTCGGATTGTGGTGTTTCAAGTGTTCGGGCGATGGTGTCGAGTGAAATACCCAACACTTCCGCGACCGCGCTGATGGTGAAGAAGGCAGGTGTCGCGATGCGGCCGGTTTCGATCTTGCGCAGAGTTTCGACCGAGATGCCGGCGTCGAGCGCTACCTGAACCATGCTTCGGTCCCCCCGCGCCGATCGCAGGAGTTCACCCAGTCGTAGTCCTCGTTCGAGTTCTTCCGCCGTCAGCGGCACGCGCACCATGTGCTTATAGTAATACCGGTATAGTTATTCGACAAGGAAGGTGTTCGAGATGGTCGAAATCAAGACCGCAGGGGAAATCGACGCGATGGCGGCGGCGGGGAGAATCACCGCGCAGGCGCTGGCTGCGGCGCGTGAGGCGGCGAGCGTCGGAGTGACGTTGCTCGAATTGGACGCCGTTGCCGCGGAGGTCATTTCGGCTGCCGGCGCCTCGGCGCTGTTCTTGAATTATCGGCCGGCGACGGCGCCGATACCCTTTCCCGGTGTGGCCTGTATCAGCGTGAACGATGCTGTGGTGCACGGTATCCCGAATGGGTACCGACTCCGTGACGGTGACCTGATCAGTATCGACTGCGGTGCGAGACTCGACGGCTGGTGCGGCGACTCCGCCATCAGCTTCACCGTCGGACAGGGAAGTAGTGAGGATCAGGCACTGATCGACGCGACCGATGAGGCACTAGCCCGTGGCATTGCCGCCGCCCAGCCCGGAAACCGATTGGGCGACATCGGTGCCGCGATCGGACAGTACGCGCGCGGCCTCGGATACGGAATGCTCGCCGATCACGGTGGGCACGGCATCGGCCGCGAGATGCACGAAGGCCCGGACGTGCCCAACGAAGGCCGAGCAGGCAAAGGCTTCCGGCTACGGCCCGGCCTGGTCATCGCCATCGAACCGATGCTCATCGCCGACGGAACCGACGACTACCGGCACGACGCCGACGGGTGGACCCTTCGCACCGTTTCGGGCGCCCGGGCTGCGCACAGTGAGCACACGGTCGCGATCACCGAAGACGGTCCGGTGATCATGACCCGCTGATCAACCCGCTCAGCTCTGGTTGGAGGTCTTGCCGCTCACGAGGTCTCGTACGTCCCACACCCACACGTCGTCGACGCGCTTGGCGTCGAAGCCGACCAGTTCGTCGACCGTGTGGCGCAGGGCGTCGTCGCCGGAGAATCGGGGAAGCACCAGTACGTCGGCGTGCCAGTACCGCAGGTCGGTCAGTGCGTTCGCTCTGGTGCCCACGTCGATCAACGGGACCTTGCCGGTTTGTTTGGCATTGACCAGCAGGGTCGAGGTGGGCCGGGACTCGGCGCCGTAGATTCCGGCGCGGGTCTTCGAATCCGGGCCGACGAAGTACCCGCCGGCGATGGGGAAGCCGAAGTCGGCGTCGACCTGCCAGCTCAGTGCGCGGGCGTCTTCGGCGCTCGCGACGGGAACCGTCACCAGGGTGCCGTCGCTGACGTAGTTCTCCCACGAGCCGCTGGTGATGAATTCGGGCGTCGCAGATCGCTGATCGGCGTCGATGGGGGTCGGGATCAGGGGAATCATCGCGACGGCGAGAGCCACCAGCCAGACACCGGCTGCCGTGCGGCGCGGTCCACGAAGTTCGACAAAAGCGCGGTAGGTGCCGAGGGTGAGCAGCAGCCCGATCGCCGGAATCGCGCCCATCGCGAATCGGGATTCGAGCACCGATTCGAACAACGGCAGGTCGGCGAGGAGTTTCCACGGCAGAGTGATGCCGGTCTTGTCACCGTCGATGGTCAGTTCGGAACCGAGTGAGAGCACACCCATGACCACGATCACGGCGGCAGCCGCGCGGGTCAGGCGGATGCGCCACAGCCACACCGTTGCACCGAGAAGCAGGAGCACCAGCGGCCATCCGAAGTACGCGTTCTCCTCGGTCGGGTTCATTCGGAACTCCGCGCCCTCGGGGTCGCCCGCAACCGATTCGGTCGGGAACGTGGTGAGTGCAGCGGTGTCGTTGCCTGCCTGACCGTGTGAGACGCCGTCGTAGCTCGCTGGGCCGAAGAACTGCGACCACAGCGGCACCGCAGTGATCAGGAGTGTGACCGCGCCGCCGATCACGAGGCCGGGCATCGCGCGCTTGATCGCCTGGCGCGACTTGGCCAGGCCGGGCAGTGCATAGGCGGCGCCGAACACCATGGCTGACATCGTGAAGATGAGGAGCGGTTCTTCGCCGAGGAAGATCTGCCAGGCGACGAGTAGGCCGAGGACGACACCGTCGCGAACCGGACGCTTGCCGTTCGAAATGCGCACTACCTGCAAGAATATGAACGGAAGTACGAAGAACGCGACGAAGTTCGGGTGGCCGTTGGCATGCGAGATCATGGCGGGCGCGAATCCGCAGAACCCCGCTCCGACGGCGGCGGCGACCTTGGAGCGGACGGAGACTCCGGTCAGTACGTGCCGCGAGAATGCCCAGTACCAAGCGATGGCGGTGCCGCCGAGGCCGGCGGTCAGCCCGATCGCATACGTGGCGGTCGGTCCGAAGATCAGCGTGATCGGGGCCAACGGGATGCTGATGCCGAACATCGCGGTATTGGCCATCAGGTTCACGCCGAGTGGGTAATTCTGCAGGTCACTGAACAGTGGGCTGCGGAACTGGGCGAGGGCGTGAGCGGTATCGGCGAAGAACCATTCCCACATGGCCTGGTCGCGGCCCGCGTTGAACAGATAGCCGGACTGCAGGTCGCTCCACAGGTTCGACATCACGTAGATCGCCGCAACGGTGAACGTCGCCATGATCGCGAGGTCGACAAGACGCCCGCGCTGGACGACCGAGCGCCGCACTGCTGAACGGACTCGCCCTGGACGTGCTTCTTCGAGCAGTTGGACGTCGGGCAAGGTCTCGGTCATGCAGTCGGTGCCTTTCGGTTCTGGCGCCCATCCCTGAAGTGGCGATCTCAGAAGTTCGGGGTGGCCTACTTAGGTCTCGATTCGATAACTTCCACTGTCAGAGTAACGAACAAAACGGTTCGCGTCCGCGAGCGGGCGCAGTCAGCGGGACAAATCGGTCCGCCCGACTTGTCCGGAAAGTAATGTTTTCGTGCACCGTTTGACGGGTTCGTGACCGGGGTATCGCAACAAGGATCTTGCTCGCGTTTGTTCAGGCAGCCCCGACGAATCCCATCCTCGACGAAGAGTTGGAACCTACGTCCGGGGCCTATACCGGATGGGATGGTGCTTGTGCATGTCGAAGACAGCAGTTCGTAGTAGCGCAGTAGGAGCAGTGGCCCTGTTGGCCGTTGTCCTGGGGGGTGGGACGGCGTCGGCAGGCGTTGACAACACCAGTTCGATCACCGACGTCAAAGGGAATCGGATAGAAGTCTTCCAGGCTGATACCGCTATCCATGTCTTTCCGCCTCTCGACAGCTCACCGCTGAGTGTCGAGTTCTTCCACGACGGGGTTGCCGGCGTGAAGATCGACGGGCCGGACGCGGCAAGCTTCACCGGAACGAAGCTGACGATCGGTTATCAGATCGGTTACCCGATCGCGTTAACCGGCGCGACGGTCGTTCTCAACAGTCCTGGTCTCGACTGGGCTGTCGAGAGTGGAACCAACCTCGGGATCGGCCTGGTTCCGGACTTCGAACTGGGACTGGACATATCGAACGGGTTCGTCATCGGTGGTGACATCATTCCTTCGCAGGAACTTGACGTCGATCTGGCGCCGGGCGGTATCACCGACGTCGCACTGCTCGAAGATCAGGAGTTCGACGGTCCCGAAGCCGCTGTCCGTCTGTCCGGAGTTCACGGTTATGTACAGGGAGCAATCGGTCCGGTGACCATCAGGCCGTACGCGAAGGCTGTCACGTCGAATGGCGATACCGTCGTCACTTACGGTGTACCGCAGAGGCTTTAGCGAAAGCGGATGCTCCCGCCGTCACGCTGCAACAGCGTGATGGTGGGAGTTTTCCGCGTTCCGTGTGGTCGAATCGGCGCCACGAATCGGCGAAGCGTCTGCCCAGTGGGCACTACGGGAAACACTGACGAGTTTCGCGACCAACCGTGCCGCGATCCACACGAGGTACACGGCGGTGATCAGAAGCAGAAGTGCCCAGTCGTGCGCGAAGAATCCGACTATCCCGCCGATCGTGAACGCGAGGGCGACGAAGACGACCCGTCCGCCCACGTCGGTCTCGACCAGATACTCGGGTTCGATCGGATCGTCGGGTTCACTCGATTCATCGACGTCCTCGGATGACTCGGCCCTGGACTTCTCGTGGTGTTCGGTGGGGATCTCGAGTAGCTCGCCCCATTCGAGCACCGCAACAGTGTGCGCGGTGTCGGTCGGGATCGCGCGGTAGTCGCGGGACTCGGACACGTCGATGAGAGCCCTTGCCAGAGTGAGTACTTCGATGCGATTGCGAATCGCGACGCTCAACACTTCATGGAAAGCCTGTTCGCGCCCGAACGGTTTGCCGCGCGCAATGACCAGAACATGCTCTGCGGAATCGAGAACTGCACGATGCGGTACAAGCTCGCGGCTTTGCGCAACGAGTTCGCTCACTGTCATCACCTACCCCGCCGGTGGTTGATGCGGCCGTTTGCTCGACTGCGCTTGGAGGGGCTGAGTACCCCGGCAGTTTCGGAAACAAACTCGCCGGACAGCGTGTCAGATTTGCGCAGCCGGGGCCGAGAGTGCTCCGAGGCAACTTTCGATCAGGTCGGCAACGATCACGTGAGCACGTTCGCGGCTGTCGACGCGGCCTTCCCACGTGGCAAAAGTGACGACGGTGAGCACGGTCAGAGTTCCTGCCCGAAGTTCGGCGATCTCTGCCGGTAACGAGGACGCAGCGACTATCCGCCGCTGAACTTCGCGGAAACTCTCGGCCTGCATGTGGTCACGGATAGTCGACGACATCGCCGGGTCGAAGATCGACTGCACCAGGAACCGCGCGTACAACGTGCCCTCGCGGTAGATGGTCTGTTCCGCCAACGGCAGGACGAGAGCCTCGACGAGGGCACGCATCGTCGGTGGATTCGCGTCGAGATCGATCGTGTCGAGCAACTCACGACGACGCTCACCGGCAGGTCGCATTCTGGACTCGACGACGGCCGCCAGCAAACCTTCACGTGACCCGAAGTGATACTGCGCAGCCGATTTGTTGGCCTGCCCGGCTTCGGTCTGAACATCACGAAGAGTCAGAGCGGCCAGACCTCGCTCGGCAACCAGACGCTCGGCTGCATCGATCATCGCCGCTCGGGCATCGGTTCGGGGCACGGTATGAAGTTAGGGGTGCGTCGGGGTCGCGTCAACGACCCCGACGGTAAGCCTTTTGTGACGTATCTCCTGGTTAGATTGCGTCAGAGCGGGTAGCGACCACAAACGGCCCCTGCTCGGTCACGGTGAAACGAGGATCGTCGAACAGTTCCTTGGGGAACGTGACCGTGTAGCGGCGGACGTTCGGGTCGTTGGGGTAGACGTCCTCTGCCAACCGCAGCGTGTACCCGTCGGCGCCCTGGCGGAAGACGAAGGCGTCGGGGCTGCGCCACGGCGCCGAGTCCAGCGCAGTTACCAGTTCGTCAGGCGTCTTCAGCTCCGACCACTGCTCGATCAGCGCAGCGCGCGCACGGAAATCGGCGAGCGGGTTCGCGTAGTGCGACGTCAGTCCTTGAAAGCCGAAGTACGGGTAGAAGCTGAGGAAGCCGATGTCGGCAGTGAGGACCACCGTGTCATGGGGTTCGCGTCCCAACTGCTCGCGAATGATCCGGTCGATGTCGGCGTAATTGGCTTCGGCACCCGGGGGTCGCTTGTCCCCGCGCTCGCCGTTGCCGTCGGTATCGCTGTATGCCACAGCGATATCCGGCGCCAGCACCTGCGGGATGTTCTGCGCGAAGGCGATGGCTCCGATGACACCGAGTGCAACCAGTACCGCTTTGACGCGAGGATTTTCGCTGGTGGCCAGCACGATCCAACCGGCGAACTCGAAGAAACCGAACACACCGGCGGCGGCAAGGAGTCCGATCAGGACCGGCTCCAGTCGGAAACCGAGGAGCGTACTGCCGGCGACGGTGAACGTCATGGACAGCAATGCCCACAGGTACACGGCAATGACACCGATACCGAGTGCTCGGGCGCGGCGGGAGAACAGGAACCGCGAAATCAGCCAGATCGTGCCGAGTAGGCACAGTCCACCGACGAGGGTGAAGCTCAGCATCGGGAAGGGCAGTACCGCACCGGAATCGGGGAGGTAGTGCATTGCGGTGCCGGACTCTGCGGTGGCACCGGAGAGTGCCTTCAGCAGGTACGGCGTCCAGACGGTCAGAGCCACCAGGCCGGAGATCACGGCGATCACGGCGAGCCTGACGAGGGGTCCCAGTGCGGCTTTCCACGTGTTCTGGGCGCGTGCGGCAAGTACTGCGGCAACCAAGGCCATCAGAGTCACTGCGAACGCGGCGAACCCGAGATAGAGCGTGTAGACCGTTGCGGCGAAACCGAGGAACAGGCCGGTTCCGAGTATTGCGCCGGCTCCGGCAAATCGAGATGCCCCCGGCCGGTCCAATGCGCCCCACGCGAGGATCAGCACCGGCGGGATCAGGAGGTTGATGACGGCGCCGTACGCCTCGGGGGAGTTGTACGCCAACACGACGGCAGTGACGGCCAAGGCCGCGACGACGGCCCAATCGCGTCGAATCAGCTTGGTCCACAACACGAGTGCAACGACGGCGACGACAGCCAACGAGCCGATCGCGTAGGGCTTGAAGGCTTCCCAGCCGTCCATTCCCAGCAGGTTCGCGACGCGTCCACCGATCCAGAACCAGCCGGCCGGGTAGAACGGCGGCAGATCCACGTACGTCATGTCCTGCAGCGCGGCAGAATCCGTCAGCCGGGTCAGGTACTCGGTCCGGAACTGCTGATCGACCGAGACGCCGTGCAGATACAGACTCGTCGCGGCCAGGGGAAGTCCGAGCGTCGTGGTGACGAAGCCGGAGAGCCCGGCCCACGAGAGGAGTTTTGCGACCCGCTCGGCCTTGCGGGCGCGGAACATCAGAACCGCAACACCGACCACTGCGATGCAGAGCACCTGCAGCACCGTCGTGACGGCCTGCGTGACATTGGAAGAGGTGAACGCCGGCCACTGCACTCGGCCGAAAGCAAAGAGCCCGACAGCGGCTACAACAGCGGCGACCAGCGCTCCGAGGGCCATTTCCACCACCGTCGCCGCGGCATTACGCCACGGCGACGGGGTCGAAAGGTCTGTACTCGGAGCAGTTGTTGTTTCTGGCACGGGAGGAGCTTAAACCGGCAACTTCCGGAAGATCGGGCGCGGCACGTGGCGAAGACCCATCATGACGAAGCGCCACGGGCCGGGAGTCCAGACGATTTCCTTGCCCTTGTCCGAGGCGGCAACAGCGAGCTTCGCGACGATGTCCTTGTTGACCGTCAGCGGAGCTTCCTTGACGTGGGCACTGAACTGCGTGCGCACCATGCCGGGGCGAACGACGGTGACCTGCGGTCCGAATTCCGCGAGAGCCTCGCCGAGTCCGAGGTAGAAACCGTCGAGGCCCGCCTTGGTGGATCCGTAGACGAAGTTGGCACGCTTGACGCGCTCGCCGGCAACCGACGACATCGCGATGATCTTGCCGAAGCCCTGAGCCTTCATCTTCTCGCCGAGAAGAACGCCGACCGAGACGGAAGCGGTGTAGTTGACGTTTGCCACCAGAACGGCCTTGCGCTGGTTCTGCCACAGCTCTTCGGAGTCACCGTCCAGTGCGAAGGCGACGATCGCGACGTCGACGTCACCGTTCGAGAACGCCTGGTCGATCACCTTCGGGTGCGATTCGAAATCAACGGCGTCGAAGTCGATGAGCTCCACCGAGGTGGCACCCTTCGCTTCGAGCTGCTTGACCGCAGCTTCGCGTCCCGGATCGCCAGGGAGTGCCGCCAGAACGACGCGGAGCGGCGCCTTCTTCAGGTATTCCTCACAGATGGCGAGGCCGATCTCGGAGGTTCCACCGAGAAGCAAAACGGTTTGCGGGTTACCTACAGCGTTGATCACAGTTCCAGCCTTCTGGACATATCGGAGGCGAAAACGCCTGTGGGGTCGTACTTGCGGCGCGTCGCGATCCACTCGTCGATGCGCGGGTACATGGCGTGGAAGGTTTCCGCGGACGTCCGCGAGTCCTTGGCCGTGTACAGGCGTCCGCCGAATTCGAGGACACGCTTGTCGAGTTCGGTGACGAACTCGTTCAGGCCCGGCTTGATGCGGAAGTCGACGCAGATGTTCCAGCCCGGGATCGGGAAGCTCAGCGGCGCCTGATTGCCTTCGCCGAAGAGCTTGAACACGTTGAGGAACGAGTAGTGCCCGCTGCGCTGGATGTCGACGATGATCTTCTTGAACTCGTCGACGGCCTCCGGCGGAACCACGAACTGGTACTGCAGGAATCCGTTGGATCCGTACGCGCGGTTCCACTCACCGAACATGTCGAGCGGGTGGTAGAACTGCGTCAGATTCTGGACCTTGCCGCGATACTTGCCGGACTTGCGGAACCAGACCTCACCGATCGCGGTGAAGTTGAACTTGTTGGCCAGCCCGTTCGGGAAGACGTCGGGGAACGTCAGCAACTGCGGTGCGTCGAAGGCGAGCGGGTTCTTCTGCAGCTTGGCCGGAAGCTGGTCGAGCTTCGCCAGAGATCCGCGCGAGACTGCCGCACGACCGAGCTTCGGGGGCGCGGAAATCGCGTCGAACCAGGCGCTCGAATACTCGTAGTTGGCCTCGCTGCCGTCGCTGTGCAGCGCGATGGTCTCGTCGAGGCTGTTGGTGACGTCGCCGTCGGCGATGAAGTACGCCGTCTCGGTCGGTGTCATCTTGATGGTTGCCCGCAAGATGATGCCCGTCAGGCCCATGCCGCCGATCGTGGCCCAGAACAGTGCGGCCTTCGGGTCGTTGCGCCCGCCCTTGGGGGTGAGCGTGCGAACCTTGCCGTCGGCCGTCAGCAGATCCAACGACACGACGTGGTTGCCGAAGCTGCCCGCGCTGTGGTGGTTCTTGCCGTGGATATCCGAGCCGATGGCGCCGCCGATCGTGACCTGACGAGTACCCGGCAGGACCGGAACCCACAGACCGAACGGCAGAGCAGCCTTCATCAGCTGATCCAGATTCACGCCGGCGTCGACGTCCACCAGAGCGGTGTCGCGATCGATGCGGTGAATGCGGCTGAGGGCATTCATGTCGATGACCAGGCCGCCGGCGTTCTGCGCTGGGTCACCGTACGAGCGGCCGAGGCCGCGCGCGATGACGCCGCGTCGCAGATGCGAGGGCTTGGAATCGTTCTGTTCCGCAACCTGGGCGACCGCGTTGGCGATCACTTCCACGTCGGGGGTGGACAGCACCTGTGCAGTGGTGGCGGCGGTGCGTCCCCAACCGGTGAGGGTGCGGGCTTGGGTGTGGAGAGCCGGCTGCGGCGTCTCTTCTGCTGTCGTGGACATCAAGGTAGAGGTTACCTGGGAGTAGTGCCGACGGCTCCGACTCGAGTGGTTACTCTCGTCGTCGTGCCCGAAACACCTGCAAGTCACCAGCACGAACCCCACGTCCCGCTGCCCGTCGAGATTCCTGTCACGACGGACATCGCCGACGACGCGATGGACCTGAAAACGCAGATCGTCCGGTTCGTCGCGACGGGTGGGCTGTCGGCTGTCGTGGACTACGGGCTGTACGTGCTGCTCTTTGCGTTGGGGTTGCCGCGCGTCGCCGCAAAATCGCTGAGCTTCGTTGCGGGCACCACGACGGCGTACCTCATCAATCGTCGGTGGACGTTCAAGGCCGAGCCTTCTCGCGCCCGCTTCATCGCTGTAGTCGCGCTGTACGCGGTCACTTTTGCGGTTCAGGTCGGACTCAACGAACTGATGGTCCATGTCTTCGACGAGCATTGGTGGCGGACACCGCTGGCCTTCGTCATCGCGCAGGGCACCGCGACGGTCATCAACTTCATCGTTCAGCGGGCAGTGATCTTCAAGATCAAGTAACGGTTCGGGGTGGATTAGCGCATTCGTCCGGTTTCTCGAGAGAGAATCGAGCCCATGATCATCGTTCTCGATTCTTCGGCCCTGACCAGGGGTGCACGGTTCGACACTGCCGTCGCCGACGCTCGCGCGCTCGGACACCGCGTCGTCGTGCCGCGATTGGTCGTCCTCGAGGTTGCAAGCCGCTACCGCGAGGAATCGGCGGAGATGATCGCGGCTCTGAGCGTCCAGGCGCGCATGTACGACCGACTGGGGTTGCGGCGTGACCTCACGAGATTTGTCGACGCGGCTCACGACAAGGCCGACGGCTACGTCGACGACGTGATCGAAGACCTCGTGGCGATCGGCGTCGAAGTGGTCGATCCAGTCGACGTGTCGCATCTCGAGGTGGCCGAGAGGGCGATCTCGCTGCGTCGGCCCTATACCGACAAGAAGAAGCGAGACGGATATCCGGCGACGCTGAACTGGCTGACGGTGCTCGATCTCGCCGACCGGAACCCGGGCGTCGACGTGATCTGGGTCAGTTCCGACGCACGGGTATACGGCGACGGCGAAGACGGGGTCTGGCATGGCGATCTCGCACGTGAACTGGCGTCGCGCGGCCTCGAGTATCGGGTCCGCTGGGCGTCGGACATCCCGGTGATCGACGGACCGGTGCAGGTGGAGCAGGTGGCGGAGGTCGAGGAAGCCGCTGAGGTCGCGCCCGAGGCCCCGGTTGCTCAGGGCTTCGTGGAGCCGGAAGCGGTGGTTCCAGCCGAGGTTCCCGAACCCGCGGCACCTGCAGCAGTCCCCGCCCCCAAGCCTGTTCAGCGCGCAGCGCGGACGAGAGTTGCGCCGCAGCGCATCGAACCCGCCCCGAAAGCTCAGTCCGGTGGACTGCGCGGTCTGGGCAAGGTCATCGGCGGGCGGAAACGAAAGGTCACGATCGTCGACGATCTCGACGAAGTCGACCTCTTCGGTGCCTGATCGCTTCTAATCTGGACAGATGTCTCTGTTGCCGACAGTCAGTCGTAGGACCGGAACTCGATACGGCAGGCCGAGTATCGAATCGCAGGTCCTCTACAACGCGTGTCGATGGATGCTTCGGCCCGTGGTCGGGATCGCGCCGCTGACGCCTGGCGCCATGCGCCGCGCGGCAGTTCTGGACTCGGCCGCGGGTGTACGCATTCCGTCCGGGATCGATCGGGAAGCGATTCGCTTTCCAGGTTTCGACGGTGAACTCGTGCGGACGGCAGGCTCGACGGCTGATCTGCGCGACGGTGTTGTTCTCTACCTGCACGGCGGCGGGTTCATGTGCTGCGGGCTCAACACGCATCGGCCGGTCGTTGCAAGCATCGCCAAGCGAACCGGCCTTCCGGTCCTGCACATCGCATATCGACAGTTGCCGAGCACGAGCATCAGCGGGTCCGTCGACGACTGTCTCGATGCATACCGGTGGCTCCTCGAACAGGGAGCCTTGCCGGAAAAGGTTGTCTTCGTTGGCGATTCGGCCGGAGGCTTCCTGGTTTTCGCGACGGCACTTGCAGCTGTTTCCGCGGGGCTCGAGGTTCCGGCCGGTCTTGTCGGGCTCTCACCGCTCCTCGATCTCGATTGCACCACCAAATCGGTCCATGCCAACGCTCGACGCGACGTGATCGCCCCGGTGTCGGCATTGATGGCGATCGGAAAGCTTGGCGGACAGACGAACTCACCCGTCGACGGCGATCTGGCCGCGCTGCCGCCGTCGTTGCTGATCGCCGCCGAATCCGAGGTGCTCAGAGTCGATTCGGAGGTGATGGCGCAACGGCTCGCCGCCGCGGGGGTGCCGTGCTCGCTGCAGATCTGGAACGGCCAGGTTCACGCGTTTCCCGCCGTCTGGCCTGGCCTGCCGGAGAGCCGGGCAGCGCTACGTGACGTTGCCAGGTTCATTCGCACCAGGCTGGATGCGGTCCCGCCCCAGGCGTCACGTGCGCAGTGACGCGACAACTGCCCGTGCGAGGGCGTCGGCAGATCCAGGGGCGAATGGCAGAAAGAGTTCTGGCTCGATCAATTCCACTTCCATGAGTAGTGGTTGATCCACCGGGCCCACGACGTCCACACGCGCATAAAGCAATTCGCTGGGGCCGCATGGGGTCGCGGCCAGTGCTGCGTCGGCCACCGCGAGTTCGGCGGCGGACGGTTGGTGGAGGTGGTTGGTTCCGCCGTGAAATTCCTGCACGCGGAAGTCGTTGGCGGCCGGGATCTTCCGGACAGCGTGCGAGTAGCGTCCGCCGATGTGGATGATCGAGCGCTCACCGTCGACGACGTCCGAGACGAATGGCTGGACCAACGCGTCGTTGCCACTCTCGAGGATTGAACTGAGGTGAGCGTGGGCCTGCGCGGACCCGGCGGCAAACTTTCCCACTCCGACAGCGCCGGCTGACACCGCAGGCTTGACGATGACGTCGGCACCCTCGAACGAAGGGAGGGTGAGTGTTTCGCTCTTTCCGGCAGCGATCACCGCAGTGGGGACGATGGGGACGCCGGCCGCGGCAAGTTCGGTCAGGTATCCCTTGTGGGCGTTCCACTTCACGATCGAGAGCGGATTTGCGATCGGGGCGGTCAGCTGATCGAGAACGGCAAGAAATTTGTCGAGGCGCTGGGTGTAGTCCCAGGTCGACCGGATCAGAACCAGGTCGGCGTCGATATCGAGGAGGGACGGGCTCGACCACGGCGCCATCGTCGACGCGATGCCGTAGGAGGTGAGAGCATCCATGACGAGTTTGCTTTCGACATCCGCCTCGCGGGCGGCGCCGTCACAGGTGAGCAGGAGAACCGTGGTCATGCCACGATGCTTTCACGGCTGGCGCCTTCTAAGACTAGCGAGGTGGCCCCTCGTCGAGGACAAGCGAACCGGTCCCGGGTTGCCCGGTTGCGTCCACCCACGTCACCGCGACGGTGTCGCCGGGGCGGCGCGAGCTCATCGCCGCGTTGAGATCAGCGGACGACGCGATCCGGCTGCCACCGAACTCGGTGATGACCGCACCTTTGGTCAGCCCCACCCGCTCGGCCGGCGAATCGAAGCTCACGGCAACAACTTCGGCGCCGGCCGGCATGTCCGCGTGATCCTTCACCGCGACACCGAGTACGGGTGTCGGTCCCACACGCACGGTCTCGGAGGAGCGGCCGCCGAGTACCTGCTCGACGATCGGTAGTGCGGTGTCGATCGGTATCGCGTAGGACTGAGGCGCCGGTGATGTTTCGGTGCGGTCGGTGACGGCGTTGCCCGCGCTGCTGACGCCGATCAGCTCGCCAACGGCGTTGACCAGGGGGCCACCGGAATCGCCAGGCCGGATGTCCGCGTCCACCTCGATGAGGCCCTTCAACTGGTTTCGCGATCCGTCGGACACGTTGCGGGTGTTGACGGTGACACCGAGGTTGGTGATGACGCCGGGAGCAGGGACGGGTACTCCGCCGCCTTCCGCATTTCCGATTGCGGTGACGGCATCCCCGCGAGCGGCTTCTGCTGATTTGCCGACCACAGCCACCGGCAGATCGTCAGCGCCCGCGAGTCGAAGGACGGCAAGGTCGCTGACGCTGTCGTACCCGAGGATCTCGGCGTCGTAGATCAGTCCGTTGGACATGCTGACGGCAGTGACGTCCGAAGCTCCGCTGATGACGTGGTGATTCGTGAGCACCACTCCGTCAGGGGAGAGCACGATCCCGGTCCCAGCAGTGGTGGTGAATCCGGCCGGCGCCGTGATGGTGACGATGGTGGGGACCACCCGGGCCGAGAGCTCCTCCGGGGTGAGCGGAACAACCGGCGAGGGTGGGGTGGTCGTGATGACGGTGACCGGTGCGGACTCGATCGTTCCCGGAGTCAGGGGCGGTGCGACCAGCGCGAGACCACCGAGGCCGGCTGCGAGAACGACGGCCGTCCACAGGCCGCGTCTGCTCGCACGTTTGGTCATCCAGCCGTCCGTCCCGCCGGTGTCATGCCATCGAGTCGTGAAAGGTGAAGATTACCGATTCGGCGAATCTTCGGCCACAAAACCGGGCAACATGCCGTCCGCGCGGAGCGTCGCCAGGGACGGCGCGGCAGCGTCCTTTGCGGAGAGCTCGTAGGTCAGAGGGTTGCCCTTACGGTCTGTTCTCGGCCATTCGATCGCGAGTTCCGGATCGAAGGGATCGAGGTCGCGGTCCAGGTGGGGGGAGTATTCGATGCTGCACAGGTACATCACTGTCGATCCGTCTTCGAGTGAAAGGATCGCGTGGCCGAGGCCTTCCGCCAGGAACACCGCTCGTCGATCGACGTCGTCGATCACCACTGCATCCCACTCGCCGAAGGTCGGTGATCCGACGCGCAGGTCTACGACAACGTCGAGGAAGGCACCTTTCACGCAGGTGATGTACTTCGCCTGTCCTGGCGGATTGTCGGTGAAGTGGATCCCGCGGAGGCTACCGGCTTCGGAGACCGAGCAGTTGGCCTGCGCGAGGTCGAGAGTGCGGCCGGTCGCGGCGGTGAAGGCGGAGCTTTTGAACCATTCGAGAAAGACACCGCGGTTGTCGCCGAACTGCTTCGGTGTAATTTCCCAAGCTCCGGCGATCTTCAGTGGACGGATTTCCACGTCACCATTCCTTGCCGTGCTCGAGCAGCTCGAGTAGGTAGTTGCCGTACCCGGATTTGCCCAATGCTTCTGCCTGAGTGCGTAATTGGTCGGAGCTGATGAATCCTTGACGCCACGCAACCTCTTCAGGGGAACCGATCTTGAGGCCTTGGCGGTGTTCGATGGTCCGCACGTAGTTCGCTGCCTCGAGCAGGGAATCGGGTGTGCCGGTGTCGAGCCACGCGGTTCCGCGGGGGAGGACATCGACAGAAAGTTTGCCAGCTTCGAGATAGTGCTGATTGATGTCGCTGATTTCGTATTCGCCACGCGCAGAGG
The DNA here is from genome assembly GCF_041464245.1 of Rhodococcus sp. NyZ502. Classification (NCBI taxonomy): domain Bacteria; kingdom Bacillati; phylum Actinomycetota; class Actinomycetes; order Mycobacteriales; family Nocardiaceae; genus Rhodococcus; species Rhodococcus sp. NyZ502. The sequence continues at coordinate 290,778 of NZ_CP167155.1, forward strand.
GCTTCAGAGTGCGTGCGATGTCCACGACGTCGCTGTCGTAGAAATAGAGGCCGGGGACTGCGTAATTGGATTTCGGCGACGTCGGCTTTTCCTCGATGGACACGGCGCGACCCGAGTCGTCGAATTCGACGACGCCGTAGGCGGTCGGATTCGAGACCCAGTAAGCGAATACGGCTCCGCCGTCGATGTCGGAGAAACGCCTGAGTTGGGTTCCGAGGCCGGGGCCGTAGAAGATGTTGTCGCCGAGGACGAGCGCCACGGAGTCGGATCCGATGTGCTCTGCGCCGAGGGTGAATGCCGTTGCGAGGCCGTTCGGTTCGTGTTGCACTGCATAGGTGAGGTTGACGCCGAATTGTGAGCCGTCGCCGAGAACCCGGCGGAATTGTTCGGCGTCGTGTGGGGTCGTGATGATCAAGATGTCGCGAATGTCGGCGAGCATGAGAGTGGAGAGCGGGTAGTAGATCATCGGCTTGTCGTAGACAGGCAAGAGTTGCTTGCTCACTCCGAGGGTGATCGGGTGCAACCGCGACCCGGTGCCACCGGCCAGAATGATTCCGCGCATGCGTGCAGTGTCCTGCACTCCTGCCTGCCGACGCAAACGGACATGACACGCCCGGCCGCTAAAGTGGGGTTCGTCCGATGAGCCTGAGGAGATGACGTGCGACTACTGGTCACCGGGGGTGCCGGCTTCATCGGTGCCAATTTCGTTCATCAGACGGTGGCGACGCGTCCCGACGTGGAAGTCACGGTTCTCGACGCTCTGACCTACGCCGGAAATCGCCAGTCCCTGGCGTCCGTCGAGGACCGGATCACGTTTGTCCACGGCGACGTGGCCGACGAGCCGCTGGTCGACGATCTTGTCTCGCGCTCCGACGCAGTCGTGCACTTCGCGGCCGAAAGCCACAACGACAATTCCCTCGCCGACCCCGAACCGTTTTTGCGCACCAACGTCATGGGAACCTTCTCGCTCCTGCAGGCAGTGCGTTCGCACGGGGTCCGTTATCACCACATTTCGACCGACGAGGTGTACGGCGACCTCGAACTGGATGATCCGGCGAAGTTCACGGAGACGACACCGTACAACCCGTCGAGCCCGTACTCCGCGTCCAAGGCGTCGAGTGATCTGTTCGTGCGCGCCTGGGTGCGCTCGTTCGGGATCGCGGCGACCATCTCGAACTGCTCCAACAATTACGGCCCGTACCAGCATGTGGAGAAGTTCATCCCACGCCAGATCACCAATCTGCTCGACGGAGTGCGTCCACGGTTGTACGGGGAAGGCCGCAACGTCCGCGACTGGATTCACGTCGAGGACCACAACCGCGCCGTCTGGGACATCCTGGACCGCGGAAAGTCCGGCGAGACGTATCTGATCGGCGCCGACGGTGAAACCGACAACCGGACGGTGATTGCGACCCTGCTCGAAATTTTCGGACGCAAGCCGGACGATTTCGACTTCGTCACCGACCGCCCTGGTCACGATCTGCGGTATGCGATCGATTCGACGCGACTACAGCAGGAACTTGGGTGGAAGCCGCAGTACCGCGATTTTCGAAGCGGACTGGAAGCCACCGTCGAGTGGTATCGCGACAACGAGCAGTGGTGGCGTCCGCAGAAGGCCGGCGTCGAGACGCAGTATTCAGCGGCCGAGAAAGTGATCTGACCGAACGTCAGGCTTTGGTGGGGTCCGGCACCCGCGAGCGCTCGTGCACGAGTGCATTGCGCAGGCCTCGTGATCCCGACAGTGCAGCCACGACGCCGGCAAAGACCTCACAGAGGGTGAACAGCAGCCTCGATGCCAGTGCGAGGCCGAGCGCGACGCCGGCATCCATGAACGGTGAAAGCGCTGCGACGATGACGGCTTCGCGGACACCGATTCCGGACGGGACGACGAACACGAGGACGCCCGCGCACATACCGAGGGCGAGAGCGCCGATGCACTGGACGAGCCCACGGATTTCGAAGCCCGCCGAACTGGACGCGAGCAACCACAACTGGATGCCGTAGAGCACCCAGCTTGCTGCGCACCAGCCCAACGCGAGCGCAATCTTGTGCATCGTGAGCGGCTTGTGCAGCGGCGTGCGGCGGAGCAGTTTCAGCGCAAGGTTCACCAGGCGTGTGAGCACCGGCGGGTAGGCGCAGACCAATGCGATCGGTACGAGGATGATCACGCCGACCGCTGCCGCCGTGCTGACCTCGAACAGGGCAGGTAGACCGAAGAGGCCGACGACCAGCGCCGAAGTTGTGCTCAACCCCACCGTGACCAGCACTGCGACAAAGCCTGCGGCACGGGACACACCGGCGCGCCTCACGAGTTCCGTTTGCAGAACGAAGGCCCAGACACTGCCGGGAAGGTACTTGCCGAGTTGGCCGACCAGATAAGCGCGAGCGGCGTCGAAGGCCGGAATCGGTTGTTCGAGGGCGCCGAGTGCGTGCTGCCAGGCCCGCACTGCGGCACCCATACCGAGGAAGATGAACACCGACGAGGCGGCAAGCGTCCACCAGTTCAGCTCGGTGATCGTGTTCTTGACCTCGGACCATTGGGACTTCACCGCGAAGATGATCGCGACGACGATCGCGAGGGTGACGAGGACCTTGAATCCGTTGACGAGAAGGCCGCGTAGAGCGTTCGGCTCTGCGGCCGGTTCGACATCTTCGACCGGTTGTTCAGATTCGGGAGAGGTACTCACGCGCCTGCATCCCGCCCGTTCGTCATTTCGCAGACGATACCAACCAGGATTTGTCTCGCTAAACCACGAGCGGTTTGTCGGCGCGTTCCCGCCACCAGGTGAAGGCCTCCGACAGCGAGTCCGGAATGGCCGGTGACGTGCCGAAGCTGCCGGCGGCGTAGAGGTCTTCGATTGCGGAAATGTCCGCGTCCGAGATACCCGATCGGCTCATTCCGACCCGGTTGACACCGTGCAACGACACCGGGTTGCCGAATGCCTTGGAGAAGGGCGGGACGTCCTTGACCACGACGGTTCCCATGCCGATCATGGATCCGGAGCCGACGACGCGTCGTTGGTGCGCGACAGTGTGCATGCCCAGGTTGACGCCGTCTCCGACGCTGACGTGCCCGGCAAGCGTCGTACCGGAGGACACGACGCAGCGGTCACCGATCTGCACGTCGTGCTCGATTCCCACTCTGTTCATCACGAAGCAGTCTTCGCCGATTTCGGTGCGGCGTTCGCTTCCCTGATGGACTGTGCTCAATTCGCGAATCGTCGTTCGAGCACCGATTCGAATTCCCAGACCGGCGCTGACGGACCAGGACGTCGGATGTAACGCGCCGAGGATCTCGGGGGGAGCTCCCAAGACCGCTCCCGAGCCGATCCAGCAGTCGTCGCCGATCTCGAGTGGGCCCGTGAGTACCGCGTTCGGTCCGATCGTGACTCCCGCCCCGATCAGTACGTCGGCGCCGATCACGGCGGTCGGATGGATGTGGCAGTCGGCTCGTTCAGACATGCAGGTTCCGGAATCCTCTCGAAGTATCGAATCGTGTTTCGATACGCTTCCTGGGTTGTCGGGGTATTTCGTTCCGACGACGGTCGGATGAATCTATCGGAGGTAACTCAGTGATCGCGATATCCAGTATCTCGTTCGGGGAAGAAGTCGAGCGCGAGGTGCTGGACACTCTGCGATCGGGAATCGTCGCGCAGGGACCCAAGGTGAAGCGGCTCGAGGACGAGTTCGCGGCGCTGGTGGGCACGCGACACGCGGTGGCGGTGAACAACGGCACTACGGCGTTGATCGCGGCTCTCCAGGTCCAGGATCTTCAGCCAGGTGACGAGGTTTTGACCACGCCGTTCACGTTCGTGGCCACGCTCAATGCGATTCTCGAGGCAGGCGCGACGGCGCGGTTCGCCGATATCTCCGAGTCCGATTTCAACATCGACCCGGCAGTCGCTGCCGATCGAATCGGTGACCGCACGAAGGTGCTGATGCCGGTTCATCTGTACGGACAGTCGGCGGACATGGGCGCATTGATGCCGCTGGCATCGAAAAACGGTCTGACTGTCGTCGAGGACGCCGCTCAGGCCCACGGAGCGACGTACGACGGGCGAGGCGCCGGCAGTTTCGGTGTGGGTTGCTTCTCGTTCTATGCAACGAAGAACCTCACGACCGCCGAGGGCGGAATGATCACGACCGACGACGACGCGATCGCCGATCGACTTCGGGTCCTGCGCAACCAGGGCATGCGGGCGCGCTACCAGTACGAGATGGTCGGCCAGAACTACCGGATGACTGACCTCCAGGCGAGCTTGGCTCTGCCCCAGATGGCGACGTACATGCAGCAGGTCGAGGCGCGCCGCCGGAATGCGGAGGCCTTGCGTGTCGGCCTGAAGGACGTCGAAGGACTGATCCTGCCGAGCGAACTGTCCGGTCGTGGACATGTCTGGCATCAGTTCACCTTGCTGCTGGCCGAAGACGCACCGATCACTCGCGACCAGTTGAGTGAGCGTCTGGCCGCGAAGGACATCGGTAGCGGCATCTACTACCCGAAGGCCGTCTACGACTACGAGTGCTACCGCGAACATCCGCGCGTCGTCATCGACGAGACGCCGGTGGCCACTTCGGTTGCGTCGCGGTGCCTGAGCATCCCCGTCCACGCTGCGTTGTCCGCCGGCGACGTCGATCAGATCGTTGCCGCGGTACGCGGCGCCATGGAGGCCTGAAAAATGACTGCTAGCAAGCCACGTATCGCTCTTGTCGGATCCGGTCAGATGGGCTCGCTGCATGCGCGGGTCATCGCGCAGTCGCCGCTGTGCGAGTTGGATCTGCTGATCGAGCCGCGCGAGGAGCAGGGCAAAGCTGTTGCTGCGCGGTTCGATACGCGTTGGGCCGCCGATTTCGACTCGCTCGACGGTATCGACGCCGTCGTGATCGCCGCTGCTACGCCGGCGCACTACGAGTTGGCCGGGCGGGTTCTCGATCTGGGGAAGCCTGTCCTGGTGGAGAAGCCGTTGGCTGCGACGTACGAGCAGAGCGTCGACCTGGTCGATCGTTCGCGCGCGTCCGGTGTTCCCCTGATGTGTGGACTGCTCGAACGGTTCAATCCCGCTGTCCGCACCGCCCGTGAGTTCTCCGGCGATGTGTGGCAGGTGAACGGTATCCGCCACTCGCCGTTCGTTTCCCGCATTCCGACGGGTGTCGCGACGGACCTGCTGATTCACGATATCGACCTTGCCATCGGATTTGCCGGCTCGGAACCCAGTTTGGCAAAAGGGGAGTTCGGCTACTTCCACCCGACGTCCGTGCAGAACCGGTCGGAAGATTGCGCCGACGCCGTATTGCGCTTCGGATCAGGTGCTGTTGCAACGATTTCCGCGAGCCGGATCAGTCAGCGCAAGATTCGCCAGCTGTCGTTGCTCGAGGCCGATCGACTCATCGAGATCGATCTCCTGCGTCGCGACATCACGATCTACCGGCACATCGACGACAACATGCCCACCGATCGGGACGGCTACCAGCAGCAGACGGTCATCGAAATTCCGACGATCCGCTACAGCGAGGAACCGCTTGCCGCGCAGCTGACGCATTTCCTCGGATTGGTGCAGGGCACCGGTGACGCGGACGGTGAGCGAGCGTCGATTCTGCCCGCTCACCGCGCGGTTCACGAGGTGACGGAATCTGCGTTGGCTGCAGCGTTGTCGTCCTGACCGCTGCGTCGGCGTCGGAAGGCCCAGGCACCTTGAGACAGTGCCAGGAGTAATCCGACGCCGGCGACAGTCCAGCCGAAAGTGCTTCCGGGTGGACTGAATTCGATGGTGAGGGCGGATCCGGACGTGGCACTCGGCGGTAGATCGACCTGCAACAACCCGCCGGGGCTCGCCTTCGTCTCGACCGTCTGACCATCGACAGTCGCCGTCCAGCCCGGCCAGGCCAGTAGGGCGAATGTAACCGTGCCGGACCCGGTGTACTCGACGGTTTCCCTGGTGTCCGTAGCGGCGGCATCGCCACGTACGTCGAGACCAGGCGTCGCTGCGGATACGCGACCCTCGGGCCACTGATGCTCGGTGGTGCGATGGCCGACCGTGACCACCCGATCCGGCGATACGGTCCACTCGCCCTCGGGTAGGGCGTCGAGGGCGTGTTTTCCGCCGTACGGTCCGGAATTCTGAACGACGACCGTGTCGACTCGCATCGCGTCGAGCCAGGACACACCCGTTCCCGGCGATTCAGCGAGCAGTCGGTCGACGCCGTCCGGACACTGGACGCCGCCGTAGTAGTTCAAGCACAGTGCTTGAACGAAATCGTTGTAGCTGATTCCGGCGTAGCTGTTGACGGCATTGACTCCGGCAGGCTGCCAGGCGTTGCCGAACAGGAGGTCACCCCACTGCCCGGTTTCGTTGTCCGGCGGGATGTTGACGGGGTCGGCAATCGCGAAAGTGGTTCCCTGGTAACGGTCCTCGAACTTGGACTCCAGGAATGCCACCTGCCTGGGGAACTTCCACGGTGTCACGTTGTAGTTTCCGGTGAACCAGAAATTGGTCTGAGCACTGAGCACGACGACGATGCCGACAGCGAGTGCACCGGCGAGGTAGCGGGGCTTTCGGTAGGCCACGACCAACGCGAAGACGGTGAGAACCACGGTGATTATCAGTGATGCCGAGTGAATACCGATGTCTTCCGGGACATTCGACCAGGCAAGATAGAACTGAAGTGCCAACAATCCCGCGGTGATGATTGATCTTGTCCGGATTCGATCACGATGCAGTCCGGCAGAGAGGGCGACCGCCGTGACCACGATGGCGGGCAGTTGACCGTACTCGAGCAGTCGCGCGGGCCAACGGAAAAGCCACAGATTCGACGGTCCGAGAAGTAGTACGACGTAAATTCCGCCGAAGACGAACAGCGAGACGCTGTGGCGGCCCAACTTCTTCAGTGACTTCCACTGAATCCACGGTGCGAGCGGTATGAGGAACCAGGCCAGGTATACCAGCGGAATCGTCATGGCAGGCGAAGCGAAAGCGGTGACGTACGGCTGGTTCGACGGGCCGGAGAGGTTGAGCAGGTCACCGAGATCGGGTCGAAGCGAACCGTCGTTCGCGATTCCGGACTGAGTACGCACCGACACGCCGGTGGTGAAGAGCAATGGTAGATACACGATCAGCGACATCATGATGATCGCTGCCGCGCTGATCATCAGTGATTTGATGCTGCCTGCGCGTTTGATTGCGATGCATTCCGCTATGACAGCGAGGTAGACGACCGCGACACCGACAGCGCCGTACGGGTTTCCGGTGGTCATCGCAAGATAGCCGAAAACGATCGGTACCAGGGGGTTCACTCGGCCGAGGGCGCTGGCGCGGGTAGACCACCAGACGTGGGGGATCCAGGCGAAGGCGATCAGCCCGGACGCCCAACTGGAGGCGTCGAAATAGAGCGTGTATCCGGCGAACGGCATGGCAAATCCGGCGATGAAAGCCATCGACCGATTGGCGCCGTACTGGCGGGCCACCAGATAAACGCCTACCGCGAGAATCGCCATGAATTGCATCTTGACCAGGGTGATTCCGATTCCCAGGTTCGGAATGAGTGCAATGGCAACCGAATCCAGAAGGATCACGGGATTGTATGTCCCGTAAAGGGCTTCGGCTGTGACATTGCCGCCGGCCCACAATTCGGGGATGAGCGTCGGCCATGACCCGGACAGGATTCGCTCGCCGATCGTGTGCCAACCAGGCGTGAAAGCTGCTGCGCTGTCGTCCCAGTAGTAGAACCACCGATTGGAGATCAGTGGGATGGCGGCGACGATCGACACCAGAGCGGCGAGAAGAATTGGCGGCACCACGCGTTGTGCGAGCGGTAAGTCAGATTTCACGATGTGCTTTCGTCTTCGAGTCGATGGCTGTTGTTCGGAGCCTGGGTCGTGCTCTTTTTCTCGGAGCCTGGGCTGCGCCTTGTTTCTCGGAGCGTAGTATTCCGACGAGTTCGAACTGCAGTCGGGGAAGTAAGGAGATCGGGACGTGGCGACATCGCGAACGGAACCCGTTCGTGGGGAACCAGCTACGCCGGAACTCTCGGTGATCATCCCCGCATACAACTCAGGCGAGGTGCTGGAGTCGACGGTGCGTCAATTCGCCGAGTACTTCACCAGCCGCCCGGCCGAGAGCGCCGGTCAGGTCGAGATCATCGTCGTGGAGAACGGTTCGACGGACAACACTGCCGACGTGTGTGCTGCTCTGGCAGCTTCCTGGTCTTGGCCTGGAGTGACCTTCCTGCCGATGAGCAGCGACAAAGGGATGGGCGCAGCGCTTCGCGCCGGGACGCTTGCTTCTCGTGGACGACGCGTGTTGCTCACCGCGGACGACCTTCCGTTCGGTTTCGGTGACATCGAAGGCGCCGACCGCGTGATGGCGGATCTAGGGTCCGTCCCGCCGGTGGTCATCGGTTCAAAGGCTCATTCGGACTCAGAGGTGGAACGTGGCTTGCTGCGTTCGGTGATGACGGGTGGATTCGCGACGCTGCGACGGGTGGTACTGGGTACCCGCACGGGCGACCCCCAGGGAACTTTCATCGTCGACGGCGTCTTGCTGCGTCGAATCGCACCCTCGCTGACCGAGCGTGGATTCCTTTTCACCACCGAATTGGACTACGCGCTCGAATTGGCTGGGGTGCGCCCGGTCGAGGTCCCGATCCGACTCAGCGACGATCATCTGGCGCACGCGAGCCGTATCTCGCCCAAGGACGTGGTCCAGATGGCGAAGGGTCTGTTGTCGCTTCGTCGGCGAAAGACCGAGCTGCGCTCCGCCGCTGCCGTGAGTAATCACGGGTAGACCTGGTGTGACTCGGTGCCCGGGGCGCCGAGGTGCGGATTCGCGATACCCTGCGGGGCGTGGATACCGTGAACACGACCGATGACCAGTCCGATTCCGGAGTCGAGTTGATCGAACGCAGCGCGACGTCGGATCGACTGCTGGCGCAGCGGACGTTGTTCACCGGAACTTCGCCCGTCGCCAGTGACGAACTGTATGCGGTGACCAAGGTCGGAATGTCGACGCGATCGCGATTCGAGTTGCGGCTTCAGCCCGGGGCCGTCGCACACACCAACACCTTCTTCGGTCGTTTTCCGGCCAGCTACTGGCAGCGCTGGACCAACGTCACCGAGGTCACTGTCACCGCGCATGTCGTGGCCGATACCGCTTGCCGCATCCAGATCCAGGCCTCGGACATCGGTGGTCACCGCCGGATCGTGACGAACGTCGTCGTGACCGGCGACGAGCGAGTGTCCATGACCGCCCCGCTCGATACTTTCGTCGACGGCGGGGCACTGTGGCTGCAGTTCGAAGCGCAGGGTGGCGGCGCAGTGGTCGACGATGTGGAATGGACCGTCGTCTCGCCGGAGTCGATTCGCCCGGTAGCCGTGGCGATCTGCACGTTCAATCGTGCGGACGACTGTGCGCGCACGGTCGAGGCCCTCGCGTCCGACGAGCGTGTACTCGCGTTGCTCGACGCTCTGTACGTCGTCGATCAGGGAACGGATCCGGTAGAGAGCCGTGAGCTGTTCCAGGAAGTGTCGAAGAAGTTCGGTTCGCGGTTGCAGTATCTGCGGCAGGCGAACCTAGGTGGTGCGGGCGGGTTCACGCGGGGCTTGTACGAAGCTTCGGCGGCCGGACCGCACGCCGACGTGATCTTGATGGACGATGACATTCTGTGCGAGCCCGAATCGGTTCTTCGACTGAGTGCGTTCGCGAACATGACGACGGAGCCGGCTTTGATCGGCGCCCAGATGCTCTTTCTGTTCAACCCCGACTTCCTGTTGGCTTCGGGTGAACGCGTCGATCTGGGCACCCTGCAGCGTGGTGTACCGACCGATGAGCACGGTGTTCGCAACCGGAGTGTGCTCGAGAAGCTGCCGGAACGCCGCGTGGATGCCGAATACAACGGCTGGTGGTCTTGCCTGATCCCTGCCGAAGCCATCGAGCGGATCGGCTTGCCACTGCCGGTCTTCTTCCAGTGGGACGACGTCGAGTACAGCTTGCGGGCTGGGCGGGCCGGGATTCCCACCATCACGTTGCCGTCGGCTGCTGTCTGGCATGCGGACTTCTATTGGAAGGACGTCGACGGTTTTGCGCACTACTTCAGTACGCGCAACGGACTGATCACCGCTGCGCTTGACCCAGGGTTTGCACCCAAAACCCTCGCGAAGCAGCTCTCCCGCGACATTTCGCATTCGATCGTGGGTTTGCAGTACGGCCTTGCACACACGCAACTCCGGGCAATCGAGGGATTCCTCGAGGGGCCGGAAGGTTTGGCGGACGGTGGGCAGGAGGCGCTTGCCGCGATCAACCAGGAGCGTAAGCGCTTCCCCGAGACGGTAACTCGCCCGGCGTCGGAGTTGCCGGGCAGGCTGCCGATCCGCCGCGTTGCGCCCAGCCCGAAACCCGGTTTGTGGACGGACCTCGTTCTGGCGAAACGCGCTGTGATGCAGGCTCGCAATCACCTCGAGCGAGGTCCGGTGGCGATTTCGTACGAGGACGCGCAGTGGTGGCACGTCGGACGTTTCGATCACGTCTTCGTCACCGATGCTTCGCAGGGAGGCGTGCGTGAACGCCGCTTCGACAGCGAGAAGGCCGCCGAGATGAGCGGCCGCCTCGCCGGCGTCATGAAGAGGTTCCTCGCCGAAGCACCAAGTGTGGCTGAAGCATTCGCTCGCGAGTTCCCGCAGCTCACCAGCCGCGAGAACTGGGCCCGTCTGTACGAAAAGTGAGCCTCAGCGCACTATCTTGGCGATGACCTGCTCGTTGTCGACGGTGTACCCGAGGTATTCGAACGAGATGCCGGTGCGTGTGACGAACTCCGTCCACGCCCGGTACTCGTGCTGCTGCCACCCGGGATAGTTGAAGAATTCGTCGAAGACGACGATCGACCCGGGTACCAGGCGGTCGCCGAGGAGATCGAGCACCGTCTTGGTGGACGAGTAGAGATCGGCGTCGAGGTGCAGGAACGCAACGGGGCCGGGTTCGTCGTTCAGGAACGAGGGCAAGGTGTCCTCGAAGAGGCCCGGAACAAGTTGCGCTCCAGGCACTTCGGGGATGGATTCCTGTGCGAACTCGCCGACCGGGAACCCGGTGCGCCAGGTCTCCGGAAGGCCGGAGAACACGTCGAAACCTGCGACGGTCCCCTCGCGTTCGGTGAAAGCCTCCGCGACGATCCTGAGTGTGGTTCCGCTGGCGACGCCGAATTCGAGTGCCATGCCGGGTATTTCGATCAAGCCCAATGCGTGGCGCAGCGTGTCGTGCGGGTGGCCGAATGTCTCCGCGACTCGAAGGTGTTCGAGGATGAACTCGGCAGTCGACGCTGTCGCTTCCAGATCCACGGCGTAGGCCAGATCCCGACGCTGGCGAAATTCCAGCTCGTCGATCCTGGACCGGAGGCCCGCGATGTCACCGCGGGCCTCGGCCAGTTCGTCACGTGAGAGTGCCAGCGCGTCGAGGATCTGTTGCGTGCGATCTGCGTTGCGCCGGTCGGCGGCCTCGACCACCTCGGATACCGCACGCTGAAGCTTGGTTCTGGCGCTGGAACGGAACTGCTCGAACATGGCAACCTCTCGTCGGGATCACCCCCATGCTGCCAGGCTTTGTTCGCTACCGGTCCCGACCGCGGTAGTGACTCTTGAGTTGTCGGGAGATCACCTTGATCTCCCGCGTCCTCTCTGCCTGCAGACGAGCATCGCTTCGCGCGGCGTTCCATGCATTCTCTCGCTGTAGTTTCCGGTAGCTCGCGAGCCTCCGCTCATCGATATCGCCACGCCCGAGTGCGCTCAGGACTGCGCATCCCGGCTCGGAGTTGTGTGCGCAATCGGAGAACCGGCACTCTGCAATCAGCTCCTCGATCTCGGGGAACGTCTTGTCGATCCCCTCCGCCGCGTTCCACATGCCGACCCCTCGCAGGCCGGGTGTGTCGATCAGTGTCCGGCCGCCGGAGAATGAGATCAACTCTCTGGTGACGGTGGTGTGGCGTCCCTTTCCGTCACCGGTCCGAACGCGACCGGTCTCGAGTCGATCGGCGTCTGTGGTGTCCGCGAGGAGGGCGTTCGCGAGCGTCGACTTACCGGCGCCTGATGGACCGAGTATCGCCACGGTGCCGTCCAGAACTGCATCGAGTACATCCATTCCTTCGTTGGTCTCGGCACTGACGGCCAGCACTGTTGCGCCGGGCGCAATGGCAGTGACCTCGGCGAGAGTGTCGGAGATATAGTGAGCTGCATCCGATTTGGTGAGTGCGACGACAGGGGTTGCACCACTTTCCCAGGCGAGTGCGAGTAGTCGCTCGATGCGCCCGAGATCGACGTCGCCGTCCGAAGCCGTGGCGATGACGACGGTGTCGACATTGGCCGCCAGAATCTGGCCTTCCGATTTTCCGGATGCCGAGGATCGAACGATGCTGCTTGATCGAGGGAGTATCGAAGTGACCGTGTGCATCTCGGGTTCGCGTGAGTCCCGCAACTCGGCCACGGCGACCCAGTCACCCGTACAGAGTGGATCGCTGCCGCTGAGTGCGCGAACTGTGCCTTCGGCGACGGCCACGTCACACCGCCCCCGGTCGACGCGAAGAACGCGCCCGGGTGCGGAGTCCGGTGGGGCCAGGGCAGTGAATGTGTTCGAGAGTGTTGCGTTCCAACCGTATTCGTTCAGGGGCGCGCTGTTTTCCGGCATGGTGAGTGTGTCCTCGAGTACGAAGAAGTGTGAATGTTGACGGTGCTGAAACTGCGGAACACGACAGTCATCAATACTCACTCCTCGAAAATCTCAGGACGCACCATGCGTCGGATCAGAATCGTCTCAGCCGCAGACGCGACTGTGCAACTGAATTAACTCGGGGCGGCCGACTTAACTCGGACGTTCGAACTTCTCTTCCCGGCCGAGCTTGCGCAATCGCATCCACTCGCGCAGTCCGGCCGGATCGCGGCGTGTGATCAGGAAGTACCAGCCGAACCGAACCCATTCCTGCGGAAGCAGTTTCCGCATTCCCGGTTGGGAGAGGATGTATCCACGGTTGCGGTACGTGAAGTAGCGCTTCGTGTCGTTGTCGGGGTACTGCGTGTGCATGCGTCCGCCGAGGATCGGCTTGAACTCGTCCGCGCCGTTGGGGTGGACGTAAGCAGTTTGCAGGCAGGTACCGAACTTCAGGCCGGAGCGCACGAGGCGACGGTGTACCTCGACCTCGTCGCCGCGGACGAACAGGCGTAGATCCGGAACTCCGACGGCATCGATCGCGTCGGCGGTGAACAGTGCGCCGTTGAAGAGGGAAGCGATGCCGGGCAGGAGATCCTCGTCGCCGAGCTCGGAACGCAACCGGCGCCACGACGTGCCGCGGCGAAGTGGGAAGGCAAGGCGGTCGGGGTCGTCGATGTCGCAGACGACGGGGGAGACCTCGGCCAGGTCGTTCCGAATTGCACAGTCGAGCAGTGTTTCCAGGACCTCAGGCCCCTCCGGGCGGCCGTCGTCGTCGGCGAGCCAGACGCGGTCGGCGCCGAGTGAAAGCGCGTAGAGAATGCCAAGAGCAAATCCTCCGGCACCGCCGAGGTTGTGCTGAGAACCGATGTAACTGGTCGGCAGTGGAGCGTTGTCGACGAGCTCTTTCACATCGGCTTCGTCGGCATTGTCGACGACAACCAGATGATCGAGCGGACGCGACTGGGTGCTGAGAACCTTCAAGGATTCGGCCAGCAGTTCACGACGCTTGTGAGTGACGACGACCCCGATGATTTTCTCGGGTGCGCTCACGGGGTGTTCTCCCGTTCCATTTCCTTGATCACGTGGCGCACATGTTCGGCGGCGTCGTCACCTTCGTAGGCGCGCACGACGTCTTCGATGTCGCCTTGCATGCGGATCTGGCCGTGGTCGATCCACATCGCACTGTTGCACAGCTGAGCGAGGAATTCGTTGGAGTGGCTGGCGAATACCAGGATGCCGGAGCGTTCCACCAGCTTCTGCAGCCGGATGCGGGCCTTCTTCATGAATTCCGCGTCGACGGCACCGATGCCCTCGTCGAGAAGCAAGATCTCGGGATCGATACTGGTCACGACGCCCATGGCAACGCGAACGCGCATACCGGTGGAGTAGGTACGCAGTGGCATGGAGAGGTATTCACCGAGTTCGGTGAATTCGGCGATCTCGTCCATCTTCGCGAGCATCTGCTTGCGGGTCTGACCAAGGAACAGGCCGCGGATGATGATGTTCTCGTACCCGGAGATTTCCGGGTCCATGCCGACACCGAGGTCGAAGACGGGTGCGACGCGTCCGCGAATGCTGGCGGATCCCCGGGTCGGTTCGTAGATTCCGGAGAGCAGGCGCAGCAGGGTGGATTTGCCGGCGCCGTTGTGGCCGACGAGCCCGATGCGGTCGCCTTCCTTGAGCGTCATCGTGATGTCGCGGAGCGCTTCGACGACGACGACATCGGAGTCGTTGCGGCCGATGGATCCTCCGGCCTTGCCGAGGAAGGCCTTCTTGAGCGAGCGGGATTTCGCGTCGAAGATCGGGAAGTCGACGCACGCGTTCTGTGTGTGGATGCTGACTGGCTGACTCATGTGTTTCCTCTAGACCCAGTAGGGCACGCGTGCCCGGTACTTGCGGAGTGCCAGAATCGCGACGGCCCAGCCGACGACGGTGAAGGCGATGACGATGTACCAGTGGTATGCCTGCTGGTCGGCCCCGATGAGTGGTGCTCGGATGATCTCGAGGTAGTGGTACAGGGGGTTGAGCTCGGCAAGCCGGACTCGCTCGCTGGCTTGCCCGCCCTGGTCCTTGAGGGCCTGAGTTGTCCACATGATCGGCGTCAGCACGAACAGCAGGAGCGTCATGCTGCCCAGGATGGGGGCGATGTCGCGGTATCGGGTGGAGAAGATGCCGAAGACGATCGAGACCCACAGCGTGTTCGCCACGATCAGCAGGAATGCCGGTATCGCCGCCAGCGCAGTCCAGCTCATGTTCTGCCAGATGCTGAACGCGAACAGCAGAACTATGTAGATCGCAAAGTTGTGCGCGAAGAACAGCACCTGACGCCAAACCAGGCGATATACGTGCACGCTCAACGCCGACGGCAACTGCTTGATCAGGCCCTCGTTGGCGATGAAGACCTCGGAACCTTCGAGAATGCTTGCACTGATCAGGTTCCACACGATCAGCCCGACCGTGACGTACGGCAGGAACTCCTTGAGCGGAATGTTCAGCAACGCGGAGTACAGAAGACCCATCGCGGCGGCCTGAACGCCGGTGGCGATCGTGATCCAGAACGGACCGATCACCGACCGGCGGTAGCGCTGTTTGATGTCCTGCCAGCCGAGGCTGAGCCACAACTCACGCTGATTCAGACCGTCGCGAAGGTCTTTGAACGCACGACGGAACGTCTGGGAGTCGGACACGGGCGCAGGTGCGTCCGGCGTCTCGGATTCGATTGCGGATGCTGACACGGAGGTCGAGCCTACCGGCCTGGCGTCGGCGCCGGATTTCCCTCGGACCTAGCGGTGGTCCGAGTTACAGATACTGGCCGGTTCCTGGGCTCTGTTGGTCCGGATGTGCAGGCGAATGCGGAGCTCCGATGCTCATGCCGGGAGGCAGTGCGCCCTGACGCATTTGTTCGAGCTGAGCGCGCGCTGCCATCTGCTGGGCGAACAGTGCGGTTTGAATTCCGTGGAACAGTCCTTCGAGCCAGCCGACGAGTTGGGCCTGCGCGATTCGCAGTTCGGCGTCGGAGGGAATGGAGTCGTCGGTGAACGGGAGGCTCAGTCGCTCGAGTTCTTCACGGAGTTCGGGTGCCAGGCCTTGTTCCAGTTCTCGGATGGACGAGGTGTGGATGTCCTTGAGGCGCTTGCGGCTGGCGTCGTCGAGCGGCGCGGCGCGCACTTCTTCCAAGAGTTGTTTGATCATCGTGCCGATTCGCATGACCTTCGCCGGCTGCTCGACCATCTCGGCGACGGACTCGGCTTCGGATTCCGCGCCTTCGTTGGTGCCGGAGGTGGAGGCCTCTGCCTCGGCCGCCGGCATCGCGACGGGTCGACCGTCGGGTCCGATAACGAGTACCTGCTCTTTGTCGGGGTTCGTCATGCTTCCATCTTGTCGTGTGTGGGCGACAAACGCCGCGTAACCCCCAAAAAGTTAGCTATCGAATAACTGTACTGACGGGTAATTGGGTGACTGCCTTCGACTAAGCGGGCGTCTGCACCTAGAGTGTCGAGCATGGCTTACGACGTTGCCCGCGTACGGGGGTTGATTCCCTCACTCGGTGACGGCTGGATCCACCTCGATCCGCAGGCCGGAATGCAGATCCCGGACGCCGTCTCGCGGACGGTCTCCACCGCGTTCCGTGCCTCTGCATCTTCTTCCTCCGGTCGCCACGTCTCGAACCGTCGTAGTGCTGCCATTCTCGAGAGTGCGCGCACCGCGGTCGCCGATCTGGTCGGCGGAGATCCTGCGGGAGTCGTTCTCGGATCAGACCGAGCGGTGTTGTTGGCTTGGCTCGCCGAGTCGCTCAGTTCGCGGTTGGGCCTCGGAACCGGTCTCGTACTCTCGCGCCTCGACGAAGAGGCGAACGTCGCGCCCTGGCTTCGTGTGGCCAGTCGCTACGGCGCTCAGGTGCGATGGGCAGAGGTCGAAATCGAAACGTGTGAGCTCCCGAGTTGGCAGTTCAACGATCTCATCACCTCGACCACTCGATTGGTGGCCTTGACGGCCGCATCACCGGTCGTCGGTTCGGCTCCGAACGTCCGCGCCGCAGCTGATCGTCTGCACGAATTCGGCGGACTGATGGTGGTCGACGCCGTCGGTGCAGCGCCATATGCGCATGTGGACATGGCTGATCTCGGGGCGGACATCGTTGCCGTCAGCGCGCCGTCGTGGGGCGGTCCGCAGGTGGGCGCACTCGTCTTCCGCGATCCCGGACTGCTCGACCGAATTCCGGCCGTGTCGCTCAACCCGTACGCGCGTGGCGCCGAGCGACTCGAGGTGGGCGGTCATCAGTTCGCGCTGCTGTCCGGTCTCACGTCGTCGATCGATTTCCTGGCGGGCTTGGACGAATCGGCAACGGGAACCAGGCGTGAGCGCCTCGAAACCTCGATCAGCTCGCTGCAGGACTACCAGGACGGTCTGTTCGATCACCTCATGCGTTCTCTCGCAGCCCTACCCAACGTGATGGTGATCGGCGGCGCACCTACGCGGGTGCCGACGCTCAGCTTCACGCTCGAGGGCATGGCGGCAGACAAGGTCGCCGCGCATCTGGCCGACAAGCGCATCGCGACGGTCAGCGGTACGCACGGCGGTTCCAGGCTGCTCGACGCCCTCGGTGTCAACGACGAAGGCGGCGCGGTCACCGTCGGCCTTGCGCCGTACACGACGCGGTACGAGATCAATCAGCTGGTCGCCGAACTCGGCGCCCTGGGCTGATCGATCCCGCTCGGCTCACTTCACGGTGAGGATGACCTTGCCTACGGTTTCCGGCGAATCCAGCAACTGATGGGCTAATGGCGCCTCGGTGATCGGAAGTTCGGTCGACACGATCGGTTGAACCGATCCGTCTGCGATCAACGGCCACAATTTCGCGCGGACGTCGGCGACGATGTCCGCTTTACCGCCGGGGCCGGTGAGCGGACGCCCACGCAGGCCCGTCGACGTGATGTTTCCGCGCTTTCCCATCAGCTTGGCGATGTCGACCTCGCCCTTGCGGCCACCCTGCATTCCGATGATCACGACGTGGCCGTCCATGGCGAGTGCGTCGACGTTGCGCCCGAGGTACGACGCTCCCATGTTGTCCAGAACCACGTCGGCGCCGTGGTTGTCGGTGGCTTCGGCGAGTGATGCTACGAAGTCGCTGTCGCGATAGTTGATGAGAATATCCGCGCCCAATTCGCGGCAGCGGTTCAATTTGTCCTCCGAACCCGCGGTAACTGCGACGCGGGCGCCGAGGGCTTTGCCGACCTGGATGGCGTGGGTGCCGATTCCGCCGCCACCGCCATGGACGAGTAGTACCTGTCCGCGTCGTAGTCCGCCGCGCATCACGACGTTGGACCACACTGTGCACGCAACTTCCGGCAGTGACGCTGCGACACGGAGATCGACGCCAGCGGGAACGGGGAGAAGTTGTGTTGCCGGGACCGCAACCTTCTCGGCATAGCCACCGCCGGCCAGCAGTGCGCAGACTTCGTCGCCGACGGACCAACCGGTGACGTCTTCGCCGAGTTCGGTGATCACACCCGAGCATTCGAGGCCGAGAATGTCACTCGCGCCGGGCGGCGGCGGGTAGAAGCCTTGACGTTGGAGCAGGTCGGCGCGGTTGACTGCGGTCGCGGCGACCTCGACGAGTACGTGCCCGCGAGGTAGTTCAGGATCGGGCTGCTGCGCCCATTTCATGACCTCGGGACCGCCGGGCTGATCGATCGTTATGGCGTACATGGATACGACGCTAGCGAATCTCCCCGCTGACGGGTGTTTTGCCGCTACCGTCGCGGACGTGACTTACTTCGGGAACATGCAGAACGAGATTTATCTGACGGGACTGAGCGGCGCGAAGCCGGCTTTGCCGATGACTGCGGCAGGCTTGGAAGATGCCGCGCGCGAGCAACTCTCACCGGAGGCCTTCGGGTACATCGCCGGTAGCGCGTCGACCGAACGAACCGCGGTGTCGAATCTGCGGGCGTTCGACAAGCATGCGATCGTGCCGCGGATGTTGCGGGGGACTGCGGCGCCCGACGCGCGTGATCTGAGCGTCGAGGTGTTGGGGACGCGGTTGGCTGCACCGATCCTGACGGCTCCGGTGGGCGTGCTCGGCTTGGTCCACGACGACGCCGAGGTTGCGGTCGGTTCGGTCACTGCCGAGTTGGGGATCGGATCGATTCTCTCGACGGCGGCGTCCTCGACCATCGAAGACGTAGCGGCGGCCTCGGGCGAGAACTGGTGGTACCAGCTGTACTGGCCGGCCGACGACGAGCTTGCCGAGTCGTTTGTCCGTCGGGCGGAGACGGCGGGCGCGAAGGCTATCGTCCTGACTGCCGATACTCCCGGTATGGGTTGGCGTCCAAGGGATCTCGAACTCGGTCACCTTCCGTTCCTGCAGGCGAAGGGTATTGCCAACTACCTGTCGGATCCGGTGTTCCGCGCCAAACTGGCGACGCCGCCCGAGGAGAGCGCAGAAGCGCTGCAGATCGCGGTTCTCACGTGGGTGTCGTTGTTCGGCAATCATGCGGTGCGGATCGCGGATATCGCGAAACTTCGCCAGTGGACGACACTTCCGATCGCGGTGAAGGGAATTGTCCATCCCGACGACGCACGTGAGGCCGTCGCAGCCGGCGCCAACGGCATTGTCGTGAGCAACCATGGTGGGCGTCAAGTTGACGGGTCGATTTCGGCACTCGATGCTCTCGGTCCCGTCGCTGATGCGGTGGGGCATGAGGTGGACATCCTGATGGACTCCGGAATTCGTTGTGGCGCAGACGTAATCAAGGCTCTGGCCTTGGGTGCCGACGCAGTGCTGTACGGGCGGCCGTGGGTGTACGGGTTGGGATTGGCCGGAGCGGACGGAGTGCGTCATGCGCTCCGGAGTCTCTTGGCCGACCTGGATCTCACCATGGGACTGGCGGGGCTGGCATCGGTCGCCGAAATCGATCGTTCGATCCTGATGTCCAATTCGTGACTTTAGGGTGAGTCTTACTGTGACGGGCGGACACAGGTCTAAACTTGGAACCTGTGACAGCTGAAGCGACAACCGAGGAGACATCGCAGGCGGCGCACGGTGAGACACCGTGGCTGACGCCGTGCGAGATGCGTGCATGGCGCGGCTACATGGACGGTAATCAGCGCCTCATGGAGGTTCTCAACCGCGAACTGCAGGATTCACACGACCTGTCGTTGGCCGATTACCGCATTTTGGTCATGCTCTCGGAGTCAGCTGACGGGTCGTTGCGGATGAGTGACCTGGCAGACGGCGTGCTGTCTTCGCGGAGCCGCCTGACGCACCAGATCAGGCGGATGGAATCTCAGGGCATCGTCGTGCGAGACACTTGCGTCGAAGATGGTCGCGGCGTGCTCGCTCGGATCACGGAAGAGGGTAGGCGTCGCCTCGCCGAGGCAGCGCCTACTCACGTGGCCGGAGTGCGGAACAATCTGGTCGATCTGCTGACTCCCCAGGAACTGGACGTGCTGGCAGACGTCTTCGAGAAGGTCGACAAAGCCATCGGCGAGCGCTGACTCCGGAGCCGTTTTCGCGGTCCGTGGGAACACCCGATAGGATCGCCCACGGAAGCGTGGCAGAGCGGCCGAATGCACTCGCCTTGAAAGCGAGCGTGGCGTTAAACCCACCGGGGGTTCAAATCCCTCCGCTTCCGCCAAAGCAAAGGCTCTGACCTCGGACTTCGGTCCAGGTCAGAGCCTTTACTGTTTTCGGAGTCACACTGCTTGGGTAGTGGGCGTCAGAACCGCACGGTGAATACCACGTGGCGACGCTCTCGGGCCGCGCGCTGGAAAAAGTCCGCCACTTCCTGAAGCCAGCCCCAGGCGTACCCGCGCTCGTCGGAGCCGTACTCCGGGTTGCGGTCGTCGAGTGGCATTGCGTCGTAGCGCACGCCGAACTCGGATTCGGTGACTTCCGCCAGGTACGAGGAGACTTCGGCGACCCGATCGGGTGCCAGGTAGGTGACGAGTTGGTCGTCGGTGTCGGTGTTGAGGTCTTCGTCCCCCAAGATCACGCCGTAGGCCGGCCAGTTCTCGGACACGCGCTCGTACCCCGTGCTGGAGAGGGCGCACAGGATCGGATCCCACGCCTTGTCCGTGTCGCACGAGAACTCGGATCGGCCCGTCTCCTCGATGTCCTCGACCACAGCGCCGAGTTTGTCGTCGTCGCCGCGCGCGTCCAGAAGTTCCGCTGCCACGCTGTCTGACAGCGCGAAATGCACCCCAAGTTCCATGGCGTGATGCTAACGGCCGACCTTGCCGCCGTCCCGCCGTCACTACAAGACGAATCGACTTAGGTAACGATCCTGCTCTGCCTCCGACCGAAGTTACCCATGGAGGGCCTGCTGTCATACATACTTCATCGGTGATTCCGACAAAACGGACCGGCCTTTCTGTTGTATCGCTGGTGATCCTCGTCGTCGCGGGGTTGCTGGTCGCAGCCCCTGCCAGCAGCGCCGCGCCGCCGCCTGACTGGAAATACACGATGGTGGCGTTCAGCAATGCCAGCGACCGCGACATGGATGTCTACGAGTCGGCTGACGGCACCGGCTTTCAGCTCGTCCAGCAGTCGGCGTACAGGCCGCCGTCTGGGCTCGTGCGTGATCCGAGCATCTTCCGGAACACGGACGGGGTGTACTACCTCACCTACACGACGGGTGGTGGGGCGAACATCGGGTTTGCACGCAGCAGCGACCGCATCAACTGGACGCCGCTGGGGAACTATCCGGTTCCGTTTTGCTGCGCCTTGATGCCCGGTACGGGAGATGGCACCGGTTCTGCGAGCCCCCCGGGCTTCTCGGGTTCGGCTGGTTTCAGCGACGGACCGTCGCTGTCACCATTCGTCACCAAGGCCTGGGCGCCTGAATGGTTTGTGGACGGCGATCGCGTCAACGTCATCCTGTCGATGTCGACCGGTGGAGGATTTGTGCCGTATCTGATGACGGCGTTGGAACCGTCGCTCCGGTTGTGGAGCCCGCCTGTTCCGCTCGCCGGGATCGGTGCGGACCACATCGACACCACCGTGGTCAAAGTCGGATCGACCTATCATGCGTTCACCAAGAACGAGACGAGGAAGGTCGTCGAGCATGCGGTCGCTCCTTCGGTGACGGGACCTTATTCGTTTGTCCCGCCCGGGAATTGGGGTTCGCTTGTCGAAGGTCCGGCCGTGGTTCAGTTGCCGAGCGGCGACTGGCGGATCTATCTCGACGCCTATACCGAAGGAAAGTATCTCTACTCCGACAGCACGGACGGGCTGAACACCTGGTCTCCTGTGCAAGAGGTTCCTGGGGTGTCCGGGACTGCACGGCATCTCGGCATCATGAGAGAACCGGCATAACGTTCGACCCTGAGTTGGTAGGGCTCTGATCAAGGACTCCGGTCTTGGTCAGAGCCTTTTCTCGTACTTGCGTACTACTTGTGTGCGTCGTCTGCGCCTATCAGTGATTGACAAGCTAACGATGCGATGCCCGTGGGTCCGACGAGTTCGCGCCGACCATGAAGTGAGTATCTCCGCGGGAGCTGTGCAGCGTTGCGCTCCCAGGCCCCGCTTGGGCGCCGTACTTCACGATTGATTGCCAGGTAATGCCTGTTGGTTTCATATTCAAGTACGCACACTGGCTTGATGCCCGCACTTTCTGCCTTCAGCTGCTCTGAGGCCCGCGGGATGCGGGTCGAATCCGATTTGCCGCACTGTTTCTGAGGGGTCTTCTCGTCCGTAAACGGTGACCTTGCTCATAGTGGGACCTAGGTCCTTTTCGCTGCTGATAAGCCTGTCGATATATATCTGTTACCGAATGTTCATCCTAAATCCAAGATGGGGGAGATGGCGCACTGGCGGGCAAACAGGACGATTGGTACCGTCCGGTAACTAATTCAGTTAGTTGTCGGCTACCGCTCTGGTTGCTGTGTCACGTGGAGGAGCAGTTCATGTCGATCGAATCGCAAAACGGCGTATCCCATCGTCGATCGAGGGCCGCGGTAGGGCTCGCGGCGTGTGCGGTTGCCGCGCTGTCGTCTGGTGTGGTCTTCGCAGGGAGTGCATCGGCAACGCCGACGGCGTTGGCGGACAAGTTCGCGAGCACTGTCACCGATGACGGCTGGTCGTTGGATCTCGCCGCGACGAAACTGTCGGCGAACCCGGTGCCGAACCTGGCGACGACGGCGTTCACCCGTGAGGGGTTCGTGTCGGCGAAGGTGACCGGCACGATTGGTGGTGCGGGCGATTCGGCGGTGAAGACCGGATATGTCGAGCAGGGATTGCAGATCGGCTGCCAGATCGATGTTTCCTCCGGACTTGGCTTGGGGCTTGGCTTTTCGCTCGGCCCGTCTGTCGGTGTGAGTATTTCGGGTGTCCCGTCGGCGAACGTGGGTGTGAATGCGTCGGTGAATCCGAGTATTCAGTCGACGATTGCGCCGGGCACGATCACGACGATTCCGTTGGGGAAGAAGGATCTCGAGTCGTCGAAGGCGTCGATCACGGCAGAGAACGTGCACGTGAAGGTTGATGCGTGCATGGGGCCGGTGACGATCCGCTCGTACGCACAACTCTCGGTGTCGACGGCGACGTCCGACAACACGTTGTTCGTGTACTCCGATCCCACCTGGCTCTAACCCACGCAGCCGTCGTCAGCGCTGCTGGCGACTATTCCCGATCCGTCCCGTCCAGGGGTGGTTACTCATCACGCCCACAAAGGAGAAATCATGAAGATTCGTACCTTGGCCACTGCCGGAACTCTCACCGCAGGTATCGCCCTGATCGGTGTTCTCGGCGCCGGCGTGGCATCTGCCGCAACTCCGATCGTCGAACCGGAACATGGCCGGATCGGACTTTCGCTCTCGAATGCGGAAACCGCGGCATTGGCGGCGAGCCCGATTCCTGATGCGATTGCGAACATCGTTCCAGGTTCGCTGAGGGGGGTCTGGTTGGCGCCTGGTTCCGCGATAACTGTTACCGATGGCAAGGTCGACGCCCTCGAAGGAGCTGTGCTCGGTGAAGCAGCCGCGCGTGGTGGGCATGCCAATGTCTTTGTCTCCGACCCGAATCACCCCGCCAGTGAGGGGCACATAGTGCTGACGGAGCAGTACTGGAACTGATACCAGGCCGAACGTCGGCGGCCCGTTGTCCCCGCTCTCCCTTCCTATTTGGAGTTCCAGCCATGACCGTCAACAACGCCGAACGCCGCAGTGTCCAGTCGGAATCCACTGCCGTCGATAGTAAAGACGTTGCAGACGTTGATGACTGGGATCCGGACAGCGAACTCAGTCCACTTTCCAAGGCTGTGATCGCCACCGCAGTCGGACTGGGGTTGCTGATCGCGGCATTCGCGGTGATCGGGAAGCTCGCCGGCTGGGCGAACGACTACGGGACGATCCTGGTTTACCTGGCATTCTTCTTGTGGATGTCGATCTCCGGACGGTTGTTCTGTTGGGGCGCAGACAAACTCATCGCGCTACTCCGAACGAAGAAGAGTGACAATCGTGGTGCGCACCGGTGAAGTCCGGTAGACGACTTCGCCGGACTCTCGCGGGAGTGCTTGCCGCCGGGGCGCTGTTGACCGGAGCGGCCGGAGTGATCGGTGCGGGAATCGCACTCTCCGCCGCTCCGGCGAACGCGACGCCGGAAGAAGACTGCGCGGCGGTGCGGGCACGTGATCATCAGATCTACCTGAATCTCATTGCGTCGCTGCCACCTGGTGCACCCATCCCGCCAGAGATCATCAACCCGTGCCTGAGTGCGCCGTCCACGACGGCGACAGTTGCGCCGACGACCACGGTCGGGCTCCCCGGTGCGCAGGCTCCAGGCGGTGGCCCGAATGTCGGCGCGAATGCTCCGACGAACTTTCCCACCTACAACGGCACCCCCATCGTCCCGGTTCCGACGATCGAGGTTCCGCCCATTACTTCCGAGTCCCCGGCCTCGGAAACTGGTGTCGGTGCATTCCCCAATGCATCGGCATCAGCGGTTCCCTCACCCACACCCACCCCGGGTGAGGGAACCACCACCGATCGTGGTCCCGGACCGATCCCCGCGGATTCGGATTCGAATATCGCACCGGCCCAAACGGTTCCGGACCCGGCAGCAGATGTTTCCACCGCCGGGGAGGACTCGGGCCGTGACCGGTATCTCGAACTGGTCCTCGTCGGGGCCGCGGCGTTCACCGCTGCGGGTATGAGAGTGAGGGGGCGGCCGGGACCGTTCAGTGCGCGTGTGAGCGCGCGTCCGTGGGAGTCGGTTCTCTCCCAGGTAGTCGGTACGGTCGCGAAACCGTTCATGCCGTATTTCGTCGGCGGTCAGGACGTCGTGGTCATCCCCGACCCAGGTGGCGGACAACGCACCATCTTCCTCATTCACGACGAAACCTCCTCGCATGAAGCTGAAATGGTGGTCGACCTACCACCCGGCGGACACATGAGCATCAACGACGACGGGTCCGTCGGTGTCTACGACGCGAACGGAGACTTGCAGGGCACCGTTGCCGCTGCGTGGGCGTACGACGTCAACGGCGATCCGGTTCCCACCTACTACGAGATCCGTGACGGCAAGCTCTACCAAGTCGTTATCCCGACCCCGGGCGTCATCTACCCGGTCACTGCTGACGGCCCCTACGGCGGCAGCGACCCGGTCACCGGACGAGACGTCACCGCTACACCCCTTCAAGGCGGCGGTGAGGTCGTCAACCAGTCCGGCGGACCGTCATGGTCAACGTCCCGACAGACTCCCCCTACAACGACGTCGGCGGGATCGACCCACTGGGCAATCTCGACATGGATCCGCCGACGCAGCCGGCACCGACAACGCCTCTGCCGTTCGATATCGGATCGCCGACCGACTCGGGCACCGATACGAGCGAGCCTCCGTGGAACCCACTCGACAACCTCGACATGGACGCCCCGACGCAGCCGGCACCGACAACGCCTCTGCCGTTCGATATCGGATCGCCGACCGACTCGGGCACCGATACACCCGGGGGTACAGCGAGCGAGCCTCCGTGGAACCCACTCGACAACCTCGACATGGAAACGCAGACGCAGCCAGATCCTCCAATGGAATTACCATTCGGGATCTTTGACTCTGATCCCAACAACGGTTTGATCGGCCCCGCGCAGAGGGCCGCGAACCAACGGGCGCTCGCCCATGGCGACGTACCTGCTGACTTCACTGGCAACGTCCCTCTGACCGCACAGCAACAACTTGACGACCTGCAATGGCAGGTGGATCAGATGCGAGACCGCGGCTATACAGATTCCGAGATCGCAACTGTCTTGAGTAAAGGCAGCACCGCGCTCGGTGGCCCCGCCTCGGGCTTGCAATCTGCGGGCGCCCTTGCGAACACCGGTGTGCATCATGCTGGTTCGCTCCCGAGCGCTGCGCAGGCCGCTCGGTCGGCGGCAGTGGGTACTGTTTTAAGCAGATTATCGGTGGCAGTTGAGGTTGCCTCGGGTGTCATCAAGTGGCGCGAAGGCGCGCCACGTGGCGAAACTGTGGGAAATTCCGGTGGCGCAATCGCATTGGGATGGGCAGGCGGCAAAGGTGGCGCCGCACTCGGCGGGTTTCTCGGCGGCCCGATAGGTGCCGCAGTCGGGGGCGGAATCGGTGCAATCGGAGGATCGCTACTCGGGGCATACTTGGGTACCCGGGCAGGCCGATCATTTGATTGAAGCCTTAGACAATGATCGATCGCTCCAAGAGAAGGGACTGAGACCGTGCATTACCTGCTGATCGCTGCCATTGCATTCTGCCTAGCCTCGGGGGTGCTGTCGGCGCTTGATGCCGCAGCAGGCAATCCGATGCGGGGCGCGATAACCTTGGCCGTTTCGTTGACGGCTGCGAGTGGGATGGTGTTCCTCGTGACTGACAATTCGACCACCCGGATCGGCGCTGTCGCGGGCACTGCGGCGGTCCTCGTTTTGCGTTTTCTCCCGAAGAGTTCCATATACCGACGACACACCGTTCCTCAAGCGGAACCGGCACCATGACCACCTTTTATGCGATTTGTGCGATTGCTGCAGGGGCTGTGGCGTTGATCGTATCTACGCCCTACGTGATGTACCGCAGTCATGCGAGAACGATTTACTGGAGTTCGTCGATCCTTACCATCGTTTTCGCTTGGCTCACCGCTCCACAGCGGTCGATTCTCGGACCTGTCCTCTTGTGCGGTTTCGCTGCTGTGTTCGTGGCGTGGTGGTGGACCCCCTTCCTCACGCGAAGGCATCCCACCGGATTCAACGATGTTTTCGGTGCTTGGCTGACACGGGCGCTCTACCGCGAGCAGAAGGATGCACCTCCGGTAAACAGGTACGACAAATTGCACTACAAAGACACTGACCGCCAAGCACGAGATACCGATTCTGACGGAAATCAGGTCAACACCTGAGCCGGCGCGTAGAGCGCTTTGTCCTTGATACCACCCTCGCGCGTACCCGAACAGCTTGTAGTGAGATGCCGTGGGAAACAGTACTTTCCACATGGCGGCGTACACCTGCCCGGTTTGCGTAAGCTGTACAGTAACCAGGATGATCGATGGCTCGAAGCTGCTCTTCGCGCAGCCCAATTCAGTAGCTGTCAGCGCCATCGCGAGCGGTAGTCCTCTTCCCCTAGTCCCTGCAGCTCATCCCATTTTTCGAGCATCCGCCTCGTCTGGATAGTTAATGATATCTAATATATTGAATGGAGTTCAGTAGTGGATCTGGTCAAGATTTCGCGGTGTGTCGACTCGCCCGTGCTTGCGGAGATTGACGACTTGACACCACTTGAACGTATGGCGCTTCCGAATTATTGGTTGGATGCACTAAATGGTGACGTTGCAGCTCGAATTTCTGGGATATTGGACCAATGGGACGTATTTGGGCGACCGATATTGGGCGACACTTACAGAAACATTAAAGATAATCTATCTGATGTGCGGTTGCTCAGGTCTGAAAATAGGTTCTTTCTTCTATATAAAATTAAAATGGCAGACGGGACCGATCTCTACTATTTGGGTACGCCACCGGTAGTGGATGGTGATGAACTTTCAGGGTATTGGAATAAATTCCCCTCCAGTCTAAAGAATTTCTATTCAAATTTGCACAACGGTTGGTACTATATTGCCGGTAAGACTGTCGGGCCACTGCCTCTTGAAGATATGTTTCGAATTGACAGCTTTGAATGGTCTATTCTGGACGGGCTGTCCCCTGAAGAGTACCCAGATCCGGCTCGTTGCATCGCGACATTCAGATCGGGCGGCGGCGGTTATCTTTGCTTGTACTTTGGTGAGGAATCGACATGGGGTGTTGTGTGGTCATTGACGGAACCCCCTGAACTGGTCGATTACTCCACTTACCTTGATATCTGGACCAACGTCGGACTCGGTGCCTAGAGCCTGCGCCTTGGATAGCCAGACTGGAGACAGTCTAAGCAATTTGTGTGCGGTCTTGCCCCACGTGGCACGTGCCTCGGATCCAGTCTCCAAAGAGCAGATGATCAATTTGTCTGACCAAAAGGGATCTCGAGGTCATGATCGGTTTCGGGGGTACCTCACGCATCGACTCGTTTTCCTGCACCATTGCCGACGAATCGCTGATTGCGCTGGCGTTAAGGGTCGTACGGGGGCAGGCCGATATCTGGGCCTCTCGTGTCACCGTGCTCTACCACCGGACCGAATCCTCGCCTCAGCGCAACGTACCCGGCGACGCGATCGTGGGCAGTTCGGGCTCGGTGGAGCATCGGCGACTACCGGCACCTTCAGAATCGGTCGAAAGGTGAGGTGGAGGTGGGATGGGAAACATACTTCCATTCAGGAGTTACGTTCGATCGCAGCAAACTCCCCCAATCTGCGGTGGTGGAGGAACTGCCCATTGGCACGTTGATTCGGTTGGGGGACAAGCCTATGCAGGTCGCTGCCGCCGACATCGTGGCGGTGCGGGCGGCGTTGGGTTATCCGGTGTAGGCCACGCAACGGGTCCGGAGTTCACCATTGCATCAGACGTCGAGAAATGTGTTAACCGGATGGCCTGCTTCGCCTTTCGATAGTATTGCCAGATGGCACCCCGAGCCGACTTGCTCGCGTGGCTCCTCGATTCGGATCCGGCGATTCGGTGGCAGGTGGAGCGCGACCTGCTGAACGAAGCGCCCACTGTGTGGGCGGCGACGCGCGCGTCGATCGCTACCAAAGGATTTGGTGCACGCCTGCTTTCATTGTAGGATCGAGACGGCCAATGGGCGGGTGGGGCGTTCTTCCCGGCTGAATTCGACTTTGCGGGACCCGAAGCAGCAGAACAAAGTTCGCAACCCTGGACGGCAACTACTTGGACGCTCAACTCCTTGCGTGAGTGGGGCCTCGACGCCAGTGTTCTGCGGGAGCGTCGTACTGCAGAACTGCTCGCGGAGAACTGTCGCTGGGAGTACGAGGGCCGGCCGTACTGGGACGGTGAGGTCGATTGCTGCATCAACGCCTGGACGGTGGCAAACGGTGTTTGGCTCGGCATGCCCGTTGATGAACTGGCTGATTGGTTTGTGCGGCATCAACTTCCGGATGGTGGGTGGAACTGTGAGTGGATCGAAGGTTCGACCCGATCGTCGTTCCATTCGACGCTCAATTCACTCAAAGGGCTTCTCGCGTACGAGATCGCGACCGGGGGAACAGATGAGACGCGCGCGGCTCGGCGATCCGGTGAGGAATTCTTACTGCGGCGCGGTCTGTTCCGGCGACTCTCGACCGGCGAACCGCTGGGGCCCTGGGTCGGACGGTTCGCGTATCCATTCCGGTGGCGTTACAACGTGCTCAATGCGGCCGACTACTTCCGTGAAGCGTCGTTGTCGTATGGAAATGAGCCTGATCCGCGAATGGCGGACGCGATCGAGATGATCCGGGCCGCTCGAGCCTCGGATGGGACGTGGCTCCAGGCCGGTCGCCAACCGGGGCGGGTGTGGTTCGAGGTCGACACAAAGGCGGGGGAGCCGTCGAAGTGGCTGACTTTGTCCGGCATCCGAGTGCTCGCCTGGTGGGATCAATCCTCCCCTCTAGGTTCTGCATAACAAAATAGTTACAGCGAAAATTTTTTCACCTTTAAAGGTTATCGAAAGGTGATCTTCGACTTTCCGGTCGAAATATCCAGTACGGATGAAGAACATATTAACGACAGGATTGCCCTCAGTGCGGTGAAGGTTAATCATCTGAACAGGTGAGAAGATGTTCGGTGAAATTACCTACCCGATTGGATAGGCGGGTCACCGACGTTGGTAATCAAATAAGGCGCTCGCAGCTGTCTTGGTTAGGGAGCTAAGTCCCGAGCTGGAAACGGCATTTCTGCTCCGAAAGTGGCGCTCACCTGCGGCTACGTTCCCCATTTTGCAAGATTTAAACCACTTTCGGCGAGAATTAGTCCCGCAATTGTAGGTTGTGGAGCGTCCGCAATGTTTAGGCAAAGTCCCATCTTTTCCCAGAACAATGCTCTACTAAACGTGAAAACCGGATGTTCCCCCGATTTTGCTGAGAAGGTGCAACTATGGGGCGTAGCGTAACTGTCGCAGCGAACCGGAACATCGCGAATTGCTGCTCTAACCAATGACTTTGTTCAGGTCCGAATAATGCTCGGAGGTCGTCGATGTCGATGGAAATGGTGTTAGCCGAAGCAGTGATAGACAGTGGGGACACGGCGTGGGTGCTGATCTCCGCGGGTCTGGTTCTCTTCATGGTTCCCGGACTCGCCTTCTTCTACGCCGGTCTGGTGCGTGGTAGCAGTGCGCTCGTCATGTTGCAGCAGAACCTCGTCCCACTCGGACTCGTCTCGATTACCTGGGTCGTGTTCGGATACAGCTTCGCGTTCAGTGGAGACTGGGGTTCCGGCTTCCTCGGTGACCTCAAATTGTTCGGCTTGCAGGACATACACACTGCCGCCGCCCCGGGCTTCCACCTGATCGAAGGTGCAGTCGCGGTACCGACTCTGGCGTTCGTGGTCTATCAGATGATGTTCGCGATCATCACGCCTGCGCTGATCACCGGTGCGACCGCAAACCGGCTCAAGCCCTTGGGCTGGGCCGTTCTGCTCGTGCTGTGGTCGATCATCGTCTACCCCCCGATTGCGCACTGGCTCTTCAATCCCGAAGGCTGGTTGGCGCTCCGCGGAGCTCAGGACTGGGCCGGCGGAATTGTCGTCCACGCATCCGCCGGCGCCGCCGCCCTGGCAATCTTGCTGGTGGTCGGTAAACGTGCGGGATGGCCCAACGCCGAGGCAGTCCCGCACTCGGTGCCTCTGGCGTTGATCGGCGCAGGCATCCTGTGGTTCGGCTGGTTCGGATTCAATGCGGGCGACGGATTGGCTGCCGATGGTGTTGCGGCACAGGCCTTGATGAACACTCACATCGCCGCAGCGGGCGGTATGGTCGTCTGGCTCGTCATCGAAAGGTACACCGAGGGCAAGGCCACGGCGATCGGCGGAATCACCGGCGCGGTAGCCGGTCTCGCGACCGTCACCCCTTGCGCCGGCTTCGTCAGCACCTTCTCCGCGTTGGCGATCGGCGCGCTTGCCGGACTGGTCTGCCACTTCGCGCTCGCGCTCAAGTCGATCTTCAAGTTCGACGACGCGCTCGACGTCATCGCGGTCCACTTCATCGGCGGCATCCTCGGTTCACTCCTTCTCGGTTTGTTCGGCGAAAAAGCCATCAATTCGATCGGCCGCGACGGACTCTTCTTCGGCGGCGGGGCAGGACTACTCGGCGAGCAGGCGCTGGCGTTGATCGTCGTCATCGCTTTCTCGTTCGTGGTGACCTGGCTGATCGCCACGGGCATCGAGAAGACCATCGGTCTCAAGCTGGCCCTGAAAGACCAGGTGGACATCGACCGTCGTCAGCAAGGCATGGACGCATACCGCTACAACGCCGCATTCGTCGACGCAGGTGGTGCGCCGCAGACCAGCGGGTTCGACTCGGGGGTCCTGGTCGAGGGGGCAAAACTTGTTCCGAACCTCGGCGCCCCGAAGCACGAACTCATCACCGCGGTATTGCAGACCATCGAGTCCGAGAAGCTACGGGAGGCGCTGCTGGCCGCCGGAGCGGAGTCGATAGTCGTATCGGAAGCGCATGTCTCCGCGAGTGACTCGGCCTCGCTCAAGTTCCGCGGACAACGCAACGACGTCGTGTTCACCGAGCGGTTGCGTGTCGAGGTGCTGGTCGCCTCGGAACATGCACAGGCGGTTCTGGACGCGATCAACGAGTACTCGGGCGGCAGGAGGAGCGGTTTCGTCCAGCAAGCGGCCGAACCTCTCACCGAAGCGACGGAACAGGGGAGCTGACATGTATTCGACGACAGGGAGTTACCGCATGATCGACAAGGAGCGTTCAGAATGCATCTGACACCGCGAGAACTCGACAAGCTGACAATCCTCATGTTGGCGGATGTCGCACTGAGGCGAAAGGCAAAGGGGCTCAAACTCAATCACCCGGAGTCCGTCGCAGTTATCACTGCAGCCGCCCTGGAGGGAGCTCGGGAGGGCAAGACTCTCGAGGAGGTCATGGCCGACGCATCGCACGCCTTGACGGTCGACGACGTGATGGACGGTGTGGCGGAGATGATTCCACGTGTGCAGGTCGAGGCGGTGTTCCTCGACGGTAGCCGGCTCGTCACCGTGCACTCTCCGATCCAGTAGCCCGACCGAGATGTCAGGAGCACTCCAAGATGGCAAGCAAATCGACGAAGAAGGATTCCGGCGGCGAGAAGAAAGTGCCGGTCGGCGGATACGTGTTGCGGGACGAGCCGATCGAACTCAACGAGGGCCGTCCACGTTTGAAGTTGCGAGTCCGAAACACCGGTGACCGTCCCATCCAGGTGGGTTCGCACTACCACTTCATGGAAGTCAATCGCGCGTTGTCCTTCGATCGTGAACAGTCCTTCGGCTGGCGCCTCGACATTCCCGCGGGCACGGCGGTCAGGTTCGAGCCGGGCGACGAGAAGGAAGTGACGTTGGTGCCGTTCGGCGGCAAGCAACGAGTGCAAGGCTTCAACGGACTTGTCGACGGTTGGGCGCCGACCCACGCCGCCTACCGGCCGAGGCTTCCCGGAGCCGTCCAGCGTGCCGAAGAACTCGGCTTCCAGTCCGAACCTCAAACCGACTGATTCTCGTTCACGGCGGACGAAGGAGAGCAACACCCATGACAAGCATTTCGAGACAAGAGTATTCGGGTCTGTTCGGGGTCACCACGGGTGACCAGATCAGGCTGGGTAATACCGACCTGTACATCGAGGTCGAGGAAGATCTTCGAACGATCGGCGACGAGTCGATCTACGGCGGCGGCAAGACGCTGCGCGACGGCATGGGCCAGGATCCGGAGTCGTGCAGCATCGACGGTGCCCTCGACCTCGTGATCACCAACGTGGTCATCGTCGATGCAACCATCGGCGTCGTCAAGGCAGACGTGGGAATCAAAGACGGCAAGATCGTCGGCTGGGGCAAGGCGGGAAACTCCAGCACGATGGAAGGCGTCACCCCGGGGCTGACCACCGGTCCGGCGACCGACGCGATTTCCGGTGAGCAGATGATCCTCACTGCAGCCGGCATCGATCCGCACGTGCACCTCGTGTCACCACAGCAGGCGTACCACGCGCTCAGTGGGGGAGTGACGACGCTGATCGGTGGCGGCATCGGCCCGACCGACGGAACCAACGGCACCACCATCACTTCCGGTATCTGGAACATGGAGATGATGCTCAAGGCCAACGAGGGTTTGCCGGTCAACGTCTGCATGTTGGGCAAGGGGAACTCGTCCGGGCATCAGTCGCTGGTCGAACAGATCAAGGCCGGTGCGGCCGGTCTGAAGGTCCACGAGGACTGGGGCGCGACACCGGCCACAATTCGTGAGTCTCTTCGGGTGGCAGACGAAATGGACGTTCAGGTCGCCATTCACACGGATACCCTCAATGAGGCCGGATACGTCGAGGACACCATCGCGGCCTTCGAAGGCCGTACCATTCACACCTATCACAGCGAGGGTGCGGGTGGTGGTCACGCACCCGACATTCTGCGGGTGACGGGCGAGGACAACGTACTTCCGGCGTCGACCAATCCGACGTTGCCGTACGGCATCAACACTCAGGCCGAGCTCTTCGACATGATCATGGTCTGTCACAACCTCAATCCCAAAGTGCCCTCGGATGTTTCGTTTGCCGAGTCTCGCGTTCGCGCGGAGACGATCGGTGCCGAGAACGTACTGCAGGACATGGGCGTCATCTCGATGTTCTCGAGTGACTCGCAGGCGATGGGCCGCGTCGGAGAAAACTGGCTTCGCGCGATCCAAACAGCGGACTGCATGAAGCGGTCCCGCGGAAAGCTGCCAGAGGATTCACCGACACACGACAACTTCCGCGTGTTGCGCTACGTCGCGAAGGTCACGATCAATCCAGCGTTGACGTTCGGTCTTTCGCATGTGGTCGGGTCGATCGGTGTCGGGAAGATGGCGGATCTTGTTCTCTGGGAGCCCGCATTCTTCGGCGCGAAGCCGAAGACGATCATCAAGAACGGTCTGATCAGCTGGCACGCCATGGGAGATCCGAATGCGTCGCTCCCGACACCACAACCGGTGATCTACCGGCCGATGTTCGGTGGATTCGGCAAGGCGTTGCCGCAGAGTTCGGTCTCGTTCGTCTCGCGAGCGGCACTCGACGACGGTATCAAGGATCGGCTCGGTCTCGAACGTCAAGTTGTTGCTGTCGAGGGGACCAGAACAGTCACCAAGCGTGATCTGGTTCGCAACTCGGCCACTCCGGAAATCAAGGTGGACCCGGAGACCTTCGCGGTGACTGCGGACGGCGTCCACGCATACGTCGAACCTGCCGAATCCATTCGCTTGAACCAACTTTACTTCTTCAGTTAGGGGTCTCCAGTGTCGGGAACAATCACACACACGCACGGCGCCGATGCGACGCCACACACGCACGGCGAGATGACCGCGCCGAGCGGAAAGCCGACGCGAGTCGACGCGCTGCTCGGGAAGGAGACCGACGAGGAGTGGGCCGGTCGACTCGACAATGCGGTAGTCGACGTCTTGTCGCTCGATCAGTGGGAAGCGCAGAAGAGTCGGTTACGACGCACCACGATCGGTGGCCGTGAATTGGCCGTCTCGCTCGATCGGGGTATTCAGTTGCAGGACGGCGACATTCTGCTGTGGGACGAGCCGGCGAACACCGTGGTCGTGGCCAGGATCAACCTCAAGGACGTGTTGGAGATCGACCTGAGCGCGCTGGTCGACGTCACGCCCGAGAAGATGATTCAGACGTGCCTGGAGTTGGGACATGCCGTGGGTAACCAGCACTGGCCTGCGGTGGTGAAGGGAATGAAGGTCTACGTTCCGTTGACCGTCGACAAGGCGGTCATGGGCTCGGTGATGCGGACACATGCTTTCGAGGGCATCGAGTACACCTTCATCCCGGGCGCCGAGGTCATTCCCTACATCGCTCCACACGAGGCACGCCGTTTGTTCGGTGCGGCCGCGCGTGAGGGCGAGGGGCATACCCATGACCCTCTCGTCTGAGGGATCCGGGCTCAGCATCAACCGCGCGATGCGGATGATGCAGTTTTCCGATTCCATGTTCCCGGTCGGTTCCTTCTCGTTCTCCAACGGTTTGGAATCGGCCGTGGCGCAGGGAATTGTCACGGGTGGTCCGTCGCTGCGGGAGTTTGTGCTCTCGGCCGCCCATCAGGGCGCGACGTGCGACGGTATCGCCGTACTCGCGGCGCACCGGGGTGCGGCAGCCGGTGATTTCTCGGCGATCCTCGCCGCTGATCATGCAGTGATCGAACGCAAACTCAACGAAGAAGCACGCACGATGAGTACCCGCATGGGTAAGAAGTTGGCCGAACTCGGCGGGCGCTTGGCCGGTGAGACCCTGTTCAACAAGTGGTTGGCCGCGATCGCATCGGGGGAGACACCGGGTACCTACCCCGTCGGCCTCGGAATTGCTTTCGCGGAGATGGGTTCTCCGGAAGAGGACGCTTTCACGGTCAATCAGTACGGTGTCGCGATGACGTTGCTCGGCGCTGCCCTTCGTATCGTCCGAGTCGATCACCTTGCGACGCAAGAGATTCTGTTCGAGGTCAATCAGACTGCCGGCCATGAGTACGCCGCAGTGCGTGATTACGGACTCGACGACATGTCCAATTTCGCCCCGATGATCGACATTCTGGCTGCGGTGCACGTCAAGGCGCACGTCCGAATGTTCATGAACTAGAAGGAGAACGATGAAGAAGACAACGCGCATCGGAATCGGCGGACCCGTGGGTTCGGGTAAGACCGCGCTCATCGAGGCGATCACACCGGAGTTCATCAAGCGGGGCACCAGCGTTCTGATCATCACCAACGACGTGGTCACCACCGAAGATGCCAAGCATGTGCGCAAGGCTCTCAAAGGTGTTCTCGTGGAAGAACGTATCGTCGGCGTCGAGACGGGTGCCTGCCCACACACCGCCGTCCGCGAAGACCCGAGTATGAATCTCGCGGCCGTCGAGGACATGGAGAAGACGTTCCCGGACACCGATGTGGTCTTCATCGAAAGTGGTGGCGACAACCTCACACTGACGTTCAGTCCGGCTCTGGTCGACTTCTTCATCTATGTCATCGATGTGGCCGCAGGCGACAAGATTCCGCGCAAGAACGGTCCGGGAATTTCGCAGTCCGACATCCTGGTCATCAACAAGACCGACCTCGCACCGTACGTCAACGCTGATCTCGGAGTCATGGATCGCGACTCCAAGGGAATGCGCGGCGACAAGCCGTTCGTCTTCACCAATTGCATGACCGGGGAAGGCATCAAGGAAGTGGTGGACCTCATCGTGCACGGAGTCCTCTTCGACGAAGAGGAAGTGGGAGCGAGCGTACCGTGAGTGCACCGCCCGTCCCGGGAGCATCGCGGTCGCTCCCGGGGCCGATCCCGACCATCCCGGAACTCGATCAGTACCAGGACCAGCCGAAGCAGGCGCCGGCCGGCAAGGTCGGTAAGACCGGGGTTCTCGAGATGCGATTTGTCGACCGCGGCGACAAGACGATCCTGCGGGACATGTACCGCAAGACACCGCTGCTGGTTCAGCAGGCGCTGTACTGGGACGAAGCGTTGCCGACCATGCCGTGCGTCTACATGATCTCGACGTCCGGCAGTGTGCTGCAAGGTGATCGGTTGTTCCTGACCATCGAAATGGAGCCAGGTTCCCTTGCACACGTGACCACCCAGTCGGCTACCAAAGTCCACCGGATGGATGCCAATCACGCGTCACAACTCCAGAAAGTGGTGCTGGCCGAGAATTCGTATCTCGAACTGATGCCGGGAGTGACGATCCCACACCGCAGCGCGAGGTACTACGCGCGCACCGACATCACGGTGGATCCGACTGCAACGCTGTTGTTCTCGGAGATCGTGATGCCGGGTCGCAAGTATCACGACGGCGGAGAGATGTTCGTCTACGACCTGTACTCCACCTTGATCAAGGCGAAGCGCCCGGACGGGAAGAATCTCTTCACCGAGAAGTTGGTGATCGAACCGGCACGCTTCCCCGTGCGATACGGCGGAATCATGGGCGACCACGACGTGTTCGGCAATGTCATCCTGCTGACACCGAAGGAGCACGCCGACGCGATTCTCGAAGAGGTAGTTCCGGGCCGTGACTGCAAGGTCGTTTCCGGAGCGAGTCGGCTACCGAACGACGCCGGTCTCATCTTCAAAGTCCTCGGTCCGGAGAGCGAACCCGTCAAGGCGAAGGTTCGTGATTTCTGGGCTCTGGTGCGAAAGGCAGTTCTGGACACCACCAT
Organism: Rhodococcus sp. NyZ502; assembly: GCF_041464245.1. NCBI lineage: Bacteria > Bacillati > Actinomycetota > Actinomycetes > Mycobacteriales > Nocardiaceae > Rhodococcus > Rhodococcus sp. NyZ502. The sequence goes on from NZ_CP167155.1 coordinate 328,212, forward strand.
TCCGCCCGTCCCGCTGTGGGGATGACGCGGATCGTCGGAGAAGGATCGAGGGACGTGCGATGACCACCATCACCAAACCCTGGGACGACGTCGCGGACAAGAACGTCGTGCTCAGATTCATCGACACCAATCTCAAAGGCTCCGGGCAGGTGATGTTCCAGGGCAATGCGCTGACGGGCCTGCTGTTTCTGGTCGGTATCTTCTGGGGAGCGATAGCCGCGGACACGATCACCGTCGCAATTGGTGCCGTGGTGGGTCTGGTGGTATCCACCGTCACCGGCATGATGCTGCACTCCGACGACGATTCGATGCGTATCGGCCTGTACGGATACAACGGAGTTCTTGTGGGAGCTGCCTTTCCGACGTTCCTTGCCGGCGGTGTGATGCTGTGGATCTACCTCGTGGTGGGAGCTGCCGCGTCGACGATCGCGTTCCTGGCCGTTGCCAATGTCTTCAAGACGTGGGGCGTACCGGCGCTGACCTTTCCGTTCAACCTCGTCAACTGGTTCTTCCTCCTCGCGGCGTTCCAGTTCCTGCGGATCGAAACGTCAGACCTCAGCGCGGGCCAGTTTCCCCAGCACATCGGGGACGCGTCAGTTCATGCCGAAATTACTTTCAGCTTCCTGTGGGACACGCTGTTCCGCAACGTCTCCCAGATCTTTCTGATCAACAACACCGTCACCGGCATTATCTTCGTGATCGCGCTGCTGGTCGCGTCGCGTTGGGCGGCGTTGTTCGCGCTCATCGGTTCCGCGATAGCGATGGGTTCGGTACTGGCGCTGGGCGCAAACACCGTCGACATCGGCAATGGTCTCTACGGGCTCAGTTCGGTGCTGACGGCAATTGCTCTCGGATCGGTGTTCTACAACCCGTCGTGGCGTGTGTTCGTCTACACCGTCTTCGGAGTACTGGTGACTGTTGTCATCCACGGCACGCTGGTGTCTGCCTTTGCTCCGATCAGCCTGCCGGCCGGAACGGGCCCGTTCGTCTTCGCGACGTGGCTGTTCCTGCTGCCGAAGAAGAAGTTCGTTCCCATCCAGCACGACACCATCGAGGGTGGAGCGGCCGAGGGCAAGGATTCGATCGCGAAGGCGAACGGATAGGGCTCGAACGGGCAGAAGCTCCTAGATCGTTCCGCTATGGCACCCTCGCGAACCGGTATCACTCGAGTATTGTCTGGCCTTCGGTAGTCGGGCATGGTCGAAGCATGACCGTGCAGGTAGTTGTGATGGGTGTGGCCGGTGCTGGAAAAAGCACCGTGGCAGTGGGTCTCGCCACGTCTCTCGGGGCAGACTTCGTCGACGGTGACGATCTGCACCCCGAGTCCAATGTCGCCAAAATGCGTTCGGGGACACCGTTGACCGACGAAGACCGTGTGCCGTGGCTCGACGCGATCGCGGCCTGGCTTTCCGAGCGTGCCGATGCGGGACGAACAGGCGTCGTTGCCTGTTCGGCTCTGCGAAAGGACTATCGGGGCCGGTTGCGCCCGGACGGTCTCGACGTGCAGTTCGTCCACCTGGACGGTGATTTCGAGACTATCTCCGCACGTATGCGTTTCCGCGCCGGGCACTTCATGCCGGAGAGTCTGCTCATCTCCCAGTTCGAGGCTCTCGAACCGCTTACAGACGACGAGCGCGGCATCACGCTGAATGTCGTCTCCGAACCGAGCACACTGGTGGGCGAGGCAGTCGACTACATCCATACATCTCAGAGGAGCGTCACAGCGTGAGTAGCACCGCAAGCCCCGGCCCGTTCGACATTTCCGGGAAGGTCGCGCTGGTGACGGGTTCGAGCCGAGGCATCGGCTCGGCCCTCGCGACTGGTCTCGCCGAGGCGGGTGCGGTGGTGGTGCTCAACAGCCGAAATTCCGACGTGCTCGAAGCCGAGCGTCGACGCATCGCCGACGCGACCGGCGCAACGGTGCACGCATACGCGTTCGACGTCACCGATTCGGCCGCCGTCCGGGATGCGGCGACACGCATCGAGGCGGAGGTCGGCCCGGTCGAGATCGTTGTCAACAACACCGGCGTGCAGCACCGCGCCCCACTTCTCGAGTTCGGCGACGACGACTTCCGGCGTGTCATGGACACCAACCTGACCAGTGCGTTCTACGTCGGACGTGAATTCGCCCGCGGCATGGTCGAGCGCGGACACGGGAAGATCGTCAACATCTGCTCGGTGCAGAGCGAACTCGGCCGAGCGGGAATCGCACCGTACGCAGCCAGCAAGGGCGGGCTCAAGATGCTCACCCGCGGGATGTGCGCCGACTGGGCACCCTTCGGTTTGCAGATCAACGCGATCGCACCGGGATACTTCGACACCGAACTGACCTCTGCGCTGGTCAACGATCCGGAGTTCACCGCGTGGCTCGCCAAGCGGACACCCGCCGGACGTTGGGGCCGTACGGAGGAGCTGATCGGGTCGCTACTGTTCTTGGCCTCCCCGGCTTCGGATTTCGTCAACGGTCAGATCCTCTACGTCGACGGCGGAATGACGGCCGTCGTCTGATTGTCCGCTGTTAGATCGTCCGCTACTCGAACAGAAAGCACCCACATGACAGACGCCAGCGCCCCTCGCATCCACCTCGGTCCCGTCGAGGATCCTCACGTCGCCGACGGAATACGCCGAGCCGGTGGAGTTCTCGTTCCACTGGCAGACGCCGAGGGCGTCGTGTGGGTACACGGGCCGGAGACGTTCCCGTCGTCGCTACCCGATTCGGTTCGCTGGGTGCAGTTGCCGTTCGCCGGCATCGAGCCCTGGTTCGACGCCGGGGTGATCGACGACAAGCGGGTCTGGACGTCTGCTGCCGGAGCGTACGCGGGCAATGTTGCCGAACATACGATGATGCTTCTCCTCGCCGGAGTTCGTTCTCTCCCCGAACAATTGGCGGCGCAGTCGTGGCGCAAGGAAGAGTTCGACCCGCGGGTGGGCACTTTGCAGGGCTCGACAGTGGCGATCATCGGTTGCGGCGGAATCGGCCGTGCGTTGATCCCGTACCTCGCCGCGTCCAAAGTCAAGGTCATCGCGATCACCCGCTCCGGGACCCCTGTCGAGGGTGCTTCCGAAACGCTCTCGGCCGACCGCACCGGCGAAATCTGGTCCAAGGCAGATCACTTCGTGATCGCAGCACCGTCGACATCCGCGACGCGGCATCTGGTCGGCAAGGCCGAACTGGACCAGATGTCGGAGTCGAGCTGGATCGTGAACATCGCGCGTGGCACCCTCGTCGACACGGACGCATTGGTCGACGCACTGGAAGCCGGTTCGATCGGCGGGGCGGCACTGGACGTCACCGATCCCGAGCCGTTGCCGGACGGGCATCGGTTGTGGAAGCTGCCCAACGCGATCATCACTCCACACGTCGCCAACCCGGCTACGACGCTCACCCGCGTCCTGGCAGATCACGTTGCAGCCAACGTCGCCCGATTCGCCGCAGGTGAGGACCTCGCCGCCGTGATCGATCCGTCGGCGGGCTACTGACCGCTCGCGTTGGTTCCCTTCACGTAATCGGCAACGACGGTGCGCAGAACATCGCGCACCGCCTCGGCCGGTTTGGAGAGGGGCTGATTGGCCGGGGTGCCAAGGGAGACATGCACTTCGATGCCCGGCTCGATGCGTCGTAGCTCGAGCGCTTCGACGTCCATGACCCTGCGGGCCACCGACCACGGCAGAACCGTCGCGCCCAATCCGGTGCGTACGGCCTCGGACAGCGTCATCACCGATTCCACTTCGGCCACGACGTTCGGTTGCTGCTCTGCACGGTCGAAAGCCTGCTCCACCACCTTGCGGATGGTGTGCATCCGACCCGGAAGCAATAGTGGCAGTTCGGCGATCTCGGGCAGGGAGATGTCGGATCCCGATTCGCCTGCCAGTCCGGTACCGAACGGGGCAACCACCACCAGCTCCTCGGTGAGCAAGCGTTCGAACGTCACACCCTTGATCGGGCCGGCGTCGTACAACAACGCCAGATCCATGCGACCGGTCATCATCGCTTCGCTGAGCACGCCACCGAAGTTCTCGTTGATGTGCAACAAGATATTCGGGTGCTGCTCGCGCACACGGGCCAAGAGCGGCAAGGCCATTGCCGTCGCGGTGCTGTACGGGGCGAGGCCGACCGAGACGCCACCCGCCAGCGCCCGTCCGACCACGGACACCTCGGCCTGGGCACTCTCCACCTGACGCAGAATCACCTGAGCATGCCGATAGAGTGCGTGCCCCGCATCGGTCGGCTCGACACCCTGTTTGCTGCGGATCAGAAGTTGCTGACCGAACTGCGTTTCCAGCGACGTCATCTGTTGGCTCAGGGCGGGTTGTGCGATGTGCAGGATGTCGGCGGCTCGGGTGATGCTGCCGGCATCGACAATTCGTACGAACGAGTAGAGCCTTCTCGTGTCCATGCTGTGCAAACTACCAGCTCAACGGACATATCGAATTCCGATCACCCCAACGCGAAACGGTATTAACAACCCTTTGGCGTTCCTGAGTAGCGTCCCAGAAACACCGAAGTCGACACACAGAACTTCGACAGTCGGACCAACCACGGGCAACGGCGCCCGTACGAACAAGTAAACGAACCGGAAGGACCGAAATGGCAACCAGCATCGATCTTGTCGCCGATCTCGGCGAAGGTTTCGGCACGTGGACCATGGGCGCCGACGATGCTCTGCTCGACACGCTGACTTCGGCCAACATCGCTTGCGGATTCCATGCAGGCGATCCACGAACCATGGATGCGACCGTGCGGGGGTGCGTATCGCGCGGTATCGGCATCGGCGCGCATCCGAGTTTTCCGGACCTCGCCGGATTCGGACGTCGCGCGATGGATCTCAGTGAGAACGAGGTCCGAACCGACGTGCTGTTCCAACTCGGCGCCCTTCACGCCTTTGCGGTCGCGAGCGGAACGTCGTTGTCGCACATCGCTCCCCACGGCAAGCTCGGGAATCTTGTTGCCGTACGCCAGGATTACGCGCGCGCCGTCGTCGATGCGGTCGCGGCCTTCGATCCGTCGTTGATCGTGCTCGCCCAGGACGGGGCGTTGGCCGACGAGGCGACTGCCCGCGGATTGAGCGTCGGCATCGTCGGAATCGCGGATCGCGCATACAACTCCGACGGAACTCTCGTGCCCCGCAGCGAGCCGGGAGCGGTGATTCACGACGTCGACGTTCTGGTCGAGCGGACCGTTCGGATGGTGGTCGAGGAAGTCGTCGAAGCTGTGGACGGCACGTTGATCCCGGTTGTCGCCGATACGGTCCTCGTGCACGGTGACAACCCCGGTGCCGTCGCGAACGCGAAGGCGATTCGCGCCGCGCTCGAGGCCGCCGGTGTCACCATTGCGCCGCTGACCCGGGTCGTGGCGTCACGGCGGGCCCGTGATGTCGGGTGTCCCGCGTGAAGACCTACGTCGCCGACTGCGGTGACGCCGCCGTTCGCGTCAGTGTCAGCGGCGGGACCGCCGAGCAGAACTGGAACACCGTTCGATCGATCGCTGCACGTTTCGATCTCGGTGCCGACGGCATCGTCAGCGTCATCCCGACATACGACGCCCTGCTGGTCGAGTTCGACAACCTCCTCACCGACCACGACGCCGTCCGCGGCCTGGTTCGCGAAGCAACGACTATCCCCCGACCACTGGAAGGTGAACCTAGGACGTTCGAGATCCCCGTCGTCTACGGGGGCGAACACGGCCCGGACCTGGGTGATACAGCGCGGTTTCTCGGCGTCACCGAAGCCGAAGTGGTGCGCCTTCACTCCGCAGCCCCGTTGGTCATGCGTTGCTACGGCTCACCCGGCGGCGCCCCGATGCTCGACGGCCCGGCGTTCGGCCTTCCCATCCCGCGCCGATCGAGCCCGCGACCGCACGTCGCGGCCGGTTCCGTTGCGGTGGCCGGACGTCAGGCAGTCGTTTCGGCCAGGCCTGCGCCCGGCGGTTGGGCAGTGATCGGCCGGACCCCGCTCATCTTGGTCGATCCGGCGTCGGAGCAGATTTCTGCCTACCGCCCGGGCGATCTGTTCGTCTTCCGTGCGATCGACGCCGATCGCTGGGACGACTTCGACGGACGCTCGCTCCTGCCCGTAGGGGGTGATCCCCATGGCTGAGACCGTCACCGTCCTGACTCCCGGAATCAGCTCCGTCCAGGATTTGGGGCGTGGATCGGCGTCACAGTTCGGTCAGGCGACGGGCGGCGCAGCCGACCAGATCAGCGCGGAGATCGCCAACGCGTTGGTGGGTAGTAGGCGCGAGGCCCCGCTACTGGAGTTGACGGCCCTCGACTTTTCAGCGTCGGCGTCCACGGATCTGCTGATCGCCGTCACGGGTGCACCCGCAACGGTGACGGTGGACGGACATCGGCAACCGCAGTGGGAACCGATCGTCTGGCGAGCCGGTCAGCGGCTTGCCGTCACCGGAATCCACGACGGATTGCGCGTCTACGTCGCCGTCCACGGAGAGCTGACGGCCGACTACCTCCTGGGCAGCTGCGCTCCCGACCAGGTCCTCGGATTCGGCCGTCACTTGACCGCGGGGGAGACGCTGGTCGTCGACACCGACTGCCCGCCGATCGACCACCCGGTCTTCCGGCTACCGCTGTTCCGGTTGTTGCCCGACCGACCGTCCTTCGGCAACGTGTGGACGCTCGAGGTGACCGACGGCCCCGACATCGACGACTTCGGGGAGAGTGCAGCCGCGCTGTTCGGCACCGAATTCGTGGTGGGCGATCAGAGCAATCACATCGGGCTTCGGCTGGCATCTACCGATGAGCAGCCGCTCCCACAGCGCACCGGCACCGGCGAGGTCCTCTCGCGCGGCGTCCCCATCGGCGCCGTCGAAGTACCCGCTGGCAACGAACTTCTGGTCCTGCATCGAGGTAGAGGCGTCACCGCCGGTTATCCGGTGCTGGCAGTCGTCACCACCGTTTCACTCTCACAGCTGGGACAGGCCCGACCCGGGCACCGCGTCCGATTCCGGAACTGCAGCGTCGCAACGGCGGTTGCAGAGCACCGCGAACAGCAGCACCGCATCGCCTTGCTGAGGCGGCGTGTGGAGAACGTATTCACCACCCTCCGGATACCTCTTCACACCTCGGAAGCCCGAGTACCGAGCCACGTCGGCACCACACGCCCCGCGAGCGCTCCGCGCCGCGCGTCTATTTTGGAGACAGCATGACCAACACCATCGAAGCGGTAGACGGCCAGGTAGCCGACCCGCGCAAGGTCCGGAAAGTCGTCGCAGCGGGCTGCGTCGGCATCTTCGTCGAGCTCTACGACAACGGTGTCTTCGCGTTCATGGCGACGGCACTGGCCATCGTGTTCTTCGACGTATCGAAGTCGAGCGACGCGCTGATGCTGGTGTTCGCCGGCTACGCGGTCTCGTTCTTCGTTCGACCCCTCGGCGCGGTGGTCTGCGGCATCCTCGGCGACCGGATCGGTCGACAGAAGATGTTGGTGTTCGTCATCATGCTGATCAGCGTGGCGACCGCCGGTATCGGCTTGCTGCCCACCTACGCGGCCATCGGTATCGCGGCACCGGCACTGCTGATCTTTCTGCGGATCGTGCAGGGATTCTCCGTCGGTGGTGAAGCTGCCGGCGCCATGACGTTCCTCGCCGAACACGCCCCGGAAGGCAAGCGCGGCTTGATCACGAGCTACGCGCAGATCGCGTCGTTCCTCGCACTGCTGACCGGAACGATGATCGCGTTTGCCATGTCGCCGTGGCTCAACGCCGACGCGATCAACGGCGGCGGACTTGCATCGTGGGCGTGGCGCATCCCGTTCCTCATGGCCATTCCGATGGGAATCATCGGCTGGTACATCCGCCGCGCGATCTCCGATACCCCGAACTTCGAGCGGCTCAAGGAATCCGGCGGTTTGTCGCGCAATCCGCTCAAGGAAGCATTCTCCACTCCCGAGCACCGTCGCGCCATGATCCTCGCCCTGTTCATTCCCCTGATGAATGGTTCCGGCTACTACGTTCTGTTCTCGTACATGCCCACGTTCCTCAAAGGCGATCAGATCGGATTCTCGACCGGGACAGCGCTTCTCGTCACCGCCTCCAGCCTGGTCGCGATCTGCTTCGCGATTCCGTTCATGGGTGCTCTCTCCGACCGGATCGGTCGCAAGAAGGTCATCGCCGGTGCAGCTGCGGCAATGGCGATCGGAGCGATCCCCTGCTATGCCATGATCGTGACCGGCAACGTCGGCCTCGCCGTTCTCGGTGCCTGCCTCATGGCAGTGATCTTCGCCGGGCACACAGCCGTCATCCACATCCTGATCGTCGAACTGTTCCCCACGCGGGTTCGCTACTCCGCCTACGGTTTGGGTTACAACATCTCGTCCGCACTCTTCGGTGGTACCGCACCGTTGTTGATGACCTGGTTGATCCCCGAATTCGGTATCTACGTTCCCGCCTTCTACGCGGTCATCACTGCAATCGGCACGCTGATCGCGGTCAGCACCATCACCGATCGCGCCCACGTTCCGCTACGCGACACTCTGTGACTTCTCGCGTGAGTCACTCCTGATCCGGCCCGGTGGCCGCCTGCAGTCCGCGGCGGCCGCCGGGTCATACCAATTTCTTCCTGTAGGAGCACACAATGCCTTTCTCCGATTACCGCACAGCTCTCGTCACCGGCGCCAACACCGGAATGGGTGCCGCCGTCACCGAGATGTTCACCAAGCGCGGACTGACGGTCTACGGCGTCGCCCGCAATGCCGACAAGCTCGGTGAGGTTGCCGATCGCACCGGAATGATCCCTCTGCCCGTGGACATCACCGACACCGCCGCGCTCGCCGAAGCTGTCGGCGGACTGGAGATCGACATCCTCGTCAACAACGCGGGGGTGTCCGCAACCGGAAACATTCTCGACGCCGAAGAAGCATCGGTCGACGCGATGGTGGACGTGAATCTTCGTGCAGTGCTGCACCTGTGCCGCATTCTGCTGCCGGGAATGGTGGAGCGCGATCTAGGTCATGTCGTCAACATCAGCTCCATCGCCGGCCTGTACAACTTCTACGGCCACACTGCCTACCACGCGACCAAGGCTGCGGTGCACCAGATTTCGCGCCAGCTGCGAAACGACTGCATCGGCAAGCGGATTCGAGTGACCGAGATCTGCCCCGGCCGGGTCGAGACCGAGATCTTCGGTCGCAACCTCGGCGGCACGCCCGAAGCCATGAAGGAAGCGTGGGAGACCTTCTACGAAGGCTACGAATCCATCACTACCAAGGACATCGCGGATACCATCGAGTTCGCGATCGACGCCCCTGGTCACGTCAATCTTGGTCTCATCGAGGTGCTCCCCACCTTCCAGGTGCCCGGTGGCCTCGACTTCATCCGTCGCAACGACTGAGAGAGCGCATCATGAGTTTTGTACTACCGGAAACGACGCTCGGAGTGGTGGCCCATGCGGCAGGTGACCTGCGGGTCGAGCATGTTGCGTTGACTGCGCCGACCGCCGAGCAGGCAGTGATCGAGATCGCTTACGGCGGTGTGTGTGGATCAGATCTGCACTACTGGACGCACGGCGCGGCGGGGGAGTCGATTCTGAAGGCGCCGATGCTGCTCGGTCACGAGGTGGTCGGCACGGTCGTGACGGCCGCGGCGGACGGAACGGGGCCGGCAGTTGGAACTTCCGTGGCCGTACACCCCGCAACGCCCGGTGGGACCGCGCCTCGGTTCCCGAGCGATCGGCCCAACCTCTCGCCCTGCTGCACATACCTGGGAAGTGCAGCGCAGTACCCACACACCGAGGGCGCCTTCGTGAAATACGCAGTGCTCCCGACACGCATGCTCCGGGAACTGCCCGAGGGGTTGGACCTGCGGACTGCGTCGGTAGCCGAACCGGCAAGCGTTGCCTGGCACGCTGTTTCGCGAGCGGGAGACGTACGCGGGAAGAAGGCGCTGGTCGTCGGCTGCGGACCCATCGGCGCACTGGTCGTGGCTGTGCTCAAACGAGCAGGCGCGCAGTCGATCACCGCGGTCGACGTGCACGACGTTCCGCTGCAGATCGCGTCGACGCTCGGTGCGGATCGGGTTCTCGAGGCCACCGACGCCGAGGCAGTCGCCGCATCCGATGCCGACGTGGTCGTCGAGTGCACCGGCAATCATCGCGGGCTCGAATCCGCTATTCGCGGGGCGACGCGCGGTGGACGGGTGGTCATGCTCGGGCTTCTTCCGTCCGGACCTCAACCGGTACACATTTCGCTGGCGATCACGCGAGAGTTGGAGTTGGTGGGCTCATTCCGCTTCAACGACGAAATCGACGAGGTGCTGCTCGCCCTCGCCGACGGTTCGCTTGCTGTCGATGCTGTTCTCACACACGAATATCCGGTCGAGGAAGCTCTGGAAGCCTTCGCAGTCGCCAAGGATGCTTCGGTGTCGGGGAAGGTGCTGTTGCGGTTCTGAGTCCTTCGACCCTGTGCGCCTTTATTAACCGCGGGCGGTTAATAAAGGCGCACAGCAGGTTATTCGACCACCAGGCCCTTGGCTTCCAGCAGGGCAGTCAGATTGCTCACCTCGAGTGGGGTCTCGCCCCGCTTGTAACGCTCGATGTACCCGGCTTCGGCTTCGTCACGGGCACGCGAGAGTTCGATTGCCTCGGCAACCTCCTCGCGGCGGACCACGACAACGCCGTCGCAGTCACCCTTGACGACGTCACCGGGATAAATGACCTGTTCTCCGAAGACCAGGGGATGGTTGATCGGGCCGAGAGATTCCTTGACGGTTCCCTCGATGTACACGTGCTTGGAGAAGACGGGGAATCCGAGTTCGCGGATCTCCCGGGTATCGCGCACTCCGCCGTCGGTGACCAGTGCGGTAATGCCGCGCGCAACACAGGCATTGGCGAGGACATCGCCGAACTGGCCGGCGGCTTGATCACCTGAAGAGACGATCAGGACGTCACCCGGCTGTGCGTAGCTGATCGCAACCTGCAGCATGAGGTTGTCACGGGGATGGCACTTGACTGTGAAGGCGGAGCCGCAGAACTTCATGTCGCGGTCGATCGGTTTGATCGCCGGATGCAGCGACCCCTTACGTCCCTGTGCCTCGTGAATCGTGGCCGCGGAGAACGTCCCCAGTTCGGCAATCAGGTCCTTGTCCGCGCGATCAATTTTCGTCTTGACGTGAATCATCTTGTACTCCAGAAAGTATGAAAGATCAGGAAAGGCGTTCGACTGCCGCGGCGATCTGTGCCGCGGCCTTTTCGAGGACGGCCTCGGAGGTGGCGAAGGAGATACGGAAGTACGGCGATGCGCCGTAAGCCGAACCCTGAATGGTGGCAACCGACGCCTCGTCGAGGAGATAGAGGACGAGATCCTGGTCGGACTCGATCACGGTGCCATCCGGGGTCTGCTTGCCGATCAAGCCGGCACAGTTGACGAACAGGTAGAACGCACCCTGCGGCACGACGGGCTCGAGCCCGGGGACAACACCGAGGAGGTGAGCCGAGAGGTCGCGTCGTCGTCGGTAACTTCGTACGGATTCGGTGAGGAAACTCTGGTCGCCGGTGAGGGCTTCCACGGCTGCGGCCTGGCTGATCGAGGACGGGCAGGAAGAACTCTGACCCTGCAGTTTGTTGACGGCGCCGATCAATCCGGAATTTCCGAGTCCGTATCCGAGTCGCCACCCGGTCATGGCATGAGACTTGGAGACTCCGTTGGTGACCAGTACCTGATCACGGAGGTGCGGAGCGACCTGCAGCAGACTCGGGATCGGAGCGTCGCCGAAGTTGATCTCGTCGTAGATCTCGTCGACCAACACACTGACATGGGGATTGGCCTCGATCACTTCGGCGAGGGCCTGCAGCTGCTCGCGGGTGTACACAGATCCGGTGGGGTTGCCCGGGGCATTGAGGATGACCCACTTGGTGTTCGAAGTGATTGCAGCGGATAGTGCTTCGGCTGTGAGAAGAAAGTTGTCGGACTCCTCGCACTGAACGATCACCGGAGTTCCGTCGTGAGCGAGGACCATATCCGGGTACGAAACCCAGTAAGGGGCGGGAACGATAACCTCGACGCCGGCTTCGACCGTCGCCATGAGAGCGAGGAAGATGACCTGTTTCGCGCCGCCGCCGACGGTGATCTGGTTGTCCGCGTACTGGATTCCGGTTCGCGAAGCCGCGCGTGCTGCGATTGCCTCGCGTAGAGCCGGGATGCCGTTGACTGCGGTGTACTTGGTCTGACCCGTGTTGATCGCAGTGATCGCCGCAGACTTGATGTTGTCGGGTGTGTCGAAATCGGGCTCCCCGACGGTCAGGTCGAGTATTTCACGGCCCTGGGCCTTCAGCTCGCGCACTCGTTGTGCGGCAGCCACACTCGGCGACTCCCTGATTCTGTCGACGCGCGCAGCCGGAACGAAAGTCGCCATGATGGTCTGCTCCTGGGTCCGGGGTGAGCGTGGATTCCCGTCGTCGACGAGCCACAGTTCTCACTCGGTGATCCGTTCGACCATAGGGTCCTACCAGGGCATCTGACCAAGACCGAACCGTTGTGGCCCGATAAGCAAACGTGATGGAGCGGCGACGGAATCAGACCGACAGAACGCGCAGATCCTCGAGACCGTCCACGACGGGAACGCGCCACGACGCAAGCTCTTCCGGTCCCTGCTCGTCCCACAGCTCGAACAGTTCCGAATCGGTCGATGCGATGGTGCGCTCCACCATTTCGATCAGCCAGGTGAGCCGTTCACTGGTCAGAGCCGAGGTGAAGGAGTCGAGATCGAGGTCTTGGGTGGCAGGGTCACGCTTGCGGTCGGCACGCACGATCAGTACCAATTCGAGCAAGGCGACGGCGATTTGACCGCCGTCGACCTCGAGGTAGTCGTCTTCGAATGCCCACTTCACCGATTCGAAGGTGAAATCACCGTGCCCGATGGACGCGATCAAATCCCCTGCACCGTCGTTCTCGAACGGTCCCGATCCCCACGCGCCCACTGTCTACTCTTTTCCGATTGCCGTGTCAGCGCGCTTCGAGCGCGATCTTCGCTCCGAATCCTAGAAGAACTGTTCCGGTTATGCGCTCGAGTGCCTGTCGCACTCGGGGCTTTTCGAAGGTGCTACGCGCTCGCGAGAGAAGGACCACGTAGCCACTGAGCCACACGATGGTGATGGCTGCGTGGATGAGCACCAGCAATGCAAGCGACGGTCCCGTCGGCCACCCGGCCGGAACCAACTGCGGCAACAGTCCGGTGTAGAAGACGGCGATCTTGGGGTTGAGCAGGTTGGTGGTGAAGCCCGTCTTCCATGTCCCGGCCTTCTGCGATCGTGGAGCGTCGGCATTGTGTTGCATCCGCGACGTCCGGCTCTCCCACAGTGCTCGCACACCGAGATAGATCAGGTAAGCCGCGCCGGCGAGCTTGACGACGGTGTACGCCTCCGCCGACGCGGCCAGGATCGCCGACAGCCCGAGGACGGTCAACAGACCCCACACCAGAAGGCCCGAGACGATGCCGGCAGCTACCCGGAAACCGGCGGATCTGCCCGCGCCGAGAGCAGATTGCGTCACGACGGCCATGTCGGGCCCGGGGACCAGAGTCAGTAGGGCGAGCACAGCTGTGGCGGCGAGCAGAGCGGTCAGCATGCAACAAGTATGAAGTCGGGGTGGGGAGCATTGTCGGCCGGTGGTGTCGGGCCTGTGAACAAAGAGTGGCGCGGCGGTGTGAACTGCATGGACACGCCCGGAAACCGGCGTCTCGCGAGCCCTGTTCGACAAAGTTATGCACACTGTGGGGAAACGAATCGTTGCAGGTAGAAGGAATAACTATGTTGTAATTCATCCTTTTGTCCACAGGTTATGCACAACTGGGAAGCGGATGTGAATGAAGTTATCCACACCTGTGTGTGCATCGGTGGAGAACTGTCCAACTCCATTGGATACCCGCGAGTAATAAATCCCAACCAGTGGGTTGACCCCGGGACGTTCGTCCTGTCCAATCGAGAGTCAGCGGTAGTCGTGCGATGCTCAGGGGGCGCTTGACGGATGCGGAGATTTGGGTTTGTCGGGATTGTGTTGGTCGTGCTCGCGCTTGTCGTGGGCGGAGTGGCGTATGCCGAACCGGCACCTGAAAACCCGCCAGGAGATTCGGCCGGTCAGGCCGGGGCTCATATCAATCGCATAGAGCAGTTGTCGCCCACACGCAGTGCCGTCTTCGTCGAGTCGCCGGCCATGCGGCGCGAGGTGCAAGTGCAGGTTCTGCATCCAGCGTCGAGTGCCGGTTCGCGTCCGTCCTTCTACCTACTCGACGGCGTCAGTGCCGGTTCGGAATCCGGATACTCCCAAAGCACCTGGACTCAAAAGACCGACATCGAAGCGTTTTTCGCCGACAAAAACGTCAACGTCGTTCTCCCTGTTGGCGGTACCGGCAGTTTCTACACCAACTGGAAGAACGACGATCCGAACCTCGGTGTGAACAAGTGGGAATCGTTTCTCGCTGAAGAGCTTCCGGCGTTGATCGATTCTGCGTTTTCCGGAAATGGGACGAATGTGGTCGGCGGGGTGTCCATGGGTGCGCTCGGCGCGGCCAACCTCATCACACATCACCCGAAGCTCTACACCGGATTGGCCTCGTACAGTGGCTGTCTCGACAACTCCGAATCGTCCTCGCAGGATTCCGTGCGGCTCACCGTGGCCAGCAAGGCGGGCGACGCCACCAACATGTGGGGTCCGGCGTCGGACCCCGACTGGCAAAAGCACGACCCGTCCACCAACGCGGAAACGCTGCGAGGGAAGACGATCTACGTGTCCTCCGGTACAGGTGCGCCCGGAGAATACGACAACGTCTTCACCCCGAGTGGACTGCAGACTGCCATCGAAGGCGGACCGCTCGAGGCGCTCGCTAATACGTGCACACAACTGTTCGAAGCGAGGTTGGGCGAGTTGTCGATTCCCGCAGTATTCGCGTATCGGAACGACGGCACCCATTCGTGGCCGTACTGGCAAGACGCGCTTCACGATTCCTGGCCGACGGTGAAGACGGCACTGGGAATGTGAGCTGAGAACTACTCGGCCAGTGCCAGTTCGAGCAATTGGAGGGCGCCGTCACGGGTCTGCGCAGCCGCGATGAACCCGGCCTTGTGGCAGAAGACCGAACTGTCGACGCCCGTCTGGGCGGCAAGATCCGAGCCGTTCAGGCCGCGCCACGGCTCCGGCAACAGCTTTCGTGAACCGAACTTGGAGTCAGCAGGCTTGACCGTCTGAATCGACCAGCCGCCGTTGGTGTTCGGGAAGATGGTGAACAGCAGCTCCGGCTGGGCCGACGCGGCGCGGCCGTGGGGAACGAAGCGTTCCAGGACGACGAAGCGCGGATCCGTTGCTTTTTCGTAGGTCTCGGTGAACTCGCGCTCGGCGGCCGCGTCGCCGGCGTACTTGGCGCGCAGGCGAATCAAGACCTGGGTTGCGAGAACGACGGCCAGCTCGAACTGGGTGTCGAACTCCTCGTCGGTGGACGAGATCGGATTGAAAAGGTCCAGCACGGACGACAGATCAAAAGGCTTGGTGCCGTAGTCGTTGAGGGTGTAGATCTCTTGGCCGTTGTCGACGGCGTCGATGCCCTCGACCAGTCGGCTGTCGATACGGCGGAACACGGAGGCGTCGCCTTCACAGAACTGCAGGCCGTATTCCTGCCAGAGCAGACCGAAGGCGGAGTACAGGATGCCGTTGCTGCGCTCGCCGGCATCACGCTGGTGATGGTCGAAGCGCCCCTCGGCCGGGTTGTAGCGACCGCCGACGTCGAGCACGATGTCCGCGCTGTCGAGGACGGACTCGTCACGGCTGCGAACGACGGTGGCGTCGGGGTACAGCTGCTTGAGCAGCGATACGCCGAAGACGTCGTCTGCATGGAACTTGCCGTTATGGGTCGCGATGATCACCCGTCGAGACTAGGCAATCGAGCGCGGGGATGCCTAGTCAGCCGATGGTGCGGATGCGGTCGGTGGCAGGTGGCGAGACCGGCGACCCGGCTGCGAACAGGGCGGTCAAGGCGTCGAGGTCGTTGCCGGCACCGGTCATCTGGGTGGAGTTCTTCAGCGCGGTGAAGCCGTCCCCGCCCTCGGCGAGGAACTTGTTCACCACGACGCTGTAGACGGCGTCGGGCGCGATGTCCTGCCCGTTCAAGCGCATTTCCGAGATTCGCGAGCCCGGCGCTGCTCGCCGGTCCAGGGCGTAGGTGAAGCCCGCGGACGGGGAGAGGATGCGCTCGGTAGCGGTGCCGTCGAGGTCGATCTGGAATTGCTGTTCGAGAGCGTCCTTCAACACCGCTCCTGTGACGGAGAGCACCTCGAGGCTGTTACCGAATGGCTGAACACCGTAGGCCTGGCGGTAGGTGACCTGGCCGGAAGTGCCGAAGTCCAAGTCCTCGCGCATGCCGCCGGGGTTCGTCAACGCGAGTTGAGCGCCTCGTGTCGATCCGGCGGCGAGTTGAGCGTCGGCGACCAGGTTGCCGAGTGTCGATTCGCCGCTGGGTACCCGGTCCCGTGTCAGATCGGCGGTAATGGTCCCCACCGGTCGCTGAGCGCTTTCCGATGCCTCCGACCAGGCTCGGTCGGCGAGCGCCTGAATATCGGGATCCGGCGAAATATCGTGTGTCACTATCTGATTGAACGCGGACGTCTGATCGCGAACGACCTCGCGGGTGTTGCGATCGATGGTGACGTCTGCGACGGACACGATCCGGCCGTGCGAAGCGCCCTGCATCACGACTCTGGGATTGCCTGCGGGATCAGGGAATTCGCAGTTGTACTGCTGGTGGCTGTCGGCGGTGAAGATGACGTCCACCTTCGGTGACGCACGAAGGGCGATGTCGCGGGCCGGCCCGGACTCGACGTTGCAGTCGTTGGGCCCACCTTCGACGGCCGGTTCGTCCCCACGGTGTAGGAGGACGGTGATGGCTTTGACGCCGAAGAAGTCGAGGACGTCGGCGGTGCGGTTGATCGCTTCGACCTCGTCGCCGAACTGCAGATCGGCGATCCCACCCGGTGTCACGATCTGCGACGTGTTGGCGGGGGATATCGCGATGACTCCGAGCGGAATGCCGTCGACCATGTTCACGGTGAAGGGCAGCGTGGCCGGGGTGCCGTTGGTGTACGTCATGTTCGCGGCCATCAGCGGGAAGTTGGCGCCGCCGAAGGACGGACTGAACGTGCACGCATCGACGGCGGAGCAACCGCCGGACTGCATGCGTCGGAACTCGGCGAGCCCTTTGTCCAGTTCGTGGTTGCCGATCGCGGAAGCGTCGATCTTCATCCGGTTCAGGAGTTCGACCGTCGGTTCGTCGTTGAACATCGCCGACTCGAGCGCCGACGATCCCCAGTTGTCACCGACCGAATACAGCAGCGAGTTGGTGGCCTGGCTGCGAAGTTGCGTCACGTAGGCCGCGAGATACGCCGCGCCACCTGCGGGAGTGAGCGAGCCGTCGGCCTGCCTGATCTCGCTGCGAACACCTTCCGGCGGGCGGAGACTGCCGTGCAGATCGTTGAACGCCAACAGACGTACCGACACCGTGTCCTGGGACTCTGCGTTGGCGACGCCACTCAGGGAGGTCGCGGTGGTGGCGAGAAGGGTCGTTGCGAGCACGGCACACGTTCGTGTCATGCGTCGCGTCATGCGTCGTGCTCCCTCACTCGGACCGGCCTCGAACCTCCCTGAGTGTGCCCGTCTGCCGAAACGAATTCCAGTCCTCGGCGTAACAGTTATGTATCGAGTGTCACGCGGTGACGCCGATGCCCGCGGCCTGCTTCGCGACGTCGGTGTTCGCGAAAGCGAGGAATGCGTCGTTCTCGTGTGGATCGCCGATGGTCATCCGGACGCCCTCGACGCCGTACTGGCGGATCAGAATGCCCGCTTCGGTACTCGCCCCGGCAAAAGCGGGAGAGAGTTCTCCGAGGGGGAGATAGACGAAGTTCGCCGACGACTCGGGGACGGTGTACCCGGCTTCGATCAGAGCGGTTCGAACTCGCGTCCGCTCGGCGATGACACCTTCGGTGCGGGCAAGCAGTTCGTCTGCTGCAGCCAGGGAAGCGATTGCGGCGGCCTGCGCAACGGCGCTCACGGTGAACGGGGTGTGCACCTTGCCGAGGGCCACGATGATCTCCGGATCCGCGACCGCGTAACCCACGCGGATTCCCGCGAGGCCGTACGCCTTCGAGAAGGTGCGCAGAACAACCACGTTGGGGCGGCTGCGGAACAGCTCGATGCCGTCGGCGTCCGAGCGTGAGTATTCGAAGTACGCCTCGTCGAGTGCGACGACGACGTGCGCCGGGACCGCGTCGAGAAAGCTCTCGAGCTCTGCCTTCGACAGTGCATTGCCGGTCGGGTTGTTGGGGTTGCATACGAAGATCAACCGCGTGCGATCCGTGATCGCGGCCAGCATCGCGTCGAGGTCGTGGCCGAAGTCCTCGGTCAGCGGAACCTTGACCGAGACGGCATGGCCGACCTGGGTGACCACGGGGTACGCCTCGAACGAACGCCACGCGTAGATGACCTCGTCACCCTGATCGCAGGTGATCTGCACGAGTTCCTGGCACAGCGTCACGGAGCCACAACCAGCGGCGACGTTGGCCGGCTCGACTTTCAGGAAGGCGGCCAGCGCCTCGATGAGTGCGACCGCGGCATTGTCCGGGTAGCGGTTGGCATTGGCGACCGCGTCGGCGACGGCGTCACGCACACCGGGCAACGGCCCTACGGTCGTTTCGTTGCTCGCCAGCTTGATCGCACCCGGAAAATTGCGTCCGGGAACGTAGGCGGGGATGGAGGCGAGGTCAGGGCGAATGTGTGCGGTCACGAGTCGATTATGCGCGCACTGATTTGGTGCGTAGCGGCCGTCTGCGTGTCAGAGTTAGAAGATGTCGGAAATCTTCCGAGCCACCGCGTATCTGCGCGGAGCCGAAGGGGAGGTCGCCACGGCTGTTCCGCTGACCGTGGTGGAGCCGGACGGCCCGACGCGGGGCGGGATCGTCGTCCTGCATGAAGCCCGGAAGTTCAGCCCGGCTCTGCTGAATCTGATGTGCGCGCTTGCCGGCGAAGGGTGGGTGAGCGTCGCACCTCACCTGTTTCACCGCGAACCCGAACACATGCAGGGCGAGGTGTTCGGTGACAACCTCTTCGCCGACTTCGACGCGACCCTCGATTGGCTCGTCGGACGCGAAGTTCTCGCAGACACCATCGGGGTGCTCGGATTCGACGACGCCGGTACCGCCGCGATGCTCGTGGCCACCAGCCGTCCCGTCGGCGCCGCGGTGAGCGTCGCCGCCCGGGGAATCGTCGAAGCCTTGTCGGTGGATGCTCAGGCGCTTGTCGACGCGGCCACTTCCCTGCAGGCGCCGTGGCTGGCGCTGTACGGCGAGGACGATCCCAGCACGCCTCGCGAACACGTGACTCTGCTCCGGGAAGCGACCGCGAAGGCCGACGTCGCGACACTGGTGGTCAGCTACGCCGGACTGGCTCACCGGGCGGACGAGCCGCCACAGCTGTCCGAGGACGCTGACCTCGACGACCCTGATTCGGCCTCGATCATCGAAGCTCAGACCCGGATCTTCGACTGGTTCGACAGCCACCTGCGGTAAGTCCACAAAACAGCCCGCTGACCACACGTTTTGCCTTTGGTGGCGAAGGGTGTGTAATCTTTCGATCCGGCGGTCCGAAAGGATCGGAACCCCCAGGGAGGCGTGCCAGAGCGGCCGAATGGGACTCACTGCTAATGAGTTGTCCCTTTTACGAGGGACCGGAGGTTCAAATCCTCTCGCCTCCGCCAAGCCGGTGATTTTGACCGGCGGGTTAGAAATGATAGAAATTACGACGGTAAGACACGCAAGACCAGCAAGACAACAGAACATGCGCCCGTAGCTCAACGGATAGAGCACTTGACTACGGATCAAGAGGTTAGGGGTTCGAATCCCTTCGGGCGCACAAGAAAGAAGGTCACAGACTTCAGGTCTGTGACCTTCTTTTTGTTGTGGTGCATACGCAATTCTTGAATGTGTGTGAGGTCACCTCGGCGATTTCGGGCGGTGATCCTCGCGATCGTGGGAACCGACAACCGATCCACGCGACCTATGCTTTCTGCGGAGCAGCCACGCGAACCGAGGAGAACCCGTTGGAGACCGTCGACAGTCGGACGCTCCCGGTCTACTCGGCCGGGGCGGTCGAGGTGCCCTTTGTCATTGCGGGCATGGACGAACTTGTCTCCCGCGAGACCCGGTGGGATGCGCACTCGCACCCGACTCACGAATTGTTGTGGAACGAGCGGGGAGCGTCGAGCGCCACGGTGGGATCGCGCACGTGGACCATTACGCCGACCGTAGGTTTGTGGATGCCCGCCGGCGTCCTGCACTCGGCGATCGCGCCGGCCGGCACCTGGTATCGCGCCGCTCAGCTCGACATCGCATCGGTTCCTTCTCTGTCCGACGTGCCGGTGGCGATCGAGGTCACTCCGCTGCTGCGGAACCTCCTCGAGCGACTGGCAGACGAGTCACTCGGAGCTCCTTCGCGCTCGCTCACGGAGCAGATGGTGATCGACGTGCTGGCACCGTCGCCGAACGAGTTGCTGGTGCTGGTGCCGGACTCGCCACTTCTGCAACCCATCGTCGATGCGATCGGTGACGATCCGAGTGACATGCGAACGCTGTCCGACTGGGCAAGGCTCCTCGGTGTCAGCCCGCGAACCATCACCCGGGTATTTCGGTCGGAGACCGGGATGAGTTTCGGGCAGTGGGTCTCGGCTGTGCGCGCCCAACGAGCGGTGACCCTTCTTGCCCACGGCTTGGATCTACAAGAGGTTGCCGAGCGTGTGGGCTACCACTCGACCAGCGCATTCGGGGCGGCATTCCGACGCACTACAGGCGCTACGCCAGGGATGTTTCGGGCTAGCTAATCGGTCATCTCGCTCTGACTCGATCGCTACACGGGGTGTCCCAAACACGCGATTGCGCCACAATGCCCTCCCGTATACGGTTTAGGCAAACCTCACCTAAGTGCCTGATTGAGCCGGGTTGAGGGCCGTACCCCTTCTCGAGAGAGTTCTGTTTTCATGCGTTCAAAACGCTTCTTGGCGGTGGCCGCAGCAGCGGTCGCAGTCGCCCTCGGCATGACAGCTTGCAGTTCCGACTCCTCGGAGACCACCGACGGCGGCAACGCCGGAAGCGGATCCAGCTCCTTCCCCGTCACGATCGAGCACGCTTTCGGAACTACGACGATCGACGCCAAGCCGGAGCGAGTTGCCACCGTCGCCTGGGCCAATCACGAAGTGCCCCTTGCTCTCGGCGTGGTTCCCGTCGGAATGGCAGCGGCGACTTTCGGTGACGACAACGGCAACGGAATGCTGCCGTGGGTCGAGGAAAAGCTCGACGACCTTGGCGCGAAGCCGCCGGTGCTCTTCGACGAGACCGACGGCATCGACTTCGAAGCCGTCTCCGATACGAACCCTGACGTCATTCTTGCCGCGTACTCCGGATTGACGCAGGAGGACTACGACACTCTCAGTGAGATCGCTCCGGTTGTGGCGTATCCCGAGGGGCCGTGGGCGACGTCGTGGCGCGACGTCATCAAGTTCAACAGCATGGGCCTCGGCATGGAATCCGAAGGGCAGGAACTGATCTCCACCATCGAAAAGGAGATCGCCGACGAGGTTGCCTCGCATCCGCAGCTTGCCGGCAAGGCAACCATGTTCCTGACGCACGTCGACACCGCTGATCTGAGCCAGGTCAGCTTCTACACGGCGAACGACACGCGCGCCGCGTTCTTCGAGGACCTCGGACTTTCGACGCCGAAGAGCGTTGCCGACGCCTCGACGGGTGGTGAGTTCTCGAAGAAGGTCAGTGCGGAGCGTGTGGACGTCTTCGACGACGTCGAACTGATCGTCACCTACGGTGACCAGGCACTTGTCGACGCACTCAAGGCTGACCCGCTGCTCTCGCAGATGCCTGCCGTCGCCAACAACGCGATCGTGTTCCTCAATGGAACCGGGCCGATGGGAACGGCGGCCAACCCGACTCCACTCGCAATTTCGTGGGTACTCGGCGACTACGTCGATCTGCTCGCCGGGGCCGCTGGAAAGTCGGAGTGACTGTAACCTCGCAGGATTCGACGTCGGGCGCTCGCGATACGCGGCGCCCGACGTTCGGCAATTCGCTGTGGTTGATCGCCCTTCTCGTTGTCCTCGCGGTGCTCATGTGCGCTTCGATCGTCATCGGCTCTCGTGAGGTCGACTGGTCCGATATCGTTGCCGCACTAGGCGGTTCAACGGACAACATCGGTCAGGGTGCGATTGCCAAGCGCATTCCGCGGACGGTGCTCGCGATAATCGTGGGAGCTGCGCTCGGTCTTGCCGGCGCTGTGATGCAGGGGATTACCCGAAACCCTTTGGCGGATCCCGGAATCCTGGGCGTCAATATGGGCGCTTCGCTCGCCGTGGTGATCGGAATGGCGTGGTTCGGATTGTGGACCCAGACCAGCATGATCTGGGTGGCCGTACTCGGTGCAGCCGGGGCGGCATTGTTCGTCTACGTAGTCGGGTCACTCGGGCGAGGTGGAGCCACGCCACTCAAGTTGGCTCTTGCCGGGGCCGCAACATCGGCTGCGTTTGCTTCGTTCATCACTGCGATCATGCTGCCGCGAAACGATATTGCGGGCAACATTCGTTCGTGGCAGATCGGCGGCGTCGGTGGCGCGAGTTTCGAGGTGATCCGGCAGGGTCTGCCTTTCCTCATTGTCGGCTTCGTGATCTGTCTGCTGTCAGCGCGCAGTCTCAACTCTCTTGCGCTCGGCGACGAGGTTGCGTCAGGTCTCGGCGAACGCGTCGCGGTGGTTCGTGCAGTGGCAGCGCTCGGTGCAGTGTTGCTCTGCGGTGCAGCCACTGCCATTGCCGGACCGATCGGCTTCGTCGGTTTGGTTGTCCCGCATCTGTGCCGCCTGCTGATCGGTATCGACAACCGTTGGCTACTACCGTTTTCTGCGCTGACAGGTGCCGGCCTTCTCGTCGCCGCCGACATTCTGGGACGAATTGTCGCCCGGCCGAGCGAAATCGACGTCGGCATCATCACCGCGCTCATCGGAGCGCCCTTCTTCATCTATATCGTCCGCCGTCAGAAGATACGTGAGCTGTGACCACTACATTCGTTACTCCCGAAGTCGAGGTCGACGCAGTCGGAGCAAGCCGTATCCGGCGAGGTAGACGCCGCCGCATCGTGATTGCCGTGCTGATGGTCCTCGTCGTCGCCTCCTTCGCGGTCACTCTGATGGTGGGAAAAACCTTCTACCCGCCGTCAGATGTGCTTCGGGTCATGCTGGGGGAGAACGTGCCTGGTGCCTCGTTCACTGTCGGCCGCCTCCGGCTGCCTCGCGCTGTCCTCGCTGTGGTCGCCGGAATCTGTTTCGGCTTGGGCGGCATCACGTTCCAGACGATGCTGCGCAACCCGCTCGCGAGCCCCGACATCATCGGAATCAGCTCCGGCGCAAGCGCTGCAGCGGCTTTCGCGATCATCTCGCTTTCACTCGGCGGTTCACAGGTATCGGTTTTTGCTATCGCCGTCGGTCTGGGCGTCGCAGTCTTGATCTACGTTCTGTCTTTCCGGGACGGTGTGGCGGGCACTCGGCTCATACTGATCGGTATCGGCATCGCCGCGATGCTCGACAGCGTCACCGCCTACCTGCTCAGTACCGCCGCCGCATGGGATCTGCAGGAGACGATGCGTTGGCTCACCGGCAGTCTCAACGGTGCCAACTGGGGTTCGACGGTTCCCGTACTCCTGGCGCTGGTTGTCCTCGGACCGGTGCTGCTGAGCCAATCGCGCAACCTTTCGACCAGCCAGCTCGGTGACGACGCAGCACAAGCGCTCGGCGTCAGAGTGGAACGAACGCGCATTCTGACGATCATTGCGGCCGTCGGACTCATCGCCTTTGCCATTGCCGCTGCGGGGCCCATCGCCTTCGTCGCATTTCTGTCAGGGCCCATCGCCGCCCGCATCGTCGGTCCGGGAACATCACTTTTGATTCCGTCGGCGCTGGTCGGAGCGCTGCTGGTGCTAGTTGCCGATTTCTGCGGACAGTACGCCTTCGGCACCCGCTACCCCGTTGGCGTGGTGACTGGCGCGCTGGGAGCGCCGTATCTCGTCTACCTCATCATTCGCTCCAACCGAACGGGAGGTTCGCTGTGACCGAATCCCATACTCTGACTGCCGAAAACCTCGAACTCGGTTACGGAGGACGGACCGTCGTCGAATCGCTCGACCTCGCGGTGCCGCCGGGAAAGATCACGACCATCGTGGGCGCCAACGCGTGTGGCAAATCGACACTGCTGCGGTCGATGTCGCGGCTACTCAGTCCCCGAAGCGGTCATGTTCTGTTGGACGGCAAGGATGTTCATCGCCTGCCTGCGAAGAAGCTCGCTCGCACGCTCGGTCTGCTGCCGCAGTCACCGATCGCACCGGAAGGAATAGTTGTCGCCGATCTCGTCGGCCGTGGTCGTCATCCACATCAGCGGGTGCTGTCGAGGTGGAGCCGCGAGGATGACGCAGCTGTCGCCGAGGCGCTTGCGGCCACGGACACAACCGGATTGGCCGAACGATCGGTGGACGAGCTTTCCGGTGGTCAGCGCCAACGTGTGTGGATTGCGATGGCGCTCGCCCAACAAACCGATCTGCTTCTACTCGACGAGCCGACCACCTTCTTGGACGTGAGCCACCAGGTTGAGGTCTTGGACCTGCTCACCGACCTGAACCGGACTCGGGGTACAACGATTGTCATGGTTCTGCACGATCTCAATCTCGCCGCCCGCTACGCCGACTACCTCGTCGCCATGGCCGATCGACGGGTCTACGCGGCGGGTGATCCTGCCGAGGTGCTCACGAGCGACAACGTCCGCACCGTGTTCGGTCTCGAGAGCCGAATCATCCCCGACCCCATGTCGGGTAAGCCGTTGGTGTTGCCGCTCGGGCGCCACCATGTGCTCGACGACGTGTCGACGTGACGGCGTCGAACGCCCCGGGCGGGCGGATCGAATCCGTGGAACAACTCAATGCGATTCTCGGACAGCCCCATCCGACGATCATGGAGAAGCAGACGGCTTACACGACTCCGTTGATCCGTGAATTCATCGAGCAGGCACGGTTTTTTGTGCTCGCGACATCCGATGCGGCCGGAAATTGCGATTGCTCGCCGCGCGGAGACTTGGTCAGTCAGGTTCTCTTCCCCGACGAGAAGACACTGGTGCTCCCGGATCGTCCGGGCAACCGGCGCGCCGACTCGTACCGGAACATGATCGAGAATCCTCACGTGGGGATCCTCTTTCTCGCGCCCGGGCACGACGAGATCGTGCGCGTCAACGGCACGGCGACTCTGTCCACCGATCCTGATCTGTTGGATTCGATGGCGATGAACGGCAAGCCTGCACAGCTTGCGGTGATCGTGCAGATCGACGAGGCGTATCTGCATTGCGCGAGAGCGATTCTGCGGGCGAAGCTGTGGGATCCGTCGACGTGGCCCGCATCCGATGAGGTGCCGAGTCTGCGCGACATGATGGCGGAGCAACACAGCCTGCGCGTCGAGGACCTCGAACCCGCCAGACAAGAGGCGTACCGCAAGTACCTGTACTGACCTCAGTCCGTTGGCCTTTCGCAGGAGAACGGTCTCCACCAGCTGATCGTCAACTGGTGGAGACCGTCGTTCTTACTGTTCCGGGTTTACTGAAGCGAAATTGTGGCGCCACCGGAGAACATCGAGTCGTGTACCTCGATCTCCTTGGGGGTGGCACTGGTCGGGATGTCGAAGACAATGGTGGTCTTCCGTGTGATGCCGGGGTTTATGTCGCCGCCGATCGCGGTTTCGGCGTCGATATTGATCGCTGCCATCGTGTTGTTGGTGAATTCGCGACCTTCGGTGTCGATCAAGGTCTGATTGGATCCGAAGTAAGCCTGGGGCTTGTCGGAAGTGTTCGTGATCTCGACGTGAACGAGTACGAACTGACCCTCAGCTTGCTCTTGCAAGTAGGGATTGTCGCCGATCGTCGTGAGGCCGGTCTCGATACCCGTCACGACGAAACCGAACTTTCCGTCTCGCACTTCCTCGCCGATTCCGGGATTCGAAGACTTCGTTTCCTTGGGAGCTTCGGCCGGGGCAACTGCGGCCACGGAGGCACCGTTGGCCGCGGCTTGCGTGGTTGTGGGGGCCGCGGCGGATTCTTCCTTGTCTTTGTCCCCGCCGCCAGTGGCGAGCGCGACAATCACGAAGAACGCCACGATGCCTCCGATGACCCATGGCCACTTCTTCTTTTTCGCCGGTGAAGGCGGCGGTTGCTGAAATCCACCGGCCGGCTGAGCGTACTGGCCCGGGAACGGCGCGCCAGACTGATCTGGATAAGGCTGTCCATAAGGTTGCTGAGCCGGTGGTTGCTGTCCGTAGGGCTGCTGGGGTTGCTGCCCGTACGGCTGCTGAGGCGGCTGGCCATATGGCTGGTTAGGGTCCTGCGGGGGTTGTGTCATGGCCGTTCCTTCACGTGGGATTGCTCACGCATTACTAGGTGAGCATTCGATACTTCTACCAGACTGACCGGTCGCAATGTGTGCAGAGTGGTCGGTTTTGTCCGACAATGATCCGTGCCTTCAATTGCCTCCTCGCTGTTCTGGATTGCGCTGATCGCGGCCATCGCGCCGATAGTCGCGGGCTTGATCCCGCGTCGACTGGTTCCCGAAGTGGTGTTGCTACTGGTCGCGGGCGCAGTGGTCGGGCCGTTCGCCCTCAACATCGCAGCTGACAGCGAAGCGATCGGAATCCTCCGCGAACTCGGCCTCGGCATGCTGTTCCTGCTCGCCGGCTACGAGATCGACCGACAGGAACTCAGTGGGCGCGGCGGACGTCGAGCGCTCTACACGTGGCTGTTCTGCCTCGCGCTGGCGTTCACGGTGGTCGCGCTGCTTGGCATGAGGAACGTGATCTCCGCCGAAGCCGCTGTTGCCATCGCGATGACGTCGACCGCTCTGGGCACGCTGCTGCCGATCCTCAAGGACAACAAACTCCTCGACACACGCTTGGGTAAGACCGTCCTCAACCACGGGGCCGTCGGCGAGCTCGGGCCGGTCGTCGCGATGGCGGTGCTGCTGAGTGCCCGTGGTGCCGTACTGTCGCTGATCGTTCTTGCCGTCTTCGCCTTGATCGCTGTCATCGTTGCGGTGCTGCCCGGCAAGCTGATTCACGAAGGCTCGTGGACACATCGCCTGGTGCGGGCAGGGGCGGACACGACGGCGCAGACGACGGTCCGCCTCACCGTTCTGTTGTTGGTCAGCCTCGGAGTGCTGTCGGCCGTGTTCTCACTCGACGTCATTCTCGGTGCATTTGCGGCCGGCTTCATCCTGCGGCGACTGATGCCAGAGGGCGACGAGCGCCTCGAGATCAAGCTCGACGGGATCGCCTTCGGGTTCCTCATCCCGATTTTCTTCATCACTTCAGGCATGGCGATCGACGTCTCGGCGGTCGCCGCCAGTCCCGGCATACTGATTGCGTTTTTGATCCTGATCGTTGTAGTCCGCGGCGTGCCGGTGTTCTTCGTGACCAAGTTCGAGAAGGTCGAACCACCCTTCACCACGCGCGAAAGTGCGCAAGTCGCGTTGTACGGGGCTACCGGCCTGCCCATGATCGTGGCGGTCACGGGCGCGGCCGTCGACGCGCATCAGATGTCCTCGGACAACGCGTCGATTCTTGTCGCGGCCGGGGCGATCACCGTTCTATTGCTGCCGATGCTCGCCACTCTCTTGACGAAAAAGGAGAAAGTGTCCTGATTCAGAGATCCAACTGCTCGTCGAGCCAGTCGAACATCCGCTGATCAGTCAGACGCCTCGCCATGGGCTGGCAGTGGAAGTTCGCGCCCTCGGCAGCGGTGAAGGGAACCACCGTCGTCGGTCCGCCGGCGAGGGCGGCAAGCCGCTTGGATTGACCGGGCCAGAATTGCTCGCCTTCCGGATCGGTGATGAGCAGGGGAGTGGAGATCGAGCCGGCGACGTGTTCGAGGTGGTACTTCCGAACCTCGGCGAGAGTGTTGTAGTAGCCGTCGGCGAGGTACGGACGCGCTCGGAAACGCCAGATTCGGGCGCTGTCCTTGGAGAATTTCATTCCCAGCCCTATCGCCATGTCGCGGTCGAAGGCCTCCGACTTTCCCTCGTCGAGTAGCTTCTGCATGTTCTTGGGGATGTGGGCGAGCCACGACGCGGCCACGTCCACGACCCCCGGATCGGCGATCGCTGCCGCGATCCGATGCTCGAACGCCAACGACTGGGGCACCCAGTACCCGCCCTGACTGATCCCGTACATCGCCAGCTTCGACGCATCGACGTCCGGCCGGTCCACGAGATAGTCGACGACGGGCGTGATGACGGCTTCCCAGTCGTGACGGAACGGGATGTTGCGCTCGAAGAGCATCGACTGCTGACCGGGACCGTCGAACATCAACACGTTGTAGCCCCGCTCGAGCGCCCCGGCACCGCCGCTGCCCCACAGCCCGCTGATCGGGCCGTCGCTACCGTTCACCATGATCAAAGTCGGCCGTCGCACGTCGCCGGGCGGCCGGAAGAAGTACCCGGGAAGGTAGGTGTCCTCGTAAGGGATCCGGACGCGTTCGACGGGCTGGGCGGTGGTGTCGACGAAGCGGTCCCACGCCTGTCGGTGACGTTTGAAAGTGGGGACCAGAACCGAATCGTCGCTGAGACCGTCGACGGCGTTGATCGCCACACCGAAGTACGACGCCGCCCGCAGGTACGCGTTGGACGCGCTTCGCGAATGCCCGGCCTCGGCTGCCTCTACGGCCTGCCCGAATACCCGTGTACCGAGGTCGAGCCAGGCCTCGTACCAGCCTTCGAGGTCCTTCTCGCCGACGTGAGCGATGGCCGAGAGCACTTCGCCGGTGTCTGCCGCGCCGAAGGTGGCTTGCCCGAGAACGACTCGTAGCTCGAAGTCGAAGGATTCGTTGCGATAGAAACCAGCAGTGAACGCCTGGTGCGGATGGGCGAAGAACGACGACGCGAGAGACATGGGCACACCTTCGCTAGTTCGGGGCAGCCATTTTCAGTTGTAGTTCCAGGATCGCCCGAATCGCTTGCCGGAAAACCTGTCAGCGCGGCGACGCCGGGAGCCCGGTGGATGGCGGCCTCGACATCGCAAATGCCAGGGTGCACAACCACAACGACATTCCCAGCACCTGCGCACGTTGAGCGATACCCAGTCCGAGATTACCGCCGCCGGAGACTTCGATGCTGTTGGTCGTCAACATCCACACCGTCGCAAGGGAAGTCAGGATCAGAATGGTCAGACCCGTCGTCCGCAAAGAAGGGTGCTCGCGATACCTGAACGCTCCCACGGTGAATGCGATCATCGCGGTGAAGATCGCGAAGACCGCCACGCTGCTCGTCAACGCGTGAACATGGTGGAGCTGCGGAAGTAGACCGTCGGGTGCGCTCGACGGGCAACCCTCGCCCGAGCATTCGAGGGGGAACGACGCGTCGGCGATGGTCGCGATGCCGAACACTGCCAGCGCAATCCAGCCCGTGACGTAGAGCCTTCGCCGGGGCGTGATCAGCAGGCCCAGCGCTCCGGAGATCAACATCAAGATTGCGGACAGGACATCGGCGTTACCGAAGACATCGCGGTATTTCTGGTTCTCGGCATCGAGTTCGCTGAGGAACGATGTCACCGGGTCGAGGCCGGTGTCCAGGAAGAATTCGAGAATCCACGACGAGTAGACGATTCCGCCCAGAGCCAGCGCAGCCACCAAACCCCACCGCGCAACGTTGCGTTCCTTCACGAAATCGAGCTTACGGACCGAGCAGGGCTTTCTGGACGCGTTCGGCCGCTACCAGCGGATCTTCGTGCTCCCAGATGCGGATGACGGTCCAACCCTGCTCTGCCAGACGTGCATCGGTGTCGCGGTCTCGAACCACGTTGGCGGCCAACTTGTCCGTCCACCACTGCGCGTTGTTCTTGGGAAACGTCGCATGCTGCGGGCAGCTGTGCCAGAAGCATCCGTCCACGAACACCGCGACTTTGCGGCGTGGAAATACCAGATCGGCCCGTCGGCGAACACCTTTGATCGGCGCTCGGTCCACGAAGTACCGGAGTCCGCGCCGATGAAGCTCGCGTCGAAGTGCGATTTCGGGTTTGGTGTCGCGCCGACGCTGAGCGCTCATCCGAGCGCTGGTGGCAGGATCCGTCGCAGGCACCGTGGTTCTCTCAGCCGTCGGAATCGTCGCTGTCTTCGGGATCGGACCAGGTAGGCGCAAACCTGTTGCGACGCTCCACTTCACCGTGCACGACGGTCACGAAGTCGGTGAACGAGAGAGTCTGGCTCTCGGTGGGGCGGCCGTTGCGCGGCGGTGGTTCGTCGACGTCGAAGAACCGGACTGCACCATCGGGTTCGTAGAGTCCGATGTAGACCTTCTCGAAGAGGTCGTAGCGCGTGTCTTCGGCGCCGAGATCCACCCAGGCCTTTCCCGGAACGCCGACCACCGCGCGCTTGCCCCGACCCGAGCGCTTCGAGAGCGTCGTGACGTGGTGTGCAAAAGAGGATTTGCCGGTGTCGCTGGTCTTGGTCGGGTCGCCGTCGTCGCACGTGGCGTACGGCTCGAACATGACGGCGACCAACACGCTGTACGGCTGACGCTGATGCAGAACCATTGCCTCGCCACGCAATTCGTGGTCGTTGCGGACGATGTTCTTGGTCCACCGTCCCAGCTTGCCGCTGCGGGGACTGTAGTCCTGGAAGTTGTACGTCTTGATGGAGACGCAGAGGATCAGGCCGAGAGTGGGGTCGAGTGCCTTGACGTCCAAGCGCTTTCGGCCCTTGGCGACATCGACTGTTGCCTCCTGGCCTTCACCGGACGCCGTCGGGGTGATGTTGGGATACAGCGGACGCAGAGCGTCGGCCACCGTCTGTGCCAGTTGATTGGACAGTCGCTGGGCGTAGTTCTTCTTCTCGCCGCGATCGGCGTCGGCCGGGGGCTTGTCGCCCGCGAGTTGCAGTGCACTCCACAGTGGTTCGTGTTCCGGTTCGGAAAACAGCGTTTCAGGTTCGGGGAACAGCGAGTCCGTCATGCTGCGGCCTCGGGGTATCCGCCCATCCGCTCGAGATGGCTTTCGACGTCCTCGATGAAACCGGGGATGAACCGAAGATTACCCATGCGTGCGCGCTTGAGGAAGCCGGCGGTGGCCCGAGCCGACAGCAACCGCGTGTCTTCGAGGAAGCCGCTCAGATCCTCGTAGTCGTACTGGACCGGCCAGGTCGAGGTATGGACGCGGAAGGCCTGGCGGTTACGGCCCCAGGCCGCACTCGGCCAGGCGTCGCCCGGTTCGAGTGGCGTCTCGCCCGCGGCGTCGTATTCGATGGGATCGCTCAACCGGCCACCGACCCACGACGCCATCCGCACGCTCACGGCATTGCCGACGAGCTTCCAGCGATGGCTGTGGCGTAGGCCGGGAACCTCGACGGACGGCAGCGTCCAGTCGGGATCGAAACCCTGCAGTCGCTCGGCATCGACTAGACCGGGAGTGACGATCTCACCTGACGGCAACCGGACTGCCGGCTGACTGGGGATGCCGACGGACGAGCCGCCCTTGAGCGTCGGCACGGCATTGACGGCCCATCCGAGACCGCGAGTGCCTTCGGTCCAGTAGAAGCCGCAGGGGTAGTCCGCGGGATCGCCACCCAGGCGCTCGCCGGCGTCCTGGCCGAACAGGATTTCGCGGGGATCATCTGTGCGCGAGGCAAGCATGATGACTCGCTGGCGACGCTGGGGGAGTCCGAAGGCGCGGGCGTCGACCACCCGGTACGCCCAGGTGTATCCGAGGTCTTCGAGGGCGTCGGTGATGTGCCGCATGGCGGCGCCCTTGCCGAGCTGGAGCATGAACGGAACGTTCTCGATCAACAGCCAGCGCGGGCCCTTCTTGCGCTTGACCAGACGGAACACCTCGTCCACCAGGCCTGAGCGTGCGCCGGTGATGCCTGCCGTTTTGCCGGCCTGAGAGAGGTCCTGGCAGGGGAAACCGGCGGCCACCAATTCGATGTCACTGGGCAGCGCGCGAAGTTTGGTGACGTCACCGTGCAACGGCACGTCGGCGAAACGCGAACGGAGAACCGCCTGCGCGCCCGGATCGATTTCACACAGCAGTTCGGTGTTCCACCCATGTTCCGAGAGCCCCAACTCGAGACCACCGATACCGGCAAACAAACCCACCATGCTCCGCGACGACGTCACAGCACCCTTCCTCACGAACCGACCTAGAAGCACGGTACTCGAGAACTCCGACACCGTTTGCCAACTATTCGGTCCGCGGCGTGCTCCTTACGGAAGAACCGTTGTGAAACGCCTTACATCGAGATCTTCGGGGCCGATCGAAGTCCCTAAAAGGTCCCTGATCGAAGCAATAACCCGAACCAGCGGTGCTCCGTGCCCGTTCGTCCATTACCGTGGTCGGGTGAGCATCCAACCTTCCGGTGACGCGTCCTGGCCCGCGGTATTGACCTGGCAGGCCCACAACGCTCCTCGTATGGAGTCTGTTCGTGTGCAGCTGAACGGAAATCGCATCAAGGCTTCCGGCCGGATCATCGGTGGAGCCTGCAGTGAGCACCCGGCATTCAGCGCGTCGTACGACCTGGTCACCGACGAGGCTGGCATCACCCGCCGGTTGTCCGTGCGGACCGCCCTGGCCGCCGGTGAGCGTCAGATGTCGATCAGCCGGGACGAAGAAGGCACCTGGATGGTCGAGAACGGCGCCAGTCACCAGCGCTCTGCGTTCGATGGCGCACTCGATGTCGACGTGATCCTCAGCCCGTTCTTCAACACGCTGCCCATCCGCCGCGTCGGCTTGCAGAACGACATCGAGGACGCCGAGGTCCCGGTCGTCTACGTCAATCTCCTCGACCTGCGCGTCGAGGGTGCGACCATCACCTACAGCTCCGGCGCCGACGGAATCAGTGTGCTGTCCCCGGTGTCCAGCTCGACGCTGTCCGTCGACACCGAAGGTTTTGTCCTCGACTACCCGGGTCTGGCAACTCGTATCTAGGTTTCGTATCTCCAGGTTGCGTAGTTCTAGGTTGCGGATCGCCGGATGACGCCGCCGCGTCGACCGGCGTCTCGCATCCGGTTGATCCAGTCGGGTTCTCCGGCCTGAACGTCTTCGATGTCCCACCGCTCGTGCGACTCGTAGGCGCCGCGCGCCGCGAACCCTGCGTCCACCAATCGTGCCGTCGAGCCGTTGTCGAGCAGATCGGTACGTGCGCCCTGCAAAAGGTCGAGCGCCTCGTCCAGCGCGACCAGCAGGGCGTCGCGGTTGCCCTCGCACATCGCCCGCACCAGGCCAGGAGCGCTCCCGGCCACGCGAGTGCCGTCGCGAAATGATCCGGCAGCCAGCCCGAGAGCCAGTTCGCCTCCGGCAGCTCCGGTGATCGCAAGCGTTTCCGCGAGCAGGTGAGGCAGATGCGAGATTCGCGCGACTGCTCGATCGTGTTCCAGAGATTCGGCCGGCACGACGACCGAGCCGCAGTCGAGTGCAAGGTCGGCGACCTGCGACCACACGTCTGCGTCGACGCCCTCGTCGGTGGCAACGACCCACACCGCGTCGACGAACAGATCGGCATCCCCGACCGCCCAACCCGAAGCTGACGTCCCCGCCATCGGATGACCGCCCACGAACTTGGCGCTCAAGCCCGCTCGTTCGACCGCGGCCTTCACTTCACCCTTGACGCTGACGACGTCCGTGATCGGATTGTCGGGCGCATGCGCGGCGATTGCCTCCAAGGTGGCGTCGACGGCAGGCATCGGCACGGCGACCACGATGATCGCGCCGCTTTCGTTTGCTCTCTGCAGCACTGAAACCAGATCGGTGTCGGCGTCGAAACCGTCGGCTCGGGCCGCGTCGGCGGACTCGCTGGAACGGTTGTAACCCCACGCCCGGCGGCCGGATCGGACGGCGGCGCGAAGTAGCGAACCGCCGATCAATCCGAGGCCGAGAACGCAGACTGGTGGGGCGGAATCGATCGCAGACACGAGTTCAGGTTGGCACATCGATGCTCGGACTTCACTCACTGGCACCAGGCGGGCTACCGTTGCGCCATGGGTGCACAGCGCGCGGGTAACAAGAGCGCCTCTTCGAACCAGTCGGAGGAGCTTGAAGGCTTCGGTGTCGCGGTGGTCCGTGAAGAGGGGCGTTGGACGGTCAAGGCACTGACGCCCGACGCGTTGACCTCGCTCTCGGCCGCCGAAACGCAGCTGCGTGAGCTGCGAAGTTCGGGTGCCGTCTTCGGTCTTCTCGACGTCGACGACGAGTTCTTCATCGTGTTGCGTCCGGCGCCGTCGGGCACGCAGTTGCTGATTTCCGACGCGACCGCCGCCATCGACTACGACATCGCAGCCGACGTCCTCGACGCCTTGCACATCGAGATTCCCGACATCGACCCGGACGACCTCGACGATGTCGAACCCTGGGAAGAGGGCGATCTGTCCGTGCTGGCCGATCTGGGCCTGCCGGAACCCGTGCTCGCCGTCATCGCGGCCGAGACCGATCTCTATCCGGACGAGCAGTTGGGGATGATCGCGCAGCGACTCGGGTTCGCATCCGAGTTCGGCGCAGCGCTCGACAAGCTCCCGCGCTAGATGACTCTCGCTGACGACCAGCGCATGATCCGTGCGGCCATCGTGGCCGCACGTTCCGCCTCCGACGCAGACGTCCCGGTCGGGGCAGTGGTGTTCGACGCAGACGGCGTCGAAGTTGCTCGGGCCTCCAATGCCAGGGAAGCGTCGTCCGATCCGACCGCGCACGCCGAAATCCTCGCGTTGCGTGCTGCCGCAAAAACCTACGGTGACGGCTGGCGCCTGGAAGGTGCGACGCTTGCCGTGACCCTCGAGCCATGCACGATGTGTGCGGGCGCTCTGGTCCTCGCCCGGGTTTCTCGGGTCGTTTTCGGGGCGTGGGAGCCGAAAACCGGAGCCGTCGGATCATTATGGGACGTAGTTCGAGATAAAAGATTGACCTATCGGCCGCAGGTGCGCGGCGGGGTCCTCGAGGACGAATGCGCTGGGCTTTTGGAAGATTTCTTCCGCGAGCAGCGGGCCTGAATTCGGTATTCCCCATCGAGAGTGGTCGCACACTCGGGTAGCCGGATCCATCAATCGAGGGCATGGTGGAGGCAGATGCCGTCAGGGCATCGGCGGATCGTCGGAAGGCGATTCGTTCGCGTTCACAGAGGAGTACTCATGGGAATCGCAGACAAGGCTCAGAACAAGGCCGAAGACCTCGGGGGCAAGGCCAAGGAAGCTGCTGGCAGCGCTACCGGTGACCGGGACCTCGAAAACGAAGGCAAGGGCGACCAGGTGAAATCGGCCGTCAAGGATGCAGGCGAGAAGGTCAAGGACGCCGCGTCCAGCATCAAGGACAAGCTCACGTAATACCGCTCCACCTGGCGATTTCAGCCACGGGCACTCCATCCGGTAAAGTCACCAACGGTGGCGTGTCCGAGCGGCCTAAGGAGCACGCCTCGAAAGCGTGTGACGGGTAACCCCCGTCCGAGGGTTCAAATCCCTCCGCCACCGCCAAAGCTCCCCACCTGTTCACGCAGGTGGGGAGCTTTTTTGTGCTTGGTGGCGCCTATAGTCCCGTTGCTCGGACGACGTCAGGGAATCGGTAGGTTTCATCGAGGACTGATTTGTCGGGGACATAGCTGCGAATGATCAGTCGAAATTCGTCGTGCGGAGCGGGTAGCCAGTTGGCACGAGCATCCGGATCGGTCGGCTCGTCGTGAGACAGGTGCAAGGTGAGCTTCCCGTCACGAAAGACGAGATCGCCCGCGTCGAGATTGACGGTGCCGAGGTTGACGCGGTTACCCGGTGCGTCGGCGAGCATAAATGCGTCCTTGTCGTACATGGTCAGAGACCAGAAGCCGCCGCGACTGCGGTCGACGGGTGGGAGTGCGTCTTCTGTGAAGGTCATGGTGTACCGCTCGCGGCCGTGGAGTAACGCTCCGTCGTGGTCGGTACCCCGGATGAGGTAGACAGCCTCGTGAAAGTCGTTGACGTAAATGTAGATGACGGCCGCGAGCGCCCGTCCGAACCAGTCGGTGCCCCACAGGCCACTGTTGCGTTGCCGTTGCCATCCGTTGCCTGCGTCGACCCCGGTTTGGACGTAGCTCGCCGATTGATGGAGGGCGACGTCGGCGCGGAGCGCGGCGCGGTCGAGCAGCGCTCGGTACGACTTGTCCGAACGATACAGTGCGACAAGCGTCTTGGCTTGATCAGCCATCGGGGTGTCTGCTGCGCCCATGGTCGGGTTGAAATCGAGCATTGCTGCAAGATCGGTCCAGAAAGATTCCGGCTTCACCCATTGAGGTCGACTGGCGTCGGGATCGACCGCCAACATTTCGGCGGTGACGCCCTGAGGGTAGATCGAGTTCGCGGCGTGGGCCTCGTAGCCGAAGGACCGCGGGCCGGGTCGATCCTCGCTGAAGGGGTACATGCCGATCTGGTCGAGTACCGACCGCGCCTGCTGCTTGGACGCCTCGGAACGTGCTGCGAAACTGCGAGGGAAGACACCAGCCACGTTCGTCGGTGATCGAAGCACATCGAGGAAGTCTTCCGGCAACTCGCCATCCCAATCAGGTCCGACCAGAAGGAACTTTCCGCCGGGAGTGCCTGTCGCCGAACCAAGTTGGTGAGTCACATTGGTCAGCACGTCGACGATCTGGATAGTCCAGTAATGGCCGTCGGGTACCTCGGTCGGGGTCTGTATCACTGCGGTTTCGTCGGTGAGATCGGCGAATCCTGCGCCGTAGATCGTGTCGTTGTTGGGTGAGACGACCCACCGCTGCGCCGGGCTCATGTAGTCGGTGAGGGCACCTGTGTAATTCTTGGCGGCGCCTGGCAGAAGACCGAGTTGGAGTCCGGTCTTGCCATCCATGATCTCCCACATGTTTGTACGGCCGAAGGTGTCCACAGCTGGATAGCCCCAGTAATAGACGATCCGGGCGAGGGCTTCCACGTAACTCTCAGCGGCGAGCGTTGCTGGAACTCCGGCCGATCTCGCCAGTTGAGCGTGTGCCGGCGTGAAACCTTGTGCGATTGAGTCGGTCGGGGAGTCCATGAAGTCATGGTGCCGGTGACCGTCCGCTGCATCATCACCCTTGCGGGGTGAACCGGTGAGGAAATCGAAAACCGGTTCTGTGTGCGCAATTCGAACGTTCAGGAGCGGCGGGCGATCCACTCTGCAGCGGCGGCATCGATGTCCTGCTTCAGCTTCTCGAAGAACGAAGGTGGCGGGGTGGGGATCAAATCTGCTGCGGTAGTGAGGGATCGACTGAGGGCGATCCGACGCTCGCGTAACTCGTCGTCGGTCAGGAGCGTCAGGTCCGCCATCGCGAGCTCCCTCGATCGGTGTGATTCGTGTTTCGGGCAGACCGTGCGCATCGGGATCGATGCATGATTCGATGCGCACGGCCCAGGCATTCCAGGCTGGGGGCCGGAATGCACAGTCGACTTTACCAAATGATTACTAATGGCTGTAGATGTGGCTCGCCTTCGGTGGTCGTGGAGCACTTTCACAGGGTTCTCCCAGGTCGTAAGTCCTGACAACTGTTGAAGCTGCAACTATCGTCGAGCCCATGAAAAAGATCTGGTGGATCGGCGGAGCAGTAGTTGTGGTCGTACTCGCCCTGCTCGTGGGGCCGTGGGCGTACGGGAAGTTCATCGCTGAAGACGATGCACCGGCGGCCGTGGTGTCCACTGAGGGCGCGGAGGCGGCGTCCGGGTCGATCGACGGGCAATGGACCGTCGTCGCCGGGCAGGGGGACAACCAGACGGCAGCTGGGTACACCGTGCATGAGATTCTCAACGGATCGAGTGTGACCGTCGTCGGAACCACTGGCGAGGTGAGCGGAAACGCGGTTGTCGAGGGTGAAAAGCTCACTTCCGGCGAAGTAACGGTGCAGGTGGCAAGCATCAAGACCGACTCGGATCGGCGCGACGGCCAGTTCACGGGCAATGTGATGGATACCAGCACGTATCCGACGGCGACGTTCACGATCGACTCGCCGGTGGACTTGTCTGCTGTACCGACGGACGGAACAACGGCGACGGTCACGGTGTCAGGAACGCTGACGCTCAAGGGTCAGTCCAAGCCGGTGTCGGTCGACATGACCGTGCTGCATTCGGGTGATTCGCTGATCGCATCGGGCTCGATTCCGGTCACCTGGACCGATTTCGGAGTCGAGCCTCCGTCCCTCGGTTTCGTCACCGTCGACGGCAGCGGTTCGGTGGACTTCCTGGTCTCACTCGCCGCGAGCTGAATTACGTCCACCCGATTCGCACTGCTTCGGGGCGGGCAGGGAAGATTAAGGACATGACCTTCCTTTCTTCTTGTCCGTTCCGAAGGCAGTGTGCGATCTCTGCCCGGACGGAATGAACAGGTGATGCCCCGGTGGAGACCGTTCCGAACGGGCGAAGACCCCGATCCACGGTTCACGCTCGCCAATGAGCGGACATATCTGGCTTGGATCCGCACTGCAACGGCCTTCGTCGCGTCGGGCGTCGGACTCGAAGCGTTCGGCGGCGACATTCTCAATCCGACGGTTCGATCCGGCTTGGCCGCGTTGTTGCTCGTCGGCGGTGCTCTGATCGCCATCACTTCCTTTGTCCACTGGATCAGCGCCGAGCGTGCACTGCGAACTGAGCGCTCGTTGCCGGTGCCGCTCATGGCGCCGGTCGTCGGCATCGTGCTGGTGATCTGCGCGACCGTCCTGGTGGTCGAGGTCGTGAACTGATTGACCGCGCTGGAACCGTCGGAAGGTGTCAAGCCTCCGGACAAGGGCTTGCAGTCCGAGCGCACATCGCTCTCGTTCGTGCGTACGAGTCTGTCGATCCTCGGCTTGTCTGCCGCCTGTCTGAGATGGTTGCCGCCGTTCGGGTCGGTGGCCCTGATCGGCCCGTCCGTCGCTGCCGTGCTCGTCGTCGCGGTGACGGTCTACGAACGTCGGTCGCGGCCCAGGCGGTTGGCCCAGTTTTCGGCCGAAAAGGCAACGCCCGCTTTGGGTATGGGAGCAACTCTCGCGGTCGCTCTGCTCCTGCTCAGTGCGACGGGGCTGTGGATTCTGCTGAAGTGACCTCGGCTTTCGGCGCCCAGCCGGGCGGGCCGAACACGTAGCCGGCTCGCTGCCGCCACGATGTCGACGCCTTCCAATCACGAGCAATGGCAGCATATTCGCGCGTTTGGAGCTTCCAGATGTTGTACGTTCCGACCGGCGTCGTGAGTCCGTAGGTGGGCCGGTGGGTTTCGGCTGCGAAGGTTCCGAACATCCGGTCCCAGATGATGAGGATTCCGGCGTAGTTGCGGTCGAGGTACTCGGCGTCGGAGCCGTGGTGTACGCGATGGTGTGACGGCGTGTTGAAGATGAATTCGATGGGCCGCCAGAGTTTTCCGACACGTTCGGTGTGGACGAAGAACTGGTAGACGAGGCTGACGGAGAAGCCGACGAACACCATCCACGGCGGGATCCCGAGGAACGGCAACGGCAGCCACATGATGATCTCACCGCTGTTGTTCCACTTCTGCCGCAGTGCGGTGCTGAAATTGAAGTACTCGCTCGAATGGTGAGCCTGGTGTGTGGCCCAGATGACTCGAACTCGGTGTGCGATGCGGTGATACGCGTAATAGAGGACGTCGATTCCGAGCAGCAGGATCACCCAGGTGTACCAGGCAGTCGGCGAGAGGTGCCACGGAGCGAGATACACCCAGATTGCGGAATAGCCGATCAGCGCCAGCACTTTCCAGAAGGTGCTCGTTGCGATCGACACGAGTCCGAGTAGAACGCTGGTTCTGGCGTCGACGCTTCGGTAGCCGCCCTGTGCCGGCCGTGCGCGTCCGTCGGCGTCGTCGGGATGATCTTCGAGCGCACGGGCCGCGAACCATTCGATTGCGAGGAAGATGACAAACGCGGGGATTGCGAGCGTAACGGGATCATGGAGCGGTTCGAGCAGTGACTTCCATGATTCGAGAAGGGTTTCCCACACGCGATTTGTCCTGTTCTCTAGCTCTGATCGTTACATCATGCATTAAAATGTAACGTCAGGGAACCCTTTGCGGCGAAGAACTCGCAGGTTTGTTGCGACTATTCATAGAACGATGGTAGGAATTGCCGGTGCATATCACCGCGAAGGTGGACTACGCCGTGCGGACTCTGGTCGAGCTCGCGGCAGTTGGTCCTGACCCGGCCAAGGCCGAGTTTCTCGCCAAATCCCAGGTAATACCCCACAAGTTCCTGGAAGCGGTGCTCTCGGACCTGCGGCGCGGCGGCTTGGTCAACAGCCGTCGAGGCCCGGACGGGGGATACTGGCTCGCTCGGTCCGCGGACGAGATCACGATTGCCGACGTCATACGAGCTGTCGAAGGACCGCTGGCTTCGATTCGGGGTCAGCGACCGGAAGACGTCGACTACGGGGGACCGGCAACGCCCCTCAAGGAGGTGTGGATTGCAGTGCGAGTCAACCTCCGTGCTGTGCTCGAAAATGTCACACTCACCGATGTTGCAGGTGGAGAGTTGCCCGAGTTCATTCACGAACTGACGGCAGATCCCGAGGCGTGGAATCGGCGCTGATACAGCCCGGTTTCAGTGTGCCCGTCGACGCGGAACTGCCATAGGAGCAGTGTTCGCGGTGTTGCCTCCCGCGGATTTTGCGTCGTACATCAGATGATCGGCCGCAACGATTGCTCGGGAGAACTCGTTGTAGTCGAACTCTTCCTGATGTGGGATGAAAGGTAGCGTCGCTGCGCCGACGCTGACCGTGGCCAGGGGGTCGTCGGAGGCGTTCACCACGGCTTTGGGGAGCGTCGCGATTCGTTTGCGAAGTCCGTACGGAGTACCGATCATCACAACGGTGAACTCCTCGCCGCCGGTGCGCGCGGCGTAACCGAAACCGTTCACATGCGCCTGCAGGCGCGTTCCGGTCCGGATGATGACGGCGTCACCGACTTCGTGGCCGAACGTGTCGTTCACCGCCTTGAACTTGTCGATGTCGACGACGGCAACAGCAATGTCGGCACGATTTGCCGACGCGACCGACCAGATGCGCTCCGACATGTCCCACAGTCCTCGTCGGTTCAACAGGCCGGTAAGCGCATCCACTTTGGATCCCGTTGCGCGCGCGAGTAATTGCCGCCAGGTGAACTGAATCGTGGCCGGAATGAAGATCACGGCACACAGGACGACGTCCGTGCGTGCGATCACGCTGGTTGTCGAGTAGTCGCCGTTCGTCAGGCCGAGCACCGTCAGGGCGATGACAAATGTCGTGGCAAAGGCGAGATGGAAGGCCAACCAGCGGTAATCGAGAAAATAGGTGAAGTAGGCGCCGGTGGCGACAAAGAGTGCCGCGCCGAAGAGGGCGGCGTTATGGCTGGTGAAGGTGATGAGAATCGAGGCAGTTCCGAGATCTGCCCACAGTCCGTAGAGCTTGAGCATGCGTGAACCTCTGATTCGGCCGACAAACCAGAGAATCGTAGGGATCAGGTTGACGGCCGCAATGCCGACGAGCCAACTGCGCGCAAACGGTCCGTCCGGGCCCTCTCCGCTGAGGAGAAACAGGAACGCCACGATCGAGAAATTGAGTGAGCAGAACCCGATGGTGAGACGGACGAGACGTAGTACGGAGCCTCGTCCGGACTTCGATCCCCACAGCATCACCGTGGACGAAACCGGCCAGGTGTGCAGGAGCGGGTCCATCAGATTCCTTCGCCGAGCAAATTACGGTTAATTCACCGCAAAGTATGTCAGGCCATGTTGATTCACGCGTCAACTTGGCAGGCGGCGTCAGGCTGCGGAGTTGCTCGCAACTCTCTCCGTCGCGCTGTTCAGGCATTTGCCGTGCGTGAGTGTGAGGTACGCCTCGAGTTTCCGTGCCGTGTGTTCGATCGCACAATATTGCAGACCTCTGCAAAGTTGCAGAGGTCTGCAAGTTCGGTACCGTGTTGGGGTGATCATCGAACAAGGCCTTCGTGACCGCAAGAAGGCAGCAACCCGTGCCGCACTCAGCGGCGCGGCAGCACGGCTCGCTCGTGCGCTGGGGATCGAATGCGTCACCGCTGACGCAATCGCCTCCGAGGCCGGAGTGTCGACGAGGACGTTCCACAACTACTTCTCCAGCAAGGAGGAGGCAGTGCTCGCCAGTTTCGAGGAATCGGTGAACCTGTGGATCGAGGCGCTTGCGTCACGGCCCGCGGACGAACCAATTCTCGACGTCCTCGAAGAACTTGTGGTCGAAATCGTGAACGACTCAGGTCCGAGTGGGAGTGAGAAGGCAAGTATCTGGCTGCTGTCGGATTCGAGTCCCGCGCTCTACCGGGATGCCGCAGACATGCATCAGCGGATCAACCGTGCAGTCGTTCAGGCATTGGCGGAACGCACCGGTACCGACGCCGAGAAGGACCTGTACCCGACGCTCCTCCTGGGAGCGGTGGGCGGAGCCGCTAAATCGGTGATCGACGTCTGGACTGGCGGAAAGTCGGAGGCTTCCAGTCCGGAAGAGTTGGTTCACGACGCTTTTCGGCAGATTCGTGCCGGGTTGCCCGCGCCGCCGCCTGCCCCTGAGATGTCGCGTCCCTGAGATGTCTCGTCTCTGAGCCCCACACGTAATACCTGTCCACGTACACGCACCGAAACAGCAAGGAGCCCGTCGTGGCCACCTATCTTTATCGGATCGGCAAGTTCGCCTACCGGCGAAAAGGCGCGGTCCTCAGCGTTTGGCTGATAATCCTGGTCCTGATGGGCGTCGGGGCAGCGACTCTGTCCGGCCCCACCAAGGACTCGTTCTCCATTCCGGGAACCCCGGCGCAGCAGGCGCAAGACCTGATGGCGGAGCGTTTTCCCGACGCGCCCAATCCTATGGATTCGCTGAGCGCGCGATACGTAGTGCAAGCTCCGGCAGGCACGACGCTGGCCGATCCGGCGAACGTCAAGGCCATGGACGACATGCTCGCGAGTATTCGTGGCATCGACAAGGTCGCCGACTCTGCCAAGGTGGACCCGGCGACTGCCACTCCGGAACAGGCCGCGAAGGCGTTGGTCAATCCGGTTACCGGCAACGACTCCATGGTTGCGATGTTCAAGGAAAAGGCTGCTGCGGCTGGAACTTCCGAGACACAGGCCGTGGACGACGCGCGTGCGTTGTCGCCGCTCAGTGCCGACGGCACAGTCGGGTACGTCGAGGTTCCGTTCAGCGGTGACTTCGCCGATCTCGATCAGGCCTTGCGTGATTCGATCAACTCCGCAGCCGATGTCGGTCGGGCCGAGGGACTCAACGTCCAGGTCAGTGGTTCTGCTGCTCAGGAAGCGGAGATGCCCGGTGGTGTCACCGAGCTGATCGGTATCGCCGTTGCCGCAGTCGTTCTGGCCATCACGTTCGGTTCGCTTGTGGCCGCGGGGCTTCCGCTCCTCACCGCGATCATCGGTATCGCTATCGGCAGCCTCGGAATCACGGTTGCCACCGGATTCATGGATCTCAGTTCGATGACTCCGACGCTGGCGATCATGATCGGTCTGGCTGTGGCGATCGACTACTCGCTGTTCATCATGTCCAGGTTCAGGCATGAGCTCACCCTTACCGACAACCGTGCCGAAGCAGCAGGTCGCGCCGTCGGAACCGCCGGTTCCGCAGTGGTATTCGCTGGTTTGACGGTCATCATCGCGCTGGTTGCATTGCGCGTCGTCGGCATCCCGTTCCTCTCCGATATGGGTGCGGCAGCGGCCTTTACCGTGCTGATCGCGGTTCTGATCGCCTTGACCTTGCTGCCTGCGATCCTGGGTATGTTCGGACGCAAGGCTTTTGCCGGCAAGATTCCCTTCCTCAGCAAGCGCGCTGAGGAGTCCGAAGACGAAGATTCGGGCAAGCCGAAGTTGGCTCTGCGCTTCATCAGTGCCGTCGTCCGTCGTCCGCTGGTGCCGCTGCTCGGTGGAGTAGTGCTTCTGGGCGCATTGGCTCTGCCCGCAACGGGATTGAGCCTGGCACTGCCGTCGGAGGCCACCGGTGACCCGGCGACCAGTGCGCGTCAGGCATACGACCTGATCGACGAGGGCTTCGGTGACGGTCGCAACGGACCGCTCATCGCCGTTGTCGACGCCAAGGATGCCAGCGTTCCCGCCGGGGAGGCCTTTGCGGAGGTCGTCTCGACCATCTCGGGCTTCG
Organism: Rhodococcus sp. NyZ502; assembly: GCF_041464245.1. Lineage (NCBI taxonomy): Bacteria > Bacillati > Actinomycetota > Actinomycetes > Mycobacteriales > Nocardiaceae > Rhodococcus > Rhodococcus sp. NyZ502. The sequence continues at coordinate 372,386 of NZ_CP167155.1, forward strand.
ATGACGTCCAGAACGCACAGGTCGTCGGGGTCAACGAGGCCGGCGACACCGCGCAGGTACTGATCACTCCGAAGAGTGGTCCGACCGACCCCGCCACGATGGATCTGGTGTCCAGCCTTCGTGGAGCCGAAGGCGGACTCAACGATTCGATCGGCGTCAGCTACGGCATCACCGGTCAGACCGCACTCGAAGGCGACGTCTCGGACACGCTGAAGGATGCATTGGTGCCCTACCTGGCCGTCGTCGTCGGCCTTGCATTCATCTTGTTGCTCTTGGTGTTCCGTTCGATCCTGGTTCCGCTGACGGCGACGCTCGGCTTCCTGCTCAGCGTGCTCGCGACATTCGGTGCGACGGTGGCGATCTTCCAGCACGGTTGGTTGGGCATCATCTCGAACCCGCAACCACTCGTGAGTTTCATGCCGATCTTCCTGATCGGTGTGGTGTTCGGACTCGCGATGGACTACCAGGTGTTCCTCGTGACGCGTATGCGTGAGGAGTACGTCCACGGCGCGAGCGCGAAGGAGGCCGTGACCATCGGCTTCAACCATGGCGCCCGGGTCGTCAGTGCGGCCGCGGTCATCATGATCTCCGTGTTCGGTGCCTTCATCGCGGAACCGAACTCGTTCATCAAGTCGATCGGCTTCGCGCTTGCCGCGGCGGTGTTCTTCGACGCCTTCATCGTGCGCATGGTGATCATCCCGTCCGTCATGGCACTGCTCGGCGACAAGGCGTGGTGGTTGCCGAAGTGGCTGGACAAGATTCTGCCGAACGTCGACATCGAGGGTGAGAAGCTCAGCAAGGCCCTCCGTGAAGAAAAGGAAGCGGAGCTTCAGTCCGCATCTGCTTGATCTCTGCTGTGCGCCTTTATTAACCCCCCGCGGTTAATAAAGGCGCACAGCAGTTTTTGTGTATCGAAATATCCAGCGGCACATGTCGGCCAGGATTGGTAACCTTCGCTCACTATGCTGATCAGGCTGCTGCGCACTTATCTGATGCCGTACCGGGGTGAACTCACGGGCGTTGTCGTCCTGCAGTTTATTTCGACTATGGCGGCCCTTTACCTTCCGAGTCTCAACGCCGACATCATCGACAACGGCGTGACGAAAGGCGACACCGGCTACATCCTCTCCACCGGCGGGATGATGCTGATGGTCACGCTCACGCAGATCCTGTGCTCGGTGGGTGCCGTCTTCTTCGGTGCGCGAGTCGCCATGGGCGTCGGACGCGATCTCCGGGCTTCGGTGCTGCATCAGGTCGGGACGTTCTCGGCCCGAGAGGTCGGGCACTTCGGTGCGCCTTCGCTGATCACACGCAACACCAACGACGTCCAGCAAGTGCAGATGATGGTCGTGATGAGTTGCACCATCCTCGTCATGGCGCCGATCATGTGCGTCGGCGGCATCATCATGGCTCTGCGCCAGGACCTGAATCTGTCCTGGATCCTGGGGATCAGCGTCCCGCTGCTCGTAGTCTCGATGGGTTTCCTGATTGCCCGGATGGTCCCCGGATTCAGGGTCATGCAGGGCCGCCTCGACGCCGTCAACCGTGTTCTTCGCGAACAGATCACGGGCATCCGCGTCGTCCGAGCGTTTGTACGGGAACCGTACGAGGTAGAGCGTTTCGGCGATGCCAACCGTGAGCTGACGGAGACTGCACTCGGCGTCGGCCGCCTCATGGCACTGATGTTCCCGCTCGTGATGCTGATCAGCAATGTCACCAGCGTCGCGGTCATCTGGTTCGGTGGCCATCAGATCAACGAGGGCTCGATGCAGATCGGCTCGCTCACCGCGATGCTCAGCTACATCATGCAGATCCTGATGGCCGTCATGATGGCCACCTTCATGGCGGTGATGCTGCCGCGTGCGTCGGTGTGCGCCGAACGTATCTCCGAGGTGCTTGACACGGATTCGTCGGTGATTCCGCCCGAGAACCCGGTCCGAGAACTGAAGGACCCGGGAGTCGTCGAACTTCGTGGCGCTCAGTTCCAGTTCCCCGGAGCCGAGGAACCTGTATTGCGCGACATCACGTTCCGTGCCGAACCCGGCATGACGACGGCGATCATCGGCGGCACCGGATCGGGAAAGACCACTCTGCTCAACCTGATTCCACGATTGATCGACTCCACCTCCGGATCGGTATCGGTGGGCGGCGTCGACGTCCGCGACATCGACACGGAGCTGCTCTGTTCGGTGATCGGTCTGGTCCCGCAGAAGCCGTATCTGTTCTCCGGCACTGTCGCCACCAATCTCCGCTACGGAAACCCCGAAGCTACCGACGAATGGCTGTGGGAGTGCCTCGAGATCGCCCAAGCTGCCGACTTCGTCCGCGCCATGCCCGAAGGCCTGGACACACCGGTGGCACAAGGCGGTACGACGGTATCGGGCGGTCAGCGTCAGAGACTCGCCATCGCCAGAGCGTTGGTGCGTAAGCCACAGATCTATCTGTTCGACGATTCCTTCTCGGCACTCGACCTCACTACTGATGCGAGGCTGCGTGCGGCGCTCCGGCCGGTCACGCAAGACGCCTGCATCGTCGTTGTCGCGCAGCGCATTTCCACCATCGTGGAAGCCGATCAGATCATCGTGCTCGACGACGGCGCCATCGTGGGGATCGGCACGCACGACGAACTCGTGGTCAGTTGTCCCACCTACGGCGAAATCGTCGCCTCTCAGCTAGCCGTACAGGACGCATCATGAGTAATCGACCGACTTCCTCGCCTCCCATCGGCCCGCCCGGCGGCGGCGATCCCACCAAGAAGGCCATGAACTTCGGCCCTTCTCTCAAGCGTCTCCTCGGTCGCTTGAGCCCGGACAAGCCGATCGTCGTCCTGATCTTCGCTTTGGTGACGGCAAGCGTCGTACTTTCCTCGATCGCGCCGAAGATCCTGGGAAACGCCACCAACCTGATCTTCGACGGCATCGTCAGCAAGCAACTCCAGCCGGGGACGACCAAGGAACAGGCTGTCGAAGGATTGCGCGCTTCGGGGCAGGGTCAGCTCGCGGACATGGTTTCCGGCATGGCAGTTGTGCCTGGAACCGGAATCGATTTCGACGCAGTCGGCAAGGTCTTGATGATCGTGCTGCTGCTGTTCGTCTGTGCGTCGCTGTTCAGTTGGTTGCAGGCGTATCTGCTCAACATCGTGGTCCAGCGAACCGTTCGCCGGTTGCGTGAGGATGTCGAGCAGAAGATTCACCGACTTCCCTTGCGGTACTTCGATACCCATGCCCGCGGTGATGTTCTCTCACGCGTGACCAATGACATCGACAACGTCGCGCAGAGCTTGCAGCAGACGCTCAGCCAGTTGGTCATGTCGGTGATGACCGTCCTGGGCATTCTGGTGATGATGCTGTGGATCTCACCGTTGCTCGCCTTGATCGCAGTGGCAACTGTTCCGCTGTCGATCATGGTCACAGCGTTCATCGCGAAGCGTTCACAGAAGCACTTCGTGGCGCAGTGGAAGAGCACCGGCGGAATCAACGCACAGGTCGAGGAAGCGTTCAGCGGCCACGAGTTGGTCAAGGTGTTCGGCCGCCAGCAGGAGGTCGAGGAGCGCTTCCGCAAGCAGAACGAGGATCTGTACGAGTCCAGCTTCAAGGCGCAGTTCATCTCCGGTCTGGTCATGCCGGCCGTGATGTTCCTGGGCAACCTCAACTACGTCGCCATCGCAGTGGTGGGTGGCATGCGCGTCGCATCCGGAACGATGACGCTCGGCGATGTGCAAGCGTTCATCCAGTACTCGCGGCAGTTCACCCAGCCGCTCACGCAGATCGCGTCGATGACCAATCTGCTGCAGTCCGGTGTCGCTTCGGCCGAGCGGGTCTTCGCGCTGCTCGACCAAGAGGAGCAGTCGGAGGACCCGAAGAGTGCGAAGTCGCCCACGGTCGACAAGGGGCGCGTCAAGTTCGAGAACGTCACCTTCAGTTACAAGCCGGAACAGCCGCTGATCGAGGACCTGTCCCTGACTGCCGAGCCGGGTCAGATGGTTGCGATCGTCGGACCCACCGGCGCCGGCAAGACCACCCTGGTCAACCTCATCCTGCGGTTCTACGAACTCAATTCGGGCCGTATCATTTTGGACGGCATCGACATCGCCGACATGACGCGAGACGATCTGCGCTCGCGCATCGGCATGGTTCTGCAGGACGCATGGCTGTTCGGTGGAACCATCCGCGAGAACATCGCCTACGGCAAGCCTGGTGCCACCGACGAGGAGATTCGTCGTGCGGCCGAGATGAGCTACGTCGACAAGTTCGTGCACTCTCTGCCTGAGGGTTACGACACGGTCATCGACGAGGAAGGCAGCAACGTCAGTGCGGGCGAGAAGCAGCTCATCACTATCGCCCGCGCCTTCATCTCGCAGCCGTCCATCCTGATCCTCGACGAGGCGACCAGTTCGGTGGACACACGCACCGAACTGCTGGTCCAGAGCGCCACCGCGGTTCTGCGCAACGACCGCACCAGCTTTGTCATCGCGCACCGTCTTTCGACAATTCGTGATGCGAACCTGATCGTGGTGATGGAGGAAGGCCGGATCGTGGAGCAGGGGAGCCATGAGGCTCTGCTCGAATCCCGCGGCGCGTATTTCCGTCTGTACAACAGCCAATTCGTGGGCGCGGAGATCTGATGCCTCAGTAGACTGGAGCAGACTTGGTCCGCTGGGTGGACCACATTCTGTGTACTGGAGGCGCTCGGCGATGCATTCGTTGCTGGGGAAAGCGCGCCTGATACTCGATTCCTTCGATGCGGATTCGGGTGCGCTGTCGCTGACCGAACTTGCGAATCGGAGTGGTGTTGCGAAGGCGACGGTGCATCGAATAGCCGGTGAACTGGTGTCTCTTGGTCTACTGGAACGGGTCGGAACCAAGTACAGGTTGGGGTTACGGCTCTTCGAACTGGGGCAGTTGGTTCCTCGTCAACGTATTCTGCGCGAGGTGTCCTTGACGTATGTGCAGGATCTTCACGCGGCGACCCGGGAGACGGTTCACCTCGCGATTCGCGACGGCCTCGATGTTCTGTACATCGACAAGATCTCCGGTCATCACGGGGTGGACCTGCCGTCGCGGGTGGCTGGCCGGCTGCCGATGTATGCCACGGCAACCGGCAAAGCGATACTCGCGTACTCACCGGATTCCGTTTTTCGAGCGGTGACAGGCAACGGATTTGTCGAGTTCACCGATCGGACGGTGAACTCGGAAGACGGGTTACGTAGGCAACTCGACGCTGTTCGTTCGCAGCAGTTGGCGGTCGAGACCGAAGAGGTTCGCCTGGGAACATCGAGTATCGCTGCCCCGATCTTCGGTGGACTTGGTGAAGCAGTTGCCGCGATCGGTGTGTCGAGTCCGCGGTATCGAATGGACACCGAGCGTTTTGCCGAACCGTTGCGCGCGGCGGCCGAAGGGATCAGCCGGAAGGTATCGGTTCTCGAACGCTCGGCATAACCGTTTTATCGACGCACGCAGAGCAGCGCGATCACGCCGAGAACCGAAGCCCCGGTCATGGAGATGGCCACGGCAAGACTGGTGTTGCCGAGAAGGCCGACGATGGGCGCAACCACAGCGGCAGCGCCGAACTGCGCAAATCCGATCAGCGCGGCTGCTGAGCCTGCGGCTTCTCCGTGACGGGACAGTGCAACCGCCGGTGCGTTGGGCATGACAAAACCCGTTGCGCAGAGCATCAGCAGGATGGGGACGGCAAACCCGACGAATCCCCACGAGTCGGTGGCGGCAACAACAACAAATGCAGCGCCGACGGCACTACTGCCCCACATTGCCCAGATCGTGATGGAATTCGGCGACCACCGGCCGAGAAGCACGACGTTGAGCTGGGACGAACCGATCAGAACGACGGCGCCGCCGGCAAAGGCAAATCCGTATGCGGTGGCGCTCAGTCCGAACTGTTCCTGCATCACGTAGGACGACGCGGCGATGTACGACCACAAAACGCCGCGGCCGAGACCGCACACGAGCACCAACACCATGAAGTGGGCATCCTTGCCGAGCGCAATGTAGTTTCGCGCGATGGCGCCGATGCCCTTGCCCGACCGATTCTCGGGTGGAAGTGTTTCCGGCAGCGATACTGCCGCGAGTGCGATCATCGCGATGCCCAGGATGAAGAGAGCGAGAAAGACTCCGCGCCAATGTGTTACGGACATCAGTGCCCCGCCGATGGAGGGGGCCAGGATGGGCGCTACGCCCATGACCAACATCAGCCGCGAAAGTACAACTGCCGCATCGTGTCCGGTGAATAGATCACGAACGATTGCCATCGCGATCACGCCTGTCGCGGCGGCGCCGAAACCTTGAAGGGTTCGCAGCGCAGTGAGGACTTCGATGGACGGAGCAAAGAAGCAGGCCAACGACGCGCCGACGTGAATTACTGTGCCCACGAGCAGGGGACGTCGACGTCCGTAGATGTCGGACAGTGGGCCGATGAGCAACTGGCCGAAAGCCAGACCCAGCAGTGTGCCCGTCAGGGTCAGCTGAACCATCGTGTCCGACGTACCGAATTCCTGCGTGATCTGTGGCAGCGCAGGAAGATACATGTCGACGGTGAACGGCCCGAGGGCGGTGAGAATTCCGAGAAGCAGTACCAATCGGATCCGTGCACCGCCCCTCGGGGCGATCACCGTTCGTTCAGTTGTGCTGTTGGTCAAGGAAACCCGAAACTACACTGTAGTAGTCGTATGGTCGTTCTTCCTGAAGATGATGCGACGCCTTGTCCATGATGTAGAGATGGCCATGGGGAATCATCCGCGCAAGCATGAGCGGGTAGTCCGGGGTGAGGAATGCGTCGTGCATGCCCCAGGCGAAGAGCGTCGGCGCCTGGATCTGGCCGAGTTCAGCTGTGAGATCCTGCCAATCGCCACGAGGTGAGTCCGCCGAGGCAGCCAGGGCCATTTCTTCGGGGTCGAGACTTTGCTCGTATCGCATCTGGAGAGTTTCGGCGGGCAACTTCGATCCGTCGAACCATTCGAGACTGGTGATCAAGGTGCGGAGTTTTTCGAGGGTGGGGCCGGTGCCGCCGTAGTAGACGTCGCGGGCGTTGCGGCCACGACGGCCATCCTCGGGGAGCGGCGCGAGTGGACCGTAGAAGACGGGCATGCTGCCCGTGATCACCAGGGAGCGAACGCGTTCCGGGTACTTTGCCGCAAGATTGAGCGCTATGGTGCCGCCCCACGAGTTGCAGACGAAGTCTGCGCGTTCGATTCCGAGTTCGTCGAGCAGGGCAACCACCTTGGCGGCGTGGAAGTCCCACATTGGGCCGGCGATGGTGCACTTGTCGGACCGACCGTATTGCAGCAGATCAACGAGAATCGCTCGTCGATCCGAGGCGAAGAGCGGTGCCACTGGCCCGAAGTCGGACCACGCAGTGCAGCCGGGGCCGCCTCCGTGCAGGAAAATCGTGGGGTCGCCCTCGCCGAGGTCGTAGTAATGGAATGTGACGCCATCTGCTTTGGCGTACAAGCTCTTCGGTTGATCAGCCATGGCTATACCTGACCTCGAGGTGAGCGGTATGGGAAGTATCGCGGTCCGGCAGGCGAACCCGGTTCGTGGCTGTGAGACTTCCGAATGCCTAGCGTGCTGGCATGAGAACAGAACTCGAGCACGCGCGTGATCGCGCGGAGGCGATGATCGGTACGCGGGAAACGCGAGAGTTGGGAACGGTGCGTCCGGCGGAGTCGGTTGCGTTTGCGGTTGCCACCGCCGAGACGGACCCCCGGTTTCTCGACCCGGAGCACCCGGCATTTGCCGTCCATCCGATGTATCTGCCTTCGCTTTTGCGAGGACCGCAAGGTGGCTCCGATCGAGAGTACCGAGCAGACGGCATGTTCCGTGACGAAGTGCCGGGCACAGACGGTATCGACGTGCGCTTGATGGCCGGCGGGCAGAGTGTGACTTTCTTGCGACCGGCCCCGCTGGGTGAGGCTGTCGTCGTAGGGCGAGTACTCGATACCGTGACGACCAAGGGCCGGACTCCGGACGAGTTTCTGCTGCTCTCGGTCACCAAGACTTACCGGGGTGCGCAGTCCGGCGCATTCGCCGAGGTCGTCGAGAAGTTCATCGTCCGATGACCGAAACAGTAGTCGTGGGCACGCCGATCGAATCGGTGACCTTGGTCTGCGATCCGGTTCGGATCCTTCGATTCGGGGCGTCGACGCACAATTCGCACCGTATTCACTACGACGCCTCATATGCGCAGACGGAGGGGTTGTCCGCACCGGTGGTCATGGCCCAGTTGCAGGGCACGCTGTTCTTTCGTGCCGCGTCACACTTTGCCGGTGGATACGAAGGAGTTGTGTCCGTCTCCTGGCAGAATCGTGCGCCCGCGCCCGTCGGAACCACACTCGAGGTGTCGGGTGAAGTGTCCCAAATCGACAGTGACCAACTAACTTTGGTATTGCGGGAGCATTCGGACAATGGCGTGCTGTGTGCCGTCGGAACCGCTGTGGTGGTCCGGGTCTGCTGAGCGAACCGAATCCATTGGCGTAGACCGCAATCTCACCCAAGATCTGTTTCATTCAAACGTTCAGTGTCGAGAGGACTTCACATGACTGGTGTCGAGGCGTCGGAAGCCACGTTCGCGCTGCCCGAGCGGCCACGAGCGGCCGGTCGGCAGGATTGGACGGCATGGCCGGGTTACAACGCAGCCGGCAGCGGATACCGCGGTTACTGGTACCCGGTCACGTGGTCGAACCACATCACCAAAGACCCCAAGAGCTTCACCATCTGTGGTGAAAAGCTGGCGATCATCCGCGACGCAGGCAAGGCATATGCCCTGCACGATCGGTGCCCGCACCGCGGCGTTCCGTTGTCCGAGGGCGATCAGCAGTTCCCGGGAACTGTCAGCTGCCCGTACCACGGCTGGACGTACCGGCTCACTGACGGCAAGCTGGCCGCGGTCATCACCGACGGTCCGGATTCCAAGATCTGCGGCAAGCTGAACGTCCAGACCTATGCGATCGAGGAGCGACTCGGTCTGGTGTGGGTGTACATCCCGATCGCCAACGAGCCGGCGCCGTCCATCGACGACCAGTTGCCGCGTGAGCTGGTGGAGAACAAGGGTATCGTCGGTGGTCGGATTCAGCCCCGAGAAGGCAACTGGCGCTTCGCATGTGAGAACGGTTTCGACGAGGGACATGCGAAGTACCTGCACCGCACCGCATTGTGGCGTCTGTTCAAGCCGATGCCGACGTGGAACATCACGAGCATCGTTCCGGAGGGACGCTGGATCTACCGCGTGCAGGAAGAGGTGTACTGGGAGGCGGAATTCCCGGGCGTGGGAACCTGGACGAACAAGCGGTGGTGGAAGAAGAAGCCGGACGAGACCCAGATTTCGCAGATCGGAAACGTCGGCGCCGGTCTGGACGTCAATCCTGTGATCGCAGCTCAGAACTTCCCCGGTTTTGCTTCACTGTCCATGCCGGGTGTCCTGCGCATCGCGTACCCCAAGTTCATTCACTACGAGTTCTACGTCCCGGTGGACGAAGACAACCACAAGTACGTCGGCCTCATGGTCAACTTCGTCTCCGGCGCAGCAAAATTGGGCTTCTACGCCAAGTACCTCGGCGCGATCCGCTGGCTGTTCCACGGTCAGTTCTCGGGTCAGGATGCGTGGATGGTCGAGGTCACCGACGCACCGCCGGAGAAGCTGTACCGACCGGACGTGTCGCTGACGACGTGGCGAAATCTCGCAGAGGAAGAGTACGCCGAGAAGATCGCCGACGCGGCCAAGCACACCCCCAAGGCGCCGGTCAGGCCCACCCGAGAGCGCCGGACGCCAACGCCCCGCTCGGCCCCTGTCGCCGACGCTCAGATTCCCACCGGCACCAGCGAATAGGAGAGATACATGTTCAAGATTCTGACGGCTGTCGCTATCGGTGCCGCTGTTGCAGTGGCAGTTCCCAAGCTGTGGCAGCTGGCCGGCGAGCGCAGCAATACTCAGGTACATCAGGTCAATCCATGACCACTGCGAGGGCCGATGCTCTCGCAGGCCTAGGCGACGAGCGCCGGGAATGGGTCGAGCGAGCCTACGCCCATGTCGATCGTGCGCGATTGCGGGATCTCGCCACTTCGGTGGTCAACATTCCCAGTCCGACGGGTGACGAAGCACCGCTGGCCCGCCACATCACGGCGGTCCTGGCAGCGTCGGGCATCGAGGCCCACACAATGGATCTCGATGATCGGCAAGCGAACTCGTGGGGAAGGCTCCGCGGTGACGGGTCCGGACCGGACCTGTTGCTGTATGCGCCGATCGACACCGTCACGACCGGCGATCCGGCGGAAGACCTGCCGTGGGTGGGAAATGAGCTGCGAGCGGATCTGACGCCGCACGCCCAGTTCGACGAAAACTACGTGATCGGATTGGGTGCGTCGAACCCCAAAGGCCACGCCGTCTGCATTGTCGCGGCGGCCGAAGCAATTGCCGCAGCCGGTATTCCGCTCCGCGGTGACCTGGTGCTCGGATTCGGCGCCGGTGGTATGCCGACCAATGCCCGCCCCGGTGTCGGAAACCCCCGACGCAACACCGGCCAGGGCGTCGGCTGCTCGTTCCTCCTGGAACAGGGAGTGTGGGCGGACTGCGCGTTGATCGCCAAGCCCGGCTGGACGGTTTCCTGGGAAGAAGTGGGACTGGCCTGGTTCGAGATCACGGTGCACGGTCTGCACACCTACGTCGGCTCGCGCCACCGGTTGCCGTACCGCAACGCGATTACCGCAGCCGGCGAGGTGGTCGCCAAGTTGGAGGAATGGTTCCCGAAGTACTCGGCGGCGCATCAGGACGGTTTGGTTGCGCCTCAGGGGATCGTTGCCAACATCCGCGGCGGGTGGGAGCGAACAGCGTCGTTCACCCCCGAGCAGGTGCGCCTTACCGTTGATCTACGGCTCAGCCCGCGGACGACGCCCACCGCGGCCAAGCGCGAACTCAAAGCCGTCGTTGCGGAGATCGCACAATCGCTGGATCTGCAGATCGACGTCGAACAGGTTCTTGCCATCCCCGGTGAGGGTTCCGAACCTCGAATGTGGTTGCGCCGCGCCGCAGTCCAGGCGTGGGAAGCTGCCGAAGGAGAGCCGCATCAGGACTTCTTCGACGCGAGTGGAGCCACTGACGCAAACATCCTGCGCAGCCGCGGCATCCCGACGATTCGGGTGGGTATGCCCAAGGTGGTCGACGCACCGTTCGAGGTGGACTTCGCGATGGGGATGAACACTGTGGACCTGGCTGCGGCGGAGAGATTTACGAAGTATCTGATCCGAGTGGCCCTCGACACCGTCACCCGCTCGCTCGAGGAAGTAGGAATCGACTGATGGCGAAGATAGTTCTGGGTATCGGTGCCTCCCACAGCACCTTGATGAACACCCATTGGGAAGAGACGACGCACAAGGCGGAGGCCGAACGCTTCCGGGACGCGCTGTATCTGAGCCGGGAGAAGATCGCGGCGTCGAAACCCGATGTTGTCTTGATTCTCGGCTCCAACCACTTTCGCGGTTTCTGGCTGGATCTGATTCCGGCGTTCACTCTCGGCGTCGGAGAGTGCATTTCCAGTGGCGAGTCAGGAACACCCAAGGGGCCGCAACGGGTCGACGTGGAGTTCGCCAGGCACCTTGCAAACGAGCTGATCGAAGGTGGCCGGTTCGATCTTGCCTACTCGGCGCGATTGCAGATCGATCATGGTCAGTCTCACGCGATTCAGTACCTTCTCGACGGAATCGATGTTCCGATAGTTCCGTTGGTGGTCAACGTATTCGCGCCGCCCCTCCCGACGTTCAAGCGATGTGAGGAAGTGGCGAAGGCCCTGCGGGATGCCGTTGCGTCGTATCCGGCGGATACCCGGGTCGTGGTGATCGCGTCCGGTGGATTGTCTCATCGTCTGCCCTGGCCGGACTGGCGGGATCCGCACGGTGAGGACGAGGATTTCATGGTTCAAGCCTGGCTGGACGGCCGGGAGAACTGGTCCGACTACGACGTCCGGCGACGCCAGATCATCCGCGCAGCCGATGCCGCGATCACTCCGGAGTTCGATGACCGAATTCTTGATCTGTTTGCCAGCGGCAAGGCAAGTGAGCTTGCCGAGTTCACGACGCAGCAGATCGAAGACGAGGCGGGCAACGGTGCGCAGGAGTTGCGGACCTGGCTCATGATGGCCGCGATGCTCGACTACGTTCCGGGTGAACGCCTTGCCTACGAAGCGATTCCCGAGTGGCTCACCGGTATGGGTGTCACGATTCTCGATCCAGCTGGAACAGACAGCGCAACAACATAATCTGCACCTTCAGTAAAGGAAGTTTCTCTGATGACAATCTGGAACGAACTTGCCGGGCTCGATTTCGAGTTGACGACCGTCGACGCCGGCGGTGTGCCCACGCGCTCTCTGCAGGCAGGATCCGGTGACGAGGCCGTGATCTTCCTGCACGGCACCAGCGGACACCTCGAGGCATTTGCACGCAATATTGCACCGCACGCCGAGTCTTACCGGGTTCACGCGATCGACATGCTCGGCCATGGTTACACCGGCAAGCCTGACTACCCGTACGAGATTCCGCGCTACGTCGAGCATTTGGTGAACTACCTCGACGCGGTCGGACTGGACCGTGTGCACTTGGTGGGTGAAAGCCTCGGTGGTTGGGTCGCTGCCTACCTGGCCAGCGAGCAGCCCGAACGTGTTCTGTCGCTGCAGTTGCTGGCAGCAGGCGGAACAGTCGCGAACCCGGTAGTCATGGAGCGCATCAAGACGTCGACCGCGAAGGCCGTCCAGAGTGACGACATCGAATTGACCCGCGCACGTATGCAGTTGCTCATGCATGATCCCGCCGATGCAACCGAGGAATTGGTTCAGGCTCGTCACCGGATCTACCATCAGCCTGACTTTGTCGCCAACATCCACAACCTCCTTTCCCTGCAGGAGATGGAGGTTCGCCAGCGGAACCTGCTGCGCCCGGATCGAATGGCACTCATCAAGGCGCCGACTCTTGTGGTCTGGGGTCAGGAAAATCCGTTCGGTGATGTTCCGGAAGCGAAGAAGATGGCCGAGGATATTCCGGGCGCTCAGCTCGAACTCTACTCGGAGTGCGGTCACTGGCCGCAGCACGAGCAGGCAGCGAAGTACAACCCGCTGAGCCTCGAGTTCTTGGCAAAGGCATCAGCCAGCGCGAAGGCAGCTATCTGAGAAGTTCCTGCCAAATATGCTGCTGCGTAATGGAGCCGGTCTCTCGATTGGGAGGCCGGCTTCCGCGTTTTCGAAGGTACAGTCATCGTCTTACAGCGAAGGAGTTCTCGTGAGGAAAGTACTTCTGCTGACGGCCGACGCCGACAACGGACTCGGTACCGCAATCCGTGACGCTGTCAGGGGTGAGGCGGAGGTAGTTCGATTACCTGAGCGCACCACGGGGGCGCTCCGTGCGGAGTTGCCGACATGCGACGTCGTGGTGGGGGACTGGAGTGGTGATCTGCCACTGGGCAAGGAGGAAGCAGAGCTCGGCCGAAATGTGCTCCTCGTCCAACAGCCTGGTGCCGGAACCAATTTCATCGATGCCGAAGCCTGGCGCGCCGCCGGAGTTCCGGTGGCGAATACTCCCGGTGCAAACGCGAACTCGGTTGCGGAGTGGGCAGTGCTCGCGGCAGGTGTGTTGTGCCGCTCCATGTTCTGGGCGCACAACGAGGTTACCGATGGTCGATGGCCACAGGAATCCATCCTGACGCGCGATTGCCGCGATCTGGCGCAGCGCCGGGTCGGCGTCGTAGGTGTTGGTTCGATCGGCCGCCGGTGTGCAGAATTGTTTGCCGCCTTCGGTTGCGACGTCTATGTCACCGCGCGTTCGAGACCGCGTGACACTGTGGCTGCGACGTTTGTGCCACTCGACGAGTTACTGCCTCTCGCGGATGTCCTGGTGCTGGCCGTCCCGCTTACGGAATCAACTCGGGGACTGATCAATTCCCATCGAGTTGCGCAGTTGCCCACCGGAGCGATCGTGGTCAATGTGGCGCGCGGCGCTGTCGTCGACGACGCGGCATTGGCGCGTGCCTTGCGTTCCAGGCATGTCGGCGGCGCTGCCCTCGATGTGTTCGACGTTGAACCACTACCGATTTCGAGCCCGCTCCGTGGATTCGATTCGACCCTCCTGAGCCCGCACGTCGCCGGCGGCAGCGCCGGAGCGCGTGCGTCGATCTATTCGATGACGGCGCAGAATGTCGCCAGTGCGCTGCGCTCGCAGACAATTCGGTGGACATTGTGATTCGGTGGACATTGTGATCGAGGGCCGTGTTACCGAAGTATTTCGGTCCGCACGTTCCTCCAGGTGCAGTGTTTCGCCGAGGTAAGTTCCTGTCCCCGGTCCGCACGGTGGACCCGGTTGGTTCTCGGGTGTAGGTACACACAGCTAGGTTTGCTCTCCACGACCCGCAACTGCGGCACAGATCACAAACAAAGGTGTGAGTAGATGGCCTCGCTGTCAAAGTTTGGAAGGACTGCTCTTGTTTCGGCTGCGCTGCTGCTGACCGTTGCAACCGGCGCATGCAGCCGCCCGGCGACGCAAAGCACAGCTGATTCTGCCGGAAGTGGACCACTGCGTATCGCAGTCGGAATCGATGCTTCCTACGCTCCGTTCTTCGTAGCGGATCAGGAAGGCATGTTCGACGCTGCCGGTTTGGACGTCGAACTCGTCCAGTTCGGTCGTGGTGGCGAGGCCGTCGACGCACTCTCGACCGGGCAGGTCCAGATCGCCGGTAGCTCCGATACGACAACGATCGCCCAGTTGCGTCAGAATCCGTCGTTGCGCGCGATGTACTCGTACGAGGCGTCGGGTGACTACATCAAGGTCGTGCTGCGTAACGGTGTCGACTCACCGGCTGCGATCAAGAAGATGGGCATCGTCCCGGGTCTCAGCCAGATTTCGACGGACAAGTACCTCGCTGCCAATTCCATTGCCCCCGGTTCGGTCGAGATGATCTCGGCGACCCCGACGGACATGCCCGCACTGCTCAGTCGCGGCGACATCGACGGGTTTGTCCTGTGGGAGCCGTGGCCGGCCACCGCCCTGGATCAGGGAACCGGCCACGTGGTGGCAGTAACCGGAGACTACGGCTGGTTCTATCATCATTGGGCGATCACGACGGCTCCGTGGTTGTCGGCCAACGAAGAGACAGCGCGAACCGTCGCGAAGGTGCTCGACGAGGCAACGCGCAAGGTCGAGTCGGATCCGGGCGTGGCAGCGTCCGCGACCAAGGCGGCTGTGAACGTCAGCGAGGATCAGACTATTGCCGCGGTGGACGAGATCGACTTCGCCGTGGTGAATCTCGAAGCTGCGGATGTCGAGTCGGCTCAATCGATCGTAGATTTCTACAAGTCGATCGGTG
Source organism: Rhodococcus sp. NyZ502 (assembly GCF_041464245.1). Taxonomy (NCBI): domain Bacteria; kingdom Bacillati; phylum Actinomycetota; class Actinomycetes; order Mycobacteriales; family Nocardiaceae; genus Rhodococcus; species Rhodococcus sp. NyZ502. Next base: position 387,734 of record NZ_CP167155.1, read on the forward strand.
TTCTCAGCGACCAGCCGGATCTCGAATCGGCAATGCTTCTGGATTGGTACAAGGATGGTGCACAGTGAGTATCGCAACAAGTGGTTCAACGACCAGCTCGACGAATAGCGCGGGGACAGCCGGCCCCGGCAAGAAGAACACCGGTGTTGCCATCGACGTGGTCGACCTCGGAATCAGCTTCGGCGCGGCGGAGATCGTCGCCGGAATCGACATGCACGTGCAGCCAGGTGAATTCGTCTGTCTGCTCGGTCCGAGTGGCTGCGGCAAGTCGACGCTGCTGTCGTCCATGGCCGGCTTCGTTGAACCCAGCGCCGGCGAGATCGTGTGCGACGGAGATGTCGTCGCCGGCAGTAACCGCCACGCCGGCATGGTGTTTCAGAGCTCCGAAGCGTTGTTCGAATGGATGACCGTGAGCCAGAACGTGGCCTACGGCCCCAGGATGCGTGGAGCGAACCGCAGCGAGCAGGCGAGTATCGCGGCCGAGTACCTCGCGATGGTCGGCTTGCCCCACGCGGGTGCGAAGTTCCCCTCGCAGCTGTCCGGCGGTATGCGGCAACGTGTTCAGATCGCACGAGTTCTTGCCAACCAGCCGTCGTTGGTTCTCATGGACGAGCCGTTCGGTGCGTTGGACGCTCAGACTCGTCAGGTTCTGCAGACCGAACTCGACCGTATCTGGCGGCACACCCGCTGCACCGTGGTATTCGTGACTCACGATATCGACGAGGCACTGACGTTGGCTGACCGTGTGATCGTGATGTCGGCCGGCCCGCGGGCCCGGATCAAGAGCGTCTACGAGGTCAATGCGGCTCGTCCGCGAGACCGCAACGATCCCGAGGTGATCGAGCTCTACGAGAAGCTGCGGGACGACATTCGGGCAGAAGTGGTTGCGTCGCTGCGGAACCAAGGCATTGAGGAGGACGAGCTGTGACGGCTGTAGTGACCGGTGGTTCAGCCGGTGTGAGAACAGCGAAGGTGGCGGAGACAAAAAAGCGTTCGTCGGCGCGGCGATCCAAGATTGTCAAAGCGACGCTGATGTATGCAGCCTCAGCGGCAATCGGTTTGGGCATCTGGTCGTTCCTGGCGTGGTGGTACGGGCCGACCACCATTGCATCACCGGCCGAAGTATGGTCGGCGGCACAGGAACTGTGGGAGAGCGGCGTTCTGTGGTCGTCGATCACCGCATCGGGTCAGCGAATTCTCATCGGCTGGTTCCTGGGTGTCGTGATCGGTGCTCCCGTCGGAATTCTGATGGGCCGCATTTCCATCGTGCGACAGCTCCTCGATCCGTACATCGAGTTCTTCCGGTTCATTCCGCCTATTGCGTTTGTCACTCTCGCCGTCGTCTGGTTCGGCATCGGTGAGACGTCGAAGGTTGTTCTGATCTTCTACACCTCGGTATTCATCGTCACGGTCAGCACGATTGCCGCGACTGTAGCGATCAGCGAGAACAAACTGCAGGCAGCGGCAAATCTTGGTGCCAACAAACTTCAGATCATGAAGACGGTGGTCTTGCCGTCGTCGATCCCCGGCATCGTCACGGGCGCTCGCCTGGCGATGGGCAACAGCTTCCTCACCATCGTGTCGGCGGAGATCGTCGCCGCCGACCAGGGTATCGGTTCGATGATCTGGCAGGCTCGAAACTACGGCCGGATCGACTGGACGTTCGTCGGCATCATCGTCCTGGGCATCATGGGCTTCATCTTCGACCGGATTCTCCGCATTCTGTCCTCGCGGTACCTTGCCCGTTACGGCGTCAAATAGTCAGGAGCGCAGCATGAATCACCCGCTGAGCATTGCCGAGCAGGCCGGAATTCCGGGACCGCCCGAGTTCACCGATATCGAGAGTGAGCGGCGTCGTCGCAAGACCGCTGTCATCGGCGGGTATCGGATTTTGTCGAAATTCGGTTTGGACGAGGGAATCTCGGGACATATCACCGCCCGAGACCCAGAAGATCCGGAGACTTTCTGGACTGCGCCGTTCGGGCGGCACTTCTCCCAGGTTCAGCCGGAGGAATTGCTGCATGTGGCGTCGGACGGCGCGGTCATTTCCGGAGACGGACCGCTCAACCGAGCAGCGTTTGTCATCCACAGCAAGGTTCACGAGGCTCGTCCCGACGTCATCGGAGCTGTTCACGCTCACGGTTTGAACGGTAAGGCGTTCTCCTCGCTGCACACCCGCCTCACGCCGATCACTCAGGACGCGTGCGCCTTTCACGAGGATCACTCGATCTACGAGGAGTATCACGGGGTGGCGCTGGACGAAGAGGAGGGGATTCGCATCGCGGATGCCCTCGGATCGAACAAGGCCGTGATCCTCACCAACCACGGTCATCTGACCGTCGGAACTTCCGTGGAGAGCGCAGTGTGGTGGTATGTGTCGATGGAGCGGTCGATGCAGGCGGAGTTGACGGCGCGAGCCGCCGGTGATCCGGTTGTCCTGCACGAGAAGATCGCGGCGCAGACCTACGAAGCAGTCGGCACCGAGAAGGTGGGGTGGTTTGCGTACTCGACCATCATCCAGAAGATCGCAGCAGACGAACCCGAGGTATTCGCGCACTGAATTCTTCGCGCACTGAATTCCTGCGAGCATTGGGCCCGTCGACCGAGAGGTCGGCGGGCCCTTTTCGTGTTGTCCCGCAACTGTTACCGAGGTCTGTTGAGCGGACCGGTTTCATTTGCGTGAGTCCGTCGGCGCAATACCGTATCGAGTGTGAACAAAACGTCTTCCACGGCGACCGACAACGAGATCGGCGTCGATATTCTGATCATTGGTGCCGGCCCCGCCGGGCTGTACGGCGCGTACTACGCAGGCTTCCGCGGCCTCTCGGTTGCCGTGATCGATGCCCTTGCGGAACCGGGGGGACAGGTCAGTGCGATGTACCCGGAGAAGGCGATCCTCGACATCGCGGGATTCCCTTCGGTCAAGGGACGCAACCTCATCGAGGGTTTGATGGCGCAGGCTGCCCCGTTCGATCCGGTGTACCTTCTGGGCATGCAGGCTCGTGAGCTGTCGCATGACGACGACGGCCGGGTGCGGATCACCACCAGCACGGGCCAGGTCGTGGTGGCCGGCGCGGTTGTCATCACCGGCGGCATCGGAACCTTCACCCCGCGTCCGTTGGCGAAGGGTTCGGAGTTCATGGATCGGGGGCTGAGTTACTTCGTCCCGGATTTGTCGGCGCACACCGGGAAAGACGTTGTCATCGTCGGTGGCGGCGACAGCGCGTTCGACTGGGCCGTTCACCTGGAACCGATTGCCAAGTCCGTCACCCTGGTTCACCGGCGAGATCGTTTCCGCGCGCACAAATCCACAGTCGCCAAGGTGCAGGAAAGCAGTGTCCAGGTTCTCGTCAACGCCGATGTCTCGGCGGTACGTGGAAACGGGTGGATCGGCGAGGTCGACATCACCCACAAACAAGACAAGAGCACGTCCACGCTGCCCGCTCAATCCGTCATCGCTGCATTGGGATTCACGGCCGACCTCGGTCCGATGATGGAGTGGGGAATCGAGATCGACAATCGCCACATCGCGGTGAACACACGGATGGAGACGAATGTTCCGCGTGTGTATGCCGCCGGGGACATCACGGACTATCCCGGCAAGGTCCGCTTGATCGCCGTCGGTTTCGGCGAGGCCGCGACTGCGGTGAACAACGCTGCGGCAGTGCTGGATCCGGAAGCAGAAATCTTCCCTGGACACTCCACCGAACAGGAGAGCTAGGCAATGGCATTTGTCATCGGTGAAGCATGCATCGACTACACCGACCGATCGTGCATGGAAGAATGCCCCGTGGATTGCATCTACGAGGGTGATCGCAAGCTCTACATCAACCCGAACGAATGCATCGATTGCGGCGCTTGCGAATTGGCCTGCCCGGTGGAGGCGATCACCGTCGACCGGAAAGCAGACCCGGATTTCAAGGAAGACAACAAGCGCTTCTTCCTCGAGGTCTTGCCTACCCGTAGCGAGCCCGTCGGAAATCCGGGTGGTTCGGCAAAGATCGACATCGTCGGCGTCGATACCCCGATGGTTGCGGCGTTCTGATGGCTGGCGGCCTGCAACTCGGATACGTTGATTCGTCTTTCGGGCAATTGCATTACGCGCAGCAAGGTTCGGGTGAGGCGATTCTCCTGCTTCATCAGGCGCCCCGGTCGTGGGACGAGTTCCGCGAGTTCATTCCACTCCTTGCCGACGACTTCCGCGTTGTCGCGATGGACATGCCGGGGTACGGCAACAGTGCTCCGGTGCCCGGCCCGCAGACCATCGAGACCTATGCGCGAGGCGCGTGGGAATTGCTCGACACCCTGGGCGTCGATCGAGTCACGGTCATCGGTCACCACACCGGTGCGGCAGTGGCGCTCGAGATGGCGGCATCACGCCCCGAGAGGGTGCACGCTGCCGTGCTCTCGTCGTGCCCGTGGACCGACCGCAACTACCGCGAGGGGCACTCGGGACCCGGTGGGATCGACTGCGTCGACCGGGCCGCAGACGGTAGCCATCTGACCAGGCTGTGGGAGATGCGTCGCCCCTACTACCCCGAACCAGGCACCGCACTGCTCGACAGGTTCATCCGAGACGCGCTTGCCTACCGGGTAGATCCGGCGGAGGGGCACAAAGCCTGCGCCCGCTACGTCATGGAGGCGAGAGTCGGTTCGGTGACTGCGCCGGTTTTGCTGATCGGCGCGCAGAAGGATCCCTTCTCGATGCCTAACATTGCGCCGTTGCGTGCACACCTGACGGGTGCGGCAGTGGTGGAAAAGGAGATCGTCGAATCGGGGACCGTCGCACTCGTCGAGGAGCACGCTCCGCAAATTGCATCCGCCGTCCGCATGTTTCTGGAGAATTACGCAGGTAGGCGCCCCGTGTAAACTCTGCGGGACGGGTTCACTGAGCGGACCGTGTGGCGTGCGTCTCATCGTGTCGTCACCATAGTGTCAGTCTCGAAGCACCTGCACCTAACGAGGACCCCGACCGATCTCGGTCGTTGTGGCACTCGGTCTCGGCAGGCTGTCACAGATCGTTCAGGAGGACACTCATGGCCGCTCCACAACAATCCGTCGGGTTCGGATCCGTACTACCCATCGCGTCGGAAACGACCGCTGCATCGCAGCCTGCAGGTGAACTGTCCTCGGTCCTGGGCAAGGCTCGAATGATCTTGGACGCTTTCGACACCGACCACAGTGACCTGTCTCTGACGGAGCTCACCCGGCGCAGTGGGGTCGCGAAAGCGACGGTTCACCGGTTGGCCGGCGAGCTGGTCGAGTGGGGATTGCTCGAGCGCGCGGGTACCAAGTACCGGCTCGGCCTGCGATTGTTCGAGCTGGGCCAATTGGTGCCGCGTCAGCGGATTCTGCGCGACGCGGCGCTGCCGTACATGGAGGACCTACTGCTGGCGACGCAGGAGACGGTTCACTTTGCGGTTCGTGACGGCATCGACGTCCTCTACATCGAGAAGATCATCGGACACCGCGGGCTCAATCAGCAGTCGCGGGTGGCCGGTCGGCTCCCGCTGTACTGCACCGCCACCGGCAAGATCATCCTTGCCTTCTCCCCGCAATCGGTCTTCGACGAGGTAGTCGAGCAGGGTTTCACCGCCTTGACCAGTCGAACGACGATGTCCGTCAGCGTGCTGCGCCAGCAAACCGAGCGGATGCGTAAGGAACAACTCGCGGTGGAGGTCGAGGAGACACGGCTCGGGTACATGAGCGTCGCAGTGCCGGTGTTCAGCGGCCCGCGCACTCTGGCCGGCGCGTTGTCTGTGACAGCGCCGACGGCTCGCCTCAACGTCAGCCGCATCACCGGGGCCCTGCGCACTGCCGGCGCCGGAATCACCCGAAAACTTCATGCCATGAAGTGCACACATTCGCCGAGCGACCCGCTGGCTCTGCGCACGATCTGCAGTCCGGTGATGTGTTCGTTCAACGGTTGCGGCAAGTAGCGAGGCGCGGTCTATCGCCGGGCGCGGAACACGCTCTTCTCGCAGTCCCAGGTGTGTGGGCCGACGCCCCTCTCACGTAGCACTGCTTTCTGTACCTTGCCGGTTTCGGTGAGTGGCAACGTGTCCACGACGTCGATGTACCGGGGAAGTGCAAAGTACGGCAGCTGTTGCTGGGAGAACTCCAGAATCGAAATGGGGTCGAAAGATACTCCGGGGCGCAGTATTACAGTTGCCATGACGTCGTCCTCGGCCAGATCCGACGGTACCGGGAAGACGGCAACCTGACCGACCGACGGATGCAACGCCAGAACGGTTTCCACTTCGGCCCCGGAAATATTTTCACCGCGGCGCCGAATCACGTCTTTGATGCGATCGACAAATCGGAACCAGCCGTCTGCTTCCCGAATCACCCTGTCACCGGTCTGTATCCAACTCTCCGTCGCCGGAATCTCCTCGCCCAGATAGCCCAGTGAACAGGCGCCGGGGATCGTGCTGCGGACCACCAGTTCGCCGGGCTCCCCGTCTGCGGCCGCAGTACCGTCGTTGACGACTGCGGCGTCGTAGCCACTCATCACCCGCCCCATGTACCCGGCCCGCCGATCTCCCGGAAGTGTGCCGATCACGAGATTGGTTTCGGTACTTCCGAATCCGTCCACGAGTTCTACACCGAATCTCTGGGCAAACGGTTCGATCAGATGAGCCGGCGTTGCGGGGGCAAGTGCCACGTGGACGCTGTGCTGTCGGTCTTGCGGCGATGGGTCCGCGTTCATCAACATGGCCACCATCGCACCCAGCAGGTAGTCGACAGTTGCGCCGATCTCGCGAACTTCGCGCCAATGATTGCGGACCGAAAAGCGTTGTCCCAGGAAAAAAGTAGACCCGGCCCAAAGGGACTGAACAAAGGCATTGAGAGCATTGGTGTGAAACAGCGGCAGGCAGTTGTACAGCACATCGTCCCCGGTGAGCCCGAGTGAGGCGCCGACGCCTTTGCCCCACTGCAGGAACTGCGCGTGCGGGCATCGGACGCCTCGGGGCAGACCGGTGGTGCCGGAGGTGAAGAGTATCGCGGCCAGGTCGAGCGGATCGAGGGTCTCGGGCTCACAGCCCGGATGCGAACCGGCAGTGGGGACGCACTGTTCACCCATGACCCACACGGTGCCGTCGAATCCGGCTACAGCGCCTGAGTATTCGGGTGAAACCAGGATCCGTTGTACACCAGCCTGTTCGAGTGCGCTGGCAACACTGTCGGCTCGGAGGGCCGTATTGAGTGGGACGACAACCGCACCGATCCACGCGCATCCGAGAACAAGGTCTGCCAGTTCGATCCTGTTGCCGGACAGTGCCGCCACGCGCTCCCCACGGCCGACACCGTGATTACGGAGATCCGCCCCCATCGACGCTGCACGATCCCGCAATTCGCGGTAGGTGACCGTGATCCCGTCGACGACGAGCGCCGGGTGCTCCGGACGCTCCAAAGCTCGCCTCCGGATCAAATCCGGAAGCGAGCGCGGAATGGCATGTGCGTCGTGGTGCATGGGTAATTGTATCCCTCAGGGTACGACGACGGCCCGGCCGGCAACCTTGCCCTCACCCATCAACTGCAGTGCCGTTGCGATGTCATCCAGCGGAAACTCCTGCACTGCAACGGAAATCTTGCCTTCGATGAGCAGCCGGATCATTTCAGGTGCCAGTTCGGCTTGCCGGGCAGTCTTGCGAATCATGTTGACGGGCAGGATCCGGACATCGCTGAGCAACCAGTTCGGCAAGTCCAGGGTGAGGCTCTTACCCAAGGTATATCCGATCAGGGCAGCCCGGCCACCGGGGACAACACTCGCCAGAAGGTGCGGCAAGCCGTCGCCGCCAAGCGTGTCGATCACGGCGTCGACGGAAGGCTCGGATCCCACCACTCCGGCAAGTTCGTCGCCTTGCCCGACGACGGGACGCACACCCTCCGGAAGCAAGGCAGCCTGATCTTCGCGCGGTACAACACCGATTACCTCGGACGCTCCGGCAAGCAGAGCGAACTGTGCTGCCATCGATCCGACAGCGCCGGATGCTCCGGCGACAACAACTCGTTCGCCGGGAGCGACGGCTGCAATGTCGTTGACGGCAACATAGCCGGTTGTGCTGGGCAGGAAGAAGGTTGCGGCGACGGCCGGCGACAGTGCGGGATCAAAGGGTGTGAACGCCTTGTCTGCCGCTACCAGATACTCAGCCCAGCAACCGTTCTTGAACAGGCCGACTCCGCCGCCTCGGACCAGAAGGCGGGTGCCAGGCTCATAGGTGTCGGATTCGATTACCGTCGCCGCTCCGTCTGTTCCACCGATATGTGGCAGGTTCGGCTTGACTCCGAAGTTTCCGCTCGCGACGGTGATGTCGAGATGGCCGAGCGCGGCAGCGTCGATGCGCACGAGCGTCTGACCGGATTCACGTGTGGAAATGTCGATGTCGTCGATGACCGGTGAAGTGCCGAACTGATGGAGTCGGGCCGCGCGCATTGTGTCTCCTAGTAGCGATCTGTGAATGGATGTACTGAATATGAGTGCGGTCAGGACAGGATCGACTGGTCGCGAAGTCCGGCGATCAGTTCGTCGCTGTATCTGAGCACCGACTCGAGGACGTCGTCGGTGTCCGCGCCCAGCACCGGCGCAGCGCGTCGGATCGAGCCGGGTTCGGAGTTCCGGCGAACGGGGATGCCTTCGTGGAGGAATGTTCCGGCGAGGGGATGTTCCTGTGCCGAATAGAAACTGCGTGCCCGAAGATGTGGATCGCTCTCGACCAGGTCGCGTCCGTCCTGGACGGTGCCGGCCGCGATACCCGCCGATTGCAAGCGTTCCATGACGGTTTCGGGTGACAGAGTCCTGGTCCAGTCGGCGATGGCGTCGTCGATACGTTCGTGATCGGCTTGGCGGCTTTCTGCACTCGCGAAGTCAGGATTGCCGATCCATTTCTCTGCTTCGATGATGCGGCACAATGCATTCCATTCCGTGGTATCGCGAACGGCAATCGAGCACCACCGGTCGCTGCCGAGGCACGGGTACACGCCGTGTGGTGCCAATTCGTGATGGCTGTTGCCGATCGGATCGGGGGACTGTGACCGGGCGGCTCGGAGAACGCTGGTACCCATGTGCGCTGCCATGGCTTCGAGTTGTGACAGGTCTACGTGCTGTCCCCGGCCGGTCCGGTCGCGGTAGTCGAGGGCTGCCAGCATCGCGACGCCGGCTTGCAGTCCGGCGACGATGTCGCCATGGCCGTAGATGACTCCGACAACGTCATCGGCGTTCCAGCCGGTCAGTGCGGTCAAACCGGTACTTGCCGAAACGATGTCGGCATACGACACCCAGTCCTTGCGAGGACCGGTGTGACCCATCCCGGACATCGACACGTAGATGATGTCCGGTTTGAGCTCCCGGAGTTGTTCGTAGCCGAGCCCCATCTTGTCCATGACCGACGAGCTGAAATTCTCGACCACGACGTCGGAGTTCCTGATCAGGTCGCGCAGTACCGAAAGGCCCTCTGCGGATCGGGTATCGAGTGTGGTGCTGCGCTTGTTGCGGTTGACGTCGTTGAAGTACCCGCTGGTGTTCGGATTGTCGTGCGGTCCTCGCGAGAGATGCATGAACGGTGCAAAGCGAGTCGGGTCCGGGCGTCCGATCGATTCGACCTTGATGACATCGGCACCGTGGTCGGCAAGGATTCTGGTGCCGTACGGGCCCGCCAACACCCACGTGAGATCCAGGACGCGGACACCTTCGAGGCTGGGCGTGCTGCCACCGCTGAACTCGTGGGTTTCGTTCACTGCCACAGGCGAGGTGGCCTTCAAGAGTTCCTGATGCTGGCCCAACCGGGCAGCCTCGAGCGTTCCGATGCGCCGGCCTTCGGGGAAAGCGAAGCCGAACCCGAGATCGCGGTAGGTACCGTGATCTCCGGTCACGTCGGTGAAGAAGTCCCGGTCGTTGAGTTGCGGGTTACGCAGCAGTTCTTCGGGCCGGTCGACCGCTGCCCACGGCAACTTGCGTGACTGCGCGCTGACCGCGAATTCTTCCTTCGGCCACTTCGCGATGAAGGCGGACAGAACGTCGAAAATGTGTTCCTGATGCGTCTTTCGGTAGACCGCGTCGGACCACTCCGGTTGATCGAGATCGTCCTGAGCATCGTTGTCGATCAGCCAGGCCAGCATGCCGTCCCACATGCGGGGGCTACCGCCGAGGCCGCCACCGACATAACCGTCGGCGGCCTGGAACAGTCCGTGCGGAACGAGCGGATGTACCCGGCCCGGACGCGGTGGTACGCGGTCCTCGTGAATGTAGGCAAGAGTGCCCGCTTCCAGCGCGGCGGCAACACATTCCTGAGCGCTGATCTCCAGCAACGGGTTGTGGCCCTTGGATCGCGAACGCAGTCCGAGAAGCACGCCGATTGCGGCATTGATTCCGGCGAGCTGCTCAGCCTGGAGTTCGGGGAGCAGCAGTGGAGGGTGCTCGGGATCGCCGACCTGGGCCATCATCCCGCCGAGTGCCGCGACGGTCAGATTTGTTGCCTTCCAGTCACTTCGCGGTCCGGTTGTGCCGAAGGGTGTCACTCGTACGTGAACGAGAGATCCTCGGTTGTCGCGTAGAGCGCCGGTCGCGCTGCCGTCGAGCAGGACGTCGGCACTGCGCAGCAGTGCTTCGAAAGCGAGGCGATCGTTGCTGTCGTCGATATCGAGGACAACGGACTTCTTGCCCGCATGCCAATGCAAGTACGAATCACCCTGGGACTCGGTGCGACTGGGGTCACCGGTGGGTGGTTCTACCAGAATGACTTCGAAACCCAGCCCGACCAGGATGCGCCCGGCGAATCGCGCAAACGGACTGGAAATCTCTACGACCCGTACCGGGGGATGCACCACAACTACTCCGTTTCAATCGAAAGATATCGCCGAACCGACTGGTGTCGAACGTAGTTCTGCGGCCCGGTGGGCGACATGATTTCGGTCTGCCCACCGGACCCGTTCTCACTCTCCGCTCAGGCGGCGTTCTGCTCGAACCATCCCGAGAGGAGGACAGCGGACGGATCGATGTCCGCGGAGATCTTGCCCTGCTCGCGGAAGAATGCAACAAGTTCGTTTGCGCGCTCCACGTCGTCCTCGGTGAATCCGCGTCCACCGAAATCGATTTGGGTCACCCGGTCTGCGGCCTCGGCCGGGTCCATCTGTATAGACGCGGCAATTGCGGTTGCAGCCCGATCCGGATCCGAGTTCACGATTGCCGACGCTTCCGAGATCACCTTGAACACCTTGCCTGCGGTTTCTTCGTTCGCGGACAACCAGTTGTCCGAAGCGATGATCCATTGGGCGTACTTGGCGCCGAAGTCGCCGGTCGTGGCAACAACGCGCCCGCCGGTATTGACACTCTGCGTCACCCAGGGGTCGAAGGACAGGAAGCCGTCGATGTCACCGCGCGCCAGCAAAGCAGGCTGTTCGGGCGGGCTTGTGCTCACGAGTGTGACCGTCGTGGGGTCGATGCCGAGACTGGCCAGGTACTGGTTCGTGAAGTAGAGACCGATGCCGGGGAAGACGCCCATGGTCTTGATCGACTTCGGTTCGACGCCGTTCCTCAGTACAACCTGGAAGTACCGGTCGGATTCCTGAAATACGCCCAGCGCCCGCAGGCTCGGATTGGCGGCCATGACGGACAGTGCCGTCGAGTCGGCATTGCCGGAGAGTTCCGAAGTTCCGGCTACGACGTTCTGGGCGCCCGCCGCCCCGCCTTCCGTCTGGATGACCTGGACGTCGAGGCCGGCGGCCTCGAACATGCCCTCGTGGTCGGCCAGGAAAATCGGGGCGTACGACGGGTCTACACCCACCGCGATCCGTACCAGGCCACCACTTTCGGCGGAGTTGTCGGTAGCGGGGCGGGTGCATCCGCTGACGGCGATCGTCAGGGCGGCGAGAGAAGCGACTGCGCCCACCCATTTCTTCTGAAATTTGTTGAGCATGATGGCCTCTCGGTAAATGGGAGCTGTCAGCGTCCCGTGAAGGTGGGGGACCGCTTGTCGAGGAATGACTGAAGTCCCTCAGCAGCGTCGTCCGTCTTGATCAGGTCGAGCACTGCCTCGAATTCGAGATCCAGCGCTTGATCGAGCGGCAACGACATGCCCTCGTCGACAATGCGTTTGATCATTCCGATGGTGGCAGTGGGTTTCGTCGCGAGTTCGCGTGCGAGGTCAGCGCAATGCGCATCGAGGTCGGCGTCCGCAACGACGGTGTCGACCAGGCCGATATCGAGTGCATGCTCGGCGCTGAGGCGCTTGCCTTCGATCATGAGCACTTTGGCTCGGTGAGCCCCGATGAGGCGTGGAAGTCGCTGGCTGCCACCGGCACCCGGAAAAAGCCCAAGTCCGATCTCGGGGAAGCCGATGGTCGCCGACTGCGCCATGATGCGGAAGTCGCAGGCCAACGTCAGTTCTGCTCCGCCGCCGAGTGCGTGCCCGTTGATCTTCGCGACGACAGGTTTGGGAGCCGACTCGAGGATCCGCTGTACGTCGACCCACGGGCGCATCGCGCGCTGAGTTTCTTCCGTCAGCTCGCGCATCACGGTGATGTCCGCACCGGCGACGAAGAACCGTCCAGTGCCCGTCACGACAATGACGCGGACGGTCTGGTCCGACGCGAGTACCGGCAGTATCTCCAGAAGCTCGGCGATCATGCTGGGGTTGAATGCGTTGGCTGGAGGTTTGTCGATAGTCACGGTGGCAATCGAGTCTGTGACGTCGACGGTGACGAAGTTGTAGGTCTGGCCGGTCTGTCTCGTCAAGTGAGCTCCTGTCAGCGGGTTGGCGGGGTAAACCGGTCGAGCCGGGGGATGTGTAGTGGGAAGTATGGTGGGGACCCTCACGCGGCGGTACCGCTCGGGTTCGGTCAGTAGACCAATGCGGATGCTGATCGCGTAGGAACTTTCTTCGCTGTGATCACGGCGATATTTGCTCCTGTGACAGGATTGAGCCCGTGACTTCTGCAGTACCGACACCGCCCGAGCCCGTCGTCGACAAGCGTCCCGAGTCGATTTTCACGATAGGGACCAGGCTCGAGGACCGGCTCGGACGAACCGGAACCATCCACACACCGCACGGCGATATCGCGACGCCGTCGTTCGTGGCCGTCGGAACCAAGGCCACGGTCAAGGCCGTGCTGCCCGAGTCCATGAAGGAACTCGGTGCGCAGTCGTTGCTCGCCAATGCGTACCACCTGTACTTGCAGCCGGGACCCGACATCGTCGACGAGGCCGGCGGGCTGGGCAAGTTCATGAACTGGGACGGGCCCACCTTCACCGACAGCGGTGGCTTCCAAGTCATGTCGCTTGGTGTCGGGTTCAAGAAGGTGCTCGCGATGGAGGCCGTCGGTGTGCAGTCCGACGACGTCATCGCGAAGGGCAAGGAGCGTCTCGCGACAGTCGACGACGAGGGCGTGACGTTCAAATCGCACCTCGACGGCAGTAAGCATCGCTTCACCCCCGAGGTGTCGATGCAGATCCAGCATCAGCTCGGCGCCGACATCATGTTCGCGTTCGACGAGCTCACAACGCTGCTCAACACCCGCGGCTACCAGGAGCGATCGGTCGAGCGCACGCAGGCGTGGGCGATCCGCTGTATCAATGAACACGAGAAGCTCACCGCCGAACGCGCTGACAAGCCCTATCAGGCTCTCTTCGGCGTGATCCAAGGCGCGCAGTACGAAGATCTGCGACGTCAAGCCTGCCGCGGACTCGAGTCGATCGAAGGCGAGAACGGATACGGCTTCGACGGCTACGGCATCGGCGGCGCCCTCGAGAAGCAGAACCTCGGAACGATCGTGCGTTGGTGTAACGAGGAACTACCCGAGAACAAGCCGCGTCATATGCTCGGCATCAGTGAACCGGACGACTTCTTCGTCGCAATCGAGAACGGTGCGGACACCTTCGACTGCGTCAACCCGTCGCGTGTTGCTCGCAATGCTGCGATTTACGTCCGCTCCGGCAGGTTCAACATCAACACCAGCCGATTCCGTCGTGACTTCACGCCTATCGACGACGAGTGCGACTGCTACACGTGCGCCAATTACACCCGCGCGTACATCCATCACCTGTTCAAGGCGAAGGAAATGCTCGCGTCGACGCTTTGCACCATCCACAACGAGCGATTCACCGTGAAGTTGGTCGACGATATCCGAGCCAGCATCGAAGGTGGGTATTTCCACGACTTCAAGGCGGACATGCTCGGAAAGTTCTACGCGGCGAAGACGCCTGCACCTCAGGCGTAGGTCGGTTCGCGCTTCTTCACGTATGCGATGACGCGGTAGGTGATCGGCATGACCAGAACCTCGACAAGCGTCTTCCACAGGAAGCCGACCAGCACGTAGTTGATGAAGTCTTCCCATGTGCTGATGCCGATGACACCGGCCGCGATGGAACAGAAGATGAGGGTATCGGCGAATTCGCCGACGACGGTCGAGCCGATCAGCCGCGCCCACAGATGCTTCTCCTGCATGCGCTTTTTCATCATGACCAGAACCAGTGAGTTCAGTAGCTGTCCGACGAGGTAGGCGGCCAAGCCCGCGACCAGTAGCCGGGGAATGACACCGACCACGGTTTCGAGGGCGGCCTGGTTCTCGTAGAACTCTGCCGACGGGAGTTGCACTGCAATCCAGAAGCACGCAGCGGCAAGAATCAGTGCGCCGAAGCCCAGGTAGATCGCGCGTCGGGTCGCTTTGAAGCCGTAGACCTCGCTGAGCACGTCACCGAGGACGTAGGCGAGCGGGAACAAGAAGAATCCACCATCGGTGATGATGGGCAGAATCTGCAAGGGACCGAGCGAGAAGTCGGAATCCGCAAAGAAGGCGACCCCCTTGGTCGCCGCCACGTTCGAGATCAGCAGCGTTGCGGTGAAGAGCGCGACGATCGTCGGGTAATAACCCCGGCTGACGTGCGCAAATTTGGTTTCGTGGGTCGATTCGTCTTGCTGATCCTGAGCTGTCACGTCCGTCATCCAAGCACCACAAGGCGCTCGGATGCGAGTTGGCGACCGTCCAGTTGCGCAGAACACACCGAAGGCCCTGCGGTTTCACGTGGAACCGCAGGGCCTTCGGTGATGCAAACGAACTGATCAGGCAGCTACATGACCGCCGGTCAGCACGCGGTATGCGTAGGTGCTGGCGATCAGTGCGACGGGCGCCGTCACCAGAAGACCGATTCCACACAGCAGCGCGCCGATGATGTTGATACCGATCAGAGCGAGCGCCAGCAGGACCAATGTCCCGACGTTCGACGAGGTCAACGCGTAACTCGATTTGATGCCCGAAATCGCATCCTGATTCTTGTCCACGATGAAGGTCAGCGTGTAGTAGAGCAGGAACGCCGCGATGATGCCGGGAATGATGCAGAGAGCCAAACCGACGTAAGTTGCCACTGCTACCAGGAAACCGCCGAGAACAACTGCGCCGATGTTGGTGAATTGGAAGAAGGTGCCGAAAGCCGGCTTGATTCCATCCAATTCGCTCAACGCTCCACGAAGGAATGCGGCTTGGATGATGTAGCCGACGATAGCGGTGACCAATCCACCCACAATGGACAGCGCGCTGAACTCTGTGTTGGTGTAGTCGAAGCCGTTGAAAGCGCCCTGGATCAGTCCGGCGATCAAGAACGCGATGATCGAGATTCCGATCCAAACCAATGCGTTGTCTTTGAACTTGTTCCAGCCGTAGGTAATTGCCGCACCCACAGAAAGCTGCGGTCCACCGAATCCTGCGCCGTAGTCGTTGGCGGGCGGCGGTGGGAAGTTACCGCCTCCGGGAGGTGGCGGGTATCCACCGGGCGGTGGGTAGTTGCCTCCGGGAGGGGGATAGCTTCCACCCTGCGGAGGCGGCGGATATCCACCTGGCGGCGGGTAATTGCCACCTTGAGGAGGTGGGGGGTATCCACCGGGCGGCGGGTAGCTTCCGCCCTGCGGAGGCCCCGCCGGCGGGGGATAGCTCCCAGGAGGAGGCGTTCCCTGCTGGCCGTAGGGATCCTGGGGCGGGAATTGCTTTCCGTCCTCGGGATTCTGGTTGGGGTCGTGCCCACCGGTTGTCATATGCGCACCTAACCCTTGACTACCTGAGTTCCACCAGCGAGCTCGTCATGCTTGCCCTGCTTGGTGGGGCTGTTGTTGATCGTGACCGCGATGACGATGTAGGCGACCAACGCGAGGATTCCGCCGATGATCGGAATGATCGAGAGCAACGTGAAGGCGTTGCGAATCGCAGACTGCTGGACGGAGGGGCGAGGTGCGCCACCCGGACCGTGTACTGAAAGGCCCAGAATCATCTTTCCCAAAGTCCGACCCTGCGTTACTTCCATTGCGATGAAGTAAGCGAAGGTCAGAATTCCCGAGAACAGTCCCGAGACCAGAATCAAGCTGTCGGAGTCACTGACCAATAGAGCCAGAATCGCGGCGATGACGCCGACGATGATGCCGTCGATGATGCGGGCACCGAGTCGAATCCACAGATCGCCCGGCTGAGCACCCGAAGGCAGCCGGTTTCCTCCGCCGTACGCACCTTGGTCGTTGAACTGCGGAGGCGGCGGGAAGTTTCCGCCCTGGGGCGGCGGCGGGTATCCACCGGGAGGCGGGTAGTTGCCACCCTGAGGGGGCGGGAAGTTTCCGCCCTGCGGGGGCGGGTAGCTTCCGCCTTGCGGGGGGCCTGCGGGAGGGGGGTAACTTCCGGGAGGAGGTGTTCCCTGCTGGCCATATGGATCCTGGGGTGGGAATTGCTTCCCGCCTTCTGGATTCTGGTTGGGGTCGTACCCACCGGTTGTCATGTGTTCCCCTCAGTCGTAAATATCGCGCTCGAGTGTGACAGTGGATATGACCCTACTGGGATCAAAGAGCGATGTGGATGACATCTGCTCACTTGGATTCGGAGGTCACCTGTGGTTTAGGCTGCGTTGTATGACGAGTTCCGGGGGCAACAACGACGATTCTTCGAGCGATTACCAGGCAAAACCTGGGTACGGAGAATTTCCGAGCCTGCCTCCTGAGGGGTACGGCGTGTCCCCGTCCGAAACGCAGTCTTCACCTGAAGTTCCCGGATATACCACTCCCAACGAGCAGTACCCGGGTTATCCACCGCCGTCGTACAACCCGCCCGGTAATAACCCCCAGCCGGGCGGAATCGGTGAACCGAACCCGTACCTGCCGCCGCAGAATTTCGGACCGCAAAATCAGTATCAGCAGAATCAATATCAGCAATCCGGACAATACGGACAAGCTCAATACGGACAGCCTCAGTACGGCCAACCTCCGAACCCGTACGGTCAACCGAATCAATTCGCGGGTGGGTACGCACCGCCGATGCAGCCGGTCGGCACCAATGGTCTCGCAATTGCATCGCTGGTTGTATCGCTTGCGGGTGGTTGCTTTTACAGTCTCGGCGGAATCGTCGGAATCATTCTGGGAATTGTCGCGCTCAATCAGATCAAGCAGACAGGTCAACAGGGGCGCGGGCTTGCGATAGCCGGAATTGCGGTCGGCGCGGCCTTCTTGGCAATTTTTGCCGTGATTCTCGTGGTCGCACTCATAGCGAGTGCATCGTCGTCGTACTGAAGTGTCGTCGTGCTGAAGTGGCGAGCGCTCACACGGGAGTGACGACGGACGACGCAGGAAGTGGCTTGCCGAAGTAATAGCCCTGGCCCATGTCGCAGCCGGCCCGCAAGACGTTGGCTGCGTGTTCCGCGGTTTCGACGCCCTCTGCGATCGAATCAAGCCCTAGCTTCCGAGCGATGTCGGCGATGGACTCCATGACCATGAAGGCACGGTCTCCAGCACGACCCGCTGCGCTGACGGCCCAGGTCAAGGATTGGTCGATCTTGAGAATGTCGAGCGGCAATTCCGACAATGCGGAGAAAGACGCGAAGCCCGCCCCGAAATCATCCAGCGCGATTCGAATTCCCTCGTTGTGCAAGACGTGAAGAGTCTCGGCGGCATGCCGGCCTACGACGCCGAGTTCGGTGACTTCCACGATTATTCTGCTCAGTGGCGTTTGTGAACTGTCGAGCGCTCCGAGGATCTCGTGAGCGGCGTGCGGGGTAGCGAGTTGGCGAGGCGAAAAGTTGACCGCGACCATCATGTGCTCAGGCCACGACGCTGTTTGGGCACAAATCATTTCCAGAGCTTGTAGCCCGATGGGAATGATGAGCCCAGAGGATTCGGCGGAGCGCATGAAATCTTGAGGTTCGATCAACCCTCGCAGCGGATGGCGCCAACGCAAAAGAGCTTCATAGCTGATAATTGCTGACGAGTTCAGATTGACCTGGGGTTGATACAACACCTCGAATTGATGGTCGTCGAGTGCCTCGCGAAGCTCGCGGACCATGCGTATTCCTTTTCGTCCTGAGTCGCCCGTGCCGCACGTGCGTGTCAGCGTGGATGCTGCAAGTGGGTACTGTGGTCGGATTCCAGGTTCAGATCCCGGGCGTGGTTTTGCAGGAACAACTCGCCCGGAATTTCCTTCGCCAGTCTCGACCGTACTTCACTATTCGAGAATTGCCAACGAATAGCTATTGCGGACGGCTTTGTCATATCGGACAATCGTAGTTTTGTTCCGACGAGGCACCGATTGATACGTCACTTACTTCGCCGGGAAAATCCACGGGGCCCGGGGGATCTTGCGAGAGTCGAATCGATCCGCCAATTGGGGTGGTGTGACAACCTCGCCGGGTTCGGCGAGACCGATGCTCGACGCGATCATCGTCAGAACCTGCTCGGCACTGCGTCCGGCCTCGAGTTGATCTGCCAGAGTCACTGCGCCGTCGCGCTTCGCGAGTCGCTTGCCTTCACTGTTCAAGGCAAGAGGAACGTGGGCGTACGACGGTGGTTCGATGTCGAGCAGCTGGGCAAGGTATGCCTGACGTGGAGCCGAGGTCAGGAGGTCGTCGCCGCGAACCACCTGGTCGATGTCCTGTGCACCGTCGTCGACGACAACGGCAAGGTTGTAAGCGGGCACCCCGTCTCCGCGGAGCAGGACGACGTCGTCGACTGGTCCCGTCACCTCGCCGAACAGTTCGTCATGGACGGTGAACGAGTCGATGCCGGCCCGTAGCCTCAGCGCGGGAGATCGGCCACTTGCCGATTTCTCGGCGCGTTCGGCCTCCGAAAGGTTCCGACACGTGCCGGGGTAGGCGCCGTCTGGAGCATGGGGCGCTGACGGTGCCTGCAGGATCTCCTTGCGTGTGCAGAAGCAGGGATAGGTCAGGTCACGCTCGCGCAATTGGTCGATAGCCTTGTGGTACAAGGGAAGACGGTGTGACTGCAATACGACTGGGCCGTCCCACGTGAGGCCGAGCCTGCGCAGATCGTCGAGTTGTCGTTCCATCGCGCCGGGGCGGACACGGTCGAGATCCTCTACCCGAATGAGGAAGTCGCGCCCGCTGGTGCGGGCGAAAAGCCAAGCCAAGAGGGCGGTTCGGAGGTTTCCCAGATGGAGATCGCCAGACGGGCTCGGCGCGAAGCGTCCTGCTCCTTCCACGTCAGCTGGCGAGCCCGACGGAGGCGAGCGGGTTCTCGGCGTCGTGCAGGGTGAGGCGGATCTGGGTTTCCAAAGCGTGATCGAGGTACTGCGGCGGATACATGGCGGGGCTTCCGAGTGCGTCGAGTGCCAATCCATTGACGGTTGAAAGCAGAAGTGCCGCTCTGGTTTCCGCTTCGGGAGTTCCGATGCCGATCAGAACTGTCGAGATGCCGGTGCGGATTGTGAACAGGGTTGTCCGGCGGATTTCGGAGAGTGACTCACTGGTTGCGGCACGCACGGCAAACGCGGCGAGCACATGTGCCTCGCGCGTGCGTTGCTCGTCGAGGGGCAGGAGTTGCGAGAGTGCCTGGAACAGGGCGGTATGCGGGTCTGCGTCGGCGGACGATTCGGCCAGTCGCGTCAACAATCGATCGACGAGTGTTCGCAGTGCGAATGCGAACATCTCGTCCTTGGTCGAGAAATGATGTTGCACTGCGCCGATCGAGACACCCGCCCGTTTTGCGACCTCGCGAACGCTGGCATTTTCCAGTCCGGATTCCGCGGCGACATCGAACAATGCCGCCGCAAGCAGGTCTGGACTCGTGGAGGATTTTCGGCGTTCCGGCATACCGCGACATTACATGCGTATGGAAGTAATGCCCACGTCAGGGGTGCTTTTTCACGCCTTCCGGCCGAGGAAGGCAAGGAGTTTCGTCGCTTTGTCAGCGTTGTCCGGAACCTGTATTTCCGGGCCGCACACACCGCTCATGCGGATCGACTCGCCCAGGCCCGCGGCGATCTCCGACACCCACTCCACGTCCGCGTCTCGCATCGTCGTATCGGTGCCGGTTGCGGCCGCGAGGTCCCAACCGTGGATGACCAGATCGAAACACAAAAACCCTTCGACCGTGGCCCCGAGGTTGGTCCTGCCGAAGTGTCCGTCGTATTCCAGGGTGGACTTTGCCGGATCGTCCAGAATTTCCTGCATCGAATCGCGGACGGCCGCCCAGGCTGCCGACGGGTCGTCGTCGACCGACGGACCGGGTGCCAATTCCAGGCCGACTACCTTGACCATGTCTCGTTCGCTGTCGAGCACGTGTCTCACCACGTCGCGGGCGGTCCAGCCCTCGCAGGGGGAATCGTCGTCCCAGCGGTCGGCGGGTACGGCGTCGATCCGGGCCGTGAATCCGGCGGCCAGATCCCGATAACGCTGGGCGGGGGAGATCTCTGTTGAAGTCATGACAACAATCCTTCACCGCCACAGCGCATCGTGATTGATTATTTCGGACATTCACTCGATCTCCGGGGCTTCCGCCCAGATGTCCATCGGTACGACCCCGGCACTCTTGCCCTCGTCGTCGAGAAGTCGGCCCACCCTCTTCATCGATCGCAGCACCACTGACCTGTTCAGCACCACCAGGCCCGGTGCCTCTTGTGCGAGTTGTACTTCGGTAATGGGAGTTTCGCGAAGGGAGTGTGCGGCGATCGCGAGCAGTGTGTTGGCGCGTCCACCGGATATCCGCATGCACACCCGCGTTCCCGGCACTCGCTCCACCAGGGCACGAATCGTCGACCGGTCCGTGGGATCGACATATCCCCACACCCAGGTCACGAGGGGCCAGCCAGACAGTGGCAGAGACACGTCGCAGCGGAACACGATCTGGTTGCGCGACGTCAATTCGGCAAGTCGCCGCCTGACCGTACTTTCGCTGAGGCCGGTACCGACCGTGAGCTCGGCAATCGAGGATCGACCGTCCTCGCCCAGCTTCAATATCAATTGGCGATCGACCGCGTCGAACGTCTTCCCGTGATGGCGCTGATCCGTCGGCGCGTATTTGTATCGCACAGGCCGGTCTGTCATCGTCGCTCGCTGCGCGGCATCGAGTACCTGCAATTTCCAGTCGTCTCCGATCGCGAAGACCTCGGTGACGAGGTGTGCACGCGAACTGACGATCCCGGGTACCGACGCGAGCGACCGAAGCAGGAAGCGCGACAGGAAAGCCATGTCTCTGACCTCGACGAGAAGTGTCAAGTCGCCTGGGCCGCTTGTGTGTTCGACGCTCAGTACGTGCGGCCAGCGGGCAAGTCGTTCTGCAATCGTCAACGCGTTCGAAGTCGTGCAGTCGACTTCGACAAAAGCCAGACACGACTCCGGACGGCCATGGCCGGTTGCCCTGGCAGAGACCCAGGCGGTGCCGGAATCCTGTAACCGCTGCCAGCGGCGAGCCACGGTAACCGGATCCACTTTGAGCGCGTCGCCAACCGTGCGCCACGACGCTCGCGGGTCGAGTTGCAGGCAATTGATCAGGGCGAGGTCGACGTCGTCCAGTACGGCGGAATCCTGCGTTTCTTCGATCATGGTGCAAGTATCGTGCATCTTCATTGTGTCTGGGATCACTTCATTCATGCTCGAAGGGCAGAACGCGGTGGCGAGTGCCCACCGCGTTCATGCTGTGAAAGGAGAAACCAGATGTCATCGACCACGTTGCCCGCTGTTCCGACAGAGAGAAGCCTCGAGTGGGTGCAACGCCTCATCGGAATCGATACGACGAGTGCCGTGAGCAATCGACCGTTGATCGATCTCATTGCGGCGGAACTACGTCGCCATGGGGTCGAGCCGGTACTTGTTGCCGATGACGAGGGAACGAAGCTCAACTTGTTGGCAACGTTCACTCCTCCTGACGGAAGTACTGCCGGCGGTGTGATGTTCTCCGGCCATACAGACGTAGTGCCGGTCGACGATCAAGACTGGAGTAGCGACCCTTTCGCGCCCGACGTTCGCGACGGAAGCCTGTACGGACGTGGCACGTGCGACATGAAGTCGTTCATCGGGATCGTCGTCGCTGCGATCCCCGACATCGTTGCTCGGCCGCTGGCGAAGCCGATTCACTTTGCATTCTCCTACGACGAGGAAGTCGGCTGCATCGGTGCGGCCGGGTTGGTCGAGGAGGTTGTTTCCCGGAACCTGCGCCCTGATGTGTGCGTCGTCGGAGAGCCGTCGGAGATGCGGGTCATTCGCGCACACAAGTCGATGAACGTCATACGTGTTGATCTGCATGGTGTTTCGGCGCACTCGTCGCTTACTCCGAAAGGAGTCAACGCGATCGAATACGGCGCGGAGTTGATTCGATTCGTCAGAAGCGCGGCCGACGAGCTCCGTGCGTCCGGCCCGTACGACGACGCATTCGACGTGGCCTGGACGACGTGTTCGGTCAATCTCGTATCCGGCGGGATCGCAGTGAACACTGTCCCCGAGGATTGCTCCATCACTTTCGAGTTCAGGAGCATCAGCTCAGCTGGCGCCGCAGATTTGCTCGAACGCTTTGCCGCCGAGACGAATCGGATCGAGAACCTGATGCGGGAAGAAAACCCGTCAGCCTCCGTGACGATGCACGTGTCGGCCTCGGTCCCTCCCCTGGAGACGGATGCGAATGCTTCGGCGGCCGCACTGGTCGAACAATGGGGTGGTCGGGCATCGGACGAAAAGGTCGCGTACGCCACCGAGGCCGGGATGTTCGCGACTATCGGTATCCCCACTGTCGTGTGTGGGCCGGGAAGCATCACTCAGGCGCATGCATTTGACGAGTACGTGACACTTGACCAATTGGCACAGTGCGAGCAGTTCGTTCGGAACGTCATCGCTTACGCCCGCGCCTGACCCACCCTGACCCCCTAAGGAAAACCATGTCCACGGCAACTACGCCAACCTCCGGAACAGTCACCCCGGAACGCCTGGCCGCTGCTCGCAAGGCGGTGATCAGCAGCTCACTCGGCGCTGCGCTCGAATGGTTCGACGTCATCGTCTACGCATCATTCGCAGTGGTCATCGCCCATAACTTCTTTCCCGGCGGCGACAACACGCTCGGTTTGATACTGACGTTCGCGACGTTCGCGATCTCGTACGTCATCCGGCCGCTTGGCGGGATGGTTCTCGGAAGCTATGCCGACCGTCGCGGGCGCAAGAACGCCTTGACGTTGACGATGATGCTGATGATGATCGGCACGCTCATCATGGCCGTGGCGCCGACGACCTCGATGATCGGACCGTGGGCCGGCGTCGTCATCCTTGTCTCACGTCTCATTCAAGGATTCTCCGCCGGCGGTGAATTCGGTACTGCTACAACCTTCCTCGTGGAGACTGCGCCACACAAGAAGGCGTTCTACTCTTCCTGGCAAGTTGCCAGCCAGGGTGCCTCGGTTTTCCTGGCATCGCTGTTCGGATACGTGCTCAACACTCACCTTTCGCATGAAGCGCTCTACTCGTGGGGCTGGCGCGTTCCGTTCTTCTTCGGCATCATCGTCGGGCCGGTCGGACTCTACATCCGTGCCAAGCTTGAAGAAACGGACGATTTCAAGACGAGCGTTCCGGAAAAGGCTCCGCTGAAGACGACGCTGACCAGGCATCTCGGCCGGGTGCTGACCGGTGCCGCAGTAGTGGGCGTCGCGACTATCTCGATCTACCTCATCTTGTACATGCCGACGTTTGCCGTGAAGAACCTCGGAGTTTCCGCCTCGGCCGGCTATCTCGGCGGCATCGTCGCCGGACTGGTCACCTTGATCACCGTGCCGTTGATCGGGCATCTTGCAGACCGGGTCGGACCGGCGAGAGTTATGACCTGGGCCGCCGTTGCGGCAATCGTCTTGGCCTGGCCGCTCTTCAAATTGATGGTCGATCACCCGTCGACTCTGACCCTCGTCCTGGTTGTTTCGGTCCTGGGTGTCATCATGGCGTTTGCCTTCGGTCCCTTGCCCGCCCTGATGAGTTCGCTGTTCCCGGCAGAGATCCGGGCTACCGGCATGTCATTGTCGTACAACCTCGGAGTGACTTTGCTCGGCGGAATCGCGCCGTTGGTCTTGACCTGGTTGATCAGTACAACAGGCTCGCTCGACGCCCCCAGTTACTACTACATGACGGTCGCAGTTCTTTCCCTCGGTGGGCTGTGGTCGGCAAGGACGCTTTTCAGCCAGAAGTGACGGCGGGGGAGCGCGGTCGGGATTACGCGACCGCGTCTCCCTCCGCCAGCGCGACAACGGTATCCGACCCGTGCCAGTCGGGGGCTTGGGTGCGGAGTAGAGCCGCCGGGGTCAGCGACGAGATTCGGCGGCATTCACGGGTCAAGTGGGCCTGATCGCTGAATCCGCAGTGGGCGGCGGATTCAGCGAGTCCCAGCGCGGGTCGACTGCGAGCGAGCGCCATGAAGCGCTGGAGGCGCAGGATCGAGCGCAGCGTTGCCGGGCCGTATCCGAAGGCGTCGTTGCATCGACGTTGGAGTTGGCGCGAAGTCAGTGCCGCCGCGTCGGCGAGAGAGCTGACATTCCACGAATGTTCGGACAGTGCGGTGCGAACGTGGTTGATCACCGGATCGTGACGGAAACTCGAACTTACCCAACTCCGAACAGCGCTTTCGAGGATGGAGACCTGTTCGTGGTCTTCGGAATTTTCCAAGCGGTTCAACAGTATTCGTTCCGTGCGTGCGTCGGTTACATCGCTGAGATCGGCGCGAGAATCCCGAAGCTCGGACGCCGAGGTTCGCAACATCGGCGATGCCGATCCAGGGCGGAATCGAACACCCACGGAGCGTGTTCCGGGCGGAAGAGTGAATGACCATGCAGCGGTTTCGGGGCCACAGACGCGTATGCCGACGCCGCGTATCCACAGCACGTCCATGCAAGCATCGGGCACGAGGAGGTGTTCTCCTTCTGCGCACGCCGTCCAGCCACACACCAGGATGTCGGAGAGATCCGGGGCGACCGATTGTGGTGTGTACCAACCCATGACAAGAGCTTATCGAGCGGCACCGACACGAAGGCGACTTCAGTCGACCGGGCCGAAGCGGTATCCGAATCCCCTGATGGTTTTGATGTACTTCGGTTTCGCGGGATCGGATTCGAGTTTGGACCGCAGGCTGAGAATGGTTGCGTCGACTACACGCGTCCTTTCGTGGTCGGAACCCCACACGTTTCGGATCAGGTGATCACGTGAGTACACGCGCCCAGGCTCGGTCGACAGCTCCAGGAGTACCCGCCATTCGGTCCGACTGAGGACCAGCAGCTTTCCGCCCATCGTCGCCGTCATCGCACGTCGATCGAGGAGCAGGTCACCGTGACGTTGGTGTTTGCCGGGGGCGGGATGTGCGGTTTCACGAAGGATTGCGGTGACCCGAAGATCGAGCGCGTGAGAATCGATCGGGTTCAGCACAAAGTCCGAGACAGCGCGATGTGGTGCTTCGTCGATGTCCTCGTAGGTATCCACCAGCATCATGATCGGCATCGAACTGCGCAAGCGGATCTGCCGTGCGATCTCGTAGCCGTCGATGTCCGGCAGAAGGAGATCGATCACGGCGATATCGAAACTGTCGGTGTCCAGGTCATCGAGTAGTCGACGCCCGGTGCGGACGAGCTGTATCTGGTGCCCGAAATGTATTAATTCGGTACCAAGCGTCTGGGCAAGCTCCGAACGATCGGTAGCTGCAAGTATCAAGCTCACGTGAAATCCTCCCCCCGAAGGTGTTACTAGTCGTAACAGCTTGCATTGTGGCAGATCATCGACCGCGGGACCAGACATAGGGCGGCCGATCGGAAGTCGAGGGGGCCGGGGGCGTTCGTCGCTAGACTTCTTTCATGGGCACTCTGTTCGCGTTGACGTTGCCAGGCTTGCTCGTGCTGCTGGTCCTGTTCGCTTTCGCCGAGACTCTCTGGAACCGGCTCACCGGCGGCCGGGCACTGCCGTGGACTCGGGGACGTACGACTCGTCCGGTCTCGGCCGCGGGCTTCGAAGAGGTTGCTGCCCTGTTTCAGGGGTCCAAGCATCATGAATTCGAACAGCGTCAGAGCGCATTGATGCATCGTGAGGACGGAACGGACGGTGACCCGCCGTGGGTGTCTGTCGATCCGGAAGCTAACAAGGTCGTTCTCCGTCGACGGAGTTGACAGTCGCGAACAGTCGTCTGGCTCAGGCCCAGTGGCCGGGGCGGGTCAGTGAATCGGGCAGCGTGGTAGCCGAATCGCCGATCGCCCCGTTGATCTGGAACTGAGTGAGAAAGATACTGCCGCGGAGTTTTGTGCCGCGAATGTCGGTGCCGCGTAAGTCTGCACCGATCAGATCGGCTCGATCGAGTTCGCAGTCGCGCAGGTCTGCACCGATCAGGTAACTCCCGCGAAAGTTGGCCCCACGTAGATCGGAACCACGAAATTTGGCGCCGATGAGGTCTGCGCCGCGGTGGTCGAGTTTTCGACCCTTCTTGGTTGAGATCGGTGAGCGCACAAGGTTACTCGTCTGCAAGAGCAGTGTGTTGACTGCCGCTCGGTGTGCTGAGACGTCGACGGTTCGAATCTGCGAAGGTGTGCCGTTGGTCAGGCTTTCCGTCTCCGCGAGTGCAGCGTCGAGTTCCTTTCGTATCGAGTGGGTTTGCTTCAGCGAGCGGGCTTCGGCGAGATACCAGAGCAGTTCGTGCAACTGGCGTATGACAGGGAAGGTTTCGAACATGTCCGACGCGGTCTCCGGGGCATCACGCCAGCTGACGCCGTCGTAGGTCTGCTGTGAAACCTTCTGTCCCGCACCGAAACAGTCGTAGACGGTGCAACCGGTGAAGCCCTTCTTTCGCAATCCGGTGTGAATGCCGCAACGGAAATCCTGCTGCAGGTTCTTGCAGGGGTCGCCGGCATTCTTGTTGGTCGCGAAGTCGGAGGACTTGGAAAAGGGGAGTGCGACGCAGCACAGACCGAAGCAACTGCTGCAATCTGCGAGCAGATTGGTCTGGCCGGCAATCACGCGTACTCCCGATGGTTGGGTTGGACGGAAAGTCTGTCCTCGGGTTTGTGAGTCTGTCAAACGAAATTGCGTGGTTCGGCAGCAAGAAGTCCAGCGGTTCCGAGGTCGTATCCCGCGCAAATTGCGGGGTACCAATCCGGCAGACGTGATTCTGGACCACGCTCGTGAAGTAGGTCGAAAATCGGGTGGACGGCCCAGCTCGCTGCAACCAATCGCCGTGCGGTACCCGGCGGCAGAACCAGTGCGCCGACGAAGACCACAAATGTTGCGGCCTCTGCACTCCATTCGCGAGTGGGAATGGAAACGTCGATCGTGCGCCCAATCGCCACCTAGCCCATCTGCGACCTGGCGAAAATCACTCCCCATCCAGATCGAGGAGCGATACCCCCCGTGCCGTGAGCCGGAAGCGCAGCGGTCTCTTCGTAACCGTCTCAATGATCCCGGCATCGTCCAGGCGCTGAAGTCGCGGGCGGGCGAACTGGCTGGATCGACCCACCACCTCGACCAGGGTGTTCAACTTGATGGCGCGGTTCGCCTCGAAGCAGTGGGTCTGACCCAGGGTGAACAGGACTGCGCCGATGTGGTTGCTATCAACCGGCGGCGTCGACTCGCGATCGAGTCCCAAGTTCAGCGGAAATTCCTCATCCTCCACCAGAACGCGGATACGCGCCTCGAGTGTGTCGATCTTATGCCGCCTCTCGGAGAGGTCGAGCAGCAGTCGATGTTGCGCCTCGGCGATGATCTCCAGCATATCGATCAGGTAGGGCGTCAGATCTCCGCGGTTCAATGGATTCTCCGCGTCAGAGAATGCTTTGTAGTAACGATCCTTGTTGTCGGCGACGGTCGCCGACAATGCCAGGCTCGCATACGGAGCCAACACCTGTCGAAGGTCCAGCGCGAGAAGGTAGCGTCCGGTTCGGCCGTTGCCGTCGTAGAACGGGTGCGTGTACTCGAAGATGAAGTGCGCGACCACTGCCCTGATCAGTCGTGGAATCGAGTCGTCGCCCCCCTGGCTCAGCATGAGGGTCAGCGCGTCGTCGATCGCTGACTCGGGTACCACACCGGTGTGCACGACCTTGATTCCTGATGTGATCGATACTGGCCCTTGCCGGAACCGCTTCCCATCGGGGGCGTCCTCGTCGCGAATCTCGCCCCGAGTTACCGCGTCGTAGACGTCTCGGATGTCGTCGAGCGTCTGCGGACTCTCGGCCTGGTCGTTGCCGATATTGAGATAGAGCCGCGCCATCTCGGCGAACCGCTTGTTCGCGAGGGGTTGCTCCGCCCACACCATCTCGATTGCCTCGCTGATCTCCTTCCGGGTTGAGCGGACCTGTTCGATCTCGTTCGTTGCCTGGATCTCGTCGATCACCATGCGATGCAGGTAGTGGGTGCGCGCGAGGGCCGGCAGCCCGTTCCACTCAGCCCGGATCTTCGGCTCGAAGCTCATGATCCGTTCGATCAGCGCTGCGACTTCGGGTGTCATCAGTGCGAACGTCGAGTGTTCGCCGATCAGTAGGTCCCAGTGGACGGCGGCGGGAGAATCGCGTCGCGCTCGCTCCTCAGCATCGGCACCAGCACGATCTCGTTGGTGAAAGATCGATTTCAACGTCCTGTACGCCATCTGGTCTCTCCATGTATCCACGCTATATTGCCGCCTTGCTTTCCATGCCTATCTTATCCAGAATTGGATCTGGATAAATAAGACTTGCGGCGCGGGTGTCATTTCATGACCAACGCGGGCTGCAGGAGCAGATGTGGCCATAGCTTCCCGAATCGGGTTCGGGCCATCGGCGGGCCACTCGAAATCACGCAGCAGCATTCCGATTCGGCGCGCTGCGGGATCGAAACCACCACGAGTCGGCAGACCGTCTGAGCTCGCAGAACATCGAGCTGAACCGAGACCCTGTTGCATTACTCGTTGCATGAGGACAGAAAAGAACCCCTGTGAACCGCTTCTCGGCAGTTCACAGGGGTTCCTTTGGCGGAGGATAGGGGATTTGAACCCCTGAGGGCGTTAACCCAACCCGCGTTCCAGGCGAGCGCCATAGGCCACTAGGCGAATCCTCCGTGGAGCAGCATACCCAATTGCGGGCGCGAAGCGTTAAACGGGTACCTGACCTGCGAAGAACCGGTGGAACTCGAGGTTTGCATCTCGGCCCCGGTAGGTGGTGTGCAGCGGCCGGAGAAAGCCGTCTACACTGTTCATTGGATCCCGCGCGGCGCGCATCCTGTGAACTCCCCCAGGGCCGGAAGGCAGCAAGGGTCAACGGGCTCTGCCGGGTGCGCGGGGTCCTCTATTTTTTCACATACCCGACCCCGCCTCGTCGGTGAAAGGCCGCTCCGGATGCCTATCCAAACCCAGATCGGGTTGATGAGCCATGAAGAACTCACCTCCGAGCATGAGAGCCAGAGCGCGAAGTACACGCAGCTCCAGGCGCAGAAGCTCGCACTCGATCTGACCCGCGGTAAGCCTTCCCCGGAACAACTCGACCTTTCCGCAGAGCTGCTGACGCTGCCCGGCGACGGTGATTTCCGTGACGGAAGCGGCACCGACTGCCGTAACTACGGCGGACTCACCGGTCTGCCGGAACTGCGCGCCATCTTCGGCGAGCTGCTGGGTATCCCCGTTGCGAACCTTCTCGCCGGAAACAACGCGAGCCTCGAGATCATGCACGACAACGTCGTGTTCTCACTGCTTCATGGCACACCGGATTCGGCCCGGCCGTGGGCACAGGAAGAGAAGATCAAGTTTCTCTGCCCGGCACCGGGCTACGACCGCCACTTCGCGATCACCGAGTCCCTCGGCATCGAGATGATCGCGGTGCCGATGAACCACGACGGCCCGGATGTCGTCAAGATCGCCGAACTTGTTGCGTCAGATCCGCAGATCAAGGGCATGTGGGCGGTTCCGGTTTACGCGAACCCCACCGGTGCCGTGTACTCCGAAGAAATTGTCCGTACGCTCGCGTCGATGCCGACGGCCGCGCCCGACTTCCGCCTGTACTGGGACAACGCGTACGCCGTACATCCGCTTGTCGGCGAGACTGCGCCTTCCTACGACATTCTCTCGATGGCAGCGGAGGCCGGACACCCCAACCGTCCGCTCGTGTTCGCGTCGACGTCCAAGATCACTTTCGCCGGCGCTGGTGTGAGCTTCTTCGGTAGCTCGGCGGAAAACCTTGCCTGGTACCAGAAGTTCCTGGGCAAGAAGAGCATCGGACCGGACAAGGTCAATCAGCTTCGCCACCTGCGTTTCTTCGGCAATGCCGACGGCGTTCGTGCGCACATGGAGAAGCATCGCGCGTTCCTCGCGCCCAAGTTCGAGCTCGTACTGCGGATCCTCGAGGATCGTCTCGGTGCATCGAAGGTCGCGTCTTGGACCGAGCCGAAGGGCGGATACTTCATCAGCCTCGACGTGGTCGACGGCACGGCCAAGCGGGTCATCGAACTGGCGAAGAACGCGGGTATCGCGCTCACCGCTGCCGGGTCGGCTTTCCCGTACAGCACGGATCCGGATGACCGGAACATCCGGTTGGCCCCGAGCTTCCCGTCCAAGGCTGAACTCGAAGTTGCCATGGACGGCGTGGCTACGTGTGTCCTGCTCGCAGCCACCGAATCGCGTCTCTCCGAGATCTGAGTTCTCGAAGCGGCGTGCCCGGTCGGTACTTTTCGGTCTCGTCTTGTACCGTTCGGAGCATCAATTCCCGACATAGGGTGTAAATCCCGGAGGTTGTAGTGACGGGCGCGATCAACGCTTCGGATGGGCCTTCTTTCGAGGCGCACACCGCGAAATCAGAGTCGGTCATCGAAGCTGACATACCGCGACGCACCCTCCGTGTCGGTGTTCTCGGATTCTCTGTACTCGGTGTTCTGGCAGTCGCGTCCGTGCTGATGGTTCTTTTCGCCGTGCCGATGAATACGCGGTACTGGGGCATCTTCGAAAATTTCCTCGATCTCGACGTCTACCGCCACGGCGGCAGCGTTGTGGTTCAGGGCCTTCCGTTGTACGACGGGCCAGTCCTGGACGGGATGATGTTCACGTACACCCCGTTTGCGGCTTTGCTGTTCACGGTGTGGGCGGTGCTCTCGTTCAAACAGGCGATTGTCGTGTGGACGGGTTTGAACATCGCTGCGTTGTTCGCAGTGATCGTGTTGTGCTGGAAGTATCTCGGTTATCGGCTCGACGTGAAGGCGTACGCCGTCAGTGCGTTGGCCACCACGATCTTTCTGTTCATGGAACCGATACGTACGACGCTCTGGCTCGGGCAGATCAACATCTTCCTGCTGCTCTTGATCGTGTGGGACCTCGGTCGGGACGAGAAGAGTCGGCTCCGAGGAATCGGGGCAGGCATCGCCGCCGGCGTGAAGCTCACTCCGGCCTTCTTCTGGGCGTACCTCTTCATCACTCGTCAATGGCGTGCGTTGGTGACGGCCGTCGTGACGTTCGCTGCGACCGTTGCGATCGGCTTCGTCGTGATCTACAACGATGCGTACAAGTACTGGACCGGCACTCTTGTCGACAGCGAACGCGTCGGACCGACGGACGCTCCGAGCAACCAGTCCGTGTCCGGTCTGATCGCTCAGCTCACTCACACTCCGACGCCGTCGCGGGTCCTGGTCCTAGTCTTCAGTGCGCTGGCGGTATGCCTCGGACTCGGTGCCGCGTGGATTGCTCACCGGCACGGCCAGAAATTGCTCGGCCTCACCATGACGGGGTTGACTGCGACCACTGTCTCGCCGTTCTCGTGGGGCCATCACTGGGTGTGGTTCGTCCCGCTGGTCGTCCTCGCCGCGCACTACGCGATGGTGTCGAAGAAGCGCTGGGCGTGGGTGGCGCCGTTCGTTTTCCTGCTCCCGGTCTTGAACTGGTCTCACACCTGGTGGGACCCGTCGGTCATTCCGGGTACGGATCGCTTCATCGGAATGGGCCTGTTCATGTTCGTGCCGCCCGAGTATCTGCGGATTCCGACCGTCGGCGTCTACCTCTGGGTCTTCACGCTTGCCGCGGTCTCGACGTTGGTTCTGTTCGGCTGGAAGAAGTGGAAGATTCCGGCCCCGGATGCGTCGGCGCCGGTCACAACTGCCGTCTGACGTGGCAGTATCGGACTCATGGCACTTCAACTGAACCTTGTCGGTGACCCCGAAGCTGATGCCCTCCTGGCCGAGGACCCGTTGGCGTTGTTGATCGGAATGCTTCTCGATCAACAGGTTCCGATGGAAACGGCCTTCCTCGGTCCGAAGAAGCTGGCGGATCGGCTCAGCGGTATCGACGTCAGGCGTATCGCCGACATGGACACCGACGAGTTCATCGCCGTCTGTGCCGAGCCTCCGGCTGTGCACCGATTCCCCAAGTCGATGGGTGAGCGTATCCAGCTCATGTGCCAGTTCATCGTCGAGAACTACGACGGCGACACCGCGGCGATCTGGACTTCGGGAAATCCCGACGGCAAGGAAGTGCTGAAGCGGCTCAAAGCCCTACCCGGTTACGGGGATCAGAAAGCCCGGATCTTCCTGGCGTTGCTCGGAAAACAGATCGGCGTCGAGCCGAAAGGTTGGCGCCAAGCGGCCGGCGACTACGGGCTCGAAGGTTCGAGGCGCTCGATTGCAGACGTGGTCGACGAACAGTCTTTGCTCGAGGTCCGCGAGTTCAAGAAGGCCGCAAAGGCAGCAGCGAAGGCCGACAAGAAGTAAGCCGCTTTCAGGACTTCCGGGACCCGCTGGCACGCACTACTTTCATCAGGTCGCCTGCGGGGCCCTCGAGCTGACGCGGCGGGCGCCACACTGCACGCAGGGATCGGTCGAGTTCCAAGCCTTCGACGGCTACGACCCGAAGTTCTCCCTGCTTCACCTGGTCCTCGACGGCCAGCGTGCTCAGTACCGCCGGGCCGACGCCACCGAGCACGCTGGTTCGAATCGCGGCCGAACTACCCAGTTCCAACAACGGTGCACCGCGCTCGTATTCGTGTAACGCCAGGTCGAGAGTCGTTCTGGTTCCCGATCCGGGCTCGCGCACCAGCAGCGGCGTCGCTGCCAGTTCGGCGACGGTCAGCGGCTTTCGTCGACGCGCCCATGGATGATCCGGATGAACGACCACGACCAGCGAGTCACGCGCGACGGTGACGCTGGACAGGCTCTTCGGAACGGTCGGTGACTCGACGAATCCGAGGTCGCACATTCCCACCTCGACAGCCTCGAGGACGCGGGTCGAGTTGTAGACCTGAAGGTGGACGGTGACACCAGGATGTAGTGACCGAAAGATACCGAGCCAGGCCGGAATCAGATGTTCGGCGACGGTCATGCTGGCACACACGGTCAATTCCGCGGATCGTTCGGTCCGCATCCCTTCGGCGACGTCGAGAAGCTGCCTCGAGTTGGCGAGGACGCGGCGCGCCCAGTGGACGATGACGGTCCCCTGCGGAGTCAAAGCCGCCCCCGTCGACCTTCGGTGTATGAGTGGCATCCCGAGCTGCCGCTCGAGGGCTTTGACGGCGCGGCTGGCATTCGGCTGCGCAATGTTTGCTGAACGGCTTGCCGCACTGAGACTTCCGTGATCATCGATGCCGATGAGTAGCTCGAGAGTGGTGAGGTCGGGCCACCGTCTGGTCATGCAAACAGGCTATACCGAACTTCACGTTCATATCGATTTGATATGCCGTGATGGTAGAAATCGCCCTACCGGAGCGATGGTGGCTCAAGGACGCTGGATGAGTGAACCGTGATGTGAAGTCCGTGGCCGAGAAACCCGCAGTCGCACCTTCGTCAGAAGTACGACGGTGGTCCAGTGTGGCTGCATTGGTGCCCGGAGTTGCGTTGTGCGCCTTGGGGGCCACGGTCGCGCTGATAGCCGGTCAGTTCACCTCCGCCGTGAGTCCGTTGCTGATTGCGATCGTGGCGGGTGCGGTGTTGGCGAATACCGTCTCTTTGCCGGCGAAATTCCAACCTGGCCTGGCATTCTCGGCGAAACGGCTACTTCGGGTGGGTATCGCTCTGCTCGGGCTGCAATTGATGTTCTCCGACATCTTCGGTTTGGGCTGGGGAGTGATCGCCGTTGTGGTGGCGATTGTGTTCCTCGGTATCGCCGGGACCATGTATGCCGGAAAACTTCTCGGATTGAGTTGGTCGCAGAGAATTCTGATTGCCTGTGGCTTCTCGATCTGTGGCGCTGCCGCCGTGGCTGCTGCGGACGGTGTGGTGAATGCGCGAGAGGAAGAGTTGCTCACCGCTGTTGCGTTGGTGGTGATCTTCGGAACTCTGATGATTCCGACAATCCCACTGTTGGCCAACGCTTTCGGTATGAACGAGGTCGGTGCAGGCATGTGGGCCGGTGGGTCGATCCACGAAGTGGCGCAAGTGGTGGCTGCCGGCAGCGCTCTCGGCGCCACCGCGTTGGGTGTCGCGACCGTGGTGAAACTTGCGCGCGTGTTGATGTTGGCGCCGGTCATGGCGTTTCTGAGTATCCGGCAACGCAGGATGGTCGACAGCACTGCCGCCAAGCGTCCCCCGCTGATTCCGTTGTTCGTCGTGGCATTCATCGGCTGCATGGGCTTGCGCTCCACGGGCATCTTGCCGGATGAGCTTCTGGGGCTGGCGAAGACGGTGCAGACGGCGCTGTTGGCGGCCGCGATGTTCGCACTCGGGCTGGGGGTGCGGTTGAGCGTCATTCGTGGAGTTGGCGCCCGGCCATTCGTGCTGGCCGCGATTTCCACTGTGTGGGTGGCAACGATCGCCTACGTCGGAGTCGTGCTGGTCAGCTGATCGAGCGCTGAGTCCGCCACGCGCTCGGGCTCATCGAGAACTGAGTGCGAAACCAGCGCGAGAAACTACCCTGCGTCGAAAACCCGAGGTGCACAGCCACTTCGGTCAACGAATAGCGAGGGTTGGAGACAAATCGTTCCGCGAGGGAGCTTCGAACCGAATTGAGAACGGCCGTGAACGTATCTCCGGATTCGGCGAGATGACGGTGCAGTGTCCGCCGGTCGAATCCGAGACTGCGTGCCACCTGCTCGACAGAGCAGCGGCCGGTCGGAAGCAGAACTTCGATCAATTCCTTGGTGCGGCTGAGGGTATCGGAGGTTTCCGAGGCGGGAAGCGAGTCGAGGAACTGGCGAGCGTACGGCCGGAGTAACTCGTCGGAAAGTTGGTTAGCCGCATCCAGGTCGGCGGCGAAGAAAACGATACCGGTGAACTCGTGATCGAATTCCACCGTCTCGCCGAGGATTCGCCGATGCGTGCTCGTGTCTTTCGGGGCATTGTGCGTGAATCCCACGCTGACCGGTTGCCATCGAGAACCCAGGAAACTCCGCAGGATCTGCAGTGTCGCGCCGACTGCGAGTTCGACGCTCTGTCTGGTGTCGACCGGTTCGCCGACCTCGAGCGAGATTCGCAGGGTGGCGAGTCCGTTGACCTCGTTCAATCGAATGCGTAATGACTCGTTGTACGTGTGCTCGTATCGCATCAATACGTCGAGTGCGCTCCTGACGTCTGGTTCTTCCCTGATGACCAAGCTGAGGGGGCCGAGATTGGACAGTCGACGCAGGCCGGCGAGTAGAAGCCCGAAGTCTTCGTGTCCGGACTCCGCTGCCGATCGCTCCAGGAGCGATGCGATGGAGGCGGCCGGTACCCATTGGTCGGGGTTCGCCAGGCTTGCCGGGCTCAGGCCGACACTTCTCATGAGGGCCACAGCGTCCACGTCCACTGTTCGGCACAGGTCGACGTATCGGTTCAGTGACGCGTAGCGGGCGAGTGGCTTCATGGGGCCCCCTTTACTCGATGTCCCGAAATGTTGTGTTGTGTGTCTCGTCAAGTTAAGCATGTGAGCCGGATCTCACATAGTTTTGTTCACATCAGTTCGGCACGACCAGGAAGCCGAGCCCCGACTTCTGGAAGTTGTTGCGTACGAATACAGCTCGACCGTAATCGAGTCGAGCCCGCCCACAGAATTGGAGAGCATTGATGGCAAACGCCATTCGGTTCCACGAGATCGGCACACCGTCCGTCATGCGTTGGGAAGAGATCGAGGTAGGACGACCGGGCGCCGGAGAGGTTCGGGTTCGTCATGAAGCGGTGGGGTTGAACTTCGCCGACACCTACTTTCGAAGTGGCCTCTATCCTGCGCAATTGCCTGCCGGGATGGGCGTCGAGGGCGCGGGTGTGGTCGAAGAGATCGGCGAGGGAGTAGTCGATTTTGCAGTGGGGGACCGTGTGACCTACACCGGCAGTCCGCTGGGTGCGTACGCCACCGAGCGGATCATGGCGTCGTCCGACCTGATCGCGCTACCCGACGGCATCGCCTTCGACACCGCGGCCGCCATGACCATGCGAGGACTGACTGCCGCCTACCTTCTGCGTCGCATCTACCCGTTGAAAGCGGGAGACACCGTGTTGCTACATGCTGCGGCGGGCGGGGTTGGACTGATCTTCACCCAGTGGGCAAAACTGTTGGGAATCAAAGTGATCGGAACGGTGTCGAGCGACGAGAAGGCGAGCGTTGCCCGAGCTCACGGTTGCGATGAAGTCGTCATCTACACCCGCGAGGACGTCGTCGCGCGTGTCAAGGAGATCACCGGGGGCGTCGGCGTGCCGGTTGTCTACGACAGTATCGGGCAATCCACGTTCGACATCTCTCTCGATTGCCTTGCCAGGCGGGGGCTGCTGGTGTGCTTCGGAACGGCGTCCGGACCGACTCCGCCGATTCAGGCAATGCAGTTGGCAGTCAAGGGATCACTCTTCCTCACACGTCCGGCTCTCGCCGATTACATCGCGGATCCCGAAGAACGTGCCGAACTGGCGGGTGAACTGTTCTCACACGTCGAGTCCGGGCGAATCAAGATCGAGATCAACCAGCGATACCCCCTCGAAGATGCGGTGCGTGCGCACCACGACATGGAGTCCGGTCGCAGTATCGGTTCCTCCGTCTTCTCCGTCTGAACCGAAACAGCACTTCCCAGAGGAATTGTCATGACCAACACCGCAGCGCTCACAGAAAACCTTCCCTCGTCGAGGAATACGATCCGCGTCGAGAAATTGACCTGTTCGATCGGGGCAGAGTTGTCCGGGGTGGATCTCGGCGAGGTCGCGCGAGATGATGCACTCTTCGCCGAAATCAAGGCATTGCTGCTCGAACACAAGGTTCTGTTCTTTCGCGACCAGACCTTCTCCAAAGCCGAGCACGTAGAACTTGCCCAGCGATTCGGTGAACTCGAGGATCATCCGGCTCTGGGCAGCGACCCCGACCACCCGGGCCTCGTCCGCATCTACAAGGATCTGGACAGCCCGCCGGAGCATTTCGAGAATGCATATCACTGCGACGCCACCTGGCGCGTTAACCCGCCCATGGGATGTGTATTGCGTTGTGTGGAAACACCTCCTGTCGGCGGCGACACGATTTGGGTGAACATGGCACTCGCCTACGAGAATCTGCCGGCGCGGGTCAAGGAGCAGATCAAGGATCTGCGTGCCAGGCACAGTATCGAGTCGACCTTCGGCGCTCGGATGCCGATCGAACAGCGGCACCAGCTGAAGGAACGCTTTCCCGACGCCGAACATCCCGTGGTACGAACACATCCGGAGACCGGCGAGAAGATTCTCTTCGTCAATTCGTTCGCCACACACCTCGTGAACTATCACACGCCCGAGAACGTCCGCTATGGAATCGATTACGCCCCCGGCGCCGGGAATCTGCTCACTTACCTGGCGAGCCAGGCTCAGATTCCCGAGTACCAGGTTCGGTGGCGCTGGACCGAAAACAGCGTCGCGATCTGGGACAACCGTTCGACACAGCATTACGCGGTGCAGGACTACTGGCCCGCGGTTCGAAAGATGGAGCGCGCCGGAATCATCGGCGACGCACCGTTCTGATCTCTCTTCCCAGCCCCGAAGATAAATTCATTCACTCGATCGGAGTCACGCTATGCATTTCCACGACGATTCACTGTTCCCCGAAACCCAGGACAAGCTTGTCATCACCGTTGCTCCCTACGGACCGGAGTGGGAGCCGGACGATTTTGCAGAAGACCTCCCTCTGTCGATGGACGAGCACGTCCAGCAAGCCGTCGACTGTTTCAACGCCGGTGCCACAGTTCTCCACATCCACGTGCGTGAACTCGACGGCAAGGGCTCGAAGCGTCTGTCGAAGTTCAACGAGCTTCTCGGTCGCTTGCGTGAGGCCGTTCCCGAGATGATTCTGCAGGTCGGCGGGTCGATTTCGTTTGCCCCGGAGGGGGAAGGTGCCGATGCGAAGTGGTTGTCCGACGACGTGCGTCACATGCTGGCGGAATTGGACCCGGCTCCCGATCAGGTGACGATCGCGATCAACACCAGCCAGATGAACATCATGGAACTGATGACCGACGACGACATCGCGGGTACGTCGATGCAGCGTCCGGAATTGGCCGATACGTATCGGGAAATGACTGTGCCCGCCGGTCCGGAGTGGGTGGCAGAGCACCTGCGCCGGTTGCAGGCCGCTGGAATCCAGCCGCATTTCCAGTTGTCCAGTATTCCGCAGCTCGAAACGGTGGAGCGGTTGATCCGACGCGGCATCTACACGGGTCCGGTCAACCTCACGTGGGTCGCAATCGGCGGCGGTTTCGACGGCCCCAACCCGTACAACATGATGAACTTCGTCCAGCGTGTTCCCGACGGTGCGTGCCTGACGCTGGAAACGCTGATGCGTAGCGTCCTGCCGGTGAACACGATGGCCATCGCGATGGGCTTGCACGCTCGTTGCGGCAACGAGGACACCATCTGGGGCCGCAAGGGCGAGAAGATGACGTCGGTGCAGCAGATCGAGCAGTTGGTGCGCATTGCAGGCGAATTGGGCCGCGAGGTGGCTACCGCGAAGGAAGCTCGGGACATCTACCGGATCGGCGAGACGTATGCCGACACCGACGAGACGTTGGCGAAGCTGGGTTACGCGCCCAACCGCCGGATCGGCCAGCTGGGATTCACGCAGCACGCCTGAGTTCACACCCTCTCGTACAACAGTTCCGGGGGTACGAACCGCGACGGTTCGTACCCCCGAATCCCCCCGTCTACCTCGAGTACTTCCTAGGAGAGTCATGGGACTGCAAGCTCCCGCCACGCCACGTGTGGACACCGCGCTCGGAATCGGCGGACGACGAAAGTTATACCCGTGGATCGTTTTCGCCCTGGCTTTCGGTCTTCTGCTCTCGGACTACATGTCGAGGCAGGTGCTCAGTGCAGTCTTCCCGATCCTGAAAGCGGACTGGGATCTCTCCGATTCGCACCTCGCCTCCCTGAGCAGCGTGGTGGCATTGATGGTCGGGCTGTTGACGTTCCCGTTGTCGCTGCTCGCGGACCGCTGGGGCCGCGTCAAGACCTTGATCTTGATGGCGGTGTTGTGGAGTGTCGCGACGTTGCTGTGCGCAATCGCTCAGACCTACGAACAGATGTTGGGCGCCCGGTTCCTGGTCGGTGTCGGTGAAGCGGCGTACGGCAGCGTGGGTATCGCCGTGGTCCTCAGTGTGTTTGCGCCCCGCGTGCACGCAGCTCTTGCAGGTGCCTTCATGGCCGGTGGATCGTTCGGTTCGGTCATCGGTGTGGCAATCGGTGGGTTCATCGCAGTCCAGTTCAGTTGGCGGTGGTCTTTTGCCGCCATGGCGATCTTCGGTCTGATTCTGGTCGCGCTCTTCCGTGCCCTCGTCACCGAGAAGAAGCTCACCGCTTACGCCGTCGAGGCCGCGCCGGATGCCGCCGGGGAAGCGGTGAGACACGACGGTTTTCGTGCGCCGGTGTCCTCGCTGTTCACCAATCCAGCCGTGTTGTTCGCCTACATCGGTGGTGGTCTCCAGATGTTCACCGCCGCAGTACTTCTGGCGTGGTTGCCGAGCTTCTTCAATCGTTACTACGATCTGGCCCCGGACAAGGCCGGCGTCACGGCTTCCGTGTTCGTCCTCCTGGTCGGAAGCGGGATGGTGGTCTGCGGTTTCATCACAGATAGATTCAGCCGCGACGATTCGGCGCGAAAATGGACCACCGCCATCGTCTACTGCGCCATCTCGTTGGTGACGCTGAGCATCGGGCTCCGGTTGGGCACGGGGACAGCACAACTCGTGTTGCTCGGTATCGGTGCATTCTTCTCCGCCGGTTCGTCGGGGCCGACGGCAGCGATGGTCGCGAACCTTACCCATCACTCGATTCGAGCGTCGGCCATGGGAACGCTCACCGTCGCCAACAACCTTCTCGGGCTGGCGCTCGGTCCCTTCGTTGTCGGCATCCTCGCCGATCACCTGGGTCTTCTCGGCGCTCTACAGCTTTCGCCCTTCGTCTATGTCGTCGCGGCCCTCGCGTTGGTAGCCGGCAAGCGTGCCTATCCCGCCGGGATGAGGCGGCTGGCGACGTTGCAGAATCGGCCCGAGATCCCCGGCGCCACTGAAGTAACAGACGTTCGGAGCTCATGATGAATGAATCAACTACGGTAGTAATGGTTCCCGGTCTGCGGGATCATGTCGAAGATCATTGGCAGACTCACCTCGCGCGCAGGCTCGACAACGTTCTGACGGTTCCTCCCCTCGAGACCGACAAGCTCAGCCGCGATGCGCGGGTTGCGGCATTGAACGAGGTGCTGACAAGTGTCTGCGGGCCGGTGGTCCTGGTCGGGCACAGCGCCGGAGTCATGACAGTTGCTCACTGGGCGAGGGCGCATCATCGAGAGGTTGCGGGCGCACTTCTGGTCACGCCGGCGGATCTCGAACTTCCGCTGCCCGAGTCTTATCCGTCTCTCGAAGATCTCGACCGACACGGGTGGCTACCGATACCGCGTCAGCGTCTGCCGTTTCCGAGCACGGTCGCGGCGAGTCGGAACGATCCGCTGGCCGGGTATCGCCGAGTTGTGGGTCTGGCTGAAGGATGGGGGAGTCGGTTGCTGGATCTGGGTGAGGTCGGACATCTCAATCCGGCGTCCGGATACGGGTATTGGCCGCGGGCGGAATCGTTGGTGCGGGAACTGCTCGAGTCGGTGTCGCGCGCTGCCTCGTCTCATGCCACGGATTCCGATGCGCAGGAGGAACACAGTCATGCTTGATCTTGCTGCTCTGCTGGAAGACTCGGCCCGGCGGTACCCGGAACGGGATGCGCTGGTTCTCGGGGAAGCGAGGCTGACGTATGCGCAGTTCGACGCCTACGCGAATCGCATCGCCCATGTGCTCGTCTCGCGGGGTGTCGAGCCAGGTGACAAGGTGGCGTTGTCCTGTCCGAACGTTCTCGAGTTCCCGATCGTCTACTACGGCATTCTCAAGGCCGGCGGCGTCGTCGTTCCTCTGAACATTCTGCTCAAAGGGCGCGAAATCGCCTATCACCTGGCTGATTCGGAAGCAAAGCTGTACTTCTGTTTCGAGGGAAGTCCCGAATTGCCGATCGCTGAGTACGCCATCGCCGGGTTCGAGCAGAGCGAGACCTGTTCGGCCCTGATCGTGATCAGCGCCGAGTCGGGTGCACCGTCGTCGAGCCTCGGAGTCGAGACTCTAGGCGAAGCACTGGCATCCGTGTCCGGCACGGAAACGCCTGCAGCCGCGGTTGTTCGTGAACCGACGGACACCGCGGTCATTCTCTACACCAGCGGCACGACCGGAAAGCCCAAGGGCGCTGAACTCACTCACTGCAACATGGTCTTGAATGCACTGTCGACCAACCGGTTGTTCGAGAGCGTTCCGTCCATGCATGAGCGTTATCTCCTGACTTTGCCGTTGTTCCACTCGTTCGGCCAGACAGTGACCATGAATGCGGGAATCTGCGTCGGTGCCACCTTGGTGTTGATGCCGCGCTTCGATGCGACCGCGGCACTCGAGATCATGGAACGCGAAAAGATCTCGGTCTTCGCGGGCGTCCCGACCATGTATTGGGGACTGCTCGGCGTGCTGGAGGAGGTAGTGAAATCCGGGGTGGATATCGAGACCGTCGCACAGAACATGCGGTGCGCGATCTCCGGTGGTGCAGCGCTTCCCGTCGAAATCTTGACACAGTTCAGGGAACGCTTCGGTGTTCAGATCCTCGAAGGGTACGGGTTGTCCGAGACCTCTCCGCTGGCCTTGTTCAGTGACCCGGAGAGCGACCCCCGGCCCGGTTCGATCGGCGTGCCGATCTGGGGCGTCGAAGCGCGGCTTGTCGACGACTCTTGGCACACGATCGCCGGCCCCGATGAAGTGGGTGAGTTGGCCATTCGCGGGCACAACGTCATGAAGGGCTATTTCAACCGACCAGAGGCGACGGCGGAAGTCATGTGCGACGGATGGTTTCGCACCGGGGATTTGGCACGGGTCGATACCGACGGAAATTACTACATCGTCGATCGCGCGAAGGACATGATCGTGCGGGGCGGATTCAACGTCTACCCACGCGAAATCGAAGAGGTTCTGCTCACTCACCCAGCCGTCTCACTCGTCGCCGTCGTCGGGGTGCCGGACACGAGCCTCGGCGAAGAAGTTGTCGCCTACGTGATCCGAGAGCCGAGTGAAGAGATCTCCGAATCGGATCTCGTGGAATGGTCGCGGGAACAGATGGCCGCCTACAAATATCCGCGCCGCATCGAGTTCGTGCCGTCGCTGCCGATGACGGCAACCGGAAAGATTCTCAAACGTGAACTGAATCAAGCATTTTCGATGGTCTGAGGAGATCGATGACTGACGTTCGAGCAAGTGAAGCTTTTCCCGTGACCCAGGCTATGAAGGATTCGGGTGGCTGGAATCCGTTGTGGGACGGACTTTCGGAGCTGGATCCCGAGTGGACCGAGCTGTACATGAAGACAGCGATGCAGCCCTGGAACAGCGGGGTGCTGTCACCTCAGGTGATCCAGTTGCTGTGCATAGCCGTCGATGCGGCGAGCACACACATGTACGCACCCGGCGTACGACGCCATATTCGCGCCGCGCTCGACATGGGAGTGACCCCGAAGGAGATTCTCGAGGTGCTGAAACTGACCACCGTCGTCGGGATTCATTCCTGCAATGTCGGCGTTCCGATCCTGATGGAGGAAATCGCGAACCGGTGAGGGCGGTCAGTCCCGCTCGCGGTTCTCCCGTTCCTCCCGCTGACGCTGGAGGAACGGGCTCGGGTTCTGTC
The DNA here is from genome assembly GCF_041464245.1 of Rhodococcus sp. NyZ502. Taxonomy (NCBI): domain Bacteria; kingdom Bacillati; phylum Actinomycetota; class Actinomycetes; order Mycobacteriales; family Nocardiaceae; genus Rhodococcus; species Rhodococcus sp. NyZ502. The sequence goes on from NZ_CP167155.1 coordinate 431,019, forward strand.
CGCCGATCGGACCGTGGCCGAGGACTCCGTGCTCGTAGGCCGACTCCGCGTGCAGGGCAACGTCGATTCCGCGGGCCTCGTCTTCACGCGAAATGCGGAAGCCGAAGGTCTTGTCGATGAGCTTTCCGAGACCGTAGGTCACACCGAAGGCATAGAGCGCGACCACGACGACGCCGACGAACTGCTTGCCCAACTGCGCGAATCCACCGCCGAAGAACAAACCTTCCGGACCGCCCGTCATCACGGCCGTCGCGAGGAGTCCGATCAGCAACGAGCCGACGATTCCACCGACGAGGTGCACGCCGACGACGTCGAGGGAGTCGTCGTAGCCGAGCTTGTGCTTCCATCCCACGGCGTACGAGCAGACGATGCCGGCGATCAGACCGATGACGAGCGCACCGAACATGTTCACCGTTCCGCACGACGGGGTGATCGCGACCAGACCGGCGACGACGCCCGAAGCTGCGCCGAACGTCGTGGGGTGTCCGTCACGATTCTGCTCGACGAACAGCCAGCCGAGTAGTCCGGTGCAACCGGCGACGAGTGTGTTGAGGAAGATCTGCGAGGCCATACCGTCGGCCGCAAGGGCCGAGCCGGCGTTGAATCCGAACCAACCGAACCAGAGCAGGCCGACGCCGAGCAGGACGAACGGCAGATTGTGCGGACGCATCGACTCGGCCTTGAAACCCATCCGCTGGCCGAGGACCAGTGCCAATGCCAGACCCGACGCTCCGGACACGATTTCGACCACGAGGCCACCGGCGTAGTCGAGTGCGCCCATCTGGGCGAGCCATCCCTGCGGATTCCACACCCAGTGAGCGACGGGGACATAGACGAGCAAGGACCAGATGGGGACGAAGATCATCCAGGCGGAGAACTTCGCGCGGTCGGCGATCGCACCACTGATGAGCGCTGCAGTAAGGATTGCGAACGTCAATTGGAAGGTTGCGAACAACACTTCCGGGACATTCCCGTGCACCGTCGACGGGTCGATGCCCGCCATGCCGATGTGCTCGAGTCCGCCGATGATGCCACCGTGATCGTCGCCGAACACGAGGCTGTAGCCCACGAACAACCACGCAACCGTGACGAGTGCGATCGAGACGAAACTCATCATGATCATGTTGAGTACGCCCGTCGAGCGGACCATGCCGCCGTAGAACAGTGCGAGTCCTGGCGTCATCAGAAGTACGAGTGCAGTACTGACGAGCAACCAGGCAGTTGCTCCGGCATCGATGGTGGCGGGCACAGTTTTCTCCTCACGCACGCGGACCAGCCCGCGTGCACGGAACCCACGATGAGTGCGTGCGGTTTCCTCCGCACTGCGATTGTGTTGCGAACATGTTTCGGGAGAAGTCGGCGTTGCACCCGCACCGGACCACCTGTCGTGGGTCGCCGGTAGTCTTTGCGCGTGGCCCTGTACCGGAAGTATCGACCCGCGTCCTTCGCCGAGGTGGTGGGGCAGGAGCATGTCACCGCACCGCTCAGCACGGCCCTCGACACCGGACGCATCAACCATGCCTACCTGTTTTCCGGCCCGCGCGGCTGCGGAAAGACGTCGTCGGCGCGAATCCTGGCGCGTTCGCTGAACTGTGAGCAGGGACCGACGTCGACGCCGTGCGACGTGTGCGACTCGTGCGTTTCGCTGGGCCCGGGCGGCACAGGCAACCTGGATGTGACGGAACTCGACGCCGCAAGTCACGGTGGCGTCGACGACACCCGAGAACTTCGAGACAAGGCGTTCCACGCACCCGCTGCTTCTCGCTACCGCGTCTTCATCATCGACGAGGCACACATGGTGACGGCGGCGGGTTTCAATGCGCTGCTCAAGATCGTCGAAGAGCCGCCGGAACACCTCATCTTCATCTTTGCGACGACGGAACCGGAAAAGGTTCTCCCGACCATCCGTTCGCGTACACACCATTACCCGTTCCGCCTGTTGGCGCCGTCGACCATGCGCGGACTCCTGGAAAAGATCTGCGCCCAGGAGGGCGTACCGGTCGAGCCTGCGGTGTATCCACTGGTCATCAAGGCCGGCGGCGGTTCCCCTCGTGACTCGTTGAGTGTCCTCGATCAGCTGCTCGCGGGCGCAGGAGAAGAAGGTGTCACGTATCCGCGCGCTCTCTCTCTTCTCGGAGTCACCGACGTCGCGCTCATCGACGAAGCAGTAGACGCCCTGTCTGCCAGTGACGGGGCCGCGTTGTTCGGCACTGTCGATCGCGTGATGGACGCCGGTCACGATCCACGCCGATTCGCGCTCGATCTTCTCGAGCGCCTGCGTGATCTCATCCTGATGCAGGCTGTTTCCGATGCCAGCGAACGAGGATTGGTCGACGCTCCGGAAGCGGAGCTGGTCACGATGCGTGAGCAGATTCAACGAGTCGGCCCGGCCACGCTCACCCGCTTCGCCGAGACTGTCCATGCCGGACTCAGCGAAATGCGTGGTGCGACGGCGCCGCGGCTACTGCTCGAAGTGATGTGCGCGCGAATGCTGCTGCCGTCGGCCTCCGACACCGAATCAGCTGTATTGCAGCGGCTGGAGCGCCTGGAACAAGGTATTCCGGCTGCCGGAGTCGCGGCTGCTCCTCGCGCGGCAGCAACGCCGGCACCCACCGTGCCGCCGCTCGAACCGGAGATTGCTTCCAAGTTCCAACGGCCCTCTCAACGCAAGGCCGAGCCTGAGGCACGGCCGGAACCAGCCGCGCCTGCTCCAGCTGCGGCGCCGCCGGTTGTGGAGGCTCCTGTCGTCGAACCTCCGGTAGCGGCAGTTCCCGTCGTCGAGACTCCCACTGTCGAGATCGTGGAACCGCCGGTTGCCGAAGCTCCGGTGGTTGAAGCTCCGGTTGCCGAAGCTCCAATAGTTGAAGCTCCTGTGGTTGAACCACCGGTTACTGCTCCTGTCGAGGCGGAAGAGCTGATCGGGCTTGCCGAGCCGGAACCCGACTACGAGCCCGAGCCCGAGCCCGAGTTCGACGAGCCGGCGGTTGCCGAAGCTGCGCCGGTCTCGGCAGGCCCCACAGTCGAGACTCTCCGTGAATCGTGGAACACCTTGCGCAACAAGGTCGGTGAACGAAACAAGGTTCTTCCGGCCATGCTGTCCGCTGCGACGGTTCACGACGTGCGTGGACATGTCGTTGTCATCGCTCACGGCTCACCGGTCCTGGGTGCTCGTGTGACGCAACCGCACAACGCGGCGGTCATTTGCGAGGTCCTTGCCGAAATGTTCGGTGGCACTTGGCAGGTCGAGTATCAAGAAGGTGCGCCTACAGCGCCGACAGTATCGAGCGCAACCAAGGCGACGGAAGCTCCGAGCCGCCCTGCCGCTGCGCCCCGCTTCTCTCGCCCCAGTCAGGAGCGCGCAGCGCAGCAGCCCAAGGCCCCGCAGCCCCAGCGCGGAGATTCGGACGACATTCCGCCGCCCGAGGCCCCCGACTATCCGGAAGACCCTGGACCGGCCCCTGCTCCTGAGGTCGACTACGAGGCAACTCCTCCGCCTGCAACGCCGGAGGACGAGGACGAGATGTTTGCGGAGGCGGCGGAGCCCGCTGATCCGACTGCCAGACGTGATCCCGAGGATGTTGCAAAGGAACTCCTCAAGGACGTCCTCGGAGCTCGCCGCCTCGAAAGCTGAGTTGCCGAGTCGGTCCGTGTGCGTGAAACAGCTGTCGGAATCCAGCTGCACCACTGTGTGATCGAATTGTTATAAGTGCCGTTCCCTTTGTGCGCGCGCGTCTCGAAAGCGCGCCGGCTCGGCCTCGCAAAGCTGAATTGTATGTGGCTGGTTTGCTGGCACATTCGTTCGCTCAGTTCCGGTGTAACGAAACGTCGATTCGGACGATGGTCGCCGAAGAATATCTGGAATTTCTCGTTGTCTGATGGGCATTCGAGTGCTGCTGTTAAATTTCGGTGTGTCACGAATGTTCAGATTGATAGTTGTCGGATGTTTGATTTGCGGGGATCGACCAATTTGGGACATTCGGCGAATTGGCCACATATTCGGCATTGCGGCATTTCGGTGCATATTCAACTGAATATTTGCCGATCGCGAGAAAATGGCGGCCGTGAAACCGGGATCCGGTACGGATGTTCAAGCAGGAGCATGACCGTTTGCGAAGCAAATAAGTAACTCCGAGTTACAGCTAACGCTCGATTGCTGTCAAATTGCTGAAACACGTTCATTGCGCCGAACAACCCTTGTTATTTGTTTATGCCTTGAGGTGAATCTGCGTTTTACACACCGATGAGGGCGTGGTTAGTCTTCGGTCGATTGAGTCTCCCGTGGATGCGCGCGAAAATAGGAAGTGTAAGATGACTGAAGATTCAACTAATCCTGCGATTGCGATAGTCGGGATGAGCATGTGGTCCCCCGGTGCACATGATCTGCAAGGATTTTGGGAGAACGTCCTCGCGCGTCGGATGCAATTCCGAAAGTTTCCGGAGTCACGGATGTCCCTCGACGACTACTGGAGCGCGAGCCCTGACGACGTCGACAAGACATACGCCGATCGCGGCGCGTTCATGGATGGTTTCGAATTCGACTGGGTCGGTCGCCGGATACCGGAGCGGACCTTCAAGTCGACAGATCTCACACACTGGTTGGCTCTGGAAACAGCACTCGGGGCTTTGACCGACGCGGGCTACAGCCGAGGATCGGTACCCACTGGACGCAGCGCCGCAATCGTCGGCAACTCCCTCACCGGAGAAGAATCCCGGATGTGGTCGATGCGTTTGCGTTGGCCTTACGTCAAGCGCGCACTCGCTGTGGCAGCCGAAGCGCGCCAGTTGGACAGTTCCGTCGCCGATGCTCTCGCCGAGACGATGGAAGAGGTCTACAAGGGCCCATTGGTGGAGCCGAGTGAAGACACTCTCGCCGGCATGTTGTCGAATACGATTGCCGGCCGGATCTGCAATTATCTCGACTTCAACGGCGGCGGGTACGTCGTGGACGGTGCGTGCGCGTCCGGAATGCTCGCGGTGGCGACTGCAGCCGAAAAGCTGGCGTCCGGCGCGGCCGACTTCGTCTTGGCAGGGGGAGTCGACGTCAGCTTGGATCCTTTGGAACTGGTGGGATTCGCCCGTTTGGGTGCACTGACCCGTGGCGACATGAACGTGTACGACGCAAGCCGAAGCGGATTCATCCCGGGTGAAGGTTGCGGATTCGTGGCCTTGAAACGACTCGAGGACGCCAGGGCGGACGGCGACTACGTGTACGCGACGATTCGCGGCTGGGGCATCTCCACCGATGGCAAGGGTGGAATCACCAAGCCCCGCGCCGAAACTCAGGCCGAGATGATCCGTCGCGCATACTCGCGAGCGGGATTCGCGGCCAGCGAGGTTGCCTTCGTCGAAGGACACGGAACTGGTACTCCCGTCGGAGACCCCGTCGAACTGGCCGGCGTCCAGCAGGCCGCTCAGACGGACGGGCCCGTCGAGGCTCGTAGCATCGGCATGACGTCACTGAAGTCGTTGATCGGGCACACGAAGGCGGCGTCGGGCATCCTTGCGCTGATCAAGGCGACCATGGCCGTCAATCAACGAATCCTTCCGCCGCTCGCCGGTTGCACCGACCCGAACCCGGCGTTCGGAACCGAAGCGCCGGCACTCTTTCCGCTCGTCAACGGTGAGATCAGAGATCCGTCCGAGAAGATGCGTGCCGGCGCGCAAGCCATGGGTTTCGGCGGTATCAACTGCCACGTCGCGATCGAATCGGCTGATGCACCATCCAGCAAGCTGACACCCTCGCAAGACGTCCGCACGATGATGGCGTCGTATCAGGACACCGAGGTTTTCGTACTTTCTGCAGATTCCGCGGTGGACTTGGCGACCCGAGCGCGGGATGTTGCAGATCTGGCGGTTCCGTTGAGTGTTGCCGAGCTGCTGGACTTTTCGGCGAAACTCTCTCGAGTGATCTTGCCGACCGCGCCCTTCCGTGCCGCAGTGGTGGCCGGACGTCCCGCGCAGTTGGCCGAACGCATGCGTCAGCTTGCCGTGATCTGCGAGAACTCCGCTCCTGCATCCGGTCAGGTGAAGGTCGTGAGCAACGAGATCTCAATCTCGAACGCCGTCCACCACGACATCGGATTCCTGTTCCCGGGACAGGGATCCCAACAACTAGAGATGGCGCGCGTGCTGATCGAGCGCTTCGAGTGGGCACGCGAACTGGCGACCGAGGCGGACGGCTGGTTGGAGGGAGTTGGAGCGGAGGCGATCACGCCTCGAATTCTGCGGAACCCGGTCAAGAGCGCTGACGCTGCGGAATTGGCGAAGTGGAAGCGGGATCTCGCCCAGACGCAGTTCACCCAGCCTGCCGTCGCTTTGGCTTCGCTGCTCTGGTTCGAGTACCTCCGCCGATTGGGTGTCACACCCAGTGCTGTCGCCGGCCACAGTCTCGGCGAGTTGACCGCGCTCTACGCGGCAGGAGCTTACGACCAGAAGACGCTGATCACCTTGGCTGCGGCGAAGGGTGCGGCCATGGCTGTCAGTGGTGGTGGAAACGGCGCGATGGCGAGCCTGACCTGCGACCGATCGACGGCTGAGGCGATCATCGCGGAAACAAAGGGTTACGCGACCGTCGCGAATCTGAATACGCCTACACAGACCGTGGTTTCGGGCACCAAAGACGCGGTCGACGATGTGGTTGCCATCGCGAAGACGCGCGGAGTGTCGGCTCAGGCGCTTGCCGTGTCGAATGCTTTCCACTCCGAGATGATGAACGAGGCCGAGCGGGAGCTGAAGTCCACTGCGCCCGTTGACGAGCAAGTCGATTCGTTGACTTGCCCCGTGTATTCCTGCGTCGAAGGGAAACGCGTACAGACGCCACTGGCACTTCGCGAATTGGTCACCAAACAGGTTGTCTCACCGGTCGACTGGGTCAAGACGGTAAGTGGAATCTCGCAGGACGTGGACCTGCTCGTCGAGGTCGGACCCGGCCGTGTGCTGACCGGGCTCACCAAGGCGATCAATGGGACCGACGGCGTGCGCTGCTTCCCCGTTGCGTCCAAGTCCGGACGCGACGAGGACTTCAACGTCGCGCTGGCCGCGATGTACGTCCACGGCGCTCAGGTCCGCTGGAACGAAATTTTCGACGGCCGGTTCGTGCGCGAATTCGTTCCTGCCGATCAGAAGGTGTTCATCGAGAACCTGGCCGAGGCGAAGCTGACGGTTACCTCTGCTCCCGAACCGCTCGCACTTGGTACGTCCGGCGGGGATCCGGCTGCGGCGCTGGCCGATTACCTGAGCCGACGCGGGACCTTCCTCGTCGACGTGATTCGTGCTGATGTAGGCAGTGGAGCGACTTCTCCGTCTTCTCCATCTGCTCCGACTTCGCGGGCAGTCACCAACGGCCACGAATCTGTAGCAGCGAAAGCTCCTTCGCCGGTTTCGGCTCCGGTAGTCGAAGAGCCGGCTGACGCGGGCGCTGGGTCCGTGGAAAGTGAGCTGATCAGGATCCTCGCCGATACGACGGGATTCCCCGCCGAGTCGATCACGACGGATCTGCGTCTGCTCGATGATCTGAATCTCGACTCGATCAGTGCGGCAGAGGCTATTTCGAAGGTTGCGCATCAGTTCGAGGTTGTCGACCTCGACCCTGCCGAGTTGGCCAATGCCACGATCGGAGAAGCAGCATCGCTGATCCTTGCGGCATCACCGAATCTCGGTTATGCCGTTCCAGCAGCGAGTTCGGTGCAGTCGGACGTGTCGCGAATACTGCTCGAGGTAATCGCGGAGGACACCGGATTTCCGGTGGAGTCTCTCGATGTGGATCTCCACTTGCTCGACGACCTGAACATGGACTCGATCAAGGCTGCCGATGCGATAGCAACTGTGGCAACGCGATTGGGTGTTCAGGGTGATCTGGATCCGGCCGAACTCGTCAACGTCAGCCTGGGTGAACTGATCGAAGTGCTCGATCGATCCGCGAAAGAGAAGTCGGGGCAGCAGCAGCCGGTTGCGCGGGCGCTGCCGGTGAAGGCAAAGGGTCTATCAGCCGACAGCTTCACCTGGGTTCGCGATTACACCCTGGAAAAGGTTCGGAGTGAGACAGCGTTGCACGGAGTCCGAGACCTCACGGACACGACGTTTGTCGTCATCGGTGACGACGCCGGTTTGGTCGGAAGGTTGGAATCCGAACTACGAGGGCGTGGTGCTCAGGTCGACATTCGCACATTCTCCGACGGCGCTCCTGCGAATGCACAGCACGTGGTTGCCGTAATGCCGCGTGTGACCGATGATTCCGTCACCGAAATCGGCTTGCGCCGTGGGATCGAACACATGTACAAGATGGTTCCGGCGCAGCAAAGTGGAGGCGCACGAACCACATTGGCAGTGATTCAGTTCACCGATGTCGAGTTGGGCAATCCGGCGCCGGTATCGAGTGCGGCGGCTTTTGCCGCTTCGGTGCATCACGAGCGCCCCGAACTGGATGTCCGCGTCATAGGATTTGACGGCTCGACTGCGGACGCGGTGGTGGCAACCACCGTCGTCTCCGAGTTGGATTCGGTTGCATCCTATGTGTTCGCGACTTACGACACCGAGATGGGACGCACGGCACTGCAACCGCGGGTTCTCGCCTCGAGCGACTACACCGTCCGCGAGAGCGGGTTGGGAAGTTCGGATGTAGTGGTCGTGACCGGTGGCGCGAAAGGCATCATGGCGCAATGCGCTCTGGCTCTCGGCCGAAAGACAGGCGCCGAACTAGTGCTGATCGGAAGCTCTCAGCGACAAGCGGGTGACGAAATCGCTTCCACTCTTGCGGACTTCACGTCTGCCGGTTTGAGCGCTCACTACTATCGCTGCAACGTCACGGATGCTGCGGCGGTGGCCGGCGTCGTCGCCCAGATCGAGGTCGAGGTTGGGCCGATCACCGGGTTTGTCCACGGTGCGGGGGCGAATGTTCCGCGGCGGTTCGAGAGAGTCGACAGCGCTGCGGCTTTCAAGGAGGTTGCACCTAAGGTCCTGGGCGCAGCCAACTTCGTCGAAGCGCTCGCTGATCGCGACTTGAAGCTGTTCGTGGGCTTCTCCTCCATCATCGGATTCACAGGTATGCCCGGAAACAGCTGGTATGCATACGGAAACGAGCTTCTCGACGAAATGGTGGTGCGGTATGCCGCCGGGCACCCGAAGAGTCGGACGTTCTCGCTCGCGTACAGCGTGTGGGGAGAGACCGGAATGGGCGCCCGCATGGGCAGTGTCAACCACCTCGCGAAGATGGGTGTCATGCCGATTTCCACGGCTGCGGGAGTGGATCATTTCCTTCGCCTGGTCGACAGCGGACCCGAGGCGAGTCGTATCGTCGTGACCAGTCGACTCGGCGGTCTGGACACCTGGGCGCCGGCAGCACCGGCTCTGCCGGCGGTGTCGCGGTACATCGACCAAGTGGTGACCTTCGAGCCGCAGGTAGAACTGGTTACCCGGACGACGTTGTCCACCTCGGCAGATCCTTTTGTCCTCGACCATGTCTGGAAAGGATCGGCGCTGCTTCCGACGGTGTTCGGACTCGAGGCGATGTCGCAGGCGGCGGCCTATGTCACCGGACGCGTGACTCTGGGCCGCGTCCGCATCGACGACATCAAGCTGGATCGACCGATCGTCGTCGACACGGTCGAGGGCACCAGAGTCGAGATCAAGGCAAGCGTCGTGGAGCAGGATCGTGATGCTGCAGGAACGCGGGTGCATGTCACGATCGGCACCGAACGGACCGGGTACGGACGGCCCCATTTCTCGGCCGACTTCATCTTCGGGCTGGACGAAACACTGCCGGAGTTCGAGAAGGAGTTGCCGCGACCGGTGCTCGACATCGATCCGTTGGACGATCTCTACTCGTGGTTGCTGTTCCAGGAGGGCGATTTCCGCCGACTCGAAGAGATCTCGAGCCTCGATTCCGAGCACATTCTCTTCAGCGCTATTTCGCGAGCCGACCGTAAGCAGCACCTCCTCGGTGATCCCTACTTCCTCGATTCCCTGCTCCAATCGGGTCAGATCATGGTTCCGCGGGAGATCTGCCTTCCGGTCAACATTGCGCGAATCGACATGTACGACGGACGATTCGAGGCTCGTTCGTTCACCGCGTACGCCTACGACAAGGTGCAGACAGAGACCCACATGCAAGCCGACGTGGCGGTGGTGAAGGACGGACGAGTGGTGATGCAGCTCGAAGGATATCGCTCCCAGATTCTCTCCCACGACGAAAGCCGTCCTACGGCTGAGGAAATCGCGGATCCGACTGCGCGCGACGCACAGATCATTCTCGACAAGCTCGCGCAACACAGCCGGGCGTTGGGAGTGAAGAGCCCGCGGGTTGTGGTCGCGCATACCCCGGGGATTCACGAGTTGACCAAGTCGGAACGCCACGAGCAGGAGAAACCGATCGCCGAGGCGGCAGTGAACATTCATCTCGATGCGGATGTGGTGATCAAATGAGTAATGCCTTTGCCATCGAATGGCAGGAAACCGGAAAGCCCGTCGTCGTCGGTGATATTCCGCCCTCTGTGGATGTCTCGCTCTCGCACGACGGCAGCAAGTCACTCAGTTCGGCCGGCGACTGGCCTCAGGGGTGTGACATCGAACCGATTCGCTCCCGAACCGCCGTGCAGTGGAAGGCGCTTCTGGGTTCGGCGCGGATTCCGCTGCTGGACGAGTTGATCGCGGGCGGCGAATCACTCGATCGTGCGGGAACCAGGCTGTGGGCGGCGGCCGAGGCGATCCGAAAGGCCACGGGGCAGATGTCGGTTTCTCTGGCGATGGGCGCAAGGGAGGACGACGCAGTAACCTTCCGCGGCGGCGCAGAGGGAAGCGTGGTGGTTCTGACTTTTCCAGCTCTGTTGACGGACAACGAGGAGCGGATTCTCGCGTTTGTGACTCATGAGGAGGATGCGGAGGAACCGGCGCAGGACCCGGCACCGCAGTTCGACTCCGGCCCGTTGTCGGCGAAGTCTCTCGCGCAGTTCGATCCGATGGCCTACGGCTCCGACGTGCATGTGGTGGCCCGGAGCGGCTATCCGGCGGTGTCGATCCGGTTCCCCGTCGGGTTCCGGGACGCGTGCAACGTCGGTGGATCAGTGGGGTTCGCGAGCTTCGCGCTGTGGCTGGGCGCTTTGCGAGAGAGGGGAACCGGACCGATCTCGAAGCAGATCGTGGAGGACATGGCGACGGGTCGTTGGGGCATGGTGACCAACAACTCCGAGGTGTTCATCGATGCGAACCTGTACACCGACGACATTGTCGAGGGGACGATCTGGATCACCGAGCTCACCGGTCCGGATCGGGCAACCACCAATCTGCATGTCGAATGGTGCCGGGTCGACGGCGAGACGCGCACTCACATCGGGTGGAGTGCGATGCAGACGACGTGGGTGGAAATCCTCTCCCACGGTGTGGTGGCGGCACGGCCGATGCCGCAGTACTTCCACGATTTCATCGAGCCGATGACGATTCCGACGGGGACGAAGAACATCGCTGTTCCCACCGAACCGAAGAACGTCGATCGTGGTTCCGTGATCCGCTCGGCTCCGATGGTGCCGCGCAATCCGTACCTGCTCGAATCCGAGGTGTTCTCGACGACGTTGCAGGACGGAAACGTCGTGGGCAACATCTACTTCGGCAACTATTACATCTGGCAGTCGAGGGTTCGGGACAAGTTCCTGGTCCGTTCTCAGCGTGAGGCCATGGCGGCCAGAGGCGCCCTCGGGGAACTTCGTTGTGTGCACACCAGGGTTGAGCATCTGCGCGAGGTCATGCCGTTCGACGACGTCCTGGTCACGATGTCCCTGTCTGCCCTCTACGAGAGGGGGATCGACCTCGAGTTCGAGTACTTCAAGGTCAATGAGGACGGATCACGGGAGAAGCTCGCGATCGCTCGGCACAGAACTGTCTGGACGATGCCGGGCGCTCCGGGAGAACTGGAAATCTCTCCGCCGTCGAAACTTCCACAGTCGCTGATCGATTCGGTGCTGGAGGCGATCGACGGAAAGTAGACGGGGGATTTTCCGAGATCGAAGTGGAGAGACGGGTTGCGTTTTCCTTGCCGGAGAACGCAACCCGTTTCGATGGGGAGGGGCATGTATGGGTATCGGGGTTTCCAGAAGATCGGTTCTGAAAGGGTCGGTAGTCGGCACAGCGGCTGTTGCTTTGGGCGCAAAGGCAGGTGCTGCTCCGGCGGGGAGTGTGGATATCGAGTCTCCGTTGATTTTTCATTCGCCGGAGTTCGAGCCGTTCTGTGACGAACTACATTCGTTGTCAACGCTTTCCGGAAACGAGATCACACTGACAGCGCAAGTGGGGCAACATGCCTTTCATCGGGATTTTCCCCCGTCCCCAGCACTGTCGTACCGCAGCGGAGAGATCGGTGGCGGTTATCTGGGCCCTACCGTCGAGGCGCATTCCGGCGAGCCGATCATGTTGACGTTCGAGAACGATCTGACCGGACATCCGTTGGCAGCGGACATGGATATGACGCTGCACGGAATGCAGGCCGACTTTCGTGCGCACCCGCCGACGTCGTTGCACTTGCACGGTGGAGTCACTTCACCTGAGAGCGACGGCCACCCGGAACTGCTGGTGATGCCGGGACAGGCTGCGATGCATCACTTTTTGCACGGTCAGGAAGCCGCCCACCTCTGGTATCACGATCATGCGATGGGCATCACCCGGCTCAACGTCTACGCCGGTCTGATCGGCAACTATCTGATCAGGGATGAATTCGACACCGGCAAACTGGGAAATCCGTTGGGGTTGCCGGCCGAGGAATTCGAGATCCCGTTGATCCTGCAGGAGAAGATCTTCACGCCGACAGGCGCCCAGAACGGCCGATCCACCATCTTGATCCCGGAAGGATCGTGGGAAGGCGGCGCGGTGGGCGACGTCGGCTTGGTCAACGGCAAGGTGTGGCCGGAACTGTCTGTGGCTCGGGGCCTTTACCGCTTCCGCATCGTCAATGCGTCGTCGGCAAGTGTGTGGAATCTTCACTTCTCGAACATGATGACGTTCTGGGTCATCGGCAACGACGCCGGAATGCTCGACGCGCCCGTCGCGGTCAATGCCTTCCGCTGCGCACCGGGGGAGCGGTACGACCTCCTCGTCGATTTCACCGGACTGTCGGAGGGTTCGACGGTGGAGCTTCGCAACGACGAGGCGCCCCCGCTGCCCGCCGCTGTCATCAGTGAAGTGACTATGCCGCTGTTCTGCCGGTTCCGCGGTGACGCCAGGCGCGGATTCACCGGTGGTGTTCCGTCGCAACTGCGCGGTGGGCGCCGACAACGTGACGTTCTCGCCCCGTTGGAGCAGCCGACTGTAATTCGCACGGTGACGGTGAGCCAGCAACTGGAACTGCGGAATCCACCGGCTCAGATGACGTTGAACAACCTGACGTTCAGCACCACGGACGTCGAGAGGCCGCGGCAAGGCACCGTCGAGCAGTGGAACATCGTCAACACCACGCCGGACCCGCATCCGATACACCTGCACTTGGTGAATTTCCGGATTCTCGGCAGAACACCGATGCGGACGCTGGAGTACTTGATCCGCCATCCGCAGCCGGTGATCGGCAACAAGTGGACTCCGTCGCCCGACGGGTTCGAGGCGGGGCCGATGATCGCGCCGGCGCCGTGGGAAGCGGGGATGAAGGACACCGTCAGGGTGGACGGCGGCACTGTCACCCGGATCATCGTGCGATTCCCCACCGCGGATGAGCTGGGTTTCGATCCCGACGCGATGTTCGATCGTCTTCCGAGCGGTGTGATGACGGGTAGTGGGATGACGGGCGGTGGGCGCCACGATATGGCTGATTCTGGTCGACTCCAGGGATACGTGTGGCATTGCCATCTACTCGATCACGAAGATCACGACATGATGTTGCCGTATCGCATCGTGCCGTGAGTGCTTCCGGGGGCGCACCCGAAATGAACCGAAGCGGGCAGGCGTTCGCGCACCTGATCACCTCGGTCACCTAGCAGGATCGCTTCGGTCCTTCCCATGAATTTGGAACACGTTCTACAGTGAAAGGGCTGAGGTCTGTACCTCGGCCATGCGCCACCACCGAAGGTGGCGCGGACGATCTGCAGACCGGTTCGACGAATTACACGGAAGGAACACCTCACAGTGACCACAGAGGCATTCATTTATGAAGCCATCCGTACCCCGCGAGGCCGCGGCAAGAAGACCGGGTCGTTGCACTCGGTCAAGCCGATCTCGCTGGTCACGGGTCTGATCCAGGAACTGCGCGTGCGCTTTCCCGACCTCGACGAGGACCGGATCTCCGACCTCATCCTGGGCGTCGTCACCCCCGTTGGCGATCAGGGAATGGACATCGCCCGCGTTGCAGTCAACGATGCGGGACTGCCCGACACCGTCGGTGGCGTTCAGCTCAACCGTTTCTGCGCTTCCGGCCTCGAGGCCGTGAACATGGCTGCTCAGAAGGTTCGGTCCGGCTGGGACGAACTGGTGATTGCCGGTGGCGTCGAGTCGATGTCCCGCGTTCCGATGGGATCCGACGGTGGACCGTGGGCACTCGACCCCGCCACCAACTACGACAACTACTTCGTGCCGCAGGGCGTCGGCGCAGACCTCATCGCCACCATCGAGGGCTTCTCGCGTGACGACGTCGACGCATACGCCGTGCGCTCGCAGGACCTCGCCGCCAAGGCGTGGACCGGCGGATACTTCGCCAAGTCGGTAGTGCCGGTCAAGGACATCAACGGCATCACCATCCTCGACAACGACGAGCACATGCGTCCGGGCACCACGGCAGAGAACCTCGCCGGCTTGGCTCCCGCGTTCGGTGTGATCGGTGAAATCGGCGGATTCGACGCCGTGTCGCTGCAGAAGTACCACTGGGTCGAGAAGATCAACCACGTTCACCACGGCGGCAACAGCTCGGGAATCGTCGACGGCGCTGCCCTCGTGCTCGTCGGTAGCGAGCAGGCCGGCAAGGACATGGGTCTGACGCCGCGCGCTCGCGTCGTCGCCACCGCCACCAGCGGCGCCGACTCCACCATCATGCTCACCGGCCCGACGCCGGCGTCGAAGAAGGTTCTGGCAGCTGCCGGCCTGACGGTCGACGACATCGACCTCTTCGAGATCAACGAGGCATTCGCTTCCGTCGTCCTGAAGTTCCAGAAGGACCTGAACATCCCGGACGAGAAGCTCAACGTCAACGGTGGCGCGATCGCCATGGGTCACCCGCTCGGTGCAACCGGCGCGATGATCACCGGAACGATGGTCGACGAGCTCGAGCGTCGTGGCGGCAAGCGCGCCCTCATCACCCTGTGCATCGGCGGCGGTATGGGCGTTGCCACCATCATCGAGCGCGTCTGACGCGGCGTCCGTCCTTCCAACGAGGCTTACCAGGAGTCAAGCAAAGTGACTGATCAGAACATCATCAACTGGGACCAGGACGCCGACGGCATCGTCGTGCTCACCATCAACGATCCCAACCAGGGCGCAAACACCATGAACGACGCGTACATCGCGTCGATGAAGGCCACCGTCGACCGTCTGGTCGCCGAGAAGGACTCCATCACCGGTGCCGTCATCACTTCCGGCAAGAAGACCTTCTTCGCCGGTGGCGACCTCAAGAACATGATCAAGGTCGGCCCCGAGCAGGCCGAGGAGATCTACAACCACAGCGTCGAGATCAAGGCAGACCTGCGTCGCCTCGAAACTCTCGGCAAGCCGGTCGTCGCCGCCATCAACGGCGCGGCACTCGGCGGCGGCCTCGAGATCGCTCTCGCGACCCACCACCGCATCGCGGCAGACGTCAAGGGAGTCAAGATCGGCCTGCCCGAGGTCACCCTCGGCCTGCTGCCCGGCGGCGGCGGCGTCGTGCGTACCGTGCGGATGCTCGGCCTGCAGAACGCGCTCATGGGCGTCCTGCTCCAGGGGCAGCAGCGTGGACCCGTTCAGGCCAAGGAAGTCGGCCTCATCGACGAGGTCGTCGGCTCGGTAGAGGAGCTGGTTCCGGCTGCGAAGGCATGGATCAAGGCCAACCCCGAAGGCGGCGTTCAGCCGTGGGATGTCAAGGGCTACAAGATCCCTGGCGGAACTCCGTCCACTCCGGCATTCGCTGCCAACCTTCCGGCGTTCCCCGCGAACCTGCGTAAGCAGCTCAAGGGCGCTCCGATGCCGGCTCCGCGCGCCATCATGGCCGCAGCCGTCGAGGGTTCGCAGGTCGACATCGACAACGCGCTGCTCATCGAGGCTCGCTACTTCACCTCGCTGGTGACCGGCCGCGTCGCGAAGAACATGATCCAGGCGTTCTTCTTCGACCTGCAGTCGATCAACGGCGGCGGTTCACGTCCGGCAGGCATCGAGAAGTCCACCATCAAGAAGGTCGGTGTCCTCGGCGCGGGCATGATGGGCGCGGGCATCGCGTACGTCTCCGCCAAGGCAGGCTTCGACGTCGTGCTCAAGGACGTCACCATCGAGGCTGCGAACAAGGGCAAGGCGTACTCCGAAGGCATTGAGGCCAAGGCGCTCTCGCGCGGCAAGACCACGCAGGAGAAGTCCGACGCACTCCTCGCCAAGATCACCCCGACGGCTGACCCGGCAGATTTCGCCGGCGTCGACTTCGTCATCGAAGCAGTTTTCGAGAGCCAGGAACTCAAGCACAAGGTGTTCCAGGAGATCGAGGACATCGTCGATCCCAAGGCACTGCTGGGCTCGAACACCTCGACGCTGCCCATCACGGGTCTCGCCACCGGCGTGAAGCGTCAGGAAGACTTCATCGGCATCCACTTCTTCTCGCCCGTCGACAAGATGCCGCTGGTGGAGATCATCCGCGGTGAGAAGACCTCCGACGAGACTCTGGCTCGCGTGTTCGACTACGTCCAGGCGATCCGCAAGACGCCGATCGTGGTCAACGACTCGCGTGGCTTCTTCACCTCGCGTGTCATCGGCACCTTCATCAACGAGGCCATCGGCATGCTCGCCGAGGGCGTCGAGCCTGCCACCATCGAGCAGGCCGGTATGCAGGCCGGTTACCCGGCTGCGCCGCTTCAGCTTTCGGATGAGCTCAACCTCACCCTCATGCAGAAGATCCGCAAGGAATCTGCCGACGCCGCCAAGGCCGAAGGCAAGGAACTGCCGGCAGATCCGGCCGGCGAGGTCATCAACACCCTCGTCGAGAAGTTCGATCGTAAGGGCAAGCTCGGTGGAGCCGGCTTCTACGATTACGCCGAGGGCAAGCGCACCGGCCTGTGGTCCGGACTCCGCGAGAACTTCAACTCCGGAACCTCCGACGCCCCGATCCAGGACCTCATCGACCGCATGCTGTTCATCGAGGCGATCGAGACGCAGAAGTGCTTCGACGAGAACGTCCTGATCACCACGGCGGACGCCAACATCGGCTCCATCATGGGTATCGGATTCCCGGCCTGGACCGGTGGCGTTCACCAGTTCATCGTCGGTTACGAGGGCGGCACGGCTGGCTTCGTCGCTCGTGCAAAGGAACTCGCTGCGCAGTACGGCCCGCGGTTCACCCCGCCGGCTTCGCTAGGGGCATAGCCCCCGTGCGCCTTTTTGGTAGTTACGGCTACCAAAAAGGCGCACAGGGGTTTATCCCCAGCTTGTGAGTTATCCACAGACGAACTCCGACAGCGAATTTCACGTCAGTCCTGTCGGAGTTCGGCCTGACGCTTGGTGCCATGACTACGTCTCATGGTGGAAGCGAGTTTCTCCGGATTCTCGATGCGCAATCCGGTCTGGTACGGCAACAGCAACTCTCGTCATTCGGATACAACCGAGGGATGCTGCGGAACTTTCTGGACCGCGGCGAATGGCAGCGCGTTCTACAAGGCGTGTATGCAGTGACCGCTGGCCCGCTCACCAGAGAAATGATCTTGAACGCCGCTTGGCTTTATGGTGGCCCGCAAGCGATTCTGAGCCACGACACTGCAGCTGAGGAATGGGGAATGCGTCGCATCGACGCAGACAAGCCAGTCCATGTCACCGTGCCCTACGGCAAGTCCGCTCGCTGTCAGTCCGCGACAATCCGCCGAGTTCCAGCGCGAACGTCGGGTGCACTCGTCAGAGTGGGTGGCGTGGTTCACCCCGGGGTAGTCGTCCACCGATCCCGAGCCCACCGATACATCGGCGTGCCGTCAGTCATACCTCGAACGTCGCGGGCGGATACCGCGATTGATCTTGCGACCGCCGAATCCACAGCGCGAAGCGCCTACGTTTCACTCATCACCACAGTGACAAATGCGCGAATTCCGTTGAACGATGTGCGTCGTCGGATTGACGAACGAACACCACATCGATTCAAGGGTGCGCTTTCCGATGCGGTACGCCTCCTGGCAGACGGGGTGCAGTCAACGCTCGAATACCACTATGCGGTCGACGTGGAGCAGGCGCACGGGTTGCCGTCGGCCAGACGCCAGTCACCGGTTCGCGTCGACGGTCGCACGTTGTACGAGGATTGCGACTACAGCGAATTCGGTGTGCCGCTGATCGTGCGTCTCGACGGTCGGTGGGCGCATTCCATGGCCGAGGTGGCATTCCGTGATCGCCGCCGTGACAATGCGGCAGAGCTGGCAGGTCGTCCGCGGTTGGTCTACGGATTCGACGAGGTGATGAAGACCCCGTGCCAGGTTGCGCACGAGGTGGAGACGGTCTTGCGGCGCGGAGGCTGGGTGAGGACGCAGTCGGGTGCCTGCGGCACCTGTGCGCCTTTTTGGTAGTGCCGACTACCAAAAAGGCGCACGGGGGCTTTGCCCCTAGGCCTTCCACCACGGGCGAAGCGGCACATGCGCCTCACCCTTGGGGCCGAGCTTCACGGCCAGAACCTGGTGCAGCTGAACGACATTGCGCTCGAACCCGAGTCGTGAGCCGGCCATGTACAGGCCCCAGACGCGGGCGGTTCCTTCGCCGACCTCGGCGACGCAGGCGTCCCAGTTGTCGACGAGATTCTGGCACCATCCGGCGAGCGTCAGTGCGTAATGCTCGCGAAGGTTCTCTTCGTGACGCACCTCGAGGCCGACGTTCTGGATCTCGGAGATGATGCGACCCGAACCGGTGAGCTCCCCGTCGGGGAAGACGTACCGGTCGATGAATCCGCCTGCCTTGGCGCTGCTTCGGTTGTCCGGACGGGTGATGCAGTGGTTGAGCAGACGCCCACCCTCACGCAGCTTGCCCTTGAGGAACTCGAAGTACGCCGGGTAGTTTCCGACGCCGATGTGCTCGGTCAGGCCGATGGAGGACACTGCGTCGAATCCGGTCTCGGCCACGCCGCGGTAGTCGGAGAAACGGACCTGGGCGAGATCGGCGAGGCCCTCGTCCTCGATGGCCTTCTGTGCCCAATCCGCTTGCTCGCGAGAGAGAGTCACGCCGATCACCTTGACGCCGCGCCTGGCCGCGTAGCGGACCATCGAGCCCCAGCCGCAGCCGATGTCGAGAAGTCGATCACCCTTCTGGAGTCCGAGCTTCTCGAACACCAGGCGGTACTTGTTCTCCTGGGCTTCTTCGAGCGTCTGTTCCGCATTGTCGTAAGCGGCACAGGTGTACGTCATGGACGGGCCGAGGACGTACTCGTAGAAGGTGTTGGAGACGTCGTAGTGGTGATGGATGACTTCGGCGTCACGAGTCTTGGAGTGACGCAGTCCTTCTGCGACGCGACGCCAGCGAGGGAGATGTTCCTGGGGCGGCGGGGCGATGGGCCGCAACAGATCCCAGCCCAGGGAGCGCGTGATGCTGGCGAGCGTCAGTGCGGACGGGCGCTTGAGGTGGAGTTCGTCACCCATGATGCGCAGGATCTCGTACGGATCACCGGGGTGGACACCCTCGGCTTCGAGATCGCCGGAGACGTACGCGCGGGCCATGCCGAGGTCGCCGGGAGCTGTTGCGAGATAAGTGGTTCCGCGAGTCGACTTGAGGTGCAGTCCGTAGTCGGCATCTTCGGGGCCGGCGGTGCTGCCGTCGTACGCGGTGAATCGAAGCGGCAGCATGCCGTCGGAAAGCGTCTCGAGAATCTCGGCAATAGAGAGCTTGTCCTGGCTTTTGGAGTCTTTGAACGTGGTCATTTACGTTGCACCGCCTTAGAGAATAGATCCAATAAACGGGATTTCGGGTCGTAGCGTTCCTTGAGTCCGATGTACCGGTCGCCGCCGTAGTACAGCTCCTCGAAGTCTTCCTTCGAGTAGTAGGAGTCGGAGTAGAGCGATTTGTGTCCGTCGAAATCGCTGACCTTTTCTTCGATCAGTCGATTTGCTGCCCCCTCGCGCTCACCGGGAACGATCGGCACCGAAGACCAGAAGCCGATGTTGACGTAGGTGCGCTTGGGTTCGAGGGGGTAGAGGGGCCACGGCCGTGATGCAGAAGCGGCGGCAGGGCTTGGCTCGCGAAGACGCAACGGGCACAACCACAGTGGTTCGATCGGGATTTCCTCGAGGAACCACGAGACGAAGTCCGCGGTTCGTTCGATGGGTACCTCGACGTCCTGGACGACGCGTTCGCGCGGGGGCTTGCCCTTGCGCTTTTCGAGGCGATCTCCGATGTCGTACTTGTGGTCGAGGGCGATCAGCTTCCAGTAGAAGCTGCTGCGCAGGTACTGCTTGGGCCAGAAGCGCCGGATCTTCGGGTTCTGTGCACCGAAAGCTCGTGAGCACCAGAACCAGTCGGTGTCCCAGCGCCACAGGTAGTCGCGAATGGTCAAGCGATCCGTCTTGGGCTGGGTGAGTGACGAATGCTGGATCGACCGGTAGAAGATGTCCTGGTCGGTGTAATCGCTGACCGGGCCTTCCTCGTCGGTTTGCGCGCCGAGTGTGAGGTAGCTCTCGGAATCGGTGAAGACCACCCCGTCGAGATAGTCGACGGCGATCCCGTCGTACTCGCGCTCGGTGACGATGCGATCCATCGTTTCTTCGAGTTTCTTCAACGAATCGAAGCGCACGTGGCGCAAGGCGACGTACTTCTTGACGGGTTCGAGTGCGATCTTCAATCGCGTCGAATAGCCAAGGGTGCCGTAGGAATTGGGGAAACCGAAGAACAGTTCGGCGTGTTCGCCGTCCGGTGTTGCGGTGATGATCTCGCCGCTTCCGGTCAGTACGTCGATTTCGAGTACCGACTCGTGCGGCAGGCCGTTGCGGAACGAGGTGGACTCGATGCCCAGGCCGGTCACCGCACCGCCCAGGGTGATGGTCTTGAGTTGAGGCACGACCAGGGGCGCCAGCCCGTAGGGCAGCGTCGCGTCGACGAGGTCCTCGTACGTGCACATGCCGGCGACGTCGGCTGTGCGCGCCTGCGCATCGACGGCGATGACACCTGCCAGACCGCTGACGTCGAGGCCGGGGGCCGACGTCTTGGCGCGAGCGCGGAACAGATTGGATGTCTTCTTTGCCAGGCGTACAGAAGCATCGGCGGGAATGGCGCGGTATGACGCGAGTAGGCGTTCGACGCCTTCTCTGTGCTGCTCGAACCCCATTTCACGCGCAGCATCGGAACCCGGGCCTTGCTTTGTCCGGATTCGATCTAACTTCTGAACTACCCCATTGAACGAGAGAGTCACACCCTGACGCTATCGGTAGTTGCGTGTGCAAGCTATCCGGAGGGGTATTAATGCCCGAATTTGATCGAGTTGTTGCAATCGAACTCGGTAAATGCTCCGAGTGGTGAACCAGCTCACACGGAATGGGTAGATGGTCGAGATACCCGGGCGCAGCAGGCAGTATGGAAAGGAATATCTGCGCAGTTCGAGGTGCGGATTCGGGTAGTCATTCGCGGTATCGAGCCGCGTTGGTCGAGCAAGGAGACGTAGGGCATATGGGTCAGGTCAATGCAATGAGTTCGACAGTCGTCACAGCAGCACCCGACAAGGTGCTCGCGGCGCTCTCGGACTACGAGACGGTTCGCCCGCGAATCCTGTCCGAGCAGTACCTCGACTACAAGGTCGTCGAAGGTGGCCAGGGTGACGGAACCGTCGCGCAGTGGACGCTCAAGGCGACGGAAAAGCGCTCGCGCAACGTCAAGGCGACAGTGACGGTCGACGGCAACGTCATCACCGAGAAGGACGCGAACTCCAGCCTCGTCACCACCTGGACCGTTGCCCCCAACGGCACCGGAACGACGGTGACGACGCTCACCCAGTGGCAGGGTGCCACCGGTATCGGCGGCTTCTTCGAGCGCACGTTCGCTCCGAAGGGTCTGCAGCGCATCCAGGCCCAGGTCCTGGACAACCTCAAGCGCGAACTCGTCTAACCGATCCTGCATCACCGAGATGGCGTCGTACCTTCACCGGGACGGCGCCTTCTTTCATGGGCCGGTAATGATCCGTCCGAATTCGGTGAGTGCGGGGTTTCCGCTTTCCCAGTAATCGCTGTGAACTCCGAACCCAGGCTCCCCGGGAGATCCGGTGAATACCTGCGCGCCGAATTCCGGATCCGACGGGTCGAACCCGTGGACTCCGAGGATCGTGGGGATCAATTGGACCGGATCCCAGAAGGCCGTCGTCGAATGAACATGGCGAGCCATCTCGGCCGAGTCGACGCCGTCCAGGCTCAGTTCGTTCACGCGCTCGGCATCGACGCCGGGGCTTGCGACAAAAACCAGTTCGTCGACGTCGAGGGAAGCGCCACGGGTAGTCGCAGCACCGATGACGGTGCTGCCGTAGGAATGACCGATCACCACGTTGTGCGAAGGCGGACCGTCATGCGAGGTTCGTAACCCGTCCTGGAAGCTGTCGAGCCTCGGCGCTGCGGAGGTGGCGTACCGATCCGAGGCTGCGTCGGGAATGCCTGGGGGAGCGTCGTATCCGGACCACAGGATCACTGATGTGGCTTCCGTCGGTGCTGCCCTTACGGACGCGTCGTACATGGCCTTGGTTCGTTGCAGGTCTCCGCCGACGCCCGACAGCCCGGAGCCGGTTCCGGGAACCAGTGTTGCGACGTTGCCGGCGGCATCGGGATTACCGACTGCCACGACGGCATGCCCATCCGTGACCGAGAGAAGGAACGTGTCCGGTCGAAGTTCGCCGCGCACGGCCGTGTATCCGGCAGCGACCGTTCGATCCGGCAACTGCTCGAGCGCAGAGAGGTACCGCCGGTTGTAGTAGTCCCGGTCGAGAGCGGGAAGGCCGTCGCGGCTACCGATGGACGGATCCCACCTCGCCAACGCGTCTTTCTCGTTGGGCGTGAGCGATTCCCAGAGTCGGTGTAGCTCCGTTGGTGTCCCGGGGAGTGTCGACCTCCCGTCGAGGATGTCGACGACAGTGCGGTCGAGGCGATCAGGCTGATTGCCAAGGTGTGATCCGATCTCTCGGAATGCCGCACGCAGAGCAGTCGCGGCCCGGTTGTCTTCGTCGTCGAGTGCCGTCAATGCAGTGGAGATCTTCTGCTGAAAAACCTGTGCAGCCGTGGCGTTTTCGGAATCTTGCATGGCGTCGGCCAGATTCCATGGCTGCTTCGTCTCAGGTGCCGATACCGCTCCACTGTCTGACACCGTCAAGCCGTGTTCGAGAGTCGCCTCCTCGACCAGGTCCAGAACTGATTTTCGCGCCGCACCGATCGTATTGGCCGCTCCGCCATACAGATCCGCAACTACGCGAACTGCAATCGACAGCCGCGACGAGGAAAGCGAGATACCAGACCACTGCACTGCCGCCGCGCTCGACGCTTGTCCCTGCCAGAATTCGCGGACGGCGTCGATGCTGCGTCCGGCGTCATTGCCGAGGACTTCGATCTGCCGGTCGATGTCGATCAATTCCGAAGCGCTTGTGCGCAATTTCTCCGGTGACCATGTTCGAAGCTGAGAGACGGTGGGCTGCATCAGTAGGCTCCGCGCAGTTCGGACACCACTTCGCCCTCGGCAGCGTCGTACAGACGTGCTGCGGCAGCGGTTCCCGACGCCATGAGTCCCAATTGCGTAGCCAGGTACCGGTACGCGTCGGCGATGACGCCGGCATTCCCAGTCGACACAGCCGCGACAGCGGACGAGTTCAGGGCCGCCGCGGCTTCGAAAATCGGGCCGGCGGAATCGATCCCCGAGATCTGATCCGCGATTCGAGACAGATCAGCCGAAAGTTGCTGCAGAGCAGCGAAATCTACCTGAAGTATCGGCCCCATGGCAGAACCGTATCCAGGTGAGCGGGCTACTTCGGCGGTGCCGACATACCTGTGGACAAGTGGAATTTCTCCACAGAAGACAGGTCAGGGGGTTGTGAGGAAGGCCGTGACTCCGCTGGTGACGGCGGACGCATATTCCTGCTGACCGTCCGGGCTCGTCATGCGCGCTGCCTCGTCGGCATTTCGCATGTTGCCGAGTTCGACCAGAATCGACGGCCGCTGCGACAGATTGAGTCCCGTCAGATCGGCGCGTGGTGCCAGCCCGTCGTCACCGATGTAGGTCGACGGGGTGAGTCCGGCTGTGACGAGTGAGTCGCGCATGGTTTCGGCAAAGGTGACGGACGGGCCTGCCTGCACCGCGTTCAGCGGGGGCGCGGAGTAGCAGACGTGGAAGCCCTCGGCTGCGGCTGCTGCGCCGTCCGCGTGAATGCTCACCACTACGTCGGCGCCGGAGGAATTGGCAGCTTCGGCGCGTGCGTCGACGCAAGATCCGACGCTGATGTCGTCCGGTCGACTCAGGACCACTGTGGCGCCTTGGCCTTCGAGTTCGCTCTTGACCAGGCTCGCGACTTCCCAGTTGAAGGTGTGCTCGGGGAACCCGGCATCGGTGTTGGTGCCGGTGGTCTGGCAGTTCTTGGTGCCGCCGCGGCCCGTGGGGACCTGGGTGTTGATGCTGTCGTCGTTCGCCCCGCTGTGCCCGGGATCGAGGAAGACGACCTTGCCGGTGAGCGCAGCGGGGACGTCAGCGGCGACAGTGCTCAGCGGAGACACCTCGACCGAAGTCGTGGCCTCGGCAGTCTCGGTCGGAATCGTGCACGCAGCGCTCAGAAGCCCGGCCCCGACCACGGCGATCAGGGCAGTGGAGCGGAACACACGAGATGCCATGTTTGACCCTCTTGACGGTTTTACGGTGTCTGACTGGTTCCGGCGCACCCGCTCACGGTAGCGCGCACCGACTACGCTGGTGGGGATAACTCTGTAGAAAGGACCGCTCGTGCAACCAGGTGGAGCACCCGACATGTCTGCTCTGTTGGCTCAGGCTCAGCAGATGCAGCAGCAATTGATGGCGGCGCAGCAGGAAATGGCTCAGGCCGAAGTGACCGGTCAGGCCGGTGGCGGACTGGTTGTCGCCACGGTCAAGGGCACCGGCGAGGTTGTCGGTCTGCAGATCGATCCCAAGGTCGTCGACCCCGAAGATGTCGAGACGCTGCAGGATCTGGTGATCGGCGCGATCGAGGACGCTTCGCGTAAGGCACAGGAAGTCGCTGCTGAGAAGCTCGGCCCGTTGGCCGGCGGACTCGGCGGAGGCCTTCCCGGTCTCCCCGGCTTCTAGAAACGAGAACGCGTGTACGAAGGTCCGGTTCAGGATCTGATCGACGAACTCGGGAAGCTTCCCGGAGTCGGGCCGAAGAGCGCTCAACGCATCGCTTTTCACCTGCTCTCCGTGGAGCCTCCCGAGATCGACCGTTTGAAAAATGCATTGCAGCGCATCCGTGACGGCGTTCAGTTCTGCACGGTGTGCGGAACTGTCTCCGATCAGGAGAAGTGCCGCATATGCGCCGACGCACGTCGCGATCGCACGGTGATCTGCGTCGTGGAGGAACCGAAGGACGTTCAGGCCGTCGAGCGCACCCGTGAGTTCAAGGGTCGTTATCACGTGCTCGGCGGTGCGCTCAATCCGCTCTCGGGGATCGGGCCTGACCAGTTGCGTATCCGGGAGTTGTTGGCTCGCATCGCAAATCAGGAGGACGGCGTCGACGTGTCCGAGGTCATCATCGCCACCGACCCCAACACGGAGGGTGAGGCGACAGCTACCTATCTCGTTCGCATGATGCGAGACATTCCGGGGCTGACGGTGTCTCGGTTGGCTTCGGGTCTTCCGATGGGTGGCGATCTCGAATTCGCAGACGAGTTGACGCTGGGTCGGGCATTGTCCGGCCGTCGTGAATTGTCGCGGAACGCTTGATGAGCGGCACGGAGCAAGGTCAGCAGGTGCGTCGTACGTCCGAGCAGACGCGTGCGCAGATCATCGCGTCGGCCGGGAAAGCATTCGCGACTCGGCCGTACCGCGAAATCACGCTCAAGGACATCGCCGAAGACGCAGGCGTCAGCGCGCCTCTGATCATCAAGTACTTCGGTTCCAAAGAGCAGTTGTACGACGAGTTGGTCGACTTCCGGGCAGCGGCGGTCACGGTCTTCGATGCCCCGAACGACTCGCTCGGCGAGCGCATGGTCTCGCTGTTCACCAAGCCGTTGGAGTCGTACAAGCCGCTGTCCATGAGCTTGTTGTTCATGAGCGGCGTCAGTGAAGAGAGCAACCGCAAGCTGCGCGAGAACTATTCGACGCAGATGATCGACACCCTCGCCGGTCGCCTGTCCGGCCCCGACGCGAGATTGCGCGCGGAACTGGCGATGTCGATGGTGGTCGGAGTGGCGATCATGCGCCGACGGATGATGGCCGGCCATGCCACCGGCACCCAGGACGAGGTGGTTGCGCTGTACGCACCGCTGGTGCAAAAGCTGCTCGACGGGTGAGCGGCGTCACAATTCTTGCTAGGTAAATATCCGTTCACCTAATGTAGGTGAACGGATATTTACCTAGTGAGAACAGGCGGTGTGGGGTGACGACGCTCGACCGTCCGCCGGGCACGCCTGCAGTCACCACCTCCGATGCGGGACTCGCGCAGCCGCGCTCCCGCTTCCTGTTCCCCATCGTTGTCGCCGCCGCAGTGTTCCAGGCTGTTCTGCAGACGGTCATCGTTCCACTGCTGCCGGAGTTGCCGCACTTCACCGGCGCTGGACGCACGGCCGTGTCCTGGCTGGTGACCGTCACGCTGCTGGTCGGCGCTGTCGTCACTCCCATCTTCGGTCGACTCGCCGACATGTTCGGCAAGAAGAAGATGCTTCTGGTTGCTTTCTCGATGATGACTCTCGGCTCGATGTTGTGTGCGCTGTCGTCGGACATCGCTGTCCTCATCTTCGCGAGAGCGTTGCAGGGGGCCGGGTCGGCAGTCATCCCCATCGGAATCTCCATGCTCCGTGACGAATTGCCACGCAACAAGGTCAACGGCGCAGTGGCCATGATGAGTTCGACGCTCGGCGTCGGAACCGCTTTGGGCATACCGTTTTCCGCGATGATCGCGCAGTACTCGAACTGGCACGTCCTGTTCTGGGTAACCACCGCCATCGGGCTGTCCGTGACTCTTGCTGCGGTGCTGTTCATTCGAGAGTCCGAGCCGAATCCGTCGGGAAGATTCGACGGCGTCGGGGCGGTTGGTCTGAGCGCCGCGATGATTGCTCTGCTTGTGCCGATCACTCAGGGGTCGAGTTGGGGGTGGACCAGTGGAGCGGTGATCTCCATGCTGGCCGCGTCGGCGGTGCTGTTCACGCTCTGGGTAATTCAACAGCGGCGCAACGTCAATCCGCTGGTCGACGTCCGTGCTCTCGTGAAACGTGCGGTGTTGATCCCGCATCTGGCGGCTCTGCTGGTCGGGTTCGCGTTTTTCGGGAACACGCTGATCACGACACAACTGCTGCAGGGGATGAAGGGGCCGGGTGCCGGGTACGGCCTGTCGATCATCGCGGCAGCGCTCTGCCAGATTCCGGCGAGTATCGCGATGGTGCTGTTCTCACCGGTTGCGGTGCGTATCACCGACCGCTTCGGTTCACGGACCGCGATGTTGACCGGCGCCGTGTTCCTCGCCGGCGGGTACGGGATTCACGCCGTTGCCGGTAAGCCGCTGTGGGGAGTGGTTGCAGCACTGGGTAT
This sequence comes from Rhodococcus sp. NyZ502, assembly GCF_041464245.1. Taxonomy (NCBI): domain Bacteria; kingdom Bacillati; phylum Actinomycetota; class Actinomycetes; order Mycobacteriales; family Nocardiaceae; genus Rhodococcus; species Rhodococcus sp. NyZ502. Next base: position 458,835 of record NZ_CP167155.1, read on the forward strand.
CACAGCGGTCGGGACTGCCATCGTGTACAGCACGCTCTCGCTGCTGATTCTGGTTGCCGTACCTCGTCAGCGACTGGCGGCTGCCAACGGGGTGAACTCACTTCTGCGGACGTCCGGAAGCACGATCTGCAGTGCGACGGTGGCAACCATTCTCGCTGCATTCGTGATCAGCGGTTCGGAACATTCCACGTCGTGGACCGGATTCTCCGTCGCCTACCTGGTGTGCGCGGGCTGCGCGGTGGTCGTGTTCGCGGTGTCGATCCTGTTGCCGCAGGGACGAACCCCGAAACATCTGGATTTGCCGGATCTGGTCAGGCGACCCTGAATCCCGAGAGGAAGAGCGTGATCATCAGATCCGCGAACTCGTCGGTGGTGTACTTCTGGCGATCCGGCCAATGCGTTGTCGACCACAAGGTGTCTCGTACCGATCGATAGAAAATTTCCGGTGCCACGTCTTTGCGGAAGATTCCCTGATCGACGCCTTCGGCAATCGCTTTCATCCAATGCTCGCGGACTTGGCGGGAAGGCCCGTCGACGGATTGCAGGAGATCGTTGTCGCGAAGATAAGCCCGATCGTTCTGGTAGATCGCCGTCGGGTGCGGGTGTAGTTCGATGACGACCAGCGTCTCGCGGATCAAGCCGCGCAGGACTTCCTCGGGGTCGTTTGCCGTCTTCTCCACCTGATCGAAGCGGAGCTGAATGTCGGTGATGAAGCCGCGCATGAGCTCGGCAACTATCGCATTCTTCGACTTGAAGTAGTGGTAGAGGCTGCCCGAGAACACACCGGCGGCGTCGCCGATCTCGCGAACGGTCGTGGTGGCGACACCCTTCCTGGCAAACAGCTCGGCTGAGCTCTCCAGGATCTTCTCCCGACGATCTGGTGATGCCACTGAAATCTCCACTGGTTGTCGGTCCTGCTCAGGGCAGGGTTTCGGGGGTGCCGGGCTGCCGTCGAACGTAGCGCAATCCTGCCTGATAGCTCCGGCTCGAACCAATTCGTCGGTGAGATCGCGTGTTTCCACTTCCGGATTCCTATGCTAGCTTCAAAATCAAGCGCTTGCTCAACTTTCGTTCACGGAGGATTTCAGTGCAGAGCCTGCAGACGCAGTTTCCGAATTTCATCGGCGCAGAGGCCGAACCACCCCGCGTCGCCCGCTACGCCGTCAACGAGGCGATGATCCGCAACTGGGTCGAGGCGCACGACGACCGCAACTCGATCTACGTCGACGCCGAGGCCGCCCGCAGTACCGGTCGTCGAGACGTCGTCTGTCCGCCCGCCATGATCTCGACCTGGGTGATGGCGGGTTACCGACGTTATAGGCAGGTCCAGCAACTTCGTGCCGACGGAGTCTCCGAGGACTTCGCCTATTCACGACTGCTGGCGCTGTTGGACGAGGCCGGATACACCTCCGTTGTCGCGACCAACGTCGAGCAGGAGTATTTCGCGGAGCTGAGCCCCGGTGACCACGTCACCGCGCATTTCACCATCGAAGCGATCTCGCCGTTCAAACAGACGGCTCTCGGTCACGGGTGCTTCATCACTCTGTTCAAGAAGTACGTGGACCAGGACGGAAAGACGCTGGTCGAAGAGCGCTTTCGACTGCTCAGATTCAAACCAGATGCCCAGACAGATACCAAGCCCGAAGCCCAGGAGGTAATCGCATGAGCGAGACTGGCTCCCGCCACACCGCGGTGCCGAGACTCACCGTCACCGACGACAACGATTTCTTCTTCTCCGCGGCCAAAGAGGGTCGCCTCGAGATCCAACGGTGTGCGGATTGCAAGACTCTGCGCCACCCGCCAGCGCCCGCCTGCCCGGAATGCCGCTCGTTCAGTTGGGACACAGTCGAATCCACGCGGCGATGCACGTTGCACAGCTTCACGGTCATCCATCACCCGAAGGATCCTGCTTTCGAGTACCCACTCGCCGTCGGACTCGTCGATCTCGAAGAAGGCACGCGTCTGGTTGCCGACATCGCGGGGATCGATCACGAGGAACTCGACTTCGGCATGGAACTCGAAGTGACCTTCTCCGAGCACGCTCACGGCGAGATGCTGCCGCAACTGAGGCGACGGGGTTCGGTGCAATGACGAAACTGATTGACTGCGAAGTGGGTTCGGTCCTCCCGAGCCTCGAATTGCCGTTGGATCGAACGCTGATCGTCGCCACCGCGATCTCTTCTCAGGATTTCGAGGACGTGCATCACGATCCGGGCAAGGCCCAGGATCGCGGAACTCCCGACATCTTCATGAGCATCAACACCACCAACGGGCTCATCGACCGCTACATCACCGACTGGTCCGGCCCGGCATCACGGATCGTCAAAACATCACTACGGCTTGGTGTTCCGAACTTCCCCGGAGACACCATGACATTCACCGGCAAGGTCACCGCCACAGACGGCCGGGCGCTCACCGTGACGGTTCTCGGGAAAAACGCCCGCGGAACACACGTGACGGCCGACGTGACTCTCGAACCGGTGGAAAGGGTAATCGCATGACACGAGGATTTTCGAGGCAAGCAGCCATCGCCGGAATCGGCGCAACCGAGTTCTCCAAGAACTCCGGCCGCAGCGAATGGCAGTTGGCGTGCGAATCCGTGATCGCCGCACTCGACGACGCTCACATCGAGGCAGAAGAGGTGAACGGATTTGCGCTGTTCACCATGGAGAACAATCCCGAGATTGCGGTCGCACGCGCCCTCGGGATCCCGGAACTGACGTTCTTCAGTCGAATTCCACACGGCGGCGGCGGTGCCTGCGCACCGGTTCAACAAGCAGCGCTTGCCGTCTCCAGCGGAGTTGCCGACGTTGTGGTCGTCTACCGCGCCTTCAACGAAAGATCCGGTCACCGATTCGGCGCCGGGCCGCCACCTTTTGCGTACAACGCGTCGACGGACCAGGAGTATCGGAACTGGATCAACCCGTACGGGCTTCTGACCCCGGCGCAGCAGGAAGCCTTCCTCGCCAAGCTGTACATGCACAAGTACGGGGCAACAAGCGCCGACTTCGGCCAGGTCTCGGTCCTCTCACGCAAGCATGCGGCGAACAACCCCAAGGCCTGGTTCTACGAACGCCCGATCACTATCGAGGACCATCAGAACTCACGCATGATCGCTGACCCCATCCGCCTGCTCGACTGCTGCCAGGAAAGTGACGGCGGACAGGCGCTGGTCATCGTCAGTGCGGAGCGCGCCCGCGACCTGCCGCACAAACCTGCGGTCATCAGTGGCGCTGCGCAAGGTGTAGGTCCGCAACAGATTTCGATGAGCAGCTACTACCGCGACGACATCGACAGCATGCCGGAAGTCGAACTCGTGGCGCGCCAACTGTGGGACCAGGCCGGTATCGGGCCGGACGACATCGATGCCGCAATTCTCTACGACGCCTTCACTCCGATGGTTCTGCTTCAACTCGAGGAGTACGGATTCTGCGGTCGGGGCGAGGCAAAAGACTTCATCGCCGACGGCAATCTCGAGCTGGACGGTCGCCTGCCGATCAACACCCACGGCGGTCAACTCGGTGAGGGATACATCCACGGCGTCAACGGTATTGCCGAAGGTGTTCGCCTGATCCGCGGCACCTCCACCAATCAACCGACCAAAACTCTGGACAACGTGCTCGTGACCGGCGGCTCTCCCGTCCCGCACAGTGCGCTCGTCATCTCGGCAGATCGCTGAATCTGCCGCCTATTCGAGAAAGCAGGAACAAGATGAGCGAGCGGATCACCTACGCCAGGGCCACCCACGGCGAGGAAGAAATACAGGCTGTTGTCGACGTCTTGCGCAGCGGGCATCAAGGATTGCGCATCGGCAAGAACGTCTTCGAGATGGAAGAACGTATCGCGGCCTTGGCCGGCAAGAAGTTCGGCGTCATGTGCAACTCGGGATCCTCGGGTTTGTACTTGGCAGTCGAGCTGCTCGGACTGCCTGCCGGCAGTGAGATCATCACGTCGCCGTTGACGTTCTCCACCGACATCGCACCGATCGTGCGTGCCGGTCTGGTGCCGGTGTTCGTGGACGTGGAACCCAACACGTTCAACGTCGACGTCACCAAGATCGAAGCCATGGTCACCGCGAAGACCGGTGCCATCCTGATGCCGAACCTGGCCGGCAACTGCCCAGACTGGGACGTCATCCGTGATATCGCTGATCGCCATGGACTCAAGGTGATCGAGGATTCGTGTGACGCGATCGGCGCCACGCTCCGCGGTACTCCCACCGGGTCTCGGGCGGACATCGTCGTCACCAGTTTCTCGATGGCACACATCATCACGTGCGCGGGAACCGGTGGAATGGTGTGCGTCGACGACGAAGCCAGCCGTGACAAGGCTTTGCTGCTTCGCCGCTGGGGCCGTCGTAGCGAGCCGAACCTGTTCGGCAGTACCAAGTCCGGCCGAGTCTTCCGTGAAGAACTCGACGGCGTCGACTACGACAACGACTTCATCTTCGAGCTCATGTCGTGGAACTTCGAGCCCTCCGAACTCGGCGCAGCTTACGGCGTCGTGCAGCTCGACAAGCTGGAACAGAACTACAAGACGCGTAAGGCAACATTTGCGGCCTTCTCGGCGGCATACGGCGCCCACCCTGAATTCTTCACGACGCCGGTAGAACTCGACGGTCTCGACACGGCGTGGCTGTGTTACCCGGTGATGATCAACGAGAACGCCCCCTTCACGCGCAGCGACCTGCAGGAAGCCATCGAGGCCGACGGCATCGACACCCGAACCGTGTGGAGCGGCAACGTCACTCGTCACCCCATGATGAACAACATCGAATTTCGCCAGCCGGCCGAAGGTTTGCCGGAAGCGGACGCAGTTTTTGCCCGCGGCATGACACTCGGCATGAGCCACGGTTTGCGTGACGACGAAGTTGCTCGGATTGCGGAGAGCATCAATCGCTTCGCCGCGAAGTTCAAATAGCATGACGAGGCGCTTTGACGGCCGCCGAGCGCTTGTCACCGGTTCCAGTCGCGGAATCGGTGCGGGCGTCGCGGAGCGACTGGCAGCGGAAGGTGCCGACGTCGCTCTCGTGGCTCGGACGCTCGGTGCACACGCAACCCTGCCGGGCAGTCTCGAAGAGACTGCGGCTCGAATTGCCAAGTACGGAACCAAAGTCGAGATAGTTGTCGCAGATCTGACGGACGAGCAGCAGCGCGACACCGTTGTGCCGCTGGCGATCGAGAAGCTTGGCGGGACTATAGACATCCTGGTGAACAACGCGGCAGCGGCGATCTATCAGCCGCTCTCGGATTACCCACTGCGGCGGCGACGGTTGATGTTCGAGGCAAATGTCCATGCACCGCTCGATCTGATGCAAGCCGTGGTGCCGGGGATGGTGGCAAACGGACATGGCTGGATCGTGAACGTGTCCAGTGGCACCGTCAAACCGTGGCATGGCCCGCCGTTCACGTGGGTCGAACCGGGAACTGCCATGACCGTGTACGGCGCCTCCAAAGCAGCGCTCAACAGGATGAGCAACGGCATGGGCGTGGAGCTTTACGGCCAGGGGGTTCGCGTCAACACGGTTCAACCGCGGGCAGCGGTGCTCAGTGAGGGCGCCAGGGTCCTGGTCGGTGAGACTATCCGGCCGGATCAGGTCGAATCTATGGAAGAAATGGTGGAAGCGGTCACAGCGCTGTGTGATTGCGACACCGAGTTCACCGCGCGCTCGAGCGTCAGCTTGGACCTGATCGACGAGTGGTCCCTTACCGTGCGTGGTCTGGACGGAACGGCATTACCGGAGAACCCGGCATTACGAACCGAGGAGTTGGCATGAAGCCCGTCATCGTGGACGCAGCACGAACGCCGTTCGGCAAGCGTGAGGGTTGTCTGTCCGGAGTCCACGCGGCGGAACTGTTGGGTTATGCGCAGAAAGGCGTGCTGGATCGGGTGGGCGTGGATCCTGGCGCGGTCGACCAGGTCATCGGCGGCTGTGTGACGCCTCTCGGTGAGCAGTTCGGAAACATCGTGCGTACGTCCTGGATGCATGCGGGCCTTCCGTTGAAAGCGGGCTGCACCACGATCGACGCGCAGTGCGGAACCGCGCAGCAATCGGTGCAGTTGATTGCCGGGCAGATTGCCATCGGTGCAGTCGACGTGGGTGTGGCGTGCGGTGTGGAACTGATGTCCCGCGCTCCGTTGACGTACAAGGTGGGTACCGGCCTCGGAACACCACGTCCGGAGTCGTGGTCACTCGATACCGTCGATCAGTACACCGCGGCCGATCGGATTGCTGTCAAGCGCGGTTTCAGCCGCGAGGATCTCGACTCCTTCGGGCTGCGCTCGCAGCAGCGAGCCGCAGCAGCATGGGAGGCAGGACGCTTCGACTCGCACATCATCGATGTGGTCGCTCCGGGCTCTGACGCTCCGGTCCATCGGGATCAGGGTCTGCGCGAATCGAGTCTCGAAGGACTCGCGAAACTGCGGACCGTTCAAGAGGGCGGATTGCACACCGCTGGAACGTCTTCGCAGGTCTCGGACGGTGCGAGTGCCGCTCTACTGATGTCCGAGGATCGAGCCAGGATGCTCGGCGTGCGGCCGCGGGCAAAGATATTGGCGCAGTGCGTCATCGGCGGAGACATCGAGTTCATGCTCGACGGTCCCGTGGACGCGGCAAACATCGTGCTCGGCCGCACCGGTCTGACGATCGACGACATCGACCTGTTCGAGGTCAACGAGGCATTTGCTTCGGTACCGATGTCGTTCGCGCAGGTTCACGGCGTCGATCCCGAATTGCTGAACGTCAACGGTGGTGCAATCGCACTGGGCCATCCGGCCGGTGCAACCGGAATCAGACTGTTGGCCAATGTCATCGACGAACTGGAGCGCCGGGACAAGTCCATCGCACTGATCGCGATCTGCGCGTCCGCCGCAACCACCTGCCTGATTCTCGAACGCATCTGACAAGAACCGAAGATTGAGGAACCTGCCATGGCACTGCCCCTGCTCGAAGATCACCGTGACCTGGCGGAAGCGGTAGCCGCATTCGCGAACCGCTTCGGTGGAATCGCCGACACGCGCAGCAACGTCAAGCGGTACGCCGCCGGTGATCGGCCGGACTCGTGGGATGGATTGGTCCGTCAGGGACTGCACGCAGTGCACCTGCCGGAGCAGTACGGCGGTGACGGGGCAGGTCTTGCCGAACTGGCGGTGGTAGTCGAGCAATTGGGTGATGCGCTTTACCCGGGACCGTACGTTCCGACGGTCATCGCCAGTGGGATCCTCGCAACAGCTGCCGGCCCGGCTGCGGAATCAATGCTGATCGAATTGGCTGCCGGTGCAACCGGAGCAGTCTGCACCGGCGTGGGATTGCGCGCGGCTCGCAGCGATGCAGGGTGGACCGTGAGCGGTTCTGCCGACCCGGCTCTAGGTCTACCTGGAGCCGATGTCGTTCTCGTGCAAGCGAACAGCGAAGACGGCGAGTTGTGGTTCCGGCTCGAGCAGTCGTCTTCCGCTGCGGTGGAGGTCGAAGACGGAGTGGATCTGACACGCTCGATCGGGACGCTGACGTTGACCGATCACAAGGTCGACGCTGGGCTGATCGTCGAGGGTCTCCAGGCGCACCGAGTCGAACTGATCGTCAACACGGTGTTGGCTGCGGAGGCGAGCGGTATCGCCGGGTGGGCGCTACGCACCGCGGTCGACTACGTGAAGTCCCGGCAGCAGTTCGGCCGTCCGGTCGGAAGCTTCCAGGCAGTTCAGCACAAGGCGGCCATGATGCTGGTCCGCTCCGAGATTGCCTGTGCCGCAGCGTGGGACGCCGCTCGGTCCGAAGAGCACGACGAGGATCAGCACAGACTTGTCTCGGCTCAAGCTGCGTTGGCCGCTTTGCCCGTCGGCATCGAGAACGCCCTCGAATGTGTCACGTTGCTCGGCGGAATCGGATTTACCTGGGAGCATGACGCGCATCTGTACTGGCGCCGGGCAATCAGTATCGCTGCGGTGGCGGGATCCGAGGTGAAGTGGGCACACACGTTGGGAGACCGGTCCGCCGATTCGGAACGGGATTTCTCCTTTGTCGACCCGGACATGCTGCCGGAACTACGAGAGCAGGTTCGCAGGGTTCTGGACGAGGTTGCGCTGCTGCCCGACGACGGAACCACCAGCGCCAGTTGGGCGCCGGCCAAGGGGAGTGCTCGACGCGCCCGATTTGCCGACGCCAAACTGGTAGCCCCACACTATCGGGCGCCGTACGGGCTGGGAGCAGGACCGAGAGAACAGGCCGTCATCGCACACGAATTCGCGATGCGAGGTTGGGCTCAACCGTCCACGGTGATCGGGGAATGGGTGCTGCCCACGATTCTCGAACACGGCAACGCCGAGCAGCAGGACAGGTTCGTCGAGCCTTCGCTGCGCGCCGACATCATCTGGTGCCAGCTGTTCAGTGAGCCGGGCGCGGGATCAGACCTGGCCGGTCTGAGCACGAAAGCGCGCAAGGTCGACGGTGGCTGGGTCCTGTCGGGTCAGAAAGTGTGGAACTCGGGCGCGCACGAGGCCGATTGGGGAGTATGCCTGGCGCGTTCCGACGCCGACGCTCCGAAACATCGTGGGCTGTCGTACTTCCTGGTCGACATGACCTCGAAAGGCATCGACGTACGTCCGCTGAAACAAGCCACCGGTAAGTCGGAGTTCAACGAGGTATTCCTCGACGACGTCTTCGTCCCGGACGACTGCCTGGTGGCGGAGCCGGGGCAAGGGTGGAAGCTTGCTGCGACAACGCTGTCCAACGAACGCCTGAGTATGGGCAGCACGCTGCACCACGGTTCGAGTCGGCTGTTCCGTCAGGTTATTGCCGACGCGAGCCACGACTGCCCTCGCGAAGACGCAGTGGAAGGCCTCGGCCGCAGTATCTCTCGTGAGTTGGCACTGTCCGCGATGAATCTACGCGGGGTGTCGGCGCGACTGGCGGGTCAGGAACCGGGCTCCGAGATCAGCGTGTCGAAGGTGTACAACGCCCTGGCGCAGCGTGAGGGCTCGCGGGATCTGTTGCGACTGCTCGGACCTCGTGCCGCCGTTGTCGACCCGTCGGCGAATTACGCGATAGACCACATCGGACTTCCCTCGATTCTGTTCGGCGGCGGAACCGTCGAAATTCAACTCAACGTCATCGCGCAGCGCGTACTCGGCCTGCCGCGTTCGTAGATCTTAGGAGTTTCACCATGTACTTGGATTTGTCGGAGGAGTCGAAGACTCTGCGCAAGGAATTGCGGGCGTACTTCGCGGAGATCATCAACGACGAAGACCGCCGTGCTCTCGTGGATCAGACCGAAGGCGGCCCCGTCTTCGATCGCATTCTGCGCCGAATGGGTAAAGACGGTTGGTTGGGCTTGGGGTGGCCGGAGGAATTCGGCGGTCGGGGTGAGAACCCCGAAGCTCTGTACGTGTTCTACGACGAAGTGATTCGCGCCAATGCGCCGCTGTCGCTGGTCACGCTGAACACCGTCGGACCCGCTCTGATCAAGCACGGGACGCAAGCTCAGAAGGACTTCTTCCTACGTCCGATCCTGGCGGGCGAGTTGATCTTTGCCATCGGCTACACCGAACCCAATGCGGGCACCGATCTCGCGGCCCTCGAAACACGCGCCCGCATCGAGGGTGACGAGCTTGTCATCAACGGCAACAAGATCTTCACCAGCGCCGGTGTGTTTGCCGACTGGGTCTGGCTTGCCGTTCGCACCGATCCCGACGCGCCTACGCATCAGGGCATTTCCGTGGTCCTGGTACCGACCAGCTCGCCGGGGTTCTCGGTCACCGAAATTCATACCGTGGGCGGAATCAGCACTTCGGCAACCTATTACGAAGATGTTCGGGTGCCGATCACCAATGTCGTCGGTGAGCTCAATCAAGGGTGGAAGCTCATCACCAACCAGCTCAACCACGAACGTGTTGCCCTGGCGGCACGCGGTGGTATAGCCAACGAGCTCTTTGCCGAGGTGGTCGAATGGGCAAAGACCGAACCCGCCGGTGACGGCCACGTCTACGACATCGGCTGGGTACGTGAGAAATTGGCGGAAGTCTACGCGCTGCTCAGTGCTGCCGACCTGATGAACCTACGACTGGTGGCGGACGTCGCCGCCAACACCTTGGGCGGCGGGGATTCGGCCGCGGCCAAGATCTTCGGTACCGAAGCTGTCGTCAGTGCGTACGGCATGCTGCAGGAAGTGCTGGGCGCCAAGGGCTTACTGCGCCCCGGCACACCCGGAGCGGTATTGGAAGGGCGAGTCGAGAACCTGGGTCGACGCGCCCAGAACAACACCTTCGGCGGTGGTACCAACGAAGTGATGCGTGAAATCGTCGCCGCAAAATGTCTGGGCATGGCGCTTGCTGCGCGTCGCCGGCCCGCTGCACAGAACGAAAAGAGCTGACATGGAATTCGAATTCGACGACAACTTGTCCGCCGTGCGGGATCTGAGTGAATCGATCTTCTCGGCGAAGTCCGGAGTGGACCGCCTGCGGGAAGTGGAGGGCGCCGGCGGTTTCGACGCCGAACTGTGGAAGCTCCTCGCCGACTCCGACGTTCTGGGAATTCCTCTGCCAGAGGAAGTCGGGGGAGCGGGACTCGGAATGCTAGGCCTGGCAGCGGTGCTCGAACAACAAGGCCGCCGGGTCGCCCAGGTGCCGCTCTGGTCGGTGATTTCGACGGCAGCGCTGCCGATTGCCGAGTTCGGCAGTACGGAGCAGAAAGCGTCGTGGCTTCCGGGACTGCTCGACGGCTCGGTGATCGTCACCGGCGCCTTCGACACCGGCTACAACGCCGAGACGGCAGTTCGCGCCGAGCCGGCTCCTGACGGCTGGGTTCTGTCGGGCCACGTCGACTCCGTACCGGCCGCCGAGTTCGCTGCCGCACTGGTGGTTCCGGTGACGATGCCGGACGGCAGTGTCACCGTGATGATCGTGCCGACGGACCGGGACGCGCTGGTGCGTACACCGCTTGCGGTGACGAACCGCGAGAGCAACAGCGCTGTGCAGTTCGACGGGGTTGCGGTTACTGCAGCTGACGCACTTCCCGCGGACGGCGCGGTGGTTCGAGACTGGACGTTACGACGTGCGCGGGTCGCTCTGGCGGCCCTGGCTACCGGCGTCTGCGAGGAAGCGCTGGCGATGACGGCGAAATACACCTCCGAGCGAGTGCAATTCGGACGTCCACTCTCGACCAACCAGGCAGTTGCCGTCCGGGCCGCCGACGCGTACCTCGACACCGAGAGCACAAGATTGACCACCCACCGCGCTGCCTGGCTGATGGACAGCGGAGTCGAGAGTGAAGCGGAAGCAACGGCGCTGGTCGCCAAATGGTGGGCGTCGCGCGGCGGTTTGCGCGTGGTGCACGCGACCCAGCACATGCACGGCGGAATCGGCGCGGATGTCGACTATCCGATTCACCGCTATTTCCTGTGGGGACGGCAGATCGCCTTCACTTTGGGGAGCGCGGGGGCGATAGGCGCCGAACTCGCCGATCAGTTGGAGATCCGAGCCCAGATCGGGGCGTCGGCGTGAATATCTGAGACGACAGGTTCCAGTCACGGGCAGCGCGCCGGCAATCATCGCGCTACTCTGCCCTTCGTGAATCGCACCAGTTCGTTCATCAGGCCGTTGGTTCCGCGGGACCCGCACGAGCCGCACCGGGTGGCGACGCCGCTCGAACTGCTCACCGACCTCTGCTTCGTCGTGGCGGTCGCTCAAGCGGCCACCGGCCTGCACCACGCGATCAGCGAAGGGCACGCGGCTTCGGGCGTCGGGCACTTCGCGATGGCGTTTTTCGCGATCTGGTGGACGTGGCTGAATTTCACGTGGTTCACCTCGGCGTACGACAACGACGACGGAATCGCCCGGCTGCTGACCATATTCCAGATCCTCGGATCGCTGGTCCTTGCAGCCGGCATCGTCCGCTTCTTCAACGACGACGCCCTGCTGATCATCGTCGGCTACGTCATCATGCGAATAGCCCTGGTCATCCAATGGCTCAGGGTCTCGCGGAACGACCCCGAACATGCGCTCACGGCGCGTCGATACGCTCTCGGAATCGTGTTGGTCCAGATCGGTTGGATCGGTTTCTACTTCGTGCCGTCCGCCGTTTACGTCCCGACGTTCCTGGTGTTGGTTCTGTGCGAATTCGCGGTACCGATCTGGTCGGAGAAGCCGGGCATGACGCCGTGGCACCCGCATCACATCGCGGAGCGGTACTCGTTGTTCTTCATCATCGTTCTGGGCGAGACGATCCTTTCGACCACCATCGCGATCCAGGACGCGGTCGACGGTGAGCATCCGGCAGCGCAGGTCACCTACGTCGTGATCGGCGGCATTCTGATTGTCTTCAGCCTGTGGTGGTTGTACTTCCAACGCAATGCAGGCGAAGTGATCGGCGGTGACAACGTCTCACCCTTCGTCTGGGGGTTCGGTCACTACTTCATCTTCGCCGCCGCTGCCGCCATCGGTGCGGGGTTGGCCTCGCGCGTCGACTTCTGGACTCATCACGGTGACGGCAGCGCGTTGGTGACGGGTGCTGCCGTCACCGTTCCGGTCGCGGTCATCCTTGCCGCCTTGTGGTTCATCCACATTCGACTACACGACTCCTCGGTACGCACCCTCGTGCCGTTCTCGGTCGCGATAGTCGTCGTGCTCGGTGGTACCTACACCGCGGTGCCCGAGCTGGTCGCGGGACTGGCCTGCGCCGCGCTGTTGGCCGTGGAACTGATTCTGACCGAGGGCAAATCCGAAACCGTCTGAACCTGGTCAGCGAATCGCGAGTCGCTCCTTGCGGAGCCTGTCGACCTCGGGCAGATGCAGGGGTTCAAGCTCGTTCACACCCAAGGCGCGCATGAGCAGGAGGTCCGCGAGTTCGGGGTTGCGAGCCAAAGCGGGTCCGTGCATGTACGTCCCGATCACCGAACCCTGCACGACGCCTTCGAATCCGTCGCCGACGCCGTTTCCGACACCATGGGTGACACGTGCGAATCCAGAGGCTGAGCTACCCAGAGTTGTTCCGCCGCGGTGATTCTCGAAACCTGAGAGGGGCGCGGTGAGTCCGTCGATCAGCGGCTTCGTGATGACTTCGCCGATGGAACGCTTCTCCTGCGGCGAGGTTGTGACGTCGAGCATCGAGACACCGTCGACGCGTTCGCCGCTGGAGGTTTCGTACCAGTTGCCGAGCACCTGAATGGCCGCGCAGATCGCCAGAACCGGTGCGCCACGCTCGGCGGCACGTTGCAGACCAGGGTATTTCGCGAGGTGACGCGTGGCGAGGCGCTGAGCAGAATCCTCGGCGCCACCCAACGTGTACACGTCGAGCGAATCGGGGACCGGATCGCTGAGGGTGATGTCCACGATTTCGGCGTCGTAGCCGCGCATCCGCAGACGCTGACGCAGGATCAGGGCATTGCCGCCGTCGCCGTAGGTGCCCATGACGTCGGGGAGTACCAGACCGATGCGAACTGTCGAGTCAGACATTGCGAGACTCCTTCGCGATGGCAGTGTTGAGGTCACGGAAGGCCGTGTAGTTCGCCAGTACCTCCACACGTCCGGGAGGGCAGGAAGCGATGGCGCGCAACGGGTCCGGGTCGAGAGTGTGCTCGACGCCCGCGTACGTGAGGCGAACTGCCAGATCTGTTCCGCGTTCACCGGCGGCCACTACCTTGACACCTTCGAAGTGCTCGAACTTCACGTCCCACAGCCAGGAGAGGTCCTCGCCGTCCGGCACCTGACCGTTCACCGCGATGACCAGACCGTCCACCGTGGGATCGATCATCGACAGCGCTTCCTGCCAGCCGGCGGGATTCTTCGCGAGCAGCATGTGAACGGAGTGCGGTCCGACCTCGACGGTGCTGTATCGACCTGCGACTTCTTGAACCGTCGATGCGGCGGCAACTGCCCCGACCGGATCTGCACCCAAAGCCGCTGCAGCCGCTACGGCCTGAGCTGCGTTGCCGCGGTTGGCTTTTCCGGGGAGGGTCAACGTCATCGGAATCTTCAGGCCGTCGGGGCCGTAGAGATTGTCGTCGTCGAGCCACCAGGTCGGCTCGGGCCGCGCGAAGTCGGAACCGGTACTGCGCCAGTGCTTTCCCTCCCACACGATGGGTTCGCCGGTGCGCGGGCAGCTGACGGAATCGCCGGCCCAACCGCCGCCGGCAGCAACCCACACGACGTTGGTGGCGTCGTATGCCACGGAGGTGACCAGTACGTCGTCGCAGTTGGCGACGATCACCGCATTCGGATGCGCGTTGACGCACGCGCGCAGTTTCCGTTCGATCATGTTGATCTCGCCGACCCGGTCGAGTTGATCGCGGCTGAGGTTGAGCAGCACGATCACTTCCGGGTTCACGGCGTCGGCTACGTGGGGGACGTGCAGTTCGTCGACCTCGAGTGCCGCCAGCGTCGCATCGGTACGGGCGGCCAGAGCGGCAACGATCCCGGCATCCATGTTGGCGCCGTCGGCCTGGGTCGCGACGTCACCGAGTGTGGCGAGCGCTGCAGCGGTCATACGCGTGGTCGTCGACTTGCCGTTGGTGCCGGTGACCACGACGGTGCGCTTGCCGCGTCCGAGCTGAGTCATGAGCGTCGGGTCGATCTTGAGGGCGATCAGCCCGCCGATCATCGAACCCTTGCCGCGACCGGCCTTCTGCGATGCCCAAGATGCTGCTGCGGCAGCTCGCATGGCGAGCTTTCCGCGCGCTGTGATCGATAGTCCAGTTCCCACGGCCCGAGTTTGGCACAGGGCGTCGTCAGACGCCGAGTCGCGCCGGTGGTGAGGCTGCAGGTGTGTCCGAGAAAACAGTGTTCGCGGGCTTACGTCTCATCTGTGCGGCGCTCGCTCCGGCGATCACGATGACCGCCCCGACCAGTGACAACGGGCTCGGATCCTCGTGCAGGAACAGCCAGGACGCGCCGATTCCCACGACTGGCACCAGCAAGGAGAGCGGCGCCACCACGCCGGCGGGATAGCGGCCCATGAGCATCGTCCAGAGCCCGGATCCGGCGATGGTGCCGAGCAGAATGATGTAGGCCAGTCCGACCAGCGACGGCCAGGCGTCGGCGCTGAATGCGGTGCCGAGTGCGTGCCAGCCGACTGTGGGGCCTTCGACCACGGCTGACAGTGCGAGCATCGGTAACGGCGGGATGACACACATCCACAACATCAAGCGCATCGGTGCAGGCTCGCCGACGGTGTTTGCCGCAGCCAAGCGGCTGCCGAGATTGCCGAACGCCCAGGACAGGCCGCCGAGGAGTGTGAGGACGACGGGCAGCAGTGCCGCGTGGTGCGAGCGGTCCCAGCCGATCAAGGACATCCCGCCAACGGCGACGGCGATACCGGAGACCTGCCAGACGCTGAGCTTCTCGCGGAGCAGGAAAGCGCCGAGTAGGACGGTGAACGGTGCTGACGACTGCAGGACAAGTGATGCAAGGCCCGTCGGCATCCCCGAATGCATCGCCCAGAAGAGGAAGACGAACTGGCCGAATCCGAAACCGAATCCGTAGAGCAGCAGCCAGCGGAGCGGCACCTGTGGACGCGGCACGAAGATGACCACCGGAATCGCGATGATCAGAAACCGCAGCGCTGCGAAGAAGAACGGCGGGAAATGATCCAGGCCGACGCGAATGGCCAGGAAGTTCAGACCCCACAAGACGATCACGGTCAGGCCGAGGAGACGGTCGCGGGGAGTCATGCGTTAATCGTGAGCCGTACGAAGCATCAGAACAAGCGAATATAGATGCACTATCCATGTAGTTTTGCTACATGGATATTCGTCACCGTATGGATGCCACGCGCCTGCGAATCCTCCGCGAGCTCGCCGACCGAGGAACCGTCGGCGCTACTGCTCTCGCCCTCTCGATGACGCCGTCCGCCGTCTCGCAACAACTCAAGATCCTCGGACGAGAAGCGGGGGTCTCGCTCCTCGAACCGGACGGGCGCACGCTGCGCCTCACCGACGCGGGCAGAGCGCTGGTGCTTCGCGCCGACGACGTTTTGGCGGCGCTAGACCGGGCGGCGGACGAGATGGCGTCGTACCGAGGCTCGCCGCGGGGAAAGGTGCGAGTCGCGTTCTTTCCCTCCGGCGCGGCGCTCCTGCTGCCCGGTGTCCTGACGGCGCTGAAGAACTCGGACGTGGACATCGACGCCTACGACGTCGACAAACCGGCGTCGGCCGTCCCTGGGCTGTTGGCCGATCACGATGTGATCCTCACTCACCGTGACGAACGCGGAGCCGAGACGTCGTTTCCCCGGGTCAGCGTGCAACCGCTGATGCGTGAACCGATCGATCTGGTGCTGCGGCCTGATCATCCACTCGCCGAGCAGGATTCGGTCCGGCTGGAACAATTGGCCGACGAGAACTGGATAAGCGTGCGCGGCGGGTTTCCGGTCGACGACGTTCTGCTGTCGGTTGCGTCGGTAACCGGCGTCCAGCCTCGCGTCGCTCATCGGATCAACGATTTCCGCGTCATCGAAGAACTGGTGGCGGCGGGCCACGGCGTGGCTTTGATGCCGCGATACGCGATCACACATCCCGGAGTGTCGAGGAAACCGGTGGCGGGAGTGCGCGCTGCACGAGTTTATGAATTGGCAACTCGGTTACACGCCAACCGCAGTCCGGCTATCGGAGTCGTGCTCGACGCCTTTCGTGACGTCGCGCGTGCTGTCGGTGAATGAAGGCTGTCGGTGAATGAAGGGCCGTTGGTGAATGAACGGCTGTCGGTGAATGGGCAGCTGTTGGTGAATGAACACAAAACGGGAGCGACACGATTAGTGTCGCTCCCGTTTCGGTAGTGCAATCCTCACGGATTAGTGAGAGCCGCTTAGTGAGGGCCGGTATCAGGCGAGAGCCTTGGCCTTCAGTGCTGCGAATTCTTCTTCACTGATGGTGCCGGCGTCGAGAAGTGCCTTTGCATCTGCGATGGATTCGGCCGGGGACTTTCCGGCAACCTCACGAATGTAGCTGTCCTGTGCGTTCTTGACCTGCTGCGCAGCCTCGAGGGACCGCTGTGCCATTCCGTCACTGCGAACGATCAGGTAGACGAGCGAGGTGAGCAGCGGAATGAAGAACAGGAAGACGATCCAGATTGCCTTCACCCAGCCGGAGGTCTTGTGATCGCGGAACAGGTCGGTGATGATCGAGAAGAGCAGGATCAAGTACGCGATGAACGCGAAGCTGATGATGATCAGCCAGAGGAAGTCCCAAAAGGAATCCATTGTCGAGCTCCATTTCACAAGTCGGATTTGTCTGAGCTGACTATCTCACGCGCACGTGGCGTCTGCATCATCCTCGATGGGTGAATTCTTTTTGTTAACTTCGCTAACCGACTCTTTCGGGACCAATGTCATACCGAATCGAAAACATCGACCGAAAATCTTCAGTGCTCTGAAAACGACCCTGGCCCCACCCGAAAATCGGGTGAGACCAGGGATTGTTCACGAGTCAGGAGCTGAGTGTCAGCTGGCGCGGTTCACTGCCGAGACCACAGCGCGCAGCGAGGCCGTCGTGATCGACGTGGCGATACCCACACCCCAGACGACGGTGCTCTGACCCTCCGGGCCCGTCACGGCGCACTCGACGTAGGCCGCGGCCTGGGCGTCGTCACCGGCGGACATGGCGTGCTCGGAGTAGTCGAGGACACGAACGTCGAAGTTGATGCTTCCCAGCGCGTCGACGAAGGCAGCGAGCGGGCCGTTGCCGGTTCCCGAGATCTCCTGCTCCTTGCCGTTCACCTTGACGATTGCGGTGATCGCATCGGTGCCGCCGTCCTCCTCGGACGCGGTGACCTTCTGCTTCATGCGCTCGAGCGGGGTGATGGGAGCGAGGTACTCCTCGTGGAAGACGTCCCACATTTCCTTCGGCGAGACCTCGCCGCCCTCGCCGTCGGTGATCTTCTGGACCGACTGCGAGAACTCGACCTGCAGACGACGCGGCAGCACCAGACCGTGATCGGCCTTCATGATGTATGCGACGCCGCCCTTGCCGGACTGCGAGTTCACACGGATGACGGCCTCGTAGCTGCGGCCGACGTCCTTCGGGTCGATCGGCAGGTAGGGGACCTGCCAGAGAATGTCGTCGACGTCGGAGTTCTGGCTGTCGGCGTCGACCTTCATGGCGTCGAGGCCCTTGTTGATCGCGTCCTGGTGGCTGCCGGAGAACGCGGTGTAGACCAGGTCGCCGCCGTACGGATGACGCTCGTGGACGGGCAGCTGGTTGCAGTACTCGACCGTGCGACGGATCTCGTCGATGTTCGAGAAATCGATCTGCGGGTCGACGCCGCGCGTGAACATGTTCAGAGCGAGAGTGACCAGGCAGACGTTGCCGGTGCGCTCACCGTTGCCGAACAGGCAGCCTTCGATGCGGTCCGCGCCGGCCTGGTAGCCCAGCTCGGCTGCAGCGACACCCGTGCCGCGGTCGTTGTGGGGGTGCAGCGACAGGATGACCGAATCGCGGCGGGCCAGGTTGCGGTGCATCCACTCGATGGAGTCGGCATACACGTTGGGTGTAGCCATCTCGACGGTGGCGGGCAGGTTCAGGATGACCGGGTTGGCCGGCGTCGCACCCAGGGTTTCGGTGACGGCGTCACATACTTCCTTGGCGTACTCGAGCTCGGTGCCGGTGTAGGACTCGGGCGAGTATTCCCAGCGCCAGTTCGTGTCCGGGTACTTCTTCGACTCGGCGAGGACCAGTTCGGCGGCGTCGGTGGCGATCTTCTTGATCGTGTCCTTGTCGGCGCGGAACACGACGCGGCGCTGCAGAATCGAGGTGGAGTTGTAGAAGTGCACGATCGCGTTCTCGGCACCTTCACAGGCCTCGAACGTGCGCTTGATCAGCTCGGGACGCGACTGCGTCAGCACCTGGATGGTGACGTCGGACGGGATGGCGCCGTCCTCGATGATCTCGCGAACGAAATCGAAGTCCGTCTGGCTCGCGGACGGGAAGCCGACCTCGATCTCCTTGTAGCCCATACGAACCAGGAGATCGAACATACGACGCTTGCGCGCCGGGCTCATCGGATCGATCAGCGCCTGGTTGCCGTCGCGCAGGTCAACGGCACACCACTGGGGTGCTCGGTCGATGATCTTGTCCGGCCAGGTGCGGTCGGGCAGCGTGACCGTCTCGACCTCTTCGGCGAACGGGCGGTAGCGGAACGTCGGCATCGACGAGTTCTTCTGCGTGTTCCACGCAGGCTGGTCGGACGGTGCCGGCTTCGTGGGCGGGGTGATGGTGCGAGTGCCGGTGGTGAATGCGTCAGCGGGGGACATGGGTGTGATCTCCAGGATTGTGGACCCGGCCTGTTGACCTGTTGGTCAAGACCATGAGTCCGGAAGGCTTGGTCGACCGGCGCACAAAAACCCCGCGGCGGGAGGCCAGTCTGGATCAGACCCCGTCGCGGCAACCAAGAAGGAGTGCGCGCTGCATGCACAGCACTCTACTCCTGGATTTCGCGAGAAATCGGTGGGGTTCGCCCTCATGTCCAATTTGTCGCCGAATTGTGCTGCCGTTTCGGCCCCGAAAATGGTGGACTGTCGTCCATGGATCCCCGAATCGCCGTGGCGAGGACGTACCTCGACGCGCTCCGCAGTCACGATGGCAGTTCCGTACCGCTGGCTCCGGACGCGGTACGCCACGAGGTCGGGCTCAAGACCGGATTTTCGGGGAATCATTTGCGGCGCAGCCTTTCCGGAGGTCCTCAGTATCGCGTGATCCGCGACATTCGTGAGGTGGAGTGGACGGTCGACGGGGACGACCTGACGGCTGACTACCTCCTCGACGCCGGGTTGTTCGGGCGGAACCTGATGACCGTTCGGGTTACCGAGACCTTCCGGATACCCGCTGACGATCACCGCATTCACCACATCACCGCGAAGATTCGACCGGCGCGCGCCAAGCACACGTGATGCGCTCGATCCGCTGGATCGTCTGTTCACTGCTGATCGTTCTCGCTGGTCTCGGTGCTGCCGGCTCGGTGCTCGCGCTGTTCGTCCACACCCAGGTGAACGACACCGACAGTTACGTCGAGACGGTTGCCCCGTTGGCTTCCGAACCTGCTGTCCAAGCGGCTGTCGTTGATCGGCTGACCGAGGAACTGACGCAGCGGTTGGACCGGTTTCCGCAGGTGGTGACGAGACAAGCCGAGAAACTTGTTCGGGAGGCGGCTCAGTCGTTGGTCTCCAGCGACCAGTTCGCGACGCTCTGGACCGCGGCCAACCGTCAGGCGCACGCGCAACTTGCTGCGATGGTGACCGGCAGAGCCACCGACGGCATCGTTCGGTCCGACGACAGCGGAACAGTCACCTTGTCCCTCGAGCCGATCATGACAGAACTGCGGACGAACCTCCGCGATCGCGGATTCACCGTCGTCGATCGTCTTCCGACGTTCGATCCGCAGTTCGAGATCCTGCAATCCGACGAGCTGGTGCGGGCCCAGGACCTCTCGAACACTCTCGACCGGGCAGCGGCCTGGCTGCCGTGGGTGTCGCTGGCCTGTGCGATCGCGGCCGTCGCAGTTGCGCCGAGGAGAATGCGCGCACTGTCCCTGGTCGGGCTGGCGACGGCGGTGGCGATGATCGCCCTGTTGGTGGCGCTGGCCGTCGTGCGGCGGGTCTATTTACAGAATTCAGACATACCGTCATCTGAGGCGGCAGTCGCGGTGTACGACGCGCTGGCAGTTTCGCTGGTCAGCAGTATCCGCGTGCTTCTCGCCTGCGGAGTTGCCGTCACGGTGGTCGGTTACGTTGCCGGTGGCTCGCGTTCTGCGACGTTGATGCGATCGCGGATCTCGCAACTGATCCCGCGCGGATCTGAGGCGAACAGCAGTACGCATCGGGAAGTCCCAGGACCACCTCGGTAAGCTCGACCTCTGGTATCTGTAAACAATTTCGACCTGGAGGTAGAAACGCGTGGCTCTCGTCGTCCAGAAGTACGGCGGATCCTCGGTGGCAACCGCCGAGCGCATCCGACGAGTCGCTGAACGGATCGTCGAGACCAAGAAGGCCGGCAATGATGTCGTCGTCGTGGTGTCAGCGATGGGCGATACCACCGATGAGCTGCTCGATCTGGCTCAGCAGGTGTGCCCTTCCCCGCCGGCCCGTGAAATGGACATGCTGCTGACCTCGGGTGAGCGCATCTCCAACTCCTTGGTAGCGATGGCAATTCACTCCCTCGGCGCCGAAGCTCGTTCGTTCTCGGGCTCACAAGCCGGAGTCATCACGACCGGCAGCCACGGAAACGCCAAGATCATCGACGTCACGCCGGGCCGTGTTCGCACTGCGCTGGACGAAGGCTCGATCGTTCTGGTCGCCGGATTCCAAGGCGTCAGCCAGGACAGCAAGGACATCACGACGCTCGGACGCGGTGGCTCGGACACCACTGCCGTGGCGTTGGCAGCTGCACTCAACGCCGACGTCTGCGAGATCTACACCGACGTCGACGGCGTTTTCTCCGCCGATCCGCGCATCGTCCCCGACGCTCACCGCCTCGAGACGGTTTCCTTCGAGGAAATGCTCGAACTCGCAGCGTGTGGTGCCAAGGTGCTCATGCTCCGGTGCGTCGAGTACGCCCGTCGTTACAACGTGCCTGTGCACGTCCGTTCGTCATACACCACCAAGCCCGGAACAATCGTGTCCGGATCGATGGAGGACATTCCTGTGGAAGAGGCCCTGATCACCGGAGTCGCGCACGATCGCGGCGAAGCCAAGATCACCGTTGTCGGATTGCCGGACACACCGGGACACGCTGCCAAGGTGTTCCGCGCAGTCTCCGATGCCGAGATCAACATCGACATGGTGCTGCAGAACATCTCCAAGGTGGAGACAAACAAGACGGACATCACCTTCACGCTTCCGACGGCCGACGGCCCCCGCGCCGTCGAGATCCTGACCAAGCGTCAGGAAGACATCGGCTTCACGCAGATCTTGTTCGACGACCACATCGGCAAGGTTTCCCTGGTCGGCGCCGGAATGCGGAGCCACCCGGGCGTCACCGCCACGTTCTGCGAGGCGCTGGCCAAGGCAGACATCAACATCGACCTCATCTCGACCTCTGAGATCCGCATCTCAGTGCTGGTCAAGGACACCGAATTGGACGACGCTGTACGTGTCATCCACGACGCTTTCGGGCTCGGTGGCGAAGAAGAAGCAGTAGTACACGCTGGAACGGGACGGTAATTTCTCATGACGACTATCGCTGTTGTCGGTGCGACCGGTCAGGTCGGCATCGTCATGCGCACTTTGCTCGAAGAGCGGAACTTCCCCGCGGACAAGGTGCGGTTCTTCGCATCTGCACGCTCCGCCGGTAAGAAGCTGCCCTTCCGCGGCGAAGAGATCATCGTCGAGGATGCGGCCGCCACATCGGATGAGGACCTGAAGGGCATCGACATCGCCCTGTTCTCAGCCGGTGCGACGCTCTCGCGCGCCCAGGCTCCTCGCTTCGCTGCTGCCGGCGCGACCGTTGTCGACAACTCTTCGGCATGGCGCAAGGATCCCGAGGTTCCCCTCGTGGTCAGCGAGGTCAACCCGCAGGACACGAAGAACCTGGTCAAGGGCATTATCGCGAACCCCAACTGCACCACCATGGCAGCGATGCCGGTGCTGAAGGTTCTGCACGACGAAGCCGGTCTGCAGCGTCTGATCGTCTCCAGCTACCAGGCCGTGTCCGGTAGCGGCATCGCCGGCGTCGAGGAACTCCTCGGCCAGGTGCGCGCCGTAGTCGGAGACGCGGAGAAGCTGGTTCACGACGGCAGTGCCGTCGACTTCCCGGCCCCGAACAACTACGTCGCCCCCATCGCGTTCAACGTCCTGCCTCTCGCAGGTTCGCTGGTCGACGACGGAAGCGGCGAGACCGACGAGGATCAGAAGCTCCGCAACGAGAGCCGCAAGATCCTCGGACTTCCCGATCTGTTGGTTTCGGGTACGTGCGTGCGCGTTCCCGTCGTGACCGGGCACTCGCTCGCGATCAACGCAGAGTTCGCCAACCCGCTCTCGGTTGCTCGCGCCAAGGAGATCCTCGCCGACGCTCCGGGCGTCGAGCTGGTCGAGGTTCCGACGCCGCTGGCCGCTGCCGGTGGCAACGCGTCGCTGGTCGGTCGTATCCGTCAGGATCCGGGTGTCCCGGAGGGACGCGGACTCGCGCTCTTCGTTTCGGGCGACAACCTGCGTAAGGGTGCCGCGCTCAACACGATTCAGATTGCCGAGCTGTTGGTCGGCTAGATCTTTCGTTCGGTACCGGCCCCGCACCTAGGTGTGGGGCCGGTGTCGTTTCGACAGGCGCTCTAGTCGAGTTCGGAAATGGCGACCAGGCCACCGAGGTACTCGGCATCCGAATACGCTTTGGCGAGTAGCGCTCCGAGCTCACCGAGAGCTCCGTTGTCGCTGCCGTACGCAACAAACATGCCCGCTTCGGGATCGGTGCCGAAGCGGCCCTCCAGATGCGGTGCATCGCGGCCTACCACTGCGTGGGCGACCGACGCCCAGTCGTAACCGGAGCCTTCGAAACCCTCTACCTGCTCGAATATCGATGCCACCTTGCCGAAATGCTGGTCGGTGAGCATCAGTGACCAGTTGCCCGGAGACGTTTCGAAAAGCTGTAGCGGTTCGATCGATGGTGATGTCATGCGTGTATTGAAGCAGATCCGACCGACAGGTTTCAGTCGGCCGCTAACGCCCGACCGATTGTGCGAGAGCCACGGCAAAACTGGAAAGTCGTTCTCGGGTATAGGTTTCGGGATCACTGACGGCCAGTCGTCCGAGCATTTCGGCGAACGACATCATGGTGTGTGCGAGGAGAACCGGATCAAGGCCTTCGAGCTTCGACTCGAGGGCAATCCCGGCGCGGGCCAGTTCTTCGGCGCGGGCGAAGACAGCTCCGCGAGAGAGCTTCAACAAGCCGTGATACTCGCTGGGGGCGTTCTCGACAGACGTCAGAATCAGGCGCCAGCGCGTCGGGTTCTCCAGTACGGCGTCGACGAAGGCGCCGACGGTCCCGGTGTACGACGCCGCTGGGCCGAGTTCGCTCAGATCTGTCGGCATGGTTTCGAGCACCTGAGCGATGGCTCGCTCGTGCTCGCGGCGCAGCAGTGCAGCGACGAGATCGGTCCTGGTATCGAAAATCGTGTAGAGGACGGGCTTGCCGACACCGGCTTCGGCAGCGACGGATTCCATGCTGAGGTTGTGCAGGCCAACGCGGCCGGTGACCTCGAATGCTGCGTCGAGGAGCTGCTCGCGACGTTGCTCCGGCGCCATGCGAGGGGCGTACTTGCGCCGCGGTGTATCCGTTGCGTCAGCTTGTGACCTGGTCATCGTGTGCATCACCTCCGCTCTCACCCTAATCTGCCTGCCACTTCTTCGTGAATAATACGCAACCGTTGTATTCATCGTCTGCAATTGTTACGGTGGCGTTGTATTCGAATGGTGCTCAGTGAGGCGCCTCTGCCGAGATCTCGAGGAGAACAACCGCTATGACAGCGTCGACCTCTTTAGTGCCGAATGATCTGCTGCTCCATCCCTCCACGTACGATCGGCCGGAGTTCGACGCGACCACGCGGAGACTGCTGGGCGCGACCGTCGACTGGTTCGAGGCGCGTGGAAAGAACCGACTCCTGGCCGACTATCACGACAAGATCTTCTACTCCGATTTCCTCGATTTCGCGGCGAAGGAAGGTCTGTTCGCCACATTTCTGACGCCCGCCCGCGACAGTGGTGGCGACTCTGACAAGCGCTGGGATACCAGTCGTATCGCCGCGCTGTCCGAGATCCTCGGCTTCTACGGACTCAACTACTGGTACCCGTGGCAGGTGACCATCCTCGGTCTCGGGCCGGTGTGGCAGAGCGACAACGAGACGGCAAGGGCGCGAGCAGCTTCCGCTTTGGCTTCCGGAGGCGTTGCGGCATTCGGACTGTCCGAGAAAGAGCATGGCGCGGACGTCTACTCCACGGACATGGTCTTGACGCCCAACGGCAGCGGCGGGTACCTGGCCAGCGGTTCGAAGTACTACATCGGAAATGGCAACTGCGCCAACACGGTCTCTGTCTTCGGCCGTGTCGACGGAGTGGAGGGCACTGATCAGTACGTCTTCTTTTACGCCGACTCGGACCATCCGGCATTCACCGTGGTGAAGAACATCGTTCCGGCCCAGATGTACGTAGCGGAGTTCTCACTCGTCGACTATCCCGTTGCGGCAGAGGATATCCTGCATACCGGCGAGGCAGCATTCAGTGCCGCACTCAACACCGTGAACATCGGAAAGTTCAACCTGTGCTTCGGCGGAATCGGTATGTCGACTCATACCTTGTACGAGACGATTACCCACGCGCACAATCGAATCCTGTTCGGCAATCCCGTCACGGCGTTCCCACACGTACGACGTGAATTCGTCGACGCGTACGCGCGCCTGCTGGCGATGAGGCTCTTCTCGGATCGTGCGGTGGACTACTTCCGCACCGCATCGCCCGAGGACCGCCGCTACCTCTTGTTCAATCCCGTCACCAAGATGAAGGTGACAACCGAGGCACAGAAGGTGATCGGACTGCTCTCCGACATCGCTGCGGCAAAGGGCTTCGAGAAGGACAGCTACCTCGCGGTGGCCAAGATGGATGTCGACGGGCTGCCCAAGCTCGAGGGGACCGTCGCCGTCAATCTCGCCCTGATCGCCAAGTTCATGCCGGCGTACCTCTTTGCCCCCGAGTCATTTCCGGCGATTCCGACGCGCAACGATGCAGCCGACGACGAGTTCCTGTTCCGTCAGGGCCCGGCACGGGGGTTGTCGAAGGTTCGATTCGACGACTGGCGAGCGGTGTACGCGAAGTTCGCGGATGTTCCCAACGTTGCACTGTTCATGGAGCAGGCAGAAGCGCTCGTGACCCTTTTGGCCGAAGCTGCACCGGATGCGGCGCAGCAGGTCGACTTGGACTTCGGCCTGGCGATCACCGAACTCTTCACCCTCGTCGTCTACGGCCAGTTGATCCTCGAACAAGCCGAGATCTTGGGATTGGACGAGGGGCAGCGGAGCGGTGGGGTGCTGGATCAGATCTTCGATGTCCTGGTCCGCGACTTCAGTGCTGCAGCGGTGGAGTTGTACGGAAAACCCAGCGCCAGTGAAGATCAGCAACGGTTGGCACTGGCATCTATTCGGCGCCCCACGTTCGCGGCGGAGCGATTCGAGTACGTCTGGCAGCAAGTAGTCGCCTTGTCTGGTGCCTACGAAATGAACGGTGCCGGCTCAACGAACGGGGAGGAATGAAATGTCTGAACTGACGATGAATCGACCGCGTGAGGATTACGGCTTCTTCGGCCCAGGATCACCCAGTTGGAAGATCTGGGCCGCGCCGACAGCGCTGATCGGGTTCCAGCGGTCGGTGGTGCTCGAGCACTTCGACCCCTTCTTGGCTGCCGCAGTGGCAGACATGAGCGGGATTTACAGCGATCCGGCCGGGCGACTCGACCGAACCTTGGCGTACTTCCTGACCGTCGCCACTGCCGACGGGCGGACAGCACTGGCGCTGTCCGACCACCTCATGACAGTTCATGCTCAGGCTACGGGCGTTGAACCGATCACCGGAACTCGTTACAGCGCAAACAATCCGGCCTCACAACTCTGGATCCACGTGACGGGTTGGCATTCGGTGCTCAAGTGCTACGAGATGTATGGGCCGGGCCCGCTTTCAGCTGTCGAAGAGCAGCGGTACTGGGAAGAATGCGTGATCGCTGCCGAACTACAGACATGCAAGACCTCCGACGTTCCACGCTCCCGAGACGAGGTACGTGAGTACTTCGCTGAAGTCAGGCCCAGATTGTGTACCTCCGAGCGTGCCAACCGGGCGATGCACTACTTGTTGAGAACACCGAGAGCGCAGGGGAAGACGAAGTTCGCGACATTCAGCCGATTGGTCGCGCCGGCCACTATCTCGACTTTGCCCGGCTGGATGCGAACGATGGGTGGGTTCGATCAGCCAGCGTTGTTGGACAGAGCAATTGCGCCCGCGGTGCGAACGGCAGTCCGGTTGGGTAGTTCACCGAAGAACATGACCACTGCTCTGAAAGTCATTGCGCCGATGACGGGCAAGGTGTTGGAGCGCCACCTGCGTGACGAGCAACCCCTGGACCCGAGAGTTGTCACGCCAGCGGAGATTCGGGAGCGATTCCCGCGAGCCGCCAAGGTTGCGCAGGCCGTCTGACGGGTTCGCCACGGCCTGTTGGCACCGCATCGGGGGGATCCCTTCGATGCGGTGCTCGGCCGTGTTCTGTTGTGCCTGAGGTTCGTTCTCAGGTTTTGAATGTGGTGTTCGCTGGGCGCGGTTGCTGCCCGGGGTCGATCGAGGGCGGCGGGATGAACCAGGGTTTGTTGTCGACTCCTATTCGGATTTCCCATTTCCCGACGAACCCGGATTTGCGGTGCATCAGCCGGTGATGTGAACGGCACAGCAGGACCAGGTTGTTCATCACCGTCGGGCCACCGTTTGCCCAGTGCCGGATATGGTGCGCATCCGTCCAGGCGGGCACGCATGTGCAGCCCGGGAAGGCGCAGCCTTTGTCTCGGGCGATGAGGGCGACGCGTTGTTCGGCGGTGACCAACCTCTTCCCTGGTTGCGCATCCAAGGGCGCGCCGTGATCGTCGAGCAGAACGGTCGACAGGAAACAATCACACCCGAGAAGCCTGGTCTGCGACACCGAGAGTGGCCCGAGCCAGGGCATGTGCCCGACATCAAGATCCGACAGAGACTCTTCACCATCAGCAGTGGAGGGTGTGGCGGCGCAGTCTCGATGCTCAGCGAGATCATGGGCATTGATGTGCACGTTCACGTGCGGACGTTGGCCACCGTCTTTGCCGGTTTTGGCGCAGTCGAGGTACCGGCGGATCAGTTCGGTGAACCCGTCCGCGGTCCGCTTCGCTGCCGACCGGGCGTCGGGGGTTCCGTCCGGTGCCGGGGTGGGCATCGTCAGATTCGACAACGCGGAGAGCAGCATTTCGCCGGTGAGGGCGTCGAAATCGCCGCGCACCACCACCCGACCGTTCAATGTCGAGGCGATCCGCAACTCGTTCCGGTCGACATCTTCGGCGGGCGGGATCTCATCGGATTCGAACAACCGCTCCAAGGTCGCGATCACGTTCCGCACCTTCGTCGTCGTCGCCTCCACACCCGACGCAGCAGCGAGCAACAAATCGATGCACTTCGGGAGCGCCTCCTCCGGCATCCCCTTCGGTGGTGATTCACAGAACGCCACGATCAACACGGCATGATCGAAGGAGCAATCCCCGCCATCGAACCGAGCCGCCACCGCCGGAAACGGCCGCAAAGCCGCACCCAACGCGGCGATCTTCTTCCCGTCCCGAACCTGCAGCATCGTGTTGGCCGCCAACCAGGACCCCACACCGCGGCTGGCAATCACCTGATCATCCGGGCGCAACGACAACTCGTCCACCACCGTCACACGAACGGCTTCCAGGCGCAGAATCTCCGCACTCGCCGACACCGCAGCCGCACGTAACTCGGCAGCAGTCAACTGCCACAACCGTCCGCGTAACCCCACCGCAGAACCAGACACCACGTCCGACAACAAGACACTCATTGAACCCCCCCGATCCCCTCCCCAAATCATACTCGAACATGCGTTCGAGTCAAGAGTGTTTTCGAATCCTCGATTCGATACCGTCAAGGAGGATCTGTAGGCCCTGAGTAAATGACTCTTCGGTTTCTCGTTCGAGATAGAAGTCGCCGCCCGGTACCGGTGGGGCCTCCCGACCCAACTGCATCGTGTGGGGGAAGTCGTCCGCGAAATCCGGTGCAGCATCGGCCAGTGCAGCAGAAGACTCTGCCCACCAATGAGATTCGGAATCTCCGATGGTCGAGGCGCTCCGGATCTCAGCTAAGGTCCGCGCGGACCCCCGGATGAAATGGAAAAGCATGCTCACCGATCTGCGGATGGTCGGAGCATCGAGACTTGTGGAGTAGAGAATGGACAGGAGTGATTCGAGTCCTGCCTGCTCGTGCGGACCTAGGACGGGGCGCGCCAACGAGACATCCAATGTCCACGGATGGCGTGTATTTAGGGCGAAGAGTGCGGCGGCCCAGTCGGAGAGTGCCATGCGCCAGTCGCCGGTGTCTGCGATCGGCGGTAGCTCGGCATGCACCCGGTCGTACATCAGGTCCAGCAGTTCGTCCTTTCCCGGTATGTAGGTGTACAACGACATCGCAGTGCGGCCGAGGTGGTCGCCGATCATGCGCATCGACAACGGTGTCGTGGGGTTGGCGTCGGCGACTTCGATCGCGGCGTCAACGACTGTGTCAGTGGACAGCGCGGGCTTCGGTCCTCGGCGGCCGGAAGGCGCCTCGGGTTGACGCCACAGAAGTGAAATCGTGCGTGCGATATCGCGTCGGCCTGCCTGTTTGTTCATCCTGTCGCTTTCGTGGAGTCGCGCTATTCTTAATTACTTTACAGTGTAAAGATTTGGGAGTGGGCATGGTTGAGGCAAGACTTCACGACGGGACAACTATCGAGGTCGAGGTTCTCGGACATGGCCCCGCCGTGCTGATACCCGTGAATCCGATTTCGGCTACCGGCATCAAGGCGGACGAACTTCGTGCCTGGGGCGTTGACCCCTCGCTCGGTCGAACATTCATGGAAGGGTTGGCGTCGAACTTCACTGTGGTTGCCTTCGACTACGAAGGGCACCGGATGGCGTCGCCCGCTCCGGACACGCTCACTCCCGACAACATCGCGTCCGACATTCTGGCTGTGGCGAATTCGGCTGGGATCGACCAGTTCGCCTACTACGGATACTCCTGGCTGGCACTGTGCGGATTGCAGTTGGCGCTGCGCACCGATCGTCTGACCGCACTGGTCATGGGTGGTTTCCCGCCGGTGGATGGGCCGTACAAGGCGATGCTCCAGGTTACCGAAGCTACACACCGCATGGCGAGTGAACCGCCCCAGCGCACATCACAGCCCACAGCATCATCAGACGAATTCGATTGGAACTCCATCGACATTGCGTTGACCGGAGCGCAGACCCGGCAGTTCGTGACGCTGTACCGCGCACTTGGTGAATTCGACGATCGAACGATTCAAGGGCGCATCCTTTGTCCGCGAATGTGTTTCGTCGGTTCGCGAGACGTCATCGAATACGGTGACCGATGGGGTGGGGTACGGGTCGCGCCGGCCGATCTCGACCTCGACGCCGTTCGGTCGGCAGGGTGGGATATCGAGGTACTCGACGGTCTGGATCACACGCAGGCAATGCAACCGACTCATGTTCTACCCATTCTCAAACCCTGGTTGGAGAAGGTGGTCGGTGTTTGACCGTGCGGGCACACGGGTAACCCGCTCCGGATGCCGTCAGCGTGAGGGGGCCGTGAGTGGACGAGTCACACAAGATCCGTCGCCGATCGTTTGTTCAAGGGCTTGGCCTGCTGGCCGGTCTGAGCGCGTTGTCCGCTGGATCAGCGACGGCTCGACCACCTGATGTCGATCCACTGCGCCCGTTCCAACTTCCGTCACCCCGGCTGGAACCGTTTCGGGAGACCCTTCCTGTCCTGCCGGGCATTTCGGGTGGCAACCTGGAGCTTCGCGCGGCTTCGTCGATGCACCGTTTCCATCCGGACCTACCGTCGTCGCCGTCGCTGGGTTACGGCGGAATGGATTATCTCGGCCCCACCATCGAAGCTCACGTCGATCAGCTCGTCACAGTCCGATATGCCAACGACATTTCTGCGTATCCGCTTGCCGCGGATGTCGATCCGGGTCTGCACGGCGTCAGCAACCTCGACCGCACACAGGTCCCCACCTCGCTTCACCTGCACGGGGGAGTTACTGCACCGCAGTTCGACGGGCATCCGGAGCTGATCCAGCGTCCGGGCGAAGGTTTGGTTCACGAGTACACGAATGGTCGTGCAGCCGGCAATCTTTGGTATCACGATCACGCCATGGGAATGACGCGCCTCAACGTCTACGCCGGGCTGGTCGGGATGTATTTTCTCCGTGACGACGCAGATACAGGCACCACCGGGAATTCTCTCGGCTTGCCGTCCGGCGAATTCGAGCTTCCGATGATTCTGCAGGACAAGGTCTTCACCTCCGACGGTCAACAGAGTGTCCGTTCCACGTGGCTCACTCCGCAGGGTTCCTGGGATCCGGCGACTCCCGGTGACGTGGGTGTAGTGAACGGCGTCGTATGGCCGAAAGTGGAGGTGGCTCGCGGACTGTACCGATTGCGACTGCTCAATGCCGCAACCTATTCGGTGTGGAATCTGCACTTCGCAAATCGTATGCGGTTCTGGGTGATCGGTTCCGAAGGAGGATTTTTGGCCGCTCCTGCGCCGACGGATCACGTCCGGCTGAGTCCGGGTGAACGCGCTGATCTGCTTGTCGACTTCAGTATGCTCGAGCCGGGCACGACGGTGGAATTGCGCAACGACGAACCGGTACCCCTTGCGGTGGCGCAACGCGGCACGCAGGTGATGCCGGTCTTCTGTCGGTTCGACGTGGGCAGCGCAAAGGGATTCACCGGCTCGATCCCGCAGCAGCTGAATTCCGTTGCTGCCGAACCGGCGTCCCCGGATGTGGTGCGAAATCTCACGATCATGCAGCTGTCGCGTCCCTCGGATTACCCGTCGATCACTATGTCGCTCAACAATTTGCGGTTCACTGATTCGGATATCGAACTGCCGCGTCAGGGAACCATCGAGCAATGGAATCTGATCAACATCACCACGGAACCACATCCGATTCATCTGCACCTGGTGGCGTTCCGCGTTGTGGGACGCCAAAGCCTCGACACTGCAGCACTGATGCAGCGGTATCCGGTGCCTGACTTGGGGGTCCGGTGGACGCCGTCGGCAGAGGAATTCGTGACCTCTTCGCTGCGGCCTCCCGAAGTGTGGGAAACGGGGGAGAAGGACACTGTCATCGTGGATGCCAACTCGATCACCCGCGTGATCGTGCGCTTTCCGACGGCCGACGAGTTGGGCTTCGATCCGGATGCAACTTTCGCGAGAGGTTCCATGGCAGACCACTCGGCACACGGAGAAGCCGGTATGGGGGACCTGCAGGGGTACGTCTGGCACTGCCACATGCTCGATCACGAAGACCACGACATGATGTTGCGATATCGGGTGGTGACGTAGCCTTCAAGGGGAGAAAAGTTCCCAGAGGAGGCAGCTGTGTCGGAAGGTGCGCCCACCGGGCCCCTGGACGGATATCGGGTGATTGAACTCGGAACCTTGATCGCCGGGCCCTTCGCCGGGAAACTGCTCGGCGACATGGGCGCCGACGTGATCAAGATCGAATCGCCGGACCGCCCGGACCCGCTTCGTACCTGGGGTCAGGCCGAGCAGGACGGTCATCGATTCTTCTGGACGGTTCACGCCCGCAACAAGCGGTGTGTGACGTTGGACCTTCGCGTCGACGCGGGACGAGACCTGTTTCTGAATCTGATCGAACATGCCGATGTGGTGGTCGAGAACTTCCGGCCGGGCACCCTCGAGAAGTGGGGCCTGGGATTCGACGTTCTCAGTGCGCGCAATCCGAAGTTGGTGTTGGCCAGGGTATCCGGTTACGGGCAGAGCGGACCGCAAGCCAAGAGCGCCGGCTACGCCTCGGTTGCCGAAGCGGTCAGCGGATTTCGGCATCTGAACGGTTATCCAGGGCAGGCGCCTCCGCGTATTGCCCTTTCGCTCGGAGATTCTCTCGGCGGGATGTTCGCCGTTCAGGGAGTGCTGGCGGCGTTGCTCTCACGAGAGCGGACCGGCCGTGGTCAGGTGGTCGACGTTGCCCTCACGGAATCCTGTCTGGCGGTGCAGGAATCCACGATCCCGGATTACGATCGGGGCGGGATCATCCGGCAGCCCTCGGGAACGAGATTGGAGGGTATTGCGCCGTCCAACATCTATCAGACCTCTGAAGGAAACTGGGTGGTGATAGCAGCCAATCAGGACACGCTCTTCGTGCGTCTGTGCACCATCATGGGGCGACCGGAACTAGCGCATGACGACCGCTTCTCCAATCATGTTGCGCGTGGCAAACATCAGGACGAGCTCGACGAACTGATCAGTGCCTGGGTCGCGCTCCAAGATCCCACCAGCCTGGTGGAACGCCTCACCGAAGTGGGAGTTGTTGCCGGGCCGATCAATACGGTTGAAGATGTCGTCAAGGATCCGCAGCTGATCGAGCGGGGGATGCTCGTCGACCACTACGACGAGCGGATCGGTGAAAACGTCCTCGGCCTGGGCGTCGTGCCTACCTTCAGTGAGACACCCGGATCCGTGCGCAACGCGGGAGCGTCGGCGCCGGGTCACGACAACTCCTCGGTGTGGGGCGGGCTCCTCGGACTCTCGGACAACGAGCAGGCAGAACTGAAGATGAAGGGCGTGATCTGACATGTCGGTACCTGGCGTGGGTATTCCAGCAGTCAGTATTCGTGAAGTCGGACCACGGGACGGGTTGCAGATCGAAGACCCGGTGTCGCTGGCGGAGAAACTTCGTCTTGTCGATGCTCTGGCTGCGACGGGTGTTTCGCGTATCGAGGCGACGTCGTTCGTCTCACCGCGCGCTGTGCCGGCGTTGGCCGACGCGGAATTGTTGGCAGCAGAACTGCACCAGTGGCCCGGCATCGAGTTCTCGGCATTGGTCGCCGGAATCGGTGGAGCGAAACGGGCCGTCGCCGCAGGAGTGAAAACCGTCGAATATGTTGTGTCGGCATCGAATGGCCACAGCGAGGCCAACACTCGGTCGACGACGGAGCAAGCGACCGAACGTATCGGAGAGGTCGTCCGGATCGTCCACGACGCCGGAGGACGGGTGGAGGTCATCGTGGCCACAGCCTGGGACTGTCCGTTCGACGGTCCAACCGACCCGGATCGTGTTCTGCGGATTGCGGAGCAGGCCAAGGAGTTCGGTGCTGATCAGTTCTCGATCGCAGATACCATCGGCACTGCCACGCCGGGACGTGTCGGACGATTGATCGACGCTGTGGGCGAAAGAGTAGGTGACTTCGGCTTGGGTGCGCACTTCCACAACACGCGTGGCGCTGGTCTTGCGTGCGCGTTTGCGGCTGTGCAGCACGGTGTTCGAAACCTCGACGCGTCCACCGGAGGTCTCGGTGGTTGTCCGTTCGCTCCCGGTGCCAGTGGCAACATCGCGACGGAGGAACTGGTCTACATGCTCGAAGACATGGGCATTGCGACGGGTATCGACCTGGATGCGAGCATTCGTGCCGCTGCCGTTGCAGAGGAGATAGTGGGCCATACGGTTCCCAGTAATCTTCTCCGCGCCGGCGATCGGAAGCGGTAGGGACCTTTACCCTTCTCGGTTGGGTGATGCCAGCTGCAGTTTGACCAGCTGCTCGTGCGCCGCGGCCGGCCAACCGATGCGCTGCTTCTCCAGATACCAGGCACCGGCGGCAAATGCGATCGCGAGGACGATCCAGATCGCGACGCTTCCGATCTGAGAGCCCAGGTCGCTCGACGAGGACACTTCGCCTGTGCTGTAGTCGTATTCCGTTGTCGTGGTGATTCCCTCTACTGCGAAGGTCCACAGAATCGGAAGGGCACACAATGCGGCGAGGGCACGCGCGACATGCGCTGGACGCAGTTCGAAGATCATTCATTTCTCCTGGTGATCGACCCGGTGAATCTCACTCTCCTCGAAAGCTATTCGGGTTCGACGGGCGCTGTCTGTAGTCGAATCGGCGGACATGGACGAGGTGCCGAGCTCTCCCCGGTCCCCCTGCCGTAGCAGCTGCATTCCGTTGTGATCGAACTCGATTCGTCGAACGTCTTCAGTGTCGACCAGCATCGTGGCCATAGCGGTACGCCGAGGTGGAAGGATCCGTATGGTCACTTTTCCTCGCGTGATCGCGGTGAGTTCCCGGACGATGCTCGAGTGGATTCGGTCGCGCACGTCGGGGTTCGCGCCATCCATTCCGTGGTCGTCGAGCAGGACCACTTCGACGCCGCGGTTTCGAGCGGCACGCACAGCATCGATGACATCTGTTTGTTGTAAGCCTGTCGCCCTCAGTGAATCTCGGAGTTGCGCCTCGAGGAGTTCGCATTCTTGCCGCTCGGTGGTTGTCAGTGGAACCCCGGAAGCGACCCGTTCGAGGAGCGGGCGTGCAAGGACATCGAGCCTGTCGAGTTGCGCGTCGCGTTCCTCGAGAATCGCAGCACTGGCGGATGCGGAGGCAATTCGTTGGGTGGACTGCTCACGAAGTTCGTAGATAACCCTGGCTTGAGGACGGATGGTGTATGCGAAGAAGGTCGACATCAGAACAGGGCCCGCGTTGATGACCGTCAACGACACTCCGTACATGGCCCCCTGGCCGGTGGTGGAGGACCAGATGGCGGTCACCAACACCATGAGTCCAAGCCCGAGCCACGCGAGTGCTGTACGCCCACGAACGCACATGAAGGTGAAGACTGCCGTCGACATCCCGAACATCCAGAGTTGAGTCATGTCGTTGACGGGGACGGGAACCACTGACAACACCAGGCCGCTCGTGACGGCGCCGGTCAGAGACACCAGAACGCTCTGCCCCAGCGGCATCGGGTCGCCTCTGCTCAGTACGAGTGTGAAAGCCGCAGTCGAGCACACGATAATTGCCAAGATCATCGGCCAGACTGCGCGGACGTCGGAGGATGTGTAGGCGACCGAGATCACGCAGGTGAGCGCGAAGCATGCAGCCATGAATCGAGCAGCACGGCTGTGCATGCCGAGAAGATCGCGGACATCTCGTCCGTCCGGCCTGGTCATGTCATCACCGCTACGGGCAAGCTCAACGTCAGAGTCACCGAAGTGCCGCGGCCGGGTGACGATCGAATGGTTGCCGATCCGCCGTCGAGTTGACGCATTCTGCCGCGGATGCTGACAGTGATTCCGAGGCGATGCGTCTCGACGGAGCTCGGATCGAAGCCGACGCCGTCGTCGGTGACGACTACTTCGAGGTGGGTGGCGGTTGCCGTGACCGTGACCGAACGCCGTGCACTGCTTCCGGCGTGTTTGACGCTGTTGCGCAGTGCCTCGGCCATCGCACCGGCCATCGCACGAATCGAGTCGGGTGCGTATCCGCTCGGATCAGACCCGTCGGAGAGGGCGGTCTCGAACGTGATGTTTTCGTCCACTTCCGAAGCGGCTGAACGCAACTGAGCGAGGATTCCGTCGAAGTCGAAACTCGTCTCGTGGTCGGTTCCGGAGCGCAGTTCGTCGAGTCTTGCCACCGTCCTTCGCGCCTGAGCGACGACCGAGGGATCGGCATCGTTTCTCGAAGCAGCGAGCAGAGTCGACATCACGGTGTCGTGGATGAGTGCGTCGAATCTCTCGCGTTCGACGGATTTGGCCTCGGCCGCGGCGGCGCCGGCGGCAGCGGCATGAGTGGTGGCGATGGTCGCATCCAGTACTCGTCCGGTTCGCAAGGCCATGACGGCCGCTGCTACGAAAACCGCGCAGAATGTCCAGGCGAAGGCGAGGTCGGGAACCAACAGGTGCGTCGTGGGACTCGTCCGGATTATGTGATTGGTCAACTGTGCGGGTGTTGCCACTACGAAAAGGTGCACGACGGCAGCGGCCGGTCGCCAAGCTGCAGCGGCAGCAAGGCTGGCGACGCCGGGGAAATTGGAAATCCACAAGGTGAAATCTGTGACGTGGTCACCATTCCACGCCGGCCACCACAGGAGGATGACCACGACGTAGAGAACCGCATTTGCGCTCGCAGTTCGTTTCACCCATCGGGTGTCGGCGTGGAACGTCGATGCTCCCAGCGCCAGCCCACTACCGAAAGTCGCGACCACCGCCAGTGGAGTCCACCACGACGCAGACATCGTGGTGGCTTCTGCAATCGCAGGGGCAAGCAATATCAGATAGCAGACATAGCCGGCGCCGATGAAACGGCCGAAGAGCCTCAGAATTTCGTCAGAAGCACTGGCTGTTTTGTCGAAAGCAACTCTGTCGATCAGAGTTCGTCGATCGTCACTATCTGATCTTGTATCGCTCGCACGAGTAATTCGCATTTCGTCGGTGCGTTCCTTCCAACGTCGGCATACTTCTCGCGAATCCGCGACAGGTGGGTCCCCACCGTTCCCACGCTGATGTAGAGGTTTTGAGCGACGCGTGACTTCGAATCACTCAGTAGCCATTCCCTGAGAACCTCGATTTCGCGCTCCGAAAGGTGCGGTCCTACGGGATCCTGTGCCATGCAGTTTTCCACAGTGACTGTCATGAGTTTCGTCCTTACTTCTCTGTAGCGGAATGACAGACCCCCGACAGTGCCGTCTTCATGTCAGATGAATGTAATTCGAAGAGGGAAATTTTTCCCAGACATCAATTCCTCTGCCCATATTTTCAGGGGCAGCGCTGTGAGAGTTATTGTTGCCGAACCTCATTGTTAGTCAAAGTCAGCTTTTTTCCGGAAGTAGGCCGTTCAGGAATTGGTAACACCCCGTCTTCGACCGCGCGTTTGTACAAATCCGTTTTTGTCGGTGCGGGTCGTCCGACAGCCGCATATTTCTGCCTGATGCGCTGGAGGTAGTCGTTAACCGTCTGCGGCGCCAAACCGGTGAGTCGCGCAACTCGATCCGCCTTCTCTCCGGATGCGTAAAGTTCGAGGACCTCGAGTTGTCGAGGGCTCAGACCCACTTCGTCGAGACCTGGATCCCCGTCGATTGCGGCAGCCCACTCTGTCGTCACCACCTGCCTTCCCGACGCGGCGGCGCGTATCGCATCAACCACGACGGCAGTCGGTTCGGACTTGCGTACAACACCCAGCACGCCGGCACGGGCGGCCGAGCGAACGAGGTACGGGTTTTCCGCCCCGGTGAAGATCAATGTCTCGAGCCCGGCGGACCGCAGTTGCTCGACATTGCTCTTGGGCGATGACCCGTCGGCCAGTCGGAGGTCGAGGATTGCCAGATCCAAGGCGACGTTCTGAGCGAGCATCTCGGACACAGTGGTCGTGATGCACACCAATTCGAGGTCCGGCTCGTCCTCGAGCATCACGGACACGCCGATTGCTACCGACTCGTGGTCTTCCACCAACCCGACACGGCGGTGTGGAAATGCTGTTTGCTCTGGCATAGCGATTGTTTCCCTCCGCTCGATGCGAGGACGTTATCAGGCAGAGCTGACTGACCGGTATGTTACGTGTCAAGATTTGAAGTCAGCCTGGACTGTTTTACGTTTCGGCTCTACAGTTGTCTTGTGACCGAGACCACTTCCGATGCGAAAGTAAGCCGTACCCAGGCCGAACGTACAGCGGCGATGCGTGGGCGCCTCCTCGACGCCGCCGTCGAATCGTTGGTCGAGCTGGGCTACGCACGGACCAGCACGCAAGAGATCGCCCGCCGCGCAGGCGTCTCGCGGGGTACGCAACTGCATCATTTTCCGACCAAGGAATCGCTGGTCGTCGCGGCCGTCGAGTATCTGGTCGACAAGCGGCTGGAAGAAATCCTCACCGCTGAAGTGGATCGTGGTCGAGGCCTCGAGGTCCTGTCGGACGCGTTCTCCGGGCCGCTGTTCTATGCCGCCCTCGAATTGTGGGTCGCGGCGCGGACCGATCCCGTTCTGCATGCGGCGACGGTGCCCCTCGAACGCAAGGTGAGTGAGGCGCTCGAGTTCGGCAGCGCCGAGTTGTTCGGTGATCGGTTCGATTCCGAGTCGGTCGAACTCACCATCGAACTCGTTCGTGGGCTTGCCGTCTCAGCCCTGTTTCGTACATCCGAAGCCGACGACGCGCTCAGAGCGCGACTGTTGCCGGCCTGGCAATCCCGAGTGGAGAAGAAGTGAAGCTTCCCGAACATGTCGAAACGCTGATCGTCGGTGCCGGATTTGCCGGTATGGGCTTGGCGGCCAGAATGCTTCGCGACAATCGCGCTGCAGACGTCGTGTTGATCGAGCGTGGAGCTGACATCGGCGGCACTTGGCGCGACAACACCTATCCAGGCTGTGCCTGTGACGTGCCGACGGCGTTGTACTCGTATTCTTTTGCGCCGAGCGCCGATTGGAGTCATACCTTTGCTCGTCAACCCGAGATCTACAACTATCTGCAGAAGGTGGCCGCAGACACCGGCATCGTGGAACGCGTAGTCCTGAACTGCGAACTCGAAGCTGCTGTGTGGGACGAGGATGCGGCGCTGTGGCGTATTCGGACATCTCGAGGGTCGTTGACGGCCAAAGCTCTGGTCGCCGCGACCGGAGCGTTGTCGACGCCCAAGATCCCGGATTTTCCCGGTCTCGACCAATTCTCCGGGACCACTTTCCATTCGGCGACGTGGAACCACGAACACGAACTGCGCGGCGAGCGCGTAGCCGTGATCGGAACGGGAGCGTCGGCGGTTCAGTTCGTTCCCGAAATTGCCGACCCTGCTGCCCATGTCACCGTGTTCCAGCGAACTCCGGCCTGGGTGATTCCGCGGATGGATCGCACCCTGCCTGCCGCACAGAAGGCCATGTACTCGCGGATTCCGGTTACACAGAAGGTGATTCGAGGGTGGGTTTACGGCTTCCGCGAGCTACTCGGTGCCGCGATGTCGCACGCGACGTGGGTGCTGCCTGCCTTCGAGGCGGCCGCACGCCTTCATCTGCGCAGACAGGTGAAAGATCCGGAGTTGCGCCGGAAACTGACTCCCGATTTCACGATCGGTTGCAAGCGCATGCTTCTGTCCAACGACTGGTTGCGCACCCTTGACCGCGCGGACGTGAGTCTGGTCGACAGTGGGCTCGTCTCGGTCACCGAAAACGGAGTGGTCGACGGACGCGGAGTCGAGCACAAGGTCGACACCATCATCTTCGCCACGGGATTCACGCCGACGGAACCGCCTGTTGCGCATCTGATCACCGGAAAACGTGGCGAGACGCTGGCCGCACATTGGAACGGTAGTCCCAACGCGTACAAGGGTACTGCGGTCAGCGGGTTCCCGAATCTGTTCCTCATGTACGGTCCGAACACCAACCTCGGACACAGTTCGATCGTGTACATGCTCGAGTCCCAGGCCGAGTACGTCAACGACGCCGTGAACACCATGAAGCGAGAGCGGATCGATGCCCTCGACGTGAACGAGACGGTGCAGGTGCACTACAACAAGGGAATTCAGCACGAGTTGCAGCACACGGTGTGGAACAAGGGCGGATGCTCGAGTTGGTACATCGATCCGGAGGGGCGCAACTCGGTGCAGTGGCCGACGTTCACTTTCAAATTCCGTTCGCTGCTGGAGCATTTCGATCGGGAGAACTACTCCGCTCGCAAGATCGAAAGCGTCGAGGCATGACCGCGACGCACTACGACGTGGTGGTTATCGGTTCGGGATTCGGTGGCAGTGTCGCCGCTCTTCGCCTGACGGAGAAGGGCTACCGCGTCGGGGTGCTCGAAGCCGGTCGACGGTTTGCCGACGACGAGTTGCCCGAAACCAGTTGGAGACTTCGAAAGTACCTGTGGGCGCCGTGGATCGGATGTTATGGGGTTCAGCGCATCCATCTTCTTCCGGATGTGCTCGTTATGGCGGGGGCCGGCGTCGGAGGTGGGTCGTTGAACTACGCCAACACGTTGTATCAGCCACCCAATCGGTTCTTCGAAGACCGTCAGTGGGCGCACATCACTGACTGGCACGACGAACTGGCGCCGTACTACGACCAGGCCAAACGGATGTTGGGTGTTCGCACCAATCCGTCCTTCACTCCTGCCGATGCGGTGATGAAGGACGTAGCCGAAGAGATGGGCGTGGGGGAGACCTTCACGTCCACCCCCGTCGGGGTTTTCTTCGGGGAGGCAGGAGTTTCCGTGCCGGACCCGTTCTTCGGCGGAAAAGGACCCGAACGCACAGGTTGCACGGAATGCGGGGGATGTATGACCGGGTGCCGAGTCGGTGCGAAGAACACGCTGGTCAAGAACTACCTCCATCTCGCCGAGCAAGCGGGCGCCAGGGTTCATCCGCTCACGACCGTCACCGACCTTCGGCCGGCGGCAAGCGGTGGTTACCGCCTGCTCGCGAGGCGAACGGACGGCGTCCGCCGGCGAGAAGTTCGGTTCACCGCCGATCAGGTGGTGGTTGCCGCCGGAACGTACGGAACGGCGAGACTGCTGCTCGGTATGAAGGAATCCGGTGCCCTGCCGGGCCTGTCGGACACTCTCGGCACCGTCGTACGTACCAATTCCGAAGCCGTACTGGCCGCAACGTCGAAGTCGCGTCGACGGAACTTCACGCAGGGCGTAGCCATCACGTCGTCCTTTCACCCGGATGATCACACGCACATCGAGCCGGTGCGATACGGCAAGGGCAGCAATGCAATAGGACTTCTGCAGACCGTCCTGAGTGACGGCGGTGGGCGAACTCCCCGGGTGCTGAAGACTCTGGCAGTCGCGGCCCGGCACCCAGGAGCGTTCTTGCGATCGTTGTCGGTACGGAACTGGTCCGAGCGAACCGTCATCGCGCTGGTGATGCAGACCGATGACAACTCCCTCGAACTTTCCAAGAACACCAAACGATTCGGGCGCTCCCTCACCAGTAGACCGGGACCGGGCGATCCACCTCCTCAGTGGATTCCGCAGGGTCATACAGCCATTCGCAAGGTCGCCGAGAAGATCGATGGCGACCCGGGTGGTTCCATCGCCGAGATCGTGAACATCCCGATGACGGCACACTTTCTGGGTGGCTGCGCTATCGGTGACAGCGCGTCGAGTGGCGTCGTCGATCCGTATCTGCGTGCATACGGTCATGAGGGACTGCACGTCATGGACGGTTCGGTGGTGAGCGCAAATCTCGGAGTGAATCCTTCCCTGACCATCACTGCGCAGGCGGAACGAGCGTGCGCGATGTGGCCGAACAAGGGTGGCGCGGACGCCCGCCCGAAGACCGGCGAGCCATACGTACGTATCGATCCGACTTTGCCGTCCGATCCGGTGGTGCCGACGCATGCACCAGGCGCTTTGCGGCTTCCCCTGACCATTCGAGCTGAGAAGGTGTCCGATGTGGAGCGTGCCTGAATCGACAAGTGACCGCGTCGACTG
The DNA here is from genome assembly GCF_041464245.1 of Rhodococcus sp. NyZ502. Taxonomy (NCBI): domain Bacteria; kingdom Bacillati; phylum Actinomycetota; class Actinomycetes; order Mycobacteriales; family Nocardiaceae; genus Rhodococcus; species Rhodococcus sp. NyZ502. The sequence goes on from NZ_CP167155.1 coordinate 500,781, forward strand.
GCCGGTGAGTGATCCGCCGCCGTGGCCGGCTCGCGTTCGCGCGACACTGTGGTGGCACCGCAGTACGTCGGCGGCGCGGGAGCTCGGCCCGGATGGTCGAACGATTCCGATGACGGTGGCCATGATGGTGGACTACCTCGATTCGCCGGTCGGCCCGTATCGCGAGATCCTCGCCAGTCCGGTCTTGCATGCGCCAGGGAAACGGATCGGGCCTATGCCGCGGATGGCGGTCCCTTTCATCGCGGTGGATTCGGAACCGTCGGTGCACGGTGGGCGAGTCCACTGGCAACTACCCAAGGTTCTGGCCGAGTTCGACGGAGACGTGCAGCAGAAATTCACTGCAACCGGCGACGGATGGCGGGTGCGTTCGGATACGCGGATGCTCGGGCCGCGTCTGCCGATTGCCGGGGCGTTGGGATTTGCGCAGCCGGAGTCCGGTGGAGGTCTGGCGATCGCGTCGGCAAGGCTGACGGGATCGTTCCGATACGCGCGCGTGAGCGTCGAGGCAGAGGGGCGGACCCTGCCGGACTGGTTGGCTGTGGGCACCCATCACGGCGTCGTGATTCTGGGCGGAAAAATGACTACGGGAGCGGCCAGGCGTCGGTAACGAGGGTTTGACCTGCGAAAAAGCGACCAAGGCCGCCCGTCAGTGACCGGGCGGCCTTGGTCGTGTGGTGTGAAAGTCAGGTGTCGACGTCCCACAGGCGCCTCTCGGCGGGTGGTCGCTCGCAGCGACAAAAGGGGTGGGGCCCGGGGCTTGTTCGGACGCCGACAGGGTGTTCAACGGCGGTCTCCCCGGATTTGTTCCCGTCCTCGATATGTGACACCGGTCTCGATTCAACTTAGGCAATCCTTTTCTTGACTAATTCCAGAAAAGCGGCATACTGGGAAACATGCGAGACGGAGAGCATGACTTCGACCCCCGAGCGCAACTGCGCGCCGTCGGGTTGAGGGTCACTGCTCCGCGCCTCGCCGTGCTGGATGCGGTTACAGCCCAACCGCATTCAGACGCCGATTCTGTTGCAGCACTCGTGCGGCAGCAGCTCGGATCGGTATCCACACAGGCCGTTTACGACGTGCTGAAGGCATGCGTGAACGCAGGATTGCTGCGACGCATCGAGCCGGCGGGTTCGCCCGCACGGTTCGAGACGAGGACTGGTGACAACCACCATCACCTCGTCTGTCGCGGCTGCGGCAAGGTCGTCGACGTCGATTGTGTTGTCGGCCAAGCTCCCTGCCTCGAACCTTCCGATAATCACGGCTTCGAAATCGACGAAGCCGAGGTCGTGTTCTGGGGCCGTTGCGAAGATTGCCTGAAGAATTCTGCCGAATCCGACACCGAGTCGGACGCGGTCTCGCAGAATCGAATTGATGCGTCCAGAACCTCCGAGTCAGCCACCTCGCATGCAGCCCATGCGTTCGACTCGGATGCAGCCCCGCTCCTCTGACGCCCAGCCCACAACGCTAGGAGGCTTCGCCATGACCAAGCCCACCACCAACAATTTCGGTATCGCGGTCGCAAGTGATGACGAATCGCTGACCGCGGGTATTCAGGGGCCGGTGCTCCTTCACGACCACTACCTGATCGAGAAGCTCGCGCAGTTCAACCGCGAGCGTGTCCCGGAGCGCATCGTCCACGCCAAGGGCGGCGGCGCTTTCGGTGAACTCGTCATCACACACGACGTCAGCAAGTACACCAAGGCCGCGTTCCTGCAGCCGGGTAAGAAGACCGAGTCCCTCGTCCGCTTCTCCACCGTCGCCGGTGAGCAGGGCAGCCCGGACACCTGGCGCGATCCGCGCGGTTTCGCGATGAAGTTCTACACCGAAGAGGGAAACTACGACCTCGTCGGCAACAACACCCCGGTGTTCTTCATCAAGGACGCCATCAAGTTCCCCGACTTCATTCGTTCGCAGAAGCGACTGCCCGGCTCCGGTCTTCGTGACCACGACATGCAGTGGGACTTCTGGACTCTGCGTCCCGAGACCGCTCACCAGGTGACCTGGCTGATGGGTGACCGCGGTATCCCGAAGACCTGGCGCAACATGGACGGCTTCGGATCGCACACCTACCAGTGGGTCAACGCTGCGGGTGAACGCTTCTGGGTGAAGTACCACTTCAAGACCGATCAGGGCATCGAGTTCCTGACGCAGGCCGAAGCAGACAGCCTCGCCGGTAGCGATCCCGACTACCACCGCGCGGATCTGTACAACGCCATCGAGGCCGGTAATTTCCCGAGCTGGACACTCAAGGTTCAGATCATGCCGGTCGACGAGGCCGAAGGCTACCGCTTCAACCCGTTCGACCTCACCAAGGTCTGGTCCCAGAAGGACTACCCACTGATCGAGGTCGGCAAGTGGACGCTGAACCGCAATCCGGAGAACTTCTTCGCGCAGATCGAGCAGGCATCCTTCGAGCCGTCGAACGTGGTGCCCGGCATCGGATTCAGCCCGGACAAGATGCTTCTCGGCCGCGTCTTCTCCTACGCCGACGCACATCGTTACCGCATCGGCACCAACTACGCCGACCTGCCGGTCAATGCCCCGAAGAACGAGGTGAACTCCTACTCCAAGGAGGGCGCCATGCGTTACAGCTTCAATTCCCCGTCGACGCCGGTGTACGCACCGAACTCGTACGGCGGACCGCATGCCGATCCGTCGGTTGCCGGTGACGAAGGACTGTGGGCGTTCGACGGCAAGGCAGTGCGCGCCGGATACATCGAGCACGCCGAGGACGGCGACTTCACGCAGGCCGGAACGCTGGTCCGTGAAGTTCTCGACGACGCAGCTCGTGAGCGCCTGGTGAGCAACATCGTCGGCCACGCCCTTGCCGGCGTCAGTGAGGAAGTTCTGTTGCGTGTCTTCGAGTACTGGAAGAACGTCGACGCAGATTTGGGCAAGCGCGTCGAAGAAGGTGTACGCGCAGGTCAGTGACCCGCTGACATGAGCATCGCTTAGGTCTACCGAATGCGGACCGCTGCAAGGGAAATCACTTCCCGGCAGCGGTCCGTTTCCGTCTACCCAACTACAGAAGCGCAAACCAATAGGCGAAGCATGCGAGAAGGAATACAACGACTGACTCCATGACGACACCCCTGTTCGACGTGCACTTCTGCTGTTCGCACTCTCCATGATCCGCTTCTCGAGCTGAGAATGCTCGGGGCACAAGTTTCGCGAACCGAGGTGTTGGGCAGTCAATTCCCATGGCAATAGGTGCGGTACTCTTCGACATCGACGGAACGCTCGTCGATTCCAACTATCTGCACGTAGAAGCGTGGTCGCGAGCTTTCTTCGAGGTAGGTCGCCCGGTCGACGCGTGGCGGGTACACCGCAGCATCGGCATGGACGGAGACCAACTACTGGAGTCCTTGCTCGGCGAAGACATCGACGGGTGCGGACCGCGAGCCAAAGAACTTCACACCACGTACTACCGGCAGTCGGCCGACCGTCTCCGAGTACTGCCGGGAGCGCGCGAGTTGATCCGCCGAGTTCACTCGCTCGGACTGCACGTGGTGCTCGCTACCTCGGCGCCGGACGACGAACTGAAGTTGCTACGCCGGACGCTCGACATCGACGAAATGATCTACGCCGCAACCTCTTCGGAATCCGTCGACGAGGCCAAACCTGATCCGGACCTGATCGAGGTCGCGCTCGCGAAGGCAGGTGTCGACGCGGGCAATGCGGTCATGGTCGGGGATGCCGTCTGGGACATGAAGGCGGCGACATGGGCGGGCGTTGTGGCTGTGGGAGTGCGCAGCGGCGGCATATCGACCGACGAACTCGAAGGTGCGGGTGCGGCTGCCGTGTACGACGACGCCCGCGACCTCCTCGACCACCTCGACGGCAGTGTGATTTCCGAACTCGTTTCAGGCCTAGATACCGGGAGTTGATCAGTGATGGCACGATTCGGCTACACCTTGATGACGGAGCAGGCAGGTCCGAAAGAACTGGTTCGCCATGCAGTTCGGGCCGAAGAAGTCGGCTTCGACTTCGAAGTGATGAGTGATCACTACTCGCCGTGGCTGACCGAGCAGGGGCATGCACCCTACGCCTGGTCGGTGCTGGGGGCAGTCGCCCACGCCACCGAGCGAGTCGGTTTGATGACGTACGTGACTTGTCCGACCGTGAGGTACCACCCCGCCGTCGTCGCTCAGAAAGCTGCGACGATCCAGATCCTCGCGGACGGACGCTTCACCCTGGGATTGGGAAGTGGCGAGAGCCTGAACGAGCATGTGGTCGGCGAGGGTTGGCCGTCCATCGACACCCGCCAGGACATGCTGCAGGAGGCGGTGAGCATCATTCGCGCACTGCTCGCCGGAGATCTGGTGAGCTGGAAGGGGGAGTACTTCGACGTCCAGTCCGCCAGGATCTGGGATCTCCCCGAGAACCCGGTTCCGCTGGCGCTGGCCATGTCCGGAGACAAGTCCGTCGAGCGTTTCGGTCCGATGGCCGACGATCTGATTGCCGTGCAACCGGATTCGGAGCTAGTGCACTTGTGGAAGCACGTGCACGGCCGAGCATACGGATTGGCTCCCGCAGGCCGGACCATCGGTCAGATTCCGATCTCGTGGGACCCTGATCGCGACACGGCAATTGCACGAGCTCATCAGCAGTTCCGGTGGTTCGGCGGAGGGTGGTCCGTGAACTCCGAACTGCCGACGCCGGCGAGCTTCTCGGGTGCGACTCAGTTCGTGCGCAAAGAGGATGTAGCTGAAAGCATTCCGTGTGGTCCCGATCTCGATGTGATCGTCGAAGCGGTCAAGGCATACACGGACGCCGGATTCACCGATGTGGCACTGGTACAGATCGGTGGAGATACCCAAGACCGATTCTTCGACGAGGCGGCCAAGCCGCTGCTCGAGGCTCTGCACGTCGAATTGGGTTGATCGAGAAGATCAATCGAGTTCCGCCGAGTGGGCTCTTGTCGAGTCGCGCGCTACCGCCGTGCAGCCTCGCCTGCTGCGCGACGAGGGCCAGCCCCAAACCGCTTCCGGCGTCGCCCGCACCGGTACCACGAACGAATCTCTCGAACATCGCTTCGCGTTCCGAAGGCGCGATCACGGTGCCGTTGTCGTCGACGAATACCGTCGCCGAACCCGTCGCAGCCCCTGATCGGACGGTGATCTCGACTTCGTCGGCATTGCCGTGCCGAACGGAATTGGTGACGGCGTTGGTCAGCACCAGACGGATACCCGCGGGAAAGGCCTGAACCGAAAGTTCTTCCGGTGCTTTCAAACGAACGTCGACCTGCGGGTGCAGACGGCCGGCGTCAGCGACGGCGCGATCGGCAACCTCGACGAGATCGACGTCGGCACAATCCTCGGGATCGGCCACGTCACCCAGGGCTAGAGTCTCGAGGTCGGTCAGGGTGCGCTCGATCTGGCGCTGCGCTTCCAACAATTCGCCGGACAGTTCGCGCCGTTGGCTTTCCGTGAGATCGAGTGTTGCGAGAACTTCGAGATCGGTACGCATCGACGTGAGAGGTGTGCGCAGTTCGTGGGCGGAGACGCGAGCGAAATCGCGTGCCGACTCCAACGCCTCCTCGGTGCGGCTTCGATCGCTTTCGATGCGACTGAGCATGCTGTGGATTGCCTCCGACAGTTCTTCGGCTTCTCGCGTTCCACGTACCGACGGTGCCCGGTGCGAGAGTCCGTCGACGTCGAGGTTGTTGCCGATCGAACTGGTGGTCTCGGTCAATTGCTGTAGTGGCCGGACGGCTCGGCCGGTGAGGAACCAACCGAGCCCGGCCGCGGCAAGGATGGCGACCACTGCTGCAGCGGCCACTTGGAACTGCTGCTCACGGATTGCCTGGGTCAGTGGGTCTTCGGGGATGCTGACGGCCAGTGCGGCGCCGCTGTCGCCGGGCACCAGAACATCACGACTGCGAACATCGGTGGTAGCCAAGGCGCTGACGGTCGCGGCGTTGAATCCGGGGCTGACCACGGATGGTTCTGTTGTTGCAGTTGGTGTTTCGATGAATAGCGGGCTCGGCGCACTCGCCGCGACGCCCAGGGTGACGGAATCGAGAGTGCGTTCGAGTTGTTCGGATCCGTTGACACGCAGAAAGACCGCGAACGCAATTCCGATCGCGGCAATCACGATTCCGGCGGCCAGGCCCGAGGCGATGGCTACGCGAGTCTGAAGTGACAGCGGCCGCTTCATCGTTCGGCCCTCAGGACGAAGCCCACCCCACGCACTGTGTGGATCACGCGGGGCGCTCCGTCGACTTCGAGTTTCTTGCGTAGGTAGGTGACAAAGACGTCGACGACATTGGTGTCGGCGGCGAAGTCGTAACCCCAGACGAGTCGCAGGAGTTGTGCGCGACTGAGTACGACACCGGCGTGCTCGGCGAGTACCGACAACAGGTCGAATTCTCTTTTGGTGAGTTCGATTCGCCTACCGTCGATGTGCGCTCGATGGCCACGGAGATCGACCGTCAGCGGTCCCACCGTGATCGGATGGTCGACCGACGGGGTGGCTCGCGTCGTGCGTCGAAGCAATGCGCGGAGTCTGGCGACGAGCTCGGCCAACTCGAAGGGCTTGGTGAGGTAGTCGTCGGCGCCCGCCTCCAGCCCCGCGATGCGATCACCCACGGAACTTCGGGCGCTGAGCACGCAGATCGGAACCTCGTTGCCGATCGCGCGCAGGGCGGTCACCACCCCGACGCCGTCGAGGCCGGGCATGTTGACGTCGAGAACGAGCGCGGCCGGGCATTGCTTGTTCACCGATGACAAGGCCGATCGTCCGTCGACGGCAGTTGCCGTGTCGAAGCCCGACAATCGGAGTCCACGTTCGAGCGAATTCAGAACCTTCGCGTCGTCGTCAACGATCAGGATGCGCTCGCGTGTACTCACCCCAGCCATGGTGCCATCGGATCAAGGCCTGGGGCCTCGCTCGGAGCGAGGGCCGTCGCATTCTCATCAACTCCTAAGAAACCGACAACAGATCTGCAGTGTTGGCTTCATAACCTCGGGTTTCTCGGATGCGACCGCGCCGAGAACTCGAGAACGTTCGATCAAGGAGAACAACGATGACGCGATTGAAAGTGAACGGCAAGCGGGCCCGCCGGACCGGTGTGGTGGTGGCGTCCGTGGCGGTCCTCGGTATGGCAGTGGCGCCGGGAATCGCCTGGGCTTCCAACCCGATTTCCGACGGGTCACCGGTGGCGGTGCGGTCGATCGCGACCGCTCCAGCCGAGTTGGGTGTGGCTCCCGAAGTAGCGTGTGGTGTCGCGGCGCCGATTTCCGACGAGGAGCTGCAGAAGCTCATCGACGAGGGGAAGGTCGTGCGCGCGGAGGAGGCCGGTACGGCCGCAGTCACTATCGAAGTGCCGAGCGAAGCTGCGACATTCGTTGCGCGTGAAGGGGTGCCGGCGTTGCCGACCGTCGAATGGGCTCCGACCACCGAAGGTGTTCCGGCAGAGGTGCTCGACATGGCCGGTGTCGCTCCGCTGGAGGAAGGCGTTGCCCTGTCATGCACGGTTGCCGCGGGCTGACGAGCGAAAAAAGCTCCGCATGAACCGCTTTGACCTGGAACGGTACGGCCGTACTCAACTGGGTCTGGAGGTTGGTCAAGCCTGTCGGTAGCACTTGCTACGTTCGGGGCGGTCTCGGCGAGCATGCCGGGGCCGTCGCCGACGGCGTCATGTGTGTGGTGTCTTGCAGAGGGTGCGGTACGGCCTGATGCGGGGCGCGTTTCGAAAGGTGTTGTGTTTCATGGTCATGGGCCCCACCCACGCGATGTCCGGTGCTGCTGTGGGGTTGGTGGTTGCGGAGTTGTTGCCTCTAGACTGGGGAGGGCCCACATCCACTGCGGAAACTTTGACCTTTGCCGGAGTGTGTGCCGGAGCCGCCTTGCTTCCCGACCTCGATACCGGTCAGTCGACGGTTTCGCGATCATTCGGTCCGCTCAGCAAGGCTCTGGCCAAAGGCATCGACGCAATTTCGGTGACCTTCTACCGCATCACCAAAGGCAAGAAGGACGGCAAGCGTCGTGGTGGGCATCGGACGCTCACGCACACCGCGCTGTTCGCCGCCGGGTTGGGTGCCGGGGTCTCGGCGCTGGTTGTTCAGTTCGGGAAGCCAGCCATCATCATCACCCTGTTCTTCTGCCTCGGGTTGGCCATCCGTGGATTGGCGGGTGAATTGGCCAAGGAGAAGGGTTGGCTCGCGGTCTCCGCCGTTGCGTTGGTGCTCTCTGCCCTCACCTGGCAGTGGTATCCGAGTGAGGCTGGATCCACGGGGCTAGGTGTTGCGGTGGCCTTGGGCTGCGCCACGCACTGTCTCGGCGATGCGATCACCAAGGAAGGGGTGCCGTTTCTCGCGCCCCTGATTCCGCTCGGCGGCAAACGATGGTGGGAACAACGGCTGCCGTCATTCCTGTCCATCCGTGCAGGTGGGAACCTCGAGAAGATCCTGATCGGGCCGGCGTTGACGGTTCTGACTGCCTGGTTGATCATCAGTGCGTTCGACGGTGCCCCGGAAGCGATCTACGCGGTCTTCGCTCCGATGGTGCAGTGAGCTTCGGAAAACTTTTATTACGGAACCACTGGCATCGTAATCATATTTGTTCTACGTTCGTCCCTGACATGAACCGAGTCGGCTGACGGAGTGAGCAGTGGTGCATCAAGCAGAGCGCATGGCAGAGCACAGCTCGAGCGAAGACGGTGTGAGCCGGCGCGGATTTCTCGCAGCGAGTGCCGGCGCAGCTGCTCTCGCGGGCATTTCCTGGGCGCCGGCTGGAGCAGTTCCCTGGGGTTCGGCATCGACCATCGCGCCACCGCCCGGATTTCCGTCGGACATTCCGTTGTCACAGCAGGCGTACGCGAACTGGTCGCGAGAAATCATGCTCGACAGCGTGTGGACGGCCACGGCACGTCACAGCGACGACGTGGTCACCCTCGCCAACTGGGCGTTCGACAACGGGTACACAGTGCGTGCGAAGGGAACGATGCACGGGTGGAGTCCGTTGACGGTGGTGCCCGGCGCACCTTCGGATCGAGTTCTGCTGGTCGATACGATGGCCAAACTGAATTCGGTTGTGGTGCAGCACGGCACGCCCGCAACGGTCACGGCGGGCGCCGGCGCCAGTATCGAAGCGATTCTGACAGCGCTCGAGCGAGAAGGGCTCGGCTGGGCCAACTCTCCGGCGATCGGTGAGCTGTCCATCGCCGGCGCGCTGGCGATCGGTGCTCACGGGGCAACCTATCCGGCTGTGGGGGAGACGATCACCCCTGGTCAATCGTATGGTTCGCTGAGCAACCTGATCACCGAGATCACGGTGGTGGCGTGGGACGAAGGCATCAATCGGTACGCACTGAAGACATTTCACCGATCGGACGTCGAGAGCACCGCCTTCCTGGCCCATCTGGGTCGAACCTTCGTCACCTCCGTGACGCTGCAAGCCGGGGAGAATTATCGGCTGCGGTGCCAGAGTTTCACCGACATTCCGTGGCAAGAACTCTTTGCTGCTCCCGGGTCGCCAGGGCGTACCTACGAGAGTTTCGTCGAGAAATCCGGACGGGTGGAAGCAATCTGGTTCCCGTTCACGCAAACACCGTGGCTCAAGGTCTGGACACCGACCCCGGTCAAACCGCCGGAGTCCCGAGAGGTGAGCGGGCCGTACAACTACTTCTTCTCCGACGCGATTCCCGAAGAAGTCACCACCCCGTTGGGGATGGTGGCACAGGGTCTCCAAGGTGCGACACCGCTGTTCGGCGCCTCTCAGTTCGGCGCTGTAGCAGCAGGATTGGTGCTGACCGACACCGACGATCTCTGGGGCTGGTCGAAAGACGTTCTGTTCTACCTCCGGCATACGACCTTGCGCGTCGTAGCCGGGGGCGGAGCCGTGATCACCAAGCGGTCCAACATCGGCCGAGTGGTCCACGAGATGACGAGTTGGCTGAACGAACGAATGACGCACTACGCGTCGTTGGGGCAGTATCCCGTCAACATGCCGTTCGAAGTGCGTCTCTGCGGTGTCGACGATGACGGCGAGGTGTTGGTCGACAGCGCCGGAGTGCCGGACCTGTCAGCGGTGCGGCCGCGGGCGGATCGTCAGGACTGGGACACAGCGATCTGGATGAACGTGGTCTCGATTCCCGGCACCGCGGGATTGCCTGCGTTCCTTCGCGAAATGGAACGGTGGATGGTCGCGAACTACTCCGGCGATTACGCGACCTTCCGTCCGGAGTGGTCCAAGGGGTGGGCATTCACCGATCAGGCGGCGTACCAGGACGACGAATTCCTCACCAGCACAGTGCCTGCCACCTTTCGTGCCGGTGGCGACGGGAATTGGGACTTCGCTCTCGCCACTCTCGACGAACACGACCCGCACCGCGTATTCAGCAATACGTTCCTCGACCGCGTATTGCCACCCAGCTGAATCTCCTACTGCGGAAGCGGTTTGCGCCAACATACGTCGGTGACACGGATACGCTGATTGTTGTCACCGTTCCAATCGACGCTCAGCCCCTGAGTTCGGAGTGCGTCGGCTACCTGGCGCCCGACGGTCTGATCGGTGTGCGCGATCATGTGTGCCTTGGCGGTTTCGTCGCCGCCGAAGGCAGCGGCGACCAGCGCGGGATCGAGATCGTGGGCCGGACGGAACGCACTGTAGGACAAGTAGAGATCGGACGGCTCGTCGCCGAGACGCTCCGCATCTTGCATGTGGAAGAACGTGTACGCCCACTGAGCAAAGGGATACCCGTTCTCGTCGGGTTCGGACGGCGTGCGTTCGTCGTCGATTTCGGTAGTGCCGCACTGCATGCAGCAGGTGAAGTTCATCCGGGCCACGATGCCGTTGCGTTCGAGTTCGGCGAAGGCTGCGGAGAGGCGCTCGAAGTCTCCGGGAGCCGTCCACTGGGTCTGCTCCTCGACTCTTCGGTCCCAGACCTCACGCACTACTGCGTCGATCTGTCTGCCGAGTTCGTCGTTCTCGAAGCCGCCCTCGACACAGTCTCGGGCGGCTTCGCAGATTTCGTCGAACGTAGCGAAACCTGGGACTACCAGTTCGCGTGCTTGCTCACGTACGGCGACGATGTCGGCCTCACTGAGCCCCGGTGCTGACCGTGACTGTGATGACCGTGACCAGGGCAATCGCATACCGGCACCGTACTGCACCGATCCGACCGTCAGGCGACGTCGGCTGCTGCTTTCGTTTCCTCCTCGTTTGACGGGGCAGGCTTGTTCGGGATGAGCGCCGTGGCGATCAGGCCCACCACGACAAATCCGGCCGCAAGGTATCCGCCGAGTGTGATGCCGTGAGTCATCGCAGATTGGGCAGCGTCGGCGACGAAGGCAGTGTTCGGTGAACCGGCCAGCGAGTCGATGGCGGCGCCTGCGCTGTCGGTGACTGCCCGCGTCAACTGATCAGCCTGAGCTTGGTCGATACCGGATCCGGTGAGGTCGTTGTTCAGCGTCGAATTGAGAGTGCTGAAGAAGACCGTGGTGAGGACAGCGATGCCCAGTGCGGATCCGAGTTGGCGGAACGCGCTCTGAATGCCGGAGCCTTGACCGGCGCTCTGCTCGGGAATCTCCTCGAGCACGACGTTGGTCACCTGGGCAGTCGCAAAACCGACGCCGATTCCGTAGAAGAACAGCACTGCGGCGATAGTCCACCAGGGGCTGTCTGTCGCAGCGATGAATCCGAGGCCGGCGAGACCGAGCGCTTCGAGAGCCAGGCCGATACGGACCAAGCCCAACGGCGAGACCTTCGATGCCAGCCCGAAGCTCGCACCACTGGCGACAAAGCTGCCGATGGCAATGGGAACCAGCGCGAGCCCTGCCTGGAGGGCGCTGTATCCGAGCGTGAACTGGAGCCAGAGAGGAAGCACCGCAACGATTCCGAACTCGCCGAGTCCGATGATCAGCGTCGCGATGTTGCCGTTGCGGAACGACGAGATGGAGAACAACCGTACGTCCATCAGTGCCCGCGACGGATCGGCGCTGCGGGTGAGCATGGTTTGACGGTAGGCGAACGCACCGAGCGACAGAACGGCGAGAACCAGCGCCACCAGAACCGGCGACGGGCCGCTGGACCATGACAGACCGAATAGATCGAAGGGTTCCTTCGTCGTCAGCCACCCGTACGTTCGTCCCTCGACGAGTCCGAAGGCCAGCAGGCCCAGGCCGGCGATGGACAGTGCCGCTCCGGTGGCGTCGACGCGCCCAGCGGTGCGCGGGGAGGGAGCGATGAACAGCACTGCGCCGATGAGAATGAGCGCAGCAAGCGGAATGTTGATCCCGAATGCCCAACGCCATGAGGCATGTTCGGCAAGCCAGCCGCCGAGCAATGGACCGAGGGCGGATGCAGCGCCGATGGTGGAGCCCCAGACCGCGAAGGCCTGGCCGCGCGCCTTTCCGGTGAACATCGCGTTCAGAAGCGACAGTGACGTGGGCAGGATCATGGCCGCGCCGGCGCCCTGCAGGAAGCGCGCCAGGATGAGCAGACCGCCGTTCGGCGCCAGTCCGGCCAGCAGGCTCGTTGCGCCGAACACGACGACACCGGCGATGAAGATACGACGGGCGCCGACCAGGTCGGCAACTCTGCCGACCAGAAGCAGGAGTGCCGCGAACACGATTGCGTAGGACTCTTGGATCCATTGAGCCTGAACGGAATTGATCCCGAGATCTTCGATGATCGAGGGAACTATGACGTTGACGATCGTGGTGTCGACGACGATCAGTGCCACGCCGAGTGCAATGGCGATCAGGCCCAACCACTTGCGGGTGGTGGGTGAGATGTTCACGAATAAACCTCCATTGTGAAGTAACTTTATTATGAAGGTATATTTGAGGCGGTAAGTTGTCAACGTGCGCGCTGGGCTCGACCGGCCGCCGTCTGGCACAGGAAAGGTGGGATCACCGAGGTGGAGGCACCGCGCGACATCTCCGTGGAGCGGGAGCGGCTGATGGACGAATTCCGCGCGTACGGTGGCACGTTCACCGAATTCAGCCATCGATTCGCGTCGTGGCTCGGCCTGCATTCCACCGACGCGACTGCCTTGATGGAAATCACCGCTGCCGAGGAGAAGGGGACGCCGCTCTCACCCGCCCGCCTCGGAGAGCGGATCTCGCTGACGTCGGGTGCAACCACCGCGTTGCTCAACCGCCTGGAGAAGGCGGGACATATCGTCCGGACCCGAGAGAATGCCGACCGGCGAGTGGTCACGCTGCACAGCAGTGCGCATGTGCAGGACCTGGCGGACGAGTTCTTCGGGCCCCTTGCCGTGCGACTCGACGCCATGATGGCGAAGTACCCGCCCGAACTGCTCAGTCGATTCGAGGAATTTCTCGTCGACCTTCACTCGACGATGAACGAACACCTCGAGCAGGACAACCGCTGAACAAAGAACGCCGCTCGACTCCGGAGAGTCGGGCGGCGTTCTTTGTGTCGGTGACGGCTACTTGCCGAGCTTGGCTTGCAGGTCGTCGAGAACCAGGCCGGCACCTGTCGGGCCGAGGCCCAGGAACCAGGTCTCGTCGCTCACCTCGGTGGCGCGTCCTTCCTTGACTGCGTCCATGCTGGCCCACAGCGGTCCGGCAACAACCGTGGTCTGGCCCGTGTCGGCGGGATTTCCGTAGCTGGAGTAGAAGATTCGGTCACCCTCCGCCTCGGTGATCGTTTCGGGGCTGACCTCGACGGCCAGTTCGTCGATGTCCTGGATCGCCGGGCGGGGCAGGCCGACGTCCTTCAAGATGACGCCGATGAACGACAGATTGCCGTACAGGCGCAGCTTCCCGGACATGAAACGAACCAGTGAAACGGTCGGGGAGCCGTCGATCGACTCACGTACCTTGTCGGCGTGCTCTTGGTAGTCGTTGAGAACCTGCTCAGCCTTGGTCTCCTCGCCGAGTGCGTCACCGGCAAGGAGGAAGTTCTCCTTCCACGGAAAGCCGGGGCGGATGCTGAAGACCGTCGGAGCGATTGCCGCGAGTTGCGGGTAAAGCTTGTCCTGGCGCAGCTTGCTGCCGAGGATCAGATCGGGCTGCAGTGCGGTGATCGCCTCGAGGTTGAGGTTGTTGGTCGTGCCGACATCGGGGACACCGACCAACTTGTCCGCCAGGTACGACGGCTGACCGGCGGCGCTTTCCGGGCTGGCGATGCCGACCGGGGTGATCCCGAGCGAGAGAACCTCGTCGAGTTCACCGCTGTCGAGGACGACGACGCGGGTCGGCTTGGCCTCGAGGGTGGTCTCGCCCAGGGCATGGGTGATGGTGCGAGGGAACTCGCCTGGCGCGGCATCGCTGCCGAGCTTCGCGGTTTCCGTGTCGGCGGTGCTGAACAGCTTGCCGCCGGTCGCGACATCGGTGTTGCCGTTCGCGTTGCCGCCGGCGTCGGAAGAGCCGCAGGCCGTAGCGGCAAAAACAGTCGCCAAGGCAACCATGGCGACCCGGACCGACGTGCGGCTCCGGAGAGTGGTGCGTGAGTGCATTAGGCTACCCTACCTTTAGGCTATCGGGCTTGCTCAGGGAGGTATCCGCACCGTTGACGCCAGGTGAGCGGCGCGTCAGGTCTCGCTCAGCGGGACCGCTACGCAATTCGGACTACAGGGTGCGACCAACGTGTTAGCTTCGCGAAAGACCTGTACTGGTAAGCGAAGACGCGTGTAGTGAGGATTTCGATGACCCTGAACATTGCCGATCTGTTCGAGGCCGTTGCCGATGCGATCCCCGATCGAGTTCCCTTGATTCTGGAAGACGTGCGATTGAGCTACGCCGAACTCGAACTGCGATCGAACCGACTCGCTCATCACCTGCAGTCGGTGGGCGTCGAGCCTGGGCAGCACGTCGGTATTCACATGCGTAACTGCGTCGAGTACGTCGAAGCGCTCCTGGCTTGCTTGAAGATCAGAGCGGTACCGATCAACGTCAACTTCCGCTATACCGATGCAGAACTCCTGTACATCTACACCAACTCTCAAATGGTGGCACTGCTGGTCGAAGAGGAATTCGCGCCGACGGCATTGGCCGTGGTTCCGCAGTGTCCGGAGATCACCCACGTGCTGATCGTCGGCGAAGACTACGAGAACGCCCTTGCCGCGCAGACTGATGCCCGCGACTTCGGCCCTCGCAGCAACGACGACCATTTCATCATCTACACCGGCGGCACAACCGGAATGCCCAAGGGTGTGGTGTGGCGGCACGAGGACTTCTTCTTCGCCGCGCTGTCCGGAGCGAACCTCAGCGGGCCGCCGCGTCGGAGTCTCGAAGGGGTTGTGGATGCAGCTGTAGCGAACACCAATCCAACTGTGCTGCTACTCATCCCGCCGCTCATGCATGGAGCCGCAATCTATTCACTGCTCACGGCATTCCTCATGGGAGCGCCCCGAGTACTGACCCGCAGCTTCGATCCGATGGAAGTGCTGCGACTGGTCGAGGCCGAGAAGATCGCCGGAATCACCGTCGTCGGCGACGCGATTGCTCGGCCGATCGCCGACGCCATCACCGCAAGCGAAGGGCGCTACGACCTTTCGACTCTCCAACTGATCGGGTCTGGTGGCGCGTTGTTCTCCCCGAACCTGAAGGCAGAACTGACAACCCGACTACCGGGGTTGGTGATCAAGGATGCATTCGGTGCTTCGGAATCCGGCAACGACGGCGTCGTCGAATTCGGTGTGGACGGTTCCAAACGAATTCGATCCAACCCCAACATGATTCTTGTCGACGACGAATTCCGTCGCATCGAAACAGGCTCGGACACAGTCGGTTTCATCGCCCGGGCCGGCCATGTTCCCGTTGCCTACTTCGGCGACCCGGCCAAGACTGCTGCAACTTTTCCTGTCGTCGACGGGGTTCGTCTGGCGGTACTCGGGGACATGGGCACGATGGAAGCCGACGGAACCATCGTGCTGCTCGGGCGCGGTTCGATGTGTATCAACTCCGGCGGCGAGAAGGTCTACCCCGAAGAAGTGGAGCAGGCACTCAAAACTCACCCGGCAGTTTTCGACGCCTTGGTAGCGGGCGCGCCCGACGCACGATTCGGCGAGAAGGTCGCCGCGGTGGTGCAGGTTCGACCGGGATTCGAAGATGTTGCGACGGAATCATTGTCGGAGCATTGCCGCACCCACGTCGCCGGGTACAAGATCCCCCGCTCGATCGTGCTCGTACCAACCATCCTCCGCTCGCCCAGCGGTAAGGCCGACTACCGTTGGGCTCGCGAAACCGTAGCGGGAGCGTAAATCACCTCCCGGCACTTCGGACGACGCACCACTCGTTTCCCTCGGGATCCAGCAGCACCTGAAAGGTGCCGGCCGGGTCCTCCTGGACAGTGCCGACCCGAGTTGCGCCGAGGCGCTCGGCAGCTTCGGTCGCAGCGACGACGTCATCCACACTGACGTCGATGTGTAGACGATTCTTCGTCAGCTTGGATTCCGGTACACGTTGGAAGGCGAGGCGAGTCCATCCTGGAGGGTCGACAAACGCCCACTCCGCGCTCCGCTCCACCGGCTGCCCACCGAGGATTCCGGCCCAGAAGGTCGCCAACTGGGCTGGTGCGGAGCAATCCACAACTACTTCATCGACCTGCCCGATCACCGCTTTACAGCTCCGCTGAATTCGGCTGTCACAGCTGCACTCAATTCGGCTGTCACAGCTGCACTCAATTCGGCTGTCACACCTGCGCTGAATTCGGCTGTCACAGCCAGGGCTCGATCGGCTTCTTCACCCACATGATCTTCTCGTCGGGATGCTCACGCCGAGCTTCGGGACGGTCTGGGTTGGCTGCTGCCCACACGGCTTTCTCGTCGAGCAGTCCGGCCGCGATCGTCCAGGTCTCCCGCGTGCTCGGCGGATTGGCGCCCGCCGCCCGCGCAAGCTTGCGCAGCCGATCGTCGGGCATGTCGAGCAACTCTGCACTACTGATATCGCGATCCCAGGCGAACTTGGCAAGACCGACAGCTTTCTCACGTCGGCTACGGCTCGCCATGTCGTTGTGCGCGAAGTCTGGTTCGGATGCCACGGCTTCACCTTATCGTCAACGAAATCGAGGCCCTCCCGCGTAAAGCGGAAGGGCCTCGATTTCTGTTCTTCACTGTCGGGGTGGCGGGATTTGAACCCACGACCTCTTCGTCCCGAACGAAGCGCGCTACCAAGCTGCGCCACACCCCGTGTCGAACCTCGGTTAGCTTACATTACCGAGTCGACTGACATTAAATCCGCAGGTCAGTTGCGTAGAACCGACGCTGGAGACTCTGCGGAACTGTGTGCGGAGACATGCTCCGGTTCGCGCCTGGTCGCCGGAACCAAAGTCAGCAGAGTTGCCTCGGGGCGGCAGCAGAAGCGTGCCGGAGCCCACGGCGAAGTGCCGATGCCCGCTGAGACGTGCAGCTGGGTGTGCGCGCCCCACTTCGACGGTCCCTTGACCCGGGATCGGTCGATCTGGCAGTTGGTGACCAGCGCGCCGTAGAACGGAAGGCACAGCTGACCACCGTGCGTGTGGCCAGCGAGCACCAGGTCGTAGCCGTCGTCGGCGAACCGGTCGAGAACTCGAGGTTCGGGCGAGTGCGTCAGGCCGAGCTTGAGCTGGGCGACGGGATTCGGTGTTCCGGCGACGGTGTCGTAGCGATCGCGCTTCAGGTGCGGATCATCGACGCCGGCGGCAGCAATGCGAATACCGGCCACTTCGAGTTCGCGGCGCACGTGGGTCATGTCCAGCCATCCACGTTCGGTGAACGCGGCCCGCAGATCGCCCCAGGGGAGGGGATCCCCGGTGATGCGCTTGTCCTTGTTGAAGATGTAGCTCAGTGGATTCTTCGGTTTCGGAGCGAAGTAGTCGTTGCTGCCGAAGACGAACAGACCCGGCCGAGCCAACAGATCGCCGAGCGCCTGGACCACTGCCGGGACGCTGCGCTGATGCGACAAGTTGTCTCCGGTGTTGACCACGAGGTCGGGGTCGAGGCCTTCGAGCTCACGCAACCAATTCTGTTTCAACCGTTGGTTCGGCATCATGTGCAGGTCGCTGAGATGGAGGACCCGCAGCGACGACGAACCGGGCGCCAGGACTGGCATCGTCACCTCACGCAGTGCAAATGCATTGCGTTCGATGCCGGATGCGTACCCGATCCCTAGTGCAGCGGCGCCCGCGGCACCAAGTGCGGTGCGGGTCAGATTGGTGCGGAACTGGGAAGACACCTCTCAAGGATACGGGTGTGGCGTTCTTCTGCGTCGCTCTCGCCGCCTTTTACAGCTATTCCACAGAGAATTGTGTCCGGGCGGAGGTAACTATCGGCACGCTCGAAACGCCGAGCGCGTAGCGTTTCCACCATGTCCGACACGACACCATCGCTCAAAGCCACCCTCCGAACCGACATGGTTGCATCCATGAAGGCGAAGGATCCGCTACGTACAGCCACCCTTCGGATGCTCATGGCAGCCATCCAGACCGAAGAGGTTGCCGGTAAGGAAGCACGGGTCCTCACCGACGAAGAAATCATCAAAGTCCTTGCAAAGGAATCGAAGAAGCGCGGCGAATCGGCCGAGATCTACACCGAGAACGGCCGCGGTGAACTTGCCGCGAAAGAGCGCGCCGAAGCTCAGATCATCGACGAGTACCTGCCGACGCCGTTGACCGACGCCGAACTCGTCGACGTCGTCGACACCGCCCTCGCTCAGGTGTCCGAGGAGCTCGGTGAGCGTCCGGGTATGCGTCAGATGGGCCAGGTCATCAAGGCCGCCAGCGCGCTGGCCAAGGGCAAGGCCGATGGCGCACGTATCTCTGCAGCAGTGAAGTCCCGCCTGTAGAAGCGCGCCACCGGAAACCGAAAACGGCCGCGAACTCCGAGTCACTCGGAGATCGCGGCCGTTCTTGTTTTCAGGGCCGTCAGTTTTCAGGGCCGTCAGTTCGGTGGGGTCCCCGCAGGCGGTGCGGGTTCGCCTCCCGGCGGAGTCGCATCCGGGGGAGTCGCGCCCGGTGCCGGAGCTGCTGGAGATGCGGGTGCTGCCGGAGCCCTTACGGACCCGTCACTGATGTAGATCGTGACGGTCGAACCCGGGATCGCGGACCCGGACGGCGAAACTCCGGTGACCGTTCCCGCCCGTGCTCCGGATGCCGTGGTCACGGAATTGACCGTGAAGCCGGACGCCTGCAACCTCGACGTCGCCGCCGACTGGCTCAGGCCGACAACCTCGGGAACCTGGCCGTTCTGTGATCCCCGTGCGTACTTCTCGTCGATCGGGGGCAGCGAGGTGGGCCCGAAGTTGTTGGCGACCGGGTTCATTGCCGCGAACCAGGATCTCGCCGGTTCGGTACCGCCGTACAGGTTGCCGCTGTAGCAGGGGCGTAGCGGGCTCGAGCAGATCTCGCCGGGTGTCGGGGAGTCGCCGAAGATGTAGACGGCCGCAGCGAGGTTGTTGGTGAAACCGAGGAACGCCGAGGACTTGTGGGTCTCGGTGGTACCCGTCTTGCCCGACATCGGCAGGCTCCATCCGGCGCTGCTCGCGGCACCGGCAGACGTACCGGCGCCGACGTCGTCACGGCTCATGGCGTTGGCGAGTGTGTCTGCCAAGCCGGGCTCGACGACCTGCTCACAGCCCTGCTCGGTGACGGCCACCGGCTTGCCGTAGCGGTCGAAGACCGAATCGATGGGACTCGGCGGGCACCACTTGCCGTGCGAGGCGAGAGTGGCCGCGACGTTGGAGAGTTCGAGCGGGTTGATCCAGGTGGGGCCGAGGGTGAACGAACCGAGGTTTTGTTCCTTCTGGAAGTCGGCCATGCTGCGCTCGTCGAAGCCCGAGGTGTTGGGATCGGCGTACGAGCGCATGCCGAGACGGACAGCCATGTCGACGGTCGGCGTGACGCCGGTCGCCTCGATGAGCTTGACGAAAGCGGTGTTTGGGGACTGTGCCAGGGCGTCGGTCACGGACAGCGTCGGCGGATAGTTGCCGGCGTTCTCCACGCAGTACGTCGAGACCGGGCAGCCTGCCGCACCACCGCTACCCATGCCCTTGGCTTCGAAGCGCTTGGGCACGTCGAGGGTCGCGTTGATGCCGAGGCCCTTCTCCATCGCCGCAGCGGTCGTGAAGATCTTGAAGACGGAACCCGCACCGTCACCGGCAAGGGAGTACGGCTGCGCCTGGACGGTTTCGTCGGCGTCGGCATTGAGTCCGTACGTGCGACTGCTGGCCATCGCGATGACCTTGTGTGAATCCTGGCCCGGCCTGATCACGTTCATCACGTTCGCGATGCCGTCGAGGTTGGCGCTCGCGTTCGCGTTCAGTCCGGCCTTGGTGGACGCCTGGACCTGCGGATCGAGAGTGGTCTTGATGAGGTAACCACCCTCGTTGATCTGGTCGCGGGTGATTCCGGCATCCGAGAGGTACTTCAGTGCGTAATCACAGAAGAATCCGCGATCGCCTGCAGCGATGCAGCCGCGCGGCAAGTTGTTGGGGGTTTCGAGGACGCCGAGGGGCTCTTCCTTGGCTGCACGGAACTCGTCGGCACGATCCGGAATGTTCGTGATCATGGTGTCGAGCACGGTGTTACGACGCTCGGTCACGCCCTCGACGTTCGTGTACGGGTTCAGCGCGGAGCTGGACTGAACCATGCCGGCCAGCATCGCGGACTGCGGAACGGTCAGATCTGCGGCGTCGACGCCGAAGTAGGTCTGAGCCGCGTCCTGAATGCCGAAGGATCCGTTGCCGAACGGTACGAGGTTGAGGTACCGGGTGAGGATCTCGTCTTTCGTGAGTTCCTTGTCCAGCGTCAGCGCCATCCGGATCTCGCGGATCTTTCGGGCCGGGGTGGTCTCGATGGCAGCGCGGCGCTCGGCATCCGTCTTGGCCACGACCAACAGTTGGTAGTTCTTCACATACTGCTGATCGAGTGTCGACGCGCCCTGCTGCACTTCACCGGTCGTCGTGTTGGTGAGGAAGGCGCGCAGCGTTCCCTGCCAGTCGACGCCCTTGTGGTCGGGGAACCGGCGGTCCTCGATGGAGACGATCGCCAACTTCATGTTGTTGGAGATCTTCTCGCTCGGGACTTCGAAGCGTCGTTGGTCGTACAGCCAGGCAATGGGATTGCCTGCCGCATCGACCATGGTGGACACCGCGGGGACCGTGCCTTCGACCAGTTCGGCCGAGACGTTGTCGACGGTATCGGCAGCGCGATTGGACGCGAATCCGAATCCGCCGGCCACCGGGAACATCACCCCTGCGACCAGGACACCCGCCAATGCGGAGCTTCCGGCGAGCTTCGCCACTGTTTTTGCAATCGACACGATCTACAGAGTACGTGTGCCCACCCATTGGAACCGGTTTCAGTGTTTTGCGGGTGTTCAAAACCTCCTGAACACGCGCTTTGTACTGCCGTACCAAAAAATGCTCCCGACCGTCTTGCGTTAGGGGCGTTCTTTACCTAAATTGTGATCAGTGTGATCGACGTAACACTCGATCACGAATGTGTCTCAGCTTTCACGTGCTACCGCGAGACGGCTGAGATGGTGCGCTGCTCGCCTCATGGCGACGGTCAGACTTTGTAGAGGGGACCCAGAATGTACACAGCCACCCCGAGTAGCCGTTTGGACATCGAGCAGGCCGAGGCACGAATTGCCTGGGTAACTCAGGCGCGATGCCGCGAGGTCGATCCCGACCAACTTTTTGTTCGTGGCGCCGCACAGCGCAAGGCAGCCACCATCTGCCGTCACTGCCCGGTCCTCATGCAGTGCGGAGCAGATGCTCTCGACAACCGTGTCGAGTTCGGTGTGTGGGGCGGAATGACCGAACGTCAGCGCCGTGCACTGCTCAAGCAGCACCCCGACGTCGACTCCTGGTCCGAGTTCTTCGAAGACCAGCGCCAGCATCACTCAGCAGTCTGATCCAGGTCGATCGGGGGATCAGCCCTTACGAGTGAGCTGATCTCCCACCGCGCGCAGCGCCTCGAGGTCCGAGACCTCGAACGGTAGCGACGGAACACCGATCAGCGGCACCCTCGGGTGAGCTGCGGTGAATCGACTCAGCAAGGCGATTTCTCGCTTCGCGATCACTGCCCGATGGGCATGGATGCGGAGAACGGCTGCGGTGAGGGCCTCGGCCTCGGTCGCATTTTCCTTCGCTTCCAGTTTGTCGGCGGCGGTCACCGCATGATCGGCAGGCAGAGCCGTCAACGTCGGGTGAGTGCGGTTGAGAACCAGACCGGCCAACGGCATCGAGTCACCCGCAAGGCGATCGACGAAGAACGCCGCCTCACGGAGAGCGTCGGGCTCGGCCGCTGCGATCACCAGGAAATGAGTCCCCGGCTGACGCAGCAACTCGTAGGTCTTCGTGGCGCGTTCACGGAAACCGCCGAACATCGAGTCGAGCGACTGCACGAATGCCGATGCATCCGAAAGCATTTGGCTTCCCACGATGGTCGAGACACCCTTCAGGGCCAATCCCATCGCGCCGGCCACGAGCCTGGTCAGGCCACGGCCGGGTGCCGAGAGCAGCCGGATCATCCGTCCGTCGAGGAATGTTCCGAGCCTCTGTGGAGCGTCGAGGAAGTCGAGCGCATTGCGCGACGGCGGGGTATCGACGATCACCAGATCCCACGCGTCGTTCGACGCCAGCTGCCCCAACTTCTCCATCGCCATGTACTCCTGCGTTCCGGAGAACGATGTGGCAACGGTTTGGTAAAAGGGATTCGCCAGGATCTGCTCGGCCTTCTCAGGGCTCGAATGCTCGATGACCATCTCGTCGAAAGTCCGACGCATGTTCAGCATCATCGCGTGGAGTTCGCCCGTGGCCTCGGGACCCAGCTTCACCGGCTGCGGAGTGTTGTCGAGTTCGGCCACACCCAAGGCCTGTGCGAGGCGACGGGCCGGATCGATGGTGAGGACGACTACGCGTCGGCCCTCTTCGGCTGCCCGCAACGCCAGCGACGCAGCCGTCGTGGTCTTGCCGACGCCACCTGCGCCGCAACACACCACGATCCGGGCCGTCGGGTCCTTGATGATCGCCGAAATATCGAGGGCAGGAGCTGCGCGTCGGCCGGTCCTGGAACTGCCGACCGTCACGTTCTCGGTGGTCTCGGTCATCACACGCCCTGTTCCGTGAGGTATTCGGCCAGCTCGTAGAGCCCACCGAGATCGACGCCGTCGGCGAGTGCGGGAAGTTGCACCCGCGCGCCGTCGATCTCGCGGAGCTTCTCCGCACTGGATTCTTGAGCTTCGAGCACCGACGCGTGCTCGATCGTCTCGGTGAGCAGGCCGGCGAAGTCGTCGTCGGACAGATCGATGCCGACATCGGAGAGCGTCGACCGGATCGAAGCTGCATCGATGTTGCCGGCTGCAGCACCGGAGAGTTGGTCTTCGGGCAAGAACCTCGGGCTGGCGCGGTTGACGATGATGGCACCGAGGTTGAGGTCGTCACGCGCCAGTTCTGCGGCGGCGTCGGCGGTTTCCTGAACGGGCAGCGCTTCGAGAAGCGCAACAAGATGTACGACGGTCTCCGGCGAGTGCAGCAGCCGAACGACGCCTTCACTCTGCGAATGCACCGGGCCGCCCTTGGCGAGGTCGGCCATCGCCTTGGTGACGTCGAGGAAGCTGCCGATCCGCCCGGTCGGGGGAGCATCGACGACAACGGCGTCGTACACGCGTTTGCCGGTTCGATCGGTGCGGATGACGCACTCCTTGATCTTGCCGGTGAGCAGAACGTCGCGAAGGCCTGGAGCGATTGTGGTGGCGAATTCGATGGCGCCGAACTTACGCATCGCCCGGCCGGCGAAGCCGAGGTTGTAGAACATTTCGAGGTATTCGAGGAACGCGGTCTCGATGTCGACGGCCAGAGCCATCACTTCACCGCCACCTTCGGCGGCCGCGACCTTGGTCTCCTGCGGTGGAAGCGGTGGTACGTCGAAGAGCTGCGCGATTCCCTGGCGGCCCTCGACCTCCACGAGGAGAACGCGCTTGCCGCCTTCGGCCAACGCGAGCGCCAACGCGGCGGCAACCGTGGACTTACCGGTTCCGCCTTTACCTGACACAAAGTGCAGGCGGGCCTTCGTCGCAGACTCGGGCCAGGTCCTGCTCAGCTCATCTTGGGATGCAACCACACCGCGAGCCTATAAGTCTGGGGCCGAAGATGTACGCGGGATAGGCTCACCGCATGAGCGAAATAACTTCCTGGGAATACACCGTGACTCCGTTGCTGGTCCACAATCCGAAGGCAATTCTCGACAACTGGGGTGTCGACGGCTGGGAACTCGTCGCCGTCCTGCCGAGCGCGTCGGGCGAGCAGCACGTCGCGTACATGAAGCGTCCGAAGGGCTGAATCACATGGCAGAGGCAACACAGACCTGGTCGGAGCGTCTCGCCGAACTGGGCATTGCACTTCCCGCCGTCGCGGCACCCGTCGCTGCTTACGTTCCCGCGGTTCGCAGCGGCAACCACGTGTACACGTCGGGTCAGCTCCCGTTCGTCGACGGAAAACTGGCGCTGACCGGCAAGCTCGGCGCGGGCGTGTCGGATGAGGACGCCAAGGCCGCGGCTCGCACCTGCGCGCTCAACGCTCTCGCTGCCATCGACGCCCTGGTCGGCATCGACAACGTCGTCCGTGTCGTCAAGGTTGTCGGCTTCGTGGCATCCGCCGAAGGATTCACCGGTCAGCCCGGCGTGATCAACGGCGCATCCGAGTTCCTCGGTGAGGTGCTCGGCGACGCCGGTATCCACGCCCGTTCGGCAGTCGGCGTGGCAGAACTTCCCCTCGGCTCTCCGGTCGAGGTGGAACTGATCGTCGAAGTTCGCTGATGTCGACTGTCCATCCCGCCTACGCGCAGCTTCGCCGCGTCACCGACATCGCTTCGGTCTTGCTCGAGAACAATCCGGGCATGATGACGCTGGACGGTACGAACACCTGGATTCTGCATGCTCCCGGCAGCGTCGAGTGTGTAGTCGTCGATCCAGGCGACAACGACGAGGAACACCTGCAACGTGTCGCTGGTATCGGTCCGGTTGCGCTGACCTTGATCACGCACCGGCACTACGACCACACCGGCGGGGTGGACCGTTTCCACGAATTGACTTCGGCTCCAGTGCGTTCCGTCGACCCAACTTTTCTTCGCGGGGGCGCTTCGGCGCTTGTCGACGGTGAAGTGATCGAGGTAGCGGGCCTGAAGTTGCGGATCCTCGCGACGCCGGGCCATACCGCGGATTCGGTGTCGATAGTCATCGAGAACGATGCGAGCGTGCTGACGGGCGACACCATTCTCGGCCGCGGCACGGCAGTTCTCGACGACTCCGACGGCGATCTGGGGGACTACCTCACCTCGCTGCGATCGCTGGCCGCACTCGGCGAAGGACTGACGGTTCTTCCCGGGCACGGTCCGGACCTACCCGATCTGCAGGCGATTTCGCAGCAGTACCTCGCCCACCGCGAGGAGCGTCTGGATCAGGTGCGGGCCGCTCTGTCGACGTTGGGGGAGTCGGCCTCGGTGCGCGACGTAGTCGAGCACGTCTACTCCGACGTCGACCCGAAGCTGTGGCCGGTGGCGGAGAAATCCGTCAACGTGCAGTTGGCGTATCTGCGCCGCTGAGGCGCTCGGCGCCGACACGAAGAGCTGAGTTGTGTAGCCGAACTGCCGCCATCTATGCCGATCGAGGTATAGCTGGCGGCAGTTTTTGCATTTGTTTGATATGGGTCACGGGCCAATAGTTAGTCCATGACCTCACAATGCGACGGATGGATCCGCAATTACGTGGACGGCTCCTATGTCGAACCCGACGAGTCGTCGAGCTTCGATCAGGTCGACCCAGCAACGGGCCGTGTTCTCGCCCGGGTCCACGAGGCCGACAAGGCCCTGGTCGATCGGGCCGTGACCTCTGCCAGACGTGCTCTGGACAACGGTTGGGCCGATACGCCGGTTCGAGAGCGGACGGCTCTGCTGCGACGCGCCGCCGACCGGATCGAGGAGCGATTCGAAGAGTTCGTCGCCGCAGAGATGGCGGACACCGGCAAGCCGATCACGCAGGCACGCGAACTCGACGTCGCGCGCGCCCTGACGAACTTCCGCACCTTCGCCGACATCGTCGCCGCGGCGGGACAGGAATCGTTTGTCACGGATCTCGCAGGCGGCAAGCAGGCGCTGAACTACGCGATCCGCAAGCCGCTCGGCGTCGTCGCCGTGATCGTTCCGTGGAACCTGCCGCTGCTTCTCCTGACCTGGAAGGTTGCGCCCGCGCTCGCGTGCGGAAACTCCGTGGTGGTCAAACCTTCCGAGGAGACCCCGGCGACTGCGTCGTTGCTGGCCGAGGTGCTCGAAGAGGTCGGCCTGCCTGCCGGCGTCTACAACGTCGTCCATGGATTCGGTGCGAACTCGGCCGGCGAGTTCCTCACCACGCACCCCGGTATCGACGGGGTCACCTTCACCGGATCTTCGGCAACGGGTTCGCATGTCATGAAAACCGTTGCGCCGCGAGTCCGTCCGGTCTCGTTCGAGCTCGGCGGCAAGAACGCCGCGATCGTCTTCGACGACGTCGACATCGACGAAGCCCTGACGGGCCTGACCAAATCGGTGTTCACCAATACCGGCCAGGTCTGCCTGTGCACCGAGCGGGTGTACGTGCACCGCAGCATTTTCGAAAACATCGCCGGTGGACTCGTCGAGCGGGCAGCAGGATTGCGTCTGGGCGACCCGACGCTCGATGCAACGACGACCGGACCGCTCATTTCGCAGGCACACCGGAAGAAGGTACTCGACTACTTCGAGATCGCCGAGCAGGAAGGCGCGAAAGTGCTGACCGGCGGCGGTATTCCGGACCTCGGACAGGAACTGTCGGGCGGATCCTGGATCGAACCCACCCTGTGGACAGGCTTGACCAACAAGGATCGCGCCGTGCGCGAGGAGATCTTCGGACCCGTCGCAGCACTCATTCCGTTCGAGACCGAAGCCGAAGCGATCGCCCTCGCAAACGACACCGAGTACGGCCTTGCTGCCTCCGTGTGGACCAACGACCTGCGCCGCGGGCACCGCGTCGCGCAGAAGATGAACGTCGGAATCTCCTGGGTCAACACGTGGTTCACCCGCGAACTGCGATCTCCCTTCGGCGGCATGGGCCTGTCCGGCATCGGACGTGAGGGCGGCGAGTCCTCGCTGCACTTCTACACCGAACCGACGAATGTATGTGTGCAACTGTGAACATCGAAACCGCAAAAGATTTCCAGAAATGAGCGAGGCGTGATGACAGCCCCCGAAGACACCGTATCCGCGCTCGCGCGTCGCCTCGACGACGCTGCGCAGACGCGCACCGACACGCCGAGCCTCGCCGACGAACACACCATCGACATCGACCAGGCCTACCGGATCCAGAACGAACTCCTCGAACGGCGCACCAGCCGTGGTGAATCGATTGTGGGCATCAAGCTCGGCTTCACGAGCAAAGCGAAGATGGCGCAGATGGGTGTCTCCGAAGTGATCGTCGGTCAGTTGACCGACGCGATGTGCGTGAGCAACGGCGGCGAAGTCGACCTGAGGACGTTCATTCATCCCAAGATCGAACCCGAAGTGGCATACCGCCTGTCGAAGGACGTCGATCTCGACGATCCGAACGTCGACATCGAAACCTGCGTCGACGCACTGGCTCCCGCAATGGAGATCATCGACTCGCGGTACCGCGACTTCCGCTTCACCTACACCGACGTCGTCGCTGACAACACCAGCGCTGCCGGGTACGTGATCGGGAGGTGGCTGCCGCTACAGAACGTCGAAGACCGTTCCGTACGTATGGAAGTCGGCGGCGAGACGGTAGTCGGTTCCACGTCGGCCATTCTCGGCGATCCGGCGCGCGCTTTGCATGCACTGCTCGACATCGCCCGCCGACGCCGAATTCCGTTGCGCGCCGGTCAGGTAATTCTGGCCGGTGCCGCCACAGCAGCTGTGCGACTCGACGAGGGCGTCGCACAGTGCACTATCGACGGACTCGGAACCGTCACGGTGAAAGGTGTGAAGCGATGAGTGGGGCGCAGGTCATCGAGAAGCTGGCGAAGCCGCGCGGAAAGTTCCCCCACGTCAAGGTGGTCGGCGATTTCGTCTATGTCTCCGGGACCAGTTCGCGTCGACCCGACAACACGTTTGTCGGCGTCGAGGTCGATGAGATGGGGACGACGGCGCTCGACATTCGGGCGCAGACGCGTGCCGTCATCGAAAACATCGCGGCAATCCTCGCCGAAGTGGGTGGAGAACTCAGTGATCTGGTTCAGGTCACCTCCTACCTGGTGTCGATGAACGACTTCGGTGGATACAACGAGGTGTACGCCGAACTGTTCGACGAAAACGGTCCGACGAGAACGACTGTGGCTGTTCACCAGCTGCCCCACCCTCACCTGCTCATCGAACTTTCCGGCGTGGCGTACGTGCCCGCCTCCCGACGCACGGCGTCCGAAGATACGGAGAATGCATCATGACCACGATTCCTCCCGTCATCGACTTCAAGAAGTGGATCGACGACAACCGCCACCTCCTGCAGCCGCCCGTCAACAATCAGACGATGGCGCTCGGAGACGATTTCATCGTGCAGGTCGTCGGCGGCCCCAACCAGCGGACCGACTACCACCTCGATCCGTACGAGGAGTGGTTCTACCAGCTCGAAGGCGACATCCACGTCAATGTCATGACCGAAGACGGTCCTCAGCGCGTCGACATTCGCGAGGGTGAAACTTGGTTGCTGCCAAGAGACATTCCGCATTCGCCGCAGCGTCCCACCGCGGGCTCGATCGGCCTGGTCATCGAACGCGTCCGCAAGGAAGGCACGCTCGAGAAGTTCCAGTGGTACTGCCTCGAATGTGATCACAAGATTCACGAGGTCGAACTTCAGGTGCGCGACATCGTGGCCGACCTTCCGCCGGTGTTCGTCAAGTTCTACGAGAGCGAAGAAGCCCGCACGTGTGACAAGTGCGGCACGCTCCATCCCGGCAAGGGCTGAGCTATGAGCAACCTGATCGACATCCACACCCACTACGTGCCCAACGGGTGGCCGGATCTGACCGAAGACGCGGGGCCGCAAGCGCCGTGGCTGAAGGTCGAGTCGGAAACCGAAGCAATGATCATGATGGGCACCAAGGAGTTCCGCCGCATCCAGTCCGATGCCTGGGACGCCGAGGTGCGGCTTCGGGACATGGATGCCGACGGCGTGCAGACGCAGGTCGTCTCACCTACTCCGGCGTTCTTCAACTACGGCCGGAGCGGTGAGCAGGCAAGTCGCATTGCACGGATCTTCAACGACCTCGCACTCGAGATCGTGGAGCCGGCGAAGGATCGTTTGATTCCCTTCTGCCAGGTGCCTCTGCAAGACACCGACGCGGCGTGCCGTGAGTTGGAGCGGTGCATCGCGAACGGGCACCGCGGTGTCGAGATCGGCAATCATGTCGGCGATCTGGACCTCGACAGCGAGGGCGTGGTGACGTTCCTGCAGCACTGCGCGTCGCTGGACGTGCCGGTATTCGTGCACCCGTGGGACATGGCCAACTCTCCGCGCCTCGATCGCTGGATGGCGCAGTGGCTCACTGCGATGCCGGCCGAAACGCACCTGTCGATACTCGCACTGATTCTCGGTGGGGTGTTCGACAAGATCGACGATCGTCTCAAGATCGGATTTGCGCACGGTGGTGGATCTTTCGCGTTCTGGTTGGGACGGATGGAAAACGCCTGGCACGGCCGCAACGACATCATCGGTACGTCGCAGTTCCCGCCGTCGCACTACCTGGGAAGGTTCTACGTGGATTCCGTCGTCTTCGACGAGCGTGCGCTGCGACTGTTGGTGGACACGGTGGGGGTGGACCGTGTGATGGTGGGTAGTGATTACCCGTACCCCTTGGGGGAGCGTCCGGTCGGTGAGGTGGTTCGCAAGAGTGAGTTCTTGGACGATACTGCGCGCCAACTGATTTCGCGGGGGAATGCCGAACGCTTCCTGGGTCTCGTCTGAGGCCCCGGCTATACCTTTTCCGGTATGGCGGACGGTGAATTCGGCATTTGTGAGTCATGTCTCGAGCGAGCACAATTCCAAACACAACGATCGACGACGCTCGTGATACCGACAATCCCGAAGACGGGGTCGGTGACTACAGACTTCATCGTCCGCCTGCCCCATCCAATCGATAGGTTCCGCGATGTCAGACAAGATATCCAACAGCACTACGAGCGACGGAAAGCCGTTGCCGGAGAAAGCGGCCCGTAGCCGAGTTGCCATGGCAACCCTGGCCGGCACAACTCTCGAATGGTACGACTTCTTCCTCTACGGCACAGCCGCCGCGTTGATCTTCAACAAACAATTCTTCCCGAGCCTGAGCCCCACGGCCGGCACGCTGGCTGCCTTCAGCACCTTCGCCGTCGGGTTCATTGCACGGCCGGTGGGTGGACTCGTGTTCGGGCACTTCGGTGACCGGATCGGGCGCAAGGCCACGCTCGTGGTCTCATTGGTGATGATGGGCATCGGGTCCACACTCATCGGCCTCATCCCGAACTACGACTCCATCGGTTTCTGGGCGCCCGTCCTCCTGGTGGCGATGCGCGTCGTTCAGGGCATCGGTCTGGGCGGTGAAGGCGCCGGCGCGACACTTATGTCGATGGAGCACGCGCCGGCGGGGCAGAAGAATCTCTATGCAGGTTTCCCTCAGATGGGCACACCCGCCGGACTGGTTCTCGCCAACGGCATCTTCCTGACGACCAACGCCGTGATGTCGGACTCGGCATTCGCTTCGTGGGGTTGGCGAATCCCGTTCCTGCTCAGCTTCGTTCTGGTGGCGATCGGTCTGGTGATTCGCCTGCGCGTCACCGAGTCGCCGTCATTCGCCGGGATCATGGAGAAGGGCGAAATAGTCCGCTTCCCGCTGCGTGAGTCGCTCAAGGTCGGCTTCCCCCGTTTGTCTCTCACGCTTGCCGCGTGCTTGGCGAACTCCGCCGTGGCGTACGCCTTCATGGTGTTCACCCTGTCGTACGGAACTCAACATCTGGGCTACGACAAGCAATTCCTGGTGCTCAGCGTGACCGCGGCAGCAGTCCTGTGGTTCCTTTCCATCCCGTTCTGGACAAAGATCGCCGACAAGTACGGGCGTCGGCACATGTTCATCGGCGGATCTGCCGCAATCCTGTTGTGGTGCATCGTGTTCTTCCCGCTCCTCAACACCGAGAACAAAATGGTCGCCGTCATCGCGTTCCTGGGCATGGGCCTGATCGTTCCGGTCACACATTGTGTCCAGGGCAGCATCATCGCCGATACCTTCCCGGCCAAGGTCCGCTATTCCGGCTCGTCTCTGATCCTCCAGAGCGGTGCAATTCTCGGCGGTGGACTGGCACCGATGATCGCCACGGCTCTGCTCGACGCCACCGGATCTTCGGTCGGTGTGACCTGGTATCTCGCCGGGGTGTGCACGATCAGCCTGGTCGGCGCCATCGCACTGTTCAAGATTGTCCCCGATTCGTCGCGGGGCTTGGAGCACGAGGAGATTCGCGTCTCCGAAAACGCCTGAGTCCTGGTTGATCCGACATCGGCCCGTTCCCTCTGGAGGGAACGGGCCGATCGGCGTTTCACGGTCGCATGAGCTCAGTTGCAAAGGACTCCAGCGTCGCGATCAGGGCCTGCGCGGACGGACTCGACGTGCGAGTCGCCGACGAGGTGATGCCGACGCTGTGCCCGATCGGATCGAGTGTGATGGACAGGGTGGTCAAGCGCGCATCGTCGCGGGGGATGAGGCTCGGTAGTACCGCGATCATGTCGGTCTCGACCAGTAGCTGACGCACGGTGAGGAAAGAGGTTGCCTCGACCCGATTTTCGGGCAACGGCAAGCCGTTGCGGGCGAAGAACTCCTCGAGTTCGCGGCGGAGCACTGTCTCGACCCCGGGAAGGATCCAGGGGAAGCCGCGTAGTTCTTCGAGTTGGACGTCCTCGCGGTGAGCGAGCGGGTGATCTACGCGGGTGACGAGTTCGACGGATTCGGCGTAGAGGTTCCGTCTTGTCGCGGTGTCATCGGTAGGTGAGGTGAGCCGGCCGACGATCAGGTCGATTCGGCCCGCTTCCAGATCGGTGAGCAACTGCTCTGGCGTACCTTCGCGCACGACGACGGTGAGCAACGGGTGGTGAACCTTCAGGCGCGCGATAGCGCCGGGAAGCAGCACGTTGGATCCGGCGAGATGTGTTCCCACGATGACGGTTCCGCGATTGGCGTCGGCAAGTTCGACGACGTGTCGCCCGGCTTCGGTCAGCTGCGCGATCACGGCCCGTGCATGAGTTGTGAAGGCCTCGCCGAAAATGGTCGGGGTGATGCCGCGAGGGCCGCGGTCGAAGAGCGAGACGCCGAGAATGGACTCGATGTCGTGCAGACTCCGAGTCGCGACAGGTTGCGTGATGTGAAGTGCGGCAGCGGCGCCGACCACACTGCCCTGACGGCTCAATGCGTCGACGAGCAGGAGATGGCGGAGTTTGAGTCGCCCGTCGAGGAGCTTGGGCATGTCCATGGAGCAATCCTAGACGGGATTTCTCCGGGTGGGTAGGCGCCCGAAGTTGCTCAGGAGAAGGTGATTCCGATCGATTGGGACGAGGTGTACTTCTCCCAGGTTTCGCTGCTGTCCGGACTTCCCGTGTGCGCAAACGACGTCCAGTGCCGGCGTATCCGACGGCCCAGTGCGTCGATGCTCTGCCAGTCGCTGCTGCCCAGCATCGGTGAGCCCTGCCAGGACTGCTCGGTTCCCAACACGAAGGGTAGTTCTATGCAGTGAGTTGCTCCGAAGACGTCGTCCGTCGGTGCCCAGTCGAAGCGGTACGTGTACACCGACGCGCCGGCCGCTGTGAAGGTCTCGGCCAGCTCCATTGCCGGTTCGGCAAACATGTTCTGTGTCAGTGCCTTTTCGGCGACGTGTTCGGGATCGGGTACTCCCGCTACGTCGCGCACGAAAGCAGATCCCTCCTCTCGGGTGTATCCCACGATGACGTCAGGCGCTGTTTCGAAAGTTCGGATCACCGGTTCCAGTTCGGAGATCGGCGCGAAGGGCGGTTGCACGACATTGGGGGACCGCCGGCTGAACTCGACAGCCGTGCCGCGGAATGCGTCGAGAATGTGGGAGAGCGGTGCGGTCCGAGGATCTCCGTCGAGCAGTCGGGCAAACGTCTCCCCGTTCTCGATCGCGGCAGCCTGCGTGAAGTTGAGGTCCGGCCGTGGGGTGCTCTGCAGAATTGCTCGATGGAACAGGGTTCGAGAGTTGTTACTGCTCAACAGATTCACAATGGAATGGGCGCCGGCCGACTGCCCGAATACGGTGACCGAGTCTGGGTCGCCGCCGAATGCCTCGATGTTCTCGCGCACCCACTCGAGCGCCGCGATCTGATCGTGTACCCCGAGATTGCCTTCGCTGACGCCGTCGAGGAGGAGGTATCCGAGCACGCCGACGCGATAGTTGACCGACACCACGACGACGTCGCCCTCGGCTGACAAAGCGCCGCCGTCGTACCAGGGGAGTGAGCCGCCGCCACTGGAGTACCCGCCACCGTGAAGCCACACCATCACCGGGCGATGACCGGTCAGCGACGGGGTTGTGACGGTGACGGTGAAGCTGTCCTCGCTGTGCCCCGGTTCGGGGAGCGGTGGCCCCATGATGCGTTCGAGTCGTGAAGGTGGTTGGGGGAAGACCGTTCCAAGCGCTGTGGCGTCGAAGACGTCGGAGAACGGTTCCACCGGTCGCGGCTTCTCGAAGCGCGGTGCGCTGGCGTAGGGGATCGCACCGAAGTAGTAGGAACCGTCACGCTTTCGGCCGCGGACCTTCCCCGAAGGGGTGGATGCGATCACCGTCTCGAACGAGGGCATGGGTTCCTTTCTTCTTGTGCATGCTTTTTCGAGCATGCCAGGTGGATGCCGCGGCACAAATGCCTTTGTGGTCGTGCGGTATGCGTTACGGCGTGAGTGCCTGTACCAGTCGATCTTCGAGTCGCGTCGTCACTCGGCTGTATACGGAACCGTCGTCCAGGGCCCGGGACATCACGATCGCCCCTTGGATCCCGGCCACGGCTTCTTCGGCGAGTCCGATGGAATCTTCGGCACCGACGAGTGCCGCCTCGAGAGCCGCTGTCCATTCGTCGAAGTATGTTCGCACCCTGGCGCCGAAGCGGTTTCGCTCTTCACCGAGTGCAAATGCGCCGAACAGGCAAATGCGTTGCCCTGACCGAAAGTAGTCGCCCGCGGTAGCGAACATGCTCTGGATGCGCTGCCTCGGTGGAACCGATTCTGCTCGAAGAGGTTCGAAGACTTCGCTGCGAAACCATCCGTCGACCTCGTCGAGCACCGCCTCGGCCATCTCTTCCTTCCCGCGCGGAAAGAAGTTGTAGAGACTGCCTTTGCCCAAACCGGTGTGTTCGGTGATGACGGCCAGGCTTGCTCCGTCGAACCCGTAGGTTCGAAACACGTTCGCGAGAGCGGGAATCGTGTCCGAGCGTTCAGCTACCTGTCTGGCCATGGATTCATCCTTTCATCACAGACCCAACTCGCTCAGGCCCGGATGATCGTGCGGGCGTGGTCCGGTCGGATCCCAGAAGAACTTTCGCTCGGACTCCTCGATGGGAACGTCGTTGATGCTGGCATGACGGTGGTGCATGAGTCCGTCGGCGTCGAATTCCCAGTTCTCGTTGCCGTAGGAGCGGAACCACTGCCCGTCGTGATCGTGCCACTCGTACGCGAATCGCACTGCGATGCGGTCGTCGCTGTGTGCCCACAACTCTTTGATCAACCGGTAGTCCAGTTCGCGGGTCCACTTCTCGGTCAGAAGTTCGACGATCTCGGATCGGCCGGTCACGAACGTCGACCGATTACGCCACCAACTGTCCGGCGTGTAGGCCAGTGACACCTTGTGCGGGTCGCGGGAGTTCCATCCGTCCTCGGCGAGGCGGACCTTCTGGACGGCAGTTTCGTGAGTGAAGGGCGGAATCGGTGCTCGGACGGTCATTGCGGGGCCTCTCGATCAGATATGTACCTATCGGTACAGACTTTACCGATAGGTACAACAAGAGTTCAGTGAACGACTTCGGCCGCCCCCACAGAAGCGGGAGCGGCCGAAAGAGTCGAACAGGAAGAGCTAGCGCGCGCGACGAGCGAGGCGCTCGGAATCCGAGATCAGGACGCTCTTGCCTTCGAGGCGAAGCCATCCGCGGTGTGCGAAATCGGCGAGCGCCTTGTTGACGGTCTCGCGGGAAGCGCCGACGAGCTGGGCGATCTCTTCCTGCGTGAGGTCGTGAGTGACGCGCAGGGCGCCACCTTCCTGAGTGCCGAAGCGCTGCGCGAGCTGCAGGAGCGCCTTGGCGACACGGCCGGGAACGTCCGTGAAGATCAGGTCGGCCAGGGTGTTGTTGGTACGACGCAGACGGCGGGCGAGAACGCGCAGAAGCTGCTCGGCGATCTCGGGGCGCTGCTGGATCCATGCCTTGAGAGCGTCGCGGTCCATGCTCACGGCGCGAACCTCGGTGACGGTCGTAGCCGTCGAGGTGCGGGGGCCGGGGTCGAAGATGGACAGTTCGCCGAACATGTCGGACGGGCCCATGATCGTCAGCAGATTCTCGCGACCGTCGGGTGAGCGTCGACCGATCTTCACCTTGCCGGACACGATGATGTACAGGCGGTCACCGGGTTCACCTTCGTTGAAGATGACATGTCCACGGGGGAAGTCGACGGGCTGCAGCTGCTTTGTCAGCGCCGCTACCGCTGAGGGCTCGACTCCTTGGAAGATGCCGGCTCTTGCCAGGACGTCGTCCACGTGCGCTCCTTGTTGGGATTTGTTCGTTTGTGGTGTCATTTTTGCGCTATCTATCTTTGTACCCTCGCTGTGCACAAACCGTCGTACACAGGCTCAGCCCTCATGAGTGAGACACTGTGTCCAATGCAATCTGTGTTCAATGCAACAGGTACGGCATCGAAGTCTACGTCCCGTTAGCTCGCGACGAGTGATTGATGCCACGTAAGAGCCGAAAATTCTTCCGGAATCCGCTGCGGTGACTACTTTGTAT
This sequence comes from Rhodococcus sp. NyZ502, assembly GCF_041464245.1. NCBI lineage: Bacteria > Bacillati > Actinomycetota > Actinomycetes > Mycobacteriales > Nocardiaceae > Rhodococcus > Rhodococcus sp. NyZ502. The sequence continues at coordinate 536,719 of NZ_CP167155.1, forward strand.
GGCCGTCAACTTGCCCGTTGTGTCCGGATTTCGCCCAGGCTGGCGCTCTCGGGAGCCTCCGACTGACGGCCCTTACGCTTCCGGTGGAAGCGGGCGAACGCATGGGGAAACCCATCGCTTGCCAGGCGGGCGACGTCGTCGTGACTTGCCTGGTCGAGGAAGTCTTCTACTTCATGCTCTTGGACCGAGAGCCGACGCAATCGCCCTTCGACTCGTTCCATCGCCAGGGCAAAGAGCATAAGCAGTAGCGGAAAGAGAATTACTGCGAGTCCTTGCATAGGGGGAAGTAAACACGTCGAAGGTCTCAGAATCGACACGACGGAGTCTCCACTCATGTCGTATCCGTACAGTTGTCTGAGTGCAGACCACCCCGACAGGCAGTTCAGAGCAGCGGAAGAAACCGCGTTCGGGGGGTGCGCGGAAGGAAGAATCACACCTCGGATTGGTACGCCGGGCGCGTCGGATGAATCGTGAGCTCGCTGTGGCTTTCCCACACGTGTACTGCGAACTCGACTTCACGACTCCGTTGGAACTGGCAGTGGCGACAATCCTGTCGGCGCAATGCACCGACGTCCGCGTCAACATGGTCACGCCGGCACTCTTCGCCCGTTATCCCGACGCAAAGGCATACGCGGAAGCCGATCGGACCGAACTCGAGGAGTACATCCGCTCCACCGGCTTCTACCGGAACAAGACGACGTCGCTGATCGGACTCGGTCAGGCGCTACTCGAACGCCACGACGGGCAGGTCCCGAACAAGCTCGAAGATCTGGTGAAACTCCCAGGCATCGGACGCAAGACCGCGAACGTCGTGCTGGGCAATGCCTTCGACATTCCGGGAATCACCGTCGACACCCACTTCGGTCGGCTCGTGCGTCGGTGGAAGTGGACCGAGGAAGAAGATGCCGTCAAGGTGGAACACGCCGTCGGGGCACTGATCGAACGTAAGGAATGGACTCTGCTCTCGCATCGCGTGATCTTTCACGGCCGACGGGTCTGCCACGCGCGCAAGCCCGCATGCGGTGTGTGTGTTCTGGCCAAGGACTGCCCGTCGTACGGTCTCGGCCCGACCGACAAAACCGAGGCCGCGGCCCTGGTGAAAGGCCCCGAGACCGATCATCTGCTCGCCCTGGCAGGGTTGTGATCACCGATGACAAGTGCCGGAAGATGGTCTCTCGCTGCGCTCGTGGTCGTCGCGGCTCTCGTCGTGGCGATCTGGCCGCGCGGAGGAGACGACACGACGCCCACCTCGACGGGCCCGTCCTCGTCCGCGTATCAGCCGCCGACGTTCACTCCGTCGTCGGAATCGCTCGATCAACTCCGTAGCCAGGCGGCTCTGGCCTCCTGCCCGACTCCGACCGGCGAAGCGCCTGCCGGCTCGGCTCTCGCCGGAATCACCCTCGACTGCGTCTCCGACGGAGCGCCCGTCGACCTTGCCGCAGCGGTGGGCGGAAAGCCGACTCTGCTCAATCTGTGGGCGTACTGGTGCGCGCCATGCGCCGAAGAGCTTCCGTACCTTCAGGAATTCGCGGAGCGCGCCGACGGCAGCATCAACGTGCTGACCGTGCATTCGGATCCGAATCAGGAGAACGCTTTGACGCGACTCATCGACTACTCGGTGCGTTTGCCCGGCGTCCAGGACGGTGACGGCAAGGTACGGATCGCAGTGGGCGCACCGCCGGTGCTGCCGGTGTCGGTGCTCGTGCGCGCGGATGGAACAGTCGCCAAGGTCTTGCCCCAACCCTTCCGCAGTGCGGACGAGATCGCCGCCGCTGCGGCGCAATATCTGGGAGTCGTCGTATGAGCACACCGGTTCCCGAGTGGTTGCGCGCTGTCGCCAGCACCCAGCCCACCGATCCCCATCGGATCAACCCCGTCCTCGAGCGTCGCGCGCCGCGCGGCACCGTGACGCGTCCGGCCGCGGTGCTCGTGCTCTTCGGCGGACCGCGTGAGGCCGACCCTCTCGCCGTCGGCGGCTTGCCGGAGGGCGCAGACGTCCTGCTGACCCAACGGGCGTCGACGATGCGTCAGCACAGCGGACAGGTCGCATTCCCCGGCGGTGCCGCCGATCCGGGCGACGACGGCCCCATCGGCACCGCGCTGCGTGAAGCGCAGGAGGAGACCGGGCTCGATCCGAGCGGAGTTCAGCCGCTCACCGTGCTGCCGGAGATCTTCATCCCGCCGTCGGGTTTCGACGTGACGCCGGTGCTCGGCTACTGGGAGCAGCCGACGACGGTGGGCATTCAGGACGAGGGCGAGGTCGGACGGGTGGCCCGGGTGCCGCTGCGCACGTTGCTCGACCCAGACAACCGGTTTCAGGTTCGACATCCCCTCGGATACCAGGGCCCGGCGTTCCGCGCCGACGGCATGCTGGTCTGGGGGTTCACAGCAGGAATCCTCGCGGCGCTGTTCACGGTGTCGGGCTGGGAGATTCCGTGGAATTACGAGGACGTGAGAGACCTGGACACAGCGCTGTCCGAGTTCGGTGAAGGTGTCGAGGATTCGGCGGTGCCGCGATGACAGGTTCTCGTTGGGTGGACATCGCCATCGTTCTGGTCGCCCTCATCGCGGCCACGTCCGGATGGCGTCAGGGCGCGGTGGCGTCGGCGCTGGCGTTCGTCGGCGTGATCCTCGGTGCCGTCGCCGGGATTCTGTTGGCGCCGCACCTGCTCGTGCACGTCACCGAAGGCAAGCTGCGCATCCTCGCGGGCATCTCGCTGATCGTCGTGTTGGTCATCATCGGCGAGGTCGCCGGCATGGTGCTCGGACGCGCGGCGCGCAGCGGAATGCACAGTCCGACGGCGCGATCCGTCGACAGCGTCATCGGTGCGGGTCTACAGGCGGTGGCTGTCGTGGTCGCGGCGTGGTTGCTCGCGATTCCGCTCACTTCCTCGTCGCAGCCGAATATTGCCGCCGCTGTTCGTGGTTCGGACGTTCTCGCCAGCGTGGACGAAGTGGCGCCGCAGTGGCTGCGCCGCATCCCGACCGAGTTCTCGGCGCTGCTCGACACCTCCGGCCTGCCTGACGTCATCGGCCCGTTCGGGCGCACGCCCATCACCGAGGTCGAAGCACCCGACGCGAGCGTTCTCGCCAGTCCGTTGGCGGCGCAGTTGCGTCCGAGTGTTCTCCGCATCAACGGCGTCGCACCGAGTTGCCAGCGCGCGCTCGAGGGATCCGGATTCATCGTCGCCCCCGAACGCGTCATGACCAACGCCCACGTGGTTGCCGGAACCGAGAGCATCACCGTGGACACCATGGAGGGCGCACTGCCCGCGCAGGTGGTGCTCTTCGACTCCGCCGTGGACATCGCGATTCTGGCGGTTCCCGGATTGGACGCGCCGGTGCTGCCGTTCGCTCCGGAGCAGGCTCGGACCGGTGACAACGCGTTGGTGCTCGGTTACCCCGGCGGTGGTCCGTACACGGCCAGCGCAGCCCGCGTTCGTGAGGTCCTCAACCTGAACGGGCCGGACATCTACAAGGCCGGAACCACCCAGCGTGAGGTCTACACCGTGCGCGGATCCATCCGGCAGGGCAACTCGGGTGGACCGATGGTCGATGATCAGGGGCGGGTCCTCGGCGTCGTGTTCGGTGCTGCCGTCGACGACAGTGACACCGGATTCGTCCTCACCGCGCAGGAAGTCTCGCGCCAGTTGAACGCGGCTGCCTCGGCATCGACGCCCGTACCGACGGGCGCGTGCATCCTGTAGCGGTCACTTCTCCGTAAGGAGGAAGTCCCCGAGTTCGCGATTGACGCGCTCGGGGGCTTCCTGATGCGCGTAATGACCGACTCCGGCAATGGTGCGCAGTTTCTCGCCGGGAGCCCAGTGCTTGTCGCGACGCACGGTACGGGTGAGCACGTACGGGTCGAGTTCGCCGTGAATCTGGACGATCGGAATGCGAAGAACCTGATCCATCAAACGCATGAAACGTCGGCCCTCGGGGCGGAGCTGGCTGCGGAAGGCCCAACGCTGGTACTCCAAGGTGGAATGCGCGACGCCCGGGATCCGGATCGCGGACCGCATCTTGCTCATGACGTCTGCGAATTCGGGTTGCTGCGGCCAGGTGGGGCCCGACCGCGAGCGAACCAGACGCTCCACTTCGGCGCCGTTGTCGGCCGTCAACCGACGTTCCGGGCGTAGCGGTACCTGATAGGCCAGGAACGAGGGCAAAAGCGCGCGGCGCTGATAGGGGTCGCGGACGACTGCTTTCTTGAGCGCCATCGGGTGTGGAGACGAGATCAGCGCTATCGACCGCACCAGGCGTGGATGCAGGAGCGCGGTCGCCCAGCACACCAACCCGCCGTCGGCATGACCGATCAGCGTGGCCTTGCCGTAACCCATCGCACGAATGAGGCCGGCTACGTCACCGGCGAGCGTCCAACCGTCGTAGCCACGAGGGGGCTTGTCGGAGTCGCCGTACCCACGAAGGTCCATCGCGACGACGCGGAAGCCCTGCTCGGACAGTGCCGTCAATTGATGGCGCCAGGACCACCAGAAGTCGGCGAATCCGTGCAGAAGCACCACCAACGGAGCATCCGGCTCCGCGTCGCCTACCTCGACGACGTGAAACCGGATGCCGTTGGCGTGAATGTCCCGGTGAATCCAGGGGCCGTCGAACCTGACGGTGGATGGATCTGGGGCTGCCACTTTCGATCAGACTCGCTACCGGCGCGCGTTGAAATCGACCGACGGCTTTGCGTCGTCATGGCTGCCGGGGATGACGTTCTTGGCCTGCTTGAGCGATTCGATCGTCTTCTCCGGAGCCCTCAACTTGCGCACGCGCAGATAACCGAGCAGCGCCAGAATCGCGGTGGTCACCACCATGATCAGGAAGACGATGAGGAACGCCAGCCAGCGCGGCACCCAGGTGTCGAGCATCTCGGCCAGGAAGAAAAAGAAGAAGAACGAGCTGAACAGCAGAACCGTGAAGGCCAGGATGAAGAAGACGCTGCCCTGCAGACCCTTCTTGACCTCGCCCGTCACCTCGGCCTTGGCAAGTTCGACCTCGGCGCGCACGAGGGTGGAGACCTGTGCGGTCGCGTCCTTGACGAGGGCCCCGATGGTGGCCTCGCCCGGCGTGCGGGCGTCCACATCGGTGAGAGGGATGGAAGAGACCGTGTTCGGTACTCCATCTCCGGTGAAGCGCTGGCTCTCTCCGTTGGTCAAGCTCACTTGTCGACCTCTCCAGGTAGTTCTCTCGCGTCCGTGGCAATGGCGGTGGAAGCGTCGTCTCGAGCCGCATGAACTCGTCCACGTCGCCACAGCAGCGCTGATCCGATCAGCGATGCCACCAACGATGTCACGAGAACTGCGGCCTTCGCTATCTCGGCCTCGCTGCCATCGCCGACCCCGTCCAATGCGAGGTCTGCTACAAGCAGGCTAACGGTGAACCCGATGCCACCGAGAACTGAGAGGGCAAACATGTCTCTCAATTCCAGTGTCTTGGGTTTGGTTGCTATCCCCAATTTGATCGCGAGCAGGGAAATTCCGAAGATTCCGACGGTTTTGCCGACCAGAAGACCGACGACGACCGATTGCCCTACTGGGTCGGTGAAAATGTCGCCGAGTACCGCCGCGTTGATCGGAACACCGGAGGCGAACAGTGCGAAGACGGGGACACAGAAGCCTGCGGAGTAAGGCTGAATGCGGTGCTCGAGACGGCTACCGGGCGCGTACTCCTCGTCCGGATCGCGCCTCACCCGGGTGAGTAAGCCGAGCGCGACGCCCGCGAGTGTGGCGTGAATCCCCGCTTCGTGCATCGCGTACCAGGTCAGTAGTGCCAGCGGGACGTAGAGGAACGGCGTCGTGATGCGTTTGTGTTGGGCGTAGGCGTAGGCAGCCAGGGCTGCGGCCGCGGTCAGCAGCCACAACATCGCGAGGGAACCGGTGAACAGTACGGCGATGAGGATGATCGCGAGCAGATCGTCGACGACGGCCAGGCTGAGCAGGAAAACTCGGGCGCTCGCCGGGATCTTCGAGCCGGTCAGCGCGAGCACGCCGAGGGCAAAAGCGATGTCCGTCGCGACGGGAATGGCCCAGCCCTTGTCCATGCCGGGCGTGCCGAAACCGATGGACGCCGCGATGATCGCGGGAACCAGGACGCCGCCGCACGCCGCGATGATCGGGAGCATCGCGGCTTTGCGGTCCGCGAGTTCGCCGACCACCAGTTCACGTTTGAGTTCGAGGCCGGCGACGAAGAAGAAGACGGCAAGCAGTCCGTCCTGCGCCCACGTGCCCAAGCTGAGGTCGAGATGGAGTGCGGACGGACCGATCTGGAAGTCACGTAGTGCGATGTAACTCTCACCGAAAGGAGAGTTCACCCAGATCAGAGCGAGGGCGGCAGCGATCAGGAGGATCGATCCGCCCACCGTTTCGGTGCGGAGGTAGCGGGACAGTTCGGAACGCAGGGTGGAGATCACGCGTGGGGACGACCTTTGTTCGTGCAACCGAATTCGGATGCAACAGACATGAACGTGATCGACGTTGTGACGCATCGAATGCACGTGCCGACCAGACTTCCCGGCTCACCTTTACGGAATTTTATCGCGGATTGCCCGCTGAGCCGAATTCGCGAACCGAATTTGCGTCGGAAAACCCCGCGGGTGTTCAATTCCTACTGATTGGGACACTATCCCACCAATTGGACATCTTTCGTATAACGGCGCAGGAGCATGTTTTGAGTACGTCAGTCAGTGAGAATCCACCCAAGCCGGAGGGCGGCGACGCAGATACCGTCGCCGGAGTGCCGCGCAGCCGAATCGTGGTCGCCAGCATGGTGGGTACGTCCATCGAGTTCTACGACTTCTACATCTATGCAACAGCGGCAGTATCGGTGTTCCCGCACCTGTTCTTCCCGAAGGGCAACGACACCACCGCGCTTCTCGCGTCGTTGGCGACGTTCGGACTCGCGTTCGTCGCCCGTCCCCTCGGTTCGATTCTCTTCGGACACTTCGGTGACCGCGTCGGACGCAAGGCAACTCTGGTCGGCTCGCTGCTGACGATGGGCATCGCGACCTTCCTCATCGGACTGCTGCCCACTTATCACCAGATCGGACTGCTGGCCCCGGCGTTGTTGGCGCTCATGCGTTTCTGCCAGGGTCTCGGGCTCGGCGGCGAATGGTCGGGTGCGGCGCTGCTCGCGACCGAGACAGCCAAGGAAGGCAAGCGGGCCTGGGCGGCGATGTGGCCGCAACTCGGTGCGCCCATCGGCTTCTTCATGGCCAACGGACTGTTCCTGATCATCACGTTGTTCATGAACCACGACAATTCCAGCCCGGACCTCGAGGGCGCCTTCCTGAGCTGGGGATGGCGAATTCCGTTCCTGCTCAGCGCAATCATGGTGATGATCGGCCTGTACGTCCGGCTCAAGCTCGAGGAAACCCCGGTGTTCGCGCGTGCAGTCGAGCGCGGCGAGAAGGTCAAGACTCCGGTCGCCGAGGTATTCAAGACCAGCTGGCGTCAGCTGATCGTCGGTACGTTCGTGATGCTCGCGACGTACACGCTGTTCTACATCATGACCACCTGGGTTCTCAGCCACGGAACCGGCAAGACGCCGGCCGACGGTGGAACCGGTGCGGGCTTCAAGTACACCGATTTCCTTGTCCTGCAGTTGATCGCAGTCGTGTTCTTCGCTGCCGCCGTGCCGGTCTCGGGTTGGCTCGCCGACCGTTACGGGCGTCGTATCACCTTGCTGATCATCACCGGTCTGATCATGGTGTTCGGCTTGACCTTCGGTGTCTTCCTCGAACCGGACGGAATGAACGACGGTCGCATGTTGGCGTTCCTCATCGTGGGCATGCTGCTCATGGGCCTGACCTTCGGCCCGATGAGTGCCGTTCTCCCGGAACTCTTCCCGACCAACGTCCGCTACACGGGCTCGGGAATCGCGTACAACACGGCCAGCATTCTGGGCGCAGCGGTGGCGCCGTTCATCGCCGTCTACCTCGCGAAGAACTACGGCGTCGGTTGGGTCGGCATCTATCTTCTCGTAGCGGCGACGCTGACTTTTGTCGCGCTGCTGGTCATGCGTGAGACGAAGGGTGAGTCGCTCGACGATGTAGGGGCATAACCCTGCTGTGCGCCTTTATTAACCCCCGGCGGTTAATAAAGGCGCACAGCAGTTGTCAGGGAAGCTGAGCAGGCAGGACGTGCTCACCGGTCTTGTCGGTGCTCAAGGCCAGGGAGCTGATGTACTGCTTCTCGCCGTTCGGACCGGGCACGTTCGACGCGAGCATGTCGGGACGCTCGAATTCGATTCCGCTGACGCAGCACAGAAGCGTTTCACCGGAGGGGTTCCCGTACTCGTCGAACATCGGCAGATCGATGCCGTCGTCGGTGCGTCGTAGGTAGTACTTTCCCTTGGTGGCGACGGCCAGGACCGGCGGCATCACCAGCGCGATGACGATTGCGACGATCGGGGAGAACGGCTTGATCGCCGAACCGAAAGCACCGAAGAACACCAGGATCGAAATGCCCGCGGCCAGCAGCATCGACACGAAGCCGACGGGGTTGACGTCGTAGAGCATCCCGCGTCGGAACTCGGGGACTTTCGGGGAGAGCTTCAACCAGTACTTGTTGATCGCGATGTCCGAGGCGACGACCACGACCCAGGCGATACCGCAGTTGGCGTAGAAGCCCAGGATCGTGTTGAGGAAGTCGAACATGTTGGCTTCCATCAAGATCAGTGCGATCGCCAGGTTGACCAGAACGAAGACCATGCGTCCGGGGTAGGTCTTGGTGACGCGGGTGTACGAGTTGGTCCAGGCCAGTGAGCCGGAGTACGCGTTGGTGACGTTGATCTTGATCTGGCTGATGACAACGAGGATCACGGCCAGCGTCATGGCCAGCCAGTGCGGCATCATGTCCTGGTAGATCTCGAGGAACTGGTGCACGGGTTGGTTGGCGATCGAAGATCCGTCGACGACGTTCGCGATGATGTACACAGCGAGGAACAGTCCGACGATCTGCTTGAACGCGCCGAAGATGACCCAGCCGGGCCCCGCGAGAATTACTGCAGCCCACCAACGACGGGTGTTCTCCGGCGTCTTGGGCGGCATGAAGCGTAGGTAGTCGATCTGCTCGGCGATCTGTGCGATCAGCGACAAGCAGACACCCGCGGCCAGCATCACCGATCCGAAGTTGACGCCCTTGCCGTTTGCGCCGTCCTCACCGCCGAAGGCGAAGAACGCGCTCACCGAATCAGGGTGCTTGAACAGCAGATACAGGAACGGCAGCACCATCATGGCGAGCCACAGAGGCGTCGTCCACACTTGGAGCTTTGCCAGAGCCTTCATTCCGTAGATGACCAGTGGAATGACCATCAGGGTCGAGACCGCGTAGCCGATCGAGAGTGGGATCCCGAGCCCCAGTTTCAAACCCTGGGCCATGATGGAACCCTCGAGCGCGAAGAAGATGAAGGTGAACGTCGCGAAGATGACGTTGGTGACCACCGAGCCGTAGTAGCCGAAACCGCTTCCGCGAGTGATCAAATCGAGGTCGATATTGTATCGCGCGGCATAGTAGGCGAGTGGGAAGCCGGTCGCCATGATGACGACGGCAAACACGGCGATGCCCAGAAGTGCGTTACCGGTGCCGTACGAGATGCCGATGTTGGCGCCGATCGAGAAGTCTGCGAGATACGCGATTCCGCCGAGCGCGGAGGTCGCGACGACGCCGGTTCCCCATTTGCGGTAGCTGCGTGGCGCAAATCGGAGGGTGTAGTCCTCCAGCGTCTCCTTCAGTGCGGCGTTCTCACCGAGATCTGCCCTGTCCGGTGCGCCGGCGGACACCTGCTCGTTCACTGCTGTCATGACGTCACTTCCCCTGGGTGCCTGTGCATGTGCACTTTGTGGTGCAGGCACCCAACCTAGGGAGGTGGCGTTACGCGGACATGTTTGAAATGTGTCGCCCACGTTGCGGATTCGATCCGCAACGTGAGCGAGCACTCATGGGACTTTCTTTACCTGTATCTGATCACCAACTGCCCGCGCCTGCAAGGCGAGTGGTTGCGTCCCGACCGGCCGAAGGTCGAGAACGGCGGCGGCCACCGGGTCGGCCAAGACGTTCCGGATGGTGCGGCGCAGGCCACGTGCTCCGTACACCGGGTCGAACCCGCGCCGTTGCAACAGGGCGACGGCGCAGTCCTCCACCTCGACGTCGATGCCTCTCCTGGCCAACCGAGTCGTGATCAGTTCGATCTCGAGACGGGTCACTTGTTCCGCGGTCTGTTCGTCGAACTCGTCGAGGATCACGGTTTCGTCGATGCGGTTGAAGAATTCGGGGTCGAAGAACTTCTCCAACGCGCGTTGCACCAGATGATGACCATGGCGCGGTCGATCGATCCGGACGCGATCGGCGAGCTGCCGCAGGTGGGATCGCCGACGTTCTGCCACCGCAGCAGAGCCGAGATTCGAGGTCAGGAACACGTAGCTGTTGCGGAACGAGATCTTCTGCTGACCGTTCGCCAACCGGAGTTCGCCGTTGTCGAGGACCTGCAGGAGCGCACGCAGCACGGTGGGGTCGGCCTTCTCCACTTCGTCGAACAGGACGATTCCGGGGGTGTACGGATCGCCCTCGACGGTGTTCTTGTCGAACAGCGTGAAGGACTCCTTGCTACCGGCATATCCAGGTGGAGCCCCGGAGAACGACGCCGCATAATGCTCTTGCGCAAGAGCATTCATGTCGATGCGGCACAGATCATCGGGTCCTGACCGTAGTTCTGCGGCCACGCGCCGCACCAATTCCGTCTTGCCGACGCCGGTCGGGCCAACGAGAAGGATGTTGGCGAGCGGACGCGTCGGATCCGTGGCACCGACATGCGCGATCGAAATCGCACGAACCACTGCGTCGACGGCGGCCTGTTGTCCGACGATCTTGGAACTCAGGGCTTTCGAGAGCTTGCGAGCGTCGAAGGCCCCGACCGGTACGGGTTCGGTTCGTTCCTCGGCCGGCGGTGGTGCTGCTGCACTGTTCCGGTCATGGAGCATGTCGGTGATATAAGGCACAGTGAGATCCTTACGCTTCGAGTGTCTTCTCGACCGGCAGGTTTCCGACGCGACAATCCGCTACACCCACTGTGTCTCGGGTGATGGCCTCGACGCGTTCCTGAGCCTTCTGGGCGTCGGTGACCCACAGCTTGTAGAACTCGAACGGGCAGTCCGCGACGCCCTTGTCTCCGTCACCTGCTGCGTGGACACCGGAGTAGCCGCGATGGAGGAGTTTGAAGATGTGGTTCTGGGACTGATCGTTCTCGCGTGCGTCGCGAATGGCTGAGACGGAAAGCTGCGCGTACTGGATTCCGTATTCTTCTTCGCCGGTTTCACCCAGCGTCCGGCCGTCGAATCCGATGATCGCGGAGTGTCCGAAGTAGGAGTAGACGCCGTCGAATCCGGCCGCATTGGCAACTGCCACATAACAATTGTTGGCCCAGGCCATTGCCTTGGACATCATCACCTGCTGGTCCTTGGCGGGGTACATGTACCCCTGGCAACGGACGATCAGTTCTGCACCCTTCATCGCGCAGTCGCGCCAGATCTCCGGGTAGTTGCCGTCGTCGCAGATGATGAGCGAGATCTTCAGCCCCTTCGGGCCTTCGGTGACATACGTCGTGTCTCCCGGGTACCACCCTTCGATGGGGCACCAGGGCAGGATCTTTCGGTACCTCTGAACGATCTCGCCCTTGTTGTCGATGAGGATCAACGTGTTGTACGGGGGCTTGTTCGGGTGGTCTTCGTGCTGTTCGCCGGTGATGGAGAAGATTCCCCACGTGTCGGCTTCGCGGCACGCTGCGGAGAAGATCGCGGTCTCGTCGCCCGGGATGGTGGCTGCTGTCGCGTACATCTCCTCCTCGTTGTACATGATTCCCTGCGTGGAGTATTCGGGGAAGACCACCAGATCCATTCCGGGGAGGCCGGTCTTCATGCCGATCATCATGTCGGCGATCTTGCGCGCGTTCTCGAGGACACCGGCGCGATCGTGCAGGCGGGGCATCTTGTAGTTGACCACTGCTACGCCGACCGTGTCGTTGCTCGAGGAGATGTCACCGTGTCGCATTGTCTTTCACTCCTTGGTTGTGTCGATCAGTTGAAGACTGGACGGGATTGGGGTACTGCGGTTTTGGGTGCAGCGAGGATCTTGGCCAGGCCCAGGAGAACCAGAAGCGCTCCGGCCCAACCGGCCGCGACGGCGGGTGTGGTGTGGAAGTTGTCGGTCAGGATCAGAAATGCGGGGACCGTGCACGTGGGCTGGCTCAGAAGGACCGCTGCCCAGCCGGTGAAGCGACTGAGATTCTCGCGGCCGAGCCCGAGTACCAGGAAGAACAGCGTCCACAGCGCTGCCCATGCGAGCCAGATGACCCCGAAGACTGGGTCGTTGCTCACTGTGAAAGAGAGGAAGGAGTACACGAGCGCGGCGCACGCGACGAACAGCGAGAACCACCCGATTCCTTCCGGCTCGAAGCCGGCGAGATTGCTGATGCCCACGTAGAGATAGGTGAATCCGAACAGGTAGAGCCCTGAGGCCGCCAGGACGGCACTCGAATCTCCCTGAGCCTGAATCAACATGACGGTGGGGACGACGCATTGAAGTGCGCCGACGAAGAGGTTGAGGACCGAGGCGGATCGAACGGGAACTGTGCCGAGCAGCATCAGTCCGTTGACGAAGAGGACGGCTCCCACGTAAAGCAAACCAACACTGCCCATCGGGCACCTCCGGTTACTTCGGGACGGTTACTTCGGGACGGTTACTTTCAAATGAAATGATTCCAAATGAAACTAAGTGATGCGCGCCACAGAAGTCAAGAGGGAGATCTCAGGGAAAATCTCAGAGCGTTGCGATGATCGAGAAGTCGAGTCCGTCGGCGACGGCGAGCTGAATCTTCTGCCGTGCAACACGATCACGAAACTCGACGGTTCCGCGAGGCCCGTCGTACGCGGCACCCTCGACGACGGCGTCCAGGTCACGCGGATGTGTGCTGTCGGCGCGTCGAACCAGGGCCGAAAGGGTATGTATCCCTTCGTAACACGACTCGGCAGCGTTGTTCAGTGCCGGAGCGTGCGCGCCGTGCAGTGCGATGTAGCGCCCGAGCAGGTCCATGGAGTTACCGTCGACCATCGAGCGGAAGTACGCCGCCGAGGCAAACAGGTTCCGGGTTGCGCGGGGGCCGCTCGCGAGCAGCATGTTTTCTTCCATCAACGGGCTGAACCGGATCATCGACTCGTCGAGGCCTCGGCGGGCGAAGGCTCGGTTGAAGTCGACGGCGTCCTGCCCGACGAGGAGCATGATCACGCCGTCGCAACCGGAGTTCGAGACGGTCTCGACCAACTGCTTCATGTTTCCGCGCCCGAGGTCGACAAACGAACCGCCGACCAGGCTGAGATCGAGTTCGGTGGCGAATTGCCTCACGGCTCCGAGAGAGCTGTGCGGCCAGATGTAGTCGTCCCCGACGACAAACCACTTACGCGCTCCGACGTTGTCGCGCAGCCACTTCAGCGCCGGCGCGATCTGCTGACGTGGTGTCTCACCCGAGCAGTAGATGCCGGGCCTGACCTCGCCGCCCTCGTAGAGCGAGGTGTACGAGTACGGAATACGGCCTGCGACCACCGGTGCGAGTGCGTGGCGGACCGAGGAGATGTGCCAACCGCTGACGGCGTCGATGTCACCGGCGTCGAGTAGTTGTCCCACGCGGGCGGCGACGACGCTCGGCGAAGCGCCGCCGTCGATCACTTCGATCTGGACTTCGCGTCCCAGCACGCCACCGGAGTTGTTGAGGTCGCGGGCGGCCAACTCGCTGATTGCTTCGCAGGAGGGGCCGAACAGTCCGGCCGGCCCCTGAAGGGGAACCACCATGCCCAGGCGCCACACCGCGCTGCGCGCGCGTTCGAGCGCGCCGGTAGCGCTCATGCGTCGCCGCCGGAATCGGGAGTCAGCGGCCTGGCCTGGGTTACTATCATTTCATTTGAAAGTATTGCCCGAGAAGTGTGAACTGCGCAACAGCGGGGGAGCGATCAGTGGGAAAAAGTGACTCCGGAATTCTTGATGCGTCGCTGACGACTGCGCTGGTCCGAGCAGCTCGAATGGCCGCGGCAGCGGCGGAGAAGGCGCTGGCGGCAGAGAATCTCACTCTTGATCACTGGATGACGCTCGAAGCCCTGGCGTCGACCGAGGGGCTGACGATGGCTGAGCTGCGCGATCGAACGGGAACACCGGCTCCGACGCTGACGCGAGTTGCGGACAAGTTGGTCTCGCTCGCGCTCATCTACCGCGAAGTCGGGGAGGACGACCGTCGGAAGATACGCGTGTTTCTCTCCTCGCGCGGAAAGTCCTTGCACAAGAGGGTTGCCGCAGACATCCGCGTAGCCGAGGAGTCCTGGCTGACGTCGAAAGAGGAAGTGAAGTTGCGAGAGGGGCTTCGCCCCTGTGTGCCTTTCCGGTAGTGGGGACTACCAAAAAGGCGCACAGGGGCCGAAGGCCCTACTTGCCGCGGATGGCGTCGAATACCTTGGGGTCGACCAGGGTCGAGGTGTCTCCGAGGTCGCGGCCTTCGGCGACGTCGCGCAGGAGGCGGCGCATGATCTTGCCGGACCGGGTCTTCGGCAGTTCCGGCACGATCGTGATCTGACGGGGCTTGGCGATGGGGCTGATGTCGGTGGAGACCTGAGCCTTGAGTTCGGCGATGAGGACGTCGCCGGTGTTCTCGACGCCTTCACGGAGGATGACGAACGCGACGATGCCCTGTCCGGTGGTCTCGTCGGCGGCACCGACGACGGCGGCTTCGGCGACTCCGTGATGGTTCACCAGTGCTGATTCCACTTCGGAGGTGGAGATGCGGTGACCGGAGACGTTCATGACGTCGTCGACGCGGCCGAGGACCCAGAGTGCGCCGTCGTCGTCGTACTTGGCGCCGTCACCGGCGAAGTACCAGCCTTCTTCGGCGTAGCGGGACCAGTAGGTGTCGCGGTAGCGGTCCATGTCGCCCCAGATGCCGCGGAGCATCGCCGGCCACGGCTCGTCGAGGACGAGGTAACCGTTGCCGCCGGGGCCGAGGGGCTTGGCGTCGTCGTCGACGATCTTCGCGGAAATCCCCGGCAGCGGTGCCATCGCGGATCCGGGCTTGGTGGCGGTGATACCGGGCAGCGGGGAGATCATGATCGCGCCGGTCTCGGTCTGCCACCAGGTGTCGACGATGGGGGCTTTGTTGCCGCCGATGACCTCTCGGAACCAGCGCCACGCTTCGGGGTTGATGGGCTCGCCCACAGATCCGAGGAGGCGGATCGAGGACAGGTCATGGGCGTCGGGGATCTCGCGGCCCCACTTCATGAACGTCCGCACGAGGGTGGGTGCGGTGTAGTAGATGGAGACGCCGTACTTCTCGATGATGTCGAAGTGGCGGTGCTCGTTCGGGGAGTTGGGGGTGCCTTCGTAGACGACCTGGGTGACGCCGTTCGAGAGGGGTCCGTAGACGATGTAGGAGTGTCCGGTGACCCAGCCGATGTCGGCGGTGCACCAGTAGACGTCTTGTCCCGCTTTGTGATCGAAGACGTTGTGGTGGGTGTACGAGGCTTGGGTGAGGTAGCCGCCGGAGGTGTGGATGATGCCCTTGGGCTTTCCGGTGGTGCCGGAGGTGTAGAGAATGAACAGGGGATGTTCGGCGTCGAAGGCCTGCGCCTCGTGCTCGGGTGAGGCCTGTGCGACGGTTTCGTGCCACCACAGGTCGCGGCCGTCGGTCCAGTCGACGTCGATGCCGGTCCGGTTGACCACCAACACGTTCTGGACGGATTCGGCGCCGGCGACGGATTCGTCGACCGCTGTTTTGATGGGTGCTGCTGCGCCGCGTCGCCACTGCCCGTCGACGGTGACGACGAGTTTGGCTTGGGCGTCGTCGATGCGCGAGCGTAGGGCGGTGGCGGAGAATCCGGCGAAGACGACCGAGTGGGTCAGGCCGAGGCGGGCGCAGGCGAGCATGGTGACGATCGCTTCGGGGATCATCGGCATGTAGATCGCGACGCGGTCACCGGCGACGAGGCCGAGGTCGGTGAAAGTGTTTGCGGCGCGGCTGACTTCGGCGAGGAGGTCGTTGTAGGTCAGGTCGCGGGAATCGCCTGGTTCGCCTTCGAAGTGGATGGCGACGCGGTCGCCGTTGCCGGCGAGGACGTGGCGGTCGACGCAGTTGTAGGCGACGTTGAGTTTTCCGCCGACGAACCACTTGGCGACGGGGGCGTCGGTCCAGTCGAGGACGTCGGTCCATTTCTCGTGCCAGTGAAGGCGCTCAGCCTGATTCGCCCAGAAAGCGAGGCGGTCGGTATCTGCGGCAGCCTGCAACTCCGGTCCCGCGTTGGCGGCCGCAGCGAACTCTGCGCTCGGCGGATATGCCTGGGGGACGTCTGTTTCGGCTGCGCTTGTCATGGCTGACGGCCTTCTTTCCACTTTGATCGACACTTTTCTGACTCCGTGTGAGGGTAGTCACAAGCTCGCGTAAACGCACCGTTGCATCACGTTGCAACCCGTTGTCCTGCGACGATCGGTCGAATTGATGCGACGGGTGGTCGCTTCCGCCGACGAGTGAATGGGCGCGGACAGATTTCCCTCGGAATTGCGGACAATGGGTGCGATGCGCGCCCCGCGTCGGATGTGTCTATTGTCAAACCATTATTCGACCACAACTCGAAGTCACGTTCACTTTCAGTTGTAGGCGACACGACGCCGGCAGTTACGGCTGTCGGCAGGCCGCGAGCATGCTCGGGGTCACTTAGATGTGGAAGGAATTCCTTTGCGTATCTCACGCATAGCGACGGGCGCGGTCGCGCTCGGAATGACGGCAGTGCTGATCACGGCATGTTCGTCCGGCGATTCGTCGGGCGGATCGTCCAGTGGCGTCGTCAACGCCTGGGCGGGCGAGCCTCAGAACCCGTTGATCCCCACGAACACGAGTGAGAACATGGGCGGCCGCGTCCTCGACTCGCTGTTCTCCGGTCTCGTTTCGTACACCGCAGACGGCGGTACGGAGAACGAGGTTGCCGAGTCCATCGAGAGCACCGACGGTCAGAACTTCACCGTCAAGCTCAAGGACGGTTGGACCTTCACGGACGGCACCCCCGTCACCGCGAAGTCGTTCGTCGACGCGTGGAACTACGGCGCCCTCTCCACCAACGCTCAGCTTCAGGCATCGTTCTTCGATCCGATCAAGGGCTACGACGAAGTTGCCGCCGAGGTTCCGACGGCACAGACCATGTCGGGTCTGAAGGTTGTGGACGACTCCACCTTCACCATCGAACTCAAGCAGCCCGAGTCGGCGTTCCCCGATCGCCTCGGCTTCACGGCGTACTACCCGCTGCCCGAGGTCGCGTTCAAGGACATGACCGCCTTCGGTGAGAACCCGATCGGCAACGGCCCGTACAAGCTCGACGGAACCGGCGCGTGGCAGCACAACGTCCGCATCGACACCGTCGTGAACCCGGACTACAACGGCAACCGTAAGCCGAAGAACGCCGGCGTCGACTTCATCATGTACAACAGCCTCGACACGGCGTACACCGATCTCCTGGCCAACAACGTCGACGTTCTCGACCAGGTTCCGCCGAGCGCCGTCACGACCTTCGAGTCGGACCTGCCCGGACGCACCGTCAACCAGCCGTCGGCAACCATCGAGACGTTCACGATCCCGGGTCGCCTGCCGCACTTCAGCGGCGAAGAGGGCATGCTCCGCCGTCAGGCGATCTCGATGGCGATCAACCGCGATCAGATCACCCAGCAGATCTTCAACAAGACCAGGACGCCTGCACTCGACTTCACCAGCCCCGCAATCAAGGGCTGGAACGACTCGCTGACCGGTAACAGCAACGTGAAGTTCGATCCCGAGGCGGCCAAGGCTGCTTGGGCCAAGGCCGACGCCATCGCACCGTGGTCCGGCAGCTTCGAGATCGCCTACAACTCCGACGGCGGACACCAGGAATGGGTCGATGCCACGGCGAACAGCATCCGCAACACCCTCGGTATCGACGCAAAGGGCAAGCAGTACGCCACCTTCGCTCAGATCCGCACCGAAGCCACCGACCGCACCATCCAGAGCTCTTTCCGCTCCGGTTGGCAGGGCGACTACCCGCAGCAGTACGGCTTCCTGGCGCAGAACTACCAGACCGGCGGCAGCTCCAACGACGGTGAGTACTCCAACCCCGAGTTCGACCGCCTCCTGCGCGAATCGGCCGGCCAGACCGATCAGGCGAAGGCTCAGGAACTGCTCGATCAGGCCCAGGAAGTCCTGCTCAAGGACCTGCCCGCAGTGCCGACGTGGTACCGCAACGCTGCCAGTGGATGGTCGGAGAACGTTTCCAACGTGACCATCAGCTGGAACGGTGTTCCGGTCTACGAAGACATCGAAAAGAACTGACGCGTAGAACGATCCGCATCTGAAACGTGAGTTCGGGGCGGCAGGCGCCCTGCCTGCCGTCCCGAACTCGTGTTCACACCGGACTGTCCGCTGACGTACACGATCATCGACAAGGAGGTGATCCGATGCTCTGGTACATCGGTCGCCGAGTGCTTCAAATGATCCCGGTTTTTCTCGGGGCCACTCTTCTGATCTACGCCATGGTCTTCCTGCTTCCCGGTGATCCGATTGCCGCGTTGGCGGGCGACAAGGCGCTCAGTCCGGCTGTGGCAGCACAGCTTCGGGAGCGCTACCACCTCGATCTCCCCTTCTATCAGCAGTACCTGCTGTACCTGAAGGGCATCTTCACGCTGGACTTCGGCACGTCGTTCTCCGGACGACCTGTCAGTGAAGTTCTGGCACAGGCATTTCCGATCACGATGAAACTTGCCTTCATGGCACTGATCGTCGAGACCGTCTTCGGTGTCGGCTTCGGCCTCATCGCCGGCCTGCGTAAGGGCGGATTCTTCGACAGCACCGTCCTGCTGTTCAGCCTCGTTCTCATCGCCATCCCGATCTTCGTGATCGGCTTCCTGGCTCAGTTCTTCATCGGCGTCAAATGGGGCATCGTCCCGCCGACGGTCGGTGGCAACACCAGCTTCACCAATCTCCTGCTCCCTGCCCTGGTTCTGGGTTCGGTCTCGTTTGCGTACGTACTGCGACTGACCCGAACGTCCGTGGCGGAGAATCTGACTGCCGATTACGTCCGCACCGCTACCGCCAAGGGACTTTCCCGTGGACGAGTGGTTCGCGTGCACGTGTTGCGCAACTCGCTGATCCCCGTGGTCACGTTCCTGGGTGCCGACCTCGCAACGTTGATGGGCGGCGCCATCGTCACCGAGGGCATCTTCAACATCAACGGCGTCGGCGGCACGATCTACCAGGCCGTGACCAGAGGTGAAGCGCCGACGGTGGTTTCGTTCGTCACCATCCTGATCGTGATCTACCTGATCGCGAATCTGCTCGTCGACCTCTTGTACGCCGCGCTCGATCCGAGGATCCGCTATGTCTGAGACCGTGAAGACCGGACGCGCAGTCCGGCAAAGTCATTTCGTGGCACCGCCCGAAGTTGCGGCACCCGGGGAGACGGACGCCGTCAAACTCGATCAGGCGCCGACCAGCATGTGGACCGATGCGTGGCGCGACCTACGCAAGCGCCCCCTGTTCATCATCTCGACGATCATCATCCTCGCGGTCATCGTCATCGCAGCGTTTCCGAGCTTGTTCACGAGCACCGATCCGCGGTTCTGCGACCTGACCTACAGCATGCAGGGGCCGACCTCAGGGCACTGGTTTGGTTTTGACCGCCAGGGCTGTGACGTGTACTCGCGCACCATCTACGGTGCTCGCGCATCCGTACTCGTGGGCGTCGGCGTCACGGCGTCGGTGCTGGTGATCGGCGTGATCTTCGGTGCGCTGTCCGGTTTCTACGGCGGATGGACCGATTCGATCCTCTCCCGTGTCGCCGACATCTTCTTCGGCATCCCGCTGATCCTGGCTGCCATCGTCCTGATGCAGCTGTTCACCGATCGCACCATCTGGACCGTCGTCGGCGTCCTGGCACTCTTCGGTTGGCCGCAGATGGCACGAATTGCTCGAGGCGCGGTGATCTCGGCGAAGAACAACGACTACGTCATGGCTTCGGAAGCGTTGGGTGTCTCGAAGCTCAAGACACTGATCCGCCACGTCATCCCGAACTCGTTGGCGCCCATCATCGTGGTGGCCACCATCTCGCTCGGCACGTACATCGTCGCCGAGGCGACGCTGTCCTTCCTCGGTATCGGACTTCCGTCCACCGAGGTTTCGTGGGGCGGCGACATCAGCAACGCTCAGGTGACGCTGCGTCAGGGATCGACCATTCTGTTCTACCCGGCAACGGCTTTGGCGATCACCGTCCTCGGATTCATCATGATGGGTGACGCTCTGCGCGACGCCCTCGATCCCAAGTCGCGGAAGCGGTGAGCACGATGACCACCAAGGAAACTCTCACCTCGGAGGAAACTCCGTTGCTCGAGATTCGTGATCTCGAGGTGTCGTTCCAGTCCAATTCCGGTCCGGTTCCGGCAGTTCGAGGCGTCAGCCTGACCGTCTACCCGGGTCAGACGGTCGCGATCGTCGGCGAATCGGGTTCGGGTAAGTCCACCACCGCCCACTCGATCATCAATCTGCTTCCCGGCACCGGCAAGGTGACGGCAGGCGAGATCATCTTCGACGGCAAGGACATCTCGAAGGTCTCGGAGAAGGACTTCGTCCACATCCGGGGAAGCCAGATCGGTTTGGTTCCGCAGGACCCGATGTCGAATCTGAATCCCGTGTGGAAAGTGGGCTTCCAGATCGAGGAAGCACTGGCCGCCAACGGGATCGCCAAGGGCAAGGCAGCCAAGGTTCGGGCCGCCGAACTGCTCGAGGAGGCAGGACTCGCCGAAGCCGAGAGCCGGTTGGGGCAGTACCCGCACGAGTTCTCGGGCGGTATGCGTCAGCGCGCACTCATCGCGATCGGGTTGTCCGCTCGTCCGAAACTCCTGATCGCGGACGAGCCGACGTCGGCACTCGACGTCACCGTCCAGCGTCAGATCCTCGACCACCTCGACGGTCTGACTACGGAACTCGGCACCGCCGTTCTGCTCATCACTCACGATCTTGGCCTGGCCGCCGAGCGCGCCGAGCATCTGATCGTGATGAGCAAGGGTCGTATCGTCGAATCCGGTCCGGCACTGGAGATTCTGAAGCGCCCGCAGCATCCGTACACGCAGAAGCTGGTCGCGGCTGCGCCGTCGTTGGCGTCGAAGCGGCTCAGCTCGTCGGTGGCGCGCGCCGAGATTCGCGAACAGGCGGAAGAGGTCGCCGAAGCGGTCAAGGCCGAGGAAAGTGCGGCAGAGTCCTTCGGCAAGGTGACCGACGACGTTCTTGTCGTCGATCATCTGACCAAGGTGTTCAAGCTGCGCAAGGGTTTCCGCAAGACCACCGACTTCACAGCCGTGAACGACGTGTCCTTCAAGGTCCGCCGCGGAACCACGACTGCAATCGTCGGCGAATCGGGTTCCGGTAAGTCGACGGTCGCACAGATGGTCCTCGGTCTGCTCGAGCCCACTGCAGGCAACGTGGTCTTCGACGGTCAGGACGTGGCGAATCTCGGTGCGAAGGAAACATTTGCGTTCCGTCGACGAGTGCAGCCGATCTTCCAGAACCCCTACGGCACACTCGACCCGATGTACTCGATCTACCGCACGATCGAGGAGCCGCTGCGTACCCACAAGGTCGGGACCAAAGCCGAGCGTGAGGCTCGCGTCCGCGAACTTCTCGACAAGGTGGGTCTACCGCAGTCGGTCATGCGTCGGTTCCCGAACGAACTCTCCGGTGGACAGCGTCAGCGCGTCGCCATCGCGCGAGCACTGGCCTTGCAACCGGAGGTCGTGATCTGCGACGAGGCGGTCTCCGCTCTCGACGTGCTCGTGCAAGATCAGATCTTGACCCTGCTCAACGACCTGCAGGCAGAGTTCGGGTTGACGTACCTCTTCATCACGCACGACCTGGCCGTGGTTCGTCAGATCGCGGACAACGTGTTGGTGATGTCGCGTGGCTCGATCGTCGAATCGGCACCGATCGACGACGTGTTCGGTAATCCGCAACAGGACTACACCCGCAAGTTGCTCGACGCGATACCCGGTGGGTCCATCAAGCTGGGAAGCTGACGCAACAGGTAGGTAGGCAAGTCCGCAGAGGGGCTGCAAGGGTACCGTCGTTGATCGTGACGGACCCCTTGCAGCCCCTCGTCGATCTTCCAGGCGTACGCGCCGCCGCCGATCATGCGCGCGATGCTCTGGGTGAGGTTCATCGGCACAAGACCAACCGTCGCGGTTGGCCCACCACTGCCGCCGAAGCCGCGGTTCGTGCCGCGCGCGCTTCCGCATCGCTCGCCGGTGGCACCACCGAATTGCCGACCGAGGGCATGGCCGGTGATCCGATTCTCGCGGGTGCTCTGCGCGTGGCTCAGGCTCTCGACGGCGACAGCCTTCCGCTCATGGAGTCGACGTGGAAGCGCGCCCCACTTCAGGCTCTGGCCCGGCTGCACCTGTTGGCCGCGGCGGATCTCGTCGAGGACGCAGATCAACTGGGGCGGCCACGGTCGGATCGCGGAGTGGGGGAGCGGTTGGACGCTCTCGCCCAACTCGTTACAGGCGGAACCAGTGCACCGGCACCTGTTCTGGCGGCCGTCGTACACGGAGAACTCTTGGCGCTGAGCCCGTTCGGCACCGCTGACGGCATCGTCGCCCGCGCGGCCTCGCGTCTGGTTGCGGTCTCGTCGGGACTGGATCCGCACAATCTCGGGGTCCCCGAGGTCAGTTGGCTTCGGCGGCCACAGGCGTACACGGACGGCGCGGCAGGATTCGCTTCGGGAAATCCGGCGGGCGTCGGCAGCTGGGTGATTCTGTGCTGTGGTGCTCTCGAAGCCGGTGCGCGAGAGGCGACTTCGATTGCCGACGCCGCTACCGGATAGTCCGGCAAATTGCGCCTGTCGGAACATAACGAACGGGCGGCGCTGCCGATAAATCGACTTCGCCGCCCGTCAGCACGGACTACTCGTTACCAAGCGTGCTCGGTGGGTTGTGTGGGTGGCCTCGGCGAGGGATCGCGCTTTCTGAGGTCGTCCCCGCAACCTGTGCGGGGTCCTCGCTCAAATTGAACGAATCTCGCAGGCCCACAACGCTTCTGCCCTTATAGTGGCTTGTGCTCCGCGTGGGTGCCCTAGTGCCCGTGCTAGGAATTTCGGTTGGGGAAACGGTCCTTCTCTTCCGAGCCGTTCCTGGCCTTCCGTTCTTCCGTAACTCCTTTGTACCCTGTGTCCGGGCTCACAGCAAGTACCAATTTTTGTTTGTGGGCCTTGGATTTCAGCGTTTCCGGCGCAGTAGCCCGAAGGTCATGGCGCCGGCCACCAGAGCTGCGATTCCCACCGCAGCGGTAGTAGCCACCGTGGTCGTGGACTGGGCCGACAATCGGGCACGAAGTGAGACCGGATTCGAGAAAGTCAGTATGGGCCAACCGTTTACGGCCGCTTCCTTGCGCAACGCTCGATCGGGGTTGACTGCGGTCGGATGTCCGACAGCCTCGAGCATGGGTAAATCCGTCACCGAGTCGGAGTAGGCGTAACTGGCGGCGAGGTCGTAACCGTACTCCGCGGCGAGTTTTTCCATGGCTTCGACCTTGCCGGGGCCGTAGCAGTAGAAGTCCACCTCGCCGGTGTAGTGGCCGTCTTCCTCCCTCATCGACGTCGCGACGGAATGGGTGGCGCCGAGGGCGCGGGCGATCGGTGCGACGATCTCTTCCCCCGAAGCAGACACGACGATGACGTCGTGTCCACGCAGCTTGTGATCTGCGATCAGATCGGCCGCCTCGGCGAAGACGAGTGGATCGACGATGTCGTGCAGAGTCTCCGCGACGACGGCCTTCACCTGTTCCACGTCCCAGCCCGCACACATCGCCGTCAGATGCTCGCGCATGCGCTCCATCTGATCGTGATCGGCGCCGGACAGTAAAAACAGGAATTGCGCATAGCTGCTCTTGAGAACCGAGCGTCGATTGATCAGACCCTGTGCGAAGAATGGCTTGCTGAACGCCAGGGTGCTCGACTTCGCGATGATCGTTTTGTCCAAATCGAAGAAAGCGGCTGTCCGCCCGGTATTCAGTCCGTTCGCAGGCTTGTCGGTCACAGGATTGAGGATAGTCCGACAGGCGGTTCGTGTGCTCTTCGGCAAGCGTCCTCTTTCGGCGAAAAACAGCAGTTCAGTGCAGCTCAGGCTTGCATTTCTCGCCGATGGCGGGTGTAAGATCGTTGCTGTTCGATTCGTTCGAACTTGTTCAGCCCGACCCCCCGGGGCTGAACTCAGACGGCCCCCGCCTCCTCCCCCCATTGGCGGGGGTCGTCCTCTGTCTCAGGCCTGTTTCTCCCCAACCTCCCAGTTGTCCACAGGGTTGTTCGGCCCACTGTTTTCGGTGCCGGTGCTCGTTCAGGCTCTGCAGTCATGAACACGACGATCAGCTCTCAGGAAACCGGGGCTCCCATTCTGGTTCTCGTCGACGACGCGAAAATCCTCGCGAGCGTGCGACGCGTCGCTGCCGCGGTGGACCGCCGGCTGGACGAGGCCGAGCATCCCGTGTCCCGGCAACAGTGGAACCGGGCCTCGGCGGTGGTACTGGACGCGTCGGCGGCGCGAGATGCTCTGGCTCGTTCCCCCAAGCGAACGCGAGTGTTCCTCGTGTGCGACGGAACACCGACCGTCGACGATTGGAAGAGCGCCACCGCGATCGGAGCCGACAGCGTTCTGTCCTTGCCCGAGGAAGAGAACGCGCTGGTCGCAGTTCTGGCCGATCACGTAGACGTCAGTGGTGACGGCACCGTCGTGAGCGTGGTGGGTGGTTGTGGTGGCGGCGGAGCCTCGGCAACTGCTGCGGCTGTCGCGTTGACGTCGGCGGCACGTCACGTCCCGACGCTGTTGGTGGACGTCGACGCACTCGGTTCCGGCGCCGACGTGCTGTTGGGTATCGAGATTGCTCCCGGATTACGTTGGGGTGCACTGACCGTCGAGGGCGGGCGGTTGTCCCCGGATGCGCTGCGCGATGCACTGCCGGCAAAGGGAAAGTTTCTGAGGGTTCTGGCGAGCAGTCGCCGGGAGATCGACGGTCCGACAGTGACCGCCGTTCGCGCCGTGCTTGACGCAGGTCGCAGTTCCGGCGGGCTCGTGGTCTGCGACGTGCCACGTCATCCCAGCGAGGTAGGTCAGGCCGTGTTGGAGATGTCGGATTCGGTGCTCGTGGTGGTTCCGGCCACCGTGGCCGCATGCGTCGCGGCCGAGAAGGTCGGAGCCTGGGTGGTGCGACACAACTCCAACGTCGGGCTCGTCGTGCGTGGGCCGGCACCGGGAGGCCTACGCGGCACCGATGTGGCAGACATGCTCGGCCTGCCCCTGACGGCCGTGATGCGCGGCCACCGATCGCTGGCGCCGATGCTCGAGCGTGGTGGCCTCGAATTGACCCGCGGTTGTCCGTTGAGTGTGGCGGCAACAGCGGTACTCGACGCCGTCGAATCCGGCGCACGCCCGCGCAGGGCTGCGGCATGAGTGCGTTGGTCACGGCCGAACTGCTCGACCGAGTTCGCGAGCGATTGACGGCGTCGTCGGTCGGCGAGCCGACGGCGGCCACCGTTGCCGATGCCGTGCGAGCCGAGTCCTCGGGCGTTCTGGCGGACACGGATCTGTTGGAGGTCGTCAGGGTG
The DNA here is from genome assembly GCF_041464245.1 of Rhodococcus sp. NyZ502. Taxonomy (NCBI): domain Bacteria; kingdom Bacillati; phylum Actinomycetota; class Actinomycetes; order Mycobacteriales; family Nocardiaceae; genus Rhodococcus; species Rhodococcus sp. NyZ502. The sequence goes on from NZ_CP167155.1 coordinate 562,409, forward strand.
CTCCAGACGGAACTGACAGGCGCGGGGCCGCTCGAACCTCTGCTGCACGAACCCGGGGTCGCCGACGTACTGGTGACCGCGCCGGATCAGGTCTGGGTGGACCGCGGGGTCGGCCTCGAAAGGTCAGGGGTGCGGTTCACCGACGAGGCAGCTGTGCGTCGATTGGCGCAGCGGTTGGCACTGTCGGCAGGTCGACGCCTCGACGACGCCCAACCGTGGGTCGACGGCCGCCTGCGGGGCGTCGGCGACGGGCACTTCGGGGTACGACTTCATGCCGTACTCGCACCCGTGGCCCAGGGTGGAACCTGCGTGTCACTGCGAGTGTTGCGGCCCGCGACCCAGGGTCTCGACGCGCTGTCCGCCCACGGCGCCGTGGAACCGGACGCGCGGGAGCTCCTCAATCGCATCATTTCTTGTCGCTTGGCTTTTCTGGTGATCGGCGGGACCGGTGCGGGAAAGACCACGTTGTTGTCCGCCATGCTCGGCGCGGTCGACCCGCGCGAGCGAATCGTCTGTGTCGAGGACGCGGCCGAACTGGCGCCGCCGCATCCACACGTCGTCCGCCTCGTCGCCAGAGCTCCCAACGTCGAGGGCGTCGGAGAGGTGACGGTGCGCGATCTGGTTCGGCAGGCACTACGAATGCGTCCCGATCGCATCGTCGTCGGTGAGGTCCGCGGCGCAGAGGTGACTGATCTGCTCACGGCGATGAACACCGGCCACGACGGCGGCGCCGGCACCGTTCACGCCAATTCGCCCGAAGAGGTGCCGGCCAGACTCGAGGCGTTGGCGGCGCTCGGCGGTATGGATCGCCACGCGTTGCACAGTCAACTTGCCGCGGCAGTTCAAGTGATCCTGCACGTGCACAGATTGGCTGACGGATCGAGGCGTCTCGAACAGATCGGTGTCATCGACCGCGGTGCGGACGGGTATGTACGAATCATGCAGGCGTGGCCGGACGGCGGTTCGGGTCGTGAGCGGCTCGAGCGGATGTTCCGGCTTCGCAATCGAGAGGTCGGGACGTGACGGTTTCCCTCTTGGCCTTCGCGTTGGCGGTCTCGATTGCGCCGGTGCGGGATTCACGTGCTCGGCTCGCCACGTACACCCCGAGCGTCCGCAAGTCCTCCCGGCAGATTCCGTGGCAGTTCGTCGCCGCATTTCTCGCGATTTCGGCCGCGTGGATCCTCGGAGGTCTTCCGGCAGGGTGTGCGGCTGTCGTCCTCGCCGGGACCCTGATCCTCCGTGGCCGACGCGCGAATGCAGCCGAAACCCGGGATCTCTCACAGAAGATGCTGCTCTCCGGTCTGGAGGTGCTGATCGCCGAGCTGAGCGTCGGCGCGCATCCTGCAGCGGCCAGTTCTGTTGCAGGCGAGGAATGTACCGGAGAAGTGAGTGCCGTATTCCGTTCCGCTGGGGCCAGGGCGCGTCTCGGTGGTTCTGCCGCAGCGGCCTTCGCGGTACCGGATTCGTGCATCGAGCGTGAGTTCTCCCGCATCGGATCCGTCTGGCGGGTCGCCGACCAACACGGGCTGGCACTGGCGGAACTACTCGGCGTCGTCCGGACGGACATGTTGGGACGTAGACGCTTTCGTCAGCGTACCGAGGCCGGGTTGGCGGGCGCTCGGGCGACCGCTGCGGTGTTGGCCTTTCTCCCGCTGTTGGGGATCGGTCTCGGGCAATTGATGGGTGCTTCGCCGCTGCGCGTGCTGTTCGGAGGTGGGCTCGGCGGCGTGCTCCTGGTGATCGGAACCGCTTGTGTCTCAGCTGGTCTGCTCTGGACCGACCGGATAACTGCGAAGGTCACGTCGTGAGTTGGGCATCCGTGGCGATGATGGCGTTGGCGCTCGCGATCATTCCCGATCGGCGCGGTGCTTCGGCCAGGGCGGCAGAAATTCTCTTCGCGGACACAACAACAGAAAATTCGGTCTCAGTCCCGGACAAGCCGGATCCACTCGCAGTTGCCGCAAGTCTCGACCTTCTCGGGGCCTGCCTACGAGCGGGGCTTCCCGTCTCCGCCGCGATCACAGCGATGGCGTCGACGGCACCGAAACCGATGGCCGACTCGCTTCGTCGCGTCGCCGACCTTCTGGCGCTCGGTGCCGATCCGGACGTCGCGTGGAGCGAGGCCGCTCTCGATCCCGATACCGAGGCGCTCGCCAGAATGGCTCGGCGTTCCGCCCGTTCGGGTTCGTCGCTGTCCTCGTCCATGGCCGAACTCGCCGAGCGCAGTCGAGGTGACGCCGAGGATCTTGCTGCCGCCGCAGCCGAACGCGCGGGAGTGCTGATCAGCGGTCCACTCGGGCTGTGTTTCCTGCCGGCGTTCATCGCCTTGGGCATCGTCCCGGTGGTGATCGGGCTTGCCACGACTGTGCTCGGTAACGGCCTGCTGTGAGCCGGATCCGAGTGAAAGCTCCTGCGGCAGAAGTGCTGCCACAGGTTTCGATTGAAGGGGGAGAAATGATTTCGAAGACGTTGAGGACGGTGTCGGCCAGATTTGCGCTGTTGGTAACGGAGGACGACGGTATGTCCACCGCGGAGTATGCGATCGGCACGATTGCGGCTGCCGCATTCGGTGCCGTCCTGTACACGGTTGTCACTGGCGACTCCATTGTCTCGGCGCTGACAGGCATCATCGACAAGGCTCTCAAGACAGCTGTGTGATGTTGTCCACGAGAGGTATTCGGCAAGCCGACGACGGCGCCGTGACGGTGGAGGCCGCGATTGCTCTGGCTTCGATCGTCACGGTGGTCGTGCTGTGTGTCGGTGGAGTCCTGGCGGTGTCGATGCAGGTTCGGTGTGTCGACGCCGCTCGTGAGGCCGCGCGGTTGGTGGCACGTGGTGATCGTGAGTCTGCGGTCACCACGGCCCGTCGGATCGCACCCGAAGATGCGTCGATCTCGGTGGAGATCGTGGACGGCTTTGCGGTGGCCGTTGTCAGCGCCGAGAGTGCGTTGCTGCCGTTGGTCGACATTTCTTCCGAGGCGGTGGCAGCAGTGGAGTCGGGAGTGGAGGAGGGGTGAACCTACGTGACGACGAAGGTGTTGCCACGGTTCTGGCGTGCTGCGTTCTGGCGGCGATCGTGATGGTGACCGGCGGGATGCTGCATGTCGGTTCCGCAGTGGTGGCTCGGCACACGGCTCAGTCGGCCGCTGATCTTTCGGCTCTCGGCGGTGCGGGCGCCTTGGACGGCGGCGACGAGTCGGCGTGTGAGATGTCGGCGGTGATCGCGGAGCGGATGCGTACGGTGCTCGCGGAGTGCGAGGTGCAGGGATGGGATGTAGTCGTCGAGATACGCGCACCGGTGTTGTTGTCGGGCTTCGGGATCGGAGATGCGCAGGCTTACGCGCGTGCGGGTCCGGTCAGCTGATCGTGTCGATCACGGCGGTCAGAACCTTGACCGCGCCGTCTTTGTCGAGTGGGTCGTTTCCGTTGCCGCACTTGGGTGAATAGACGCAGGACGGGCAACCGTGAGCGCACTCGCAGGACAGTATGGCGTCGCGCGTCGCGGTGAGCCATCGGGACAGTTCGCTGTGCCCTCGGTCGGCGAACCCGGCGCCGCCGGCATGACCGTCGTAGACGAAGACGGTCGGGAGTCCGGTGTCCGCGTGCATCGCGGTGGACACTCCGCCGATGTCTCCGCGGTCGCAGATCGCCACCAGTGGCAGCAGGCCGATTGCGGCATGTTCGGCGGCATGCAGTGATCCGGGGAACCGTTCGGGCGGGACCCCGATTGATTCGAGGAGTTCCGGCGTGACCGTGTACATCACTGCCCTGGTGGGCAAAGTGTGTGCGGGCATGTCGAGTTCGATCGAGTCGAGGACTTCACCCGAAGTCAACCGTCGTAGGTATCCGACGACTTGATGTGTCACCTCGACCTGGACGAGAGCGACGGCGATGTCGCCGTAGTTCTTGTGCTCGAGTTGTTCGGTGATCGTGATTTCGGTGGTCTCGCGAGCCGAGGTGGTCCAGTCCGGATTCTCGGTGTGCACCAGTGCGAGTCCGACGTCGAGGTCCAGTTCGTCGACGACGTAGGTCTCGCCTTGATGGATGTGCACGGCGCCGGGATGAACTGTGGCCGGAGCGCGGCCCGCGTCGACAGTGCCCAGCATCCGGCCGGATTCACCGTCGACAATGGCCACCTGAGTTCCGATGCCGCCGCGAATGTCCAAAGAGCCGTGGGGGTTCGAATCGGCGGTGACGAACCATCCGTGCTTTCGGCGCCGGATCTTGCCTTCCTCGGACAGTCTCGTCAGAACCTCGAGAGCCCCGAACGCGTCCACCTCGGCATCGGAAAGTGGGAGTTCCATTGCAGCGCAGAGAAGTTGTGGTCCCAGGACGTACGGATTTCCGGGATCTGTCACCGTCGCCTCGACGGGTTTGTCGAGTACCGCTGACGGATGGTGAACGAGGTAGGTGTCGAGTGGATCGTCGCGGGCGATCAACACGACGAGTGAACCCTCACCGCGTCGCCCGGAGCGACCCGCTTGCTGCCAGAACGAGGCGACGGTGCCCGGGAAGCCTGCCACGACAACGGCGTCGAGGCCTGCGATGTCGACGCCGAGCTCCAGTGCGTTGGTGGTGGCTGCGCCCAGCAGTGTGCCGTCGGCGAGTGCAGCTTCCAGTTCGCGTCGGTCCTCGGCCAGATATCCGGCGCGATACGACGCGACTCGCTCGGCGAGGTCCGGGTCCACCTCGGCGAGTAGACGTTTGGTGGCCATCGCGGTCAGTTCGGCGCCGCGGCGGGAGCGGACGAAGGTGAGAGTGCGGGCGCCTTCGATCATGAGGTCGGCCATGATCCGCGCGGCTTCCGCGCCCGCGGGACGTCGTACCGGGCTACCGTTTTCGCCGGTCAATGCCTCCAGTAGCGGTGGTTCCCACAGCGCGACGGTGCGTGGGCCGTGCGGCGATCCGTCTTCCGTGACCTCGGTGCAGTGTGCGCCTATGAGCCGCGAGGCCGCCGCGCCGGGATCTGCTGTGGTCGCGCTGGCCAGAATGAAGGTGGGTTCGGCGCCGTAACGGGCTGCAATTCTGCGTAATCGCCGGATCACGAGCGCGACGTTGGATCCGAAGACTCCCCTGTAGGAGTGGCATTCGTCGATGATCACGTATTTCAGGTTGCGGAAGAAGTGTGCCCATCGCTGATGGGTTCTGAGCAGAGAAATGTGGATCATGTCGGGGTTGGTGAAGAGCCAGCGTGAGTTCTCACGTGCCCAAGTGCGGAGTTCCTGAGAGGTGTCGCCGTCGTACGCACTGGCGTTCGTGCTGCGAAGTTCGACGTCGAAGTCGGTGAGGGACAGCACTGCTCGCAGTTGATCGGAGCCCAGCGCTTTGGTGGGGGAGAGGTACAGGGCTGTTGCGAGCGGATCGGTCGCCATGGCCGTCAGCACCGGGAGTTGGTACGCCAGTGACTTACCCGACGCCGTACCGGTGGCCACGACCACGTGTTTTCCGGCGTAAGCGAGGTCGGCGGCCTCACTCTGGTGGATCCACGGGGACCGCACGCTGTGCTCGGCGAGCGCACGTACGACGCTGGGGTGCACCCACTCCGGCCATTCGGTGAACTCGGCTACGCGAGCAGGTAACTGCGCGGTGAACATCAGTGGTTTTTCGCTTCCACTGACCCCGGCGACGACCCGATCGAGCAGCATCTGCCCGTAGGTCTCGCCAGGCTTCCCTCCCGGGGCGGGGATCGGGGAAGGTGCGTTCACGTGACTCTCCGGGCTCGGCGTTGGGGTGTGGCGGCAATCGGAAACTGTCGCTACCTGCAGTTTTGATGATACGCAACGGTCGGCGGTCTTGGTGGAACCGGGTGCTCGGCGCGCGCGCGGGAAACCACGATCGTGGGCTGTTTTTCTCGTAGCGAACTTTTAACGTTTTTAGTTCCCTTTTCGACTGTTGTGCACGCGGAGAACATGGTTGACTGACAATCGGTCGCAGCTTCTGTGTTCGTAGGCTTGAGAAAGTGCACGCTCGCAGGATCGTTGTTGCGGGCGCGGTGCTCTGCCTTTCCTGAGGGGGAAATAAAGACGTACAGCGGTCGGAACCGGCCCGGTGGACTGTAAGGGCTGTTCACCGAATCCGGTGTTAGAAAGAGAAGGAAAAGCATGGCACAGGGCACTGTGAAGTGGTTCAACGCTGAAAAGGGCTTCGGCTTCATCGCTCCCGAAGACGGTTCCGCAGACGTCTTCGTTCACTACTCCGAAATTCAGGGCAACGGCTTCCGTACCCTCGAGGAGAACCAGCGTGTGGAGTTCGAGGTCGGCCAGGGCACCAAGGGTCCCCAGGCTACCGGCGTTCGCGCGGTCTGATTTTTCCGCTCACTTGCTGAGCGAATAGTTCGGACAGTATTTGTCCCCCATCGCATCCGTGCGGTGGGGGACAAATCTTTTCGGGCTGAGTTAGTACTTTCCCTGTCCGAGGTGAATGCACGCAGCTGTTCGGCCACGGCCGGTCGTCTATGCCGTCGATACCTTCGTGGCTTACGTTTCACTCTGTGAGCCAACTGTCCTTTTTCTCTGCCGAGTCGATTCCACCTGCCGTGACGGACCTTGCCGGAATGCTGGCCGGACCGGGGCAGGTCGTGACCTCGGAGGATCGCGCGCGGATCTCGATCGTCGTGGATCGGGACTGGAGAGCGCAGGCCGTTGCCGAGTTGATCGCGCAGTGCGGACTCGGGGCCGAGGTGACGCGTAGTGAAGAAGGCAGCCCATTGGTCCGCACTCAGTCGACGCCCGCACTCCTTCCGCTGTCCGTGCAGTGGACCAAGGGAGCTGTGAAGGCGGTGCCGGTCGGTTGGGTACCGAACTCCCGCCAACTCCGGGTGTGGGCCGTCGCGGCCGGCAGGCTCGAAGAAGGCGGCGAGCGATTCGTGTTCGGCCTCGACCCTCATGCCAAGGAGACGCACGCACCGCTGGCTCAGGCCTTGATGCGGGTTGGTATCGCGCCGACTCAACTGGGTAACCGGACACCGGGCCCGGGGCTCCGTGTGTCGGGAAAGAAGAGACTGACAAAGCTCGTCGAATACCTCGGTGAGGCGCCGAAACACGTCGACACCTCTGTCGCCTGGCCACACGTCTGACAGTGCTGATGCCGCGTGTCCGCCGGTGCTGATGCCGCGTGTCCGACGGAGCCCATACTGTACTGATCTGCACGAATGTCTTGCGGGTATGTCACTCTGTAAAGAGAGACACGGGGTATAACTTGCTCCACACGTCTAGTTCTGAAGATCTGCCGACGGCAGTGAACGTCCAAAGGAAGGCTCGGGCAGCAGGTGGCTAAAGCGGACAACGGCAGCGGTCAGGGAGCGTCCGGTAACCCTCGTCGCCTCGTGATCGTCGAGTCACCGACCAAGGCGCGCAAAATCGCTCCCTACCTCGGTAAGGACTACGTCGTCGAGGCATCGGTCGGTCACATTCGCGACCTCCCGCGCGGCGCAGCGGACGTTCCGGCCAAGTACAAGGGCGAGTCGTGGGCCCGTCTCGGCGTCAACGTCGATCACGACTTCGAGCCGCTCTATGTCGTGAGCCCGGAAAAGAAGGGCAAGGTCGCCGAACTCAAGTCTCTGTTGAAGGACGCCGACGAGCTCTTCCTCGCAACTGACCCCGACCGCGAGGGCGAGGCAATCGCCTGGCATCTCCTCGAGACTCTCAAGCCCAAGATTCCGGTTCGTCGAATGGTCTTCCACGAGATCACCGAGCCGGCAATCCGTGCTGCCGCCGAAGACACCCGCGAACTCGACACCGACCTCGTCGATGCTCAGGAAACCCGCCGCATCCTCGACCGTCTCTACGGCTACGAGGTCAGCCCGGTTCTCTGGAAGAAGGTCATGCCGAAGCTCTCGGCCGGCCGCGTCCAATCGGTGGCCACTCGCGTCATCGTCCAGCGTGAACGCGAGCGCATGGCGTTCAAGTCGGCGTCGTACTGGGACATTTCCGCGACGCTCGACGCCGGTGCAGAGGCCAGCCCGCGTAGTTTCGGTGCTCGCCTGGTCTCCGTCGACGGTTCGCGTGTCGCCTCCGGCCGTGATTTCGGAGCTGACGGAAAGCTCAAGGGCAGCGCGGTCACCGTGCTCGACGAGGCGTACGCGCGTCGTCTCGCGGAAGCATTGCAGGGCGTCGACCTCACGGTTTCCTCCGCCGAGGACAAGCCGTACACCCGCAAGCCTTACCCGCCGTTCATGACGTCGACGCTCCAGCAGGAAGCCGGACGCAAACTTCGTTTCACGTCCGAGCGTGCAATGCGCATCGCACAGCGTCTGTACGAAAACGGCTACATCACCTACATGCGTACCGACTCGACGACTCTCTCGGAGTCGGCGATCGCTGCCGCTCGTGCGCAGGCCACCGAGTTGTACGGTCCGGAATACGTGCATCCGACGCCGCGTCAGTACACCCGCAAGGTCAAGAACGCGCAGGAAGCCCACGAGGCGATCCGCCCCGCCGGCGACGTGTTCCAGACCCCGGGTCAGCTGCACTCCAAGCTCGATTCCGACGAGTTCAAGCTGTACGAACTGATCTGGCAGCGGACCGTCGCTTCGCAGATGGCCGACGCCCGCGGTACGACGTTGACGCTTCGCATCTCCGGCACGGCAGGCACCGGCGAGGACTGCACGTTCTCCGCTTCGGGTCGCACCATCGTGTTCGCCGGCTTCCTCAAGGCTTACGTCGAGAGCGTCGACGAAGAGGCCGGCGGTCAGTCCGACGACGCCGAATCCAGGCTTCCGGTGCTGGTCAAGGGTCAGGAAGTCACGGCCACCAAGCTCGATCCGGACGGGCACAGCACCAACCCGCCCGCTCGCTACACAGAAGCCAGCCTGATCAAGACGCTCGAAGAACTCGGCATCGGCCGTCCTTCGACCTACTCGTCGATCATCAAGACCATCCTCGATCGCGGATACGTCTACAAACGTGGCAGCGCGCTGGTTCCGTCCTGGGTGGCGTTTGCCGTCATCGGACTGCTCGAGGTGCACTTCGGCCGGCTGGTCGACTTCGACTTCACGGCAGGAATGGAAGACGATCTCGACGCGATCGCCGGCGGCCGTGAGCAGCGCGGCAACTGGCTGAGCAGCTTCTACTTCGGCGGCGAGACAGGCGCCGAAGGTTCGGTCGCCCGCGAGGGCGGGCTGAAGAAGATGGTCGGAGTCAACCTGGAGGAGATCGACGCTCGCGAGGTCAACTCCATTCGTCTCTTCGACGACGCCGAGGGCCGCGAGGTTCATGTGCGCGTCGGCCGGTTCGGGCCGTATCTCGAGCGCATGGTTCAGAATCCGGACGATCCCGAAGGCGATCTGATCTCGCAGCGGGCAAATCTTCCCGATGACCTGCCACCGGACGAGCTCACTCCCGAGTACGCCGAGAAGTTGTTCTCGACACCTCAAGAGGGCCGCAAGCTGGGCGTCGACCCACTGACGGGCCACGAGATCGTCGCGAAGGAAGGCCGCTTCGGTCCCTACGTGACCGAGATCCTGCCCGAACCGCCGGCCGAGCCGGAACCGGACATCGTTCCCGTCACCGCTCCCGAGCCGGAAGAAATCAGTTCGGGCAGCACCAAGACTGCGGTGAAGAAGGCCGCTGCCAAGAAGGCGCCTGCGAAGAAGGCTGCCAAGAAGGTCGCGGGCCCGAAGCCTCGGACCGGATCGCTGCTCAAGTCCATGGATTTGGCGACGATCACCTTGGAAGATGCGCTGCGTCTGCTGTCGCTTCCGCGCGTCGTGGGTGTCGACCCCGAATCGAAGGAAGAGATCACCGCGCAGAACGGCCGTTACGGTCCGTACCTGAAGAAGGGCACGGACTCACGCTCGCTCGCCAACGAAGAGCAGATGTTCACCGTCACGCTCGACGAGGCGCTCAAGATCTACGCCGAGCCGAAGCGTCGTGGGCGTCAGGCGTCTGCAACGCCTCCGTTGCGTGAGTTGGGCGTCGATCCGGTCAGCGAGAAGCCGATGGTGATCAAGGACGGCCGTTTCGGTCCGTACGTCACCGACGGCGAGACCAACGCCAGCCTTCGCAAGGACGACGACGTCGAATCCATTTCCGATGCTCGTGCATCGGAGTTGCTGGCTGATCGTCGTGCGCGCGGCCCGGTCAAGAAGAAGGCAGCGGCCAAGAAGGCTCCGGCAAAGAAGGCCGCTGCCAAGAAAACAGCCGCAAAGAAGGCCCCGGCAAAGAAGGCCGCCGCCAAGAAGGCTCCGGCGAAGAAGGACTCGTAAGGCTTCGTCGGTGCCGACGGTTAGGGTTTTTGCATGAGTACTGAAGTGGCCGAACGAGGTGTGTTCGGTCGGCTGGTGGGTCAGCACGACGTCGAGCAGAGCCTGCGTGATGCTGCACTGTCGGCTCGTGGCGATTCCAGCGGCTCGGAGATGACCCACGCGTGGCTCTTCACCGGGCCACCCGGCTCAGGTCGTTCGGTGGCTGCTCTCTGCTTCGCCGCTGCCCTGCAGTGCACCTCCGACGGTGCACCAGGGTGCGGTGAGTGTCATGCGTGTACGACGACGATGGGTGGAACCCACGGTGACGTACGACGGATCATCCCCGACGGCCTGAGCATCAGCGTCAAAGGCATGCGCGAGATAGTCAACATCGCTTCGCGTCGACCGACGACGGGGCGGTGGCAGGTGATCGTGGTCGAGGATGCCGATCGTTTGACCGAAGGCGCAGCCAACGCCCTCCTGAAGGTTGTCGAGGAGCCGCCGGACCGCACGGTCATCCTGCTCTGCGCGCCGACGACCGATCCGGAAGACATGTCTGTCACCCTCCGATCGCGGTGTAGGCACATGCCGTTGGTGACGCCGTCCGTCGAATCGATCGCCCAGGTACTGATCGACCGCGACGGGCTGGATCCGGAACGGGCGAGAATCGCCGCATCGATCAGCGGCGGACATGTCGGCCGGGCTCGGCGTCTCGCCACCGACGAGAGCGCGCGCGACGAGCGTCAGCGTTCGCTTCGACTAGCCGCCGACGCGATCGGGGCTTCGACGGCGTACAAGGCCGCAGAGAACTTGGTGAAGTCGATCGAGGCTGACACCAAGGCGTTCTACGCCGAACTCAAGGAACAGGAGCTCGAGGAGCTCAAGGTTTCCTTGGGTGGTGGTGGAACCGGCAAGGGAACAGCCGGGACTCTGCGCGGATCGGCTGGTCTGATCAAGGACCTCGAAGCGCGTCAGAAATCGCGCGACACCCGGGCCCGCCGCGATCTTCTCGACCGGACGCTGATCGACCTGGCCGGCATGTACCGGGACGCGCTTTCCTATTCGCTGGGGTCGACGTCGACGGCGACCCATCCCGACATGGCTCGGCAGGCCGCCGAGTTGGCTGCACGAACGTCCCCGGAGGGGTTGCTCAAATGCATCGAAGCGGTGCTCGAATGCCGCGAGGCCGTCGACTTCAACGTCAAGTTGCAGTGGGCGCTCGATGCGATGGTTGCCTCCATCGGAGCCGCTTTCCGACCCCCGTTTTCGCGATCCGGGGGTTGACCAGATAGACTCGCCACCGCCGAAAGGCACGCTGCCTTAGCTCAGTCGGTAGAGCATTTCACTCGTAATGAAAAGGTCGAGAGTTCGATTCTCTCAGGCAGCTCAGCCAAGAGCCCCACACCCGGAAATCCGGATGTGGGGCTCTTGTCGTTAGTTCCCAATTCTTGCGTATGTGCGGTTTATCCTGAGTTCGGCGAACACGTGCCTGAACAGGGGAGACCTCGATGTCGGATCAGAACTGGGGACCAGGTCAACCATCGCAGAATCAGCCGCCGTACGGGCAGATGCCGCCGATGCCGCCGCAGGGTTATCAGCCGCCGACGCCCGCCTATCCGTACGCAAGCTGGATCTCGCGGGTGTTCGCGTCAATCCTCGACGGCTTTGTCGTTCCGCTCCCGGGCGTCATCCTCGCGATCATCGGGGCGGTGATCGCGTTCTCCGGATCCGAAGTGACCACATACGACGACGGCAGCGTGAGCGCTGAAGGCGGCAATCCGGTCGGCGTGATCGTCATGGTCGTCGGCATACTGGCGATCTTCTTGATCGAGGTATGGAACCTCGTCTTCAGACAAGGGAACACCGGACAGACGCTCGGCAAGAAGTGGCTGGGAATTTCGGTGATTCGGGAGTCCGACGGTGTACCGCTCGGCCCGGTGATGGCGCTGCTTCGTTGGATCATGATGGCGATCCTGGGTGGGGCATGCTTCCTCAACTATCTCTGGCCGCTCTGGGACTCGAAGCACCAGTGCTGGCACGACATGGTGGTCCGGTCGGTAGTCGTTCGCGCCCGCTAGTCGCTGCCGGGGTCTCTTACAGTGGGTGCCATGGAGTTGGAAGCGGTCACAAGTCGACGACGCTCGCTGGCCGCACCCGTCGGTGTTGCTGCAGTGGCCGTGACGGCCGCCGCGGTACTCCACTTCCGTGATCCCCACAGCGCGGGTAGTTACGGCGTTTGTCCGATGTACGCGTTGACGGGATTGTGGTGCCCGGCGTGTGGTGGCCTTCGTGCGGTCAATGACCTGACTAATCTGGATATTGGCGCCGCAGTGTCCAGCAATGCCTTGATCGTGCCGTTTATCGCGGTGTTGGTGATCGCGTGGATCGGTTGGACAGTGCGCCGTTGGA
>NZ_CP167155.1:580000-592500 GCF_041464245.1 Rhodococcus sp. NyZ502
CTAAGGTAGCGAAATTCCTTGTCGGGTAAGTTCCGACCTGCACGAATGGCGTAACGACTTCTCAGCTGTCTCAACCGTAGACTCGGCGAAATTGCATTACGAGTAAAGATGCTCGTTACGCGCGGCAGGACGAAAAGACCCCGGGACCTTCACTACAGCTTGGTATTGGTGTTCGGTTCGGTTTGTGTAGGATAGGTGGGAGACTGTGAAACGGTGACGCCAGTTATCGTGGAGTCGTTGTTGAAATACCACTCTGATCGAATTGGACCTCTAACCTCGGACCATGATCTGGTTCAGGGACAGTGCCTGGTGGGTAGTTTAACTGGGGCGGTTGCCTCCCAAAATGTAACGGAGGCGCCCAAAGGTTCCCTCAGCCTGGTTGGCAATCAGGTGTCGAGTGCAAGTGCACAAGGGAGCTTGACTGTGAGACTGACAGGTCGAGCAGGGACGAAAGTCGGGACTAGTGATCCGGCACCGGCAAGTGGAAGCGGTGTCGCTCAACGGATAAAAGGTACCCCGGGGATAACAGGCTGATCTTCCCCAAGAGTCCATATCGACGGGATGGTTTGGCACCTCGATGTCGGCTCGTCGCATCCTGGGGCTGGAGTAGGTCCCAAGGGTTGGGCTGTTCGCCCATTAAAGCGGCACGCGAGCTGGGTTTAGAACGTCGTGAGACAGTTCGGTCTCTATCCGCCGCGCGCGTTAGAAACTTGAGGAAGGCTGTCCCTAGTACGAGAGGACCGGGACGGACGAACCTCTGGTGTGCCAGTTGTTCCGCCAGGAGCACCGCTGGTTAGCTACGTTCGGAAGGGATAACCGCTGAAAGCATCTAAGCGGGAAGCCTGTTCCAAGATGAGGTTTCTCACCCCCTCGAGGGGGTAAGGCCCCCGGCAGACCACCGGGTTGATAGGCCAGAACTGGAAGTGCAGTAATGCATGCAGGTGACTGGTACTAATAGGCCGAGGACTTACCACAAAGAAGCTACGCGTCCACTGTGCGGTATCTGAAACAACACACAGATACTGATGAGAAACCCTGTTTTCTCCATCCCCCAACACCAGAAACTGGTGTTGACGGGTGGTGAAACCAGGTGATCAGAAGAAGGTTACTGTGACAGTTTCATAGAGTTACGGCGGTCATAGCGAAGGGGAAACGCCCGGTCCCATTCCGAACCCGGAAGCTAAGCCCTTCAGCGCCGATGGTACTGCACTCGACAGGGTGTGGGAGAGTAGGACACCGCCGAACACACATTAGAGAAGCCCCCCAACCAGTACTGGTTGGGGGGCTTTCTCGTACCCAAAACACCCCCGACTTCGAGCGAACAGCACTGTCGTCGCCCCAGATCGACCCAACGCACCGTTCACACCATCAGGGGCGGGCACGCCGCCGACTCACCACCCCGTCCGGGATCGAGTGAACGACACACTCACCCTCTTGGACGAGGGGAACGGTACGTTCACACCATCACTGAAAAGTGTGCGCGCACCACAGGTCTCGTCAGTCGAAGGTCAATCTCGACACCAACCTGCCACGGAACCCGTCGAGCGTGGCTAGGCTCGGAAGAGGTGCCCCGTGTGATCGGGCCCACCTCACCTGTGCACGCGTGATGACTACGGAGGCTTCGATGACCGATATTCTCGACCGCACCAAAATCTATGTTGATGGCGCCTGGATCGAATCCACTGGCAGCGGTCGGATCGACGTTCTCAATCCGGCTACCGAAGAGCTGATAGGAACTGTCGCCGAAGGCACTGTCGAAGATGTCGATGCGGCCGCGAAGGCAGCACGAAAGGCTTTCCCCGCTTGGTCTGCACTATCCGGCGGCGAGCGAGCCGAATATCTTTCCAAAGCCGCGGCGATTATTGCCGAACGTACCGATGATCTTGCGGCGCTGGTTTCGCAGGATATGGGCATGCCGATCGGATTCGCGAAGCCCGTGCAAATCGGAATGCCGCTCGCGAATTTGAATGCATTTGCCGAATTGGCTCGCACTTATGATTTCGACGCTCACGAGGTCGGGAATTCGCTGATTGTTCGCGAACCTGCGGGTGTTGTCGGCGCGATCACTCCCTGGAACTTCCCGCTCCACCAAGTTGTCTTGAAGGTTGGCGGTGCGCTCGCGGCGGGCTGCACCGTGGTTCTCAAGCCCACCGAGGTTGCGCCACTCATCACGTACGCTCTCGCTGACATCTTCGACGAAATTGGTTTGCCTGCAGGTGTATTCAACCTGGTAAGTGGCTACGGCCCGGTAGTGGGTGAAGCCATCGCCGGCCACCCGGAAGTCGACATGGTCTCCTTCACCGGGTCGACTCGGGCAGGCAAGCGAGTGGCCATCGTCGCCGCGGACACCATCAAGAAGGTCTCGCTCGAGCTGGGTGGCAAGTCGGCGAACGTCATTCTCGACGACGCCGATCTCGAAAAGGCTGTCACGGACGGCGTCGCAAAGTGCTTCATCAACTCGGGCCAGACCTGTTCGGCGCTGACGCGTATGTTGGTTCCCGCGGAGAAGGTGGATGAGGCAGCGGCAATTGCTGCTGCGGTCGCCGCTCATTTCCCGGTAGGTGATCCGACTCAGCCGACTTCGGTGCTTGGTCCTCTGGTGAACGCGAATCAGCTGGGACGCGTTCGCGGATACATCGAGAAGGGTGTGTCGGAAGGTGCCACCGCAGTTGTCGACGGTCGCGAAACCGGTCTGGCCAGTGGATATTTCGTCGGTCCGACGGTGTTCGCGAACGTGACCGAAGACATGACCATTGCGCGCGAGGAGATCTTCGGACCGGTCCTCTCGATCATGGGCTACAAAGACGAGGCCGACGCAGTGCGGATCGCCAACGGCACCGAGTACGGACTGGCCGGTGGCGTTTGGTCAGGTGACCCCGATCGCGCGGATCGCGTCGCGCGGCAACTGCGTGCCGGGCAGGTCGAGGTGAACGGCGGCGCCTTCAACACGAATGCTCCGTTCGGTGGGTACAAGCAGTCGGGCGTCGGGCGCGAGGCCGGCACGTTCGGGCTCGAAGAGTTCCTCGAGATCAAGGCGATTCAGAGATAGTTTGTTCGAGAATGGCGATGCTCCCGTACCAAGTGCGGGAGCATCGCCATTTTTGTACCCGGATCAGGACTTGGCGGCATCCAAATGCTGAGCCGAGATGTTCGCCAGATGTGTCAGGTCCGAGGCCACGGTCGCGAACGTGTAGCCCTCCCCGAGCCGTTGTGCCGCAACCTGACCGGAAGGTGTGTGGATTCCCGCAGCGACTCCGCTGACGGCGGCAGCTTCGCGCACCCTGGTGAGCGCTGATTCGAATTCCTCGGCGACGTCCGGATCGTTGGAGTGCTTACCTCCGACGGCGATTCGTAGGTCGGACGGCCCGACGTACACGCCGTCCAATCCGGGCACTGCGCAGATCTCTTCGACGTTCGCCAGACCCTGTGGGGTCTCGATCATCGCAAATACAACGGTGTCGCGGTTCGCGTCGGCGGGAACGGGGCCGATACGGAGTTGCGAGCGCATGGGTCCGTAGGAGCGGATGCCGAAAGGCGGATACTTGGCGGCTGCCACGGCGGCCGCTGCCTCTTCGGCGTTGTTGATCAGCGGAACGATGACGCCCACAGCGCCCGCGTCGAGTGCACGGCCGATGGGCGTCGGATTGTTTGCCTCGACGCGCACCATCCCGACGGTGGACGGTGACGAGTCGATGGCGGTGAGCCCGGCGACCATCCCCGAATAGCCGATCAGGCCGTGCTGCATGTCGAGGGCAATGTAGTCCCAGCCGACGTGCGCGATCCATTCGGTCGAGATCGGGCTGTCGATGACGGACCAATATCCGAGTATGCGTTCGCGTCCTCGGATGCGTGCGGCGAATTCCTGTGCTGACATAGTGAAGAACTCTTCCTGATGAAGGTCGGGTGTTTCAGCGGTTGTAGTTGGGCATGGGGCCTCGTAGGGCGGCACCGACGAGATCACACTCTTCGACGGTCGAGGCGTCGAGTGGACCTCGCCCGATGGCCGCGATATTGGATTCGAGGTGCGTTACTTTGGATCCTCCGAGGAGCAGCGATCCGGCGACGGGCTTGCTGACCAGCCAGCGCAACGCAAGCTCGGTCAGGGAGATGCCCGACTGCTCTGCGATTGCCGTCAGTTGAGCGATCGCGTCGAATATCTGTGTGTTCCAGTATCGCTCCTTGTACATCGACGCAAGACGTGAGTCGCCGAATCGGCCGTCGGCGGGACTTTCGTCGAAGGTGTGGCGCCCCGTGAGCAGGCCCCCACCGAGTGGGTTGTAGACCATGGTGGTCAGTCCGGTCACGTCCGCGAATTCTGCGTATTCTTCTTCGATGCGACGCGCGAGCAAGTTGTAGAGCTGCTGTGCGACGATCGGTCGGGGAGCTCCGACTGTGTCTGCGGTGTAGTTGATTTCACTGATTTGCCACGCTGCGAAGTTGGATACGCCGAGTGTGCGGATCTTGCCCTCGGCAACCAGTTCCGCGACGGTGGTGAGAGTTTCGGTCAGCGTGACGGTTCGGTCCGGCTGATGGAGATAGAACAGGTCGACGTAGTCCGTGTCGAGTCTGCGCAGGCTTCCTTCGACGCTTGCTCGGAGCCCCTCTGTCGAGAGTGGGCTGTTGTCGCCGGCATCGGGATGCGGCATTCCCGCTTTGGTGGCGAGAGTGACGGAATCGCGTCGGCCGTGGAGCAGCTTTGCCAGCATGCGCTCGGACTCGCCGCCCGCATAGCCGTTGGCCGTGTCGATGTGAGAGATACCGGCGCCTAGTGCTGCGTCGAGCATCGATCCGGCGCCCGATATGTCGACCGTGTCTCCGAATGTCATGGTGCCGAGCACCAGTTTCGGAAGCTCGAAGGGGGCGGTCATCAGGCAACTCCTCGTGATTCGGTCTGCTTGGCTAGCAAGTTCTTGGACAGGGCTGCCACCACGTGGCGTGGTTTGATGCCGACCATGGTGGTGGGATCGAGAGCAGCGCCTCGTAGTGCGCGGGTGTACGGCTCGCGCGGACTGGCGAGAACTGTGTCTGTGGAACCGGATTCGACGATGGTTCCTTTCGACATCACGACTACGGTCTCGCTGATTTCTCGGACGACGCCCAAGTTGTGTGAGATGAAAACGTACGTCAGACCGGTATCGGCCTGAATTTCACGTAGGAGCTCGAGTACCTGCGCTTGCACCGACACGTCGAGAGCGCTGGTCGCTTCGTCGCAGACCAGGATCTCGGGTCCGCTGGCAAGTGCACGAGCAATTCCGATGCGCTGACGTTGGCCTCCTGAGAACTCCGCCGGACGCCGGTGTAGTGCCGAGCTGGGCAAGCCAACGCGATCGACGAGTTCTGCTGCTGCCTTTGCGCGTTCAGACTTGCTCCGAACACCTTTGAGGCGCAGTGGTTCTCCGATGATGTCCTCGGCAGTCAGATGAGGGTCGAGCGATCCGTACGGATCTTGGAACACCATTTGAACGCGAGAGCGGTAGGGGCGCAGCGACTTCTCCGACATCTGCGCGATGTCATTGCCGTCGACGAGAATGCGTCCACTGGTCGGTGTGAGGAGTCGGACGATCGATCGAGCGATGGTCGACTTGCCACATCCGGATTCGCCGACGATGGCCAAGGTCTTGCCCTTTTCCACCGAGAAGCTCACAGCATCCACGGCTCGGAAAACTCCGTCGGGAACCGGATACTCGACCACGAGATCTTCGACGGCGAGAAGTGGCGTTTCGTGGCGGGTCATGCCGAGGCTCCGATCTGTGTTGAACGGGCGGGGTCGCCGTCCCAAGGCCCCAGTTGAGGTATGGCGTCGAGAAGCTTTTGTGTGTAGGCGCTTTGCGGTGAGTCGACGAGAATGTCGGCACTACCGGTCTCCACAAAACGTCCGTCCTTCATCACGTAGATGCGATCGGAGACCAACCGCGCAACTCCGAGATCGTGAGTGATGACCAGCATTCCGATCCCGGTGCGCTCCTGCAACTCGAGCAATAGATCCAGAATCCCGGCCTGAACGGTTACGTCCAGTGCGCTGGTGGGTTCGTCGGCCACGATCAGTTCGGGGCCGGCAGCAAGAGCGCCGGCGATCAGGACGCGCTGCAACATTCCACCCGACAGTTGATGCGGGTACTTGTCGAGTTGCTGATCCGGATACGGAATGCGTACCTGCTCGAGCAGTTGCACTGCCCGCTCGATTTGTTGCTTCTTCGCGGTCACACCGCTGTGGCGCACTGCTTCTCGAAGTTGGCTGCCGATGGTGTGGACGGGACTCAGAGCCGTCATCGGGTCCTGGGGGATGAGCGCGATGTGTTTTCCGCGAATATCGTTCAGGATCTTCGTGTTTCCGAGAATGTCCTGACCCTTGAACACGGCTTTCCCGGAAAGAACCGCAAGATCGTCCGGAAGCAGTCCGAGAATCCCCATGGCTGTCGTCGACTTTCCGGAGCCGGATTCACCGATGATGGTGACGGTTTCACCGGCGTCGATGCAGAAGGACACGCCGTCGACGGCTCGGATGACGCCGTTCGCCGTGACAAGTTCGATCTGGAGATCGTCGACCCGTAGTAGATTTCCCATGTCTCACGCCTTCGCTTTCTGGGCGCTGCCACGCCCGAACAGGCTTGCGCCCAGTCGTTTCGAACCTGCAGGACGATCGCGCAGACCATCGCCGAGTAGGTTCACTCCGACGACCAGCAGCACGATCATCAGACCGGTCAACGTGACGATCCACCATGACGTGGTGATGTAGTCCTGGCCGTCGGCGATGATTCGTCCCCAGGTAGCGAATGGACGTTGCGGTCCGGCGCCGAGGTAGCTCAACGAACTTTCCAGCAGTACGGCCTGCGCGAGCAGCAGCAGGACGACGAGCGATGCCTGCTTGACGATGTTGGGAATGACGTGACGAAGCAGGATGGCCATGCGGGTAAGTCCGAGGACTCGAGCTGCAGCTACGTAAGGCTTTTCGCGTTCGACGAGTACCAATGAGCGAGTCAACCGTGCGACTTCGGGCCACTGTGCGATCGCGATGACAAACGTGATGACGGGAATGGACGGGCCGAACAGCGCAACAACGAGAAGCAGCATCATCAGCAGAGGCAGAGAAAGCTGTGCTTCGAGTAGGCGGGAGATCACGGTGTCGACCCAACCACCGAAGTACCCCGCGGCGGATCCGGCGACGATGCCGATGACGCCGGAGACGATCACGGCGAGAATACCGATCGTCAGAGACACCTGGCCGCCGTGCAGGATCCGTGAGAGCAGATCTCGTCCCAACTGATCGGTGCCGAACAGATGGCCGTCGGTGAGGGGCGGTAGCCGTCGACTGCTCAGGTTGGTCTGGTTCGGATCTGCAAGGGGGAGCAGCCCGGCCAATGCAACAGGAAGAATCACCAGGAGCGCGCAGATCGAGCCGGCCCAGATCTTGACTCGGCTGTCTCGCTTACGGCGCGTGGCTCCGGCGCGTGCGAAGTCTGCCTCGGTGACCGCGCTGGCGCGTGGAGTTGTTGGAGGTTCCAAGACGGTAGTCATCAGTTGGCGCCCTTTCCGAGTCGCACGCGTGGATCCAGGAGGGGGTAGAGGAGGTCCACTGCCAGTTGCACGAGCACTGCGAGAACCGCGGTGACAAGTACGGTGGCCTGGATGAGCGGGTAGTCGCGAGTCTCGAGTGCGCGGACCACCAGCGAGCCGACACCAGGCCAGGCGAACACGACCTCGACCACCACGACGCCGTTCAGCATTCCGGCAAATCTGGTGCCCAGCGCGGTGACGATCGGAATCGCCGAATTGCGCATCGCATATCGCCAGGTGAGTTCGCGTTCCGATACTCCGCGAGAACGTGCGACCGTGATGTACGGAGAAGCGAAGGCCGAGACCATTTCGCGTCGAACCATCCGGGAGATCAACGCGATCTGAAGGATGGCGATGGTGACGGTAGGCAGGATCAACGACGGCCATGTGGTGAAACCGGCTGCCGGGAGTACTGGGATCAAGACCGCGAAGATCGTCACCAGCATCAGGCCGCTCCAGAACTCCGGCATGGACTGCCCGCCGACGGCTACGACGTTCGCACCGAGTTCACGTCTGGTGTCCGCGTGACGGGCCATCCACACGCCCAGCGGAATCGAGAGCACGGCGGTCAACAGAATGGAGCTGACGGCAAGGGTGATGGTGTACGGGAGACGGCCGAGGACAACGTCCATGGCCGGCGCCTGGAACGAGTACGACGTGCCGAGATTCAGGTGGACGAGGTCCCACAGGTAGATCAGGTATTGGGAGAACACCGACTTGTCCAAGCCCATGTCAGCACGGATCTGTGCGAGATCCTCGGTGCTGGCCAGAGGTCCGGCCAGGGCGTAGGCAGGATCGCCGGGTGCCATTCGGATCAGGACGAACACTGTTGTGAGCGTGAGGAAGATCGTCAAGGCACTCTGTGCCAGACGTTTGAGCACGTATTTGACGGTCGGGTTGATCCTTGTGCGTCGACGCGGAGAGATTCCGAGAGCGGTTTGCGGTTTCGGAGCGGTGAGAGTCATCGCCTCAGGCCTCCAATCGGACGGCGCCGAGGTCGTAGGAGTTGATCGGGGTCAGTGAAACATTTTGTACACGAGTGCGTTTCGCAAGGAGTGCGTTGGGTACGAAGCTCCACAGGCAAGGCCAGGTGTTCCAGATGTCTTGTTGTGCGGCGTCGAGTAGAGCGGCGCGCTTGGTCGGGTCTGGTTCACTGGATGCGGCTTGGATCTTCGCGGTGATTTCGGGGAAGACGTACCCGTGATAGGTGTCGCGAGTTGCTTCCTTCTCCGCTGTGCCGGCGTACATCCCCTGCAACGTGGTCAGTGCAAGTCCGGTCTGGTTGCCGTAGCCGTTGCCCAGCACATCCCAGTCGCCGGTCTTGCCCTGGCGCCAGGACGAGATGTCACCGCCCGGTTCGAACTGCTGGAGTTTGACGCGTACTCCCACGGCCTTCATCATTTCGAGTACCGATTCCATCACCGAGACGTCGTTGGTGAACTCTCCGGTTTCCCAGATGAAGGTGAGTTCGAGGTCGTCGGCGCCTTCGGCCTCGAGCATTTGCCGCGCTTTCCGTGGATCATATTGGTAAGTACCGGTTTTCACGGCTCCGTCCAAGGTCGACGGTGCGGGGCCGGTGGCCGGGACTGCGGAACCGATCAGCACGTCCCGAGCGAGTGACTCACCGTCGATGGCATACGTGAGAGCTTCTCGGACACGCGGATTGGACAGTGGGTGATCGGCGGGCTTGCGGAAGTTGAAGAACAGTTGGTTGATGCGTGTGCTCGGTACTGTGTCCACCTGGACACCAGGCAGATCGGCGAGTTGTTCGGCGGAATCGGGACTGATCGAGTCGATGACGTCGACCTCGCCGCTCCGAAGCGCGACGACGCGGCCGGCCTCTTCGGGAATGAAGCGGACCTGAACACGACGAACGCCGGGGGCCGGGCCCCAGTAGTTGTCATTGGCGACAAGTGTGTAATCGCCGGTGCCCCGGTTCGATTCGCTGACGACGAACGGTCCCGACCCGATTCCGCTCTGCAGTTCGTTGGGTTCGTTGGCAGCGGCCGGGGTGATCAAGATGTTGGACATGAGCGAGTCCAGAACCGGCACCGGGGAATTCGTCCGAAGGATGAAGGTGCGATCGTCGATGGGGACGACCGTCGGCCACTCGGGGAACTGCGGTGCGACAAACGATCCGCTGACCTGCTGGTACATCTGCATTGCCGTCGTGACGTCGTCGATCAGCACAGGTGTGCCGTCGGAGTAACGGATGCCCTCGCGGAGTCGAACCGTCCACTCGGTCGGGCCGGTCGATTCGAACCTGTCAGCGAGAACGAGTTGCGGTGTCAGATTGTCGCCGATCCGGGTGAGACCTTGTCTGACGCCACGTTGAGCCGTGACTGCTGCGTCGAATTGATTGAGTTTGTTGTCGAGGCTGACGAGCGAGCGGTTGAGCCCGAGCACCAGGGTGTCCTGTGTCGGTTTCCCGGTAGGGCCGGCGCACGCGGCAGTCGTGCCCAGAAGCGTTGCGCCACCGATCAGCCCGGTGAACTGCAGAAAGGATCGCCGGGAGAGCTGTGGTGTTCGCAAACGAGTATTGGTCATCGGTGACCTTTCGATCCTGACGGGGCAGCGTGGGGGCGACGCTCCGAGCGGACTGTTGGTGAACAATCGCGTCGGGCTCTCGCTTGTAACTCAGCTCACAATGGCACTGTTGCGCACTTCGCGCAAGTCCCGTAACTTCGATTGCGTACTTCGCGCATCGGTTGCGATGCTGTGCAAACTCGATTCAGACCGAAAGGGGGTCGAGGAATTCGATGAAACCACTGGTAATCATCGCTGATGATCTTTCCGGAGCAGCGGAGTCGGCCGCAGGATTTCTGCTCCGCAGTTCGGGCATATCGCTTCGGCTCGGCCCAGATGCGCCCGACGGATCAGGAGTGACGGTTTTCGATCTGCACTCACGGCGATCCGACCCCGCCAGAGCCTCTCGGGACGTGAGATCAGTTCTGCAATCGTCTGACGGCTCCGAGATCGTCAAGAAGATCGATTCCCTGCTCAGGGGCAACATAGCAGCGGAGGTTGGAGAACTCTCCCGCGACGGATCCCCGGTCATCGTCGCCGCCGGACTGCCCAGACAAGGGCGCACGGTGCAAGACGGCGTGGTGTTGATCGATGGGGTTGCGTTGCACTCCACCGACCTGTGGCGCGCGGAGTCGAAGCCGACTCCTCGGTCGATTGCAGAGGCGCTCGGCCCGTCGGCAATCACTTCTGGCGTATCGCTGGATGACATTCGCTCCGGTCGTTTGATCCAGGTTCTTGCGTCGATCTCAGAAGCCGGGTCGGTGGCGATCTGCGACGTCGAGACCGAGAGTGATCTGGAACTGATTGTGGCTGCAGCACAGGAGGTTCGGGGTTCTCGATTGGTAGGAACCTCGGCGCTCGCGATGGCAGTGGCACGACGAAGAACCGTGCAGTCACCCGTCGCGTGCCCATCTCTTCGTGATTCTCGATTTACCTTGGTCGTCGTGGGGACGGCGGATGCGTCTGCCGGGGACCAAGTGGCATTGCTTCGGGATTCAGGGGCGCATCATATCGAAGTGAACAGTGCTGAGCTGCTGGCGCATTCGGTCGATCCGCTTCCGATTCTGAACGCACTGGTTCGCGGAAACGTCGTGGTTTCGGTAAGTGGACCTGTCGTGCCTGCAGAATCCGTCCACCTCGTTTCGGCTCTCGCCGATCTGATCGCTGCCGTCGATGCAGGATTCTCCCACGACGAGTACCCGATCGACCTGGTACTTACCGGTGGCGAAACCGCGCGCAGCGTTCTCGACCGCCTGCGGATCGACACGCTGTCACCGATTTACGAAATCGAACACGGCGCCGTACTTTCCGTCGATCGCACCGGACGGTACATCGTCACGCGGCCAGGCAGTTTCGGGAATGCACACAGTCTTTTCTCCATAACGAAGTTTCTCGCGCACCCCACCCCGGTCGCCGCTCCGGACAGTCCACCTTCAGTTACTCCTTCAGACAACGAGGTCAATCCCATGTCAATCGAATCCACTCCACTGCCGCTGATCGCTGTCACGATGGGCGACGGCGCCGGCGTCGGACCGGAAGTGATCGTCCCCGCACTCCTCGACGCCGAAACGAGAAAGCGTTGCCGCCCTGTTGTTGTCGGCGACGCGAAGCGTTTGCGATTGGCTGCCACGGTGCTCGGAATCGACGTCGACGTGGTCGCGATCGAGGAGATCAAGGATGCTGAATTCATCGATGGACGGATCAACGTCATCGACCTGGACTTGCTACCCGAGGATCTCGCCTGGGGTGAACTGTCGGCAGTCGCGGGAGATGCGGCCTATCAATATATCCGCGTCGCAAGCGAACTCGCCGTACGCGGTGAAGTCCAGTCGATCTGCACGGCGCCGCTGAACAAGGAAGCGCTGCATGCGGCAGGACACATCTATCCCGGACACACGGAATTGCTTGCGCACCTGACCGGTACCGAGGAGGTGTCGATGATGTTGTCGACCCCCAAGCTCAAGGTGATTCACGTGACCACTCACATCGGACTGCTCGATGCAGTTGCCAGGATCGAGCCCGGCCTGGTCGAGAGGACCATTCGTCGAGGTCACGAAGCTTTGGTGCGCACGGGCAATCCATCTCCGAAAATCGGCGTGTGCGGGATCAACCCGCATGCGGGGGAGAACGGGCTTTTCGGGTACGGAGAGGAAGAGCAGAAGATCATTCCCGCCGTTGAACTCTTGAAGGCAGAAGGAATCGACGTCCACGGCCCACTGCCGGCGGACACGGCATTCTTCCTCGCTGGACGTGGGGACTACGACTTGATCGTTGCGATGTACCACGATCAGGGGCACGGCCCGGTCAAGGTTCTCGGGATCGAGGCCGGCGTCAACATCACCGTCGGGTTACCTGTCATCCGTACCTCCGTCGATCACGGAACCGCTTTCGACATTGCAGGTAAGGGCATTGCCGAGGCC
>NZ_CP167155.1:597500-3325000 GCF_041464245.1 Rhodococcus sp. NyZ502
GCCAAGCGATGGGGTGACGCAGGAAGGTAGCTGAGCCAGTCAGTGGTAATACTGGTGTAAGCGTGTAGGGCGTGACCTAGGCAAATCCGGGTCGCACATAGCCTGAGACGTGATGCGTAGCCGATTGAGGCGAATTCAGTGATCCTATGCTGCCGAGAAAAGCCTCTAGCGAGCTTTCACACGGCCCGTACCCCAAACCGACACAGGTGGTCAGGTAGAGAATACTAAGGCGATCGAGATAACTATGGTTAAGGAACTCGGCAAAATGCCCCCGTAACTTCGGGAGAAGGGGGGCCCTGTCTGGTGACGACATTTACTGTCTGAGCTGGGTGGGGCCGCAGAGACCAGTGAGAAGCGACTGTTTACTAAAAACACAGGTCCGTGCGAAGTCGTAAGACGATGTATACGGACTGACGCCTGCCCGGTGCTGGAAGGTTAAGAGGACCGGTTAGTTCCTTCGGGAGCGAAGCTGAGAATTTAAGCCCCAGTAAACGGCGGTGGTAACTATAACCATCCTAAGGTAGCGAAATTCCTTGTCGGGTAAGTTCCGACCTGCACGAATGGCGTAACGACTTCTCAGCTGTCTCAACCGTAGACTCGGCGAAATTGCATTACGAGTAAAGATGCTCGTTACGCGCGGCAGGACGAAAAGACCCCGGGACCTTCACTACAGCTTGGTATTGGTGTTCGGTTCGGTTTGTGTAGGATAGGTGGGAGACTGTGAAACGGTGACGCCAGTTATCGTGGAGTCGTTGTTGAAATACCACTCTGATCGAATTGGACCTCTAACCTCGGACCATGATCTGGTTCAGGGACAGTGCCTGGTGGGTAGTTTAACTGGGGCGGTTGCCTCCCAAAATGTAACGGAGGCGCCCAAAGGTTCCCTCAGCCTGGTTGGCAATCAGGTGTCGAGTGCAAGTGCACAAGGGAGCTTGACTGTGAGACTGACAGGTCGAGCAGGGACGAAAGTCGGGACTAGTGATCCGGCACCGGCAAGTGGAAGCGGTGTCGCTCAACGGATAAAAGGTACCCCGGGGATAACAGGCTGATCTTCCCCAAGAGTCCATATCGACGGGATGGTTTGGCACCTCGATGTCGGCTCGTCGCATCCTGGGGCTGGAGTAGGTCCCAAGGGTTGGGCTGTTCGCCCATTAAAGCGGCACGCGAGCTGGGTTTAGAACGTCGTGAGACAGTTCGGTCTCTATCCGCCGCGCGCGTTAGAAACTTGAGGAAGGCTGTCCCTAGTACGAGAGGACCGGGACGGACGAACCTCTGGTGTGCCAGTTGTTCCGCCAGGAGCACCGCTGGTTAGCTACGTTCGGAAGGGATAACCGCTGAAAGCATCTAAGCGGGAAGCCTGTTCCAAGATGAGGTTTCTCACCCCCTCGAGGGGGTAAGGCCCCCGGCAGACCACCGGGTTGATAGGCCAGAACTGGAAGTGCAGTAATGCATGCAGGTGACTGGTACTAATAGGCCGAGGACTTACCACAAAGAAGCTACGCGTCCACTGTGCGGTATCTGAAACAACACACAGATACTGATGAGAAACCCTGTTTTCTCCATCCCCCAACACCAGAAACTGGTGTTGACGGGTGGTGAAACCAGGTGATCAGAAGAAGGTTACTGTGACAGTTTCATAGAGTTACGGCGGTCATAGCGAAGGGGAAACGCCCGGTCCCATTCCGAACCCGGAAGCTAAGCCCTTCAGCGCCGATGGTACTGCACTCGACAGGGTGTGGGAGAGTAGGACACCGCCGAACACACATTAGAGAAGCCCCCCAACCAGTACTGGTTGGGGGGCTTTCTCGTACCCAAAACACCCCCCGAAACATCCCGTCGCCGGCACCCTCTGATCGAGTGAACGGTACGTTCGTCGCCTCAGATCGACCCAACGCACCGTTCACACCATCAGGGGCGCGAGCACAGCGGGCTCACCACCCCGTCCGGGAGCGAGCGAACGACACGCTCACCCTCTTAGGCGAGGGGAACGGTACGCTCACACCATCAGGGCAGGGCAGGGCAGGGCAGGGCAGGGCAGGGCAGGTGAGCGGATGGGCAGATCCGACAGGCGTTATCGCAGAGCTGCCTGTAGCACCTCGCAGAGCACGTCCAGCGTCCTCGAATACTGCGACTGCGTCGGCGTGCTGTAGCCGACGACGATGCCGTCACCGCCGACTGACGACACGTCGGGATGTCGGAAGACCGACAGCCCTTCGAGCCCGAGATCGCGCGCCCGGGCCGCTGCAAGAACAGATTGTTCGGTGCCGGAGGGCAGACGGATCACAGCGTGAAGTCCCGCGGAGATCCCCTCGACCCTGACCTGGGGTACTTGCTGCGCAAGTGTCGCGACCAGTTGATCGCGTCGTCGTCGGTACGAGGTGCGCATATTTCGAATATGGCTGTCGAATCTTCCGGATTCGATGAAGTCCGCCAAGGTCAATTGATCCGTTGAACTTACCCAGCGTTCGTAGGGTCCCTTTGTTGCGAGGACAGGTTCGATCAGCCTGTCCGGCAACACCATCCATCCGATGCGAATTGCCGGCGACAGTGTCTTGCTGACAGTGCCCAGGTACGCAACGTGCTGCGGTGCGATTCCTTGGAGTGCACCGACAGGTTTTCTGTCGTAACGGAATTCGCCGTCGTAATCGTCCTCGATGATGACGCCACCCGTAGTCGTGGCCCATTCGAGAGCGGTCGCGCGCCTCGCCGGTGTGAGGGGACCGCCGAGAGGGAACTGATGGGTCGGCGTCAGCAGAACACTCTCAGCAGATGTAGACGCCAATTCGTCTGTGCAAGTGCCTGATTGGTCAACCGATATGGGAACTGTCAGCAGCCCTTCGTCGGCGAGCAACTGCCGGTGCAGGTGAAGGCAGAAAGCGTCGACCGCAATCGTTCCTCCGAGTGCGCGGGCAAGGAGGGAGATCCCGTGACCCGAGCTGGCACTGATCACAATGCAGTTCGGATCGACGCGAACGCCTCTGGTGCGGCTCAGGTATGTGGTGAGGGCGTTTCGGAGTTCGGCTCGGCCTCTGGGATCAGTAGTCGCGAACGCGTCGGTCGGCGCGGTGGTCAAAGCACGTCTGGCGGACGAAATCCATGCAGCGCGGGGAAACGCCGACGCGTCGGGCGATCCAGGGAGAAGGCTGTAAGTCCAGCGTCGTCGAGTCGGTGATGGCTCGACCTCGCGGGTGTGTGTGCTGGCGAGCGTGGCGACCAGGGTCCCGGAACCAGGCCGTGTGACAAGCCACCCAGCTGCGGCGAGCTCGGCATAGCAGTCCGCAACGGTGTTTCGGGCAACTCCGAGGTCGAGCGCGAGGGTGCGGGAAGGTGGGAGTCTGGTGCCGGGCTTCAACAGTCCACTGTCGATCGCGTCGCGAAGGGTCTGAAGCAGTGCAGCGCGAACCCCGATTCCCTGTGGCAGCTCGATATGTAGATCGAACCCAAGATTGGCCCACGAATTCACCACCGGATTGAACCATGTTTCCGGGTCTTTCCGGGATTACCGTTTGAGTTATGACTACAGCAACAGGACAAAGACTGGATATCGCAAAGCTGGCGCCCGAGGTCTACAAGGCGATGATTGCGTTGGATGCCGCTGCACGCAAGGGGCTGGAGCCGACGCTCGTCGAGCTGGTCCTCACGCGTGCGTCGCAGCTGAATCATTGCGCATGGTGCCTGGACATGCACACTCGCGACGCCCGAAAGGTCGGCGTCACGGAGCAGAAGCTCTACCTACTGAACGCGTGGGAAGAAGCGCGAGGGATGTACTCCGATCGTGAACGAGCCGCGCTCGCCTTGACCGAGGCCGTGACAGTCCTCACCGACGGTTTCGTTCCGGACGAGGTGTACAGCGAGGCTGCCGGCGAATTCTCGGACGTGGAACTGGCTCAGCTCATCAGCGTCATTTTGACGATCAATGCGTGGAATCGCATTGCGGTTACCACGAGGAAGGCGCCTCCGGTCCGAGACTGATCCGAGGCCGTGCTCCGCTCTCCGGCAGGGCAGGGTTCCGCCGTCGGAGATCTGGATAATCGACGCAAAGAGGACCAAAAGATTGGTTCAGGGTGTGAACAAAACCAACAGATTCTTTGAATGTGAGGCAAATCACATAATGTGAGTGGAGATTGTTCTGGGGCATCTACAAGTTGCCCGAATCCCGACAAAGCAGTCTCGGTCGGAAGTTTCCGGCGAAGGGGTCCGCATAGCGGGCCCCTTCTTTTGCGCGCGAGCTGAAAACGCCCCTTCCTGTGAGTTTCCCCAGAATGTCCAAGTTACCGACTGGCTAGCGTTGGCGAAATGTCGGGAATGTCGCGGTTGGATGAGCAGATTTTGGGGGGATCGCGATTGTTGTGCGGTTGGACAATGGTTCAGTCATCTTCATGGCTAACTCGTCATCCGAATGTCCAAGCTGCGCCCTGGGTGCTCGACGATTGGGTGATCTTTCTTGAAACATGCACTACATTGCCATTCAGTAACTGGCTGATTGCCAAAAGTGATCGGCTGATCCTCTCGGAAGTGAGCGCTGGGTGGCGTGGTATTGGGAATCCCGGCAACCGTCCCGCTACCGAAATCTCTTGAAAGGGAAGCTTTGATGACTGTGTCTGGTTCACGGCGTAGGCCGCTTGTTCTCCGGCTCTCGCTAACTGCAGCTATTGCCGTAACGGTCGCCGGTAGTAGCGTTGCTTTTGCTTCGCCAGCTGTGTCCGCGCCGATGCCGGTGCGAACCGCGGCCGCTCCGGCGTTCACCGCCGGGTTGTGTGAGGGCACCGAGTACACGCCCTCGGAGCAGATGCTCGACATCTCCGGCATTCGGCTGGATCACTACAACGACGGCAACATCGTGCCGATGTACGGCACCACCGATCGGGGTACCTCGGCCGCGGTGGATGCTCCGGTCTGCGGTGTCCGCGACGTCGACGGAATTGCGAAGTCGGAATGGATGTACTGCACGGACTTCGATCTCGATCCGTGTGCCGGTGTCGACGAGAACGGTTTGCCGGTTGACAAGCACAACGACGAGATGGGTGCGACGGTGCCGTCTTCGGGCAATCCCGATCTGTCAGCCGACGATCTCGCTGTCATCAGTTGGTTGCTGCAGAATCCCGCCAAACTCGACGGTGTCGTTTCGGGAAATGGCAGCGAGGATTCACGTTCGGCGCGGCAGACGCTTGTGTGGTGTGTCTCGGACTACGACAATCCGCTGATGGCCGATTTCAAAAGCCTGTGCGACAGGAACATCGGCGACGACGAGCGAGCTCGCATCGTCGAGATCATGAACGTCACGCAGACGCTCGACCTCGTTCGCAAGACACCCGCGACGGGGACTCTGAAGGCCGGCGAGACTGCCGTTTTCACCCTGAATACGAATATGTACCGGAAGCCGATCACTGTTCAGTCCTCGGCGGGCACCGAACTGACCGTCTGTGGTGACAACGCCAAGGCGACGTTGACTGCAAACCAACTGACGGTCGACGGCCGCGGCGACGCACCGACTGCTGTTGATCTTTGCCTCACCGCTGCGGCCGGCGGGGACTACTCGGTGACTGCAAGCGTCATTCCGGATTCGGTCGAGAACCTGCACTGGAACACGGCAGGCGCACAGTGCCAGATCTTCGCGTCGTTCGACACCGTTCGGCCGGCTTCGATGAATGCATCTGCCAGCGTCGGATATGCAGCAGCACCCACGACGACACCGGCAACGAGCACACCGGCAACAACCACACCGGCAACGACCACACCGGCCACCACGACGCCTGCAACCCCGGTCGTGCCGATTGTTCCGATCGTGCCCATCGTGCCCATCGTGCCGATCGTGCCGGTCGTGCCTGTAGTTCCGGGTGCACCTGTTCCGTCGCAGCCGGTTGCAACTCCGGCGCCGTCGGCTCCGAAGCCGGCCACTGGCCCCCGCCCGGTTGCCATCGACGGTGGTGCTGCTGAACAGAATTCAGGCCGCAACGTCGCCGTCGCAGTGACGGGCCTCGGGCTTGTCGGAATGGCTGCTGCCGGAGCAGTTGCTCTCCGCCGCAAGCGATCCTGACACCAGGCACGTGTAGTAGACGTCGGCACCGATCACGCTTCGTGTGATCGGTGCCGACATTGATCAGACGCAGGGGGCGTCAATTCGCACGAGGTGCCGGGGGCGCCTCATCCCGCAGGAGACAGTTCGATGACCATGTACGAGTCGGATCCCAATCCATCCAATCCATACGACGATCCCAACCACGATCAGCCCGCGAGTCCAGGCAAAGGGCGTCGTGTCGCGTTCATTCTGGCTCTCATCGCGGTGTTGGTCGCCGGTGCTTCCATGGCCTTCGTCGGCCTGCGATCCTCCGATGGCGATGCTGCGATCCCGCCGAGTCCGGGAGTTGTCATGTCGCACTCCGCGAATCCGGCAACGCCTACGGATGCGTTGATGACTCCCAACACCCTTTCGCTCGACCCGGTCGGTGTTCAGGCGCCGATCGTGGACGCCACCGTGCCGGAAGGAGTTCTCACTCCGCCGGAGAACGTCAAGAACGTCGGAATCTGGCTCGACGGTGCATCTCTCGATTCCGCCACCGGCACGACCTTGATTGCCGGACACGTCAATCTGACCGGCCAGGGTAACGGCGCGCTGTTCGACCTGGGCACGATCGAGCCGGGTGAAGTGATCCGTACATCCGACGCGACGGGTAAGAGCACGTCGTGGAAGGTGACTGCGGTGACGACGCGCCCGAAGGCCGATGGTGTGGAGGAAAGCGTGCTGGCCGGCCCGGAAGGCCCTCGTAAGTTGGCAGTCGTAACCTGCGGCGGCGAACTGCAATTCGAGGACGGTGTGGGCAACTACGCCGACAACGTCTACCTGTACGCGGATCTGATGGTCTGAGACACAGGAATGATTCCGACGGTCCCCGATCCCTCTTCGTAGAGATCGGGGACCGCCTGTTGGATAGTGTCGCAGGTATGGATCTTCACTTGTCTGGAAAGCGTGCGATCGTTGCCGGTGGTAGCAAGGGGATCGGTCTGGCAATCGCCAGAGGTCTGGCCGCTGAAGGGGTCGACATCGCGATACTCGCGCGCACTGAGCGAACCGTCGTAAGCGTTGCACGAGATTTGGTTTCGGAGTTCGGAATTCGTGCGATCGGAGTCGTGACGGATACGCGAGACGACGACGCGGTTCAGGCGTCGGTGCGGCAAGTAGTAGAGGAGTTCGGCGGCGTCGACATTCTGGTCAACTCCGCAGCGACGCCGTTCAGCGCCGGAAAGCCGACGGATTTCGAGGCGACCACCGACGACGTCGTGCGAGACGAAGTCGAAGTGAAAGTGCTGGGGTACCTGCGAACTGCGCGCGCTGTGGCGCCGTATCTGATCGATCAGGGTTGGGGTCGGATCATCAACATCAGCGGTTTGGGTGCCAGACAGGCCACTTCGATCGCCCACACGATCCGCAACGTCAGTGTGTCTGCACTGACCAAGAATCTTGCGGACGAGCTGGGCCCCAAGGGAATCAACGTCACCGTCGTCCATCCGGGCGTGACGAGGACCGAGAGGTTGACCGCACGGATTACGCGCGAGTCGGAAGAATCCGGCCGCTCGCAGGCAGAGGTGGAGCGTGGTATCGCGACGAACTCGATACATCGGATCATCGATGCCGAAGAAGTAGCCGACGTCGTGACCTTCCTGACATCGCCGCGAAGCATCGCGATCACCGGTGACGCAGTGGCAGCGGGTGGAGGAGTGCCGGGGCCGGTCTACTACTGAAATTGTGCGTACTGCTACCTGCCGGCGGTGGTGACGATCGTGTGAACGCGTCCGCCGCCGAGTCTCTTGCTTTCGTACATCGCCGAATCGGCGACTTTCTGCATGTCCGTGAACGCTGCTGCGCGGTCTTCTCCGGCGACGAATTTGTGGGTACGCACGGCGATTCCGACGCTCGACGTCGATGGTATCTCGTCGGTATTCGAGTGCATTGCCGGTCCGATCGAGTTGAGCATCGGTCCGATGGCTGGCACAGAAAGTCTTTGGACGAGGATGAATTCGTCGCCGCCGATCCGCGCGACGACAGCATCGGCGTGTGCCCAGGCGGATAACCGCTGCGATACCCGGAGAATGATGCGATCGCCGACGTCGTGGCCGTGCACGTCGTTGATCGTCTTGAACCGGTCGATGTCGATCGCGATAACGAGTAGTGCCGCAGATTCTTGACGCTGGAACCCCTCGAGTACCTTCTCGACGTGGCGGTCGAGGCCACGACGGTTCAAGAGGCCGGTGAGAGGATCGAGGTCGGAACTGGAAGCATCCATGCTGAGCATCGTCAGCACGATCTGCGAGATGAATGCGCAGACCACCAACGCGGTGATGACGACCAGTACTTTCGAAACACCAAGGGCTGGATCGCGATCCGGCCCGAACAGAATTGGCTGCGCAGCCACCGCGATCACAAGAAGCGAAAAAGCTATGTGCGCGATCTGCAACTTCGGGTTGTGGAAGTAGGCGATGTAGATGCCGACCAGAGCAAAAATGACACAGGTGAGCAATCGTGCGAGCTGGGAGGAATCTCCAACGACGGAGATCGTGACCGCGATGTCGCAGAAGACCACGAAACCGAACGAGCGACGCTTTGTGGGGCCGAAGACCCACCATGAGACTCCGACTACGAAGCACGAGATCACGACAACAGTATTGAAGAACAGCGCAATCGTGCTTGTCGGACCGGCAGGGCTGAATCTGTTCAGTAGTGCGCACACTCCCAGTCCGATGACAATGATGCCAAGTAATAGCCGGGTGGCGGTCGTGAGGCCGTTGTCGCGGAGATAGCGAGTGAAGCGGTCGTATTGATCGGGAAGAATCAACCACTCGCGGGTCAGCGTCCTCATCGACTTCATCTGCGATGTCATGAGTGCATCAGTCCTCGAAGGCTGGAGCGTGCGCCATTCATCGCGAACTGATTCCTCTTCTGTCTGGCACCTTGCAATGCTAACTGGATCGATGCCGCATCGGACCGAGATGTTCGGATCGGCGACCCGGATGTCTGCGTTGCGCCAGCGTGGAGTATAAATACATCTTGTGTCTATGTTGTATTCCGCTTCCGAAACCGTCTTCCGCGAAGTCAAGGAGCTGATCCTTTCCGGCGAGCTCGCCGGCGGGGAGCTGATCAGTGAGGGTGACATCGCTGCACGGACCAATGTGAGCCGAACGCCGGTGCGTGAGGCGTTTCTGCGTCTCGAATCGGAAGGTTGGATGCGCCTCTATCCGAAGAAGGGGGCGCTGATCGTCCCGGTCGCGGATGGGGAAGCGGAACACGTAGTCAGTGCCAGACAGCTCGTCGAGACTCAGAGCGTTCGAGTGGTGTCGGTCCGACCGAACGCACGGGAAGCGCTTGTCGCAGCGTTGCGCGCGAATCTGATCGAGCAACGTGAGATTGCTGATCGCGGGGACGTGGCCGCGTTCAGCGCAATCGATGCAGACTTCCACAAGATGATCGTTGCCGCCGGTGGGAACCCTTTGCTCGACTCGTTCTACGCGAGTCTGCGCGACAGGCAACGACGGATGACAGCCCGGTCGATCTCACGCGACCCCGGCCAACTCTCGCGCATCCTTGCCGATCACACCGCGCTTACCGACCTCGTCGACACAGGCGATGCCGACGGATACAACACTGCCGTCCTCACACACATGCGCCAGGTCCACGGCCTCGGCTTCGAAGGAACTCTGTGATGAGCACCCAAACGATCGGCGCTGGGACCGCGGCCGAAACTCGTCTCGAGGGTGAACGCCTCTCCGGCGGAAAGTGGCTGTGGCTGACCGTTGCCGCCAGTATGTTCGCCGCTGCCTGGGGCGGAAACGAATTCACCCCACTGCTGGTGATGTACCGACTCGACCACGGCTATTCGCCGGTGATGGTCGATTTCTTCCTCTTCGCCTACGTCGTCGGAATTGTGCCGGCCCTGCTGCTCGGCGGCCCGCTGTCCGATCGATTGGGTCGACGCCCGATCATGCTCCCCGCGCCGATCATCGCGATCGCCGGTTCGACGCTGCTCGCTTTCGGGGCGGACTCCGCCGCTGCTCTCATCCTGGGAAGAATCCTCTGTGGCATCGCCTTGGGGATCGGTATGGCCGTCGGCGGCTCCTGGGTCAAGGAGTTGTCCACGCAATCTTGGGATCCGACGGCGTCGGAAGGCGCAGGTGCTCGGCGAGCAGCGATGAGTCTGACCGCGGGCTTCGCCTTGGGAGCGGGTGCTGCGGGAATCTTGGCGCAGTGGGCGCCCATGCCGAGTGTGTTGGCGTACGTGCTGCACATCGCGATCACCGTCCTCGCCGCCATGGCGCTGTGGCGTGCGCCCGAAACACGACCGGCACAGGCGAAATCCGACCGTCGCAGGTTGATCGACGACCTCAAGATCCCCTCGGCAGGTCACCGCAGATTCCTCTACGTCGTCGTTCCGTTGGCGCCGTGGGTGTTCGGTGCCGCCAGTGTCGCGTATGCAGTTATTCCGGCGCTCATGACCGGGCACAGTGGCGATGCGCCCGTGGCCTTTTCGGCTCTGCTGTGCATGGTCGCGCTGACATGCGGATTCGCGATTCAGTCGTTGGGGCGCAAGATCGACACCGACCGCAGTGCTCGTGGCGCCGTTGTGGCTCTGGTGTTTCTGGTGGTCGGTATGGCCGGTGCTGCTCTGGTTGCGTCGACGCTGACCGTGGCGATCGCGATCGTGGCTGCAGCGATCCTCGGTTGCGGGTACGGCATGGCACTGGTGTCCGGGTTGCTGGAGATCCAGCGAATCGCGGGGCCGGACGATCTGGCAGGATTGACCGCGGTGTTCTACTCGATCACCTACATCGGGTTCGCGGTGCCTGCGTTGCTGGCGATGCTGTCGGAAAGCATTCCGGCACTGAGCTACACGGTGACTCTGCTGTTCGGATCAGCCGCCGCCGCTGCCTGCTTGATTCTGATTCTCTTCAAGTCGCGTTCACATCTTCCGAGCGCGTGAAGCCGGCCCGCCGACTCCTGCGAGAGTCGGCGGACCGGGGCGAAATCACGCGTCTACGGTTGCGGAACCGTTTTCCGAATTGTGGACCGAATTGTGTACCGAACCAGCCGGAACCGATGCGGTCTTGTTCAGGCCGTTGAGCAAACCGGTGATATCGACGCCTGAGCTTTCGAGAGTTTCGATGACACCGGCAATCACCTGGGGACTGATGCCCAGGATCGAGCCGATCGAACCCTGCGCCCCGTCGCTTCCGCCGACGATGGAGATCCGATCGATGTCGCCGACCGGCTTCGCTGCTGCTGCGGTGGCGTCGACCAGTGCTGCCAGAACGTCAGGCAGAGTGAGCAACTGCGCGGCCTGCGGGGTGTAGGAATTGAGCGCCTCGGCGATCTGACGCTTACCGGCAGCCTCGGCTTCGAGCTTGGCGCGCAAACCATCCGCTTCGGCCTGCTGTTCGGCGCGAACGGCGTCGGCCGCTACCTTGCGGCCGTCAGCTTCGGCTTCCAGACGTGCTCGAAGGCCGTCGGCATCAGCCTGCTGCTCGGAGCGAACAGCGTCGGCGACGAGCTTTCGTGCATCGGCCTGAGCCCCGCCGGCCTGCCTTGCTGACTCGGCCTGTGCCTGGGCGCGGAGGATCGCGGCCTGTCGCTCACCCTCTGCGCGTGCGATGGAGGCTTGGCGTTCGGCCTCGGCCGGTGCAATGACATCTGCCTGCAATGCCGCTTCCGATTGCTGGGCGCGACGACGCTCGACCTCGGTGCGAGCTTCGACGCGGGCCGCCTCGGCCTGCTCACGTGCGATGCCGACGGCCTTCTCGGCCGTTGCCTGCGCGAGTGGTCCGGCCTGGTCGGCTTCGGCGTTCTCGGCTTCGGTCTGTGCTCGAAGGCGAGCGAGTTCGACGTCGCGCTTCTGATTTGCACTCGCGATCGCAGTGTCGGCCTCGGCCTGTGCGACGGAGCCTGCCTGTCGCGCCTTTGCCGACTGGATCTGCGAATCACGCTCTGCTTCAGCAGTTCCGATCGCGGCATCACGTTTGACCTCGGCGATGCGGCGCTGACCGAGCGATTCGAGATAGCCGTTGAAGTCGGAGATTCCCGCGATCTTGATGACATCGACTTCCATGCCGATGCGGGCGAGGTCGCCGCCTGCCTCCTCGACCACGCTGCGCGCGAGCGAATCGCGGTTGGAGTTCAGATCCTCGACCGTCATGGTCGCGGTGATTCCGCGCAGGCTGCCGGCGAGGATTTCGTTGATCTGCTGCTGGAGTTCGTCCAGGTCGGAGGTCAGGAATCGTTGCACCGCTGTCTGAACTGCTTCGTCCGCGGAACCGATTCGTACCAGGCCGACTGCCTCGACGTTGACCGGAACACCGTCGTTGGAGAGCGCATTCTTGAGATTGATGCTGACGTTGAACGGCTCGAGCGACATGATGTCGACGCGTTCGATTCCCGGAATCTTGAACCGGGCTCCGCCGCGGACGACTTTCGGCTTGCCTCGTCCGGTGAAGACCGCCACTTCGTTCGGCGGGACCTTGACGTAGTTCTTCACGTAGATCGCGGGGAGAACGATGAAGATGATTACTGCGACTACAACCGCAATGATGATGATTGGCAGCATGTATCGAGTCCTTAGATCGCGTCGTCAACCGTGACGACGTGAAGGTATTGATCGTCTACATCGGCGATGTAGACGGTGGTGCCGGTGGTGAGCGCCATCGGCTGTGCACTGACGGCCTTGGCCTGCACGCGATTGCCTTCGGCGTCGACGAACGAGACTTCTCCCCAACCTTCGGCTGCAATGGTGAGGGTGACCGTGCCCAACAGCCCGGAGTACGAAGCTCGTCCGATGTGCGAATTATCTTGTTGCTTAATGAGATAGGGGAGAAGTAGGCCGCGCGTGACGACAACGAGAACGGCGGCGAGTGCGAGTGCTGCAATCGCCGCTACCCATGTCGGAGCGTCCGCGAGAGTGGCAGCTACGCCGCCGGCGCCGAAGCCGAAAAGTGCTGTGGCCAAGGTTGTCAGGCTCAGAAATGGCAGCCCGTCTGCGTGGCCGCCGCCCAGATCTGCAACCTCGCCGACGGCAAAGGCTCCGATCAGGGCGACGACCCCGATCACGAAACATATTGTGAATACAACGAACATCGATCCCCCGATCTACCTGTCGAGGAAGCGTGCCCTGAGAATTGTGTTGTCGGGGTCGTCCCTCGGCCCACCTCTATAGTAAAGGTAAGACAAAGCTAATCGGCGCATTCGGAATGTTTCGGCGTGGTGATATCGCGGTGAGAGAGCGTCAGAGACGAGGCAGAGAGCGCTGATTCAGCCATGCATCCCACAGTGGGCGCAATGGAGTGTCGGTGAAACGTGAAGCGAGATCGGTGAATTGCTCGGTACTGACCGTGCTGTGCCGATGCTTCGTGGTCCACTGACGGATCAGTTCGAAGAACTTCTCGTCTCCGAGAACGCCGCGCAGGGCGTGCAGAGTCAATGCGCCCCGCTTGTAGATTCGATCGTCGAACATCAGGGCAGGACCGGGATTGGCGACGATCAAGTCCTGAGATTTACGCCCGAGCCCTTGATAGGCGTTTGTCGCGAGTTGGTTCGAGGACGGGCCACCGGAATTCTCGGACCAGATCCACTCCGCGTAACAGGCAAAGCCTTCGTGCAGCCAGATGTCGCACCACTGCCCGAGAGTGAGGCTGTTGCCGAACCATTGATGGGCAAGCTCGTGTGCGACAAGACGTTCGGAACCGCGCCTGCCCGTGCAGTGGTTGGCTCCGAAGATCGAGAGTCCCTGCGCTTCGATGGGGATTTCGAGTTCGTCGTCGGTGACCACAGCGGTGTAGTCGGCAAAGGGATACGGGCCGAACAGCTTTCCGAAGACCTCCAGCATCTGGGGTTGGCGCCCGAAGTCGACGTCGAACGCTGCTCGCAGCCGAGGTGGGTGAACGGCGAAGACCGGTACCGGCCCGGCGCTCACTTGTCGGTGCTCGTACTGACCGATCTGAATGGTTGCCAGGTAGGTTGCCATCGGTTCGGTCTGCTCGTAGACCCACGTCGTCTGACTCGCACGGGTCTGCTTGCGGATCAGCTTGCCGTTGGCGAGGGCATAGAACGGGGAATCGGTGGTGATCGAGATTCGGTACGACGCTTTGGAAATCGGATGGTCGTCGCACGGGAACCAGGACGCCGCGCCGTTGGGCTGACTTGCGACCAAAGTTCCTTCGTCGAGTTCCTCCCAGCCGACTTCGCCCCACAGGCTCTTGATCGGCTCGGGGTTGCCGCTGTACGCGATGGTGACCGACAGGGCACCGCCCGCGGGGATCTTGGTAGACGGCGTGAGGATCAGCTTGTTGTTCAAGTGCGCGTACTTGGTGCCGCGGGCACCGTTGACGGACACCTTGGACACCTGCAGGTTCTGTGCGAGGTCGAAGCTGAACTTGGATCGGCTCTCGGTGGTGACAGCGGTGATGACAGCTTTGCCGGCGAGACGGTTGCTGAAGACCTTGTACGTCAGTTCCAGTTCGTACCGGGACACGCGGTACCCGCGGTTGCCGTTGAGCGGCAGGTACGGATCGATCGGCTCCTCGAGCATTCGGTTCGGCTTCACGACGCCACCCACGGTGCAATCGGGTTGCCCTGCCAGCGGGTGGAGGGCGGAACGGTGTCACCTCGCATCACCAGAGATGCAGGCCCTACCGTCGCTCCCGCGCCGATGCCGGCTGCGGGTAGCGCGACACAGTGCGGTCCCAGCGTTGCTCCTGCTCCCAAAGTGACGGTGTCCATGGACATGATCCGATCATGGAAGAGATGAGTTTGCACGACGCACCCCCGTTCCACTGTCGCTCCGTCGCCCAAAGTCACAAGATCTGCCTCGGGTAGCCAGTACGACTCACACCAAACGCCCTTACCGATCTTGGCCCCGAGTCCACGCAAGAAGATGTTCAGTACGGCCGTACCAGTCGCCGCGCGAGCGAACCACGGCGCCGCGACGGTCTCGACGAAGGCGTCGGCTACCTCGTTTCGCCAGACGAACGAACTCCACAGCGGATGCTCGACCTTGGCGATGCGCCCGACGACGATCCACTTGGCGGCGATGGTGATCGCGCCCGCCACTGCTCCGGCGACGAGCAGAATTACGCCGCTCAACAGAGCCGCGAACCAGAATCCGACGGCGCCGACCAGTGCTTCGAGTGCAAACAGAACACCGAGACCGATGCCGAACGTGACCATCACGGGGATCAGTCGGCAGGTTTCGACCACTCCGCGGGCGATCTTGAGTCGCATCGGCGGATTGAACGTGCGGGCGGCGTCGGTGTCCCCGGCAGCCCTTCTCAGACGTACCGGTGGACTACCCAGCCACGATGATCCGGACTTGGCCTTGGACGGGGTAGCCGACAGAACCGCCACGAGACCGTTCTTGGGGACGCGTCGACCGGGGGCGGTCATACCGGAGTTGCCGAGGAACGCACGCTTGCCGATCTTGGCCTGTTCGATGTGCATCCAGCCGCCGCCGAGGCCGTAGCTCGCAACCATGGTGTCGTCGGCGAGGAATGCGCCGTCGGCGACCGTCGTGAACTTGGGAAGGAGGAGCACGGTGGATGCTTCGACGTTCTTGCCGATCTTGGCGCCGAGGAGGCGGAGCCATCCCGGCGTCAGCAGGCTCGCGTAGAGCGGGAAGAGGAAGGTTCTGGCCGAGTCGAGCAGGCGTTCGGTCGCCCACACCTGCCAGCCGATGCGGCTGCGGACAGGGTGGTAGCCGGGGGTCAGCCCGATCGAGAGAAGACGAACGGCCACAAGGGTGATGACTGCGAAGACGAGCAAACTCAGGATGGTCGCGACGGGAAGCATGATCAGCGATTGGAGCACTGCACTCGCGAGCGTGTCGGTGTCGCGGATCCACCAACCGATCAAGGCGATTCCGGCCATCAGAGCGAAGATCGGCATACCGGCCAGGAAGACCGAGGTGACGCCGTATACCGGCACCCAGCCGGGTGCGCGCTTCGGATGTTCGGCCGGCCAAGGATGATTCGCTTTCCCGACCTTGGTGGCGGGGGAGCCGGCCCACTGCTGGTTTGCCTTCACTCGGCCGAACACCGCAGATCCGGGTTCGACGACGGCGTCGCGACCGATACGCGCGCCGGGCAGAAGCGTCGAGCGTGAACCGACGGAGGCGCCGTCGCCGATCTTGATCTCGCCGATGTGAATGACGTCGCCGTCGATCCAGTGGCCGGAGAGGTCGACTTCGGGTTCGACGGAGCAGCCGTCACCGAGTTCGAGCATGCCGGTGATGGGAGGAAGTGTGTGGAGATCGACGCCGCTGCCGATGTCGGCGCCGAGGGCGCGGGCGTAGTAGAGCATCCACGGTGCGCCCGAAAGGTTTGCTGCGCCACTGGCTTCGGTGAGTCGGAGCGCTATCCACAGACGCAGGTGTTCACTACCACCTCGCGGGTACGTTCCTGGCTCCAACTTGCGTAGGAGCAGGCGCGCCCCGACGACGGCGATGGTCATACGGCCGATCGGCGTGATGAACACGATGAACGCCAACAGGATCCACCACCACGAGACCGTGGGCGCCCAGCTGACGTCGACGAACCAGCCGAGGACGTTGTTCGCGATCGCCAGCCACGTCACCCACTGCAGTCCGGTGAGCGTCGTGAGCGGAACGGTGACGGCGATCTGCGCGAGCTGAGTCTTCAAGGGTGTCGGAGCGACGATGCGCGGCTCCACAGTTTCGGTGGGTGCCAATTCGTCGAGATATTCGGCGAGCGATCCCAACCGTGGGTGGTCGTAGAGCTGTGCGACGGTCACTTCGGGGAACCGCTCGCGCAGGGCGGTCACCAACTGAGCCGCAGAGAGGGATCCGCCGCCCACTTCGAAGAAGTCGTCGTCGAGTCCGGTGATCTGCGCGCCCAGGATCGATCCCCACAGGCCGGCAACCCAGGCAGCGGTGCCGTCGAGGCCCAACGCGGCCCCCGCATCTTCACCGGCGCCGGGCAAGGGCCACGGCAGCGCATTGCGGTCGACCTTGCCTGACGTACGCGTCGGAAGTTCGTTCATCAACGCCAGACGCGGCACGAGGGCTGCTGGTAGCTGCTCGCTGAGCAGCGCATGAGCGGCCTTGAGATCGAAGTCGGGATCCGTGCTGGCGATGTATCCGACGAGGAGCTGGTTGCCGGCTGCAGTCTTCTTCACGGCTGCGGCAGCGCCGCTCACGCCCGGCAGGTTCTGCAAGGCGTTGTCGACCTCACCGAGTTCGATGCGCCTGCCGCCGAGCTTGACCTGATCGTCCGCGCGGCCCTGGAACATCAGGCCGGTGGTCTCGAGCCGGACCAGGTCGCCGCTTCGGTAGGCGCGATCCCACCCGAGCGAGGGCATCGACGCGTACTTCTCGGCGTCCTTCGCGGGATCGAGGTAACGGGCGAGGCCGACGCCGCCGATCACCAGCTCGCCCACCTCACCG
This sequence comes from Rhodococcus sp. NyZ502, assembly GCF_041464245.1. NCBI lineage: Bacteria > Bacillati > Actinomycetota > Actinomycetes > Mycobacteriales > Nocardiaceae > Rhodococcus > Rhodococcus sp. NyZ502. The sequence goes on from NZ_CP167155.1 coordinate 614,933, forward strand.
ACCGCGACGGGATTGCTCTGGGCGTCGACGACGGCAAGGTCCCAGCCGTCGAGGGGGAGGCCGATGCTGACGGGGCTCTTGCCGTCCATCAGTGCGCCGCAGGCGACGACGGTTGCCTCGGTGGGGCCGTAAGTGTTCCAGACCTCGCGGCCCTCGACGGCCAGGCGCTCTGCCAGTTCGGGTGGGCAGGCTTCGCCGCCGAAGATCAGGAGTCGAACGGCTTCGAGGGCCTCGGCCGGCCACAGAGACGCAAGCGTCGGCACAGTGGAGACGATGCTGACGTCACGCGAGACCAGCCACGGGCCGAGGTCCATGCCGCTGCGAACCAGTGAACGAGGCGCCGGGACGAGGCAGGCGCCGTGACGCCACGCGAGCCACATCTCCTCGCAGGACGCGTCGAATGCCACGGACAGCCCCGCGAGGACGCGGTCACCAGGCCCGATGGGCTCGTCCTGGAGGAACATGCGCGCCTCGGCGTCGACGAACGCCGCGGCATTGAGGTGAGTGACCGCGACGCCTTTGGGGGTGCCGGTGGATCCTGAGGTGAAGATGATCCAGGCGTCGTCCTCGGGTTCGGGTTCGCGAACCGGTGGATGTTCGAGCCGCTTCGGCGCCGTCCCCGGCTGGATTCCGTCGCCGGTGATGATTGCCGCTACCTGCGCCTCGCCGAACACCAACTCGGCGCGCTCTTCCGGATCGTCGGCGTCGACGGGAACGTAGGCGGCGCCCGCCGCGAGGATCGACAGGATCGCCACGTACAGCGAACGCGAACCTGACGGCATCCTGATTCCGACGCGGTCACCTGCGCCGACGCCGGCATCACCGAGCCAGCGCGCACCGAGCTCGATCTCGTCGAGCAACTCCGAGTACGACAGTGTGGTGTCGCCGTCGTCGATGGCAGGTGCTTCCGGGTTGGCCTCGGCTGAGGCCCGCACGATGTCGATGAGCGTGCGCGGCGCAGGTGCATGCGCCGACCGTAGGAATACGGACGGAATCCCGAAAGATTGTTCCGTCTCCGACTGCGACTGGAGTGGCAAACCCGTTGGTCCTGTTCTACTCACGAAACTTAGAGTCCTGCGAACTGTCGAGTTGAAAGTCTCATGACAAGTTTGCGAGTTGGTGAACAGATATGCCTAATGCAACATGCCGAACGTGCCGGTCAGTCCGTACTGGCAGCTTGCGCGTGGCCTTCTGCCGAGTCGGCGAACTCGGGTGTGTCGAACACCTCTCCGCCCAGCGGATCGACGACCTTCGATTCCTCGGAGAAGTCGACGGCGCCGGTATCCGGGTCGATGTTGACCGCATGGGCGGGAACTTCGTGGACCGCGACGAGCATGTGGGCGTCGGAGGGATCCGTCATGATTCCGCTTTGTGACGGGGTCAGCCCGGCGAAGGTCGACGAGATCTTCAGATCGCGGAGCCGCTTTTCGGTGGGTTGCGGAACGTCGGTCGATGCCGAGGCATTTGTAGAAACCCGCAGGTAGCGTGGTGCCGACGCGACCTCGTATCGGAATGCCTTCAGCATCGACAGACATGCCAGCACCATGATGACCGAGAACGGTACCGCCGTGGCGATGGCAACGGTTTGCAGCGCCGTGAGCGATCCACTGCCACCCACGATGAGGAGAACTGCGGCCGCGGCACCGGAGAGGAACGTCCAGTAGACACGCGTGATCTTGGAGGTCTCCAAGCTGCCACCGGTCGCGAGGATGTCGATGACGATCGAGCCGGAGTCCGCGGACGTGACGAAGAAGAACACGATCACGACGATCGCGAGAACACTCGAAATCGTTCCGAGCGGAAGTCCGTCGAGAAGCGTGAACAACGACGTGTTGGTGTCCACTGCGCCGGATGCGTCGAGCATCGTGCCCTCGTTGCGCTGACGCAGAATGCCGGAGTTACCGAAGATCGTGAACCACAACGAACCGACCAGCGTCGGGGCCAGCAGCACACCGAAGACGAATTCGCGGATGGTGCGGCCGCGTGAGATGCGCGCGATGAACATGCCGACGAACGGTGCCCAGCTCATCCACCAACCCCAGTAGAAGATGGTCCATGCGCCCTGCCAGCCGTCTTCGGCGAACGGGGACGTACGCAGCATCAGTTCGGGCAAGGCCTGGACGTATCCGCCGAGGTTCTGCACCCACGACTGCATGAGGAACAGCGTCGGTCCCAGAATCAGGACGAACAGTGCCAGCGCGGCAGCGAGCATCATGTTGATGTTGGAGAGCCACTTGAGGCCCTTGGTGACGCCGGAGACGACCGAGAAGGTGGCCATGCCCGTCACGATGACGATGATGGTGATGACCAACCAGTTGTCGGTCTCCACCCAGCCGAGGTAGTCGAGGCCGGCCGAGATCTGCTGGACACCGAAGCCCAGCGACGTCGCGACACCGAACAGCGTGCCGACGATGGCGACGACGTCGATGGCGTGGCCGATCTTTCCTTCGATGCGAGCCCGTCCGAGGAGCGGCTCGAGCAACCAACGGATCGAGAGCGGACGACCCTTGCGGTAGGTCATGTACGCCAGACCAAGGCCGACGACGACGTAGATCGCCCATGCATGAAGGCCCCAGTGGAACAGCGTCAGTTCCATCGCTTGATTGGCTGCGGCGTCCGTGGATCCCGCGATCTGCCCGGCGACGGGAGGGTTCACATAGTGCGAAAGGGGTTCTGCCACTCCGTAGAACACGAGGCCGATGCCCATCCCGGCGCTGAAGAGCATCGCGAACCACGAGAGCATGCCGAACTCGGGCTGCTCGTCGTCACGTCCCAATCGGATGTTGCCGATGCGGCTGATTCCGCAGTACAGTGCAAAGATCACGAAACCGGTAGCCGAGAGGATGTACCACCAGCCGACGCCGTCGCTGATCGCGTTGTTGAGAGTTTCGAAAGCATCCGCAGCGGTTCCCGCATAGATCACGGCAAAGGCGATCAGGGCAAAGATCACTATCGACGCGGGGATGAACACGGGTTTCCGTAGTTCACGCCACGCAGTTTTGACCGCAGTCATTCCACTCCTCGAACGTTCAGGCATTCACAGCGCCCATACGGGCAGCCACGTGTCACGCGTAGGTGGGCGTTGCGCTCACACCATCGCAGGTCAAGACCGGGCTATTGCTTTGAAATTCAACGTAACGTCAAGTTTCGGTCAACTCAACTGGACGAAAGATGCTGCACTGTCGCGAAAGTTCTCACTGGATACCGTAGCTCCGGTTGTAAATCGTTGGGTAATAGTGGCATTGGGCCATGAGTGGAATGCTGAACGGCGAATTCGATTGGTACGGTGAGTTGAATCGGTCGAGTCGACGCTCACCGATTGACCACATTTGTCAAACTCGGCGAAACAGCCTGTCTGTCAGGTGGTTAACTCCTGGTGTGCTTGCCCGATCGTGGCGGTCAGGTGTCGATACCTAACTGTGATTGTGATGGTCGCAACTATCAGTGATGCGGGCCCTGTTCGCCCCGCTGAGCGTCGATCAGATCCATCGCATCCTTCAGACCCAAGCCCGGATGCAGTTCGCGTAGTGCCTTGATTGCCGGAATACGGTCGTCAGTCGACGCGAGTGCGCTACGGACGTCGTCGGCGGGTATTTCGGTGGGGGCAGTCGTCCCTTCCCACCACACCGACTGAGGTTTGTTCCTGTTTCGCCAGGCTTGGACGGTGCCGTAGGCAAATCCGGCCGTCGCGAAAAGCCAGATTGCCAGGCGAACCCAATTACCGGTTGTCGGTTCCGTGGTCACTGTATGGATGGTGCTCGGACCGATTACGACTACGAGCAGGACGAGGCCAATCGTCTGCCACCATCGCTCGACGCGCCTGCTCGGATTCCACCACTCGGCCATCGATCGATACTCGCACAGGGCTGCTGTTTCGGTGCGACGATGGAGATCATGGAGATTCGTGATGCGGTGGAGCGACTTCGGGCGGATTCCGGGACCTCGATGATCTTCGGAGAACCGCACCAGACCAGCGACGGATCGACGATCATCACGGTTTCGCGTCTACACCGGCGGTGGCGGGGCGACCCGATACCGGTGCCAGTGGGAGTGTTCTCGATCCACGAGGGTGAGCCGTCGTGGTCACCGGCCGTCGATCACACCAGGGCGGCTTTGATGGGGGAGTTCATCGGGCTGGCGGCCGCGGTGATCGCAACCCTGGCAGTTCTACGTCGACCGCCCTGGCCTGATGTGACGATTCAGAAGGGGTGACCCAGAATTACGCCGATCAGTTGGAACGGCATCGCGAGGAACATCGATCCGACGTAGAGCGGATAGCGAATCGGATCGCCGGCGAGGTAACCCTCGGCGAGCCAGGCCATGACGTCTGCTGATCCCATAGTCGTTACTTCCCTTCGCTGTTGTGGTTCACCGACATTTTCGGTCGTGGGAGTTGTTTTGTTACAAGCGAACTCGAAGGAGGAGTACATGTGAAGGCAGTTTCGACGCAGCAAACGTCGTCAAGCGAGATCCCCGGGGGCGGTGTCCTCTACCAGCTAAGTCTCGATACTTAGCACTGTTCCGTAGTGAAATCTGTGCGTTCTGCACATGTCGGGACAATTCGGTGAGCCCTACAGTCGCTGCATGACAACGACACCTTCTCCTCTCTCAGGCAAGACCGTCGTACTGATCGGCGGCGGAACAGGCATCGGGCTGCGAGTGGCGCAGCTTGCCGTCGACGCCGGCGCGCAGGTAGTTCTCGGTGGCCGAACCGCATCCAAGCTCGAAGCAGCGGCCGCGCAGCTGGGTGAGGCTGCGCACTGGTTCACCGTCGACACCTCCGACGACGACTCGGTGAAAGAGTTCTTCACCAACATCCCCAGCGTCGATGCTCTCTTCACCACGGCTGCCGATTACCAGGTCGGCTCGTTCCGTGAACAGAGCGTCGAGGAAGCGGCGTCGCCGTTCACCTCCAAGTTCTGGGGGCAGTACCGCGTCGTGCACGCTGCGCTCGACAAGCTGACACCCACCGCATCGGTGGTCCTCATGTCCGGCGCTGCCAGTGTGCGGCCACCCGCAGCTGCCGCGGCATACGTTGCAGCCAACGCGGCAATCGAGGGGCTCGGGCGGGGGCTGGCGGTCGAACTGTCGCCGATCCGCGTCAACACTGTCGCTCCCGGAACCATCGACGGGCATCTGTGGGCTCAGCGCCCGGCGGAGGTTCGGGAGGCCGCGTTCACCTGGAGCGCCGAGAACAACGTGCTCGGCCGCGTCGGGAACGAAGACGAGATTGCACAAGCGGTGTTCTATCTCTTCACCAACACGTACACAACGGGTTCCACGCTGTACCCCGACGGCGGATACGCGTTGCGTTAGACCCGTGCCATTTGGCGACTGTGTGAAATGACGACTGTGCGAAATGCATTGTCGTAACACGAAGAAACGCCAATTCGCCCATAGGCGTGACCCTGGCCACATTCGTACCGTCTTCTCCGAGAACACTTCCCAACTATTCGAGGAGTCCGTCATGAAAAACACGTCAACGACCGCCGCCGGCGGTGAAGTGTCCGACGGTGACGACTACGCGCTCACCCGCGTTCCCGACGAAGCACGATATTCGTGGTTCTCGGTGGCAGTACAGCGATTCGGTCAGGTATCGGCACTCGCACAGTTCTTGCTCGGTGCGACGCTCGGCTACGGTATGACGTTCTGGAATGCCTTCTGGGCATTGACAGTCGGGGCGGTGATTCTCGAGGTCGTCTGTATTTTCATCGGCATCATCGGGGTTCGTGAAGGGCTCAACACATCGGTGGTCGCACGCTGGTGTGGATTCGGGCACGCAGGTTCCGCGGTGATCGGTTTGGTGATCGGGGTCAGCCTGATCGGTTGGTTCGGCATTCAATCTGCTGTCTCTGCATCAGGTTTGCACGGAATCATGCCGTTTCTGCCGCAGTGGGCGTGGGCTTTGGCCTTCGGTCTCCTGATCACCGCGATAGTCCTTCGCGGGTTCGGATCCATGCAACTGATCGCCAATATCACCGTTCCGCTGTTCCTGATCCTGGTCGGTTGGGCCGTCATCGCCGAACTGCGTAATCACTCGCTGTCAGATCTGATGACATCTGCTCCAGCCGGGCCGGAGCTCAGCTTCCTCGCCGGAACTACCATCGTCGCAGGCGGTTTCATTGCCGGAGCAGTGATCACACCTGACATGACGCGCTTCAACCGCACGGCAGGCGATGTCGTGAAGCAGACGCTCGTCGGAATAACGTTGGGCGAATACGTGATCGGGCTGACCGGTGTTCTCCTTGCCCATGCCGTTCGCAGTTCCGACATCGCCACGATCATTCTCTCGTCGGTCGGTTGGGTCGGCGTTCTGATCATCGTTCTCGGCACCTTCAAGATCAACGACTGGAACCTGTACAGCTCGGGGCTCGGCGTCGTGAACTTCATCGACGTCGTGTTCGGTCGACGGATCAATCGCGCAGTTGTCACAGCAGTTGTCGGCATCACCGGTTCGGTCCTCGCGGCTGCCGGAATCCTGAACTCGTTCACCGACTTCATGATCCTGTTGGGCGTCGGATTCCCGCCGATCGCCGGGATCATGGTGGCGGAATACTTCATCGTCAAGACATGGCGCAAGGATCTGGAGGAGAGTCGAGCTGCGGGTACCCTCCCGAACTCGGCACCCACTTGGGTACCGGCCACGCTGGTGATCTGGATCGTCTCGGCGCTGATCGGTCATTACAGCACCTTCGGCCTGCCGTCGATCAACGCGGTGGCCTCGGCCTTCGTTCTCTACGTCGTCGCGGGTCGACTCGGCCTGATTCGCGGAGTCGGACGCACCGCAACCGAAGCGCCGCAAGAGACTTCGGGAAAATCTGCGCTCACGCACTAGCACGGCACACACTGTAGAAGGGAGTTCGCGATGCGAATCGGAATCGACGTCGGTGGTACGAACACCGATGCGGTCCTGATGGACGGGACCACCGTCATCGGGCATGTCAAACACTCGACCAGCAAGGACATCACCGGCGGAATCGGCGGAGCTCTGGCGGCGCTGCAGCAGCAGTACTCGTTCTCTCCCAGCGCTGTTCAAGCAGTGATGATCGGCACGACGCACTTTCTCAACGCTCTCATCGAGCAACGCGGACTTGCACCGACAGCGGCTCTGCGATTGGGGCTTCCGGCGACCGCCGCGCTTCCGCCGATGGTGGGGTGGCCGCGAGACCTGGTCTCCGCTGTGCAAGGAAGGCACTACCTCGCTCACGGTGGGCACGAGTTCGACGGTCGTCGTATCTCGCCGCTGGACCCCGACGAGATTCGCCGCCATGCCGCCGATATGGCTCGCAGCGGTACTCGTTCGGTCGCAATATCTTCGGTGTTCTCTCCGGTCAATCTCGAATGCGAAGCGGCCGCCGCGGAGATCGTGCGTGAGGAACTCGGCCCGGACGTCGCAATTTCGCTCTCGCACGAGATCGGTCGAGTGGGTCTACTCCAGCGGGAGAACGCGACCATCATCAATGCTGCGCTGCGCGAGCTCGCCGATCACATCGTCGACGGTCTTGCCCGATCTTTGGTCGAGCACGGCATTGTCGCGCCGCTGTACCTGAGCCAGAACGACGGAACCTTGATGGACATCGAGTACGCGAGGCGTTATCCGGTGGCGACTTTCGCTTCGGGGCCGACCAACTCCATGCGAGGCGCCGCTGTTCTGTCCGGTCTGGCCAGCTGTGCGGTGATCGACATCGGGGGCACCACTACCGACGTGGGCGTATTGACCAACGGTTTCCCCAGAGAAGCCACCACGGAGGTGACGGTCGCGGGGGTACGGACCAATTTCCGTATGCCGGACGTCTTCTCGATCGGTATCGGTGGTGGTTCGGTGGTGGATGCAGACGGACTCACAGTCGGACCCGAATCTGTGGGATACGAATTGGGTTCACGGGCACTCGTATTCGGCGGTGACACGTTGACGGCCACCGACATAGCCGTCGCGGCAGGCTTGGTCGACGTCGGAGATCGCAGTGCGGTGGCGCACCTCGACCGCGGCCTGGTGTCGACGGCACTCGACCGGATCTCGCGCCGAGTCGCCGACGCCGTGGAACAGATGCGGACCACGTCGGATCCACTTCCCGTTGTGGCGGTTGGCGGGGGATCGGTACTGCTGGAGCGTGAACTCCCGGGCCTGGGAACGGTGATTCGTCCTGAGCGCTTCGATGTTGCCAATGCGATCGGCGCTGCGATCGCGCAGGTCAGTGGTGAGGTAGATCGAGTCGAAGCGGTGCGGGACGGGCACCGGCAGGTTTTTGCCGACGATGCTCGCCAGGAGGCGATCGATCGGGCAGTCGCCGCAGGCGCACGGCCCGAGTCGGTGCAGATCGTGGAGTTCGACGAGGTCCCGATTCCGTATCTGCCGGGCAACGCAACACGTATTCGAGTGAAGGCAGTCGGTGACTTGGCACTGCACAGTGGTTTGGTCTCCACCGGTCAGGAGGGCTCACGATGAGTTGGACACTACGAACGGCGGATCTCGACGACCTCGCCAGGGGCGCAGCCTTGTTGGGCACCGGCGGCGGGGGAGATCCGTTCGTCGGCAAGATGTTGGTCACGCAGGCGCTCGGTGAGGCCGGTGAAATCACAATTCTCGATCCGGAGGAGCTTGACGACGACGCGTGGGTGATTCCCGTCGCGCAGATGGGTGCCCCGACCGTCGTGGTCGAAAAGATGCCGCGCGGAACCGAACCCGAGCTGGCGCTGATCACGTTGGAGAAGCACACGGGTCGAACTGCAGATGCCACGATGCCGATGGAGTGCGGCGGAATCAATTCGATGATTCCGTTGCTGGTGGCCGCACGGCGCGGCCTGCCGGTTGTCGACGCCGACGGGATGGGACGAGCCTTTCCTCAGCTCGAGATGGAAACCTTCTCGGTGTACGGGATTTCGGCGAGTCCGCTCGCCATGGCGAACGAGCACGACGAGGTGGCGATCTTCGACACCGGAAGTGACAACAGCAGATTGGAGGGCCTCGCCCGCGGGGTGACGTCGAGGTTCGGTGGGATGGCGCACATCGCGCAGTACTCGATGACGGGTGCAGATGTGAAGCGGACGGCGATCCCACGGACTCTGTCGTTGGCCATGACCATCGGCCGGTCCATCAGACTTTCACGTGAGCAGCGGGTGGACCCGGTGCAGGCGCTTGTCGACAGTCTCGCCGACACGCTCTACGGATACGGGCGAGTTCTCTTTCACGGCAAGGTGATCGATGTCGACCGGCGAACCGATGAGGGGTTCGCTCGGGGTTCGGTGCGGATCGCCGGCGTCGGAGACGAAGAGCTGGAAGTTCAGTTCCAGAACGAAAATCTGATCGCCGTCCAATCCGGAGTGATGGTGGCGATCGTGCCAGACCTGATCTGCATCGTCGAGGCCGATACCGCCGAACCCGTCACCACCGAGGGCTTGCGGTACGGGCAGCGCGTTGCGGTCATCGGGATCGCGACCCCACCCATCATGAGAACCCCGGAGGCACTGGCGGTCTTCGGCCCGGCTAGCTTCGGGCTCGATCGCCCGTTCCTGCCGGTGGAGACACTCGAGCAACCTGTACTGGCAGAATAGCGAGCCGTGAGCAGGCTGCACGCGGTCCGGGAGGCCGACCTCGACGCGATCGCAGCGGGGGCGGTGGTCCTGGGCTGCGGCGGGGGCGGCGATCCACGCCTGTTCGTGGAAATGCTGCGTCCACTGATGACGTCTACTTCGGTGGAGGTCATCGCGCCGGACCAGTTGCCGGAGGAGGCATTGGTGATGCCGGTGGGAATCGTCGGATCGGCCCTGGCTTTGGAGGAGCAATTGCCCTCCGGGCGTGAGTTTGCAGATACTGCAGCAGCTTTGACGCGCTGGACCGGGAAGCGTCCGACCGCGGTGATGACTTTCGAAGGCGGTGGACTCAACGCTCTCTCCGGCATTGCGGCGGCGTTGGCGTTGGGAATTCCCGTGGTCGACGCGGACCTGCTGGGTCGAGCGATGCCGCGGCTCGATCACTTCTCTCTCGCCGCAGCCGGGTTGGAATTGTGCCCGGTCACACTCGCCCAGCCCGGCGGCCTCATTACCGTCGTCGACGGAGTGGATGTGCTGGGCGCCGAGGTAGCAGTGCGGTCGTTGATCGGGAGAACCAGCGGTTGGGGCGCTCTGGCGATCGCGTCGATCGATGCGCGGACGGTGCAGGAGGCGTGCATTCCGGGAACTCTCTCCCGAGCATACGAACTGGGTCAGCACATCGGGGCACTGGGCAGTTGGCAGGAGATCGCGGAAAGCTCCGGGGCCCGGGTAATGGGGACTGGCCGGGTGCGTGCGGTCCGTCGTAGTCGTCCGGACACCGGCGATCGTCGGGGCAGCGTGATTCTCGAACACGATTCTGCGGTGATACGAGTCGAATTCGAGAGTGAGTTCCTGACCGTCGCGTTGGACGGCGAGATGATTGCAACGTGCCCGGACATCGTGACGTTGCTCGACGTGCGGACCGGCGCCTTCGTCTCGTGTGAATCCGTGCACCAGGGGCACGATGTGGCCGTGTTGGTTCTTCCCGGTCCACAGTGGTGGGCGGAAGAAGTGGGCAGATTGAAAGTTGTCGGCCCGCGGGCATTCGGGATCGACCACGACGCAGTGCTGATGGAGGCGCGATGAGCGCGAGTGTTTCGGCGTTGCTGAACAACCCGGCCTTTGTCGGGCTGTATCGACTGGCCGGGGAGGGTGATCCCGTCGTGACGACAGTGGGAGCACTCACCGGGGAATCGGCACAGTCGGCCGAGGCCGTGTCGGATGCGGCGAGTTCAGGATCAGTTCTGGTGATTCTCGATCGAATCGACATCGGGGAGTGGAGATTCGACGCTCTCCTTCGGCGCACAGCGGCGACCGGCTGCCAGGTGGTCGCTGTGCACAGCACTGCGGCGGAGGATGCGAATCTCTCGTTGCTTGCCGATCGGCTCGGACTGGTGGTGCTCGGAGTATCCGACCCGTGGCAGTTCAGCGTGGATCTTCGCGATCTTCTCTCGAATTCGCGGGCGGTGATGGCCGACGCAGTACTGCGGGCGACACACGCGGGCCAACGAGCCGGAGGAAGCGTCGAGAATCTTCTGTCGGTGCTACTGAACACTTTTCAGCGTTCATTCTTTCTCCTGGACTCGTCCGGACGTCCGATGACCGGCGCCGACCTGTTGTCAGACACTGATCGAGCAGCCGCCGGTATGTTGTCGGGTCGCGGGGCGCCCACCACGGTCGAATTGGACTCCGGCGGGGTCCTGATTGCGTGCCCGGTGATGTCCGGCGCAGCCCGAGAGCCCTGGCTGGCGGTGCTACTCCCGGTGCGTCAAAGCGTCGAAGAGGCTTCTCTCTCAGTGGTTCTCGACGTGACCTCGTTGGCTGCCGGGCACCGACTGGCCGTTGCGCGCATGGTCGACGAGCGTGAAGCGCGCCGGCGTAGCGCGTTGCTCGGTGAACTGATCGACACGTCAGCAGACGCCACACCCGGACTGCTCCGGCGCGCACTCGACGCGGGTTGGATGCTGGACGGATGGCACATCGGCATCAAAGTCCTGGCGGTCGGTGAGGTCGACCTGGTGGCAAGACGCAGCGAGGTTGCAGATGCTCTCGCCGCCGAGGGAATCGACGCCAATGTCGTGGAACAGGCTGACGGCTGGGCGGCGTGGACGACTCTGCCAGGCGAGCCGCGACCGGAGGCGATCACCAGGATCGCCGAGTGCATCCGTGCAGCTCAGGCCAGGTTGGAACCCACGATGGAGACCTGGGTAGGTGTGGGACGCGCACACGACGGTCCGGCTGGAATCGGTTCGTCCCTGTCGGAGGCCGGGGATGCCGCTCGGCTCGCCGGTTCCCGATCTCAAACAGGTCGATTCCTGCACGTGGACCGCCTCGGGCTGGCGCAGTTGCTGCTGGCGTGGACGCGAACCGACACCTTCCAGCCTGCGGCCGCGGCATTGCTCGCACCGCTACGCGATTCCAATGGAGAGTTGCTCGAGACTCTGTCGACGTACCTCGACGAAGAATCGTCTCTGGCTCACACCGCAACCCGAATGGGCTTGCACCGCAACACCGTATCGAGTCGGATCGATAGAATTCAGCGCCTTCTCTCGGTCGATCTGGCCGATCCGGAAACCAGGCTTGCGCTCCACCTCGCCTGCCGGACGATCGCGCCGTGACGACGGTCTTCGCAGCTTCGTCTTGACAAGCGCGGGAGGTTCCTGCCATCCTCGTTGCCAGGTCACGAGTACCAGTGTTCAGCCCCGGCTTGCTGGTCGGCAACCCTCCTCCGCGGTGGGGTGCTCCGGGTGACGACCCGGCTGCGTTCGAAAACGAATGCGGCAAGCGCGGACTCTTCCGGGGCCATCTCCCGACGAACGAGTCCTTGAACGTGAGGATTGTCTTCGATGACTGCTGTATTGAGTGCCGACACCTGCTGCACCACCGCGATTGCCAAGGTTTCGGGTGCCGACCTGCAGGTTCCATTGGTTCAGGGCGGCGAATGCTCCTACGCCAACTTCGACTACGCGGCCAGCGCGCCGGCATTGGCCCAGGTCACCGACCGTATCGCCGAATTGTTGCCCACGTACGCCAGCGTCCACCGCGGTGCCGGCTACGCGTCCCGGATCTCCACGCTCACCTACGAGAACGCTCGTGAATCCGTTGCTCGTTTCGTGAACTGTGCCGACGATCAGGTTGTCGTCTTCACCCGGAACACCACCGATTCGCTGAACCTGCTTGCGCAGTGCGTCCCCGGCAGCACCGTCGTCCTCGACGTCGAGCATCACGCAAACCTGTTGCCGTGGAACGACGCTCGTATCGTCACCGCCGCAGACACCATCGAAGAAACGATCGAGCGTCTGATCGGTGAACTGTGCACCAAGCCTGCCGCGCTGCTCGCAATCACCGGGGCCTCCAACGTGACCGGTGAGATCCTGCCGATTGCACGTTTGGCTGACATCGCTCACCGTTGCGGCGCACGTATCCTCGTCGACGCTGCTCAGTTGGCTCCCCACCGTCGCATCGACCTGCAGGAATGCGGCGTCGACTACGTAGCGTTCTCGGGCCACAAGCTGTACGCGCCCTTCGGCGCCGGCGTTCTCGTCGGCCGCCGTGACTGGCTCGACGAAGCTCAGCCGTACCTCGCCGGCGGCGGCGCCGTGCGTGAGGTGACCATCGAATCCACCGAGTGGGCTTGCGCGCCCGCACGCCACGAGGCGGGTTCCCCCAACGTGCTCGGTGCGGCAGCCATCGCGACCGCCTGCGAAACCCTGCACGCCCTGGACTTCGACGTGATCGCCGAGCATGAGAAGGCGCTCACCGCCCAGCTCACTGACGGCTTGTCCGCCATCGAGGGCGTCTCACTCGTGCGACTGTGGAACGACGCTCCCGACGCCGTCGGAATCGTCACCTTCACCGTCGACGGATTCGAAGCGGGCGAGATCGCCGCATTCCTCTCCGCCGAGCACGGCATCGGAGTTCGCGACGGTCGCTTCTGCGCACATCCGGTTCTCGCGCGCCTCGGCCTCTCCGGCGGTGCAGTTCGCGCCAGCCTCGGCCTCGGTAGCAGCTCGGACGACGTGACGCGGTTGGTCGACGCCGTGAACATCCTGGTTTCGAATCAGCGTGATTGGAAGTACGCGAAGACGGCAGGTGCGTGGAACCCTGTGCCCGAGACCCGCCCCTTCCTCGGAGCCGCAGACGACAATGCCGGCGCAGCCGAGTGCGTCTGAGCTGAGCTCGGTCCCCGAAAACTCGAACGGACAACTAGCATGGCAGCCATGGCACCAGCAGATTTTCCCGCCACCCCTTCGAGAGTGAGCATCACTCTCGGTCAGTGGTGCCGTCGCCATGTCGATCTGTGCCGCACCTCTTCAGGAATGTGTTCGAGCTGACGATTCGTCTCGCTCATCCCATACTTTTCTGATTTTCGGAGGTCTCACATGTCTTCACTCGCTTCGCATTCTCTGCACGTAGCGGTCGAGTTGACCGGATCCGGTCACCATCCGGCCGCTGAGGGCGCACCCGGCAACCTGCCCATCATCGGCGGCGACTACTGGGTGGACCTCACCGAGGGTGAAAAGGCTCTCGATTTGGCTTCATTCCCTACCAATGTGGTTCGGATTCGCGCTGCGGATCTGCGTGAGGCACAGCTCGAACGCGCACGGATACGCGCTGCCGTCGCTGAAGAAGGACGCGATCCCGACAGCGTCGCAGTGCTGGTCGATCTCGAGATTCTGATCGCGCCGGAGGCTCGCTCCGCTCGTAAGGAGCTTGCGCAGTTGGACAGCGCGTTGACCTCGCCGCGGGTTCCCGTTTCGCTTCATTACGTCGGAACGCCTTCCGGTCTCGGCAGTTTGATCGCCGATATCCGAGCTGCGGAGGTCGCCGACGGCGTTACGTTGCTGCCTCTCGCATTGCCTCGCACGCTCGAGCATCTGGTGGACAGCACCATTCCGTGGCTTCAGGATCGCGGACTTGTCACACCGTCCACCGCAGTCGACGAGGTTCTCGGGCGTTTCGGACTGCCGCCCCGTCATCGCACGCTTGCGTCCTGATCGTCACCGATTGCATCTGCGTACAGGTGGAACAGCGACGGTAATTCGTCGGCACCGTCCACCTGTGCCAGAAGCGTCCAGCACTGCGCAGTGATCGACCGAGCCCTCGTGCCGATCCAGTTGGTGGGCAGTAGTTCCGGCGGCAACAGCGGATCCGGTTCCATGGCTCGCGTGAATTCCGCCGCGAGTTCGATGGTCATCGTGACAGCATCGGTACCCGGACTGTTCTGCAGTTTGTGCAGGCGTGCGGTCGCTACGTCGAGTAGCCGTTCGTATCCGTCAGCGATCTGGTCCAGTGGCCACAACTGCGCGGCAATCTTCACGGGGTCTTCGAGAGTGCCCACTTTCAGATCTCGAGTGGTGAGAGAAGACAGGTGCTGTTCGACGTCGAGTTCGGCGGCCGCATCGCGAATATACGGTTCCCAGGCGTGCGGCGAGACGTACAGACCGCCCTGGACGAGCGCGCCGCCGAGGTAAACGACCCTGGTGCGCAGCGCATCTCGCGCTTTCCGTGACGACTCCGGAATTGCGAATCCGGCCAGGTGCCAATACCCGTCCCACGGCGTCACAGTGTCGCGGTCTTGTCGATAGGCCAGCCGAACGAATTCGACGTCGGGTTCCATCTCGCGCAGGGCTTTCGGCGTTGCTCGTAGCGTGGCCTGCCGCCCGCGACCTTCCTGAGTGAACTTCCCCTCGGTGACCAACCGCTTGATGCACAGCCGAACCTGTTGATCAGTTTTGCCGAGGGCGTCGGCGGTGGCATAGAGGGTGTGCCCGTCGACAGTTCCGTCCGTGCGCAGTAGTCCCTCGATCAAGATCCTCGTGGGTACATCGACGTCCCTGTCGGTCATCGCCATGTCCTTTCCTCGCTTCTCGACACCTTCGCCCACAACTGTACTATCGAATGCAATACGATCGTTTCAAATTCGTACGTTAGGGCGGGAAGATGGCAGCGGAATCGATGAGCGAGGGCAAGAGTAAGCCTCGTTTACGCAGGTGGATGGTTACTTCCCTGGCGGTGGTCGTTGTTCTGATCGCGACTCTGGTGGGCTGGACGCTGTACCAGAACACCTATGACATCCGTGAGGAAAAAGTGACGATCACCGGGGGATCGGTGCCGCTCCAGGGAGTCCTTGCACTGCCCGAACACGGTGACGGTCCCTTCGGGCTCGTGGTTTTCGTCCACGGAGACGGCCCGGTCGATGCAACACATGAGACGTTCTATCGACCGGTGTGGGAGGCGTTCGCAAAGGCGGGGTACGCGTCACTCTCCTGGGACAAGCCGGGGGTGAATGGGGCACCGGGCAATTGGCTCGACCAGAGCATGGACGATCGCGCGGCAGAAACGGAAGCGGCAATCGAGTGGGCGCGGGGACGTTCGGATATCGATCCGTCTCGGATCGGTCTGTGGGGTGCAAGCCAGGCAGGGTGGGTGATGCCCAAGGTGGTGAACCTCGACCCGGACGTAGCGTTCGTCATTGCCGTGGGTCCCGCGATCAACTGGCTCCAACAAGGCGAATTCAATACCCTAGCCGAACTTTCCGAGAGAAATGCGTCGGCCGACGAGTTCGAGAAAGCGCGGGTCGATCGTGCGAAGAACTTGGATCAGTTGGCCCGTGATGCATCGTTCGACGATCTCGTGGCCTCCGGCGAGGCCGACGGTCTCACCGAAGACCGGTGGAACTTCATCCGAAAGAACTACCTCTCGGATGCGCGAGCCGATCTCGAAACCGTGAAGGTTCCGGTGCTCTTGATCATCGGCGGACAAGACGTCAACGTCGACGTGGCTGATACCGAAAGGGTGTATCGCGAATTGTTGGACACTCCAGGGCAATTGGTGGTCAAGAAGTACCCCGACGCTACGCATTCGATCGTGGACAAGGATCTCGAAGACTCGGAAGTGAGGTCCGCTCTGGTGGCCGTCCTTGCTCCCCGTTCGATCTTCGCTCCCGGCTATCTAGCGGATCAGACTGCATTTTTGGAGGGAATTCATGGCTGACGGAATCACGGTTGTCGCACTGGGTGGTGCCGGTGCCATGGGCTCGGCAGCAGTTCGTCTGGCCGCAACATTGCCGGGAATCGGCAAGGTAGTAGTCGCGGATCGCGATATCGATGCTGCGAAGCGTCTTTCAGTTGAACTGGCGCAGGCGTCAGCGGAAGTCGAGGCGCGCAGCATCGACGTCACGGACGGTCGCACGCTACGTGAATTGCTTGACGGCGCAGACGTGGTCGTCAATACGGTCGGACCGTTCTTCCGTTTCGGCGTCGGCATTCTCCAGGCAGCGATCGAGACCGGGACTCACTATCTCGACATCTGCGACGACTGGGAGCCGGCCGTCGACATGCTGGAATTGGACTGTGCCGCGAGGGGAGCCGGAATCTGTGCGGTAGTCGGCATGGGCGCAAGTCCCGGGATGAGTAACCTCCTGGCCGCGATGGGAGTCTCGCGATTGGACGTGGTCGACGATCTGTATACAGCCTGGCCGGTTGATGTCGAGGGCGAGGACGAGTCGGTGGACACATTGAGTGCAGCCGCCGTTCACTGGATGCAACAGATCAGCGGCCAGGTTCCGGTGGTTCGTGCGGGGCGAATCGTCAACGAAGAACCGTTGCGTTCCATCGCACTCGAACTGCCCGGCGGACGTCGGGGGAACGCTTACGTGGTCGGGCATCCGGAGCCGGTGATGTTTCATCGGACCATCAATCCTGCGGGGCATTCGGCAAATCTGATGGTCATCACACCGGAAACCGTGGCGTTTCTCGACGTTCTCCGCGCCGACATCGACAAGGGGAGAATCGATCTCGACTCGGCCGCCGAAGAATTGGGCAAGCCTTCGCTCGGACGGATGATCCGTGCTGCGCCTCGAATGCTCACGCGCGCCGGCCACGGATCCCTGCCGTTGTTCTTCGCCTCGGCGACAGGAATGTTCGACGGAAGAGCGATGCGCGTCGTGGCCCGGATTGCAGACGATTCACCGGTGTCGGAGTTGCTGTCGGACATGGCCGGTGCAACCGGAATCCCCTTGGCGCTCGGCCTTGCTCAGGTGGTGTCCCGGCTCGCCGACGGAACGATTTCGGATCGGATCGGTGTGCACTCACCCGAGAGCGTCGTCGACCCGGAAGTTCTGTTCACTGCGCTGGCGCGGTTGTTCGATCGAACCGACTGGAGTGAGATCGTCACCGTCGAATCCGAGTTCCGCTAGTCAGTTCGCGGCGTGTGATCCGATGCGACTGCGGATTTCGGTCTCGACGCGATCGGCGTCCTTGGGGCTGAACGAAGGCGATCCGTGGCCGGCGAGAGTGAGTACCACCGCGGTCTCCTTCCACGGGCGTGAAAGATCCAGGCTGTACCACGAGCTGAAATCTGTTGTTCCCCAGATTCGTAGGCGTCCGCTCAGCCATGACATGACTCCGAGGTCGACGGATTCGATCTGCGAGTACGGGACGAACTTGCTGACAAACGGGAAGTAGTAGTGGCGGATCGTGACGCCCTGATCGTCGATCCGGACGGTTCGGTCCTCGTAGATTGTCGATGTTCCTGCACTCACAGTGATAACCCGGTTCCTGCTGGTCGATGCTCTCGATGGCTGCTTGAAAACCAACCATACAGTCTCTATTGGGACAGGCTGCGAGCGCGGGCGTCAAGCGCTGGTGGGCCTTGAGACGACGAGATCGCTCACCGCGATCTGGGCATTGCCGATTGCCGTCTGAACTGGTTCACAACTGCTCGATGCTCGGGCGAGCGCAAGAACTGCGGTGAGCAGGGCAGCGTCGGGTTGTCCTTCGAACGGTCCGCTCTCGACATCGAACTTTCCAGCTCGCAACTGCTTTCGGGCGTTGATTCCCAGTTGTGAAATGACCTCGTCCATCGCGGTCAGGCATTGGGCGAGCGCTCCGATCGACCAGTAGAGATCGGCTGCAACGACGGGTGTCCCCGACGCCACGGTGCCGGCGCGGCGTAATCGGTTGTGGGTGTCGAGGAGTATCTCGGGCAGCCTGTGGTCTGCGCAGTGTTCCATCCCGCCGCCTCCGTAAGGTGTAAAGTTAGGTTATTCAATTACGGTAGGGCAGGACGGTAAGGGATGCAAGTAGTTTTAGACGATTACGTCGCCGGTGCGTCGTTTGCGACCGACTTGGTCAATACCTCGCCCCGCGTGTGGGTGGAGGCAGGTGACGCGTTGGCTGCCCCTCAGGCGCTTCACGATCTACTGGACGAACATGGACTCTCGCCGGATGCGCTCACCAACGGACGTCGGCTTACCAGCGGTGAACTTGCTGAGGTCAAGGAACTCAGAGAGGGGATTCGTTCGATTCTCGATGCTCCGACTTCTGATGAGCTCGTTGATCGCACTCATCGACTCCTGCAGACCGTCCCGCATCACGTCCGACTCGTGCCTGATGCCCGGTCCGACTATCGATGGAATGCGGTACCGGACAGCAGAATCAATCTCACCGGCGAACTTGCGCTGTTGATCGGCTACTCGTTGCTGGGGACTCTGCGCACATTGGGGTACGAACGATTCCGCCCATGCGCCTCGCCGACGTGCAACGGGGTGTTCGTCGATACAAGCCGTGGAGGGCGACGCCGCTACTGCATGCCGGCGTTGTGCGGC
Source organism: Rhodococcus sp. NyZ502 (assembly GCF_041464245.1). Taxonomy (NCBI): domain Bacteria; kingdom Bacillati; phylum Actinomycetota; class Actinomycetes; order Mycobacteriales; family Nocardiaceae; genus Rhodococcus; species Rhodococcus sp. NyZ502. The sequence goes on from NZ_CP167155.1 coordinate 634,074, forward strand.
AACCGAATCAACGTCGCGAATCACCGTCAACGGCAGCGTCGTACTTAGCGTCTGCGCTTGCCCGGTCGATAGTGACAATCGAACAGAGTACGGCCGACTGTATGGGGAACTTCAACGAGATACAGACCACGTCAATCCCGCACGATTGTCGCCATGGCAACTCCTAGTAGATGGCGGCTCGTATGAAAGCCCGTTCTGTCTCCGCGACAGCAGTTATCAGCGTTGGGGTTTTCACCCTGGCCGGGTGTGGCGGCGCATCCAGTCCCGGAGGTTCGGTCGGTGAGTATGCAAAGGACGGCAGTTTCACGACTGTCATCAACGCCGATCCCGGAAATCTGCACCCTCTGATCACCAACCTTACGTCGACTCAGATCGTGAACGCGTACTCGTACGATTCGTTGATCGACATCGACGCGCAAACACGCACTGTGCGTCCCTATCTGGCGGAGAGCTGGAGTGAAGAAGGGAACACTCTGAAGTTCGTGCTCAAGAAGGGCATCACTTGTGCCGACGGCACTTCCTTCACCGCACAGACCGCGGCCGATGACATCAACTGGGTCATGGATCCTGAAAACGCTTCACCGCTACGCGGATCCACTGTGCCGATGTCGACTTCGGCCTCAGCGGACGGTGACGAACTGACGGTGACTACCGCCGAGCCAGCGCCCTTCCTGCTCTCTCGAATCGGCGCGTTGCGGCTTCCGTGCGCTGCGACGCTCGAAGACCCGGCCAGCATCCGTTCGAGTAGCAACGGAACGGGTCTGTTCAAGGTCACCGAAGTTGTTCCCAACGATCACATCACGATGGAACGACGCGACGGTTACACCTGGAGTCCGAACGGCGAGACCACTTCCGGCACTCTCGGAGTGCCGAAGACAGTGACGATCAAGATTGTCACCGATCCCAGTACGACGGCGAATCTTGTTCTCACCGGCGGAGTGAATGCCGCAGCGGTCACCGGTTCGGACGAGGAACGAGTCTTGGCCGCGGGTCTGGATTCGAAGACCTACACCACGTTGTCCGGCGAGTTCATCTTCAATCATTTCGCGGCCCTACCCACGGCAGACCGTGCTGTGCGGCAGGCCCTCGTGCAGGCAGTAGACCTGGACGACTACACCGAGATCACCACCGGCGGTAAAGGAACCCGCGCACGCGCCCTCGCGGTTTCGGAACCCCTTGCCTGCGACTACAACAGTGTCGAAGGGACGATCCCCGATTTCGACGTCGATGCAGCAAAGAAAACGCTGTCCGACGCAGGTTGGAAGGCGGGGGCCGACGGCATCCTGACGAAGGACGGTCGACCGCTTGCCCTCAACGTGATTTTCAACAACTCACGCGATACGAACTCTGCCGCCGCGGAATACGTGGCAACCCAGTGGGAAGGACTGGGCGCGAAGGTGAAACTGACCGGTGGCGACTACAGTTTTGTCATCGCCAACACATTCAGCACCACCGACCTGTCGTCGTGGGACGTTTCCATCGGTTTGACGCTGGGGAGCGATACGCCGAGTATCTTTGCGAAGTACTTCACCGGCCCACCGAAGCCTGAAGGAGTGAACTTCGCTTCCCTCGACAACAAGAAGTACATCGAATTGTCCACTGAGGCTTCGCTTCTTCCCGGTGACGAGTCCTGCAAGGTCTGGGAGGAAAGTGAGCGGGCATTGTTCAAGGACGTCGACCTGCTGCCGGTATCCACGACTCCCGCTCACATGTTCTTCAACGGGGCAACGTCGATCTATCCGCCATCGAGCGGAATCCTTCCGGGCTCGGCGATCCGTGTCCTGAAGTAGGACCCTCGGCAGCGCTCACTTTCGGGTATTGATCATCCGAAGAGCAAACCGAAATACCACTGCAGCACCCGCACCTGCAGCCAGGCCGGCGACGACATCGGCAAGAAGGACACCGACGCCTATGCCCAGGACGGCAGCGGCGGCGACAGCAAGGGCTACGTCAGCACGAGGAGCGGCGATCGCGGCATCCTTTCCCCGAGTATCGAACGAGCACCCATCTCAACGGAGCATGTCACGAAACTGTCGTCCGCAGGTGTATCAACAGCAAAATGTGTGAAACGCGTCGGCCCCGACGGAGTTGGACTCCGCCGGGGCCGGGCTGTGTGTACAGCGCAGTGTGTATTGCGCGCTGGCTCAGTGTGTCGGAACGGATTCCTTCGAGGAGGTCGGGGACGTATCGGTGTGCTGGCTACCAATCTCCCTGCGGGAGTTGGAGCTGTTGAACCGAGGGAGGAAACCGGCCAGGACGAGTGCGACGACGGCGGATCCGGCAGCGAGGGCCATGACGACGCGGAAAGCGTTCTCCGACGGCAGCGTTGCCCCACCGATGGACATGGTCATCTGGGCGATGACGACACCCGCGATGGCGCTGGCGAATGATGTACCGAGGGAGCGCATCAGGGTGTTGAAGCTGTTGGCTGCACCGGTCTCGGACGGAGGAACAGCCCCCATGATGAGATCGGGCATCGCGCCGTAAGCCATACCGGTACCGGCGCCGATGATCACGGCGATCACGATCAGTTCCCAAATCGAGTGCATGGCGAAAATGCCGATGCCGTAACCGATTGCGACGACAACGGCGCCGAGCATGAGCGTCACCTTGGGGCCGTGCGAATTGGTGATACGTGAGGACAGCGGAGAGATCAGCATCATGATGATGCCGGAGGGAGCCATGACCAGACCCGCGGTGAGCATCGAACCGCCTAGGCCGTAACCAGTGACTTCAGGCAACTGGACTACCTGGGGAAAGACCATGCTGGCGGCGAACATCGCGAATCCGAACACGATCGATGCGAGGTTGGTGAAGAGCACCTGGCGGCGGATGGATACGCGTAGATCCACCAGCGGCTTGGGGGTGCGTAGTTCCCACCAAGCCCAGAATCCGAATATCAGGATCGCGGCGCCGAACAGGGAAAGCGTGAGCGTGCTCGTCCAACCCCAGTCGCCACCCTTGGAAATGGCCAGTAGTAGAGCGATGAGGGCGGCTGAGAGCGAGATTGCCCCGCCGAAGTCGAACGTGCCACCTGTTCGAACCGTCGATTCGGGGACCAGGACGACAACAAGAACGGCCGCAAGAGCGCCGAGCACGGCTGACGCCCAGAACAGGACGTGCCAGTCGGCGTACTCGGCGATCAAAGCCGCGATCGGAAGACCTAGAGCGCCACCGACTCCCAGTGAAGCGCTCATCATCGCAACAGCGCCGGCGAGCTTCTTGGGCGGAAGCACGTCGCGCATCACACTGATGCCCAGCGGAATGACGCCGGCAGCAAGGCCCTGCAGGATTCGGCCGGCAACGAGGGGGATAACGCTCGAACTGAGTGCTCCGACCACCGAACCGGTGACCAACAGCGCCATGCTGATCAGGAGTAGACGCCGTTTGCCGAACATGTCGCCCAAGCGGCCCATGGTCGGGACGGCGACGGCAGCTGCGAGCAGCGTGGCGGTCACAGCCCACGCGGTATCGGACGCCGGCGCGTTCAGGTACTCGGGCAGATGCGGGATGATCGGGATCACCAGCGTCTGCATGAGCGAGACGACGATGCCGGAAAACGCCAGAACAGCCACCACTGCGGTGGTGGCTGGCGACTTCGTTGTCTGTGGCGGCGTTGTCGGTGGTGGTGAAGTGGTTGACGACATTGCGGTAACTCCATCGGAGGAAGAACGAATAATGGTTTAAGTCAGTTGCTTGAACTAAAGTTAAATCAATTGACTGACTTAACGGAAGGCTGTGTCTCCGATCGTGACGAATATCTCCGGTGCCGAGCAGCTTCGGATGGTCGAGGATGATGGTGTCCATGACTACGAGGACTGAGGACGCGTCGGCCGATGTCGGCGGCGCCGCAAATTCCGCGCGCTCTGCTGCAACCCGAGACCGCATTCTCGCCGTCGCCGAGCAGTTGTTCGCAGAACATGGAGTCTTCGCGGTTTCGAACCGTCAGGTGAGCGAGGCGGCAGGTCAGGGCAACAATGCTGCCGTCGGATATCACTTCGGAACCAAGACCGATCTGGTCCGCGCGATCGTGAACAAGCATTCCCAGCAGGTCGAGAAGAACCGTGGCGAACTGCTGCGTGAGATCGAAGGGTCCACAAATGTTCGTGACTGGATTTCGTGTCTGGTTCGGGCGTCGACCGATCACTACGCCGAAATGGGTGGCCCGACCTGGTATGCGCGGTTCAGCGCGCAGATTCTCACCGACCCGGTCCTGCGGAAAATCGTCTACGACGAGGTACTGGCCTCGCCCACCCTGCAGGAGACGCTTCGGGGACTCTCTGACTGTCTGGCCGACATGCCGATGAGTGTTCGACGCGCCCGCGCGGACATCGGACGCAATGCGATCGTGCACATGTTCGCCGAACGTGAGCGCACGCTTGCCGAAGAGGGGCCGGACGCGGTCACGTCATGGGAGGACTTCACGACCGATCTCGTCGACGCGCTGGTCGGACTTTGGACGGCTCCGATCAGCCGCTGACCGGCCGTTTGTCCGCGCTAGCCGCCCGCCCCGGGGCAACCCTGCGGGATGGATCTCGCGTCGGTGGAAGATCCAGGAGCAAGCCGACTCCGGCAAGAATGACGACGAGCCCGCCGACGAGCGCGAAGGTGACAGGTTCGTGCAACCACAGCACTCCGATAGCTGATGCCGAAATCGGAACGAGAAGCGTGACGGCCGATGCCGCGACTGGACCCGCCTGACGAATTATCCAGAAGTAGACCAGGTAGCCACCGGCGGTAGCCCCCAGCCCCAGGGCTACCACGGCGATGAGTGGGCCGACGGTTATGGGCCCCGGAGGGGGAGCGACGGCGGACACCGGCACCAAGAGGGCGACCGCGGCAAGTTGCTGGCCGAGGGCCAGCGTCAGGGGTGGAGTGTCCTGGAACGACTTTCGTGCGTAGACACCTCCGACTGCGTACAGCAGCGCCGCGGTCAAAGATGCGCCAATGGCCAGCATTGCGCGACTGTCGATCGTTGACGGAATTCCGCCGACAAGCACCGAGACGCCGACGATGCCGATCGCGACCCCCGAGAGTTTTCGCCAGGTGATCTTTTGTCGAAGCCAGAAAGCGGCGACGAATACGGTGAACATCGGAGTCGTGGCATTCAGGATCGACGCCGTCGACGAGTTGAGGCCGACGATCGCAGTTGCGACAAGTGTCAGGGGCCCAGCGACGTTGAGGGCAGCCAGCAGTAGGAATGCAGGAAACCGATGACGGACCGCGCGCCAGGTCGATCTGCTGGAAGCAGTTATCAGCGCGAGAACCAACGCTGCAACAATGAAGCGGCCGTGCGTCGTGCCGACGGCGCCGAGAGTTGGTGCTGCCACAGCAACCAGGGGGAACGAGCTTCCCCAGAGCATGCCGACCAACAGCAAAGCTCCAACTACGGCGAATCGGCTGCTGCCGATTGCTTTCCAGTTCTTCATTGCTCCTCTTCGTCGACGATCTCGCGGACATGGCTGGTTGATGCCAGACCTACCCTATACCCCCAGTAGGTATAGGGTTGACTGTGTCGTGATGCTGCAGGTGATCCGAGACTGGTGACGCATTATTCTTTCTCCCGCAATGGTTTATACGGCGATGTGTCAACTGAACGCACCCTTAGGCTCAGTCAAAAATACCTATAGGGGGTATATTGGCGGTTGTATCGGGCTCGCTTTGCGGGCCGCATCCGTCCCGCAAAAGAACAGGAATCCCAATGAGCAGTTGTGGCTGTGGCAACACCCCGAAGTCTGACGCCAAAGGCGATGTCGGCGCTGTCGGTTCGGCGATGCCGACCGGTGGGAAAGACCTACTCAACGCTGGCAGTAGTGAACTCGTCGAATGTCGGGTCATGCCCGGCAGTGTGATCGAAAAGGCGCGTGCCGAAGCGGAAGGCCTGTTCCGTGACTTCGAAGGAAATCGGTACTGGTTCTGCTGCAAGGGATGTGGTCCTCGATTCGGCGCAAATCCGAGGAAGTACGCCGACGTGAGTTGAGCGAAAAGTGGTGGTGCAGGCGATGGCTGCACCACCACTTTCGTTGAGGCCCAATCGAGGTTCGGGCAGACCGTCGACATCAGACGGTGCGAGCGCATGCGCACTGGGTTGCCGCCAAGGTGCATTGGCCTCGCGTGGTTTCATACGTCGCCTGTCCGGGCAATTCAGCAACTGTCTCCCGAGGCCAAAGTGCAAATCCTGCAACGGCTCCCACTGCGGCAAGCGCTGCAAGGATGCTCCAGGTGACCGCAAATCCCGCGCTCGAACCAACCCATCCGGCGATCGGATAGGTGACAAGCCAGGCAAGGTGCGACAGGGAGAACTGGGCTGCGAACACCTCCGGTATGCCTGCGGGTTCGACGGAGCGCCGAAGTACTTTTCCGGTCGGAGTGACGATCATGGCCATGCCGGCGCCGACGAGCGCCCACACTGCGGCAGTGAGCATCCACGTGAATACACCGGCCACGGCGAGGGCTGCTGCCGCGCCGGCGCTGACGACCAGGACAACGGAACCTGCTGTCATCACGGTACGTTCAGCGGTTCTGTCGAGAACGCGTGGAAGAAGAAGCGCGGTCACCAACGTGCCGGTGCCTGACGCGGCAAGCATCCACGCCACGTCGGATTGGGTTCCACCGAGCTCGTCGCGGACGTAGTTGACGGTGTTGACCACCACGATCGATCCGGCTGCTGCCACCACGAGATTGAGTGCCATGATGCCGCGCAGTCGCGGCGTGGTCACGAAGATCCGCATCCCCGACGCGATCCGATCCCACGCCTTGCGGTGAGTACTTCGGCGAGCGTTGGGGATTCGGGTGGCCAGCACGAGCAGTGCCGAGACCGCAAAGCCCACGGAGGTGGCGACGAACAACAGGTTGAATGTCATGAAGGACAGTGCAACTGCGGCAAGAACAGGGCTGAGCAGGCTTTCCATCGTGTAAGCGACCTGCGATGCCGACAGTGCGCGGGTGAAATCGGCCTCGTCGGTCACGATGTCAGGGATGACCGCTTGGAACGTGGGAGTGAACGCTGCCGACGCAGCTTGGAGAACGCCCACCAGCACGTAGATGTGCCAGATCTCGCTGACGAAGGGCAATGCGATCACGACTGCTGCACGAATGGCGTCGAGGGCAACGAGGAAAGCCCGTCTCGGCAACCGGTCTACGTACGCCGCCGCGAGTGGAGCGATCACGACGTACAGGGACATCTTGATCGTCAGCGCGGTGGCCAGCACGGCTCCGGCGCTCGGTCCGGCGAGTTCGTAGGCGAGTAGACCCAGCGCAACCGTCGCCAACCCGGTGCCGAACAGCGCGATGATCTGGGCGCTGAAGAGCAGGCGATAGTCGCGAATCAAGAACAGACGCAGGATGTTCCGTTCCGGTGCGGACTTAGCGATCCGGTTCATTTGGTTTCACTCCCGCGACAAGATTGAAAGCTCCGGTCAGGACATTGAGGGCGACGATTCCGACTATGTCGGCGATCTCGCGATCACCGTAGCCGTGCGCTCGAAGTCCCGTGATGTGTTCGTTTGAAATCGAGGCAGGCTCCCGATAGACGCGAAGTCCGAGGTCGATCATTGCCGCGATGGCGGGATCGGCCGAGGTGCCGGCGCGGGCACGCTCGATCTCGTCCGCCTCGACGCCGTTGGCGCGCGCGGCGGCGACGTGGGCTTCGAGGCAAACAGCGCAACCTTGCTGGACCTGCACAGCGATAGAGATTCGCTCGGTGATCTTGCGGCTCAGTTTCGCTCGCTTCATTGCTCGGCTGAGTTGCAGATAGCCGCCCAGCACAGCGGGCGAATGAGCCATCGCCGCGACCATGTCACCGACCTGTCCGTGACGGTTGACGAGTTCGGCGAGAAGGTCTTTCGATGCACCGACAGCGGTGGTGGGCGTGAGAGAAGCAAGGCGCGACATAACGAGTCCTAAGTGGTTCCGCCGGTGGTGGGTTCGGCTGGTGACAGCCGGCCGAACCCACCACCGGAGTTGGTCAAGAATTGACGGTGGATTGAACGGGTCGAGGATCGTCGACCTTGGTCGACCGCATCACGACCGCGGTGATTGCTGCGCCAACCACTGCGATGGCGGCTGCTCCGAGGAACACGGCGGAGAAACCGTTCGTCAACTCCGTCAGGTCACCGAGTTGATCAGCACCGAACACTGCTGCGATCGCGGTCATCACCGCGAGGCCGACAGCCGAGCCGACCTGGTAGCTGACGTTGACGATGCCGGAAGCCAATCCGCCCTCTTCCGGGCGTGCAGCCGAAATCGCCGTACCGAGTGAGGGAATGAACGCCAGCGTCATACCTGCCGCAGCCACGAGCGACGCCGGCAGTACGTCGACCCAGAAGTTGCCGGTGGGCCGGATCAACGACATCCAACCCAAACCGATTCCCAGTATAAGCAATCCGGTCACGATCATTGCTTTTGCGCCGAAGCGCGCCATGGCCCGTGGTGCCACGACGACCATGCCGAGCATGACGAAGATCGTCATCGGCAGCAGCGCCGCACCGGCCGGGAAGGCGCTGTATCCGAGCACTTGCTGCAGGTACAGGTTCAGGAAGAACCACATCGGTATCCAGGCGGCGCCGAGCACGAGCTGAGCGATGTTCGCGGCACCGAGGTTGGGCGCCTTGAAGATTCCCAGACGCACCAGAGGTTCCCGACGCTTCGACTGGATCAACACGAATGCACCCAACAGAGCGGCCGAAACGGCGAGTGCCAGCCACGTCTGCCCGGATCCCCATCCGACGTCAGGTGCTCTGACGATGCCGAAGACTCCGACAGCAAGACCTGCGGTGACAGCGAGTGCGCCGAGGAAGTCGATCGACCCGGTACGTGCCGGTGCGTTCGGCATCAGGAGGGGAGTAGCGATCAGCGCGATGACAGCGATGGGAATGTTGAGGTAGAACACCCAAGGCCAGCTGGTGTATTCGGTGATGACGCCGCCGAGGAACACGCCGGCCGTACCGCCGGCCGGGGCGGCAGCGCCGTAGATGGACAGCGCCTTGGTCATTTCCTTTTGTGTGCTGCCGAACAGCATCATCAGCAAGGTGAGCGCCGATGGTGCGATGAGTGCGGCGCCTGCGCCCTGGACTGCACGGCCCGCAAGTTCGACGGCGACGTTACCGGCGGCACCGGCGACAACGGAACCGATCAGCAGGATCAGCCAACCAGCAGAGAACACTCTGCGGGCGCCGAACAGGTCGGACAGGCGGCCCCCGAGGAGGAGTAGCCCGCCGAACGCGATGACGTACGCATTGAAGACCCAGGTCAGGCCTTCTTGGGAAAAGCCGAGATCGCTCTGCATCTGGGGGAGAGCGACGCCGATGATGGAGGTGTCCATGATGACCATGAACTGAGCGGCGGCGATCAACGCCAACGCCCACCACTTACGGGTGGATTTCGGTTGTGTGGACATTCTGAGTCCTTACCTGTACGGGGTATAGGTGATGCTTGTGTGGTCAAGGGGTGTCGTAAGCGGGCCTGGGTGACATCGGCGCAGCGCTTCGTTGGGGTGCACGGGGAAATGCTGCTCTTGGAACTCATTCGGCCGGCGCTCTGCGTAGATGCGCATCGGATCTCCTTCGAGTGAATTCAGGGTGTTCGAGTAGTTCGTTGCATACCCTAGGGGGGTATGGTACAAATTGCAACAGGTTCGATGTCAAGGAGTGCAGAACCTGACGCAGACGGCAACGAAAGTGCTGCCGACCCAAACTTTGGAGGGCAAGATGTTCAGCGACAACGGCTACACACTGGAATTGGCAACGTCGGAGGCGGCCGTCGGCAACCATGTCCCCTTGCAGTTCCGGATCCTGGATCCGGTTGGAACTCCGTTGATCCGGTACACGGACACCCACGACAAGCAGTTGCATCTGATCGTGGTCGGTCTGGACCTGACCGGATTCCAGCACGTGCATCCCGAATTGGACGAGAACGGAAACTGGCATGTGTCAGTCGATTTCGATCATGCGGGAGGCTATCGAGTATTCGCTGATTTCACTCCGGACGGTGGTGACGGAATCACGCTCAGTGCGGATGTGCGCGTCGCCGGATCCTACGATCCTCGGCCGTTGCCCGCCGCTACTGCCGCCACGACGGTCGACGGCTATACCGTCTCCCTCGAAGGCGCGGCCCATGCCGGCCAGACATCGAAGCTCACGCTCTCGGTCAGTCGTGACGGAATCCCGGTCACAGACTTGCAGCCCTACCTTGCCGCATACGGGCATCTGGTCGCGTTGCGTGCCTCCGACCTCGCCTATCTCCATGTCCATCCGGACGGCTACCCCGGTGACGGTCTCACGCCGGCCGGACCGGCAATCACCTTCTACGCCAACATGCCGAGCGCCGAGGATTACCGGTTGTTTTTGGACTTCAAGCACGGCGGAGTGGTGCGTACGGCGGAATTCACGCTGACGGCCGACAATGCGACCACGCCTGGGGCCGAACACTCGAGCCACGCGCACCACGGGCACTGAAACCGAATGCGTTTCGCAGCAACGGGAAAACGGGCATGGGCAATCGCCATGCATCCATCTGTTCGTGCAGTAGCGAAATGCGTGGCGATGTGCGCAGTGATTGCTCTGCAAGGCAACGGAAGTCGAAGAGTCGCCGCACATCGCCCCGGTAACGAGAATTGTTGCGAAGTCACGCGTTGACGAACAGGAGGACATCGAATGTCGGAAGCGACAGAAGTGGGCAACGCTCCAAGCAGTGCCCCAAACAGTGTCCAAGGCAATGATACGACCGGCGATGTGTGCTGCACGGGAGATTCGCACGGCTACATCACCGCCAAGGGCGACTACCTGGCGCGTCTGCGTCGCATTGAAGGTCAAGCTCGCGGCCTGCAGCGCATGGTCGACGAGGACAAGTACTGTATCGACATCCTGACGCAGGTGTCGGCGATGACCAAGGGCCTCCAGGCGGTGGCCATGGGCCTGCTCGAGGACCACATCGGCCACTGCGTCGTCAAAGCCGCTGTTGCCGGTGGGCCCGAGGCGGACGCGAAGATCAAAGAAGCAAACGACGCGATTGCGCGATTGGTCCGCTCATAGAATTGTGATGAACATTGATACCTTGGTGCGCATGTTCAGTATCGAGATCCGTCGTACATTCGCTGTGAGGCAGGGGCTTCCGGCACCGGTGCGGGACGCGAAGAACTTGCCGCCGCTGATGCCTGCCGAGGGATTTCGCGTGACGATGCGAGTGGCGTTCTCGTTCGAGGACGACCAACTCGGAGAACGTGGATGGTTTGTCGACACGGACGCTCTGGACGAGTCCGTCGATCGATGTGCCGAGCAATTGGCGAGCGGTGCCTGGCCGGAGATTTTCGATTTCCGTCCGTCATTCGAGAATGTCGCGAAGTGGGCTTTCAGTGAACTTGCGTCCAGCATTCCTCAGCTGACCTACGTCGAACTCGACAACGAGACGATCGGTGTGGCAACAAGATACGTCAGATCACAATGATCTGACGTATCTCGTTGACGCACCGCGTTCGGTCGACCAGCCTACTGGTAGAGGCGCAACGCAGAACCGATGAAGGTCTTACCGAATGCGAGTCCGGCCTTGTTGAAGTAGAAGCTCAAGACCGTATCTGCAAACGGGACTGCGGACACCGTTTTGGTGATCTGTGACTCGGCGTCCGCCCACTCCGCGCACGCTGCTTCGCCGGTCAAGCCGGATGCCTTGGCAACGGCTGCTTCGTAGGCGGGGTTGTTGATCGAAGAGAAGTTCTTACCTGCTGCCGGAGCAGGACCGGAGAAGAACGGGACGAACCCGCTGGGAACCGAATTGTTGATCTGGATCCACGCGATGTCCCACTGGTTGTTGTCCTTGCCACTGAGCATGACGTCGACAACCTTGGTCTGGTCGGCTCCTGTCACCTCGACGGTCGCACCGAGGTCGGACCATGCCGACTGGGTGAGCTCGGCTGCCGCGCTGCGCGCATCTTCGCCGGCAGCGTAGAAGAGGCGGAGGGTCAGCGGCTTTCCGTCCTTGCTTCGTTTGCCGTCGGAGCCGGCGATCCAACCTGCAGCGTCCAGTGTTGCCTTTGCTGCGCTGAGGTCGAAGTCCGGAATGTTGCCTGCGACAGAGTCGTACACACAGGCTCGGGGCTCGACGGAGACAAGACTTGTTGCACGGGTGCCCTGGCCGCCAGTGATGACTTCAGCGAGATCGTCGAGATTGACAGCCTGGACGAGAGCTTTTCGAACGGCGGGATCACTGGTCGGATTGTCCGCAATCTGATTGAAGTACATCTGACCGGCGGGAAGTGGGCGCTGGACCGAGTCGAAATTGGCGGCATCGATGCGATCCTTGTCCGGACCGGCGATCGGAGATGCGCTCAGTTCGCCTGAGAGAAGCTGGTTTGCTGCGGTGCTGACATTGGGTGCCATGACAGCAATGACTGTCTTGGGGACACCCGGTGTGTCGGAGGTGGTGTCGTCGGGCCCCCAGCTGTAACCGTCACGACGCTCGAACGTGTAGTGGTCATTGGCCGAGACTTCGGTGACTTCGAACATGCCGGAGCCCAGCGACTTGTTGTTCGAGGCGGTCGGATCTTCGAGACCGGCATCGCACATGATCGGGAGGCGACTGATGGTGAGGAGGAGGAACGGGGTCGGCGCCGGAGTGGTTACCGTGATGGTGCGGGTGGCGAGATCGGCAGTGGCCGAAGCGCCGATGGGAACTGTGGTGCCGCGTTGTTGTGAACCCTTGGCTGGATCGGCTACGAAGTTGATGTTGTTCGCGACGGTCTGTGCAGTCAGCGTCGACCCGTCGGTACAGGTCACGCCTTCACGAATGGTGAAGGACGCGGAGGTCGGCGTTTCTTCCCACTTCTCGGCCAACCATGGTTTGAATTCACTGGTTTCAGGATCCTGGTAGACCAGGGAGTCGTACGCCAGCTTCGAAATTTCCGCGGTTGCCGCAGAGCCGGACATGATCGGGTTGAGTGCACCCGGATCGCCTTGCAACGCGTACCGGAAGGTTCCGTCAGTCAGAGGCTCACCGCCGCCGGAGCCCGAGGACGTGCCTCCCGAGCTGCAAGCCGACAATACGAGCGCGAGCCCCGCGGTCGCGGCAAGCGTCGAATAGGAGCGGTGTTTCATTGTGCCTCCGTGAAGGAGCCGGGGCCCGGGAGTGAATCGTGAGGGCGCAGTCGAGTGTGACCGCTAAATCTTGGCGTAGGACGTGACGGGCATCTCGGTCGATCCTCACGAAAATCGGGCGGATTTTTGTTCGATTTCACGAAGGTTGGAGTTCTGGTTCAGTTCACGGGGAGTCGAGGTCACTTCGTCGTGGCCACCCGGTCTCCGTGAGCACGGTTGCTGGAACTGACCTCAACGGGGAGGTGGGGCCGAGACCGTGGAGGTCTGCGTCGTCGTCGATTTCGGACCAGAATTCGTCCGCCGAAACATCAAGGCCGAGAACGATCCACGGCGGTCCGGCTTCTTGGAACGCGTACGAGACGGTTCCGGTACGCGGAATTGTCGTATCGAACAGTCGGTCTCCGACGGGATAGCCCTGCTGCTCGCCGACCAAAGTCAAGGTAGTCGGTTCGAAGGATGCATCGCGCAGAATCTTCTCGACTGCGTGGTCGAAGCTCTGCTGGACGCTGAACTCTTCGTCCGAGTTCGAACCGGTGAACTCGGGGAAATGCGCACAACACAAAACGTATGGGCCTGCTGAGTTGCAGTAGAGACGAAGCACGGGAAATCCACCGGCCACGACGTGACGTTAGCAGGGCGTCGAAATGGAGAAGTTGCTGTTTCAGCAAAGATGGTTGCGTGAGTTGTGGAAGGTCGTTCATCCTGGGTGCATGAGCCACGAACACCACAATCACCACGAAAACTCCGATACCACCGAGAATCCGTACGCCAAGGCGGACGCACAGTTCTGGAACTCGCTGTACGAGGAACGCCCCGCGCGCTGGAGCGGAAATCCCAACCCACAGTTGATTGCCGAAGCCTCCGACCTGGAACCGGGCACGGCACTCGACGTCGGTTGCGGCGAAGGTGCCGACGCTTTGTGGTTGGCGCGTCGCGGGTGGAAGGTCACCGGCACCGACATCTCGTCGGTTGCGCTCGGCCGCGCCCAGGCTCACGTCGAGGGCGAGGGCGTCGACATCGAATGGCTGGAAGCCGACCTGACGAAGTGGGATCCGCAGGGGCGCTCGTTCGATCTGGTGTCCGCGCAGTTCTTCCACATGCTCGAACCCGCGCGCGGGGAATTGTTCCGTGCTCTCGGAGATCTGGTCGCGCCCGGCGGGCATTTGCTGATCGTGGGCCACTCACCTCACGAGTCGCCGACCGAGCACCATCGGGCCATGCTCCATACACCCGAATACGTGGAGTCGCTGTTCACCGATGGTTGGAAGGTGTTGGTCTCGGAGTCGCGGGAACGTGATCTTCCCGCGAACCCCGAGATGCATCACACGACGGATACCGTTGTGCTGCTTCAGCGATTGAGTGCGAGCACCGACAGCAACTCGTAAGCGACGTGGGCCGCTGCGATACCGGTGATCTCGGCGTGGTCGTACGCCGGCGCTACCTCGACGATGTCGGCGCCGACCACGTTGAGTCCCACCAACCCACGCAGTGTGTTCAACAATTCGCGCGAGGTCATGCCGCCCGCTTCGGGTGTTCCGGTGCCCGGAGCGTGGGCGGGATCGAGTACGTCGATGTCGACGGAGACGTACACCGGGCCACCGTCGAGGCGCTTACGCATGCGCTCGACGATGCTGGCGACACCGTCGACCTCGTAGTCGTCACTGCGGATCACCTGGAAACCGAGGACGCGGTCGTCTTCGAGGTCTTTCTCGCTGTAGAGCGGTCCACGGATGCCGATGTGCTGCGAGCGCTCCATGTCGATCAGGCCCTCTTCGCTGGCGCGGCGGAAGGGGGTGCCGTGGGTGAAAGGCTGACCGAAGTAGGTGTCCCAGGTGTCGAGATGAGCGTCGAAGTGCAGGACGGCGATCGGGCCGTGATCGCGGGCCAGTGAGCGCAGGATCGGCAGTGCGATGGTGTGGTCGCCGCCGAGCGTGAGCACGGAGGAACCGTCGGCGCGCAGGTCGGTAACGGCGGACTGAACCGTCGTGAGAGCTTCCTGGATGTCGAAGGGGTTGACGCCGATGTCGCCGAAATCGGCTACCTGCTGGTTGGCGAAGGGCGAGACCTTCAGCGCCGGGTTGTACGGACGCAGCAGCTTCGACGCAGCGCGGATGTGGCCCGGACCGAACCGGGCACCGGGGCGGTAGCTGACACCCGAATCGAAGGGGATGCCGAGGATCGTCACGTCGGCGCGCGAGACCTCGTCCAGGCGCGGGAGACGCGCAAAGGTGGTCGGCTCGGCGTAGCGGGGGACGCGCGTGGCGTCGACGGGTCCGATGAACGATCCGGGGTTGTTGGTAGCCATGTGCAGAGGTCCCTGCTCTCGATTCGGCGCACACCGGGCGCCCTTCAGTGATGTAGCTCTCTGAGCAAGTATGGTTTCTTCAAGAGGCTCGGTTGTCAACCCCTGTTTCCTGAAAGGGACACGGCGGTCGTGAAGGAGTGGGTTCAGTGGCCAAGGCGAAGGAAGCGGTCGAGCCGGTCGGACCGCGCATCGGGGCGAGGCTCAAGGCGGCACGTCAATCGAAGCGGTTGACCCTCGACGACCTGGCCGAGGCCTGTGGTGTGACCAAGGGGTATCTCTCGAAACTCGAGCGCGATCACGTCAACGCGTCGGTGGCGACCCTGATCAAGGTGTGCGCGGTGCTCGAGATCCCCGTCGGATCCCTGTTCGAGAATGCGTCCGCCGGTGAAGTAGTCCGCGCCGACGCCATGCCGCAAATCAGCTTCGGTGGCGAAAAGATGACGGAGTACCTGCTCACGCCTACCAACGAGCGTCGAATTCAGGTGCTGCTCGGCGAGCTGGAACCAGGCGGCGGAAGTGGTCGGGAGTTCTACAGTCTGCCGATCGACGTGAACTTCGTACACGTGCTCGAGGGCGGCTTGCGGGTTTCGTTCGAGGGTGGTCGGACGGATCCGAACGGTGAGGCCGTCGATGCCGAGGACGTCGTGCTTGCGGCGGGCGATTCCTTCACGTTCACGCCGACGCACAACCATAGTTTTCAGGCCGAAGGCTCGGTTCCGGCGAAGGTTCTGTGGGTCTTGAATCCGGCATTGCCGGAAGGGCCCCGCGCGTCGCCTTCGTGAGACTCGAATCCGTGAATGTTGATTCTTAGGAAACAAGAGTTGACATGATTGGCGGCACCCGTCACGCTGGTAGTTGTCCCCGTCACACACACCGTCGAAAATTGGCGTCACGGAACTCCTGAAGGAGCGCACCATGCATGTCGATTCAGTTCGAGTTGGCCTGTTCCAAGGTCCGCTCACCACCCCGGACACCTTTGCGTCGGTGGAGTTCAACCTCGCTGCAATCGACACTGCTGCCCGCGAGGCTGCAGCATCCGGTGCGAAGATCCTGCTGACGCCGGAGATGTCCGCAACCGGCTACGACATCGGCGAACTGGTGTCGCTACGCGCGGAACCGGCCGACGGCCCGATCTTCGATTCCGTCGCCGCGATTGCTCGAAGTGCAGGCATCGCAGTCGTCTACGGCTACCCCGAACTCGACGGGGGAGATGTCTACAACAGTGTGCAGGTGGTGGACCGCGACGGCACTTCGCTTGCGCACTACCGCAAGACGCACCTGTTCGGCACGCTCGACCGCGAACATTTCCGGCCAGGTGAGACCCTGGTGGTCGGGTTCGATTTCGAGGGCATCCGCTGCGGGTTGTTGATCTGCTACGACGTGGAATTTCCCGAAGCGGTTCGGGCCCATGCCGACTCCGGTACCGAATGGCTCATCGTGCCGACAGGGTTGATGACTCCGTACGAACACATTGCGCAGCAAGTGGTTCCGGCCCGCGCATACGAGAGTCAGATGTTTGTCACCTACGTCAATCGCTGCGGCGCCGAAACCGAGCTGACCTACTGCGGTCTCTCGTGCGCCATCGCGCCCGACGGTGCCGAGTTGGCGAGGGCCGGGTTCGGCCAGGAATTGCTCTTCGCGGATATCGCCGCCGCCACCGTCTCGCAATCGCGCACCCTCAACACGCATCTCGACGATCGACGCCTCGATCTGTATCCAGATCTTTCTGTCACGACTGTCTCCAAGGAGAACCGTAGATGACCATCCCAGTAGCTCCGGACAGTTCCTCGGAACCCGGCAAGCAGCCGCCCCTCACGATGTTCGGGCCGGATTTTCCGTTCCCGTACGACGACTACGTTTCCAGTCCGGCGGGACTCGGCTCGGTGCCCGATCTGGCACTGGGTACAGAAGTTGCCGTGATCGGTGGCGGACTCTCCGGCATGATCGCGGCCTACGAGTTGCTCAAGATCGGTCTCAAACCGATTGTCTACGAAGCTGATCAGATCGGTGGCCGGATGCGGTCGGTCGAGTTCGACGGGCACCCCGGGGTTGTTGCCGAGATGGGCGCAATGCGTTTCCCACCGTCGTCGACAACGTTGTTCCACTACCTGAACGAACTGGGTCTGCAGACCGAAGAGTTCCCCAATCCCCTTGCCGAGGTCACGCCGAGCACCGTCATCGATCTCAAGGGCGAGAGCCACTACGCGCACACTCTCGAGGATCTGCCGCCGATCTACACCGAGGTGGCGCAGGCCTGGCAGCGCACTCTCGAAGAGCATGCCGATCTGATTCCGTTGCAGCAGGCCATTCGTGACCGCGACACCGCAGAAATCAAGCGGATCTGGAACGACCTCGTGGTGCGCTACGACGACCAGACGTTCTACGGATTCCTCGCCGCGTCGAAGCACTTCAAGTCCTTCCACATGCGGGAAGTGTTCGGACAGGTCGGATTCGGTACGGGCGGTTGGGATACCGACTACCCCAACTCGATCCTCGAAATCCTTCGTGTGGTCATCACGGCCGCCGACGACGACCACCGCGGCATCGTCGGTGGATCGCAGCAGCTGCCGATGCGGTTGTGGAACCGCGCCCCGGCGCACATGGCGCATTGGCCTGCCGGTACTACGGTCGCTTCGCTCAACGACGGTGAGACGCGTCCCCGCGTCACCGAACTCCGGCGTACCGAGCCCGGCAACATCACGGTGACGGACTCCGAAGGTTTCATTCGCACGTATGCGAGTGCCGTTGTGACAGTGCAGAGTTGGATGCTGCTGAACAACATCAGGTGTGACGACGATCTGTTCCCGATCGACCACTGGACTGCGATCGAGCGAACTCACTACATGGGTTCGACCAAGGTGTTCGTTCTCGTCGACCGCCCGTTCTGGAAGGACAAGGACCCCGTGACCGGCCGTGATTCGGTGTCGATGACACTGACCGACCGTATGAGTCGCGGCACCTACCTGCTCGATCAAGGCGAGGGCAAGCCAGGCCTGATCTGCTTGTCGTACACCTGGTCGGACGATTCGCTGAAGCTGCTGGCGCTCGACGCCACCGAGCGCATGAACATCATGCTGCGCTCTCTCGAAGAGATCTACCCCGGCGTTGACTTCCGCAGCCACATCATCTCGAGCCCGGTGACGCTGTCGTGGGAAACCGAGCGCGACTTCATGGGCGCATTCAAGGCGAACCTTCCGGGGCACTACCGCTACCAGGAGCGCCTGTTCTCCCACTTCGTGCAGAATGATCTCGAACCGCGTCATCGGGGAATCTTCCTCGCCGGTGACGACGTGTCGTGGACCGCCGGCTGGGCTGAGGGCGCGATCCAGACCGCGATCAACGCGGTATGGGGCGTCGTCAACCATCTCGGCGGCGCTGCGCCTGCCGAGAATCCCGGACCCGGCGACGTGTTCGAGGAGCTTGCTCCGATCAGGTTGGGCGACTGAGCTCACCGCAACTGCCGAAATGTCGTGCCCGATGGGGGTTGGTACTCCTATCGGGCACGACCTCTTTCCGGTGATCCACGCAACACTGGAAAGTGTTCGGATCCAATAATTTCCAGGAGGGTGTTCAATGGCGAGCACATCATCGGCGACCAAGACCGCAGCTGCAGAATCGAGACCGGCAGGCGGTGATCGATCCGGTGACCCGGCGCTCGAACTGGTCGCCGAATTGGCAGCAGCGGGCCAGCGACTCGTCTTCCGTCAGGGCGACGACTTGAACAGCGATGCCCTGAGCAGTGACGATCTGACCTGTGTGGTGCTGTGGCCGTCCGGAGAGCCCTCCCTCTCCGATCTGTGCGAGAACTTCGAGTCCCTCGGACTCCGAGTTTCGACGCACCGCCCCCTTCCAACCGTTCTGGGTTCGGCGCATTACTTCACCTTCGAGCCGAGCACCTTCGACGGCAGTGCGCTGGAGAAGATGGCGGACGCCTTCGAAGCCGTCATCGCCGGACAGACCCGGATGGACGCATTCTCCAGTCTGATCGGACGAGCAGACATCACGTGGCGCGACGCAGAGTTGCTGCGCGCTGCGTGCCGTTTCCTCGCTCAGGCTCGTATCGGGCTGTCCGAGAGCTACATCGTCGGAGTGTTGGCAGCGAAGCCACTCTTCGTACGGCAGGCAATCGAACTCTTCACTGCGCGTTTCGATCCCGCCGTAGCAGGATTGCGGGAGACAGCAGTGGCCACCGCGGCGGCGGCCATCGACGAATCAGTCGACGGTGCAGACACTCTCGACGAGGATCGCGTCTTGCGCGGCGTTCGTTCGTTCCTGCAGGCGACTCTGCGCACCAACTGGTACCTGCGTGGTGAGTCCGGCGACCCGCTGCCGTACGCGTCGTTCAAGATCGACTCGCAGTTGCTCTCCACCCCACAGAAGACCGTTCCCTTCCGCGAGATCTACGTCAGCGCACCCAATGTCGAAGGCGTTCACCTGCGTAGTTCCTCCGTCGCCCGTGGCGGCCTGCGTTGGTCGGATCGATACGAGGACTACCGCACCGAGGCCCTGAGCCTCATGAAGACCCAGAGCGTGAAGAATTCCCCGATCGTTCCTTCGGGTGCCAAGGGCGCGTTCGTGGTTCGGGGCACGTCGTCACCGACTCCGGCGCAGGTGCAGGAGTCGTACAGCACCTTCATTCGCGGCTTGCTGGACGTGGTGGACAACATCGTCGACGGCGCTGCGGTACACCCGGCAGAAGTAATCGAGTACGACGGTGAAGACTCCTATCTCGTCGTGGCAGCAGACAAGGGGACCGCACGGTTCTCGGACGTCGCGAACGGCATCGCCGTCGAGCGTGGTTTCTGGCTCGGCGACGCTTTTGCTTCCGGCGGTTCGGCCGGCTACGACCACAAGGCGATGGGCATCACCGCTCGCGGCGCCTGGGTAGCGGTTCGACGGCACTTCGCCGAGCGCGACCTCGATGTCGACACCGATCCGTTCACCGTCGCGGGTATCGGGGACATGTCCGGCGACGTGTTCGGCAACGGAATGTTGCTCTCGCACAAGATCCGTCTGGTCGCGGCATTCGATCACCGCCACATCTTCATCGACCCGAACCCCGACACCGAGACGAGCTTTGCCGAACGCGCTCGCCTCTTCACCGTGCCGCGCTCGTCCTGGGACGACTTCGATCGCACCGTGATGTCGCCGGGCGGTGGCGTCTGGCCGCGGAGCGCGAAGTCGATCCGCCTTCCGCTCGAGGCGCGTGCGGCCCTCGGAATCACCGAGGAGAACTTGACCCCGCAGGAACTGATCCGAGCGATCCTGTGTGCTCCGGTGGACCTGTTGTGGAACGGCGGCGTCGGTACCTACGTGAAAGCGTCGACCGAAAGCAACGTCGACGCGGCCGATCCGTCCAACGACGCAGTTCGCGTCAGCGCTGACGAGTTGCGTGCAACCGTGGTGGGTGAGGGCGGCAACCTGGGTTTCACCCAGCGTGCCCGCATCGAATATGCCGCTGGCGGAGGACGAATCAACGCCGACTTCATCGACAACGCGGCAGGCGTGGCTACCTCGGACCGTGAGGTCAACATCAAGATCGCACTCGCAGAGTTGGAAGCGACCTCGCGCAATGAACTACTCGCGGCGGCCCAGGACGAGGTGGCCGCATCGGTGCTCGAGGCCAGTGAAGATCAGACCCTCGCGATCAGCCTGGCCGAGCACCGCGCACCGGCCCTGCTCGATCAGCACGAGCGGTTGATCGAGAACCTCGTCTCGGCGGGCGCCATGAAGCGACTGGAAGAATCTCTGCCCGACTCCAAGGCGCTGGCGGTCAGGGCGCGTGCCGGGCAGGGTCTCCTGCGGCCGGAACTTGCTGTGCTGGTGGCGCAGTCGAAGAACGTACTGACGGCGGAATTGGGGGCGTCGACCGTCCCGGACAATCAGATCTTCGCCGATCGTCTCCCGCAGTACTTCCCGCTCTCCGTCGTCGAGGCAGCACCGGACGCGGTCCGCGCACATCGGTTGGGCCGCGACATCATCATCACCTCGGTGGTCGACGAACTGGTCAACCGCGTCGGCCCCGGCGTGCTGTTCCGGCTCGAGGAACACCTCGGAGTCCACAGTCCGGAAGCGGCTCTGGCCTACGCAGTAGTCAGCGAAGTGCTCGGCACCGAGGAACTTCGGCGCGAGATCTTGAACTCGGAGCTGCGCGCCACCGAGCAGTTGCAGGCTCTCGATCGCTTGCAGCAGTTGTTGGAATCCGAGATGAGCTGGGTGTTGCGTCGTCCGGGAGCAGCCGGCCGGTTCACCGTGAACCCGCGCGCCGACATCGATCGGTGGGCAGCCCCGGTGCGGGAACTCACCGACGGTTTGCCGGCCAGCGAGCGCATCGAGGCGTCTTTCGGAGCACTCGCCCTGGCAGACATTGCACTGCAGGAGAATACGACGGCCGCGGCCGCAGCCGCGATCTATCGGGAACTCTCCGACGCTCTCGATCTGGGCGATGTTCTCGGCGGCGTCGACGTCGCCGTCGGTGCCTCGCATTGGGAGGTCATGGGCAGCGCTGCCGTCCATGCCAGGTTGACGGCGCGTTTCGCGGACCTCGTGTCCGGTGCGCTCGGTGAAGGTATTCCGGAGGTCGTCGAGTTGTGGACCGCCGCCAATCCGCAAGCGGTGCGCCGGTTCACGGCTTTGATGTCGAGCGTGAGCCGCAGCGGAGCGCTGGACACCGCCCGTCTCTGCACGGTCGACGCCGAACTCGAACTACTCGTCCGCGGTGCGTCGAGCTTCGCTTCGGTGCACGCGGAGGAGGGTTCAGCGGCCCTCCCAGGCGAGTAGCGATAGCAGCAGTTCGGCTCTGACCCTGGCCTGTCCGAGGTCGCATTGCAGCAGTTCCTCGATGCGTGCGATGCGACCTCGGAGGGTGTGCCGATGAACACCGAGTTCGGCTGCGGCCGATTCCCATTGGCCGTTTGCCTCGAGATAGGCGCGCAAAGACGCGGCCAGTGCGGTTCCGTGTGCCTGGTCGTGTTCCGTCAGCACCGGGATGGTGTCCGCAGCCATGGCGATCAATGCCTCACGGGCAGACTCGGATGCCAGAATCGTCGAACCACTAAGAGCGTCGAACTCGAGAATACGCGCCGTAGCCGTCGTGAGGTTGGCCGCGGCGCGGGCCTGGACGAGTGCGCGGGGTGCGTCGAGAAGACGGTGAGGGGTGCTGATTCCGGCACGCACCGTCTTCGCCTCGGTGGGGGAGAGCTGCGCCAGTAGTGTTTTGGCAGTGTCGATTGTGTCGGTTCCGCGAAGGAGGACGGTCAGCGAACCGTCCTCGGATTGCGCGAACAATGGCCGGCCTGCTCGCGCGAGAGCGTTGTCGAGTTCGCGAAGAACGGGGCCGAGTCCGGATCCGCGAACGTGGACGACACGGACGTTGCCGTGCGTGTCGCTCGCTTCGTCCAAGTACGACGGCACACCGTCCTCGGGGATTCGGCCGTCGAGTAAGAGCCCGAAAGCCATGGCGTTGAGTCGAGTTCGCTCGGCCCGTAGTCGAACCGGTTTCTCGAGTTCGAGAGTGAGCAGCGAGACCGCATGCCCGAGCAACACTCTGTCGATATTGCTCAGGGGCCCGGCGCCCGCCATGGCGAGGTAGCCGTGCCAACTGTCGGTGACGCCGACGGGGGACAGTGTCAGCGTCCGTTCGGGTGTGCTCTGCGAGATCGACGCCGGAGCGTTGGGATCGCGGGTGGTGGCCGCGACCGCGCGAACCTCGGTGATCAACGACTTCTGGTTTGCCGGATGCACCGCGGTGATCCGATCACCGACAAACGCCACCGAAGTTTTTGTGGCCGTGGCTAGTTCACGCACGATCGCCGACACGCCACCGCGCAGTGCAACGCGGGTGATGCGCGTCTGTACTTCTGCCGCGCGGAGTACCGATTCGTATTCCTGCTGGCTCAGACGGGTCATCACCGCGCGCGTGACTGCCGCGAACGGGGTCGTGAACGGCACTTCCAGCAGGGGGAGTCCGCGGCTGCGGGCGGCGGCAATCAGGTCTGTGGGCACACTCTCGTGGGAAAGGCCGGTCCCGAAACCCAGAGCCGATACTTCTGCGGCGGCCAGACGGTCGATGTACTCGCTGTAGTCGGTGGCGTCCGCGCCCACCAGTGCCAGCCCGGTGGTGAGCACCAATTCGCCGCCGGAAAGCCACGGGGTGGGGTCCGTCAGCTCTGTGGCCTGCGCAAACGTGACGGGGTGGGTGGCAGCTGCTCGGTCGGTGAGCAGAGCCAGCGAGAGGTGTTTCTGGCGCAAGAGCCACGAGATCGGAACCGTCACCTGATCAAGGCTAGCTGTCGTTGCCGATATGGAGTAGCCCTGGAGCTCCGGGTATCCATTTCGGCAGTGCTTGCGGTGCTTCGCGCGTCGCATACTCGAATGCAATACACAACCGAGAGGGTGGTCACATGAGTGCAATCGAATACCGGCTTCCGCAGGAGCGTCGCATCGTCACGGAGTTCCCGGGCCCGCGCTCGGCTGCGCTCGCCGAACGCCGTAAGAAGGTCGTCGGCGCCGGCGTCGCATCCACCCTCCCGGTCTACGTCGCCGACGCAGACGGCGGAGTCATCGTCGACGTCGACGGCAACTCGCTGATCGACCTCGGTGCCGGTATCGCGGTGACCAGCGTCGGCGCCTCCAACCCGGCCGTCGTGTCCGCAGTTCAGGATCAGGTCGCGCACTTCACCCACACCTGTTTCATGGTCGCTCCGTACGAGGGCTACGTCGAGGTCGCCGAGCGTCTCGCCGAGCTCACCCCCGGTGACCACGAGAAGCGTTCCGTGCTGTTCAACTCCGGCGCAGAAGCCGTCGAGAACGCCGTCAAGATCGCCCGTCACGCAACCGGTCGCGACGCAGTCGTCGTCTTCGACCACGCGTACCACGGCCGCACCAACCTCACGATGGCACTGACGTCGAAGTCCATGCCGTACAAGAGCGGCTTCGGTCCGTTCGCCCCCGAGGTCTACCGCGTCCCGATGTCCTACCCGTACCGCGAGGGCCTCAATGTCGACGGCTCCAAGATCACCGGTGAGCAGGCCGCTCAGCGCGCCATCACGATGATCGAGAAGCAGGTCGGCGCTGCCAACACGGCCGCCATCCTCATCGAGCCCATTCAGGGTGAGGGTGGATTCATCGTTCCCGCAGAAGGATTCCTCCCGACGCTCGTCGCGTGGGCCAAGGAGAACGGCGTCGTCTTCATCGCCGACGAGGTTCAGGCAGGCTTCGCTCGTACCGGCGCCTGGTTCGCCAGCGATCACGAGGGCATCGTGCCCGACCTGGTCACGCTCGCCAAGGGCATCGCAGGCGGCATGCCGCTCGCCGCTGTCACGGGCCGCGCCGAGCTCATCGACGCTGTCCACCCCGGCGGCCTCGGTGGCACCTACGGCGGTAACCCCGTCGCCTGCGCCGCTGCATTGGCGTCCATCGACCAGATGCGTGAGCTCGACCTCTGTGGCCGCGCACGCACCATCGAGTCGACCGTCGTCGGCCGAATGAACGCACTGGCAAAGGAACTCGACGTCATCGGCGACGTTCGCGGTCGCGGCGCGATGCTCGCCATCGAGCTGGTCAAGCCCGGCGGGCAGGAGCCGGACGCCGACATCACCAAGAAGATCGCCGCCGAATGCCTCGCTGCCGGCGTCGTGATCCTCACCTGCGGTACCTACGGCAACGTCATCCGTCTGCTCCCGCCGCTGGTCATCTCCGAAGAGCTGCTCGACGACGCGTTGACCGTCCTCGAGACCGCTATCCGCACTGCAGCACAGGGGAACTGACATGTCCAACGTCTCGGATCTTCTCGACTCGGTACCCAAGGGTCTCTGGCTCGGCGGCAAGCTCGTCCCGGCCGAGAAGACCTTTGCGGTCTACAACCCGGCAACGGGTGAGGAACTCGCCCAGGTAGCCGACGCCACCGCTGCCGACGGTATCCGTGCGCTCGACCTCGCCGCTGCGGCGCAGGAAGACTGGGCGGCCACTCCGGCACGTGTACGCGGCGAGATTCTGCGCACCGCCTTCGAATTGCTGCACGCTCGCGCCGAGGACTTCGCGCTGATGATGACCCTGGAAATGGGTAAGTCGTTGGCAGAGAGCCGCGGTGAGGTCAACTACGGCGGCGAATTCCTGCGCTGGTTCAGCGAGGAAGCAGTACGCATCGGCGGACGTTTCACGCAGGCTCCGGCCGGCAACGGTCGCATCCTGGTCACCAAGGAAGCCGTCGGACCGGTCCTCGCGATCACCCCGTGGAACTTCCCGCTCGCCATGGGCACACGCAAGATCGGACCGGCGCTGGCTGCCGGTTGCACCATCATCGTCAAGCCCGCCGAGGACACGCCGCTGACCATGCAGCTCCTCGGTCAGGTGTTCGCCGATGCCGGTCTGCCCGACGGTGTGCTCTCGATCCTCCCGACGTCCGACGCGGCCTCCATCAGTGGACCGCTGATGGAAGATGCGCGTCTGCGCAAGGTCACCTTCACCGGCTCCACTGGCGTGGGAAAGTTGTTGGTGCGCAATGCCGCTGACAAGCTGCTCCGCACGTCGATGGAACTCGGTGGCAATGCACCGTTCATCGTCTTCGACGACGCGGACATCGACGCAGCTGTCGACGGCGCAATGCTCGCGAAGATGCGTAACGGCGGCGAGGCCTGCACCGCGGCCAACCGCATCTACGTCGCCAACTCGGTGCGCGAGGAGTTCACCGACAAGTTCACCGCCAAGGTTGCGGCCTTGAAGGTGGGCGCCGGTGACGCCGAGGGCACCAACATCGGACCGCTGATCAACACCAAGCAGCTCGCAACCGTCACCGGACTCGTCGACGACGCCGTGTCCAAGGGTGCTCGCGTTCGCACCGGTGGATCGGCACCCGAAGGCCCCGGGTTCTTCTTCACCCCGACGGTCCTCGACCAGGTGCCCGCCGACGCGCGCCTGCTGAAGGAAGAGATCTTCGGACCCGTTGCGGCAGTGGTCGGTTTCGACACCGAAGACGAAGCGATCGCGGCTGCGAACAACACCGAGTACGGTCTCGTGGCGTACTTCTACACCCGCGACATCGACCGTGCGATGCGCGTCTCGGCCAAGCTGGACACCGGCATGGTGGGCGTCAATCGCGGCGCGATCTCCGATGCTGCCGCGCCGTTCGGTGGGGTGAAGGAATCGGGCTTCGGCCGTGAAGGCGGAACCGAGGGTATCGACGAGTATCTCGATACCAAGTACGTAGCGCTCTAACTTGCTGTGCGCCTTTATTAACCGCGGGCGGTTAATAAAGGCGCACAGTTGTCTATTGACCCAACGGAGTCGGGCGGTAGTACTTGCCCTCGTGGTAGAGCAGGGGCGCGGCAGCGGATTCGTCGTCTTCTTCGGCGTGAACCCGCGTGACGAGTCCGATGACCAGCGTGTGGTCGCCGACAGGGATCAACTGGTCGACCTTGACGCGCATCCAGCTGGGGGTGCCGTGCAGCACCGGTTCCCCGGTGTCGAGCACTGCCCACAGTGACTCGTCTGCAAAACGCTGATCGGCACTACGCGCAAAGCGCTGGGCCAAATGCTGCTGATGTTCGCCGAGAAGGTGGATCACCAAGGACTCGGCTGCCTTGAGGGCATTGATGCTCGACGACGTCTCCGCGATGTTGAACGAGACGAGCGGCGGCTCGAGGGAGACGGACGAGAACGAAGTGGCGGTGAAACCCACCGGGCCGGTACCCGAATCGAGGGTCACGACGGTGACACCGGCGGGGTGGCGGCGAAGCGCAGCGCGGTAGTCACCGGCGCAGATGCCGGTGGACAACTCGGGCGTCGCTGCTACTTCGGGGACGTCGGGGGTGGTGTGGCTGGAAACGGCATTCGGCTTGTCAGACAACGGGAACTCTCCGGCTGGAACTCGAGGTGTGCGGTGTGGTCGAGGTGACTGCGCTCGGCATACACAGACAGGCGTCGGTGCGGCACAGATCTACGTGCCGTCGACGCCAGTGGTTGCCGGCAGGGGTCCTGGTTGCAGTGCACATGGTGCGTCCAACTATAGGTGGACGCACGTCTGAGTGGTTTCGGACCGGGTTGGCTGAAGTGCTTCAGTCCATGTCGACGGCGAGGCCGGCGGTGATTCGGAGGAGTTCGGAGTACGTCGTGCGAAAGACGGTGTTGGGGTGCCCGGCGGCTGCCCACAACTCGGGGTACTGCTCGAGGGCGGTATCGATGTACGTCGGCAGGTTGGTGGGATGCCCGAGCGGAGCGACCCCACCGATCGGCTGGCCCGTCGCGGACTTCGCCATCTCCAGCGTCGCCCGCGTGAGCTTGCCTTCGAGGCGTTCGCCGGTGGCCTTCAGATTCACCTGATGCGCGCCAGAGACCAGCAGCAGGACCGGATCGTCGTCGAGAAGGAACACCAGTGACTTGGTGATCGCGCCTACCTCCACCCCGACGGCCGCCGCTGCCTCGGCCGCGGTGTGCGTGGCGTCGGGCTGCGTGACGATGACGCCGTGGTGACCCCGCGAGATCAGTGTTTCGGCGACGTGCGAGGCGTTGGGGTGGAGGAGGCTCGTCATGAGTTCAGACTAGGACTAGTCGGCGTTCGCCACAGCTGGAGTCGGCGTCGTGTCGGTGGACTTTCGGTTACGACGGATCGTGAAGCCGAACAGCATGACCGCACCGATCAGCGCGTACAGGAACAGCGTCAGAGCAGGCTGGCCGACGCCGACGTTGTTGAAGTAGACGATGCTCCGCACGCCTTCGGTGCCGGCGCCAGGTGTGATCCATCGGCCGATGGCGGCATAGAACGAGGGAATCACGTTGGAGCCGAATGCGCCTCCCGCACTGGGATTGCCGAGAATCACGAAGACGGCGATAGCCAGCGGGACTGCCAGAACGCCGATGGCGGCGCGCAATCCGAGTGTGAACATGGCGGTGCCGAACACCACGGCTGTTCCCAGGATCCACAGCGGGAACCAGTGGCCCGCGAAAGTTCCGAGCACGTGTGAGGTGATGAGGGCGCCGAGGGCTCCCGAGATGATCGAGTAGATGGCGATCACGCCCGTGTGTGCGCTTGCCTGGCGGAGGGTCTTCGGCGCACCGATGAACAGTCCGATGGCTGCCGCAAGGAGATAGCCGCCGACGACCCAGCCGACCGAGAGGTAGAAGCCGGAGAGGCCGCGGTTGTCGTGGGCTCCGACGGGGATCTCGTCGCGGACGACGAACTGTCGGTCCTGTGTCGCCTCGACCTTCGTGAACACCGCTTCGAGTGACGTAGCGATGGAGCTGCCGCCCGCGCTCGCGGTGATCAGGGTGTCCGGTCCGGCCGGGTTGATGACAAACGCGCCCTGGATCTCGCGGTCGTTGATCATGCGGCGAGCGGTCGCCGTGCTGTCGACCACCTGAGCGTCGAGCGGGCTGCCGTCGATGGCGTTGAGTTTGTCGGCGATCTGCTGATCCATGCCGTCGGGTGTGCCCTGATCGGCGATGACCGCGATTTCGATGTCTCGCGGAGTCGGCTGATGGAAGGCGGCGACGTAGCTGAGGATGAAGCCCATCTGCAGCAGGAGCACGCCGACGAACAGCGCGGCCATCACCTTGGGTGCGCCGTATTTCACCAGCAGATTGTCGTGGTGGTGTTCGTCGTGGGTGGAGCTGTTGTCTGGTGCGGCGTGTGCCGGATGCGTAGTGGTCACGAAAGAGTCCTGATCTTGTCGAAAGTAAAGAGCTTGTCAATACCCGAGGTATTGAATACTCTAGGTATCGTGACTGAATCTCGTCAACCGGACTGGACGCCGGTAACCCGCCCCGGACGTGACGTGGTGCGGCAAAGACTGCTCGACGCTGCGGCGGAAGAGTTTGCGGAGCGCGGATTCAGTGCCGCACGTCTCACTGAAGTTGCTCGCCGAGCGGGCTTCACCAAGGGGGCTGTCTACTCCAACTTCGAGTCGAAACAAGATCTGTTCGCCGAACTGTTCGCGCAACGGTCTCTCGAACTGGCCGGCCGGGTGCTTGCCGAGATCGCCGGGATGAACCCGGCCGACGCGGCGGGCAAAGGTGGCGAGGCCATTGCCACGTGGATGGTCGACGACCCGGGGTGGTCACTGCTCGTCCTCGAATTCGGAGTGCTCGCCGGACGTGATCCGCAGATCGCACAGGCGTACTTACGTGAGCGTCGCCACTTGCGCAGTCAACTCGTGGAGTTGATCGGCGAACGTGCCCGA
Source organism: Rhodococcus sp. NyZ502 (assembly GCF_041464245.1). Taxonomy (NCBI): domain Bacteria; kingdom Bacillati; phylum Actinomycetota; class Actinomycetes; order Mycobacteriales; family Nocardiaceae; genus Rhodococcus; species Rhodococcus sp. NyZ502. The sequence continues at coordinate 663,638 of NZ_CP167155.1, forward strand.
GAATGGGGAGTGGATGATTCCTTCGATGTGCGGACCACTGCAATCTCGTTGATGGCCTTGATATCCGGGCTCGTACTCGAACACTCCGTGGATCCGGAAGAAGTTGATCAGAGCGTGATGGGTGCCGCCGTGACGGCACTCTTCGCCGGCGCCGTCGCACGGGCAGGATTGCCCGCCGTCTGAGTTGCTCGGTTGACAGGCAACAGATTTGAGAACTACCCTCTGGGTGCAGTACCTCGTTAGGTGAGGCTTCTGCACGAACACAGGCCACTGATCTCACGACGTCGAGAGACGCCCAAGGTTAGGACAGATCTCACCGGCTTAAGGGGTGATCCAAAGTGGCTTCCCGGTCTTGATCGGGACACGTCGTGCAGTGCCAAAACTCGGACGTGGAGGTGTTTTCGCAGCTTGATGCCGGTTTCTTCCGGCGAAGGCGAGAGTACGTCGATATTCGGTTCTCCTGGCGTGTGCTGTGCGCATGTACTTTGTGTGGCGTCATCGGACGCCCCGAACTTTCAGGAGGTGACCATCGTGGACGACCCGCCGAGTCGATATTCGACCCATCCTGCTGTTCTTGCCGACGATGCTCACCCCGGTCTTTTGCTCTTCAGTCACTGACTCTTTGCATCCTCGGCTTCATCTGCGCGGCTTTGCCGCGTCCGCTGACGACTTCCATTGTCGCTCAGCGCATTCTGCTGCCCTCATGCACTGGCATGGTCCGGCGTGTTCGGGCAGCCGAGGAGATTCGTCATGTCATTTTCCGTTCTCGCATTGCGGCCACGGCCCACGAGAAACAGTGCACAACAAACACCTTCAACGGTCCTGGCAAAAGAAAGCGCACAGGAATTGGTCGACTACTCGGCCTCGGACACGCGCACCGTTCTCGCAGATCTGACTACGACGGCCAACGGCCTTCGTGACGATCAGATCGACGATCTTCGTCGGCGATACGGGCGCAACGATGTCCGCCACGACCGCCCGGCACCGGCGATCGTGCAGTTCGCGCAAGCTTTCAAGAATCCGTTCATCTTGATCCTGGTGTTCCTCGCCCTGATCATGGTCGGGACCGACGTGGTGTGGGCAGACCCGGACGACGGTCCCTCCTACGAGGGCATCATCACCCTCGGGCTGATGATCTTTGTCAGTGTGTCCCTGAGGTTCTGGCAGGAATACCGTTCGACTCGGGCTGCCGAGGCACTCAAGGCCATGGTCACGACAACTGTCGCGGCCACCCGCAAGATCAACAACACAGTGGTCACGGCTGAGATTCCGATCGAGCAGCTACTGCCAGGTGATGTAGTCCAGCTTGCCGCCGGCGACATGATCCCGGCCGATGTCCGCATCATCCGGGCCAAGGATCTACAGGTCAATCAGTCCATGCTCAGCGGTGAATCGATGCCGGCCGAGAAGTCGGCGGACCCGTCGTCGGGGATCGACGTCGATCGCCTGCTCGAAGCCGAGAACATCGGGTTCATGGGTACTTCCGTCGTGTCGGGCAGTGGCACCGCCGTTGCGGTACACACCGGCAAGCGGACCTACTTCGGTGCCATGACAGCACAATTGGCGTCCAAGCGACCCGAAACCAGCTTCGACGTCGGGGTGCGCAGTGTCAGCTACCTGCTGATCAAGTTCATGCTGATCATGGTTCCCGCGGTGTTCATCATCAACGGACTGACCAAGGACTGGAGCCAAGCACTACTCTTCGGCGTCGCCACCGCCGTGGGGTTGACTCCGGAAATGTTGCCGCTCATCGTGACGGCGAACCTGGCCAAGGGTGCGCTCCACATGTCGCGCAAGAAGGTGATCGTCAAGCAGATCAACGCGATTCAGAACTTCGGTGCCATGGACGTTCTGTGCACGGACAAGACCGGAACTCTCACCGAGGACCGCATCGTTCTCGGTGAGCATCTCGATACTGCCGGACGTAAGTCCGAGGACGTATTGCGGCTAGCGGCGGTCAATTCCGTGAATCAGACCGGATTGCGCAGTCTTCTCGACGACGCGGTGATCGAGGCCGCCGGTCCCGAAGTGGTCGAGGAGATCTCGCGTCGGCACGGGTTGGTGGACGAGATTCCCTTCGACTTCAAGCGCCGTCGACTCTCCGTGGTGGTCGACCACGGAGACGCCGATCTGATCGTAACCAAAGGTGCAGTGGAAGAGCTCCTTTCGGTCTGTGAATCGGTGGAACTGGACGGGGTGACCCACCAATTGACACCGGGATGGCTGGCCCGAGTCGACCGTCTGGTCGCGGAGCTGAACGGTCAAGGCAAGCGAGTGCTTGCGGTGGCAACCAAGACAGTCGTCGAAGAGCAGCGCCGCGAGTACTCGACGGCCGACGAAGAGGGCATGACCCTGGTCGGTCTGCTGGCCTTCCTCGACCCGCCGAAGGAATCTGCGGCCGGGGCGATCGAAGCCCTCGCGAGCCACGGAGTCGCGGTCAAGGTAGTGACGGGTGACAACGAACTGGTCGCCGAAACCGTCTGCGGCAAAGTCGGTATCGACGTGGGGACCGTGGTCTCCGGCGCCGAGATCGAAGCGTTGAGCGACGACGCCCTCGACGAGTTGGTGCAGCGGACAACCGTATTCGCGAAGACGGATCCGATGCAGAAGGCACGCATTGTCGAATCGCTGCGCCGGGTCGGCCACACGGTTGGTTTCCTCGGTGACGGTGTCAACGACGCACCCGCACTGCGGGCTGCGGACGTCGGCATCTCCGTTGACACAGCGGCGGACATCGCCCGCGAATCCGCGGACATCATCTTGCTGGAGAAGGACCTCGGTGTACTCGAACAAGGAGTCATCGAAGGGCGTCGTACCTTCGGAAACATCCAGAAGTACATCAAGATGACTGCGTCGTCGAACTTCGGGAACGTCTTCTCGGTGCTCGTCGCCAGTGCCCTGCTGCCGTTCATCCCCATGATTCCCGTAGTTCTGTTGTTGCAGAACCTGATCTACGATCTCTCGATGCTCACGATCCCGTGGGACCGTGTCGACGACGACTTCCTCGCGAAGCCCCGCAAGTGGGAGACCAAGAGCCTTCGCCGGTTCATGGTGTTCATCGGCCCGATCAGTTCGATCTTCGATATCTCGACGTTCGCGCTGATGTGGTTCGTGTTCGCCGCCAACTCTCCCGAGCATGCAGCGCTGTTCCAATCGGGTTGGTTCATCGAGTCATTGATCTCGCAGACGCTGATCGTTCACATGATCCGCACCCGCAAGATCCCGTTCATCCAGTCGCGTGCATCGCTGCCGGTACTGCTCAGCACGGGCGCTGCCTGCGTCTTCGCGCTGGTGTTCCCGTTCACGTCCTGGGGTCATTCCCTCGGGTTGGTTTCACTGCCGTGGAACTACTTCCCGTGGCTGGTCCTCACCCTCGGGGCATACTGCGTCGTCACGCAGGTGGCCAAGGGAATGTTCATTCGTCGATTCGCGACCTGGCTCTAGGAGTTCACCGTGGAAATCCACGTCATCCTTGTGCGGATAGCGCTCGGGCTCGTCCTCGGCGCTGCCGTCGGGATCGAAAGGCAATGGCGCGCAAGGATGGCGGGTCTGCGAACCAACGCGTTGGTGAGCTTGGGTGCGACGCTCTTCGTCATCATGGGCGCGTACGGGTTTCAGGGGCCGGACGCTGATCCGACGCGCGTCGCAGCGCAGATCGTCTCGGGGATCGGCTTCCTCGGTGCCGGGGTGATCATGAAGCAGGGAGCCTCCGTCACCGGCCTGAACACCGCCGCAACCTTGTGGGCCACGGCCGCCGTCGGCGCGCTGGCGGGCGGCGGAATGTACTGGGTGGCGGTGTTCGGTGCCGGTGCAATCATGTTGGCGAATACGTTGTTGAGGCCGTTGGGCCGGATGATGGATCACCAGCCTGCCCGCACCGGACGCGAGGAACCGCCGGCTGACTACACCTTCGAGGTGACCTGCCACGGTGACGCCGAAGCTCACATCAGAGGGCTTACCGTGCAGTCCATTTCGAGGCCGGAGTTCCAGCTCCGGTCAGTGCAGTCCTTCGACATCCCGGACAGCGACCGCGTACGAGTGGTCGCGGAATTGGCCGCAGCGGAGCGTGACGACGGACTCCTGGAATCCGCCGTCAGCCGGCTGAGCTTGGAACCGTTGGTGACTCACGTCCGGTGGGAGGTGGAACCGTCGAAGTAGTTTCGGAGGCCAGACTCTCAAATCCAGAATTGCGGAGGACTCGTACCGGCACCGGCGTACTATGCCAATGTGGGAGCAGAGCTCCCTACAGTCGGCACAGAGTCTTTCCGGTGTTGTTGCCATTGAGCATTCCGACGAGCGCGGTGGGTGCTAGGTCGAGCCCATCGAATACTGTCTCCTGGTACGTCATCATGCCTTTGGCGAGGTAACCGCCGACCTCCGAACGTACGTCCGCATACAACTCGTCATATGCCCCTGCGCGAAACCCTCTCACTCGCAGGCTCTTTGCGGTGATCTGGAAGAGATTCGTTGGCCCGGGCGCGGGGGAAGATGTGTCGTAGGTCGAGACGGCCCCACACATCGCGATGCGGCCGCCTGGCCGGAGGTGATCGAGGGCTGCGCCCAGATGATCGCCACCGACGTTGTCGAAGTAGGCGTCGATACCGCCCGGGACGGCTTTGGTCAGTTGCGTCTTCAAATCGCCGGCACGGTAATCGATTGCATGGGAGACGCCTAATACACGCCGGAGGTATTCGACCTTCTCCGGGCCGCCTGCGGATGCGACAACCGTGTTGCCTCGCAGCACTGCCAATTGCACCGCAATGCTTCCGACGGCGCCGGCTGCTGCTGAAACCCAAAGTACATCATCGTTTTTGAGCTCGAGGACCTCGAAAAGCCCTACGTAGGCGGTCAAGCCGGCACTGCCTAGTGGCCCAAGGTACCACTGAGGGGGAAAGTTGCCCGGAGTAATCTTCGTTAGCCCGCCTGTACCACCGAGCGTTTCACCGTCTGCGGTAACCACCGCGTAACTGCGATATCCGAACATGTGAGAGACCATCTCGCCAGCACTGAATCCCGGACTTCGAGATTCGACGACAGTGCCGATAGCCAGGCCGACCAGTGGATCTCCGGGAGCCAGGGGTCGTAGATACCCCGAAGGCGTTGTGGCGCTGAGCCGCAGTCGGATCGACGGATCTATCGAAAGCCAAGTGTTTCGGATCAGAACCTCACCCCGCGACAAGGTAGGCACGTCGGCATCGACGATCGTGAAATGTTCCGGCGCTAGAGGGCCGGACGGACGTGTGGTCAGGCACACAACTCGATTGTGAATGGCGATGATCCTTTCCGGATAGCTGGGATCTTGTACGGACCGGCAAGGGAACGCAGTGCAAGGCAAATATTGCGAAAACTTTCCCAGTTGATTCTAAACTGAATTAAGTTCAGTCTAGCATTTGTTGATCGAGAGGAACGCTATGGATAGCGATCGGCCAGTGAGCATCTTTGCGCCACTGCGCATCAGGCGACTCCGCATGATGCTTGGCTTCCAACTGTGCGCAAGCGTCGGAGTATGGATTCTGGTACTTGCAGTGCAGTGGACATTCACCGAAACCGGGGAGTCTGCGACGACGGTGTCGATGGTTCAGTTCGCCGCCAGCTTGCCGTTCTTCCTGTTGGCGTTGCCGATCGGCGCGATGGCCGAGTTCGTCAGCCATCGCCTACTGCTCGTCGGAACCGCAATGGTGTTGACTGGGTCGACGATCCTGCTGGCGGTACTGCAGCAGTTGGGCTTGGCGAAAACTCCGATTTTGATGCTCGCGGTCTTCGTCGCCGGCGCAGGTCTGGCGTCCGTCGCTATCGTCTGGCAGGCGTTGCTGCCCAACATAGTCAGCCGCGAGATGATGGCGGTGGTTCCTGCGATCGACGGCGCCGTCTTCAATGGCGCTCGCGCAGTCGGGCCGGTTATCGGTGGTGCCGTTCTCGCCGGCTGGGGATCGACTTCGGCTTTCGCCTTGACTGCCGCTCTGTTCGCCGTCTGCGTCTTCGTCTCGGCACGGACGGTACCCGCATCGACCGGGCGGGTCGAAGTGCACAATTCGATAGGCCAGGCGGTGGCAGGAAGCGTGCGCTTCATTCGCCATTCCCGCTGGACCAGGCGATTGCTGCTGCGACTGACCATGTTCGGGATCCCGGCGAGTTGTCTGTGGGGGCTTCTGCCGCTGGTCGCGCATGATCGGTTGCAGGTGAGTACGTTCGGCTTCGGAATCCTCTCCGGCGCAATCGGAATCGGCGCCGTGCTCGGTACGATCCTGCTGATGCCGCTGCGCGCGCGGATGAGTTGGAATCACTTCGTGGCGCTAGGCTCGGGTGCATATGCGCTTGTCCTGATCGGTTTGGTCGTGATCCCGTGGTTCAGCGCGATGTTTGCCGTTCTTGTAGTGGTTGGCGCCGGGTGGGTCGGGGTTCAGAGCACCTGGATGATCGCCGCTCATGCCGTGGTTCCCCGATGGATCAAGGCGCGTGTTATCGCCTTCGTCATGTTGATGTTTCAGGGGAGCCAGGCGATCGGCGCCCTGTTGTGGGGCGTCCTTGCCGACTCGCTCGGCCTCGTTCCCGCCGTGCTACTGGCCGCACTGTTGATGTTCGTCTCGGTGTTCGAGACAGTTCGCCGCGGGATCATGCCGAGTGAGGCGATTGCCCCCGAACTGACCGGGGCACCGGATCCCTTGGCCCCTAATGCCGAATACTCCGGTCTGCGCGTGATCGTCGAGACCACCTATCACGTGCTCCCGGGCCGCACGGAAGAATTTCTCGACAACGTGCACGAACTCAAACTCTCCCGGCGGCGTCTTGGTGCACTGCGCTGGAGCGTGTCGCGATCGGCAAACGAGCCCGACATCTACGTTGAACACTGCACGTTCCGTGATTGGTCTGAGTACCTCGCTCAGGAGACCGAGCGACTGACCGTTCCGGAGAATCGGGTGCGGACGAAATTGGCCGAATATCTTGTCTTAGCGCCGCAAACCCGATTACTTGTCGAGCCGAAGCTATTTTGACAAAGCACGATGCCCGGTTTTGCACGTCTTCGGAAGACGTGCAAAACCGGGCATTTCTACGGAACTGACCCCGATCAGACGGTGAATCTACCACCGTTGCTCAGTAGTACGGCCCCGACGACGTTGGCGGCACCCGGCGACGCCAGGTACAGGATGTTATCTGCCAATTCCTCGGCGGTTGCGTAACCGCGGAATCCGTCCTGTGTCATCGCAGCGCGAAGGTTGGTCGGAGTGCGACTGGCCATTCCTGTGTCGACTGGTCCCGGAGCGATCGTGTTAACCCGGATGCCAAAGGGCGCAACCTCTTTAGCTACAGCCTGGCTTACCGCATGAACTCCGGCCTTCGAAGCTGAGTAGTGTGGGTAGCCAACAAGCGTGTCGAACGCCGAGGACGAGCCGACCGTCACGATGGCGCCGCTGCGGGCTGGTTTCATCGCCCGGACTGCTTCGCGGAGTATGAAGAACGTACCGTCGAGGTTGATCGACATGACCCGTCGCCAATCTTCGTCCTCGAGGTGAGTGAGAACGTCAACCGGTTCATTACGCTCAGCTGCCTCGTAGATGCGCTGTTTACTCTTCGGGTCGTCGACGCCGGCGGCATGGACGACGATGTCAACCCGCCCCTGCTCGGCGATCACTCTCGTGAAAGCCTGGGTCACCTGCGCCGAATTGCCGACATCCAAACCGATGGCCTGGCCACCGACCACAGACGCTGCTACCTCGGTTACCGCAGCTTCGTTGACGTCGCACAGATACACCGCCACGGCGCCCCGGTCAGCGAGCAGACGCGCTGTGGCAGCGCCGATTCCGGAACCTGCTCCGGTTACCACTGCGACCTGGCCCTCGAACTGCCGATCAGACATCGAATACACCTTTCAGTCCCGTCGATCCGCTCGCTTGGCGGCCGCGGGTATTACGAGTAGAACACGTGCACGTGGAACGGTTGTCAAGCAGTTCAGTTGAACAGGGCTTCGAGGTCGTCGCGGTAACGCGCGGCGCCGTCACCCGTGGTCACCTCGGTGTTCTGATCAGGAACCTCTTGAGCATTCGCGATCGAACCTTCGATGTCGGGCAACACCGAGCTGTAACCGACCGACGTGGCCTCCTGGCCGGGTCGGGTGACCATGAAGTCGGCCAATACCTGCGCGGCATTGGGATGCGGTGACGAGCCGAGAGTCAGACCGTACCAGCGCGCTCCCCAGATATGTTCTCCGGCAGACCATTCAACCGGTGCCCCGGAGTCCTTGGATGCCAACATCGGATCGGCCATCAAGCCGGCGGCGATCTCACCGGAAGCGAGTGCCTGAGCGAGCGGCTGATTGCTCGGATAGATGCGTGGGTTCTGGTCGGCAAGCTTCTCCAGATACTCCCTGCCGCCGTAGTACTTCTCGATGTGGGAGTAGAAGTCCAGGTATGTCGGTGACGTTGACGGACTGACGATTCCGACCTTGCCCTTGAGCACAGGAGCGAGAAGATCTGCCGGGGAAGAGACACCGCCGGGCAGCTGGTCGGTGTTCCAGCCGAATCCCAGGATCACTGCCCCTTCGAGGAAGTACTTGTCCGAGACGATGCTTGTATCCCGGCGATAGTCCGGGTTGTCGAAACTCGGCCCGATCGGCTTGGTCGCCTTGCCTGTATCCTTGACAGTATTCATCCACGACACGTCGGTGATCACCGCGAGGTCTCCGATTCCCTTGCCGGACTTGCTTTCGGCATCGATCTTGGAAAGCAGATCCGAATCGACTCCGCGGACGACCTCGAGATCGATTGCGGGGTAGGCCTTTTCGAAGGCAGTTTCCAGGGCTGCGAGTCGGGGCGCCGCCTGGGTCGAGTAAATCGTGACCTTTCCCTCGTTGTTGGCCGCAGCAACGACGTCGTCCCACGAACCTGAAACCGGCTCTGACGGGGCAGCGGGAGCGTTGCTACACGCCGTCAACGCGAGCGCCACCGCGGCGAGTGCCACGGTGGTTCTGAAAACCTGAGGGATCATGCGAGCTGCTCCGTTTCTGGTACCTGCCGAAACAAAATCAAACCTAATTCAGTTCATATTAGAGTGACTCAGCCCACAATGCAACCGTCATGTCGGGAGTGACATCGATTGACTCTCTCCTCGCTGCGCTTCTACTGTAATCAAATTGAGGTCAGTTCAATTTGAATGGGAGGCGCTCACCGGCGCCGGACAATTGGAGTCAATTTGAGTAGCAATGAATACGATCTGCTGGTAATCGGGGCTGGAATGGCCGGATTGACTGCTGGGGCAAAAGCTTCCGCAGCAGGCAGGCGAGTGTGCTTGATCGAGATCAGCGCCGACGTCGGAGGTTCGGCGCGATTCGCTGGATACGCCTGGAGCGCACCGAATCACGACGTCATGGCCGAACAGAACCCGAGGGGCGACGAAGCTCTCAAGCGCCACCTCGTCGACAGCTTTGATGTCGGTGTCGAGTGGATCCGCTCGATTGGCATTGACGTCGACGCGGCGCAGCCCATTCTGAGCTTCGGTCGCGGGCACAGATTCGACACCAATCACTACGTCGACACCTGCAAGCGAATCGTTCTTGACGCCGGCGGATCGGTCGTGCTCGATACCGCGACCGAAGGGCTCCTGTTCGAGGACGGTGCCGTCCGCGGCGCCGTGGTACGTACGGGTGCCGAGCCCGCGCGCGAGATTCGGGCCGGCCAGATCCTCCTGGCAACCGGCGGATTCCAAGGCAACAAGGAATTGCTCGCTCAGCACGTCCACCCGGACGCAGGCCGGATGGCCTTGCGTTCGAACCCACACAGTTGCGGCGAAGGTTACCGCCTCGCGATCGAGGTCGGCGCGTCGACCGGCGTCGAGGATGCCGGCTTCTACGGGCATCTGATTCCGAGCGGTGTTGAACTTGCCGATCCCGCAGACTTCGTCGACATGTCGCTGTACTACAGCGAGCATGCGCTTCTCTTCAGTCTCGACAACGAACGGTTCGTCGACGAAACGCTCGGCGATCACCTCACCACGATGGCTCTTCTCGAACAGCCGCAGGGCCGAGGCCTGCTGATTGCCGACGCGCGCGTGCACCGCGACTGGATGGTCGCGTCGTATGTCGAAGGTGCTGTGGCCGTTGACAAATTCGAACTTGCCAGCAGGCGTGGTGGCAGGGTCGGCCTCGCCGAGGACCTCGAGGAACTCGAATTTTTGCCGGAGGAATGGGGATACGACGGAGCGGCGATCGCTGCGGCGATCAGGAAGTTCAACGAGGCGGCCTCCCAGGGTGCAGAACTGGTTCCAGGCCGTAGACTCGATCGCGCTCCCTTACTCGAGGGGCCCTACTACGTGATCGAAACGGTTCCCGCGGTCACCTTCCCGTTTCACGGGATTCGGATCGACACGCAAGCCCGAGTTCTGGACGCCGCCGGACTGCCCATCCCCGGACTGTTTGCAGCAGGCTCCGACACCGGCGGATTGTGGAACCGGGCGTACGCCGGTGGCCTCGCCTCGGCTCTGGTGTTCGGTCTGTCCGCAGCCTCCGCTGCCGTCGGCTGACTTGTTCCGTTGGCGGTGTCGAGCCATCGCCCTGTTTCTTCGAAGCAATTTCCACGTCCGTGAACTTCGTGATTGACATCACAAGCTATGGGCACTACCTTCGAACTGACATCAGTTCAGTTTAAGCGGGTGGCTCTCGATTCGGCAGCCTCCGCCCGAGACCAGGCGCGATGACACACCGCGCAGGGTCAGCTTCAGAAATGCCGACGCGAGAACATCTCTCACTGGAGTGCCCACGACATGTCGATACATCGACGTCCGACGGCATGCCCGAAAGGAAGCCATGAAGTCATTCGTCCGCACCCTGGTGGCGTTGAGCGCCGCCGCAGCCATGGTCGGCATCTCGGGATGTGGCAGTAGTGAACCCGCGTCTGCTGCCGTCGACGGCAGCTGGGAAGATGTGGTCGCTGCAGCGAACGAAGAGGGCAAGGTGATGCTCTATTCGAGCCAGAAGCCGGCCAACCTCGATGCGCTCAAGGTCGCATTCCACGCTGAGTACCCGCAAATCGAATTGGAATACGTTCGCGGTACCGATCCGGATATCAATCCCCGGGTCGAGACCGAACACAAGATCGGTAAGGGTACCGCCGACGTCCACATGCTCACCGACTCGGCATGGATCCAGAACGCCGCCAAGTCCGGTACCTATTCCGCCGAATTGGTCGGGCCCGCACTCGAAGCCCCTGAATTCGATCCAGCGGCGAGCGTGCTCGACAACCGGTTCTTCCTCACCAGCGCGGCCGTCTTTGCGCTCGGCTGGAATACCGATGCGGTACCGAACGGACTGAAGACGCCGCAGGACATCCTCAATCCGGCCTACCGCGGCAAGATCGGCATCGTCAACCCTGTGGGGATCGCTTCGTACGTCGACATGTACCGGCACTTCGCGAACACATACGGGGAGGACTACTGGAACAAGCTTGCGGAGCTGCAACCCCGCATCTACCCGAGCGCGCTCGGTGTGGCCCAGGCCCTGACGTCCGGCGAGATCGTCGTCAGCCCCTCGGTGCAGCCGCTGGTGACCGAAGTGAACTCAGGCGCGCCTGTCGACTGGGTGCTGCCGCAGCAGCCGTGGGGAACCCCTTGGTACTCCCACGTTTTGAACACGGCGCCGCATCCGAACGCCGCCCAGGTGTTGGCCAACTTCCTGGTAACTGTCGCAGGTCAGACCGCCCTCAACGACGGATACGCTGCTGCACTCCCGAATATTCCTGGGGCTGTCGCCCGGGCTCAGGACATCGCGCTGCCCAATCCCGAAGACTTGACACCGGAAAAGGTCGAGCAGTACTCCCAGCAGTGGCAAAAGCTCTTCCAGTAACACCGAAACATGGCTCCGCAGAACATAAGCGCCAATCAACAAGTGGAAGGCTGACCTTGAACCACCTCACGGATTCGATGCGGGGAACGAATGTTCTTGTCACGGGAGCATCCGGCGGTATTGGCGGGGCCTGCGCCGAACTGTTCGCCGCGCACGGCGCAACCGTTTACCTTACCGATGTCAACGACGACGCCGGAAGCGCGTTCACTGCGACGTTGGGCGCAAACGCGTATTACCGCCATCTCGACGTGACGAGCGAGACTGACTGGGCCGACGCAACAGCGGCGATGGCGGCGGCCGGCCACGACATGACGGTGCTGGTCAACAGTGCCGGAGCTGCGATGAAGGCGACTCTGGCAGATACGTCACTCGACCAGTTTCGTCGGATGATCGACCTGAATCTTGTTGGCACATTCCTGGGGCTGAAGGCCGCAGCCGCGTCAATGGCAGATGGTGGGTGCGTCATCAATCTCGCATCATTGCGTGGCGTGCTCGCGACCGCCGAGTTGGGTGCTTACGGCGCAGCGAAATTCGGGGTCCGAGCCCTGACCAAGGTGGCCGCACTCGAGCTTGCCGACCGCGGTATCCGAGTCAATTCCGTCTGCCCCGGCAGCATCGAAACCGAAATCACGTCGGTATCGGACTTCTCCAACGACGACGTCGAAGCGTATGTGCGCAGCATTCCGATGCAACGCCGTGGCGCGCCGAGCGAGGTCGCGAGGGTCATTCGTTTCCTGGCCACTGACGACAGCAGCTACGTAACCGGAACCGACATCCTCGTCGACGGTGGCCAGGCCGCCGGTGTTCGTACCCCCAAAATCTCGAACGAGAAAGTATAGAAATGGCATCACAATTCGCAGTTTCAGGTCTCACGAAGACTTACGGATCGAACGTGGTGGTCGATCAACTCGATCTCGAAATCGAGCAGGGTGAGTTCCTTGTCCTGCTCGGTCCGAGCGGTTGCGGCAAGACCACAACGCTGCGGTGCCTGGCGGGATTGGAAACACCTCAGGGCGGCTCGATCTCGTTCGGCGGTAGGCACGTTTTCGATGCCTCCACCAAAACCGATGTCCCCGCACACAAGCGGAACATCGGCATGGTGTTCCAGTCGTATGCGCTCTGGCCGCACATGACGGTCCGGGACAACATCCGATACCCGCTCAAGGTCCGCAAGCTCAAACAGGCCATCGCAGACGGTGCGGTGGAGAAGGCTGCCGAGATGGTCGATTGCGGCGCACTGCTCGATCGGTACCCGTCGCAGCTCAGTGGTGGGCAGCAACAGCGAGTTGCGGTGGCCCGTGGACTCGTTGCGCAACCGGATCTGGTCTTGTTCGACGAACCCCTGAGCAACTTGGATGCACGGCTCCGCGACCAGGTGCGCTCCCAGATTCATCAGCTGCATCAAAGCCTGGGCTTTACCGCAGTTTTCGTCACGCACGATCAGGCCGAGGCTTTCGCTCTTGCCGACCGGATCGCAATCATGAAGTCCGGCAGAATCGAACAGTACGACGCGCCGGAGCACGTGTTCGAGAATCCGGTGTCCGAGTATGTCGCCGCTTTCATCGGCATGGGCAATCGACTGGAGCTGCGCCGCGCCCACGACGGTTGGAACACGAGCGCGAACGACGTCATCGATCTCAGCAACGCCAGCGTGCGGGACCGCGCTGACGAGGGCACCGCCGCGGTGGCGCGGTTCCGACCGGACGACGTGCAGATGCATGCCTCGATGGACGACGTTCCGGCCGGAAACGTTGCACTGCACGCCGAACTGGTGACATACGAGTACGCCGGACGACACTTCGACGTATTGGTCAAGACAGGTACCGAACAACTGGCATTGCGTGCCAGTGCCGCCGAACACAGTGCCACACTGCGCGCCAGTGATCCGGGTACGCCCATGGTGATCAGCTTCTCTCCGTCCAGTCTGCGGGTATACGCCGATCCGGACGCCGCTGCGGTGACCGTCCCCGAACTGGTCGCACCGGGTGTAGGAGACCGATCCTGATGGCAACCGCAACCGCAACCGCAACCGCAACGGCCGGCGGATCCGTCAAGTCGTTCTCGATTTCACGGCAGTGGCAGGCCCGCATCGGCTACGCGATTCTGATCGCCGTTCTTGCGTATCTCGTAGTGCTGCCGATGATTCGGCTGCAGATGCTGGCGTTCGAGGACGGCGGCGCGGGTTACCGTACGCAGTACGGCCGCTACGATGTGGCCGAGGCGATCTGGACGACGATCGCCCTGGCACTCGGCTCGCTCGTGATCGCGATGGTCCTCGGTACCGTACTTGCGTTCGCCGCCAGCCGACTCCCGGAGAAACTGGGATGGCTTCGCATCGTCCCCATCCTCCCGATCGTCATGCCCGCCGTCGCAAACATCGTCGGCTGGGCATTCCTGCTCTCGCCCGGTCCCGGCTACCTCAACGTGCTCCTGCGCAAGCTCCCCTGGTGGAGCGGGACCGACACCGGACCCATCGACGTGTACACCATCCCGTGGATCGTGATCCTCACAGGTTTCGGCCTCACGTCGTTCGTCTACTTGTTCGTCAGCTCCGGCATGCAGAACATCAGTTCGGAACACCTCGAAGCCGCTCAGGTGAGCGGATCGTCAACGGTCGGAATCTTCTTCAAGATCGTGCTGCCCTTGCTGCGGCCTTCACTCATCTACGGCGGCGGAATCGCATTGCTACTCGGTCTGGGACAGTTCACCGGTCCGCTACTGCTGGGCCAGAATTCGGGCGTCAAGGTCCTGACCACGGAGATGTACCGCCGAGTGTCCGAGTCCCCTTCGGATTTCGCGGCCGCGGCAGCTGCCGGTTCACCACTGGTGATCTTCGGTTTGGTGCTCGTCCTGGTGCAGAAGGTGCTGCTGGGCAACCAGACTCGGTTTGTCACGCACGGAGGCAAGGCATTTGCCTCGTCCACCGGCCGGGCTACCTGGGCGACGGCCACCGTGGTGATCTTCTCGATGTTCGCACTGGTCATTCCGCTGATCGGGCTGATCATCGTCTCGCTGACGCCGTATTGGTCCGGATCGCTGTCGTGGGGTTTACTGACCCTGGACAACTTCCGGGAGCTCTGGTCGACTAGTGCGATCACCGAATCCGTTGTCACCAGCGTACTTACCTCTCTGGGAGCGGTGATCATCTGCATTCCGATCGGGTACGCGCTGGCCAACCTCCTGGTCCGCGGGCGGCGCTTCAAGATCCTGGCGCTGCTGGCCGATCTGATGACCGCCCTGCCGCTCGGCATCCCCGCAGTGATCTTCGGCGTCGGCTTCCTGCTGACCTACACCGAACCGCCGTTCATCCTGTACGGCACCCGCACGGTCATCATCCTCGTCTACATCGTTCTGATGCTGCCGTTCGCCACACGGATGCAGATGACAGCCATGCTTGCACTCGGAAACACATACAACGAGGCCTCGGCCACCAGCGGTGCATCCCCCTTCGTCACGACGCTGCGAATCATGTTGCCGCTCATGCGTCCGACGGTTCTCAGTGCCGTCGCGCTGATGTTCATCTTGCTCACGCACGAGTTCGCCGCGTCGCTCCTGGTACGCGCTTCCACAACTCAGGTGATGGGAACGCTGCTGTTCGACATGTGGCAGAACGGTTCGTATCCGATGGTGGCCGCCATGGCGCTGCTGATGACCGCGGTGACCACGATCGGCGTTGCCATCGCCATGCTGGTCGGCGGGCGTAACGTCCTGAGCAAGCTGTGACAGAAAGTGAGGCTGAAACGATGTCGGTGGGCAATACTCGTTTGCGTGAGAAAGTGGTACTGGTTACCGGAGCCACCGGCGGTATCGGCGTCGAAATCGTCGGCCGCCTTGCATCCGAGGGTGCTTCGGTGATCGTGACCGATATCAGTGGTGACGCGTGCGCCGAAGTGGTCGCGAAGCAGGATCAGCCCGACCGCCATCAGGCTCTCGCACTCGACATCGCTCGCGAAGAGCAATGGCAGAGGGTCATAGAGGCTGTCACCGAGCGGTATTCCCGACTCGACGCTGTGGTGAACAACGGTGCGATCGGTAGTTTGGCTTCCGTCGTCGACGAAGACATCGATCGGTACAACAAAGTCATCGAGGTCAGTCAGACCGGAACGTGGCTCGGCATGAAACACGCCGGGGCCTATATCGAAAGCACTGGCGGCGGTTCGGTCGTCAACATCTGCTCGATCCTCGGCACGGTCGGCGGATTGGGTAACAGCTTCGCCTACGCGGCCGCCAAGGGTGCGGTCCGCACGATGACAAAGAACGCCGCATTGCACTGGGCCACGAAGGGTGTGCGCGTGAATTCGGTGCATCCGGGATTTATCGAGACCCAGCAACTGCTGCGGCGTTACGAGGGTAGTGAGCGGCACCGGGCGATGATTGCGAATACGCCGATGGGCCGACTTGGCACGGCTTCAGAAGTTGCTGCCGCCGTGGCTTTTCTGGCTGGCGATGACTCGACGTTCGTCACCGGTATCGAACTCTATGTCGACGGCGGATGGACCTGCGCCTGAGGGGGTCGGTAAACGGGGTGGATCTCTTCAGTTCGAACTGAAGTGATCCACCCCGTTCCTGTTTTTCACGGACAACTGCCCACGTTCGACAAGCACGTCGAGGTGGGCAAGCGTCTCGCAGGTGGCCACCATCTGGTTGAAGGTATCGAGAGAATCGAAGCCGCGTTCGCGCCGGGTCCAGGTCAACACCTGCGCCACTTGCAGCCCTGAGACCTCGCCCAATTCGGCTACCGCAGAAGCAGTCTGACCCAGACGGTGATCGTGGTGCGCCAACAACTCCCGGCATCGCGCGTGCAGACCCGCGCCTGTGCCGCCGTGCGCCGGCATCATGATCCGGTCCCGGTCGTCGAGCATCATCTCCAGCGAGCGGAGGTACGCTCCGAGTGGCAGCTCCCAATCGCCGAGTTCGAATCCGATCGATGGCGTGATCGTCGGCAACACATGGTCTCCGGTGAAAGAGACGTCGCGTTCGAGGTCATGAAAAACCATGTGCCCCTTGGTGTGTCCGGGAGTGTGTACCGCGGACAAGCGATGGCCTGGAATATCGAGAGCGCCGGGGGAGAGCCAGTGATCGGGAGCCTCCCAGTCCGAGGGCTCGAAGGGTTCGTCGATCGAGTCTCGATAGACCTGCTCGGCGATTGTCGCTGCGCCGGATCGGTGCAGCTGAAGAATTGAGCTCTCCGGAACATTGTTGCCCAGCTTGGCGATTGCGGCGATACCGGGAGATTCGGCTGCGCCGAGGTGGATTCGAGAACCATGCCGTCGACGCAGTTCAACGGCAAACGTGTAGTGGTCACGGTGGACATGCGTGACATAGATGTCGTGAATCTCCGCCGGGTTACGACCGATCAGCGCTAGGGCGTCGGACAGTTCGGCGTGCGTGCTGTTGCGATGCCAACCGCCGTCGACCAGCGCCAGTCCGTCCGTGGTCTCGAGCGCGTAGACGTTGATTGCACGCAGGCCGTCCTGCGGCATCTGCAATGGGATCCGGAAAACGCCGTCGGCGACGCGATAGCAACCGGGCCGATCCCAAAAGTCGGTCATTTTCCGCTGTCGGCGAGCGGCACCATGGTCTTTTCGTCGCCGTACCACATCATCCGGCGGCCACCCATGGTTCCGACGTGATCAACGGCGGCCTGCCACTGCGGACTCGCCAGCGCGGCTTCGAGTGCCTCCCGCGATTCGAAACTCAAGACGGACAAGCCATCCCACCCCTCCGACTTGCTGCCGAAAGCTTCGAGCAATTCGGTGTGCTGCCATCGCAGAAGGCCGGGAAGGGGATAGGTGACTTCCGCGTGTTCGCCGCGCCACCAAGTGATGAACTGCTGATAGGTCCAGTCGGTGGGTCGGGATGCGACGAGAACGAGATTGTACATATCAACTCCTAATTGAATTCACTTTAGTTTCGATGGGCAGTCCAAACTGATACTCGCCGTGCGCGGAGTGATCTACGCGCACACCATCCGCAGGGCCGCATCGGTCACTCGTTCGGCGATCTCTGTCAGGCTGAGTTTGCCGTCCGGCCGGTACCAGCGCCAAACACTGATCACGAGGGCCAAGACGAGTCGGCCCATCAAGCGAGGATCGGAATCAGCGAAGACGCCTTCCTTGATTCCGCTCGCAATCAGCGCGGTCCACTTTTCTTCGATCGCTTGAACGAGTTCACGGGACTTCAGTCGTTCGGACTCCTCTTTTTCCGACTGTCGCTCCGCGGCAAGAAGATCCATGTGGCTCTGAAGAATGCGGCGCTGCAGAGCATCCCTCGGTGAAGCCTTGAGTGATACGACGATTGCCGCCCTGAGTGCCTTTGTGGGATCCGAGTCGCCCTCGGTTGCAACAGTGACTCGCTCCAACGAATCGGCCAATTCCAGCCGCATGATTGTCAGGAGGCAATGCGCTTTCGATTCGAAATAGTGATAGAGCGCCGTCTGTCCTATACCGACCTCGTCGGCAATCGACGCCCACTTGGTGTGCTCGTAACCCAATTTGCCGAACTGGTCGATCGCCGTGGCAAGAATGAGAGTTCGTTTGGAGCGCGGACTCTCCCGGCGCAACGCGGTCTCTGCTGTCATGTGGCTCCCCCGGAGGTGCGTGGATGATTAGTTCGACCTTACCCCTTTTTGAGATGAACTCGTGTCAATTTCAGAGGCCAGGCCTGAGGCGAGCGCCACCGCATCGGCCCTGGAAAGTTTGCCGACTCGGTTCTGAGGAAGATCTTCGACGGAGAAGAGAAACTCCGGCCACTTGAACTTTGGAAAGCCCCTCGCGGCAAGCTGGGTGGTCGCCTCCGCCAGCGTCAGCGGCGCACCACCAGTGACGACGAGGGCTGCCGCACGCTCGCCCAGAAGGTCATCTGGGACGGGAACGACGCAGACCTGAACCACTGCGGGCAACGACGCGATCGCAGATTCCATTTCGTTGATGTCGATATTGCGGCCGCCGCGGATGATGATTTGTTTCTGGCGTCCCATGACGCAGATCGATCCGTCTTCACCGACTTCGACCAGATCGCCCGTCGGCAGGAAGCCGTCCGCGGTGAGCTCGGGCAGTACCGGAGCACCGCCGCGCGCATAACCGACGAACAGTGACGGTCCCTTCACCTGGGCGTCACCGATCTCGCCTGCGGTGAGCAGCGCCCCGGCGGTGTCGACCGCTCGAACGACGGTGCCGGGGAACGGACGTCCGTCCCGCCCCAGTCGGACGGCCGGCGGATCGTCCAGACGTGGGGTCGTGTGGCCCAGGCATTCGGACATGCCGAATACTCGAAGAAAGGTGGTACCCAGGACGGTTTCGGCGTTCCCGAGTGTGCGCTCGTTCATCGGACCGCCACCAACCGTCAGGGCGCGCATCGCCGAGAGCTTACCGCCAGCCCTTTCGGTAACCGAGAGCTGCAGGGCCATGGTCGGTACCAGCATCGTCCAGGCGACCCGGTGCTTCGCCATTGCCTCCAGTGCTACCGCAGGCGACCACTTGGCGATCGAAACCATCTGTCCGCCAAGGTAAGCAGGCAGATACATCCCGAAACAGAAAGCTGCGACGGACGACAGCGGCACAAAAGCGCCGACCGCCTCACCCTGTTGCAATCCGACAGTATCGATGGTGCTCCGGCACGCGTAGCGGATTGCCTCCTCGGACTGGACGACACACTTCGGGCGACCGGTCGAACCGGAGGTCATCGCGATCGCGGTGCCGCCGCGCCAGCGCTCAACCGAGGCGAAATCCCCCTGCCGAGACCGGAGCACTCGCGTTCCGAAAGCGGCTACCGAACCGGCAAACTGGTCGTCCTTGATGCCCCAGCGGGTCAGTGCGTCGGCATCGGCCACCACGAGATCCGGGTCGATGTCGTCGATCGCCATCTCGAACTCGGATTCGGTGGCGTGTGGACTGAAGACCGCCACTACGCCGCCGCGAAGTCCGATCGCGAGGGCGGTAGCCACCGTCTGCCACGTATTGTCGGCCTGAATGAGCGCAGTCGGTGCCCCGCCGTCGAGCGAAGCGATGGTATCGGCCAGCAAGCGAGCCGCCTCCACGATCGAACCGATTGTGTGAGAACCTAACTCGTCGATCACCGCAATCTCGGCCGGATTGCCTTCCGCCCGGGCGAGCATCTCCTGTGCCAGCAACTTCACTGCGGCGTCCCTCTTCCGTCTTCGAGTTCGATTGTGTGTTGGATGTTTACAGCGATGAAGGGGCTGTGGGAACCAGTACGGCGCGGCCGGACAGATCGCCTGAACGCAGGCGATCGTATGCCTCCAGTGCGCTGTCGAACGTGAACGTGGTCACCTCGGCATGCAGCTTTCCTGCACTGGCGAGTTCGACCACCTGACGCAGGTCCTCGATGGTGCCCCAGAACGGCGCCCGAACTTGCCAGCCGTTGACCAAACCAAGGCTTTTGCCGACGGTCAGTTGCCCGCCCGCACTTCCCACGACGACAACTCGGCCGCCGGGAGCGAGAAGCGCCGGAGCGGGTTCGACCGTCGCCTGAGCCCCGACAAAGTCGAAGACCACGTCGGCACCGCCGAGGCTCGCCACAGCCTCTGTCGCTTCCGCGAGCGTCGCAAAACACGCGTGTGCTCCCGATTCGAGCGCGAGAGCGTGTGTCTGGGTTCTTGTCTCGACGGCGATGATGTCTGTGACGCCGAAAGAGCGCAGGATCTGCACCGCCAGATGGCCGAGACCGCCGATTCCTATCACCAAAGCCACAGTGTCCGAGTCGATGACGTCGCTGTTGGTCCGGATCGCATGATATGCGGTCAGGCCGGCGTCGGCGAGCGGAGCGGCCTGCTGGGGGCTCAGCGAACCGACGCGAACGAGAACAGCTTCCGAGGGCACCAGCAGGTATTCTGCCAGCCCGCCCGGATGGCCCAACCCGTTTCCGATCGGGCTGAGTCGGCCGTCCCCACGCGGGACTTTCTCCAAGCAGTAGTTCTCGCGCTCGCGCCGGCAATTGCGGCACCGGCCACATGGCCAAACACCATGAATGACAACATTTTCACCGATCCACGCGTGATCGGCCAGCGGTCCCGCACCGACGACGGTACCGGCAACCTCATGGCCGAGTGTGAGCGGCAACGGGTAATCGAAACGTCCGGCGGGCGAATCCATGACGTGCAGATCCGAGCGGCACAGACCAGCGGCGCCGACTTTGATCAACAGTTGCCCCTCAGCGGGCTCGGGTACGGGGATCTCACGCACCTGCGGAGGCTGACCCCACGCCGTCAGCTGGACTGCCAACATCAGCGCGCCGTCCAACCACCGTCGACAACCAGCGCCTGGCCGGTCATGTACGAGGAGGCATCCGAGGCCAGGAACAGCACTGCGCCGTTTATCTCACCTTCGACCCCGCCGCGGCCGAGCATGGTGTTCTTACGCACCCACCCCGCCGATTTGTCATTGCTGAACAGTCCGTCGGTCATCTCCGTATCGAACCACCCAGGCACGACGGAGTTCACGCGGATCCCCCTGCGTCCCCACTGACCGGCCAATTCCCGGGTCAAGCCGAGTGCTCCGGCCTTGGAGGCCGCATAGCTCGCGCCACCGATCGGGGCCGTGGACACCAGCCCGATCACCGAGGAGATGTTGATGTACGACGCGCGTTCGTTCTCCGGAAGTCGGGTCGAGGCGTAGGTCGCCAGGTGAAATCCGGATACCAGATTGAGCTCGAGTACCGAATTGAATCCCGCGATGGTTTCGTCCTCGGCGTTCGGCGGTCCCGGCATGCCGGCATTGTTGACGAGTACGTCCAGCCGTCCGGACTGTTCGTAACACCTGTCGATCAGGGCGCGCCGATCAGCGTCGTCGGTGATGTCGCAACGAACCGGAACAATTCCCGGTACCTCGGCTGCCAAGTCCTGTAGGCGGTCGAGCCGGCGGGCCGCGGCGTACACCGTGGCCCCGGCACTGGCCAGTGTGCGCGCAAATCCCATTCCGAGACCAGACGACGCACCCGTCACGATCGCTACCCGTCCGGCCAGTCCGAACATCTCGGTCAGCATCTGTCCACCTTCGAATCCGTTGTCTGTCATGGCTTTACTGCGATATCAGGACATCGCAGCGTCAGTACACGGCGGTTCGGCCGCCGTCGACCGGGATGAGCGCGCCGGTCGTGTAGCCGGCCGCATCCGAGGCCAGGTGCGTCACCAGACCGGCGATCTCCTCAGGCCGGCCCAGTCGCCCGGCAGGCAGACGGTCCACGATCTTTCCGATGAACTCGTCGTCCCAGTTCTCGGCCATGTCGGTAGCGAAACCGCCTGGCATCACACAGTTCACCCGCACCGTCGGTGCATACTCCTGAGCAAACGCCCGGGTGAGCGCATTGAGGCCGTTCTTGGCCGCGGCGTACATCGCTTCCGGTGGGCTCGGGCGCTCCGCACCGATACTGGAGATGTTGATGATCGAGCCGCCGCCGGCCGCCCGCATCCGGTCTCCCGCGACTGCCATCAGCCGGAAGGGTCCCTTGACGTTGACCTCGATAGTTTTGTCCCACAGCCCTTCCGAGGCGGAGAGCAAGTTGTCGGCCAGCGGTGCGATGCCGGCATTGTTGACCACGATGTCGAGGCTGCCGAATTCGGCAATGATCTGGTCGACCGCGGGCTCGATACTGTCCCAGTGCCCGACGTGCAGGGCGAACGGGTGAGCGGTTCCCGGGCCGGTGTCACCGAGCGACGCCACCGCTTCGCGGCAGGACTCGAGCTTTCGGCTGGACACGATCACGGTCGCGCCCGCGTCCCGGAGTCCGCGCGCGATGGCCAGTCCCAAACCGCGGCTCGCGCCGGTCACGAGCGCGACCTTACCGGTCAATTCTGGTGTACTCATTTGTGCTTCTTCACCTCGAGGCGGGCAATGGTGCGCAGATGAACCTCGCTGGGTCCGTCTGCAATCTGCAGGGCGCGGGTAATCGCATACAGCCGAGCCAGGATCGTGTCGTTGCTGACTCCGGCGGCGCCGAAGGTCTGCACCGCGCGGTCGACAACCTTGTGCGCAACTTCCATTGCTGCCACCTTGATGGCGGCCACTTCCGAGCGCGCAGACGCGTTGCCCTGGGTATCCATCAACCAAGCCGACTTGAGTACGAGCAACCTGATTTGGTCGATCTCGATGCGGCTGCGGGCAATCCATTCACGCACTACGCCGCGGTCGGCAAGGGGGCCTCCGAACGCTTCCCTTTCGAGCGCGCGCTTACACATCATGTCCAGTGCCCGTTCTGCCATACCGACTGCGCGCATCGCGTAGTGCATCCGGCCGGGGCCCAGGCGTCCCTGTGCGATGGCGAATCCGTCGCCCTCGGCGCCGAGCATGTTTGCAGCCGGTACCCGAACATCGGTGAATTGAACTTCGCCGTGGCCGAGTCGGTCTTGGAAGCCGAACATCGGCAGGTCCCGAATGACCTCAACGCCGGGCGCGTCGGCCGGTACCAGGATCATGCTCTGCTGTCGGTAGGTCGGGCCTTCGGGATCCGACTTGCCCATGAAGATCATGAGCTTGCAGTCAGGATCGAGGATGCCGGAGGTGTACCACTTACGGCCGTTGAGCACGTATTCGTCACCGTCACGTTGGATAGTCGATCGAATGTTTGTCGCATCCGAACTTGCCACGGCCGGTTCGGTCATCGCAAAAGCCGAACGAATACTGCAGTCCAGCAACGGCTTCAACCACTGCGCCTTCTGTTCGTCGGTGCCGAACATGGCGAGGATCTCCATGTTTCCGGTATCGGGAGCCGAGCAGTTGATCGTCTCGTTACCGATGATGGAGCGGCCGACGATCTCAGCCAGCGGAGCGTATTCGAGATTGGTGAGCCCGGCACCGAGTCCGTCGTGCGTCATGAACAGATTCCACAGACCCAATTCGCGTGCCTTCGCCTGCAGATCGCGCATGATCTGGGGCTGTTCGTGCGGGTTGTCGTTGGCAGCGACCTGGGCGTCGTACACCGATTCCGCCGGATAGACGTAATCGGCCATGAAAGATTCGAGCTTGCCGAGCAGTTCCTCGGTCCGCGGGGAATAGGCGAAATCCACGGTAGGTCTCCTTAGGTGATTATCAGCGACGCAAAAGACCAGCGGCCTAGAAGATCTAGGGACGCAGGAGAGCGGTACCGGTCTCGATCAACCGGTTGATGGTGTCGGGCAGCTTCTCCTGGTCCGGATCATGATGGCGACCCTCGCGGTGCCGACGCAGGTTGTGGCCCATGATCGCCGCCATCTTCAACCGGCCGAGTGCGTCGAACCAGTTGAGTTCGGGGAGTGCGGGACCCGCTCCGGTGTACAGCGCGACCAACTCTTCGGCGCTCGGCAGTCCGGTGACTTCCCGACCGACACCGGGGAAGTTCGAACCGTCGGCGAATACCAGAAACCAGCCCAATTCGACTCGTGGATCTCCGGCAGACCAGATTTCCCAGTCGATGAGTGCAACTGGCTCCAGTCCGTCGGAGATGATGTTGCCGAGACGGTAATCACCGTGCACCAGTGTGGGTTCGATAGGTTCGGGAATGTCGGAGCGCAACAGTTCCAACAGACGATCGGCGCCGACAACCAATTCCGGTGGCACTGCGCCCAGCGTCTTGGCCCAGCGCTCGAGCTCGTCTGCCGGTGTCAGGGGATCTGCGAGCCCTGCAATGGTGGCCAGGTCCACCTCATGCAGTCGCGGTAGGACTGCAGCGGCACGACGCATTCGATTGGCAGCGAGCACCGGATCGACGGCCGGGTCGTCGAGCACGGGCTCGAGTGACTCGCCTGCAACAAATTCCATGGCAAACCACGCGGGCTCGATCTCGTCGACGACAACTACGCGCGGCACCGGAACTTCGGTGCCGGCCAGCGCCTGCAGAATATGCGCCTGTCGCAGCATGTCGTGCCTGCCGATGGATCGCTGGCCTTCCGGCACCGCCTTGATCACCACGTCACCGGTCGAGGTGGTGGCGCGGTACGTCAGTCCGGAGTGTCCACCGAGTAGCGGCTGGAAGTCGGTTAACGTCGCGCCGCAGTCCGCCAGTAGTTTGGCGGCGACCCGTTCTTGCAGAGTCGAACTGGTCACGGTCGCGGCTCCCTTGGTAGACCGAGCACGCGCTCGGAGATGATGTTGTGCTGAATCTCGTCGGTGCCGCCCGCAATTCGGTATCCGGGGGCGCCGAGTGCGTGTTCGGACCACGCGAACGTTCCCCATCGACCGGAATCGGCGGTAAGTTCACGGCCGAGCAGCAAACGGGCAACTTCCGACGTTCTGGCCATGGTGTCGGTAGCCAACAACTTTCCGAGTGAGGCTTCAGGACCCGGCTCGTTGCCGGCAAGCATCGCCCCGGCCACCCGCATATTGCTCACGCGCTGTAGATAGCTCCTGGCGACCAGGTCGGCCACCTTGTCCTTCTCGATCTCGGTCAGCTCGCGTTCGAGGTTCTGTGCGAGTGCAATTGCCTGATCTGCGTTGGCCAGACCGAGATTTCCGCCGTCCAGACGTTCGGCCGCCAGCACGGTGAGAGCAACCTGCCAACCCTTGCCGACCGGACCGAGTCGATACGCGTCTTCGAGTTCGACGCCGTCGAGGTACACCTCGTTGAACGAGCTGCCGCCGGTCATCTGCCGGATCGGGCGTATGGTCACGCCAGGTGCGTTCATCGGGACCAGGAACATGGTGAGCCCGGCATGTTTCGCGACGGTGGCGTCGGTACGGCACACCGCAACTCCGTAGTCCGCCACCAGCGCGCCGGAGGTCCATACCTTGTGCCCGTCGAGAGTCCACGTGCCGGCTTCGCTGCGCACCGCCTTGGTGCGGACGGCAGCCAGGTCCGATCCGGCCTCGGTCTCGGAGAACAGTTGGCAGGCAATGATGTCCGTGCGAAGCATCGCGCGCACGTAGCGTTCCTTCTGCTCGTCGGTGCCCCACTGCTCGATGGTGGGCGCGATCAATTGCTGTGTAACCGAGAACATCTCGGTCCGCCGCGGCACGTCGAACGATTCCTCAGCCCGGCGGAAAGCTAACACGTATGACAGCGGCAGACTGCGACCGCCGCGTTCGGGCGGCCAACTCAGTGCTCCCCAGCCGGCATCGAACTTCGCCTGTTCGTAGCGCGAGATTTCGTCGGTGTGCTCGCGCTCTTGCTCGGCGGTCCAATTCTCGAATACCGCCACCGAATCCGAACCAACGCCCCACACCGATTCGGTGCGAGGTGCGGCGACGCCACGCAACCAGGCGATGGCTTCCTCGGTGAACGCGTCGAGACCTGGAATCGTTTGTGGTGTCACTGATCTGCCCTCAGTCGTCTTCGCAAACTCATACGGACAATACGGTGCAGGCACTGATGCCCGGTGCGCCGTATACGTGGGTGAACCCGATCCGGGGAGTACCGGGAACCTGACGGGCACCCGCCTCACCGCGAAGTTGGGTGACTATCTCGTGCACCTGCCGCAGGCCCGACGCACCGATCGGCTCACCGTTGGCGATGCATCCACCGTCGGTGTTGATCGGAATACGGCCGCCAATCTCTGTCTCGCCGGCCGCAATCATCGATTCCTGTTCGCCGGGTTCACAGAAGCCGCACTCGGCCATGTGCATAATTTCGGCACCGCTCTCGGTGTCCTGCAGCTGAGCCACGTCGACTTCGCCGGGGGAGATGCCTGCCTGCTCGAAGGCTGCCCGCGCGGCGTCCGCACTGACACTGGTCGGTTCACCGTTACCTTGCACGGCCGGGCTGAAAACCTCGAAGGAGCCGAACCTTCGGGTGCGATGGGTGATTGCCCGAAGTGTGACCGCTCGCGCGGCGAGCGCTTTGGTTGCGCTCTCGCTGGCAACCACGATCGCGGCGGCGCCTTCTCCGGGTGAGCAGAACATGTAACGGGTGAGCGGGTCGTTGACCATGTCGGCTGTCGCGATGGTCTCGGCGGACATCGCCTCCCGGCGCCAGGCGTTCGGATTGAGAACGCCGTTTCGATAAGCCTTCTCGGCCACGCGGGCCAGGGTGTCGGCCGAGATGTTGTGCTGGCGCATATAGCGCGAGATCTTGGCTCCGAAGAATTGTGTGGTGACCATCAGACCGGCCTCGCCGTATCCGTTCGGCAGGCCCCATTCTTCCGGTCGGGGATCGAATGCCCCCCGTGGGTGCTTGTCGAAGCCGACCGCCAGTGCGATCTCGGCTGCACCCGAGCGAACTGCATTGACCGCCGAGAAGAGTGCGCTACCGCCGGTTGCGCAACCGTTCTTGACGTTGGTGAAAGGTATTCCGGTGAAACCGAGTTCGGCCACCAAGGTGTCGGCCAGCCCGGATCCGTCACTGCCGCCGAAGGCGACCTGGACGTCGGGCCATGAAAGTCCGGCATCATCGAGCGCAGCGCCGATCGCGGTGACGGCCATGGCACGCCCACTCACTCCCGGTTGCCGGCCGAACTTCGAGAGCCCGGCTCCGACGATCGAAATAGGCTGCGTCACTTGGTTGCTCCTTCCTTCGCGTCACGGTCGACGGCGAACCGGGGCACCGGTGAGGTGGCGACCAACGTCACCGGTGCCTGATCCAGTCCGTCGAAGTCTTCACAGTCGATGATTGCCTCGACCTTGATTCCTTCAGGGAGTTCGATGTAACCGACCGCGAAAGGAGTGAACCCTCCGGCGGGCGATACATACGGCGGCGATTTCGGAGGAAAACGTTGAATCGTATACGCCCACAGCACACCTCGGGTACTCAAATCGAGAGGTGCTGCCGTTGGCGTTGCGCACTTGCTGCACATGACGCCGGCCGGAAAGGCCACCGTGGCGCACACCGTGCACCGGCTGCCTTCGAGCACGATTGCTGTCTTCTCTGCCATGCCTATCCCTTCAGGTCTCGGGGTGAATCAGATCAGCGGCCGACCCACACCGGATCACGCTTCTCGAGGAATGCGGTGACGCCTTCCTTGCCGTCTTCCGACTGCAGTGCGTTGCCGACGGCCAAGTGCTCCATGACCATGAGCGACTGGATGTCGGCGTCGAGGCCCTTGTCGATGCACATCTTGGTGAGCTTCATCATGAACGGGCTCTTGTCGGTCAGAGTCGCGGCGAAGTCTGCCACGGTCTGATCGAGCTGATCGGCCGGTGCCGAAGCATTGATCAGGTCGAATGCAGCGGCCTCGGTGCCCGAGAGCAGCTTGCCGGTGAGCATGAGCTCCTTGGTCTTGCGAACCCCGATCATGCGAGGAAGGCGGTAGATCGGGCCGGCGCCACCGAAGAGTGCGCGACGGATGTGGAAGTCGCCGATCTTGGCGTCATCCGATGCGATCGCGAAGTCGCACGAGATCATCAGTTCGAAACCACCTGCGGTGACGTAGCCTTCGAGGACTGCGATCGAGGGTGTGTTCATCGAGTAGAGACGGTCGCAGACCTTGGCCGAAAGCACGGCGACGTCCATCGCTGTGGTGCTGCCGATGAAGTCGGAGAGCAGCTCGTCCAGGTCGAAACCTGAGCAGAACGTGTTGTTGACGCCACGTAGCACCAGAACCTTGAGGTTCGGATCGTTGTCGACCTCGACAATGATCTCGTCGAGGCGGTGCAGCAGTTCAACGGTGACCGCGTTCTTCTTGTGCGGGCGGTTGAGCCAAACCCGTGCGATGTCTCCGTCTTTCTCCAACAGGATGTGGTCGGTCTCGATCATCATGAGCCTTTCGTGTGGATGTAAATTGAACTGGATTCACTTCAGTATGCAGATCGGGTGACGTCGCGTCAATACCCGGCGTCGGTGGCATTTTCCGAACAGTCAAATACCGATCAGTTCTGCGATGCGTGCGCGATGAGTGCGCGAATCGCCCTGTACTGCTTCGTTTCCCAATGCGCGGCGGAAATAGGAGTGTGCCGGGTGTTCCCATGTGAAGCCGACGCCGCCATGCAATTGCACGGCCTCGGCCGCGGCGTCGATGGCCGCGTCGGTGCAGACGGCGCCGGCCACCGCGATCGCCAATCGGGCAGTGCCCGGGGCCTCGTCGTATACGGCTGCGGCATATCTGCTTGCTGCTCGAGCGCGCTCGAGCAGCACGAGTACGTCGGCCAGTCGGTGCTTGACGGCTTGAAACGAGCCGATCGGGCGCCCGAATTGGTGTCGGGTTTTCACGTATTCGACGGTCATCTCGAGCAGGGCGTCGACAATTCCGGTGTTCTCGAAAGCGATTGCGAGCGTCCGTAAATCATGAATCCGAGTACAGACCCGGGCATAATCGTCGGCACCGACCACGGGAACTGCCGGCACTTCCGCTACGGTCAGGTCGGCCTGTCTGCGGGTGGGGTCGACGACTTCGCGCTCGCGCCAGTGCACCTGACCGGCTGTCTTAATTGCGAATATCTGCCGTCCGGCGGCGGTGTCGGCGGAGACGATGACGAGGTCGGCAGCAGCACCACCTACGACGGCCGAGACCTCACCGCTGAGCAGCCAGGAGGATTCACTTTCGACACCGCTGAGTCGATCGGTCGCGGCAGTCAGTGGACTGACGCTTGCCACCGAGGATCCCTCGAGGACGTTGACCAGTAGTTCGTCGACGGGATACGTGGCCGCCAATAGTGCCTGGGCGCCCAGGACCGCCGAGGAAAACACGGGCTCACAGGCCAGACTCCGACCGCACTCTTCGAGAATGATGCCGAGTTCGACCATGCCGTAACCCAGCCCGCCGCGATCTTCTGGCGCAGCGAGCGAAGTGACCGACATATTCTCGATCAATTGCTGCCAGAGGTCCGGCGAGTATCCCTCGGCCGTGTGCGAAGCCGACCGAGCCTGCTCTACGCCGCCGTGTTTCCCGAGCAGCGCTCGAATCGCATCACGAAGCTCCAACTGTTCGGGGCCAGGATTGAGAGCAGCGGGCTCGGAGAGTGGCCAGGGGGGCTCTACCTGGGAAGTAGACGATTTCATATCACTCCAATTGACTTGAGTTCAGTTTGGTTATGGATCGAGACTAGCGCGTCAGGGCCTCGACAAGAAGGGGTGAACCGAACTAAGTTCATCTCATGAGCTCAGTGATCGAAACCTATTACGCGACCGTGGACAGCGGTCGACTCGAAGATGCTGTGGCCTTGTTGGCCGAGAACGTGGAGTTCGCCATGGTCTTGCCCACCGGGGCTAACTACGGGAGTGGTCGTGCGTCAATGCTCGACTACCTGTCGGGTCGCCCTCCGGTGGATCGCAAACACAAGGTCCTGCGCGTTGCAGCCGAAGGAGATCTGCATTTCCTGCATGGGTCGGTGACTGAGAACGGGACCAAGACCACGGGCTATTTCGTCGGTGTCATGCACGTCGATTCCGCCGGTCTCGTCGATCGCTATCAGGTGACCTTCGACGCTGAGTTCAGTTTGATTCCCCCCGATTCGTCCGTCGAAGGAGTTCGCTGATGAGCGAGACCAACCAGACGCCAGTGCTCATCCAGTGGTTCGAGTACATGGATTCCGACGATCCGGACCGCGTGCTGACGATGATCAGCAAAGACTTCGTGATGTCCGTTCAGTTCTCGAAGGGTGATGGTCAGTCTGCCGAGTTCGTCGGCGATCGCGACGGTCTCGTCGCCTACCTGGCGCAACGCGAGAAGAGTGTTCTGATCCACCACATCGACGCCGGGGCATTCGTCGACGGTGTCGAGTTGTCACTCGGGCGCACCACTCGAGGCGGCGATTTCGAGGCTTCGTTCAACGCCACTGCGCAGCTCGACAGCGAGGGCAAGGTGCGGCGCCTACTGATCGCCCGCACCCCCGAACTGTCCTTCTCCTGATTCCAGCTCCATCCAGGCCGACCTCGGGTACAGCGCAGCCTTGCCGCGCTACCCGGGGACGCCGTAATTCTCCCGCGCTCTCGCACTCCTCCGCGATCTCTATCGCAGGCGCGCGCCGCCAATGCGGCCGGCGACTCTCACTCTTGTCCGGCCGAAACAACTGAGCCGTCATGACCAAAAGGAATCCCTGTGAGTGAACAAGCATTTATCTACGAGGCCATTCGCACGCCGAGAGGCAAGCTGCGAAAAGGCTCATTGAACAGTGTCAAGCCCGTCGACCTTGTAGTCGGGCTGATCCAGGAACTCGGAACCCGTTTTACCGCAATGGATCCCGCAGAAATCGACGACGTAGTACTGGGCGTCGTCTCCCCGGTGGGCGAGCAGGGTGCAGTCATCGCGCGCACCGCGGCCCTGCTCGCGGGATTGCCGGATTCGGTGCCAGGCACGCAGGTCAATCGCTTCTGTGCGTCAGGTCTCGAGGCCACAAACCTGGCGGCGCAGAAAGTTGCATCCGGTTGGGACGACCTGGTGATCGCCGGCGGCGTCGAGTCGATGTCGCGTGTCCCGATGGGTAGCGACGGCGGCGCCATCTTCACCGACCCGGCGACCGCATACGACCTGTACATCGCCCCGCAGGGGATCGGCGCCGACCTCATCGCCACGGTCGAAGGATTCACCCGCGAGGACATCGACGGTTACGCCGCACAGTCACAGGGGCGCGCGGAAAATGCTTGGAATGCAGGCTATTTCTCCAAATCCGTGGTTCCGGTGCGGGACTTCAACGGGGTCGTCCTGCTCGATCACGACGAGCATCGCCGTCCGGGAAGCACCGTCGAGAGTCTGGGCAAGCTCACACCGGCGTTCGAAAAACATGCGGCTACAACCGGTTTCGACGAGGTTGCGCTGCAGAAGTACGTCAACATAGAAAAGATCAACCACATCCACACCGGCGGTAACTCTTCGGGCATCGTCGACGGTGCCGCACTGGTACTCGTCGGCAGCGAAGCCGCGGGTAAGCGCGGCGGCCTGACGCCGCGCGGCCGCGTCGTGGCCACCGCCCAAACCGGTGGTGAACCGACGATCATGCTGACCGGACCTACTTCCGCCACCGAACTCGCTCTGAAGCGGGCCGGACTGACCGTGGACGACATCGACGTCTTCGAACTCAACGAGGCCTTTGCCTCCGTGGTCATGAAGTGGATGAAGGATCTGAAGATCCCGCACGAGAAGACCAACGTCAACGGCGGGGCCATCGCGATGGGCCACCCACTCGGCGCTACCGGAGCCATGCTGGTCGGCACCGTGCTCGACGAACTCGAACGTACCGGCGGACGCTACGGCCTGATCACGCTGTGCATCGGCGGCGGCATGGGTATAGCCACCGTCATCGAACGCGTCTGAGTCTGCACCCCGGTCCGCTCCTCCCTCTGTTGAAGAGAAAGAACATACAGAATCAATGACTGACAACATGATCGGCTGGGCGCTCGATACCGATGGCGTCCTCGTGCTCACGATGGACGACCCGAATCAGGGCGCCAACACGATGAACGCCCTGTACACGTCGTCAATGGCCGCGACAGTCGACCGACTCGAAGCCGAGAAGGACAGTTTCGTCGGCGTCGTGCTCACCTCGGCAAAGCGAACATTCTTTGCCGGTGGTGACCTCAGGGACATGCAGGCTTGGGGACCGCAGGCGAAGAACCCGGTTTCTGCCACCGAGGTCACCACCCACCTCAACGAACTCAAGAAGGTGCTGCGGCGACTCGAGGTGCTGGGCAAGCCCGTAGTGTCCGCCATCAACGGCGTCGCGCTCGGTGGCGGGCTGGAAATCGTGCTGCACACCCACCACCGCATCGCGGCCGACGTCAAGGGCAACCAACTCGGCTTACCCGAGGTCACCCTGGGTCTGTTGCCCGGCGGCGGCGGAATCTCCCGTGTCGTACGGCTGCTCGGCATCCAGGGGGCGCTGGCAAACGTGCTGCTGCAGGGCCCGCGTTTGAGCCCGACACGCGCGCTGGAGTTGGGCCTGATCGACCAGGTCGTTGGTTCGGTGGCGGAATTGCTACCGGCGGCCAAGGCTTGGATTCACGACCACGCCGATGCCATACAGCCTTGGGACACCAAAGGATTCAAGATTCCCGGCGGCGGACCGGCTGACGTGAAGATGGCCCAGGTCCTACCGGTTATCCCGAGTCTCCTGCGTAAGCAACTCAAGGGTGCACCGATGCCGGCACCACGCGCGATCATGGCTGCCGCGATCGAAGGCGCGTACGTCGACATCGACACTGCCGACGAGATCGAGACCCGCTACTTCGTCTCGCTCGTGACCGGCCAAGTGGCCCAGAACATGATCAACGCCTTCTTCTTCGACCTGCAGGCGATCAACGGTGGAGCGTCAAGGCCAGACGGCTACGACAAGTTCACCGCTAAGAAGGTGGGTGTCATCGGAGCCGGAATGATGGGTGCCGCAATCGCATACGTCTCCGCCCAGGCCGGAATCGACGTGGTGCTCAAGGACGTTTCGCTCGACGCAGCGGCGAAAGGCAAGCAGTACGCGGTAGCGCTGGAGGCCAAAGCGCTCGCGCGTGGCAAGACCACGGCGGAGAAGTCCGAACAACTCCTCGCCCGAATCACACCGACCACCTACGCCGCCGATTTCGCGGGCGTCGACCTGGTAATCGAAGCCGCATTTGAATCGGTCGAAGTCAAACACCAGGTGTTCCAGGAGATCGAGAACATCGTCGAACCCGAAGCGGTGCTCGGCTCCAACACCTCCACCCTGCCGATCACCATCCTGGCCGAAGGTGTCGCGCGCTCGGAAGACTTCATCGGAATCCACTTTTTCTCCCCGGTGGACAAGATGCCCCTGGTCGAGATCATCAAAGGCGCCAAGACGTCGGATGCTGTGTTGGCCAGGGTCATCGACTACACCCAGCAGATCCGTAAGACCCCCATCGTGGTCAATGACAGTCGTGGCTTCTTCACCTCGCGCGTCATCGGCAAGTTCCTCGACGAGGCGATGGCCGCCGTCGGCGAGGGCATAAACCCCACGTTCATCGAGCAAGCAGGCGCACAGGCCGGATACCCGGCACCGCCACTGCAGCTCATGGACGAACTGACACTCACACTGCCGCAGAAGATCCGCAAGGAAACCGAGCGGGCATTGCTCGCCGCAGGCGAGACCGTTCCATTCCACGGTTCCAACGCCGTCATGGATCGGATGGTCGGTGAACTCGAGCGCACCGGACGATCCGGCGGCGGCGGTTTCTACTCGTACGACGAGAGCGGCAAGCGCGTCGGCATCTGGCCAGGTCTGCGTGAAGCGTTCAAGTCAGGGTCCACGGAAATTCCGTTCGAGGACATGAAGGAACGAATGCTGTTCGCTGAAGCGCTCGAGACCGTGCGCTGCTTCGACGAGGGCGTGCTGGAATCGGTCGCGGACGCTAACATCGGCTCGATCTACGGTATCGGCTTTCCAGCCTGGACCGGCGGCGTGATCCAGTACATCAACCAGTACGACGGCGGGCTGCCAGGTTTCGTCGACCGCGCCCGAGATCTGGCGTCGAAGTACGGCAGTCATTTCGAACCACCGCAGTCGTTGGTCGAGAAGGCCGAGGTGGGTGAAAAGTACTGAAGTAGTAAAGCACTGAGGTGGCCCGCCTCGATCCGAGGCGGGCCAGATCGCACCACTAACGTTGAAAGCTCCGCTCCCATTCTTCTTGGAACTTGCCGGTCAGCTCGGGAGTGAGCGCAGCGGTGTCCGGTAGAGGGATATCCTGCGCACGTCCGACCGAACCCGAGATGTCCGGCAGAGCACTACCGTATCCGTACGAGAGTGCCTTCTGCCCTGCTTCTGTGACCATGAAGTTGGCCAGTACCTGCGCGGCATTCGGATGCGGCGCGGACGCAAGTACCAAGGAATACCACGGCGTTCCCCAAGCCGGCTCCGGCAGTACCCAGTCCACCGGGGCACCTGTCGCCATCTCCCGCACCAGCGGTTGCACCATCGGGGTTGCGGCAATCTCACCCGAGCTCAATGCTTGGGCGATACCCAGCGAACTCGGGTAGATTCGAGGATTCAGGGCCGCGAGCCGTTCGTTGAAATCGCCGTTGCCCCAATTCTTTTCGAAGAACTGGTACTCGTCGACCATGGCCGCGAATCCGCCGGGGTTCACAACCCCGATCTTCCCCTTCAGTGCGGGATCAAGCAGGTCGTCCGGTGATCGAAGCCCCTGGGGCAGAGCGTCGGTGTTCCAACCGAGCGCGAATATAGCCGCGCTGGTCAGGAAGAACTGGTCGTCGATCACACTTCGAGCGCGATCGTATATCGGATTGTCGAAGGCTGGGCCGACAATCGCCGTCGAGAAGTCGCCGGTTGCGGCGGCATTTTTGATCCAGGACGGATCCGAGGACATGTGAACGTCGCCTACGCCCTTGCCAGTTCGATTCTCGGTTTCGATTCGAGGGTTCATCTCGACATCGGTGCCGCGCGTAACTTCCAAGGTGATCTGCGGATACTGCTGCGCAAATGCAACCCGCAGTGCCTCGAGGTTTGCCGGATGCTGGGTGGAGTAAAGCCGCACGGAACCTTCGGCTGTGGCCGCGGCGACGACGTCGTCCCAACTGCCGGAGGCCAGCGTTGCCATGGTCTCGTTACTGCTGCACGCGGCCGCCACCATCAGCGTGGCGGCCGCAGTCACCGCTATGACCGACCGGGGAAAGATCTTCATGGACGTGCCCTTCTGGCGCTCGTATGTCATAGGTATTTTCCGGAGATCTCGTTGTCGAACCGCGAAAGATATTCGAGAACAAGCAAATTCAGCATTCATTCGAGATGACCTGAACTCGGTTTAGCTGACGACGGCAGTATGCCATGATGTGGCTCACGTCACAATAGTTGGGTGCGTGCAGGTTTTCGATGCCGCCATTGTTGGCTAAACTGAATTCAATACAGTTAGAGTAGGATCGCCATGTCAGTAGTTGCGAGCTGGGAGAGCACTCATGGGTAACGAATTCCCCCACCTATTTTCACCGTTCGCAGTCGGTGGCATGACCATCAAGAATCGATTGGTGGCCTTGCCTGCCGGTACGAGCATGGCCGAAAACGGTGTCCCCACACACGGGGACACCGAACATTTCCAGCGACTCGCGGCCGGTGGAGTAGGTCTGATCATCGGCGGTGCCACCGTGGTGCACCCGACCACGACGCTGCGCTCACGAAAGCTCGTCGAGGCGTACATCGACGAATTCGTTCCGGCCACAGCCGCGAAAGTCGAAGTGATACACCGTCACGGCGCGAAGTTCATCGGTCAGTTGTGTCACCTCGGCCGCGAATTCATCGGCGGCGAATCGGATGCGCCGCCGTCGGCCCCGTCCCCGATAAAGACACCGCGCGATGCCTACCCCCCTCACGAACTCACGATTACAGAGATCGAAGACATTATCGAAGGCTGGCGCATCTCGACCGCGAATCTTGTCAAGGCAGGCGCAGACGGCGCGGAAATCCATGCCGCGCACGGTTATCTGCCTGCTCAGTTCATGTCCCCCTTGACCAACCAGCGAACCGACAGCTTCGGTGGATCGTTCGAGAATCGAATGCGTTTCCCCCGCTTGGTGATCGAGGCAATGCGCTCCGTCATGCCGACCGGATTCGCCCTCGGCGTGCGACTGAGCGGTGAAGAGGAAATCCCCGGTGGAATGCGGATCGATGACTGCGTGCGCATCGCCGAGAATATGACCGAACTCGGGGTCGATTACTTCTCCATCACGCACGGCACCCGCGGGAAATATGTCAAGGACTCCACCAACGAGGACGCTGTCGCAATTCCGTCCGCGTCAAAGGTGCGAGCTGCCACCGGAATTCCCACTCTCGTTGGCCAGCGTATTCGCGACGCCGCCACCGCCGATCACGCGATCAAGTCCGGTTACGTCGACATGGTGGGGATGGCACGGGCGCTCATCGCCGATCCTGACTTGCCCATCAAGTCGCAGACCGGCCGCCTCGACGAGATCCGTGGCTGTCTCGGTATCAATCAGGATTGCCGTGCCTTCGACCCGCATCTCCATTGCGCGGTCAACGCCGAAGTCGGGCGCGGTCGGCATCCGGGTGTTGGTGTCGTCTCCCCGCGCACCAAGGAAGTATTTGTCATCGGCGGCGGGCCGGCCGGACTCGAGGCAGCGCGCGTCGCCGCAGGGCGCGGGCACCGTGTCACACTGTTCGAGCGGAACACCATTCTCGGCGGCGCTGTCCGCGTGGCCGCGGCTGCGCCGCATCGCGCCACCTTGGTCGATATCATCGATTACCTTGGGCGAGAACTCAAACGGCTCAAAGTCGATGTCAACCTCGGTGCCGAAATCGACGCCGACGACCTTGCCGACATCCACTCGTCAGCTGACCACGTCATCGTGGCCACCGGATCGCGGCCGGCCGAACTACCGATCGAACTGTCGGGTCGAGCAGCAGCCACGGTCGACGACGTCTTGTCCGGTCGAGTACCGGAGGTGGCAAGTCGACGCGCAGTGGTATTCGACGAGGGTGACGGATTCTGGCCCGCATACAGCGCCGCCGAAGCGCTCGCCGGCCGGGGCTGGCACGTCACCTTTGCCACCCCGCTTTCTGCATTGGTCTCGCGGATTCCGGCCGAGAGTGCAGGCCCACTTCTCGGCCGGCTCGGTGACGGCGGCGTGGAGTTCAAGATTTGCCACACACTCGTGGTTCCGGAAGATTCCGCGTTGCCACTGATTCTGCGGCCCGTGTTCGGCGGTGGTGACATAACGATTTACGACGCGTTGGCCGTCTGGCACAAACCGCGGATTCCGATGTCGAATCTTGGTCTCGTTGCCGGAGAGTCCGTCAGCGTCATCGGTGACTGCGTCGCGCCCCGTCGGATCAGTCACGCTGTCGCAGAGGGATATCGTGTCGGCGCAGAACTCTAAGTGCGATTTACGGGCCCTGCGATAACGCGGTCCATGCAGTTGAGTTCGATAGCGCACCAGGACGACAAAGGTATCTGTTGGCGGGATCGCTTCGCTAGCGCGCCGCATGTTCCTGCGGCGCAAGAGAGTTCCCCGGTGCAATGTTCGCGCAGTTGGACGGTGCAGGCTTGCCGTTCAAGCGGTCGTCGACCCAGGCGAGCGCACCGGGGAGCCAGAGCATGGCGCCGAGGAAGTGGCTGATGGTGTCGTACTGGTCGTACTGAATCGCCAGGCCGGCGTCGCAGTACTTGCGTGCGAGGGTGCGGACGTCGCCCGTGATCATCACGCCGTCTCCCGCTCCGACACCGGGGCCGCCGGGTTGGGTGCCCTCGATGGTGCCGTTGGCCGCCTGCGCGATGAACATCGGAATGGTCGGTGTCGCCGCGGTGCCCATGTTGATCTTGTTCACGACATCGACGTACTCGGGAACCGTATTGGGATCGGCGTACTCGGGTTTGACCAGATCCTGCCAGGTCAGTCCGGGATACTGTGCCAGCACATTGCCGATGGACGCGTCTTCGAGTCGAGCCATGACGTCGCGTCCACGGTCGCTGAGATACTTCCCGAAATCGATGTCGTACGAACGCGCAACGCCGACGACTGCCATGCCGACAACGCCGCCCCACCCGATGCTTCCGCTCGCGTAGCGAAGGTTGTTGGCCGGATTGACCAGCACGCCTCCCTGCGCGGCACCGATCAAGTTGTCGTTGATCTCCGGTGCATATGCGGGAGCGAGTATCGAAGCCCAGTTGGTGGCGATCGCTCCGCCGGAGTAACCCATCAGCGCGATCTCTGCGTCGTCGGTGATTCCGGTTTCCGGGACATCGCGGGCGGCACGCAGAGCGTCGAGCGTCATCATCCCGTATTCGGGTCCGGCAGCGAAGTTTGCATCCGGGCCCTCGGTGTCCGGGACGACGATCGTGTAGCCCAATGCGAAGAGCGGCCCGAACAAGGCTGCCTCGATGGACGTGAAGGTACCGCCGATGTTGAAGTTGCGTCCGCTGGGAGTCCAGTCGCCGATCGGGGTGTTACCCGCGATGGCTCGCGACGGGCTGTCGTCGGGGTTCAGCGAATCGTAAAAGGACTGGTACGAAACAACTTTGTTCGGTTGGGCGTTGGCCGGGCGCAGGATCGAGGTGACGTTGGCGGACGGCTGTCCCAGGGCGTCGGTTGATCGGTAGAGAACCTGGACTGCCTGTATCGGGGTCGGGATGTTGAGCACGGTGTACGGCACGGTGCGAGTCTCGAGGACCGCGCCTGGGGCGTACGACGAGAGGGGTGCCGCGCCCTCGTAGCTGTAGAAACCGTCATCGGGGGACTTGGCAAGGACTGGCTGCGCGAGCGCTACCGGTGCGCCGACGCCTGTCAGTGCAAGCGCGAGTACTCCGACAACTGCGCGAGATAAAACCCTTGACGACATACTCGTCCTCCACATTGGTGTGCCACGCCCCACCCTGAGATCGTGGTGTGACGACCACCATATATTACTCGTGGGTAATGTGGGGAACGGTCAGATCGGTCGTCGTATCGAGGTCTCGACGTAGGAAGATTTCGGAGGACTCGCCTGGGAGTAACAGAACTCCCGCGTCGGTGTATCCCATTGCGCGATAGAAGTTCTGGGCTGATTCGTCGGCGAGTGTGGAGGTGAGGACCTGCGAGTGTCCCGCGCGGCTCATGCGTTTTTCCCAATCTGTGACCAAAGCGCGCCCGATGCCTTGGCCGCGGTTCGAAGACAGGACGGTCAGCATGTTCATGAACGGAATCTCGTCCCAGAACAAGCCCCAGCGCAGCCAGCCGATTGGATTACCGTTGTCCTCGGCGACGAGTATCCGGCCGCGTTGGATCACTGACGCGAGTTCCTCGGCTGCGATGTGTGAGTCGTGCTCACGTAAGAACGGCAAGTCTGTCTGCGCTGCGACGCGAATGTTCACCACAGAAGTCAGTATCGCCGTTCAGTCGGAGTTGATGGCGTTCGGCTTGGACAGGTAGACGACTCCGGGGATGTGGCTGGGGTCCGGCGGCAATTGGGAGTAGCCCGCTCGGGTGTACAGGCGAATGTTCCGCAGGCTCCTGCTTCCGGTGAACAGCTCGAAACGTGTGATGTGCTCCGGAGCGTTCTGTTCCACGTGCTGCAAGAGGCGTCGGCCGAGGCCGTTGCCCGCCAAGTCCGGTGCCACCATGAGGCGACCGATCTGCCATGCGGTTCCGTCCGCGGTTCCTCGCACGGCCCCGACGAGCCGGCCGCCGCGTCGTGCGGTCCAGACAGTCGACTCCTGAACCCAGGCTCGGACCGTGGGTAGGTCCTCGTGGAGCGGGGGTATGTCCATGCTGTTGTTGGAGATTGCTTCCGAAACCCAGCAACAGCGTTGTAGAACAAGGATTTCCGCGGCGTCCTCGTCCGTTGCGCGCTCTATGACTATCTCGTTCATGGTTTCCCTTACGAATAGGTTTTTCGCACCCGCAGGGCAATTGTTCAGCCGCAGGCTGAATTTGGCGCGCGGCGGAACAATTGGCGCGCGGCTGGGAATGCAGAGAGTTTCAATTCAGGCATAACAAACAAAACGCCCGCAACCAATTGGTCGCGGGCGTTTCGTGAAAAAGAACGTCAGACAGTTGCCGGAGTGTTCTCGTCCAACTTCGGATCTGCGTTCGCGATTCGCTTGTTGCGAATGAGGCTGCTGATGAAAGCAGCGCCGATCAAGAAGACACCGACCAGGCCGGTGATGATCTCGTTGATGTGAACGCCGATGGACACCATCAAGATGACGGCCAGAGCGCCGATGGCCCAGTGCGCACCGTGCTCGAGGTAGACGTAATCGGAGAGCGTGCCCTTGCGGACCAGGAAGACCGTGATGGAACGGACGAACATCGCGCCGACGAAGCCGAGGCCGAGGGCGATGATGATCGGGTCTGCTGTGATGGCGAATGCGCCGATGACGCCGTCGAAGGAGAAGGACGCGTCGAGGACCTCGAGGTAGAGGAACAGGAAGAAGCCGGCCTTACCGGTCGCTTTCGCGAGCTGCGTGGGGCCGCCGGACTTGGCGGTTTCTTCCTCTTCGCCTTCTTCCGGCAGGTTGAACAGTTCACCCAGTCCGTTGACCGCGATGTAGGTGATCATGCCCAGAACACCGGAGATCATGACGGTGGAAACCTTGTCGTCAGCAGCGAGGAACGAACCACTGAGAACCAGGACGATGCCGGCCACGACGACGGAGAGCTGATCGAGCTTGCCGATGCGAGCGAGCGGCTTCTCCAGCCAGGACAGCCAGGTGATCTCACGCTCTTCGAAGATGAATCCGAGGAAGAGCATCAGCAGGAACATGCCACCGAAGGCAGCGATCTGCGGGTGAGCGTCGGTGAGGATGGTTTCGTAGCTCGGCTCGCCGTTGGCGAAGTACGCGGCGTCGTCCGCAGGCGGGTTCAGTGCGAGGTCGAGTGCAGCTACGGGTCCGAGACCGGATGCAGCCCAGACGATCACGAGCGGGAACACCAGACGCATACCGAAGACGGCGATGATGACGCCGATGGTGAGGAAGATCTTCTGCCAGAATTCACTCATTCTTTGCAGAACAGTGGCGTTGATGACGGCGTTGTCGAAGGAAAGCGAGATTTCCAGAATCGACAGGATGATGACGAGGAACAGTGCCTCGGGTCCGCCGTAGATGAACGCAACGATCATCGCGAGGATCGAAATTGCGATGGATAAACCGAATATTCGCAGTACCACGGAGCGTGGCCCTTTCTAGTTGGTCAATGCAGAGTGGTTACTGCAAGCGGTCTCTCACCGCATCCGAACGTGAAAACGGGGAGGGTTCCACAGACTACTGCGGAACCTTCCCCGAGTCAGCTCGTCGAGAGCGAAGATCAGACGTTGACGCCGTAATCGCGCGCGATGCCCGCGAGGCCGGACGCGTAGCCCTGGCCGATTGCGCGGAACTTCCACTCTGCACCGTTGCGGTACAGCTCACCGAAGACCATGGCGGTCTCGGTGGAAGCGTCCTCGGAGAGGTCGTAACGAGCGAGCTCGTTGCCGTTCGACTTGTCGACGACGCGGATGTACGCGTTGCGGACCTGGCCGAAGGACTGCGAGCGAGCTTCTGCGTCGTAGATCGAGACGGGGAAGACAACGCTCTCGACCTCGGCGGGAACCGCTGCGAGGTTCACGTCGATCTGCTCGTCGTCGCCTTCGCCTTCGCCGTCCGTGTTGTCACCCTTGTGCTCGATCGAGCCGTCGGGCGAACGGAGGTTGTTGAAGAAGATGAAGTGCTGGTCGGAGAGGACCTTCTTGTTCGAGCCTGCGCCGATTGCGCTGGCGTCGAGGTCGAAAGCAGCTCCGGTGGTGGAACGCGCGTCCCAGCCCAGGCCGACGACCACTGCAGTCAGGTTCGGGGCCTCCTTCGTGAGAGAGACATTGCCGCCTTTGGTCAAGCTGACGCCCATTCAGGGGTCCTTTCAAGAGGAGAGATAAGGCCCACTACGACGCGAAGTCGTCTTGGGAGTGTGTTTACCTCCACCACCCTAACCGCAGTTCCGGTGTGTTCGCCGTAACAGCAGAATTACGAACCGAGAAGCGAAGTGCTGGACCCGTAGGATTCAATCGTGGTGGGAAGATGGTCGGAGCGCTTCAATCGGGGGGCAAGAGTGGGGGAGTCGGTCAGTCGTGCGCGGGAGGCGCAGACGGCCATGGTTTCGGCGTTCCTCGACATGGACAAGCGGCAGACCATCGCGTCGGCAGCAGTCGACGCTTCCGCCGAGCTGTACCCCGAGCGAGGGCTGCGCGCTGCGTGGGAACCCGTTCGGGATCGGTGCTTCCAGGCTGCGTCGGACTACCTCGACACATCCGAGCGCTATGGCAACGATCAGGTACTTCACCAGAACCCGAACGGTGCTCGGGCGGCGTTCGAAAAGTCGGTAGCCGAACTCGTCGAGGCGGCGAAGGGCGTCGACG
Organism: Rhodococcus sp. NyZ502; assembly: GCF_041464245.1. Lineage (NCBI taxonomy): Bacteria > Bacillati > Actinomycetota > Actinomycetes > Mycobacteriales > Nocardiaceae > Rhodococcus > Rhodococcus sp. NyZ502. The sequence goes on from NZ_CP167155.1 coordinate 706,100, forward strand.
CCTTCTACAACGGGCATCGTGCGCACCTCGAGCAGGCGACGGTCACGATGTCCGCCATTCCCGTCCTCGGCCAGCAGGCCCGAACCCTGGCGAACGCCGTCCGGGAAAAACTGGCTGCCACCGATCAGCGCTATCGCGAGTACCCGTCGGTGGTGACGGCCTCCGAACACCTCGACGACGCGGTTGCAGCGCTCGACAATGCGCGCTCATCCGGTCGCGCCGACGCAGTCCGCACGCGGGCCGAGAGTGTCCGCGAAGCGGTATCGGCGCTCGAGGAAGCATTGGCAGAAGCCCCGTCGACCCAGCACCGTGCCGAGATGACGATTTCCTCGGTCTCGACCAGGTTGTCGGCAGTGCGCACTCGAGTGGACCGCCTGGATCCGGCGTACTCCGCATTGCTGCGCGAGTTCAACGCCGCGAGTTCTGCTGACCTCGTCGACAACAGCAGTCGCAGCCGAGCGCATATCGATCAGGCCGACATCGATCTCAAGGAAGCGAAGCAGTCGCTGGCTGCGGGAAACCCCGAACATGCACTGGCTTTGATGGCCGAAGCCCGCGTGCACCTCGCCGACGCCGAAGCGTGTGCCGACGCCGTGACGGACCGTCTCGCTACTCTGCGTGCAGTCCGGGCAGATCCGAGCCAAAAGGAACGTGAGGTTCGTTTCCGGCTGAAAGACGCCCAGATGTTCGCTGTTAACCAAGGGTTGGTGGCGGAGTGGGGCTCCGTACTCGATGCTCAACTAGCAAGGATCGAGCGAGCGAGTGCGTCACTGTCGGGAACTCATCCGGACTACTGGTCGTATGTATTACAGCTGGACTCGGTATCGACGTTCATCACCGAAGTTGTCGAGAAGATGCGGGCGCGAGCCGGCAAAAACTGAATGGTCGGGCCGATCGGGGGATCGGAGTTGCTCGACGCGTTGTCACAGGGGGTCGTTTCATGGACTTGATTGCGGTTACAGAGAGAAGAGAAATGCAGCACTTTCAACATCTCGAGGATGACGTGCGGGAGCAACTGTTCCTGCATGCGCCTCGATCGTTCGCGGATTCCGACGAGAGGGATCTGCTCGCGATTGCTCTGGGTGCAACTCTCTACGTTCCTGCCACCCGAGCCGGGTTGGCCGACATCGTAGTCAAGCGTGCGTCCGAGGGCGTCAGCTCGATGGTGCTCGATCTCGAGGATGCCGTCGCCGATCACGAGGTCGAATCGGCGCGAGCGAACGCGGTCGAAGCTCTCGACAAGATCGCGTCCACCGACGCCGTCGGCATGCTGCTGTTCGTGCGGGTTCGTGAAGTCGCGGACATCCACAAGGTCGCCGCGTCGTTGACCGAGGGGCGCGCCGCGCTCACCGGGTTCGTAATCCCCAAGTTCGGCAGCGAGTCCGGCCCCGTGTTTCTCGACGCCGTCGCGGACGCATCCGAACTGCTGGGTAAGCATCTCTACGCGATGCCGGTACTCGAATCACCCGCGCTGGTGCACCGCGATACGCGTGATCTCGAATTGCGCACCATCAGTGGGATTCTCGGGCAGCACCGCGATCGCATCCTTGCCGTCCGCATCGGCGCCACCGACATGTGCAGCACCTTCGGCATCCGTCGTGACCGCGATCTGACCATCTACGACGTGCGCGTGGTGGTCGACGTCATCGCCGACATCGTCAACTATCTCGGGCGCGCGGACGGTTCGGGTTTTGTCATCACCGGGCCCGTGTGGGAGTACTTCGCCGATCACGAACGCATGTTCCGGCCGATGCTGCGCGCCACCCCGTTCGAGGAACACGACGCCGTCCGGTTCCGTCAGCATCTCGTCAGCCGCGACCTCGACGGTCTGCTCCGTGAGATCGCGCTGGACCGAGCCAACGGAATCCAGGGCAAGACGGTCATCCACCCGTCGCACGTCGCAGCGGTCAATGCACTGTCCGCTGTCACGCACGAGGAATATCACGATGCCCTCGACATTCTCGGTGCCGACGCCGGGGGAGTTCAGGCGTCCGGCTACCGGAACAAGATGAACGAGATGAAGCCGCACCGCAATTGGGCCCATCAGACTGCGCTCCGAGCTCACGTGTTCGGTGTGACCAACAAGGGAATCACGTTCGTCGAGTTGCTGACGGCGTTGGTCGATCGATGACAGAGCTTGTCCAGTCCAAGGACGTTCCCTGGGCTACAGCAGAATTCGGCTTGGACCTCGTTCACGGTGATTCGTCACTCGGGCATTCGGTGCCCGATCTGGTGATCCCGGGACTTCGGCGGAATCCGCGTCGCGCTCATCTGCTGGTGTCCACCGTGCTGGGAAAGCACGTGCCCACCGAGCCGTCCGTGGTCATCGGCGCTGCCGACGACCTCGGCGATCTGGTGCGGACCACCCTCGGTGAGGGTGTCGACGTCGTCGTTCTCGGGTTTGCCGAAACCGCAACAGGTTTGGGCCACTGCGTCGCAGCTCGCCTGCACGCTCACTGCTACCTGCACTCCACGCGCCGAGACGTACCAGGGGCTACGACGCTCGCCGGATTCGAGGAGGGGCACTCGCACGCCACGAGCCATCTGATGCAGCCGACGTCCGCCGAACTGTTCGAGAACGACCTGCCTCTGGTCCTCGTCGACGACGAGATCTCCACCGGCGCCACCGCGATCGATGCCATCCGGGCGCTGCACGGGCAATGCCCGCGAAGCCGCTACGTCGTGGCCTCGCTGGTGGACATGAGAACCGAGGAACACCGAGTCGCCGGCGAAGCCGCGGCGGCAGAGTTGAATGTACGAATCGACTACGTCTCTCTCGCTTCGGGTTCGACGGTCCTGCCCGACGGCCTGACCGAGCGCGTCACGGCGCTGGATGCTCCCGATCTCAATCCGATCGGTGATCGCCGCGGCACGCTGTCTCAGATGGATCTGCCGTGGCCGGCACATGTCCCCGACGGTGGCAGGCACGGCTTTCTCGACGGCGACACCGCGGCATTCGAGTCAGCCGTCGAGGCAGCGGTGTCCATTCTCGGATCGTCGATCGACGCGTCGCGTGCTGTGATCGTGATCGGTCACGAGGAGTTGATGTACCTGCCACTGCGCATCGCTGCGGGCTTGGAAAGCTCTGGGCGAGCAGTTCGTTACCAGACCACGACGCGTTCACCCGCCTACGTCGTTGACGTGCCGGGATACCCGCTGCGTCGCGGGTTCACCTTTCCGGCGCCCGAACTGGGCGAGAACGAGCCTCGATTCGTCTACAACGCGCAGTGGCCTGATGCGGCGGTCGACGCCCTTGCGTTGCTGGTCATCGACGAGCCCGCCGACACCGATCGGTTGACGGCGATGGACGGAGTGGTCGAGGTGTTGCGGAACTCCGGCACCGACGTCCTGGTCGCCACCGTTCGCGGGGCCGATCCGTCGGCGCTGCGAGATTCCAGAGCAGGGAGCTCGTCATGAACGAACCATTGGTCGGGCCCGAATTCGGTTCGTACGCGCCGGGCGAAGTGAAGTGGCTGCTCAAGGATCTCTCGCACGTGGATCTCGAAGCGGATGTATCCGTGCGCGAGAAGCGTATTCAGTCGGGTGAGGCGCACTATGCCGAGTCTCTTCCCATCGAGTACCAACCCGATCAGGCATACCGGGATCTTTTCGAGACGGTGCTCGCCGAGAGCGCTCCACGGTTGGCGCGCGCTGTCGGGACCGTGATGGACCTGGTCTTGGCCGAGCGGGGGAGTGACATCACGCTGGTCTCACTCGCCCGGGCCGGAACACCGATCGGGATTCTGATGCGGCGCTGGGCCCAGCAGACCCGCGGGTTGACGTTGCCGCACTATGCGGTGTCCATCGTCCGTGGCAAAGGAATCGATTCCGTCGCACTCGATTATCTTGCGCACCATCACGACTCGGAGAACGTCGTCTTCGTCGACGGCTGGACGGGCAAGGGCGCCATCGCCCGCGAACTCGACGCAGCGTTGACGGAGTACCACGAGGCAGGCGGAGCGAAGTTCGACTCCGATCTGGCTGTTCTCGCCGACCCCGGACACTGCGTGCGAACGTACGGGACCCGTGACGACTTCCTGATCGCGTCGGCGTGCCTCAATTCGACGGTGTCCGGCTTGGTCTCACGAACTGTCCTCAACGACACCCTCATCGGGCCCGGCGATTTCCACGGCGCCAAGTTCTACGCCGACCTCGCCGACGTCGACGTTTCCAACAGGTTGCTCGACGTGGTCTCGGCCGAGTTCGATTCGGTTCGCGGCGACGCAGCGGATTCTCTTGCTGCAGTGCTCGATTCCGATCGGACGCCGACCTGGGCCGGTTGGGAGTCGGTGGAGAAGGTGCAGGCCGAGTACGGGATCTCGACGGTCAACTTCGTCAAACCCGGTGTCGGAGAAACAACCAGGGTGCTGCTGCGCCGGCTTCCCTGGAAGGTTCTGGTGCGCGAACTCGAAGCCCCGGAGCACGCACACATCCGGTTGTTGGCACAGGCCCGTGGGGTCCCGGTCGAGGTCGTCCCGGATCTCGCCTACTCGTGTGTCGGCCTGATCAAGGACATCACGTGAGCCGTGTGGACACCGCTGCGTCCCAGGTCCTGATCGCCACGGATCTGGATCGCACGATGATCTATTCGCAGGCCGCGATCGGCGGCGATCCCAGTGGCTCCGACCTGGATTCGGCACCGAGCCCGCTGTGCGTCGAGTACTACAACGGCGGTCCGCTCTCGCACATGAGCGTCGAATCGATCGAACTGCTGACCGCGCTCAGCTCGCGGGTTCCGGTAATTCCGACGACGACCAGGACCATTGCGCAGTTCCAGCGGATCGATCTTCCCGGCGGACCGTGGAAGTACGCGATCACGAGCAACGGCGGAAACATCCTCGTAGACGGCGAAGCCGATCGCGACTGGCGAAACGAGATCGACCGTTCGACCCGTAAGTCCGGCGCCGAGTTGCCGCAGGTTCAGGCGGAACTGGAATCGCGGATCGACTCGAGCTGGGTCAGCTCCATTCGTGTTGCCGACGACCTGTTTCCATACCTGGTCGTCGATCTGGCCGTGATGCCGAGTGATTTCGAAACCGAATGGAATGGGTGGTGCGTGACGCGGGGCTGGAACGTCTCGCGTCAAGGCCGCAAGATCTACACGATGCCCGACGCGGTCTCGAAGTCACGAGCGCTGGCAGAGGTGCGCCGCAGACTGGTCGAGTCGGGTGATCTGGATCAGTCCGCCGTCGTGATCTCGGCTGGTGACGGCGCATTGGATGCGGACATGCTCGAATACTCCGATTTCGCGATCAGGCCCAGGCACGGTGAGCTGGAAGAACTGAATTGGCAACGGCCGACCGTTACTGTGACAGAAAGGTCCGGTATCGCAGCGAGCGCGGAGATCTTGCGGTGGTTCTCTTCCGCGCTCGGGTAATACACGCTCTCTATGAAGGGGATTTAGTTGTCTGTATCGCTTGCCAAAGGGCAGAACGGCCCGCTGGACGTCTCGGATGTAGTTGTCTCGGTTCAGCTGGCTGCGGCCGCTGACCTGTCTGCACTCCTCGTGACGAGCAACGGAAAAGTTCGTTCCGACGCCGACTTCGTCTTCTTCAACCAGCCGACCGGACCCGGCGTGCAATTGGTACCCAACCCGGGTGGCATTGCCTCACTCCGAGTCTCACTCGCCGGCGTACCCGTCGATATCGAGCAGGTTCGCGCCGTCATCACGCTCGACGACGCTTCGTCGAACTTCGGGCGCACTGCTGCACCGACCGCTCGGGTCTCCGATGCGGCCGGGAACGTGTTGTACGAGTACGTGATCGACGGCCTCACCGCCGAGTCGATCGTCATCGCGCTCGAGGTGTACCGACGCCAGGGTGCGTGGAAGGTGCGCGCCGTCGGCCAGGGGTACGCGGGTGGATTTGCCGCGCTGGTCACCGATCACGGTGTGTCCGTCGACGATGCTCCCGCGCCGCCGCCGCCCACTCCGGTCGCGGCTCCGACTCCGATCACCCCGCCGTCGTCCGTCGCTCCTACACCGCCGGCATACAACCAGCCTCCGCAGCAGCAGCCTTCGTACAACGCGCCGCCGGTTCCGCCGGCCCCGCCCGCGTACAACCAGCCGCCTGCCTACAACCAGGGACCGACGCCGCCGGCCTACCCGCCGGCGCAGCAGCCTGCGTACAACCAGCAGCCGACGTACAACCAGCAGCCGACGTACAACCAGGCACCCCCGGCGCCTCCCGTGCAGAACCAGCCGCCGGCGCAGCAGCCCGAGGTGAGCCTGGTCAAGGGACGCCCCGTCAGCCTGACCAAGGGCCAGAAGGTCACACTCCGCAAGGAGGGCGGCGTCGCGCTCACCATGATCCAGATGGGTCTGGGTTGGGATCCGATCAAGAAGAGCGGCCTGTTCGGAAGCCGTACCGCCGACGTCGACCTCGACGCTTCGGCACTCCTGTACGCCGACGGCAACCTCGTCGACGTCTGCTACTACGGTCAGTTGACGTCCAAGGACGGCTCGGTCCGTCACATGGGTGACAACCTGACCGGCGACGGAGACGGCGACGACGAGGTCATGCTCGTCGATCTGCAGCGGGTCCCGGCTCACGTGACCACCGTGATCTTCACCGTGACCTCGTACCGCGGACACACGTTCGAGCAGGTCTCCAACGCTTTCTGCCGTCTCGTGGACAGCACCACCAACTCCGAGCTCGCTCGATACACGCTCCAGGGCGGCATGGCTTTCACCGGAATGGTGATGGCAAAGGTGTACCGCGTGAACGGCGAATGGAAGCTGCAGGCCATCGGTGAAGGTATCCAGGCCAAGCACGCAGGAGAAGCTGCGCCGCAGCTGGGCCGTTTCCTCACTGCTTGAGTCGAGACTGCATAGTCGAGATGAATCCGGTTCGGCGGTAGGTGATTTCGATCGCCGTCCGTCGAACCGGACATCGTTTCCCCCTCTGTGCGTTAACCTCATGCGGCATGTCGAGCCGTCAGTCGAGCGGCCGTGCGCGAGAGGACTTGGCACAGTAGATGATCATTCGAGGGAAACTTCTCGGTCGGGCGGCGGCCGTCGCAGGCGTTGTGCTGGCGCTCGTGAGCACCGGAATCGCGCAGGCTTCGGTGCCGCAGTCGGAAACGCTGTCAGGTGTATCCGGCACCGGGATCAAGTACGTCGCCCTCGGTGACTCCCGCGCCTCCGGCCCAAGGCTGGAACCGATGTACCCCGACGCCTGTTCGCGTTCGTACGAGAACTTCGCGGGCAAGATCTCTCGGGCACTCGAGGTCGCGGAGTTCGCCGACGTCTCTTGCAGCGCGGCACGCGCCGAGAACATCATCGACACTCCACAGCTGATTCCGAACTACTGGCCTGTCCAACTCGATGCCGTTCACCCGGACACCGACCTGATCACCATCTCGATCGGCGGCAACGACTCCAACAGCATCTTCCTCGGTCCCCTGTGCGTCGCTCCGGGGCCAGGAACCGATCGTGGATGCCGGTACGACCCGCTCGCGAATTCCGTCGCCCAATCCGGAATCGACCGGGCTGCCGGAGAATTGGATCGCATCCTGACTGCGGTCACGCAGCGCGCGCCTAACGCTCGCATCTACCTGATCGGTGAGGGCGGCATGATCTCCTCTCGCGGATGCTGGCCGAACATTCCGTTCTCAGACGCCGACGCATCCTGGTTCATGGACTACTTCGCTCGCTACAACACGAAGTTCGACGAGGTCGCCCACGCCCACGGTGTGCGCACTGTCGACATTGCGGCGGCGAGCATCGCCGGCGGGCACGACGCATGTGCGAGTGCAGATCAGCGTTGGTTCGAAGGCCTGTTCTCGGAGTCGACGGCGCAGCGCTTGCACTTCACGGACGCCGGGATGACCGCGGTCGCCGATCTAGTGGTGGCGGACCTGCAAGGCTGACCGAGAGAGCCCGGTCATGGCATAGTTCGCTGCTGTGGGTATGACTTTTGTTCCCGGACAGAACGCGCCGCTGCAGGCGCCCGTGGTGACGTTTCGAGCCGAGAGCCAGACGCCGTTCGACGTGTCGGCGCTGGTAGCGGACGCGAACCTGCGGGCATTGACGTCCGCGGACTTCGTGTTCTACAACCAACCATCCACCGCTGGAGTGCAACTCGACGAGAGTGGCATCCGGGTGGAACTCGATCGACTTCACCCCGATGCGGCGGCCGTGTTGTGCATCGTGAGCGTGGATCCGGCAGCGACGGCCGCGGGAGCCTTTCGCACGGCCGGGCTCTCCGCCACCCTGAGCGATCAATCCGGTTCGGTCCTGGCCGAATTCGCGATCCCCACCGCAGGTACCGAGACAGCGGTCATCTGCTGGGAGCTGTACCGGAAGTCCGGTTCCTGGAAGATTCGGGCCGTAGGGCAGGGCTATGCGGGTGGTCTGGCGGAACTGATCTCGGTGCACGGCGTCGAGGTCGACGACGAGCCGGCGCAACCCGCTCCGACAGCCGCGCCCGCGTGGGACTCCGCCGTGGAGCCGTTGGAGGTGGGCCGCGGCCTCGAGCGTGCGTGGATGATCTTCGAGGACGCCTCGCGTTCTGCCGCTTCCTTCGTCTCCAGCAGTGAGTACGCGCTTGCCCGTTTGGACGAGGATCTGACCGCTGCCGTCGCAGATCCGTCGTTGCGGAACTCGGCAGCGGGAGTGGCGGCGCGCGATGCCGCACAGAAGCGTCACGACGACCTCGTCTCACTCGCACGGGACAACCACGCCCGCGACAGCGCTCAGCTTGCGCACGAACTCGGTGTGATCGACGGCGTGCTCCCTCGGTCGATGGCGTCGTGGAAGTCGGTGTCGTGGGCGGGTACAACCGATCCGGCCCAGATCACGGCCGTCAGCGACGGAATGCGTCTTGGCGAGCTGTCGGCTCCGGACCGCGGCACACTCACCGTTCCGTACTGCGTCCCGTTGCCATTGCGCCGGCCGATCTGGGTGGACAGCACGTCGAGCAAAGCAGCGCTCGGTCTGATCAGTGCCGTCACCGTGCGTGTCATGGCCGCCGGCCCGATGCCGCTACTCGACGTCGTCGACCTGACCGGCTCGCTCACGCCACTGACCAACCGACTGGCACCGATGCTCGCGGGGCCGGTCATCACCGCTCACACCGAGATCTCGGCGCGCTTGCGGGCACTGGCCGAGGCCGTCGACATGGGCGAACTCGCGCGAATGAGTGGTGTCGCAGATGGCCCGAGTTCCCTGCGCCTGTTGATCCTCAGCGATTTCCCGCACGGGTACTCCGCCGAAGACGCACAGACCATCATGTTCCTCGCCGAACGCGGACCGGGAATCGGTTTGTCGATACTGATTGTCGGAGAGGATGAGTCGAACTTCGCGGAAGAATCCGTCGCCGCGCTGTCCGAGGGGTGCCAACATCTTTCGGCAGCAGGGCAGACGGAGGTTCACGATCCGTGGACCCGCACGCAATGGCACTTCACCCCGGACGTGCTCGACCCGATCTCCGAGTCGCGAATTCTGGCAGTGTTCGACCGCACCTAGCGGCCGATGGCGGATTGCCGAGCGCACAGGCAGAGTGGTGGTACGACCACGCGCGGTGTGTGGCGGCAATACTCGAGGAGACTCATGGCATTCTGGGATCAGTTGAAGGCTAAGGCTCAGGAGATGAACGGCCAGCTCAAGACAAAGACCAGCCAGTTCCAGAACAAGGAATTCAAGAACGCGAGCATGGCAATGTGCGCGTTGATCGCCGCCGCAGACGGTTCGATCGATCCGTCGGAGCGTCAGAAGACCGCCGCGCTGATCATGAGCAACGAGTCGCTCGCGGTCTTCCCGCCGGACGAGCTTCGTGAGCAGTTCGACTGGTACTGCAGCAAGCTGTCCTCGGATTACGAGTTCGGCAAGGTCGAGGCAACCGCAACCATTGCCAAGCTCAAGTCGAAGCAGGATCAGGCCCGCGCGGTCATCCAGATCGGCATCATCATCGGCGGCGCGGACGGCAACTTCGACGAGCACGAGCGCGGCGTCGTACGCGACATGTGTTTTGCAGTCGGAATCTCTCCGGCCGAGTTCGATCTCTGATCGATTCAGAGCATGAAAGCGGGTGCGGCGCGAAAGCGCTGCACCCGCTTTTCTTTTCAGTACTCGGGATAGCCGTCCTCGGGTCCCAGCATCCGCTCGATCCTCGTCCGCGTGATCTTGGCGAGCTCGTCGACGCAGACCTTGCGCTCGACGGACCGTTCGTTGGACATGCGCTGGCCGATGTTCTCGAGCAGGTCGTCGGCGTCGTGGCCGTGCGAACACCACAGATACCGGAAGCCGAAGTTCCGCTCGTACTCCTCGCCGGCGCGATAGATGGTTGCCATGACGGCGTCGTCCGGAACCCAGATCGAGCATTGCTCGAGGTGGGACGGCACGCTGTTCCTACGGACGCCGACCGGTGGATGGCATTGCAGGGCGCGTTCGACGTCGACGTCCGAGAGGTTGAGAATCGCGTCCTCGGCGCGCGAGAGGATCTCCGCGTGGTCGGCGAACGGACGTCCGTCGCTGACCCACCCGGCCCACGTCAGCGAGCAGCAGCACTCGAACAATGCGTGAACTGCCTTCTGCCGCGGTAGTTCGTTGAAGCGCTCCAACCCGATCGATTGATGTAGCAGCATGTGACCTCCCGGCCCGTTGTGCCTTCAGGCGCGCTCGACATGCCGCGCGGTAACCAGATGCGCGACCACTTCGATAATCCGCCGCTTCACCTGGGAAAGGAAGGTTTGCTCACCGAGTTTTCAGGTTCTTAACGCGGCGTAACGAGCTGACCCACACAACGCAGGAGCCCCACCGGCGACAACCGGCGAGGCTCCAGACCGGGAATCTCTAGAAGGAAAAACCCGATCATGACTGACGCTATTCGCCGGCGGGCCTATATCCAGCCAAGGCGCTCGCGATCGCCATTGCCCTCGGCATCACCGCCTGGCGCATTCGTACATTGCTTCGGCCATCACCGGGACCGGTTCTACGAGCCGCACTCGAGGATGCGTGGAAGACGAGATTGCGGCCACCCACTGCTCCAGGAAACAAACGACGATCATCCACATTTCGCCACCATCGCTGCGGACGAGCGGCAATCGCGCAGATTGTTGCCGACTGCCGCATAGACGCCGTGCTCGACGACCCACGATTCGAGCAGCCCCTACTAGGCGTAGTGGTGCCTGTAGCGTCCATGCCATGGGCTCCCGAAATTCCCGGCGATGGGGATATGCGCTGACGGCATTGGCGGTCATCGCGGCCGGTATCTCGGTCTTCGGCCCACAGAGCTTTCCGGGGCGAGAGCCGACATTCACCGGGGCCACAGCCTGGAACATCGATCCCGACGGCACCATCACTGAGATTACGGATTCGGACCTCGTTGCCGAAACCACGTTCGAGGACCCGCCGCCGCTCCGGGCAAGCGCAGTCGTCCGTGAGTTCCACGCCGAGGAAGGCTGGGGTGTACTCGACGCAGCCGAAATTCCCGGCGGTTGTTGGGTGTTCTACTCCGAGATTGTGGCGACTGGGTACCGCGTCCTGACTCCAGGCCAGCTAGTGGACCTTGAATATGAGGACCTTGTTGCGCAGTACGGTTCCGACGCGCACCAGGATGGCTACCGTTATCGTGCTACGTCCGTCCATCCGTGAGCCGCGCTGGTCTGGTAACGCGGATTTGGACCGCTTTAGGTGTGCGAAGTGGAATACCGGGAGTGCACCGACGGCGGACTCAGACATCCAGCATTCAAAGGTTTGCGCTCGACAAGTCCGCTGACGGAATCAACCCGCCGGGTCGTCACTTATTCAGTGCAACAGCACAATTGAGGAAGGTTCGTTGTGGACAATTGGTGGTTGTACTGGAGCCCGTTTCCTCAGCCTGTCCGTGAGTGGCTGTGGATGATCGTGCAACAGATTTGGCCTAGCTGAGAATGGGTTACGGCCATCATTCACGCCCTGCCCTCGTACAGATCAGCTGCGATATCGATGGTCAACCCGGAACCGTGCGGGCCACCGCCGAGGTAGTAGATCCCGGAAATCCGCTTGGGGTAGGAGTTGGCATCGACGATCGCCTCGGACCAGGCGTCTAGATAGGAGAGCAGTTCGTCGAGGTCGTCGCCGAGCGCATCGAGTCGACAACCTGCGGTATCGCTTCCATACGTGGTGAATTTGGGTTGGTGAAGCACATGCCGCTTCAGCACAAGGCCGCGAGGTCGGTAGTGAGAAGGGTAAAAATTACCGGGTGCGCGACAACTGAACTCCGCTGCGCCAGACAACGAACCCAGTGAGCGCTCCGACCGCAGCGCTGGCCAGTGGCCCGACGATGAGATACAGCGTCGGGCTCTCATCACTGCCAGGGCAGAGGGAGATCGTAGGTAAGTTGGTCGGATCCGTGATCTGCGATGTCAGAGGTGCGTACGAAGAGCAATGGGTCGGTTGTCCGAGCCACCAAAGCACGAAGCCAACGCAGATAAGACCACCAATCAAGAAGGTTGCAGCCCCCGCTGCGATCAACGTACGCATCTCAGCATCCTTCCATGGTCCTCCAACGTAAAGAATGATTGTGGAACAGATTTGGTCTGGCTGAGTCTGCAGCCGGTCGGCGGCGGAATACGATCTTGTAACACCCGGCGGCGAGAGGATCACAAGATGTCGGAACGTATCAATTTCGCCTACGTACGGTCCACTCCGCAGTGGGATGCGCACGTACTGCGCAGTGGTCAGGTCTTGCGGCTGGCTGGCGAACAAATTCCGGACCCGGTACTGAGGGAGAAGCTCGATGCCCTGAACCGTCCTGAACGATCTCGTACCGAACAACTGATTCGTAGCCGAGATCTCCCCGACTGGCGGCGACTCCCGCAAGCCGATTCCAACCTTCGCGCTTCATACGACATATCCCTACCGTTCCCCGCCGACCCCGGCTTCGATCTCCGGTTGACCAACCTGCAGCTATTTCGTACTGGGCTCGCATTCCATGTCGTAGCGCACGAACCCACGCCCGAGGAGATGCCCTCCCTCGCCCAGCCGAGCAACGAACAGATGAATTTCGGATCCCGGATCAAACCCGTTGAACCGCACAGAATTCGACTCATTGTCGACACCATCACCGGGCCGATTCTCGCGAACTCGACCCACCCCGGCGACTGCCCCGACGACCCGAATGAGCCGTGGTTGTACAGTGGCCGTTCATGGCGTGGTATCGCCGAGAACCTGTTCGGCATCACCACCGGCGGCGAATACTTTCTCAGCCCGCCCCCTCAGGGCCCCTTGTGGATCACCGTGTCATATCCCGAGTTCGGCCTGGCTCCGACAACGATCGAATTCGAGTTACCGCAATTGCTCTGAAGGAATACTGTGCGTTTCGAATGCTGCACATCCGCCAGTCAACCTCCCGGGGCCGTAGTCGGAGCGGTCGCGGGCCGCGTTTCATTGCGCGTCGGCTATCGCTTGAACCGTCTTCGTCAGAGGTTCTCCTGTGAAGGTGTTCTCCTGTCCCTCAAGATGACTGGGTTGCTGAGTGCGGCCATGTGACCGGTTCGTGAACGCACCTCTGCGCGGACGAACGTCGAAGTTGGAGGGACAGGACGCGACAGTTCGCAGGTTCCGCTGCCGGGCAACGATTCTGAGTGAATTGGTCCTGCATCGGTGTGAATGGTGACGGTGCCGAACGGCACGCCGTGGACGGTGGCCTGAACCGTGGCCGATTTGCCATGTGTATCGAGCTCGTCGCCGATCTGTGCGCACTGATCGTCAAAAGTTGCCATGAACGACAGGTCGACGGTGGTTGCGGCTGAGATCCAAGTCCGGCCAGCTTTGATGGATGTCAGGAGATCGTCTGTGTTCAATCGTTCGGCTGCAACGACATTGTGGGGTAAGCCCATCTGGCTTCTCAGATGCGTATCGCTGTTGCCGATCGCGGGGGTCCAGCGCCCGGCTGGAACGTCGACAACTAACTGACGTGCCCAATGTGCAAGGGCTCGTTCGTTGTCTGCTTGCCACGGTAGATCGGACTCCCAAGTACCGTTCCAGACTTCGACGGCATCGAACCCGACGTGCGAGTAAGCGAAGGTACCTGACGGGTAGGGCGCGTATGGGTGTGCCACGACGCATATTCCTCCGGCGTCGTGGACGAGGTCACGCTGGGCGTGGAGACCGACGACGTCGGCGTACTGCCAGTCAACGAGATGTCCGGGTGGGAGTCCGAGAGCGAGCCAATGTCCGTGAGGGGTGGTGACTTCTTCTCCGAGGATTACTGCGAACTCCTGAGCGATGTTTTCTTGTTGCCACGCGTGGTGAGCCGCGGTTGTGTTGTGATCGGTAGTGGCCACGAAGTGCAATCCCAGTAGACGAGCGGTCTCCGCCAATTCCGGTGGAGTTTGCTCCCCATCGGAGTAGATCGAGTGGATGTGGCAATCACCTCGGAACCACAGAAGCTCAGTGGGCTGTACTGGGTCAACCTTGTCGGTCATCACCACATCGTCGCAGAGGTTGCTCGGCTATAGACCTCTCGGCCATGGCCCTTCTGCTCGATCTCGACAACACTCTCGTCGATCGAGATGGGGCTTTCACGAATCGGGCGTCAAATCTGTTGCGCGTCTGGGGTGGTGACGCCACAGACATGAGTGCGTCCAGACAGTACGTAATCCCTTCTCGCCGTTGGGTCCAGATCGCATGTCCAATCGCATCAGCCACCAACGATGTCATCATCGTCCTAGCCGTCCTCCAGCCCGGAATCTGCCGTGAGTGCACATCCATCACGAACGCGACATAAACCCAACCCGACCACGCCGAAACGTAAGTAGATCGGCGACCCACAACATTTTGGCGTCACAGGGTTGAACCTCACTGCACCAGATCGTCCGCGCGATGTCCTTGTGGATCGGCGATGGCGGTGCGCTTGGTTGGTCATGCCTCTTCGTGCGCATTCGAGCCCGAAGACAACCATCAATCGTGCACCGTGCCACATCAATGCCCTCACTACGCATTTCCAGCCACACCTTGTGTGCACCGTAGACCGAATAGTTCTCGGTATGCTCGGCTGACCTCGGCTGTAAGTTCTTCGTCGCGCACAGTCCGCTGGCCCCTCGACTGCAGGAGCGGCACCCGAAGATAGTCGAACCGGTATACCGGCACCTCCGGTTCGCGCAGAATGGTAGTCGGCGTACACGCGGATGAATCCGGGGAGCGGTGCAATGATCCGACGACGGCTCGGCCAAGTATTGATGGTGATCGCGCTCGCCTTCGCGGCCGTCTCGACCGCGCCCGTCCACGCGCAGGAACCGGCGCCAATCACGACGCCGGGCACAGTGACCGCGGCAACTTCCCTGCCGCACTCCTTCTGGATTCCGGGCGCCGCCAACGCATCAAAGCTCACGTACTGGTCCACAGGACCGCTGAACCGGCCCGCGTTGAGTACGGGCGCGCTCTTCCTGCCCCCCGGCGACCCACCCGAAGGCGGCTGGCCGGTCATCTCGTGGGCTCACGGCACTGTAGGTATTTCCGACCAGTGCGCTCCCACCGTGACCGGGACCGTTGGCAGTCCGTACCTCACGAACTGGCTCTCGCAGGGCTACGCGATCGTCGCGACCGACTACGTGGGGCTCGGCACGCCGGGAATCCACGCGTACCTGGACGGACCGTCGGCGGCGCACAGCGTGATCGACATGGTGCGTGCCGCGCGTGCGGTCGAACCGTCGCTCTCACCGCGGTGGTTGGCACTCGGACAGTCTCAGGGCGGGCAGGCCGCTATGGTCGCGGCAGCGATCGCCACACGGTACGCACCCGAACTGGACTACCGGGGCGCGGTCGCGACCGGGGCGCCGTCCAATCTGGAGAACCTTGCACCACTCGTGGGGTCGGACTTTCCCCGCTTGCCACTGACCGGCAGCACCGTGTTCGTCTCGTACCTCTTGGCCGGACTCCGGGCGGCGCGACCCGATCTCGACATCGATCGCTACCTGACACCACGCGGCACGGATGCCCTGGCCCGAGCCGAAACCGACTGCTACCAGGACATGGCATCGGGCCTCGGCGACGTCACGATCGGCGATCTGGTGAACCGGCCCCTCGACGATCCCGCGGTGCTGGCTGCTGCTCGCGGCATGCTGGAGATCCCGACGACCGGGTACGACCGGCCAGTGTTCCTCGGACAGGGGCTGACGGACGAGATGGTGCCGGCACCGCTGGCTTTGAAACTCGCGGCCGAACTCGCCGCCAACCGCCAGCCAGTTACATTCCGCACATATCCGAACGGTCATATCGAGACGATGCGGGCAGCGCTCCCCGAAAGCCTCTCCTTCGTCCGGAATCTCTTCCAGCCGTAGGTGAATCATGCGTTTCGTGAGAGCCTGTCCGACCCACTTTTCATCTTCTCAGCACCGTCAGGAGTGCGCGGCTGACCGAGGATCTGCCGAAGCCGAGCGTTGCAGCTATGGCGTCGAGGCTCTTGTCCCCGCCGCAGGTTGGACCGTCACCGAACATCGGGAGCGAGGCGCGTCAATAACCATAGACCTCAACATCGCATGTCCTGGGGGCCGCGGATCTAGACACGTACAGCGTCCAGGCGATCGACTTCGACGTTACGGATCGCTTGGGGCCACAGTGCGATGCGACCAGGCGAACCGACTTTGACCGTTCTGCTGAAATATTCCTCCTGGCAACAAAATTCGACTGAACCTGGTCAGGAGATGGCCTAGGTCGCTAGTCCTCGTCCTCCTACTCCGGTTCAGGCTCATCCATCCATGCTTGATATTCCGGACTCTTCAGACGCAGGTGGATCGCACTGACACCCCGGTTCAGTGTGATGACCGCTTTCGGCAGGTCCCATCTGAGAGCTGCCTTTGGTTCGGGTTTGGCGCTCGTGGCTGTCCCCAGGAGTGCGGTAAATGCCACATCGAGGTTCGTGAACCCTTCGACCAGCAGCGGGCGCACCACTGTCATGGGCGTAGCGTCATCTGCCACGTCCGAGACGAAGATTGAGATGTAGCGCATCGAACGGTTACGCCCGAACATTATCGATTCGGGCTGACCGACACGGAGGCCGGTCCGAATCGAGGCGCCGGTTTGATCCGATTCAACGAGCTCCCATCCAGCTTGTGCGCAGAAGGGTTCGAGGTCGTCGACGGCCCAGGTCCAGTTGAATTCTGCGGCGAGGCGGGCAATGCGGGCGGCGCCCTCGATGTCGACGTGCATGCGTGGATGCTATCTGCGAGTGTCAACATGACCCGTACCTGGAACGGACGCTCCTAGGAATTACACGCTGTCAGAGAACTCGGCCGCCGCGGAGGTAGACCTGCGATGAACGTCGAGGTCAGAGATCCCGCGCCGAGTGTCGCAGCGGCGAGAACGCCAATGTGCCTGCCGCGATGGCGAACACGATGGTGACGCCGATCAGGGTGGGGCGTTCGCCGATCGCGCCGACCAACAGGCCTGCTGTCACGGCACCGAGGGCGGCCATGGTGCGGTTGACGGAACGCCGGGCGGCATTCACGCGCCCGAGAAGCTCATCCGGAGTGAGCGCTTGCCAATAGCCCATCTCGTTCGCGTTCTCCGTGCCTGCTGCCAAGCCCTGCAGGCCAAGAGCTGCGAAGAGAAGGAGATGGCCAACAAGTGTGTCGGTCGCGAAGGTAACGAGAAGCCAGGTGAGGGGATACAGCGAGCGGGCGAGGATGACCGTTCGTCCTGGTCCGATTCGCGTGCCGATCGCATGTGCACTGGACGCTCCGAGGAGGCTTGCGACACCGAACGTCGTCAGAAGCAGGCCGTATGTGTAGGCGCTGAACCCGAGTGAGCGGAGGGCGAAGAGAGACAGCACAGTCAACGCGGCTCCGTTGGCGAGGAACCACACGTGTGTCGATATTGCGAGCGGGTTGAGAGTGCGGTGGCGGTAGGTGAATCTCAGACCCTCACGCACTTCGTTCATCAGGTTGCGGGAGCGAGAAGCGGGTCGCGGCTCGTCTACGTCGAGACCGTAATTGAGTGCGGCATCAGCGAGATAGCTGATTGCGTCGACGGCAATCACCACGGGAGCGCCGAGCAGGCCTACGAGTGCGCCCCCGACCGTTGGCCCCAATGTCGTTGCTGCTGCGTCGGCTTGGTCGAGTCGAGCGTTTGCTTTCACCAGTTGGCTGCGTGGAACCAGCCGGGGTAACAAGGACTGCATCGCAGCGAAGCCGAACACCGAGAAGGAGCCGAACAACAGCAACGCGATGACCAGGACCCAGATGTGCAGAAGGCCGGCGAGCCACAGAAGCGGAACAGTGCCGAGTGCTACCGCTCGACCGACGCTGGCCCACACTAGGATTGGCTTGCGCCGCCACCGATCGACGTAAACCCCCGCGAACAACCCGAGCACCGCATAAGGAATCAACTGAGCCGCGTTCACCATACCGACTTCGAAGGGCGTCGCGTCTAGAAGCTGCACTACCAAAATGGGCATCGCCACCGCTGTCACCGACGAGCCGGCCGAACTGATCACCGCGGCCGTGAGGAAGCGGCGAAATGATGAACGATTGACGGCCGGAGAAACCTCACTCATCGCTTCCACTCACGATGCCGCCACATGTCCGACTCCGCAGGTCCGTCCCATGAAGGGAACTGTAGTCGAGCACGCCCGATATGGTGCTGAGCCCGGGACGGTTGTTTGGCATTGCGAAGTTGACAGAAGTACTCGACATGGCGACAGGGGGGACGACTCTACCGATTCGAGGGAAGGCATCACCATGATCGAAACAGGCTCTCCCGCAAGCATTTTCGTGATACCTCGCACTGAAGAACGCGACGGGTACGAGAATGAGTGCTTCACCCATTACGTCCAAGGCATGTTCCACCGCTGGATGTCAGGGCGCCACAGGATCTTCGGCCCTTTTCCTCGCACGCCAAGCCGTCGCCAGCGGCACCGTCGAATGCGCATTGGCTGTCGGCTTCGAGCAGATGAAACCCGGCGCACTCAAGCGGGTCTGGGGCGACCGCCCAGCGCCGATGTTCCGCTTCGACGATCTGATGACCGAGATCCAAGGCGTCCACGACGCGCCGCGCACAGCCCAGATGTTCTATCGGAACCATGTCGACAATGCGGTGGCAAGACCGTCCTCGGTGCCTGGTGGGCAGATCTGGTCGGCTGCGGCAAGCACGGAAGCGGGTGCGTGACCCATGGCCACGCCGTGAGCTGCCCAGTCCAGCATTTCCAGATCGTTGATGCCGTCACCGACGGCTAGGGTCCGTGTTGCGGCGACGCCCAGCTCGATGCGCAGCCTTTCCAGCATCGCAGCCTTGCTTACGCCGGCTGCGGTCAAGTCGGCCAGTGGTTCGTCTTCGTAGCACAGGCTTCGAATGCCGGGGAGGTCGAGAGTAGACAAGATTTCGGTCAGCTCCTGCCCACTGCGTCCAGGCCAGTGGATCGCCAGTCGGGTGGTCGGCGTGGTCGCAAGTTCGTCGATATCGACCAGCTCGACCTCGCCATGGTGCATATCCGCGTCGTCGACAGGGCCGGTTGCTCTGACCCCGATGCCCGGGTTCTCGGCTACGAAGATCGCGCCGGGTAGTTGTTCGCGTAGTGCCACGATGGGAGTGCGTAAATCGAAGACCACTTGCTCCGCGATTTTCCCGGTTGCGGCATCGATCAGCACGGCCCCGTTGGAACAGATCGCGAACCCCGTCATGATGTCGAGCTCGAGTAGGAACGGTCGTGTGGCGGGGGCGAGTCTGCCGGTGCACAGCACGACGTGGGCTCCGGATCGAACAGCTGCCCGCACAGCCGATCTCACTGCGATGCTGATCGTTTCGTGCGCGAGCGGATTCGTGTCCTCCGCGACGTGCAGGGTGCCGAAAATGTCGAGGGCAATCATCATCGGGTGGCCGGATTCGAAAACCAAGGGTCATCCTTCGATAGTGTCAACTCGACAAAATTCATCGGTAGACCGTGTGTAAGTCGGTTCGGGTGCAACATACTCGAATCGGTATTCGTCGCCCAAACAGAAGCGGTGTCCGCCACGTTATCGGCACCGTCCACACACTCGGCGGGCGCGGCATCGCATTCCGCTCCCTCACAGAAGGATTCGACACCACCGAGGACGGACGGTGGTTCCTGAGCTGCAGTCACCGGATCACGCGAGGCCGCCCGAGGCCATGAAATTCCCGAATCAGAATTGTCAGACCTGTTCAATGAACTCCCCACAAGGTGAGACGGGTTTCTCGGACACGCTGTCGATTCGACAACTGTTGAAATCGATTTCGCTCCGGAACCGTTTTCTGTCGGCGGACGAGGGTTAGCTGGTGGTCTGCACTCATTTCTCAGTCACATACGGGAACATGTCTCATCCTCTGGTGCCTCAGAAACAGCCTTGGTCTCAACAGTTCACGGCCGATTCTGAGACTGACAGCGAAAGCCGAGACCGCAGTCGGCGAACCAAAGAGGGCTTTCCACTCCGGTTGAAGGGTCCCTGGCTGGTATGCCTCGTATGGCCCGCGAGATGGCCTGCAACAAGACGGTTTCCGGCGGATTGAGCCGCTACTGTGCAAAGAGTCGGAAACGGTCGTCGCGAATGGCCGCTGCCACTTGTTGGGCACTCTGTTCTTCCTCGTCGCCCGACGTGTCCAGTACATGATCATCGAGCTCGCCGAGGTCGGAGAACTGATCCCACATCGAGAGGATTGGCCCCTCGTCGATCAAGGCGCTTGGCGCGGTTCGGGCTTGGGCTCGCTTCAGCGTGATGTCGCGCTGCGGCCGGAGCACGATGTAGTGGACCGCCAAGTTCGGGTGCTGTGTCGCGTGTGTTCGGAAGTGGGGGAGCATCCACGGCCCGATGATTCCGTCGATCACCGTGGTGAAGTCGCCGCGAGCATAGGTATAGGCGGCGCCGGCGATCACATCCATGACAGTCTGGTTCTGCGCATCGGACGTGGGCTCGTACGGAGGTATCGCGCCCGAAACGATGCAGTGCCAGAAGTCGTCTGTGTGCAGATGAACGCCTTTGCTGTAACCGCGGGCAAGTTTCGCGGCGAGGGTCGACTTCCCTGCCCCTGGTGGGCCGGTCAGAATGATCACTTGTGCGCTCACGCACCACAACCTATCCCTATCTCGACGGCTGAAGCACCCGATTTTCCCGGCCTAGGTCCAGTATTCTCGCCGAACGTCGCGGTGATGTCGTGCGAAGCGTCGCCGCCGTCGTGCTCGCGGTTTGGCCGCGAACATTTCGGTCCCGAAATCGCACTCCGAGTTGGCCCGCTGGCAATTCGCCGCCCTGCACCCGGATCGTGCGTTCTCGTGCGGGTAGTGCAAGCAGGGCGGGGCGGAGGTTTCGTGGTTGTCGACGCCGTCGAAGTCTCCTATGGCATCTCAGATGGAGATACGTCCAACCCTGGGTCAGCTTCGCCGGAAAGTCGAGTATGGTCCGGTCATGGGCCGACTCACAGAACTACTCAAGTCCGTAAAATCACTCGGATCACGCAAAGACACCGCCGCCAAGCAGGAAAAACGCGCACTGGATCGGTGGGAAAACGAAGGCGGCCCTGTCGCAGAGGATCCACGACAACGCTGACCCCGGACGAGTGCCAGCGCGCCTGGACCGATCAACCCAGCCAGAATTGGCCGCAACTACCTGATCGGCGCCGGCAGTGCAGACCTCGACGCACACGGAAGTACAACAGACGTTTTCGATGGCTGAGTTCGGTTGCACTACGTCGGGGGCAGTGACGAATCCCCGTGGTGACCGGTGGCTATGACGACCACCTGAACAACAGCGTCTTCAGGCATCTCGGGGTAGTAGTTGACCCGGAGTTGTCTTGCGAAATTCGTCATGTCGGTGCCGGGTGGCTGGCGGGCTGCTAGCGGCGACAGATGAGCTAGATCGTACGTTTCTACAGCGGTGACCTGTCCTGAAAGGGGGCGGGCGGTCGGGTGATTTATCGAAGATGAAAATTGCCGGCCCTTCGTGAATGTCTTCGCGCCAGCGGACGGTGGAAACTTTCGCGCCAGAAACCACTGCCGTGTAATGCTTCTGATGAAAGTGCACGGTTTGAGCAGGAGCGCAGGTCGTCATGTTCGCATTGTCCACTAAGCACGGCCAGCACCAAGGCGGTCCTACCCTCGATGGCGGCGGCCGAAAGCGTGGCCTTCGCGCGGGGTGACCGAATCCGACTTCATCACGGTTGCAGGGTTGATCCTGGCCGCGGTGACGATTGCCAGAGTCCGGCGCGGCCGGCGATCGAGTATCGAATCCTGAGCTGGTACCTCGTTCGTCAGATGTAGTACTGCAGATGGATGTGCAGTCGAGTACCTGCTGATTGACTCTCTCCCGGAAGGGAGTCGTCAATGAGCACGTCCGTCAACCGAAGCCGCTGGTCGATCGTTGCGTTGTCATGCGCCGGAGCGGCATTGGTGGCCGCGTTCGTTTTGGGCCCGGCCGCGTTGTTACGCGGACGCTATCCGCAGTTCCAAGATCAATCCGTCATGAGTGTGCTGCTCGGCCGCGGCTTGGTCGACTACTGGGGTAGCGGAGTCCGCACCTATCCTCCCGGCTTGGCGGAGATGGTGGACTACTGGTTCGAGTGGCACGCGATCAAGATCGTCATCTCGGTGCTGCTGACCGCGGTTCTGGGTCTGCTCGCGGCGACTCTGTGGCGGCGATCTCTGACGGCCGGCGTAGGTTGCGTGGTCGCGGCGGCCACTACGACTGTGCTGTCATTGTTTTCGGTGTTTGTGGCTGTGCTCAACATCCAGTCGACGGTCGCACCCGTAGTCGCGCTGCTTCCGATGCTCTCCGCTGACAACGCGGACGGGCAAACAGCGCAGTCTCTGATCGAGAACGGTGTGCAGAGCGGAGACTCCGGGCCGCCACTGCTCGAGTTGCTCACACAGGTTGAGCACTACAACTGGGCGGCGATTGTCGCTACCGCCGTGGTGATCGCTGTAGTCGCAACCGGAACCCGCATCGCCTTCCGACGCTACAGGTCGTCGGACACGATCAACGGTGCCCACTGTCGGATGTTCGTCGCCCTCGGATCGCTCGGTGCTGTGATGACCATTGCGATGGCGCTGCTGTTCGTTGCGGCCGTTGTTGCCGTCGTCGATCCAGGAGAAGCTCTGCTCGGCGTGGTCGGGCTGTGACTCTATTGCCGGACCAAGATGAAGGGCGACGGCGTATCCATGACCGAATCGCGGAAGTGCTGAACGTCGCTCGCAGTACGTTGTGCCGAAACCTGTAGTAGCAAAAGTGAATTCGCTATGTCATTGGAAATGTTGCGTCTTCGCCGGCACTGATGTCGCCGGTTCGGCCTCGATGGATGTGCTTCCTACAATTCGATGGGGCGATTCGGGTGTGGGCCTGTGGTTGGCGCGCTGATATCTGTGCGCCATTGCCTCGACCGCGGTGAGTGGGTAACGCAGCTGTCTGTCGAAGTGGGAGAGGGGCAGCTGCGTCGCGGGTTGCAGATCGTCAAGCCGCGGCCCTCGACGGCTCGTTGCGGTAACGCGACAGTCGGCCGTCGGTTCCGGTAAGCCGCCAGGACCAGAGGGTGAGCCGGGTGCGCATTCCGTTGGCGTCGGCGAGGCTCCGGACGTCTGCGCAGGACTCTGCAAGGAGTCGCCGGAAATCGGGGTTGCGCATCGAATAGGTCTCGCGCAGAACATTGCGGGGGATACCCAGCAACGTCGCGTCCTGCCGGCTAGGGACGACGATGGACCAAAACCCTATGCGCATGACTACAGGCGTGGTGAGGCCGAGTGCGAGGCGGTTGAATCGGCTCATGCGCGGAGCGTGATGGCGCAACCATGCATGGGCGAACCCGATGTGACGTGCTTCCTCGGCGAGATGGATCTGCATGATGCGGTCGGTGAGCGGGTGAATGCCACCGCCGCGCATGATGCTCTTCTGGATGTGGTCGATCGGCTCCTCTCCAGCGAGGATGATCTGAAAGAAGAAACTCGGCCACAGCGATCCCAGCGAACCGACCAGGGGGAAGGCCTTGACAAGCCACGTTGGGGCACCGTGTACCTCCGGAGCCACCCGGTTGGTGAACTCCTGAAACATCTGGATGTGGTGTGTCTCTTCGGTGAGTTCGTGCATGAAGTAGCGGAATTCGGGGTTCTCGTTCGCCAGGCCCATCAAGAACTGGGTACCGCCGAGAAGGAGCAGTTGCTCGAACTGGGAGCCGGTCTTTGTTATAGATGCGAGCCGAATCCGGGCAACCCGCCGTTGTTCCTGGGGTGAGAGCGCGCGGTACCAGTCGGTGTGGGACAAGGGGTCGACCGCGGGGAGTGTCCATCTTGGGTCGTCCGCGGGGGCGGCGAACTCGGGCGAATTCCAGGCGATGTCTTTGAACGCCTCGAAGTGGAGCCCTGTCGAGGATGCCTCGGACAGTGTGCGCAGAGTGTCGTGGTAATCGCGATGTTCGTTGACGGTATTGCGCCCCGGAGCTAACCGGACAGATGGCGCGTTACGCCGCGTGCGACGAAGTGTTAGGAACTGCATTTCGGGCTCCTTTGTGGCATCTACCTCAGATGTGCCCACAGTAAACTAAGTGTGACTACGCGTCCACAGTAACTGTATGAGTCTGCACGTCCACGGGTAAGTCCGGAAGGGCGAAAGGGACGCTCAATATCGCACCATGCACGCAGCTCTCGGCATTTGATGGTGGTGTGGGTCCTGCTGTCGAGACGACGGCGCTGGACGTGGTCGACGTTAGGCCGTTGTGTGCATCTGCCGACCTATACGGTGGGATAGATGCAGGACGAGGTTCTCGCGATCTCGTCACGGTCGGTGTCCCGCTTGATCGGGTCGGAACTCACCCCGCCGAACTCGCGTCCCTGCACCGCGACGACATCCGAGGCGGCGCAGACAGTTGATCATGTGGATCGGCCCGCACGTCTTTCGTCATGCGACTGGGATCCGATGGCCCGTGGTTTGTTGCTCGGATGGCGATCGGTAACAGTGGAAATATCTCACCGGTGACTTTCAAGTTGTGTCAGTTCTCTTTCTTAAGTGACTGTGTAACAACCAGTTTCGATGGAAGTCGCTATCTGAATTGAAATTCTGGGCGGAAATGCACGACGACCAATGGCTCTGGCAGGGGTAACTGTGCGCGTCACCGATGGCGACGGAACCAACAGCGTCGAGATCGACATGCTCGTGACCGCCGACGCCATCACCGAAGTGCCGTCGGTTGGCTGAGACTTGTTCAGTGCCGAGCCCTGCAAGAGCGGAGTTTGCGTCGGGCGCTCCCGGTAGATCGGCGGTGGCCTTCATGGTGTGATCGCGCTCTATACGGCACTGGCTTTAGTGGTGGGTGTTGCTGTCGCGGCGCGCCGTCCTGTGGGCGGCAGGAAGAATCTGGCCGACGTGTTCGGCGGGACCGAGCATGAAGCGGTCCAAGCCGGAACGCGTTGGGCTGTAGACGAGGTGGGCGCCCCAAGTGTGCATCGCCACCGCTGTCACCGACGAGCCGGCCGAACTGATCACCGCGGCTGTGAGGGAGCGGCGAAACGGTGAACGATTGACTGTCGGAGAAACCTCGCCCATTGCTTCTGCTCACGATGCCGCCACATATCCGACTCCACAGGAGTGCTGAGCCGTGCCTCGGGTGGTGAGGCGCTATCGCCTTTACACGATTGGAGCTGCGGAACAGGACATTTTCACGGAGAAACTTTCGCGGGGATAAACGAATCGATTCTGGTCGAACCCATGAGGGGAAACATGACTATCTTCTTCGACATCATGCTCGTACTCTGCGTCGTCTCCATAATAGTGTTTTCTGGATACGTTCTTTATCGCTTGGTGACAGACGAATCGAACCTGCGATAGCCAGTCGCTTCGACGTGTGGGTGCAGCGGGGGCCGATCGTCCTATAGATCCGCACCATCGCAATGGATTTCAGGGCGAGCCTCGCACGCAAGATGTGATATTCGCGAGTTTCGCCTGAATATAGGCACGCAGCACTTCTTTCTGTGCGATCTTCCCTGGTGCAAGGCCTGGACCAACCCTCTGCTCATCGTTTGCCGCGTCAACCGACGTGGACGTGTGGCCGGCGGGACTGGTCGGGTTCGGCGCGGCGGAGGACCTCACGGGTCACGGGAGCGGTTTCGCCCTCACCGATGAACAGGAAGCGGAGCAGGTACATGATCGGGTTTCCCTCGGTCCACTCGAAGTAGACGTCGGGAATCACGCCGGTGATGTCCCTCGTCCGCAGGAGAACCGCCGCAATGGTGTTGGGGACGGCCGGGCTGTCGACCCACAGAATCCGGTGCTCACCGCGCTGTCGGCCGTGGACGAGGAGGTCGGTGCTGAATTCGGAGGAGTCCGTGACGTTTACCTCGATGAAGATGATCGACTCCGCCTCCGGGATGTTGCTTTCGGCGCGCTGCTGCGATTCCTTCTGCCGATACTCGTCCTCGTCGAGACGGTCGACGTCGTGCGCCACCATCGCGAGGTAACCCTTCTCGGCTGCCTCGGCGATGAATTGCAGCGCGGTCTCGTCGAATTCGACGGAGGTTGCCCGTAGTTCGAAGGCTCGCGAGATCCGGGAAAGGAAGGACACCACCATGATCGCGGCGATGAAGAACGACGCCACTTTCACACCGTCTGGACGTTCGAAGATGTTCGCGATCGTCGTGTAGACGAACAAAACTGCGACAAAACTGAACCCCACGAACAGTTTTCGCTGACCGTGCTTACGAGCGGACAGTGCAACGGCGACGGTCGCCGACGAGATGAGCACGAGGACACCGGTTGCGTACGCGGAACTCTGAGCGTCGACACCGGCGTCGAAGTAGATCGTGACAGTGATGGCGATGACGCTGAACACGAGGACCAGCGGACGCACGGCGCGGGCCCACGACGGCGCCATGCCGTAGCGGGGGAGATACCTCGGAACAAGATTGAGCAACCCTGCCATTGCCGACGCACCGGCAAACCAAAGGATCAGGATCGTGCTGAGATCGTAGACGGTTCCGAAGATCTCACCCAGATAGTCGTGGGCGAGAAAGGCAAGCGCGCGACCGTTGGCAGCGCCTCCGGGTTGGAACTCGTTTTCTGGGATCAGGATGGTGGTGACCAGGCTCGACGTCAGCAGGAATCCGCTCATGATCAGCGCCGCCGTGGTGAGCAGGCGCCGCGCACCTTTGATGCGGCCACGTGGATTCTGTTCGGTGTCGTGCGGATCGCCCTTGATCTGCGGCATGACCGCGACGCCGGTTTCGAAGCCGGACAGACCGAGAGCCAACTTCGGGAAGACGATCAGCGCGATCAGGATCATCATCGCCGGGTTTCCGTGCTCGGTGGTCATGGCGCGCGTCCAGTCGGTGACCAACGACGGCGCGGTCGCGATGTGCCACAGACCTACGGAGATGACCACCACGTTCAAGGCGAGATAGACGGCGACCAATCCGACCGCGATACCGATCGCTTCGGTGAATCCGCGGAGGAAGACCGCAGCGAGGAGCGCGAGCAGAACCAGGGTGACGGCGACGGTGTGTCCGGAGAGAAAGGTTGGAGCAAAAGGGTTCTCGACGAGGTGCGCCGTGGCATCGGCAGCCGAGAGCGTCATAGTGATGAGGAAATCGGTGGCCGCGAAGCCGAGAAGCACGAGAACGAAGATCTTGCCGCGCCACTTGGGCAGCAGCTTCTCGAGCATGGCGATCGAACCCTCGCCGTGCGGACTCTCGCGAGCCACTCGCCGGTAGACCGGTAGAGCGCCGAAGAGTGTCAGCAGGATCAATACGACTGTCGCGATGGGAGCCAACGTGCCGGCCGCCAGTGCCGCGATACCGGGTTGGTAACCGAGGGTGGAGAAGTAATCGACACCCGTCAGGCACATCACCTTCCACCACGGGTGGCGCTTCTCCTTCTTCGGCGCCATCCGGTGGGGCCCCAGATGTCCGGCCGGTTCCTCGGTGATGTCCGCGAGCAGCCAGGCCTCGGTGCGTTGTTTCACGGACGGAGCCGTGTTTTCGGCCGGGACCTCGTTGTCGGCTGCGGTCACCACGGCGTCACGGCTTCAGATAAACATCGTTGAGCGTGACAGTCCGCAGGTTTCGGCTCCGGATGATGTCCACCAGTTGCGGATACACGTGGGTCACGGGCAGATAGTTGAGGTGCCCGATCACGATGGCCCCCGGATTGAAGTACTGGTTCGCCATTTGGAGGATGTACTCCTCGGTGATCAACGAAGAATCCGACAGTGATCCGTACCAGAGGGTGGGCACGGTGTAGCCGACGCTCGCGGCCACGGAATCGACTGTCGCGTTGTGCCTTCCGTACGGCGGCCGAAAGTACGGCGCCGCGTCCACGCCGTAGGTGTTGCGCAGGAACGTGCCGTTCTTCGTCAGCTCGTCTGCGATCTGCTGCTTCGACACGGACGTCAGATCCGGGTGCGAGTAGGTGTGATTGCCGAGCTGAATTTGTCCGCTCTCGACCAGCGGTCTGAGAAGTCCGGCGTTTTCGGTCCACGAGTTGTATTGCCCGTTGACGAAGTACGTCAAACGGATGCCGGTGTCTTTTGCGAATTGTGTGTAGAGGCGCACGACTTCGGAGCTGGCTCCGTCGTCAACCGTCAGGGCAAACAGATCCCCACCGCCGGGTAACGCGGTCAACGATCCGCCGGCGGGCAGCGGCACCCGGGCAGACGGCGGTGGAGGCGGCAACAAGGCAGGCGGGAGATCCGGGACAGGGACGGGGTCGGTTGGTTCGTCGGCTGCGGCGATTGCCGTGCCGACCGAACGTGACGAACAAGCGGTTCCCATGGTCACCGCGGCGGTTCCGGTCAGAGTTGCTGCTGCGAGGGCACTGAGGAAGCGTCGGCGGTCCACAGGGCGGAGCCTAGAGCAGATTTGCCTAATTCGGACTTCATTCTCAGCGTTCTTTCAGCGAAAGACCAGCCGTGTCCGGTATCGACAGGTTCTACTCAGGAACGGTGGATAGCGTGTCGGCCGTGGAACCGCGACCTCGACACTCGGCAACCAGGCACAGGCGTAGGCGTCAACCGCAGCGGTCGACGCTCTCGGTGGGGCGCAAGCTGGCGGCGGCGTCCCTGTCGACGACGATTCTGGTGGGCGTCGGAATCGGCTGGTACGTGCAGTCGGATCTCACGTCGGGGCTGTACCGATCGGACGCGCTCTCCGCCCTCGGTGACGACGCCGGCAGTTCGCTCGACGGGGATACCAACATCTTGTTGATCGGGCTCGACAGTCGTAAAGCGATGGACGGCAGCGACCTGCCGGCTGAGTTCGTCACCGACAAGCTGCATGCGGGGGACAGTGATGTGGGTGGATACAACACGAACACGCTTATCCTGCTCCATGTTCCGGGCGATGGCGGCAAGGCCAGTGCAGTGGCGATCCCACGCGACGACTACGTCGCGGTACCCGGCTACGGAATGGCCAAGATCAAGGAAGCCTACGGAATGGCGAAGGCTGATGCGGACGCCAAACTCATAGCGGACGGTGTGACGGATCCTGCTGCACGAGAACAACAAGCGCGTGAAGTCGGAAGACGGTCGACACTGACCACCGTGCAGAATCTGCTCAAGGTTCCGATCGATCACTTTGCCGAAGTGAATCTGATGGGCTTCTACGACGTCGTCTCGGCTATCGGCCCCGTTCAGGTGTGCCTTAACAATCCGGTGCAGGATGACTTCTCGGGCGCCAACTTCCCGGCCGGAGTTCAGACTCTCGATGCGTCACAGGCACTTTCGTTTGTCCGTCAACGCCACGGCCTGGACAACGGGGACTTGGATCGCACCCACCGGCAGCAGGCTTTCATCAGCGCGGTGATCGCCAACTTGAAGGGCTCCGGCGTCATCGGAAACATTCCGAAGATGACGGCACTGGCCGACGTGGTGAAGAAGGATGTGGTGATCGATTCTGCCATGGATCCCGTCCGATTCGCTTCTCAGGCAAGCGCTCTCGCAGGTGGGAACATCGACTTCTACACCCTGCCCATCGAGGGATACGAGACCGTCGACGGCCAGGACGTCAACATGGTCGATCCGGCGCGTCTGCGTAGTGAAGTGTCGCGGATCTTCGCGGGAGGTGACTCGGCATCTGCACCTGCGATGGACACTGCTGTCTCGACCGGGAACGAAGTTGTGGATATCCGCAACGGAACCGCGACGGACGGGTTGGGCGCCGCGTTGGCAGCGGCGACGAAAGCGTCGGGAGTCGAAGTCGGAGAGGTGAGCACCGCAGTTGCGACGGCAAAGTCGGTGGTCAGCTATGGAGTCGGCGCCAAAGCCGTCGCAGAGGCGCTGGCCGAGCAGTTGGGCGTAGCCGCAGTGCCTAACGAGCAGGCAGCGGCCGAATCAGTGTCTGTACTGATCGGTGAGGACAATGCGCAGACCGTGTTCTCGGCCGCTCCGGCGCAGTCGGACTCGTCGGTATCCGCCGGCACCGTTCCCGATACGGGAGCGCAGGGATCACCCATCCGGGCCGACGCGAATGGCGGCATCCCCTGTGTGGACTAACTCTCAGGTAATTCGCACCAAACTCACGCTGACTTCTTCGATCTGCGGGTCTACATTGGAGAAGTCGAACTCAGTCGGGTACTTCACCTTTGGGGTACCTGACTGAGATTGCGTAGTTGAAAGGATCACCGACATGGCTACAACAGCAGCGGTACAGAATCCGACACGCTCACGTGCCAGGACCATGTCCTTGTCCGAGTACGTGGCCGAGCATCCGGCGCAGCGCGTTTTCCCACCGACCAGTGAGCGGGCGGCCAGGATGGCGATGCTCATCATGTTCGCCCTGATGGCCGTCACCCTCGTCGTACTGGTACTTGACGAGGCAGGAATTTTCGGATGAAGGCAGCGGTCTTCGGCTGAGCCGGACCTTTAGTTACTCTTGAGTAATGACTGAACAGAAGAGCTGGAATGCGTTCACCGTCGAGCGCGAAGACAACATCGCCCAGGTGACGCTGATCGGGCCGAGCAAGGGCAACGCGATGGGGCCGGATTTCTGGAGTGAACTCCCCGAAATCTTCGCCGACCTCGACGCCGACCCCGAGGTGCGTGCAATCGTCATCGCCGGTTCCGGCAAGCACTTCTCGTTCGGACTGGACCTGCCGGCGATGAGCGGTGAATTCGGTGCCGTCCTCGCGGACAAGGCTCAGGCAGGCCCGCGCACCAAGTTCCACGACATGATCAAGCGCATGCAGTCGGGCATCAATGCCGTCGCAGATTGCCGCAAGCCCGTCGTCGCAGCTGTGCAGGGCTGGTGCATCGGCGGCGGCGTCGACCTGATCACGGCGGCGGACATCCGCTACGCAAGTGCCGATGCCAAGTTCAGCATCCGCGAGGTCAAGGTCGCGATCGTCGCAGACATGGGCAGCCTCGCGCGTCTGCCCGCGATCATCGGCGACGGACACCTGCGTGAGTTGGCTCTGACCGGCAAGGACATCGACGCAGCGCGCGCCGAGAAGATCGGCCTCGTCAACGACGTTTTCGAAGATGCCGACGCGGTACTGGCAGCGGCGCGCGCGACCGCCAAGGAGATTGCGCTCAACCCGCCGCTCGTCGTCCACGGGATCAAGGACGTGCTCGATCACACCCGCAGCGCGAGCGTGAACGACAGCCTTCGCTACGTCGCAGCCTGGAACGCGGCGTTCCTGCCTTCGCAGGATCTGACCGAGGCCATCACCGCCGTCTTCCAGAAGCGCCCGCCAGTCTTCCAGGGTGAGTAGAAACTGCAAGGGTGAGTAGGAACTGCAAGAGCGAGTAAAAACAGCACAAAAATCCCCGCACATCTTCCGATGTGCGGGGATTTTCGTTAGGCCTGAGAACTCGAGCTCAGTGACCGCCGTTGGCAGCGAGACGCTTGATCGAAGCCTCGATCTCGGCCTCTGCCTCGGCGCGGCCGACCCAGTTGGCTGCCTCGACGTGCTTGTTCGGCTCGAGGTCCTTGTAGTGGACGAAAAAGTGCTTGATCGCATCGAGCTCGAACTGTGAGATGTCACCCAGATCCTGGATGTGATCCCAGCGGGGGTCACCGGCCGGAACGCAGAGGACCTTGTCGTCTCCGCCGGCCTCGTCGACCATCTTGAACATCGCGACTGCGCGAGCCTCGACGATGACGCCGGGGAAGACCGACTCGGGGAGCAGGACCATGGCGTCGAGCGGATCGCCGTCCTCACCCAGGGTGTTTTCGATGAAGCCGTAGTCGGCCGGGTAGCCGAAAGCTGTGTAGAGGTAGCGATCGAGTTTGACGCGACCGGTTACGTGGTCGACCTCGTACTTGTTGCGCTGACCCTTGGGGATCTCGATGGTGACGTCGAACTCCACGCCGATTCCTCGCTGTCGTGTCGGTAATGATTCGTCGGAAGGATATCGGGTCAAGGATAAGGTTGCCTGACCACCCAGTAGGCAGAGCACAGACGGAGGGGCGTTGGCGGGCCAAGGAAAGAAGAAGATCGGCTCGTTGGAAGAGAGTCGACGGCGTAACTTCCGCATCCTTCTGGCGGTCGGTGCAGTGGTTGTACTGGCCGTCGCCGGAGTTGTCGTCGTGAAACTCGGTACGTCGAACGACACCGCGGGCAGCGCGACCGTGACTACGTCGCCTCAGCCTGCGCTCGTGACGCCGTCACCCCAGGTGGTGCCCGTCCCGACGGACGCACCGATCCCGAGCGCGTCGGGAATCGCAGCGGCGATCGGCCCGGCCGTGGCCAACCCGGATCTGGGGAAGTTCACCGGAGTAGTCGCTGATGCGCTCACCGGAAACATTCTCTGGAGCACGGACCCGTCGACGCCGATGACGCCCGCGTCCACGACGAAGGTGCTGACCGCATCGGCGGCACTGCTGAAGTTGCCGCTCGACCACCGGCTGTCCACGACTGTGGTGCCCGGAACGAGCCCCGGGCAGGTCGTTCTGGTCGGCGGCGGTGACCCGACGCTGACGGCGACGCCGAAGGGGCAGAGCGGGTACTACGCCAACGCAGCGCACATCGCGGATCTCGTCGACCAGATCAAGGCTGCCGGTACGCCGGTGAACAGCGTCGTGGTGGACTCGAGCTTGTTCAAGGGCGACAACATGGCCACCGGCTGGTTCCCCGCGGACATCGCGGCCGGTTACATCACCCCGATCGAATCGGTGATGATCGAAGGTGGTCGGTACGACGGCACTCAAGACGAGTCGCCGCGTTCGGAAACTCCCGCGTTGGACGCGGGCAAGGTGCTCGCTCAGGCGCTCGGTGTCGATCCCGCCAACGTGAGTCTCGGCGCGGCGCCTGCCGGTGCCAAGCCGATCGCCACCGTGCAGTCGGCGCCGCTGAGCGACCGGCTGCTGCAGATGATGGAACATTCCGACAACGTGCTCGCAGAGACCATCGGGCGTGAGGTCGCGATTGCCTCCGGAATCGAAGCTTCGTTCACCGGAGCCGTCGACGCGACCGGCAAGACCCTGCAGGCGGCCGGGTTCGACTACACCGGTGTATCGCTGCACGATTCCAGCGGACTGTCCGTCGACGATCTCATTCCCGCTCAGGTACTCGATCGCGTCATGACGGCTGCGGCCGGTGACGGTGATCCGAAACTGCGCCCCCTGCTGGACTACCTTCCGGTGGCCGGCGGAACAGGAAGTTTGTCCGACCGCTACGCGTCCGGAAACCGAACCGGTGCGGGTTGGGTGCGAGCCAAGACGGGAACTCTCTCAACGGCCAGCGCGTTGTCAGGGTTCGTGGTCGATCAGAACGGGCGAGTGCTCACCTTCGCACTGATGTCCAATGACCGGCCGCCAGAAGTGAGCCGTCCTGCCCTGGACGCGATTGCCGGAGCATTGAGGAATTGCGGGTGCCAATAGTGGCCGAAAAGACTCCACAAGACGATGAAGCCTCGGCTCCGCTCGGTGGTGCCGTCGACTGGAGTCTTGCCGCCAAAGCCGGGATAAAACTGGCGCGCGGCGGCCCCGCGATGTCTCGCTACACGGCCGAGACGGCAACCGCAGAACTCGCCGAAGCGTCCGAGCGCGCAGAACTGCCGGTTCGTGAAGTGACCGGGCTGGCCGACGGTCTACCGGTCCCGGCTGCTGACGTGCTTGACCGGGCCGGGTGGATCACGGCGGCCTCGCGGTCGATGGCACATCTCACCGGCGCGGATCCCGACGGCAGTGGCAATCTCATCGTCGGAAAGCCGGCGGGCTTGCAGGCCGGCGCCATGCTGGCGTACCTGTCTTCGGCGATCCTCGGGCAGTACGACCCGTTCACCGGCGAGCACGGCACCCTGCTTCTGGTCACACCGAACATCGTCTCCGTCGAACGGTCCCTTCGGCTGAACCCGAGTGACTTCCGGTTGTGGGTCTGCCTGCACGAGGTCACGCACCGGGTTCAGTTCTCGTCCTCGCCGTGGCTAGCGGAGTACATGAAGGAATCCGTCGAAACGCTTGGTGCGACGGTGGACGAGTCGATGACCGACGTTGTCGGGCGCCTTGCTGCAGAGCTGCGCTCGCGGAAGGAACCCGACTCCAGTGACGGTGCGACGGCGGGCGGCATCATCGGACTGCTGCGCGCCTCGCAGGCGGAACCCCAGCGTGACGCGCTGGATCGGATGCTCGTACTCGGCACTCTCCTGGAAGGGCATGCAGACCACGTGATGGACGCCGTCGGTCCCGCTGTGGTGCCGTCGGTGTCAACTATCCGCGCGGCCTTCGACAAGCGTCGGCAGCGCAAGTCCAACCCCGTGCAGCGGATCATCAAGATGCTGCTCGGCATGGACGCCAAGATGGCGCAGTACGTACGCGGCAAGGCCTTCGTCGACGCGGTGGTTCTCAAGGTCGGCATGGAGCAGTTCAACACCATCTGGACCGGGCCCGAGACCTTGCCGTTGCTCGACGAGATCGACAATCCCGACGCGTGGGTAAAGCGCGTTCTCGGCTAGATGCTGCTGCCTGAGACGCCTGCCCTACTGGCGCTGCGACAGGCCGTGCGGGCGTGGACGGTCGCATTCGAGCCACGACTTCGTGTGGTCGTCGCCCTGTCCGGGGGCGCCGATTCATTGGCGTTGACCGCAGCAGCGGTGGCGGAAACCGATTCGGTCGACGCGTTGATCGTGGACCATCGCCTACAAGATGGTTCGGATGCCGTCGCGCGCTCGGCCGCAGACCAGGCGCTGGCGCTGGGTTGCCGGACCGCGACGGTGCTGACAGTCGACGTAGCCGATGGTGGGAGTCTCGAAGCCGCTGCGCGTGAGGCTCGGTACAACGCTCTCCGCGGCGCCAGAACTGACCTCCCGGTTCTGCTCGGACACACGCTCGACGATCAGGCCGAGACCGTGCTTCTCGGACTCTCGCGCGGGTCCGGTGGGCGATCGATTCAAGGTATGGCTGCATTCGACGCTCCCTGGGGACGGCCGCTCCTCGGCATCCGGCGATCGGTGACCAGGGCGGCCTGCGTCGACCTGGGAATCACGCCGTGGGAGGACCCGCACAACAACAATCCCGAGTTCACTCGCGTACGTCTGCGGCACGAGGCGTTGCCGCTGCTCGAAGAAATTCTCGGCGGGGGAGTTCCCGAAGCGTTGGCCCGAACCGCGACGCAGTTGCGTGAGGACGGCGAGGCGCTCGACGAGTACGCCGAAGCCCTACTCCTACGGGTTGTCGTCGACGGAGAAGTGGAAGTGGACACACTTGCCGAAGCGCCCACCGCAATCCGCCGACGCGCTCTGCGGGCCTGGCTGCTGCAGGGCGGCGCAAAAGCATTGACGGACAAACAGTTACGCGCAGTCGACGCCCTGGTGACCGACTGGCGGGGGCAAGGCGGCGTCGCGATCGGGGGCGGAACACCGGAGGCGAGGTTGGTGGCGGCCCGGCGACGTGGCAGGCTGATCCTCGGATTCGAAGACCGACGAAGGGTTTGACGCGTGTACGAGGGCGACATCGCATCGGTACTGATCTCCGAAGAACAGATCCGTGCACGAACGGCGGAACTGGCTGAGGACATCGCCAAGCGTTACCCGGCAGGCGCCCCCGAAGGGGATCTCCTGCTGATCGGCGTCCTCAAGGGAGCGGTCTTCTTCATGACCGACTTCGCCCGCGCCCTGCCGATCCCGTCGCAGATGGAATTCATGGCCGTGAGCTCCTACGGATCCTCGACCTCGTCTTCGGGCGTCGTCCGCATCCTCAAGGACCTCGACAAGGACATCGCCGGTCGCCACGTGCTGATCGTCGAAGACATCATCGACTCCGGTCTCACGCTGTCGTGGCTGATGCGCAACCTCAAGACACGTAATCCCGCTTCGCTCGAGGTCGTCACCCTGCTCCGTAAGCCGGATGCGGTCAAGATCGACGTCGACGTCCGCGACGTGGGCTTCGACATCCCCAATGAGTTCGTCGTCGGTTACGGCCTCGACTACGCCGAGCGGTACCGCGATCTGCCGTACATCGGCACCCTGGACCCCGAGGTCTACGGCGGCTGAGCCTGCTCGCGCCTGAGTGCGGCTCAAGCGCGGACCCTGGGCAAGACATCGTCGTGCTCCAAATGGTTTCTGTGTCGGGGCGCTGAGCGGTTCGTTCCAGTTTTGTGTTGGGATCGGGATGAATTTGATTTCCGAGTTGTGAACTGACGTGGATAACGCAGCTGCATCCCTGCGTGGCATCCCAAATTTCTGTGAAGTGGTTCAATTCGCAGATCAGCGAATAGTCTTCCGGCGATTTCCGTTGAGGCATCTCGAAGTTCCTGCTGATGTGTCCACGGCTACGGCCACAGACTCGAAACATGGCGATGTCACGTGTCTCCGACAAGTAGCCGCGATGCTTGAACGTACCCATAAAACACGCAAATTTCGCGTCGATGGATTGATCTCTCGATCAATCGCAGATGGTAGGCGTGGCTATGCGCTTTCGACGGCTCCTCATATTTTGGCCGTGCTGGCAAGTTCATCGACGGCGTACGGCTGAAGTCGGGGTACTCGCCGACTAGGTGCTGCGGTTAGGTGAGTTTCGTCCTGGAAAAGGCGAGGTAGTAGGTCCAAGGCTCGTCCTTTGTTCCGATAGGGTGGCGCTCGATCTCCAAAACTGGACGGTTTGTCGGTATCACTCTCTATTCTGATTGAACTAACGAAATCCGTTTCAGCGGACCGGTCCCGAACGCGTTGCATTCAAGATTTATGGATGGGACAGATTCGCTAATTTTGGCAATTTCCAACCACACCCACCAGTGTGATCGGTTCTATCCAGGAATGAAGGAGCACGACGATGTCCGAGCCATCTGACCAGATACCCGCGGGCTGGTACCCAGATCCAGCGGGCGGTCAACGTTACTGGGATGGGGCAAAGTGGCTACCCCTGCCGGCGCCGGACTCGAAGGACTCGCCCACATCGCGCAAGCGGCCACCGAAGAAGGTTTTGATAGCGGTGCTGGCGATTGTTCTTCTCGCGGCGGTCGGCGGTACAGTCTGGAAACTGTCCCATGATTCCAACGTGAAGGCTGAGCGGGATGCAGCGGCAGCGGCGGTTCAGTTGGCGGCCGATGAAGAAGCTGCCCGCGTTGCCGCCGAAAAATCCGCTCAGGAGAGTAAGGATGCTAGCGAACGCGCCCGACGTATCTTGGCGGTGACCAATATTGAAAGCAGCGTCAAGACAATGGCTGAGGATCACGTTACGAAAGGGTTTATGGACGGACCGATTATTTCGGTGTCCTGTTCCCCTGTCGGGGGTGGTTCGACTGATGACCTATCTGAAAAAACCACGGTCTTTGAGTGCTTCGCAGCCAACGAGAATAAGGGCGACGGCATGATGAGTGGATACAAGTACCACGCGACGATGAACTGGAGTTCTGGAGAGTTCACCTACGGACTTGGGAAGCCCTGATTAGTAAGGCATCGAATCCCTTGGACGCTTACCGTCGAAGGGATGCTGCAATCGAGTTCACGGGCGGTAGGTCGTTATCTAGCTCAGCTTCGTTTGGTTTCAAGGTGATGGCTGGCTTTGACTTACGCAGGGAGCTGGCAAGGTAACCATCCTCGTAGCGGGTGCGACCGGGTCCTCGGCGATTCGTGAAACGAAAAGACTTCCGCGAGTGACGGGGCAGCCTGGCGGCAAACTATGCGAGTGCGAGTGAGAACCTTGAGGCGCATCGGTGCTGTACCGCCGTCTCGATGCTGGTATCGGGTGCGGTCGTGCAGAACTCACGACCGCACCGCGCCGATTGCGCAAGCGAGTACACCTTCAGGGCGTCAGCAGCTTCTTCTGGACTTTGCCCATAGCGTTGCGGGGCAAGCTGTCCACCAGACAAACCTGGCGTGGGCGCTTGTGGATCGACAGTGATTCGGCGACGAAGTCCGAAACCACAGCGCAGTCGGCTACGTCGCCGACGATGAACGCGACTATGCGCTGTCCGAGATCGTCGTCCGGCACACCGACGACGGCGGCCTCGCGAACGCCGGGGTATGCCAGAAGTGCCTGTTCCACCTCGCCGGCACCGATGCGGTATCCACCGGACTTGATCATGTCGACCGACTCGCGACCTACGATGCGGTGGAATCCGCTGTCGTCGATCACCGCGATGTCGCCGGTGCGGAACCAGCCGTCTTCGGTCATGGATTCCGCTGTCTTCGAGGGGTTCCCGAGGTACCCGTCGAAGAGAACGGCGCCCGCAACTTCCAGTTGCCCAAGCTGCTCTCCGTCGTGCGCCGACAATTCGCCGTTCTCGCCGCGCAACCTCGTCCTGACTCCCGGAACGGCGTGCCCGACCCAACCCGGGCGACGTTCGCCGTCGTGCGTCGTGCTGACGGTGATGAGGGTTTCACTCATTCCGTAGCGCTCGACGGGAGCCAACCCGGTCAGCGATTTCATCCGCTCGAACAATGGAACCGGAAGTGGTGCACTTCCGGACACGAGCAAGCGCGCGGATCGCAATGCTGCTGCCGCCGAGGGCTCACCGCACACGCGTGACCAGACGGTTGGAACACCGAAGTACAACGAGCCACCCGCTGCGGCATACGAATCCGGAGTTGGTCTGAAGGTATGAATCAGCGGCGAACCCACGCGCAAGGCGCCCAACACGCCGAGAATCAACCCGTGGACGTGGAAGAGGGGCAGTCCGTGGACGAGTGTGTCCTCTGGCGTCCAATTCCACACATGAGCGAGCGCGTCGAGATCCGCTGCGATCGATGCTCGCGAGAGGACAACGCCTTTCGGAGCTCCGGTGGTTCCCGAGGTGTACATGATCAGTGCGGTAGCTGCCGCGCTCGGTTCGGGATAGGACGTCGCAGATCGCGCGTGAATATCGATGGGAATCAACGGGATACTCGAATCCGACGGTCCGTCTCCGAGTATCAGTTCGGCCTGGGAATCGGCGATGATGTGCTGACGTTCGAGCGGGCCGGAGTCCGGCGGGATCGGGACCACGGCAACACCGGCGATCAGCGCGCCGGCGACGGCGACCACTGTCTCGAGGCCGGCGGCGGCTTGTACTGCCACTCGCTGTGCACCATGGATTCGATCGGCGACCGCGGTGGCGGCGGCAAACAAGTCGGCGCGAGAGAGGGTCGCGCCTTCGCCGAAACTGACCGCCGCTCCGTGATCGTCGAAGATGCGGGGGTCGAGGGAGCGCAGAAGTGTGGATTCGCTGTTCATCGCGAGTTCCCTTTCTTTGAGCGAAGATTCAGACGGACCAGGGAACAACGAACATCAGCCAGGCGAGAATCGGCGTCACCACCATGATGGTCATGCCCCACCGCATCGTCAGCCCGAACACCACGTCGCGTTCTTCCGGAGCGGCGTTCGCGACCACCAGCGCGCCGTTGGTCGAGAACGGACTGCAATCGACCAGAGACGAGGAGATTGCCAGCGCGATGACCAGACCGGTTGCATTGACCTGACCGGTCATGAGGAATGGAATTGCCAAAGGGATGAGTGCGCCGAGGATTCCCGTGGTGGATGCAAACGCCGACACGATCGCGCCGATCAGACAGATCAAGAACGCCGCGAGAAGTGGAATCCCCACGTGTGCAACAGAATCCCCGAGCCACTGGACGGTGTTCTGGTTCTGCAGAAGAGCGACGTACGTGACGATTCCGCCGATGAGGAGCACGGTGCCCCAGCTGATCTTGTCGACGGCGCCGCGGGCGGAGGCCGGGAAGATCAGGGTGAGAAGTACCGCGACAGTCAGTGCGGTGAAGCCGACGTCAAGGTCGAAGACCAAGGCGCCGAGTGCAAGCGACGCCAGTCCGAGCAGGGTGAGTCGCCGCTCGAGGTTGAGTGCTCCCTCGTGCGGAGCGGTCCCACCCGAGGACTTGCCGCCACCCTTCGAGCTGTCGCCGGAACCCGAACCGGTGATGGTGTCGCCACCGCCAGACGCGTTGCCGACTGCGCTGACGAGCACGCGTTCGGAGGCGCCGCGTGCAATCAATGCGCGACCGCCGAACGAGACGTACGCGATTGCGGCAACAACGGCCGCGGCTGCGAAGGTCGAGACGAACAGCAAGGCCGGGCTCGACGGGAGGCCGTTCTGACGCATGACGTCGTTGGTGATCACACCGAAGATCCCGATAGGGGAGAAGCTGCCCGCCGTTGCGCCCTGGACGACCATGAAGCCCATCAGCATGGGGTGGATCCGGTAGCGGGTGGCGAAGCCCATTGCCACGGGCGCGATGATGGCGACGGCAGCGGGACTGACCGCGCCCATGGCGGTGACGGCCGCGCACACCGCGAACATCGCCCACGGCACGAGGGCCACTCGTCCTCTGACCGCGCGGACTGCCGCGTGAATGATCCAGTCGACCGTGCCGTTGTTTCTGGCCAGCGCGAACAGGTAGGTGACGCCGACCAGGATGACGAAGAGGCTGGCCGGGAAGCCGTCGAGGATCTCGCTGGTATCGACGGTGAAGACCAGTGTTCCGACGACGAAGGCAGCCACCAGGGCGAGCGCACCCATGTTCACCGACCTCACGGTGGATATGACGAACACCAGGACAAGTACTGACAGGGCTATGACATTTGCCATCGAACTCTCAATCCATTCGCGACCAGCTTGTGGTCTGCATCACTTGGAATTGGCCTAGCCTCTCTGCCACTGCTCCATTTGTCAAGTACACTCCGAGGCATGAATTCGACGTCATCGCCCGGCTCGCGCTCGGGCCTGCCCGGACGATTGAAGCGTCCGCGTCTGTATGAGCAGTTGGCCGAGCACATTTCGAATTTCATCGAGGCTCAAGGTCTTTCGCCCGGCGATCGGCTTCCTCCCGAACGCAGCCTGGCTGCCGAACTCGGCGTGAGTCGCGCGTCGCTGGCTCAAGCGCTCGTGGCCCTCGAGATTCGGGGCAGAGTCGAAATTCAGCACGGTAACGGAGCGGTGATTCGTGAAGCTCCGACGCCCGACGCGGGTAGGTCTGCGGATTCGGGAGTGCGGTTGCAAGACCGAACCGTCGACGAACTGACTGCTGCCAGGGAAGCGATCATGGCCGGCCTGGCTCGGGCGGCGGCGTCGAATCCCAACGCTGCGCTTCGGGTCGCGATGTTGACCGACGACGGGACCGCGAGAAACTTCGCCGAGACATGGCGCTGCGTCAGGCACCTGGCCGGTGGCGGCTTACTGGCTGATCTCGACGACACCATCGCCAAGCAGGCGGACGTGCCCGAGTCCTCGGCGCGACTGTCTGCGCGACTCGATCAGCTCGCGCACCGGATCATCGACGGTGACCAATCGGGCGCCGCTGACGCTGTTGCGGGAATCCTCTCCGAAACGGCCTGACGAATAACGACGGACGAGCGTCGGAAAAGCGCACGATAACCACTATGGGCATGTTCGCTCACAGGAAACTGTGCTGCGACGTAGCCCGGGAACCTGATCGGCAATGCGCACGTTGAACACAGTGACGACCGTTCCAACCAAGCGGCACGGCCGCTGGCGGGCATCGATGGGGCCGATCGCGGTAACCTGCAGGTGTCCGGTTGGCAGCCGGAAGGCGACCTGGCAGACCCGCACTCTCGAAAGGACCGGCCACATCGGCCGACCTGTATGAACCGTAAGACTGTGTTCCGTAACGTGCTACTCGTAGCCGTCGTGCTGTTGGTGATCTATGCCTTCAGCTA
Source organism: Rhodococcus sp. NyZ502 (assembly GCF_041464245.1). Lineage (NCBI taxonomy): Bacteria > Bacillati > Actinomycetota > Actinomycetes > Mycobacteriales > Nocardiaceae > Rhodococcus > Rhodococcus sp. NyZ502. Next base: position 748,045 of record NZ_CP167155.1, read on the forward strand.
CTTCAGCAACGACACCCGCGACTTCAAGACCGTCGACACCTCGGTCGCGATCTCCCAACTCGACGCCAAGAACGTTGAGTCGGCGCAGATCGACGACCGTGAGCAGCAGGTTCGTCTGTGGCTCAAGAACGGCAACGACGCCACCGACGGTAAGACGCAGATCCTGGCGAAGTACCCCGCGAGTGCGTCGGAGCAGATCTTCGACAAGGTCGAAGGCGCCGGTGCGGACAAGTTCAACACGACGGTCACTCAGGAGAGCTGGCTGACGTCGATCCTTCTGTTCGTGCTGCCGATGATCATTCTGTTCGGCATCTTCTTCTTCGTCATGAACCGGATGCAGGGCGGCGGTGGTCGCGGCGGAGTCATGGGATTCGGTAAGTCGAAGGCCAAGCAGCTCACCAAGGACATGCCGAAAACCACGTTCGCCGACGTCGCCGGCGCGGACGAGGCTGTCGAAGAGCTGTACGAGATCAAGGACTTCCTGCAGAACCCGGCCCGCTACCAGGCGCTCGGCGCCAAGATTCCGCGCGGTGTCCTGCTGTACGGCCCTCCCGGAACCGGTAAGACGCTGCTCGCTCGCGCTGTCGCAGGCGAAGCCGGCGTCCCGTTCTTCACCATCTCCGGCTCGGACTTCGTCGAGATGTTCGTCGGTGTCGGTGCTTCGCGTGTTCGCGACATGTTCGAGCAGGCCAAGCAGAACAGCCCCTGCATCATCTTCGTCGACGAGATCGACGCCGTCGGTCGTCAGCGCGGCGCAGGACTGGGCGGCGGACACGACGAGCGCGAGCAGACACTCAACCAGTTGCTCGTCGAGATGGACGGCTTCGGTGATCGCACCGGCATCATCTTGATCGCCGCAACCAACCGCCCCGACATCCTCGACCCCGCACTGCTGCGTCCGGGACGCTTCGATCGCCAGATTCCGGTCGGCGCCCCCGACCTCGCCGGTCGCCGCGCGATCCTGCGCGTGCACTCGCAGGGCAAGCCGATCGATCCCAACGCCGACCTCGAAGGTCTCGCCAAGCGGACCGTCGGAATGTCGGGTGCTGATCTCGCCAACGTCATCAACGAGGCTGCGCTGCTCACCGCACGCGAAAACGGAACCGTCATCACCGAAGCCTCGCTCGAGGAATCGGTGGATCGTGTTGTCGGTGGACCGCGGCGTAAGAGTCGCATCATCAGCGAGCACGAGAAGAAGATCACGGCGTACCACGAGGGCGGTCACACGCTGGCTGCTTGGGCAATGCCTGACATCGAGCCGGTCTACAAGGTCACGATCCTCGCTCGCGGTCGCACGGGTGGCCACGCGATGACCGTGCCCGAGGACGACAAGGGTTTGATGACGCGTTCGGAGATGATCGCTCGTCTCGTCATGGCAATGGGTGGACGCGCCGCCGAGGAGTTGGTGTTCCACGAGCCCACCACCGGAGCGTCGTCCGATATCGACATGGCGACCAAGATCGCCCGCGCGATGGTCACAGAATACGGCATGAGTGCCAAGCTCGGCGCGGTTCGCTACGGACAGGAGGGCGGGGATCCGTTCCTCGGCCGTTCGATGGGCGTTCAGTCCGACTACTCACACGAGATCGCCCGTGAAATCGACGAAGAGGTGCGCAACCTCATCGAGGCAGCGCACACCGAAGCGTGGGCAATCCTCAACGAGTACCGCGATGCGCTCGACCTCATCGCTACCGAACTGCTCGAGCGTGAGACGTTGACTCGCAAGGACCTCGAGAAGATCCTTGCCGGCGTCGAAAAGCGTCCGCGCATAACGGCTTTCAACGATTTCGGTGGGCGCACGCCTTCGGATCGTCCGCCGGTGAAGACTCCTCGCGAACTCGCGATCGAGCGCGGCGAAACCTGGCCGGAGCCCGCTGCCGCACCTGTTCTCGTCAAGGCAGGCGCACCCAACAGCGGTGCCCCCAACGGCGGTGTCCCCAACAACGGTGGTCTCCCCAACAACGGCAACCAGGGGCCCTCGAACGGCTACGCACAGCCTTCGTACCCGCAGCCGAGTGCTCCGCAGCAGACTCCGCAACCGGGTACGCCCGACTACGGAGCGCCCGCCGGATGGTCGGCACCGGGTTGGCCTCCGCGTGAGAACCCGTCGCCGACGTACCCCGGACAGCAGTCGGGTGGGTACACCGGTGGACAGAATCCGACCCCGCCGAACCAGTCGCAGGGCCAGTACGGTCAGCCCCAACACGGTCAGCCCCAGCCCGATCAGGGGCAGTACGGCCAGCCGCACCCGGGACAGCAGGCGTACCCGGAGCAGCCGCATCCCGGCCGTCGTTACCCCGCGCAGCCCGATTACCCGGTGCAGTATCCGGACAGTGGACCCTTCGCCGATCCGAACCGGGGAAACCCGTCGGGTGAAAACCAGTGGCAGAGCCCCGCACCGGAACAGCCGCAAACTCCTCCTCCGCATCATTCGGCTGAGGACGAGGGACCGAGCACCGTTCGCTGGGACGGACCGGACGGATCTCGCTGACCTGGCGCCACTAGGCTCTGCGGCGGGGGACCTGTGAACAATTCTCGAGGAGAGTTCGGTTGTCGGTGAATGATGTGGCCAGTGAACTGGTGTCGCTCGGAACGGGCCGCCCGTTCGATCAGGCGCGGGCAGAGGCTGCCGTACGGGAATTGTTGATCGCGGTCGGGGAAGATCCGGAGCGCCCAGGCCTGCTCGATACGCCGGCCCGGGTTGCGCGCTCGTACAAGGAGATCTTCGCGGGTTTGTACTCCGAACCTGACGACGCGTTGAACACGACTTTCGACGAGGGTCACCAGGAGTTGGTGCTCGTGCGAGACATTCCGATGTTCTCGACGTGCGAGCACCACCTGGTGTCCTTCCACGGTGTTGCTCACGTTGGCTACATCCCGGGAAAGTCGGGCAAGGTCACCGGTTTGTCGAAGCTTGCGCGCGTCGTCGACCTGTACGCCAAGCGTCCGCAGGTTCAAGAACGCCTGACCAGTCAGATCGCGGACGCTTTGATGCGCAAGCTCGACCCGCGTGGAGCCATCGTCGTCATCGAAGCCGAGCATCTGTGCATGGCGATGCGCGGTATCCGCAAGCCCGGAGCCAGCACGACCACGTCTGCGGTTCGTGGGCTCCTGCAATCCAGCGCGGCCTCACGGTCCGAAGCGCTGGACCTCATCCTGCGTAAGTGAGCAAGATGTCCGCGGCTCCCGTTGCAGGCAGCGATCCGGCCCGGATGGTCGTGATGGGGATTCTGAACGTCACCGCCGATTCGTTTTCCGACGGTGGTCAATTTCTCGATCGTGACGCGGCGATCGCTCGCGGACTCGAACTGCAACGCATCGGCGTCGACATCGTCGACGTCGGCGGCGAGTCGACGCGCCCCGGAGCCACCCGTGTCGATCCGAAACTCGAGGCGGACCGAATTGCCCCGGTGATCGAAGAACTGGTGGCAGCCGGAATTCGCGTCAGCGTCGACACGATGCGTGCTTCCGTTGCCGCCGCCGCGATCGAAGCGGGCGCAGGCATCGTCAACGACGTATCGGGTGGTCGCGCAGACCCCGACATGGCCTCCGTTGTGGCCGACGCCGGAGTGCCCTGGATCCTCATGCATTGGCGCTCGGCCGGTGACTACGTCCATCGTGGCAGCGCCGATCACTACGACGACGTGGTCCGCGACGTCCGTGACGAACTGCTGTCGCAGGTCGATCTGGCGTTGAAAGCAGGGGTCGATTCGTCGTCGATCATCCTCGACCCCGGCCTCGGGTTCGCGAAGAACGCCGACCACAACTGGGCCCTGTTGCGAGCACTACCCGAGTTCAACGCGACCGGATTCCCGGTACTGGTCGGCGCTTCCCGCAAGCGGTTCCTGGGGTCTCTGCTCAGCGATCCCGACGGCAATCCGCGTCCACCTGGTGGCCGCGAGACTGCGACGGCCGTGGTCTCCGCCCTTGCAGCGCGCGAGGGCGCCTGGGGAGTTCGGGTGCACGACGCACAAGCTTCGCTCGACGCCATTGCCGTGGTCGACGCCTGGAACCGTGGACGAGAAAGGGCCTGACATGGGGGACCGAATCGAATTGCGCGGACTGAAGGTTCGCGGCAATCACGGAGTGTTCGACCACGAGAAGCGTGACGGTCAGGACTTCTTCATCGACATCACCGTATGGATGGACTTGGCTCCCGCCGCGGCGTCGGACGACCTGACGCAGACCCTGCACTACGGCGAGTTGGCGGAAGCCGCCGCAGCGATAGTCGCCGGCCCGTCGCGCGATCTCATCGAGACCGTCGCCGCGGAGATCGCCGACGACGTCATGAAAGATTCGCGAGTCGAGAGCGTCGAGGTTGTTGTCCACAAACCGTCGGCACCGATTCCGCTGGTTTTTGCGGACGTTGCCGTCGTCGCGCATCGGACCCGATCGGCATGACGCGCGCTGTTCTGTCGATCGGTTCCAACATCGGCGACAGCGTGGCTCACCTGCAGTCCGTTGTCGACGGGTTGGGCAGCGCCGTCGTTGCTGTTTCACCGGTCTACTCGACCGCGCCGTGGGGTGGCGTCGAGCAGCAGGATTTCTACAACGCGGTGGTGGTGGTCGACGATCCCGAAGCCGATGCCGCTGAATGGCTTCGCCGCTCGCAAGCTCTCGAGGAAGCCGCAGACCGGGTGCGCGAACAGCGGTGGGGGCCACGGAGCCTGGACGTGGACGTAGTCGACTGCGAAGGCGTCGTCAGTTCCGATCCCGTGCTCACACTTCCGCATCCGCGCGCGCATCTTCGGGCATTCGTTCTCGTTCCCTGGCTGGACGTCGAGCCTGACGCGACGCTGATCGTCGACGGCCAGAAGTTGCCGGTGGCACAAATTCTCGACGGCCTCGATCGCACTGAGCGCGAAGGTGTCCGCACTACCGATGTGGTGCTTGCGCGGTGACCGAAAAAGACAAGGGTTTGAAGCCGACCCGGATCAGTGAACTCGCGGTACTCGCCGCAGTGGCGGCCGTGGCCACCTGGATTCTGATTCGCGTGTTCTACGGTTCGATGCCGCCCATCCCCGTTTATGCGGGAGCGTCGCTCTACTTCGTCGCCGTTGCCGAGGCCGTCTTCGCTTTTGTCATTCGTTCACGCGTCAAGAACCGGCAGGTCGGCGACGGGCTCAGACAGCTTCATCCGATCACCGCCGCCCGAGCGCTGGCATTGGCCAAAGCATCCGCTTTGGTCGGTTCAGCTACCGTCGGTGTCTGGGTCGGAGTGCTGGTGTATCTCATCCCACAGCGCTCGGTTCTGCAGGCTGCAGCCTCCGACACGCCGGGCGCGTGGGTGGGGTTGGGCGCCGCAATTGCGCTGGTAGCGGCAGCTCTGTGGCTCGAACATTGTTGCAAGACGCCGGAAGATACACCTGACGAGCCTGCGCACTGACAGCCTGGTCGGCAAATCACCCACCGAGGTACGTGGCGACCCCGGTCTCGGCAAGTACCCTGGCAACCATGACAAATTCTGGTCGATCGAAGTCTGCGCGCCGAAGCAAGCGCAGCGCGAGCCAGATGATCATTGCTGCTCTTCTGGCACTTGCTGTCATTGCTTCGCTGTTTCTGATTTTCAGCAACAGCGTTCAGCTTCTTCGGGTGGGTCTGGTCGTCGCTCTGTGGGCAGCCACCCTCGGCGCTATCGCCATGACCAAGTATCGGCGTGAGTCGGCACTGGACAAAGCCAAGGTTGCCGATCTGCAGACCGTGTACGAACTGCAGCTCGAACGTGAAATTTCTGCTCGACGCGAGTACGAACTGAGCGTCGAAGGTCGCGTGCGACGTGAGGTGACCGCGGACGCGGAGGAGCTGGCCGGGTTGCGCGCCGAATTGGTGGCGCTGCGCCGAAACCTCGAAGCACTGTTCGAAGGTGGGCTGCTGCCCGAACAGACCGCGCTCAAGACCGATTCGACGCGAGTGCCGGAACTTGGCGGTAGTTCGTACGGCGCGTACCAGCCGGCACCGTCGGGGTTGTACGTTCCCGGCGCCGGCCAGAGCGGGCCCAGCCAACCGGCACCGAACGTCGGCGGCTTGGCTTCGCCCAACGACGATCCGGTGACTGCTGAGACAACCGTCGTGTTCGCGGAGACGTCGTGGCGTGACAGCAGCTTCGTGGCGCCGCGCGTCATCCCGACCCAGAAGTCTCGAGAGACGCAGAAGTCACAAGAGACGCAGAAGCCCCAGAGCGGGAACCAAGCACCGAGTTCTCCGGTGAGTTCCTCGCCGACACGAACGGTGAAAGACGTTCCGGTGAAGAAGGATTCGGAGCCGGTCGCGCCGGTCGAGCCTGAAGTCAAGGCTCCCGCCCAGGCCCCGAACATCGAAGATGCCGTCATCGAAGACGCTGTCGTCGAAGAGGTGCCCGAGGTTGTTCCCGCGGTTGTTCCCGAAGCTGTCGCGGAAGCTGAACCCGAATCCGCTGCGGAGCCTGACGCGGAGCCGCGACGTCGTCGCCGTGCTGCTCCGGAAGATGCCGCCAGTGGTGCTCATTCCAACGGATTGACCGTCGCCGAAATCATGGCAAACCTGAGTTCGAACAACCCGTCCGAAGGCTCCGGTCGACGCCGTCGCCGAGAGGACTGAGTCGCAGATCACTCGCCCGGCCATGGCATGACGGTTCGGGCGAAGGATATCCTCGGACGCAGAACGTCTGGTACCCGCCGAGCGGGACTGGAACGAACGAGAGGAATCCGGTGACTTCCTTCGGGATCACTAATGGACCTGCACCTGCGCGATTGACGGTAGGAATTGTCTCAGCAGGCCGGGTCGGAACAGCTGTCGGTGCCGCATTGGAGCGAGCCGGTCATGTTGTCAGCGCTTGCTCCGCCGTCTCCAGCGCCTCGGTTGCCCGCGCTGTGAAGCGGCTTCCCGATACCGAAATTCTTCCGGCTGCCGACGTCGCAGCTCGTTCCGAGTTGCTGATTCTCGCCGTTCCTGACGATCAGCTTGCGGATCTTGTTCGAGGTCTGGCGGCCACCCATGCCGTCAAGCCGGGCACGCTCGTCGCCCATACGTCCGGTGCCAACGGGATCGCGATCCTGACTCCACTCACCGAACTGGGCGCACTACCCCTGGCTATCCATCCGGCGATGACGTTCACCGGTCACGACGAGGACACCGCACGGCTGTCGTCGGCATGCTTCGGAATCACCGCTGCCGACGACATCGGTTACGCGATCGCGCAGTCACTGGTCCTCGAGATCGGCGGCGAGCCCGTCCGAGTGCGCGAGGAGAACCGCGCGCTCTACCACGCCGCACTGGCTCACGGCAGTAATCACCTGGTCACGCTCGTGGTCGACGCCGTCGAGGCCCTGCGAGCGTCGTTGCAAGGTGACGAGCTGCTCGGTCAGCAGTTGGTCGACGGCGATCCGGGTGGAGTGGCCGAGCGAGTCCTGCAGCCGCTGCTGTCGGCGGCCTTGGACAACGCGCTACGACGCGGTCCCTCGGCGTTGACCGGCCCGGTGGCACGCGGCGACGCTGCTGCTGTCGACGCACATTTGCGCGTACTGACAGACCTGGATCCGGAGCTCGCTGCCGGCTATCGGGCGATGTCCTTGCGATCGGCCCAGCGGGTGGGCGCCCCCACCGAATTGTTCGACATCTTGACTGAAACGGGAGGTGACCGTCGTGAGTGATCTGCAGGGCGGATACAAGCGCGGCGAACTGACGGTGCACCACGATCCGGACAAGCTTCGGCGCGTCTCGCGGGCACTGCGAGGTGTCGGGCGTCAGGTGGCGCTCGTTCCGACGATGGGTGCGCTGCATGCCGGCCACATCGAACTGGTTCGTCAGGCCAAGGTCACCGGCGCCGTCGTGATCGTTTCCATCTTCGTGAACCCGCTCCAGTTCGGTGCCGGCGAAGATCTGGACGCGTACCCGCGCACTCTCGATGCGGATCTCGACCTGTTGCGCGCCGAGGGCGTCGAATTGGTGTTCGCGCCGAGCGCCAAGACGATGTACCCGCGTGGTCAGCGCACCACCATCGTGCCGGGCCCGTTGGGTAGCGAACTCGAAGGCGGAGCGCGCCCCACTCACTTCGCGGGAATGCTGACGGTAGTGGCGAAGCTGCTGCAGATCGCGGCACCCAATCACGCGTACTTCGGTGAGAAGGACTACCAGCAGCTGACGCTCATCCGTCAGATGGTGTGGGATCTCAACTTCGATGTACAGATCATCGGAGTTCCGACGGTTCGCGAGTTCGACGGCCTCGCGTTGTCCTCTCGCAATCGCTACCTCGACGAGAACCAGCGCGCGGCAGCGGTCGCGCTGTCCGCCGCTCTGATCGCCGGTGCACACGCGGCGGCTGGGGGAGCGGAAGCAATCCTGGAAACCGCACGCGCTGTTCTGGCAGCTGTTCCGGAAATCGAGGTCGACTACCTCGAGGTTCGGGGCGTCGATCTGGGCCCCGCGCCCGAGCGAGGTGACGGTCGACTGTTGGTGGCCGCCAAGCTCGGAACCACCCGTTTGATCGACAACGTCGGTGTCGCGGTGGGAACCGGCTTCCTCGAGCGTGACACCGACCCATCCGCCGACGCCATCGACGACCTGCTGTCTCACTGAGCACTTTTCACGAGTAAGGACCTGGATATGTTTCGCACGATGATGAAGTCGAAGATCCACCGCGCCACCGTGACTCACGCCGACCTGCATTACGTCGGCTCCGTCACCGTCGACCAGGATCTGATGGACGCCGCAGACCTCCTCGAAGGCGAACAGGTGTGCATCGTCGACATCGACAACGGTGCGCGTCTCGAGACGTATGTCATTGCCGGCGAGCGCGGAACCGGTGTCATCGGAATCAATGGTGCGGCAGCGCATCTGGTCAAGCCAGGCGACCTGGTCATCCTCATCGCCTACGGCGTGATGAACGAGCAGGAAGTCAAGGAGTACTCCCCGCGCGTAGTCTTCGTCGATGCCGACAACAAGCAGATCGAACTCGGTTCCGACCCGGCTCACGCGCCGGAGGGTTCGGGTCTGATCACCCCACGCATGCTGTCGACGCTCGAGGCCTCGCGCGAATCCAGCCTGGTGTAATCCATGCTGCTCACGGTCGACGTCCGGAACACCAACATCGTTCTCGGTCTGTTCTCCGGGACTGGTGAGTATTCGAAGCTGTTGCAGGACTGGCGAATGCGAACCGATCCTCGGATGACTGCCGACGAGTTGGCGTTGACCTTCCGTGGGCTGTTGGGTTCTCATGTCGATCAGATCACCGGCGTTGCGGCGCTGTCGACAGTGCCGTCCGTCTTGCGTGAAATCCGTGTGATGCTCGAGCGGTACTGGGGTCACGTTCCCCATGTGGTGGTCGAACCGGGTATTCGCACCGGTGTGCCACTGCTGGTGGACAACCCCAAAGAGGTGGGAGCCGACCGGATCGTCAACAGCCTTGCCGCTCATCATCTTTACGAGGGGCCATGCATTGTCGTGGACTTCGGTACGTCGACCTGTGTCGACGTCGTTTCCGCCAAGGGTGAGTTTCTGGGCGGCTGCATCGCGCCCGGACTCGAGATCTCGACCGATGCCTTGGCGTCGCAGTCCGCTGCGCTGCGCAAGGTCGAATTGGTGCGCCCGCGTTCGGTGGTCGGCAAGAATACCGTCGAATGCATGCAGTCCGGTGCGGTATTCGGCTTTGCGGGCCTCGTCGACGGATTGGTCAACCGCGTCCGCGACGAACTACCGGAGTTCGGTGGTGACGACGTCTCCGTGATCGCGACCGGGGACAGCGCACCGCTGATCATTCCCGAGTCCGACACCATCGATCACCTCGAACGGGACCTCACCCTCGAGGGGCTGAGGTTGGTCTTCGAGCGCAATCAGGCGCGTCGTGGATCCGGTCGACGACCCGTCGCCTGATCGATGGTTTCGTTCCAGCGGTTTCGCGATTGCAAAAGTTATGCCACAATGGTGCTCGTGAATCGCTGCATGGGTGCTCAGGAGTGTTGTCGAGGCTGACCGCTGCCTTGACCAATTCACATTCCTTGGAGCTAGCTCGTGCTATCCACATATTCTGCAGATCTCTCTGTTTTGGCCCCGACTCTTACTGCTGACCGTGCTGTTTCCGCAGGTCGTAGCGCTAACCGTGGGGCGTCCGGACGTCGCCCGAGTGGTGCGTCGTTGCCTACCCGCCTTCGCCCGGCCGATCTGCTGCGTCTGACCGACGAGGGAGCAAACGGCGTGCTCGACGGCCGTTTCGATCACCTCATCCCCGACACCTTCCCGACGCTCGACCGTTGGTCCACCCGCTTGCACGCGGACGACGACGTCGATGTGTGGCTCATCAGTTGGGTGCCCGAACGCAACACCGAATTGCACGACCACGCAGGCTCGTTCGGTGCCTTGACCGTCCTCAGTGGTTCGCTCACCGAATTCCGTTGGGCCGGTGACGCCCTGGTGGAACGCCAGCTCGACGCCGGCGATCAGGCTTCGTTCCCGCTCGGATGGGTTCACGATGTCGTGCGTTCGACGGATGCTCCCGGTGCTCCGATCGAAATCAGCTCTGATGCACCGACTCTGAGCGTTCACGCCTACTCGCCGCCGCTGACGGCAATGTCCTTCTACGAAGTGACGGATCACCGGACACTTCGCCGCACCCGTACCGAGCTGACCGACCTGCCCGAGGGGGGCACCAAATGACCATCGACCAAATGCTCGACGACGCTCGCGCACAGATCGATCGTATGTACGTCTTCCAGCTCACCGAAGCCTTCCACCGCGGCGCGATCTTCGTCGACATTCGCCCGCAGGCGCAGCGCGCCATCGAGGGAACTCTTCCCGGTGCACTCGCGATCGAGCGAAACGTGCTCGAATGGCGCCTCGACCCCACCAGCAGCGCACACCTCGCGTTGGCCACCGACCACGACGTCGAGTGGGTGATCGTCTGCTCCGAGGGTTACACCTCGAGCCTGGCCGCAGCGTCGTTGCAGCAGTTGGGTCTGCACAAGGCCACCGATCTCGTGGGTGGATACCAGGCGATCAAGGCCGCCGGCCTGCTCGGTGCGCTCAGCGGAGTGCGTCATTGCTCCCGCGAGTTGGCGGCTGTGTCAGCTCATTGAGGTATTTGCTGTGCGCCTTTATTAACCGCGGGCGGTTAATAAAGGCGCACAGCGGGTCTGGCGGTACATCTTCGGGCTCATTCCGTGATGACGGGTGAACGCGGTTGTGAGGGCGAAGGGGCTCGAGTAACCCACTTCTCGCGCGATCGACGACACCGTTCGTGCCGGGTCTGCGAGCAGATCTGCCGCCACGGACAGTCGCCACTCGGTCAGATAGCCGACAGGTCCGAGCCCCATGAGGCTGGTGAACCGGCGCGCGAAGGCCGCTCGCGAGCTGCCGGACTCCTGGGCCAGGCTCGCGACCGTCCAGGGGTGTTCCGGCCGATTGTGTATGAGCCGCAAGGCATGCCCGATGACGGGATCCTCGTAGGCCTTGATCCATCGCGGTGATCGATTCGGGTTCTCGGCGAACCAGGTCCGGGCCGCTGAGATCAGGACCAGGTCCAGGAGCCTGTCCAACAACACTTCCTGTCCGGGCCCGTCGGCGGCGATCTGTTGTTCCAGAAGGTTTGTCATCGGCGCGGTTTCGATGCTGCGTCGCACTACCGCGACGGGTGTCAGGCTGTCGAGGATCTGACGGCTGACATAGGAGTCCAAACGGTATGTGCCCGTGAGCATGACGGTCTGACCACTGGTCGAGTTGCCCCAGGTGCGAACGCCGAGAACCGACATGTCCTCGAGTGGTGTGCCGTCGACCGCAGCGCAATTCTGTGCTTCGTCGATCAGTACGTGGACTGGTGTGTCCGGGTGATCGGCGACCGTATACGGATCGGGGCCGCGCAACAGTGCAACGTCGCCGGCCTCGAGATCTTCTGTCTGTCCGGTGTCGGAGACGACGACCGCGCTGCCTCGAACCAGAACCAGCACGGTGATCGGTGCGTGGTCCTCGATACGTAATGACCACGGTGGATCGAGCAGCGAGCGCAGTAGAAAAGCGCCCTCCGCCCGCGATCCGGCCAGCATCATCGACAATGCATCCATGCTTCGACCGTAGACGCTGGCGTATGTTTTTGTGACCTTCGGCTATGGATCGTATTGACGCTCCGCGGTCGAATGAGTGCATGACGACAACAAGCGACATTCAATCGGCAGTAGTGATCGGTGGTACCGGCAAGACCGGTGCGCGCGTTGCGCAGAGGCTGACGGCGGTGGGAATCCGTACCCGAATCGCATCGAGAACATCCGGGGCGCGTTTCGACTGGAACGATCAGACGACGTGGCAGCCAGCAGTGTCCGGCGTCGACGTGGCATATGTGACGTATGCGCCAGATCTGGCTGTTCCGGAATCGAGCACCCACATCGAGGAGTTCGCGGAGCTTGCGTACCGCGAAGGGGTTCGTCGCATGGTGCTCCTGTCCGGGCGCGGTGAACCGGCGGCGCAGAAAGCCGAGCAGGTTCTCGCCGACAGCGGTCTGGAATGGGCTGTGGTGCGGGCCAGTTGGTTTGCCCAGAACTTCAGTGAGGGGTACCTACTCGATCCGATTCGGGAAGGCCACCTGGCACTTCCGGTCGGTGAGGTGGGGGAGCCGTTCATCGACGTCGACGATCTCGCCGACGTGGCGGTGGCCGCATTGACTCGAACCGACCTCCTCGGCCGAGTTCTCGAGGTGACAGGTCCGGAGTTGCTCACTTTCGCGGCGGCGGTGGATGCGATTTCGACGGCGTCGGGTCGTCTCGTGACATTCGAAAGAATTGGACTCAAACAGTTTTCCGACGGCATGGCGGAGGTCGGCGTCCCGAGTGACGTCGTGGAGTTACTCAGGTACCTGTTTGCCGAGGTTCTCGACGGACGAAATCAAAGTGTGACCGGCGTCGTCGAAGAGGTCCTGGAACGACCCGCTCGAGATTTCACCACTTTTGCCGCCGAGGCTGCTCGAACGGGGGTCTGGTCGTGAAGAAATCCGAGATTTTCTTGGAGCTGCTGCTCGGGGTGACTGCCCTCGGCGCGCTCGTCGCCGGTGGTGCGTTGTTTGCCTTCTCGTCCTTCGTGATGCCCGCTCTGCGGTCGGTCGATGCACATACCGCGATCACGTCGATGCAGGCGATCAACGTCGAAGCGCCGCGTAGTGCGTTGATGCTGCCGCTGGTCGGATCGGCGCTCACCGCGATCGCCGCTGGAATCTGGGCAGCGATCTCCAGACCGGACGGCTGGGTCCTTGCTGTCGTCGGTTGCGTCGGGGTGCTCGCGTCCTTCGCGGTGACCGCGATCTACCACGTCCCTCGCAACGACGCGTTTGCCTCGGTCAGCACTATCGACGCGGCCGCATGGGCGTCGTACGAGGCGGGTTGGACTATGTGGAATCACGTTCGGGTCGGGCTGTACCTGCTGTCGGGAATCGTGCTCGCGGTGGCCGCGGTGCTACCAGCAACAAACGCGGTGGACACGGCCCAGTAGTCTTGTACCCCGTGAGTGATGTAGAAGCCCAGCCAGTCGACGACACCCCCGAGCAGCTCCGTATCCGGCGCGAGAAGCGTGAACGGATCCTCGCGCAGGGGCAGGAGGCGTACCCGGTTTCGGTCGATCGCACCCACACGCTCGCGCAGATCCGCGCGGAGTACCCGGAACTCGAGCCGGACACGGCGACTGGCGTGCTGGTCGGCGTCGTCGGCCGCGTCATCTTCATGCGCAACACCGGCAAGCTGTGCTTCGCGACTCTGCAGGAAGGCGACGGTACCCAGCTGCAGGCCATGATCAGCCTCGCCGGCGTCGGCGAAGAGGCACTGGCTGCCTGGAAGTCCGACGTCGACCTCGGCGACTTCGTCTTCATCCACGGTGAGGTCATCAGCTCCCGTCGCGGCGAGCTCAGCGTGATGGCCGATGCCTGGCAGATCGCATCCAAGTCGCTGCGCCCCCTGCCGGTCGCTCACAAGGAGATGAGCGAAGAGTCCCGGGTGCGTCAGCGCTACGCGGATCTGATCGTTCGCCCCGAGGCTCGCGACAACGCCCGCAAGCGCGTCGCTGTTGTCCGTGCGCTGCGCAATGCACTCGAGAGCCGCGGCTTCCTCGAGGTCGAGACGCCGATGCTGCAGACGCTGCACGGCGGCGCGGCAGCTCGCCCGTTCGTCACGCACTCGAACGCCCTCGATATCGACCTGTACCTGCGTATCGCGCCGGAACTGTTCCTCAAGCGTTGCGTCGTCGGCGGTATCGAGAAGGTCTTCGAGATCAACCGCAACTTCCGCAACGAGGGCGTCGACTCCACTCACTCGCCCGAGTTCGCGATGCTCGAGACGTACGAGGCCTACGGCACGTACGACGATTCCGCGAAGATGATTCGTGAACTCGTCCAGGAAGTTGCGCAGGAAGCATTCGGCACGCAGGTCCTCACCCTCGCCGACGGTTCCGAGTACGACGTCAGTGGCGAGTGGCAGGTTCTCGAGATGTACCCGTCGCTGTCGGCTGCCATCGGCACCGAGGTCACGCCGGATACAACGGTCGACGAGCTTCTCGCTCTGGCGGAGAAGGTCGGCCTCGAGGTTCCCAAGGACAAGGGCTACGGCCACGGCAAGCTCGTCGAGGAGCTGTGGGAACACCAGTGCGGCGATCAGCTGTACGTGCCGACGTTCGTCCGTGACTTCCCGGTCGAGACGTCGCCCCTGACCCGTGATCACCGCAGCAAGAAGGGTGTCACCGAGAAGTGGGACCTGTACATCCGCGGATTCGAGTTGGCGACAGGCTACTCCGAACTTGTCGACCCGGTCATCCAGCGTGAGCGCTTTGTCGACCAGGCGCGCCTCGCGTCGGCAGGCGACGACGAAGCGATGGTGCTGGACGAGGAGTTCCTCGCCGCGATGGAACAGGGCATGCCGCCGACCACCGGCACCGGCATGGGAATCGATCGACTGCTGATGGCTTTGACTGGTCTCGGTATTCGCGAGACGATCCTCTTCCCGATCGTTCGTCCGTCCGCTCGCTAGCTTTACTTCGATCAAGGTTCGGCCGCACATGTTGCGGCCGAACCTTTTTCAGTTGGGGCGCTCCCAAGGTATTCGATAGTTCCCAACGACATTCGCCTGCGGCAAAGGATTCATCCATGCGCGGTCGCCCGAGTTTCGGACTCTCGAATTGTTGCGATGATTTGGTCGATCGTGCCCTGGTTGAGTGCGTCAGGTAGTCCCTGATCCGACTGGACGAGGAAGACCATGACCTCGGCTGTGGAGTATCCGGGTGTGGTGACGACATCGAATTGTGCTGAGGGCGGATAGCATTCGTTGTCCGCCGGGATATTTGTGACGGTTGCGGCGTGCCGGATCGCCGGGCGTCCGGAGATGGTGAAATTCGTGGGTCCGCCGTAAGCGATACTGGCGAGAGTGCCGTTCTTGGAGGCGAAGATTGCGCTCGGTAGAGGTCTTTTCTCGAGCCGTCGTCTGTCATGATTCCCCCGTCTGGATGCATCCCCCGATGCGTCGCGAGGAGTGTATCGGCACTGTCCTTGTCGCAAGACAAGTCGACCGGCATACCCGGCGGCGAGAAGTCCCAATCATCCTGACGAGCCAAGACAGGACGTTTGTCCAGGTGCTATTGTCGCTGCTTATCGAAGGATCTGGGGAGGAATGGTCGTGGTGAAAAAGGTTGTTGTCACGATGGTTGACGATCTGGACAAAAAATCGCCCGCGGACGAAACTGTGGAGTTTTCCGTCGACGGAGTTGCTTACGAAATCGATCTCACCGCCGCCCACGCCGCGGAACTGCGCGATGCACTGAAAAAGTGGATTCCTCATGCGAGAAAGTCGAATTCCGCCAAATCAGTCAACGGAGCGGTGACCAAATCCCGTCCCGTTGCGGACCGCGATCAGAGTGCCGCCATCCGCGAATGGGCCAAGGGTGCCGGCTTCGAGATTTCGGCCCGCGGTCGTATTTCCACCGAGGTGCGCCGAGCCTACGAAAAGGCCGTCTGAAATGGATCGCAAATGGATTCGGGCGCATTTTGCCGAAACGGATTGATAACGCGTTCTAGTTTGTTAGCGTCTGCACGGTTCGCATCTCTCGTAGAGGAGTCGGTCGTGCACAGAAACAGGTTGTTCGGGGGCGTGGTTCTTGCCGCTCTGATGCTCGTCGGGTTCACCTCCGTGGCTTCGGCTCAGGCTCCGTTGCCCGTGCCCAATGCCTTCCTTGCCGGTGTTCCTCAGGAGTTGGGAAATCCTGGCGGTTCAGCTCCTGGATCCAATGACTTTTCGTGTAAACCGACTGCCGAACATCCCAATCCGGTTGTGCTCGTTCACGGAACGGGTGGAAACAGGCAGACCAACTGGGCCACCTATGCGCCGTTGCTCGCCAACGAGGGCTACTGCGTCTTCGCGCTGACGTACGGCAACTTCCCCGAGCAACCGTGGCCGTTGTCGGCGATCGGTGGAATGCAGGAAATTCCTTCCAGCGCAGCACAATTGTCGAATTTCGTCGATCAAGTACTTGATGCCACGGGTGCTACATCGGTAGATCTGATCGGACATTCCCAGGGCACCATCATCAACGGGTACTACGCGAAGTTCCTCGGTGGTGCCGACAAAGTGGACAACATCGTCTCGGTGGCGTCGCTGTGGAAGGGAACGCTCGGAAACGAGCAGGCAAGTGTCGGCCGCAGCCTTCGCGAACTCGGGGTATCCGAGGCAGCGCAGGCCGGATTCCCGATCTGCAAGGCATGTCTGAACATGGGGGCAGGCTCGGAGTTCATCGAAAATCTCCGTGCGGGAGGCGTTTACGCGCCGGGTGTTCACTATACGAACATCACGACCCGCTACGACGAACTGGTGCTGCCGTATACAAATGGGCTGGAGCCTGGGCCGAACGCCACCAACATCGTCGTCCAGGACGGTTGTGAGCAAGACATCTCCGATCACCTCGCCATCGCGGCATCGCTGCGCGCCGCGACTTTTGCTCTCAATGCACTCGACCCCGCGCATCAGCGGCCGGTACCGTGCAACTCGGTATTGCCCGTCGTGGGTTGATCACTATGCGGAGGCCTTCGGTGGGGATTCGAACATGCGTGGGCGCTCTCGCTGTGGCGGGAGCCGTGGCCGCGTCCGCGCCGTCTCTTGCGTCGGCGAACGAACCTCTTCCTGTTCCGTCCGGTTTCCTCAGTGGAATCGTCCTCGAAGCGACCAACCCGGGCGGATCGGCCCCTGGCACCAACGACTTCTCGTGCGCGCCTTCCGCTGCTCATCCTGATCCGGTCGTCCTGGTGCACGGGACGGCGGCCAACCGTCAGACCAATTGGGGCGTACTCGCACCCGTACTGGCCAATGAGGGATACTGCGTTTTTGCGCTCACCTTCGGGAATCGAACGGACCAGCCGTGGCCGATTTCCGCAGCCGGCGGTCTCGCACCACTCGGAGACAGCGCAGGGCAACTGTCGGACTTCGTCGACGACGTTCTCTCTGCGACGGGTGCCTCGAAGGTCGACCTGATCGGACACTCTCAGGGGACGACGGTCAGTGCGTACTACGCCAAGTTTCTCGGCGGCGACGCGAAGGTTTCCAAGATCGTCTCCATCGCTCCGTTGTGGGACGGCTCGGAGGTCGGGCCGCCGGAAGGCGTCGGGGGACCGGATTTCGACAACGCCACCTTCGTCACCGAACTGCGCGACGCGGGCGTCTACTCCGATGACGTCGAGTACACCAACATCGTGACTCGGTTCGATCAAGTGGTCGTTCCGTACAGCAGCGGAATACTGGCCGCGTCGAACGCGTCGAACATAGTTGTTCAGGACGGTTGCGAACAGGACCTGTCGGATCACATCGCGCTGGTGGCGTCGCAGCGAACGGCGACTCTGACGCTCAACGCGCTGGATCCGTCGAATCCGCGTGAGGTGCCGTGCGCTCGGGTACTCCCGATATTCGGCTGATCAGGCGTCGAAAATCGCTGTTCGCTTCAGGCGTACAGGAACCGGGAAACGATTCCCTCAGCTGCGACGTTGTGAACGGTAAGCAGTCCGGCTTCCGCCGCCAATCGGGTGGAGGAGCAGCAGGTGGACTTCGCGCCCTCTAGAGTAATAAGTGGGGTCGTGCAACCTTTGTCGATTCGTGGACGTCAGTCCGCTGACCGGCGAGGCGATCAGTCTGTAGTGCCGGAGCGAAACGCGGCGACCAGGGACGAGACATCCGGTCTCGAACCTGCCCGCCGGAGAGTGTGAGGGAGAGCGATGTTCGAGAGGTTCACCGATCGCGCGCGGCGCGTTGTTGTCCTGGCTCAAGAAGAAGCCAGGATGCTCAACCACAACTACATCGGCACGGAGCACATCCTTCTCGGCCTCATTCACGAGGGCGAAGGTGTCGCAGCCAAGTCGTTGGAGTCGTTGGGTATCTCCCTCGAGGGAGTCCGCAGCCAGGTCGAGGAGATCATCGGCCAGGGCCAGCAGGCTCCGTCCGGTCACATCCCCTTCACACCGCGCGCCAAGAAAGTCCTCGAGCTGAGTCTGCGCGAAGCGCTGCAGCTCGGACACAACTACATCGGTACGGAGCACATCCTGCTCGGTCTCATCCGTGAGGGTGAGGGCGTAGCAGCCCAGGTTCTGGTCAAGCTCGGTGCCGATCTCAACCGCGTCCGCCAGCAGGTCATCCAGCTGCTGTCGGGCTACCAGGGCAAAGAGCCCACCGAAACCGGTGGCACCCGCGGAGAGGCCGGCACGCCGTCCACCTCGCTCGTGCTCGACCAGTTCGGTCGCAACCTGACGCAAGCTGCCCTCGAAGGCAAGCTGGACCCGGTCATCGGCCGCTCGAAGGAAATCGAGCGTGTCATGCAGGTTCTCTCGCGTCGTACCAAGAACAACCCGGTTCTCATCGGTGAACCCGGTGTCGGTAAGACCGCTGTGGTCGAGGGCCTGGCTCAGGCAATCGTCAACGGTGAGGTCCCCGAGACCCTCAAGGACAAGCAGCTGTACACGCTCGACCTCGGGTCGCTCGTGGCCGGCAGCCGTTACCGCGGTGACTTCGAAGAGCGCCTGAAGAAGGTTCTCAAGGAGATCAACACCCGCGGCGACATCATCCTGTTCATCGACGAGCTGCACACCCTCGTGGGTGCGGGCGCGGCCGAAGGCGCTATCGACGCGGCCTCCATCCTCAAGCCCAAGCTTGCTCGCGGTGAGCTGCAGACCATCGGTGCCACCACGCTCGACGAGTACCGCAAGTACATCGAGAAGGATGCTGCTCTCGAGCGTCGTTTCCAGCCCGTTCAGGTGGGCGAGCCGACCGTCGAGCACACCATCGAGATCCTCAAGGGTCTTCGTGACCGCTACGAGGCTCACCACCGTGTCTCCATCACGGACGGTGCTCTCGTGGCAGCGGCGACGCTGGCCGACCGCTACATCAACGACCGTTTCTTGCCGGACAAGGCGATCGACCTCATCGACGAGGCGGGCGCGCGAATGCGCATCCGTCGGATGACTGCACCGCCGGACCTGCGCGAATTCGACGATCGCATCGCCGACGCGCGTCGCGAGAAGGAGTCCGCGATCGACGCGCAGGACTTCGAGAAGGCTGCGAACCTGCGTGACAAGGAGAAGACCCTCGTTGCTCAGCGCGCTGAGCGTGAGAAGCAGTGGCGTGCGGGCGACCTGGACGTCATTGCCGAGGTCGACGACGAGCAGATCGCCGAGGTTCTGGGCAACTGGACCGGTATCCCCGTCTTCAAGCTCACCGAGGAGGAGACCACTCGTCTGCTCCGCATGGAAGAGGAACTGCACAAGCGGATCATCGGCCAGGAAGAGGCGGTCAAGTCCGTCTCGAAGGCGATCCGTCGTACGCGTGCAGGTCTGAAGGATCCCAAGCGTCCCTCGGGCTCGTTCATCTTCGCCGGCCCGTCCGGTGTCGGTAAGACGGAGCTCGCGAAGTCGCTCGCCAACTTCCTGTTCGGCGACGACGACGCCTTGATCCAGATCGACATGGGCGAGTTCCACGACCGCTTCACCGCTTCGCGTCTGTTCGGTGCCCCTCCCGGGTACGTCGGATACGAAGAGGGCGGCCAGCTTACCGAGAAGGTGCGCCGCAAGCCGTTCAGCGTCGTGCTGTTCGACGAGAT
The DNA here is from genome assembly GCF_041464245.1 of Rhodococcus sp. NyZ502. Taxonomy (NCBI): domain Bacteria; kingdom Bacillati; phylum Actinomycetota; class Actinomycetes; order Mycobacteriales; family Nocardiaceae; genus Rhodococcus; species Rhodococcus sp. NyZ502. Next base: position 768,103 of record NZ_CP167155.1, read on the forward strand.
CGAGAAGGCACACCAGGAGATCTACAACACCCTCCTGCAGGTGCTCGAGGACGGCCGTCTCACCGACGGTCAGGGACGTACCGTCGACTTCAAGAACACGGTGCTGATCTTCACGTCCAACCTCGGTACGTCTGACATCTCCAAGGCAGTCGGCCTGGGCTTCAGCTCGGGAACGGGCACGGAGTCGAACTACGAGCGCATGAAGCTCAAGGTTCACGACGAGCTGAAGAAGCACTTCCGTCCTGAGTTCTTGAACCGTATCGACGACATCGTCGTCTTCCATCAGCTCACGAACGAGCAGATCGTTCAGATGGTCGACCTGATGCTCGCTCGCGTCGAGGCGGCACTCAAGAACAAGGACATGGCCATGGAGGTCACCGACAAGGCCAAGTCGCTTCTGGCCAAGCGCGGATTCGATCCCGTACTGGGTGCACGACCGCTGCGTCGCACCATCCAGCGCGAGATCGAGGACCAGATGTCCGAGAAGATCCTCTTCGGAGAGATCGGACCCGGCCACATCGTGCTCGTCGACGTCGAGAACTGGGACGGCGAAGGCTCGGGCGAGGACGCGAAGTTCACGTTCACGCCTACCAAGAAGCCGATCGACGTGCCGGACGCACCGCCGATCGAGCTGACCAAGGCCGGCGAAAGCGAAAGCGCAGCAGAGTAGTACAGCAGAGTAGGTAACGAACGGGCGGCACCTCACCGGTGCCGCCCGTTTCGTGTATCACGGGAGAGGGCGTACACATGAACGACATCGAACTGGGTCACCTGCGTCGTTGCGTCGAATTGGCAACGGAAGCATTGGATGCGGGCGACGAACCTTTCGGTTCCGTCCTGGCAGCGGCCGACGGAACATTTCTGGCGGAAGATCGAAACCGGATCGCGGGCGGCGACAACACTCGCCACCCCGAGTTCGAGCTGGCTCGGTGGGCGGCCCAGTATCTGACGCCGGACGAGCGTTCGACGGCAACGGTGTTCACCTCGGGAGAGCACTGCGCGATGTGTTCGGCCGCGCACGCGTGGGTGGGCCTCGGACGGATCGTCTACATCTGCTCTTCGGCCCAACTCGGCGACTGGCTCGCGGAGTGGGGTGTGTCCCCGGCGCCGGTGAAGTCTCTGTCCGTCAACGAGGTTGCGCCGAACGTCCCGGTCGAAGGCCCGGTGCCGGAGTTGGTTCCGCTGGTGCGAGAACTGCATCGGAAGTTGCATTCGCAGAGCGCTTGACGGGCACACACAAACGGGCGGCACCTCGCTGGAGGTGCCGCCCGTTTGCGTGTGAAGTCAGGAAACTGCGTCGACCGCTCGAACCTTCTCTCGCAGTTCACCCTTGACGACCTTGCCGCTTGCATTGCGCGGCAGTGCTTCCACGACGACGATGTCCTTCGGGTGCTTGTAGCGCGCGAGACGATCGTTGAGGAAGCTGCTCAGCTCCTCGATGGTCAGGTCCACGGCTGAACCTGGCGCCATCGCGACGATCGCTACCGGCACCTCGCCCCACTTGGTGTCGGGGCGACCGACGACGGCCGCTTCGACGATCAATTCGTGTTCGTAGAGAACGTTTTCCACCTCCGCGCAGTAGATGTTCTCTCCGCCGGAGATGATCATGTCCTTCTTGCGATCCACGACGTAGACGAAGCCTTCGTCGTCGACTCGAACGAGATCGCCGGAGTGGAACCATCCACCGTGGAAGGCGTCAGCGGTGGCGGTGGGGTTGTTCCAGTATTCGCTCATCATCGTGGGCCCGCGGTAGACGATTTCACCGATTTCACCGGGTGCCACGTCGTCCATGTTCTCGTCGACGACCCTGGCCGAGATGGTCGGGATGACCCGACCGACGGATCCGAGCTTACGAATCGCATCCTCGCCGTCGAGAACGCAAGTGATGGGCGACATCTCGGTCTGACCGAAGACCGCGACATTGAATGCGTCCGGGAAGGTTTCGGCCATTGCCCGCAGGATCGTATCGGACGACGGTGCGGCGCCCCACGAGATGTTCTTCAGCGACAGTGCTCGAGGTTGCGCCTTCTGTACTGCGCACACGGCCTGCCATTGCACGGGCACGAGGAACAAGCTGGTGACCTTCTCGGCTTCCAGAATGTCGAGTAGTTGACCCGGGTCGAATGCGCCGACCGGATGGATCACCGTGGTCGTGCCGAGTTGCAGGCTCGGCGCTATGGAACCGAGGGCTGCGATGTGGAACATGGGCGACGCACAGAAGCCGATGGAATCGGCATTGAACAGGTGGAAGGCCCTGATACAGGTCAATGCTTGCGAAGACAGGTTGGAGTGGGAGAGCACCGAGCCCTTGGGGCGACCGGTGGTTCCCGAGGTGTACATGATGAGTGCAGGAGTGTCGTCCGGGATGTCGACGAACGCGTGCGACTCGCCCTCTTCGCTGATCAAGTCCTCGTAATTCAGGCTGTCACCCTCGGCGGGGGCGCCTACGGTGATGGAGATGTCGATACCCTCGGACGCGGCTCGCGCAGCTCCGGCCAACGGAGCCAACGGTCCTTCGGCGACAATGACTTTGGAGCCGGAGTCGTTTACCAGATAAGCGACCTCGGGTGGTGTCAGACGGAAGTTCACCGGAACGGCGATGGCGCCCAGTGCGTTGGTCGCGAGCACGACCTCGAGGTATTCGGGGCGGTTGAGCATCAGGATGAGCACGCGGTCGCCGAAGCTGACGCCGCGTCGGGCAAGAGCGTCCGCCAGCTTCTCGACGCGTGCGTCGAGGGTGCTCCAGGTGATGGAATCGCCCAGGAATCGCAGTGCGGTGCGATCGGGAATCATCTGCGCATGCCTGGCGATCTGATTGTTCCAGTTGGTGCGGCGTGAACGCTGCGCCTCGGAGACTGCATCGGTGGAGGCCATCGATGGGTTCCTCTCATGCGTGGGTGATTGTGTGACTCAGGCTACAGTGAGCCGTCGATTCGTACAGTGGTTTTGTTAACGAAAATTCGCAGTGATTACTTGAAGTGGGGCGCGCGTTTCTGCAGCATCGCCATCGCGCCTTCTTTGAAGTCCTCGCCAGTGAGAAGTTCTGCCTGACCGGTATTTTCGAGCTCCAGCGCATCATCGAGGCGGTCCAGTGTCGCCGCATTGAGTGCGCGCTTGGTGAGTTCGAGGGCGCGTCGGGGAGCCTTCGACGTGCGATCGACCACGGAGTCGACGAGTGCGTCGAACGCGTCGTCGGCGACGGTGCGGGACACGAGCCCGAACCGCTCTGCGTCCTCGGCGGAAACTCGCTCGCCCAGCAATGCCATCTCGGCCGCTCGGGCGCGTCCGATCGCTGCCGGTACCAACGCACTGGCGCCGCCGTCGGGCATCAGACCGATGTTGACGAAGGAGAGGAGGAAATAGGCGCTCGATGCGGCGTACGTCAGGTCCGCGGCTAAAGCGATGGACACTCCGACGCCGGCGGCCGGACCGTTGACCGCGGCGATCACCGGGACCGGGGCGCTGGTGATGGCGCGAATCAGCGACGTCGCCGCATCCATGACGACTTTCGGGTCTGCGGGGTTGACGGCCGCTGCGGCGAGGTCGGCGCCGGTGCAGAACGCTCGACCGGATCCGGTGATGACGATGGTGCGAACGGCCGGGTCTGCGCCGCCGTCGTGGACGGCAGCTGCGAAAGCAGTCATCGTGGGCAGATCGATCGCGTTCATCCGCTTCGGGCGGTCGAAGGTCAATCGCAGTACGCCGTCGGTGATTTCGGAGCGAAAGCCCGTCTCGGCGGTGGCGGTCATGCCGCGCTCACAGCGGTGACGAATCCGGAAAGCCGTGAAGTGATGAGGTGTTCGGCCTCCGAGACCATGCGGTCGATCATGTCTGCGACGGTCGGGATGTCGTTGATCAATCCTTGGCTCTGTCCGGCGGACCAGATGCCTGCATCGAGGTCGCCGTCCTCGAAAACCTTGCGTCCGCGGGCTCCGGCTACCAGATGCTGAATGTCGCTGAACTGCGCGTCGCCACGTGCTTCGATGTCGACGACCTCGGCACTGATCGCATTCGCGGCTACGCGCGCGGTGTTGTGAAGGGTCCGGAAGATCAGCTTGGTGTCGCGTTCGGTGTTTGCGACAATCTGCTCTTTAACCGATTGTGCGACAGGGGATTCCACGGTACACATGAAGCGAGTTCCCATGTTGACGCCGTCTGCTCCGAGCGCAAGCGCCGCGACGAGTCCACGTGAATCTGCGATTCCGCCTGAAGCGATCACCGGAATCGTGAGTTGCTGCGTGGCCGCCGGAATCAGAATGAGCCCTGGTATGTCGTCCTCGCCTGGGTGCCCGGCGCATTCGAAGCCGTCGATGCTGACGGCGTCGACGCCCAGTCTCTCGGCTTTGACCGCATGTCGAACTGCAGTGCACTTGTGGATAACCTTCACGCCCGCGTCCTTGAAATGCGGAAGATGATCGATCGGATTGGAACCGGCGGTTTCGACGATCTTGATCCCGGATTCGATGATCGCCTGGCGGTATTCGGCGTACGGCGGCGGCGTGATCGACGGCAGAATAGTGAGATTGACGCCGAAAGGCTTGTCGGTGAGATCGCGGGTTCGAGCAATTTCCTTGACGAGGTCTTCCGGTGTGGGTTGAGTGAGGCCCGTCAAGAACCCGAGGGCGCCGGAATTTGCCGTGGCCGCAACAAGTTCTGCCCGTCCCACCCACATCATGCCCCCTTGCACGATGGGATGGTCAACGCCGAACATTTCGGTGAAGCGAGTGCGAATCATCTGCTCACAACTACTTTCTTACGGTCGGTCATTCGGCATCGAACCCTCTTGCGGGCGAGGAAAACTTCACGCCGCAGGGAACGAGCCCGCCAGCGGACTACGTGCGAGGTTGTGCGAATCGTCACTAACATAACACCGCTGAGAGAGCGGGTGTCAAGACTCTTTTTCCGGAATCCGTCCGCCGCTACAACTGCGTTGTAGGGTTTCGGGTGAAGCAGTACCGGGCGCGAATTGCGACCTTCGCGACGGTTAACATGATCCGTTCGGACTCGCGCCCGTGGAAGTGCGGTGCAGCGGACGAAGGCAGTGCAAGAGAAAGCAACGGAAGTGGAGGGTCAGGTGCCCGGACAGACACGCGTCTCCGTGCGTGGCGGCGACCCTGCACCACGGACGCGTCCGAAGAATCGGAAGGCGCAAATCGCGGCCGCTGCTGCGGAAGCATTCAGCGAACGTGGCTACCACGCGGTGGGCATCGACGAGATCGCCGCGAAGGTCGGAATTTCCGGTCCGGCCCTCTATCGTCATTTCCCCACGAAATACGCCCTGTTCGTCTACACCGTGAACAACCTGACGCAGGCGTTGTTGGATGCCAGCGATCCAGCTGTGCACGGAAACGAAAATCCACGCGAGCAGTTGAACTCCACGATGGTGGGTGTCATCCGCGCGACGATCGAGAATCGGCGCCGGGGAGGGCTCTACCGATGGGAGGGCAGGTACCTGGTCGACGAGGATCGTGAGCAATTGCGGGTGGGAATGCGCACGCTCAATCTTCGGATCGCCGAGCCGCTGGCAGCGGTTCGTCCGGAACTCGACCCGGCGGATGTAGAACTCATCGCGCCCGCCGTGCTCAGTGTGATCGCCAGTATCACCGGTCATCGATCCGCGTTGTCCGCCAAGCAGATCGAAGCGCTGATTCTTGCGGCATGCTGGTCCGTCATCGGCGTCGAATTGCCCGCTGCCGAGGAGGACGGCGCGAGGGCAGGGGCGTCCGAACGCAAAACAGGCCTCGTACGGACGTCGAAACGTGAAGTGCTGCTTCAGGAAGCAGTGTTGCTGTTCTATCAGCGCGGCTACCACGACGTGAGCATCGAGGAGATCGGTGCCGCGGCGGGTATCAACGCGTCGAGTGTGTATCGGCACTTCGCGAGCAAGGCCGACCTTCTTGCTGCGGCCTTCCACCGGGCGTCCGATCGTCTGACTATGACGTTGGGCTCGGCGTTGGCTGAGTCGGAGACTCCTCTCGCGGCCGTCGAGACGTTGGCGAAGATGTACGTCGAGGTTTCGTTCGGAACCAGCGAACTGTTGGCCGTGTACTTTGCCGAGATCGGCAGCTTGCCGGATCGATCACGGACCGAGTTGCGCAACATTCAGCGTTTGAACGTCGAGGAGTGGGCGCACTTGTGTGTCGAGGCGCGTCCGGAGTTGTCGATCGTCCAAGCGCGGTTTCTCGTCCACGCGGCGCTCGGACTGGTCTTCGACATCGGCCGAATCGTGCACTTTTCCTCGGAGAACTCCGCGCAGGCCCGCGTCGAGAAACTGCTGTCCGCGACGCTCCTCGGGTAGTCCCGTCCGAAACAGTAGGTGTGACTTCACGTATCGCGGGTAGGTTCGTGATCGCAAGGCGTTCACCGAATCATGTGAAGACGGAAGTAGGGACAGCAATGCCAACTCGTACCGCACGCACCGCCTGGAACGGCACCCTCGAGGCCGGATCGGGACAGGTGGAACTCACCAGCTCGGGCGTCGCCACCTTCGACGTGTCGTTCCCCAAGCGCGCAGCTGAGGAGGCCGGCGGAACCACCAGCCCCGAGGAACTCATCGCCGCGGCGCATTCGTCCTGCTATGCGATGCAATTGTCGGCCCTGATCGCCGAGGCCGGCGGGACCCCGCAGAGCCTCGACATCACCGCGGACGTGTCACTCGGCCCCGACACGGTCGGATTCAAGCTCACCGGAATCAAGCTCACCGTTCGCGCCGAGGTCGACGGCCTCGACGCCGACGGTTTTGCCAAGGTTGCCCAGGCGGCCAAGGAAACATGCCCGGTCAGCAAGGCACTGACCGGCGTCGACATCACGTTGGATGCGGCCCTGGACTGATCATCTCGCGCTCGGGCGCCCCCTCCGGCGCCCGAGTGCGGTTGTGTGTGACGACCAGGTAGCTCGCGAACAGGATCGGGAGCACCCACAGGTCCGAGGGATCGCGATAGACCAGGATCGGCAAGAGATCTCCGCGGAATCCTCCTGCGGTCAGGCGGAGAAACCCGATCACCCACTCGTATGCGTCGCCGATCGGCGGTATCACCTTCACGGCGGCGAAGCCGATCCCCGTGACCGCGATGGACCAGGCGATCGCTGCTCGCCCCACCAGACTTCGCCTGAGCACCTCGAGAACCGAGAGCAGAAGCAGGGGAAGCAGGAACACACCGGCGACGTCGGACAGCTTGCCCGTCATCGTGTTCCCGAATGCCCCTTTGAGTACGTGGTCGTTGATCAAGATGACGGCCACCGAGACCAGTGCCCACGGATTCAGCAGCAGATCGCCCGGACGATTCACGACAGGTTGATGGTTGCCGAGCCGGACGAGAACAGATCGCACTTGAACTGAAGGCGCAGACCGGTGGCGGCTTCGGGGACCTCGTACGCCAATTCGCCTCGCTTGGCAGCGCCCGGCGCAAGCTCTCCGTCGACACTCGACGTGCTGCTGTCGGTGAACGTGATGTTGTACGACTTGTTTGCCGAGTCCTGCAGTTCGAAGCACATCATCGACGAGACCGTCGACGGCTTGTCACTGTTGTTGGTGACCTCGGTGTCGACCACGACGTAGCGGTTTCCGGGATCAGCGGTGATGAACTGATTGGTCGAGACGTAGGGATCGACGACGCCGTGTACCTGGACGCGCCAGTCGCCCAGTTCGACGACGTCACCGATTCCGAAGGCGGCCGCAGGTGCGGCGGAAGAACCGTTGTCGTCGACCTTCTTCGCTTCGTCGGTCTCGCCCGAGGCGATGGTTGCGAACAGGGCTGCGCCGACGGCGAGGAGGGCGAGGGGAGTGCGGAGTGATCGCATGATGTGCGCCTTTCGAGAGTTGGTATGGCACAAGTCAACGATGTGAGGACTGCTCACCGCTTCGGTCGAAAGATCGGTCCGCCTCATCCTTTCGGTCGGAGCCTGGCGGTTCGTCCACCCGTTCGGCTGATTCGAGGCGTCGGTGGCGGTGGATACGCTTGCTCGGTGATCACCACCAAGGGAACCGTTGTGCGACGACGCGTATGGACTACCGCCGCTGTCGCGTTCAGCCTTTTCTGTTCCTTCATGACGGTGGGCATCGCAGGCGCGTCGGGAAATATGCCACCGGTATTGGTCGGTATCGGGTTCGTCCTGGGCGTGGCCGGTGGGATATCGCTTGTGTGGCGCCATCAGTATCCCTGGGTGGTTCTGGCGATCACGCTGGTCGGCCCGTTGTTCTTCCCCACCGATGCGACGGCGGCGCTCATCGCATTGTTCGCCGTTGCTCGGATCGCGCGTGGGCCTCGGCTTGCTGCCGCTGCGGCAGCTGTCTTCGTCGCGTGCGGAATTTCGTTGACCTACGACGCTTTTCGCCATCGTGAGTACTCCGTTCTCACGATGGGAACGATGAAACCCAAGGACGGTTCGGCGGTTGTTCAATACGACGTCGCCATCTGGATCCCGTGGCTCGTCGCAGCCGTCATGGCCGGCATCGTCGTGGCGCTCTCGCTCCTGATTCGGACCAGAACCGAACTCGTCGAGGCCGAACACGTACGGGATCTTGCCACCGAGAAAACAGACGTGATGCGCGACGAGATGATTCGCACCGAGGAACGAACGCGGATCGCGCGCGACATGCACGACACGATCGCGGCCAGTCTGAGCCGGATTTCGTTGTTCGCCGGTGGGTTACAGGTCAGCGCGGCAGACAATCCCGAGAAGGTCGTCAACACCGCTGCGATGATCAGAACCACCGCGCACGAGGCTTTGGACGAATTGAAGGGAATCGTCGGAGTGCTCAGGGGAAGCGGTGATCGCCGCGAACACGGCGGGCACCAGGGGATCGACGCGATCGGCGATCTGGTCAACGGTGCACGCGCCGCGGGCATTCACTGCCGTCTCGAATCGGAGCTGCTCCCGGGTGATGTCGGAATGTTGGCGGGGCACGTCTGTTATCGCGTCGTTCAGGAATCGTTGACCAACGTCCAGAAGTACGCGAGCGACCAGATGCTCGTCATTTCGGTGACCGGGTCGCCGCACGACGGAATTCGTATCCTCGCACGCAACAAGCTGAGCGAGCTTGCACCCATGACGTCGATCGGTTCACGGTCCGGCCTACGCGGGTTGGCCGAACAGGCAAGAGAAATCGGCGGCAAGGTGGAGGCAGGCGCGCTGGGGGACGATTTCCTCGTCAGTTGCTGGGTGCCCTGGTCGTCGTAACCCTCCCACCCTCTAACTGTCGGGGGCTCTGGGTAATCTGAGCGCACTATGGACGCTGACTCGCGCATCACAGTTTTGATCGTCGACAACGACGCGTGGGTTCGGCGCGGGATGAAGGACATCCTGGAAGCAGCGCCGGACATCGTGGTGGTTGCCGAGGCCGAGGACGGCGATCAGGTCGCAGCCAAAGTCACTCGTTTTCGTCCGCACGTGGTGCTGATGGATCTGAAGATGGCACGCGTCGGTGGCTTGGAGGCCACCCGAGAGTTGATGACCATGAGCAATCCGCCGAAGGTCATTGCGATGACCGCCTTCGACGTCGACGACATGGTCGTGCAGGCGGTCGAGGCGGGCGCGCACAGTTTCCTGAGCAAGGACGCGGCCCCACAGGCGTTCCAGCAGGCAGTACGGGTGGTGGCGTCGGACCACTCGTTGTTCAGCTCCGATTCTCTACGTGCCATCGTGGCCTCGGCGCCGCGTCGGCAAGCACCCGACCTGACTCCCCTCGCTTCGCTCACCGAGCGTGAGCGCGAAGTGCTGACAATCCTGGCGACAGGCGCGGCCAACAGCGTCATCGCGGAGCGGCTGTACCTCGGTGAGACCACCGTCAAGACGCATATCTCCTCGTTGTTCGCCAAGCTCGGTGTGCCCAACCGGGTGAGTGCGTCGTTGATCGCGTTCCGGTGTGGTCTGGTCACGTGATTCTGTAACCTCGTGACGTGAGCCGGGACTAATCCCGGCCCTGTTCGTTGTTGCACCTTCGGTGACTGATCAAATCGTGATTGACCAAGACGTGACCATCGAAGTGTGGTCTGACGTCGCTTGTCCGTGGTGCTACATCGGAAAGACCAGGTTCCTTTCGGCTCTGGATCGTTTCGAGAACAAGGACCGCGTCAACGTCATCTGGCGCTCGTACCAGCTCGCTCCGGAGACCCCGGTGGGAGAGGGACGAACCGAACTCGACGCCTTGGTCGAGATGAAGGGGATGGCGCCTGAACAGGTACGTCAGATGTTTGCCCACGTCAGCGCGACGGCAGCCGAGGTCGGCTTGACCTTGGACTTCGACACCGTGATCGCCGCCAACACCTTTGATGCGCACAGGTTGCTGCATCTCGCGGGTGAGCGGCAGAACGAACTCCTCGAAGCGCTGTTCAAAGCGCACTTCAGCGACGGCAAGGTGATCGACGACCGTGAGGTGCTGGTCGAGCTGGCCGTGAGCGTCGGCCTCGACGCCGACGTCGTGCGCGAGCAACTGGGCTCCGATGCCGCAGCGGAGGCTGTTCGCGAAGATCTGTCCATGGCCCGCCAACTGCAGGTCAGCGGCGTCCCGTTCTTTGTCGCCAACCGTGCGGTCGCAGTATCCGGCGCTCAACCCGAAGAGGTGTTTCTGCAGTTGCTTACTCAGGCCTCCGAACCGGCCTGAGTAAGGCGAGCGGCACGAACTGCCGGGGCGTTCGAGAACGGCAACAGATGTGCACCGTCGTCGGGGCAGGAAAGCGTGACGTGCGCTGCATCGACGAACCGGTACGGCTGCGCTGCAACAACTCCGGCAAGGTTCTTGCGCAGACGCGACATCTCGGCCCGCGCGGTCACCGTGCGGGCCGGGTCACCGAAAAGATCCTGCGCCAACCGCGATGCGGTCAGTCCACGCCTCTCGGATCCGAGGAGAAACAGAATCTCCGCATGCCGCTGGGTCGGGGAGTAGGCCCATTCGCCCAACCCCGACGTGACGGTCACCGACATGTTCTCGGAATCGCGCAGATCGATATGCACCGTGGGCGCACTGATTTTCTCGCCGGTGGCGATCGGCCGGACCACCCACCCGCCGGGAAGTGGATCCAGTTCGCACAGACCCAAAGCGGGGAACCACGTCCTGCCGGGAGCCAAAGCCGCGGGGAGCAGCACGCGCGAGCGATGAGGTAGCGCATCGACCGCCGCTACCCAGCCATGAGTATCGATCACCAATGCCGGTGATCCGCTACGTGCAAGCATCGGCCCTGCAACAGAACGCAATTGATCGAGATTGTCCCGATGCTTGTCGCGTAGGTGTGATTGCGCGAGGCGTGCGACGGCGTCGACCAGAGCGAGTGTGGTGGGGTGGACGGTCTTGGCGGGACCACTGATGTCGACGACGCCGATGACACGGTCGTCCCGCGGATCGCGGATGGGTGCCCCCGCGCAGGTCCACGGATGATGGCTGCGCGCATAGTGTTCCGCCGAGAAGATCTGAACCGCTTGTCGTGACACCAATGCCGTTCCGATGGCGTTGGTGCCGACGCTGTCCTCGGCCCAGTTCGCACCCTCGACAAATCCCAGACGCGCAGCTTGGTCCAGTACTCGATGGGACCCGCTGCGCCACAGTACAGTTCCGCGAAGATCTGCGACGACCATGATGTTCTCACCGCTCGCGGTAACCGATTCGAGTCCACGCGTCACGTCGTCGAGCACGTCGTACAGTCCGGACTCACGACGACGGAGGTCGAGTTCGGCGACGTCCATGGACGGTTCGACCCGGTTGTGTTCGGGGTCGATACCTAACTCGCGCAGGCGTTGCCACGATTGGCGGACCACGTCCCTTGGGCGGGCCGGTGCGCGGTCTCCGGCCATCGTCGCGTCGTACACCGCGGCGAGGGTCCTCGCGTAGTCGCGAGGATCCTCGCCGGGCGGCATCGCAGGCTCGGGCAACCGCTTTTTCAGCGAAGATACCGTTTTCAGCGAAGACACCGCTTTCAGTGAAGACACCGCGGTCAGCGGTAGACGAGGCCGCCGTCGATGAGACCGGCCTGACCGGTCATGTAGTCGGAATCGGGCCCGGCAAGGTACGAGACGAAACCGGCGACATCGTCGGGGGTTTCAGCTCGACCCAGCGCAATTCCGCCGACGAACTTCTCGTAGGTGGCGCCCTCTGGCGCACCGGTCAACTCGGCGAACCTCTTGTCGATCGTCACCCACATGTCGGTGCCCACGACGCCGGGGCAGTACGCGTTGACGGTGATTCCGTCGGACGCGTATTCCTTGGCCGCAGCCTGAGTGAGGGCCCTGACCGCGAATTTTGTTGCGCTGTAAACACCTAACATGGCGAACCCGTCGTGGCCGGCGATGGACGACGCGTTGATGATCTTTCCGCGCTGACCCAGAGCTTGGAACTTTGCTGCTGCAGCTTGAATTCCCCACAGGACGCCGTCGACGTTGACGCTCCAGATCTTGGAGACCTCTTCCGGCGTCGCGTCGGAGATCGGGCCGACGAGAGCGATTCCCGCGTTGTTGACGATGACGTCGAATCCGCTCAACTCACTGTGCGCGTGTTCGACTGCGGCGTGAACCTGCGCGCGATCGCTGACATCGGCGACAAACGTCGTTGCACGACGGCCGATCCGTCTGATCTCGTCGGCAACCGCATCCAGCTTGGTCTGGTCGAGGTCGACCAACGCGATGTCGGCGCCGTCGTGGGCGAGGCGGAGAGCGATTCCGCGTCCGATGCCTTGGCCGGCGCCGGTGACCAGTACTACCTTGCCCGTGATGCTCATGCAGATCTCCTCGTAAGCAGTGAACCAGTCGGTTGTGAACCGGTGAGTGATTTGTATGTGACGGCGACCACAATGCGGAAGGGTTGCACCGTGTTGCAATTCCGGAAAATCGGACAGCGGTTGCAACCCTCGGCAACCCTCCCGGTACCCCGCGCGACGGTTCCATAGTTGCGCCACCACTTCGCGAATCATCTTGCGAGACAATCTGGGAGAGGGCACATGACCGCTACAGTCGACACACCCACGGAACCGGCCACGCCGAGCCGACAACCGTCACGCCGCTGGATCGGGTTCGGGATTGCGAACCTCGTCATCGTTCTCGTGCTGGCCGTGGCGAGTTGGTACCTTCTGGCCGATCCGACCACCAGTCCCTGGAGTTTCTATCCTCTGCCGTTCAACGCGGCGCTTTTCTGGGCAATCCTTTTTGTGGTGTTCATCGGCTTCAATTGCGAGTTCGCCGGCTTCGACCGACTCCCGCAGCCGGCGAAAGGCCTGGCGATCATGGTCGCGACCGCGGTCTTCGCCGTCGTGGTGACGTGGCTCCTGGCAAACGGCTTGGGGAGTTTGTACCCGGATTTCGCGGCCGATCGTGAGGGCGGCCTCGGATATTTCGCGGGTGCGCTGTTCGTACTCTTCGGCTTCGGGACCTGGGTGATGGTGGTCCTGAACTGGCAGCATTGGCCGTGGACTTCCCTGGGGATGAAGCAGCCGTTGGTGGGTTTGTGTGAGATCGCGTTTGTCGCCGTCCCGACGCTGGCGCTGTACTTCGTGTTCGGTCTGCCGTCCGTGTCGCTGTCCGCCACGGATCCGTTGATGACCGTCGACACCGTGCTCGGGTGGTTCTACTGCGTCGTGGTGGTTGTGATCCTGACTGGCCAGACGCTCGACAACTGGCCGTGGCGACTGTTCGGCGGCGGGGGTAAGACGGCGCTCGCAGCCACGATCGGTAACTTCGCCGTCGGAACCGGCTTGTACTTCGTGGCGCTTCCAGTGGTGAAGGCACTTTTGGGAAGCGATGCCGTTGCCGAGTTGGGCGGTGTGGTCCATCAGTTCCCGGCGCAGCTCGGTGTGTGCTGGGCATTCTGGATGATCTTCTGGGCCAACGCCTTCGGTAACAAACCCACGGGCTTTGCGGACGGGGTCAACCTGGCGATCCGCGCGCTGCTCACGTTTGTGCTCGCGGTGGTCACATTCTTGTTCTATTACCGCTTTGCAGCAGAGCACATTCTTCACGAGCCGGCAGTTGTCGACGGATTGCACGGCAATGCACTGGGTTTCGTGGATTGGGCCGTGTTGTGGACGTTGTTCTACGTTGTGGGATTTCAGTCGCTGGGACTCGGCAGATTCAAGCCTGCTGAGGGGTGAGTCGGTTGCCCGCACATCGGTGCGGGTAACCGGTATCGGGCGGCGGCACCGCGCCCGCTGATTGCAACAGACTGCAACGCTTGTGACCGGGGCCACTTATGGGATGTGCTGTGTGTCACATTCACAAACAAGGAGAAGTGATGACGCAAACCATCGATTCCGCAGTCACCCCCGAGGTGAAGTTGACGGCGGTGACACCTCAGGAACGCGTCGACGCCTGGCTGGCGGATTTCGAGTCGGCCCTCGCGGCTCGTGACATCGAGCGTGTGGCAGGCAAATTTGCACTCGACAGCTTCTGGCGCGACTTGGTGTCGTTCACCTGGAACATCAAGACCGTCGAAGGTCGCGAGCAGATTGCCGACATGCTCTCCGAGCGTCTCGACGACACCGATCCTTCGGGATTCCGGACCACCGAGACACCCGACGAAGCCGACGGCGTCACGTCGGCCTGGATCGAATTCGAGACTGCAACCGGTCGCGCGCACGGGCACCTTCGTTTGAAAGGAGATGAAGGTTGGACCCTGCTGACGTCGTTGCAGGAATTGAAGGGACACGAAGAAGGTAAGGGCACTCGCCGGCCTCGTGGCGCCAAGCATGGGGCAGACCCGAACCGCATCACGTGGGCCGAGCAGAAGGAGATCGAAGACCGCGAACTCGGTTACACCACACAGCCTTACGTCGTGATCGTCGGCGGCGGCCAGGGCGGCATCGCGCTCGGCGCCCGGATGCGTCAGCTCGGAGTACCGGCCATCGTGATCGACAGCCACGAGCGACCCGGCGATCAGTGGCGCGGACGCTACAAGTCCCTGTGCCTGCACGATCCGGTTTGGTACGACCACCTGCCCTACATGCCGTTCCCCGACAACTGGCCGGTGTTCGCGCCCAAGGACAAGATCGGCGACTGGCTCGAGATGTACACCAAGGTCATGGAGGTTCCGTACTGGAGTTCCACGACCTGCACCTCGGCGTCGTTCGACGAGAAGACCCAGGAATGGACCGTCGAGGTCAACCGCAACGGCGAGAAGTTGACGTTGCGTCCCAAGCAGTTGGTGATGGCGACGGGTATGTCCGGCAAGGCCAACGTTCCGACGTTCCCCGGGCAGGACAAGTTCCTCGGCGATCAGCACCACTCGAGCAAGCACCCCGGCCCGGATCAGTACGTGGGCAAGAAGGTCGTCGTGATCGGGGCCAACAACTCCTCGCACGACATCTGCGGCGCACTGTGGGAGAACGGTATCGACGTCACGATGGTGCAGCGCAGCTCGACGCACATCGTGAAGTCGGATTCGCTGATGGATTTGGGCTTGGGCGATCTGTACTCGGAGCGAGCACTGGCCGCCGGCATGACGACACACAAGGCGGACCTCACGTTCGGTTCGCTGCCGTACCGGATCATGCACGAGTTCCAGATCCCGGTGTACGACGCAATACGTGAGCGCGACAAGGATTTCTACGATCGCCTCGAGAAGGCGGGCTTCGAGCACGACTGGGGCGACGACGGTTCGGGCCTGTTCATGAAGTACCTACGCCGTGGCTCGGGCTACTACATCGATGTCGGCGCTGCCGAACTGGTTGCCAATGGAGACATCAAGCTCGCGCACGGCAACATTCGTGAGCTGACCGAGAACAGCGTGATCCTCGAAGACGGTACGGAATTGCCTGCCGACGTGGTGGTCTACGCGACCGGCTACGGCTCGATGAATGGCTGGGTGGCGGATCTGATCGGTCAGGACACCGCCGACAAGGTCGGCAAGGTGTGGGGCCTGGGGTCGAACACCACCAAGGATCCGGGACCGTGGGAAGGCGAGCAGCGCAACATGTGGAAGCCGACGCAGCAGGAAGCGCTGTGGTTCCACGGAGGCAATCTGCACCAGTCGCGCCACTACTCGCTGTACTTGGCGTTGCAATTGAAGGCGCGTTACGAGGGCATCCCGACGCCGGTGTACGGACTGCAAGAAGTGCATCATCTGAGCTGAAAAAGAACTGCTGTGCGCCTTTATTAACCGCGGGAGGTTAATAAAGGCGCACAGCAGGTTCAGCGAAGGGCGTACTTCTTTGCTACTTCGGTGTTCTTGGTCGCGCGCTCGGTAACGAAGGCGAATGCCAACCCGAGTACGAGCCAGAGCGTCGCCTGCGTAGCGAGCGAGGAAAGTCGGAACTCCCACAGCAGAGTTGCCGGGAAGTCCTCGCCCACCTCGTTGATGCCGGGAAGCGAGACGTAACCGATCGCGACGATCACCAGGAACGCAGCCACCGGAGCAGCGATGCGCACACTGAGGAACTCGTGCCCGGAAACTGCCTTTGCAGCCGCTGCTGCCGCGGTGACGGACAGCAGCCCGAGAATCACGGCGGCCAGCCACAGCAGTGTGCGCTGGTTGATGGTGTCGGGATCTCCGACGGCCGGCGGATTGGCCGGGTACTTGAAAAAGGGGACAGCCTCGATAGCCAGCCAACCACCGACGGCGATGGTGATCGCCAACAACGGCCCGGACATTCCGGTGAGTCGTCGAGCGTAATTGGCAACGACCGAGAAGATCGCCCCGAGCGCCAGTCCGGCAAGCGCCGTGGCCAGGAACAGCCCGGCGCGCTGCCCGTCGCGGCTCACCAGTGGTTCTTCTTCGTCACCGTGCGAATGCCCAGCGGCTTCGCCGGAAACCTCACCGGTGGCGCTGTTGGCTTCTTCGATCGCAATGGCAGCGTTGACGTGCGGTTCACCCAGCACGAATGCAACTCCGCCGGCAAGGATGCCTGCGATCAGACCAGCCAACAAACCACGAATGAGAAGCTTCGTGAAATTGTCGACTAGTGGCACGGCAGGCCCATCAAGTGTCGACCGTCGTGCATCAATTCATGCATGTACATGCCGGTGCGAGAGATAGCGCCCTGGTCGAACCCGACCAGGTAGAGAGCCAGCATCGCGAACAGAACTACTGCAGCGGCGAGGAAAGCAAGACGAGTCGAATCGATCGACGTATCGGGAGAATAGGCGAGAGCCATCGAAGCCTCCTGGGATTTTCGCGTCCCCTAGGTCCATGCGATGGCCGAAGTGTCTGGCTGTCGAAATAGTCGTGCCGAAAAAGGCACTTCACCTCGAATTACAGTGGCGCGACCGCTCCGGGCTTTCACCGGATTCCTGTCGGACCATCGCGTTTACATGCGAACTTTTGCACTACAGCCCGCACCGTGTCAACGCGTGAAGCCGAGATGACCGTCGATTGTGCCCGCCAAGGCAGGCACAATCGCTCGAGATCAGCTCTTTGCGGCGACGTCCAGGACAACTTCGAATTCGAGCAACGACGCACCCGAAGCGACGGGCTTCGCGCGCTCGCCGGAATGGGCTTCACGGGCGGGGCCGTCACGCCAATCGGCGAACGCCTGCTCGGACTCCCACTGAGTCACCACGAAGTAGCGGCTCTCACCGGCGGTGGGGCGGAGGAGTTGGAATCCGAGAAAGCCCGGGGAGTTCTCGACTGCGTGAGCGCGTGCTGCGAAGCGCTTCTCCAGTTCGGGGCCGGCGCCCTCGGGGACCTCGATTGCATTGATCTTCACGACTGCCATGCAAGCGACATTACCCGCGCACCTTCACCGCGTACCGTGACACTCGTGTTGCATGACGAAGGTGGAACGGGACAACCGATTCTGTTGTTGCACGGCCTCATGGGCAGCTCCCGAACGTGGCGTCGCCATGTGCCGTGGATCCGCGAGTTCGGCCACGTCTACACCTTCGACGCTGCCGGTCACGGCAGGCCGGCGCCAGCGGCACTGACTACCGAGGCATTCGTCGAGGACCTGACATCGGCGGTTGCGTCCATCGAGGAGCCGATGATCGTGATCGGTCATTCGATGGGGGCTCTGCATGCGTGGTGCTTCGCCGCCGCGCATCCCGAAAAGGTTTGTGCGCTGGTCCTCGAAGACATGGCCCCGGACTTTCGTGGACGCACCGCTGCGGACTGGGCGCAGATGATCTCGGCGTGGCCGCAGCCGTTTGCTTCCGAGGAGGCGATGAAGGAATTCTTCGGCCCCGTCGCCGGCCAGTACTTTCTCGACTCTTTCGACCGCCGCGACGACGGGTGGTACCTGCACGGCGACGTGTCGACCTTCCGCGACATCTCGGAGGAGTGGGGCACGAGGCATTTCTGGGATCAGTGGAAGGCGATCGAGGTGCCGACCTTGCTGATCGAGGGAGAGTTCACCATCACCCCCGAGGGACAGATGCGAGAGATGGCCGAGAGGCCGGGAACTCGGTACGTACGTATTGCCGATGCAGGCCACCTGGTCCACGACGATCAACCGCAGCGCTATCGCGAAGTGGTGACGGAATTCCTTCAGACCGTGAGCTGACTTCGGATCGACGCGCCCACCTGCTCCAGCTCGACGGCTCGCCTGGCGAGGAGTCCAGCAGCGAACTTCGCCTTGTCGCCGCGATGGCGGGGGACGACGTGCAGGTGCGAGTGGAACACGGTTTGGCCCGCGGCACGCCCGTCGTTGACGAGAAAGTTGACTCCGTCAGCGGCGATGTCGCAGCGGCGTAGAGCTCCGGCGATGAGCGTGCCGACGCGGAACATCTCTGCGCCTTCGTGACTTTCGAGAGCATCGAGGTTCTCTGCATGACGCTTGGGGACCACCAGGGTGTGTCCGCGACTCACCGGCCGTGCATCGAGGAATGCGAGAGTTGTCTCGCTCTCGTGAACGAGAATCGCCGGCTCGGTCAGCGCGACGATCTTGCAGAAGACGCAGGAATCGGTGCTCATGCCTACAGAATGTAGTCCGAAATCAGATCCGACCCCGACTACAGCAAGCGCAGTTGGCGTGCCCTCGTGATCGCTTCGTTTCGATTGTGTACGTCGAGCTTCTTGTAGAGAGTGCGCAGTTGAGTCTTGACGGTGTTGACGGACACGTACAGTTTGTCGGCCATCGCAGCCGACCCCATGCCGAGCGCCAGGAGTGAGAGGACTTTCTGTTCGCGTTCGGTCAGCTCCACGATATGTACGAATTCCGGAAAAGATTCCGCAGGAGCCCTTTTCGAGAATTCGGCGAGTGCACGCGATTTCGTTTCGGCCATCGATTCGAGTTTCTCGACGTCCGACGATGCGATGGTCGCGAACGAACGTAGAAGTCCGGTCTGATCCGCGATGCTGCACGCTCTGGACCACTCCTGAGAGGCGAGGCGTGGCTCACCCAGCTCGGAGTGGGCAACCGCTTGCACCAGAAGCGATTCCATCTGTGCCCGCGGATAGGATACGCCAGACCAGTCGAACTGGTGACACAGCGCCACCGCGGCCTCGTTCTGGCCGATCCGCTGACGTAAACGCGCCACCGACGTGAGCGTCCACGGGTTGGCTGCAGGATCGATGATCTCCTTGGCCAGTGCTACGGCATTGTTCCCCTGTCCGAGAGCGAGCAAGAGATCGATCTCTGCGGATTGCAACAGAGGAAGCGCGAAAGATGTAGCCGTGTACTGCTTGGAATGTGCTTCGATCGCATTGTGGAGCAACAGTAGTGCCGCAGTGTGGTCGCCGGAGGTCAAGGCGAATTGGCAATGCGCATAGACGACGAATGCCCACAGTTCCTCGGTGTCGGACGGAAGACCGAGTTCGGTCAATGCGAGACGTGCGTCGTCGAAGTCGAGTGTGTCGAGAGCAGTGAGCGCCCGTGCTGTCAGGCCGGCGATCTTGACCACAGGTTCGAGCCAACCGCCGGGGTCCGGATGCTTCTGTTCGAGTTCGGACCAGTGTGTGGCCTGCCGCGGCTCACCAGCCAGCGCCCAATTCAGGGCGGCACTTCCCGCAGAGTTACGAGCGATGAAGTCGACTCCATGAGACAGGGCGCCGTGGTACGCCATTCGAGCCTTGATCGTGGATTCTGTGAACCTGCCGCTCAATTGAAAATTGATCGCCCATTGAAGTCGCATGAGAGGGAGCTGTGCGCTGACCGCTTCCGGGTTGTTCTCCAGCGCACTGCGACTGAGATGAGACAGGCGCCTGGTGGTTTCTGCTGCGAGCCCGTACTCGCCTGCCATCCTGAGCATGATCGATTGAACGCAGGCAATGCTCAAGGCGTCCTTCGCGCCGGCTTCAGCGCCGAGAGCCCACAGTTCTGCCGGCGATTCGGGTAGCAAGTCGACTACCGTCGAGCGCTCGCTCGGATGCATCGTGAACAGTGCGCGCCCTGCCTCCACGGCAGAGTGTTTGTCCGCTGCTTCCGCCGGAATCCGTTGGAGAGCAGAGCGAACCGAGTCCAGATTGTGGACGATCATCGTCACCCAGTGTTGCTCGACGATGTCTACTGCCAGGGTCCAGTTCTGTGCCTCGACCGCGTAGTCCAGCGCCGACGCGTGATGACCGTGGTCGAGTCGGTTGTGTGCGAGGAACGAAAGACGTTGCGCCGGATCGACTCCAGCGCGCTTTTGGTGCGCGAGTATCGATCGACGAATGGCGGGAGGCAGCTCCCAGGTTTCTTCGGCTTCGGTCTCGACCCGTGACAACAACCCGGCTGTCTCCAGTATCGCCAGGCGCACGCGAATCTGATGAACGGTCTCGCCATCCTCAGGGTGTTGGGACTCGAACAGCATGGCGGCGATGTCGACGGTGATCGATCGCGCAAAGGCCGTCGCGAGCAGGAACTCGAGTTGTTCCACATGATCAGCGGTCATGAGAACGGATTTGTTCACGTAGTCGTCGATCGCCTGCGCGATGTTCTTCCTGATCATCTGCTCGCGGTTGCGGCTACCCGATGTCTGGATGGCGGGAACGGCGACACGAACCAGCGCTGGCAGCCCACCTGTCAGGGATGTGATTTGTTCGGCATCACCGTCAGTCGTGTGTACGTCAGCTTGTGCGAGCAAATGGGCGGTATCGGCTCTCGTGAACAACAGCTCACTCGCGCTTATCACCTCGTGGTCGGTGTCGAGCAGGTACGGCTCGGAGAACATGCCGAAGCCCGAGAGCGTGACCACGAGGTCCAGGTTGTGACAGAGGGCGAGGAGTTCGATCAACTGATCGTCCAACTCTGGTTCCGATATCAGATCCGGCCTGATCAGCACGAGCAGCACGGGGCGGCTGAGGGCGTTCAGGGATTTGGCGACAGCGGTGAAAGGATCGGCGAGATCGTCGACGTCGGGCAGTGCGATTCCGGCAGCGTGGATTCGATCGAGGACAACGGCCCAGAAATCTTCGAGTGTCGACGAGGGCCGTGGGGCCGAGACCCAGACGAGTATTCGTTCGGATGCCAAATGGGCGCGCAGCCACGATGCGATCAACGACGATTTCCCGTGGCCGTTCGGTGCACGGACGATGGTCAGCGCGGCACGTCGGTCAAGTTTGTCGAAGAGCGCTTGCCGGGGAATCGACGTCGCGAGGGTGCGCCTTTCGGGAATAGCTGCCCAGTCGTGGCCGTCCATCCCGAACATCAACGCGGACCCTTTCTGCTTTCGCGCCCCGCAATGATTGAAGAGTTTGGGCGGATTGTCTCGATCCATCTATCTACAGGGAGGAGCGTAGCTGGTGCGAATCCAGAGCGTGCCATCCCGGGCAATTCACCCGGGAATTCACCCCGGCTGAGAGAAGTTCACCCACACAATCACGCCGTCACCATTGGCTTTCGAGTCCCTCGAGCGACTTCTATTGAACGTAGCTCGGGATTCGCCAAATGTGGCCGCGAGCGCCTGTCGGAGGCCCGAGAGTCAGACATCGAAGGAGCGTCGTGAGAACTCGTCTGTCAGAGGTGCGGTCGAAGGCCGTTGTCGTCGGACTCCGGCCGAGAGCGTGGCGCCGAGGAGTGCGAGGTATCGGCATAGTTGTCGTGACCGGAGCTCTGGTGGTCGGCGCTGCTGCGCTCGGCTTGCTGCCGATGCAGTCGGATGTTCGATTGGCGGCCGAGGGAGAGTTCGTGCCTCCCTTCACCGTCGAGCTGACGGCGATTGACGGTGCACCGCCCTTCGATCCCGCTGACGGTCCAGGGCTCGATTCGGGACCGTCCAACGGCATTGTCCGAGAGGGTGATCCGGTGACGTATGTCATCGACATCGGTGTCCGGGGCAACCCGCTCTCCGACGTGGTCGTGCAACTTCCGGTGCCTCGAGGTTTCGTTCTGCCGTCCGTGCCTGATTACTGCGGAGACGGCTCGGGTGTCGACGAGGTCGGATTACATTGCCTGATAGGCAATCTGGAAGCGGACCGGTACTTCACCCGAACGGCGACGATGACTGCGGGAAAGCGGGAAGACGCCGACGGTCTACCGATCGCTGCACTGGTCACCGCAGATCGGGGGGCGGTTCGCGTGCGGTCGGGCGATGTCACGGTGCGGGTGGCGACCACCCCGGGAGTGTGTGATCCGTACGGGATTTCTGTTGGTGGTCAGAGAAGCCAGTGGGCTGCTGTCTCGGCAGATGGACGAATCTCAGGTCTGGTGACATCGGGCATCTCGGAGGCGGTGGTGATCGACGGCGTCGATCAATGCGGGCACGCGACAGCGCGGACGGTGAAACCGTTCGAGGGTCACTTCTCGTTTGTCGGACTGTTACCGGGGACGTATCGCGTCACGGTCGACGGCCGAGCGCCGGTGGATGTGGTGCTGGAACCAGGTGCGATGGCGGTCGGTGGCCTGACGTTCTGATACAGCTTCGCAGGAATGGCAACACTCGTAACAGTCAGTAGCAGTCAATGGAGGATCCAGTGCGTGAAAGCCTGGGCGTTGTATTCGAAAATCAGTCAATTTCAACAGCTCTCGTAGATGCGGACACACCCCTTCTTGGCTCGATCGACGAGTTCCGTCACCCCTGGGGTGCAGACGGGACTGTTCCCTCTCCGCAAGCGTCGGCGCGCGCACTCGCCTCCGCGGCCGAAGTCGCCACCGGTCGAGCCCTGCGCTCGAATCTGTGCCCCACCGTCGTCGGAGTGATGTGCGAGCGTGCGGACGTGCGCGAACTTGTCTCGGATTCGTTGTCCTCCAGTCCTTTCGAGAACATCGAGTTGGTCAACGGTCTCGACGCACGGCTTGCCTACCTGCGGACGGTCGACGCTCTCATTGGTGTTTCGCCGATTCTCGCGTTCTGGCCGGACGGCAGTGAGACCGTGATCGCGGCCGTCGACCCGAGAGCAGGCGTCGTGGACTCGGCGCATCGTTACGACACGGCCGAGTTGCTTGCGGACAGCTCGACATTTGCTGCGACATTGGACCTCCTCGTCGCCGAACGAGACCCTGTGCCCAAGATGCTCGTCGCGATGCTCGTGAAGGAAGACTCTCGGCAGCCGTCCGCGGAAGCCGCTGAACTGGCAGGTCTCGGCTTCCTGTTTCTCGGCGAGCGGACCCAACTGGCGATAGGGGCTGCGCTGGTAGCGGCCGATCGCGGAAGCGAAGTTCGGTCCGGTGACGGCATGGCTGTCCGGCCCGTCAACAGGGTCCGGTGGGCGGCGGCAATAGTACTGCCGCTTCTACTCATGTTGACGGGGTTGCTGATCGCGCTGTCCCCAGACGGGTCGCGCGCGGTGTCCACGGATAGCCCGAACATCGGCGCCGAGTCGGCGACCTCCACCAGCGGGCCCCCGCCCGGCGCTGCCCTACAGATTCCGACACTTGCGCCTTGCGATCCAGTGGTGCCTGCCGTTCCTGCTGTACTTCGGCATTCTGATCCGGAAGTCGCACCGCTCCAGACCGACGAACCCACAGCCGAAGAATGCACCCCGCTGCGAGTCGGCTAAGCCGTACCCTCTCCGGCCAGCGCAAACAGGCCGTCGTCGGTCTGCTCGACCAGTCCGTCGACCAGCAGTGAATGCAACGCACGGTCACGCTGACCCGGATCGGCCGGCCAGACGATGTCGAGTTGCGCGCGCTCGACCGGACGGTGACTCTCGCGAAGAACGGCCATCAATTTTCCACGAACCTGGCGATCTGTGCCCGCGAACTTCTGCACCTTCTTGGGTGGTCCGGTGTGTGCCGGTTTGCCCGAAGCGACCCACGCGCAGTTCGGCAAAGGGCAGTTCTCGCAGTTCGGGTTCCGCGCCGTGCAGATCAGTGCACCGAGTTCCATGAGAGCTGCGCTGTAGGTGGCGGCGCGCGCACGCGTCCTCGGCAGCAGCGCCGCGACGTCGGCGAGGTCTCGCGTGTTGGACGGGTTCCCGGGTTCCGCATTGCCGTGGACGGCTCGCGCAACCACGCGTCGTACGTTGGTGTCCACCACAGGCACTCGCTGTCCGTAGGCGAAACACGCGACGGCGCGGGCGGTGTACGAACCGATTCCCGGTAGCGAGAGCAAAGTATCGACGTCTTCCGGGACCACGTCACCGTGCTCGGCAGCCAGGACGCCCGCGCATTCGTGTAAGCGCAGCGCGCGTCGTGGATAACCGAGTTTGCCCCACGCGCGAAGCACCTCTGCCTGGCTCGACGCTGCCATCGCCGACGGTACCGGCCAGCGCTCGACCCACTCTTCCCAGATTGGCGCAACGCGCACCACCGGCGTCTGCTGGAGCATGATCTCGCTCATCAGGATCTGCCAGGCACTGACGCCCTCGCGTCGCCACGGTAGGTCGCGAGCCGTCTCGGAGTACCACTTCAGCAGCACCGAAGATTCCACTGCCACTGCTACCGACACACTCCTCGAACCTGTGCTCCTGGTCGACGAAGGACACGTCGACTTGTGGACGCCACTTTATCGGCAGTCGCCGACACGGCTGTCTTTGACGCCCGACCGCCGGGTCACAACAACTGCACGTTACTCAGTTTCCACTCGCCGTCCTCGCGGACCAGCGAAAGTTGCATCCGGTTGCGGTCGATTCTCGGATCGGGGGAGTTGGTGTTCGTGATCGTCTGATCGAGGAACACGAGAACCTCGGCGTTGTCGCGATCACTGCTCGCCAGCCCGGCTGAAATGATCTGAGCGGACGAGGTCGCCTGATACTGCACGATCATATTCTGAAGGTTGGCTGCCACCTGGGCGTACTGACCGGCGAATTCGCCGACAGAATTGTCACGGACCACGGAAAGATTCTGATCGAGGTTCTGGAAGTTGTACGTCGCAAGATCAGTGGCGAATTGCCGTCCGCTGTCCAGGGCGCTGATACGCGCGTTTTCGTCGACCGATTTCTGCCAGGTCGCGAATGCGCCCCATCCGAGCGCCGCGACCACGACCAGGGCGCCGGCAACGATCGCTACGGTCTGCTTGCGAAGCCGCTTGGGCTTGTCGACGATTGTGGGCGTCTGGGGTTCGGTTGTCTCGGTCATTGCGTTCCTTGTACTAGTAGTGCGGCAAACGAGTTGTCACCGAGAACGGTGTTCTGACCACCGTTGAGGCCCAGACGAATCGACGTTCCGTCACCGGCTGCGACCGCCCCGAGGGCAGGATCGTATTCAGCAACCCCGTCGATCGTTCCAGTTCCGGTGGGGACGTTCTGCGATCCGCGATTCTGGATCCGGCCCGACTGGTCCGCGCAGTGTTGGTTCTTGTCGAGCGTGGTCGGTGAGGTGTCCTGTACCGATCGCCGGGGCGTGTCGTAGATACAGACCGGTCCGAGTGCTGTGATCAGATCAAGCTGTGCCCGTCCGTCTTTGACGATACTTCCGAACTTCTCGAATCCTTTGGGCACCACCACCAACAAGGCATCGACGGCGGGCATCCGTGCAGTGACGATCTGAGTGGAGACGAGAGAATTGGCCAACAGCAGACTGAACGGCTCACGACTCTGTTCGATGAGAGGCAGTATCTGATTGTCGAGAACACTCGGGCTTCGATCGAGGAGTGTGCGCAGTTGCGGATCGGAGTTTCGTACCTGATCTGTCAATTGGCGAAGTGTGAGTGCAACTTCGGGAAGAGCGTCAACATTTTCCTCGTTCGCAGTGAACAGTGAGCGCGAGTTCTCGACGAGTGTGTTGACACGCGGTTGATCGGATTGGACAGTGCGCGCGAGCACGTCGAAGTTGTCGACGAGCGCCTGCAGATCCGGACCCAATCCGTTCAATCCCTCGCCGAGTTCGTGCGAGAGGGTTCGCAGGTCTGCCGGATCGACGGTGTCGGCAGCAGCGTTGAAATTCGCAATCACGGTTCCCAACGCGACCGGGATCGAAGTGCGCTCAGTCGGAACAACGGAACCTTCAACCAGATACGGGCCGCCGTCGGTCTGCGAGGACAACTGAACTTTCAATACCGGAACGGCGGTGTCCTGGCTGATGGCCACATGCGAATCGTTGGGGATCTGTTTGTCGGCGGCGATGCTCAACGTCATCACGACGAGGTCCTGGGCAGAGTCCACCTCCACCGACTCGACGTCGCCGACGGTGACTCCGCGATAGGCCACTTCCGAACCGGGAGCGATTCCGGCCGCGTTCTCCAATTCGACGATGACCGAGAAGGTTCCGGTGAACGGATCTCCGGCACCGACTTGCCGGAGTACGTACGTCGTGCTGACCACCGCGATGAGGAGAAAGGCGGCGATCTCGAAATAGACGGTTCGGTTCTTCATCGCGTTCCTCCTTGCAGGGGTGTCGTGATCGGCAGTTCCCGATCGGAGGCGGGCAGAGGTGGCAGTGGCGGTGCGGCGCCCGGGATTATCTCGTTGAGCACTCCGGTCACGGTGCCCTCGACATCGACGTCGAGGTCGATGTTCACGTAATCGCCTGGGCTGGCACGCTCGAGGAGCACTCTTGCGTTGTCCAGGTTGGCCATCGTCTCACCCAGTGTCGGCCCCATTGCCGAGAACTGGTCGAGGATGGGTGACAGTCGTCCGGTGATCTCGGAAATCTGGTCGGCCGACTGGTCGAGTACGGAATTGGTTGCGGTACTGAGCCGATCGGTTTCGTCGAGTAGATCGAGGAGCGGTTGTCGTTGGTCGGCGATCACGCCCAATGCGGGTGTGAGTGTGCGCAAGCCTTCGTCGATGGTGGCGCTCTCGTCTCCGATCAGAGCGCTGAGCCGGTTCAGTGAATCCAGTGCCGAATTGATCGATTCCTTTCGGTCGTCAAGTGTTCCGAGAAAAGTGTCAAGGCGTGCAAGCAGATCGCGGATCGTCTCCTCCCTGCCGTCGAGAATCTGATCAGCCTCACTGACGATGTTCTTGACCTGCGCCAACCCACTGCCGTTCAACAGAGTTCCGACGGCGCCGAGCAGTTGTGCGACATCGGGTCCGCGCACGGTCTCCGATCGCTCGATGGTGGAACCTGGTTCGAGAATGGGGCCCGCTGGATCGACCGGAACTTCGAGGTTGACGAACGCATCGCCGATCGGGGTCGACAGTTCGATCCGAGCGCGGGTGCCGACAGGTAGTTCGATGTCCGACGCGATTTCGGTATGTACCACGGCTGCAAAGGTTTGCGCGCTCATCGACGTGACTCTGCCGACCACTGCCTGGCCGATCCGCACCTCGCCGCCGACGGGAAGTAACGACGCGTCGACGAATTCCATGTTCAGCGGGTACGACTCTCCTGGCAGACCGCGTCCGAGGGGGAGGTGCTGGAAGTTGAGACTGCAGCCGGTCAATGGCGCGGCGATGACAAGTGCCACGACAACGCTCACCACGGACTTGTTCGACGCCATCAGTTACCCCCACCGAGGATGCGTGCCAGGTCGGAGCTGCCTGCCGAAGGAAATTCGATGGGATTGACGATTCCCGGCCCTGTGCACAGCGGTATCGGCATCTTCTCGCACAGTTCTCTCGTCGTGTCGAACTGTGAGAGATCGGTGGCGACGTTCAATCGTGCTCTGGCTCGGCCTTCTTCGGTGACGAGGTTGGCGACGTTCTCGAATCCCGTTGGTGCCGTTTCGATGATCTCGCGCAGTTGATCCTGTTTGGTCGCGACTGCACCGGCCAACTGTGCGAGCGTACCCAGATCGGCGGTGACCGCCTCGCCGTGTTCGGCGAGTAGCGCTGAGACCTGTCCGAGCAACGTGGTCAGGGAATCGAGCGCCCCGCTGATGTCTTCTCGCTGGGCGCTGAACGTGCGGGCGGTGACTGTCACCGAGTTCGACAGGGAGTCGACCTTGGTCTGGTTGTCCGCGATCAACTGCACGAGGGTGTTCAGGTTCTTCACCAGTTCGGAGATGTCGGGACTTGCACCCGCCAGTACCGAACTGGCCTGTGAGATGGACCGAACGGCATCGTTGAATGCTTGCCCGTTGCCGTCCAACGCGTGGGCGCCTTCTCCGATGAGGTCACCGATCCCGCCACCGTCGGCGCCAGGGCCGAGCGCCACCGTCAATTCGTTCACCGATGCGGTGAGTTGGTCCCACGTCAGCGGGGAGTGAGTGCGTTCGAGAGGGATCACCGCGCCGTCGGTCAGGAACTCACCGTCCTCGTAGCCGGGGCCGAGTTCGATCGTGCGGTCACTGATGACCGAGGGAGACAGGACCCAGGCCTGCGCGTCGGCGGGTATACGTGTTCCGGATGGCAGGCTCAGCGCCACTCGTACCCGGGACCCTTCCGGCGTGACGCTCTCGACCCTCCCGCTGGGAACTCCCAGAATCGTCACTGTGTTCCCGGTGAAGATAGCGTCGGTCGAGGTGAATTCGGCGGTGAGAGTGAGTCTGTGTTCGTCACGCGTGACGAACAGGACGGCACCGATCGCGCAGATCACAATCGCTGCCAGCACGGCGAGTTTCTTGACGGTCGTGGTCATCGACACCCCTGAACGAGCCCGACGACGCACAACCAGTTGTCCGGGATGAGGGTGGAGGGCGAGTTGAGGTCGAGCCAGTTGCCGTTACCGGTCGCGTTGGTGACGTAGCGGACGCTGGGGGCGAAGTTGTCGAGCAGTGTGGTCAGTGATTGTTCGTTCTCGGACAGAACTCCCGTCACCACGTGGATGTCTCCCATGACCGAGTCGATCAAAGCCTGGTTGTCGCCCAGGAACTGGGCAAGTGTGGTGCTCAACTGATTCAGGTCTTGTACAAGCGCATTCAGCACATCTCGCCGGTCGGCGATCGTGGACATCACCAGATCCGCATTCCCCAGAAGGGTTTCCAGAGTGTCCTTCTGCTCGATCAGTGTTGCGGTCGTCTGCTGCGCTCCGGTGAGAAGGGAACGGAGCGCAACGTCGTTGTCGTTGACTACTCCGGAGAGTGCGTCGATTCCCTCGAGTGAGCGGCGAATGAGTTCGGGATCGTCCGGTGAATTGTCGGACACCGCGGTCAGCATGTTTCGCAGTTGTTGCAGATCAAGGTTTTCCGACGTGGATTGTGCTCCTCGACCGAGATCGTCGAGAGTGAAGGGAACGCTCGTGTTCTCGATGGGGATGGTCGAACCTGCGGGTAACGAGCGCGATCCGTTCGGAGTGACGTCGAGCGAGCGTCGGCCGAGCAGAGTCGAGATCTTGATGTCCGCACGGGAGTCTTCGCCGAGAGTGACGCCGTCGTCGAGTCGGAAGGTGACTTCAACCGAGTTGCCGCTGACCGCCAACGAGGTGACCACCCCGCTCGGGACTCCCGCGACGTTGACCGGATCGTCCTGCGTCAACCCGGTGGCGTTGGCAAAGACGGCGTGGTACTCGTTGGTCTTGACCTTCAAGATCAGTTGAGGGACAACGAGTGCGGCCAGAACCACACCGACTCCGACGAGGATGCAGATGATTCCGTTGCGGACCGGGTTCTTGACGGTGAGCCAGTTCATCGGCACACCGCCGAACGCTCGGGGCCGCCGAGGGTCACCGATTGGTCCAGCGCGCTGAGCCGGAAGTTGCAGATGTAGATGTTCGCCCAGCTTCCGTAGCTCATCGCGATCCCCAACTGGGTGAACAGTTGATCGAAAGCGGTGATACCGGTCGCCAGCGACTCACGATTGTCGACGACGACGCGAGCCGACTGATCGATCGAAGTCAGCGCGCCAGCCAAGTCCGGTTCCGCGCCCGTCACCAAGTCCTGAAGGGAAGAAGTCAGGGCGCCTGCGGAATCCACTGCGGCCGAGATCTGTTGGCGGTCCTGTGCCAAACCGCCGACCAGTGTGTCGAGCGTGTTGATCATCTCGACGAAGTTGGGTCGATTCGTCGTGGTCACGGTAAGGACCCGGTCGAGGTTGTTCAGTAGTTGGTCCAAGATCGCGTCCCGGGACGTCAAGTTCTCGGTGACGGCAACAGTGCGCTCCAGCAGGCTTTCGATGGTGGAACCTTGTCCTTGGAATACCTGGACGACCTGTGCGGCAAGCTCGTTGACTTCTGCGGGGTCAAGTGCGTCGAACAGGGGACGGAATCCGCCGAGGATGTCGGTGAGGTCGATCGCCGGCTGAGTCTGTTCCACGGGAATTGTGGCCCCGGGGGAGAGGTAGTTGCCTGTTGCGCGTTCGGCCTGTCCGGGTTCGATCGAAATTGTTCGCGCTCCCAACAGGTCTGCGTACCTCACCACAGCGCGACCGTCGGACGGAATACGTTGTGCAGATTCGAGTTCGAAGCCGACGACGGCTTGGTTGTTCACCAGCTCGACGCTGTCGACGCGCCCTACTCGCACCCCGGCGATCTGAACATCACTGCCGGTGACCAGGCCGGAGGCATTGACGAAGACGGCCCGGTACTGCGAACTCGACCCGGAGACTGGGTTGATCAGGGTGCTCACCACAACCACGGTGGCGAGAATCGACAGTGCAGCAAACAGTCCGAACCTGATCAGAGATTTCTTCACGCTCATCCGCCCACCACCGTCGTGCCGCGAAATACCGGCCCCGCCACGAGAGTGTCCAAAGCTGTACCGCCCTGGGTGAGAGCCGAGATCAGGGACTGTTCGGCAGGGCTGCCGACCGGGCCGACGGTTCCGCCGAACGCGGTCGCGGCGGCAGGACAGTTGGGTCCGCGGGTTCCGTCGTACTGTGGGCAGTCGGTCTTTCCGTACGGATACAGATCTGTGACGGACAGCCGTAGATCGGTGCTGAGCCACGGACCATGCGCCAACGCGGGCGGGAGCTTGATCGTGAGATTGCGCAGGCCGTTGTAGAAGGTGGTGATGTGGTCCGGCCGCGAAGTGATTGCGCCGGTCAGGGAATCGGCGTCGTCGACCAAGGTGATCATGCGGTCGCGATTGTCACCGATCAGACTCGTGGCAGCAGCTCCCGTGCTGGTGCCGGCACGCAGAAGCCCCGCCAACCCGTCGGATTTCTCGACGACGGTCTTGGATGTGGTGATGGAGTTCTCGAATGCGGCGAGCATGTCCGGCGCACTCGTCGAGAGACTGTCGGCGAGGGTGGCTATGTCGTCGAGGTCGTCACCGAGTCCGTTGATGACGGGCTGCGCACCGACCAACGCTTGGTGGACTGAATCGAGCGATTCGCCGATCTGGTTTCCCCTGCCGCTCAACGCGTCCGAGACTGCCGTGAGTGCGACGTTGATGTCGGCGGGGTCGAGGGAAGAAACGAGCGAGTAGATCCGTGAGATCGATTGGTAGAGCTGGACCGCGACTTCGGACTGATCGGATACCAACTCGGTACCCGGAACGAGAGCAGGACCACGCGAGAGTCCGTCAGGTTGAATCAGGTCTACGAAGAAGTCACCGAAGATGTTGCGGGGCATCAGTCGCACCTGACTTGTCGACGGTATGTCCTCGAACGCTCCCTCGTCGATCGCGAGTGAGACGGTCGAAGCGGTGGTGCCCGGCTCGATCTCGGCCACAGCGCCGACGACGACGCCGCGGTACTGTACCGAGGATCCGACTCGCAGCGCACCGGCACTGGCGGGGACGACAGCACTGACCTGCGGTGTGGAACCGGTGGAGTCCGTACCTCTGCTGAACAAGAAGACGTAGGCGAGGATCAGGATGACCACGGCGAGTAAACCCCGCAGTGCCAGGGTGATTCGGCTGGAATTCGTGACGATCATCCGGTCAGCCCGGGTACGTGAGGTTTGAGTCCCCACAGCGCAATGGTCATCGCGACGTCGGTGAATGCAAGGAAGACGATGCTGGTGCGCAACGCTCGTCCGGCGGCTCGTCCGACGCCTTCGGGTCCACCCGTCGCGGTGTAACCGTAGTAGCAGTGCACGAGGGTCACGACGACCGCGAACACCATGACTTTTATCAAGGACAACCAGATGTCGTTGGGAGAGAGGAAAAGACTGAAGTAGTAGCCGTACGTTCCCTCCGACTGGCCTTTGACCCGGATCACCGCAAGCGCCGTTGCCATGTACGAAGCAAACAGGCCGACCAGGTACAGCGGGACCACCGCGATGAGCGCCGCGATCATTCGGGTGGTGACCAGGTACCGCAGCGAGGGAATCGCCATGACTTCGAGCGCGTCGATTTCCTCGGAGATCCGCATCGCTCCGAGCTGCGCGGTGAATCCGGTTCCGACCTTGGCTGCCAGGGTGATTGCGGCAACGAGTGGTGCCACCTCGCGAGTATTCGCGATGGCGGACATCACGCCGGACAGCGGTGCGAGGCCGACGAGGTTGAGTCCGCGGTAGCCCTCGAGTCCGATCTGGGAACCGGCGAAGAACGAGATCGCGAAGATCACGACGACGCTGCCGCCTCCGGCGAGCAGGGTGCCCGAACCGAATGCCACCTGGGCGACGAGACGGGCGACTTCACGCCAATAGCGCTTGAGGGTTGCGGGAATCGAGGTGATGACACGCGCGTGGAACGTGAACTGATCGCCGAGTCGACTCAGGCCGTCGACGGTCCGCGAACTGACCCGCTTGGCACGAATTGCGATGGGCAGGTGCATCAGTAGGCACCTTTCACCGAGACGAACAGTGGGTAGAACTGAGTAATTGCGAGGTTGGCGACAAACACGAGGACAAACGAGAGCACGACGGTCTCGTTGACTGCGTCGCCGACGCCTTGAGCTCCGCGCTTGACGGTCAGGCCCTTGTAGCAGGCCACGATTCCCGAGATGAGAGCAAAGGCAACGGCTTTGATGCCGGAGACGACGAAGTCGCTGGGTTGACTGAATTGAACGAGATTGCGCAGGAAACTCTGTGCGTTGCCGTCGAGTATCAGGACGTGAACGAAGAGGCTTGCGCCCAAACCGATTACGAGAACTATCGAGTTCAGTAGGAGGCAGACGACGGCAATGGCGATCATCCGGGGTACGACCAGGCGTTCGAGCACGGGTAGACCGAGCACTTCGAGTGCATCGATTTCCTCGCGTATCGTTCGCGCTCCCAAATCTGCGCAGATTGCGGAACCGCCGACACCGGCGATGATCAGGGCGCACACCAGGGGGCCGGCCTGTCCGATGATGAGGAACGCGACGACGGCACCGCTGTACGCACCCGCGCCGATTTGATCTGCGAGCGCACCGATCTGCAGTGCTACCCCGACACCGAGGGGAATCATCACCAGAGCGGACGCGACCGAGGTGACGTGGGCGAGAAACCACATCTGGTCGAGCGCCTCACGCCAGGCGAGGCGCTTGTGTCGAAGAGATGTGAACGCCGCAACGCACACGCGAACGGTGAAGGTGAAGAGCAGTCCGATCTCGGAGAGCAGGTTCGAGAACATGTTCGTCTTGGCGGGGGAGACAGCAGTTGTTTCCCCGGTTGTTCCATTCCCGGTCGTCGTAGCTTCGGTGCTCACGCCATCCCCCTCTCCGGCCGAATCGTTCTGGTCGGGTTTCTTCGATCACACTCGGGAGCTCGAAGTGCTCCAGGTCACGTTCGGAGACGGTATCAGGAAACTGACTCTGAAGTAAGTTCCATTTCGGCCACTTCATCACCGGGCGCGAATGTCGACGCGGAACTTTCGTTTGCGTCCACGCAACCTTCCCGGCGAGAGCCCGAAATGCGGCGGGTGCACAATGAGTGAATGCCACGATCAAGCCCCATTTCCGCTTGGAAGTCCCTTCGCGAAGGCAACGAGCGATTTGTCAACGACGCGTCCATTCACCCCAGCCAGGGAATCGCGGACCGCGCGAAACTCGTCGATGGGCAGCACCCCACAGCGGTGCTGTTCGGTTGCGGTGATTCGCGCGTAGCCGCCGAGATCATCTTCGACCAGGGTCTCGGCGACATGTTCGTCGTGCGCACTGCAGGTCACGTGCTCGACGATTCGGTGCTCGGTTCCATCGAGTACGCGGTTCACGTGCTCAACGTGCCGCTCATCGTCGTCCTCGGGCACGACGGTTGCGGTGCCGTGAAGGCAACGCTCGACGCCCTGGACAAGGGCGCAGTTCCCGACGGATTCATCCGCAGTGTGGTCGAGCGTGTTGCTCCGTCCATCCTGATGGGCCGCAACGAGGGCTTGTCCACCGTGGACGAACTCGAAGGCCGTCACGTCGTGGAGACCGGCTCGCTGATCATGCAGAGGTCCCGGATCATCGCCGACAAGGTGGACAAGGGTGCGTGCGCGATCGTCGGCGTCACGTACACGTTGTCCGACGGTCACATGCGAGTTCAGGGCGCGGTCGGCGACATCGGCGAGAGCGTCGAGACCGTCGAGGGTTAGATCTTCCGGGGCAGTGGTACCTGGCAGCAGACAATGGGTACCGACACGCCGCCTCAGCTGACGGTTAGTGGACCCTGCGCCAACTACCGTTGAGTCCGTGTTGGAACCTAATGGACCACTGCCCCCCGAGATCTACTGGCGTCGCCGGGCGCTGGCCATTGGTGCCGCCGTCATTGCACTGGCGTTGATCATCTGGGCGGCGTCCGCCCTCTTCGGCGGTGGAAGTGATACCCCGGAGGCCGATTCGGCCGCTGCGAGTTCCTCGCTGACGACGGACGTCTCCTTCACCCCCAACCCTTCCGGCTCCAACGCGCCGGACGGTGGCGGTGGCTCGGGTGGCGGCGCTGCCGGTGGATCAGGTGGCTCGGGCACGCAGGCTTCGGGATCGTCTTCGTCTTCTTCCTCTTCGTCGACCACCGGGGCTCCGGTCCCGGCCGGTCAGTGCGCCGACTCGTCGCTGGCAGTCAAGGCCACCGCAGACAAGGCGACCTTCGCTCCCGGCGAAGAGCCGTCGTTCACGATCGTCATCACCAACATCGGTTCGGCACCCTGTGATCGAGATCTGGCCGGCGGCCTTCAGCAGGTGCTCGTCTACAGCATCGACGGCAAGACCCGGTTGTGGTCCAACGTCGACTGCTACCCGCAGCCCGCAGCCGACGTACGCAATCTCGCGCCCGGCGAGCAAGCTGCGTTCAAGGTCGCCTGGTCGGCCACGACGTCGACCCCCGAGTGCGCGACCGCGCAGAACCCCGAGCGCAATCCGGTGGGCGCAGGCGCTTACACGGTTGTCGGGCAGCTCGGTGCACTGCGAAGCTCCCCGGAGCCGTTCAATATCGCATGAGCGCGGGCAAGCCTGAACAGGCCCGCTAGTTGAAGGATCCGGTGATCGACGTTTCCGCGAGCCGGGAAAGTCCCTCACGGATGTGACGGGCCCACAGCCCGCCGATGCCCTCGACCGACTGCAGATCGGCAGCCGTAGCGGCCAGCAGCGACTGGAGAGTGCCGAAGGATCCGACCAACCGGTGGATCTGATGGAACTGCAATCGAGGTACACGCATCAGCACGCGATATCCGCGAGGAGTCATCGGAGTGTCGAGGGCTTCGATCGTGCCCGGATAACCGAGAACACGCGCAAGAGTCGTGAGATCGAGTAGATCGGCGTCGGTGACGCGATCGAGTGCGACGAGGACGTTGTCCATCGCCGCGGTGCCGATGGGTTCGGGACCGGCAAGATAGTCCCGAACGATGAGTTGACGTGCAATGTCGTTGTCGCCGACCAGTTCTTCGAGCTGCAGTGCCAACTGGCGACCGTCGGTGCCGAGCTCGAGGACATCCTGTTCGATTTCGATCGACACGCGGCGAACCATTTCGAGGCGCTGTACGACGGTCAACGCGTCGCGCAGAGTCACGAAATCCTCGATCTCGACGACCGACAGTTGCCGTGTCACTTCGTCGAGTCGCGCTTTGTATCGTTCGAGCGTCGCGACGGCCTGGTTGGCGCGCGAAAGTATGGTGGCCGAGCCGTCGATGACGTGCCGGATGCCGCCGACGTACACACTGACGATCGACATCGACTGACTGACCGAGACCACGGGATAGCCGGTCTGAATTGCCGTGCGCTCGGCAGCGCGGTGCCTCGTGCCGGATTCGACGGTGGGAATCTTGTGATCGGGAACCAGCTGGACGTTGGCACGCACGATGCGTGTGCCGTCCGTCGAGAGGACAACCGCGCCGTCCATCTTCGACAGCTCACGCAATCGGGTCGGTGCGAACTCCACGTCGAGGTTGAATCCGCCGTCACACAGCGCTTCCATTTCCTCGTCGTATCCGAGGACGATCAGCGCGCCGGTACGGCCGCGCAGAATTCGTTCGAGCCCGTCTCGCAAAGCGGTACCCGGCGCCAACCTGGCGATGGTCTCTCGCAATGCCGACGACGACTGTGTGTCCGCCATCGCACTGATCATTGAGAAACTCCCTGCTGAGGTCGATGTCACTTCGGTCGGGTCCGATGCCTGCGCCGGACGGATCCCCGTTTAGATTACCTATCCATGAGTAGTACCTGGACCCTGCCTGATGACCTGACTGTCCCGGAGCCGGTCGAATTCTTTCCGGCCGCCGGCGAGAAGCTGCCTCAGCACTGGTCGAAATGCTTCGGCTGCGGCGACGACCAGCCTGCGGGAATGGCGATGAGTTTCAGGGCTGGTAACGGACTGGAAGTGACCGGTCGTCTGGAGGTCGCCAAGAAGTATCAGGGCGGTCCAGGTGTCATTCACGGCGGCATTCTGTCGACGGCATTCGACGAGGCTCAAGGTATGGCATGTATGGCTCTCGGCTCGCCGGTGGTGACGGGGCACCTCGAGATCGACTTCGCCCGGCCGATCCCGTTGGGATCGGTGCTCGAATTCCGGGCTCGCATCGACGGCGTTGTACGCCGCAAGGTCTACACCAGTGCAGAAGCGGTGATCGTCGAAGGTCCGACAGCGGATCCGGACATGGTGGTGGGAACCTCCCGGGGACTGTTCCTGACCATCACCTCGGAACACTTCGCCAAGACCAAGGAGTTCGTGGACGGCGAACCGACGTCCCCGTTCGGTACCTCGTCGGTCTGACGAGGTAGTCGGCCGAACGACGATCACTTCACCGGCGTGAGCTTGGGGCGAGACGGGGCTTGTTTGCCGCCCATCAATCCGGCGTAGGCCAGTGCCTCGGCCAGATTCGCTACTTCGTTGACGCGCATGCCGGGAATGTTCGGGCCGGAATCGACCGGCACGATGGCGCTGGTGAATCCCAGTCGGGCAGCTTCGATCAGCCGTCGGTTCACCCCGGCAACCCGTCGAACCTCCCCGGCGAGTCCGACCTCGCCGAGGATGACGAGCCCCTTGGGGACGGGTTTGGCTTTCACGGCGGAAGCGACCGCAATGGCGAGAGCCAGATCGGCACCCGGCTCGGTCATCCGCATACCGCCGACGGTCGCGGCGTAGACGTCGGCCTTCGAGATCGACACTCCGACGCGGCGTTCCAACACGGCGAGAACCATGGCCACACGGGCGGTGTCGAGCCCGCTGACGGCTCGGCGAGGTGTCGGTAGCGGCGTGGCGGCGACGAGCGCCTGAACTTCACCGAGTAGAGGTCGCTTACCGTCCATCATCACGGTGACGGCAGTGCCTTCCACAGCTTCTTCACGGTGATGCAGGAACAGGCCGGACGGATCGCTGATCTCGTTGATGCCCTGCTCGCTCAGCTCGAAGCATCCGACCTCGTCGGCCGCACCGAATCTGTTCTTGACGCCGCGGACCATGCGCAGGGTGGAGTGCTTGTCACCTTCGAAGTGCAGAACCACGTCCACGAGATGCTCGAGCGAGCGCGGACCGGCGACGGCGCCGTCCTTGGTGACGTGGCCGATCAGAAGCACCGGGATTCCGCTGGCCTTTGCCAGGGAGGTCAGGGCGCTGGTGACGGCCTTGACCTGAGTCACGCCGCCGACGACTCCGTCGACGTCGGCAGCAAGCATCGTCTGTACCGAGTCGACGATGACCAGGGTCGGCTTGACCTGCTCGATGTGGCCGAGAATGGTCGCGAGATCGGATTCTGCCGCGAGATACATCCGTTCGTGGACAGAGTTGGTGCGATCTGCCCGAAGTCGAACCTGACCGGCGGACTCCTCGCCCGTGACGTACAAGGCTCGATCATCCGCGCTGCGCATCGCCCAGCGGTAGACGACCTCGAGAAGTAGCGTGGATTTTCCGACACCGGGTTCTCCGGCGAGCAGAACCACCGAACCAGGTACGACGCCACCGCCGAGTACACGGTCCAACTCACCGATCCCCGTGGGTTTGGCCTGCGTCGAGGTGCTGTCGATCTGTGTCAGCGGCGTGGCCGGCGTCGTAGGCAGCACGGCGCTTGATCCTGCTTTGGCGAGTGAGGCGCCGGCGCGACTGGCGACGGGTGCCACTACGGCGACCTCGGTCATCGAGCCCCACGAATCGCAGTCCGGACATCTACCGACCCACTTGGGCACTACCGACTGGCATTCGGAGCAGCGGTAGTTCGATTTCACTTTGGCCACCGGGACAGACTAGAGGCGGGGTCCGACATGGACCCCGCCTCTAGTGTGATTTTGAAGTTGTTCTGCGAGGCGCATTGTGCGCCTTGATAATTCGAGGCTCAGTGCCCAGCTTCTGCAACGTCGGGCGACTTGTCCGACTCGTTGCGCTCGAGCTGCGGGCCTGCGTCGACAGGTACGTCGACGGTGACCGATCCGGCCTTCTCGAACTTGAAGGTGATCGGGACGGTCAAGCCGGGGCGAACGCCTGCCTTGATGTCCTGCAGAACGACGAGAGAGAGCGCAGCGGGTGCGTCGTCGTTCTCTTCGTTGTTCTTGATCTGGGTCTCGGCCTCGGTCGCGGCGCCTTCGCCTGCGGGCAACTGACCGGCCTGCAGCGACGTCTGCGGCTTGATCGTCAAGCCACCTACCTCTTCACCTGCGATGACGCGTGCTGCGTAATCGGTGGTGATGCTGACGAGCTTGTCCGTGGTCTCGGCGCTGTCGTTCACGACGGTGAACGCGAGCACGGCGTTGCCGCCCGGCTCGATGCTGTACTCCTCGGACGAGGGGTAAGCGATGTGCACGTTGCGCAGTGCGATCTCACCGAGGTCGGCGCTGTTGCCGTTCACGGCGGCCTGCTGGACGGCGGTCTGGCTCACCTGTCCGGAACCGCAAGCGGACAGCGCGATGGCTGCGCCTGCAGCCAGTGCAATGGCGGTAGCGACTCGACGAGTCGGCTTACGGATAGCAGTCACGATTTGTCCTCCACGGCGTCAGGTTCGCACTCCACTAGGCAGAGTAGTAGATAAGGTCCCGCGGGCTGGCCGTCGGGTCGCCACAACGGTTGTCTGCGTGGGCTTTCAGTCCGTTACGCAGGGGTGCTCCAGACCAGTTGAATGCACGTACAACAAGCCCTGTCAACCCCTACGCTCGAGCAAGGATGCCCCTGACCTGCACAGTTGATGAGTGGTCGGTTCTTTCACGTGTTAAACTAGTGGAATCGAAAGGGGCACGGGACACATGATTTTCAAGGTCGGAGACACCGTCGTATACCCCCATCACGGTGCGGCGCTGATCGAAGCTATCGAAACCCGCACCATCAAGGGTGAGCAGAAGGAGTACCTGGTTCTGAAGGTCGCTCAAGGCGATCTCACAGTACGGGTTCCTGCAGACAACGCAGAGTACGTCGGAGTTCGTGACGTGGTCGGCCAAGAAGGCCTCGACAAGGTTTTCCAGGTTCTGCGAGCACCGCACACCGAAGAGCCCACCAACTGGTCTCGTCGATACAAGGCAAATCTCGAGAAGCTTGCCTCAGGTGACGTGAACAAGGTTGCAGAAGTTGTTCGTGACCTGTGGCGTCGTGAGCAGGACCGCGGACTTTCCGCTGGTGAGAAGCGCATGCTCGCCAAGGCTCGTCAGATTCTCGTCGGAGAGCTCGCGCTCGCCGAGGGCACTGACACCGAGAAGGCAGAGACCATTCTCGACGAGGTCCTCGCGGCC
Organism: Rhodococcus sp. NyZ502; assembly: GCF_041464245.1. Classification (NCBI taxonomy): domain Bacteria; kingdom Bacillati; phylum Actinomycetota; class Actinomycetes; order Mycobacteriales; family Nocardiaceae; genus Rhodococcus; species Rhodococcus sp. NyZ502. The sequence continues at coordinate 808,061 of NZ_CP167155.1, forward strand.
GCGTCCTGACTGCAACACAACAAAGCTGACAGTGGCAGTAGTAGCCCTGGTACCTGCCGCAGGTCGGGGAGTGCGATTGGGCGAGAAATTGCCCAAGGCATTTGTCGAACTCGGTGGGTGCACCATGCTTGCACGCGCGGTCGATGGACTCCGGAAATCCGGAGCGATCGACCGCGTTGTTGTCATTGTGCCGCCTGAACTGGTCGAATCCGTCGTAGCCGACCTCGGTCGTGCAGCGGACGTCGACGTCGTCGGCGGTGGTGCCGAAAGAACCGATTCGGTTCGAGCCGGCCTCAGCGCTGCCGGCGACGCAGATTTTGTACTCGTGCACGATGCCGCACGGGCATTGACACCGCCGGCGTTGATCGCGCGCGTCGTCGGAACTCTCCGAGCCGGCAGCTCCGCTGTCATCCCGGTACTTCCGGTTACCGACACGATCAAGTCGGTCGACGTACTCGGCGCAGTCACCGGTACGCCTCTGCGTTCGGAGTTGCGTGCGGTTCAAACTCCCCAAGGATTCTCCACCGACGTCCTGCGCAGTGCGTACGACGCCGGTGACGTCGCCGCGACCGACGACGCCGCTCTGGTCGAGCGTCTCGGTGTTTCGGTGCAGACGATTCCCGGCGACGCTCTCGCCTTCAAGATCACCACTCCGCTCGACCTGGTCCTTGCACGGGCGCTCCTGAGCTCGGAGACAGCGTTGAGTGCGGATTCACAGGACGGAAATTAGATGCGCGTCGGTCTCGGCACGGATGTTCATCCCATCGAGATCGGTCGTCCTTGCTGGATGGCCGGGTTGCTGTTCGAGGAAGCAGACGGGTGCTCGGGCCATTCGGACGGCGATGTCGCCGTCCACGCGCTGTGTGACGCTTTGCTCTCTGCGGCGGGCCTCGGTGACCTCGGTTCGGTTTTCGGCACCGGCAGGCCCGAATGGGACGGCGTGAGCGGCGCTCGAATGCTTGCCGAGGTTCGCCGACTGCTCGAAGAGAACCAGTTCGCCGTCGGCAACGCCGCGGTGCAGGTCATCGGCAACCGTCCGAAGATCGGGCCGCGTCGCGACGAGGCGCAGAAGGTGCTTTCCGAGATACTGGGCGCGCCTGTTTCGGTGTCCGCGACCACCACGGACGGCCTCGGCTTGACCGGTCGAGGCGAGGGGATCGCCGCCATGGCCACCGCGTTGGTCATGACAACCGAACACGACAGGTAAGATCGCTGGTCGTGACCCTGCGCCTATACGACACCGGTACGCGGGCCCTTCGGGATTTTGTTCCGTTGGCCCCCGGACATGCATCGGTGTACCTGTGTGGGGCGACAGTTCAGGGTGATCCTCACATCGGACACGTACGCAGCGGCGTCGCTTTCGACGTGCTGCGTCGCTGGCTGTTGGCGCACGGCAACGACGTTGCCTTCGTGCGCAACGTGACGGACATCGACGACAAGATTCTCAACAAGGCCGCCGGCGCCGGTCGACCTTGGTGGGAGTGGGCGGCGACGTTCGAGCGGTCGTTCACGTGGGCCTACGACCAACTGGGTGTGCTGCCACCGTCCATCGAGCCACGGGCCACCGGCCACGTGACGCAGATGGTCGAGATGATGGAACGTCTGATCGAGAACGGCCACGCGTACGCGGCGGGCGGTGACGTCTACTTCGACGTGCAGAGCTACCCCGAGTACGGCGCACTGTCCGGCCACAAACTCGACGACGTTCATCAGGGCGAGAGCGCTGCCGAGGGAAAGCGTGATCCTCGCGACTTCACCCTCTGGAAGGCCGTCAAGCCCGGTGAGCCCTCGTGGCCGACACCGTGGGGACCCGGCCGTCCGGGCTGGCACCTCGAGTGCTCGGCCATGGCGGAGTTCTATCTCGGGGCGGCATTCGACATCCATTGTGGTGGACGCGATCTCGTCTTTCCGCACCACGAGAACGAAATTGCGCAGGCCAAGTGCGCCGGTGACGATTTCGCTCAGTACTGGTTGCACAACGGCTGGGTCACGATGAGTGGCGAGAAGATGTCCAAGTCGTTGGGCAACGTTCTCTCGGTGCCGAACGTGCTCAAGAAGGTTCGTCCGCAAGAACTTCGGTACTACCTCGGTAGTGCGCACTACCGTTCCAATCTCGAGTACTCGGACGAGGCGTTGGACGAAAGTGCGAAGTCCTACCAGGGGCTCGAGTCGTTCGTCCTGCGCACACACAAGCGTGCGGGCGGCGTCGAACTCGGTACGTGGACCGAAGGTTTCGCGGCGGCTCTCGACAACGACTTGTCGGTGCCGATCGCGTTGGCCGAGATTCACGGCAAGGCGAGCGAGGGTAATTCCGCGCTCGCTGCCGGTGATCTCGACGCGGCTCGGGTGGCTGCCGGCCAGGTGCGGGCCATGCTCGCGATCCTGGGCGTCGACCCACTCGACGAGCATTGGACGCAGTCCGGTGGCGACACCGAGACGGCAATGGAAGCTTTGGACGTGTTGGTGCGGGCCGATCTCGATCGTCGGCAGCAGGCACGTACGGAAAAGAACTGGGCGGTGGCGGACGAGGTCCGCGATCGCCTCATCAAGGCGGGTATCGAAGTAACCGATACTCCCGACGGACCCGAATGGTCCCTTAAGGCAGGGCAGTAACAATGGCTGGAAACTCGAGCAGGCGCGGCGCAGTCCGTAAGGGCGGCACCAAGAAGGGCCAGGTTGCCGGTTCCGGCGGTAAGCACCGTCGCGGTCTCGAAGGGCGTGGCGCTACGCCGCCCGCCGAGGCACGCGCCAAGCATCCCGCGGCAAAGCGTGCAGCGCGCGCCGCACGTGCCGACGAGAAGCAGGGCCGCGGTGGCCGTCCGGGTCCGGGCCGCAAGGTTCTCGACGGTCCCGAGACAGTGCTCGGACGCAACCCGGTGGTCGAGTGCCTACGCGCCGGCGTTCCGGCGACTGCACTGTGGGTCGCCGTCGGCACCGAGAGCGACGATCGACTGAAGGAATCCGTTCAGCTCGCTGCGGATGCCGGCATCTCGATCCTCGAGGTCCCCCGCACCGATCTGGATCGCCTCAGCGCCAACGGTCTTCACCAGGGCATCGCCCTGCAGGTTCCGCCGTACCGCTACGCGCACCCGGACGATCTTCTCTCGGAGGCACGCAAGCATGCCGAGCCGCCGCTGCTCGTCGCGCTGGACAACATCACCGATCCCCGCAACCTGGGTGCCGTCGTGCGCTCGGTCGCAGCTTTCGGTGGACACGGCGTCGTGATTCCGGAGCGTCGTAGCGCGAGCGTGAGTGCTGTCGCTTGGCGTACCAGCGCCGGCGCTGCCGCTCGTTTGCCGATTGCTCGGGCAACCAACCTCACCCGCACGCTCAAGGACTGGGCATCGAAGGGTGTTCAGGTCGTCGGTCTCGACGCCGAGGGCGACACCACTCTCGACGATTTCGACGGCAGCGGTCCCGTTGTGATCGTGGTCGGTTCCGAGGGCAAGGGCCTTTCGCGCCTCGTCCGCGAGAACTGCGACGCGATCCTGTCGATTCCGATGGCCGGTCCGGTCGAGTCGCTCAACGCCTCGGTTGCCGCCGGAGTCGTCCTGGCGGACATCGCCCGCAGGCGTCGTAGCAGCTGAGTTGTAACGGCTTTCGGGTGAGTCTGGCGGGGTTCTAGCTCCGTACCGACCAGGCTTCCCACAGTGCAGCGTAGGAACCGTCCGCGCCGATCAGTTCGTCATGTGTCCCGCTCTCGACTACGCGGCCACCGCTCATGACGAGTATGCGATCGGCGCGGACTGCTTGGCTCAGCCGGTGTGCGATCACCACGGCGGTCCGGCCGGTGACTGCTAGCTCGGCTGCCTGATCGAGTAGACCGGCTGCGGTGGTTCCGGCTTCGGCAGTCGCCTCGTCGAGGATGACGACGGGAGGATCGAGCAGAGCCAGTCGGACGAGGGCTATGTGCTGTGCCTGCGCTGCCGTCAACTGGTACCCACCGGCCCCGACCCTGGTCTCGAGTCCGTCCGGAAGTTCATGAATCCATTGAGCTTTCATCGTGTCGACGGCTTCGGCGATCTTCGCATCGTCCGAATCCGGTGCACACAACCGGAGATCGTCGGCGATCGTCCCGACGAACACGTGAACTTCCTGGCTGACGAGGACGACTTCGTGCCGAAGTTCGGCATCACTCAGGTCGTCAATCAGTGTGCCGTCGACGGTGATTCGCCCGTCCCCGACGGGAATGATGCCGGCAATCAGTTTGGCGAGCGTGGTCTTTCCGGCGCCGCTGCTTCCGACGACGGCGATTCGTTCCCCCGGTGCGATCGAGATCGAGATCGAATCGATCACCGGGGTGGAGTTGTCGTACGAGTAGGAAACCCGGTCCACCTCGACGCCGATGGGTTCGGACCGAGCCGAGGCAGGAATGCTCGTGGGCCGCCCGGGCATCGCGGTGACTCCGATCAGGCGAGCCAGGCTGGCACCCGCATCCTGCAATTCGTCGATGTTCGAGAGAAATACCGCGATGGGGCTGAACAGACTGTGGAAGTAGAGGGCGGCGGCGGTAGCGGCCCCGATGGACACCGAGCCTGTGGTCACGAGCCAGTAGCCGACGCTCAGGACGGCGGCCAGTCCGAGCAGTTCGGCGCCGTTGAGTTGGGCGAAGAAGTTGGTGCGCAGGCGAACTGCCTGCATGTCGAAGCTGATGGCATGCTCGGAGGTCTCGGCGATTCGGCCGATATGCTCGTCTGTTCGCCGCAGGGCAGTGACAGTGCCTGCACCACCCAGAGTTTCGATGAGCTGTTGTCCCCGCCTGGCCTGCGCAGCGCGAGAGCGTCGGTAGACGGGTCCGGAGCGTCGGAGGAAATGATGAAGAGCGAAATAGTGAATCGGCGCAACGGCAACGATTGCCACGGTGAAGCGCCAATCGATCACTCCCACACCGACAAGCGTCAGTGAAATCATGAACAGGGCAGACACGGTGGCGGGTAGTACTCGCGCGATGACGGTGTTTACCGCTTCGACGTCGCCCGAGACCCGGGAAATCAGATCACCGGTTCCGGCATCCTCGACCAGTGACGACGGCTGCGCGAGGGTGGCGGCGAACACGTCCTCGCGAAGATCGGCCAGCACGTTCTGCGCGACGTTCGCCAGAAGCTGTGTGCTCCACCAGGTCAGCGCAACTCCTGCTGCCGCTGCGCCGAGCATGAACGCGGTGATACGCAGGAGTGAGGCAAACGGTTTGCCCTCCGTGACCGCATCGACCATGAGTCCGAGCAGTGCCGGGGTGGACAGGCCGCAGGCCGTAGCAGAGAGAAGCACGACGGTCGTGAGTGCGAGCGCTCGCTTGCGTGGCCGAAGCAGTGCGATCAATGCGCGGACGGTCTGCTTGGTCGACGCGATCGGCAGGGCGGATGCAACCGGAACAGCAGATGCATCCGGAAGGATATCGGTCACAGCGACTCTCCCTCCCGAACGCCGTGGTCGATCGTGACGACACGGTCACACGAATGGAGCAGGGTCGGGCTCGAGGTGATCACCAGAATGGCCTTGTCGGGGAAGTTTCTCAGGGAGTGTGCAATTCGATGCTCGGTGACAGAGTCCACGGAAGTGGTGGGTTCGTGGAGGACCAGGATCGGCTGGGGTTGATGGAGAGCGCGGGCGAGGAGAAGGCGTTGGCGTTGACCTCCGGAGAGTTTTTTTCCTTGCTCGCCTACCTCGGAGAGGTGGCCGTCGGGCAGATGCGTCAACACGTCGTCGAGCGCAGATGACGTCATTGCCGACGAGTCGACGTTCGGTGCAGCCAGATTGTCGAAGACGGTGCCGGTGAACACGGTTCCTTCATGGGCGGAGACGAACACCTGATCACGAACTCCGTCCGGGCCGAGGTCGGTTGCATCGGTGCCGAATACGAAGTAAGAGTCGGGGGCGAGCGGGGTCTGATAGGCGAGTTGTCGTGCCAGTCGGTCGGCGGAATCGTCAGCGCGCACACCCACCACTTCTCCGCGGCGAGCTGAGACGACGGTTCCGCTGTCCGCCGAAATCAATAGGGCGTCTTCAGTTCTGGCAGGTTCGGTCGCGGCCGTGGGGGCCAGCGATTCGATCAGGTGTGGCTCGGCCAACAGTTCGGACAGTCTGCGCGCGGAACCTCGCTTGGCAGCGAGTTCGGCACCGAAGAACCCCAGCGTTTCCATCGGACCGGCAATCACTCTGCTCAAGCCGACAACGGTGACGAAGTTGCCCACGGTGATCGTGCCTTGATGCGCCATCCACGCGGCTCCAAGCGCAACCGAAGCCAGCACCAACGCGGAGACCCCGGAATTGAGCGCGGTCAGGCTGGACATTGCTCTGACCGTCCGGATCGCTGCCTTCATCGACTCCCGGCTCGCGTTGACGTATCGCGACAGGGCGGTGGGTTCAGCCCCGAAACCCTTCAGTACCCGCAGTCCCAGCGTGAAATCCGTTGCAAGCATGCCTGCCTCGGCTGCCTTCTTCTGCTCTGCATACACGCGCTCGTCCAACGGACCGCTGATCTTGTGGATGAATATGAGCTGCGCAGCGGTGATGAGTACGACGATCAGTGCGAGCGGCCACGAAACGAAGGCAAGCGAAATCACTGCCGCGGCGAGCCCCGCAAATGCCGAGCCCTGTTCGGCGACAACCCAGGAGAAGCCCGAGACGTGTGAGGCATCCGAGGTAGAGATGGTGAGAACTTCACCGGTCGAACGCTGAGCTTTCATCCCTCTGGCATCGAGTATTCGTCTGGCAGCATTCAGTCGTAGGTCGTGTTCGCCGTAGACGAAGACCTGCGTGTTCAGGCGAACTGCGATGCGCCACGACAGAGCGAGTCCCACGAACAGAGCACACAGCACCGCAAGCCACACGAGAAGTGCTGTGCTGTCGGACTTTCCGATTGCCCGGTCGACGACGGTGCCGATCAGCACCGGGATGAGGGCTTGAGCTACCTGATACGACGCCTGCCCGGTGACGGCTGCAACCAGTCGCGGGCCGCGTCCGGAGGAGAATGATCCGACTCGGATCATCTCCATCGGACCGGAACGAGTTTCGGGCAGCGCTGACACTCGTGAAACTCCTCGCCCAGATCTGAACACTCGTTGTGCAGTTCTACGGTAGAGCCGGTGCGAGTGCGGAAAGTGCTCGCAGATGCCAAGGGCTACGCGGCAGCGGACAGATGGAGTATCGACACCCCATTACCGGGATCGGGTCTCGATATACCTGGCTGGTCGAAACAAAGTACGTTTGCGAAGAGAGCTGACAGAAGATGAAGAGCACTACCCGAATAGTGGCTGCGTTGGCCGCGATTGCCCTGCTCGCAGGCTGCCAGAGCAGCACCGAGTCAACAGCGTCGGAGGGCACGACGCAGTTGGCCGAGGCCGGCGCGCTGCCGGTCACCGTTGATCACGCGTACGGGTCGACCACCATCGAGACCGAACCTCAGCGGATCGTGACTATCGGCTGGAACAGCCAGGATTCGGTCCTCGCACTGGGCAAGACACCCGTCGCCATGGAGTCGTTCAGTGGGGCAGGCTTGGAGAACGGCATCCTGCCGTGGGACGAAGAATTGTTGGGCGATGTCGAACCCACGTTGCTCGACAGCACGTCCGGTGTGCCGTTCGAGCAGATCCTGGCGTTGGAGCCGGACGTGATCATCGCAGTGGTCTCGGGAATCACCGAAGACGACTATGCACGTCTTTCCCAGATCGCACCCACCATTCCGTTCAAGGAGACCGCATGGGCGACCACGTGGCAGGAACAGTTGTCGACCATCGGATCAGTACTCGGCCAACCGAAGCGGGCCGCCGAGCTGATCGAGGAAACTGACGATTCCATAGCCGACCTGGCTGCCGGATCCCCCAATCTGAACGGGAAAACCTTGACCTTCCTCTCGGGAAACATCGACGGCCTCACCAATTACTGCGCTGACGACGGCCGAGTCATCCTGATGTCCCAGCTCGGACTGAAGCAGTCGGCCGGAAGCGCAGAGCTGTGCGGCGACACCCAGGGGTCGGTGACTGCATCGCGCGAACAGTACAACGAACTGGACGCGGACGTCATCGTGCTCAACGACGCGAGTGGTCAGGGGCTCCCCGGATTGATGGGGGACAAGTTGTTTGCCGACCTGCCGGCAGTCAAGGACGGCAGGCTGATTCAGCAGCTCGGTCTGGCGCGAGTCATGGCCTTGGCGTCACCCACGTCGCTGAGCGTGAAATATGCTTTCGCGGAACTGGTCTCGAAGATGAACGGGTTCTGACCAGTTAGGCTGACAACTCGCACGCGTCCGAGTAGTAGTTCTTCGGTGTGCGTCCGGTGACCTTGCGGAACACGCTGGTGAAGGCGCTGGGGGTTTCGTATCCGACGCGACGGCTTACCGTCGAAACAGGAACGCCCGCAGCGAGATAGGACATCGCAGCGCGGACGCGAACTTGAATCCGCCACTCGGTGAAGGACATCCCCGTGCCTTGAGAGAACACGCGGCTCAGGGTGCGGGGGCTTCCGCCTACCACGTAGGCCCAATCGGCAAGCCCGCGTTGATCGGCGGGGTCGGCGATCAGGCGGCGTGCAACGGCGAGGGCCCGGGGATCGGCGGGCATCGGTACTGCGACATCAGCCGCCTCGATGGGCGCGAGCGTGTCGAAGACTACGGATTCGGCGCGCAAGCGAGCCTCGGTAGGCATATTTCGCTGGTGCAGATGGATGAGCATCGTCTTGACCACGTCGTCGATGCCGATGATCGCGGGCTTTGTCCACGGGTGGGGGAACGACTCGGGCCGGAAATAGGTGAAGCGAGCCTCGGTGGATGCGCCGAGCGTGATGCGCCGTGGAGTTCCAGCCGGAATCCACATGCCGACCGTCGGTGGTATCTGCCAACGAATGTCGTCGATGTACGCGCTCATCTCGCCGGAAGCGCCCCAGAGGAGTTCGTGTTCGGGATGGCGGATCTCACGCCACGCGCGCTTCTGATCACGCCCGATGGTGGACGTCGTCATCGAGAAGGGGAGCGGAACGTACCGGCCTGCCGGCACAGCCCAGTACGGAAATCCTGTGGAACTCATCGGTGGATCATACCGCGAATGACTTAGGTAATGCTTTCCTATTTGGTTCTTTGACGCAGGGCGCGAGGGAGTGCGGTCGCGACAAAAGACCGAGGGTGGCACCGAGTCCGAAGACTCGATGCCACCCTCGAACACATTCCCCGACGGAGTGTTTACAGGTGGAGCAGGCGGAGCGAGTGAATCAGCTGCCGTTGGCCAGGACACCGCTGATGATGTCGGAGATGAAGCCGGCCGGGTTGTCCAGGATGGAGGATCCGGCCGAACCGGTTCCGCCCTCGCCGTCCGAAGAGCCGAAGCCCAGATCTGCCGAGCCTGATGCGGCCGCCTCGCCGGGGTTCTTGGCGCGGATCTTGGCGTAGACGCCGCTGATGTTCTGCTCGGTATTGAACGTCGAGATACCGATCGAGCTCGACATTTCCTGGTACGAACCGATCGGTGCATCGTCGGCGACGAGGTACTGTGCCTCGATCGTCACGGTCTTGCTTCCGGTGGGTGAGATCAGCCAGCCGGTGCTGGGTACATTCACGGTTCGGGCGGCAGTGTCAACCGAAGGCGTGACGGATTCGGTCTTCTGACCGCCGATCAAGTGCCACGCGTTGACCGTCGCCGTGCCCTGGATGTACTTGAACGTGGCGGGGTAGCGGTCGACGAACTGGTCGACGTAACGCTCGGGGTGGCCTGTTGTGGAAATGACCGTGCGCACGGTGACTTTGCCGCCGGGTGCAACTTCGCCGTCGCCCACGATGCTCTTGGTGATCCGGACGTTGGAGGAGTTGACCGTTGCCGCGGACGGGTGGGTGGCATCGGCGCTCGCGGTGCCTGCGGTCATCACGAGTCCGCTGGTGGCAAGTGCAGCGATTGCGATTCCGGTGAGTGTTTTGCGCATTGAAAAACGTGACATGAAATTCTCCGTTCGAGGGGTTCACGCTGACGGCGATGGGATGACTCTTCAAAGGTTGCGCCGCGGTAACCATTGAAACCTATCGGACGCTTGCCTATGTATCAGTTCGGCAGAATTTACGGAAAAGTCCGAATTGAGAGGACTTTTTCGGTGTCGATTGCCTGCTGTTAACTGATTGTCGACTATTTCGACGAAAAGCTGGGCGAATGTCCAGGTCGACTGTATCGTACTTCGGGAGTCGGGTTGCAACAAGTTTCAGTAATCAACGAATTCAGTTGTCCTGGAACCACACAGAGTGGAGATTGTTCGTGGCAAAGTTTGGATCCAGGAATCGTAGTCTGTCCACCGTTGGAGCTGGTTTGGGGGTGATTGCTCTTGCTGTGGGTGCAAGCGCGCTGGGTGCGGGAGTCGCGACTGCCGAGACAGCAACTTCCGGTGCCTACACATTTACTCGGACCGTGGACAATGCGTCCCCGAAGGTCGGTGACACGATCACCTACACGACAGTGTCGAAGAAGAGCGGAATCGACGGATATATCAGCAGGTTCACCGAGACGCATGCCGCATGCTTGACCTTTGTCCCGGGCTCGGCGAAGGTTACGAAGTTTCACGTTGGCGGGACGATGACCGAAACCACTGAAACGCCGGAACTGACAGCCACGACGCTCGAGGTGACCAGTGCCGGCTGGATCAACAACGGCAGCAAACCGGTGACCATGAAGACCAGCTACACGGTTACTGCTTCGTGTGCGCCGGGAACCGTGTACGGAAGTGGATTGGCGGTAGGTGCCACGGTGATGGGCAACGGATTCCAGTCGAGTGCGAATTTCGCCAACTTGGGCCCGTCCATCACTGTCCGCGCCGCGGATGTGGTCGATCCGGTTGACCCGGTCGATCCCGTTGATCCGGTTGATCCCACTGGCCCCGGAACCGGTGGCGGAATCGGATCGCTCGGCTCGTTGAGTGGTGGCCTCGGTTCCCTCAGCGGCCTGTTCGGTTCGAGCTAGGCGAGAGTTGTGAAACGGCGGGCCGAGACTGTCGTAGTCTCGGCCCGCCGCGGTTGTTCGGAGATCGGGTATTCAAACCATCAGGTGCTCAGCCGAATTCGATCGAGGTGTTGATTTCTTCCACCTGGTTGGAGGTCTGCATGTTCGTCGTGTCGGTGAACTGGTTTGCAAAGCTGACCAGGTAGACCGGCGAGTTGTCGTCGGCTTGGTAAGCGACGACCGTCATGACGGCGTAGAGCGGAACGTCCAGGTTTGGGGCGGTCCAGGTTCCGGAGAGGCGGAAACCCTGCTGTCCGTCGACGTCGATCTCGGTGTACTTCACCTCGGTCCACCCGTCGAGAGTGGCGATCGTTTCACGCGCAGCGGCAAGAACCTCGTCTTTTGTTGCGGTGCCCTGGTTTTCGACCGTCACCGTGGTGTTCGGCATGAAACCGCTGGGTTCCTGGCTGTTGCTGGACAACGCGTCCGTAACGCCGGCAGGGATGTTCTCGCCGTGAGTCCAGCTCGGCGGGAGGCTGACGCTGATGCTCGGCGCTTCGGGGTCGTCGCCGGTTTCGATCGTCGTCCGCTCACCGATGAACGGTGTTCCGTCCCGCAAAGTCGGCGTCGTGGCAGCGGCAGACGGCGAGGATGCAGAACTTTCGGAAGCAGTGGTCTCACTGGTGTTGGTATCACTGGAGACGGCGTCGCCGCTTTCCGAACTGCTGCATCCGGACAAGACGAGTGCAGCAGTGATCAGTGACGCTATTCCGAGAGCAAGTGTGCTGCTCTTAGGGCTCATAGTGTGACAGTCCTTCAGGTTTTGGCGACGGCCGAGCGCCGCCGGCAGCATTGCTGGCGCGGCTGAGACTATCAGCGCTACGACGGCCGAGTAGTGGCCTTGAAGGTAATGGTGCTGCCGGGCCGCAGCTGTGCCAGCGACGCAATCCCGGCGTCGGAAACGACGGCGATGACCGGGTATCCGCCGGTCACGGGATGGTCGGCGAGGAACACGACGGGCTGGCCGCCTGGTGGCACCTGGATGGATCCCGTCACGACGCCTTCGCTCGGCAATTCCTCGGTGTGTGAGCGATGCAAAGGCCCTTGGCCCTGTAGCCGGACCCCGACTCGGTTGGTGTGTTCGGTGACTTTCCACGTGGTGTGAAGGAGCGCGTGAACGGATGCGGCGGTGAACCAGGAATTTCGGGGGCCGAGCGTGATCTCGATCGGAACTGCGCCGAGTGCAGGTGCCGGCGGTGGAATCAACTCTTCGGTGGGCCACGTCCCTTCCTCGGCCCCGAGGAGGAGCAGATCGCCGGCGGCGAGCGGCGGCGGCCCGATTCCGGAGAGCGTGTCGGTGGATCTGCTTCCGAGTACCTGCGGGACGTCGACGCCACCGCGTGCAGAGATGTACGTTCTCAACCCGGTTGTGCTGTAACCCAATTCGAGAATGCTGCCACTACCCAGATGGATGCTCGCGTAGTCAGGTGCCGGCCGTCCGTCGACGGCCAGCGGCACCCGCGCGCCTGTCGCTGCCACCGTCATCGAACCGACGGCCCGCATAGCGAAACCCCCAGCGGTGACTTCGATGGTTGCTGCTCGAAAAGTGTTGCCTACGAGTCTGTTGGCGCTGTCGTGCGAGATCATGTCGACGGCGCCGGATCTTCCGACCCCGAGGGCGCCGTAGCCTCTCCGCCCGCGGTCCTGAACTGTGGCGAGCGGGCCGGTACGCGCAACCTCGAGCCAGGCCATGAATCCATTGTCCCGCAACAGCGCGGTGAAGACACCAAAATCATGCTTGCACCAAAATCATGCACGGACAAATGTGACTGTGGTGCCGGGTAGAAGCAGCGCCGGCGGGCGGCGCTCGGCATCCCACACCGACAGTTCAGTCGTTCCGATCAACTGCCACCCGCCTGGGGAACTACGCGGGTAGACGCCCGAGAACGGTCCGGCCAACCCGACTGCACCGGCCGGGACCTGCCTGCGCGGGTCCGATCGACGTGGAACTTCGAGCTTTCTCTCGTTGCTGGTCAGATACGCGAAGCCGGGGGCGAAACCGATGAACGCGACGGTCCACGACGCAGCCGTGTGAGCGTCGATCACACCGTCGACCCCGAGGCCGGTCAGCTTGCCCACCTCTACGAGATCGGGGCCGTCGTAGCGGACCGGAATCTCGACAGCAGACCCGCTCTCGTCTGCTGTGAGTTCGATCGGTACGGCCCCACGTACCCATTTCTCCACCAGTTGGTGCGCGGTGATCGTGTTGTCGTACTCGATCAAGATGGTTCGCGCCGCGGGAATCAGGTCGATCACTCCGGGGATCCGACTGGCGTCGAGAGCCCTGAAGTTGCCCAGCACACTCGGCAGTTCGTCGTACTCGACGAGGACTGCGGATTCACCGGCGGGCAGGATCGCGATCATGTGAACGGCGTGATCTCGACGTCGGAAGATTCGAGGAGAGCGCGGATTGCCACGGCCATGTCGACGGCTGCCGGACTGTCACCGTGCACGCACACCGATGCGGCAGCGACTTTCAACGTGCTCCCGTCGACTGCGTCCAACTCGCCGTCGACGACCATTCGCCGAACCCGTTCTGCAACAAGCGTCGGGTCGTGCAGAACGGCGCCCGACTCGGTGCGGGGGACCAAGGTGCCTTCCGCCGTGTACGCACGATCGGCAAAAGCCTCGGCGACCACGTCGAGACCGGCTTCGCGCGCCTCTTCCAGGAACACCGAACCCGGTAGTCCGAGAACAGGTAGCGAACTGTCGTAGGCAACGACGGCGGCGACCACTGCCCGCGCCTGCCGTCGGTGATGGACTATTGCGTTGTAAAGCGCGCCGTGGGGTTTGACGTACGTGACCCGCGATCCGGCGACACGGGCCAAACCGTCGAGTGCCCCTATTTGATAAATGACGTCGGCGGTGAGGTCTTTCGGGGACATGTCGATGAAGCGTCTGCCGAAACCGGCGAGGTCTCGGTAACCCACCTGCGCGCCGATCCGCACGCCGCGGGTGGCTGCGGATTCGCAAGTCGCCAACAGCGTTGTCGGGTCGCCGGCATGGAATCCGCAGGCGATGTTCGCGCTGGTGACAAGTTCGAGCATGGCGTCGTCGTCGCCCAGGGTCCAGGCTCCGAAGCCCTCGCCGAGGTCGCTGTTCAGATCAACGCTGTAGCCCATACCTCGATTCTAGGTAGGTATGGGCTCTCGGTGTTCAGGCGTGCGCCGGAATCCGTCCGGCATTCTTGCGACGTGCGGATCCGAAGAGTCGGCATATCAGGTAGATCACGAACGAGACCGAGGTGACGAAACTCGAGACGGGAACGCCGGGGGCCAGCGAGAGAAGGATGCCGCCGACGGCTGCCAGTTCGGCGAACACGACGGAGAGGATCGTGGCCTTGAGTGGGCTTGCCGTGACGTACGCGGCGGCCGCTGCGGGGGTGATCAGCAGCGACATCACCAGCAGAGCACCGACGATCTGTACGCCGAGTGCTGCGGTGATGCCGACCAACACTGCGAACACGATCGACAGTGCCCGGACCGGAACACCGCGAGCTGCAGCAACTTCGGGGTCGGTGCTTGCGAACAGCAAAGGGCGGTAGATGAATCCGAGTGTGCCGATCACGATGACCGCGCACAGCAGCAGAAGTTCGAGACCGCTGTTTCCCGGCGCCACGATCTGTCCGACCAACAACGAGAAGCTGGTTCCCGTGCGACCGTCGTACGCCCAGAGGAACAACACCGACAGGCCGAGGCCGAAAGCCATGATCACGCCGATCACCGAATCTCGGTCGCGCGCTTTGGCTCCGAGCAGTCCGAACAGCACTGCCGCGACCACGGATCCGACGATGGCACCGAAGCCGACGCCCACACCGACGAGAAGTGCGGCGGATGCGCCCGTCAGTGACAGCTCACTCGTTCCGTGCACCGAGAACGACATCTGACGGCTCACGATCAGCGGCCCGATGATGCCTGCCAACAATCCGAGGATGGCACCGGCAATCAACGCCTGTTGGACGAAGTCGTACTGCAGTAGGTCGACGGTGGCGGACACGTCGAACATCCGCGACATCGCGTCGGTGAACTTGTTACTCACTGGTGGTGATCCTCATCAGAATGGTGAACGCCTTCTCCCGGGCGTAGTCCGCCTGCGCTGCCGAGCGCGTCGATGGCGTCTCCGGTGCCGATCACGACGAGGCGGCCACGAACCTGCAACACTTCGACGTCGGTGTTGTACAGATCCGAGAGAACCTCGGACGTCATCACTTCGGCCGGCGTCCCGATCCGGAATTTACCGTCCACCAGATAGAGCACTCGATCCACCAACGGCAGGATCGGATTGATCTCGTGCGTCACGAACAGCACCGCGGTGTCATGGCTGCGCCGACGCTTGTCGATCAGCGTCGAGACCAGGTGCTGGTTGGCGAGGTCGAGGCTGAGCAGCGGCTCGTCGCACAACAGGATCCGCGGGTCGCCGACCAAAGCCTGTGCGATCCGCAGTCGCTGCTGCTCACCGCCGGACATGGAACCGATGGGAGCGTCGGCGAACGACTGGGCGCTGACCTGTGCGATGGCGTCGTCGACGATCTTGCGGCGACGACCCCGACGCAGTAACCCCGTACCCCACTGGTGACCGTCGACGCCGAGGCCGACCAGGTCGCGGCCGCGGAGCGGGAGGCCGTCGTCGATGGATTTCTGCTGCGGGATGTACCCGACGTGTGAGTTCCCGGCCCGTGCCGGCGTGCCGACGATCTGTGCACTGCCGCCGCTGAGTTGTAGTTGGCCCAGCAGAATCTTCAGGAGCGAGGTCTTGCCCGACCCGTTCGGCCCGAGTACGGCGATGAACTCACCTGGCTGTACCTCGAGATCGAGCCCGTCCCACAATGTGCGGGCGCCGAAGGACAATCGAGCGTCCTTCAGCGTCACAGCGGGCACGGAGGCCGCTGAAGGCGCGGTGTTACCAGAAGGCACGGTGTTACCAGGGGGCACAGGAGTATTCGCGGAAGTTTCTGTCACAAGCCGATCGGTTCTTCTCGGAAATGGTGGGGCAAATAATTACTGGGCAGAGAGGGCGTTTGCGAGCGACTCCGCGGTCTGCGTCTGCCACTGAATGTAGTCCAGGCCCTCGGGGAGAGTCTCCGTAACCTCGACGACGGGCACTCCGGCGGTTTCGGCGGTGGTGCGCATATCCTGGGTCACTTTGTCCTGTGTCTGGATGTTGTAGACCAATGCGCGGGCCTGCTTCTCCGAGAGGAGTTGGCGGGTTGCGGCGATTGCGGCCGGTGACGGATCGTTGCCGTCTTCGATGGCGCTGGTGAACTCCTCGGGAGTTGCGTCCTTCAGTTCAGCTGCGACCAGGAGGTAGTGCGCGATCGGCTCGGTCTGAGCCACCGGTGCGCCCGCATGGGCAGCGGCGATGGAATCGGTGATCGCTGTGACGCCGGCGAGCTTCTGGCTGTATGCCTTCGCGTTGTCCTCGTAGGTCGCCGCGTTGTCCGGATCGAGAGCGCTCAGCTGATCGGCCACCGAATGTGCGACGGCGTCGACGGTCGGGATGTCGAACCAGACGTGTTCGTTGACTGCGCCGTGGGTGTGACCGTCATGCGATTCGCCCGCGGTTTCGCCGGCGTGGATGCCGCCGTCGAGCAGGTTGTAGGCGTTGACCGTCTTCTGCTCGCCCTTGCCTGCGTCGAGGACGTCGGTGATGAACTGGTCGTAGCCGCCGCCGTTGTAGACGACGAGCGATGCGTCGGTGATCTTGGCGGCATCGGCGGGAGTCGCTTCGAACGAGTGCGGGTCCGCGGACGGCTCGTTGATGATCGACGTCACGGTCAGCTTGTCGCCGGCGACGGCCTGCGCGACGTCGCCCCACACGTTCGTCGATGCGACGACGGTGATGCCGTCGTCCTTCGAGGAGGTTGAGCTGCACGCGGTGAGCGCGAATGCTGCGGCGACCGAGACGGCCGCGAGGGCGGTGGCGGTGCGGAATTTCGACGACGAACGCACGTGCTTTTCTCCTGAACAAAGGCTGGGCTAAATGCTATTGGAAACCGTTACCGTTACACATTAGCGCATAGTCGCTGGTAGTTCACCTTCGGTTCAGCCCCAACGCGCCGTCTGCGGGCACTACGGCTAACGTCCGTTTATGCCCCGGTCCCGTCAGCCACGCCGTCAAGCCACTTTGGCGTCGCTTGCCGCCGAGCTCAATGTGTCGAGAACTACAGTCTCGAACGCGTACAACCGACCCGATCAGCTCTCCGTCGAGCTGCGGGATCGAGTGCTCCAAGCGGCCAAGCGACGCGGATACCCCGGACCTGATCCGGTCGCCCGCTCCTTGCGAACTCGCAAAGCCGGTGCCGTCGGTCTTCTGCTCACCGAAGCACTCAGTTATTCGTTCCGTGACCCGGCCGCCATGAGCTTCCTTGCCGGTCTCTCGGAATCGTGTGAGGACGCCGGCCAGGGCTTGCTGCTCATCCCGGCCGGGCCCGGCCGCGACGAGGTGGATGCTGCAGCCGTGGTCCAGCAGGCGGGCGTCGACGGCTTTGTCGTCTACTCCGTGGCCGACGACGATCCGTATCTTGCTGCCGTGCTCGAGCGTCACATTCCGATCGTCGTCTGCGACCAGCCCCGCGAGATTCCCGGTGCATCCCTCGTGGGCATCGACGACCGCGCTGCCATGCGCAAGGTCGCCGACTACCTCATCGGTCTCGGACACCGCGACATCGGCGTGCTCTGCATGAGGCTGGGGCGCGACCGGATGGACGGCGTGGTCAGCCAGGAACGACTCAAGTCCCCGCACTTCCACGTCCAGCGCGAGCGGATCGAAGGAGTGCGCGACGCGATGGTGGCGTCCGACATGGACCCACTCTCACTCACCGTGATCGAGCGGTACGTCCACACATCGCAGTCCGGGCACTCGGCGGCGGCGGAAGCTCTCGCGACCAACCCCGAGATCACCGCACTGGTCTGCACCACCGACGTGCTGGCTCTCGGCGCCTTGGACTGGGCGCGCTGGCAGGGCATCGATGTACCTGGCCAACTGTCGATCACCGGGTTCGACGGCGTCGACGAGGCGCTGCGCGAATCACTGACAACGGTGCGCCAGCCCCAGGAAGAGAAGGGCCGGCGCGCCGGTGCGCTCCTGATGTCGCCGTCCGGATCCGGCGTTCCGATAGTCGAGATGCTCGACACCGAACTACTGGCCGGGCGAACATCAGGTCGGATCAAGGGGTAGCGCTCACGCCAGGAGTTGGGCGCAGCGCAACAAGCCCAGATGGCTGTACGCCTGGGGGTGGTTGCCCAGTGAGCGTTCCGCGATGGGGTCGTACTCCTCCGCGAGCAGTCCGGTGGGACCCGCTGCCGCGACCAACTGGTCGAACAGTGCCTCTGCTTGCAGGCGTTGCCCGATCAGTAGGTATGCCTCGACGAGCCAGGCGGCACAGAGATGAAATCCACCTTCGATGCCGGGCAGGCCGTCGTCGTGATGGTAGCGGTATACCGTTGAGCCGCTGCGTAGTTCGGCCTCGGTGGCTACGACGGTCGCTGCAAAGCGCGGATCCGTCGGATCGATCAGCCCCGACAGTCCGATGTGCAGAGTCGCCGCGTCGAGATCGGTGCCGTCGTAGGCCGCGGTGTACGACTGGACGTCGTCCTTCCAGCCTTTGTGTCGTACTTCGTCGGCGATCTGGTCACGCAGTTCCGCCCACTCGGGCAGGGCCTCGCGAGAAAAGCGGGTCGCAAGATCGACGGCGCGGTCGACGGTGACCCAGCCCATAACCTTGGAATAGACGTGGTGGCGCGGGTTGTCGCGAATTTCCCAGATGCCGTGATCGGGTTCGAACCAGCGCCGCTGCACTGCTTCGACCATGGCGCACACCAGTTCCCAGTCGCGGTCGCTCAAAGGATCGGGATCACCGGCCTTTTCGCGTGCATTCGCCAGTTCGACGATGAGCTCGACGATCGGGCCGAACACGTCCAGTTGAACCTGCTGATTCGCGGCGTTTCCGACGCGGACCGGCCGGGAGCCGGCGTATCCGGGGAGTGAATCGATGACGGCCTCTGGCGGTAGCGAAGTCCCGTGGAGCGTGTAGAGGGGGTGCAGGCGCTCGGGTCCCGGCAGTGTTTCGAGCACGCGGTGGACCCAGTCCAGGTAGTTCTCGGCCTCGTCGGTGGATCCGACGCTCACGAGAGCTGTTGCGGTGAGGGCGGCGTCGCGCAACCAGCAATAGCGGTAGTCCCAGTTGCGGACTCCGCCGATCTCTTCCGGCAGGGACGTCGTCGCGGCAGCCATGATGGAACCGGAATCGGCGTGGACCAGCCCGCGCAAGGTCAGTGCAGAGCGTTTCATCAAGTCCGGCTTCAGCTTCGGGAGTTCGAGCGTCTTGGCCCAATCGGACCAGTAGGCCTCCGAGGTCGCTCGACGCTCGAGCTCCGGAACGTCGGACGGGCCGATTTCTTCTGTCCCGCAGCGCAATTCGAGGACGACGTCACCCTTGGACGGCTCGACGATGGCGTGGGCGGTCTGCTGGTTTCCGTCGGTGGCGATGTTCCACAGCACACCGGGGGAGCGGAGCACGTACGGCTCGTTGGTGCCGAGGACCCGAATGCCCTCGTCGACGACCTCGAGCGTGACCTGACCCTGGCCGAACTCGGGACGGGGTGCAAACGAGACGATCGCGTCGGCCTGACCGGAAATGATGCGGGTCAGGTCGGTTCGTCCCTGTGGGACGTCGTGGGGGAGGTAGTCGGTGACGGACAGGCTCGCCCAGCGGGTCTGAACTGTCATCGTGCTGTCGATGTACTTCTGGCTCAGCGGCAAGGCTGTGCGTCGAGGCCCGACCGAGAAGTGGCCGGCCCCGGTTCCGCCGAGAAGGTGTGCGAAGACGGCCGCTGAATCCGGTTCCGGGTGACACAACCAGGTCAGCGTCGCATCCGGGGTCACCAAAGCGACGGTGCGCGGACTGGCGAGCATCGAGAGTCGCTCGATGGGCGGAGCGTCGGCGCCGGAAAGCCACGTACGACGCTCGTCGAGCAGGAACGCCAGAGCGGCAGCGACGTCCTCGGTGCTGTCGACGCGATAGTCGGCGACGGTGTCCCCGCTGCCGACCTTGATTCCGATGTCCGGCCCCTGAAGCCTGCTGAACGCCTTTTCGTCGGTCACGTCGTCGCCGATGAAGACGGCAGCGGTTGCGCCGTCCTGATGGCGAATCAAGTCGAGTGCGTGCCCCTTGTCGGTGGCGATGACAGCCAACTCGACCACCGATTTGCCCTCGGTGACCTGAACGCCTGGCCAGAGTGCCGATTCGGTGCGGACGGCGATGAGCGCCTTCTCGGCGTCGTCGGCACTGGTGTTGCGTACGTGCAGTGCAACGCTGGCGGGCTTCTTCTCCACCGTTGCCCCAGGGGTGTCGGCGGCGATTCGGCCCAACTCGGTGACGATCTCGTCGAGCAGTTTCCTGGCGTCGGCGTCGATCGCGTGGACGAATCCGATGTCGAACTCGGAGCCGTGGCTGCCGACCAATTGCACTTCGGCGGGAAGTCGGGACAGCGCAGCCAGATCCTTGAGGGCGCGGCCCGAGATCACGGCAGCCGTCGTCGACGCGAGGCTGGCGAGAGAGCGAAGCGCACGCACCGTTTCCGCCCGGGGATACGCCTTGTCCGGGTTGGCGACGATGGGTGCCATCGTCCCGTCGTAGTCGGAGGCTACGAGCAGACGCGGCGTGCGTGCCACGCCTGACAGCGCTCGGCGGAGTTCGATGGACAGATCTTGTGCGCTCACCTCTTCAAATCTAGGTGATGCAGCGACTCCTGGCTCGATACGTTTCCGGCCGATCAGTGCAAAAATGACAGATGCGACAAAGGATGTCTATTCGGGTTTCCGAGTTCCGTCACCGAGCAGCAGTTCAACCGTCAATTCCAGTCGATTGGCGACATCGGTAGCCGAAGAGCGTCGCGTGAGCCATGCCACCAAATTGGACAGCCACACATCGGAGATCACGCGCGCGATCGCCAACTGCTCTTCGGTTGGCTCCTCTTCGGTCATCGCTCGTGCGAAGAGGCGGTCCATCAACTGGCCCACCTGATCGACCTCGGCCGCTGCGGAGGCGTCGGCGAACATGAACGCGCGAGTCATCGCTTCGGTGAGGAGCGGATCGCGCTGCATCGCGCGGGTGATGAGGCTGAGGATCAGCTGCATCCGCTCGAGCGGACTGGTTCCAGGCGGGATCTTGCCCTTGGAATCGATCTTCTCGAATTCGCGTGCCAGGGCGGACACCAGTAGGTGAACCTTGGACGGGAAGTAGCGATAGAGCGTTCCGACTGCGACGTCGGCACGCTCGGCCACGGCGCGCATCTGAACAGCCTCGTAGCCCCCCTTGGACGCCAAGGCGAGTGTTGCGTCGAGAATCCGCTTGCGGCGTTCACGTTGCGCGTTGGAGCTGAGATCGTCGTCCCCGAGCGTTGCAGAAGCAACCGCGTTGGAGCGGGATCGGGATGTTGTGGTCATCGACAAATTCCTTCGCGCCTTGACTCTTGGCCAGGTGTCATATTAGAACACGTTCTAAACAATTGTGTCACTTATCGAGAGGCGGGAACCAGTTGTGACAATCGCCACGACCGATGAACAGCGGGCGGTCCAGGAATCGATAGAGGCCTGGGCTCGCTCGGCCACGCCGATGGACATGGTACGCCGTGGACCAGCAGTTTCGTGGCGGGAGAAATGGTCCGAGTTCGCGTCTCTCGGGATATTTTCGGTCGCCGTTCCCGAAGCGGTAGGCGGAGCCGGGGCCGAAATCGTCGATCTCGCAGCAATGCTCGAGCAGGCGGCAATCGAACTCGTGCCGGGTCCTGTTCTCACGACTGCACTCGCAGCTCTGGTGGTGGGGCGTAGTTCGTCGCCCGCTGCCAAGCGATGGTCCGAAACGCTCGCCGACGGTGCGCTGCCGTGTGCCGTCGTATTGGACGAAAGTCCAGTTGCGGCAACGGCGAATGCGTCCGGCGGCATCGAGCTTCATGGCGAAGGAGGTTACGCCTGGGGCGGCGATTCGGGCGTATCGGTACTCGTGTCGGCGGGCGTCGTGTCCGAAGACGAAGGCTCGCGTGTCGTCTGGGCCCTCGTCGACGGAGACAGCGAAGGCGTGACCTACGAAGCGGTCGACACGATCGACAAGTCGCGACCACTGGCGCGAGTCTCCTTCGATCGAGTGACGGTCGACGCCGACCGAATCCTCGATGACATTGCGCCAGGATCGGTTTCCGACCTAGCGGCGGTACTGGGGGCAGCCGAAGCTGCCGGAATCGCGGCGTGGAGCCTGCGTACTGCGGTGGAGTACGCGAAGATTCGCGAACAATTCGGAAAGCCCATCGGCTCGTTCCAGGCGATCAAACATATCTGCGCCGAAATGCTGTGTCGCGTAGAGAATGCCGGAGCCGTCGCCTGGGATGGTGCGGTCGCTGCCGAGTCGGGCGACGAACTTCCGATCGCCGCAGCAGTGGCCGCCGCGGTGTCGCTGGATGCCGCTGTCGACACGGCAAAGGACTGCATTCAAGTGCTCGGCGGCATCGGATTCACCTGGGAGCACGAGGCGCACTTCTACCTTCGTCGAGCACTGTCGCTCCGGCAGATTCTGGGCGGATCGTCTCATTGGCGCGCGCGCGTCGCGGAATTGACGATCGGCGGCGCACGGCGTCATCTTCAGATCGACTTGAGCGAGCTCGAATCCGACCGGTCCGAAATTCGCGAAGAGGTAGCGCAATTGGTGGCGCTGCCCGAATCCGAGCAGCGCAACGCGTTGGCCGAATCGGGCTACCTTGCACCGCACTGGCCCAAGCCGTACGGCCGGGGCGCCAAGGCCGCGCAACAGATTCTGATCGAAGAAGAGTTGGCGGCCGTCGGTATCGGCCGACCCGATCTGGTGATCGGCTGGTGGGCAGTGCCGACCATCCTCGAGCACGGCAGTGCGGAGCAGATCGAAAGATTTGCGACTCCGACGCTCAAGGGCGAGATCACCTGGTGCCAGCTCTTCAGTGAACCCGGCGCAGGTTCGGATCTTGCGGCACTGCGCACGACCGCGGAAAAGGTCGACGGCGGTTGGAAGCTGAACGGCCAGAAAGTCTGGACTTCGCTTGCGCGTGAAGCTGACTGGGCCATCTGCCTCGCCAGGACCGATCGCGAGGTTCCCAAACACAAGGGCATCACGTACTTCCTTCTCGACATGAAGACGGCTGGGATTCGAATCTCGCCGCTGCGCGAGATCACCGGAGATGCCCTGTTCAACGAAGTCTTCCTCGACGACGTCTTCGTCCCGGACGAGTGCGTCGTCGGCCAGCTCGGTGGAGGCTGGAAACTGGCCCGAACGACCCTCGCCAACGAGCGGGTCGCAATGAGCGGTGGCTCTTCGCTCGGCGGTGCGATGGAGGAATTGCTCGAGCTGGCCGGCGACCCCGATCCTGTGGTGGCAGACAAGCTCGGTGGGCTGATCGGAACCGCCATGGTGGGCTCACTGCTGGAATTGCGCACGACACTGCGGCAATTGGACGGTCAGGATCCGGGTCCGGCGTCGAGCGTCCGCAAGCTGGTAGGCGTGCGCCAGCGTCAGAATGTCGCAGAGTTCGCCATGGAATTGGGTGGCCCGGCCGGATGGGTGGAGGGTCCGCTCTCGCGTGAGTTCCTCAACACGCGATGCCTGTCGATTGCCGGCGGAACCACGCAGATTCTGTTGACCGTCGCCGCGGAGAGAATTCTGGGCCTGCCCCGTGATTAGACGGCGTGAGTAGAGGCCTTTAGAAATGTCCACGTTGGTGATACAACTAGAACACGTTCTACATCAGAGACAGGATTGCCAGCGTGGACTTCACTCCCGATGAAACCCAGGAAGCGGTAGCCGAGGTGGCTACCGCGCTCCTTGCCCGCGAACTGGAGCCGGACGCGCTCTGGGCGGCATTCGCCGATGCCGACCTGCTCACGTTGGCCCTGCCCGAGCGTCTGGGCGGCGAGGGACTCTCCGTCGCCGACGTCGGTTCCCTCCTCGTCGAGGTCGGCCGGGCCGCTGCTCCAATTCCGGCTCTCGCAACCCTCGGCTTCGGTGTACTCCCCATAGTCGCTCTGGGGACCGACGCTCAACAGGAAGAATTGCTCACCGGAGTCGGCGCCGGACGGGTGTTCACCGCGGCGCTCGGTGAGCCGGGTCAGCAGTTCCCGGCACAGCCGTCGACCACCGCGCAGCAGTCGGGCGACTGGTATCGCGTCAGCGGGACGGTGCTTGCCGTTCCCTTCGCGGCGAGCGCACACAGAATTCTTGTGCCCACCGACGCCGGAGTCGTTCTCGTCGATCCGACCGCCGCCGGCGTCGCATTGACGCCGACTCCCAGTGCGTCCGGCAGTCCGGAGTTCGCAGTCACCATGGACGAGGCAGTCGGTGAACTTCTCGGTGCCGGCGAGGAAGCCGTCCAGACGCTGTACCGGATCGCCACGGCAAGCATCGGAGCCGTTGCAGACGGTTTGGTGTCCGGCGCCGTCGATCTCACTGCGGCACATGTCGGCTCGCGTGAGCAATTCGGTAAGCCGCTCGCCACGTTCCAGGCAGTCTCACAACAGATAGCCGACGCGTACGTCACCTCCCGGACCCTTCATGTCGCGGCGTTGTCGGCGTCCTGGCGCGTGTCGGAGGGCCTGGACGCCCAGTCGGACCTCGACGTCATGGCGTACTGGATCGCCCAAGAAGTGCCTGCCACGATGCAGGTGCTTCACCACCTGCACGGCGGTCTGGGCGTCGACGTCACGTATCCACTTCATCGTTACTACTCGACTGCAAAAGACCTGGCACGCCTGCTCGGCGGTGCTTCGCAGCGACTCGACCTCGTGGGGGCCCGGTGTTCATCGATCTGACCGACAGTCAGCGCGCATTGCAAGCTGAACTTCGACGCTACTTCTCGACGCTGATCTCGCCCGAAGAGGCCAAGATCATGCGCGTGGAGCGGCATGGCCCTACCTATCGCGAGGTCATCCGTCGTATGGGCAAGGACGGCTGGCTCGGCGTCGGCTGGCCGGTGGAGTTCGGCGGACGTGGGTTCGGTGAAGTCGAGCAGCAGATTTTTGTCAACGAGGCTGTGCGGGCGGATGTCCCACTGCCTTCGGTGACGTTGCAGACCGTCGGCCCGACTCTGCAGAAGTACGGCAGCGAGGAGCAGAAGCAGAAATTCCTGCCCGCGATCCTCGCCGGTGAAGTGCACTTCGCGATCGGCTACACCGAACCGGAAGCCGGCACCGACCTTGCAGCACTGCGCACTTCGGCGGCACGAAATGGTGACGAGTACGTCGTCAACGGCCAGAAGATTTTCACCACCGGCGGGCATGACGCCGATTACGTGTGGCTCGCCGTGCGGACAGGGTCTGCCGATTCAAGGCACCGCGGCATCTCCATCCTGATCATGGACACCAAAGATCCCGGCTACACCTGGACCCCGATCATCACTTGCGACGGTGCACATCACGTCAACGCCACCTACTACGAGGACGTTCGCGTTCCGGCGAACATGCTTGTGGGTGAGGAGAATCAGGGCTGGCGCTTGATCACGACGCAGCTCAACCACGAGCGCGTCATGCTCGGTCCGGCAGGTCGTGTCGCAGGGATTTACGACCACGTCTTCGATTGGGCCAAGCGTGAAAACCTGCTTGATCACGTTGACGTACGGCGCGCGCTCGGCGAGATTCATGCGACGTACCGCCTCAACGAACTGCTCAACTGGCAAGTGGCGTCGAGTGATTCGGATTCGGTGGATATCGCCGACGCTTCGGCAACCAAAGTGTTTGCGACCGAGCGTATCCAGCGGGTCGGTCGACTCGCGGAAGAGATCGTCGGGCGGTACGGAAATCCGATCGATCCCGAAACTGCTGATCTCATGGAGTGGCTCGACATGCAGATCAAGCGCAACCTGGTGATCACCTTCGGCGGTGGAGTCAACGAGGTGATGCGCGAACTGATTGCGACCGCCGGCCTGAAGCTTCCTCGCGTTCCGAGATAGGAAACAAATCGTGTCAGATCCCATTCTCACTGCTGCCGAGCGGGTTCGAGAGGACGGGCCAAGCGCTCCTCGCGCCGGCCGGGACCCCGTGAACCTGCCGATGATCCGCAACTGGGTCGAGGCGATCGGTGACGAGAACCCGATCTATGTCGACGAATCGGCCGCCCGCGCCGCCGGACACGACGGAATAGTCGCACCGCCGGCGATGGCGCAGGTATGGACGATGCGCGGTCTGGGGGCAATTCGAGAAGCCGACGATCCGTTGGGCCGGATGACGGACATCCTCGACGAGGCCGGATTCACCTCCGTCGTCGCGACCAACTGCGATCAGATCTACCACCGCTACTTGAAGCCGGGTGAAGAAGTCACCATCTCCTCGGTGTTGGAAGACGTTGTGGGACCCAAGAAGACAGGTCTTGGTGAAGGATGGTTCTTCACTACTCGCAGCTTCTGGCGGGTCGGCGAAGAACTGGTCTCGGAGATGATGTTCCGGATCTTGAAGTTCGCGCCGCCAGTCAGCGAGAGTTCCTCCACTGACGTGCCTGCGGACCTGGACGCATCTCGAATGCTGCGTCCGACAGCATCCCTCGACACGCAGTTCTTCTGGGACGGTGTCGCCGCACACGAGTTGCGTATTCAACTGCGTGCGGACGGTTCGGTACAGCACCCGCCGGTGCCCGCGATCTGGAAACACAAGTCGGAGCAGACCGACTACGTGGTGGCGTCAGGTCGGGGAACGGTCTTCAGCTTTGTCGTTCACCACGCCCCCAAGGTTCCTGGTCGGTCGTTGCCGTTCGTCGTTGCCCTGGTCGAACTGCCTGAGGGTGTGCGGATGCTCGGCGAATTGCGCGGCGTCGATCCGTCGAGTGTGTCGATCGGAATGGAGGTGGAGGCGATCTACCTCGACTTCCCCGGAGACGACGAGACCGGGGGAACTCCCTGGACTCTGTACGCCTGGCAGCCGGTTTCTGTGTCTGCGGTGTCTGCGGTTTCTGCGGTGAAGGAGTGACGATGACTTCGACGACGGATATCACTGTGGGAGAGGTTCTTCCGCAGCTCTCGATTTACGGCGACCCGACGTTTGTGGTCTCGGCGGCGCTCGCTACCCGCGATTTTCAAGATGTTCACCACGACCGCGATCTCGCACAGAAACGCGGCTCGAAAGACATTTTCGTCAACATCCTCACCGACACCGGCTTGGTGCAGCGATTCGTGACCGATTGGGCCGGACCGCGGGCTGTACTCACGTCGATCAAACTCCGCCTCGGAGTCCCCTGGTACGCCTACGACACCTTGACGCTCTCCGGAACGGTGACCTCCTACGACGAGGATCTCGTGTCGCTCGCGGTGGTCGGCAAGAACAGCCTGGGAGATCACATCACCGCACAGGTCACACTGGCATTTCCGGCGTCGGGCTCGAATGGAGACATTGAAAACGGAGACATTGAATGAGCGCATTGTCCGGCAAGGCAGCGATCGTCGGAATCGGAGCCACGGATTTCTCGAAGGACTCCGGTCGCAGTGAACTGCGACTGGCCGCCGAGGCTGTTCAAGCCGCGTTGGACGACGCAGGTCTGACACCCGCCGACGTCGACGGTCTTACCTCGTTCACCATGGACACCAACACCGAAGTGGCAGTAGCTCGTTCGGTGGGGATTCCGAACCTCAAGTTCTTCAGTCGTATTCACTACGGAGGCGGTGCCGCTGCGGCGACGATTCAGCAGGCCGCCATGGCTGTTGCCACCGGCGTCGCAGACGTCGTCGTCGCTTACCGCGCGTTCAACGAGCGATCGGGTGCCCGTTTCGGGCAGGTGAACTCCGGCCTTGTGGCGCAGGTCAATTCGTCGGGCACGGATAACGCTTTTTCCTATCCTCACGGATTGGGTACTCCTGCATCGTTTGTCGCGATGGTCGCGCAGCGATACATGCACGTATACGGAGCGTCCAGCGAGGACTTCGGTCGAATCGCCGTCGCCGACCGTAAGCATGCAGCCACCAATCCGAAGGCGTTCTTCTACGGGAAACCGATTACCCTCGAGGACCATCAGAACTCGCGATTCATCGCTGAACCTTTGCATCTCCTCGATTGCTGCCAGGAATCCGACGGCGGCATCGCGATCGTCGTCACCTCGGCAGAACGAGCCAAAGATCTGAAGAACACCCCCGCCGTTATCGCTGCCGCCGCACAGGGCAGCGGGGCAGATCAATACATCATGACCAGCTATTACCGCGACGGTTTGACCGGCCTACCGGAGATGGGCCTTGTCGGCGATCAGCTCTGGTCACAAAGTGGGCTGCGCCCGTCGGACATGCAGACGGCGATCTTCTACGACCACTTCACGCCCTATGTTCTGATGCAGCTCGAGGAACTCGGTTTCTGTGGCAGGGGAGAGGCAAAGGACTTCATCGCCGGTGGCGCAATCGAACTCGGCGGCAAGCTTCCGATCAACACCCATGGTGGACAGCTCGGCGAGGCATACATTCACGGGATGAACGGTATCGCCGAGGGTGTTCGGCAGATCCGCGGTACTTCGGTCAACCAGGTCGACTCCGTCGAGAATGTACTGGTGACTGCGGGAACGGGCGTTCCGACATCGGGGCTTGTGCTGACTCGCTGATTATCGTGGGCACAGCTTCATCAAGCGTCACGGCCGGTTGGCACCGCATCGAGGTCTCCTTCGATGCGGTGCTCGGTCCGTGTTCTGTTGTCGCCAAAGAGGTTTGACCTCTCAGGTTTTGAAGGTGGTGTTCGCCGGCCTCGGGTGCTGCTGCGGGTCGATCGAGGGTGGCGGGATGAACCAGGGTTTGTTGTCGGCGCCTATTCGGATTTCCCATTTGCCGACGAACCCTGATTTCCGGTGCATCAGTCGGTGATGTGAACGGCACAGCAGGACCAGGTTGTTCATCACCGTCGGGCCGCCGTTCGCCCAGTGCCGGATATGGTGCGCATCCGTCCAGGCCGGTACACATGTGCAGCCGGGGAACGCGCAGCCTCTGTCTCGGGCGATCAACGCAGTCCGTTGTTCGGCGGTGACCAGCCTCTTTCCTGGTTGCGCATCCAAGGGCGCGCCGTGATCGTCGAGCAGAACAGTGGACAGGAAACAATCGCACCCGAGGAGTCGGGTCTGCGAGACCGAGAGTGGCCCGAGCCAGGGCATGTGCCCGACATCAAGATCGGACAGCTCCAGTGAGCCGTCATCACCCGAATCCGAAGACTGTGCGGCACAATCCCGATGCTCCGCCAAATCACGAGCATTGATGTGCACGTTCACATGCGGACGCTGACCACCATCGGTACCGGTCTTGGCGCAGTCCAGATAGCGGCGGATCAGTTCGGTGAACCCGTCAGCCGTGCGTTTCGCCGCCGACCGAGCATCCGGCGTCCCATCCGGTGCCGGGGTCGGCATCGTCAGATTCGACAACGCCGACAACAGCATTTCACCGGTCAGGGCATCGAAATCGCCGCGCACCACCACTCGACCGTTCAATGTCGAGGCGATCCGCAACTCGTTGAGATCGACATCCTCGGCGGGCGGGATCTCATCCGATTCGAACAACCGCTCCAAGGTCGCGATCACGTTCCGCACTTTCGTCGTCGTCGCTTCCACACCCGACGCAGCCGCCAACAACAAATCGATGCACTTCGGTAGCGCCTCCTCCGGCATCCCCTTCGGCGGTGACTCACAGAACGCCACGATCAACACGGCATGATCGAACGAGCAATCCCCGCCATCGAACCGAGCCGCCACCGCCGGAAACGGCCGCAAAGCTGCACCCAACGCGGCGATCTTTTTCCCGTCCCGAACCTGCAACATGGTGTTCGCCGCCAACCACGAACCGACCCCGCGGCTGGCGATCACCTGATCATCCGGGCGCATCGAGAGTTCGTCGACCACTGCCACCCGCACAGCCTCGAGACGAAGAATCTCCGCGCTCGCCGACACCGCAGCCGCACGTAACTCAGCAGCCGACAACTGCCACAGACGTCCGCGTAACCCCACCGCAGAACCCGAAACCACGTCCGACAACAAGACACTCATTGAATCCCCCGATCCCCTCCCCAAATCATACTCGAACATGCGTTCGAGTCAAGAGGTGCTTTTGGGCTCGCTCTAGGATCGCTGGATGTTCACGTTGACTACGGAACGCCTTGTTCTTCGAGATTTCACTGCCGCGGATGAAGGTGCCGTCCATCAGTACGCGTCCGACCCTGCCGTCTGTAGATATGTTGATTGGGGGCCGAACACCCCTGCGGTGACCAGGGCGTTCCTGGCTGACGCTGCACTAGAAGCTGCGCTCGTCGAACGTCGCACGTTCACCCTGGCCATCACGTCGAAGGCCGATGGAGCGGTCATCGGTTCGGTAGCTGTGTGGGAAGTATCCGCCGCGCACCGGCGGGCGGAACTCGGTTTTGTCGTGAACCCGAAGTTCCAAGGGCGAGGCTATGCGTCGGAGGCGGGGCGCGCGGTTCTGGAATTCGCCTTTGCTCGCTTCGGAGCGCAGCGAGTGCAAGCAACGTGTCGTCCCGAGAACTCGGCGTCGGCGTCGGTGCTCACCAAAATCGGAATGGAGGAGGAGGGGCGAATGAGGGCACTCATGGTGATCCGGGGGACCGCGGTGGATTCGCTGCTTTTTGCTGCAACACGACCCGCCGCCGTACAGCCAGAGATCACGTCATCTCACTTCGCGTGACCTTCCCGGGCCCTGGTGCGATACTCGAACCATGTTCGAGGATGCCTTGCTCATCGACGCGGCCGGCCGGCCCACTATGCAGCATCACCAGGCCTTTTCTCGGGACTGGGACCGCATCAAGGAGTGGTCCGACAACATCTACATGCCGTATACGGTCACGCCGATCGGAAGTCGGTTGAAGCCGGCTTCGGACATGTACTCCGCGGCAGTCGGCAAGATCGACGTCACCAGATTCTGTTACGGGATTCCGGTCTCCGTCGGTGAATGTTCGCCTGAGGCCGGAAACATTCTGGTTCTGACGACGATCAGAGGCAACGGTCGACATGCCCTCGGCGGAGGAACTGCGGTGAATACTGCCGTGGGGGAGACCTTTGTCGCCGACTGTAGCCGGACCGACTACTTCGTCGAATTCGACGAAGATCATCTGCAGCTGAATCTCACTGTGCCGCATCAGCTTGTCGCCGATCACGCCATGCAATGGTTCGGGTCGGTTCCCGACGACCGTCTGTGGCGGCACAAGTGCACCATTGGCGGGCGGGGCTCGAGTTGGCTGGCATTGATGGACTACGTCGTTCGCGCAATTGCAGAGTCGCCTGAGGCGATGTCGAGCGAAAGGCTGGGTGCCAGGGTTCAAGAACTCATCGCGGCTCAGCTTCTCGACGAGTGGGCGACGCAGGCCGGGCTGCAACTCGGCGTCGACGTCGCCTCCGCCGAACCTGCCTACGTGCGATCGGCAGAGGAGTACATCGATACGTTTGCTCGCTCGGTGCCGACGGCATCGGAGATCGCGGCTGCGGTGGGTGTCAGTGTCCGGGCGCTCACTGCGGGATTTCGACGGTACCGAGACACCACGCCGGGGCAACGATTGCGCGCGCGTCGGTTGGAGGGTGTACGCGGCGAACTGTTGCGTTCCGACGGGAGAACCGTCTCCGAAATCGCCAACGCTTGGGGCTACGTCAATCTGGGTATGTTTGCGGCCACATACCGGAAACGGTTCGGAGAGTTGCCTTCCGAGACCCGGAATCGACTCTGAGGACAGTTGTTTGAACGGTCATGACGATCGTTTTACGCACTCGATGAACTGCCGTGATCCGTTGTTTCGTGTCGGAGCGTTCTGCAAGGATTGAAATCGAACGTGACAGCAATCCCACGAGCTAGGAGTACGTCATGGCAACTCGACTCAATCCGTACATCAGCTTCAACGGCAATGCCCGTGAGGCGTTGGAGTTCTACAAAGAAATCTTTGGTGGCACGCTGGCGCTGAGCACGTTCGGTGAGTTCGGCAATCCCGATGAAGGCGGCGACAAGATCATGCACGGAATGCTCGAAACCGATCAGGGATACACCCTGATGGGTGCCGACACTCCGCCCGGCATGCCGTACAACCCCGGCGACAACATCACGGTCAGCCTCAGCGGCGACGACGGCGATGTGCTGCGCGGGTACTGGGAGCAGTTGTCGGGAACGGGAACGGTGAGCGTTCCACTCGAGAAGCAGATGTGGGGCGACGAATTCGGCGCCTGTACAGACAAATTCGGCATTTCCTGGCTGGTGAATATCGGAGCGCCCCAGAGCTGACTCCAAGCTCTGCCCGGTTCTGCCGAAACGAGACAGTTTTACTGCCGTTTCGAGGCAGAACCGGGTATGTGATCGCCGTTACATTCTGTTCGACAAGACAAGTTGCAAGTCGGATGGAGAAATGCAGTGACGATCGAAGATATTGCGCGGAAGCCCCTTTCGAAGCAGCACCTCGACGACGTGCTGGCGCGAGCAACTCAGCGGGCTGACCGAGTCCCGGGTGTCGTCGCGATGATCACGGATCGAGAAGGCAACATCTACGAGGGTGCAGCCGGTGAGCGGGCTCTCGGTCACGGCGAACCGATGACCCTCGATACAACCTTTGCGCTCTTCTCCACCACCAAGGCGATTACCGGTACCGCTGTCCTGCAATGTGTGGAGGAGGGGTTGCTCGATCTCGATGCACCTGCAGCGACCTATGTTCCCGACATCGGTGAGCTGAAGGTCCTGGACGGTTTCGACGCCGGCGGAAACCCCGTTCTTCGGGAACCCAAGCGTGACATCACCACTCGCATGCTGCTCCTTCACACTGCAGGGTTCGGCTACGACTTCTTCAACGAGTCGTACAACCGGCTCTCGCAGGAACATGGGCAGCCCAGCGTGATCACGTGTAGCAAAGCGGCGCTCACGACACCGCTGCTCTTCGACCCGGGTGAGAAGTGGGAGTACGGCACCAACATCGACTGGGCCGGACAGGTCGTCGAGTCGATTCGAGGTCATCGACTCGGCGATGTCATGCGTGAGCGCATCTTCGAACCTCTCGAGATGGCCGATACGGCATTCACGATGAGCCCGTCGATGATGGATCGACTTGCGCCGATCCATCAGCGTGAGAGCGACGGAAGCCTCACTCCGCTCATCGGATTCGAGCTTCCGGCCGAACCCGAGGTGCACATGGGTGGTCACGGTTTGCACGGCACTGTCGGCGACTACATGAAGTTCATTCGTATGTGGCTCAACGACGGCGCGGGCACATCCGGTCGCGTGTTGTCGCCGGAGACGGTAGCTGCAGCCGTTCAGAACGGGCTCGAAGGCCAGCACGTGGGGTTGTTGCCCGGAGTTCTCCCGACGCTGTCCAACGATGCGGAATTCTTCCCCGGTGTACCCAAGGGATGGGCATACTCCTTCATGACAAATGAAGAGGTGGCACCCACCGGTAGGCCGGCCGGATCGCTGGCTTGGGCGGGTCTTGCCAACCTCTATTACTGGATCGACCGGCAGACCGGCGTCGGCGGGTTCTGGGCAACGCAGATTCTGCCGTTCGTGGACCCTGGATCCATCAACGGATACCTGGAATTCGAGACCGCCGTTTACCAGTAACCGGCTGGATTCCCGCTGTCCGGGATCGACTGTTTCTTTCGGGCGGGTTCGGAGTACGCATGCAGTACAGCGCACGCTTGCATACGACGAACTAGGAGACGGCATGAACAGCCTCGAAGGCAGCTTCGAAGGAAAAGTTGCACTGATCACCGGCGCCGCACGCGGTCAGGGGCGCGCCCACGCTGTCGCATTCGCGGAGCGTGGCGCGGACATCGTGATCTGCGACCGGTGCGAGAACAGTGATGTCGTCGCCTACCCCCTCGCAAACGAGGAGGATCTGAAGGAAACCGTTCGTTTGGTGGAAGCCACCGGTCGTCGGTGCATTGCCGTCAAGGCAGACACTGCTGATCGCGACGCAATGGACGCGCTCGTTGCCCGCGCTGAAGCCGAGTTCGGCCGTGTCGACATCGCCGTCGCGAATGCCGGTGTGTCCGTGCCCGCTCCGATCACGTCGATGACGTCGGCGCAGTGGAACGAAGTCATCTCGTCGAACCTGACCGGTGTGTTCAACACCGTTGCGGCCGTGTCAGGTGGAATGGCGGAACGTGGTTACGGTCGCATCATCACGATTTCCTCGATGATGGGTCGCTCCGGTGGCACCCAGATGGCTGCGTACGGCGCCTCCAAGTGGGGCGTCATCGGTTTGACGAAGAGTGTGTCGCTCGAACTGGCAAACTCGGGTGTGACCGTGAATGCTATTGCACCGGGGAACATCTCGACGCCGATGATTCACAACGACATGATGTACGCGATGATGCGGCCTGACCTCGAATCGCCGACGGCAGACGACGTCGAACCCGTGTACGCGACTCTGCATGCGCAGCCGGTCGGTTGGCTGGATCCCTTCGAGATCACGCGAGTAGTCCTGTTCCTCGCCGCCGACGCGAGTGCCCACATGAGTGGCATCGTGGTTCCTGTCGACGCCGGAGTAGCCGCTCGCTCGAACGCTTGACGGACAAGACTGTTCGCGCGAAAGCGCGGACCGGGTGGGTCGTCGGCGTCCTGAGTCTGAGCGGTGTGGTGGTCGCGCTGCAACAGACCTTGGTGGTGCCGGTCCTGCCTGCGTTCGCGACGGCATCGGGAGTATCGTCGTCCACCGCTTCCTGGCTGGTGACCTCGACGTTGCTGACCGGTGCCGTCGCGACCCCTCTCATCGGCAGACTCGCCGACATGTTCGGCAAGCGCGCGATGATGCTCGTCTGTCTTGCCGTGATGATCGTCGGCTGCATGGTTGCTGCGCTCAGCCAGAGTTTCTGGTTACTGATCCTCGGGCGCTCGTTGCAGGGGTTCGCTACGGCACTTCTGCCCGTCGGAATCAGCATCATGCGAGATGTCCTTCCTCCGGAAAAGCTCAGTGGTGCAGTAGCTCTCATGAGTGCGACGTTGGGGATCGGCGGCATGTTCGGAATGCCGATGGCTGGGGTGATCTCGGCGCACTGGGGACTACCCGCGCTTTTCTGGGTCACTGGTGGATTCGGGGTCGTACTGATAGTCGTCTTGCCTCTGGTGGTGCCGGAATCGGATGTGAAGAGTCGCGGACGCTTCGACTTTCTGGGGGCCACGGTCCTCACACTCGCTATGACTGCACTGCTGCTGGCCGTTTCGAAAGGAACCGAATGGGGCTGGGCAAGCCCCGAGGTTCTGGTTCTGATCGCGTCCGGCGTGGTCTTGCTCTGTGGATGGATTCCGTGGGAACTGCACACGCCGGCACCGCTGGTCGACCTGCGGACTTCCCTTCGTGCTCCGATTTTGGTCTCGAACGTCTGCGCAGTCTTGCTCGGGTTTGCCATGTTCATCAGCGCGTTGGCGGCAACTCAGGAACTTCAGTTGCCCGTCGCGTCGGCGGACGGTCTCGGACTCTCAGCCGCCGAAGCCGGATTGGCGATGATGCCGGGCGGAGTTCTGATGATCGGATTGGCGCCGGTGTCGTCGAAGGTGACGAGGCGATGGGGAGCGAAGGCCACGTTGGCCTCAGGAGCGATCGTCATCGCAATCGGATACGTCTTGCGTGTGCTGTTGACGCCGACGCTGGTCAATATCGTGATCGGCGCTGCCGTGGTGTCCGCCGGTGTTGCATTTTCCCTGGCAGCCATGCCGACGCTGATCACCGAATCGGCACCGATCCGTCAGACTGCGTCGGCCAACGGATTCAACAGCTTGCTCCGCTCGGTCGGTACCTCCACCGGAAGCGCTGTTGCGGCTGCGGTATTGGCCGGTTCGACGGTGGTGATCGGTGCGAGCACTGTGCCGACACTGCATTCGTTCGCGGTTTTGTACTGGATCGGAGCGGGCGTATCAGCACTGGCCGCCGCGGTGACGTTGGCAGTGAAGGTGGAGCGGACGGGGGCGGTCTCGCGGCCCGAGCTACCAATTGCAGCCGAAACCGATGGCGCAACGAAGATCGGGTGAGTCGACGGACTCACCCGATCTTCGTCGTCACCGTTATCTCCGACTGGAATCGACCAGGTACTCGAGATTCTGGTTGTACGGTGTGGCCGTTACCGCCGCGTGCGAACTCACCCGAGACACCTCGGTAGTGCCGCGAACGACAGAGGCCTTGATGGAACCTACTTTCAACGGGGCGATGCAGCTGCTCATCCCGGCCGGGGCATTGCAGGTGGTGATCGTGGTTCCAACAGTCACTTTGACGACTGCGGGAGCGGTCAGGAAGGTGAGAACCTCGACGGTATCGCGAGCGGGGGATGACCATTGGCGCAGTGTCATAGGGGCAGCAGAGCGATTGACGGGGACCGCGGAGACCGACTGATTGCGGTAGATGAGATACGCGGTGTCGCGAACAATCGCGGGTGAGGCGCCGGTGCGGAAGCTGTACAACCCGTAGGAACTCATGTCGAGTAACGCGCGCCCATGGCCGGCGCTGGGTGCGAACGACGTTCCCTCGCTGTAGTCGTTCCAGGTGGCGAGCTGTACCCATTCGCTGTTGGACGCAATCGCAATCTGCCACATGTTCTGCAGATTTTGTGAATTCTGTGCCTCGTCGTAGATCGACTGACTCGGACGAACATCTTGGAAGGCGACTGGTTGCATCCATATCTTTCCCAAGGAGTGAGCGGCAGCGGCAAGTCCCATCGGAGAGTTCGGGTTCGATCCCGAGAGCGGATTTCCTGCCGGATTGCGGTTACCCCAATTCGACATCCCGTAGCTGATCGATGCAAAAGAATTCCGGTTGGCTGCTGCGTCGAGGAAAACCGGAACAAATGCCACATTTATTCCGTAAGAATTTTTCATAATAGTGATGAACTCCGACCACCAGCCCGCAGTCTTGTTTTCGGCAAGAAATGGCGAGATCACTAGTCGTCCGTCGTTCAATTTGAACGATGATGCCATGGTCGAATACGGTTTCATCTCTGCTGCCATTTGAGCTGCGGTCATGTTTTTGAACGCGCCGTTCATATCAGGCATGAGCATGATCTTGAAATTCGGATCGACTGCTGCGGCCGCTTTGATCAGGGCGGTGGGCACGGTGGAACCCCACCAACTGGTGTCGGTTGCCTTGGCGATGATGTCGACGGAGAATCCGTCGATGCCCGCGGCGATTGCCGAACGAACTTCGTTTTCGAGGTCGCGTTGGCGCCACTGCGTATCGGCGATGGGTTGCCGCGGTGTCGGCCGATCGCGGAGGAATCCTCCGTAGCGAACGTGTTTGTTGTTCTCGCCGTTGACCGTAAGATATTGTGTCGCATAGTAATCGCCAGACGGATTCGCATTGTCGATCGAAACCGGATAGGGCGGGAAGTAGTGAGCGAAAACCAACTTTCCGTTCAGTGCCGACTTGGGTGGAATGTCGAAGGGCAGCGCTGCAGATTCAGGATTCGCCGAGAACGAGGCCGGCGTGTACGTCGACGCGGAGCGTGGTTGTGTGTTGTACGCGGCGATCAGTGCGGCCGCGACAATCACGGCCAGGGTGAAGCAGATGGTCTCGAAGGAATATTTCGCCGTTTTTCGGATCCACGGAGTTCGGATGTATCGAGTTCTGATACTCATGGCACAGTCAGCCTTTCTCGATCCCCCGAAGTGTGAGTCTTCCCCGCGTGCACTGAATCGGTGATTCAATTCTTTTCGGCCTCTGTCTGATTTGTAATTCGAGATTCGACACCATAAGTCAACTGTCACCGGCCCGAGTGTCACTTGCTGTACGAGTGTAACGCTGCCGCGTTCATCATGAATACCTGAAAGCGGTCTTTGTTCAAGAATTTCGGGTTTTTCTTTCCGGTATATATCCGTCGAAAGGTCGGTGAAATTTATCGGCTGTATTGGACAGGACTGGGACGTGTGGTCTGTTCCGTACCTCGTGGCCGAAAGGCACCGGCGAAACCAGGGAGGTGATTGCAGCCGGGCAACTGACGAAATTTCCTGGAATGTGTCGGCCACCTGGGTCACACTGGGGAACGGACTACCGACGGATTACCGATGCGGGAGGGCTCATGACCGAAGCGATTGTGGCCGAGGGGCTGGTCAAGAAGTACGGCGACGTCACGGCATTGGACGGCATCGACCTGGAAGTGCGCGAGGGTTCGGTGATGGCTCTGTTGGGCCCCAACGGCGCCGGAAAAACCACTGCGGTAAGGATATTCACGACGCTGCTCATTCCCGACGGTGGACGCGCCAAGGTTGCCGGGCTGGACGTGGTCGAGGATGCGCGGGCGTTGCGATCCAAGATCGGTGCTTCGGGTCAGTACGCCGCGGTCGACGAGTACCTGACGGGCTACGAGAATCTGGACATGGTCGGGCGGCTGTATCACCTCGGCGCCCGAAGCAGTAAGGCCCGAGCGCGTGAATTGCTCGAGCAGTTCGATCTCGTCGAGGCTGGAGATCGGCCGGTCAAGGGCTATTCCGGCGGAATGCGGCGACGTCTCGATCTCGCCGGCGCATTGGTTGCTCGGCCGCAGGTGTTGTTTCTCGACGAGCCGACCACGGGCCTCGATCCTCGGGCGCGACTCGGTCTCTGGGACGTCATCGAAGGGTTGGTGGCTCAGGGGACCACGCTGTTGCTCACGACGCAATACATGGAGGAAGCCGAGAGGTTGGCCGACCAGATCGCCGTCATCGACCGCGGCTCGGTCATCGCGCGCGGTACTGCAGACCAGTTGAAGGCGCGGGTCGGGGGTGAGCGCATCGAATTGAGCGTGCACGAGGTCGAACATCTCGACATCGTCCGCGAGGAATTGCGCTCGCTTGCCGTGGGGGACATTCAGGTTCAAGAGAATGTCCGTCGCGTCACTGTTCCTGTCGACGACGGCACCGACGCGTTGGTCGCGGCGCTGAATCTTCTGTCGGCACGAGGTATCCGCGTATTCGACGTCGGCCTGCGCAGACCCACTCTCGACGATGTCTTCCTCAC
This sequence comes from Rhodococcus sp. NyZ502, assembly GCF_041464245.1. Lineage (NCBI taxonomy): Bacteria > Bacillati > Actinomycetota > Actinomycetes > Mycobacteriales > Nocardiaceae > Rhodococcus > Rhodococcus sp. NyZ502. Next base: position 846,943 of record NZ_CP167155.1, read on the forward strand.
ACTGACCGGGCACCAGGCTGAACTGGAGGATCAGAAATGACCGTGCAGATGGCGCTCGAAGACGGTTTGACCATCGCCAGGCGAAACTTGATCAAGATCAAGCGCGTTCCGGATCTGCTGGTGTTCACCACTTTGTCGCCGATCATGTTCGTGCTCTTGTTCGCGTATGTGTTCGGCAGTGCGATCTCCGTCCCGGGCACGTCGTATCGAGAATTCCTGATCGCCGGAATCTTCACGCAGACGGTCATATTCGGTGCTACCTGGACTGGTTTGGGGATGGTCGAAGACATTCAGAAAGGAATCATCGACAGATTTCGATCGCTGCCCATGGCTCCGTCTGCCGTGCTGACAGGCCGAACATCGAGTGACGTGTTGATCAACGTCATCAGTTTGGTGGTCATGTCGTTGACCGGTCTTCTGGTCGGGTGGCGGATTCACTCCAGTTTCCTCGAAGCGGTGGCGGGTTATGCGCTGCTTCTGTTCTTCGCGTACGCGTTGTCGTGGGTCATGGCTGTTGTCGGGCTTTGGATCCGGACACCGGAGGTATTCAACAACGCGAGCTTCATCGTCATCTTTCCGCTGTCGTTCATCGCGAACACTTTTGTCGAGACCACCAATCTTCCCGGCCCGCTCAAAGTGATCGCCGAATGGAATCCGGTGTCGGCGGTTACTCAGGCGGTGCGTGAATTGTTCGGCAATACCAATCCTGCGATGACGGTTCCGGATGCGTGGCCGCTGCAGAATCCGGTCATCGCGTCGTTGTTGTGGACTTTCGGTTTGCTGATCGTCTTCGTGCCGTTCGCTATTCGTCGGTATCAGAAGGCAGTCAGCCGCTGACCTGGTGATTCCGGCCGGTAGGGTGGATGTGTGCCGGAGCCCGAACGCATCGATAAACGCAGCCTGAGATACGCCGGGCGACGTGAGGAGTTGCTCGACGCGCTGACCCGCTACGTCATCGACAACGGTGTCGGGGAGTTGACGGTGAGGCAGCTCGCCAAGGCCGTGGGTGTGTCGCATGCGTCGTTGCTCAACCATTTCGAGAGCAAGGAGAATCTGCTCTCCGAGGTCATCGAGAACATGCGTGGTGAGTCCATTCCGATTGCGGTGCCGATGAAACCGGGGGTCGATCCGGCGACAGTGCTGACTGCGTGGTGGACCGAACGTACGACGCCGGAGGTCCTGCCGCGGTTCCGGGTGATGGTCGAGATCTACGCCCTCGCGCTCGGCGACCGCGACCGCTACGGACGGTTCCTGGACCGTTTTGTGGGCGATTGGATCGAGGCACTGGAAGCCGGTCTACGACAAGCGGGTTGCCCCGAGGACGATGTTGCCTCTGTCGCTACTCTGTTGCTCTCGCAAATGCGGGGTCTGTCGATGGATCTTCTGGCCACCGGGGACCGGGCCCGCGTCGATCGCGCGTTCGGGCTTTTTGTCGACGGCTTTGCCGCCCGCGCTCGGGAGTGGTCCACGCCAAGATCCGATCGCCTTCAACGCTGACCGATCACCACGGTCGACGCGGTCTCGCTGTAGGTTGCCACCCGAGTGAGAAACCCTCCCCGAGTGAATGTTTCAACAGTCATTTCGACCTGCTCCGTACTCGTCTCGACGAGAAGGCAGCCACCCGGTCGTAGCCACGGCGCGGCGTCCGCGATGATGCGACGCTGCAGGTCCAGTCCGTCGGTACCGCCGTCCAACGAGACCAGCGGTTCGTGAAGACGGGCTTCGGGCGGCATCAGCCTGATCGATTCGGTGGGGACGTAAGGTGCATTGGCGACGACGACATCCACGCGACCGAGTAATTTCGTCGGCAGTGGTTCGAATAAATCGCCTTCGAGTACACGCTCGGGCGGTGTGATGTTTCGGCGAGCGCACCGCACTGCGGCCGGTTCCACGTCTACCGCGTACAAATCGACGGCGTCGAGCGTCGACTGCAGGACAACACCGACAGCTCCTGAGCCGCAACACATGTCGACGACGACGCTTCCTGGGGTGACAAGTGAGCAGGCCTGCCGGGCGAGGAACTCGGTGCGCCGGCGTGGGACGAAGACTCCGGAGTCGATGTGAATGCGCAAGCCGCAGAACTCGGCCCATCCGAGGACGGGCTCGAGTGGTTCGCCGGCAACTCGTCGGTCGACCATCGCGTCGAGTTCATCGCGAGAGCGTGCGGTGTGAAGAAGTAGGCGAGCCTCGTCTTCGGCGAAGACGCAACCTGCTGCTCGGAGGATCGCGGCCACCGACTTCTGCTGCGAAGCAGGGAAGGTCGGGAGATCAGGTGCTGACATGAGAGAGCCTTTCGGCCTCCTGATCTCGCGGGGGACCTGCACGTATCGAACACCGCCACCCTACCCGAGCAGGCGTGTCACGACGGTCGATGCGGAGCGGAAATTTAGGTTGACCAAATGGTAAGGCTGTTCTATGGTCTGAACTCGATCAGCTGATGTGGGGCCGATCACCACATATGCACCGTCACCGCAATCGGTAGGAGAAGTACGTGAGTAAGCGACTGTGTAGGACGCTCGTCGGACTGAGTGCGAGTGCGTTGGTGGCGTTGACAGTTGCGGCGCCGGCCGGAGCGGAACCGAACGATGCTCCGGGTGCTGTCGTGAGTCAGGAGTTGCTCGGTCCCGACCGGGTGATCCCGGGTGCCGTGAGCGCAACGAAGGTGACGTACTGGTCGACGGGCCCGAAGGATGCGCCGATGACGAGTACCGGTGTGGTGTATCGCCCAGAGGGAGCTCCGCCCGAGGGTGGTTGGCCGGTCATCTCCTACGCGCACGGGACGGTGGGTGTCGCGGATCAGTGTGCGCCGAGCAGCAGTGTTCCACTCGAACGGACCGCGACGCATCTGGGTCACTGGCTGGAGCAGGGATACGCGGTCGTGACCACCGACTACGTGGGGCTCGGAACACCCGGTGTTCACCCGTATCTCGACGGTCGTTCCGCTGCACACAGCGTTGTGGACATGGTGCGTGCCGCTCGTGCGGTCGACGACGACCTGTCGAGCGCATGGGTTGCGATGGGGCAGTCGCAGGGCGGGCAGGCGACTATGTTCACCGCTTCGCTTGCCACTGCTTACGCGCCGGAGTTGGACTACCGCGGCGCTGTCGCCACTGGTGTCCCCTCGAACATCGAGAATCTTCTACCGCTCGGTGGTCCGGCTTTCCCGGCGCTTCCGCTCAAGGGTACGACGGTCTACATCGCGAACGTTCTTGACGGACTGCGTGCTTCGCGGCCGGATATCGACATCGACTCGTATCTGACCCCGCTCGGCAAGACCATCCTCGACGACGTCGAGAACAACATGTGCTACACCGAGGCGCGCACGAAGTACGGAACCGTCACACTCGGGCAGGTGCTGACGAAGTCGCTGGACAATCCAGTATTCATGGAGGCTGCGCGTGACCTGCTCACTGTGCCGACCGCAGGATACGACCGCCCGTTCTTCATCGGTCAGGGGTTGTCGGACATCGATGTTCCGGCACCGCTGACACTGAAGTTCGCGGCCGACCTTACTGCCAACGGTGTCGACTTTGCATTCCATACCTATCCCACTGATCATCTGGGAACCGTTCCGGCTTCGGTTCCAGACAGTACCCCGTTTGTCGCGGCACTGTTCTCTGGTCAACGGCCATGCACCGGAAGCCTCTGCTGACCAACATCTTTCAGGCGGAACCAACTCCGCGCAGATAGATGTCGATCGGGATCCGAAGTTGCCGAACGGTTTCGGAGGAGCGGGGATCTCGGCTACGCGCTCCGAGGCAGTAGTCGAAGATCAAGCCCTCCAGAAGGCTCAGAAAATTTGCGGCGGCGACGTCAGGATCGTCAACGCCAACGATGTCGAAGACAGGCCTTGCCTTCTCCCGTGAAAACAGGCTGTCTTCGAGGAGTTGGTGCAATGCCGAATCTCGGGGAGTTTCCAAGAGCAGTGCATATCTCGCGATCAATTCGTGTCTGCGGTGCGAGAGAAGATCATCGAGATACTCGGCCGTCAGGGCAGCAGGATCGCTGGGCCTCTCGCGGAGTTCGTCGAATATCGAACGTGACCGGTGCACGATGTGCAATGCGGTTGCTTCGAGTAGTGCCTCGCGAGTGCGGAAATAGTACGACGTCGAACCGGCAGGAAGTTCCAGGGACTGATCAACCGCCCGATGGGTGAGTGCACGCGGGCCCTGCTCGGCGATGATCGTGACGGCGGATGCCGCGATGAGGGCTCTGCGATCAGGCTTCATATCGTTCCTTGTTGTCGATGTTGCATGCTGCAGATGGTGCGTCGTGAGGGTCACATTGACTCGATTTGCCTTCGATCACTAGCCTCGACTCTACAGACGTAGAGGAGTCTTATGCTACTGGACAAAGAGCAGTTGGCGGCACGCGAAGCCCTCGACGCACTGCAGGCCCGGATCTCGGGCGGTGAGGTCGGGGGTGGGATCTATCTCTGGGGTAGCGTCGGCCGCGGGAAGACGATGCTCATGGACGAGTTCTACGACAGGCTCCCGGTCAGCAAGCGGCGCATTCACTTTCATCGGTTCTTTGCAGATCTGCACTCTCGGGCGCATGAACTCGGCTCGATGGGCGTGGCACTGGATCACGTCGTCGATGGAATCCGTGTGCTCTGTTTCGACGAGTTCCACATCGACGACGTCGCCGACGCCATGTTCATGGCAAGGGTTCTCGACACAATCGTCGCGAAAGGCGTGACTGTTGTCGTCACGTCCAATGTTCCGCCGACCGATCTTCTTCCCAATCCGCTTTTTCACGAGCAGTTCGTTCCGTCGATCGAGTTGATCGAACGGACTCTCGAGGTGATCGAGTTGGGTGGCTCCGTCGACTATCGGACGGCGGGACAGCCAGGTGCCGGGGACTACCGATTTGCGACAGGGGAATTCCTCGTCGGCTCGGGAATTACGCGGCCTTCGGGCGAAAGTGTCGAATTGACGATAGGCACACGCACATTGGAGTGCTCGGCGATTCGAGACGGTGTCGTCTGGTTCGACTTCGAGGTGCTGTGCACTGGTTCGACCTCGGCTGCCGATTACCTCGCGCTCGCCGCCCGCTTCGACGACTGGGTGATCTTCGGAGTGCCGGTGCTCGCCGAGGCGTCGGAATTTGCCCTTCGCCGTTTCGCGAATGTCGTCGATGTTCTCTATGACGTCGATGCGCGGCTGACGATCTACGCCGACGCTTACGTCGAAGAAGTGGCAGGCAGCCTCCGGGACGTGCCGGGGTTGGCGCGCCTCTACAGTCGTCTGTCGCTACTGGCGAGGTCGGCGGTGGGCAGCATCAGTTGAGGAGCAGCGTCAATTCCAGGTGAGATCGCCGGTCGCGGCGCTGGGCGTGAGTCCGAACATGCTGTGGCAGATCCGGTTGAGATGGGCGCTGTCGGTGAAGCCGGCCTCGTGTGCACTGGTTGTCAGGCTTGCGCCACCGCTCATCACTTCCATGGCGCGTCGTAGCCGCAACCAACGAATGTAGGTCGAAAAACTCATCTGCAGTTGATCGTTGAAGATTCTTCCCAATCGGCCGGGCGAGATGGAGACCAGCGCGGCGGTGTCCGTCACCGTTATCGGCCCCGAAAGTCGCTCGGGCAGTATCGTCAGAGCATGCTCGAGTGCAGGGTGAAGAGCGCGTACGTTCGACGGCTGCTTGCTTTCGGACAGTGAATCGATCAGCCTCGCTGCGTATTCCAGATCCGAATCAGCGCCACGGTCCGTCATCGCTACTGCGGTCCGCCCACGGTCCGACCAGTCGGCCACACCACCGTGCTCGGATACAGGCGGCCTGATGCGCCGGCCCATTCCCGTGGTGGAGTCCACGTAAATCGCTCGTCCCCGCGCGCCCTCGGAGGCGGACAACGCGTGGACCGCCCCGGATGGAATGACCACGGACCGCACGACTTCACTGTGGCCGTCCCCGTCCGTGACCGTGACGTCCCCGTCGTCGATGATCATGATCTGAACAGCGGCGTGCGAATGCATGTGCGCGGATCCCACTGCGCCGGTGAACATGAGAATTCCGGGCTGCATGTGGACGGCGCCGGACCAGGTCATGTCGGAAATCATAGTGACGACCCTGACAGAGCTCGGGGTCCGGTCATCCTCCGGTAGGACCGAGCTCAGTCCGAAGATCGTGCGCTGGGCCGATGTGCTGGCGAGGGGTTCACGAGAAGGTGGAATCATGAACAACGCACAAGCACCCGCAGTCCTGTCGGTCCACGCGCTGGGCAAGTCGTACGGCGACGTTCCAGTGCTCCGAGGTGTATCGCTGGAAGTGCGCGCCGGTACTGCTACGGCCATCATGGGTCCTTCAGGGTCGGGCAAGTCGACTCTGCTGCATTGCATGTCAGGAATCGTCAAGCCCGACTCGGGAGCAATCCTGCTGAGCGGCAGGCATATCGAGAACCTCGGTGAGAACGACCGCAGCCGCCTCCGACGCGAGTCGTACGGATTCGTTTTTCAATCGGGCCAACTGTTGCCGGAGCTTCCGGCGATCGAGAACGTCGCTTTGCCCTTGGTGCTCAACGGGTTGTCCATCGCCGAAGCCAAGCGGACGGCGCACGGCTTCTTCGCGCCATTGGGACTGGACGGTCTGCAGGACCGTCGCCCGGGTCAGATGTCGGGTGGTCAGTCGCAACGTGTGGCGATTGCGCGAGCGTTGGTGACCAAACCCGCCGTTCTCTTCGCGGACGAGCCGACCGGTGCCCTCGACGCGCAGACGAGTTGGGAAGTGATGAGGGTGTTGCGTGATTCGGCTCAACAGATCGGTTCTGCGTTGGTCGTCGTCACCCACGATGCCGAAGTCGCCCGGTGGTGTGATCGCACGATGATGATGCAGGCCGGTTCGCTCGTCGGGACACAGGTGGCGGCATGAAGGCCACAGCGCGCGTTGCATTGATGACGGTGCGAGGTGAAGGCCGAAAGGCGTTGAGTACCTTTGCGCTTCCCGTAACGGCCTTCGCCGCGTCAACGACCTTGCTACTCACCGTTCTCGGCGGCTACGGTGCATTCGCGGGCAGATCGAGCGAACCCGAAGCCGAGGCGTACCTAGCACTCGCAGGGGTTGCTTCGGTGTTGATGATCGTTCCAGCCGTCACTCTCGGCCTGGCGGCGGCCCGCTTGGGCGCGCGCCGTCGCGACGAACGACTTGCCTCGCTGCGACTCATCGGATCCACCCCTCGCCAGATCGTTGCGCTGTGCGCTGCGGAATCGGGTATCCAGGGCTTGGCCGGTGCGTTGATCGGTGTGGTGGGATACCTCCTCGCGTTGCCGCTCGTAGCTCTCTTGAGATTTCAAGGTCGGACATTCGAGTGGAGTGAGCTTTGGGTAGGCGCACTTCCGCTGGTGGGCATCGTATTCGGAATGACCATCCTGGCTGCTTTGACGTCGATGCTCGGGATGCGCCAGGTGTTCGTGAGCCCGTTGGGCGTCACGGCGGGCAATCCCAGCGCCGCACCGAAGATGATCTTCGCGGTGGCTGGGGTGGGGGTTCTTGTGGGATGGAGTGCATTCGGGGGCTCCGCGGCAAGCATCGCGGCAATCCTGGTGGGCCTTGGTCTCTGCTTCGGCGTTGTTGCGTTGGTCGGTCCGTTCGTCATTTCGCTGCTTGGACGGATCATGCTCAAATGCGCCAAAGACGGTGCTTCGCTGATTGCGGCGCGTCGGGTCTTGGACAATCCGAAGGCTGTGTGGCGCACGGTCAGCGGTGTGACGATGGCCAGCTTTGTTGCCGCAGGCACATCTCTCCTCGCCGCGATCGGCAACGGGGAAGGGCAGGATGTGCAGCCAGGGCAGGAGTTCCTGTTCGCGGACATGAGAACCGGGGTGTTGTTCACTCTCGGAGCAACATTCACGTTGGCGGCAATCTCGTCTGCGCTCACCCAGGTATCCGGGATCCTCGACAACCGTGAGCTGTATCGGAGTCTGACTCTGGCCGGTACACCTGTCGAGGTGATGGACAGCGCCCGCATGCGGCACGTTCGCACTCCCGTGGTGGTGATGGCACTGGCCGGTGCCGGCGCTGCACTGCTGTTCCTCTTCCCACTGGCAGGGGCAGCCGTATTGACCACTCCGATGGCGCTGGTTCAGTTGGGCGTCACCCTGGCTGTGGGGATCGCGTTGGTGTTGGCCAGTGCGTTTGCAGCCAAGCCCGTCATGCGACGGGTACTCGCGGGCTGAATCTCCGCCCCTCGTCCGTCAGTTCTGTCTCCGGAACGGCTCGGCCAACTGGCCGAGGTAGTCGTCCGGGTAGTCGGGCTTGGCCGCCATTCCGAGATCGTCACTGCTGAAGCGCTTTTCCGGATCGAAAGAATAAGTGCGGAGCAGGTGATCCCAGATCAGAGTGAACAAACCGAAATTGACGTCACCGATTCCCGCCCACTTCAGGTGATGGAATCGGTGGCCGGCGTTGAGGGCGAGTATCGGACGCAGGGGGCCGATGCGGTAGTCGGCATTCGAATGCTGAAGCAGGAGTTGGACAGCGACACAAACCGCGAGCGCCGAGGCAACTGGAACGGGCATCCCGAGGAGGATTAGTGGCAGGACGCCACCGGCGGTTTCGAAAGTCTGATGCACGGGGTGCTTCATCAGTCCGTTCATACCGTAGAACCGTTCGAGGCTGTGATGAACCGCGTGGAAACGCCACAACCATCCAACCTTGTGGCTGATCAAATGCACCACGGTGATGCCGAAATCGGCAACCAACACTGCGAAGACGACCTGAAGGACAAACGGAAGACCGCTCGGCCACAGCCCGTCGAACGGAATCACCGCGGCCATCAACGGGATTACCGCGACGCTGACCAAGATGAGGGATTCGTTGACAAACGCATGGACAGCGTCGCGAAACCTGTCCGGTCCCGGGGCATTCCACGAAGATTCGTAGGGAAGCGCCCGTTCGGCCGCGAAAGAGCAGACCACTGCGAAGAGAATCAATGCCACCAGTGACCATTTCGGCGCACCGGATGCCGCCAGCGCGATTGCGGCTCCGTTGATTCCCAAGAGCATGAACGGGACGTACCCGTATCTGACGATGAGGGTGAGCATGTATTCGATGGTGCACGGCGCGGGTGGTCCTCGACTTGTACGAATCGGTCGACTTTCAGTCAGCCGAACAAGCGGTGTCGCGTTACTTCGTCAGCACGGTGGCGAGTGCAGCGCTCAGATACGGAGTGATGTTCTCGACGACCCGTGTCACGATCGCAGTGGCGACGTCAGCCGGTTGCAGTGGCACCGACGGTGTCTGCGGCAGCGCCGGGGGAGCAGGCGGAGCGGGCTCGGACATCATCGGCGTGTAGGTGTTGTGCTTCGTGAAGTAGCCGAAGACCGAATCCACGAACACCTCGGGCGCATCACGCGGCTTGGGCATGTTGCAGATGCCGTCACCCTCGATGCAGACTTCCTGCACTGCGATGTCTCCGAATCCGCCGCGTGCTCCGGACATCGTCGCTCCCGGAACGACATTGGGCACTACGGTTTCGATGCCCCCGGCCGAGTTGCGAGGGTCGGCGTAGAGGACGCCTTCGACTTGCGATTGGGGAATGGATCCGTCACGTGCGATGTCACCGAGAACGTCGCCGGCAATCCGTGCTCCCTGTGAGTATCCGGTGACGACGATCTCGCTGCCCGGGCACTGAGCGTGGAAAGCGTTGACTTCGGTGCGAAGCGTCTGGGCGCCGGCGGCAACGCTCTGGTCGTACGTCTGTTCGCCGAGCGGCCAGAAGCTGGCGGGGTAGGTCACCGGCTTGGAGGCGTAACCCTGGGCGACGTAGCGGTCGGTGACGGGTTGCGTCGTTTGTCCCGTCGGATCCCACGTTCCGCCGACCGCGAATACCGCACCGGCCGGGCACGACCCACCGTCATTCGGGTCCGCTCCGGCAGGTACCGACATCACAAGAGTCACCCCCGCTGTGACTGCAACCGTGCATGCCACTGACATCGCGTATTTCCTCATCGGGCCTGTCCCCATCTATCTACGTTCTCGTTCACTGGCGAGACAACCCGCGGTCCGACGCGTTTCGTTCGGTACTGAAGAGAATGGTGATGGGGCGATAAGTCCTGGAGGTAATCCGTGCGTAAACAGGAAGTTGCCGACCGGCGCTGTTTACTACCAGCGTGTGTGGGGCGTCACGGCGTCGGTACCTGCGGCGGGTGATCCGGCTCGAGGAGGGTTCCGATCTCCTTCCCCATCGACACGGCGTTGTTGAGGTCCGCGTTGGTTGTCGGCCCGAGTGTGGCGTAGACGACGATCGTCGTCTTCGAATCGGGGTAGTAGAGCGCGAGACCGTTGTAACCGCCGTACGACGGGTTCATCACCAGCCAGCCGTCGAGGTGCCCGGTCCCGAAGGAAAAGAACTTGTCCGCCGTCATACTTCCCAAGCCCGCAGTCGTCGGCGCCATCTGCTGCTCGAAAGCCTTGTCGGAGAGTAACTCTCCCGTTCCCAGCGCGCGCACCCACTTTCCGACGTCGGCGACAGGCGCGTTCATGTTTCCGCTGTGCAGGAACGCCGTCGGATTCCAGAAAGTGGAGTCTTCGAATACTCCACGTTCATTGGTGTAACCGTGCAGGATCGGTTCGTCCATCTGCGACGTGAGTACAACGCTGCTGTGATCCATCCCGAGTGGATCGAAGACGCGCTGCTGAAGTAGTTCGCCCAGCGGTTTTCCAGTCGCTTTCTCCATGACGTCGCCGAGCAGCGTCAGGTCGCTGTGCGCGTACGCCCAACTGGTGCCGGGTTCGAACAACGGCGGGCGGGAGTTGGCAAGATCCAGGATCTCTCGAGAAGTCCAGCCCTTCATCGGGTTGTCCGTGAAGAGTTTGAGGAACTGTGGATCGGTCACGTAGTCGGAGATGCCCGACGTGCTGTTGGCCAGCATTCGCGGAGTGATGGTGTCTGCGCGTGGAAAGTTCGGTTCCCACTTCGCGATCGGATTATCGAGGGGAAGCGTTCCCTCTTCGTCGAGTTGCAGCAGGACTGTCGAGAGCATCGGTTCCATCGGTTGGCCGACGCGCAACTGCATGTCGGTTGTCGCCGGAACTCCGACAGGGGACTCTCCGACGGCGCCGAGAGCAACTTCGTCGTCGCCTCGCCACACCCCGAACACAGCGGCACTGAGGCCCAAGTCGGCCACTTGGCGGCGGACGATGTCCGTGATCTCGGTGGATTCTCGACTGCTCGAGGTGCTGGGAGAGGCGCTGCCCGTGTTTGTTGCGGAGTCATCGTCGGAACTGCACGCAGCGGTTGCAATGGCAACGGTCAAGGCGATCGACAGAGCAGACAGCCGCACCCGAGCGCGGTGGTGGGAGGAAGTCATGCCTGCGATCCCTTCGATGTGGAAATCGAGCAACCGACGCCGAGCAATGTCCCAATTGGCCGAATTTACCGCAGTTGGAAGGAGGAGGGGTCAGATCGACCGTATAGGCGCAACTGCTGTTCCAGTGCAGTCCTCATTCGGGTGCCGCGTCCGGTTCCTCTCGCAGGTCCTGCGCTTGCTGAAGCTCGGCGTTGATGCGACGGGCTTCGGTGAGTTGGTCTTCGAGGATGATGATGCGGCAAGCCGCGTCGAGCGCCGTGCCGTTGGCTACGAGTTCATGCGCGCGGGCTGCGATGCGCAGCTGGTAGCGGGAGTAGCGGCGATGTCCGCCCTCAGAGCGTTGTGGGGTAAGCAGTTTCGCGGCATCGAGGCTACGAAGGAAAGCTTGCCTGACACCGAGGATCTCGGCCGCATGTCCCATGCTGTACGCAGGATAGTTCTCGTCGTCGAATCTGCCGGAGGGGTCCCCCGGTGGTGTATCTGCCGGAATGGCTCGCTTCTTTCGCTGAACGGACGGGGCCCCCGGCGCGAGGAGCGCCGGGGGCCGGATGGGGTTGAACTTACTTACATAACTGCATTCTTTCGAACTTCCGGACTCGCACAAGACATCCGGTAGCCGCTTTGAAGGGGGGTGCCGGGTCCGACTACACACTCACACACGAATTCGGCCCCGGCACGTCCCTGCCCTGCGGTACTGCTTGCGGGTAGTTCATCTCTCCCGCATCTCTTGACTCGTTCCTTGCTACGAGAAAAAAGATACAACAGCCTCGCGAGAATGTCTACCCTGACCGCTGTAGATATTTTGTTGCGAACATTCTAGGTGTCGATATTCAGGAACAGCCTGGTCGCCGGGGGTGAGAGCGCTCAATGTGAGTCATAGGAGATGGATCTGGGACAATGCTCCGATGCGAAATACCCCGAAGTCCGAGTCGTTGTTGCGCGCCCGCGCGGAGAGGGAAGAGCGCACCGGCTCCTCCGAGCATCCAGCTGGTGGCGCGCCGAACCCCGGAGAGGACTCGTCGTCGTCCGAGCCGGGGGCACGCAGCGACAGCGCCACGATTCGGTCGGCTCGGTCCGAGCTCTCAACTCACGCCAGGGCAGTGGAAAGTATGCACGAGGCGATCCATCCTGATCGCGATTGAGGCAGCTGCCTCGTCGGGATGCGGGGGGACTCCTTCATCCCGCTCACTGCAACGCGCGACGGCCGCCGCACTCCCGAAAGTAAGGGGAGTGGCGACGACCGTCGAGTTGTCAGAGTGTGCGCTCAGTACTTGAACCTCAAGGCAGCAACTGGTCCAGGAAGGTGTTGCTGAAGACCTTGTGCGGATCCAACGCGTTGAATGCGGCGTTGGCGGTGTCCCAGTTGTCGCTCGATGGGACGCCGTCGCGGTAGGTCTGGGGGAGGCCCTGGGTGATGATCGGGGTGTCGGTGTACGGCTTGTCGGGGCCGAACGCCCAGCCCTTGGACCACTCGGGGCGGAAGGTGGCGTCGTTGTTGTTGTAGTGATTACGCATCCACTGTTCCATTTCGCGGTAGAACGCGAACATGCCGGGGGTTCCGGGGACGCCGAGGACGTTGAGCCAGATGGCGGTGTCCCATTCCGGATGGTCGGGGCGCGGGCGCATGGCCGAGATGGTGGGGGCGCCTGCCGAGTCGACCTCGACATCCGACGGTTGATCGAGGCCGCAGCAACGGATTTCGACGGGGCCGTTGAGGGGGAACTGTCCGATAGAGCGGTAGTACTCCATGCGGCCGTTGAACCACTGGGTGAAGTCGTGGATGACCTGGCCGATGTTGGCGCGCGAGGTGATGACGGCTCCGCCGCCCTCGGTCAGGCGCAGGGTGGTGGCCCGGATGTAGAACTGGACGTCCTTGGACCATCCCCACAGGTCGTTGGAGAACGTCGCGGCGAGTCCGGCAACGGTGGTGGCGTACATGATCTGCCCGAATGCCGGTGCGATGCCCGGGTTTCCGGAGTTGATCTGGCCGATCATGTCGGTGACCGGCTCCGGGAGGTTGTCGGAGAAGATGTAGTTGTACGGTCCGGTCACCTCACGCGAGAACGGCGGCTTGGTGGGTGCAAGTGACCACACCTTCATCCACGGGCGTTCGGTGAAGGGGTACCAGATTGCTTCTGCGCGACCGTTTTCGCGGACGAACTTCTCGAAGGTGCGTCCGGGCGCTCCGCGGGCGCCGAAGAGTTCCTGCCAACCGATGTCGGTGTGGCTGACGCAGCGCATGCGGTAGTTGGGGGCGGCCTGCAAGGTGACGGAGGTGAGGAAGGTGCGTCCGAGGTGAGTCAGCAGCGGCTTGATCGCCGCGTCGCTACGTGCATACGTCTTCAGTGCGTACTCGCTGCCGTTCCAGACCACTGCGGTCAGGGACGTGACGAGGTTGGAGAGTGAGCCGAAAGTCTGTCCGGGAACGTGTGCTTCGCCTTCGGCGGGAAGAGCTGCGCCGTGAGCGTCGACGGCGAGGCAGCCGGCAATGGTCAACACACCCGGCGCCGGCAGGTTCGCGAACCCGAGGCCCTGTGCCTGCAGTGCGGTGGTGATGGCGTCGAGGGTCGCGCCGGGTCCTGCGGTGACGGTGGCTGGGCTGCCACCGGCGTTGACGGAGACGCCGGTGAGGTGGACCGTGGTGTCGGCGAGGATGACCTTGTCGACCGGCGCACCGTTGACGATGGTCAGCGGCGTCCAGCCGTGCATGGCACCGCGGGGACGAATGGTGTAGCCGTTGGCATGGCCCCAGTTCGCGAGGCGGACTACGTCTTCGGGCGTCTTGGGCGAACAGGTCCAGATCGCGTCGAGCATGATCTCTTTGGACCAGTTCTGATATGCCTGCTGGTACAGCGCGATGCCTTCGGGGAAGGCAGGCGGCGGCGTGAGGGTGGAGACAGGACCACCCGCGGAGCCGGAGGAGCCGGCGGGGACGGCATAGGCCGGCGTCCAGCCGGCGAATGCGGTCGCTGCCACGGCGCCGGCTCCAGCGGCCATGAAACCTCGTCGGGACAGTCGGAACTTTTCGTCTTGTGCCGTCATCTTCGGGCTACTCCATCGGGTTCGAGAACTACGGTGAGTTCTAACAGGTGGGTATCAGACAGGTTGGTATCAGACAAGAGTGAGAACTACGTCAGCCAGGGCAGGAGCTTCGCGCTCCAGTACGGAAGCTGAGATCAGGAGTCGCCCATTGTCTTTCCAGATCTGGATACTCAAGTTCTCGCCGGGAAATACGACCCCGGCAAAGCGGGCCCGAAATCCGGCTACCCGACTGCTGTCGCCGTCGAGCATGGTATCCACTGCGGTCTTGCAGACCATTCCGTAAGTACACAGTCCATGCAGGATAGGCGCTGGAAAGCCTGCCGCGGAGGCGAATTGCGGATCCGAGTGCAACGGATTCCGATCACCACACATCCGGTACAGCAAAGCCTGCTGTGGAAGCACAGGCGTCACCACTGTCTCATCTGCTTCGCGATCCGGAAGCGTAATCGACTCCGACGGACCACGTTCACCCTCGAAACCACCCTCGCCGCGGGCGAAAATGGACGAGCGAGCTGTCCACAGCGGGTTGCCCTCGGCGTCAACCGTGACGGATTCCTGCACGATCACCGCGGCCTTGCCCTTGTCCCAGATCTCGGCGATTCGAGTTGTGGTGCGGCCACTTCCACTTGCCGGGATCGGCTGATGGACAGTCACTTCCTGGCTTCCGTGCACCACCTTCGCCAGATCGATTTCGACGCCGGGGAACGACACCTTCGGCGCTTCGGTGGCGTGGAAGTTGGCGGCGACGGTGGCAAAGGTGGGTAGTACCTGAGGCTTTTCGTCGTCGAGGTACCGAAGCTCGTTCGGATCAAGCGGACGAGCGCCTGCCCCCAGTGCCAAGTGGTAGTGCTGCACGTCCGACGGGGTCCACGAGAACTCTTGTGGCGCAAGCTCGGCGCCGAGTGCGATCTTCGGATCAATTGGCATGGTCGACCGCCGTCTTTTCAGCTGCAGGTGCTTCGGTTGTCTCGGCCTTCTTCGCACGCTCGACGATGTCGAGTACGGCCAGGTAGCCGAAAGTCATTGCGGGACCGATGGTCGCGCCTGGTCCGGCGTAGGTGTGGCCCATGACCGGAGCGCTCGCGTTGCCAGCCGCGTAGAGGCCGTCGATGACGCTTCCGTCTTCGCGTAATGCTCGGCCGTTGACGTCGGTGCAGATTCCGCCCTTGGTGCCGAGGTCACCCGGAACCATCTTGATGGCGTAGAACGGAGCCTTGCTGATTTCGGCGAGGCTGGGGTTCTTCAGTCGGGGATCGCCGTAGTACGCGTCGTAACCACTGTCACCGCGTCCGAAGTCCTCGTCCTTGCCGTTGCGTGCGAAGCCGTTGAACCGGTCGACGGTTTCGGTCAGCGATGCGACGGGAAGCCCTGTCTTCTCGGCCAATTCGGCGATGGTTCCCGCCTTGACCACGATGCCGGCCTTGAGCCAGCGGCCGGGGAAGGGGGAGCGGGGAGTGATACCGGCAAACGTGTAACGGTTGCGGTAGCGCTGATCGAGAATCATCCACGTCGGGATGTTCTCGCCGGGGCCCTCGCCCTGACCGTACTCACCGCCGTACATCGCATGGGTCGCCTCGACGTACGGAGCCGCCTCGTTGCCGAAGCGCTTGCCCGACATGTTGACCATCATGCAGCCCGGGAGGGTGCGCTCGGAGAGAGCGAACCACGGTCCGCCGGTCAGCGGAATGGACGGGCCCCACCAGGCGTCGTCCATGAAATCGACTGCAGCGCCCACTTCTTGGCCTGCGCGGATACCGTCGCCGGTGTTTGCCTTCGCGCCGACGGTCCATTCGGTGCCGATCGGTGCGCGCTGGTACTTCTCACGCATTTCCTTGTTGTGCTCGAATCCGCCGGATCCCAACACGACTCCGTGGCGAGCGCGGATGACCTGCTCCTCGCCGTCGACGATGACGTTGACGCCGCGAACTGCGCCGTCTTCGGTGTACAGGGAGGTCAGCGGGGTGTTCAGCAGGATGGGTACTCCGGCGGACTGAAGTCCGAGTCGAATACCGGCGACCAGTGCCTGGCCGCGAACCAGCAGATCCTTCTTGGTGGCCTTCGCTGCGAGGAATCGCATGCCGACCTTCATGGCGCGCAGGGGTCCGCGAGGATTGCGCATCAGCAGGTTGAGCCACTTGTAGTCGGCCTGGGTGATGACGAAGTTCTTGGGGGCCTTGACGTAGTCGGGCTCGAGGTTCTTGCGGTCGGCGCCCAACTTGTTGCCGTCGAACGGGGTGGGCTCGACACTGCGGCCACCGAGGCGTCCGCCGGGTGCTTCCGGGTAGTAGTCGGAGTAGCCGGGAACCCACTGCAGCTCGAGCGGGCTGTTCTTCAACACGAACGAGAGCATCTCGGGACCGCGCTCGAGATAGGTGTCGATGCGTTCGGGAGCGACAACGTCGCCGATGATGCTGTGCAGGTAGGAACGTGCGGCCTCCGGTGTATCGGTGACACCGTCCGCTTGAAGTGCCTCGTTGTTGGGGATCCAGACCCCACCACCGGAACGGGCGGTCGATCCGCCGTAGTGGGCGGCTTTCTCCACGATGACCACACTCAAGCCCTGGTGGGCTGCGGTCAAGGCCGCTGTCATACCTGCGGCACCACTGCCGACGACGACGATGTCGTATTCCTGCTTGCTCATGTAGAACACGTTATAGAATGATGGGGGTGTCAGTCCATGCTTTCTGCCAGGAAGTATTTCCGGACGTTGTCATTGATAACGAAACACGTTGCAGTGAGATTGAGGATGGTGCGGTGTGACCTGGGATACTTCGGTTGACGTCCTTGTGGTCGGGTTCGGTGTGGCGGGCGCCAGTGCGGCGCTCGAAGCTGTAGCGGCCGGTTCGTCGGTTTTGGCAATCGACCGAGCACTCGGTGGTGGTGCCAGCACGATTTCCGGAGGAATCTACTACGCCGGCGGCGGCACCGTGATTCAAAAGGAAGCCGGTGTCGAGGACAGTCCCGAAGCCATGCTCGCCTACCTGAACCGCGAGGTCGGTGACGCGGTGACGCCGCAGACTCTGCGCCGGTTCGTCGACGAGAGCCCGGCGTCGATCGACTGGCTGCGCAGTCACGGCGTGCCGTTCGAGGCCTCACTCTGTCCGTACAAGACGTCGTACCCGAGCAACAAGCACTACCTCTACTTCTCGGGTAGCGAATCGGCCGGCGGGTTCCGTGACATCGCAAAACCTGCTCCGCGTGGTCATCGCGCCAAGGGGCGTGGCACGTCGGGAAAGATGCTGTACGGCCCGCTCGCGAAGTCCGCGGAGGCGAAGGGCGTCCAGTTGCTCGGCCAGACGCGAGCGGACCGGCTGATCATCGAGGACGGCCGGGTGATCGGCGTCGAAGCACTGACGCTGCGTGACGCACCCGCCGGAGTTCGTCGCCGTCACGCGACGCTCGGGTCCTTGTCCTCCAAGCCCGGCGTCTACGCACCGCAGTTGCGCACGATTCTCGACGCACTGATCGCGAAGATCGAGAAGAAGCACGCCAAGCGGATTCGTATCCAGGCACGCGGCGGCGTGATCCTCAGCGCCGGCGGCTTCGTGTCCAATCGCGAGATGATGCGTACCCATGCTCCCGCCTACAAGGGCGGTATCCCGCTCGGCACCTCCGGGGACGATGGCAAAGGCATCAACCTCGGTGTCGAAGCCGGGGGAGCCACCGACAAGCTCGGCAATGTGTCCGCCTGGCGATTCATCGTCCCGCCGAGTGCTTTTCTCGGTTCCATTTTGGTGGGTGAATCCGGTGCGCGAATCGTCGACGAGTCCCGTTACGGTGCCGCTCTCGGTCAGGCGATGGCGGAGAAGAGCAGCGGAATCGGTTGGCTGCTGGCAGATTCCGAACTCGTTCGCGAAGCGAAATCGCAGATAGGTGACCAGTCGATGTGGTTCCAGCGGGTGCAGACCACCGGAATGATGCGTACTGCAGTGCGTGGCAACACCATTGCCGAGGTCGCCCGCAAAGCGGGGATAGACGTCGCCGGCCTTCAAGCCACCGTCGACGCGCACAACTCCGCTGCCGCTGCCGGACAACCTGATCCGATGGGTAAACCGTCGGACTTCGTCAGGCCGATACTGTCTGCGCCGTTCACGATGTACGACGTCTCGATCAAGCCCAACATGATGAATCCGTGCCCGATGCTCACGCTCGGTGGATTGGTGGTCGACGAATCGTCCGGCATGGTGAAAAACGAGGCCGGGGAGGGTATCCCTGGTCTGTACGCCGCCGGCCGTACCGCGGTCGGTATCTGTTCCAACTCGTATGTGAGCGGCTTGTCGCTCGCCGACTGCGTATTCTCCGGACGACGAGCCGGTCAGCACGCAGCCGCATTCTCCACAGTCGGAAAGGCCTGAACGATGCTCTCGACGCAGATCCGCGGCGAACTTGCCGACCATCTTGATTCGGCGGAACGGGATCGCGCTCCGATCAGCCCGCTGATCGCCACGTATCCGGACATCGACGTCGTCGACGCCTACGAGATCCAGCTCATCAACATCCGGCGTCGTGTTGCCGGTGGCGCAAAGGTGGTCGGACACAAGGTCGGACTCTCGTCACTGGCGATGCAGCAGATGATGGGCGTAGACGAGCCAGATTACGGTCACCTGCTCGCCGAGATGGAAGAGTTCGAGAACCGTCCGGTCGACACGTCGCGCTTCTGCTTCCCGCGCGTCGAGGTGGAGGTCGCCTTCATTCTGGGAGCAGATCTGCCGGGCGCCGGGTGCACCGAACAAGACGTCATCGACGCTACTGTCGCCTATGCGCCGTCCATCGAGTTGATCGACAGCCGGATCAAGGACTGGAAGATCGGCCTCTCGGACACCATCGCGGACAACGCGTCCTCCGCCGGGTTCATCCTCGGCAAGGAACGAGTTCGCCCGTCGGACATCGACATCAAGGCCATCGACGCGGTGCTGACCTGCAACGGGGAGCGGATTGCGGAGGGGCGCAGCGATGCGGTTCTCGGTAACCCGGTCACCGCTGTCGCGTGGTTGGCGCAGAAGGTCGACACGTTCGGAGTTCGGCTCAAGGCCGGCGACATCGTTCTGCCGGGTTCGTGCACGCGAGCGATCGACGCTCATCCAGGCGACAACTTCCGAGCCGAGTTCAGCGGCCTCGGTTCCGTCTCTCTTCAGTTCACGTAGGAGTAGTCATGACCAAGGCAAGTGTGGCGATCGTCGGATCGGGAAACATCAGTACCGATCTGTTGTACAAACTGCAGCGTTCCGAGTGGCTCGAACCGCGATGGATGATCGGAATCGATCCCGAGAGTGAAGGATTGGCGCGCGCCCGCAAGATGGGACTCGAGACCTCCGCCGAGGGCGTCGACTGGTTGCTCAGCCAGGCGGAGAAACCGGACCTGGTCTTCGAGGCGACGTCGGCATACGTGCACCGCGAGGCAGCACCACGCTACGAGGCCGCCGGTATCCGTGCCGTCGACCTGACTCCGGCCGCGGTCGGCCCGGCTGTGGTTCCGCCCGCGAACCTGCGTGAGCACCTGGACGCGCCCAACGTCAACATGATCACTTGCGGTGGGCAGGCAACCATTCCGATCGTCTACGCGGTGTCGCGTGTCGTCGACGTGGCGTACGCCGAGATCGTCGCCTCCGTTGCATCATTGTCCGCCGGCCCGGGAACTCGCGCGAACATCGATGAGTTCACCAAGACCACCAGCCGCGGTATCGAGACCATCGGCGGCGCACAGCGCGGCAAGGCGATCATCATCCTCAACCCCGCGGACCCCCCGATGATCATGCGCGACACAATCTTCTGCGCTATCCCCGAAGACGCCGATCAGGCCGCGATCACCGACTCCATTCACCGCGTCGTCAAGGACATCCAGCAGTACGTGCCCGGCTACCGGTTGCTCAACGAACCGCAGTTCGACGAACCGAGCGTCGTTTCCGGTGGCTATGCAACGGTCACCACGTTCGTCGAGGTCGAAGGCGCAGGCGATTTCCTGCCGCCGTACGCGGGCAACCTCGACATCATGACGGCAGCAGCCACCAAGGTGGGCGAGGAAATCGCCCAGAAGCTTCTGAGTGTGAAGGCATGAGCGACATGATTCATTTCGATTCGAGCTGGGACATCCGCGTCACCGACACGTCGCTGCGCGACGGCTCCCACCACAAGCGTCATCAGTTCACCGTCGACGAAGTACGAGCCATCGTCGGTGCCCTCGACGGAGCCGGAGTGCCGGTCATCGAGGTCACTCACGGCGACGGCCTCGGCGGGTCCTCCTTCAATTACGGCTTCTCGAAGACTCCCGAGCAGGAACTGATCAAAGCTGCAGTCGAGACGGCGACCAACGCGAAGATCGCCTTCCTGATGCTGCCCGGACTGGGCATCAAGGACGACATCGTCATCGCACAGGACAACGGTGCGTCCATCTGCCGCATCGCAACTCACTGCACCGAGGCAGACGTATCCATCCAGCACTTCGGCCTCGCGCGTGAGCGTGGACTCGAAACAGTCGGATTCCTCATGATGGCTCACTCGATTCCGCCGGAGAAGCTGGCCAAGCAGGCTCGCATCATGGCCGACGCGGGTTGCCAGTGTGTGTACGTGGTCGACTCCGCCGGCGCACTTGTGCTCGAGCAGGTATCCGATCGCGTCGAGGCGCTGGTTCAGGAACTCGGCAACGACGCTCAGGTCGGCTTCCACGGACATGAGAACCTGGGCCTGGGCGTCGCCAATTCCATTGCGGCAGTTCGTGCGGGAGCCAAGCAGATCGACGGTAGTACCCGTCGGTTCGGTGCCGGCGCCGGCAACGCCCCGGTCGAGGCGTTTGTCGGTGTCTGCGACAAGATCGGAGTCAAGACCGGTATCGACTTCTTCGCGATCGCCGATGCAGCCGAAGACGTTGTGCGCCCGGCAATGCCGCAGGAGTGCCTGCTCGATCGTCAGGCACTGATGATGGGCTACGCCGGCGTGTACTCGAGCTTCCTCAAGCATGCCGAGCGTCAGGCCGAGCGGTACGGAGTGTCGTCCGCGGAACTGTTGGTGCGCGCAGGTAAGCGCAAGTTGGTCGGCGGACAGGAAGATCAGTTGATCGACATTGCGCTGGAACTCCAGCGCGAAGCAGCGGCTTCCTAGCCCATGGCAGACGTGCTGGCCGGAAAAGTGGCCTTGGTGACCGGCGCGTCCTCAGGGTTGGGGCGCGCCGTCACCGAGATTCTCCACCGCAGGGGCGCGGAGGTTTTCGGTATCGCCCGCGAAAAGGAAAAGCTGCGACAGTCGATGGTCGAGGTGGTCGGCGCGGATGGAGAGCGTCGTTTCGCGGCGACGGACGTCTCGGATTCCGCTCAGTGTGATGCGGCCGTGCAAGCGTGTGTCGACGAACTCGGTGGTATCGACATCCTCGTCAACGTGGCGGGATCGCACTCGCTTCGTCATACGGCGGATATTGCGGATTCCGAATGGGCACATGACCTTGCGGTCAATCTGAACGGACCGTTCTTCCTTTCCCGAGCAGCACTGCCGCACTTGCTGGAACGGGGCGGCAACATCGTCAACGTCTCCTCGATCGCGGGGCTGGAAGGGCAGGCGTACTCGGCTGGATACTGTGCTGCCAAGCACGGACTCATCGGACTGACCCGAGCGATGGCGATGGAGTTCACCGGAAAGTCTCTGCGTGTCAACGCAATCTGCCCCGGCGGCATGATGACTCCTCAAGTTACCGGATTCACCTTCCCCGACGGAGTCGACTTCGACCTCGTCATGAAGGTTGCCTCGCCACGTGGCTTGATGGAAGCCGAGGACGTTGCGAAGATGGTGGCTTTCGTTGCCTCCGACGACGCCGCGGCGATACACGGGGCCGTCTACTCGGTGGACAACGGAAAAATGGCATGACCCCGTTGGTCTCGGGACCGATCTTCCAGATCTGCTGGGTGGTCGAGGAGATCGAGGCCGCCGAACAGGAGTTCACTCGGCAGTGGGGAGTGGAGCGATGGCTACGTATGCCAGACATCGCCTTTGGTCCCGAGAGCACAACGTATCGAGGTGAGCCCGCGGACTATGTCGTTCACGTGTCGATCGGATATGCGGGCAGCCAACAGCTCGAGTTGATCCAACCAGTGTCCGGACGCAACCTGTACACGGAGTTCCTGGAGACTCACGGCGTCGGAGTTCATCACATGGCTTGGGTTCCAGGCGATTACGAGGCGACGTTGCTCGAGGCCGAACGTCGCGGAATGTCGGTGGTGCAACAAGGTCGGGTAGAGGGCGCCGGCATGGACTTCTCCTACCTCGATGCCGGGCCGTTGGGTGGATACGTCGAGTTGATGAAGCTCTCGCCCGAGATTCGGTTGATGTTCGCTTCGCTCATTCCTGATTGACGGCAAACACTTTCGTGAAGTAATCGGAAACGTTCTCCGGGTGACCACGGAATCCGAGGTAGCCGTCGGGGCGAATGACCAGCGCCGCCGTACCTTCGACCCCATACGCGGCGCACAGTTGCGAGGCGTTGTCCTCGATGATCGGCACCAGCGAGTCGACGGTCACGGTTCCCGGTGGCACTATCGCGTAGACGTCCAGCAAGCCGTGCGCTGATCGAATTGCGGCGTCGGCGACCTTCTCCAAGCTGTTGATGCTCTCCGCGGATCCGTCCGAAGTCAGCAGTAACGTGTGGTCGACTCCTGACAGCAAGTCGAACAACCGAATTGGATACTGCACACCGTCTCGGCGCATTCCGCGTGCATCGGGTGCACGCTCGCCCGGTTGAACGTGTGGACTCGAAGAATTACGCCCGGTGTTCAGCGGACTCTCCGAGTAGTCGATCAACAATTGAGCCTGGCGCCGCATTGCCGTGTCGATGGAAGACTCTCCCGAACCGATTCCTTCTCGAGCATTTCGGACGGTCATCCCGACGACTTCTTCACCGACCGGCCGTCTTTCGGCATCGTAGGTCTCGAGAAGATCTGCTGTTGCAACGCCTTTGACGGCGAGCGCTATCTTCCACGCAAGATTGTGGGCGTCCTGGATCCCGGTGTTCATGCCCTGCGCGCCAGTCGGGGGATGGATGTGCGCGGCGTCGCCGGCGACAAAAACCCGTCCGCGACCGTAAGCGTCGACGATGCGGTGGCTGATGCGGAAGACCGAGGACCATCGCAGCATCGAGGCGGTTGTCGGTTCTGGGGACAGTCTGTCGAGCACGGCCTGGATGTGATGGAGTTCCGGTTTCTTGCCGGTTGAAAAACCGTGTTGTACAGCGGCTTTGTTCGACGATTCGCCCGGCATCAACTCGTCCGGAACGAGCATCGACATGCGGTACCGCTTGTGTCCGGGAAGTGGGATGCAGACGAGTAGGTCGTCGGTGGTTCCGTCGTCGGTGGTGTGGTTGGCGCGGACGGAGTAGCCGCTGGGGATCGACCAGTCGACTTCGACGTCACCGAGCATGTAGCTTTCCGCAAACGCGCCGCCCTCGAAGCTCAGGCCAAGCCCTTTGCGGACCACGCTGTGAGCGCCGTCGGAACCCACCAGATACTGGACGTTCACGGTGCTGCCGTCGCTGAGGGTGCAGGTGACGGCGTCGTCGGATTGTTCGAATGCAGTGAGGCCGACTCCGCGTTCGACGGTTGTTCCCAACTCGGTGAGGCGCTCGGTGAGGATGCGCTCCGTCGAGTACTGAGGCAGGCAGAGAAACCAGTAAGGAACGTCCTCGGGGAGGGTGAGGTCGACGCGGCCGACCTCGACGCCGTTCGTGTACATGATCTGACCGCGCATCAATGTCGAGGCGTCGAGTGCCTGGCGGAGCACCCCCATGTTCTCGAAGAGTTCGAGAGTGCGTGGCTGAATCCCGACGGCTTTCGCGTATTGCCGCGGTTCGTCGAGGGGGTCGACTATTCGACAGGAGATACCGCGTCTGCGCAGCTCGATCGCGGTGGTCAAGCCGATCGGGCCGGCGCCCGCTACCAATACGTCGGTATCCATGAGGACCCACTCACGTCGGGGACAGTCGGTCATTTCAGTATGGGTAAGCGAACTTTCGTTTTGGGGAAATTCGCGCAAATCGGACATCGAGAGGTTGTGTCTCGCGCCGACTGTCCGTCCGCGCACCGACTGTTTTGCGCTATTGCTCGTCTTCGAAGCCGAGCGCGATTCTCCTGCACAGAAGCGTGAGCTCGACCTCGTCGACGCGTGGCGCGTCGTCCCATGAATCGACGTCGTTCCAACTCACTGAACTCGGAGCGCCGAAAGGCCTGACGAAAACGTGCTGATGAAAGTGGGGGACGCTTAGCCCAGCGATCGCGGAGAACACGAATTCCGGAGTCAATTCCGAGTCGAGGGCACGTGAGACGCACCAGACCGCGTGTGCGATGGCGAGTGCTTCAGGTTCGGATAGTGAAGGCAACCCGGACACGTGTCGACGGGTCTCGACGAACACATATCCAGGAACCGAACGTCCGTGTGGTGGAGGGGGCCGATGGGAGACAACGACGAAGTCGTCCTCGAATATTCGAGGGCTGACGAGCGGGCCTGTTCCTCGGTGTTTGGCGCATATTGCGCACGTTGACGTCCCCATTCCACTTTTGTAGCGAGGGTGGCGCGGTGGCGGAAGATTTGCGATCAGCCCGAACGGAGGGTTCATCTAGATGTACAAATTGACATGTTTGTAAAAGTTTTACCTTGAAAATCGTTGACAAAACGCCATCATTTGTCCACTCTCTATACATAGATGTTGTTCGTGTCGCGGATTACCGCGCAGGACGCACTCACTGATCCGAACGAGAACTGGAGAATTCGATGGCGGCGTTGGTGTACACCGAGCCAGATGGTCGGCTCGCAACTTGGAGAGACCGGAAACGCTACTTGTGGCTGTTGGCGCTGATTCCGTCATCGGCAACTTTCATCGCCGTGGGGCTTGTTACCGCCACCGGATGGAATGTCTTCTGGTGGACCGGCCCACTGATCGCGTTTGCTCTCATTCCCGTCATCGACATCCTGGCGGGTGAGGACGGGAAGAATCCGCCCGACGAGGTGATCGACGAACTCGAGAACGACCGCTTCTACCGGTGGTGCACCTACGCCTATCTGCCGCTGCAGTACACGGCCTTCTTCCTGTCCTGCTACATCTGGGCGCGTTGGGATTTGAGCGTTCTCTCCAATATCGGACTCGCAGTGACGATCGGTGTGACGGCCGGAATCGGCATCAACACAGCCCATGAACTCGGGCACAAGAAGGAGAGCGTCGAGCGCTGGTTGTCCAAAATCGTTCTCGCACAGAGTGCTTACGGTCACTTCTACCTCGAGCACAACCGTGGCCACCATGTGCGAGTGTCGACTCCGGAAGATCCGGCGACCTCGCGCTTCGGTGAGACCCTCTACGGTTTCTGGCCGCGCAGCGTCGGCGGGGGATTGAAGTCGGCGTGGCATCTCGAGAAGACCCGCTTCGAGCGTTTGGGCACCACGCACTGGAGCATCAAGAACGACGTGCTCAACGCCTGGCTCATGTCGGTTGTTCTGTTCGGTGTCGCGCTTGCAGTGTTCGGGATCGGCATCGCGCCGTACCTCGTGATCCAGGCGTTCATCGGGTTTTCGCTGCTCGAAGCGATCAACTACCTCGAGCACTACGGACTCCTACGTCAGAAAACCGCAAGCGGACGGTACGAGCGATGCACGCCGGCACACAGCTGGAACAGTGATCGCATCTGCACCAACGTCTTTCTCTATCACCTGCAGCGGCACAGCGATCACCATGCGAATCCGACACGTCGTTACCAGGCGCTTCGCAGTATGGAAGAGGCCCCTCAGCTCCCGAGCGGCTACGCCAGCATGATCATGCTCGCCACCGTTCCACCCCTGTGGCGCAAGGTGATGGACCACCGCGTCCTCGAGCACTACCGAGGTGACATCACCCAGGTCAACATCGCGCCGAAGAAGCGCGCCAAGATCCTCGCGTCCTACGGGGTGAATGCATGAACTCCTACATCTGCCCGATCTGCGACTACACGTACACCGAATCGACAGGCGCTGCGCGAGAGGGCTTTCCGCCAGGTACGCCGTGGTCGAGTATCCCGGACGACTGGTGCTGCCCCGACTGCGGCGTCCGCGAGAAGGTCGACTTCACGCTCGTCGCGCAATCCTGATCGAACTATTCACAGGCGAAAGGAAAACCGATGTCCGAGACTGCCACTGCTTACAAATTGTTCCGCTGCCTCCAGTGCGGGTTCGAGTACGACGAAGCGATCGGCTGGCCCGACGACGGTATCGAGCCGGGTACTCGCTGGGACGAGATTCCCGAAGACTGGTCTTGCCCTGATTGTGGTGCTGCCAAAGTCGATTTCGAAATGGTGGAGGTGGACCGCTGATGACAGCGGTCCGCGAGTCCGACACACGCACCGTGGTGATCGTGGGCACGGGCATCGCCGGTGCCGGTGCGGCGCAGGCCCTGCGCAAGGAAGGGTTCGGCGGCAGCATCATCCTGATCGGCAGCGAACCTGAGGAGCCGTACCGCCGCCCAGCGCTGTCGAAGGAGCTACTGTCCGGGAAAGCGTCGATCGATCGGGCTCGGTTGCGGCCGTCGACTTTCTGGACCGAGCAGAGTATCGATCTTCGGATCGGCGCAACTGTCACGAGTATCGACACAGATTCCCGCACAGTACTTTTAGCCGACGGTGACAGCATCGACTACGACGTTCTGATTCTTGCCACGGGTGGACGGTCCCGACGGTTGGAGAACGAAGATTCCGAGCGCGTTCACTATCTTCGGGATATCGCAGACATGCGACGCTTGCAATCCCAGCTGATCGAAGGATCCTCGCTACTGGTGGTCGGCGGTGGCTTGATCGGATCGGAGGTGGCGTCAACGGCACGCGACTTGGGTTGCAGTGTGCAGGTTCTCGAAGCGCAACCGGTGCCCCTGTCCAGGCTGCTTCCACCGTCGATAGCGGAGAAGATCGCCGCGCTGCACGCCTCGGCGGACGTCGCCTTGCAGACGGGAGTCGACCTCGAGACGCTCACGACGGGTGCCGACGGCGTCACCGCACGTGCGCGTGACGGACGCGAGTGGACAGCGGAGTTGGCCGTCGTCGCAATCGGATCCTTGCCCGATACCGATGTGGCTGCTGCTGCGGGTATTGCGGTGGACAACGGGATTTCGGTAGACGGATACCTCAGGACGTCTGTCGATAATGTGTACGCGATCGGCGATGTGGCCAACGTGCCCAACGGTTTTCTCGGCGGCATGCACCGTGGTGAGCACTGGAACACTGCGCAGGACCACGCAGTTGCAGTTGCCAAGACCATCGTCGGGAAGGAAGAACCCTTCGAATCCGTCCCTTGGAGTTGGTCGAACCAATTCGGCCGCAACATTCAAGTAGCTG
The DNA here is from genome assembly GCF_041464245.1 of Rhodococcus sp. NyZ502. Taxonomy (NCBI): domain Bacteria; kingdom Bacillati; phylum Actinomycetota; class Actinomycetes; order Mycobacteriales; family Nocardiaceae; genus Rhodococcus; species Rhodococcus sp. NyZ502. The sequence continues at coordinate 874,613 of NZ_CP167155.1, forward strand.
GTTGGCCAGGCGCGGACGACACCGTAATAGTTCGAGGAGACTTGGACTCCTATGACTTCACTGCGATCTGCATGCGCGACGGAAATATCGTCGGTGCTGTGAGCGTGGGCCGGCCGAAGGACATTCGTGCCGTGCGAACCCTTATCGAACGCTCCCCGGACATCAGCGCCGACGTACTCGCCGATACAAACAGGGATCTGACCGAACTTGCGGCGGGTCTTGTCGCCTCACCGGTGCTCTGAGTGCACTCGTGACTTCTGTGGCTTGCGTGTCCACCGTTTTGACACCGAGCACGGGCGATGGAAATCTTCCCGATATGTCCACCGCTCGTGCCCGTGTCCCGTACCACGAGGCAGCTCGTCAACTCCTCCGTGCGTCAGCGCTCGACGCCACACGCGAACTCTTGACCGAGAAATCGTGGAACGACATCACGATGGCGCATATCGCGGAAGCTGCGGGCATGAGCCGGCAGACGTTGTACAAGGAGTTCACGTCCCGCCAGGGATTGGCGTCCGGATACCTCATCCGTTTCGTTGACGAGTTCCTCGAAGAGGTGGAACGCGAAGTAACGCTCCATCATTCGGATCCGCGGGGCGCGGTCTCGGCAGCCTTCCGTGCCTTCTTCGACGCCGGTGCCCGGGATCCGATGGTGGTCAGCATTGTCGGTCCCCGGCCGCAGCACGACCTGCTGAGCTTGGTCACCACTGACGGGACTCCGCTGCTCGAACATGCGAGCGCGAGGTTGGCCGAGATCTTCATGACCAGTTGGGCGAACGTCGACCGCATCCATGCCGAGATGTTCGGCAGCACGATAGTGCGTCTGGCGATCAGTCACGTGACGTTGTCTTTCGGTACCCCCGATCAGATCGCCGAGAACCTGGGGGAGATGTTCGGGCCGTTCCTCGATCAGGTCATCGGTTCGGGCACAGTCGAACCGAACTGAGCCGACAGGATCGATACGGTTTCCGGGCTAGGACGGAAGTTCGATCGAGCGTGATCGCCGTAGTTCTTTGGTGGGAAATATCGTCGTTATGTGTGAATCCGCGTCTCACTTCTCGGTAGCGTGCCGGGCGTAGATCGAGGTGCGATCCGCAGGGGGTGGCTCTCGTGAATTTCCGTCAACGGTGGAGGAATTCGAAGATGAAGAGCCGCAACAAATCTCGAGTGATGTCGACAGTCGCGCTAGTTGCAACATTTGTCATGGCCGGTGCAGGTGTGGCAATTGCCGACGAATCATCGTCAGGGTCTTCCGGCAGCGGATCGCTCGGTTCCTCCGGTGCGGCAGCGGTTGATCCGTTGACCTTCGACGGTTGGGGCACGTGCCCGATCGAGGATCTCGAGGTGACGACGTGCGCCAGCGTCGTAGTTCGCGGAGGGACCATGAAATTGGGCGCACTTTCGGTGCCGATCCCGGACGGAAGCCTCAAGGTTGCGGGCGGAGTGAAATACGCGACCCAGCCGGACAACAGTTTCATCGAGACGTTCGTCGCCAAGCAGGACGGGTCCAACGGGGTCTATTCCAATCCGATTTCGGTACCCGGAGGTGCTCTCGGGATCGATACTCCGCTGGGACTGACTCAGATCAGCGCGACGGTGGAATCGGTGGGAGTCCCGGATCTGAAGGTTCTCGAGCAGGAACTCACCATGCCTGTTCGATTGAAGCTGTCTAATCCCTTGCTCGGTGACGATTGCTACATCGGTTCGGTTTCGAATCCGATCAACCTTCACCTGACCACAACCGGAAACCCTCCGTCGGAACCTATCGGTGAGTTCCCCGGTGCAGTGTTCCCGGCAGTCCCACATTCGGATGCGGTGTTTGCGGCGCCGGGAGCCAGCGGGTGTGGACCGCTGGGTGCGCTCAACTGGGCCGTGAATCTACGCGGGGGAGTGCCGGCGGCCAGCGGAAAGAACTCTCTCACCACGTCGAGCGACGTCTACGCGGTGGCTGCACGAAAGGTACGACCGCCTGCCTGACGGACACGCGGGCGCTGGAACGTAAAACGAGGGCCGACCCGTGGGTCGGCCCTCGTTCTACACAATCAGGTCAGCTGACCTCGGGATCACGCACCGTGATGGTGCCGTCCCTAACCGCGTCGGCGATGCTGTCGTGCAGTTTCGGGCATCCGTCTTTCAATGCCGACGACTGCCCGGAAGCAATTGCCTCTTTGAAGGTGTGGCAACGCAGCGCCGGGTCGGAAGTCCACTGAACGCTGGTGTGTTTGTACGTGTTCTTGCGAACCAGTACGCACGCGCCGCATGCCTTGCAGTCGACTTCCTGCAGACCCGAGTCGAGGTATTCGTGCTTGTCCTCGATCGTCTGGGCCGCGATCGCCTCGAGCCGTTCCGTTTGCCCGGCAAAGTCCGGTGCCTTGGCCCAACGAGCCCACCGTGCGTCGGTTCCGATCGAGGCGCTCACGACTAGACCTCTGCTTCCTTCTTTGCCGCTTCTGCTGCAGCTTCCTTCTCGGCCTTCTGGCGTGCGAGGTTTTCCTCGACCTCGGCGTGCCAGGCTTCGTTTGCCTTGGTGGTGTCCACCTCGAACTCGAAGCGCTGCGTCATCTTCTCGGTGACGTCGGCCTTGTCCACGTAGAACTGCTCGTACCAGCGTCGTAGCTGGTAGACGGGGCCGTCTTCTTCGCAGAGAAGGGGATTCTCGATCTTGGTCTTGTTCTTCCAGATCGCGACGTCCTGCAGGAATCCCTCGCTGATGCCCTCGGTGAACTTGCCGGCCAACTTGTCGGCCATCTCGTCGGAGACACCCGTCGGCTTCTTCACCGTCACGCCCCACTGCAGCACGAACGAGTCCGGGCTGATCGGGTAGTGGCAGTTGATCAGAACACTCTCGACCTCGTATCCGCTGTAGCTGTTCCACAGGGGATTGACCATGTACGACGGTCCGTAATACGCAGCTTCGGAGCGAAGCAGCGTGTCGCCGCCGTACTGGGAGGCCATTCCGATGTCGGGACGGCCCGTGGTGTTGAGGTACTGAGTGGCGATCTCACCTTCGAAGACGTTCTTGAAGTACGTCGGGAAGGCGTAGTGGATGTAGTAGAAGTGCGCCATGTCGACCACGTTGTCGATGATCTCGCGGCAGTTGGACCCCTCGATGACCATGGAGTTCCAGGTCCAGTCGGTCCATTCGTCGCTGTACGCGCCCTCGATACGAGGAATCACGATCTCTTCGGGCGGCGGATTGCCCTCGGGGTCGTTCCAGACGAAGAGCTGACCGTTCTGCTCGAGGGTCGTCCACGCGCGGGTGCGTGCGAGCGGAGGCACGCGGCGGGCATAAGGAATGCCGGTGCACTTGCCGTTGCCGCCCCAGCGCCAGTCGTGGAAGGGGCAGGCGATGGAATCGCCCTTGACCTCGCCTTGTGTGAGGTCACCACCCATATGACGGCAGTATCCGTCGAGAACTTTGATGTCGCCCTTGCTGTCGGCGAACACCACGAGCTTCGTACCGAAAGCCTCGATCGCGTGCGGTTTGCCGTCCTTGAAGGTCTTCAGTAGACCCAGGCAGTGCCAACCGCGGGCGAAACGAGTTTGCACCGTTCCGACGTCGATCTCGCGAATCTGCGCCATTGTGACCTCACATCCCTTCTAGCTGTTAGTAGAACACGTTATAGAACTCGATCCGGTTCCGCCAGATTTTGGGGGCACTTGTTACAGCATTGCGGCCACAAACGGGACCTTTGTCAGCGTCTCGACAGAAAAGAGAACGTGTTCTAGTCTCAAGTGTAAGTGAACCAACCGATCGAGGAAGACGGGAGCGTCGAAGTGGGTAACCATGACAGCCACGAGGTGATGCAGAGGCTCGACGCACTACTGCCGGCACTGCGCGAGCGCGCACAGGAGACCGAGGATCTGCGTCGTATCCCCGACGAGTCCATCAAGGCTCTTCAGGAAACAGGCTTCTTCCGCTTGCTGCAGCCAAAGCAGTGGGGCGGATACGAAGCCGATCCGGTGCTGTTCTACTCCGCGGTCAAGAAGATCGCCAGCGCGTGTGGTTCCACAGGGTGGGTCTCCTCGATCATCGGGGTACACAACTGGCACCTCGCCCTCTTCTCTCAGCAGGCGCAGGAAGACGTGTGGGGCAACGACACTGACGTTCGCATCTCGTCCTCTTACGCCCCGATGGGTATGGGTGAAGTAGTCGAGGGCGGATACAAGGTCAACGGTGCGTGGGCGTGGTCTTCGGGTTGTGACCACGCCAGCTGGGCCGTTCTCGGTGGTCCGGTGTTCAAGGACGGCCGCGCAGTCGATTTCGTGAGCTACCTGATTCCTCGCGAGGACTACCAGATCGACGACGTGTGGAATGTGGTCGGTCTGCGTGGAACCGGCTCCAATACCGTTGTGGTCAAGGATGTTTTTGTTCCCAAGCATCGCGTTCTGAGCTTCCGGGCGATGAGCGAACTGACCGCCCCGGGCCTCGAGAACAACACCGCGCCGGTCTACAAGATGCCGTGGGGAACCATTCACCCCACGACGATCTCGGCACCGATCGTCGGAATGGCTTACGGAGCTTACGAAGCGCACGTCGAGCACCAGGGCAAGCGTGTGCGCGCTGCGTTCGCCGGCGAGAAGTCGAAGGACGATCCGTTTGCCAAGGTGCGCATCGCCGAGGCGTCCAGCGACATCGACGCCGCGTGGCGTCAGCTCTCCGGCAACGTCGCCGACGAGTACGCGTTGATCCTTGCGGGCGAAGAGGTTCCGATGGAACTGCGGCTGCGCGCTCGACGTGACCAGGTGCGCGCCACGGGCCGCGCGATCGCCTCGATCGACAAGCTCTTCGAGAACTCCGGCGCCACGGCGCTGCAGAACGGCACTCCTATTCAGCGTTTCTGGCGCGATGCTCACGCTGGTCGCGTCCACGCCGCCAACGATCCCGAACGCGCCTACGTCATGTTCGGAACCGGCGAATTCGGTCTGCCGATCACCGACACGATGGTCTAGAGGAGGCTCAGTGACAACCACCGAAGAAGCCCTCACCTACGAGTCCACTTCACGGTTCGCGCAAGTGCGCCCCGATCTGAAACTGCACTTCCACGAGGCGGGCGTCGGAAACGACAAGACCATCGTGCTGCTGCACGGCGGTGGCCCAGGCGCGTCGTCGTGGTCTAACTTCGCCCGCAACATTCCGGTGTTGGCGAAGAGCTTTCACGTCATCGCGGTCGATCAGCCCGGTTACGGGCAGTCCGACAAGCCGACGGAGCATCCGCAGTACTTCGTGCACAGTGCGTCGGCGCTCAATGATCTCCTGGACACGCTCGAGATCACCGGTCGCGTTGATCTGCTGGGCAATTCGCTCGGTGGTGGCGCTGCTGTTCGCTTTGCGCTCGACTACCCGGACCGTGCGGGTCGCCTCGTTCTGATGGGCCCCGGCGGTCTGAGTGTCAACCTGTTTGCGCCGGACCCCACCGAGGGCGTCAAGAACCTCGGAAAGTTCAGCTACCAGCCCACCCGAGAAAACCTCGAAGCATTCCTGCGGATCATGGTCTTCGATCAGAAGCTGATCACGCCGGAACTCGTCGACGAACGTTTTGCTGCCGCCAGCACTCCCGAGTCGCTGGCTGCGGCCAAGGCGATGGGTAAGTCCTTCTCCAGCGGTGACTTCGAGCTCGGCATGCTCTGGCGCGAGGCGTACAAGCTTCGTCAGCGTGTGTTGCTGATCTGGGGCCGTGAGGATCGGGTCAACCCTCTCGACGGCGCACTGGTCGCGCTCAAGATGATCCCGCGCGCGCAGCTCCACGTCTTCGGCGGTTGCGGTCACTGGGCGCAGCTCGAGAAGTTCGACGAATTCAACCGGCTCGCAACCGACTTCCTGCTCGACGGAGGTAAATGATGGGTATTCGATCTCTGGCGTACATGCGCATCGGGGCCACCGACATGGCTGCGTGGCGCGAATACGGACTCAAGATCCTCGGAATGATCGAGGGCAAGGGCGTCGACGCGGAATCGCTGTATCTGCGTATGGACGACTTCCCGGCGCGTCTTGTCATCGTTCCGAACGACACGGACCGTCTGCTCGTCTCGGGTTGGGAAACCGCGAATGCCGCTGAGCTGCAGGATATCCGTGACAGGTTGTCGGCAGCCGGTGTTCCGTTCAAGGAAGGCACGGCGGAGCAGCTCAAGGACCGTCGCGTCGTCGAGATGATCGCGTTCGAGGACACCTCGGGCAACTCCCTCGAGGTGTTCCACGGAGCTGCTCTCGAACACCGCCGGATCGTGAGCCCGTACGGGCACAGGTTCGTGACGGGTGAGCAGGGCCTCGGCCACGTCGTGCTCACCACCGATGACGACGATGCTTCGCTGCGGTTCTACCGCGACGTACTCGGATTCAAGCTTCGCGACTCGATGCGTCTGCCTCCGCAAATGGTCGGCCGGCCCGCGGACGGCGACCCGGCGTGGCTGAGGTTCCTCGGCTGCAACCCGCGTCACCACAGCTTGGCGTTCCTGCCGTTGCCCAACCCGACGGGCATCGTGCACCTGATGCTCGAAGTGGAGAACTCCGACGACGTCGGACTGTGCCTCGACCGGGCACTGCGCAAGAAGGTCAAGATGTCGGCGACTCTCGGTCGCCACGTCAACGACGAGATGCTCTCGTTCTACATGAAGACTCCAGGCGGGTTCGACATCGAATTCGGTTGTGAGGGGCTAGAGGTCGAGGACGAAAACTGGATCGCGAGGGAAAGCACGGCCGTGAGCCTGTGGGGTCACGACTTCACGGTGGGAATGAAGCCGTGAGTTCGCCCGACGCGTCGGTGAGTGCGGAGCAGGCGATCGATCCACGCCAGTTCCGCACGGTTCTCGGGCAATTCTGCACGGGTATCACCATCATCACGACAGTCGACGACGGTGAGCCTGTCGGGTTCGCATGTCAGTCTTTCGCGGCCCTGTCACTCGACCCGCCTTTGGTGTTGTTCTGCCCCACCAAGGGTTCTCGGTCGTGGGCGGCAATCGAGCGGACCGGGAAGTTCGCCGTCAACGTGTTGGCGGAGGAACAGCAGGCGGTGTGTGCTCGTTTCGGGTCACGTGAGCCGGACAAGTTCGCGGGCATCGATTGGACGCCATCGCCTCTGGGCTCGCCGATCATCGACAAGTCCCTTGCACACATCGACTGCACGGTGGAAACCGTCCACGACGGCGGCGATCACTACGTCGTCTTCGGTCGGGTGTCGTCGATGAGTGAGATCAAGACCGAACGCCCGCTGCTCTTCTATCGCGGGCAGTACACGGGCATCGAGCCGGACAAGACTGTTCCGGCCACCTGGCGTGACGATCTGGAAGCGTTCCTGACGACCACGACAGAAGATACCTGGCTGTAGGGGGCAAGCCCCCTGTGCGCCTTTTTGGTAGTGGTAACTACCAAAAAGGCGCACAGGGCCGGAGGCCCTACAGAGAAAAACAGGTATGACAGAAGTCGTCACCGAACGGCGTCAACAGGATGGTACGACGCACTATCTTGTTCGATCGGCCGGCGCGCTTGACCGCCTCGATCACCGATGGCTGCACCTCGACCACCTGGTACCGGTCGGCCTCGACGGGCTCGCGTGAGAACGCCACCAAACCGAGCCGATGCAGGTTGTTCAGGTACGCGCTGATGCGGTCCAGATGTCGACAGCCCGCCAGTTCTCCGATCATCGACAGACCCTCGTCGATCATCTCCGAGCCGACACCGAACGGCCGCGCCGTGCGTACGTCCACGCTCGGTTGCGCACCGGAGGTGGCCAACAACCGAAGAATTCGAGCTTCGTCGGGTGCGATCTCGTCGAGGATCCGGTCGTAGGCCGGGTGCAGATCGTCACGATCGGTCACGTCCGCGGAACGGTCCAGCAACCTGTCGCCACGTGCCCGCAGCGCCGCGAGAGTGGCCTCCACGCTCTGCTTGCGATTGGTACGAGTTGCCATTGCTGCCCGCAGGTTCTCCGTCCGCGAGCCGTCTCCGTTGGTGTTCTCGGCCCGACGTTCGGATTGCACGTTGGCGGATTCTGCAGCCTCTGCCGCGGCTTCGGCGGCGGCCTGAACGATCTGCCGCGTCGCCTCCTTCGCCGTTCCGAAAGCCCAACCCGTCAGCTTGATCGACGTGAGCGTCGTCGTGGCGGTAAGCCCGACAAGGCTACGGATCAGACGCTTTTCGACGGATTCGACCGGCGCGATGTCCGCAGCCCAGTCGTACGATTCCGCTTCGACGATCATGCGATGGTCGTGCTCACTCATGCTCATACTCCGAATATTGCGAGGTGTAGGAAACCGGCAAACGAGCCCAGCACGGCCCCGTGTACGAACAACAGCCACTCGTCCTGCTTGACGGCTGAGCGTAGTAGTTCGCTGAAATCTTCCGGTGAAAGGATGCTCATGCGTTCGGTGACGAAGACACGAATCTTCTCCGACTGGTTCTCGGCGAACTCCGCGTCCTCGAAGACCCTTGGGTACAGGTCGAGCACTTCGGTGGTGGCCAGGCCGGGCAGACGCTTGTAGCTCTGCGAACCAACGGTCATCTTGACCACCGACTTTGCCCAGCCGGCTGCGTCGTCGACGGATTCGCGCAGTACCTGATCGAGCATCCGCCGCGTTCGGTCCGAGCGGGGACCTTCGAGGAGTTCGGTGCCGATGTTCTCGAGCGTCACGACGTGATCGGCGAGGGTTTTTGCGTACCCGGCGATGATCTCGGTGCGGCGTTTCAGGAACAGTCCCTGCCGCCACGGCACCCAACGGCTGGGGGTGATCGGTTCGAAGATCATCGTGATTCCGAGGTAGTTCACGATGTACCCGATGATCACGCCACCGATGGGAAGCACCCACCACTGCGGAACCAGATGGAGGATTCCGACGAGCACGAAGCCCATCGGGAACCCGAAGTAGAAGCCGAAGTTCTGCATGAACCTGAGCTCTTTGTTGCCCATCGTGCGGAAGATGTCGTTGAGCAGTTTGGGGTGCGAGGAGAGGTAGCGGATCACCATCAGCTTCGCGTCGATGAACTCGTCGATGTCCTCTTCGATGCGGTCGGTGATCATGCGCACGCTGGCCGGCAGATCGTCCTCCACCTTGCGGAAGACGGCTTCCTTCACCGACGTCGGAAGGTTGTGCCAGAGCTGAGGATTCTCGGCCGTCATGATTCTGGTGACCACGCCGCGCACTTCACTGCGAGAAATGTTCACCAAGTGCTCGGCGATGCTGTCCGGGTCCAGGACGCGATAGAAATCGGCGATGCTGCCGACTTTCGCGAGGGATTTGTCGACGGCGATCGACGCCATCTTCTCCGCCCGCGAGGGGACGATGCCTTGCCAACCGAATCTGCCGTCGCTGGTGATCGCGGGGATCACCTGAACGCGCCGGGGGAGGAACGGGAAGAGCAGTTTGAGGCCGGGCACTTTGATCCCGTGGAAGTTGATCGGCGCAAAAAGCATCAGGACGCCCGACCAATTGGTGATGTACCCGATGATTCCCGTGAACAAAGGAATGGTGATCAACTGTTCGAGCAAGTGGTCCGGCACCGTCGCACATCCTCCTCATATCCGAGAACCTCACGTTCGGACATGATTGCCGAAACTTCGCTCTTCGTGGGTGTTTCGTTGGCTACTGCTGCGCCTTCCCAGTTGCGTCAGCATAGAGGCCCGACAATTCGGGCTGTAGGTGGGTAGGAAGTTGATGTAACCTCACGTACATGGTCAGTATTGCGCACAACACGACGACGCCGGTTCTCTTCCGGCGCATCGTTTAGCAACTGCTGACCGAACCCTTTCAGCCCCGGGAGTTATCGCCCCGGGGCTTTCCTGTTTCGTCGCTCCGTGTGCGTCTCCCCTTGAACGATTTGGAGACCTCTCATGAGCGTTGACCACCGCGAACTCGGGCGCGACCTGGAGTTTTTCGCCACCACCCCCACCGTCGGGGCCGGCCTCCCACTCTGGTTACCGGACGGCGCGATCATCAGGAACGAACTCGAAAAGCTCGCCGCCGAACAAGCAGCGCGATCCGGATGCCGGGGTGTCTATACCCCCGTTATGGCGAAGAAAGAGTTGTACGAGAGATCTGGGCATTGGTCCAAGTTCTCGGACGACATGTTTCCCGAAATGAAGATAGGCGGAGAGTCATTTCTCCTTCGTCCGACTAACTGTCCCCATCACGCTCAGGTATTCGCCGCTCGCGGTCGTAGTTATCGCGAGCTACCTTTCCGCGTTCGTGAACTCGGCTCGATGTTCCGTAGCGAACTCTCCGGAGTTCTCAGCGGATTGAGTCGAGTCAGACAGATCAATCTCGACGACGCACATGTCTTCTGTAGTCGCGAACAAGTGCAAGCGGAAGTGATCGTCGCGCTCGACGCGATCGAGCGCTGCTACTCGACTCTGGGGATTGCCGAACGGGAGTACCGCCTCTCGATCAGAGGGGGAGAGGGGCAGTATCTCGGCACCGACGAGCAGTGGGCGGACGCCGAGGATCACCTTCGCGGAGCACTGAATGCACGCTCGATCGAGTACGTGGAAGCGAAGGGGGAGTCAGCGTTCTACGGTCCCAAGATCGACGTCCAGGTGCGAGACGCGCACGGCCGCGAGGAAACACTCTCGACCGTGCAACTCGACTTCAATCAACCGGAGCGGTTCGACCTCGAGTACACCGCTGAGGACGGATCCAAGGCTCGCCCCGTCATGATCCATCGGGGCTTGCTCGGATCGATGGAACGCATGACTGCGCTTTTGATCGAAAGGTTCGAAGGGCGGATGCCGCCGTGGCTGGCACCCAACCAAGTCTCGATTCTGCCCGTCGGCGACCGGCACCAGGTTGAGGCCGAGCGTTTGCGGGCCGATCTCGAGGCTCGCGATGTTCGAGTGGCGATCGCGCCTGACGGATCGTTGGGACGTCGCATCCGCGAGGCACGCACTCACCGTGACCCGTACATCGCGGTGATCGGGGACAACGAGGTGCACGGCGGCACCGTCGACGTTCTGGTCCCCGCGCGTGGTGGGCGGGTGGTCGTCGATGCGAGTGTGTTTGTCGCTCAGGTGGTCTCGGGCATCAAAGAGCGTGCCCTGCTTCCGGCAGACTTCTAGCCGACGGGAAGCTCGTGGAGGGCGCGCACCAGTGGCGCGAGTTCGGGTGTCTTGCATGCCTCGTCGAGCGCCGCCTCGAGGGTGGCGTCGTGCGTCGGCCGTGCGCTTTCGAGAAGCTCGCGGCCGGCCGGCGTCAGCTCGGTGTAGATGCCTCGACGGTCGTCGGCGCACAGGATGCGCGTCAATAGTCCTCGATCTTCGAGTCGATTGACCAAGCGCGTCGTGGCGCTGCTGCTCAGTGCGGCAGCGCGAGCCAACTGAGCCATCCGCATGTGCCAGCCGTCCTGGCGGCTCAACGCGTCGAGGACGGTGTATTCGACGACGGACAGTTTGTGCTCACGCTGGAGCGCGCGTTCCAGTTCGGTGTCGAGAGCGCCGTGCAGTGCTGCGAGCGTGCGCCACCCTTGCGAACGGATTTCGACGGCGTCGTCGGCGATCCCCATGTGATTCTCCTTGTCCGTTTCCTGCGACTCCAGGTTACCAGCTTGCGCATGTAGCGCGCGCGTGCAACTATTTATAGCGCGCCTGCAACTAATGCACACGCCCGCTAACGGCTTACGCGTAAATCTGTGAAAGGAACATCGAGATGCCATTGGGTCTCATTGCCCTCGCTATGGGCGGGTTCGGGATCGGCCTCACCGAATTTGTCATCATGGGCCTCCTGCCCGAGGTCTCGGCTGATTTCGAGGTCACCGAGTCCGTCGCGGGCTACCTGATCTCGGGCTACGCACTGTCGGTGGCGATCGGCGCGATCCTCCTGACCGCTGCCGTCACCCGCTTCGAGCGCAAGAAGGTCCTTCTCTCGCTCATGGTGCTGTTCATCATCGGCAACCTGATGTCCGCGCTCGCTCCCTCCTACGAGGTCATGATGGGCGGACGCATCGTCGCGGCGCTGTGCCACGGTGCGTTCTTCGGAATCGGCTCGGTGGTTGCCGCCGACATGGTCGCGCCCAACAAGCGCGCCGGCGCCATCGCGATGATGTTCGCGGGCCTGACCATCGCCAACGTTCTGGGCGTTCCGTTCGGCACGCTGCTGGGCCAGCAACTCGGATGGCGCTCGACGTTCTGGGCCATCACCGTCATCGGCGTCATCGCACTGATCGGAATTGCAGCACTCGTCCCGACGACGCCCGCCAGCACGACCGGTGGCGGATTGCGCGGAGAGTTGGGGGCATTCCGCAACAAGCAGGTATGGCTCTCGATCATCATCACCATCCTCGGCTACGGCGGAATGTTCGGAGCCTTCACCTACATCGCCTTCACCCTCACCGAGGTCACCGGCTTCGCGACGTCCAGCGTTCCGTGGCTGCTCATCCTCTTCGGCTCGGGCCTGTTCGTCGGCAACTTCCTCGGCGCCAAGGCGGCCGACCGTTCGCTCACGAAGGCGCTGGTCTGGATTCTCGCGATCCTGACCGTCGTTCTGATCGTGTTCGCCGCCACCGCGGAGAGCAAGGTCATGACTGTGATCTCGCTGTTCTTCATGGGCGCCTTCGGTTTTGCGACGGTTCCCGGTCTGCAGATGCGGATCATGAACTACGCGTCGGCAGCACCGACCATGGCATCGGGTGCCAACATCGCCGCCTTCAACGTCGGCAACGCACTCGGGGCATGGCTGGGCGGAATCACCATCGCCGCGGGACTCGGCTTCACCTCCCCGATCTGGATGGGGGCGGCGGTCACCGTCGCCGGTCTGCTGGTCCTGATCGTCGCGGCGAAGATCGACCGCCCGGCAGCGTCAGAGCAGTCGACGTCGAGCACCTCGCTGCACCCGACCGCCGCCTGAACCTGTCCACTGCGCTCTGACCCCATCGCGTGAACGTATCGCTCCCCTTGTCCAACAAGGGGAGCGATACGTTCACGCGGGTCAGGTGAGGCGGAATTCGGCGGTCACCCCGGAGAAAGGCGTGATCGCGCCGCTACCCCGAGCCTTCGACGCACCGAAGTGTTGGACTCGATACGTACCCGCCGGAGTATCGGCCGGAACATCCCACGTGATGCGAACGACGGAACCGTTGCTCCCGACCCGGCGCCAGTGCAGTTTGGTGGACCAGTCGTTGTCGTCGGCGACCCGTGTCCAGGATCCGCCGGTATTGCGTTGGATCTCGTAGAAGGTCCCGTTTCGGTGAGTGTCGTTCTTGGGGTGGCCGGTGACGAACTCGACGGCAACCTGTCCGCCTGGTGAGCTGTCGCCGGGCTGGACGGTCGCATCGCCGAATTGTGTTCCCGGCAAGGGCTCGTCGAAGTCGACGCCAGGTCCGAAGCTGGGTTGGAACCCGGACAGGTCTGCCGGAGCGGGGCCGCGAGGAGGTTCGGTGCCGTCGCGCATCGCGGCTGCAAGGGCGGCATACCCCTGCTGATAGGCCGGCAGTGTGTAACGGCCGAACATCGTCGAACCGCCCTCGTACTGCTGCGAATCGTATTCCTGTGGTGTGGTGCAGTAGCTCGAGTACGAGTTCGCGTATCCCTGGAAGATGACGTTCTCGAGGGGAACCCCAAGCTCCTCGGCGACGGTTCGACGCACTCGTAATCCGGAGACGATGGTGAATTCCGCAGGGCCACCGACGATGTAGAACTGACCGATCCGCAGGATCTGGATTTTGAGTACGTTCGGCACCCATCCTCCCGGTGGCAGCAGGCCGACCGGAACGACTACGAGTTTGGGCGCCTGTGCATCCTGAAGCCATTGAGGCACAGGAGCATCCATACCGCCCAGGGCGTCGATCATGGGGTTTCGGGTGCCCTCGGGGAAGATCGGGATTGCCGGTCCGTCCTCGACGCTTCCGGCGCTCATTGCCGCGCCGATCGCGGCCGGAGCGGTGCGGTGCTCGCGTCCGTCGGGGGTGAATCTTCCGCTCACCACCTGATTTGCCATGTCCAGGTACATGATCCGACTGTCGACGCCACCGGTGACGGTGTCGGACGCCGCGTCGAAGGCAGTTCGAGCTGCCGCTACCTGGCGCAGCCCGATGATGCGTGCGTTCTCGAATTCGTCTTCGGTCGGTCCGCGTCCGGGCTCGAGGAAGAGGTTGGGTGACATGTCGCCGCTGTTGGTCTGCGGAAACGCAGCAATGAAGCTGGTGTCGCCGTCGAGGTAGCGCACGCCCTGGTCGTCGTGCTCCCAGAAGTACGCCGCGGCGCCCTTGTTGTCCCCGGAGATGAGATGGTTCTCGTTCGTAAGCGAGGCGCAGTGGGTGGCGAACCAGTTGATCGCTCCGATGTCCTTGCTGCCCCGACTGATACGCATGACACGCATGTGGTGGTCGTTGCCACCGGGGTAGTAGGCCTTGTCCTCTTCGGGGTTGAGGTCGAACGCCACTCGCGATCGGTTGACGCTGGCGTCGGTGAGATCGGACCGCCCGAAACGGACCGTGCCTGGCGCCAGGTTCTCGTGCGCAGCGCTGATCGCCTCGACCATGCCGTTGACCTCGGCTTCGAACACCTGCAGTTCGAAGCCGAGAACTGCGAGGTTGTACGCGTAGTTGTGCGAGGCCCCGCCACATGCCGCGTGTGAATGGATGGCCGTCAACATGACGTTGCGTTCGGTGTAGATGTCACCGAACCTCCCGGCCAGTCGGCGCAGGACCTCGTCGTGAACGGACTGGAAGATCATGCAGTTGTCGACGCACACGTAGGCGACCCGTGACCCGCCGGACTCGAAGATGAAGGCGCGTGCGCGCATTCGCTGGTGCAGGCCTTCGGCGCGTTGATCGAAGCTCGAGTAGCCCATCATGCCGACTTCGGCGACCGGTCCGGTCACGTCGGAAATTCCGACGCCCACCTGCAGTGACGCCGACGACTTGTCGGTGCGTGCGGGTGAAACGGTGCGTGCCGGCGAAGCTGCGACGGCCTGGTTCGTCGACAGAGCGGCGAGCGCAGGTGCGGCGGCAGCGCCTGCCAGTACGGTGCGTCGGGTGATCTGCACGAGTGTCCTTTCGGGCGGTCTGACGCGAGTTGGTCAACCGTCCAGGAGTGTAGCCCGAGTCACACGTGACCGAAAGGGGTGCCGTCGGCCGACACTCAGATTGTTGTGGCCTCCCCGAACGTCATCGCCAGGTTCTTGATGGTCGTGGTCATCAGGGCCCGGCGGGGGAGTCCCAGTTTCCGGAGCTCCGCCGCCATCGGGTGACTGCCCAGTTGAACCTCGGCTCCACCAGGGCGCGATTTGACGCCGGTCGGTGCCATGTCCCACGACGTGCACCTGGTGGCGCCGTCGAGATGTGAGTACGCGGCCAACGACATGTTGGCTCCGCCGCCCGGCACGCTGACGCCGGATTTCACACTCAACTGTGTGATGAGTTTGCCGTCGCGAGAGACCGATCCGCGCTTGACCGAGCCGACGTGCTCGGTGTCGAACTCGGCGAGCACCTTCGGGAATCCCCAGATTTCCCGGCCGGCGGCCTTGGTGAACTCGCCGTCCACCGGCAACTCGTGAATGAGTGCCCCTGCAGTTCCGGCAGCGAGCGAACGTAGATCTCCCAGCACCGAGGTTTCGGGAGGCGCAGTGTGGCTGCGCACCATGTACGTCACTCCGAATTCGTTGTACGGCCCCAGATCCCCGTCGATGTAGTCGACAAAAACCAGGCCGCACAGCGCCCGGCCGGGACGGTACTGGAGCACGGTCAAGCCGGTGTAATCGATGATCGACTGCGCGGTTGTGCTGGGTACCGAGTACAACGCCATGAAGGCAGACGCGGTGCGAACTTCGACGGGCAGCTCGACCTTCTTGCCCAGAATCGTGTAGCTCATGGCGCCACCACCCCGCGGAGTCCGTCGGAGCCGTAGACAGGTTCGAGCATCGAGCGGAAATCCGGTCCGCGGCGCAGCATTTGGCCTCCGTCGACGTTGATGATCTGCCCGGTGATCCAGGTGGAGTGCGGTCCGAGGAAGAAGGAAGCGAGTCCGGCGACGTCCTCGACCTCGCCGACGCGTTCGAGCGGCGTGTTGGCCAGGTAGTCGTCCAGGATGGGGCCACCGTCGGTGATGAGCGCGACCAGATCCGTTCGGGTCAGCCCCGGGCGGATCGCGTTGACACGAATGTTGCTGGCGCCCAGTTCGTCTGCTGCCAACTGCACCAGGTGGTCGACGCCGGATTTCGAGACTCCGTACGCGCCGAACCAGCGATGTGTGTTGCTGCTGGCGATCGACGAGATCGCGACGATGGATCCACCGCCTCCAGCCACCAGTGCCCGCGCGCCGTGCTTGATCGTCAGCATGGTCCCCGTGACGTTGAGGTCGACGGTGCGGCGCCAGGCGTCGACGTCGAGTTGCGTGACCGGTGCGATGGTTTCGTTCCCGCCGGCGCAGGCCACGACTCCGTCGAGCTTTCCGGTGACGGACACCGCCGCGGCGACAGCGGCGACGACGTCTGTCTCGATCGTGACGTCGGCGGGGGAGACGCTGACCGATCCTTCCGGACTCGACTGCCGGATCGATTCAGCGGCAGCATCGAGTTTCTCCTTGTTGCGTCCGCAGATCGTGACGTGAGCGCCAGACGCAACGAGCGAACGAGCGATGCCCAGGCCGATGCCACTACCGCCGCCGGTCACCAGTATCGATGTGCCGGCGAAAGTGGGTATGCCCGCTGAGGCGGTGTCGTCGTCCATGCGTGTCTCCTGGTCGTTGCTCCGGCGGGCTCGCGTGCTGATTCTGGAGGATTTCCGATTCGGCTTCGGTGAAAACGCCCCACGCTATATAGGAACAGGTTCTACTTATTGAGGCAAGGGTTGTGCGAGAGGTGGAGTGATGGCTACCAGACCGACCTTCGATTTGATCGACGGACGCTTCTACAGCGGAGACCTCGGCAATGTGCGCGACGCGTACGCCTGGATGCGCGATCACGAGCCCGTGTACCGAGACGACGCCAACGGAATCACCGCGGCCGCGAGTTACGACGCCGTCGTCGCAGCCGAGCGGGATCCCGAACTGTTCTCCAACGCCGGTGGCATCCGCCCCGAAACCGGTCCATTGCCGCAGATGATCGACATGGACGACCCGCAGCACCTCACACGTCGACGCTTGGTCAATGCGGGTTTCACACGTAAGAAGGTCGAAGCCAAGGCCGGCCGTATCCGGGAGATCTGCGATCAACTGATCGACGCCGTCTGTGAGAAAGGAGAAGCCGACTTCGTCGCAGACCTGGCGGCACCGCTGCCGATGGCCGTCATCGGCGACATGTTGGGTGTCCGTCCGGAGGAACGCGCGTTGTTTCTGCGGTGGTCGGACGATCTGGTGAAGGCATTGGGAAGCAACGCTTCCCAGGATCAACTGCAGGCCATGATGGTTGCGTACGTCGATTTCACCGCGTACATGATGCGAACCATCGCCGAGCGGAGGAGCGACCCGGCCGACGATTTGGTGAGCACGTTGATTCACAGTGAGGTCGACGGCGAGGCCCTCTCCGATCAGGAAATCGTCAACGAATCCCTGCTGATCCTGATCGGCGGTGACGAGACCACACGGCACGTGCTCAGCGGCGGCATGGAACAGCTACTGCGCCATCCGGACCAGCGCCGGGAGCTAGTCGACGATCCCGATGCCATTCCCTTGGCAATGGAGGAGATGCTGCGGTGGTCCTCGCCGATCAAGAACATGGCTCGAACCCTGACCCGTGACACCGATTTCTTCGGCGCGCAGCTGAAGGCAGGTGAGAAGATGCTGCTGCTCTTCGAATCGGCAAATTTCGACGAGTCCGTGTTCCTGAACGCCGAACGGTTCGATGTCGGCCGCACACCGAATCCGCACGTGGCCTTCGGCTTCGGAACTCATTTCTGTCTGGGCAATCAGCTGGCCAGGTTGGAGGGACGGATCATGTTCGAGCAACTCTTCGCCAGGCTGCCGGACATGGAACTTGCCACCGACGCGCCGTTGCAGCGGCGTGCGGCCAACTTCGTGTCCGGGCTCGAATCGATGCCGGTGCGGTTTAACTCTTCTGCCCCGTCAGCCGGGTAGTTGGCAGTTAGGAGGCGCAGCATCTTCGGAGAGGGGGCTGCCCGCCGGATTGACGTAGACGACCTCGAGCACCAATGGTGTTGTCTGCGAGTTGTTTCCGATGTGCACATGATCTGAACCGCTCGGTTCGATCAAAGTATTTCCGGCGCTGTAGATCCCGTCGACGGAGCAATCGGATCGGTAGTGGCTCAACGTGCCCTGCGCGATCAGCGCGTAGAGCGTCCCGTCGTGGAAGTGCCAACCGGTGGAACCGCCGGGGTCGATGGTGATCTGGCGCAGGATGTAGTCCTTGCCGTCGAAAGTCACCTGCCCGAGGATTTCTCCGTGTACTCCCGTGCTCGGTGTTGCCGACGCATTGATCGGCGTCAGCGACAGTCCGATCGCTGCGGACACTGCAAGCAGAACCTGATGGCGTTTACGCATGAGCGGCCCTCCCAGACGGATGTGCTCCTGAGTGTCCTCCGACAGTGTCCGATTTATCCCGGTTTTCGTGGATCTTGCAGGGTGAAGGCAGAGGTATGCCCTTGAGAGGCGGTTACGCTCGTGTCATGCAGCAAGTCGCGACGAGGCGCCGGAGCCAGCCGCCGCCTGCGCGCTTCATGTTCGAGGCATTGATCGATCCGTACCGCCAGCCCGCCCGGCACTGGCTGGAACTTCTCGAGAGCGAGATCGCACCGGAGACCGTCAGGGCTGAAGAACCGGAGCTGGTGATCTGGTCGTCGATCTGGCCGGACCGACCCGACGCCGTCATCCGATTCGACATCGAGCCGGTCGGAAACAGTACGATGCTGCGTTGGACGCTCTTCTTGGACGATCCGATACCGCCCGAGGCAGAGGTTGTCAGCATGCGAAAGCGGCTCAACACCTTGATAAATGCGAATCTCAGGTTCAACTTCGGCCAATAAGTTGGATCACTGCCGCATTACTTGGTGTCGACTCGGCCGATCGGGTCGGCGTTGTCGCTGAATGCGGCCCGGGCCGCTGGCCAGCTGGTCTCATCGATGCGCAACGCGGTCCGAAGGTAGGCAGTACTCATCCGTTGGATGGCGGCGACCCGCTCTGGGTTCTCGTCAGTGGTCTCGGCGACTTGGTATCCGACGATTCCACCGAGTGCGTGCTCGGCACCGTAGAAGGAAAGGAGGTCGGTGGCTCCGGGGCTGTGCGTGTAGGCGTCGGTGAACCAGTCAGGTCCGCGGCTGGACATCTTGGACTGGTCGTGGTCGCCCGCGACGACGAGTGTCGGCGTCGTCAGTTCCTGGAACGAGGGGCGCATGAACGGGAAGTTCGCCTGCGCGAACGGATGCAGGTTCTCGCCGCCGAGACCGGTTGCTGCGAAAAGGATTCCCGCGGTGACGCGACTGTCGGACATGTCCTGGCCGACCTGGCCGGCCTCGTCGAAGATCCTTGCTCCGAGGAGTGACTGAGCGGTTTGCCCGCCCCAGGAGTGACCAGTGGCGGCAACTCGACTGCGGTCGATGCGGCCGGCAAGCCCGGGCACGGCAAATTCGATGGTGTCGAGCTGATCAAGGATGCGTGTGAGATCCGCGATCCTCTCGGTCCAGATCGTCGGGAAAACCGGGTGGTCGAACCCGAAACCGTTCCGGCGCGAGTCCAGATGTGTCGGCTGGATCACCACGAATCCGTGGGATGCCCAGAATGCCGTGAGTGGCGAGTATCCATCGAGGTTCCAGCCGTTGCCGTGGGAGAACACCACAACGGGGAGGTTCGTGCCTGCTGCCGGAGCAGACACACGTACTTCCAGCGGGACAGGTCGATCGGGGGCGAACAACTCGACGGGGGCAACGGAGACGACCGGGGCGCCGGCGCCGATGATGCCGTTCAGAGTGTCGATCATTGATGAGGTCATGGCAAGTTCCTTGCTGAGGCTGCACCCTGCGATACTGTTTATCGGAGCGTCGCTCCGCAACATTACGGAGCGTTGTTCCGTAATGCAAACATATGTTGTGAGTCAGCGAGGAGTGCACATGGCTGATGCCCAGGACGAGCAGTCGCGCGTCGCCTCTCCCAAGCAAGTCGGTCGCCCACGTCGAAGCGAGCAGGCGCTGCTCGACGCGGCGGCAGCAGTGTTCGTGGAGTCCGGAGTCGACGCTCCGGTGCGGGAGATTGCGGCGAAGGCCGGCGTCGGCATGGGGACGATCTACCGCCACTTCCCGACGCGTCCCGAGTTGGTGGTCGCCGTATACCGACACCAAGTCGAGGCGTGTGCGGACGCGGGCCCACAGATGCTCGCGGAGAGTGCAACGCCCGAGGCGGCTTTGCGGGCATGGGTGGCTTTGTTCGTGGAGTTCCTGGTAACCAAGCATGGGCTCGCCGGTGCACTGCAAGGAGACAGCGCCGGGTCCGACGCTCTGCATATCTACTTCGTCGACCGCCTCGTTCCGGTATGTGACTCCCTCCTCGCGGCAGCGCTCGAGTCCGTTGGCACTGCTTCGCGGGTCGATGCGTACAACGTGCTCAAAGGCATCGGGAACCTTTGTATCGGTGCTGGGTCCGATGACCGGTACAAGGCCGAGGTCCTTGTACAGCTATTCATCTCGGGCGTACTCGCGCGGGAGGTTCGCTGACGCTCGGCAGTCAGATCAGCTCCGGATTCTCGGCGTACACCTCCTCGAGGATCGACATGTCGAACAGTTGCTCCGCCGTAATCTCCAGCCCCGCTTTCGACAGTGCCGCGATGTTCTGTTCGATCAGTTGGGGTGTCATCGTGAACAACCCGTTGGCTTTGGTATCTGCCGACACCACCAGATCATTCTGTGCGGTGGCTTCCTTGATCTGCTCTTCGAGTTCGAGGTTCTGGTCCTTGCCGTAGACCTCGACGGCAAGCCGTGCCGACTCTGCCGGATCGGCGACCGCATCCTTCCATCCTTGGATCTCGGCCTTCAGGAATGCCTTGAGTTTGTCCCTCTCGTTGTCGATGGTGGACTGGAGAACCGTGAACGATTCGGCGACCAACGGCAGGTTGTAGTCCGCGAAGAGGAAGTGGGCGTTGGGGAAACCTTTGGCGGCCAGTGTGATCGGCTCGTTGGTCACGTAGGAGACCCAGCCGTCCACCTCGCCGTTTGCCAGGGGGCTCGGATCGAACTGCGCGGGCACGATCGTCATCTGGCTTTCGGTCAGGCCGTTTGCTGCCAGGAGAGCTCCGAAGACGAGCTGATTGGAATCCTGGACGCCGATCTTCTTGCCGATCATGTCCTGCGGTGAGTTGATCGGTGCCGCAGCGGAACTGACAATCGCAAACGGATTCTTCTGGAATGTCGCACCGACGATCTTTGCCTCCAGTCCGTCGAGTACGGCGGGGGCTGTGAGCTGCGGTGCGGACATTCCGATCCACACCTTGCCGGTGTCCAGGCCGGCTTCGACGCCGGTGCCGGCTGCGCCACCTGCCACCAGGTCTACATTCCCGAACCCGGCATCCTTGTAGTACCCCTTGTCGAGAGCGAAGTACTCACCGGCGAACTCGATGTTCTTGATCCAGGACAACTGCACTGCAACTGTTCCGAATTCGGAACCGTCGTCCGTGGTTCCGCCACTCGAACTGCTGGAGTCACTGCTACACGCGAGCAATGACGCACTACCGGCGACTGCGATGCCGGTCAGCGCGGAGTAGCGGAAGAAGGCCCTGCGGTCCAGCTGGCGGACGGGCTTGAATGGCGTCATGAATCGGAACACTAGGGCCAGTCGGTTTCGTTCAGTTTGCTTGGGAGAGAGAGTTTGTTGAGGTCGTGTTAACAGATGTCACGACTTGCCCGCCGAAGGACCGAAACGAGACAGAGCGATGCTTTCGAAGATCCCGACCACGGCGTAGAGGACGATCGACACCACGGTGATCACCACGATAGATGCCCACAATTCGTTGTACTGGTAGCGCGGAATGGCTTTGATCATGCTCGAACCCAAGCCTTGACCGCTACCGAGCCATTCGCCGATCAGTGCTCCGATCAAAGCGCCGGGCACTGACACCCTAGCGGCGGCGAACACCGCCGGAAGTGCGGACGGTACGGACACCATTCGCAATGCGGTCCAACGACTCCCGCCGTACGCAGCGATGAGGTCTTGTGCCTGAGCTGGAGCGGCGCGCAGACCGACCATGATCATGACCAGGGCCGGAAAGAACACCACTATCGCAACCATGACCGTCACACCCACGATTCCGCGGCCGAATATCAGGACGATGATCGGGGTCATCGCAACGAGAGGAACAGATCGTAGAAGCATTGCAACGGGCATGAAAGTCTGTTCGACAGTGCGGGAAACGACGAAGATCGATGCCACCACGAGCGCGGCAGTCATTCCGACGGCAAAGCCGACACCGGCGTCGCGCAGAGTGATGAACAGGTTGTCGATGATGCCCGAACGAGCGTCGGCGGATTTTGGGCCGGAGAACAGGTACTCCCAGACGTCGGCCGGCGTCTTTCCCACACGCGGGCCGACCTGGGGGAAGGCGTTGAGGAAGACCACCCAGATGACAAGCAACAGCGCCGAGGCGATGGCAATCGGGGCGAGGAATCTCAATGTTCCTCGTACCGCGGTCATTTCTGTGCTCCCGGAGCGCTGGTCCACGGCGTGACGAGCCGGGCGATCGCTGCGACTACGGCGTACCCCAGACCGGCGAGCAAGGCGGCGGCGATAGCCATTCCCCACGTTCGCGGGACGTTGTACGACGTCTGAGCGGCCGTTAGTGCGACGCCGATCCCGCTGTCCACCCCGCCGAGATACTCGCCGAGAATTGCACCCAGTACGGCCGAAGGTGCAGCAATCTTGAGGGCAGCAAAGGTGCTCGGAAGTGCGCTCACAAGTTGAACTTTGGTGAACTTCTGCCAACGCCCACCGCCGTAGGCGGCGACGAGATCGAGGCTCGTCTTGTCGGCCGATCTCAGGCCGGCGAGTGTGCCGACCATCGTGGTGAAGAAGCAGTACATTGCGGCGAGAAAGATTGTGGGGGTCCGGCCGCCGAAGACGACCAGGATGATTGGGCCAAGCGCCAACAGCGGTGTGCAGTAGCTCAGGATCGCCAGTTGTGTGGCCAATCCCTCGATGGGCGGAATGAGAACGACAAGCACGGCAAGCGTGATCGCCAGCAGGTTTCCCCAGAGGAAGCCCTGCAGCGCACCGGAAGCCGTGACGGTGAAATTGGGTCCGTACAGCGACCAACCGTCGTCGAACATCGTCGAGACAACCACCCACGGCGTCGGAATCGTGCCTCCCGCAACACCGGCCGCCGCCAGAATCCACCAGAGAGTGATCAGTCCGCAGATGCCGACTGCACCACCGAACCACGTCGGACGCTTCAATCGGATCCGGCGGGGCACAGATGGCTGCGCGGCCGCGGTCGCGACGTTCTCGATATCGGTAATTGTCATGCGACGCCTGCTTTTCCGAAGAGCAGTCCGGAGAGGTAGTCGTGGATCTCGTGGAACTCGGGTGTACGCATCATCTCGGGTGTACGCGGGCGCGGCAGGTCGATCGGCACGGCTTCGAGGACGCGTCCGGGCCGCGGCGTCATGACGGCGACGACGTCGGAGAGGAACACGGCTTCGGCGATTCCGTGAGTCACCATCAACGTGGTCGCGGGTTTCTCGGTCCAGATCCTGAGCAATTCGATGTTGAGCCGTTGACGGGTCATGTCGTCCAGCGCGCCGAAGGGTTCGTCGAGTAGCAGGACACTCGGCTTGACCACGAGCGATCGCGCGATCGACACACGCTGACGCATACCGCCGGATAATTGAGCGGGCTTGGCCTTCTCGAATCCTTCGAGGCCGACGAGAGCGATCAGGTCGGCGATCAGGTCGGGGTCGGGATCGATGCCGGCAACCTGAAGGGGCAGTTTGATGTTGGAGGCCACTGTTCGCCACGGCAGCAAAGCCGAATCCTGGAAGGCGATTCCGAGTTCGCGGCGCTTGCGTAACTCGGCCGGCGACTGTCCGTTGACAAGGGCCGTTCCCGACGTCGGATTATCGAGGCCCGCAAGGATGCGAAGAACGGTGGACTTCCCGCATCCGGACGGCCCGAGCAGAGACAGGAAAGAGCCTTCGCTGGTTTGAAGGGACACGTCGGTCAGCGCGGTCACCGACCGACGACCCATCTCGAAGGTCTTGCCGAGGCCGGAGATGTCGAGACCGGTTCCAGCGGGGCGAGGTGTGGTGACGGGACTGGTCATTCCCGCACAGTACGAACGTCCGGTTGCGGTCATGTTGCCTGCGCGTCACCGCTGCGTGAGGCTGGTTCGGCGTCTCCTGTCACAGCGCCGTGGTGAGATGGACGTCTGGACGGAGTGAGGGGAGCGAAGATTGCTGAAGTTGTACCGGGCCGAGCGTTCGGACACCTTGGTCTCGGCGTTGGCCACGCTCCTCCGTACCCCGCTGTCGGATCCATTCGCCCGGGAAACTGTTGCGGTGCCGGCCAAGGGCGTCGAGCGTTGGCTCAATCAGCGGCTGTCCTCCCAGCTAGGCACGTCCGGACCGTCAGCAGTGGACGGAATTTCTGCGAACATCGCGTTTCCGTCACCCGCGCGCCTGGTCGCGGAGTCCGTGGCCGCGGTCAGTGGAATCACGGCTGACGACGACCCATGGTCGCCGACGCGATTGGTGTGGACGGTTCTCGATGTGATCGACGAGTCCCTCGGCGAGCCCTGGTGCGGAGTCCTGGCGAAACATCTCGAAGGCCATCGTGAAGGTCGACGGTTTGCCTCCGCCACACATGTCACCGAACTCTTCCGCAGTTATGCCGCGCAACGCCCGCAGATGCTGATCGACTGGGCCGCCGGGCGGTTGACCGACGGACACGGATTGGCGCTGTCGGAGGATTTCGAATGGCAGGCACGTCTGTGGTGCATCGTCGCGGACAAGATCGACGTTCCGGGGCCCGCAGAGCGACTGGGGCAAGTGAGCCGCGCGCTGGTCGAGGACCCGGCCTTGGTCGACCTACCGGAACGTCTGTCGGTCTTCGGGCCGACCCGGCTGCCGGTCGATCAGCGAATGATCTTGAGCGCACTCAGTGCGAATCGGGACGTGCACATCTGGCTCCCGCATCCCAGCCCCGCGCTGTGGACCAAGATGAGCTCGCGCATACCGCCTCGAAGTGAGAGCACGATCCGACGTTCGGAAGACGGGTCAGCGCTGATATCCGCCAATCCGTTGCTGTCGAGTCTTGCTCGCGACGTTCGTGAACTTCAGATCAGCCTCGGTGCCGCCGAGTTCGAGTCGGTGCATCTTCCCGAACCAGCCGGCCCGAAATCCCTCCTGGCGACGGTCAAGGCCGATGTCATCGCAGATCGTGCTCCCAGGGTTGCAGCGGAACCGGATGGGACAGTTCAGGTCCACGCTTGCCACGGGCCGGCACGGCAGGTCGAGGTGCTCCGCGAATGTCTGCTCCGATTGTTCGAGGACGACCCGACATTGCAGCCGCGCGACGTACTCGTGATGTGCCCGGACGTCGAAACGTACGCACCTTTGGTTCGTGCTGCATTCGGGCAAGGCGTCCATGGCCACCCGGGGCATCTCCTTCGAGTAAGGCTGGCAGACCGCGGATTACGTCAGACCAATCCTGTCCTGGCCGTTCTCGGCTCTCTCCTCGAATTGGCCGACGGCCGGGCCACAGCCAGTGAGGTTCTCGACCTGGCCGCGACCGAGCCTGTCCGCACACGTTTTTCGTGGGGCGACGACGAGTTGGAAAGACTGCGGGAATGGACGACGGAAGCGGGTGCTCGCTGGGGAATCGGTAGTCGGCAGCGTGCCACGTTCGGCCTCGATGCATTTCCGCAGAACACCTTCAACACCGCCATGGACCGAATCTTGTTGGGGGTCAGCGCGGACGAATCGGAAAATGCCTGGCTGGATCTCGCGCTACCACTCGATGACGTGGACGGCACAGACATCGACCTGACTGGACGTTTCGCAGAGTTCGTCGATCGCCTGGCCGTCTCGCTTCGCGATCTTGCCGGCCCACATTCACCGGCCGAATGGCTTCGTGTGCTGATGCGGGCCCTGGATCTGCTGACCGACACAGCGCCCGCAGATTCCTGGCAGAGCGCGGGGGCCCACCGCGAACTGGTAGCTGCTGTCGAATTCGGCGGAGAGACGGTGTTACGTCTGGCCGATGTTCGCGCGATGCTCTCGCGCAGCCTCGCGGGCAGACCGACGCGTGCCAACTTCCGAACCGGCGAACTGACGGTGTGCACGATGGTTCCGATGCGTTCGGTACCGCATCGCGTGGTCGTGCTGATCGGACTCGACGACGAGGTGTTCCCTCGAACCGGTGGAGTCGACGGCGACGACATCTTGTCACGTGATCCCGTTGTGGGGGAGCGCGATCTGCGCAGTGAAGACCGGCAACTGCTTCTCGATGCCGTGATGTCTGCGGGCGAGCATCTGATTCTGTTGTATACCGGTGCCGATCCGGTCACCGGTGTCGTCAGACCACCGGCGATCCCCCTCAGTGGCCTTCTCGACGTACTCAGTGCGACGGTAGGTCCGGACGCTGTGAACGGGGTGCTGACACGGCATCCGTTGCAATCGTTCGACAATCGAAACTTCGCGCCGAACAAGCCGTTCAGCTTCGACACGGCAGCGCTGGCCGGTGCGAGGGCTGCCTCCGGAACACCGGTCGAATTGCCGACAGTCTTGTCGGCCGAGCTACCCGAGGTGCATCCGAAGGAAGTGAACCTCGCAGACTTGGTGAACTTCCTGGTACATCCCGCGCGTGGTTTTCTGCGCCAACGCCTCGGCGTCCGGGTACCGGAACTCGACGACGACATCGCGGATTCGCTGGCAACCGAGCTCGATCCACTGTCCACCTGGGCTCTGGGTGACCGAATGCTTCTCTCGCGCTTGGCTGGACGCAGCTCGGCGGATTTCCGTGCAGCCGAGTGGCGCCGCGGTACTTTGCCGCCCTACAACCTGGGCGCCACGGTTCTGGGCAACGTCGAGTGGGTGGTAGACCAACTTGCCGGTCTTGCATTGCCACACCTCGAGGGCGACTCCGAGGCTGTCGACGTCGACATCGACCTCGGTGACGGGCGTCGTCTCACCGGAACGGTAACCGGTGTGCACGGCGATTCAGTGGTGCGAGCGTCGTATTCCTCACTGGCGCCTAAACATCGGATGACGGCCTGGATAAACCTGCTCGCCTTGAAAGCGCACGGACGACCCGGTGCGCTCGATGCAGTCTCGATCGGACGGGGTCGGGGAAAGATCGCAGCGGCACGGTCGGTGCTCGATGCGCCGGGCAATGCGGTCGAGATCCTGCAGCAACTGGTGGACCTACGCGAGCGGGGGCTGCAGCGTCCGTTGCCGATGTGGGCCGCTACTTCAGCCGAATATGCGCGCCGACGCTTTGGTGGCGAGTCGGTCGACGATGCGACAAACGGTGCGGACACCCAGTGGACCGGGCAGTACGGCGAGATGATCGATCCAAGCAACGCTTACGTTTTCGGAGAAGCTCGAACACTGGCGGAGTTGGCTGCGGATCCGCCGTCGGACGACGAATTCGTCTGGGCCGAGGAACCGACTCGATTCGGAGTTCTCGCCCGACGACTGTGGGATCCGTTGCTGACCAACGAAAGAGCGGAGTAACCCGTGGACTTCGATCTATTGGGGCCACTGCCTACCGGCACTACGGTGTTGGAAGCGAGCGCCGGAACTGGCAAGACCTACGCGATCGTCGGACTCGCGACCCGTTGTGTTGCCGAAGGTCTCGCCGACATTTCGCAAGTTCTGCTGGTGACATTCAGTAGGGCCGCCACTCAGGAACTTCGTGAGCGTGCCAGGGAGAGGTTCGCGGGAGTGTCCGCCGCTCTGGTCGACCCGGAGGCGGCGAGGCGGTCGGATGATGATCTGGTGGCGTACCTCGCCACAGCTGACGACGAGGAGATCGGCGTGCGGCGTCGCCGACTCCTGCGCGCTCTCGCGGAGTTCGACGCCGGCACCATCACGACCACCCACAGTTTCTGTCAGAGGATGCTCGACGGGCTGGGCATCGCCGGGGAACGTGAACCGGACACAACTTTTGTGGAGTCGGTCGACGACCTGATCAGTGAGGTCGTCTCGGATTTGTACCTCAGCCGCTACAGCCGGACGGACTCGTCTCCACCGTTCTCCACGAAGGACGCGCTGGCCATCGCCCGAAGCGCAGTCGGCGATGGTCAGGCAATTCTCGAACCCGACGGCGAGGAGGAGACCGCACCCGGTCAGCGCGTCCTCTTCGCGGCTGCTGCTCGCCTCGAGGTCGAACGACGTAAGCGGACCAAAGGAATTCGCGACTTCAACGATCTGCTGACGCTGTTGCACGGTGTATTGACGGATCCGGAATACGGTCCCGTCGCGTGTCGTCGGGTGCGCGAAAAGTTCAAGGTTGTGTTGATCGACGAGTTCCAGGACACCGATCCGTTGCAGTGGGACATTCTGCGGTTGGCCTTCCACGGACACACCACCCTGGTCCTGGTCGGTGATCCCAAACAAGCCATCTATGCGTTCCGCGGGGCAGAAGTCCTGAGTTATCTCGATGCGGTCGATCAGGCGGATGCGCACCAGGAGTTGACCACCAATTGGCGTAGCGACCCAGGGTTGTTGGCGGCACTCGAACACCTCTACGGTGGTGCCGCACTCGGCAACGAAGGCATCGTCGCGCATTCAGTGGAGGCTTCGCACAAGAACTCTCGGTTGTTCGGCCCGGTGCCGATGCGTGTACGCCATCTGCCCCGTACCGGAGCCGGACCGCTCAATCGTTCGGGATTTCCGGCCGTAGGCAGACTTCGCAGTCGCGTCGCGGACGACGTCGCAGCAGACGTGGTCGCGCTCCTGGGCGGCGATGCCCGCTTGGCAGTCGACGGTGATCCACGCCCGGTCGAACCAGGAGACGTCGCGGTGTTGGTGCGCACCCACAAGCACGTGGCGATGATCCGCGATGCTCTCGATGCCGTCGGTGTACCTTCCGTATTGACCGGAGGGTCCAGTGTTTTCGCGACACCCAGTGCGACCCAGTGGCTGTGGCTGTTGCAGGCGATCGAGCAGCCCCATCGCTCCGATCGTGTCCGGTTGACGGCCCTCTCGCCGATTTTCGGGCGCACCTCCGAAGAACTGGACAAGGACGGCGACAACGTCGTTGCAGAACTTGCAGGTCGACTGCGCTCCTATTCCGGGCTGTTCGCACGCGTCGGGTTTGCGGCTGTGTTCGAAAGAATCTCTGCCGAAACAAATCTGGAGAAGCGTGTACTCGCGGCCCCGTCCGGCGAACGAGATTTCACCGATCTGCGGCACGTCGCACAACTCCTCGGTCGCGTCGCGACCGAGGAAGCGTTCGGGTTGAGCGCACTGGTTCGCTGGCTTTCCGACCGGATCAAGGATCCGACGTCCGGGAGCGCGACCGATCGAAGCCGCCGCCTCGACAGTGACGCTGCCGCAGTGCAAATCGCTACGGTGCATGCCACCAAAGGGCTCGAGTTCCCGATCGTCTACGTCCCGTTCAGTTGGGAGAGCGTTGGCGGCTTCAACTCGCCGACGCAGCTGTTGCACGACCCGGAGGGACGCCGCATCCTCGACGTCGGCGGGCAGGAAGGCCCGGGGTACAACGCCAGAAAGACTGTTGCGGAGGCCGAAGAAGCGGGCGAAGAACTGCGGCTGCTGTACGTGGCGCTGACCCGGGCGCAGTGCCAACTCGTGCTCTGGTGGGCACCCAGCTACGGGACCTCCCGCTCGCCGCTGCACCGGTTGATGCTCGGACGTACACCCGGCATCGCCGAACCTGCTCGGGTAGTGAAGGTGCTCGACGACGGTACAACCGCAGCACGGCTCGCAACCTGGCCGGCAGCAGCGTCCGACGTGATCTCGGTGGAACCTGTTGGTCCCCATCCGCCCTCGCCCGTCCACTGGTCCAGAGCGGCTGCGGACGTGACCGAACTGGCCGCGGCGCGTTTCGATCGAGACCTGGACACTCTGTGGCGTCGTACGTCGTACTCGGCACTCACCGCCGGAGCGCACCACGCGGTCACGACCACGGGCAGTGAGGTCGAGGATCCCGAAAAAGACGACGAGCC
The DNA here is from genome assembly GCF_041464245.1 of Rhodococcus sp. NyZ502. Classification (NCBI taxonomy): domain Bacteria; kingdom Bacillati; phylum Actinomycetota; class Actinomycetes; order Mycobacteriales; family Nocardiaceae; genus Rhodococcus; species Rhodococcus sp. NyZ502. The sequence continues at coordinate 904,652 of NZ_CP167155.1, forward strand.
AGAGGATTCCGTAGACCTCGGGAGCATTACCCCCTCGCCCCTGGAGGCGTTCCCTTCACCCATGAACGGACTTCCCGCGGGCGCCGCATTCGGCACGCTGGTGCATGAGGTGCTCGAGGTGGTGGACACGGCTGTGGCAGATCTGAGAGCGGAACTCGGGATGCGTTGCGCCGAGGCGGTCTCGGTACGGGCGGCCGAGGTCGACTCCGAAGCACTCGCGGATGCGCTGTATCTGGTGATGCAGACTCCCTTGGGATTCGGAACCTTGGCCACGATCGCGCCGAAAGATCGTCTTCCCGAACTCGATTTCGAACTCCCACTGGCCGGTGGCGACGATCCGGTGTCGATGAGTGTCACACTCCGCGGAGTATCGGAACTGTTGAGGCGCCACCTTTCCTCCGACGACATTCTGGCGTCGTACGCCGACTATCTGGACCGTGTCGAGACGTCACCGATGCGCGGATTCCTGACGGGCAGTATCGACGCAGTCTTGCGGATCCCGGGCCCGTCGTTCGTGATCGTCGATTACAAGACCAACCGGATCGGTCGCGGCGATCTGACGGCTGCCAACTACACGCGTGAACTCATGGCGACGGAGATGATGCGCTCGCACTATCCGCTGCAGGCACTGCTGTATTCGGTTGCACTGCATCGGTATCTGCGGTGGCGCCTGCCCGACTACGATCCGCACCGTCATCTCGGGGGCGCGCAGTATCAATTCGTGCGTGGGATGCTCGGCCCGGACAGCCCGCCGGAATGCGGTGTCTTCGAATGGAAACCGCCTGCTCAGCTGACGGTTGAACTATCGGATCTGCTGGCCGGTCTTGATGCGTCCCACACAGTAGGGGAGAAGATTCGATGACCGAGGCGCAATTGGCGCAGCGCGCCAAAGGGATCGTGCGAATCTTCAACGAAGCCGGGGTTCTGGTTGCCGCCGATGTTCATGTCGCGACGAGAGTGTGCAGCCTGGGCGGTGAAACTTCCGAAGAAGTGATGCTGGCCGCGGCGTTGGCAGTTCGGGCCGTGCGATCAGGTTCGGTGTGCCTCGATCTACGACGGATGCGTGATGTGAGCGTCGACAATGCGACGGAGGAGGAACTTACGTCGTTGCCGTGGCCCGAACCGTCGGAGATCGTTGCCGCCCTTCGGCTGAGCCCTCTGGTGATCGGCGGAAACGCCGGACCTCTCAGACCGCTCCGGTTGGTCGACACGGACGACGGTGAACTCCTCTACCTCGATCGATATTTTCTGCAGGAGCAGACGATTCGGCGAGTGCTCGACGAGCGGGCGTCCACGTGGCCGCCCGCCGACCTGAAAGCGGTCCGATCGCGGCTGGATTCGCTGTTCGTCGACGAGAACGGGCCGACCATCGCGCCGGATCGTCAACGGATAGCAGCTGCTCTCGCCGCGACACAGTGGACCACCGTCATCGCCGGTGGGCCCGGAACCGGCAAAACCCATACGGTCGCACGTATTCTCGCTCTCCTGTCGGAGGAATTGGGTTCGAATGCTCGCATCGGTCTGGCCGCACCGACGGGTAAAGCCGCAGCACGGCTGCAGGAGTCCGTACGTGAGCAGACCGCGAGCCTTGGCCTTCCCGAAGAACTCGCGGCCATGACCCTGCACCGCCTACTCGGTTGGCAGCGGGGGAGTTCGAGTCGTTTCAAATACAATGCGACCAACAGACTTCCCTACGATGTGGTCGTCGTCGACGAGACGTCGATGGTCTCCCTCACGTTGATGGCGCGCCTGCTCGAAGCCGTTCGCCCCGATGCCCGGCTACTGCTCGTCGGCGATCCCGATCAGTTGACCTCAGTCGACGCGGGCGCTGTTCTTGCTGATCTTGTCGCCCGCCCGGTAAAGGTCAGTGGAAATCCGACGCTGACACAGTTGGTGGGTGACGATCTCACGGCCACTGGTTCCGAAGAGGCATTGAGTGCGGATGAACAGGATCGTCTGCGGGGCGGGATCATTCAACTCTCACGCGGGCGCCGCTTCGACGGAACCATCGCGTCGTTGGCCAGGGCAGTTCGAGCGGGAGATTCCGCTGAGGTTCTGCGTATCCTGCGCAGCGGTGATCCAGCCGTCTCCTTCCATTCGCCCGAGGATGTTGACGCATTGCGCGCCGACATCGTTGCGAGTTCAGAGGTGGTGACGGCGTCGGCCGAGGTGGGTGATGCGATCGGCGCGCTGAAAGGCTTGGAATCGCACCGCCTTCTGTGCGCCCACCGTGACGGACCGTACGGTGTCGGGAGGTGGGCGCAGCAGGCGATGGAGTGGGTCGGCACGGCATCAGGGCAGTTTCTTGACCCGACGCGGTGGTATCCGGGCCAACCCCTGTTGGTGACGGCCAACGACTACGAGGCGAAGATCTACAACGGGGATGCCGGGGTGATCGTGCAGCGTGAGGATGGCGTGCCTATTGCCGCATTCCAGCGGGGCAGTGATGCGTTTCTGATTCACCCGAGCCAACTCTCGTCGGTCCAGACGGTTTACGCGATGACGATTCACCGGAGCCAGGGCAGCCAGTACGACACCGTATCGGTGATGTTGCCGGCCGAGGCGTCGTCACTGCTGACTCGGGAGTTGTTGTACACGGCGATCACTCGCGCCAGAAACCATGTGAGAGTAATCGGCACCGAGGATTCCGTGAGGGCGGGAGTGCAGCGACAGGTACTCAGGGCAAGTGGGCTGCGTCGTGAGATCCGTCCGTACGACGGGCCGTGAAAGTCGGATGTTGCGGATTCTCTTGGTCATTCGTTGTATACGACGAACACCTTGCGTACGGTCTCGGTGACCGTCCACGTACCCTTCCATCCGATTGGGAAGATTGCACTCGTACCGGCAACGAGATGTACGGGATCGCCGTCGTCCTCCTCGACGGTCATGGCGCCGGAGACGATGGTGATGATCTCGCCGCGGGTGAGGAACTCCCACCGCGACTTTCCCGGTTCGCTCTCCCAGACTCCGGATTGAATGCGGCCGTCGTCACTGGTGAACTCGACATCTGCACGAGTGATGATGTCTCCGCCGAGTGGCTCTGCACTGGGTTGGCCCAGCAGTGCTTGTTGGAAGATCCCACTTGCGCTGTTCAACTCTGCGGCACGGAAGGTAATGGTCACAATTCAATCCTGACTTTCGAAACTCATGTGAATCATCGGACTTGTCGATGATGTCGTGTGTCTGCTGAGCCGGGATACATTCACTTGTCGCATCTTTCGGCGTTTCGCTCGTACAGATGTCGAAAGGGTGATCGACCATCATTCAACCGGGGCTCAGGGAACCGTCTCACGCCGAAACATGCCCGAGTCCAGGGAAAACGCCCCCGCGCCGGTGATCTCGAACGGGGGTGATCGGTTGTGTATGAGGGGTTTACGTGGTGGACGCTGTCAACGAGGTGATGAAGCGCTCGGCTGCCGCGTTGACCTCGGCGTCGGGGGTGAGCAACCTCTGCAGCAACAGTCCTCGCAGACATGCGGTTGCGATGATGCTCTGCTGCTTTGCATCCACCACTGTGAATCCTTCGCGAAGGGCCGCCGCTTCGAGGAGGTGCGCCAAATCGTCGAGGTCGGCGGCGAAATCTTGAAATGCTTTGTGCTCGTAAACCGCAAGTCCGGCCAGGTGAAAAAAGGTGCGGCTTCGATCTTCGTGCTCGGCGTTCGAGTAGAAGCTCCAGATCGCCCTGCACAGGGCTGCGAACCCGAGATCTTTGCCCATCGCGGCGATGACGAGGTTGTCACGGCGGCGAGCTTCCGACAGCACGGCGCTGAGGAGTCCCGGTCGTGATCCGAAGTGATAGGTCAGCAGCGTGTGGTGCACTCCGAGTCGCTCCGCTACTTGGCGCATCGACAGCTTCGGGCTTGGGCCGGTTTCACCGAACTCGTCGAACAGTGCCTGCAACAGTCGCTCTCGACCCTCCCCAACCGGCGATCTCACGCTACCTCCATTGACGGGTTCACCACTGTTGAGTACGGTACCGCATATCGAATTCACCAGTGTTTAGGAGAGTGGTTTCCAATGCTCGGAGGTCCCTTTGACTGACGTATGGTTTGCCGGCGGCATGGTCGCGGATGGATCGGGTACCGACCCGGTCGAAGTCGACGTGTGCGTGAGCGACGGCATTGTCACCGCGATCGGACAGGCGCCGTCGGGTTCGACCACGGTTGACTTGGACGGCATGCTTCTAACTCCGGGGCTCATCGATGCCCATGTCCACCTGGGCATTTCGAGTCCGATCCGAAGGCAATTCGGGTTTGAGCTCTCGGCAGCCGAACTGGCTGCGGGCATCTTCGCCACCGCGGGCCATGCCCTCGACGCGGGCTTCACCACGGTGCGAGACGTCGGTGGCATCGACGGCGGAGTCGTCGACGTTATCGCGAGCGGCAAGGTGCGTGGTCCGCGCGTCCTCTCGTGCGGTCCTGTGCAGTGCCAGACCGGTGGACACGGCTACTACGGGGCCGCGTGGGAGCCGACCGAGCTGTGGAACATGCACCACATTCCCGGGCTCTGCGCCTTGTCCTTGATGTCGGGTAATGCCGACGAGCTACGACGCAACGTGCGCGAATCGTTCCGCCGAGGCGCAACATTTCTGAAACTGTGCGTCACCGGCGGTGTCGTCGGAGGCCATGACAGCCTCACCGACACACAGTTCACCGTCGAGGAAATCTCCGTGGCAGTGGAAGAAGCAGCGTCGCGCGGCACCTACGTCACGGTCCACGCGCACAACAATGCGGGCATTCGCAACGCGGTGCGGGCCGGCGTCCGGTGCGTGGAACACGGCACCGACATCGATGCGGAGACGGCCCAGCTGATGCGGGAACATGACGTGGCACTTGTCCCCACCTTCGCCGTGGTCGAGCAGTTGGCGGACACCGAAAGCATGGACCTGGACCCGGCAATACGAGAGCGTGCAGCCGGAGTGCGTCAACGCATGGCCAGAGCGCTCGAGGCCTCTCGCGCAGCAGGCCTGAGGATCGGCCTGGGCTCGGACCTCATCGGGCCGCACCAAAAGCGCCGAGGTGAGGAGTTGCACTTGCGCGCGGAGTTGGAGTCGCCGATGCATGCACTCGTTTCGGCCACCAGCGTCAATGCCGACATTCTCGGTATCGGGGAAAGCGTCGGGACGATCCGCGTCGGTATGCAGGCGGACATGGTTGCCTGGCAGCAAGACCCACTCCGAGACGCAAAGGTGTTCGCCGATCCGGACATGGCTGTTCTCGTCGTGAAGTCCGGAAATATCGTCAAGGGAGACGTTCGATGAGCGCAATGCTGCACGGATGCTTTGCAGACACGGAGTACTTCGAAATCACGGCGAAGTCGGGGTACAGCTACGGCATCTGGGTGACCACACCCCCCGGCTACGCGGACTCCACGGATCCCTTACCGCTGATATACGTGATGGACGGCAACTGGGCTGTAGGTCTTACCGCCCCGCTCATCGTCACGCAGGCAGACCCGTATCTGACGATCGCCCCGTACATCCAGGTCAGCGTCGGTTATGCCGGTGAAGAAGCTGCCAACTGGGCACGACTACGCAACCGCGATCTCGTGCCGCCCGGGGAACCGGTAGGCGAAGAAATGATGGCTACTCTTGCCGCTGCTCGCGACTCGGGTGCAATGACCCAGGAGTATGTGGACGCCTACCTCGAGGAGCTGGCAGACACCCACGCGGACGTCTTCCTCGACTTCCTGACCAACGAACTCCACCCTCGCCTGTACTCGTCGGAGCTACGTGTCAGCGAGTCCGGGCACGGACTCTTCGGGTACTCGTACGGAGGCCTTTTCGCCCTCTACGCATGGCTGCGCGACGCGCCCCCATTCGCGACCTTCGGTGCGGGTAGTCCCGGAGTTGTGAACGCCGACAGCCAGATCCACACACTGGTCGAGGCACTGCCCGAGCGTGGCGTGGGCTCAGTTGTTCCGCAGCTGCACGTCACGCTGAACGAAGCCGAACTGACTGGACCCATTCCGATCTATCGCGGACTGTCACGCAACGTTCTCGCCGTCGTGGAGCAGTTGCATGGCAAGGGACGGTCGCAGGATGTTTCGACCGCGTTGTTGCACGAGACGCACGTAACCGGGCTGCAGGCATCGTTCCTGAGCTACTTGAAGAGCTGCCATGCACGTTAGCTCTCCGTCCCGGAGGCGATGTGCCGCTGACACGTTCTAGGGCGATTTTCCGTAGACGCCGTTGAAGGAGAAGTCGGCTGTGGGTGTCCACCACGTGGTGGACACCCACAGCCGTGTCTATTCAGTTGTCGCGGCTATCGATTCTCCAAGCCGGACAAGACTTCTAACCCATGACCGTCCCGGTCGACTCGGCATTGGGTGCCCGAAGGCGGGAGAATGCGCCGAGGTCGATTTCGAGCCCGGTGTGCATCCCGACATAGGTCAAGGGATCAGCGTCGTGATCGTGTCCAGCTTCCACCTGGTCGATGATCCTGGACATGAGGCGCCCAGCGATGGGCGCATTTTTGAATTGGTTCCCGCTGGTGCCCATGGCGACGTAGAAACCTTGCCTGTCTGTCTTGTCATAGATCGGGGTCCAGTCGGATGCTGCGTCGTACACGCCGGCAATACCTTTCGGTTGTGACGGGACCTCCAGGGTGGGGAAACGCCTGGCGGCGCGGAAAACCTGCGCTTCGAACCGGGCAACAGTGCGATTCGGGTTGGCGGTATCAGGATCGTCGATCCACTCGAGCGGATCGCAATCCGGTTCGGTTCCGCCGACAAGGAAACCGTTTCCAGGTTCGGCTCGCATGTAGGTTCCGAGATCCAAATCGGCGATCATCGGGCCGAGGATCTCGTCGTCGTTGTAGCCAGTGGGTGCGGTGACGTGATGAACTTCCTGGCGCAAGGGCCGAACCGAAACCTTGAAGTCGGCCCCGACGTTCGACAGCTTGTTGAACGCTCCTGACCAGGGGCCGGCGGCATTGACGACAATCTTGGATTTCACACTTTCCCCGTCGTCGAGCCCTAGCTGCCAGATGCCGTCAGGCAACTGCTCGACTGCCACTACACGCGTGTTGTATGCGAAAACCGCACCGTGCGAACGTGCTGCCGCAGCAAGATTCGCGGCAGCCAGTTGCGGGTCGTCGACGAACCCCGCCTGAGGTGTGTACAGCGCGCCGAGCGTGGTTTCCGCATCTGCGAAGAAGGACTCCGAGTCGACTGGCTTGGGTGGATAGTATTTACCTGCGTCGATACCGGGAATCTTCTCGACGAGTGTCGTTGCGTCCCAGAGCTGGTAATCGATTCCTATCTTCTCGAATAATCCGATCGTGCGCGCGTGGGGCGCGACGTCGACATCGAGCAGTGCCATCCCGCATTGCCGAAACTTCGCAAGCGCGCCGTCGACTGTCGCGTTGAGATGCTCGTTCCAGTTTTGCCAGCAATGCAGCGACTCCCAAGCCGCAGCCATACCGTCGAATGTGGAGTAGTTGAACCGGATAACCGCACTGGATGCACTGGTCGAGCCGTAGCCCGGACCACCAGACTTGTCGATGACCAGGACTTCGTAACCTCGAGCGGCCAGTTCGTAGGCGATGGAGCTGCCGATCACTCCAGCTCCGACCACAACTGCATCGGTCTTGTCGGTAGGCACTTTCGGCCTCTCTTTCTACTGATGGCTTTGCCGGATCGAAAGCACAGCTGTTCGATCCGGCAAGCTTGGGTTCTGGTAATTCCGACGCCGTCGACTTCCTCTGGAGAGCTTCATCCCGACTTCTCGGATTCGGCTCTGTCTTAATGAATTTGGCACCTGAAAGTCCAGAGGTGTTCGTCGTCCTCAACTCTCTCGTGGCGGCCATCGGAACGCTATCGACAGCTGCGCAAAAAATCACAGCCGTGGCGCGTCCGTTGTCAGAAATGTTTCGTCGGGCTGCCCTGCGTGGCAGACCAGTTTTTTCGTTTCCGGAATCCCTCGCCACAGAATGGGAAGTGCGATCAAAGCGATGGCGGTCGCGTAGAAGGCAGGCGACAGATCGCTTCCAGTGGCGTTGACCAGTGCTGCGCACACCAGCGGCGCAGTTCCTGCAAAGAGCGCATATGCGATGTTGTAGGGGATTGCCGTGCCGGTGAATCGAGCATGCGTCGGCATCATTTCGAGGATTACGAGCAAAGCGGACGCGAGTAAGGAAAGCGCGATGACCAGAGCAGCCAGTGCAATGGCAATCGCGAAAATGTTTCCGGTACCGATGAGCATGTAGCTGGGCACCGAGACGAAAACTGACATCACCATGCCGATTCTGACGAGTGGCCTCCGGCCGATTCGGTCGACTGTGGCGCCGAAGAAGATGAACAGCGGTACTGCGAGAACCAAAGCGCCGGTTGTCATCAGCAGTGCAACCGTGCTCGAAACGTCGGCTGAGAGAACCAGAAATGTCGGCATGTAGCCGAGCAGCATATGAGTAACGACACCGAGCGAGGCGAAGTACACGAAGGACGTGAGCAGAGTCCGCCAGTGATTGCGGAACAGATCTGCGAGTGGGCGGGTTGGAAGGGAATCGTTTTCTTGCATTTCCTTGAACGCCGGAGTCTCCTCGACGGCAAGCCTCATGAACAGGCCCACCATGGCGACAACGCCTCCGATGATGAACGGCCAACGCCATCCTCCGTCGGCGAAGTGCTCAGCGCCGACCGAGCTGAATGACAAGACTGTGACCGTGGCCAAGATGCTGCCGACAAATGACGAAGAGCTGATTATCCCTGCGTACAAGCCTCGGCGGTGGGACGGCGCATGCTCGACGACGAAGGTGGCAGCTCCGGTGTATTCGCCCCCGGCCGAGAATCCTTGAACCAATCGGCACAGCAGCAGCAACAGCGGTGCGGCAACACCGATCGAAGCGTACGTCGGTAGGAGACCGATTGCCGCCGTCGAGCAGCCCATGAGCGTAATTGCCAGGGACAGTGACCTCCGTCGGCCGAGGCGGTCACCCAGTCTTCCGAAGAATATGCCGCCGGCAGGTCTGGCCAAGAATGCGACTCCGTAAAGAGCGAAGGTGGCAAGCAGTGCGCCACTGCCGAACTCCGGAGGGAAGAACACTGTCGCGAGAACTGCGGCAGTGAAACCGTAGATCGTGAAATCGAACCATTCGACGATGTTGCCTGTCGCGCCGGCAATCAGGGCCCTACGGCGTGCCGATCGACGTCCGGGTGACGTCTCGGTTTGATGCTCTACAGGAGCATTTGCTGTGCCGGTCATGATGATTCCTCTCGGGATATGCTGAATGGCAACGGCTTTGCGATATCACGGTCACCGATGTCATTCGAGGTATTCGACATTGAAAGAGGTCGGTGGGATTCGATGTTGAACTGGCGACCGAAGGTCGTTTGTCGATTTCGGGTCGGAGGCGACTTCGTCTGAGGGAGATCGTGCCGGCCGGCCTCGCTCCCCATTACGCAAATCCCACGGCTGCAACAGATCTCGTCGCTGCCACTTCTGCCGGTTTGCGGACCGAGTGAAGACGTCACGGGTCTCGGGTGCTTGGCATGAAGCGAGCCTATGGTGCAAAAGTTAGTTGCATCACTGTCATGTGTTCAATTTTCTACGTAGAAATTTGGGCATATGTTGCAAACCGGAGAGGGGGCTCGTACAGTTCGACCATGGTCGGAGAACTGCAGCATTTGGTGGACACTACCGGGCGCCGACTGGACCGTTCCGTTGCGATCGATGATGTACAGATTCGTCTGCTCGCGTACAACTCGCATGACAGTGCCGTCGATTCAGTCAGAATGAATTCCGTTCTACAGCGGAATGTTTCACGCGAGATCGTAGACTTCATCTACGCGAGTGGAGGCCGTGAAGCCCTCGATCTCTTCACTGTTCCCGTCAACGAAGAACTAGGGCTGACCCTTGGCCGGGTCGGGATGCCGATCCGATACCGCAATGCGCTGCTGGGCTTCGTCTGGCTGTTGACTTCGGAGGGCGAAGTTGACGAGGATCAAGCCGAGGTCTTGAGGCGCACGGCTGATGCGGCAGCGATGATCCTCCACCGCGAACAGTTGCTGGACGAGTTGTCCCGAAGTCGGGAGCGGGAACTTACTCGAGACGTCCTGTCGGGCGAGCGGTCGCTGCGCGAGGACGCGGCAAACAGGTTGGCCGAGGAGGGCTTGTTGGCTGCGGGTCCAGCAGTCGTGGTCACTGTGTTGCTCCGTCCTGGCGACCAGTCGACATTGACCGAAAGAGATCGTCTGAGTGTTGCCGTCGGCGTCGATCAGCTTCGACGGAGGCTCCCGCGGAACAGTGCAATCCAACTCGACCGCCCCGACCACAGTCTGTTGATCGTATCGGTGGCCGAACGCTCGACTCAAACCCATCTGGACTCGCTGATCGTGGCAGCCCGGGAGCGAGTCTTGTCTGAAAGTGGGCGCCAGAACATCGAATGTTGGGTCGGTATCGGTGAACCGCGAACCTCGGTTGCACACGTGCGCGAATCCTACGAAGAGTCCAGACGTTCCGCAGATGTGGCCCAGGTCGTCAAGGTGCTCGGAAATGTTGTGCGTTATCGGGATCTCGGCGTCTACGGACTACTGGCCGAACTGTCGGAGGATCGACTCGAGAACAGTATTCACTCAGGTTTGCAGTCCTTGCTCAGCCATGAGGACTCGAAAAGTGAGGCTCTTCTCGCGACGCTGGAGAGCTTTTTGGACAATGCCGGTGATGTAAAGCGAACGTCAGAGGCGCTCTGTGTGCATCGAGGGAGCTTGTACTATCGCTTGCGGCGAATTCAGGAGATAACACGAGCAGACTTGGCAAACGGCGACGACCGGTTGGCCTTGCATTTGAGCCTGAAAGTCGCGCGGCTGTTGGATCTCCGATGATCCCGATCCGAGAAGAGGGGACTGCGGAAGAATCAAGCGGCTCAACGTAGTTGGCGGCTTTCGATCGTCAAGCGGGATGATTCCGGGGTGGGAAAGGAAGCGCGTCGTACATCGGCCGGGCTGGGTCGGCTTGACCTGCTGAGATGTTCATACGTTTGATCGGGCATCTTCTATTTTCTTGTCGGCAGATGCGGCGGAGCGCAACTTTTTCGGGCATTGAAAGTGCAGAATCGTCGAGATGGGTGTCGAGCTGTGTGAAGAAGGCGCGTTTTTGCAAACCGAAATGACGACGAATTTGGTCTGAGTTCGGTCCCCCGGTACGCAGATGTTCGCGCGCGAACTGGACTATTTGTTGCCGACTGCAAACAGGGGATCTAGCATCCATTCGCGTTGGCTCCCTTTATCGTTGGATTGGATCAGATACCTGAGTCGGTGCGATTCGTATGCACCCCTTCACCGCAGGTCTGGTCTGATCTTTCCGAAGTCGGAGTCGCGAAGATACATGCAGTTGTTCGAGATCGTTCCCCCGAAATTGAACAAACGCGCCAGACTGGATTGTGGCCATCGAGGCTGTACGTCTATCCATTTGCTGGTTGCTGAGCCGGCTGGTCAGTACGACACTGAACCGGTGATGTTGCCGGCCTATCGCCAAACGGTGAAGTGGTTTTGCCAGGAGAACGACACGTTTTTGCCGGCATTCGAGACGACGACTCCGCGCGGATCGACCTCTGGCGGAAGGGGGACCGACCACATCATCTTTCCGTCGCGAGCCCTGATCGAATGCATGCCGGTGTAGTCGCTGAAGACGAAGTGATCGCCATCAGTCGCACCGCTTCGAACCCAGTACGCGTCTTGCCAGGGTGTTTGCCACAGTTGTCGGCCACTCTCGACGTCGAGACCCGAGATTGTGCGGGTCTCCGGCGACGTGACGAGGATTGTTTTTCCTACCACTGCGGCGATGGCGCTTCCTGTCCCGGCCGTCGCGGTGTTGACGATTTGTGAACTGCGCCAGAGTTCGTCACCCGACTCCGGATCGTAGGCGCCGTCGCCGAGAAACATCGGCACCGCCGTCGAGGGCTTACTCGGGTAGGACGACGATGAGTACGAGGGAATCGGTATCGCACGAATCGTGGATCCGTCGGAAGCCAAGAGGTTTTGGGTTCCGGCATATCCCGACCGGCCGCCGACACTGGTGAGGAACAATCCGTTCCCGGTAGGGACAAGCGAATCGCCCTCGAATCGGAATCGCTCGGCGCCGGACTGCAGATCGTAGATTCGATAGCGGTACTGCGGGTCCCCGCCGTCGCCCTGTTCCATCGCAATGACAGTGTCGGTGTGAGGGACCGTGTAGACGGCTCCGAACTTCTCACTTGGTTCGAAGGTACGCACGAAGTTGGCAGTCAAATTGGTTGTGGTGCCGCTGGCAAGAATTCGTGTTCGAACCGTTCCGTCCATCCTTTCGCCGGACGTGTACACGGTGTTTCCGGCGATGGTGGCGCCATTGAGATCGAAGTCGGTTCCGAGGTCGGACATCAGAGTTCCGGTCGCGGTATCGACAAAGATCATCCGTCGATCGCCCCAGCACGCGATGATCGTGGATTCGTTCTGCTGACTGCACTGGCCGATGACTCCGCCGATTCGCGTTTTCCACAGCGGACTTCCGTCGTCGGGATTCACCCCGACGAGTGTGACGGCACCGACTCCCTGACTCGACGAAGACTCGTCGGTCTTGGGAAGCGGATAAGCAGTCGCGGCCACCAGCACGTCACCGACTTGGTACGTGTTGCCGTAGCCGTAGTAGCTATCGAGCGTGGAAGGCATCGACAGCAGCACGTCCCCGGGGTTGTCCGTGAGCGCTCGGACATCGAGTTCCCAGGCTTGTTGCGGAGGATCGGAGAGGTCTACGTCGACAACGCCTTGCTCGACGATCGGACCGCCTGTCTTCTGCTTCGGCCATGCCGCATCACTGGAGTCGGAGATTACCGATACGACGATGAACGCGATCGCCACGAGCAATGCCAGTCCGAGTGCGACCAGTTTCCAATGTTCCTTCAACCGAAGCTGCATCGAAAGACCGTAACCGATCGATCAAACTGATCGGTTCGTTTCGCGGACGGCCGGCACGATGTCGATCGCGAGATCGAGCCCACGTGCTCGGTGTGACGAAGTGTGGTGGCCTCGTACGCACGAGACCACCACACCGACGGCGTCAGACGTAAGGCGAGTACGCCGGAAGATCCAACTGACCGTTGCCGGACAGCCCGATCACGATCACCTCGGGTTCGGTGACGGCACGGGCGTGAGCGATAGCGCCGGCAACCGCGTGGGTTGATTCCGGAGCCGGGATGATTCCTTCGGCGCGGGCGAAAATCAGACCTGCCTGGAGTGCGTCGTCCTGATCGACGGCAATTGCATCCATGAGTCCGAGGTTGACCGCGTGCGAGACCATCGGCGACATGCCGTGGTAGCGGAGGCCACCGGCATGGATGGCCGGCGGTACGAAATCCTTACCCAGAGTGTGCATCTTGAGCAGCGGCGTCAGGCCGGCGACGTCACCGAAGTCGTAGCGGTACTCGCCCTGGGTGAGGGACGGGCATGCCGACGGCTCGCAGGCGACCAGACGAGTCTTGGTGCCTTCGCGAAGGTTTCGTCCCAGGAACGGGAAGGTGAGTCCGGCGAGGTTGGAACCGCCGCCGGCGCAACCGAACACGGTGTCGGGGACGGCGTCGCCGGCTTCTTCGAGCTGGACCATTGCTTCCTGACCGATCACGGTCTGGTGCAGCATGACGTGGTTCAGCACGCTACCGAGTGAGTAGTGCGTGTTCGGATCCTGCGCAGCGACCTCGACGGCCTCACTGATGGCCATGCCGAGCGAGCCGGTGGTGTCGGGATGCGACTTCAACAGTGCGCGTCCGGCTTCCGTCAGGTCCGAAGGCGACGGGTGACAGATTCCGCCGTACGCCTCCATCTGGATGCGTCGGTACGGCTTCGAATCGAAGGACGAGCGAACCTGCCATACCTCGACGTCGAGTCCGAGCAGCGCGCCCGCGAACGACAGCGACGCACCCCACTGTCCCGCACCGGTTTCGGTGGTGAGCTTGGTGGTTCCTTCGATCGCGTTGTAGTACGCCTGCGCGACAGCAGTATTCGGCTTGTGCGAACCGACCGGGCTCACGCCTTCGTACTTGTAGTAGATGCGGGCAGGCGTGCCCAGAGTGCGCTCGAGTCGATGCGCCCGGAACAGGGGAGAGGGCCTCCACATGCCGTAGATCTCGCGAACCGTCTCCGGGATCTCGATGTAGCGCTCGGTTGCGACTTCCTGCGCGATGAGGTTCATCGGGAACAGCGGCGCCAAGTCCTCGGGGCCGAGCGGCTCACGAGTGCCCGGATGCAGGTGCGGGGGAACAGGCTCGGGGAGGTCAGCCGCCAGGTTGTACCAGTGCGTCGGCACTTTCGACGGGATGGAGACGCCCAAAGGCTCGAGCGAACGGTTGAGTGGGGTGGTGGTCAACTAACTCTCCTTCGTGGATTCGGTACCTGATCTTGGCGGTCGTAGCGACGACGCGTACGGCATTTGCCGGATCGGGGATCCTGAGAGGAGCCTGCTGGACCACCCGATATCGGTCCGGGCAGCACGCAGTTGCGGCTGACCGTCAGCGGTCGGGCCACCAGAGGTGCGCAGTGAGCAGGGTCACGAGCCGATCGTACATCGGCACTCGCACCCTGCTCACGTCGGGCTTAGCGGAAAATCATGCACGTCGTGGTTCCATGCGCCACCAACTTGCCGTTCTTGTCGAGGACCTTGCCCTCTGCGGTGGCGGTGCGCCCGCCCACGTGAATGACGCTGCCGTGGGCTGTCAGCTCGTCACCGTCGAGAGGCACAGTGCGGATGTAGTTGAGCTTGAGTTCGAGGGTCGTGTAGCCGACGCCCGCGGGAAGCATCGTGTGTACCGCGCAGCCCATGACCGAATCGAGCAGCGTTGCGCAGATGCCGCCGTGAACAGTGCCGAGCGGGTTGCTGAAATCGGCGCGCGGGGTCAGGGCGAAGCTGACGGATCCTTCGTTGACCTCGCGCATCTCCATGCCGAGGAGGCGTCCGATGCTGGGTCGGTCGTTGACCTGGGTTCCCATCCAGCGGAGAAGTTCGAGGCCTGTCATCTGCGCCGGATCGACGGTCGCGGTTGTCTCGTCACTCATTGTTTCATCCCATCACTATGTAGGTCGTCATACATAACGTAGCGTATGAGTCGACAGGTGTACCGACGGCCGAAGGATCTGTGACATGGCAGAGCTGAGCTCACGTGATCGCATGATTCGCAGTGCGGTTGAACTGATCAGCCGCAACGGTGTCGACGCGACGTCCTTCAGCGACGTCATCAAGCACAGCGGCGCACCCCGTGGGTCGATCTACCACCACTTTCCTGGCGGTAAGACCGAGTTGATGGTCGAAGCCGTGCGCGCGGCCGGTGCGATCATCACCAGACGGATCAGCTCGGCTGCGGCTACCGGTTCCACGGCCGACGTGATCGAAGCGGTCGGAGACATCTGGCGACTCAATCTCACACGCTCGGACTTCGCGATCGGCTGCCCGGTGATTGCCGGCGGGTTGGCGCGTGCCAGTGAGCCAGAAGTCGCGGAAGTGTCGGCTGAGGTCATGCTGGGATGGCAGAAGTTGATCGAATCGCAACTCGAAACTGCGGGTTATCCTGCAGTGCAGGCAAAATCGATGGCAAACCTGACGATCACGTCGGTCGAAGGTGCAGTGGCGGTGTGCCAGACGACTCGAAGTATCGAGCCGCTCGAACAGGTCATCGCTTCACTGCAGGGGCTCTCTCGTTCTGAGGCTTGGTCCCGCTGAGCCTTCGGGGGTTGACTTCGGTCGTCAAGTATCCGTAACTTCATGTAACGGCTAATTGGGCAGGAGTAGGCGATGACACATTGGTTCGACCTCGAACCGGTCGGTGTCGATTTCTTCGACACGGCACCGCATATCTTCACGTACTCGATCGATCTCGCCGCCGAACCTGACGCCGTCTGGGCCGGTCTGACCGCCGACGAGCCTTTGTCGTGGTGCCGACTGCTCACAAAAGTGCACTACACCTCGCCGCGCCCCTACGGCGTCGGCACGCGCCGAATCGCGGAGGTGGGCGGCGGTGCGATGCAGATGCGCGAAAAGTTCATCACCTGGGACGACGAAACGCGTCGGCACTCGTTTTACGTCGAACAGTCCAATGTTCCGCTGTTCCAATCCTTCGCGGAGGACTACCGCGTCGACGAGCTCGCAGTGGGTTCGAGACTGCAGTGGAATTTTGCATTCTCGCCGCGTCCGAAGCTGTCGCTCGCGGTGCGCGGCGGGCTACCGGTCAACTCGCTGATCTTCTCGAGCTTCGTGCGCGATACCAAGCGGCACTTCGGTTCTGCGCCACGCCATTGACTTTCTTCCCTTCATACGAGAGGCATCCATGACCACGCTCGGAGAATCATTGACTTTGCCCTGCGGGCAGATCCTGCGGAATCGCACGATGAAAGCTGCGCTCAGCGAGGCTCTGGGTGACCGCACTCATGGACCGTCCACTCGCTTGGAAACGCTGTACGGTCGTTGGGGCAGTGGCGGGTTCGGTTTGCTGATCACCGGCAATGTCATGGTCGATCGATCGCAGATCGCCGAACCGGGCAATGTCGTCGTCGACGACGATCGTGATGCCGAAGCACTGACTGCCTGGGCCAAGACCGCCAAGAACGGCGGCGCCGAGATCTGGATGCAGCTGAACCACCCAGGGCGGCAATCCAACCCGATTGCCAGCAGAGGTAGACCGGTCGCCCCGAGCGCGATCGCGCTGAAGATTCCGGGAATGGCGACGCCGCGAGAACTCTCGACCGCTGAGATCGACGAGATCATCGACAAGTTCGCGGAAACCGCTCGCGTCGCCGAGTCCTCCGGCTTCGGGGGCGTGCAGATACACGCAGCGCACGGTTATCTTGTTGCGCAGTTCCTTTCGCCCTTGTCCAATCAGCGGACGGACGAGTGGGGTGGAGATCCTGAGCGTCGACGACGCTTTCTGATCGAGATCGTTCGGCGCATACGCTCTGCCGTTGCTCCGGGATTCGCGGTCTCGGTCAAGCTCAACTCGGCTGATTTCCAACGAGGTGGATTCTCGGAAGACGAGTCGCGAGAAGTAGTGCGCGCGTTGACCGAAGAGTCGGTGGATCTCATCGAGATCAGCGGTGGCAGTTATGAATCGCCGGCCATGATGGGTAAAGCGCAGAAGCAGAGCACTCGCGATCGAGAGGCATATTTCCTCGAGTACGCCGAGACAGTCCGAGCGATTGCCGGCGACATTCCCTTGGCGGTCACCGGCGGCTTCCGCTCGCGATCGGCGATGGTCGAGGCACTGGCTTCCGGCGCGTGCGACGTGATCGGCCTCGGCCGGCCGACGATCACGATCCCCGACGCGGCAACCGTTCTCCTGGAATCGGATCGGGAACGATTGACCGTGCCGACTGTTGAGTTCGGAGCGCGGAAGTTGTTGGGGAAGGTTGCCGACATCTCGATGCTCGACGGTGCACTCGACCTGCAGTGGCATACCGATCAGCTGCACCGGATGGGCGACGGAAGCGAGCCGGATCCGGCTCGGCCGTGGTGGAAGACCCTCGGAACGATGGTGAGGCGAAACGGATTCGATGCGCTTCGCCCCACCAAACGAGCGGCTTGATCAGTTCGGTGCACCGATGTTGAGTTCATCGGGATGCGCGCCGACGCGGGTGCCGTCGTCGAGAGTGTCGATTTCGCTCAGGTCGAGATCGGTGAGTTCGAAGTCGAATACGTCGATGTTCTGAGCGATTCGAGCATCGTGTACGGATTTCGGGATGACGATCAGGCCGTTCTGAAGGTGCCAACGGATCAGGACCTGCGCGGCAGTCTTGCTGTGGCGGTCACCGATTCGTGTGATGATCGGGTCGGTGAGCAGGGTGTTGGGCTTGGACGCCTTACCCCAACCTGCGTTACTGGTACCGCCGAGTGGGCTCCACGATTCGACCTTGATCCCGTGCTCGGCGGCCTTGTCGCGAATGGCGTGCTGCGTGAGGTGCGGGTGCAGTTCCACCTGATCGACTGCGGGCAACAATCCACCGCGTTCGACGAGAAGCTGCAGATGATGCGGCTCGAAGTTGCACACCCCGATTGCCTTGGCGCGGCCCGATTCCGCGATCTTTTCGAGTGCGTCCCACGTGCGGAGGAGTCGGTCGTTGTCCTGCAGAGGCCAGTGGATGAGGTAGAGATCGACGTAGTCGACGCCGAGCTTGTCGATGCTGGTGTCGAAAGCCTTCAACGCCGGCTCGTAGCCCTGATCTGCATTCCAGAGCTTCGTGGTGAGGAAGATGTCCTCTCGCGCGACGGACGAGTTGGCGATACCTCGTCCGACGCCCTCTTCGTTTCCGTAGGCGGCAGCGGTGTCGATGTGCCGGTAGCCGGCCTCGTCGAGTGCGAACCGTACTGCATGCTCGGTTTCGTCGTTGGTGGCCTGCCAGACTCCGAGGCCGAGTTGCGGGATCGTGGTTCCGGAATTCAGCGTGATGTCAGGAATGCTCATGGATCAAGGCTAGCGATCTCGAGCTGTCCTTGCCTGGGTCAGAGCTGCCTGGGTCAGAGAGTGGTAGCCGAGTACCCATGCGCCGATGCAACACTGTCGGACAGGAGCAGGCCGTCGTGTGTGCTCAGACCTGACCCCAGGCCGGGAACTGTCGCGACCGCGTCCTTCCACCCCTTGTCGGCCAAGGCGACGACGTACGGAAGCGTCGCGTTGGTGAGTGCGTAGGTGGACGTACGGGGGACGGCTCCGGGCATGTTCGCAACGCAGTAGAAGACCGAACCGTGAACCTGGTACGTCGGATCAGCGTGCGTGGTCGCGTGTGAATCCTCGAAGCAGCCGCCCTGGTCGATGGCGATGTCGACCAGGACAGAACCCGGCTTCATACGCGCCACCAGGCTGTTGGAGACGAGAGTCGGCGCCTTCGCCCCGGGGACCAGCACTGCGCCGATGACCAGGTCGGCGTCGAGTACTGCCTGTTCGAGTTCGAGGCTGTTGGACGTGATGGTCTTGACCTGGCCGTGGTACAGCTCGTCGATTTCCCGAAGGCGCGCGATCGACAGGTCGAGAACGGTGACGTCGGCCTGCATGCCGTAGGCCACGGCGATGGCGTTCTTGCCGGAGACTCCCGCACCGATCACCACGACCTTGGCGGGGCGCACTCCGGGGACGCCGCCCATCAGAACTCCGCGTCCGCCGCCGTGACGCATCAAGTGATAGGCGCCCGCCTGCGGTGCCAGGCGTCCGGCTACTTCACTCATCGGGGCGAGGAGGGGCAGTGAACCGTCGGAACCGACAACGGTTTCGTAGGCGATGGAGGTGGTCTTCGACGTCAGGAGCGCGTCGGTGCATTCCTTCGACGCCGCCAGGTGCAGGTAGGTGAAGAGAACCTGATCCTTACGGAGTCGCGAATACTCTTCTGCAATAGGTTCTTTGACCTTCAGGAGTAGATCTGCGTCCGTCCAGACCTGATCGGCAGATCCGAGGATCTGCGCGCCCGCGGCCTTGAAATCCTCGTCACTGAACGAGGAGCCGACGCCTGCACCCGTTTCGATGACGACCTCGTGCCCTCGGCCGACCAGTTCGTGGACGCCTGCTGGGCTGATGGCCACGCGGTACTCGTGGTTTTTGATCTCGCGGGGGATTCCGACCTTCATGACACGGCTCCGAACTGAGTCTGTTGTTTCTTCGAATGGCAGGTGCCAAGCATGAAGTTTCGTCGCCAGATAGTGAAGAGAAGTGAAGATAATTCTCTACGCTGTATGCATGGTGCGTGAAAGTTCAAAAATCGGTATTCAGACGGCTGCCTCGCCGAAGCATGTTCGGGCAGCAATGAAGTTGGACGAGATCGACCGGGTTCTGCTCGAAGAGCTGGCGAAGGACGCGAGGATTCCGAACAATGCGCTGGCGGCGATCGCGGGAATTGCGCCGTCGACATGCCTCGGACGTGTGCGCGCCTTGGTGGACAACGGTGTGATCAGGGGATTCCATGCGGACATCGACCCCGCCGCTCTCGGAATGGATCTGCAGGCGATGATCGCAGTTCGACTGCAGGCCAACGCGCGGTCGCATCTCAACCGGCTCGGTGACGACTTCGCCAAGCTGGACTCCGTGCTCAACGTGTATTTCGTGGCCGGTGTCGACGACTACATGCTGCACGTCGCAACGACGGATTCGGCGCAGTTGCGTGACTTCGTCGTCAACAATCTCTCGGCGCATCCGGCGGTTGCTGCGACCGAGACGATTCTGATCTTCGAACATGTCAGGCCTCGAGGCGGTACTGCCTGATTAGTTCTCACCTGATGGCGGGTCGACGCCCGGACCAGGCGTTCTCGAGGAGTTCGCTCAGGCCCGGCGGGGTGATCTCACGCGGATTCGGATACGCGGCGGAGGTGGCGAGTTCGACTGCATTTTCGATTTGATCGTGACTCATTCCCAGTTCTCGCAGAGTGGTCGGTCCGCCGCACGCGGTGACGAGGTCGAAAACGCCGGTAGCGGCATCGGATGCGCCCAGAGCAGTCGCTATTCGCGACATCACATCCGGGACAGCAGGCGCGTTGAATGCCATTGCATGGGGGAGGACCACGGTGTGGGTGGGGGCGTGCGGCAAACCGAAACTGCCGCCGAGGGTGTGGCACAGCTTGTGATGGAGCCCCATGCCGACTGTGGCCAAGCAGGTTCCAGCCAACCAGGCCGATTGCAGCAGATCTGTCCTGCCTTCCACATTTCTCGGGTCGTCGACAAGGGGCGGCAGAGCGTGGGCGATCCCGGAGACAGCCTCGATCGCGATCGCGTCGGTGATCGGGTTGGACTCGGCGGAATACAACGCTTCAACCGCGTGCGCCATCGCGTTGACGGCACTGGTGACGGTGGTATCCAGCGGCAGATCGAGAGTGAGGTCGACGTCGTAGATGACGGTTTCCGGTCTGATGTGGGGAGAGGAGCGAGTTGTCTTGCGTCCGTTCTCTGTTTCACCCAACACCGGAGTGACTTCTGATCCCGCGTACGTTGTCGGAACGACGATCTGATCGAACCCCGCTCGTAGTGCCAATGCCTTGGACAACCCGGTTGCCGAACCGCCGCCGATCGCGACGACCGTGTCGACGTGATGGTTCTCGGCAAGTCTCAGCGCGGCTGTCGTGACTTCGATCGGAGTATGCATCAAAGCGCCGTCGAAGCGGGCCACCGCCATGTCGCCGAGAGATTCGGTCACGGCGGCGGCAACCGCGTCGAGTCGACGACTTGCCAGCACCATCACTCGGCTACGGCCGAGCCGCCGCACTTCTTCGGCGATCGTATCGATCATCCCTTGGCCGAAGACAATTCGAGCCGGTGAAGCGTCGTACGAGAAGGGCTTCATGTCATCCCTGCGAAACGGTGGCGTGCATTTCCCAGACGATGACCTCTGCCCCGGTATCGGAGCTGATCTGCTGACCTCCGCCGCCGGACACGCGTACCGCGTCACCTTGTTCGAGCACTCCGACGCCTTCCATGGCGGCCTGACCGTCGGCGACAAAAACGTGCAGGAACGGTGCGTCGGGCAGGGTCACGGGCTGTCCGGGTTGCAGACGCGCAACGTGCATCGCGGCGTACTTGTTCTTGATCCGGATTGCCGAGTGATCGGCGTACGCGTCCATGCCGGAGGCGACGGGAACCAGTCCACCGGCAAGCAATTCGGCGTCGATCTCCAACTGCTCGTAGCCGGGGGTGATTCCGGCTTCGTCGGGGATGACCCACATCTGGATGAAGTGAACCGGGTCGCTGTGCTTGTCGGAATGGCTGCCGGCCACGTCACCGAGTCGCCACGAATCGTTCTTCTCCGAATGCAGGATGCCCGTTCCGGCGCTCATCCGCTGGGCTAGACCGGGGTAGATGACACCCGAATGACCCATCGAATCCTGATGTACGAGAGAACCTCTCAGTACCCAGGTGACGATCTCCATGTCCTGGTGGGGATGGGTGTCGAATCCCATTCCCGGCGTGACGATGTCGTCGTTGTTCACCAGAAGAAGACCGTGGTGAGTGTTCTTCGGGTCGTAGTGATTGCTGAACGAGAACGAGTGCTTCGAGTCCAGCCAGCCGGCATTGGACTTGAAACGATCCCCGGATCGACGGATATCGAGGTTCGGCTGCGACAGAGTGGAGGTCATGGTGTGCCTTCCGAATGGTATGGGGGAGAGCAAGTTTTCAGAGGACGTGATTGCCGTACATCTCACCGAGTGGGTCTGCGATCAGTTCGAGTCGAGCGCCGTCGGGATCGCGGAAGTACAGCGAAACCTCACTGTGCTCGATCAGTTCGACGCCGGCCTCGGTCAGTCTGGTACGTAGCTTCGCCCACTTGGCGGGTTCGACGCTGATCGCGATGTGGTGGAGGCCGCCGAGTACTTCTTGGTACGGGCCCACGTCGAGACCCGGGAAGTCGAAGAACGCCAGAAGGTTGCCATTGCCGATGTCGAAGAAGAAGTGCGACGACCCGGGATAGTCACGGTTCTCGATCAACTCGGTGAGTGGGAATCCGAGGAGATCCTGGTAGAACTTCACGGTTCGTTCGACGTCACTGCTGATCAGGGCCGTATGGTGCAGGCCGCGTGCGGTCGATGCGGGTCGTTTGTCGGCGGGGAGCAGATGTCGATCCCTGATCTCGGCCCGGCGTTCCTCGAACTGCACTGCGTTGTTGTCGCTCATAGCGCCCGCCTCTCGGTTGAACCTTCTCTTCGAACAGGTAGTTGACTGATCAACTACATTGAGAATAGATCATTTGATTTCGTTGTCAACTACTTCGGATATGCTGGTGTCATGGAATCGACGCGGTGGTTGAGCGACTCGGAGCAAACGGCCTGGCGGGCTTACCTGGACTCGACCCGACTGCTCCAGCGTGTTCTCGATCAGCAGTTGGTGCGAGACTCCGACATTTCCTTCACCGATTTCGAACTGCTGGTCGCTCTCGCCGAAGCGCCCGGCCGGCAACTGCGCATGAGTGAGCTCGCCGACGCTGTGATGGCTACCCGAAGTGGTGTGACTAGGGCCGTCAATCGGCTGGTCGGTGCCGGGTGGGTGCGCCGGGTCGAGTGTGTCGACGACAAGAGGGGCGCTAATGCGGAGCTGACCGACTCGGGTGCCGAGAAATTGGCGTCGGCAAGCCCGGCGCACGTGGCCGCTGTACGGGAGAGCATGTTCGACCTGCTGAGCCCGCGAGATGTCGAGCGGCTGGGTGTGGTCTTCGGTGAGATGCGTCGGCACCTTCTCGAGGCCCAAGCAAGTAATTGACAGAGCAACGGCCCATGTCACGTAGTTGGTGAGGGCTGCGAACGGACTGCCATCATTGTCTGGTGACCCGTATTCGTATGTTCGCAACCGACCTCGACGGCACCCTGCTGCGCTCCGACCGAACGATTTCGGCGCGCACCGCGCAGGCCATGGAGAACGCGCGGCTCGCGGGGATCGAAGTTGTGTGGGCGACGGCCCGGGCCAGGCATTCGGTACACACGTTGGCGAGCTCGTGCGGATTTCGCGGTAAAGCTGTGTGTGCCAACGGAGCTGTCATTCTCGACCTGGCGGACGGGACTCCGGAGATCGTCGACACCGTTTCGATCGAAACATCTTTGGCTGCAACAGCTATGGAGCAGGTTCGTGCTCTGATTCCTGGCGTCGTGTTCGCGAACGTCGGACCCACGCAGTTCTTTGCCGAGCCGGAGTATGCCGCTCTGTGCGAGTTCGCGGACCATCACCGGCACCTGCACGAGATGGTGCTCGCCGATACGCTGCCGCTGGACGTGGAGCCGATGGTCAAGATCGTGGCCCGGCATGCCGAGGTTCCCAGCGCCGACCTGTACCGAACTGCGGTCGCTGCGGGCATCGAGGGTGTGGAGTTGACCCACTCCGGGGCTCCGTACATGGAAATGGCTGCAGCGGGCGTCTCGAAGGCCAGCGCTCTCGCGCAGTTGTGCGCGATCGACGGCATCGACGCGTCGGAAGTTGCCGCGGCCGGTGACGCCTTCAACGACGTTGCGATGCTGAACTGGGCCGGAACGGCTCTGGCGCCCGCCAACGCCAGAGCCGAGGTCATCGAGCTCGCCGACCGAATTTTGCCCACGAACGACGAGGACGGGGTGGCGAGCTGCCTCGAAGAGCTGGTTGCGGGGAGCTAGTTCAGCTGCTGACGGCCTTGGGTCCGGTGCCGATACCGACTCCGCAGTCCGTCATGAATTCGGAGAAGACACGGTCGAAGCGATCCGGATAGTCAAGGTGCGGGAAATGCCCGGCGCGCTTGAATATCTCCACCCGCCCCAGCGGTAGTTCGGCGCGAGCATTCTCGGTGTGGGCGTTGGGGATGATGGTGTCTTCCTCGCCCCACACCAGTAGTGCCTGCAGGTTCTTGAAGTTGGCGAAATGCGGAGTGGCATTGACGGTTTGGCCGTTGTAGTTGATGACCGATCGCGCGGTCGCCAGAAATGCCTGACGTGTCGACGCGTCCGATACCGAAGCAAAGCTCTTACGGGCCTCACTCGCGCTGGCACCGAGCTTGAACAGGCCGATCTTGTTGAAAAGTCCGAGCGCTTTGTCCGTCACGTCGGTCAGCGTCCTGGACGCGAGAACGGGAAGTACCAGTTCGCTGCCGGGCAGAGTCGCCGCGCGCAGGAGTGGGCTCACCTCGGGGCCGAGTCCGCCGCTGGCCACCAGGCACAGCCGCTCCACCCGGTCGGGGAACAGGTACAGCGTCTGCATCGCGATCCCACCACCGAGGGAGTGACCGACGAGGGTGGCCGACGGAATATCGAGGGCTTCGAGGAGGTCGCGAACGGTGGCGGCGTGAGCACTGAGTGAATAGTCGCCGGCAGGCTTGTCCGACGCACCATGTCCGAAGAGATCAGGGGCGATCACGCGGTAATGACGCGAGAGCGTCTCGATCTGCGGCTCCCAATTGGAGTGCGCGCCCAGTAGGCCGTGAATGAGCACCACAACGGGGCCACTGCCTTGGTCGACGTACTTGAGCTGGTCGCCGTGCAATACAACCGTCTGTAATTGGTCGGTTGCCATGATTGAACCTTTCGGAGCCGCCAGTGTCTGTGGCTGCTCGCGTGTTGTCGGACCGCACCCGCCCCGACGCGGATCCACGGGTATTTGTGACCGGGAGTAACCCCAGTTCCCTCAGTATGCCCACCGAGGGGCCCGATGTCGTCGCCATCGGGCGTGTTGTGACGAACCGTGAGCCGTCGGCTGAGGGGAGACGTACAACTCACCGCCGCGTGTCGGCGCCGCTGATCAGGCGAAATCGACCAGTTTGCCGAAAGTGAGGTTGATGTCCCACGGTGTGACGCCCCACGTCTCGATCGCTGATACCGCGAAGATTCCGGCAGCCTCGATGGTGTCCTGTGAGGCTGGTGCCGAAACGGAAACGCCGGTTTGTCCGCTCGGAACCTCCGGCCAGACGCCGGTTCCGGCGGGCGCGGGGGTGGCCTCCATGACCGCGTTGGCCAGTCCCGATTCGTCGACGGTCGTGAAGAGGCAGTTCGGCTCGTGCGGAGAATCCCACCCGCCGAGTTCCGCGAGCCAGAATTCGCCACGTCCAGCAGCGGAGATCGCGACCGACGCGAGTACCGATTCGAGATCTTCCCAAGCGTCGGACGTCGGGGCCGACGCCTCGGTGAGCTTGAACGGTGCGGCAAGTGCAGTGCTGTCAGGGGAAGCGAAGCGCGGCTGCACAGTGAGGGCCTGGGTCTGGGCATCCAGAAACGCAACCTCTCGGAACTTGTTGTCCGGCAGGGTCGTACGGGCTACGAGACCGCGTCCCAACAGTGCGCCGAGCGCCGCGGGATCGTCGACGCTCCACAAGCGGGTCTCGTCCTCGGACCAGGTGCGGATCTTTCCGCCGACGACGGGACTGATCAGCACGGGCTCGAGGTTCGTAGTGCCTGTTGACTCGCTCACCGCTGGCTCCCCACCGCACGTCGTACCGCCGGACCGGTTCCGGGCGACGAGATAAGTATGCCGCCTCGCTGCTGTGCGCCTTTATTAACCGCCGGGGGTTAATAAAGGCGCACAGCAAGTGGTCACATATGCGTGCCGCCGTCGATGCGGATTTCCGTTCCGGTGACAAACGAGCCGTCCTCGGAAGCGAGCATCGCGATCACGCCGGCGACCGCGGACGGGGGAGCGAAACCCTCACCGATTGCCGGGGCCAGCTTGCCGAGCAGCGTGAAGTCGATGTCGGCCGGGAAGCCGGGATCGGAGGTCATGCCCGAAGCGATGCTGCCGGGTGCGACGGCCACGGCGCGAAGGCCCTGCTTGCTGTACTCGAGTGCAAGTGCGTGCGTGAAGGATTGGATTCCACCCTTCGACGCCGCATATGCCGTCATGTACGGGTGGGCGAAGGTCGCCGATGTGGAACTGAAGTTGACCACGACGCCTGCTCCGCTTTCGAGCAGTGCCGGCAGGGACTCCCTCGTCATGAGGAAAGTTCCGGTGAGGTTGACCCCGATGACGGTGTTCCAGAAATCGAGTGTCATCTCGTGGGTGTGCGCGGAGCGCAGAATGCCCGCCGCATTGACCAGCACGTCGAGCCCGCCCAGAGCCTTGATCGCAGCGCCGACCTGTTCGCGAACAGACTCTTCGCTGGAGATGTCGACCTTCACCGTGGTCAGGCGATCGGAGTGTCCTGCGTCCTTCGCGGTGTTCAGCGTCTGTTCGAGGCCGGTCTCGGAAATGTCGGCGGCGACGACGGTGCCACCTTCTGCCAGGATGCGGGCAACGGTGGCCTGGCCGATTCCGGATCCTGCGCCGCTGATGAGGACGCGCTTGTCGTCGAAT
Source organism: Rhodococcus sp. NyZ502 (assembly GCF_041464245.1). NCBI lineage: Bacteria > Bacillati > Actinomycetota > Actinomycetes > Mycobacteriales > Nocardiaceae > Rhodococcus > Rhodococcus sp. NyZ502. The sequence continues at coordinate 931,366 of NZ_CP167155.1, forward strand.
CGATTCACGAGAAAACTCCGGTCTGTGGGATGGACAGTTGTCTGGTGACCGATTCTGCGCGATCCAGAGCTATTAATCTGCTGGGCATTCCACTGACTGGGCACCAGTGGTGCTTGTTCGCTCGCAATCCCGAGCGAACAAGCACCGACGTCTCCTAGAGGCCCGCTGCCTGCGCGAGGCTCGGCAGGTAGGTGCTCGGCTGACCGAAAAGCTGAGCGCTGCCGTGTGCGCGCTTGAAGTACAGCTGAGCGTCGTGCTCCCAGGTGATTGCGATTCCGCCGTGCAACTGAACCGCTTCGGAGGTGATCTGCTGCAAGGCTTCCGAGCAGTAGACCTTCGCCACTGCCGCGTCGTCCGCCGACTGCGTCGCCACGGCGGCGTACGTCATCGACCGCGCCGTCTCGACCAACGTGTACATGTCGGCCATCCGATGCTTGAGGGCCTGGAAAGAACCGATCGCGCGACCGAACTGCTTGCGCGACTTGGTGTATTCCACAGTCTGTTCGACGATCGCTGCGGCCGCTCCCACCTGTTCAGCAGACAAGGCGATCAGAACGACGGTTCGGATCCGATCGACCAGATCTTCGGACCACTCCAGTGGCCGACCACGAACACCGGAGAACGTGACCTCCGCCAGCGTTCGCGTCGGATCCATGGTGGGGACGCGTCGGCGGGAGACGCCTTCGGCCGCTGGATCCACTTCGTAGAACCCGTCGGCCGTGAGAACGAGCAGGGTGTCTGCGACGTGTCCGTCGAGGACGTACGACGCCGTGCCGGTCAACGCGTCTTCGGTTGCCTCGACGCCGAAGGTGCTCCAACCCGCGGCACCTGCCCAGCACAGAGCGAGCGTGCTCTCGCCGGACGCGACACCGGGCAGCAGTCGCGAGCATGCGTCGTTGTCACCGGAAAGCAGCAGTGCCTGTGCGGCAAGAATCGCCGAACCCAGCATCGGTGACGGGGTCAGCGTGCGGCCCAATTCCTCCTGGACCACGTGTACTTCGCCCAAACCTGCTCCGACGCCGTCGAACTCCTCCGGAATCGCCAACGCGGCGACGCCGATCTGCTCGCACAGCTTGCTCCACAAAGCGGCGTCGTAGCCGATCTCTGTGGTGATGGCGGCGCGGACGGCAGCGGAGTCGGAATGCTTGCTCAGGAGATCGCGTACCGATGCGCGCAATGCTGCCTGGTCTTCGGTGTCGATGCTCATGATGCAACCAGCGCTTCGACGACGCGTGCGCGATGCTCGGACGGTGTGCCCCACGCGGTGAGCAGCGCCCGTACCTTGGTGAGCCACAAGGAGAGATCGTGTTCCATCGTGTAGCCGATGGCGCCGTGAACCTGGAGTCCGACGCGAGCGGCCTTGTACGCAGCATCCCCGCACGCGACCTTGGCCGCAGAGATGTCACGCGAGGCGTCGGCCGACTGATCGCGAACCGACAGTGCGGCGCCGTGCAGCAGGGGGCGAGCCATCTCGAGGGAGACGGCAACCTCGGCCAGGTGGTGCTTCATGGCCTGGAACTGTCCGATGACCTTGCCGAACTGCTTGCGCTGCTTCGCGTATTCGGTGGTGACCTCGAGCAGTGTCTGTCCCAGGCCCTGCAACTGCGCGGCAGTGGCAAGAGCGCCCATGTCGAAGGCGGCCGAGAAGTCGGCGGAGCCCAGTGATTCGCCGGCGGAAACCTCGTAGAGCTTGCGGGAGAGATCCACTGATGCCTTGGCTTCGCCAGGGACGCCGAGTGATACGGCACCGTCCTGCGCTAGCAGAACCAGATCCACCGCATCGGCGTCGAGCGCGAACGGTGTGCGCGGGGGAGCTGCGACGGTTGCCAGCGAACCCTCGGCGAGAGCAGAGAGACGTTCCGGTGCAACGGAAGCCAGGAGCGTCGGCGCCACGGCGATCGTTTCGACGACCGGTCCGGGTACTGCGTGCCGACCGAGCTGTTCGAGCGCAACGACCAGGTCGACGGCGTCGGCGCCGAGTCCGTCGTGCTCTTCGGAGATGACGAGACCGTTGACGCCGGTCTCGGCGAGGCGCTGCCAGAGCTTCTTGCCCGGCTCGGTGTCACCGTCGTTCCACGAACGGATGACGGCGGGCATGTCGGACTTGGTCAGCAGCGCATCGATGCTTGCAGCGAAGTCCTGGTGGGAGGAGTCGAGCGCGAATCTCATCGGTCCGCCTTCGGTAGGCCGAGCAGACGCTCAGCGATGACGTTTTTCTGAATCTCGTTGGTGCCTGCGTAGATCGGGCCGGACAGGGAGAACAGGTATCCGTCCATCCAGTTGTCGGCCAACTCGGCTTCAGGGCCCTGAAGTTCGAGAGCAGTCTCGTGGGTGGCGATATCCCACTCGGACCAGAAGACCTTGTTGATCGAGGACTCGGCGCCGAGCTGTCCACCGTCGGCCAGACGGGTGACGGTGCCGAATGTGTTGAGTTGGTAAGCGCGAGCGCCGATCCAGGCGTCGGCGACCTGGTTGCGCAGAGCGCTGTCGTCGGTGCGTCCGCTGGACTTGTACAGCTCGAGCAGGCGGTCGACGGTGGCGAGAAAGCGGCCGGGGCTGCGCAGCGAGAGACCACGCTCGTTGCTCGCGGTGCTCATCGCGACCCGCCAACCTTCGTTGACGTTTCCGATCACACCCGACTCACCTGGGTTGGCCGGGTCGTCCGGAACGAAGACGTCTTCGAGGAAGATCTCGGCGAAGCCGGGCTCACCGTCGAGCTGATCGATCGGGCGAACGGTGACACCCTTCGACCGGAGGTCGAACATGAAATACGTGATGCCCTTGTGGCGCTGCGCATCCGGATCGGAGCGGAACAAGCCGAAGCCCCAGTCGGCGTAACTCGCGCGTGAGCTCCACGTCTTCTGACCGTTGAGCAGCCAGCCGCCGTCGACCTTCTTCGCACTCGAACGCAGGCTTGCGAGGTCGGAACCGGACTCGGGCTCGGACCAGGCCTGGGCCCAGATGTCGTCGGCACGAGCCATGCGCGGCATGATGCGAGCCAACTGCTCGGCATTTGCATGCTCGAACAGTGTGGGAGCCAACAAGAAGATGCCGTTCTGGCTGACGCGGCCGGGCGCGCCCGAGCGGTAGTACTCCTCCTCGAAGATGACCCATTCGAGCAGGGACGCATCGCGTCCGCCGAGTTCCTTGGGCCAGGAGACGACGGCGTAGCCGGCATCGGCGAGCGTGTGCTCCCACTGACGGTGCTCTTCGAAGCCTTCGGCGGTATCCATCGACTTCAGGGGAGTCGCGGGCACATTCGCTTCCAGGAACGAGCGAACCTCGTCACGGAATGCGGTTGTGGCGTCGTCGAATACGAGATCCACTAGTTTGTTCCTTCCTGCGGTGCGCGAGCACTGGCAGCCATAGCTTTGGCGTCGAGACCACCAAGCGAGTCTTTGCCGACTTCGGCGTTGTGAGCGTGAGCGAAGTGATGCAGACCGAAGACGGAGTCGATGCCGTTGCGCATCCCCATCTGATCCTCGCACTGATTGACGGCCTTCTTGGTCAAAGCCAGTCCGAAGCGCGGCATCTCGGCGATACGTCCGGCGAGCTCGAACGTCTCCTTCTCGAGATGCTTGCGGGCGACGACGCGGTTCACCATGCCGATTTCGTATGCACGTTGCGCGGTGAACCGATCGCCGGTGAAGAGCATTTCCTTGGCGAATCGTGAACCGACCATCCACGGGTGCGCGAAGTATTCGACGCCGGGGATGCCCATGCGGACAACGGGATCGGAGAAAAAGGCGTCGTCGGCCGCGACGATCATGTCGCAGACCCAGGCGAGCATGAGCCCGCCGGCAATGCAGGCGCCTTGCACCATCGCGATGGTGGGCTTGGGGATCTCCCGCCAACGGCGGCACATGCCCAGGTAGACCTCCATCTCGCGGGCGAAACGCTGGTCACCGCCTGGCTTGTCGACGTGATCCCACCACATGGTGGCCTTGTTATCGTACTCGACGTGATGGTCGCGTCCCGGAGTTCCCAGGTCGTGACCGGCACTGAAGTGAGGTCCGTTGCCTGCCAGGACGATCACCTTCACGTCGTCGTCTTCGACGGCGCGCTGGAATGCCGCGTCGAGGGCGTACGTGACCACCGAGTTCTGGGCGTTGCGGTAGTCGGGTCGATTCAAGGTCACGACGGCGACCGAGTCACGAACTTCGTAGGTCACGACGTCGGCTTCGAAGGGAACGGTCATGATTGTTCCTCGCGCAGAACCGTTTTGAGGACCTTGCCCGAAGGGTTGCGGGGCAGGTGATCTACGAAGCGCACCTCGCGGGGCACCTTGAAGCCTGCGATCTTCTCCTTGAGGAAGGCGATTACCGACTCTTCGGTGAGGCCGGCACCGTCGAGTTGGGCGATGTAGACGCGGCCCACCTCTCCCATCCGGTGATCGGGGATGCCGATGGCAGCAGACTCGTGGACGCCGGGCAGGCGAGCCAACATGCCCTCGATCTCGGCGGGGTAGACGTTGAATCCGCCGCTGACGTACATGTCTTTCAGACGGTCGGTGATGTCGAGATAGCCACGCTCGTCGAGGGTTCCGACGTCTCCGGTGTGCAGCCAGCCGTCGGCGTCGATTGCCTTGGCGGTGGATTCGGGGTCGTCGAGGTATCCGAGCATGACGTTCGGTCCACGAAGCAGGATCTCACCCTGGTCGCCGATCTTGACCTCGAAATCGGCTGTCGCGCGGCCGGAACTGGTGGAGACGGTGACCGGGTCGTCGTCGGTGCGGCACATGGTCGCGACCACTGCCTCGGTCAAACCGTATGCCGTGAGGACGGCGTCGAAAAGCTCTGCTTGCATGCGCTCGACGAGAGCAACCGGCACGGGTGCTGCGCCCGTGATCGCGATGCGGAGCGAGGACAGGTCGTATTCGCTGCGGCGGGGATGATCGAGGATGGTCTGGTAGATCGTCGGGGCGCCAGGCAGGATGCTGATCTTCTCGCTGCTGACCAATGCGAGGGTGTCGTCGATGTTGAAGACGGACACCGGCACGATCGTCGCACCGTTCAACAGGCAGACCAGGATTCCGGCCTTGTACCCGAAGGTGTGGAAGAACGGGCTGATGATGAGGAAGTTGTCGTCGGCGGTGACCTCGGCGCATTCACCCCACGACTTGGCGACAGCGATGGACTGACGATGCGCGGTGATCGCGCCCTTGCTGCGCCCCGTGGTGCCGGAGGTGAAGAGGATGTCGCTGACGTCGTCTGGCTGCACCTTCGCAGCACGCGCGTCGGCTTCGGTGCGGGCGGCGTCGGTGGCGAGCGCGAGGAAGTCCTCGAACTCGATGACGCCGTCACGGTCGTCGTCCCCGTCGATCGGTACCTGGATGACGGTGGGGATCCTCAGGTCCGGATTGGCGTCGAGGAACTGCTGGTACCGGTCGGCCTTGAGGAACGTGCCGACGACCACCAGGGCAGCTGCGTCGACGCGCTCGATGATGTCGAGTGCTTCGGTGCCGGTGTAGCGCGTGTTGATCGGGATGATGGCTGCGCCGGCGTACTGAGCGCCGAGCAGGGCGATCACCCAGTGGTACGTGTTGGGCGCCCAGATGACGACGCGGTCGCCTGCCTTCACCCCACGGTTGATCAGTGCGCCGGCGAAATCGCGGACGCGCTGATGTAGCTGTGCGAAGGTCAGTCGGGTGTCGCCATCGGCGATAGCCGCGCGCTCACCGAACTCCTCGGCGGCCCGGATGAGGGCTGATGGGATGGTTCTCGGTTGTTCGGTCACTGGACTCCTACCTGACACGCTACCTAGCAAGTGCTTGGTAGGTTATCTTACATATGTGGACCAGAGCGAGAGCCCGGACGGGCAGATGACGGACGACGAGTTTGCGGCCACGGTCGCGCAGTGGTTGGCCGAGAACTTGACGGGCAAATTCGCCCAGCTCAAGGGTAAGGGCGGCCCCGGCAGTGAGCACGAGTTCTTCGAGCAACGACTCGAGTGGGACAAGCACCTCGCAGCGTCGGGGTGGACGTGCCTCGGGTGGCCGAAGGAGTTCGGCGGGCGGGTAGCAAGCATCTCCCAGCAGGTCATCTTCCATCAGGAGTACGCGAAGGCCGGTGCGCCCGCTCGCGTCAGCCACATCGGTGAAGAGCTGCTCGGCCCGACGCTGATCGCGTACGGCACCGACGAGCAGAAGCGCCGATTCCTTCCTGGCATCAACACGGTCAGTGAACTGTGGTCGCAGGGCTACTCCGAGCCCGGCGCCGGTTCCGACCTCGCGAACGTCTCCACGACCGCACGCCTCGAAGACGGCAAGTGGATCATCAACGGCCAGAAGGTGTGGACCTCACTGGCTCACGTCGCGCAGTGGTGCTTCGTGGTCTGCCGCACCGAGGTGGGCTCCAAGCGTCACCAGGGGTTGAGCTTCCTGCTTGTCCCGTTGGATCAGCCCGGTGTGACAGTTCGGCCCATTCAGCAGCTCACCGGCACATCGGAGTTCAACGAGGTCTTCTTCGACGACGCCGTCACCGATGCCGATCTGGTGGTCGGGGAACCCGGCGAGGGCTGGAAGATCGCGATGGGGCTGCTCACCTTCGAGCGCGGTGTATCGACGCTCGGACAGCAGATCGGATTTGCCCGCGAGCTCCAAGGCGTCGTCGACTTGGCGAAAGCCAATGGCAGTGACCAGGATCCGCACATTCGCGAAAAGATCGCCCGCGCGTGGGTCGGACTGCGCGTGATGCGCGCCCACGCGATGCGCACTCTCGACGCGGTCGACGCCGGAACCGGTGGCGGAGAAGCGTCCGTCGCAAAACTGTTGTGGGCCAACTGGCATCGTGATCTGGGACAGCTGGCGATGGACGTGCAGGGGGCGTCGTCGTTGGTTGCACCGTGGGCGGATTCCGAAGGCAATGCCTCGGACATCACCGATCCCGAGCACCTCGAGCTCGACGAATGGCAACGCCTCTTCCTCTTCACCCGCGCCGACACGATTTACGGCGGCTCCAACGAAATTCAGCGCAACATCATTTCCGAGCGCGTGCTCGGTCTTCCCCGAGAGGCCCGTTAATGTCTGACACCAAAGCCGCGTCCCCGCTTTCCGTTGCGCCGGAGGAAACCCCGGGCCACGGACTGCTCGCGGGCAAGAAGGCGATCATCACCGCCGCAGCCGGAACCGGCATCGGTTTCTCCACTGCGCGCAGGGTGCTTCTCGAGGGCGGCGACGTTCTCGTCTCCGACTTCCACGAGCGTCGACTCGGCGAGACGGTGGAGAAGCTGAAGGCCGAATTCCCCGGTCAGCAGGTCGAATCGATCATCTGCGATGTATCGAGCACCGAGCAGGTCGACGCGTTGTTCGTCGGCGCCGCCGAGAAGTTGGGACGTATCGACATCGTCGTCAACAACGCGGGCCTTGGCGGTGAAACTCCCGTCGTCGACATGACGGACGATCAGTGGGATCGCGTTCTCGACATCACACTCAACAGCACCTTCCGTTCGACGCGCGCCGCCCTGCGGTACTTCAAGAGCGTTCCCCACGGCGGTGTTCTGGTGAACAACGCGTCCGTTCTCGGTTGGCGCGCGCAGCATTCCCAGGCGCACTACGCCGCAGCCAAGGCCGGCGTCATGGCGCTGACTCGGTGCAGCGCCATCGAAGCAGCGGAGTACGGAGTCCGTATCAACGCGGTCTCGCCTTCCATTGCGCGTCACGCGTTCCTGGCGAAGGTCACCAGTGAGGAACTGCTCGACCAGTTGGCTTCCGGTGAGGCCTACGGCCGCGCCGCGGAGGTCTGGGAGATCGCAACGGTCATCGCGATGCTCGCCAGCGATTACTCCACCTACATGACCGGCGAGATCGTCTCCGTTTCTTCGCAGAGGGCCTAGCGTCCCCGTGCGCGGTTAAGGAGTCCCTGGACTCGCTGACCGCGCACAGGGGAAGGCCCTGGATAGGATTGAATACATGACGCCACCTCGAAATTCCGACGAATCAAACGGCAAGTCCGGGCGCCGCGACGAGCTGCTCGAGATCGCGGCGGGGCTCTTCGCCGATCGCGGAGTGCGCGCGACGACCGTCCGCGACATCGCCGACGCCGCCGGGATCCTGTCCGGCAGCCTGTATCACCATTTCGATTCCAAGGAGTCGATGGTCGACGAGATCCTGCACCAGTTCCTCGACGAACTCTTCGGAAAATACCGCGAGATCGTCGCGGCGGGGTTGGACAGTCGCGCGACGCTCGAAGCACTGGTCGTGACGTCGTACGAGGCCATCGACGCCTCACATTCGGCTGTGGCGATCTACCAGGACGAGGTCAAGCACCTCGTCGGGAACGAGCGCTTCGCTTACCTGGCCGAGCGCAACACCGAATTCCGGGACCTGTGGGTCGGCGTCCTCGAAGCCGGCGTCGCGGACGGGACCTTCCGCTCCGACATCGACGTCGAATTGGTCTTCCGCTTCATGCGCGACACCGTGTGGGTCGCGGTTCGCTGGTACCGCCCGGGTGGATCCCTCTCGGCGCACGCCGTCGCGGCTCAATATCTCGCGATCGTGCTCGACGGGCTCTCCGATCCGGCCACAACTTCAGACGCTATTGCTGAATCAACTTCAAGAACTATTGCTGCACAACGAAACTAGGAGCTAACGCTATGTCCGAGGTTTACATCGTCGACGCCATTCGCACACCGATCGGCAAGAGGGGCGGCGCGCTGTCCGGCGTGCACCCCATCGATCTCGGTGCGCACGTCGTCAAGGCACTGGTCGAGCGCACCGGTATCGACCCCAGTGACGTCGACGACGTGATCTTCGGTTGCGTCGACGCCATCGGCGGCCAGGCCGGCAACATCGCCCGTATGTCCTGGCTCGCAGCGGGATTCCCGGAGCACGTTCCCGGGGTGACCGTTGACCGTCAGTGCGGTTCGAGCCAGCAGGCAGTGCACTTCGGCGCTCAGGCCATCCTGTCGGGCACTGCGGATCTGATCGTTGCCGGCGGCGTTCAGAACATGAGCCAGATTCCGATCTCGGCAGCGATGATCGTCGGTCAGCAGTACGGATTCGACACGCCGACTTCGGGTTCGGTCGGTTGGACCGAGCGCTACGGTGACCAAGAGGTCTCGCAGTTCAAGGGCGCCGAAATGATCGCCGAGAAGTGGGACATCAGCCGCGAAGAGCTCGAGAAGTGGGCCCTGCAGAGCCATGAGCGCGCCAAGGCTGCAATCGCCGCGGGTCGCTTCGACAACGAGATCGTCGCCATGGGCGACGCGACCGTCGACGAAGGACCCCGCGAGACCAGCCTCGAGAAGATGGCGACGCTCAAGGTTCTCGTCGAAGACGGACGCATGACCGCGGCAGTGGCCAGCCAGATCTCCGACGGTGCGAGTGCGCTGCTGCTGGCGTCGGCGGAAGCGGTGGAGAAGTACAACCTCAAGCCCCGCGCCCGGATTCATCACCTCAGCGCACGCGGCGACGACCCGATCTTCATGCTCAGTGCGCCGATCCCGGCCACGAAGCATGCTCTCGCGAAGGCCGGCCTGAGCATCGACGACATCGACATCGTCGAGATCAACGAAGCTTTCGCCCCGGTCGTCCTGGCCTGGATCAAGGAGATCGGTGCAGATCCGGCCAAGGTCAACGTCAACGGCGGCGCGATCGCACTCGGTCACCCGCTCGGCGCGACCGGCACCAAGCTGATGGCAACCCTGCTCAACGAACTCGAGCGCACCGGTGGCCGCTACGGCTTGCTGACCATCTGTGAAGGTGGCGGCACCGCGAACGCGACGATTATCGAGCGTCTCTGACGCCTTGCTGTGCGCCTTTATTAACCGCCGGCGGTTAATAAAGGCGCACAGCAGTTAGTTGTTCGGCGCATCCGCGACCTTGATGTCGAAGTTCGCACTTTCACCGTCAACGCTGGTCACGGTAGCTGTGACGTCGTATTCGGTGCCCTGCTCGGTCAGGACGCACGTGATCGATGCGCCGACTTCGGCGTCGAGGTTCTCCGGACACGTCACGTCGTCGGGTGGCTCGCCGATCTTCTCGGCTAGTTGAGTGGAGATCTGACTTGCGACTTCGGACTTGTCCACTTGCGGCGTCCCGACGCTTGCCGAGCAAGCTCCCGTGGCCAATGCCGCCGAGAGTAAGACGATTCCCACTGCAGGCCTCTTTGTCATGTGAACTCCCAGGGTGCGCCGGTGCTCGCTGCTGCCACCTCAGGGATTACCGCATTCGGGACTGTTTCAACCGAGTTGCGCGACGCAGTTTTGCGAGGTCAGCGTCGGCGGACCGTCAAGTTGAAGCCTTCGGGCATCAGGGTGAGCCGTTCGGCTACCTTCAACTCGTAGTCCGGATCGGCCTCGATCGTGTATTTCTGCAAGATGGTGCCCAACACGAGGACCGCTTCGTGAATAGCGAATTGTCTTCCGATGCAGGCGCGTTCACCGGTTCCGAACGGCTTGTACACGTGCGCCGGCCTGGCTTTGATGTTGGCGGGCAGGAAGCGATCCGGATCGAACGCCTCGGGATCGTTGCCCCACACCGGATCACGATGAAGTGAGGGGATGAGCACGAGCATCCAATCGCCCTTCTTCATCGGATACTTGCCGACGAGCGTCGTGTCTTCGAGCGCCGCGCGCCCGTAGGCGGGAGCGGTCGGCCACAGACGCAATGATTCGTCGAGGACGCGTCGTACGTATCGAAGTTTCGCGATCTTCTCGAAGGCGGGCTCCTCGCCCTCCCATACCTTGTCGACCTCGGCTTGCGCCTTGGCCAGCACGTCAGGGTTTCGTGACAGGTAGTACAGCGCGAACGACAATGCGCCGGAGGTCGTTTCGTGTCCGGCGACGAGGAAGGTCACGACCTGATGGCGGATGTTCAGTTCGTCGATACGGTTGGGATCGTTCTCGCGTGCCGCCCGCAGCATCAGTTCGAGAAGATCTTCGGGCCCCGGTTCGGTACTTGTCCGCCGGGCACGGATCACTTCGTCCACAACCTCGGCCATGTACGCCTTGCGGACCTCGTCACGTTGATCGGCGCGACGTGCGAGCACTCGCCCGAGGGCGGTCGACTTCAGGAACGTCGTGCGCTGCGAATGGGAGAGTGCGCCGACCATTGCCTTGACGAACGGATGCTGTTCTTCACGTTCGAAGGAGTCGAACGAGTAGCTGAATCCAGTGCGTCCGATGGTCTCCAGCGTCAGCTTGGTCATGTCTGCGGAGACGTCGATGGGGGAGTCACTTTCACGACTATCCCAATGGTCGACCAACTCGCCGGCCACGTCGAGCATGGTGCGGTGGTACGAGCGCATCGCAGTCTGGCTGAACGCCGGTGCCAGGAGATTGTGCGCCTTGCCCCAGTTGGGTTCGTGGTTGTACGCCGTGAACAGGCCGTCGCCGCCGATTCCGCGGAGTGCTTTGACTCCAGGTGCAAGGTGCTTCGCGAACCGGGACTCGTCGGACAGTTCTGCCACCATGTCCGCGCCCGAGGCGAAGACGAAGCGATTTCCCAGGACATTTCTCTCGAAGATCGGGCCGAGTTCGCGGCCGATGCTCACGGAGTTCTGCAGCGGTGTCCGGATATTGATCCCGAGAACGTCCCCGAGGACCGGCAGGCGCCACGCCGGATGCGGTATCCGAGCATCGGTCGTCGCCTCTGGAGTGGTGTCGACGCTCATTGTGTGTCCCCCGGGGTGAGATCGCTTACTGAATTGATGTCTAGTACGCAAAGTACGCCTTACTGAATCGGTGTCAAGTAGTAATCTGACTTGCCTATGGTCGCACCACGAAAACGCCTGGACCGAGAGCAGCGGCGCACGCAGTTGCTCGACATCGGCGCGCAACTTTTTGCCGATCGCTCGTACGAGGATGTGTGGATCGAAGAGGTCGCCGAGATTGCGGGCGTCTCGCGCGGGTTGATGTACCACTATTTTCCGACCAAGCGAGACTTCTTCGCCGCAATCGTCGAGCGCGAATCGCAGCACCTGCTCGAGGTGACCGCACCCGATGCGACGCTACCGGTGCGCGAACAGGTGGCAGCCGGGTTGGACGCCTACTTCGCGTACGTGAAGTCGCACAGCAGGGGAGTGCGCGCCATCAACGTCGGGACGCTCTCGGCCGAGGCCGGTATCCGGGCGATTGTCGAGCGCGAACTCGAACAGCAGCAGATTCGAATCCTCGATGCACTGGGATTCGAGGGCGAAAGAAGACAGCTCGCTGCCGTTGCAGTTCGGGGATGGATCGCGTTCGTCCGAGCTGTCTGCCTCGACTGGCTCGATCAACCTTCCATACCGCAGGAAGAGTTGAGAGTGATCTGTCTGCGGACCCTCTCCGGAGCGTTGGGCATCGACCTCGAAACGTGAAATGCCGACCGCGCGGGAGCGGCCGGCATTTCCACGGACAAGTCTGATCAGTCGAGCGTCGAATAGAGATCGTCCCAGCCCTTGGCGACGTACATGTTGGTGTAGATGGACCCGTAGTACGTACTTCCTTGCAGAACGGTGACGTTCCCGGCCTGCACAGCCGGAAGTCTTTGCCACAACTTGGTGTCCGAGAGTTGTTCGAAGGTGGTGTCATTGCTGTCTGTGACAGAAACCATGAACGCGTCGCAGCCTTGCAGACGATCCATCTCTTCGATGCTCAGTCGTCCCTGATTGTCGAAACCGGTTGTGTTCAATGTTCTTCCGCCGATATCGGCGAGCGTCATGTCGGTGGGTTGACGATTCTTCTTTCCCGTTTCCTCCGACACGGGCAGGCTGTCGATGTAGATCGTGGCCTTGTCCGGACTGTAGGACAAGCTTGCGACGGTTTTGCCCGCGATCGCGGAAGCGTGTCGAGTGCGAATGTCGGTGATCAGAGCGTCATAGTCGGTGATCAGGCGATCCATGGTGGGTGTTCGGCCCAGCCAATCGGAGAGCTGGGTCAGGTTCTCCCGCCACGTCTGCTTCGATTCGGTCGTCAGGACAGGAGCGATGGCTTGGAGCTTTGCAGCGGGCCAGTACTCGTTGTCGGCGTTGACGCAGATGATGAGATCGGGTGCGAGTCCGAGGATCTGCTCCAGATTGGGCTTGTCGCTGAGGTATTCGGCCGAGCCGTCGGCGGGAACCCACTTGGTGACGGGCGAGATGTTGTATCCGAACACCGGTAGTTCCAGGGCAATGGCGAGCTCGAGGTCGGTTCGGGCGTCGACGGCCAAGACCCGCTTGGGGTTGGTAGGTATGTCGTAGGTCCCCAACGGCGTGGTGACGGTGCGCATTTGAGCGTCATCATCGGCCCCTGAACCGTCGCTGGAACTGCAGGACGACAGAATAGTTGCGACTGCTGCCATCCCGGCTCCGATGCCGAATTGGCGACGGGTAAGTGCGTCGACTAGCTCTTGCCAGACGCGTTCGTCCGGCACGGTAGGTGTGTTGGTCAGCATTTTTTCGATACCCTTCGGTCTGAGTCCGTATCGATCGTAGGGTTGGCGATACCAGATCACCTATATCGAAAACCGCCTGATATTAGTCGATTTCGGCCATGGTCCGTGACTTTCGGGTGATGGCGGCGCCGAAGGCTGCAGCGAGCGGGAACATCAGAACGCCGTACACCGCGGCCGGCACTGCCAATTGCACGTTGTCGAGGAGACTGACGGCGATGGTGATCGCCAACGTGCTGTTGTGGATGCCGATTTCCATGGAACTGGCGATGGCCTGACGATCCTCGATGCCGAATATCCGGGGAACGACGTAACCGATCGAGAGGCTCAGTAGGCAGAACAAGGCAGCGACGACGCCGATGTCGACGAGATAGTCCGCGATGTTCTCGCGCTCGGAAACAACCGTTCCGACGATCACCAGTGCCAGAACCACCGCGGATCCGATGCGGACGGGCTTGTCCATGCGCTCGGCAAAGGCGCTCGAGCGCAATCGAACCCACATTCCGAGGGCGACAGGAATCAGTACGACGGCAAAGACCTGAAGTACCTTCGTGAACTGCAGTCCGAGGGTGCCGTCCGCGTCCTCGGGTTCGAAGTAGCCCAACGCGAAGTTGGTGATGAGCGGAAGGGTGACCACCGCTATCACCGAATTGACCGCAGTGAGTGTCACATTGAGAGCGACATCGCCGCGGAACAGATGGCTGAACAGGTTTGCCGTGGTGCCGCCCGGTGATGCGGCGAGGAGCATCATGCCGACAGCGAGCAGTGGGTCGAGGTCGAACAACGTGACCAGACCGAAGGCCGCGGCCGGGAGCAACAACAACTGACAGATCAGGGCAATCGAGACGGCTTTCGGCGCTTTTGCCACGCGGGCAAAATCTCCGACCGTCAAGGAAAGCCCGAGGCCGAACATGATGATGGCGAGTGCGGCGGGTAGGCCGACGGAGGTGAGTGCAGAGTCCATGAGTTAGTGGCTACTTCCAGTCACTGGGGGAATTTCACTGAAACTACCGTGATGCCCGGATCTGCGTGGCAGTTTGGATACATTGATGTATCGAACCGTGACGGCGTCGGTGAGCAGGGTTATCGTCGAATTATGTGCCGAAACATCACTGAACTTCGTGGACTCGAGCCCGCTGCTACGCCGGAGGAGATCGAAGCGGCCTCTCGCCAATACGTACGTAAGGTGAGCGGAATAGCCAAGGTGTCCGACGCGAACCGAGACGCCTTCGAACAGGCGGTGCGTGAGGTGACCGAAACGACGACGCGCCTGCTCAGTGCGTTGCCGCCTCGCAGACAGCCACCTCAGACCGTCCCTCCGTTGCGTCGCCCGGAAGTACAGGCTCGGATCGCTGCTCGTTCGTCCTGACCCGAGTGGATCTCACAGATATCGACGTATGGGACGTCGAAGCCTTGGATCAACTGTCTGCTGGGTTGGAAGGCGTTCTGGTCGCTCACCGCGTTCGCGACATCCGTCGACGGCTGGATACGCTGCGCAAAGAGGCCGTCGCCGACGACTTGCATATTCGTCAGGATGGAACCGTCTCTGCCGTTGCGCCCATCGCCGACGGTCACCCGCTCCACGTGCACGCCCGGTTGCTCGAGGTCGCAGTTCGAGAACTGATCGGTGAGGCACTGCTGGTCAGCGCGGATCTTCATCATGCGTTGTCTCTGCGGTCTCAGGTCGGCACCGACCTCCGTGACAAAGCTGTGCGTGTGGGGGAGGAGTGGCGAGCGTTCAGCCCTGATCGGCAGCGTCAGATGTTGCGTCATGCACCAGGCCTGATCGCCAACCTCGACGGCATTCCTGCTGCGATTCGCAGCCCGGCCAACCTCGATCGAATTCAATCGGAACGAGCACGGCTGCAAGATGATTCAGTCCGAATATCGCAAGAACTTCACCGCGAGTTCTTCGGCGGCAGACTGAGTAACACCGGGGCGGGCCAGTGGTACGCCGAACGCAAACTCGAGGATCTGGACGCGCTCGACGAGTTGTTTCGCGCCGAACCTGATCGACGGTTACTGCTCATGGACATGCGCTCGGGCGAACGAGGCTTCGCTGCAATTGCGATCGGGGATCCGGACACAGCGGATCACATCTCCGTGACGATTCCCGGACTGAACACCAACGTCAAGGACTCGATGCGCGGAATGGTCGGAGAGGCAACGCGATTACGAGCCGAGGCGATGCGGCAACTCGAACTGGCCGGCCGAAAGGAAAGCGTGGCCACCATCGCCTGGATCGGATACGACGCGCCACAGGTGATCGGGCCGGGAAAGTTCGACATCGGTCGGGCCAGCTTCGACGTCAGTCGATCGTCCAAAGCAGGCATAGCCGCCGACGCATTGGGTAGCTTTTTTCACGGTCTTCGTGCCGCGTCGGTCAACGACGGAGTCCATATCACCGCGTTGGGCCACTCCTACGGATCCCTCGCGACTTCTCTTGCGCTGCAACGCGGGGCAAGCGCAGCGGTCGACGACGTGGTGTTCTACGGTTCACCCGGGGTGCGAGCCAAGGTGGAGTCGGACCTCGGTATCGCCGACCGCCACGTCTACGTCATGAAAGCGGAAGGCGACAGCATCGCGGGGTTCGGCCGTTTCGGTGGCGATCCGACGCGCACCGAGTTCCATCGGTTGTCCACGGCCGAGGGGATCACCCCGGATGGAGTGAAACACGAGCGGGCGTTCGGGCATGCGGAGTACGCGAGGACAGGGGACAACGGAGAACTGCGGATGTCGGGATACAACCTCGCGGTTGTGGTTGCCGGACTGCCGGAGTTGGCCGTTATGGCCTGACCTGCTGACTTACAGTGGCACTCATGCGTCTGAGGCATTCGGCCAGGGGGTTGGTCGTTGACGACCAGTCCCGTCTTCTGCTTTACCGACTCATCGCGCCCGGGGGTGGGCTGACGGTCTGGTGTCCTCCGGGCGGAGGCTTGGAAGGAGACGAAACCCCGTCCGAGGCGCTCGCGCGCGAATTGGACGAGGAGATCGGCTTGCGCGACTACGGCGCAGCCACCCATGTGTGGCATGAGGAGATCCGTGACCCGGCGATATTGCCGGGTTGGGGCGGTGCGATCAACGACTACTTCCTCGTGCCGGTGGCGACCGTATTCGAGCCCTGTGGGTCGTTGGGGCGCGAAGCGCTGGCCGCCGAGCTGGTCGAGCACTCCGAGTGGTGGAGCGTTGACCGCCTCTTGTCACACAGTGGTCGAGAAGTGTTCGGGCCACGCGATTTACCCGACCGGTTTGCACGCCTGGTCAAGGATGGGCCATCGAGTGCGCCGGATCGATTTGTTCGGTCGCCGTGAGGGATGCGAGGTAGCGATTGAAAACGAACATTTCGGCATCGAAACACGGCTACGCTGGGGTTATGGAGCACTACGTGCGTAAGGACCCCATCCCGTACGCTTCTACGGCTGCGCCGGTCAGTTCTCACAACCGGTTGGCAAGGACGGCCCAAAAATTGTGGATGGCTCTTCGAGGGATGATGGGGGATCGGAAGGCGAGTCGATATACCTCGCTCGCTGCGCGGCATCCCGACGGATCACGCACCGCTGTAACATCTTTCAACAGTAGTGGTGGTGGGAAATAGGTATCGGTATACAACACTGCCCGGTGTTCGTCGAATTCTCGACGAACACCGGGCAGTGACGCACTACTCGAACTGGGGTCAGCGGAGGTACTGTCCGCACACCGGCCACGCGCCGGCGCCCTGACCGGCAAGGACGTTTTCAGCAACGCGGACCTGTTCTGCCTGGCTGGCGTTGGCGGCGCTGCCCGCTCCGCCGTAGGCCTCCCACGTGCTCTGGCTGAACTGGAGTCCGCCGTAGTAGCCGTTTCCGGTGTTCGCGGCCCAGTTGCCCGAAGATTCGCATTCTGCGACACCCGACCAGTCGTGGGTGGCTGCGGATGCGGTGCCTGCGCTCAATCCGAGGGCTCCGGCTGCGAGGGCTCCGGCTGCGGCGACAGAGGCAAGTGCACGGGTAACGGTCGTCTTGGTCATTTTTGGTAAATCCTCTCGAGTCCCGCCGACGGAGGACGGTGACCGTCTCAGCTCCGCTCCCACCACTAGGAATGTTGTCGAGTCCGAACCGCGGGGTGGGACGGGCGGTGGCGATTCGGTAATGCCCGGTTGATCGGGCTGTCACCAACCATAAGAGATGATTACGGATTGGTCACGGGTCGGCGTGTCGACACATGTTTGTGCAACAGAAATGCATCAAAGAGTGTTTTCCCAGGTCGCATGGCGATATGCCACCTCTCCCGGCGTTACATAAACGAGATAAAATGTGATGTAAGTCACCTGAAACGTGCCTCGACGGCGTCGATATGCGGCGAATGTGACACTCAATCAGCCCGGTTTGTCGGCTTTTCGACCCGGTCTTCAGTCGTGCTGGAACCCATGTCCAGCCGTGATCTGTTGTCGACCGACCGGCCCGATTTACCTGTAGGGCAGCAGAATTGACAACGAATAACGCGCCGCTGGCTCAGACGAGATTCTTGCTCGCCTTGATCCGGCGGCGAATGTCGCGCATCTGAATGGTGTTGCCGGCCTGACGAACGGAGCGTGGGATGAACCTGTTGACGAACGACACGAAAATGAAGAGGTGTTCGAACCGGCGGCGGTCGTCTTCGGTCCACTCGAGATCGAGTTGGTCGCGGTAGATCGGTGGAAGGAATCCGACCGTCAGGAACCGCAACAAGTTTCGGAACACCAGGCGTATCGGCCACGCGATCATCTGTAGGTTGACCAAGTCGATCAGGTACTGCTTGGTGCGTTCGTCGATGACGACGCGTTCGCAACCGAGGTTCCAGTAGCGCTCGAAGTCGGCACGTGTGGCCGGCCACATCTCTTCGGTGACCTGCAGCGTCGTTCCCAAAGTTGACGCGGACTTGTAGAACGACTCCGCCTGTTCTTCGGACATCTTGCCGTGCAGCAACTGATGACTGTCTTCGAAACCGATGAACAGGCATGCAGCAACCCATAATTGGAGTTCGCGATTGAAGGCGTTGTACTTGACCGGGCTGTTTGAATCCGACTTCACATGTCGGTGCACCGAGTTCACGGCCTCGCGGTAAGCCTTTCGCTCTTCCTCGTCACCCAGGATCGCGACCGTCAGGTACTGCGTCGTGGTTCGTGCACGCTTCCACGGATGCGCTGTCAGAGCACCCGATTCGACCTTGCTCTCCATGACGCCGTACGCCACCTCGGGCCAACCGAGTTGCAGGATGACGTTGGCAGCGGCTCCGGCGAACGACCAGAAATCGAGTGCGTCGGTGATGTGTGCGGGCTTACGTGCCCACCGTCTACGCTCGGCCGTGATGGTGATGCGTGTCTGATCGGTGCGAAGCGACGACTCGGACTTTTCCGAATCCAGGTAGTGAGTGGGCATGGATCTTCCTCCGCGTGTGGTGAGTTACTTGGTCTCGACGTTGCTCACGAGCCACCGGTCGCCCGAGCGGACCAGGGACACGACCATGCGGTACTTCTGTGTGTTTCCCTCTGGCGCTGCGACATTCTTGGCTTGTTGGTCGACGAACACGAGCACCTTGGCCGACGAATTGTCCAGCGATTCGATACCGACGTCTGTCGCCGTCGCGCTCGCCTGGCCTTGGCCCCCGGCAACGACTTCGCGAAGTGAATCGACCATTGTTCGGTAGGTGCCGGCAAACTCGTCGGTCGACATCGAGGCAATGCTGTCTTTGTTGGCATCGAGGTTCTGATAGTCGAAGGAGGACATGATGGTCGAGTAATCCCGCGCGGTGTCCAAAGCCTCCTGCCGCAGCGTGTCTTCCTGATTCGCCGAGTACATCTGGAATCCGAGCACCGCCAATGCTGCGACCAGCGCTACCGCCATTAGTGAGATCAGTGCGTTGCGTGGCTCCTTCAGGCGGTGAAGTAGCGACGGAGAAGTCGGATGTTCGGCCACCTCGGCTTCTGTCTCGTCGAGTAGTGCGTTGTCACCGTGTGCCATTTCCCAGTCCTTCCAACATCAATCTCCAGTAGTTCAGGGCGTCGACTCCGGTCGGGACGAGAATCGGATCTGCGACGACGGGCGGTCCGATCGGAGTGCCCGGGACGATCGAGTTCTGCAAACCGAGGTCGTTCGGACGCGGAGCATTCTGTGCTCCGCGTTGGACGAGGTCGTCGGCGGGGGGACAGTACATCGCCAGACTCGGACTGGTGGGAGACAGATCGCCGACCTCACGCCGAGGGGTGTCGTAGTTGCAGACCGGCCCCTGGGTCGCAACCAAGGCAAAGTCGGCGCGATCGCCTTTGACGATGGATGCCAGTTTGGCGAGACCTTCAGGAATCGTGACAAGTCCGGTTTCCAGGGCGTCTGTGCGGTCGGAGATGATCGGTGCGACAGTGACGAGATTGGCCAGGACCGCTCCGAAAGTGTTGTGGTACTTGTCGAACAACTGTTGAGCGCTGTTCAGGGCGGCGGGCGAATGATCGGTGAGGTAGATCAGCACCGGCGCGTTGGATTCGAGTTGTTCGGTGAAGTTCTTGGCAGCTGCCATTCCCCGGACGAACGAATCCGATTGTGTCGCCATGGAGTCCACCAACGTGGAGGTTCGCGACAGCAGCGCAGCGAGTTCGGCCGACTGGTCGTTCAACTGCGCCGACATGGTCCCACCGTTGTCGATCATCGTCGCCAAGCTCGGGCCGAGCCGGTTGAACGAATTCCCCAGCTCGGTCCCCATGTCGCTGATCGCTTGTGGATCAATCCCTTCCAAGACACCGGACGCCTGAAGCATCAACTGGCTCATCTGGACCGGTTGCTGATCCGCGGGCATGGCGATCTCGTCGCCGTCCCTAAGATACGGGCCGTGGTCTGTGTTGGGGTAGATGTCGACATTCTGAATTCCGGCTGCGGTCCCCATCGTCACCTTGGCGACGCTGTCGGTAGGTATCTCGGTGTTGTCGTTGAGTGAGAGTTCCACCCGAGCCGTGCGGGTGCCTGCGTCGAGTTCGACTTCACTCACTTTCCCCACCTGTACGCCGCGATACGTGACGACCGTGCCCTTGGTCAGTCCGAAGGCGTCGGACATGTTGGCGTGCAGCCGGATTTGACCCCCGAAACCCTGAGGGCCGACCACGTAGACGATCCCGAAAGGGATGACCACAGCAGCGATCAGAGCGAACAGGACAAGTTGAACAAGCGCAAGGCGACTCAACGCGGACCTCCCTGAAGTAGATCGGTGAGAGTTCCCGCTGGTGCGATCGATTGACCGGCCATACCGCCGCTCCAGAGCTTGTCGATCGTTCCCGGAATATCCAGGGCGCCGTCGAAAACGAGGTAGTCACCCTGCACTGCACCGGTGAAGTTTTCGAGCAACCCGTTCATGTTCGTCAGCGTCTGGCCGATCTCCGAGTTGAACGAATCCAGAGTCCCGACAACGGTCGACGCATCGTGCAGCATCGCGTCGAGGCCGTTGGGAGACGAGTCGAGAATGGTGTTTGCGTTGGTGGCGAGCTGAACGGTCGAGTTCAACAGGCTCGCAATCTGATCCTTCTGTCCCACGAGAATCGACACCACCTGTGGAACGGAATCGAGGTAGTTGTCGACAACTACGCGTTGGCCGGCCAGTTGGGAGGAGACCCGGGCAGCGAGGTCGACGGCCTCGTCGAACTCGCTGCGGTGACTGCTTGCCTCTGCCATGAGCGAGGTGAGGGTCTCGGTCAGAGAACGAACTTCACCGGAGCGCCCGGAAAACGCGGTGTTCAGCTCGCGCACCACGGTATCGAGTTGGTCGATGCCGCTTCCGGTCAGAACCGTGCCGAGGGTGGCAAGCGCACTCTCGACCTGCGGACCGATCTCGGTGCGAGACTCCGGAATTGTGTCTCCGTCGCTGAGCGTGGAGCCGGACGGAACTTCCGGCACCAAGAGTCTGATGAACGGATTGCCAAGTGCGGACGGGAGTTCGACGGAAGCTTCGACGTTGTCGGGCAATGGCGTCGCGGCGTCCAGACTCAGAGTCACATCGGCTCCGACGACATCGGCTGATAGCGCGGATACTCGACCGATGACTTTCTGGCCGCTGCGGACGTCTGCTCCCAACACCAGGCCGTCGGCGCCGGCCAGCTGCAGCGCCACGTTGTACGCGTCACCGTCGGCCGAACGACCCAGGGGTAGGTCTTGAATGCCTGCGCTACAGCCGCCGAAGGCGAACACGGCCGCAGAACCCACACCGATGATCACGATACCGGCGATTATTCGAATCGATTGCCGCGTCAATTGCCACCTCCGGGGACGCCTCCGCCGGAAATCGCGGAGGCGATGCCGAGCGGATCAGAAGTGCTGAGGGGGAAGGAAATCGGATTCGTGAACCCGGCTCCGGTGCAGATCGGCAACTTGTAGGTGTCGCACAGCGGTTTCGCCACCGCGAACTGAGTCAATGCAGTCGAGACGTTGAGCCGAATGCGCCCGCGCTGATCAGGACCGATTGTCTGGGAGAGGTTCTGCATCATCAACGGCACCAGGTCCATGAACTCGGCGAGGCCGGGTTCTTTGGCAGCCAGAGTGTCACCGAGAACTCGCACGTTGTCGGCTATGGCACCGACATCATCGCCGTGAGTTGTCATGAAACTGTTCAACTGGTCGAAGACCACCTGCAGATCCTGCAGGGGCTGTGAGATGTCCATGTTCTGGCTCGCCCATTGATCACCCAGGACGCCGAGGTCGCCGACAAGTTCGTCGAGGCTGACCTGCCGTGCGTCCAGAGCATTCATCAAAGTGTTGAGATTGTCGACAAGGGCACCGATGTCTTCCGACCGAGCGCCGACAACTCCGGTTGCCGTGCTGAGGTTGCGAATTGCGGTGTTGAATTGATCGCCCTGGCCCTGCCACCCGGCGGCGCCGCGGCTCACGAGATCGCCGAGATTGCCCCCATCCCCGGCAAATGCGTCGGCCAAAGTGCTGACGCTTCCCATCAAGCCGTCGAAATCTATGGGGGAGTGGGCACGTTCGATCGGAATCTGGTCGCCGTCTTTCAGTGTCTCTCCGCCGGTGTACGCCGGGCCGAGTTCGATGTGTCGATCGCTGATCACCGATGGATTGAGGACATAGGCCGAGGCGTCGGCGGGCAGGTCCACGGAGTCGGGCATCGACATCGCTACTCGAACAGAAGTTCCGCGAGGTTCCACCGACGTGACCGTCCCGACGCCGACTCCGAGGACGGTGACCTTGCTTCCCTCGTAGATTCCGCCGACGTAGCTGAAATCGGCGTAGACGGTCTTGGACTGATCTGTTCGTCCGAATATGTACCAACCGGGCAGGGCGATCGCCAAGGTCACTACCAGCATGGCCGTGACGGCTTTTCGTGTATTCACTTGCAGCCCTCCATGATGCCGAGCGCGCAGAGCAGATTGTCCGGGATCACGGCCGCCGGCGCGTTGACGTCGGTCCAATTGCCGGTGCCGGTTGAATCGGTGACCGAACGCAGCGCGGAAGGAAGACGAGTCAACAGCAGGTCGATCTGATCTGCGTTGTTCTTCAGCGTGGTGGTGACCGCGACGAGGTTGTCGGTCATGGCTCCGAACTCGTCCTGACGATCGACGAAAGTGGTGGAGAGCTTCGAGATGATGATTGTCAGGTTGTCGACCAGCTGAGTCAGTGCGTCCTTGCGCATCGCAAGAGTTCGAACGATCGTCTGAGCATTGGCCGCAGTACCGACGATCGAATCGGTTTGTGCCGCAGCCATGTCCGACAGCTCACGAGACATGATGAGAATCTGGTCGATCTGTTCACTGTTCTGCGCGAAAGCCGCCGAGGCGCCGCTGATTCCGGCCAGAGCCCGGCCCACCTGATCGGAATCAGTGGGAATCACCTGCGAAAGGGTGTTCATCATGGACTCCATCGCCTGTAGGTCGACGCCTGTTGCCGCAGTGGTGGCATCACTGCTGACGTCGTCGAGGCTGTACGGCACGGTTGTGCGGGAGAGCGGGATGACCCGCGCCTCGGAGTCGTCGACCACTCCGGCCGGCACGATCTCCAGGTAGCGCTTGCCGAGGACCGTCTTGAGCCTGACCGTCGCCGTGCTCTGGTTTCCCAAAGGCTGGTCCTTGTCCAAGCGGAAGTTGACGACGACGTGGTCGCCGGCAAGGTCGATCGAATCCACTCGGCCCGCGGGAACCCCGGCCACGTAAACCGGATCGGTGTCGGAAAGCCCGCTGGCATTGGCTAACTCGGCTGTGTATGCCGACGTGCGTACGTTGTACCAGAGCTTCGGAATGCCCAAGGCGGCGCCGAGTCCCACCACCAGAACGAAGATTCCGAGACTGCCCAGGGCGAGAGCGGTGCCGCTACCGCTGCGACGGCGATCCCCTTTGAACAGGAAGAGCATGATGCCGACGAACACGTCGATCAGCTTGACCAGGAACATCATGAGCACACCGGCGAGTGTGTCGGACCGAAGATGTTGGCTTCCATGTCGCCTGCCTTCAGAGTGAAATTGCACAGATACAGGCTGATGAAACTTCCGTAACTTCCGATCCGGTTGGCGGC
Source organism: Rhodococcus sp. NyZ502 (assembly GCF_041464245.1). Classification (NCBI taxonomy): domain Bacteria; kingdom Bacillati; phylum Actinomycetota; class Actinomycetes; order Mycobacteriales; family Nocardiaceae; genus Rhodococcus; species Rhodococcus sp. NyZ502. The sequence goes on from NZ_CP167155.1 coordinate 955,231, forward strand.
GTCGGCGAACTGGGGAAGGTTGACGAGAAGTCTGTTGAACTCGTCGGTGCTCGCAATCCAACTCCCGGTGACACTTTCGAGTTGTTGCACGGTCTGACCGAATGCACCGTTCGACCCGGCCATGATCTGAGCCAACGACGAGACAGTGCGGTTTCCCTGATCCAAGAGCGAGACCAGTTGATCGTTCTGCCCGACGACGGAAGTACTCAGATCGTTCAAACCGTCCAACAGACCGACCAATTCGGGTTGACGCTCGTCGACGGAGGTGAGAAGAGTGTTCATGTTCGTGAGTAGTTGCGCGAAGACGTCCTGACGGTCGACCAGGCCGGAACTCATGGTCGCGATCTGGTCGAGCAGGGTGGTCATTGCCTGGCCCTGGCCGTTGAAGGTTTCGACAAAACTTCGCGTGAGCGTGTTGACCTGCTCGGGCTGCAGCGCGGCGAACAACGGTTTGAACCTGTTCATCAGGGCCGTCAAGTTGATCGGCGGTGTTGTCTGCGCCAGCGGTATCGTGTCACCTGGTTCGAGCTGTCGTGCGGATACCGTTGTTGCGCTGTCGTCCTGCGTCAGTGCCAGATATCGAGCACCGAGCATGTCGCCGTAGCGCACGGCGGCACGGACATCCGACTCGAGGGAATATCGCGACTCGATTTCGACGTCGACGATCGCCTTGCTCGTCCCGCCTCCGTTGTCGGCGAACGCAACCGAGTCCACGCGGCCGATACGCACACCCGACATGGTGACCGGGTTGCCCGGGTTGAGTCCTTCGACGTCGGTGAACTCGAACGAGTACGAATCGGTGCTTCCGCGAACCGGGACCGACAACGTGTTCGCCACGAACGACGCGCAGGCGACGCCGGTGAGACAGAAGAGTGACAACCGAATTACCTGGCCAGGACGGACCTTCACGGGACGGTCACCTCGTTACCTCTGACCATCGGCCCCAACATCAGTGTTGTTGCCGGGTTGGGGGTATCCGAGGGTTCCGGCGATCCGCCCAGTAGTTGATCTTCGAGGTACCGCAGGGGGGCCGCTTCGGCTACGCCGCCCACGACCGGGGCACTGACGGGTTGTTCAGGCGTCAGGTTGGAGCCCGAACACTGTGCTCCGCGCGAGTCACCGTACTGCGGGCAATCATCACCCGTGTATGGGAGCGGTTCGGCGAACGTGGCAACTGCTGTGATGTCGAACTTTCCGGTGGCGAAGACCCGAGCGCCCGCGGCGCCGAACGTACTGGCATTCGCGAGGGTGGAACGCAGTCCTCCGGGATTGGCCGCGGTGGTTGCGAGTATCTTTCCGGCGGAATCGATCACAGTGATGATGTTTCGGTTGTTCGCCCCGACAAAATCGTCGACGGTAGCGGCGAAGACTGCGGCCGCGCCGATCGAGGACTCGAGATTCGCTCTGTTGGCGACCATGTCGTTCGAGACAGTTGTGGCGGCTGCCAAGGTATCGAGAATGTCGGGGGTCGCACGGTCCAACGCGTCGACGACCGACTTGAATTCGGGTGTCGATTCGAGGAATTGGTGTGCGGCGGGTGTCAGTACGCCGGACGCGGCACTGAGATTGTCTATCGTGGTACCGATCTCGGCTCCGTTTCCGTCGAGCGCCTGGCCCAGCGCAGTCAGGGCTGTCTGCAACTTCTCGGGCTGCATCGCAGTGAGGACGCCCACCAACTTGGTGTACACGTCGTAGAGCGCAACGGCTTCGGGACCGTCGTCCATGTGGATCTCGTCTCCGTCCGCCAGAGTCGTCTGGCCCTGCTCATTCGGACTGTCCACGAGCTGCATGTAGATGTCGCCGAAGAACGTGCGTGGAACAACGCGAGCCACCACGTCAGCGGGAATCTTCGACGCGTCATCGGTCTGAATCTGCAACTGCACAACGGATTCGGCGGTTCCTGATTCGATTTCGCCGATTCGGCCGACGTTGACGCCGTGGTACCGAACCGGAGCTTCACCGCTGATGAGACCGGCTGTGGCTGGAACAGCGACGAAGATGTCGGTGCTCTGCTCGAGATTTCCCGAACCGCGTAGAACCATTGTCACGGCGGCGGCGACGGCTACGACTATGGCGATCGCGCCGCGAAGGGCGTACACGATCTTCGTGCGTGTAGTGAGTCTGTCCACGGCTCAGACCCCCATTCCCGGGATCTGGGGCACGAGGCCCCACAGCGCGAAAGTCATCAGTACGTCGAGGATTCCGATCGCGAGGATCGCAGTCCGGAGCGCGCGCCCGGCCGCTTGCCCGACGCCGGCCGGACCACCGGAGGCATAGTAGCCGTACGCGCAGTGAACCAGCGCGACAACAGCGGCGAACACCACGGCCTTGAGACCCGAGTACAGGAGATCCTGCGGAGAGATCGCCAGATGGAAGAAGTAGTCGTAAGTACCGGCCGATGCGCCGTTGAAGAACACGACGACCAGTCGGGTCGAGAGGTAACTGGCCAGGAGTCCGATCATGTAGATCGGGATGACACAGATCATGGCAGCGATCACCCGGGTACCCGCGAGGAAGGGGATCGATCGGATCGCCATCGAGTCCAGCGCGTCGATTTCGTCGGAGATACGCATGGCCCCGATCTGGGCGGTGAAACCCGTTCCGACCTTGGCGGCCAACGCGATCGCGACGACAACAGGGGCCAGTTCACGGGTGTTGGCAACCGCGGACAGCATGCCGGAGAGCGAGGTCATCCCGACAAGCTCGAGGCCCCGGTGGGTCTCGACGCCCAACATCATCGCCGCGGCCAGCGACATCGCGAAGACGATCCCGATGGTGCCGCCGCCGGACAACAAGGAATTCGTGCCGAAGCTGACCTCGCTGATCTGACCGAGTACATGCTTGCGGTACTTGGTGAGCGCAAAGGGGATCGATGCGATAGTGCGGACGTAGAAAGTGACGTGCTGACCGAGGGAGACGAGGCCGTCGCCCGCGGTTCGCAGGGGTCTGCTCGCTTGACGTGCTCGAACACGGAGATCGACGAGCGACATCAGAATTCACCGACTGCCGGGACGATTACGGTGTAGAGCGCGGACAACACTGTGTTCACGATGAAGACGAGCGCGAACGCGATGACCACGGCTTCGTTGACTGCGTCGGCAACGCCGCGTGGGCCACCTTTTGCATGTAGACCTTTGAAGGTGGCGACCAAAGTCGAAGCGATGCCGAAGACCGCAGCCTTCACCAAAGCCATGACGAAGTCGGAAGATCGCCCGTACTGACTGAACGTTGCCATGAACGTTCCGGCCGGAAGATGCTGGACGTAGATGTGGTACAGGTAGCACGCGATCACACCGCCGAAGGTGACCATCGAACACAATGCAAGGGAGACGATCACTGCCGCAACCAATCTCGGTGCGACGAGGCGCTCGATCACGTCGATGCCCATCACTTCCATCGCGTCGATCTCTTCCCGGATCTTTCGTGAACCCAAATCCGTGCAGATCGCCGATCCTGCGACACCGGCCATCATCAACGCGCACACCAGCGCCGCGGCCTGACCGACGATGATGAAAGCTACGACAGCTCCGGAATATCCACCGGCTCCGATCCGGCCGGCCAGTTCACCGACCGAGACGGCGATGAATACACCGATCGGAATCATGAGAAGCAGCGACGGGCCGGTGCTGACGCGACCGATGAACAGGGTCTGAGTAACCGTCTCGTGCAATGAGAGTCGTCTGCGCAGGATTGCCGTGAACAGGCCGAAGAGTGCCTGAACCGAGAATCCGATCAGATAGCCCCCCTGTAACGCTACGTCTCGCACCGGGCCCTTCGCGGCTGGCAGCTCGTACGTCATCTAATTGAATTCCTTTGCAGATCAACAGTGTTCGGCGCGGAGTTCGAACTGTTCGAGCGCTGGCGGTCGAGCGAACTGCCTGTGAAGCATCTCACACATATATGTGTCCAAGCAAGCATTATGTGAACCGAAATTCTCGTCGAACTGTCAGCCCTGTTGACCGAGTTTCCTTCATTGACGTGGAGATATCGGAACTGTTCATATCGACATCCTGTGTATGTTTACGAATATTCCGAATCTGCCAGTCGGATTGCTTCGTGGATGCGGGCTGGATGCTTCGAGCGGTGACCCTACCCACTGCTGGTGGCCACAGGCAACGTTTTGTTAACGAAGATTCTCGGTGGAAGCAACGGGGGAGGTGGCGAAGGGCGAGTGGTGTGTTCTGATCAAAGTCAGCGTTACCTGCATGTATGAAACTCTAGACGCGCGATGTGCTGAAATCGGTGTACGAGTTTTCAGAATCATGCTTATGCTGATTCTCGTCTGATGAGCAGGCGGATCGAAGTGCTTTGTGCGTGAGGGCTGGAGAGTGGGGTACACGGTGAGCCTGAACGATCAGTTCGTCGACGCGCAGACGTCGAATGGGATTGTTCGGCAGCCGAGGTCCGACTCCGTCAAGAGGCGACCGAAGGACCGCAAGGCGCAGATCGCGGCTGCAGCGGCAATCGCGTTCAGTGAGCGCGGATATCCTGCTGTCAGTGTCGACGACATCGCGTCGGCGGTCGGTATTTCGGGTTCGGCGCTCTATCGGCACTTTCCGAACAAGTACGCGATGTTCCGCCACGCGGCACTGGAGTTGACCGGAGCGCTCGCCAGTGCCCTCGATGCCGTTTCGGTTGCGCCTGCGGCAACCGATGCGCAGCGGTTGCGCGAAGATCTGATTGCAGTGATACGAACGACGATCCGCAATCGGCGTACGGCCGGAATCTATCGTTGGGAGAGCCGGTTTCTCGACACCGATGATCGGAAATCCGTTCGAGCGCAAGCCAGTACGGTCAATCGCCGAGTAGCCCGGTATCTTTCGCGCTCCGAACCCGCGATGACGGCGAGGGACGAGACCCTTGTCGTGGCAGCGATGTTCAGCGTCATCGGCAGTATCACCGTCCATAACCTGTTGCTGCCCCAGCGAGCGATGGAGAAGGTTCTGCTCGACGCGTGTCTGGCGATAGATCAAGGTGAGGCTGCAATCACCGCTAGCCGCTTGGAGCAGTCCTCGTTACCTCGAACCGTGACCACGAACAAACGTGAACGTCTCTTGCAGGAAGCCGTGCGCCTCTTCGACTCTCGCGGGTATCACGACGTCAGCATCGAAGAGATCGCCGCGGCCGCCGGCTTGAACGCATCCGGTATGTACCGCTACTTTCCCAGCAAGGCAGAGCTTCTCGGCGCCGTGTTCTATCGAGCTGCAGATCGCTTGGACTTGGCGACGGCAGCGGTCTTCGACTCCGCGACTTCGCACGAACAAGTGCTCCGGTCACTGTCGGCGATGTACGTGGAGTTGTCGTTTGCACAGCACGAATTGATGTCGGTCTACTTCTCCGAGATGAACAACCTTCTGCCGAGTCATCGAAGCGATCTGAAGAATCGCCAGAAGCTTTACGTGGTCGAATGGGCGCGAGTGCTCGGCGAGATTCGTCCTGAGCTGTCGGCAGTAGAGGCGAAGTTCGTAGTTCACGCTGCGCTCAACCTGGTCCCGGATGTCGGCCGCATGATGAAGTTCGACGCTGCCGCAGAGAACGCGGCCATGTTGCAGGTGTTCATGTCGGCAGTACTGTTCGGCCGTCGGGCTTCGGCCGCCTGAAGCGTGTCGGTGAGTGTGCGTAGTCTGGCCCACTATGAGCGAAGTCGTGTCACTGGCAGCTGCCCGTCGCATAGCGCTTGCCGCTCAGGGATTCGGCAAATCGCATCCCACGACGGTGACGCGTCGCAATCTGGTCGGCGTGATGGACCGGCTGCAGGTGCTGCAGATCGACTCGGTCAATGTCTTCGAACGCAGTCACTACCTACCCGTTTATGCGCGATTGGGCGCATACGACAAATCCAGACTCGATCAGCTTGCCTTCGCCCCCGGTTCGGGATACCTCGAATACTGGGGCCACGAAGCAACGTTCTTGCCGGTGGACATGTGGCCGTTGTTCCGTTGGCGGATGGACCAGTTTCGCGCCAAAGCGTTGAGTGACAAGGACGGGTGGGCTTCCGATCGGAGTGTCTTCCTCGATTGGTTGCGGCAGGAGTTGCGCGACAACGGTCCGATGGCGGCGAGCGAGATCGAACACGAGGCGAACACACGGCGCGGTCCGTGGTGGGGGTGGTCCGACGTGAAGGTCGGGCTGGAGACGCTGTTCCGTTGGGGCGAGGTGGTCTCGGCGGGGCGCGCCGGTTTCGAGCGTCGTTACGGCCTGGCCGAGCAGATGCTTGCACCCGAGATACTCGACGCACACGTCGAGCGGTCGGAGGCGATACGCGAACTGGTGCTGCGGGGTGTGAAGGCACACGGTCTCGGCACCCTCGACGACATCGCCGACTACTTTCGTCTGCCCAGCGCAGAAGCACGAACGGCATTGCAGGAACTCGAAGATGCCGGCAGTGTGCGCCGGGTGTCCGTCGACGGCTGGGAGCGTCGAGGCAAGGCAAGGGAGGTGTGGATCGATCCGCGAGCGAAGCGTCCCAGGTCCATCCGTGCGGATGCGCTGTTGTCACCCTTCGACCCGGTAGTGTGGGCACGCGATCGAGCGTTGCGGCTCTTCGACTTTCACTACCGGATCGAGATCTACACTCCGGCGCACAAGCGAGTTCACGGATACTACGTGCTCCCGGTGTTGATCGACGACAAGATCTGCGCCCGAGTCGATCTGAAGAACGACCGTCAGAACCGTCGACTGCTTGTCCGCGCGGCGTGGGCCGAACCCACCGCGGACGCCGACACTGCGCCGCGGTTGGCGGAACTCCTTCGGAGAACTGCGCGTTGGCAGGGCTGCGACACCGTCGAGGTGGAGAACAAAGGTACGTTGTCTCAGCAGTTGGCCGCCGCTATGACGTGAGCCTTCAGGTCGCGAGGACGATTGTCATTCGGGAACTGTTATGCGTCCGTCGGTAGCTGCCTGATTGATGGAATTTCTCAATGCGGAACAACTTCCGGATCGAATTCTCGGCGGTTCAGCATCGTCGCGGTACTCCAAACATGCCGTGCGCGAATCTGATCGCCACTGGGTCGACGTGTGATGCCAGCTGTTCTTCTCCACGAGGACGTATGTTCCGCACCGCTCGCAGTCCAGCGGTTCCATGGTCATTGCCCTACTCCTGCGGCGGCCCTGCGTGCGATGTTGTCAGCGACTTCCTGCTTCCACACTTCGATGGGTTTGCTTGTGTCCATCTCGAATTCGAAACGGTCGACCATCTCGGGCGTGACGTCGGCGACGTCCACGTAGAACTGTTCATACCACCGCCTCAGTTGGTATACCGGACCGTCCTCGGTGCAGAGCAGCGGATTGTCGATGCGGGTCTTGTTCTTCCAGATCTCGATGTCCTGCTCGAACCCGACACCGATGTATCCGATCATCGCGTCGACGGTTTGGTCCGCGATTTCGGCGGGAAGGTCGTCGGTCTTCTTGACGGTGATGCCGTACATCAGGACAAACTTGTTCGGGCTGACCGGATAGTGGCAGTTGATCAAAACCGAATCCACCTTGAATGTTTCGTACTGGTACACCAGATCATCGATCATGAACGAGGGTCCGTGATAGGCGGCCACCGAGAAGTTCGAGACCAGCTTCGGCACGTCGGGATCCGTCCAGGTCACGATGTCGTCGCGGTTGATACCGCTCTGCTCCTGGATGGCGACGTGTCCTTCGAAGACGTTCTTGAAATAGGTGGGGAACGAGAAGTGCACGTAGAAGAAGTGCGCCATGTCCACGACGTTGTCGACGATTTCTCGACAGTTGGTGTCGATGACGATTGACTTCCATACCCAATCGGTCCATTCGTGGTCCGGAGTTTTGATTGTCGGTATGGCGACTTCGGCCGGAGGCGGATTGCCTTCGGGGTCATGCCAGACGAAGAGCAGTCCGTCTTGTTCGAGGGTGGTCCAGGCGCGAGTTTTGGCAAGCGGTGGAACGCGGCGTGCAAAGGGATCGCGGTGCATTTGCCGTTGCCGCCCCAACGCCAGTCGTGGAAGGGGCAGGTGACTGAATCGCCCTTGACCGTGCCCTGACTGAGGTCGCCGCCCATGTGACGGCAGTAGGCATCGAGGACCTTCAATTCGCCCTGGCTGTCGGCAAATACGACAAGCTTGGTGCCGAAGGCCTCGATCGGATGTGGGTTCCCGTCGTGGAAATCCGTTGCAAGTCCGAGGCAGTGCCATCCGCGGGCAAAACGTTCGGGCGCAGCGCCCTCGTCGATCATGCGGATCTCGTCGACTTCGCCGAGGTCCATTGTGGTCGTCACGTCTGTGGTCAAAACGTCGTCCTTTGTTCAGTGATCTGTGTTGGCCACTGTGGTGAGGAGTTGGTCCAGGTTCAACGGGGGTAACCGGTGATCGGTATAGCTGCAGGTGGAGTGGCCAGGCAGGTTTGTCTCCCGCACGGTGGGAAACACCCTGGCGGTTCGTCCGGTGAAGGCCCAGATTTGCAGTCAGCAGAGCACGCCCAGCGCTGTCCTCTCGACGGGCGGATCACCGAAACGGAGACGCCATGTCGGTCGGACCGATCACAGAAGAGCCCATCCCTATGTCAACCCTCGACAGGTTGGCGATGGTGGTGGATTGCTTTCGTGACACGCCGCGGTTGACGCTGGGCGAGGTGGCCCGTCGAACCGGGATTCCGCGATCGTCCGTGCACAGGATGCTTCTGAAGCTAGTGAGGATGGATTGGCTTCGCAGAGAAGGCCTCGAGTACGAAATCGGCGACAAACTCGGCGATCTTGGGGCAATCTCGTTGTATCGAAACAAGTTCGAGAGGGTGGTGGTGCCGTTGTTGTACAACCTGCACCTCGTCACCAATCAGGCCGTACATCTCGGGGTCCTCGAGGGAAGCAACGTGCGATACCTTCAGAAGATCGGCAGCCAGGCGATACCTGACCTCCAGACAGGCGTCGGCTCTCGCATCCCGGCGCGATCCTCGGCAATCGGCAAGGCACTCTTGGCAGCGGGCCGCCGTTCGACGGTCGCGCAACATTCCGCAATAGCCAACCATCGGTACGGCGTCGTATTCGGTACGTGTACTTCGGGTCTCGGCTGCATCGGTGTGCGGGTGGGTGCGCTGGGTGAAGCGGAAGTCGGTCTGTCGATCAGCGGCCCACTCGTTCGAGGCAAGATCGACGATCGACACGTTGCACCGGTACAGATGGCCGCGGTGGCAATCTCCCAGTATTTCGAGGTGCCGGGTGGTCGTCACCAGCAGACCGGTTAGCTCGGCAATGCGCAGAGTGCGCCTCCTCCGGCTCCGCGTAAAGCGCAGTGGGGGAGACGCACTCGGATGAATCTGCGTCAGCGAAGAGCCGCAAGCGCGTCGATACGCTTGGCCGCGTCCTCCATGATGTTCTCTATCAGTTCCTTGCAGCTGGGCAGATCGTTGATCATGCCGACAACCTGACCCGAAGCAAGAACACCGGCTTCCGTGTTGCCCTCGACCAGTCCGGCCTTGAGCAACATCGGTGTGTTGGCTGCCATGATGATCTGCATCAGCGTGCGGTCACCCGACCGCTTCATCGCGAGACCGTCCTTGGCGAGGGTCGACCACTTCATGCCCGTCATGGCCTTGAACTTCGTGGCATTCTTGGCCGCGGCGATCAAACCGGTTGCATAGCTGGAACCTTCGAGGCTGTTGACCAGGTCGGTGTTGAGCACACGATGAGGCATGCCGTCGACCTTGCGGGAGACTGTTGTATCCGTCAGTCCGCGCTTGAGATACTCCTGCTTGACGGAATCGGGAACCGAAGAGTCGCTGGTGAGAAGGAATCGCGTTCCCATTGCGACACCGGCAGCGCCGTACGCCAGTGCGGCAGCCAGCCCGCGGCCGTCGAAGAATCCGCCACCGGCGATGACCGGAATATCGACCGCGTCGAGAACCGAGGGGAGAAGCAATGTCGTGGCCACACCGCCGGTATGGCCACCACCTTCGCCGCCCTGGACGATGACGGCGTCCGCGCCCCAGGATGCAACCTTGACCGCGTGCTTCGCAGCACCGATCGAGGGCACGACGACGATGCCGTGGTCCTTGAGCTTGGCGATCAGTTCCTTCTTGGGAGCCAACGCAAACGACGCGACCTTGACGCCTTCACGGATCAGCAGATCCGCGCGTTGCGGGGCGTCAGTGGCGTCGGCACGCATGTTGACGCCGAACGGCTTGTCCGTGAGCTGCTTCGTCTTCTTGATCGCGTGCTCGAGCTCGTCGTACGTCATCGTGGCCGAAGCCAGGATGCCGAGACCGCCCGCGTTGGCCGTTGCCGACGTGAGAGCGGGACCGGAAACCCAGCCCATACCCGTCTGCACGATCGGGTACTCGACACCGACCAGTTCGGTCAGCGCGGTCTTCAGGGTGGGGGTCATGCCGAGACCTCACGGTCCCGGAGGTTGCGCGGATCGAGGGTTTCGCGGATGAGGTGAAGTTCTTCGGCGGTGGGGTCACGGGTGATACCGGCCTCGGCGAGTCCGGCAACCTCGAACGAGGTGTTCTCGGCTACCTCTTCGGCGGTGACGCCGGGGTGAAGGCTCAACGCGCGGAAAGTGTTTCCCGGTCCGCCGAAGTCGAAGACACCGAGGTTGGTGACAACGCGGGGGATGTTCAGGTACTTGTAAGCCGGATTCTCGGGATCGATCTGGTCGTAGCCGACACCGCACACCACGTCGACCTTGTCGACGAACACTCGCTTGGAGTGCTTGGGGACGAAGTAGCTCGTCGCGTGGTTGATGGTGTTACCCGGGGCGCCGCGCACACCGAACATCTGACGCGTCGGCTGCTGAAGCGGGCCGAAGGCGGAGAGGTTCTGGTTGCCGTGGCGATCGAGCTGATTGGCGCCCATGACAACGTGGCGACGGCCGGAAGCGACGACGTCGAACACCTTGCGGAACGGCATCCATCCTTCGACGGGGCCCTTCGTTCCGACGGCCGGAGTGTCCTCGAGAATGAGGGCTTCACCATCGGTGATCAGCAGGTCGGGTTCGGTGGTGAGTCGAGCCAGGCGAGCGCCGATGGTGGACGACGTCGACATCGGGCTGGCCATGATTTCGCCTGCACCGGAGAAGATTTCAGCGCAAGCGAGAACAACGTACTCTGCGCGGGTGACGGTGGATTCGCTCATTTTGCCTGCTCCCCTGCCTTTGATGAATCGGCAAACTTCTTTACTGCGGCTTGGTAGTCCTCTTCGCTGCCGGAGAGGAAGGTGTCGACGAACGCCTGCCACGACTCGGGGGTCTTGGCGGACTCGGCGTAGTGACGCTGGAACTTCTCGTCGCGGCCGTAGCTTTCGCCGGCCAACGTGAAGTGCGCACCATTGGGTGCCTCGACGACGGCGTCGACCATCATGCGGTTGAGCAGAAGGTTCTGCAGTGGAACGGATTTGACCAGTTCCTCGGTCTCGACGATGCGTTCGACGGAGACGTAACGCTTTTCGGCCGCCATGCAGTACAGGTCGTCGAAGTACGGGTCGACGCCGTTGTACGCGGCGTTGCCGTGCTTGTCACCGAGATTGAGGTGAACGAACGACGCATCGAGGTTGAGCGCAGGCATCGCGATCAAGGTCTCGGAGCGGCCGTCGGCCTCGGGGTACGGGGAGGTGACGGTCTTGAGTTCGTCGCCCCAGAAGTTGCGGACGTCCGAACCCAGGCCGGCGCGGATCGGGAGGAAGGGAAGGCGAGCGGCAGCTGCTTCGAGGCCGCACTTGACCATGCCCTCGTCCATCTCGCGGACTTCGATCTCACCGGCGGTGCGTGCCTTGGCAAACCACGGGTCGTAGAACGGCGCGGAGTCGAGGGACACGAAACCGTAGTACGCCTTCTTGACCTTGCCGGCCGAGCACAGCAGTCCGAGATCCGGTCCGCCGTAGGTGACCACGGTCAGGTCCTTGATGTCCGAACGCAGAATCGCACGCACGAAGGCCATCGGCTTGCGGCGAGATCCCCAGCCGCCCAAGCCGATCGTCATTCCGCTGCGGAGTTCGCCGACTACCTCGTCGAGCGACTTCGTCTTGTCACGCTTGCTAGCCATGTTTGTCTCAGCCTTCCTTCTGGGTTGCGTTCTCGCGCGGCTTGCCGGTGGCGACGAACTCGTCGCGGTGTTCGTCGGACACGCCGAGGAGGTTGAGTTCGAAGGTGTAGCCCTGCTCGAGGCGGTAGCTGCCCTTGACGTCCACCGGGTCGATGCCGTTGATGGCTTCCTTGGCGCACCGGATGATGCGGGTGTCCTTGGCAGCGATCTTCGCGGCGATCTCGCGAGCGCACTCGTCGAGCTTCTCGCGCGGGACCACGTCGTAGACGCTGCCGAACTGCTTGAGTGTGTGTGCGTCGACGCTCTGTGCGGTGTAGTAGAGCGTGCGCATCATGTGCTGTGGCACCAGCCTCGAGAGGTGTGTGGCAGCGCCGAGTGCGCCGCGGTCGACCTCGGGGAGGGAGAAGATCGCGTCGTCGGAAGCGACGATCACGTCCGCGTTGCCGACGAGTCCGATGCCGCCGCCGACACAGAATCCGTTGACGGCCACGACGACGGGTACAGCACAGTCGTAGACGGCCGCGAAGGCCGCGGCGCAACCGCGGTTGGCGGCGACCAGCGCGTCGAATCCCTCGGTGGCCTGCATCTCCTTGATGTCGACGCCGGCGTTGAATCCGCGTCCCTCGGCTCGCAGGATCACTACGTGAGTGTTGAGATCCTTGCCCGCGTCGAGGATGGCGTCGGCAAGCTCGAACCATCCCTTGGACGGGATTGCATTGACCGGCGCGTAGTCGATGGTGACCGTGGTGATGCCGGTTCCGTCGGAGGAGGTGCTGATGCCCATATCCGGATTCCTTACGTCTGTGTACCAAACCAAGCGATTGCTTGGTAAGTTAGCACACAAGCGGAGCCGACAAGCCCGAGCAGAGTGCATTAGGAGACAAATATGAGTGGATTGGTCGACGGACGCGTAGTCATCATCACCGGGGCTGGCCGCGGTATCGGACGTGCGCATGCATTGGCATTTGCTGCCGAGGGCGCCAAGGTCGTCGTCAACGACATCGGTGCGGGTGCCGACGGTTCCGCGACCGGTGAGAGTCCGGCCGAGCAGGTTGTCGCGGAGATCATCGCCGCCGGTGGTCAAGCAGTGGTCAACGGAGACGACGTCGCCGACTGGGCGGGCGCCGAGAATCTGATCAAGACCGCGATCGACACCTTCGGTGGCCTGGACGTACTCGTGAACAACGCAGGCTTCCTGCGGGACCGCATGCTGGTCGGCATGAGCGAAGGCGAGTGGGACGCGGTGATTCGCGTGCACCTCAAGGGGCACTTCGCGCCGCTCCGTCACGCAGCTGCCTACTGGCGCGCCGAGGCCAAGGCAGGCAAGACCGTCGACGCACGCATCATCAACACCAGTTCGGGTGCAGGACTGCAAGGTTCGATCGGCCAAGGCAACTACGCCGCGGCCAAGGCCGGCATCGCCGAGATGACCATCCAGGCCGCCGCCGAGCTCAAGAATTACGGAGTCAGTGTCAACGCGATCGCGCCTGCTGCGCGCACACGCATGACTGTCGGCGCGGGCGGGGCGATGGCAGAAGCGATGGCAGCCCCGGAAGAGGGCTTCGACGCCATGGCTCCCGAGAACATCTCGCCGCTGGTCGTCTGGCTCGGTAGCGCCGAGTCCAAGGACGTCACGGGCCGGGTGTTCGAGGTAGAGGGCGGAAAGATCACCGTCGCGGAGGGCTGGCGTCACGGCCCGAGCGAGGACAAGGGAGATCGCTGGGACCCGAAGGAGATCGGGCCCGTCGTGGCAACGCTGTTGGAGAAGGCGGAGATTCCGACGCCGGTGTACGGGGCGTAGGGCCTCCGGCCCTGTGAGTGGTTAAGGAGTGCAGGAACTCCTCAACCACTCACAGGCGGCGTGCCGCCTACGCGGGCGCCCGAACCACCAAGACGGTGCCGGGGAACTCAGCTGCGAGTTCGCGCCGCGAATGCTTCACGCAGGCGGTGCCGTAGCCCTTCTTGCGAGATTCCGGCGCGATCCAGATCGCCACGTTCACCTCTTGGCCGTCGAGTTCGCCGAATACCAGGCCGACGCTCTTCGGGCCGTCACCGGAGACGTCCTCGGCGACGAACCAGGCAGCGCTCTCGTCGTCGATCCGACCGAGACCGCCGACGCGCTCGGCTTCGATCCGATCCTCGCTCCACGGCTTGCCGTCTTCGCCGAGCTGCTCGGCCGAGCGAATCGTGAACAGTGCCTTGTCTTCTGCGCTGTCGCTGAACGGACGCAGGGTGAAGTTCTGCCCGCTGCTCGCGGGACGATCGAGCGTCGTCCATTCGAGAGTGGCGTCGAGATTCTCCAGCTCGCCCTGGATGCGATCGCGCGCTGCCTTGGTCAGTGCGCTGAACTTGAGGCTCAGAACTGCTTCGGCATTTGCTTCCGACGTGCCGAGGAGTTCCGCGACGGTGGTCAGTGCCTCCTGGTGGTCCTTGCTGTCGACCACTGCGTCCAGCACCTCGTGGCGACGCTCCAGCGCACGCACGAGGGCTGAGGTGATCTCGCGTCGGTCCAGGATTTGATCTTGAATATGCGTCGTCATATATGCGACTCCTTGCTGTGTTCGAGGCTCTGTCGAAACGCCGTGCGGACCGTACGAGTCAATAGTGCTCCAACTCGCCGGTTATGGCACGCGTTCAGCCTCCGGTGCGGCGAACGAGCCGTTCGTAGCGCTGGCGGGCGGCTTGAGTGCTTCCGAGTCCCAGTCCGAAAGCGATGTCCTGCCAGGTCATGCCCCGTTCGCGGGCAATCCCGAGGAACAGTGCTTCCAGCTGTTCCATTTCGGCTCGGGCCTTGGGGATCAGAGTCAACGCAGCCATGACGTCGGCATCGTCGACCTCGGGTTCGTTCGGCTGCGGTGTGTCGGTGCCACCCGCAAGACGAGCCACGACGCGCACCGCGCCGTAGGGCTCGAGCATCTCCGGATGAGATTGCCGCGCGCGCTGGCTTGGGGTCGCGCCGTGGCGCTCGCTGATTCGAAAGAGTCCGGCGTACTCGCGATGTGCGCGTTCGCGGCCGGAATCGATCGGTCTGAACTGGTCATCGGTCATGAACCCAGGGTGGCACGAACCCGGGTCAATGTAAACGTTTTGTTGTAAACAGTTCGTTTAACTCTTCAGTGGCTCGCACACGATGACGGGAATGACCCGGTCGGTCCAGGCCTGATAGTTGTCGAAATCCGGATACATCGCCCTCAACATCGGCCACAGCCGAGCGCGCTCGTCCTCGGCCGCGACGCGGGCTTTCATCGAGCGGATCCGAGACTTGATCTGCACCGTCACCACCGGGTCTGCCTTGATGTTGAGGTACCACATCGGGTTCTTCGGAAGACCGCCTTGCGACGCCACCAGAATCACGTTCTCGCCGTCCTCGAGGAACAGCAGCGGGCTGATCCGCTCCTCGCCGGATTTGCGACCGGTGGTGGTCAGCAGGCAGATCGGCAGCCCGCGAGGGAACGCGCTGCCGACCCGCCACTTGCTACCCAGCCGCCCGTCGGTGGCGCGATACATCGCGACGTTCGCCTTCGACATCCACTTGATGATCTTGACCGTCGCCGGAGCGTCGAGTCCCTTGGGTTTGGCTGGGGGAGTAGTCATCTCAGATACGCTCGATGATGGTTCCGGTGGCCAGTGCGCCGCCGGCGCACATCGTGATCAGAGCCGTCGAGCCGTTGCGACGCTCGAGTTCGTGCAGTGCGGTGGTGATCAGGCGAGATCCCGTGCTGCCGACCGGATGGCCGAGAGCGAGCGCGCCGCCGTTGACATTGACGTTGTCGAAGTCAGGTTCGTGAACCTGAGCCCAGGACAGTGCGACGGATGCGAATGCTTCGTTGATCTCGAACAGATCGAGATCGCCGATCTTCATTCCGCTCTTCTCCAGGACACGGCTGGTTGCCTGCACCGGTCCGTCGAGGTGGAATTCCGGTTCCGAGCCGACCAGCGCCTGGGCGATGATGCGGGCTCGCGGCTTCAATCCGAGCGCGCGAGCCTTGCCCTCGTCCATGAGCAGGACTGCGGCCGCGCCGTCGGAGATCTGGGAAGACGTTCCGGCCGTGTGAATCCCGCCTTCGAGGACGGGCTTCAGTCGGGCAAGGGACTCCGCCGTCGTATCGCGCAGGCCCTGATCGCGATTGACGACCTTGGTCTCGCCCGTGAGGTTTCCTTCCTTGTCGACCTGGGGTGCCGAGAGTTCGAGAACCTCGCGGTCGAAACGTCCTTCCTCCCAAGCCTGCTTGGCCAGCGCCTGCGAGCGGACGCCGAGGGCTTCGACGTCGTCGCGGGTCAGTCCGCGTCGACGCGCGATGCGTTCTGCAGCTTCGAATTGGTTGGGCATGTCGATGTCCCACGTCGCGGGTCGGCGCGGTCCGGCCTGATCGCCGACGTTGGCGCCGAGGGGAACCTGGCTCATGGCTTCGATGCCGCAGGCGATACCGGCGTCGATGGCGCCGGTGGCGATCAGACCGGCGATCAGATGGTTCGCCTGCTGGGCCGAACCGCACTGGCAGTCCACGGTGGTTGCGCCGGTCTGCCACGGAAGTCCGGCGTGCAGCCAGGCCGTGCGCGTGATGTTGTTGGACTGAGCGCCGGCCTGGGTGACGCAGCCGCCGATCACCTGCTCGATCAGCAACGGGTCGATTCCCGACCGGTCGAGAACTCCCTTTTGTGCAGCTCCGAGGATCTCGGCGGCGTGCAGACCGGCGAGCCAACCTCCGCGCTTGCCGATCGGTGTACGGACAGCCTCGACGATTACTGGTGTGCCCACAGCGGGCTCCTTTCCTTGTAATGAAAAAGTAGAACAGGTTCTCTGCGGGAAGCAAGACCTGCCGACGTTTCCTTTCCTAGTAAGCAGGCTTGTGTTTCAATGAGAGTAGAACGTGTTACACATCACGGATCCCCATCACCCCTGTGATGAAAAGGCTTAGGGCAGGAGACATCAGTGGCACAGCCCGCATTCCCCGAGGGAATCGACTTCACGGACCCCGACATCTACGCGGAACGCATGCCGTTCGAGGAGTTCGCCGAACTCCGGAAGACGGCCCCCGTGTGGTGGAATCCGCAGCCCCCGGAAATCGGTGGATTCCAGGACGAGGGCTTCTGGGTGGTCACCCGTCATGAAGAGGTCAAGGAAGTTTCGCAGCGAAGCGACATCTTCTCGACCCACGAGAACACTGCGATTCCTCGCTTCGCCGACGACATCCCGCGTGAGAACGTCGAGATGCAGCGATTCATTCTCATCAACAAGGACGCTCCGGAGCACACCAAGCTGCGCAAGCTGGTATCTCGTGGATTCACCCCGCGCGCCATCAACAGCCTGCGCGAGGAACTGACCGAGCGTGCCGAAAAGATCGTCACGACCGCGGCTGCCGGCGGTGCCGGTGACTTCGTGGTTCAGGTCGCGTCCGAACTTCCGCTGCAGGCAATCGCCGAGCTTCTCGGTGTGCCGCAGGAAGATCGAATGAAGCTCTTCGACTGGTCCAACCAGATGACGTCGTACGACGATCCCGAGTTCGACATCGACCCGCAGGCAGCGTCGATGGAGATTCTGGGATACGCGTACCAGATGGCGGATCAGCGCAAGAAGTGTCCCGCCGATGACATCGTCACCAAGCTCATCGAAGCTGACATCGACGGAAATGAGCTCTCCCCAGAGGAATTCGGCTTCTTCGTGATCCTGCTTGCGGTCGCGGGTAACGAGACCACTCGCAATGCCATCACACACGGCATGGTTGCCTTCCTCGACAATCCCGACCAGTGGGAGCTGTACAAGAAGGAACGCCCCAAGACGGCGGCCGACGAGATCGTTCGTTGGGCGACCCCGGTGACTTCCTTCCAGCGCACCGCGCTCGAAGACACCGAACTCGGCGGACAGAAGATCAAGAAGGGCGATCGCGTCGTGATGATGTACGCGTCGGCCAACTTCGACGAGGACGTCTTCGAGAACCCGACGAAGTTCGACATCATGCGTGACCCCAATCCGCACCTCGGATTCGGCGGCACCGGTGCGCACTACTGCATCGGCGCCAACTTGGCCCGTCTGGAAATCGATCTGATCTTCAATGCGATCGCCGATCACCTACCCGACATCACCAGGCTCGGGGATCCCCGACGCCTTCGCTCGGGCTGGCTCAACGGCATCAAAGAGTTTCAGGTTGATTACAAGACATCGGGCTGCCCGGTCAAACACTGATCCGGACATATACTGACCTGGTAACCGGCGAGTAGGTTCTGTGTAGGTTTTCGGGAGTTGCCTCTGCACTCTCGAACACGCAGAACTACAGTAGACGTTCCGGGGAGCCACTTGTTGGCAACCTGGAACTGCGGCGGCGTCTGCGGGATCCCTCATCTCCCGTAGGCGCCGCCGTTTGTAGTTCAATCTCCAATTCAGCCGCCGTACGGTTTGGTGATGGCTTCCAGGAAATGTCCCGACGGGTCGAGGAAGTAGACCCCACGCCCACCGTCGTTGGTGTTGAAGCCGGTACTCGACTGGCGCGGATCGGCCCAGTGATCCAGTTTCAGCGCCTGTATCCGCTGGTAGATGCCGTCGAAGTCATCCTCGGAGACGAGGAAAGCATAGTGCTGAGACGCAACCTCGGCGCCTTCTTCCACCTGTGCGAAGTCCAACGTCACGCCGTGCTCGAGTTCAACGCCGAGAAAGTAGCCGGCTTCGACCGGGCCTGGAAGGCCGAACATGTGAGTGAAGAACCACGCAGACTCTTGTCGGTCTTTTGCGGCGATGATGGTGTGATTGAACGAAATGGTCATGAGTGACCCCTTGCGGTACGACGCCTCCATGCCTGACGCAGTCCGTCATCGACACGCGACGTTGGGAACCAGGAAACCATTTCGAGCTTCTCGGTGCAAGTACGACGGGCTGATTCGAATACGACGAGCGCGGCCCCGGTCGATGACCGGGGCCGCGCTCGTACTGTGGGTTCTCAGGCTTTGCGTGCCGTCTTCATTGCACGGTCCACTTCCCAGAATGCTCGAAGCGACGCGATCTTGCCGTCGTCGTTCACCCGGTAGACGAACACGCCCTCGGCGTCGATGATCGAGCCGCCGATGGTGGTTCGGATCTTGCCGATGTTGACGTTCTCGTTGCCGCACACCAGGGAATCGTCGATCAGAAATTCGAGCTTGTCCGCGTTCGCGATCGTCATGTCGTAGAACTTGGAGATCGCTTCGCGCCCGTGATGGCCTTTGCCTTCGGGATCGAAGCCCGAAGGCCCGACCGGATCTTCCACCCAACCGTCCTCGGCGAAGAGGTCCAGCCAGGCTTCCTTGTTCTTGCCACTCGCTGCGGCGCGCGAAGCGTTACCCGCGACGCGGGCGGGGTGTTCGTCGGTCATCGCGGCTCCTCAGTTGATGTACTGCTCGGCGAATTTGCGCATCGAATCCTGCTTTGCCTCCAGTGGGGCATCGAATCCGATTCCGTCGAAAACCCAAGGCACGGTAATGATGTCCGTGACGCCGGCATCTTCGAGCTCTGCGTAACCGTCCTTGCCGAAACGGTCGATGCACACCGTCTGGATTTCGAACGGCTCGTTCTCGCGGCCGTACTCGGCGCGCAGTTCGCGTAGTCGTGCGATCACACCCACCAGGTCGTCGAACTTGATCATCGCCGAGGTCCAACCGTCGCCGACTCGCGCAGCACGCTTGAGTGCGACCTCGGTGTGGCCGCCGACGTAGAACGGAACCGGCTTGGTGGGGGCCGGGCTCATCTGCAGGCGATCGAAATCGAAGAACTCACCGTGATACTCGACCATGCCGCCGCCGAGGATCAGTTTGAGGACGTCGATCATCTCGTCCACACGTGCGCCCCGACGCTTGTACGGAGCGCCGCACCACTCGAACTCTTCCGGAGCCCAACCGATTCCGACGCCGAAGCCGAAACGGTTGTTCGTCAATGCCGCCACCGAACCGACCTGCCGCGCGAGCAGGACGGGATTGCGGCTACCCAGCTTGAGCACCTGGGTGTAGAACTCGATCTTCTCGGTCACCGCGCCCATTGCAGCCGCGGCGATGAGCGGATCGACCCAGGGGGTCTCGGCATTCCACATCCGAGACCCGTCCGGGGTGTACGGGTAATCCGCCGCCTGTGTTTCCATGAAGAACAGTGAATCGGGGAGAGCGATCGACGAGAAGCCGCATTCCTCGGCAGTTTTGGCGATACCGGCTAACTGGTCCAAGGGGTTCATGGCAACCCCGACGGTGTACTTCATCTTCGGCCTCTTCCTGATCGGCGTGTGTGCTGCTGCTTACGTGGTGGGACGTTCGGAGCCGACGACCCACATCGAGAAGTACTGCGAGCCACCGCCGTAGGCATGGCCGAGAGCCTTGCGCGCGTCGGCTACCTGGTGATCGCCGGCGCGGTGCATGACCTGCATCGCCGACTCGGCAAATCGGATCATGCCCGAGGCGCCGATCGGGTTGGAGGAGAGAACACCGCCCGAGGCATTGACCGGGAGCTTGCCGCCGATCGCGGTTTCACCTGCCTCGGTCAGCTTCCAGCCCTGGCCTTCCTCCGCGAAGCCGAGGTTCTCGAGCCACATCGGCTCGAACCACGAGAACGGGACATAGATTTCGGCGCAGTCGATCTCGTTCAGCGGATCGGTGATTCCCGCTGACTTCCACAGTGCTGCTGCAGCGTCACGGCCGGCTTGCGGATTGACCTGATCGCGTCCGGCATAGAAGGTCGGCTCGGTGCGCATGGCCGTCGCGTGGATCCACGCGACCGAACGACCCTCGGCCTCGACCTGTGCGGCCGCTTCCTCGTTGCCGATCACCAGAGCGCACGCGCCGTCAGAGGACGGGCAGGTCTCGTCGTATCGGATCGGATCCCAGAGCATCTGAGATGCCTGTACCGATTCGAGAGTGATGTCCGGCTGCCGCAAGTGCGCATACGGATTGAGGCTGCCGTTGAGCCGATCCTTCACCGCGACGAGGTAGCCGATGTGCTCCGGTGCGCCCGATCGACGAATGTACGAACGGACGTGCGGGGCGAAGTATCCACCGGCACCGGCGCCGACGGGCATGTTGAACGGAACCGGTACGGACAGCGCCCACATGGCGTTCGACTCGGACTGCTTCTCCCAGGAAACCGTCAGAACCCGCTTGTGGACACCGGATTTGACCAGGCTGGAGGCGACGATAGCCGTCGAACCGCCCACCGAGCCGGCAGTGTGAACACGCAGCAACGGCTTTCCGTTGGCGCCCAGAGCATCCGACATGGCGAGTTCGGGCATCATCGAACCCTCGAACAAGTCGGGGGCCTTTCCGATGACGACGGCGTCGATGTCGTCCCAGCCGACGTTGGCGTCGAGCATCGCGGCGTCGATGGCTTCACGAACCAAGCCCGCCATCGAGACATCGTGACGCTTTGCGACGTAGTGAGTTTGGCCGGTGCCGAGCACGGCCGCGAGTTGAGGCGTTCCGGCCATCAGTTCCGTCCCTCCAAGACTGCTACCAGGTTCTGCTGCAGCACAGGGCCGCTTGTTGCATGGGCCAGAGCGCGATTCGCCTGGCCGTCGAAGATTGCCTTGGCGGCGTGGCCGATTCGTTCCAGACCACCGGCGAACAGTGGGTTGCCGCTGAGCGGACCGCCGGACGGATTGATCGTGGTGGCGTCGGTCAGGCCGATCGCTTCCTTCAAGATCAATTCCTGGTGAGTGAACGGTGCGTGCAGTTCGGCGACGTCGATGTTGCCGACCTCGCCGCCCGTTGCCGCCTTGGCTGCGGACGTAGTGGACGGTGAGGTGGTCAGGTCACGTGCACCCAGGTTGGGGGAGTCGATGCGATGCTCGAGTCCGGTGATCCACGCCGGCCGCTCGCAGAGATCGCGGGCGCGGTTACCCGAGGCCAGGACGATTGCTGCCGCGCCGTCGGTGATGGGCGCACAATCGTGTGCGCGCAACGGATCTGCGAGGAAGGGGCTGGCGAGAAGGGCCTCGATGTCGACCTCGCCTGCGAGCTGAGCCTTCGGATTACTCAGCGCGTGACGACGGCTACGAGCGGCAACCTCCGCCATGTCCTCTTGCGTCCACTTACCCGCGTCGAGTCCGAGTCGGGCTTGAAGTCCGGCGATCGAGACGGAGTCCGGCCACAGCGGAGTGACGAGGTACGGATCGAGCTGCATGGACAGGATCTTGCGCAGGTGCCCGGCGGAGGATTTGCCGAAGCCGTATACCAGCGCGGTCTCGACCTCGCCGGTCAAGATCTTGATCCACGCTTCGTAGAAGGCCCACGCAGCGTCCATCTCGACGTGAGATTCGTTGATCGGCGGGACCGCTCCGATGGAGTCGATGGCCGAGATGAAGGAGAACGCTCGTCCGGCCAGGTAGTCGGAAGATCCGGAGCACCAGAAGCCGATGTCTGACTTGGTGATTCCCAGATCGCTGTAGAGCTGCTGGAAGCACGGGACGAGCATCTCGACGCCGTTGGTGGTGCCGTTGGTTTCGCGGACGTGGGGTGCCTGAGCAAAGCCCACGACTGCGATGTCTGCAGAAGTCATTTCAGGAGCCTCACAGGTGGTGTTGGAAGGTGGAGTACTCGGCGTCGGGTTCACCTGTCGGCCGGAAGTATTCGATGTTCTCGAGGGTGTAACCCCACTCTTCGCGAGGCTTCCACTTGGCTTCGACGCGCATGCCCATGCGTACGTCCGCGGCATCACATTCGAGAATCAAGTGCAGGAACGGAATGTCGGCCCCGTCGAGAAGCACGTAGGCGGCCACGTAGGGCGGTTTGATTCGCTGCCCGAGGAACGGGACGTTGACGATGCAGAAGGTGGTGACAATTCCCTTGTCCGGCAGTTCGATCTGCTCGCTCGTCGGCTTCCCGTTGGTGGGATTGGCGCCGCGCGGTGGGATGTAGATCTTGTCTTCGGGTCCGCTGCGACCACCGATGAGCTTGCCTTCTGCGAGACCGCGGAGGTAGAAGCTCTCCTCGGCCGAAGCGGAATGCATGAAGTGCAGGTCGACAGGCGTCGTGATCATGGTGACAGGATCGGCGCTGGAATCGACTGTCGCGATTCCATTTTCGCTCTCACCCGGTTCGAAGCACTCGATGTCCTTGATCTGCCCGACCCGCTCCGACGCCCAGCGAGCACGAACCCGCAGGCCGGTGCTGATGTCGTCAGGGGAGTCGACGTCGACTGCGTGGAGCATGGACGTGTCCGCGCCGTCGAGCTTGATCAGGGCCCACGCGAAAGGCTTCGTCAGTGGTTGACCCTCGATGGGTTCGGGCATCCACGTCCAACTCACGACCGTTCCGCCGTCGGAGACTCCGACGAAGTCGGTCAGTGGTTCGGCCGTGTCCGGATCGAATTCCGGTGGCGGCACGAAGACACGACCGTTCGACCCGCGTGCGCCGATCACCTTGCGATCACGCAGGGCAGTCACGAACGCGCCGATGGTCGGTCCCGTCGATCTGGTGTAGTCGAAATGGAGATTCAATGGTGCGCTCAGGGGCTTGTCGGCCACCCCGCTCTTTCCGATGGTCACAAGATCGAGTAGAACAGGTTCTAGAGATTGTGGCAAGAGTCACTTCTGATCACCGGCAATGTGGAGGC
The DNA here is from genome assembly GCF_041464245.1 of Rhodococcus sp. NyZ502. Classification (NCBI taxonomy): domain Bacteria; kingdom Bacillati; phylum Actinomycetota; class Actinomycetes; order Mycobacteriales; family Nocardiaceae; genus Rhodococcus; species Rhodococcus sp. NyZ502. Next base: position 978,791 of record NZ_CP167155.1, read on the forward strand.
CTGCGATGAAGCTTGGGTTGCAACTCGGATACTGGGGCGCACAGCCGCCGGCAAACGCCCCGGAACTGATCGAGGCCGCGGAAGGCGCGGGATTCGACGCGGTCTTCGCGGCGGAGTCGTGGGGCTCGGACGCTTTCACCCCGCTCGCCTGGTGGGGATCGCGCACCGAGAACGTCCGTCTCGGCACCTCCGTCGTACAGATTTCGGCGCGAACACCGACCAGCTGTGCCATGCACGCGCTCACTCTCGATCACCTCAACGGTGGGCGAACGATCCTCGGGCTCGGCGTATCCGGACCGCAGGTCGTCGAAGGTTGGTACGGCCAGCCGTTCGAGAAGCCGCTCGCGCGCACCCGCGAATACGTCTCGATCGTGCGCCAGGTCCTCGCCCGTGAAGCGCCCGTCACCAGCCCCGGTCCCCACTACCCTCTGCCGTATGCGGGACCGGGTAGTTCGGGACTTGGCAAGCCGCTCAAGCCCATTACGCACCCGCTGCGTGCGGACATCCCGATCTGGCTCGGCGCCGAAGGGCCGAAGAACGTCGCGCTCGCCGGTGAAATCGCCGACGGCTGGCTGGCGATCTACTACACCCCGCGCCTGGCCCCGATGTACAACAAGTGGCTCGACGAAGGGTTCGCGCGCGCCGGGGCCCGTCGCAGTCGCGAAGACTTCGAGGTGGCCGCCACGTGCCAGGTCATCGTGACCGACGATCGCGCCGCTGCCATCGCTGCTCTCAAGCCGATGACCGCCCTCTACGTGGGCGGAATGGGCGCCCCGGAGTTGAACTTTCACGCGCAGGTCTACAAGCGGATGGGCTACGAGAAGGAGGTCGACGAGATCGGTCGCCTCTTCATGTCGGGCCGCAAGGACGAAGCTGCTGCCGTCGTCCCCGACGAGATGGTCACCGAGACCATGATCATCGGCAACGTCGACGAGGTGCGCGCAGACGTGAAGCGTTGGGAGGAAGCCGGAGTCACGATGCTGCTGGTGACCTGCCGCGACGCCGACCATGTGCGAGAGCTCGCGGCCGCGGTGGGTGGTTGAGCGGGGCACCCCCCCATTTTCGAGCGGTACCCCCTTTTTTCGAGCGAACGGCACGTTCAGCGCATCTGAGGCGCTGAACGTACCTTTCGCTCGCCCAAAGTTATCCACAGGCGCACCGAAACCCCAGTTCGCCGCCGGGGCCCGCGCTGATGCTCGAGTCATGCTGCAACCATGCGGCGAGGAACGTGGGGCGATGATCTGGACGCGATTTACCGCGTCAGTCGAAGCGGAGTGATCCGAACGGCGGAGTTGGCGCGATTGGGCGTGTCCAACTCCGCAGTGCACACCCGGTGTCGGGTAGGTGGACCGTGGCAGCGCATATTGCCGGGGGTCATTCTGCTCAGAAACGGTCAACCGACGCCACGTCAACGCTCGATCGCTGCGCTCATGTTGAGCGGTGACGATTCCCTGCTGACCGGGCGATCAGCCATGTCGGAGTACGGATATCGAACGCACTCGGGGGATGTGCAGGTGCTCATCCCCATCGACCGTCGAGTTCAATCGGTTGGGTTCGTCACGGTGGAGCGCCCTGTTCGACTGCCCGAGCCGGAGATTCGGAACGGTCTGCGCTGTGCTCCGCTGCCGCGAGCGTTACTCGACGCTGCGAGGCGGTACAAGGCGCTCGATCCCACACGGGCACTCATCGCTGAGGCTGTTCAGCGCGGCGATGTCTCGGTGCGCGAACTTGCGAAGGAACTCGAAGCGGGTAGCAGTCGGGGTTCCGCGCTACCTCGGGTCGTGTTGCGCGAAGTGAACGCGAACGTCCACTCGGTTCCGGAGGTTCACGCGCGAAAATTGTGGCAGCGGAGCGGGCTGCCGGAAATGTTGTTCAACCATGAGATCCGGGATGCCAACGGGGACTTCATCGCAGTTCCGGACGGATGGATCGATTCGGTTGCCTTCGCGTGGGACATCGACTCCTTGGAATGGCATGCCGCGCCGACGGACTACAAGCGCACGGTGGAGCGTCGGACGCGTATGCAGAATGCGGGAATCAGCGTGTTGCCGACGGTGCCCAGTGCACTGCGAACGGACCCTGATCGCGTGATCGAGGACCTGCGTGCGCACTACAGATTGGCGCAGTCACGTCCCCGGCCGCAGGTGTTCGCGAGGTCGAGATGGGTGAAATTGGACGAAACCGGCTGAGCGAAAGTGCCTTTCGGCGCACTGAAGGCGCCGAAAGGTACGTTCGCTCGAAAAGGGGGTGGGTGGGACCGAGAGCGGACGGGAAAGGGGGCTCAGGCGGGGTCGGTCAGACGGGGGTGGCTCAGACAGGGGTGGGTCAGACACCCTTGAACTGGGGCGCCCGCTTCTCACCGAAAGCCCGCGGGCCCTCCTTGGCGTCGGCGCTCATGAACACCTTCATACCCAGCTGTGCGTCGATCTGGAAGGCCTCTTCCTCGTGCATGCCCTCGGTGTCGCGGATGGTCTTGAGAATCGCCTGCACGGCGAGGGGGCCGTTGGCACTGATCAGTTCCGCGAGCTCCAGCGCCTTGTCGAGGGCCTGGCCGTCCGGGACCACGTGGCCGATGAGCCCGATCTCCTTGGCCTCCGGAGCCTTGATGTGACGACCTGTGAGCAGGATGTCCGCCGCGATCGTGTACGGAATCTGTCGCACCAGACGCACTGCGGAACCGCCGAGCGGGAAGAGCCCCCACTTGGCTTCGGAGACGCCGAACTTGGCGCTCTCACCCGCGACGCGGATGTCGGTGCCCTGCAGGATTTCGGTTCCGCCGGCGATGGCTGCACCCTCGACGGCGGCGATCAGCGGCTTGGTCAACCGACGGCCCTTGAGGAGGCCTTCGATCTTGGACATGTCGACGCCACCGCCCGCGAAGGAATCTCCCGGCGGCTTGGCGGACATGTTCTTGAGGTCGGCGCCGGCGCAGAAGTCGCCGCCCGCACCGGTGAGGATGGCGACACGGATCTCGGGGTCGTTGTCGACCTGATCCCAGGCGTCGACCATGATCGCCATCATCTCGCCGGTGATGGCGTTCTTACGCTCGGGGCGATTCATGGTCACGATGAGAACGTGGCCACGCTTCTCCACGAGGCAATGCGGCGCGGTTTCCGAAATGTCTGATTTTTCGGTCGTCGAAGTGGACACTGATGGCTCCTGGCGGGTCTGTGAGCTGGCTCTCAAATTGGGTCTTGCCAGAAACGGTAACACGTTCTACTTTGAACTCGTGGCCCTTAACATCGCAGACTTCGTAGAGCACGCAATCGACCTCGTTCCGGACCGCGTTGCGCTGGTCTCGGACAACCGCGAGATGACTTATGCACAGTTGGAGGACCGAGCAAACCGCCTCGGTCACTACCTGCGTGAACATGGCGTTCAGCCGGGTGACAAGGTCGGCATCTACTGCCGGAACGTCATCGAGGCGATCGAGGCCATGGTCGCGGTTTTCAAGATCCGGGCCGTGATGGTCAACATCAATTACCGGTACGTCGAGAACGAGTTGCAGTACATCTTCGACAACTCCGACATGGTTGCCCTCATTCACGAGCGCCGCTACTCGGACAAGGTCGCGAACGTCCTGCCGAACACTCCCAAGGTCAAGTCCGTCATCGTGGTCGAGGACGGCACCGATCTGGACTTCAGTGCTTTCGGCATCGGCTACGAGGACGCACTCGCGCAGAGTTCGGGTGAGCGTGATTTCGAAGAGCGCAGCAACGACGACATCTTCATGCTCTACACCGGCGGCACCACCGGAAGTCCCAAGGGCGTCATGTGGCGTCACGAGGACTGGTGGCGTGTTCTCGGCGGAGGCATCAACTTCGTCACCGGAGTTCCGGTCGAGGACGAGTACGAGATGGCGAAGGTCGGCGCCGCCAACCCGAGCATGATCCGCTACCCGATCCCCCCGATGATTCACGGCGGTTCGCAGTCGGCGGTATTCCACAGCCTCTTCGGCGGCGGAACCTGTTTGATGCACCCGGAATTCGACGCCCACGAGGTGTGGCAGAACATCGACAAGCACAAGGTCAACCTGATCTTCATCACTGGTGACGCGATGGGCCGTCCGATGCTCGACGCACTCATCGCCGGAAACCCGGAGACCGGTGAGCCGTACGATCTTTCGACGCTCTACGTGATGGCCAGCAGTGCTGCACTCTTCTCGCCGAGTATCCAGGAGCAGTTCCTCGAACTGTTGCCCAACCGCCTGCTGACGGACTCCATCGGAGCATCCGAGACCGGCTTCGGTGGACTCGCCGTGCTGAGCAAGGGCCAGAAGCACACTGGCGGTCCGACGGTCAAGATCGACGCCTCCACAACGGTTCTCGACGACGACGGCAACGAGGTCGAACCCGGATCGGGCAAGCGCGGCATGCTCGCTCGCAAGGGCAACATCCCGCTCGGCTACTACAAGGACGAGGTCAAGACGGCCGAAACCTTCCGCACCATCAACGGCGTTCGCTACTCGATCCCCGGCGACTATGCGCAGGTCGAAGCCGACGGCACGGTCACGATGCTCGGCCGCGGTTCGGTGTCGATCAACAGCGGCGGCGAGAAGGTGTACCCGGAAGAGGTCGAGGGCGCTTTGAAGGCGCACCCGGACATCTTCGACGTCCTGGTGGTCGGTATCCCCGACGAGCGCTTCGGTCAGCGCGTTGCCGCAGTGGTCCAGGTACGCGAAGGCACGTCGCCGACGCTGCACGACATCGCCACCGCAGCACGCAAAGAGATTGCCGGATACAAGGTTCCGCGCAGCGTGTGGTTCGTGGACCAGATCAAGCGCAACCCGGCAGGCAAGCCCGACTACCGCTGGGCGAAGGCCGAAACGGAATCGCGCGAGGCTGATGATCACAACGGAAACGGCGCTCCTGTGGCGTCCGCAAACGAAAGCGTGGAAGCCTGATGCGTTCGGATCTCGCCGACAAGTTCGGCATCGAATACCCGATTTTCGGATTCACTCCTTCCGAGCACGTCGCGGCCGCGATCAGCCGCGCGGGCGGTCTGGGCGTGCTCGGTTGCGTCCGGTTCAACGACCCGGAAGAGCTCGAAGCCGCACTGACGTGGATGGACGAGAACACCGACGGTAAGCCGTACGGCGTCGACATCGTCATGCCGGCCAAGGTGCCGACAGAGGGCGGCGCCGTCGATCTCGACAAGCTGATTCCGGAGGAGCACCGCGCCTTCGTCAACCGCACGCTCGACGAGCTCGGTGTGCCGCCGCTTTCCGACGACGTCGAGCATGCGACCGGCGTACTGGGATGGCTTCACTCGGTGGCGCGGTCACACGTCGATGTTGCTCTGGGACACCGGATTGCGTTGATTGCGAATGCTCTGGGATCACCGCCGAAGGACGTCATCGATCAGGCACACGAGAAGGGCGTACCGGTAGCAGCGCTGGCCGGCGCCGTCGAGCATGCACGTCGTCACGTCGAGAACGGTGTCGACATCGTGATCGCGCAGGGCTACGAGGCCGGCGGTCACACCGGCGAAATCGCATCGATGGTTCTCGTTCCGGAAATCGTTGATGCACTGGGTGATTCAGCTGCCGTACTGGCTGCCGGCGGTATAGGCAGCGGCCGTCAGGTGGCTGCCGCACTTGCACTCGGTGCGTCCGGAGTGTGGATGGGCTCGTACTGGCTCACCACGTCCGAATACAAACTCGGCAGTGCATCGGGCGAGGGCCCGTCCGCTATTCAGCGTGCACTGTTGGGCGCGACGTCGGCCGACACCGTTCGTTCGCGCATCTACTCGGGTAAGCCCGCTCGGTTGCTCAAGACCAAGTGGACGGAAGCCTGGTCGAACCCGGGAGCACCGGCGCCATTGCCGATGCCGCTGCAGAACCTTCTGGTCAGCGACGCTCATCAGAGAATCGCTGCATCGGAGAACCCGGAAGTTGTGGCAATGCCCGTCGGTCAGATCGTGGGACGGATGAACGAGATCCGCCCGGTCGCCGAGGTCATGGCAGAGCTGGTGTCCGGGTTCGAGGACGCGCGAACCCGGCTGGATTCGATGAAGTAGTAGATGACACGTGCGTGTGCCCTTGGCCGAGTTTCGGCCGAGGGCACACGTCGTTTCAGCCGGCGAGGTCGTCCGGTCCGACGGTGTCCGACAACCATTCTCCGCGGCTGAGGGCGCCGTCGTCGCGGCGGCGTGCGATCACGAAAATGACCAGGGCGGCAGCGAGGACAACTGCGAGAACGCGCGAAGGCGTCAGGTTCGGGTTCTTCATACCCGTAATTTTGCCGGAAGAACGGGCGCGATGGTGAGACAGCGGAGCAAAATCACGTGTTTCGAAATTACTGCGCTTCCGACGCATGGAGACTGGCGATCCGCTCGCGCAGGCCACCGAAGTGCACATCGAGAGTGTGCGCCGCCTCGACTGCATCACCCGTACGGATCGCGTCGAGAATCGCACGGTGCTTCGACGCGATGTCGATCAGCGGCGTATCCGAATGCCCGATGGCCTGCTGGATCTCGCTGTACACCTGCCAGAAGACGTCCATCAACTGAGCGAGGACCTGGTTGTCCAGCGGGGAGTACAGGCGGGAGTGGAAGGTCGCGTCGATGTCGGAGAAGTTCTTCCCGGCAGCGGCACGGACCTCCATGCCGGTGACGAGTTCGTCGAGGTCGGCGTGGTCGGCCGACGTCATCTCGGCCATCGCCGCACCGATCAGTCCGGTCTCGAGTGCCTGACGAATGTCGACCAGTTCCATCGCCTCGTGCCCGGTGCCCTGCAAGGACAACCGGCCACGGAAGGTCAGGCCGTCGGCGAGAGCGTCGAAGTTGCTAGGGGCGACGAACATTCCGAAGCCGTGACGGATCTCGACGACGCCCAAGGCCTGCAGAACCTTGAGCGCCTCCCGGAGCGTGTTTCGGCCGATACCCAATTCCTCGGACAGTTCGGCCTCGGTGGGCATCGGGTCGCCGGGGGAGAGCCTGCGTTCGAGGATCAAGTTCATGATGTCCGTCTGAAGTGCGCGCATGCGGTTTTGCGCGCTGAAACGAGCGCCCTGTGTGCCACTCCGGACAGACATCGATTCCCCTTTTCTGATACGAACGTCCTTCATCCTATGTCCGGTCATCCGCTCCATTGGTCAACCCACGTCAACGGTGCGTTGCAGGAGGCTGGGCGCCGCACCCAGCAGTTTGGCCGTGTACGCATCCGACGGGTTGTCGAATACTTCCTGGGCCGTTCCCTGCTCGACGATCCGCCCGGCGTTCATGACGACGATGGTGTCGGAGACGTACCGCACCGTCTGTATGTCGTGCGAGATGAACACCATGCCGAGCCCCAACCGAGCCTTGATGTCGCTGAGCAGATTCAGGATCTGCGCTCGCACCGAGACGTCGAGCGCCGACGTCGGCTCGTCGGCCACGATGACGTCAGGTTCGAGCGCGAGTGCACGCGCGATCGCGACACGTTGCCGCTGACCGCCGGAGATCTGGCTCGGGATGACTTCGAGCGCAGATTGGGGGAGTCCGACCAAACCGACCAGCTCGCGAACTCGGGCGGTCCGGCTCGCGCGGTTGCCGATGCCGTGGACGTCGAGTGGATCGGTGAGGATGTCGGCCACCGTCATTCGGGGATTGAGCGCGGTAGCCGGATCCTGGAAGACGATCGAAATCGCCCGGCCGAACTCCTTGCGCACGCCGGCCGACCGGGTCAGAGCGCTTCGGCCGCGAAAGACCACGTCGCCCGACGTCGGTTTCTGCAGTCCGACCATGACTTTGGCCAGAGTGGACTTGCCACAACCCGACTCGCCCACGATGCCGATCGTCGTCCCTCGTCGTACGTCGATACTGACATCGTTGACCGCGTGAACCGTGCCGGGTTTGAACAGTGATCCCGAACGGGTCTTGTGGACGACGTGAATGTTCTTCAGTTCCAGGATGGGTGCTTCAGCTGTAGTCATCGCACGCTCTCCAATTCCGATTCTGTACGTACGGGAGTCGCGGACTGGTCGGCGAACCAATGCTCGGTCCCGTCGATTCGGACCATCTCCGGCTTACGGAGGGGGTCGGAGTCCGGGCGAGTGGAACGCTCGGCGAAACGGTCACCCGCCGCGAAGTTTCCGGGCGAGGGAACAGTTCCCTGAATCTGATGCAGTCGCGGCGCTTCGTCCTCGATAGAGAGAACGGCACCGAGAAGGCCCTGGGTGTATTCGTGGCGGGGATCGACGAGCAGATCACTCGTGGGCGCCGACTCGACGACCTGACCGGCGTACATCACCGTGATCTTGTGGGCCAGGGAGGCTACGAGTGCCAGGTCGTGGCTGACGAAGACCATTGCAAATCCCAGCTTTCCCCGAAGATCGTTGAGCAAGTCCACGACCTGGGCCTGGACGGTGACGTCGAGAGCGGTGGTGGGCTCGTCCGCGACGATCAACCGCGGACTGCGGGTGAGCGACATGGCGATCAGAACGCGCTGACGCTGACCACCGGAAAGCTCGTGTGGGTAGCTGGAGAGAGTGCGCACCGGATCGAGTCCGACGAGTTCGAGCAGTTCCTCGGCTGTGCGGGTACCGCCGCGCTTGGTGAGCTGCTTGAACTGCGCGCGGATCAGCATCGCCGGATTCAGTGAACTCAGCGCGTCCTGGTAGATCATGGCCATGTCGTGCCCGCGCAGCTTGTTTCGCTCTCGGTTGTTCAGCTCGAGGACGTTGACTCCGTCGAACAGGATCTCGCCGGTCACCACTGCCGTCTTGGGTAGCAGACCCATGATCGCCAGCGACGTGAGCGATTTTCCGCAACCGGACTCGCCGACGAGTGCCATCGTCTCGTTCGGGCGGACGGTGAAGCTCACGTCGTCGACGATCGCGGTGTCTCCGTAGCGTTCCGGGAACCGGATCGTGAGATTGCGGACCTCGAGGAGTGGCGCGGCATCGCCCTCGTACACAAGACGATCGGAGCGGGACCGCTCGGTTTCCGCCAGGATCTTCAGGTGCGTTTCGAGAGGAGTCGGCTCGGCGGCCGGCTCGAGAACATCTTTCACGACGCTCGGATCGGCGAAGTCGTCTATCAACTCCGGAGTGTCGGTGACCGATGCGGCTTCGTCCTCCAGAATGAGCTCGTTGGAGGTCTCCTCCGCTGCAGCGGTCTGCGCTGCTTGGAGCGCGGAGGGCGTCTTCTTGGTCTTCTTCAGACTCGGATCGGCCATCGCGTCCGTCAGGCCCTCGGCGAGCACGTTGAGGGAGAGCACCGTCAGCAGAATGAGCAGGCCGGGGAACACCGTTGCCCACCAACCACCGAGGAGGACCATGTTCTTGCCGTCCGCGATCACCGATCCCCACGACGGGTCCGGGGGACGCACACCGGCGCCGATGAACGACAGGCTGGCTTCCAGCACGATGGCGTCGGCGACCATGACAGTGCAGAAGACGAGAACGGGCGCAGCACAGTTGGCTACGACGTGCTTGACGACGATGTGTGAAGTTCTTGCGCCGATGACCTTTTCGGCCGCGACGTAGTCCTCGCCGTACTGAGCGAGAACGTTTGCGCGAACGACGCGAGCCACCATCGGTGTGTAGAGGAACGCGATAGTGACGATCAGAACCGGGATCGAACCACCGAAGGCCGCGACGAGTACGGCAGCGAGTGCAATGCCCGGGAACGCCATGACCACGTCGAGCACACGCATGATGGTCTCGTCGACGCCTTTTCGGCTCGTTGCGGCCACCGATCCGATGAGAGCGCCGGCGCACAGTGCGAGGAAGGTGGAACCGAGACCGATGGTCAGCGACCAGCGTCCGCCGTAGAGCAAGCGGCTGAACAGATCTCGACCGAGACTGTCCTGACCGAACCAGTGCTCGGCGCTGGGGCCCGCGGTACCCACCGCCTGTTCGAGCGGGGTGTACTGCGTGATCAGCGGCGCGAAGAGGCAGGCGAGCACGATGATCGCGAGAACCGCCATCGACAGCCAGGCCGAGAGGGGGAAGCGAGAAAAGGTGATGCCGGGTCGCGAAAGCTTCTCGGTGAGTTTTCTTCTCATCATGCTGCGCTCCGAAGTCGTGGATTGACAAGCAGGTAGAGGATGTCGACGGCGAGGTTGACGACGACGAAGCCGACCGCGATGACGATGACAACACCCTGAACGACTGCGGGGTCACCGTTGGTGACGCCGTTGATCATGAGCTGACCCATGCCGGGCAGGCCGAAGATCTGCTCGATGACCACAGCGCCACCGAGGAGATAACCGACTCGTAGACCCAGGACGGTGAGCGGGTTGATCAGTGCGTTACGCAACACATTCCGTCCGATCACCACGTGATAGGGCAGGCCGCTGCCGATCGCGGTCCGGACGTAGTCTTTGTCCAACTCCTCGACCATCGACGTGCGGATGATGCGCGTGAGTTGTGCTGCGACGGGCAGTGACAGGGACAGCGCCGGGAGCGCCATGTACCAGAGCCAGTCGCTGACGGAGTCGCTCGGATTGACGTAGCCACCGGTGGGGAACCATCCGAGTTGAACAGCCAGATACTGAATCATCAGCAGTGCCAACCAGAATGACGGTGCCGCCACACCACCGAGTGAGATCACTCGGATGACCTGATCCGGCCAACGATCGCGGAACAGTGCGCTGGTGACGCCGAAGATCAGCGAGAGCACGATGGCGATCACCAGTCCGAGAACCGTGAGCTGAATGGTCAGTGGCAGAGCGGTGGAGATCGAATCCAACACCGGGGTACCGGAAATCAGACTGTCACCCATGTTGCCGCTGACCAGATCGGTCACGAAGTGAACGTATTGCAGCGGAAGCGGATCGAGCAGTCCGTTCTCTTCCTTGAACTGCTGCAACTGTTCCGCAGTCGGGTTGCCACCGTTGAACGCCGCGGTTGCGGGATCGGTGGGCGCGAACTGCATCACGATGAAGACGAACGCGATGATGCCGAGGATCAGGGGGATCAGTATCAGTAATCGCCTGATCAGCATGGGGAGGACTCTTGCCATCGGGGGATCTCTCAGTTGTGGGAAACGGCCGAGCGGGCGGGTATCAGGCCGGCTTCGCCTGAAGCAGGTTGACGCCGGGGTACGGCAGCGGAGTGACGTCGGCGATCTTCTTCGGATCCCACGCAGTCAGGAGTTCCTGATGGAGAACCGGGTAGTAGACAGCATTTTCGGCGATCTGGTTCAGGTACGACTGCACGAGGGTGCTGCGCTTTGCCGGGTCGGTCTCGCGGGTGGCTTCGTCCATGGTGGCGTAGATCTTCTGCGCTTCGGGGGTGTCGTCCCACTTGGCGTAGGTCTTCGTCCACAAGCCGCCCTTGCTGTACGTGTAGCGGACGAGAAGGTCGACGTCGCTGCCGAATGCCTGCGGGTTGGACGTACCGGCGGCGATCTGGAACTTCTGGCCGCTGTTGAGCTTGCTCACCATGGCGCTGGTGTCCTGCGGTTCGAGCGTCGTGTTGAATCCGACTGCGTCCCAAGACTCTTTGATGGTCGGCAAGCAGTCGGCCAGCCAGCTGACGTTGGTGGAGAGCAGTGTCAGGTCGAGGCCACTGACGCCGGCGGCAGCGAGGAGTGAGCGGGCCTTGTCCGGATCGTACGAGTAGACGGTGGACGCTCGCGCGTAGTCGGGGTTGCGCTCGTACAGGTAGCTCGTGGCCGGTGCTGCCTTGCCGCCGAGGGCGATCTCGATCATCTTCGGGGTGTTGATCGCGTAGAACATCGCCTGGCGAACACGAACGTCGTCGAACGGTGCCTGAGTGGTGTCGAAGAGCAGGTACATGAGGTTCATGCCCGGGTTGCCCTCGACGGTGCGCCCACCGGAGGTCAGAGTGGGGACGTTGGCGACGGGGATGTTGTCGGCGAGTTGTGCACCGGCATTGTTGCCCGAGACGCGCGCGATGCGTGAGGAGGTGTCGACGATGGAGAGCCAGTTCATGGTCGCGAAGTTGGCCGGACGCGGCCCGTTGTACGCCTCGAAGGCCTCGAAAGCTGTATTGCTCTTGGGGGTGTGGCTCTTGAGCTTGTACGGACCGGAACCGACGACCAGCGCTCCGGACTTGGCCTCGTCCCAGTGGCCGTCGAAGACGTGCTTGGGCATGATCTTGGCGATCGAGAGACGCTGTGCGGCAGCGCTGAACGGGTAGTTGAAGTTCAGGGTCACCGTTTGGTCGTCGACCTTGGTGACGGACTGCAGCCAGGAGGAGAAGAAGGAGCGGATCAGTACGTTCAGCTGTGGATCGAGGATGCGATCGAAGGTGAAGACGACGTCGTCCGAGGTGACCGGAGTGCCGTCGTGCCAGGTTGCTCCCTCGCGGATTTTCATGGTCCAGCTCGAGGCGGTGGCGTCGGTCGGGACGGCCTGTGCGAGCGCCGCATACGTCTCACCGGTGCCTGGATCGTTTTCGAGCAGTCCCTCGTAGACGTGGTTGACCGCTGCCATGAGGAAACCGGATGCAGTCTGCATCGGGTCGAAGCTCTGGTCGTTGCCGTATCCGATGGCGGTGGTCAGATCGCCGGTGCTCGCGGAACCGCCGACAACCGAGGTCGACGACGGCCCGCCGCCACAGGCCGCGAGAGTCGCGGTGATACCTGCTGCAGCTCCCAGTAGCCCGGTGTACCGGAACAGGTCTCGGCGGGTGAACGCGGAGCTCAGCGGTCGTTCGTTCTTCAAGGCGGCCTCCAAGGCGGGGAGCGGGACATCAAGGGAGTGGATAGGGGATGTCCTATGTTCGACGTCCGATGTTGCGTAACTTACATTGTGGATCAGAAAGCGTCTAGAGAATCTTCGGAACTGGCGGCGCCGAACTTCGACGTTTTGCCGGTTTCGAGCCGAAAATAGTGCGCTCACCTGCATAGATGAAGACTGTGTTACCGGCGTCGAATTGACGAGCGATGACGCTGGCCGTATAACATAGGACATCCCTCATCCAATCTTTGGAGACTTCATGACCCGATACAAAGTCGGTGTGGTCGGTTGCGGATTCTTCGGTAGTTCCCTCGCTCGCGAGCTGGCTGCCCATCCACGTTTCGAACTGACGATGCTGTGCGACCGTGACTTCGAGCGGGCCAAGGACGTCGCCGCAGAGTTCTCGGCAACCCCGACAGACGATCACGACGCGGTGGCCGCTCACCCGGAGTTGGCCCTCGTTGTCGTCGCGACGCCCAATCACGCGCACGCCGAACCTGCCATCGCGGCGCTCGAACACGGCAAGGCAGTTTTTGTCGAGAAGCCACTCGCCGTCGAACTGGTCGATGCGCAGAACATGATCGCGAGCGCCGACGCGAGCGGTTCGCCGTTGATGGTCGGGCACATCATGCGGATGATGCCGGGTGTACGACGGCTGGCGGGCCTGCTGACGTCGGGGGAGCTCGGCGAGGTCGCTGCGATCGAAACGTCTCGCTCACGATGGATCGACACCGACGGCGCAGATCCACAGTGGTGGAAGCTCGACAAGAGCCGAACGGGTGGAGAACTGACTCACGAGATTCACGAACTGGACCTGATGTGCTGGCTCGGCGGCGAGGTGACTGCCGTGTCGAGCATCGCCACCGCGGACGACGGCTTCCGCAACACAGTGGTGTCGTTCGCCGGCGGCGCGATCGGCAGACACACCATCTCGACGCGTTCACACACTTCGTCGTGGCAGCTGACGGTCGATGCCACCGAAGGTTCGGTCCACGCGGACTTCCACACCGGCCGGGTCAGCCGAGTGCGCGGGGGACAGGTCGTAGAGTCGTGGCCGATCTTCGACGTCGACGCCGAGAACCAATCGTTGATCGACGCTGCGAGCAGGACGCAGAAGTACAACTCGGGAAACGGAGGATCCTCGCTGTGGATGCAGGCTGCGATTCGTCACGAAATCGACGAGATGGCAGCAGTTCTCGACGGCAAGGCTGATCCCGACTCGCCGTTGACGTACGCACGTGAACGCGCACTCGTCGTCGCCGAACAGGTGCGACTCGGTGGCGGCGAACCGGCAGCGCTCTCGGGAAGTGCCAAGTGACGGTGCGTGTAGCCGTCATAGGTAGCGGCGGAATCGCGCGGGACCACGTCAGCGCCTTGGCGCGCATCCCGTCGGTCGAAGTCGCCTACGTATTCGGCAGTGACTTGGACCGGGCCGCATCGGTTGCGGCGTTGGCGCCGGGCGCGAAGGCCAGTACCGATCTGGCGAAGATTCTCGCCGACCCGAGCGTGCAGGCGGTCAACGTCGTCGGGGCCACTCCCGACCACGCACCCGTGACGATAGCCGCGGGCCGCGCGGGAAAGCATGTGCACGTGGAGAAGCCGGCCGCGCTGACAGTCGCGGACTTCGACGCGATGGTCGAGGCCACCGAAGGTAACGGCACCTCACTGATGGTCGGACAGACCGTACGATTCCAGCCGTCGATCACCTCGATCGGAAACTCGGTTGCACAAGGTGCCATCGGCGACCCCCGGTTGATCCATCTCAGTTGGTACACCGGCCATGTCTGGCCAGGGGGCTGGCGAGGCTGGCAACACGACAAGGAACGTTCGGGTGGTCACCCCGTTCACAACGGAACCCACGCACTCGATCTGGTGACGTGGCTGATCGGTCGTCGTCCGACCCGTGTGTTCGCTCGTAGTTTCCCCACCTTCGCGGCGGGGATGCCCGTGCACGACAGCTTCCATCTGACCGTTCGCTTCGAGGACGGATCGCTGGCTCTGATCGAATTGGCCTACGCGCTAACACAATCGGGAAAGATGGTGCGTCGGATCGTGGTGTCGGGGACTTCCGGCACGCTCGCGCACGACACCGGCGACGACCCGGGACTGATGACGGACACGACCAACGCGCCGCCGTCGTCGATCGAGGACGCGATGTCGCATCAGATGCGTCACTGGATCGCCACTCTCGACGGTTCCGCGAGCCCGATAGTCGAGAACTGGCAGGTGCGTGCAGCTCTCGCGACTGCCATCGCTGCCCAGCAATCGCTCGACACCGGCCGCGCTGTCTCGATCGGAGAAAACCAATGACCGGCACCGGTTCGATCCGCGTCGGATTTGTCAGCGGCGTCAGGCATGCCGGCTCCTATGCGGACCTGTTGCGATCCGATCCTCGAGTGAGCCTGGTCGGGGCCTCCGACGAATCCTCGGTCCCCGATTGGATTCGTGAGGACGGGATCGCGATGGCAAAGGCCGCAGACATCGAGTGGATCGACGAACTCGGCGAGTTGCTCGACCCCGAACGGATTGACCTGGCGATCATCTGCAGTGAGCCGACCAGGCATGCGCGGCTTGCGATTGCCGCATTGAACGCCGGACTCGACGTCCTGGTGGACAAGCCGGTGGGCGTCGACGAGGCGGAGGCCGCGGCGGTTCAGCAAGCCGCACGGTCGAACGGGCGAATCTGCACGGTGGTGAACCGCACTCATTCACCTGCGCTCCGGCGACTGCGCCGATGGATCGACGCCGGAAATCTCGGACTGCCGCGCCACATGGACATCGAGTTCCTCGCAAGCGGAACACATTTCGCGACGTCCGTCGAGCGTCCCGAACTGGTGGTGGATCCCGCGCTTTCCGGCGGGGGAGAAGTAGTGAACTTCGCCGGTTACGCCGCCGACTACCTCCGATACCTCACCGGCCTGGACGTCACCGAGGTGTACGCCGAGACGAGCACACTCTACGGCGGGGCCCACCAGCTGTTCGGCGTCGAAGACACGGCGTTGATCTCGCTCGCCCTGGAAAACGGCGTCACCGCGACGGTGACCGTCGGAAGAATCCCCGCAGCACCGGGTTTCGGCGCGAATACCGCGACGGTTCGCGTCCTCGGATCCCACGGATACGCGAGTTCCGACGACGACAAACCCGCGGTGACCCACTTCGCGGCCTCGGGAGACGTGACCGCACTACCCATCGGCGGCTTCGGTTCGGACAACGCGGTGTCGAGCTTTCTCTCTCACGTGCTCGATCGACTTCCCACACGGACCGAACCCGACTACACCGTGGCAGACGCCCGCGCGTCGATGCGCGTGATCGATGCTGCCTATCTGTCCGCCTCGAGCGGTCAGCCGGTCTCCGTTTCTCCCTGACAGCCGCACCCACAACTCAATCCGACAACCAACATATGGAGACCCCATGAGCACGGAAACCACCACCTTCAGCGGAATCGTCCCGCCGATCGTCACACCACTGACGCTCGAGGGCGAGGTCGACACCACGTCGCTCGAACGCCTGCTCTCACTGCAGATCGAAGCCGGAGTCGACGGCTTGTTCGTCCTCGGTTCCTCGGGTGAGGTCGGTTACCTCACCGACGCTCAGCGCGCCCAGGTGGTGCAGACGGCCATCGGTCACGTCGGCGGCCAGGTACCGGTCCTCGTCGGAGTGAACGACATGACCACCAACCGGGTCATCGCCGTCGCCGAGCAGGCGCGCGAGGCTGGTGCGGATGCCATCGTCGCGACGGCGCCGTTCTACGCGATCACCGATGCAGCCGAGACGGCAACGCATTTCCGCTCCATCCACGCCGCAGTGGATCTTCCGTTGTTCGCCTACGACGTCCCGGTTCGTGTCCACAGCAAGCTCAGCCCGGCAATGCTGGTCGAGCTCGGTCGCGAGGGAGTCATCGCCGGCGTGAAGGATTCGAGCGGCGACGACGTCAGTTTCCGTATGTTGCTCCGTCAGTCGGCCGGGCTCGAAAACTTCGCCGTCTTCACCGGGCACGAGGTAGTCGTCGACGGATGCCTGCTGATGGGTGCTTCGGGCGCAGTGCCCGGCCTGGCCAACGTGGACCCGCACGGCTACGTACGACTGTGGCGCGCTGCGCAGGCAGGAGACTGGGCCGCAGCGAAGGCCGAGCAGGATCGACTCACCGATCTGTTCTCCATCGTCGAGGCGCCGACACCGGGTCGCGTCAGTGCCGGTGCCGCGGGTCTGGGCGCGTTCAAGACGGCTCTGGCCCTGCGCGGCGTCATCACCGGCAACACGATGTGCGCGCCGATGCTCTCGCTCGACGAGTCCGAGACCGCAACGATCAAGGTCGTTCTGGAACAGGCCGGGCTCCTCTGACATGACATCTGGGCAGAAGCGATGGATCGGTATCGACATCGGCGGCACCAAAGTGGCTGCCGCGGTGGTGACGTCCGACGGAGACGTGATCGACACCGTTCGTGCGGCAACACCGACGGCGGGTAGGGAAGCCGTTCTCGGGACCGCTACCGCGTTGATCGACCGTCTGAGGGCGAATCACACGGTAGCCGGAATCGGAGTCGGTGCACCGGGAATCATCGATCGGGTGCGTGGCCGCGTCGTCTTCGCCTCCGACATTCTGTCCGGATGGAGTGGCGCCGAGGTTCGCGGAGAACTCGAGGCACACTCAGGCCTACCGGTGACGGTGGACAACGACGTGCGCGCGATGGCTCACGGCGAGAACATGATCGGCGCCGGTCGCGGTCGAACCTCTGCACTGTTCGTCTCGATCGGTACCGGAATCGGTGGCGCGTTGACCGTGGGCGGTCAGCTGTACCACGGTGCCCACGGAACAGCCGGCGAGCTCGCGCATCTGTTGGTTCCGGTCTCCGGGGCGATAGGTTGCGGTTGCGGCAGAACCGATCACCTCGAGGCAGTCGCGTCTGGCCCGGCGATGGCAGCCGAGTACGCAGCGCGGGCGGGTGTGCCCACTCAACCGTTACAGGCAGTGGTGGCGCTCATGCACTCGGGCGATCCGATCGCCCGTGCCGTGGTCTCCGACGCCGGTACTCTGCTGGGCCGCGTCCTGGCCGGCATCGCGACTGCATTCGATCCCGAGGTGATCGTCATCGGCGGCGGCGCAGCCCAGATCGGAGCCGACCTCCTGTCTCCGCTGACGTCCGCTTTCCGGGTGGAAGCGATGGGCCCCATTGCCGAAACCGCCATTCTTCCTGCCCGTTTGGGGACCGATGCGCCGCTCGTCGGCGCTGCGCTCCTGGCCGCCGCAACACGAATCGAGGTAACACCGTGACTGTCGAAGAATTGCTCACGATCATCAGCGGGAAGCTGATCGTGTCCTGTCAGGCCGGACACGGCCATGCCCTGCGCGACACCGGGACCATCGAGAGGATGGCCCGCGCTGCGGTCGACGGGGGAGCGGTGGCTATCCGCTGCGGCGGTGTGGGCGGAACCCCGGATGTCGCAGCAGTCGTGTCGGCAGTGAAGGTACCGGTGATCGGTTTGACGAAGATCGGCTCGGAGGGCGTGTTCATCACGCCGACAAGGGAATCAGCCCTCGAAGTCGTGGATTCGGGTGCGCAGATCGTGGCTGCCGACGCCACGCTGCGGCCTCGTCCGGACGGGCTGACCTTTGCCGACACCGTCGACGCGGTCCATGATCGCGGCGGCCTCGTCATGGCCGACTGTGGAACACTCGAGGACGGCATCGCTGCCGCCGCGGCGGGCGCCGACGTCATCTCCAGCACACTGGCGGGATATACCGAGAACAGCCGACGGCTGGCCGGCCCGGACCTGGAGCTGATCTCGGAACTGCGGCAGGCACTTCCAGATGCAGTCCTCATCGCCGAGGGGCGGTACCACAGCCCGGAGGATGCGGCACGCGCCATCGCCCTGGGTGCAGACTCGGTGGTTGTCGGAACCGCAATCACGGATCCGGCGTTCATCACGTCGAAATTTGCAGCCGCAGTATCGGGCGCCGGAAGGCAGAGGGTGTGACCCCGACGTCGAAGGGTTTGAAGTCCAGGACTGCTGAACG
Source organism: Rhodococcus sp. NyZ502 (assembly GCF_041464245.1). Lineage (NCBI taxonomy): Bacteria > Bacillati > Actinomycetota > Actinomycetes > Mycobacteriales > Nocardiaceae > Rhodococcus > Rhodococcus sp. NyZ502. The sequence continues at coordinate 997,438 of NZ_CP167155.1, forward strand.
GATTCGACTGGAGACTTTGCTCGTAGACTCCTCGACGCCGATACGGTGGGTCTTCACCGGCGACAGCATCACTCAGGGATTGACGCACACCGACGGTCATCGAAGTTACGTCGAACACTGCGCCGAGCGCATCCGTGGTGAGCTTTCCTTGTTCAACCACGTCCTTGTCAACACCGGGGTGAGCGGCAATCGATCCTCCGATGTGCGTGCGGGTTTCGCACACCGCATCGAGGTGTTCGAACCCTCGGTGGTGTTGATCATGCTCGGTACGAATGACGCATTGGATGGCGAAGAAGGACTGGAGCGGTTTCGAGACGACCTCTTGGACACGATCTTCCGGACACGAGCGATCGGTGCGGTGCCGATCCTGCAGACGCCGCCACCGATCGACGTCGAGAATGCGCCCACCAGAGCGGGATTGGTTCAGTACGTCGAGGTCGTGCGGCAGGTTGCCGCCTCGACGCGCGTGGTGTTCGTCGACCACTACGCGCAGTGGACGGCCCATTCTCCCGAGGGCCCACCGCCGGCTCTCCTGGCTGACGCATTCCATCCGAACGAACAAGGGCACTACGTGCTCGCGGACGCCGTGCTCCGTGAGTTGTCGATCGCGGATACCGAAGTTCCCGTTGTACCGCAGGTGATGTCGTGATGCATCGTAGACAAATTCTTCGTGGACAACTGGTGACCGGTGGGCAACTGCTTCCGGACGGTGTCGTCGAGATTTCCGGTGATCGTGTGGTGTGGGCCGGGCCCGCGTCGCAGCGAACCGACCCGTTACCCGAACGGGCAGCTGCGGGGACAACGATCATCCCGGGGTTGGTGGACGTTCACTGCCACGGCGCCGGCGGATTCGGTTTCCCCGAGGCAGACGAGTTCGGATCCACCGTGGCTGCCGATCACCACCGGACGAACGGCACGACCTCGGTGATCGGCTCGCTCGTCTCCGCGCCGCCGCAGATCCTGCGCAGTCGCATCGAGCTCCTGGCAGGACTGGTGGACGAGGGCACGCTGGCCGGAATTCACCTGGAAGGTCCATTCCTGTCGGTACTCCGTTGTGGCGCCCAGGATCCCGACAGCATTCTCGACGGCGACCCGGCTCTGCTCGAGTCGCTGCTCGAAGCCGGCCGCGGGCACATCCGCTCGATGACGATCGCTCCGGAGACAGCACACTTCGGCGAACTTGCCTCATTGCTGGAGCGTCACCGGGCCGTCGTGAGTATCGGACACACCGATGCGTCCAACCCGATTGCGACACGTTCGATCGCACACTCGGCGCATGCACCGCTCAGTGCCACTCACCTGTTCAACGGTATGGCTCCGATGCATCATCGCGCTCCCGGCGCAGTGGCGGCGTGTCTTGCCGCGGCCGCGAAAGGACAGATGGTGGTCGAGTTGATCGGGGACGGAGTACATCTCGCCGACGAGACGGTGGCGACGGTGTTCGATCTGGTCGGTCCGCATCAGATCGCGTTGGTCTCCGACGCGATGGCTGCGGCGGGAATGCCCGACGGGCGCTACCCACTCGGACCTCTCGACGTCGACGTGGTCGGTGGCGTGGCGCGGCTGGCCGGCCAGGGGGACACGGCCATTGCCGGCGGGACGAGTCGGTTGATGGACATTGTCCGCAGAGCCGTCAATCACGCGGGCGTCGATCTGCTTTCGGCTGTCATCGCAGCGACGGCAACGCCTGCTGCGCTGATGGGGCTGGCCGGAATAGTCGGCGATCTCGTGCCGGGTTGCCGGGCCGATCTGATCGTCACCGGTCCAGAACTCGAAACGCGCGCCGTCATGGCCGCTGGGAACTGGCTCATGAACTACACCGAAAGCTGAGGAATCAACCGATGGAAATTGTCATTGTCGACAGTGCGGAGGCGGCCGGCACCGTTGTTGCCGACGTCTTCGAACACGCGGTGCATTCAGGTGCACGGACTTTGGGCCTGGCGACAGGATCTTCACCGCTCTCGGTGTACCGCGAACTCGCGCGCCGTCACCGCGAGGAAGGGTTGAGTTTTGCCGGCGTGCAGGCGTTCCTGTTGGACGAATACGTCGGCCTGCCGGAAGGCCATCCGGAGTCGTATGCCCAGGTGATCCGCACCGAGCTGGTGAATCACCTGGACCTGGACGCGGCAAGGGTATTCAGCCCCGACGGAACCGCGCCGGATCCATTTGCCGCCGCGGCGGCCTACGACCGGGCGATTGCGTCGAATGGTCCGGTGGACGTTCAACTTCTGGGCATCGGCGGCAACGGTCATATCGGTTTCAACGAACCGACGTCCTCACTGAATTCGAGGACCAGGGTCAAGACGCTGACGGAACAGACTCGAACCGACAACGCCCGATTCTTCGAGAGTCCGGACGACGTACCACGGCACGTGATCACCCAGGGCCTCGAAACTATCTGCGAAGCAAAGCATCTGGTGATGATCGCGACCGGCGAGCACAAGGCCGCTGCGATTGCCGCTGCCGTCGAGGGGCCGCTGGCCGCGGTGTGCCCGGCATCGGTCCTCCAACTGCATCCACACGCGACAGTGGTGATCGACGAGGCAGCGGCGTCACAGCTTCGGCTCACCGAGTTCTACAAGACGGTGTCGGCGCACAAACCGCTTGCTCAGCACTACTGAGACATCGGACTAGACGGGCTCTCGCGTCTTCTCGAGGCCGAGTGCCATTTCGGGAGTGAGTAATTGGAAGTCGGATTCCCCACGCCGACGGATCCACACCGGATCGGAGGTGTTCCAGCGTTCGGCGCTCTGCGTTCGAGTGACCACCTTGAACGTCGCCGTTCTCGGGAACTCACTGCACACTCGGATCAAGGTCGGCTTCTGCTTCGGCCCGAGTTCCGGCCGGGAATCGATGTATTCGGCGACGGCTGCCGGGTCGAAGTTGTCGACATCGCCGACCGGAATCACCGACGCCATGACGCGGTCGCCGACGTCGCTGTCGGGGACTGCGTACACGGACACCTGCGCGAAGCCCGGGTAACCGACCAGGGAGCGTTCGATGGGTGCGGCACCGATGTTCTCGCCGTCCACTCGCAGCCAACCGGAACTGCGTCCCGCGAAATAGACGTAACCGTCGACGTCGGTGTACGCCAGATCGCCACTCCAGTACTGGCCGTTGCGCATTCGCTCGGCGTCGGCGTCCGGGTTCTTGTAGTACCCGGCGAACGTGCCTGGGCCGGTGACATTGACCAGTTCACCAGTTGCCTCGTCGGCGTTGGTGATCCGGCCGTCGGCATCGAAGACTGCAGGCGGGCATGGCGCTCCGGTCTCGGGATCGAGGATCTTGACGCCGTCCGGGAGCAGTCCGAGGGCGCCGGGCCGGGGAACCGGTGCCGCGGAGATCGAAATGCCGCCCTCGGTGGAACCGAACCCGTCGATGACGCGAGCGTCGAAGCGCCGGACGAAGGTGGCGACGGCGGGCGCCGAACCCTCGTTGCCGTACATGATCTTCAAGGTGTTGTCCCGCTCGTTCGGCACCTCGGGGGTGGAAGCGATGAAGGACAACGGCTTTCCGACGTAGTTGGAGTACGTGATTCCGTACTTGTGAACGTCGGGTAGAAAACCCGAAGCGGAGAACTTGCGTCGCATGGCAATTCCCGCACGAGCGTGCAGCGCGACCGTCCACGCCGCCATCATCGCGTTGGAATGGAACATGGGCATCGCCATGTAGACGACGTCGTCGGCGCCGAGCCCGAAACGATCGGCAAGCATGACGCCGGGAGAGGCCAACTTGTGGTGCGTGCACCGAACCGCTTTGGGATCACCGCTGGTTCCGGAAGTGAAGATGAGCATCAACAGATCGTCGGGCTGCGCCGTCGACGCGTAGGCCGGCGTATCGGCGAAGGGCGCCAACAATTCCGCCCAGGCCGGAGAATCCACGTTGATCACCCGGACGTCGCCGAGATCGATGTCGTCGAGTAGATGTGCCTGGTTGTTCTCGGTGAAGATGACCTGGCAGTCGGAGAGCGCAATGTCTCGCGCCAATGCCGGGCCGCGCCTGGTCGTGTTCAGCCCGGCGGCGACCGAACCCGAGAACGATGCCGCTCCGAGCAGCAACGAGAACTCGGGGACGTTCTCCATCAGAAGTCCGAAATGCCTGGGGCGCGTTCGATCGAGCAGCGTGTCCAGCAGCGCTGCTCGATCGAACGAGCCTTGAACGTGCTCGCGCCAGGTGATGACCTGGTCCTCGAAACGGAGACCGCGGTCGTCGATCTCGCTGACTCCGAGGAGTAGATCGGAAACAGTGGGGCTCTGACTCATAGCTGCATCATCATCGATTCGTCTCGGACCAGGTCATGGATTTCCACTCGGTGGGACGCACTCAGGCAGGGACTGCGGCAAGTACCTTGCCGAGCGCGCGAAGCTGATCCGTTGCGTTGCCGAGCAGGAACTCGTGATGCTTGGCCGCGAGGAAGTAGCGGTGAACCGGATGGTCCTCGTCCAGACCGACACCGCCGTGAACATGAACCGCAGTGTGCCCGACACGGTGTCCCGCATCTGCAGCCCAGAACTTGGCCGTCTGTACAGCGCCGTCGGAAGGAAGTCCTTCGCTCAGACGCCACGCGGCAGCCCACAGAGTCAGACGGACACCCTTGACGTCGATGTATCCGTCTGCGAGGCGCTGGGCCACGGCCTGGAAACTACCGATCGGTCGACCGAACTGCACACGCTCGGTGGCATATTCGGCGGTCAGCTTCAACGCTTGATCGAGCACTCCGTACTGGTAGGCGGTCGAACCGAGCTGAATTCGCTCGACGATCCACGCCGCGATGTCCGATCCCTGGGCAACCGAGCCGAGAACACGATCGGCCGGGATCTGCACCGAATCGAATTCGACGAGACCCGCGCTCGAGAAATCTGTGGTCGATTGCCTGGTAATGCTCACGCCCGCGTCCGACGGTTCGACGAGGAAGACCGCGACGCCGTCCTCGGTGATGGCGGGGACGAGGAACAGATCTGCGAGCGGTGCACTGTCGACGGTGATCTTGGCTCCGTCGATGCGCCAACCGTCGGCGGTCTTCTCGGCACGCGTGACGGGGTGGGCCGGGTCGTCGTTGTATTCCTCGGCGAGGGCCGCGGTGAGTATCTTCTCGCCGGCGGCGGCGGCGCTTGCCCAGTCGTCGCGCTGCTTGTCCGAGCCGAATTCGGCTATCGCTGCGGCGGACCCGACGATGGACGTCAGGAACGGAACAGCTGCGACGCCGCGGCCAAGTTCGGCCAGGATGCTGCACTGCTCGAGGACCCCGAATCCGTCTCCGCCGACCGACTCCGGAAGGGCCGCACCGAGGACGCCGGCCGAGGCCAGAGCGTTCCACAAGATGGCGTCGAAGCGGTCTTCCGCGGCGTCGAGTTCACGAAGGCGATCGTTGGTGACCAGTTCGGTGACTACGGATCGTGTCAGGCCGGACAGGTCCTGCTGGGCCTCGGTAAGGGTGAATTCCATGATCGTGGGTCCTTATCGCTTCGATGCGGGAAGCCGCAGAGCTGTCATTCCGATGATGTCGCGTTGCACTTCGTTGGTACCGCCGCCGAACGTCAGGATCAGCGAAGAACGATGCATACGTTCGATGCGGCCGCGCAGAAGGGCGCCGGGGGAGTTCTGCCTGATCGTGGCGGAGGATCCGAGGATTTCCATCAGCAAGCGGTAAGCCTCGGTGGCGAATTCGGTACCGAACACCTTGTTGGCGGACGCAGCTTCGGGGCCGGGAGCGTGATCGGTTGCGGAGGCGATTTCCCAGTTCATCAACTTCAGGTACTCGGCTTTGGCATGCACGCGAGCCAGATTGATCTGCACCCATTCCTGGTCGATCATGCGTCGGCCGTCGGGCAGCTTGGTGTTCTGTGCCCACTCACGGACCTCACGCTGCGCGGTCAGAATCGGTCCGGCCGAGGTGAGGGCAACGCGCTCGTGGTTGAGCTGATTGGTGATCAGTGCCCAGCCGCCGTGTTCCTGACCCACGATCGACGACGCCGGGACCCGTACGTCCTGGTAGTAGGTGGCGCTGGTGTCGGGGCCGGCCATGGTGTGAACCGGTGTGTAGGAGAAGCCTTCTGCCGTGGTGGGGACGATCAGCATGCTGATTCCCTTGTGCTTCTTGGCTTCCGGATCGGTGCGGCACGCCAACCACACGTAATCGGCGTACTGGATCAGGCTGGTCCACATCTTCTGCCCGTTGATGACGTAATCGTCACCGTCACGGACCGCCGACGTGCGCAGAGAGGCCAGGTCGGTGCCGGCCTCGGGCTCGGAGTAGCCGATCGCGAAGTGGAGCTCACCGCGAGAGATCTTGGGCAGGAAGAAGGCCTTCTGCTCGTCCGTACCGAAATGCATGATTGTCGGCGCTACCGAATTGATCGTCAGGAACGGCACCGGTGCACCGGCGATGGCGGCTTCGTCGGTGAAGATCAGCTGGTCCATCGCGGAGCGTTCCTGTCCGCCGTACTCTTTCGGCCAACCCAGGGTGAGCCAGCCGTCCTGGCCCATCTGCGCGACGACTTCGCGGTACACATTGCCTTCGCCGTACTCACCCGTCGTGGCGGCGAGCGCTTCACGCCGCTCGGGAGTCATCAGTTGTGCGAAGTAGGCACGCAACTCCTCCTGGAGCTGTTGCTGCTCAGGGGTGTAGGTGATGTGCATGGTTACCTCTCCATAGAGATACGAATCAAAGCGTCAACCATTCGATTGACACAGGTTCTATCGATGCGTTCATCGGCGACAAGGGGCGCCCTCGCCGTCGCCGGCGGATCGTTCGACGTCCGTTCTCGGTACTTTTTCGAATCATTGCACACGACTGAAACAGGTTCTAGTGTTATCGCCAGGAACGGTGTGCGGCACAGCCCTGCGGCACTCGTTTCGTATCCGTGTTCGTGTGAGCAGTTGTGAGTAGAGAAGAGGAATCGCCATGGAGGTCAGGGTTGATCTGGACCGTTGCGAGGCAAACGGTGTGTGCGTCGGGATCGCGCCCGATATTTTCGACCTCGACGACAACGAGGAGCTCGTGATCAGTTCTGTGCGCCCACCGGAGGATCGCTGGGAGGATGTCCGTTCCGCGATCGCTCAGTGCCCGCGCGCGGCACTGACCGAACATCCGTGACGATGGTTGCCCAAAACAAGAACACGTTCTAAAGTTGCGAACTCGTGGGTCACGGCAATCGAGCCGGGTAACTCGACACACGACCGCAGAGAACCGGGAGAGCGCTTCGATGAATGCTGTGAACAGCCCAGAAAACAGTCTCGAAGGCAAGGTCGCCATCGTGACCGGTGCCGGATCGGGGCTTGGAAAGTTCGAGGCCATCGGTCTGGCGAAGGCCGGTGCTTCGTTGGTCGTCAATGATCTGGCCCCGAACGAGGCCGTCGAAGCGACGCTCGAGGAAATCCGTGGTCTCGGTGCCAAGGTCGAATTCGTGGCAGGCAACGTCGGTGAGCGTTCTACTGCCGACGCACTGATGGAAGCAGCGCAGGGTCAGTTCGGCAGTGTCGACATCGTCGTCAACAATGCAGGGGTCGTACGCGACCGGATGCTGTTCAACATGTCCGACGAAGACTGGGATCTCGTACTCGAAGTGCACCTTCGCGGCCATTTCCTCTTGTGCCGCAACGCCGCTGCCTACTGGCGGGCGAAATCCAAGGAAGCCGGGGCGCCGGTGTACGGGCGCATCGTCAACACTTCTTCGGAGGCGGGTCTCCTCGGACCGGAAGGGCAGCCCAACTACGGCGCTGCAAAAGCCGGAATCACGGCGCTGACGTTGTCGGCCGCACGTGGGCTCTCGCGCTACGGCGTACGGGCCAACGCGATCTGCCCGCGGGCACGGACGTCGATGACCGAAGGTGTGTTCGGTGACGCGCCGGCCGACGGCATCGATCCGCTCTCGCCCGAGCATGTGGCATCGCTCGTCTCGTACCTGGCGTCACCGGCGGCCGACGCCGTCAACGGTCAGGTATTCGTGGTGTACGGACCGATGGTTGCGCTGATGGCGGCGCCCGTCGTCGAGCAGCGGTTCGACGCAGAGGGAGATTCTTGGTCGCCGGAAACGCTGTCCGCGGTGATGGGTGACTACTTCGCTGACCGTGACCCGGCAAAGATGTTCTCGGCATCGGCGGCCCTGCGCGCGTTGGGCTGATCGACGGGTCTGATTCTCAGGTGCGCGACACGTAGAACCGTTGTTCACACTCAGACGGTCTACGTGTCCACTTCCTGGTAGAAATAGCGTGTTCACGAGTCGGTGGGCGCGGCAGTTTGCCTGCGTTCCGTAACGAGACCAACGGTCTCGAAAAAACTGGACTGTGTTCCAATTTTGCATTCCTGCGAACGATGCGATATTCGATCGGCGTGCCCAGTCAAGGCTCTCGCATGGCTGAATTTCGAACCTGGCGCCGAAAGGCGCCGATCATTCAAAAGTATTAATTTCCAGGATATTTCGGCGAAAATCGCATCGAAAAGGGATGCTTCCCATGTCTCCGATCTTCCGGTTTCGGATCGGCGCCGTGAGGCTACTCCTTAGAGTTGGACACTTGTTTTTGACAGGTGAACACGTTCTAGTTAATATGACCTGAGTCACAAGCTGTCGGGGGCTGGACTATGAGAACAGACAGTACTGCGGCAACCAAGGACGAGGAGGGCGAATGGTAGACCTCGTCGAGGTGCCATTACGAGCGGTCGGTGGCTTCTTTCAGATGTCCGCCCAAACCTTGAGGGCAGTCTTCTCCCGCCCTTTCCAGCGGCAAGAGTTCATCGATCAGGCCTGGTTCGTGGCCCGAGTCTCGATGGTGCCGACGGTGCTGGTCGCAATCCCGTTCACTGTGCTGGTCAGCTTCACCATCAACATTCTCTTGCGCGAGATCGGTGCAGCCGACCTCAGTGGTGCCGGAGCTGCCCTCGGCACCGTCACGCAGGTCGGCCCCATCGTCACCGTGCTGATCGTCGCCGGCGCCGGCGCAACCGCCATCTGCGCGGATCTTTCGGCCCGAACCATCCGCGAAGAGATCGACGCCATGAAGGTGCTCGGGATCAATCCCATCCACCGGTTGGTCGTTCCCCGAGTGCTCGCGTCGACAGGTGTGGCGCTGCTCCTCAACGGACTGGTCTGCACCATCGGCATCCTCGGCGGTTTCGTCTTCTCCGTGTTCATCCAGGACGTGAACCCCGGCGCCTTCGTCAACGGCATCACACTGCTCACCGGATTCGGTGAGCTCATGCTCTCCATGGTCAAAGCAGGGCTGTTCGGCATGATCGCCGGCCTGGTTGCGGCCTACCTCGGACTCAACGTCAAAGGCGGCGCCAAGAGCGTCGGTGACGCGGTCAACCAGACCGTCGTGTTCGCGTTCATGGCGCTCTTCGTCGTCAACGTGCTCATCACGACCATCGGTATCAAGTTGACGGCCGGATGAGGCCCACGGCAGTCGGAGAGATCGAAGTGGACAGAACGACAAACGACAGACGGGAGGAGATCTGATGGCGTTGGCCGCAGCGGGACGCTTCCCGCGCACACGTCGACAGATCGGCTCGATCTCTCGCAGTATCGACAGCATCGGTGATCAAGCGCTGTTCTTCGCGAAGGCTCTCGGTCACGCTCCCAAGGCGCTGATGCGCTATCCACGTGAAACTCTGCGACTGATCGCCGAGATCAGCATGGGCACCGGTGCGCTCGCCGTCATCGGTGGCACCGTCGTGATCGTCGGATTCCTGACACTGTTCACCGGTGGCACCATCGCCGTTCAGGGCTACAGCTCGCTGGGCAACATCGGTGTCGAAGCACTGACGGGCTTCTTCGCCGCCTTCATCAACGTTCGCATCGCAGCGCCGGTCATCGCCGGAATCGGCCTCGCCGCGACCATCGGCGCCGGCTCCACCGCGCAGCTCGGTGCGATGCGCGTCTCCGAGGAGATCGACGCGCTGGAGACGATGGCGATCCCGTCGATTCCGTATCTGGTCAGCACCCGCGTCATGGCCGGCATGATCGCGATCATCCCGCTGTACTCACTGGCGGTCATCGCGTCGTTCGTCGCCAGCCGCTTTGCGACGGTGTTCCTCTACAACCAGTCCGGCGGCGTGTACGACCACTATTTCACGACCTTCCTGATACCCACGGACATACTGTGGTCGTTCGCTCAGGCGATAGTCATGGCGCTGGCCGTCATGCTCATCCACACCTACTACGGCTTCAACGCAACCGGTGGCCCGGTCGGCGTCGGTGTCGCGGTGGGTAACGCAGTGCGCGCCTCGTTGATCGCGGTCGTCACGGTCACCCTGCTCATCTCACTCGCCATCTACGGCGGGTCCGGCAACTTCAACCTGTCGGGATAGGCGGGCAAGCGATGACCGTACCCAGATGGCACAAGAAGTTGGCCGCAGCCGGCCTGGTCCTCGGACTCGTGGCGATCGTCGCCGTTGCTCTCACCATGTTCTCGGGTGGGTTCACCAAGAGCACGCCCATCACCGTGACGTCCACGCGTGCCGGCCTCGTCATGGAACCCAATGCCAAGGTGAAGTTGCGCGGAGTGCAGGTCGGCCGCGTCGAATCGATCTCCCTCGACGGGGACCAGGCTAACCTGAAGTTGGCGATGGACCCGGGCCAGATGTCGAAGATTCCGTCGAATGCCCGGGTGGAGATCAAGACCACCACGGTGTTCGGTGCGAAGTACGTCAACATCGTGATTCCCGACGATCCGTCGACCCAGCCGATCCAGGAGGGTGCTGTCATCGCTTCGGACAGCGTCACCGTCGAGTTCAACAGTGTCTTCGAACATCTTTCGGACGTACTCGCGAAGATCGAACCGGAAAAGCTCAACGCCACACTCGGCGCGATCTCCACCGCACTCAACGGGCGCGGCGAGTCGCTGGGTGAGGTTCTCGAGCTCGGTGACACCTATCTGAAGAAGATGAATCCGGTTCTGCCGCAGCTCCAGGAAGACTTGGTCGGCGCCGCCGATGTCACCAATCTGTACGCCGACGTGGCACCGGATCTGATGCGCATTCTCGACAATGCCACCGCGACAAGCGGATCGATCGTGGCCGAGCAGGCAAACCTCGACTTGCTGTTGCTCAACGTCACCGGCCTCGCGGACACCGGCAACGCGTTGTTGACCGACAACGAGCAGAACCTGACCACCGCCCTCGACACTCTGACCGCGACGACGACCCTGCTCGACAAGTACTCGTCGGGTCTGACGTGCTTCATCGTCGGGTTGAACGACGGCCGGATCAAGTTCGAGCCACTGGCAGGCACCGGTGACAAAGCGGCACTGATGCTGAGTGCGAGCTTCATGTACGGCGCCGAGGCGTACCAGAATCCGCAATCTCTCCCCAAGGTCGCGGCCTCCGGCGGACCCAATTGTTATGGTCTGCCCGAATTCGATCCGAAGGTCGACGGGCATGCACCGTTCGCAGTCACCAACACCGGCAACGTGCCCTTCGTTCCCAACACCGAACTGCGCGTTACCGTGCCGACCATTTTCCAGTATCTCTTCGGTGACTCCTACGAGCAGGAAGACGGGAAGTGATGAGACCGACCACGGTCAAGCTGCTGATTTTCACCGTCGTCATGGCGGTCATCTTCGCCGGACTGGCGATCGTCTTCAGTCAGGTGCGCTTCAGCAGCAGCAACGGATTTCACGCCACCTTCTCGGACGTCTCGGGACTCAAGTCCGGCGACAAGGTCCGCATCGCCGGTGTTCCGGTCGGGTCGGTCACCGGAGTGTCCATCGGTGACTCCAACCAGGCCGAGGTCGAGTTCGACGTCGACACCAAGTACTCGCTGATGAAGAGCACCAAAGCGACTGTGCGCTACGAGAACCTGGTGGGCGATCGCTACATGGAACTGCTCGAGGGCGCCGGTTCCACCGAGACGCTTCCGTCGGGAGGATCCATTCCGGTCGATCAGACGTCGCCCGCTCTCGATCTGGATCTGCTGCTCGGCGGATTCAAGCCGCTGCTTCGTTCGCTCGACCCGCAGCAGGTCAACGACCTCTCCGGGGCCCTGCTGCAGGTACTCCAGGGGCAGGGCGGAACGCTGGTTTCGTTGCTGGGAAACACCAGTTCGTTCACCAGCACGTTGGCGGACCGAGACCAGCTGATCGGGGACGTCATCACCAATCTCAACGACGTACTCGGCACCATCAACGACAAGGGCGATCAGTTCTCCACCACGATCGATCAGCTCCAGCAGTTGGTCAGTGGATTGGCGAAGGACAGTGGCCCGATCGGTAATTCGATCACCGAGATCGCCGGTGCCACGGGAGATCTCGCGTCGTTGCTGCAGGCGACACGTCCGGACATCCAGACGCTGATCGGGGAGACCAACCGAACGATGACGCAGCTGGACCTGGGCAAGGACGACATCAACACCGCTCTCGATCGTCTGCCGTCCGACTACCGGAAGCTGATCCGAGTGGGCACGTACGGAGCATTCTTCCAGTTCTATCTGTGCGCCAACACTTTCAAGTTCTCCGGACCCGACGGGACGACGATCATCTTGCCCACGGCAGTTCAGGACACGGGAAGGTGCGCAAAAGTCTCATGACCCCAACCCGTGAACGTAATCCGGTACAGATCGGTGTCATCGGTCTCGTCCTGGCGGTGGCAACCGTCGGTGCCGCGCTTCAATACGATCAACTCCAGTTCATCAACGGTGGCATTCGCTACTCGGCGTACTTCCAAGATGCCGGCGGCCTGGTCACCGGCGACGACGTGACCATGGCCGGCGTGAAGGTCGGCAAGGTCAGCGACGTCGAACTCGACGACCAGAAGGTGTTGGTCACCTTCACCGTTCAGGACGGTGTCGCCCTGGGCGAGCAGACAGCGGCCGACATCAAGACCAACACGGTTCTCGGGCGAAAGTCGTTGGCGGTACGGCCGGAAGGATCCGGACTGCTGCGGACGGACACGCCGATTCCTATCGAGCGCACCAACTCCCCGTACTCGCTCAACGACGCTCTGGGTGACCTCGGGACAACGGTGTCCGAACTCGACACGGAACAGATCAACGATTCGCTCAACGCGATCTCGGACACGCTGGCCGATACTCCGCCCGAACTGCGCACCGCGTTGGACGGAATGACGCGGCTTTCGCAGAGCATCAACTCACGCGACGAGAGCCTGCTCCAATTGCTCTCGCGGGCCGAAGATGTCACCAAGATCCTCTCCGACAGAAGCGGTCAGATCGATTCGTTGCTGGTCGACGGCAACAAGCTGTTTGCCGAACTGAGCTTGCGGCGTGACGCGATCAGCGAACTGATCGTCAACACCGGCGCAGTCTCACGTCAACTGTCAGCGCTGGTGCAGGAGAACGAGGCTCAGATGGGGCCGACCCTCGAGAAGCTGAATTCGGTCGCCGAGGTTCTCCAGCAGAACAAGGACAACATCGCGGGAGCGCTCGACGGACTCGGACCGTACATCACCGCGCTCGGTGAGACCGTGGCCAGCGGCCCGTTCTTCGACGCCTTCATCATCAACATTCTGCCGAGCAACTGGTGGAAGACCCTGGTGGACACCAGCGTCGCGCCCGAGCAGGTTCCGGGCGACCTGGAAGACTTCTTCCCCGGTATTCCACCGACGATCAGGGGGCCGGGAGAATGACCGAGACCATGACTTCACAGGATCCACAGGGCTCCACCAACCCACGCAAGAAGTGGGTGCTGATCGGAGCGGGTGTGCTGGTCGCGCTGCTCGTCGCCGGTGCGGCCTACCTCTTCATCCCAGGCCTGGGCAAGACCAAGATCTCCGCGCACTTCGTCTCGACCACCGGTCTCTACGAGGGCGATGTCGTGCGAGTGCTCGGTGTCAACGTCGGCAAGGTGACCAAGATCGAACCGCGTGATCGGGACACCTACGTCGAGATGAAGATCGATTCGAGCGTCGACGTTCCGGCAGATGCCAAGGCGCTCATCGTTGCTCAAAGCCTCGTGTCCGCACGCTTCATGCAATTGACCCCCGTGTACTCCGGCGGGGAACAGATGCCCAACGGCGGCGAGATCCCGATCGAGCGCACCGCCGTTCCGGTGGAGTGGGACGAGATCAAGACCGAACTGACCAAACTGTCGGACGCACTCGGACCGGAGGGTCTGGACGATCAGGGTTCCCTCGGTCGATTCATCGACACCGTGGGAACGAACCTCGACGGTAACGGTGAGTCGATTCGGTCGACGCTGCGCGAACTCTCGGCCACGATGCACACGCTGTCCGAAGGCCGGACCGATTTGTTCTCCACCATTCGGAACCTGCAGGCGTTTGTCACTGCGTTGTCCTTGAGCAACGAGCAGATCGTGCAGTTCAGCGGTCACCTCGCTTCGGTGACAAGCGTTCTCGCAAGCAGCTCCGACGAGTTGGGTACAGCCCTCAGTGATCTCGACCTGGCCGTCGGCGACGTCCAGCGGTTCGTCAAGGACAACAGCGAGGGACTGAGCGAATCGGTTGCGCGTCTCGCCGATGCCACTCAGGTACTGACTGACAAGCGCCCGGAGATCGAGCAGGTTCTGCACTCCGGACCGACGTCGCTTGCCAACTTCTATCAGATCTACAAGCCGGCTCAGGGCAGTATGACCGGCGCAATTGCACTGAGTAACTTCAAGAATCCGATCCAGTGGATCTGTGGTTCCATCGAAGGTATCGAGAGTGGTAACTCCCAGAACAGTGCCGACCTGTGTAAGCAGTACCTCGGGCCGGTGCTCAGCACGATGATCGGCAACTACCCCGGATTCCTGTTCAACCCGGTCGCGGGCGTGCAGGCTTTCCCGGATCAGATCGTCTACACCGAGCCGGGATTGGAAGCGGCAAGTCAGAATCAGCCGGAAACCGTCGCAGGACCGATGTCAGGTGCTCCCATGACGAGTGTTCCCAAGGATCTCGCCGAACTCTTCAACATGGGCGGAGGGAACTGATGCGGGTAGCTCGCAAGACCACGGTTGCGGTGTTGGCCACGGCAGTGGCTCTCGGCGCCAGCGGTTGTGAATGGAACGGTCTCAACTCGGTGCCGATGCCAGGCACTCAAGGCCGGGGCGAAGGCGCATACGAGGTTCAGATCGAGATGCCGAACGTGACTACGCTGTCGCAGAATTCGCCCGTCCGGGTGGATGACGTGGCAGTGGGAAGCGTTTCGAACATCGAGGTTCAAGGCTGGCACGCTCTGGTGACGGTGTCGCTGAATCCCGAGGTTCAGTTGCCGGCCAACGCGACGGCAAAAATCGGTCAGACCAGCTTGCTCGGCTCTCAGCACATCGAGTTGGCGCCGCCGGTTGGAGAAGAGCCCGAGGGCCGACTCGAAGCCGGTGACCTGATTCCGATCGAGCGAGCGGGTGCTTACCCGACGACGGAACAGACGCTGTCGTCGCTGTCGGTTGTTCTCAACGGCGGCGGTCTCGCTCAGGTTCAGGACATCACGAAGGAACTCAACGCCGCTCTCGGTGGGCGTGAAGATTCCGTTCGAGACCTCCTGCCTCAGCTCGATCAGCTGGTCGGAAGTCTGGACAAGCAACGAGGCGACATCGTTTCGGCGATGGAAGGACTCGATCGACTGTCCTCGACCGTCCAGGCACAGCACGACACCTTGAACAAAGCGCTCGAAGGTATTCCGCCGGCACTCGAGATTCTTGTCGCTCAGCGTCAGGACATCACCAACGCGTTGACCTCCCTCGGTGGTCTCAGCGAGGTGGCCAGTCGCGTCATCCAGGAGAGCGGCGACGATTTCGCGACCAATGTTCGGGCGCTGTCGCCGACTCTGAAGGCCTTGGCGGATTCGGGTAATGCTCTCACTCAGGTTCTCGGAGTCCTCTTGACGTTCCCGTTCCCACAGAACGGAATCGACAACGTCATCCGCGGTGACTATGCCAACCTGGCGATGACCATCGACATCTCGCTGCCCCGACTCGACGCGAACTTCCTCACCGGAACTCCGTTGGCCGGAACACTCTCCGGACCAGAAGGCGTGTTGGGTAAGCAGGCGGGGCTCGCCGGACAGACAGGCAACCCGTTGAGCGATCCGCTCAAGCCTGCCGCACCGCCGGCACAAGCTCCCGCCGGACAGGCTCCCGCTGCGCAGGCCCCGGCAGCGGATCCGAATACCATTCAGATTCCGGGACTTCCGCCGATCAACATTCCAGGACTTCCTCAGGGGGCACCGGCACCATGATGCTCACAAAGTTCGTCCGCATCCAGCTCATCATCTTCGCCGTCTTGACGGTCGTCGGTTTGATAGTGATGGCCACTCAGTACGTGCGTGTTCCCGCTATGGTCGGTATCGGCCGATACGACGTCACCGTCGAATTGCCCGCCACCGGTGGGCTGTACAAGAACTCGAACGTCACCTACCGCGGTCAGACCATCGGCGTCGTGAACGCGGTGGAGTTGTCGGAAACGGGCGTGAATGCGCGTCTGTCTCTCGAGAGCGGCGTCAAGGTGCCCTCGGACGTCGACGCTGCGGTCAAGAGTGTGTCGGCGATCGGCGAGCAGTTCGTCGATCTGATTCCGCACACCGACAGCTCCGGAGCGATCGTGGTCGACGGGCATCTGGAAAACGGATCGGTGATTCCCGAAGACCGAACCAGCATTCCGCAGGATGTCGGCGCGATGCTCGATCAGGCAGATGTGTTGCTGCAGAGCATTTCCGACACCAAGCTCAAGACCGTCATCGACGAATCCTTCAAGGCGTTCAACGGTGCCGGCCCGGATCTGCAGAAGCTGATCGACTCGGCTCGGCTGTTCGTCGAGGAGGCGAACAACAACTCCGACGCGACCAAGACCCTGATCGAGCAGGCCGGTCCACTCCTGGACACCCAGGTGGTCAGCAGCGACGCCATCCGTTCCTGGACAAGCAATCTGGTGACCTTCACCGATCAGCTCCGAGCCAGCGACCCTGATCTGCGTGCCGTCATCCAGAAGGGGCCGGCGGCAGCGGCGGAGGCGAATGCTCTTCTGCAAGACATGCAGCCGACATTGCCGATTCTTCTGGCGAACCTCGTGTCCGTCGGACAGGTCGGCGTGATCTACAACAACGCGATCGAGCAGATTCTGGTCATCTATCCGCCGCTGGCCGCAGCGCTGGTCACGGTGGCAGGCTCCGGCCCGGCTGCGGATGGTGCACTGGTGGACTTCCACATGGAGGTCAACGACCCGCCGCCGTGCACTACAGGATTCCTCCCTGCAGAGCAGTGGCGCAGTCCGAAGGACGAATCACCGATCGAGACGCCGTCGGATCTCTTCTGCCAGGTTGCCCAGGATTCGCCGATCGCCGTGCGCGGCGCGAGAAACCTTCCCTGCGAGGAGTATCCGGGACGTCGTGCGCCGACGGTCGAACAGTGCCGTTCCGGCTACGTACCGATGGGCACGAACCCGCAATCCGGGCCTCCGGAACCGATTACCGCGACCCCGAGCTCGTACACGTCGACGCCTTCGGTCTCGGCTCGTCGGTACGATCCGATTACAGGCACGTACATCGGGCCGGACGGAAGGACGTACTCGCAACCGAACCTCGGTGGCGGCGACGTCAGTCTCGAACAGTTCATGAAGGGTCAGCAGGGTTGATGACAGACGAAGATCCACAGGCCGGGCAGCGGGTGCGCCGTCGCGCGTCCCGCAGCGCCGGACCCACGGGTGCGGATGCAGACGCTGCCGCGGTAGTAGTGCCCACCGAAAAGAAGTCGGCCGAACAGAAGTCGGCTGAGCAGAAGTCGGCTGAGCAGAAGCCAGATGAGCAGAAGGCGGCGGCGCCAGTTGCTTTGGGCAAGCCCGATACTCCACCTGAGAAGGTCGTCAGCGGTGATCAGGTCGCGACCAAGGCTGAGCCGACCGGTACCGCCGAAACCCCCGCAGAAACTGCTGTGGACACCCCTGTTCGTTCGAAGCCCAAGGTCGGGTTGGTAGTCGGGATCGCCATTGCTTCGGTGATCGCCATCGCTCTCGCAGCCCTGACGGTGTTTCTTCTCGTCGACCGGAACAAGGCGTCCAATGCCGACGAGGACCGAGCCCGCTACGTGGCCGGTGCCCGGACCACCGCACTGAATCTGACGACACTGCACGCGGATACGGCGGCTGCCGACCTCGACAAGTTCCTCGCCGGCACCACCGACGAGTTCAAGTCGCAGTTCGACGGACGCAAGGATTCGTTTGTCAACGTCCTCGGGCAGGCCGGAGTTCAGACCGACGGCGAGGTGCTCGAAGCCGGGTTCGAGAAATCCGACGGCGATTGCGGGACTTCATTGGTCGCGGTGCGTGCGATGCAGAAGAACGGCGACGAAGCGCCCGCTGAACGCAACTACCGACTCCGAATCACCATGTGCGACGTCGACGGGCAGTTGCTTGCCTCGAATGTGGAGTTTGTGCCATGACCCCAGAAGTGAACCCCGAGACGTCCAAGCAAGTTTCGCCGAAGCCGAAGCGCGCCTCACCGCTCGCCATCATCCTGTGCGTCATCAGTGCAGTGGCCATCGCGTTGGCGGCAGTGTCGGCGTATCTCTACTTCGGTCCGGACGGAACGCGTGACACCGCAGCGATCGATCAGACCAGAGACGAAGTGGCACAGGCCTCTTCCGATCAGGCGGTAGCGATGTTCCAGTACGACTACAACAACGTCGACCAGCAGTTGCATGCAGCCACAGACGGTTTGACGGGCGATTTCCAGGGCACGTTCACCAACCTGATCGAATCGGTGATCATTCCGGGAGCCAAGGAAAAGTCGCTGACCGTTCAGGTCGTCGTCCAGGGCGCCGCGGTTCTCGACGCCGAGGCGGACAGCGCGACGACGATGCTGTTCCTCAATCAGATCACGACGTCTTCGGAATCGCCCGAAGCCGTTGCCAGTGGCAGTCGCGTGAAGATGAGTCTGGAGAAGCAGGACGGGCGTTGGCTCGTGAACAACGTCCAACCCTTCTGATCAAACACACGAAGGCTGGAGCCGGGTACGAAAGAGGCTGGGGCCGCGGAGATTCACTCTCCGCGGCCCCAGCCTTTGTGCACTGTCCTCAGTGGTCTTGTGCTTCGGCCGGGGCGATCAGCGCCGGGCCTGCGGCACCGCCGTGTGCGAGCGCGTCGAGGAACGAGCGCGCCCAGCGGTCGACGTCGTGCGTCAGGACCTGACGACGTAGCGCACGCATGTGGCGCCGGCCGTCCTCGCGCGGTTGATTGAGGGCCTTCTCCATCGAATCCTTGACGTCGTCGAGGTCGTGGGGATTGCACAGAAATGCCTGGCGGAGTTCTGCTGCGGCACCGGTGAATTCGCTGAGCAGCAATGCACCACCCAGATCGCTTCGGCAGGCGACGTACTCCTTGGCGACGAGGTTCATGCCGTCACGCAGCGGCGTGACGAGCATGAGATCGGCGGCGACGAAGAACGCGACCAGTTCGTCGCGTGGGATCGGCCGATGGATGTAATGGACGACGGGGCGGCCGACTTCGCTGAACTCGCCGTTGATTCGGGAGACCTTCTGCTCGATGTCTCCGCGCATCTGTACGTAGCTTTCGACGCGTTCGCGGCTCGGGGTCGCCAACTGCACCATGACGGTGTCGGCGGGGTCGATGCGCTTCTCCATGAGAAGTTCGTGGAGCGCAGCGAGCCTGACGTCGATGCCTTTGGTGTAGTCGAGGCGGTCGACGCCCAGCATGATGTGCTTGGGGTTTCCGAGTTCTTTGCGAATCTGCTTGGCGCGGTCTCGAATTGCCTTGGTGCGCGAGAGCTCGTCGAGCTTGCCGGAGTCGATGGAGATAGGGAAGGCGCCGACGCGGACGCTACGGAAACCTACTTGCACCACACCGAGTTTGGAGCGGACGCCGACGGTTCCACGTGAAGTCTGTTGCCCGGCAAGGCGTCTGGCCAGGTACAGGAAGTTCTGTGCGCCACCCGGAAGGTGGAAGCCGATGAGGTCGGCGCCGAGGAGGCCTTCGACGATCTCGGTGCGCCACGGCATCTGCATGAACAGCTCGACCGGGGGAAACGGAATGTGTAGGAAGAAGCCGATGGTCAGGTCGGGGCGCAGCATCCGCAGCATCTTCGGTACCAACTGCAGCTGGTAGTCCTGGATCCAGACTGTCGCGCCCTGTGCCGCTGCCTTGGAGGTGGCTTCGGCGAATCGCCGGTTCACCTCGACGTAGGCGTTCCACCATTCGCGGTGGTACTCGGGTTTGACGATGACGTCGTGATAGAGCGGCCAGAGGGTGGCGTTGGAGAATCCCTCGTAGTACTCGTTGATCTCCTCGGCGCTCAGCGGCACGGGGTAGAGCTCGAGTCCGTCTTCGACGATGGGGTCGAGCTCGGCGTCCGCCACCCCCGCCCAGCCCACCCACGCGCCCTGATTGCTGCGCAGGATCGGCTCGAGAGCGGTGACCAGTCCGCCGGGGCTTCGCTTCCAGCGGGTGGTGCCGTCGGGAAGCCGTTCCAAGTCGACGGGCAGGCGGTTCGCTACGACAACGAACTCAGCCTGCCCGGACACGGCTTCACCGGTCGAAGAAGCAGGTGCGCTGTCAGAAAGGGTTGAACTGGTCGAATCCGGACTGACAGGCACGTGGTTCCTTCTCGGTCGGTGAGGGAAAGATTCAGTCGAGCTTGGCGGCGGGGGAGATACCGAGCATCGAGAGCAGCATCCTGCACTCGTCGGCATCTTCCGCGTAGGCAGCGACGACGCGCTGTGCCTGACGAGCAGTTTCGTCCGCTACGGGCTCGAGGTCCTCGTCCGCGATCTCGGTTTCGACGGTCGTGTTCTCAGCCATCATGTTCCTCTCGTGCTTGCCTGCACGGCGCAAGCAATGGTTCTTACTCGCGACTCTATGAGAACTGGGCGTGTCGACGCTAGTTGCTCATGTATTAGGGTCGACTTACTTATCCCTGTACTCAACTTTATCGCTTCCATCGATGCTTGGAGTTCCATGAGTTCGACCCCCTCGAGTGTGACCGTCGACTCGGACGAGCCGGATAGTGGCAATCACAGCGGTGCTGCGATTTTGCGACGTGTCCTCGTCCGTAACCGTGGCCCGCTCGCCATCGGCACGGTTCTGGTCTGTCTGCACCAACTGACCGAGACGGCGGTGCCGATCTCCATCGGTGTGATCATCGACCGTGCGGTGGAGACTTCGGACACCACGGCCCTGATCGTCTCCATCGTCGGTCTCGCGGCTCTGTTTCTCGTTCTGACGGCCGCGTGGCGCTTCGGCGCACGCTTCATCGTCACCGCGATGCAGCAGGAGGCTCATCGCCTCCGGCTCGAGGTGGCGCACCGCGTCCTCGATCCGCGTGGGGTGCGCACCGATCTGCGTTCGGGTGAATTGCTGACAGTCTCGACATCCGATGCCGAGCAGACTTCGTGGATCGCGGACATCGTCCCGCGCGCCGCTGCGGCCCTGACAGCTGCGGTGGCGTCGGCGGTGGCGTTGGTGTGGATCGACCTCTGGCTGGGGCTGGCCGTTCTGATCGGAACGCCGGTCATTCTCGGTCTGCTGCAGTTGGCGGCGCCTCTCATCACGTCGAGGGCCACCGGTCAGCAGGCGTCGATCGCTCGGGCGTCGGCGATGGCTACGGATCTGGTCAGCGGATTGCGTCCACTGCGCGGTATCGGTGGTGAGAAGACCGCGTCGGCTCGCTATCGCACAGTCAGCCGTCAGGCGCTCGCGTCGACGATCGGCACGGCCAAGGCGACCGGTATCTACACCGGCGTTGCCGCGACCGTCAGTGCGTTGCTCGCAGTCGGTGTTGCGGGCTTCGCCGGATACTTCGCTTTGCAGGGCCGGATCACGGTCGGTGAACTGATCACCGTGGTGGGGCTTGCGCAGTTCATCATCGAACCGCTCGGATTGCTTGCGTCCATCCCCGGATACTTCGCGGTGGCGCGGGCGTCGTCGGATCGACTGGCATTGGTCTTGGACGCGGAGCCACTGCGGGGCGCGGGTTCGCAGACCGAACTCGAAGGCACCGACCTGACCCTCGACGGAGTCGAGTACAAGTCGCTCAAGGGCATCGACTTGCACCTGCCTGCGGGAGAACTGCTGGGCGTCGTGGCTTACCAGCCGCAGGACGCCGACGCCCTTGTCGCGGTCCTGTCCGGTCAGCTGGCGCAGGACGCGTATCGCGGAGTGGTGAGGGTTGGCGGAATCAGCCTGTCCGACATGGACTTGCGATTGGCACGTCGGACGGTGTTGGTGGAGCCGCACATCACCGATCTGTTCTCCGGGTCGCTTGCGTCGAACGTCACCGCGGGCGCCGGTGATGGCGCTGCTCTCGACATCCAGAGCGCTCTGGTGGCGTCGGCAGCGGCGGATGTCGTCGATGCACATCCGGACGGTCTCGACCTCGAAGTGACCGATCGGGGCGCCAGTTTGTCGGGAGGCCAGCGGCAACGCGTCGCCCTCGCGCGCGCCCTGGTGGCACAGGCACCCGTGATGGTCCTGCACGATCCGACGACGGCGGTGGACGCGGTGACCGAGGCGTCGATCGCCGAAGGAATCGCAGAACTGCGGCACGAGGGTGCCGGTGGCATCCACACGACGGTATTGATCACCAGCAGCCCAGCCTTGCTGGCCGTGACGGATCGAGTGATCGTGTTGAACGACGGAGTGATCGCCTCGATCGGCACACATTCCGAACTCTCTCGCGGCGACGCGAACTACCGAGGAGCGGTGCTGCGGTGACGGCCACGGACACGACAACCGAAATGCCGGCCGGGGAGAATGCCGAGAAGGTGACAGAGCGCGAGTTGTTGCCGATCGCGAGTGGTCGCCAGACCTGGAAGTGGTTGCGGGCGGCGCTGACCGAACACCGGATGCAGAGCCTGCTGGTCCTGATCGTCGCGGCTTCGGCGTCGGCGATGGCCTTGGTGCCGATTTACGTCTTCGGCGTCCTGGTCGACCGGGTCCGGGACAACGCGCCCACGTCGACGATCGTCGGGGTGGTCGTGATCATCGCCGCTGCCGCAATCGTGGGCGGTGTGTTCACCGGTGTGGCTGCCTATCTGATCAAGCGGCTCGGTGAGACGATCCTGGCGGATCTGCGAGAGCGGACCGTGGACCGGGCACTGCGACTGCCGATCCAGACCGTCGAGAAGGTCGGTAAGGGCGATCTGCTCTCGCGTGTCGGCGACGACGTGTCGGTGATCGCCAAGGCCGTGTCCGACGTGGTTCCCGGCATGATCGCGGCGGTTCTGCTCGTGGCTCTGAGCATGGTGACCATGCTCGGACTCGACTGGCGACTCGGTCTGGCCGGAATGGTCGCGCTGCCGATGTACGCGCTGGCGCTCAAGTGGTACCTGCCACGATCGGCTCCTGTTTACGCAGCCGAGCGGGTAGCGATGGGGGCTCGTTCACAAGCGCTGATCAGCAGTCTCCAGGGTGCGAAGACGGTCCGCGCGTACAGCCTCGAGAAGGAACACCTCGGGCAGATCGATGCGGCGTCGGCAAAAGCGCGCGATCTGGCAGTCGGAGTGTTCGGCCTGTTCACGAGGTTCGCCGGTCGAGGTAACCGCGCCGAATTCGTGGGCCTGTCCATGATTCTCGTCGTCGGATTCCTGCTGGTCCGTGAGGACGTCGTGACAGTCGGCCAGACGACGACTGCTGCCCTGCTGTTCCATCGCCTGTTCAACCCGATCGGCTCACTGCTCTACACCTTCGACGAAGTGCAGTCGGCCGGCGCAAGCCTCGCGCGACTGGTCGGCGTCGTCGAGATCGAGGAAACGGAGCCTTCGACGGATGCAGGTTCCGTTCCGGCCGACGGTTCGCTGCGTCTGGATGACATTCGGCACAGCTACGACGGTGGTCATGAGGTTCTCCACGGAGTGAGCCTCACACTGCGAGCGGGGGAACGCGTGGCGCTCGTCGGTTCGACCGGAGCCGGAAAGACGACGCTCGCGGCGATCGCTGCCGGTTCGATCACTCCGACGTCGGGCCGGGTGTCGATCGGCGGTGTCCCGCTTGCCGACCTCGATGACCTACGACGCCACATCGCGATCGTGAGTCAGGAGGTTCATGTCTTTGCCGGACCTCTGATCGAGGATCTGAGATTGGCGGCTCCCGAATCCTCGGACGAGGACGTTGCCGCGGCACTGCGGACGGTCGGCGCGTACGAGTGGGTGGAGGCTCTCGACGAGGGAATGCTGACAGTAGTCGGCGAAGGCGGGCACGAGATGACGGCGGCGCAGGCGCAGCAGTTGGCTTTGGCGAGACTGGTGTTGGCCGATCCCGCCGTCGCCGTACTGGACGAGGCAACAGCGGAGGCGGGCAGCGCCGGAGCGCGGGAACTGGAAGCGACTGCCGACGCCGCTACGGAGGGCCGCACCACTCTGGTTGTCGCACACCGGCTTACCCAGGCCGCGGGCGCCGACCGAGTGATCGTGCTCGAACACGGACAGATCGTAGAAGAAGGCCCGCACCGCGAACTGGTGTCCGCGGGCGGGCGTTACGCACAACTGTGGGCGGCCTGGGAAGGTCGCGACTGAGGGGTTTGTACTGGGTTTTGTACTGAGGGGGTCTGATCCGGCGATCAGGTGAGGTACCCGCCGCCGTGGGGGAAGAACTCGGCGGCGGTGTACTCGCTGCCGTCGTCGAGTCGGACGCGCTCGATCCGCAGTCCCTTGTTCTTGCCCGACCACGCGTCGGGGCCCGCGACGATCACCATGCCGTCGTCTTCCTGGATGAACACTCGGCCGGGGGTTCCGCCGTAGTGCCCGCGTGAGACGGACGCCTTCAGGATGCGGATGCGCTGGCCCTTGAACTCGGCGAAAGCGTTGGGGTACGGATCGGACTGTGCCCGGACGAAACGTTCGATGACCTCGGCGGGCCAGGACCAGTCGACGTGGCTGTCCTGCGGTGCACGCTTGTGGAAGAACGTGGCCTGCGATCGGTCCTGCGGCGTCCAGTCGGTACGGCCGGACGCGATCAGATCCAGGGCGTCGAGTGTGATGGGGCCGATCATGTCGATCGTGCGGTGGAACAGATCGGTGACGGTGTCGGTCGGGCCGACCGTCGTCGATCGCTGCAGCACGATGTCGCCCGCATCGAGTTCCTCGTCCATCAGGTGCGCCGTAAGGCCGACTTCTTCTTCGCCGTTGATCAGAGCCCAGATGAGCGGGGAGAATCCCGTGTACTTGGGCAGCAGCGAATCGTGGATGTTGAGGGTGCCGTACTTGGGTGCGTCGAAGACCTCCGCAGGCAACCAGGTACGCCAGTTGTTGGCGACGATGATGTCGGGAGCTGCTTCGGCCAGCGCGGCTTTGAAGGCATCGTCAGGCTTGTTCGCCACGTGAACGGGTACACCGTTCTCGGCCGCCAGATCTGCAACCGAGTCCGCCCACATCTGTTCGTAGACGTGTTCGCTCTTCGGGTGTGTGATTGCCAGCACGACCTCGTGATCGGAGTCGATCAAGGCCTGCAGGGTACGGTGGCCCCAGGTTTGGTATCCGAGCGTAGCGACTCTCAACGGGGGTCCTCCTGGACGAGCATGGGCTGGGGTTGCGGTCACACGACCGCCCATCAGCTTAGGCTATCCAACCAAAATTGTTGATCACACGTACGAGGAGGAAGGCTGACATGACGGTCGCCACAATCAACGGAATCCCCATCAATTACCAGGTCAAGGGTGATGGAGATCTGGTGGTGCTCATCATGGGGACCGGCAGCCCCGGCCGCGTCTGGGATCTGCACCAGACTCCGGCGCTAGTGGCCGCAGGCTACCGAGTCTGCACCTTCGACAACCGCGGAATCGCACCGTCCGGCGAGAGCCTCGGCGGCATTACGATGCCCGACATGGTCGCAGACACCGCCGGACTGATCGAGCACCTCGGTGGCGGTCCGGCCCATGTCATCGGAACCTCGATGGGCGCCCGGGTGGCGCAGGAACTGACGCTCGCCAGGCCCGATCTGGTTCGCAAAGCAGTGTTCCTCGCCGGTCACGCCCGGATGGATCATTTCCAGCAGGTCCTGACCGAGGGCGAGCGCCAGTTGTTCGACAGTGGAGTCGCTCTGCCGGCCAAGTACCGTGCCGCAGTGACCGCGGTGATGAACCTTTCGCCGGCCACGCTGGCAGACGATCACTCGGCGCGCGACTGGATGGATATCTTCGAGTTCACCGGCGGCGCAACGTCACCGGGTGTTCGCGCGCAGCTCGGTATGGACCGCGCCTTCGATCGACGGGGTGCGTACAAGTCGATCATGCGCCCGTGCCTGTCCGTCGCTTTCGCCGACGACCGCATGATCCCGCCCTACCTCTCCCGCGAGGTGGCGGACTGCATCGCTACGGCGTCGTACGAAGAGATTCCCGACGCCGGGCACTACGGCTACCTCGAGCGTCCGGAGGCCGTGAACAAGGTGCTGATCGACTTCCTGGCGAAGTAGTTCTTTCGCACGCGAGAAAGGGCCTGACCTGCTAACTGCAGGTCAGGCCCTTCTCATGTTTCAGGCCAGTGCCAGGAACAGCTTCTCGAGTTCGGCCTCGGTCATCGGTTCCTGACCTTCCGCGCTGTCACCGCTCAGGCATTCACGCAGCCCGGAAGCGACGATCTTGAACCCTGCTCGGTCCAGCGCCTTGGACACGGCGGCGAGTTGCGTGACGACGTCCTTGCAGTCGCGGCCGTTCTCGATCATCGAGATGACCCCGGCAAGTTGGCCGTGGGCACGACGCAGTCTGTTCAATACGAGCGCAATGCTCTCTTCGTCGCCGGTCATGGTGGCCCCTTCTCGAGTGTTCGTGCTGCGGTCAAGGGTACCCCTGGGGGCATGTCACTGCTTGATTCAGTGTTTGATCCGACTGCGGTGTCAGATCAGCGAGTCGACGGCCGCGCGCAACTTGACGGCTGCGTCGGCTGCCACGGACTCGAGGCCGGGTTCGCCGGAAAGATGAACCATGAGAGCAGGGTTCATCGCTTCGACGAAGAACGAATTCTCGGTAGTCGTATCTTCGCGGACGACGACGTTGCACGGCAGCAGGAGGCCGATCTGACGATCCACCGAAACTGCCCGATGGGCCAACGGCGGGTTACAGGCACCCAGGATCAGGTACTTTTCCATGTCCTCGTCCAGCTTCGCCTTGAGTGTTGCCTGCATGTCGATCTCGGTCAGGATGCCGAAGCCCTGCTCGGCGAGAGCGCCACGCGTGCGGGTGACGACGTCGTCGAAGGTTCCGGTGACCTTGGTTGCGATCGCTATCGGTTCTGTGGGTGTTGTCATTGCGCACTCCTCGTCGTGGGCTGTCACTGTCGCCGGCTTTGATTTCTCTTGTCCCCATTATACCCCTGGGGGTATCAGTAGGACAGTGATGTCGGGTACGCGATCAGCCATGCGAGAAGCTGATGTTCGGCAGGACGCGACGCAGCCATGCCGGCGCCCACCAGGCTGCCCGGCCGGTGAGGCGTAGGAGAACGGGCAGCAGTACCAAGCGGACGAGCACTGCGTCCAGGAGGACAGCTACGCCGAGAATGATGCCCATTTCCTTGGGTGGCAAGGGATCTGCGAGCGCAAAAGTGAAGAAGACCGCAACCATCACCGCTGCTGCCGCCGCAATGACCCGACCTGAATGCGCGAGGCCGTCGATGTGTGCGATCGCGGGGTCGCCTGTGCGTTCGTAGTGCTCCTTGGCACTCGAAAGCAGGAACACGGTGTAGTCCATCGCGATCGCAAAGATCATGGCGAAGAAGAAGACCGGACCCCACCCGTTGAGGAAACCCTGGGGGGTGAAGCCGAGTAGGCCTGCTCCGTGACCGTCCTGGAAGATCAGCTTCGCGATTCCGAATGCGGCCCCAGTGGACAGCAGGCTGACCAGCGTGCCGATCAAGGCGATCAAAGGCGCCTGGAGGGCGATCAGCAGCAACAGGAATCCGAGCGTCAGAATCACGACCACGACGATGGGAAGGTAGTCGTCGAGTGCCTGCTGAAGGTCGAGATTTTCGGCCGGAGCGCCGCCGACGAGCGCCGATTCCGGCAGTTGCGACCGAAGGT
The DNA here is from genome assembly GCF_041464245.1 of Rhodococcus sp. NyZ502. Classification (NCBI taxonomy): domain Bacteria; kingdom Bacillati; phylum Actinomycetota; class Actinomycetes; order Mycobacteriales; family Nocardiaceae; genus Rhodococcus; species Rhodococcus sp. NyZ502. The sequence continues at coordinate 1,025,333 of NZ_CP167155.1, forward strand.
CGGCAAGGATGGTTTCCATCGCAGGATCTGACGGGTCGACGGTGGGAACTGCTTGCAGCATAACAAGATCGGACCCGTCGGCAGCTTGTTGCGCTGGGGTGACCATGGCCACGCCGTCAACGCTCATGGTAAGACGTGAGGTGTCGGCTGCATCGTCGGCGGACGTGACGATCTGCAACATCCCCGGGGCGCCGTCCCCGAATTGCTGCTGCACCAGTTCATAGCCCTGGCGAACCGGGGCGTCCTCGGGAACCACGGCGATGGAGGGCATTGCCACCTTCAGTCCGAAGACCGGAACAACGAGTGCGATCAGGATGAGTAAGGCGCCGACCCCGAATGGCCACGGGTGCTTGTGCAGCAATGATGCCCAACCTGCGAACATCGGGGAGCGGTGCTGCTGGCGCTTTGCATACGGTAGAGAACCGCCGTTGACCTTCGCGCCGATCCTGCCGAGCACGGCAGGCAACAGGGTGAGTGTTGCGGCGAGAACGAAGATCACAGCGAGCATGATTCCGACAGCCATCGTGCGTACGGCCGGGGCTGGAACGATGAGAACCGCAGACAAACTGACCAGAACTGTGAGGCCGGAAAGGACCACAGCCTTGCCGGCGGTGTCCATGGTTTGAGCCACGGCGGCCCTTGGATCCGGATCGGCTCGCAATGCATCCCGGAACCTGGCGACGAGGAAGAGTGCGTAGTCGATGCCCAGCGCGAGAGCGAACATCATCGCGAAGTTCATGGCCCACACGGAAATCGGCGTGATCTCGTTGAGGATTACAAGCCCACCCGCCGAAGCGACCAGGCCCGCAAGCGTCAGCAGTAGTGGTAGACCCGCGGCAACCAGGGAGCCGAAGGCCAACACCATGATCGCGAGAGTGACGGGCCACGACATCATTTCGGCTTTGATCATGGCTTCGTGATTGGCCTTGTTGAAATCGCTCCACAACGCCGACGCACCCGTCGGGTACACCTCGATCGTGTCGGTGGACAAGCCCGTGAGCTTCTTGCCGAGTTCGTCTACCGCGCTGACCATCTCGTCGGTACTCGCGTTGGCGCCCGCGACCATGATGCCGGTATGTCCGTCCGGGCTGATGGTCATACCGGGCTGCGGGGCGATCACTTCGCCGAAGCGAGGGTCCGCGGAAAAGATTTCCGTTGCCGCGGCCAGGGTTTGCTGCATCGACGGATCCGTGATGGGTAGAGAATCCGAGTGAACGACCACCTGTACTGCGGCGGAGGAATTTCCACCGAAATGCTGCTCGGCCAACTCGCGAACTTGCACGGATTCGGATCCGTTTGCCTGCCAACCCGCGCCGGCCAGAGAGGTGAACACGCTGGGTGCTGCGGCGCCGAGTGCGATCAACGCGATCAACCAGACGCCGACGACGAGGCGGGTGTGAGTCGCCATCGATCGACCGAGACGCGCAAGTATGCCGTCGGCTCGGGTGGGTGGGTCCGCGGTGACTGTTCTGGTCGCTGACATCTTCACTCCTGATACGGGTGGGGGTATTCCTGTCCGTCACCTGTATACCCCCAGGGGTATCGATCTGTCACATTCGAGGGTTCTCTATGCTGCTGGGGGCACCGTCCGATCTGAAACGGTGAAACGGATATGGGAGAGCAATCATGGACGCACGCGACTGGGACGAGCGATACCGAGCGGTGACGGAGCCATGGGGAGTCGACCCGGCGGGAACCGTCGCAACAAGAATTTCCGATCTGAGACCGGGCACCGCGATCGATCTGGCCTGCGGCGACGGCCGTCACGCGCGGTGGATGGCTGGGCAAGGTTGGTCGGTGACTGCGGTCGACTACTCGTCGGTGGCGATCGATCTGGCACGGGCGAGTGACGGGGACAAGGCTGTCGACTGGCAGGTCGGCGACGCGACCGAGTGGCAGCCGGAAGGGCTGGTTGACCTGGTGTTGGTCAGCTTTCTTCACCTCGAGGTCGACCATCTGGCCGCAACCTTGAAGCGCGTCGGGGAGTGGCTGACGCCCGGCGGACGGGTCCTCTATCTGGGGCATTCCATCGAGAACTTCCATCGTGGTGTGGGCGGTCCACCCGAACCGACCATTCTGCCCGGTATTTCCGATCTCGCTCGCGCTGCGGAGGGATCGAGGGTCTATGCCCTCGAACATGTCGTTCGGCCGCAGGACGGTAAGACAGCAATTGACGTTTTGCTCGAATTCGGTCCGTGGGAACAGGTCTGACCAGGGCGGGAGCGCACCTTCACGTTCCTGGGTAGCCTACCCTAAACTTGCGAGGGTGTTCGTCGTTCGATGAGCATGAACGACGATGATCGGATTCTTGATGTCTGACCACTCTCAGGTAGCTCACCCGGCGGTATCGGGCGGTGCCGATCTGGACGCAGCGCTCCCGGCGACGGCCGCTCAGCGTGAGGTGTGGGTTGCTCAGAACGTGGATCCGAGCAGTCCGGTCTACAACATCGGACTTGTCGTCGAGGTCGACGGCACGATCGACATCGAGCGCGCGGCAGCGGCGATCGAGGCCAGCGTCGGACGCGTCGAAGCGCTGTTCGTGCACTTCGAGGTCGATGCCGACAACCAGCTGATCCAGGTGCCGATTCCGGATGCGCGCTGGGACGTGGAAATTCTCGACCTTCGGGCCGAGGCGGATCCCGATTCGACTGCGCAGTCGTGGATGGACACCGACATGGCTCGGGTCTTCGGTCCGGACGATCTGCTGTTCCGCCAGGTGCTTCTGCTGACCGCTGACGACCGAGTCATCTGGTATCAGCGCTATCACCACAGCGTGATCGACGGGTACGGCATCTCGCTCATCGTCGCCGACGTCGCCGAGCGATACGACGATCCGAATCTCGGGACTGCCGCGCCGCAGTGGTCACTCGACGCCGTGGTTGCAGCCGATCTGGATTACCGGAACTCTCCGCGATTCCAGACCGACCGTCAGTACTGGGTCGAACGCGTTGAATCGGGACCGGAAGCGACGCGGATTCTGCATGGGCAGGTGGATGATTCGCTGCCGCCGATCTCAGCGATACTCACGCTCGACGCTGATCGCGCGGCACAGCTCTACCGCTATGCGGCCGACGCCGGGATTCGACGAACTCGCCTGCCCATGGCCGCGCTGATCGCGTACATCGCACGAACCACCGGAAAGCACGACGTTGTCGTCTCGGTACCGATGGCCGCTCGGGTGGGGCGCGACATGCGTCGCACTCCTTCGATGGCGTCGACGATTTTGCCGCTGAGTATTCGGGTAGAACGCTCGGAAACCATCGGCCAGTTGGCAACTCGTCTCGACACCGCCCTGGTCTCGATTCTCAAGCACGGGCGGTACCGAGGTGAGGATCTCGCTCGCGACATTCGGGCGATCGATCCCGACCGTCAGGTCTTCGGCCCCGGCATCAACTCGATGATGTTCGAACACACACTCACCTTCGGCGGATGCCCGGTGCGCGTGCGTAATTCGGTAACCGGTCGAGTCAGTGACCTGGATCTGAGTGTGCGCGGTGGTCAGGACGGGGAACCGATCGAGATCGACGTCCGCGCCCCGGCCGGATTCGACAGGGAGTTGGCCGATCACACCGCCAGAATCGAACAGTTCCTCGATCGATTCGTAGCCGAGCCGCAGCTTCCGATCTCGGCACTCGACCCCATGTCGCTCGCGGAGAGAGAACTCGTGCTCCACGGGTGGAACGACACCGCAGAGCCGCAGCCCGTGACGACGGTGCCGGATTTGTTGCGCAGCAGCTTCTCTGCCGATCGGGGCGCCGTCGCCGTGGTCGACGGCGATATCCGGCTGACCTACGGCGAACTCGAAAGTCGGGTATCACAGCTCGCCGCGCACTTGATCTCTCGCGGTGTCGCGACCGAAACCGTTGTGGCGATCGGCCTTCCGAGATCCGCCGAGATGGTGGTGGGGTTGTTGGCCGTCATGTGCGCCGGCGGTGCCTTCGTTCCGCTGGATCCGTCATGGCCCGCAGAGCGCCGCGAATCGGTACTCACCGATGCCGGTGCCACACTGGTGCTCACCTCGGACGGTGTAGACGACTCCGTTCCGGTCGATCTCTCCGCGTGGGCGTACGAGGACGGGCCCTCGGACCTGTCCGAGACAATGACCTCCGACATTCGTATTCACGGTGCCCAACTCGCATACGTCATCTTCACGTCCGGTTCGACCGGACGTCCGAAGGGCGCCATGATCCGCCACGAGGCAATCTGCGCAAGGTTGCTGTGGCAACGGGAGCGGATTCTCGGGTTCGGGTCCGGCGATGCCTCCTTGTTCAAAGCCCCACTCTCGTTCGATATCTCGATCAACGAGATCCTGCTCCCGCTCGTCTCCGGCGGTCGATTGGTGATCGCGAAGCCCGAGGGGGAACGCGACCCGCAATACCTGCTCGACCTGATCGCCGGAGAATCGGTCACCTTCGTCTACCTGGTCTCGTCCATGCTCGACATACTGCTGGACCTGGCGAACGAGACCGATCAGCTCGATTCGTTGAAGCACGTGTGGTGCGGCGGTGAGGTTCTCACGCCTGAACTCTTCGACCGGTTCCGTGCCCAACTGTCCACGACGCTGTATCACGGCTACGGCCCGGCCGAAGCGACCATCGGTGTCTCCCATGTGATCTACCGAGAGGACGCGGAACGAATCGCGACCTCCATCGGGCGGCCGAACCCCAACACTCGTCTGTACGTGTTGGACGGCGACTTGCAGCCGGTTCCGATCGGCACCGGCGGCGAACTCTACGCCGCGGGCTTCCTGCTGGGACGCGGATACGTGGGTGCTTCGGCACTGACCGCATCTCGCTTTGTCGCGGATCCCTTCGTCTCAGGTGATCTGGCCGGATCCCGCATGTATCGCACCGGTGACTTGGCCAGATGGACCGCCGACGGCACCCTCGACTTCCTCGGACGCACGGACAATCAGGTGAAGATCCGCGGCATGCGCCTGGAACTCGAGGATGTCGAAGCCGCCGTGATTTCGCACCCCGCAGTGCGTCACGTGGCAGTTCTGGTGCGCCAAGCACCAACAGGTGCAAAGTATCTCGCCGCCTACGTGAGCGCAGCGTCGGGGACGAACCTCGCGATCGACTCACGTGAGCTTCGCGAGTGGGCTGCGAGCAAGCTGCCCGACTACATGGTCCCGACCACCGTCACCGTCCTCGACAAGTTTCCGCTCACGGCAAACGGCAAACTCGACCGTCGCGCGCTACCCGAGCCCGATCTCGCCGAACTGAGTGCACATGTCGCTGCGAGAAACGAAGTCGAACAACAGTTCTGCACGTTGATCGCGTCGGCAGTCGGCCTCGATTCGGTCGGCGTTACCGACGACTTCTTTGCACTGGGCGGCGACAGCATCGTCGCGATCGCACTCGTGACCGCGGCTCGTGCTGCCGGTTTGTCGATCAGTCCTCGCGAGGTGTTCCAACTGCGCACCGCCGAGGCTATGGCGCGTGCCCAGCCCTCCCGAGTGGCTGAGATCGTCGACCACGCGGACCAACCGATCGGCCACGTAGCCACGACGCCGATTGCCGCCAGGGTTCTCGGAGTGTCGGACGCAGTACGAACCTTCCACCAGCGTGCGCTGATTCAGACCCCGTCAGCCTTGACGTCCGAGCATGTCCAGGCGGCGCTCGACGCCCTGGTGGCGCGCCACGATGCACTTCGTGCGACGTTGACGCCCGAAGGAAGACTGCTCGTCCCGGAGACAAACGAAGTGGCTGTGGTCTTCGAGACCCGTGCACTACCGGCACCGCTCGAAGAATGCGGACCGCTGATCGTCGCCGAGACCGAGCGAGCTGTCGGCCGTCTGAATCCGGCCGACGGCACGATGGTCAGCGCTGTTCTGTTCCGCCCTGTGACCGGTCCCGGACGGCTGTTGCTTGTCATCCACCACGCGGTGGTCGACGGCGTCTCGTGGCGCATCATCCTCGAGGACCTCGCGCGCGCCGGCATCGCAGCGATGAATGGCGACGAACCCGCACTCGCACCGGCCGGCACGTCGGTGCGAAGGTACGCCGAACTCGTCTCGGATGCGGTCGGAGCCGGGCGACTGGACTCGGAAATCGAGTTCTGGGACTCGGTGACGTCCGCACAACGGGCATCTCTCGGCCGTCGGGCACTCGACCCGGCAGTTGACCTCGCGCGCACCGCTGCAGCGCGGTCGATCACCCTACCTCCAGAACTTGCAGATCAGCTGTTGGGCAGTGTCCCACGGGCGTTCGGAGCCGATGTGAGCGAAGTGCTGGTCACCGCACTTGCCGTGGCGCTGACCCGTTGGAGCGGTGCCGGATCGGTGACGATCGACCTGGAGGGGCACGGACGCGACGAGGACATCGTTCGCGGTGACGGCGCTGCGCACGTCGACCTGACTCGTACCGTCGGATGGTTCACCACAGTGTTCCCGGTGGCGCTCGAGATCGGTACAGCCGCTCCGGATCTCGAAGCGAGCGGCGAGTTGGCGGGGGTTCTCAAGAGCGTCAAGGAGCAACTTCGACGCGTCCCCAACGCCGGCTTCGGGTACGGAGCATTGCGATACCTGGGCAGCTCGGATCAGTTGGGTAGCGTCGCAGCGCCGGAGGTGGTGCTCAACTACCTGGGACGTACTGCCGCAGCGGAGGGGGACTGGTTCCCGGTGTCGATGGACGGTGCTGCCGATCCGTCCATGCCGCTGGGACACGCGTTGTCTGTCGACGTCGTAGCCGAGGACGCCGCCGGTGGACCACGACTGCGAGCCACCCTGACCTGGGCGTCGAACATCTTCCTGCGTAGCGACATCGACAGGTTTGCGCGGTTGTGGCTGGACTCGCTCGAGGCCGTGTCCGGGCTCGCAGCCTTCGGCGGAGCCACACCCTCGGACTACCCTCTGGTGGCGCTCGCTCAGGCAGACGTGGACGGGTTACCGAAGGCTGAAGAGATTCTCCCACTCACTCCGCTGCAGGAAGGGATCTACTTCCATTCGGCGTTTGCCGATCCGGGGGCCGATCAGTATGTCGTGCAACAGGTTGTGGAACTGACCGGAGCCGTGGACAGTGCGGCGTTGCGCCGCGCGCTGCAATCCGTCGTCGATCGGCATGAGGCGCTGCGCACCGGATTCTCGGTCCTGGGTGACGGCCGGGTCGTGCAGGTGGTGCACCCGAGCGCTGTCGTGGAGATGGCGGTAGTCGAGGTGGCCGGCGCCGATGTCGATGAACTGCTTTCCGCCGACCGCGCGCGCGGGTTCGACCTGGCGCAACCGCCGCTCGTCCGTTACACGCTTGTCCGTGCCTCTTCGGAGAAGTACCTTCTGCTGCAGTCGATTCACCATGCGGTCGCAGACGGATGGTCGGTTCCGGTGATGCTGCGGGAGCTGATGGCGTCGTACAGCGTTGGCGACTCCGGCGTGGTGCTCCCGACTCCGGCGCCGTACCGCAGCTATCTCGAATGGTTGGCCGGCCACGATCACGAGGCCTCGGCAGCGGTGTGGAGAGAAGCGCTGAACTCTCCCGGGCCCGCGGTCGAACTTCCCGCGCCGAGCGCGGGCAGCAGCGGCGTCTGTGCCACCCGAGTCGAGCTGTCCGACAGTGATACTCGCGCACTGGCGATCAACGGACGCTCCCATGGCCTGACGCTGAGCACGCTCGTGCACGGCGCCTGGGGGCTGGTGCTCGGCCGAATGACCGGCCGAACAGACGTGCTGTTCGGATCGACCGTATCGGGACGCGGTGGAGACCTGCCCGGGATCGAGTCCATGGTGGGCTTGTTCATCAACACCGTGCCGGCTCGGTTGCGGTTCGATCCGGCAGAGACAGCCGCGCAAGCGCTTTCCCGTTGGCAGAGGGAACAATCGGAACTACTCGACCATCAGTACCTGGGGTTACCCGAACTGCGACGGACCGGCGGACTGGAGCAGGACTTCGAATCACTCGTCGTGTTCGAGAACTATCCACTCGGTGACACGGCAATCGCTGATCCGACGAACTCGGTGCGACTGACGGGAATTCGATTCGACGAGCGACCGGCCTACCCGTTGACCCTGATCGTCGTCCCCGGCGATCGATTGGCGTTGGAGCTCAAGTACGACGCTGCTCAGGTGGACGGCGACGCCGCTGCGTCGCTGGCCGAAACTCTCGCAGTCGTACTCACCGAGCTCTCGCGCGATCTCGATCAGGTCATCGGCCGGATCGCGCTGGCACCCGCACAGCCGGGGAGCGTCGGCACGGCCTTGGATCGGCCGCGCGCAACGCTGACCGAGCTGCTGAAGGATCAAGCCGGGCGTACGCCCGAAGCCACCGCAGTGATCTTCCGTGAAGAGTCGTTGACCTACGCCGAACTTCACTCTCGCGCTGATCGTTTTGCGCATCTGCTGCGCGAACGTGGCGTCGGACGCGAATCGTTGGTAGCGGTTGCCTTGCCTCGCTCTCCTGATCTGATGGTCGCGATACTCGGCATCGGAAAGGCCGGGGGAGCATACGTTCCCCTCGACACCGGCTACCCGGCGGAGCGGCTGACGTACATGCTGGGTGACGCCGATCCTGTGTGCGTCGTGGTGTCGGAAGATTCTTCACTCGATTCGGGTTCGGTTCCGCGGGTGACGGTATCGGAGTCGGCGCAGTTCCCCGCCGATCCGCTGAGTGTCCCAGGATCGCCCGCGGATGCCGCGTACATGATCTACACTTCGGGTTCGACCGGTCGCCCCAAAGGCGTTGTGGTCAACCACGAGGGTGTGGTCAACCGATTGCTCTGGGCACAGCAGATACGTCCGATGGACGTCTCCGACCGGATGCTGCAGAAGACCCCGTCGAGCTTCGACGTCTCCGTTCCCGAATTCTTCTGGCCGTTCCTGGTGGGGGCAACTCTCGTGATGGCCGAGCCGGACGGGCACAAGGACCCTGGCTATCTGGCCGACGTCATCGTCGAACATTCCGTGACCCGAGTGCATTTTGTTCCGTCGATGCTCGACGTGTTTCTCGCGGAGCCGAAAGCAGCACTGTGCTCTTCGCTCGAGATCGTCAACTGCAGCGGCGAGGCACTGCCCGTTCACGTTGCGCGCAAGGTCTCCGAGATCCTGCCGAATACTCTGGTGGACAACCTCTACGGCCCCACCGAGGCCGCCGTCGACGTCAGTTGGCAGCCGTCGGTGCAGGAAACTCCGGCAGACGCCGTCAGCGTCCCGATCGGCGCACCTGCCGCCAACACCGGCCTGTTGGTTCTCGATCCCTACCTGCAGAACGTCCCGGCCGGTGCCACCGGTGAGCTCTATCTGGCAGGGCCACAACTGGCACGTGGTTACCACGGACGTGGGGGATTGACCTCCGAACGATTCGTGGCGAATCCGTACAGCGACGGCGGCTCGCGGATGTACCGGACCGGTGACATCGTGCGGTGGAATGCCGACGGCGTTCTCGAGTACCTCGGCCGTGCCGACGAGCAGGTGAAGGTTCGTGGATTCCGAATCGAACTCGGCGAAATCGAAGCGCAATTGGCGCTGTGCCCCGGAGTCACGGCAAGTGCCGTGATCGTCCGAACCGACGGTCCGAGCAACCGCGCACAGGTGGTCGCCTACCTGGTCGGAGATGCTGATGATGTTGCGGTTCGAGCTCAGTTGTTGTCAGTGCTACCGGAGTTCATGGTGCCAAGTGCCTTCGTGCGGCTCGAGTCGCTGCCGCTGAGCCCGAGTGGCAAGCTCGACCGAAAAGCACTACCTGCACCGGATTTTGCGGCACAGGTGGGCGACTTGACGGGAGTGGTTTCCTCGGGCGTTGCAGACCTCCTCGCCGGGCATTTCGCGACGGTTCTCGGACTGCCCCGTGTCGGGGTGCGCGACGATTTCTTCACTCTCGGCGGCGACAGTATCCTGGCGATCCGACTGGTCAACCTGGCTCGTCGTGATTCGGTAGTGCTGACCCCGCGTCAGATCTTCGAATTGCGCACTCCCGCTGCGATCGCTGCAGCGGTGGGTGATGTCGCCACCTCGGATGCCACCGTCACGGCCGACATCGGCGTGGGTGAGCTGGTTCCGCTGCCGGTGGTTCACCGCTTGTCCGAATGGACGGGTGGTACCGACCGCTTCAACCAGGCAGTTCTGATCCACTCTCCGGCAACATCTCTCGGTTCGATCACCGGCGCATTGCAGGCCGTGCTCGATCACCACGACGGACTTCGCCAAACCTTGATCCGACATGACCGCGGGATGTGGTCGGCGCGGATCGAGGAACCCGGTAGTGTCCGGGCAGCGAACCTGGTCGAACGCGTTGATGCTCGGGGACTGGATGACTCCGAGTTGCGAAGACTCGTCACTGAGCACTCTGAAACTGCGACCAGTCGATTGGATCCGTCTGCAGGGCGGATGGTCTCGGTGGTCTGGTTCGATTGCGGCGCTGAGAGTCTGGGCCGACTCGCGATAGTCGCGCACCACCTGGTCGTGGACGGGGTTTCCTGGGGAACCCTGCTCGAGGATCTCGCGATGGCCTGGGTGGCAGTCGAAGCCGGAGAGCCCGCCGCACTGGATGCCGTCGGAACTTCGCTGCGTACCTTCTCCCGTACGGTGGCCGAACACGCATACAGTGCTCATCGATTCGCCGAACTCGATCACTGGCTGACCGTGACCGCTCCGGGCGCGCAGTTGATCCCCGACGCCGCGGGCGATGCCGTCGTATCCGGAGGCTCGAGGCGCACGGTCACGGTGGACGGAGCAATCTCCGAGGCAGCACTTGGATCGGTTGCGGCAATGGTGGGTGCCGAGGGAACGGATGTTCTGTTGGCAGCGCTGACGATGTCCGTCGATCGCTGGCGCCGCTCCACCGGCCGCAGTGAGCACGAATTGCTGGTCGATCTCGAACGGCACGGCCGGGAGGAGTTGGTGGCGGGCATCGATCTGTCGCGAACAGTCGGCTGGTTCACCACGATTGCCCCGATGCGACTGCACGGCGGAATCGACCCGGTGGACACGCTACGCGAGGTGAAGGAGAGCCTGCGGGCGGCTCCGGACGGCGGTATCGGCTACGGGATGCTGCGATACGTGAATGCCCGCACGGCATCGACATTGGCGGGGCGCTCCGAATCTCAGATCCTGTTCAACTATCTCGGACGTACGACGACAGCTGGATCGACAGCATGGTCCTTGGCAGCGGAATCCGAAGCCTTGTCCACCGATCCCGACGCAGACATGGGAGGCCCGTACCGACTGATCGTGAATGTCGTCAGCGTGGATTCGGGGCTCCGCGCCGAGTTTGCCTGGGCAAGTGAAGATTTGTCCGAGGAGGACGCGCAGTCACTCTCCGACGGCTGGGTTTCGGCCCTCGGCGATCTGGCGGCTGCGGCCGCGCGTCACGCCGGGCCTCCCATTCTGACCCCGTCCGATGTGACGTTGCTCGACCTGAGTCAGACCGAGATCGACGCGATAGCCGATGCGAGTCCGGCAGGTGTCAGCAGCATCCTCCCACTCTCACCGTTGCAGGAAGGCCTGTACTTCCAAGCCGGCTACGCGGGCAGCAGCGACAGCAGCAGTGGTGGGGACATCTACACGGCACAGTTCTCGATGGACTTCGGGCACACCCTCGATGTCGACAGGTTGGCTGCGGCCGCCCGGACACTTCAACGACGAAATCCCACGTTGCGAGCGGGTTTCGTGAGCGAAGGGCTGAACGAGCCGGTGCAGTTCTTCAGCGCTGGACTCGATGTTCCGGTCGTCGTCCACGATCTCCGTGAACTCGACGACTCGGTTGCTCGTGAGCGTGCCGAGGCCGTCGCCGCCCAAGACCGAGTGACGCCATTCGACCTGACCGCGCCGCCGCTGTGGCGTATGAGTGTGCTGCATCTGCCCGGCGGCCAGGATCGTCTGGTGATCAACAGGCAGTTCCTGCTGTGGGACGGCTGGTCCAACGGCCTTGTCGTCAGTCAGCTTCTGGCGCTTTACGATACCGGCGGCGACGACAGCGCATTCGGCGAACCCGAGGGGTCGTTCGAGACATACCTCGCCTGGTTGGCCGATCGCGACGGTGCAGCCGCCGACGAGGGGTGGCGCGGAGCGCTCGCAGGACTCGAGGAGCCGACGCTTGTTGCCGAGCCGATGCCCGGCGTCGAAGTTCAGCTTCCGGATCGCCGCGATGCGGTTCTGTCGGAAACGCTTTCGCGTGCGTTGCGTGAGCGCGCTGCCGCGTCCGGCGTCACGTTCAACACGGTACTGAATGCAGCGCTGGCCCTCGTGCTGGCGTCGGCCACCGGTCGACAGGACGTCGTCTTCGGCTCCACGGTTGCCGGACGGCCACCGGAGGTACCGGGAATCGACACCGTGGTGGGAATGTTCCTCAACACCGTTCCCGTTCGGCTGCAACTGGATCCGAACGAGAGCGTCGAGGAACTTCTTCGTCGGACACAGGCGGATCGACTTTCGCTGATGCCCTTCGACTACCTCGGTTTGGCATCGATCCAGCGTGTTTCCGAGCATCGTCAACTCTTCGACGTGCTGATGGTCCTGCAGAACTTCGTGGACGAGAAGCAAGTCCACGCGCTCAACGCCGCTCACGACGTGAGTGGAAGCGACAGTATCGATCACACGCACTATCCGCTGACCGTCGTGGTCACACCGGGTGCCACCGTCAACGTCAAGTTCGAGTTCCATCCGAATCTGGTGACCGCGCGCCGGGCCGAGGACCTACTGGGTCACTTCGTCGACCTGCTGCAGAGTTGGTCGCAGGACATGACGGGATCGGTTGTTGCGTCTCCGGTTCCCGCAGTAGCGCAGCAGACGCAGATCCGGGAGTTGCCGGAGCGCACCATTGCCGACCTGTTCGAAGAAGTCGCGTCGGCGCAACCGAACGACACGGCACTCGTGTTCGGGAAGCGCCGGATGACCTACGCCGATCTCGACGGCGAGATCAACCGGATGGCGCGGTTGCTGATCAATTGCGGCGCCGGCCCGGAAAAGATTGTCGCTCTTGGCCTACCACGTTCGGTGGACATGGTCGTCGCGCTCTTCGCGGTATTGCGCACGGGTGCTGCCTACCTACCCCTCGAACTCGACCATCCGGCCGAACGGTTGGCCGTGATGATCGACGACGCGGATCCTGTCGTGTTGCTGACAACCGTTTCGGCCTCACCGAGGTTCGAAGGTGCGGACGTCCGCACTATCGTGATCGACGAACCCGATACAGCAGCAAGGAGACTGACGATCTCGGCGCGGGCACTCTCCGCGTCGGAACTCGGAGCATTCGCTCCGGGGGCACCGCATCGACTCGACCACCCCGCGTACGTCATCTACACCTCCGGTTCGACCGGCAAGCCCAAGGGCGTGGTCACCGGTTACCGCGGCTTGACGAACATGCAGTTCAACCACCGCGAGGCGATTTTCGAACCCGTGATCGCCGCGGCGGGCCGGCGCCTGCGGATCGCGCACACCGTGTCCTTTGCCTTCGACATGTCGTGGGAGGAACTTCTGTGGCTCGTGGAAGGCCACGAGGTGCACATTTGTGACGAGGATTTGCGTCGTGATGCCGAGGCACTCGTTGCATACTGCGACGCACTGGACATCGACGTCGTCAACGTGACACCGACCTACGCGACGCACCTGATCGACAGCGGGCTTCTCGACGACGGTGTGGGACACCACCGCCCGCCGTTGGTCCTGCTCGGCGGTGAAGCCGTTCCGGATTCGGTGTGGAACAGGCTGCGCGACACCGAGGGAACCGTGGGCTACAACCTCTACGGTCCGACGGAATACACGATCAACACGCTCGGTGGCGGAACGTTCGACAGTGACACCCCGACCGTCGGCAAACCGATCTGGAACACCGCCGCGCATATTCTCGACGGCTGGCTGCGTCCGGTCCCCGATGGAGTTGCCGGCGAACTGTACATTGCCGGAGCCGGTTTGGCTCGCGGCTACCTCGGACGCTTCGCGCTCACGTCCGAGCGCTTCGTCGCAGATCCGGCTGGGACCGGAGGACGTATGTACCGCACCGGGGATCTCGTGCGGCGACGCGGTGACGGCAACCTGGACTTCCTCGGCCGCACCGACGATCAGGTGAAGATCAGAGGTCACCGCATCGAGCCGAGCGAAATCGTCTCCGTTCTCGAATCCGACGAACATGTGCGGCAAGCGGCAGTGGTGGTCGACGTCGGGGCAGGTGGAGTCAAGAGGCTCGTCGGCTACGTGACACCCGTGCGACTCGGCGCCGGGCACGACTACCGCGCGCAGGCGCGAGTTCTCCTACCCGACTACATGGTTCCGGCCGTGGTGATCGAGGTGGAGACACTACCGATGACCGTCAACGGCAAGCTCGACGTCAAGGCACTGCCAACCGCTGATTCGGTGCTGGGGGAACGGAGTGGGGAGTCGATCGCACCGCGTAACCACACGGAAGAGGTCCTCTGCGACCTCTTCTCCGACGTACTCGATGTGGGCGATATCGGGGTCGACGACAACTTCTTCGACCTCGGTGGGCACTCGCTTCTGGCCACCAAGCTGATCAGTCGAGCTCGGATCGCCATTCCGAACAGTCTGACCATGCGTGATCTCTTCGAAGCGCCGACGGTGGCGGAACTTGCGGAACGTATTGTGGCCGAGCAGGGATCGACGCGACCGGTGCTGGTAGCGAAGCCGCGGCCGGACCACCTTCCTCTTTCTGCCGCTCAACAGCGATTGTGGCTGATCGGACAGATGGAGGAGAACTCCGCGGCCTACAATTTCCCGATCGTGCTCCGTTTGGACGGCGCACTGGACGCGGACGTCTTCGCCGCGGCGCTCGGCGACGTCGTGGAACGACACGAATCCCTGCGTACGGTGTTCCGGTTGGTGGACGGATCGCCGGAGCAGATAATTCTCGAATCGGCGACGATTCCGGTCGAGACAGTTCATCGAGACGAATCCGGTGTCGCCGGTGAAATTGCCGTGGCAGTGGGTCGTCCGTTCGACCTGTCTGACGAGATTCCGATCCGCGCACGTCTGATCCGGGTGGACGGTGCCGAGGTGGACGGTGCCGTAGTGGTCGTGATCGTCCTGCATCACATCACGACGGACGAATGGTCCGATCGGCCATTCCTGCGCGATCTGATGTCTGCATACTCCTCTCGGATCCAGTGCGAAGATCCAATTTTCGAACCGCTTCCGGTTCAGTACGCGGATTACACTCTGTGGCAACGGGAATTGTTGGGCAGCCCCGACGATCCGTCGAGCATCCTGAGCACGCAGTTGGACTTCTGGGCGAAGAGTTTAGACGGAGCCCCCGAAGAACTGCTGCTTCCCGCCGACCGGAGTCGACCGGCCAGACCGAGTTTCTCCGGTGGTGCAGTGGTGACACGGTTGGGCGTGGAGACAACTGCTGCACTGCGAGATCTGGCGCGCGAGAGCCAGAGTTCGATGTTCATGGTTCTGCACGCGGCGTCGGCGGCGTTGCTGACTGCGCTCGGAGCGGGTGAGGACCTTCCCCTCGGCGCTCCCGTCGCCGGACGTAGTGAGCAGGGACTCGACGAACTGGTCGGCTTCTTCGTCAATACGATTGTGCTGCGCACGGATACGTCGGGTAACCCGACGTTCCGGGAGTTGGTGGATCGCGTTCGCGAGGGAGATCTCGAGGCCTTCGCCAACGCTGACGTTCCCTTCGAAACGGTGGTGGAGCGCCTCAATCCGTCGCGTACTTTGGCACGTAATCCGCTGTTCCAGGTCATGGTCGGCTATCACAGCCGCGAGGAGATGGGAGGGGATCCGTTCGAACTCGAGGAGTACACAGCCAAGTTCGATCTGGTGTTCAACTTCACCGAGTACCTCGGCGACGAAGGCTGCATCGACGTCCGACTCGAATACGGCAGCGACCTCTTCGATCGCGAAACAGCACAGCGAATTTCGAACCGATTGGAATCGGTGATCGCGGCAGTCGTGGAATCGGCCGACATCGAGATCGGCGACATCGACATCTTCTTGCCAGGCGAACTCGAGCAAGTTGTCACCTCGTTCAACGACACCGCCGTCGACGTGCCGGAAGAGACGTTCTACGACGCTTTCGCGCGTGGAGTCGTTGCTACGCCCGAGGCGATTGCGGTGCGCGACGAGGCGGGGCAGGCCACGTACCGCGAACTCTCCGAGCAGTGTGATCGGATCGCCGGCGTGCTGTATCGCCGCGGAGTGTCGGTCGAAGACGTGGTGGGGCTTGCCGTCCCGCGCTCGGTGGAAATGGTCGCGTCGGTCCTCGCCGTGCTCAAGCTGGGGGCCGCGTATCTACCCCTGGATTTGAGTCACCCGAGCGAGCGCATCACATACATGCTCACCGATTCCCGCGCCTCGGTACTTCTGTCCACTGCGGAGGAAAGCTCGCGGATCGAGGATGTGGTCGGCGTCGAGCGAATCCTCCTGGACGATCCGCTGATCCGTGCGGAACTGGACGAGGCAGTGATCGTCGAAACTCCCCGGCCACCAGTTGGCGTCAGCCACGCTGCCTATGTCATCTACACCTCGGGATCGACCGGCAAGCCGAAGGGAGCCGTCCTCTCCCATGACGGTATTCCGAGTCTTGTTGCCACAGCTGAGGTTCGGATGCGACTGGTACCGGGTTCGGTGGTGATGCAGTTCGCTTCGGTCGGCTTCGACGTCGCGGTATTCGAGCTGGCGATGGCACTGTGCACGAGCAGCACCCTGGTGATCGTGCCGCAGAATGCACGAGTTGCCGGTCCGGCGCTGACCGATTTCATGACGAGCAATCGTGTCACCCACGCGATCATCCCTCCCTCGTTGCTGGCCGCTCTGCCGGCAGGATGTGAAGTGCCGCAGGGCTGCACCGTGTTGGTCGGAACCGAGACGGTGCCACCGGAGCTGATCGGGCGATGGGCGGAGCGGCTGAATTTGCTTGCCGCGTACGGACTCACCGAAGCCACGGTGAACAACACACTGTGGCAGGCGGAACCCGGTTGGAACGGTCCCGTGCCCATCGGAATCCCTGACCCCAACGAACAGGCGTACGTGCTCGACGATCAACTCCGTCCGGTTCCGCCGGGAGTATCCGGCGAGCTGTACATCGCGGGACGCGGCCTGGCGAGAGGCTATCTGGGCCGATTCGATCTGACGGCGCAGAGATTCATCGCCGATCCCTTCACCGCGGGCGATCGCATGTATCGCACCGGGGACCGCGCGCGGTGGCGCACTGACGGGAACATCGACTTCCTCGGCCGCGTCGACGATCAGGTCAAGATCCGCGGTTTCCGAATCGAGTTGGGCGAAATCATCGGAGCTCTCAGTGCCCATCCTTCGGTGAAGCAGGCAACGGTCGTCGCGGATCGGCAGGGCGAAATCACGCGCCTGGTCGGTTACGTGTCACCGGAACCCGGTGTCGTCGTCGACACGACGGCAGTGCGGAACCTCGCGGCACTGTCGTTGCCCGACTACATGGTTCCGACCATGGTTGTCGCCCTTGACGGTCCGCTGCCGTTGACGCCCAACGGAAAGCTCGACCGCAAGTCGTTGCCCACTCCGGACTGGTCGGAGCTGGCGGGTGATGTTGCTCCTCGCACGGCAGTGGAGTCCACGGTTGCGGCTGCGTTCGCGGAAATCCTGCAACTCCCGAGTGTCGGAGTCCACGACAGTTTCTTCGAACTCGGCGGCCATTCGATGGCTTCGATGAAACTGGTCGGTCGCATTCGTGAAGCGTTCGGCGTGGACGTCAGTATTCGAGACGTATTCGACGCGCCGAGTGTTGCGGAGTTGGCGGCCGTCGTCGCGCGTTCGGAAGGTGGGCGTCCGATCCTGGCGCCGGCGGTGAAACGTCCCGAGACGATGGGTCTGTCTACGCCGCAACGTCGTCAATGGGAGTTGTTCCGCGCGTCCGGCGCGCAACCGCAAGCAAGCCACGCTCTGGCGCTGACCCTGAAATCGAAGATCGATCCGGAGGTTCTCGGGCACGCCTTGGACGATGTCACTTCGCGGCACGAACCCCTGCGGACCACCTTCGTCGAGGTCGACGGCATCGTCGTGGCAAGAGAATCGGTGCGTCCGACTGTCGATGTGGTCGATGTCGGCGCCGGCGATGTGGGTCGAGTGGTGTTCGAACTGGCTCAACTTCCGATGGATCTGCGTGAGCAATCACCGTTGCGGGTTCATCTGGTGCTCGGTGAAGACGGCTCTAGGACACTGCTTCTCGTCATGCACTACATCGCCGTCGACGAGTGGTCAGTAGTGCCGCTGTTGGGAGATCTGGTCTCTGCTTATGCAGCCCGGTCGCAGGGAGATCAACCGGTTTGGGACGAGCTTGCATTGACGTACGCCGATTACACCGTGTGGTCGGACGAGCTGTTGGGAGACCCCCGAGACGTCGACAGCCGTGCGTCGAAGCAACTTGCATATTGGCGGGATGCGCTCGACGGAATACCGACCAGTGTGAATCTTCCGTTGCCGGAAGGTGACTCGGAGCCTCGAGGTGACGTGATCGCCGTCGACATCGACGCGGGTCTGCACGCCGGAATCGACGCCCTGGCTGCGCGCACCGGCACGAGTATGTTCATGGTCCTGCAGGCCGCACTGGCCAGCGTTCTCACGAAGGCCGGCGCGGGTACTGATCTTCCCATCGGTTCATTGGTTGCGGGCAGGTCGGATCCCCGTCTCGAACCGATGATCGGATCGTTCTTCAATGTTGTTCTCCTGCGCACGGATACGTCCGGTAGTCCGACGTTTGCAGACTTGCTGGCTCGCATCCGGGAAAACAATCTGGAAGCGCTGAGCAATCAGGACGTCTCATATGTGTATGTCGAGCAGGCGCTGGGTAATCCGGCGTCCATGAGGCCTCAGGTGATGGTGATCCATCATCAACAGGCCGATTTGGACGGGCTCGGCGACTTCGGTTCTCTCGTACCGATTCCGGTGGGAGTGCCCGATGCGGATGTGACGTTGAGTTTTTACGAGCCGGTGGGCGATGGGCCTGTCTTTGCAACTCTCGGGTTCCGTGCCGACCGCGTCGATGCGGGTGCAGTCCGCGTATGGGCAGGTCAATTGGTCGACGTGATCGAGGCTGCAGTCGCCGCCGAAGGGGATGACGCGAGCGAGGGGGCAAAACTATGACATACGTCGCATCGCTCCGTGGGGTCGACCGCTATACGGGGGCTCACAGTGTTGATACCCTCACCTCATTAAGGGTAGCCTTTGCTACTTACTTCGGGACATCGATTGGCGGCCGTACCAGGTCGTTCCGTCGGGGATGGACTACCTGTAATGAGTGAATCACCAAGAGACTCCAGCGCCGAACCTGCCATTGTCGACATCGTCGGCGTCGGGTTCGGTCCGGCCAACCTCGCGTTGGCCATTGCTGTCGAAGAACACAATGCAAATTGTGCGGCCGTTGATCGGGTGAACGCGCGGTTCTTCGAAAAGCAGTCTCAGTTCGCGTGGCATCCCGGGATGCTGCTCGACGGTGCCACCATGCAGATCGCGTTTCCGAAGGACCTGGTGACGTTCCGGAATCCACAGAGCGGATACAGCTTCTTCTCGTATCTGTTCGAGCAGGGTCGACTGGTCGACTTCGTCAACCACCAGACCTTCTTCCCCACGCGCCACGAATTCAACGACTACCTGTGCTGGGCAGCTCGACGAGTCGACGCGGACGTGCAGTTCGGTACAACCGTCGACGGGGTCGAGGGCATCAAGAACTCCGACGGCGTTGTCGATCGCTTTGCGGTTCGCACCGCCGACGGTGAAACGGTGATCGCGCGCAACATCGTTGTCGGAGCCGGACTGAAAGAGCGGATCCCGGAGTGGGCGACGCCTTCGTCGCGGTGCTTCCACAATCACCAGTTCCTCTTCCATCTCGAAGCAATGCCGGAGCCCGTACACAACCGGTTCGTCGTTCTCGGCGCCGGCCAGAGTGCCGCGGAGATCGTGGACTACCTGCACGCGAACTACCCGAACGCCGAAGTTCACAGTGTTTTTGCCCGCTACGGCTACAGCCCGGCAGACGACAGCCCGTACGCGAACCGCATCTTCGATCCCGAAGCCGTCGATCAGCTGCACGGTGCAGACGCCGCGGAACGACGCCGACTGCTCGATCTGCACCGCAGTACCAATTACTCGGTCGTCGACATCGAACTGATCAACAAGCTGTATGCCACCGAATATCAGGAGATGGTTCGTGGGCCGCGGCGACTGTTCATGCGTCGGGCCTCGGAGATCACGAGTGCCGTGGAGACCGAATCCGGCATCGAACTGGCTGTCCGTAGCAATCTCGACGGCTTGACCGACACGCTGGCGTGCGACGCACTCATTCTGGCCACGGGTTTCACCCCGGCACCTCTGGACGATTTGTTGGGTGAACTCGTGCCGGATTCGTCCGTTCCGCGTAACGTCAGTCGGGATTATCGACTGGCTGTAACGGAGGACGTGACAGGCGGTATCTATCTGCAGGGTGGGACAGAACAGACTCACGGATTGACGTCGTCGCTGCTGTCGAACGTGGCAGTGCGGGCGGGGGAGATTCTGGCGTCGGTGCTGAGCCACCAGAACCGAACTGGTGCGCTTGCTAGTCTGGGCGCACAAGACACGTACGTAACGAGTGAGGCGAGATGAGCACTAACCCTTTCGATGACGAAGACGGCCGCTTCTACGTGCTGGTGAACGACGAGGACCAGCACTCGCTGTGGCCCACGTTTTCCGAGGTCCCCGCCGGCTGGCGCGTGGTGTTCGGCGAAGACAGCCGCAAGGCGTGCCTCGAATACGTCGAGGCGAACTGGACCGACATGCGTCCGAAGAGCCTGCGCGAGGCGATGGAAGCCGATCAGGCTGCCGGTGGAAAGCACGCAGTCGAGAGCTGATTCTCTCACCGCTCGGAACCCCCGAGTGAACAGAAAAGAGCTGGGCACCGTCAGGTGCCCAGCTCTTTCTGCTTGAACGACGCCTACTTCTCGGTGACGGGAACTCGACGCCTGCGCTTGCGGACCATCGGGCGACGTAGCGAGTCCACGCGCATCAGAATCCGTGGACGACGCAGCGTGCGCGCTCCCCATTCGCCGAGCGTGACGCCCGCGGCCAGGGCGCAGCCGATGCCGAAGGCCGACAGCAAGGCAGTCAATCCGATCAGTACCTGGTCGTTGAGCAGCGCGTACAGGCCTCGGTACAGCGACAGACCGGGGAGCAGCGGAGTGATGCCTGCGACCGCGACAACCAGCGGAGGCGTCAGTGCGCGGCGAGCCATCAGACCACCGGCAAGACCGACCACGGTTGCGGCGATTGCGGCGGCGATCACGGGACCGACGTCGAGTGTCTGCACGAAGATCGACACACCACTGCCTGCCGCACCGCCCAGGAACGCCGCGGTGAGTGCACGCCTCTCGGCGTAGCAGGCGAGCGCGTAGAACACCGACGCACACGCGCCGGAGAGCATGAGGATCGGCAACTGCGTGATGGTGGAGACTTCCACATTGATCGGTGGAAGCGTCGAACCCAACATCCCGGTCATTCGCAACGAGATTGCGACGCCCGCGATGATGCCGCCCGTCATCATCACCACTTCGAAGAATCGCGCGACAGCTGTAATGGGTGCACCCATGATCGCGTCCTGGACCGAGCCCACCAACGACAGCCCGGACAGCAGGACGACCACTCCGGCCGCGATGACCAACGACGGCCGGATACTGATCCCCAGCTGGTCCTGAAATGTATAGAGCGTGGCGGCGGGCGCAGCCGCGATGAGACCACCGACAACCTGCTGGAAGAAGAACGGTAATCCGAACCGGTTCAGTACGCGGTTGACTCGATCGATGACCATCGTCGTCAGAAACGCGACTGTAGCAACGAGGAACCCGCCGCCGAGCAGGACGGAGACCGAAGCCGCCATCGCAGCCCAGGCCATGGTCGCGGTCCATCGGTTGTACGGGTGCGGCGCCGTCGTGATGGCTGTGAGCGCGTCGTGCGCTTGGTCCGGTGTGATCGCCTCACGGCGGATACGACGTGTCAGACGGTCGACGGCCGCCAGCCGCGTGAAGTCCATCGAGCGGTAGTGGACGATGCGCATCGTGCTCGCCGGCGGTCGCGTCGGGCCGCGATAGGCAGAGAGCACAATCGAGTTGTAAGTGACGTCGACGTCACACTGGGCAAGGCCGTACGTGGCGGCGATGAACTGCACCTGCTCAGCGGTGTCCATGGCCGCGGTTCCGGATGCGAGGAGGACTTCGCCCACCCGAACCGCGAGGTCCAGGACCTCTGCGACGACGGCGTCGTCTGTCAGGTCGATCGGTTGAAGCGGTGCGGGAGCCGACGTGACCGTGTCGACGGTGGCTTGCCGGTTTCCCGTCAGGCGTGTGAGTACTTCGGTTAATTTCGCCATCAGGGGGCGGAGTGGGAGTTGCGCATGGGGCCCACGCTATCTAACGTGACCCGCGCGCGGCCACCGTGACGGCTTGGATATGATGGCTCCGCAAAGTCAGTCGCGGCAACGCGTCGGTCTTCGCCTCCTTAGCTCAGTGGTAGAGCACTCGCCTTGTAAGCGAAAGGTCGTCGGTTCAATCCCGACAGGAGGCTCCGAAAGAAGAGGCACTCACCAATGTGGTGAGTGCCTCTGTATTTGCTGAGGTGCCGATAGGCGTCCGGTTCAGTTGGTCTCGGGCTTGTTCGTAGCCTGGCGCGGGTCGATCGCGCCGTCGATGTACTGCTGGGCGATCACTCGCAGTTTGACGTTGCTGCGCTGCGAGTCCTGGATGAGAATGCGGAAGGCTCGGTCGGCGTCGACGTGGTGGGTGCCCATGATGATGCCCTTGGCCTGTTCGATGACGCCTCGCGATTCGAGTGCTCGCTCGAGGTCCATCGCGTGCTTTCTGGCGATGTCGAGGCGCTGCGAGCTGTGCAGCGCGTAGGCCGAGGTCACGGCGAACAGTTGGAGCAATGCCACGTCGGCGCCGGTGAAACCTCGGAGGTCGTGGCTGTAGAGATTGAGGGTTCCGAGCGGGCGTTCCCGGCCAGGCAGTGGCATGGACAAGAAGCTGACGGCGCCGACTGCCTTTGCCGCGCTTGCGAATTGAGGCCACCGGCTGTGGGCTTCGCTGGCATGTGCGCGGACAACCGTTCCCGTGCGTGACGACGTCACACTCGGTCCGTAGTCCAGTCGGAATTGGATCGAGTCGACGGTGCGAACAAGTTGGTGGGTGGCGGCTACGGTTCGGAATGTCGTATCCGAACCGCCGATCGTAATTCCGGCCATGTCGGCGTCGGCGATGAGATCGACGGCATGCCTGCAGACTTGTTCGAGAAATTGCTCGGCCTGGGCATGTGGATCGAGGTGTGCGTACAGCGATTGCAGGGCGTCCGAGGCGGCGTCCAGGCTGTCCTGCGACGCGGAATTTCGGCCCCCGGTAGGGCCGCGGTGTCCTCTGGCGATGCGCGGCGCCGTCATTGTCTCAACCACCCTTCCCCATCACGTCGCAGGCATGTCCGATTCGTCTTATTGTTGCACCGGACTAACTGTTGTGCACTCTGTTTCGGTGGACAAGTGTCTGATGGGGCGGACGGTTATGTGAAGTGGACTGCGTATGCCCAATCGTGATGTTTGATTCGGCCGTTAGCGGGTAGTGCGCCGATCTTGGAATTATGTTGTCCTGCAACAGTTAACGTGGAAACTGCGACCGGGGTACAAGTTTTCTCCGCAATGGCGCGCAGGTCACGAACTTGGCCTATTGTCAGCGCCAGCGCACAATCTTGTACGCGTAACCCGTAGACAGTGAAGGGGATACGACGATGAACGGACTGATCGCGGCTCTGAACAGTGGAATGACCGTTGGCTTGGCCAACACGATCCTGACTTTCGGCGGAATCATCATCAACCTCAACATCGTGATCAACAACTGACCGCGTAATCGGCGAGTAACCGTTTGTTATGCCGATTCGATCGGAAGGTCAGGCCCTGGGCGGTCGCTCTTGCTCTTGAGCCACCGGTTGGGAAGTTTGCCGGCAAGTTCTCCGAGTGGACCGACTGCAGCGCTGAGGATTCCGACGGTTTCCTGAAGGACCTCGATGCTCGCGCTCATCCGCTCGAGGTTGGGGGCGAGGGAAGTCAAGGTGTCGGACAGTGCAACGATCTGGTCAAGCGGGCCGCCTTCGGCGATGAGCCGTTCGAAGGCGCCGTTCTCTGCCAGGAGTGTTTCGAGGATGCCGTTCTCGGCCAGTGCGCGATCGATGACACCGTCCTTGGCAGTCAGGCGTTCGACGGCACCGTCTTGCGCTGTCAGGCGTTCCAGCGGACCGTCCTCCGCCATCATTCGGTCGAGGAGACCGTCCGGCGCGAGCAAGCGTTCCAATGCGCCGTTCTCGGCGAGCACCCTATCCAGCGGTCCGCCGGGGGCAAGAAGTCTTTCGAGTGGTCCGCCGGGAGCGAGCAGTCGTTCGAGAGTGCCGTCGGGTGCAGTCAGTTTGTCGACCGGGCCGCCGGGAGAGAGAAGTCGATCGAGTGGCCCACCGGGGGCCAAGGCCTGCCCGATGGGCCGATCGTCAGCGGTGAGCGATGACAACTGCTGGATCATCTGCATGGGTCCGCGGGGGCTTGCCAAGCCGGCAGCACCCGCCGTCACGGCGCCGGTATTACCGACGGCGATACGAACTGTCGTGACCGTCAGCTCGGCGATTCCCAAACTGATCTCTGCGGCTGCAATGCCCGCGCGTAGGGGAAGCGTGAGCATCTCCAGCAGTTTCATGCGTTAACTGTAACCGGTAACACACAAACACTCACCAGGATCGCCGGTCAGTGAAGGACCTTCAGACCGACGACACAGCCGACGATGCCCAGGATCAGCAGTATCTTGACGATCGACGTGGACTCCGCGCCGGTGATCATCGCATATCCCACGGTCAGGGCGGCGCCGATGCCGACCCAGATCGCGTAGGAAGTCCCGATGGGAAGGGTACGCATTGCATACGCGAGGCCGGCCATACTGACGATCAGGCCGAGGACGAAGACGATGGTAGGCGACATCTTGCTGAATCCGTCGGACTTACCGAGTGCGGTAGCCCAGACAGCTTCGAAAAGTCCGGAAATGACGAGCACGATCCATGCCA
This sequence comes from Rhodococcus sp. NyZ502, assembly GCF_041464245.1. Lineage (NCBI taxonomy): Bacteria > Bacillati > Actinomycetota > Actinomycetes > Mycobacteriales > Nocardiaceae > Rhodococcus > Rhodococcus sp. NyZ502. The sequence goes on from NZ_CP167155.1 coordinate 1,050,309, forward strand.
TGGTGAACAACTCCCAAGGCACCGTCTTTTCGCTGGCCGGGTACGGTGCGCTCGTCCGGATGTCGTCGTTGACCACCCAACCATAGCAACAGAATTCTGCGTTCCGACCCGATCAGCTGGCGATTTAGGTCACCACCGCCGTTCGAACCCGCTTCAGATGGATGGTCGACACGGCCACCACGATCGTCGCCGTCGCAGCGAGAACAGTCAGAGGAATCGGCGTGTTCACGGCGGCCGGTCCGTGTTCGACGAGCACACCGGTAGACCACCCGAATTCCCGCGAGCCCGGGTCCAAGAAGGTCGGTGAAACCGAGAACAACGTGAAAGCGACGGGCAACATCGCCCCGCTCGAGACTGCTCCGACGGCAACAGGCATGCATGACGTGACGGCCAGTCCCAGCGCAAGCGGGAGGACGAGGACGTAGGCAACCGTGGTCGCGGCGGCATCCAGCAATCCCGAGAGTGCAGTCACGGCAAGGAGTCCCAGCCCGAGTTGCGGCATCGGTCTTCTCCAGCCGACGACGACGCCCAACGCCAGGGCAGCAGCTCCCGCGGGCATCGCCCAGGTCCAGTCGGATGGAAAGGAAATCGAGCTGACCGAAACCGCGCTGACTGCCATTCCGACGAGTACGAAACGACCGTCGTGTGGCGGCAACCGCCAAGCCAGTGCGACGGTAACGGCAACCGCCTATACCACCGCGATCACCCATGACCCAGGTGATGTCGTCGAGCCCAACCACACACAGAGAGCCGTGAATACCAGGGGCAGAACAACTCCCAGCTTCACCAGGCGTGCGTCGATGTCGCCCGGCTCCTGATTCGGTCGTGCGAGTGCGGCGACTCCACCCACGAGAAGAGTTGCGGCGAGCAGAATCCAGACGGGAACCGTGGACGGCACGGGGTAGGAATCGCCCGGAAGTGTGAGCGACCACCTGGGGACGCGATCGCGCCATAAGTCCGCTGCGCCGAAGTACAGGGTCGTCGTGGTTACGCCGAGTCCGAGAGCGGTTTGTGCTCCGCGGTGACCCTTCGTCGGAAATGCCGCTGCCGCGAGGAAAGCGCCTGCTCCGATTGCGTTCAGAGTCACCGAAATCTGGGCGGAGACGGGGACGAATGCAGGTAGCGCGATGGCGAGGGCGCCGACTACAGCGAAGACACTCGCGAGACCGCCACGTCCCCAGCGATGCAGTAGCGCTACGCCGACGGCCGCAACCACCGCGGCAGTTGCTCCCGCCCACTGCGGCGTGATCACCACCGAGATAACGCCGGCGTCGGAGAAGGAGAAGTCGTCAACTCGGGACTCGGCCACTGCGTACGCGGCTACCACACCGCCGACCAGCGCGGACGCCACAGGACCGTAGAGCTGAGCGATTTGAACTGGGCTACGTTGCTGCATAATTCGTCGAATTTTTGCACAACTCGCCTATACGACTTATCGTCGCATCGCCGTGCGGATCAATCCACACCGGTTCCCCGTCTCGAAGTCGAGGAACCAGCAGATGGCGTCCTCGACTCGGCCACTGAACGAAGTCGTAGCCGGCCAAATTTGTCTGAACTGCGTCGGCGACCCACACCGCAGCGTCCGCGAATGCAGTCTCCATCGACAGTGCGTTGAAGTAGCTGAATCCGCTGATGTCACGTGTGCCTTGCCAGCCGATCGAAGCTTGGATCCTTGCCGGGATCCTGCTGTCAGCTTTTCACCTGCACTCGGCCGTTCACAGGAAGCTCCCAGGGAACATACAGCGGGAATCCAGTGGCAGGGGAGAAGATGGTTCTCGTGACCGACAAGACCCCCGAAGCTCGCATCCTCGTTGTCGACGACGAACCCACCATCGTGGAGTTGCTCTCCGTGAGCCTCCGATTCCAGGGTTTCGAGGTGGCAACTGCTTCGAGCGGCGCCCAAGGCCTGGACGTCGCACGGACATTCCGTCCCGACGCGATCGTTCTCGACGTCATGATGCCCGGGATGGACGGCTTCGGTCTGCTTCGACGCCTGCGCGCCGACGGTGTGGACGCGCCCGTCCTGTTTCTGACGGCGAAGGATTCGCTCGACGACAAGATCAGCGGCCTGACCCTCGGCGCGGACGACTACGTGACCAAGCCGTTCAGCCTCGAAGAAGTCGTGACGCGGTTGCGGGTCATCCTGCGCCGCGCCGGTCGCGGTGTCGCGCCGGAGCAGTCGCCGCGGGTGAAGTTCGCCGACATCGAACTCGACGACGACACCCGCGAGGTCTGGAAGAAGGGCGAGTTGGTTGCACTCTCGCCCACCGAGTTCACACTGCTCCGATACTTCATGGTCAACGCCGGGACGGTTCTCAGCAAACCGCGGATTCTCGACCACGTCTGGAATTACGACTTCGGTGGGGAGGTCGGAGTTGTCGAGTCCTACGTTTCCTACCTGCGGCGCAAGGTGGACACGGGGGAGACACCGCTGATTCACACATTGCGTGGGGTCGGCTACGTGATGCGTGAACCGCGGCAATGATCGCCGCCGCGGAAAACGATCAGCTTCCGAAGCGGGGTCGTTTCCGTCTCCATTCACTGCCGCTGCGCTTCACCCTGGTTGCGGCCTTGCTGGTGTTGGCCGCGCTGGGTCTGTTGGCGTCGGGTGTAGCGGTCACTTCTGCTCTCGAGAATTCACTGACCCAGCGAACCGACAAAACGCTTTACGAAGCGGTCGACGGTTGGGCAAAGCCGCACAGCAGAGATCTGCAGCCGCCCAGTGACGTCGGCCCGGGCACCCGCCCACCCAGCCCCTTCTTCGTTCGGACCGTGACCCCGGACGGACGGGTGATCATCCTGAACGACAAGTCGACGACGACCGAACCCGACCTGTCGAAAGATTCCACCAACGGTCCGATCACCGTCGGATCGAGCGACGGTTCGGACGTGAACTGGCGGGTTCTCACGACGGTCCGCGACGGCACGACCACGACTATCGGTGTGCGACTGACGGATAACGAGCAGACCGTCGACGACTTGGTCGGCCTGCAACTCGGCATCGGCCTGGTTGTCCTGCTGATCCTCGGCGGCGCAGCGTATTTCGTGGTTCGTCGGAGCCTCCGTCCGCTTGTCGAAGTGGAGGAAACTGCCGCTGCCATTGCCGCCGGCGACCTTCATCGACGTGTTCCGGAGCGCGATGACCGCACCGAGGTCGGTCGACTGTCCGTGGCGCTCAACGGAATGCTCGCGCAGATTCAGCACGCATTTGCCGCGACCGAGGCTTCGGAGGAATCGGCCCGGCGTTCCGAGGAGAAGATGCGTAGGTTTGTCGGCGACGCGAGCCACGAGTTGCGCACACCCTTGACGACTATTCGTGGGTTCGCCGAGTTGTATCGCCAAGGCGCCATGACTGATACGGAAACGCTGATGAACCGGATCGAGGGCGAGGCGTCGAGGATGGGACTTCTGGTCGAAGATCTGCTCATGCTGGCAAGACTCGACGAACAGCGTCCACTCGAGAACAAGCCTGTGGATCTGCTTGCAGTTGCGGCGGATTCGGTACAGGCGGCACGAGCGATCGCACCGGATCGAACTGTCGAACTTCAGATGACCGGCGGCCCAGGCCTGCCCGAAGTGCATGGTGACGAGGCCAGACTGCGTCAGGTAGTTGCCAATCTGGTGGGCAACGCGATCAAACACACGCCGCCGGATGCGCAGGTCACCGTTCGTGTCGGTACGACCGAGAACTCCGCGGTGGTCGAGGTTTCGGATACCGGTCAGGGTTTGAGTGACGAGGATGCCGCGCGGATCTTCGAGCGTTTCTACCGCGCCGACACCTCTCGCACCCGTGAGACCGGGGGCGCCGGTCTCGGCCTGTCCATCGTTTCGGCGTTGGTTGCAGCGCACGACGGAACCGTCAGCGTCGAGACCTCCCTCGGGCAGGGGACGACGTTCCGCGTCGAATTGCCGCGTGACCCGAAGGACGACTGACGCCGGATTACCGCAACCGGTCCCCTCAGAAGTAGGTGTGCACTGTACCGACGACGCGGTAATCCGAATCGACCTCGGGAATCAGTGACCACTTGTCGAATGTGGTGCAGGGATGCGAGATTCCGCAACCGAGCAGATCGCCGACCTTCACGTCGAAGTCAGCCGGAACGTCGACGTACGCGTGCTGGTCGTTGAGTGCGGTGATCGTCAGCTCTCGCGCTGATCGGTTGGATCCGTCGCGTCGGCGCCACAGGACTATGGGAAAGCCTGCGTCGGAACCGACATCGCGGCGGCCGAAGCCCAGGATCACCCGTCCGGGTTCAGGTATGGAGAGCACTACACCCCAGACCTCTGCGGCTCCCTGCAGAGTTCGCGGACCGTCAGCCCACGGCGAAGTTTCGGCATAGAGACCGTGATCATGGGTGATATAGCAACCGCTGCGCAGCACGATGCGTACACCGTTGTCGAGTGCCCACCGTCCGGCCAGTTCGCGCACAACGAGATCGTGAAACGCACTGCCGCCGAAAGTGACCAGTGGCTGGGGAGCCTTCGCGGAGTTGTTCTCGAACAGGTTCTCGGCCACACAGATTTCCGTGAAAACCCGCGCGGATTTGAGATACGAATCGACGGAGATACGGCGGGCTGCTACCGAGGCTCCGGGCATCATGCCCTCGAACCCCTCGACTCCGGTGAGTATCAACGAAGGTGCCTGCGATGCTGCGCGTGCGACGTCGAGTGCTTGCTCGACAGTGCGAGCGCCCGCGCGTCCGCTGTCGTAGCCGAGTTCGACGAGAACCCGGATACGGCTGGCCGGTGAGACTTTCGCGATCAACTGTTCCATCAGGCGGACGCTCTCGACCGAGTCCACGAGGGTGGTGACGAAGAAATCGGGGTCGGTGGCCTGGGCGTCGCAGATCCACCGAATACCGGCGGGATCGAGAACCTGGCTGGCGATGATGATGGTGTCCACACCGAACTCACGCAGAATGCGTGCCTGCGCAACGGTTGCGGCCGTCATCGCCCAAGCCCCGGCGTCGAGTTGCCGTCGAACCAGTTCGGGGCTCATCGTGGTCTTCGCGTGAGGCGCCAGATCCACATCGTGGTCGGAGCAGAACTGCGCCATGAGGTCGACATTGTGCGCGATCGCTGCACGGTTGAGTGTCATCACGGGTAGCAGGAGGTTGCCGTCGAGTGCCGAGATCCCCAGCGGCTCGAGGTCGGAACCGTCGCGACCTTCGAGGTCTGTGCCGAAGGCCTTGTGCTGCCAACCGATCGGGGGGTTCGCGAAATCCGTCATGGCATCGATTGTGCCGTTGATTGCAGACGATGTGTTCATGTGTGGTGACTTTCTGTCAGAACTATGCAGGTCAGAATGAGATCCGGCTACGAGCGGCGTACCGGGCGACCAGGCAACGCGTCCTGGACCACGACACCGTCTTCGACGACGGGTACTCCGCCGACCAGCACGCGGCTGATACCGGTGGAGGGGCGGGTGCCGTCGATGTACGTGGCGTTGTCGGTGATTCGCTCGGGGTCGAAAACGAGGATGTCCGCGTCGCTACCGGGGCTGATCCGGCCTTTCGTCGCCATCGAGGGAACCGACTCCTCCAGAATCTGCGCAGGGATCAACGAGCAGCGCGCGATGATCTCCGACAGCGACAGCAGCCGACGCTCGCGGTACAGCGTACGAATCGCACGTGCGTAGGTGCCGGCGCCGCGGGGGTGGCCGAGTGCCTTCTTCGGCAGTGGCCACTGCAATGAGTCGGCAGGCGAACGGCCGGGCCAGGTCAGTGGCATCGCGTCGCTCGCGATGGCGGCGCGATCGAAAGTCATCGCCCGTTCGAGGAATTCGCGCTGCACGGTGTCGTTCTCGTCGAGGAACTCCACCAGCACCAACCCACCGGGGTCGGTGGCCCGAAGATGTTCCAGCTGCTTGCGGTCCGCGATACGTTCACCGGTGGGTACGAATGTCAGCGACCGTGGTGTCAGATTCATCAGGTGCAGCTTGTCGGGATCGAGAAACGCAGCTCCGACGGCCGTCGACCCGGAACCGTACGGATACGCCTCCGTCGTGACGCGCGATCCGGCTGCCTGAACCTGCGCCACCACCGACAGCGCGTGGTCGACGTGCATTCCCGAGGTGCTGTTGACGTGGCAGTAGTGCATGTGTGCGCCGGTTTCGGCTGCTGCACGGGCGATTTCGACGGCACCATCCACCGGGCTCGACGGATCGGCCGAGATGAGCGGGCGCGCATGGGTATAGGTGGGAACGCCGGCTCGGGCCGCGAGATCCGCCACCTGTAGGTACTCCGCCGGATCGGATTTCGGCGCGTACCCGACCACCACGCCGATGCCGAGAGCGCCTGCGGCCAGATCGTTTTCGAGGAGTTCGAGAATGTGGGCGCGCTGGGAGGCGGTGGGCTCGCTCTGCCAGCTCGGGGAACCGAGATGGTGCAGGAGCGTTCTGATGTCGCCGTCGGGATCGGCCCCTGAGAGTTCGATCATTCGGGCGTGCGCCCACGACGTCGCGTAGCCGTAGTTGATCGGGCGGCCCTCGGCGCCGGCCCGGGCATATGCCTTTGCAACAGGAATGACGCCGGCTTCCAGTTCGAGGGCCGTCGTGACTCCGTCCAATGCCTGAAGTCGCTGCTCGGCGATTTCCTGTCCGTGGCTGTGCAGGTCGATGAATCCGGGGCAGATGACCTGACCGGTCACGTCGATCGTCTGCCGGGCTTCGATCGCGTCGCGACCCCACGCCGAGACCTTGCCGTCGGTGATCGCGATGCCCCGAACCTCGTCGGTCCCCGATGCGGGATCGACGACACGGCCGCCGGTGAACACGATGTCGTGGACCTGCATCAGCGCTGCACTCCTGTCGTTGGTCGAACCGCCTGGCCCGGCGAATGTCCCGATGGTTTCACGGCTCGGGTATCGGATTCTGGTGTGAACGTCCCAAATGGAGGCCGACTCACCGTTCGAGCGGACAAGAAACGGATGCGCTCGAGTGTGAAGGTGAAAGCGAAGTTATCAATTCAGCCGATTGAGATCGATGGAGGACAGGAATGCACGTCTATATTTCGGTGGACATGGAGGGCATCGCGGGTATCGCGACGCTCGATCAGACGATCCGCGGCGGTGGCGGCTACCACCGTGCGCAGATGCTCATGACCGCCGAGACCAATGCCGCGATCGCCGGTGCGTTCGACGCCGGTGCGACGAGCGTCCTGGTCAACGACAGCCACGGAACGATGGACAATCTGCTTCACGCCGACCTGGATCCACGGGCGCGTCTGATCTTCGGAACACCGAAGATGCAGTGCATGGCGGAGGGACTGACGTCCGATCACGACGTCGCTCTGTTTGTCGGCTATCACGCACCAGCCGGTGGGCCCGGCGTCCTGGCGCACACGTTCTCGAGCTTGTTCGCCGACGTCCGCCTCGACGGCAAGTCCGTCTCGGAGACCGACGTCAACACCCTCTACGCTGCCACCCAGGGCGTTCCCGTCGGCCTGGTGACGGGTGACGACATCATCTGCGGCTTGGTCGACGCGGCCTCGCCGACAACCGAGACCGTCGAGGTCAAGAAGGCACATGGATGGTCGGCAACCAATTCGCTGCCGCCGTCGCTGGCGTGCGAGCAGATCCGAGCAGGAGCCGAGCGCGCAGTGCGTAAGGCCGACACACTGAAGCCGGTCGAGCTGCGTGACGAATGGACCCTCGAGATCGTTCACCCCACCACCACGGGAGCTGAACTCGCCGAGGCTGTTCCCGGCTCGCGACGGATTTCGGATCGTACGATTTCGCACACACTCGCTAGCGTCGACGACATTCTCGGTCTGATCACTGTCAATGCTCGGCTTGCAGCCGCAGGCGTCTCGACGATCGTGGCAGTCGCCAATCGCACGTGATGAAGTAGCGACTCCATCGCGAAATGCCGTCGACGCCTTGTGCGCCGGCGGCATTTGTCATCTCTTGGGGCAGAACATGTTCCGACCGACCAAACGTTGCTTCGGCTATTGGTGAAACGGACCAATGCGGTAGACGTGTTCGCTGTCACACTTCATCAGTCTTTTCAATGTTTCAGTCCATGCGGCACAAGACAATTCGGGAGGCTTGATGAAGGTGGAACGCGTCACAGTGGAAGCGCCGTCGCGGGCGAGCGACGGTCCGGTTCGAAATATGATGGACAACAAATCGATTCGTCGTACGACCACCGTTACGGTGGGGCTGCTCAGTACCATCTGGTTGATCGACATGGTGGATCGCGTCATGATCGGGCTTGCGCTTCCGATGATCGGCGACGAATTCTCGCTCAGCAGTACGCAGTTGGGTGGCGTGGTCTCGGTATTCGCGATCTTCTATATGCTCGGGCAGGTCCCCGGCGGAATGTTGGCCGACCGCTTCGGACCCAGGCCCCTGTTGATCGTTGCTTTGATCCTGTGGTCGGTGTTCACAGCGTTGACAGGGTTCGCGTGGGGTCTCGTCTCGCTGATGGTCATGCGTGCGATGTTCGGCATCAGCCAGGGGCTCTTTCCAGCGGCGTCGTTCAAGGCTTTGGCTGAGCGGACGCGTCCGAAAACCAGGGCGACCGCGATGGGTTTCATGCTCGGCGCCAACAACCTCGGCCCCGGCATCGCACCGCTGATCATCGCGCCGGTCCTCATGGCCGTGGGGTGGCGTGACGCGTTCTGGCTGGTGGCGATCGTCGGCGCAGTGATCGGCACGGTGGTGTGGTTGGTGCTGCCCGCACCGCTGGACACGGAAATCTCGGAAGATCCCGAGGCAGCCTTGCAACCTCTGGCGAGCGAGCACTCTCGCGCCGCGGTGTTCAAGTCCGCGTCGGTGTGGAAGTTCGCGATTCTGTTCTGCCTGGCCAACATGTCCGCGTACGGGCTGATGACCTGGGTGCCGAGTTATCTGCTCAACGACAAGGGACTCTCGCTGATCGACACGGGAATCTTTGCCGCAATCCCCTTCATCGTCACGGCGCTGGCCACGATTGTGGGCGGGCGGTTGGTGGACAAGTACTTCCACGACCGGGCCAGGATCCTTCTGGTTCCGTGTATGGCCACGTCGGCAGTCCTTTTGTTCCTGATGACCACCGCTGACACCGTCGCGATGTTCACGTTCTACGAGACGTTGGCTTTAGGCATCAGCGGTCTGTGTTCGATGTCGATCTTCGCGATGCCGTTGCGGGCACTTCCGGCCGAATTCCTCGGTTCCGGAATGGGTTTGATCAACGGTTGTGGTCAGTTCGCCGGTTTCATCACCCCGCTCGTGATGGGATGGATGGTGGACCAGTTCTCGTACATGGCTGCATTCGGAGTCCTGGTCGGAGCGACGAGCGCTGCCGCATTGGTGGCCATGATCGTTCCTCAGACCCCGGCGAAATTCTGACAAGGAGACCGAAGATGTCGGCAACGGACGGCACACGAAAGATCGAAGACGACGTCGTCACCGATTTTTCCGGGAAGATGAGTTACGGGGCCTACCTCGGACTCGACACCCTCCTGGATTCGCAGCACCCGGTGAGCGAGCCGGAACACCACGACGAACTCTTGTTCATCATTCAGCACCAGACCAGCGAGTTGTGGCTCAAGCTGTTTCTCCACGAGATTCGGGCGGCCAGAGCAGCGATCGCTGCCGACGATATTCGGGTTGCGTTCAAGCGGATCGCACGTGTCAAACACATTCAGGCCACCTTGACCGAGCAGTGGTCGGTGTTGGCGACACTGACGCCGGCGGAGTATGCGGAGTTCAGGGGCGTTCTCGGCAACTCATCGGGGTTCCAGTCGTACCAGTACCGCGCCGTGGAATTCGTGCTCGGAAACAAGAACGCGGGCATGCTGAAGGTGTTCGAATCGGATCCGTCCGCCCATCGATTGTTGGAGACCCTGCTCGGGGAGCCGACACTGTACGACGAGTTCTGGCGGTACCTGTCCAGGCAGGGGTACGACGTTCCGGCGTCGGCTCTCGAACGAGACGTCAGCGCGCCCTACGTGCGAAACGACGAACTGATTCCGCTGGTCAAAGTAATCTACGAGAACGTCGAACAGCACTGGACGGCGTACGAGGCGTTCGAGGAGTTGGTCGACCTCGAGGAGAGCTTTCAGCTGTGGCGGTTCCGGCACCTTCGGACCGTGCTGCGGGTGATCGGCATGAAGAAGGGGACCGGCGGTTCGAGTGGTGGTGCCGGCTTCCTGCAACGTGCGCTGGAGTTGAGCTTCTTTCCCGAGCTGTTTGCCGCCCGAACAGAGATCGGTACCTGACACACCTGCTTGATGGCACCCAGCTATTCGTGACACACGACGAATCCGAGCCCGAAGGACAGGAGTCTTGGACAAGATCCGACAGGGTCGCTTCGACCAAGCTTGACTGCGAAGTTGCAAGTCGGTGACAGGAGAGCGTCGGAGTGGACAAGAAATCAATGGTGGCAGACCTGGCGGCGTTGGTAACCGCCGAGTCGCCCAGTTCCGATCTCGGCGCAGTCGATGCATGTGCGGACGTGGTGGCCGAAATCGGCGAACGCCACCTCGGAAGCACCCCCGAACGTATCCGCATCGACGGGCGCCAGCACTTGCGTTGGTCGTTCGGCGCGGAGCCGAAGGTGATGCTCCTGGGCCATTTCGACACCGTCTGGCCGCTCGGAACGCTCGCGGAGTTGCCCTGGTCTGTCACCGACAACATCGCCACCGGACCCGGAGTCTTCGACATGAAGGCCGGCATCGTCCAGCTCTTCCACGCGCTCGCATCGCTTCCGTCGCTCGACGGGGTGGTCGTGCTCCTCAATTCCGACGAGGAAATCGGCTCCCCGACCTCGCGCGCACTGATCGAGGAGCAAGCACGTCAGGTCGACGCGGTGCTGGTCCTCGAAGCCGCAGCCGACGGCGCAGTGAAGACCGCGCGCAAGGGTATGTCGCTGTACTGCGTCGACATCGAGGGACGCGCTGCACACGCCGGACTGGAACCGGAACGAGGTGTGAACGCTGTAGTGGAGCTCGCACACCAGATTCAGGCCGTGGTGGAGCTCGCGGACCCGGCGGCGGGAACGTCGGTGGTTCCGTCCGTGATCAGTGGCGGCACGACCACCAATACTGTTGCAGCGCAAGCGCAACTGTGGTGTGACGTTCGCATGTGGTCGGCGAAGGAACAGGAACGCATCGACCGTTCGATCCGTGCACTGACACCGGCGCTGGCCGAAAGTCGAATTTCGGTGTCCGGAGGCCCCAACCGTGGACCACTGGAATCAGTGTCTTCGGAGAAGCTGTACTTTCTCGCTCACCAGGTCAGCAGTGAGAGCGGTTTGGGGATGCTGCGCGACTGCGCCGTCGGCGGTGCATCGGACGGAAATTTCACTGCCGCAGTAGGAACTCCCACGTTGGACGGCCTCGGTGCCGTCGGCGGTGGCGCCCACGCAGCGACAGAACACGTAGAGATAGATCAGATGATCCCGCGCGCCACCTTGTTGGCCGGTCTGGTGACTCGAATCCTGGAGGGAGGACTGTGACTATGACGTCGCCGAACAATGTCCAACGCAAGACCGTTCAACCATTCGGAGGTGTATCGCCTTCACGGATGCGGCAAGCAATCAGCCAGGCCGAGCAGGCCGCCCTGCTTGCATGTGTGACTATCGAAACCGTCACCGGGCATGCCGAGTTGGAACAGGTATTCGGTCTGTTCGAGAAGGTATGGCAGCCGGAGAGCGGTAACCCTCCCGTCCATCGGGACATGATGAAAGCGCTCGCACACTCCGGTAACTACGTCGCCGGCGCGTTTCGTGGTGGAGACTTGATCGGCGGCTCGGTTGCATTCTTCGAGGAACCGCAACATCGTTCTTTGCATTCACACATCACGGGGATCCTCCCGAACGTGCAGAACGGGCACATCGGCCTCGCGTTGAAACTGTTCCAGCGAGCGTGGGCACTGGAACGGGGAATTCTCCACGTGCGGTGGACTTTCGACCCGCTCGTCGCACGCAATGCCTACTTCAACGTCTCGAAACTCGGTGCGTTCCCGATCCAGTATCTGCCGCGTTTCTACGCGCCGATGAACGACAGTCTCAACGGCGGCGCAGACAGCGACCGATTGCTGATCGACTGGGAAATCGGTAGTAGCAAGGTTGCCGACGCCGTCGCCGGTTCGGGAGAAGTCCCGACTCCCGAGTCCTTGGGGGCGAGCGAACTGCTGTCCGTCTCCGAAGCCGGCCTGCCCGTGTTGAAGTCGACCAAGAATCGATTCGTCACGGTGGCTACACCGAATGACGTGTACACACTGCGTAAGTCGGACCCGGCGGCGGCGAACGACTGGCGCCTGGCAGTCCGCGAGACTCTCGGTGGTGTGCTCGCCGAGAACGGAGTGGTTCTCGCAGTTACCAGAACCGGAAAGTACGTGCTGGACCGTGCGCCGGGAACACAGGCAGGCAGGACAACAGCGGAGGTTACATCGTGAAGATCGACGGAGTTGAATTACGCCGGGCGGCAATGCCGTTGAAAGCGCCGTTCCGTACCTCGTTCGGCACCGAGACCACCAAGGACGTGTTGTTCGTCAAGGTGGTCACCTCGGAGTCGGAGGGCTGGGGCGAGTGCGTGGCGATGTCCGAGCCTCGCTACTGCTCCGAATACACGGACGGCGCCGCCGAAGTCCTTCGTAAGGTCCTGATTCCGTCTCTGGGTGAACTCACCGATCCCGACGTGCACGCACTGAGCGCGACGATGGAACAGTTCGCCGGGCACCCCATGGCCAAAGCGGCACTGGAAACCGCATTTCTCGACGCCGAGTTACGGGCTGCCGGGACGAGCATGTCTTCGTACCTGGGCGCGGTAGTCGATCGCGTACCCGCGGGTGTCTCGGTGGGTATCAAGAATTCGATCGATGAGCTGCTAGAGGAGGTAGGCGGGTTCCTCGATGCCGGGTACCTGCGCATCAAACTGAAGATCGAACCGGGCTGGGACATCGAGCCGGTTCGCGCCGTCCGCGAGAGGTTCGGCGACGACGTACTCCTCCAGGTCGACGCGAACACCGCGTACACCCTGGCTGACGCCCGTCATCTCCAGCGGCTCGACGACTTCGACCTCCTGCTGATCGAGCAGCCGCTTCCCGAAGAGGAACTGCGAGGCCACGCCAGGCTGGCCGAGATGATGCGGACGCCGGTCTGCCTCGACGAGTCGATCACCTCCGCGAAGGTCACGGCCGACGCGCTGGCCATCGGTGCGTGCAGCGTGGTGAACATCAAACCGGGACGTGTGGGCGGTTATCTGGAATCGCGTCGTATCCACGACGTCTGCAAGGCCAACGGAATTGCCGTGTGGTGCGGCGGAATGCTCGAGACCGGAATCGGCAGGGCCGCCAACGTCGCGCTTGCCGCGCTCCCCGGATTTGCCCTACCAGGCGATACATCGGCTTCCGACCGGTACTTCGCCGAAGACATCACCGAGCCGTTCGTACTCGACAACGGTTACGTGAAGGTTCCGGAAGGACCGGGTATCGGCGTCGAACCGATCCCCGACCTGCTCGAAGCAATTACCACGTCGGTCGAATGGATCGGCATGGATCGGCTTTGACGAATCACTATGACACACTTCGTTCACCGGACGAAGGAGTGATAGACGTGGGCACCGTACGACCTCGCATCAGTTTGGTGCGGCTTCTCGAAGACGTGGGAACTACGGTGCTGAATCCGGTTGTCGGCGACCCGGAGGCGGTCCAGGAGATCGCCTCGGTGGTCATTCACGACCCCGACGACGACTCACCCTCGACACCGGACTCCATGGTGCTGCTCGTCGGCGTCACCGGAGGCGAACGTATCGCGGAGTCCGTGGCCGGCCTGGCCGAGCGCGGAGTACGCGTGGTGGTCGCGCGAGTGACCGCCGAGGTCAGCGATGCGGACCGCGAATCCGTCATCGCCTCGGGCGTCGTGCTGTTGGCCTTGGCGCGAGGAGTCTCGTGGGTTCAGCTGACAAGCCTGCTTCATTCGGTGCTCTCGGCCCGAAACGAAGTCGGGCACATCCACTCACGCGGAGGCGGCCCGGCCGGCGATCTGTTCGCCTTCGCCAACGCTGTCAGCGCACTTCTCGATGCGCCGATCACGATCGAGGACCGCAGCTCACGGGTCATCGCCTTCTCCGGCCGCCAGGAAGAAGGAGACGGTCCACGTATCGCGACCGTTCTGGAGCGGCAAGTTCCTGACCAGTACATTCGAGTGCTCGAAGAGGCCGGGGTCTTCGACCGGCTCTATCGCAGCGACGATCCGGTGTGGGTCTCGGCCGAGACCCTCGGTACCAAAATGGGTCGTATCGCCGTGTCCATCAGAGCCGGCGACGAGTTCCTCGGCTCCATGTGGGTGGCAACCGGTGAGCCGATGTCCGACGACCGGATGCGTGCTCTGCGCGATTCAGCTGGGTTGATCGCGCTGCAGATGTTGCGGTTGCGCGGCGGCGCCGACGCCGAGCGCCGACTGCGCGCAGACCTGATCGCAACCCTTCTCGACGGTGGGTCAGGTGCGGTCGACGCGATGAATCGCCTCGGCCTCGGGACCGGCCCCGCACTCGTGATGGCTTTGGGTCGTAGGTCTTTCGAAGGATCGTCGAAGCCGGACGATGCCGCCCACGTGGTGCGACTGACCGACGCTCTGGCCATGCACCTCGGCGCCGTCCACTCGCAGTCGGCGGCAGCCTTGGTCAACGGAACCGGCTACGCGGTGCTGTCTGTGCGAGGGCATTCCCCGGCCGAGGCCGAGTTGCAGGCGTTCCGTGTGGCCTCGGACTTCCTGGACCGGACCGGAGCGTCCGGCGACACGATCATCGGGATCGGCCGGGTCGTGACCAGACCGGCGCAGCTGAGCCGATCGAAGCGCGACGCCGAACATGCCCTCGAAGTGTTGTTGGCGGGACGAGCGTCGGGCAGCGTCGCCACCTTCAGTAGCGTCCACGTCGATGCCATCCTGTTGGAGATCGCGTCGGAAGCTGCAGCCGAAGGGTTCTCGGACCTCGGACCGATCGAGGCGATCGCCAGCCACGACGCCGCTCATGCGACCTCGTTCGTGGACACTCTCGATGCGTGGCTCAACGCGTTCGGTGATGTCGGTGACGCCGCGGCGTCATTGCACGTGCACCCCAACACCTTTCGGTATCGTCTCAGCAAGTTGAAGGGTATGGCCGCGTTGGATCTCGACGACCCCAACGTCCGCTTCCGGTTGATGGTGCATCTTCGTCTGCGCGGTCCACGCTAGCTCGAAAGCCGAAAAATGCGGGTCGCACTGATTTCTCAGCGCGACCCGCATTCTTTGTCAGTGGGTTCGGATCAGCTGTTGTTGCGAAGTGCTTCGACAGCGATGCGGCCGACGGTTCCGATGGAGGCGTCGATCTTCGGGGCGCGGTGGGTGAGCTCGTGGGACTTGGTGAAGACACCGACGGCGTAACGCTTGCCGTCCGGGTACGCCACGACGCCGGCTTCGTTTCGTACCAGTCCCAGCGTTCCGGTCTTGGCGGCGACAGTGACCTCGTCGGGGAAACCGGACGAAAGGCGGTGCGGCCAGACCTGCTTGCTCATGATGGTTCGGACCTCTTCACAAGCCGATGCGGGGCCGGCTTCATCCCTCCAGATTGCAGCCAGCAACATTGTGATCTCACGAGGAGTACTGGAATTGGAGCGGGCGGGATCCATGACGGAAATTGTCCGAAGAATTTCGATGGGGGGCATTTCCAGCAAGGTGCCCTTGTCGACGCCGAGGTCGTCGTAGACCGTCTTGAAGAGGCCTCGGCAGTCACGGACCAAGTTGGTCTTCTCCAAACCGAGCCCGCGCAGCGTTGCGACGATGTTGTCGAGTCCGAGACGCTCGTACAAGAAATCCGTGGCGGCGTTGTCGCTGAAGCTCATCATGAGCAGAGCGAGGTCTCGCCAGCTTGCAGTCACGTCGTCGGCGCAGCCGCCGATACCGATGCCGCCGGAGCGGAACTCGGCGGTCACCGTGGCGTGCTCGGTCGGATCAAGGGTGCCTGCCGCTACTTCACGGGCGTACTGAAGCACAACAGGAATCTTGAAAACGGAGGCGAGGATGACACCTTCGTCCGCGCCGTAGCCGAACTCTTCGCCGGAATCGATGTCGCGTGCGTGGACGTAGGCATCGGTCTTCGCTTCGGCGAGTACAGCAGCGATCTCCTGCTGTGCGCTCTCAACGTACGTGGCGGTTTCGGTCATTCGAGAAGCCCTTTCGTCGGTATCCATGTATCTGGGTTATTCGTGGATCTGACGATAGTGAGTCGACGACGGGGGGTCTTGTACGAATCGACGAAGGTTGGCGCACGGTTCGGTGCTGATACGCCGAATCATCCGGGCGTCGGGGTGTTCTCCGGATCAGGACGCATAAGTTTCGAGGCGACATCCGACCAGTTCGGCGACGTCGCTGCGTCGCTTGTCGGAGACCACGCCTGCCAACAGGAGGGTGAACAATTCGTCGATACGGTCGTTCAAATCGCTTCGTCTGGTGAGCACGTTCGAAACCAGTTGAACGCCGGTGAATGCCGAGATCACTACGCGACCCACCGATTCCGGCTCCACATCGTCGCGGATGTCGCCTTCGAGCTTCGCGGCCTCGGCCAGTTTTCGAAGCTCGCGGATCCACGCGACGTACGGGCCTTGCGAACCGTCGGCAGAGGCCAACTCGAGGGTAAGTCGGATTCCCGCACGAACAATAGGTTCTGCGACGAGTTGGCGGCCCATCTCGTGGCACACCATGACGAGCTGTTCCAGTGCCGGTGCGCCTGTGGCTGCAACTGCGGTGAAGGCACTGATCGAGATCTGGTGCTGTTCTTCGATCACCGCCTGAGCCAGTTCGTCTTTGGACGAGAAGTGAAAATAGACCGCGCCCTTGGTCATCTGCGCCGCGGACACGATGTCATTCATGCTCGTGCTGCCGTACCCCGTGACTTCGAACCGATCAGCAGCACCTTGAAGAATCTGTCGGCGACTGATCTTGGCACGTTCCTGCATTGCTCCCTTGTCCTCCGACTGTTAACACGTGAACCAGTTTTAGGGCCCTAGGTCCCGGACCAGCGACCCACGGTAGCAGCGAATCTCGTGCTCGCGCGACAGCGCGAAACGGACTGTTCGGTGTGCAATCGCAGGTCACGGTCGGTAGGAGCGACAAATGCGACCGCCGCAACCTCCGTTGGAGGCTGCGGCGGGGAGTCCAGTTATCGGCCAGCGAAATTCGGTCGAAGGTATGCGATCAACGAGTCGAGACAGTTGCCTCGAAGCCGAGGTCGCGTAGCGCCGACTTGAGTTTGGTCTGTGCCTCGTCGAGAGATTCGGGTGACGGCGAGGTGTCGGCGCCACTGATGTCGAAGTTCCCCATGTCGTATGCGGGGAAAACATGAACGTGAAGATGCGGAACTTCCAGACCTGCGATGAGGAGACCCGCCCGAGGCGCGTCGAACGCCTTCCGCACGGCTTGGCCGAGGTTGCGGGCAACAGCGGTGACCTTGGCAAAGAGTTCAGGATCCAC
This sequence comes from Rhodococcus sp. NyZ502, assembly GCF_041464245.1. NCBI lineage: Bacteria > Bacillati > Actinomycetota > Actinomycetes > Mycobacteriales > Nocardiaceae > Rhodococcus > Rhodococcus sp. NyZ502. The sequence continues at coordinate 1,067,743 of NZ_CP167155.1, forward strand.
GTCCTGCCACTGATCGACCTCGGCTCGCGGAACCACAAGCACGTGGCCCTGCGTTACCGGCGCGATGGTCAAGAACGCGACGACGTCCTCGTCCTCCCACACGAAACGTCCTGGTAGATCCCCGTTGATGATGGCACTGAAGACTGAAGGCATACCCCGAGATTAGCCCGCGTCCGGTTGCCAGGAAACTCCCAGGCTGGACGCAGGTTCGTCGGAGCCGGCCCGACAAATCTAGGACGCATGACGACAGAAGCCATGCAGACCGCGGGCAGCACGGACGCAGAGGAGGTCTCCGCGACGACTGTAGTGCTGGACGTGGTCGTCCCGGTATACAACGAAGAGGCAGGCCTCGAGACGTGCGTGCGGCGCCTGCGCCGGCATTTACGCACGCAGGTGCCATTCTCTGCACGAATTACCATCGCGGACAACGCCAGTGTCGACGGCACGTTGGCACTCGCACGTTCCCTCGCCGAAGAATTCGACGACGTCCGGGTCGTCCACCTGGATGCGAAGGGTCGTGGTCGAGCACTGCGGCAGGTATGGAGCGACTCCGATGCCGACGTGGTCGCGTACATGGACGTCGACCTCTCGACCGACCTCAACGCCCTGATGCCGTTGATTGCTCCGTTGCTCTCCGGACACTCGGACATCGCCATCGGTTCCCGGCTGGCACGATCGTCCCGCGTGGTGCGCGGCCCCAAGCGTGAGTTCATCTCACGTAGCTACAACCTCATCCTCCGAAGCGCACTGCATGCTCGCTTCTCCGACGCCCAGTGCGGATTCAAAGCCATGCGCGTCGATGTTGCACGGCAACTACTTCCGCTGGTGGAGGACACCGGGTGGTTCTTCGATACCGAATTGCTGGTGCTGGCCGAGCGAGCGGGCATGCGGATTCACGAGGTCCCTGTCGACTGGGTGGACGACCCGGACAGTCGGGTGGACATCATTGCCACGGCAGTTGCCGACCTCAAAGGTGTGGTCCGTGTCGGGCGAGCACTGTCTACCGGTTCCCTTCCATTGGCCGAGCTCAGGGCTAGTTTCGGACGTGAACCGTTGGTTCCCGGAGTTCCACGAGGAATGGTCGGGCAGCTCTCACGCTTTGCCGTGGTGGGAGTCATTTCGACGCTCGCGTACGCGCTGCTCTACCTCGCTCTGCACTCGATCATGGGTGCGCAGTGGGCCAACGCCGTCGCATTGCTGGTGACCGCGGTATTCAACACCGCCGCCAACCGGGCCTTCACCTTCGGGATCCGAGGGTCGGAAGGATCCGCTCGTCACCAGATGCAGGGCCTGCTCGTGTTCGGGTTCGGTCTACTGCTCACCAGCGGATCGTTGTTCGTGCTCGACGTCATGGCGCCCGATGCTTCCAAGCACGTGGAGCTTGCCGTACTCGTCATCGCCAATCTTGTTGCCACAGTCAGTCGATTCATCGCACTGCGCTGGGTGTTTCGCACCGCACAATCCGTAGGAGCCAATCGATGACCGCCACTGCAGGGACACTCGCCGCGCCGCTGCCAGCGCCGGAACCGCAACGTCAGGTGCGCTGGGAACCGTGGGCACTGGGAGTGTTGTTGGTGGGCACCGGAGTCGCCTACATCTGGGGCCTGGGTGCGTCCGGATGGGCCAACTCGTTCTATGCCGCTGCGGTACAGGCAGGTTCGGTGTCGTGGAAGGCTTTCTTCTTCGGCTCCTCGGACGCTGCAAACTCGATCACCGTCGACAAGCCGCCCATGTCCCTGTGGTTGATGTCGCTGTCGGTTCGCATCTTCGGACTCAATTCCTGGGCGATGTTGGTGCCGCAGGCACTCCTCGGGGTCGGATCGGTTGCACTGTTGTGGGGAACGGTTCGACGGTATTTCGGTGCGGCCGCCGGCCTCCTCGCGGGCCTGGTACTTGCGCTCACACCCGTAGCGGCGCTGATGTTCCGGTTCAACAACCCGGATGCTCTGCTGGTGCTCCTGATGATCGCAGCAGTGTGGGCGATGATGCGCGCCGTGCAGGACGGCCACACCCGCTGGCTCGTGTTGGTCGGTATCTTCTGCGGATTCGGTTTCCTGACAAAGCAATTACAGGTCATGTTGGTGGTTCCACCGCTGGCGCTCACCTATCTGATCGCCGGACCGCCGAAACTGGGTAAGCGCGTACTCCAACTGTTCGCGGCACTGGGCGGACTGATCGTTTCCGCCGGATGGTGGTTGGCAATCGTCGAACTGTGGCCGGCCGACTCGCGTCCGTGGATCGGTGGTTCACAGAACAATTCGATTCTCGAACTGACGCTCGGCTACAACGGGCTCGGGCGCTTGAGCGGCAACGAGACCGGAAGCGTCGGCGGCGGCGGAATGCGCGGTGCTGGTGATGCCGCGGCCGGCGCTGCTGCGGGCGGTTTCCCCGGCATGGGCGAGGCCGCAGGTGGTATGGCCGGGGGAGGTATGGCACCAGGTGGTGGGGCCGGCGGTGGTATGTGGGGGAGTACCGGCATTACCCGACTGTTCGAATCGGCCCAGGGCGGACAGATCGCCTGGTTGATTCCTGCTGCACTGATACTTCTGGCGGCTGGAATCGTGCTGCGAGGCAGGGCACCCCGCGCTGATACACAGCGCGCGTCATTCATCGTCTGGGGACTGTGGCTGTTGGTGACCGGACTGACCTTCAGTTTCATGGCGGGAATCTTCCACGCCTACTACACCGTTGCGCTGGCGCCGGCGATCGCCGCGCTGATCGGTTCAGGATCGGTAGTGGCGTGGCGTCATCGTGACGTCCTCTGGGTTCGCATCATTCTGGCGGTGTCCTTGGCCGCAACCGTCGCGATGGCGTGGGTACTGCTCGGACGCTCGCCTTCGTTCGTACCGTGGCTTCGCTGGACCATTCTGGTGGTCGGCATCGTCAGTGCCGTGGCAGTGCTGATTCCGGCATTGACGCGAGGTCGATCGGCTGTGGCAGTGATTCTCGCAGCGATCTTCACCGGTCTGGCAGGTCCGACTGCATACGCGATCGACACGATCAACACTCCGCATACCGGTTCCATAGTTTCGGCCGGACCGAGCGTCGAAGGTGGAATGGGTGGGCCCGGCGGTGGCCGCGGAGGCTTCGGTGGATTCGGTGGCACGGCTGATGGCGGTAACCGTCGGACTGACGGGGCTGGGACCGGAATGCCGGGCACGCCCCCTGTAGGAATGGGTCAGATGCCCGGTGGTGCAACAGTTCCGGGCGGTACCACGCCGACCACCGACGGAACGCGGGGCGCAATGGGAGGCGGTGCCGGTGGTCTACTGCAGGGCAGCACGCCGGGAGCCGCTGTTGTGTCCACACTCGAAGAGAACTCCGACCAGTTCACGTGGGTAGCCGCGGCAATCGGGTCCAACAGCGCCTCGGGTTATCAGCTTGCGACGCAGTCACCGGTCATGGCTATCGGAGGGTTCAACGGGAGCGATCCGTCGCCGACGCTCGCGCAGTTCCAGCAGTACGTGGCAGAGGGCAAGATTCACTTCTTCATCGCAGGCGGTGGGATGGGTGGCGGTATGAACGCCGAAGGCACCGCTACCGCTATCTCGACGTGGGTGACCGAAAACTTCACCGCCACAACGGTAGACGGAGTAACCCTCTACGACTTGACGGTTGCAGGCTGACCATAATGAACGCACGCCAGGTCCGCATCGGAGGTGCTTCCTCCGATGCGGACCTGGCGTGAAGTTGTATGCCTGAGGTTCGTCCTCAGGTTTTGAAGGTGGTGTTCGCCGGCCGTGGTTGCTGCTGCGGGTCGATCGAGGGTGGTGGGATGAACCAGGGTTTGTTGTCGGCGCCGATGCGGATTTTCCATTTCCCGACGAACCCGGATTTGCGGTGCATCAGTCGGTGGTGTGAACGGCACAGCAGGACCAGGTTGTTCATCACCGTCGGGCCGCCGTTGGCCCAGTGCTTAATGTGGTGCGCATCGGTCCAGGCCGGTACGCATGTGCAGCCGGGGAAGGCGCAGCCTTTGTCTCGGGCGATCAACGCCACTCGCTGTTCGGGGGTGACCAATCGTTTTCCGGGTTGCGCATCCAAGGGTGCGCCGTGACTGTCGAGCAGGACGGTGGAGAGGAAGCAGTCGCAGCCGAGGAGTCTGGTCTGTGACACGGACAGTGGTCCGAGCCAGGGCATGTGCCCGACATCAAGATCCGACTGAGACTCTTCACCATCAGCAGTGGAGGGTGTTGCGGCGCAGTCACGGTGCTCAGCGAGATCACGCGCGTTGATGTGCACGTTCACGTGCGGGCGTTGGCCACCATCGGTACCGGTTTTCGCGCAGTCGAGGTAACGGCGGATCAGTTCGGTGAACCCGTCGGCCGTGCGCTTCGCCGTCGACCGAGCATCCGGGGTTCCATCAGGTGCCGGGGTCGGCATCGTCAGACTCGACAACGCCGACAACAACATTTCACCGGTGAGGGCATCGAAATCGCCGCGCACCACCACCCGACCGTTCAACGTCGACGCGATCCGCAACTCGTTGAGATCGACATCTTCGGCGGGCGGGATCTCATCCGATTCGAACAACCGCTCCAAGGTCGCGATCACGTTCCGCACTTTTGTCGTCGTCGCCTCAACTCCGGAAGCAGCCGCAAGCAGTAGGTCGATACAGCGAGGGAGCGCTTCGTCTGGCATGCCTTTCGGTGGTGATTCACAGAACGCCACGATCAACACGGCATGCTCGAACGAGCAGTCCCCGCAATCGAACCGAGCAGCCACCGCCGGAAACGGCCGCAAAGCTGCACCTAACGCGGCGATCTTCTTCCCGTCCCGAACCTGCAGCATCGTGTTGGCCGCCAACCAGGACCCCACTCCGCGGCTGGCGATCACCTGATCATCCGGGCGCATCGACATCTCGTCGACCACCGCCACCCGCACAGCCTCGAGACGCAGAATCTCCGCACTCGCCTCGATAGCAGCGGTACGCAACTCAGAAGCAGACAACTGCCACAGGCGTCCGCGTAACCCCACCGCAGAACCAGACACCACGTCCGACAACAAGACGCTCATTGAATCCCCCGATCCCCTCCCCAAATCATACTCGAACACGTGTTCGAGTCAAGAGTTGATTTCGCAGGGCTAAGCGCTGATACTGTCGAGGTCGTGGACCACGTCGCAGCAGGCGCCGAGTAATTCGCGATCATGGCTGATGAGTAATACACCGACGCCGGTTTCGGCGGCGCGACTCTCGATCAACCGAATGAGCGCGGCCGTCGTGGCGGCGTCGAGCATCGCCGTCGCCTCGTCACAGATGAGGTATTTCGGTTGTTGCGCCAGCGATCTCGCCAGGCAGGCGCGCTGTAGTTGGCCGTCGCTCACCTGGTGGGGTCTACGGGACAAGAGATCGGGAGTGAGGCCCACTTCTGCTGCCAGTGCGACCACATCGATTGACCTACTGGCAATATCGCTGGGTTGACCGATGATCGAGGCGAGCGTCTGCCGAGGGTCGGTCGATGCGCGAGGTGACTGAAACAGCATGGACACCGTCCCGCGTAGTGCCGCGGGTACCGAGAATTTGGTACCCACAACGGGTGATCCGTCGATCCGCACCTCGCCTGACCACGGTGCATCCAGCGAAGCGAGAATCCTTGCAAGTGTTGATTTTCCGGTGCCCGAAGGCCCGGTCAGGCCGATCAGCTTTCCCGACGGAATCTCGAGCGAGACGTTCTCGAGAACTGGCCGGTTGCGACGGTAACCGCTGGTGATTCCCAGAGCTTGCAGACTCATGTCAGCCCACCTTCCGCAGCGTTCGGTACGTGCGGTCACCCAATGTGACGAGTTCGGTCGGGCCACCGGATTGTTTCGACTCCGGGCGTCGTAGGTGATAGACGCACTCCTCGGGGAGATCGGTGAGTTGCGGTGGCGATCCCGGCATGGGAGTCAAACCTCTGGAAGGTAAGGCGCCGAGAAGGTCTCGGGTGTAATCGTGAAGCGGATCTTTGAACACCAGCGCGGCCGGACCGGTCTCCATGATGCGTGATGCGTACATGACGGCAAGTCGATCCGCGACACCGCTGCGGGTAAGGGATGCCAGGTCATGGGTGATGAGCAGGACAGCCGCCCCGGAGTCAGCGCACTCTCGAAGTAATCCCATGACGTGGTCGGTGAGTTCGCGGTCGAGGTTGGCGGTGGGTTCGTCTGCGACGATCACCGACGGATTCCCGGCCAGCGCACCGGCAATGGCCACGCGTTGCGCCATGCCGCCCGACAGTTCGTGCGGGTAGCAGTCCAGGGCCGACGGTTCGAGTCCGACGCGAAGTGCCAAGGCATCGCAAGTGTGATCGCTGCCGAGTGCGTCGATCGTCTCCTGTAGCTGCGATCGCGCAGTCCGGACGGGGGTGAGATGTGTTGCGGCGGATTGTGGAACGAGAGCCACGTGCCGCCCACGGAACGCGGTGCCGGAGAAGACGTCGATCTCGAGGTCCGGTGTTCCGACGGTGACCGTTCCGGTTCGAGAAGCATTCGGCGGCAACATGTTCATGACCGAGGTGGCGATGATCGACTTGCCACACCCCGATTCCCCGACAAGTGCGGTCACCGTGCCGGCTGGAACGTCGAGGTCGATGTCGCTCGCAGCGTGAACTACCGATCCTCCGAGTAGAGGGATCCTGACGGTGAGAGATTCGATGCGCAGGCCGTGGTTCACAGTCGCAACTCCGAAGGTCGAGGGGGCGTGAGCATCGACCGCAGGGCCGAACCGGCGACGGCAACTGCGACGGTGGCGATCACGAGAACTGTGGCGGGGAATACCAGCGTCCACCAACCGCCGAGGAGCAGAGAACTGCGTGCCTCTTCGAGAAGCGTCCCGAGACTGGGCTTGTGCGGGGGAAGGCCGAATCCCAGGAAGGACAACGTCGATTCGTGCCAGACGGCGTGGGGCAGCAGGAGAACGACTGCGATCAAAGCCTGTGGCGCCGTCGCCGGCACGAGGTGGCGCATGATCACGTGACGTCGACTGGCTCCCGCGAGAATGGCGGCGTCGATGTAGGGACGCTCGCGCAGACTCAAGATCTCGGAGCGGATGATCCGGGCCACTTGGGTCCAGTGGGTCAGTGCGATCGAAAGCACGATGGCGGCAATGCTTCCACGGAACATCGCGACGATGACGATGCCGAGCAACAGGTGGGGGAGTGCGTTGACGGCATCGGTGCCGCGCATGACGAACCTGTCCACCCAGCCGCCGACCAGTCCGGCCGTAGTGCCAACGGCGACGCCGATCACCGTGGCGAGCAGCGCGCAGGCGAGTGCGATCAGAAGTGAGGTTCTGATGCCTGCAGCTATGCGCACGAATAGATCTCGGCCCGCCGAGTCCGTTCCGAAGGGGTGATCGAACGACGGAGCCAGGCGAGCCGCCGAGAAGTCTGTGACTCGGTCGTCGACGTCGGCCAACCATGGGACCAACGCCGCGTACAGCGCCACGAGGATCAGCACGCCGAGGGCGATCTTGAAGCGTCGTTCAGCCATCGGTACTCACTCTCGGGTCGAGTACTGCAACGAGGACGTCGGCAAGCAGTGAGCCGAGCATGACCGTCAATGTCGTACCGACGGTGAGGAACGCGAGCAGTGCCATGTCGAGGTCACGGGCTGACGAGACGATGGCGCCGGCGATCCCTGGCCAACTGAAGACCTCTTCCACCAGCACTGCCCCGACTATCAGCTCGGGCAGTCGCACGCCGACGATGTTGACGAAAGGCGCCAGTGAGGTCGGCAGTATGTGGCGTTTCGTGATGGTCGGCGTCGGGATTCCGCGTGCTACGGCGCCCGCGACAAATCCCTCACTTTTCGAACCCACGACGGATTCTCGGACCGCGAGTAGGAGCCACGGCATCTGCGAGATGGAGAGGACCGTCACCGGTAGGACCAAGTGCCGGATCACCTGTCCCGGTGTAGGATCGGCACCCCCGTCGGTCAACCCGGCGACGGGGAGCCAGCCGAGAGTCAACGCGAAGAGCGCGATGGCACCCAGCGACAAGACAAACGGCGGAAGTCCTTGGACCACGACGCTCAGCCCGGACACGGTCTTGTCCAAGAATCCTCCACTGCGGATTCCGGCGAGAACACCGAGTGTCAGCGAGGCGAGAATCGCGATGAGGAGTGAGATACCGACCAGCAGCAGGGTCCATGGCAGACGCTCGGAGATAACTTGGGAAACAGGCTGATTGAACGATCTGGAGATCCCGAGATCACCGGTGAACACGCCCTGGAGCCAATTCCAGTACGTGCTGTACCAGGGGTTGTCGAAACCCATCTGATCGGCGATCAACGCTTTGTCCGCGTCGCTGGTCGTCATGTATCGCGTGCCCAGGTAGCCGACAAGTGGATCGAACGGTGAGATCGCGGCGGCGGCAAAGAGTCCCGCGGACACCACGGCGATCACCGGCACGATGAACAACGCCCGCCGACCGACCATCGTGAGGATGGCCTTTCGGCGGGAGTTGCCACGGTGGTCGAGCGATTGCCGCACGTCTACCCGAACGTCGACAGCTGTCATTGCCCTCTGGCCCACGTCTGCAGTGACCACCACGGGCCCCAGGTCACACCGTGTGAGTGTGGCTCGAGTACAGGTCCGGACATCTGCCAGTCGGAATCCTTCGAAACGTACGTATGGTCGAGGAATACGAGGATGACAAATCCGGGATCCTCGACGTACGCCTGCTGCACGTCGCGATACGCGGCGTCACGCGTTGCCTGATCCAGGCTGCGGCGTCCTACTTCCAGGCCTGCGTCGACTGCTGGATTGGAGTAGTCGCTGGCGTTGTCGTAGATGCTGCCGACCCCGGGCGCTATGTACTTCGAGTTCAGCGCGTCGTACGCCTGCGTGTCTGGATCGAAAGGTTCGTCTCCACCACCGAGAAGCGTCGAATCCTGGTTGATTCGAGGGTCTATGCGGTCCCAGGAGAGCGCTTCGAGATCCACCTCGATGCCGACAGCGAGAGCATCGGAGGCAAATGCCTGAGCGAGATCACGTCGAACGGTGTCGACGGAGTTGTACATGATCGTGAACTGCGCCCGCTGACCGTCTTTCGAACGGATTCCGTCGGCACCTTCGATCCAGCCCGCTTCGGTGAGAATTCGCTCGGCCTCAGCCGGGTCGTAGGCGAAGGTTGCGTTCGGGTTGTACGAATCGCCGTAGACCTCGGGGATCGGAGTGGCGGCGACGCGGCCGTGTCCGCCCAGGACGTTGTCGATCATCGACTGGCGATCGGCGGCTAGGTTGAGCGCCATCCGTACGGCTTTGTCGCTTGCCACGGGATTGTTCGTCGGAAGTGAGAGACCGCGCCAGTCCGCTGACTGATGGGCAGTCACCGACATGTTGTCTTTGCCTGAGAACGTATTGGCAAGCAGTGGAGGGAGATTGGTTCCGTCGATCTCGCCGGATACCATACGTTGGGCGCGGGTGTTGTCGTCCGGAACGTAGAGGAGAGTGAGCTTCTTGATCTCCGGTGCACCGTCCCAGTAGTTCTCGTTCGCCTCGAAGACCGCTCGATCCGGTGAGAGATCGACGAGTGTGTACGGACCCGTACCGACAGGCGCGGTGTTCAACGGCGATTCGGCGGCCAGTCCGGGTGTCGCGAGGGATTCCGACGGGACCATGCCGATCAGCATCTTCGTCAGCAGGGGCGCATACGAGTAGGCGAGACGAAACTCGACTGTGCTGTCGTCGACGGCCACGACGTCGCTGATCATGTCGTACGACGACCGCGCTTCGGAGGCGGAAGCCGGATCGAGGATCGCCTTGTACGTGGCAACCACGTCGTCGGCGTCGAAGGTCGACCCGTCGGAGAAGGTGACGCCGTCACGTAGCTTGACCGTCCAGACTGTCGCGTCGGCATTGGCAGTGGGCATCTCCGCGGCCAGAGACGGCTCGAATCCCGGCATGCCGGTCCCTCCGGTGAGCCGGACGAGGCCGTCGTACATCTTGGCCTCACCGGCAGCGCCGAAGCCTGCGACCGGGTTGTAGCCGCCCAGCTCGTAGCCGTCGGCCAAGACCAGGCCGTCGTTGTTGCCCGAGGAGTCGGTGCCAGTCGGGCTACTGCACGACGTGATCAGAAGTGCGCCGATTGCGGCGGTTGCGGTGAGCGTCAGAACGCCTGGTTTGTGGAGTTTCACGGGTGTCCTTTCCTTGGTGGACAGGTGTACGAAAACATCTGTTCACCTATTCAGGTATTCATATGATCTCATCTCGAAACGGATATTTCGCACAAAGGCCGAACGCTGGGACCTTGTCCCCGCCAGTGGCACTCCGAGAGCCCTGTTATCGCAGGCCGTAGTCTGTTCACCGTGCGCGTACTAGTAATCGGCTCCGGAGCCCGTGAACATGCCCTCCTTCTCTCTCTTGCTCGCGATCCAGGTGTCACGGCCCTGATCTGCGCGCCTGGCAATGCCGGGATCGCAAAAATCGCCGAGCAGCACCCCATCGACGTCGCTTCGGGTGACGCGGTTACCGCGCTGGCCCAGAAGGTCGAAGCCGACCTCGTCGTCATCGGACCCGAGGTTCCGCTGGTCCTCGGTGTCGCAGACGCGGTGCGCGCAGCAGGTATCGCCTGCTTCGGGCCTTCGGCCGACGCCGCCCGCATCGAGGGATCGAAGGCTTTCGCCAAGGACGTGATGGCTGTCGCCGGCGTCAAGACCGCTCACAGCGAGATCGTCGACAATCCGGCCAAGCTCGACGAAGCACTCGACCGCTTCGGTCCCAACTGGGTGGTCAAGGACGACGGATTGGCCGCGGGTAAGGGCGTAGTCGTCACGACGGATCGTCTCGCCGCGCGCGATCATGCCGCAGAACTGCTCGAGACCGGACACCCGGTTCTCCTCGAGTCCTTCCTCGACGGTCCGGAAGTTTCGCTTTTCTGCCTCGTCGACGGCGAAACCGTGATCCCGCTGCTCCCGGCTCAGGACCACAAGCGAGTAGGCGACGGAGACTCCGGACCCAACACCGGCGGCATGGGCGCGTACACCCCATTGCCGTGGCTGCCCGACGAGATGGTCACGCAGATTGTCGACGACGTCGTCAAGCCCGTCGCTGCCGAGTTGGTCGCGCGCGGTAGCAGTTTCTCCGGCCTTCTCTACGCCGGTCTGGCGATCGGTGTCGACGGCCCGGCCGTCGTCGAATTCAACTGCCGGTTCGGTGACCCCGAAACTCAGGCCGTGCTTGCTCTCCTCGAAACGCCGCTGGGCGGTCTACTCAATGCGGCCTCGACCGGAACACTCGATTCGGTCGGTCCGTTGCAGTGGCGCGACGGTTCCGCTGTCACGGTCGTGATTGCCGCGGAGAACTACCCGTCAACCCCACGCACCGGCGACGTGATCACCGGAGCCGACGCCGACGGAGTCCTGCACGCCGGTACCAAGAAGCGTGAAGACGGTGCCGTCGTCTCGGCCGGCGGGCGTGTGCTGAGTGTTGTCGGAGTGGGCAAGGATCTGACCGAAGCTCGCGACGACGCCTACGCAAAGATCGCCGACGTCAAGCTTCCCGGCGGTCATTTCCGCAAGGACATCGGACTCGGCGCCGTCGAAGGTCGCATCTCAATTCCCTGACTCGTTCTTTCGGAGGGCCGGTGAACTTTCTGTTCATCGGCCCTTTTCATGGAAAATCAACGGTTCCTCGAAGTTACCCACGAGTATGGACTTCTCGTTCGGTTTCTCCCGGTATATCTCAGCGCGGGGGTCACGGAAAGAGAAGGGCACACTTGAGCATTCGCGCTGGATCCAACGAACGGCACGCACGTACCAATTCCACGCTCTCGCGTAGAAACTTCTTGGCAGCAACAGGATTAGCTGTGGGGGCCGCCGCACTCTCGTCCTCGTGGACCACGGCGGCCGCTGCGCCCAGACGAGCATTGAACGACGGAGACCGTGTCCCCGCGCTCGTGATCGGCAGTGGATACGGCGGTGCCGTTGCGGCACTTCGCCTGACACAGGCCGGTATCGACACGCACATGGTCGAGATGGGGAAGTCGTGGACCACACCAGGGTCCGACGGCAAGATCTTCTGCCCGATGCTCTCGCCCGACGGTCGGTCCTTCTGGCTCAGAGACCGTACAGTTCAACCGGTTTCACACTTCTCCGGCGGCTCGGTGGACAAGAACATCAGCCGCTACGTCGGTGTTCTCGACGCCGAGGACTTCGGCGGGATCAAGGTCTACCAGGGCCGAGGGGTCGGCGGTGGGTCGCTGGTCAACGGCGGTATGGCCGTCACACCCAAGCGTAACTACTTCGAAGAGATCCTGCCCGGTGTCGATTCCAACGAGATGTACTCGACGTATTTCCCGCGCGCGAACGCTGCGCTCGGAGTCAACAACATCGACCCGGCCTGGTTCGAATCGACCGAGTACTACAAGTTCGCGCGGACGGGGCGAAAGACCGCTGAGAGATCCGGTTACACAACAACGTTCGTGCCGAATGTCTACGACTTCAACTACATGAAGCAGGAAGCTGCCGGCCAGGTCACCAAGTCTGCTCTGGTCAGTGAGGTCATCTACGGCAACAATGCCGGAAAGAAATCTCTGGACAAGACGTACCTCGCTGCGGCATCCGCCACCGGCAAGCTCACCATTTCAGCTCTGCACGTCGTGACCTCGGTTGCCCCGGCCGCGACCGGCGGTGGCTATCAAGTGGTGATGAACCAGATCAACGAGCAGGGCAATACCGTCGGCACCAAGACAGTGACGGCGGACAAGGTCTTCTTCGCGGCCGGCAGTATCGGGACCAGCAAGCTCCTGGTCGCGATGAAAGCGCAAGGGCAGCTGGCGAATTTGCCGGGTGCAGTTGGACAGGAATGGGGTCACAACGGCAACGTGATGGTGGGCCGCGCCAATCACATGTGGGACGCCACCGGTGCGAAGCAGTCCGCGATCCCCGTGATGGGTATCGACAACTGGGCCGACACATCCGCTCCCGTCTTTGCGGAAATCGCACCCTTCCCGGCCGGTACCGAACTGTGGGTCAGCCTGTACTTGGCGATTGCCAAGAATCCGCAACGTGCTCAGTTCCAATTCAACTCGGCAACAGGCAAAGTCGGATTGAACTGGCAGCGCTCGCAGAACCAGCCGTCGATCGACATGGCGAAGAAGCTCTTCGACAAGATCAACAAGAAGGAAGGCACGATCTACCGGACCGACCTCTTCGGCCCGACGCAGACGTGGGGCGATCAGTTGACGTACCACCCCCTCGGCGGTTGTGTGCTCGGCAAGGCGACCGACGGCTACGGTCGTCTGCCGGAGTACCCGGGTCTGTACGTCATGGACGGATCCCTCGTACCGGGCAATGTGGGAGTCAATCCGTTCGTCACCATCACCGCTCTGGCCGAACGGAATATCGAGAACATCATTGCGAACGACATGAACTAGGGCGGTAACTCGTCAGCAGGTGCGGTGCGGTGCGGCAGGTGCTGCACCGCACCGCTTCTGTATGTCCCGGAGTGTCACCGCGGTGCGTGATCTCGCAATGATCGATTGACTCGGTCGAGGATACCGACGGCAGTGGTCAATGTGTCGAGGTCGCCCTCGTCGAGGGCCGCCAATTCTTCGGCGAGAACGCCGATGCGTAGTTCGGATCGACGGTCTCGTCGCGCGCTTCGCTCGTCCTTCACGAAAAGTGTGCTCACTCGGCCGTCCGTGGGATCGGGTCGCCGCTCGATCAGGTCTTTGTCGGAGAGGATGCGCACCAGCGTGCTGACGGTGTTCGGGCGTCTGGAGAGGCGATCGGCCACGGCCCCGATGCGAGTGCCCGGATGGTGTGCGACATCGTGAAGTACTTCGGATTGTGCCTCTGGCAGAGTCGCGTCGGTACCCGACGTATCCATGTATTCCCGCAGCGCTCGACGCAATTCGAACGCCGCAGCGATGAGTGATCTCGATGCTTCTTCCGCGGTGGGCACGCGATCGGAGTAGCGATCGACCTCGTGTGATCCACGCCCTGGAACTGTATCTGACACAGATATAGTTTACAGTTCTTCAAAGGGTAGGGTCACCTAACCATGACGGAAGATGAAGCTGTCATGCTTCACGACGTACGGGACACGATCATGAATTTTCGACAGAAGTCACGCAGTGTAATGCTGATCGGCGCACTGACATTGGTGGCAGCTCTCAGTGGCTGCTCGAGCGAGGACGCCTCGCCCACAGATGCCGAGATCAGTGCGTCAGCTCCGGCGGACTCTGCGTTTGTCGCTCCGCGAGAAGTCCCGGTTGGAATGGGGAGCGGAAAGTCGGACGGCGAGTTCCCTCGTACCGTCTCACACTTCAAAGGGGACACCACGATCGAATCGCAGCCCGAAAAGGTTGTTGTCATCTCGACCGGGCAAGCAGATGCACTCCTGTCGCTCGGTGTCGTGCCCGCAGGTTCGACGCGTGGTGACGGTGCGGACCTGGTGCCTCCGTACTTGTTGTCTGCGTACCCCGAATTCCGTACTCAGCTAAGTGATGTCGTTGACGCAGGTGGACGCTTCACACCGAATTTCGAAGCGATCGTCACGCTCGATCCTGACCTGATCTTGATGAATGTTGCAGGAAAGGACGCTGATTCGCTGTACGACCAGCTTTCCGCCATCGCACCCACGGTGGCAACACAGGGAACCGGCGTCTACTGGAAGCAGGACTTCCTGCTGGTTGCCGACGGGGTAGGTAAGACGCAGCAGGCGACGGCACTGCTGGATACCTTCAATACCGATGCCGCGGCCCTCGGTGCTTCCCTCTCGTCGCCGCCGACGGTGTCGTTCACGCGCCAGAACGGAAATCGTCTGCGCATCTTCGGTATTCCTTCGTTCACCGGCAGTATCGCCGAGGATGCCGGCTTGACCCGTCCGCAGTCGCAGCAGTTCGACGACACTTCCCGAGACATCAGTGAAGAAGAGTTGAACGTGGCGGACGCCGACTGGATCTTCTACGGCGTGCAGGGCGGGGACCCGGCGACATTGACGAACGCGCCGTTGTGGGCGCAGTTACGTGGTGTGGTCGCCAACCACGCCGTCGCTGTTGACGACGACGTCTTCTACCTCAATACCGGGCCGACTGCGGCTCGTGAAGTGCTGAAGGTTCTGCAGAGCGCATTGCAGCAGTAGTCGATTCAGCTTGGTTGTGAGTGCCGACGAATCGGAAGAGGGCTCCACCCACCGTGACGGCAAGCGTCGCGAGAATGGCTCCGGCGATGACGTCGGTGAGCCAGTGCGCACCCAAGTAGAGGCGAGTCAGCGCGACGACGACGGTGACCGTCACGGCGAGGAGCATCAGAAGGCGTTTGACGGCCGCTGTTCGGTCGACGCTCACAACGAGAACGGCAATGCCGAACAGCGCTGCTGTGCCCGTCACGTGACCGGAGGGGAACGAGTGGCCGGTCTCGAGAATAACCTGGATGTTGGTCGGCGGACGTTCGCGACCGACGAGCGCTTTGATTACCGTGCTGGCGACCGCCGCCCCGCCAACGGTTCCGATCACGATCAAGCCCGGAACGACCGAACGCGCTCGCCAGGAGATGAGCACTCCGCAGGTGATCCCGAGTAGCGCGGTGGCGACCGGGCTACCGAGATCTGTGACGGCGACCGCGATCTGGTTCAGGGCGCCGCTCCGATGATCGACCATCCAGTCGGTCACCGGCCCGTCGAAGCTCGTCAACCACCCGCTTCCATACACCTGGATCGACAGCGTCACCAGTGCAAGCACGAGTCCGCACGTGCGAAGGGCTGTAGACCGAACGCTGGAAGCTCGGTAGATCGAACCGAACGCGAACAGAGCTGCGGCCACCACGATTGCGGCAACCGCGATCTCTGCGGTGGTGCTCTCGGTCAGGACTTCGGTGACCACGTTTCGCACGGTCGACACAGTTGCAGGCATGAATGCAGTGTGACGATCCGAAGCTGAAGAAACGCTGAACGGAACTCGGCCCTGGGTCTACCGTCTGCTCTACTGGGTGCATCCGAACAACTGCGTGGCGACGAAACGGGGCCGGTGGTGCGAGTACTGGTGGTCGAAGACGAAGTGCGCCTGGCCGAGACGATCCGGCGGGGATTGGTGGCCGAGGGATTCGTGACCGCGGTCGAACTCAACGGTGACGACGGATTCGCGACTGCGTGCAGTGACGAATTCGACGTGATCGTTCTCGACATCATGTTGCCGGGCAAACACGGGTACGACATCGTGCGGGATCTACGCGCCCGGGAGATCTGGACGCCGATCCTCATGCTGTCGGCAAAGGACGGCGAATACGACCTGGCCGATGCATTCGATCTCGGCGCCGACGACTACCTGGTCAAGCCATTCTCGTTTGTCGTGCTTCTCGCTCGGCTGCGCGCACTGGTGCGTCGCGGCGCTCCACAACGTCCGGCGATACTCTCCGTTGGACACCTGTCCCTCGACCCGGCCAAACATCAGGTGAGCAGAGCGGGAATCGAATTGACCCTGACGCCGCGGGAGTACAGCGTTCTCGAATTCTTGATGCGCAACAATGGTGTGGTGGTCACGAAGACCGAGATCGTTCGCTCCGTCTGGGACACCAACTACGAAGGTGACGAGAACATCGTCGAGGTGTATATCGGTTACCTTCGTAAGAAGCTCGACCTCCCGTTCGGAACTCAGAGCATCGAAACGGTCCGAGGCGTCGGGTACCGCTTTGTCGGCACTGCCTGATCTTCAGTCGTTCGGTACCGGAATCGTCACCTCGAATCGACTTCCACCGCCCACTCTCTCGTTGACGGAAATGGTTCCGTGGTGCGCCGCAACTATTTCCGACGCGATGGCGAGTCCAAGTCCGGACCCGCCTCCCTGCCTCGACCGCGGCTGGTCCAGGCGGACGAAGCGTCCGAAGATTCGTTCGCGTTCTGCTTCAGGGATTCCGGGCCCGTCGTCCTCGATCACGATGTGGGCTTCGTTTCCGGCTTCGGAGCACTCGAGATACACGAGGGTCTCCGCATGCCGCACTGCATTGTCCACGAGGTTTCGCACCATCCGCGTCAATGCTCTCGGGTCTCCGGAGACCCGAACCGGAGCCACGGCAGCGGCGACCGTAACTGCGGAGATACCGTCGATCCTTTTCTGCTCGGCGAACAAGATGTCATCGAGGTCGACGTCGACGACGATGCCGAACTTTTCGAGTTCGCTTTCGTCCGAGCGCGCGAGAATCAACAGGTCTTCGATCAACTGCCGCATTCGGCGCGCCTCGGGAAGTAGTGCGTCTTCGATCAACGCGTCGTCGAGGAGATCCGGGCGTCGGTGTGCCAGTTCGAGGGCCGTCGTGATCGTGGACAGCGGACTGCGTAACTCGTGTGAGGCATCGCTGACAAATCGTTGCTGGGCCAGCGCACCTTCGTCGAGACGCGCAAGCATGTCGTTCATTGTTGTTGCCAGTCGGGCTATCTCGTCGTTCCCTGACGGGACAGGCACTCGTTCACCTTGACGCCCACTCGAAATCGACGCTACCCGAGCGCGGATGCGTTCGACGGGAGCGAGGGCCGAACCGACAAGGCGGTAGGTGGCAAACGCAGCCAGCCCCAGGACCAGGGGTCCGACTATGGCCAGCAGAACGGCAACGGTCGTCACTACGGTTTCAACCGGTTCGCGGTCGGCGCCGACGAAGACGGTGACTGGTCCGGTCGGCGTCTGAGCGCCTCGCCCGATCAGCCAGTAGTCCTCGTCGTCGGACTTCTTGACCCTTCCGAGAGCGTCCGACTCGTCAGGGCCGAGAAAACGTTCGGACAGGAGGTCGCTGTCGGTTCCCGGTGATTGGGCGACTATTCGGTGATCGGCGTCGACGATCTGCACGATTCCGATCTGACTGTCTGTGGACAGAAGCGAAGGGTCGAGATCGGCCGGGTTTTTTCCGTTGAGCTGCTGGACCAATTGCGTGGCGCGAGCGTCGGAGCCGTTCAGCGCGGACAGATGCAGGGAGTTTGCCAGCACGAAAACCAGTGCAAGCCCGGCGATCACCAGGCAGAAGGCGATCACGAGTGTCGAAGCCACGGTCGACCGCGCGCGCACGCTCCACCGGGACGGGTGCAGAATCGACGAGGCAAGATGCTCCATGACGTCCAGTCTGTACTCTCCGGCGCAATCGCGGCGAACGTTCTCAGCTTCCCTTCAACAACCAGGTGCCACGCTGGCCGACATGGCGTTCACGCGTGAAATGGCGAGCAAGGTCCCAGAGGTCACACTGTACTTCTGGCTGATCAAGATTCTGGGCACGACGGTGGGGGAGACTGCCGCGGATTCACTCGACGCGGATCTAGGTATCGGACTGATCGGCACCGCTGCGTTGACTTCGGTGTTCTTGGTCGTCGCGCTGATCATCCAGTTCACGCGGAAACAGTATGTACCGTGGATTTATTGGCTGGTGGTAGTTCTGATCAGCGTAGTCGGAACGCTCATCACCGACATTCTGACCGACGATCTCGGTGTACCGCTCGAAGTGAGTACGGGAGTCTTTGCGGTTGCCCTGGCCGCTACGTTCGGGATCTGGTTTGCCAGTGAACGGACGTTGTCCATCCACAGTATTCGCACGCCGAAGCGCGAAGCGTTCTACTGGTTCGCCGTCCTGTTCACATTTTCACTGGGAACGGCGGCAGGAGACTTGATTGCCGAACAGGTGGACCTGGGGTATGCGAAGTCTGCTGTGTTGTTCGGCGTCGTGATCGCCGTAGTGGCCGCCGCGCACTTCGGCCTGAAACTCAATGCTGTACTTGCATTTTGGATCGCTTATGTTGTCACTCGTCCATTGGGAGCGTCCATCGGTGACCTGTTGACCCAAGACCGAGATGAGGGCGGCTTGGGATTCGGGCCGACGGTGGTGAGCATTGTCTTCACGATCGTGATCGTCGCGCTGGTCGCCTTTCTCACTGGCACCAAAGTCGATGTTCTGCCAGAACCGAGCAATGAACGGCAGCCCGCAGACGCACAAACGGGTGACGCGGTCCGGTGAGATCGGCGAGTTCGATCGCACTTGTTCGGACCGCGTCACCCGTCTAGAGGATCAGGCCACTCGCTTGGCGGTGCGGCCGCCGAATTCGAGCATCACGGCGCGACCGGTGTCGTCGGTGACGAAGCGTCCCAACGCCCGGGTGGTGTCGGCGCGCGCAGCGAAGTCACGGTCGTTGAGGAAGGCGATCGGGATTGCCGGCGGCCAGACGATGTCCTCGTATTCACCGAGATCCTGCGCGCTGCCCATCCGGATGCCGATTCCCTCGTCACCGGGGGCGACGGTCATCGTCAGTGAGCCGGCCTGATACTTGCCCAGGACTGCGTCGACGGCAGCGGGTTCGGGCTCGACCACGTCGAGGGATGCCGGCGTGGGTAGTTCAGTGAGGTTGGCCATGCACCAGTCGACGATCTTCTTGCCGATTCCGCCGCCGAGGGCGTTGGTCAGCACGGTGACGGCGAAGTTCTTCTCGGGCACTGTCATGAACTCGGAGACCTGGAGGTTGCTCACGTTTCCGCCATGCCGGACTACCTGTGTGGTTCCGTATCGAGTCAACAGCCATCCCAGGCCGACTTCTTCGAACATCATCGCGGCGGGACGCTGCGGCTTCTGCATCAACAACCGGGTGGACTCGTCGAGCGGCTGTCCTTCGCCGGGGTGTTCGCCAGACAGTGCGTAACGTGCCCAGACGAGTTGGTCTCGCACCGAGGACCACATTCCGCCGCAAGGGATCATGCCGCGGTCCAGCCCGGTTTCGTTGGACACGAACGGCACACCGTCGCGGATGTAGTGACCGAGTGCGAACCGGTGGGTCATCACGTCCCAGGGCAGGAAGGCCGAGTTCTTCATTTCGAGGGGGTCGAGCACGCGCTGCTTGACCAGCTCTTCGAAGGTCAATCCGCTGATCTTGGCCACGACATGTCCGGCGAGAACGAATCCGGAGTTGCTGTAGGAGAAGACTTCTCCGACGGGAAATTCTTGTCGCAGTTCGTTCAGCCGTGAAACCGAGCGTCCCAGGGCGTCTTCGCCCCAGCCTGCCGAGAGGCCCGCGTCGCCGGTGAATCCGCCGGTGTGGGTGAGGAGGTGACGCATCGTGACTGTGCGCGTGGCTGTTTCGTCGGCGAAGGTCAGTTCGGGGACGTACTCGACCAACGGGGTGTCGAGATCGAGTAGGCCGTCCTCGACGAGTGCCATCGCGGCTGTTGCGGCGAACACCTTTGTGGTGGAGCCGATCATGAACATCGTCTTGTCGGTGACCGGGAGTTGGGTTTCGACGCTCTCGATGCCACTGGTGACGACGATGTCCTTGTCGCCGTGAACGATGCCGACGGAGACGCCGGGGATGTTTGCCTCGACCCTCCACTGATCGACGAGTTCTTGAAGCTGTTCTTGCATCTTTGATTCCTCGAGTTCGCTGGCGTTCTGTGTTTCGGCGTTCTGTGTTTCCGTCATCGTATGTGTATCGGTCATCGTCACGCGTTAACCCGTGGTAGGAAGCGGAATCCGACGTACACTCCGTCTCGGTGCGGCCGTACCGTCGTCCAACCCGCGGCCCCGGGTTGACGGGTGGTCCAGGTCCCCGGGATCTGCGACGGTACGAGAGTGGCTACCGTTGCAGGCTTCTTCGGAGCTGTCTCGTCTTCCTCGGGATTCGGGATTACGTCGCCGATGACGGTGATCACGGCCTCGTCAGCGGACTCTCCACGACGGAACTCGATTGCTATTCCGCCCGAGCTGTACTTTCCCAGAACCGAATCCGGAATCGACTCCACACTCGCGGGGTTCGGGGCGAGGGCTTGCGGAGGTTCGAGTCCGACCAACGCGGCCGCGGCTTCGGTGAAGAGATCACGGTAGAGGCCGTCGGCCTTGCCGCCGCTGGTCAGCAGTGCGATCGCGACATTGTGGCGGGGGAAGATACGCAGATATGCGTGCTGCCCGATGGTGCTGCCGTCGTGCCCGAAAATCTCTTCGCCCGACCAGGTTTCGTGGAACCAGCCCAAGCCCCAACCCGACTTGTCCGGGAACAGTTCACTGATGTCGATTTCCGGTGTGCGCATCGCGGCGGCCGATTTTTCCGACACGATCCGTACGCCGTCGACGCTCTGTCCTTCGAGAAGACCGAGTTCCGCGAACGTGAGTAGATCTCCGATGCTGGCAGTGATGCAGCCGGCGGGCCCCATCGAGCGGGTGATCGGCCAGACGGGCATCACGACGGAGTTCCCCGTATGACCTGCTGCCACAGAGTATCTCGGTGTATCTCCGGTCAACGTGAGTGTGTGCGCGAGGCCGAGCGGATCGATGATCCGCTCCTTGAGGATGTCGTCCCAGATGCCGCCGCGAAGAACCTCGACGATACGAGCTGCAAGGACGTACGCGGAGTTCGAGTACGCGAAGCCGTCTTCGAGTGGATGAACCTGACGGAAGTCACGCAGGCCCTCGACGTAGCGTTCGACGACGTCGTCGCCGCGACCCTTGTCGATGAACAGGTCACCGTCGATTCCGTTGCGATGGTTCAGAAGTGCGCGAACCGTGATGCGGGCAGCTGTTTCCTCGTCCTGCAGTGCGAAGTCGGGCAGGATCGACCGGACGGTTGCGTCCAGGTCGAGCAAGCCCTCGTCGACCAGCTGCATGACCAGCATCGCGGTCCACACCTTGGTGATGGATCCGATCTGGAACAGGGAGTCGGTGGAGACCTCGACCCCGGTGTCTGCATTGATCACGCCGGAAGCAACCGTCGTGCGGGTGATTTCCTTCCCGCTGGAATCGAGTGTGAGAATACCGAATTGAGCACCGGTGACGCCGTAACGCTCACACAGTACGTCCAGCGAACGCTTCCACGCGTCGGCTCCGGCAGATGCGTTGGCCAGGCCGGTCTTGGGCAGCTTCGCGGAGGTGTATCGCTTGACCCATTCGATGAGTCGTGTGCTGTAGTCGATTCGGTGCGAGATCGAGCCGTTGACGAGGAACCCGTGGCTTGCACCGGGATACGCCACCAGACGGGTGGGTACGTGCTGCTGGCGCAGTGCGGCGAACCAGGCCTCGGCTTGACCCAGCGGGCACCGCTCGTCCGACTTTCCGTGCAGGATCAGCGTCGGGGTCACCACGTTCTTCACGGCGGCGAGCGGTGAGGCTGCCAGCAGCCCCGCGGAGTTCTCGGGAACAGTCGTGCCGGTGGCGAGTGACGCGAGGTGCGGACCGAAATCGCAGACTCCGGCCATGGCGTTGAAATCGCAGATCAGCCCGCCGGCAACTGCAGCGGCAAAACGATCCGTCGCGGACGTCAGGTGACACGTACTGTATCCGCCGTAGCTGTACCCGGTGATCGCCAGACGGTCCCCGTCGACAAGTCCCTCGGCGACAAGCGCGTCGATCGGCTCGAGGAAGTCGGCTTGGTCGGAGGTACCCCAGGCGCCGTTGACGGCGTACATGAAGTCTGCGCCGTACCCGTCCGACCCACGTGGATTGAGGGTCAGGATGCGCCAACCCTGGGCGGCGAGAACCTGGTGGGCGGGGTGATAGGTATCTGCAACGCCGGTCCACGCGTTGTGCGGTCCGCCGTGAATGTCGAGCAGAAGAGGTGCAGCGCCACTGGTTTCGGGAGCGGACAGTAACCAACCATGCACGGTGCGGCCGTCGGAGATGGTGAACTCGCGTTCCTCGGCGGCAAACAGTGTCACCTCGGGGAGTGCTTCTGCGGTGAATTTCGTCAGCGTGGTGACCGCGCCGCTGTCGAGATCGACGAGTGCGACCTCGCCGAAGGACTGCTGCGTGGTGACGATGACGGAGGCGACGCGGGCGTCACGGGCAACGGAGAGCGCCGAGACGACCTCGTTGGGATTGGCGACGAGGGATCGAGAGGTGCCGGTTTCGATGTCGGCCGCGTACAGATGCGTCCATCCACGATCGCGTAGGCAGAACACGATTTCGTCGCGAGTATTCGACAGTGCCGGTGTGCCGCCGGGGTAACCGGGTGCACCGGGCATCACGTTGCGATCGAGATGAGCTGTGAGGGTGACGTCGACCGGTGTCTCGGTTGGGCCGGGGACGGACAGCCGGATCAGGTCTGCAGTTCCGACACGGACCTCGGGAGTGCCGATGGCGACGACCGAATCTCCCTGCGGATGCCACAGTGTGGAGCCCTGCACTCCGGTGGCATGACCGAGTCGCTGCGGGGGAACCGACAGATCGTCGACGAGGATGCGGTAAGCGCTGAACGTGAGGTTCAGATCGCTGTCCGGTTCGAGATTCGCGGTGAAGGCAAGGGCCGTGCCGTCGGGTGACCAGGACGGAACGTCGGCATTCCAATCACCGTCGGTGAGCCGTCGAACTGCCTTCGTCTCCAGATCGACGGTGTGAAGGTGGCGCCGGAAGGTGCCGAGCCAACCGGCACCGTCCACCTTGTATCCGAGTCGGTCGGTGACGATGGGAGCATTCGGATCGGTGGAGTCCGAACGTGAGACCACAGCGGCGAACGCGATGATATTTCCGTCCGGGCTCCAGGCTGCTGCACCGGCGCCGAGGGGGAGTGATGCTGATGTGGTGAGAGTTTCGGCCTCGCCACCGGCGAGCGGGATCAGGTGCAGCTGCGCGGAGTCACCGACCTTACGCAGGAAGGCAATCGAGGTTCCGTCCGGAGAGAACCGAGGGGCAGAATCGGCGGGCCCTGCGGTGAGGCGGCGAGCCCGGGAATCGCGGGACACCGCCCAGAGCGATGTAGTTGCCTTTCCGGCAATTATTTCCGAGCGAACGAAGACGACCACGGTGCCGTCGGGAGAGATTGAGGTCTCAGTGGGTGTGACCACACGGTGGAGGTCGTCGAGAACAAATGGACGGTCAGTCATGTAGATCCTTCGAATCGGAGAAATAGATGCAGACGTAAAGCTTTGTCTTCCGGCTTATTTCAGAACGCGAATGCCAGGGCCGGCCAGGGTGCCGCCAACTGGTGCATACAGGGCCGTTGCGCCGTTGAAGAACATGAAGTTCGGCGACGTGGACACCGGAATGACGTCGGACGAGGTGAACAGTGCTTGTTCCGCTTCCTTCCACACCGAGCAGGATTCCTGCCCGGGCAGAACCGAGGCCTTCGCCGCCAGTTCGGCGTACTTTTGATTGTCGATCGATGCGAAGTTGACACCCGACGGTGGGGTGGGGCCGGCGAAGTACGGAACGAAGATGCTGGGGGTATCGCTCTGGACGGTCAGTCCGATCGAGATCGACCATGACGTCAGGTCTTTCGCTGCGAATGTGTTGGAAATGATGAAGTTGTTGTCACCACCACGAAGCTCTACCTTCGCACCGAGCTCCTGCCACTGCTTCATCGCGTATTCTGCTGCTGCAGAGGTGGTGTCGCGGTAGTTGGCAAAGATGACCGTCAATTGCAGCGCTTGACCGTCCTTGGTCAGGACACCGTCGGATCCGGGCTTCCAACCGGCGTCCGCAAGAGTCTTTTTCGCAGCGGCCATGTCGAACTTCGGAACTACACCGGTGACGCTGTCGAAGTCACACGCCCGCGGATCGACTACTGCCAGTGCCGTAGCTCGTGAGCCTTTGCCACCGGTGTTGATGTCCGTGTAATCGTCGAGATCGATCGCTTGCACGAGTGCGGTGCGTACGGCTTCGTCCTTGGTGGGGAGAGCCGCATTGTGGTTGAAGATGAACTGTCCGCTCAGGGTGTTGGACGTCATCGACTCGAGGCCTGAAGCTTCCACACGTTCGATATCCGCGCCGGCAACCGGGGCCGCGTTGACCGTTCCGGTGAGGACGAGATTCGCCGTCGTCGCGGCGTCGGTCACGACCTTGATCGTGACCGTCTTGGGCACTCCGAGCGTGTCCGACGTGGTTTCGCCGTTCGGCCCCCAGTTGTATCCGTCGCGGCGTTCGAGCGTGACGTGATCGTTGGCCACTACTTCGGTGATCTTGAACAGTCCGGTTCCGTTGCTGCTGCCTCGAACACTGGCAGGGTCGTCGAGGGCTGCCTGGCACGCCATCTTGAGAGCGCCGATGCGCTCGAGGAGGAAGGGCGCGGGTTCCGTTGTCTTGATCGTGAGCTCGTCACCATCAGCGGTTGCTACCGCAGTTTCGGGTACGGATGCTCCCAACCACGGCGAGCCGTTGGTCGTGTCGACGACCCAGTTGATGTTGTTTGCCGCTGTCTGGGCAGTGAAGGTCGTGCCGTCTTCACACGTGATCCCCTTTTTGAGGGTGAAGTTCAGCGAAGTTCCGTTCTCGCTCCATTTTTCGGCCAGATACGAGCCCGCTGCGCGGGTTTTGGGGTCGATGGCCAACAACGAGTCGTTCGTATAGCTGTTGATCGCCTGCGTGGCAGTCAGATTGGTGATCAGGGGATGAAGGTTGCCGGGATCGGTGTTCACGATCGTGGTGAAACTGCCGTCCTTCGCGTAGTCGCCGGAAGAATTGCCGCCAGGATCAGAGGTGCTTCCGCACGAGGCAACCGTGAGAACGCCGATCGTGACCAGAGCCGCAGTGGGCACTGAGCGAGCTTTCATCTGATGCACCTTTTGATCGAAGGAAGTCGTTGATCAATGTTGCGCGAGGGACGTGGCCCAGGTCTCGTTGAATCGACTCATGCTGAGCGCCTGAATCTGTCGGATCGTCACAATGGGTGGTCGTCGTTTCTTGCCGCACCACGGTTCGACTACCGTCGGAGTGTGCGCTCAGAATCTCGTCGATCAGATATCCAGACCTTCCATGTCATGGATGTATGGAAGGCCGCGACCGAACGTCAGCGGACACATGGTGACGTCCTGACCTTGGCGGCAGGTCAACCGTCGACGCCCGCGCCGGCACCGGTGCTACGTGCGACGCGAGAGATTCTGGGCACCGAACTACTCGGGTATACCGAGACTTTCGGGATCCTGCAGCTACGCGAGGCTATTGCGCGCTACCACAGCGAGCGATCGGGAATCGCCGTCGACGCCGAAGACGTGGTGGTGACGACCGGTTCGTCCGGGGCGTTCACCTTGCTCTTCCTGGCCGCGTTCGACGAGGGCGACACCGTGGTGGTTGCTCGACCCGGATATCCCGCGTACCGCAATACCCTTGCCGCTCTCGGCTGCAACGTCGTCGAACTCGACTGCGGGCCGGCGACTCGATACCAGCCGACAGTGGAAATGCTCGAGGCTTTGCCGTCGCCGCCTGCCGGTCTGATCGTCGCGAGCCCGGCAAATCCCACGGGCACGGTGATCTCGCCCGAGGAGCTCGCTGCATTGGCGACGTGGTGCGAGCAGCACGGAACTCTTCTGATCTCGGACGAGATCTACCACGGCATCGGATACGGCGATCAGCACACGTCGAGCGCCTGGGAGACCTCACGCGAATCCGTCGTGATCGGCTCGGTGTCCAAGTACTTCTCGATGACGGGTTGGCGACTCGGGTGGATGTTGGTGCCGACCTATCTTCGGCGCCCGCTGCAGAGACTCGCGTCGAACATGACCGTGTGTCCGCCCGCGATCTCTCAGTACGCCGCCGTCGAGGCATTCTCGGACGAGGCGAAGGTCGAGTTGGACGGGCACGTTCAGCGGTACGCCGTCAATCGTGAACTGTTGTTGACCGGGTTGCCGAAACTGGGCATCACCGAGTTGGCTCCCGCCGACGGTGCGTTCTACGTCTACGCGGACATCGGCCATCTGTGTGGCGACGAGGGCGCCACCGCGTGGTGTGCCCGGTTGCTGACAGATACCGGGGTCGCGCTGGCACCCGGAATCGATTTCGACACCGTCCACGGAAACCGGATGGTCAGACTCTCGTTCGCGGGTGCGACAGCAGACATCCAGGAGGCACTGGCCCGCCTCGAGAAGTGGCTCGGGTAACAAACAGCAGGGTCTTCGAGCTGTTTCGCCATGCGGAGGTGCCCTCTGCTGGCACGATGTCGTGGTGTCTTCTGCAGCTACGCCCAAGGGCGAACGACGTCGCCAAGCTCTGGTGGCGTCCGCTGCTGAACTTTTGCTGGAGGGCGGGTTCGACGCCGTTCGTCACCGAGCGGTGGCAACCAGAGCTGACCTTCCACTGGCTTCGACGACCTATTACTTCGACTCACTCGACGATCTGATCGCGTGTGCCGTCGAGCTCAACGGCAACGCCGACATGGAAGCGATGCGCGCCAGAGTGGCTGCGGTGACCCAACGTCGGCGGGGCGCGGAATCAACCGTCGAACTGTTGGTCGAGCTGCTGCTCGGAGACGAAGAGAAGCGGCCGGAGAGCCGCGAGCGTTTGATCTCGCGCTACGAACGATTCGTCGCGTGTGCCCGTCATCCCGCACTTCGTGACGTGCAGTTGCGCCTACGAGCCCAGCTCGACGACCTGTTGACCGATGCGCTTCGACGCTCGGGCCGGTCGGCTCCCGAGGGGCAATTGCGCCGTCTTGTCGCGATGGTCGACGGTGCGATGATCACGGCTCTGGGGGAGTACGACCCGGACCCACGGGGGTTGGCCAGGGGAATGCTCTTGGAATCGATCGACGTGATGGCGCCGCCGGTCTAGCTCGGTCTCTATCGGGGGTAACGGCACTGCTTGGCCCCCGTTAGACTGAGGCCTCGTGAGCCGCATCCCGAATGTCCTTGCCAACCGCTACGCCAGCCCGGAGCTCGTTGCTCTGTGGTCTCCCGAGTACAAGATCGTGCTCGAGCGTCAATTGTGGGTGGCGGTGTTGCGTGCGCAGGCAGAGCTGGGCATCGACATTCCGGCCGACGCCATCGACGACTACGAGCGTGTCATCGACAACGTCGACCTCGAGTCCATCGCGGACCGCGAGCGGGTCACCCGCCACGACGTGAAGGCACGCATCGAGGAATTCAACGCACTTGCCGGGCACGAGCAGGTCCACAAGGGCATGACCAGCCGCGACCTCACCGAGAACGTCGAGCAGCTGCAGATCGTGCGTTCTCTCGAACATGTCTACAACCACGGCATCGCCGTCGCCGCCCGTCTGGGTGAGCGCGCTGCCGAGTACTCGTCCATCGTTATGGCCGGCCGCTCGCACAACGTCGCAGCTCAGGCCACCACCTTGGGCAAGCGTTTCGCTTCGGCCGCCGACGAGCTGCTGGTTGCACTGACGCGTCTGCGCCAGCTGATCGACCGGTACCCGCTTCGTGGGATCAAGGGCCCGATGGGGACCGCTCAGGACATGCTCGACCTCCTCGACGGCGATGCGGCCAAACTCGAGCAGCTCGAAGCGAAGGTTGCGGAGCACCTCGGATTCGCTCACGTGTTGACCAGCGTCGGCCAGGTGTACCCGCGTTCCCTCGACCACGACGTCATCTCCGCGCTCGTTCAGGTCGGCGCGGGACCGTCGTCGTTTGCACACACGATCCGCCTGATGGCCGGCCACGAGTTGGTCACCGAAGGCTTCCAGCCCGGCCAGGTCGGCAGCTCGGCGATGCCGCACAAGATGAACACCCGCTCGTGCGAGCGAGTCAACGGACTTCAGGTGATCCTGCGCGGATACGGCTCCATGGCAGCCGAGCTTGCGGGTGCGCAGTGGAACGAGGGCGACGTCTTCTGCTCCGTCGTGCGCCGCGTCGCGCTTCCGGACGCGTTCTTCGCGATCGACGGCATGTTCGAGACCTTCCTGACCGTGCTGATCGAGATGGGCGCGTACCCGGCCGTCATCGAGAAGGAACTGACCAGGTATCTGCCGTTCCTCGCCACGACGCGCGTGCTCATGGCCGCCGTCCGCGCCGGCGTCGGACGCGAGACCGCACACGAGGCGATCAAGGAGAATGCCGTCGCAGTTGCGCTGGCGATGCGTGAAGAGGGCAAGGAGCCCGACCTGCTCGATCGTCTTGCCGCCGACGACCGTTTGCCGCTCGACCGCGTTGCACTCGACGAGGCCCTGGCCGACAAGGCTGCTTTTGTCGGTGCCGCTTCGGCTCAGGTCGATGCCGTTGTCGCCGAGGTGCAGAAACTTGTCGACGCCAACCCCGAAGCTGCGGCGTACGCGCCGTCGCCGATTCTGTAAGGGCTACGCCCCGTGCGCCTTTTCGGTGGTCACCACTACCGAAAAGGCGCACAGGGGCCGGAGACCATGGACTGCATCTTCTGTTCCATCATCGCCGGTGAGGCCGAGGCCAGCGTCGTCTACGACGACGCGAATGTCCTTGCCTTCATGGATATTCGGCCGTTCACATCCGGCCATCTCGTGGTCGTGCCGAAGCGCCACGCCAGTGGATTGTCCACGCTCGATCCCGACGACGGTGCCAGGATCTTCGCCGTCGCGCAGAAGATCGCCGTGGCGATGCGTACCGGATCTCTCCCCGTCGACGGAGTGAATCTGCACCTCTCCGACGGAGCTGTTGCGGGGCAGGAAGTCTTCCATGTTCATCTGCATGTCATTCCGCGAAATCGCGGCGACGGCTTCGGCCTGCGCGCCCTACCTCGCACGCCCAATCGGACAATCCTCGACAGCACGGCTGCCGTCATTCGAGGCGCACTGAACTAGAGGTTCACCCGGTGTGGGTGATTCGCGCCGAGGTTTCTCCCAGCACCATCTGGGTATGGCCGACATCGAACTGACGTATTCCTCCGGACTTGTCCCGAGGGACGGAGAGCTTCCCGCTCGCGAAACCATCGCAACGGTCTTCGACGAGCTCGACTTCCAAACAGCAGTGCAGGCGTACTTGTGGGCCATACCCATCGTGTCCTGGGCTCAGTGGATGGACGTGCATACCAACATCTTCGGAGCAACTGCCTCCGATATCGTCGTCTACCGCTCATATCGTGACCGACTAGGCCTGATCACCGCCAACGCGACGACTCCGTACATCTTGAACTTTTTCGATCTCGGTGCAACGGGGCCGTTGGTGATCGAATTGCCGCCAGGGCCGACCGCCGGGGGCATCGCAGATTTCTGGCAACGAGAATTCGCGGTGCTCGGTGAGATGGGCCCCGATGCAGGCAAGGGTGGCAAGACCCTGGTAGTCGGCCCAGGTCAGAGTGTCGAGGACACAGGTGATTACACCGTTGTCCACTCCCCGATGATGCACATCATGTTCGGCTTCCGCACGCTCGATCCCGACCCGGCGCGCTCGGACGCGTTGGTCGACGCCGTCCGGGTGTACCCGTACTCCGATCGTGAGAATCCGAGTCCGACGCGTCTGGTCTCACCGGACGGCAAGCCCTGGAGCGGAATTCAGCCGCGAGACCTTCGATACTGGGAACTCCTGCACGACATCGTGCAGGACGAACCTGTCGAAGAGCGCGACCGCTTCCCGATGGCGTGGCTTCGGCAGCTGGGGATTGAGAAGGGCAAGCCCTTCGCCCCGGATGATCGAGTGAGAAAGATCTTGCAACGGGCCGTCGAAGTGGGGGAGGTGTTCGCCCAGGCGAATGCGTTCGTCAAACGCTTCCCCGGTTCGCGCTACTGGCCGGATCGCCAGTGGGACTTGGCGATTGTCCTGGACAACTCAGCTCAGCGAGGGGACAACTACGACGAGTTCTACGAACGCGCGTCGTGGTTCTACGAGGCGGTCACCTTCTCCGAGGCGATGAAGAGTACGACGCCCGGACTCGGGCAGGCATATCTGGGTAGCTACGCCGACGCCGAGGGCCACTGGTTGGACGGAGCAAAGAGTTACACACTCCACGTACCCGCCGATGTCCCGGCAAAGTTGTTCTGGTCCGCGACGGTCTACTCGGTCGACACACGCTGCCTTGTCGACAACGAGCAGGGCCGAGGTGACCGTGGCTCGCGAGATCCCGATCTTGTTGTCAACGAGGACGGTTCGGTGGATCTTTACTACGGACCTACAGCTCCGGTAGGGAAGGAACCCAATTGGGTTCAGACCATTGCGGGTCAGCACTGGTTCTCGTACTTCCGCTTCTACGGACCGCTCGAACCGTATTTCGATCGGACTTGGAAGCTTGGTGACATCGAGCCGGCCTAGAGCGTGGTCTGTCTCACGGACTGCCGATCAGTTCGACAACGGAGTCCAGAAGGACACTGCGCCAGCACAACCAGTCGTGGCCGCCGTCGAAGATCCGACACGACACTTGCGCTCCTGCGGCCTCCAGCGCCTGTGCGACCGCTGCGCTGTGCCCGACCATGTCGGACTCGTGCTTACCTACTTCGAGGACAACGCGTAATCCGTCCGGTACGCCGTCGCGCTCGATGCGTGCGGCTATGTCTCCACCCGGCGGGCCGTCTTCCCCGCGCTTCAAGCCGGTTGGCCACCAGAACGAACCGGACCCGCTGGCGACCAGCGCGAAGTGTTCGGGGAATTCGAGTGCTGCGAACATCGAAGCCAGGCCGCCGAAGCTCTGCCCCGAGACCACCGTTCGCGTTCGATCAGACGAGAAAGGTGTGACGGCGCGCACCTGCGGAAGCAGTTCGTCGACGACTGCACTCCAGTAGTCGCGGTTGCACGGCAATTCCTGCGAACGGCGTTGATTGTCAACGGAATCGATGGCCAGCAGAACGCAGGATTTCAGTTTGCCGGTCTGGACCGCACGATCGAAGGCGGCGCCTGCCGGCATGACCTCGGCCCAGTGACGCCCGTCGAGAAGTATCACGAGCGGCCGTTCTTCGAGCGGTGTCAATCCGTCGTCCACGGTCTCGTAGATCCACACCGGCCGCTCGACGTCCAAAGTCGAACTAGCCCAGGTGAGCTGTACCGACTTCCTGAAAACTGGAGCATCCCAACCGAACTGGACCGGCGCCAAGGGCATCTCGGCGACGGAACGCCTTGTGTTCACACCTGCGGAAAGCGGATTGAGTGGGTCGGCAATTCGGTGCTCGAGCAACCCCAACCAGCGTGTGCGGCGGGTCGAGTCTTCCTTGCCTGCTCCCGGATAGTCGAACTCGTCGACTACGGACTTCGGTACCGGGATGATGCTGTAACTGCTACGCCAGGTGTTCGAGACTTCGGCGGTGTAGAACCACACCGGACTGTCTCCGAGTCGCTGCATCACGCTGAGTTGTTCTGCGTGATGGTCGGTCAGCGAATTTGCATCCAGGTAAACGCGCTCGACCTCGGTCTCCTCGGGCTGACGCCAGAGGAACGTAACTCGAACAGTCTGTGTATCAATGCTTTCGATGATCGGCGTTCCTTGTTGCACTATCCGATTCCAGGACGTCTCGATGTCGGGCGAGGCTGCGAGGGTAGCGGACAATTCGGTCACCGCCTGAGTTAGCATGAGCACAGCCTAACCTAATTTGATGGGCTTTTGAATTCGAGGAGTGGTCCGCCAGTGGGCGTCACAATGAAAAAATCACGCACCCTGAAGGTGCTCTCCGCAGTCTTGGTAGCAGGGTTCGCCCTCGTCGGTTGTAGTTCTGCGGATGCCGATTCCGATGCTGACTCAGCTGCATCGCAGGGTAATTGGCCGCGTACCGTGGAAACGCCGAAGGGGCCGGTGGAGATCACGTCGAAGCCGGAGAGGATCGTCTCGACCAGTGTGACGCTGACGGGCACGCTGTTGTCGATCGACGCTCCGGTGGTGGCTACCGCATCGACGGGACCGAACACCGACGTCTCGGATGCGCAGGGGTTGTTCACACAGTGGGGCGACATAGCAGAAGAACGCGGACTCGCAGTGTTGCCGATGGGCGGTGCGAACGCGGAATCCGTTCTGGCGCAGAACCCGGACCTGATCGTCGTCTCGGCAACTGGAGGTGACTCCGTCGTCGATCTGTACGAACAGTTCACGGCCATCGCGCCGACAATCGTGGTGGACTACGGCGGAAGTAGTTGGCAGGAAGTCGCCGCTGTGCTGGGTAAGGCGACAGGTCTCGAAGACAACGCGGCGGCCACGGTCGCGAAGTTCGACAGCGCAGTAGAGGCCGCGAAGGCCAAGATCACACTTCCCCCGCAGCCGACCACTGCGCTGGTCTACTACGAGGACGGCAGCGGTGCCAACATCTGGACGCACGAGTCGGGGCAGGCGAAGTTGCTCACGGCGATGGGTTTCACGGTCGCCGACATTCCCGAGTCCGCGAAGAGCAGTGAATCCATGGGTAAGCGCAAGGACATCATTCAGGTCTCGGCGGAGAACCTCTACGACGGTATCTCGGGCAACACCCTGATCTTGGTCAGTGCCGACGACGGTGCGGTGAAGGCGGTCGAGGCACTTCCACTGTTGGCCCAGCATCCGGCAATTCGTGATCACCACGTCTATGCCGTGGGTCTGGACACCTTCCGTCTCGACTACTACAGCGCAACCAACATGGTGAACCGGTTGGTCGAGCAGTTCAGCTGAGCCATAAGTACTAGGTCTTTCACCTTCAACTAGTGCTTTGGTAGGAGCCGGGAATCGAACATTCCCTTCACGTTCGCCGAATGTGGGACCAAGTGGTGCGCGCATGCCACCATGAACGTCAATCATCGGATGCGGAATGGGGAGTGGATGTTCGACTCGGCTGGTCAGAATGCCCCGGGGCAAGCCCTGGCATCGCGAGGGTGGGGACGTTTCAACCTGAACAACCCGGCCACGGCGGCCGTGATCGTCGGCCTGCTGAGTGTGCCGTGGGTGTTCGGTCTCGCCAGTCTCAAGACTGAACCCGAGACGAGCAATCGAGTGCTGAGCGATCCGGGAACCGTCGTCGGCATCATGGGTTTCCTGACGGTGTTGACCGTTGTGGCGTGTGCGCGCCGGCGGTACCCGATCGCGTACTACCTCCTGACGTTGGCAGGATCCGGCGGATTGATGCTCTTCCTCGGCAGTCGATCGCTGGGGGCCACGCCGCTTTTCTGGTTCGCGATCATGGCAGTGTCCATCCGAGTGACAGGCATGCGCCTGGTCGGACTGCTGGTCCTCGGAATGGCGATGGACGTGATCTTGGCGATGTATCTCACCGAACGGGACGGGCTGACGGTCGCCGAGGTTCAGGTGGGGGAGTTGCCTCACTTGTTCCTCGAACCGGCGGCAAACACCGTCACGAGTTTTCTGGTCGTCGCAGCCATGGGAAAGATCGTCGCGCGCCTGCGAAAACAAGCAGTGGAGAACAGTCAGGCAGTAGCGGATCTGCACCGGGACCGCGAACGCAAGATTGCGAATGCCGTTGTTGCCGAACGGCAGGACATGGCACGTGAACTGCACGATGTCGCTGCCCACCACATGACCGGCATGATCATCCAGGCTCGTGCCGCCGACAAGTTCTTCTCGAGCAATCCCGAACAAGCACAAGCCCTTCTGGGGGGCGTCATCGAGCAGGGTCAGCGGGCCCTCAACAGCTTGCGGCAGATCGTGGGGATACTTCGCCTGGGTGAGGAAGACCCCGATTTCCCGACGCCCATGGTCTCCGACATCGACGAGTTGGTGGACGACTGCAAGCGCACCATCTCGTCGATCTCGTTGGAGAAGGTCGGCCGCTTCGACGACCTGGACAGCGGAGTCCAGTTGACGTGTTACCGCATCGTGCAGGAGGCGTTGTCGAACGTCCTTCGCCATGCGCCGGGTAGCGAGTCCAAGGTGTGTCTGAGTCGAGAAGCCGGTGCGGTGAGGGTACGGGTGGTCAATACTCTCGGGAATGCTCGCCCGGCCTCCGACGGGCAAAACCTCGGAATTGTGGGAATGCGCGAACGCGCGACGCTCATGGGTGGTCAACTGGACGCCGGACCGAATTCGGAAGGTGAGTGGGCTGTGCAGGCACTGGTGCCGGTGAACGGGAGGATCAACGCATGATCGATGTCCTTATTGCAGACGACCAGCAGGTGGTACGGCAGGGGTTCGAGCTGTTTCTCTCCGGTCACCCCGAGATTCGCGTCGTCGGGCATGCCAAGACGGGAGTCGAGGCGTACGAGCAGGTGCGTGCACTGCGACCGGACGTCGTGCTGATGGATATCCGAATGCCGCACGGCGACGGGTTGACTGCGACCCGGGAGGTCCTTGCCGAGTTTCCCGGAACCCGCGTCATCGTGATCACCACGTTCGATCTCGACGAGTACGTTTTCGAGGCGCTCGACAGCGGTGCCGCAGGGTTCTTGCTCAAAGACGCCGATCCCGAAGAGCTCTCGTCGGCAGTGTTGACCGTGGCCGAAGGTGGTTCGGTGCTCTCGCCGAGATTGACGTCGAGACTGATCGTGGAGTTCGCGAGGCGCAAGCCGGCACCGATGTCCACGGCGCGCTCCGGATCGGATCACGGTCTCAGTGCGCGTGAGATGGATGTGGTGCAGTTGCTGTCACAAGGCTTGGGAAACAACGACATCGCAGATTCCCTCAGCCTCGAACAGAGCACGGTGAAGTCGCACATCAGCAACATCTGCAAGAAGCTGCAGGTGCGTACCCGTGTGCAGATCGTCATCTGGGCGTACCGAAACAACGTGATCGCCGTATCGCGCTGACGCATGGGACGCTGCGGCGCATCCGCCGCGGCACGGGCAGAGAAGTACACGTGCCCCGGGTCCGATCCCTCGTCGAACCCGGGGCATCCGTGCCACTCAGCCCAGCAGTTTGGCTTTGAGCGTCATGACAGTCGCCGGGCTCAGACCCAGGCCCTCGGTCAGGTACCGATCGACTGACCCGTAGGTCTGGTCCAACTGGGCGAGACCGGCATCGAGATAGCTTGCCTCGACACCCAACAGGGGCTCCATGTTGACGGCCATCTGTTCGCCCAGGCTCGCCGCGATGCCCGCGCGCGTGGCCTTCATGCCTTCGGCTGTGTACTCGTTGGTCAGCAAGTAGTCGTTCATGATCACCGCGCGGTCGACACCGGCGATACTCAGCAGCAGAAACGACGTCCAGCCGGTGCGGTCTTTGCCTGCGGTGCAGTGGAAGACCTGTGCACCTTCGGTTTCCGCGAGACCCGTGAGCAACTGCGCGAACCCGGCCCGCTCCGTCGCTCCGGTGACGAAGGCGCGGTTCATGTCCTGCATCATCGATCGTGAGTCCTCGGGGGACTTGATCTTCGCGATCATCTCGGCGATGTTCCCGGACAGGATCGGAATGTTCTCGTACGCAACCCCGTCGGGCAAGACATCGGGCTTACTGGCGATCTCGGGTTCCGTGCGCAGATCGTAAACCTTTGTCAGTCCCAGCTTTTCGAGATTGCTCATGTCATCGCCCTTGGGCGTGATCGCGTTCGCGCGGTAGAAGACTCCCTTGTTCACGGGCAGGCCGAAAGTCCCCGAGTATCCGGCGCCGGTGCCTGCGACGTCGCGGAAATTGTCGATCCCGGTCAGCCGCGGCGCATCTGGGGTCTGCTCGGAACTGCCGAGGTTGCTGGATCCGAAATCCAGCGAGCCGAACAGCGGAGCCGAGGGGCCAGGTTCGGCCTGCGCGATCGAGGCGCCGAAACCGGTGATGAGAAAGCTACTGGTCAACGCAATGGCCGCGGCAGACCGTAGTGAGCAGGTACGGGTGGATCGGGACATGTGTGAGCCCTTCGTCGAGCGGAGAGAGTGGCGAGTCGATGAGGTATCGCGAAGGCAAGGTAGCGAGTTCGCGTGTCCGATTCGAGAGGAATCTTGCTTTGCTCCCTCTCAGTGGGAGGCGTGCTGCTGTAAGCGTGGGCGGCTCGGGAGGCGCAGTTCATTCCTCGGGACCTGTGTTTGTGTAAAGGTCCAGTGCCCTGATATTGGTTAGCCTCACCAAATCAATTCCGGAGCAGTCCGGTGCGTTCAGATGGAGTTCAACATGCGGGTTCAAGGTCTGTCGCGGTTTCGCCGCGCAGTGGTGATCGGCGCAGCAGCTGCGCTGGCGGTCGGCGTCGCCGGCTGCAGCAACTCCGAGGAGGCGTCGTCCGAATCGTCGACGACAGCCGCGAGCTCGCAGACCCGTGTCTTCGAGGCACAGAACGGATCCATCGAGATCCCGAGCGACCCGCAACGGATCGTGGCCTGCGGATACGCAGTTCTGCCGCTGATTCAGGCGGGAGCGAACCTGGCAGCAGTATGCGAGTGGACCCGTGAACTCGGCAACATGGACGACAAGACCAAGGCCGCTTACGAAGCTCTGCCGAAGGTCGCGCCCGACGGCAACGTCTCCCAGCTCAACTACGAGGGAATCGTCGCTGCCGAGCCCGATCTGATCATCATGGGTGTTCCCGCTCGAGTCGAAAGCCAGCTGGACATGGCGCAGCTCGAGGCGGCCGCTCCCGTCGTCTTCCTGGGACCGACGGTTCCTGCTGATTGGCGAGTGCTGGGCGAGCAGTTCGCCGATGCCGCGAATGTCTCCGGCACCTACGGCGAGTTCAAGGACGACTACGACGCCAAAACCGCCGAACTGGCCGCGAAGTACAAGGACAAGCTCGGCTCGTTGACCTTCGGCGGCGTGTGCAACGTCTGCAAGCCGGAGGCCGGCACCTTCTCACGCGAGTACGCGTCTTCGTACACGACCAATCTCTTCGACGGACTCGGACTGCAGTTCCCCGGCACCCCCGCAGACCCCGCCGACATCCACGTCGAACAGGTATCCATCGAGAAGATCGGCGAAAATCTCGGAAATGTCGACGTGATCGTCTACGGCCTCAACGCCGACGGCTCGATGTCTCCGCAGTTGCAGGAGCTGGTCAATTCCGAGCTGTGGAAGGAATTGCCCGCAGTGAAGGCCGGCAACGTCGTCCAGGTCCAGCATTCGCTGGCCGCGACCTATCAGACGGCTCTTCTGACGCTGGATTCGATCGACGAGGGCCTGTCGAAGCTGCCCGCAAACCAGTAGTTCATCGACTGTGACGGTGGCCTCTCGCCTGCTGGCGAGGGGCCACCTGCATATCCGGATGAGCAGGGCGGACAGCTCTCCGAACGGCGAGGACGCTTACCTGTCCCGGCTACCGGGGTTCTGTACGAACTGCGAACGCCCGATAGGGTGACCGGGTGCGTCCTACACTTGATTCCTACACTCATCTGGCCGGTGGCAAGGTCCGTGACCTTTACACGATCGACGACGAGCATCTGCTGCTTGTCGCGAGTGATCGGATCTCGGCCTACGACCACGTGCTCAGCACGCCGATCCCGGACAAGGGTCGCGTGCTCACCGCGATGAGCGTGTTCTTCTTCAACGTCCTCGGTGGCACCAACCACCTGGCCGGCGAGCCCGACGACGATCGCATCCCGGAAGAGGTTCTCGGCCGCGCTCTCGTGGTGCGCTCCCTCGACATGGTTCCCGTCGAATGCGTCGTTCGTGGCTTCCTCACCGGCTCCGGCTTGGTCGACTACAACAACACCGGCGCAGTGTGCGGCGTCGCGTTGCCCGAGGGCCTCGTCGAGGCGTCGCGTCTGCCCGACCCGATCTTCACCCCGGCGTCCAAGGCGGCTCTCGGGGATCACGACGAGAACATCAGCTTCGATCAGGTAGTGGAGAAGGTCGGCCAGAAGCTGGCAGTGCAGCTTCGCGAGGACACTCTCGACGTCTATGCCCGCGCCTCCAACTTCGCAGCCGATCGCGGAATCATCCTTGCCGACACCAAGCTCGAATTCGGTCTCGACTCCGCTGGAAACCTCGTGCTCGCCGACGAGGTGCTCACCCCCGACTCGTCGCGCTACTGGCCTCTCGAAGGCTACGAAGCGGGCAAGGTGCAGCCCAGTTTCGACAAGCAGTTCGTGCGCGACTGGCTCACGAGCCCCGAATCCGGCTGGGACCGTAGCTCGGACACGACACCGCCGCCGTTGCCGCAGGAGATCGTCGACGCGACCCGGGCACGCTACATCGAGGCGTACGAGCGCATTTCCGGTCTGTCCTTCGACGATTGGGTCGGTCCCAGCGCATGAGCCTGATCCCGCCGGTCGCAAAGAAGGTCCCCACCGAACGTACCCATCACGGACACACGTTCGTCGATGACTACGAGTGGCTGCGGGACAAGGACAACGCCGAGGTAGTCGCATACCTCGAAGCCGAAAACGCGTACACCGACGAGCAGACGGCCGCGCTCGAGCCCTTGCGCGAGAAGATCTTCCAGGAGATCAAGTCGCGGACGCAGGAAACTGACATGTCGGTGCCCACTCGCATGGGTAAGTGGTGGTACTACTCGCGCAGCGTGGAAGGCAAGTCGTACACCGTCCAGTGCCGGTGCCCCATCGCCGGTGAAGACGACTGGACTCCGCCCGACCTGACGCCCGGCGTCGAGCTGGCCGACGAGCAGATCCTCATGGACGGCAACGTCGAAGCCGAAGGGCACGAGTTCTTTTCGCTCGGCGCGTTCTCCATCAGCGAGGACGGCACGTTGCTCGCGTACTCGGTGGACATCGTCGGCGACGAGCGGTACACCTTGCGGTTCAAGAACCTCGAGACCGGTGAGATGCTCGCCGACGAGATTCCCGATACCGCGCCTGGCGCCACCTGGGCGATCGACCACAGTCACGTCTTCTACATGACGGTCGACGACTCCTGGCGTCCGGACACGGTGTGGCGTCACAAGCTGGGAACGCCGCAGAGTCAAGATGTTTCGGTGTTCCACGAGCCCGACGAACGGTACTGGGTTTCGGTGGGGTCCACCCGCAGCGAGAAGTACCTGATGATCTGGGTCGGTTCCAAGGTGACCAGCGAAGGCTGGATGCTGGAATCGGCGAACCCGGAAGGCGACTTCCGCGTCATCATCCCGCGTCGCGAGGGCGTCGAGTACGGGGCCGAGCACGCCGTGATCGGGGGAGAGGACCGCTTCCTGATCCTCCACAACGACGTCGTCGACGGCATCAAGGCAGAGAACTTCGTGTTGGTGGAAGCTCCCGTGTCGGATCCGACGAACATGACGACGCTGATCGAGCACAGCGCAGACGTTCGTCTGGAAGAAGCCGAAGCCTTTGCCGGACACCTCGTCCTGAGCTACCGCCGCGAGGCGCTCACTCGGGTTGCCGTGTGGCCGTTGACGGATGACGGCTACGGCGAACGCCACGAGATCGACTTCGACGAAGAACTCTTCAGCATCGGCATGGGGTCCAACCCGGAATGGGCGCAGCCCACCATCCGGCTCGGCTTCACG
The DNA here is from genome assembly GCF_041464245.1 of Rhodococcus sp. NyZ502. Classification (NCBI taxonomy): domain Bacteria; kingdom Bacillati; phylum Actinomycetota; class Actinomycetes; order Mycobacteriales; family Nocardiaceae; genus Rhodococcus; species Rhodococcus sp. NyZ502. The sequence continues at coordinate 1,107,518 of NZ_CP167155.1, forward strand.
TCGTTCATCACTCCCGGGCAGGTGTACGACTACTACGTCGCCAGTGGTGAACTGGCACTGCGCAAGTCGCAGCCTGTTCTCGGTGACTTCGATGCGAGTAACTACGAGCAGCGTCGCGACTGGGCAGTAGCCGACGACGGAACCCGCATTCCGCTCTCGATCGTGAGGCGCGTAGGTGCGCCGGAAGGTCCCGCGCCGCTGCTGTTGTACGGCTACGGTTCCTACGAGGCGAGCATCGACCCGTCGTTCTCGGTTGCCCGCTTGTCGTTGCTCGATCGCGGTGTCGTCTTCGTCGTCGCACACGTGCGCGGCGGCGGCGAGATGGGTCGTCACTGGTACGAAAACGGCAAGACGCTCACCAAGAAGAACACCTTCACCGATTTTGTCTCTTGCGCAAAGCATTTGATCGACACCGGTGTCACGTCGGCCGACCGGATGGTTGCCGACGGCGGTAGTGCAGGTGGATTGCTGATGGGCGCTGTCGCCAACATCGCTCCGGAACTGTTTGCCGGCATTCTCGCCAATGTTCCGTTTGTCGACCCGTTGACGTCGATTCTCGATCCGTCGCTGCCGTTGACGGTCATCGAGTGGGACGAATGGGGAGATCCGCTGCACAACAAGGACGTCTACGACTACATGCGCTCGTACAGCCCGTACGAGAACGTGGAAGCCAAGGACTATCCCGCCATTCTTGCGATCACGAGCATCAACGACACCCGTGTTCTGTACGTGGAGCCGGCCAAGTGGGTCGCAAAACTGCGCGCCACCAAGACCGGTGATGCTCCGCTACTTCTCAAGACCGAGATGAGCGCCGGACACGGCGGTGTCAGCGGTCGGTACGAGAAGTGGAAAGAGGTCGCGTTCGAGTTCGCCTGGGTGCTGGACACCGTGGGTGCGAACTAGCTCCGGTGTCAATCTGGTTCTGCGTCAATCAGGTTCTGCGGTAACGAACTTGAGGGCGCCCAGCGCGCCCGTACTCGGTCTCCCGGGTGAGCATGCCGTCGTCTGCCAGCTTTTCCAGGTAGCGCCAGGCTGTCACCCGGGACACGCCGACCGATGCTGCCACCTCTGCAGCGGTCACGGGTCCCTCAGAATCACGGACAGACGCTGCGACGAGTCCGAGTGTTTGAGACGCAAAGCCTTTCGGTGCCGCTGCTCGATCGTCGGACGTTCGTAGCGCAGACATCGCGCGGTCGATGTCGTGTTGACTGACCGCAGACTCTCCAGCGGGAAGCGCTGCACGATATTCGAGGTAGCGCTCGAGCTTGTCGCGGAATGCTGCGAAAGTGAACGGCTTGAGAAGATAGAGGACGATCCCGCGAGCCACGGCGCTTCGGACCACCTCCAGATCGCGCGCCGAGGTAACCGCGATGATGTCCGGACTGGGCCGCAAACCGCCCAGGGCGGAAGCCACGTCGAGACCGCTGGCGTCGGGCAACCCGATGTCGAGCAGGACCAGGTCGATGGGCTGGTCGGTGGCGTTGGCCGCCGTAACTGCACGCACGGCGGCGTTCCCGGAATGAACCACGCCGTGGACCACGAATTCCGGCACACGCTCGACGTACGAACGGTGCGCCTGGGCGATCAACGGTTCGTCGTCGACTATCAGCACACGGATCATCGCGGTGCTTCCACCTCGCGCAGCGGGATACGGACAACCAGCATGGAGCCCATCGCCGGCTCGCTGGTGAGCGTGCCGCCGTGCCGTTTCACAACTTGAGAGACCAGTGCGAGACCGAGTCCGCGAGAGCCGGATTTTGTGGAGTAGCCACGGCCCTTGGCCTTTTCGAGTGCTTCGGGTGTCATTCCCGGGCCGCTGTCGGCGACGGCAACAACCATCATCGAATCCTCTTCCATTACCGTCACTTCCACCCACGGAGACTCGCTCGCGCGCGATGCGTCAATAGCATTGTCCACGAGATTGCCGACCAGCGTGACCAACTCGCGTGCATTGAGCGAAGGAACCGGACCGAGCGCGGTGTCTTCGGTGATGGTCAGGTCGACCCCGCGTTCGGCCGCTTCACTCATTTTCCCGAGCAGCAGTGCGGCGAGCGCCGGCTCGTGGACCGCATTCATCAGACGATCTATCAACTGTTGGGACACTCGCAATTCATTGGTGGCGAAGGCCACTGCGTCTTCGTTCCGGCCCAACTCGACCATCGTGATGATCGTGTGAAGACGATTTGCACTCTCGTGGGCTTGCGATCGAAGCGACTCGGCAAAACTCCGTACCGAATCCAATTCCCCGAGTACGTTCTGCAATTCGGTGTGATCGCGAATTGTCAGCACGGTGCCAATTCTGTTGCCCTCCCACTCAACCGGGTGTTGGTTGACCACCAGCACACGCTTGTCGGTGAGGTGCACTTGATCCTTCGCGGGAGAGGCGTCGTCGACTCGCATGGTCTCGGGGATGGACGAAAGTGGCACGGGCCCGTCCGGTAGATCGAGGAGGCGACGCGCTTCGTCGTTGACGATATCCACTCGCGCATCTCTGCTTCGGCCTCGCCCGATCACCACCAGACCCTCACCGATGCTGTGCAGGACGGCGTCGTGGTGTTCGTACATGGTGCGCAGTTCATCCGGCGCCATCCCCAGGGTCTGTCGCCGGATACGCCGACTCACCAGAAGTGAACTCAGGAGGGCGGCAAGAAGACCGCCGCCGGCAACGAACAGGATGACCGGAACACTTTGGGCGAACTGCTTGCTGATCTGCTCGCGGGTGACACCGGCAGAAACCAGACCGACCAGGGTTCCGCCGGAATCGTAAACAGGAGTGACTGCGCGGATCGACGGCCCCAGCGACCCGGCGTACGTCTCTGTGAAGGTCACGCCGGCAAGTGCGCGGTCGATGTTCCCGGTGAAGAGTTGACCGATCAGCTCCGGGCTCGTGTGGGTGAACCGAGTGCGATCAGGCGCCATCACCACGATGAAATCGACGCCGGTTGCCTGTCGGATCTTCTCGGTCTGTGGTTGCAGAATCGCGGTCGGGTCCGGACTCGTCAGGGCTGCCGCCGTCGAATCCGACAGGGCGAGAGTCTGCGCTATCGAGCTCACCTGCCTGCGGATCGCGTCGTCGCTGTCTCGGCGTTCGTCGACAACTGCGAGCGCGGCCCCCACACCGATGACCAGCGCCAACAACGCCAATTGCAGGAGCAGGATCTGCCTGGCGACGCTCATACGTCGGCCGGTCTTTCGTTCGACCATCGAGCGCCTCCTGAACGTAATGAACACAAACTTCCGGGCCCACCTGTTTGCAACAAGAATTCTCCACGACTCGAAGTGATCCCGATCACTTCACAGATATCCGATCCAAAGGACACCCCATGAGCAGCACGGCAACAGGGACAGTAGACGGTTCCCCACAGCCCGAGGGCACCAAGGCAAAGCGCGACAAGACGCATTGGCTCTACATGAGCGTCATCGTCGCGGTCATCGGCGGCATCCTCGTCGGTTGGCTCGCACCCGAGTTCGGTAAGTCCGTCGGTGTACTCGGCACGTTGTTCGTCAGCCTGATCAAGATGATGATCAGCCCGGTCATCTTCTGCACCATCGTGCTCGGCATCGGCTCGGTTCGAGCGGCGGCCAAGGTCGGCAAGGTCGGCGGCCTCGCACTCGCCTACTTCATCGGGATGTCCACCATCGCACTCGCGATCGGCCTGGGCGTCGGCAACCTGCTCAACCCCGGCAGCGGCCTGAACATCACGCCCAATGCGGCCTCCGTGGCCAAGCTTGCAGATCAGGCCCACAGCGCGGGCGGTACCTGGGACTTCATCGCGTCCATCATTCCGACGTCGATGCTGTCCTCCCTCACAGCCGGCAGCGTGCTGCAGACTCTGTTCGTCGCCCTTCTGGTCGGCTTCGCGATCCAGTCGCTCGGCAAGTCGGGTGAACCGATCCTCAAGGCCGTCGGATACATCCAGAAGCTCGTGTTCAAGATCCTGACGATGATCCTCTGGCTCGCCCCGATCGGTGCTTTCGGTGCCATCGCCAGCGTCGTCGGCCAGACCGGTTTGAACGCCGTCGTCCAGCTCGGCACCCTGATGATCGGCTTCTACCTGACCTGCCTGATCTTCGTCTTCGGTGTTCTCGGAACGCTGCTGCGCGCCGTCACCGGATTCAACATCTTCAAGCTGGTCAAGTACTTGGCCCGTGAGTACCTGCTCATCTTCGCCACGTCGTCCTCCGAATCGGCACTGCCGCGTCTGATCGCCAAGATGGAGCACGTAGGCGTCGAGCGCACCACGGTGGGCATCGTCGTTCCCACGGGCTACTCGTTCAATCTCGACGGCACCGCGATCTACCTGACGATGGCCTCGATCTTCATCGCCGACGCCATGGGACAGCCACTCGGTTTCGGTGAACAGCTCTCGCTGCTGGTGTTCATGATCATCGCCTCCAAGGGCGCTGCCGGAGTCAGCGGCGCCGGTCTGGCCACGCTGGCAGGCGGACTGCAGAGCCATCGCCCCGAGCTTCTCGACGGCGTCGGACTCATCGTCGGAATCGACCGCTTCATGTCGGAAGCGCGAGCGATCACCAACTTCTCGGGCAATGCGGTTGCGACTCTCCTGGTCGGCGCCTGGACCAAGACGATCGACAAGGAACGCGTCGTCGAGGTACTCGACGGGAAGATTCCGTTCAACGAAGCCACGATGCTCGACGACGAGGACGAAGAAGAGCAGCACAAGCTCGAAACGGCTCCGACCGGCACCAAACAGTCGTTCGTGAGCCATCACTAGATCCGTCCGCTCTGCTGAACGTTTGACTGCGCTGCAGGCGCGGAACCCGATCTACGATCAGTGATCCTGGTCGTAACGATGAAAGAGACCGCCGCACCAACCGTGCGACGGTCTCTTTCTGTTCGTGGCTGCTATGTGTACCAGGTCGGTTCGGGAATCTCGCCGGTCAGAAAACGACTACCGACTTCACGGCGTTTGTACGCGAGCGGATCGTGAAGGGTATGCGTCCGAATGTTGCGCCAGTAGATGTCCAGGCCGACGTCGTTGGACGTGGCTCGGGCACCGGTCAGTTCGAAGATCTTGTTGCTGATCTCCAAGGAGACGTCGGCGGCGCGAAGTTTTGCGGCCGCAATGCGTACGGCGAGGTCGCCGCGAGCCTGCTCGGTGAGGTTTTCGCGAGCGTCGTGGAGCACTGCGTCGGCCTCACGGCTGACCTGATCCACGAAGGCCTCCGCTGCCCACAGCTTCGATTGCAAGTCGCCATAGCCCTCACGGAGGTACCACTCGTCGGTTGCGATTTCGCGGTTGTCACCGCCGTACGGCCATGGACGCGTACGGGTTCGGGTGTACTCGGCCGCAGTGTCCAGTGCGCCACGGGCGATCCCGAGGTAGAAGTTCGCGAACACGATCTCGATCGCGGGGAAGTTCAGGGTGTTGTAGACCAGAGGTTGGAATTCCTTGTCGACAAAGCCTGCCGCACTTGCCCAGTCGACCTCGACGTCGTTGATCTCGACACTGCCGGAATCGGTGAGGCGCTGTCCGAGATTGTCCCAATCACCGCGGAAGACTATGCCGTCCTGAGCAGTCGGCACGATTGCGAACACATGCGTCGCAGTTCCGTCGATGATTCCTTCGAGCACCGTGAGGTCGGTGACTCGGCCGCCGGTGGAAAACGACTTGACACCGTTGAACACCAGGGTGTCTCCGCGGTCCGCGACGGTGAGGTCGGTGTCTCGAGGGTTGACCGCGCCGCCGAAGAAGAATCGGTTGCTCGTGTACAGCTCCTCGACAGCGGAGATCTGCGGATCGGTTCCGACCAATCTGGCTGCCCATGCCCACAGATAGTGGTATCCGAGCAGTTGTCCGATGGAGCCGTCGGCGCGGGCGATCTCCCGAACCACCTTGTAGGCGGTCTCCCATCGCTGCCCGCCGCCGCCGAACTCGACCGGGCCCAGGAGCGTCACAAGACCACTGTCCTTGAGCAGCTGAACTTCTCGGAACGGTGGTTCGCCGGCTCGGTCGCGGGCGAGTGCGTCGGCGGCAAGGATGTTGCTCACCTCGCGAGCCCGGTCGATCCAGCCCTCGGATGTGTCGGGAACGCCGACGAAGACTTCGGTTTCACTGGTCACGGTCATGCCTGTTCATCCTTTTCGGTCGGTGCGGTCCCGATGGCCCACACGTAAATCGGTTCGGTTCCGTTGATTTCGTAGTCGCCGACAACTTTGGATTTGAAGACGACCGGATTGTGGCTGGCGACGGTGCGGGCGTTGCGCCAGAATCGATCGAGATCGAGGTCGCGGCTGACTCCGGAAGCACCGAGTGCGTCGAAGATCTTGGCCGTGGCCGGCACGACGAGTCCGATCGAGGCGACTTGCCCTCGCCCCGAATCGATTTCGGCTGCGATGTTGGCGGCCTTCTCTTCCTCCGGCGAGCCGGAGAATGCGGCTTCGTAAGCCCATTGGGACGACTGTGCTGCGTGCAGTGCAACGGCCTCGGCTGCAAAGGCAGCAGAGGACACCTCGCCGACAACTTGCTGGATCTGCGAATCCTGCGCGTATCTCGGAGCGTTGCCGTGACTGAAGGTTCGAGTACGAGAGGCAACTCGACGAGAGATCTCCATCGTAGCAGCCTTGGCGATGCCGGCGAGAGTGGCGAGGTGGAACAATTGGTAGAACGCGGTCTGGTATTTGAATCGTGTCGAGAAGTCGAAGATGTTCTCCGGCTGTACAATTGCGTTCTCGTATACGGACGAACCGGAGCCAGTCGTCTGCTGGCCGAACCCGTTCCAATCGTCACTGTGTGTGACACCGGGTTGTCTCGCCTCGACCGCCGCGATCACGAATGCGCCGGTGTCGGTGCGCTGCGAGTACAGGTCGATCCAGTCGGCGAAGATGGAACCCGTGCTGTAGAACTTTGCCCCGTTCGCCAGGAAATGGTCGGCATCGGGTGCGGGCGAGACCTTGGTGTTGGCTTCGCCCAATGCAACGTCGCCGATTTCGGTCCACGCGTTGCCGACTAACTGTCCCTCCGCAAAGCGTCGGAGCCAGATGTCACGCTCCGGGCCTGGGTCGGCGACCAGTCGGTCTTCGACAAATGCGAAATGTCCGCGCAGGGCCTGGGTGATATTGGAATCGGCGCTCGACAGCTCGACTAGTAAGCGGATCAATTGCGGGATGCTCGCACCGGATCCACCGTGTGTTGTCGGCACCCGAACGGCGCCGAAGCCTGCATTCTTGAGTGCGTCGATCTGTTGGAAGGGAAGTACGTGATCGCGTTCGCGTTCGACGACGCCTTGTGCGATGTCCGCGAAGATCGGACGGAATTTCTCTGCCAGTGTTTCGTAGTCGACCTCACTTTTGATCGGATCAGCAGACCGGGGTACGGCATTCGGCGTCAGTGCGGTGGTCATGGGAAGAATGCAAGCTGTAAACACCAGGGGCGTCGATCCTTCATCGCGACCTGATTCGAAGTGTTGTCAGTCCGCGCAAATCTCGGTTCGATGGCCTGCCGGGCACTCTTGTCGAAATCGAGTGGTCAGTGGGGTTGCTCGTGAACGTGCTCGACGGTCCATCCGCTCCATTCGACGGTCCCTCCGGCACCACAATCATGTCGGAACGGCAGCCCTGGAGGACCGGAGCGAACGACGACGCGAAAGTCTCTCCCCTCCAACCGAAGATCGACAGTCGTGTGTTCTCCGTCGACACTCTCGCTGATGCTCTCGAGTGCGTCCGTGGCGACGATGTCGGTGGCGCGTCGGACAGCATGTTCGGCTGCCTGAGCGGCCTGTGACAGTGCCGCCCGGCCGCGCAGGTGCAGCAGCTCCAATTCTCCGGCTAGGTATTTCTCGGCAGCATCGATTGCGGAGTTGCCGTCCAGTCGGCTGAAATAGACTGCGGCAGGCCACGCAATCATGTTGGCCGCGAAACGATCTCCGCCGATGTGACTGCATTCCCACACATCTGCGATCTGTGCCGCGTTCAGCGCCGAAACGACCGGGCGGCCGAGTTCCGCGCAGCACGCATCCTTCTTTCCATGCGTGCAGACTGCGAAGAGCGGTTCCGTGCGGGAGCGGCCGAAGTCGGGTTCCGCTCCGGTGGCCATCGATTCGAACGGCAGTACCGACAGGTCCTCGTATCGGTCGACCGCCCCTTCCCGCATCCATTGGCGTGTGCCGTCCGTCCAGGCGAGTACACACGTCGGGGTGAGCACCCGGCGGTTGCGGGTCCGCCGGATCACCACGACACGGATACGGCCCTGCGCTGCGTAGATCTTTTCGGTGAGCGCGACGGGGAGAACGTCGTCAGGGGCGGACGCCGGCCAGGGGCCGGGATGCTCGATCAATACCCACAGATGTGTCATTCCGGCGCGACCGACCATAGGTTCGCCGGCGGTCGACGACTGCCGTGTACAGGCGTGAGGGCGTCGACTGGTTTGCGGATTGGCGACAAATTCCGAAAGGCACTGCATAGATCCTTTCCCCAGGACACCGTCGCTGTGGCAGGGGAGGGAAGACATGATGAGGCTCCAGTCTCGTAGGTTAGGCTCACCAGACTATTGGATGGTGAATCCTTTGCTCAGCCGCGGTGAATGCACGTGGCTGTGACGGTCGGAAGCAGTCGGTAACAGGAGTTTGTGAATGAAACGCAGTAACTCGCGGACGAAGTACATGCTGGGTGGTTTTGTCCTCGCCGCCATAGTGGCAACGACAACGGCGTGTGGCAGTGACGACAAGACGGATACCGGCAGTCAGTCTGCCGACACCGTGCACGCGGTCACCCACGCCCGCGGAACTACCGACGTACCGACGGATCCGCAGCGAGTTGTCGTGCTCGAGCCGGTTCAGCTCGACACGTCGGTAGCGCTGGGCGTGATTCCCGTGGGCACCGCGGTACTCAGCGAGACGACCGGCGTTCCGGCGTACCTCGGTGAGAAGGCGGCGGAGATCGAGATGGTCGGAACCGTCGCGGCACCGAACCTCGAGAAGATCGTCGCACTGAGCCCGGACCTGATCATCGGAACGGAATCGCGGCACGGTGATCTGTACGAGCAGCTCGCTGCCATCGCACCGACCGTCTACATGGCAACTCAGACCGATCCGTGGCAGGACAACGTCCAGTTCGTCGCAGAGGCGTTGAACAAGACCGATCAGGCAGGTGAACTGCTCGGTGACTACACGGCACGCTGCGAGGAAGTGGCGAGCAAGCACAGCACCGAGGGCAAGACCGCTCAGCTGATCCGCCCACGCGACGACGTTCTGACGCTGTACGGACCCACGTCGTTTGCCGGAAGCACTCTCGAATGTGCTGGACTCACGATTCCCGCACGCGACTGGGAGAACTCGATCTCGGTGGACCTCTCCCCGGAATTCGTCTCCGGAGCCAACGCCGACCTCATCCTGGTCACCTCCGCGAAACCGGCCGATGCCGGCACGATGCCGAAGGCCGTGGCCGACAACGCCGGATTCTTCCCGAACCCGCATCTGGTGGACATGTCCTACTGGATCACCGGCGTCGGACCGCTCGGCGGCCTCACCGTTCTGGACGACCTCGATCGCATTCTCGGAGCGTCGAATTAGCAGTGCGCGAAGGAGCAGTGCGTGAGAGAGTCGCTAAGTTGGAGCCTATGACAACTCCAGTACAGAACATCGCGATCAACACCCTCGGTGGCGTGCCCACCTCTTTGGGTGAATACGACGGCCGCGCCGTCCTCGTGGTCAACGTCGCGTCCAAGTGTGGACTGACCCCGCAGTACTCGGCGCTCGAGAAGCTGGCCAGCGAGTACGCCGATCGCGGTCTGACCGTGATCGGTATCCCGTGCAACCAGTTCATGGGGCAGGAACCGGGTACCGCCGAAGAGATCGAGACGTTCTGCTCCACTACCTACGGCGTCACGTTCCCGCTTCTCGAGAAGATCGAGGTGAACGGCGAAAACCAGCATCCGCTGTACGCCGAGCTCACCAAGGCGGCCGACGCCGAAGGCGCTGCGGGAGACATTCAGTGGAACTTCGAGAAGTTCCTGATCGGACCGGACGGCACCGTCGTCAACCGCTTCCGTCCGCGGACCGAGCCTGACGCACCCGAGGTTGTCGCCGCGATCGAAGCTGCGCTTCCCAAGAACTAGAGGTTTCCAAGAACCAGTAGGTGCGCTGAAAACTGCCGCCGGATGATCATCCGGCGGCAGTGTGCTGTTCACCCACAGCTGCCACTATCGGAGTATGTCCGCAGAACTGATCGTGTCGGTATCCGGAATCAGAGACGAGACATGTTATCTCGCTGCCGGATTCGCAGACGAGATGGACACTCGAGGTGTCCGCTTGTCGCTCCTGGTGGCGCCGCGACTGAAGGACAAATACCGACTGGCCGACGACGCGGTGACGACGGCTTGGCTGCGTGAGCGTCGCGAGCACGGCGATGCCATCGTTCTGCACGGCTACGACCAGGCCGCGACCAAGCGTCGCCGAGCCGAGTTCGCCACTCTGTCGAAGCACGAAGCGAAACTGCGACTACTCGCTGCGGACCGCGTTCTCGAGCATGCAGGCCTTCGGACCCGGGTGTTCGCACCGCCGCGCTGGGTGGCATCGCCCGGTGCCATGTCGGTGTTGCCGGAGACGGGCTTTCGCACGATGGCAGGCCTCGGGGCAGTACATGATCTGACCCGCGGAACCTTGCAACGGGGAAGGGTTTTCGGGATCGGCGAAGGCTTCAAGGCCGAGCCGTGGTGGTGTCGCGCATTGGTTCTCGGAGCCGGGCGTGCCGCCAAACGTGGGGGACTGGTCAGATTGTCGATCACGGCCAAGCAGTTGGGAAACGAGGGCCCACGTCAGGCCGTCCTCGACGCCGTCGACCTTGCCCTCTTCCACGAAGCCGACTCGCAGGTGTATCGGTGGAACTCCCCGTCTCAGGAGCTCGGCGCTGCCTGAATTCGGCAGTTGGCAACTATTTGATAGCTACGAGACTATGTCGTCTGTCCGGGTTGTCCGAGCGGGCAGACTCGTCGCGTTTCTCCACTTCCTTGCTGGTAGTAGTGCAGAGTGGGTCAAAATCGCATAAAACGGACGATTAATTAGAGCGCTGGGTCAGCCAGCTCTCCCACTGCTAGAGTGCGTGCAGTTAATCTGCCGCTAGTAGATGGGATCGGGATCTCGCCATGCGCACGAGAGTGTTCTCCAAGTCGGCCGAGGGTCTTGTCGCCGTGGCTGTGGGCGCAGTCGTCTGTGCTGCGTTCGTTCCGGCGCTCGCGTCTGCCGCTCCGACCGGCGCGGTTCACATGCTGCCGACGGGCAGTGTCGACGGCGGGTCGAGCGGATCGAGCGGATCGAGCGATGGCGTCCGCACCGCAACCGTCGACGATGAAGGTGAGCAACTCACACTGCGCCTTCACAAGATGAACCTGCGGGGATCCGAGTTCTCGATGGCTGTGCAAGACAGCGACGGAGAGCTGACCGACGCGGTGATCCCGGCGCCCCGTTCGTACATCGGCAGCGTAGAAGGGCGTCCGGACGCAATCGTCTCGGCCATCGTCGACTCCGCCGGAACACTGCGCGGGCAGGTGATTTTCGATCGTGGTGTTTCGATAGAGTTCGTCGGATCCGAGGTGGTCGGTCGCAGCACGGCGCCGATCGACGCAAAACCCAAGTGGCCCACCGCGGCCATTGCGCCGGCCTCGGCCGCAAGGGTCGGCAAGACGGTCAAGCAGTTCGTGGTCGGACTGGACCTCAGTGGCGAGTGGTACTCCGCGCACGGCGCAGGCAGTGCCGCCGTCGCTCTGGATCGGGCCGAGGAATCAATGGCCCGCACCGCTGCCATCTGGATCAGAGACGTCGGGATTCGGCCGGTCCTCGGTCGAGTTGTCCTGCGGGCAGATTCCGCCGGCGATCCGTACTCGAGCAGTTGTGAAAATCTCGAGCAGTTGGAAGATCTGTGGTCCGATCAGGTCGGGTCGAGTGTCGATCAGGCGACCGTCGTGTGCGCATCCGGTGGCGGAAATGCCTACTACTCGAAGTTCGAACTCGACCACAGCTACGCGCATGTCGGTGCCGAGTCCGACGGCAACTTCAGCCGCGTTCTCCGCCACGAGTTGGGCCACAACTTCTATGCCGACGACTACCACGGCGGCGGCGCCGAGGGATCGACCATCATGAACGGTAACGACCTCTCGCGCTTCGACGGCACCGAATTCGCTGCCATCGTCGATGCGGCGGAGGTTGCCTCGGCTCGACTCGACGACGTCGGTCGGTACACGGCAAGCCCGATCCCGCCGTACGCCGCACTCGACACCGCGCGGGTCCGCTCAGGCGGCACAGTCACCGTCGACGCCGTCGCGAATGATCATGACAGCAACGGAGATTCGATCACAGTGACCGGCGTCGGGGCGACGTCACTTCTCGGTGGCACCGTGAAGCTCGAAAACGGCGAAGTGGTGTTCGAAGCCGGAACGAAGGCAGGCACCGACAGGATTCTCTACACACTCACCGACGCAGCCGGTGGCACGAGCACCGGCTGGATCATCGTCGATGTGAGTGCGTGAGAACCGAATCAGGCGACTTCGACGCTCGACTCCTCGTCGAGAACTCGGAACTCGGTGCCGTCGGCAGCCATTTCCGAGTAGCGACCGTAGAAGATGCCTGCGGCCTCGTCGCGGATGATCGCTTGATGAATGGGAACCGCAACGCGCGGCGCCACCGCGCGGAGGTAGTCGATGGCCTCCGAGATCTTGAGCCACGGTGCGGCGGCGGGGAGGGCGAGAACGTCGACCTTCTGTTCGGGGACGTAGAGGGAATCGCCGGGATGCATGAACCGTGCCGGGTTGGTGGCGTCACCGAGGAGGAACGCGGTGTTGTCGATCATCGGTAGGTCCGGATGGATGATTGCGTGCTCTCCGCCCGTTCCGGTCACCTCGACGTCGCCGATGCTGAACCGGTCGCCCGGCCGGACGCCGGTCCAGCGCCCACCGAGCTTTTCAGCCGTCTGCGGATCGCTGTAGAGCACGGCGTCGGGATTCGCTTCGGCCAGTTCGGGCAGCCGCGCAGGGTCGGCGTGATCGGGGTGTTGATGTGTCACGAGGATGGCGTCGAGGCCGGTGATGCCTTCGAATCCGTGCGAGAAGTTGCCGGGATCGAAGAGGATCTTCGAGCCGTTCAACTCCACGAGCACACAGGAATGGCCAAAATGTGTCAGTCGCATGATTTCGAGTATGCGCCGCCGCGAAGGGACTCGCAGGCGGGTTTCACAGGTGGTCGCCGTCACGCCCCGATCACTCGATGCGAACCATCTCGGGTCCGCCCGGTAAACTGGCCATCACCCGAGCGTTTCACTCCGGGTTCGCGCACTAGTACCGAGGAGCAGCACGTGGCCCGTGTCGTCGTCGAAGTCATGCCCAAGGCCGAGATTCTCGACCCCCAGGGACAGGCAATTGTCGGGGCACTGTCTCGCCTGGGCTTTGCAGGAGTATCCGATGTCCGTCAGGGCAAGCGGTTCGAGTTGGAGATCGACGGCAGTGTCGAAGACGCCGAACTCGAGAAGATCGCCGAAGGCCTGCTGGCCAACACGGTGATCGAGGATTGGACCGTCAGGCGAGTCGAGGCATGAGCGCACGTATCGGAGTAATCACTTTCCCCGGCACGCTCGACGACATCGACGCGGCGCGGGCAGTGAACCTGGCCGGCGGTGAAGCTGTCGAACTCTGGCACGGCGATGCAGACCTCAAGGGTGTCGACGCGGTCATCGTTCCCGGCGGATTCTCGTACGGCGATTACCTTCGTTGCGGCGCGATCGCACGTTTTGCTCCCGCGATGGGCAAGGTTGTGGAAGCAGCCAAGGGCGGCATGCCGGTCCTGGGCATCTGCAACGGTTTCCAGATCCTCTGCGAAGCAGGATTGCTGCCCGGTGCTCTGACCCGTAACCAGGGTCTGCACTTCATCTGCCGCGACGAGTGGTTGACGGTCGAAGCCAACAACACGGCGTGGTCCTCGCGATACGAGGCCGGCGCGCAGATCCTCATCCCCCTCAAGTCGGGTGAAGGTCGCTTCCAGGCGTCCGAGAAGGTTCTCGACGAACTCGAGGGCGAAGGCCGCGTCGTCTTCCGTTACTCGGAGGAGAACCCCAACGGCTCGCAGCGTCGTATCGCCGGCATCTCCTCGGCCAACGGCCGGGTCGTCGGTTTGATGCCGCACCCCGAGCACGCCACCGAGGCTCTCACCGGTCCCAGTGACGACGGATTGGGCTTGTTCTACTCGGCCCTCGACGCGATCGTCACTGCCTGATCGCCTGCTGATTTTCACCACTGAACGCCGACCGGAAATCCGGTCGGCGTTCAGTCGTATGTGGGCCCGGTACCCAGGGCTACTGGCTGTAGGAACTGAGGAAGTTGCCGAGTCGCTCGAGTGCCGTCGAGAGATCGTCGGTGTTGGGGAGAGTCACCAACCGGAAGTGATCGGGTTCGATCCAATTGAACGCGCGACCGTGGCTGACAAGAATCTTCTCCGATTCCAGTAGATCGAGAACGAACCTCTCGTCGTCGACGATGCCGAACTTGTCGACGTCGAGCTTGGGGAACAGGTACAGCGCCCCGTCGGCCTGTTGGCAACTGATCCCGTCGATGCTGTTGAGCGTGGTGTGTGCGAGATCGCGCTGGGCCGTCAGCCGACCTTGTGGAAGCAACAGGTCCTCGATGGACTGACGTCCGCCGAGTGCAGTCTGGATAGCGTGCTGCGCCGGCACGTTGGCACACATTCGCATGTTGGCCAGCAATTTGATGCCTTCGATGAAGCTCGACGCCCGCTCGAGTGGTCCGGTGATGGCCAGCCATCCGGCTCGGAATCCGCACACGCGGTAGGCCTTGGACAGTCCCGAATACGTCAGACACAGAACGTCTCGCCCGGTCATCGTCGCAAGGTTTGTCATGGATCGGCCGTCGTAGACGATCTTTTCGTAGATCTCGTCGGCGAAGAGCATCAGATCGTGTTTGCGCGCTAGATCCACGAAGCGTTGCAGCACCTCCGTCGAGTAGACGGCGCCCGTCGGATTGTTGGGATTGATGACGACAATCCCTCGGGTGCGCGGCGTGATCCGAGCTTCCAGATCGTCGAAGTCCGGTGCCCAGCCTTGGCTTTCATCGGTGAGGTAGTGGACGGGCGTGCCGCCGGCAAGTGAAACCGAAGCCGTCCACAAGGGATAGTCGGGAGCGGGAATCAGGATCTCGTCCTCTGGATTGCAGAGGGCCTGCATCGTCAGGGTGATCAGTTCGGACACACCGTTTCCGAGATAGATCTCGTCGACGGTGACGTCGGTGATACCCCGCGTCTGGTAGTACTGGACCACCGCAGTGCGCGCCGAATACAGTCCGCGAGAATCGCAATATCCCTGCGCGGTAGGGAGATTGCGGATCATGGCCATCATGATTTCGTCCGGAGCTTCGAACCCGAAGGGGGCCGGATTGCCGACGTTGAGTCGCAGGATCGTGTGTCCCTGATCCTCGAGTTCTTCGGTCTTGTCGAGAATTCGCCCTCTGATGTCGTACCTGACATTCTCGAGCTTGCGGGCCTGATCGATGGGTGTGTTCACGCGGTTACGTACCTCTCCGGTTCGGGTGGGCGAGTTGTGTTTCAGATGAGAAGGGCGCCTCAGGGTTCGGTCTGGAAACGGACATTGATTCGCGATAGCGCTAGCGGCGAAAGAGGAGTAGCGCTACTATGATTCGACATGTCCAATGATAGCAGTTCGAGGATTGTCGCAGCCTTGCGTGAGTGGATCGCGACGGCTCCTCCAGGCGCGAAGCTTCCGTCCACTCGGTCGCTCGTCAGCCTGCACGGGGCGAGTCCGGTCACCGTGCAGAAGGCGCTGCGAACACTGGTATCTCAGGGGGTTGTGGAGGCTCGTCCCGGTGTGGGGACCTTCGTGCGCGCGGCGCGCGTCGTGCGACCCAACGACTACGGGTGGCAGACAGCGGCGCTTGGATCGCCGAACTATCGTCTGCAGCTGCCCATGGCGCTGCAGTCCACCTCCAACGACGTGATCGCGCTGCATTCCGGCTATCCGGCCCGAGAGCTGTTGCCGGAAGGTCTGGTTCGTGCAGCCTTCACCAGGGCGACGCGAACCGACGCCGTGTTCAATCGGCCCCTCGCTGCCGGGCTTCCGGAACTGCAGTCCTGGTTTGCCTCCGAATTGGGTTCCGCCACTCCTGCCGGGATCACTCCGCCGGGGCCGAACGACGTGGTTGTACTTCCCGGCAGTCAGGGTGGGCTTGCGACGTCCTTTCGCGCGTTGGTGGGGGAGGGGCGTCCGTTGCTCATGGAATCGCCGACCTACTGGGGAGCGATCCTGGCCGCCGCGCAGGCTGGAGTCACGGTCATTCCGATTTCCAGCGGCGCCAACGGTCCTGATCCTGAAGAGCTTTCGCGTGCATTCGAACAGACCGGTGCCCGTGCGTTCTACGCACAACCGAGCTTCGCGAGTCCGACGGGAGCGCTGTGGTCGCCGTCGTTGGCTGACAAGGTTCTCGACACCGTCCGTCGGCACGGCGCATTCCTCATCGAGGACAGTTCGGCGCTCGACTTCGGAATCACCGCAGATCCCAGCCCCATCGCTGCACGAGACGACAGCGGTCACGTCGTCTACCTTCGTGCGCTGACCAAGAGCGTGTCCCCATCGGTGCGAGTTGCCGGATTGATCGCTCGGGGTCCGGCGTACGAGCGGATTCTGGCTGATACACAGGCAGATTCGATGTACGTCAGCGGGATGCTGCAAGCGGTAGCGCTCGACGTCGTGACCCAACCGGCCTGGCGAACGCACTTGCGCAGGCTTCGTCACCAACTCGAGGCCAGACGCGACCTCCTCGTCTCGAGTCTGCGCGAGCACGCGCCGGACGCTCACCTCGATGCCGTACCGAAAGGCGGACTCAACCTCTGGCTTCGGCTCCCGGACACCACGAACGTCGAACGCGTGGTGCAGGACTGCCGGTCGGCCGGCGTCATCGTCGGGGCCGGTGACGATTGGTTCCCGGCAGAACCGACTGGAAAGTTCTTGCGGCTCAACTACGCCGGACCGAACCCGGGTGAGTTCCCCGACGCCGCCCGCATTATCGGCCGAGCAATCACGCAACATATGTAGAACTTCACCTCACTGGTGGTTGACCTGAACTTCCGTTGAGGTTTTATCGTCGTGTGCATGAACAAACAAGCGATGCAGCCACCGGCCAACCAGCCGATCGGATTCTGGACCGCGCGAGCCGGTGAAGCGATTCGCACGCGCACGCGCGGAGCACTCGAAGCGATCGGCGTCACCCAGCCGGGGTGGTGGGTCCTGCACCAACTTTCGCTGCACCCTGAAGGGGTGGAGCGTGCTGTCCTCTTGCGGACGATCGGTCCGAACGAATCCACCGACGTGATCGATGACGCCGTCGACTCTGCCCTCGAACTGGGGTGGGCGCGCGAAGACGGGTCTGTCCTTCGCCTGACTGGTGCGGGCTCCGAGCAGTTCGATCGCGCCGCGCGGGTACAGCAGATGCTGCAGGAAGAGCGGATGCAGGGAATCACCGAAGAGGAGTTTGTCACCACCATCACTGTGCTGCAGCGAACCATCAAGAACGTGGGCGGCGACGCCTGGCACTGGTAGCAGACATTATCTGGGCCCGCTGCCGGGTAGAGCGGCTTCGATCAATTCGACGGCACGGGACACACCGCCCGCCGCTGCGAGTTCTTCTGCCAACTCCGTGCTGCGTCGGCGGAACTCGTCGGCGCTCACCAGAGTCAGCGCCTCACGAAGCTCTACTGCCGTGACGGTAGCGCTGTCGACGCGTACTGCGACACCGGCGTCGACGAGCGAGTCGGCGTTGCCGAACTGATCGACGGCTTGCGGCACTGCGATCATGGGTGTCCCGGTCACCAGTCCCTCGCTGGATCCGCCCATACCCGCGTGGGTCACGAACGCGTCGGCCTGCTGCAGAATCGCGAACTGCGGTACCCAACGGTGTATTTCGACGTTGTCGGGCAATGGTCCGAGATCTGAGATCTGCACCTGCTTTCCGATCTGAAGGACGACGTGCCAGCCGTCCATCTGGCCGAAAGCCTCGACGCAGGTGCGGTAGAAATCCGGATGATCGGTGAATGCTGAACCCAGCGAGATCAACAAGAGCTTGCGTTCGGGATCCGGGTTCACCCAAGGTTGACTGCTCGGTTCGAGTGCGGGGCCGACGAACGTGTAGACGTCGCAGTTCACGCGATCGGCGTTGGGCTGCATCGATTCTGCGATCAGCACGATTGCACGGGGTGGGCGTCCGGTGAACTCACGTGGATCGACCTCGACGCCTTCGGCGCGGAAGAACCGGGTCTCCCGATCGAGCAGGTCGACGCCTCTCGGATCGGAACGAATTTCGTCGTACATCGGTGCGGCGTCGGCTTCGTAACCGTCCCAGGCAACGTACGTCGGCGACAACTGGATGATGGGAACGCCCCACTGCTGAGCCAGTATTCGTGCCGGAATGCCGGCGATGTCGTAGAGAAAGAGGTCAGGGCGATCGTCTTCGTAGATTCGGCGTAGCTGCGGCAGCATCGACTCGTAATCGTCCTGGAAAATCGTCAACTGATCGATCAGATCCCCGTCCCAGCTCTTCTCGGGTTCGGCGCCGTCGGGAGAAGGGACGAGGCTGGGCAGCGTGGAGACGTACGGTGCGAATTCGGCCCCGGTCGCCTCGATGATCTCACGCATCGACTCGTCGTTGGCATAGGTGACGCGGTGACCGGCGGCGACGAGACGCGCGATGATCGCCAGGCTCGGATTGACGTGGCCCGGTGCCGGAATGCTCACCATGGCTATATGTCTGCGGGTCATCGATCACTCCTGCCGTCTGACTGTTCTGGAACAACTCCGGATACCGGACCGAGACTATCCACCAGGATGGGTAACGGCATCTGATTTTTGCCGGGGAAGTACCGTGCGCACTCGAGTAGGACTACGCATCCGAGTGCCGGGATGGGCGAGCAGACTTCGAAGCATGAGCACACCGACAACACCCTCGAAGACCACTGCAGCCTTCTATCTTCAGGCCGGAATAGCCTTTGCCGTCAGTTTTGTCGGCACCCTCCTCGGAATTGCGTATCTTCCGATCGATGCGTGGCAACGCGGATTTCTCGGAATGTCCTTGCTGTTCTTGGTCACCAGTACGTTCACGTTGGCCAAGGTGATTCGTGATCAGCAGGAGGCATCCACAGTCAGGGTTCGAGTGGACGAGGCTCGACTCGAGAAGCTGATCGCCGAGCACGATCCGTTCAAAGCGGCAGCCTGAAACCTGTCGGCAAGGTGAGGATCAGCGTGCTGCCGAGAGGTTGCTCGTTTCGGAGCGCCGACAGATCGCCGCCGTGTGCGAGCGCGAGGCTGCGCGCAATCGTGAGCCCCAAACCGGAACCGTCGGATCGATCACCGCGATGGAAACGGTCGAAGACTGATTCGAGTTGGTCTGCGGGAATTCCGTCACCGGTGTCGGTGACGGACACCGAGAGGTGGTCACCTTCCCGTGCGAGTGTCACCGTCACCGAACCTCCGCTCGGAGTGTGCCGCAACGCGTTTTCGAGCAGATTGGCGAGGATCTGTTCGATTCGTTGGCGATCGACCTCGGCCGTGATCGGTTGAGGAGACAGAGCGGTCGTCAATTCGACTCCACGCTCGGCGAAACGTGGCGCCGCTGCTGCCGTTGCGCTGCAAACGATGTCGTCGATCTTCTCGTCTCGGCGATCGAGTTCGAGAGCGTGTTCGTCGGCCGCGGAGACGTCCGCCAGATCGCAAGAGAGCCGACGCAGTCTTTCGAGTTGATCGCGCATGACCAACCATGAAGAGTTGTCCGTGGGGAGGACGCCATCCTCGATGCCGTCGACGTACGCAGCCAAAGTCGATACCGGAGTGCGTAATTCGTGGGCAAGATCGGCAAGCAGGCGTTTGCGGACCCGATCCGAATGATCAAGGCGTGCCGCCATGTCGGCAAAGGCAGTTTCGAGACGCGTGAAATCGGCATCTACGTCGGACCTGCCGATAGTCACGTCGAAGTTCCCGTCTGCGACGCTTTGAGCCGCCTCCGCCAGCGTTGAGATCGGGGCCGTGATGCGTCGGACGATGTAGACCGCGGCGATGCTTGCGCCCACCAGTGCGACCGCGATCCCGCACAACAGTGCAATGGTCATGGTCTGAGCGAATGCCTCTTCGGTGTGGGTACGGACATTCGAGTCTTCGATGCCGGCCATCATGAGGTGGTTGTGAAAGAGCGGGGCAGCGACGGCAATGGCGACTGCGGCGATGGCGAGGCAGGAGACGAACAGGACGACAAGCTGCGCCAGCAGCAGTTTTCCGCGTAGCCCGAGTTTCTTCATGACGACCCCGTTCATGACGACCGCGTTCATGACGACCTCAGGGAGTATCCGACGCCCCTGACGGTTCTGATGAACCGAGGATCGGTCGCGTCGTCGCCGAGTTTGCGGCGTAATGCACGCACATGGACGTCGACGATGTGCTGGTCCCCGAACCAGGACGAGCCCCACACCGAGGTGATGATCTCGGCCCGACTCCAGGCAGCGTCGGGTCGGGACGCAAGCGCGGACAACAGGGTGAACTCGGTGGGAGTGAGATCGACCAGGGTGTCGTCGACACGGACCGTGCGGGCCACGACGTCGATGTCGAGTCCGGGAGGCGTCGGCAGCACTTTTGGCAGCAAACTCGACGCGCGTGGCCGTCTGAGCAGTGCTTTCACTCGCGCAACCAGTTCGCGGGGGCCGAAGGGTTTGACCACGTAGTCGTCAGCGCCGGCCGCCAGACCCGTCACCTTGTCCGACTCTTCACCGCGGGCGGACAGCATCAGGATGTACGCATCGGAGAAGGTACGGATTCGTCGGCAGACTTCCATGCCGTCGAAGCCCGGGAGCATCAGATCGAGCACTATCAGCGCGGGCTCGAATTCGCGCACCGAACGTACTGCGCTCGGCCCGTCGTGGGCGAGGCGCACGGTGAATCCTTCGCGTGTCAGATAGTTGGCGACAACCTTGGCGAGGGCAGTCTCGTCGTCGACGACAAGAACGCGCCCCGGTTCCTCGCCAGGTCGTAGTTCGGCGCTCATCAGACCGAGGTTAGTCGACTGCGTGTCTGCATTGCTGTCGCGTGGTGGTTTCCACTCGACTGTGAAGATTCGATGAAGGAAGCCTGTTCGAGCCGGTTATCGGGCTTCGCGGTGGATTTTCGCCGGTAACGTGGCAACTGTGCATGTGCAGCACTCTTGTCAAATCAATTGTGGTGCAGTGCATATCGAACAGAATCAATTCTCGGGAGTGAAAACATGTCTTTGACGGTCAGGAAGAGCGCCGCGCGGTTCGTTCCGGTTGTGGCAGCGGCAGCACTGTTGATTGCCGGATGCTCGGACAACTCCGGGGAGAGCATCAACCATTCTTCCGAAACAACCAGCGTCGCAGCACAGTCGGAGATTCCTGCGGGTGTCAATGCCGCCGACATCGAGTTTCTCGAAGGAATGTACCCGCATCACGCGCAGGCATTGGACATGGCCAGAATGGTCGACGGTCGAACCGACAATGCCGAACTTCTCTCTCTTGCAGCGCAGATAGAGGCAGCGCAAGGCCCGGAGATGGCTCAGATGACCGAATTGTTGACGGAGTGGGGACGCCCCGAGCCTTCGTCGAGTTCGATGGAGGGCATGGATGAGTCGGCGCACGCGGGACACGGCGTCGGGATGGCCGAGATGCCGGGAATGATGTCGGCCGACGACATGACCGCCCTCACCGATGCCAGTGGCGCGGAGTTCGACAAGTTGTGGCTGACGATGATGATCGAGCACCACAAGGGTGCCATCACCATGTCCCAGACCGAACTCGACAACGGGCTCGACCCGTCGGCGGAGAAGATGGCAGAAGCGATCATTGCCGGTCAGCAGGCGGAAATCACTCAGATGGAAGCGATGTTGAAGGGGAGTTGAACAGGAGGCCTTGGCCGCGTGACCTTGCTCGGGTGGCTACCTGGGCATACGTTCGAGGCTGATGGCTTGACCGGTGCTGTGCTGCAATCACACGCGAGGGGATGACCGCCACATGGATCACAGTCAGATGGACCATGGCCAGATGGACCATGGCCAGATGGACCATAGCGAGATGAGCCATGGCCAGATGGAGCATGGGGCACACGGTGGTCACGGGGATCACGTCGCACAGTTCCGGACGTTGTTTGCAGTCATGCTGGTCATCGCGGTTCCGGTCGTTGCGGCAGACGCGATGTTCGCTTATCTGGTCGGGTACACACTGCCGGAAAACTCTCTGGTGGAATGGATCTCACCGGTACTCGGCACGGTGATGTACTTCTGGGGTGGCAAGCCGTTCCTCACCGGCGCTGTTGCCGAAATCCGTTCTCGGCAGCCGGGAATGATGCTGTTGATCGCGCTCGCGATCACCGTGGCCTTCTTCGCGTCATGGGCTGCGAGTCTGCACTGGGTGGATCACACTCTCGATTTCTGGTGGGAGCTCGCGCTTCTGATCGTGATCATGTTGTTGGGCCACTGGATCGAGATGCGTTCGCTCAGTCAGACATCGAGCGCCTTGGATTCACTTGCCGCTTTGCTGCCCGACGAGGCAGAACGGGTGGTGGGGGAATCGGTGGAAACCGTGCCCACCGCAGCTCTGGCGACCGGCGACCTGGTGATAGTTCGTCCCGGCGCCCGTGTTCCCTCGGACGGAACGGTGGTCGAGGGAAGCGCCGACATGGACGAATCCATGATTACGGGCGAGTCGAAGACCGTCCGCCGGACTGTCGGAGATCAGGTGGTGGCCGGCACGGTAGCCACCGACTCGGCACTTCGGCTTCGAGTCACCGCCGTGGGAGAAGACACCGCGCTCGCCGGTATCCGGCGCCTGGTCGAGCAAGCCCAGAACTCGTCGAGTCGCGCGCAGGTGTTGGCGGACAAGGCCGCTGCTCTGCTGTTCTGGTACGCACTCGGCGCGGCAGTGCTGACCGCGATCGCCTGGAGTATCTGGGGCACCCCGGAGAGCGCAGTCACCCGGACGATCACCGTTCTGGTGATCGCCTGCCCGCACGCGCTCGGGTTGGCGATTCCACTGGTCGTCTCGATCGCGACGGAACGGGCGGCTCGGGCTGGGATCTTGATCACCGACCGCATGGCCCTCGAGGCGATGCGTAACCTAGACACCGTTCTCTTCGACAAGACCGGCACTCTCACCAAGGGGGAGCCCGCAGTGGTCGGTGTACGCGGTGTCGACGGGTATTCCGATGACGACGTTCTCAGCGCAGCGGCTGCCGTCGAGTTCGACAGCGAACATCCACTCGGGCGCGCCGTCGTCGCGGCGGCGCGGGAGTTGTCGCTCGAATTCACTGCGGGTTCCGACTTTCAGGCGCACAACGGGATCGGGGTTGCTGCGGACGTCGCCGGTGCACGCGTCGGTGTCGGCGGACCGGGGATGCTGCGATCGGTCGGGGCCACCGCGATCCCGGGGACCGAAGAGTGGCTCAGTGACGGGTCGACCGTCCTGCATGTAGTGCGTGACGAGAAGGTAATCGGCGCATTGGCATTGGCCGACGAGATTCGCCCGGAATCAGCATTGGCCGTCGACGCCCTCCATGCTCGCGGTGTGCGGGTGGCCATGGTCACCGGAGACGCGGAGGCCGTGGCCCATTCGGTGGCTCGCAGGCTCGGGATCGACGAAGTTTTCGCCGAAGTGCTTCCGCAGGACAAGGGAGCGCAGGTATCTCGGCTTCAGGCTGCGGGCCACCGCGTGGCGATGGTCGGTGACGGGGTCAACGATGCGCCGGCACTCGCCCAGGCGGATGTGGGCATCGCGATCGGTGCCGGAACCGACGTGGCGATCGCGTCGGCGGGAGTTGTTCTGGCCAGCGATGATCCGCGTTCGGTGAGCTCGGTCATCGAGCTGTCCCGCGCCACCTACCGGAAGATGGTTCAGAACCTTTGGTGGGCAGCGGGATACAACGCGATCTCGGTTCCCCTCGCTGCGGGAGTGCTGGCGCCCGTCGGGTTCGTGCTGCCGATGGAGGTCGGAGCAATCCTGATGTCGGTATCCACTGTGGTCGTTGCCGCGAATGCCCAGTTGTTGAGGCGCTTGGACTTGCGGCAACCACCGGTGACCGCGTTGGAGTCGAGAGTGCTCACATCGCAGTAGCGAGAGGTTGAAGGCGGACTACTGTCGGCTCAGGAACGGAATGAGCGCACGCAGTACAGCATCGGAGTCTGCGACTGCGCTTGCGTGGTCAGCCCCTTCGATCACAGTCAAGGCACTGTCCGGGATCAGCGACGCGAGATGCTCGGTATCCGGCAGGCGCTCGCGATCTCTCGATCCGACGAACAACAACGCCGGTGTGGTGATCCGTTGCAGCACGGCGTCGTCGATGCCGTGCTCCTTCTCTGCGCGGCGCATGTAGGCAGCGAGCGCGAGGGCATCATTGATTCGGAAGGCAGTCGCAGTCTGAGGATCCACCGGTTTGCCGCGCCTCACGCCCCAACCGGTCAGAAATCCCTCGATACCGCCGCTTTCGAGTACGTCGATGCAACCCGGGAAGAACAATGCGTCGAACGCGCCCGTCATCGGTCGGCTGCTACCGCCCCCGACGGTCAGCGATCGCACCCGTTCGGAGTGCTCGACTGTCAGCGACATCACCGAGCGTCCGCCGAACGAGTATCCGAGGACGTGTGCCGGTTCGAACGGAGACTCCGTGTCGAGGATCTCCAGGAGATCGCCGACCACCAGATCCATTGCATACGAATCGGAGTCGTGTGGTTTGTCACTGCGTCCGTGACCCCGCATGTCGACGAGGATCAGACGATATTGCTCCTGAAGTGCCTTGACGTACCCGAAGCCACGCCAGATGGAGCGCGACAACGCTGTGCCGTGCACCATCAACAGGGGTGGGCCATCGCCCACGATCTGATAGGTGATCCGCGCACCGTCCACCGGATTTCTCACGTCGTGCAACACCCGTCCAGTATGGGTGCCAGTTGCTACGCACGTGAACTCGAGTAGTCGTCCGGACCCATTCGACGGATGGCGTGGACTCTCACGAACAGTCGGGCCGTCAACTCGGCCTCCCTCAGAGCTACCGGTCACTGCCCGGCGGGGCAGTACCCACTGTTCCAAGCAATGCATCGGTGGAGGGGTCTGCAGTGCTGACGCCTGCGGCTATGCCCCGAATCAGAGCCTCGAAATCAGCGGCGACGATGGTGACCTCCTCGAACTCCGGCTCTCCTCCACGGACAACCTGACCGTCGGGTGCGAGCGCCAAGTACTCGTACCCATTGCGCACCGACATCAGGACCGGGAGATGAGTGGACCAGAAGGCGTTGATCGCCGCGCGCTCCGCCGGCCCGGAAGCGACCGCCAGGCTCTCGTGCCGGAACGCATTCCAGGGAAACGCCTCATCGCTGACGCCAACGCCACCGGCATAGTTCTCCGCCGAGAGAAACCACACCTGGTCGTCGGAACTGGCAAGTACGGAGAACGAACTCGCCCACACTACGAGTTGGTCACAACCGCCGACCAGTGGTTGCGGAACTGGGGCAGAGGCCGATCGAGTAGGTTCTTCGCGAACCCAACCTGCGAGCGACAGCGCGGCGGTTGCGTCGAGGTGAAGGCACATCGCCCCACGGTAGGCCAGACCGTCGAGCACCGACAGCGTCAACCGTCGGCCTACTCGGGATCGATGTCTCGAATACCAGTCTCGTCCATGCTGATCCATCGCGTTATGCCGATGCCGCGAAGGAACGGCAGATCGTGACTCACCACCACCATGGCGCCGCGAAAATCGGAAAGTGCCTGCGTGAGGTGGGCGAGACTCGGTAGGTCCAGGTTGTTGGTCGGCTCGTCGAGAAGAAGCAGCTGGGGCGCGGGCTCGGCCAGCAGGATCGTGGCTAACGCCGCACGCAATCGTTCACCGCCGGAGAGCGCGGATGCCGATACGTCGGAATCCGTTCCCCGGAAAAGGAACCGTGCCAACTGCCCGCGAATTTCCTCGGCTGTCGCGTGTGGCGCGGCCAACGCGACGTTGTCCGCCACCGAGAGATCCTCGTCGAACACGTCGAGACGTTGGGGGAGCGCACGAGAGGCTACGAACGGAGTCGACGCGGCGAGTGCATCGAGCAACGTCGTCTTGCCGATTCCGTTGCGTCCCACTATCGCAATCCGCTCCGGCCCGGTGATCTGGAGCGATACCACTTGGCCGCTCTGCAACGTCACCTCGTCGAGCCGCGCAACCTGCTGCCCCGGATGAACCTCTGTAGCAGGCAGATCCAGACGAATCTCGCGATCGTCTCGAAGGAGTTCCTCTGCCTCCGACAGGACAGACTTGGCCTCGTCCACCTTCCCGATATGGTTGAGGGCCAGCTTTCCCGCCGAAACTTGGGCCTGACGTTTTCGTGTCTGCGCGATGATCGGCGGCATCCGCTTGTTCTCGAACATCTTCTGCCCATCGCGCTTACGCCGGTCCAGTTTCGTTCGAGCGTCGATCAGCTCGCGGCTCTGCTTTGCCAGATCGGCCTTGGCGTCGCGAACGGTGGCGAGTGCGTTTTCCTGCTCAGCGGTCACGACCTCCTGGTAGTGCGAGTAGTTGCCGCCGAACACGCGTAGATCCCCCCGACGTAGTTCGATCGTGTACTCCGCGGTGTCGAGCAGTTCCCGGTCGTGGCTGACGATCAGTACGGTTCCCGGAAACTGTTGGACTGCAGCATGAACTCGTGATCGAGCGTCGCGGTCCAGGTTGTTGGTCGGCTCGTCCAGGAGCAGTACCTGTGGATTCTTCAGCAGCGTTGCGGTCAGGCCGAGTAAGACGGTCTCTCCGCCGGAGAGGGTGCCGACAGTTCGGCTCAATGCTGCGGTATCCGGAGCCACCTTCTCGAGGCCGAGTCGATGCAAGGTGGAGAGAGCGCTCTCCTCGATATCCCAGTTGTTGTCCACGAGCGCAAAGTCGGATTCGGAGCCGTCGCCGGTTTCGATGCGGTGCAATGCGTTTCGGAGTTCGTGGATACCGAGGATGTCATCCACCCGAACGCTCGGATCGAGTGTGATGTCCTGACGGAGGTAGCCGACCTCGCCGGAAGCGGTCACGGATCCGGATTCCGGTGAGAGCTCTCCTGCGATCAATCGCAGCAGAGTCGACTTTCCCGATCCGTTGAGTCCCACGAGACCGACACGGCCACTGGGGAATACAAAATTGGTGTGGGAAAAGACTGATTCGCCGTCCGGCCAGATGAAGGTGAGATCCGAGAGCGACAGAGAAAGATGGGATTGGGTCATGAGTACTCCAGAGGGTGCTTGGACTGTGCGCCCGGCTCAGCAAGTGCTGATGGGTGCGAGTGCCTTCGCGTGATGAACCTCTAGAGGAGCAACGGCCCGTTTCCTGTTCTGTCGGGAATGATTCGTGTTCCAGGTTAGAACACTCGAACGGTCCCGTGCAATCGAATTATTCTGTGCTGTCGGTCTCGTCGGTGTTCGGTGCTCAGATTTTCGGGCCTTCAGATTTTCGGGCCGTCAGATTTTCGGGCCTTCGGACCGAAGATCGTCGACCTTCGACATCGCTTCGCGGAGTTCGGTGAGCCATTGTTCGCTGTGCTTGCCCGCCAACCGGACTGTCCACATGAGAGCGTCCGCTCGGGAGCGAGCAACACCCGCGTCCACCAGAGTGTCGAGAACCTTGCGTTCGGGCTGACGTAGTCGTGTCATCACCGGAACTGCGAGATGTGTGAACAGGACGGTCTTTTCGTCCAGACGTACACCCCAGGCGACCTTGCGCCCGTAGCGAGCCTCGGCCTCGTCGGCGATGCGCATCCGGTCGGCGCGCGTGGTTTCGCGAAAGCGTGAGATCCTTCCGTCCGCGGCGGCCTCGCCACCGTCGACTGCCGGGAGTTCACCGATCACGACGATTTCTTCGCGGTCGACCTGGACGTCGGCCGTTCCGGTGAACCAGTCATCTGGAAGTCGACCGGCAAACCAGTCGGACGCATCACTCGCGTCGGGAACCGACGCCTGTTGCCAACCTCCGGGACGGCCGAACCTGCGGTCGCCGGAGTTTTGTGAGTTCTTCATGGCGTTCTCCTCGGAGAGCTGGTGGAGTGTGGCGTGCGTTTATTGCACTGATTACATGATTACACCGATAGTCGAACTGGCGCCACAAATTCGGGCATGATCGGAGTCGTGCGCCTTTCACACGCTCGTCAGAGCTTCCGAACTTTCCGTCGTCCCGTGGCTGCCGTGGCTCTGGGGGTATTGGCCGCAGGATCGGTAGTTGCCTGCAGTTCTGGCCCTGACCAGCCGAAATCAGTGGCAGAGGAGTTCGCGTCCGCGCTCACGTCCGATGACGTGCAAGCGGCGGCAGCCCTGACCACCGATCCGGCGGCGGCGTCGACTGCGATTTCGGCCCTGATCGACGGACTGGGCAAGGACGAGGGAACATTCACCGTCTCCGACGCCACCGAGTCCGGAGATTCCGCGGGAACATTCACACTCGACGCGGCGTGGAAGTTCGGCGAAGGTCAGGACTGGAACTACTCGACGCAG
The DNA here is from genome assembly GCF_041464245.1 of Rhodococcus sp. NyZ502. NCBI lineage: Bacteria > Bacillati > Actinomycetota > Actinomycetes > Mycobacteriales > Nocardiaceae > Rhodococcus > Rhodococcus sp. NyZ502. The sequence goes on from NZ_CP167155.1 coordinate 1,136,024, forward strand.
GGAAACGCGTCGAAAAGCGGGGACAACTGGCTGATTCAGTGGGACCCGGCGCTGTTGGCTCCGGACCTGACCTCCTCGACGACCCTGCGCTACACACCCACCACCGGTGCTCCGCCGTCGGTGCTGGACGCGGCGGGCCAGCCGATCATGGAGCAGCAGGTGGTGACGTTGGTCAATCTCGATTCTGCCGCGGTGCCCCCGGTGGACACGGCAGCCGTGGCGGCCCTTCTCTCGCCCGTCGCGCCGACGATCACGGCGGCATCGCTGAGCGGCGATCTTGCGTCGGCAAGTGGGAAGCCGGTCACCGCAATCACTTTGCGGGCCGAGGATCTTGCACCGATCGAGGAGAGGTTGGCGGCGATTCCCGGAGTGAGCTTGGCGCCGCAGGCTCGGTTGCTCTCGGTGGACAAAACTCTGGCGTCGCCGACTTTCAGTGGGTTGTCCGATCTGTGGCAGGAGGGGCAGGACAAGTCCGCGGGCTGGGCGGTACAGCAGGTGAAGCAGAACGGAACCGTCACCACCGTCGCCGGCCAAGACGGGCCGGTTGCTCCGAACATCGCGACAACGATCGACCGACCGATGCAACTCGCGGCCGAGAATGCGCTCGCCGGGGTGACACAACAGGCGGCGATCGTTGCGCTGCAGCCGTCGACCGGAGCGGTGTTGGCGGTGGCCCAGAACGCCCCCGCCGACGCACAGGGCCCGATCGCTCTGACCGGCCTGTACCCACCGGGTTCGACGTTCAAGACCGTGACGACGTCCGCGGCCCTGCAAGCCGGCGTCGCTACACCGGACACCGTTCTGCCGTGCCCGGGTACCGAGAACATCGAGGGCCGTCAGATTCCCAACGACGACGAGTTCGACCTCGGATCGGTTCCGCTGCACACCGCGTTCGCGAAGTCGTGCAACACCACAATGGCGAGGATGGCCGTCGGTCTGCCCGCCGATGCTCTGCACAAAGCGGCGCTGCAGTTCGGGCTCGGCGTCGACTACGTCACCCCCGGACTCACGACGGTGACGGGCAACGTCCCTGACGCGAACACCCCCGCCGAACGCGTCGAGTCCGCGATCGGACAGGGCACGGTGACCGCCACGCCCTTCGGGATGGCTCTCGTGGCGGCCTCGATCGCCAACGGAACGACACCCGCGCCGATGTTGGTCAAGGGACAGCCCGGCGTGGCAGATCAGACCGTTGCACCGGCTCCCGCGGAGGTGACCGAACAGTTGCGGGTGATGATGCGCGAGACCGTCACCGGCGGTACGGCGACGTCGTTGCAGGACATTCCGGGGCTTCTCGGCAAGACCGGCACGGCCGAAACCGAGGGTGGCCCGGCACATGGGTGGTTTGTCGGAATCAAGGGAGACCTCGCATTTGCGGTATTCATCGCGGGTGCGGACAGCTCTTCGCCTGCAGTGCAGGTAGCGGGCACTTTTCTGCGCTGAAACCTGTTTTCCGTTGCAGTTGGATCACACCGTCGTAGCTCAACCGTGACACGTTCGTAGGCATCCCGTGCTTGTTACTCGTGTGACAGAAGTAAAGAGTTACATGCATGGGGCCCGGAGGACAGCACAACCGTCGTGGAAAATATGTCGTTGCGTCGATAACTGCTGTCGTTCTGACAGTGGCGCTCGCGTCGTGTGTCATCGGTGGGGAGAAGAAATCCGACGCCGCCTCGGTGGTGGAGGACTTCGTCACCGCCCTCAACAACCACGACGCCGAAGCTGCCGCGGCGCTCACGTCGTACCCCAACGCGGCGCGGCCGTCGATCCAGCAGATGTTCGACGGACTGGCCGCCAAGTCCACCGACTTCGACGTCGCTCAGGTCATGGATCTGGGTAGCGACTCCGGACTCTTCACACTCGACGCGTCCTGGAACTTCGGCGAAGGCAAGGACTGGAGCTACCAGTCGCAGGGTGAGGTTCGTGATCTGTCGGTCGGCTGGCGTGTGTCCTGGGACCCGTCGGTCCTCGTCCCCGACCTCGGCAACGGTCGCACCGTTTCGTACACCCGCACGGACGCAGCGCCGCCGAAGGTAGTCGACAGCACCGGCACCCTGCTCATGAACGAGCAGACCATCAACGCGATCACTCTTGACCCGGCCACCATGCCGGACCCCGTCGACACCACTCGTCGCCTCGCCACGGTGCTCGAACCTGTCGCACCGTTGGTCACTTCGGAGTCGATGTTGGCCGACCTCGCCGCAAACCCCGGCAAGCCCGTCACCGCCGTACTGCTCCGCGATCCCGACTACGCCTACCTGGAAAGCGATTTTGCGATCCCCGGTGTCGTCGTGGTCAAGACACCCAAGCTGATCGCCTCCGACCGTCGCATCAACTCGCCGTTGCTGGACCCACTGCGGACCGTGTGGCAGGCCAATCGCGACGCCACCGCCGGCTGGGCGGTCAATCTGGTCGAGCCCAACGGATTCCCGATCAAGCAAGCCGGCTTCCAGGGACCTCCCGGCCCCGACGTCGCCGCGACCCTCGACTCGCACGCTCAACTCGCCGCGATCGAAGCTGTCGTCAGTGCAGGTACTCCTGCGGCCATCGTCGCGATCCGCCCGTCGGACGGCGCCATTCTGGCTGCCGCACAGAACAATCAGGCCATCGAACAGGGCCCGATCGCCTTCACCGGGTTGCGCCCGGCCGGCGGTGCCCTCGATCTGGTCCGTCTCGCATCGTCGATGCAGAACGGCGTCGACCCCGGCGCCGTGTCAGCCGAGCAGTTGGCCGACACCGGGCAGCAACTCGGACTCGGCAACGGCTTCCACATTCAGGGACTCGAACAGCAGACAGCAGTGCTTGCCGCGAACCGCCCCGGCGTGGACCAGGCGATGAACAACGTCATGGCCAACAAGACGTCCAACGACGCGAGCACACCGACGGTAACTCCGTTCGGAATGGCGATGCTCGCGGCATCGATCGCCCGCGGCAGTGCCCCGATGCCGATGATGGTCTTCGGACAACCGGCTACCGCCGACGTCACGCCGACGGCGTTGCCCGGCGACGTCAACAATCGTCTGCGTGACGCCATGCGAGGCGCCGGCGGACTGGCTGGGTACCCGGACATGATGGCGGCCGGTGCAGCGAGCGGTGACGATCGCTGGTTCTACGGATCACGCGGAGACTTCGCGTTCGCGGTGTTCGTCGCAGACGCCGACGGCGGCGATCGAGCAATGCAGATGACGGACAAGCTCTTCCAGGAACTCGGCAAGCCTGCCGACAAGTAGTACCGGGCACCGCGAGTAGATTCCTGGTTCGTGAACCTGCTCGATTTCCTTTTCCTCGTCGTAGCGGGTTTCTTCAGCGGTCTAGTCGGTTTTGTCACCGGTCTTGCATCGATCGTTTCGTATCCGGCGCTGCTGAGCGTCGGGCTCTCACCGGTCAGCGCGAACATGACCAATACCGTCGCGTTGGTGGCCGTCGGCGTCGGAGCGTTGGCGAACTCGTCCCGTGAAGTTGCCGATACCGGTCCGAAACTTGTTCGCTGGTCTCTCTATTCGGCGGCCGGTGGCATCATCGGTGCCCTCATCCTGTGGCTGGCACCGGAAGGTTCGTTCGAATCCGTTGTGCCGGCGATGGTCGTGTTCGCCTCGCTCGCGCTGCTGCTGCAACCGAAGATTCGTGAGTTGTCCGGCGGCGGTGACCGCCCCGGAATCTACTCGGCAGCACTGTTTGCCGTCGCGGTTTACGGCGGCTATTTCGGTGCCGGTGCCGGAGTCATCTTCCTGGCTGCGACGCTCATCCTCACTTCCGAAACGGTGTGGCGTGCAACGATCCTGAAGAGTTTCTTTCTCGGCATCGCCAATCTTGTGGCTGCACTCATCTTCGCATTCTCCGGACAGGTGCATTGGGTGGCCGCGTTGGCGATGGCGCTCGGCGCGTTGGCCGGAGGTTGGTGTGGCCCGCCCGTCGTCAAGAAAATCCCGCCATCGGTACTGCGTGTGGCAGTAGCGATAGCGGGATTCGTGTTGGCTCTGTGGTTGTGGGTGAAGTGAGCCCGTCTACTTCACGCCCTGCATCAGCTTCTTGATCCACGGCGAGGCAAGAGCAAGAATCACTCCGATTCCGATCGACGAGAAACCGATGATCAGGAAGAACGGGCGACTGTCGTCGATGTCGAAGTAACCGGCCAAGGTTCCCGCCATCGAAGAACCCAATGCAACGGACAAGAAGAACAACGCCACCATCTGAGTGTGGAAATGCTCGGGCGCGAGTTTGGTTGCAAGGGAAAGGCCGACGGGGGACAGGAAGAGTTCCGCGAAGGTGAAGAGCAGAAGCACACCGGCAAGGCCGAGGAGCGGCGCACTGTTCGGTCCGCCCCCGGTGATCGGGATGAACGCCAGGAACGCCAGACCCATCGTGCCGGTACCGAGCGCGAACTTGATCGGCGACGACGGCTGACGGTCACCGAGTTTGGTCCACATCGCTGCGAACACACCGGCAAAGATGATGATGAACACCGGATTGATCGACTGTACCCACGTCGGCGGGAAGTCCCAACCGAAGAGATTGCGGTCCAGGAGCTTGTCTGAGATCACCGGCACGGTGGTGAACTGCTGCTGAAACAGCGACCAGAAGGCCGCGCTCGCGATGAACATCGGGATGAACGCAAAGACTCGACTGCGTTCGACCTTGGTGACCTTCTTGCTGGTGAGCATGAGGAGGAAGTAACCGACCGACGCGACGATCGTGAGTCCGACAACGACGTCGGACATGTTGTCCGCCGTGATCAAACCGGTGACGGAGGCGACCGCGACGACGACGATCGCGGCAATGCCGATCCCGATGTAGAGTGCGCGCTTGTCCGCCGGCAACGGGTTGCCTGGTTCGGCACCGATTCCGTGAAGATGCTTGCGGCCCAGCGTGTACTGGATCAGGCCGAGCGCCATGCCGACGGCAGCGAGAGCAAAACCGGCGTGGAATCCCCAGGCGTCCTGGACAGCTCCGGTGAGCAGCGGACCGACAAGACCGCCGATGTTGATGCCCATGTAGAAGATGGAGAATCCGGCGTCGCGGCGAACATCCTGTTCGGAATAGAGATCTCCGACCAGAGAGGTCGCATTGGCCTTCAAGCCGCCGCTCCCGAAAGCGACCATGACGAGGCCGACGCCGACACCCCACATGCCGGGAAGAACCGACAGTGCGATGTGGCCGGCCATCACCAGCGAAGCACTGTAGAAGAGCGTGCGCTCGGAGCCGAGCAGTCGGTCGGCCACCCACGCCCCGAGAATCGTCGACAGGTAGACGGTGCCGCCGTACGCGCCGACGATGCTGGTCGCTGCCGCCTGGCTGATGCCGAGGCCGCCGTCGCTGACGCTGTAGTACAGGTAATAGATGAGGATGCCTTGCATCCCGTAGAAGGAGAACCTCTCCCACATCTCGACGCCGAACAGGTTCGCCAGCGCAAAGGGTTGGCCGAAGAACCCCCGGTCTTCCTTCTCGCTACGTTCGACGGGCTCCGTAGTGTTGCTCATCCGAAAAGTGTCCTACGTGCTCGGGCATTTCGGGTGGTTCCGAGCCGTGGAGTTTGGTTACGACTTGGTGCGGATTCTCACTACCAGCGGAGCGAGTGCGCGCCAACCGAGAAGGAACGCGCCGAGGACCAGCGTCGCGACGACGATGAAGCTGAACTGGGTGCCCTGGCCACTCAACACTCGCAGGATCATCCCGAAGACGACGGCGCCGAGCCAAACGACAACGCCGGTGGGAACAAGGAGAACGGCGTTGAACTTGTCGCGGTAGAGCGCGAACGTGGCAGCCCATCCGATCACCAGGCCGGTCAGGAAGGGCCAGGATGTCTTCGCCAGACCGGCGAGCGCATTGGCTTCTTCGTGGGTACGGCGCCCTATCGCGCAGAAGATTATGACAAGAATGGCGTCGATCAGCAGGAATGGTGCGTACTTCTTCACGCTCACACCATACGACTGTGCGCCTTTATTAACCGCGGGCGGTTAATAAAGGCGCACAGTGTTGTTAGGCCTGGAGGCCGGCTTCGATCTCGAGGGTGATCGTGATCTTGTCGCCGACAACTGCTCCGCCGCCTTCGAGGGGCATCTCGATGGAGATGTCGAAGTCCTTGCGGTTGATGACGGTGGTGGCCTCGAATCCGGCGACGGGGCCCTGGCCCATGCCCGGGTTGACGCCGTTGAACTCGAGGTTCAGCTCGACCTCGCGGGTGACGCCGTGGAGCGTGAAGTCGCCGGCGAGGACGAAGTCGCTGCCCTTGGATCGCACCGCGGTGGACTTGAAGGTGGCCTTCGGGAACTTCTCGACGTCGAAGAAGTCAGCGGACTTGATGTGGCCGTCGCGCTGCTCGTTCTTGGTGTTGATGGAGTCCACGGAAATCTCGGCCTCGACGGCGGGGGTTCCGTCTTCGGCAACGGTGATCGTTCCGGAGAACTCGTCGAACGTTCCACGAACCTTGGAAACCATGAGGTGGCGAACCGAGAATCCGACAGTGGAGTGGACGGTGTCGATGACCCAGGTTCCGGCGGTCAAAGCGGGCAAGGTTGCGGTGGTCATGGAAGCTCCTGAATAAGTAGTTGAATGTTCAAGTTCTTGTAGCTTCAACTATGGACCCCAGGAAATCCTTCCGCAAGATCATGTGAGCTGCATCACAGTGTTTGTGCTTGCGGCGTAGACCGCGTGAAGCGCCGACGCTGTCACCGACTGATGCACCGCAATGCCCCAGCGCCCTTCGGCGTTCACCACGCACTCTGCAATGGTGACTGCCGAATTCGCACTCCCGGAAGAATTCGTGTTGCGGGGCAGTGAATGCTGGGTGAGCGAGACGACCTCGACGGCTGAGCCCTGTTCGGTCAGGATTTTGCTCAATGCCTCGACCGGCCCGGACGCACTGGCCGCGGCGGTGACCTCGCGCCCGTCGCGATCGATGGCAACGAACAACTGATCACCGTCGGCGGTGTGTTCCAGTGAGTACCGACGCACTCCTCCGTTGTACCCATACTCGCGCAGCAGCAGTTTCCACAGCTGGTCGGCGGTCATTTCGGTGCCCGAGTCGTCGGTTTCGAGCTGCACCCGCGAGGCGAAGTCGATCTGCAGGCGCCGGGGGAGTTCGATCCCGTACTCGGTCTGCAGCAGATATGCGATTCCGCCCTTGCCCGACTGGCTGTTCACACGAATGACTGCCTGGTAGTCGCGGCCGACGTCGGCGGGGTCGATCGGCAGGTAAGGGACCGCCCAAGGCGCCGATCCCGGATCGACGCCGGCAGCCTCCGCGCTCTCGTAGTGATGCGCGAAGCCCTTCTTGATCGCGTCCTGGTGGGTTCCGGAAAATGCCGTGTACACGAGATCGCCGCCGTACGGGTGGCGTTCGTGGACGGGAATTCTGTTGCAGTACTCCACCGTTCGACGGATCTTGTCGATGTCGGAGAAGTCGATTTCCGGATCGACGCCCTGTGCATGCAGATTCAGCCCCAGTGTGACCAGGTCGACGTTGCCCGTCCGCTCGCCGTTGCCGAACAGGCATCCCTCGACGCGCTGCGCGCCGGCCAGCACTGCCAGTTCGGCGCACGCAACGCCGGTGCCGCGGTCGTTGTGCGGGTGGACCGAGAGGATCACCGAATCGCGTCGGGCCAGATTCTGGTGCATGTATTCGATCTGATCGGCATAGATGTTGGGGGTGGCGATTTCGACTGTGGCAGGGAGGTTGTGGATGACCGGGCGATCGGGGCTGGCGTCCCAGAGTTCGGTGAGACTGTTGCAGACCTGCAGGATGTAGTCGGGTTCGGTGAGGTTGAAGACCTCGGGTGAGAACTCGAATCGCCAGCCGTCGTGGCCTTCGCCGCCACGAGCAACGTCTTGCGCGGCGCGGAAAATCATGTCGTGCAACTCTTCTCGCTCCTTGCCGAGAACGACGTTTCTCCACGTCGGCGCAGTCGCCGTGTACATGTGGACGACCGCGTCAGGCAGCCCCTCGATCGATTGATATGTCCGTTCGATCAAATCCGTACGCGCGGCAGTGAATACGACGATGGTGACGTCGTCGGGAACGAGATCGAAGCGCACCAGGTTGCGAACGAAATCGAAATCGGTCTGACTCGCGGAGGGGTAGCCGGCCTCGATTTCCTTGTAGCCGATTGCCACCATCAGTTCGAACATTCGACGCTTGCGTTCGGGGTCCATCGGTTCTGCGAGGGCTTGGTTGCCGTCACGCAGATCGACGGGCACCCACAGGGGCGCCGCGGTGGTGCGATTGGACGGCCACGTCCGCTCGAAAGTCGGAATGTCGACGCGATCCCACGCGGCGCGATAGCGCTCGGACGGCATGGGTGACGGCTTCTGGTTGTTCCAGCGGTTGGCTCGGGTAGTACTCATCTTCGGTTTCTCCTGCGGTCGAGTCGAGAGACCGGCATGGCGAAACCCCGCGGAGGGGTGCCGGTCTTTCAGGCCCCGCCGCGGCAGTCGAGAAGGAGTGCTCCTGTAGCCATGCGGGCTACACTAGAACGAAATCACTTATCAGACAACCTGAGGAGTTCACGTGTCCCCGATCGTCGAGCGTCGGCTGCTCACCGACCAGGCCGCGGAGTTGCTACGCGCGCGGATCGTGAGCGGTGAATGGGAAGTCGGCGCCAAACTTCCAGGTGAAACCACTCTTGCTGCGCAGTTGGGTATCGGGCGGTCCACTATCAGGGAAGCAGTGCGGACTCTCGCGGGCCTCGGCATGCTCGAATCGCGGCAGGGCGCCGGGGTCTTCCTACGGAGTACGACGCCTCCGGATCAGTGGCCCCGAGTGCTCGAAGCCGAGGCGATCCTTCACGTCGTCGAGGTGCGCAACGCGGTCGAGATCGAAGCAGCTCGCCTCGCAGCGCAGCGGCGCGATGCCGTTGACGTCGCGGCTCTGCGGCAAGCGCTCGACGGTAGAACTGCCGCAGCGCACTCTGGCGACGCAGCGTTCGTCGACGCCGACATCGCCGTCCACCGAGCAGTGGTGGACGCGGCACACAATCCCGTGCTGTCGGAACTCTTCGAGACCTTTGTACCGCGTCTGCGGGCTGCGTTGATCGAGTTGATCGCGGTTCTGGACCTGCATCCCCACAGCCAGCCCGATGCGGACGAGCATCGAATGTTGGTGGACGCCATCGAAGCCGGCGACGCGGAGGCAGCCGTACGGATCAGCCGGGCACACCTCGACGACATGGCGGCAGCGTTGCGACGCTAGACGCCCGGCTGTTCGCGGCGTTCGAACTCGAGGTCCATCTCGAGGTCTTCGTGGTGGGTTGCACGGAAAGTGATCAAGAAGACGATCCAACCGGCGACAGCGACCCCGACGAAGCTGACCATCCGATATACAAACCATGCCGCAATTGCCTGCGCTCCACTGGCACCGGCGATCGTCAGCGCGGTGATCAGTGCGGTGTCCACGTAGCCCAGCCCGCCGGGCAGCAGCGGAATGCTGCCGACTGCTTTGGCGGCGGTAAAGGCAATCAGGAGCCCCGCGAAGGAGGGTTCCGCGCCCACCGCCCAGCATGCGAAACCCAAACAAGCGACATCGGCGACACGATGGATGGCCGACCACCCGAATGCGATGACCGAGTCGGTGCGGCTGAGCTCGACCGAATCCAGTTGCTTGAGGATTTCGGACCAACGGTGCATACCGCGCCCGGTCGGGTTCTTGCGAGAACGGTTGTACAGCGCCAGAACTCGGTGCCCGATGCGCTCGATGCTGCCGGGATTCTGGGCTATGTATCGCAACGCCAGAAACAGTGCTGCCATGCCGACGAGCGAAATCGTCAGCGTCACCGGGCTGACCTTGGTGCCGAACGCCGCCGCGCCGGTAGCGCCGAGTAGTGCCAGAGTCGCGGCGGCGATGACACCGCACATCGCCAACTGCCAGGATGCGACAACCGGTGTAGCGCCCCACTTTCGAGTCTGCTTGTACGTGAACGCAGTGGAGAAGACCTGGCCCGCAGGCAACGTCAGCGCCATTGCCGTACTGGCATAGATGACCGAGAGGTTCTTGAGGTGACCGGCAACCACACCAGCGGCATTGAGCAGACGTTGTTGAACGGACGCGTAACCGCTGAGTGAAATGAGTTGGGCCGCGACGCACGCGGCCACCCAACCCCAATGGATTTCGGTCAGGACCCGCCAGGCCTCACTGAGCCTGGGCCAGAGATATGCGCCTTCGACTATCAGGAGGGCGATGAGTGCTATCCCGAGCACCCACTTCAGCCACCAGAAGCGCCCTCTGACCCGACTGGTCTCGGCCACGGGCGAGCGTGGTCGTCTCAGTCGCCGTGGGGTGTTTCCAGGCTGAGCCATCGACTCACCCTAACCAATTTGATCCGGATCGACCTCTGGATACTTTTCGGGCCACGCCAGATGCGTCAGTCGTCGGCGCCCACGCAGTTGGACTTGCTCGCCGAGTTCCCACTCGGCCTGTTCCTCTTCGTCGGCGAAGTACAACGCGCTCGTCGACGCCAGCACCCGGCTGGGCCGAAGTTTCGCGAGCTCGGTGAGCCGTGACGCTTCGTTGACCGGATCACCGATCACGGTGTACTCGAAACGTTCGGCAGCACCGATGTTGCCGGCGACCGCGAGCCCCGCGCTCACACCGATTCCGACGTCGAGGCCGGTGATGTCGTTGAGCTTGAACCGCAGCTCGCGAGCCGCAGCGAGGGCTGCCGTCGGAGCGTCGGGTCGATCGAGTGGTGCACCGAAGATGGCGAGCGCTGCATCACCCATGAACTTGTTGACAAAACCATGGTGACGATCGATGACGTCGACGACCACACGGAAGAACTCGTTGAGCAGTTCGACCACTTCACCCGGCGGGCGCTCGGCCGCGGCACCGGTGGATCCGACCATGTCGACGAACAGAACTGCCACGAATCGAGTTTCGCCGCCCAGCTCGGTACCGAACTTCAACGCGCGCCGGGCCACGTCCTCGCCGACGTGCTGACCGAACAGCTCACGCAGCAGACGACGTTCGTCGGACTCTTTCATCATGCGGTTGAAGCCGACCTGCAGCCGGCCGATCTCACTGCCGTCGAACACCTCGACGCGTACGTCGGTGGCGCCGCGCTGCACCCGCTCGATGGCGCGTCGCAGTTGGCGGATCGGATCGGAGATCTGGGTAGCCGTCAGCATCGACAGCGCAAAGGCCTGCACGATCGCCATGATCGAGATGAGCAGGATCGCCCACGCGAGCGAGTCGGGGGAGAACTCGAGATCGGTCGTGAGCTGCGTCGAGCACAGCAAGATGATGCCTGCGACGGGCATCAGCGTGCCGAGTCCCCAGGTCATCGCCAGCCGGGTTCCGACGCCAGGCGCCATGGTCCGATCGAATTCGCCCTCGCTCAAAGCCTGGGCGGCGACCGGACGCAAAATGCGCTCACCGAGCATGTAAGTGAACCCGAAGGTCGTGGTCGCGGCCATACACACCGTCACGATCACGGCGATCGCGAGTCCGGGCATCTCGGTGATGGTCAGGAACACGAAGATGATGCCGCCCAGAATCCACAGCACCAGGTGGACGATGGCCTGGCGAAGCGGCGCGTGCAGTGCCGCCATCTGCTCGGACCTCGTGGGTGGACCCCCGCGCAGCCGCCAACGGATGACCGACTTCAACATCATTGCCGCCGCCGTAAGGCTGACGGCGCCGGCGAATGCCAGGTACACGCCGAAGATCGCAAAATTGCGGACCCGGTCGGCAACTATCGCGTCGGACTCCTGGATCGGCACGCCGTACCGGACGAAGGCAAAGACCAGTACCGCGCCGATCAGATTGGCTGCGAGCATGGAGAGCATATAGAGGGGCCACCGGCTGCGGATGGTCACCGCTATTGCTCTGTATGAGGCCCGCACAGGGTTCAATTTAGCTGGCAGAGGTCGAAGTGTTGGTACGCGCGTCCGATTATTCGTCCGCTCACCTGTGTCGGCCGGGCCGGTTAGGCTCGCGATGTGAACGCAAACAGGGGGCGTGCGGAGCGAGCATCGAGGATGAACAAACCCATCTCCGCCGACGCTCGGGCGGTGCATCCCGGCGTGCGCATCGCTGCGGAATGGTCGTGGCGCCTCATTGTGATCTTCGCCGGACTGTTGGTTCTCGGGTACGTCGTACTCCGCCTCGAAACCGTGCTCATCCCGGTGGGGCTGGCTCTGCTGGCATCAGCTCTGCTGATCCCGATTGTCGATCGGCTACAGGTGTGGGGTGTTCCCCGCTCGGCAGCCGTCATCGTCGTTCTGCTTGCCTCGATCGGACTGGTCGCGGGAATCATGACGTTTGTCGTCGAGCAGTTCATCGACGGGTTGCCCCAGCTCACCGACCAGTTCACGGCCAGCGTCACGCAAATTCAGAACTGGCTCACCAGCGGTCCGCTGCACTTCAGCGAGGATCAGATCCGCCAGGCAGGTGATTCGGTCGTCAAGTCGGTGCAATCCAATCGTGAGTCCCTGACCAGCGGCGCCTTGACCACGGCGACAGTAATCGGCGAGATCTTCACCGGGGCATTGCTGACGCTGTTCACTCTCATCTTCTTCCTCTACGGCGGCGATCAGATCTGGCAGTTCGTCACCCGGATCGTTCCCACCGACGCGCGTCGTCGCGTACGGATCGCCGGTTCTGCAGGTTTCGGGTCGCTGATCGGCTACGTGCGCGCCACGGTCGCGGTTGCCGCCGCCGACGCGATCGGTATCGGTGCCGGCCTGGCGATCCTCGGGGTGCCGCTCGCCCTGCCGCTGGCGTCGTTGGTGTTCATCGGCGCGTTCATTCCGATCGTCGGTGCATTTCTGACCGGTTTTCTCGCGGTGCTTGTCGCTCTGGTCACGAAGGGTTTCCTGACGGCGCTGATCGTCCTCGGCATCATCATCGGCGTCATGCAGCTCGAAGCGCACGTGATGCAACCGCTGTTGTTGGGTCGCGCTGTTCGACTGCATCCGCTGGCAGTCGTTCTCGCCATTACAACGGGCATCGTTCTCGCTGGAATCGTCGGCGGGCTCTTGGCTGTCCCGATCGTCGCGGTCCTGAATACCGCTATTCGTTCCCTCCTCGCCGACGACCCGGACATCGCGTACGCCGAACTGCACGTCGAAGATCCGGAAACCCCACTGTTCCCCGCCGAACCCGACGAGCCGCGCGCCGAGCCTCGCATCGTGAACCCCACTCCTCCCGATGACTGAGCCCACCCGCCGTCGTCGGCTGCACTATCAGCCGACCGTTCGCGAGGCGTCGGGCGTCGACACCGACCCTGATGCCCCGCTGTGGCGGGCGGCGCAGGCATTTCGGCTCGTCACGCTGGTGTACGCGATCAGCTACCAGTTCGCCTCGGCCTCCGACTACACCAACTCTCGGCTCAGCTGGTTCTTCGTCGCTCTGATGGCCGTGTGGACCGGGGTGTCGGCACTGTTGCTCGGGACATCCGGTGCTTTGTTCGGGAAGAAGCTGCCGCGGTATCAGGTGGTGATCGCCGATCAGGTGGTCGTCATCTTGCTGATGGCGTCGACGAGGCTGGTCTCCGACCACGAGTGGTATCAGAATCACCAGACGCTGCCCACCACGCTGTGGGCCACCAACGCGGTCATCTCCGCGGCAATTCTCGGCGGGCCGTGGCTCGGTATGGCGTCCGGAGTTGTCATCTCGGCGGCCAGCGCGATCATCCGCGACCAGGTCAACCTGGACCTCTGGCGCGATGCGACGGCTCCCGTGCTCGTATCGGTCGGCCTGGCGTTGGGCTTGGCCACCACCACCGCTCGGCGCTCGCATCGACAACTCGAGCAAGCCGTCCGTCTGGCGGCGGCCACCGAAGAGCGCGAGCGTTTGGCACGCGAAGTACACGACGGCGTTCTGCAGGTGCTGGCGATGGTGCGCAGGCGAGGTGCGGCACTCGGCGGCGAGGCAGCTGAACTGGCTGCTCTGGCCGGTGAGCAGGAGGTCGCCTTGAGAATGCTGATCTCCGAGCAGGTTTCGGGCGCCGCGGCAGACGTCGGCGGACAGACAGTGGATCTGTGTCCGCTGCTGACCACGCAGGCAAGCACGTCAGTGTCGGTGTCGACGCCCGCGCACCCCGTCGTGATCGAGCGTGATCGAGCCATCGAACTGGCAGCCATCGTCGACAATGCTCTGTCCAATGTCGGGCTGCACGCCGGGCCCGCGGCGAAGGCATACGTATTGCTCGAAGATTTGCCGGACGAGGTGATCGTCAGCATCCGCGACGACGGCGTCGGAATCCCCGAGGGTCGCTTGGCGCAGGCCGAAGCCGAAGGCCGCATGGGAGTATCGAAGTCCATTCTCGGCCGAGTGCAGGTGCTCGGCGGCACTGCAGTCCTGCAAACCGGGCCGGGGGAGGGCACCGAATGGGAGATCAACGTTCCGAAGGGGAAAAGTGAGCGCGGCTGACGAACATGGCGAGAATCCGGTGACGGTGATGGTCGTCGACGATCACCCGATGTGGCGCGACGGTGTCTCCCGGGACCTCGAAGCTGCCGGCTTCACCGTGAGCGCCACGGCGGAGGGTGTTGAGAGTGCGCGCCGCCGGGCCGCCGCCGTGCAACCGGCGGTGGTTCTGATGGACATGAACCTGCCGGACGGAAACGGTGCCGACGCCACCACCGCAATTCTCGAGGTTTCGCCGAAGAGCAAGGTACTGGTGCTTTCGGCCTCTGCCGAACGTGACGACGTCCTCGACGCGGTCAAAGCCGGAGCGTCGGGTTACCTGGTCAAGAGTGCTTCGGTGGCGGAACTGCTCGAGGCCGTGCGAGCGACTTTCGACGGACAAGCCGTCTTCACCCCCGGCCTCGCCGGATTGGTGCTCGGTGAGTACCGCCGGATGTCGACGGCACCGGCCGACGATCGCGCACCCGAGCTGCCTCGGCTCACCGACCGTGAGACCGAAGTGCTCCGTCTTGTCGCCAAGGGGCTGAGCGCAAAACAGATCGCCACGAGGCTCTCGCTCAGCCACCGGACCGTCGAAAACCATGTGCAGGCAACGCTTCGGAAGCTTCAGTTGGCCAATCGCGTCGAGCTCACGCGATACGCGATAGAACAAGGTCTCGAATAACGTTTATCCTGGAAATCATGGAGGCCAGGAATCTACGCGTATCCGATGCCGAACGAGAGCATGTCGGCGAGCTGCTGCAGAAAGCTGTCGGTCAAGGGATGCTCTCGCTCGGTGAGTTCACCGAGCGCATGGACACTGCCTTGGCCGCAAAGACACGAGGTGAGCTCAACTCGGTTCTCGCCGATCTTCCGGGCATCACACTGATCTCCGACTACGACCCACCCGCGTATCCCAATGCGGGTCAGCCGATGTACCAAGGCCAGCCCTACCCGGCGCCGACGTACCAACCCCAACCGCCGCCGGTTCACCCGAGCCCGCCTTACCGCGCTCCCGTCGGGGCTCCGGTTGTAGGTACTTACGGAGCGGCAAATGCTGCCGTGATCCGTGGACGAATGGCGACGGTGACGCGGAACGGTGCCTGGATCGTTCCACCAGCTGTCGTGGTCGACACCAGAATGTCCAGTGTGACTATCGATTTCACGCGTGCGGTGATGCAGACGCAGGTCGTGAACATCTCGATCGACGACTACGCCAGCTCGATTTCACTGATCGTTCCCGAAGAGGCGACGGTGGACATGAACGGTGTCGAGGCAGTCGGGGGAAGCGCGTCGAACAAGGTTCGTTCCGGCCCACAGATGGGCCCGCTGCATCTGGTGGTGCACGGCAAGGTGCGATTCGGCAGTGTCACCGCGAAGCATCCCTTCGGTACCACGATCCGAAAGATGTTCGGCTCCTGACCTTTCAGTGATACGCGCGGGTCAACATCTCGGCGACGCACACGGGCTTGTCACCGTGTTCTCGTTCGAACGTCTGCGTCACCGTGATCTGGACACCGCCGTTGATCGGTTCGACTTTGCTCAACGTCGCGCGCATGCGGACACGAGAGCCGACCGGAAGCGGAGCGGGCAACCTGACCTTGTCGAATCCGCAGTTGAGAGCAAACGCAAAACCTTCGAGCGAGAACATTGCGTACGAGAACTTGGGGCCGAGTGAGAGCGTGTAGTTGCCGTGCGCGATGGTTCCGCCGAACGGCGACTCCTTCGCGCGATCCACATCGACGTGAATCCACTGATCGTCGCCGGTGACCCGGGCGAACTCGTCGATGGACTCCTGGGTGACATCGTGCCAGTCGCTGACGCCCAGCTCTTGGTTCAGGTTGGCGCTGAGGTCTTCTGCTCCGGTGAGTACAAGCATGAATCTTCCTTCGATCGGTAGGTGCTGACAGTCGGTCAGTGACTTTCGATGCCGAATCCCACACCGTGTGTCTGTGCGATCTCGGCGGTGGCAACGAGATCGAATTCGATCCCGAAGTCTGCTTCTACCCGCGCTGCAACCGATTCCGCGGCGGAACCTGCTTCGGCCAGTAGTTTCGGCATCAGTTCGAACAGGTCTTCCATTCCTCCGGGCGTGATGATTTCGAGAATCCGCGCTGGAGCGTCGTCGGGATTCCACACGGCGTGCCACTGGCCACGCGGTTTGAAGATCATGGCGCCGGTCTCCGCGTAGACGACCTCGTCTCCGACCATCGCTGCGACGCGGCCACTTTGAACCACCGTGTACTCGTCTTCCCGGCTGTGGCGATGGACCGGTGAGGTCATCGAATGCGGAGCGATGCGGTGTTGTACAAGAGAGAAACCTCCCTCGGTTTGTTTGTTACGAACCATCATCCGGACGCCGGTGGCCGCGAGGGTCCCGGCGAGGTCTTCGTCCGGTCCGAGGACGGTCGTGGTGGTGTTGTTCGGGGAATTCGGTGACATCGATTCAGTCCTTCGTCGTCGTGAGCGTCGTTGTCCGCGCTCCGGTTTGTTGATTCCCGAATCATGTACCAATCGGTCTAGTGATGCAAGGTTTTGACAATTTATGCACTTCAAGTGTTGTCGATATGTGTACTGATCGGTATATTGAACGTATGTCTACGAGGGATTTGTTGGTCGATGCCGCTGCCGATTTGTTGCAGCGGAAGGGCTACGCCGGAACGGGGGTGTCGGAAGTTCTCTCGGCTAGTGCGACTACCAAAGGTTCCTTGTACTTTCACTTTCCCGGCGGCAAGGAAGAACTCGCAGGCGAGGCTCTGAGGCGACGTGGCGAGGCAATGGCCGATTTCATCCGGCACCTGCTGGAGAGCTCACCCGATGCAGCCACCGCGATCTCGGCATTCGCCGCCGCATTGGCTGCGCGTTTGTCGGATTCGGACTACGAACGTGGATGCGCCCTGGCTACGGCAACACTGGATGCCGCAACCGAATCCGAGGTCATCCGCGGTGCTTGCGCGGACGGGTACAACTCGTGGCTCGCACTGCTGGCTCAGCGCCTCGAGGCAGACGGTTGGTCCCGCGAAGACGCCGAGTCCGAGGCAATTCTCGCTCTGTCCGCACTCGAGGGCGCGCTGGTCCTTGCTCGGGCGCGTCAGGATCCCGCTCCGCTTCACACTTCGGGTCGGCTTCTGTCCGAACGATTGCGGAACGCGGCACCTCGGCGTTAGTGCCCTGTCAGTTGAGTACGAGAAGTCCCCAGGCTGATCGAGTAGTACTACTCATCTGATCGGTTCGGCCACGCAGCAAGCTCGAAGCCATGACCACACCGAGCTTTTCCGCCGTCGATCCGCGACTGGTGACCGCCCTCTCGGCCGAGTGCGACAGCATCGGCCGGCAGTTGCGTCACATGGGCCAGAACCTGTCGATCCTGCAGACTCAGCTGTCCTCGGCTACTGCGACCCCGCCCATGCCGGTAGTTCCGGCACCCGCATCTCCGGCGCCACAGGTGCCGCAGATGCCACCAATGCGTCCTCAGCAGAGCGTGCCCGCGTGGCAGCCGCCGACGTATCCGGTTGCCGCGCCTCGCCAGCCCTGGTGGCAACGCGACGGTGTCATCAGTCGACTCCTGGCCGCGGCAGGTGTTGCCGTCACACTGATCGGCGTCGTGATGCTGCTGGTACTTGCAGCGCAGGCCGGATTCTTCGGACCTCCGCTGCGGGTGCTCGGCGGTGCGCTCCTTTCCGGCGCCTTGGTGTTTGCCGGGGTGCGGGTCCACGGACGGCCAGGGGGCAAAGTTGGGGCAATTGCCCTGGCTGCCACAGGTTTTGCAGGGATGTATCTCGATGTCGTCGCAGCCTCCGTTCTCTACGGTTGGGTGACGACACCGCTCGCGGTGGTGATTGCCTTCGGAATCGCCGCCGCCGGCGTTGCCCTCGCCGTGAAGTGGGATTCCGAATCGCTGGCGCTCATGATCGTTCTGGGAGCAGCGCTGCTGGCTCCCGTGTTGACGTCGGGAATATCGTTGACCCTCATCGGTTTCCTCTTCGCGATCCAGTCGGCGACATTCTCCGCCCAGCTCGGTCGTGACTGGAAGTACCTGGGCATGGCGCGCACCGTACCGGTGGTTCTCGCACTGCTCGCAGCGATAGCGTCGGAGTCCATCTTCGGCGAATCCGGTAACAGTGCAGTGCAATTGGTGATCAGTGCCGGCGTGGTTGCAATCGTGGGGGCCGGCTGCGCGATGGTTATGCAGTGGACGGGTTCGCCCTCGCGTGACGGCATTGCAGGGGCGTGGTCCACCGCTACCTTTGTTGTCTCGTCCCTTCCGCTGATGAGCGTCGGAGCCGTGCTCGGGCGCACCGAATCCGCAGTGCTGTACGGAATTGCTGCGGCACTACTTCTTTCGGCTGCAGCGGCGGCCAAGCCTTTGCCGACGCAACTGCGATTCGGACTGGGCGCAACCGGCGCCCTCGCATTGTTGCTCTGCTGCTTCTCCGGGGCGACTGAATCTCTGGTCGTACCGCTGATCCTCACGGTCGGAATGATCTTCCTCGGAGTCTCGCTGTATGCGGGTTCGCGCTTCGTCTTCGCGCTCGGAACCGCCTTTGCGGCAATCGGATCGATCGGATACCTCACGACGGTTCCGCCGGAAGCGTTGACGACCGCTCGCGCCGCATCCATGCAACTCGGTGCGATCACGGCGCTCTCGAGCCTGACGGCGATAGGCGCGGTGGTGATGCTGGTCTGGGCGATTCACCGACTGAAGTTGATTGCCGATTCCAACGCGGCGGTTCTATGGGCGGGCGCAGGGTTCGGTGTCCTCTACGCGGTGACGTGCGCGCTCGTCTCATCCGGCGTCGAAATTTTCGACAGTGCAACCGGTTTCGTTGCCGGGCACAGTGTTGCAACCATAGTGTGGATGCTTGCCGCCACGTCAGCGCTGGTGCTCGGATTGAACAACCGCCAGCACGCTCGCGTCTTGCTCGGAGCCGGGCTTGCTCTCACCAGTGCGGCCGTGGCAAAGCTGTTCCTCTTCGACCTGGCCACACTCAGTGGGCTGGTGCGTAGCGTTGCCTTCCTGGTGGTCGGCTTGCTGCTCCTGCTGGTCGGGACACGTTATGCACGAGCCTTCGCCAAGCAGGAGCAGGAGCAGGTCAGCTTCGCTTCTGGCGAGCGATGAGCTCGCTCACGCTGATGGCGCCTGCGTCGTCAGGCCGGTGCCTGCCGGTGGCGTTGTCGTCGCCGTCAGGGGTGGCGTCCGAGACTCGGGGCTCGTTGGTAGGCGAAGGCGAATCCGTGAAAACCCCGTTACGACGCTCCGGAGCGGTCGGTGGAGGCGGCGACTGGGGGGTCGCCTCCACCGAGGTCGGGGCTGAACCGTTTGTTGCAGAGCCGTTGGTAGCACCGTTTGCGGAGCCGTTCCGGCTCGCGCCGTTGGAGCCTGAACTGCTGCTGGCAGCACCGTTGGTCGCCGAACCGTTTGTCCGCGAAGGCGTCCGGACCACCGGCAGTGGACGTGAGGCCGGGGGAGTCTGTTCCCGGGCCCGCAGGTCCGACAACCAACTCTCGATGGGACGCTCGGCCGGCGCAGCGGGCGTGGGGTTTCTGCGCTTGTCGCTGGCATTCGGTTGCGGCCGGTACGAGGGATTGGGTACAGGTGCCTCGATCAGGTTCTGGGGGGCGCTGGCTGCACTCCCGATATCGAGACGACGTCGCGGTGCCGGCTTCTCCGCGGCGGGAGCCTCCGTGTTGGGTGCCTTGATCGCCATTTCGCTGAGCGGAATGGGCTCGGTGAGAGGATCGGGAACGCGAGGTCCGCTTTCCGGCTGTGCAGCCGGGGCAGGCGGCGGCATGACCCGCGAGGCCGCTTCGATCTTGCGCGGCTGCCCCGGTCCGGCGATCGCACCGACAGGCGCGATCTGCGGGACGTTCGCGAGTACCAGCTCGTTGTCGAGGATCGGCTCGCCCAGCCCGATCTTCTGCTGGATCCGCTTCATCCAGGCCGGAGCCCACCAGCAGTCGTCGCCGAGCAGTTTCATGGTCGCGGGGACCAGGAACATTCGGATGAGAGTCGCGTCGATGATCAGCGCGGAGATCATGCCGTAGGAGATGTATTTCATCATCACCAGATCGGACAGGCCGAATGCGCCGGTGACCACGATCAGAATCAGTGCGGCAGCGGTGATGATCCGGCCGGTATGTGCCGTGCCGATACGGATGGATTCGGTAGTACTCGCGCCCTGCGCGCGCGCTTCGACCATGCGGGAGAGCAGGAACACTTCGTAGTCGGTCGACAGGCCGTAGACGATCGCGATGATCAACACCAGGACGGGAGACATGATCGGTCCCGGCGTGAAGTTCAAGAGACCGGAACCGTGCCCGTCGATGAAGATCCAGGTCAGGATTCCGAGCGTCGAACCCAGTCCGAGCGCGCTCATCAATGCGGCCTTGATGGGCAGGACGAGCGAGCCGAACGTCAAGAACATCAGCAAGGTCGTCAGCAGGATGACGGATACGACCATCAGCGGCAGACGATCGAGCAATGCGTCGACGCTGTCCTGCTCGATGGCCGGAGTACCGCCGACCAGCACAGTTGTGCCCTCGGGCCAGTCCGCGGACCGCAGATAGTCGATGGTGGGACGTGCCTCGTTCCGCTCCGTCAGACCGGCCTTGAGGACGTTGACACCGTCCTTCGTCGCAACCTCCGGGGTGAACTTCTCGACCAGACCCGGCGCAGCATTTGCGGTCTTGGAAATCTGACCGAGGGTGGTGTTGTCGGCTCCCTCGATGACGAGTCGAACGGGCTCGGTGCGATTGCCGGGGAAGAGTTCGTCGAACTGCGCCTGCGCGACACGCGTGGGGCTGTCCGGGGGCAGGTACGTCTCGTTGATACCGCCGAACTTGATGCCCGTCAGCGGAATGATCATCAGCAGTAGAGCCGCGACGATCGGGACCGCGACCTTGAGCGGATGCTGCATGACCCAGCGGGTGAGCTTGCCCCAGAAACCGTTCTCGATTTCCTCGTTGGTCTTGGTCTGGCGCAGCTTCTTGAAGGTCAGCGCGTCGATCCGCTTGCCGAGAATGCCGAGAATCGCGGGAAGAATCGTGATGGACGAGATCGCGGCAAGCATGACGGCAGCAATGGCGCCGTAAGCCACCGATTTGAGGAAGCCTTGCGGGAACAACAGCAGACCGCCGAGGCTGACGGCAACCATGGTCGCCGAGAACATGACCGTTCTACCCGCCGTCATGACCGTTCGGCGTACAGCGGTCGGGGTGTCGTACCCCTCGGCTATCTCTTCTCGGAAACGGCTGACGATGAACAGTCCGTAGTCGATCGCGAGACCCAGGCCGACCAGAGAGACCACGGGCGCAACAAACGCGTTGACCTCGGTGAAGTTGGTGATCAGTCGAATGATGCCGTTGGCGCCGATGACGGTCAGACCGCCGACGATCAACGGGAGGGCAGCAGCGACGACGCCACCGAAGACGAAGAACAGCAGGACACCGACAGCAGGAATCGCGAGCATTTCCATGCGCTTGATGTCGTTGGCCATCGTGTCGTTGAGCGAATTCGCGACAGGTTGCAGGCCGGCGAGTTGCACGTCGACGCCGTCGATGTAGAACTGCGACTCGACGTCGCGGAAGTTGTTGGACACCGCGGTGTCGTTGTCTCCGGCGATCGCGATGCTGGTGACCGCGTGTTGCTTGGTCTTGTCCGCCAGGGCCGCCACCGAGAGACCGTTGTCGACCTTGAAGTACGAGCCGTTGATCTTCATGATCTGGTCGGGGTTGTCGGCGATGAGTCGCTGCAGATTGTCGATGACCTTCGCTTGGAACTCGGGGTCGTCGACGGTCTTGCCCTCCGGCGCCGTGTACAGCGCCAGAACGTCACCCGTCGTGCTGCGTCCGAACGTGCCGTCAGCGAGTTTGGCAGCCTCTACCGATTCCGACCCCGGATCGTCCCAGCCGCTCTGGCTGAGATGATCCTGCAGGCTCAGGCCGTACGCAGCGAGCCCGAGGAGCCCCGCCACCATGACAGCGATGACGGTGAAGCGGGCTCGATAGACGATGCTTCCCCAGCTGGCGAACACTGATCAACTCCTACTCGGCAACACTTTTTCGCCCGATGAGCAGGGCAGAAAGCGGTCGGAACGGCTGCAACCAGGCGCCCTCGTCGGGCAGGGTGTCCAGGCTTACCCGTGGCAGAGGCTCACGGAAGACACCTGGGATGTCCTCGAGATCGACGAAGTCCAAGATATCGGACGACACAGCCCAGCTGGCGTGTTCACGGAACCCGAGAACCTGGACCGGGATACCGGTTGCTGCGATGTCCTCGAGAGGTTCGCGGAACGCTTGGCCGTCGGCGGACGCGACCATGATTCCGGCGAGGCCCTCGCCGTACCGGAGCGCGATGTGCTCGAGCATGTCCGAATCGACATCGCTGTCTTCATCGACCTTCGGCTTGGCGAACACCGCGAAACCCACGTTACGCAAGGCTTCGACCCAAGGACGAACGACGTCGGCGCTGCCGGACGCGATGTTGGTGAAGACGGTCGCTTCAGGCTCGAGCGTGCCGCTGTTCTGTGCGGACAGTTCGGCGGTGCGAGAGAGCAGCCAACGACCCAAAGCGTCGAATCGTGGCCGGTAGGCGGCGGTAGGCCGGCCACCGAGGATGGCGCCGAGGCCCATGTCGAGGTTAGGGGCGTCCCAGACCAGAAGCACCCGCTTGGGGTGGCGGGAGTCACGACCGAAGTCGAGAGGAGATTCCGACGACGTCACGTCGTCGGATAGCTGTTCGCTGACGCTCATGCTCTGATCTTCCCCCATATAAGCTCGGTGATTGCACTTCCGACCTTATGGGCTTTGTCCTCGAACTTGGTGACCGGACGCTCGTGGGTCATCGGAGACTCCCAGTCGAGTGCGGTCAGCAGCGGCTCGGCATTGCCGGTTTCTTCGATCCATTCGGCGTACTCGGCGTGATCGGTTGCCACGTGCAGCACTCCGCCAGGCTTGAGACGGTTGGCGATCAGCGCGAACGTCGGCCCCTGCAGGAGGCGACGCTTGTGATGGCGGGCCTTGGGCCACGGATCCGGGAAGAACACCCGGACGCCCGTCAGCGATTCGGGGGCGACCATGTTCTCGAGTACGTCCATCGCGTCACCGCGCAGTACGCGGACGTTGGGAATTTCTTCGCGTTCGACCTGCTGGAGAAGCTGCGCGAGCCCTGGGCGGTACACCTCGATCGCGATCAGGTTCACGTGCGGTTCCGCCTTGGCCATTGCGGCCGTCGCGGTGCCGGTACCCGAACCGATCTCGATGATCAGGGGTGCTTCACGTCCGAACCAGGCGTTCGCGTCGAGCGGTGTGTCCGAGACGTCGGCGCCGATGAGCGGCCACTGACGGTCCCAAGCCTGCTGCTGTGCGTCGGTCAGCGCACCCCGGCGAGAGCGAAAGCTGGTCACTCTCGGATGGAGACGGGACCCCTTGGTGTGGTCCGTCTGCCCCGTGTCAGGGGTCTGCGGTGCATGCTGATCGGCTTCGTTCACGAACCCATTGTCACGCATGACCCCCGTTTAGCGCAGACGGGTCTGAAGTTTGAGTTGAGACTTTCCACGGAAAGTCCTGAAACCGTCGACTTCGGACTGTCGGCGAAAGGGCGGTGTCACCTGCCGTCCTTGCCGAGAACCTGACAGAATCTCACCGACACGATGGGGACGTGGGGTGGGGATGAACACAGGATTTGCATGCCGTGAGTGGTCACGAATGTTGCCCGCAGAATCGATCGACGACGCCTGCTCGGAGCCGATCGATCAGCTGCGCGCTCTGGCATATCGGCTGACGTCGATCGATTCGGGAGCCGCAGAGGCGGTCCACTCGGTGCTCGGATCGCTGACTGCGCCGCTCGAGCTGGTGGTCGCCGGACGGGCCGGGGTGGGGCGGTCGTCGTTGGCGCGAATCCTGAGGCGCGACGACCGGTTCTCGCGCAGAGTTGTCGGCGCACCGGTTGTGGTGACCGAGTCGAGGGCATTCGATGTCCCTGGAACGTCGAACCCCGATCTGGGTCGTCGTTGCGTTGTCTACGTGGTGGTCGACGCGGTCCGCGACGTCGACGGCCGAGCCATTGCTCGAGTTTCCGATCGTGTGGTCGTCGCTGCGAACAAGGCTGACCTGTTCGGTCCGCGCTGGGACGAGGCGCTGGGACGGGCCGCGGAAATCTCCGAGAACGTCGGCGTGCCCACGGTTCCGGTGGAGACACTGACCGGGCGCGGCGTCGAAGAGTTGTTCGCGGCTCTCGGACCTGTTCTGGAGGCGCAGTGGTGGGGCCGGGTCGAGCAGATCGGCCCGGCGCTGAGGCGATCTGCCTCGCGCAGCATTGCGGGCAGGGACGAGATCGAGTTGTATCTGAGTTCGGACTCCGCGGTGTTGTTCGGCGCCGCGGCGGCGATGATGAGCCCCGAAATTCGAGCCCTGCGTCAAGGCGAGCCTCCCGATCCTCGGACTGCTGACGACGCGGGCACGTGCAGCCGGTGGTGGAGCGAGCTCGTGAACGAGTCGGAACAGTGTCCGCAACAACGGGTCTCACTGATTCGACGCGGGTATGTGCGTCGGTGGGCGCAGCTCGGAGGCGATCGCTCTGCCCCGGCGGTGACCGATGAATAGCGTTTCGGTACTTCCGGATTCGGTGCTGCGCGTGGTGCAGCGATGGAATCCGGCATCCGATCCGGGTCGCCAGGTCGCCGCCGAAACATGCAGGGGCACTCGCATTTACGTTGTCGGTCCACCAAGGTGTGGACGGGAAGACGTCGCGCAGATGTTCGATGCTTCGGATGACTGTTCGTCAGTGACACGCGAGGTGGACGCCGACGTCGTACTTCTGGTCGTCGACGCTGCCAGTGTGATCGGACGCGAGGATCTCCTTCTCCTCGGCGACGCTGCGGCGAGCGGAACCCCGGTGGTGGTGGCGCTGACCCGCGTCGACGTCTATCGAGACTGGCAGGCGGTGCGCCGGCGTGATGCCGAGATTCTCGCTTCGCACTGCACCGCTTTTGCGCAGGCTCCCGTGGTCCCGATTGCGCCTGGTCAGGAGCAGTCACTCGTTGCGGTCGTGAGCCGGGCGGCACGGGAGAGGGAAGCAGGTGGTTCGGATTCCGGAGTCATCGCACAGACGCGCCGGATGATCGAGATGGAGATCCGGAATCTACGTGACGGTGTTCCTGGTGCCGAACTGCGGGCAGAGCGATCGCAGCTGCTCGCAGACCGTGACGGCCGGCGAGGCGAACGCCTGGTGCAGGTGCGAAGCCGACTGCAACGAGCGCGCGGGGATCTGTCACAACAAATCGCCGAGGCAACCCGGGCGACGGTCGCCGGGGCACGTGCCTGGGTCGACACGGCCTCGCGAGCCGAATTGGGCAGCGTGCCGACGCGACTGCAGCACGAGGTCGACCACCACACCCGGGTGTTCGACGCCGCGATGGCGGCAGCGGTGGAAGTGGCGGGCACGACCGGATACATGCCTTCCCCACGGATTCCGGAGGGCCCGCCGCGCCGTCAGCGCGGAAACGAAGACCGGGTGACAATTCTTGTCGGCGCGTCCGCGGGTCTCGGCCTCGGCCGTATCGCAGTGACTCCGCTGGAAATGATTCCGGCCTTGGAGTTCGCAAGTATCCCCGTGACGTTGATTCTGGGTGGCGCCGCGGCGTGGTGGTTGGCGCGAACTCGCGGGCTGACGGCCGATCGTGCCCACTCCAGGTCGTGGATCGTCGAATCGATGTCGGCGGTTCGCGCTCAGTGGGAGCAGCGAGTGCAGAGCGTGCTGCTCGAGGCCGAGGCGGATCTGGGAGCGGCGATCATGGCGGAGAGTCGCGAGCAGTTGGCGTCGGCGCAGGCTCGAATCGTGGAGATCGACGGTGAACTTCGTGAGCTCGCCGCGGCCAGATCGGGTCAGCTCGCGTCGTGCGAGCGCGACCTCGCCGTTTTGAACACCGCCTACTGATCATTTCGCGAGTGCAGAGTTCTCCACAGTGCTGCAATTTCGGCCACGACTGATCGTCGGGGTCTGGTAATACTGAGCGGACGGTTTCGGTAGGGGTTGCCGAAGCAGTAGGTCACCATCCAGTAGGGGGAGTAATGGACGCATTTCTGATCACGGCCGGACACATCGACGGGCACGAAGCCGAAGCGCTCGATCCTGGGCGTATCGAGCCCGAGACCTTCGGGCCCGCGTCGGGACCGGTCGATGCCGGCGACCTGAACTTCGACGCCTTCGACTTGGACGGTGACGGAACGGTCGACAGCCGTGTCGTCCACTCCGACGACGCTGTCGTGATCGTGTCCGATTTCGATCGCGACGGTAGCGCCGATCGCCTCACGATGATCGAGTCGGACGGCGACTACTCGGCCTGGGAATGCAGTCGAGACGACGAAGGCGCCCTCGTGTGGCAGAAAATCGATGCCGGAGCGCTCTGAAAAGCTTCCGTTTATGTGCTCTGAGCGCCGGGTAGGCACCTGAACACACCAACTGAATCGTTTCTGTGACATTTCTGACCGCACCCGATTACCTGCAGGTGAACAGCCAGCGTTAACCTCAATACATAGGACACCCGGCGTCCGTGAAATCCACGTGAGTGGATGACGCGGCTGGACCCCGTCGAGAGGGGGACACCGGGATCGACTGGTATCGGGGCGCTGCAGTTCGCATCCGGTGTCACGAGAACCCGGTTCCGGCTCACCCCAGGAGAGTTTGATGACCTCAGCGACCATTCCCGGTCTCAATGGAACTGACGGCACGCCCCCCACGCAGCACAAGGAACTGCTTGCATGGGTGCAAGAGGTTGCCGAACTCACCCAGCCTGATCGCGTCGTCTTCGCAGACGGCTCGGACGAAGAATGGGACCGACTGACAACGAAGTTGGTCGAGGCAGGAACCTTCACCCGCCTCAACGACGAGAAGAAGCCGAACTCTTTCCTCGGCAACTCCGATCCGTCCGATGTCGCGCGAGTCGAATCGCGTACGTACATCTGCTCGAAGGAAGAAATCGACGCAGGTCCCACCAACAACTGGATGGACCCGGCGGAGATGCGCACCCTCATGGGTGACCTGTACCGCGGTTGCATGCGTGGACGCACCATGTACGTCGTGCCGTTCTGCATGGGCCCCCTCGACGCCGAGGACCCGAAGCTGGGCGTCGAGCTCACCGATTCCGAGTACGTCGTCGTCTCCATGCGCGTCATGACCCGCATGGGCAGCAAGGTTCTCGACAAGCTCGGCACCGACGGGTTCTTCGTCAAGGCGCTGCACTCGCTGGGCGCTCCGCTGGCCGAAGGCCAGGAAGATGTCGCGTGGCCGTGCAACGACACCAAGTACATCACCCACTTCCCCGAGGATCGTGAGATCTGGAGCTTCGGTTCCGGCTACGGCGGAAACGCTCTCCTGGGCAAGAAGTGCTACTCGCTGCGTATCGCCTCGGCAATGGCGCACGACGAGGGCTGGCTGGCCGAGCACATGCTCATCCTCAAGCTCATCTCGCCCGAGGACAAGGCCTACTACATCGCGGCGGCATTCCCCTCCGCTTGTGGCAAGACCAACCTCGCGATGATCCAGCCGACCATCCCCGGGTGGCGCGCCGAGACCCTCGGTGACGACATCGCCTGGATGCGTTTCGGTGAGGACGGACAGCTGTACGCCGTCAACCCGGAATTCGGTTTCTTCGGCGTGGCTCCCGGCACCAACTGGTCCTCGAACCCCAACGCCATGCGCACCATCGACCAGGGCAACACGGTCTTCACCAACGTCGCTCTGACGGACGACGGTGACGTCTGGTGGGAAGGCCTCGAAGGCGACCCGCAGCACCTGATCGACTGGAAGGGCAACGAGTGGACGCCCGAGTCGGGCACCCATGCGGCTCATCCCAACTCGCGTTACTGCACCCCGATGTCGCAGTGCCCGATCATGGCTCCCGAGTGGGACGACCCGAAGGGCGTGCCGATCTCGGCAATCCTGTTCGGCGGACGCCGCAAGACGACGGTTCCGCTGGTCACCGAGGCTCGCGACTGGCAGCACGGCGTCTTCATGGGTGCAACGGTCGGCTCCGAGCAGACCGCAGCAGCCGAAGGCCAGGTCGGTACGGTTCGCCGCGATCCGATGGCAATGCTGCCGTTCCTCGGCTACAACGTCGGTGACTACTTCCAGCACTGGATCGACCTCGGCAAGTCCGCCGACGCGTCCAAGCTCCCCAAGGTCTTCTACGTCAACTGGTTCCGCCGCGGCGACGACGGACGCTTCCTGTGGCCAGGCTTCGGCGAGAACTCTCGCGTCCTGAAGTGGATCGTCGAGCGTATCGAGCACAAGGCTGCCGGTATCGACACCCCGATCGGCGTCGTTCCCACCGGATCGGCACTCGACATCGAAGGCCTGGACGTGTCGGACGCCGACATCACCGAGGCCCTCGCGGTCAACATCGACGAGTGGAAGGCCGAGATCCCGCTCATCGAAGAGTGGTTCGACTTCGTCGGCGAGAAGCTGCCGACCGGCATTCGCGACGAGTTCGAAGCTCTGAAGCAGCGGTTGGCCTGATAAACCGCCCCGTATGTAGTGGCCTGATGCCGCATTGGTTCAATTTGATGAACCGATGCGGCATCGGTCGTCTGTATGCCCTTGCCTGTAGCCGTTAAGCAGTTCAGCCGTTAAGCAGTTCAGCCGTTATGCAGTTCAGCCGTAAAGCAGTGATCAGCGAGCGGGTCGACACACTCGATCCTCAGGAGGACCAGATATGAGCGGGATCTACAACAACGTGACCGAATTGGTCGGGCGCACCCCGATCGTGCGGCTCAACCGTCTGACCGAGGGCCTGGACGCACAGGTCGCCGTCAAGCTCGAGTTCTACAACCCGGCCAACAGCGTCAAGGACCGGATCGGCGTGGCGATTATCGACGCCGCCGAGAAGTCCGGTGCACTCAAGCCCGGTGGCACCATCGTCGAGGGAACCAGCGGTAACACGGGTATCGCACTCGCCATGGTCGGTGCTGCTCGCGGCTACAAGGTCATCCTGACCATGCCCGAGACCATGTCCACCGAGCGTCGCGTGATGCTGCGTGCTTACGGCGCCGAGATCGTGCTGACCCCGGGATCCGAGGGCATGGCCGGTGCGGTCGCCAAGGCCAAGGAAATCGTCGAGCAGACCGAGAACGCTGTCTCGGCCAGCCAGTTCGCGAACCCGGCCAACCCGGCCATCCACGAGGCAACGACGGGCGAAGAGGTCTGGGCCGACACCGACGGCGCCGTCGACATCTTCGTGTCCGGCATCGGCACCGGCGGCACCATCACCGGCGTCGGACGCACCCTTCGCAAGTACAAGCCCGAGGTCAAGATCGTGGGCGTCGAGCCCATCGACTCACCGATCCTCAACGGTGGCCAGCCCGGCCCCCACAAGATCCAGGGAATCGGCGCGAACTTCGTGCCCGACGTCCTCGATCGCGAGATCTACGACGAGATCATCGACGTCTCGTTCCCCGATTCCATCGAGGTCGCTCGCGCACTCGGCACCAAGGAAGGCATCCTGGGCGGCATCTCGTCCGGCGCCATCGTCTGGGCAGCACTCGAGTTGGCGAAGCGTCCGGAAAACGCCGGCAAGCTGATCGTGGCTGTCGTGTGCGACTTCGGCGAGCGTTACATCTCCACCCCGCTGTTCGAACACATCCGGGACTGAGACTTGTGAGTATCCTCGGGACAATTCGCGAGGACCTGCAGGCTGCGCGCGGTCAGGATCCTGCCGCGCGCAGCAATGTGGAGAACGCGCTCGTTTATTCAGGGCTGCATGCCATTTGGGCACATCGGGTTGCGCATCGCATGTGGGCCGTCCCTGCGCTACGCGGCCCGGCGCGAGTGCTCTCGCAGCTGACACGCTTCGTCACCGGCATCGAGATTCATCCCGGTGCCACCATCGGTCGGCGGTTTTTCATCGATCACGGCATGGGCGTCGTGATCGGGGAGACGGCCGAGGTCGGTAACGACGTGATGCTCTATCACGGCGTCACTCTCGGTGGTCGCTCGCTCGAGCAGGTCAAGCGTCACCCGACGCTGGGAGACCGGGTCACCGTCGGCGCTGGTGCCAAGATCCTCGGACCTGTCGTCATCGGTGAAGGTAGCGCTATCGGCGCCAATGCCGTTGTCACCAGAGATGTTCCGGCCGAATCCATCGCGACGGGTATCCCGGCGGTGGCGCGGCCACGGACCACCAAGGAAAAACTGGTGGACCCGAACAGTTACATCGACCCTGCGATGTACATCTGAACGTATTCCTCGGATGGCCACCCCTCGTGTAGACGACGGGTGGCCATCGGCGTCTGCTCAGGCGTGTGTCAGGCGCCACCCGAGACGTCCCAGTACGGCCGCCGTCAGAGCGCCCAGTGCTGCTCCGATCAGGGGATAGCAGGCCAGGACGAGCCAGCGCGGTCCGTCCAGGGGTTCGTAGGCGGTGGCTATCGTCGACTCGTAGTCCCGAGCCATCTGCACGTCCCGGAACGGTACGTAGGAACCCTGATAGACGATGGTCTCGTCAGGACTGGTCATCACGTCGATCAGACTGCCCACCAGGGGAATTCCCCCGACGACAAATCCCAGAACCGCCAGAATCACGATCAGTGCGCGCATCGAACGAGCCTATCGCCCGGCCGGAAGTTCAGACTGTGATCGACGGTTCTTCAGGCGTCGAGAGGGTCAGGATCGCCCGCACGACACGTGGGCTCTGCTCGAGTGAGCGCTCGAGTTCGCGCAACGTGTGGGCCACACGGGATTCCGCGTAGTCACCGACCAGATCGACGCTGGCCACCAGGTACACCTGCCGCGGACCGAGGTATTCCATACGCAGGAACGTGATTCGGTTGATCTCGGGCAGTTGGGTGAGTGCCTCGACGGCTGCTGCCCGCAGCGTCGGCGAGGCCTCTTCGCCGACCAGGAAGCGGCGGTTCCGATCTATCAGGATGATTGCGATGACCCCGAGGAGAATGCCGACGAAGATGGAGCCGAGGGCGTCGGGGATCGGTGAACCGGTGACCTGGTGCAACAGAACACCGACGAACGCGATGACCAAACCGATAAGTGCCGCAGCATCTTCGGCGAACACGGCCCGAGTCGTCGGGTCGGATGTGTTGAGTGCCTGGGTCATGACGTCGCGGTTCACGGCGGACGCTTCGTTTCGGAGTTGTTTGTACGCCTGCCGGAACGAGATGCCTTCGAGGATGAACGAGACGCCGAGGACGGCGTAGGCGACACCGAAGTCGGAGGCCGGTTCGGAATGGAACAGTTCCTGGATGCCGTGGGTGATCGAGACACCCGCGCCGAGTGCAAACAGTCCGAGGGCGGCGAACATCGACCAGATGTATGCCTCCCGGCCGTACCCGAGTGGCTGGTCTCGGTCGGGAACCCTTTTCGAGCGGCGGTTCGCGATCAGCAGCAGCACTTCGTTGCCGGTATCGGCCCAGGAGTGGGTGGCCTCTGCGACCATCGATGCAGATCCGGTGACGATGGCGGCCGCCGTCTTGGCACCGGCGATCAGCGCGTTCGCCGCAAACGCCAGTACGACCGTCGTGGTGCTCTCGTCGGCCGATGCTTCCGTTTCGGTGCTCACGATTCTCAGGCTAGGCGGGTGACGACGGTTTCGTGCGGTGACGCTCGGCGACGGAGCGCAGCAGTGTGTCGACGGCGTCGTGGAACTGCGTCAGGCCCGGCTCTTCGACGGGAAAGTGCCCGCACCCGTCCAGCATCACGAATTCGGTGGGTGCGTTGATGCGGCGGAGGAACTGCAGGCTCAGTTCGGGTGGCGTCCATCGGTCGTCGGCCGGGTGGGTGAGCAGAACGGGCGTCGTCCGAAATGCTTCGGGTGCGGTGTGCTCGAACGAGAAGTAGCTGCTGAGGAATCCGAGTGGCACCCGAACACCGCCACCGCGCGGATCGGTTGCGCACAGCGTCGCGAGTTCACGGTTGCTGCTCATGTTCGCGACGTCGGCGACCCAACGGATGGGCACGCGGATACGGCCCACCAGTCGTTCGGTGCGGCGCATCAGGGGAGCGCCGTAGACGCCCATCGGGCCGAACCGCGCCGCGGCAGCTCTGGCCGACGGATTCGAGGGATCGAGCAGACAGGTGGCGACGACGGCGTCGGCCAGACCGGTCCGCGCGGCCACCTCGTAGGCCAGCAGACCGCCGATGCTGGCTCCCAACAACACCAGCGGCCGATCGTCGGCTGCCTTCTCGGCCCGGACGAGATCGCAGAGGAGATCGACCCACTGCTCGTACCGGACGCCGGCGGGATCGGCTACGACGGTGTCGCCGTACAGCGGAAGGTCAGGGAAGAGGACTTCGGCTCCGAGTTTCACGCCGATCCCGGCGAACGGCCACAACGCGCCCGAGTAGCCGCCGGCGCCGTGGATGCCGAGAACACGAACCGGCGCGTCTGGAACCACGGCCCGTGCGACGTGGACGGTGTTGCCGTTCCACTCCCACCACGTCGTGGTCGGCGCCGGCATGTGGTCGGTGTACCGGTCGGGCATAAACTTCGAGTAATCGGCGCTGGTCACCTACACAATTCTCGGTATCGGTATCGGCGTCGCGGCTGACAACTCGCATCGGAGGACCGTGTCGACTCGACGGAAAAGGCCCTCCCAGCAGCGCTCGAGGGCTACCTACGACGCGATCCTGGAGGCAGCTACTCGCGTTTTCGCTTCGGAAGCCATGGCAGCGACCACCAACCGGATCGCTGACGAAGCAGGGGTGTCGGTGGGCTCGCTCTACCAGTATTTCGGCGACAAGTACGAGATCCTCTCGGAGTTGGCGAACCGTCACGTGAGTGCTGCGCGGGAGAGTTTTGCGCTCTGCCTTGCCGACATCGTCGAGCGTGAGCTCACCCCGGACGAGGCCGTCCGGATGTTGGTGGAGTGCGCGGTCGAAGTGAACAGTAAGCCGCGAGAGTTCTTTCACCTGCTCTACGATCAGGTTCCGCGTACGCGTGAGCTCATCGAGCAGGTCGAAGAAATGAATCGGCAACTGGTACTAGGCTTTTCGGAGTGCCTCCAGAGCCACGGTTTCAGTGCGGAGGATGCGTTGTTGACGTCGCGGCTGACCGTGACTGCCGTGGACAGTCAGGTGCATCGGGTTGTGCTGGAATCGGATTCACCCGAAGAACTTCGAGTGCGAACGGAAGCCGTCGTACGGCACGCGAGATCGATGATCGGGTCGCAACGTTGATCCGGTGTCGAGAATGGTGACCGCGGTCCGTTATGGTTCTGACGTCATCATCGAGGTAATGGGAAGTCGGTGCAATTCCGGCGCGGTCCCGCCACTGTGAGGTCGTCCCTGCGTCGACCGTAGCCAGATACCACCCTCGTTGACGTTGTGTCATGCCACGAGGATGGATCGGTCACACCATGAATGCTGTTGGCGGAGCTCTGTCTCCACCTACCCACCTGCCTGCGCCGAAGGCTGGTGCACCGCGAGGACGACTCGGTCCGGGTATCGTGCTGCCCGCTCTGGTGATCGTCACCGTGCTCTCTGCTGTGTGCGCGTTGGCGTTCGGATCCGAGATGCTCCCCGTGTCCACTGTGGTGGACGTGGTGCACTCGCGCTTCGGAGGCCCACCCGTCACGCGTTCCGAACTTGCGATCGTGTGGGGGATCAGAGCACCTCGGGTACTGCTCGGTCTGGCCGTCGGCGCTGGTCTTGCCGTCGCCGGCGCGGTGGTGCAAACCCTCGTCCGTAACGCTCTCGCCGATCCCCACCTGCTGGGAGTGTCGTCCGGCGCGAGTGTCGGTGCCACCGCCGTCATCACCACCGGACTGTTCGCCGGCGCGGGAGTGTGGGCGCTCAGTTTCGGCGCGATGATCGGGGCGTTGGGAGCTGCGATTCTCGTCTTCACCATCGCGACGCTGCAAGGCGGTATCACTCCACTGCGATTGGTTCTGACCGGCACCGTTACCGCATCCGCCCTGTCGGCGATCGCGAGTTTTCTGGTGCTGCGTACCAATGATTCCCAGGCCGCGCAGTCCGTATTGTTCTGGCTCCTGGGAAGTTTGGCCGGGGCATCCTGGGACAAGTTGTGGGCGCCGGTCATCGTTGTGTTCCTGCTGACGGCAGCGGTGTTCGCGCTGCACGGTTGGCTGGACGCGCTGGCGGCCGGACCGGACGTCGCGGCTTCGCTCGGTATTCCCATCCGAACCCTGCGAAACGTGCTGTTCGGCGTGCTGGCAGCGTTGGTCGGCACGATGGTTGCGGTGTCCGGCGCGATTGCCTTCGTAGGCTTGGTCATACCGCACGTCACACGCATGCTTGTCGGAGCCAGACATCGAGTGGTGTTGCCGGCGGCAGCGCTGATCGGCGCGTCGTTCCTCGTGTGGGTCGACGTCGTGGCGCGGACCTCGTTGCGGCCGACCGAGATCCCGCTGAGCGTGGTGACCGGGGTGATCGGTGCACCGCTGTTTCTCCTGCTTCTCGGCCGTCGGCGCTACCGATTCGGTGGCAGTTCGTGAGCGCCCGAGCCCTGGCGCTGACCGCGTCCGGAGTCGTTGTCCGCATCGACCGTCGAACCATCGTCAAAGGCGTCGACATCGCGGCCGACGCCGGCGCAGTGGTCGGCGTGGTTGGTCCGAACGGCTCGGGCAAGTCGACGTTCTTGCGTGCTCTCGCCGGTCTCGGGCCGATCGCCGGCGGTGACATTCGTGTCGGCGGCGACTCCGTGCACGCGATGCCCGCGCGGTCGCGGGCCAAAGCCATTTCCTTTGTGGCGCAGGAAGAGCAGAGTCCTGCCGATTTGTTGGTTCACGAGTACGTGAGTCTGGGCCGCACACCACATGCAAAGCCCTGGAGCGTCGGTGGAAAGCACGAGAATGCCGTCGTCGATCGTGCTCTGGGCGAGGTCGGAATGATCGAGCACCGGTTCTCTTCGATGGACACGCTTTCCGGCGGTGAGCGTCGGCGGGTGTTTCTCGCCCGAGGTCTCGCGCAGGACGCCGGCGTGCTCATCCTCGACGAGCCGACCAATCATCTCGACATCCGGCATCAACTCGAACTGCTCGATCTGGTCCGGTCGTTGGACCGGACGGTGATCATGGCACTGCACGACCTCGATTTGGCTGCGGCAGTGTGCGATCGGGTGCTCGTGCTCGCGGATGGAGTGGCCAGGGCGTTCGGACATCCATCCGACGTACTCACCACCTCGGTGGTGGCAACTGTC
Organism: Rhodococcus sp. NyZ502; assembly: GCF_041464245.1. Lineage (NCBI taxonomy): Bacteria > Bacillati > Actinomycetota > Actinomycetes > Mycobacteriales > Nocardiaceae > Rhodococcus > Rhodococcus sp. NyZ502. The sequence goes on from NZ_CP167155.1 coordinate 1,171,526, forward strand.
TTCGGCGTCGAGACTTTCGAGCTCGTGAACCCCGCGACAGGCCGTTCACACCTCGTATTCGAATCACGAAATTCTCAACTACAACAATCATTTTCGGAGAGTGCACTTTGATACATGTCAAGACCCGCGCGTCGTTCGGTGCGGTTGTAGCCGCGACAGCGTTGTTGGCCGTTTCCGGATGCTCGGCAACTGCACCGGTGGACGAAGCCGCGGACAAGACTTCGGTGACATTGGAGAACTGCGGAACGGAAAGCACTTTCCAGCTTCCGATCGAGAACGTCGTTGCGACAAGCAATGCGGCCAATATCGGCACCATTCTCCGAGTCGGCGGTTTGGATCGTCTCGCTGCCGTCGTGTTGAACACGAACAACGACGCGGTCATGGAGTCGATGTTCGGCCCTGGAATTGCGGATGTCCCACACCTGGACGGAACGATCACGATGGAGACGATTCTGGGTAAGCAGGCGGACCTGGTGGTCGGCTCCTACAGTGGCTTGTTCAAGGGAGCCTCCGGTGTGACGCCGGAATCGCTGCAGAGCAACAACATCGACTCATACGTGATCTCCGACAGTTGTCGGCAGAGCGCGGCAGCGGATTCCGCGCTCGGAACGATGGGGCCGTGGGATGCCCTCCGTGCGGACGTGACCAATTACGGAAAGCTGTTCGGTACCGAGGACACCGCCGCCGAGGCGCAGACCGAATTGGATTCGCGTTTGGCGCGTCTGGAGTCGGCGCCGGATGCCGCCGACAAGCCGAAGGTGCTGATCTATGACAGCGGTGAGGAAGATCTGTACACCAGTGGAGGCAACGGAGCCCCCAACGGAATCATCGACGCGGCCGGGGGAACCAATGTGTTCGCCGACGTCGACAACACCTGGTTCAAGGCGAGCTGGGAGACCGTCGCGAAGTCCGAACCCGACGTCATCGTGATCATGGACTACAAGAAGAGTGCCGACGAAGTACAGGGCAAGATCGACGCGATCAAGAGCCGAGAAGGCCTGCGTGACCTCGACGCAGTCAAGCAGAACCGTTTCGTCGTACTCCCGCTCGCCATGTTCACCAGTGGGTTCCCCAATATCTACGGCGCGGAACAGTTGCGCGCGAAGATCGAAGAGTTCGGGCTGGCTCCGTCGAGCAGCATCGACTGGACAACCGCGCCGTCGGCATGAGCAACAACCGGTGCTCGCGTCGGGTGATTGTCGTCTTACGGCCGACTGTCAGCGGCCTGGACGAGTCGGCCGCGCGACGGATGTTCGACGCTGTTCAGGCGGGCACCGACGCCGACGTTCGCGTTGCGTACCTCGATGTCTCCTCGCCGAGCCTTCACGAGGAACTCGATCGAGCCCATGTCGATGACGTCGACAAGGTCGTGTTGATTCCAGTTGCGGTGCCGAGGGATCGGTACCTGCTCACGTGGACAAGCAAGGCGGTTGCGAACTGGCGCGAAACCCGAATCGACGCCGAACTGGAAGTGACGCTCCACGAATCGGAAACGCTCGAAGGTGCGGTGGCCGGGCAGGTGATCGACGAACTCGACTCGGCGGGAAAGCCGATCACCGCGAGTCCGGCGTCGTATCGCAGTCCGGCGTGGTCCGTGATCGAGCAGCACGATAGGCATCTGTTGGTGTGCAAGGGCCCTCGCTGTATGGCGTACGGAGCAGGACCGCTTCACCGGGCCATGAGTGCGGCGGCCAAAGGCACTTCGGCAAAGGTGACCGGAACCGGTTGTCTGAGCCCGTGCAACCTGGGCCCGTTGGTGATCGCGAACCCCGGTGGCACCTGGTTCGGTCATGTGGACGCCGGTGACGCTGAAGCATTGGTCGCAGGTCAGGAGAATCAATTGGTGGATCACGTTCTGGACCGGTAGATATAGGTCGGCGAAACAGAGAACCCGCTGAGCGCGAAGTGCGCTCAGCGGGTTCTGTTGTCCTGTCTCAGGAACCGAAGGGAAGGGTTCCCGGCGGGATCTGGTATCCACTGCTGCCGACGGAGGCGCTGCCCCAGAGTGCGAGGAAAGCGTTGATGGCGTTGGTGAGCATATGAATGTCCTTTGTGAGATGACTGATTCGTTTTCGACGGTACCGGGTGGATCTGTGGATTCGCTGGGAGTTGGCACCCATTTCATGGGGCTGGCACCCGTTCCGGCAGGTCGGAACGGGTGCCAACTGTCAGCAAAGGGTGCCAACTCCCGGGTGGGTCAGCCCACGTAGCCGGGCGGCATGAGTACGGACTTGGTCTCGCAGAAGGCTTCGAGACCCTCAGGTCCGTTCTCGCGACCGATACCGGAGTTCTTGTAACCACCGAACGGTGATCCGGGATCGAAGGCGTACCAGTTGATCGCGTAGGTACCCGTGCGGATCTGCGCGGCAACTTCGAGTCCGTGATCGATGTCGGTGGTCCACACCGATCCGGCGAGGCCGTAATCCGAATCGTTGGCGATCTTGATGGCCTCGTCCTCGGAGTCGTACGGGATCACCGAGAGAACGGGTCCGAAGATCTCCTCGCGTGCGATGGTCATCGAGTTGTCCACGTCGGCGAAGATCGTCGGCTCGACATACCAGCCCTTGTCCAGGCCGGCGGGGCGTCCACCACCGAGTACGACGCGCGCGCCTTCTTCCTTACCCTTGGCGATGTAACCCTCGACGCGCTCGCGCTGCTTCTCGGAGATCAGCGGGCCGAGTTGTGCTGCGGGATCGGACGGATCGCCGACGGTCATGAAGCCTGCGGCGGTCTTCATTCCCTCGATGACCTCGTCGTAACGCGAACGGGGAGCGAGGATTCGGGTCTGAGCGACACAGGCCTGACCGGTGTTCATCAGGCCGGACATGACGAGCATCGGCATTCCGGCGGCGATGTCGGCGTCCTCGAGGATGATCGCGGCGGACTTGCCACCCAGTTCGAGGGAGCAGCGCTTGAGGTTCTGTGCGGCGATGGCACCGATCTTGCGGCCGACGGCACTGGATCCGGTGAACGTGATCTTGTCGATGCCCGCGTGAGAGACCAGGTATTCGCCGGTCTCGGCTCCGCCGGGGAGCACGGAGATGACGCCTTCGGGAACGCCTGCCTCGGTGAAGATCTCGGCGATCACGTGGACAGAGAGAGGGGATTCGGGTGCGGGCTTGAGCAGTACGGTGCAGCCGGCGAGCAGCGCGGGGGCCAGCTTGTTGATCGCCAGGAACAGCGGGACGTTCCAGGCCAGCACGGCGGCGACGACGCCGACGGGCTCACGGGTCACCTTGGTCTGCCCGAATGCGCCGGTGCGCTTCTCTTCCCACGCGAACTTGTCGGCCAGCTCGGCGTAGTAGCCCAGCGTCGCCATCGACGGGGTCTGCTGCATCATGCCGACCATGGCGGGCGGCTGGCCCATCTCGTTGGAGATGAGCTGGTTGATTTCCGCGCTGCGCTCTTCGATCAGCTTGGCGGCCTTGGCGAGGATCGCGCCGCGCTCGGCGGGGGTGGTGCGTGACCACGGTCCCTCGAACGCCGCGCGGGCTGCGGACACGGCCGCGTCGATGTCTGCCGGTGCTGCGATGGGACAGCTGCCGACGCGCTCCTCCGTTGCGGGAGAGAACACTTCGAGTACCTGGTCGGTGGCCGGGGCCACCCATGCTCCACCGATGTAGAGCTTGTCGTAGTCAGTCATCAATTCATTCCTCGGTGTTGTCGGTCGCCGCGAGGGCATACGCGTCGTCTGCCTGTGCGGTGTCGGTGAAACTGGTGAATCCGTATTTCTCGTGCGGTCCGATGGCGGCTACCTCGAAAAGGCCGGTGCCGGTGTTGGTGTTCGTGCCTTCGGTGAGAGTGAAGGACGCGAGATTGTCGACGGGGGAGAACATGCGTTGGAACGGTTCGATCTCGTGGACCTTGTGGCGGAGCCCTTGTACGACGAGTTCGCCCTGCCACATTCCGTGACGCCAGTCCTGTTCGAGTCCGTAGCCGGTGCCGATTCCGATGTAGTTGGCCAGCAACAGTTCGCAGGTGACGGTCAGGACTTCACCGCCTGGCCGGTGGAAGGTGATGGTTGCTCCGGTGACGTCGCGGGTGTCGGGGCAGAACGTCAGTTCGTGTTCGGGCCGGCCGAGCCATTCGTTGTCCCTGATTTCGTCCGGCCACACTCGCATGGCCTCTTCGACTATGCGCCTGCCCTGCTCGTCTTCCTGCATGATCACCGAGATCGTGAACTCGTCGAACTGCATGACCGCGTAGATCCAGAAGAAGTTCTGGATTCCGTCGACGGCGCGTCTGCCTTGCGGTTCGGCTTCACCGACCGGACGCACACCCCACGAGCGGTCGCGGTTTCCCCGCCACGTCTTCGGGTCGATCGCGAACTCCTCCCCGTCGACGGTGAGCGATCCGGTCCAGGTTCCGGTCTGCAGGAAGCGCGAGGTGTCGAACGTGACCCGTTCGAGTTGGCGACGAAAGTGCTTGGGCTCGAGCGCCGCCGGGATGGTGGCGTCGAAGGTGATGTCGAAGGAGAGATCGTATTCGCTGCCCGGTTCGAGGACGACGCGGAGCTTCTGCAGTCCTTCCAGCACTTCGATGCGCAAAGGTCCGACGGTGGTGTCGGTACGGTCGGCGCCCAGTGCCTTCGACATACGGGCAACGATGTGGTCGTCACCGCGGCGCAGTACCGCGAAGGCGTCCATGACGCCGAGGTTGGGGTACTGGCCGAGTCCGACGATGAGGAACACGTCGGGGGATTCGGTGGGGTAGCAGTTGAAGTAGTAGCGGTCGTAGAAGTTTCGATCCGAGGTGGCTACGTGACGGATCGGTTCGGCGATCTGGTGAACGGGGTAGTCGTCCATCGGTGACAGCATGTCAGGCCAACCTCTCCCAGTAGGTACCGTCGAGCATCGCGGCGAGCGAAGCGCGGTGCATGATCATGTCGTCAGGGTCTTCGGGTCGCTGCGACTGGCCGAAGGCTATGGCGCGGGCCTGGATTCGCCACATGATCACCGCCTGACGCAGTGCGGCATAGGTAACGTAGAACTCCAGATCGTGTGGGGTGTGGCCGGTGATCTCGGCGTAGGTCTGCGCGAGATCCGGCAGTCTCAGGAAGTCGGGAAGGCCGGGTAGGTTCGCCAGTCCGGCGATGTCCTCGAAGAACCTGTGCAGGAACGCCATCCAGCCCAGATCCATCTCTCGTGGGCCGAGAGTTGCCATTTCCCAGTCGAGTACGGCTACCGGCGCGAAGTCCTGGTACATGACGTTACCGATGCGCGAGTCGCCCCAACAGAGCACCGCCGGCGAATCGTCCGCGGGATTGTTCTCCTCGATCCAGTCGAGGGCACGTTCGATGAGCGGTGATCTGATCCCGTCGGAGACCACCCACTCGTAGTACGCGCGCTGCTCGGCGATGTGCGCCGTGAATGCTTCTCGTGCAGTCGTTCCCGAATTCGGGAGTCGGAGGAAGTCGAAACGCTCACCAGGTTTGTCGATGGCATGCAACTTAGCCAGGACGTCGACCGAGCTGCGCTGGAGGGTCTTTCGCTGCTCGGGGGACGCTTCGGTGACCCACGATCCGAAGTTGTACGGCATGACGTCTGGCGGCACGTCGCCGGAGATGCGTTCCATCACGAAGAACGGCGCACCCAACGCGTGCGGGTCGGATTCGGACCAGTACACCGCGGGCACAGGTACCGCCGAGTGCTCGCGCACCTGAGCCATGGTGCGGAACTGGGATTCGAGATCGTAGGCAGGAAAGACCGGCATGGTCGATTCCGTCGGTGCCACCCGAGCGACCAAGGGATGATGTTCGCCGTCCCAGGTGGCGTCGAAGAGGATGGTTTCGCTGGACATGCCGTTGGCTGCGGGCAAGGTGACGTCGGCGACGGTCACAGTGGATCCGCTCGGCACCTTGCCGGCCATCCACCGTTCCAGGCGCTCACGGAGGTCTTCGGTGTCGCGGAGGGAATCGCTCGGTCGGGCGACCTGGGCGTGATGCTCGGTTTCATCTGACGAAGAAGCAGTCGAGGCAACGTCAGATGAGGAAGCGTCTGGGCTCACGGTCACCTCCTTCCCGTAGGCGTCACGTGCGATGCCCGTAACGGTGTGAGTCAGAACACTAAAACACGTTACAGAAATTGGGAACAGGTGGCACCCGTTTAGTGGGACTCCCTGCGGATTTATCGGGGAAGAACGCGTGTCAGATAACGGCGGTGAGCGCGAGCAAGCCCGCACCGGTCAGAGTTCCGGCGCCACCCAGCTCGGCGGGAACGATCCGGAGCCCGGCGACGAACGACAAACGGGCATGTCGGGCAGCCGCGTCGAGCATCGGTTCCCACAGCGGTGTACCCGACTGGGCGAAACCGCCGCCGATCACCGCGAGGTCCACGTCCAGGAGGGCAGCCGCCGAGGCGATGGCGCCACCGAGCGCCGTGCCTGCACGGTGAAGCGCGTCCACGGCGATCGCGTCGCCGCTGCGTGCACCCTCGGCTAGTTCACGGCCGGTGTTCCCCGACCAGCCCTGGCTACGAGCCCATCGCACCGCGGACGGTCCACTTGCCACCGTCTCGAGGCAGCCGACGCCCCCGCAGCTGCACGGTTCGGCAGATCCTGGAACGACGATGTGGCCGATGTGACCGGCGTTCCCCGTGCGACCCCGAGCAATCTCACCGCCGAGAACGATTCCTCCGCCGATTCCCGTCGAGACGACCAGGCTCAGGAGGTTCGGGGTTCCGCGTCCGGCGCCGTGGTGGAACTCCGCCAATGCCGCTGCGGCTCCGTCCATTGCGAGGGCGGTTCCGGCATCGGGAAAGACGCTGCGGACGCCCGCTACGAGCTCGAATCCCTGTGCCCACTCGGTGATGTTGATGGGAGCGACGACGCCGGCGACGGTGTCCACCGGCCCGGCGCACGCGATGCCGACACCGTCGACCTCTCGGCCGTCTGCGACTCGTTCGAGCAGCGCCGCACAGGATCCCCACGGGTCGGTCTGCGGCGTCGGAACGCTGTCGAACACGGGAACGCGGCCGTCCTCGGACACGACCCCGGCAGCCATCTTGGTACCACCGATGTCGACTGCGAGGCGCATGTCGCTATCGCTTTTCGAGAACCACGACGAGGTTGCTCACCAGGAACTCCCGCAGACCGGGGACTCGGACCATCCACCACGCCCACGACGGGTGGTAGCGCGGGATCGCGGCGAGCAATGTGCCCTGGCTGGTTCCACGGGCCCAGCGTAAGCCGTCCGTGGCGCCGACTTTGAACAACGAGACCCCGAATCTGTTCTTCGGTTCGCGTCCGGTCTTGCGTAGGTACCGCTTGGCTGCGTACTCGCCCCCCAGCGCGTGCCACGGTCCGGTTTCGTGGCCGCCGAACGGACCCCACCACAGGGTGTACGAGAGAACCATCAAGCCGCCGGGCTTGGTCACGCGCAGCATTTCCTCGGCCATCAGCCAGGGCTCGCTGACGTGTTCGGCCACGTTGGAGGAGAAGCAGATGTCCACGGACGAGTCCAGGAACGGCAGTGCCAAACCGGATCCGCGCACCGCGCCGCCCACCGTCAGACCTGCTGCGTGCATCTCCGACGGATCGGGTTCGACGGGAATGTAGCGGGCACCTGCGGCCTGGAAGACCTCCGCGAAATAGCCCGGACCGCCGCCCACGTCGAGGACGGTGAGACCGTCGAGGGATCGTCCGGTGTGACCTTCGTGCAGGTCCGAGATCAATTCGACGGAGTCGCGCGCGAGCGCGCCGTAGAAGATGTCGGGCGCGGACTGCTCGTGGCGGAAGTCGCTGAGCAGGCCGAACGAGCGTTTCAGGGTTGCCCGTCGGCCGAAAATGCGGGTCACTGCGGGCTTGGTCACGGGTAGCAACTTTAGCCACTGGGGCACCCGGTCCACGAACACCGTCAGGAGCGCGGCAATACGGACGCTCGAACAGTTAGGGTGTTCGGCAGGGTTACCGGCCGGTCAGGCGGGGCATCCCGCAGGATCGCCCGAACCGGGGTGGCCACCGACCAACTCAGGGAGTAACGCACGTGCGCGAGGTTCTGTTGCTCTGCTGGCGCGATACCGGGCATCCCCAGGGCGGTGGAAGCGAGCGTTACCTCGAGCAGGTCGGATCCCAGTTGGCCGAGCGCGGTATCAAGGTGACGCTGCGGACGGCGTCGTATCCCGGGGCGCCCGCGTCGGAGGTTCGAGACGGCATCACGATCAGCCGGGCCGGTGGACGTTTCAGCGTGTACCCCCGCGCTCTGGCCGCCATTGCCGCCGGACGTCTGGGTTTCGGATCGCTCAAGGGCATTCGCCCCGACGCGGTGATCGACACTCAGAACGGCATCCCCTTCTTCTCCAAGACCGTGGCGGGTGCGCCGGTCACGCTTCTGGTCCATCACTGCCATCGTGAACAGTGGCCGGTGGCAGGCAAGCTCGTCGGCCGGATCGGCTGGTGGGTCGAATCGCGATTGTCACCGCGCACCCATCGACGTAGTCAGTATCTGACGGTGTCGCTTCCCTCAGCGGAAGAATTGGTGGACCTCGGTGTCGAGCGCGAACGAATTGCCGTGGTGCGTAACGGTGCCGATCGGCTCCCCGTCGGCGTCGACGCGGGTGGATCGATCACCAGGGCCGAGCGTCCCACCATCTCGGTTCTCTCACGGCTGGTGCCCCACAAGCAGATCGAGGACGCACTCGAAGCGGTCGCAGCCCTGCGGCCTACGCTTCCGGACATCCATCTCGACGTCATCGGTGGTGGTTGGTGGGAGCAGAACCTGCGCGATCGCGCCGCCGAGTTGGGGATCGGTGACGCCGTCTCGTTCTACGGCCACGTCGACGAGGCTCGCAAACACGAACTGCTGGCGCAATCGTGGATCCACCTCATGCCTTCGCGGAAGGAAGGGTGGGGCCTGGCGGTCATCGAGGCTGCGCAGCACGGTGTTCCGACGATCGGTTACCGCAGTTCGAAGGGTCTGACCGACTCGATCGTCGACGGAGTGACGGGCCTTCTGGTCGGGGGCGAGAACGCCGGCGAGGGCGACATCGCCGATCTGACGCAGGCTGCCGGCACTCTGCTCCGCGACCACGAACTCCGCATGGTGCTCGGTGAGAAAGCTCGCGTGTGGTCCGGTGAGTTCTCCTGGGAACAGACCGGCACCGGAGTGCTCGAGGTGCTGACCGCGCACAAGGACGGTCGGTGGGTCTCAGGACTGGCCGCGCCGCGCGAGTCGAATTCGGTTCTGGTTCAGTCCGACTGAGATCAGCGCGATCGCACCCATCAGGACCCACGCGAGATGCGCAGCGATGACGGCAGTTCGGGCACTGGTCGAGGCTTCCTGCGTGGCAATGTCTCCCGGTACTCGGAATAGCGCGAGATCGTTGTCGGCGAAGACCTGTTCCAAGCCGTCGAGCGTGGTTGCCGAGTTGCCGAGTTGACCTGGTGTCCCGCGCTCGATCAGTACCCATCCGACTCCGAGATCGGCCAACTGCGTAGGACTTCCGCCGGCCAGCAGTAGGTCCTCGACCCGAGTTGCCCGAGTCCCCTCGCCGCCGACAGCACCACCGGCAACCACCAGTTGGCCGGTCTGCAGCACGTCGAGGGGTAGGAAGCGTGGTGCTGGATCGAGTGCCGGCGCATCACCGCTGTAGGGGAAGGCGCGGAACATCCCGGCGGGAAGCACTGCAACGTCACCGGTTTCGTCTCGTAGTTGCTCGGCCACCACGGTCCAGGACCCGGGATAGTGCACGGGCTTCAACGCGCCGCCAACGCCCCACACCAGATCCGGTAGCGCCACGATTGTCACCACGACGGCGGCGATCGAGAATGTCGGGCGGGGAAGGGAGAACCGATTGCCCGCCCACATCACCGCGGCGGCGGCAGCGAGTGCGTAGAACGGTACGGCCAGCGCGACCCACTTCTGGGCGTCACGCAGTAGACCGGCGCCGGTGAACACCTCGACCGACCATCGGCCGACGTCGAGCCCCCACGGAGTAGCGCCCAGGGTCGGAGCGAACACCGCGAACAGGGCCAGTAGTCCGAGTCCACCGACAACAGGATTCCGGCGTCGGCGCCACAGAGCGGGCACACCGGCAAACACCACGACAAGCAGAAGAACTGTTCCGACCAACGCGAAGAGTGTTGTGCGCGTGGACGGTACCGCTGCCGAGTTCCAGATACCGCCGAGCCCGGCGAGGCTGCCGAGCGTCGCGAGTCCCGGTTCTGCTCGGGCGGCAAAGGCGGCGACTCCCGCTGGATCGGAACCGTCGCCTGCTGCTCCGGATACGAAGGTGGCGACCAACCACGGCGAGGCGGCGACGAGGAACAGCCCGATAGCGCCGCAGACACGCCGCATGGCCGAGGTTCGGCCTCCTGGGGTGGCTACCACCACCAGCGCGGCTGTCAGAGCGAGCAGAGCGCCGGTAGGTGTCAGACCCGCGTATGCCAGTGACGCGGCCAACGCCCACCAGGACCCGGGCGTGGCTCGGCGAACTCCGATTCCGGCACACACGATCCACGGCAGTGCGGCATAACCGGTCAGCAGGCTCCAATGTCCTTGTAACAGGCGCTCGGCCACGTAGGGGTTCCAGAGCATCACCGTCGACGCGACCAGTTGTGGACCGAGACCGGCCGTCGGCAGCAGGACGGCGACCATGCGCGCCGCACCCCAACCGGCGAGCCAGAGCGCCACGAGCAGGATGAACTTGACCACCAGTCCGCCGTCGATCACGGTGCTCAACGCTGCGATCAGCGCGTCCTGGGGAACGGCGCGGGCTGCGGCGTCGGTGAGTCCGAGGGCGGAGTCGGTCAAGTACGAGCGCGGCGTGCTGACGGCGTCGCGCAGCAGGAGGTAGCCGGGGCCGAGCAGCGGTCCGAGGATCAACAGTGCCAGCGCCAGGCTGTACGCCGCAGGCAGGTAACGGCGGTATCCGGCTTGCACTGTCATGACGCGCACGATACGTGGTGCATCATTACTGCCATGCCTCGCCAACCACTCGATCGCGCCGCCGCGGCCGGGGTCGGCATGGTTTTGGTGGGATCGATGACGGCCAATGTCGCGTCGTACCTGTTGGCATGGTTGGCCAGCCGATGGTTGGGTCCGGTCGGCTACGGCGAGTTCGCGAGTCTGCTTGCCGCCCAGTTGGTACTTGCGGTTCCGGCTTTGGCGTTGCAGACGGTGGTCGCCCGCGAGGCGGTGCGTGGCAAGAGCACAGATGCGTTGCGGTCGTTGGGGTATCGATGCACCGCGATCGTCGCCGTCCTCGCGGTGGCGCTCGCTCCGGCGATGGCGTGGCTGCTCGACACCGGAATCGTGGCGTCGTTCTCGGCATTGGTGACTGCGCCCATGTTGGTTCTACTGGCAACGGAGCAGGGGTTGTTGCAGGGTCACGGTCGGTTCGGCACTCTCAGTGCCGTGCTGGCCGGAGCCGGGGTGATGAAAGTCCTTCCGGCAGTGATCGTTCTGGCTTTCGGTGGCGGAGCAGGCGCGGCATTGGTCGCCGGCGCGGCCGGAACTGCGTTGCTGGTGGCGATAGTTCGAGTGGTCGACCGAACCGTCTCGGTGAGCGAGGACCGTCCGGTGCGTATCGGCGTCGTCTCCGTGCTCGCGGCGTCACAAGTCCAGCTTGCGTTGATCGCGTTGTCTTCGCTGGACCTGCTGATCGTCCGCGTCGTCCTCAGTGAGTACGACGCCGGTGTCTACGCACTCGGCGCCGTCGCGACGAAGGTGGCGTTCTGGCTGCCACAGGCAGTGGGCGTCGTGCTGTACCCGAAGATGGCGAATCCGGCGCACTCGGCGCAAGCGGTTCGCTCGGCGTTGGCGGTGCTCGTCGGCATCGGCGCCGTGTTGGTTCTGGGGGCGGCGGTTGCCGGCCCGCTGGTGCCGATGCTCGTGGGCGACGCGTACGCCGCCGTGGCTCCGATGCTGTGGGCCTTCGCCCTGCACGGTGCAGCGCTAGCGGTACTCCAGGGTGCCTTGCTGTCCGCAATCGCGTCAGAACGCACGCGAGTGGCCCTTCTGGCGTGGGCAGGACTGGTTGTGGAGGCGACGGTCATGCTGGTGTGGGCGAAGACGCCGGGAGAGTTGATCGGCGTTGCCGTGGTGGTTGCGTCGACGACGGCGTTGTCGGTGTCCGTCGCCGCAGTGCGAAGTGCCGACCGCGCCCGGCCGGCACCTCACACCGGCGTCAGTTCTCCAGACGCGTGAACAAATCGTCGAAGTAGTCGAGCGTACGCATCGCGGTGTAGACGGATCCGTAGTTGATGTTCCCGCCCGTGTAGACGACGTTGTCGCCTTGTACTGCGCGGATACGGTTCCACATCGCGCGGTCGTTGCTGACGGGATCCACGCCGGGCGCGGTGGTGACGATCATTCCGTCGGCCGAGTCGAGAGCAGTCACGAGGTTTTCGGTAGAGATCTCCTTCTGTCCCTCGACCGGCCACTGGAGTTGGACGCCGAGGTCTTCGGCCACCTGTGTGGAGATGCCCTTGCGGTTGACGCCGTTGACCTTCTGATTCACGTAGTTCAGCAGCACGATCTGCTTGCTCGCCAAGCTCGGGGCGTGGCGTTCCTTCAATCCGGCTGCCTTGTCCTCGTACGCTCCGATGACCTGACGGACGTCGGGGTTCTCGGTGCGATTCAGCCAACTCGCCAGCTGATCGATGTTCTCGCGCCACGGGCGCGTGAAGTCCATCGGAAGCACAGGCGCTGTCTGGCTCAACTGCTGTAGCGGCCACATGTCGGAGGCCTCACCGATGTCGGTGCAGATGATCAGGTCCGGTTCCAGCGCGAGAATTGCCTCGACGTTGACCGGTGCCTCGAACACCTGTGCCGTGGGATCGGCCGGAACCCACGGCTCGGCGGCGTCGAAGCTGTACGCGATGACCGGCAGGCCCATCGCAACGGCTGGTTCGAGGTCGAGTCGGGAGTCGATGGCGACGACGCGTTTCGGTGTCACCGGAATGTCGTAGGTTCCGAGCGAGGTCGTGACCGTGCGCATCCCGGCCGAATCGCCCTCGGTACCGGCGGACCTCGCGCAACCGGCGGCGAACAGCCCGGAGAATGCAGCCGTGCCGACAACAAATCTCCGTCGCGTCAGATCGCTGACACAGATGTGCGAACCCAGAACTGTTGATGCGGGCATGTGGCTCCTCGTGTTCGGGGTGGTCTGGACTTCCAGAAAACGCTAAGCCCGCAACCACGCGGAGGGAACGACCCGTTGCGCCAATCCGTACGCCGATCCGGCAACAAAGCCCCGAAACGCAGCAGAGCGCCCCTTCCGTGTGGAAGGGGCGCTCTGCTTACTGTCTGAATCAGTCCTTGCGCAGATCCGGACGCGGAATCACCTGAGTGTCGTCCGAGGTCCAGTCGTGCTCACCCGGAGCCGGCTCGGGCGAGCCCTGGCCGCTGGGATTCTGGTTCGTTCCGCCGTGTGCAGCGCGGGCCGGAGTTCCGCCCTTGCCGCCGCGAATGCCGAGGAAGATACCGGCGATCAGCGCGATGACACCGAGGACACCTGCCACGATCGGGACTGTGCGGCCGAACAGCGAGAGCTTGTCCATGCCGTCACGTGCCTGCTGGACCTGGTACTCGATGGTTGCTTCGTCGAAGGGCAGCGTGACCTTGAGAACCTCGACGTCGACCGAGTCCTTGTTGCGTCCGTAGTACTGGTGCAACTGCTCCTGGCCCTTGACGACGACGCCGGTCTTGGGCTCGACCCACAGGTCACGGACGTTGGTGTACCAACGCGTCATCGTGATCGGAGTAGCGCCACCGGGAACGCCCCAGGTGTCGGCGGGCAGGCTCAGCTTGTTGGTGGGGGAGTTGACGACCTTCGACAGGTCGACGGGATCGATCGTCTGCTGGAAGTGGTACACCTTCAGACCGTTGATCTCGGTCTCTTCGACGAAGTCGATGTCCTTCGTGGCGCGAGCGTTCAGGTCGAAGTAGGGGTAGCTCTTCTGTTCCGTGTTGAACGGGAACTTGTACTGCAGACCGTCGCGGGAAACTTCTTCGGCGGGCTGGTCGCTGGACGTCTGGACGGTTCCGACCGGATCGTTGGTCGGCATCGAGCTGACGCGATCGAGCGTGACGCGGTCCAGGGTTGCGGTCAGCAGTCCGGTGTCGCCCTGCTTGTCGGTACGACGGACGGTCTGGCCGGCTTCGACGGTGATGATGTCGGCGTCGGACGGGTCCTGCGTGGTGACGTAGCGCTGAGCGACGATCGGCACGTTGGTGTCGACCTGCGCCTTACCAGCGAGGAGGGCCGCCGAGTTGAGGACGCTACCGGTGCCTGTGGCGACGGTGGTCACCTCGAGGTCGAGTGGCGTCTTCTCCAGCTTGCCTACCGTGTAGGTAGGAATGAGGATGGCGATGGCCAAAAGGAAGGCACCGAGGCCCACCAGAATGCAAGGAAGTATCCGGCTCGGCCCTGAGCGTTCCGCCATGCTGTGACTCCTAACCCGTTAAGTCTTTCGAGGTTCCCCAACCGGCACAATATGAGCTGCGCAGATCGCATGGGGCCCCCGATGGACACCATGTGTGGCAGAACACTAACAGTCCACCGGCCCGGTTTGTCGCATGAGGGCATGAATTGGCCAGGCATTTTGTTGTGAGTCCCTGGTGGTTTCCCTCAATCGGCCTGGGGTGCACACTTATCCGTGATGATCAGTTCCACGAATTCCCCTCAGACGGTCCCGCCACAGGCTCGGGGCTTCGTTCCGGCTTTGGACGGTATGCGTGGATTGGCGGCGCTCGGTGTCCTCGTCACCCATGTCGCGTTCCAAACCGGTGAAGCGCAGTCCGGCGCGATCGGGCGCGCGTTCGGTCGACTCGATCTCGCCGTAGCGGTGTTCTTTGCCTTGTCCGGATTTCTCCTGTGGCGCCCCCACGCGGCAAAGGCCCGCGGAATCGGGCAACCGCAGCCGACGGTCCGATATTGGATCTCGCGTGCAACGCGAATCCTGCCGGCGTACTGGGTGGCGGTGGTGCTGATCCTGCTGTTCCTGCCCGGAGCCGGCGGGGGTTACCAGGTATGGCTGGCGAATCTCGGGTTGGCGCAGGTGTTCGTGCCGTTGACACTCACCGAGGGCCTCACGCAGATGTGGAGCCTGTCGGTCGAGGTTGCGTTCTATGTACTACTGCCGCTGTTCGCGTATCTGATGGTGCGACTACGCGGAAACTCGGCCCGGTTCCGGCTACCGCTTCTGCTCGGGGTGTCAGTGTTGGCGCTGACGTGGGCTTTCATTCCGATCCCGACTCCGGACGCCATTCACCACGACAACTGGCTGCCGGGCTACCTGCCGTGGTTCGGCGCAGGCATGGTGCTGGCCGAGCTGGCCGTGGGCCCGTCGACGTGGATGCATCGCCTCGCGCACCGGCGGGTGCTCCTGACTTTTGTTGCGTGTGTGGCCTTCGTTCTCTCGTGCACCGATCTGGCCGGGCCCGAAGGTCTGGTGCGGCCGGAGCCGTGGCAGTACGCGATCAAGATTGCACTCGGCGCGATCATCAGCTTCTCGTTGATCGCTCCACTGGTTCTGCGCGATCAATCGCAGCATCGATTCCTGGCGAGCCCGCTGGCGTTGGCAATCGGACGCTGGTCCTACGGGCTGTTCATCTGGCACCTGGCCGTACTGAACGCTGTGTTCCCCGTGTTCGGCATAGTTCCGTTCTCGGGCAGCTTCTTCTACGTCCTGGCCCTGACGGTCGTCCTGAGCGTCGCTGTGGCCTCGGCCAGTTACGCCTTGGTGGAGGAACCGGCGCGCGTCGCGGTCACGCGCTGGGAGAAGCGCCGCCATATCGGTGAACCGGCAAAGGGCAACGCGGCCAACCCGGTCACGACCAAGGCCACCAACATCGAGAACTGAATCGCGAACGAATCGCCCACATAGCCGCCCGGTGCCCGCCACGGTCCGGTCGAGAGCAGCGTGATGCCGATCATCGCGGCCACGCCGGCGGTGCCGACGAGAATGCGTGCGGTCCGAGCGGGGCCGAAGATTCGCAGCGCGGCAAGTCCGAGGATCGAGCACACAACTGCGATCGCCGCTCCCACTCCGCCGCCGATGACGGTGGCCGCCGCGAGCACGCCCACCCATCCTGCCGCGACGCTGCGCCACGGACGGGGTGGTGTGAGGGACTTGGGCTCTCGGCGCGTAGGGACAAGTGCCGCGAACAGCAGTGGGATCAGCAACACGAGCCCGCCGAATATGCCGAGGCGGTACCAACGGTCGCTGGGGAAGTCGATGGTGACGGTTCCCGCGGTGCCTGCCGGCACGATCCAGCCCTGCTGCCAACCGTTCACGACCACCGGCGTCAGCTCGGAACCGTCCGGCGCGGTGGCGATCCAACCGATGCTGGTGCTCTCGGGATTGACGATCAGCTGATCGGTGGACGAGTTCGTGACGGTGAGTTCCCGGTGATTCGCCGTCCACGAGGTCGATTCGAGCGGTGTATTCCGTTGCGCGGCTGAAGGACCGACCGCCGTCAGATCGAGGTTGTCGACCGAGAATGCCGGGCCTGGTTCGACGACCACTTCGGGCTGGCCCGCCGGCAACGTCGCCGACGCGTCCAGACCGCACACACGTGCCTCGACGGGTGCGCCGGTCCGGAGTTGCGTCGCCGTCGCCGTGATCGAGGTGGGGAATTGCTGTCCGGCAACCGAAATGGTCGGGCCATCGCCACAGGTGACGGTGACGGTGCGGTTGTCGAATGAGTCCGAGCCCTGCACTCCCGAACCGGCGATCGGGGTTCCGTCGGCACCGATGACGCCGACCTCGGCGAGGCCGGTGGGCTGCGCCTGGGCGAAGCCGAGCGCCGTCTGATCGAGGACCGGTTCCCAATCGGTGATGCTCAGGACGATCTTGTCGGTGACGAAGGGGGAGAGGGTAATTCGACTGGTTCGAGGCGTGTCGTCCGAGGGTTCGGGCAGCTCTCGCACCTGCGGCCCGTTGCCGAGATTCACCGCGACGCTGGTCGGCAGCGACGGCAGGGTGCCGAGTCCCCGGGTGATGTCCAGGCCGGTGACCAGGGTGGGCTCGGGAAGATTGAGAGTCAGCGTCGGTTTCGGGCCGCCCGGTTCTGTGGTGCTCTGCGGCGCCGACCACGTGGTGCGTGCGTCGCCGTCGGTGGCAGCGAAGGCAGATCCGCGTGTGTCGCCGATGTCGCTCGAACCCGAAGCCGTGATTCGGCCTGGGACGGCAAGCAGATCTTCGAGGGCGTTGCCCTGACGCGCTCGGACAGTCAGTGTCGGTGTAACGACTGTGTTTTCGGGCACCGTGAGCGTGCGCTGGAAGCGGCTCGGCTCTTCCGGTATCGCCATGAATGCATTGCTGCACCGCACGCGGTCGGTCGAGTCCGCGCACGCGTTGCGACCGGGGAACTCCTGGCTCAGATTCCAGGCGTTCACGGATGCGCCCGTCGGCGTATTCGGCAGGACCGTGTCGAAACGGATCGGTACGGTCTTCGGTGCGCTGCGATCGGAGAAGTCTTCGACGGAGAGTTCGCTGATGCCGAACTGTGTTCCAGGCGATCCGTTTTCGGTGTGAGTCGCTGTGATGCGTACCCACGGAGTGATGCCGCCCGGGATCGAGACGGTGATGGGCTCACCGGGACGCTCCACCTTCACCGCCGTGCTGCCGTTCGGTGTCGAGACTTCGAGCCATTTGACGGGAGCTCCGATTGCCGCGGCACTGGTGGTCAGATGAAGCAACCCACTGGAAATCGGTGTGTCGAAGTCGATCTGCAACCACTGGCCCAGGGCTCGTTCGATGCCGTTGCTGAACCAGCCGGTGGCGGGATCGCCGTCGACCGTCGATGCCGGACTGCTCGACGGTGAAGTGCCGCCCAGCTGGGTGGCATCCGAGGCGGCGCTGGAGACGGTGATCGAAGCTCCGCTCCAACGGCCTTCCACGAGAGGCGTGTTCGCAACCGGGTAGTCGGGCACCAGATTGTAGGTACGACGAGCGTCGTCAGGGGTGCGCAGGGCGGAACTGTGGTTGTCGACCTGACCGAAATCGGTTTCTCGATCGCGCGGTGTGTCGGTGACGGTGACAGAATCGACGGGCAGTCCCGCAGCTTCGGCGTCGGCGGCAAGAATCATCGGCCCGGTCCCCGGAACCAGCCCGCTTTCGTGAAGTCGCACAGACGATTCCGGCCCACCTTGTACACGCGGAACCTGGTTCAGGTCGACGGAGTACGGGCCGCTGACCGCCGGGGTGCCGTCGGGCGGGGTGACCTCGAAGATCTCGATGGCTGGGTAACCGGGACGCAGATCGCTGTCCGCGACCAGCCCTTCGATCGGTTCGGGGCTATCGTCTTCACCGAAGTGGGCGACTCGCTTGATCCCCGGCGAGCCTTCGACCGCCTGGTGCACGAGTATCGGCCTGGCCGAGCGCGACGTTTCGCCGTCGAGGTCGTTGCGCATCACCAGGTAGTGGATGCCCTGCCCCAGCAAGGTCTGTGCGAGGCCGTCCGACGGACGTCCGTCGGCGATGAGACGTTGCACCGAATCGAGCGCTCGGATGGCGCCGGGAGGGGTCAGCGGGACCGAGTCACGCACCGCCCACGGCGTACTCGCCAACGCCTGAAGCGGTTCGTCGCGCGTCAGACCCCACACCTGGCTGCCGAAGGGCGCTCCCGGGACGACCAGGGCACGTTCGGCTTCCGATCCGGGGGAGGTGTTGTCCTCGAGCCACTGCGCCGCCTCGTTCCAGTACGAGGGGACGTCCGGATACGCACCGCGGGGAGCGAGCTTTCCCGTCCAGGCCAAGGCGGTCGAGAGGGTGAGGGCAACGAGGATCAGGCTGGTCAGTGCGACCATCGGTTCGCGCTCGGGATGGGCGAACGCGCGGCGCCATCGGGCGAGTGGAACCGATCCCGGCAGTGGCACTTTGGCCAGCAGGTGTGCGAGTCCGAGCACCAGCGGCAGACGGACCAACGGCTCGAGCTTGTGGACGTTGCGCAGCGGCGCGCCTGCCGAGTCGAGGAACAGGCGCACCGACTCCGACACCGGCGAGCTGAGTTCACCCAAGTAACCCGCGGCCAGGCCGGTGATACCGACGAACAGGATGAGCGTCAGCCGGCCGCGAGCAGGCATGGACCGCATGCAGAGCCCGGCGAGGCCGGCGGCGGCAACCAGGCCGGTGGCGACGACTGCTGCGGGTTGGGTGACCAGGACGGCGCCGGCAATGCGTTCGGGGGAGACGAACGGGGTCCAACTGTCCGTGCCGCGAAGTATCTCGGCGAGCGATGCCCACTGAGTGGTGACACCGGCGGACTCGATGTAGTCGAGAAACGGTGGGCTGATCTTGCCGAGCAGAAGTAGCGGCACGATCCACCAGAGGGTGCCGAGAGCGACGAACAGCGCCCACCACGCGGTGAACGTCAGCCATGTTCGGTTGGGTTTGTGCGAGAGCCACCAGATGATCGCGACCAGGCAGGCCGCGGCGGTGGCGACGGCGTTGATCGAACCCATGAGTGCGACGGCAAGTGCGGATTGTGCGGCCAACCGCCTCAACCCCCGTGAGTGGTCAGGGAGTCCAGGGACTCCTTTTCCACGCACAGGGCCGAAGGCCAAAACCACCGGCAACAACACCCACGGCGCCAACATCATCGGAAGGGTTTCCGAGGAAATCGAACCGAGCGTGGTCAGCACGCGGGGAGAAAGAACAAAGGCAACCGCTGCAATCACGCGCGAACTACGGCTGCCGATGCCGAGAGCCTCGGCAACTCGGATGATGCCCCAGAAACCTGCGATCAGAAGCAGCGCCCACCAGATGCGCTGGGTGACCCACGGCGGAACGTTCGCCAACTCGCCGAGCGCGAAGAACGGCCCGTGCGGAAAGAAATATCCGTAGGCCTGGTTTTGAACCTGGCCGAGCGGGGCCTGACTACTCCACTGATGCGAGGCGCGTTCGAGAAAACCGAACGGATTCTGCGTCAGGTCGTACTTGGTGTCAGCGGTGATCAGACCCGGCGATTGCAGAAAAGTGAGAAGAAACGCTACGACGGAGGCGCCGAACAGCCACCGCTTCGACAGG
The DNA here is from genome assembly GCF_041464245.1 of Rhodococcus sp. NyZ502. NCBI lineage: Bacteria > Bacillati > Actinomycetota > Actinomycetes > Mycobacteriales > Nocardiaceae > Rhodococcus > Rhodococcus sp. NyZ502. The sequence continues at coordinate 1,191,497 of NZ_CP167155.1, forward strand.
GGCTCTGCCGACGGGGCGGTGTCTACCGAAGACACCGCTGCGTCGGCGGAAGAACGGGAACTCGCGAGGCCTGCGCTCTCAGCGGCTGCCGTACTCAACCTGGTTCAGCACGGAAGAATCTGCGTTTCCGCTGCGGTCGATCTCGGGACGAGTGTTGTCCGACGCGGCGGCCGTGACACCGAAGATGACGCCGGCACCCAGAACGGCACCGATGACAGCGCTGGCCACACCGGGGACAAGGAACTTCGTCATCGCGGATCTCCCAATTGGTCGTTAGTCGGTCGTTCGCGGTCGGACGGACTTACCGGCCCGTACGAACTGCTCGGGTCAAGGTATCACCCGCACTCGAGAATCCGGACGATTACCCTCGTGACGTGCTGGTCAGTCGAGGGTTTCGGCACCAAGCGCGGTCAACAGAGTGCGCAGTTTCGTGGACGTCTCGTCGAGTTCGTCCTGCGGATCCGATTCGGCGACGATTCCGCCACCCGCGCTGGCCCAGGCAGTGAAGCCGTCTGCACCGATCTCGGCGCAGCGGATGGCAACCACCCAATCGCCGTCACCGGCCTCGTCGCACCATCCCACGGCGCCGCCGTAGAAACGCCGAGGTTCCTCGGTCTCGCGGATGACCTTCAGTGCCGCGTCAGTGGGTGTTCCGCACAGCGCGGGCGTCGGATGCAGCGCGATGGCGAGGTCGAGCGCAGTAGTGTCGTTTCGCAGCGTGCCGCGGATCGGGCTGGCCAAGTGCCAGACCTCGTGAGTATTGGTCAGTTCGGGAGTTGCCGGCACCGACAGATCACTGCACATCGGTTGCAGGACCTCGCGGATCCACGACGTCACGAAGGCGTGCTCGGCCAGATTCTTCGTCGAATGCAGAAGGCTTTCGCCTGCCTCGCGGTCTTGATCGGCGTCGGCGGATCGCTTGGTGGTCCCGGCCAACGGGCGACACGTCACGACGCGCCCGCGTCGACTGACCAATACTTCGGGCGTCGCGCCGACCAGGCTGTGGCCCTCGAATTCGGCTCCCGCAGCAGAGAGGTCGACGGCAAAGGTGTTGGCGACGGGATTGAGCGCCGCCATGCGTGCGGCGAGCGCGGTTGGGGAGATCGGGGTCTGCGTGCGAAGTTCCACAGTGCGAGCCGCGACAACCTTGTCGATCTCTCCACTGCGGAGGCGTCCGATCAACTTTTCCACTCGACGAAGATGCTCCGACGACGACGGGATCTCCCGGTCAACCCGGGTCGTGGGCAGGGCCTGGGGATCGCGCGGTTGCCACGGCCGCGACGCGATCGTCGCCTCGGCGGGTTCGTACAACGCCGTTGCGGCAGCGGGGTCGAAGGGGAGCGCTCCGACGATCAGCTTTGTCGTACCTGCCGACAGAGCGTTGGTGGCCGCGTCGGAGCTGTCGAAGCTGCGTTGTACGCCGCGGGTGACCACGCTGTGATCGGGGCGCGAGAGAACAAAACCGTCCATGGTGCTTTCGACACTAGTCGGCCACGGATCAGGAATGCGCGAAGGTCACTTCCCCGGAGGGACGATCAACACCGGCCGATGACTGTGACGCAGAACATGATCCGCGACGCTGCTCTGCAGTAGCGACCGCAAACCCGTAGTGCCTCGGGTGCCGGTCACGATGATGTCGACGTCCAATTCGTCTGCGGTTTCGCAGATTGCAGACCAGATCGCGGAGCGGCACTCGGCGCTTCTACCTTCGACGGTCAGGCCCGCGGCCTCGGCCAGTGCGACACCCTCGGCGAGGGTGACTTTGGCGTCGGTGTACGCGATGTCCTCGACGTCGTCGTCGGGAACCCACTCCGGTTGCATCACCCCGGACAGGCCGGACATGCGAGCGGCCTGGCGAACCATGGGCTCCCAGGCAGTGACGAGAACAGCACGATTGGCGGAGAGGAAACGCCCCGCATAGTCGACTGCACGCTTGGCGTTGTCGGAACCGTCGTACGCGATGAGCATCAGACCTTGTGGCATCACGACCTCCTCGTCAGCGGGGGAATCGGTTCTCTTCCAGGCTACCGTCCCGATGTGCCCGTGAGGGAGTGTATGGGTACCGGGTCCGTTACGGTCGAGGTATGCGGATCAAGTTTCTGAAGGCTGCAACGACCATTGCATTGTGCGGAGGGTTGGTTGCGGGATGCTCGGGCGAAAACGGGACCGCCGATCCGGTTTCGAGCGCCCCGACCAGCACCAGCACCGAGATCACGTCGACGCCTGCGGCATCGAGCTCCGCACCCGTCGCCGCGTCGTGCGGTAGTGACCTTCTAGCCTCGCTGTCCTTGCGTCAGAAACTTGCCCAGCTGCTCAACGTCGGCGTCACCGGGACCGACGACGCGTTGTCGATAGTGCAGAACGAGGAGATCGGCGGCATATTCGTCGGAAGTTGGACCGATCAGTCGATGCTCACCAATCGCGAAGTGCCGCAGGTTGCTTCGGCGTCGAAGTTGCCGTTGATGGTGACGATCGACGAAGAAGGTGGACGGGTTTCGCGCGTCGCGGACATCCTCGGGCCCGATCCGTCGGCCAGGGAAACGGCGCAGACCATGACAGTGGAACAGACGTACCAGATGGCACTCGAGCGTGGACGCGGTTTGAAGGATCTCGGGATCACCGTCAACTACGCACCCGACGTCGACGTCAGCAGCCAACCCGACGACTCCGTGATCGGGGACCGCTCGTACTCCGACGACCCCCAGACCGTGGTTGCCTACGCCGGTGCGTACGCGCAGGGGATGCGCGACGCCGGAATCTTCCCGGTGATCAAGCACTTTCCGGGGCACGGCAGCGCGTCGGGTGACTCGCACCGCGGTGAGGTGACCACGCCGCCGCTACAGGATCTGATCGCGTCGGACCTGATTCCCTTCCGCGAGCTGTCGGGAACCGGAGTCGGCGTCATGATGGGTCACCTCGAGGTTCCCGGTCTGACCGAGCCCGGTACCCCTGCCAGCATCAGCCCCGCCGCCGTCGCGTTGCTTCGCGACGGAGTGGGTTACGGCGCAGCGCCGTTCACCGGCCCGGTGTTCACCGACGACCTCAGCGGCATGCAGGCGATCACCGACCGATACGATATTGCCGACGCGGTTCAGGCTGCGCTGGTGGCTGGAGTCGATCAGGCATTGTGGCTGACCACCGACGACGTTCCGCGGGTTCTCGACCATCTCGAGCAGGCCGTCGCGTCGGGTGAGCTTCCGCAGACGCGGGTCGATCAGGCCGTGGTCACAGTTGCCGCTGCCAAAGGTGCCGTGACCTGCTGAGTCGAAGTCAGGATTCGACGCGCAATCTTACCGTAGAGTAAGATCGACATTTACCCTGTGGTTGGAGGAAGCATGGCCGGCGGTACCAAGCGACTGCCACGCGCAGTGCGTGAGCAGCAGATGCTCGACGCGGCTGTGGACGTGTTCTCCGACAGGGGATTTCACGAAACTTCGATGGACACCATCGCGGCCAAGGCCGAGATCTCGAAGCCGATGCTGTACCTGTACTACGGCTCGAAGGAAGAGCTGTTCGCGGCGTGCATTCATCGTGAAGGACTCCGCTTCCTCGAAGCGCTCGCCCCGGCCGGCGCGCCGAACCTGACTCCGCGTGAACAATTGCGCGCCGCTCTCGAGGGCTTCCTCGGGTTCGTGGGCGCAAACCGCAAGTCGTGGATGGTGCTCTACCGTCAGGCCGTCGGGCAGCAGGCTTTTGCGGGAACCGTGCAGTCCAGCCGCGATCGGTTGATCGAGTTGACCGCGCATCTACTCGAGTCCAGCACCAAGGATCCTGATGCCGCGCACGATTACGGGATCATCGCCATCGCGCTCGTCGGCGCCGGTGAGGCAGTAGCCGACCGAGTCGCCGGTGGGGAAATCGAAGTGGATGCCGCAGCGGATCTACTCGAATCCCTCGCGTGGCGCGGTCTGTCGGGCAAGAAGAAGTCCGAATAGCTCTCAAACCAATCTGAGCGAACGTACCTTTCAGCGCATCCAAGGCGCCGAAAGGTACGTTCGCTCAATTGGGGCGGGTGGGAACCCGACAAAACTCAGGTCAGCGCAGCGTCGCAGTGACGTGCGGGTAACCCTTCTTCGGGTGGCGCAGTGACAGATCCCAGCCGTCGTCGGTGCGATCAGCGTAGGCATTCAGCGTCGCCGGTAGCAGAATCGGCTTGCCGAAACGCACGCGGTAGGTGACCTTGTCCGCGACGGACCCCTCGACGGTCCGCAGAACTGCCGCGGCACTCCACATTCCGTGAGCAATGGTCTTCGGGAAACCGAAAGCCTTCGCGCCCAGAGACGAGACGTGAATCGGATTGCGATCGCCGGAGACAGCGGCGTACTTGCTGATCGTGGTCTGGTCGACGCGGATGGTGCTCATCGGCATCGGCGGGACCTCGTCGGCCTTGGGCTCCGGACCGGGCTGGCCGGACAGGGAGGTCTTCTGCTGGTTCAGGAAGCTCGAGGTCTGTCGCCAGACCAGTTCCCGTCCCACCCGAATTTCGGTGATCACGTCGATCAGCAGGCCCTTGCGGTGCTCACGCAGGTTCTCGGCATGCACCGAGAGGTCAAGCGGTTCGCTGACGGAGATGGGCCGCAGTGATTCGATGACGTTCTCGGCGTGAACGGAGCCGACGGCGGCGAAGGGGAAGTCCTTCGACACCATCAGCTTCATCACGGTCGGGAAGGCCAAGGTGAAGGGGTACGTGATCGGCAGAGTGTCGCCGAACCGCAGTCCGGTCACGCGGCAGTACGCCGCCAGATTGTCGGTGTCGACCTTCAGTCCGGTGAGGGTGAAGGTCTGCTGTGGCACCGAGCGCGAGTTGGACTTGTTCCACGGCAACAATCCCAGTACCGCGCGGGAGTAGATGTCGAGGGTCTTCGGCTGCTCGGTGAGCGCGACGGTCTTTGTTGCCATCATGCGCCCAGGAGGCTCTGGCCGCAGACGCGAACGACCTGTCCCGTAACGGCATTGGAGGCCGGGCTGGCGAAGTATGCGACGGTCTCGGCGACGTCGACGGTCTCGCCGCCCTGCAGGAGCGAGCTCATGCGGCGGCCGGCTTCGCGGGTGGCGAAGGGGATGGCTGCGGTCATGGCGGTCTCGATGAAGCCCGGTGCGACGGCGTTGATGGTGATGTTCTTCTTCGCCAGGACGGGAGCTTCGGCGTGTACGAGGCCGATGACGCCGGCCTTGGAGGTGCCGTAGTTGGTCTGGCCGCGGTTGCCCGCGATGCCGGCGATGGAGGAGACGTCGACGACGCGGCCGCCTTCCTTGAGGGCGCCCTTCTCGACGAGGTGCTCGGTGATCTTCTGCGGTGCAAGAAGATTGACGTTCATGACCATGTTCCAGCGGCCCTCGTCCATGTTGGCGAGGGTCTTGTCGCGGGTGATGCCGGCGTTGTGGACGATGATGTCCGCTCCACCGTGACGCTCGAGGAGGTGAGCTGCGAGGACCTCGGCTGCGTCGGCTGCCGTGACGTCGAGGGCCAGGGACGTGCCGCCGACCTTGTTCGCGGTCTCGGACAGCGCTTCGCCGGCGGCCGGGATGTCAGCGCAGACGACGTGCGCGCCGTCGCGGGCCAGGACCTCGGCGATGGTGGCGCCGATACCGCGGGCTGCGCCGGTGACGACGGCAACCTTGCCTTCGAGCGGCTTGTCCCAGCTTGCGGGCGCGACGGAATCTTCAGCGCCGACGACGATGACCTGGCCGTCGACGAAGGCGGACTTTGCCGAAAGGAGAAAGCGCAGAGTCGATTCCACGCCGGAGAGTCCGGTGGATGCCTTGGGGGAGACGTAGACCAGCTGAGCGGTGGAGCCGCGCTTGATCTCCTTGCCGACGCTGCGGGTGAAGCCTTCCAGAGCGCGCTGCGCGACATGCTCGTCGACGCTCGACGTTTCTTCCGGCGTCGTGCCGAGAACGACGACGCGAGCCGACGGTGCGAGGTTGCGGATTACGGGCTGGAAGAACTCGAACAGCTGCTCGAGCTCGCTGACCTGAGTGATTCCGGTGGCGTCGAACACGAGTCCGCCGAAGCTGCTGTCGTGTGCCTGAGCCGCCGGGTAGTCGGAGAGCAGTACGCGAAGTGGTTCTGCGAGTCGACCCTTGCCGCCGATGAGGACAGGTCCGGCGAGTGCGGGTTCCCCTGCTTTGTAGCGACGCAGGTTCTCGGGCCTGGGCAGGCCGGCCTTCGACGCGATGAATGCGCCGGGGGCGGACGAGAGGAACTGTGAATAGAGGTCGGGAGCTCCCTTGCTGGCTGCCACGGTCCTACCTTCTGTTGTGTTTCGGGTTGTCTCTCACCGGGCAATCGAAAGAATGCGGCGATAGACAAGTAACTTACTACTGAGTAAGAATAGTCTTCAACAGGTAATCGCACCATCCTTGGAGACGCAAGTGACAAGCAAAGCCCGTTCAAATGCAAAGCCCGCCGCACCGCGCACTGCACCGGCCGCAGCCGCTGCAAATTCTGCAGGTCAGCGCCGTCCGGTTGCGATCGTCGGCGGAAATCGCATTCCGTTCGCACGCTCGGACAAGGCGTACGCACAGGCGTCCAACCAGGACATGTTCACTGCGACGCTCGACGGTCTGGTGAGCCGATTCAATCTGCAGGGCGAGAAGCTCGGCATGGTCGTCGGCGGTGCGGTGCTCAAGCACAGCCGTGATTTCAATCTCATTCGCGAGTCCGTTCTCGGCAGCGCGCTGAGCCCGTACACGTCGGCGTACGACCTTCAGCAGGCGTGCGGCACGGGACTGCAGTCGATCATCGCCGTCGGCGACGCCATTTCGGCCGGCCGCATCGATTCGGGCATCGGCGGCGGCACGGACACCACGTCCGACGCCCCGATCGGCGTCAACGATCAGGCGCGCGAGTTCCTGCTCTCCCTCAATCGCGCGAAGTCCACGGGCGACCGCATCAAGCTGCTCGGCAACGTCCGTGCGGGCATGCTCGGCCTGGAGATTCCGCGCAACGGCGAGCCTCGCACCGGCAAGTCGATGGGTGACCACGCTGCGATCACTGCCAAGGAATTCGGCATCAAGCGCGAGGACCAGGACGAACTTGCCGCTGCCAGCCACAAGAACATGGCAGCTGCCTACGACCGCGGCTTCTTCGACGACCTCGTCACCCCGTTCCTCGGCCTGACCCGCGACGACAACCTCCGTCCCGGTTCGACCGTCGAGAAGCTGTCGACGCTCAAGCCCGTCTTCGGTACCAAGCTCGGCGACGCGACGATGACGGCAGGCAACTCGACGCCGCTCACCGACGGCGCTTCTGCAGTGCTCCTCTCCACCGACGAGTGGGCAGCCGAGCGCAATCTTCCGGTTCTGGCGCACCTCGTCGATTCCGAAACCGCTGCCGTCGACTACGTCCACGGCAAAGACGGGTTGCTCATGGCTCCCACGTACGCGATCCCGCGTTTGCTGGCCCGCAACGGTCTGACCTTGCAGGACTTCGATTACTACGAGATCCACGAAGCCTTCGCTTCGGTGGTTCTCGCAACCCTGCAGGCCTTCGAGTCGGACGAGTACTGCAAGGAACGCCTCGGCCTCGACGGCGCATTGGGATCGATCGACCGAAGCAAGCTCAATGTCAACGGATCGTCCTTGGCTGCAGGTCACCCGTTCGCGGCGACCGGCGGACGTATTGTGGCTTCCCTCGCAAAGATGCTCGCGGAGAAGGGTTCGGGCCGCGGCCTGATCTCGATCTGTGCGGCCGGTGGCCAGGGTGTCACGGCGATCATCGAGCGGTAACCGCTCCACAATCTCCCCATGCGACTGAAAACTGCGCTCACCTGCAGTGATCGTCGCGAGGGGATGCGTAATCGGGGATCCGGCCACGAGGGGTGGCCGGATCCCCGAACTCTTTGCAAACTTTTTCGCGCAGGCGTGTAACGCTGCAGAATAGCTACCGATATTCATGACAGCCCCGTGTTGCTGCCTGACCCCCGACCTGGCAGCAGCGCGGGGCTCTCGTATGTCCGGATATCCTGTATTGAGTTGTCGGTGAGCGCCGCAGCGACGGTTGATGCAGCGAGGAGCCAACAGGTGAGTGACGAAGAGGGTCCGTCCGTCGAGAAGACGAACAGCGAGGACTCGTCCCTCCCGGAACAGGAACTCGAGTCGGTCGAGGAACCTCAGGCGGTCGAAGAGACCGAGTCGGTCGAGGAACCCCAGTCGGTCGAGGAACCCAAGGCCCCTGAGGACACCGAGGCCGTTGTCGAGGCTGAATCAGTAGAACCTGAACCAGCCGAAGCACCAAGACCTGTCGACGAAGAAGCAAGCGATTCCACGGAAGCGACAGTCGACGAATCGGCAAACGAGGTCACCACCGTCATCCCTGTCGTCCCAGCGGAGGACGCACCGTCGACGGAAGTAGTCAACTCGGCTCCGGCGACAGAAGCCATCGACGAGCAGACAGAGCAGTTCGAGCCCCCGGCAGTGGTGGTTCCCCCGAAGCCGCCGCGTCCCGAGTTCGTGCAGCAGTACGACACCCAGCAACTCGAACCCATCCAGCAGCAGTACGAGCCTGTTGTCCGAGAACCAGAGGTAGTTGCACCCCCGGCGCCGCAACAACCGGTGGTGCCCGCTTCGCAGTCTTCCCGCAAGTGGGTCAAACCGGCGATAGCAGTCGGCGCCATCTTTGCCGTCGCAGCGATTGCCTACGGAGTGGACATCTTCACCTCGTCCGGGAAGACACCACGCGGCACTCAGGTCGCCGGGGTGGACATCGGTGATCTCACGCCCGCCGACGCGGAAGCCACGCTGCGCGCCCAACTCGGCCCGAGGCTCGTCGAACCGGTAGCGGTACATGCAGGCGGCGTCGACTCCGAGATCGTTCCCGCGTCTGCGGGTGTGGACGTCGACTGGTCGGCGACGCTGTCGGGCGTGAACGCTCAGCCCATCAACCCGATCACCCGCATCACGTCGTTCTTCGGCTCCCGCGAGGTGCCCGTGGTGTCGGCAATCGACCAGGGTGCGTTGGATGCGTCGATGGCGCAGCTCGCGGCGAACAGCGATCGTGCGCCCGTCGAAGGTGCAGTCGTGTTCGAGAACGGGAAGGCGACTGGTGTTTCGCCCGCTGCCGGTCAGGCGCTCGAAACGCAGCAGGCGGGTTCGACCTTCGCCGCTGAATGGTCCGATGGTGGCGTCGTCGATCTTCCGGTCGACGAGGTTCCGGTGACGGTCACTCAGGCCGGTGTCGATCGTGCGCTGCAGGAGATCGCTATTCCAGCTGTCTCGGGTGACGTCGTGGTCAACGGCCGTGACGGCAAGGTCGCGACACTCGGCGTCGATCAGATCGGCGAGGTTCTGACCTTCACACCCGACGGCTCGGGTGGGCTGACTCCGCAGTACAACACGGATGCTGCGATCAAGATTCTGACTCCGCAGTTGGCGTCGACGGAAGTACAACCCAAGGACGCGTCGTTCACCTTCGCCGGTGGCAAACCGTCGGTTGTGCCCGGTGTCGTCGGTGATCTGATCAACTGGCCGGACACGGTCAAGGAACTTCCGGTTCTGTTGGGCAGCACGGCTTCTCGGGCAACGCCCGCCGTTTACGGACCGGTCCCGCCGGCGTTGACCACCGAAGCCGCGGAGGCCCTCGGCATCAACGAGGTGATCGGCGAATTCACTACCGGTGGTTTCGAATACGCGTCTGGTGTGAACATCGGCCTGGCCGCGTCGGAGATCGACGGGGCCGTGATCAAGCCCGGGGATACGTTCTCGCTCAACGAGTACACGGGCCCGCGCGGTGCGGCGCAGGGATACATCGAGTCGGGGATCATCAACAACGGTCGCCCGGACAAGGCTGTCGGCGGCGGTATCAGCCAGCTCGCGACGACGCTCTACAACGCGACGTATTTCGCAGGTATGGACGACGTCGCGCACACCGAGCACAGTTACTACATCTCGCGGTACCCCGAGGCTCGTGAGGCGACCATCTTCGATGGTGCGATCGACCTGCAGTTCCGTAATCCGGCGAAGACCGGCGTGATGATCGAGACGATTGCGACGTCGTCGAACATCACCGTTCGGATCTGGGGAACCAAAACTGTCGATGTCACGTCGACGACCGGCCCGCGGACGTCGCCGACGTCGCCGAACACCGTGACCTTGCCGGAGGGGCCTGGCTGTGTGGCTTCGAGCGGTGCGCCCGGGTTCACGGTCAGCGACACTCGCGTGATCACCGACCACGCGAGTGGCGCCGAGATTTCCTCGAACACCCGGACCGTCAAGTACGACCCGGTGCCGATCGTGAAGTGCGAGTAGGGAACTACTTGCCGACGAGTGGGCCGAGGGTGCGGCCCGCGAGGTCGACGATGCCTGGCTCTTCGCCGTTGGTGATCAGGTTGATCACGACGCCGTCGATGCCCTGGTCGAGGATGCGCGTCTGAACCTGCTCGGCGACGTCGTCCGGGCTGCCGACGAAATGGCGTTCGGTGGCCTTGGCGACCACGTCTTCCGGCGCCGTGGTGATGTCGAGGCCACGCTCCGCGAGAAACGTTCGCTGATGGGCGCGAGCCTTGTCGCCGTCCTCGTCGATCATCATGAACGTGAGGAAGCTGGTCTCGAGGGTTGCGGGATCGCGACCGGCTTCGTCGCAGCGTGCCGCAAGTGCTTCCATCTTGCGCGGCAGTTCCGACGGGTCGCAGATGATGTTGAGGTGATCCGCGAAGCGAGCGGCGAGGCCGAACGTCTTTTTCTCACCGCCACCGCCGAGCAGGATCGGCAGGTCGTCGCGAACGCGAGGCTCGTTGATGGCGTCCTTGACGTGGTACCACTTGCCGTCGAAGGTGGGGCGATCACCGCGGAGCATCGGCGCGATGATCTGCAGTGCTTCGTCGAGTTTCTGGAAGCGCTCGGTGAACGTTCCGAACTCGTATCCGAACGAATTGTGTTCGAGTTCGAACCAACCGGCGCCGATGCCCAGGATGGCCCGACCGCCGCTCACCACGTCGAGGGTGGTGACGGTCTTGGCGAGCATGGGCGGATTGCGGTAGGTGTTTCCCGTGACCAGTGCAGACAACTGGATGGTCTCGGTGGCCGTCGCCAGCGCGGAGAGCGCCGAGTAGGCCTCGAGCATCGGGGCGTCCGGCGCTCCGATTCCGGGGAGTTGGTAGAAGTGATCCATCACGAATGCAGTGTCGAAGCCTGCGGCTTCGGCTTCGCGGGCCTGCGCTATGACGGTGGGGAAGAGGTCCTTGACCGGACCGCCGTAGCTGAAGTTGGGCATCTGGTATCCGAGGCGAGTGCTCACCGTTTCGACGTTACTCGCGATCGGTTGACCTGGCACGATTTTACCAACTCTATGGATTCCGTTGTGCTGGGCAGACTTCCGGAATTCAGAGAAGTTCTTCGGCCGCGTCGCGTCGCTTGGCGCGCTGCTGGTGAAGTTTGACGACTGCGATTGCGATGCCACCGCCGATGATGGCGCCTACCAGCGCGCCGACCCAGGTTGACGATTCTTCGTACGAATCGAATTCGAGACGGGCCATGATTCCGACCGCGGCCACGAGGTAGAGCGCGATGCTGATCACCACGCGAGGGCGGCCGTAGGTGGACAGCAGGTACACGTCCACATCGCGGCGCTTCGCATAGATGATCGTGATCAACGAGCCGAACAACGCAACGATCAGCAGCGCGAGCGAGATCCACGCCCCTGTTCGGCCGGCGATCCAGGGCAGAATCGCCGAGCTGACGAATATTGCCCAGAAGACACTCTGGAGTCCCACCGCCGAGGCTTCGTTCCAGACGTCGCGCTGACGCTCGTCCTTGTAGAAGTCGTCGTCCAGATCGCCGACGAACCGCATTGCCTTCATCATGGTGCTCATGCCGTCTCCTCTGGAATTTCTGTGGTGAGTTCCGATTCGGGTAAGGGGAAGAGCGCTTCGACGGTGGTCCCCAGCGTCAGGGCCAGGCGAAGTGCCAGGTAGACACTCGGTGCATAGTCACCGCGTTCGACGGAGACGATGCTCTGTCTGCTCACCTGACCTGCCGTGGCCAGTTGCGCCTGGGTGAGGCCGGCGAGGCGTCGGTGCTCCCGCACGTTGTTGTCGCCGGCCTTTCCAGTCATGCAAAAAGTAAAGAATACTTGTCACTAGATGTCAAGTTTGCTTGTCATATGAGAGGCTGAAGAGCATGCGTGAACGATTTCTCGAGATCGCCCTGGCCAATCCGGTGGTCGCAACGATCGTGGATCGTGCGCCGAAGCTGGGATTGCCGGAGTGGTACCTGACGGCGGGTGGGCTCTTCCAAACCGTCTGGAATCACATCGACGGCCGTGATCTCGGCGCCGGAATCAAGGACTACGACCTGTTCTACTTCGACGCCGGCGATCTGAGCTACGACGCGGAGGGCCGTGTGATTCGTTCGGCGGCAGAACTGTTCGCCGATGTGGATGCCGATGTCGAAGTACGCAACGAAGCCCGCGTGCACCTGTGGTACGAGCAGCATTTCGGGATTCCCGGCGTTCCGTTCACCAGTTGCCGCGACGCTGTCGACCACTTCGCTTCCACAACTTGCTGTTTCGGGATCACCAAGGGATCGGATGGGACCTTGGACGTGTATGCCCCGCATGGATACGACGATCTTTTCGACATGATCGTCCGCCCCAACCCGGTGCTGGCGCCGCGAGAGGTTTACGAGGCCAAGGCAGCACGGTGGCGCAGGGAATGGCCTGCGCTGACCGTGGAGCCTTGGCCGGAGACCCTCGCCTAGACTTCGATCGGCGGATGCAGCCTGTCCATGGTCCATTGCCGATTTCGGCGTGAGAGGCGTGTCTTCCCTGGTCGCAGTGCGTCCGCCACGGCCACGAACTGTGGCCGATCCGTGTCGACCCTGCTGTCTCGTCCGTCCGTGCATGGAGACAACCGGCCGGATTCAACGCATCCAGCTGTAGTTCTGGTAGTTGAACCCCCGCAAGACCTTGCGCCTTTCGGAATCGTCTGCGCTAATTTCACGAACTTTCAGTGTGCTGCGACGTTCATCCATGATTGTCTGGGTCCCCTCATGGTGAAAATCTCTTCCGATATTTGGTGGATTGTTTCTAATACTTTACGTCTAATTCTTTAGTGCTAATAAGGTTTCTCCAATGTGAATAGCAATCATCACTAACAAATGAACATTCTACGGTGAAAGTGTGGTTTGTCTATGTGACTTTTCGTGCAACGTGCGATATATCGGAATATTTTCTGCTCGACGACTGTCGTGGCTTTTCAAACTTCTCGACTATTTGGATTGTCGGTTTAAACGCTTTGCATTCGATGCTCGAAATTTCATTGAGAAAAATATCGAGGTTGGACGAAAAATTTCTAGAACCTGTTCCCGGATGGACAAAATGTGAGTACAGTGACTCACGTCACCAGAGCTTCGGGTCCTGTTCAATGCGAGCTCTCACCAGGGCATTCCCTTTTAGGGAAAGCTGTAGCCCTGCGAGCAGGGGCATAAATGCGAAGTTGGCGATAGCCCCGAAGATAGCAGGTCGGTTGGTGATAAGAGATGGTCAGAACAGATCGGGTTGGAGCGTTAAGGACTCCGCGCTCTCGCCTATGAATTGAACGCCTGGGGGTCTATCAATTCAACCGAAGGAAGAACTCGTGAAGTTGACTGCCAAGAATTCCGTCAGAGGTGTCCTGCTCGGTACCGCAGCCGGTGCGATGGTGCTCGCCGGAACCGGTATTGCATCCGCTGCCACCGTCGGCGCTGCTGGCTCCGCCGTAACTCTTTCCGCATCCTCTGCGTATCAGGTATGTGGCAATTTCTACGTCGGCCCGGACGCCCACGTGGCGGGCGTGCCTTCTGGTGCCAAAGCGGTAGTGGGCGCCCAGGTCACTGGCAAGCTATACAGCTCATCCTCCAGCACGACTCCGATCACGACCTTCACCGCCACAACGAATGCCGCGGGTGGATGGTGCATGCAGGGTGACTCGGCGATGGCTAGCACCGTGACGAGCGGTGGTGAGGTCAGGATGTCCACCGACACTCCGACCGTGTTGGACGGCACAACAACTCGCACAGGGCAGTGGTCGGGCGGCGGGGCGGACGCCGTCATCGATGCAGGGGAGTTCCTCCTCCATGGCAATGCGTTCATCTTTTCGGATAGGGCCTCGAAGGTGAACTTCTACTACCAGTAAGTCGATCGGCTGCAAGGTTGATCGTAAGAACCTGGACGGGTTGGAGTGCGGGTCTCCGTGCTCCAACCCGTTCGCCGTATGACGCCGTGTTGCGAGTTCGGGTGTGTGTTTCGGCAATTGTGACAATGGGCGCGGGTGTCGCCAGGGAGATGGCGAATGCTGCTTCGGCTGTGACGAATGCAGGCCTGTCTCTGCGGCTTTGTCTCGCAGCCTGCTCGATGTAATTCGGTCGTCCGGCACGGATTGGACGGCATCGGTATCGTCTCGAAGTCATGGCTTATGGGCAATCGCCGTAAGGTTGGCTCGCAATCAATTCTTGTGCCACCGAATAGTGTTCGTGAAGCCGTGATCGGGAAGTTGGCTGCGCGACCTGAATCCGTGATTCGGGTGGCTTTCTGATCCTGCAAGCGGTTCCATCTCGCTTTCGGTGCAAAATTTCTAGTCCTAAAGATTTAATGAACCGAACTATAGTACTAGGACTTTAGTGCTAACTAAATGAATTCCATCTATGGCAAGAAAAATTCCTAGAACGAGTTCCTAATTTGCAAATTTTGGGTACAGTTGTCGGCACCACGAGGAGTTGCGGGCTTCCCCAAAACCTCGCTTGGCAACCACTGTTGTGCCGGATAAACCGACCTGGCCCCGCGCCACAGTCAGAGCAATTACCTACTGGAAACGGAGTAACAAATGTTAGGTCAGTTCATGGCCCTCCTGCGGGCATTTATCCCGTCCTTTGCAACATCGTTAGGCGACGGGCTTGATGGATTGAACGCCATCTCGCTCGACATGTCCGCGAGTGGAGGAGAGGGCTGATGGGATCCGTGCAGCAAGGTACCGCGTCGCTGGGGCAGACCGTAGAACAGATGCTTCCGATGTTATTTACATATCTGATGGATATCCCGCTCCAACTGTCATTCGGTTACCCCCGGTGACCCTGTTCAATCTGAGGAGAAACTAGATGTCGCTCAACGCAATGAGCACGGACCTGGCTGAACTTGCAACCATGACGTTCTACGCCCTTAGGTTTCCGCTTCAACAATTCCTTGTCGGACTCTCGTAAAGAAGGGTGAACTCATGTCGTCTGATTTCTGGACCGGAAGTGTCAAGAACACGCTAGCGTTTTACGGGCTGACGTTGGTCGGGTTGTGGACCGCATCAATGGAAGGCGGCGGGTGGGCAAGCCTCGATCGATGAGCGCGAAATAGAATATTCGACGTGAGCTGATCGGCAGCTCCGACGATATCTGAGATAGCCGAATGCAGACCCTGTCGTAAAGGTTCCTGGCAGGGTCTGCATCACGTGCGAGGCAGCTTCAAAACATGATCGTCCGCCCCTCCCGGTGCTGGCGCCGCGAGAGGTTTACGAGGCCAAGGCAGCACGGTGGCGCAGGGAATGGCCTGCGCTGACCGTGGAGCCTTGGCCGGAGACCCTGACCTAGACTTCGATCGGCGGATGCAGCCTGTCCATGGTCCATTGCCGATTTCGGCGTGCAGCAAGTGAACTGGCGCCGAGTGAGGCGACGAGAAGGCCGCCGAGGACGGCGATCGAGACCCACAGTCTCGAGTCGATACCGCCGACGGTGAGTTGTCGTAGCCCGTTCACCGCGTAGGTCATCGGGTCGAAGGGGTGGATGATCTGGAACGGTTTCGCGGTGGTTTCGACGGGATAGATGCCGCCGGCCGAAACCAGTTGCAGCATCAGGAACGCCAGGGTGATGACGCGTCCGACGGAGACTCCGAAGATGGCGTTGAATGCCTGGATCAACGCCATGTACGTGGCAGTGATGAGCATCAGGAATCCGACGGTGCCGAGGGCGTGTGTGGGGTGCAGGCCGACGGCGAAGTGCACGACCAGGTACATCACGATCACCTGGCAGATGCCGATGAGCAATGCCGGCCAGTACGAGGCGAGGACCACTCGCAGCGCGCCGAGTCCGTTTGCGATGGGCCGGTTCTGGAGCGGCTTGAGCAGCATCCAGGTGATGATGCCGCCCACGAACAGCGCGAGAGGCAGGAAGAACGGAGCAAAACCGGTTCCGAACGTGCTTGCCCGGTTCTCGTACGTCTCCTGTAGTTCGACCGGGCTGGAGAGGGTTTGAGCGGTTGCGGTTCGCTGCTGATCGCTCCAACTGGGGACCTGACCGGCGCCCTCGGTGAGTTTGGTCGCGAGTTCGGCAGACCCGGCACGGAGTTGCTCGGTGCCGTCTGCGAGTTTGGCTGCACCATCGGAGAGTTGAACGCTTCCGTCGGTGAGTTGAACCAGTCCACTACTGAGGGTTTGAGCGCCGTCGTTGACTTGCTGACCGCCGTCACGCAGCTGTACCAGGCCGTTGCGGAGTTCACCACCGCCGTTGGCCGCGGCGCTGAGCCCGGCTCGGAAGGTGCTCGACGGATCGTCGAGTTGGTAGGCGAGTTGTTGTGCACCGCTCTTGAGTTCGCCCAGTTGGCCCATGGTCGCTTCACCGAAACCCTGAGTGCGCAGCATGTCCTGGGCAGGCTCGAGGGCATTGGCGATCTGTTGGCTGACGGGATCCGGGTTCAGTCGAAGGCTGGCCACTGCCTGCCCGACCAGCTGTGCGACGTCTGCTTGTGTGTTCCCGAGGACACTCAGTTGGTCGACGACCTGGGTGACGCCACCACTGAGTTGGCTTGCGCCGTCGCCAAGTTGGACGGCTCCGAGATCGAGCTGCCCCAGACCGTCGGTCAGTGCGAGGACGCCGTCCGTGGCGGTGTTGATACCGGTCGAGAGTTGCGCTGTACCGCCGGCAAGAGTGGCTGCACCGTCACGTGCGGTAACCATGTTGTCGGCCAGAGTTTTCGAGCCCGACGCCAATTCGCCGGCTCCGGCGTTGGCAGTGTTCACTCCGGCCGAGAGCTGGAGCGCTCCGTCGGCGGCCTGCTTCAAACCAGCACCCGCATCGGTCAATCCGACCAGAACTGTTTCGACGGACTGCGCGCCGATCTTGTCGCTGACCTGACTGAGGACCTGCTGGGCGGCGTTTTGGCCGATGATGGTGCCGAGGTAGTTGTTGACGTCGTTGAAGGTGAACTGCAACTGAGCTTTGTGGGGGTCCTTGGTCGTCGGGGAGGCGACGGCCTCGCTGAAATTCTCAGGCAATGTGAGAGAGAAGTAGTACGTGCCGTCCGAGACTCCCTGAGCGGCTTCCTGCTGCGAGACCAGGTGGAGATCGAGCTCACCGGAATCGAGCAGCGCTTGGCTTACCTCGTCGCCCGCGTTGAGCTCCTGACCCTGCACCATCGCGCCGCGGTCGGTGTTGACCAGCGCGACGGGGACCTTGTTGACCTCACCGAACGGATTCCAGAATGCCCACAGGTACATCGCGCCGTACAGCAGTGGCATCAAGATGATGGTGACGAGTGCGATCCTGGGCATCGCGCCGCGGGAGAACCGCTTGAGTTCGGTTCCGAGAGACATTCCAGCGAGCATCGCGGTTACCTCGCCCCTTCTTGGTCGGGATTGGTGACTTCTTGGAGCAGGGTGACGGCATCGATGGGTGATCCGTCTGGCAGCGGGTTGACGGTCGACGCGATGATGGTCTGGTAGCTCCCCATCTCGACGAGTCGCTCGACGAGGTATGCGCGTTCGGAGTCGCGCCGCACCTGTTCGAGATCGTCGACGACAAGCAGGGCCGGCTTTTTCGTGTTCGCGACGGCGATACGCAGCAGGATCGCCTCGAGTTCCCCGAGATCGCTGACGTACCGGCCGAGCGCAGGTAACGGATGATCGCCGAAGACGGGAGCGCACACCGCTTCGAGTTCGCGGTCTCCGGCGCGTCCGATGAGCTTGTACCAGGGCGCATCCCAGCGAATTTGTTCGGTGATCAGATCGCGGACGGTGACGGATTCGGCAAGCTCGTCGATGTCCTCGAACCCGGCGACCCCGGCGATCTCGAAGATCTCGCGGGGACGCGTTCGACCGAAGACGGTCAGTGAGCCGGAACTGGCTTTCATTCGTCCGCTGAGTGTCAGAAGTAAGGACGTACGTCCTGAACCGGCCGAGCCTTCGAGGATGGTCACACCGCCCGCACGAATCTCGAGATTGACGGGTCCGAACACCGGCCCCCATGGGCCGTCGAGCGCCAAGTCCGTGGCGGTCAATGCCAGGTCAGGGGCGTAATCGGGTTGTGCGTGCTCTGGTGCGACCACGATGATCACCTGTCTGTTGATCTACTCGGCCTGCGAAAGAACCGAGTGCTGGTTCAGTGGACGTTCGTGCTCACCCAATCACATCGGTAGCGGGCGAGCGGTCCCATGAATGGGATGTGTCGGACACGTTCGACAACTTGAAGACCGAACGGTATGTATTCTGTTGGAAACGGAACGGGGGAGTCGAGGTGCCGGTTCGTAGACGCGGTATGTGTGCGTTACTGGTCATGGCCACCCTGTCGGTTGTCTCCTGTGCCGGCGAGCGCGAGTCGCCCCCGTTCGTGTCGAGCGAGAGGCTTTTCGAGTTCACCGGTCGCAATGTCGGACCCGTGACCGTTCCGCCCTTGCCTTCCGATCGGCACGAGTCCGAAGCAGCGCCGTACGGAGCCATCACCCTGTCCGGTGGGTGGAGCGGCGCAGCCAATGTCTCGCTGCCCGGATCCGTCACGTGTTTCGAGCACAACTGGGCGGATTCGCTGCCCGCCGGTCACCGCCAGTGGGCCTACGAGGTGCACACCAGTTCCTTTTACGAGTACGACGGCGGCGGCGAGTATCCGGGACGTGATTTCCAGTTGCAGGTCTACGTGAACGAAAAACCGGAACCAGGTCAGCACGGGTCGGCGATCATGAAGTTCTCGGATCAGAGCGGACAGTTCGTGTCCTTCGGGGGCGGTGACGACAAGTCCATCGAAATCGTCAGTTCTCCGGACCGCAGGCGCGTGGCGCTTTCCCTGGTGGGAAGGGCGGCACGGCCCGGCGAACAACCGACGACGTCCGTACTGTCCGCACAGATCAGTTGTCCGACCGTCGAGCGCAGATGACCTCGGATTCCATGGACTGCTGAGCATGAAAATGCCGGCCCCGAAACGTTCTCGGGACCGGCACTTTTCATGAATCAGGAACGAATCAGAATGCTGCTTCGTCGATCTCCATGATGTCGTTCTCGGTGTTCGCGATGATCTCGCGTGAAGCGGTGAGCTCGGGCAGGACGTTCTTGGCGAAGAAGGAAGCGATGGCGACCTTGCCCTCGTAGAAGCCCTTGTCCTTGTCGGAAGCGCCGTTGTCGAGTGCTGCGAGAGCGATCTCGGACTGGCGGAGCAGCTGCCAGCCGATGAGCAGGTCGCCGACGGACATCAGGAAGCGGACGGAGCCGAGGCCGACCTTGTACAGCTCGGTGGGCTGCTCCTGAGCTCCCATGAGGAAGCCGGTGAGCGTGGCGGCCATGGCCTGGACGTCTTCGAGTGCGGTGGCGAGCAGTGCGCGCTCCGCCTTCAGACGACCGTTGCCGGCTTCGCTGTCGATGAAGGTCTTGATCTGTCCGGCAACGTGAGCGAGCGCGACGCCGCGGTCACGAGCGATCTTGCGGAAGAAGAAGTCCTGAGCCTGGATGGCCGTCGTGCCTTCGTACAGCGAGTCGATCTTGGAGTCGCGGATGTACTGCTCGATCGGGTAGTCCTGCAGGAAGCCGGAGCCACCGAGGGTCTGCAGGCTGTCCGTCAGGTACTGGTACGCACGCTCGGAGCCGACGCCCTTGACGATCGGGAGCAGCAGGTCGTTGACGCGGAACGCGGTGTCCTTGTCTGCGCCCGAGACGAGCTGGGCGACAACCTCGTCCTGGTGAGCTGCGGTGTAGAGGTACACCGCGCGCAGGCCTTCGGCGTATGCCTTCTGCATTGCCAGGCTACGACGCACGTCGGGGTGGTGCGTGATGGTCACGCGCGGTGCTGCCTTGTTGGTCATCTGGGTCAGGTCTGCGCCCTGCACGCGCTGCTTGGCGTAATCGAGAGCGTTGAGGTAACCGGTGGAGAGGGTGGCGATTGCCTTGGTGCCGACCATCATTCGAGCGTGCTCGATGACGTCGAACATCTGGGCGATGCCGTTGTGGACCTCGCCGACCAGCCAGCCCTGTGCGGGGATGCCGTGTCCGCCGAAGGTGACCTCACACGTGGCGGAGACCTTCAGGCCCATCTTGTGCTCGACGTTGGTGACGAAGACACCGTTACGCTCGCCGAACTCTTCGGTCTCGAAGTTGAAGTGCGTCTTCGGGACGAAGAACAGGCTCAGGCCCTTGGTGCCCGGTCCGGCGCCTTCGGGGCGAGCGAGAACGAGGTGGAAGATGTTCTCGAACAGGTCGTCCGAGTCGGCCGAGGTGATGAAGCGCTTGACGCCCTCGATGTGCCAGGAGCCGTCGTCCTGCTTGATCGCCTTGGTGCGTCCGGCACCGACGTCGGAGCCGGCGTCGGGCTCGGTGAGGACCATCGTGGCGCCCCATCCGCGTTCGACGATGGTGGCTGCCCACTTCTTCTGCTCTTCGGTGCCGTTGTTGAACAGCACGTCCGCGAAGGCGGGTCCGGCCTGGTACATGTGCGCTGCAGGCTGTGCGCCCAGGATCAGCTCACCGATGGCCCACACGACGGAGCGGGGAACCGGCACGCCGCCGACCTCCTCGCTCAATCCCATGCGGTACCACTCGGCATCCCACAGAGCCTTGAACGACTTCTTGAAGGATTCCGGAAGTGCAACGGTGTGCGTCTCGGGATCGAAGACAGGGGGGTTGCGGTCCGCATCGGCGAAAGATTCGCCAAGCGGTCCCTCGGCCAGGCGTGCGACCTCTGCCAGCATGTTGCGGACAGTGTCGGCATCCAGGTCGCCCCAAGCGCCTTCGCTCAGTGGCTTCTCCAGTCCGAGAACCTCGAAGAGGTTGAACTCCAGGTCCCGAACGTTGCTCTTGTAATGGCCCATGTCTTCTGCTTCTCCCAGTGAGGTGGTGCGGTCCAGCACTCCTAGTACCGCCCGAAGTTTATTACTCGTCGGTAACTTAATACATGTTACTAGCCGTTCTTTGCATTGCCAACACCGGATTTGCGTCCGATGACAAGCGCGTCGACCGCGATTCCCGTTTCGGTGTGCCTGTGGGGATTTCCGGCGATCTCGAACTCGAGCTTTCCGCGGAACTCCTGCATCAATTCTTCTGGTGTGTAAAGGATTTCGGGATCTTGTGGCCCGCCGACGCCGTAGTCGATGTTGCTTCGGTCGTGACCCAAAATCATGAGGATTCCGTCAGGTTTCAGAGAATTTATGGCACGGTTCACAACCAGGGTGCGTTGTGGTGCGGGCAGATGAAGGTAAAGAAGCAGGGCCAAGTCGTATCCCTGCTCGTTCCTCGAGGCGTAATCCGCGACGGTGACGTCGCCGTATCGGTAGTCGAGCCGGTCGAGAACCGATCGGGGTGAGCGGGCCGCGATCGTGCGGGCTTTCTCGATCGCGACGGCCGAGTAGTCGATGCCGGTGACCTCCCAACCGCGAGTCGCGAGCCACAACGCGTTACGACCCTCGCCGCACGCCAGGTCCAGTGCCTGGCCGTGGGGGAGGGCCGTCGCGTATTCCACCAGCAATTCGTTGGGAGGAGCGCCCCAGACGAGCTCGGTTTCTTCGTACTTCTTGTCCCAGGCCGCCGCATCCATAGATGACGACGGTAGTGCCACTCAGTGGTTACGCACTCCGTCCATCGGGTTCTTGCGTAGAGCGGCGCGCGTCGGGAGCGCGATGGAGACAAATCCCAGAACAGCGGTCACCGCGACGATGGAACCGTAAATCGCCGGTGAAATCGCCGGGATCGGCTGCCCGGACACCGCTACGGCAATGCCCATCAGAGGCGGCAGGGCGATCAGTGATCCGACCACGACGGCGATTCCCACCACCATCAACGACTCGATGCGCATCATTGCTCGGACCTGCCTCGTCCGCGAGCCCACCAGTTGAAGGAGCGCGAACTCGCGGGAACGCTCGGCAGTGGCGGCGACCAGGGTGTTCACGACTGCGACTGCGAGATAGCCGAGCAGGACGAGGACGGCGAGGATGCTGACCCACGACTGCATACGACGCTGATCTTCGCCCGCGGCCCCGAACTGGTCCTGGTTCATCGCGGCGATCGAGGGGAACGAGCGCAACGACTGCTGGACTTCGGCCGACCGTCCGGGTTCGGCAGCAACCAGAACGGTGTCGATCAGAGCGTCGGTGGAGTGCTGACGCAAAGTCTCGATCGGCATGGTCACGTCCCCGAATCCGAGGCCGCGACCATATTTTGCGACGACCATGGGATGTACCAGTGTTCCGTCACCCAGATAGAGGTCGACGCGCTGGCCTACCTTGGCTCCGAGGGTGAAGGCGCCGTCTTCGCTCACGGCAACGGTATCGCCCGTCAGAGCGCTGAGGTCGCCCTCGGTCACCGCGAGATCGAGGGTCGCGTCGGCGCTGGCGGCGTCGATGCCCTGGGCCGCGATCGCGCTGTCGGCTGAGCCGCCTTCCTCACCGCTGGGTACCGGGAGGACTTGACTGCGGACCACCGGGTTTGCCGCACTCACTCCGGGCACCGATGCGATCGACTCGAGGAGCGAGGGAGCGATACCGGCTGGTGCGCCGACGATCAGGTCGGCGGTGACGCCCTTGATCGACTGGTTGGTCGCCTCGGCGGCGACGGTGCTCTGGCTGAAGAACTGCACCGAGCCGAGCGCGATTGCGAGAGCCAACGGAACAACCGCCGACGAGAGCCGTCTCGAATTGGATTCGGCGTTGGCGGCAGCGAGAACTTTGGACGCCGACCCACTGCGGCGCAGCGGACCGCCGATCACCTTGATGATGCCGCGCACCAACAAGGGGCCGAGCAGCGCGACCGAGAAGATCAACAACAGTGCGCTCGAACCGGCTCCAGCGGCCGCCACGCTGCCGGGCAGGAAAGCAGGGAGGACGCAGGCGCTGAGGCCGGCGGCGCCGAAGATCAGCCCGGTGACGATGCGTCCGCGGCTCAGTTTCGCCGGGCCGCTTTCGGATTCGCGAAGCGCTTCGACGGGGTCGAGCTTCGCCGGTCGTCGTGCCGCGATCGCCGCTGCCGCGCGGGCAGTGAGTACGCAGATCAGGAAAGCTGCGATCGCCGGAAGCGGGCTGTAGGCCAGCGCGAAATCGGTGGGCATGACCCCGGCGTCGGCGAACTGTGCGCCCAGCACTCGGGCGAGCAGGTATCCGGGCACCGCGCCGAGAGCTGCCGCCGCAGCAGCAACGAGCAGCACTTCACGTCCGATCATGACGTGCACTTGCCGCGTGGTGGCCCCGATTGCCCGCAACAGAGCGAACTCTCGGCGCCTGGCGTTGATCGAGAGCGACAGCGTGCTGGAAACGACGAACATACTGACCATCAACGCGAGACCGGCAAACGACGCGCAGAGCACGATCAACTGCGTCCGCGCAGCACCGGCGTCGAGGAATTCGATGCCTCCGCGTGCAGTGCCGGTCGAGACCTCCGCACCGGTTCCGGCGAGTGCATCGCGGGCGAGAGCGGCAGCATCCACGCCTTCGGGAGCGATCAATCCGACTGCGGTGACAGCGTTCTGGTGCGGCCACAACCGTTCGGCCTCTGCGTCGTCGAGGAAGACGAGTGCCGGACGGTCGGGTGACGGCACCGAAGCCGAATCAGCTGTGCCGACGACGGTGTACTCGTCCGTTACCGCGCCGTGAGCCAGCGTGATTCGCTCGCCGAGCGCGGCGCCCGTGGTCGAGACCACCTCGTCGCGGCTCTGCGGAGCGCGCCCCTCGGTGAGCGAGTACGGCGCCAATTGTGCTGTGTTCCAAGGATGTGCATCGAGTACGACGCCCTCGGCCGTGCTGACGGGGACGGAGATGTCGGGAACCACGGTGACATCGAGTGCGTCGAGCTTGCGGACCGTATCGCCGGCGAGGAGAACTCGCTCGGCAAAGGGCTGATCGGCGTCTTCCTTGACCTCGAGCGCCTGTGGTGCACTCACGATGGCGTCGGCACCGGCGTAGAGATGTGGTGAGACACCGCCTCGCACTCCCGATTCCAGCAGCACACCCAGACCGCAGGTGAGGAGCGCTGCGCAGAATACGGAGACGAACACGGCGACGAAACCGGAGCGATGCGCTTTCAGGTGCGCAAAGGTGTGCGCTTTCATCATCACCAGTCCCCGAGGTGTGTCATGCGCTCGGCGATCTGCTGCGGGGTCGGGCGGTCGATGTGCCCGACAAGTTTCCCGTCGGCGAGGAACAGCACACGATCGGCGTACGACGCGGCCACCGGGTCGTGCGTGACCATGACGATGGTCTGATCGAACTCGGCAGCCGTCCGGCGCAACAACTCCAGAACCTGCTTGGCGCTGCGGGAGTCGAGGGCGCCGGTCGGTTCGTCGGCAAAGAGTGCGTCGGGGTGAGTGACGAGGGCGCGCGCGATGGCGACGCGTTGCTGCTGACCGCCGGACAACTCGGAGGGTTTGCGCTTTCGGTGTGATCCGAGTCCGACGGATTCGAGGACGAAGGTCAGGTACTGCTTGTCGGCTCGTCGCCCGGCGAGGAGTAGGGGGAGCGTGACGTTCTGCTCGACGTCGAGAGCGCCGAGCAGGTTGTAGGCCTGGAAGACGAAACCGATGTGATCGCGACGGAAGATGCTGCGGGCCTTCGGCTTCAGTTGTGAAATTTCGGTGTCGCCCAGCCACACCGATCCGCTGCTCGGTCGGTCGAGCCCGGCGGCGCAGTGCAGGAAAGTGCTCTTGCCCGAGCCGGATGGGCCCATCACTGCGGTGAAGGTGCTGCGCGGCAGAGTGAGGCTGACGTTGTCGAGGGCGGTCACGGCGCCGCGGCCGTTGCCGTAGACCTTGCTGACCCCTTCTAGTCGCACGGCAGATGTTCGAGCTCCCGTGGCACCAGGGGCCGGCGAGGCGAGGACCGAGTGTCGATTCTTCATGGGAAGAACGCTATGGAGATTCGGCATTCGTCGACATCCAGCAGAGTCCCGAATCAATGGTGTAGCCAGCTGTAGTGGATCGTGCGGTGTGGTGCGGCATGCTGGGGCAGTGAAGAAGAGAACCAGGGCTGCGGTGTACGTGCTCGTCGAGGGTGCGGCAGCTGTTGTTTCCCTGTTCTTGCTGATGGTCGGTCTCATTCTGTTGTCGCTCTCGATTCTGATCGTCGGCTGGTTGCTGTTGCCGTCGTACGTGCGAGTGCTCCGGTGGTGGGCCGGCCTGGCTCGCAAACGCACCGCTGCGTACACCGGACGCCCTGTTCTGCAGCGATACCCACCGATGCCCAGCAATCCGACATTCGGGGACTGGAGCCGGTTCCTCACCGATCAGTCGACGAGGCGCGACGCGGCCTGGTTGTCGATTCATGGTCTGGGTGCTTTCGTCGCGGCGATGCTGACCATTGCTCTGCCACTCGGTGCGCTCAATGCGATTGCCGTCCCGCTGTACTGGCAGCAGATGCCCGCGGGCGAACCCGTCAACAACCCGTACCCCGTGACGTCGTGGCTGGGCGCTGCCGGAATGCCGTTGATCGGCATCCTGTACTTCCTGATCGCGTGGTGGTTGATCCCCGCGATGGCGAAATGGATCAGCTGGTCGACCACGACTTTGCTTGCGCCGGATACGCGTTCGGACCTCTCGAAGCGCGTCACCGCCCTGACGGCCAGCCGCGCTGCGGCGCTCGACGCGCATTCGGCCGAACTCAAGCGCATCGAGCGGGATCTGCACGACGGAGCGCAGAACCGTCTGGTCGCGGTGGTGATGATGTTGGGGATGGCCGAGCGGTCGTTGCAGAACAATCCGGACCAGGCTCTGCCACAACTGCATCGGGCCCAAGATGCGGCCACCGAGGCGTTGAGCGAACTCCGGACGTTGGTGCACGACATCTACCCGCCGATCCTCGACGAGTTGGGTCTGGAGGGCGCGATCTCGGCGCTCGCCGGGCGCTCCGCCGTGCCCTGCGTACTCGAGATCGACGAGCTCCGCCGTGCCCCGGCTGCCGTCGAGGCTGCTGCGTACTTCGTCGTCGCCGAGGCCTTGACCAACGTCGCAAAACACAGCGGAGCCCGCAGGGTCACCGTCACGGCACGGACGGAGACGTCGGACGACTCGTCGGGTGAGACGATGCTCATCGACGTGATCGACGACGGTCACGGCGGCGCGAACGAACGCCCGGGCGGCGGCGTGGCGGGTATTCGACGCCGGGTCGAGGCTTTCGAAGGAACCGCAGTATTGGAGAGCCCGGAGGGTGGACCGACAACGATGAGGGTGGAACTACCGTGCGGATTCTGATTGCCGAGGACGACGCTCTCCTGCGAGAGGGGCTGGCACTGCTGCTCCGCGGAGAGGGCTTCGAGGTGTCTGCTGTCTCCGACGCCGCGCAGTTCCTCACGGTGTTCGAGGAGACCGCCCCCGATGCCGCGGTGCTCGACGTCCGGATGCCTCCTACTTTCACCAACGAGGGACTTCGAGCGGCGATCGAGGTGCGCAAGCTTCGCCCGGGCTTTCCCGTCCTGGTCCTTTCCGCGTACGTCGAGGATCGCTACGCCGGTGAATTGTTGGCAGGAGGCGCCGGCGGGGTCGGGTACCTGCTCAAGGAACGAGTCGGGAAGGTAGCCGAGTTCGTCGACGCATTGAACCGGGTCGTCGACGGTGGAACCGTGATGGATCCCGAGGTCGTATCCCAACTGATGAGCCGTCGACGCGCCGACGATCCGATCAGATCGCTGACGCCACGCGAGTCCGAGGTTCTCGGACTGATGGCGGAGGGGTTGGGAAATCAGGAAATCGCCAGGAAACTGGTCGTCAGCGACACCGCTGTGAGCAAGCACATAGGAAATATCTTCGCAAAACTCGGCCTGTCGGCTTCCGAAAGCGGGCATCGTCGTGTTTTGGCAGTTCTAGCTCATTTGCGCGCCTGATCGTGGATCTGGACTACATACCTGACCGAAGCGTAATGTGAGCCAGCCTCATGTTGTTGCCGTGATCGAACGGTGACCTGAGAGGCAGGGGCTTATGTCCTGTACGTAACGTGTGATGTCGAATGCGCGTCATCACCAGAAACCAACGAGGAGATCGATCAATGGGTAAGCCGATTGCCAGTGTGGCCGGAGGTCGGCAGTCCGTCCTTCTCGGGCTCGGCGTTCACCGCCCGGAGCGAGTCGTGACCAACGACGAGATCTGCGAGCTGATCGATTCCACCGACGAGTGGATCCAGACGCGATCGGGTATCAAGTCGCGCCGGTTCTCCGGCGAAGGTGAAGGCATCCTCGCGATGTCGATCAGCGCTGCCCGTAAAGCACTGGACGTCAGCGGCATTGCACCCGAGCAGATCGGCGCCGTGATCATCGCGACGTCGACGTGGGACCTGCAGACTCCCCAGGCTGCGTCCATCGTCGCCCACGAGCTCGGCATCAAGGGTCCGGCTGCATTCGACGTCGCGGCAGGCTGCGCCGGTTTCTGTACCGCTCTTGCAGTGGCCAGCGATCTCGTTCGCGGTGGCACGGTTGATCACGTACTCGTCGTCGGCGTCGAGTTGATGAGCGAGGCCACCGAGCCCACCGATCGCAGCGTTCGCTTCATCTTCGGTGACGGCGCAGGCGCAGTTGTCGTCGGCCCGAGCGACACCGTCGGAATCGGCCCGGTCGAGTGGGGTTCGGACGGCAGCCAGTCCGACGCCATCGTTCAGGAGCCCAGCTGGCTCGACTACACCAAGAACCCGACCGGACCTCGGCCGTGGATCAAGATGGCCGGCACCGCGGTGTTCCGCTGGGCTGCCTTCGAGATGGGCAAGGTCGCCACTCGCACCCTGGAGAAGTCGGGGCTGGGTATCGAGGACATCGACGCTTTTGTGCCGCACCAGGCAAACCAGCGCATCAACGAGGTCATCGCTCGCAGCATGAAGCTGCCCGAGGGCTTCCCCGTCTCCAACGACATCGCCGAGACGGGCAACACGTCCGCGGCCTCGATCCCGCTCGCCATGGAGCAGATGCTGCGCGACGGCCAGTGCAAGCCGGGCGACAAGGCATTGCTTCTCGCCTTCGGTGCGGGTCTGTCCTTCGCCGGTCAGGTTGTCGTCATGCCGCCGTTGGCTGGAGCAGAATCCGCCTGATTTTTCCTTACGGAAGGGCGCCTCGAACCCACGGTTCGGGGCGCCCTTCCGTTTCCGTCCGGATCGTCGAACATCTGCGATGTGGCACTCTGGCGAGATGGTCGAGAACGTGGGGGAGTCCGAACGGGAGTCCGAACGTAATGGTGTGACGGGCGGCAGCTTGGCGAAGATGGGCGGGCAAGTGGCGCTCGCCAGCACGGTCAGTCGGATCACCGGCTTCGTCCGCACCCT
This sequence comes from Rhodococcus sp. NyZ502, assembly GCF_041464245.1. Lineage (NCBI taxonomy): Bacteria > Bacillati > Actinomycetota > Actinomycetes > Mycobacteriales > Nocardiaceae > Rhodococcus > Rhodococcus sp. NyZ502. Next base: position 1,219,923 of record NZ_CP167155.1, read on the forward strand.
TGCCCTTGCCGCGGTCCTGGGCATCGCCCTGGTCAGTGATGCGTACAACGCGGCCAACAGCTTCCCGAACATGGTCTATCAGCTCCTCCTCGGCGGGATTCTCGCCAGCGTCCTGCTTCCGTATCTGACGCGGCAACGGAGCCGTGGGCGGACGCTCGAACGAGAGCAGACGCAGCGCGTTCTCACCGTCGGAGCGCTGGCTCTTGCGCTCGTGACGGTAGTGGCCGTGGTGTGCGCGCCGCCTCTGGTCTCGGCCGTGATCGATGATCCGGCTCAACGAGAGCTCACGACGCTCTTCGCGTACTTGCTTCTTCCGGAGATCTTCTTCTACGGCGTCACGGCGATGATGACGGCTGTGCTCAGCGTTCGATCGGTGTTCGGCGCGCCGGCCTGGGCACCGGTGATCAACAACGTCGTCCTTCTGGTGACGGTCGCGGTCTTCCTGTGTATCCCGGGACCGGTGGCTCTGACTCCCGAGTCGATGACCACCGCGCAGGTTCTGGTGATCGGTATCGGCACTCTGCTCGGGATCGTGGCGCAAACCGCCGTCGTTGCTCGAGCGCTGCACCGCAACGGGTTTCGGTGGCGCCTTCGCGTGCGCGTCGTACCGCACACCTGGCGACCGGTGCGCGTCGGGGCGCCGTTGCTCGGCTGGGTACTTGTGTACGTCGTTGCCGGCCAGATCGGTGTGTGGGTGACGATGAAGGTCACTCTCTCCCGTCACGTCTACTCGATGTACACGCACGCGGATCTGCTGTTTCAAGTGGCGTACGGCATTCTCGGTGTGTCGTTGTTGACGGTGCTGATGCCGCGGATCGCCAGGTCGGTTGCTGCGGGTGACGACGTCGGCGTCGTATCCGATCTCGGCCGGGGAGCCCGGTATTCAGTGGTGGCGCTGATTCCGGTCACTGTGGCGCTCATGGTGTTCGGCCCCTCGTTGACCACCTTGATCTTCTTCGGCCGGGTCGACGGCAGCAGTGCCCGGTTGATCGGGACGGCCGTTGCGGTCAGTGCATTCGGGCTGGTGCCCTTTGCGATGGTCATGCTTCAGCTGCGAGTGTTCTACGCCGACAACAACACCCGAACTCCCGCGGTGATCGCCCTGGTGATGGTGGTCGCCAAGACTGTGCTCGTCCTTCTTGCGTCACTGTCGGCGAGTGACGAAAGGCTGGTCCTGGCCGTCTGTGCCGCCGGCTCGTTCTCCTACGTGTGTGGAGCGGTACTCGGCCACATCCTTCTTCGAAAGCGATACGGGCTGTTGGGATTCCGTCGCGTGCAGGCCACCGTCGGAAGGATTTCGGCGGCGGCAATTCTGGCAGGTGGTTGTGCGCTCGCTTTGGTGGTGGCGGTTCAGAACCGAGTTCCCGAGCCCAGGCTTGCTGCTGTTATTTCATTGTCGGCGGGTGCGGCCATCGGTGCCGTCGTCCTGTTGGGTGCATGCAAGGTCGTCGGTGTTCCCGAGATTCGCCGGGCGCGAACCCTACTGCTGTCCTGAGGACAAGAGCGGTACCAGCAGTTCGTCCGGAGTGAGGGCGCCGTGCTGTCCACGGAGGCCGGACAGTCCCGATTCGACAGATCGACGTACGACGGCCACGTCCCCGGACGCAATGGCGATGACATCACCGATCCGGCCGTGATACTCGGAATGCACTGCAGGCCCGAACAATCCTGCGACTATGCCCTCGGACCTCGTCCCGATCCACATGCGGTCACCCAGTTCGGCGCGCCAGCGGTCCGCAACATCTTGTGCAGCGCCTTCTCGGGTGTGGATGTGACGACATCTAGGTTCACCGGCAAGAGCGAGTACATCTTTGGACAGAATCGGAGTGTTGTCGAAGTCGATCTTGTTCTCGTCCGACACGTCGACCATTCCGTGGTCTGCCGTCACCAGCAATCTCACGTCCGGGCCGAGAGCCGCGGCGAGTTGCTCGACCAGTCGATCGACCAGCATCAGTTGGAAGATCCACGGCTCGGACTCGGGTCCGTAGACGTGGCCGAGTGCATCGATCTCGCTGATGTAGCAGTACGTGAACGTGCGGTCGGCAGATTTCGACGCCGCCACGGTGCGAGCGAGGAGGTCTCCGTATGCCTGGATTCCGGCGAACTGGGCACCGCGCATCCCGGCACGGGTGAGGCCGCTGCCGTCGAACTTCGACGGTACGACGGTTGTAACGGTGATGCCGGCTGCGGCGGCGCGATCGAACGTCGTTGCCTGCGGCTGCAGGGTCTCCGGGACGATGGAGTCGGTCTGAGATTCCTTCTTGCCCGCGCTGTGCCAACCCAGCCAGTTGAACACCGAATCGGCTTCTTCGACGTAGGACTGGTAGCCGGTGATGCCGTGCGCTCCCGAAGGCAGACCGGTCCCCAGTGAGACGATGCTGGTGGCCGTCGTCGTGGGGAAGCCTGCCCGGATGGGCGTTCCGATCAGTGAATTCAGGAATGGTGCATGTTCGGCGTTGCGGGCGAGCAAATTCGCGCCCATCCCGTCTACCAGCAGAATTACGGTCTTCTTGCTGGGCTGTAGATCGAGACGGTTCGCTTCGCCGCTCACTCCGAGAGAAGCGAGTACCGACGGCGCAAGCGTCGACAGAGTCGGCTGCGAGTACACATCGAGGAGAGGGGCGGGGGCGGGCATCCCATGAGATTAGGCGTTGGACGCAGAAAACTGCATACCTTCTGGGCGAGTGTTCAAATCTGTGCGGTCAAATCCGGACTTTCCAGATGATCAGCGCGCAGAGACCGCGGACCGGTGCGGCCTCCGCGCGGAGAGTCATTCCATGATCGTGGAGATCTGGAACTTGGCACCTAGTGGATCGGCCACCGACGCGAGACGACCGAAGGGCGTGTCCTCGGGATCGCGCAAGACGCTGCCGCCGAATTCGACGACCTTGGCGACGGCCGCATCGGTGTCGTCCGCCCCGAAGTACACCTGCCAGAACGACGGCGCCTCTGCCGGGAGGAACGAGCTGGCATCCATCAAACCGGCGACGACGGTGTCGCCCTGCTTGGCCTGTGAGTACCGGAACTCGTCGCTGTCACCGATCGACTCGTAAGTCCAGCCGAACACGTCGGTGTAGAACGGCAGGACCGCGGCGTAGTTCTTGGACAAGGTCTCGTGCCAGACCGGCGCTCCGGCCTCGCCGACCAAACCGAAGCCGTGATGCTGATCTGCCTGCCAGATGCCGACGACGGCACCGGCCGGATCGCCCACGATCGCCATGCTGCCCTGAGGACCGACCTGCATCGACGGCATCATGATCGTTCCGCCCGCGGCTTGGGCCTTGGACGCCGACGCTGCCGCATCAGTCGAGGAGATGTAGGTGGTCCACACGTTGCCGTAGGGGTTTCCCTCCTGCTGGGGTCCGAGCCCGGCGATGGGCTGCCCGTCTTTGCTGAAGATCGCGTAGCCGCCGTACTGCGGGTCGTCGTTTGCGTCAGCCTGCCAGCCGAACACGTTGGTGTAGAAGGATTTGGCAACCTCGGTGTCGGAGCTGGTGAGGTCGATCCAACAGGGTGTTCCGTCGAGCGCTGTGCGTGCGGGCATCTGAAAACTCTCCTTAACCGAAACGGATACACAAGCAGGGGACGCGGAAATGCTTGGCCGAGGAAGGCCTGAATCTCACGCTACGCGCGTACCCCGACACATTCCCAGGGTTCGAGAGCTTTGGGGTATGTGTCCGTTTCGCGTTCCCCGGTGGGCCGGACCTGCCAACGTAGACGACCGCCGAATCGTTCTTGATACTCCGAAGTTGATGGGGCACTTGCTCGATCGGCAAGGGCGTTCCACCGGGGAGTGTTGGTACGTGTCAGCTCCTGATCAGCCCCGTGCGATCGAGCCACGCGAGCGCATGACGGGTGAACTCGTCCGGAATCTCCAATTGTGGGGTGTGACCGGTGTCGCCGAGAATGATGGTGGTCCAGTGTGGATGTGCAGCAGCGGCTGCCCGTGCGGCCTCGACTGGGACAAGCCGATCGCGATCGCCGTGCATCAGGAGCGTCGGAGTCGTGATCTCTCGCAATGTCTTTCGATAGGAGGCAGGACGGGCGAGGGTCATCAGCAGTGACCGTGCTGCCTGAAGGAATTCGGCATCCTGGGTAGGTTCGTTGCGGCGAATCGCCGTCAAGGCAGCGCCCGCGTCGAGGACCGCGGGGTCGGCTCGCGTCGGATCGGCAAAACACAATCTGGTCATCTGAGCGGCCAACTGCCGGTCTGACATCTTTCGGCGTCCGAAGCCGAGAACCTGCTCACCGACGTACGGCATCGAGTAGAGCGCGAATTGGGCGGCGACGGTCAGATCGGGAAGTTGGACGGGCAGGGGGAGCGCCGGATCCACCAGGACCAGGCCGGCGACTGATTCGGGACTGGCATGGGTCGACATTGCCGAGACCATTCCGCCCATGGAATTGCCGAACAGGACGGCGGGCTCACCCACCACTGTGTCGAGAAAGCGATTCAGAAGTACTGCGTTGGCGTCGACGCCGGTGTGTCGCCCACGGGCAGAGGTGAGTCCGAATCCGGCGAGGTCAAGTGCGTACACGCGCGTGCGCGCCGCCAGCGCCGGTGCGACCCGCACCCAGTTCAGGTGCGAGCCGCCCAGACCGTGAACGAGCACGATGGGCGGCGCTCCGCTGGGACCGCCGAAGTCGATCCAGTGAACGTCACCGCCGAGATCGGTGATGTTGCTTGTCCCGCCCCACGGGTGTGTGAGGGTGCTTCCGTCGACGAGTTGGGCCGAAACAGCGGATTCCATACCTGCCAGGATGCACCGAGGTGTCGTCGTAGTCACGCACTCGTTCCGGTTCGAAATCCGAATATGTGTCATCGATCACGGATTCTCAGGAAGCTCAGGAAACGGGCAAAACGGAATTTGACTGGTGTTCAGCACTTTTCGCGGTTGTCATCGCTGTCCGGCGGCCGTGGCGCGCGTCCGGCGGAGGTCGGTTCGGGCATACTGAAAACCATGTGGTGGATGGTCGGGCTCATAGTGCTGGCCGCGTTGGTTTTGGCATCCGTTCTGGTCGGTTTCGTTTTCCGCCGCCCGATCGCCGAAGCCAAGTCGGCGGTGCTTGCCTTCGACGACGCCAGCTCTCAGCCCCAGCGCGACTGACCACCGTCGAGCGGAATTGTTGCTCCAGTCAGATACGCGGCATCCGGGCCGACCAGGAAAGCCACCGCGGTTCCGATGTCCGTTTCGCAGTCGCCGATCCTCCGTAGCGGAATCCCGGCAACAAAGGCGGCAGCCTCCTCCGGGCGTGCATCTGCCCACCGCTGCAGCCCCGGCGACGACGCGTGGGGAGCAACCGCGTTGACCCGGATCCCGTCGACGCCCCATTCGCATGCTGCCGCGCGACTGAGGGCTCGGACGGATTCCTTCACGGCCGCGTAGCCGCCGTAGCCGGCAGCGTCCCAGCGGACGGCCACGGAGCTGACCATGTTGATGATTGCCCCGCCGCCGCGCTCCTTCATGAACGGGTAACAGGCCTGCATGGTTCGCAGAGTCGCGACGGGGCCGGACGTCAATCCGTCGGCAAGGCGCTCCGGAGTGAGGTCGAGGACGTTGCCGAGCGGGTTGAGGCTGGCGTTGTTGATCAGAATGTCGACGCCGCCGAACAGTTCCACCGTTCGCGCCACGGCTCCGGTGATGGAATCCGCGTCGGCGATATCCATGAGCACCGGTTCGGCACGGCCTCCGCGTTCGGCGATCTCGTTACATGTGACGACGAGTTTCGACTCAGTGCGGCCCGCGACCGCGACGGAAGCGCCCTCCTTGGCGAGCGCAAACGCAACTCCCTGGCCGACGCCTTGCCCTGCGCCAGTGATCAGGGCCACTTTTCCATCCAACTTGCCCACTGCTGTTCTCCTGCTCGTCATTCAACGGTTCCCGAAGCGTTGTCCGAATCGCGCATTGTTACTCGTGGGTTCCCGCTGGATGAGATGTGAGTTACGTCCCACTCAGCGGCACCGCTTCAAATTTCGGTCGTCTTACGTATATTGTGAGCGCCGTTACATACCGGGCGCGCGGACCGCGTACACATTCCATGATGAGGAGCTAGACATGGCATACACCAGCAGCATTGCAGCCAACGCAACCACCGGACCGCTCACGGACCTGGCCAAGGTTCTCGGCCCGATCGCCGGCATCGTTAGCGGCATCGCAGCCGTCGCCACGATTGCTGCACTCTTCGGTGGCAACAGCGCTTCCTGATCTGCTTCTGCAGTCAGATTTCCTCCGGCTCGCATTCTGAAGATATTGCCTTCGTGGATGCGGGCCGGAGGTTTGCCTGCAGATGAATACCTGTGTCTTGCAGGCACATTCATTTTTGTGATACGTCGATCTTTGCCGGCACATCCACACCTTCTTCGTGGACCTGGGGCCCGAAGTTCGGCAGCGGAGAGAAGTCGAGTGCCGCCTCCGAACCGCGGTAATGGCGGAAGTAGAAGAGGGATCGGTCGGGCCGCACCAGGCTGGCCGGTTCGCTTGTCTTCCATCCCCAGTAGACGTCTGCTCGCAAAATCTCCGACAGCCTCAGTATGTTCTTGCAACCATGGCTCTGTAGCCCAAGGCATTTCAATTCCTCGACGTCTCGCAATTGCCCGTCGCGCGTCCACCTGGATTCGTAGACCAGAGCATCGAGAACGACGCGGTGCGAACCCGCTTGAGTAACGCCGGCAAGTAGAACCTCCCAGTCCAATCCTGGTGCGTGTTGGAGGTATTCGTCGGCGTCGATGAATGCTGCCCATGCGACGGTGTCGCGGTACCGGCTCACGTAATCGACGTACGCCTCTACCTGTCCGTGCACGATCCGACCGTCCGCGTCGCGCGGTTGCCAGTCGACGATCGTCACCGGAAGGTCGTGCAGTTCTTTGCGGAATGCGACCTGAACTTCACTGTCCGACATCGATCGGGTGAAGGCGCCGTAAGAGTTGCCTCTCTTGTCCTCGCTGCGGCCGTGCCAACGGTTGAGGCTGAATGCGCTTGTCTTGCGGGTGGACCCGACGGAACCGGTGTTGTCGTAGAGAACAACCTCCCAGCCTTGCTCGATGTGGTGCAGGCACCAGTCTCTGATGAAGGGGAGATGTTCGCGGGGGAGCAGGACCGCAACCACGGCGCGGCGCCCGGCGTCAGCGCTGTTCGGATGATTCTTCGGATCCGTGATCACCCGACACACGATAGTGCTCTGCGTGGATGCGAGTTACTCAATGCTGCTCGTGGGAACGGTTGATCGTAGAACGTTGACACATTCGGCTATTTGTCTCATAGTCGAGTCATGACAACTTCTGTGTCACATTCGCCACGGTTTGTACCTTCCACCGGGGAGTCCTGGCGTTCGCCCTGGGCCATGTACGACGCATTGCGCGAGAACGACCCGGTGCACAACGTTGTGCCGGAAGCTGCGCCGCAGGACGACTACTGGGTGCTCACCCGTCACGAAGACGTCTACAACGCCGCTCGCGACTACGAGACGTATTCGTCGGCAAAGGGATTGACCACTGTCTACGGTGAACTCGAACAGATCGGGATGCAGGACAATCCGCCGTTCGTGATGCAGGATCCGCCAGTGCAGTCGGAGTTCCGGCGCATGGTGTCGAAGGGTTTCACTCCGCGTCAGGTATCGGCGGTCGAGCCGATGGTTCGCGAATTTGTCGTCGAACGTATCGAGGCGCTGAAAGCGCGTGGCAGCGGCGATATCGTCGTCGAGCTCTTCAAACCGTTGCCGTCTATGGTTGTCGCACACTATCTGGGTGTGCCGGAATCGGACCGTGACCAGTTCGACGGCTGGACCGAAGCCATTGTCGCTGCCAATTCGGCAGGTGGTGTGGCCGCGGCAGCGACGACGGCGCAGGCCGCCACCGGTGAGCTGATGATGTACTTCGCTTCGCTGATCGAACGCCGCAAGGTCGAACCGGGTGACGACACGATTTCGCACCTACTCGCCGCTGGACTCGGTGAAGACGGCGACATGTCCGGCCTGCTGTCGATTCTGGGCTTCGCCTTCACCATGGTGGCCGGTGGAAACGACACCACGACAGGAATGCTGGGTGGTTCGGTGGCGATGCTGACCGAACGCCTCGACCAGCGTCAGATCCTGCTGGACGATCCCGCATTGATCACCGACGCGGTCGACGAGTTGCTTCGACTCACCTCGCCGGTCCAAGGACTGGCACGCACCACGACGCGAGATGTGGCCTTGGGTGGCAAAGTGATTCCGGCAGGACGTAAGGTTCTGCTGATGTACGGTGCGGCCAATCGTGATCCCGAGAAGTACGGACCCGACGCGGCGGAGTTGGACGTCTTGCGTCGACCGCAGAAGATTCTCACCTTCAGTCATGGCGCCCACCACTGTCTGGGGGCGTCGGCAGCTCGGATGCAGGCTCGAGTTGCGTTGGAAGAGTTACTCTCCCGGATTCCCGACTTCCATGTCGACATCGACGCGATGCAATACGCGCCGGGCAACTACGTGCGCCGTCCGCTCTCGGCTCCGATGTCGGTGACTCGGCCATGAGCAACGACTGGCTCGGAGAGGGGCGCGCCTTGGCGGCAGCCGAGAAGATCCTCGACAGCGCGGCACAATTGTTCGTCGCGAAAGGCGTCAATGCGGTCGGTATGGCGGAGATAGCCTCTGCTGCAGGATGTTCCCGGGCCACCTTGTATCGGTACTTCGAGAATCGGCAGGCTCTTCACATTGCGTTCGTTCACCGCGAAGCTCGCAGGCTGGGAACTGCGATCGCGGAATCGGTAGCGACCATCGACGATCCGAGTGAGCGTCTGGAGACGGCCATACTCACTGCAGTGTCCGCGGTGCGTAGCACTCCGACGTTGGCTGCATGGTTCACCCCGGGCGATGCGAGTCTTGCCGGTGAACTTGCCAATTCATCCGACGTCATCAACGGACTTGGTGTCGCCATGCTCGGTGAACTCGGAGCAGGCACAGCGTCGCGGGCGCGCTGGATCGTGCGAGTGATTCTCTCGCTGCTCATGGTGCCGGGGGCGGACGAGAACGACGAGCGGACGTTGGTGCGTGAGTTCGTCGTTGCGCTGTTGATTGCTGAACGGGCCACCTGATCATCCCTTCCGGGTGATGTGCGAGGGCTGCGTGGGGATCGAGGATGAACCGATATCCCGACACAGGTCACCGCGAGTTCCCGAGGAGCGTAAGAGAAGATGACTACACCGTCCGAACTCGACCCCAAGCCCGCCACCGAAGCGACTCGCCTGGCAAATGCCCAGGTTCTCCGTGACCTTCCTTTCGACGACACCTTCGACTTCGAACTGATTTCTCGAGGTCTCGTGGCACCGCTCATCGATGGCGGACTGGTCAAAGGTGACAAAGGGCAGTTCATCTTCTCGTACGACGCCTACGGGTTCGCCGACGGCGATGCACCGGATACCGTCAACCCGAGTCTGTGGCGCCAAGCCACTTTAATGGGAAAGGGCGGTGGACTGTTCAAGCTGGCTGATCGTCTGTACCAGGTGATCGGCCAGGACTTGTCGAACACGACGATCATCGAGGGCGACACCGGGTTGATCATCGGTGACACTCTGATGTCCGCGGAAACAGCCGCTCTCGCGCTGGAGTTGTACTACCAGCACCGCCCGAAGGTTCCGGTCAAGGCAATCATCTTCACGCACTCCCACGGCGATCACTTCGGCGGTGTCAAAGGATTTGTCACCGACGAAGAGATCGAGTCCGGTGCCGTAAAGGTCTACGCACCAGACAGTTTCACGGAGGAAGCGATTTCCGAGAACGTACTTGCCGGCACGGCGATGACACGTCGCGGAATGTACATGTACGGATCGTTCCTGCGTCCGGGGCCACAAGGGCAGGTATCCGGTGGTCTCGGCCTGTCCACTTCGCACGGCACTTCGACGTTCGCCGTGCCTACCGACGTCATCACCGAACCGGTGCACGAAGAGGTCATCGACGGTGTGCGCGTGACGTTCATGCTCGCGCCGGGAACCGAAGCGCCATCCGAAATGCTCTTCTATTTACCAGATTTCAAGGCGCTCGGGTCAGCTGAGGACGTCACGCACACGATGCACAATCTATACACGTTGCGCGGCGCCAAGACTCGCGACGCCAAAGCGTGGTCGCACTACGTGCGTCTGGCAATGGAACTGTTCCCCGACGTCGAAATCATCTTTGCGCAGCATCATTGGCCCACGTGGGGCAACGACAAGATCTTGAAGCTGATGTCGGATCAGGCAGATCTGTACAAGTATCTGCACGATCAGACGTTGCGCCTTGCCAACAAGGGACTGACACCGGTAGAGATTGCCGACCAGATCGAGGTACCCGACGCGATCGGAAAGCAGTGGTACAACCGTGGGTACTACGGCTCGCTCAGTCACAACGTCAAAGCGATCTACACCTTCTATCTCGGTTGGTTCGACGGCGTTCCCGCTCACCTCAATCCCCATCCGCCGGTGGAGAACGGCAAGCGCTACGTCGAAGCCGTCGGCGGACCGGACGCACTTTTGACCAAGGGCAAGCAGGCGTTCGACGACGGCGACTACCGCTGGGCGGCCGAGCTGGTGAACCATCTGGTGTTCGCCGATCCGAGCAATCAGAAAGCGCGAGAGTTGTTGGCGGACACGTACGAACAACTCGGCTACCAAGCCGAGAACGGTACGTGGCGCAACTTCTACCTGGTCGGAGCGATGGAATTGCGGCATCCGCTGGCACCGATGCCGTCCAACAACCCCACCGGCCCGGCCGTGGTCGCAGTGATGCCGCTCGAACAGATGCTGGATTTCTGGGCAGTTCGCCTCGACGGTCCCAAAGCAGCCGATGTAGACCTGTCGTTGCGATTCGTATTGTCCGACACCGCGGACAACGTCCTGGTCACAGTGCGCAACGGCGTGCTGAACTACGACATGGACAAGGCAGATGCTTCGGCCGCCCTGACTCTGACCTTGACCCGTGCCGTGTTCAACGAGGTGTATCTGGGAACGACCTCGCTCACCGAATCCATCAAGGCCGGAACGGCAAAAGCTGTGGGAGATCGGTCCGAACTGGAGACGTTCATCTCGCTGCTGGAGGACTTCGATCTGTGGTTCGATATCGTCACGCCGTGACTGGTCGACTCCATGATGTGGCCCGGGTGGGGGATCATTCGAAACGAGAAGGATCTCCTGCGCCGACCCGCACGATTTCGGGAACACCGGACGAATAGTCGACGACTGTGGTGGGTTCGGTTCCGCAGTCACCCGAGTCGATGACGGCGTCGAGTTGGTGGTCGAGTTCTTCCTTGATCTGCCAGCCGTCCGTCATCGGTTCCTCGGCGCCGGGCAGGAGAAGGGTGCTGGAGAGGATGGGTTCACCCAACTCTTGCAAGAGTGCCCGCACTACCGGGTGGCTGGGGATACGCACTCCGACGGTCTTCTTCTTGGCGTGTGCCAGCCGACGCGGAACTTCCTTCGTGGCGGGAAGGATGAACGTGTACTGCCCAGGCGTAGCCGCTTTCACCGCGCGGAACGCCGAGTTGGTGACGTGGACGAAGTGCCCGAGCTGCGCGAAATCGGCACAGACCAGCGTGAAGTGATGGTCCGAACGCAGATGACGGATCTCGCGGATCCGATCGGTGCCCGAGTGATTGTCCATTCGGGCGCCCAGGGCGTAGCAGGAGTCGGTGGGGTAGGCGATGACCGCGTCGTTGCGCAGCATTTCGACGATCTGGCTGATCGCGCGCGGCTGCGGGTTTTCCGGGTGAACGTCGAAGTATCGGGCCATCAACTCAGCTTAGTTCAGCTTGCAGATCACGAATGCCGTTCACCGTTGAGACTGTGGTCGGCGAGCAAACCCGTCAGCTCTTCGGCGTAGGCGAGTTGCTTACGTAAGTGTGTGCAGCTTTCTTCCGCCCGGGTGTGGCAGTCGGTGACGAATTCGGTTGCAGCGGTGCGCGTTGACGCGTCCGAAGCTTCGTCGTCGAGCACTGCCAGAGAATCGAGAAGTTGTTTCATTTCTTCGAGACTGAATCCGAGCGGCTTCATTCGTCGGATTACCAGTAGCCGTTGGACATCGGCCTCGGTATAGAGGCGGAATCCTCCGGCGCTCCGCTCGGACGGAGTAACCAGACCGACCTCGTCGTAATGACGAATCGTCTTGATCGACAGTTCGGTGCGTTCGGCAACCTGTCCGATCTGCATGTTCGGCCCTTGGCCCGCATGTTCCGGCTCAGACATCACTCCCACTTTCCTCGCGCTGGGCCTCCATACTCTCAGTGACCGTCACCCAGGCGACCGGACAGGCGCAGGTGGCGCTCGGCCGATGCGTCGTCGAGCCCCACGATCTCGACATTCTTGCCTCTGGCCGCGTACTTGGTGGTGATGGCGTCTAGTGTCGCGACGGTCGACGCGTCCCAGACATGAGACTCGGACAGATCGATGACAATGTTCTTCGGGTCGCCGGCGTAGTCGAACTGGTAGATCAGATCGTTGCTGGATGCGAAGAACAGTTCGCCTCGAACCGCATAGACACGGGTGTCCTCGTCCGGATGCGCGACGTCGATCACTTCGGTGAGATGCGCGATGCGGCGAGCGAAGATGACCATCGCGGTGATCACTCCGACGATCACGCCGTAGGCAAGATTGTGGGTCGCGACGGTGACTACCACGGTGACCAACATGACCACTGTCTCGCCGATCGGCATGCGGCGCAGGGTCTTCGGATTGATGCTGTGCCAATCGAAAGTGCCGACAGAGACCATGATCATGACGGCCACCAATGCGGCCATGGGAATCAACGCCACCACATCGCCGAGGCCGACGACGAGTATCAGCAAGAACACGCCCGCCAGGAAAGTCGAGATTCGAGTGCGAGCGCCGGAGACCTTGACGTTGATCATGGTCTGGCCGATCATCGCGCACCCTCCCATGCCCCCGAAGAAGCCGGTGACGATGTTCGCGACGCCTTGGCCCCACCCTTCTCGGGTCTTGTTCGATTGAGTATCCGTGACGCCGTCGACGAGCTTGGCCGTCATCAACGATTCGAGGAGTCCGACGAGCGCCATGGCCAATGCGTACGGCGCAATGATCGACAGTGTGTGCATGTCCAGGGGGACATCGGGGAACAGTAGCGTCGGTAGGCTCGACGGAAGCTCGCCCTCGTCGCCGACGTTGGGGACATCGAACGCGAAAACGACTGTGGCGGTTGTCAGTAGCACGATTGCCACCAGTGGAGCCGGGACGGCGTTCGTCAGTTTCGGCAGGAATACGAGTAGCAGAAGTGCGACTGCAAGGAGTGGGTAGACGAGCCACGGAACATCGATCAGGTGGGGGAGTTGGGCGATGAAGATCAAGATGGCGAGTGCGTTGACGAATCCCACCATGACGCTGCGCGGAATGAAGCGCATCAACTTTGCGACGCCCAGGAGGCTCAGCACGATCTGGAGAAGGCCGGCCAGAAGGACTGTCGCAATCAGGTAGTCGATTCCGTACTCGCGCGTCAGTGGAGCGACGACCAGTGCGACGGCGCCGGTAGCTGCGGAGATCATTGCGGGTCGTCCGCCGACGACGGCGATGGTCACTGCCATCGTGAACGACGCGAACAGTCCTACCCGCGGATCGACGCCGGCGATGATCGAGAACGAGATCGCCTCGGGAATCAGTGCCAACGCCACGACCAGTCCGGCCAAAACCTCCGTTTTGAGACGGTGAGGTGACCGGAGCGCGGCCCGAACCGAATTGTCGTTGGTGGATGAAGCGATGGTTACTGCCATGAGATTCCGTCCTGACGAGGTTCTCATACTCTACCCTCCTGTAAGGGTAGAGTATGACCGGAGATCTCGCTACGGTGCGAACTTCTGTCGAATTGTGTTTCCCCGCAGTGAATCTCGAATCGCGAGATTGATCGAGAGGGGAAAGGCCTGCGGCGGCGGTCAGATGTGACGACCAGTAACCCTTACCAAGTATTTACCTACTGTGTGGTTTTTGTTTATTGAAAAAGGGTCAACTCGGGCGCTGGCTCCGTTACAGTTCGGCGGCAAACGTCAATCAGGTTGTTCCGAGAGGACATCATGTCAAAACGCCTACTGAATGCTGCGCTCCTTACCGGCCTCCTTGCCGGTGGAACCGCTGTGTCCGTGATTCCGGCAACCGCGGCGCCCGTTGCAGAAACCACGTCGACAACGTTCCAGGTCACGTGCCGCGCAGTTCCGAGTGCGTTCTCCGGTCCTTCGTCAGACGGAAAGCCTGCTACGGTGCGGGTTTCGGCTCCGACGGTAGTCGCGCCAGGTCAGGTCTTCGACATCGACGTGGATCCGGGTAGCGTCCAGATCCCGAACGATGTGAGCGGCGCAAGCGTCAAGAAGATCTCGCGTCTGAAGATTGATCTGCCGATTCCGACCAACGCGGAGTTCGTTTCGGCGACGGTCACCGATCCGGGCAATGTTATTGCCGGGAAACCTGCTTCGGTGATTCGTGTCAACGAAGACGGCACTCCCGCAGCGGACGGTCCGATACTCCGGTTGTCCGGCGCAAACGAAGCGATCGGCAACAGTCCGTCATCGTCGTCGGGTGCGCACGGCGGGCTTGCGATCAATGATCAGTCCGGAGTCGAGACCAACATCGTCTTTCCGAAGATCAGAATCACCGTAAAGGCCGGGCCGTCCGGCGCAGTCGAAACCAATGTCCGGACTTCGGGTGCTGCAGGTACTTTCGGCGGGCCCGAGTCATTTTTGACCTTCCTCCCTCAGGTCAGTCACTGGCTCGCGGGAACCATCTGGGCGCCCACATCCTGCTCGCCGCGCGACGCTGAGACCGGCCCCCTCAATGCCGGTGCCGGCGCCCTGGCATCCACGAAGATCGACGGGGACCTGGGGCCCGTTGATCCTGAGCCAGGCGCGGACATCGTGACTAAGCTCGAAGGACCGGCTACCGCCGCGACCGGTACCAAGGTGTCTTTTGCTTCTCACGTCGATCCGGAAAACACAACGGGAACAGTACAGTTCATGGTCGACGGCAAACCCGTCGGTGACCCGCGGCCGGTGGTTCGCGGTATTGCGCGCCTGGATCTCACCTTCGGTAAGGCGGGTACCAAGTCCGTGACTGCAGTATTCACCGCTACCGGAGACGAGGCGAAGTACACGTCGGCGGCACACGTACTCACGGTGACCGGTGACACCACAGGTCCGGTCGATCCCGACCCGACCGATCCGGGCACTCCGGGCGGTCTCGGCAGCCTCGAGTCCGTTCTGCCGCAGCTGCCAACGGGTTCGCTCGGTGGCAAGTGATCACGGTCCTACCTCACTGAACTTTCAATGGCCGAGTTCTTCTGAAAGGCAACACATGAACCCCCGCACTCTGGCAGTTTGCGCTGTCGTACCAGCACTCGCGGCCGGACTCCTCGCTGTGTCCGCGCCGGTGGCAGCGGCTTCCGATACCGTGACGCGGACAGTTTCCTTCGAACACAAGTGCCGGGTCGACGGCGCCACCGATTGGGATTCGTCGTTCTCCGACAACATGGAGGTAACGGCGCCCACGTCCGTGCGTCCCGGCGAACAGTTCACAGTGAAATTGCATCCAGGCACCATGCGTAGTTCGGATTCGGACACCGGTCGTATCAAGTACGACATCGCACTACCGCAAGGGGCAACCCTGGTTTCGTACTCCCTCGTCGGTGATTCGTCGTCCAACTTGACCGGCGAGACTGCGGTGCTGCTCCGGGTGGGCGCAGACGGAAACGCGAACCCGGCGGGTGAGTACCTGCGAATTACCGGTACCGGCAACAAGACAGTCAACGACGGTCCGAGCGCGAACGACAACAAGCCCAAGGAAGGGCTGCAAGTCAAGGCGAACACGGACTTTCGTTTGCCGGCAGTCGAATTGAAACTCGAAGCTCGGTCCGACGAGGGAAATGCGACGACGCACCTGCGCGCCGGGGCGACGAGCCCGAGCATCAAGATCAAAGACACGAGCATGAGTTTCGGTGAGTCCCGGTGGGTCAATGCCGCTGGGTATTGTGTTGCTGCGGGGGAAGGACGCAACGCCCTCTCGACTACCGAGGTCTTCACGACCAACCAGACCGAGACGATGGTCGCTGTCGCACTGGAGGCACTGACGGGCGAAGACGTCAAGATTGCGGCGAGTATCGACCCGAACCCGGGTGAGGGAACGGTCGAGTTCTTCGACGGCGATACGAAGATCGGCAGCGCCACAGTCGATTCCAATGGCCATGCAGAACTGGTCTGGCCGTTCCGCGACCAGGGCGAGCATCGCATCACCGCAAAGTTCTTGGGTACCAAGAAGTTCAGTTCTTCGGAATCTGCGGACAAGACCGTGACCGTCACCGTGCCTGGTGTCATCGTCGTCGAGCCGGTGGATCCGACGGAACCGGAAACTCCTGGTGGAACCGGAAGCCTCGGGGACATCTTCTCGAAGCTGCCGACGGGCTCACTCGGAGGCTGAGTCACCCAAACGGCAGGGGAGCGTCGACGTTTCGGCTCGAATGCGGGTGTGTGATCGAAGGCTGGAATGACAGGTTCGAATCATGCCGAGAGCCGCAACGCCGGCGTTCTCTGATCTTCTCAATGGGAGTCTCCGTCACGGAAATCGGGCCAGAACCACAAAAAGGTAGCTCACCAAAACTCGTGCCCTTTTACTACCGTTAGTTGAAGAACTGCGCGAACCGCGGGTTCTTACATCAACAAGCCTTCGAACTCGCCGCTGCGGTTCAGGTATGAACAAGGTAGGGAAAATGCGCAAGGTTAGTTTGCTCGCGTCCGCTGCAGCAGTAGCTGTCGGTGTGGCAATGATCGGGACGTCTGCGGCCTCAGCAGCGCCGGGAACGATTCCCGGTCACGGGCTGTTCGACGTGCCGTGGGAGGTGTTGCCGGGAACCTACACGACGTCTGGGCCCGTATCAGCTGACATGCCGTGCATATACGGCCGAGCAAAAGTCGACGGCGATGGTGAATTGAATGTACTCGAGTTCGAAAGCACCCTCGAACCGGCGACAGTCACGATTCTCTTGACGGATTCTCGCTTCACCACCGCATATTGCTCTGATTGGAAGCGAGTGTCGTCAGTCGGATCGTTGGATCTCGGATCACTTTTCGGGTTATAGACGTCGCCGCTCTGATTCCAGATGGGCCTCTGGCCGTGGCCACGGACCTCTGCTATCTCGGCTGACGCTCGCCTCGCGGATGTGCTCGTTCGTCTCGAGTTTCCGACCACTCGTCGCATGAGTCCATGACCAGGGACTTTAGCCCTCGGTAATTACCTACCAATCGGTATATTCTGCGAAGGTACGGACTTCGTGAACCGATGTGAGTTGGCTCCGGGGGACGTGCCGGCCTCGCAGGACCGCCCGCAAAGTCAGCCCGGTGAGGCCACCGGAGTTCGCGCATTTCGACAGATTGCCGCTGGGTCCGTCCGCTACGAGGGGAGCGGACGGACCTGACAGCACGAGAGAGTGCCATGCCTGAACGTGGTCAAAGCAGAGTGGACGCGGGGATCATTGCCGTCGTCGCAGTCATCACCGGTGTGTTCGTCGCACTGACCGGTCACGGTCTGGTTGCAGCGCTCGCCACCGTAGTGGGCCTCGCGCTCGGAATGGCGATTGTGCGGTATCTGATCAAGGGCCGCTGATCACCGCAAGAGTTCAGCAGGTCGCGAGAATGTCTGCGATGGTGTCGTGTTCGGCTTGGGTGACCCACAAACCGTATGCCGCTTTGACTTCCACTTGAGCAGTCACGTACTGGCAGCGGTAGGCCTTGTTGGGTGGCAGCCAGGTCGCCGCGTCGGAATCCGACTTCTTCTGGTTCGTGGGCCCGTCGACAGCGCGCAGGTTTCGAGGGTCGTTGGCCAGATTGGTTCGCGTCTGTGTATCGAGCTGTTGTGCGCCCTTCTGCCAGGCGTCCGAGAGTGCGACTACATGATCGATCTGGACTGCAGAAGACGTGTCCTGGCCGCGGGTGAACGCGATGGTCTTGTTCGTGTACGGGTCACGGAGCGTACCGGTTTGGACCGAGCAGCTTTTGGAGCCGTCCTTGAATGTCAGGTCGGTGAGGTCACGCCGCAGGATGTCGTTGCGAGTATCGCAGCCGTTGTGGCCGAATTCGACGGTGACGTCGTCGGTCCAGGCGGTACCGAACAGCGCGCGGTCGTATCCGGTCTTGGGTGCGCGTCCCTTGACGGGGATCTGTGCCAGCAGTTCAATTGCGGCGGACGAAGGAGCCGAGGCTTCGGTCACGACCGTCGTGGTGACCCCGGATCCGATTCCCGAACCGAGAGAAGATGTTTCGGGCGCGTCGGCGTTGGAATTGGCGCAACCTCCCAGCACGATCACGGCAGCAATGCCGATGGTGACGCCGGTGATGCCGCGCCTGTGATGTGCCGTGCGTGCCATGTGTGAGAGTCCATTTCTGCGAGAGATGAACTACAAGTATGTCATTCACGACAATTCGGGCCTAACCGGCACTGTCTGTCAGTCCGGTCGAAGGAACCATCGAGTCACCGGGACCGAGACGAGGACCCGCGGACCGTCACGAGTTTCGTCTGCGGCATCCCAGCCGTCGTACTTCTCGCCGAAAAGTCTCAGGAGGTCGACGAATTCGCCGACGTCGTGATGAATTGTCGCGAGGCCCTGTGCGACCCACGGGTCGCCAGCGGATCCGTCGACTGCCAACGAGACCCGAGGATCGTCCAGCAGGTTCCGAACCTTACGATTCTGCTCAGCGCTCGGTATCCAGAATGTGTTCTGATGCAGTAAGAACCAGACCGGAGTCGTGTGCGGCGAGCCGTCGCTTCGGAGGGTGGTCAACCACACGCAAGGAGCATCCGCGATAGTCACGGTCCCAGTATCGGCGCCGGCGCGAGGTTCACCAATCGAGTGTTCGGAACGAACAATGCCCGACCCTCGCCGTTGGCGAGGACCGGGCATTGTCGGGAAGGGAGTGGAAGCGTCAGATCTCGATCTTGGGGGTCTGTTCGCCCAGCTTGTGGCGGGCCAGCGCCAGGTTCGCACGCGCACGGTCCAAAACGAGGTACACGAACAGCGTCGACAGTCCGGGCGTCTCGAGGACGCGAATGAGGTGGTACTGGTTGCTCAGGGTGATCAGGATGTCTTCCAGGGTGTCGGTAATCCCCAAGTTACTCATCGTGCGGAGCTTTGCTCGCACAACCTCGGAGTTGCCGGCGCCGGCGTACTCGAGGCTGAATGACGGGTTGCCGCTCATGCCGAGAACCATTCCGCTGTCGGCGTCGACGACGGCTGCACCGCTGGCACCGTCGATGCGCATCAATTCGCCGAGGATCTTGTCGATGTTGCTCATTGCTTCTCCTTGGTAGGGCCGAGTCGCGCGGGGCGACTCCAGGTGATGCTTCGGTGGTGAAGTCATCGGTACATTTCGAGGTGGAATCGTTGGTTGCGGCGTCGGGAGTGGGTCGGGCGGCAACTTTTCAGTTTGTGAGATTTGTGGGCTCGTTCCGTTCGGTGCAGATGGGCGGCCATTCGACGACTCGAATTCGTCGATGCGGTCTGCGGGTAGCCAGCCGTCTCCGGCGGGTGCGTTGAGTGGCCGTCTAGTATCCGTCTCGTAGTCCGGGGCCGGCGGCTGGAGTTGCGGATACACCGGTGCGGTCAGCGGTCGCTTGTACGGAATCGGCTGACCACCCGCGTCGGCGACGTTCGCGAACCAGGCGGCGTACCCGGGGTCGCTGCGATCGAGGTTTTGCCCGCGATCGTCGTCTTCCTCGCGGGAACCTCGTCGACGAAAAAGTCCCACTCGTTCCAGCCCCTTATAGACGAACTATTTCCGATCGGAGCGTTCCGGATGAACGCGGCAGACCGGACAATCCCACCCGTAGTTATTTTGCAGTTAAGTCACCGTAGCATGGGTTCGCGAACGGGGCATACAGTCCAATCCCGCAGTCGGGAGGGCGAGGCGCTCGGATTCGGCAGGATGCTCGGGCAATTGGCGCTGACGGGCGATGCCGGTCCGTTCGAACGCCAGTGGCCCTCTGGCATCCTTGAGGGATGAAGAAAACGATCACCGGGTTCATCGGTGCCTGCTCGCTGGTGGCGCTGGTTGCCTGCGGTTCTGACGGAGACAAACCGACCGAGGTCGGAACACTCACTTCCTCTGCTTCGGCGACCACCACGGCGACGTCGACGACGTCATCCGAGGCTCCGGCGACGTCGTCGGAAATACCTACCGAGACCCCTTCGGTCGACTCGAGTGCTCCGGCTGAGGTCCCGTCCGACCCGAATGTGAGTTCGGCACTGCCACGGACCTACGCGCAGGCGTGCTCCGACGTTCTCCGGTACCTCGACGCCTACCAGCCGGCCATCGACGAGTCCGGAGAGGAAATGGGCATGACGCGTGAATCATTGGCAAACGACATGCTGACCTCCATCCAGGCTTATCCCGAATGGTCGAGCCTGTCTGCCGACGAGCAGGCCGAGGTCACTCGCGGATTCGCCGCAGCGACTGCGGGAAGTTGCTGACCTACTTTCAGAACAACGATTCCTGAATCGCCACGCCAGGGGACTCGAACTCGCCGACGGTGATGGTTCGACCGACCAGTCCGGACACGTCCGCGACAAAGCGTGGCGATTCAGAGTCGGGGTCGATCCGCAGCGAGGCGATCGAACCGGCAAGGCCCTCCAAATACAAGGAATGTTCGCCGGACTCGAAAGTGTGCGGGTACGCGATCAACGGTGCCGCATCGAAGACCATGTCAGCGCACGCCGGCGCCGTCCATTCTTCGGGAGCCTCCAGGATCTCGATTCCGTCGATGTCCGATCCGATGTCATTCAGCTCGTCTTTGATCGACGATACGAAGTGGTGCAACGACTTTCGTAGTTTCTCTCGATCCAAGGGCCCTGTCAACGCTTCGATTTTCCGAGACGTACGTATTGCCTGGCTCAAGTGGAAGTGCTCCGAAACTCGGGCTTCGAGGGCGCGAATGCTGTAACCGTCCGTCGACCGCGCTACGAACAATGCGCAGACTGCCCCTTGTTCGGCGACTCGCGGATGCTTGCGGAACTCGGAAGCCGTCCCCACCTTCATCTGGCCGCCGGCGAATACGTCGACGTAGAGCCATTGTGGTTGTGCGAGGTAGGTACGCACATTCGGATGAATGTGCGCGCCGCTGACGTGTGCCTGATGAACCGTGGTGAACCCCTCACGATTTCGGCATCGGTCGCATTGGCGTCCTGCGGTGACCGTCGCCCCGCGGTCGCACGGCGAGTGTCCTGGACCTTCGGCGGTGAGATCTCGCCAGCCGAGGCAGCGGCGGCCCTTCGTCTCGTCGACGGAGAATCGCAGCACCGAGTCGTGAGTGAAGAAGGTCGTAGCGGAAGTGGTGTCGTCGACGCATCGGATCCGCGGTGCTGTCGGGTTCGACCAATCGATTCCGCGAACGAGCAGGGTCATGATGAAGTGTCGATTCCTTCTGTAGTTCGCAGGTCGACACCTATGGTAGTCACTGCACATGCGGGTCAGTGCAGTGGTTGTGCCCCACGTTGTTCGAGCATCAGCGTCATCAGCCCGGATTCCTGACTCTGGGTGTTGATCATGTCGCGGGCGGACTGTTTCACCGGCCCGCTCTCGAGTAGGGCGTCGGCGGCCTGCGCCATGGCGATCCCGCCACGGTGGTGGCGTTCCATCAGTTGAAGGAAAAGGACCTCGGCGTCGAGCCCGCGAGCGCTGCTCAGTTTCTCGAGTTCTTCGGTCGTAGCCATACCCGGCATGGAGTCGGTCTCGGTGTCCAGCGTTGCCGGGTGATGACGAGAGTCGCCGGCGCCGCTCGGCGACGCCTCCATCCACGCCATCGGCGTTCTACTGTTCGGCGGGACACCGTCCAACCTCAGCCAACCGAGCATGACACCGATTTCCGTTCGTTGAACATCGTCGATCTGCTGGGCCAGTCTCGTCACCGCCGGGTCCACATCGGGACTCAGACGCGCGAGAATGAAGAGGGCCTGTTGATGGTGGGCCGCCATGTCGTGCACGAATCCGATTTCGGTTTCGCTCAGAACAGCTCTCTGCGTGTGGTTCTCGGGTGCGAACAGGGGACGTAGTGCTGCGCCGAGTACGAGCAGCATCAGTGCTGCAGCCACGAGTGCGACGGCTTTGACCGCTCGCGGTGCCGTCATGATCCCACGGTCGTCTTCTGGTCAGCCGGTGGTGTGTAGACACCGTTTTCGAGTTGCATGGCAACAAAGCCGTTGTCGGCGCACGTCGCCCACAACGTGGTCCCGCGCCATTCGGGCGGGGAGAAGCACCAATCGGTCGAGATGTCGCCGAGAGCGACCATGCCCGACCGCGAACTCAGTGCTTGGCCGGGGTCGAACTGGCCCTGCGCGATCGACTGCGCGATTGCCGGGGTGCTGAGAACGGGTACCCCGATGAGCGACGCGAGAGCGTGTGGCGAGTTGGCGAGTTCGAGATTGCCGCCGGTCCGAGCAGGTGGGTTGAAGTACGCAATTTCGTGGACGTCGAAGGGATCTCGAACATCGAAGACCCGAATCCCGCTCGAGATCCATCCACATGCCAGCGCCGTCGGGTCGACCGGGCGATCTGCCGAACAGTAGTGAGATTCGTACGCGAACAGCGATCCGCCGGCAGCAGACGCCAGCGCAGCGTCTTGATTCTCCGGCAGATTGATTTCGAGCTTCACTGAATTGACGACCGACGGTTCGTCGTCATCGGAGACGTCGATCAATTTGACTCCGCCGGAACCACCTTCGTCGACGGTGAACAGGTACGGCGAACCGTCGTAGGTGACCGGAATGCTGTGTTGGGTGGCCCACCCGTCGGTCCACGAGAGCTGGGACAGTTGGCGCACCCGAGGATTCGGGACGCGGCGCTGAACCTCACTGATGTCGAGGACATGTATTCCGCCGAGATTGTTCGACAAGTACATGCGATTTCCGTCGGGACTGATTCCGAAGCCGTGCGTCGACAACCCGATGAGGTCCTGCCAGACGACGCGTGGGTTGGCGGGATCGGTGAGATCGACGGCGCTCACCACGCCGGGAGCGGTGCCGGAAGACCAGTAGGTGTTCCCGTCCGGTGAAAATCCTCCCTCGTGATTGGTGATGGGCAGCAGCATCCCCAGATCGGTTCCTGGTCCGGGGTTGAGTAGTTTCGGGTGCGCGCAATCGGAGATGTCGTAGACCGACATCAGGCCGACGCCGGTCAAGAGCGGAACGCCCGTGCCCACCAGCAGCTTTCGCGCGGTGTTGACCTTGAGGCTCTCCCACGTTCCGGCCAGCATCGCGGGTTCGGTCAGCGTGGCGGTGAGAGCGGGATTGGCAGGATCCGATACGTCGAGAACTTGGACGCCCTGTGCGGGGCCCAGGAGGTTCCCGGGGAAGAAACTGCCGACGTACGAGCAGTGTTCGAAGTTGGTGGACGTGATCCCGCCGCCGCGACCCGAGTAGCCGCCGATCTGAGACATGTTGCAGCTGTAGCCGTCTCGGCTGCGTCCGCTGTTTCGGTCCTCGGCCGGAACATCACCCTGCAACCCGGTCTCGGGCATCGATCCCGGGCCGCATTCGGCGCGGCTTGCGGCGGTGGAAGCGACACCCGGATTCTCGTGGATCGAGCCCGGGGCAGTGGCGGGCTCAGCCGACGCGACGCACACGGGATGGACGGTGATCAAGGCGACGAGTGCGATGGCAGATCTGGTTCTGATGGTCGTGAACGATTTCATCGAGTCCAACTCCCGGTGCGGGATTGCCTTTCGTATCTCACGGGCAGACGTATCTCACGGACAGGCAGCACGGAGGGCAGGCGCGTGTTCGAGCGCTCACGACGATCGGGTCGGGGTGTGAACCGGTGTCGGGCCGCAACCAACCGGACAATGCTGTCCGGTTGGTATCGTAGTGTGCGTGACATCGTCTGGCCGCGTCAATAGCGGATCTCTCAACAGAGGGCCGAGAGATGCGGCGCGCAATCGTGCGGCACTCGTCTCAGCAGCTCGTGAGGTGTTCGCCACTCAGGGTTTTGCTGCTCCGCTCAGCCTGATCGCCCGCACGGCCGGCGTCGGTCAGGGCAGCCTCTACCGGCACTTTCCCACTCGCGAAAGCCTCGCACTCGCGGTGTTCGACGAGAACATCGTCGAGCTGCAAGATATGGCTGCCGATCCGGATTCGACTCTCGACGATCTTTTTCGATTGTTGGTAGACCAGATCACCACCTCCATCGTGTTCGTGGAGGTCATCAAGCCCGTCTCCTTCGGCGACTCACGACTGAATTCGGCAGGCACCCGCCTGACCGATCTCCTCGAAGGACGCCTCGAGGAGGCGCGTCGAGCTGGGAAGATACGCGAGTCCGTGACTGCTGAGGACGTGATCCTGGCGATCGCCATGTTCGCCGCGATCATGGAACGGACTGCCGAGAGCTCGCGAAAAGAAGTCGCGCACTCGGCCTGGAACCTACTTGTGCAGGGACTGGCCGGGCCGGCAGCGGCGGGCTGAGTCGCGTTCGCCTCGCGTCTCGAGGTGATCGCCTAGGCTCGTGGCATGGCTATTGTCTGGACAGTTCCTCGCGCTATCGGCTCCACTTTGCTCGTTGCTCCGTTGATCAAGGAGTTCCTTGTCGAGGGTGACGGCACCCTCGATGCAAAACTGACTGCGGTCGGTACGGTCTCTGCATCTCTCGAGAAGCAAGTCGGCCGCACGTTCACCTCGATCAGCGCTGCTTCGGCGGCAATCTTTTCCGGTGCTGCCGGTTCCACCAGCGTGCCAGACGCACTACGTCTGGCCGTGATGCGCACTCTGTCCACCGAGGTCGTCGTCAGGAAGCCCGCTCCGCAGCCGTTCTCCGAGAAGGTCGGGAAGAGGCTGGGGCAGTATGTCTTTGCTTTGCGTGACCCGCGTAACGACCAGGTGTTCCATGTCGGGCACGGCACGGGAAATCAAGTATTCGCGCCGGTATTCGAAGCGCTCGGTGAACTCGCGAACCTCGAAGGAGCGGACGCTCCGGCCGAGTCGAATGCTGCTGTGACGGCAGCCAAGATCGCTCGGATCCGCGAGATCTACGACGCAGGTTCGGCGGTGGAGCACTTCGTACTCCTCCGCTCGGTCTCTGCCGCCACGGATTCGGCCGCCACTACCGACGAGGTCGTCCGAGGCATCGTGGAAGCCTTGCGGATCACCGACGCGGGAGAGGGTCTGACCAATCTCGCAGGCGATACCTCGGACAAGGACGCCCGTGCGACGCGCGTCGAGGAACTCGCATTGCGCTACTCGGCTGATCCCGCGCCGGAACTCCCGACGCCGAGCATCGTCCTCCACGTACCGGCCTCCGCCCGTCCGGGAGCAACGCCGGAAGAGATCTACGAACTCGCGCGCGCCGAGTGGTCTGCCGGTGCGGCCGTTCGTGCCGAGATCGGAATCCCCGTTCTGGTGTTTGCCGACAGCATCATTCGTGGTGCCTTCCGTGCTCAGTCATGGGAGGTGTCCACCCGCAATGCCGACGGAAGCCAACTGTGGCGGTTCAACGGAACCGTCGACGACGAGCTTGCTGCCAAGTACGTCGGAACCGAGGTCACCCCGCACAACGTCGGCCTGAAGAAGTGGCCCGTCAGCGGTTGGGTCACGAGGTTGACTACCGCCCGTCCAGGTGCGGTCATGCCGGGACCTCGTAAGTCCAAGTAACGCAACAACTTCAGGTAGAAGGAATTGTGGGGGCGGGATCCGTTCGGATCCAGCCCCCACAATATCGTTGCCCGGGGTTGTCAGCCGAGCAATCCGCTTCCCAGATAGTCGTTCTCGGTGCATCCCGGCGGAATGAGATACACCGCAGAACCGATCGGCGTCGTCCACTCGTTGAGTGCGTCGAAGTCACTCAATCGCTGTTGGACCGGTAGATATTGCTCGGCGATGTCCCGTTGGAATGCTGCGAAGATCAATCCCGAATTCGAGGTCTGCCCGCTCTCGGGTGCGTCGTCGTAGTTGTATGCCCGACGGAAGAACTGCTCCTTCTCATGCGTCTGGTGGGCTCGCGCGATGTGTGATCCTGGCGGGATCACCGGAATCCCGAACTTGTCCGTGAGTGTGAAATCCGCTTCGTCGAATTCGTTGGTTCCGTTGAGCGGAGCGCCATTGGACAACGTGCGCCCCATCGTGAGTTCGCGCCCCGAACGGTCGAGTTCGTCCCAGGTATCCATTTCCATGCGAATGCGTCGCAGTACCAACGAGGTTCCGCCCGCCAGCCACGGTTGACCGGCGCCGTCGTGCCAGATCAGTGAATCGAAATCCACTGTTCCCGGAGCAGGATTGACCGTCCCGTCCACTTGGCCCATGAGATTGCGCATCGTGGTTCCCTCGGGCGTGGTGCCGCGAGCGTTGCGGAATCCCTTTTGTGTCCACCGGATTGTCGTCAGTGATCGGACGTTCTTGGTCAGAACTCGCACAGCATGAGCAATGGTCACCGGATCGTCGCCACAAATCTGCAGCAACAGGTCCGACCCGCCCCATCGGTCGTCAAGTCGGTCGATCTCGTAGCTCGGCAACGGCTCGAACCAGTCCGGTTGACGTGCTTGCAATCCCAGCTTGGTGAACAGGCCAGGACCGTAGCCGACGGTCACCGTCAAGCGTGCCGGATCCACAGCCAGTTCCCGTTCGGTGTCCGCCAACGCCGGGTTGCCCGCGGTGAGCCGTGACGCATCCTCGGACCACATCTTCATGATTCCGACGACGACTGCTCGATCGGTTCCAGGCAAGAGGTCGAACCCGATGAAGGTGCCGTGCGCTTGCGGCGTGGTGTCGATGCCGGCTTGGTGGACTCCGTAGAACGGTTCCACCAGCTTGCCTGCTTGCTGCTCCTGTTGGCTGCGCTCGACCACTGTGGTTGCGCCCCAGGTTATTCCCGCCACGCCGAGCGCGGCGGCGCCTCCTCCGAGAAGGCGCCGCCGACTGACTGCTCGGCTGGGCGGGTTCGTGTTCTCAGCCACCGTGATTCGGGTCGTAGTTCTCCTGATTACCGGAGAAGTCGCGAATCTGGGCTGTGAACGTGGTGCTGGAACCGTCGTCGTAGATCAAGGTGAGGTCGGTTTCTGCGCCTGGGAGCAGCGGCGCGGACAGGTCCATGAACATGAGGTGGTCACCGCCCGGGGTGAGGGAGGCGGACCCGTTGGCAGGGACCAGGAAACCGCCGTCCTTGGGACGCATCGTCATCGTTCCGCCGTCGCCGGTCACGACTTCGTGCAGTTCGAGTCGAGACGACGCGGGGCTGGTGGCCGAGACCACGCGTACGTCCTTGTCACTGGAGTTGACGAGTTCGGCGAACGCCGCGCTCATTCCTTCCTGCGCGGCCTTGACCCATTGATCCTGAACTGTGATGGATTGTGCAGCTTCGGTTTCCTTGTCGGAGTTGGAAGAACAGCCGGTCAGGGCGAGAGCTGCGGACAGTGCAACAGCTGCGAATATCTTTGTGCGAACAGTCATGTGTGTCTCCGTAATTCGTGAAGTGTCAGGTGGTGGCACGGCGTTTGAACGCCGCAAGGCACAGGTCGATCAGCAGGAATGCGAGAAGGCTGATGCCGAGTAGCGGAACGAACCAACCGACCAACGCCGTGATCGCGACGAGCGCAACGAGGCCGACCGGGGAGAGGTTGCGGATTCCGCCGCGGGCAGGAACCCGGCCGACTGCCCAGTCGGAGCCACGAGTGGGGCGTCGGCGCCACCACATGATGTAGCCCCGAATGACCACGCTGACCAGTGCGAGTGCCAGTGCGGCGAGTGCGATCTGGTTGGCAAGACCGAACAGCAGGCCCATGTGGAGTTGGATTCCCCAGGCCGAAAGTTTGGCTGCGAGTGGCCAATCCGAGAACCACAACTCGTCGGTGACCTTTTGCGTCGCTCCGTCGATTGCGATGGTGTTGTTGCTGTACACCCAGGGCTGACGTGTCTGGGCGACGGTGAACGCCGTCTCGGCGTTCGCGGGTATCGATACTTCGACAGGACCGGTGATCCCGTTGTACCTGGCGATACCGAGGACGGTGTCGACGCGTCCGACGTTGGTGTCCGTCAGCGTGCCGGTGGCGGCAGGGGCCATGTCGTGACCCTCGTGCCCGCCTGTCGCCGGAGGGGGAGCGTCGCCGAGAGTTTTCACAACTGAGGGCGTCGTCCAACTCAACGCGGTTCTCAGATTGCTGACGTTCTCTCCGGCGTAGGTCGACCACGTGAGGCCGGTCGCCGAGAGGAAGACCAATGCAACTGCTATCCAGATGCCGACGACACCGTGCCAGTTCAGGGTCCGGCTTCGTCCGGTGGATGCTCGGTCGATCGTGAGCAGTCGAGCGTTCCGGGCGGTGCGGTAACGACGGAACCAGAGGTAGACACCGCCGAGTGCGACCACCCACATCCACGACGCGGCCAATTCGCTGTAGAGGCGGCCGGGTTCGCCCAGATGAAGGTGGCGATGCAGTTGGGAGATCCAGGTTCGCAGTGGCAGCGAACCACTGCTTCCGTAGACCGCCAACTCGCCGACCGGCTGTGCGAGCACCGGATCGACGAACACGGCGAGCCTCTCCGATTCGCCCAGTGACGGATCGGTGAACAGGACTCGGGTGGTTTCGCCGGCAGCAGGGGACGGACGTACTGCCGAGACCGTCAAGTCGGGGCGGTACTGCTGAGCGGAACGGATCTGGTCGTTCAGTGACGCGATCTGTCCGGTGGTGTCGGTCTGGAGGTAGTCGCTGTAAACGAACTTCTCGATGGTGGGTGCCATCGCGTAGAGGCCACCGCTCAAAGCGGCGATGAGGATGAACGGTCCGATCAGGACGCCGGCGTAGAAGTGCAGACGCAGGATCAGTGGTCTGGCGCCGCCGACCTGCTTCTTCGGGGGAGAACTGTCGTTGGACGCGCGCGTCTGTGCGCGCTCCAATTCGGGTGCGGACATGCGTGTACTCGATCCCGCTGTGCGCCTTTATTAACCGCGGGCGGTTAATAAAGGCGCACAGCAAAGTGGCGCACGTAATCACGTGCGTGAAAGGAAAGGGGAGGTGAGTTACACGAATGCCGGTGGGCCGCGAGTGCCCAGGCCTGAGGTGAGAAGTTGACGTAGAACAACTTTGGCGCGGTATCGAGTACGTGCAGCGAACGGTGACGGTTCAGCTGCCCACGGGCGCAATAGAACGGCGACGATTGCCGCTACCGTCGATGCGGCCACGACGTATCCGCGTTCTGCGCCGCGGATCAGCACTGCGCACACTCCGACGGCAGCGATGTGTGCTGCGAGCATCGGAAGGGACAGGAGCAGGCCGTGTTGATGATCCGAAGCGATGGTCAACGTCGCGTGACCGATGGCCTGACCCGCAGCGAGCATGAGGGCGAGCAAGAGCGCGGGGGAGCGACGGGTGTCGATGGACGTGACCACCGCGCCGACGCTCGCGCAGGCGAGGATCAGCAACACGACAGCGCTTTCGGACGGGGCCATGCCGCCACCACCGAGCGCGTGGGCTGCGACGGAAACCGCGCCGGAGGTGCCGCCCACGAAAGCACCGCGCAGCTGCGCGACATCTTTCGGACCCGGCGTCATACGCGAAAGGATACAGGCGCCTACTACCGGGCTTAGTAGGTGATCGGTCGGGATCGTTTCGGTGGCCGACCGACGAACGCGCTAGGTGGGAGATTTGTCCGATTCGCCAAACTTTGCCGAGGACCGGGTGAAACAAACGTGACGGTCATTTTCCGGTGCCAGACTTGGCTCTGGTCGCCGGCAACGGGTCGACGGCAGGGCAAACACATAGGAGAGTTTCATGAGGCGTCGATTCTTTGCGATATTCGCCCTGATGGGTGCGTTCGGTCTCTTCCTGTCTTCGGTGGCCTCGGCGGACCCGGTCACACGCTCCGTGTCGGGCACCCTTGTCAACTCGTGTAGCGATACTGGCGATCCGGTCGGGATATGGATGGTCGTATGGGATGGCTCGACGCAGATATCCTCGGCCACTGTCGGGGTGGGTGGCGCATACACGATCACGAACGTTCCTCCGGGCAATTACACGGTCAGTCCATACTCGCCGGCTGGATGCGGATCCGTACCCGACAGGACGGCGGTAGATCTGACGACGTCCGACGCGACCGGGATCGACTTCGAGTTGGTGAAGGTGTTCAGCATCGTCGGAACTGTCACTGGGTGTCCGGGTGCTGACGGGGTCGGCGCGTCTGACGTGACGTTGAATCTCCTCGATGCCGGCACGCAAATCGCGACGACAACGACGGATGATTCCGGTGACTACTTCTTTCAGTACAAGCCGGCCAAGGACGGCTATTCCGTAGAAGTGGTTCCCGGCAGCGGATGCGGTGCCGATCCAGCAGCAATTCCGGTGAATCTGAGCACGAATGACGTCACCGGTGTCGACTTCGCGCTCACTGCCGACGGCTGCGATACGGGCAGTTCGTTCGGAAGTGTGGATCTGTCGACGATTTTCGGAAGTCTCGGTAGTTCGGAATTCTGCAGCAGCTGAACACTTGTCCATGAAGGGAGGGTGATCGCCGAGGCGATCGCCCTCCCTTTTCTCGTTTGTTACCAAGGGATTTGCCCTGACATTGCGGAAGGCTGTTTCTAGCGGCAGATGAAGATATCTGTGCCGCATATCGTTACGACGTTCGTATTTGCTGAGATCGGCACAAGCTTGGGGACCAAAGTCATCGAAGTGCGGGTGTAACGGTCTGTTGTGCCACGACGGTATTGAGCAGAGAACGGCAAGCCCGCCAGAGTGATAGCGTCCGAGAGGCTATGTCCGAAATGATTCCGAACTCGACCTAGGAAAACGGTGCGCAGCGATAACAACGGTTCGAATAACGGAGTCCTGGGGAACAACTCCGGAACGACTCAGGGCGACGGCCATTTCGACGCGTCCGACGACGGCTATGCAACGTCGATTCGAACCGTCACCTTCACACCACAATTCGACGAGCCTGCAGCAAAACCGTTGCCCAGTCAGCGGATGCGCCAGCAACGTCGTGAAGAGCCGACCGATTTCCGGACCTCGACGCCCAGGCCTATGACCTCCGTCGACGACCTGGACATCATCAAGCGGGCGAAGCGTCCACCCGAACGCGGTTTGGGCAGTGTGTTGTTCAAACTCACCGGGGGCCGGATCAACACCGGGCAGTCGGCTGCCGAACTCGAACACCAGGCTCTCGTGCGCCGTGCCAACCGAACGGTGCGCGGCGTGTACAAGATTGCTTTCATCTCACTCAAGGGTGGAGTGGGGAAAACCACGGCGGCCAAAACTGTCGGTTCGACGTTCGCATCGATCCGTGGGGATCGAATCGTAGCCATCGACGCCAATCCCGACCTGGGGACCCTGGCTGATCGCGAACGACGTGAACATCACCTGACCGTTCGTGATCTGTTGGCCGACGGTGACATTCGTACGTACAGCGATGTTCGCTACTACACCTCGCAAGGCGACAGCCGACTCGAAATCCTTGCGAGTGAGGCAGATCCGGAAACTTCGGAGTCGTTCAACGAGCAGGACTACCTCGATACTCTCCGAATTCTCGAGGTGCACTACAACATCGTCATCACCGACTGTGGCACCGGAATCATGCACTCGGCCATGTACGGAATTCTCGACGAAGCAGATGCTTTGGTTGTCGTCAGCCCGACGGCTCAGGATGGTGCCCGTAGTGCTGCAGCAACGCTCAGTTGGCTGACCAAGCACGGATACGCAGATCTGGTGAGCAGGTCGGTCGTGGCGATCAATTCGACGCGGCCGGGTTCGTCTTCGCTCGACCTCGATCAACTCGAGGACGTTTTCGCTCAGCGTGGAGTGCGAGCGGTCAAGACGTTGCCCTACGACGATCACCTGGGCGAAGGCGGTCCGATCGACTTGAAGTTGTTGAACAAGCGCACGGCACGGGCATATCTGGAACTCGTCGCAGCAATTGCCGATGGGTTCCCGGACTCGGTGGGCAAGCACGCTTCTCGATAGAACGTGCTCGCCACCGAATCTGATCAGCAGGCTCCGGCGTTCAAGGGTGTCGAAGTATCGCGCCGTATCCGTCGGCGAGAACGAGGCGTTCGTCGATCTGTACCAACTCGGTGCCGGTCCCGATTGCGATGTAGGGGAGTACGCGATCGGCGGGCCCGATCAACTCTCCACTGGTGACTTCCTTGTCGTCAGGATCGGTGAGCAGCAGCGTCTCGACCTTGCCCTGTTCGAGGGCGTCGAGGACGCGTGCGGTCCCGTCGATGGAGAGGCCGGAGTCCCGGCCCTGCTCGGCGACGTAGCGTTCGGTTTCCACATCCATTCTGCGCAGTCGCTGCGTGTCGATCAGTTCACGAATCGACTTGGACACCTCGGCGGGTGTCGAACCGACTGAACGCGAACCCTTTTCGACGTCCACCACCCGTAGCGTCGACGGCAAAAGCTGTGCAAAAGCTTTGCGGGATTGTACTTCTCCGATGACAACCACCAGCGCGACCTTGTGTTCACGGGCGAGCGCCGCCGCGCGCTCCACAGCCTGAGTCAGGTTCTTCCGGATATTCTCCTCCACGAGGCTTTGGCTGTCGGTGTATCGCTCCTGACCGCCCACGTGTGCCTTGTGGACCGGGAAGCCGTCTCCGTCTACCGTTTCGCCGTACACGTCACGCCCGCGAGCATCGCGCACGCACAGGTCCGCGCCGGTGTGGTCGACCTTGGCGATGAGGAACGGTTCGGTGTCGTATCCGTGTGCGATCAGTGGAATCAGGTAGGGCAGTTCGCCCAAGGTCGCGATAGTGGAGCCGGCAGGTTCGAGCAGAATATCGTCGATCAGTACTGCCTCGGAAGTGGCGACGATCGCGCGTCCGGCGCGACCTGAGATGCCGTGATGGTTGTCCTTCACCTCGTCCAGTCGTGCGATCAGCGATTCCGATGCTCCCTGTTTCGTGAGTTGATTGCGCATCGAGCGCCATTCGAGTTCGAAGCGCTCGCGCGCATCTTCCCGGTTACGGACGTCTTCGAAGTACACGGAGGCAAACGGGCCGTCACTCGAACCGACCTTCTTCAGTCGCCCAGCATGCATGTCGGCTCCCTTCTGTAGTGGTCCTATGCCGCGTACCCGACAACCGGTGATTCGACACGACCGCTTTCAGTTCGCACGTTTGTTCGACTGCTGGTACTGTCTGTGAACGTGAGGGTGGTGCAGAGGGAAGCCTGCATCATCTTCACGCCAAGAGCCCGGGACCTGCCGCCGACTGCCTTCGGCGGCAGGTCCCGATTCTGCTTACTCGGCGTCGTCAGTGCCCTTCGACCTGTCGGAACTCTTGCGCCAGTGGGTGAATCGTTCTTTGATGTCCGACGCTACATCGCCGACGCCATTCCCCACGGCGCCCACCGCACCGCCCAACCCGCTACCGATGTCGCGCACCATGCGGATCAAAGGGTCCTCCGACTCGTCGAAGTTCTGCTTGTAGGTCTTGGCTGCATTCTTGAACTCGTCGCTGATCTTCGCTCCGTCGTCATCGCCGCGACGGGGGTAGTTTCCGCGCAGAATCGCGGCGTAGTCTCCGCTGTCCACCCACTTCTTGAGCTCGGCGGCGCGAAGCACCGAGA
The DNA here is from genome assembly GCF_041464245.1 of Rhodococcus sp. NyZ502. NCBI lineage: Bacteria > Bacillati > Actinomycetota > Actinomycetes > Mycobacteriales > Nocardiaceae > Rhodococcus > Rhodococcus sp. NyZ502. Next base: position 1,253,429 of record NZ_CP167155.1, read on the forward strand.
ACGGGTGAGAGAGCAGTTCGATGTTGAGGAGCTTGAGTACACCGTCGCGGAGGTCGCCGCTGGCGTCGTACTCGGCGGCCTGGGCAAGAAACGCGTCGATGTCGATTTCACTGACTCGGGATCCGCCCGCCAATTTCATCTGGACGCGAATCGCGGTGTGTACGTCCTGCCCGCACAACAGTCCGGCACGATCACCGGACAGTTCTGACTTGCGCTGCCATTCCATGAGGGCGGCGATGATCGCGCGCAATGCCCATCCGCCGACGGGCAGCCATCCGATGGTTCCGGCCAGTCGCATCAAATGCATCAGGATGGTCCGATACACAGCATGACCGGACAGCGCGTGGCCAAGTTCGTGGCCGATGATGAACCGCTGTTCCTCGTAGTTCATCACGTCCAATAGGCCGGTAGTGACCACCATGAACGGCTTGTCCATGCCGATGGTGAAGGCGTTGACCATCGGGGTCTGGAGTACGAACAGCTCGGGTGTCTCGTCGGCCTGCAGGATCTCGACGCAGTCACGGCGCAGGTCGTTCAGGTCGCTGAACTGGCGTTCGTCGACTCGCACCGACGTGGCGAGGTACATGAGGCGGTGCTGACGTTCTTGGAGCAGTCCGGACAGCGTCCGCAGAACAGTGTCGAACCCCCGAAGCGTCCGGAGCGTCACCAATGCAGCCCGATCGGCTGGGTGTTCCCACGCACGCGAGCTGATGTCCGGGAACTCGATTCGGGTGCGATCTGGTGCAGTGGTCATGGTGGCCCCTCACTTCGATGTGTGTCGACTCACCTCCAGGGTAACGACTAGTCGGTTTAGCGTGGATTTCCGGCAGCTCACTCGGTGGGCTGGGGGAGCGTGCAATCGGTGACTTTGGGGTTGACGCCGAAGTAGTTCAGCGGACCCGCGATGACCGTGAGCGCGATGGTCCCGACGCCGGCGCAGTTGGTCGGCGAACTGCTGTAGTAGCCGCGTTGGCCGGCCGCGACGGCCCCGACTATCAGCCAGATCAGAACGATCAGAGTCACAATTCTCATCATGGCGGGCTCGATTCTTCAAATATTATGGTGCCCAGCGAAATACCCGGTCAGAGTGGGTATGAAACGCTGTGCCGACGGGTATCCACGGTGTATGCGGCTCGAGGCGGGCGTATCCGCCCGAGTGAACGCACTGAAGGAGCTTGTGATGATCATCCTCGGCGTGATCCTGCTGATAATCGGTTTCGTGGTGAACATTCCGATCCTGTGGACGATTGGTGTCGTCTTGCTGGTGATCGGAATCATCCTGTACGCGCTTGGCGCGGCCGGGCACGCCATCGGTGGTCGGCGGCATTACTACTGATCCGTTGTCGGCTCGTCGTGCGTATCCGTGCCAGTCGGCGCGGTCGGTACGGTGCGCTGAACGGCACGCGCAATCAGTTCCCGAAGGCAGACCTGGCGCAGCGTTCGCTGTTGCCAGTCGCTGCCGTTGCCTGTGACTGACTTGAGCTGCAGCGCCGACTCCACGCTCGCGTACTCGCCTCCCTCGTCTAGGGAGTCACGGACATGGATCAGGAGCCGGTGCAACAGTTCGGTGGCTGAAATTCTTTGTGAGGTAATCGGATCGATCGACGCTCCCAGGACGCCTTCCTTCGCGGATACCCAGGTTGCGAGGCGGAGGCTCTCGAGGGAAATGTTCGGAGCCTCGATGCCCCGGTCTATCGCGCGTAACGCAGTTGCCACCAGAGCCCGTCCAAGGGTTGCAAGTAGCGCTGCATCCTCTGCTGTCGGCTGAACGTCGCAGACTCGGATCTCGACGGTCGGTAGGTGGCAGGAAGGTCGGATATCCCAGTAGGCCATCCGCTTGTCGAGCATCACGCCGCAATCCACCATCTTCGCAACCGCGGTGTCGAAGTCCCCGGTGGTCTCGAAGTACGGCGGCGGCCCGGCGACTGGCCACCTGGACCATTGGATCGCCCGCCAACTCGCGAAGTCGGTGTCGACTCCTTGGTGGACACGGGAATTGGCGCTCAGTGCCAACAAGGCGGGCAACCAGATGCGCACGTGATTGCAGACCTGCACGGCCTGTACTTGATCAGCGACGCCCACATGTATGTGGCAACCGCAGATGCTTTGTTCGGCAGCGAGGGCGCCGAAGCGTTCGCCCATCCGGCGGTAACGAGGCGAGTCGCTGATCTCGAAACGCGAAGGCCCCGAAAGCGGTGCGCCGACGGCCAACAGCCTGCAGCCGTTCAACTCGGCAGCTTTTGCCGCGAGCCGACGCATGTCGGTCAAGTGGGTTCGGAGTTCGTCGATGCCATGGCACACGGGAGAGTTGGTCTCGACTTGGCAGCGGGACAACTCGAGCTGAAGATCCAATCCCAGTGTCGACGCGGTTTCCGCAACCGCAGCATTGTCGGTGGACGGCAACCAGGAGGTCGGGTCGACGAGGATGAATTCTTCTTCGACGCCGACGGTCGGGGTCGTCGATTCGTGGCGGCCAGCGGTGGATTCGGTCGAGCAGGTGGCGCCCATGCTCGCGTCTACCCGGTCGGTCGAAGGCGGAAACCGACCCGAGGAAGCCCCGTTCTCGTCGGGAGAACGGGGCCTGTGGTCGGCCTTGCCAACATCTCGGAAGCGTCAACGAGTCCTTGCACACCGTATGAATCTGGGGACTGGCGTGCCTGGGAAAACGTACTGTGTCGGACTCGGTAAAACGAGACCCCAAGGCATGTCTCACCCCCTATTTCACCCTCGTGTGGACTTGTCCGCACACCCTTCGCCGAGTCGCGGATCATGACCTGGCGGCCTGCGGTGGTGCAGTCTCGGTTTTATCCGTGGGGCCGCCGTTATCGAGCAGATTCCGAGAATACGAACCCATCTAAACTAACGTCCAGCATTCGGATGTGACGTTCTGGCGGAGTGTGTGGGTTCGGTGAGTCAACAGATAATTGATCAGTTAATCGCGTGCACAGCATCCGGAGAAGTTGTGGAACTTTCGAACTGGTATTGCGTTTCACCAGCGCAAATCTTCAGTGGTCATGGGTAAAATTCAGAAGATGGGAGAAAGTGCCTGGGATTGTGTTGCTACCGGTTCGTTATCGCAGACGAGTGTCCACTATGTGCGTGGATGACGACTCTTGAAGGCGGGCAAAACTGCGTGTCAGCTGTGTCGGAGCTTCCTCTGTCTTTGTGTTCTTGGATTGAGAGTTTCACCAGGAATATCTTTCGTGATCGACGCGCCGGGAAATTTTTCTCAAGATTTACCCACTTGCGAATTGGGGAAATAAGCGGGTTGCGGAAGACCGAAATATTGCGGGTGGGAGCTGTTATTTCCGGTGATTTGCCCATATCTTGCTGAGTGACGTATTTGCAACCGAAGTGTCGCGCGGTCGAGAAATAATGCTTTTCATGCTTTACATTGGAAATTGCAAGATGCACGTTTCATCCTCAGTGTTAAACGAAAGGACGAACGCAATGGGTAGCTTGGAAGATTTCGACATCGCGGCACTTCTTCAGAAGGTCATCGCATTCTTCGACGGATTCTCGTCGGACGAGACCGAGACCCCCACGGGCTAAGACTTAGCGAAGCCGCTGTGCATCCGGATGACACTGGATGTGCAGCGGCTTCTCTGTATCCGGCGCCTTCATCGGCGAAGGCAATGAATCGGCGTGCGTGGTTTCGGCCCGCCACTGGGCACTAACTGGTTGCATCCGTCTGGATCAAGAGCATCGCGTCGTCGACCGGATCGAAGTACAGAGCCGGGTCGGCAACCAGTGCAGCGTCGTCACCATGAGTTTGCATGGTGACAACCCAGGCACGATCGTCGTGTTCCACGTAATAGGCACCCGCGAGGACCCCGATGGAACTGCCGCCCTTGAATCCGCCGTAAGTGAACCATTTCGCGGACTCGTCGCTGAGCGCCGGATCCTCGGCGAGAATGTCTCGAACCGGTGCGCCGCTCTCGGTCTTCGCCTTCTCTTGCAACGTGACCAACGCGGCACGCAGGTCGGCGGGCGAGGCGAACCAATCGATGTCGAAAGGCCAAGCGGGGGTGGTGAATGCTGACGCCGGGATGTCCACCAGGCCGCCAGGTAGTGCCGCGAGTATCGCTCGACGCTCGTCCGGAGTTCCGTCGCGCCAAGCGATACGTTGTGCGCCTTGGTCACCCCAGCCGAGTTGGAACAGTGCGCGGGTCGGCTTGAGCGGGATGTTGAGCGAAGGATTTGCCATGCCCATCGGGGCGAATTCGGCTTCTACCTGCTCGCGCCCGACAGCAGCGATCAGCATGTCGGTGGCGGTGTTGTCGCTGATCGAGATCATCTTGCCGGCGGTATCTCGGACCGTGACTCCAGTTCCCGATGGCAGGTCCTGCATGGTCCCGCCGGGCATCGATTTGAGGTCGTCGGTGATGGTGAGCTTCTGATCCCAGGAGAGTGTCCCGTTCTGGACGGCCGTCGCGACCGCGCCGAGAACGTACAGCTTGATCGTTGACCCTGTGGGCTGTGGTGAGGTGTCGCCGACACTGAAGACTTCGGCGTTCTTTCCTTCGGTGACCTCGGTGACGGTCAGATTGGTCGGCGCGGGAAGCGCTTTGACAGCTGCCTCGAGTTCTTGCCAAGATGCGGCCGGCACATGAACGTCCTTGGTCGGTGTGATCGCCATTCCGAGGATCAGCCCGTTGCCGTCGACGACGACGTTGACGTCGAACGCACCGCCGGTGGTGCTGGTGATGGAAACTGTGCCGTCGGAGTCGCCTCCCTTGTACTTCACTGTTGTCCAAGGCTGTCCGGCTCGGATGGAGTCGAAGTCCGGAGGTGTCAGGACGACGGGTGCAGTGGGCCCGAAGTGTTCGGCGATTTCTTCCTGGGTCAACGGCGTGCTCGTGTTGAACGCACTGAGAAGCCAGGTGATCTGCTTGCCGACGGAGCTGTCAGGGATCGTGACCGTAGCGGGTGCCGCGGTGGGGGAGGTCTTTGTGCTGTTTTCAGAGGTTTGTGCGGAATCAGTCCCGGAAGTACATGCGGCGAGGGCGAATACCGCTGCGGAGGCAAGTGCTACCAGCGCGAGCGGGCGGCCTTTCCTGCGTGTGTGTTCGAGATTCATGGACTTATTTCATCAGCATCTTCTTCGGCGCGCGTCCGTCTGAGGTGTAGACATACTCAGCCTGAGGTACTGAATCGCTTCATCCTGGAGTACCGTCAACCACTTGTAGTGGTGACACGCGCCTTGCCGCTGGACAAATGGGAGAAAGGCTGCACTCGAAGAACTTTCGTGATGACTGCGAGAGCTAGTTCTTGGTCGCGGCCAAAAAGGACGGTTGCGTTGACAGCGCTGCGATTTCTTCGGGGAGTTCGGGGATCCGACGATCGTACAGTTCTGCCAACTCGACCGAGCTGAAGCGTCGGACAGTCCAATTGTGTTCAGCCAACCACTGGCCCGGATCGGATCGCTTGTCGCTGTAGAACAGTTGCGAAATGTCCAGGTCTCCGAACGGGTCCTTGGCGAAGTACTTGGATCTGATGGCCGCAAGCTTGCTCGGGTCGGTTCCGGCCGGAAAGTCGTTCACCGCCAAGCGACTACCGGTGGCCGAGAGTTCGTCGATCCGCTCGAACAGGGCGTCGTGGGCCGGGCCGGGGAGATAGGCGAGCAGGCCTTCCGCCGACCAGGCTGTGGGTTCGTTCGGGTCGAAACCAGCCTCCTCGAGTGCGGCCGGCCAGTCGTTTCGCAGATCAGTAGGCACAGTGCGTCTATCGGTCTTCGGCTGGGCGTCGTGCGCAGCGAGCACTTCGGCTTTGAACTCCAGCACCTTTGGCTGATCCACTTCGAATACCGTCGATCCTGAGCTCCAATCCAGCCGGTACGCACGCGAATCCAACCCTGCTGCAACGATTACCGCCTGCCTTACTCCGGATTCGGTTGACGACGAGAAGAATTCGTCGAAGAACCTGGTTCGCAACCCCATGAAACCGCCGAAGGGGGTGTCCTCGAGGAGCGTGGGATCTTTCAGAAGAGCTGTGAAATGCGGCTCGGCTGCAGCTTCTACGAACCACGATGCGAACTTGTCTTCGATGATCGCGTCCGGACGGGTGCTCTCCAGTGCTCGGAACGTTGCCACTGCCAGCGCGGTAAGTCCGACGCTACTGACGATGTCCCACGTATCTCCATCGCTCCGCATTGTCTGGGTGTCCTTCCGCTCTTGACGACTGAGCCGAACTCTCTCGACCCTACGCCCGTGTGACCCCTCGTCGCCTGGAACGGAACGGTCGGACTTGGAGCAGCAAATACACGCTGACCGGATCGAAAAATTCTGCAGTGCAAGGCGTTCGGTTTGAATCAGCATCCTGCCAGGAATTTGCCAGGTCAGTGCCAGTGAGCGGCAAGGATGCAGGACTTCACTGGGGTGTGCCTCAGGGCTGAGAGAGAGCCTCGAGAATCCTTCGGGCAGGGGATTGATCGTGGCATGACCATCCGCCGGAACCACTTCGTGGGACCGTTCGGTTCCAGCTGATCTCTCGGACCGCACAACGAATGTCCCGTCGAGAAAGAGAGATGTGAGCCCATGTTGCAGGAAGGCTCGCTGGATGTATTGGCCGCCGCGGCGCGGAGCGGTAGCCGTGAGTTTATGGCCAGTTTGTATGCGGCGTTTCGTCCGATGGTTGTGCTGCGGTGCCGCGCCGAGCTTGATCGGGCCGTTTCCGATTCCGCCGCGGATGCCGCGTGCGTCGCCGTTCTCACGGCAGTGTGCGACGGATCGGAGACGTATCAGCCTTTTCTACGCGTGCTGTACGCGAGTACAAGCATCGCGATTGCTCGGGCGGCATCCGACGGGTTCAGCGGTGGATCGCTCCCGCCTCCGACAACGCTCCCGATTGTCGAACGCGATGTCCTGGTGTTGCGGCTGATCGTCGGGCTCGATACAAAGGCGACCGCAACGTCGCTTGCCCGTACGACAGACGAGGTGTCACTCGACCTGCATCGGGCGCTGCGGCGACTGCGAAAGTTGTCTTCTCCGAATGCAATCAGAGAGAGTTTGGTATTCACCTGAGGGCGTTCGGAATGCGCAGATTCGGGCGGGAACGGATCCCTGCCTTACTGGCCGGCGATGTATTCGATCGACGGGCCGGCAGTCCAACCGCCGTCGACGGCGATCTCGGAACCCGTTGTGTACGAGGCATCGTCGGAAAGCAGGTAGGTGACCGCGCCGACCAACTCCTCCGGGCGACCGACACGGCGATACGGATTGTTGGGGAATGCGCCCTCTTCGAGGCTGATACCCGTCGGTGCAGTCATGGGCGTCAGGACCATGCCGGGGTGAACCGAGTTGACCCGGATCTTGTCGCGGCCGAGTTCGACGGCGGCGATCTTGCTCAGCCCACGCACGCCCCACTTGGCTGCGCCGTAACCGCTGGTCAGGGCCATGCCCATCAGGCCGGCGGCCGAGGAGATGTTCACGATGGATCCGCCGCCGGCTGCCTTCATGACGGGCACCACCGTGTGGATACCGGTGTGCACGGACACCAGGTTGATCTGGATGATGCGCTGGAACGTCTCGAGTGGTTCCTCGGCGACTGTCTGGCCGGACGCCGAGATTCCGGCGTTGTTGACCAAACCGTTGATCGCGCCGAACTCGGATACCGCGTACTCGGCGGCGGACTTCCAAGACGCTGGATCGGTGACGTCGAGGTGAACGTAACGCGCTGCGTCGCCGAGAGATTCGGCCACTGCTCGACCGTCGTCGTCGAGTAGGTCGCCGATGACGACGCGGCCGTTGCCCGCGACGATGCCGCGGGCAAACGCCTCGCCCAGGCCGCGTGCGCCGCCGGTGACGAGAACGATTTTTCCGGAGAGATCCTGAGTCATGATTGTTCCTTACCTGTTGGTGTTGCGAGATATGGCTTCGAGAACGCCCGGAGCGCGCGGGTGATGGCCTCGGGTGCGGGCGTCCGGAGGTCTGCCATCTCACGCAGTGCGGCCACTACCGCAAGTGTTGCCTGGCCCGAAGCCGCTGTGGTGTCGAGCGAGGTTTCCGGACGATCGATCAGGCGTGCGACTTCTGGGCGAATCAGTTCCATCGTCTCGAAAGTTGCTGATTCCCAAACTCTCCGGAGTGCCGCATCACCGAAGATGATGGGCATCAGTGACCGGGTCATCGGCTCGAAGGACTCGCCGACCGATGCGATAAAGGCATTCTTCACAGCCGCTGCGAGCCCGAATTCGCGGGCTTGCGCGCTGAGTGCCGTGGCCAGACTGCGGTTTCCCTCGTCGAGCATCGGCCAGATGCTCTCCTCTTTGGTGGCGAAGCAACGGTAGAACGTTCGCTCGGAGATTTCTGCCCGATCGGCGAGCTCCGCGATGGTCGTCGAAGTGTCGCCGCGTTCGACGAAAGCGGCAGCACAACTCTGCGAGACGCGGAGAAGTAGTGCAGTGCGGCGGGCTGTTGCCATATCCGCACTGTACCAAAAGTGGCAGAAACTGCCACAAATGGTGTCGGCCGGTCAGCCGACGTTGCCTTCGATTCCGGAAACCTCCTGCTCAACTGCGTTCTTGAGGTTCAGGAGCGTCTTGCGGATGTTGCCGCGCTGAAAGTCGGCGAAGGTTTTTCCTCCGGTGGCAATTTTGTCGAACATGTCGGCGGCGAAGTCCGGCCAGCCGCGCCTGTCGTCGGTCCACGTTTCGGTAACTCGGGTTCCGTCGGGCACCGGCGAGAATCGGTACTGCCAGGTTGCGATAGAGGCGGGGATCCGGGGAGTACTGAGGCCGATCTTGTGAACACGGAATTCGAAGAGCTTCCCGGCCTCGGCAGCGGTGACTGTGCATCGCGTGGTCCACTGCGCGCGCCCACGCTTGTTGTGCCCGTCGAACTCCATGCCCAGGAAAGCGCTTTCGCGGGCTCCCCGCAAGGTTGCGCCTATGTTTTCGGGACTCCAGGCACCCATACGAGTGGGATCGCTGATGACCTCGTAGAGGGAAAGCGCGTCGGAGCTGACGACGATGCTGTCGGAGACGGTAAGTTCGCGAGCCATTTCGGTTTCAGGTTCTTTCTGTCGAGCGTGTGTGAGGTGTGAGTATGACGATCGGTGGTTTCGCGAACAAGATGCGGACGTGGCGGATGAACCGTCGACCTGATCGGCGTTGAACTACAGGTGCGGTTTCAGTTGGATCTTGACCGCGCCTTCCTGCTTCTTCTGGAAGATCTCGTAGGCGTGTGGCGCCTGATCGAGCGGCAGCTGATGGGTGGAAAAGGTGTCGACGCCGAGTGGGTCGTCGTCAGTGAGCAGGGGCATGATGTCCTCTACCCACTTCTTGACGTTCGCCTGGCCCATCCTGAGCTGAATCTGCTTGTCGAACATGGTCATCAGCGGCAGCGGATCAACCATTCCGCCGTAGACACCGATCAAAGAAATGGTTCCGCCGCGCCGAACGATGTCGATGGCCGAATAGACAGCGCCAAGGCGATCGATTCCTGCGTTACGCATCGCAGGCGCGGCAAGAGCATCGGGAAGGAGTCCGACGAACTGCTGCGCGAGCTTTCCGATCGGAGACCCGTGCGCTTCCATACCGACAGCGTCGATCACCGAATCGGTTCCGCGGCCGTTTGTCGCGTCTCTGATGGCATCGCCGATCTTGCTGCCGTAGTCGTCCAGGTTGAGGGTCTCGATACCGCGTTCGGCAAGGCGCGCAAGGCGTTCGGGTACACGGTCCACACCGATTACTCGAAACCCCTTGTGGTGGGCGATACGAGCCGCCATGTCACCGATCGGTCCGAGGCCGAGGATTGTCACGGACCCACCCGGCGGAATGTCGGCGTATTCGACCGACTGCCAAGCGGTGGGGAGCACGTCGGAGAGGTAGACGAATCGCGAATCCGCGGGACCTTCGGGAACTTTGATGTGTGTGAAATGTGCTTGCGGTACTCGGAGGTACTCAGCCTGCCCGCCGGGCACCGAGCCGTAGAGCTCGGAGAAGCCGAACAATGCTGCGCCCGTTCCCTGATCGCGGACCTGCGTCGTCTCGCACTGTGTGTAGAGGCTCGAATCGCACATGAAACAGTTGCCACACGAGATCTGGAACGGAATGACGACGCGGTCACCTATCTCGAGATTCGTGACTTCCGAACCGACTTCTTCGACGATGCCCATCGGTTCATGGCCGAGAATGTCACCGGCATTCATGAACGCACCCAGAGTCTCGTACAGGTGCAGATCGGATCCGCAGATATTCGTCGTGGTGACCTTGATGATTGCGTCGGTGGGTTCGACGATCTTCGGGTCCGGAACCGTATCGACGCTTACTTTCCGTTTGCCTTGCCAAGTCACTGCGCGCACTGGGATCGACCTCTCATCGTGGAAATGCTGTTCGCAGTCACCTGCCCGAAAGCACTGAAATGCAAACAAAATCGGTGAGGGTTGCGAGAAGTCCTGAGCGCGTTAGATTGAGATGGAGCTGGGTCCCGGTCTCTTTGCGCCGGCTCCAGGACCGAGACGACGAGATGATGAGGACGATCGCATGACCGACAAAGACGACAACGACCAGTCGCCCAAGGGCGGGCACCCAGGACCCGTGGACAAGGGCGGCGACGGGGGAATGGCAACGCGAGAACAGGCGCCTGAACTGGTCGAGGAGACCTCCGACGAGAAGTCTGACGACGAGTAGTTTCCTTTTACTCCGCGTTGGGTAACAACGGGGATAGGCCGCATCGGACCGTCCCGGAATCAATGCGGGCGAGGTTCCTCGAGGTTGAGCAGCCAGCCACGGGAACCGCCTTAAGTAGATCCCTCAACCCTGTTGTCATTCAACCCTGTAACAGCACGTGATCGAATCGGGTCCGCAGTAGTGTCGGGACCCGGAAGTCGTCAAGCGTTCGAACTATCAACTGTTCGGCAACATCCCGGAGTTTCACGTTGGTCTCTTGAGAACGCCACACGAGGATGTCGAAGGCGCGATCGGCCGAAATGCCGTAGATCACCATGAGCATGCCTTTGGCTTGCTCGATTACTCCGCGAGAAGCGGTGATTTCGTTGACCAGCACGTCGACAGACGCTTTCACCGTACTGTCGAGGGTTTCGGTGACGTCGATGTAGAAGCCTGAGCTGCCGACCACGGCACCCGACTCGTCCACGACGCTGTCGCCGACGACGATTACCGAGTGAGTGTCCCCTGCAGTGTCGATGATGCGGTGGCGGCTGCTGAACGGTCCGCCTGAAGTGCGGATGGCGTGCAGTGTCTGAGCAACGTGTCTTCGGTCGTCGGGATGCTTGTGCGAGAGCATCAATTCTGTCGTCGGAGCTACTTGGTCGGGTTCGTATCCGTGAATCCGTGCAACTTCGTCCGACCACTCCCACCGGTCGCCGTTGCGGTGATAGAGAAAGCCGCCCACCCGGTGTGGAGCCCCCGATCCTGACGTTCGCCCCAACCCGTCCTCGTTCACCACACACGCCCCCTCGTTCTCGACCTCGTCCCAACCGGCGTACTCGCCAGTTAGTTATATCGGACAAATCCGGCGGAGGTGGTGTCGGTCCCATATTTCGGAGCATCGTCTGGATCGCTACCGCATGGGTCGGGGAAACCGGCGCTCAGAGTACTTGGCGACGGTCCCACGTCACTCGCGGTTGAAACAGTGTTGCCGCTCTGTCCATTCGGTGATCGCCGCCGCGATGGCCGCAGGCTGATCCTCGGGGGCGAGATGTCCTGCGGGACCGCACTGTTCCACCTCGAGATTTGCGATATTCGATCGGCTCCACGTGACTTCGTCAGGTCCGATCATGAGAAGTTCTGCGGGGCCGCTGAAGGTGAGAAGAAGTTTGGGTACGTCAGTGCTTTCTGCGAGCCAATCGCTGTACGCCGCCACACGTGCATTCACGTCACCGGGAGTTCCTTCGATGGGGAAGGATCGTGGCCACTCGAGAAGGGGTCGGCGACTCTCTCGTGACGGATAAGGGGAGCGATAGGCCTCGGCATCGGTTTCGGTCATTTCACCGAGAACCGTTCTGTGAAGCGCTATTTCGAGAAAGAAGTTCTCGTCGAGTACCTTCGTCTCTCCTGTGTCGGAGTCCCTCAGAGCTTCCACCCGTGCCCGTGCCTCTCCCGGGAAGTGTTCGTCCCAGGTCATCGGACGAAGGATCGTTTCGAAGAAGGCCACACCTCGGACGCGATCGGGGTGGCGGGCAGCCCAGTCCAGTGCAAGTGCCCCGCCCCAGTCGTGTCCGACGAGTACGACGTCGTCGAGTTCCATCTGGTCGAACCAGGCGTCGAGGTAGCGGGCGGTGTCGAGGAAGCCGTAGTTGATTGGCGGTTTGCCTGACCGCCCCATTCCGATGAGGTCAGGGGCAAGTGCGCGGCCCAGATTTCCTATCTGCGGCAGGATGTTTCGCCACAAGTGCGAGGATGTGGGGTTTCCGTGGATGAGTACGAAGGGTGGTCCTTCGCCGCGCGAGCGGTAGGCCATGGTCGAGTCGAGCACGGGAATTGTGGGCATTGCGACTCCTCAAATAGTTTCCATATACTCTAATTGAGATAGTAGCCATGTATTCTATTTGTATGCAAGATCGAGAAACATGGACGACAGGGTCGCTGGTGTGGCACCTTGGCTTGCGCTGGCGGGCGGGGGTTGACCGAGCGATCGCGCACCTGGGGTTGACTCACGCCCAGTATTCAGTGCTCGCGTCTCTGCATGGTCTGGTGAGTGCGGGGGAGAGGCCGAGTCAGCGAGAACTCTCAGCGCACACAGGATTGCAGCGAATCTACATATCCAAGCTCGTGCGAGCGTTGGAGAAGAGCGGGTTTGTTGTCAGTGAACGCGATAGACGCGATGCGCGAGCCGTTCGCCTCGATCTCAGTGACGAGGGCAAACGAGTCATAGAGCTCGCTAAAGACATTGTCCGCCAATTGGATGCAAAGAATACGGAAGTGCTGACGAAAACCGGAGGGCGGGAACTCGCCGAGCTCCACCGCGCCCTTGACGCGTTACTCGACGCCACCGAAGCAGCAGATGGATAATGCGCCGGTCCGCTTCGTGGCGAAACCGAAGGCGATCGTGTGCGGACCCGGTCCACAGGACGTTCGTTGGGGGAGCGACGGAAGCGTCGATCCCCCAACGAGCCCTATTGTCTAGCTGTCGATCGTCACGGTGTCACGTTGATCGGTGTGGCCGATGCGAACTGCAGTGTGCCCGACATTGTTGCCGTCCCAGTGGCTGCGGCGGGGCAGACGGGTCCGGTGCCGGTGCGTGTGTAGTTCACGGTGCCGGTGTTGCTTGCCACGACGCGCTGGTTGGGAATATCGAATGGCAGCGGTCCGACAGTGCTGGCCCCGACGGTGACTGTGCATGTTGATCCGGGCATCGTGACGACTGCGCCTCCTGCAGGAATGACCAGGGATCCCTGAGCCGATCCGGTGTCTGCCGATACGTTCAATAGCCAGGAGCCGGAGGTCGTGACCACAGCGGGTAGGCCGTTAGCCTTGCACCCGGTCAGGCTGGGGGTGCCGATATTGACGTTGACTCCGCCGGTGCCGGTGTTGGAATTACCCGGCGCGGATGGGATGGTCCCGGAGCCCGTCGTACTGGAGCAGGTAAGTGTGATCGTTCCTGTCTTGATACTGAGATTGCTGCTCGAAGCAGTCACGGCTTGACCCGCTGGAGTGACGACGGTCGAAGCCAGAGCGGTGCCGGCTGCGACCGCAATCGCGGCTGCGGCGGCAGCTGTGACGATGGTGGTGCGGCGAACTGCATGGGACATCGATATCTCCTTGTTGTCGGTGATACTTCGTGAGTCGCCGGTGCTTGCTCTACTGCGTCCGCAGGCTGTCGGCGCCGATGTTGAACACATCGCTTGTGGTGGTCAACGAATTGTGACCACTCGAAGACGGAACGTTGGCGCGAAGATTGACTGCCCAATTCAATGCGCCGAACAGTCCACATCCAGATGCGCCCGGTACCGCGAACGTCTGGTCGGCGTGCGTCACGTTTCTGACGGCGGCGGTATCCGGAAATCCTGAAACTTCCTCCAGGACACCATTTTCGGACACTCCGAGTTTGAACATGATCGGGTTGCTCGCAGAACCCAGATAGCAGTTGCCGCCCAGCAAGGGGTTGGAGATCTTCAATCTTGCCGGAAGTGTGACACCGAGTTGGAATGCGTCGACTGTTGGCAACGCGACCGGTTCGACTGTTGCCTTGATGGTCGTCAAGCCGCCGGGGAACGGTATACCGAGCCCGAAGATTCCTCCTGGTACCTCGATGGGGCTGGAATAGACGCCTTTGGTGCCGTCAGTGGGAGGAATGAAGATCTGGTCGAACCCGAATTCTGCGTCGGGGTTCTCGCGATAGGCGACACCGCCGGCGATATTCAACGAGCCGGAAGGAATCGGTACTTTGAGCCCGTTGATGTTCATTTCGCCGCCTTTGACGACGACGTCGACACAGGTGCTTGTCTCCGGATTGGCTATCGGGCATTTTCCCCAGCCCCCGAACGGCGCATTGGGCAGCGGGGCCGCCGTCGCGGTTGACACCGCCCCGAGAGTGAGGACTCCCGCTGCGACGACAGCGAGCGCGGCTCTGAATCGTATTGTGCGCATGGACAAGTGAACTCCGTTTCGAGGTGGCAATCTGTCGTCGATGAAGGTTCTGTGGCAGTGGGTTGGATTGCTAGTTGGCACTACGTTCGGCAACGACGGCAGCGGGTTCGGGTGAGCCGGCCGGCTGGGGCCTGAGGCTGTCGGCACCGATGTTGTAGACGTCACTCGTCGTGGCGAGGGAGTTGGACGTGGTGGACGAGGGAAGCCCGGCGCGCCAGTTGACGATTGGATTCAGAACGCCGAACGGGCCACACCCGGAAGCTGTCGGGACCGCGAAGGGCTGTCCGGTGTGCCCGGTGTTTCGAACGACGGCAGTGTCCGGGAAACCTGGAACCTCCTCGAGGACACCGTATTCGGTCACATCCAAGTTGAGTTGGACGGGGTTGTTGTCCGAGCCCAGGTAGCATTTGCCGCCGAGGAGAGGGTTCGCGATCTTCAGTTTGACGGGTAGCTTCACACCAAGCTGAAATGCGTCCACGGTGGGGAGTGCAGACGTCGACTCTACGGTGGCCGAAGCCTTGTTCAGTCCGAAGAGATTGTTGAATGGCAGGTCGATTCCGAGTGCGCCCCCGGGGATGTCGATGGGTTTGGCGTAGATCCCCCGACTGTTGTCGTTGGGTGGGATGAATACTTGGTCGAATCCGAATTCAGCCTCTGGATTCTCCCGGTATGCAACTCCGCCTGCGATGCGCATCGCCCCGGCGGGAATGTTGACGGAAAGCTTGCCGATCTTCATGTTTCCGCCGGTGACCGTGACGTCCATACAGGTGCTGGTCTCGGGATTGTCGATCGGACATGAATCCCAACCGCCGAAGGGGATCTCCGCTGCCGGGGCGGCTCCTGCAAGGCTTGCTGACAAGCTTCCCACCGCAGCGGCGGTGGTGAACACAGTTGCGGTGGCGAGTGCGCCGAAAAGCCCACGCGACGTCGAACGTCGGGACATGTATTTCTCCTTTGGGTACAACCGACCAGTCGGGATTGTGATGATGAGTGACGGTAGTCACGTGTGACTTGGATGTACAGACAATTTGAAACAATTCCGACAAAAGTATTACTGCGATCGCCTCCGCTACTACTTGCGGCTGTGAGGATTGAAATTTGTTGCAGTGCTCTGTGTCTCGTCATTCACCCGCGAATCGCTGTGAGGTGCTTCGACCCGAAAAGGCGTTCGTCGACGGGAATATCGGACTCCTGTCGAAATCGAGGGGGCAATGTTTTGTCGGAGTCGCCAATGAGGGAAGTCAGGGCGAGTAACTTTGTCGAACAGCGGCTGATCGGTACTCCGGGCAGCTGCCCGAGAGAACGGATCGCCATGACGCTGATGCTGCCGCTCGACTCGATGTTCCTACTGATGGAGTCACGGGAGCATCCCATGCACGTCGGTGGCCTGTCGCTTTTCGTTCCGCCGGAAGGGGACGACGGCGAATTTGCCAGGTCGCTCTACCGTTCGCTCACCGACGTCGACTCGATTCGGCCACTCTTTCGCCGCAAGCCGGTGCAGTTCTTGTCGAACTTCGCGCCGGTGCGTTGGACGGAGGACGCAGACGTCGATCTCGAGTATCACGTCCGGTTGCTCGCGCTGCCCAAGCCGGGTCGAGTCCGCGAGTTGCTCGAGCTGACCTCCATGCTCCACGGCACGCTGCTCGATCGGCATCGGCCGCTGTGGGAGGCGTACGTGATCGAAGGTCTCGCCGACGGCCGAGTTGCCGTGTACATGAAGACGCACCACGCGCTCATGGATGGTGTGTCTGCTGTTCAGGCGTGGTACCGCAGCCTCTCGTCGGATCCGCACGATCGACATTCGATGCCTCCATGGGCGCAACGACCTTCTTCGGGGCGGGTTCGTGCCGGTCGCGGGCTGGACCTGCAGAGGCGGGTGGGCTCCGTGATCGAGACCGTGCAAGATGTGGTCGGGGTCGGCCCTGCGATAGTGAACGCCGCTGCCTCGGCAGTGAAGGACCACGTCGCACCGTTGCCGTTTGCTGCCCCGAAATCGATCTTCAACGTCCCGATCACCGGAGCGAGGCGTGTCGCCGCGCAGTCGTGGCCGATCGAGCGCCTGCGCAAGGTCAGCTGCGTTGCAGACGTGACGCTCAACGATGCGGTGTTGGCAATGTGCGCGGGTGCGCTACGGCGATACCTGATCGAACTGGACGAGTTGCCGGACAAACCGTTGATCGCGATGGTGCCGGTATCCCTTCGCAAAGGCGAAGAGGGTGAGGCTTCCGGCAATGCCGTGGGTGCGGTGTTGTGTGATCTGGCAACCGAATTGGTAGATCCGGCGGCCCGACTTCAGAGAGTTCACGACTCGATGAGTAGCGCCAAGTCCCTGATGTCGGGCCTGACGCCCCTGCAGATCACGGCGCTCAGTGCATTGAACGTCGCGGGTCTCGGGCTGCCGCTGATCCCTGGTTCATCCCGACTGATCACTGGGCGTCCAGTCTTCAATCTGGTGATTTCCAACGTCCCCGGCCCGACAACGACGCGCTATTGGAATGGCGCGAAACTCGCGAGCTGTTACCCGGCATCGATTCCGTTGGACGGGCAGGCGATGAACATCACCGTCATCGGCTACGCGGACACCATGCAGTTCGGGCTCGTCGGCTGCCGCCGCAATGTTCCGCACTTGCAGCGGCTCCTCGGCCATCTCGAGGAATCCTTGAGTGAGCTCGAAGCCGCCGCAGGTTGAATGTGTGAGGAAACCTCAGCTGACGGGGACCGCTCCGCGAGCGTTCGATACCAAGTGAGTGCCGATCTGAAGGAACGCGGGTACGAAGTTCGGGGTGTCGATTGCAGGCGAAAGGATGTGGGCTCCGAAATGCGCGACCACAAACTCCAGGTCGCGTGAGATCAAGAGCCTCTGGCCATGGATTCCGCTTGCCATGAACGATCCGAACGGATCATTGAGGATCCACCAGTAGTCGTGGTAGCTCATCGTCGCGGGGGAATCGACAGGGGCACGCGGGCTTCTGACCTCCGAAGGATAGCCTGCGGGCACTCCCGCGGTCATCGATCGCGCGATGTGCGGTGGGATCACCTGACGATCCTCGACGGCACCGTCACAACGAATCATCTCACCCACTCTGGCCACGTCTCGAAGGGTCGCACTGAATCCGCCCGCCGCCATTTCCGTTCCAGCGGAGTCGACTATGTAGAACGCATCTTCTTCGGCTCCGATTCTTGACCAGACCAGCTCACTGAGTAGTTCGGCGAGTGAAGTTCCGGTCACGCGGCGCAGTATTTCTCCGACAGTCTCGACATTGCCGTTCTCGTAGCGGAATTCGACGCCGGTCGGGCCCGCAGTACGTGCCGTGGCGAGGTGCTCGAGAATGGTCTCCGGGCCGCGGTAATTCATGGGGCGCAGCTTCGGGGCGACTACGGCCCAGAAACGGCTGGCTTCGATGGTGCGATGGAACGGCCGACCGCCGTACGTTACATCAGTGCCCATGTGAAGAAGGTCCTGAATCCGATTGTCTCCGAACGCAGTTCCTGCCAACTCGGGAATGAATTTCGACGCCCGATCGTCGCGGTCGAACAATCCTTGTGCTTCGACCAGTGCAGCCATCAAACCGACGTAGGATTTCGCCATCGATGCATTGAGGTGCGGTTCGTGCGGTTTGCAACCGTGCAAGTAACTCTCGTACACGATGCGCCCCCGATGTAGCACTGCGATACCGTCACTGTGCGCACCCGCGAGGAACTCGGACACCGTCTGCTTCGGTTGATCCGGAAGGTTCAACGTGACACCGGACAGATCCGTGTAGTCGGTCGGGAGGGTCCATTTGGGTCCGTCGCCGCGCCACACACGGCGAGTCGCTACCATCTCTCGTATGGTTGTGGCTTGTTGGCGCACGTCGGCCGGGTCGGTGAATCCGCGCGCCCAGGGGATGTCACCCGTTGCGATGTTTTGTGCCATCTGAGGTCTACTTCCGTCTTGATTGCCGAGTTGGAGTGTTGATTGCCGCGTTCGTAGTTGATGAACTGAATTGCCTAGTGCCGAAGCGCATTCTGTTCATGTAGGGGGTTGGCGGATGGCCCGGAGAGTAGGGCCGCACTGTCGCGGGCGTAGGGGCGATACAGTGCGCCTGAAGCGACCCCGTTGACGGTGGTCAGCACTACGGTGACGATGAAGAGCGCGCCTTGCAATCCGATTCTGTCGCCGAGAGTTCCGACCAAGACAGCGTATCCGGCGTAGGCCAGCGCTTCGACTGTCGAGACGGAGACGGCAAAGGCCAGGGCTCGCAGTTCCGGACGAACTACGGCCATGATAATAGGCCGATTGACCACTGGGACCTGACCTTGAAGGACGCCGACGATCCCGAACAAGACCGCGTAGGCGCCGATGCTGTTCCAGGAAATCTGCGTAGCGATCAGTGCTGCGGCCGCGAATCCGAGTTGGCTGGCCTGAAGCATGATGATGCGGCCGTTTCGGGGTCGTTTGACGTGTACGGCGTCGTTGACTCGTCCGCCGACGAACGTGCCGAGCAGGTACCCGATTGCGAAGGGCGGTGCGATGATCGAAGCAGTTGCGGTCGTGAATCCGTGCTCCTCGACGAGAAATACGATGCTGAAGCTCATGATGACGTTCTGGCCCGAGAATGCGCGTTGTACGAGTAGGTATCGGAATGTCTTGATAGCGAGTAGCTCTCGTATCCCTTCGCGCCAGAATCTTGCTTTGGAGCCGAGATCGTCGGTGGTCGTCTGTGCGGGCGCATCGCCGGATTCAGGATCGTCGAGGAAAAGCATGATAAGCACACCGATGGCGATGCAGATTGCACCGGTGATGATGTATCCGTAGCGCCATCCATCTTCGAAGCGAGACAAAAGCCCGAATATCGGGGCGGTCGCGCCGGTGATGACGGCGACGCCGCCGTATACCAATCCCGTTGCGCGGCCCCTCCGGGCGTCCTCGTACAGATCTCCGAGGATGGACAATGCAATCGAGCCGGCGCCGGCGAAACCTGCGGCGCCGATCGCATAGAGGACGAGAAACTGAGTGAAACTGCCGGAAAATCCGGCCAGGATTACCCAGACACCCCAGAACCCTGAACAGATGGCAAGTACCGACTTACGAGAATATCGTCGGGCAAGGAACGCCCAGGGGATTGCCGTGAAGACCCCGACGGCCTTGGCCACTGCAACGATCGTGCCGAGCGCCGCCGATGACAATCCCATGGCCTCGCGCATGAGAGGGAAGAGCACGGACGTCACGCTGCTTTCGGCGTTGTCCATTGCCGTGGAGCCGGTCAGGAGTGCGAGGTTCTTACCTCGCCGACTGCGTGGAAACTGAGTAGGTGCCGCAAGTTCTGTGGTCATTGTTCCCTCTCGAAAAATGCCGATGATTGCTTGGGCGCGGTGGGCAGCGCTCGGCGGTCGACTGTGCACTGAGTCACAGTGAGCATTAATGGAGACAATATACATAAATAGACATACTGTCTATCTCTTTGTTCAAAGTTGGATGACAGTGCAGGTGCCGAGTCCCGCAACCGTGACGCCTACGGCCAAAGTCGCCATGACAATGAACGGTATTTCTCGAGAATCCTTGTCGTCCAGACTGAGTCGACGATGACGGATTGTCGTGCCCACGATGACTCCGGCAGTCGTAATGATGAGCGTGGCGAACACTGCGATTCGTAGAACGGACGGATGCAAAGCGATTTCGCGACCGATGATCACTGACACAGTCACAGAGGAGAGGGCAGTTCGTCGCCAGGCGAGCACGGTTCGCTCGGGTTGCAGTCCGGGCGGCTCGTTTTTCGTCACAACACGGTCATCCCTACGCCGAGACCCGCAACGACACACACCCCGCCGACGAGAAGCGCGATCATCGGTGACGTGGGTAAGGGAAGATCACGCCTCATCGCGGTTTGGACGGCCTTCCAGTGTCTGAGCGCGCCGAGCGCTACAGCCGACGCCACGACGGTGCACACGACTCCGAGCATTTTGTACATATTGTTGTCGTTTTCGGATACGTAGAACTGACCGACTGCGACGCCGCCTGCCAACAGCCCCAACGCAGTTCGTATCCAAGCCAGAAATGTTCGTTCGTTCGCAAGACTGAATCTGTAGTCCGGTTCGTGATCGATCACGGTGATTGCCTCCGAAATGTCGAGTGCCCGCCAGGCCGTCACGTCGAGCGTATGACGACCTGGCGGGCGCGAAATTGGATACGACTGTCCTTGAATGATCTTCAGGTGGTGAGTAATTGACGCGCGATTCCGTTCTTCTGAATCTCGGAGGAGCCGGTGAGGATTCGGAACATCCTCAACCGCTGGAACAGTGATTCGACCTCCGAACCACGGATGACCCCGGCTTTTCCGTGAATCTGAACTGCGTGGTCGGCGATGGTGAAGGCCTTCTCGGCAACGAACAGCTTGCACATGAATGCTTCGGTACGCGGACTCCCACCGGCATCGAGTGTGGCGAGTGCGTCGTAGGTCATCGAGCGCGCAGCGTAGTAGTCGGTCGCCATGTCGGCGAGTTTGTGTTGGATGGACTGCAACATCGCAAGAGGAGCGCCCTGCACCTGGCGAGTCTTGCTGTACTCCAACGACAATTCCAGTGCTCGGCGGGCTCCGCCGAGGACGGTGGGGCAGTGCAACAACCGGTTGACTGTGACTCGACCGAGTCCGATTCTCAAGCCTTCGCCCACATTTCCGAGAAGCTGTTCCGGCCCCACGTAGCAGCCGTCGAGGATGATGTCCGCTTCGATGTGCTGACCGGACATCGGGACGTCACCGTCCGCCACTGTGCAGCCAGGAGAATCCAAGTCGACCAGGAAGGCCGAGTACGAATCCGGTCCGTCGCCGTCGGATGCCATCTTTGCGATCAGTACCGAAAAGTCGGCGAAGGGGCCCGCGGACGAGAACACCTTGTGGCCGTTCAGGCGCCATCCGGCACCGTCCGGGGTAGCTGTGGTGAGCATGCCGCGAACATCGGAACCTGCGTCGTTCTCGGTGAGAGAAAAGCAGCACGCCTTCTCTCCTCGCAGCACCGGAATCAAGTACTTTTCCAACTGGTGCTCGGTGGCGTATTGAAAGATCGATCCCGCGCGGAGTGGGCCACCCATGTCTCCGAGCACGGACGTCGCGAGGACCCGCGGCGATGCACCGACCTCTTCTTTGAGTGCGGCGAGTTCGGTATAGGTGAGGTTCTGGCCGCCGAGTTCAGTGGGGAGGTGTATTCCGTAGAAGCCGAGTTCGCGGCTGCGTCTCCACACTGGCTCGAGCGTCTCACGGATGTAGTGGGATTCTTGAGTGAGACCCAATTCGGCTTCGTACTCGGCTAGTTCGCCGTCGAGATAGTCGCGTAGACGCTCGACGAGCGATTGAAGTCTTGGATTGTCTTCGTAGGTAGGGGTGAGAGCGAATGACATGTCTATTTCCTGTCAGTTGACGTGACGGTCAGCGGTGGTCCAGTAGGTCGCGCGAATCGCGCGGCGATCGATCTTGCCGTTTCGGTTGACAGGCAACGAATCTGCGAAGTCGACCGAACGTGGCTTCTTCATGCTTGCCAGACGCGTCGAGCAGTGCGCGATCAATTCCATTGCGGTGGTGTCAGTTCCATCTCTGGTCACGACAACAGCCTTGACTGCTTCGCCCCACTTCGGATCGGGAACTCCCACTACGCAGACTTCGGAAACGGCAGGATGTTCGTACAAAGCGGCCTCCACCTCGCTGCAGTAGATGTTGAATCCGCCCGAGATGATCATGTCCTTCTTGCGGTCGACGATGAACAGGTAGCCGTCTTCGCGGAAATAGCCGACATCGCCCGTGTGGACCCAGCCGTTCCTGAACGTCTCAGCCGACAGCTCGGGTTCGTGGAAGTATTCGCGGACACAGTCCGGACCACTGGCTACGATCTCGCCGATCGTGCCGGCCGGGACCTGTACGCCGTTGTCGTCGACCACGCGAACATCGGTGTCGTATGCCGGCCGGCCGCACGAGAGAAGAAGCTCAGGGTCGGATTCGATACCGCGCACCACGTCTTCAGCGGTCAAGACAGTGACGACGCTGGTCGTTTCGCCGAGCCCGTATCCCTGAATGACGATGGGACCGAACACCTTTACCGCGTCGCGCAACCGTTGTGGAGAAACCGGCGCTGCGCCTACGCCGATGCAGCGCAGAGAGCTCAGGTCGACGTCGGTAACCGACGGATGGTCCATCAGCAAGTTGAGCATCGTCGGGACCACCATGGTGGTGGTGATCCGCTCACGTTCGATGGTCTGCAGGAACGTCCTCGTGTCCCATGCCGGCAGGATCACCACTGCGGCGCCCCTGGCGAACATTCCGAGCATCACCATGCCGGAAGCGTGTGTGATCGGGCCGGGGGCGAGGTAGCGATCACCAACAGTCGGCGCGCCTTCGGGGCTCATCAGTCGCTTGCGCATGTTCGCCAAGCGGTTGCCGTGACTCTGGACCGCAGCCTTGAGCTTGCCGGTGGACCCGGATGTGTAGTTGAGGACAGCCGGGGCGTCAATGTCGACGTCCACCTCGACGTTGTCTTCGCTGCCCCTTGTCGTCAGTTCGTGATAACTGTCCGCGCCGGGAGTCGAAGTGCTGTAGTCGATCACCCTGCAGTTCAGCCCTGCGTCGGCGACGACCTTCAGTGCCATCTCGGCATGGGCGGGGTCGACGAAGAGGACACGCACATCGGCGTCGGCGAGGATATGCCCGAGTTCGTCGGCGCCCAGTCGTGCGTTGATCGGCACCCTGACGAATCCTCCCTTGTACAAGGCCATTTCGGTCACTACGAGTTCCCCGCAGTTTCCGGCAAAGGTTCCGATCATGTGTCCGGGCCGTGTCCCGGTCACTGCGAGAGCGGACGCGAGACGGTTTGCGGCCGTATCGAGCTCGCTGTAGGTCCACCGGCCTTCGCCGCAGACAAGGGCTTCGAGATCGGGGTAGTAGCTGGCGCTTCGGGCGAGATAAGTACCGAGGTTCATGGACATCTCCAGAGAAAATCGACATCACGAATGTTAATGGACAGTCTGTCTATATTCGATCGTCCTGTCAATGTTGAACTATGCTTCGTACAACAGTGCGAAGGAAGGGAACCCAATGCCTCCAGAAGACAGACGTGTCCGGCGTACCCGACGATTGCTGCGGGATGCCTTGGTCTCGCTCGTTCTGGAACGGGGATATGCCGGGATCACCGTCGAAGACATCACGGACCGTGCAGATTTGGGTCGGGCGACGTTCTACAGTCACTACACCGACAAAGACGATTTGCTCGGTCAAGTCGTGTCCGATCTGGCCGATGACCTGCAAGAGCGGCTCGGTCCACTCATTCCCGCCTCTTCGATCGGATTCACCGGCAAGCCTGTGCTCGAGATGTTCAGGCATGCCGCTGAGGAACGTGACGTCTACCGTGTGATCCTGCGTGGTGAGGGGGATGGCAAGGCGCTGCGAAAGTTCGTCGAAGACCGCAGCGTCGCCGCTGTGCGGATATTTTCCGCACGGGCAGAAGCGCTCGGGGTTACTCCGCGAATCGACATCGAAGTACTCTCGCGGGCATGGGTGGGTGAACAGATCGCGGTCATGCAGTGGTGGCTCGAGTCCGACCCGCCACCGCTGACGCCGGAAGAAGTCACCGAGATGCTGCTCGAACTTTCGTTGCGGGGACGCTACTGGTCTTCGGGTTTCGACGGCGAATTGAAATCCGAATAGCCGCTGTCACGTCTCGCCGTTGCCGCGGCGGCTTCGTCGAGAACCGACTCGGTGTGCTCGCCCACGTATGGAGTCGGAAGTCGAAAACTGTTCAGTCCCAAGCTGAATTGCGCCGGGAATCTCATCTGGGGCCAGCTTTCTCCGTTTTCGGTCGCGACCTCGCTGAACAGGTTTCGAGCGACGACATGGGGATCGCTCATCAGCTGTCCGGCGTCGGTGAACACCGGCGCCCATGGGGCATTGATCGCAGTCAACGATCTTTCCCACCACTCGTATGTGTGCGTACCGAAGGTGGTGACCAGGAGTTCCCGCAACTCAGCCTTGTGCTGTGTTCGGGTCCATCGATCGTCGTAGCGCAGTGTGTTCAGTGCTGGAAACTCAGCGCTGAATGCTGTGCGGAACTCGATCCAGAACCTGTCTTCGAAAGTGGCAAGTGAAAGCAAGCAACCGTCGGAAGTCTCGAAAATGTCGTTGTCTCCCTGGACGGTCGGTGAATCGGTAGGGTTCTCGATATCGCGGATCATGAGCGCGAAAGGCGCGCACCACGCGGTTGCAGCCTCGGCGAGGGAAATGTCTATGTGTTGTCCGCGTCCGTGCTTGTCCACGCTGGCGAGAGCAACCGAGATGGACAGTGCTGCGTACATCGAACCCACCAGATCACCGGCCCGGATACCAGGGCGAGTGACGACTCCGTCGGTGCACCCGGGAACTGCGAAAAAGCCGGAAAGGCCGAGGAAGTTCAATTCGTGCCCCGGCTTGTCGGCATAGGGTCCGGACTGCCCGTAACCGGTGATCGAACATAATACGATGCGTGGGTTGGCTTTTCGAAGTACGTCGTAGCCGAGTCCCATGCCTGCCAGTACCTGTGGCCGGAACCCCTCGACCACTGCATCTGCAGTCTCGACCAGTCGAAGGAACGTCTCGCGATCGGATTCGAGACGGAGATCGAGCGCGATCGATCGCTTGTTCCTGTTCAACGAGGCCATCCGTTCACCAGCTGCCCGCGTGGGATCAGGTCGCTTCGGGTTCTCGACCTTGACCACGTCGGCGCCCAGATCTGCGAGCAGTGTCGTCGCAAACGGGCCGGGCAGAAGGCGAGAGAGGTCGAGAACGCGCTTGCCGTGTAAGAAACTCCATTCCGACGTGTTGTCACTGTCCATGTTCACACTCCGAAGGCTGTCGAGGCAGTGGCCGATAGCGCCAAACCCTCATCGGCATGGCGTTGTCCGTAGCTGCTGGATCCCAGGATGATCAACCTGATCGATAATTGGCAGACTATCGATTAATGAACAGGATGTCTACGAATTGATTGCGGCGAGGTTTTGTTCTGCTTTGTCGACGCGACGCTCAGCAACACGGAGTTCCTTCTCGGATTCTCGAACCGCAGCGTCACTGGTCTTCTCGGCGTTCCGTGCGAACTGCCGTTGCTGCTCAGCGTGCTCGAGTTCGGTGCGCAGTTCTTCAACGCGCCGTTCGACGTCGGAAAGCGTCGTTCTGGCTTCCTGGAGTTCGGCGGTCTCGGACTTCACCCGGCGGCGGATCTCGTCGGCCTGCGCCGTGGCTTCCTTCAATTCTGCTTTTGCTCTGGCTTGTTCGGCCTTCGGTTCCGGAGTTTTCGACTTCGGAGTCGTCGGCTCTTCAATCGCGGCGTGCTGCGGTGATTTCTCATTCACCACGGCGAGCCCGGCGGGTCCGAAACCGCTGTAACTCGCCGCGGTCACGACCCGTCCGAGTCGAACCTGCGCGGCAGTCTCCTCATCGGCCAGAGCGGCATTGAGGGTCTGCGCGACATCACGTAAAGCATCCTCGCCGACGCTTTTTCCCCGTGAAGCCGCGATATCACCGGATTTGTGGGCGAGACTCCGCACCACCTGCTGCCTCTGTGTCGTCAGCCGTCGCAAGTCCGGGCCCGAGAGATGGCGTTGAGCGTCGCGTAGCGATTCGCCAAGCGCGAGAAGTGCATCCAGATCCTCTGGTGCATCGCGCGAGATGAGATTGACCAACCACCCCACGGTGGTCGGCTTCCGAAGTTTGCCGATTTCCGCGGCCAATGTGCGGTCGTTGTCCTCCCGGGCGGCCTGCACATGATGTGTACGTGCCTCGACGAACTCGCCGGGGTCGAGCCCGTACAGTTCGTTGGCGACATCATCGAGGGTCACGTATCCATATTGGCACTCGGAACGGTTACATGTGGCAAGGCGGAAGGTATCGCACGGTAGGTACTCCGCCGGGACCGTCCAGGCGAACCTCGGCGTCGACCTGGTAGACCTCGGCTATCAGGTCAGCGGTGAGGACCTCGGTCGGGCTTCCGTGGGCAACGATGGATCCCCGGTTCAGCATCACTATCGAATCGCAGAACATGGCGGCCAGATTCAGATCGTGCAATGCCATGATCGTGGTGGTGGGGAGGCGTCGCACGAGCGCGAGCAATTCGAGTTGATGGTTGATGTCCAGGTGATTGGTCGGCTCGTCGAGTAGCAACTCATGAGGTTCCTGAGCGAGGGCGCGCGCGATCTGGACGCGTTGGCGCTCCCCGCCGGACAGGGTGTGCCACGACCGGTCCAGCATGCCGGCGAGGTCGGTGTGTTCGATCGCTGCCCGAACGGCGTCGCGATCGGAATCCGACTGCCCACCCCACAGTCCGCGGTGAGGTGTGCGTCCGAGTTCGACTACCTCCGCGACCGTCAGATCGATCTCGGTGTTGCTGTGCTGATCAACGGTCGCGATCCGACGCGCGACGTCGCGGCGTTTCCAGTCGGACAACGGGGTTCGGTCCAGGGTCACGACACCGGATGTCGGACGATTGTGCCCGGCAAGCAGTTTCAGCAGCGTCGATTTCCCCGAACCGTTGGGGCCGAGAAGCCCCACCGTACTTCCGGTTGTAGGCGAGACGTCGAGGTCGTCGACTATGAGCGCCCCGCCGACCCGCCAACTGACGCCGGTAGCTTCGAGTGTCATGGCCTGGCCTTCCGTCTCCAGAGGATGACGGCAAACGCAGGCACACCGACCAGCGCGGTCACCACACCGGCCGGGAGTTCCTGCGGCGCAATGGCTGTGCGTGCCACAGCGTCGACCCAGACAAGGAAGATGGAGCCGATCAGTGCGGACGCGGGCAGGAGTCGGCGGTGGTTCGAACCGACGAGAGCCCGCGCCGCGTGCGGGAGGACCAGGCCCACGAAGCCGATGGCGCCTGCGACGCTCACGATCACCGCGGTCATCAAGGCTGTTGCCAACAACAGGGTCACACGCACCCGCCACACGTTCACCCCCAGCGACGACGCCGCGTCCTCGCCGAAGGCAAAGGCGTCGAGTGCGCGGGAGTGAGTCAGACAGACCGCGAGGCCGACTGCGACCACCGCAGCGCAGAGTGCGACGTCGAGCCAGTCGGCGCCGCCGAGTGAGCCCAGGAGCCAGAACATCACGCCGCGGGTCTGCTCGGGATCGGCCGAGGTGATGACGATGAACGAGGTGAGCGCGGAGAACAGTTGGGTCGCGGCGACACCGGCCAGGATCACCCGATCCGGCGTGCCGCCGGCCGCATGGGCGAGCAGCAACACAAGGGCGAAGGAGATCACCGCGCCGATGAAGGCGCCGCTCGACAGGCCGATCACTCCCGACCCGACTCCGAGGATCACGATCAGTACGGCACCGGTCGAGGCGCCGGACGAGATACCGAGGACAAACGGATCGGCCAGCGGATTGCGAAGCAGCGACTGCATGATCGCACCGCACAACCCGAGACCGGCACCGCAGAGCGCGGCGAGCAGGGTACGCGGCAGACGGAGGTCCCAGACGATGCCGTCACGGATAGGGGTGACGTCCGCCGCGGTACCGCCGAGATGGCCGACGACGATCGAAGCCACCTCACCGACCGACAGACCGGCCGGCCCCAACGTGATCGCCACGGCAGCCGATCCGGCCAGCGTGACAACACCGATCATCCACAGCAGGGTGACGGTCGTCGGGTTGTCACGCAGCCGAACTCTTGTCGTCATCTCACGCCGTAGACCACGTAGTCGTCGAACAGCTGCCAGACCGTCCCCGACTCCCGAAAACCTGCTTGCGCGAGCG
Organism: Rhodococcus sp. NyZ502; assembly: GCF_041464245.1. Lineage (NCBI taxonomy): Bacteria > Bacillati > Actinomycetota > Actinomycetes > Mycobacteriales > Nocardiaceae > Rhodococcus > Rhodococcus sp. NyZ502. Next base: position 1,281,719 of record NZ_CP167155.1, read on the forward strand.
CCGCCAACTGGAAGTCGACGGCCGTGGGCGCGGTAGCGTCACGTCCGGCGAATCTGCGCTCACGCTCGTCGGTCAGTGCCCCGATGCCGTGAGTGGCCCGCAACTCGTCCCACCAGCTCTCCCACTCGGGAGCGCCCGCAGCAAAAGCGGAGCGTTGCGTCTGCTCGTCGTGAGCCTTCGCCCATCGCCCTATGGCGGGGGATCGGCCGTCGAAACGAAAGTGATCACCATTGAGCAGAACGCCGGCAGGGCTCAGCAGTTCGCGGCACTGCCGATACACCTCGACGAGCTGCTGCGGTTGCAACCAGTGCAGCGCGGTTGTCGACACTATCGCCTGAACCGGCGCAGCCACCGAATTCGGCCAATCGGCTCCCGCCAGGTCTGCGTCGATCAGCTGCAGTCGGTCACCGAAACGCGTCGACGACTGGCGGGCGAGCTCCAGCAGCATCGGGTCGTAATCGATCCCCACAACGCTCGCATGCTCGAACTTTTCGAGAATCCGGGCGCTCAGTGAACCCGGCCCGCAGGCCAGGTCGACAACCGTGAACGGGGCGTGCGCGTGCTGCAATTCGAGGACGTCGAGAATCACGTCGAAGCGCTTCTCACGGTCGGCGATGTATGCCGCCTGCTGGTCGTCCCACCGACGCACCAGTTCACTGATCTGCGCGGACATCTAGACCACACCCAACTGGCGCAGCCCGTCGGAGAGCTGTTCGATGCCACCGACATTGCGGATCGAGGGATCCATCGTCGTTCCTTCGAGGATGATGTAACGCTTGTTCTTCACTGCGGTGAGCTTGCTGGCGACCGGGTCCGATTCGAGGAACGCGATCTTGTCTGCGGCACTGTCGCCGTCTCCACCGCGGTCGAGATCTGCGAGCACCAGCACGGTCGGGTCTCGATCGAGGACACTCTCCCAACCGATTTCGGGCCAGTACTGCTTGTTGTCGTCGAAGGCGTTCTTCGCACCCACCGCGTCGGTCATGATTCCCGGTGCACCGCAGCACCCGGCGAAGTACGGAGTCTTCGTGGCTGCGTACCACCACGCCAGCGTCACGTTCTCAGCTCCCAGTGCCGCCGTGGCGGTGGCTGCGCGATCCTTCAAACTCTCGGTGAGCTCGACACCTTTGTTCTTGACATCGAACAGTGTTGCCACGTCGTCGATTTCGTCGTACAAGTCGTCGAGCGTGAGGGCCTTGCTCTGCTCGGCATCCTGACCGGTGCACTCGCTGGGTGACTGATATGTCGCGACACCGAGGTCGGTGAACTTGATCCGGTCGGCGATTCCCTCCGAGGTGAACGTGTAGTTGAACGTCGTGTAGACCATGTCCGGTTCGCGTTCGAGGACACTTTCGAATGACGGGAACTCGGTGTCGAACGCCTGGACCTGACCACGCGCCTCGCGCAGTTCGGGGAGGACATCGTCATCGCTCATGGCGTACCCGGCCATCCGGTCCTGCACTCCCAGCGCGAACAGCATCTCTGCTGCAGGTTGATTTACCGCGATTGCCCGTTCGATCGGTCGCTCCACCGTGACGTCTCGGCCACAGTTCTGGACTGTCACGCGCGATTGTTCGGAAGAGTTGGATTGTCGGGCAGCACTGTCGTCGGAGGAGCAGGCAACCAACGACGCGCTCAACAGGGCAGCGACGGCGGCGGCGGGTAGGCGAAGTCTGGACAGACGCATGGAATCTCGTTCTCGCAGGGGCTCGTTCGCGGAGCCCGTTACCGTGTGAACAGGCGCCTGTTGACCCCTGCTGCCAGCCGGTATTCGGACTCGAGATCGCTCCACCCGAGCGCCTTCCCAGATTCTCATCCAGTGGCGTAAGCCCGGGCGGTCACCCTCACCGCTGCGCGTCAGTTCCGGATTCACACCGGATTCCCTGACCCCCTGTGTGGAGGTCCGCTGGCACAGAGGAACTTATCACCGCAGTGCACCGCCGGTCAGGTCGGCTGGTGTGAGGCAATCAGATCTCGATGGCCAGGTCGTCGATGTCGGTGAGGGTTCCGCCGTCGGCGAGGATGCGCTCGTAGTTCTCGCGTCGACGGAGGTCGATTTCGGTGTTGCTGACGCCCTCCTTCCAATATCCGAATATCGCGACGTCGTTTTTGTCGAGTCCGACGGTCGATCGAAAGTGCTTCCGGATTGCGCGCATCTCGTTGCGTTCACCGGCGCCCCACACGACGTAGCTCGCGGGATTGGCGAGCTCGCGTGCTCGTACCGCCAGTGGGCCGTCGGGCTCGGCCGGATCTGCGCTCACGCGGTGAAGCTCCAGGCCGGGGAGGGCGGGCAGTTCGGCGAAGGCGACCTCGTCATCTGTTGTGACCCAGCCGATTCCGACGACGTCGGTAGGTAACTGCTCGATGATCGAGTGCAATGCGGGTATTGCGGTGCCGTCCAGAAAAAGTGCGATACGTCGACCAGGAACATCAGGGATCAAGAAGTGTGGCCGCGGACCGGTGAGGCCGAAGGTGTCACCGACGGCCAACGCTGCTGCCCACCTCATCATCGGACTGGTCTGTCCGTGCAGGACCACATCGACGACGATCGATCCGCTCGCTGAATCGTAGGAACGCACCGTGTACACGCGCGAAGCGTCGTCGAAGGCCGGCCCGAGATTCATGCGTACGGTCACATTCGGGCGTGACCAGGTCGGATCGTCGGTCGACTCCGTCAAACGAGCCGTGATCCGCAGCAGGTGATCGCTCGGTCGCTCCAGTGCTTCGACGATCGCGAGAACGTCGTTGAGTCCGCGATTGTGGTCAGCGGTCCGTAGGACGGTCGTCGGGGGAGTTGTTGTGCGCGAGGCGTCTGCATGTGTCATCGACTGTGCTCCTGGATCGGGTTTTCGGGATGCCGCCAGGTTAGTGCTACCTAAGTCGAGCGAGTTGTCCAGAAGTGACATCTGATTACCTGAATGATTCGGGTCTCGAAACGACGCGGTTGAGCGAGTGGTGCCGGCGCTGCTACCGTGCCTGTGATGTCCATACGCCGCTGTTCTCTCGCTTCCGGCCGTGCACTGCGCACGGCCCGATTCGGCGTAGCGACTTTCCGACGTGGGCGTAAGGCGATCGACCGCCGCCCGTCCGGTCTTGTCTGGATCGAAAGAGCCTTGGCCGCACCGGCCGGATCCGTCTGACATTCGCCACTTCGGCGAGCATTGCCTCGCCGAGATTTCGCAGTGCCACACCTGTTGCAGTGCTGCGCATTTCCCGTACCTGAGATTTCTCGCGGGTGAGTTGTGAGTGTCGGCGCCACCGAGCCTGGAATGCCAGCCAACTCGTTTTCGTGAAAGGTACACAGCAATGAATCGTTTCGAAGGTCGTCGTATTCTCGTCACCGGCGCAGGATCTGGAATCGGGCAGGCCACCGCGCTGCGGTTGCTCGCCGAAGGTGGCCGCGTGGTCGCTGCCGACATCTCCGAGCAGGGTTTGGCGAACACCCGGAAATCGGCAGAACATGCTTCGACGGAGGATCGCCTCGACACCCTCGTCGTCGATATCGGTGACGAGGGTTCCGTCATCAGGGTTGTGGGTCAGGCGATTTCGTCCCTCGGGGGATTGGACGTACTGGTCAACGCCGCCGGGATACTGCGTGGTGGGCACACCCACGAGACCTCGCTGGACCTGTGGAATCAGGTGCTCTCCGTGAATTTGACGGGCACTTTCCTCGTTACCCGCCAGGCACTGCCGGCTCTCCTTGCCACCGGCAACGCAGTCGTGGTGAATTTCAGTTCCACCTCCGCTGCCTTCGCGCACCCGTACATGGCCGCGTATGCCGCAAGTAAGGGAGGAATCCAGTCCTTCACTCACGCACTGGCTCTCGAATACGGCAAGCAGGGTCTGCGTGCCGTCGCGGTGGCTCCGGGCAGTGTGAAGAGCGGGATCACCGACACTACGGCGTCGTACTTGCCGGAAGACACCGACTGGTCGCTCTTCGGCAAGTTGTCACCGATTCTGAGCACTGATCTGGAGTCCGGTGGTGCCCCCATGGCCGGGCCGGAAAGTGTTGCGGGAGTTATCGCGATGTTGGCATCCGACGATGGTGCCTTCATCACTGGCACGGAGATCCGGATCGACGGCGGCACGCACGCCTGATTCTGCGTCCGTCTGACGGCCCGCACAGGCAGGCCGTCAGACGCGAGCCGTCATTCTCGCGAGCGAGTGATGGCGGGGACGACGTAGGACTGATCGAGCACGGCGGGCGAAGGTTCGTACATTCTCAGTACCGGTCGGAAATCCCCGCGCGGTGCGGGCAGCCAGTTTGCCTTCGCCGTGGGATCTTTCGGCTCCTCGTAGCTGATCGTGATCGTCAACGCACCGTCGGCGTCGTGGACGATTCCTGGAGTGCGGTCGCCGATCGAGTATCGGTCGACGGGGTTCGCCACGAGGAAGAAGTCCGGCACCGAGTACATCGTCAGCGACCAGAAGGCGCTCACCGGCGGAGTGGGGTCGAGTCTTATTGTGTAGGTGTGAGTTCCGTTCAACTGCTCGCCCTGATCGTCGACGTAGGTCATTATGTACGCCGCTTCGTAAGGGTGGTTGCCCCACAGCCCGCCCTTGGCAGCCGCGGCGCGTTCGACGATGCGCAACTTGGGATCGGCGATCTTGAATTGTGGATCGTCGATTGTGCCGACCTCGAAGTAGTCGAGGTTGTAGTCGAAGGCGTGGAATGTGAGCTTCCATCCGTTGACTTCGGGGCTGGAGCCTTTCGTGAGGGCCTCGAGCAGGTTCTTCTCACCGATCGTCAATCCGTCAGCCAACGCGGCTGCCCCGTCGGCAGAGAGTGAAGCGGCAGAGCGTGAGCTATAGGGAGAGGCCCCGGGCTCGTCGATTCCGATCGGGGAGAAGGAATCCTGGAGTTCTCGATCGCGTGGGGCCGGCGGAAACGCCTGTGACCAGATGCGGAGTTTCTCGAGGAACAGGAGGTCCTGGCTTACCCCGGGTTCGGGCACTGGGAGACCCGCCGAGTTTCCGGTGGAGTCGACGACGGTCAGCGTGGTGGCGTCCTGCAAGGCGTGCACCGCAGGGAGGTCGTCGTCGCCACCGCATGCCCAGCGGCCCACGATCGACGCAATGTTCGTGGGAAATCTGATCACCGTGGTCTGGTCCGCCGGGGTTCCCGTCCAGGTGGGTGGGACGAGAAGGAAGTCTCCGCTCTTCGTGCCGGTGGCCCGATGCCCGACGTAAGCGAAATTGTTTGTCCAGGCGTCCACGAACTGGAGGACGTAGTAACGGCCATCGGTATCGGGGACGTGCAGCGCAACGGGGCCGACAGAGAGGTCGATCTGCGCCATGGAGTACACGGTGTCGTTGTTGATCGTGACGAAAGTGTCTGCCGGCCCGGCCAGTGTGCGGGCGTGGCTGAAGGTGTTGAAAGGTGCGGCGGGGTTCGCTCCGACACCGTTGTGAACATACCGATGGACCTGGTCGAGATTGAAAACGAGGGGAAATCCGTAGATATACGCCTGAGCTGCAAGCTCGGTGCGACTGGTGTCTGTCATCTCTGCCCTCTCGTCGTGCACGTCGGTTCGAAGTCCACCCTGCGGGAACCCTGCCGTCGGGGCATCACCCGCCGAGGGTGACGACGGTAGAGGGAGAAGACATGTCGGATCAGGAGAGTGCGGCATTGGTCGCTGTCGCAGACGAGTGGAACGTCGCGATGTGCTCGAACGACGCCGAACGGATCGGCGATTTCATGGCAGACGACTGGGTGATCGTCTCGGAATCCGGAGTGTCGACCAAAGCGGAGTTCCTGGGTTTCGTGGCCTCGGGCGACCTGACTCATTCGGCGATGGACCGCGTCGGGAGCGCTCGCGTGCGTTTCTTCGGTGACGTCGCACTGTTCACCACGCGGATCGTCAATACCGCGCACTACGGCGGCAGACAATACGACGCCGACGAGTGGACCACCGACGTGTTCGCGCGGCGAGACGGTCGTCGGTGCTGCGTGTTGAGCCACATCACGCCGGCGGTCGAGGCGAAGATCGAGGACGTGGAACTATGACGTAGAGATAAGAGAAAGGCTGATGTTTTAACGGTGACACTATTGGGTAGTAATACGAGTTTCGCATTTATGAATGTATTTATCGGATTTATCGATTGTGAAGTTTCTGTAGTAGCGTCAGTTGAGTAGATCATTTTGATACGCATACCGGATGAGGTTCTCACATGATTGTTCTCGGCATTATTCTGGCGTTGATCGGCTTTTTCACGGGGTTGAGCATTCTGACCACCGTCGGCATCATCTTGGTCGTCGTAGGTGCAGTTTTGTCCATCCTCGGTGCTACCGGGCGCGCAGTGGGCGGACGAAAAGTCTGGTATTGATCAATACTGCGCGAGTAGCTGAAAAAGCGGTACCCGATCTCTTCGGAGATCGGGTACCGCTTTTTGTGCTCCAACTGGTTTTCGGTCTCTCTACCCCAAATTATCGATCTGAGCGGCATCGGGTAAACATGAAGGATGCTTTCTCGAGACCATGACGAAGAGAAATCTGCCGAGCGATTCAGATTCCCTCGCAGATGGAATCAGGTTGACGAATCGCGCCGCGGTTTGGTGTTGGCGTGGGTGGCCTTCACGTTGACGTTCGGCGGAGCACGTCTGGTGACGTGGTTGATCCAGATCGACACCAGGGACGTCGGCGACATCAGCGCCGGTGGCACTCATCTGCATCACTATCTATGGGGAATTCTGCTGTTGGCCGGGGTGGCGATCTTCGGACTCGTAGACCGAAGCCCTCGCGCAAGAACATGGATGGGCATCGCGTTGGGCATCGCACTCGGGCTCATCGTCGACGAGGCTGCGTTACTGATCACTCTCGACGACGTCTACTGGCAGAGCGACGGTTGGCCCAGCATCGCCATCGCTGTGTCGATCATCGGAGTGGTAGGAACCGGTCTCGCGCTGACCCGAAGCGGAGCGGAGAAGCCTCGAGGTTGATCCGGCCGCGGCACGGGTACTCACTCCCGTGCCGGGAAGTCGCGCGGATCGTGAGGTGGCTTGAATGGATCCCAGTTCCGCGGACACCTCACCGGATTCCGACAGTGAAGTCAAAGCTGCAGATCCGATGGCGGAAGCCGAACGTGAAGCCGCAGCATTGGCGACGCCCGTCCGGCCGCTGGGCGAACCGGGGCCGAGGTTCGATCGTCGTTCACCGTTCTTCATCGGTCTGAGCGCGGCGGCCGGTGTTGCCGTGACGTACGCGGTGATCGAAGTGCTCCTGGCGGCGCGAGGCATGCTGATCCTGATCGTGGTCGCGCTGTTTCTCGCGGTGGGCATCGAACCGATGATCGTCTGGCTTGAGCGGAGACATTTCCGACGCTGGATCGCAGTCACCGTGGTACTCCTCGGAATTGCAGTGATGTTGGCGCTGTTTCTGGTTGCTGCGATCACCCCGCTGGTCGAGCAGGGACGTCAGTTCGCATCACACGCTCCCGAACTTCTGACACACATTCGTGACCGGTATCCGATCGTCAGCGACCTCGACGAGAAGTATCACCTCGAGGAGCACCTCACCACCCAACTGGACGGTTCGGGGTCTGCGCTCGCGACGGGTTTGCTCGGAGCGGGGCGGGCGGTGTTCAGCGCAGTCGCCGACGCTGGAATCGTTGCTGTACTGACGACGTACTTCTTGATCGACTACCCACGAATCCGCACGAATCTGTATCGGCTGGTGCCACATTCGCGGCGGCCACGAGCAATCGCCATCGGTGATCAGATACTGGCAGGTGTGGGTGGGTACGTCCTCGGCAATGTTCTGATCTCCGTGATCACCGCAGTGTGCACCTTCGCGTGGTTGTTGATCTTCGACGTGCCGTATCCGTTGATCCTGGCGCTGCTGGTCGCTCTGCTCGATCTGATCCCGATAGTCGGTTCCACGATCGCAGGGGTTGTCGTCGCCCTGGTCTCCCTGACAGTCTCTGTCCCAACGGCATTGGCGACAGTCGCGTTCTTCATTGCGTTACGACTGCTCGAGGACTACCTGCTCGTTCCGAAGATCATCGGGAAGACGGTGGCGGTCCCGGCACTGGTGACCGTTGTCGCGGTTCTGTTGGGTGGAGCGTTGCTCGGTATTGTCGGTGCGTTGCTGGCGATTCCGGTCGCTGCGGCCTTGCTGCTGCTTGCAAGGGAGACGCTCTTCCCGCGCCTCGACGCTTCTTGACCGGCTTCTATCGGACGCTTCGCGCGCGACGCCGAGAACCAGGATTCGGCTTGGGGCACATCCGAGTCGGGATGGTTTCTCCCTCGGCGGTGATACGGAATACCGAGACTTTCTCGCTACAACCGTGATTCAGATCGACCGCGTATGCGATTGCGGCGCGATCCGAGACGAAATCTTCCATCACCGTTGTACCGTCCGGTAGTTCGATTCTGTAGTTTTCCATGACTTACACAACCTTCTTTCGCTAAGACGATCCTACCCGGCTCGAGAAGTGGCAAACCCGTGGAACACAACGTGCGACAGTCGTCTTCGTGCCTTGCCGGTGCAATGTTTCGACACCTCGCCTGCTGGGTAGTGAGAGTCGGTCAGCCCGCTCATGCGGTACGTATCGAACCACGGAGGATCCGCGCAATGAGCGCAGTATCGAAAGCGATGTACAAGCCACTCTCACTGGCGACCAGCGTCCTGGGCGGCATCTTGGCCGGCGCTGTCTTCCAGCAGGTGTGGAAGCGCATCGGTGACGACAAGAATGCGCCCGAGCCCAAAGACTTGAGCAGGTCGAGCAAGGAAGTCCTGATCGCCGCAGCCCTGCAGGGAGCCATCTTCGCTGTTGTGCGAGCCGCAGTGGATCGTGCGGGGGCAAAGGGCTACCGGGCCCTTGCTCATGAAGATCCTCGGTAGGGACGCCCGGTTCGGTTCGAGTTCAGTCGACGACGGCCGCGATTGCCTCGATCTCGACCAGTTGATCGTCGTAACCGAGAACGGTCACACCCATCAGAGTGCTCGGGGCGTCGTGATCACCGAACGCGTCGCGGACTACCTCCCACGCCGCAACCAGGTCGGCTTGATTGCTCGACGCCACCAGGACGCGGGTGTTGATCACGTCGGTGATGGACGCGCCCGCGTCCGAGAGAGCTGTTCTCAGGTTGTCGACGGCCTTGGCTGCCTGTCCTGCGTAGTCACCGATGGCGGCAGTGGAGCCGTCCTCGTTCAACGGGCAGGATCCGGCCAGGAAGATCAGTCGTGCATCGGCGGGAGCCGTTGCTGCATAGGCATATTCAGCCACCGAAGAGAGTGACGTGGAACGGATCAGAGTTACCGACTTCGACATTATTTCCCCAAGGAATAGTAAAGTTTTGCAGCGAGTCTTTCACAGCACGCCAGGGGTTGCCAATTCATCGTCGGACCCATCCCTTCAGTCGGCAGCTACGAATGACTGCCAATGAGCCGAGAAGAAGAGCACACAGCACCTGTCGACGAGTGGCTGACGACCAAACAGGTTGCAGCACTGTTCCACGTCGACAGGACCACGGTGTCCAGATGGGCGAGGGAGGGCAAAGTCGGCACTCTGAGAACGCTTGGCGGGCATCGGAGGTACCGGCGATCGGAGATCGAGACGTTGCTGCGTAACCGCTCGACGACGCTCGATCACCAATAACCTTCGGCACGAAACAGACAGGTCGCCGAGCATGATGAGGGCTCGGCGACCTGTCTGGTCAGCAGGAAGTAATCAGGCCTTGGGGACGCGGACGATGAGTGCGTCGCCTTGTCCGCCGCCGCCGCAGAGTGCGGCTGCGCCGATGCCGCCGCCGCGGCGTTGCAGTTCGAGGGCGAGGTGCAGGGCGATGCGGGCGCCGGACATGCCGAGGGGGTGGCCGACGGCGATGGCGCCGCCGTTGACGTTGACCTTGGCGGGGTCGAGGCCGAGTTCGCGGGTGGAGGCGATCCCGACGGCGGCGAATGCTTCGTTGATTTCGACGAGGTCGAGGTCGGTGGGGTCGATGCCTTCCTTCGCGCAGGCCTTGGCGATGGCCCGGGCGGGTTGGGACTGGAGGGTGGAGTCGGGTCCGGCGACGACGCCGTGGGCGCCGATTTCCGCGATCCAGGTCAGGCCGAGTTCTTCGGCTTTGGTTTTGCTCATCACCACGACGGCGGCGGCGCCGTCGGAGATCGGGGAGGCGGAGCCGGCGGTGATGGTGCCGTCCTTGCTGAACGCGGGACGCAGTTTGCCGAGGGATTCGGTGGTGGTGTCGGCGCGGATGCCTTCGTCCTGGGCGAAGACGATGGGCTCGCCCTTGCGTTGGGGGATGGAGACGGGGACGACTTCGTTGTCGAAGAGGCCGTCTTTCCAGGCGCGGGCCGCGTTCTGGTGTGAGGCGGCGGCGAAGGCGTCCTGCTCGGCGCGGGTGATGTGGGCGGTTTCTTGTTGGTTGACTTGTTCGGTGAGCAGGCCCATGGCCTGGTCGGTGAAGATGTCGTGGAGGCCGTCGTAGGCCATGTGGTCGCGGAGGGTGACGTCGCCGTATTTGAAGCCTTCGCGGCTTTTTTCGAGCATGTGGGGTGCGCGGGACATCGATTCCTGCCCGCCGGCGACGACGATGTCGAATTCGCCGGCGCGGATGAGTTGGTCGGCGAGGGCGATGGCGTCGATGCCGGAGAGGCACACTTTGTTGATGCTCAGGGCGGGGACGTTCATGGGGATGCCGGCGGCGACGGCGGCTTGGCGGGCGGGCATCTGGCCGGCGCCGGCGGTGAGGACCTGTCCCATGATGACGTAGTCGACTTGTTCGGGTGCGACTGAGGACTTGTCGAGGGCGCCTTTGATGGCGATGCCGCCGAGGTCGGACCCGGAGAGGTCTTTCAACGATCCGAGGAGTCGACCCATCGGGGTACGAGCTCCCGCAACAATCACAGTGGTCGTGTCGGTCATGCCAGTTCAACTTTCAGTTCGGTGCCGGTTGCGGCGACTACGTCTTCGACGCTGACATCGGGGGCGAGTTCACGCAGGACGAGTGGACCTTCTTCGCTCACGTCGATGACGGCGAGGTTGGTGATGATCCGATTCACCACGCCCTGGCCGGTCAGGGGCAGGGTGCACGCGTCGACGATCTTGGGGTTGCCGTCGCGGTCGTTGTGCTCCATGACGACGATGACACGCCGGGCACCGTGGACGAGGTCCATTGCGCCGCCCATGCCCTTGACCATCTTGCCGGGGACCATCCAGTTTGCGAGGTCACCCGTCTTCGACACCTGCATACCGCCGAGGACTGCGGTGTCGATGTGGCCGCCGCGGATCATCCCGAACGAGAGGGCCGAATCAAAATATGCCGCACCGGGGTTGACGGTCACGGTCTCTTTGCCGGCGTTGATGAGGTCAGGATCGACGTTGTCCTCGGTGGGATACGGTCCGGTGCCGAGAATTCCGTTCTCCGAGTGCAGGACCACACGAACGTCCGAGCCCAGGTATCCGGGAATCAGTGTGGGAAGGCCGATTCCGAGATTGACGTACTCCCCGTCGATCATCTCTGCAGCCGCCCGCGCTGCCATCTGCTGGCGCGTCCAACCCGTCACTGTCACTGGTGCGGTCATCGTGAGGTTCCTTCCGAAGCGCTGACGGTTCGCTTTTCGATTCGCTTGTTCTGAGGGCCGGTGTGGACTACGCGCTGGACGAAGACCCCAGGTAGATGCACCGATGCCGGGTCGATTTCACCGGGCTCGACCAGACGTTCCACCTGCGCGATGGTGACCCGTCCCGCCATCGCGGCGAGCGGGTTGAAGTTCATCGCGGTCTTGTCGAACACGAGGTTGCCGTCGGTGTCTCCGAGAACAGCGTGCACGAGTGCGTAGTCGGCGTTGATCGCCTCTTCCATTACGTAACGCTTGGTTCCGAAGACACGAGTCTCCTTCGGAGGCGATGCAATAGCGATCGAGCCGTCGGCGTCGTAGCGCCATGGCATTCCGCCGTCGGAGATGGGGCTACCCACTCCGGCCGGTGTGAAGAATGCGGGGATTCCGGTTCCGCCGGCGCGCAGACGCTCGGCGAGCGTTCCCTGCGGCGTCAGTTCCACTTCGAGTTCGCCGGCCAGGTACTGCCGGGCGAACTCCTTGTTCTCGCCGACGTACGACGCGGTCACTCGTCGGATACGGCCGGCGCTCAGCAAGATTCCGAGACCGTGATCGTCGACGCCGCAGTTGTTGGAGAACACCTCGAGGTGGGTTGCACTCGTAGCTGCGATCGCGTCGATCAACACGTCGGGGATGCCGCACAAGCCGAATCCGCCGACGGCCAGCGTTGCGCCGTCGACGATGTCGGCGACCGCCTCCGCTGCGGACTCGTACACCTTTGCTGTCATGTTCTCTCCCTGCCAAGCGTTCATTGAGTAGACACTCACTCACTTCGATATCCAGTGAACTATCTCCAGTTCACAGGTTCAAGGAATCTCGAACATCAACCGAGAACTGATCGACTACTGATCGTCTGAAGGAATTTCGTTCATTGAATGGACGCTAGGATGGCTGCATGCCAACTCACGGGCAATCGCCGGCCGTGGTCGCGCGGGTGGCTGCACTTCTGCGAGCCCTCGGCGCGTCCGAACCAACGGGCACTTCCACCACGGAATTGGGCAAGGTCACCGGCCTCGCTCGGCCCACTGCGCACCGACTGCTCACGTCCCTGGCTGCCGAAGGACTGGTCGACCGTGACGCACGAACCGGTCGGTGGTCTCTCGGCCCGGAGTTGTACCTCCTGGGGGCGGCGGCCGGAAATCGGTACGACATCACCGACCGGGCTCGCGACGTCGTCGACGAACTTGCCCGGGTCACGGGGGAGAGCGCCTTCCTGTCGGCACGCCGAGGTGACGAGACCGTCTGCATCCTGAGTCAGGAAGGCAGTTTTCCACTGCGATCTCACGTGCTGCACGAGGGGAAGCGATTCCCGTTGGGGGTCGCGTCGGCGGGGCTTGCCATCTTGAGCCATCTACCGACGCGGGACGTCGACGACTATTTCGCCCGAGTGAATCTGGAATCGGAATGGGGTGAGATCCACAGTGAGGCATCACTCCGTGAGCGAATCGAGTCGACGCGTGTCACCGGGTACGCGGTCAATCCAGCCCTCATCGTCGAGGGAAGCTGGGGGATGGGTGCCGCGGTGTTCGATCGCAACGGTCGCCCGGCCTGGGCGCTGAGCCTGACCGGAGTGGAAACACGCTTCCGGCCCGCGCGTCATGCCGAGTTGGGAACGCTACTCCTCGAGTATGCTCATACGTTGTCGAACCGACTGAAAACACATGCAGTGAACTAGCTTTCGATAAACACGCTTTAGGCAGGAGCGTTCTTTACCTTCGTGCGCACGTGTGCCTTCTCGCCTTGCGGGCCGAACAGGTGCAAGATCTCCACCACCTGTTCATCGGCAGGCCCGAACCAATGGGGCTCGGCAGTGTCGAACTCCGCGACTTCCCCGGGGTGCAGGACAACCTCGTTCGCCCCCAGGATGAGACGCAGATCCCCGGCGAGGACGTAGAGCCATTCGTAGCCGGCGTGGGTGACGAGCTTCGGTGGACGCGGACCGATCACCTGCTTGAAGACCTGCACGCGGCCGGGATAGCGCGTCAACGGAACGACGGCACTGCCGTTCTTGCGTCGGCTCGGGGTGAGATGGACCCGAGGATCGCCCGTAGCGGGGGCGCCGACGAGTTGGTCCAGCGCGACCCGGTGCGCTCGGGCAAGCGGCAACAACAGATCGAGGGTGGGACGACGCTTACCCGATTCGAGGCGTGAGAGTGCGCTGACGGAGACGCCGGTGGCCTCGGACAGCGCCTCGAGAGTCAATCCGCGATCGCGTCGAAGCGTGCGCAGCCTCGGTCCGATATCGGTGATCAACTGCTCGAATTCAGCATCCATGCTGTCCATCTTTGCAGTTTCCGCAAAATTCTTACCGACTTCGGACTCTGGAGAGCAACGATCCTTTCGACAGTCGAGTACGGCAGAGCACTTCGAGAGATGGAGTCCGACCATGAAACCTTCGAGCGGGATCGAACCGCAAGTGATCGGACTTGATGCACGGCGGCGATGGGGCATCCTGGCGATCTGCTGCACGAGCCTGTTCGTCGTCGGGTTGGACACGACCATCGTCAACGTAGCCCTGCCGACGATCGGTGAGGGATTTCGCGTCGGAACCCGTGGTCTGGAATGGGTCGTCAACGCGTACACACTCGTCCTGGCCAGCTTGCTGATCTCGTCCGGAGCGGTGGCCGATCGATTCGGCAGGAGACGAGTCTTTCAGATCGGGCTTGTCGTTTTCGGGGTGGCGTCGATTGCCTGCGCACTCGCTCCGTCCGTGGAGGTGCTGATCGCGGCGCGGATCGTCCAAGGCGTCGGTGGGTCGATGCTCAGTCCGGTTGCCTTGGCGATCGTGGTCAACGTGATGACCGACCCGAAGGAGCGGGCCAAGGCGATCGGGGTGTGGGCCGCGGTCTTCGGCCTGAGTATGGCGGCAGGGCCGATCGTCGGCGGTGTGCTCATCGAAAGTTTCGGCTGGCGATCGGTTTTCTGGATCAACGTGCCGGTGATCTTGGCCGTGCTCGCCCTGACTGCTGTGTTTGTACCGGAGTCCCGAGCGCAGCAGTCGCGACGTCTCGACCTTCCCGGTCAGTTGCTACTGGTGATTCTTGTCGGCGGGGCGGTCGCCCTTCTGATCGAGGGTCCGCGAATCGGATGGTTCTCTGCCGCGGCGACGGCAGGGTATGTCGTTGTTGCTGCAGCGTTGGCCGCATTCATCCGCGTCGAATCACGCAAGCGCGAGCCACTGATGGATCTGGCACTCTTTCGCCGCAGAACGTTCTCGTCGGCTGTGGTCGGCGCTGTCGTGGTGTTCGTGGCGTTGAACGCGACGCTACTGCTCGGCACGTTCTACTTGCAGCACTCCCGCGGAATGAGTCCGGCACTGGCCGGCGCGATCACCCTTCCGATGGCTGTTGCGGCAACGGTCTGCGCGCCGTTGTCCGGAATACTCGTCGGACGCTTCGGCCCGCGGCGGCCGCTACTCATTGCTGGTAGCTTCACGACACTCGGCGGGCTGTGCCTGGTCTCGCTCGACAACAACACGGCGATTCCGATGCTCTTGGCCGCTTACCTGTTCCTCGGTATCGGATTCGGATTCTCGAATGCCCCGATCACCAACACCGCCGTCAACGGGTTGCCGAGATCGCAGGCGGGGCTTGCTGGTGGAATAACCTCCAGTGCACGCCAATTCGGTGCTGCTCTCGGTGTTGCGCTGGCCGGTGGCATCATCGGCGGCAGTGCATCGGTGGATGTCGCGCAGGCATCGAGGTCGGGATGGATCCTGGTTGCCGGATGTGGGATCGCGGTCCTGGTAATTGCACTCGCATCTCGGAATTCCGAGGAACTCCCCGGCTGATCACCTCGCGTGTTCGTGGGAGCTTCACCCTGCGCGGGTGATTCCAAGCGCGTGCCCAACCGATACAGATGATGGGGTATCAGATCGTCGTATCCGAGCGGGGAGTGCCATGTGCCAGACACCTAAGGACGCAACACCGGCCACAGTCACGGCGAATCGCGAGGCAGTCGCACGGTATGCCATGGACGACCGGCAGGATTTTGCCGACGCGGATCGAGGATTGATCGCTCCGTTGCCGGGCAAGGTTGTCGCCGATGACGGGCATACGGTCTTCGATCCCGATGCGATGGCATACCTCGGTGACGATGTTGCCGCGCCGGAGACAGTCAATCCGAGCCTGTGGCGTCAAGGACAACTGATGCGCCGAGGTGGTCTGTATCAGGTGACGGATCGCCTTTACCAGGTACGGAACAACGACCTGGCAAATTTGACGGTTGTCGAAGGTGGCGAGGGACTGATCGTCATCGACTGTATGGCGGGGGTCGAATCGGCGCGCCAGGGTATGAAGATGATTCGTGAGCACGTCAGCGATAAGCCAGTTTCGGCGATCATCTACACGCACACCCACATCGACCACTACGGCGGAGTCAAAGGGATCGTCGATCTGGACGACGTGACGTCCGGGCGAGTTCCGATCATCGCACCGGGCACGATCGCGTCGTTCGACAAGTTCGCGATCGGGGAAAACGTCGTCGCCGGAAATGCCATGGCGAGACGGTCCTTCTACGCCTTCGGTGGATTGCTCGATCTCGATGCCAAAGGGATGGTTACCTGCGGCATCGGCACGATCAGCACGAAAGGTCCACTTGTCTCGTATATTTCCCCCACTGACAGCATCACGGAGACCGGAACGAAGCGTGAGATAGCCGGTCTGGAATTCGAGTTCCTCTACGCGCCGGATACCGAGGCCCCGGAGGAAATGCACATCTGGATCCCCGAACTCGCCGCGCTGACCTGTGCGGAGAACGCCAATCATTCGCTCCACAACATCCAGACCTTAAGAGGTGCGCGCACTCGCGACGCTCGGAACTTCGCGCGGTATCTGGACGAGACTCTCGAACGGTGGGGAGACGACGCGACTGTTCACTACGGACCGCACACGTGGCCGGTGTGGGGTAACGAGAACCTGGTGCCGTTCATCGAATCGCAAAGGGACACTTACAAGTACATTCACGACCAGGCACTCCGTCTCGCGAACAAGGGGTACACGCCGCTCGAAGCTGCCGAGGTGATCGAACTACCGGACGAACTCGGGCGCAAGTGGTACAACCGCGGATATCACGGCACTTTGCACCACGACGTTCGCGCCGTGTACACCAAGGAACTGGGAATGTGGGACGGCGATCCGGTGTCGCTTCATCCGCATCCGCCGGTCGAATCGGCGAAGAGGTTCGTCGATCTCCTTGGCGCGCAGAAGATCCTGGACGAGGGCAAGCGCGCATTCGACGCCGCGGACTACCGATGGGCGGCAGAGATCCTGCACAAGTTGGTGTTCGCGCAACCGGAGAACACCGAAGCGAGGAATCTGCAAGCCGACGTCTACGAGCAGATGGGTTATCAAGCCGAGGGGCCGCAGTGGCGTGGGATCTATCTCTCGGCCGCCCTGGAGCTCCGTGAAGGCGCCCAGCCCGCCCCCTATGTCACCGCGAGCCAGGACAGTGTCCTCGCGATGCCCATCGACATCCTCTTCGACTTCGTTGCAATACATCTCATCGGCGACAAGGCCACCGACGCGGAACTGCGGATCGATTTCGTGTTCACCGATCGCGGCGACGAGGCATGGACTGCGTGGGTCAAGCGCGGCGTCCTCAATGCACGTAAGGGCGCGTCACCGAACACACAACTGACGGTCTCGGGCCCGAAGGCGGCACTCGTGGGAGCGCTTCTGCAACCGGGCGCGGCCGCCGAACTGGCCAAGGCCGGGAAGATTTCGCTCGACGGAGACGAATCAGCGCTCGAGACGCTGGGAGGGTTGCTCGATACCTTCGATCCCAGTTTCAATATCGTCACGCCGTAACGAAGGGATAGTTTTCGATGTGTACACGCTTGGTCTACTTGGGGCCCAACGACACTGTGATGACTGCTCGATCGATGGATTGGAAGGTCGATCTCGGAACAAACCTCTGGGCTTTCCCGCGCGGCATGACCAGAGGGGGCTGCGCAGGTCCGAACTCGATACAGTGGACGTCGAAATACGGAAGTGTTGTCGCGACGGCCTACGACATGTGCACGACCGACGGGGTCAACGAGGCTGGACTGTCTGCCAATCTCTTGTGGTTGGTCGAGTCCGAGTACCCGACGTATGACGGTTCGACCCCGGGATTGTCGATCGCGGCGTGGGCGCAATACGTCCTGGATCGCTTTGCGACAGTTCAGGAAGCGGTCGAAGTGCTCGCGTCGGAACCGTTCACGGTAGTGACCGCTGCCGTTCCCGGCGAAGACCGCCTCGCAACGCTGCACATGTCGCTCTCGGACGCCGGGGGAGACAGCGCGATCATCGAGTACGTCGGTGGACGCCCGACGATTCATCACAGCCGTGAGTACCAGGTGATGACCAATTCGCCGATCTTCGATCAGCAACTCGCCGTCAACGAGTACTGGAAGCAGATCAACGGAACCGTCATGCTGCCCGGAACCAACCGTGCCGCTGACAGATTCGCGCGGGCATCGTTCTATGTGGATGCGATACCGCAGACGGACGATCCGCGGGCGGCGTTGGCATCCACCTTCAGCGTTATTCGGAATGTGTCGGTGCCCCTCGGTATTTCGACTCCCGACGAGCCCAACATTTCATCGACCCGTTGGCGTACGGTCGTCGATCACAAACGCACGCTCTATTTCTTCGAGTCGGCAATGACGCCCAATACCTTCTGGGTGGACGTGGCGTCGATGGATCTCGCGGAAGGGACACCCGTCCGAAAGCTCGGACTCGGACCGAACGAGAGCACCGTCTATTCCGGTGACTCCACTGACCAGTTCGAACGGGCGGAGGCATTCACGTTCGCGGGAGCATAAGGCTTCGGGGCGTAGTAAAAATCCAATCGTGAAACTTCTTGACATTTCTACTCCGTTCAGATGAAACTTTGTTGCATATTCGGGTTTCGTCAACGGAGGACGGCATGGGCATCACAGTCCAGACACGGAATGATGGTGCGCAGCTCAAACGGCGCAGGGCGCTCGTCGCCGGCTCCGTCGGAAATTTCATCGAGTGGTACGAGTTCGGTGTGTACGGGTTCTTCGCGACGATCATCGCGTCGAACTTCTTCAGCGCCGACGGCTCCGGCGACCTCGAAAGCCTGATCAAGACCTACGCGTCGTTTGCGCTGGCCTTCTTCTTCCGCCCAGTGGGGGCCGCGCTGTTCGGTCGACTCGGTGACCGCATCGGCCGACGCCCCACCTTGGTGATCGTTCTTCTGCTGATGTCGGGTGCGACGACCCTGATCGGTGTGCTCCCCACCTACGAGAGCGTCGGAATTCTGGCACCGCTTCTCTTGACGGTCCTTCGAATTCTGCAGGGATTGTCGGCCGGTGGTGAGTTCGGCGGTGCAGTGTCGGTGATGACCGAGTTCGCTCCGCCCGGACGACGTGGGCTGTACGGCTCGTGGCAGTCGTTCACCGTCGCACTCGGACTGCTCGCCGGTGCGGGTATCGCAGCACTCCTCGCCACTGTCCTCGACCCGGGACAGCTCGGTGACTGGGGCTGGCGCATTCCGTTCCTCCTTGCACTTCCGATGGGTCTGGTTGCTCTATGGCTCAGGCTCCGCCTCGAAGAAACGCCGTCGTTCGAGCGTGCTCGATCAGTCCAGTCCGAACCGACAGCTGATGCGCCGGCGCCGGTAGTGCAGCCGACTGTCGGAGAGACAGCCAAGGCGATTCTGCTCGGAATCGGGCGGTTGATGGGGTGGTCTGCTGCCGGTTACACGTTCCTCGTCGTGATGCCGACTTATCTTCAGAGTTCACTCAACGCGACTTTCCATCAGGCACTTGTTGCTTCCGTGCTCGCCAATGCGGGCTTCGCGGTGACCATTCCGATCGCGGGTGGACTCAGCGATCGCATCGGACGACGCGCGGTCATGCTCACCGGCACCGTGATAATTCTGGTCTTGGCTCTGCCGCTGCTCAACGTCCTGCAGAACGAGCAGACGTCTTTGACAGCCAAGGGATTTGCAGTGTTTGCCGCCGGCGCCGCAGTGGGACTTGTTGCCGGACCCGGACCCGCCATGCTCTCCGAGATGTTCCCCACCTCGGTTCGGTACACCGGATTGGGACTCGCATACTCCCTGTCCAACGCGGTCTTTTCGGGCTGCGCCGGTTTGATCATCACGTGGCTGATCAAGGAAACTTCCAATCTCGATATTCCGGCCTACTTCGTGATGGCAACGTGCGCCGTCAGTGCGATCGCCTTGAGTACCTTGCGAGGAAATGCCCACAAGCGGGCACTCGTCGACTGACCGCAGCTTTTCCGAATGCCGAAACGATCCGAGTAAGGGATATTTCATGAGAGTCATCGGCCTGATGTCCGGTACTTCGTACGACGCTATCGATGCTGCCGCAGCAGACATCCGGATCGACGGGGACACTCTTGTGCTCACCCCACTGGGCATGGTCAGCGAACCGTATTCCGGTGAGTTGCGGGCTGCGGTGGCGGCTGCGGTACCGCCGGCGTCCACCACTGTCGGTCAGATCTGCCAACTCGACACCGAGATCGGACAGGCATTTGCGGCCGTGGCTGCGCGGGCGAACGAGGAACTGTGCGGTGGCAGTGCGGAATTGATCTCCTCACATGGTCAGACGATGTTCCACTGGGTCGAAGGAGCGCAAGTAAAGGGCACTCTTCAGCTCGGGCAGCCGGCCTGGATAGCCGAGAAGACCGGATGCACGGTCGTGTCGGACCTGCGCTCTCGCGACGTGGCGACGGGTGGTCAGGGTGCACCACTGGTCAGTGCGTTCGACGTATTGTGGCTCAACGGAAGAACTTCGGGTTCCGTCGCGCTCAATCTCGGTGGCATCGCGAACGTCACTGCTCCGGGAGGCGCTCCGACATCGACGGCAGATGGTGCCGCAGTACCGATTGCCTTCGACACCGGCCCCGCAAATGCGCTGATCGACGCTGCGGTAGGCGAATTCACTGCCGGGGAGCAGTGGTTCGATCTCGGTGGGGCTCTGGGCGCAGCGGGCACACCGAACGTCGATCTGCTGGCACAACTACTGAGCGAACCGTATTACGCGCGGCCCGCTCCCAAGAGCACGGGCAAGGAACTGTTCCATCGGGACTATCTACTCGCCGCTCTGCGTGGCTACGAGTCCTTGTCTCTGGCCGACATCGTCGCGACACTGACTGCACTGACCGCCCGGACCGTCGCCGATTCCGTCAAAGCGCTGGCGGCTACCGAAGTGGTGGTGTCAGGCGGTGGCACCAAGAACCCGACGTTGATGGCGATGCTTCGTGACGAACTGGGCGACATCGCGCTTGTCTCTTCGGACGAGCTCGGCGTCACCTCCGATATCAAGGAAGCATTGGCTTTCGCGGTTCTCGGCTATCTCACCGCACACGGATTGCCCGGCAGCATCGCTTCGTGCACCGGTGCGCGTCACGCCAGTGTGCTCGGATCTCTGACGCCAGGAAGCCGTGGGCTGCCTAGAATCACATCGGTGCCGTCAGCTCCGAAAACGATGCGAATCGAGGCGTTATGACTTTGGACCGGAGTGCTCCGGCGTCCGTCGACCTGCTTGCTCGTATTCGTGCATCACTGAGCAGCCTCTCGCCTGCCGAGCTGCGGATCGCCGAAATCATCGAAGCCGACCCCAGTCTGGCCTCCACCCTGACGGTCAACGACCTCGCCGAACGAGCGTCGACAAGCACGGCGACAGTGGTCCGCACAGCCAAACGACTCGGTTTCGAGGGTTATCCACAGCTTCGTCTCGCGCTGGCGGCGATCAGCGGGTCCGGTACAGAGAACACGATCCCGCTCGGTGTGGACATCGTTGCTGCCGACTCGGCCGGTGAGGTGATGGCCAAGCTCGCCGAGTTCGAATCCGAACAACTCAAGGGCACGGCGCAATTGACAGATCCTGCTGCGCTCGAAGAAGTTGTGTCCCGGATTCGATCCGCCCGCCGCGTCGAGGTCTACGGCATCGGCGCCTCTGGCATCGTCGCGCAAGACCTCACGTTGAAGCTCTCTCGCATCGACGTCAACTGCCGGGTTCATCTCGACCGAGACGCGGCCATGGTCAGCGCCAGCTTGCTCGGACCGGACGACATCGCAGTGGGGATCTCACATTCGGGTGAGACTTCGGATGTCGTGGAACCACTTGCCCTTGCCCGTCGAACCGGGGCGTCGACGGCTGCGATCACCGGAGGGGCACGATCGACGCTCGCCGTGCAGTCACATCACGTTCTGCTCACTGCCGGTAGAGAATTCGGTTTCCGATCGGCTGCGATGGCAAGCCGCACCGGTCAGCTGTTGGTAGTCGACACAATTTTTGCGATGGTGGCGCACTCGCTGCCCAGCGCACTCTCTGCTCTGCAACGAAGCCATGATGCCATTGCTTCGAAGCGGCACTGACGAGGAGTCGTCGCTGTGAGTACTGACGAGGAGTCGTCGCTGTGAATACTGACGAGGAGTCGTCGTAATGAATATCGATCGAGGAGGACTCGCCACAATGCAATTGGAAATGCTCTCCACCGAGAGACCCAACCCTCTGACCCGCGATCTCGATGTCATGTCGGTGTCGGGTCTGCTGACGGTGATGAATCAACAGGACGCAATCGTGGCCGGCGCGGTGGCAGCGGTACTACCCGCCATCGAAGCCGCAGTCGACTTGATCGTCGCGGCCCGAGCACAAGGTGGTCGACTGATCTACCTGGGAGCGGGGACAAGTGGGCGTCTGGGAGTTCTCGACGCGGTGGAATGCCCTCCGACGTTCGGGACCGATCCGGGCGAGGTGATCGGCATCATCGCCGGTGGCCCTGGAGCGTTTCTGAACGCCGTCGAGGGGGCAGAGGACGATCCGCGAGCGGCTGGGGTCGATCTCGACGCAATCTCGTTGAACGCCAACGACGTCGTGGTGGGTCTGGCTGCCAGCGGTCGTACCCCCTACGTCATCGGGGGACTCGATCACGCCCGCGAACTCGGCGCTGCAACAGTGGCAGTCTCGTGCAACCGGAACGCGGCAATGAGTTCTCACGCCGGCGTGGCCATCGAAGTGGAGACCGGCCCCGAAATCCTCACCGGATCGACGAGGCTCAAGGCCGGAACTGCGCAGAAGATGGTGTGCAACATGCTCTCCACGGCGAGTATGGTTCGCTCCGGGAAGGCATTCCACAATCTGATGGTCGATCTTCGGCCGACCAATGCCAAGCTTGTCGATCGTGCGAACCGGATCGTCGCGGCAGCCACCGGAGTCGATACCGAGATCGCTGCGGAGACCATCGACAATGCCGATGGTCATGTGAAGGCAGCGGTCGTCATGTTGTTGGCCGAATGCGACTTCGCCGAAGCAACCGAACTGTTGGACCGCGCTTCGGGTTCGGTACGTGAGGCCATCGTCGGAGCCGGCAAGAGCAGTGAGGAAGTCTGAATGGAAATCGTCATAGTTCCCAGTCCGGAGGACGGCGGGCGAATCGCTGCAGATATCGTTTGTGGCGCAATCGAAAACGGAGCGCGGACGCTCGGCCTCGCGACCGGATCGTCACCGCTGCACACGTATCGAGAGCTGATCAAGAGGCATCGAGAATCGGGAGTGTCGTTCGCGGCGATGAGCGCGTATCTTCTCGACGAGTATGTAGGTCTCACGTCCGATCAGCCGCAGTCCTACGCGCACACCATCCGCACGGAACTCGTGGATCACCTCGACATCGACAATGCGCGAGTGTTCAGCCCCGACGGCGGGGCCGCGGATCCCAGTGACGCTGCCCGGCGTTACGATGCTGCCATCGCCGAAAACGGTCCCATCGACGTGCAGATCCTCGGCATCGGCCTGAACGGACACATCGGTTTCAACGAGCCCTCCTCCTCGCTTGCATCGCGCACCCGAGTGAAGACCTTGACCGAGAGGACCCGCGCCGACAATGCACGGTTCTTCGCAGACCCAGCCGACGTACCGCATCATGTGATCACGCAAGGGCTCGGAACCATCAGTGATGCACGGCATCTCGTCCTGATCGCGGACGGCGCCCGCAAAGCGCCCGCCGTCCGGGCCGCGGTCGAAGGTCCGGTCTCGGCATTCTGCCCGGCGTCGGTGCTGCAGCTGCATCCACACGTGACCGTCATAGTCGACGAGGCAGCTGCCGGCGAACTCCAACTAGCGGACTTCTACCGCTACACAACCGAGCACAAGCCTGCAGAGCAGGGTTACTGAAAAGCGGGCTGCTGAAAGCGGACTTGATCTCCAGCGCAGTTGAGGTCCTAGCCTCGGGGGATGATCAACGCCAGAGGTCCAGCGGTATCCCCGCCTGCGGCGCCCCGATTCTTCTCACCACCGCTCAGTGTCGCGATCGTCGGAGCGGGGCCGGCGGGAATCCACGCCGCCGGCGCTCTCGCCGAACTTGCGCCCGGCACCAAGACAGACGTGTTCGAGCGTCTACCGACGCCGTACGGACTGGTGCGCTACGGTCTCGTACCAGGGCACCCCGAATCCGAAAAGTTCGCCCATTCTCTGCACACCACGCTGGTCGCCAGTGACTTCCGGCTGTTCTGCAACGTGGAGATCGGAAAGGACCTTTCAGTCGGTGACCTACGTTCTTCCTACGATGCTGTGATCATCGCAACCGGTGCGCCGCGGGATGCACCTCTCGACATTCCCGGCGTCGAGCTTCCAGGTTCTTTCGGTGGCGCCGAGTTTGTCGGTTGGTACAACGATCACCCGGACAGCTCGCCGCAGTGGCCGCTGAACGCGGAATCGGTCGCAGTGATCGGAGGTGGCAACGTCGCACTCGACGTCACCCGTATGCTCCTCGCCGAGGCGCAATCGCTGCAGGCCACGGACGTCTC
This sequence comes from Rhodococcus sp. NyZ502, assembly GCF_041464245.1. NCBI lineage: Bacteria > Bacillati > Actinomycetota > Actinomycetes > Mycobacteriales > Nocardiaceae > Rhodococcus > Rhodococcus sp. NyZ502. The sequence continues at coordinate 1,306,068 of NZ_CP167155.1, forward strand.
CGACCAAGTTCGGGAAGGGATCGCCGGCAGTCGAGTTCGCGAAGTACACATCTTTGTCCGGCGCGGACCAGCCGACGCTCGCTTCTCCCCGAACGAGTTGCGCGCTCTCGGTGAACTGCCCGGAGTCGATGTTGTCGTCGATTCTGTCGATGTCGTACCGGACCGGCATGTCGAGCGGATGACCAAACAGTTGGCGCACACCCGACTGGCAGTCGAGACACTCCGTAGTTTCGCGGACACTGCGCCTGCCGACCGAACTGCCCAGCGTCGAGTTCACCTGCACTTCTACCGACAGCCGGCGCAGATTCTCGGCAGCGGGAAAGTCGAAGCACTCCGCGTCGAGCGGACAGACCCGGACGGATATGGTCACGTCACCGCTTCGGGTATCTGTACCGACTATCCGGTTCAAGCTGTGTACCGGGCAATCGGATTTCTCGGGACGCCACTTGCCGGGGTGCCTTTCGATCACCGACGCGGCAATGTTGCGCACCAGGGCGGCGCAGCGGTCGACGAGAGCGGCTCGCCGATCGCAGGTTTGTTCGTGACGGGCTGGATGAAGCGAGGTGCCGCCGGGCTGATCGGTGCGGCTCGGCCTGATGCACGCCAAACCGTCGAAACCTTGCTGCGACAGTTGGATTCGGCATACGAGCGTCGAGCCGGCCATGGCCGGCTCGCGGAGGTCCTCGGGGCCGGCAGAGTGGTGCCCGTCGATTGGGATGGATGGCTTCGCATCGATGCCGCCGAACGTGCCCTCGGTGTGAAGCATGGGCGTGATCGGATCAAAATCAAAGAGCGCGACGAACTCGTTCGCATCGGCACGGAGTCGGCAGTTCACGCCGAATAGATTCGCTGGGGTCTGGAGTACCACCGGGGTTACGCTGAAGTGAGTCACTCCGATTCATTGTGATCGAGGTGCGGAACAGAAGTGTCATGAATGAACGTGGTGCGCAGGCCAGTGACGCGACAATCGCGAGCGGGCCCCTGACCGAACGGGGCACCGTCACCGAGTTGCGCCTCTCAACGCTGCGGGTGGTGCGTGACGGCCAGAACGGTGCAGACGGTCTCGGCCGCCTTGTGGCGGATTGGGAGGAGGGGCGAACCCCGTCCGACCTGAGCGATTATCTGCCTGATCCAGTCAAGATTCGTCGGGCGGCGCTGATCGAACTGGTCGGAATCGACATGGAGTACCGCTGGCTGAAAAATGATTGCCCGAAACGGCTCACGGATTACTGTGCCGAGTATCCCGAATTACTCGAAGAACCATTACCGGCCGAGCTCCTGTACGAGGAGTTCCGGCTGCGGAAGCAGGGTGGGGAGGACGTCGCAGCAGCCGAGTACCTCAGCGAGTTTCCCTTGCAGGCAGAGAGTTTCGAGCAGATGTTCGACCGTGATTCGATGGCCGGTCGCGAAGACGTGATGATGTTGGGGCTCTCGGGTTTCGACGAGTTCGAAATCGGGCAGCACCTGGACGATTTCGAACTGGTGTTGGAACTCGGGCACGGCGCATTCGCCCGCGTGTTCCTCGCTCGGCAACTCTCGATGCAGCGGTGGGTTGCGTTGAAAATCTCGCGCAACGTCGGAGTCGAGCCACAGACTCTCGCCCAGCTCGACCATCCCAACATCGTCCGGGTCTTCGATCAACGGCTGCTCGAGGAACGCGCACTGCGAGTCCTTTTCATGGAATACGTGCCGGGTGGGACCCTGCTCGACGTGGTCAAACTTGTCCGCGTGACACCGCAGGCGCAGCGGTCCGGACAACTACTTCTCGACGCCATCGACAAGACCCTGGCGACGAAGGGAGAGATGAAGCCCAGCGAGACGAGCCTGAGGAGCGAGATCGCTGCGATGTCGTGGCCGGAGACCGTGGCCTGGATCGGGATGCGACTGGCCGATGCCCTCGAGTATGCGCGTGAGCACGGCGTATTACATCGGGACATCAAGCCGGCGAATGTCCTCCTCAGCGTCGAAGGCATCCCCAAGCTCGCCGACTTCAACGTCAGCTCGAGCGAGGAGGTCTCGACCGAGGACGCTGCATGTTTTGTCGGAGGCTCGCTTGCCTACATGTCTCCGGAGCAATTGGAGGCCTGTGCGGTGGGGGCGCCTGGCACACTCGACACCCGTAGCGACATCTATGCACTGGGCGTGATGTTGTGGGAACTCCTCACCGGGAGTAGGCCTTTCACGGACGACGGTACGGGGGAGAGCCCACCGTCGCCCAAGAAGGCGCTCGAGGCCCGCCGGCGCGGGGTGGATCCCGCAGCCGAGGCACGGCTACCAGACGACTGTCCGCCGGCGCTGCGCCGAGTTCTGGTCAAGTCTCTCTCGCCGGAGAGAGACGGAAGGTGGTCTGGCGGCCGAAAGCTGGCTCGTCAGTTCGCTCTGTGTCTGGACCGGTCTGCTCGCAATCTGGTGGACCCACCGGAAGGGAGTCCACGTTCGACGTTGTGGAAGTGGGCGCTGCCGATAGTGCTTGCCGCGATCGGAATTCCGAATCTTCTTGCGGCGGGCTACAACTACTACTACAACAAGATGCTGATCATCTCGGGTCTCTCGCCGCAGGCTCAGCAGCATCTCGAGCAGGTTCATCTGGTCATCGGGGTGGCTGCGTTCTCTCTCGGTGCCGCAGCGATCCTGTATTGGTGTCGGCTTGCACTCACCGTGCCTCACGGACTGCGCAACGGTCAGACGTACAGCGCGGAGGTCTTGAACAAAGCGCGTACCGCGACGCTGAATGTCGGACATCGCGCGGTGGTGATCGCATTCGGTCTGTGGGTTCTGGCCGGTATCGCATATCCGGTCGCATTGCAGATTGCCGCCGGCGGAATTCCGCAGCGAGCCTACGTGCACCTGATGTCGTCGCTGGCGGTGTGCGGCGCCGTCGCAGTCGCGTATCCGTTCTTCATCCTGACGTACTACTCGGTTCGATGTCTGTATCCGATCTTGTTGTCACACGGCGAGTTACGAAGCGACGACGGACGCGATATTCGCTCGTTGGGTCGGAGCAGCACGCGTTACCTCGCAGTCGCGGCGTCGGTTCCCCTGGTGGGAATCGCGGGGCTCAGTTTTGTCGGTTCGGGTGCCGGTGAGGAACTCAACGCAACAGTCCGTGCGCTGTGTTTGGGCGGTATCGCCGGATTCATCGTTGTGTATCAACTGTTTCGACGGATCGAAAGTGACCTCCGAGCACTGCTGCGCGTCGTGTCTCTCGAGGTGTCGGCGTCTCCGTAAGTGCCGAACAACCGTATTCGAGTCGGCCTATGTGGAAGTGCTCTTGCGTGGTCGGCTGCGACGAACTGCTTTGGTGCGAGGCGGAGACTTCTCTTCCGATTCTTCCTGAGGGTCGTCGCGCCAGTGAATCTCGATTTCTATCTCGACTTCGTTGCCGTCGACTTCGATCTCGAGTTCCCACCGAACCTGTTCCGGAACACTGATTTCGATCGAGTCCCCACCCGACCCCAGCTCCACTTCCGATCCACTGGCGAGGGCTTGGCCGAGGGCGATGAGTCGGTCGGCGACTTCCTGCCGTGAGAGTTCTGACTTCCTCTTGATCTCCAGTTTGGGCACGAGCACTCCTGACCTCGGCGGATTCTCCCTATCACGGTAGTTGGACGAAGGGGAGATTGTCGGAGTTTGTGGAACCACACAGCAGGACGCGTCGACGCGCAACAAACCTGAAGGCGGTGTGGGGACGCCAGAAACAGCGAGGAATCCGGCTCACTTCCAGCACGGACGAATCGGTCGGGAGGGCCCTGTCAGCGATGATTTTCGCGAAAGTCTGGGTTCAGTCCAGAAGATTGCGCAATAGTGGAAAGGTGCCTTCGACGCCGGATTATGCAGCCCAACTGCGTAACGCTGAGCTTCGCGTGACTCGTCCCAGAGTCACGGTGCTCGAGGTTGTGCATGCACGCCCACACGCAGCCACCGAGACTGTCTTCGATGCTGTGCGGGCTGTTCTGCCGGGGGTGTCGCGGCAGGCGGTCTACGACGTGTTGCACGCTCTCACCGACGCCGGGCTGATACGGCGGATCCAACCGTCCGGATCGGTGGCGCTGTACGAGTCACGCGTCGGCGACAACCATCATCACGTCGTCTGCCGGTCCTGTGGGGTCGTTGCAGATGTCGACTGCGCAGTCGGAGAGGCACCGTGTTTGACGCCGTCGGCGCACAACGGTTTCGTTCTCGACGAAGCCGAGGTCATTTACTGGGGCCTGTGTCCCGACTGCTCGACAACTCAGAGTTTGCGATCACAAACGTGATCGAAGTCCGTTCTACTCGCTCATGGAGGGATTACCGTGTCCGATAGTTGCCCGGTTGCTCACGACGGAAACACCGAGAGCACCAGCGAAAGTGAAAACCCCGCAATCCCGTCTCCGACGCCTACCGGGAATCGTCCGAGAACAAACAGCGACTGGTGGCCGAATCAGCCGGATCTCTCTGTCTTGCATTCACATTCGTCGAAGTCGAATCCGATGGGTGCCGACTTCGATTACGCCCAGGAATTCGCCAAGCTCGATGTCGAGGCGCTAAAGCGCGACGTCATCGCGTTGATGACGGCGTCGCAGGATTGGTGGCCGGCCGACTACGGGCACTACGGCGGACTCTTCGTGCGTATGAGCTGGCATGCTGCCGGCACCTATCGCATTGCAGACGGCCGCGGCGGTGGCGGCCAAGGTGCTCAGCGTTTCGCCCCGCTCAACAGTTGGCCGGACAACGCCAGCCTCGACAAGGCCCGGCGCCTGCTTTGGCCCGTGAAGCAGAAGTACGGAAAGCAGGTTTCCTGGGCCGACCTGCTGGTGTTCGCGGGCAACTGCGCCCTGGAGTCGATGGGGTTCAAGACCTTCGGCTTCGGATTCGGCCGAGAAGACATCTGGGAGCCCGAGGAGATCTACTGGGGTCCCGAGGACACCTGGCTCGGCGACGAGCGTTACAGCGGAGACCGTGAGCTGTCCGGACCGCTCGGAGCCGTGCAGATGGGCCTGATCTACGTCAATCCCGAAGGACCCAACGGGCAACCGGATCCGGTAGCGGCCGCCCGCGACATCCGAGAAACGTTCGCCCGCATGGCGATGAACGACGTGGAGACAGCTGCGCTGATCGCCGGCGGTCACACCTTCGGCAAGACGCACGGAGCCGGACCGGCCGACCTCGTCGGACCGGAACCGGAAGGTGCTCCCATCGAGCAGCAGGGACTGGGCTGGAAGAGTGCCTTCGGCACGGGTGTGGGTAAGGACGCGATCACCAGTGGTCTCGAAGTCGTGTGGACTCCCACTCCGACGAAGTGGGACAACACCTTCTTGGAGATTCTGTACGGCTACGACTGGGAGCTGACCAAGAGTCCGGCGGGTGCGTGGCAGTGGATTCCGAAGGACGGCGCGGGGGCGGGCACCATCCCGGATCCGTTCGATTCGTCGGCCGGACGCACCCCGACGATGCTGACGACCGACCTGTCCCTACGCCTGGATCCGACGTACGAGAAGATCACCCGGCGCTGGCTCGATCATCCGGAAGAATTCGCCGAAGAGTTCGCCAAGGCTTGGTACAAGCTCCTTCACCGTGACATGGGACCGGTCACGCGCTACCTGGGACCTTGGGTTCCCGAGCCGCAGCTGTGGCAGGACCCGGTTCCCTCGGCCGATGATCAACTGATCGGGGACGCAGACATCGCGATCCTCAAGAGTCGACTTCTCGACTCCGGGCTGTCCATTTCGCAGTTGGTATCGACGGCGTGGGCGTCTGCCGCGAGCTTCCGCAGCACGGACATGCGCGGCGGCGCCAACGGTGCGCGAATCCGACTGGAGCCGCAGAAGAATTGGGAAGTCAACGAGCCTGCAGCTCTCTCCGCGGTGCTTCAGACTCTCGAGCGTGTTCAGCAGGACTTCAACCAGGCTGGTGGAGCAAAGGTTTCTCTCGCCGACCTGATCGTTCTGGGTGGTACAGCGGCCGTCGAACAGGCTGCGAAGAACGCCGGACAGGACATCACGGTCTCGTTCACGCCGGGCCGAACGGATGCAACGCAGGAGCAGACAGACGTCGACTCGTTCGAGGTACTCGAACCCCGGGCCGACGGATTCCGGAACTACCTCAAGGGAGGCGAGAAGATTCCGGCAGAGATTCTGTTGGTCGACCGCGCGTACATGCTGTCGCTGACCCCGCCCGAGGTGACAGTGCTGGTCGGCGGACTTCGCGCGCTGAACGCGAACTTCGGCAATACCCGTCACGGCGTGTTCACCGATCGTCCCGAGACGTTGACCAACGATTTCTTCGTCAACCTTCTCGACATGGGTACCGAGTGGAAGCCGTCGAAGACGGACGAAAACGTATACGACGGCGTTGATCGCGTGACGGGCGATCCGAAGTACACGGCAACTGCGGTCGATCTCGTTTTCGGATCGAATTCGCAACTGCGTGCACTCGCCGAGGTGTACGCCAGCGCAGACGCCAAGCAGAAGTTCGCCGAAGACTTCGCCGCAGCCTGGACCAAGGTGATGGACCTCGACCGGTTCGACGTGAACTGATCCAGCAGATCGTCGACGACGCCCCGCGAGCTTGTTCTCGCGGGGCGCCGTCATTTCACGCGCACGATAGCGTGGTCGTGTGGCCGATCAATTTGCGCTGGTACCAGCGGTGTACGTGATGTTCTGTCGAAGCAACCCGGTACAACGGCGCGAGGTGCTGCTGCAATTGCGCGAGGGCACGGGATTCATGGACGGATACTGGGCTCACGCTGCTGCGGGCCACGTCGAACTGGGGGAGTCGGCGATCGACGCTGCCGTTCGGGAGGCTGCGGAAGAACTTGGTGTCGAGTTGCTTTCCTCGGAACTGAAGCCGCTGACCGTGTTGCATCGCCGCCACGCGGACGGGAGCGAACCGGTGGATCATCGAGTGGACTTCTTCTACGAATGCCGCACGTGGTCGGGTGAACCACGCCGGATGGAGCCGTTGAAATCTGCAGATCTGCGGTGGTGGCCGGTTGACGAACTCCCGGAGAAGTTGGTCGACCACGAGCGTTTCGTAATCGAAGCCCATCACTCCGGTCAGCTCGCACCCATCCACAGTTACGGCTTCTGACCGGGTGACGATCTGATTCAGGCTTCGCTGGCAACGATGACCGGGCAGTGTGCTTTTCGAATCATCGCACTGCTCGTGGTGCCGAGAGCGGTGTCGTCGAACGAGCCTCGCCCACGCCGACCCACGACGAGAAGCCGTGCCTCGGTGGAGAGTTGTTCAAGAATGGCAACCGAGGGGCCGTCGAACTCGATCTGACGGATCGCGACGCCAGGGTAGAGCGTGGCCCAACCCGACAGTTGCCACGTCAGCGGCGTCGAGTGCTGGGGCGAGTGCCCGGATGCGACGTCTCGACGCAGTTCGGCCTCTGGCGGCGCTGCGTGCACGACGACCAGTTCGGTGTTCGCTGCCTCTGCTTCCTTGAATGCGATGGCCAGAGCGCTTTCGCTGTAGGCGCTTCCGTCCAAACCGACGACAACCGGCAAGGCTGCCGCAGCGCTGCTTTCACGCGGTGTTCCGACTCTTGCGAACGAACATGTCGGTCCAGGTGCGGCGGGATCGTCCTGTGTTGCGACGATCAAGGCGGCCTCGGACGTCAACGCGGTGAGGATTGCGGTGTTCTCCCCGGAGATCAGATCGGTCCGGATCCGAAGATCTGGCGACACCGACTCGGCGATCTGAATGGCCTCCATGAACAGGCCGGTCGGCGATGCCGAGGTGTTCAGATCGGCGCTCGGAGCTACGAAAACGATTCGCATCCAGAGACCGTGGCGATGTGCGAACTCAGCCGCCCACGTGATCACGTCGGGGCGCACCGGGGATCCGTCGATGCACACGACCACCGCTCCGTCCGCGGACCACTCCGAGGTGATGAGATCAGTCGATAGTTCGGGCTTCATCGTGAACTCCTCGAGCTGTGTCTGTTGAATGCGAACTAGCTTGCAGGACAGTGCCGAACAGCAATCCTGCGACGATTATCGAGCACGCGGCAGTCGTCAGGGGCAACCACACGAGCGTCGTGACAGCGAACATGAGCACGAGCAACGGGGCGAGGAGATGGCCGGGTTTCGCTCGGCGTTCGTGGTGCTGCTTTTCTGCCCAGGCTCGGTGCTTCGTGCCGTCATTCATGTTGTTTCACCTCAGTTCTCACGTCGGAAACCGACTTGTGACCAAGCAGTCCGACATGCGCCTCGTCGCGCATTCTTTCGACCATGTGGGGGTAGTGCAGTTCGAATGCCGGCCGCTCACTGCGGATTCGGGGGAGTTCGGTGAAGTTGTGTCGCGGTGGTGGGCAGGACGTCGCCCATTCGAGCGAGTTTCCGAAGCCCCAAGGATCGTCGACGGTCACAATTCGGCCGTACCGGTAGCTCTTGAAAACGTTCCAGATGAACGGAATCGTCGAGGCTCCGAGCACAAACGCGCCGATGGTCGAGATCGTGTTGAGAAGAGTGAAATTGTCCGACGGCAGGTAGTCCGCGTACCGCCGAGGCATGCCCTGGGCGCCGAGCCAATGCTGGACGAGAAATGTTGCGTGAAAGCCGATCAGGGTCAACCAGAAATGGATCTTGGCGAGCTTCTCGTCCAACATCCGGCCGGTCATTTTCGGGAACCAGAAGTAGATTCCGGCGTATGTCGCGAACGCGATTGTCCCGAAGAGGACGTAATGGAAATGCGCGACAACAAAGTACGAGTCGGTGACATGAAAGTCCAAGGGCGGGCTGGCAAGGATGACGCCGGAGAGTCCGCCGAACAGGAATGTGACCAGGAAGCCGACGGAGAACAGCATGGGCGATTCGAAAGTCAACTGCCCCTTCCACATGGTGCCGATCCAGTTGAAGAACTTGACTCCGGTGGGAACTGCGATCAGGAAGGTCATGAACGAGAAGTAGGGGAGGAGAACGGCGCCGGTTGCGTACATGTGGTGAGCCCACACAGCGATCGACAGTGCAGCAATTCCCAATGTTGCATAGACCAATCCGGTGTATCCGAAGATCGGCTTGCGGCTGAAGACGGGGAAGATCTCCGAGACTATGCCGAAGAACGGCAGCGCCAGAATGTAGACCTCGGGATGTCCGAAGAACCAGAACAGGTGCTGCCACAACATGACTCCACCGGTGGCGGGGTCGAACAGGTGCGCTCCCAGGTGCCGGTCCACCCACAGTCCGATCAAGGCAGCAGCGAGCAGCGGAAAAACGAGGAGGATCAGCATGCTGGCGACCAGCGCATTCCACGTGAAGATCGGCATGCGGAACATCGTCATACCCGGGGCGCGCAGGCAGACGATCGTCGAAACGATGTTGACTGCGCCGAGGATGGTGCCGACCCCACCGAGAGCGAGACCGATGATCCACAGGTCGGCGCCCATGCCGGGGGAGTGGAGTTCGCTGGTGAGCGGTACGTAGGCGGTCCAGCCGAAATCTGCCGCACCACCAGGTGTTACGAATCCGGCGGACGCGATCAGGCCGCCGAAGAGATAGAGCCAGTAGCTGAAGGCGTTGAGTCGCGGGAAACACACGTCCGGCGACCCGATCTGCAGTGGCATGAGGTAGTTGGCGAATCCGAAGAACACCGGGGTCGCGTACAGCAGGAGCATGATCGTGCCGTGCATGGTGAACAACTGGTTGTACTGCTCGTTGGACAGGAATTGCATTCCCGGAACGGTCAATTCCATGCGCATGAGTAGTGCCATCAGTCCGCCGATCAAGAAGAAGGCAAACGATGTCACGATGTACATCAGACCGATCATCTTGTGATCGGTGGTCCTGAGGATCTCGACCAGTTTCGAACCCTTCGGAGCGGTTCGGGGAATTGCATCGGCGGGAGAATCGACCTCACCGACCGGCCGGGGCGCGAGATCAACCACGACGGCCGCCTACGCACATCGACGTGACGAAAGACCGAGAATGCCTGGGACTGTGGAACATAACGCAATGATCGTGGCGACCGGGAACTCGGACGAGGGGAAAAGGTCCCTAGGATCGGAACAGAGGCATGGCGTAGATCACGTGGTCCGGTACGGTCGAGAGAGTTGTCTTCACGAGCGGAAAGAAAGCGAGATGGTCATGGCATGTCGTATCAGTGAACTGGTGCTCGGTTGCCGGGAACCCGAGGTGCTGGGCCGGTTCTGGTGCGAGGTCCTGGACTTCGTCGTGCTCGATCGAATGGACGACGGTTCGTTGGAGATCGGCCCACGCGAAGGGTTCGGCGGTCCGCAGCCGACGATCATCCTCAGTCGCAGAGACGAACCGGAGAAGGGTAAGCCCCGCCTGCATATCGACGTCAACGCCACCGATCGCGATCAGGAGGCCGAACTGGAACGCCTGTTGAGTCTTGGTGCGCGGCCGGCCGACATCGGCCAGACAGGGCACGAACAATGGCATGTCCTGGCCGATCCGGAAGGTAACGAGTTCTGCCTGCTCAAGGCCCAACTGGATCCGCTCTGACGCTCAACGATGCTGGATCGGCAACGGACTTCGCCTGGGGCTCAGTGGAACACGCCACACCAGTTCGGTGACACCGTTCTCACTGGTGATGTTGCTCGAGCCTCCGCACTGACGAGCGCGGGTCGCCAGGTTGTCGAGACCGTGGATTCTGGTTGCCTGGTCGATTCCCACACCGTCGTCGACGATGCTGATGACAAGCTCCTCGGTGGCCCGGATGGTGACGTCGATGGCATCGGCATGTGCATGCCGCAGAGCGTTGCTCAAGCCCTCGCGCACAACGGCTTCGGCGTGCGGGGCAAGTCGAGACGGGACGGAACTGTCGATGGTTCCCTCGAAAGTGACGCTGGGAGTGATCGACGAGTGGCCGGACAGACCGTTGACGGCATCGAGTAGTCGCCGCCGCAGGCTTGTGGGAGTAGACATCTCGCTCGTATGGAGGTCGAAGACTGCGGTGCGGATTTCACGGACTGTTCGATCGAGTTGATCGACAGAGGTGTCCAATACGGTTCGAACGGTGTCCTCGTCGCCTGGACGTTGCAGCACCCCCTGCAAACTCAACCCGGTGGCGAACAGCTGTTGGATGACGTGGTCATGGAGATCCCGCGCGATTCGGTCGCGATCTTCGAGGACGTCGACCAGTCTTTCTTTCCGTTGCTGTTCTGCGAATTCGACAGTGACAGAAGCGATGTCTGCCATCGCCGTCAGTTGCTCGATCTCGTCCACTCCCCACGGGCGGTTGCTGCGGCGTGACGCGAAGAGAACACCGCCGCCGAACGAGGTCCCGGAGAGGGGGAGTGCGACCACTGATTCGTCGCCGGAAACGTTCAGTGCCGGAACGGAACTGCCATGTGGTGCAGAGATCGGCCGCCGGCTCCGCGCAGCGTCGTCGATCACGGTCCCGGACAGATCGACGGCTGATCCGGTCGCGGGGACAGGCTGGGAATCAGCAGCATCGGCGACGTGGACTACCGGCTCTCTGCCGAGGTCGTAGCGAACGACGCACACAAGATTTCCATCCGTGAGGTGCCGCGTCGTCCGAACCAGTTCCGCCAGCGTCTCGTCGCGGGATCCGCCGCTGAGCAGACGTGCATTGACGGCTGCGACGGCCTTGAGCCAGGCTTCTCGCGTCCGGGATTCCTCGAACAGACGCGCATTGTCGATGGCGATGCTCGCAGCATTTGCCAGAATCTGGAGTACAGCCTCGTCGCGGTCGTCGAATGCAGTCCGTTCCGAGCTGTCCGCGAGGTAGATGCTGCCGAACACCTCGCCCCTGACGAAGATCGGAACACCGAGAAACGTGTCCATCGGCGGGTGATTGGTCGGAAACCCTGTCGAGCACGGATGCGAGGAGATTCGGTCGGTTCGAACCGGGCACGGTTCTCGAACGACCAGGCCCAGCAGGCCGTGTCCTTCGGGAAGATGCCCGATCTTGGCAACCTGCCCTTGAGTCAAACCGGAGTGGATGAATCGGGACAAGCGTCCGTCGGGGGATTTCACGCCGAGCGCGCCGTAGTCCGCTTCGAGGAGATGTCGCGCGACGTCGACTATCTGTTGCAGGGTTTCGTCGAGCTGGAGTGTGGACCCGACGGTCAACACGGCACTGAGCAGTTTGGGAATTGCAGTCGGGTTTAGAGCAGTCAGCTCCGCGCTTCCGGCGATGTCGCCGAAAAGGCTGAGCATGAGCGCGTCGCGGCTACCTGGCATGGTGCGTGCCCGTGGTGGCGGAAAAGGGCGAGCCGGACGGCGTCAGCAGGTGAGTGGTCGCCTGGCCCGAAGGATCCGGGTGCGAAGTGCCCGCACGAAGCTTTGTCGCCAGAACTGCGGCCTGCGTTCGACGTTCGAGACCCAGTTTCTCGAGGATGCGTGAGACGTAGTTCTTGACTGTTTTCTCCGAGAGTTCTGCGTGCGAGCTGATCTCTCGATTGCTCAGTCCCTTGCCGATCAACTCGAAGATCAAGAGCTCCTGATCGGTCAACAGGGCTGCCGCAGTACCCGACTCCTGTTCGGACCGGATGCGCCGGACCAAACCGATCACCGCCTGGGTGTTCAACAGCGACTTGCCGGTAGCAACCGTGCGGATCGCCGACACCAGGTCGTGGCCGCGGATGTTCTTGAGGACGAATCCTCGTGCGCCGGCGATCAGGGCGTCGAGTAGTGCGTCGTCGTCGGAGTACGACGTGAGCATCAAAGTGGCGGCGCTCGGGTAGGTCGACGCCAGTTCTCGGCACAGTTCCACACCGTTACCGTCGGGAAGTCTGACGTCCATGACAACCACGTCGGGTCGGCATTCGGGTATTCCGGCCGAGGCTTCGCGAACACACGACGCCTCGCCAACAACGTTGAATCCCGATACCTGGTTCAACAGGTCTGCCAATCCACGACGGACGATCTCGTGGTCGTCGACCAGATAGATGCCGATCGTCACGGTGGTCACCTCTTCCAGCTCACGCCTGCCGTCGATGTTACCGGACGGTAATGTCCCGACAGGATCGGGTTGTCCGACCGATGGTCGACAAAAAACCCGCGTCGAAGGGTGCGAGACCGAGTCTCGATTGCACAGAGTCAAAGGTCCCGACCGTCACGAGATCTGAATCACCCAGATCTCGTGAGGCGGTGGGTGTGAGCTGAATGTGATTGCACCGGTGGCTGTTCGATCCGCTCAGTCGACGGGAGCGAGTTCGACGGAGACGTAGACACCCTTGCCTTTTCGGTGTGCGAGTGCCTCGCCGGGGCGATCGATACCGTCCAGTTGGAGAACGATCGGACCTTGTTCCGGGTAGAAATTGCGCCACCAACTCTTCTTGTCTGGCATGGCAACGCCGATCGTCACATGGTCGCCTTTTCGTTTGTAGGACACGGGCGCGCTGAAGGTGCGACCGGACTTGCGTCCGACGTAGGTGATGACGGTCATGGAACGGCCCAGTAGTTTGCCTACGATCGGAGCGCCGATCAGTGGTTGGACCACTACGTTCACGGCGGCGGATACACGTTGGAAAGTGTTCACGAGAAGCCCTTTCACGACGAATGCTGCACGAATTCGAATCCTGCACGGAAATGGTGCGTGCAGTAGTTCTATCCTGCTCGACCGGGAATGTCGCGTGGGCAGAAATTGGTACAAACCGGTGTGCCGAAGCGAGTAGCGTGGGGTACGTCGAGGGTCATTCGAATATGCGCGGTCAAGCCATGTCGTCCTCGACGCCAACCCGGTCTGTGGTCGAACGGCCGAGAACTGGAGCGCCTGTATGGCGTCGAACCCGTCCGATGTGTCGAATGCACGAGGGCAATCCGAGTCGACTGACGAGGATCAGAAAACACCGTCGATCTGCCCGGCGTGTCAGCACAGTATGGAATCCCATGATCCGCTCGGGGTTCGCTTCTGCGCAGTGACTGCCGACCGCGGTCTCGATCGAAAGTGCATCTGCGCTGCCGATCGTGAGGAAATTCAGCACTACTCGCGATACTGATCCGCCTGGGCATCACGTCAATTCATACGCCAAGATTCGACTGTCACCTCGACGACACTGCCCGCGCCACTGAACGCGCCGCGGGTGAACCGCACTGAGTGACAGATTCACCCTCGTTGCGACCACTTGCCGCGCAGAAGCATCAGTGCGGTAAGGGTGAGGCCCCATCCGATCGTGGACAGTGCGACGCCCACGCCTGCCTGTCCGGTGACATCAGTACTGGCGTCGATGCTGAATGCTGTGGTGAATCCTGCAGCAGTGCCGGCAGCGGCCGTCATACCGCCCGCCTTCATCCATCGCGAGCAATGGGCGGAACCGAAACACGCCAGAATCACTGTCAGTCCACAGGCGACGACCTGCCAGGTGGGGAACTGTGTCGGGGCAGGCAGGCCGGGGCCGCGGAATCCGCCTTTGTAGTCGGCTGACCAGCTGAGCCAGCCCACGCAAGACAGAAAGCCCAGTGCAAAGGCCAACAGGCCGGTGCTCCACAGTCCGAGTGAGCCCGATCCCGTGTGCCCGCCGCCGAGGGCGGTCGTGGAGTGCTCCAGGCCAGTTCGTTCCGAACGCCAGATTGTCCAGATGATGCTCGCGCCGATAGTTGCGGGCACGCCGACGAAGATGAATGCAATCCAGAGAAACTGCGGCCAGGAGAACTCGAGATCGACAGTCATGGTCGGAGTATGCGCGTACTTCGAATCATGTGCGCCCATCTGTCAATCTGGCGAGTTGCGGGTCAACCTTCCTCGACCTTCTCCACATGTGTACTTGTAGGGTCCAGGTCGATATTCCGTGTGTTGATCAGTCGAAGCCTGGGAACCGGATCGCCCGTGGTGTCGTCGATCAAGATCGAGTGTGGCTCACCGTCATCGAAGGCGTGGCGCTCTCCCCACTGTCGCAGGCTAATGATCACGATGAACAGATCCATACCGCGTTCGGTCAGGATGTACTCGTTGCGGGTACCTTGCGCGTTCGGTTGGACTTCGAAGATTCCCTGCTCGACAAGGACTTTGAGCCTGTCTGTGAGAATGTTCTTTGCGATGCCCAGGTTTCGTTGAAACTGACTGAATCTCGATGACCCGTCGAAGGCGTCACGCACGATCAGCAGCGACCATCTGTCGCCGATGATGTCGGCCGCTCGGGCCGTCGGGCAGTGCGGGTCTGTCCATTGTGCGCGATCCGGCATCGAGTTCCTCATTGGTTGCGTTTTGAAACTGTATTGACGTAACCTCCAAATGGTATCAAAACGCAACCAAGTTGAGGTGGAAGTGACTGCACGTCATGCTGTCGAGAACGCGCGGGGCAAGTTGAAAATGTCTCGCGGACTTCGCCTGTTGCTCGCAGTGCTCTGCGGGGTCTCGGTAGCCAACATCTACTACGCACAGCCGCTCCTCGGGCAAATAGGCTCGGATCTTTCCATTCCTCCGGCCGGCCTCGGTTTCGTAGTCGCACTCGCCCAACTCGGTTATGTGGTGGGGTTGATCGTGTTGGTGCCATTGAGCGATCTCGTGAATCGAAAGAAATTGATCGCAATCCAGATCGTCGCTGCTGCAACGGGAACGATGTTTGTTGCTCTGGCCACCACGAATCTGCAGCTGTTGATCGGGATGGCGGTCGCAGGCACGTTCTCGGTAGTTGTTCAAGTCATAGTTGCCTATGCTGCGGCAATCAGTGACCCGGACGAGCGGGGCGCAAACATCGGTGTCATCACCAGCGGCGTTGTCGTCGGCATCATCCTCGCTCGGACTGTCGCCGGCGCAGTTGCGGATCTGGCAGGCTGGCGGGCGGTCTACGCGGGATCCACTTTCATTTCGGTACTGGTCGCGGCCGTCGCGCTGACGATGCTGCCGAAAGATCCTCGTTTGCAACACGATAGGCGTTCGTACGTGCGTGCAATGGGGTCTGTCGTGACGTTGACGCTTACGAACCGACTGTTTCGCACCCGGGCCCTGATCGCCTTGTTCCTTTTCGCGTCCTTTGGTGCTTTGTGGAGCGGAATGGCCCTGCCGTTGAGTGAGGAACCATGGCGGTTGTCGACCACACAGATCGGGCTCTTCGGAATCGCAGGATTGGTTGGAGCATTGGGCGCGGTCGGTGCCGGTCGGTGGGCCGATCAAGGCAAAGCGCAACGCGTCACCGGGGCGTCGTTGGTCGTTCTCTTGCTGTCGTGGGTATTCAACGCGCAGGCGACGCACTCGCTGGTGTTACTCGTAGTCGGTGTTGTTGCGTTGGACTTCGCCGTGCAGGCTGTTCATGTCACGAGCCAGAATCTGATCGTCGCGAACACACCGGAATCGTCGGGGCAGATCATCGGTAGTTACATGGTGTTCTATTCGTTGGGCAGCGCGGCTGGGGCGGTTTCCACCACTATGGTTTTCGACGCGGCAGGGTGGGGCGCTGCAAGTATTCTCGGCGGCGCCTACGCGTTTGCAGCCTTGATCGCATGGACGATCGATCGATTGCGGACCCGCAACACTCTAGGGAGTTGGGAGCCACGTCCTGGCCGCGACGACCAAGGCGTTCACACCGATGGTCAGGGTCGGCTCGATCACGGGAGCGTAGTGCGGAGAGTGGTTCGACGGCACGGTTCGCAAAGCCGGATCAGTCATGTCACCTGTCGTGAACAGTGAAGGGTCGGTACCGCCCAACAGCCAGTACGACAGTGGCGCACCGGCACTGGTCGCGAGAATGCCGACGTCTTCACTACCTGCTCCCGCTCCGGGATCGAGAATCTTGTTCGTCCCCAACCATTCGGCAAACGCATCGAGTGTCTTGTCCAGCGCTGCCGGATCATTGACGACGATCGGAAAGTGCTCCGTCTCGGTGATGGTCGGTGAGGTGGGTGCACCGGCGGTGGCCGCTTCGCCCCGGACGATGCGGTCGACGCTGTCCAGGATGCGCTGACGCACACCTGCGTCGTAGCTGCGGATGTTGAGTTGCAGTTCTGCTTCGCCGGGAATGACGTTGGCGGCATCTCCAGCATGGATGGAGCCGACGGTGAGGACAGCTGTGGCAGTACTCGGGACCTCGCGTGAGATGACAGTTTGCAAACGCAACACGGTTTCGGCTGCCATGACCACGGGATCGACCGAGTTCTCCGGCATAGATCCGTGGGCGCCCTTTCCGACCAGTCTCACACGAAGTGAGTCCGATCCCGCATACGAGGGGCCGGCGTGCCCGGCGATCGTGCCTGCCGGTAGCGGCGATACATGTTGTCCGAGAACGATGTCGGGCCTCGGGAATCGCTCGAACAGTCCGTCGTCGACCATGGCTTGCGCACCCGCGCCAAGTTCCTCAGCCGGTTGGAAGACGAGGACAAGAGTGCCAGACCAGGTCGTCGTATCCTGAGAGAGGATCCGGGCCGCACCGAGTAAGCAGGTCGTATGCAGGTCATGGCCGCACGCGTGGCTGACCGAGACGGTCTTTCCCTGATCGTCGGTCGTTGTTACGGTACTGGCGTAGTCCAATCCGGTTTCTTCCCGAACCGGGAGGGCGTCCATATCCGCACGCAGCAGCGCTGTGGGGCCCACTCCGTTCTTCAGGACTCCGACGACTCCGGTAGTCCCGACATCGGTGGTGGTGTCGAATCCAAGTGCTGTTAAATGTCTTTCCACCAGACTGGATGTTCGTTGCTCGTGAAACCCCAGTTCCGGATGGCTGTGGAGGTCCTTGTACAGGTCGATCAAATCCAGATCCACGGCGATCGTTTCGTGCACTGACGAGGTCATGAGTGTCCTCTCGGTAGCGTCTTTTCAGGCTAACCGGGATGACGGGTCGGTAAACAGGACCTTAGGTCCAACGGTGCCGGTGATGCGGAGTCTGGTGCTACGGCACGTAGAACGATGTGACACCTGGGGTGATGATGGATCCGGCCACGGACAGCACGGCAACAGCGACTTGACCGGTCCCGGTCTGCACGATCGCCTCTGCTGGGACTCCGTTGAGACCGTCCGAGAGCCGAGCCGAGCCGGAGGCCCCGGTCGAAAGGTTCAGCCAGCGCACTTCGGACGAGAGCAGGCATCCCCACCGGCCTTCCTTGCCTCCGGTGATCGTCACCGTGCCGGGTTGTTCACCGACGACAGCTACGCAGCGGACGGCCGGCGCGTCGAAGCTGCCGTTCGGGTTGCCGTACGGCGCAGGGTTGACCTGGAATGGAATGGTCACCGCGGCGGATGCGAGCGCTACCGACGTCAGAGTAGAAGCGATCACGACGGATGTGCAGACGCTCAGTCGGCGAACGAGATTCATCACGGAGGCCTCCAGCCATGTCCAGGTGATTTGCTTGTCTTCCCCGACGTAACGTTTTGGTCGTAGCTTCCCTTCTTGCATCGCCGCATTGAAGACGACAGCCTCACCGTATCCGGTTGCACAGGAGAATTCAGGTACTCGTCGCTATTCGCTACATGTGGCGGCCTCAGATGCCGTCCGTCGAACCGCCTCTGCCGTCGTCGAAGCACGTACTACGGCAACCGGTGTTCCGGCTGCGGGATCGAAACTCCAGTCCTGCCGATAGGACTGGAGTAGATCTGGATCTGTGATCATCGCACCTGGCGACAATCGCTGGGCGAGCGTGTTCAAAGCGTCGACACTACCATGATCTGGTTTCAGCCTTCCGCTCCGAGATGTGAAACTCATTGTGTCCAAGGCATGTCCGTGGACCCGAGAGTTGAAAGTCAGTATCTCGAGTGCGGTTGAGATCCACCGAATATGGCGTACGTCATATGTTGCTGAGGTCGGTCAGTACCTGATCGAAGGCGCCGGTACGTCCAGGTGTCACTACCTTCTGAAACAGTGTCAGGACACATTCGTCAAGGGCGTCCGTTGCCGTGAGGGTTCTTCTGGCGACGGTGCTTCTACCGGACCATCGGCCACGTTCCATGTGTGCCAATGCGATTCCGTCACGCCGGGCTGTTGCCTTTCGGCCCGATGAATGAACGAAGAGGTATGTTCTGCCCGCGATATCGACTTCGCACAGCTTGTTCTTGCGGCGCATGGCCTTGGGCTTCTGGTCGATCAGGGTCCCGATCGTTCCGTCGGACAATCGAAGTGATGCAGGTCGGCCTTTACGGAATGTGAGCCTGGATCGATCCTGCTCGGCTGTTGACGATTTCCTCTTCCGCCCGCCGGCAACGCTCTCCGATCCGTCGTCGGATGCGGGAATCAGTTCGCCTTGAACGTTCCCCGACGGATCGAATATCGATACGGCCGAACCACCTTCGGCGAGGTTGACGAACCAGCCGGTCTCTGTAGGGGTGTTCCATTTCATGTAGATGATTATTCTTCATCAGTGCCGAGGAACATCAGCCGACAGCCCGAGACGAGGATCGCGGTCAGGATTCGACAGTCACCTCGACGACGCCATCGTCGCCGTTGAAACGAACCGCCGGCCAGTACCCGTCCATGAAATGCAAACCGCACGAGTCTGTCAGACGTTGACAATCGCTTCGACGGCCAGACGGTGAAGAGCCTGGTGCTGCTCGAAGACGTGGCGTAGGCGGGGAAGCATGCCGCGTGCAAGGGTGCCGAGCGTTTCGTCGACGATGCCGAAGCTGGGATTTGTCCTCACGTGAGCAGCGCAGACATCGAAGAAGGCAAGCCGCGATTCTGCTGGGGCGGGCACAACGCCCGAACCGTGGCAGGAGCCGTTCTTCGCCAATCCACTCGCAATGTCCCGCTGACTGGGCATCCGGAACCTTCTGCGCCGCGACTGCCTTAGCGTTCTACGTCGATAACCACGTGAAGGGATTTGTTCAATGGCGAAGAATCAGGCACCCCCCGCGACACAAGCCAAGGACATCGTTGTCGATCTACTGGTGATCGGGTCCGGTACCGGCATGGCTGCCGCCCTCACCGCGAACGAGCTCGGCTTGTCCACGCTGATCGTGGAGAAGACGCAGTACGTTGGCGGTTCGACGGCGCGGTCCGGTGGAGCGTTCTGGATGCCTGCCAACCCGATCTTGGCGAAAGCCGGTGCGGGCGACACCGTTGAGCGCGCGAAGACATACGTGCGTTCGGTGGTCGGTGATACTGCCCCTGCCCAACGTGGGGAGGCATTCGTCGACAACGGTGCGGCCACCGTCGACATGCTTTACCGCACGACGCCCATGAAGTTCTTCTGGGCCAAGGAATACTCCGATTACCACCCCGAACTGCCGGGAGGTAGCGCCGCCGGACGTACCTGCGAGTGCCTGCCGTTCGACGCGTCGGTACTCGGCGCGGAACGCGGTCGCCTGCGGCCCGGTTTGATGGAAGCCGGACTGCCGATGCCGGTGACAGGTGCGGACTACAAGTGGATGAACCTGATGGTGAAGAAGCCGAGCAAGGCTTTCCCTCGCATCATCCGCCGCCTGGCGCAGGGCGTTTACGGCAAGTACGTACTCAAGCGTGAATACATCGCAGGCGGTCAGGCGCTCGCCGCCGGCCTGTTCGCAGGTGTGGTCCAGGCCGGTATCCCGGTGTGGACGGAAACGTCGTTGGTTCGGCTCATCACCGAAGATGGCCGCGTAACGGGTGCAGTTGTGGTGCAAGACGGACGTGAAGTGACGGTGACGGCTCGGCGTGGTGTCGTTCTGGCAGCCGGCGGGTTCGACCACAACATGGAGTGGCGCCACAAGTACCAGTCGGAGAGCCTCGGTGAGCACGAGAGCCTGGGCGCAGAGGGCAACACCGGCGAAGCGATCGAGGCAGCACAAGAGCTCGGCGCAGGTATCGGATCGATGGATCAGTCGTGGTGGTTCCCGGCGGTGGCAAGCATCAAGGGCCGCCCGCCGATGGTGATGCTCGCAGAGCGTGCGCTGCCAGGCTCGTTCATCGTCGACCAGACCGGTCGTCGATTCGTGAACGAGGCGACGGACTACATGTCGTTCGGCCAGCGCGTGCTCGAACGGGAAAAGGCCGGAGATCCGGCCGAGTCGATGTGGTTTGTTTTCGACCAGGAGTACCGCAACAGCTACGTGTTCGCAGGCGGTATCTTCCCTCGTCAGCCGCTTCCGCAGGCATTCTTCGACTCCGGCATCGCGCACAAGGCGAGCAGTCCGGTCGAGCTTGCCCGCAAGGTCGGTCTTCCCGAGGAGGCTTTTGCCGAGTCCTTCGAGAAGTTCAACGAGGCCGCTGCTGCCGGTAGCGATGCGGAATTTGGTCGCGGCGGAAGTGCATACGATCGGTACTACGGCGACCCGACAGTGTCCCCGAACCCGAATCTGAGGAAGCTCGACACGAGTGCCCTCTACGCGGTGAAGATGACGCTCAGCGACCTCGGCACCTGCGGCGGTGTGCAGGCAGACGAGCATGCACGCGTGCTTCGTGAGGACGGCAGCGTGATCGACGGCCTGTACGCGATCGGCAATACTGCGGCCAACGCATTCGGTCACACCTACCCGGGCGCCGGTGCAACGATCGGCCAGGGGCTGGTTTACGGATACATTGCCGCTCACCACGCAGCCGAGAAAGTAGCTTCGACTCAGCAGTAGATCCACTAGGCAACAGATCGCCGAACGGGAGATCAGCACGCGTTTCCGATGCCGGGAACGTGCACTGGTCTCCCGTTCGGCTTGTAGGAGCAATGCCGCCTGTATGTCCCATCTCGGTAACGCTGACGCGCCGGGTGACCAAGACGCGGTATCGTCTCCAGAAGTGACATGGGGCACTGGCGATTGTGCGACCAGATGCCATCTACCGAAGGCGCGCCTGATATCGACCGGTCGGGTCGAATGCGCAAAAACAGGTATGTACCCAGGTAATTCAACCGTGGTGTGGAGCGTCGTGAAGCGACAGCGTATGAGGTGATTCCTCATCCGCAACGCAAGGATCTCCATGTTCCACCCCCTTTCCGACCATCCGGGTAGACACCCACCCTGTCGATCTTCGAATGAGAAGCCTTCGGTTTGTTCCGGCATTCGTAGTCCTCGATCAACGATCGATTCAGGCACTGCCTCGATGTAGAACCCGTATCTCCTGTGCTGTCACCAGGAGATACAGACCTGCGGGTCTATGCGCGCGCTCGCGTTCGAGAGCGGTCACCGTACCTCTCTCCATGGCGCGATCCGAACATTTCACTCCAACGGAGTCTTGGTGCGATACACCAAGTAGCTCAGCACGTATTGAGTGCTGTCTGCGGGTAGAGCCTGCACCTGCTCCGAGCACATCAGTCAAGGAAAACATGAGTAAGCACAGAAAACACAAGCCTTCCAGCACAAAACGATTCATCGCCGTAACTGCGGGACTGGGCGCCCTTGTGGGGGCCGGAGCAGTAGCCAATGCAGGTACCGCCGGTGCGCAGGGCTGGTCGGCGAGTTGCAATTGGGAGTGGCCGGTAAGCGGATCACTTTCGCAGGGTTACCACGCGGGACATGACGGAGTCGACTTTGCTGTCAACGTCGGCACCGCGCTCCACGCGCCCACATCGGGCACGATTTCTGTTGCCGGACCCAATGATCCGGGTGGATATGGAACGTACATCCAGTTGGAAGCGGACAGTGGCGAGCAGATTCAGATGGGCCACCTCTCCGAAACATGGGTCGGTGTGGGGCAACACGTCGAGGTAGGCGACGAGATCGGGGCAACGGGTAACACCGGTAGCTCCACCGGCCCACATCTGCATCTCCGCATTCACAGTGGAGGCGCCGTCGATCCCATGTCCTTCCTGAGTTCGATCGGGGCGTGCGATACCGGGTCGAGTATTGCTCCCGCGCCCGCGCCCGCGCCCGCGCCGGCACAGGACGTAGCACCCGAATTTGCACCGGAACCGGCGCCTGCTCCCGTTGTCTACTCTGAGACATCCGAATCTGCACCGGTAGAAAGCATTCCGGAGTCGGAGACTCCAGCGCCCGGCTCAGAGGTAGTCGTTGCAGCCGGTGATACATTGTTCGACCTCGCGACAGAACGAGGTCTCACCTGGCAGCAGGTGTGGGACATGAATCCGCAGATCGTCAATCCCGATCAGATCCTTGTGGGCGACGTGATCAACTTGTGAGAGTTGATAATTCGATACTGATCCGGAGATGAGTCAACGGCTCGTACACGACCGGTTTCAGTACCCCAGTTGACTCCGAGTTCCACTTCGTGCGCGTGAGCGCTGCAGCCGGGCCGTGCATTTCACGGTCCGGCTGTTTTGCGCGCTCCGAGAAGTGATTCCTACCGAAGTACTGATGTGTGGTGGTTCGCTTCTCGGGCAGCCACGGCCAATCAATGGGGATCTTGCCGATACTATTGAGCCCGTGAACCGGTCCGCGATCACCTCCCTACGTCGACGTTGGTCAGATGAGGGCGTCGATAATTTACGGGCGCAGCTGCTCGATCAGTCGCGGATCGTCAAGCCGCCCCACACTCTCGTCTCCCCATGGGCGGAGACCGATGACGGGCTGATCGATGTGCGTGGCCTGACAGCGGGTAGCGCTGGATTGGACATCCGGTATCTCACGTTGGAACGGATTGATCTGAGTTTCGCTCGGGGTCCGATCTCCGTCTTCGAATCCGAATTATTCGACTGCCGTTTCGATTTCGTGGCACTGACCGGACAGCCCCGTTTCAATCGCCGATTCGAACGGTGCAGTTTCCGGGGTGCGACGCTCTCTCGTCTGGCGCTCGGACCGAGGGTCGTCGATTGCGATTTCACTGGAGCCAAAGCACGCGGGCTCCGCTCCGTGCCCAATACTGTGTTCGAACGATGCGCATTCGACGACACAGACCTGACTGGTGCGCAGTTCGCCGATACCTCATTCGTGGAGTGCACTTTCGGCGGCGCACGATTCTCGGCGGCCACGAGTTTTGTGCGGTGTTCCTTCACCCGGACCGCTGTCGAGTTCTCCGAGGCGCAAGTGTCGCGAACAACGTGTGACGGCACCGCGATTCCGGATCAATGGGAAGGTGAGGCCGATTCAGCAGTCGCACTGGAGCGGTATGCCGGTCGATATGCCCGAGCACTTGGCGTGGGGGACACAGAGGGTATGGCCCTCGATCCTGAAATGGATGATTCGTAAAGGGGGCAGATCGATGACTCGCGAGGTCACGTTCAGGACAGTATTCGGTGGACCGTCGGTGCCGCTTGACTTCATCGAGGAGTTGACTCGGCTCAGACACCGGCTGAGGGGCATCGCGATGCAGTACGACTTCGATCTGTTTGTTGTCGTTGGTGGCGACATCTCCGTGGTGACCGATCCGACCGGGATCCGGCTTCCGCGTGTGTTTCTGGGCAGGCGTACCGCTACGGCGCAGGTACAGATGAACACTGACGACGTGATGGGGGTGCCCGACCCGCGTGCATTTCTGTACACGACGATCCATGCGGCACTGACGGAACTGATCACGCGTGTCTCAGACCGCGACAACGACTTCGATGCGGACGGGGAGCGAGCGAAGATCGAGTTCTTGATCCTCGATGACATTGGCGAGCGCGAATCAAAGCTGTGATGGCAAATGACAAATGCTGCGCTCCCGAATTCGTCAGGCTGTTGTCACTCTCTGGCATCAAACACTGCGGTGACCACTTCACAGAAAATCGCCGGGTGCCGGCAATGGACGAACCTCACTATGAGTTCTGCGGTGCGCGGTAGCGGTGACAAGTAGGTAGCGTTCAGCTGCGGCGTAGTCGGTGATCGATGTTCCGTCGGGCCCGGGGTTTGAGTGATCAGGTCGAGGTATCGGCGGCGATAGAGGTATGCGTCGGGCTGGGTCAACAGGTACTCCGCGGCAGCGACGACGTCCAGGCTCGGTGCGGCTCGTCTGAGCCGGGTGCGCGCCGGCTGGTACGCAGCTCTGGCGTGTTTGGTCGGCCCGGTGGCGGTGTAGTGCCCGTCGCTGTGGTCGTCGTCTCGGGCATTGTCATTCATATCGTCGCCTTGGTGTGAATGAGCTCGACGTTGCCGTTGTAGTAGCCGAGGACACGGTGATCCATCATCCGCCGCCACAGTGGTGGTACGGCAGCGCAGACGATCATCACCGCGTATCCGGCAGGGAGTTGCGGAGCGGTTGGAGCGCTGCGCAGAGATTGGTAGCGCAGACGCGGATTCGCGTGATGGTCACTGTGTCGTTGTAATTGGTACAGGAACAAATTGGACAAGAGATGATCACTGTTCCAACTGTCTTCGGGCCGGGCTTTGACAAAGCTGCCGTCTTGTCTTCGCGCACGGAGCAATCCGTAGTGTTCGAGGTAGTTTGCGGCCTCGAGGAACGTGATCCCGGCCAAGGCTTGCAGGAGCAGCCAGGGCAGTATCTGCCACCCGAATAAGGTGATCAACGTCCCGAACAGTGCGGCGCTCAGCGACCATGCCTGCACGATGTTGTTTCGAGGTGACAGTGCGGGTGAACCCTGCCGGCGCAGGCGTGCTGATTCGATCCGCCAGCCCGATTTCAGACCTCCGAATATGCTGCGGGGCAAGAATATCCAGAACGATTCCCCGAAACGAGCACTGGCGGGATCGCGCGGCGTCGCAACGTTGACGTGGTGACCGTGATTGTGCTCGATGTAGAAGTGCCCGTAGAACGATTGAGCGAGCACAATTTTCGCCAACCGCCGCTCGAGGCGGCTGCTCTTGTGGCCTAGTTCGTGTGCGGCATTGATACCGACGCCCGCAACGACGCCGACGGTCATCGCCAGTGCGATCTTCTCTCCGGTTGCCATCGGGGCGTGCGCCCAACACCATGCGGCGAAGACGAGGCCAGCGTATTGAAGTGGCACGAACAGGTAGGTACACCATCGGTAGTAGCGGTCGTCCTGCAATGCCGCGATCACGTTGTCGGGTGGGCTGCGGCCATCTGCGCCGACTGCGACGTCGACGATCGGGATGACGAGAATCAGGATCCAGGCACCGGTCGCCCAGAACAGGCCGAGGTGCAAATATTCGACCAGCAGCCAGGACAGGAAGGGACTCAGCGGGATCAGCAATCCCAACGGCCACCAGTAACGCTTCCGATCCCGCCATGCAGGAGCGTCGACACCTGCTTCGGCGCTCGCTCGAATGTCGTCGGTGTCTGTCATCGAAACTTCTCGAGCACGGGAAAGTGGAATACGGTCATTGCTCTCCAACGGTTCGTGCGGACTTTCGAAGTGGTGTGCTGCGGCGTCTCAGGCGGTTAGGCCAGGTCGGCGAATGCGATGATGTTGTCGTTGTAACTGCGTGCGGTTTCGTCGAAGGATCCACCGCACGTGATGATCCGGAGTCCGGGGTGGTCGATGTCGCCGTATACGACGTCGGTGGGAAAGTCCTCTTTGGGGAAGTGTTCGACACTGGTAGCGGTGAACACTGCGCGACTTCCGTCTTCGCGGGTGACGATGATGTCGGCTCCTGTTTCGAGATTCCGCAGATCGAAGAAGACCCCGTCGGTGCCTTGCCAGTCGACGTGGCCGGCGATGATTGCCGGTCCGACCTCACCGGGGGCGGGAGCGCCGGTGTACCACCCTGCGTCCTTCCCATCCGGTGGGACCTCGAGTGCTCCATCGGTATCGAGTCCGAGATCGATGATGTCGGTGTCGACGCCGATGGACGGGATTTCGAGGCGCGCGGGGCGGTGGTCAGCAGTTACCGGCGCCCTTTCGGGCAGTGCAGAGTCAGTGGCGCGCGGCGCGGATGTGGTGTCTTGTCGAGGCGACGAGATTGGTTGTGAATTTCCGCTGTCGGATTGTCCACCGGCGCATCCGACCACCGTTACGAGTACTGAAACAGTAAGGGCGAGAGCCGTGATGGCTCGGCGAGTTCGCGGAGCCATCACGGAGTTTTCGTCTTTCATCTATCGACTTGTCCGACGGATGACGAGGGCCGACATAGCCACGACGCTGAAGAAGCCGACGAGCAGGGCGATCCACCCTCCACTGGACTGTCCGCCGCGTTGGGATTGTGTGCTTCCGTCACCGGTGTCGACCGACCCTCGTGGTACCTGCTGCACCTGAGGGGCTCGAACATTCGGGGATTCCGGGCCTACCGGTTGAGTGGTCGGGGTACCCGTTCGAGAAGCTGACGTCGTCGGCACCCGAGACGGGACGGTTACCGTCCCGGGAACGGTGGGAGGTATTCCCGGCAGTGGTGGGAGACCGGGAATCTCGGGTATGGACGGAATGTTTCGGCTGGTCGTGATGATCGGCGGTACGTCCACAGTGGTTGTAGTCGTGCCGTTCGGCCCTGGTGTGGTGGTCGTCGCTTCCACCGGTGTACCAGTCGTGGTTGTAGTCACCTCCGGCGGGACGACCGTCGTGGTTGTAGTCACCTCCGGCGGGACGACCGTCGTGGTTGTAGTCACCTCCGGCGGGACCACAGTCGTGGTGGTAGTTGTCGCGGTGTCAGGCGGGACCGTAGTCGTCGTAGTGGTCGGGGTCGTAGTCGTGACAGGAGGCGCACAGGTCGGGATCGTAACGGTGTTCGTATCGAGAGTGACCGCGCCATTGATCGCCAACAGTCGACCCTCGACGGTTGCCTCGGTTGTGGCAGTAATGTCTGTCAGCGCCAACAGGTTTCCTCGGAAGACGGAGTTGGTGCCCAGGGTGGCGGAACTTCCAACCTGCCAGAAAACATTGCACGCCTGCGTTCCGTTGATCAGTGCAACGGTGCTGGACGACGATGTGATCAGCGTTGATCCCGCTTGGAAGACGAAGACTGCATCGGGGTCACCTTGCGCGTCGAGGGTGACGGTTCCCGACAGTGCGATCGACGAACCGGAGTTGTAGACACCCGAAACCAGTGTCCGACCGGTCAAGTCGGCTCCCGTCGGTTGTGTGGGTCCCTGACCGGCAAGAGTGTTGTAGGCAGTCAACACGTCGGGTTTCGCTCCCTGCGATACCGCGTCGCCACCATGATTGGTGCCGGTAATCGTCAGGTCCGATACACCGGTGATGGTTGGAGTCGGATACGTGCCGATATCGCCGCCGAGGGTTGTCGGTCCGGTGTTGGTGATTCCTGCTCCGGCAAGGACTGCAAAGGGCTCAGCGGTGCCGAGTCCGACAGCAGTCGCTTCCGCGCCGGCAGTGCCGGCCGGCAAGACGAGAATGCCGACGGAGAAAACGGAAATCGTTGCAATACCCGAGAATTGAAAGAACCGCGAGCGTCGTGTTGCGGTGGGTGCTGTCATGTTCTGTTCATCTTCGATCCTTTGAAGAAGGGACTCATGCGACGAAAGTGAGTCCGTACGTCCGCGCCGACTCCGGCGCCGGGACGTATCGATGAGCGCCCACGTAAATCCGGACATTCCGGGTATACGATGTGTGTATACGTTGTATGCATAGGGCGTATCCGAACAGTAAACCAGCCGTACTGTTCTGTCAACGCGTAGGCATACGATGTATGTTTTGTGAATGACCGGACACTCGCCAGATCGCACTAAGGGTTTGATTCCCGTCGCGGACCGCGAGGAGCCCCTCACCAGGGCGCTCGTACTCTCGACGGCGTTGGCGATCATCGACGAGGAAGGTGCCGACGGCCTCTCCATGCGCCGACTGGGCAAAGCGCTCGACAGAAATCCGATGACTCTCTACAGGTACGCGGCCAACAAGGCGGCCCTGCTGGACGGGGTCGTCGAGACCGTGCTCGAACAACTGGTCGTCGACCCGTCCGATCGCGACTGGAGGGGGCAGCTGCACGCAGTTGCGTACGGGTATCGCCGCCTCGCGCTCGCGCACCCCAACGTGGTTCCTTTGCTGGTCACTCGGCCGCTGTCCACCCCGCTCGGATTGCGTCCTCCCGGGACGTTGCGCTACGTCGAAGCGATTCTCGAACTGCTGATACGGGCCGGTTTCACTCCTGAAGACGCATTACACATCTACCGAGCAGTGTTCGGCTTCCTCAACGGGCACATTCTCAACGAGCTTCAGGAAATAGTCGAAAATCCCGAGGAGACGGACGATCTCTTGCGGCTCGGTCTGCATCGGCTTGCGCTTGCCGAGTTTCCGAGACTGCGGTCGATGGCTACGATCATGGCTCACTACGACGGGCAGGACGAACTCGAGCGCGGTCTGGCAATCCTTCTGGAGGGTCTGGCGACGGCATCTCCTCCGACGAGGGTTGAGGGCTGACCACTTTCAGTTTGGGTATAGACATGAGACGACCTCGACGGCCACACAATTCAGGGGACCGACGAGGTCGGTAAGCGTCAGCGCAGTCACTGACGTCTACATTTCAACCGTACGAGTCACGGTTGGCAGGTGGCGGCGAGCTTCGTCCTTGTTGTGTGAGTGTTTCGTCCTGCTTCGCCCATTTCGGGCGGTTCCTGACCTGCTGCAGGTGATGGCTCTTCGGTTCGGCCGGAATGCTTCATCGAGCTGAACGTGTGTAGAGCGCCTGTAAATGCCGTCCGTCCGCCTCGGTGGACGGACGGAAGGCATCAATTCATTTGTGGGTGACCGTATTCGGCGAACACGGTCTGGTTTTGTCAGGGTTGAAATTCTTCGTTGGTGGGGTTCTCGGGCGGGGTGGCCGCGAGGATGCGCTTCCACCAGCCTTGCCGCTGCGGGTCTTCGTTCCAGACGACCGGTTCAGCCAGAGCTGCGGCGGGGGCCATGATTGGCGCGAGCATAGTGGACCTCCTGGATGAAAGGCTCTCGTACAGTCGATTTCGTGCCAAGCCGTTCAGGTCAGGCTTCGATCTGTCCTTGGGTTTTCACCTCGGAGTTTGCGGTGCGGGACGGCGGCCCCGACGAGATTTCGATCCGCCGCGGTTTCGCCTTCTCTGCGATCGGTAAGGTCACGGTCAACACGCCGTTGTCGTATGAGGCGACGATCCGTTCGGAATCGATGTCCTCACTGATGGACAGCTGCCTTCTGTATGTTCCTGTGAAACGCTCACCGGCCAGCCACGTCACTCCCTCTTCGGAAATGGCGCTGCGGTGCGCGGTCAGGGTGAGGGTCGAGCCGTCTACCTGTACGTCCACTGATCCTGGGTCGACGCCGGGAAGATCGGCGTGAAGGACGTAGTGGTCATCGATCTTGTAGAGGTCCATCGGCATGAAGCGTGGACTTCGGCTGCTGCCGGTTCCGGTGGCAAGCAGGGACTTGGTGATCGCGTCGATGTCGGTGAAAGGATCGAAACGAAGCACAGCAACACACCTCCCGTATCGTCTAAGAAAGGTCACCGTCACCTCGACGGCGACCGAACTTACTGTGCGAGAACATGATAACCAGCCAAACTGGCACTCTGCAACCTCGAGTGCCAGATTTTTTCGGTGAACTTCGGTCCGATTTTCGGAAGTATCCGAAATGGCGCGATCAGTTCGCCAGGGATGTCAGAGGGTCCGGCGAAACACCTTGTCTTCGTCGACTGTGACGGCACCGGATGCGATGAGTCGTTCGAGGTGTAGCTGAGCTGTCCGTCGTTCGACGGCGTCGACGTACGGGGCCGATACGTGGGGGCGGTAGACGAGTCGATGAGCGACTATGTCTTCCAAGAGTTTTGGTTCGCCGAGGAATTGGATGAGACGGTCTTCGCGGCTCAGTAATTTGTCGCGGTATGCGGACAACCGGCGACGGAACTCGTCGCTGCCCTCGACCACGCCCTTCTGATGGAATGTTCCGTACCAGCGTGCGTCGATCGTTGCGACGTGGTCGATGGAGTCGAGGAAGTCGTTGACGCTGCTACCCAGGTCGCCGTACATCGGGCCGAAGGAGGTGAGGTCGATGTCGGCGACGTAGAAGAAGCCGTCGGGTTCGACGAGGACCCCGCAGTGTCCGCGGGTGTGCCCTGGCAAATGAATGACTGTCGCAGTGCGGTCGCCGAGGTCGAAGACGTGGCCGCCCGCGATCCCCGACACGTTCTCGTGGGTCGGGGGTATGCCGTATTGCGTAGCGATCGACTGCTGGACCTCGACTCGTTCGTTCGGAGGAAGGCCGTAATTGGTGAGCATCGTGTCGAGGGATGCGACTGCGGGTGCGTCGAGATGGTGCGCATAGGCCGGGGTGTCGAAATGGCGTAGTCCGGCGATGTGGTCCTCGTGCCCGTGGCTGACGAATACGAGGTCTGCGCCGACGGGATCGCGGTCGAGGGAGAGCGAAGGGTCGATCACGAGCGTGCTTTCAGATCCGTGCACTACCACGGTGTTCCCGTAGGGGACGGCACCACCGTTCTCAGGAACCAGTACCGAGACCTTGCCGAATTCTGCAGGTGTGAACATCTTTCGCCTTCCTCGTGACGATCGTGTCGTGACGACACCGGCTTGCAGGCTCGAATCAGTGGAGATGTTGTCGAGACGTCTCGACAGTATCCGTTGCCCAAGCGGCGAGGTGCATCGGATAGTGGCAGTAGATCCAGTCAGTGTGCAGTGCCGGCTATTTCGTCGAGAGTCCGTTCGACGGCTCGGGCGATCTTGCTTGCAGGTGGGAGATGCTCGGCATCGGCCTGGATTCCGATCCAGAATGTGTCGTTGTAGGACGCTGCGGTGAAGCCGACGCGGACATTGCCCGCCAACGGGCCCAGAGGCCAGAGTTCGACTAGCGCTGCCCCGTCGAGCGTGAGCGGGCCGCGCGGTCCATGGACGTTGGACACGACTGCACCGATCATGTGCTGCCGCTTTGCGAGCTTGTCGAAAACGCCGGCGATACGCGGTGACCGAAAGGTTGTTCCCGCAGCGCGTGCGGAAGGTTTGGCCGCAGCGGTTTGCTTCGCGACGATCGCGACTGTGCGTTGTGGGTCGGTTTCACGAAGTGGAAGGTCGATGATCATGAACCCGACGGCATTGCGTGCGCTACCGATCGCTGTGACTGCGACGGGTACCGATACCGCAATCGACTTGGGGATGGGCTCGCCGCATTCTTGGAGGATGAATCGTAGTCCGCCGCCCACCGCAACGAGATAGGCATCGTTCAAAGTGCCTCCCGCTTGCTGCGCGGCATGCTCGATCAGAGAGGTGCGGACGTTGACGGACGAGATCGATCTCGTGGGACCAATGGCGCCCAGTAACACCCGTGATCGGATTGGCCGGTGCAGGAAAGTACCGATTCGAAATCGGAGGAGGTCGAGGGAACCGGCGGCCTTCGGAGGGATGTTCGGCACGGGAGCGCCCGGGTCGGTACTTTTCGAATCAGGTGAGGCGAACAAGCGCTCGAAAAGGTCGCTGGCTCTGGCGCCGTCGAGAACCGCGTGATGCACTCGGATCACAATGCCGCACAGACCCGGTCGAGCTGCAGGAACGAAGGCGATGTGCCACAACGGTCGGGTGGTGTCGAGGGGTTGCATCACGAGTCGACCACAGACGGATTCGAAGTCGGGTTCTGTAGGCCCGCGTTCGTCAAGCGAGAGATGGAGGTCGAAGTCGATGTCGTTTTCCGTCCACCACCATGACCCGTTCCGCATGATCGGTCGCTGCCGCAGTAACGGCTCCTGCGCGATGTGAGCGGCGAGAGTGCGGTGAAGTCGCACTAGATCAGGTCGACCGTCTCGATCGACGAAGCCACCAGGAGCGAGCAGTCCGGCAATAGTGACCAGGTAGGGCTGGACGTGCACACCGAGCTGGAGGCTCGCAGCGTCGACGGGTGATATCGGCACGTCGGGTGTGGTGTCGACCATCTGCTGAGCCTAATCGAGGCGACACGGTGGACGGCGCTGGTTTCGGCTAGCGGATCACCAAGTCGTGGTCGGTGGCGCTGAGCGTGATCGCGGCAATGGGGTTTCCGCGCATCCAGTCCTGCACGAACGCGTCCAGAGCGGGGTTCGATGCCCGATCCGCGTACGCGTCCGACGGGATCTCGATTGCCCCGACGAGGTGGCGCGGATCGGCATCGAGGCCGGATGCGCGGGGAGCCATCCGTAGTCCGTCGGCGGTGTGCAGGACGACCGGAAGAACCGTGCCATCCGGTGCAGTCACGGTCGCGGTCCGCGTGGTGGCGACCGGGTCGAAATGGTCCACGCCCAGTCGGTATCCGGACGGTTGTGCGTGCTGGCCGATCGCGTCGAGCATGCGCGGATCCACCACAGAGTACGGAAACCCGATGTCGATCAGAGTCTGACCGTCGATGGCACCGTCGCGGGCGGGCAGGGTCGTGGACAAGTGCCAGGGGGCAGCGGGGGACAGGGTATCCGTCGACCGGTCTGTCGGCGCGTTTTCGATCAGTGTGCCGAGGAGGGACGCGCCGGTCGGCGTGAACTCCCAGGCATCCCCGACGAGATCCTTGTGCCAGAAGCCGGATTCGGCGCCGCGGAGACCCTCGACGCGCAACTCCCGCCGGTTCGGGCCGGGACCGAGTGAGTGCACACTGATCGCGGATGTGACTTCACCGGGAATTTTGGGCTGGTGCACCCAGTCTGGGGCCGGAAGTCGGATCGCGGCGGTGCTGCGGTCGAGTGTTTCGGCCACGAGGTTGGGTGCCGACGGCTTGTCCGACTGATCTTCCCAGCTGTAGCGGAAGAAGATCGAGTCCGATCCCGAAGAATCGAAATCAAATGTGCGGGTGTATATGTCGCCGTACTTGTTCATCACGAAAGTGGTTGATCCGGCCGCCGACAGCGAGTCCGCCTGGAATCGCCCGCCGAGCGGGCCGCCGATCTCGTAGCTGTCGTCGTTGGGCAGCCACGGGTCCGCGTAGGTTATCCGGCTGCCGTCCCCGGTCAACGTGGGGATCATCGTCATCTTGGCGAGTCCGACGAAGTGAATCCGTCCTGCGACGTCGGTGAAAGTTTGGTTGTCCCAAGGCGACGAGACGCTCAGTGCCCACCCGTTCGGGTGGTCTCCGGGGAGTTGTCGGCCGGGACCGCTCCACAGCGGTGCGCCCCATGCCGAGGTCCAATTCCACACCAGCGGATCCTGGGATGCGTTGTCCATCGTGTAGATCCAGCCGTTGTCGTCGACCGCGACGAGTTCGTCGTCGTCCAGTGATATCCCGACCAGTCGTCCACGCAGGCACTCGGGCATCGGCACGAAACGCCACGGTTGAGCCGTTGATGCGCCTGTCTCTCGCGGCCGAGCGAGTAAGTCGTGGTCGACTAGCGCGAAGTCCCAGAAACGATTGAATTGCGTAGTTGGCGTGCGGATCTGGACCGAGCTGGGGGCGGTCGAACCGGTGAATGTCGGTAGGTTTGCCAACCCGACTCGACCTCCACCGGAGGGCGCACCTGGTGGCAGTTGGGCGGTTCCGAATGATATGCAACTGGCCGGCCCAGGTTCGGTGGGCGCGGCAGCGGCGAGGGGAGTGGACCACAGGAGGGCGGCGGAGAGTAGGACGCCGACGCTCAGCAGTCGCGGTCGGTGCGGGTGCGAAACTCCACTCGCGGTCTCGTTCACCGTCCGATTGTCGCATGATCGGCACGTTGAATCTGAGAATTGTGAGGTTTGTCCATCTGTGTCGGTTGCGGCGAGAGTGCCGATCGCTGCGTTGGTTGTTGTGAGTGGAACGAGAGTGATTGTACTGCAAAGGGATTCGCCGTGTAGCTGAGTTTGCCATGACCTGCAGATACGGTGGGGTGATGAGAAGGCCGAAGT
Organism: Rhodococcus sp. NyZ502; assembly: GCF_041464245.1. NCBI lineage: Bacteria > Bacillati > Actinomycetota > Actinomycetes > Mycobacteriales > Nocardiaceae > Rhodococcus > Rhodococcus sp. NyZ502. The sequence goes on from NZ_CP167155.1 coordinate 1,340,363, forward strand.
CGCTGGGTGAATGGTTGGTAGCTGACCCTCCGGAGTCGTCCAAGCCACCGGGGCCGATTCTTTTGGCATTCACCGTTGTTCCGCTCATTGCGTTGGTCTGCCGGCATTACGGTTGGTGGCCTTCGCCGTTCGGGGAGTACAGATGGTTGGATCCCTTCCTCGTCAGCGCCGCGGCTCTGCTCATCTTGATCGTGGTCGGTCTGGTGTGGGCGATCCGCACCCTCTATGTCCTTGGCCAGGACCGGCGGTGGTCGTGGTGGATTCTGTCCTCCCCGATCGCCGTCATCGCTGCAGTAGCTCTGGTGTTGTTGATGCCGCCGGCAACTTTCCTCGACAAGAGCGGAGAGTTCGAGACCATCGCGATTGGTCTTTTGGAGCAGCCTGAATCGACCGTGGAAGAGCTCGAGATCGGCCAGTTCGATATCAGTAGTGCCCATGTCGTGCGGCCGGATGAGGTCTACTTCATCGACAACGACAGCATGTTCATCACCTCGAGTGGGTGGGTGTACTCGCCCAGCGGCCCACCATCGGGGTTCGATGATTTCTCCGCAACTCACCTCGGCGGACCTTGGTACGAGTTCACGGCGGTATGGCGTGACTGACAAATCGAGTGGCCTGTAACGCAGGCCTGTAGCTACCATCGCGGTGTGGATACGTACACGGTGACGCCCCATGGGCGTGAGGGGGTTGTCGGCGTCGTCTTCGCCGGCGACAGATAGCGCATTTCGGACCCGACAGCACTTGGTGCTGATCGGGCCATGAGCTGTACCCACCTTCACCGAGCCACGATTGGTATACACCCATGATCATTTTGACCGATACATCTATTCGTTCCAGCCTCGTCAACGCGAGTCGTAAGGAGAAGTCCGATCTCACCCTGCCGGACGGCTTCGGCACCATCGACTTCGACGCTCTCGACTACCTGGGCTGGCGAGATCCGAAAATGGGCCGACGCGCCTACGCGATCGTCCCGACACTCGACGGGGAGACCATCGGAGTCTTGCTCGTTCAAGCCGAGGCCACTCCGCGATCGCGCGCCCAGTGCTCCTGGTGCCGCGACACGCGACTCCCCAACGAGGTCGTCTTCTACGGCGCCAAGTTGGCCGGGCCCGCCGGTCGACGTGGCAGCACGGTCGGAACACTGATCTGCCGAGACTTCCAGTGCTCGTCCAATGTTCGTAACGACCCCCCGCTCCCGTATGCCGGCTACGATGCCGCCGCTGCGCGCCAGAACCGGAAAGATGAACTGGTGCTGCGGGCTTCGAGTTTTGTCGAGCGGGTGGCTCGGCAGTAGAGCGGACCAAATCGGGGACGAGGTAGCACCCTGTTGCGACGTTCGTCCCCCTTCCTGACTCAGGGAGGGGGACGAGCTGTCTAGACGGGTTTGATCCGACGAGCACTTCGAAACGACGCGACATGTGGCGTCGCACATGATTGCGCGGTCACGGCGTTGCTCGACGCAACGTCGCCCAGGCTCCGGCGATGCACGCGATGGCAAGGGCCAGAGGGAGTAGCGCCATCGGTACCACTCGGGGAGTATCGACAAACCACGAACCGATCGCCGGCCACCACCCAGCCCAGGTGATCGCGATCGCTGACAAGCCGAGCAAGCCGAAAAGCCCGGTGAGGGAGGCGAGTAGACCGGTGATCCTCCACCGCTGGTAGATAGCACCTGCCAGCATTGCGATCGAACTGGTCAGCAGCAGCGTCGCGAACAGTGCGAGCAACTGTACGGCGGTGTTGTCGGTGAAATAGCGTGCGATGCCGAACATGCGCATGTGCACACCCCAGCCGTTGGTGGCGGACTCCAGCACGGACAGCAGTTGCAGCGCGATTGCGAAGACTGCGGACTGTGCCAGCGCCATAACCGTGGTGGCAGTGAAGAACTCGCGGCGGGTCACGCTCAGTCCGAGCGCGAATGGGAACGTCTGCGTCATCGACTGGAGGTAGAACGCCAGCACGAAACCGTAGACCGAGAACACACTGCCGGTGAATCCTTCACCCTCCTCGTTCCCGACGATCGCGTAGATAGTGAAGCTGATCAGGAACGAGATCAACAGGATGCCCACCGGCCAGGCGATCAGCAACGGCCACGCGACCGTGTGCAGTTGTAGGACGGCACCGATCCTGGACCGAGCGGGCGTCTTCGGGACCGTCCGTGGCTCTGTCGTTGCGATACTCATACGGTGATCTCCTTGCGCTGCGTCGAAGTCGCGATGACAAGTTCCTGCAAAGATGCCGGTTCCACTTGGACTCCAGCCTCCCGCAGTCGGTTTCGCTCGGTCTCTGTCACATCGGCCTGCAACATGATTCGGCTGTGGGCGCCCAGTGTCTCCCGGCGCAGGACCCTGCCGGACGCAGCAACGGCATCCACCGCATCAATGGGACCGGATACCACCACGGCGCGGCTACGCAGTGCATCCGCGTCTGCGTCGACGACAATCCGGCCGCCGTCGACGACAATCACGTGCTCGAGTAGATTGGCTACCTCGTCGATCAGATGAGTCGAAAGCACCACAGTGCGAGGATGTTCGGCGTAGTCCGCAAGCAGGCGATCGTAGAACAGTTGGCGTGCAACGGCATCGAGACCGAGATACGGCTCGTCGAAAAGCGTCAGGGGCGCGCGGGAGGCGAGTCCGATGATCACCCCCAATGCCGACCGCATGCCGCGTGAAAGCTTCTTCACCTTGCGACAGAGGGGAAGTTGGAAGTCGTCGAGCAGTGTCTCGGCGAACGCGTGGTCCCAATTCGGGAGTAGATGGCCGGCGGCGACGAGTACGTGCTTGACCTTGAGGTCTTCGGGGTACGTCTGGCTTTCCTTGACGAAGCACACGTTCGCCAGGACGTCGGCATTTTCGAAAGGGGCAGCGCCGAATACCTCGACGTCGCCGCGGGTGTGCAGGTCCTGCCCGGTCAGTATCTGCATGATCGTCGTCTTGCCTGCGCCGTTACGGCCGAGTAGGCCGTAGATCTTGTTGCGGCTGATCTCGAACGAGACGTCCGCGAGCGCGTCGACATCCCCGTACTTTCTGTCCACGGAGCGCATCGAGGCGACAAGTTCAGTTTCGTCGAAACGCCTGACGTGCGACTCGGTCGTTGTCGTGCTTGCGTTCATCGGTCCGCCTTCCTGTCGTCCAGCATGGATTTGAGTTCGCCGAGGGAAATCTGGAGCCGGTCGGCCTCCGCGACCAGCGGCTCGATGTACTGGCGCGCGAACGCTTCTCGGCGTCTGAACCTGAGTGCGTCGCGGGCACCGACCGTGACGAACATTCCGATTCCCCGTTTCTTGTAGAGGATCCCCTCGCCTACGAGCTGATTGAGGCCCTTGGCTGCCGTCGCCGGATTGATTCGGTGGAACGCCGCCAGTTCGTTGGTTGAGGGCACCTGCCCGTCTTCCGGCAGGGAGCCGTCGATGATCGAGCCTTCGATCTGCTCGGCGATCTGCTGGAACAGTGGTCGTCCGTCGTCGATCACGATGATCGACGCCCGATGTTCACTGGTTCATTACTCATGTAATGAACCATAGAACGTCGTGGGGCATGTTGGCAATGAGATCGCGGAATCTGGCACCGATGACTTGGGTCTCCGAGCGCTGCCTATCGGGACATTCATCGCAGAGGCTGATGGAACAGCTTGGATGCAGACCGGCTACGACTTCCAGATCCCGGGGCGTTGCGCACAGGCATTGAGCTTCTTCGGAACCATGGAACCGCCGATCTAGGTGGTCGACCACGGGACGGGGCACCTTCGGGTGGCCGGCAGATATCGCCTCAATGAATTCGGCCACCTCGTCGAAGGCGGCAACTATGTAGCGGGGGACATTCTGCATGGACGTTGTAGATGGGAGTTCGCTATGCGTTGACGCAAACGCCAGTAAGCATCGGCAGTTCGCCACCCAACGTGAAGCCGGAGAAACCAGAAGCCTCGGCTTCCGGTCGCAACCCGCAGTCGTAGAACAGAAGCCGGACCGCACGCCGCGGTCGGGCCCCTTTTCGTCAACCCAAAGACGGAGTCGTATCCACCGCAAGTAGGGACTTAGCGCCCCGTTTTGGTGTTTCTGTACTGATTTGCAATCCCGATACGTACGCTTCCGGCCAGGGAATCGGACACTCGACCAGCAGGGGTATCTATGCCGAATGTGACAGTGAAATTCGGGGGTTCAGACCCGGAAACAGCAGACCTCGCACGCCGGGCACTGCAACCAGTACTAGACAGCATCTACCGCACGTACCGCAGGAAACCGCTCCCATTCGTCGAAGCCGCACTTAGACGCGCAGGTCGAGGAAGCTTCTCACAAGCAGGAATTGAACGATTCGCCGACTACATTTCAAGAGGAGACCGACCAATTCTCACCACATAGCGGCCGCTCGTGATCAGGCCGAAGACCGAAGCGCTTCCACCGGCTACCTGTTCGACGACCTAAATTGGTCAGTGCCAACTAGGTACAGGTCCATCGTGGTCAACATCAACATCAAGAGACAGCGCCCGCCCGCGTCCGAGATTGGTAGCTTGCCTCACCGTGGCAAGGGCACTCGAGCCAGCAGACGTATTCGATCAAACGGAGCTGAGAAGGCTGATTCAGCAGATGCACATTAATCGACCTCTGTGTGAATTCTGCTCACGGTGCACACTCGCGTGATCAAACCAGTCGGCGCTGTGACATTCGGTTGCTGATCCTATTCGGGGCGGCCTCGACCGACTATTTGAGACCTGTCAAACATAAGCTCCCCTTCCTGGCCAGGTAGGGGAGCTTATGTTTGTGACCACCGCACGATCCACGCATCTTCTGATATGCAGGTTTCAGGCAGAGCTGAAAATGTCATCCACATGCGGTCGGCCGATCTTCTCTACAAGTCGGGAGCGGTTAGTGGCCCTGCGCCTTCTAATGAGAAGGGGATCGTGGAACCGTTCGCCATCGCCACGATCATGTTGACGATAGCAAAGAGGACGTTATCCATTTGAATTCACCTCCTCGCTCCGTCTAGGGCCCGGCAAGATTCGCTACTGCATACAGGGCAGATGTCCTGCTATCGAAATTGGGACCTGCAATGTAAGCGGGCGAGCCTGGACCGAATGAGGTGACTGTCCTGATATATCCGAGGCGATTCGAGGAGTTGTAGTCCACCAACCAAGGTCCACCAGAAGCACCTGCGCCAAAGTTGCCCGGTTTGGGAGTTGCGTGAGAAGCCGTAGCTCCGAACGTCATAACCAGGGAAGGCGCTGCGATGCTTGCGGGGAATAAGGTTTCGACTCTGGACACCTACGGCCTTCTATCCAATTGGGGCCAATCTGCCGGTTTCTAAAGATTGTCGGGAAGGTAGCACGACGCTAATGTGACATTCCTCGAAACTGGGGTATTTCTTCGAGCTTTATCCGGCTCTCCGGATCCGTGCAGAGCGATGGTCTTACATTGGCACTTACGGTTAGGGCGTCCGATACTTAGGAAGAATACGTACTTGATTCTTTTCGAAGGTGATTTTTGACGCACTTGGGTCCTTTCACAGTTGTGATTGTGAGAAGACCTGCATTCGTGCGTGAGTTGTGGTCCTCGGCGTATGGGTGCGCTACGGCAGATCGTTTTTGCAATATTCAACTGACAAGCTGCGCGGAGTCCGAGCGGAGACAGTTTCCAAACCCATTTGTTGGTAGTCGCGCTCGAATCACTGATGGACGGCAAACGAACCGAGGTACCGGCGACCATCGGCTTCGAGGTCGACAGCACTCTCCTGACAGTGCGCGCAATGGACACCGATTCAGGCCGGGGCACGACCAGTCGGACGGCATCGATGAACTGCAGAATTCCGAGACGCGGTCCTCTAGCACCCCCATTTTCGTTGGATTCACATTGACTGATCACTGAATGGAGGGGGTTGTGTACCTGCCGTGTACCTGTCACAGGATTGGGACCCAAACAAGCGAAGTTCGACTGCCCCAAAAGGGCTCTGAACTGCGGAAAATCTGTGGAGCCGATGACGGGAATCGAACCCGCGTATTCAGCTTGGGAAGCTGATGTTCTACCATTGAACTACATCGGCGTCGCAGCCGACCGGACGTGTTTTCACCGCCGATCAACGTGCTTTCCGAACATTATCAGACGAGCTTTCAAGCAGCGGTGTCCCCGGCCGTCATTGATCAACACAGGCGTGTGGAAGTCGGCGCCATCGGTAAATGATTTGCCCACAAGTTCTGCGCGGGAAAGCCTTTCGGCATGGAGAACTTGAGACAGGTGGGGCTGGGCTCTCCCGTGGGAGTCCAGAACCCGCGCATCGTGTTCGGTAACCACAGTGTGATCGCCCCGGCGATGGGCCGGCACTGCCCGCAGAACCGGTAACCTCTACCTGTGCTGCTCTCCGATCGTGACATCCGTGCCGAAATCTCCGTTGGACGTCTGGGTATCGACCCTTTCGACGATTCCATGGTGCAACCGTCGAGCGTCGACGTGCGCCTCGACGGTCTTTTTCGGGTTTTCAACAACACGCGGTACACGCACATCGACCCGGCACTGCGCCAGGACGAGCTGACCAGCCTGGTCGAACCGGCAGAGGGCGAGCCGTTTGTGCTTCATCCCGGCGAGTTCGTTCTCGGTTCGACTCTCGAAGTGTGCTCACTGCCGAACGACCTCGCCGGCCGCCTCGAAGGTAAGTCGAGCCTCGGGCGCCTGGGCCTTTTGACGCACTCCACCGCCGGCTTCATCGACCCGGGTTTCAGCGGCCACATCACACTGGAGCTGTCCAATGTCGCAAACCTGCCGATCACGCTCTGGCCGGGAATGAAGATCGGACAGCTCTGCCTGCTCAAGCTCTCGAGCGCTGCAGAGTTCCCCTACGGAAGCTCCGAGGCCGGATCCAAATACCAGGGCCAGCGCGGCCCGACACCGTCGAAGGCGTACCTGAACTTCAACCGCGGCTGAACGAACGAACTTCGGGGGGAGTCGCATGATCGGAATTTTCTACGGTCTGGTTTTCATGAACTTGTTGTTCGTGACCAGCACCGTGTGTTTGATGAAGCCGTCCAAAGCCAGTGTTGTTGCGACCGTCTGTGCAGGGGTGGCGTGGCTGTTCTTCAATGGACCGCTGGAAGGTCAGGTCTTGTGGTCGTTGAACAGAGAACACGGTCTGACGGTCTCGGATCTGATGTCGCTTGTTGCCTTCGGCATCGCCGCTCGTGGTTGGAATCAGGTTCGCAAAGCCCGTGAAACCGTCGACGCAGATCGTTTCTGACCTGCGCGCTCACCTGGATTGACCGCCACGATTCGGACAGATGTTTCGACCTGGAGCACAACAGTCGTCGAATCGGGCACAATTACTGGTTATGTGGTGGATTGTCGGAGGCGTACTACTCGTATGGGTCGTGTGTTCCATTCCGATTGCCATCCTGGTGGGGCGGGGTATCGCGCGTCGGGACCGCGCGGAATTCGACGGGCGAAATCAACAGTGGGCCGACGAGGTTGTCAGGTCGATCGAGAAGCAATCGGAGCAGGACAATTCCGATCGGCGTAAGCCACCACTGATAAGCTGACCAGCTGGACTTTTCCGGAGGTGAGTGGGCATGGAACTTCCATCCGATACTCCCGACGACGTCGTGGCCGCGGCCGCCGGCAGACCAAGGGTTCCGCAGTTCGATCCCACAGTGGGGATTCCGGTAGTTCCGCCAGGGGGAGATGCTCCCCACCGGTTGGTGGTCATCGGCGATTCGCTGTCGCAGGGATTCCAGAGCGGGGCGATCTTCAATACCGATCTGTCGTATCCGGCGATCATTGCTCACCAGCTGGGCCGGCTCGACCAGTTCCGCTTTCCCCGTTACGGCGGCCCGGGCGGGCTTCCGCTCAACATCGAACTGTTGCTCCGCACCCTCGAGGAGCGCTTCGGCCCACGGCTCGACCTCTGGGAGGTTCCGCTCGCACTCTTTGCTGCACGTGCGTTCATGGATCAGGTAGAGGACTACTGGGAACGCGGACCGGGCAGCGAAGCGCCGACGTTCTCGGCAATCACCCACAACCTCTCGGTGTACGGGTGGGATCTTCGTGACGCTCTGACCAAGACGGCGCAGGGCTGTGAGGACGCTCTTCACCAACCGCACGACGATTTGATCAGCCAGATCGTCGAGAACAACGGTGAGCGCGCCGCACTGCGAGTTCTGCCGCGAGGCTCCGACGCCGAGAAGCGTATGACCGCGTTCGACGCAGCAGCGGAGTTGGGCAAGGAAGGCATCGAAACTCTGATCGTCTTCCTCGGTGCCAACAACGCGCTCCGCACCGTCACCGAACTTCGAGTCGAGTGGAGCGGCAACAACTTCCGTGATCCGGGCGGCAAGCGCGACTACACGGTGTGGCGGCCTGAGCACTTCGCGTCGGAGTACGCCGAGGTGCTGGCCGCGATCCGCAAGATCAACGCCCAGCACGTCATCCTCTGCACCGTCCCACACGTGACCATCGCACCGATCGCCCACGGGCTCGGGGGGAAGATCGAAATCGGATCCCGCTACTTCCCGTACTACGCACGACCGTGGGTGCGCGACACCGACTTCGACCCACAACGCGATCAGCACATCACCGGCGCGCAGGCGTGGGCCGTCGACACCGCAATCGACATGTACAACGACGGAATCGAGCAAGCCGTCGCGAATGCCCGTCGGGTGGGGAAGGACTGGTACCTCTGCGATATTGCCGGGTTGCTCGAGCGCGTGGCCTCACGGCGCTACGTCACCGACGTCAATGCGCGGCCGTCATGGTGGACGCCGTACCCCCTTCCCAAGGCGCTGACCGACTTGCAACCCGTGCCGGACTCGCTGTTCCTCTCCGCCGACGGTCGCGGCGGCCGCGCTTCGGGCGGCCTCTTCTCGCTCGACGGCGTTCATCCCACGACAGTCGCGTACGGGGTGATGGCGCAAGAACTGGCGAACATCATGGTCACGGCAGGGGTCCAGTTCGACCGCGCTCAGATCGATTTCGACCGACTCGTCCGACGCGACACCTTGGTGCGCACTCCGCCGCAGAATCTCGATTCCACGCTCGGCGTCATCGGCTGGGCCGACGAGCATCTCGGCTTTGCCAAACGTGTGTTCGGCCTCTGACTTTCAGCTTGCCTTCGACATCGTCGGTGCAACGATGCGTTCCGCGTACTCCCGCAGCAGTGCCACCAGGTCTGCGTCGTCGACGGAAAGTCTGCCGGTCGGACCTATCGCAGCCAAGGCACCGACGACACACCTTTCCGCGTCGTGGATCGGGACGGCGACGGCGGAGCGTCCGACACGAATCTCGTCGACCTCACGGGCGGCCTCACCGCGCCGGATCCGCGAGAGCTCGAGTTCCAACGCGTCGCCGTCAGTGATGGTGTGTGCGGTGACCTTTCGCAGTGGGGCCTCGGCCAATTCGGGTCGGTTGGCGAGGAGCAGCTTCCCGATAGCCGACGCGTGAACGGCTGTGACCAGTGTCCGTTCACCACTGAGTTCGTGGTCGGGATCGCGATCGACGAGCCGAATTCTGTTTTCTACAAACGACGCGAGGTAGACGCCGAACCGTAGCTGTTCGCGGAGTTCTTCGAGGAGCACCGAATTGTCGATGGGTGTGGGTTCGGCGGCAGCCCCGGCTAATTCACGGGTGCGTCGGCCTAGTGCGAAGCCGGAGAGGTCGGCGATCCGAACCAGGTAACCGTCGGCGACAAGGATGTTGAGTAACCGATACGCAGTGGCAGGTGGGATGTCGGCCAGGGCGGCAATGTCCTTGGCGGTGGCTCCCGATCCGAGCCTGGCCGCCGACTCGAGGAGGGCAAGGGCGCGCTGAACCGCTCGGGGTTCGTGCCCACCGAGGTCGCGTGGTCGGCCCACCATCAGCGGGCGCCGGCAGTCGGCTCGCCCACCAGCACGATGTTTCCGGCTGCGTCGGTGGCGAACACCCCAGCTCCTGGTAGTACGTCCTCGGTTTCGGGACTGTCGAAAGCTCCGACGTGCAGCAGACTTTTGGGGCTTCGGCGTCGCAGGTAGAACTGCCAGAGTGTGCCCGAAGTCAGGATCACGAGCACGGCGATCGGTGCAACGTACGCGTGGTCGATCGTGTTGGCATAAACCAGGTAACCGAGGACTATCGCTCCGGCACCACTGCCACACGACGCGGCCGCGAGAACTCCGGGAGTGTGCTCGCCGATCCGTGTCAGGAAGACAACGGATGCGATAGCCGTCAGTGCATAGGCCACGATGACGGCGCCGCGAACAGTCAGTCGAACGTCGTCGAAGATTTCTCCGCGCCCGAGAACGGCAAAGGTTCCGCCGCCCAGCAGGACGGTGCAGACCACGGTAGTCAATGCGAAGTAGGGCGTACGGAAGGCACTGTGAACCGAGGCGAACCGGCGGGGGAGTAGGCGCTCGACACCGAACGAATAGACCAGGCGTGACGCAGCATTGGACGACGCCATCGAGGACGCCAGCCACGAGCACCCCAGACCGACGTTGAGCGCGATCACGACACCGGGGCTCACGCCCGTCGCCGTTCCGTGGAGATAGGCGTTGACGAGGGTGTCACTGCGCCCGGACCAAGCGGCCCAGCCCGCGAAGATGAAGAGCGATCCACAGATGACCGGAGTGAGAAGGACTGTGCGGGTGACGGTTACCAGCGGACGACGGGCCTCGGGGCCGAAGAAGGCCGCGCTCTCGAATCCGGCGAGAGCGAACACGGCAGCCAGGGCGGTGAGTAACAACCCGTGGCCGGAGGTGGGTGGAACGATCTGTGCTTGTTGACTTCCGGAACCGCCCAGGATCATGAGCCCGACGATGAACAGAAGTGAACAGCTTTCGACGACGAGGATCGCGAGCGCGGCAAATCTGACACTTCGCACGAGAGCGCCGAGAATCAGCAAGGCTATCCCCAGATAGAGCGCGATGACGTGAAAAGTCTTGTCCACGTGCACACCCGCGAAGCCGAGCAATGCGATTGCGGCCTGTCCGCCGTGATAGAGCGTCATCACCGCGCTGCCGACGTACTTGACCAGCATGGCGATGCCGGTGGTCAATGCTGCCCGGGTGCCCAGGCCACGAAAGACGAAGCTGTGCAATCCGCCCGACGCAGCCATTCGGCGAGTGAACTGCGAAACGCAGAAGGCTATGAGCGTCACCAGCACGGTGGCCGCGATGATGGTGATCATCCCGCTCAACAATCGGCCGTGTGTCAGCATGGTGACGGGCAGAACGACCATCGACACAGCAGGGGCAGTGGTTGCCACCGACTGGGCCAGCACTTCGGCGCCCGAGAGTTGCCGACGGCCCAACGCCCGCAGCGGTGATCGCGCCGGGGGCTGCTTCTCGCGCGTGGTGAAGGACCGCGCGATGGCTTCGGTGAGAGCGGACATGTCGCGTCACGCTAGTCCGGTTCTGTAACGCCGATATTGCGGGCATGCTTCCGCTGATCGCACTCGGGTGAGAGAGCAAGATGCGAACGCTCGCACGTTTCTCACTCGGTCCCCACCGACTGTTTCCTGCGCGTCAAGTTCCGGACCCAACGCTCCTGAAGTCTGTGTTCAACACCAACCACCCGGGTCACCGGGAGCACACTGGGGAGCTCGAATGCCATACACACGTAGATCTTTCATGCGCAGCCTGGGAATCACCGGCGGCGCCGGCCTGGCACTCGGTGCTATGTCGTCCATCGGCCTGGCGCCGGCAGTGGCGTCGACGCCGAGGCGATTTCAGGCACCTGCTGCGGGTGACCTGATCGGAAAGGTCAAGGGAAATCACTCCGTCGTGATCCTCGGCGGCGGACCGTCCGGGCTGTGCTCTGCCTACGAACTGCAGAAGGCCGGATACAAGGTCACCGTCCTCGAAGCACGCAACCGCCCGGGTGGTCGGGTGTGGTCGATCCGCAACGGCACCGAAGAAACCGACCTGAACGGTGAGACACAGACCTGTACGTTCTCGGAAGGGCACTTCTACAACCTCGGTGCGACGCGTATTCCGCAAAATCACAACACCATCGACTACTGCCGCGAACTGGGCGTCGAACTGCAGATGTTCGGAAACCAGAACGCGAACACCTTCGTCAACTACACCGGCAACAAGCCGCTGGCGAATCAGTCGATCACCTACCGAGCAGCCAAAGCCGACACCTACGGATACATGTCCGAGCTGCTGCAGAAGGCCACCAATCAGGGCGCTCTCGACCAGGTCTTGAGCAAGGAAGACAAAGAAGCACTCTCGTCCTTCCTCACCGACTTCGGCGATCTCTCCAGCGACGGCCGCTACGTCGGATCCTCGCGTCGAGGGCACTCCGCGGAGCCGGGCGCCGGCCTCAACTTCGGAACCGAGATCGAACCATTCGGGATGAGCGATGTCATCCAGGGCGGCATCGGGCGTGCATTCTCCTTCGAGTTCGGTTACGACCAGGCCATGACGATGATGACCCCCGTCGGTGGCATGGACCGGATCTACTACAAGTTCCAGGACGCGATCGGGATGGACAACATCGAGTTCGGCGCCGAGGTCAGCGGCATGAAGAACGTGCCGGAAGGCGTCACCGTCGACTACGTCGTCGACGGCAAATCCAAGTCGATCACCGCCGACTACGCAATCTGCACGATCCCGCCGCACTTGATCAAGCGGCTGAACAACAATCTGCCCTCCGACATCCTGCTCGCGTTGGATGCAGCCAAGCCGTCGTCGTCGGGCAAGCTCGGTATCGAATACTCGCGTCGGTGGTGGGAGACCGAGGACCGCATCTACGGTGGCGCGTCCAACACCGACCGCGACATCTCCCAGATCATGTTCCCCTACGATCACTACAACTCCGACCGCGGCGTCGTCGTCGCGTACTACAGCTCGGGTAAGCGTCAACAGGCTTTCGAATCGCTCACCCACCGTCAGCGGCTGGCAAAGGCCATCGCCGAAGGCGCAGAAATCCACGGCGACAAATACACTCGCGACATCTCGTCGTCCTTCTCCGGAAGCTGGCGTCGCACCAAGTATTCGGAATCCGCCTGGGCATCATGGGCCGGCGCGGGAGATTCCCACGGCGGCATGGCAACTCCCGAGTACACCAAGCTGCTCGAACCCGTCGACCGGATCTACTTCGCCGGCGATCACCTCTCCAATGCCATCGCCTGGCAGCACGGGGCCTTCACGTCCGCGCAGGACGTCGTGACCCACCTGCATCAGCGTGTTGCGCAAACTGCCTGACGTGCTTCGTTTTCCATCACTTTCTCTGGAGGTCACATCATGAAATCTCGCAGAACCAAGGTCCTTGCAGCGGCATTCGCCGCCACTACGCTACTGGGCTTCGCCACTGCCTGCTCGTCTGACGAGGCGGACGCCGAGACCACATCGAGTTCGTTCGCCTCGAAATCGATTCTCGAAGCGGGGCAGGCAAACCCGATGATCGCTCAGGGCGTCGCGATCGGCGGCGACACCGCAATCTACAAGACCAGCGGCATCGGTCCGTCGGCAGGAAACAAGGCGGCGCCGGAAGGTTCGCCGGAGTCGTACATCGACGGTCAGTTCTCCGGCGGTGTTCTGCCGGCCGGTGTCACCGTCACCGAGGCGCAGGGCATCAACGTACTCAAGAAGATCCGCGACAACCTCGAAGCACAGGGATTGAGTCTCGAAGACGTCGTGACGATGCGCGTCTTCCTCGACAACGCGCCGGGATCGGACAAGGCCGACTACACAGGATGGAATCGCGCGTACCGGCAGTTCTTCGCCAACACCAATCTCGACACGGGTGACACCGAGTTGGTGCCGATGGGCACGGCCGAGCCGATCGCTCCGATCGAGCGAAACAGCGCCCGGCCCACCCGCTTCGCCCTCGAGGTTGCCGGACTGCCCGTTGCCGGTTGGCTCGTCGAGGTAGAGGTCGATGCGGTGTACCCCGACGGCAAGGAACCCGCCTGATGGGCGCGCTCAGCCCGACTCACTGGGCGATCGTCGCAGTAGTGCTCGTGGTGCTGTTCGGTTCGAAGAAGCTGCCCGACGCGGCCCGGGGCCTCGGCAGGTCGATGCGGATCCTGAAGTCCGAAGTCGGTGAACTGCAGTCGGATACGGACCTCGCGTTGGAGCAGCGAGACTGACCCCCGTGCGCGGTTGAGGAGTCCCCACACTCCTCAACCGCGCACAGGTCTACTAGATCAGACCTTCGGAACGAGCTACCGACGGTGGTGACGGCGGACCCTTCACGAAGACATCGATCAGCACGTCCTCGTCCTGGTACGACGCGAACTGCGCCAACCCCGGCGTCTGGCGCACAGCCGAATGAACGGCGTCACCGTTTTGCGGATACTCCGGTACGACGTGACGCCAATGGGCGCACAGCAGCGTTCCGCCAGGCTCGAGATGCTCGACGACCTGCAGCATTGCCTCGATGAGCTTTTCGAAGGTCAGGTAGTAGCCGACTTCGCTGATGACGACGAGGTCGAACGTCTCGTCGGGCCAGTCGTCACCCAACGCCCAGAGCCGAAATTCTGCGTCATGTCCGGTAAGCCGCGCACGAGCGCTCTCGAGTGCGGTCGGGACGATGTCGGTGGCGAGAACGCTGTCGCAGCGCTCGGACAACTTCTCGGTGAGAATCCCGATCGAGCACCCCGGTTCGAATGCGTGACGGTATCGAGGTTTCGGGAGCATAGCGACACTGAGTGCGTACTTCCGCTGCTCGTACCAGCGGGATTCGAAATCCCATGGGTCGGACTGTGCGGCATACATCTTGGCGAAGTATTCCGCGGGGAGTTCACGATCGCTCATACGAACACCGTCTCGTACGGCCTCAGTAATCGTTCCATCGCGTGGCGGGGGAGGATGGGTGCATCCGCGGGATGATCGGAAAGCGGAGCGATCTGTGAAGTGAACTCATTGGTGGCAGCAGATTTCGCAGCCTGAACGTCGGAGGGCAAGGTCACCTTTCGTGCTCTTTCCCACGGGACTGCCGCATGATCCGGCGCGGCCCAATGCCACGCCCAGATGGGATACTCGATCAAGCGCGATCCAGTGTCCGCGCACGCCCTCGCCGCCGCGTCTCCGGTGGCTTCGTGGTCCGGGTGGCCGTCCCCGCGCCACGTGGAGGCGCACCAGGTATCCGCCGAGGAATCACCGAGAATCGAGCTGAGGCGGTCGGTCAACTCCTGTCGGTTCTCGCCGATCTTTCCGTCCGGGATGCTCAATCGAACCGGTGTGGGAATTCCGAGGACACGCGCTGCCCGATCCGACTCGGACCGTCGACGGCGTTCCATCTCGGGCTGAGTCACGGTCGGTGAATCGGGATGCGAAGCTCCGCCGTCGGTGACAGATACGACCTGAACACTGATGCCGGAAAGTATTGCCAGAAGAGCGGTTCCGCCCAGACCGAGTATTTCGTCGTCGGGATGGGGAGCGACGATGATCAATCGTGAGCATCCGGTGAGATCCAGTTCCGGAAAACTTCTTCCCCACTCTCGCCATGTCGATTCGGGAGTACCGCCGTCGTCGACAGGCTTCTGCGCGAACAGTTTCGAGTTCACCACGGCCGTTTCCCCTTGGCTGCAATCCGGCCCAGCTCGGCGAGATCCTTCTCGGCGTGACTCTGCCGCAAGTAGACGGTGAGATCGGCTACCCGTGCGGCGTGCGCGGCGTCCATGCAGAGCGGTGCGGCGCCGAGAGCGCGTCCCACCCGATCCAGGGTCTCGGTAGCGGCGCGCTCGACAATTGCGCGCACACGGAGTGCCCGCTGCATGGCCTCGGCATTTTCGTCGAAGGGATCCGCATCGACCTCGGCCGCCGCGACTGCGAGCGCGTTGCGCGCTGCGGCGAGCGCTGCATCGACCGCACCGAGGTGTGCGAGTACGTAGGGGTCTTCGCTGCTTGCAGCCTTGTCGTACAACGGATCAGCGACGCCGCAGGCGCCGCCGTACCAGCATGCAGCCACGCCGATCGCGCCGTGCCAGAACCCCGGGCGGCTCAGATAGTCGCCTGCCGTCCCGACCGGTATGGCCGGAACCATGTCGAAGTCGACCGCGCTGGAGTCGCTTTCGGCCATACCGACGGCCTTCCACGAATCGGGAACGGGATGCACCCCAGGTAGTCCGAGCTCGACCGCGAAGAGGGAGGGGACACCGTCGACCAAGGCGGTGATCAGTGCATGCGTGCAGGTGTTGGCGCCGGAACACCACAACTTGCGACCGGTGAGCGTCCAGATCCCCACGTGCTCAGACGCATTCACCACAGGTTGGGGTGGCTCGGCCGCCCACACTCCCCACAGCTGCCCGGGTTCGGGATCCGGTCCGTCGAGTTCGGTGAGTATCGCGACGGCATCGGTGTGAGCCTCAGCCATCCGGCCGAGAACCACATTCTCCCGTGTGAGCTCTGCCAGGGAGGTCCACCGTGCGGCCGTCGCGCCGCCGCCGGGCAGCGGCAAGTACAGTCCACCTGCGTCCAGGAGTGTGTGTAGTCGTTTCATCGTGCCAGCTCCGCTTCTTCGTTATCGGCGGTCGTACCACCCAGGTTACGGATATGTCCGGCAAAGCCGCCCGGAGTTCGGCCGTCGAGACGCGCAGACGTGGTGACCGCAATGTCCTCTGCCCACGCGATACAGGCACCGGCCTCGCTCAACCGCCGGACGAGATCGACATCCTCGTCTTCTTCGAGATCGCAGAATCCTCCGACGTCCCAGTACATATCGGCGCGGACACCGAGGTTGGCACCGTGGACGTGACCGTGTCGACCATAGGGATGTGCGTGGTACATACGTTCGTACCGTTCGCGAACGGAGTGCGGATGGCCTTCCCAGTCCGCGATGCGAACGGTGCCCGCGACGACGTCCGCAGTACGCGCATACTCCAATTGGCGCGCAATCCAGGTGGGGCCGACCACCGAATCGGCATCGGTCGTGGCGAACCACGCTGAGGCCCCCAAATCCGAGCCGAACGCAGAGAAACCCGTCGCTCGCGAACGGCCGACGTTCTGATGCTCGACGCGGAGTACTTCCACCCCGTCGGGGATGACCCCCGCGGTTCCGTCCGAACAGTTGTCGAGGACGGCAACCACTCGGACGGGGACAACGCAAGCAGACGCCGCTGTTGCGAGTGCACGAAGGCAATTGGGGAGGTCTTCGGCTTCGTTGTGGGCGGGAACTACGACAAGAACCTGGTCGATTGGCACAGTGACGATCCTTTCCTCACCCTGGTACGGTCGGGTCTTCTTTCGTCCCGGTTCTCAACAGATAACCACATTTCGGACGGGGGCCGCCGCGCGACCGCCAGCAGCCGTGCAGGTCGAAAACTGTTTCGGTGAAACATCTCTGGATACGTTTGAGAGATGTGCCGGCGGGGTACAAGACGGGGTTTTGGGTGCAAAACGGGGTTTCGCACCGAAGAATCTTCAGAACCGGCGGTGGCGCACCGAATCGACGAGCATCCGGGCCACCTCGTGCAGTTTCACGTTGGTGTGCTGCGATTGCTGAACGAGCCGGCTGAATGCTTCGTCGGCGTCGATGCCGTGGATGGCGATCAGCACGCCCTTGGCTTGTTCGATCTCGGCACGAGATTCCATGGCGCAGTGCAACTGTTCGATGTGCTCGTGTGCCTGACGCCAGCGTCGTGAATCTGCGATCGCCGCGCCCGCACCGGCGGTGAACAATTTCATCAACTCTTCGTCGAAGGGCTTGAACTCTGTCGAGGCGAATCCGTAGACGTTGAACGCGCCGAGAAGTTCGGTGCTTCCTTCGCCCATGGTGAGCGGCACGGACAAGTAGGACCGGACACCTTGTTTCCGGGCCTCGGCGGTGAATTCCGGCCATTTGTCGTCGTGATCACCCACCTTCGACCGAACCGACGACATGGTGCGCGCGGCGTCAACGCACGGACCACGATCGGCGGAATGCTGGGCATCGTCTATCGCGGAAAGGTAGTCCGCGGTAGATGCAGCAGTTCGTGGGCCATCGGCGGACAGCACCGTCACGCTGACAGCATCGGCATCCGGCAGCGCTTTGACCGCCGTCTCGGCCAGACGTTGGAGCATGGAGTCGAGATGCGCGTCCGTGTTCAGAGTGGACCGGAGTCCGGCAATCGCTTCGGCGAGGGTGTCGAGCGAATCTGCTGCGGAAGCAAACGCCGCGGCTCCCTGTGGGGTGTCCGCATTGCCTGTCATGATTCAGGTCTACTCCGCAAATTGCGGCGATGTAACCGTTCCAGGCGGTCTTTGCTTCGATGTTGCATGAAATCCGAGGTTCCTGGGTAGCCGCACGCAGCGATGTGCGATGTCGCCTGAAAAAGAGGAGCCGATGATGATCCTGCGTTTACCTGGTGTGTATCCACCGCAACACGACACGTCGTTACTGGCGGATGCGCTGCTGTTCGAGCGCCTCACCGCTCGCAGTCGGGTGCTGGATCTCTGCACGGGGACCGGCGCCCTCGCTGTCGCGGCATCCGCGGCAGGCGCGGGCCACGTCGTCGCGGTCGACATATCTCGCCGAGCGTGTGCCAATGCTCGTCTCAACGGGATCCTCAACGGAACCTCGATCGACTCCCGTCGTGGCGACCTCACCGAGGCGGTGCACGGCGAACTCTTCGATCTGGTGATCTCCAACCCGCCGTACGTCCCTGCTCTTGCAGATGATCTCCCTACCGCTGGAATCGAACGTGCTTGGGACGCAGGCAAGGACGGACGCGCCCTCATCGACAGGATCGCAGCCACCGTTCACGAGGTGCTCGTCCCGGGCGGCACACTGCTTCTCCTGCAATCGGTGCTGTGTGGGGTCGACAAGACCGAGGCGATACTCGAAGAACACGGTATGGCCGTAGAGATTTCAGCCCGGAAGTACGTTCCCTTCGGGCCCGTGATGCGCGAGAGGCGCACCATGCTCGAGGCACGAGGGTTGATCACCACCGGTCAGGAAATCGAACAACTCGTGATCATTCGCGCAACGAAGTCTTGCCCTTCTCCCAACTCGATGTGAGGTGATCGCCGAGAAGATCGTCGAACGCCAGGCACGCTGCGGCGCCGAACAAGATGTCATCAGTGCGGTGCGGCTGCGAAGAAGCGAGACCGCCGGCAAGGTCCCGAACGGCGATCTGTTCGTGAACGGAATCCGCTTCCACGTGCTCGTCGTAGAACAGTGTCGCGCCCGAACCGAATCCGAGTCGGCGCAGTCCTGCGCTGTACCGTTTGCTCGGCAGCGCAGACGTGGTCTCGACAGCGCACAGGTGCCCGACCAGCGTTCCGAGATGGCGGCGATGAAAACCGAAGAGCGAGAGAGCATTCAACGACGCCAACGTTACCGCGGGAACAGAATCGATGTAGTGGCCGTAGCGGTCCGAAAGACCTACAGCCCGCATGGTGTCGGCAAAAAGACGCGAATGCATTCGCTCTGCGCGGCCGCCTCCGTACTCGTCGCTCTGCACTTCGACGAGGGCGGCCTTGACGGCACCGGAGAGGCGCGAAATTCCGAGGGTGTGCACATCCGCCTCGCGGAGCTGATTGAGCGAACGGTGAATCAGCACCTCCGAGAACTGATCGATCGTTGCATCCTTCGCCATGAAGGACGCAAGACCTGGGCCTGCGCTGGGGGCGGTCATCGACCAGAGGTCGGCCACGACGTCGCCAGACGACTCCACTGTCCCCACGAGTTGCGCGATGGCGGACTCGAAACGCTCTTCGAGCCGAGACCGCACCGCGAGCAGGTCCGGATTCCACTCCCACTTGTCCGAGACGTTCTCGATTCCCTGCAAATGAAGCTCGTAGAGGAGCGTCAGGGTCAGCTGAGCGTCGTCGTCACGAAGAATGTCGTAGGTGAGGTCGGTGGACTGTGCATCCTCGTACGCGTCAGCGGCAGCCGTAATCTCCCTCGGATCGGCCGAGGAGCGCAGAATGGAAACGAGAGTGGCGCTCAGTGGGCCGCGGGCCTGTGGAACAGGCATGGAAGTGGGCACGCCAGTGGCCGAATCGAGAACTGAAGAGGACATATGACCGCGTTTCCCGAATCGTCATCTGCCGAAACACCGAGTGTTCCCGGTAACAACACCACCATAACCGCCTGCACGGACGGCCCGCTGCTGGTGCGTGGTGACTTCGAGTTGCTCCGTGACGACGGCACTCCGATAGAGAACAAGCGCTCTACGGTTGCATTGTGTCGATGTGGGCGGACCGGCATCGCGCCGTTCTGCGACAGCTCCCACAAGAAGAAGCGGGCGCGAGCGACGTAACCGGTGCCAATATTCGGAACAAGCCCGACCCGTGAACCGAGACGACCCGGAAACCAAGAAAAGGCTGGATGCCGGCACCATGCGGTGCAGCGTCCAGCCTTTTCAGTCTGAAGTCAGACTGGGATCGAACTCAGATGGCGCGAACATTCTGAGCCTGGGGGCCCTTCTGGCCCTGTCCGATCTCGAACTCGACCTTCTGGCCCTCGTCGAGGGACTTGTAGCCGCTGCCCTGGATCTCCGAGTAGTGAACGAACACATCCGGTCCGCCACCTTCCTGCTCGATGAATCCGAAGCCCTTTTCACCGTTGAACCACTTGACACTGCCCTGAGCCATAACCAAATTCTCCTGGATCCATCGAGCCGAGCCCTCCCATCGAGAGTCCGGTCTCACACCTGATCCTG
The DNA here is from genome assembly GCF_041464245.1 of Rhodococcus sp. NyZ502. Lineage (NCBI taxonomy): Bacteria > Bacillati > Actinomycetota > Actinomycetes > Mycobacteriales > Nocardiaceae > Rhodococcus > Rhodococcus sp. NyZ502. Next base: position 1,360,906 of record NZ_CP167155.1, read on the forward strand.
CCATGCTCTTCTTTTTCTGTCTCCAATTAGATGCATGGCGAGTTGCAGTATTTGACGGCTTTGTCCCGTTCCGGGACCACGTCGGAAGCAGGTGATTGTTCAACTATGCGCGTTTACCTGCTGTGATGTATTCGTCCCTTCGATGCAGCGCGAAATGACAACACCTGTGTTAAATCTGGATTCGCGGCGCAGAATGCCACCCCGATACCGAGGAGGGGACCAAATACCCAACTCGATCGGGGTCGAGATCAGTCCGAATCGTCGGGTTTGGTGTGCCCGTCGAACGTCACATGGATGTTCTCGTGGGGAACCGCGCGTTGTGCTTTTGCTTGATCGGCGAAGGTGCGCCGATCGCCTTCGATGAGTTCGGTGTTGTCGGTGAACGGAGCCAACAACGCCCGCGGATGGAGTTTGTCGACTCGCACGACGTTGATTTCCGCGCACATGACGATCGAGGCTGCAGCGAGGAACAAGAAGGCCAACAAACCCAGAACGATGGCAAAGACGCCATTGGTGGTGGAGGCACCCCGCACCACAGAGGTCACATAGAGGGCACCGAAGGACTGAAGTGCTTGCCAGAGAACAGCAGCGGCGATCGCTCCAGGTGCCACATCGGCTACCGAGAGCGGGCGGGCGCAGGTGAGCCGGAAAGCGACGATGAAGATGCCCGCATTCAAGACGACTACCGCAAGGGTCAGCAGGAAGCTGAACGAACCGCCCAGATGAAGCGCACCGCCGATGTTGGAGACAGCGGTGGTCCCCAAGATCGCGAGACCGATCGTGCCGAGGAGTAGTAGCCCTTGGAGACGCCCGCGGATGGGATCCGGTCGCATGTTTCGGGGCACCGACCACACCGTGTTCATCGCGTTCTGGCAAGCCAGAGCGACACCGAGGCCACCGTAGAGACCACCGACGATTCCGATCACCAGACCCGTGACACCGCCGCCGATCTGTTGCGCATTGCCCAGGTCGTCACCGATCACCGGAAACTGATGCAGCGCGGAGTCCAAGATCTGTTGCTGAAGCTCAGGGTTGCCCGACAGCACGAAGCCGAGAATGGTCGAGAGCAACAGAAGAAGAGGAAAGAGCGAGACGAAGCCGTAGTAAGCGATCAGCGCGGCTAGATAAACACCTTGATCGTCGAGGAACTTGTAGAGGACCGCTATCGGGAACCCCAGGGCCGGATGCTTCTGTTGCAAGGCATCGAGGCGCTTGGCGATTGTCATTCTCGGTCTCTCTCAGCTCGTCGGACAGCCCGACGAACCTTAGTCGCTGCGAGCGCCCGGCGCTCGACGCCGGTGCAGCCGTCGCGTCAGGAGGCTTCGAGTGACTTCTCTGCTTCGTCGAGCGCGCGCATTGCTCCCTCGACAGAGTTGGTGACCGGGAATTCCTCTTCCGCCCGCGCCGCGCGAAGCAAGCGTCGAAGCGGGTGTGACCCGATCGCGGCCCACTGGAAGTCGTTGGCTCGCGAACGGGAGTTCAGCTCGGCGAACAGTTCGAGGCAGACCGCACCGACGAACAGTGAGTTGGACAAGTCCAGAATGACGCGAGACCACTCCGCAGCGTACGAGTTGAGAAGTTCTCGTAGTGCTGGGGCGGAGAGTTTGTCGAGGTCGACCTCGACCTGGATCAGGACTGTCGAGGGCGCTATCCGCCAGGCCGCGAAACCATGCGTTTCCACGATCGGCCCCAATTGTGTTGAGGGATCGATGGAATCGATCGGTGTGTGGTCGAGTTCATTCAGATTCATGGCAGATCCGGTCTGTGTGCTTTCATCGAAAGGCTGACGACCGATCTGGCGGCGCGGAAAGTTAATGCGTCCAGGCGTGGAAAGCTTTAGAGCTCAATGGAAATGAACAGTACAGATGTGCGCAGGAAATGCTCACCTGATCCAGAGCCTTGATGCGAACCGAGCGCCAGTGGCTTCAACCCCGGCTGTATTCTCAACCTCGGTACCGTTCAGTGTAGCTCGAGGGCGTGAATCGGTCCAGGTGAGAGGTCGAATATTAAGCGGTGCAATGTTTTTGGCTCGACGCTTCGGTATGGTGGAAGATCAGCGTCACCGGACGAAGGGAATCAGATGAACGACCGCGATGCACTCACGGCCATCTCGACCAAGCTCGACACACTGATCGGCGCGGAGACCAACGGTTTGCGGGACGAGGTTCCGCCCGGTTCCAGTGTGCAGCGCACCGAGCAGGACGGCGAGCACGGCCGGTGGGGGCACGATTACCGCCTCGCCAACAAGTATCTCGAGGCCCTCGACATCGGCCAGCCCGGTCTCATCGATCGAGACGAGCTGGAACGTCTTGCACAGGAATACATCTGATCCTCGAGACGTACCTTCAGAAGATTTCACCCATCTCGGTGCGTAGCTGCTTCAGTGACTGAGTGAGGATTCTGGATACATGCATCTGAGAGATGCCGACCTTTTCGGCAATCTGGGATTGGGTGAGATGGCCGAAGAATCTGAGAACGACGATCGTGCGCTCGCGCTCCGGTAGTGCCAGGAGCGCGGGCCGCAGGGTTTCGTGATTGTCGATCCGACTGATCGCTTCGTCGTACTGTCCCAAAGTGTCTATCAGAGTCAGACCACTCCCGTCGCCGGCGGACGCGGTGTCGAGCGGTGTGGTTCGGTACGAATTACCGGCGGTCAAACCTTGTTCGACCTCGTCCGGTTCGATGTCGAGTTCCTTGGCGAGTTCCGCGACTGTCGGTGCACGGCCGAGCGTCTGGGACAAAGTCGTGAGCGCCCGGTTGAGGGCAAGGTGCCGTTCCTGAAGGCTACGAGGCACTCGCACGGACCAGCCGTGATCGCGAAAATGCTTGCGAACCTCACCCATGACGGTCGGGACGGCGAACGACAGGAAATCCGATCCTTTGTCGACGTCGAATCGCTGCACGGCCTGTATGAGCCCGACGCGAGCAACTTGCTCCAAGTCCTCGAAAGGCTGGCCACGCCCCTGGTACCGGCGAGCGACGTGTGTGGCCAGGGGTAGGCACAGTTCGATGATCGAGGTGGTGATCTTTTCTCGGCTGGGATCATTCGGCGGAAGCGAGGCCATCGAGACGAACAGTTCGACAGCTGTTTCGTACTGGTCCTTCTTGTCCGGTGGGACAGCGGTCACGCACGCTCCTGGGGCAAGCCCTTTTCAAGCGTCATCGTCAGGGTGATGTGACCGTCCGCGTCGATTTCCGACTGTTCCAAGCGGACGGAATCGACCAGCGCTTCGAGAACGAACCATCCGAAGCTGTGCGACTTGTCGGGTATCTCGGAGTGCGCGATCACGGACACGACGGTCCGAAGTGTGCGGCCGACGGTGTCGAATCGGCAGGTCAAGTCGCTGGACGGTATCGCGTGGCCGATGAGGATGCTCGCGACTTCGTCCATCGCCAGAGCAAGGTCGGCTGTTCCGTCGACATCGAGTCCGGTGTTGTTGGCAACCGTTCGGGTGATTCCGCGCAGAGTGGGAAGTTGAGAGTACGACGCGCGGACGCGGAGCGAGGCGATGGAGTCGTGAGTTAGTTCGGTTTCGGTCGGACTCGACAGAGGGATCAAGGGGCTTCCTGTAGGTAGATGTGGCGTAATTCCGGCGGACCGAGGCAAGGACCGGTACCGGCCGTGCGTGCCAGCCATCTCTACCCCGGAAGTATTCATGGCCTTGGATTACCCTTCGCCCGGCGAACTAACCCTCTTTACCCGAACTAGAGGATGAATTGTGAGACACATCACCTGTGGTGCGGACGTACCGAATCCTCATCTTTCATTTTCGCGTCGTTCGGGTACAGCCGCTTCATGGACACCCATTCGGACAGACAGATCCCCGTACACATACGACCGGAAGGTGTCACTGATGGCGAGGTGAAGGCGGCAGGAGTGCTGTCGAACGCCCTTGAAACGGTGGAACGGGCACGCGGTGCTCTGTACGACTTCCATCAGCTGATAGGGCATGCCGATCTGATGCTCGACGAGGTCGTCGAGCTACTGCGATCCAGCGGCAACGACGACCTGGCCGATCAGGTCGAGGGCGAGTTGATGGGCCGGAACGTGGTCGAGGGGCGCTGGACTTTCCAGTTGGTCGAAGAGTTCGACGAGAACTACTGGTCGTTTTTTCGTGAATGCGAGAAAGTGGTGCGCGACAAGCTGGCAGGCGGAGTGCCGCACCTCTTCGAAGCCGAGATGAAGGAGCGACGCCGCACGCACGGTTTGCGGCACCACGAGGCCAGGCCCTGAGGTTCCTGTCTACTCTCGTGAGCTCGTCGCGGCACTGATCAGTGGTTCAGTTCGAGCTTTGCGCAACGATTCTCGCTCGGTCGCCGTCATGCCGCCCCAGATACCGTGGGGTTCCCCGGTCTGGATGGCGTGCACCAGGCATCTCTGCACGACAGGGCATCTGGCGCACACCAGCTTCGCCGAACTCTCGCGCTTCGCTCGCCTGGAGCCGCGCTCGTTCGTGTCGTCGTAGAACAGAGCGGGGTCGGTGTCGCGGCAGGTGCCGGACAGTTGCCAATCCCACTCGTCGGCAAGGGGCCTGGGAGATGTGTAGGAGCGCATGAACATGGACGTTCCCTTCGCTGCGTGACGAACTCGACTCGGATCGCGGATCCAGGTCGGGTGTTAAGGCAAAGCTCGGTCCCGCCGGCCTGAACCGGCGGGACCTTCGAGGCTCCTCCCTCGAGGGGGAAGATTTCGGGGGTACCTCTGGTCGGTCATTACCCAGCCGTACAACTTTTGAATCCCGGTCGTCAGGAATTCTTTTGATCCACGGCACGTCGTTCTGCTGCGGCGACAAGACCACCGGCGATGTCGCGCACCTTGACGTTCCATTCCTGCGACATCTGGACCAGAAAGTCGAAGGCTTGGTCGGCCGAGCACTCACGCTCGGCCATCAGTAATCCCTTGGCCTGCTCGATCAAGGGCCGAGAATCCAAAGCTCTTCTCAGTTCGTCATTTTCCGCGCGAAGGCGGGTGAGGACGTCTGACGCCGAACTGGACTGCTGAGCCAGCGGTCGTTGAACCTCGTATACACGATGAAGCACACCGATGACTCTGCCGTCATCATCGGTGACGGCGGAATTCACCGTATTCCAATATCGGGTGACAAACATCCCGCTCCCGCGCTCGTCGCGCACGTCGTAACGCTGAGTCGGCAGTGTGTCCCGAGTTCGGGACCGCATCGTGCGCTCGAATGACGCTGTCAACGAGAAGATTCCATCGGCAAACGAGTCGTCGGGATTGTCGGGGAAGGCTTCGAACACTTCCACTCGGTGCAATTGATCGAGGCTGCGACCGGATACGGCAAGGTATTCGTCGTTTGCGCCCTGGATACGAAAATCGCTGTCCACGAGCAGAAGAGAAGAACTGCTTGCCGCAAATCGATCGCTACGAACGATCGAGCGGAGAGTGCTCGAACTCATGATTGTGTCGTTTCTGTCCTGTCTTCGACGGTTGCGGCCCCTGATATTTCAGAAGTAGGTGATCGCGAGAACTCCAAGGGCGGTGCCTGCCAGGATCGATCCGAACAACAAACGCTGCTGCAACACGAACATCTGATACTCGCGACGTGTTTGTGTCGAGGTGCCGCGCGAGTCCGCAGACATGCTCTTGCCCTTTCCTGTTGTGGGGAGTGCGGTTTCGGCCGACCCCCGATCGGCCGAAACCGCGGACGGTGCATCAGTTCTGACGCGCCTCATTTGCGGCATCCTGCTCGGTGGACGCGCCTTCGTGTACGAGGCTGCCACCCGAGTTCTCGAGGTGAGCACGAACGAACCACTGGAACTTTTCCAACTGCGCCGTCTGGCCGATCAACATGTCCTCGGTGATCGGATCGATCTTGCCGACACTGTCGATTGCGGTGCGACTGTCGGTGATGATCCCGGTGTAGACGAGGTCGAGCGCAGCGAGGTGCGCACGAGCGTCGTCGCGGCCGACGGAGTAGTCGTCCCACGTTCGATCGCGCTCGATTGCTCCCGCGGTGCCCTTGGGTGAGTTACCCAGTGCCGCGATACGTTCGGCCACATCGTCGGCGTAGCCGCGAACCAACTCCACCTGGGGGTCGATCATCTCGTGCACGCCGATGAAGTTGGGGCCCACGACGTTCCAGTGAACGTGCTTGAGCGTGAGGTGAAGATCGTTGTAGGCGCTGAGGCGTTCCTGCAGAATATCGGCGACGGACGAACCGTCTGCGCTGCTCAGTCCCGGTACGGTGAACTCGGACATATGTTTTCCTCTCGTCTTGATGGGGATCGCCCTCCAGTGGGGCGGTCTCGCGCCATCGTCAATCGGATCGCGTGTCGGTCAGGTTCAGTGCGCGAGTGCTACTGGCTCCTCTGTCACCGGGTCGCCGTACATCATCGCGATTCGGCGCTTGACCTCTTCGGTTGTCAAAGTCGCACTTGCGACAGTGATTCCGATGCCGGTGGTGCTCTCGCCCTGTGTGGGCGGGATGTCGATCGTCGTCATCTTGCTCCCGGTGAAGAGTGTGCCGTGAGGGAGTCGGCTGAACCACCGACTCCGACGTCTGGGTGTTCTGCGCCTTCGAGCTCCAGTTATGGCGCTTTCAGGTGCTACAAAATCTATATCAGCCGATGTAGATAATTGGCAAGGCTACTTCGATTCGCGGGCGAAGGAAAGCGCATTGTGCAATCTTGTCGAAATCGGCTTTGATCTGCCATTTCACGCCTTTTCTGCTCGACGATTCGTGTTGTCAGTGGTCCTGGACACGCTTGAATCTATGTCCTGGGCGTCAGATTCACTGCGTGATGGTGCTAAGGTCGGGTGACGCCGATTGAGACAGCCCACACCGAACTAGGAGGTTCCAGTGACGTCGGAATCCCAGACCCGGGCGCTGCGCGGCGTGTACGGGATCTCAGTGATGTCTGAACTGTCCGGGGTAGGACCTCAGACGCTGCGCCTTTACGAGCGAAGGGGCTTGCTCACACCAACCCGCACCGATGGCGGTACGCGCCGGTACAGCGAGGCCGACCTGGATACGCTCGGACGAATCACCGCGCTGATCGACGACGGAGTCAATCTCGTCGGTATTCGCCTGATTCTGTCCCTCGAAGCCGAGAATGCGGTCTTAGCGGCTCGAATCAGCCAGTTGACCGCCGAGGGTGACTAGTGGTGCTGCTCGAGACGATGCCGTTCAGGATGGAGTTTCGGTGCGGGTAGGGTCGCCGAAGTCCGCGTCGGCGGAGATCTTGTTCCCTGCCGCTGCGATCTGTTCGAGCGCGGCGTCCAACGCATCGACCAACCATTGATGCGACGCCTCCGCGAGGAGGCGATCCGGAGTGTCGGTGTTCTCGGATTGGAAGAACCGCACCAGCCATGATTCTCCGTTGTCGGGTCGATCGGAGAGTCCAGCCGCGGTATTGGTCGCCAGAAGGAACCGGTTGTATTCGAGGTCAACACGAATGGCGTACTCGCCGAACAGGTTCACCACGTTGGCCGGCCGATGAGTAGCGGCAGCGAGCGCAATGAGAGCGTCGTTGTAGGTTTCGGAGTACTTCATCGTGAGGGGCATGGTCGGCCTGTCTTTCTGGGCCGATGCAGCATTGCACGGCTATGTCGAGGAGATCAGTTCGCAGCCGCTGCTTGACGATGAACTGAAACCAATCCTAGCTCGAGTCTCCGAGCGCACTGACGCAAGCCCGTGAGGGTCAGTTGTTGCGCGCAAAGTTCGACTCACGCTCCATGACGAACTGATCGTCCGGAAGCGGTCCGGGTGGGGCAAGCGCAGTCAGGAACGACTCGGCCCACTGATGCACATCGTGTGTCATGACCTGTCGATGCAGCGCAGCCATACGGCGACGGCCTTCCTTCGGATCCTGATGAACCGCGGTCAGGATCGTATTCTTCACGCCGTCCAAATCGTGCGGGTTGACCAGGTATGACTGTCGTAATTCCATTGCGGCACCGGTGAACTCGCTGAGAACGAGAGCACCTCCGAGGTCGCCACGACAGGCCACGTACTCCTTGGCCACCAGATTCATCCCGTCGCGCATCGGCGTCACGAGCATGACGTCGGCAGCGACGAACAGTGCGATCAGTTCTTCACGGTCGACCGGCTGATACAGGTAGTGAACGACGGGGCGGCCGATCTGACTGTGGTCACCGTTGATGCGGCCCACCTGCTCTTCGATGACGCTACGCAGGTCGATATAGTGCTGCACGCGTTCACGACTGGGCGTCGCGAGCTGCACCATCGTGTACTTCTCCGGATCCAGACGATCCTCGTCGAGGAGTTCCTTCAAGGCTTGAAGCCGCAGGTCGATACCCTTGGTGTAGTCCAGCCGGTCGACTCCCAGCAAGATTTTCTCGGGATTTCCCAGCTCTTCCTTCAATTCGCGCGCGCGACGCAGGACCGAATCGCTTTTCGACTGGCGCTCGAGTTCGGCAGAATCGACGGAGATGGGAAAGGCGCCCACCTTGACGACGCGAGAATCGAAATCCACATGCCCGAGCGCACTTCGAACACCGACGCCCGCGGTCGTCGTCTTGAGGCCGAGAAGTTTGCGGGCCAAGAACAGGAAATTGTTTGCGCCACCAGGTAAGTGGAAGCCGATCAGATCGGCGCCCAGCATTCCCCTGACGATCTCCTTGCGCCACGGAAGCTGCATGAAGAGCTCGACCGGAGGGAACGGGATATGAAGAAAGAACCCGATCGTCAGATCTGGCCGCAGCTCGCGCAGCATCGCCGGCACAAGTTGCAACTGATAGTCCTGCACCCAGACAGTCGCTCCGTCCGCGGCGCAACGCGCGGTTTCCTCGGCGAACCGCTGGTTGACTGCGACGTAGGTGTGCCACCACGACCGCTCGAACGTCGGAGCCACCAGAACGTCGTGGTAGAGCGGCCACAACGTGTCGTTGGAGAACCCCTCGTAGTACTCGGCGAGGTCCTGAGAGGTCAGCTCGACGGGAAACAGACGAAGGCCGTCAACCACTATCGGATCGACCTTCTCGTCCGCGACCCCCGGCCAGCCGACCCAGGCGCCATCCCGCTGTCGGAGGATGGGTTCGAGCGCAGTGACGAGCCCACCCGGACTTCGCTTCCAGTTCTTGCTTCCGTCTTCGTCGGTTTCGAGATCGACCGGCAGTCGGTTTGCGACGACGACGAATTCGGAGAGCTTTTCGAGATCGGTACTCACGCCGACATCGGCTCCGCCAGGGTCTCGTCCAGGACGGAGGTCGAGGACAGGTACGCGACTGCATCGGCTGTCGAGTCGGTGTACACGATGTCGGTGTCCATCTTCAGAAGAGACAGCGGACGCCTGACAGGGTGCGCTGCGACGAGCGTCCACGGCACGCCGAGCCTCCGTGCCTTGGCCGACAGAGTCTCGATGATGGAAAGACCTCCGACGGAGATGAACTGGACGTCCGAGCAGTCGAGTACGAACGGGTGTCGCTCACCGATCAGGTCGTCGACGCAGGCAGCGAAATCAGCTCGGGACCGGACGTCGATCTCGCCGCTGACCACGAGCGACTGAATGTTTTCGGCACAGGTCGTCGTGAAGGTGGGGGGACTGTCCGTACGCTCATCTGTAGTTCTCGAAAACTCGTTCATCGAAACTCCTGACGGATTGCTCGAAACGGTTCGTTCGAACGGTCTGGTTCGAAACGGTTTCGTTCGAAACCGGGAAACGGCACGGGAAGCAACGCACGAACCGTGCTCGTCTTCAACGGCTGGGTACTCAACCGTGCTGAGTGCCTACCTTACCGCATCGCGAAAACCCAGGTGAAAAGCGTTAGATCCGTACGGATTTCAAGGTCCCGTGAGCGTCGGCCCACGGGACCTTGGTCCCGATGGTTCAGACCTTCCGGGATCAGTCGGTGTCAGTCGCCGGGCCGGTGCTCGAGGCTCCGCCCTCGTCGGCCCACGTACGTTCGCCCGACGGATCGGTCTGAACGTCCTTGGGTGCGGTGTCGGAGCCGGTTCCCGGACCGTGGTCGGTGCCGGTGGTCTGCGGCTCGTCCGTCTGATCCGTGCGGTCGGTGGAATTCTGTTCACTCATGGTGTGCGTTTCCTTCGGGAAGTCGTTGTTCATGTACTTGTCGTTTCCTGCTCACCCGCGAGGGGTACTCAGTAGGGGTAGTGCGTCACGTCGAGCCAGTACGTCACGTCGAGTCCATACCGGCAAAGTCAGCTGTCACCGAAGCAGGAGATTTCACGTGAACCATATGACCGTGACGACCGAACACCTGCGTGCACTGCTGGGCAGTGGCCCCCATTCGGAACTGGTAGCGGTCGGGGGCGAGATCGAGATCTACGTCCCCGATGAAGAAGGGTTCGGTCTCGAGGGTATCTCGCTTGTCACTCGCGAGCAGTTGGCCGAACGTCTACCGTCCTCACCCGACAATCCCGACGAAGGTGAACTACGTATCGCCGCAGAATCGTTGAGCGAGATGATCGCCGAACTCGGCGGTTGAACTCCGAAGTTCGGGGCAGCCGACGTCAGATCTGCGGGATCGGATCCGGAGGGTACGGGTTCGGTGGCGTCGGAGTCGGTGGCACGGGCGGCGGATTCATCGGATCGGGTGGTGTCGGCGCCGGTGGTGTCGGCGGCCCCGGGTCGGGGGCGGGGCCCGGATCCGGTGGTGGGGGAGTGGTCATGAGTGCCGGGTTCCCAAACACTTGCCGAACAAACACCTAGTGTTCGGAGTGGCTTTTGGTGTTCGCTTCGGCAGGTAGATCATCGACGATGTCGACTACGGCGACGTGGATGCTCTCTGCAGAGACCGGTGGGTCCGTGTCGCCGAGGATCAGGTGAACGACGTCCACGACGGTGAACCGAACCCGGTCCGACAGTTCGGCCAGATCCACTCCGTATGGCGCTGCCAGTTCGATACGTAGTGAACGTATTTCGTGGCCGTCGACGAAGAACTCGATGCTGCTCGGCGAGCAGTGGTGCCGAGAACGTATCTCGGCGGCCAAGTGGGTGCGGAGTACGTGATCGCTCACCGACACAGTGCCTAGACGTGGACCTTCCGACGCGTGTGCGTCGAGCGGCCAACCGGACGCCGAGGTCGACCGTAGCGCCCGGATCACCTTGTCGCTGATTCGATCCCAGCCCGGCTCGGGAGCGTTCCGCAGGACGTCGGATGCGTGCGCCATCAATGCGTCGGTTCGTGATTCAGTCATCGCCACCTCGTCATTCGTTCACTCAGGTTAGCCCGTGCACGATGGTGATGCCCGCGCACCGCATCCGGGGTGAGTCTTAGAATCTTGCCGATTTGAACGAACGTGAGCATCTCCACCTCTCGCAGCGTCCATGCCGCACGCTGGCGATAAGGCAGTTCACCCAACGCTTCTTCCAGTGCCTCGAGGAACGCGGAGTTCGAGGTCGTGTCGAACGGGCCGGCCTCGGGAGACGGCACGAGAGGATCGAGCAATCTGTCGTCGATCGGTTGAGCTCTCTTGATTCGATAGCTGTCCACGATCTTTCGGGAACAGATCGCGAAAAGCCATGTTCGCATCGACGATTCGCCACGAAACGAATCGAGTCGACGCCAGGCGGCCACGAAGGTGTCCTGGACTACCTCGAGAATGTCACCTTCGTCTGCGAGCATGCGACGCGCATAGCGGTGAAGTGCAGGTCCGTAGTAGTGCACCAGTGACTCGAATGCTTCTCGGTCGCCGAGTATCGCAGCGTTCACTGTCGCGGTGTCCAAACCGTCAGGTGCTTCGGTGAGCCCCTGTGTATGCGGTAACGCCACAGTCGCTCCTCTCGCGGAAATGCGGAAAACTCGGCTGCGTTCGAAGATTGTTCGCCCGGCCGGGGCGTTGAATGTTACGGACAGTAACTAACAAGTGTCAGTGATGCACGTCACCTGACTGGGGCATTCGGTTTTGCCTTCGAGTGACGACTACACAGGTAGATCGATCAACAGGAGGAGATGACAATGGTCAGCACGCAGGTTGCGACAGCATCTACGAAGGATGTTGCATCATCGAACGACTCGGCTCTCGTGAGTTCGCAAGGAAAGACGTCGATCGCCGACACCGTTGTCTCGAAGATTGCCGGCATCGCTACGCGAGAGGTGAGCGGCGTGTACGACGTCGGCGGCGGAGCGTCGCGGGTTGTCGGGGCACTGCGCGAGCGGATCCCCGGCGCGAGTGTCAACCACTCCCAGGGAGTATCGGTCGAGGTCGGCGAAAAGCAGGCAGCGGTCGACATCGACATCGTGGCCGAGTACGGCGTATCGCTCGCCGATCTGGCCACCGGCATTCGCCGCAACGTCATTGCGGCGCTCGAACGGATGACGGGTCTCGAAGTGACCGAGGTGAACATCACGGTTCACGACGTTCACCTCGACGAGGGCAGTGACGACGAAACCGGCGAGCCCAAGACTGCACGGGTGCAGTGAGTTCCGAAATCGCCGACACCATCGCGGCGGCTGTGACGGGGATACCTGGGGTCGCCTCGCTTCATGCCGGAATGTTCGGCGAGGTTGGCACGTACCTCCCCGGTCGCCGCGTCGTCGGCGTGCGGGTGACGGAGTCGTCGACAGACATCCATGTGTGCATCTTCGCCGACGCCGCCGTTCGAGATACGGCTTTACGTATCCGCCAAGCGGTTTCAGGACTCGTTACAGGCCCCGTGAACGTGACAGTGGAAGACGTAGTCGGTCGTGCGCACGATGCCTGAGCACTCTCGTGGTCCAGTTCCTGATCGCCGATCCGCACGCCGAGAGGCGATCAGGAGCTACCACCCCGACGTGGGCGGATCTGCCGACGCACTCAATCGAGCGCTCGAACGCGTCGACCGGGACTTCGCGTCCCCGATCGGTGTGGGTGTGCGCAGGACACTGCGCGGCACGATGCGGCAGATAGCGAAACCCGCTCGGACCCAGTACACGCGTTTGCGCGCTCGGTTTCCGGGTGCCAAGACCTACACCGAGATCTGACTCGCACCAACGAACATCATCCACAACGGAGGATTCACATGACCACCTCGACTGTCGGCCTACTGGCAGGACTACTTCTCGGAGTCGCAGCTGCTGCAGGCGGTTTCACCGGATTCCTCATCGCTCTGGTTCTCGGTGTGATCGGATACCTCGTCGGTGGTCAGCGTGACGGCGAGTTCGATCTCGGTGTGATGCTGAAGGGTCGCGGACGTGGCTGAGACAGCTCGACCGGAGTCGTCTGTGCTTGGTGAGCCGGGCGATCGCGGAACGCTGACGATTCGAGACAGAGTCGCGCAGAAGTTGGTTCTCGAGGCGACGCGCGGAACCCCGGGGGTGCGCCATCACGCCGCCGGCATGGACAAACTGACCGGGCGCGAATTGCCGAGGGCGCGAGTGCTGGTATCCGGCAAGCGGGTACGGGCCAAGGTGGACATCGCGATCGAGTGGCCCGGATCCTTGTCGGTCATCGGTACCGCGGTGCGAGAGAACGTGACAACCCAGTTGCAGTCTGTATCGGGCCTGGACGTAGACGGCGTGGACGTGGCGATCGTGAGCGTTCTCCCGGCATCGACCAAGCGTGACGCGGGAAGGAAAGTGCGATGACCGCCGACAAGGTCGCACCACCCAATGCCTCGAGGGCTGCTGCTCCTGTTCCCCTTGCGGCGCCCGGATCGGCCGTCACGGGATTCCTCATCGCCGCGGCGCTACTTGCGCTCGGCGTGGTCGGCGTCCGCGACGCGCTGGTGGATACCGGCGTGATCACCGGGTCGCAGTGGATACCAAGTGCTGCCGCATATGTGGACGGGCTCGCGTACCAGGGTTGGATGTTGCCGGCGGGGATCGCAGCCGTCGTTCTCGGCCTGTGGTTCGTCATCCTCGGACTCAAACCGCGACGAAAGACTGCCAATGCCTTGGTCGGAGTCGCGAATACGTGGATCGATCCCGCCGATGTAGCGGCGATAGCGTCTGTTCGCGTCGAGTCACTGGCCCAGGTTCGATCCGCTTCGTCACACGCGACCCGGCGCAAGCTGGAAGTGAAGGCCTCGGTCACGCCCGATGGAGCCGCCACCGCTGAATCGGAAATCCGTGCGGTGCTGGGGGACTTGGCCGGGTCGCTGTCACCATCGCCGCGAATCAAGGTTCGTATCCAGACGGGATCGCTGTCATGACTCGGACGGCGACGGCGATGGATCGCGTGGCGACATGCGTCGTGGGGATGCTCGCGATAGCGCTGGGAGTTGCAGCGATCCTGTGGAATCGCGACGTGATCAAGGATTTCCCGGCGCGTATCGAGATCCCGTGGGCTGAAGATCTTGTCGATCACTCGTGGTGGCCATGGGCTGTCGGAGCTGGGGGAGTACTGCTAGTCCTCCTCGCGTTGCGGTGGTTGATCGCGCATGTGCCGCTGCGTCGGGTGAAGGAGATCGCCGTCCATGGGTCGAACTCACACAATTCCATCACCGCGGATCTGGGTGCGGTGGCGGAAGGGGCGAGCGCATCACTGGAGGACTTCGACGAAGTGTCGCGTGTCCGAGGAAAAGCGTTGCTCGATCGTGGAGTTCGCACGATCGATTTGCGAGTGACATTGAGACGTAGCGTCGTATCCGGATCGGAAACGTTGTCCGAGCTGATTTCTCGCGTCACCGACACGGGGGATCAAGTCGCTGCGGTGGTCGGTGATCCATCCGTCGCGACCAGAACTCACATCGCCGTGGAAAGCGCGAAACACGATGAGCCGAGAACTCTCTGATCAATCGAGGTTTGAGCCTCCCGACGGCCGGGTATTGGTAGACCTCCCGATCGTGCACAGAGTCATGGATGTTGCTGTGGCACTGTGCGTCACGGTGCTCCTGGCGACCGTCACTTCGATGGCGATCGCGATCGTAGTGACGCTGATCATGTGCGCGTCGGTGAGTGTCGTTTCTCGTATGTGGTGAATCGCCAGTCATTTTGGTTCTGTCGTGAACACCTGATAGAAAGGTAAGCAGACAATGTGGCTGCTACTGAGTGCACGATCCCCCGCGTCGTGCGGCGGAGAGTCCGGTTGTGTGCAAACACAACCCGCGATCACGGTCTAGTTGCGCGGGCCGATCGCTCGGAACTCTCCCTTCACCGGCAGTCTCTCATTGCGCCGTCCCTTACCTCAAGGAGTCACAATGCTCTCACTCGGAATCATCGCCTGGATCATCATCGGTGGACTAGCGGGTTGGATCGGCAGCAAGATCATGAAAACCGATGCGCAGCAGGGGATCTTCCTCAACATCGTTGTCGGTGTGATCGGCGGCCTGATCGGTGGTTTCCTGCTTCGAGTCTTCGGCGTCGATGTCGAGGGCGCGGGCTGGATCTTCAGCTTCCTCACTTGCCTCCTCGGCGCTGTCATCTTGCTGTTCCTGGTCAAGGCAGTCACCGGAAAACGCTGACACATTTGTCCACGCAGTTCGAGTTCGACTGAATCCACGGCCGAATCCCACGGCCGAACGCACGACCGAATCCACACCGAATTCAAGAAGGAGAAATACATGTCTGACTTCATCGACAAGGCAAAGCACCGCGCTGAGGATCTCATCGGCGAAGCGAAGGAAAAGTTCGGAAACGCCACGGGCAACGATGATCTGGCTGCCGAGGGTGTTGCCGATCAGGGCGAGGCGAAGGTCAAGAAGGCCGGAGACACTGTCAGTGACAAGGTCTCGGATATCAAGGACAAGTTCACAAGCTGAGTGAGCTTCGGCGCGGTTGATCGGCAAGTCCGGTCAACCGCGCTTTTGTGTGTCTCCTCGGCCGTTGCGGCTACCGCGATACGCGAACTTGCGCGTTTCTGCGAGCCACTCCGGAAGCATGCGCATGTGGGCCGGCCTGTTCAGAATCGGATCGAAGGACGGCTGGAGGCAATCCGGGTGGTCCTCGACCTCGTCGAGACAGAGATGCCCGATCGGTATCAACTGAAGTTGAATTCTCGCGAGGTACACGGAGAAGTGCAGCGGGGAATGATCGACCGCAGCTTTCAATGCAGACAAAGAAGTGCCGGCCGGATGGACACCGCGCGGTGTCACGATCAGCCACGCCGCGGCACCGCCCGCGCGTGAGTAAGGAACCAGTGTGCTGTATCTCGCGCCGTTCCACGAGAAAGCCGGAGCTGGAAACATTTTCGAGAAGGTAGAAAGTCCTGATGTTGCGAGAAGAATGTCCCACGGGTTTTCATCTGCGCCGACATCGTGCAACCGAAGCGCCAGGCCGAGTACGTCGGGTAGGTCTCCGGGTGTTCCGAGGGCTTTCGACATTCGAGCGGTGACGGTAATCGTCGACGACTCCGATACCGGCCACCATGGGGTGGCCGGCTTCAATGTTCCCTTCAGTTCGATCCCGTGAGGGTGAAAAACCCTGGCCATGCGCAGCGATGATGCGAAGTGGAACGGCGCACCGACTAGCTTTCCGATCGCACTCTTGCCGGCGGGGATGATCGAATTGATCGTCACAGCTTCCTTTATCTGAGAATTCTCCGCCCGTGAAGCGCCCGGACTGGACGGACGTTCAGGCGTATTGACGGGCTTTTCAGTGGCGTCTTTCGACTTCCCGGTGGTGGTGATTGCTAATCATGTGACATGCCGTAACAAAAGTCTCGCCCGCCGGGATAATTAGCCAAACGCATAAATTGGTCGTTATGGTTTGTTTGTCCGTAACGGTGCGATCGGACCTGCGACCGTCGCGAACTGGCGAGATTGCTACTCGTGATTTGTGTTTGGTGATTGCGCGGAAACAAGAAATGTCGAGGAGACACGCTGATGGGCCACTCTCGAACCTGGCTGACGCGCGCGCTGGCAATGCCGGTGGCTGTCGCGGTCACTTTGTTGCTTCCGCTCGGCAGTGTCGCCTCCGCCCAGGATTTCGAGGACGACGCAGATACTTCGGTGGCCGCCGCAGCCACAACTCCGATCTCCTTCACCGAACTCGGACGAGGAACAGACATCGTGTTCTCCTCCGATGACGCACCCGTCTTGGTGACCGTGCCGGTGCCGGACGGACTCACCGCAACAGCCGTGACCGGAATCCTGACCGCCCCGACCGACTTCAGTAGGGGTTGGCTCGAAGTGACTGCGGACGGCAGATTGGTGAGCCGCGTCGACTTCGACGCCGGGCAGGCCGGAACCGGCCTACCGATTTCGGTTCCGTTGCAAGGTCTCGAAGTGGTCGACCGGAGCGTGACCGTGTCGATGATCGCTCACCTCGTTCCCGTCGACGACCGCTGCTACGACCGAACGAGATACCAGCCCCTTGCGCTCCGGGATGCCTTTGTCGCCTACGACGGTGCCGAGCAGCAGCCCACGACTGTTGCAACCTTCTTTCCGCCGATTTTGAGGAAGGCAACCATCTACGTCACGGATGGTTCGTCACGGTCACAGCAGAGTGCGGCTCTGCAGCTGAGTGCAGCGATTGTCAACAAGTACGGAAGTCAGCCTGACGCCGTGGTGGTGGAGCAACTGCCGAACGGCCAGAGTCTGCCGTCCGCTGAGCCGGGACTTTTCGAGAGAGCTGTAGTGCTCGGCAACAGTGGGGACGCCGGCATCGATCTCGCGGCTGCTCCGAGTGCTGCACCAGTGCTGCGAATTTCAGGGGACGACAAGACCCTCGTTCCTCAGGTCAGTCTGTTGGCGGCGAACTTCGACGGTTACTGGGCGGCGAGCAGGGCGCTCGCGTCACCGGACAACACAGTTGCCCAGATTTCCCAGGACGCCATCACCGTCGGTGAGCTGAAGCTCGGAACGTTGACGGCTTCCGGTCTCAATCACATCGAGGTCGACGTCCCGTTCAGCCAGTCGCAACTGGGGCGTCCGATGAAGGACGTGTCGATCCGAATGATCGGTTCCTATGTACCGCTGCCGAATTCACGCAACGGAGAACTGTCGATTTCGCTGGGGGACTCACGGCTTGCTTCGCAGACGGTGAACGAGACAGGGCGCTTCGACATCGGCGTCGATGTTCCGAACGAACTCCTGCGTCGTGACCTGACCTTCGAGGTCTCGATGGATGTGACCGGCGACTTCCAATGCGGCACCAGTAGCCCGTCTTCGCTCACTGTCGATCCGGCAAGCACCATTACGTCCACTACCGGATTCCCGCCGACGCCTGGAGGATTCCAGGCATTACCGCAGTCGATGCTGCCCACACTCGATGTCGGTTTGAGTCACGGTGATTTCGCAGATCTCGTTCGCGCGCAGCGCCTCGTTGTCGCGATGCAGCGGTTGAGCTATCTGCCGCTGCAACCGCGTGTGCTCCCGTTCGGCGACGCGGCGACCAGTTCGCTGCCGGCGTTGTTGATCGCGGCGGACGGGACGCTTCCCACTCCGGTGGCTCTACCCATGGACACAGCAGATCAAGGGCTCCTGCGCTTGCAGGGTCTGGAATTCGGTGGACAATACGGTGCCTTGCAGGTGGTTTCGGGTTCGCACAACGAAGTGGTGGCGCTGACCTCTGAGGGTGATGCGGCCGATGCCGACGGTCTGCTCGACTGGTTGGAAGGTGGGAAGGACCGGTTCGCAGAACTGACCGGCGATCTCCTGGTCGCGCCTCGGGGAGGTGAGCCCTTCGATGTCGGAGTCAACGTCGCCCCGTTGGGCACCGCGACCTCGGCCGAAGAGGAGACCGGACTGAGCGCGGTCACGATCGGCTGGATCGGATTCGGGACCGTGGTTCTGATTGCTGTTGCCGTCGGTGGTGTGCTCGTGGCTCGGCGTCGCGGACAGTGACCGTCACCGATCGCCCGGCCCTGTCCGTCGCGGTCCACGATCTACCGGGCCGCAAGCCATGGCGGATGTTCGTCGCGCTCTTCGCGATCTACACCGCGTTGGGCGTGTGGATGAACGCGGGTATCGGGTTCATCTTCACCGATTCGCTCAGCCGCGTCGCCGCGGTGTCGGCGATGCTGCTCAGCCGTGATCCGCACTTCGCGGCGATCGGGTTCGTGTTCACCCCGTTGACGGCGGCAGTCCAGATTCCGTTGGGCCTGATGGGTCATTGGTGGCCGGATCTGCTGCGGTGGAACATCACTGCGGTCGTGATGTCCGCGGCCTTCATGGCCGGTGCTGTGATTCAGGTACGTGGGATCAGCCGCGACCGTGGGTGTGCGCGATGGGTCACCGTCGTCCTGACCGTGCTGTTCGCTGTCAACCCGATGATCGTCATGTACGCGGCGAGCGGAATGAGCGAAGCTCCGTTCCTCTTCTTCGTTCTGTGGGCGACACGTCGGTTGATTCGGTGGATGCGAAGCGACGACGTACACGACCTCATCGGTGCCGGCCTCGCGTTCGCTCTGGCGTACCTCACCAGATACGACGCATTGGCCCCGCTGTTCGTCGCGGTGGTGCTGGTGACCGTGGTGAGTTGGCTTCGTTTCCGCCCGACTGCTGAGGAGCGCGGCGAGGGCGCGGGGCCTGGCTTGCGGCTCTGGGCAGCAGCCCTCGACGGTGCCGTAGTGCTGATGCCGGGATTCCTTGCCTTCGCCTTGTGGTCGTTTGCCAGTTGGCTCATCACAGGTCAAGCGTTCCAACAGTTCTCGTCGGTCTACGGGAACAGTTCCATCCTGGAGCAGGCTGGTGCCGGAACCGACTCACCGATCGCCCGTCTCGCGTTCTCGATTACCGAAATGGCCGTACTCGGCCCGGCGCTCCCGGTGCTCGCGGTCCTTGCAATCATCTACGCACTTCGGCGGCGCGACACCGAAGTGGTCGTGCCTCTTGTGTTGTTCGGCGCCATCCTCGGTGCCCAAACCTTGCTCTACGTGATGGGATCGACGTTTCCCCTTCTGCGCTTCTACATTTCGATCATTCCGCTGTGTTTCGTGTTGGTCGTCCTGATCGCACCTCGCGGTGCGCCGGTCGTCACGCGTCGACCGGGGGCTGCTGCGTCACGCTCGGTATCGACGTACCCCGAGCAGTCGGGGCCCTCTCTGCCCCTTGTGATCTCTCTGTGCTTGCTGGTCGGGTCGACGCTGGTCACGTTTGTCGCGATGGGTAATGCGCGGATCGCAGTGCTCGAGCATTCCATTGCCAGTGCGATCATTCCGGGCCGGCAGAACCTGGAGGAGCAGACGAATCTGCGCACGTTTGCGGCCGAGCGTCGCATCGCCAGATACCTGGACGACTTGGCTCTGCCGGAGGGGTCGGTTCTGCTCGACACCGTGCAGAGCTATGCCGTCGTGGCGTCGTCGAACAACCCTCGGCAATTCGTCGTGCCTTCCGATGCGGACTTCGTGCGCGTACTGAACAACCCCGCCGAACATCACGTCGAATACATCCTGTCGGTGCCGAACACCGGTCGCGGTGTGTCGGACGCGGTCAATCGGCGCTATCCGACGATGTACGACACCGGGGCCGGCGGTGTGGGAGCGCTGGTACTCGAGGTTCCCAACGACGGCGGCATGGACCCTTCGGCCTGGCGTTTGTATCGCGTCACCGGTGAACGGCAAACGGGTCGATGAGGCAATTCGTGTGGGAGGATTGTCCGTATGACGTGGATGGTTGTAGATGTCTTCTGAAGAAGTGCGTCCGCGTGTGCCTGGCACAGTGCGTCGCCGTATCGCTGCCGCTGTAGTCAGCTTTGCAACCGTCGCGGTGGTGACAGGAATGTTCACGACGCCGGTGGTTGCCGATTCGCCCAAGACGGTTCGGGTGGGAGCGTCGTCGAGCGGACTGACGCTCGACGGACAGCCATGGTGGCCTACCGGGCTGAATGCTTATCAACTGGCCACTGATTGGTCGGTGAACTTCGGCTGTGGCGCCATGGTCGATCTCGATGCCTACTTCGGTTCTCTGCCACCGAACTCCGTCACGCGTTTCAACGCGTTCCAGGCGCTCGCGGTGAACAAGGTGTCCGGGGATATGGATTTCGGCCCGATGGACGCGGTGTTCGACGCTGCGGCGCGACACAATCAGTTCACGATTCCGGTGCTCTCACCCCAGGACAGCGGGTGTGATGACGGGCTGTTCAAATCCAGGGACTGGTACACCGACGAGTGGAAGGTCGCGAACCTGATCCCAGGTCGAGCCACCATGAGCTTCCAGGACTGGATGCACACCGCCGTCGACCGTTGGAAGAACGAGCCTTCCGTCGCGGCGTGGGAATTGGTGGGGGAGCCGGAACCGAGCCTGTGTACCGATGCCGCCTGCAATTGGTGGACAAGAACGTGCCCGTCTGATTCCGCGCAGGTGTTGCGGGAGTTCTTCGACACGGCAGGCGCCGAACTTCGGGCGATCGATCCGAACACCCTGATCACGGCCGGATACGTCGGGGGCGGTCAGTGCGGCACTGCGGGTGACGACTACCAGTACGTGAGCGAGTCCGACTTCGTCGACGTTCTGCAGTATCACGACTACGGAGCAGACGGGGTTCCGCTTCCGGGCGACCAGTGGAACGGACTGGCGCGTCGCATCGAACAGGCCGCGAACGTCGGTAAGCCGTTGTTGGTCGCCGAGACAGGCGAATTGGCAGGCAGTTGTGAATCACTGGCGACCAGAGCCACGAATATCGAGACGAAGCTGACGGGGCAGAAGGTGGCCGGTACGGCCGGAGCTCTCCTGTGGGCATTCGTGCCGGATCCACGGCCGAACGAATGCACGATGGATATCGGGCCTGACGATCCACTCTTCGACGTGATTGCTTCACTGGCAAGTTAGGACACTGCGAGTAGTCCACTGGGAGTTCCGCCCAGTGGGAGTATGGTCACGATTTGATAACAACCTGAACCTGGTGTTGCGGCGTGATGATCGTATTTCGTTCGTATTCAATGGTATTCAGTGGCATTCACCTGTGGATAACCGAACTTGAAGGCTGGTGAAGTCGCACGGGACCATCGATGCGACGCCTCCAGGACCTACGTCCGGGTCGGCTGGGGACGGTCCGGTTGAGGCGCTGAGTTCGGAAGTTGTGTCGTACCTGTCTCTTTGGTCAGTTGCTACGTCCCGCCGTGGTCAACGTCGAAATACGATCACAACCGTTCGCCGCGGTAACGGGTAGTGCGCGGAGTGCGGCGCGCCCCTCGTGGAAGTGACATCGAGGGGTGGTGTGTAGCTCTCGCGCGCAACGAATTCCGAGTTCGAGTCAACTTGCGGCGGCATCGGCCGCCCGGTAGACCTTGTGCGCAGGCTGTACATGCGGTGTGAGCTTCGGTCGTCGAAATGAGGGGACGACCGCTGCATGCGCGTAACGGTAAGTGTGTGAAACATCGCGTGAGCGGAGAGGTGAACGATGACTGGGTGCGCTGAACGGCCTTTCAAGACTGCTGTGGTTCCGGCTGCCGGAATGGGGACTCGTTTCCTCCCGGCCACCAAGACGGTTCCGAAAGAGTTGCTCCCCGTGGTCGATACACCCGGGATCGAGCTGGTCGCCAGCGAAGCGGCGCAAGCAGGCGCGGAACGTCTGGTGATCGTCACTGCGCCGGGCAAGGCATCGGTCGTAGGGCATTTCGTCGAGGACCTGGTGCTCGAGGGCAAGCTCGCCGCCAGCGGGAAGCACCATCTACTCGAACGTGTGCGTCGGGCTCCGGGCCTGATCTCGGTGGAGCCGGTTGTGCAAGAGTCTCCGCTGGGATTGGGACACGCTGTCGGTCTGGTCGAATCGGTGCTGGATGCGGACGAGGACTCGTTCGCGGTGCTGCTTCCCGACGATCTGGTCCACCCCTGCGGCATTCTCGACGCGATGGCGAAGGTACGTGCCGAGCGTGGTGGTTCTGTGCTGTGCGCGTTCGACGTCGCGCCCGATCGTGTTGGGGCCTACGGAGTATTCGACGTCCAAACACCTGTGGAGGGCAGCGATCCCGATGTACTTGCCGTCATCGGCATGGTTGAGAAGCCGGCTCCTGAGGATGCTCCGTCCACTCTCGCCGCGGCCGGACGATACCTTCTCGATCGCGCCGTGTTCGACGCGCTCAGACGAATCTCACCCGGGCAGGGTGGCGAACTACAACTGACGGATGCGATAGCGCTGTTGATCGCGGAGGGGCATCCGGTTCACGTCGTCGTCCATCACGGAACCCGCCACGATCTTGGTAACCCGGGAGGCTTTCTGCGAGCATCTCTCGACCATGCGCTCAGTCGCACCGAGTACGGACCGGAGTTGCGAGTCTGGCTCAAGGAACGATTGGATCAGCCGGATCCGCAGCTGACCTACTGACTTGCAAGGCTATGCGACGCGGAGCGTCTCGCCAGCTCATCGAGGAGATCTTGCGTGCTGAGCGACGACAGCGAAATCGGCTTGTCGTCCAGACCCGACTCGTCAGGTGTCATGTAGCCCGCCGCGACAAGAATTTCCTGGACGTGGACGTCGAAGACGCGGCAAGCAGTTCTGATCGTGTCCTGCGTGGGAGGGCGTTTCGCGGACAGCCACCGACCGAGCTCGGAGGGGCGTATTCCCAGCGCACGCGCAGCATCGGCTACGTCAGTTTCTTGGCGAAGTTCCAGTTGATGCTTCACCCATTCCGAAAAACCGCTCATACCGGTCATAGTGCCTGAGTGCTGCGCGGTAAGCCAGCGCCGTCTCGACACGTAAGGCGCTCGACGGCTGATCTGTGATCATTCGGCAACCAATCACCGCAGTTCTCGCGTACCGGTAGTTAAGTTTTGTGACTGGATTGTGTGTTTACCGCAACCATCTAGCTGTGCGTTTTCCGGTGAAACCCGAAATCGGGTGAAATTGTGGGTGAGGCGGATCAGTAGACATAACTCACACCTGTGTAGAACGTGAGGGTTGCGTTGTCACGTGTTCAGACCGTGGAAGGTTTTTTCCCAGTAGGACGGGTTGCGAATCAATTGGTAGGTCCCCTTGATCGCCGCGATGCTCATCAGCACCCAATACAACGGAGCAGTCAGACAGGCGAGGAGGAGCATCGCGTTTCGCGTTTCTCGGCACGCCACGAGGTTCATGTAGAGAACAGCGGCATTACCGAATGCCAGAGAGATCAACGCGGGGAAATAGACATAGTTGGGGAAGACCTGGTGGATCACTTCAGGTTGTCCGAGAATCCAGTCCAGACTGATGAGCCAGAACACCATGTTCAAAGTGGCGACCAAAGGTGTGCCGGCCATGAGAATCGTGAATCGGAGAAAGCCGATCGGACCCAATCCTCGCCATAATTTGACGGGTTGGCGCATGTGGACGAGCCACGTCTGCAAATAGCCCTTGTACCAACGCGAGCGCTGTCTGATCCAGTTGATCGTGTCACTGTTGGCTTCTTCGAGCGTGGTGGAATTCAAGACCGCGGTGCGATATCCGCTCTCTGCAATCCGCACGCCGAGGTCCGCATCCTCCGTGACATTGAAAGGATCCCACGCCCCGATCTCGTCGAGGACGCTACGGCGTAGGTGATTCGAAGTGCCGCCGAGAGGAATCGGTGAATTGCTCCGCATCAATCCAGGAAGGATGAAGCTGAACCACAGCGCGTAATCGGCGGTGAACCACGCGGTCAACAGGTTCTGAGTTCCGTTGTGGAATGCAAGTTTGGCCTGAACACAAGCAGTGTTCTCGGGAAGTTTCGCGAAAGTTGCGACTACTCGACGTAATTGGAGTGGGTCGGGGGAATCCTCGGCGTCGTAGATCGTGACGATCTCGCCCGTCGAGAAATGCAGACCGTAGTTGCATGCTTTCGGTTTGGTTCGTGGATCGGCCGCGGGCACCTTCAGAATGCTGACGACCTCGTCCACACCGGCGGCAAGTGCAGCTTCGATAGTGACGGCGTCGTCTTCCTCCAGTAGGAGAAGGACTTGCATCTTGTCTGCCGGATACTCGATCGCTCGCATGGCTGCGATGAGGTCGCCGACGACTTCAGGCTCGTTGTATGCGGGGACCAGAATGGTATAGGTGGGAAGGTCGTCGTATGAAAGAGCAAGTGCCTCTTCGTCACTGATCGTCATGATCGAGGACGCATCGAGACCCCTCGTGAACAAGATCAGACGGTCGACCATCGCCCAGATGTATCCAATGGTGCAGATCAATGTCAGCGCGATGAGAGTCGGGACGAGGAAGAACACGAGGCTGACGACGACCAGCACAAAGCCTGCCAACAACGTATTTCGCTGCCACGGATAGAAGGCCACGGAGGCGGATGAGATCGGATGGCGCTCGCGTAGACCGTTCACTGCATCGTGCAGGGCGGCCTCGCGGTACTCCGCTGTATCCGGGTCACCGCTGACCACGACACTGTTGGACTGGCTTCGGTTTTCGTTCACCACGTCTGAGCCTCCACGAGTAGTCGAGCGAGTGCTTCGAGCATGTCCAGGTCCTTGTACTCGGATTCGGTGTCTTCGGTCGAGGTTTCACCACGCAGTAGAACGGCGAGGGTATTGCTACCGTTGGACGCCATCGACGGCTTCGGTTCGGGGAAGTAGGCGTCGGGTTCGTGATTGTCGACGCTGATCAGGCTGACTCGTTGCGCGGCTCCGTCGCCCCGCGTCCAGACGAAATTGAGATTGCTCCATGTGAGAAGGAGAGCGTCGTCGACGATCGTGTACATCTCGGCGACGATCCCGTGCGGCAGCTCCAGCGTGACCGTCGGGCTGACTCTCGCGTTCTCCAGGTCGTAGGTGGTCTTGCTGGGATACACGGCGAGCGTGGAGGGTCGACGGACCTGGACGACGTCAATCTGTACCGTGCGAGGCCGCATCTGTGAGTCCCAAGCGGGATTCGGAGTGTCGGCCCGAATGGTCTGACGACTCAGCTCGGAGGTGCTGCCGAAGTAGCGACGGGGCCAGTCGTATTCGGATGCTCCAATCTGATGCCAGCCCAGTGGAACGACAAGTCGAGGATCCGCAGTAGCCGGGGGCGGACCGACGTTGACTGTCAAACTTGTCGATGGCAGCGGCGTGAAGAACATCAGCACTGCGGCGGCAAACACCGCGAGGATGGTCCAGTTGCTTGTGGCTGTCGAGGGCTTTCGGAGTGGTCGGTCGAACGGTTTGAGCGACTTACCCCGGCGTTCGTACAGATAGAAGGCGCCGCCGACGACGATTGCGGTTCCGAGTGCCGGAAACAACTGCACGGCGAAAAGCGGAGCAGTGGGATACTTCTGAATCGTGAAGTAGAGAATCACCACACCGAGCACCGTTGCGGCGACGAAGGCGATCGCCCCTCGCCTCCACGTTCTACTGACGGCGATCGTGGTCGCGGCAGACGCGACAAGCACCATGAGGACGCTGTAGTCGAAACGAGTCCCGCCCATTTCGGTCGCGATGGCGCGGTAATGCAGCGGCGCCAAGATGATCGGGACCACCCAGATTGCCCAGTACCGATTGACCGGACGGAGGCCGAACATCAGAACCGCTGCGCTCCAGACGAATACCCAGGCTGCGATGACGTCGATATGCATCAGTTCGTAGGTCTCTGCGAAACGCGGTAGCAGGAGCGCTTGAAGTCCCAACGCGACGAAGAGACCGATGCAGCCGACTATCTTGTCGGTCTCACGATCGTGAATCGGAAGCTCCGGGCCGCGCCTCAAGTCTGTTCCGACGGCTGCAACCAGGCACAAGAGCGGTAGAGCGAAGACGTAGCCGATGGCAGTTCCGCTGGCCGTGCTCTGCCAAAGCTTGGTCCAGGTGGGCCAAAATGCAAAGATCGTGGCGAGCGCGATCATCAACCACCGCACTGCGAGTCCAAAGTCCGTCAGCGAGCGAGCTGTGGCCGGGGGAGATGCTGGGATAGCCGCTCGTGCATCACAGGGTGAGGGGCATGTTGCCTTGTTCGGTCTGCCCGGCAACGTTCAGCGCAGGTGAGTCGCGCACGCACCTGTTCTCCTGGCCGCGGCTCTGGCGGTCAAGCTCTCGAGCCCGGGCCCGGTGTTGTATCGAGCGGAGATGGCCATGGCCATGGCCATGGCCATGGCCATAGACATAGACATAGACATCGGTAGCGGTCGCCTCGCTTTGCAGCCGAGCGGCTGCGCAACTCGCATGTCCCTAATTGGGCTGTGCTGCAACTATTTCAGGACATCACCGGCGATCGCTGGCGGTCTACACTCCTCCTTTTGCATGTCTGAATTCTCGGTGTCGCCCGATCGTAGGTTCGCGCATTGCCGGCTAGGAGTAGGTAAGACGCCCAGAGGCGAAGTGCCGAACAATCGTCCAAGGCTGAGTGGATGCTGAGCGCATCAAAGTACGGATTGCAGAGTGTTTACCAACCGCGTGCTGGTTTCCGTCCAAACGCGGAGCCCAAATGGGCTAGGCGATGAAAACTATAGGTACGCAATGGTAATGGTGAGCAATGTTCACTCCTTCTTGTCGGAGGGTGAATAACTGACGTCAATGCTGGCGTCGGGAAGAACTTCGGAAAGCGCTATTGCCACGCTGTCCGGAATGTGGCAAACTCCTCACTGGTACTGACCAGCTAGCCGAAGAGTTGCCAAGATGTGAGTCCTGGCAATATCGAGGCCGGCGACGTCAGCGGGCGAGGAGAAATCGCCGATCGTCCTGTGTTTGGGTTGTTAGTGGACTCTGCTTCAATCACGGGGTGTGAGCTGCGGCAATGCCGCAATAATCGACAGTTGGGCCGAGGCCTGACAATAGTCGCCGGGTTAACTGCAAGGCGCACGTAATGCAACCATACGCACTGAACGCAGCAATGCGGAGCAGTTGCTTCGCTGTCGAAGTTTCGGGAATCGGCAAGGCGGTCCGATGGACCTCGGCCGGTGAACATCTTCAGGCCGAATTCTGTGCATGGGGAAAGGTTTCTGAACACATGACGGTTCTCGAGATGGCCGCGCCCACGAAAGAGCGGCCACAACAACACCGACGAGTAACGCCGGAGAGGGCCGGTGGAGTTTCCGCACGCAGGAAATGGCAATCTGCGTATCTTCGTCGTCTGGCGATCACCGACACGATCATCGTTGCGGCAGTTGTGTTTCTGGCTCAATGGTGGCGATTCGGTAGCGACGCGGATGTCGTCGACGGTGAAGCATTCGGCCATTTCAGCTACACCGCACTGTCTTTCGCCCTGATTATCGGCTGGTTTGCCGTACTGAGGGTATTTCGTACCAGATCTCCTCGCGTGATCGGAAGCGGCCCTGAAGAGTACCGATTGATCGCTGTCGGAACGCTCCGCCTGTTCGGACTGATTGCGATCGCCAGCCTTCTCCTTCACCTGGAGATCGCGCGCCTGTACCTTGCCGTGGCGTTTCCGATGGGATTGACCGCCTTGATCGCGAGTCGTTGGATCTGGCGACGGGTGATTGCTCGTGAGCGAGCCCGAGGTGAATTTCGAACTGCCGTACTTGTGGTCGGTGTGCGAGGGGCGGTTGTCGATCTTGCACGCAACCTCGAGCGCGACGATGCCCATGGATACCGAGTTGTCGGAGTCTGCG
This sequence comes from Rhodococcus sp. NyZ502, assembly GCF_041464245.1. Taxonomy (NCBI): domain Bacteria; kingdom Bacillati; phylum Actinomycetota; class Actinomycetes; order Mycobacteriales; family Nocardiaceae; genus Rhodococcus; species Rhodococcus sp. NyZ502. The sequence goes on from NZ_CP167155.1 coordinate 1,389,147, forward strand.
TACCCGGCTACGGAGGAGACGTGGGCGAAGTTGTCACAGTGAACGGTCGGGACATTCCGGTGCTCGGAGACGAGCACAGTGTCACCGACGCGATCGAACAGGTCGGTGCCGACACGGTGGCAGTGACGGCGTCGGAGCGGTTCGGACCGGAAAGGCTGCGCACGTTGGCCTGGGATCTCGAGCGCGATCATGTGGACCTTGTTGTTGCACCAGGGATTCTGGATGTGTCCGGGCCGAGGCTCTCGATGCGCCCGGTCGCTGGATTTCCGCTGATCCATGTCGAGCGTCCGCGTTATCACGGCGCGCAGAAGTTCACGAAGACGACCTTCGACATCGTCTTCTCAACCGTGGTACTCGCCGTGATCAGTCCGGTGCTACTGGCGGCTGCGATCGCCGTCAAGCTCACGAGCAAGGGGCCGGTTCTGTACAAGTCCGAGCGGATGGGGTTGGACGGTCAGCCGTTCCCCATGCTCAAGTTCCGCTCGATGGTCCAGAATGCGGATTCACAGGTCACGGCGCTGATGAAGGAGAACGAAGGCGCCGGAGTGCTTTTCAAGATGCGAGACGATCCGCGTGTGACGACGGTCGGTCGATTCATGCGCCGATACTCGATCGACGAGTTGCCCCAGTTCGTCAATGTCCTCCGGCGTGAGATGAGCGTTGTAGGCCCGCGGCCACCGCTTCGGCGCGAGGTCGAGATGTACGACGGTGCGGTCAGTCGTCGGCTACTGGTCAAGCCCGGTGTCACCGGCCTGTGGCAGGTCAGCGGACGTTCTGATCTTTCGTGGGAAGACACTGTCCGCCTGGATCTTTCCTACGTCGACAACTGGTCGATGATGGGTGACGTCATGATCGTCGCGAAGACGCTCAAGGCGGTGGTGGGAAGTGATGGCGCCTACTGACAAGAAGGCGGTACCGGCGCCTTGCGAAAATGAGGCACCGAACAATCCGCTGATCTTGCGAACGGCATTGGTGATCGCGGTCATCGGCGCGAGCGGAGCCTTTCAGGCGTACACGCAGAGGACAGCGCTCGGATCGTTGCTCGTACACGGTTCGGCCGTTCTTTCGGCGACACTTGCGTTGGTCTACTTCCTCGACCGGCGATACTCACGCAATACGACGTGGCCTGTCTTCACGCTTATGATCTCGGCCGGCGTCCCGGCAACCAGCTGGTACTGGTCTACACTGCCCCGGAACTCCGCCGTCGCCGGCATCGTCGTCGTGTGCCTGGCGATCACGGGAATCATCGTCGCCCGTGAGTTGACCTTCGCGGTGCGAGTGCGGACTGTTGCCCTCACCTTGCTGGTACTTCTCGTGCTGTCGCTGATGGTCGTGTTCCTCCATCCTTCGACTGGCATCGACGTGGACACCCGCGCCGTTGCTTATCGCGGAATCTTCACGCACAAGAACACTTTGGGACGAATGGCTGCCATCGAAGTTGTACTTGTCGGTGTCATGCTCATGCTTCCCGACGGCAAGCGTATTCCGTGGGTGGCGGCGCTGGCTGTCGCCGGCATCGTGTTGTTCGAGGCCCGGAGCCAGACCGGTCTCGTCGCTGCGGGGATTGCGCTGGCGACAATGCTTGCTCTGAGGTGCTTTCGACGGACACCGAACGCTCACCTCGCCTCGACTGTGATCATCGGCCTGTACCTCGGGGTGTCCGGCGCGATGAAGGTGCTCGGACCCGATGTCGCGGCGCTACTCTCGCGAGATGTCACGCTGACCGGCCGGTTACATCTCTGGACGGTATCCGACTACTACGCCGAACAGCGGCCTCTGCTCGGATGGGGCTTCGGCTCGGTGTGGGCGCCGGACAGTGCAGTGGGGCAGATGATTCGGTCAAAGCTGTCCTTTCCGGCGACCAGCGCACACAACGGAATGCTCGACATTCGGCTGCAGATCGGTTGGATCGGATTCCTGCTGCTGTTGGCCGGCTATTACCTGCTTCTGAGCACGGCGCTCGGGCGAGCCCGCAGCAGAACGGAGTACATCGCCGTCGTCGCGATCATGGCTCTCGTCTTCTCGATGGACTTGACGGAGTCGACGCTCTTCTTCGGCGCCATGTGGCTGATCGCATGGGTCTTCCTGGCGCCGTACGGACCCTCGACCCACCGCTCCCACAATGCGGGCAACGCCGAGTTGTCGATCCGTGGGGTTCGTGCCGACAAGAACGACGCGTACAGGTTCGCTCCGGAGCGAAGAGGAGGTCACTGAGATGTACAAGTCGTTCGATGTAGCGCGTTCGAAGCCTGAAGTGAACCCGACGTCCGCCGGTGGATTCACGCCGCCGAAAGCCTTGATGTTCCATGCGATCTATCGGAATCCGGGTGGTGAGGAGCAGAGCTTCGCCAACGAATCCAAGCTCCTGAAATCGATCGGATACGAGACGGTTCAGTGCACCACCGAGAATTCCAAGATCTCCCGGGGACCGTGGGCGGCAGTCACCGCAGTGTTCAGTCCTCGCGTACTCGTCGATGCGTTGCGCATCATCCGTTCGGAGCGCCCCGACGTCATCTACGTGAACAATCTCTGGCCGGCGTTCTCGGCTTCGTTGCTCGTGGCCGCAAGAGCCGCCGCAATTCCTACGTTGCAGGCGGTTCGGAACTATCGCCTCGCCACACCGTCAGCCAAGTTGCGCGCAGATGGCACGTGCACCGAATGCGGTTCCACCAAATACTTCACGAGTTGTGTCCGCAACGGATGCTACGGAAACAGCCGACTACAGAGCCTTGTCTGCTACCTGAGCGCCACGGCGGTCAAGCTGAGCGTCTTTGGGTGGAAGCAGCACAGGTTCGTCGCAACGAGCGCGATGACAGCACGTCTGGTCGAAGGACGACTGATCAGTTCTGGCCGCGTCGTGGTTCGTCCGAACTTCGGATTCGAAGAAAATGAACCCGAGTTTCGGGGCACTGATTCGGTTGTGTGCGTCAGCCGACTGACACCGGAGAAGGGCGTCCTGGATTTGGTGCGCAACTGGCCGCAGGGCGCTGGAAGTCCCTCGCTCACAGTTCTCGGTGACGGACCGCAGTACGGCGAGATCTCCAGCATAAGCGCAGCTCTCGACAACGTCACGCTGGCCGGATTCACTTCGCACGAAGATGTGATCGAGATACTTCGCGACAGTGCGGCGTCCGTGGTGCCGTCTCAATGGGCAGAACCGTTCGGACGCGTTGCGATCGAATCGATGTCGGTTGGCACCCCGGTCATCTACGCAACCAACGGTGCACTCGCGGACATCGTCGGACCGGGCGGAACGCCTCTCAATACCTTGGAAGAGTCGTCGATACGCGAGGCCCTCGATCGAATCTTCGGAGCGGACGATCGATCGGCGATACGCAGATCCGCTTATCGTCACTACTCGAATCGCTTCACATCGCGCAAAGCGGCGACGTCGATGCGTGAGCTCATCGACGAGGTGAGATCGTGAAAGATCGCACTCGGCATGTGACATTCATGGCCGATCAAGGGCTTTCGAGCGTCCTCACTTTTGTCGTTCTCACCTCGGTGGCACGACTCGGTGGTCCGATCGAAGTCGGCCAGGTTGCCGTGATTCAATCGGCGGGTCTGTTGGCACTGGCACTGGGGAGAGCGATCGGCGTCGACGTCTGGCTGTCGCGAGGGGCGGGGTCCGACGAGCGTGGACCGGCGTTGGCGCCCACGATCGTGCTGGCGGCGGTATCGGTGACATCGGTGTGGGCACTGTTCGTGATCGCCGGCTCGGACTCGATGAATCTCACGGTATACGCCTTGGCTGCAGCTGGTTTCGTGGTGTTGGACGTGATACGCACGATGCTGATGCACGACGGTGCGAGTTGGATCTCTGTGTCGATACAGATCGTGACACTCTCGTTCGTCCTTATTGCAGCTTTCCTGGTCGAGAATCTGACACTTGCACTCGTGACCTATACGGTCGGTGTCTTCGTCGCGCTCGCTCTCGGTCACGCATCCATGCGTCTGGTACCGCCGGTACCGTCGATCAGGTACTCGTGCACTCACCGATATAGATCCGTGCCGTTTGCGATCGAGATATTGATGGGATCAGCTGCTCAGCAGGCGATGTTCTTGATACTCACTGTGGTGGCGTCGATCTCGATGATCGGTGAGATCAGAACTGCCCAGACACTGCTCGGTCCGCTGTCCTTGATGTTCGCGGGCATCTCGCCAATTCTGATGCGTAAGTTCGGCGGTGGTGTCGAAGCGATGAGCCCGAGCGAGTGCATGGCACTCGGCCGCCGAGTGGGCTTGCAGATCTTCTGGGTTTCGATCATCTGCGTTTCGCTGATCTGTCTCACGCTCGAGATTCGACTCTCGGGAGTGCGATTGATGGATCATCTGGTCGGGCCGCACTTTCCGAACTTGATACCGGTCATTCTGCTGTGCGGGTTGGCGGTGGCGTTCAACGGGATTCTTCTGGGCGTCGGTACCTCGATCCGCGTCGTGGACAAGACCGCAAACCTCAACACATTTCGCGCCATGCTGTTGCCTCTACAGTTTCTGATCGTTCTCGGGGCGGGACTGACCGACAGCGCCGTATACGTCGCAGGAGCATTGGCCGTGTCGGCGTGCGCCAGCGCGAGCGTCGCACTTCTGGTTTCGATGAACCGTGACGCCCGACCGAAAGTTGACCTCTCATGAAGAATCCCAACGGCGTCGTAGTGGCGATTCTGACCTTCCGTCGTGAATCGGAACTGGCTGTCTGCATCGACAGCGTCCGGGCATCGATCCAGGCTTCCGGTGCCTCCGCCCAGGTCGTAGTAGGCGACAACGATCCGGAATCCACCACGCCGACGTATGTTGCCGACGGGATCGAACGACTGCATCTCGGATTCGGCGGGGTATCTCCGGCGCGACGTGCGCTGGTCGATCTCGCCCGTGCACGAGATCGTCGTTACATCGTCTTCGTCGACGACGACGAGTACGTCGATGTCGACTGGCTGTCGAATCTCCTCACCTGCGCAGCAGATTTCGACGCAGGTGCTGTGGCCGGTCCTGTGATTCCGGTGGGTCTGCCTGCCTCGGAACTTCCATTGCACACTCGCGTTCGCCATTCGACCGGCACCCCGGTTGCGTCTGCAGGCGCTGGAAATCTGTTGTTGGACCTGAAGGCTTTGAACGGCTTGAACTTCAGTGACGACTGGGATCTACCTGGCGGCGAGGACACCGAGTTCACGCTCAGGATGAGCGCCGGCGGTGTCCGGTTGTTGTGGTGCGACGAGGCGCTTGCGTACGAACCCGTCGGCGAGGATCGGCGTCGGGATTCCTGGCTCTTCGCCCGGTATGTCAACAACGGACGAATCCTCGCGGTCTGTCAGGGACAGCTCGAGCTGCCACTGTTGGCGGCTCAGAGTGCCAAACGCGCTCTGCTCGTACTCGCGTCGGCGGCGTTGATCCCCGTTGCCTTGATCAGTCCACGGATCAAGCGCGTGGTTCTCGACAACGGTGCACGCAACATCGGTTGGTTCTCAGAGCGATTCAGCCGCAGCGATTCTCGGACGCCGCGCGCACAGAGGCTGGTGGTAACGCGATGACACGGTTGTTGATGACGGCATACGCCTGCGATCCGAATCAGGGGAGTGAATCCGGTGCGGGTTGGGCGCTTCTCTCGGCGGCTTCCGAACTGTGTGAGTCGATCACGGTGGTGACTCGGTCCGGTGAGGCTCCCGCATTGGAATCAGAGTGTGAACAGCTCGGTTGCGAAGTTCGTGTCGTGCGAATAGCGACTTTGCCCGCGGAAGAAGCCGGATCGTACGGCCGATACCTCCGATGGCTCTGGCACACTTCACTGTTCGTTCGGCGTGAAGCGGCAAACTTCGACGTCCTGCACCATGCAACTTTCGCCTCTGACTGGCTGCCCCCACCGGTGCTGTTCGGTGGAGCCGGCGGCGCACGACTCGTATGGGGGCCTGCCGGGGGCAACACCTACCCGCCGATGCCGCTCGCCAAGCGCATCGGCATGCGGTATCTGGCAACCACGGCAGTTCGAACCTGCTCGACGAAAGCCGTTCGGTCACTGACGCACATCTTCATGGCTGGACGAGTTGACACTTTCATCGCGATGAATTCCGACAGCGGACGCGGCGCACCGCGGGCAAGAAACGTCGTCGTCCAACCCAATTGTGTTCTGGACTACGACGGAATCGAGAAGCAAGCGGTACCCCGGCCGAAACGAAGGCTCTTGTTCGTAGGAAGACTGTTGCAATACAAAGGAATCGACCTGATTCTGGATGCGCTCGAGCAGCTGGGTACCGAGTGGTCCATGACCTTTGTCGGGGAGGGACCCGCCCGCGGGCGGATCGAGAAGTCGCTTCCGTATCGGCGCGGTCAGATCACGCTTCGCGGATGGCGCGACAGATCGGAAGTGGTGGGCGAGATGGGGGCCTCCTCCGCTCTGCTCTTCCCGAGCATGCACGATTCGGGCGGCTGGGTGGCGGCCGAAGCGGCTGCGGTGGGCCTGCCGGTGGTCTGTTTGGATCTCGGCGGTGTGCCGACACTGGCAGGTAGGAACGCCGTGACGATCCCGGTTGCTCCGGCGTCGACTCTCGCCTCTCGTATCGCTCGATCGATTGTCGAGACCGAGCTTTCTCTCTTTGAACCGCAACGTGATTGGACTCGGTCCCGGTTGACATCGGTCTTGTCGCGCAGCTACGGCCAGTGCAATGAACGTCGACAAACGAACTCGGAAAAGTGTTGAGACAGATGAGCAGTCCGTTCGAGGTCATCGAGGTGGGTGGCATTCCGTTTGCCGCGACCAATCTCGAGAGAGCTACCGATTGGGTGGTCAACGACAGACGAGAGGGAGCCGGAACCGGAGTCTCCGTGAGGTTGTCGAATTCCTACTGCGTGTCGGCGGCGCACAGTGATCGCGACTACTCCGCGGTTTTGAAGGGTCCCGGTGTGAACTTCGCAGACGGAACCCCGGTCAGCTGGGTGATGCGCCTGATCGGCGGCACCGCCGATCACGTCGGTGTTCGACCAGTCCGGGGTCCGTCGTTCTTCGAGGCCACCCTGGACAAGGGACGCCGCTACAGCCTTCGTCACCATTTTGTCGGCACGACAGAAGAGACGTTGAATCTCTTGACGGATCGAGTCGAGGAGTTATACCCGGGAATCAAGGTGGCCGGCACATATGCCCCGCCGTTTGCCGCGTTCAGCAAGGAGTTCGTCGACGACATCATCACGAAGATCGATCCGACGTCACCGGACATCGTGTGGGTCGGTCTGGGTGCGCCGAAGCAGGACTTTGTCACGAAGGCGATAGCGGATCGAACCGACTACGTGGCCGTCGGTGTCGGCGCGGCCTTCGACTTCTTGGCCGGAACTGTCTCGGAGGCACCATCTTTCGTCCAGAACTCGGGTTTCGAGTGGTTGTATCGACTTGTATCCGAACCCAAACGTCTGTGGCGGCGCTACCTGTTCGGTAACTCGACATTCGTACGGCTGGCATCACGTGACATACGAAAAGTCTTCGGCCGTTTGGGGGGACGCGCATGAGCGAGATCAAGACTGCCGAGCGATTCGGAGGACTACGGACCACAACCGTGGTTTCGCAACTATCAGGCGGGCTGTCCCGCAACGGAAGGAACGCAGGATGAAACGCGCACTGATTACCGGAATCACGGGGCAGGACGGCTCTTACCTTGCCGAGTTGCTGCTCTCCAAAGGCTACGAGGTTCACGGACTGATCCGTCGATCCTCGACGTTCAACACTTCGAGGATCAACCACATCTACGTTGACCCGCACGATGCGGATGCTCGACTTTTTCTTCACTACGGTGACCTCAGTGACGGAGCGCGCCTGGTGACACTACTCGCGCAGATCAAGCCGGACGAGGTGTACAACCTCGCTGCGCAGTCTCACGTCAGGGTCAGCTTCGACGAACCCGAACACACCGGGAACACCACTGGCGTCGGGTCGATCCGACTACTCGAAGCGGTTCGGATGGCCGGACTCGACTGCCGGTTCTACCAGGCGTCGAGTTCCGAGATGTTCGGTGCCACACCGCCACCGCAGAACGAGGAGACACCGTTCTACCCACGTTCGCCCTACGGTGCGGCGAAGGTGTACTCGTACTGGATCACCAAGAACTATCGTGAGGCATACGGGATCTTCGCTGTGAACGGAATTCTGTTCAATCACGAATCCCCTAGGCGTGGTGAGACATTCGTGACGCGGAAGATCACGCGCGCGGTCGCACGCATCCAGGCAGGTATCGAGGATCATCTGTACATGGGCAATCTCGATGCGATTCGCGACTGGGGATATGCGCCGGAGTACGTGGAGGGAATGTGGCGCATGCTGCAGGTCGACGAGCCTGAGGATTTTGTGCTCGCCACCGGTGGCAACTACTCGGTGCGCGACTTCCTGACCGTCGCGTTCGAACATGCAGGTCTGAACTGGGAAAACCACGTTCGATTCGACGAACGGTATCTTCGGCCGACCGAGGTGGACGCACTGATCGGGGATCCGAGTCATGCCGAGCGCAAACTCGGTTGGAAGGCCGGCGTGCACACACCCGAACTGGCCCGGATCATGGTCGAGGCAGACATCGAAGCGCTCGAACACGAAGGGCGACCGTGGATCGACACTCCGGCACTTCCCGACTGGTCGGCGACGCGATGAGTGATTCATTCGCAGCGCGACCACTCGATCGAGGCGCACCGTTCTACGTGGCCGGCCACCGAGGTCTGGTCGGCTCTTCGGTGTGGCGACACCTGGAATCTGCGGGCTTCACCAGGTTGCTCGGAAAGACGTCGGCCGAACTCGATCTACGTGACCGGGAAGCTGCTTTCGATTTCTTCGCCCGCGAAAAGCCGACCAACGTGATCCTTGCAGCAGCAAAAGTTGGGGGGATTGCGGCGAACAGCACTTTCCTCGTCGACTTCCTGTCGGAGAATCTGCGCATCCAGGTGAACGTGCTCGACGCTGCCCTCGCACACGGCGTCGAGCGTCTCCTGTTCCTCGGATCATCGTGCATCTACCCGAAATTGGCACCGCAACCGATCAAGGAGGAATACCTGCTCACCGGGCATCTCGAGCCGACCAACGACGCCTATGCAATAGCAAAGATCGCGGGAATACTCCATGTTCAAGCTGCCAGGCGGCAGCATGGTCGCCCCTGGATCTCAGCTATGCCCACCAACCTGTACGGCCCGGGAGACAATTTTTCGCCGCACGGATCGCACGTACTTCCCGCCCTCGTTCGGCGTTACGACGAGGCGCAGTCGTCGGCAGTCCAGTCGGTTGTCAACTGGGGGAGTGGCAATCCGCGACGTGAATTCCTGCATGTCGACGACTTGGCGTCGGCGTGTCTGCATCTGCTCGACAACTACGACGGTGCATCGCATGTCAACGTCGGAACCGGCGAAGACCACACAATTCGCGAGATCGCTTCGATGGTCGCCGACGAGGTCGGATACACCGGCGAGACGCAGTGGGACACCTCGAAGCTTGACGGAACGATGCAGAAACTGCTGGACGTGAGCATGATTCGTGAACTCGGATGGCGGCCGACAATCGGATTGCGCGAAGGAATCGCGTCGACGATCTCGTGGTACCGCGACAACATCGGTGCCGTACGCACCTGAATCACTTTTCCCATCAACACACTTCGCACACTCTCGAGAAAGCAGATCGAGCAACATGAGCACTCGCATAGCAGTATTCGGCACGGGATACCTGGGCGCGACACACGCGGCCTGTATGGCCGAACTCGGTCACGAGGTCCTCGGAGTGGATGTCGATGCGGCAAAGCTGGAGAAACTGGCAGCAGGTGAAGTTCCGTTCTACGAGCCAGGGTTGGGCGAGGTCCTACGAAACAACATCGATCGAGGGCGACTGAAGTTCACGTCGTCGTACGAGGAAGCCGCAGAATTTGCGGTCGTGTTCTTCCTCGGGGTCGGTACGCCGCAGAAGAAGGGTGAGTTCGCCGCGGACATGGTCTACGTGGATGCCGTGATCGAGACTTTGGCGCCGCTGCTCACCAAGCCCTCGGTCATCTTCGGCAAGTCCACAGTACCGGTGGGCACCGCGGAACGGCTCGGCAAACGCGCGCGGGAACTGGCACCGATCGGTGACGGCGTCGAAGTCGCGTGGAATCCCGAGTTTCTCCGTGAAGGATTTGCCGTCCAGGACACGTTGCACCCGGACCGACTTGTGCTCGGAGTCGATCGAAATGTCCGCGGTCGAGCGGAATCTGTTGCGCGCGAAGTTTATGCAGAGCTCCTCGATGAGGAGATTCCGTTTCTCGTCACGGACCTTGCGACGGCGGAGTTGGTGAAAGCGTCAGCGAACGCTTTCCTGGCCACCAAGATCTCGTTCATCAACGCCATCTCCGAAGTGTGCGAGGCCGCGGGCGCCGACGTCACAGTGCTCGCCGACGCGATCGGGCACGACGTTCGGATCGGACGTCGATTCCTCAACGCGGGAATTGGTTTCGGCGGAGGGTGTTTGCCGAAGGACATCCGCGCCTTCATGGCTCGCGCCGGTGAACTCGGTGCCGACCAAGCACTGACGTTCCTGCGCGAAGTCGACAACATCAATATGCGCAGACGTACACGCATGGTCGAACTGGCGCGGGAGGCATGCGGATCGCTTCTCGGTGCGAGAGTCGCAGTTCTGGGTGCCGCGTTCAAACCGGACTCGGACGACGTTCGTGATTCGCCGGCGCTCAACGTCGCGGGTCAGATTCAGCTCCAAGGTGCTGCAGTGAACGTGTACGACCCAAAGGCCATGGACAATTCGCGCGCGCTGTTCCCGACGCTGACCTACTCGGCAAATGCATTGGAGGCCTGCGAAGGTGCCGACGTCGTCCTGGTATTGACCGAGTGGCTCGAATTCTTGAAGTTGCAGCCGTCCGATCTCGATTCGGTGGTTCGCAACAAAGTGATCGTCGACGGGCGCAATTGCCTTTCCCCCGACGACTGGCGAGGCGCAGGTTGGAACTACCGCGGACTGGGACGCCCGTGAGCACAGGACGTCTCGTCCGTCGCAGCTGATCTATATCGAAATTGATAAAGCCCGGTTCGCCCTCGCGGTCCGACCGGCAAAGACCGCTCAGACCCGCAGTGGACATGCGTGAGCCGAAGGAGACATCAAGATGGAAATTGTCGACTACCTGAAGATATTGCAAGCCAGATGGCGAATCGTCGCTGCTGTAACCGTGCTCGGAATCCTCGGAGCCCTTGGCGCTTCTCTTCTTTCGACGCCCGTTTACCAGGCCTCGACGAGGCTGTTCGTTTCGACGTCGGCGGGTACCTCGGTCAACGAGGCACTGCAGGGCAGTCAACTTTCACAGCAGCGAGTTCTGTCCTATACAAAACTCCTGACCGGCCGAACACTCGCACAGCGGACGATCGACGAACTGGGACCGAGGGTGGTCGGCGGGATGTCGGCTGACGAGTTGGCCTCCAAGGTCACTGCGACGTCGGCGCCCGACACTGTGTTGATCGACCTCGCAGTCAAGGACGCGTCACCGGAACTCGCACGCGAGATCGCGAACACTCTCTCATCCGAATTCGTGGCATTGGCAAAGGAACTGGAGACACCCGAGAACGGCGGAACACCGCCTGCACGTGTGGTCGTCGAACAGCAGGCTCAACAGCCGACTGTTCCGGTGTCACCCAAGACTTCGCGCAACCTCGCGCTCGGCGCAGTGGCGGGACTGGTTGTGGGGATCGCGCTTGCGTTGATTCGTGATCGACTCGACAACACGGTGAAAGATCGTCGAACTGTAGAAGAGATCGCGGGTTCGGCGATGGTGGGCACGATCCCGTTCGACAAGGACGTCGAAGTCAATCACGCGATCGCTTTCAGTGACGGAAGTTCCGTGAGTGCCGAAGCCTTCCGTGAGTTGCGCACCAACCTTCAGTTCCTCGAGGTGGACCATCCACCGCGTGTCATCGTCGTCACGAGTTCGCTTCCCTCCGAAGGTAAGACGACCACGGCCGTGAACATCGCTCTCGTCTTGGCGGAGGCCGGCAAATCAGTGTGCCTGATGGAAGGCGACCTCCGGAAGCCGCGAGTATCGAAGTATTTGGGATTGCTCGGAAGTGTCGGCGTCAGTTCGGTGCTCTCCGGTCAAGCGACGCTGGACGATGTGCTTCAGCCGACCGAGTTCGACGGGCTGACAGTGCTCGCCTCCGGACCGATCCCGCCGAACCCGAGCGAACTACTCGGCACGGACACGGCCAAACATGTTCTCGAGGAACTGCGGGCGCGATACGACTACGTCATCATCGACGCCTCGCCGTTGCTACCCGTCACGGATGCCGCGGTCCTGGCCGCGATGTCGGACGGTGCCCTGGTGATCGCCCGACACGGCTCCACGAAGTGCGATCAACTGGCGCGCGCGGTCGGAAACCTACAGAGTGTGGGTGCGCACGTCCTGGGCACTGTCATCACGATGACGCCGTCTCGCGGACGCAATGCGTACGAGTACAGCTACTACTATGAGTCGGACAAGTCGCTACCGCAGTTGACCGCGGTGCCCGCGCTCAACGCTCACCGAAGCGAAGTCGGCTGAGCAGCGGGCCGAGGAGATCGGCGATCTCAAGTCCGATCTCGTGAAACACGTTCTCTTCCTTACCCATCGGATCCATGACGTCCTCGGGTTCGGTGGCACGAAATCGGGGTCTGGCGGCGGCGAGGTCCTCGACAGTTCCTGCATCTGCGAGCGAGCCCAACCGTGCGGCTTCTCGAAGTGTGAACGTGCGCTTGAGCCGCGCCGGAGCCATCGCCAGGACCTTGTCTCGCTGACTTTCGGTCATCGTGAGAATGAGGTCGGCGTCCGAGGCCAGCGCTGTTGTCATGCGTCGGGCTTGAAACTCCGTGGGGTCGCCGCCGAGCCCCGCGAGAACCCTCGCAGCAGTTGGCTCGATCGGGTGTCCGACCATCGCCCGGGTTCCGGCACTCGAGGCGGTGAATCCGGTGACCCCGGCTTCGGCGGCATAAGCACGTGCAAGGCGTTCGCCCGTGGGTGATCGGCAGATGTTTCCCGTACAAACGAAGAGAACGTGCATGGCAGAAGCATAGGTTGCACACGCGACGCACTCGTCGTACGCCCGATGTTGGTTTCGCGCCCACCTGGCGTACGCGTTTCGGAAAGTTCGGACGCATACCAACAACACATGAAGATGACCGTGTTCGGAACGGGATACCTGGGGGCGACCCACGCAGTGTGTATGGCCGAACTTGGCCACGACGTGCTGGGAGTCGACATCGACCAGTCCAAGGTCGACAAGTTGTCTCGTGGGGAGGTCCCGTTCTTCGAGCCGGGTCTGACCGACATGCTGGAGAAGAATCTGGCGTCGGGTCGGCTGCAGTTCACGACTTCCTACTCCGATGCCGCGGATTTTGCGGACATCCATTTCGTCGGTGTGGGGACGCCTCAGAAGAAGGGGGAGTACGCCGCAGATCTGAGTCATGTTCATTCGGTGATCGACATGTTGGCGCCGTTGTTGCGAAAGCCTTCGCTGATAGTCGGGAAGTCGACGGTGCCGGTAGGCACGGCAGCGGCTCTCGGCGAGCGGCTCCGAGCGACTGCGCCGGCGGGTGGCTCGGTAGAGGTGGCCTGGAATCCGGAGTTCCTGCGTGAAGGACACGCGATCGCGGACACCTTGAGCCCTGACCGGTTGGTTCTGGGGATCGATCGTGACCGGCCGGGAAACGCCGAAGGCGTTCTTCGCGAGGTGTATGCCGAGATACTGGACGCGGGGGTGCCCTTCCTCGTGACCGATCTGGCGACGTCCGAGTTGGTCAAAGGATCTGCGAATGCGTTTCTCGCGACCAAGGTGTCCTTCATCAATGCGATTGCGGAGGTGTGCGAGGCGACCGGCGCCGACGTCACGATGTTGGCCGACGCTCTCGGGTACGACGCTCGGATCGGTAGACGATTCCTCAATGCGGGCTTGGGGTTCGGCGGTGGTTGCCTGCCGAAGGACATTCGGGCGTTCATGGCACGCGCCGGGGAGTTGGGTGTCGACCAGGCGCTGTACTTCCTCCGCGAGGTCGACAGCATCAACATGCGACGACGGACAAAAGCTGTGGAACTGGTGACGGCAGCCTGCGATGGCAGTTTGCTGGGAGCTAACGTGTCGGTGCTGGGAGCCGCGTTCAAGCCCGAATCCGACGATGTACGCGATTCGCCTGCGCTCAACGTTGCAGGAATGATGCAGTTGCACGGGGCGGCGGTCACCGTTTTCGATCCGAAGGCAATGGATAATTCTCGCCGACTGTTTCCCACCCTTCACTACGCAACCTCCACGTCAGAAGCTTGCAGGAATGCTGATGTGGTCTTGATCGCCACTGAATGGGACGAGTTCGCCTCATTGATGCCCGCCGATTTGGAACCACTCGTTCGGCGGCGGGTGATCGTTGACGCCAGAAATTGCCTCGATCCGGACCTGTGGCGCGCCGCCGGTTGGAACTATCGCGGATTGGGGCGGTAGGTCGAACGTCCAGGTAGCGAGAAAATAGCTGCGAGAAGGCCTTAGGTGAGATGCGCGAACCTCGCAGACCATGCCCAGTGGGTAGACTTCCGGCCGGGGAATGACGGGGTCTGGTGACGGAACCCGTCGACGGTCGACGAAGGTGGATCATGAACTTGGTTTTGGGTGTGACGGTGGGAGCCAGCGCTGTGCGTTTGGCGCGCCCGGGGACGCCCGACCACAGTGGTCCGGTGTTCCGATCCAGAGCGGTCGATCGAGGCCGCGAGATTCCCGAGGAAGTCGCAGCGGAGGCAACCGGCGTGGCCTTGACCGAGAATGCCGACCTCGGCAGCAATACGGTCGTCGCTTACCGGGATCAAGCGCAGGCCGGAGCACTCCAAACAGCGTTCGAACAGAAGGGCATCGACAACTTCGAGCTGGTTCCCGAAGTAGTCGCGACGCTTCGAATGCTCGAGGAGTCCGGTGCGTTGACCGACCAGAGCACACTCGTCGTCGTCGACATCGGTAGTTCTGGATCGACGATCAGCATTGTGGACAGGCAGATGCGGTCTACCGTCGTCACCGCCCGGTCGACGCGGGTCAGTGGAGATCACTTCGACGAGCTCGTCTACTCGGATCAGACCGTGCGTCGCCGTATAGCTACGCCGGCCGACCCGGGCGGCGATGCCGAACTGCAGGCGCGATGCCGACTCGCGAAGGAACAGCTGTCCTCACGAAGTGCGGTGTGCCTGCCCGGCCCCGGCGGGCTTCTCCTGCTGTCGCGGGAAGTTTTCGATTCGTTGGTCGTCGCGTCGGTGGAGGCCTTCGCACGCGAGATACGAGAGGTCATCGCAACGTCCGGCCGTAACCCCGACGCGATTCTCCTGATCGGTGGCGGTGCACGCATTCCGATCGTGCGGGCGACCCTCGCCGCGTGGCTGGAGTGCCCCCTCATCGCGCCCGAGCAGCCGGAACTCGTGACTGCGCAAGGCGCTGCGCTGATCGCGGAATCGTCGATGACGCCATCGGCGCGCGCGGTATCGGCCCCGGTTCAGGTTCCGGCTGTAGCGCCGATCTTTGCGCCGTATCCGATCCACACCCCGGCGGAGGTACCCGTTCCGGTTCAGGCGTTCAGCCACGGAGGGGTCGCAACGCTCGCGGAATCGGAGCGGCCGAATGCCTTGTCCGAAGTCACTTCCGGCACGAAGTCCGTTCCGCAAGAACAGGTGCCGAGCCCTTACGCGGCGGAACTGCCTCAGCCGCGACCGAACCGACACGAGCAACGATTCGATCCGGCCGCAGATCTCGTGGTCGCCGACAGCGACCAGGCCACGGACGGATTCAGCACAGAACGTGACGCAGACACCGAGGCCGTGATGGTTGACGCCCAGGCGTACTCGGCGATGTACGAAGGCGAGGCACCCGGGGCAGGGGCCGCACACCCGTCCTGGCTCGCCGGGACACAACCCGTTGAATCGACATCCAAAGAGCCGAGAAACCCGCTACGGTTCGCGGGCCTCGGCGCCGGTGTGATCGCGGCGATCGTGATCGTGGGGCTGGGATTGGGCTACGGAGGAAAGGTCTTTGATTCCGAGGACGCCGGACCCGTGGCAACCGAGGTGACCACGACGGCACCGACGACCACGACTACTCCGCCGCCTACGACCACAACGACCCCGCCCCCGACGACGACGGAGGAAGCCCCTCCGGTCGTCGAGGCTCCGCCAGTCGTGCAGGACACTTACGTGCCTCCCGCGCCCGCGCCCGCGCCGCCACCGCCGGCGATCTACATCCCGGGGCTTCCGCCGATTCTGTTGCCGGTCCTCCCACCGATTCCCGGACTCTGAGGCTCGCTTTCAGCGTTTGGAGTGTCGGCCACCTGACATGGGGCCGGCCTTGACCGCGCTACCGGGCGGACGGGCGAGAATCACGGCGATGGCAGTGGTGAGTGGAACCGAAAGCGCCAGGGCTATTCCGCCGACAGCGGACCTTACGATCTCGATTGCGACGGCGTCACCGACCAGGACGTCCTGAAGTGGGCGCCCGCTGACGCTGAAGAGCAGTAGCAGCGGCAGCGCCCCACCCGCGTACGCGAGAACCAAGGTGTAGACCGTGCTGGCGATGTGATCACGTCCGACCCGCATCGCACCGCCGAAGACTTTTCGACGGGACGCATGCTTGTCGAGTTCGGCCAACTCGAATGCCGAGGATGCCTGGGTGATGGTGACGTCGTTGAGAACGCCGAGCGAGCCGATGATGAAGCCCGCCAGCAGCAGGCCGGTGATGTCTATGTGCTCGATATAGGTCTGAACATTGGTGTTCTGCTCTTCAGACAAACCGGTGAGGTGTGTCAGTTCAATGCAGAGGTAGGAGAGAACCGCGGCGAGCACCATGGCGGCAAGGGTGCCAAGCAAAGCAGAACTGGTCTTGAGTGAGACCCCGTGCGCCAGATAGAGAACCGCGTACAAGATCACCGCCCCGGCGACCAGCGCAACCGGTATCGCAGGCTTGCCGTCGAGCAGAGCGGGTAGGAGAAACCCGACGACTACGCCGAAGGCGATCACCAGGCCGACGAGTGCGCGCAGCCCTCTCCACCGTGCGACTGCGATGATGACGACGGCGAACGCGATGACGATCAACGCCAGCGGGAGCCCACGCGAATAGTCTTCGAAGGAGTACTGCGTGTTTCCGTTCGGGTCGGTCTGACGCACCAGGCGAATGTGGTCACCCACGCGAAGGTCCGGCTGACCGGCGCCCGGAATGACCTCGAGCAATGTCTTCGTTCCGGCATTCGGCCCGGATTCGATATCGACGATACTTCGCTGGCACTGGTAGGCGGAGGTAGGCGGCGGTTGCGGGGCACCGACGAATACCCTTCCGGCGGAGGAACTTCCGCAGTCGCCGAGATCCTGCATCGTGACGGTGCCCGCCTCGGTTTCCACCGAGCTGCCGTCGGCATTCTGGAAGGGGAGTGGGACGGGAATGGTGTTCTTGTCCGGCCACAGTGCGACAGCTGCCGCGACGACGACCATGCCGATGACGACGAGCAACCCGATGACGACGCGTGATGCGGTGGGGCCGATCTGAATGGGGCCACCGTGGCCATGGCCGTGACTCATCGGAAACTGAGTGTCGGACTGGGGATTTGCACCGGTGCAATGTTATCGGCTCCGAAGCGAATGGTCAGCTTCTGACGGCAGTGTCGGTGAAAGGCAGTGTCGCTGCAAGGCAGAGTCGGCGAAAACCGGTGCTACCGATGAGGGGTTGTGAAACTGGGATTGGTCGAGCTGGGTGGCGGGGAACAGGGGGGGTTGTCCCCGCCACCAACCTGGTATCCACAGGGGGGGGAGGGATACCAGGTGCTCGCGGCACCGAAGTGCTGCTAACTAATGTACCCAATTTCAAACCGATTTGGCGCGTTGTCCAACTACCAATTTCACAACGAATCACGTACCGGTTGGACCGTTTTCACATCGGGGCAGGTCACTAAATAGTTAAAGAGTCAATCAAACCGCATGGTTTGCGAAAAATGTGACCAAGGTCGCACAAATGCCCCGCAGTTTTACGTTTACGGGGCATTTGTACAACGAATTGTTTACTCGATTTCAGCCGGATTCAGCGTGAGAATCTACTGTTTGTAACTGGTGAGGAAGTTGCCGAATCGCTCGATGGCCACGGCGAGATCTCGGGCCCACGGAAGGGTGACGATCCGAAGGTGATCGTGATTCGGCCAATTGAACCCGGTGCCTTGAACCATCAGGATCTTCTCCTGGAGAAGCAGGTCCTGAACCAACTTCTCGTCGTCGTGGATCTCGTAGACGTTCGGATCCAGACGAGGGAACGCGTAGAGCGCGCCGCGAGGCTTCACACACGAAACGCCCGGAATCATGTTCAATCGCTCCCAAGCGACGTCGCGCTGCTCGAGCAGGCGGCCGCCGGGCAGGATCAGGTCTTCGATGCTCTGGTGACCGCCGAGGGCGACCTGAATGGCGTGCTGTCCGGGGACGTTGGGGCACAGACGGGTCGACGCCAAGAGATCGAGTCCCTCGAGGAAGCCGGCCGCGTGATCCTTCGGGCCCGTGATCGCCACCCAGCCGGAGCGGTAGCCGGCGACGCGGTAGGCCTTCGAGAGGCCGTTGAACGTCAGGCACAGCAGATCAGGGGCAAGTGTTGCCAGCGAGATGTGCTTGGCGTCGTCGTAGAGGATCTTGTCGTAGATCTCGTCGGCGAGCAGCAGAAGCTGATGCTTGCGTGCCAGATCGACCAACTGCTGCAGAACCTCCATCGAGTACACCGCACCCGTGGGGTTGTTCGGGTTGATGACGAGGAGAGCCTTGGTCTTGTCGGTGATCTTGGATTCGATATCGGCGATATCGGGATTCCAGTCGTTGGCCTCGTCGCAGAGATAGTGGACGGGCGTGCCTCCGGACAAGCTCGTCATCGCAGTCCACAGGGGGTAGTCCGGTGCTGGGATCAGAACCTCGTCGCCGTTGTTGAGGAGGGCCTGCATGGTCATCGTGATCAGTTCGGAAACACCGTTGCCGAGGTAGATGTCGTCGACGTCGAGCTCGGGGAAGCCGGGAACCAGCTCGTAACGCGTCACGATTGCGCGCCGCGCCGACAGAATGCCCTTCGACTCCGAATAGCCCTGTGCATAGGGCAGGGCGGCGATCATGTCCCGCATGATCACATCGGGGGCGTCGAATCCGAACGGTGCCGGGTTGCCGATGTTGAGCTTGAGGATCCGGTGTCCTTCCGCCTCCAACCGGGCGGCATGCGCGTGCACCGGTCCACGGATTTCGTACAGGACGTTCTGGAGCTTCGACGACTGCTCCAGCTCGCGCTGCGGCTGACGGTGGCGGACGGGTTCTGGTGTGCTCACGAGTTACATGATTCCACCACTGTGCAAGTGCATTGTCGGGGACCGTGTCGCACGCCCCGTTGGCTATTGTCGAGCGATGACCCCCAGCGAGCAGATTGCAGCCCCGTACGGATCGTGGACTTCTCCGATCGGAGCAGCTGATCTGGCTGCAGGTGGGCATCCTGTCGAGGGTGGACGATACGTCGGTGACGAGATCTGGTGGGCTGAACTTCGTCCGACCGAGGGTGGTCGGACCTCGATCCGTCGATCTGGTCTCGACAACCAACCCGTCGACATCCTCCCCGCGCCGTGGAACGCGCGAACCAGGGTTCACGAGTACGGCGGTGGCGCCTGGACGGTCACCGAGTCCGGAAAACTGGTCTT
Organism: Rhodococcus sp. NyZ502; assembly: GCF_041464245.1. Classification (NCBI taxonomy): domain Bacteria; kingdom Bacillati; phylum Actinomycetota; class Actinomycetes; order Mycobacteriales; family Nocardiaceae; genus Rhodococcus; species Rhodococcus sp. NyZ502. The sequence goes on from NZ_CP167155.1 coordinate 1,408,816, forward strand.
CAGTGAATTCTCCGATCAACGGGTGTACATCCTCGAAGGAGTCACTCCACGGGCTCTGACGCCCGAACCGGCGTCGCCGGCCGCGTGGCGATACGCAGACCTGCAAATCGTGAACGGCGAGGTGTGGGCGGTTCGGGAAGCGCACGCGGAGGACGGGGCGATCACTCGCGATATCTGCGCGATTCCGCTGGACGGTTCCGGCAACATCCGCTCGATCGTCGGCGGCTCGGACTTCCTCTCGTCACCGAGGCTTTCGCCGAGTGGAACCAAGATCGCCTGGATCGCATGGAACCATCCGCAAATGCCCTGGGACGGTACCGAACTGCGGGTAGCTCCACTCGTCGACGGCGTCGCTCAGGCGTATTCCGTGCTGATCGGCGGACTTGAAGAGTCCGTCCTGCAGCCGGAGTGGATCACCGACGACGAACTCTACGCAATCAGCGATCGCAGCGGCTGGTGGAACATCTATCGCGTCGGCGGCAGGATCAGCCCGATTTGCCCGGTGAACGCGGATTTCGGTGGCCCGCAGTGGCGCTTCGGTGGGCGCTGGTTCGTCGAACTCGGCAACGGGCACCTTCTCACCGCACGCACCGTCGGAACCGACACGCTGGCGGTACTCGACCCGGCGTCGGGGGAACTGCGCGACATCGCGACCCCGGGTGTCACCAGCATCGGCCTCATGCAAGTTCGCGGCGATCGGTTACTGCTCATCTCGGGAGGCGCGAAACTGGCGGGCGCGCTACGTGAACTGGACCTCGGTACCGGCGAACTCACCGAAATCCGTTCGTCGGTCGAAGAATTGCCCGAGTCTGCCTACCTTCCGGAAGCGCGAGCCGTCGTGGCTCACGGACACGGGCGAGAAGTTCACGCCGTTGCGTATCCGCCGCGCAGTCCGCGATACACAGGGCTCGACGATGAACGACCGCCGTATGTCGCGTTTGTTCACGGTGGGCCGACGGCGCACGTCGCACCGGCCCTCAACCTCGTCTACGCCTTCTTCACCAGCCGCGGAATCGGCGTCGTCGACGTGAACTACGGCGGGTCGACCGGTTACGGACGTGAGTACCGTAATCGATTGCGTGGTCAGTGGGGTGTCGTCGACGTGCAGGACGTCGTCACCGCCGTCAACGGGTTGGCCGAGCAGGGGCTTGCCGATCCGGCCCGCCTTGCCATCGAAGGCGGATCCGCCGGTGGTTGGACCGTTCTGGCCGCACTGACGACGTCCGACGTGTTCGCTTGTGGTGCTTCCTATTTCGGCGTGGCCGAACTGGACCTGTTCGTGCAGGAAACTCACGATTTCGAATCGCGTTACGTCGACGGTTTGATCGGCCCGCTGCCGGAATCTGCCGACCTGTACGCGGAACGTGCTCCACTCAACAACGTCGACGGGTTGAACTGCCCGGTGTTGCTTCTCCAGGGTCTCGACGATCCGATCGTGCCACCCTCGCAGGCGGAGCGATTCCGGGATGCTCTGGTGGCCAAGGGCATTCCGCACGCGTACCTGGCCTACGAGGGTGAATCTCACGGATTCCGCAAGCAGTCGACCATCATCAGCTCACGCAACGCCGAGCTGTCCTTCTACGGGCAGGTGCTCGGATTCACTCCACCCGGCATTCCGACGCTCGAGCTGTGGAAGCCTGCGATCAGTAGCTGACGGCCCCGTGGCTGCGCGCGAAGGCCGCCAGGATCCGACTTGCCACCAGTGACGGGGTCGACAGGTCGGCCCACGTCCACCTCGCGACCTCCCACCCTGCGTCACGGAGTCGGTCTTCGCGGAGCTTCTCGTTCCAGAGCGCGTCCTCGGGGCTGCGACCGGCGGGCACCAGTCGGCCGTACTTGATGCGGCCGTCGAACTCTCCGATGGTGCGCTGCTCACGCCACAGGAAGTCGACGCGGCCGGCGAACCCTCGAGCGTCGTGGATGTCGACCTGGGGTTCGGGGAGCGGTAAGTGTTCGTGCAGGAACAATGCGAGGCTCCGTGATTCACCGACGCTTTCGATACGGGAGTCCATCGCGGTGAGCGCGTGGAGCGCATGTCGATGGCGCGGATCGTTCGGGCTGAGTGCCAGCGATGCTGCAACCGCGTCCTTGGGCAACCTTGAACGGTGCAACGCTGAATTGCCCACGACGAGAGCCTGTTCGAAAGTGAGTGTCCTCGCGAGATCCGCAACAGTTCGTGCCGGAGTCGTGACGCGCAGCCCATCGACTTCGGTGCTCTCGTTGTCCGCCAGCCATGTCGAGTGCACGTGACGTCGAGCGGACTTTCGGCCACCACCTCGCCGGTTCCGGGACAGGTGAACGACCTCGAGCGGAGTGTTCCAGAGTTCGAAACCGTGCAGAACCGCAGCCGAGACGTGGCTGACAGTGGCACCGGGTGAAGCGGCGCAGGCCACGGCCTCTGCCCGTAATCGATGTCGTCCGTATGCGTCGAGGCGGGACAGGTGGCCGCTGTCCACGTACGCACCACGATGGATTCTGGCCCAGGTTCCACTAGCGCAGGCCTGTCGGATCTCGGCATCGGTGCGACCGATCGACAGTTGGTCCGGCCTGCGGATGATATGTGTCTGTTCCCCCATGTCGATCGATCTTGCTGTGCGCGGCGCTGGAAAGGAAGCCGTGACCCCGGGGGTGTGGATAGCCGTGAGTGAACACCACTTGTCCACAGTTCGAACCGGTTTCGCGTCGCTGGAGAGGGTGTTCGGTATGGGGAAACGGTGGCAGGTTCCCGGTGTCGCGCTCTAGGAAACCCTTGCGTCCGGAGCGTTCGCGTGCCAGGCTGTTCAGCTATGACTACAGGAAAGGCGGACACCGCCACCGTCTCGTGAGCGCCGCACCGATTCGCTCGTCGGCATCACATCGAGCGACATTGCCCGAGAACTTCAATCTCTTCGATGAAGACAGTCTGGCCCTGGAAAAGATCCGCGACGTGTGGCTCGAACGCGGATTGTGTACTCGTCCTGCTGATCGAAACACCGCAGAAGCCTCTGTCGCGCAACTGTATCGACGCTCCGGGCTCCCGAAACCGGAGTTCGTCTGGGTCCCGTCGCCGTCTGCTGGTTCGGACCTGATCGTCACCGAAGGACTGTCGACCAAGATGTCATTGGACGGCACCGGCCTCGACTGCGCTTCCGGGTATATCGCGAGCATGTTTGCGGCTTCGCGCCGACGCATGGACGCGCGAATCGAATGTCGGAGAACTGGCTGGCAGATGGAACGCCGGCAGGGGGAGCGCCTGATCAGGGCGTCCATTTGGGAATCGTTGCACACCACGCTGTTCGACGGCGTCGCAGCTGCGATACGAACGATGTCGACTCCGGTGGCCGGGGAAGTGACCTGGTACGGGCAGCAGGACGCACATCGAATCGCGTACTACGACACATGTCATCGATTCGGTCTTGCGACTTTCCGCTCGGAAGACCGTGAACTCCTCGACGTGCAGACCGCACTGGCCGACTCGACCGGGTGGTGGTGGGCGTTCGACGACGTGTGCATCATGGCGGAACGACCCACCGCCTTACATGCCGAACCGATTCCGGGCAGCGCGCAGGGAGCACGGCGCTTGCATCATTCTGATTCCCCCGCAATCGAATTCGTAGACGGTACAACGGCGTTCGTTCTACACGGAGCGATCGTTCCAGAGTGGGTAGTGCTCGACCCCACCGCCGAACGCATCGCGCACGAGCGCAACGTCGAGATCCGTCGATGTGCAATCGAGCGGATCGGCTGGGATTCCTACATCGAGCTGGCGGGCCTGACACTGGTCGACCAAACCGACGATCCCGGTAACGCCGGTTGCCTGCTGCAGCTCTACGCGTCGCCGGAGGGCTGGGGTCGAAGTGGACGGATTCTCCTCGCGGTCAACGGTTCTCTCGAACGCGACGGGCATCGGCGTCGATACGGCATCACCGGTACCGACTATTCCCGTCTCGTTCGTCGAACCTGAATCCCGAACCCTCAATCCTCGAACCCTCAACCCTCAATCCTCGAACCCTCAATCCTCAAACCCTGGGTGATACTTATGAACTCGAACATGACCTTGTCCGCTCTCACCACCCTCACCGGCCTGGATGTCTTCGACTACCTGGACCAGGAAGTGTCCATTCCTGTGATCGACGGACTTCAGGCGCAAGGCGATCTCATCGTGGTCCCGTTTTCGCTGCTCGCAAATATCGTGGCGCCTCTGCCATAGACACGCTCTGTGAGAGTGCCGCTCTCCGGCGTGGAACTGCTGCGAAGTGCGGCGGGAGGGAACCCCCACAGTCTGGTTGCAGACGAAGGGGAGTGCACGTGGTCGACGCCGGTGAAAGATGCTCGGGGCCTTGCACTCGGCATGCTCGACACCCGAGTGACCGCGTACCTCATCCACCCGGAGCACGGCGCGACCGGCATCGCTCCGGGACGATACGTCATCGGCCGGCAGCAGGAAAGGGGCGTCGGGCGTGCGCGCGGTGCGGTGATGCTTGTCGCCGATTGACACGCCGGCCTCGAGTTGGCGGGGGAGTGAGCACCACTTGCACAGGGCGAGCACCGGTTTCCGTGTGCTGGACGGTGTGTCGGGTCGAGGGAAAGGGTGCTCGGTCGGCAAAGGCTCCCGCACAAACACGAATGCCCTCACCGTGACGGTGAGGGCATTCGCGTGTGGTGCGCTTACTTCTTGCGGCCAGGAGCCTTCGCGCCGGCCTTGAATCCGAGTCCGCCTGCCTTGGGGGCGGGCGGCGCGGCAGCAGGCGCCGGAGCTTCCGCGGGTGCGGACGCCTCAGCAGGCGCTTCAGCGGGTTCTGCCTTCACAGGTTCGGCCTCGGGAGCCGGGGCCTCTGCAGCCGGCGCCGGGGCCGCAGCGGGAGCTGCCTTCCGGGCACCGGGAGCCTTTGCGCCCGACTTGAATCCGAGTCCGCCGGCCTTGGCAGCAGGCGGAGCCTTCGGGGCTTCCGCCTCGGCGGCCGGAGCCTCTGCCGGTGCAGCCGGAGCCTCTGCCGGAGCAGCAGCAGGTGCTTCAGAAGCAGGAGCAGCCTTTGCACCAGGAGCCTTGGCCCCACCCTTCATCTGCAGTCCCTTGCCGCCGGGTGCCTTGGCGCCGGACGCCAGGCCCAGACCCTTCGGCTTGGCGACGGGTGCAGCAGCTTCGGGTGCAGCAGCCTCAGCAGTCGGAGCTTCCGCTGCCGGCGCGGCAGCGGCCTTTGCTCCGGGTGCCTTGGCGGCGCCCTTCATCTGCAGTCCCTTGCCGCCGGGAGCCTTGGCCCCGCCTGCCAAGCCGAGACCCTTGGGCTTTGCGACAGGTGCTGCCGGTGCAGCAGCTTCGTCAGCGGGAGCTTCCGCGCTTGCGGCGGGAGCCGCTTTCTTGGCGCCGGGAGCCTTTGCCCCGCCGGCCATTCCGAGCCCCTTGCCGGGTGCCTTGGCACCGGGAGCTTTTGCACCTGGTGCTTTGGCGAGGCCCTTCATGGCCAGACCCTTGCCTGCCGGTGCAGCCTTGGCTTCCGGAGTCGCGGCAGCTTCCTCGACTTCGGCGACCCGATCCTGCTCGACGGTCTCAGCCTTTGCCTCAGCAGCGACCGGTGCCTTCTCGCGTGGGATCACCTTGATGTTCTCGCCGAGCTGGGCGGGATCGAGACGAGTGACGGAGTTCAGCATCAGCTGCGCGACGTCGACGACCTCGACGCCTTCGCCCTGGCCTTGCTCCTGGCGGGCAGTGACGCCGTCGGTGAGCATGACGCGGCAGAACGGGCAACCCGTGGCGATCTTCTTGGGGTTGGTGGAGAGCGCTTCGTCGACGCGGTCGACGTTGATGCGCTTGCCGATGTTCTCTTCCATCCACATGCGAGCACCACCGGCACCACAGCACATGGAACGTTCGCCGTGACGCGGCATTTCGACGAGCTTGGAGCCTGAGGCTTCCATGAGTTCACGGGGAGCGTCGTAAACCTTGTTGTGGCGTCCGAGGAAGCACGGGTCGTGGTAGGTGACGTCTTCGCTCACGGACGCAACCGGGATCAGCTTCTTCTGGCGCACCAGACGGTTGAGCAGCTGAGTGTGGTGCACGACCTCGTAGTCGCCGCCCACCTCCGGGTACTCGTTGCCGAGGGCGTTGAAGCAGTGCGCACAGGTGACGACGATCTTGCGCTTCTTCTGCTCGATACCGTCGAAGACCGAATTGAGCATCTCGATGTTCTGCATCGCGAGCTGCTGGAACAAGAACTCGTTGCCGGCACGACGTGCGGAGTCGCCGGTGCAGGTTTCGTCGGCGCCGAGGACCATGAACTTCACTCCCGCGGTGGCGAGGAGTTCGGCGACAGCCTTGGTGGTCTTCTTGGCACGGTCTTCGTAGGCGCCGGCGCAGCCGACCCAGAAGAGGTACTCGTAGTCCTCGAAGCTGTCGGCGTCCTTGCCGAAGACAGGGATCTCGAAGTCCATCTCGTTGATCCAGTTGAGACGGTCCTTGGAGTTCTGACCCCAGGGGTTGCCCTTGTTCTCGAGGTTCTTGAACAGGCCGGCGAGCTCGGAGGGGAACTCCGATTCGATCAGGACCTGGTAGCGACGCATGTCGATGATGTGGTCGACGTGTTCGATGTCGACGGGGCACTGTTCGACGCAGGCGCCGCAGTTGGTGCAGCTCCACAAGGTTTCGGCGTCGATGACCGGGGCCATCTCGCCTTCGACGGTTTCACCGACGAGCTTGCGGTCGGCCTCGAGGCGTGCCGCCTCGGGGATGGCTGCGAGGGCGCCTTCCTTGACATTGCCTTCGCTGTCGACGAGACCGATCTCGTCGCCGCCCATGTCCTTGCGTCCACCAGCGAGCAGGTACGGGGCCTTGGCGTAGCCGTGGTCACGCAGCGACATGATGAGCAGCTTGGGAGAGAGCGGCTTTCCGGTGTTCCACGCGGGGCACTGGGACTGGCAACGACCGCACTCGGTGCAGGTGGTGAAGTCGAGCCAGCCCTTCCAGGAGAAGTCTTCGATGTTTCCGGCGCCGAGAGTGTCGGTGTCGGGGTCGACGTTCTCCATCGTCAGGACTTTGCCCTTGGACATCATGGGCTTTGCCGCGCCGAGGGCGACGGTGCCGTCGTCTTCACGCTTGAAGTAGATGTTGAAGAACGCCGAGAAGCGGTGCCACGCGACGCCCCAGGTGATGTTGCGGCCCACGATCGCGAGCCAGATCATGCCGGTCATCAGCTTCACGAATGCGAACACCGAGATCATGACGGGGCTGGCGGGAAGCAGTTTCGCGACCTGCATGGTGAAGAAGTCGGTCCACGGGTTGGCGTGACCGTAGGTCGCGATCTTGCCTGCCTTGACCATGATCATGCCCAGGCCCTCGAGCAGGACGATGCCTTCGATGACGTAGGCAGCCTTGAAGTTGGAGCCGCCGAAACGGGACAGGCGCGCGGGCAGACGCGGGTGGTTGAGCTGACGGATCACGATCAGCGTGGTGATACCGATGACGGTGCCCAGGCCGAGGATCTCGTCCCACAGGTGCCACGCCCACGTGTTACCGAAGATGGGCCAGTGGAATTCGGGGTTGAACGTCTGGCCGTAGGCCTCGAACCACAGCAGGAACCCACCGAGGAAGCCGACCATGACGAGCCAGTGGGCCCAGCCGACGCTGCGGAACTTGTTCATGCGCGTGTGCGCGATGAACTCGATGATCATCTGCTTGAAGCGAGGGAAGAACGGGCGCCATCGATCGGGTGCCGACTGGCCGATGCGCACGGTGTTGAACATCCTCAGCGCGCCTGAGAGGAAGATGTACCAACACACCAAGCTCAGCAGAGCACCAATCGTGCCCAACGTAATCGTCAGGGCATTCATGTCGCGGCCTTTCGTTTCAGGGCGACGCGTCGGCCACCTCGGGACAGCCCACTGATACTAACCTGCGTTATGTTACCCGCCAGTAACTAGCATTACCAGCCTGTAGGTACCGGCTGGTAACCGCTCGTGGCCTGGAGAGATCGATCTTCTGCGTCGGACGGGCTGGGCCAGACGCAGACATGTCTGGTCGTCACGTTAGGCGGTGCCCGTCAGGTGTCCATCTGTCAGGCAGCCCTAAGTCGGGTTCCGAGCAGGTGAGAACAACCGACCGGCTGTTATCGTTACGCCCGTCACGCACAGGGGAAACGGGTGGTGTGAGTCATCGACTGACGCCCGCCCGATCCCGGGGAGGATCAAAAATGTTCATTCGAAAAGCTGCGGCCGTCGCAGCGATGACCATTGCCGCTACGGGCATCGCTGCAGGTACTTCTTACGCAGCTCCGGAGACGTCACCCGACGTTTCGTACACCGCCGAGGTCGTCGACCAGGCCGTTGTCACCACCATCGACGCCGGAGCATTCCGGGTCTCGGGCGACGGAACTCACGTCGACTTGCAGAACAGCCAGGGCGCAACTCTCGTGAGCCTTCCGCTCGCGTTCAACCTCGGCGACGTTCAGTTCCCGTTCGACGAGACCGTCAGTGAGGACGGCAAGACCCTCACCCTCAAGCCGAACCTGGACCAGGCCAGCTCCAAGCCGAAGCCGGTCGCTGCCGAGTTCACCCCGGTTGCTTCGCCTGACGAGGATCAGAAGGCAATCGAGAAGTTCCAGTCACAGCTCGGGCTTGCCACGCAGATCGGTAGCCTCACCGGCACGATCGTCGGGGCGGTCATCGGTTGCATCGTGGGTCTGCCCGGCCTGGTCGTCGGCTGCCTGCCCGGCATGGTCACAGGGGCCGGTATCGGTGGAGTCGCCGGTACCATCCTCGCCGGCGGCGGAACTGCCGTCGTCGCGGGCTTGGACCTGATCAAGGTTCTGAACGCTCCGGCTGGAACAACTCTCTTCCAGTAGAACGTCACGAACGCCGAAACGGGCGCCACACCTTCAGAAGGTGTGGCGCCCGTTTTGCTGTCTCGAGTAATGCGTGTGATCAGTAGTCGCGAACCTTCAGGCCTGGGTTGGCGGCGAGGATGTCGTTGATCGGCGTCGCGTACTGGGTCGGGGCTTCTTGCCCGAACAGTGTCTCTGCCTGAGCGATCTCGCACAGGGGAGAGGTGGCGACGTTGGACGCACTCGTGATGCCCACTGCCAACGTTCCGGAGACGATCGGGCCACCGCTGTCACCCTGCAGGACGCAGATGTTGGTGGTGAAGCCGTTGTCGAGGGTGTGATCCAAAACCTTTGCGACGCGGTTGACGCCGGTGACGACGCCGCAGCTGAAGCCTGTGGTCGATCCTGCCTTGCAGACCGGGGCGCCCACGACAGGATCGGCGGTACCGGTGATGTTGACCGAGCGGTTGAACGGGACCCGCACGCTGTTGTTCTCGAAGCGGTACTTCGCGTTGTCGTCGATGTTGATGATCGAGTAGTCGCGCCCGTCGAAGCTGCTCTTGGCGAAGTACCCGACGCGGGGCCCGGTCTGGTTGTTCACCATTGGGAAGACCTGGCTGGAGTTCGAGGTGCCGGCAGCGGCGCGATTGGGATCGCAGTGACCGGCGCTGATGTTGACTGTGCGTCCTGAACCGTCGGTGCCGTTGAAGCCGAATGAACAACGCAGTCCTGTGTTACCGGAGGTTGCGCCGAAGGCGTCTCCGCCCAGTGCTGCGTCGCCGGTTGCGGATCCGGTTGCGGGGATGAGGTCCGCGACGATCGGGGGAACCAGTAGCGGAGCAGCGGTATGGACGACGGTCCGCTTCAGGAATTCAGGCAATTCGATGCCGGCGGCAGGATCGGCCGTGAGGGCGACTCCGTTGCCGACGACGTCGACGGCGATGCCACGCACGAGGTCTGCGACCTCGGCAGGCTGCGAATCGAGCCAGGTGTTGAGTGCCGAGAGTTGACCTTGCAGAGCCTGCTCGCTCTGCGCGACGTCCTTGACCTCGAAACCGGCCTTCTCGGCGGCCTCGCGGGCAGCATCCTTGTCGCGACCGTCAGCGAGAGCGACGATGCCCTTGCCGAGGTCGTCGAGCCACACTCCGGCAAAAGAGTCGGGAAACTGGACGCGCGCGATGGCGGCGAACTCCGCGAGCTTCTGCGCGAGTTCGGAACGCGAGACGAACTGGTCGGGCGTCAGCGCCAAGTCGTGCTGTAGGGCTTCGGCGAGTTCGACGGGCAGATGGGCTGCCTGATCGGATACCCCGGATTCGTTCGGTTCTGCGTTCGCGACCGCGGTGATCGGTCCGAGGAGCAGCAGCGCGGCCGAACCGAACACTGCGGCGCGACGTGCGATGGAGCTTCGCATGTGGGCCTTTCCACTTCGTTGACCGCGTACCACCCCCCTGGGAGCACACGGATACGGCTCACGGACTTGTGGTGAGCCGATCACAGTCGACCATGACTATATGGGTTCGAACGCGCTATTCCCACCCGTTACATGAGCAGACAGCGCTGACCCCGACCGACAACAGCACTGTGCCCGCCGATCGCGAAACGGATCGGCGGGCACAGTGTGTGAATCAGTGGTTGGTCAACCTGCAGTGCGGACGCGGATTCCGGCACCGACACCGCCACCGGAAGCGCGATCTGCCGCGTCGAGGATGTCTCCGACCGGAATACCCAGATTCGAGGTTCCACCGGAGGTCGCCAGTACCAGGTTCGCTTCGTTGCAACTGGGTGCTCCGCTGCTGTTGGAGCCGCTGGTGATGCCCAGAGCCAAGGTTCCGGAGACGATGGCGCCGCCACTGTCCCCGGCGAGGGTGCACGCGGTGCCGGCGAATCCGCGAACGGTTCGTGAATCACCGTCCGCCATGACCAGTTGAGTTTCGACGCGATCGGCTGCCACGACACCACAGGTGAAGGACGACGTCTGGCCGGACTTGCAGATGGGAGCGCCGATCACGGGACGTGCTGTTCCGGTGATCGCGAGGGTGGTCCCGTTGGCACCGCGGACGGCAGCACGGTCGAGGCCCGCGTCGATGCCGGACTGGTCGAACTTGATGACCGAGTAATCGAGATCGCCGGCGTTGTTGCCGACGGAAGACTGTGAGAATGCTCCGATCAACTGACTGTCGTCGACGTTCGCGTGATTCGGCAGGTAGACGGGCGACTTCGAACCCTCGGCCGGATTGCAGTGTCCGGCACTGATATTGAGAGCATTGTTCTGATCGTCGACGGCGTTGAACCCGAACGAGCAGACCGAGATGTTCTCGGTCGGTGTCTCGCGAATGGGGCCTGTCGACGTGATGTAGGTGTCGCCGCCGAGTGCTCCGGGATCAACCGATCCGCCACCGTCCGGGCTGAGAACGATCTTGGTGTTCTCGAGCAGGGTCGGAAGATTGAGCGCCTGCCCGACGGGGCTGTTCGCGACGTCGATGACGACCTGGTTGTTCAGGACGTCGATAGTCGCCGAATTGACTGCGCGTGAGATTTCCTTGGGCAGCCCGGCAATCCATCCGTTGACGTCGGCCAGCGTCTTCTCGAGGGTGTCGGCGGAGACGGGGGCGACGTGCGTGCGGTAACCGTCGTCGGCCGCGATGCGTGCAGCTTCGGTGGTGGTGACGGCTACGACGGGTTGACCGTCGAGTCCCATCCACGAGCCGGCGTAGTCGCCAGGGCGCTCGGACTTGAATTCCTGGGCGTATGCACCGAGTTCCTGAGCTTTGGCAGCGCGGTCCAGATACTCCTGTGGGGAGATCTTCAGATCGCGTGTGATCGCCTCGATCAGCTCAGCCGGAAGCTGATCTGCCCCGAGCTGTTCGACATGCGTGTCGGAGGCGGGCTCTGCCGATGCCGTCGTGGTGAATGGAGCTGCGAGCAGTAGTGCCGAGGCGCCGACCACAGCGGTGCGGATCGCCAACGAGTTACGCATGAAATCCCTTCAAGTCCCCGGCACCGAGCCGGTAGGTACCGCACCCACCATAGGGGAAAAGTTTCGACGAGGAATATGTGCCTGTTGTCGGCAAGTCGAATTATTCTGTCTAACTTGGCATTCCGGGTCTCGGGGCCGATGGCATGACGGGCATGTCGGGATTCGGAACCACCGGATCGGTTGTGTCGGTCGGGTTGGACGGCTGCGTCGGCGTTGTCTGTGCATCAGTGGGGGCGGTCACGGCGGGAGTGTCCGGGGTATCCGGATCGACCGGATCCAGCGGTCCGACGACCGGCGGCAGGTTCTCGATCCGAAGGGGATCGATCTGGATGGTGATCGGCGATCCCTGTTGCGCGGGGACGTTCGCCGTAGTGGATTTCTCTGTACCGGTGCCCGGACTCACCGGAATGGGCTGGGATTCGGATGAGGTCGATTCCGCTTCGGATGCCCACGACTGCGCCGTCGGCTGCGCGCCGAGAGCGGGTACTTCCGGTGGGGGTGAGGTCGCTGATTGCGTGCCTGTCCCGGATGAACTCGTCGGGGTGGCAGCTGTGTCCGTCCCGGGGGACAGGGAAGATTGTGCGTCGAGAATCCTGGGTGCTGAAATGGTCGGAGTGTGTCCGATGATGACCGCTGCCGCGCAACCCGACACCGTCAGAAAGACTGCGGCGGCTGCTGCGGCGATGATCGGTCGGCGCTCCGACCGCCACTGGCGATTCAGCCAACCGTCGATGCTCGGTTCTTTCGTGACCGGTGCCTCCACGCCGGATTCCGGCTCCGGTTCGATCAGAACGAACGGCGGAAACTCTTCGGGGGTGTCCTCTGGCTCGGCAAAATCGGTTGGCTGGGGTTCGGGACAGGTAGAGGTGATCGAGAAGGGTGCGGCCAACGCTGCGGCTCCGCGAGCAGCACGGTCGTCGGCGTCAGGATCCGCGAGCCAAGCCGCAGAGGCTTCATCTTCTGAAATCAGTTCGACGCCGTCGAGATTCATGCTGTCGAGTGCGCCGCGCAGTACGTCGACGGAATCGCTCGACCAACCCGCGGGGATCACCGCAGAGATGTTCAGGTTCTGATCGGTGAGTGTTCGGACTTCCTTGACCAGGCAATACATTGCTGTCGCTACCAGTTCCTCCCCTCGCGTCATGTGCTCGGAGAAGTTGTCGGTATCGTCGGTGCCGACCCTGTCGAGGAACCCGCGCAACCCGGTGGACCCCGCCGCGGTTCCGCCTAGCTGCACGGTGCCGTCGGGGGCGTGGTGCAGAACCGATTCGCGTTCGAGGGTCACCAGCTCCGAGTCAGGTCTCGCGATCGCAGCAATGCTTCGTTTGTTGCCGACGGCGAGTCCGACTCCCCACTTCATAGCGATCCCCGTTTCACAGTTACCGAACTTTGCTCGGCAGGCATGTCCTGATTCCTGTGAAAACTATCATTTAAACGGATATACGCAACCCTATGGACAATATGCAGCTAACTACTTGTTCGGCGGTGTCATGCTGCGAAGGATGGTGAGCAGTTCCGAACGAGACTGCGCCCCGACGCGCCGCTTGATGCGTGCGACATGGTGCTCGACGGTTTTAGCGGAGATGTAGAGGCGTTCGCCGATTTCCCGATACGTCAGTCCGACGACGACGAGTTCGGCAACTTCTTGTTCGCGCTCGGTCAACACCGACGGTGGCGCCGCACTTGTGGCGGTATCGGTTGCACTTGTCTCGGCCGTCGACGTTGTGCGTAGCGAGCGCGCAACGTGGAGCAGTGCCGTGGCCGATTTGGTGTCCGGGGTGCGCAGCGCTGCTTCGCCGGCGAGGCGAGCGGCGTCCCACGGGAGTCCGATCCGACTGAGCGTTCGTGCGGCGGCTTCGACACCGTCTGCGTCGACGTTGCCTTGCATGAGTAGGAGCCACTGGCGTCCGGCGATCGCCAAACCGGCTGCGTAAGTGTGAGTTTTGGCTGATTCGGCGAGTGTATGGGCGTGTGGGAGGAGATCGGCCGGCGACTGCGAGAGGATCGACGCCTGGACGCCGTACCAATGCAGCGGCGACGACCACAGCGGCGGCTCGCCGAGCGCGCGGAGGAGTGAGCGCGCGTCGTCGACGAGATGCTCGACCTGCTCGGTCTCCTCGAGCCGTACTGCCGCGAGCCACAGTTCGCCGATGGGAAGCAGATTGAACAGATCAACGCTGCAGGACGAGAGGGTGCCTGCCGCGCCCGACCAAGCTCGACGCAGCTGGGCGAGATCGCCGGAACGCCGAGCGAGACCCACGATCAGAGCATGCAGAAACAGTGCGTCACGCTCACGGAGGGGGCCGCGGACTACCTCCTGCGGTAGGTCTTCGAGAATCGCGTCCTGCCCGCGGACCATCGCGATCCAGGCGCCGAGAAGGTGAAGTCGCGCCCACGTGTGGCTGCTTGCGTCGTCGGCGGCGATCGCGGCCGTGACGACAGCGGCGGCCCGTTCATGGGCGCCGTTGTGCAGGAGTGCGAGAGCTACCAGCGCCGGGGCGGAATCAGGCTGGAATTCAGATGTGTCGGCTCCGCCGGGGAGCGAGAGTGCGCGCGACATCGTGTTGAGCGCACTCGGCGCGCTCCCGGTGACCGATTGCATCAGTCCGTTGGCCAGTGTGGTAGCGCCGACCGTCGAGCTCGACGGTGATCCTGTGTGTCCGGTGAGCGCGGCGTTCGCGTCATCGACCTTGCCGATGCCGAGGAAAGTGATTGCGGCGAAGGGGGATTCGTTTCCGGTGCGCCCTGGCCCCAGCCAGGTGTAGAGATCTGCAGCGGCGCCGAGTTGGCCGCATGCTGCGGACGAAGCTGCGCGGATTCGCACCGCCGCAGCCAATCTCGCGTCGTCGAGATCGGGTGCGGCGATGACGGAATCGGCCAGACGGCAGGCAGTGTCGAGGTCACCACTGCGAGCCGAGACCTGGGCGTACAGCAGCGTGTCGGCCACGCCGAGAGGCTCGATCGAATTCACGCGGCGAAAGAGATCTGCCGCGACCGCCGGCGTGCTCGCCTCGACGGCGTCTCGTAGTACACCCGTGAGATCGCGGTGGCGGATTCCGGAGTCGAAAAGTCTTCGTGCTGTGTCGATATCGAGGGTTCTCGTGTGTGCGCGTGATTCGACGATTCTGATCAGCTCGCTGCGGATACGCCCGGTGCTCGTCGACTCGGCGAGCACGCTCGCGACGAGTGGTGATCGCGAACCGAACAGTCCGGTCGCCAGTGCCCGGTCGAATGCAGCTGTGAGGCTGAACTTCTCCTGTCCCAGATCGAGCTCGAAGGCGTCGATGTCCGGGACGGCGAGTGAAACTTCGAGGATCTCGCGCTCGATCGGATGCAGAGCGGTGACCTGGTGGAGGATGTGTGTGCGTATGGCGTTCGGCATTTCCAGGCGGCCTGCCGAGGCGGCGGCGAAGTACGCTTCGATCGCCCCGAAGGAACCACCGGACAGATGCTCGAGCGCCACCACGGCGCGGTCGTCGAGCGGGACTCTTCGCTCGGCCGCGATCTTCCGAATATCGTTTCGGTTCAACGGGTTCAGATGCAACACGGTGCCGAAACTCGAGATGTTCGAGTAGATCGGTGCGAGTGGTGGATCGATCCGATCGGAGGCTACGACAACTCCGAGGTCGTCACGTTGGACAAGCTCTTTCAGGGCACGGATTTCATCGGAGGTCAGAGCTTGCGCGTCCGCGATCACCACAATCGCGTCGGCGGGGACGTCATGCGTGACTGCGGTGACCACGGGCTTGTCACCCGATTCGATTCGCTTCCGTACAACCCTCGTCACTTGGGGCCGAGCGCTGGCATCGGTCCCGGTGACGAATAGGCGCAGTGGCGATGCAGTCAGGTCGACGTCGCGCAAAAGTCCTGCGATGAAAGACGATTCGGTGCCGTTGTCACGGTTCATCGAAAGACCGCCGGTCAGCGGATCGGTGCGGTGACGCCGCCGACGACACCACCGACCACGTTTCCGACACCACCGACGACGTTACCGAGACCTCCGACCACGCCGCCGACTCCGTTGCCGACACCGTCGACCAGACCGCCGACTCCGTTTCCGATGCCGGTCGCAGCGTCACCGACACCGGTCCCGACGCCGGCTCCAGGCGCGGGTGCGGGTGCGGGTGCCGGGGCGGGAGCAGGTGCGGGCGCCGGGGCGCCGGGTGCGGCAGGCGCAGGCGCCGACGGAGCGGTCTCGCCCGGTGCGGGCGAGGATCCCGCCGGCGCGCCGGCAACCGGAACTGCCCCCGGCGCCGTCGTCGAGCCGCCTGCGGCAGCAGGAGAACCGGGCTGATTGCTTTGAGTGCCGTTGTTCGCAGTCGTGGATCCGGTGCCTGCCGCTTCCGCTGCCGTGGTGCTGCCGGGAGTAGAGCCCGCGGTGGTCGAAGCGGTCGAGGAGGTGGACTCGCTGGTGGTGTTCGCCGAACTGGACGGAACGTTGATCTTGTCCATGGCAGTTCCGATTCCGAGCCCGCCTGCGGCGAGCACGATGAATGCTCCCACCACTGCAGCAACGACGCCGACCCTCGACGAGCGTCGAGTCGCCGTGTTCTCTTCTTCGGTCGGCTCGGCAAGCAACGGAGTGGAGAAGGCGGGAACTGGTGCGGGCTTGCGAGACGGCTCGGCGGGAATCACTGCAGTGGCGGCGGCCGGTACTTGCGAGTCTCTGGCGTCGAGTGCGAGGGCCGCGGCGCCGGACGCCGCGCACGACGCTGGATCGGCGTCGGCGATCACCGGGACACGAAGCTCCGCGGACAGTAGTTCGGCGACAAGGGGAATGGACGAGCTTCCGCCGGCCAGGACAACCTGATTGACGTCACTGGACTCGACGCCGGCAGATCGCAGGCTTTCGCGAACCAATGCCACCGATTCGGTGAGGGCGGGCCGGATCAGATCTTCGAGTTCGGAACGAACGAGTCGAACGTCGCTGACGGCACCGGGAAGCGCCACGCGGGCAACGGTTTCCGTCTCGGTGGAAAGTTCCTCCTTGGCTGCGCGGGCATGCTCGCGCAGAGTTTCCAGCGCTGCAATCGTCTCGGGTGCAAAGGGATCAAGGGTTGCGAACTGGTCGGAAACCGCATCGAGCAGGTGAACGGTGACGAGGTGATCGAATTCGTCGCCGCCGATGTCCTCGCTGCGCAGCGGCTTACCGAAGATCTCGCTTCGTCCGTCGGTCGTGGACATCATCGTGACGTCGAGCGAGCGAGCACCGAGGTCGTAGACGACGGTCAGACCGTCGCTGACGACAGTTCCGGAAGCGGCGAGCCACGCCATGACGGCTGCGGGTTCGGCGACGAGAGTCGCCCCGTGAATTCCGACGTCGTCCAGAGCGGACTCCATGGTGCGTGCCGTGTGGCGGTTCCACCCCACCGGGTGAGCCAGGACGACAGTTGGCCCTTCGTTACCGCCTGCCTGGTCTACCAGTGCGCCGACCGCTGTCGCCGCGAGAGCCTCGCCGCGGTACTCGGTACCGTCGGCGGCAAGTATCGGAATCGGGTCTCCGACGCGCTCGACAAATCCGGTGATGACGGATCCGTCGTCCAATTGCAGCGCACTGGGTAAGCGGACCTGTTGCGTTTCACCGGTCGAGCCGTCGGTGACAGCTACGAGAGTGGCCGAACCGATGCTGATGCCGAGCCCTGCCGCCATGAACGAACTCCCCTGGTCGTGGGCGACAGAAGGACTGTCGCGGTTGTCTGCGATGTCGGTTTCAGGACCTAGATCGTTACCGGATCGGAGGCGTCGCGACGAAGTAGGGGACCGATCCCCTAATCGGGGCAAATCCCCTATTCCGACCGGGCGTAGCCCAATGGGGGGCTTCCCCACCTGTCCCTGGAGAAGAGGGGGGTGCTCCCCGTTGGCCCCAGTCGCAAAAGTTCTTAGCGTTGATTCCACTCGCTACCTCTGGCAGCGCACCAGTTTCCGGACCACCGGCAACTACCCACCGGCAACAACCCGGTCAACGAACTTCAGGAGAACCCGCCATGGCAACGAACGCCGTACTCGAATTCATCCTCGGGCTACTTCGTGACGACGAGGCAGCTGCCAACTACTGCGCCAACCCGACCGCGGCACTCGATGCTGCCGGTCTGTGCGACGTCAGCCCCGCCGACATCGTCGCGGTCGCTCCGCTGGTCGCCGAGTCCGGACTCTTTGCCGGTGGCGGCGCCGACCTGTCCGCGATCGTCAACGCCGGTGCGTCCGCTGCCGGTGCAATCGGCGGCGGTCTCGGACTCGGCGGTGGTCTCGGTGGTGGACTCACCGGTGGTCTCGGTGGTGGCCTCGGCGGCAGCCTGGGTCTCGGCGCCGGTGCAGGAATCGGAGTCGGAGGCGCCCTCGGCGGCCAGTTCGACCTGGTCGGCGACTTCGCAGCAGCCCTCAGCGCTGCGCTTGCCATCGGTGGCGAGATCAGTGCCGAACTCGGCGCAGCCTTCGGCGCTGTGATCGAAGCCGGTCTCGGTTTGGGCGGCGCACTCGATCTCGAAGGAGCTCTCGATCTGGGCGCACAGCTCAGCGCGGCTCTGGGCGGCGCCCTCGGTGTGACCGGCGGTCTGACTGCGGAGCTGGGAGCAGCCCTCGACGCCGCGATCGGCGCAGTCGGCGGACTCGACCTGACGGCAGGGCTCAGCGGAGCTCTCGCACCCGTATTCGCCATCGGTGGTGACCTCGGAGCCGATCTCGGCCTGGCTCTCGGTGGACTCCTCGGCGGCGCAGCAGACCTCAGCGGTCTCCTTGACATCGGCGGCGAACTGGGTGCGAGCCTGACCGGCGCACTGGAATCCGCTCTTGCACTCGGCGGCGGCCTGGATCTTGCCGGCGCTCTGACAGGCGACCTCAGCACGGCATTGTCCGGCGCGCTCTCGGGCGTCCTGGGAGCCGGCGGCACGATCGGCGCCGATCTGGGTGCATCGCTCGGTGGCGTCCTCGGCGCGATCACGGATGTCAGCGTTCTCACCGATATCGCGGGCGGCCTCGATCTCGGTGCTGCCCTGAGTGGCGCCCTCGGCGGAGCACTCGGCGTCGGCGGCGGTCTGGAAACTGCATTGGGCGGCGCACTCGACGCAGCACTGGGTCTCGGCGGCGGACTCGACCTCGACGCCGTACTCGGCGGCGGCGCAGACCTCGGCGCGCAGCTCAGCGCGGCACTCTCCGGCGCCCTCGGTGCCGGCGGAACGGTCGGAGCCGACCTGGGTGGCGCACTCGGTGGACTGCTCGGGGGAGCACTCGACCTCGAAGGTGGTCTCGGCGCAGACCTCGCAGCAGCTCTGGGCGGAGGCGCGAATCTGTCGACGGCCCTCGAGGGTGTTCTCGGTTCGGCACTCGGCGTCGATGCCGGGCTCGCGGGCGGTCTCGGCGGCGCTCTCGACGCAGCGCTGGGCGCAGGCGGACTTACCGGAATCGACCTCGGTGGTGCACTCGGTCTGGGCGGTGAAGCAGGCTTGGCAGCCGGTGTCGCTGCGGCTCTCGACACCGCTCTCGCAGGTGCAGGCGGCTTGGGTGCTGTCGGTTCCGTGGGCACGGACCTGACCGGCGCGCTGGACGGTGTGCTGGGCGCAGGCCTCGGGCTGGGGGGCTCTCTCGACAGCGTTCTCGGTGCCGAAGGTGCACTCGGTGGAGCGCTGGACACGGCACTGAACCTCGGCGGAATCGACACCGGTTCGATCGGTGCCGACTTGCCCTCCGTCGACCTCGGCGCTGTGAACCTCGGCCCGATCTCCGCTGAACTGCCTTCCGTCGACCTCGGAAGCATCGCGGCAGAAGGCCTGAACCTCGGCGGTGTGACCGGCGACCTCGGAGCAACTGTGGGCGGCGCGCTGGACGCAACCGCAGGTCTCGACGCAACAGCAGGTCTCGACGCGGCCACGAACGCTGCGGCTGGCTTGAGCGGATCGCTCGGCGGCGCACTGAACGGCGTCACCGATCTCGGTGGATCGCTCGGCGGGGCTGTCGGAGCAGTCACCGACGTGACGGGTTCGATCGGTGCCGACGCAGCCGCAGCTGCCGGTGGCACAGTCGACGGCGGCGGTACCGTTGGCGGCGGCGGAGTCGCTGACCTGGGCGGATCCCTCGGTGGAGCAGTGAGCGGAGTGTCCGACCTGACGAGTTCGTTGACCGGTGCGCTGAACCCGTGGTCGTCGATCGATGCGACCGATGCTTTCGGTTCGGGTTCCACTTCGGGTCTGAGCGCCGATACCGAACACTCGCTCTTCGCCGAGGATTCGGTTGCAGCGCCGGTCGATCACATCGACCCGGTTGCGGTTGTCGATCACCTGCATCCCTGATCTGCTGACGCAGGAACTGAAATCGGTCAAAATGACCTGATGTAACAAATCCGGCCCTGCGTGCGCTATGCGTTCGCAGGGCCGGATATTCGAGTCGGGAAGAATTGCGGGTCAACGTAGCTCATGAGTGATTCAGCGAGTCAGGTAAGCAGCCGGAAGGCGCGCGTCGCGTCGTCGACGGCGTCGTTGCTCGAACGAACAGCCGTCGTGGCGAAGGATTTCGGGCGCACGGATCTGGTGCGCCGACTCGAGAACGCTCAGGTGAGAGTCAACGACCCGCGTATTCGCATCGTGGTGGTCGGACCCCTCAAGCAAGGCAAGAGCCAGTTCGTCAATTCTCTGCTCGGCATCGATGTGTGCTCGGTCGGTGACGACGAGACCACTGCCGTGGCGACGGTAGTTCAGTACGCGGAGACCGCGGTCGCCGAACTGATTCTCGCCGATCCGGGTGCGGCGCCCATTCGGGTGCCCCTCCCGCTCGAGGAACTGATGGGGATCACCCCGGCCACGCCTCGCGCCGAAGGGCGTGAGGTTCTGCGTGTGGAAGTGGGTGTTCCCAGTCCGCTGTTGGCCGACGGTTTGGTTCTGATCGACACTCCCGGTGTCGGCGGTCACGGAAATCCTCATGCTGCAGGAACATTGGGATTGATCACTGCGGCCGATGCAGTGTTGGTGCTGTCGGACTCCAGCCAGGAGTTCACCGAACCGGAGCTGGGATTCATCCGCCAGGTCGTCAATCTGTGTCCTGCGGTAGCCGGGCTGATCAGCAAGACCGATCTGTACCCGCACTGGCGGCAGATCCTCGACGCCGATCGCGGACATCTCCAGCGTGCCGGGTTGGATCTGCCGCTCATTCCGATCTCCTCGGTACTGCGCTCGCACGCGCTGAGGCTGGGGGACAAGGAACTCGAAGCGGAATCCGGATTCTTGGACCTCTATCAGTTCTTGCGGGACAACGTCGTTGCGCGTGCCGAATCGAATACTCGACGCGCAGTTGCGATGGATGTGCGTTCTGCGGCAGCGCATCTGACGTTGGAGATGGGCAGTGAGCTTGCGGCGCTGAAGGATCCGTCGACCGCTCAGGCAGCGGTCGCGGGACTGCAGCGTGCCCGGGCAGCGGCCGAGGAACTGCACAAGAAGACCTCACTGTGGCAGCAGAGCCTCGGTGACGGCATCGCAGACCTCGCCGCCGACATCGATCACGACCTCCGGGACCGGTTGCGCCGGGTGACCCGCCAGGCCGAGGAGACGGTCGACGAAGGCGATCCCGGTAAGGACTGGGACGTCGTGGGGGAGTGGCTCGAACAGGAGATCGCCACCGCGATCGGTGACAACTTCGTGTGGGCGCATGATCGCGCACAGTGGCTGGCAGAAGTTGTGGCGCAGCACTTTGCGGAGACCGGTGACGTCGCGCTCCCGCATCTCGACGTCGCCGACACCGACGGTTTCCTGGAACCGGTCGGTGCATTGGCGGACCTCGAATCCGGCCGAATCGGCATCACTCAGAAAGTCCTGGTCGGCATGCGCGGCTCGTACGGCGGCGTGCTCATGTTCGGCTTGATCACCACGATGATGGGCATGGCTCTGGTCAACCCGATCTCCATCGGCGCCGGGGTTCTGCTGGGCACCAAGGCTTATCGTGAAGACAAGCAGGCTCAGGTGCTCAAGCGTCGCGCTGAGGCGAAAGCGGCCATCCGACGGTTTGCCGACGACGTCAGCTTCCAGGTGGGCAAGGAGTCGAAGGACCGCCTGCGCCTGGTGCAGCGACTCCTGCGGGATCACTTCACCGACATCGCCGAGCAGGCGCTGCGCTCGATCAACGAATCCCTCCGCGCCACTCAGGAAGCCGCGCAGTTGGAATCGAGTGAACATGCCGCTCGGATCAAGCGTCTGGAGACCGACATGCGCGTCGTCGCGGAGCTCGACGCCGTTGCCGAAACGCTGATCGGCGAAACTCCCGCTCCTGCCTCGGCAAAGGTGACCAACGCATGAATGCCACGACCACCGTGACCGCAGTGGAGTCGGCACACGCCCTGATCGACCACGCCAGACGTGCCTACGCCGATCAGCCGCAGACGCGCGCCCAGTTGGAAGAATGTGCGGCCAGGCTCGACGAGCCACTCCGGGTGGCGCTCGCCGGCTCCCTCAAAGCGGGTAAGTCGACGCTGCTCAATTCGCTTGTCGGACAGGATATAGCGCCTACCGACGCGACGGAATGCACACGCGTCGTCACCTGGTATCGGAACGGGACGACGCCGCAGGTGACCGCGACGGCCGAGAACGGTGCCGAGTTCAACGTGCCGGTGACGCGCCGCGACGGCAGGCTCACGTTCGATCTGGGCGAGTACACCGCAGACTCGGTGGACCGCATCGACGTCGACTGGCCGTCTTCGGCATTGGCTCGTACGACGATCATCGACACACCGGGCACCTCGTCGCTCTCGACCGAGGTCTCGGCCCGCACCTGGGACATGCTCGTTCCCGACGGTGAGGCACCGGGCGCGGATGCAGTGGTCTACCTCTTGCGGGCTCTCAACGCCAGTGACATGCAGTTCCTCGGGAAGATCGCGGATCACGTGGGCGGAGAATCCGGGCCACTCGGAGTGATCGGAGTGCTCTCGCGTGCCGATGAGGTCGGCGCAGGCAGGCTCGACGCGTTGTCTTCGGCGAAGGACGTCGCGGCGCGATTCGCCGAGGAGTTGGAGCGAACCGGCCTGTGCCAGTCGGTGGTTCCGGTGGCAGGTCTACTCGCGCTCGCTGCTCGGACGATGAGGCAGAGCGAGTTCGCGGCCTTCTCGGCGCTCGCGCAGGTTCCGGCCGAGGATCTGAGCCTTGCACTGCTCTCCGCGGATCGCTTTGCCAGGCAGGACAGTCCGCTGCCGGTCGATGCGGCGATGCGGGCGCAATTGGCCGATCGGTTCGGGCTCTTCGGAATTCGCCTCGCCGTGACGTCGATCAAGTTGGGGGCGACCGATTCACCGTCCCTGGCGGCCGAATTGTTGGAGCGCAGCGGCCTGGACGAACTGCGTCAGGTGATCGACGTTCAATTCGGGCAGCGGGCAGATCAGCTCAAATCGCACACGGCGCTGGTGACGCTGGGAAGAATCCTCGAAGCCGATCCGAGCGAGGAAGGCGATCAGATCGCGGCGGAGGCGCAACGGTTGCTTGCCGATGTTCACGGCTTTCACGAACTTCGCCTGCTCGGGCGTCTTCGTTCGGTACACACGGATCTGCCACCCGACGACCTGGCACAACTGCAAAGACTGATCGGCGGCTACGGAATCCGGGCAAGTGACCGGTTGGGCTGCGAACCGGAAGAATCGCCGGAGGTGCAGCGTGCGCGGGCCACGGCGGCTGTCCGCAGATGGCGCGAGTTGTCCAGACATCCGCTCTTCGACAGGTTCACCTCGCGCGCCTGCCTGGTCGCCGCCCGCAGCGCCGAGGGCGTCCTGGCTGAAATTGTGCCCGAATAGGGACCCGTTCACTATGCGAGCGCCGGACGAGGGTTCTATCTTGAGTTCGGGATGATCCGGACATAACTACCAGGTTCGGGTCCCACCTCGATGGGAGCACGCGCATGGCGAGTGACATCAAGTCCGCTTCACCGGATCGAGCCACCCTCGTCCTGGGGACGCTCATCCTGGTCGCTGCGGTCGCGAACCTCAATCTCTCGGTCGCGAATGTCGCTTTGCCCGATATCGGGCGGGCTTTCGACGCCAGTCAGACGCAACTGAACCTGATCGCGGTCGGCTACTCGCTGGGCCTGGCCGGAACGGTGCTCTACCTGGGGGCCTTGGGAGACCGATACGGCCGCAAGATGTTGCTGGTCACCGGCATGGCGCTGTCCATTCCGGCGTCGATCGTGGCGGGATTCGCCGGGAACTTCGAAGTGCTGTTCCTCGCTCGGATAGTCGGAGGCGTCTCGGCAGGTCTGGCGTTCCCGACCACGCTGGCAATCATCACGGCGTTGTGGGCCGGACCGGCACGAACCAAGGCGATTGCCATGTGGTCGGCAATCGGTGGCGCGATTTCAGCACTCGGTCCGATCGTCTCGGGGGCGCTGCTCGAGCAGTTTCACTGGGGTTCGGTCTTCTTTGTCACCCTTCCCTTGGCCCTTGTGGCACTGATCTGTTCCCTGGTGTTGGTTCCCGCTCACGTCAACGAGACGACCGAGCGAGTCGATCACCTCGGCGGCATAGTGTCGATCGTCTTCATCGGGGCGCTGGTGTTGTCCATCAACTTTGCGCCGGTGAAGGGTTCGGGCACGTTGGCTCTGGTGCTCGGGGCGATAGCAGTTGTCGCGGGTATCGGGTTCTTCCTGCAACAGCGACGCGCGGCCAATCCGCTGTTCGATCTTCACGTAGCTGCGCGCCCGACCTTCTGGGTCGCGGCGGTGGGTGGGTTGGTCGTGTTCGGTTCGCTCATGGGCGCGATGTTCATCGGCCAGCAGTTCCTGCAGAACGTCCTCGGGTACTCGACGCTGGCAGCCGGTGCGGCGATCATTCCGGCTGCGCTGGCGATGGTGATCGTTGCGCCGCGCTCGGCGACCATGATCGAAAGGTACGGCGCCCGCGTCACGCTGCTCGCCGGCTACCTGTTCGTGGTTCTCGGTTTGTTCGTCGCGCTGTTCCTGTGGAACGAAAGCACACAGTATTGGCAGGTCGCGCTGGCCTATGCGCTTGTCGGCATCGGCGTCGGTCTGGCCGGCACACCGGCATCGCGTTCGCTGACCGGATCCGTTCCCGTGCACCGCGCTGGTATGGCGTCGGGAACCTCGGACCTGCAACGCGACCTGGGCGGCGCCATCATGCAGTCGATTCTCGGCGGAATACTCACGGCCGGGTACGCAAAATCGTTGGGAAATGCGATCTCGTCCTCGCCGAACGCATCCGAAGTGACTCCCGAAACTCAGGCCGCGCTCACCAAATCCTTCTCCAGCGCCGAAGTTCTCGCGGAACGCTACCCGCAATACGCGGACCAAATCATGACCGCCGCCAAAAACGCCTTCCTGGACGGGGATACAAACGCCTACATCGCGGCGATCATCATCGTGTGTGCCGGTGCCGCGGTGGTGACGTTCTTCTATCCGCGTCGCGAGCGCGAACGAGTCCTGCTGGCGCAGTACGCGGCGGAATCCGATCTAGCCGCGGAGAAGAGTTGAGCGCGCTCTGGTAGTGATGAGGGATGCCACAGCTACTTCACATCGATTCGTCCGCCGAACTCCACCACTCGACCTCACGTGATCTGACCGCACTGTTCGCTCAGCAGTGGTCGAAGAACAGTCCGGATCACACGACGGTGACGTTGGACCTGCACCGGGATCCCTTGCCGCACCTCGCGGACGCGGCCCTGCACTATGCACCACGCTTGCGAGTCGAGGGCGAGATTCCGGATCCCGCCGCGGAAGCACTCCAGGCTCAGGTCATCGAGCAACTTACCGCTGCAGACGTCGTCGTGATCGGTGCGCCGATGTACAACTGGTCGATCCCGTCCACGTTGAAGGCGTGGATCGACTACGTACACGTCCTGGGGACTACGGTGCCTTTCGACACGCGTACTCAGCCTCTGGCAGGTAAGCCGGTGGTGATCGTCTCCAGCCGCGGAAACACCTATGCGCCGGGCTCGGGAAACGAGGCCAACGATCACACCGTCCCGCCACTCGTTCAGGTGCTCGGGGTGTCGATGGGAATGGATGTCTCCGTCATCACCGCGGAACTGACTTTGGCGCAACGTATTCCGGCGATGGCACCTCTGATCGAGCAGGGTGACGCGAGCCTGCGTGCTGCCCGGGAGTCGTTGACCGAGCTGGCCCGTACCTTGGGGGCCTGATCAAGAAGTTCGACCGGGTTCAGGTGAGAGACGAGATCATCGACGCCACGTCTGACGGTTCTACGTCGTAACCGGGGAAATAGCAGCACACTTCGTCGGCATGTTCGCCGAACCGCCGCCGAATCTCGGTGGCGCACTCTTCGGGAGTGCCGACGACGGCGAGTGTGGTCAGCATCGGATCGGTGATCAGCGACGCCATCTCGGTGTAGCCACCTCGCTTCGACAGGGCATTGAGTTCCGGTTGGACCTCGCCCCACCCTTCGACGTCGAGCACCGGACGGTATGCGGGCGTCGAACCGTAGAACGAGAGCAGGGCTCGGACGCCTCTGGCGGCCGCGGCAAGTTGATCGTCGCCGCGGCCGACGCCGACGATGACCTGCGGGATGATCGTGAATTCGTCTCGGGTGCGGCCGGATTCGCGAAGACCGGCATCGACGGCCGGAAGTGTTCGTTCGAGGAAATGACGTTGCGTGTGGAACGGCATGACCAGTAGTCCGTCGGCCACCTCGGCAGCCGTCCTGGTCATCACCGGTCCGAGCGCACCCATCAGGATGGGCGGCGGCCCATAGGGGTTGGGGCCGGGATCGAACGTCGGAGGCATCAACGTGTGGGTGAAGAACTCGCCGCGGAAGTTCAGCGTCGAGGTGTTCTCCCACGCAGTGAAGATCGCCTTGACCGCTGCGACCGTCTCCTTCATGCGGGCCGCCGGACGCGACCATGTTGCGCTGTAGCGTTTTTCGATGTGCGGTTTGATCTGCGATCCGAGACCCAGTCGAAAGTGGCCGCGACTGAGCAACTGCAGGTCGTTGGCCGAATGCGCCAGATGCATGGGACTGCGGGGGAATGCGATGGCGACGTTGGTCATCAGGTCGAGGTCGACGGCCGATGCTGCTTCGACGAGCGGGAAGAACACGTCGTGTGGTCCCTCGAACGTGAACAGGCCACCGGCGCCGGTCTCCGCGAGTTCACGGCTACGAGCAGCGCCCGCGCCCGGCGCGGAGTCCAGTTGTACGTGAACCTTCATCGGCGTCCCCGCAGCCAGGTGCTGACACCGGGAGCGAACGGAGCGATCGCCGCCACCGCGACCAGGGCGCAGTAGAGAATCGGACCCCATCTCAGAACTCCGGCGCCGATGTCTGCTGCGCCGTCGACCAGAGACATGAAGCCGAGTCCGGCCGCGATGCTCACGACTCCCACGATCGCCGTCATCACCCGCCCGGCGTTCTTGCGTGCGCGGAGGAGTTGAAGGCTCATGAGTGCGAGCAGGACCAGGACGAGAGCGCCGCCGCCGCTGCCGGCGAGTACGACGGTCACGGCATCGGAGATGTCGGTGGACGAGTATCCGGGATTGTCGCGCGCAGTCGATTCTTCGAGAGCTGACCGGACGTCGTCGAGGCTGGTGACTACCACTCCGGCGATTCCGGCCAGGACGACGAACGAGCCGATCCAGGCAGAGGTGGACAATGTCACGGCTTTGGGTGTCTCGTCGCTCGCTGCAGGTCGGAGCGGCCGAACCGAGACGTCGGGTCGCTCGGGTGCCGGGCGTGGAGGTGACGGGCGAGGAGGTCGCGCGGGAGAATTGTCGGGATCGGTCACCGGCCGATCGTAGCCATTCGGAGAGATACGGAAGTGATGTGGCGCACTTTTCCGGCTTTTCGGGGAAGGCGGGAACAAATCTACGTGGGCTGTAGTTGACCATTTCGACAAGCTTGAGCGCCCTCGGCTCAACTTCAAGTTGACTCCCGGCCACGGTCGGAGGCAAACTTGAGCGGAGGACGCTCACCAAGCGAAAAACTCGCGGTCATGTTCGAGATCAACCACTCGGGCAGAGAACCGCAGAACGAAAGGTAGGAACACTATGGCTCGTGCAGTCGGTATCGATCTCGGTACGACCAACTCGGTAGTTGCAGTGCTGGAGGGCGGCGAGCCCGTAGTGGTCGCCAACGCCGAAGGCTCACGTACCACCCCCTCGGTGGTCGCATTTGCCAAGAACGGCGAGGTTCTCGTCGGTCAGCCCGCGAAGAACCAGGCAGTCACGAACGTCGACCGCACCCTCCGCTCCGTCAAGCGCCACATCGGCACTGACTGGAACGTGGAAATCGACGGCAAGAAGTACACGCCGCAGGAAATCAGCGCCCGCACGCTCATGAAGCTCAAGCGTGACGCGGAGGCTTACCTCGGCGAAGACATCACCGACGCCGTCATCACCGTCCCCGCGTACTTCGAGGACGCACAGCGTCAGGCAACCAAGGAAGCCGGCCAGATCGCCGGCCTCAACGTCCTTCGTATCGTCAACGAGCCCACCGCGGCTGCACTGGCATACGGACTCGACAAGGGTGACACCGAGCAGACCATTCTGGTCTTCGACCTCGGTGGCGGCACCTTCGACGTCTCCCTGCTCGAAATCGGCGACGGTGTCGTCGAGGTTCGCGCAACCTCCGGTGACAACCACCTCGGTGGCGACGACTGGGACGAGCGCGTCGTCGCTTGGCTGGTCGACAAGTTCAAGGCTCAGAACGGCATCGATCTGACCAAGGACAAGATGGCCCTGCAGCGTCTGCGTGAGGCTGCGGAGAAGGCGAAGATCGAGCTCTCCAGCTCGCAGAGCACCTCCATCAACCTCCCGTACATCACGGTCGACGCGGACAAGAACCCGCTCTTCCTGGACGAGCAGCTCACCCGCAGCGAGTTCCAGAAGATCACCTCGGACCTGCTCGATCGCACTCGTGCGCCGTTCCAGGCAGTGATCAAGGACAGCGGAATCGCCGTCAAGGACATCGACCATGTCGTGCTCGTCGGTGGCTCCACCCGTATGCCGGCCGTCTCCGATCTGGTTCGTGAACTGACCGGTGGCCGTGAGCCCAACAAGGGCGTCAACCCGGACGAGGTCGTCGCCGTCGGCGCCGCACTCCAGGCCGGTGTGCTCAAGGGTGAGGTCAAGGACGTTCTGCTCCTCGACGTCACGCCGCTTTCCCTCGGCATCGAAACCAAGGGTGGCGTGATGACCAAGCTCATCGAGCGCAACACCACGATCCCCACGAAGCGTTCCGAGACCTTCACGACCGCTGACGACAACCAGCCTTCGGTGCAGATCCAGGTCTTCCAGGGTGAGCGCGAAATCGCTTCGCACAACAAGCTGCTCGGCTCCTTCGAGCTCACCGATCTGCCGCCCGCCCCGCGTGGCGTTCCGCAGATCGAGGTCACCTTCGACATCGACGCCAACGGCATCGTGCACGTGACGGCGAAGGACAAGGGCACCGGCAAGGAAAACACGATCAAGATCCAGGACGGCTCCGGTCTGTCCAAGGAAGAGATCGAGCGCATGGTCAAGGATGCCGAGGCTCACGCCGAGGAAGACAAGGCCCGTCGCGAAGAGGCAGAGGTTCGCAACCAGGCCGAGTCGCTGGTCCACCAGACGGAGAAGTTCGTCAAGGAGCAGCGTGAAGGTGAGAACGCGGGCAAGGTCTCCGAGGAGATCCTGACCAAGGTCGAGGCAGCGGTCAAGGACGTCAACGACGCCCTGGCAGGCACCGACATCGCTGCAGTGAAGACCGCAGTGGAGAAGCTGGGCACCGAGTCGCAGGCTCTGGGCCAGGCCATCTACGAGGCTTCCGCTGCAAACGAGGCCGGAAACACCGACGGCGCAGGCAATGACGACGACGTCGTCGACGCCGAGGTTGTCGACGAGCCCACCGACTCGGACAAGAAGTGACCTCGGACAACCCCGAGAACAACCCGGTCGACCCCGAGACCGGTGCACAGGGAGAGGCGGCGGGGGAATCCCTGCCGCCGCTCGACTCGGAAGACACAGGGGTAGTTCAGGAAGCAGAGTCGATCGTGGAGGAAGCATCCGCCACCGATCAGCTCGCCGAACGGACTGCGGATCTGCAGCGACTTCAGGCGGAGTTCACCAACTACCGTCGTCGCGTCGAGCGTGACAAGCAGGTCATCAAGGAAACCGCGCGGGCTTCGGTCATCACCGAGCTCATCGGAATTCTCGACGACCTGGATCGCGCTCGGGCACACGGTGACCTCGAATCGGGTCCACTGCGTGCACTCGCAGACAAACTCAACACGACTCTGACGGGTCTGGGTTTGACCGACTTCGGTAGCGAGGGTGACGATTTCGATCCCGCACTCCACGAAGCGGTGCAACATGAAGGCGAAGGCCACGACCCGGTACTCGGGACGGTCATGCGCAAGGGATACAAGCTCGGCGACCGGGTCCTTCGGACCGCAATGGTGGCCGTGACGGACCGGGTAGGCGACAAGCCTGCAGACGGTTCAGAACAAGAAGCGAAGTAAGAGTGAGAGGAGGAGACGCCCAGTGAGTCAACGGGAGTGGATCGAGAAGGACTTCTACAAGGAGCTGGGCGTCTCGTCCACCGCGACGGCCGACGAAATCAAGAAGGCGTATCGCAAGCTGGCTCGGGATCTTCATCCCGACGCCAACCCTGACGATGCGAAGGCCGAAGAGCGTTTCAAGTCCGTCAGTGAAGCTCATGCCGTTCTGTCTGATCCGGACAAGCGCAAGGAGTACGACGAGGCTCGGCGCCTCTTTGCCAGCGGCGGCTTCGGCCCCCGCGCGCAGGGCGGCGGCGGATTCAACCCCGGCGCTGGTGGTTTCGACATCAACGACCTGTTCGGCGGCGGGGCCGGTGGGCAGGACTCGGGTCTCGGAGACATCTTCGGCGGATTGTTCAACCGCGGGGGAGCGGGCCAGCGAACAGCTGCGCCCAACCGCCCGCGTCGAGGCAAGGATCTCGAGACCGAGACGACGCTCGCCTTTCGTGAAGCAGCGCTCGGTGTCACCGTCCCTCTTCGTCTGACCAGCCCTACGTCGTGCACCACGTGTCACGGCAGCGGCGCAAAGCCAGGCACCAGCCCGCGAGTGTGCCCACATTGCAACGGAACCGGCGTGGTCAGCCGGAACCAGGGCGCCTTCGGATTCAGTGAGCCGTGTGACGATTGCCGGGGAACCGGCTCGATCATCGACTCGCCGTGTGAAGACTGCCACGGTAGCGGCGTCACCAATCGCACACGGACCATCACGGTTCGCGTGCCTGCCGGTGTGAGCGACGGTCAGAAGATCAGACTCAAGGGCAAGGGCGAAGCGGGACTCCGCGGCGCTCCGGCCGGCGACCTGTTCGTCAACATCCGCGTCAAGCCGGACAGTGTCTTCGGACGCAACGGCGACGACCTGACACTGACGGTTCCGGTGAGCTACGGCGAGCTGGTGCTGGGAACGACACTGTCCGTGCCGACTTTGGAAGGCCGTGTCGGAGTGAAGGTTCCGGCTGGAACGGTGGACGGACGCATTCTGCGAGTTCGCGGACGCGGTATCCCCAAGCGGCCGGACGGTGCCGGTGACCTTCTGGTCACGGTCAAGGTATCCGTTCCGCAGAAGTTGGACGACCCGGCGATCGAAGCGCTGAAAACCTATCTCGAAGCCGAGAAGGCGAGCGGGTTCGATCCACGGGCCGGGTGGGCCGGTGCATGATGACAGAGCGACCGCAGAATCAATGGGATGCGACGGTCGATCCTGACGCTCAGATCTTCGTGATCTCGGTGGCAGCCGAGTTGGCCGGAATGCACGCGCAGACTTTGCGTAACTACGACCGACTCGGGTTGGTCACCCCGCATCGAACCACCGGTGGCGGACGACGCTACTCCCCGCGCGATGTTGCGCTTCTTCGTGAAGTACAACGGCTTTCGCAGGACGAGGGAGTCAACCTTGCCGGAATCAAACGAATCATCGAACTGACCAACCAGGTCGAGGCTCTGCAGCATCGCGTCCGCGAATTGGCCGAGGAGATCGCGAAAGTCCATGCGGGCTATCGCCGGGATCTCGTGCCGATTCCGCGCAACAACGCGTTGGTGGTCTGGAAGCCCCGCAACCAGCGATAGTCGGACCTTTACACAAACGGCTCCACGCCCTGTCGGATTCATTTCGTCGAATCCGCCAGGGCGTGGAGCCGTTTCGGCGTTTCCACCCAGCGGGAAGAGATCTGTCGACGCCGCCTCAATGTGCATAGCGTCCGCTTCCATGACTCCACTTTTCAGCGTTTGACGTTATCCAGATCACATTCTATGCTCCATCCCAAGCAACTGCTTGCTAGATCATCAAGCGGGTGCTTGGTTGGCTGGTGCTCGAAATCAGGCACGTCCACCGGCCGATCATTCTTTCGTCAGGTATTCGCCTGACGTTCGGTGCATACATGTGTTCTAGGAGTGCAGACATGAATCGTCGGCCCATTCTTGTTGCGGCAGTTGCCGTGACGGCTCTGGCTCTTGCAGGGTGCAGTGGTTCTTCGGAGTCCGACGGAGGTGCGGACTCGCCCTACCGTGTGCTGCTGACCGGCGGGATCAGTGCACAGGGAGTCCTCGCGGCTAATTCGCAGACCTCGCTGCTCGCCACCAAGGCGGGCGTTCAGGTCCAGAACGAAGCCGGGGGGATCGGTGGCCGTCAGATCGAGCTCACTACGGTGGACGACGCGGGTGACGCAACCATCGCCGTCACCAAGCTGCGCGAAGCCATCAATTCGGGGAACAAGCCTGACCTCTACCTGAACTCGGGTCCGTCGTCGATCGCGGCTGCGGTTCTGCCGATCCTCAAGCAGAACAACATTCTCTCGATGAGCATGGCTCCCTCGCCCGATTCGACGGACCCCTCGAAGTTCCCGCTCAACTTCGATCTGGCTCCGGGTGCGACCGATACCGCTCGCGGAATTTCCGAGTACGCGAAGTCCAAGGGTTACAGCAGCGTCGGAGTCTTGCACGGCAGCACCGCTTACGGTGAGCTGTTCGGCGAAGAAATGACCAGTGCTTTGCAATCCGCAGGTCTGAAGGCCGCCGGTAACGAGGAGTACGACGCCGCCGCTTTGGACATGACGGCGCAGTTGCAGTCGCTCAAGAATTCGGGTGCCGCGGCAATCGCCTTGGATGCGTACGGCGCTCCTCTCGGATACGTGTTGCAAAGCCTCGAGCGACTCGGCTGGGACGTGCCGCTGGTCGGAAACACCTCGGTGTCTGCCACCAACCTGATCGCGAATGATCCGCCGGCCGGTGTGCTCGGCACCCCGCAGGTGAAGAACCTGGTGACGCAGGTGTTCAGCAGCACGGTGTTCGATCCGAACAACGCACTCGTCAACACGATGGTGGACACGATGGCTTCGCTGGGCTCCATCCCGTCGACGCTGATCCTCGCAGACAACTACGACGCTTTCCCCCTCGTCGCGGCGGCAGCGGAGAAGGTCGGCAGTTCGACCGATCCGAAGAAGCTCGCCGAAGCACTGGAAACCACTGAGGTCCAGGAGAATGCCAAGACCGCATTCCTCTCGCGCTACAACTTCAGCTCCGACAACCACGGCCCGAACCCGGACACCAGCGAGCTGAAGTTCATCAGTCCGACGAAGATCCTCAACGGTCAGTTCGGAAACCCGGCTGCGTCATGACCATTCTGTGGTCCGGGTTGGCGCTCGGCGCGGTCTACGTGCTGGTTGCCATCGGGTACAACATCGTTTTCGTTTCCTCCAACACATTCAACTTCGCTCAAGCTCAGCTGATGATGGTGGGCACCTTTGTCGCCTACACGGGTCTGGTGACCCTGAAACTCCCCGTTCTCGTGGTGGCCGTCATGGCTACCGTGACCGTGATGCTCCTCGCCTCGGTCGAGGAGATCGTCGCGATCAGACCGGTGGCCGATCACCAGAACCAGTTGGTCACGACGTTGGGTGTCGCAACTCTGCTCAACGGCGCCACTCAATTGATCTGGGGTAGTGAACCTCTCACGGTTCCGTTCTTCGGATCGAACGAACCGATCACCCTGCTCGGCGGCCGTACCTACCCGGTCGAGATCGCTCTGCTGGTTGCGGCGATCGCACTGGTCGTCGGGTTGAGTTACGTCTCGAAGAAAACGATGACGGGTCTGGCTCTGATCGGCATCTCCGAGGATCGTGAAGCGGCGATGCTGCGAGGAGTCAACGTACGACGGTTGGCACTGGGAGCGTTTGCCTTCTCGGGTGCCTTGGCCGGTGTCCTCGGACTCTTCGTCGGCCCCAAGACGTTTGCAGTTGCGACGTTGGGTGCAGCGTTGGCCCTCAAGGGATTCGTGGCGTTGGCGATCGGCGGGTTCGGCTCTCTGCCTGGCGCTTTGATCGGCGGTCTGACCGTCGGCCTGGTGGAATCGTTCACCGCTCTGTGGGCGGGAAGTCAGTACAGCAATATCGCCGTCTTCACGGTGCTGATCGTCATCTTGATGGTCAAACCGGCTGGACTGTTCGGCAATGTCCGAGAACGGGTGGTGTGAGATGGTAAGTGCGTGGCGGACTTTCCGTTCCCTACCGAGCTGGATCATCCCACTCGTCCTGGCCGTGGTGATCCTGCTGCTGCCCGTGATGGGACTCGACCTGTCGACATCACGTCAGATTCAATTGGCCTGCATCCTGGCACTTGTGGTCAGTGGCCTGAACTTGAGCCTCGGCTTTGCCGGTGAACTGGCACTCGGCCAGGCAGCGATGTACGCGGCCGGTGCCTACACCGCGGGTCTGATGTCCCAGGCAGGTCACACCGACATTCTGCTTCAGCTTGCTGCCTCCGGAGCAGTGGCACTGGCGGTCGGAATCCTGACCGGTGTTCCCGGTCTGCGCCTGGGCAACTGGTCCCTGGCGATGACGTCGTTCTTCCTGGTTCTGCTGGTACCTGACGTACTGGCGATCTTCGGTGGCAAGACCGGCGGCCGAAACGGCCTCACCGGTATGGAGCCGCCGACGTTCTTCGGTTCCGAACTCGACACCCAGCAGTACTACATGGTGGTCGTCGTCGTGACCGTGCTCTGGTTCGCGGTGATGCGTAACCTGGTGGTCTCGCGGCACGGCATCGCGTTCCGCACGCTCAAGCAGTCGCCGGTTCTGGCGTCGTCGCAGGGTGTATCGGTGTACCGGATGAAGCTGCTCGGTTATGCCATCGGTGCGTTCCCCGCCGGTCTGGCGGGTGCGCTGTTCGCCAACACCGACCTGTTCATCTCGCCGGAAGCCTTCGGGTTCACCTTTGCCACAGCAGTTCTGGCGGCGTCGATCCTCGGCGGTGCGGCAAGTGTGTACGGCGCCGTGGTCGGTGCCGCGATCATGCAGCTCGGTCCCAACCAGTCGACGGCGTTCCAGGAG
Source organism: Rhodococcus sp. NyZ502 (assembly GCF_041464245.1). Lineage (NCBI taxonomy): Bacteria > Bacillati > Actinomycetota > Actinomycetes > Mycobacteriales > Nocardiaceae > Rhodococcus > Rhodococcus sp. NyZ502. The sequence goes on from NZ_CP167155.1 coordinate 1,443,860, forward strand.
TATTCGCTGATCTTCTACGGCGGCTTCCTGATCATCGGCGGTGTGCTTCTCTCCGGGGGTTTGACCAAGGTCGGGCGAGCGATCGTCTCGAAACTCGATCGCAAGGCCGGCCTGGGCGTAGTCACCGCAAAGGAAAACAGCGGTGGGACACCGGAACTGGCGCCGATCAACGGAGCACGGTTGGTGGTCGACGGAGTGTCCAAAGCGTTCGGTGGCAACCAGGCGCTCAATGCGGCAACCCTGACCGCAGAGGCCGGTAAGGTCACCGCGTTGATCGGGCCCAACGGTTCGGGTAAGACGACCATGCTCAACATGATCTGCGGCTTCTACACCGCAGATGCGGGCGTGATCACGATCGGTGACACGGTGGTCTCGCAGTCGTCGCCGCACAAGGTGGCGCGCGTGGGTGTGGCGCGCACGTTCCAAACTCCGACGATTCCGGAAAACATCACGGTTCTGGAAGCTGTTGCATCCGGACGTTATTCGGTGCACCGAGCGTCGATGGCGTCGGCTGTGCTTCGCCTGCCCAGCTTCCGCAGGATCGCGAAGGCCGACATCGTCGAGGCCGAGCGTGTCCTCGAACTCGTGGGGATGTCGCACTTGCGCAACGAGATCGCGACGTCGCTGCCCCTGGGGATGCGTCGCATGCTCGAGGTTGCTCGCGCCGTCATCGCCGAACCGAGGGTCGTCCTCTTCGACGAGGTGGCATCCGGACTCGACGAGGACGAACTCGAACGCCTGGCAGATCTGATCCGGGTACTGCGAGATGCCGGGGCGACAGTGGTGTTGGTGGAGCACAACTTCCGCCTCGTCCTCTCGCTGGCCGACGAGATAGTCGTGCTGGCGCAAGGGCAGGTGATCGCCACCGGCGATGCGGCAACCATCGAACATCACCCACGCGTGTTGAGCGAGTACCTCGGAGTCAAGTCCGGCGACGAAGAAGCACTTCTCGAAGAAATCGGCGCGGTAGACCATCAGACCAGTGAGGTGAAGTGATGGAACCGATTCTGAAGGTCCGAAACTTGCAGACCGGGTACGGCGATCTGCGCGTCGTCTGGGATGTCTCGTTCGACGTCTATCCCGGTCAGGTGACCGCCCTGCTCGGACGCAACGGCGCAGGCAAGACGAGCACGCTCCGTGCCCTGTCCGGCCTCAACAAGGTGGCCTCCGGAACCGTCGAGATGGACGGCGCCGACATCACCGGAGTCCCCGCGCACAAACGGGTACGACAGGGGATGGCGTACGTGCAGGAGGGCAAGCGGGTCTTCCACAAGCAGACCGTCGAGCAGAACCTCCTGCTGGGCGGGTACACCCGCAAGGCAAAGCGCGGCGAGCTTATGGAATCCGTCGAATCGATGTACGAGATGTTTCCGATCCTGGGGGAGAAGCGTTCGCTTCCCGCCGGTTCCATGTCGGGCGGTCAGCAGCAGATGCTCGCGATCGGCGCAGCGCTGATGGCGCAGCCGAGGTTGCTCCTTCTCGACGAACCTTCGGGCGGTCTCGCTCCCGTGATCGTCGGTGAGGTGATGGACCGCGTCCAACAACTCAAGGAAACCGGCCTGGCTGTTCTGCTGGTCGAGCAGGCAGTCGAGGCCGCGATGAGCGTCGCCGATCATGTGACGGTCCTCGACATCGGCAAGGTGGTTCTCGACGCCGATGCCAAGGACATCGACGACCTGGCAGTGCTCAAGGATGCGTATTTCGGACGCGTCTGAACGGCAATGACGGCTTCAGCCCGGCCTCCTCGGCCGGGCTGAAGCCGTTTCCCGCTCCGTGGCACGGGCCCTAGCCGGCTCGGGGCCATCGATCTACCGTCCTGCAAACAACTCCCGCGAGAGGCAAACTCGATGACCACTGCTCCCGACGTGCTCGCCCCGGCGAAGCTCGGCCCGGTGACCCTTCGAAATCGAATCATCAAGTCCGCGACATTCGAAGGCAAAACTCCCGACGCCCTGGTCACCGACGAGCTGATCGAGTTCCATCGTCGCCCAGCCGCCGGCGGAGTCGGGATGTCCACCGTCGCGTATTGCGCCGTCGCACCGGAAGGGCGCACCGAATACGGCCAGCTCTGGATGCGGCCCGATGCCCTCCCCGGGCTTCGGCGGCTCACCGATGCCATTCACGCCGAAGGTGCTGCTGCGTCGGCGCAGCTCGGCCATGCCGGTCCCGTGGCGAATCAGAAGTCGACCGGACTGCCCGCGCTGGCACCGTCGAGTTCGTTCAATCCGTTGAGCATGAGGATGATTCGCACTGCCACGACAGCGGACATCACCAGAATTGCGGCGGCGCACGGGAGCGCTGCGCGACTTGCCGTCGAGGCAGGATTCGACGCCGTCGAGATCCACTTCGGTCACAACTATTTCGCGAGCTCGTTCCTGAGCCCGAAACTCAACCGTCGTAAGGACTCCTACGGCGGATCGCTGGAGAACCGGGCTCGCGTCGTACTCGAAACTGCACGCAGTGTGCGCGATGCCGTCGGTGACAAGATCGCGATCTTGGCCAAGCTGAACATGGACGACGGTGTGCCAGGCGGATTCTGGGTGGACGAAGCAATCCAGGTGGCGCAGTGGCTCGAAGCATCCGGAAGCGTCGACGCGCTCGAGTTGACGATGGGCAGTTCACTGCTCAACCCGATGTACCTGTTCAAGGGCGATGCGCCGATCCGCGAGTTCGCCGCCGCGATGCCGCAACCTGTTCGACTCGGTGTGCAGTTGGTGGGTAAGAGCATGTTGCATACCTATCCGTACAAGCCGTTGTTCATGCTGGAAGAGGCTCGGCAGATTCGTGCTGCGGTGAAGTTGCCGCTCGTGCTGCTTGGGGGTGTCACGGACAAAGCGGGCATGGATACCGCAATGGCGGAAGGGTTCGAGTTCGTCGCCATGGCACGGGCGCTGCTCAGAGAACCGGATCTGATCAATCGGATCGCGGCCGAATCCGATACCCAATCACTGTGCATCCACTGCAACAAGTGCATGCCCACGATCTTCAGTGGCGCCCGCTGCGTGTTGGTCGAACGCGTCTGAGCTGGTCAGCGCACACCACGTCCCGACATCCATGCGGATACCGGGTCGTGGGCCGTATCGGATGAAGTTCGTGGTCGCATCAACGCTTGGTTCAGTTCTGCGTGAAGACGTCGTAGGAGGCGTTCATCGTGGGGTAGCCGGTGGCCATGTAGTCGGTGAGGATGACGTGCGTCGGGTCGCCGATGATGCGAGTCCCGTCGAGGGTGGGGTTGCCGACGTAGTTGTTGGCAGCCATGACCGTCTGGACGCCGTCGGCGACGTTGTAGGTGACGTCGACACCGATACCGCGGGGATCGTTGCTGTAGGCGGTGACGATTTCGGTGGTGTGCGGGGCCAGGTAGGAGCGGGGGCCGTTGATCCACTGTCCGTAGGGGTTGGACGCGCTGTCCAGCAGCATCGGGTTGTCGGTGTTGTTGGTGATGGTCATGGCAACCGTCGGGCCGTCGGTGGGCATGGTGCCGGCGTTGGCGATCGCTGCGGTTCCCAGTGCGGTTCCGCCGACAGCGAGGGCGATTGCGGTGACTGCTACGAAGCGAGTGGTGTTGGTACGCATGATGTCTGCTCCTGGGATGGTGTGTGGTTGCCGTTCTCGGCGATGAATCAATCTTGTCGCGAATGAGTGCTGCAGTATGTCCGCCGACGGGGCCGTGGCGGGGTTGAATCTCTTGTCCCCCGATCGGGGGAGGCGTAAGTGCTCGCATTGCTGGTACGGGCGTGAGAAAGTGAGCAATGCGCGAAGGCACGAAGCCGCTGGCCGGCAAGGTTTCCGTGGTGGTCGGCGACGACCACCCACTGTTCCGTGAGGGCGTGGTTCGGGCTCTGACCGGCAGTGACGGCATCGACGTCCTGGGCGAGGCCGACGACGGCGCAGCAGCGCTCGCAATGATCCGCGAACTACGCCCGCAGGTCGCGCTGCTCGACTTCCGGATGCCGCACCTGGATGGAACTCAGGTCGCCGCCGCAGTCGTTCGAGACGAGCTTCCGACGCGTGTGCTTCTGCTCAGCGCTCACGACGAATCGTCTGTCGTGTACCAGGCCCTGCAAGCCGGTGCTGCCGGATTCCTGCCGAAGGAATCCACTCGCGCCGAGATCGTGAGTGCCGTGCTCGACTGTGCTGCGGGACGAGATGTGTTGCCGCCCAGTATCGCCGCCGGATTGGTAGGAGAGGTTCGGCGTCGTAGTGAACCGTCCGGTCCGACGCTCAGCGCCCGCGAACGTGAGGTTCTCGGATTGATCGCGCAGGGCGCCAGCATCCCGGTCATCGCCTCACAACTCTTTCTTGCGCCCTCCACCGTCAAAACTCACGTGCAGCGCCTCTACGAGAAACTCGGAGTCAACGATCGAGGCGCCGCCGTCGCCGCTGCAATGCGGCAGGGATTGTTGGAGTGAGCAAGCGTCACCGAAGCACGTACGTGACGTTCATGGCCGGGTAACCCGAGGTCATCGTCACCGTGACGTCGTGGCTGTCGGGGGCGTACGTACCTCCGGCATCCGCCCTGGTCTTCGAGTTGGTAGCACTGAAGACAAACACCCCACCGTCGTCGGAGCGGTACGTGAGCACGATGGGGAAGTCGTTCTGGTTCTTGCTCGTGGCCACAACGTTCACGTTCATGTTGGGGAGGATGTAGTCCGCCGGCGGGACGACCCAGTCGCCGTTCGGGTTGGATGCGTCGACCAGATACAGGGCCCCGCGACCCGAATTGCTGATCATCGCCGTCGTGACGGATGTGTCGGTCATCGACTTCACCGTGTTCGCACCGGCGGAGCGGGCAACCAGAGCTGCCATGCTGAGGCCGGAGAAGGAAAGTGCTTCAGGTCGAATTGTGTTGGTGCTCATCATGTTCTCCTCGATTTGTCGGTCTTGGTGACCGTGTGTTTCTGTGATGAGACAACTATGGCCCCGAAATCCCTTCGGGTCTGTCCACCTACGGGTCCGAGTGCTGGACGACATCGCTGTCCCCCGATCGGTGGACACAGCGCTCTCCGCCCACCCAGTGTCATGGGGTGGAGGCTTCGCCCACCCAGTGTCATGGGGTGGAGGCTTCGCCCACCCAGCGTCATGGGGTGGAGGCTCCGCCCACCCAGCGGGAGAACCTGTTCCTCTACCATTCAACCCACTCGTAGCGTGGCCACCATGACCGATCCTGACTTCTCCACCGCACCACTCGACGTCGTAGTCATCGGCGCCGGCGTCGCCGGCATGTACGCCATGCACCGACTTCGCGAGCAGGGGCTGCGTGTCCACGGCTTCGAGGCGGGCTCCGGAGTGGGCGGCACGTGGTACTTCAACCGCTACCCGGGCGCACGCTGCGATGTCGAGAGTTTCGACTACTCCTACTCGTTCTCCGAAGAGTTGCAACAGGATTGGGACTGGAGCGAGAAGTACGCCGCGCAGCCGGAGATCCTGTCCTACCTCGATCACGTCGCCGATCGCTTCGACCTACGCAGTGGGTTCACTTTCGATACCCGTGTCCTGAGCGCACAGTTCGACGAGGACTCGTCGACGTGGCGAGTGCACACCGACGGTGGTCATGACGTCACCTCGCGGTTCGTGGTGTGCGCCACGGGCAGCCTCTCGACCGCGAACGTTCCGAACATTGCAGGTCGCGAGACTTTCGGCGGTGAGGTCTTCCACACCGGCTTCTGGCCGCACGAGGGCGTCGATTTCACCGGCAAGCGAGTGGGAGTGATCGGCACCGGATCGTCGGGCATCCAGTCCGTTCCGTTGATCGCCGAGCAGGCCGATCACCTCTTCGTGTTCCAGCGGTCCGCGAATTACAGTGTGCCGGCGGGAAACACGCCTCTCGATGACAAACGACGCGCAGAGATCAAGGCCGACTACGCCGAGCGTCGAGCGCTGTCCAAGCGCAGTGGCGGTGGATCTCCGTTCGTTTCGGATCCTCGCAGCGCGCTCGAGGTGTCCGAGGCCGAGAGGAACGCGGCCTACGAGGAGCGGTGGAAGCTCGGCGGTGTTCTGTTCGCCAAAACCTTCGCAGACCAGACCAGCAACATCGACGCCAACGCGACGGCGGCCGCATTTGCCGAGGCCAAGATCAGATCGGTGGTCGAAGATCAGGCCATCGCCGACCTGCTGATCCCGAACGACCACCCCATCGGGACCAAGCGGATCGTGACGGACACCGACTACTACCAGAGCTACAACCGTGACAACGTGAGCCTGGTCGATCTCAAGAGCGCACCGATCGAGGCAATCGACGAGGCTGGGATCAAGACGACCGACTCGCACTACGAACTCGACGCATTGGTGTTCGCCACCGGCTTCGATGCGATGACCGGGGCACTCGATCGCATCGAGATCCGTGGCCGCAACGGCGAGACCTTGCGAGAGAACTGGCATGCGGGTCCGAGAACCTATCTTGGTTTGGGAGTTCACGGCTTCCCGAACTTGTTCATCGTCACCGGGCCGGGTAGCCCGAGTGTGCTGTCCAACATGATTCTCGCTGCCGAACAGCACGTCGACTGGATCGCCGACGCGATCAACCACCTCGATTCGGCGGGGATCGACACCATCGAGCCGAGTGCCGAAGCCGTGGACAACTGGCTCGAGGAGTGCTCACGCCGGGCGTCGGCAACATTGTTCCCATCCGCGAACTCCTGGTACATGGGAGCCAACATCCCGGGAAAGCCGAGGATATTCATGCCCTTCATCGGAGGCTTCGGTGTCTACTCCGACATCTGTGCAGACGTGGCAGCAGCGGGATACCGAGGCTTCGAACTGAACAGCGCGGTGCACGCATGAGCCGGCTGGAGGGCAAGCGGGTACTCGTGACGGGTGCTGCCGGAGGAATGGGACGCTCACACTGTGAGCGGCTCGCCGAGGAAGGCGCGTCCGTGATCGCGTTGGATGTCGAACAGGCACAATCGGGGTTGGCGGAAACCGCTCAGGCAGTGCGTGATCGAGGCGGTATCGCGGTCACCGGTGTGGCGGATATTCGGGACTTCGACGGTCTGGCCGCCGTCGTGGCCGAGTGCGTTACCGAACTCGGCGGGTTGGACGTCGTGGTCGCGAATGCAGGCGTCTACGACACGCCGGGACCGTCGTGGACCATCGATCCTGCAGTGTGGAACCGCTCGCTGGACGTCAATCTGACCGGCGCGTGGCACACCGTCAAGGCCTGCGTTCCGCACTTCGGCGACGGTGGATCCGTCGTTCTGGTCAGCTCGACAGCGGGAATCAAAGGTATTGCCGGCGCAAGTCATTACAGCGCAGCCAAGCATGCCGTGGTGGGCCTGGCCAGAACGCTGGCCAACGAGTTGGGGGCGCAGAGTATCCGCGTCAACTCCGTGCATCCGGGTTCGGTACGTACCCCGATGATCATCAACGAGCGAGTGTTCGCGAACCTGTGCCCGGACATCGAGAATCCCACCGAAGCAGACGCTGCTGCAGTGCTCAGCGCTCGCAACTTGCTGCCCGTTCCCTGGGTCGATCCGGTGGACGTCGGTAATGCGGTCCTGTTTCTCGCATCCGCGGAGTCCCGCTACATGACCGGCTGTCAGTTGGTTGTCGACGCCGGCCTGACCCAGAAAGTGTGAATTGATGACTTCTCGATTGGAAGGCAAGATCGCGCTGATCACGGGTGCGGCACGAGGAATCGGGCGGGCTCAGGCCGTGCGTTTTGCCGAAGAGGGCGCGGACATCATCGCGGTCGACGTGTGCACTTCGGTGGAAACCACAGTCACGCCGCCCGCGACGGAGGCCGATCTCGATGAGACAGTGGCGCAGATCCGGGCGCTGGGGCGAAAGGTCGAATCTGCGGTAGTGGACGTTCGGGATCTCGAGGCACTACGCAGTGCCGTGGACTCGGCCGTCGGAATGCTCGGTGGTCTCGACATCGTCTGCGCTACAGCTGGTATCACGTCCTCCGACGGGGCCCTGACCATGTCGGAAACGATGTGGCAGACCATGCTGGACGTCAATCTGACCGGCGTGTGGCACACCACGACCGTCGCGGCTCCGCACTTGATCGCGCGGGGCGGGGGATCGATGACACTCACAAGCTCCATCGCCGGACTTCGGGGGCTGGTCGGAGTCGCGCACTACACCGCAGCCAAGCATGGAGTCGTTGGTCTGATGCGTTCGCTGGCAAAGGAACTGGCTCCGCACAACGTACGCGTCAATACGGTCCATCCCACCAACGTCGACACCCTCATGATTCAAAACCCGTTGGTGCGCGGCAAGTTCTGCCCCGATCTCGAGAACCCGACGCGCGAAGAATTTGCTGCCGCAGCGATGACGATGAACATGCTCGCCATTCCGTGGATCGAACCGGTGGACGTAGCGAACGCTGCTCTGTTCCTGTCTTCCGACGAGGCTCGCTACATCACGTCGGTCGCCCTGCCGGTGGATGCAGGAAGTTCGTCCCGCTGAGGTTTCGAACAGCTGAAATCTTGAACAGCTGAGGTTTTGACACGCTGAGTTCCGCCACGGTGTGTAGCGTCGGTTTCACCTAACCGAAAGGCGTACACCGTGGCGGAACGGCGCTATCTGGAAGTCACCGTCGGGATCAACATCGTGATGGTCCTCGACCACCGCACGGTGGAGGTCTTCGACCGCACCGCCGCGAGCACGAGCGAAGTGGCTCGTTGGCATGTCGAACACATTGCGGTGAAGGCGAAACCGTCGAAGTCGGGACTGAAACTCACCATCGGGAACAGGCTCGCCGACGACTCGATCGCGGTAGCGGGTCCACGGGCATCGCTGACTGTTCCGCCGGAGAACGAGGCAGCCGTCATCGCGTTCTTCGACGAGGTCAAGGCTGCTCGGGTGTGAATCGGCAGAAGACCTTCGGCGCGGATGATTCGGGTTCTCTAGTCGAGCACGTCGTGCGCTGCCACGATAGCGTCCCGGTACGAATCCCGGTTTCATCCGGCGCAGAGGATTCATCTGCGTGACGATCGACCACAACTGACCAGCCACGTAATCGTGCGTGGCTAGTCAGTCGAAAGGCCGGCGATATCAAGCTTTACGCGCGGCGGCATGGGCCCCGGCGACACGGCCGAATGCGAAGGCGTCGGCAATGTGGAATCCGCCGTCCTTCGCCGCGCTGTAGGTGGAACTGACCGCGCCCGCGGCGTAGAGGCCAGGAATTGGATTGCGGGCAGTATCGAGTACGCGGGAATGACCGTCGCGGCGCGGCCCACCGCTACTCCATCCCAGCAGTGGCGACCCGGAGACGGCGTAGAACGGAGCGGTAGCCACCGGGGCCAAAGTTTCGGGATTGCGGCCGAACGAATGGTCGATGCCGTCCGCGCACGCCTCGTTGTAGCGTCGCACGCTCGTTTCCACGACTGTTGGGTCCAGTCCGAGTTTCTCGGCGAGTTCGGCGAGCGTGTCCGCCTTGAGGATCCATCCCTTGTCGATCTCGGCTTGATTGTCCGAGCTCCACTCGTACCCTTCGTCGAGAACCCTGTGGCCGACGGGCAGTGCGTCGCGGCCGGGGCTCAGCTGTCCGGCCAACCTCATCGTCTCGTCGAAGACGACGTTCATCGGTTGCACCGGAAAGTGTTGGTAGGAACCCTCTCTGAACACATGACCATGCCGCATTTCGGCTGACTCGTCGGTGAAGCGTCTACCTTCCCGGCTGAGGAACACATAGTTGTGCGCGTTCCACAGTGCGAGGAAGAATCCAGTCGGATTTTCGAGGTCGCCGGGAATTCCCGTAATGGTCATCATGTTGTTCATGTGCCACAGATCGGCGCCCACGGCCTGTGCCATGCGGTGACCGTCGCCGGTTGCCGATGGTGAGCCCCAGATCTTCGGATTCTCCAGACGCAAGTAGTCGCGCACCATCGTCGGATTTGCTTCGAATCCTCCGGTGGCAAGGATGACGCCCCGGCGTGCCTGGATCTGCGAAGTCTTTTCACCCGAACGGATCTCGACTCCGGTCACCGCTCCGGATTCATCCGTCAGCAGTCCGGTGGCTTCGGTGTCGAATAGTGTTGTGACGCCGCGTTCAGCGAGAGCGGAGACGAGGAACCGGTAGAGAAGTTCATTGCCCATCTTCCCTTCGACGGTGTCCATCCCTGCGTAACAAAAACTTCCGTCAAGTTCGGCGAACTCTGCCGCGGAATGGAAATCGCCGGTCATCGCTACAGTTGCACCCAGACTGCGGATCCAGTCGGACAGTCCGTGAGTGTTCTCGGCCCAGGCATCGATGACGTCCTCGGCAACGGGGAACTCCCCGTTCAACGAACGCAGGAAGGTTCGGGCGGCAGCGGGGTCCTGGTTGACGAACCATCCACTGCCGGACAGTCGAGTGTTGCCCCCCGCGGAATCAGGTCCGCTCTTTTCCAGAATCACGACCGATGCGCCGTCGGCGTGCGCTTGGAGCGCTGCGGCCGATCCGGCAGCGCCCGATCCGATGACGAGTACGTCGACAATGTTATCCATGTCACAGAAGGTATTGCGGAATGGTGGTGCGGCGAACCCACCTTCCCGATGAGCGAGAAAGCCAGTGGTCGGCGCCGCAGAGACGTCGCCCCGCAGGCACGTCGGGGGCCAGGCGAGGTAGCGGTTCAGTGCGTCGGGGGTGGCGCCAAAAGTGCGATATCGCGCTGTGACGTTTTCGAGACCCTAGCGTTATAGATGTGGTTGTGTCGGCGAAACCTGCCGGTGGCAGAGTTCGTCTGGAACGCAGTGACCGACACGGTTGGTTATCCGACGCACAGTGATTCATCGCTGATTCGGGCGGTGGGGCACGCCGAGTCCAGACAAGAGGCTTTCATGACTACGATCAACGAACGTTCTTCAGCTGCAAATGTTCTCGATCTCTTTGACAGCGCCGGCCGAGAAGGGCATCGGTACAGTATCGACGTGGAAAGCTACACCCCTTCGTATGCGGTACTGAGACTTGCCGGAGAATTGGACATGGGTCAGCGGGTGGAATTGGTGCACGCGCTCGACCGACTTCTCCTGGTCGGAACCGATATTCACGTCGATCTCTCCGGCGTGACCTTCATGTCGTCCGGAGTGGCGAATGCCGTTGTCGATGCTGCGGGGCGTGGCAACAACCGCATTCGCTTGTTTGCCCCGACGCGAGCGGTCTCCATGATCTTTCAGGCTCTCGGCGCCTCCGAACTCATTTCGGGCGTTGCCACGTCGACCGCTGATGCTCTCGGTGCTTGAGCCGGAAACAACTCCCACGAACGATGTGAAGTGAGCAGTGCTCGATACGCGTTGACTTGGTTTCTGGTCTGATCTGCGTGTCGATGTGCACTTTGCGGCGCGGGGTCAGGTTGTCGTCACCGGGTTGCGCCGAGATTTGCGGTAGTCTCGTTCGGTGTCGAGCAGCCGGCGCTGCCATCGACGCGTCCGGCCGCATGAACGCTTGGTGGTCCCGACTCGTAGTGAAGAGCCACACCATGGCGTATGACACCAGCAACGGTTCGACATCGTTGAATTCTCCGATCACCCAGTTCTCCGATGTGATTGGTCTGGAAGTAAGCATGCAGTTCGCACCGATACGCCGCCTCGACGACCACGCACTTGCAGGCGCCGAGTTGCAATTGCGTGGGCCTGACAATTCCTCTCTGTGTTCGGCGCATGCCCTTCGTCGCGCCTCGCAATTGATGCAGCAACGCTCGGAATTCGACAGTCACAAACTGGCCATGTCCCGTACTGCACTCGCATGCACCGTCGCGGATCGCCTGCCGTTGCTGGTGGCAGTCGACTCGGCTTCCCGAGCAGCTCTGAACGCTCCTGGTGTCGAAGGAGCGACGAGAAATCTGCAACGGATCGTCATCACGGTTGACAGCGCATCGGTGCTTACCGATCCCCACAACTCTCTGGCAGTGATCAGAGAAGCCCGCGCGGGCGGGCGTCTGATTGCACTCGACGGCGTCGGCATCGACAGGCACTCGGCGACACTTCTGTCTTTGGTCGAACCCGACATCATTATCACTTCCGCTGAATTACTTTCCAAGGCAGCATATTTCGAAGTCGGAACGACGGTGCACGCGCTCGGCGCCTACGTCGAGCGATCGAACGCGATTATCCTTGCCGAGGGTGTCGACTCGGAATCGTCCCGTCTTGCCGCAATCACCATCGGAGCCACATACGGAACGGGTGAGTTGTATCCCGCAGTCGACGATCCGAGTTCACTGTTGTCCGAACCGGTCGTCGCGATGCCCGACAGTCCGGTGTGGAGTGATCCCATCCCCGAGGTGGGCACTCCCTACTCGATCGTGTCTGCTCACAGCCGGATCCGGCGCGGTACCAAGCGTCTGTTGATCCAACTGAGCAAGTCCCTCGAAGCGCAAGCCGCCACATCGGGTTCCTCGATGCTTGTTCTGGGCACCTTTCAACAAGCCGAGCATTTCACCGCATCCACAACAGCACGGTGGCGTCACCTCGCCAACACCGTAGGGTTTGCCGGTGTCTACGGTGTCGGACTGTCCGTGATGCTCGACGGTAAAGTTCAACACGCACCGCTCGACCCGGGTGATGATCTCGTCAACGAGTGGACGGTCGTCACTCTGGGACCACACCATGCGGCGATGCTGTCGGCGCGAGATCTTCATGACAACGGTCCAGACCTCGAGCGGACCTTCGACTTCGTGCAAACCTACGATCGCACCACCGTCACCCAGGCAGCGCACTCTATTCTTCGTCGTTACCCCACGACGAATTCGTGAACCCCGTACCGATGTTCTCGACGTTCGCCGCGAGCGCTGCCCGACCGGCGATCGTGGCTAAGGAGTGGCCGGGCGCCGCGCAGCACGTCTCTTTGCTGCAGAGTTGAGTAGATACCTTTCGGCCACCGTGTAGTCCGTGACGGTTGCGCCATCCGGCGCTGTGGTGTGGGTGAGCAGTTCGAGATAGCGGCGACGGAAGACATGGGCGTCGGATTCTGCGAGTAGGAACTCCGCCGCTGCGACGACCTCTGGTTTCGGAGCAGCGCGTGCATGCCGGTTTCGGGCGGGCCGAGTGCTCATGTTTTCCTCTGGATTTCGAAAGCGTCTGTGCCGGTAGTCATGTGCGGGTTGATCTTGACGTCGGTTCGGTCGCTACCGGTCATGAGAAGTCGTGAGTGGTTTCAGATCGATCGGCTGTCCGTCGGAGGGGAACGGCAAGGACATGTAGTTGAGAGGGGCGGTGTAGCCGGGCGCGACCTGCCAATCGAAGCGTGTGAGCAGGTGGTGCATGATCGCTTTGATTTCGACGCCGGCGAAGTGCATGCCGAGGCATTTGTGCACGCCTCCACCGAACGGTTCCCAGGCATACCGGTGCACCTTGTCTTCACGTCGGTGGTCCGCGAAACGTTCGGGATCGAAATGTTCGGGGTCGGGCCAGTACTGCGGCATGTGGTGAGTGAAATGTGGCACCACTGACACGTAGGTCCCAGCGGGTACGAAGTGGTCCTGAATCTGGGTGTCACACACCGCTCGGCGAGCCATGACCGGCACGGGAGCGACGAGTCGGAGGCATTCTTTCATCACCAGGTCCAAGCCTGCGAGTTGGTCGAGTTCGGCATAGCTCGGCGTCGACGTACTCAGTGCGAGTGATTCCGCCCGACATCTGTTCTGCCACTGAGGATTCTGGCCGAGATATTGCATCATTGTCGAGATGGTGATGGTGGAGGTGTCATGTGCGGCCATCAGCAGGAAGATCATGTGGTCGATCACCTCGCCGTCGCTGAAGCGCTGTCCGGTGTCTGATTCGATGTGACAGAGAACGGAAAACAGGTCGTCGGTTTCGCGTGAACGGCGCGCAGGTAGGTAGCGGCGGAAGAAGTTTTCGAGGGTTCGGCGCCCGTCGAGGCCGCGCTTCCATCTGGTGCCGGGAACTCGATAACGGATCACCGAGGTTGCAGCTTGCACGCAATCGACGAAAGCTTTTTTCACAGAGTCGATTTCGTTGTCAGTGGTCCCTTCCGCGCCGCCCATGAAGATGTCGGTCGCGAGGTTGAGTGTGAGAGCTTTGAGAGCGGTGTAGGCGCGGAAGCCATCGGACGGAGTCCAGGCGTCGAGCGCGGAGGCGATCGCGGGATTCAGCACGTCCACGGTCTTTTCGAGACGCGATCTCGTGAAGGCTTGTTGCATGATGCGTCGTTGTCGTAGGTGCTCTTCGGAGTCGAGAAGCATCAGACCCCCGTGGAAGAAGGGGCCGATGAGCACTGACCAACCGTCGCTGTTGACAAAAGCGCGGTCCTTGTTCTGGAGAACTTCTTGGCATGCGTCGGGTCCGAGGGCTGCGACCCACCGTCTACCGGCCATCGAGAACCACGAGACCTCGCCGTAACGATCCCAGCGTTTTTGCATCAGAGCGAGAGGGTCGCGGATGTATTCGAAAGTTTGCCCTATTCCGGGTAGTCCCGAATTGCCTGAGATGGGACGCAACTGCGACCGGATGGGTGGAGCGGCCAGGATTTTCGACATCACGTACCTGCCTTCCGTTTGCATCTGACAGTGGCGCCTGTCAGATGGGGGTAGTCTGCGTCACAGTCGCGTTGTCTGTCAAGATCGACTCATGGCTTCTCCCACACCCCGTCGATATGCCGGTCTGAGTGGTGAGCAGCGGGCCGCGCTTCGGCGTGAAAGCTTGCTCGCAGCAGGACTGGACGTGTTTGCAGCCGCGGGCAGGCAGGGTGCCACCATGACCGCCATCTGTGCGCATGCCAAGCTGACAGAGCGATATTTCTACGAGAGTTTCACCAGCAGGGACGAACTCCTCCAGCAGGTTTTCGACGGAATCGTCGACGAGGTGCGCGTGGCCGGAATGGCTGCACTCCGAACGACCGATGGGACACGGGAGGAGCGCGTGCGGAGCGCCATTGCTTCGTTCGTCAACATCCTGACGGACGATCCTCGAAAAGGGCGTGTCGCGATGGTCGAGTCGGTGGCTTACGAGCCGCTGCGCACTCACAGGCGGGGAGCGCTGCGTGGGTTCGCGCAGATGGTGGCCGACGAGGCTGCGCTCTTGTACGGCGATCGAGCTTGGCCTCCCCATCAGGGTGAGATCAACGGATTACTGTTCGTGGGCGGCCTGGCCGAATTGGTGACGGCCTGGCTCAACGGCGAAATCGACATCACGCCCGCTGAGATCGTGGATGCCGCAACCTTCCAATTCACATCCACAGCGCACCGATGAAACGCGGGGCCGGCGATGCGGACTGCCAACTCCAGTGGGCGGCATGTGTCGTGATTCGAGGCAGTTTCGGGTCTGAATTGTCGATGACACTGTCCGCGCGGGTCCAGGGCTCTGCAGCCGCGAAGTACAGACGTTGGCCGCCGACATAACGGTTCATCGACGGGTGTTCCGGATCCGCGTTCGTTCCGTCGCGAAGGTTCATTCGCTCGGCGGTGATCTCGAAGGGCACGTCGAGAAAGATCGAATAGTCCCATCGGGAAGCAAATTCGTCCCGATGCAGAAAGAGTCCCTCGACGAGGACCACGGCTCCGTCGGCTGCATGCAAGTACGCGTCGCTGTCCCGTCGTGGTCGGTACTCGCGGTCACCTCCCGGTCTCAGAGGGGCGAGAACATGACGCTCGAGGGCGTCGTAGTCGTAGCTGTCGAGCCAGAAGCCTTCCGGTGACAGCCGACCTCTGCGATGGCGAATCTCCGGCGGATTGAGGAAGTCGTCGACGTGAATCACAATGGCGGGGCGTTCATTCAGCTGTGCTGCAAGACTTTTCGTGAATGTCGTCTTGCCGCTCCCGTCGACGCCGTCGATCGCGACGACGGGAGAGCCGCGCAGCGCGTTTATTTCGGCGGCCAAGGTCTCGAAGACCGTCTTGGTGCTCATCGAGCAGTTCTTCCCGCGCTCGTAGCGACGCGAAGAGGCCCGGTGTCGTACAGGATTCGGTGGCCGTCTTCGAGGACGCGTCGAGTGCCCGCGTCGAGCGGAAGGTCGGCCCAGCTCTCGCTCGCGAAATTCAGTTCGACGAGAAGACCGGACCGTAGGCGGAAGCGTCGTTCTCGGACTGGCCCCCAGTTGGCGGCTCTGATGAATCGCGCGTCGGGGCGGAGCCGGTCGAACCAGTCTTCATTTGCGAGCGCGTTCGCGTCGTCGGCCAGGATCATCAGATCAAGATCACTCGCCATACGCTCCGCGCCGCGCGCGTAGGACCCGACCAGCGCTACAGCTTTGACGTCATCGTGCTCAGCGGCCCATCGTTCGACGTCGACGAGCAGCGCGTTCACCGCACGTCTTCGTCCCTTCAACCTTGCTGACATACCGGCATCATTCCCCATCGCCACCCTTCTCCGTAGCTTCGCCGGGGCCTCTATCCTGGAACTGTCGGTGACAAGCCAGGGGAGGGATGCGTATGTCCAAGGAAGTATCGGCGGGTCTGGCTGTTGGTGCGATGGTTCTTGTTGCAGGCTTGATCTGGACTGGATTTCCCCTCGACACGTATTCGATTGTCGCCGTGATCTTTGCAATGTGCGGTGGATTCATCACTTGGATCTACGTACGCGCAAATGAAGAGAGCACCGGAGACGCTGCGACGAAAGAAAGAAATCAATGAAGACGATCATCGTGTGTACCTCTGTCTCCCATGGCAATACGAAGCTGATCGCCGACGTCATCGGAGAAGTTCTCGATGCTCGCGTGGTCGAGCCCGGTGACATCGACGCCGCGCAGCTCGCCGACTACGACCTGGTGGGGTTCGGCTCCGGCATCTACCTACGCTCGTACCACGCAGATTTACGCTCGTTCGTCGAGGCACTCCCCGAAGAACGGCGATCCAAGGCTTTTGTCTTCGCCACCAGTGGTTTTCCTGACAAGGGGATTCATCGCTTCTCGCGTCCACTGGTTCAGTTGCTCGAACAGAAGGGCTTCGATGTGGTCGCAGCCTTCTCGTCCCGTGCGTGGGATACCTATCTCCCGTTCAAGCCGTTCGGCGGTATCCGGAAGGGGCGGCCGAACGCCGACGACTTGGAATCGGCGCGCATGTTCGCCGAAATGCTACGCGGAAGCGTTCAGGACAGCTTGCCCGGCACCGGGTAGCTGCGCAGGCTCATCTCCAGCTCACCGGCGTCGGCAAGGTCGTTGATCGTCTGGCGCAGAGCGCCACACGTCCGTTGAGCGTTGGCACGGCTGTTCACGCGACCCAACTCCGGGCACACTTCCTGCGACTCTTCGAGCCATTGGACGCTGGTGTGCGCTTCGCTGTACTTCTCGACGAGGACGCGATTTCCGCAGTTGCGGCAACTGACCTGACGCATCAGCGTGCAATCAGATCGGCCGGTGACCAGAAGGCGCGCATGCTCGTGATCTTGGCGTCCTCGTCGAAAGTCATGACGTCGATCGGTTCGACCTCGTAGACCTGATCGCCCACCGGTGTGACGACGCGGAAGTGGAAGGCCGCGCTGGATCCGCTCACCCGCAAGGTAAGCAGTTCCGTCTCTTGCGAACCTCCCTCGAGAGCGCCGTAGAACTCGGTGATCGCGGCCTTGCCGACGCGGGGTTCGCTGCCGACCGGGTCTTCGAGCGTCGCGTTCTCGGCGTAGAGGGCGGCGATGTCCGCTGACGATCCGCGAGCCACGGCGTCGAGGTAGGTGGTAACCGTCGCCGTGATCGCGGCCGTGGTGTCTGGTTCGAGAGTGGTCATCGAGTTAGTCCGATCAGTCGAGAAGTTCAGGGTCTGACAACTACTTCGGACGCTATCGGTGCGGGCTCGATTCGGCGCCGGCATCTCCCACGCAGCGGGACAGCCTGAGCACTCAGGCGTCGAAGCGTCCGAACCCGCCGCGATAGAACAGAAGCGGACCGTCGTGGCGCAGCACGTTCAGATCGGTGATGCGTGCGACGACGATGGTGTGATCACCGGCGTCGTGCTCCTGCTCGACCGTTGCTTCGATGCGGGCGAGCGCGCCGCTCAGCGCCGGAGCACCGTTGCCGGCGGCATCCCACTCGACGCCGAGGAACTTGTCCGTCCCGCCGCGCGCGAACGCCGAACACATGTCCTGCTGATCGTGGGCGAGAACATTGATGCAGAGAGTTCCCGTTTCGCGAAGCTTCGGCCAACTTGTCGACGTCTTCGCCGGGCAGAACGAGAGCAACGGGGGATCAAGCGATACCGAGACCAGGGACTGGCAGGTGAAGCCGAGGGGTGAACTTCCATCGTGAGCGGTGATGACGGTGACGCCGGTGCAGAAATTGCTCATCACGTTGCGAAGTGTGCGTCCGTCCAGAACTGGCGGCTCGGCGTTTTCCACGGTCATGTCGTCTCCTTGTTCAAATCTTTTGTCCAAAACTCTGCAAACAGCCTTCGGAAGCAACGATGTGTGGCGCCGCGGCCGTAATCCAGCGGCAGTCCCACTCAATGGCAGCAATGGCTTCTCGGCACGGGTCAGGACCGACCGAGTGTCAGGTGGAGGGGTCTCGGGCAAATTTGATCCCGCTCAGCGGTCCGTTCGGATTCTACGAAACCAGCAAATGACCAGTGATTGTTAGACTTCGGGCATGTCCGAACCTGATGACGTGTCCCGAGGACTTCCCGCTACCAGCTGGGCAGTGCTCGGGATGCTGACGTTCGGGGAGGAATTGACCGGAAACGATTTGAAGAAGTGGGCTGACTGGAGCGTCGGCTTCTTCTACTGGAGCCCGTCCATCAGCCAGGTGTACGCAGAACTGAAGAAGCTCGAAAGCATCGGGTTCGTGGAGTCCCGGGTCGTCTCCGAACCAGGGGTGCGAGGCAAGCGCCTTTACTCCATTACGCAGTCAGGAACCGACGCCGTCCGGACGTGGTCACGGGAGGCACCGGTGGAAGTTCCGGTGCTCAAGCACGGTGTGATGTTGCGTCTGTGGATGGGACACCTCAACGAGCCCGAGCGACTGAAGGCGCTGGTGGAAGCCCACATCGCCAATGTCGAAGAGCAGATTCGACGCGCGAAACTCCACGCAGATCATGCCGAGAACGAGCCGGCCTGGTCGTTCCCGGTCATGACGTTGCGATGGTCGGAACGGTACTTCCGAGCCGAGATCGAACTTGCTCGCGAACTGCTCGACGACATCGATCGTGCGACCGCCGAGTTCGCGAACGTCGCCGAGCACGACCGACTGGGATCACCGTTGCCCTCGACGCCTGGCAGATGGAAGAACGTCGAGGAGTACGTGTTGGCGCTCGAGCAAGCCGGGCTCACCGGCAACGGTTCGAGTATCTGAGTCAGGCCCCGGCTGCGGTCGGCATGTTGCGCAGCAGATGACGACGTTGCAAAGTCGGAGTGACGCTCAGCGATCCGCCGTCGATGCCTCGCCAAATGGCAGCGGCCGCCATACGGACCGGCGCTGCGCTGACGTGGTCGAGGCGGAGGGCCTTCGACGGCGCGCAGATGGATACCGCGGCGACGGCGCGGCCGATGGGGCCGATCGGTGCCGCAAGACAGCTGAATCCCGGTAGGCCGTTTCCGGATTCGAAGGCCACCCCGGACTCGCGGATTCTGGCGAGGTGGGGCAGTGCGTAGCCCGAGGACTTCGGCGAACCGAACGCGAGTAGTGCCTGACCGATCGCAGTGGTCTCGGCGCGGCGTCGACCACCGACACGCGTCGGCACTGCGGCGGCGAGGCGTCCGCCGATCTTCTCCATGTAGACCACATCGGGCCCGTCGAGGATGCCGAGGTGAACCACGAATCCGGTGACGCGGTAGAGCTCGTGGAGAAGAGGCATGGCTGCAGCGTGGAGGCGGTCCTGATGAACCGCGAGCGATCCCAGTTCGACGAGGCGCATACCGAGTTCGTAATCGCGGCCGTCGCGACGCAGCCAACGCATCGAGACGAGACGTTCGAGCATGCGGTGGGCAGACGAGCGGGGAAGGCCCGTGCTCCGAACGACTTGAGCGAGCGTCAACCTGCCGGGACCGTCGAAGGCGTCGAGAACCAGCGAGACGCGATCGAGAATTGCTGTCGGGGCCGAATCGGCGCCTAAAGCATCCACAGCCTGCAGTGTCATCGTGTACCTCACTTCTCTTAGAGCTCCACAACCAGTGAACTGGCTATTTCAATTAGAAATAGTGTCATAGAGTTGCGGATTTGTGAAGTGGATCACCGGTCTGTTTTCGGGCGCGTCACAGTGGAAACGACGAGGGGGCTTGCGCGAATGCTCGCGCAAGCCCCCTCGTCGGTTTACTACTGGCAGGTATTGCATCGCCACCGGCAGGTACTGCATCGCCACCGGCAGGTATTGCATCGCCACCGGCAGGTATTGCATCGCCATCGGCGGGTACTACATAGCTGCCAGTGGTTCGCTTCCGGACCAGTCGTGGCCCCAGTAGCTGTCAGCGGTGATCTCCTCGGAGGAGTACGAGTCCTGATCCACCCTCGCGCCCTCGGTGCCGAACTCGATGTCCCAGCCGCCGGGTGCGCGGACGTAGAAGGAGATCATCTTGTCGTTGGTGTGACGACCCAGGGTCGACGACACGGAGAATCCGTCCTTCATCACGCGGTCGAGTGCCTGGCCGACGGCGTCGAGGGTGTCCACCTCGACCATGATGTGAATCAGGCCGGGTGCGCCGCCGTGCGGTGCCGGGCACAGGGCCAAGCTGTGGTGACGCTCGTTGACGCCCATGAAACGGATTCGCAGCGGCCCGAATTCAGGCGGGGCCGGCAGGCGGAAGGCGCCGCGCGGGTAGAAGCCGAGCACCTCGGTGTAGAAGTCGAAGCTCGCAGCACTGTCCATGACGGGGAGTACGACGTGGCCGAGACCCTGTGCGCCGGTGACGAATCGAGCGCCGAAGGGCGTCACCACGGGGCTGTGGTCGAGGATCGCTCCGTGGAAGACCTCGATGGCTGCTCCGCCGGGATCGGTGAAGGCGATGACCTCTTCGACCCGTCGAGCATCTGCTTCGGCGAGCGAAAGCTGCTCGACCTCGGTGCCGTTCTTTTCGAGTGCTTCCTGAACGCGGCGCAGTGCGGCGTGGTCGGCGACCTCCCAACCGATGTTGACGATCTCGTCGCGCTCACCCTCGACGACGACGATGCGAGCAGCACGCTCGTCGAGTCGTAGGTAGAGGGCGTTCTCGTCCGGCCCACTGCCCTTGGCGAAGCCGAGAACATCGAAAGCGAAAGTGCGCCAACGTGCCATGTCGTTGGTCGAGATCTTGACGTAGCCAAGTCCCTTGATGTCGGTGTGTGTCATCGTGTTCTGTTCCTGTCGATTTCTTGTGTCGAAGTCTGATCAGATCATCGCCCGCAGCGGACCCTGCGGGTCTGCGCCGAGACGGCTCAGTGATGCGGCGTGGAAAACGGTGCCCGGCACGTGAATTGCGTGATGCTGTCCAGCGTGAGCATCGCGCCAGAATCGCTGAAGCGGCTTGTCCATCCGCAGTGCGTTGCCACCGCAGCGTGGGTAGACCTGATCGATTGCGTTGATGGCGCGCCAGGCGGCCTGCACCTGAGTCTGACGTCCTTCCGCGCGCTGCTCGAAGGTCACTTCCTTGCCTGCGTCCACGCGATCCCACATGCGGTCGACGTTGGCAAGCAGGGTGTCGCGCGCAGCCCGGATGTCGGCGGTTGCCTGACCGATGGCGAACAAGGTGTACGGGTCGTCCTTGACCGCCGTACCCTGCGCGTTGATGCGATCGGCTTGGTACTCGTTAGCGTGGAAGAGCATTCCCTCGCAGATGCCGATCGTGGCGGCGGTGATTCCGAGGGGGAACATGTTCGACCACGGCATGAGGTACAGCGTCTCGGTGCGCCCGTACTTGCGCACTGCCGTGCCGTCGATGACCTCGTCGCAGTCCATGACGCGGTAATCGGGGACATACGCATCCTTGACTACGAGATCCTTGGAGCCGGTGCCGCGAAGTCCCATGACATCCCACGAGTCTTCGATGATCTCGTAGTCGGTGCGCGGAATGATCACATGGAGCATGCGCGGCGGCATCTCCATGTTGCCGTCCTTGTCACACGCCATCGCGCCGAGGAATGCCCAGTCGCAATGGTCGGTACCGGAGGAGAACTGCCAGCGACCGGAGAACTTGTAGCCGCCGTCGGTGGGGATGCACATACCGCCGGGCATGTACGGCGATGCCATCCAGGTGTCGGGATCGGATCCCCAGATCTCCTGCTGCACCTTGGGATCTGCGAAAGCGAGTTGCCACGGGTGAACTCCGACGATCCCGTGGACCCAGCCGGCCGACGGGTTCAGTGAAGCCATGCGCATGACGGTTTCGGCGAATTCGCGCGGATGCGCCTCCATGCCGCCATGCTCCTTGGGTTGCAGCATGCGGATGGAACCGATTGCCTTCATCTTCTTGGCGGTGTCGTCGGCCACCCGGCCGATCCGCTCGGCCTCGATGCCTTCGGCGAAGATGTCGTCGGCCATCGCGTTGATCTGTTCGAGCACTTCGTACGTCATGTTGTTCCTTGCATCCAGTCTGGTTGTCTCAGCAGTGTTTTCGACTGCAGATCAGGAGGTTGTCTCGAGTGCCTGGGCGTCGCGTGCGGCAACGTTTTCGGCGACTTCCCGCTTCCAGCTCTCCACTGCGCGGGTGGTGTCGATCTCGAATTCGAAGCGCTTCGTCATGTCTTCCGTGACATTCTCGACGTCGGTGTAGAACTGGTTGTACCAGCGACGCAACTGGTAAACCGGGCCGTCCTCCTCGGAGAGCAGCGGGTTGTCGATCGGGGCCTTGTTCTTCCAGATCTCCACGTCCTGAAGGAATCCCATCTCGACGCCCTCGGTGAACTGCGCGGCCATCGCGGCAGTGGACTCGTCGTCCATACCGGGAAGCTTCTTGACCATCGCGCCGTACTGCAACACGAAGGCATTGTTCGAGATGGGGTAGTGGCAGTTGATCAATACAGTTTCGATGATCTGCCCGTTGGCTTCGCTCTTGATCCAGTCGATCATGTACGACGGTCCGAAATATGAAGCATCCGAACGGAGCACAGCGTTGGGATCGCCGTAGTTGGTGCCGCTGATGACGTCCTCGCGTCCCACCGATTCCATGTACTGGCTCGCGACGTGACCTTCGAAGATGTTCTTGAAGTACTTGGGGAACGAGTAGTGAACGTAGAAGAAGTGGGCCATGTCCACGACGTTGTCCACGATCTCGCGGCAATGAGAGCCTTCGATGGTGAGCGTGTTCCAGCTCCAGTCGCTCCACTCATCGCTTCCGAAGCCCTCGATGTCGGGAATCGTGACCTCGGCGGGCGGGGGATTTCCCTGGGGATCGTGCCAGACGAACAGCTGACCGTTCTTCTCGAGTGTGGTCCACGCCCGCGTCTTGGCCAGCGGCGGAACGCGTCGTGCGTAGGGGATCGCCGTACATTTTCCGTTACCGCCCCAACGCCAGTCGTGGAACGGGCAGGCGATCGAATCGCCCTTGACGGTTCCGTGAGCGAGGTTGCCACCCATGTGGCGGCAGTAGGCGTCGAGAATCTTGATGTCGCCCTTGCTGTCAGCGAAGACGACAAGGCTGGTGCCGAATGCCTCGATCTGGTGGGGCTGACCGTCGCGATAGGTATTGCTCAGTCCGAGGCAGTGCCATCCACGCGCGAACCGCGCCGGGGGCGCTGCCGCTTCGATTTCTCGAATTTCCTCGCCGGCGCCCGACTGCGTCGAGGCGTCCGTAGTGGTGAGTGGGCCGGTTCCGAGTGCCATGTCTTCCTCCGAGCCGCGTCTTGCGACGCTCCAGTGATGTGATCCGTCTCATACAACGACGAAGCGTCCGCTGGAGATACGGCAGTTCCCGCTGGATGGAACGCCTACTCGGTGACCTGCAGAGATTCAGCTCGCGAGTGTCGCCACATCGTCGATCGCGTAAGTCGCCCAAGCGCGGGCGGTGACGACCCCAGCGGGATCGGTGGCGACCAGAGCTACGTCGGCCACGCTCTCGTGGTCCTTCTCGTACGTCGCGAGCACTGTCACGGAGCAGTGCAGATCTGTTCCCGTGGAAGTCGCGGTGCAACGTCCGCGGAAGCGTCGTAGTGACGCCGAGCCGTAACGACGAGCAGCGAAATCAGCAAGGGCGGCAACGGAATCGGTTCCGGTACCCGCTGTCGGGGCTTCCCGGACGAAGACCTCGGCCACCAGATGCCCGGTCTGGTCGTGGTATTCGGTGATCCGCTCGAGTGTCGAACTCAGCGCCCTCACGGATCCGGTGAGCAGTGCGCCGGGATCGGGGCGTCCGAAGAACACGACGTCCTGCTCGACGACGGCCCCGTCGGGTGCCGAGCGCACGGTGCCGTACAACGAGTCGAAATCGGAGAGGAGCGTGGTGGCAGTACGCGGAGCAGTTGCCGTGAAGTGGGCGGTACCGAGGTTGGTAGTCATGACACTCTCCGTTGGACGCGACCGAGACGCTGTCGTCTCGGTGGGTACATCGACGCTAACCACCGCTCTCGCGGGTGACGACGGGCTTCCCGCTGATCGGGAGCATTCTCGGATTCGATCGAAGAGGTGGAACCTGTTCCAGTTTTGTGCAATTCTGGATATCGTATCCGTGACCGGGAGCACATCTCGATGACTGCACGCGCCGAGCAGAAGGAAGACCAGATGACAGACGAGTTCGCTGACCTGCACCGACCGGTATACGGTCCGGACCTGCTCATCACCGCTCTGGAACGCAATCACGACAAGCCCGCGCTGTACCTCGGCGACGTGATCCTCACCGGCGGTCAGATGCGCGATCAGATCAGCTGCTTCGCCCAGGCGCTCGCGTCTTTGGGAATCACTCAGGGCACCAGCACCGCGATGCTGTCGAAGAATCGCCCCGAGGTTCTGATCAGTATGGGCGCGACCATGATCACCGGCTGCCGGGCGAGCGCCTTGAACCCGATGGGATCGCTCGACGACCACAAGTACATCGTCGACGACGCCGAGATCGAGACGCTGATCTTCGATCCCAATGCCTTCGAAGAGCGTGCCGCCGAGTTGAAGGCGTCGTCACCCTCGTTGACCAACGTGCTCTCGATGGGGCCGTCCGAGGTGGGAATCGACATCCTCGCGCTGGCTGCCACGTTCGAGCCCGCGCCGCTGAAGGCAGCGCACGTCGACGCCGAAGACGCCAGCAGCATGGTGTACACCGGTGGAACGACCGGCAAGCCCAAAGGTGTTGTCGGATCCTTCCGTTCGGGTGCTGCGCTCAATCAGATCCAGATGTCGGAGTGGCAGTGGCCCGAGGACAACCGCTTCCTCATCTGCACGCCACTCTCACACGCAGGTGCAGCGTTCTTCATCCCGACCTTGCTGCGCGGCGGTGCGTTGATCGTCCTGCCTGCCTTCGAGCCAGGTGCTGTGCTCGAAGCGATCGAGAAGCACAAGATCACGGCAACCATGTTGGTGCCCACCATGATCTACATGCTCATGGACCACCCCGATCTGCCCAAGCGGGACGTCTCGAGTTTGCAGACGCTGTTTTACGGAGCGTCCGCGATGTCTCCCGCCAGACTGCAGGAGGGCATCAAGAAGTTCGGTCAGATCTTCTTCCAGTTCTACGGTCAGACCGAGTGCGGCATGACTATCTCGGTGCTGCGCAAGGAAGAACACCTCGCCGACGATCCGGCCCGCCTCGCCACGTGTGGGCGTCCGGTGCCGTGGCTCGACGTCCGGTTGCTCGACGACGACCTCAACGAGGTGCCGCAGGGAGAACTCGGTGAGATCTGCGTCCGTGGCCCGCTGATCATGAAGGGCTACTGGAAGAAGCCGGCCGAAACCGCCGAGGCGTTCCGGGGTGGTTGGCTGCACACCGGCGACATCGCGCGCAAGGACAAGGACGGGTTCATGTCCATCGTCGATCGCAAGAAGGACATGATCGTGACCGGTGGTTTCAACGTGTTCCCCCGCGAAATCGAAGACGTGATCTCGGCGCATCCGTCCGTCGCGTCGGTGGCGGTAGTCGGTGTGCCGGACGACAAGTGGGGCGAAGCCGTCAAGGCCTGTGTCGTACTTCGTGCCGGACTGACCGTCGACACCGAGGAACTGGTCGACAAGGTGAAGGCAGCCAAGGGTTCGGTTCACGCTCCCAAGAGCATCGACTTCGTGGAATCACTCCCGCTGACACCGCTGGGCAAGCTGGACAAGAAGGCGCTGCGCGCGCGGTACTGGGAGACCAGCGCCCGCGCGGTCTAGGAACCAGCGTCGTGTAGCGAAGGGTCAGCGTTTCCAGACGTAACGACGTTCCGGGCGGCCCACCACTCCGTATTTCAGCGAAGTGGTGGACCGCCCGGTTTCGTAGAGGTATTCGAGGTAGCGCCTCGCGCTCGCGCGTGAGATGCCGACCCTCTCGGAAATGTCTGTGGCCGAGGCGGGTTCGGTTTCGTCTCGTAGTGCTGCCTCGACCAGCTGAAGGGTCTCAGGGCTGAGTCCTTTCGGTAGACCCTTGAGGGACGACGCCGTTGTCGCGCCACCTGCCACGCCGAAAGCCTCGTCCACCGCCTCCTGTTCTGCTTCGCCGGAGCTGTCGAGATTCGCATATGTCGATCGGTAACGCTCGAGACGCTCACGGAGAACCTCGAACGTGAAGGGCTTCATCAGGTAATGCACGACGCCGCTGCGCAGCGCTTTCTTGACCGAGCCGGCCTCGCGCTCACTAGTGATGACAAGAACATCCAGCTCCGGTGCCAGCTCGCGAAACGGGGCGATCAGATCGAGTCCGGTGGTGCCGGGCAGGTGGACGTCGAGAAGCACCAGGTCGGGTTGCAACTCACCGACTGCGGCCAGTGCGGTCTCGGCCGAATGGGCAACGCCGCACACTTCGAAACCGTCTATCCGTGAGACGAATCCGCTGTGCACCTTCGCCACCATGAAGTCGTCGTCGACCACCAGTACCCGGATCATGCGCCCTCTCCGTCGTGTAGGACTGCGCTGAAGACAGTCCACTCGATGTCCTCTGCCGAACGAGTGCTCACGGTGACGTCGCCGCCCCGCCGACGACACGTCAGGCGCACCAGCGCCAAACCGAAACCGTGTCCGTCACTCGATTGTCCCTTGGTGCTCCAACCCTGGCCGAACACCCTGTCGCGATTCTCCGGCGCGATACCGGGGCCGGCGTCCTCGACCCGCACTTCGACCGCGGTGCCACGGCCCCGAATCGACAACCGAACCTTGCGGCGCGCGGCTTCCGGCATCTCACCGACGGCGTCGACGGCATTGTCGACGAGGTTTCCGACCACTGTCACGAGATCTCGTCCGAGTCTGCGGTCCACCGTCTCCAGATGTGTGTCCGCCGCCAGCTCGACCGTGACCAACCCCTGTGCAGCAGCACCTATCTTGGCGATCACGAGTGCGGCGGTGCCGACGTCGGCGATCTTCTCGGTCACGGTCGCGCTGACCTGCGCGCGCTCCATGGTCAGACCCTCGACGTAGCCGACCACCTCGTCGTATTCGCCGAGCTGGATGAGGCCGGAGATGGTGTGCAGTTGATTGTCGAACTCGTGGATGTGGGCGCGTAGTGCGTCGGTGCTGGTTTTGGTCACGTCGAGTTCTTCTTCCACGGAGCGCAATTCGGTGCGGTCGCGGAAAGTGGTGACCGACCCGATGGTGCGGCCTTTCGATTCGATCAAGACGGTGTTGAGGACGAGCAGGCGATCGCCGACAAGAACCAACTGATCGGATTCGGTTGTGCCGGAGGTCAGTACACTCTGGAGGCGGTCGTCGAGACCGAGGTCCCGCACCGATCTACCGGCGCTGCCGCGTGGGATGTCGAGGAGTTGGTGGGCACTGTCGCTCATCAGCACCACCTTTCCCTGCGCGTCGAATGCGATGACACCTTCCTTGAGGCCACGCAGCATCGCCTCACGTTGGCGAACCAGATCCAGGATCTCGCCGGCTTCCATGCCGAGGGTTTGCCGTTTTACCCTGCGGGCCAACAGGATCGACCCGACGCCGCCGAGAAGGGATGCCACCGCGAGGTATACCAGGAGATTCGGTGCAGACTGCAGCAGCCGTGTCCAGATCGAGGGGTACTCGATGCCGACGATCGCGGTTCCGGTAATCGCTCCTTCGCTGCCGAGAATCGGAACGTGCGCCTCCACGGCCTTGCCGGAGGGCGTGTCGACCAAACCCGTCCACGACCGATCCTCCGTCTGACGTGCGTCGATGCCGACATCACCGGGACGCGTCGAAATGACGACACTGCCGTCGGCGTCGGCAAGCGAGACGTAGGTGACGCCCGAGATGGCGCGTACCGAGTCGACCGAACCTTGTAGTCCGGAGCGGAGACGGGTCTGCGCCTGGGGGAGTAGCTCGCGTACTGCCGGATTGGCTGCGAGCGATTCCGCTGCCGAGAGTGCGCGACGTCCCTCCTCGCGTTGGAAACTCGCGGACGACTGCGCGAGGGAGAGGGCGGTGACGCACACGAGAACTGCAACGACGATCAGAAGTTGCAGTTCGAGAAGTTGTGTCGCCAGAGTGTGCCGGCGGCGAAACAGCCGGGCAAACAGAGACGACTTGCTCTCTCGCTCCGCCTGCTCGTTTCCTGAGGACACCAGCCAGACCCTAGCCTTCAGTTCGATGCCGGGAAAGCGGCCGTTCGTGAGCACAATGAGCACAAATCAATTTGCTTTCCCAATGGTGACCCCAGTCACAAAGTGCGTCAGTATGAAACCTGTTCACACATCGGTACCGGCAGACAAGGACGAAGCCATGAGCACATCGAAGCGGCTGAGCAGGCATATCGCCCTGCTCGGTGCCTGCGCGATGACTCTCGTGCTCTCGACCGGATGCACTCCGGTCGAGTCCTTCGTCGCCGGTGGCCGAGCGGGTGAGAGTTCCGAAGAACTGCGCGTGCTGGTGCCCTCGGTGGCCGGTGGTGGTTACGACCTGACCGCCCGGACCATGGTGCAAGCACTGGCCGACGAAGGGACCGTCGACGCCGACGTCGTTGTGCTGCCCGGATCGGGTGGCATCGTCGGACTCAACCGGTTGGCTCTCGAAAGCGGGAATCCCGACCTACTCATGGTCATGGGGCTCGGAGTTCTCGGTTCGCTCGAGATACTGCCGTCCGAGCACACACTTGCCGACGTGACACCGATTGCGAGACTCGTCGAAGAACCGGAAGCGTTACTGGTTGCAGCAGATTCACCGTACAAAACTCTCGCCGATCTGACGCAGGCCTGGGTGGCGGATCCGTCGTCGATCTCGATCGGCGGTGGTTCGAGTGAAGGTGGACCGGACGGGTTGTTCCGCCTTCTGTTCGCACGGGCGGTCGGCGTCGATCCGTCGCGCTCCCCGTACCGCATCTACGACGGCGGCGGCGAACTGCTTCCCGCACTGCTCACGAGGCAGGTCGACGTAGCCGCCACCGGTATCGGTGAATACCTCGATCAGATTGCGGCAGGCACGGTTCGGGTCCTTGCGGTCAGTTCGCCGGCCCGTACCCCGGCGGTGGATGCGCCCACGATGGCGGAGTCTGGCGTCGACGTCACGTTCACCAATTGGCGGGGTCTCATGGCGCCGCCGGGCCTGACGGACGATCAGCGTCAGCACTTGCAGAATTTGGTGCGGGATCTGGCGGCAAGCCCGCGCTGGAACGAGCTGTCTCGCCGAAACGGTTGGAACAGTGCAGTTCTCACCGAACCCGAGTTCTCCGCATTCCTCACCGATCAATCCCGGTTCGTCGACGCAACACTCGATCCGCCCGGCATCAACTGAGCACTACCGAAGTTTCGTTTCACCTCCACGAAGGTCACCGGCTCGATTTGCCGTGCCGTTTTTCTCGGCAATTCAGCACTAAAGGAGTTCATCATGCTCGTCACACTCGGCTTCCTCATGGTTGCGGTGTTCATGTTCCTGATTCTCACCAAACGCGCGACCCCGGTGGTGGGACTGACTCTGGTTCCGGTGGCCTTCGGACTACTTGCCGGGGCCGGCCTCGGAATCGGCGACATGATCACCGACGGCATCAAGTCGCTCGCACCCACCGCGGCGCTGTTGTTCTTCGCGATCATCTTCTTCGGAATCATGATCGACGTCGGCCTCTTCGATCCGCTGGTCAAGCTCATCCTGCGGATGGTGCGAGACGATCCGATGAGGCTCGTGGTCGGAACCGCAGTGCTCGCGATGGTGGTCTCGCTGGACGGAGACGGTTCGACGACCTTCATCATCGTGACCTCGGCGCTGCTTCCGCTCTACCTCAAACTCGGTGTCAGTCCCGTCGTTCTGACGGTGATCGCCGGCCTGTCCAACGCGACGATGAACATCATTCCGTGGGGCGGCCCGACCGTCCGGGCCGCGAGCGCGCTGGGACTCTCACCCTCCGACGTGTTCGTGCCGATGGTGCCGTCGTTGATCGTCGGCCTGATCATGGTGCTCGGATTCGCGATTCACCTCGGGATCATGGAGCGCCGCAGGATCGGGACTTTGGTCCTGACTTCTGAGCGCATCCTCGAAAAGGTCGGAAACGGTGGAAGTTCCAGCACCGGTAGCGCCGGCACCGGCGGCTCGAACGACTCCGAGGGCGACGGCGGCGACACCGGACGATTCATCGACGGCCTCGACCCCAAGCGAGACACCTTGCGGCCGAAATTGCTCTGGTTCAACGCTGCGCTGACGACGATCCTTCTCGTCGTACTCGTGATGGACATCCTGCCCATCCCGGTGCTGTTCATGATCGCGTCGTCGATCGCCCTCGCGGTGAACTTCCCGGCGGTCAAGGATCAGGGTGAAGCAATCGCACGCCATTCGTCGAGCATCGTCTCGGTGGTCGCGATGGTGCTGGCAGCAGCGGTGCTGACCGGCGTTTTCCAGGGAACCGGCATGGTCGAGGCGATGGCAGAGTGGCTGCTTCAGGTCATCCCCGACGCGATGGGCCCGCACCTCGCCGTCATCACGGGCGTCCTGAGTATCCCGCTCACGTTCTTCATGACCAACGACGCGTTCTACTTCGGTGTGCTGCCGGTGCTGTCCGAGACTGCAGCGCAGTACGGCATCGAGCCGGTGGAGATGGCGCGCGCCTCGATCACCGGGCAGGCCGTGCACATGCAGAGCCCGCTGGTCCCGGCGATCCTGCTACTGGTCACACTCGCCGGTGTTTCTCTGGCGGATCACCACAAGAAGGTTCTGTGGCGAGCGGGCCTGATCTCGATCACGATGCTCGTGGTCGGCGTCGGATTGGGGCAGATCCCCTTCTGAGCGCGATCAGTTGTGGAAGGGGCACCGGCCTTGGTCGGTGCCCTTCTTCTTTTTTGTCACGAAATTGGGCCGGATGTCGAGATCGGGCTCGTCGTACAAGCGGTGGAACGTCGGCGTGAGCGAGCTGGACATGGGCGGGTTCACCCATGACCAGTCGGTCGGGCACTTGCGCCCGGCCTTGTCCTCACGCGCGATGTGATCGATGAATTGCTTTGCGACAGTGTGATGGTCGACCATGATGACGCCGGCCTTGCGGTAGCTGTGGATAACTGCACGGTTCAGTTCGACCAGTGCGCGGTCCTTCCAGAGCGTGCGGTCGTGGCTCATGTCGAGCTCCATCATCGCTCCGATGGTGGGTAACATGTTGTAGCGATCGGTGTCGCTGAAGTTGCGTGCGCCTACCTCGGTGCTGACGTACCAACCGCTGAACGGCGTGCAGGGGTAGACGATTCCGCCGATGTCGAGGTTCATGTCCGAGACCGCAGGGACGGCATGCCATTTAAGCCCCAGATCAGCGAACCAGCTGTATTCGGGGTGCTCGATCTCGACCTCGAGAACCAGGTCGGTCGGGACGTCGAAGTATTGCAGGGGTTCGTCGGGAACCGAAATCAGTACGGGGAGAACGTCGAACGGCGTACCGGCGCCCTTCCACCCCATCGCGGTGACCTGAGCAGTCAGATCGACGTGCCACGGGTCGCCCAGGATGGTGCCGTCAGGCTGCCGGTAGCCGGCGTAGCGGATCAGTTGCGGGCTGAGGATTCGGTACTCCTGACCGTCCTCGCGGGGGAGTGGTCCGACCGTCACGACCGACTGCAGAGCGCCGCCGTTGGTCGACAGTCGCAGGTGCTCCCAGCATGCTTCGGCGAGAGCGGAAGCCGTGACGGCATCGCGCGCGTCGATGAGTTTGAGGGTCCGCCAATGCGCGCGACCGACGCACCTGGCGTGGTTTCGCCACGCGAGTTTGGCGCCGACGAGCAATTCCTCCGCTGTGTGCGTGTAGGTGCCGGTCCGATGAAGTTCACGCAAGGCCTCACGCCGCCGAGACGTCGGGAGGTGTCCCAGTTCCGGAGAGTCGAAAAATTCGACGCACTCGAGTTCCCGACGTTGAAGCTCGGTCAGCGTCGGGGTAGTGGAGGCGATCTGGGACGTAAGCCCGCTATCGGTGGGCAATTCGTCCTGTCGAACAAAATCCACGGCACGACTCCTGTTTGGCTGGTTGAGATTTCGCTGAACGTTAGCTCGGCGATCGAGAGTGTCGAAGCTCTTGTTTATCTTGCACGCAAGAATAAGAAAGGGACGGTCACACCGCGAAATGGGGTCGCATTGTGACACTTGTCCAGAATGATTTACGAGTCAGACATTTGTGACATAAGCTGCAGACGAAATTCCGCGGCGGGTCTTGCCGCGTCTAGTCGGGACGAGGATGAGCGTGGATTCGCAAGCAATCTCTCTGGTCCGGTCGAGCTTCAAATCCGTCGCTGCGGTAGAAGATGGTCCGGAACGGCTCGCCCGTACCTTCTATTCGATCCTGTTCGCTCGATCGCCCGAAACCCGGGAGTTCTTTCCGGCAGCGATGGATGTGCAGCGTGACCGGCTTGTCAGCGCTATCGCTCACGTCGTCGAACGCCTCGACGAGTCCGACGCGATACTCGAGTACCTCGCACAGCTCGGCCGCGATCACCGTAAGTACGGCGTCACCGACGAGCACTACACGGCAGTCGGCAATGCCTTGATCGAAGCACTCGAGACCTTCGGTGGCGCCGAAATGTGGACCGACGAGGTCGACAGCGCGTGGCGTAACGCGCTCGCGATCATCTCGGCGGCGATGATGGATGCCGCCAACGCGGAAGACGGTCCGCCCGCGTGGAGTGCCACGGTCATCGAATGCCGCCCGGTCATCAAGGGCGTCGCCGTCGTGCGGCTGCAACTCGACCAGACGATGGAGTACCGCGCCGGTCAGTACGTCAGCGTGCAGGTCGCCGCGAGGCCACGGATGTGGCGCTACCTCTCTCCGGCCACGCCGTACGACGGGACCGGAATCCTCGAGTTCCACATCCGCCAGGTCACCGGCGGGTGGGTCAGCCCGGTCATGGTGAACCAGACCGCTGTCGGTGACACCTGGGTGGTCGGTTCGCCCATCGGCGCCTTGGGGATTCCGGAGAACTCCAAGGACCTTTTGATGATCGCGTCGGGAACCGGAGTGGCTCCGCTGCGCGCTCAGATACTCGAGCTGATCCGACGCGGCAACACCCGCAAGGTCCAACTGTTCTACTCCGGACAGCATCCGTGCGATCTCTACGACCTTCCGCATCTGTGGAAGCTGGCAGAGAAGTACCCGTGGCTCACGATCATCCCGGTCTCCGAAGAAGACGAGAATCCGTGGTGGCACACCGAAGCGGAGCCACTGCCGCCGATCGGCATGAAGCGGCGCATCGTCGGCAAGGTCGGTAAGGTCGTGACCTCGTTCGGGGACTGGGCGGGCTACGACATCCAGGTCGTCGGCAGCGAATCCATGGTCAACAGCACCAAATTCAGGCTTCGCGCAGTGGGCATCGACGTCGACACCGTTCGCAACGACCCGACGTACTGACCGTCAGTACGGATCGAACTGAATGACCTCGGCCGGCGTTCCGGCCTCGATCAATCGATCACGCGTCGACCGAACCATGGCCGCCGATCCGCACACCAGGACCTGATGTTCGGTGAACGCACCGTACGACGCGACGACGTCGGCGAGCGTGCCTTCGATGAGATGATCGTCGCCGAATCCGATGTCGACGTTCAACCGGTCGAACCATCCGTCGGGCGGGCCGCCGTCGGAGAGATCTTCGACGACAGGAATGGGCTGCAACCACGGAAACTGGTCGGCGAGCAGCCACAGCATGTCCGCAGCGTAGAGATCACGAAGCGTTCGGCCACCGAAGAAGAGGTACACCTGCGGCGGGTTCGGGGTCTGAGCCAGATCGAGAATGATCGACCGGAGTGGGGCCAAACCGGTTCCGCCCGCGACCATGATGACGGTGGGGCCGTTCTCGTCGACGGACAGGTTGCCGCGCGGGTCGAGGATCTGCCAGACGTCACCAGGCTGGGTGTCCTTGACTATCGAACCGCTGACCCAACCGCCGGGAACCGTCTTGACGTGAAACTCCAACTTCCCGTCGTGTGAGGGAGGCAGTGCGGGGGAGAGTCGACGGAGCAACCGCGAATTCTGCGGGACGCTGACGTCGACGTACTGGCCGGGTCGGAACGGGACGACGTCGCCGACAAGACGAACAACCGCCAGATCCTCACGGAGACGGTGATGTTCGACGACTGTGCTCGACCAGGTTCGCTGGGCCATGAAAGTTCTCCTGTAGTCAGTAGAGCGGGTCGTGCCGGATCTGGTCGAGCGGAGTTCCGCCGGCACGCAAGGCGTAGACGGTTGTCTTGATCATCGACGGTGACCCCGAGATCTGCACCTGACGGTCGGCCCACGAACCGAACTGCGCGACCACTTTTCCGATCGGTCCGATCAGCCGGCTGTGCATTCCGAACGGTGGTTCGAGCACCGGTCCGTTGTGCCACCAAGGGTTTTCGGGTTCTTCGGAAACCGGCACGACGGTCAACCACGGGTTGCTGAGCGAGATGTGCCAGAGGGTTTCGAGGTCGTAGAGATCGCACGGATAGCGGCCGCCGACGAACAGGTGCACGCGCGGGTTGTGCGCGCGTTGAGACATTTCCATCACCTGTGCCCGCAGTGGAGCGATACCGGTGCCGGACCCGATCATGAGAACGTCACGGTCGCTTGTGAAGTCGACCTCGAGACCGCCGAGGGGAGTGGACATGACCCAGCGGTCACCGACGTTGGTCTCGCTGACGATCGCGGGGCTGACCCATCCTCCCGACACCTTGCGGATGTGGAACTCGAGCTGACCGAAAGGGTTGGTCGGAATCGCCGGTGAGTAATACCTCCACATTTTCGGGCGCTGGGGAATCTGAACACCTACGTATTGCCCCGCCCCGTACGGAATGGGTGGGTCGGCTTCGAGGCGCACAATCGCCAGATCGTCGAGGACTCGTTCGTGGCTGACCACGGTTGCGCCCCAGAGCGCCGGGGTCGTATCGGATTCGGCGCCGTCGGCCATCGTGCTGACGACGAGGTCGGTGAACTGAGACCAGGCCTCGTCCAGCTCCGGCGTCCACTTGTAGCGGCTGTGCGCGCTCGTGCCGTACATCGACCGAACCGCACGCTTCAGAGCGACGCCGGCGGCCTCGTAGTGCTCACGCTCGACGCCGTAGCGACGGTGGTCGCGGCCGAGTTGGGTGAGGAACTTCCGGATTCGGCGATGCTGGGGCAGATTCTTCACGACGAACTCGATGGCTCTGAAGAAACGGTGGCCCTGCGATTCCATCCCGGCGGGGAACAATGAGCGGTACAGAGGATGTTCCGCAAAGAGGCCGGTGTAGAACACTGCCGAGAAGTGCGCACGGCTCTCTTCGTCGTCGGTCAGAGAATCGAGGCTGGATTGCAGACGGGCGATCACTGTCGGATCCAATCCATCCCCCTTTCGCACCAGCTGCAACTCTCGCCACAATTCTAGTACGGCTGAAAATGTGACCTACGAAACCAACTCGGCCTGGCGAAAACAAACTTGAGCGGAATAGACTCAAGTTTGTCCGCGTTGAGCATATTGACACAGTCGCAATACCAACCGGTCGCGGCTCTTCCCGTTCGACTTCGCCAGAAAGGTGACAAGTGGACTCGTTCACACCAACAACCAAGACCCAGGCTGCGATGACGGCTGCACTGCAGTCGGCGTCGTCGGCGGGTAACCCCGATATCCGGCCTGCCCATCTGCTGGTCGCATTGCTCGACCAGACCGACGGCATCGCTGCCCCACTACTCAAAGCTGTAGGCGTCGACCCCACGGTCGTACACCGTGAAGCACAGGCAATCGTCGATCGCCTACCCAAGACAACCGGCGCAAGCTCCACCCCGCAACTCGGGCGTGAGGCACTCGCGGCACTTACTGCTGCTCAGCACCTCGCCACCGAGATGGACGACGAATACGTCTCCACCGAGCACGTCCTCTACGGACTGGCCGGCGGCGACTCCGACGTCGCACAGTTGCTCGTACGGCACGGCGCCACCCAGGACGCATTGCGTGAAGCCTTCACCACCGTCCGCGGTAGCGCTCGCGTCACCAGCCCGGAGCCCGAAGGCACCTACCAAGCGCTGGAAAAGTACTCCACCGACCTCACCGAAGCTGCACGTAGCGGCAAGCTCGACCCGGTGATCGGTCGCGACACCGAGATTCGCCGTGTCGTGCAGGTGCTCTCGCGTCGTACCAAGAACAACCCGGTACTCATCGGTGAGCCCGGCGTCGGCAAGACCGCGATCGTGGAGGGCCTTGCCCAACGCATCGTCGCGGGTGACGTCCCGGAATCGCTGCGAGGCAAGACCGTCGTGTCCCTGGATCTCGGGTCCATGGTCGCCGGTGCCAAGTTCCGCGGTGAATTCGAAGAACGCCTCAAGGCTGTCCTCGACGACATCAAGAACAGTGCCGGACAGGTCATCACCTTCATCGACGAGTTGCACACCATCGTCGGCGCCGGAGCCACCGGTGAATCCGCGATGGACGCAGGCAACATGATCAAGCCGATGCTCGCCCGTGGTGAGCTGCGGCTGGTCGGTGCGACCACACTCGAGGAGTACCGCAAGTACATCGAGAAGGACGCAGCACTCGAGCGTCGTTTCCAGCAGGTGCTCGTCGGTGAGCCCTCGGTCGAGGACACCATCGGTATCCTGCGCGGCCTCAAGGAGCGCTACGAGGTGCACCACGGCGTGCGCATCACCGACTCCGCGTTGGTGGCGGCTGCCGCGCTGTCGGACCGCTACATCACGTCGCGGTTCCTGCCGGACAAGGCCATCGACCTCGTGGACGAAGCCGCATCGCGACTTCGTATGGAGATCGACTCGCGTCCCGTCGAGATCGACGAGGTGGAACGCACGGTTCGCCGACTCGAAATCGAAGAAGTGGCACTCGAGAAGGAAACCGACGACGCGTCCAAGGCTCGGCTCGAGAAGCTGCGTCAGGAACTCGCGGACGACCGCGAAAAGCTCAATCAGCTCAGCACCCGCTGGCAGAACGAAAAGCAGGCCATCGACTCGGTGCGCGTGCTGAAGGAACAGCTCGAAACCCTGCGAGGAGAGTCCGAACGCGCTGAGCGTGACGGCGATCTGGGCAAGGCAGCCGAGTTGCGCTACGGCCGTATCCCGGCGCTCGAGAAGGAACTGGAAGAGGCAGCAGCCGCTTCCGGAGCTGCCTCCGACGGTGACGTGATGCTCAAGGAAGAGGTCGGGCCCGACGACGTCGCAGACGTGGTCGCAGCCTGGACCGGAATCCCCGCCGGCCGGATGATGGAAGGCGAAACCGAGAAGCTGCTCCGCATGGAGTCCGAACTCGGCAAGCGTGTCGTCGGCCAGACCGACGCCGTCGTCGCCGTCTCGGATGCGGTTCGCCGCGCCCGAGCAGGTGTCGCCGACCCCAATCGGCCCACCGGTTCGTTCCTGTTCCTCGGCCCGACCGGCGTCGGCAAGACGGAGCTCGCCAAAGCCTTGGCGGACTTCCTCTTCGACGACGAGCGCGCGATGATCCGCATCGACATGAGCGAATACGGTGAGAAGCACTCGGTGGCCCGACTCGTCGGTGCTCCTCCGGGATACGTCGGCTACGAAGCCGGTGGCCAGCTCACCGAAGCAGTTCGACGACGCCCGTACTCGGTGGTCCTCTTCGACGAGGTCGAGAAGGCACACCCCGACGTGTTCGACGTCTTGCTCGCAGTACTCGACGAAGGCCGACTGACCGACGGTCAAGGCCGCACGGTGGACTTCCGCAACACCATCTTGATCCTGACCTCCAACCTGGGATCCGGTGGCACGCGGGAGCAGGTCATGGATGCGGTACGCCACGCGTTCAAGCCGGAGTTCATCAACCGTCTCGACGACGTGGTCATCTTCGACTCGCTCTCCGAGGAGCAGTTGGAGCACATCGTGGACATCCAGCTCGAGCAGTTGCAGAAGCGTCTGGCTGCGCGTCGTCTCACCCTCGAGGTGAACGGTGCGGCTCGGATGTGGCTCGCAGTGCGCGGCTACGACCCGCTGTACGGCGCTCGGCCATTGCGTCGACTCGTTCAGCAGTCGATCGGCGACCAGCTCGCCAAGCTGCTCCTGGCCGGCAAGGTCCAGGACGGCGACACCGTGCACGTCGGTGTCAGCGAGGACGCGGATCAGTTGGTTCTCTCCTGATTCCGTAAGCGGAATGCCCCGTCGATCCACTTGGATCGGCGGGGCATTCGCATTTTGTTCTACCCTGGATGGCTGGATGCTCGAACCGGGGACGAGTGCACCCGCGCCTCTCCGAACGACTTCGACGCTCTTTCGTCCCAACCGAAGGTGAGCCAGGCATGACCGATCAGAACGATCCGCGTAACTCGGGTGGGCCGCGCCGTGAGGATCCCGAGGCGACCGAGGTGTGGGGGCGTACGCCCGACCAGCCGACGGAGCAGTACGGGACGGTGTCCGGCCAGAATCCGAACCAGCCGACGGAGTTTTTCGGTCAGCAGCCGGGGGCACAGCAGTATCCGGGGGCACAGCAGTATCCCTACGGCGGACCGGATCAGAACACGGAGTACTTGGGGCAGCAGGGGCAGCAGCCGAATCCCACTCAGGCGTTCCCTGCCTACAACCCGCAGTTCGATCCGCAGGCGCCGCCGCCTGGTGCGACGCAGGCCTATCCGCCATACACCGCTCAGCAGTACGGGAACCCGGATCAGTACGGGAACACGCAGCAGTACGGAAATACACAGCAGTATCCGGTTGCCGGTGGTGGCGGTGGAGTTCCGCCGGAACAGCCGTTCATCGACGATGGATCGTCGGGCGGCGGTAAGAAGCGCAAGCTCGCGACGTGGGTGGCCGCCGGTGTGGTCGGGATCCTGGTCGCCGTGATCGCGATCATCGCGTTCTCGGCGTTCGGCTCGAACGACAAGGGCACCCAGACCGCTTTCGTTCCCCCGACCACCACGACGCAGGCGCCGACCACGACACCGCCGAAGGCCAGCAC
The DNA here is from genome assembly GCF_041464245.1 of Rhodococcus sp. NyZ502. Taxonomy (NCBI): domain Bacteria; kingdom Bacillati; phylum Actinomycetota; class Actinomycetes; order Mycobacteriales; family Nocardiaceae; genus Rhodococcus; species Rhodococcus sp. NyZ502. The sequence goes on from NZ_CP167155.1 coordinate 1,483,023, forward strand.
CACGGCGCCGACTCCGACGACGGATTCTCCGCTCAGCCAGCTTCCAGGCGGGCTCGGCGAAGTCATCGGTGACGCCGGGGGAGCCGTCGGCACCGTGAAGTCGAACGACGGCGGCACGTTGGTCATCGATTCGATCGGGGGTTCGCAGGTGACGATTCTGACCACCGCGGACACCACGCTCATCGCGCTCAACCGCGCCACCATCGCCGATCTGCAACCGGGAGACAACATCGTCGTGGACGGAACGCCGGTGGAGAACGGCACGATGACCGCCAACACGATTCTGAGTACGTCGCTGCCGAAGTTCGGCAACTGAGTCGTTCACGACACATCGGGCGAGTCCACCAGGGTGTCGCGGGAGGTTGAGGCCGCGAGTCGCTACCCTGGAGGGTGATGACTGGAATGTGGTTCGGACTGGCAGCAATTGCACTCGCAGGCGCGGGTGCGCTTCTGTACGTCGACAGGACGAGGCGAGATCAATCCGGGCGAGTGCGTCAGATCTGGGCCAAGGCGCAGGGTTACACGTACACGGCCACTGACGATCAGCTGGCAGGCGAATGGCACCGCGCGGTCATGGCCAAGCAGGACTACCTCACTGCTACCGACGTCGTCCGCGGCCGCCGTCGCGGAGAGCAGTTCGTGCTGTTCGACCTGGAGGAGACCGCAACCATCGTGGCTGTTCGCCGCGAGATCGGGTCGGACGTCGACATCGATCTTCGGTTGAAGTCGACGGCTCCGCCCAAGGACGGCGACCTGAACCTGTTGGGTGCGATCGGTTCACGAGTCGTCTTCGCGACCGATCTCGAGATCGCACGTCGTGTCTGTGATCAGCGCATGGTGGCGTTCACCGAATCGGTTCCGCCGTCGATCAGCATGCTGTGGAGCGAAGGGCAGTGGACGCTCGGTTCGCTTCCGGTGACCAGTAACGGCCGGGACTGGGACGCGGCAATCGAGTCGGTTGCGCGCCTGTCCGGCATTCTGCATGTCCTGCCTCCCGTCACCGATCCCAACGAACTCGAGGTCGATCACGATCCGAGCCGCCCGCGGCCGGGCGCCGAGAAGTCTCGCCCAACTCCGGATCCGGTAGAACAGCCCCGTTCGCGTCAAGAGCAGCCGCCCCGTGACGCTCCGCCGCGTGAATTTGCCCCGCGTGAGTCCGCACCGCGTGAGCCCGCACCGCGGGAATCTGCGCCACGTCCGGATCAATCGCTGCGCAAGCCCGAGGCGGCTGACAAGCCGGCTCAGCGCCCGGCGTCGCAGCGCTCGGGCACAATTCGCCCGGTCGACTGACCTTTAAGGTTCCCGTCCAGGCGCGATAACCACTAGCGTGGCCGGTATGTCGACTTCCCACTCGGATCGCCCTGTGCGTCCCGTTGCCCTGGTGACCGGACCCACCTCTGGTCTCGGCGCCGGTTTCGCCAAGAAATACGCCTCCCTCGGATACGACCTGGTTCTCGTCGCACGTGACGAGGTCAGATTGCACGACCTCGCGTCCGAGTTGAAGACGATGTTCGGCACCGAGTCGGAGATTCTGGTTGCCGATCTCGCATCGGAGGCCGGACGCGACACGGTCGCGCTTCGTTTGGAGAAGGGCGTCGAGGTGTTGGTGAACAACGCCGGATTCGGTACCTCCGGCGAGTTCTGGACCGCCGATCCGGCGCTTCTTCAGTCTCAACTCGACGTCAACGTCACCGCCGTGATGCGGCTGACCCGTGCGGCGCTGCCCAGCATGATCGCGTCGGCGCACGGAACGATTGTCAACGTGGCGAGCGTCGCGGGCCTGCTGTCCGGGCGGGGTTCGACGTATTCGGCAAGCAAGGCCTATGTCATCTCGTTCACCGAAGGGCTGTCCGGCGGGTTGGCCGGGACGGGAGTGCGCGTGCAGGCGCTGTGCCCGGGCTTCATTCGCACCGAGTTCCACGAGCGCGCGGGCATCGAGATGTCCACGATCCCCAAGCCGATGTGGCTGAGCGTCGACCAGGTGGTTGCGGCGTCGATGAAGGATCTCGGTGACGACAAGGTCATCAGTATTCCGGGATTCCAGTACAAGGTCCTCACGACGGCCGGGCGTCTCGTTCCCAAGGGGCTGGTTCGCCGGCTGACCAACATCGTCGGACGAGGCCGCGGGCGGACGTAGCCCAGAGGCGGAAGCCGGACGTAGCCCAGAGGCGGAAGCCGGACGTAGCCCAGAGGCAGAAGCCGAACACAAGGCAGTGGTCGGTAGGCTGAGCACTCATGAGCGATCGTGAGGATTTGGCTGCGCTGGTGCGCGAATTGGCTGTTGTACACGGAAAGGTGACGTTGTCCTCGGGCAAGGAAGCCGATTACTACGTCGACCTTCGCCGCGCGACACTTCACCACAAGGCAGCGCCGCTGATCGGCTCGCTGCTGCGTGAACTGGTCGCGGACTGGGATTTCGACGCCGTCGGCGGTTTGACGATGGGCGCCGACCCGGTTGCCATGGCGGTGATGCACGCTCCCGGCCGACCGATCGATGCGTTTGTCGTCCGCAAGGCCGCGAAGGCCCACGGGATGCAGCGCCAGATCGAGGGCCCGGACATCGTCGGCAAGCGTGTCCTGGTTGTCGAGGACACGACCACGACGGGCAATTCGCCGTTGACAGCAGTGAAGGCCCTGCGCGAGGCAGGGGCCACCGTGGTCGGAGTCGCTACGGTCGTCGATCGCGCGACGGGTGCGGATGCGGTGATCGGTGCCGAGGGCGTCGAGTACCGCTCGCTGCTGGGCCTGGAAGATCTGAACCTGAGCTGACGCCCCGTGAGTGGTTGAGGAGTCCCTGCACTCCTCAACCACTCACAGGGGTCAGTCGCCTACGGTGACGGCGAGTGCTTCGTCGACGCTGTGCGGCGCGGGATCGTGGTCGTCGACGTGAGCGAGAACCTTACGTCCGCTCGACAGGACGAATACGGCGGCGAGGGTGAGCACCGCGCCGACCCAGAACGGCATGTGGACGTTGGATTCGCCGAGCTTGCCGGCTACCCACGGAGCAGCGGCGCCGCCGACGAATCGGACGAAGCTGTAAGCAGCCGAGGCGGTCGACCGCTCCACGGGAGCTGAGATCATGACGGTTTCGGTGATGAGTGTGTTGTTCACGCCGAGGAACAAACCGGCGAGGACGACACCGACGATCAAGACGATCTTGTTCTCGGTGAAGAGCGCCATCATGCCCAGGTCGAGTGCGAACAGGGTCAGTGCCAGCATCATCATCGGCAGGGTGCCGAAGCGTCGTTGCAGGCGAGGGGCGAGGAAAACCGACGAGATCGCCAGCATCAGGCCCCAACCGAAGAAGATGAATCCGATCGGGTACGCCCCCATGTCGAGGGGGAACGGCGTGTACGCGAGCAGCGTGAAGAATCCGTAGTTGTAGAGCAGCGCGGTGATGGCAACGGTGAGTAGCCCGCGGTGCCGCAACGCCTGGAAGGGCGCAGCGATGGACGTGTGGTGTTCGGGCTTGGGTGCGCTCGGAAGCATCACCACGATGAGAATGAAGGCGACCGCCATCAGGGCTGCGACGCCGAAGAACGGTGCGCGCCAGCTGATGTCACCGAGAACTCCGCCGACCAGCGGTCCGACTGCGATACCGATGCCCAATGCAGCCTCGTACAGGATGATCGCCCGTGCCACGCCGCCGCTGGCCGCGCCGACGATTGCCGCGAGCGCCGTTGCGATGAACAGTGCATTGCCGAGTCCCCAGCCCGCACGGAATCCGACGATCTGGCCGATGGTGCTGGAAGCGCCTGCCAGAGAAGCGAACACGATGATGATGGCAAGGCCTGCAAGAAGTGTTTTCTTGGCGCCGATGCGGCTGGACACCACACCGGTGATGAGCATGGCCACGCCGGTGACGAGCATGTAGCTGGTGAACAGCAGCGAAACCTGCGACGGTGTGGCGTCGAGTTGTTCGCCGATCGGTTTGAGGATCGGATCGACCAATCCGATGCCCATGAAGGCGATGACGCTGGCAAAGGCTACCGCCCACACCGCTTTCGGTTGTTTCAGGAGGCTCGGCGGAGCCTCGTTCTGGTGCGTTGATGTCGCGGTCGTGTTGCTCACGGCCACCTCCTTTTTCAGTGGTGGGTGTTTCAGCTGGGATCGGAAGTCTTGATGATGGACCGCAATTCGGCCAATCCGTCGGCCAGTTTCTTGATCTGCTCGGGCCCGAGTTCGACGAAGTGGGGGACTAGAGCGTCGGCGATCTCGTTTCGACCGTCGTTCAAGATCTTTCGGCCCTTGTCCGTCATGGCCACTCGAACTGCCCGGGCGTCTTCGGGGTCGGCGCGGCGTTCGACGTAACCGTTCTCGCCGAGTTTGCGCAGTAGTGCAGTGGCAGAGGGCTGCGAGCTTCTGTCGAGTCGAGCGAAGTCGCTGATCCGCATTTCGCCGTATTCCTCGAGTAACGAGAGTGCGCGCAGCCAGGCGCGTGGGTACTGATCGGACGCGAAGGAGCCTGCCAGCTTCGCGAAGCGGTGCGTATTGCTCACGAGGTCGACGAGTAGTTCGTGCAGTTGCTGTTCTTCGTCTGTCACGAAGAATATTATTGCATAGGTTAACTATGTAAATCAACGAGTCCGTGGAAGGTGGTCCGTCACGGCGGTGGCTACCAGCGACGGCACATCGAGGTCGGGTGCGACGAGTGTGAGGCTTCGATTTGCCGCCAGCACTGCGATGCCGTGGGTTCCGGTCCAGATGTTCAACGCAGATGTGGTGGGATCGGAGGCGTCGGCCTCTTCGGTCAGGGATTGCAGGGCGGCGAAGAGTGGGAGAGAAGACTCTCGGAGGTTGCTGCCTGCGCCCTCGAGGAGGTCGTGGCGAAACATCAACTCGAACATCGCCGGTCGCTCCTGGGCGAACGACACGTATTCGATTGCTGCCGAGATCAATCGGCTACGAGCGGGTTGTTTGCCGGCGAGGACGGGATCGAGTCTGTCGGCGAGATCGCGCAGGCCGTGTGAGGCAATTGCGGCTAGCAGGCTGTTGTGGGTCGGAAAGTATCTCCGCGGGGCGCCGTGCGACACGCCCGCCCGACGCGCTATCTCCCGTAGCGTCAGTTCTGTGGCGCCGTCGGCATCGAGAATCTCGACGCCGGTGGCGACGAGTGTTTCGCGAAGGCTGCTGACAGTCATGGAAGACAGTGTCTACTATTCTCGTCGTAGACACTGTCTACTAGACGGAAAAGGTGATGCCCTGTGCTCTATTGGCTGTTCAAATACGTCCTGATCGGCCCGGTCCTCTGGCTGTTCGGGCGGCCGACGATCGAGGGTCAGCACCACATCCCCAAGAAGGGGCCGGTGATTCTCGCCGGCAACCATCGGGCAGTCGTCGACTCGTTCTTCCTGGTTCTCATGGTGCGCCGACGCATCACCTTCGTCGCGAAGAGTGAATATTTCACCGGGACCGGTGTGAAGGGCGCGATGCAGCGCTGGTTCTTCGGTGGGGCCGGTCAGGTGCCGATCGACCGTAGCGGCGCCGACGCCTCCCGTGCGGCGTTGGACACGGCCATCGGGATTCTAGACAAGGGTGGTGTCTGGGGGATCTACCCCGAGGGAACACGATCACCCGACGGTTGCCTGTACAAGGGAAAGACCGGAGCGATTCGAGTTGCCTTGGAAACCGGGGCGCCGGTCATTCCCGTCGTCGTACACGGCGGCGACGCAGTCAACCCGCCGGGTACGCGGATGTGGCGCTTCAGCAAGGTCCGGATCACGGTAGGGGAGCCGATCGACTTCTCTCGGTACCGCGAACTTCGTGGCTACCAGGCCGTCGTGCGTGCGGCGACGGACGAATTGATGGCAGTGCTCTGTGACCAGTCGGGGCAGGAATACGTCGATGTCTACGGCGCGGACGTCAAATCCGGCGATGCCGCCTGAGTGACCCAGTACGGTCGCTGTTGGACGTGTAACCAACAGGAGGATTGTGATGGCGGGCAAGTGGGGCATCGAGCACGCAGTTTTTGCGGCGGCGACGGCAGCGACAGTGGTCGGGGCAGTAGTCGGTAACGAGCGGGTTCAGCAGATCGCGAAGCCGTTGATCGCACCCGCTCTGGCCGCCCGAGTGCTGCGCAAGCGCTCGGAGACGGAAACTGCCGATACCGCACTGCTTCTGGCCGGTCTCGCCGCTGCAACTGTCGGCGACGTGTTCATGATCGACCCGGACAACGATGCTCGTCTGATCAAGGGCGCGTCCTCGTTCGCGGTGATGCAGGCCAGTTACTCGGCGCTCCTGCTGCGCCGCGGCGCTCGGCCGACCCGCGCTGCCCTGCGGCCCCGCATCAGCGGTTGGTCGACGGCGTCCGGACTGCTCCGTGCCAAGGCCCCGAGCGTGTCGACGCCGCTCACCGGATATGGATTGATGTTGGGAACCACCTCGACGTTGTCGGCGGACCCCGCTCTGGCACCGCAGTCCAACGCCGTGCTCGACGTGGTCGTCCCGAACAAGGATCGACGCTCCTGGCTAGGATTGGGCGGAGTGCTCTTCACCGCATCGGACGGACTGATCGTGGTGCGTCGTCTGTTCATCCGCGGGACTGCCGGCCGCGCTGCTGCCGAGGGAGTGATCCTGGCGTCGTACGCGGGAGCGCAGCTGATGCTGGTGGAGGGCATGTTGGCGCTGGGACGCAAGAAGAGCGTCTAGTCCTTCACGGGCACAGCATGATTCGGTCTCGGTTCTTCGGGTCCACCATGACGGTGACCGTGGATCCGGGAGTGATCTTGTCTTTGTACTCGGGTCGGATCTCGTACTCGATCCGGCCCGAGTACGAATCGGAACCTGGAACCGTGAGGTGGAGTGCGAGCTTGGCCAATTCGCCGTCGACGGTTCGGCGCAGGGGTGTGACGGTGTCGATTCGTGCCCACCCTGCGAGGCCGTGCTTTTCGAGTTTGCGCTCGGCGCGGGTCGGGCGGTTGGCCCATGCCATTCCGAATCCGAGAACCGAGCCGAAAGCGGCGAGCAACCCGCCGATCTGATAGGGCAGCGTGCCAGGTGGGGTGTGCTCGACCAGCCATCCGAGCCACACGGCGAGCACGATCAGATACCCCACCGCGATGAAACACACGGTGTGTACGACGCGACGGTGATTCATCAGATTTCCTCCACATCCAGGATAGCCTGACCGGATGAGCGAACCGAACGTCTTCATCACCGGTGCTGCGGCTGGAATCGGGCGGGAGACGTCGCTGTTGTTCGCGCGCAACGGATACCGCGTCGGCGCGTTCGACATCGACGACGCCGGCCTTGCCTCCTTGAAGGCCGAGATCGACGGTTTCGGTGGGAGCGTCGTGACGGATGTCCTGGACGTCACCGATCCGGCCGGATGGGCGCAGTGTCTGGCCGATTTTGCCGGGGAGTCCGGGCGTCTGGACATCCTGATCAACAATGCGGGCGTGCTCTCCTCGGGACGGTTCGAGGATATTTCTCTTGCGGCGCATCGCCGAATGGTCGACATCAACATCACCGGCACCCTCAACGGCACGCACACGGCTTTCCCGTACCTCCGCGATACCGTCGGCGCCCAGGTGGTCAATCTGTGCTCCGCTTCGGCGATCTACGGCCAGCCCGAACTGGCGACGTACGGTGCAACCAAATTCGCGATCCGCGGCCTGACCGAGGCGCTCGATCTGGAATGGGCACAGCACGACATCCGTGTTCTCGCGCTCTGGCCGTTGTTCGTCCAGACCGCGATGGTCACTGGAATGGACACCGGAGCCACCAGATCGTTGGGTATCAAGCTGACTGCAACCGACGTCGCGCAGGAACTGTGGGCGGCCACACGCGGCGCCGGACGGATGCACAAGGTTCACTACCCGGTCGGAACTCAGGCGAAGCTCTTCCTCAGCGCGTCGCGGTTCTCGCCCGCGTGGCTCTCACGGCTGATGAACAAGCGCGTCACCAGCACTTAGTCGACCACACGATAGAGTGCACTGTCGGCTGTTGCTGGGCCAAGATGACGTGTGTGGAGGTAGTCGGGTGGTTCGTGTTCGGGTGGGGTTCGTCTTGTTGGGCGTCGGGTCGGCGCTAGTGCTCGCAGGGTGCGGCGGGGAGGCGGATTCAGCGCCGACCGTAGCGGCGCAGCCCAGTTCGTCCACCACTACCGCAGTGCCGACGACAACCACCACCGTCGCGCCCGTCGTCCCCACGACCACCGAACCACCGACCACGACGCTGCCACCGACGACGACACTCACGGACGTGCAGTTCGAGCGCAACGAGTCGTACTACTTCACCACTCCCGACGGAAACTTCCAGTGCGGCATCATCAAGTTGCCCACCAGAATCGAAGCCGGGTGCGAGGGAACGACCACTCCCGTTCCGCCGCGGCCGGAGAGCTGCATGGTCAACTGGGGCAACGGTATTCGCGTCACCGACGAGGGTGAGGGTGCTTTCATGTGTTCGGGCGGAGAGGTGTACACCTCTGGCGGCCCCGACGCCGATCCGGTGTTGGCGGCCGGTCAACCGCTGAGCAAACTGGGTTTCACCTGTACGACCACCGCGACAGACGTCTCGTGTGTCAACGATCAGACCACGCACGGCTTCACCGTGGCTGCAGATTCCAACGAGGTGTTCTGATGTCCGAAGTCGCAGCCGACGACGTGTCCGGCGGAGCCGGTGAACCGGGACCCACCGAGTGGGGCGAGAATCCCAACGGCGTCGGACCCTGGGCCGAGGAGCACGACACGGAACCGCCGACCGACGAGCGCTACGACCCGGTACTTCTGGCCGAGGGTGATCGTCGAAACGTCTTGGACGAGTATCGGTACTGGACGCGGGAAGCGATCGTCGAGGACATCGACTCGCGCCGTCACACGATGCATGTCGCCATCGAGAACTTCGCGCACGACGCCAACATCGGCACGGTGGTCCGCACGGCCAACGCGTTTGCCGCGGCCGCGGTCCACATCGTGGGGCGTCGGCGCTGGAATCGGCGGGGCGCCATGGTGACCGATCGATACCAACACATCGTTCACCATGCAGACATCGGCGAACTCGTCGAGTACGCCCGTGAGAATTCACTCACGATCGTGGCCGTCGACAACACCCCGGGGTCGGTGCCGCTGGAAACGGCAAGCCTGCCGCGGGAGTGCATCCTGCTGTTCGGTCAAGAAGGCCCCGGAGTGACCGATCATGCGAAAGAGGTTGCGTCCATGACGGTCTCGATCGCACAATTCGGTTCGACTCGCAGCATCAACGCCGGTGTCGCGGCCGGCATCGCGATGCACGCGTGGGTACGTGAGCATGCCGATCTCGCCGATTCCCGCTGATCTCGCTCGCGAATTCCGGCTAGCGTGTAGCGCCTCGACCAGACAGGATAGGTAGTTATGCAGGAAGTGTGGGCAGAGCGGGCCGATGCGGCTGAGGGCGCGATAGTCAGTCGTCACCTTCGGCGCCTGTGGGGAATGCCCCGGACAGCACTCGGCGTGGTTGCCTGGCCTGCTGTTCGACGCGAGCGGATGTTCAAGCCGTGGCACTACTGGTGGCAAGCGCACCTGCTCGATACTGCGATCGACGCACTCGAACGTGACCCGACCCCCAAGCGTCGTCGCCGGGTCGCGAAGGTTGCCCGCAGTGTGCGGGTCCGCAACGTCTCGGCGTGGACCAACAACTACTACGACGACATGGCGTGGCTGGGCCTCTCGCTCGAACGTGCGCAACGCATGTTCTCGGTCGATCACCGAACCGCGGTTCAGGCGCTCGAATCGCAACTCTTCGATTCGTGGTCCCCGGCCGACGGCGGCGGTATTCCGTGGTGCAAAGGCTCCGATTTCTACAACACACCGGCAAACGGACCCGCCGGAATCATGCTGGCGCGCACCGGAAAACTCTGGCGTGCGCAGGCAACGGCCGACTGGATCGACGAGACACTGCGGGATCCGGACTCCGGACTGATCTTCGACGGTATCCGCCGCGACGGCACCCTCGAGCGCGCGATCTATTCGTACTGTCAGGGCGTCACGCTGGGGTTGGAAACCGAGTTGTCGACACGATTGGGCGAACCGCGTCACCGCGAGCGAGTCCACAAACTCGTCGACGCCGTGTACGACGGCATGACCGAGTACGGAGTCATCACGGGCGGTGGCGGAGGCGACGGCGGACTGTTCAACGCAATCCTGGCTCGCTACCTCGCGTTCGTGGTGGTGAACCTGTCCTGGGAGACTCACGAGGACCTGCGAGCGCGCGAACTCGCAGCGCAGATCGTTCTGTCCTCCGCGGAAGCGGCCTGGAACAACAGACTGCAGATCGAAGGTCTGCCGCTGTTCGGGCACGACTGGACCAAGGATGCTCAGTTGCCGAGTCTGTCCGGCGACATCGCCACCTTCGCCGCCGGAACCGTGCGCTCGTCGAGCGTGCCCGAGCGAGACCTCTCGGTGCAGGTAGGTGGGTGGATGCTCATGGAGGCGGCATTTGTCGTCTCGGCGGCTGGATACCCGCGTAAGCGTTAGGCTTTTTCCTCATGGAATCCCGGCACGTGGTCGACACGGACGGCGTACGTCTTCACGTCGATGTCTGTGGGGCAGGGGCGGACGTTCTGGTTCTCTCCGGCGGCCCGGGATGCGTTCACTATCTTGCTCACGACGAGCTGGTTCCGGAAGGAATGCGCGCGTGGTGCCCTGAGCCACGCGGAGTCGGCCGGTCCGGTGGCGGCGCTCATACGATGGCGCAGGCCGTTGCGGACCTCGAACTCGTCCGCCGCACGTTCGAGATCGACAGCTGGGTCGTGCTGGGGCACTCGTGGGGATCCGACTTGGCGGTGCGGTACGCACTCGACTGTCCGGAATCGGTGTCCGGCGTCGTCGGCATCGCGGGGCACGGCCTCCACAAGGACCGGACATGGTCGAAGCAGTACGAAGCGGGAATCGAGCCGGACCCGCAGATACCTTGGGAACCTGTTGTCTGGCAATCGCTTCAAGAATCGTTCATCGAATGGATCCATGAACCACAGCTGTTTCGGCAGTTGGCCGACTCACCGGTGCCCATGACATTTCTCGCGGCGGCCGACGACATTCGCCCGTCGTGGCCGTTGCAGCAACTGGCCGAGCTCGTGCCTAACGGTAGTTTCGAGGTAGTCGACGGTGTCGCGCACAACTTCTGGCAGTCTCACCCGCTCCTGTGGAGGAAGATCGTCACCGAGGCTTGTGCGGCGCACTCTCGGCTCTCCTGATTTCCACCAGGATCCGCTCCGCGACGGTCTGGTATCCGAGGCTCCGATTGACGGTCAGCATCGGGTGATTCTCCGCGTTCACCGTTGTGTAAATCTTTCGCAGGGAGGGAAATTCAGCTGCCAATACAGTCGCTTGTTGCTCCTTGACCCACTGAGCGAGACCGTGCCCGCGGTGCTGGGGAAGTACCACGGTGTCGTGCTGCGATGCGTGGGTGCTGTCATGTTCGTCCACCGTCACCACTGTTGCTGCGGCTACTTCGCCGACGCTGTCGTCGACCGCGCAGCACACCAGGAGTACTTGAGAGCCACCCGTCATCTTCTGTTCCCACGATCTGACCTCGTCGGCTCCCCAATTACGTTCGGGTATCTGCAGTTCGGCGCCCGGCGCGTCGAGGAGTCGGTTCAATGCCTCCGAGAAGGAGTGGACCAGCTCGTCCGGGGTTCGGTTGCGCCAACTGACGATTCGATAGCCGGGGCGGGTGCTGTGTGCGGTGGGAGCACTGAGGTGCTGAACCTGGTTGGCCAACCGAAGCAACACGCGGTGACCGTCGAACGATCGCAGGAAATGCTCGGCTGCGCTTCCGACGAGCGCCGTCACTCTGATTCTTCGCACGCCGAACCCGGCGATGGCGACTTCGACGAGTTCGGCAAGCGCTCGTCCTACCCCTCGTCGCTGCGCGTGGGGTGTCACGTACATCCGAAACTCTGCGAGATCGGCTTCGGCCGAGTTGCGTCGTGCCTGGGCGATGCCGAGGACCTCGTCGGTGCCGGCGTCGCGTGCAATCCAACGCCGTACATCGGCCGAATTGTCTTCGGCCTCGATCATTTCCATCAGCGCAGTCGCTGTCGGCGCAGTCCCGGACAGGTGACGTTGGCCTTCGGCGAACACCTCACACCACTGATGAAGAACAGTTGCTGTCGCTCCGGACGGTACGAACTCGGCTACAACTACGCGGCTCACCCATGTGACGATACCGACCTGCCCACCCTGAGTTGGAATCACGCGAACCCTAACCCTGTCGGACTGCGGCGGCAGTTGCCAGCATTCAGGCATGTCTGATTCTCCGCGCCAACTGAGCCTCAACGCGTTCATCCACCCCGCCGGTCATCACGAAGCGGCGTGGCGTCATCCGTGGACAACCCCGGAACGTCTGTTCGACGTCACGTATTTCCAGGAGATCGCTCGCACTGCTGAGGCGGCGAAGTTCGACGGAATCTTCTTCGCCGACGGTCCCGCGTTGCGCAGCGACGTCGAGCACGGTCCCGCAGGGACATTGGAGCCGATCACCTTGTTGACGGCCATTGCAGTGGCGACCGAGCGAATCGGATTGATCGCGACGGCGTCGACCACGTACTACGAGCCGTACAACCTGGCTCGGCTGTTCGCCTCGCTCGACCACATCTCGAACGGACGCGCGGGGTGGAACATCGTCACCACGGGTACGGATCTGGCGGCAGCCAACTTCGGGCTGGCCAAGCACCCGGATCACGGGGACCGGTATTCGCGCGCACGGGAATTCGTCGACGCGGTGGTGCGGTTGTGGGACAGCTGGGAGGACGACGCGATCAGTCTGGACCGGGAGAACGGAATCTACGCGGACAGAAACAAGATTCACGAGATCAACTACGTCGGCCGGCATCTGCGGGTGCGGGGACCGTTCAACGCACCGCGAACGCCGCAGGGATACCCGGTGCTGGTGCAGGCCGGGGCGTCCAACGACGGTCGCGCGTTTGCCGGTCAGTATGCGGAGGCGATTTTCACAGCGCACCAGAGACTTTCCGATGCGCAGGCGTTCTACACCGACATCAAGTCGAGGGCTGCTCAGTTCGGGCGCAACCCCGATCATGTCAAGATCCTGCCCGGAATCAGCCCGTTCATCGGTGACACCGAGGAACAAGCCAAGGCGCTCGAGCGAGAATTCAACGAGTTGACTTCGCCGGAGTACGGGCTCGCGCAACTCGGTGCACTCACCGGGACCGATGTTCGGAATCTGGAACTGGATGCACCGGTTCCTGTCGAATTGTTCGCGGCGGCAGGTGATGTCACCGACAACAAGCAAAGCAGATTGCAGGTGATCGCCGGCATAGTCGAGCGTGAGCGTCCGACGGTTCGGGGACTGCTTCATCGTTTGGCGGGTGCGCGCGGGCACCGGGTGTTTGCCGGAACCGCCGAGCAGGTGGCTGACACGATCGAGGAATGGTTCACCAGCGGTGCTGCTGACGGCTTCAACGTCATGCCGCCGTACTACCCGGGTGGGCTCGAGATCTTCACCGAGCGTGTGGTCCCGATCCTGCAGGATCGCGGTCTTTTCCGGACTGAATACACGGGTACGACCCTTCGTGATCATTTCGGTTTGCCGAGGCCCGAGAGCCAGTTCTCGGGTAGTGCCTCTGCAGTGCAGTAGGCCCGCCCGCTGTTGTCGATAATGACAATGGTTACCATTAAGGAATGAAGCAGCTACCGGTAACCGTGCTGTCCGGATTTCTGGGCGCAGGCAAGACCACACTCCTCAACCACATTCTCGCCAATCGCGATGGCCGGAGGGTCGCCGTCATCGTCAACGACATGAGCGAGATCAACATCGACGCGGCCCTCGTCGCGGGCCAGGGTCATCTCGACCGCACGGAAGAGAAGTTGGTCGAGCTGACCAACGGATGCATCTGCTGCACGCTGCGTGAGGATCTGATCGACGCCGTCGGCGCCCTGGCCCGAGAGGGGCGATTCGATCAGTTGGTGATCGAGTCCACCGGCATCTCCGAACCGATGCCGGTGGCGGCCACCTTCGACTGGGAATTCGAGGACGGTTTCAGCCTCGGCTCGCTCGCGAAGCTCGACACCATGGTGACCGTGGTGGACGCGTCGACCTTCCTCGGCGAGCTGGCAAAAGGCGAACGACTGGACGAACGCAACCTCGAAGCAGGGGAGGGGGACGGACGCAGCATCTCCGATCTCCTGGTCGATCAGGTGGAGTTCGCCGACGTCATCTTGCTGAACAAAACCGACCTGGTGAGCCCGCGGGCGGCAGGAACCGTCGAGGCGACGCTTCGTAGGCTCAACCCCACCGCTCAACTGATTCGAACAGATCACGGCAAAGTCACCCTCGACCGTGTCCTCGAAACCGGTCTCTACAACCCGGAACTTGCTGCGCAGGTATCCGGTTGGGACGAGGAACTGGCCGGTGGGCACACCCCGGAAACCGAGGAATACGGAATACGCAGCGTCACATACCGCGCCTCGCGACCCTTTCATCCGGCGCGACTCGAGGCCGCGCTCGGTCAGTTCGCCGGACTCCTGCGGAGCAAGGGATTCTGCTGGATCGCCAGTCGGCCCGAGTTCGCCGCGATCTGGTCGCAGGCAGGCCCCAACCTCGTCATCGAACCGGCTCAACTGTGGGCGTCGGCGGCGGAGGTGCCAGGGCAGGAGATCGTGTTCATCGGAGTGAAACTGGACCCGGCGGCGCCGTCACGAATCCTCGATCCGGCTCTGCTGACCGATGACGAACTACGCGAAGGACCGCGGGCATGGACTCGCTACGAAGACCCGCTGCCGGCGTGGGACCAGAGCCACCTGCACTGAGCAGTCAGCTTCTAGTCGAGGACTTCTTCGACCTCGACGTCTTCGGCCGGTCGGGCCATCTCCTTGCGGTACTGCCAGATTCCCAGCGCAGTACCGATGACCAAGCTGACCATCATCACGATCAGCACGGCGGGCAGCAACCACGGCACGCGATCGAGGAACGAGCCACCGTAGAAACCGAGTAGCAGGAGCACGGGCGCCCAGATGATCGCGCCGATGGTGCTCGCAATGGTGTAGCGCGTGTGGTTCATCTTGGCTGCGCCCGCGACCATCGGGCACAGGGTGCGCACCCACGGAACCCAGCGAGCAATCAGGACCGCCCAGAACCCGTGTTTTTCCAACAGGATGTTCACGCGGTGCAGGTTCTTCTCGGTGAAGTACTTGCCGCCCTTACGGGCTTTGATGTGATTGCCGGTCCGGTGGCCGATGACGTACCCGACCTGGTTGCCGGCAATGGCCGCGATCATCGCACCGACAGACAACGCCCACACGTGGCCCGCGCCGGATTCGTGGCCGGCAAGAACGATTCCGGCTGTGATCAGAAGCGAATCACCGGGGAGAAACAACCCGAGGATGATCGCGCACTCGATGAAGACGAACGTGACGACGATGATCCAGACCAACAGAGGCCCGGCAGTCTCGAGCGGGGAGAAACTGCCGGATGCGAGCGTCATCGTCGTCAGTTCTTCGCCTCGTTCTGCAATCAGGGGGTGGGGTCTTCGGGGACTGTCACCGTCGAATTGTCCGTAGTGGAAGTATTCGCCGTTTCACTGCGTCTCGACGACAAAAGTCGCTTTCCGATTTCGAAGATGATCGGCAGAACCGACACCAGAACGATGCCGATGAAGATGATGTCGATGTTGTCACGGATGAAGCCGATCTGCCCCAGCCAGTAGCCGAGGAGCGTGACGCCTGCACCCCACACGATGCCGCCGACGATGTTGTACGTCAGGAAGACCGAGTACTTCATGCGTGAGGCACCCGCGACCAGCGGAGCGTACGTGCGCACGATCGGGACGAAGCGCGCCAGGAAGATCGTGATCGGACCGTGCTTCTCGAAGAACGCATGCGACTCGTCGATGTACTTCTTCTTGAAGATGCGTGCGTCGTTGCTCTTGAAGAGAGCAGTTCCGCCTTTGATGCCGATGTAGTAGCCCACCTGGTCGCCGAGAATCGCGGCGATCGGAATGGTGAGCAGCAGCAGCCACAGCGGTGCGAAGCCTTCGACCTCACTGGCTCCGGCGCCTGCCGCGGCGACCAGACCGGCAGTGAACAGGAGCGAATCGCCGGGCAAGAGCGGAAACAGCAGGCCTGATTCGATGAAGACGACCAGGAGTAGGCCCAGCAAGAACCAGGTCCCGAACGAGTTCAGAAGATGGACAGGGTCGAGGAAGTCCGGCAGCAAGGCCAGGTTCGTCACGGATTCAGTTGCTGCCTGCACATTCACGGTGGCCAGAGTACCGGCCGAATCTGAGTGTTTCCCACCACCGCAGGTCATCGCGTCGGTGGCGGCGGGCCGAGACCGCAAAGAGACGTGACGAGTCGGACTTGCCATACTGCTAGGACCACACGAAGCGCTTTCACATCGCCGAGCGCTCCGAACGACACGTATATGGAGGACTCCCGCCGTGCCTATCGCAACTCCCGAGGTCTATGCCGAGATGCTTGGTCGGGCCAAGGAGCATTCCTTTGCCTTCCCCGCCATCAACTGTGTCGGCTCCGAATCCATCAACGCAGCCATCAAGGGCTTCGCGGACGCCGGCAGTGACGGCATCATCCAGTTCTCGACGGGCGGCGCCGAGTTCGGTTCCGGTTTGGGCGTCAAGGACATGGTCACCGGCGCTGTTGCGCTCGCCGAGTTCGCACACGTGATCGCGGCAAAGTACGACGTCACCATCGCGCTGCACACCGATCACTGCCCGAAGGACAAGCTGGACACCTACGTGCGTCCGCTGCTCGCGATCTCGCAGGAGCGCGTCGACGCCGGTCGTAACCCGCTGTTCCAGTCGCACATGTGGGACGGCTCGGCTATCCCGATCGACGAGAACCTGGCCATCGCCAAGGAACTGCTCGCCCTCTCGAAGGCTGCACGCATCATCCTCGAGGTCGAGATCGGTGTCGTCGGCGGTGAAGAAGACGGCGTCGAAGCCGAGATCAACGACAAGCTCTACACCTCGAGCGAAGACTTCGAGAAGACGGTCGATGCTCTGGGCATCGGCGAACAGGGCAAGTACCTCCTTGCCGCCACCTTCGGCAACGTCCACGGCGTCTACAAGCCGGGCAACGTCAAGCTCAAGCCCGAGGTTCTCGAAGAGGGCCAGAAGGTCGCCGCTGCCAAGCTCGGCCTGGCTTCCGGTTCGCAGCCCTTCGACTTCGTCTTCCACGGTGGATCGGGATCGTTGAAGTCGGAGATCGAGGACTCGCTGAACTTCGGCGTCGTCAAGATGAACGTCGACACCGACACCCAGTACGCGTTCTCCCGTCCGATCGCCGGACACTTCTTCACCAACTACGACGGCGTCCTCAAGGTCGACGGCGAGGTCGGAAACAAGAAGGCATACGACCCGCGCAGCTACCTCAAGAAGGCCGAAGCCGGCATGACGGCTCGCGTCGTCGAGGCGTGCAACGACCTGA
The DNA here is from genome assembly GCF_041464245.1 of Rhodococcus sp. NyZ502. Lineage (NCBI taxonomy): Bacteria > Bacillati > Actinomycetota > Actinomycetes > Mycobacteriales > Nocardiaceae > Rhodococcus > Rhodococcus sp. NyZ502. The sequence continues at coordinate 1,500,404 of NZ_CP167155.1, forward strand.
AGTCGGCCGGACGCTCGGTGTCGGCAGGCTGATCGGTTTCACAACTGCGCTTCACAGAACAAAATGCGCGCCGGCGAAATTCTCGCCGGCGCGCATTTTCTGTTCAGGTACCTACTTGCTGGGATCGCAGACCTTCCACGTGCCGTCCTGGCGCTCGAGGTCGAACGTGCGCCACGACTGCTCGCCCGTGCTCGGCAAACTCGCCTGGACCTGAGCGATCGCGGTGTCGTCGGTGATGCGCACCGCGTCGACGGCTCCGACCTGCGGGATCGTCTTCTGCGCGACGGCATTGTCGTGGACCTGCGCGAACGCTGCGTCGGGAATGGTGCGGTAGTACTCGCCCAACGCCCCACAGGTCGACGTTCGCAGCGTTGCCAGATCGCCGGTCTGCAGAGCGTCGACGTACGTCGAGATGGCGGTCTGGACCTGAGCTTCGGGTGAGCTTTCACCGCTACCGCTGTTGGACGAGACGAATACGGCGACGCCGATCGCCGCGAGGACGGCGACGCCGGCCGCTGCTGCCGCGATGTACCAGCCCTTGCCGCTGCGCTTGGTCTTCTCCGGCGCGGCGGGCTCGATGCGAGTCGGCATCGGCTGAGCCGGCGGTGGGGTCGCTGCGACACCCACACGTTGAGGCGCGGCGCGCTGCTGCGGTTGAGGCGCAGCGCGCTGCGGTGGTGGTGGGGTTGGAGCCTGCCGGGGTGGTGGTGTCGGCTGCGCGGCTTTCGGAATCGCGACGGTGGCGGGCTCCGGCTTGGGCTGGGGTGTCGGTGCTGCTGTGGGTGCCTGAGTTGCCTTGGGGATCGCGACGGTTGGTGCGCTGGCAGCTTTGGCGTCGCCGTCCGTTTTCGAGGCCTTGTCTGTCTTCTGGATCGCCACAGTCGCAGGTTCGGTCGGGGCCGACTTCTCGGGCGCACCCTTCGGTGCTGCGCTCTTTTTCGAGTTGTCGTCTTTCGAGTCCGGCACGGGTAACCCTTCGGTCTTATGCAGCAATGACCATGTCAGGGTAACGACCGGTATGTAGCCTGCATAACTCCGACCGTCGGCGAGGCGGTCCTGTGGCAGAAAGGCGTAGCGGGCACAATGAGCGCATGACCCAATTCGGTGACCTGCTCGGACCCAAGCCCACTCTGCTTCCCGGCGACGACGACGCGGAATCGGCACTGCTCAACCACGCTGATCCGGCCCAGGTGGCGGCCGACCACCCCACTGCCTCCATTGCGTGGGCCTACCTGGCCGAGGCTGCACTGGACAAGGGCGAAACCATCACGGCCTACGCCTACGCGCGTACCGGATACCACCGCGGACTCGACCAACTGCGTCGCAACGGTTGGAAGGGTTTCGGTCCCGTGCCCTACAGCCATGAACCGAACCGTGGTTTCCTGCGTTGCGTCGCAGTCCTGGCCAAGGCCGCGAAGACGATCGGTGAAGCCGACGAGTACGCGCGTTGCCTCGATCTGCTCGAAGACTGCGATCCCAACGCCGCCGAAGCGCTTGGCCTCGGTTAGCAGTTTCCGTCCGAGCCGGGCCGGCATCAAGGACCGGGCTCGCAAATCGGTGCGTCGGCTTCAGACGTCGGCGCTACCGATCATTCAATGTGCCTTGGCGGCCGGATTGGCGTGGTGGGTTGCCACCACGGTGATCGGGCACCACGCGCCGTTCTTCGCGCCGATTGCCGCTGTGGTCTCGCTCGGTCTGTCGTTGGGTGCACGACTACGACGCTCGTTCGAGTTGGTTGCGGGAGTCACGGTCGGTATCGGAATCGGTGATCTGATCATCTCCGGTATCGGGAGCGGACCGTGGCAGATCAGTTTGGTTGTCGTGCTGGCGATGTCCGTCGCGGTGCTTCTCAACAGCGGGCCGATCTTCTCCATGCAGGCGGGAAACTCGGCTGTGCTGGTGGCGACGCTGATCCCGCCGGGCGGCAGCGGCGGTCCCGATCGCATGATCGATGCCCTTGTCGGTGGTCTGGTGGGTATCGCGGTGGTCGCGATCATCCCCACCCACCCGGTACGACGCGCGCGCAAGGATGCCGCATCGATCCTCGGAACCGCTTCCGAGGTACTGCAATTGGTGGCAGACGGCCTCGTCGCGAATGACCCGGACCCGATCGTGAAGGCACTGCAGAAGGCGCGCGCAACTCAGGGTGCCATCGACGGGTTGCGCAGTAACCTTCTCGGCGGGCGCGAGATCAGCCGAATCTCCCCGCTGTACTGGAACAGTCGGCCTCGCCTCGAAAGGCTCATGGCGACAGCCGATCCCATCGACAACGCGATGCGCAACATTCGAGTGCTCGCGCGTCGTTCGTTGACGTTGGTCAGGGACGACGAGATCCTCGATCCGCGTCTGGTGGCTCAGGTCGAGCGCTTGTCGAAAGCCGTCGAAGTTCTCGAGGACATGATCCTGGCGGAGCCGGGGGAGCAGCCTGATCAGGCCGAAGCAGCGCGCGTCCTGCGCTCGGTCGCGAAGGAACTGAAACCGGCGATAGTGGAGAACGCGGGCCTGTCCTCGACGGTGGTGTTCGCCCAGATTCGATCGCTGGTCGTCGACCTGTTGCAGGTCGCGGGCATGAAGCGAATCTCGTCGATCGCCACTCTGCCGCCCACCGTGCCTCATCCCGCCTACGAGCCGGATCACTGACCTCTGCCGTTTCCCGCTCACTGAGCAACTCGTTGTATGTATGCGAATGTATGCATATGCTCTGAGAAGGACTTGGGAGGGAACAGGACAAATGGGAGCAGGGCACGGTCATTCACATGGCCACTCGGCAGCAGATTCGGTCGGCGTAGGACCGTCACCGCAACGCATCAGAAAAATGGCGATCGCGCTTGCGATCCTCGTTGCGTTCCTCGTACTCGAGGCCACGGTCGGCATCCTGATCAACTCGTTGGCTCTGCTTGCCGACGCCGGTCACATGCTCACAGACGTGGTGGGTATGGCCATGGGACTGACGGCGCTGCTGCTCGCGAAGAGGGGCAGCACCACCGCGGCCAGGACCTTCGGTTGGCACCGCGCCGAAGTGCTGACCGCCATGGCCAATGCGGTGATGCTGCTGGCCGTCGCCGCCTGGGTCTTCTACGAGGCAATCGGCCGCATCGGTAACGAACCCGAGATCCCGGGCGGCGCCCTGATCATCACGGCGGCCGCCGGCCTGGCCGCGAACATCGTCGTGATGCTGATGCTGCGCGGCGATTCCAAGGACAGCCTGGCCGTGCGTGGTGCCTACCTCGAAGTGCTTGCCGACGCCGTCGGTAGCGTCGGCGTTCTGATCGCCGGTGGCCTTGTCCTGCTGTTCAACTGGACGTGGGCAGACGTCGTCGTCGGTGTTCTCATCTCGCTGTGGGTGGTGCCGCGTGCGATCAAACTGGCCGCAGCATCGCTGCGCATTCTGACGCAGGCGTCGCCGGCCGACGTCGACGTCGAAGCGGTCGAGGCCGACCTGGCGGCGCTGCCGAGCGTGATGGGTGTTCACGACCTACACGTCTGGACGCTCACCACCGGCATGGATGTCGCGACGGTCCACCTGACCAGTGACGCGAATTCGTCGAACATTCTGGAATCCGCGCGCACCGTCCTCGAGAGTCACGGTCTTTCCCACGCCACCGTTCAGGTGGAATCGTGTGCCAACGGCGAGCATTGCGAGAAGAACGTCACTTGGTGAAGCGGGTGATCTCCTTGCCCGGCTTCCAGAGGTCGACATACATGTGTTCGTCGTCGACAGTCGTGTGCACCACCTCGTCGATGTCGAGGACAAAGAGGTGCAGAGGTTTCGGAACCTCGTAGGTGTAGCTTGCGAGCACGGCTTCGAACTCGTCGCGGGTCACCTCGCGTGCGAGTCCGGCGATCTTCGCATCGCCGCCCTCCATGGTGTGCTCACCGGGATTGCTGTGTAGGGCGTAGCGCCCGTCACGGATGAGATCCTTCGCCTTGAGTGCGCCGAACATCGAACCGAGCACCAGACGCCCGTCGAGGATTTCGACTTCGGTGCCGCTGACCCGTGGTGAGCCGTCCTTGCGCAGCGTTGCGAGGACGTGATGCTTGTGGGCTTTGAATCGCGCTTGGACCGCGTCGGCAAGAGCGGGTACTTCTTCGGAGAACTGCTTCCAAGTGACCATGACGGTCATTGTGCACCCCTATTCCTGACAACTTCTGTCAGTAATTCTCGGTAATGTTCGGTCCATGAGATCCGCGCGGTTGCTCCAACTCATGCTGCGTTTGCAGGGGAGTCGCGGCGTTATCGCCGAGCAGTTGGCCGAAGAGTTCGGCGTTTCGGTGCGGACGATCTACCGCGACGTGGCCTCGTTGTCGGCTGCCGGCGTGCCGATCTGGACCGAGAGCGGCCCCGGTGGTGGCATCCGTCTGCTCGACGGATGGCAGTCCAAGTTGTCCGGCATGACGGACGACGAGACGTCCGCACTCATGCTGTTGGGTGTGCCGTCCATCGCTGCAGATCTCGGACGATCAGACGCCGTCGGTTCGGCGGGGGCCAAACTGCTCCGCTCCCTGCCCGGTCCCCTGCGCGAGAGTGCACGACTGTGGCAGGACCGCATTCTCGTGGACGTTCCGGGTTGGTTCGGCGGCGTCGACGACATCTCTGCGCTTCCGATCGTCACATCCGCTGTGCTGGACTCGCGTCGACTGCGCTTCGCCTATCGCGATCGCGAGCGGACGGTCGATCCGCTGGGTCTGGTCATCAAAGCCGGTGTTTGGTATCTGGTGGCGGGGATGAACGGTCGAACGCTGTCGTTTCGAGTCGGGCGCATCAAAAATGCCGTGGTAGAAGATGATTCGTTCACTCGGCCGGTGGATTTCGACCTGCCGTCGTGGTGGGCGGCGTCGATGGCCGAGTTCGACCGGTCGCTGCTTCGCTTCGAGTGTCGCGTGCGATTGACACCAGAGGGCAGGCGCCGGCTCCCCGATGTGGTGGGCGAGCTTGCCGCTGCAGTCGAAGTAGGGCCAGAGGACAACGACGGATGGGTGAGTGCCGAGCTGAAACTCGAGAGCGAAGCTGTCGCGCTCTCGCAGTTGATCGGTTTGGGAGCGGACGTCGAAGTGCTCGAGCCACGGTCGTTGCGTGAAGGACTGCGGGCTGTGGCGGAGCAGATGGTGCTCCGCCACACTCGCAGTGACTAGGCCGTTGCAGAACGCTTTGCGAGCAGGCGAGTGATACCCAGTTGAGCTGCGACGATGATGGCGCCGACCACCAGACCCAGTGCCGCCGACGCAAGTGTGTTGACGATCCACGCCAACACGCCACCGACTCCGGCGATGTCTCTGACTGCTTCTTCGCCGTGATGAACGGCGTCGTAGAGCGGGTGGAAGCCCAGTTCGTCGATGCCGACCAACAGGATGTGGCCACCGACCCACAGCATCGCGGCGGTACCCACCACCGAGAGCACTGACATCACGTGAGGCATGCCGCGAACGAGGCCTCGGCCGACCTTGTGGGTGAAGCCAGACGACGTCTCGGCGATCTTCAATCCGATGTCGTCCATCTTCACGATCAGTCCGACGACTCCGTAGACGACCACGGTGATGACGACCGCCACGACGGCAAGGATCACCAATCGGCTCCAGAAGCCTTCGCCTGCGATGGTGTTGAGTGCGATCACCATGATCTCGGCGGACAGGATCAGGTCGGTGCGGACGGCGCCCGAAACCACTGCTTCTTCGTCGCGAGGATGCTCGTCAGCGGCCTCGTGGTGGTCACCGTGGCCGAAGATTGCACCCCAGATCTTGTGAACCGCTTCGTAGCTGAGGTAACAGCCGCCGACCATCAACAGTGGCGTCAGCAGCCAGGGGAGGAACTGACTCAGCAGCAGAGCGATCGGAAGGATGATCAGCAGCTTGTTGCGCAGCGATCCGATGGCGATGCGCTTGATGATGGGCAACTCGCGTTCGGCTGCGAGCCCACGGACGTACTGCGGCGTGACGGCTGCGTCGTCGATGACCACGCCGGCAGCTTTGGCGGTCGCCTTACCGGTTGCGGCGGCAACGTCGTCGATCGAGGCGGCAGCCATACGAGCCAGGGCTGCGACGTCGTCGAGCAGGGCGAAGAGTCCGCCGGCCATCACAGACCTCCAGTGGAATCAGTGGAAAAAGGTGGCCGGACCGAACCGGTGACGCAGTTACTTGATCGCACGAGGTCTCTATCCATGATCGTCGTAGGTGAGGTCAGGTCACCTGGAACGATACCGGGGGCATCCGTCAGGGACGACCTCGCGAGGTCGGTTGCCCTTCGTCACGAAAGGTCTTCCCGACCCGGTGCTCGCGTGTAAGACTGCACAGAAGATCGATCGAACGGGGCACTATGCGTGAACCAGACACTGCACAGGTCGCCAAGACTTTCGACGCAATGGCGGCGCACTACGACCGACAGATCGGGCGCTTCGAACGCTTTGTGCTCGGTGACGCCCGGAAATGGGCCGTGGACCAGGCGCATGGCCGCGTGGTCGAGATCGCCGTGGGTACCGGACTGAACCTGCCTCTCTACGGAGACGACGTCGATTACGTCATCGGCGTGGACATCTCGACTGCGATGCTCGATCAGGCCAGGCTCAAGGTCTCCGAGGGAGTGAAGACCGAAGTCGACCTACGACTCGGAGACGTGCAAGCACTCGATGTTCCCGACGAGTGCGTGGACACGTTGGTCTCGACCTACGCCTTTTGCACGATCCCCGATCCGGACCGAGTTGCGAACGAAGCATTTCGAGTCCTGGTACCCGGTGGTCGATTCGTCCTCGCCGAGCACGGACCGAGCAAGAACGTTGTTGCTCGTACGTTGATGAAGGTCGTCGAACCGCTTTTTGTTCGGTTCGGTGCCGATCATCTCACCCGTGAACCGGTTGAATACCTCGAAAACGCCGGTTTCCTGATCGACGAGGTGCAGCGCAGCGGCCGGGGCGGAATCGTGTTTCGGGTCGTTGCGCGCAAGCCGGATCCCGAATGGACGGCACTCGGTCACTGATGTCGGAATGCCGTCCATCGGGGATTGCTCAGCCCAGGCGCTCCAGGATGGTCGCGTTGGCCAACCCACCTGCCTCACACATGGTCTGGAGTCCGTAGCGCGCGCCGCGCTGCTCCATCGCGTTGACCAGGGTGGTCATGATCCGCGTTCCGCTGCCGCCCAGTGGGTGGCCGAGCGCGATGGCGCCGCCGTGGACGTTGACCTTGGACAGGTCGACGCCGGTGTCCGCTGCCCACGAGAGGACCACTGGGGCAAAGGCCTCGTTGACCTCGAACAGATCTATGTCCGAGACCGTCAATCCCGCACGGGCCAGGACCTTCTGCGTAGCCGGGATGACCGCGGTGAGCATGTAGAGCGGATCGTCGCCGGCAACTGCGAAGCTGTGCAATCGTGCCTTCGGGGTGAGGCCGAGTTTCGCGGCGATCTCACTGGTCGTGATCATCACCGCCGAACTGCCGTCCGAAAGCGGGCTGCTGTTGCCCGCGGTGATGGACCAGTCGATCTGTGGGAATCGCTGTGCGTAGTAGTCGGATTCGAAGGCGGTCCGTAGGCCGGCCAGGGTCTCGACCGTGGTGCCGGGGCGGATGGCCTCGTCGACCGACAGCTGCGGGAGCGTGGCGAGTTCCTTGGTGAAGTAACCACTCTCGGTTGCCAGCGCGGCTTTCCGATGGCTCGACGCCGAGAACTCGTCGAGTTGGGTGCGGCTCAGTCCCCACTTGGCGGCGATCAATTCGGCGCTGATGCCCTGCGGTACCAGACCGTCCGGATAGCGCTCTTCGAAACCCACGCCGAGTGATTCGCGCCCGATGCTGCTCGAGCCCATAGGGACTCGGCTCATCGACTCGACTCCGGCAGCGACAACGATGTCGTACGCACCGGCAATGACGCCCTGAGCGGCAAAATGAACTGCTTGTTGGCTACTTCCACACTGTCGGTCGACGGTGGTTCCCGGTACCGACTCAGGGTAGCCTGCGGCGAGAAGGGCAGTGCGAGTGACATTCTGGCTCTGTTCACCGACTTGGCTTACCGCTCCACCGATGACGTCGTCGATCAATGCTGCATCGATTCCAGTGCGTTCGACTACCGCCTTGAGGCTGTGGGCGAGGAGGTCGACGGCGTTGATGCCGTGCAGGGCGCCGTTCGCCTTTCCCTTGCCGATCGGAGTGCGAACGGCTTCGACGATAACTGCGTCTCTCATGACAAATTCCTTTCAGGGATGGCGGATTCAGCAGGGACAACCGGGGTGGGTGTGGTCGCAGGCGTCATTCCCAGTGATGCCAGGGCAGACACAAGCGCGACGGCAAAGATCACCCACCAGGCCTGGCGGAAGGTGTCGTAGTCGACAGCAGAGCCGAGAACCGCGATCAGAACGCTCACGCCGAGAACGGTTCCGATCTGTCGGCTCATGCTGACGATTGCGCTACCGGTGGCCGATCTGGCAGGTGCCAGATCCGCCGTGGCCTGCGACAGAATGGTCGGCAGGGCAAGACCGACACCGATCCCGGCGATGATCCAGCCTGGTAGGAGTCCGGTCGCGTAGTTGGGCGTCGTATCAACCGAGACGAGAACGAGTACGGTTCCGACTGCCCACAGAAGGCTGCCGAGTGCGGCGACGCGTCCCGCCGAGTACCTGCGCGTCAGCGATCCGCCGGCGATGGCGAACAGCGGAACGAGAAGTGGACCCGGTGAGACGGCGAAACCGGTTCGCAGAGCCGAGTATCCCCAGGCTTCCTGGAGCCACAGGATGTTCGAGAGAAGACCCGCGGCGAATGCTGCGCTGAACAGGATGGCGGTGACGTTGGACCAGGCAAACGAGCGGATCTTCAGAAGATCCGGAGCAATCAACGGAGTCCGGTGACGAGAGTTGCTCCACCAGAACGAGAGTAGTGTCACGGCGGCCACGGCGAAGGCGATCAGAACGCGATTGTCGGTCCATCCCCAGTCCGGACCCTGGACGAGTGCCAGGGCGAGAGAGCCGATTCCGACGGTGAGGAGGGCAGCGCCGACGAAGTCGATACCGGCATCGGGGTCCTTGTGTGTTGTATCCGGTACGAGTCGGACTGCGAAGTAGAGCAACACGATGCCCACTGGAACATTGATCAGGAAGACCCAGCGCCACGAGGCCTCTACGAGGATGCCGCCCACGACAGGGCCGAATGCAGCTGCTGCAGCGCCGGCGGCTGCCCAGATGCGAACGCCGGATTGACGTTTCGCGGCGGGAAGCGCATTGATCAGAAGCCCGAGGCTGGCCGGGGTGAGCGCAGCGGCGCCGACTGCCTGGACGATACGGAAGGCCACCAGTGCCCACAAGGACGGGCTGAAGGCACAGGCGGCGCTGGCGAGGGTGAACAGTGCGAGGCCGGCGATGAAGGCGCGCTTGTGCCCGATCCTGTCCGCCCAGCGTCCGAGGGGTATCAACAGTGCGGCGTAGACGATCGCGTAGCTGTTGAGGATCCAACTGAACTCGCCGAGCGAGTGACCCGGGTAGCTCTTGGCGATGTCGCCGAAGGCCACGTTGACCACAAAAAGATCGAGGCTGGCGACAAACGGCGCCCCCGACAGTATCGCGAGCAGGGGTCCGGTCCGCACCGGCTGGCTATGAAGTTCCATAGTCAGCAATCTAGACTCTGGCTATGGTTATGGCAAGCCAGGGGGTATGGTGAATTGCATGGACGCTGTACGACTGACCGGAGTGCTCGAAGATCGCGACGCCTGGCGGGCCACGCACTGTTCGATCGGGCGGGCCATGGAAGTGGTCGGCACTCGATCCGCGATGCTCATTCTGCGAGAGGCCTATTACGGCACAACGCGTTTCGACGACTTCGCGTCGCGAGTCGGCATCACCGAGGCGGTTGCGTCGGCGAGGCTGAAAGAACTCACTGAGGCGGGACTGTTCGAGCGTGTGCCGTACAAGGAGCCTGGAAAGCGGACGCGGCACGAGTACGTGCTCACCGAGAAGGGCCGTGACCTGCTGCCGGCGGTTCTCGCGCTGATGCAGTGGGGCGACAAGTATCTGCACGGCGGAAAAGGTGGACCGTTGGAGGTGGCCGACGACGCTACTGGTGAGCGCGTTCGCGTCGAGGTGCGCAGTGAGTCGGGTCGTGAAGTGCCTTTGGGGGAGTTGCGAGTCTCTGTCAACGAATCGCGTCGGCGGTTGCGCGAATAGCGATGCATCTCAACAGCTCTCGAGTGTAGGTCTTCTTGAAGTTGTCCGGTTTGTCTCTGGTTATCGAAAGTATGTTCGATTAAACTTTGAGCATGGACAGTCGGGAAGCGTGGCAGCTGGATGGCGAGGACCTCAAGAGTGAGGTTCTGGGTCTGGTGCGCGCCCGACACGAGTTGCAGTCGCGGATGGTGTTGCTGATCGTGGAGATGTTTTCCCGTGAGGTTCTCGGTGGGAAGGGTTTTCGGGCGATCGCGCAGTGGTTGCATGGTTCGACGAATCTGGAGATCGGTGAGTGCAGTCTGCTGGTCGGGTTGGCGCGGTTGTTGATGCTCGAACCTGTTGTCGCGGATGCGTTTCATCGTGGTGACGTGGATGCGTTGAAGGCGCGGCAGGTGGCGTCGTTTTGTCAGCATCCGCCGAAGAACATGACCCTGGCGGATGTGGACAAGGCCCGAGGGATCTTGTTGTGGTTGGCGTCGAAGAACATTGCTGATTGTGATGCGGTGCGGGCGGCGATTCGGCGGATCGAGAAGCAGTACGGCAAGCGCGAGGACGGCGTCCCGGTCGGCGAGGATTCGGAGCGTAACGAGTTCTACGCGTCGAAAGGCCTGTACGGCAGAGTAACTGTGAAGGGTGATCTGGATGCTGTGAACGGGGCCCGGTTGATGACGTTGTTGTCGAGTCTGTCGGCGCCGACGCCGGAGAAGGACGGCGTCAAAGACACGCGTACGCCGGCATTACGGCGGGCGGACGGGTTTTGCGAATTGTTGCGGCGGTACGAGCGGGCGGGGTTGGGTCCGATCGAAGGCGGGGTGAAACCGCACATCACGGTCACCGCGTCCGCGAAAGACATGACGGATCTGCAGGCTTTGAAAGACCTCCTGCCGTCCACCGAGGAACTGGGTTTCGCGTGGGCGGATTGGGTGGGCCCCATCAGTATCGATACCGCGCGGATGTTGGCGTGCGACTGCACCGTGACGCGGATTTTGTTGGACGAGAATGGTGTTCCGCTCGACTGCGGCAAGGAAGCGAGAACGGCGACGGTTCCGCAGCGGCGGGCGTTGGCGGTTCGTGATGGTGGTTGCGCGTTTCCGGGGTGCGGGACACCGTCGGGGTGGTGCGATGCCCATCATATTGTTCACTGGAACGATGGTGGCCCAAGAGATCTCGACAATCTGATCTTGTTGTGCGGTCATCATCATCGAACGCTGCACCACACCGAATGGCGGGTCGAGATCGGCCCCGACCGAAAAACAGTGTTCTATCCACCGATGTCGATTGATCCGTTCCAGCGGCCCATCGGCGGGAACAGTCCGCCCACCGCGGCGTGAATCGCGACAACTGAAGACGTGAGCACCGGGGCACAACCATGCCCCGGTGCTCGAGCTCGCGTTTGGGAGTCCCCGAGTTTGGGAGTTTTGTGGCAGGGCGTCAGCTCAGTGACTTCTTGAACCCGACATGGGAGGCCACAAATCCGAGTCGCTCGTAGAAGTCGTGAGCTTCCTTGCGAGTTTGATCCGAGGTGAGCTGCGCCAGAAACGCGCCGCGCCGGGCACCTTCTTCGCAGGCCCATCGGATCATCGAACTGCCGATGCCTTTACTTCGGTAGTCCTCGTGGACGCGAACAGCTTCGATCTGCAGTCGCGTGGCACCCATCCGGCTCATACCCGGAATGAAGGTCAATTGCATTGTGCCGATTACCGCGTCGCCGACCAGAACGGTGACGAGAAGTTGAGCCGGATCCTCGTCGATTCGCTTGAACGCGTCCTCGTAGATCGTTCGGGCTTCGGGGTTGGTCGTCTCCCGGGTGCTGCCGATCGGGTCGTCGGCGAGCAAGTCGATCAGTGCCTCCACGTGTCGAATCTCGGCCCGCGTGAGGGTGTACTCCACTCCGCCGGACTGAAATGACGTCGCAATCATCGATGCTCCCCTGAAGAAGAATGAATGTCTGAAATGTCAGACTCTCACGAGTCTCCTCCAGCGCACTCGATCACGTCCAAAAACGCATGAGGGCGTTACCGAGCATGGCGTAGTAGTCGGACACACCGCTCAATTCGAAGATCCAGTAGATCGCGTCGAAGAAGACGACATTGATCTGTGGGACGAACAGGAGCGCAACCAGCAGGAGCAGTCCGTACGGCTTGAACTGGTCGAGTTGGTGCCGTGTATTGGGTGCGAGGTAGGGCTCCAGCGCGTTGTAACCGTCCAGACCCGGGACTGGGAGCAGGTTCAAAACTGTTGCCATGACCTGCAAGAAAGCCAGGAAACTGAGGCCGGCCCAGAACGTCAGATGCTCGGCCGATGAGCCGTACGTACGTATGACGACGAGGAGGATCACGGCGGCGACGGCATTCGTGAACGGACCGGCGAGCGATATTCGGGCCTGCACCTTGGGCGGGAACATCCCGGTGCGCAGGTACACGGCGCCGCCGGGAAGCCCGATGCCGCCCAATGCGATGAACAGCACCGGCAGACCGATCGAGAGCATCGGATGGCTGTACTTGAGCGGGTTGAGCGTCAGGTAGCCACGAGCCTCGACGTCGGTGTCTCCATGACGCCACGCCAGATAGGCATGCGCGAATTCGTGCAAGCAGAGCGTGACCACCCAGCCGGCAACCACGAGGACAAAAACACCCGCGCGGCCCGCGATGGAACCCCACGTCGAGTTCCAAGCGACGATTCCGGCGATGACAGTGATCGCAACTACGCCGAGGAAGACAGGGCTCGGCCGAACCGCCGACCGTGCTGCTCCGGTTCTCACCTGACCAACAACCAAGTCTTGTCGTGCCGGTAGAAGGTCGAACGCTTGAGATCGCGTGGGTTGGCCACCCCGTCGCGAACCAGTCGCGCTGCCGGCGAGCCCAGTTGAATGGCTCGGCCTTCCAGCCAGCGTCGCCCGCTCCAGCGGCTCTTGCGGTCGACTGATGCCTTGATCCCGGGGAGCTTGGGGCTCGGCACTATCCGGATGCCGGGGACTGTGCCGGAGAACAGCTTGTTGTCGTCGACGTAGGCCTCGCCGATCAGTTCGTCTGCATCCGCCGGACCCGTGACAGTTGCTGCACCTACCAGCGCGATTCCAGCGTCGTCGCGAATGAGCGGCACGGTGTGGACTGTGCCTTTCAAGGCCGCGCGCGCAGCTCTTGCACCGGTCGCGAGTTTGTACGCGTCGGTTGCGTCGGACCTGTTCTCGGTGACGTAGGCGAGTTCGACGTTGAGTCGCTCCAATCGCATCAACCGCGTCAATGCCGCGGCAAACGCGCCGTCGTTACCCACGACGATCAAGCGAGGCTCCGTCACGACCTGCAGTTGGGACAGGGCCTCGTCGAAGTCTTGCTTCTCCGGAAGTTCAGGGACGGTGAACGACGTGAGTTCACCCAGGGGGAGTGGAACCGGCGAATCGCCACATTTGAGCACCACAGGGGTCAAAGCCACTCCTAGCTCGATCAAGACTTCTTCACGGGTAGTGGGACCTCGCCACCCTTCCCCGAAATGGCCGTCCGAATCACTGCCGACGATCTTAGTGCGAGTCTCTGTGTCGACTCGCAATCGTGATGGTCACCGGCCAAATTCTGGACCGTCAGGTCTGGTCTGATGCTCTGGGCTAGACTGCTCCTTCGGTCACTGCAACAGTTCGGCGCTGCATCATGTGCGCGGAAGCCAGGCAGTACCAATGCGGCGGGACAACTGCTGCACGTCGACCGTAGGAGACAACGTCATGCCGGCAATCGTCCTGATCGGCGCCCAGTGGGGCGACGAAGGTAAGGGCAAAGCTACAGATCTACTGGGCGAGCAGCTTCAGTGGGTCGTGCGATACCAGGGCGGTAACAACGCCGGACACACCGTGGTTCTGCCGAACGGTGACAAGTTCGCACTGCACCTCATCCCGTCCGGAATCCTCACCCCCGCCGTCAACAACGTCATCGGTAACGGTGTCGTCGTCGACCCGGGTGTGTTGTTGACCGAATTGGCAGGCCTGGAAGAGCGCGGCGTGGACACGTCCCGCCTGCTGCTTTCTGCTGATGCGCACCTGATCATGCCGTACCACGTGGCCATCGACAAGGTCACCGAACGCTTCCTGGGAGCGAAGAAGATCGGCACGACCGGCCGCGGTATCGGCCCGTGCTACCAGGACAAGATCGCCCGTGTCGGTGTTCGTGCCGCGGACGTCCTTGACGAGAAGATCCTGACCCAGAAGGTCGAAGCAGCACTCGAATTCAAGAACCAGGTGCTGGTCAAGATCTACAACCGCAAGGCACTCGACCCGCAGCAGGTCGTCGAAGAAGTACTGACGCAGGCCGAGGGTTTCAAGCACCGCATCTCGGACACGCGCCTGGAACTCAACCTCGCCCTCGAGCGCGGCGAGACCGTTCTGCTCGAAGGTTCGCAGGGCACTCTGCTGGACGTCGACCACGGCACGTACCCGTACGTGACCTCGTCCAACCCCACTTCGGGTGGTGCGGCGGTCGGTTCGGGAATCGGTCCCACCAAGATCACCACAGTGCTCGGCATCCTGAAGGCGTACACGACGCGTGTCGGTTCCGGTCCGTTCCCGACGGAGCTGTTCGACGATCACGGCGCATACCTGGCGAAGCAGGGCGGCGAGGTCGGTGTCACCACCGGACGCGCTCGTCGTACGGGATGGTTCGACGCTGTCATCGCGCGCTACGCGACGCGCGTCAACGGCATCACCGACTACTTCCTCACCAAGCTGGACGTGCTGAGCAGCCTCGACACTGTGCCGATCTGTGTCGCGTACGAGGTGGACGGTGTCCGCCACGACGAAATGCCGATGTCACAGAGCGATATTCACCACGCCAAGCCCATCTACGAAGAGATGCCCGGCTGGTGGGAAGACATCTCGGAGGCTCGCACCTTCGAGGAACTGCCGCAGAATGCGCAGAACTACGTGCTTAGGCTCGAAGAGCTTTCGGGTGCGTTCATCTCCTGCATCGGTGTCGGCCCCGGCCGCGACGAGACGATCGTCCGGCGCGAGATCGTCCGCTAGTTCGTTCCCTCGAAATCCCCGCTCATGCAAGCATGAGCGGGGATTTCGTGTTTCAAGCCAGCTTCGACAAGTGCGCGGTGACGGTCATCCAGTCGGGAAACTTGGTGCTGCCGAACTTGATCCACTCGCCCTCGAATCGATCTGCTCCGTTTGCTCCGCGGTCGTCGACGAGGTAGTCGCCCCGATTGAGGTGTTTGTGGTGCGAGAGGATCAGACGTTTGTACGCGACGCTGCCTTCCTCCATTCCGAGGTGCTCTTGTACCCACAGAACCTTGTCGTGCCAGGCTGTGGCGTTCTTCCACGGCGCTGTCGAGAGGATGTAGGTGTCGAACTGCTGTGCCAGTTGGTGGTAGGCGTCGATAGCGCCGTCGAGAGGATCCATGCGAGAGAAGATGTGCGGCGCTTCGTCGAGGTCGTTCTTGTACTTCTCTCGGACGCCGTCGGTCAGGCGATCGATGCCCGACTGGAAGTTGACCAAGGTGTTGTCGAGATCGACGTAGAGAATCTTTTTGGAAGCCGGCATGGGAACCCTCTCTGGAGACTTTCTGAGTGCGAAAAGAGTCCAGTTTTACGCAACTGGACTGAGATCAGTGAATTCTTCCCCCTGATCACAATCGCACGGGGGTCTGACAGCGTCGTTCTCGCGGTCTGAAGTCTTGTCGTGGAAGATGCCGCCGAGGGGTACTGCCAGGCGAAACTGCTCCAAACGAATGTATGTACCTTCACCTTCGGCGGGCGCGAAGAAGTAGACGAGTGCCACGAAGAGTCCGATGCCGATCAGGGTTGCGAAGGTAGTCATGGACATATGATCAACTCGACTGGTATTGAGTTACATAGCCAAGTTGTCGATACTGGACTGCATGATGACTCGAGTTCTCGGTGCCCGTTCGCTTGCGCGCGATCTGGGATCCTGGCAGGAAGAGTCCGGACGCAGGCCCGCGTACCGTGCGCTTGCCGACGGTATCCGCCTGCTCGTGCACGACGGTCGCGTTCCGCTGGGAGTCGCACTGCCGAGTGAGCGTGAACTTGCGGCGGTACTCGAACTCAGTCGAACCACGATCACGTCGTCGTACTCGGTGCTGCGAGACGAGGGGTACCTGATCAGCCGGCAGGGTTCGCGAAGCACCGTGGCATTACCTGCCGGCGCGCGGCCGAACGGGTTGATGTTCCGCTCCCATCAACCCGGGCCGAGTGGACCCGTCGTCGACCTCAGTTACGCGGCGATGGCAGCTCCCGCCGCTCAGGTCGAACTGGCGTATGCGTCTGCGCTGCAGGAACTTCCGAACTTCCTTCCCACACACGGGATGGAACCGGTCGGGATCGCCGACTTGCGTGACGTGATCGCGCAGCGCTACACGGCGCGGGGTCTTCCCACCACCGCCGAACAGATCATGGTGACCTCGGGTGCGCAGCACGCGCTTCGATTGTTGCTGTCGGTGCTCACCTCACCCGGCGAGCGAGTGCTGGTCGATCATCCGACGTACCCCAATGCGCTGGAAGCGATTCGGCGAAACGGCGCTCGGCCCGTACCGGTTCCGGTCCGACCGGAGTTCGCGGCCGCCGGAGCCTGGGATCTCGACGGGATTCGTAGTGCAGCAAGGCAAACCGCTGCCAGAATGGCATACCTGATCCCCGACTTTCACAACCCGACCGGCCTCTGCATGGACTCTTCCGGCCGCGCCGAGCTTGCGAAGATTGCGCACGAAACGCGAATGACTCTGGTCGTCGACGAGACGATGGTGGATCTGTGGCTCGACGCACCACCGCCGGCGCCGGTCGCCTCACATGGGCGAGGCGCAGCGAAAACCGAAGTGGTGACGCTCGGTTCGACCGCGAAGTCGCTGTGGGGCGGGCTACGTGTCGGTTGGATTCGCGCCGATGCCGCGCTCATCACCCAGTTGGTGGGGGCGCGTGCCGCGGTCGACCTCGGTACTCCCGTCATGGATCAGTTGGCAGCCGCTTACTTGCTCGCCGACGACCGCTCGTTGCTCGAACAGCGTCGCGAAGTTCTGCGAGAACAGCGTGCGGTACTCCTCGGTGCGGTGGCCGAGCATCTGCCGGACTGGCGTCCCACCATCGGTTCCGGCGGAATGTCGGTCTGGATGCGAATGTCCGCGCCCGTCTCGACGGCGTTGGCGGCGGTGGCACCCAACTTCGGCGTACTCCTTGCCGCCGGCCCCCGTTTCGGCGTGGAAGGTGCGTTCGAACGATTCATCCGCGTGCCGTACGCACGTTCTCCCGAGGACCTCATTCGCGGCGTTGCATCCATCGCCGCTGCGTACGACACTCTCGCGACGGATCGCGACACGGCAGACCAACGAATGGTCGTCGTCTGAGAACTGGGTACACACCCTGAAAGTGGTGTGAAACCAGGAGGTAGGGCATGACGGCGGTAGACGGTACAGGCGCAGCGGGAACCAGTGCGGCGGAAGCGCTCGCAGAACGATTGTTCGCGGCCACGCTCGGGGCATCGGAGCTGCAGGCCGTGTATCTGGGCGACCGGTTGGGCTGGTACCGCGCGCTGAGCGATCACGGCCCGCTCACGTCGACGGAGCTGGCGGACCGGACAGGGACCGTCGAAAGATATGCGCGGGAGTGGCTCGAGCAGCAGGCCGTCGCCGGTTATGTGGACGTCAATTCGGATGCCGATCGCCGGTACAGCCTGCCGCAGGCTCACGCCGATGTTCTGGTCGACGACGAGAACCTACTTTTCCTGGCGCCGCTGGCGAGGCTGTTCGTCGCGACGACGTCGTCGATGCCACGTCTACTCGACGCTTATCGTCACGGTGGGGGAGTCACGTGGGAATCGATGGGCCCCGATGCTCGCGAGGGTCAGGCGCTACTGAATCGGCCGATGTATCTTCATCAGCTCTGTCAGCAGTTTCTGCCGGTAGTCACCGACCTGCACGCCACACTTTCGGACGGCGGGCAGGTCGCTGATCTCGGGATGGGGGAGGGCTGGTCGTCGATCGCGCTCGCCCTCGGATACCCGAAGATCGAAGTGCACGGCTTCGACGTCGACGCGGCGTCGGTGAACGCTGCCCGTCGTAACGCTCATGATCGGGGGGTGGACGACCGCGTGCATTTCTCGTTGGTCGACGTCGCCGGACAGGCTCCTGAGGCCGGGCGAGCCGATGCCGGGACCTACGACGCCGTCTTCGCTTTCGAGTGCCTTCACGACGTTCCGGATCCGGTGGGTTTTCTGTCCACGGCTCGGGCGATTGCCCAGCCGGGCGCTCCGGTGATCGTGATGGACGAACGAACGGCGGATGAGTTCGATCCCGAGGCGGGTCCGATCGAGCAATTGCTGTACGGATTTTCGCTGACCTGCTGCTTACCGGACAGTCTTTCGCATCCGGGAAGCATTGCCACCGGGACGGTGATGAGGCACTCGACACTCGAAAGCTATGCCAAGGCGGCAGGTTTCGAGCGGGTGGACGTGCTGCCGATCGAGCACGAGATGTTCAGGTTCTACAGGTTGGGCTGACGCCCCGTGCGCCTTTTTGGTTGCAGTAACTACCAAAAAGGCGCACAGGGGCCGAAGGCCCTAGGTCCAGACCGTATCGATATCCGTCGCCTCACGCGCCGGCGCAGCAGGCGTCGTGGTGGGCGTGCGCGAGAAGCGCGGTGCGGGAGCATGCTGGGTGACGCCGTCCAGTTCGATGAGCGAACCGCGAGCCGCGATGTGTTCGTTGGACGGAGCCTCGGCGAAAGTCAGGACAGGGGAGACGCAGGCGTCGGTGCCGAGGAAGATCTTGGCCCACTCGTCGCGAGTCTTGGACAGGAACTTTTCGGTGAAGAGCTTCTTCATGTCGTCCCACTTGGACGTGTCCATCTGGTGAGGGAGCGTCGCGGGATCGAGTTCGAGGCCCTCGAGCAGCAATGCGTAGAACTGGGGTTCGATGGATCCGACGGCCATGTACTTGCCGTCGGAGGTCTCGTAGGTGTCGTAGAACGGAGCGCCGGTGTCGAGGAGATTGACGCCGCGCTCGTCGGACCAGACGCCGCGACCGCGGAATGCCCACATCATGTGGGAGAGCGCGAGGGTTCCGTCGACCATTGCCGCGTCGACGACCTGGCCCTTACCGGACGTCGAGCGCTCGACGAGAGCCGACAGAATGCCGAAGATCAGGAACATGGAACCGCCGCCGAAATCGCCGACCATGTTGAGCGGCGGGACGGGACGTTCACCCTTGCGTCCGATGGCGTTGAGGACACCGGTCAGTGAGATGTAGTTGATGTCGTGACCGGCGGCGTTGGCGAGCGGTCCTTCCTGTCCCCAGCCCGTCATACGGGCGTAGACGAGGCGCGGATTGCGCTCCGAGACCACGTCGGGTCCGAGTCCCATGCGTTCCATGACGCCGGGGCGGAAACCCTCGATGAGGACGTCGGCGCGGTCCAGGAGATCGAGCACTTTCGCGACGTCGGCCGGGTCCTTCAGGTTGGCCTCGACGATGCGGCGGCCGCGCTTGATCTGGTCGGTTGCGTTCGAGTCCTGCGGAATCTGCCCTGCGCGCTGCACGATGACGATGTCGGCGCCCATGTCCGCCAACAGTGTCGCGGCGTGCGGGCCCGGTCCCAATCCAGCGAATTCCACGATCCGAATGCCCGCGAGCGGGCCCTTCTTCTCCACAGCTTCTGCAGACACACGCACTCCCAATTCAGACGGTGACAACACTTCTGACCCGACGGTAACGTGTCGAATCGATCAGGTGTGCTCCGGGGCACTGTGTCCACCGAGGGAGGCGCCGATCACTAGACGGCGGCACCCTCGAACTGAGCGTTGTAGAGACGGAAGTACGCGCCCGCCGCTGCGATGAGTTCGTCGTGTGTGCCCTGCTCGACGATCTTGCCCGACTCCATCACGACGATCAGATCGGCGTTACGGATGGTGGAGAGCCGGTGCGCGATGATGAAGCTGGTCCGCCCGACGCGCAACGCGGACATTGCTTGCTGCACAAGCTGTTCCGTACGTGTGTCGACTGAGCTGGTCGCCTCGTCGAGAATCAGCAGCGACGGCTCCGACAGGAATGCTCGGGCAATCGTGATGAGCTGCTTCTCGCCGGAGCTGATGTTCGACGCCTCCTCGTCCAGCACGGTGTCGTAACCGTCCGGGAGCGTGTGGATGAAGCGGTCGACGAAGGCAGCGCGTGCGGCTTCGTGAATCTCGTATTCGCTGGCGTCGAGTCGGCCGTATGCGATGTTGTCGCGGATCGTGCCGCCGAAGAGCCAGGTGTCCTGCAGAACCATGCCGACGTGCTTGCGCAAGTCGGAGCGGCGCATCTGCGAGATGTCGACGTCGTCGAGAGTGATTCGGCCGGAGTCGACTTCGTAGAAGCGCATGAGCAGGTTGACCAAGGTGGTCTTGCCGGCACCGGTGGGCCCGACGATGGCGACCATCTGCCCGGGCCGGGCCGTGAGGTACACGTTCTCTATCAACGGCTTGTCCGGCTCGTACCGGAACGAGACGTTCTCGAACTCGATGTGACCGACGTTGCGATGACGTCCGGCGGGCTCGGGGAGAAGCGGCACGTCGATGTCGGGCGACTGCTCGGGTTCGTCGAGAAGCTCGAAGACCCGCTCCGCCGACGCGGCTCCGGACTGCAGGCTGGTCGACATGGACGCGATCTGCGTCAGTGGCTGGCTGAACTGACGCGAATAGACGATGAAGGCCTGAACGTCACCGAGTGACATGTTGCCGCTGGCGACCTTGAGAGCGCCGACCACAGCGAGCAGCACGTAGGTGATGTTTCCGACGAAGTTCATGACCGGCATGATCAGGCTGGAGAGGAACTGTGCGCCGAAGGACGCGTCGAGGAGCTTCTTGTTCTGCTCGGCGAATTCACGCTCGGCTTCGGCCTGATGCCCGTACACGCGTACCAGGTCGCGACCGCTGTAGTTCTCCTCGATCTGCGCGTTGATCTTGCCCGTCTCGGTCCACTGAGCCTTGTACAACACCTGTGCTCGCTTGGCGACCCTGGCAACGAGGAGCACCGATACCGGCACCGCGATCAGTGCGATCAGGGCGAGCATCGGAGAGATGACGAACATCATCGTCAGGACGCCGAGGACGGTGAGCACCGACGTCAGGAGCGAGGTCAACGTCGACGACAGCGTCGACGAGATGTTGTCGATGTCGTTGGTGACGCGGCTGAGGATCTCGCCGCGCGGTGTCTTGTCGAAATACGGAAGGGGGAGACGGTGGAGCTTCGCCTCCACCGAGGCACGCAGGTTGTAGATGGTCTTCTGGACGATGATGTTGAGGAGGAATGCTTCCAACCAGGCAAGCAGCGACGAGAGCAAGTACACGCCGATCGCGAGCATGACGACCTTGCCGATGGCGTCGAAGTTCAGACCCACACCGGGAACGACGTCGGTCGAGTTGGCGACAAGATCGGCGAACGTCGAATTCCCTGATGCCCGGATGGCGTCTGCGGCCTGCTCGCGGGTCAGTCCGGCGTGCAGGCTCTTGCCGATGAACCCGGCGAAGATGAGGTCTGTCGCGTGACCGAGGATTTTCGGCACTGCGACCGACAGCGCGATGCTGGCGATCGTCGCAACGACGACACAGAAGACCGCAAACTTGTGCGGCTGCAGAAGCGAGAGAAGCCGCTTCATCGTCGCCTTGAAGTGGCGAGGTTTGGTGTCAGTCGCGGTCAGCGCGGGCTTCGGCTCTTTGTCGGGGGTCTCGGGGTTACTCGACTTCGCATCCCCGTCCGCGGATTCAGGTTCGCTCGGGATCTTGGCGAACACCACCGTCGGGGCATCGTCGAAGTACTGGCTGTTGGGGCCGCCCCATGTCGGGTCCTGCGGGCTGGTCATGCGCTCATCTCCGCGGGAATCTGGGAAGCCACGATCTCTTGGTACGTCGGACAGTTGGCCAGAAGGAACTGATGGTCGCCGAGGCCGACCGGCGCACCGTCTTCGAGGACCATGATCTGGTCGGCATCGATGATGGATGCGACGCGCTGAGCCACGATGATGACCGTCGAATGAGTCGAAACCGTCCGGAGTTCGCGTCGGACCGCGGCGTCCGTATGCATGTCGAGAGCGGAGAACGAATCGTCGAAGACGAAGATCCGGGGTCTGCGGACCACCGCTCTGGCGATGGCGAGACGTTGTTTTTGTCCGCCCGAGAGATTGCCGCCGCCCTGGGCGATCGGTGACTCGAGACCGTCGGACAGCTCCCGGACGAAGTCGTCTGCCTGGGCGATGGTGAGGGCTGCCCAGATGTCGTCGTCGGTGGCGGTCGGGTTTCCGTAGCGGATATTGCTCGCGATCGTGCCGGCGAACAGATAGGCCTTCTGGGGCACATATCCGAAGTTGGCGAAGAGTTCGTCCTGATCCCAGCCACGGACGTCCAAGCCGTCGACCAAGACGGCGCCGGCCGTGACGTCGAACAGTCGGGGGATGAGTGAGACGAGGGTCGATTTGCCACTACCGGTACTGCCGACGATCGCGGTGACCGTGCCTGGCATGCATCGCATCGAAACATTCGACAGAACCGGCGTTTCTGCTCCTGGATACGTGAATCCGGCTCCACCGAACTCGACCACGCCGTATGGGCTGGTCGGGCGAAGGGGCTGGGCCGGCGCGGGCACGGTCGCCTCGGTGTCGAGTACTTCGGTGATGCGGTCGGCGCACACGGCGGCGCGGGGGATCACGACGGCCAACATGGTCGCCATGACCACCGACATCAGGATCTGCATGACGTAGGCGAGGAAGGCGCTGATCTGTCCGATCTGCATGTCCCCGGTGTCGACCAGATGCGCGCCGAACCACAGGACCGCCACGCTCGACAGGTTGGCGATCAACATGACGGTGGGCAGCAGAACCGCCTGGTACCGGCCGATGAGGAGCGAAGTGTCGGTCAGTTCCTTGTTGGCCTTGTCGAAGCGGATCGTCTCGTCGGGTTCGCGAACGAAGGCGCGAATGACACGCATACCGGTGAGCTGTTCGCGCAGTGATCGATTGATGTTGTCGATGCGCGTCTGCATCGTCCGGAAATGCGGGATCAGCTTGGCCACCACGACCGAGACGGTGATGCCGAGCAGTGGCACCGAAATCGTCAGGAGCCAGGACATCTGCAGGTTCTCGCGCAGAGCCATGACGATGCCGCCGATGCACATAAGTGGGGCGCTGACGAGCATCGAGGACGTCAGCATGACCAGGGCCTGGATCTGCAGGACGTCGTTGGTGTTGCGTGTGATCAGCGTCGGCGCACCGAAACTGTTGAATTCGCGATCCGAGAAACTGCCGACTGCCTTGTAAAAGGCGCCTCGAACGTCGTGGCCGAAGCCCATCGACGATTTTGCAGCCAGATAGGTCGATGCGACCGACGCGATGATCGACGCAAGCGAGACCAGGAGCATGATCCCGCCGGTGGACATGATGAATCCGGTGTCGCCTCGGGCGACGCCGTCGTCGATGATCCGCGCGTTGAGTGTGGGGAGGACCAACGACGCGATGGCCCCGAAGAGTTGCAGTGCGAGGACCCCGGCAAGCAACCAGCGGTACGGCGGCAGGTACGTCTTGAGGAGTTTTGCTAGCACGACGGTTCCCGGTGAGTTGCCTCGGTTGCCGCTCGTTCGCGATTGATCACACGCACACGGTATGACAGATCGCGGTCGAGGTTGGCACCGACTCTGACGATTGCATCCTTTTGTCCTAATTGACTGTGATCTCGAACACACTCGAATTCGAGATTGGATTCAGGTCACAGCACCTGAACTGCAGGTTTACATATTCATCCAATGTGTCACGTTTTCGCTTGGACAGAAACAAACTGGACGTACGTATTTAGCTTGGCTACAAAGACGTGGAGCGAACAAAACGTGCGCCGCGTCATAGATATTCATGCAAGGAGTCACATATGGGATCCCTCGGAAACCTCCTCAAGGCCAACGGTATGGGCTGGGGCATTCTCCAGCTTCTGCCCCTGGTCAACATGCTCAAAACCCTTCAGGGGCTGGACACCGCGAGCTCGAACTCCTGACGTTCGACCTCGAGAAATCTTCCGAAACAACACAGGAGTAGTCGCATGACCTCGATTCAGAATCTCGACGCCTTCCTCAAGAGCGTTCTTGCATTCGTGACCAAGTTGAACGCGGGATCGGCAGACGGCTCGGGTTCGGCCGGTTCGGCCGCCGAGTAGTTCTCGGTCCTCACTTCACCTCAACTGCATTCCGACAAAAGGAGGCCCGACATGGGTTCATTCGAAGACTTCAGCGGCGTCGTCAAGACGTTCATTCCGGTGCTCAAGGACCTGTTCACGGCACTCGGTGGTGGCTCTCTCACCCCTGGGACGGGATCGGCGGCCGATAAGTAAGTCCAGTTTGTCCGAAAGTGTGGCTCGCAGTTGTCTGCGGGTCACACTTTTCGGCTTTTCACTGTGAGCTAAATCACATTATGGGACATTCTAGAGGGTGAATTTGCGCTTTGAACTGCAATTATCCGTAAAGGTGTGACCGAAAGTCCGCATTGATAGCTATTAGGTAGCTAGACAAGTGTGAAAAGCCGGTCTATAAATGCAGGCAGCGCCAAGTAAGTGCGCTACATCACAGCTCGGGATGTTGTTCGGGGGGCGGTTCAGCCATCCGTGCGGCAGAAGTTCCCGAACCATCTCGGCCACCGCCTGCGGCCGGAATGGCGCTGGAACATCACACCACCTCACATACAGGAGAACCTCCTATGTTCGGATCACTCAGCACCCTCGGACCCCTGCTCACCGCGCTCGGAGCTTTCCTCAAGTCCGTTCCCACCGAATCGCTGTCCGGCAAGGGCGAGGGCTCGTCCACCGGTTCACTCTCGGGTCTGTCCAGCGGATCCGCCGAGTAGTCATCCCTTCCGGCAGGTCCATTCGGCTCTGCCGATCGGATTGCATGCAGGTGCCCTCTGTCCACTGTCGTGGCCGGAGGGCACTCGCGTTTGCGGAGATGGTCGCAGCTGCCGTTTTGGCATGTGAACACAGAACTGCGAGTGGCAGCACCTGCGTACGATGGTTCGACGACATCGGCATACGGTCACCGCGACGTCCGGTGCTCCCGAATTCAGAGGTAGCCGACCGCGAGGTGACGCATGGTAGGGACGAGTCGCTTTCTGCGCCTTCTCCTAGTGCTGGCCGTCG
Organism: Rhodococcus sp. NyZ502; assembly: GCF_041464245.1. Classification (NCBI taxonomy): domain Bacteria; kingdom Bacillati; phylum Actinomycetota; class Actinomycetes; order Mycobacteriales; family Nocardiaceae; genus Rhodococcus; species Rhodococcus sp. NyZ502. The sequence continues at coordinate 1,525,668 of NZ_CP167155.1, forward strand.
TACTTGCGGCATCGTTGATCGGCATCCTCACGCGCCCACCAGGTTTGCTCGCGACATTCTGGTGCGCCAACGCCATTCTGCTGGGAATGATGGTCAGATGGCCGGTCCTGATCGAATGGCGGACGTGGATCGCCGCGGCCGTCGGATACGTCTGCGCTGACCTGATTACGGGCAACTCGCTGTCGCTTGCCCTGCAGCTGAACGGGGCCAACCTCGCCGGAGTGACGCTCGGTGTTCTCGTTCTGTACTACTTGAAGCGCACACCGTTCCGATTGGTCGATTCGCAGTCGCTGGTATGGATGGTCTTCGTTTCGTTCGTCGCGGCGACTGGTACCGCGGCCACGGCCGGCGCCTTGGACCGGCTCTTACGCGGTCAGTCCTTTGCCGACACGTTTTTCCACTGGGGTGCCACCGAGGTCATGGCGTACCTGCTGGTCCTTCCTCTCATTCTCACTCTCACCATCCCATCGAGTCTTGCCGAGTTCCGCAGGAAACTGACCGCCAGAACTGTCGCCGCTCTGAGCGTTCCGCTACTCGCCACTGCAGCCTGCGTGCCGATCGCCCTCAGTATCGAAGGGCCGATTGCGCTGGTCTTGCCGATTCCAGCTCTCCTCTGGTGTGCCACTCGCATCTCGGTTCCGAGCACTGCCTTCGTTTCAGTGGTCTGGTCGGTGTGGTCACTCATGATGGCGGGTAGCGGTCGACTCGACATCGGAGATCAAGCCGCCTCGACGTGGAACGAGGACGTCATCACATCCATAGCGGTCACCCTGATCGCGTTGGGGCCGATAGCGGTTGCCTGTGCGACCGAGGAACGCCGTGCTGCCGAGCGTGAGCTCTTCCTTGCCGTCGAATTCGACCATCTGACCGGGGTCCTCTCGCGCGGTGCGTTCCTCGGCCACGCGGAAGCGGAACTTGCCGACGCGACTCGCACACAATCTCCGGTCGGCCTGCTGATGCTCGACCTGGACCACTTCAAGAGCATCAACGACACGCATGGACATATGACCGGTGACAGCGTTCTCGCGAACTTCGCCGAGCGGGCCGCTGACCGATTGTCGGACGGCGATCTGATCGGAAGGCTCGGCGGCGAGGAGTTCGCCGTTCTGCTTCCGGACTGCAGCTACGCGCGAGCAATCGATGTCGCCGAGGCGGTCCGCGGCGCGCAAGTCGAGTACTCGGCCGAATCAGATGTGACGAGCACCGTCAGCGTCGGCGTCGCGTGGGTCGATCATGCGACGCCGGCGCTGTCGACCCTCATGAGCGTCGCAGACGAGGCTCTGTACGACGCCAAGCGTGCTGGGCGCAACCTCGTGAAAGTGCACCGCGTCGGCAACGACACCGTGCCGCAACGGAATTCCGAGCCGGACACTGCCACCCACACCTATCGCAAACCTGCGCTACCCCGAACGATCCGGCGAGGATTTGGCCGCGAAGGTGTGGTGGACGGCCGATAACCGCGCTGACCTGCATCGGGATTGGCATATAGTCGCACCCATGCAGCTTGATTCGACGCCTTCGCCCCTGCCGACGCTTCCGCTCCGATTCGGAACCCCACTGACCGAGAACTCCATCCGCGTGATGATGTTGGGATCAGGCGAGTTGGGTAAGGAAGTTGTCATCGCGCTGCAGCGTCTGGGCGTCGAAGTGATTGCGGTGGATCGGTATCCCGATGCCCCTGGGCACCAGGTGGCTCATCGTGCTCATACCGTCGACATGACCGATCCGGAAGCACTGCTTGCCGTCATCGAGTTGGAAAAGCCTCACTTCGTGGTTCCCGAGATCGAGGCCATCGCGACGGATGCGCTTGCACTCGTCGAAGAACGCGGGGGTGCGGTGGTCATTCCGACCGCCCGAGCCACCCAGCTCACGATGAACCGTGAGGGAATCCGTCGGCTCGCGGCCGAGGAGTTGGGCCTGCCCACTTCGCCGTACGCTTTCGCGGACTCGCTTGCCGAAGTGCAGGCAGCGACAGACCGAATCGGTTTCCCGTGCGTCATCAAGCCAGTCATGTCCTCGTCGGGGAAGGGACAGTCGACGGTTCGATCCGCCGAAGATCTCGACGCCGCATGGGATTACGCGATGGCCGGAGGTCGTGTGAATCACGGCCGGGTGATCGTCGAAGGCTTTGTCGATTTCGATTACGAGATAACGCAATTGACAGTTCGAGCCGTCGGTGAGAGCGGTCAGGTCGAGACGTCGTTCTGCGAACCGATCGGGCACCTGCAGGAGGCCGGAGACTACATCGAATCGTGGCAGCCGCAGCAGATGTCCGCGGTTGCGCTCGCCTCGGCCCGAGACGTCGCCGAGAAGGTGACCACGGCTCTGGGCGGGCGAGGCATCTTCGGCGTCGAGCTATTCGTGAAGGGCGACGACGTCTTCTTCTCCGAAGTGAGCCCACGGCCGCACGACACCGGATTGGTGACTCTGCGGACGCAGCGACTTTCGGAGTTCGAACTGCATGCCCGCGCGATCCTGGGCTTGCCGGTCGACACGACGCTCACGTCTCCGGGAGCATCGGCAGTGATCTACGGCGGAGTGGAGGCAAAGGGGATCGGATTCGACGGCGTCGCCGAGGCGCTCGCGGTTCCCGAGACGGACCTGCGGCTCTTCGGCAAGCCGGAGAGCTTCACGCGTCGTCGCATGGGTGTTGCAGTGTCGACGGCCGCCGATGTGCCTACTGCACGCGACCGTGCTCGCGAGGCTGCGTCGAAGGTGCGTCCCGTCGGATGAGTCCAGCGGCCGAGGTCCTCGTCGGGCTGGTCATCCTGGTCGGTCTGATCGGTGTCGTCGTTCCGATTCTCCCGGGGACGCTTCTCGTTTTCGGTGCAATTCTGGTGTGGGCGATCATGACCGGTGGTGCCACGGCGTGGACGGTGTTCGCGCTGTCCACGCTGGCACTGGTGGTCACCGGGATCGTGAAGTACACGTGGCCGGGCAAGCGGATGAAGTCCGGGGGAGTGCCCAACCTGTCGGTGGTGGTCGGCGGCGTCGTCGGCATCATCGGGTTCTTCGTGATTCCGGTCGTGGGGTTGTTCCTCGGATTCATCGTTGGAACGTATTTCGCGGAACTAGCGCGGCTGCGCCGTTACGACATCGCTTGGTCGTCGACGCTTCACGCGGTGAAGGCAGTCGGATTGTCCATGCTGGTGGAACTGTTCGGAGCGCTGATCGCGGCGGGGCTGTGGCTGGGAGCCGTTGCGTTCACCTGAGCGCAGCGGTACCAGGAGCGGGCGTTGTCGCACATGACCGCGGGCAGGTCGTCGCCGACAGCGTCGGCGATCACGTCCAGGTCGTGGACCTCGAACGCTCGACGTGCCCGTGTACCGGGTAGATCGGTGCCGAACATCAGCGCAGCGGGATTGACCGCGTGGATCTGGCGCAGCACATCGCTGACGTCGGAGATGGTGGTGCGGCCGAACCCGGTGGCTTTGACGCGCACTCCGCGGTCGACGAGGTTGAGGAGATACGGCAGTCCGCGGGTGGACATTCCCAAGTGGTCGATGCTCACCGCGGGCAATTTGGCGAAGACCGGTTCCAACGACAGCAACAGCGTGGCATCGACGTAGAACTCGGCGTGCCAGCCGACCAGATCGAATGCGCGGTTGGCGAGATCGGCGAGCAGACGCAGGTCGGTGGCGCCGCGGCGCAGGTTGAACCGGACGGCACGTACTCCCAGTGCGTCCAGGGCAACGATGTCTTCATCCGTCGCATCGAGCGGCAAAGCAGTGACGCCCACCCAGCCTTCGCCGAGTTCGGACAAGGCAGCTTTCAGGTATTCCTGGTCATTGCCCTGGTACGACGCGGTCACCACCGCGCCGCCGTCAACGCTGAGGCCCTTCAGCGAGGCAATCCGGGCCCGGTAATCGGCCACGGTGAAGGGCTCAGGCAGGTACCCGTGATTCTCGACCAGCGGGAAGCGCGGGTCGATGATATGCACATGGGCGTCAAACACGGGGTCTATTTTGCCCTGTTGCCCTGGGTCCCTGCACACACCACCGGCCCGATGTGACCTGGGTCGCGTCGGGCCGGTGGAGGGCTTCTGTTCAGTTACTTCCGCGCACTCAGTTCGCGCGGTCGGGCTCGGATGCCTTCAGCATGTCGTGACGCTCGACGACCTTGATGCGCTCACGGCCCTCGGGCTCGCCCAGGCTGCGCTCGTGCGCGTCGAGGCGGTACCAGCCCTGCCAGGTCGTGTACGGAACCTGCTTGCCTTCGAGGAACTCGATGACTGCGTTCTCGTCGGGGTTCGCGGCGCCCGCGAAGTCGACGGAATCCTCGAGAAGATTCGCGACGGTTTCGTTGGCGTCGCCCTTGGTGTGGCCGATGAGGCCGACGGGGCCGCGCTTGATCCAGCCGGTGACGTAGGTGGCCGGCATGAACCGGGCTGCGCCCTCGGCGTTGTCGTCGGCGACGACGCGTCCGGCGTCGTTGGGGACGGTGCCGGCCTGGTCGTCGAACGGCAACTGCGTGATGTTCTGCGAGAGGTAACCGACGGCGCGGTACACGGCCTGGACATCCCAGTCCTTGTACGTGCCGGTGCCCTTGACGTTGCCGGTGCCGTCGAGCTGAGTGCGCTCGGTGCGCAGGCCGACGACCTTGCCGTCTTGACCGAGGATCTCCGTGGGAGATTCGAAGAAGTGCAGGAACAGCTTGTGAGGACGGGCTCCGACGTCGCGAATTGCCCAGTCCTGCAGCGTATTCGCAACCATGTCGACCTGCTTGGAGTTGCGGCGAGCCTGCTCGGAACCCTCGTCGTAGTCGATGTCCTCGGGGTCGACGATGACCTCGATGGTCGGCGAGTGGTCGAGTTCGCGCAGTTCGAGAGGGGTGAACTTGGCCTGGGCCGGGCCGCGGCGTCCGAAGACGTGAACCTCGACGGCCTTGTTGTTCTTGAGGCCCTCGTAGACGTTGGCGGGGATCTCGGTCGGCAGCAGTTCGTCGCCGGTCTTGGCGAGAACGCGGGCGATGTCGAGCGCAACGTTGCCGACGCCGAGGACGGCGACCTTCTCGGCTTCGAGCGGCCACGTACGCGGTACGTCGGGGTGGCCGTCGTACCAGGAGACGAAGTCGGCCGCGCCGTAGCTGCCGTCGAGTTCGATACCCGGGATGCCGAGCGCACGGTCGGCGTTGGCGCCGGTGGAGAAGATGACCGCGTCGTAGAACGACTGCAGGTCGTCGAGGGTGATGTCGGTGCCGTAGTCGATGTTGCCGAGCAGGCGTACCTGAGGCTTGTCGAGCACCTTGTGCAGGGCGGTGATGATGCCCTTGATGCGCGGATGATCAGGCGCGACGCCGTAACGAATCAGGCCGAAGGGCGCGGGCATGCGCTCGAAGAGGTCGATGCTGACGCCGCGGCCGGAAACTGCGGTGTCGGATTTCATGAGGGCGTCGGCGGCGTAGATGCCGGCGGGGCCGGCGCCGACGATCGCGACCCGGAGTGGGCGGTTGGAGTCAGTCATCGTGAGGACAGCTACCTTCTTCGAAGTTCGGACAACATATCGACAAGTATCCAATTTAGCCGAACCTAAGCACAGTGCCTCGGTTGCGGCCGAACGGATCCACACTCTCACTCGATCGGTTGTGGGTAAACCTATTCTTTCCTCCCATTCTCCTGTTGTCTCGGGTATCCGGGGTAGGGGCCTGATCCTTGACGGGCCACAATTTCAAGTTGTGGGGGACTATTGGCGTTATGAGTGACGAGCTGCGCGAATCCGACAACATCGATGGCAAGAAGGCGTCTGCGGGGCCGTTCCTCTTGGCTGTCGCCATCGTCGCCTTGATCCTGGGTGGAATCTTCGTCGCATCGTGGATCTCGCCGGCCGAGGAGAACGTCACCGAGTCGGACCGCGTGAGCCGCTCCGTCACCGACTACGTCGATGCCGAGAATCGGAATGACGCGGAGACGATCAAGACCCTGACCTGCGCGAGCTTCAATTCGAGCAACGGTCCGATGGCCGGCGTCGACGGGACGGTCGAGCTGAAGGGTGTGGACGGGGTCGCGGTCAACGGCGATCGCGCCCGGGCCGACGTGACGATCACCGGTGGCGGAGCGGGCGAGCGAGTCTCGACCTGGGCCCTGACCCGTGACGGCAACCGTTGGGTCGTCTGCAACTGACGGCCCGCTCAGGCGCTCACGGCAGTCTTGTGAAAACATGGACTACGTGAGTTACGCAGGCGATCTGACGCCGGAGCAAGCCTGGGAGCTGCTCCGCGAAAACCCCGACGCCGTGCTGGTCGACGTGCGGACCGATGCGGAGTGGAAGTACGTCGGTGTCCCCGATGTGTCCTCCCTCGGCAAGCAGGCCGCACTGATCGAATGGGTGAGCCACCCGACCGGCGCGCGCAATGACAACTTCGTCGACCAGTTGAAGGAAGCCGGCATCACTGCTGATTCCTCCGGGTCGGAGCGTCCGGTGATTTTCCTGTGTCGATCCGGACAACGTTCCATCGGTGCGGCGGAAGCTGCGACTGCGGCGGGCATCGGCCCGTCGTACAACGTGCTCGACGGGTTCGAAGGCGCATTGGGTGCCGACGGACATCGCGGACTTGTAGGTTGGCGGGCCATCGGCTTGCCATGGAGGCAGCAGTGAGCGGAATTCCCCAGGGTGGCGCATTTCAACGAGCGCTGCCGGACGACGTCGGTCTCGGCACTCTCGGAGTTCGCGGCGGACTGATGCGTACCGGGTTCGAGGAGACTTCCGAAGCGCTGTTCCTCAACTCCGGATTCGTCTACGAGAGTGCAGAAGCCGCCGAACAAGCCTTCACCGGCGAGGTGGATCATTTTGTCTACTCCCGCTACGGCAACCCGACGGTCAAGATGTTCGAAGAGCGCCTGCGTCTCATCGAAGGTGCAGAAGCGTGCTTTGCGACGGCCAGCGGAATGTCGGCAGTCTTCACGGCGTTGGGCGCACTGTTGGCCAACGGCGACCGATTGGTCGCCGCGCGCAGCCTCTTCGGATCCTGCTTCGTGGTGTGCAACGAGATCCTTCCGCGCTGGGGGGTCGAGGTTGTTTTCGTCGACGGTGAGGACAACGCGCAGTGGGAAGAGGCGCTGTCCGTGCCTACCACGGCAGTGTTCTTCGAGACTCCGTCCAACCCGATGCAATCTCTCGTCGACGTTCGACGGGTGTCGGAGCTTGCTCATGCAGCCGGTGCAAAGGTAGTGCTGGACAACGTCTTCGCGACGCCGCTTCTGCAGCGCAGCCTCGATCTGGGTGCCGACGTCGTGGTGTACTCCGGCACCAAGCACATCGACGGTCAGGGCCGCGTGCTTGGTGGCGCGATCCTCGGTACCGAGGAATACATCAGCGGTCCCGTCCGAGAACTGATGCGGCACACCGGTCCTGCGCTCAGTCCATTCAATGCGTGGACTCTGCTCAAGGGCCTGGAGACGATGCCGGTCCGTATTCGGCACTCCGTGGCTTCGGCACTCGAGATCGCCGAATTCCTCGAAGGACACTCCGGCGTCAAGTGGGTCAAGTATCCGTACCTGACGTCGCATCCGCAGCACGAGCTCGCGAAGTCTCAGATGAGCGGTGGCGGAACGGTTGTCACGTTCGAGCTCGATGCGCCTGACGGAGAGGGCAAGAAGCGGGCGTTCGAGGTTCTCAACGGTCTGCGCGTCATCGACATCTCCAACAACTTGGGAGATTCCAAGTCGTTGATCACTCACCCCGCCACGACAACGCACCGGGCCATGGGTCCGGAAGGCCGTGCAGCAGTGGGTCTTACAGACGGCGTTGTCCGTCTGTCCGTCGGTCTCGAAGACACGGCTGATCTGTTGGCTGATCTGAAGCGAGCACTCGGCTGAATCGCTGGAGCGCCTTGCCTCGAACTTCCGACGGCAAGGCGTTCTACGGTGCGGGCGTGAGACCCAGTTGTTTGACGTCGATCGTCAACGCCGTCGTATTCAGTGTGAGACCTGAGCTTGTCGTGTCGGTGGGGTAGATCGTGAACAACACCTGCGCCGTCAGATTGGTGTTGTTCAGGGCCGACGTGACCGCGATGAGGTTCGGCGTCGGTGCTGTGCTGTCGTACAGCAGATTGTTGCTCTGATCCGTGACGTACGTGCGAAGGTCGATGTTGGCGGCCGCGAGCCCGCCGCTCAACTTGGTCTTGTCGACTGTCACGTTCGCTTTCAGACGTGGGCCGGTGGCCATCACCTTCGAATCGCAGAAATACGTGTAGTTGAATCCGGGCTTGAGCCGGTAGGTAGTGATGTCCGGGATATATACGAGTGGATTCGGATTGGTGGGCGCGTTGACGTAGACCTGCGAATACCAGCCCCCGCCGCTCGTGGTCACGCACGCTCCCAGATCCAGGGTCCCGGACTGGACAGCGGCGCTTGTCAGGGTCGCACTGTCGGTCCACTTCGCCAATGTGCCCGAACCGCCGAGCAATACGGCTCCGGCCGCGGCAACTGCCATGGCAGCTTTCGTTGTCTTTCTCATCACGGCACCAGCGCCTTGATCTCGTCCGGCAGTTCGCTCGGGGCAGGAGATTCGGCCCAGACTCCCGTTGACGTGTCGATGACGGTGACTCCGGAAGGGGTGATTACGTATAGCTGATCGGTACCGGTGAGCCAATGCAGGACAGCGTCGCTGTCGACGGTACCTCGATAGACTTCAGTACCTGATGAATTCGACACGGACACAACGGTTCCAGTGGAAGTCGAGAGCTTCTGTGCACTGTGACCGGTCGTGGTCACCGGGGTGCCGACGGGGGCCTCGCTCGGAGTGGTCGTGACTGGTGGCACCGTTGTCGTTGTCGTTGTCGTTGTCGTTGTCGTTGTCGTTGTGGGCGGCGGCGTAGTTGTAGTCTGTGACGAGGTGGTTGTCGACGGTGCAGTTGTGCTGGTGGTTGTCGACGGTGCAGTTGTGCTGGTGGTTGTCACAGCCGGCGCCAATGTCGTGGTGGGCGTGGTGGATGAGGCGGTCGTGGAAGTGACGGCCGTAGTAGGAGTGCTCGGAGCGTCTGCCGCCAGTGCCGGCGCTGCCGATCGACTGAGAGCAGATGTCCCGCTGATCGGACCGCCACACGAGTAGAGCAGGCCGACGAGAATGCTGAATTGGTAGCCGGAGTACGACGGCGTGACCGACGTGCCGCTCAGTCCATGGATTTCGATGTTGTAGGTGCCGACTATGAGCGGGAACGCGACTGTTGTACCGCCCGAGCCGTATCTCATGGAGCCTGTAGTAGACATTGCGGTGTAGTCATTCGATCCCAACAAGGATCCGTTGCTATCGCGGGCAATTAGACGGTATGAGCTTCCGACAGTCGCGGGCCAGGTGATTGTCACCGCGACCGGAACAACGAGCGCAAAATTCACCGCGCAACTGGCTGTGCTTGGCGACGTGGGAAAGGTTGCAGCAGTGCCGAACTGAATGCTTGTTGCCGTGGCTGTGTCGGTGTACCCCGCCTTGGTACCACCGATCTGGGACACACCGACCACCGTGAGACCGACCGTAGCCAAGGCGACGATGGCCTTGAGGGCATGGGAGTCGCCGCGTATGTCCTGACGATCCCGCTGAGGTTCCTCCGCGTCGGAAGCCTCACGTCGACGGAACGCGATGTACAGGAGCCCGCCGACGGCAATCGCACCAAGCACAAGCCCACTCGGTCCGGACAGCCAGACTGCCACGTATCCGAGGCGGTTGATGCTGAAGAAGACGCGATCGGCTTCGGTGATGACGTAGGGATCGGGATCGGCGATCGGATTTGCATCACCACGCAGTTGTGCGACGGCAAGGTTGTTGCCCTGCTGATCTATTGATTCCACACGATGGGTGATGCGCGTGCCTTGGCTGTCGGAGACGCTGACGATGTCACCGACCAGCACTTCCGAAGCAGGCACGGTGCGCGCGAATGCGAGAGCACCGGTATCGATCGTGGGTGACATCGATCCACTCCGAAAGATCAGCGGGGTGATACCGAAAGCCAGACCGGCGATGAAAATGATGATGGATACCAAGCCTGCGAGGGCTCCCAGACTGAGCAGGACTTCCCGTACCCGGTTCGGCATCGAGGCCTTTGCATGTTTTTTCGTGTGTCGAGCCATTGCCATCACACCTTTGCCGTGAAGGTCAGGACGATGTTCGACGTGCTGTTCGTCGGCGGTGTCGGTGTTGTCGGAAGCTGCACCGAGACACATAAATTCTCGGTAGCCCCTACCGCCAGTGGGCGGTCGGGGCTACCGATGGCTTGATTCGCGGTGAGTGTCAGTGCGAGCGAGGACACCACGTTGGTGCCGTCAGTGCACTTGTTGGCAACAGTTCCGTTAGAGGAAACCGTCATTCGTAGAGAAGTCGTCAACGCACCATCACTCGTAGACGTGATGGTGTACTTCAGTGGGACAGTTGCCCCTGTGCCGAGGTTGTTGACCTTGATCAGAGCGGTATTCGAATCACCGGGAATCATTCCGGACTTGCCAAGCTCACTGAAATTCAGGGACTTGGTCAGGGTGGGCTGGGCAATGCTGTTCAACTGCAGATTGATCGACCCGGTCGTGATGTTTCCCGAAGTCGCAGTCGCGGAAGACGTCCAGGCCGCGAGCGTGGTCACACCGCCGACGCCAAGCACCATCCCCAGTGCGAGCAGCGCGCGAAAACGCGTGCTGGTCAACAGGTGACGAATCCGGTGGGCCGGACGGTCAGGGCGCGAGGGCATCGTGCTGGCCTTTCTCGATCTGGGCGGAGTCTGCGGGCGCGAAAGTTGCAGGGTCAGGAGCGAATCGGGCTCGAGCTCGCTCCTTCCGGCCGTCACGGATGCCGCTGATCATCATGTACGACGCGTACAGCAGTAGAGCGGTCACTACGATCACCACGATCACGGTGCGCTGCTCTCCCGTCAGCCAGGTGTTCACGTAACCGAGATAAGGCAGGCTGTACCAGACCTTTCCCCGGATCTGCACCGGCCGCACTTCCTTCTCGTCAGGCTCACCGTTCGCATCGCCCTGGGTGATGAAAGTTCTTTCACCCTTCTGGTTTTCACTTGTGGCGATGATCCGGTGCGTGACGACGGTCGGCTGACCGGATTCCAGTTGGTACGTAATAGGTGTACCGATCCCCAGTTCGGACGGATCGACAGGTTTGACGACTACCAGTGATCCAGGGTTGTACGTCGGGCGCATCGAACCGGTCAGAATCGTGAAGCGCTGTGCTCCGGCAAAGAAGGGAACGACAATGGTTGCGACGATGACTGCCGAAATTGCCAGCAGCAGTGTCCAACTGACGATAGAGGTGATCCACCAGAGTGGGCCGGTGCGATCGGTGCGCTTCGTGGAGTGTTTTGTCATACCGGACCTGCCTGGAAGGTCAAGGTCGTGGTGCTTGTTGCACCTGAGACCGCCCCGACGCCTACCGTGAGTCGCAAGCACAGAATGTACGTACCGCCTGAGACCAGCGGACTCGGCATGTACGCCGGTGAAACCGGGTACTGCAGCGATGCATCCATCGATCCGGACGTCAGTGGGGTCACTGCCGGAGCCGCGGTGTTGACGCCGGCAGGGCAGGCGCCTTCGTTGGCGACTCCGTACGTGGTCAACGTGAATCCCGTAAATGCGGTCGTCGACTGCATTCGCCATTGCAGAGGATCAGTCCCCGAATTCTTGACGGTGAGCGGTGCTTGCACCGTGTTTCCCGGGACAACGGGCGTCGCGGCCGTCGTCAAGTTCGCCAGGGTGTACGCCGCACTGGTTCCGGCAGTTGTACCAACCGTGAGATTGACGCTGGCGGCTGTCGCCGTACCGCCATTCGCGCTCGCCGAATCGGACCACAGCGCGAGCGACTGCTGCGACGATGCGAACACCGCTACAGCAGCCACCGCGACTGCGATCGCTCCCCAGACCTTTTTCCTCATGAAATTACGGGGCCGGTGTCAGTGCTGTCTGAGTGACGACCAACTTCATCGCCGACAAGTTCAGCGACTGGTTCTGCGCGACCTGATTGGCCACCTCGTTGAAGTTCAGCCGGACTCCGACGTGGACGATCGTTCCGTTCTGGGCTTTGGTGATCTGCGAAATCGGGTTGCCGCCAGTGTCCTTGATTGTCGTCACGGGCACGACAGCAGCGGCAAGCTCGGCGCTGTTCGCACCCGGAACGATTCCGGCCGTATCAGCGGTCAGAACAGCCGCGAGACGATCGCCCACTGCGGTCACAGTGACGTCGCAGGTGTATTCGATGCTTTCGGTCGTGACGATGCGGTAGGCCGAAATGTTGGTGATCGCGGTCTTCGTCGGGTTGAGGGAGTTCCAACCCCCGCCGACCGGTGCGCAAGAGCTCAGGTCGAGGGCGCCGGACGTGACGGGCCCGCCGCCACTGACGTCGGCCGAATCGCTCCAGACTGCGAGCGAGCCGGCACCGCCGAGGAGGAGGGCACCGGCCGCCGCAGCAGCGATCGCACCCTTGGTCTGCTTCTTCATGAAAATCTCATTTCATGTCTGGGACCCGAAATGGGGCCATTCAGACATGAGTATCAGACACGGCAAACGATTCGTTACCACTTTTCGAAAAATCAATTTTACGACTGGAGTCCAACTGTCACTCGGTGTCGAAATGATCTTTGACCTGCGTCTAACTACTCGTTTGTAAGTTTGGTGCGAATAAAACCGTTGGTTTGTTCAGTTGGACAAAGCGGACGAGTCGGAACCTGGCAAATCTGCTGTTTTTTACCAGTTAATTACCGAGTTTCGGTTTTGTTTTGCAATTTGAATCAATTGTTTGTGTTGCTACGGAATGGATCGGTTGTTGTTCCCACAAGATCGGCGACCGACTCGAGGACGATGGTCGGGCGGTAGGGATAGAGCTCTACCGACGCGCGGGTCGAGATCCCGGTCATCACCAGAATCGTCTGCAGTCCGGCTTCGAGGCCACAGACGATGTCGGTGTCCATGCGGTCGCCGATCATCAACGTATTGGCGGAATGAGCGCCGATGGACCGCAGGGCTGAGCGCATCATCAAGGCGTTGGGCTTGCCGACGTAGTAGGGATCGCGACCGGTCGCTTTGGTGATGAGTGCCGCGACAGAGCCGGTGGCCGGCAGCGAGCCGTCTCGCGACGGTCCGGTGGCGTCCGGGTTGGTGGCGATGAACCGCGATCCACGCTCGACCAGGCGAATGGCGGTGGTGATTGCCTCGAAGGAGTACGTTCGCGTCTCGCCGAGGACGACGTAGTCGGGGTCGCTGTCCGTCAGGACGTAACCGATGTCGTGCAGGGCAGTGGTCAGGCCCGATTCGCCGACCACGTAGGCGCTGCCGCCCGGCCGCTGGTTGGCCAGGAACGTCGCGGTTGCGAGCGCTGACGTCCAGATCGACTTCTCCGGGATGTCGAGTCCCGAATTGAGCAGGCGTGCTCGCAGGTCACGCGGGGTGCGGATGGAGTTGTTGGTGAGCACCATGTACGGGATGTCGTTCGACGCCAGCTCTGCCAGGAACGTGTCCGCTCCAGGTATCAAGTGCTCCTCGTGGACGAGAACCCCGTCCATGTCCATGAGGTAGGTCCAACCGGTCTGATCTTCTGTACTGGTCATTACTCCAGTATGTGCGGGTGGCGCCCGATGTGGGCGGTCAAGCGAGAAGGCGCCACAGTCCGATCAGGCCGACGACGACAATCGTGTAGCGCAATGCAGTGGGGGACAGGCGCCGTCCGTAGCGGGCACCGAGAACGCCACCACCGAGTGAGCCGACGGCGATCAAACCGGCTGCTGCCCAATTGATCTGATCGAATGCCAGAGTGATGTACATCCCTGCTGCAACGATGTTGACGAGCAGCGACAGCAGGTTCTTCGCGCCGTTCATGCGCTGGAGGGTTTCCGGGAGGATGGCACCCATCACACCGATGAGAAGGATGCCCTGCGCGGCAGTGAAGTATCCGCCGTAAATGCCGACTGCAAAAGTGCCGGCGGTCAGGAGCATCAGCCTCTTGGTGGACAGCGTCGTTTCTTCGGTGGAACGCTTCTTGGCCCACGCCTGGATGCGTGGTTGGAGGAGGACGAGCGCGAGAGCGAGGACCAAGAGCACCGGAACGATGGTCTCGAACAGTTTCTCGGGTAGGTGCATGAGCAACCACGAACCGAGTAGTGCTCCGGCGAGGGACGCCGGAATCTGCCACTTCAGTCGGTCCCACTGTCCGGACAGCTCACGTCGGTAGCCCCAGGTACCCGAAACTCCGCCGGCGACGAGCCCGACCGCGTTGGACATGGTTGCGGTCACGGGCGGCATGCCGAAGGCGACCAGGGTGGGAAACGTGATCAGCGTTCCACTGCCGACCACGGCGTTGATCGCGCCCGCGCCGATACCGGCCAACAAGATGAAGAAAGCGTCGAGTCCACTCACTCCGCAGACGGTACGGCAGAGGAAAAGTCAGTCCGGACGGCGGTCCCGGTCTTCATTCGAACGCTCCATTCAACACGCCGAACGCGGCTTCGGACACCGTTGAAATCAATGCGATTTCAACATCGTAGACACTTCATTTCCCTTGCAGTGCAGGGAAATACAATATTTGACGACTCGACATTTCGCGTCTAGTCTTTGCTCACCATCCAGAGCGACCGAGAGACCTGGCTCGTCGACGTCGCAGCAACCCCCCGAGTGATCGGGAGCGGGTGCTACCGCCAGGACCGATGGAAGGCATCACATGGGTACCACTTCGCACGCTGCGCACAAGCGACGTCACATCGATCTGTGCCGCACCGCTTCGTGTCACTGTCGCTGACCGAACTCTCGTCGTCTTCGCAACTCGAGCGCACCAACTCGAGGACACAGCTGCGTTCCCATTTCCCCGAAAGGTCTATTCGTGATGTCCACTCCGTCAGGTAGCGCGCCGTGAGCGCGCCCACCGATGTCCGCCCCGAAAAGTCGGTGTCCGAGTCGCAACTACCCGACTCGGAGCTTGTCGTCGCTCGCACCTGGCACCCGCTGCGCTGGGTGATCAGTGCGGTCGTGCTGGTCCTGCTTGCTCAGTTCATCCACGGGCTCGTCGTCAACCCCGGCTGGGACTGGCCGACGTTCGCGCAGTACTTCACCGCGAAATCAGTGCTCGCCGCGCTGTGGATGACGATCAAACTGACCCTGTGGGGGACGATCCTCGGATTCGGTCTCGGTGTTTTCCTGGCACTCGGTCGGTTGTCGAAAAACCCGGTCCTGCAGGTGATCGCCTGGACCTACATCTGGGCCTTCCGCTCGATTCCACTCATCGTGCAGCTGCTCTTCTGGTTCAACATCACATACCTGTACCAGACGCTTTCTCTCGGAATACCTTTCGGGCCCGAGTTCTTCACCTTCCAGGTCAGCGGTGTGATCGGCGGATTCACCGCAGCAGTCATCGGTTTGGCGCTGCACCAGGCTGCATACTCGGCCGAGATCATCCGCTCCGGAATCATCTCGGTGGATCACGGTCAGATCGAAGCTGCTCACTCGCTCGGTATTCCGCGCAGTCGCCAGTTCTTCAAGATCGTTCTCCCGCAGGCAATGCGAGCGATCCTCCCCAACGCCGCCAACGAGGTCATCGGACTCTTCAAGGGAACGTCGATCGTCTCCACCATGGCAATCGCCGAACTGTTCTACCAGGTGCAGGTCATCTTCGGCCGCAACGGACGAGTCGTGCCCCTGCTGATGGTCGCCACGATCTGGTACATCATCCTCACGACGTTGCTCTCGATCGGTCAGTACTACGTGGAGCGCCACTATGCACGAGGATCCGCCCGTGCGCTTCCGTTGACTCCGGTACAGAAGGCGCGCAAGAAGTTCGAAGAGATTCGCGATGCGCGTCTCGATATTCCGAGAGGTGCGACCCGATGACCGCAGAACTGGCCGAAGAGACGGTGTATGCCGTCGAAGCGCGCGGAATTCACAAGTCCTTCGGTGCCTTGGAAGTACTTGCCGGCGTTGATCTCCTGGTCCGCAAGGGCGAAGTGACCGTCATTCTCGGTCCGTCGGGTTCCGGTAAATCCACCTTGCTGCGAACCCTCAATCACCTCGAGAAGGTCGACCGCGGAACCGTACGGATCGACGGAGAGCTGATCGGATACCGGCGCAAGGGAAATCGACTCCACGAACTGCGTGACCGCGAGATCCTGAAACAGCGTTCGCACATCGGATTCGTGTTCCAGAACTTCAACCTGTTTCCGCACCTGACCGCGTTGGAAAACGTGGTGGAAGCGCCGCTCTCGGCCCAGAAGCGTGATCGTGACGAGGTGTACCGCGAGGCCCGCGCGCTGCTCGAGCGAGTGGGGGTAGGCGACAAGGCGGACGAGTATCCGCGCCAACTCTCCGGTGGCCAGCAACAGCGCGTCGCGATAGCGCGAGCGCTGGCACTGCGGCCGGCGGTCATTCTCTTCGACGAGCCGACGTCGGCGCTCGACCCGGAACTGGTGGGCGAGGTTCTCGAAGTCCTCGCTCAGCTGGCCCGTGACGGCGCCACCTTGGTGATCGTCACACACGAGGTCGGATTTGCTCGGGAAGTGGCGGACACTGCGGTCTTCATGGACGGCGGCGTCATCGTCGAACAGGGCCCGCCTTCGCAGGTGATCGACAATCCGGTCCACGAACGGACCAAAGCCTTTCTCTCCCGCGTCCTCTGACGCGACCCAGACTCATTCCCGGAAGGAAAAATTGATGTTCTCCACATCCCGTCGCGCGACTTTTCTGATCTCGGCGCTTGCCACCGTCGGATTGCTCAGCGCTGCATGCAGCAGCGCGGACGCCGAGTCCGACGGCGCCCAGGTCACCGCTGCTGCGGGTTACAACCTCACGGCCGATCAGAACCGCATCACCACCGACAAGGTGGATTCCATCGCCGCCGAGCTACCTCAGGACATCCGCGATCGTGGCACGCTGCGCGTCACCGGTAGTGCCGGTTCCGCTCCGCCGCTCCGTTTCTACGCCGACGACGACACCACCCTCATCGGTTCCGAGACCGACTTCGCCTATCTGATCGGTGACGTTCTCGGCTTGAAGGTCGACCTGCAGACAGCAGATTGGGCACAGAACTTCGTCCGGATCGACTCCGGTGAGGCCGACGCCTTCCTCTCCAATGTGACTGTCACAGAAGAGCGTAAGGAGAAGTACGACTTCGCGACCTACCGTCTCGACACCCTCGCCTTCGAAGCCAAGAAGGGTGCCGGAATCTCCATCAAGGAACCCAAGGACGTCGCGGGCAAGAAGATCGCCGTCTCCTCGGGCACCAATCAGGAAGCGCTGCTGGTCAAGTGGAGTGAGCAGAACGTCGCGGCCGGCCTGGCGCCTACCGACATCTCTTACTACCAGAACACCACCGACTACTACCTCCCGCTGCAGTCCGGCCGGATCGACGCCTACTTCGGCCCGAACCCGTCGTCGCAGTTCCACGCCAAGCAGTCGGGGGAGACCGAGGTTGTCGGTGAGTTCTCCGGGGCCGGCGACACCCTGCAGGGGCAGATCGCGGTGCTGGTGAAGAAGGACAACGGCCTGATCAAGGCGATCAACGACGCGATCAACCACACGATCGAGAACGGCACGTACCAGCAGATCCTCGAGCGCTGGAACATCACCAGCGAAGCCGTCGACACGTCCCTGATCAACCCGCCCGGCCTTCCGAAGACCAAGTGAGCTCTCGTCCATGAGTGAGATTCTCGATGTGATCGTCATCGGCGGAGGACTCGTCGGGTCCTCCGCCGCATGGCGGCTCGCGGCACGCGGACGTAGCGTCGTTCAGCTGGAACAGTTCGGGCCGAGTCACAAGCACGGTGCGTCGCACGGTACTTCGCGTATCTACCGGCAGGCGTACGACAATCACCTGTACACAGGTTTGGCGGCCGACGCGCTGCCGCTGTGGCGGGAGTTGGAGACCACGACGGACATCGGGTTCCTGGAACTCACCGGTGCCGTCGATCACGGCCTGCCGCAGGCAGTGCAGTCCAAGGCGAAGATACTTCGCGAGGCGGGCATCAAGGGTGAGATCCTCACCCCTGCCGAGGCGTCCGCCCGTTGGCCGGGGCTGCGATTCGACACCACGGTGCTCCATCACCCCGACGCAGGCCGGTTGCACGCGGACCGCGCCGTGACCGCTCTGAAGGCGGGAGCGGTGTTTGCCGGTGCCGAGGTCCGTCACGATGTTCGGGTGTTGGCACTCGCGCGAGCGTCCCACGGCGTGGACGTGGTGACGGACAGTGGAACGCTCGCAGCTCGTCAGGTCGTGATCGCGGCCGGTGCGTGGACTGCGGACCTGATCGCAGACAGCGGTCTCGGCTCCGAGATCGTATTGCCGACACTGCGCACGACACAGGAACAACCAGCACACTTCGCACCGCTCGATCCCGGAGTCGAGTGGCCGAGTTTCGTTCACCACACCGGCGCAGAATTGGAGACCGCGGGGATCTACGGGCTCGGTTCCGAGGACGGGATCAAGATCGGCGAACACGCGACCGGGCCGGTGGTGACTCCGCAGACCCGTGACTACACCCCTGACGTCGACGGAGAGCGGCGATTGGCCCAGTACGCCGAGTCGTGGTTGCCCGGCGTCGATTCCACCCGTGTCGAGTCGATCACGTGCCTGTACACGAGCACGCCGGACAGTAACTTCGTCATCGACCGAGTCGGCGCCGTCACGGTGGCGGCGGGATTCTCGGGGCACGGGTTCAAGTTCGGTCCGGCCTTGGGTGAACTTGTGGCGGACCTCGTCGACGGAACCACCCTCGCTCCGGAAGTTTTCAGGCTGGGGGAGCGTTGACCAGATTCATGGAGGAAAGTGTTGTGGCACTGGAGCTCGGAACTCGACAGCTCGAGGGTGTCGGAGCGGTAGAGGTCTATTCGGTATCGCAGGACGATCCCTTGGCAGCTCCACTGATCGCGGAGTTGGCACTCGAATACAGTTCGCGTTACGGCGGGACTCGCGAAGCGATGCTCGATGATCTCACGACGTATCCGGCAGAAGAATTTGCCTACCCGCAGGGTGCGCTTCTGGTGCTCACCCACGACGGTCTGCCGATCGCCGGTGGTGCGTTTCGTCAATTCGATTCCACCACTGCCGAACTGAAGAGAATCTGGACGTCGGTCGACTATCGGAAGCGCGGCCTCGGCAAGGCCGTCGTTCGCGAGTTGGAACGAGAGATCGAACTTCGTGGATACAACCGTGTGTTTCTCACGACGGGTCCTCGGCAGCCGGAGGCCGTCGCGCTGTATCTGTCCAGTGGATACACACCGCTTTACGACGCTTCACTCTCGCCCGAAGAGGTGGGCGTCCACCCGTTCGAGAAACAACTTCGGGTGCTCGAAAATGTGACTCGAGCAGCAATTCCTACCGACCGGGTTGACAACACCCGGGTTTGACCTCGTACACTTGCGAACGACCATCCAGAGCGACCGAGAGACCTGGCTCATTGAAGTCGCAGCAACCCCCCGAGTGATCGGGTGCGGGTGCTACCGCCAGGACCGATGGAGGAACACGAAATGAAGGCAGTCGAAGGCGGTTTCGATACCGCCTGGTCGCGTCGTCACGTAGACCTGTGCCGCACCGCGGGATCTTTCTGTACCAACTGACCTCTCGGTCAGTCATTCACACTCAGGCGAGTCGTCGACAAGTCTGTTTTCTCTTCTCTCACAAGTGATTCGTGCTCGATCGCCTTTTTCGTCTCAGGCGACGGGTGCGCTCTTCGGCATGCCTCTTTAGGAGTTCTTGGTGTCTTCGCCCTCATTCGGTGCCCGCAAACGCGCGACCGTAATCGCCGGTATCGGTGCTGTCTCGGTTCTCGGCACCGTCCTCGCCGGCTGCAGCAGCGGGAGTGACAGTGCTGCCGACGCAGGCCCCGCCCAGTCCGGCGGAACCCTTCGCTACGGTCTGTCGCAGGCGCCGACGTGCGCCGATCCGGCCCAGGCCGGCAGTAACCAGACCGTGTATGTCACTCGGACAGTGGTGGATTCGCTTACCGATCAAAATCCCGACACCGGAGAGATCACCCCGTGGCTCGCCAAGAGTTGGGAGATCAGCCCCGACGCCGCTAGCTTCACGTTCGTCCTTCGCGACGACGCCACCTTCAGTGACGGCACACCGGTGACGGCGGATTCGGTGAAGAAGACCTTCGACTCGGTCAAGAACCTGGGACCGAACGCGTCGTTGGCGAAGAGTTACCTGTCCTCGTACACCGGTACCGACGTCGTAGATGCTCACACGGCGAAGATCAATTTCTCCGGACCCAATGTTCAGTTCCTGCAAGCAACTTCGACGCCACAGCTCGGAATCCTCGCCGATTCCACCACCGCGCTGGCATCCGAGCAGCGCTGCCCCGGTGCAGCGGTGATCGCCTCCGGACCGTTCGTGTACACCGACTGGCAGCAGGACAAGAGCGTCAAGATCGCCAAGCGTGCGGGATACAACTGGGCCTCGGATGCGGTCGCGCATCAGGGCGAGGCGTACCTCGACGGCGTCGACTTCACGGTGGTTCCCGAATCCGGTGTGCGGGCGGGCAGCGTGGCCTCCGGCCAGCTCGATGCGGTCAGCGATGCGCTTCCGCAGGATGCGCCGCAAATCGAGGGCGCGGGTGGACGAATCCTCACAAGGCCGAACCCGGGTGTGAGCTTCTTCTTCCAGCCCAACGTCAGTCGCGGCGTTCTCGCTGATCAGGCTGTTCGTCAGGCCATCATTCCCGCGATCAACCGCCAAGAACTCGTCGACACCGTTCTGGATCCGTCGTTCTTCCCGGCCACGAGCCCGCTGGCTCACACCACTCCGCTCTACAGCGACGAATCCAGTGTCGTGACGTACGACGCCGACAAGTCGGCGAAACTCCTCGACGCGGCTGGTTGGAAGACCGGCAGCGACGGTATCCGCGAGAAGGACGGGCAGAAGCTCACTTTCAGCGTCACCTTCAGTCCGGTGTTCTCGGGTAACCAGGCCATCCTCGAGCTCGTGCAGCAGCAGCTCAAGAAGGTCGGCGTCGACCTGCAGCTCAACTTGGTCTCGAACGGTGAATGGACCGAGAAGGGAGTATCGGGTGATTACGATTCGCTGTATTACAACAGCACTCGCGCGGACGCCGACATCTTGCGGGCATCGTTCAGCACCGAAGGCCGCAACCTGAACCGTCGCGGCGCAGATCCGGAGCTCGACAAGGTACTCACAGACCAGCTTGCAGCCACGGACAACGGCCAACGCGGCGAACTGGTATCCACCGCACAGGAATTGATCCTCGACCGTGGACTCTCCATCCCCACCATCGAGCTCTCGCAGGCCATCGGCGCCGGATCGAGTGTGCAGGACCTGAACTTCGAAGCCTCCTCGCGCCTGCAGTTCTACGACGCATGGTTGTCGGGTAAGTAATCATGACTCGATACGCACTCACCCGACTGGGCCAGGCCGCAGTGGTTCTGTGGGCCGCCTTCACCATCTCGTTCGTGATTCTGTTCCTCCTGCCGAGTGATCCCGTCAGCATGGCTGCCGACTCGTCCGGTCAGGGTGTTGCAGTGGATCAGGCTGCGCTCGATCAGCTTCGGGCACGGTACGGCTTGGACCAGTCGGTGTGGGTGCAGTACTGGACGTCGCTGACGAATGCTCTTCGCGGCGATTTCGGTACGTCCATCTCCACCGGTCAGTCGGTGACGGATGCCATCTTCTCGGCGCTGCCGAGCACTCTGGTCTTGGCAACCACCGCTTTGGTTCTGGCCGTGTTGTTCGGAGTGGCGATCGCGTTCTTCGCTACCTACACCCGCAAGCGGTGGCTCGCGAATCTGTTGTTCTCGCTGCCGCCGCTGGGTGTGGCAGTGCCCACTTTCTGGGTGGGCCTGATTCTTCTGCAACTCTTCTCGTTCCGTCTGCACATCTTCCCGGCATTCGGAGACAAGGGATTCGCAACGGTGATTCTTCCGGCGATCACCTTGGCGATCCCGACCGGCGCGGTGATCGCGCAGGTACTCACGACCAGCCTGCAGTCGACGCTGCGTTCGCCGCACGTGGAGACTGCGTATGCCAAGGGCGCCAGCCGCTGGCGCGTGCAGACCCGTCATGCGTTGCGACTGGCGAGCATTCCGGCATTCACCATCGCCGGTGTACTGGTCGGCACGCTGCTGGCGGGCTCGGTGGTTGTGGAAACGGTGTTCTCTCGCGCGGGCGTCGGCCGTCTGACACAGACGTCGGTGATGGCGCAGGACATCCCGGTGGTGCAGGGAGTCGTTGTGTTCGCCTCTCTCGTGTTCGTGCTCGTCAACCTCGCGGTCGACCTCTTCTACCCCTTGATAGATCCACGGATCATCCAGACGAAGAAGAGTCACACCGAAAAGTCGAATACCGAAAGCTCGACCGATCTGGAGCCGGCTCATGTCTGACACATTGATCGAACCCCTACTCCTCGATCCGAGCGTCGAGGCGAAGACACCTGTTGTTTCGCGCCGAAAGTCCACGGCCATCGGCTGGATCCGAAAGCCCGGCTTGGTGATTCCGGTGTTGATCGTGTTGCTTGCCATCGGCTTTGCCGTCGCACCCGGATTCTTTGCCAGCGGCGATCCGTTGTCCGGTGTCCCGGCGGACAAACTGCAGGGCCCGAGCCTGGCTCACTGGTTCGGAACCGACAATCTCGGGCGTGACCTCTACACACGGTTCGTGCACGGTGCCGCGCTGTCCCTGACCGCAACCTTGGTGGCGGTCGGAATCGCACTGGTGGCGGGATCGATAATCGGTTTGCTTGCGGGCTTTGTCGGTGGCGTCGTCGACGCCGTGCTGATGCGCATCGTCGACGTGCTGCTGTCCATTCCGGCGCTGCTGCTCTCGTTGGCACTGGTGACCGCACTCGGCTTCGGCACCATCAACGTCGCCATCGCGGTCGGCGTCAGTATGGTCGCGAACTTTGCGCGAGTGATGCGTGCCGAAGTGATGCGGGTGCGCGGCGCTCAGTACGTCGAGGCCGCGTTCGGTTCGGGTGTGCAGTGGCTCGGTGTCCTGCGTCGGCACGTGCTTCCCAACTCGTACGCGCCCGTGGTCGCGCTGTCCGCAGTCGAGTTCGGGCAGGCAGTTCTTGCAGTGTCGGCACTGAGCTTCTTGGGATTCGGCGCGGTACCGCCTACCCCGGAATGGGGATCGCTGGTATCCGAGGGGCGTAACTTCCTCGCCAATGCCTGGTGGATGACAACACTTCCCGGTCTCGCGATTGTCGCCGTGGTCATCTCGGCACACCGTATCGGCCACGAGATCGAAAGGAACAACCGGCGATGAGCACGACCGAAGAACAGCTGCTTTCCGTCACCGACTTACAGATCGCCTACGGCGCCGAGCCCGCGGTATCCGGTGTGAGCTTCACCGTCGGTCGGGGCGAAGTAGTTGCGGTGGTCGGGGAATCGGGTTCCGGTAAGTCGACCACGGCTCACGCGATATTGGGTCTGCTCGCCGGCAGTGGCCACGTCACCGGCGGGACCGTCGAGTTCGAGGGTGAACAGATCGACTCGTATTCCGACCGTGCGTGGCAGCGAATCCGCGGCGCGCGTATCGGTTTGGTGCCGCAGGATCCGACGACCTCGCTCAACCCGGTGACCCGGATCGGCGACCAGGTTGCAGAAGTCCTGCGGATCCATGGCCTCGCAGACCGCCGCAAAGCCCGGTTGGACGCCGTCGAGGTGCTCGAGCGTGCGGGTATCGACCGGCCGGAAATCCGAGCACGCCAGTACCCACACGAGCTCTCCGGCGGTATGCGGCAACGAGTTCTGATCGGTATCGCGCTTGTCGCGAACCCGGCCCTCGTCATCGCCGACGAGCCGACCAGTGCTCTGGACGTCACGGTTCAACGACGCATCCTCGACCACTTGGACGAGCGAATCGCCGAATCCGGTGCCGCCGTGCTTCTGATCACGCACGACCTGGGTGTGGCCGCAGACCGCGCGGACCGGATCCTGGTGATGCAGGGCGGCATGATCGTCGAATCCGGCCGCACCGCGGATATTCTGGACAACCCGCGAGACGAGTACACGAAGAAACTTCTGAGCTCTGCGCCGAGCCTGTCCTCGGGACCAGTCGTTCGCCCGGTCCGCCAGGACACCAGCCCGCTGCTGACCCTGACGGGAATCACCAAGCACTTCAACGTCGGACGCGGGAGTTCGATCACCGCGGTGAACGAAGTGTCGCTGACTGTTCCGAGGGGTCAGACGGTGTCGTTGGTGGGGGAGTCGGGCTCCGGCAAGTCGACCACCGCACGCATTGCCGTGCGATTGGAGCAGGCGGACACAGGCACCATCACCTTCGACGGCCAGGACATCACGAAGGTCAAGGGCAGCGACCTGCGTGAGCTGCGCCGAAGGGTCCAGCTCGTGTATCAGAACCCCTATGCATCACTCGACCCGAAATTGTCCGTCCAGGACATCGTTGCGGAGCCGCTGCGGGCCTTCAAGGTTGGTGGACGCAGCCAGCAGCAGACTCGTGCGGCAGAGTTGCTCGATCAGGTTGCACTTCCCGAGCAGTTCCTGAGCCGCAAACCGGCCGAACTCTCGGGCGGCCAGCGTCAACGGGTGGCGATCGCTCGTGCGCTCGCGTTGAAGCCGGACCTGCTCGTTCTCGACGAGCCCGTCTCCGCTCTCGATGTCTCGGTGCAAGCGCAGATTCTGGCGCTACTCGACGAGTTGCAGCGAGAACTGGGCTTGACCTATCTCTTCATTTCCCACGATCTGGCGGTTGTTCGCCAGATCAGCGACGTCGTCGGCGTCATGCAGGCCGGGCGATTGCTCGAAATCGGCACTACCACCGAGATTTTCGACAATCCCCGAAACGAGTACACACGCACACTTCTCGACGCGATCCCCGGGCGGGATCATTCGACACGAAAGGCCGAACATGTCCGAGCGTAGTTCCGGAGCATTCCTGGTCGGTCTCGAATTCGAGGGCACCGGAG
Source organism: Rhodococcus sp. NyZ502 (assembly GCF_041464245.1). Taxonomy (NCBI): domain Bacteria; kingdom Bacillati; phylum Actinomycetota; class Actinomycetes; order Mycobacteriales; family Nocardiaceae; genus Rhodococcus; species Rhodococcus sp. NyZ502. The sequence goes on from NZ_CP167155.1 coordinate 1,550,505, forward strand.
CTCATCCGTACTCCTGGCGACGCGAGGACTCACGCGCCGAAGATCTGTTCACACCGTCGTACTGGGTGGACCTGGTGACCACCGCGGATCGGGGTGGGGTGGATCTGGCGTTCCTCCCTGACTCGTTCGGACTGCAATCCGAAGGCCGGCACGCAGTGCGCGGGAGATTGGAGGCGGTGGCAACTGCGGCGCGGCTGAGTGCCGTGACCTCGCGCATCGGTCTGATCCCCACTGCGACAGTCACGCACACCGAGCCGTTCCACATTTCCAAGGCCGTCGCGAGTATCGACTACTCGTCTGCTGGGCGGGCCGGTTGGCAGGTCGCGGTGTCCGACACCGCCGAGCAGGCGGCGTTGTTCGGCCGAAAGACAGTGCAGGGTCCTGAGTCTGCGTGGGAGGAAGCGTCCGAGGCTGTCGAGGTGGTCAGTCGGCTGTGGGACAGCTGGGAGGACGACGCCGAGATACGTGACGCTGCGAGCGGACGATTCATCGATCGGGACAAGCTGCACTACATCGACTTCGAGGGAAAGAACTTTTCCGTCAAGGGCCCGTCCATCACGCCGCGCTCCCCGCAGGGGCAGCCGCTGATCGCCGTCGACGCGAGCAGGCCGGAGGCACGCGAGCTCGCTGTTGCGCGCGGAGATCTGATTCGGATCTCGGCAACCGATCTCGCCGAGGCCAAAACTACGGCCAAGCTGGTCCACGCGAGTGCCGCCGCCCTCGGGCGCAGCGTGCGGGTTCTCCTCGACGTCGACGTGCTCCTCGGCGCCGATCGCGGTGCCGCCGACGACGCTTTGGCGGAACTCGAGGAATGGGCGGGAGCGCCGTATGCCCCGCACTCGCTGTTCTATCGCGGTGACAGCGCGGGTTTGACTGCGCTGCTGCGTGAGATCGGTGGGCTCGCCGGGATCGACGGTGTGGTTCTGCGTCCACTGGCGCTGGCCGCCGCCGTGGAGAAGATCGCGACGGACGTAGTGCCAACTCTCAATCCGCGACCGAGTACCGCCCCGACGCTGCGCGAGCGGTTGGGCTTCCAGTTGCCCGTCAATCAGTTCGCGTAGCGCGAGTAGAGAACAGGAACACCGATGACACAGAACAGGATTCGCAAGCAAGTCCATCTGGGCGCTCACTTTCCCGGCGTGAACAACACCACGGTGTGGACCGATCCGGCGTCCAAGAGTCAGATCGAGTTCAGCTCGTTCGAGCATCTCGCCCGCAGTGCCGAACGCGGATTGTTCGACTTCTTCTTCCTCGCAGAGGGTTTGCGCCTACGCGAGCATCAGGGCAAAATTCACGACCTCGACGTAGTCGGTCGCCCGGACACCTTCAGCATTCTCAATGCGGTTGCCGGTGTGACAACGCATCTCGGCCTGGCCGGGACGATCAACACCACATTCAACGAACCGTACGAGTTGGCCAAGCAGTTCTCGACGCTCGATCATCTCTCCGACGGCCGCGCCGCCTGGAACCTGGTCACCTCCTCGGACGCCTTCACCGGCGAGAACTTCCGCCGCGGTGGCTATCTGGAGCATTCCGAGCGGTATGCACGCGCCAACGAGTTGGTCGACGCAGTACGGACGCTGTGGGACAGCTGGAGCGTCGACCGTCCGATCGTCGACCGTGAGCGCGGTGTTTTCGCCACCGACCAGCAGGTCGGCCAGTTCCAGCACTCCGGTAAGCAGTTCGACATCGCCGGACGCTTCGAAGTTCCACGGAGTCCGCAGGGGCACCCAGTTCTGTTGCAGGCCGGTGACTCCGACGAAGGACGCGAGTTCGGCGCGGCCAAGGCCGATGCCATCTTCACCGGGCACGGAACGCTCGAAGCAGGCAAGGCGTTCTACGCCGACGTGAAGGGACGCTTGGCCAAGTACGGACGCACGCACGCAGACCTCAAGATCCTCCCCGCCGCCACCTTCGTCCTCGGTGACAACGCCGCGGACGCACAGGAGAAGGCATATCACATCCGGCGGCAGCAGGTCGGACCCCAGACTGCCATCGCTTTTCTCGAACAGGTTTGGGGCAGAGACCTTTCCCAGTACGACGCCGACGGCCCGTTGCCGAAGGAAGATCCGTCGGACGACGTCAACATCACCCGTGGACGCGTCCGCCACGTCAAGGATCCACGAGCGGTCGCAGATCAGTGGCGTGCCAAGGCCGAGGCCGAAAACCTCAGCATCCGTGAACTCATCATCGAAGTGACTGCCCGCCAACAGTTCGTGGGTAGCGCCGCCGAGGTCGCTGCCGAGATCGACAGCTACGTCCAGGGCGACGCAAGCGACGGATTCATCCTCGTTCCCCACATCACCCCCGCGGGCCTCGACGAGTTCATCGACACCGTCGTACCGGAACTTCAGGACCGCGGCAGTTTCCGGACCGAGTACTCAGGAACCACCCTGCGCAGCCATCTCGGGCTGCGCCACCCGCACGAGCAGGCTGAAGGAGTCCGCGCATCATGACCGTTACCGACACTTCCACCAGTACCTTCACCGGCGATTGGAATGCCTGGCACGCCTCGCGCGACGCCACCTTCGGCGAACCCCTCGGCTGGCTGAGCCTGACTGCGTTGCATTGGCTGGTGGACACCGATTCCACCTTCGCAGACCTACCTGGTGCATGGCGCGCCGACGCGAATGCCGTGGTCGTCACAGCAACGGCGGCAGACGATCTCTCGATCGACGGAGTCGCAGTGGACGGTTCAGCCACTCTGAATCCGATCGAGGGGGCGCCGGGACTGATCGTCAAGCAGGGCGCACGGTTGGTCGAGGTCATCCGCCGCACCGGCGAGGTGGCTCTGCGGATCCACGATTCGTCGGCCCCGGCATTGGCGCAGTTCAGTGGTATCCCGACCTTCGAGCCGAACCCGCAGTGGCGCATCGAGGGTGTCTTCACAGCTTTCGAGGAGGCTCGCACGGTGACGACGGGCGCGGTCGTCGAGCGCCTCGAGCATCATCACGACGCCCTAGGAACCATCAGCTTCGAACACGACGGTGCAACGTATACGCTGATTGCGTTCGCGGGCAAGGACAACGGCTTTCACATCCTGTTCACCGACGCGACCAGTGGTGTGTCCACCTACCCGGCCGCACGCTCGCTGCACGTGAGCGCACCTGAACCCGGTGGCGCGGTAGTCCTCGATTTCAATCGGGCGTCGAACCTGCCCTGCGCGTTCACCGATTACGCGACGTGCCCGGTGGCCCCCGCCGAGAACCGCCTGGCGTTCGCGGTGGAAGCCGGCGAGAAGACACCGGACACCCGCTACGAAAGCGGACCGAGGTGAGCGCGCCGCTGTCCGTACTCGACCTCTCGCCGATCAGTGAGGGCGGAACGGCCCGCCAGGCTTTGCGGAACTCGCTGGACCTCGCTCGTTCTGCCGAAGCGTGGGGATACAAGCGTTACTGGGTCGCCGAACACCACTTCGTCGGCGTTGCCTCTTCGTCGCCAGCAGTGCTTGTCGGGCTGATCGCGGCCGCCACCAACACCATTCGTGTCGGCTCGGCCGCCGTGCTGCTGGGCAACAACACGGCGGCTCAGGTGGTCGAGGCCTTCGGTACCGTCGAAGCGTTGTATCCGGGTCGTATCGATCTCGGTATCGGGCGCAGCGGACAGCGTCGGGTGGAGGCACTTCGCGCCGTCGCTGCCGGAACGCCTGCGCCGGCAGAATCGAAGCGAGAGAACGTCGTACGCGACGGCGTCGTGATCCCGGCAACCTTCGATCCAACCGGTCTTCTCACGTCACCGCGGTTGCAGGCGTCGTTCGAGGCATTGGCGTTTCCGGGCGCGCAGGCGCCCGATTTCAAGCAGCAGGTCGACGACATACGCTCGCTCCTGAACGGTACCTACAGAACCCGCGACGGCATCGAATTGCACGCCAGTCCCGGCGAGAATGCCGACGTCGAACTGTGGGTGTTCGGAAGCAGTGCGGGCCCCAGTGCCGAGCTCGCCGGACGACTCGGATTGCCGTTCGGTGCGAATTACCATGTGGCGCCCTCGAGTACGCTCGATGCCGTCGAGGCATACCGTGCAGCATTCCGACCGTCGGCAGTTCTGTCGGAGCCGTATGTCGTCGTCTCCGCGGATGTTGTTGCTGCGGAAGACGATGCGACGGCGAGAGAGTTGGCGTCTACGTTCGGGCACTGGACGCACAGCATTCGCAGCGGACACGGCGCCATCCCGTACCCCGATCCCGCGACAGCGCTCCCACTTTCCGACGCCGACAAAGCAGTGGTGGAGGATCGGCTGATCACGCAGTTCGTCGGTTCACCGTCTACCGTCGCCGACAGGCTCGACAGTTTGCAGAAGCTCACCGGAGCGGACGAATTGGTAATCACCGGGGTGACCCATCGGCACGAGGATCGTCTGCGCTCGTACGAGCTGCTTGCCAAGGAATGGGGACTACCCGCACTACTGGCAGCGTGAGTTTGCCTTGGTCCATTAGTGTCGAGTGATGTTTTCACCTCGAGATGCCCTTGCGGTTGCTCTTGACGTAGCGCGTGAGGGCATGGAGCTCGGGGAGATGCCGATCGGCGCAGTCGTGTTCGACGACGACCGTGTGCTCGGGCGGGCGTATACGCAAGAACGGGCACTCGGCCGACGGGTAGTCCATGCGGACCTTCAAGCGCTCTTGCAGGCCGACGAGGCTCTCGGATTCACTCGCGCGTCCGGTGAATTGACATTGGCGGTCAATCTCGAACCATGTCTCATGTGTATGGGTGCCGCGATCACGCTCGGCGTGACCCGGGTGTGGTTCGCTCTCGAATCCCCGAACGACGGTGCGGCGGAACTCGTGCAGCTGTGGGCGCCGCCTGTGGAACTTCCGTTTTTCTGTAAGCCGCGTGAAGTCCTCGGCGGCATCCGCCGTGACGAAGCGCGAAATCTGTTCGCTGAATACGCCACCGGCACTGGCCCCGCCGGGATGCGGGACTGGGCGCGCAGTCTCACCTGACGCCATGGCTTGTAAGGAGGGCCGTGAGGCTCACGCCCCGATAGCGCCCGCGATCATCGGCCACGACGCGCGCATGTCGGCTTCGAAGAGCCCCCAGGTGTGGGTGCCTTCGGGTCGGAAGCTGAACGTCGCGGGAATGCCGAGCTGACCGAATCGCCCCTGCAGGGCAGCGGTGCACATGTTGGTGATGCCTTCGAGGACCGCGCCGGGAACGACGCCGGCGGCCATCGCCAGCGAGTTGATTCCGTCCACCGGGCCGGGGAGGCCGTTGCCGGTCGAGATGAACAGCGCTGTGCCACGCAGTTTCTCGGCGTTGATCAACGGGTCGTGCGCCGCCCACTGCGGGCTACCCCACGGCCCCCACATGTTGGCCGCGTTGCCGCCGCCGAGTATCTCGACCATCGAGCGCACCGCGGCCTGGCCGAGCGGGTCGCCGGCGCGCGGACAGCCGCTGTACGAGCCGACTGCGCGGTAGGTGCCCGGCGACTGGATCGCGAGGTCCAGAACCGGTCCGCCGGCCATCGACACACCGCCGAGTGCGTTGACACCGGTCGTGTTGTACCGAGCGTTGACCGCCGCCGGTAGTTCCTTGGTGAGGTACGTCTGCCACTTGTTACGGCCCAGCACCGGATCGTCGGCGTTCCAGTCGGTGTACATGCTGAACTTGCCGCCGACCGGCATGACCACGTTGACGTGTTTGTCGTCGAAGAAGTCACGAACTCCGGTGTTGTTGAACCACGAGATCCCGTCCTCGCCGCCGCCGACACCGGTCAACAGATAGAAGGTCGGGGCCGGGCCTCCTCCGGCCGGCGAAATCACGTCGTTGGCGATCCAGCGGTCCATCGAGGGGGAGTAGACGTCGATGCGACTGACCACGGAATCCGCGCTCGCGGTCGGCGCGCTGAGGCCGAGAAAGCCGGCGGCCATGGCCACCGCCATCGTCAGCCGAACCGTGAAACGACGTGTCTTCATATTTCCCCCCAGGCGCAAGCCGGACAGCGTATTTGTGCCTTCCAACAGTGGCACAATGCGAAGAGGAGTGACGAATGTCCGGGTAACAGTCGTATAAGAAGATGGAGACAATTGCGTGGGATCGCAGTCGCACCACCCCGAATCCGACGTGATTCGGCTGGCCTTCGGGCTGGCCGCGATCACGGCTGGTGCGGCGCGCAGAACCGCTGGTCTCGCACTTGATTCCGTGCAGCGGATCCCTGTCGTCGGTGACGCACTCGACGGCGCGATCACCCAGGTCACCACTCGCGGCACGGAAGCGATGCACTCGACCGTGGAGTTCGCCGACTCGACCTTGCGGACGGTGATCAAAGCTGTCGTCGACGCTGCTCTGTCCGAAGTCGACATCACCAAGATCGTCGTCGACCACGTGGACATCGACAAGATCGCCGAGAACATCGACGTGGACAAGATTGCCGAACGGGTCTCGCTCGAACCGATCATCGACCGGGTCGACGTGGACGAGATCGCAAGCCGCCTCGACGTCAAAGCGGTGATCGATCGCCTCGATCTCGACGGGATAGTCGACACGGTCGACCTCGAACGCCAGGTCAACCGCATCGACCTCGTCAAGATCGCCGACCAGGTCATCGAGGGCGTCGACCTGCCCCAGATGATTCGTGAATCGACCGGTTCACTCTCCACGGAAGCCGTGCACGGAGCTCGAGTGCAGGGCATGCAGGCGGACGACGCTGTCGCCGGCTTCGTCGGGCGACTCTTCGGCCGCGACAACGCACCGTCATCAGATAAACCGTCACCAGAAAAACCGTCGACAGAGACCGATCCGAAGACGAACGCAGGCGAACGCTAGTGGCCCAGGAGAGTTCCGGCCCAGCCGGCATCGTCACCCGTGGACTCGCCGGACTGATCGACCTGGGCGTCGTCCTGCTCCTGATGGGTTCCGTGTACGTGGGCTTCGCCTTCGTCCGACTGCTCTTCTCGCCACAGAGCTTCACTTTCTCGGAACCGGGAATCTTCCTGTCCACGACGGCATTTCTCGGTGTCTCGGTGGCGTATCTGACCGCCTGCTGGGCGACCACCGGTCGGACCGTCGGGTCCCTCGTGATGGGGCTGCGGGTGATCACGTCCGGGCATCGCCTCGTGCGCTGGCCGTTGGCCTTCATCCGTGCGGTGCTCTGCGTGCTCTTCGCCTTCGGATTGCTGTGGTCGGCGGTCGATCGACGACGACGTTCGTTGCAGGACATCGTTCTGCGCACCGAGGTCGTCTACGACTGGCGTCAGGACCCGGATCTGGTGGCACCGCACGGAGGTGAGCACGCATGAGTGAACCGAACCGCCCGGACGAGCGCTTCACCCTTGCCAGCGAGCGCACCTTCCTCGCCTGGATGCGTAGCTCACTCGCCCTGCTGGCCGGAGGCATCGCCGTCGTCCAATTGGTACCGGAATGGAGTACCGGGTGGGTTCGCACGACTCTCGGTCTGACCCTGATCGCACTCGCGGCGGCAGCCGCACTGGTAGGTATGCGACGCTGGCTACAGGTGAAGAAGGCGCTCGAGGACGGAGCGGCGATGCCGGAACCGCACGCATTGTGGCTGTTTGCACTGGCACTGGCCGGGGTTGCCGTCGCAGCCGGCGTGGCAACGGTGGTCACCAGCCTCGCTCGCTGAGATACGCAGAGAAGTCCCAGCGGTGTCTGGATAGTCTGCAAAGAACGTGAAGCATGTCAGAGAAGTAAACGAAACAGACGACAAGGGAGTGCACGGTGGCGCAGGAACTCAAGCTCGGATACAAGGCATCGGCTGAGCAATTCGGCCCTCGCGAACTGGTAGAGCTGGCAGTTCTGGCAGAGCAGCACGGCATGGATTCCGTTGCGGTGAGCGATCATTTCCAGCCGTGGCGCCACAACGGTGGCCACGCACCGTTCTCGCTCGCCTGGATGACCGCCGTCGGTGAGCGCACCGAGCGCGTGCAGATCGGCACGTCCGTGATGACGCCGACGTTCCGCTACAACCCGGCAGTCATCGCTCAGGCGTTCGCGACGATGGGATGTCTCTACCCGGGACGCATCATGCTCGGCGTCGGCAGCGGTGAGGCTCTCAACGAGATCGCCACCGGCTTCCAGGGCGAGTGGCCCGAGTTCAAGGAACGCTTCGCGCGGCTGCGTGAGTCCGTGCGGTTGATGCGTGAGCTGTGGCTGGGCGATCGTGTCGACTTCGAAGGCGAGTACTTCACCACTCGGGGCGCGTCGATCTACGACGTTCCCGAGGGCGGCATTCCCGTGTACATCGCGGCCGGCGGACCCGTTGTCGCCCGGTACGCGGGACGTGCCGGTGACGGCTTCATCTGCACCTCCGGAAAAGGCATGGAGCTCTACACCGAGAAGCTGCTTCCAGCCGTTGCCGAGGGCGCAGCCAAGGCCGAGCGCGACGTCGCCGACATCGACAAGATGATCGAGATCAAGATCAGCTACGACACCGATCCGGAGGCTGCGCTCGAGAACACCCGCTTCTGGGCTCCGCTGTCCCTGACGCCGGAGCAGAAGCACAGCATCGAGGATCCGATCGAAATGGAAGCCGCTGCCGACGCTCTGCCCATCGAGCAGGTGGCCAAGCGCTGGATCGTCGCTTCCGATCCGGACGACGCCGTCGAGCAGGTCAAGGCCTACGTCGATGCCGGTCTCAATCACCTGGTGTTCCACGCACCGGGCCATGATCAGCGCCGGTTCCTCGAACTGTTCGAGCGTGACCTCGCGCCTCGCTTGCGTGCTCTGGGCTGATCCTCGAGATCAACTGAACGGTGTCTGCCACTCGACGTGTGGCAGGCACCGTTCGTCTTTCTCGTAGCCGCCGGTTGTCGGCACGAGCGTGAGCGTGACCACGATCAGTGGCAAGGTGGGCGGCGGCCCACACTAGGCTGTTGGGCATGCCAGAAGCGCCCGCTGCCGTGTCGAGTGTCTACGTTGCCTCTCCTGAAGGTGACACCGGAAAATCCACCATCGCGCTTGGCGTGCTGCAGATGCTGTGCGCGACCGTCGCCCGGGTCGGTGTCTTCCGCCCGATCGCCCGCTCTACCGAGGAAACCGACTATATCCTCGAACTGCTGCTCGAGCACACCACCGCCGATCTCTCCTACGCCGACGCACTCGGCGTCACCTACGAGCAGGTTCACGCCGATCCTGAAGCCGCGCTGGCCGACATCGTCGCGAAGTACCACACCGTGGCCGAGCAGTGCGACGCCGTCGTCATCATCGGAAGTGACTACACCGACGTAGCAAGCCCGAGCGAGCTGAGCTTCAACGCCCGCATCGCCGTGAACCTCGGCGCGCCGGTTCTGCTGGCGGTACGCGGCGCTCGGCGCAGTGTCGAGGAGGTCGCCCAGCTCGCGCATCTATGCGCCGCCGAGTTGGCCGCCAACCACGCTCATCTGCTCGCGGTCGTCGCCAATCGTTGCGATCCCGACAAGCTCGACGAGGTCACCGCAGCGCTGTCCGACATCGGTGTTCCGACGTGGAGCCTGCCGGAGATTCCGTTGCTCGTCTCGCCCACGATGGCCGAGTTGATGGAGGCCACCGGCGGCGAGTTGTATTCGGGTGACCCGGAACTGCTGCACCGCGAAGCGCTGAAGGTGATGGTGGGCGGCATGACCGCCGAGCACATCCTCGAGCGTCTGGTCGAGGGCATGGTCGTCATCGCACCGGGTGACCGCTCGGACGTGCTGCTCGCGTTGCTCAATGCGCATGAGGCGGAGGGATTTCCGTCGCTCGCGGGCATCATCATGAATGGCGGGATCACGCCGCACCCGGCCATCGCGGCGTTGATGGCCGGCCTCAAACAGCGTCTTCCGATTCTCACGACAACCCTCGGCACTTTCGACACCGCAAGCGCCGCAGCCCAAACCCGCGGACGCGTGGCAGTCGGTTCGCAGCGCAAGGTGGACACCGCGTTGAGCTTGATGGAACAGCGCGTCGACGCCGACGTCCTGATGGACCGACTGGCACTGCCGATCCCGTCCGTCGTGACCCCACAGATGTTCGAGTACAAGCTGATCGACCGCGCTCGACGCGATCGCAAGCACATCGTCCTGCCTGAGGGTGACGACGACCGGATCCTGCGCGCGGCCGGCCGGTTGCTGCAGCGCCAGGTTGCCGACCTGACGATCCTCGGTGACGAACCCAGTGTGCGTCGACGCGCAGCGGAACTCGGCGTCGACATCAGTGGCGCGCAGGTACTCGCACCCGCGCAGTCCGAGTACACCGAGCGCTTCGCACAGGAATACACCGCGCTGCGTGCTCACAAGGGCATGACCATCGAGCGGGCCCGCGAGGTGATCGCCGACATCTCGTACTTCGGAACGATGATGGTGCACTTGGGAATTGCCGACGGCATGGTGTCCGGCGCTGCACACACCACCGCTCACACGATTCGACCCTCGTTCGAGATCATCAAGACCGCCCCCGGTGTCTCGACGGTCTCGAGCATCTTCCTGATGTGCCTGGCCGACCGCGTTCTCTCCTACGGTGACTGCGCCGTGGTTCCGGACCCGACGTCGGAGCAGTTGGCGGACATCGCGATCTCGTCCGCACAGACGGCGTCGCAGTTCGGGATCGATCCGCGCATCGCGATGCTCTCTTACTCCACCGGGGATTCGGGCAGCGGAGCCGACGTCGACAAGGTTCGCACCGCGACCGCTTTGGTGCGCGAGCGTCGACCGGATCTGTTGGTGGAAGGGCCCATTCAGTACGACGCCGCCGTCGAGCAGAGTGTCGCCGACAAGAAGATGCCGGATTCGCTGGTGGCGGGCAAAGCAACGGTGTTCGTGTTCCCGGACCTGAACACCGGCAACAACACGTACAAGGCAGTGCAGCGTAGCGCCGGTGCTATCGCCGTCGGGCCGGTTCTGCAGGGACTGAACAAGCCGGTCAACGACCTCTCGCGTGGAGCGTTGGTCCAGGACATCGTCAACACCGTGGCTATCACGGCAATACAGGCACAGGGAGCGCAAGCGTGAGCGACGGCACCGTACTGGTCATCAATTCCGGCTCGTCATCCATCAAATTTCAACTCGTGCATCCGGATACGGCGGAATCGGTGGCGCACGGTCTCATCGAGCGCATCGGTGAGCCCGACGGCCACATCGTCTACAACCACCGCACCGGAGTCGAAGACCGGAGCCTTCCGATCGCCGATCACCGCGCAGGTCTGAAGATGGTGCTCGACATCGTCGCCGAGGTCGGGCGGCCGCTGAGTGAGGCCGGAATCATCGCAGTCGGTCACCGAGTCGTGCACGGTGGTGACATCTTCTATTCGCCGACTCTCATCGACGACGGCGTCGTGAAAGCCATCGCGGATTTGTCGAACCTTGCGCCGCTGCACAATCCGGCCAACGTGATCGGTATCGAGGTGGCGCGCGAAGAACTGCCAGACGTTCCGCACGTAGCAGTGTTCGACACCGCCTTCTTTCACACACTGCCCGCGGCGGCGTCCACCTATGCGATCGATCGGGATGTGGCCAAGGCCAACCAGATTCGCCGGTACGGCTTCCACGGGACCTCACACGAATACGTGTCTGGACGGGTCGCGGAGTTCCTCGGCAAGGATCCGGCCGAGCTGAATCAGATAGTCCTGCACCTCGGAAACGGCGCTTCGGCCTCGGCAATCAAGGGCGGCAAGGCCATCGACACCACGATGGGCCTCACCCCGCTCGAGGGTCTTGTCATGGGCACCCGCAGCGGCGACATCGATCCAGGCATCATCTTGCACCTCAACCGCAACTCGGGAATGAAGGTCGACGAGATCGACGACCTCCTCAACCGGCGCTCCGGTTTGAAGGGACTGTCGGGAGTCAACGATTTCCGTGCCTTGCTCGCACTGATCGAGGGCGGCGACCAAGACGCACAACTTGCGTACGACGTTTACGTGCACATGCTCCGTAAGTACATCGGTGCCTTCATCGTTCAACTCGGTGGCGTCGACGTCATCACCTTCACCGGTGGCGTCGGGGAGAACAACATCGACGTACGACGCGACAGCCTGGCCGGGCTTTCCCGTCTCGGTATCGAGGTCGATCCGGCTCTCAACGAGGCGAAGAGTCGCGACGAGCGTCGTATCTCCGCATCCACGTCAGCCGTCGAGGTGCTGGTGGTCCCCACCAACGAGGAGTTGGCGATCGCCCGCGCGGCGAAGGCTTTGGTGGCCGCACTGTAGGTTTCTGCAGCACTGTAAACCTCGGGGCGTCCGTCAGAAATTGCTGCGCGGACGCACCGCATTCGCCCGGTCCACGAGGGCGTAGCGGTGCGTGCGGGAGGTCGTGGCGCGAGCGAGGGCTCGAAGGCAGGCTTCGGCTCCGGTGCGCAGACCTTGCTCGGTGAAGGGCAGGTCGAGGATGGGTTCGAGTTCGGTGTGCGAGCGATTGCCGTAGCGAATCCAATCGAGTGCCGTGCCCAACACCAGGGTTCGCATCTGCAGGCTTCGGCTCTCTTCAGCAGGTAGCGCCCGAACACGACGGGCGGCTTCCCGCAGAGTCGATTCGTCGAGTTCGGCGATCGGAACGCCGGACAGCATCGTCAGAGCGCTGGACATCCGTGCGACGTTGTAGTGCCGGGAAGACGTGGGTACTTCGTCGAGGGCGGCGATGGCTGCCTTCTTGTTGCCGTGATCGGCGAGTTGTCGGGCGAGCCCGAATGCTGCGCTGACGTAGTTCCGTTCGGTCCGCCAGACGGTGCGGTAGTACTTCTCGGAGAAGCGGCACCATTGGTCCGGGTCGTCGCTCTCCCAGTGCTGGAGAATCAGTTCTGCCGTCGCTGCCAACGCCAGCTTGGGTGCAGCCTCGCCGGGCAGTGCGGTGAGAACTGTCTCGAAGTGACTGAAAGCGGGCTCGAATCGGTCCAGTTGTAACGCAGCAAGTCCTCGATACCACTCGATCTTCCAGTGGTCCCCGATGTTCTGCTGGAGTTCGCCCAGAACTGTCAGTGCGGTTTCCGGATCACCGAGATCGAGATGAGCTTTGGCCTCGGCCAGTCGAACTTCGCCCGAGACGGCGGCCGCCGGTGTGCCCGATGTTCGGTCGATTCCGTTCTCGCGGGCGTGTTTCAACGCATCGAGGGTCTGCGACGGTTCGCTGTGCACCGCCGCCGCCAGCAACGGCGCGCTGGGATCGGTGGGGTCGACCAACGGAATGGGAAGTGCGTGCGCAACTTCGCGCGGATCGAGAGCGGCGTCGTGGCTGACACCGTCCACGTACACATCGGTTTGCCCGACCAGTTCATCGGTGCCGAAAGACGTTCGCTGCCTGCTGAACACGAGCGAGAGTCCGGGATTCTCCTGCCCGGTCTGCTCGGCGAGGATTTCTCGCAGAACGCCGGTGAGTTGTCCCGCGATTTCCTCGGCGGACTGGAATCGCTTCTTCGGATCCGGGTCGGTAGCGCGTAGCAGTAGACGGTGAAAGAACTCGTGGTCGCGCAGTAGTGGCTCGTCCTCGGGTTCGGGAAGGCCGTCGAGGTACCGTCCGTGCTTCGAGGGCATGTCGAGGGTGAGAACCGCGAGTGTTCTTCCAACGGTGAAGATGTCGGAGGCGATGGTCGGACCGGTCTCGATGATCTCGGGTGCTTGATAGCCGGCGGTACCGTACAGGTACCCGTAGTCTTCGATTCCGGACACGGCGCCGAGATCGATCAGCTTCAACTGATCCTCGGTGACCATCACGTTCTCGGGTTTGAGGTCGTTGTAGGCCAGGCCGGTGGAATGCAGATAGCTCAGCGCCGGAAGGATTTCCAGTACGTAGCCGATTGCCTGCTCGATCGGCATGTGCTTGCCGTCCGGGAATTCGGCCAGCACCTCGCGCAATGATCGCCCACCCACGTACTCCATGACGATGTACCCCATGGGTGTGCCGTCCGGGCGCGGATGCTCGACGAAGTTGAAGATCTTGACGATGCTGGGGTTGGCGACCTCGGCGAGGAACTGACGCTCGGCCACCGCAACGGCTTGCGCTTCGGAATCACCGAAATGCAAGAGCCCCTTGAGAACTACCCACCTGTCGCTGACATTGCGATCGATCGCGAGGTAGATCCATCCCAGGCCGCCGTGCGCGATGGGCCCTTGAACCTCGTACTGACCGGACACCAATTCGCCCTCTTCGAGGAGTGGACGGAAGTCGAAAGTGGAACCGCACTTGGGGCAGGTGCCGTGCTGAGTTGCCTTGGTGCTTGCGCTCTTACGACCGACTGGTTCGTTGCATTTCCAACAGAACCGTTTCCGCTCGGGGACGGTCGGGTCACTCATCACCGCAGATGCGGGGTCGATCTGCGGGACGGGGGGAACCTCGACCAGGCCGCCGCCGAGACGTAGCTTTCGCCCCGACCGGCTGCGGCGGGATCGAGTGGAGCGGCCGGTAGGGGAGGAGGATGCGGAGGGCGTGGTACCCCGTATCTGCGCTGAAGTCGGCTCGAGACGCTCGTAGGCGCCGGTGGCTTCGGGCTCGGGCCGCTCGTAGGCGCCGGTGGCTTCGGGTTCGGGACGCATGGAAGCCTGCGTGGCGTCGGGCTCGGGGCCGGTTTCTTCGGTCATGTCAGCCTCAATCCCGGTAGACGGCCGGCGGGGGACCGGGCGAAGGACCGAGGACGCTGAGCCAGCGGTCGTAGATACGGTTCCAGGTCCCGTCGCTCCGGATCCGATCCAGTGTTCCGTTGACGAATCGGACCAAGTCGGGGTTGTCCTTGTTCACTCCGATTCCGTACGGTTCGACGCCCAGTGAGCCACCGACCATCATCAGATACGGGTCTTGCGAGGCGAGGCCCGCGAGGATCGTGTCGTCGGTGCTGATCGCGTCCACCTGCCCCTGCTGGAGGACGACGAGGCAGTCGGACCACATCGGGACGGTGACGACGGTGGCTTCGGGTTGGAGTTGCTGGATTCGAGTGGCCGAGGTCGTTCCCCGGGCAGCGCAGACCCGCTTGCCTGCGAGGTCGTCGATGCCGCGGACGGATGACCCCTGCAAGACCTGAATTCGTTGTTCAGCGGAGAAGTACTGCGTCGAGAAGTCGACCTTCTCGCGCCGCTCGCACGTGATGGTCATGGTCTTGACGACCACGTCGACCATCGATTCCTGGAGTGCGGCGATCCGATCGTCCGACGTCAGGATTCGGTACTCGATCTTCTCCGGGTCACCGAGCAGATCTCGGGCGATTTCGCGGGCGATGTCCACGTCGAAACCCTCGAGGCGCCCGGTGGCCGGATCGCGAAAGCTCATGAGGTTGGAACCGGTGTCCAGGCCCACGATCAGCCGCCCGCGGGCGCGGATGGCGTCGAGGCTCGGCGTGGGTGGCTGCGGAGATGCGTCTGCGGGGGTGGGCCGCAGGCTCGCGGTGAGGTTGGTGCACGACGCGGTAGTCGTCGGTGTCGGGCTGGGAGCGATGGTGGCCTCGGCCGGCAGCGGCGGTTCCGTGTACGACGTGGCGCCTGCGTTGTCCAAGTCTTCGGCTCGATCCGCACCGCAACCGGCGAGCACCAGCATGGCCGCTGCCAGAACCGCGACACATACGGCCGGGCTCTTCCTCCGCATCACCGGTACTCCCGTCACTGATACTCCCGCAGTCGAGGCCAGAATCCGATGAAGATTCCGGCAACTCCGAGAACTGCCAATACAGACATGCCCGGTGCAGAGGCAGCCAACACCCGGGAGGCGTACGAGACGTCGGACCGAAGATTCGTGCGCGAATCCACGATTCCCTGCCAGAGTTCGTGATCGAGCTTTCCGTACTCCGCGGCCGAATCCTGTTCTCCGGCGCCGATGGTGATGGCTGCGGCGGACGTGAAGTCGCCGTTTCCGAGACGGTCGTACATGCGCGTGTGCGCAGCCACCCACTGCTGGCGCGAGTCGAGTGCGGCGGTCAGCACTTCGCTGTTCACTCGGGCGCGTTCGTCGCTTTGCAGGCCCTCGAGGATGTCCCGCAGAGCATCGACCTTGCGGGTGAACGTCACGTTGTCCTCGGCGGTCGAATCCCGCCTCGCCAGCGTGAGGGTTTCCACGGTGCGTGCTTGCTGCGCCATGATTCGTGCCTCGGTCAGTTCGTGCAGTGGCTCGGCCCCGGCGTCGAGCGCGCGCCCGGTGGCCAGTGCGGAGACCAGTCCGACCGTGAGCAGCCACAGCAGAGCTGCAGCGACCGCGAGCGAGGCAAGGATCAACCCGAGATTGAAGCGTCGGCGACTCTTGCGGGAGAAGTACATCTGTGTCGCCACCAGCGCGCACAGCACGAAGACGAACGCCACGATCGGCCACCACGGTGGAGTCTCGAAATCGCGCTGTACTTGTGAGACCAGCGTCTCCTGCGAGGCGTGCAGTTGCTGGGCCATCGGCAGCAGCGAGGTCTGCATCAACTGCGAGGCCTCGCTCAAATATGCTGCCCCGACCGGGTTTCCGACGCGATTGTTCGCCCGTGCAGTTTCGACCAGCCCGGTGTAGACGGAGAGGTCGGTCGAGATGGTGGTCAACGCGCTGTGACCGGCAAGATCGGTCGAGTCGAGACCGGCCGACGCCTGGACGATCTCCGCAGAGGCCTCACCGATCGACTGCGTGTATCGGTCGCGGACTTCGGCGGGTTCGAGGCCGCCGGAGATGAAGGCGGTGGCCGCGGCGGCGTCTGCCAAGGACAACGCACTGTAGAGATTCTGGGCCGAGTTGGCGAGAGGCTCGGTTTCGACGAGGAGGAGGTCGAGGTTCGCCTGGCGGTTCTCGATCGCTGCGGTGGCGAGGAGTCCGGCGATCAAAGTGATCGCGATCAGGATCAGTCCGACGACGGTCAACCGGCCAGGCGTCGAGGACATGAAGGCCTGCAGTTCGCGCCGCAGAAGTGCCTGCTCGTCCTCCGCCGACACTGATGTGGCCTCGGAGGGCGGCAGCGACCGGGGTTCGATGGACGGGACGACACGGTCGACCATCGAGCACCTCACTTCGCTGTAGGCGGGCTACCGAGAAATGATGCCGCCGAGAAATGATTCAGGGCATCTTCGCGAGCATATAAGCATCACCTACACCTGGAGCAGATTGAAACGGTTAGTGTGGGACAACGGCGAGAGCAGGCGGAGCGAGGTAGTCGATGCGTGGTGACGGTGACGGTTGGTCCATCGGATCGGACGGTACTCGGCATTGGGGTAAACACGGAGCCGCAGGACTGCTTCTGCGTGCCCCCGATTCGGACGGATCACCCATGGTCTTGCTGCAGCATCGTGCGGCGTGGAGCCATCAGGGCGGAACGTGGGCACTGCCCGGCGGAGCGCGGGACTCACACGAGAGCACGACGCACGCTGCCGTCCGGGAAGCACACGAAGAAGCAGGTATCGCCGAGGACGCCGTCCGTGTCCGCGGGGAAGTAGTGACGATGCGCGCCGAGAGCGGGTGGACTTACACCACCGTCGTGGCTGACGCGGCGCATCCACTGTCGACGGTTGCCAATGGTGAGAGCACCGAGTTGCGGTGGGTACGCGAAGCCGACGTCGACTCACTGCCGCTGCATCCGGGCTTCGGTTCCTCATGGCCCGACCTCCGGACCGAGCCTGTTGTGGCCGTGGACGGCGATCCGCACACCGTCGTGCTCGAGGACGGCGGATTCGGATGGTTGTCGGGTAGTTCCCACCAAGGCAGTTCCCACCAAGGCAGTGAGCAGTCAGGCAGTGACCAGAACCTGTCCGAGGCGTCGAGTACGCAGTCTTAACAGGGCATATACAGCAGAAGGGCCGGACTCCGCGGGAGTCCGGCCCTTCGGTGTTTCGGTCGTCGACCGAAACGAGGCTCAGCTGAGCGAGTTCAGCGCCGTGATGAAGCTGACCGCGGTGATACCGAGCTTGAGCAGCTCGCTGATCTTGCCGAGGTTCAGGTCTTCGAGCGATTCGGTGCTGAGCGAGCCGGTGTCGAGGGATCCCATTTAGTGCTCCTAGGTTCAGTTAGTAACTGGAGGTAAACTACAACAAACCGAATGGGATGTGACACGCAATCGAAGCAACTGTGAGCAAGATCACTTAATCCGACTTTTCGGACATTCAATCGCACCTAGGAACTGGGAGTTTGTTGTCTGATCGGACAACTTCCGTTCACAATTCGAGTCAGGCGTGCTGACCCGTAACTGTGCGGAAATCGCCCGGCAAACACTTGACGAACGCCAGTTACCGGCTTTCAGCGCCCAGCGACGGCTGCGGCGAGGCGTTGCGCGGCCGCCTGGGGATCCGATGCTTGCGTGATTGCACGCACGACGACGATGCGCGTGGCGCCGGCATCGAGCAGCTCTGGCAGACGTTCCTCGTCGATGCCGCCGATCGCGAACCAGGGCCGCGGCGGTGCGGCGTCGGCGGTCGATCGAACCAGTTCCAAACCGGACGCACTTCGATTCGGTTTGGTCGGTGTCGCCCAGACCGGCCCGGTACAGAAGTAGTCGACGCCCTCTTCGATGGCGGCCAGACTCGCCTGCGCGCGACTGCTCGTCGAACGGCCGATGACTACGTCTTCACCGACAACGGTTCGCGCGTAGGGGACGGGAATGTCGTTCTGGCCGAGGTGGAGGATGTCGGCGCCGGAAGCCATCGCGAGATCCGCGCGATCGTTGACGGCCAACAATGCGCCGTGGCGTCGCGCTGCGGTCGCGAGAATGCCCAGCGCCACCAGTTCGTCCTTGGCCTCGAGCGGGCCGAACTCGCGCTCACCGGCAGAGCCTTTGTCACGCAATTGGATGATGTCGACTCCGCCGGACAATGCTGCCTCGGCGAACTGCGCGAGGTCGCCTTTCTCGCGGCGCGCGTCGGTGCACAGGTACAGCCGTGCTGCTGCCAGGCGCTCGCGCCGGTCGATGTCGTTACTGGGATGTGTGGGGTGCACGGAGCAAACGGTAGCCTCTAGGGAGCAAGGTTCGACACGGGAGTCCTGAAACGTCGTCGTCACTTTTTGTCGTGACTGCGAGGTTCGTAGGGCTGAGAGGGGATCGCGACCAGATCCCGACCGTCAGACCTGACCCGGATCATGCCGGCGCAGGAAGTGGAGGTGGAGTTTCGTGAGTACACACGCTCGTACGGTGTCGGTTGTCGGCGGCGGTGTCATCGGTCTCGCTATCGCGTGGCGAGCAGCCCGCGACGGGTGGGCCGTTCGGTTGTACGACCCGTCCATTGGATCAGGTGCTTCGTGGGTGGCGGGCGGAATGCTTGCCCCGCTTTCCGAAGGCTGGCCGGGTGAAGAAACCGCGTTGACAATCGGTGCAGCGTCCCTGGAACGGTGGCCGACGTTCGGTGAGGAGCTCGGAAAATTCGGGCAATCGGTCTTCACCGCGGACAGCTCGCTGACGGTTGCACTCGACGCTGCCGACGCGCAGGACCTGCAGACCATCGCCGAGTGGGTGAGCTCGCAGGGGCACGAGCTCGAAGTTCTCGGTCGCGCGCGCATCCGTGAACTCGAACCGATGCTGGGCCGGGGCATCCGGTCGGGGTTGATGGCTGTCGGTGAGTCCGCCGTCGACAACAGACTTCTGCTGGCGGCGTTGCAGAAGGCCTGTGCGGAATCCGGCGTCGAATTGATCGCGCGGGCCGTCGACGACCTCGCCGAACTCGATACCGATCAGATAGTGCTCACCGCCGGTATCGCGTCACCCAAGCTGTGGCCCGGGCTACTGGTACGCCCGGTCAAGGGCGAAATCCTTCGCTTGCGCAGTAGGCCTGGAGTCACCCCGGCGCCCAGCCGCACCATCCGCGGAAGCGTCCACGGGCGGCCCGCCTACCTCGTCCCGCGCGGTGACGGAATCGTCGTCGGCGCAACACAATACGAGTCTGGTGAGGACACACAGGTCACGATGGCCGGAGTACGGGACCTGATCAACGACGCCGAGGCACTGATGCCGGCGATCGGCGAATACGAACTGTACGAGTGCGCAGCAGGTCTGCGTCCCATGACGCCGGACAACCTGCCGTTGATCGGGCGCGTGTCCGATCGTGTTGTCGTCTCCACCGGGCACGGCCGCAACGGGGTCCTGCTGACGCCCGTCACCGCCGATGCGACGGTCGCGTTGCTGAACGGCACATCTTTGGTCGAGGTAAAAGGAACCGAACCCGAGCGGTTCGCAGTAGCTAAGGAAAATTCATGAGTGAGCAGGTCCCGATCGGGATCACCGTCAACGGCGAAGATCTCGAGTTCGATCGAGCAGTCACGGTGACCGAACTTCTGACGCACCTCGAGTTGCCGAGCAAAGGCATCGCCGTCGCCGTCGACGGTGCGCTCTTTCCTCGCGGGCGTTGGGACGAATCCGTCGGACGTGGTTGGGAAATCGAGATCCTCACGGCGGTGCAGGGTGGCTGAGCAGGACCTTCTCACTATCGCGGGCCGCAGTTTCGGTTCCCGGCTCATCACGGGGACAGGCGGCGCCGCCAACCTTGCGGTGCTCGAGGAAGCGCTTGTCGCCTCCGGTACCGAACTGACCACCGTCGCGATGCGGCGAGTCGACGCGGCCGGCGGCACCGGCGTTCTGGACCTGCTTCGTCACCTCGGAATCGAACCGTTGCCGAACACCGCCGGGTGTCGAGGCGCCGCCGAAGCGGTCCTGACGGCGCAGTTGGCACGCGAAGCGCTCGAGACGAACTGGGTCAAACTCGAAGTCATCGCCGACGAGCGGACTCTGCTGCCCGACGCAATCGAACTCGTCTCCGCCGCAGAACAATTGGTGGACGACGGATTCACCGTCCTGCCGTACACGACGGACGATCCGGTGCTGGCGCTTCGCCTCGAAGAGGTCGGCTGCGCGGCAGTCATGCCGCTCGGTTCACCCATCGGGACAGGGCTGGGTATCGCGAATCCGCACAACATCGAGATGATCGTCGAGCGCGCCGGTGTGCCCGTCATCCTCGACGCCGGAATCGGAACGGCCAGCGACGCCACCCTTGCCATGGAGTTGGGCTGCGACGCCGTCCTGCTTGCGACAGCGGTGACGCGGGCCAAGAATCCCGCGTTGATGGCGTCGGCGATGCGGCACGCAGTGGTAGCAGGTTTCGAAGCGCGTCACGCCGGCCGGATTCCCAAGCGGTTCTGGGCCCAAGCATCGTCCTGACGGACCATTTCCGGGTGTTTTCTCAGGGTTATGCCCAGATTGTCCGGCTTCGTGTCCTACCTG
Source organism: Rhodococcus sp. NyZ502 (assembly GCF_041464245.1). Classification (NCBI taxonomy): domain Bacteria; kingdom Bacillati; phylum Actinomycetota; class Actinomycetes; order Mycobacteriales; family Nocardiaceae; genus Rhodococcus; species Rhodococcus sp. NyZ502. Next base: position 1,571,552 of record NZ_CP167155.1, read on the forward strand.
AGTACCACTCGGAACTAGACCTGTGGCCGATGTGCTGGTCATTGCCGGTAGGGCAAAGTTCTCCTCATGATTGAACTGAGGGGATTGACCAAGGTTTACGGACCGACGAAAGCGGTGGACGATTTGTCGTTCACGGTCAAGCCGGGCATCGTGACGGGCTTCCTGGGCCCGAACGGTGCAGGTAAGTCGACGACGATGCGGATGATCCTGGGTCTGGATCAGCCGACGTCGGGTGCGGCGTTGATCGAGGGCAAGCCGTACCGCGAGCTCAAGACGCCGTTGCGGACTGTCGGTGCGTTGTTGGATGCGAAGTGGGTGCACCCCAATCGCAGTGCGCGTGCACATCTGCAGTGGATGGCTGCTTCGAACGGGATCCCGAAGTCCCGCGTCGACGAGGTGCTCGGGTTGGTCGGATTGTCCGAGGTGGCGGGCAAGAAGGCAGGCGGGTTCTCGCTCGGTATGTCGCAGCGTCTGGGGTTGGCGGGTGCGCTGTTGGGGGATCCGAAGGTGTTGTTGTTCGACGAGCCGGTCAACGGTCTCGATCCGGAGGGCATCGTCTGGATTCGTAAGTTCATGCAGCGGTTGGCGGCCGAGGGCCGCACGGTGCTGGTGTCGAGTCACCTCCTGTCGGAGATGGCGCTCACGGCGGAGCAGTTGGTGGTGATCGGTCGGGGTCGGTTGATTTCGGATTCGACGGTCGCGGAGTTCGTGGATCGTTCGTCGGAGTCGACGGTGCGCGTGCGCAGCCCACAGCTCGATGCGTTGCGCAGTGTGTTGCTCTCGCAGGGGCTGACGGTGCGTGAAGACGGTTCCGGCGTTGCCCCGGCATTGGTGGTCGTGGATTCGACCACCGATGTGATCGGTGGTTTAGCTGGTTCGCAGGGAATCGTGTTGTACGAGTTGGCTTCTCAGCAGGGGTCGCTCGAGGATGCGTTCATGAAGTTGACCGGGGACGATGTCCAGTACCACGCATCCGGTATCGATCCGGGTGTCGGTGCACACCACGCAAATACACAGCAGGCAAACACGCAGCAGGCTATGGGAGGTGCACTGTAATGGCTGTTCTCAGTGCTGAACGTATCAAGATCACCACGACCAAGTCGCCGCTGTGGTGCTCGGTCATCATCGTCGTGCTCGCGCTCGGCTTCGCGGCCATCATGGGCGCGGTTGCCAAGTCGGCTCTGACGTCCTCCGACGTCCAGGGAGCACCGGACCTCGACACCGCCGTTGCCACGGCCGGCATCTCGGGTTTCGGAATCATGGTTCTCATGATCATGGCGGCCCTCGCGGTCACCAGTGAGTACCGCTTCGGGACCATCCGCACCACCTTCCAGGCCGTTCCGAACCGTGCCTCGGTTCTGATCGCCAAAGCCGGCCTCATCGGTGCTTTCGGTGCTGTACTGACATTTGTTCTCGCCTTCGGCGCGTACGCCATGGCCAAGGCCATCGCCGGTACCGAGGCGAGTGCCGGATTGACTCTGTCGAGCGGCAGTGACTGGCGCGCGATCTACGGCATCCCGATCTACGCCTTCCTGTGCGTGATTCTCGCTGTCGGCGTCGGATCGATCATTCGCCAGTCGGCCGGCGCTATTGCGTTGCTCCTGCTCTGGCCGCTGCTCATCGAGAGCCTGTTCGGACTGTTCGGCAGCTTCGGCGAGAAGATCACCCCGTTCCTGCCGTTCGCGAATGCAAACCACTTCCTCAGTGCGAGCAGCGGTGGCGTCGACTTCCACTGGGGACCCTGGGGCAGCCTGATCTACTTCGCGGCCTTCGTTCTGGTGATTTTCGGAGCAAGTATTGTCATCGTGAATCGTCGCGACGCCTGATCTTGTCGCTCCCTCGGTAGGTGTTGTCGGGAGACCTACCGAGAACCAGGAGTGACAGCAGAGTAGGGACCCAGTACGAAAAACCATTCGTACTGGGTCCCTTTCCTGTGCTTCGGCCGATATCCTCCGAAGATGAGACTCTTCGGTGTGGTTGTGGTCGCAATGGCTGGAGCACTCGTGGTGAGTGGATGCTCGTCGGGAAGTGAAGCGGCCGTCCCGACAGACCCGGTTGCATTCTCCGAGACCGTCACCGTCGACGCCGTGACCGGGCATCTGGAGCAACTCGAGAAGATCGCCGCCAACAACGAGGGCAATCGATCGGCCGGTACCCCCGGCTACGACGCCAGTGTCGACTACGTGGCAAACCTGCTCGAAGACAAGGGTTTCGAGGTCAGCACCCTGGAATTCGACTTCAGCTCCTTCGATCCCGGCACCGAATCCCTGAAAGCCGCTGACGGCTCCGATGTTCCGGTGCGGGCGCTGACATATTCCACCTCCACGGGACCGACCGGAATCACGGCGCGTCTGGTGGCGATTCCCGCCGACGAGACCCCCGGTTGCGAGGCCACCGACTACGACGGCCGCGACGTGAACGGTGCCATCGTGCTGGTCACCCGTGGAGTGTGCCCGTTCGGCGACAAGCAGAAGATCGCCGCTGATCGCGGCGCGGCGGCGTTGCTGGTTGCCAACAACGAGGACGCAATGCTGGGCGGGGCTACCTTGGGTGAACCCGAAGACGCCCGCATTCCGACCGGCGGGGTGAGCAAGGCGTCGGGCGAGGCTCTTGCCGCAGCGCCCGGAGACCTCACGCTGATTCTCGACACGTCGACGGAAACGACGAAGTCGCGCAACGTGATTGCACAGACCAAGACCGGCGCGACCGACAACGTGGTTGTCGTTGGCGCCCACCTGGACAGTGTGCCGGAAGGTCCCGGAATCAACGACAACGGAAGCGGCACCGCAGCCGTGCTGGAAACCGCGCTGCAGATGGGAAGCGCACCAAGCATCGAGAATGCCGTGCGTTTCGCTTTCTGGGGAGCGGAAGAAGTGGGATTGGTCGGCTCCACCCGCTACGTCGAGGGTCTGAGCGATCAGGAACGGGCCGACATCGCCCTGTACCTGAATTTCGACATGCTCGGTTCGCCCAACGCCGGATACCTGGCTTACGACGGCGACAACTCGGACGCCGTGGGGGAGGGGCCCGGGCCCGAGGGGTCGGCGGGCATCGAGCGCACCTTCGTCGACTTCCTTGCCGATCGGGGGATTGCGGCGGACGGAACGGACTTCGACGGGCGTTCCGACTACGGCCCGTTCATCGAGATCGGAATCCCGGCGGGCGGAGTGTTCAGCGGCGCGGACGAGCGCAAGACGCCGGCACAGGCCGAGAAGTGGGGCGGAGAAGCGGAGGAGACCTTCGACCCGAACTACCACAGTGCCCAGGACAACCTCGCGAACATCGATCGCGAAGCGCTCGCTGCCAACGCTTCTGCAGTAGCCTTCGGAGTTGCGACGTATGCCCAGGATTTGAGCGGGCCGAACGGAGTTCCCGTCGGCGATGCCCGGACACAGGCCAGAACCGAATGATCGACTGACCGAATGATCGACTGACCGAATGATCGACTGCGCGAGCGACCAGGAGGCCACTGTGCGAGAACGGCGGCAGCACACTGTCTGTAACTCTGAGTTACGCTTGAGTTATGGCTGATCTGTCCCCGGAGAACACCGACACGGCAGGTGCTTCTTCCTCCTCGGTTCGAGGCGTCGTCGACGTCGTCTTGAACTCTGCGGCAGAACTTAACCGTCGGCAGCAGCTCATCGATGCGCTACGACGCCTCAGGCGGGCACTACCCGGTGATCCAGGGTTTGGGGATCCGCTCTCGCTCGCCGGCCCCGGCGGTGCCCGCGCCGTGGCGCGCGTCGCTGACAGATTGCTCGATCAGAAGCCGGCAGCCACTCGCGAAGTGAGCCTCGGAGCACTGCAGGTGTGGCAGGCAGCGCTGGAAAAGATGGGCCGCGGACGTGGCGATCAAGAACTGACCATCGTCTTCACCGATCTGGTGGGCTTCTCCACCTGGTCGCTCGCAGCCGGTGACGGCGCGACGCTGACCCTTCTGCGTGCGGTGGCGCAGGCCGTGGAAACTCCGATCACCGACAACGGCGGACACGTCGTCAAACGGATGGGCGACGGTCTGATGGCAGTGTTCATTCGCCCGGATGCGGCTTTGAAGGCGGTGTTCACCGCGCAGGACGCGCTCGCGGAAGTCGATCTCGACGGATACACCCCGCGCATGCGCGTCGGCCTACACACGGGTACCCCGCGTCAGATCGGTGACGACTGGCTCGGCGTCGACGTGACCATCGCCGCCCGGATGATGGGCTTGGGCGGCGACGGCAACGTCATGATGTCGGCGACAACTCTCGAGGAACTCGAAGCCGGCACCGTGGAGGATCTCGATCTCACGATCCGGCCATGGCGGCGAGGGTTTTTCGCGACCACGCCCAACGGAGTTCCCGTCGACCTGGGAATCTGGCGCGTGCGCCGGAACTAGCGCCCTGGACCTCGAGCGCTAGACCTGGAGCCGCCAGAGCGGGGACACCGGACCGTGTCCCGCGCCGAGGTCGTACGACGCCTCGAGGCACTTGGTCACCCACTCTTTGCCGAACGCCACCGCGTCCGGAACGGAATAGCCGTGTGCGAGAGCGCAAGTGATCGCAGCAGCCAGCGTGTCTCCGCCGCCGTGATCGTTGCCGGTGTCGATCCGGGCACTGCTGAATTCGAGGAAACGGTCGCCGTCGAACAACAGGTCGGTGGACAACTCCGAAGTACGAAGGTGGCCACCCTTGACGATGGACCATTGAGCGCCGAGCGCATGCAGCGCTTCTGCCGCTTGGCGGGCGCTCTTGTCGTCGACGACCTCGATACCGGTGATCAACCGAACCTCGTCGAGGTTCGGAGTGACCACCGTGGCTGCCGGAATCAAGGTGTTGCGGACCGCGTCGAGAGCTTCTTCGTGCAACAGCGGATCGCCGTGCATCGACGCGCACACCGGGTCGACCACGAGCGGAATCGGACGGTCGCGGCCGATCCCAACCTCGGCGGCAACCGCGGCCACCGCTTCGATGATCGTCGTCGACGCGAGCATTCCCGTCTTCGCCGCACCGACGCCGATGTCCGAGACCACGACGCGCACCTGGTCGGCGACGATCTCCGGCGGAATCTCGTGGAATCCGCTGACTCCCACCGAATTCTGGACCGTCACTGCGGCGACGGCCACGCAGGCGTGCACTCCGCACATCGCCATCGTGCGGGAATCGGCTTGAATGCCGGCTCCGCCACCGGAGTCGGTTCCGGCGATGGTCAATGCCCGAATCGGGGTCTGTCCGGCGGGGGTCAGGGGCAGCAGCTTCACGACGACGAGCCTACCGATCGGACCTGGGGAAACGGCAGCTCGGTCCCACCTCTCGCGGGAACGACGGCGCGAACTGCGATTGCGATCCGGTCGTTCCCGGTGCAAAAATTGGTCGAACCCGGGACAGCGTCGTCGGTAGCTGATTCTATGAGTGGCATGGATCACAGTTATGGAGAGCGTGCGAACGCAGCTGTCGCCGATCGCGCAGGTGCACATCGTGCCGTGGAGGTCGCCGCAATGAACGACATCGAAAATTCGAAAACCGGAACCTCACCGGAAGTCACGCTCGTGGACAATCCGTCGCACGAACGATTCGAACTGCTCTCCGACGACGAGTTGGTCGGCATCCTCGGATACCGCGACGAAGACGAGATTTCGGGGAGCGGAGCCGAAGCGGGCGACGTGGTTGCGTACATGCATACCGTCGTCAAAGAGGAGTACGGCGGGCAGGGACTGGCAGCCGTACTCGTGCAGTTCGCAATGGACTGCGCCCGTGAACGTGATTGGTCGGTACGGCCCGTGTGTACCTATGTTCAGCGGTACCTCGGCGAGCATCCCGAGTATCTGGAACTGCTCGTCGAGGACTAGAAGCCCGAGGGTGCAAACAGACGATCAGGCTCCGAGATTCACGATCACCCGAGATTCACGATCACCGGAGCGTGATCGCTGGCGCCCTTGCCTTTTCGCTCGTTTCGATCGATCTCGGCCGCCTCGACGCGTGCTGCGAATGCCGGTGAGCCGAGGATGAAGTCGATTCGCATACCCTGCTTCTTCGGGAAGCGAAGCTGCGTGTAATCCCAGTACGTGTACACGCCGGGACCGGGTGTGTACGGGCGAACTACGTCCGCGAACCCGGACTCGGTGAAGGCGGTGAACGCAGCTCGTTCCGGCTGCGACGTGTGGGTCTTGCCCTCGAAGAAAGCGGGATCCCACACGTCGTCGTCCGTGGGAGCGACGTTCCAGTCGCCGACCAGGGCGATCTGCGCGTCGGGATCCTGCTTGAGCCAGCCCTCCGCGTCGTCGCGCAGCTTGGCCAGCCAATCCAGCTTGTAGGCGTAATGCGGGTCTTCCAGCTCACGGCCGTTGGGGACGTACAGGCTCCACACCCGCACACCGCCGCAGGTGGCACCGATCGCACGTGCCTCGCGGACCGGGTCTGCCTCGGGATCCTTGTCGAATCCGGGCTGATCCTCGAATCCGATCTGCACGTCGTCCAAGCCGACGCGGGAAGCGATGGCGACACCGTTCCACTGGCTCAACCCGACGTGGGCGACCTCGTAGCCGATTTCCTTGAAGCGTTCGTACGGAAACTGCTCGTCCTTGCACTTGGTTTCCTGCATTGCCAGGACGTCGACGTCGGATCGACCGAGCCAGTCGATGATCCTGTCGGTACGGGCACGGACGGAGTTGACGTTCCAGGTAGCGATGCGCACGAGGGCAAGCCTAGCGTCAGCCGCCGACAGGATCGGTGGCGTATCGGTAGCGGTGGTGTTCGACGAATCCGAGCTGCTCGTAGAGCGCGATCGCCGCGAAGTTGTCCGCCGAAACCTGGAGGTACGCGTGCGTCGCACCGTTCTCACGACCCCAGGAGAGTAGATCTCCGCAGATCAGCGACCCGATTCCGTGACGACGGTGTTCAGGGGCGACGTGAATGCCGGTCAGTCCTACCCAGCGTTTGTGGTCGGGTGCCTCGGTGAGCGCAGCGCGCCCGATGGCAAGCGTCGTGTCGGTGTTTCCGATCGCGCCGAAAGTTGCAGTGCCCACGACAGCCGTGAGGACCGCCTCGACGTACGCCGGATCGCCGTGGGTGTCGTACATCGACAGCCAGTTGTGGTCGGGGCGGTCGGCGAACGAGGTGACCGGAGGACCGAGCGGCAGCGTGACATTGCCCAGATCGGCGGCCATCACGATGGTTTCCTTCTCGCTGCTCCACCCGTCCGGAGCGGTGCCGAGTCGATCGGGGAGGAGCAGCAGGGTCGGCAGGCCGCGGTCACCGAACCACTGGCGTATCCGCTCGATGGTGCTCGCGTCGAAGCCTGCAACCGCCCCCGCACCACCGAGCGGCAAAGCCGAATTGGCGCGGCCGGTGACACCGTGACCGGCGCGCAGCAACCAACCGTCGATCCACGCCTGCTCGACCCCCGGCCACGCCGCCGCAGCAGCCGTTTCGAGGTTTCGAATCTCGCCGATGCGAATCGGGCGGGCCGAGAGACTCTTGAGCGCGATCACCTGATCGGCGGAGACCTGGACCAGCCGACCGTCGCCGGCGCGGACGGCGATGGGATCGGCGCCCTCGAGGATGCCGATGACGTCGGTCATGGGATGCGAATAGCCGGGTGGGAGCTTGTATCGCAAAACCACCCGGCTACCGATCGAAATGTTGCCGTTCAGAGCAGAATTCTCAGTCTTCGTAATCGTCGTCGTCGTGACCGAACGGATCGTCGACGGTCCCCGGCGTCCAGGTCAGACCGGGCTTGCCCCAACCGGAACGCTTGATGATCTTCTTGGCAGCGCGCGCGTTGCGGCCGATGAGTACGTCCGTGTAGAGGAAACCGTCGAGATGCCCGGTCTCGTGCTGGAGCATCCGTGCGAAGAATCCGGTGCCCTCGACCTCGATCGGGTTGCCGTCGGCGTCGGTGCCGGTGACCTTCGCCCAATCGGCGCGACCCGTCGGGAACTGCTCGCCGGGAACGGACAGGCAACCCTCGAAGTCTTCGTCCGGGTCGGGCATCGTCTGGGGGATTTCGGACGTCTCGAGTACCGGGTTCACGACGACGCCGCGTCGACGCTCGCTGCTGCGGTCGTCGCCGGGGCAGTCGTAGACGAAGACTCGCAGTGGAACACCGACCTGATTGGCCGCCAGACCGACGCCGTTGGCAGCGTCCATCGTCTCGTACATGTCTGCGATCAGTTCGGCGATCTCGGCCGGGGACTGAGTGACCGGCTCTGTCGCCTTGTGCAGTACCGGGTCGCCGACGATTCGGATGGGGAGGATAGCCATGCGGACAAGGATAGTGCGGCGCGCCCGCGTAGTTATCACGGCCCGCACACTCGATCATGGTTCAATGGTTGCTGAAGAACAGCGATGTAATTCGTTGCTCGGTCGGAACGTGGGCCGCGGGGGAAATTGTGAGTTACCTTCGGGCCAGGGGACCGGGAAACTCACGGCCGCGAGAATTCGGTCGGAAAAAGAACACCGGGCATACGAGTCTCGCTGACGCCGAGCACAGCAGTCGAGGAGTGACATGGACGGCGCAACCGCGCGTAGTCGGAACCAGTCCGAAGGCACTGGCGCCGACGATTCGGTAGTAGATACAGCAGGCATGCACGAGGTGGGCGAAGACGGCCTCACCCGCCGGGAGCACGACATCCTCTCCTTCGAGCGTCAGTGGTGGAAGTACGCCGGTGCGAAGGAAGAAGCCATCAAGGAGTTGTTCGACATGTCGGCAACCCGCTACTACCAGGTTCTCAACGCCTTGGTCGATCGCCCCGAATCCTTGGCGGCTGATCCCATGCTGGTCAAGCGCCTGCGTCGTCTGCGCGCCAGCCGTCAGAAGGCCAGGGCCGCGCGTCGCCTCGGCTTCGAGGTCACCTGAATCACGCGTACATATGATCGGGCTGTCCACGCACTGGCGATAAGGTCGACATCGTGAGTACCCCGAAAGAGCAGCCATCCGGACCTCCGCTTCGCGCAATCGCCATGGTGTTGATCGCGTTGGCGATCGTGTTCATCGGTCTCGGAGCAGCCTCACTGGGTGGATCGAGCGACGGTGGATCGGGCGACGAGAACACCGCAGCAGAGCAGACCGAATCCTCGGCGCCTGCCACGACGAGCGCCCCCGCGCCGGCACCTGCCACTTCCAAGCCGGCAGCGACGACGCAACCCGCTTCGGGCGATACCACCACCACGTCGCGACCCTCGGGAACTGCGACGACCACGACTTCCAGCTCCGCGAGCGGCACCGACACGTCGAATGTCAGCGTTCGAGTTCTCAACAACAGCACCGTCTCCGGTCTGGCAGCAGGCACCGCCGAGGAATTGACGGCAGCAGGTTGGAACGTCGAGGAGACGGGTAACTACAGCGAGGGCACCGTCAGTACGACGACGGTGTATTACGGATCGTCCGCGGCGGAGAAGGCAGCGGCGCAGAAGATCGCGGCTGAACTCGGAGTCTCCGCAGAGCCTCGATTCGCCGGCATCGCGAACGCGTCACCTGGCGTGATCGTGATCGTGACCTCCAACTGACCGGTCGTGAAGGTGGAACTGACCCGTCGGTTCCAGCTACTACACGCGCCGTTATGATCAGAAGCACTTTCTCGCCACCTCAAAGGAGCGGTTCGATGGCCCCCAGCAGCACCCGGCGTATGTCCTGGCGCGTCGTTGCCCCTGTAGTCGCGATTGCCGCTTTCGGCTTGACCGCTTGCAGTAACAGCGAAGAGCCCAGCAGCGTCCCCGGCACGACTCCTCCGGTGTGGACCGGTGCAGCCGATCCCAGCGCGCACGAAAGCGCGGGCGGCCACGGTTCCGAGACGGCTCACGCCGGCGCTTCTGCCGAAACGGTCACCGCAACGCTGAACGGCACCGACGGCGCCAAGGTCGGAACGGTCACGTTCGCGCAGGAAGGTAGCGACGTCAAGGTCACCCTCGACGCCAAGGGCCTCACCCCCGGCTTCCACGGATTCCACGTCCACCAGGTCGCCAAGTGCGAGACCAATTCCGTTGCCCCCAGCGGCGGAGAGCCGGGTAACTTCCTCTCGGCAGGCGGACACTTCCAGGCCGAGGGTCACACGGGCCACCCGGCGAGCGGCGACCTCACTTCGGTTCAGGTCCTCGAAGACGGCACCGCCACGCTGGTCACCACGACCGATGCATTCACCGTCGACGAACTGGTCGCAAACGGTGGAACATCCGTCATGATCCACGCCGGAGCGGACAACTTCGGCAACATCCCGACGCGTTACGCGCCGGCACCGGACCAGCAGACTCTAGACACCGGTGACGCAGGCGGACGCGTTGCTTGCGGTGTCATCACCAAGAGCTGACAACTCACCTGAGTTTTGCATCACTTCCGGCGACTACCACGCAGTAGCCAGCACGGTGTTTTTACCGACACTGTGATTGGATTCTCTGCGTGGTAGTTCCATTTCCAGGTTCGCCGCGCCCGACGCTGGGCGTGGAGTGGGAGATCGCGCTGGTCGATCGCAAGACCAGAGATCTCTCCAACACAGCAGCCGAGGTGTTTTCGGCGGTCGAAGAGCTTGCCGGCTCCGAAACCCCGCACATCACCAAGGAACTACTGCGAAATACCGTCGAACTCGTCACGGGTATTCATTCGACGGTCGGCGAGGCGATGAGTGATCTCGACAGGTCACTGGATCTGCTGCGTCGCGCTGCGAATCCGCTGGGCGTCGACCTCATCAGCGCGGGCACGCACCCGTTCGCGCAATGGTCGACTCAGTTGGTCACCCGGACGCCCGACTACGACGAGCTCATCGAACGCACGCAGTGGTGGGGTCGGCAGATGCTGATCTGGGGCGTGCACGTCCACGTGGGTGTCTCGTCCGCGGACCGCGTTTTCCCCATCATCAACGCACTGCTGCAGCGCTATCCGCATTTGCTGGCGCTGTCGGCATCCTCGCCGATGTGGGCCGGTGTCGACACGGGGTATGCGTCCAATCGAGCATTGATGTTCCAGCAGCTCCCCACCGCAGGTCTTCCGTACCAGTTCGAGAACTGGGCCGAATACGAGTCGTTCATCGACGACCAGATGAAGACCGGTGTGATCACCAAGATCGGTGGCATGCACTGGGACATCCGTCCCGCGCCGAAGTGGGGAACCATCGAGGTCCGGGTCTTCGACGGCGTCTCGACGCGCGCCGAACTGGGTGCCCTCGTTGCTCTGGTCCACTGCCTCATCGTCGATCTGGACCGCAGACTGAGCGCCGGTGAGACTCTGCCGAACATGCAGCCGTGGCACGTCAAGGAAAACAAGTGGCGCGCAGCGAGATACGGACTGGACGCCGAGATCATCCTCGACTCCGACGCAAACGAGTGCCTCGTCACTGACGATCTGGATCGCCTACTCGACGACTTGGCGCCGATCGCGGTCTCGCTCGGCTGCGCGGACGAGTTGGCGTCGGTGGCGGACATTCCCCGTCGCGGCGCGTCCTACCAGCGGCAACGTCGTGTAGCGGAAGCGACGGGCGGCGATCTGGTTGCGGTCGTCGACGCCTTGGTCGCAGAGTTGGGCACCTAGCAGGTTCACAGTGCGAAGGACTGTTTCGCGGACTGGAAATCCGGGCATACCAACCGTTTGTCCAGTGGGTGTCCATATTCAGTTCACACGCCGTTTACTATTGTCCGGTGTTGATAGACAGTTGGTCCCAACGAGGGGGCGCACCCGGACAGTCGGACCGTTCGTGGTCGAGTTCTCACCGACTCCTTCTGATCGGCACAGCAGCATTGACCCTGCTGGTCCTGGGCGTGCAGGCGTTCGCGTCGTACAAGGGCTATCTCGGTCCGGTGGAAAGCCTGTTTGGTGACTACTTCCTCGTTCCCCGCTCCGCGACCATGCCTTGGGTGGGCCTCGCTCTCGCGCTCGTCGGACTGAACAACAAAGAACGCATCTACGCGGTATCCGCGGCCGTCGTGATCGACGTGGTCGTCGGCGCGATCCGCTGGTTCTCGGGTGGACCGCTGACGATGGGCACCGGCGGCACCTGGGTGCTGACGGCCATCGCGGTGTACGCGGTGTGGAAGTTGTCCGGCGAGCGTCGACTCAGCGTTCTGCACGGCGTCGCTCTCGGCGCGTTGCTCATCATCGCCGCCAAGGTTGCCGAGACGTGGCTGGAGATCACCATTCTCGTCGGCACCGACGTGTGGGACGAGTACGTGTTCCTCGCCGACCAGGCTCTCGGGAATCCGTCGTGGGTGATGGGCCAGATCGTCGACGCCATGGGCCCCGTCGGTGCAGCAGCCCTCGACTGGATCTACGTCGAACTGCCGGTCGCGGTGATCGTGGTTGCTCTCTATCAAGTACGTAAGGGATGGCCGTCGCATCACCTGCTGCGCACGTTCCTGCTCATCGGGCTGATCGGCCCGATCTTCTACGTCCTGTTCCCGGTGGTCGGCCCGGTGTTCGCCTTCGGTCCGCGTGGGTTCGGATTCCAGATCGGTGACTACTGGCCGAACATCGTGCCCAACTTCGACTTCGCATCACCGTCGTCGCTGCCGTTCGACGACGCCGCACCGCGAAACTGCATGCCGAGCCTGCACACCGCGTGGGCAGTCGCGCTGTTCATCCACTCGCGCAGCGGACCGTGGTGGATTCGCAGCCTGGGATCGTTCTGGCTCGTTGCGACCCTGACCGCGACGCTCGGCTTCGGATTCCACTACGGCGTCGACCTCATTGCCGGTGCCGTCCTGTGCTTGACCCTCGATGCGGCGCTACGGGATCCGGAGCGCGGCTGGGGGTGGTTCCGAGTGCGTCTGTTGATCGGTGGCTCGGCACTCCTGGCGGGATTGTTGCTCTCGTACCGGTTCGCTGCGGTGCAGATGGCCGAGTACCCGGCGATCTTCGGGCCGCTGCTGATGGCTGTCCTGGTTCTCATGTCGGTGGCGTACTTCGCCACCTTCTTCGCCCGCCCCGGCACTGCTCTTGCGGTGTGGGGCGAGCGCGACGGCGAGTGGGATGCCGCTACAGCAGAGAGTCCGGGTCTTCCAGCTCGTTGATCTTCATGAGGTCGTCCTCTTCGCGCTGTTCGCGGTAGGCGACTCGGCCGACGCTGTGCGCGATCACGGGCGCCGTCAGCAGCGTGAAGATGCCCACCAGGACCAACATCCAGATGTCGACGCTCCCACGAAGCAGGAACACGGCGCCCATCAGGACCAAGATCAGTCCGACCACCTGAGGTTTCGTGGCCGCGTGCATACGACGCAGAGTGTCGGGGAAGCGAACGATTCCCACCGCGGCGGTCAGCGCGAGCAGCGCGCCGAGGAAGATGGAGATGGCCCCGATCGTGTCGAGGATGTTGCCGATCACTGGTCACTCACCCGGAAGCGCGCGACGGACACCGAACCGATGAAGCCGACCAGCGCCAGCGCGACGATCGCGGGAACGATGGTCGTGTCTTTGCTGTACGCGGCCCAGACCGCGAGTCCACACATCGAGACCGCGATGATCGTGTCCAGGGCGACGAGGCGGTCGAGTGAGCTCGGACCGTCGAGCAATCGGAACGTGGTCAGTACGGCGGCGATCAGCAGAATCACTCCGGAAATGATCAAGATCGTGGTGATGAACCCGTTCATGGTTGGTCCTCCTGCCGGGGTGCATCGAATTCGTAGTCGCGCTGGTGCCATGGGCTGGGTTGCCAGTCCGAATCACGTTCGAACGACGCGATGAACAACCGCTCGAGGTCCTCCACCGAGCGATAGAACGCGCTGACGGCTTTCTGCGAGCCGACGTCGAGCACGTGGACGTAGACGATGCGTCGGTTCTGGTCGATCTCGAGAACCATCGTGCCGGGGATCAGGTTGAGAACGTCGATGCACAGGGTGAGAACCAGGTCGGACTTGATCCCGAGTTGGTACCGCAGAACTCCGGTGACCGGCGGCGGCGACGGACGGATCGCCAGCCACGCGACCTGGATACTCGACTGGATCGCGTAGTACACGATCATCCACAACAGACGCAGAATCGACAGCAGATGTACCCGACCCTCGACCGGTACGCGGGGGAGGGGAAGCAGGACCATGATGATCAGGCCGACGGCGAGTCCGCCGAAGATGTTGCCGAAACTGATGTTGCCCCACAACAGGATCCATACGACCATCAGCCACAGCAGGATCCCGACGCGGAGTACCTGTTCGCGTTTCATCGCGGAGCCTCCTCGGTATTCGGGACGTCGGTGTTCGGGGCCTCGGTATTCGGGACATCGGTACTGGGAGCTACAGCAGGGTCGTCTGCAGCGACGGGAGCTTCGTCGACCGGCACGGGCCGGTGGTTGCCGAGAACCGCGTCGATGTAGATGGACCGGTCCTGCAGGTCCTTCGCCGCTCTGTCGCTGATGTCGATGATCCGGCCCGCGAACACCGTCAGTGCCAGACCGACGATGACAAGTCCGACCGTCGGAATCAGCATGAAGAGCGGAATCTTGCCGACATCCTCGCGGTCGACGAACGCGATGTCCTCTTCGGACTCGTCGATCAACGCTGACGGGCTGACGTCGGCGAGGTCACCTTCGGGCGCGTCGGCCCGGGCTCGCCAGAAAGCCTTGGTCCACACGCGGGCGACGGCGTAGAGCGTCAGCAAGCTGGTGATCGTGCCGCCGGCAACGAGGATCCAAGCCAACGCGCTGGCGTCGGCCGCACCGGCCTGAAGGAGCGCGACCTTGCCGATGAAGCCCGAGAACGGCGGGATACCACCGAGATTCAGCGCCGGGATCAGGAAGACGATCGCGAGGATCGGGCTGGCCGCCGCCAGACCGCCGAGACGGCGCAGCGACGACGACCCGGCTTGTCGTTCGATCAGACCCACGACGAGGAAGAGCGTCGTCTGCACGATGATGTGGTGGGCGACGTAGTAGATCGCGCCGGACAGCCCGGACGTCGTGGACAGTGCGATACCGAAGATCATGTAACCGATATGGCTGACCAGTGTGAACGAGAGCAGACGTTTGATGTCGCTCTGCGCGATGGCACCCATGATGCCGACCACCATCGTGAGCAGGCCGCACACCATCAGTACGTTGTCGAGTTCTCCTTGCGGGAACAGCAGTGAGTGTGCGCGGATGATCGCGTACACACCGACCTTGGTGAGCAACCCGGCGAAGACGGCGGTGATCGGTGCGGGCGCGGTCGGATACGAGTCCGGTAGCCACGCGGACAGCGGGAAGACCGCAGCCTTGATGCCGAACGCCACGAGCAGGACAGCGAAGATGGCGGTTCGTGTGCCCGGCGGAATGTTGTCGAAGCGCAGGGCCATGTCGGCCATGTTGAGGGTGCCGGTCGCCGCGTAGGCGAAGGCGATGCCCGCCAGGAAGATCAGCGAGGACACCATCGAGACCATCACGTACGAGACGCCTGCCCGGACGCGGTCGGCGCTGGCACCGAGCGTCAGGAGCACGAAACTCGCGGCGAGCAGAACCTCGAACCCGACGTAGAGGTTGAAGAGGTCACCGGCGAGGAACGCGTTGGAGATACCGGCAGTCAATGCGAGATAGGTCGGCAGGAAGATCGAGACCGGCTGGGCCTCGCTGCCGTCGCGAATACCCTGACCGATCGCGTAGATCATGACCGCGAGCAACACCACCGACGAGACCACGAGCATCATCGCCGAGAGACGGTCGACCACGAGTGTGATGCCGATGGGGGAGTCCCAGCCGCCGACCTGAACGGCCGTCGTACCGTCGCGGTCGGCGAGGTAGAGCAGCAAGCCCGACACCGCGACGACTCCGACGAGCGCGATCAGTGTGATCACGCGCTGGAAACGAGGACGTCGGCCGACGACCAGCGTCGCAGCTGCGGCCAGCATCGGGATCAAGACGGGCAGGGGCGCAAGGGCTCCCATCAGGTTGTCCGAGATGGTCATGCGCCTCCACCTCCCTCGATCTTGGTCTGGCGAGCGTCTTTGCGCCGCTTCTCGGATTCCTTCTTACGAGCAAGGTCGGTGGCCCAGTCGGGTACCGGTTCGTCCTCGAAGTCGCCGTCGTGGAGGTCGTCGTAGCATTCGATGTCCTCGAGGTTGACCAGTTGTTCGAGGGGAATAGGGTTGCCGTCCTTGTCGAATGCGTCGCCGCCGATGCTCGGGGCACCGGTGACCGGGTCGTCGGAGCGGTCGTGGTCGGGAGCGTCGGCAGGCAGGCGACGCTTGAGAACCTTGGTGTCCTCGGGATCGTCCTCGACGGCGTCGGCGGTGTTGATCTTGTAAGACCGGTACGCCAGTGCCAGAACGAAGCCGGCGATACCCATCGTGATCACGATCGCCGTCAGGATCATGCCCTGGGCGAGCGGATCCGCTATTTCCTCGTGGACCGAATCTCGGCCGACGATGGGCGGATTCCCGTCCGATCCACCGACGGTCAGGATCAAGAGGTTGATGGCGTTGCCGAATAGAAGTAGACCGAGCAGCATCCGAGTGATGCTTCGTTCGATCAGCAGGTAGACACCGGCCGACGTGAGGACGCCGATCAGGATCAGCATTCCGATGTTTGCGCTCATGGTGCTTTCACCTCGATTTCTGCGTCGAGGCGGGCGCCGAGACTTCGGAGTACGTCCAGGACCAGGCCGACCACGATGAGGTAGACGCCCAGGTCGAAGAACAGTGCGGTGACCAGTTTGACGTGGCCGATGAGCGGGAGTGTGAACTCGAAGACGGCGGACGAGAGCGCCGGGGCGCCGAGGAACAGCGACACCAGGGCGGTGCCCGCGGCCAGCGCCAAACCGAGGCCGAGAATCTTGCCCGCGTCGATGGGTACGGCTTCACCGAGTTCGTAGCGTCCGCCGGCGAGGTACCGAAGTACCAGCGCCAGGCCCGCCGTCAGGCCTCCGGCGAAACCGCCACCGGGGGCATTGTGACCGGAGAAGAAGAAGTAGATCGACAACACCATGATGGTCGGGAAGATCAACCTCGTGGTGACCTCGAGAACCAGCGAACGGTGTCGAGGATCGATGAGGTCTCCGCCGCGCAACCACGTCGTGTCCGAGTTGGCAGCTGCCTTGTCGACGATGACGGAGGGGGCGTCCGCGACGCGCGGCGCGATACCGAACCGGCGGTTGCGGAAGACGAGGCTGGCGACGCCTGTCGCAGCTACCAGCAGCACCGAGATCTCACCGAGGGTGTCCCATGCGCGGATGTCGACGAGTAGGACGTTGACGACGTTCTTGCCGTTGCCCAGGTCGTAGGCAGCGTCGGGAAGCAGCTCGTAGATCGGACGAGTGTTTCGGGCATTGGTCGCGAAGGCCGCGATGGTGGTGACGGTGATACCGACGGCGATGGCGAGTGCGGCACGCGGCCACTTGAAGCCGATCGCCTTGCTCTCGTCGACTTCGGCGGGGAACTTCCGGAGCACGAGCACGAAGATCACCAGTGTCAGTGTCTCGACGAGGAACTGGGTCAGCGCGAGGTCGGGTGCGCCGTGCAGCGCGAACAACACGCCGCAGCCGTAGCCGGTGAGTCCGACGAGGATGACGCTGGCGAGTCGGTTGCGCATCAGCGTCGCGGCGATGGCGGCCGAGATCATCATCAGCGCGATAGTGAACTGGATGGGTGAATCCCACATCCGAAGGTCGACTCCGCCGCCATCGGTGTCGATGATCAGCAGGAACAGCGGCACAACGACCAGCGTCGCGAGAATCGTCGACTGTGTGCGAGGGAGCGAACCACGCTGAGTGGCACCGGTCAGGCGCATCGAGATGGTGTCCATGCCGCGCAGGGTCGCGTCGTAGATACGGTCGGCGTTGCCGAGCGGCGGGTGCTCGAAGTGCAGTCGGCTGATCTGACGCTGCGCGATGTAGAGCGCGATGCCGCCGGCGATGACGATGCAGGTGAGCAGCAGCGGAGTGTTGAATCCGTGCCACAGCGCGAGGTGGTAGTCGGCGTGCGGTCCGGGGGCCAGCGTGGTGGAGTACGGCGTCAGCAGCTTCTCGAGCTGGGGCGAGAGAATGCCGGCGGCCAGACCGAGAACAGCGAGCAGGCCTGGCGCGAACAGGAACAGCCAACCCGGCTTGTGCATCTTGCTCACGGCTGGGCTCGGCTTGCTCAGGGTCTTACGTCCGAAGGCGCCCCAGATGAAGCGGACGCTGTAGCCGACGGTGAGGATCGAGCCCAACACGATCACCGTGACGACGGCGATGGACGACCAGTGGCCGAGCGCGTTCGTTTCGAGCACCGATTCGAGTGCGGCTTCCTTGCCGACGAATCCGAGTAGCGGTGGCAGACCGGCCATGCTGGCGGCAGCGAGGCTCGCGATGATCGCGAGAGCGGGTGCCGCTTTACCCAGGTGAGCAAGTTTGCGCAGGTCACGGGTGCCGGTCGTGTGATCGATGATGCCAACGACCATGAAGAGTGCGGCCTTGAACATCGCGTGCGCCACGACCATCGTCATGCCGGCCAGGGCGGCGTCACGCGTGCCGATGCCGACCAGGACCATCATGAAGCCGAGTTGGCTGACCGTTCCGAAGGCGAGGACGAGTTTGAGGTCGTACGCGCGCATGGCTCGCCAACCGGCGAGGATCATCGACAGCAGACCCAAACTGATGATGGTGATGCGCCACGGCGGCGAATCGGCGTACCCGGGAGCCAGGCGCGCGACGAGGTAGATACCGGCCTTGACCATTGCAGCAGCGTGAAGATAACCGCTGACAGGGGTTGGCGCGGCCATTGCACCGGGAAGCCAGAAGTGCAGGGGCACGATTGCCGATTTGGAGAGCGCACCGATCAGGATCAGGACGATCGCGACGGACGGGAGCCACCCCGTCGGCGGGTTCGCGACCAGTTCGGACAGGTTGTAGCTGCCGCCGACCTGGCCGAGGATGATCATGCCGACCAACATCGCCAGACCACCCGCGGTGGTGACCAGCAGTGCCTGGGTCGCGGCGCGGCGGCTGGTGGCGCGTTCGGCGTAGTGACCCACGAGCAGGAACGACAGGACCGTCGTCAGTTCCCAGAACACGTAGAGAAGCAGCATGTTGTCGCTGGTCACTAGCCCGAACATGGCACCCGCGAAGGCGACCATCTCGGCGGCGAAGATACCGAGTCGAGGTTCGTCGTCGGTGAAGTAGCGGGCGCAGTAGACCAGGATGAGCGTGCCGACACCCAGGACGAGCACGGCCATGATGGCCGAGAGCGCGTCGAACCTGAAGTCGATGTCCATCGACAGCCCTGGAACCCAGGTGATGTGCAGCGTCTCGACGGTGCCCCATTTGTCGATGACCCAGCCGAGGCCGGCGAGGGGGACTATCGCGAGGGGGAAGAAGCCGTTTCGCCCTAACCTGCGCACCACAAGCGGAGCCAAGAGGGCGGCAACGGCATGGGCAAGCAAGATAGCGAGCAAAAGGCACTCCGTCGTGTTGTCAGCGGGCGGCGGGGTGTCCGAACAAAATCGAACCTATCGGATTAACGAGACAATTCACCTTGTCGGAGAGGTTGTCTTTGCGTACATATTACCGGGCGTGGCAGTTTCGATGTGCAGCGAGTCGATTCGGACATCATCGGCACTCGCTGATACACGTAGGTTGGACGACGTGAATCCGTCGACACCCACCACGATCATCCGTACCGCTGCCCTTGCACACATTCGTGACCGCAAGCTGATCCAGACCCGCTCCGTGGGCAAGACGGCGTTCTACATGGCCGGCGGAAAGATCGACCCGGGGGAGACGCCCGAGCAGGCACTGCACCGCGAAATTCGGGAGGAACTCGACGTCGATCTGGTCGACGGGACGGTCACGTTCCTCGACGTCTTCGAGGCTCACGCTTTCGGACATTCCGCGGACACGGGCCTGCACATGAGTTGTTATCTGGCGGAGATGGCCGGAGACCCGCACCCGACCAGCGAGATCGCCGAGTTCCGCTACTTCACGCTCGCCGAGTACGCAGCGATGGACGAGGTGGCGCCCGGATCGCTCAAAGTGTTCCATCGCCTGGCGTCGATGGATCTGATCGACTGATCGGCGGAGGAACGGATCGATTGATCCGCCCCAATCGGAGACTCACGTAGGCGCAGACGGCCACGATGATCAGCGCCACGGCGTCGAGTATCAGAATGTCGGTCGAGATTTCGAACGGGCCGACCGTCGTGATGCCGTTGAAGGGCTTGTTCTCGTCGAGCGGCGTGTACGCCGTCCATCCGTAGTCGAACTGCGGATAGACGAGCAGGGCCAGCGCCGTCGGGCCGAAGATGACACCGAGTCCGACGAGTGCTCGCGACGCTCCGGTCCGCGGTGGCTCTCGGTACATCGCGCTGGCGATCGCGTATGTGACGACCGCAGCGGTGAAGGCGACAAGAAGATCGCTGATCGTGAGAACGTCACCGATCTTCGGCGACGGCGACGTGGCGTAGCTGACGATCCCGGCGACCGTGACCGTCAGGAGCAATCCGTAGCCGACGACCCGCGAGGGAGCGATCGCGCCGATCGCTGCCGCGGCGACGATGACGAGTCCGATCACGACGGCGGTGGAGGCGGGGGTTTTCGACCATTCCATGGCTTCGGTTGCGGGACGGTTCGCCGAGACCGCCGCCAGAGTTGCGACGGCAGCGGTACACATCAGCAGGATTCGACTGCCGTCGCCCAGCACCCGCGCGCAGATCACCGTGATCACCAGCGCGACGAGTAGTAGAGGCACCGCCGCCGTGACGGTGGTGATCTCGAACCACCAATTCGCAGCGACCCCGAAGAGAGTGAGCACCGCCGCGATAGTCACCGGTCGAACGGCCATCCGTTCCTTGGGGTGGTCCTTGTCGAAGTCGTGGAACCAGAACGCGGCGACGCAGGCGGCGGCCAAAGCGAGCGCGAGCAGTGTTGCCCCCAACACTGGTGGTTGAAACTGGTTGGTGTTGTCGGCGATGTAGTCCGCGTACCGCCGAGGAATAGCGTCTTCGTCGAGGAGTGAATCCGAGACATGCACGGCAACAATCGTTCCCGCGACGGAAGCGGCTCGGACCCGGGGAGCGGCAGCAACCGTGACCGCGCCGACAGCGACTCCCGCACCGACGGGTGAGAGTGCCTCGAAGTTGTGATCGTAGAGCCCGGGCAGTTCGAGTAGGAGTCCACCGAAGACCGTCATGGCCGCGGTCCGCAACCGGCAGCGGGCCATCATCGCGGCTGTCCCGACCGCGACGACAGCCAAGACGCCGGCGCCTATGGTCGAGATGGACCAGAATCGGTCGCCCGTCGAAATCGACGTCGACTGGCTGTTCACGAACGGTGCCAAGGCGACGACGGTGACGACGAATGCCGTCACACCACTCAGCGCGACGAGCAGCGTCCTGCGGGCGATGGGCACTGCTCCAAAATAGTCAATCCGGTACCAGTTGCACCGCAATAGCAGGTCTCAGTCCGGTGACGGTGTGTCAGTCGACTGGCTCCGGTTCGATCCGAGATTCCGTGGTGTCGACGGGTGGATGGGACCGTCGGAGGATCGCTGCACCGCAGAAGCCGATGATCAAGGCGAAGAGGATTGCAGCGCCGACGGTCTGAGGGGTGACGTAGTCGATGGTGATGCCTATTCCGCGTCCGAATAGTCCTCCGTTGGCGCTGACGTGCGCCGGGATGGGAAGTTCCATCAATCGCTGAATGTCTGCCGCTGTCAACTCTGGCGGCGCGGTGAGCTGATCGGTGAGAATGGCGATCGACGAGAAGGTCATTGCGGCAAAGGGAATGGCGAGTCCGAGTGTGGCGTCGACCAGGCTGCCGGGAGCCAGGGCACCGAACAGCAATCCGGCGGCGAGACCCAGCGAGGCGATCTTCAGTGCGATTGACCAGACACCGTGCGCGGAGTCGAAGGGCAGTAGTTCTGACAGCGGTACCGCAACGAGAACGGCGATGGGAACGAGGTTTGGCACCTGCTTGTGCAGTCGCAATCCGACGGCGACCGGCAGGGCTGCGAAAAGCACCAGTACCCAGGGGGACTTCAGGTCTCCCCAGTGGCCGGAACCCTTCGCGATGTCGACGAACAGCGGAGCCGACGCAGCGGCCAGAGCGGTTGCGGCCCAGAGGAACTTGCCACCAGCACCGGAGGTGTCGCCGAGACGGTAGGCGGCGATCCATGTCAACGCGAGCGCAGCGCCCGCTGCCAAGACCATGACGATCCAGGCAGTTGCCTCGGACGCGTACTGCTGGCGATCGATCACGGCGCCGAGCACTCGATGCCCGATCGCCAGCGCGGCGATCACCACGAGCGCTATGCGGATTTCGCCCGCGTCGGGCTTGCGGATCCGGAAGCCGGATTGCGCGGTCACTGCACAGGCGATTGCTGCTGCGGCCGTGGCGCCGATCAGCCACCACGACGGCTCACCTACCGAAGACGTACTCATCCGGCCCGTCCCGCCGGCGAACGTGCGAACCGCGAGGAAGGCGGCAAGCACGCCGAGGAGGGTGGCGTTCTTCGTCGCGGTGCGATCCCAACTGACGGCAACCACACAACCCAGAATCGCACCGGCTGCAACACTTTTGACGATGATCAAGGCGATCAGCAGGTCCAGTGACGCAACCTCGGGCACGACTGCCCGAATGATCGCGATGACGGCGACCCCGACGGTGATCGCGATCCAGGCTGCCCGACGGGAGCCGCGACGCTGTGAGAGTGCGCAGGCAAGCACGGCAACCACGGCGCCGAGCCCGACAGCGGTGGGTCCACTGCTGATCCAGCGATCTACTTCCGACGGAGAGGCCACGATGGCCCAGTCACGGAGAACCGGATTGGTCAGGGCCAGCGCCGCGAGTATCCCGGACAGGAGCGCAGCGACGGTGGTGAGGATCGCTCGAAGATCGAGTGGCATCGGGCCAACCTATCGCGGCGCCGCAACATCGGTCGTGGGCGGCGTGAGTGCCGGAAACCAGATGTCGGTGAGAACGTCTGCTGCGACGTCCGCACCCGCGGTGATCGCGCCCTGTTCCGCCCAGCGAATGAAGAAGCGCTCGACTTGTGTCAGCAGGAGCTCGACCCGGAGTTTCGCCTCGTCGTGTCGGCTCTGCGGCCAGCGTGCCAGGTACGACGGCATAGCGTTGGGCAGTGCTGAGATGCCTTCGCGGGCCAGTGTGCGGAACTCGGGTTCGAGGACCATGGCCTCGTCCCACGCCCGCATCATGTGGTGGTGATCGCGGCACCAGTCGAGAGCGCGGTTGATCCAGCCGGCGAATTCTTCGCGCGAACCGGAATCGAGTACGTGGTCGAGATCCTGGAATATGGCGAGGGTGCTGGATACGACGGTGTTCGAGCCGAGCGCCTTGAGGATGTCGATCTTTCCGGGAAAGTGCAGGTAGAAGGTGGCTCGGCTGCAACCGACCCGGCCGGCGATGTCCTCGACGGTGACAGCCGCGTATCCGCGTTCGGTGAAGAGCGCGCCGGCGGCATCCACGAGGTCTGCGCGGGTTCGCTGCTTCTGCTTCTCTCGCAGCGTCAGTCTGCCGGAGGTATCTGTCATTACCAGGATCCTAGTGCCGCGGGGGCTCTCACGGGTCAGTTGCACGAGACTCTCCGTCTTTCACTTGACAGTCCGTTAGTGAAAGCTACTCTGTGGTGTAGCGCACATTCGACCGATCAGAGGACGCCATGACCATCTCGGACACAACACGCACGCCTGACCTGCCGGCCGGATTCGACGTCACCGATCCTGCTGTCCTCGGGGAGCGGATCCCTTTCGAGGAATTCGCCGAACTGCGTCGCAACGCACCCGTGTGGTGGTGTGAGCAGCCGCCGACGGTCGGTGGATTCCAGGACGAGGGCTACTGGGTGGTCTCGCGTCACGCTGACGTCAAAGAGGTCAGCCAGCGCAGCGATGTGTTCTCGAGCTGGGAGAACACCGCGATCGCGCGTTTCGCCGACGACATGCCACGTGAGGCCGTCGAGATGCTCCGGCATCTTCTGCTCAACAAGGATGCACCGGAGCACACCAAGCTCCGCAAGCTGATTTCGAAGCTGTTCACGCCTCGCGCGATCAACGGCATGCGCGACGAATTGGATCGTCGTGCACGGAGCATCGTCGACACCGCTGTGAGCGAAGGCCCGGGCGACTTCGTGAAGCAGGTTGCCAGCGAGCTGCCGCTCCAGGCGATCGCGGATCTGATCGGTGTACCGCAGGACGATCGGGACAAGCTGTTCAAGTGGTCCAACGAGATGATGGGCTACGACGACCCGGAATACCAGGGTGATCCGGCAGTCGCGTCCACCGAGGTCCTCGGATACGCGTACCAAATGGCAGACGCACGTCGTACCTGCCCGGCAGACGACATCGTCACCACTCTGGTCCAGGCCGACATCGACGGCGACTCCTTGAGCCCGGAGGAGTTCGGGTTCTTCGTGCTCATCCTGGCGGTCGCAGGGAACGAGACCACCCGCAACGCCATCACGCACGGAATGATCGCGTTCCTGGACAACCCCGAGCAGTGGGAGCTGTACAAGAAGGAACGTCCCAAGACGACGGCCGACGAGATCGTCCGTTGGGCGACACCCGTCACCGCCTTCCAGCGCACCGCGCTCGAGGACACGGAATTGGCAGGAGTGTCGATCAAGAAGGGGCAGCGCGTGGTGATGCTGTACAGCTCCGCGAACTTCGACGAGGACGTGTTCGAGAACCCGATGACGTTCGACATCACTCGTAACCCCAATCCGCACTTGGGCTTCGGCGGAACGGGCGCGCACTTCTGCATCGGTGCCAACCTCGCTCGTATGGAGATCGACTTGATGTTCAACGCGATCGCCGACAACGTCCCGGACATCACCAAGATCGGTGATCCGCGCCGTCTGCGCTCGGGTTGGATCAACGGCATCAAGGAGTTCCAGGTCGATTACAAGAGCACAGGCTGCCCGGTCGCTCACTAGAGTCGGTAGGTGAGAGGTACACCCCACGATCTCGAGGAGCCACCGCATGACTTCGATCAACGACAAGGCAACTGCTCTACTGGCGTTGCACCAGCCAGGTAATCCGGTCATTCTCCCGACGGTGTGGGACGCGTGGTCGGCGAATCTTGCGGTGGCTGCCGGTTTTGCAGCCCTGACGGTAGGCAGTCATCCGGTTTCCGATTCCATCGGCAAGCCGGACAACGAGGGCATCACCTTCGACGAACTTCTGCACCGGATCAAGCAGATCACCGGTGCGGTCGACGCCCCGATCTCGGTGGACATCGAGGGTGGTTACGGGCTCGAGCCGGCAGTTCTCATCGACGGGTTGATCGATGCCGGCGCTGTCGGACTCAACATCGAGGACACCGTTCACAGTGAAGGCGGACGCTTGCGCGAGGCGCAGGAGCACGCCGACTTCGTGGGTGGGCTTCGTCAGGCCGCCGACGCAGCCGGAGTTCACGTTGTCGTCAACGCGCGCACCGACCTGTTCGTGAAGCAGGTCGGTGACGAGTCCGATCGCGTCGATCGCGCCATCGCACGCCTCAAGCTGGCGGCCGACGCCGGCGCCGACGTTCTCTACCCCGTCGGGCGCCATGACGACGCGACCCAGCGCCGCCTGACGTCCGAGCTCCCACTTCCGATCAATGCGATCGGAATCCCGGACCAGGACGACCCGGCAAGTTTCGGTCCGCTCGGAGTGGCACGTGTGAGCTTCGGTCCGTTCTTCCAGATGGCATTGGCCAACCGTGCGAACGAGATCTTGGGACGCTGGAAGTAAGAATGCAGACACTGATGTCGCCCGGCCCGCTTCTCGACGATGGCGGACATTTGGTCGAGACGGGTTGGGCCCCATCGGAGATTCGCAAGTATCGACGCTCTGCGATCGCCGCTCCGAAGTTCCGGATCAAGGAGTGGGACTACTACTGCGTTCTTACTGCGGATTACGGCATCGCGTTGACCGTCGCCGACAATGGGTACATGGGCTTGCTCGGAGTCTCCTGGCTCGATTTCCGAACACCACACGAGATTACCGAAAACGTGATGCTGCCGTTCCCGATGGGAAGGCTCGGCCTGCCCGAAAGCGCGGACGACGGTGATGTGGTGGTGTCGAAAGGTAAAGCTCGCTTCGAGTTTCGCCATGTGGACGGTGGGCGCCACCTGATCGTCGACTACCCGGCTTTCGACGGTGGACGAGGTCTTCATGCCGATTTGTTCCTGGCGAGTCCTGCCGATGACCGGATGGTGATCGCCACACCGTTTCCGAAGGCGTCCCGTTCGTTTTACTACAACCAGAAGATCAACTGCCTGCCCGCTGCCGGGACCGTGCGAATCGGGAGCGACGACTTCACATTTCGCTCGGAGGACTCGTTCGGCGTTCTCGATTGGGGCAGGGGAGTCTGGACTTACGACAACACCTGGTACTGGGGTTCTGCATCCGGACTGGTGAACGGCGAGCGGTTCGGATTCAACATCGGTTACGGCTTCGGCGATACTACGGCGGCCAGCGAGAACATCGTGTTTGTCGGAGGGCGGGCACACAAACTGGACAGGATCGACTTCGGCATCCCGCAGGGAACGTACGACGGCGCTCCGTGGAACTTCTCGAGCAACGATGGTCGCTTCGAGATGACTTTCGAGCCGATCATCGACCGTGCCGCGACTTTCGACGTCGGGGTGCTGCGTTCGATTCAGCATCAGGTGTTCGGAAAGTTCTCCGGCACAGTGATCCTCGACGACGGTACCTCCGTGGTGGTTCGAGATCTCCTCGGATTTGCCGAGGAGGTTCGGAACCGCTGGTAGGCCGTACGTCTCCGCGAAGATGACGGAACGCAGCATGAGCACCGGGGCATGATCGTGCCCCGGTGCTCGCGTCTCGAGTTGTTTCACTTCAGGCTGCTGTTGGTGGGCTGTTCCCGCCGATCGGCTGCTGATACGGATCGATCGACATCGGTGGATAGAACACTGTTTTCCGATCCGGCCCGATCTCCACCCGCCACTCCGTGTGGTGCATCGTCCGATGATGATGACCGCACAACAAGATCAGATTGTCGAGATCCGTTGGGCCGCCATCGTTCCAGTGAACAATATGGTGAGCATCGCACCACCCCGACGGCGTCCCGCACCCTGGAAACGCACACCCGCCATCCCGAACCGCCAACGCCCGCCGCTGCGGCACCGTCGCTGTTCTCGCTTCCTTACCGCACTCGAGCGGAACACCATTCTCATCCAACAAAATCCGCGTCACGGTGCAGTCGCACGCCAACATCCGCGCGGTATCGATACTGATCGGACCTACCCAATCCGTCCACGCGAACCCCAACTCCTCAGTGGACGGCAGGAGGTCTTTCAGAACTTTAAGGTCCGTCATATCTTTTGCCGACGCGGTCACGGTGATGTGCGGTTTCACTCCGCCTTCGATCGGACCCAACCCCGCCCGCTCGTACCGCCGCAGTAATTCGCAAAACCCATCCGCCCGCCGCAGCGCCGGGGTGCGGGTGTCTTTGACGCCGTCCTTCTCCGGTGTCGGAGCCGACAGGCTCGACAATAACGTGATCAACCGGGCCCCGTTCACAGCATCTAGGTCGCCCTTCACAGTTACTCTGCCGTACAGGCCTTTCGACGCGTAGAACTCGTTACGTTCGGAATCCTCACCCACCGGAACCCCGTCCTCGCGTTTGCCGTACTGCTTCTCGATCCGCCGGATCGCCGCCCGCACCGCATCACAATCAGCGATGTTCTTCGACGCCAGGCCAAGCAGGATCCCGCGGGCCTTGTCCACATCCGCCAGGGTCATGTTCTTCGGCGGATGCTGACAAAACGACGCCACCTGACGGGCTTTCAACGCATCCACGTCACCGCGATGAAACGCATCGCCCACCACGGGTTCGAGCATCAACAACCGCGCCAACCCGACCAGCAGACTGCACTCACCGATCTCCAGATTCGTCGAACCATGCAACCACTGCGCGATCGCCCGAAAACCCTTCCCGCCGAGAACCTCCCGGGAAAACATCTCCACGATCAGCAACACCATCCGCGACTGCAGCTCGTGCCGGACGCGCACCAGAGCCAGAACCTCACTCTTGAGGTCCTCGCCATCCAGCTGCCACGCATCCCGACTGTCCATGCCCAAAGTTTAATCGAACAGACTTTCGAACACAAGACTTGTATCTCGAAAACTGTTCCTATGCAATAATTTTCGACAATTCCGATTTTTGGGACTTTTCGGATCTTCATTCGATTTGCGGCAGGCAATCTCGACTACCTCATTGCATGGACTCTGCTGACGCCGAGCACTCGGCATACATTCCGGCTTCATGTTGACGTGGACGAGGGCACTTGGACGCGTGGCCGCGCATGGGCTCTGTCGATTGCATTGGTTGCCTTGCCGTACTACCGCGACACGAACGAGCAGATCACGGCCTGGGCGAAACATGCGATCGCTCAGGTCGTTGACGACATCCGCACTGAACCCTGAGACCACCTGCGCCGTCTCCGGTTTCACAACAATCCTTGGAACTCGAGCAGAGAAGGTTATCG
Source organism: Rhodococcus sp. NyZ502 (assembly GCF_041464245.1). NCBI lineage: Bacteria > Bacillati > Actinomycetota > Actinomycetes > Mycobacteriales > Nocardiaceae > Rhodococcus > Rhodococcus sp. NyZ502. The sequence continues at coordinate 1,599,890 of NZ_CP167155.1, forward strand.
GCCTTTGTCCACGGCGTTCGGCGACCGATCAGCCGATCGCGCTCAGGTCCCCGTACACCGTCCGGCCCTCCAGGACGGTGGCGAGCACCGTGATGTCGGCCAGCTCGGCCGGCTCGACGTCGAGGGGATTTGCCGACAGCACAACAAGATCCGCGTAGGCACCGGGAAAGATGGACCCGATGTGATCTTCGCTGAACAGCTGCCACGCGGCGTTGGCCGTATGGGCGCGCACGGCGGCGTCCACGGGGATCCGTTCCTGGGGTGCCACGACGCGGCCGCTGGGCGAAAGTCTGGTGACGGCGTCCTGCATATTCCGTAGCGGATTGGCGGGGGTGACGGGACCGTCGTTGTGGAAGGTGAACCGTTGCCCGGCCGCGAGTGCAGATCCTGCTGCGGCCCAGACGGATCCGTATTCGGGGCCGAACAGGTCATCCACCAGAACGTCACCCCAGTAGTGCAAGTGGTCGATGAAGATGCTGACCGTGACGCCCAGTTCCGCTGCGCGGGCGAACTGATCCGGACGCATCGCGCCGACATGTTCGAGGCGCAACCGGTGATCGGGCCGGGGGTGCTCCTTCAGAAGCTGCTCCCACGCGTCGAGAACCATGGTGATCGCGTCGTCGCCGTGGGCGTGGCACGCCATCTGCCACCCCTTGGCGAAGTAAGCGGAACTGATGTCGTGGATCTGTTCGCCGGTGTAGTTGGCATGCCCGTGCGTGCAGGCGATCCCGAGCGCACGGGTGGCTTCGGTATCGAGATACGGGAAACTGGTGGCGATGTTGCCGACCCACGGCGAACCGTCGGACCAGACCTTGATGCCGATCTGGCGCACCAGGTCGTTTCCGTCGCCCGGTGACGCCTCGGTAGTGCGCGCGTCGTTGGACATCTCGTAGAGCCGCAGGCGGGTGGTGAGGAGTCCGGCGTCGGCTATCGCTGCCAGGGCGGGCCGCATCTTGGGGTCGAACGACAATTCGGCGATGGTGGTGATTCCCGCGGCGTTCAGCCGGGCGCATTCGGCCGCCACCAGTGCGGGGAAGTCGTCACCGATGGTGACTGCGTGGCCCGCGACTGCGAACACCGCAGGCATTTCGTACGCGGCTCCGTCGAGTGCGCCCGTCGCGTCGTGGCCGTACGATCCGCCGATCGGATCGGGGGTATCGCGGGTGATGCCGGCCTGCACTGCTGCCGCCGTGTTGAAATACGCGACGTGTCCCGAGTTGTGCATGATCACGAGGGGGTACTCCGGCGCTATGGAGTCCAGCCAGTCGATGGTCGGATCGGGTAGGCCCTTCTGCAGCAACGGGTCCCAACCGTTCAGAGAAGCGCCGGCAGCACCTCGCGAACGAACAGTGTCGACGACGGCAGCAACTACGGCATCCGCCTCGGCGATCGTGACAGGCCGGATGTCGACGACGTCAGGCCCGAGAACGATGGCTTCTTCCAGGGGGTGACCGTGCGGTTCGATGAACCCCGGCAGAACAGCGGCACCTCCGACGTCGACGACGCGGGTATCCGGCCCCACCAGTTTCTCGACGTCCGTGCGCGCGCCGACGGCTGTGATCCGGCCGCCCGTCACGGCGAGCGCCTGGGCGCGTGGTGATTCCTCGTGCATGGTCACGATGTCGCCGTACAGAACCAGATCAGCAGCCATGGTCAGTCCTTATCGGTTGTCCGCGTACGCCTGTAGGTGTGCCACCTGCTCGGGATCGAGTGAGGGACGTACCTTCTCACGGGCGGTTGCCACGTCCGCGGCCGTCACGTCGGCCGCGTCCATGCTCCGACGCATGGCGGCGAGTGCAGCCTCACGCAGGAGAGCCGAGCAGTCTGCTGCCGAGTATCCCTCGAGATCGACGGCCAGAATGTCCAAATCGACATCTTCGGCGAGCGGTACCGACTTGCCGGAAGCACGCAGAATCGCTTTGCGGGCCTCCGCATCCGGCGGCGGTACGAATACGAGACGTTCGAGTCTGCCGGGGCGCAAGAGAGCCGGGTCGATCAGATCCGGTCGATTGGTGGCGCCCAACACCACGACGTCGCGTAGCGGTTCGACGCCGTCGAGTTCGGTCAGCAACGCGGCTACGACGCGATCCGACACCCCGGAGTCGGAACTTTGACCACGACGCGGGGCAAGGGCGTCGATTTCGTCGAGGAAGATCAACGAGGGCGCCGAATCGCGTGCGCGCTGGAACAACTCGCGTACGGCCTTTTCGGAGGCGCCGACCCACTTGTCCATCAGCTCCGCACCTTTGACGGCGTGGACGCTGAGGTGACCTGAGCTGGCAAGGGCACGAACGAGATACGTCTTACCGCAGCCGGGAGGGCCGTAGAGGAGCACGCCGCGGGGTGGGTCGACACCGAGGCGTGCGAAGGAGTCGGGGTGCTGTAGCGGCCACAGCACCGCTTCGGTGAGGGCCTGTTTGGTTTCGACCATGTCGCCGACGTCGTCGAGGGTGACGCTGCCGATCGACAGTTCTTCGGTACTCGAACGAGACAGTGGCCGAATCACTTCGAGGGCACCGACAAGATCTTCCTGCGTGATCTCCGGAGAATCACCGGATTTGGACGCCCGCGTCGCCGCTCGCAAGGCAGCTTCACGGCAGAGCGCCGCGAGGTCGGCGACCACGAATCCCGGTGCGCGCGAGGCGATGGCGTCGAGTTCGAGGGTTCCGGTGGGCACGCGGCGGAGCAGGAGTTCGAGCAATGCCTTTCGAGTTGCGCCGTCCGGCAGGGTAAGTGCGAGTTCTCGATCGCAGAGATCCTGGCCGCGAAGGCGCGCGTCGACGGTCTCCGGATGGGCGGAGGTCGCGACGAATGCCACGCCCGGGGTTGCGACGGCGCTGCGCAGTTGTTCGAGGATCAGTGCGGACACCGGTTCCGCGGTGGCCGGAAGCAGAGCGTCGATGTCACTGATCAGCAGTACACCACCGCCGCGCACGGCAGCAACGGCGTCGACGATTCGCTGCAGGCGGGTATTCGCCTCGGTGGCACCGACTCCCGGGCCGTCGAGTTCGACCAGTTTGCGCGAGGACAGGACCGAGCGGGCCAACGTGGCTTTGCCTACGCCGGCGGGGCCCGTGATGAGGACGCCGAGGTGCGGGGAGGCGCCGAGCGTACGGAGCAGTTCTGGTTCGTCGAGTGCCAGGCCGAGCCACTCGGTCAGCTTGGCTGCCTGCGCTTGCGCGCCGACGAGGTGATCCAGCGGAACCGACGGTGCAGGCTCGATCGCGACGGCGGCCGGACTGGAAACAAGCGCACTCGGTGTCAGTGTGCCCGCCGAGCCGGAACCCCAGTTGACTGCCGAATTCGGCTGGACGCTGACCGGACCACCGGCAGGTTCGACGACCGTGACGGTGAGCAGTTCGGATGTCCACGCGACGCCGAAGGTACGGGAAAGCGCTTGGGTGGCTTCGGAAGTGCTCGTACCCGGACCGAGATCGCGGGGGAGGAGCGAGACCGTGTCGCCGACGCTGACGACCTTGCCCAGAAGAGCTTGTCGCAGAACCGTCGAGCTGATCGAATTTGTCGCCATGGACGAGCCGGTGACGGAGACGGATCGCGCTCCGTACACCGTCACCGGACCGACCACGACGGAAGAGTTCTCGGTCAGGCCGACGTTCGACATGGTGACGTCGTCGAGAAGGATCGTGCCTGCCGGGGTTCCGGTGGGTGCACGGCCCGCGACGGTCGCGGTGCCGCGGGCTCCCATGAGTGCGATGGCATCCCATTCGCGGATGCCCAACGCCGCCAACGCTTCGGGGTGCAAGCGCACGACCCCGCGGCGTAGGTCGGCGGCAGAGGTGTTGAGTCGAACGGTGAGGGCGAGTTCCGGCGAAGTCACCTCTCGAGAGTACGTCGTGGACTAGCGGGGTCGCCGCAATCCGAGACGAGCGGCCGAGCGGCGGCCACCGACGTTGGGTTGGCGTCGGATCGCGCGGCGTTCGGAAGGCTTGATGTCCCAGGTTTCGGGACGTGCTGCCACCCACCGCTTCGAGTGCACGGCAAACGGGATGTGCACCAGGTAGATCGCGATGAGAACGATCAGCAGGATGTACGGGTAGGTGATGAGTGCGGCTGCAGCCAACGTCACCAGGACGAGCAGGCCGGCCGCCATGTGCGGCGGCACGGATACCGACTTCATCGCCAGCGTCGGGATGCGGCTGACGATCAGTGCAGCCGAGAAGAGCGTCCACACGATGACGACGAAGTGCGAAGACCACCAGCCGTCACCCCACTGAGCCGTCGCGGCCAGGGGAGTGAGGGCGATGAGTGCGCCGGCCGGAGCCGGAACGCCGACGAAGTACTCACGTGCATACGCGGGGACGTCGTCGTCGTCGAGCAGGGTGTTGAAACGTGCGAGTCGCAACACGATGCTGACCGCGTAGATCAACGCGATGATCCAGCCGATGCTGGTGCCGTCCAGCAAGGTCACGTACAGGACCAGGGCCGGGGCGACGCCGAAGGAGATGGAGTCGGCCAGTGAGTCGAGTTCGGCGCCGATCTTGCTGGTGGCGTCGAGCAGTCGCGCGATGCGGCCGTCGAGTGAATCGAGGACGGCAGCTGCGCCGATCATCGCGAGCGAGGTACCGGGTTGTCCGTCGAGAGCGAATTTGACGGCGGACAGCCCGGCGCACAGCGCCAGGATGGTGATGACGGACGGCAGCAACCGCACCGCCTGGGTGCGTTTGGGCATCTTCGCGCCGGGTTGGGCTGCTCCCGGCTTCTTCACGGCTGACTTCATCTTCGGCGTCTTCACGGCAGTTGCGCGATAACTGTTTCAGCACCGATCGTGCGTTGTCCCGGCTCGACCAGGAGTGTGGTTCCGGCGGGGAAATAGGTGTCGACGCGTGAGCCGAAACGGATCAGTCCGTACGTGTCGCCGATCGGCAGGACGTCACCGACACCGGCGTAGCAGACGATGCGGCGTGCAAGCAGTCCCGCGATCTGGACAACCGCAACGTCGTGACCATCGGCGGTTTCGATCAGCATGCTGTTGCGCTCGTTGACCTCGCTGGCGTCGGCGAGATCTGCAGAGAGGAACTTGCCTGCCTGGTGAACGACCTCTTTGACCGTTCCACCGACAGGGCTGCGCTGGACATGCACGTCGAGAACCGACAGGAAGATGCTGACGCGCGGGCGCGGCTCGCTTCCGAGATTGAGCTCGGCGGGCGGAACGGCGTTGTCGACCAACGCCACCTCGCCGTCGGCGGGTGCGACGACGACGCCGATGCGGTTGGGCGGCACCCGGTGCGGGTGACGGAAGAACGTGGCGCATGCGGCGGCGGTGGTCAGACCGGCTCGGCGCACCCACTTACGGTTGCGGCCCAGAGCTGCAACTCCCAGCGGGGCCAGCACGAACGGCAGGCCGGCGGGATGAAGTGGCGGAATCGCATGGCGAACCAGATCGACGATATGTCCGATCCCGGTGGGTTGCGGGGTTCCGGGGGGTGTGGGTCGGCGTGCCACAGGCTCCTCTAACTACTCGGTAGGTCTTCTGCTGGTCGCACTGACAGTACGGGGTGGTAGAGCATCCATAGATTACGTGAACGCCTTCTCTCCTACAGGCTGTAGTGGCATCAAGTACGAGTAGTACCCGACACAGTCGCCGGTGCGTATCGCCAGCGGGAGCGTCGCACCGCTTACTCGGATCACCAGTTGCCGCCCCGGTTGGGCTGCGGCGGCGTCGCGCAGTCGCTGCCGGTCGACCAGTACTCGGAACTTCTCACGGGGATCCGTTCCGCCCGGATCCACCCGGGCACCACCGTCTTCGCCGACGCTGACGACGGCACTGTCCTCGGTGCCGTTGAGCAGGGCGGCAAGGTGGTCGCCGCTCAGTTCGACGGCGTTGTGGTGCTCGCGCAGGATTCGGTGATCGGGGAACTCTCCGTCCTCGATCAGGGGGCTGGACACCTCACCTCCCGGATACGACGCAGTCACCGTGCGCGCGGAGAAAGTCAGCGTCACGACGCCGGCGACGTCGCGCAACAATCGCGCGAAGGTGACGGGAACGACAGCGGACACCGTCAGAGCGGAGTGAACTGTCACCTCGGCGACCGCGAGCCGGAACTGATCAGTGGTGACAAACGCAGCGACGCCGTCGTGAATGTCGAGGTGGACGCCGCGAAGTATCGGGAACTCCGATTCCTCGTTCACGGCGAACAGCACGGCGTCGAGTGCGCGTCGTAGATCCCACGAGTCGATGTCCACGCCGCCGGAGATAGGTAGCGCGTCGATCAGGCGGTGGATTCGTCCCAGTTCGGCCCGGGCGTCGGCGAGACCGTCCTCGAGGTTGCGCAGATGGGCGTCGAGGCACGAATGGGGTTCCGGTCCGGTCAGGACGGCCATCATGTCGCGGATCGGAACACCGACGCGCCGCATACCGGCGATCACGCGTGCGTCGCGGAGTTGGTCGTCGGTGTACCAGCGGTAACCGGTGTGCGGATCGACGGAATGCGGGACGAGCACGCCTTCCTTGTCGTAGAACCGCAGCGCGCTGATCGGGAGCGCCGACGCCCTGGACATCTCGCCGATCGTCAAGAGGGCGGAACTAGTGGTCACGGATCAATTCTGCCCGCAGTCGCTCGATAGCGCCCCTGATCATCCGGCCGTAACCGTCGTCGGCGAGTGTGCCGACCGACGCCTCGGCCTTCGTCAGATGCTCGACGGCCTCGGCGTCGCGTCCGAGTTTGCGGTAGTCGGCAGCCAGGTTGAGGTGCAGCGATGGATAGAAACCGGCGACCTGCAGCGATGCGTGGTGTTCCTGGGCTCGCGCGTCGGTCAACGAATCTGCAGCGTCGAGGGCGCGCAGGTCCCAGCAGAGCTCTTGAGCCGGATCGTCTTGAACGTCGGCCATGTAGTGCGCGAGGGAGACGATGTGGAGCGCATCGGGGGCGGCGCTGATCTCTTCCCACACCTTCTCGAACGCAGAGCGAGCCCCGGCTCGATCGCCGGAGCTCGCCAATTCTTGTGCCTGCGCTATCTGTGTCATCACGGGATCCATGGAACGGATCCTGATGCCTCGACCAGGTCGAGGGTCAAGCAGAGGTGCGTGCAGCCGCCTCGGCCTCGCTCTTCACACGCTTCAAGGTGGCATTCATGCCTTCAACGAGCTCGACCTCGAAGTCGGCGTTTCCGCCCAGGACGGTCTTGACGAGGAACTGCGAGACCTTCGACGTTCCGGTGGGAGCCTCGCGACGCTCGGTCACTTTGGTGCCGGTAGCGGTCGGCTCGAGTTCGTAGGACCAGATCGTGCGGTTCTCCGCGATGCGGAACGCCACCGACTTGTTGGGCTCGAAGCGAACGACCTTCGACGACGTCGGCCAGACCAGCAGGCCCTTGCGGTTGACGTTGATCGTCTTGGCACCCTCACGGACGGTCCCGCCGATTACCTTCATCACCTTGCACTGGGGGCTCCATTCGCCCATGCGCTGCAGGTCGGCGACGATTGCCCACACGTCCTGCGGTGATGCGTCGATGTCGATGCTTGCTTCGAGGGTGTTGGACACAGTCTCTCCAGTCGAGTTGATGCTACGTAAAGTTACAAACACTTTTGTCGATCGTAAGCGATCCGTCAATGGACCATGTGTGTCAGGTCACTGTACGGCCGTCCAACAGGGTCGTGCGGGAACACGCGCGGTGGTAGCGGACAATGGTTCGCGCACGTATGACGATCCATCCGACTGGAGTACCGAGAAGTGAACAGCGACGCAGCGACGCAGGATGGCCTCAAGCGAGGGCTGACAGCGCGCCATATCCGCTTCATCGCCCTCGGATCAGCCATCGGAACCGGACTGTTCTACGGCAGCGCCGAGGCCATCAAACGAGCCGGCCCGTCGGTGCTCCTGGCCTACCTGATCGGCGGTATCGCGGTCTACCTGGTGTTGCGAGCGCTCGGCGAGATGGCGGTCCGTAACCCGGTTTCCGGTTCGTTCAGCGAGTACGCGAACAAGCACCTCGGACCACTCGCCGGTTTCATGACCGGGTGGACGTACACGTTCGAGATGGTGATCGTGTGCCTCGCCGACGTCACCGCCTTCGGCCTTTACATGCAGTTCTGGTTCCCGGACGTACCGAGATGGATCTGGGTTCTGGCTGTCGTCTTCTTCATCGGCGCGATAAACCTGTTGAGCGTCAAGGTCTTCGGCGAACTGGAATTCTGGTTCACGCTCGTGAAGATCACCGCCATCATCGCGATGATCGCCGGGGGCATCGCGATCATCGTGTTCGGATTCGGCGTTCACGACACCGATGCCGGAATCAGCCACCTCTGGTCGGACGGCGGGTTCTTCGCGACGGGCTTCGGCGGATTCGTCGCGTGCTTTGCGATCGTGATGTTCGCGTTCGGCGGCACCGAGATCATCGGTATCACCGCGGGCGAAGCCGAGGATCCGGCGCAGACCATCAGGAAAGCCGTCAACACGGTCCCGGTGCGCATCATTCTCTTCTACATCTGCACCCTGGCTGTCATCATGGCGATCATTCCGTGGCAGACCATCAACTCCGACAACAGCCCGTTCGTCCAGATCTTCGAGAATCTCGGATTGGGAACGGCCGCTTCGATCCTCAACATCGTCGTCATCACCGCAGCCCTGTCGGCCATCAACAGCGACGTTTTCGGTGCGGGTCGCATGATGTTCGGAATGTCGCATGCCGGCCAGGCCCCGCAGGTGATGAAGAGAGTCTCCGCCAACGGTGTTCCGTGGATGACCGTTGTCATCATGACCGTTGCCCTGTTGGTGGGAGTACTGCTCAACTACCTGATCCCGGACCAGGTGTTCCTCGTCATCGCCTCGCTGGCGACCTTCGCCACCATTTTCGTCTGGATCATGATCCTGCTCTCGCAGTTCCGTTCCCGCGCTCAGATGAGTGCAGACGAAACAGCGGCACTGAAGTTTCCAGTGCCGCTGTGGCCGTACGGTCAGATCTTCGCGATCGTGTTCCTGGCTTTTGTCATCGTGTTGCTCGGCGTCATCGTCGATACCCGAGTTGCCTTGCTCGTCGGTGCCGGATGGCTGGTTCTGCTGACGGGCGCGTACTACAAGTGGGTGAAACCGGCTGTCAGCGCAGCGGATCGAAGCGGCGCATGACGGTCGGCGTCTGAGCGCCGGTCATCGAGTCGGCCACCATCTTTCCGGTCAACGGACCCAGGGCGATTCCCCACATTCCGTGACCACCGGCGACGTGCACGCGCGGCGAGCGCGTGGCGCCGATCAACGGCAAACCGTCGGTAGTGCACGGCCGTGAGCCCACCCACTCCTCTTCCCGTGCAGTCCAGTCGATGCCGCTGAGCATCGGCTTGGCTGCATCGATGATCGCCTGCACCCGGCGCGGATCCAGCGGCGCGTCGGGGCTGCGGAATTCCATCATTCCGGCCACGCGGAAGCGATCGTGCAACGGCGTGCACGCAACGCGCTGGGTGGGGAAATACACAGGGTTCTTGGGGAGGTGCTCAGGCTTGACACTGAAGCTGTATCCGCGTCCGGCCTGCACCAGTTTGCGCACACCGAACGGTGCGGCGAGCTTGTTCAAGCGGGCACCACTCGAGATGACTACGGAGTCACCGTCGCGTGAATCACCCTGTGCACTGCGAACACTGACTCCGCCGACCCGATCGTCGATCTGCGTGACCTCGAAACCGCTGACGATTTCTCCACCGCGTTCACGAACCGCGTCCGCCAACGAGTTCACGAACAACGGGGGATCGATGAAACGCTGATTACGCAGACGCAAACCGGCTTTCACACCCTGGCCGAGTGAAGGCTCGAGCGAATGAATCGCGTCGTAGTCGAGGAGGTCGAAGTCGACCTCGCCGCCCGCGGCCTCGACGTGATGGAACTCGTCCACCAAAGTCTGTCGGTCCTTCTCGGATGCAAACGCGGCGAGGAAAGGATCGGCCAGGCGGGTCAGCTCTTTGACGCCACCGTCGGCGAGTTCGTCATACGCGCCCAAGGCTGTTCGGTTGACCTCGGTGTAGACCGACATCGCTTCCTGCCACTTCGACGGCGTGCAGTGGCGCGCGAACCCGACCAGGAACCGAATCAGCTTCAGATCGGTGGTCAGTGGCACGTACACCGGGGACGACGGGCTGAGCATCGCGCGCAAGCCGTATTGGAGCACTGCGGGTTCGGGCAGCGGAAGCGTCAATGCGGGGGCAAGCCAACCGGCGTTGCCCCAGCTCGCGTCGGCTGCGACCCCGTCGCGATCGACGACGGTGACCTCGACTCCACGTTCCTGCAAGAACCAGGCCGTCGACAATCCGACAACGCCCGCACCGACCACGACCACACGATCGGGGCTCTGACGAGTTCCCATGACGCACTCCTTCTACAGACTCTGCTCGAACCGAGACGCCGGTCACATCCGGCTCTTCTCTCAAGCATGAATCGCGGGGGCGGCAAAAGGACTGGCCGTTCGGCCATCGTCGGAGCTACCTCGTTGTGGATTCGCACAACGCACCGCCGCGCCTGCTCAGCGAGCGAGTTTGAACTGCAGCATCAGAATCAAGCGGGTGTCGGCGTCGGTCAGGTCGACGCCGCACATTTCCTTGCCTCGACGCAGGCGGTTGCGGAGCGTGTTGGGGTGAACATGCAGTGCGGCAGAAGAATTCGCCACGTCACCGCCGTGCTCGAGAAAGGCCTTTGCCGTCGCGACCAGATCGCTGCCGTGCTGAGAGTCGTGACGTTCGAGGCTTCCGAGTGGTGTGGAGTCGCCGAGTCCGTCGATGATGTCGGCGACGTGCAGGGCGAGAACGGAGGCCAACGTGTCCCTCATTCCCGCGACGGTTCCGCCGGACCGGCCATGACGAAGCGCTCCGAGAACATGGTCGGTGTCCGAGCGCGAAAGATGTGATTCGCTTGCAGACTTCACTGTCCGACCGACGGCCACTGCCAGGAATTCGCGGCCACGGGCGCGGGTGAGGAAGTCGGCGGACAATCGGCGAGCGTTGGTCTCGTCGGTCGCGATGACAAGGTAGATGGTCTCGGACAGTTGAGCGGCAACGGCGTCGACGGCCAGAGTGTCGAGGTACAAGCTCAAGGACGCGACCAACCCCGCCGGCAGTGGTCCCGCAACGGTTCCGACGGCGACGACGGTGAGCGGGCCTGCCAACCGCAAGTCGTCTGCGGCGCGGAATGCGGGTTCGCCACCGCCGATCAGAGCTTGGACGCGCTGGGATTGGCGACGGCGTGTGCTGTCGACCCGGTCACGCTCCGAGGCGATTCTCTCGGCCACGACAGATACCGCGGATCGAAGTATCGATTCCTGTGTGGGCGTCGGTGTTCCGGCGAGTGCGACCCAGATCGAGCCGACGGGGTGATCGTTCTCGCGAACTGCGATGACCAGGCGCGGCGTGATCGCAGGGTCTTCGAGATCAACGTAGATTGGGTCGCTCTCTCGGTGGAGACGATCGAATACTCCTGCATCGGAGAGTAATTGGCGGAATCGGCTGGGTACCTGCCGGCCGAGGATCGTGCCGATGCGGGCTTCGTCCACGGCCTGCTCGCCGCCGGAGTACGCGAGGACAGTCGAGTTCTCGTCCTCGATCGTGACGGGAGCGCCGAGCAATTCGGCCAGAGAACCGGCAACGGAGAATAGGTCGTCGTCGCGCAGGTCCATGGGTGGGAGCCTACTGAGCGATCGACGGATTTCGGGTTCCGACGCCTCGGCAGGACCTCGATGGCGAATATAGGCTGGTGCAATGGCCGACATCGAAGGTGTTCTGTTCGATATCGACGGAGTCCTGCTCACGTCCTGGCAGCCGATCGAGGGAGCAGGGGAAGCCGTACGCGAAGTTCGGCGGCGGGGATTGGCCTGTGGGTTTCTGACCAACACCACTTCGCGCAGTTCGTCGCTCATCGCGCAGGGGTTGTGCGACGCCGGTATCGAGGTCGAGGCGAGCCAGATAGTTACTGCCGCCAGGCTCACAGGGGAGTACGTGCGGGCGACGTATCCGGACGCGCGGGCGTGGGTCCTCAATCACGGTGACGTGTCTGCCGATCTCGAGGGAATCGAATTCGACGACGCCGATCCTGAGGTCGTGATTCTCGGCGGTGCCGGCCCGGAGTTCACTCACGAGGCGCTGAGCCGAGTGCTCGAACTTCTGCTCGCCGGTGTGCCCGTCGTCGCGATGCACCGCGGGATGATGTGGGAGACCGTAGACGGCCTTCGGATCGACACCGGAACGTACTTGCCGGGCTTCGAGGAAGTGGCAGGTGTAAATATCGCCGCAGTGGGTAAACCGTCTCTCACGGGGTTCCTGACAGCCACGGAGCTGATGCATGTCGAACCTGAGGCGACGGTGATGGTCGGCGACGACCTGATCGGGGACGTCCTCTCCTCACAACGAGTCGGCTTGACCGGAGTTCTGGTGCGCACAGGCAAGTTTCGGCAAACAGTGCTCGATCTGTCGGTTCAGAAGCCTGATCATGTCATCGATTCGGTCGCGGATCTTCCGGCCCTTCTCGGGGTCGTCCTCGAGGCTTGACCAGGCGGGGGTGACGGACTTCACTCGAGCGGGTACTCTCGCGCCCGAATCCAATGAACTTGTTCCACGAAGGAGTTTTCTATGCCCTTGATCTCGTCAGTCTGGTTCCGTCGCTCATCCTCTCGAGTCAGCGGAATTTCCAGTAGTCGGTTGGGGGGCCGCCTGGCGAGAACAGGGGCTGTGATGACTGTAGGTATGGGGCTCGCCGCCGGGCTGGCGCTGACCGGTGCGGGAGCTGCTTCGGCAGCCCCCGTCACGTGTGTCTCGCCGCCGTCGGCCAATGACATCCAGGTCTCCGAGACCGCGAGCTGCGGCGCGCAGTCCGTCGGAGCCGGCCGTTCGCAGGCCGGTGCTGCCGAGAGCGGTACCGCTGTGAGCGTCGCCGCCGACAACGGCTACTCCAATTCATATGCAAACGGCTTCGGAACCGCGCTGGGGGCTTCTCGCGGTAACGGTCAGGCGCAGGCATTTGCGCTCGGCGGCGGTATCGCGCGGGCCGGGGCGGCTGACGGCAACGTCACCTTCGCCATCGCTGGTTACGGAGCGGGCGCTACGGCCGATGCCAACGGCGTCGACTGCGTCGGAGTGCTCTCGTTTGCGGTCAATTTGAGTAACGGACAGTTCTGCATCGCGGGCTGAGGCTCAACCTTGCACTCGGCACGCTCGAGTGCTAAAAATGCAGTTGGCACTCGCGAACCGTGAGTGCCAGGTCGAGGCAGTGAGACCGGGAACCATAGACACCCCCGGTCGTCCGTCGCGGGCACTGACTAGACCACAGGCGTAGATGGGTGACCAGGCAAATCGGTCGCCCGTGTAATGAGGTGACTGGTCAAACGGTCGCCTTGTGCCGATGAGGTGACCCGACGAGCGGTCACCTTGTGTGTCACCCCCTATCCGGAGGATCACTTCGCAATGGCAAAGATCATCGCGTTCGACGAAGAGGCACGTCGTGGCCTCGAGCGAGGCCTCAACGCCCTCGCCGACGCTGTCAAGGTGACGTTGGGCCCCAAGGGTCGCAACGTCGTTCTCGAAAAGAAGTGGGGCGCCCCCACGATCACCAACGATGGTGTTTCCATCGCCAAGGAGATCGAACTCGACGACCCGTACGAGAAGATCGGCGCCGAGCTCGTCAAGGAGGTCGCCAAGAAGACTGACGACGTCGCTGGCGACGGCACCACCACCGCTACCGTTCTCGCACAGGCTCTGGTCCGTGAAGGCCTGCGCAACGTCGCAGCCGGCGCGAACCCGCTCGGCCTCAAGCGCGGCATCGAGAAGGCTGTCGAGGCTGTCACAGCTCGCCTGCTCGAGACCGCCAAGGAGATCGACACCAAGGAGCAGATCGCTGCTACCGCCGGTATTTCCGCCGGCGACCCGTCCATCGGTGAGCTCATCGCCGAGGCTATGGACAAGGTCGGCAAGGAAGGCGTCATCACGGTCGAGGAGTCCAACACCTTCGGCCTGCAGCTCGAGCTCACCGAGGGCATGCGCTTCGACAAGGGCTACATCTCGGCGTACTTCGCCACCGATGCAGAGCGTCAGGAAGCCGTCCTCGAAGACGCGTACATCCTGCTCGTCAGCTCCAAGATCTCCACGGTCAAGGACCTGCTGCCCCTGCTGGAGAAGGTCATCCAGTCCGGCAAGCCGCTCCTGATCATCGCCGAGGACGTCGAGGGCGAAGCTCTCTCCACCCTCGTGGTCAACAAGATCCGTGGCACCTTCAAGTCTGTTGCCGTCAAGGCTCCCGGCTTCGGTGACCGTCGTAAGGCTCAGCTCGCCGACATCGCCATCCTCACCGGTGGCGAGGTCATCAGCGAAGAGGTCGGACTCTCCTTGGAGACCGCAGGCCTCGAGCTCCTCGGCCAGGCACGCAAGGTCGTCATCACCAAGGACGAGACCACCATCGTCGAGGGTGCCGGCGACGCCGACGCAATCGCCGGTCGTGTCAGCCAGATCCGCGCCGAGATCGAGAACAGCGACTCGGATTACGACCGTGAGAAGCTGCAGGAACGTCTGGCCAAGCTGGCCGGCGGCGTTGCAGTCATCAAGGCCGGCGCTGCTACCGAGGTCGAGCTCAAGGAGCGCAAGCACCGCATCGAAGATGCAGTGCGTAACGCAAAGGCAGCCGTCGAAGAGGGCATCGTCGCCGGTGGTGGCGTTGCACTTCTCCAGGCAGCTCCCGCACTGGACGACCTCAAGCTCGAAGGTGACGAGGCAACCGGCGCGAACATCGTTCGCGTTGCACTGTCCGCTCCGCTCAAGCAGATCGCATTCAACGCAGGCCTCGAGCCCGGCGTTGTTGCGGACAAGGTCTCCAACCTGCCCGCAGGTCACGGCCTCAACGCTGCGACCAACGAGTACGGCGACCTGCTCGCTGCAGGCATCAACGACCCGGTCAAGGTCACCCGCTCGGCACTGCAGAACGCAGCGTCCATCGCGGCTTTGTTCCTGACGACCGAAGCCGTTGTCGCTGACAAGCCCGAGAAGGCCGGAGCGCCTGCAGGCGATCCGACCGGCGGCATGGGCGGCATGGACTTCTGAGTCCATCTCCACGTAGCTCCTAGAGCCCGGCCCACCGTTTGGTGGGCCGGGCTTTTGCTTGTGCGGAGGTATTTGCGGGCATTTTTGTCCACTACTGCGACGCGATCGCGGTTTCCCGTTGCGCGCTCGATGCTGTGTGCGTTTACGCCCGCGCTTACGCCCGGTTGTGTCGGCGTCTTCGGACCACTGTGATGATTTCGTCCGCCACAGCGTCGAGATGGGCCATCGCGGTGGCGGCGGAGTAACGCAACACCATCCATCCGTCGAGAACGAGTGCGTTCTGACGCCGTCGATCGTTGTTGAAAGTTGCGGGGTCGGTATGGAATTCGCGCCCGTCGATCTCCACGATCACCCGGGCTCGCGTGTCGACCAGATCGCCGAAGTAGGGTCCGACCCGAGCGTTGATCTCCAGGTGAACGTTGCGCGCAGTCAGTGCACGGGCGACTGCTCGCTCCGGTTCCGAACGAGTGAGCGGGCAACAGGTGCGGAGTTGTTCGCGTACGGCGGGGATCCCGTGCCTGCCGCGGCTCGCATCACACAGTTGGGCTATCGACTTCCACGGCACTCGGGTCGATACCGCCGCGTCGAAGAAGGCCTCGAGTGCGGGCCGTGGCAACGTGGTCGCGACGTCGATGAAGCACTGCTCGATCGGCACGATCGGTAAACCCATCCACTCATCCGACGAGACTCCTGTTCGTCGGTGAAGCCGTACCCACTGCGGACTGGCTGCTCGGACGCTGGGAGCCACGGTGGCCTCGACGAAGAGTGGTTCCTCCGGCAGGAGATCCCACAGCCAGGCTGCGCTGGTATGGCTGAGGACGGCCTCAGGCTTCCACAGTGTGACCGCGACGCAACGCTCGAAGTATCCAGGTTCTTCGGTGGAGTACACCGACGGCAGGATTCGATGGAGTCGCCCTGACCGCGTGGATCGGGAGATCGAACTGCGCGAAGTGCCCTGCTCGAGCAACTGGTTTCTTGTGACAACTTCCACGTATGCACTGTGGCGGCAAGAGCCTGACGACGCGGATTCAGAAGCCACTTTGTGGATGGCCGCGTGTGTGTGGACAACCTCATGGCGTAACAGGTGTATCGAGAAGGTGGGGAACGAGAAGCTTCATCTATCCGAATGTTGAAGGATGTTTGATATTTTCCGTCCCGATTGTTCGCCTCCGCTAACCTGTGAAGTGCGGATACGTCTAGTTCTTTTGGTGGATAATTCTGTCCTGAATACCCTCAAGTACTAAGCCTTTCGGACGACGTAAATTCCGGTTGCTATTCCATTTTGCTCGATTTTCAGGCGTCTTGGACGCTAGACCTGCGAATATGGAACAGGTTTCAGATCCATCTGAAATTCTTGGGCAAAAAGCACCCAAACCGGATCCTATTGCACTACCTTGATGTCAGTCACAGCCGCGGAAAGTGGGCACCAGCCCCGGAGGATCTCGGCTTCATCGTTCGACTGGGATTCTTTAATTGCTGCTCGGACCGGTTCTTTGTGGGCTGCATCAAGCATTCCAATGTAAATGTTCCGTGAGTATTCGCGGCCAATCGAAAGCGTGGGATTCAATATGATCGTCATGTTCCTGCAGACAACGGCGGCATTGTTCACCGACCTGCTGGGTAACGTCTGGTCCGGTTCGCTCATGCCGGGAATCGACGGGGTCACCGGATCGTTGGTTTCGGCAATCGACCTCAGTTGACGGCACCTGCAAGTTCTTCTTCCAATGTTTTTGATGACAGGAGCGAATGATGGATCTGGGATCGATTGCGGACGTTCTCGAGGGCGAGGCCGGGGGGTTGATCAAAAACATTCTCGGGATGGCTTTGTTTACCCCGTTTATCGCCTCGGTTGACTTCGGCTGGTTCCCGAACGTCGACTGAGAAGTGAATTGCTTTAGCCAGTGAACGAAATCAATCTCAAGGAGTGTGAAATACGGTGGACACAGCTAGTTTGATAGGTGCGCTCGCAAGCGTTGACGTCGGATCCCTCGTGGATCCACTGTTCTACTTGGTCAAGGTCGTTGACGGAATCTTCGTGTCGATCACCGGAAGCCTCAACATGGGCGGTGCGCTCGGTGAGGCTGCGGCGGGCAGCGTCCAATCGGTCCTCGGCTCCGTAGCCGGCCTGTAAAAGGAGAAGGAGAAAAGATGTTCGATCTCTTCCTGGACTACCTGTCCAAGATCGTCGATTTCGGATCGGTCGATCTCGTGGGCACGTTTGTGAAGTATTTGAACGCGCTGTCGTCTTCCCCCACGCCATAGAAAGAACGGAATCGGTCATGCTGCAAACTTATTTAACCGGAATGATCACGTGGGTATCGAACATGCTTGGTCTCACTTCCACTGGAAGCAAGATCATCAAGGATCCTCCACAAAAGCCGTGATCACTCCAGCGACTGCATCATATTGTTCGGTTGTCGAGGACAGCATCGTAGCGGAGCAGTCAGGCGAACCTGCACAACCTGCACTTGCTTGAAACTTTGGTCCCCGTAGCCCTCTGGCTTCGGGGACCATCGGTTTTGCAATCACTGGCCTCATAGTCACAAGCTTTGCACTCAGGCGAATGTGCGGGCAACCAGCCGCGATACAAGGAGTTCAATGGGCGCGTCCAACACGTCAGGCGCAAGGATGGCGCAGCTGAACCCACGCGATGCTGAATTCATCTATCACGAGGGCGCTGGTCACCTGAACCATCTGATCGCTGTGTACTTCTTCGAGACATCGTTGCACCCAAGCGCGGAATTCACGGCAGAACAGGCAGTGGACTGGGTTACCGCACGCCTCGGATGTGATCGCATGTTCACTCAACGAGTCCAACGGACTCCGTTGGGACTGGACCATCCCTACTGGGTGACAGACCCTGACTTCGACGTCCGAAAGCACGTGTACGTCAACAAGATCAACGACACAGGATGGGCAGCGCTGCAAAAGCCGTTGAGCGCGTTGTTGACCACGAAGATGGACCTGCGCCGTCCGCCGTGGGAACTGCACTTCTTCGTAGGTTTGGAGGGACTTGAAGAATTGCCGGGCCGACTGACGGCGGTGGTGCTCAAGTCTCACCACAGTGCAGCTGACGGTATCGCCATCAGGACGTTGGGCGAGGCTATCTTTTCGGGCAAGGTGCAGCAGGCTGGGTCCGAACCGTCTGTGCCGTTTGTGCGAGCGAGGATATTCACCAAGTCGCTACTGGGGTTTCCCGGCCGAATATATCGCTTCGCAAGGCAGGTACCAGGCAACCGACGCGCTCAGAGAGATGCTGACGCTGCGAAGAAGGCAGGAGAATGGGTGGAGAGCCTCAACGAGAGGCCTGCAATTCGATTCAACGGCAAGGTGAGTGGAGCTGCCTCACTCGAACCGATGACAATGTCCGGGGAGCAGGTCCGTGAGATCAAGGATTCGGTGCCCGGTGCCACTGTCAACGACGTTCTACTCGCCGTTGTCGGAGGCGCTCTGACGCGCTACCTCACGGAAAAGGATGAAAGGCCAAGCGATTCCTTGATCGCGATGGTTCCTCGCTCGGTGCGTAAGGTCGAAGCGTGGGAGTCGGCGAATCAGTTGGTGGCTCTGCTGGTGGATATGCACACCCAGGTCGAGTCCCCATTGGAGAGGTTGGCGCTCATTTCGAGTTCGGCACGGTCGGAGAAGGCGCGCACGTCCCATCCCGCGGTCAGGCGTGCCGGGGCCGCAGTCGAGACCACGCCCGCGCCTTTGATGAGATTGATGGCGTATGCGCGCAAGCAGAACGATCACAGCCTCGATCGACCGCGTTACCAGCACACGATGGTGAGTAACATTCCACTCTCGGTCGAAGGGTTGACGCTTGCCGGCGCCCCGGGCGCGGCTGTGCTTGCAGTGCAAGCACCCATCGACGGGGATGGGCTACGGCATTTCATGGTCGCCGCAGCAGGTGGGGGACTGACCCTCAACGTCATCGCGGATACCGCGACCATGCCCGATCTCCACCATTACATCGAACTACTGCGAGCAAGTTTCGATGACTTGGCAGCGGCAGCCGCGATGCAGACTGCGGATTCACCTAACCAAGAGGTTGCCTCCTGATCGATCGGAATCGCAGGCACCTTCTCCGATTGCTGGATTTGGTGACACCCAACGATTCCGAGCAGAACCCAGAGGATCTGCATGTCAGCTCGCTACAATTCGGACATTCGTTCAGCGTCGGAATTGAGGGGCATGCATGATCTTTCGGAACTCGTTGCCAGCCGCGGTATCTCAGATGGGACCGCGAGACGCGGAGTTCGTCTACAACGAGTCCGGCGGACATCTGAGCCACATGGTCTGCGCCTACTTCTTCGACACGACGGGCCATCCGCTCGCAGAGATGACGCACGACGACGCGGTTCGGTGGATCACCGAAAGATTCGGGTACTGGCCACTGTTCACGAGTCGACTCCAGCGAGTTCCGCTGGATCTGGACTATCCCTATTGGGTCCCGGCCGATTTCGACGTCGATGATCACGTGCACGTCCATCGTGCCCCTGTTGCCGGGTGGGCCCCGGTTCGTGAATTGCTCGGGCGCTCGCTCGGGGAGCCGATGGACCTGTCCCGGCCGCCCTGGGAGTTGCACGTCATGACCGGCGTGCACGGGATCGACGAGCTGCCGGGCAATCTGACGCTGATCATGCTCAAGACCCACCACGGGGCTGGTGACGGTCTGGCGATCCGCGATCTGACCAACCTTCTGTTCTCCGGTCCGCCGAAGCCGGAGACGAAGCGTGCCGGTTCGGGGCTTTCGTCGCTGGATTTGATCGGGCGCACGGTCGTCGGTTTGCCCGGCCAGGCGATCCGTTTCGGCCGGGGTCTGTCCGTGACAAAGGTTGCGGCCGAGACGGTTCGGGAGGCGGAAGAGGCCGGAGAGCTGCCTACGTACTCGGCCGACCGCCTACCGACCCGATTCAACGGCGTGCTGGGCGGAGACATCACGATCGATTTCCTGACGCTGGACGGCGCAGACATCAAAGCGATCCGAGCGGCCGTTCCGGACGTGACGGTCAACGACATCTTCCTGACCGTGGTCGCCGGTGCTCTCGACGCATACCTGTCGGAAAAGGGCGAGAAGTCGGCCAGTGGGTTGGCGGCGATGGTTCCCCGATCGATGCGGCAGATAGCCGAATGGGAATCGGCCAACCAACTGGCGCTGTTGACGGTCGATCTGCACACGGACGTCGAAGATCCGGTCGAGCGGCTGACACTGATCAGGGATTCGGCGCTGATGGCAAAGGGGCGGAGTTCGCACCCAGCCGTCCGTCGTTACGGCACACGCATCGAAACCTCGCCTGCGGCTCTGCTCAGACTCACCGGTCTCTCGCGTCGGCTCAACAAGCTGGACCCTTCGCACAAGGTCATTCAGAACACGACGATCAGCAATGTCCCGGTATCGGTCGACGGCAATGTTTTCGAAGGTGCGCCGGCGGTGGCAGTTCTCGGCGGGCAGGCGCCGGTCGACGGAGATATTCTGCGCCACTTCCTCATTGCCGCGCGTGGAGGTTCTCTGACGCTCAATGTCATCGTCTCGCAAGAGACGATGCCGGATATCGAGCACTACGTCGAATTGTTGCGGGTGGGGTTCACGACGCTTTTGCAGGCAGTTTCTGACCAAAATCGTGAGGTAGTCGAACGATAAAGTGCAACTTGCGTCGGAACTTGTGGTGAATCGACGATTTGTGTTCGGGAAATTTCTGTCGAATTCATCCTAATTAAGGTAATTGTCCGTAGTGGTGTCGAGTCGTTATCTCGCGGATTAATGTGACTGTCGACACGTCGAGTGTCTACCGCCGGACTGGTTCGATAATCGTCACCGACGGTAAAAAGAATCACCTACGCGAGGAGCTGAACATGGGTTCGTTGATGGATATTCTCGGTGGTCCGAATGGGGACGGTGCACCGATGCAGGCTTTGCTGACAATGCTGCTGGGATTGGACAATGTCGGTGCAAACCTCTTCGGTTCACTGGCTGACACCGCCGGTGGAATCTTCGGATCTCTCGACACCCTCAGCTTTACGCCGCCTGTCGTTCCCTGAGTTTTCTGATCGGCGTCATTTGCTCGTCCCAAGTGAACCACTGAACATCTAAAGGAGAACGTCATGCTTGAAGGATCTGTCATGGACGCTGCCGGCTCAGTCGGTGCGATCATCGGTCAGGGGTTGGGCAGCGTCAGTGGCCTGGCCGTCAAGGGTCTCGAGGCCCTCGCTGCGCTCAGCGGTGGAGAGTTGAAGGCCGCCAAGTAGATTGTTGATTTCGGGGCCTGCTCGTGTTGGCGCGTAGGCCCCGAAATACCTTTTGTCGGCGCGTAATTCTCGCCATGTCAGGTGCCGGAATCCTCAACCTAACGGCATGAGCATCCAGGCGGCGAGATATACCAAAGCCGCGGTTCCGCCCGTGCAAATAGCGGCGATAACGGCGAGTAGACGGACAAGATTGACGTCGGCGCCGAAGTAATCTGCAATTCCGCCGCACACTCCGGCGAACATTTTCTTGTCGTTGGAACGGGTGAAGGGGCGAGGTGTGTTGCTTTCGAATGTCATGCTTCAATTCTGAAGCGAGATCGCATCAGGCACCATCGGGGACGACCCCCATCTGCACCCTGATCTTTTGAGCCCGTCGTGTCATACCCCGGTAGTTCATCCCAGCTTCACCGAACGGTTGCTGCGGGAGACTACCTTGTCGGCGGTGACCGATTTAGCAGAACGCCGACCGTTCCTCAGCGCCTTCGCGGATCTCTCGACCGCCGTCGATCTGGCCGACACCGCCGCCTTCACCGTCGACGACAATGACGACGACGATCCGGTGCTGCTGACGTCGCCGGACGGTTTCGAGGTCGACACCTGGCGGGAGGGCTACCCGTACGACGCACGGATGCCTCGGGACGAGTACGAAATGTCCAAGCGTCTGCTGCAGATCGAACTCCTCAAGCTGCAGAACTGGTCGAAGGAAACCGGCGCACGGCACGCCATCGTGTTCGAAGGACGCGACGCTGCCGGCAAGGGCGGAACGATCAAACGATTCATGGAGCACCTCAATCCTCGCGGCGCACGGGTCGTCGCATTGGAGAAGCCGTCGGCCCGCGAGTCGACGCAGTGGTACTTCCAGCGCTACGTGCAGCACCTTCCGGCTGCCGGGGAACTGGTGATGTTCGATCGGTCTTGGTACAACCGGGCCGGGGTCGAGCGGGTCATGGGTTTCTGCACCGACGAGGAGCATGAGCGATTTCTGCGCCAGGTGCCGTTGTTCGAGCAGATGCTCGTCGACGACGGCATCAGCTTGATCAAGTTCTGGTTCTCGGTTTCCCCGCTGGAGCAGCGCACGCGGTTCGCGATCAGACAGGTCGATCCCGTGCGGCAGTGGAAGCTTTCGCCGATGGACATCGCTTCTCTGGACAAGTGGGATGCGTACACGGCGGCGAAGGAAGAGATGATCCGGTTCACCGATACCGACACCGCTCCGTGGACCGTCATCAAGAGCAATGACAAGAAACGCGCACGGATAAACGCGATGCGTCACGTGCTCAGTCAGTTCGATTACGACAACAAGGATTACGAGATCGTGGGTACTCCGGATCCGCTGATCGTGGGAAGCCTCGAATAGTCGGCGCGTGGGCTCTGCCCATCCGCGGCGTGGGTGGTTAGTGTGAGTTGAATGGAGACCGTACCGATCCAACTCCCCGACGGCACCGTGACCCCGATCCGTCTGTTTCCCGGACCGAACGACGACGCACCCGTGGTGGTGATGTTGCCCGGGCTCGGAGTTCCCGCCGGGTTCTACGATCCGGTGGCGCAGGCCCTGGTCGAAGCCGGCTTCAATGCGGCCATCGGTGAACTGCGTGGCCAAGGTGACAGCAAACCGCGCCCGAGCGCGTCGAGTGTTTTCGGATATCAGGAACTGGTCTCGATCGATTGTCCGGCGACGTTCGAGGTGGTGCGTGAGCGGTTTCCGGCCAGCACACCATTTCTGATGGGGCACAGCATGGGCGGCCAGATCGGGGTCATGTACGCGTCGAGGATTCGGGGCCGGCTCGGCGGACTGATCCTGGTTGCCTCCGGATCGCCGTATCACCGCGGATTCCCCGGAATCCGTGCGCCCGGACTCTATCTGGGTTCGTCCGCGATGTCGGTGACAGCCAACATCGCCGGCTTCTGGCCTGGAGACCGGGTCAACGTCGGCGGCTTCGGTCGACAGTCGAAAGTACTGATCACCGATTGGGCCCGGTTCGCCAGGACCGGTCGCATGGAACCCGTCGGTGCGGATATCGACTACGAGGAGCGGATCGCTCGCCTGACCTTGCCGGTTCTGTCGATCACGATCGAAGGGGACGATCTCGCTCCACGCCGGTCGGCAAAGAACCTGGTGGACAAGCTCTCCGGGGCCCAAGTGACGATGACGCACATCGACGAACCACTCGGTCACAACGGTTGGATACGCAATCCCACCGCTGTGAGCGAGCGCGTCGTCGCGTGGTTGCGCGACCGCTGAAAGATCAGGCGAGTTTCTGCCAGAGGAACTCGTAGGTCAGCGCAGTCTTGAAGGCCAGCTGAGCATTGTCCGCGGCGCCGCCGTGGCCACCCTCGATGTTCTCGAAATACAGCACCGGCTTGCCCAGCTCTTCCAGCCGTGCGGCCATCTTGCGGGCATGCGCGGGGTGGACGCGGTCGTCGCGGGTGGACGTCGCGATCAGGATCGGTGGGTACGACGCGGCGGCGTCGATGTTCTGATACGGCGAGTACTCCGAGATGAATGCCCACTCCTCCGGGACATCGGGGTCACCGTATTCGGCCATCCACGAAGCGCCGGCCAGCAGGAGATGGAATCGGCGCATGTCCAGCAGCGGGACCTGACAGACGATGGCGCCGAAGAGCTCGGGGTACTTGGTCAGCATGATGCCCATCAGCAGGCCGCCGTTGCTACCGCCCTGAGCTGCCAGAAGATCCGGGGTCGTGATTCCGCGATCGACGAGGTCTCTCGCGACGGCAGCGAAGTCTTCGTGCACCTTGTGGCGCCCGGCCTTGAGAACCTGTGTGTGCCAACCGGGTCCGTACTCGCCGCCACCACGAATGTTCGCAACCACATAGGTTCCGCCCTGCGTCAGCCAGGCACGGCCCAGAGAACCGCTGTACGACGGTGTCAGCGAGATCTCGAATCCGCCGTACCCGTAGAGCAGGGTAGGGCCGGGCTCGCTACGCGGACTGCGCACCACGAAGTACGGAACTTGGGTGCCGTCGGCAGAGGTGGCGAAGAACTGCTCCGTGGTGATGCCCTCGGCGTCGAAGAACGCGGGAGCCTGCTTGAGGGCAGTGGGTTCGGTTTCGCCGATCACGCCGTGCAAAAGAGTTGCAGGGGAGGTGTATCCACTCGAATTGACGAAGTACTCGTTGCTGACATCAGGGTCGGTGTCGAGAATTTCGATACTGGTCAGTTCTGGAAGCCCTTCGAAAGGTCGATCCTCCCAGCCGTTTTCGCCCGGCGTCAGGATTCGCAGCGTCGTGCGCACGTCGGTCAGGACCACCAGAATCAGATGATCGCGTGTCCAGGTGTAGTGCTCGAGCGAGGAATGTGCGTCGGGTTCGAAGATCGATGTCAGTGCTCGTGAGCCGGCAAGGAAATCGTCGTAACGGATGGCAAGCAGTGCGCCGGTCGGATATTCGGTGTCCTCGACGGCCCACACGGACTTGGTGCGGATCAACAACCACTCGTGGTGAATCGAGATCCCGGCGTCCTCGGGGACGTCCACGAGCACCAGTTCACCGTCGGGGCGAACTTCGAAATGCTGAGAGTTGTAGAAATCGACCGAGCGAGTGACGAAGTCCCGTTCGAACCCGGGCGTCGGATCGTGCGAAGCCGAGATGGCCACGTCCGTGGCCTGGCCCGCGTAGACGGTCTCGGCGCTGGAGAGGGGAGTGCCGCGCTTCCACCGCTGGGCCAGACGGGGATATCCGGAATCGGTGAGCGACCCCGGTCCGATATCCGTTCCGACGTAGACGGTATCGATGTCGATCCAGTCGATGTCGGTCTTGGCCTCGGGAAGGTAGAAGCCGGGATTCTCGCCCTCGGGAGCGAGGAACTCGCGCTTGTCGATGTCGAACTCGCGAACGACCGCCGCGTCTGCCCCGCCGCGGGAGAGGCTGATCAATGCACGGTTGCGGTGTGGCCGTAGAAGTTGCGTGCCCTTCCAGACCCAGTTCTCGCCCTCGGCCTCGGCCAGGGCGTCGAGGTCGACCAGGACGTCCCATTCCGGGTCGTCGGTGACGTACTGATCGAACGTCGTGCGTCGCCACAATCCGCGAACGTGGGTGCTGTCGCGCCAGAAGTTGTAGAGGAACTCACCTCGACGGCGGACGTAGGGGATTCGCGCGTCGGTATCGAGGATCTCGCGCACGTCGCTCTGTAGTCGATCGAAGCGCTCGTTGTCGGTGAGCTGCTCCTCGGTCACGGCATTGTGCTGACGGACCCAATCGAGTGCAGACTCACCGGTCACGTCTTCGAGCCAGAGGTAGGGGTCGTCGCCGGTGGTGGGCTGCTGATCGGAAGTCATACGTCCATTCTTACTGCTCGCTCCCGACAGCACTCGACCCCGCTCCCGAAACACTGGAGCGGGGTCGAGTGAGAACGAATCGGGTCAGACGCCCAGGGAGTGAGCGAGCATCGGCCAGGAGTTGTGGAGATCGTCCTGCCAGTAGCCCCACGAGTGGGTGCCGGTCGGCTTGAAGTCGAAGGTGGCCGGGATCTTCAGATCGCTCAGGCGGTAGGCGAGGTTGTGGGTGCAGTAGTTGACCGCTGCCTCGATGACGCCGCCGACGATCGCCTGGTTGGCGAGCGCACCGACCTGACCGTTGATCGCGGGATTGGCGAGAGTGTCGTGTGGGCCGGGGAGTCCGGAGCCGGTGGAGACGTAGAGTTCGGTGCCGCGGAGCTTCTCGGCGTTGAGGACCGGATCGTTGTCCTTCCAGCCCTGACCGTCGAGCGGGCCCCACATGTTGGTGATGTCAGCTCCGCCGCGGGTACCTGTGACAAGTTCGATCGCACTCTGACCGACGGGGGTGCTGGTCTCAGCGCATCCGCTGTACGCCCCGACGCCCTTGTAGAGGCCGGGAGCCGCGATGGCGAGGTTGAGGACCGAGGTCGCGGTCATGGAGATCGCGGAGATCGACTGGACCTTGTTGGTGTTGAACTCGGCGTCGATGACGGGCGGGAGTTCCTTGGTGAGGAACGTCTGCCACTTCTGGCGACCGAGAACCGGATCGTCGTTCACCCAGTCGGTGTAATAGCTGAACGCGCCTTCGAGTGGAGTGACGACGTTGACGTTCTTGTCCTGGAAGAAGTTCATGACGTCGGTCTTGCGTTGCCAGGTCGCCGAGTCTTCGCCGCCGCCTGCACCGTTGAGCAGGTAGAGCGTCGGGCGGGGTTCGCTGCCATCTGCGGGGAGGATGACCTCGAGCGGGATGTTGCGATCCATCGCCGGGGAGAAGACCGAGATGGTGACCTTGCGGTCGCCGGTCTTGGTGTTGCTCACGACGTGCGATCCGGACGTGTCACCGCCCGCAGAAGCTGTCGCCGGACTGATCAGCATCGGCAGCACCGTGGCCACTGCGAGAGCTGCGATCACACTGCCACGCTTGAAAATTCGAGCACGCATACGTTCGGATCCTCCACCTGAATGTCTTCGGATCCGGAACGGATCGAAGTGCCTGTGAGCCCTTACTGGAACAGGTTCACTTTTTGTTATGTGTCAGTAAAGCAGAGCGGGCGCAGAAAGTGACGCGATTCGATTGCCTGACAATTGAATTGGCCCCGGAATTAACCCCCGAATCAACCCCCGAATCGGCCCAGACAAGCACTCGACCCCGCTCCCGGAAGTGCAGGGAGCGGGGTCGAGTCGGAACGATTTCGGTCAGATGCCCATCGAACGAGCGAGCATCGGCCAGGAGTTGTGGAGATCGTCTTCCCAGTAGCCCCACGAGTGGGTGCCGGTCGGCTTGAAGTCGAAGGTGGCCGGGATCTTGAGATCGTTGAGGCGGTAGGCGAGGTTGTGGGTGCAGTAGTTGACTGCTGCCTCGATGACGCCGCCGACGATCACCTGGTTGGCGAGTGTGCCGACCTGTCCGTTGATCGCCTCGTTGTTCAGGGTGTCGTGCGGGCCGGGGAGTCCGGAGCCGGTGGAGATGAAGAGCTCGGTGCCGCGGAGCTTCTCGGCGTTGACGACGGGGTCGTTGTCGATCCAGCCCTGGCCGTCGAGGGGGCCCCACATGTTGGTCACGTCAGCGTCGCCGCGCATGCCCACAACCAGTTCGATGGAGGACTGGCCGACCGGTGTGCTGGTCTCGGCGCATCCGCTGTATGCACCGACGCCCTTGTAGAGGCCCGGAGCTGCGATGGCGAGGTTGAGGACCGAGGTCGCGGTCATCGAGATCGCGGAGATCGACTGGACGCCGTTGGTGTTGAACTCGGCGTCGATGACGGGCGGGAGTTCCTGGGTCAGGAACGTCTGCCACTTCTGACGGCCGAGGGACGGGTCGTCGTTCACCCAGTCGGTGTAGTAGCTGAATGCACCTTCGAGCGGGGTGACGACGTTGACGTTCTTGTCAGCGAAGAACTCGTTGACGTCGGTCTGACGCTGCCACGTCGCCCGGTCTTCGCCGCCGCCTGCACCGTTGAGCAGGTAGAGGGTCGGGCGGGGTTCGCTGCCGTCTGCCGGGAGGATGACCTCGAGCGGAATGTCGCGTCCCATGGAAGGTGAGTACACCTTGATGGTGGCGATGCGCCCGTTGTCCGTGCGGCTCGAGAGCTTGGAACCCGTTGTGTTTGCCTTGGCAACAGTTGCCGTGGTGGTCGACGGATCTCCGCCTGCGGACGACACTGCAGGGCTGATCAGCATCGGCAGCACGGATACTGCGGCTACAGCGGCGACCAGACGGCCACGCTTGAAAGTGCGAGCACGCATACGTTCAGAAACCTCCACCTAAAATTCCTTCGAATCCGCCCAGGAGTGAACGGTCCTTTGTTGCTGTTCCCGTACGGGAATTCATGCTGGGTACATGCTCTGTCGATAGGTACAGGGCGTGTGAGTCTTGTAAGTTCTACCGCATCGGTGCGTTATCCGCCAGTGAACCAGAGATTTGCTGAACGTACGACCAGTTTCAGGTGAATTTCCCTGATCATCGACGGGATTAGTGAGTGAACCGGACATATCCACTATGGGAACAACATTGTTGCCTACCTCTGCAGTCGAACGCGTCTGTCGAAGATCTTCTCCGATATCAGCGCCCAGCGGGGAGTTACGTTTCGGTGAACGTCGGTTACTCGCCGCAGACTCGCGCGGACTCGACGGCAATCGCCAAGAGTTTCGCGTGGCAGGCGCGGGTCGAGTTCCCGGAGATCACCCCTGTCTTCACCGTCGACGGCGTCGTCGAGATTCAGGAGTCCGGCGGAATCGCCCTGGCCTTCGACCTGGAGGACTCGAATCCGCTGGAGGGAGACCTGGCCAACGTCTCGTACTTCTACGACCTCGGAGTCCGCTCGATGTTGCCGACGTATAACTACATGAACGCTGCCGGCTGCGGCTGCTTGGACCTGGCGGACACGGGGTTGAGTGGATACGGCCGTGACCTGGTTGCCGAGATGAATCGCGTCGGAATGACGGTCGACGGCTCACATTGTTCTGTACAGACGGGGTTGGACATCTCAGCTATCACCCAGCGAGCAATGATCTACAGCCACTCGAACCTCCGAAGGTTGTGGGAGCATCCGCGCAACATCACCGACGATCAGGCCAGAGCGTGTGCGGAGACCGGCGGCGTCGTCGGGATCAACGGCGTGGGCATATTCCTCGGCGTCAACGGACCGGATGACGACCAGGCTCGGCTGTCCGCGATGGCCGACCACATCGAAGAGGCTGTGGGACTCGTCGGCATCGATCATGTCGGGATCGGCTCCGACTTCTCATTCGACGCCGACGACTTCCGCGAAGAGATCGAGCAGAACCCGTCGTCGTTCTCCGAGGCGTACACCGCGTGGGGGCCACTGCAGTGGACTCCTCCGGAGGAGGTGCTGACACTTGATCAGGTATTGCGTGAGCGGGGCTTCGACGAGCCGTCGATCGAGGCCGTGTACGGCGGAAATTTCGCCCGAGTTGCCCGAGAAGTGTGGGCTACCGACGGGTAATACGACCATCTGGGGACAGCGAAACGATGCAGGACTACCCTGGTGAATCGTGACCTCACACTATGACGTCGTTGTCCTCGGAGCCGGCCCCGGTGGGTACGTCGCTGCTATCCGCGCGGCACAACTGGGCCTGAGCACCGCCATCATCGAGCAGAAGTACTGGGGCGGTGTATGCCTGAATGTCGGCTGCATTCCGTCCAAGGCGCTTCTCCGTAACGCCGAACTCGCGCACATCTTCACGAAAGAAGCGAAGACGTTCGGCATGTCCGGAGACGTGTCCTTCGATTTCGGCTCCGCTTTCGATCGCAGCCGCAAGGTCGCGGACGGGCGAGTCAAGGGCATTCACTTCTTGATGAAGAAGAACAAGATCCCGGAGTACGACGGCAAGGGCACGTTCGTCGACGCCAACACCATCAGCGTGGAGCTGAGCAAGGGTGGCACCGAGACGATCACGTTCGACAACGCCATCATCGCGACCGGTTCGTACACCAAGCTGCTGCCCGGCACCTCGCTGAGCGAGAACGTCGTGACCTACGAAGAGCAGATCCTCACCCGTGACCTTCCGGGTTCGATCCTCATCGTCGGTGCCGGCGCGATCGGCATGGAGTTCGGTTACGTCCTCAAGAACTACGGCGTCGACGTCACGATCGTCGAGTTCCTCGATCGGGCACTGCCCAACGAGGACGCCGACGTCTCGAAGGAAATCGCCAAGCAGTACAAGAAGCTCGGCGTCACCATCAAGACCGGTGCCGCTGTGCAGTCCATCAGCGACGACGGCAGCAAGGTCACCGTCTCGATCAAGGACAACAAGTCCGGCGAGATCGAGACCGTGGTCGTCGACAAGGTTCTGCAGTCCGTCGGCTTCGCACCGCGCGTGGAGGGCTTCGGTCTCGAGAACACCGGTGTCGCGTTGACCGATCGCGGCGCCATCGCGATCGACGACTACATGCGCACCAACGTCCCGCACATCTTCGCCATCGGTGACGTCACCGCCAAGCTGCAGCTCGCGCACGTCGCAGAAGCTCAGGCTGTCGTCGCTGCCGAGACCATCGGCGGCGCGGAGACGCAGACACTCGGTGACTACCGGATGATGCCGCGTGCGACGTTCTGCCAGCCGCAGGTCGCCTCGTTCGGTTTGACCGAGGAGCAGGCCAAGGCCGAGGGCTACGACGTCAAGGTCGCGAATTTCCCGTTCGCTGCCAACGGCAAGGCACACGGTCTCGGTGACCCGACCGGTTTCGTCAAGCTGATCGCCGACAAGAAGTACGGCGAACTGCTCGGCGGGCACCTCATCGGACCGGACGTTTCGGAACTGCTGCCCGAGCTGACCTTGGCCCAGAAGTGGGACCTCACGGTCAACGAGTTGGCACGCAACGTCCACACCCACCCCACGCTCAGTGAGGCACTGCAGGAAGCGATCCACGGCCTCGCCGGCCACATGATCAACTTCTGACGGCAGGGCCTTCGGCCCCGTGCGCCTTTTCGGTAGTTCGCACTACCGGAAAGGCTCACGGGGTTTTTCGTCTTTTGTGTCGAGTTGTGTTGCGAAACCGCCATCTGAGGCCTTCGAGTCGGGGTGTAGGCGCGCAACGCATTAGCGTCCCGAGTCGACCATTCGGCTTTCGAAGGACCACTCATGAAAACTCGTTCCGTACTGCTCGCGGCTTGCGTCGCGCTGACGCTCTCCGCCTGTGGAACCTCAGGTGACTCCGGATCGGACGCCGAAGCTTCGGGTGCCGCCGAGGTGGGGGCGTTCCCCGTGACCGTCGACCACGCCTACGGTTCGACGACGATCGACGCGGAGCCTATGCGCATCGTGACCATCGGATGGAGTGGCCAGGATGCGGTGATCGCACTGAACAAGGTTCCGGTCGCCATGGAGAGCTTCTCCGGCGCCGGCATCGAGAACAACATCCTGCCCTGGGACGCTTCGCGTCTGAACGGTGCCAAGCCTGTTCTCATGACGACCAATCCCGATATCCCGTTCGAGCAGATCCTCGGGCTCGATCCCGACGTGATCCTCGCCGTGTACTCCGGCATCGACGAGGGCGAGTACAAGCGTCTCAGTGACATCGCGCCGACCGTCGCGTTCCCCGACCAGCCGTGGGATACGGCGTGGGACAAGCAGATGAGCATGATCGGTGCAGCGCTCGGACAGCCGGAGCAGGCTCAGACGCTGATCGACGAGACCGGGGCGTACTTCGAGAAGCAGGCCGCTGATCACCCACAGTTCCAGGGCAAAACCGCAACGTATGCAATGCGCACCGACGAGGGCCTGATCGTCTTCTGCGGCACCGACCCGCGGATCCGTCTTCTCGGCCAGCTCGGGGTGAAGACCTCGCCCGGTGTCGACGCAGTGTGCACTTCCGGCGACAGTTCGGTGTCCGTGGGCATGGAATCCATCGACACACTCGACGCCGACGTCTTCATTCTCGTCGACGCCGACGGCACCAACCTGGACAAGCTGATGTCCTTCGGTCCGTTCGCGAACATGACCTCGGTGTCGAACGGCCGTCTGGTTCGTCTGGTCGGAATGGACTACGCGATGGCTACGTCCGCTCCGACGGTGCTGAGCGTTCCCTACGCATTCGACGAGTTCATCGCTCAGCTCTCGGACAAGTTGAGCTGATTCCGGGCGTCGTACGACGCTTGTGACGCAACGATTTTCGGCACCTGCGATTCGAGTAGTTCGATCAGGGCCGTGATCTTTGCGGCGACGTCGGCGCCGAGTTCGGTCAGGCTGTATTCCACTTTGGGCGGGATGGTTTCGAGTACCTCACGGTGCACGAGGCCATCCCGCTCGAGTGTTTGCAGGGTCTGCGAGAGCATGCGCTCGCTGACTCCGTCGACGCGTCGGCGCAGGGCACTGAACCGGTACGGACCCTCGTTCAGTGCTGCCAGTGCGAGTGCGCCCCAGCGTCCGGTTGCATTCTGCAATGCCGCCCGAGAGTTGCACCCGCGAGCGAAGACGTCAGCCTCGAGGGTTGGGTCCACGACGTCGGCATTCGGATCAGGAGTCTGGGCAGCACGTGAAGGTGAGTCGGTGCTGGTCATGAACCCAGGCTACTACTGCACGATCCGATAGCGCTAACTCGCCGTGTTGCACTTACGAAAAATAAGTGCATGATGGTTGCAGAACGCATTTACGCTTCAACCTGGATCGGGAGTTCGCATGAGCATTGCAGTCACCGGCGCAACCGGAAACCTCGGACAACTGGTAGTCGAGTCGTTGATCGAGCGGGGAGCCGCCGCGTCCGACATCGTCGCAGTGGTCCGCAATCCACAGAAGGCGGAAAGCCTCGCCGCCCGCGGAGTAGTTGTACGCCAAGCGGACTACGCCGATGCCTCGGCGTTGGAAACCGCATTGGCGGGCGTCGACAAGCTGGTGCTGATCTCGGGAAGTGAAGTGGGGTCACGGCTCGCGCAACACACCAACATC
Source organism: Rhodococcus sp. NyZ502 (assembly GCF_041464245.1). Lineage (NCBI taxonomy): Bacteria > Bacillati > Actinomycetota > Actinomycetes > Mycobacteriales > Nocardiaceae > Rhodococcus > Rhodococcus sp. NyZ502. The sequence continues at coordinate 1,632,515 of NZ_CP167155.1, forward strand.
ATCGACGCGGCGAAGGCTGCCGGCGTCGGATTCATCGCCTACACGAGCATATTGAATGCTCAGGACACGCCGATGAAGCTTGCTGCCGAGCACAAGGCGACCGAGGACGTGCTCACTCGGAGCGGTATTCCGTTCGCGCTGTTGCGCAACGGTTGGTACTGGGAGAACTTCACCAACGACCTGGCCGGTGTGATCGAACGCGGCGCACTGGTCGGTGCGGGAGCGGAAGGCAAGATCGCGGCTGCGGCGCGTGCGGATTACGCCGACGCCGCAGCAGTAGTCGCGACCACCGATGGCCACGAAGGCGCAGTGTACGAGTTGGGCGGTGACGAGAGGCTCACCTACGCCGAATTGGCCGCAAAGATCAGCGAATTCGCCGGCAAGCCCGTCGCGTACCAGTTCGTGGACGAGCAGGCATACGAAGGCATTCTCGAGAGCGTCGGACTGCCTGCACCGGTTGCGCAGATCCTCGCCGATTCCGATGCTGCAATTGCCAAGGGGGCGTTGGACACCGAGTCGGGTGACCTGCAGAAGTTGATCGGCCGCAGCAGCACTCCGGTGACTGAGGTGTTGAGGAAGGCCTGACCTGCTGTGCGCCTTTATTAACCGCGGGCGGTTAATAAAGGCGCACAGGGGTTACCCCATGTGGACTGCACCCTCGGCGGGCAGATCACCCTTCTTGGCGCGGACCAGAACCAGCACTACCGGTGCGATGATCGCCAACAAGATTGCCGCCCAACCGAATGCGGCTGAGTATCCGGATACCTCGGCGCCGAAGAAGTAGTCCGTCATCGAGGCGACGAAGTCCTGTACCGGCTGGGGGAGTAGTGCCAATTGATCGCCGGTCGGGATGGTCGCATTCGACATGTCGACAGGAATGCCTTCCGGCGGGATCGGCGCCGCGTTGTCGGCGGTGAAGGCCGACTTGGCCGAAGCGTAGATCGTGGTGAACAGTGCGGTTCCGAGTGCGCCGCCGATCTGCAGGGTGGCGTTGACCAGGGCACTGGCAGCGCCGGCGTCGTGGTCGGGGACACCGATCAGTGCGAGGTTCTGCATCGGCACCATCAGCAGACCCAGTCCGAAGCCGAAGATCGCGAGGCCGGGGAACACGTGCGTCCAGTAGGAGCTGTGTACCTCGATCTGGGTCAGCATGAGCAGTCCTACTGCTGCCACCAGCGGGCCGGCGACCATGAGCGGCTTGGGGCCGATCTTGGTGGACAACTGCGCTGCGATGGTCGACGCCAAGACGATGAAGAACGCCATCGGCAGCGATCCGACGCCGGCCATGACCGGGCTGAATCCGAGCACGATCTGCAGGTAGAACGTCAGGTACAACGTGCCGCCGAGCAGGGCGGCGCCCACCAGCATGGAGCCGATCAGAGCAGCGCCGCGATCGCGATGCCACGGAACGCTCAGCGGTAGAAGCGGATTCTTGCTGCGGCTCTCGACGACCACGAAGATCGCGAGGAAGACCAGACCCAGTGCGATGAACAGCAAAGTGTCCGCCTGACCCCAGCCGTGCTCGGCGCGTGTGAATCCGTAGACCAGTGAGCCGAGCCCCAGGGCGATGAGGACAGCGCCGGGAAGGTCGTAGCTCGTGTCGCCGTGCGCTTTGGTTTCCTTGACGATCGGGACGGCCGCAGCGATGGCGATCAGCGCGATCGGGATGTTGACGAGCAGGCACCAGCGCCAGTCGACGTACTGCGTCAGCACTCCACCGAGGAGCAGGCCGATGGCAGCGCCACCGCCGGAGATCGCGCCGTAGACGGCAAAAGCCTTGGCGCGCTCCTTCTCTCCGATGAAGGTGGTGGTGAGCATCGACAGCGCAGCGGGCGCGAGCAATGCTGCGAAGACGCCCTGGCCGGCGCGAGCGATGAACAGTTCGATACCGCTCTGCGCGATGCCGCCGATGCCGGAGGCAACCGCGAAGCCCGCCATGCCGACGATGAAGGATCGCTTTCGGCCCCAGTAGTCGGCGATACGTCCGCCGAGGAGCAGCAGCGCACCGAACGCCAAGGCGTACGACGTGACCACCCACGCGCGGTCAAGGTCGCTTATGCTCAGTTCCTCCTGGGCTGCCGGTAGGGCGATGGAGACGATGGTGCCGTCGAGCACCACCATGAGTTGAGCGAACGCGACGATGCAGAGCACCAGCCAGCGACGTTGATGATTCGGATTCTCGGAGACAGCCGGGATCGGTGGCAGAGTGCCGCCGTCGACGTGGGACGTGGTGGTCATTGGAAAAAGGTATTCCAGCCTTCTCGGGTGAGTCAAACGAAATAGTTCGTTCGGTTACCATCATCACTATGGCTCCCACTGACGTGACCGCGACGAAACAGCGAATCCTCGACGCTGCGCAAGAAGAATTCGGCACCTATGGGCTTGCCGGTGCGCGCATCGATCGGATTGCGAAGAACGGAAACGCCAGTAAGGAGCGCCTCTACGCATATTTCGGTGACAAGGTCGCGTTGTTCCACGCGGTGCTCGACGTCGACTTCGAGCAGGCGATGGAATCCGTCGAGTTCACCGGTGAAGACATGCCCGCGCATGCTGTCGAACTGTTCGACGCAATGCTCGGCAAACCACAGATTCAACGGATGATGATCTGGGGTCAATTGCAGGGTGAGGCACCACGGATGAAGAAGTTGGCCGAGGAACATTCCAGCTGGGTTCCGCGAATGGCCACGATCCGCAAGGCTCAAGAAGACGGCCTCATCTCGAAGCACTGGGACCCCCAGGACCTGATCACGATGCTGTTCGGCCTCGTGTTCGGCTGGGTGGTGGCCCCCGGTGTGGCCGACAACCAGAACGTCGACGCCGACGAGATCGCGCGCCGCCGTGAGGTGGTGCGCGAGGCCGTCACTCGAATCTGCAAGCCGTGACTGTCAGCGAGAGAGGTACGCGGCCCAACCGCCGTAGTCGGTGATGTCAGCTGCGCCGTTTACGGCGTCATGAGTGCAGCTGAAACCGACTGTCGTTCTGCCGTCGGATAACTCGACGCTCGTGAGCGCCATCGGTGCAGGCAAGGCGGCGAGGAACGTTCCCAGCCCGGCCGGTGAGATTCGGAAGATCTCGCCGACGACCGGTGCGCCGAGTCCAGGGCCACGGCGTACCAGGCCGGGCTTCGGTGGCGTCGTGTCGAGAGCGAAGAGCCGGTAGGCATCCGAGGTCGTGACGGTTTCGACGTACCGCGCGCCGAGGTCGACCAACTGTGTGTTGAGGGGTTGCCCGCGCAGGTGAGCGCCGAATACTGCGAGGTCGATTCCGGTATCGACGAGGGTGGGTGAAGGCACATCACCGAGTCGTGCGGCGAGGTCGATGGCGATCTGGTCGTCGAAAGCGGGTACGACGAACATGACGCCGAACGGGTGATCTTCGGCAGTGCGGTGTCCGGGCGCCGCGACGGCCGCCATGTCGAGCAGGTTGCAGAAGTTGGTGAAAGTTCCCATCCGGCGGTTGATTCCGAATGGATCCTCGGTCACGGCAGCGATGGTCGGATGTTCGGTGGTGGTGGGAAGCAGTAGGGCGTCGAACCCGGCGAGGAGTTCCCGGGCGGCAGCCTTGGCGTGGGTGAGAGCGTCGAGATCGTCGACTAGCTGGTATCCGGTGGGGTGCTTCGCGCCGAGCACGATGTCGGACACCGCGGGATCTGCTCCGGCAGGACGAGTTTCGAGGAACTCGCCGGCAGCGGCGTACCGCTGCGCCACCACGGCGCCGTCGTAGAGCAATCGGGCCGCGTCGAGCAGTCCGGATATGTCGACGGTCTCGGTCTCGGCGCCGCCGGCTACCAGAGCTGTCACAGTGTCCTGAAATGCTGCTGTATACGACGGGCTCAGTTGAGCGAGATCCTCGATTCGGGGGACGGCGACGCGGGGATTCGGCGCCGCCGCGAGACGAACGTCGGAAGGCCAGACGCGGCTGCGGGGATCCCGAGGTTCGTGGCCGATCATGATTGCCGCTGCCGCGGTTGCCAATTCGAGGTCGTCGGCAAATACCGTCAGAGCGTCGTAGTCGACGCAGGCGGGCACTACTCCGTGGGCTGGGATGACGCCGAGCGAGAGCTTGAGTCCGTAGATCCCGTGGAACGCTGCCGGCACCCGGCCGGAACCGGCGGTGTCGGTGCCGATTCCGATGTCTGCAATTCCCAGCGCGACAGCGACGGCGGATCCGGAGCTACTACCGCCCGAGATCAACTCTTCGTCCCAGGCGCAGCGAACGGCTCCGTACGGACTGCGCGTTCCGACCAGTCCGGTGGCGAACTGGTCCAGATTGGTCTTCCCCAGAACAACAGCCCCGTGCTCGATCAACCGCGCAACGGCACTGGCGGTTTCGTCCGGCGAATACGCGAATTCGGGGCACGCCGCTGTGGTCGGCAGACCGGCGACGTCGACGTTGTCCTTGACGGCGACCAGACGCCCAGCCAGAGGAAGATGCTCGCCCGCGGCGATTCTGGCTTCGACCGAAGCGGCATCGGCAAGCACATCTTCCTTGCGGCGCAACGTGATCCAGACTTCGGGGCGATCTACTTCCTCGATCCGCTGGAATGCCTGCTCGACCCGGGCTGTCGGGGTGAAAACTTCTGCTGCGATGGTCATGGTGTGTACTGCTCCGATCAGTCCGTGATGTTGGCGAGTGAGAGCGCGGTGATCGCGCGGGTCACCCGGTCGAGGACGACGTCGAGAGACTCGCCGATGTGCTGGTGCAAAAGCGTGCGGGCCTCGGGCAGATTGCCGGCACGTAGTTCTTCGAGGATTCGAATGTGCTCCGCGATCGAGGTGTCGATGCGGCCGTTGACCATGAAGTCGTACATCCGAACGTGCCGGATACGGGAATTCACCGACAGCAGCGACGCGACCAGTTCATTGTTTCCCGACGCCCTCAGTACGGCGACGTGGAATTCCTCGTCCAGTTCGACGAACCCCGGTTCCTGAGCGGGCGGATCGAGAGCCAGGGCACGCCACCGCACCAATTCGTCGTCGAGGATTGTTCGGTCGTGCCGGATCGTCGGATCTGCGATCGCCCGGGTAATTCCTTGTAGTTCCAGAGTGATTCGGAGTTCATACAGATCTCGGATCCGCGGGATACTCGGGCGCACGGCGGAGAACCCGTACTCTTCCCGGCGCAGGAGTCCATCGGCGCACAGCATCGTCAACGCTTCCCGTACTGGTGTGCGAGAAATGCCGAAACGCGTGGAGAGTTTCGGTTCCGTCAGGCGCTGATCGAACCCGATAGTCCCGTTGACCAGTTCGGTGCGTAGTTCCCGGTAGACCACCTCACGCAGTGGCTCCGGCGCCGTATTCATCCCTGTCGACATACCTGTATACGCTATTGATCAGGTGTTTCGTCCAGATGTCTTCGGGTTAGAGCTGAGTTACGGCCGCCGCGGAACTTCAGGAGAAGTCGCGCTGAACCCGCAAGGTTCCGATCGTGGTGGCCAGGCCGTCGTACTGAGTGACCAACAAGGTGAATTCGATCAACCGACGATCGTCGAGATGCTGCGAGAGCGTTCCCCACGTGTCGTCGGTGACGTCCTTGGTGGTGACCAACTCGTCGACCGCAGTCAAGATCGCACGGTGACGCGGACTCAACTCGGAAGCGCCAGGGCCCTCGATGATTCGGGCCAGTTCTTCTGCGTCGATTCCGGCTTTGCGGCCGAGCCTGATGTGGTGATCCATCTCGTAACCGCAGTCCCGCAGGTGCGCGACCCGCAGGATGATCAGTTCGGTGTCGTGGCGAGAGATCTTGCCGCCGGGCATGAGTGAGCCGGAGTAGTGCAGCCAACCGCGGAAGAGTCCGCCCGTGCGCCCCAAGGTGCTGAACAGATGCGCATCGGGTGCTCCGGCAGCCTTCGACAGGACACGCCAGATTCCCCAGTTGATCGGACCGAGGTCCTTGAATCGGCCGGGCGGGATGCGGGGGTTCATGCGACTCCACGGATGTGAGAGGGACGGAGGTCGATAGCTCGTTGCGCGATGTGGCGAACCGCGGCGCTGCGGCGTGGCGCGTGTACGCGTGACTTCCGGCCGACGATACCGCGCTCGAACGCGTCGACGGCGTCAGCGACGGTCGTGGTGCCGGCGCTGGCGAGGGTTCCGCGTGCTCCGTCGAACGACAGTGCGGTGGTATCGGTGTCGATGTCGCCGATATACGCGACGCCCACCTTGGTGCCGAGGTGTTTCATTTCCAAGCGCAACGCGTCACCCAAGGCTTCGACGCCGGCGCGCGAAGCACCGAACGGTCCGCGAAACGGATGCTTGGCGGCGCCGTGAGCCGAGGCGACCACCAGGGCGTAACCGTTTTCGTGACTGATGTGCGGACCGGCTGCGCGCAGGGTGTAGTACGTGCCCATGAGATTGACTTCGACGGCGCGGCGCATGTCCGCAGGGTCGCCGCCGAGGATCGACGAGTTCGCCTCGACACCGGCATTGGCGACGACGACGTCGATGCCTCCCAGCTTCTCAGCGATGTAGTCGACGCCGCGAGATACCTGCTCGAGGTCGGCGACGTCGCACAACTGCCACGGCGCGCGGCCGCAGGAAGTGGCGACTTGTTCGAGAAGTTCAGGCTCGAGGCCGAGCAGTCCCACGGACGCACCACGGTCGTACAGGCGTCTGGCCAGCGAAGAACCGATATTGCGGGCAGCGCCGGTGATCAGGATGCGCCGACCCGTCAGGTCGTCCGCACTACTCTTGGCCGATTCGGCCTTGCCCGCCTCGCTCTTGCCCATTGCTGTGTCCCTACGCAGTGACCTTCTGGTCCTCCGACGCTAACACCGCCGGGTAGCTGCGACTGCAAGTACCGCCAACTCCGTCCGAACGGGTGTTCAGACCGATGCGGCTTCGAGACGCGGATGTGACGAGGAAGCCTGGGTCGACCGCAATCGACGGAATCGGACCACGGCAACGACGGCGGCAACAGCGGCGAGGATCACCAACGGCAGCGACGGACCCATCGTGGGTTCGATGACAACCAGTAGCACCGGCAGTCCGAATCCGAGATAGGTGCCGACGTAGAAGATCCCGGTCAGGGCGCCCCGCGAGGCCGGGGGAGCCAGCGACTCGAGGTCGAGCAGTCCCTCACGCAGACACAGTCCGTAGGCCGTACCGAGGACGAGCGCGCAGACGATGAACAACCCGAGCGCGGGGTGCGCGCCGCCGACGGCGACCAGGCAGTATCCGAGCGCCGCCAGTGCGGCGCCGACCGTGCCGGCCTGAGGACCCCAATTGCGATGGCGCGCAGCGGTTTGAACCAAGATTCCAGCACCCAGAGTCAGCGCCGCCGCGAAACCCGGAAGGAGAGGGCCGGAGTAGCGGTCTCCGAGCCTGGCCGTCATGGTCACAAAAGAGACTGTTGCGCTGGCGAACACCCACGGCGCCAACGGAAGTGCCCAGAGCAGCGCATTTGCGACGGAGCGCTCCGCGCCGTCTGGCGCATTTGCGACGGAGCGCTCCGCGCCGTCTGGGACGGGTGTGATGGTCGCGGCTTCTACGGAAACAGGTGTACGACTCCACACAGCTGCCGCGGTAACCGAACCCACCGACAAGACGGCCGAGACGACAAAGGGCGTAGCGAGTGGGAAGGCGGCAAATTGTGCCAACAGACCCGAAAACAGTGGTCCCAGTGCAAAACCCGAGGTGAGTACTACGCCCGCCATCACGGTTCCGGACTTGCCGCGAAGGTCAGCCGCCCACGCGGTGCCGGCGCCGATTGCCAGACCGGCACCGATACCGACAACGAGGCGCCCGACCATGAGCCCGGGCGCGTCGTGCCAGAGAAGAAGAATCAAGGTTCCGAGCGAGGCTATGAGCGCTCCGGGCAGGACGACTACAGCTCGGCCGACGCGATCCGACAGTGCTCCACCGGTCAACAGGCCGGGTAGGAGTCCGAGCGCGTAGATACCGAAAACACCGTCGAGCACGGTATGCGAAAGGCCCTCGTCCACCCGGAGAACCGGGATGAGCGAAGCAAAGTGGTTGGCGGCCCAACCCGTCGAAAGTAGAACTGCCAGTACCGAGATGAACCCGCGACGGGATGGATCGCCCATACCGGCAGCTTAGGCGGGTACCAGATCGCTCACGTCGGCGAGGAGTTCGAACGTGCGCAACCAAGCCTCGCGGTTGGTGCCGGTCGACACCGTGATCAGCTCGTCGGCCTGTGCATGCTCGGTGAACTCGTCGAGGTAGGCGCGGACCTCCGTGGGCGTGCCGATGGCGCTGTACTTGGTCATCTGCAGAACCTGCTGACCCGCGGGGGAGTCGAGCAGCATGTCCGCTTCGTCGTCCGTGAACTTGCGTCCGCGTCCGAGAAGAAGGCTGACGCGCGAACGCTTGGCCGCGAGGAAGTCCTGCTGAGCCTGCTCATGGGTGTCGGCGGCGATGACGTTGACGCCCGCGATGACGTACGGCTCCGCCAACTGCTCCGACGGCTTGAACTCGCGTCGATAGATCGCGACGGCGTCGCGCAGGGCGTTGGGGGCGAAGTGCGAGGCAAATGCATACGGCAGGCCGAGCATCGCGGCGAGCTTGGCTCCGAACAGTGACGATCCGAGAATGTAGAGCGGAACGTGAGTGCCCTTACCGGGAACGGCATTGATTCCGGGGACGCGCGAAGTGTCGCCGAGGTAGCCCTGAAGCTCGAGTACGTCCTGCGGGAAGCTGTCCGAAGAACTCGGGTCGCGTCGCAAAGCCTGCATGGTCTTCTGATCACTACCGGGCGCGCGACCGAGACCGAGATCGATGCGACCCGGGTGCAGAGTCTCGAGGGTGCCGAACTGCTCGGCGATCGTCAGCGGCGCGTGGTTGGGCAGCATGATTCCACCGGCGCCGAGGCGGATTTTGCTGGTGTGCGCGGCGACGTGGCTGATCAGAACGCTGGTGGCCGAAGACGCGATGGAACCCATGTTGTGGTGCTCGGCATACCAGATTCGCTTGTAACCCCACTCCTCGGCGCGCTGCGCCAAGGTCACGCTGGCGTCGAAGCTGTCTTTGGCGGTTTCGTTGTCGCCGATGTGGGCGAGATCGAGGATGGAAAGTGGTACGGCCATGGAGGTGGTGCCTTTCTCAGCGAATAGAACGCAAGCGTCGTTGTGAGGTGCAACCGCTGTGAGTCCATTCCTATTTCCGAGAGCCTTCCCACGCTGAGCAAGTGCGATTTTCGGAGGGGCGGTGACTCCCGCTCGATCAGTTCCGCACAGCGTTGGCCATGGCGGCCAACGAGAGGGCCTGCCGAGCGCGGTCGAGGACAACCGCACGAGAGATGTCGATGTGCGACACCAGTGCCTCGTGTGCTTGCGGAATCTTGCCGTCCAGCACCAGTTCGACGACGGAGATATGTTCCTCCACGGTGGCCTTCATACGGTCGGGAGTCAGGTAGTCGAACATCCGCACGGGGCGCAGCTTCGAGTTGACGGCCTGCAAGGCGTCGACCAACGCGTGGTTTCCGGACGAGGCGAGGAGCGCGATGTGGAACTCCTCGTCGAGCGTCACGAAGCCGGCGTCCGGTACCGGCATCTGTTTGAGAAATGCGTACCACTTGTCGAGTTCGGAACCGAGCGCGTCTCGATCATGAGCGGGGGCCTCACCGTCTAGTACCCGCCGAAGCCCGTGCACTTCGAGGAGTATGCGCAGCTCGTAGAGGCCACCCAACTCGTCGAGGTGCGGTCGGTACGGAAAGAGTCCATGTTCGTCGCGCTCGACCAGCCCGTCGGATTCCAACTTCGCGAGCGCTTCGCGCACCGGTGTTCGCGAGACACCGTAGAGATGAGCCAACCGTTCTTCGCCGAGTCGTTCGGATGGCGCGATCTGACCCGACATCAGATCGTTCCGGATCGACCGATAGACCTGCTCGCGCAGCGGCGGGCGCACACTCATGTCAGATTGCCATCGCTCGACGAACCGCCTCGGTGGACGTGGTGCCGCCCTCACCGGTCGAGGTCACGTGTCCCGCCGCGAGAATGCTGTAATGCTGCGCAGATTGGAGCGCGAAACCGATGTGCTGCTCTACGAGGAGGACACCGAGATCGCCGCGTTCGGTGAGTTCCATGACGGTCCTTTCGATTTCGGCGACCACGTTGGGTTGAATGCCCTCGGTCGGCTCGTCCAGAATGAGGATCTTGGGCTCGGTGATCAGGGCGCGAGCGATGGCAAGCTGTTGTCGCTGCCCACCGGAGAGAAGTCCCGCGCGACGGTCGAGGAGCGTGGTGAGTGCGGGAAACAGATCCAATGCCTCTGCGATGAGTGCCTTTCCGCGTTTGCGCCCGTCGGCGACCACCCGAAGATTCTCGGCAGTTGTCAGTTGTCCGAACGACTGCTGACCCTGGGGTACGTAGGCAAGTCCGCGAGCGACGCGGGCGCTCGGCCGTAGACCGGTGATGTCCTCACCGTTCAGAAGTACCTTTCCCCGTGTAGGTTTGATCAGACCGACGGCGGCGCGCAGCAAGGTGGTTTTACCCGCACCGTTGTGACCCATGACTGCCGCAACTCCGTCGCTGGGAACCAGCAGGGATACGCCGTGGATCACTTCGGTGCGTCCGTAGCCGGCGCGGATGTCGACGAGCTCGAGCATGATTCAGTCCTCCGGGGTCGGTTCGGTGTCGGCGCCGAGATCGGTTCCGGCAGCGGCTGTGCCGAGGTAGACCTCTTGCACCTTGGGGTCGGCTTGGACCTCCGCCACAGTTCCTTCGGCGAGTACTTTCCCAGCGGCGAGCACTGTGACGGACGTGGCGAAGGATCGCATGAAGTCCATGTCGTGCTCGACTACGACGACGGTTCGCGCACCGCCGATGCGCCGCAGAAGGTTCCCGGTCTCCTCGCGCTCCTCCAGGCTCATCCCAGCGACGGGCTCGTCGAGTAGTAGCACGGAACAGTTCTGTACCAACAACATTCCGATCTCGAGCCACTGTTTCTGCCCGTGCGCCAGAATGCCCGCGGGAGTGTCTCTGAGGTGCTCCAACCCGGTTGTCTCCAGCGCCTCTTCGATCTCGGGAAGCACACCTTTGCGTTTTCTGAGCAGGTTCCACGGTGATCGGCCGGCTCCGGCCGCGATGTCGAGATTCTGCAGCACCGAGAGCTCTTCGAAGACGCTTGCCGTCTGGAAGGTTCGCCCGACGCCGAGGCGGGCGATCTTGTGAACCTTCTTGCCGAGCAGTTGCTCGCCGGACTTCGTGATGGAACCCGTCGCGGGAACGAGTCCGGTGATGGCGTCGACCAACGTTGTCTTTCCAGCCCCGTTCGGGCCGATGAGAAACCTCAGGTCGCCCTGCATGAGGGTCAAGTCGACGCCGTCGACGGCCTTGAAACCGTCGAAGCTGACCGAAAGATTTCGTACTTCGAGGTACTCGGACGACATTCCGGCGTTGCCGCCCAGTGCCGGTGTGGGTTCGCTGGTGGCGGTTGTGTTGGTCATGACGACACCTCCACTGGTTCGGGTTGGGAGACCTTGACCGGTGGGTCGGCCGGGGTCTCACGCTTCTTGCGGTGGCGCATCAGGGCGAACAATCCGGCCACACCTGCCGGGAAGAACCCGACCACGACGATGAACATCAACCCTTGTGCGTAGATCCATCCCGAAGGGAGTTTCTCCGAGAATGTCGACTGCGCCCACGCGACGCCGATCGCACCGAGTACCGGACCCAGAAGCGTTGCGCGGCCACCGATCGCGACCCCGATGAGAAAGGCGATTGACGGAACGATCCCGACGTCGGCGGGGGAGATGATGCCCACGATCGGAACGAACAGCGCACCGGCGATACCGGCGAGGAACGCCGCGGTCACGTAGGCGACCAGTTTGATGTTCGCCGGATCGTATCCGAGGAAACGTACGCGCTCCTCTTGATCGCGGACGGCGACGAGGAGTTCGCCGTATCGGGAGTTCATCAGCTGGCGAATCAGAGCGACCGATGCGAGAAGAACTCCGGCGGCGATGAAGAACAACATCTGCTTGTTCGCCGGATCGTTGAGGTTGAAACCGAAGAACGTGCGAAAGCGGTTGAGGCCGTTGCTGCCACCGATCGACTGCTGGCCGATCAAGAGGATCGCGAAAGCCGCGGCGAGTGCTTGCGAGAGGATCGCGAAGTACGCGCCCTTGACTCTCCGCTTGAACACACCGAGTCCGAGGAGAAAGGCAACAGCGGCCGGCAGGAAAAGGATGGCGAAGATCGCCACGAATGGCGAGGCGAACGGTTGCCAGTATCCCGGCAGTTCGGTCTTGCCGGCGATGGACATGAAGTCCGGGACCGCGTCGCCCTTGAGTTCGGCATCGGCGATCTTGAGGTGCATCGCCATCACGTATGCGCCGATTCCGAAGAAGACGCCCTGGCCGAGCGTGAGCATTCCGCCTCTGCCCCAAGCCAAGCCGATACCGACAGCGACTATGGCGAAGCACAGGAATTTGGCCAACAGTGACAGCCTGAAGTCCGAGAGCACAGCCGGAGCGACGGCGAACAGCACGATCGCGGCAAGTGCGAAACCGCCCCACACCCGAATTCGGGAATTGTTCAGGATGCTCATACGAGGCTCCTCGTCTTGACTGCGAACAGGCCCTGCGGCCGAACTTGAAGGAAGACGACGATGATGACGAACACGATCACCTTCGCGATCGACGCTGTCGTCGAGTACTCGATGAACGAGTTCAAGATGCCGAGGGCGAAGGCTGCGATCACGGCTCCCTTCATCTGACCGAGACCGCCGACGACAACAACCAGGAAGGCGTCGATCAGATAGGACTGGCCGATGGTCGGGCTGGTGGAACCGATGAGCGTCAACGCGACACCCGCGACGCCGGCGAGCCCGGAACCGAGGAAGAAGGTCGTGATGTCCGTACGACGAGAGGAGATTCCGCTCGTCTCGGCCAGATCGCGATTCTGGACGACGGCCCGGATGCGTCTACCCATCGACGACTGCTTCAGTGCGACCGAAAGTGCGATCACCGCTGCGATCGCCAACACCAGAATGAAGATGCGGGTTTTCGGCACCACGGCGCCGAAAATATCGACCCCGCCCGAAAGCCAGCTCGGCGCCGAAACATTGACTGCCGGCGCGCCGAAGATGTCGCGCGCCAACTGCTGAAGGATCAATCCGACGCCGAATGTCACCAACAGGGTGTCGAGGGGTCGGTGGTACATCCGCGATACCAGGACCACTTCGAGCACGACACCCATCAGTCCGCCGACGACGAAACCGACGAGCAGAGAAATGATCAACGATCCCGTTGCATTCGAGATCACTTGCTGCACTACATATGCGGTGTACGAGCCGGCCATGATGAACTCGCCGTGTGCCATGTTGATGACACCCATCTGCCCGAACGTGAGAGACAACCCCAACGCTGCCAACAGGAGAATCGATCCGATACTCAAACCCGTGAACAACTGCCCGATCACAACATCCATGACAGACGCTCCACCTCTCTACTCGTCGATTCCGTCAATTCCGCCTTTTGTCGATCAGCTACCGAGCCCCTCAGCCCAGGGGTAGTTCTTCAGGTACGGATCCGGCTCGATCGGCTGTCCCGAATCCCAGACCGTGTAGATCAGTCCGTCGGAACGGATTTCGCCGATCCGGGCAGTCTTGGTGATGTGGTGGTTGTCGCCGTCGATGGTGACGAGTCCTTCGGGCGCCTGGAAGGTCACACCGTCGGCGTTGTCCTGAATATCCTTGACCGCAAACGAGTTGGCCTTCTCGACGGTGTTCTTCCAGAGGTAGACGGAGGTGTATGCCGCTTCCATCGGATCGGACGTGGGCTTGTCCTGGCCGAACTTTGCCTTGTACGCCGCGACGAACTTCTTGTTCTCGGGGGAGTCGATGGTCTGGTAGTAGTTCCACGCCGTCAGCTGGCCTTCGACGTTCTGGACTCCGATACCACCGACCTCTTCCTCCGCAATGGAGACGGAGACGACGGGCATGTCGGCAGGCTTCAGGCCGACATTCGAGTATTCACGGAAGAACGCAACGTTGGAATCGCCGTTGAGTGTGTTGAACACGGCATCGGCGTCGGCTGTGCGGACCTTGTTCACGATGGTGGAGAAGTCGGTCGAACCCAGAGGCGTGTAATCCTCGCCCTTGATCTCGATGCCGTTCGCTGCCGCGTACGCCTTGATGATGCGGTTGGCGGTCTGCGGGAACACGTAGTCGCTGCCGACCAGATACAGCGACTTGACGCCCTTCTCCTTCAGGTAATCCAGAGCCGGGATGATCTGCTGGTTGGTCGTTGCGCCCGTGTAGAAGATGTTCTTCGAATCTTCCAGTCCCTCGTACTGGACCGGGTAGTAGAGCAAAGAGTTGTTGTCCTCGAACACGGGCAGCATGGCCTTGCGGCTCGAGGAGGTCCAGCCACCGAAAACTGCTGCGACGCAATCGCTGCTGATCAGTTTCTCGGCCTTCTCGGCGAACACTGTCGGCTCCGACGCACCGTCCTCTGCCACGATCTGGATCTTCTTACCCAGTACACCGCCGGAATCGTTGATCTCCTGCACCGCCAACGAGATGGAGTCGCGGACCGTCACTTCACTGATGGCCATGGTGCCCGAGAGTGAATTCAGGGAACCGACCTTGATCGTGTCCCCCGAGGTGTCGACGCACGACGTAGCCGTCGAATCTCCCGATGCGGTGTCTGTTGCCTTGCTTCCGCAGCCGGTGAGAACCAAGCCCAGCGCGGCGAGAGCGGCCGGCGCGGCAAGGGTGCGCTTCGAGAAGGTTCGCATGTACGGGCCTTTCGTGTCGATGGCTCTGGCAGACAATGGCTCTGACAGATCTGTATCCGGAGTGCGTATACAACGCTGTATTCGTCGAGTGCACAGAGTAGGTGGAAGTTGTTGCGGTGGAATGACTGTCGGTGACAAGTGTGTGTCCGGTGTTTCGATTGGGTGTCCAGGACCTCACACCGCAGGTCAGCGAGGGTGCGGTGTTAGCATCGACGAGAAATTGATCAAGCACTCGCTTGACGATCGGAACGTCGGAAGGATCTTCTCGTGCGCTCGACCCGACGGGACGAAATACTCGCTCATGCGGCCAAGCTGTTCAGTGAGCGGGGAATCGCCGCGACGACGGTGCGAGACATCGCCGACGAAGTCGGGATCCTCTCCGGCAGCCTCTATCACTACTTCGACTCCAAGGATGCGATAGCCAACGAGATCGTCGTCCGGTTCCTCGAAGATCTCAACGTCCGGTACGAAGACTCGATCGAACCGGAAGGTTCGGCTCGAAATCGCCTGGCCACGATGGTGTCGGTGTCTTTTGCCTCGGCGGTGGATCACCCGTATGCCACGGAGGTCTATCAGGGAGAAGCCATACTTTCGTCGCAACCGGCGGACGCGCCCATCACCATCCTGGTTCAGAAGGCACACAGCTACTGGCGATCGGCTATCGCTCGCGGAATTGCCGACGCGGAGTTTCGGGAAGACATCGATCCCGAACAGTTTCACCGTCTCCTGCGTGAATCCGTCTGGTCCACCGTCGCGCAGTATCGCCCGCAGCTTTCCGAATTGGCCGAAGATCTGCAGCGCAATCTGATTTCGGTTTTCCTGGACGGCTTTGCCGCACGTTCCGTCGACGGCGAGCCGGTGGCACGCATTGCGCGGCGCACGGCGAAGAAGGAAGCGCAGACCGAATCTCCCGACTCGGACCTTGCCGAACTCCGCTCTGATGTCGACGAATTGAAGTCCGTCATTCGCGAACTCAGCTCGTCGATCCGGCAGCTGCAGAAGCCGTAACACCGCAGTTCCTGCGCGTGTAGTTCGGATTTTGACTATCAGTGTGACCCAGTGCATACTTCTGTCCACACTCGTAAATCAAGCGCTTGTTTGATTTACCAAGCACAGTTTGGACGGGAGTTCGATGTGAGACTCGGAAAGGCGATCGCCGTCTGCGCGGCAGTGGTCCTCGGGGCGAGCGCGTGCGCATCTGCCGGTGTCATTCCCGAAGACACCATCGTCATCGGTTTGGACGAGGACTCCACCGGGCCCGGTGCGTCGTACAGCACGATCGCCGGCAAGACGGTGCGGATGACCGTCGACCTGATCAACCAGGCGGGCGGAATCAACGGTAAGCAAGTCGAATTGGTTGTCGAGAACGACGAGAGCAGTCCCACCAAAACCCCGTCGATCATTCGGAAGTTGGTCGATCACGGGTCCAGTGCGGTCATCCTCGCCACGGGCAGCGGGTCGGTGCTGCAGGCCAAGTCGATTCTCCAGCAGTCGAAGATTCCTGCGATAGCTCCGGTCGTTCTCAGCGACGCCTTTGCCTCGGCGCCCGACAACGACTTCTCGTTCATGATTCCGAACTCGTTGAAGCAGTACGCCCAGGTGTACTGCGGGGCTTTCGAGAAGATGGGGTACAAGTCCCTGGGAATTCTCGGTGACGCGAGTGCGTCCATCGACGGAATCATCAAGACCCTGCGGCCGGCGCTCGAGAAGTGCGCGAGAGTGACGGGCGTCGAAAAGGCGCCGGTCGATGCCGCGGACATCACCGCACAGGTCTCACGTCTCGCGGAAACCGAACCGGACGCGATTCTGGTCGCCAGTATCGGCGGGCACTTCGAAATCCTCGCGCACAACACCTTGTCGAAGGTCACCCCGCAGACGCAACGCTTCTCACTCGCTTCCATCGGAAACCAGCCCGCATCTTGGGCTTTGGCGGACCCGAAGGCGTTGAGCGGCATGGTGTACATGGGCTCGCTCAGTGAGAACAACCCGAGAACCGCCGAACTGCGTCGCAAGGTGCAGGCGGTGAAGGGGCCTGATTATCAACTGACCGCCTACGACGCACAGGCGTACGACGCCGTCATGATGTTGGCCGAGGCAATCGAAATTGCCGGCGACCACCGAGATCGGACGGCCGTTCGTGATGCTCTTCAACAGGTTTCGGCACTTCCCGCCAGCTTCGGCCAGGACGGATTGACACTGTCGTTCTCCTCGCAGGATCACCTGGCTCCGGACAGCCTCTGCGGCCTGGTACTCGTCGAATTCGGTGAGGACAACAAGCCTGCCCGTCCGTGGGATTCCTACCAGCCCCCGTGCGGATAACCGAGGAGCATTGACATGACAGACGCACAACTGTGGCTCGCAGCCATCGAGATCGGTGCCTTCTTCTCGCTGATAGCCCTCGGAATGTATCTCGTGGTGGTCGGCGCCGATTTCTTCAACTTTGCGATGGGCCCGTACGCGATGGCTGCGGCCATGGCGTCGAGTTGGGTCGCGATCAATTACGGGCTCGCTCTCTGGATTGCCATGCCGCTGGGGATCGCGGTAGCGGTGGCGCTGTCGATCCTGACGGAAAAGCTTGTGGTCAAACAGGTTCAGAAGCGTTCGGGTCGTGGGGAACTACCGGCGTTGGTGGCGGTGACCGCAGTACTGTTCGGGATCCAGCAGCTCGCCGGCACGGTCTTCGGCCGAACACCACTTCCCGGACAGAAGATCTTCGACTTCGATCCGATATCGGTGCTCGGTGCCACCGTCGACAGTTCGACCGTTGTACTCGTCGTCGGAACTGCCGTGATCTTCGTCGGTATCGGACTGTGGCTGAACCGGTCCACCTCGGGCCGTCTGCTACGCGCCGTCGGCGACAGTCCGGATGCCGCCCGCGTCCTGGGCTTGCCGGTGGATCGGGTACGCCTCATCGCGTTCACCCTCGCGGGTGTGATCGCCGCCGTCGCCGGACTTCTGTTCGCTCCCAAGGCCGGTGTTCAGTTCACGAGCGGTCTGTCATGGACGCTGACGGCATTCATCGCACTCGTCATCGGTGGTACCGGCCGAAGTTGGGCTCCGCTGATCGGCGGAATGGTGTTGGGCGTCGTCCAGGTATTCGCCCCGTACTACTTCGGTGCGAGTGCTGCGCAAACCGCGATTCTGTTGATTGCCCTGGTGTTCTTCGCTTTCCGTCCGGAAGGCTTGCTCTCGAGGAAGGTTCGCGTCTGATGGCCTCGCTTTCTACCAGTCCGCTGACGTCAAATCCGCCCACTACATCCGGCCGTTCCCGGACGAGGATGCTCGCCCTGTCACGAGAAGCGCTGATCACCGTGGTCGTGGTTGCTGCCGTGCTGCTGTGGATGGGGCCGAGTCTGTACCGGCAGGATCTGGTGTTCCTCGCTGCGACGTATTCGCTGATCGCACTCGGCATGTACGTGCCATTCGTGCTCGCGGGATCACTGTCGATGGCGTACAGCGCGTATGCGGCGATCGGCGCGTATGCCGTTGCGCTGATCTCGGTTCGGACCGGGTTGTCGATGTGGTGGGGATGGATTCTCGGCGCCCTCGCCGCTGCAGCGGTTGCAGTACTCCTCAGCTTGGCAACACAGAAACTCTCCGGCTTCTACCTTGCCGCGGTGACCTTGTTGTTCGGTATCGCTTTCGAGCACTGGTTGATCGACGGGCCGAGTTTCACCGGCGGGTCGGCCGGGATCTCGGGTGTCGAGACTGTGACGATGTTCGGCTGGGAGCCACCGCGCTATGTGTTGGTCGTGTTCGCGATCTTGTTCGTGTGTCTGATCGCGGTCGCTGTGGATCGACTCCGGAAATCGGTGTGGGGGCTGATGTTGCAAGCTGCCCGCGACAATCGTAATGTCGCACGGTCTTCCGGCGTCAATCCTGCGCACCTGACCGTCGTGGCGCTGGCGATCGGTGCTGCGATCGCGTCGACCGGCGGATCGCTGTTCACCGTGTCGGTGCAGGCTGTCACTCCTGAAACCTTCACTCTCAGTATTGTTTTCCTCGCAATCTTCATGCCGATCATCGGCGGTCGCGGTTCGGCGTGGGGTGCTCCGCTCGGTGCATTGATCGTGGTGATCGTGACGCTGAATATGCCCGGGTACCAGGGAAGTGGCGAACTCCTGCTTGCCGGAGCCGTCCTGGTGATCCTCATCGTCGCGCCTGGTGGGGTGATCGGGTGGAGTCAGAACGTTCTGGGTCGAATGAACCGTCTGTACAAGGAGCGTGGCAATCGATGACTCGGCTACTCGAAGTGAGCGGGCTCCACAAGTCCTACGGAGGCGTCCGCGCTGTCGACGATGTCTCGTTCAGCGTCGGACCGGGAGAGGTGATCGGACTGGTCGGCCCGAACGGGGCAGGCAAGACCACACTGGTGGACTGCATCTTCGGCACTCAGCAAGCAGACTCCGGAACCGTCGCGCTCGCGGGTGCTCCCTTGACCGGGCCGTCGGAGCGCCGTGCACGGCAAGGGCTCTCGCGCACGTTTCAACATCCGCAGCTCGCGGCGGAACTCGACGCCGTCGACAACATCATCCCGGGACTGTACGGGCACAAGATCACCTCACCTCTGCACTCGCTGTGGTGGGCGATCAAAGGACCTTTCGAGAACTGGGACCGGACAGCACAGCGGGCCCGGGAGATTGCTGCGCGATACTCGGTCACCGACGTCGAGAGTGCTTGCGGGGATCTCAGTTTGGGGGCGCAGCGTCTGGTCGAGGTGGCGCGGGCGATGGCGACCGAACCCGAAGTCCTCCTGTTGGACGAACCGTTTGCCGGCGCGGATCACGACGGCATCGCTGCCATCTCCGGTGCCGTGCGATCGATTGCCGCGCAGGGCAAGGGAGTAGTCCTGGTTGATCACAACGTCGATCTCATCGCGGCGCTCGCAACCAAGATCGTGCTGCTCAATTTCGGATCAGTGGCGTTCTACGGACCACCGCAGGAGTGCTTGGCCAGCGACGCGATGCGAGAAGTCTATTTCGGTTCCGAATACGAGGAAGGCGCCTGACATGCTCGAACTCGACAGAGTCACAGTTCGATACGGATCCGCTGTCGCCGTCCGGGAAGTCTCCCTTGCCGCTCCCGCCGGTGAAGTGACAGCCATCGTCGGGCCGAACGGTGCGGGCAAGACCAGCTTGGCGGGATCCATCTACGGCTCGGTTCCCGCCACCGGGACAATCAAATTCGATGGTCGAGAGATCCAGAAATTATCGGCACTGGATCGTGTCCGCAGCGGATTTGCCTACGTTCCCCAAGGCAGGCAACTGTTCATGCGAATGTCCGTTCGCGAGAATCTACGCGTGGGCGCAGACCTGCTGGGATTGAAAGCCGAAGCCGTGGAAACAGCTTTCGAGAGGTTCCCGATCCTGCGTGAACGCTCGGAGAGTTATGCCGGGGTCCTCAGCGGTGGTGAGCAGCAGATGTTGGTTCTGGGGCGGGCCCTTCTGGAAACCCCGAAGGTGTTGCTCCTCGACGAGATGATGACAGGACTGGCACCGAAAATCGTCGCGGAGCTGCGAGCATTGGTCGGGGGTCTGGCCGCCGAGGGTGTGACCGTCATCGTGACGGAACCGGCACTTACTGCACTGAAATCGGTTGTCGACCGCGGATATGTCATGCAGCGCGGCGAACTCGTCCACGAATGCGATTCCGCAGCGACACTGGACAACGCGTACAAACAATCGATGGGCGTCCTCAGCGCCGACGGGAGATGATCGACGATCATGCTTGAAACGAAGACACTCGACTTCACCGTCGGTGAATTCGCCACGAATCCGGACCGCTTCGCCGGCGTCAGCATCAGCGAAATGGTCAGGCATTGGTCTGAGACCATCCCGGACGAAACCGCCTTTGTCACTCCGGAATCGAGGGTGTCGTGGAAGCAGTACGACGCGGCTGCCGATGCGATCGCGTCGGCGCTGGATCTAGCTGGTGAGGGATACGGACATGTAGCCGTGTTGCTCCCCGACACCGCTGTATTCCATGCGGCTCTCTGCGCAGCATTTCGTACCGGCCGCGTCGCCGTCGGAATCGGTTCGCGCTCGGGCATTCGCGAGATCTCTCATCTGATCGCCCGCTCGGAAGCCTCCGTTCTCGTCACCACTCGCACGCTGCGCGGCGTCGGTACCGCCGAACTCGTGGCGAGTCTGCGGGCAGAGCATCCCGGACTGGACGTCGTCTTCGCCGACGAACGCGCCGACGTGAGTTTCGAACGCGTGAGCGCAAACGGCGAACTCACCTCGTTGCCGGTCGAGTTAAAGCAGTTCCCCGCAACCAGTCCGTGTTTTGTCACGTCAGCCGTTTCGATGCTGAACTCGACCTCCGGCACAACGGGCCTACCCAAACTGGTCACACAAACCGAGGATCGTTGGGTTGGTTTCTCCGAGATTGCCGCCGAGGCGGCGGCGATCGGTTCGGATGAGGTGTTCCTCGGCGCGGTTCCAGCACCTTTCGGATTCGGCCTCTGGACTTCGCATTTCCTGCCGGCACTACTCGGTGCTCGCAATGTCGTCATGGAACGCTTCGACGTTTCGGTGATGATCGAGTTGATCGAGCGCGAACGGGTGACTGCTTTGAATTGTGTGAGTACACAATTCAAGATGCTGTTGCGTTCGGAGGCCGCGGAATCGGCCGATCTCTCGTCACTTCGTTTCATGTTCACCGGTGGTGAAGCCGTGCCCTATTCGGAGGCGCTGGCATTCGAACAACGTACCGGAGCGGCTGTCCTGCAGTTCTACGGATCGAACGAAACCGGCGCCGTCTCGGTGACGACGGTTTCGGACGATTCCGACACCCGACTGAAGACGTGCGGCCACGTCATCGATCGCATGCAAGTTCGTGTATTCGACGATGCGGCAAAGGAAATGACCGGCTCCGTCCGCCGCGGTCAGCCTGGGGTGAACGGACCGCTGATGTGTCAGGGCTATTGGGGGGACACCGATGCGAACGACGAGTTGTACACCGATGACGGTTGGATGCTTCTCGGCGACATCGTCGAGATCGACGAGACAGGACGGGTGCGTGTGGTCGGGCGCAAAGCCGACATCATCATTCGTGGCGGCAAGAACATCTCCGCGGTCGAAGTCGAGGAGTACGTGCGCGCGCACCCTTCGGTGGAGTTGGTCGCCGTGGTCGGGGTCGACGATCCGCTGTTCGGTGAGAAGGTCTGTGCGGTCGTCGTGTCCGCCGATGACGATCTGAGTTCGGAGGATCTGACCGCCTGGCTGCAGAGCCGAGGAGTGACCCGCGAGTACATACCCGAGTACGTGATGACGGTCGCCGAATTGCCGATGGCGGCAGGCGGCAAAGTAGCCAAGGGTGAAGTCAAGGCACTCGCGCAGAGGCGGATCGCTGAACTCGGCTGATCGCACTTGGCGGTACCGGCTTCGCGTTACGCTGATCCGGACATTGTGCCGAGAGTGAAGGAAACCCGATGACGAACCCTTCACCGCATCGGTGGCGCAGGCGCTTGCTGTGGGCTCTGGCAATTGTGTTCGTTCTGGTCGGAGCCGTGGTTCTGGCCTTCGTTCTGAGCCCGAGACCTGGCGCACTCACCGTGCGATGGGTCTTCGATCGTGATGCGGTGAAAGTCACCGAGGCGCTCGAGAAGCACGCGCCCGAAGGCGTCGACTCGATCAAGGACCAGCAGTACCGCGCCGATGACGACGACGCATACCTGGATGTCTACTTTCCCGCAGCGACGACGACCGCATTGCCTACGGTGATCTGGACTCATGGCGGTGCCTGGATCTCGGGAAGCAAGTCCAACTACGCGCCGTACTACGAGTTGCTGGCCTCGCGTGGCTACACAGTTGTGTCCCTGGACTACTCACTCGGACCTGAGCACCACTATCCGACGGCAGTGCGGCAGCTCAACGACGCTCACGCGTACGTCGTCGCGAATGCGGAACGGCTGCATGTTGATCCGACGACGGTCGTTCTGGCGGGTGATTCTGCGGGAGCGCAACTCTCGAGTCAGCTCGCCACTCTCATCACTGATCCCGCCTATGCGAACCGTGTGGGCGTGGTCCCGTCGCTGCGGCCGGATCAGTTACGTGGAGTAATCCTGAACTGTGGAATCTACGACGTCGGGAACATGGTCGGCGGACCCGGCATCATCGGTTGGGGAGTTGATCGGTCCCTCTGGGCGTATACCGGCGTGCGTGACTTCATGAGTACCGACGCAGCGGATCAGATGTCGACCTTGAACTACGTCAGCGATCGATTTCCGCCTGCCTACATCAGCGGCGGCAACGCCGATCCGTTGACGGATTCTCAGTCGAAACCGATGGCTGACAAATTGACCGGGTTGGGAGTTGCGGTCGACACACTGTTCTATCCGGCCGATCACGTTCCGGCGCTCGGTCACGAGTATCAGTTCGATCTGGACAATGCCGACGGTCTCACTGCGCTCGATCGCACGGTTCAGTTTCTCGAGGCTCATACCGGCTAAATGTCGGATTGTGGTGAACCACTGCGAAAATGGTCATTTTGGACAAAGCTCCGCGGGTGCGTTGCCAGGGAATTCTCAACTAGTCCTTTTGATCTAGCCTGGGTGAATCCGATCCGACCCCAGGAGTTGTTGTGCGCGCGTCTTCCCCCGACAGACGGCGAAGGCGCATTGTCGGAACCGCGGCGGTATTCGTCGTCATTCTGCTGTCCGGGGTAACCGCGGCACTCGTCAGTCCGTGGCCAGGAGTTCTCGTCGTACGGTGGATGTCAGCGGGTGGCTCCGAAGCGACACACGCACAACTCGACAGACATGCACCATCAGGAATCGTCTCGGTCCTCGATCAGTCGTACCGCGAAGGCGACGACGATGCACAACTCGACGTCTACTACCCGTCGGAGTCCACTTCGGCGCTACCGACGGTGGTCTGGGTGCACGGCGGCGGCTGGATAGCGGGTTCGAAAACCGACACCGACGGTTACTACAAACTACTGGCCGATCAAGGGTTCACTGTGATTTCGGTGGACTATTCACTGGGGCCGGACGCGTATTACCCCACCGCAGTGAATCAGCTTAACGACGCGTATCGATTCATCGTGAGCAATGCGGACAGGTTGCATGTCGATTCGAACAACCTCTTCCTTGCCGGAGATTCGGCAGGCGCGCAGTTGTCCAGTCAGTTGGCGACCGTCATGACCAGCCCTGACTACGCGTCGGAAATGGGTGTGGAGCCGGCATTACGTCCCGAGCAGATACGCGGAGTTGTCCTCGACTGTGGGGTCTACGATCTGAAACCGTTGCTGTCACAGGGGAAGTACCTCGGTTGGGGCGTCGACAAGCAATCGCTGTGGGGATACCTCGGAACAAGAGACTTCGACGGGTCGACTGCAGTGGGTCAGATGTCGACACTCGGGCACGTCACCTCGACCTTTCCATCGACGTTCATCACCGGCGGAAACATCGACCCGCTGACTGCCAGCCAGTCGAAACCCATGGCAGAACGGCTCGCCGATCTGGGCGTCGAGGTAGATGCACTGTTCTACCCGGACGATCACGAGCCTGCACTCGACCACGAATATCAGTTCGACCTCGACACCGTGGACGGGATGATCGCGTTCGATCGCACAGTCGCGTTCCTGCGCGACCACGTGCGTTAGCGCGGTCAGCGAATCACGTACGGCGAAATCGAACTCCGGTGCTCGCTGATGTCGAGGTCTTTACCCAACGGAGGGAAGGCACGCTGCGGACAATTGAGGCGTTCGCAGACACGGCAGCCCGAGCCGATCGGCGTTCCCGGATTCGACTCGTCCAGATCCAGACCGTCGCTGTAGACGAGTCGGTGGGCGTGTCGAATCTCGCATCCCAATCCGATGGCGAAGATCTTTGCGGGCTGTCCGTATCGAGCCGCTCGACGTTCGACCGTGCGCGCAACCCAGAGGTATCGACGACCGTCGGGCATCTGCGCGATCTGAGGCATGATCTTGCCCGGATACGAGAACGTCTCGTAGACGTTCCACAGCGGGCACGTACCGCCGCTGGTAGAGAAGTGGAATCCGGTGGCGGACTGACGCTTCGACATGTTTCCGGCACGATCGACACGCACGAACATGAACGGAACCCCGCGAAGTTTGGGGCGCTGCAGGGTCGAGAGGCGGTGGCAGATCGTCTCGTAGCTCGCGGAATAGAAGGCAGACATACGCTCGATGTCGTACCGGAAGTCCTCGGCAACCTCGTGAAACTGGCTGTAGGGCAGCACGGTGGCCGCGGCGAAATAGTTGGCCAAACCAAGCTTCGCCAGGGAAACCGACGCTTCGCTGGTGAAGTTGCCCTCGGCCACCAACGAGTCGAGCAGGTCGCCATGCTCGAGGTATGCGAGTTCTGTCGCGAACTTGAAGACCTGTTGCCCGCCGGAGAGGCGTGCGGAAATTTCCAGGACCCTGGTGTCCGGGTCGTAGCGATGAAGTATGTTCTCGCCCAAGTCGACTCGTCGAACGATCTGCACGTCATGGACGGACTCGAGGCGTCTGGCGATCTCGCCGGCGACGTCGCCACGGTGAAAGCGCATCCGGGCCGTGAGTTCTTCGGCTGCGGTGTCGAGATCGTGGATGTAGTTCTGTCGCTGATAGAAGTAGTCGCGCACTTCCTCGTGCGGCATGGTGATCGAACCGCTGCCGCTGCCGTCCGAGAAACGGTCCTCCGTAGCTGCGGCGAGCTGGGCCGTCGTGTTGCGGAAGCGGCGATGCATGTTCACCATCGCCTTGGCCAGGCCCGGGTGGGTGGAGACCATCTCCGCGATTTCGTGGGCGTCGGCGTCGATACCCATCTCCTGATCGAGGGCAACTTCACGCATTTCCGCGATCAGGCGTGTGTCGTCCTGCGGGGAGAAGAAGGTGGTGTCGACACCGAAGACTTCACTGATTCGCAGGAGAACCGGCACGGTGAGTGGCCGGACGTCGTGCTCGATCTGATTGAGATAGCTTGCCGAGATCTCGAGCGTCTTGGCCAGCGAAGCCTGACTCAACCCGCGCTCGGTCCGCAGTTGGCGGAGCCGGACACCGACAAAGGTTTTCGACATTTTCCCAGGATACGAGTGACAGTCCGGCTTCGCAAAGGTGGGTTCGCAGTCTTCGCACAGGGGCTCCGCCCCCGTGAGTGGTTGAGGAGCCTCGGCACTCCCTAACCACTCACGGGGCCGGAGGCCTAGACCCTGTTCTCCGAACGCGGGGCGCCGATTCCGGGATCGATCTGGAACGGCCCGCTCGACGAGGGTGCAAGGGGGAAGTCGAAGATCGCAGTCGGGAGATAGACCGTCGAACACGAGTTGGGGATATCCACGACACCCGACAGGCGGCCCTCGATCGGCGCCGCGCCGAGTAGCAGGTACGCCTGCTCTGGCGCGTACCCGAACTTGGTCAGATACTCGATCGCATGCAGGCACGCACGCTGGTAGGACAGATGTGAATCCAGGTACTTCTGTTCGCCGTCCAACGTGACGGAAGTGCCCGAGAACGCAAGCCACTCGGAATACTGCGGATCCGTGTTGCCCGGCATGAAGATGGCGTTCTCGGAAACGCCGTAGGTATCCATTCCGCCCTTGATGATGTCCACACGAAGATCGATGAAGCCGCCCATCTCGATGGCACCGCAGAAAGTGATCTCTCCGTCGCCCTGGGAGAAGTGAAGATCGCCGACCGACAGATTCGCACCGTCCACGAATACCGGATAGAAGATTCGGCTGCCCTTGGTGAGGTTCTTGATGTCCTGGTTTCCACCGTTCTCGCGAGGGGGAGCGGTGCGCGCCGCCTCGCCGGCCACGCGTGTGTACTCGTCACCGGTCAAGGTTCCCAGTACTGCATCGCGGGGCTCGGGCGGAAGTGCAAGCGGGGGAACCCGATTGGGATCGGTGGCAATGAGGGCGCCCTCGCGGGCATTCCACTTGGCGAGCAAGGCTGCCGACGGAGCCGTGCCCATGAGTCCCGGGTGGACGATGCCCGTGAACGAGACGTGCGGAATGTGACGCGACGTCGCCGTTTGGCCGGAGAAATCCCAGACGGCTTTGTACGCATCGGGGAACTGTTCGGTGAGGAAGCCGCCGCCGTTGTTCCGAGGGAAGATGCCCGTGTACCCCCAGCCTTGGCCGGCCAACGGACCCGAATCTTCTTGGGGGATAGGCCCGATATCCAAGATGTCGACGATCAAGAGGTCGCCGGGCTTCGCGCCTTCGACGGCAAAGGGGCCGGACAGCGTGTGGACCGTGGTCAGTGGTGCATTGAGAATGTCGTCGGCCGAGTCGTCGTTGTGTATTGCGCCGTCGAACCATTCGCGGCAATGGACACGAAACGCATCACCGGGTTTCACTGTCACCGCCGCTGGGATGTCCGGGTGCCACCGATTGTGGCCGACGATTGCCTGGTCGGTGAATTTCTTGGCGGAATCGAGTGGAAACAGCAGTTCAGGCATATGCACTCCTCATTCTCGAAGAAACGGAAAACTCGTGGCGGCAGGACTTTCGTGTCGGATCGGGCCTCATGGCGAGGACGCGCGGTGAGGACGCTCAGGGGCGAGGTAGCTTGCGGTGCAACGGATTGGACGTCGTCGGGGCAGATTGCCGGCCGCGGCCGGGTAGCGACCCACTGACCACGGCAGGCTCGTGAGCCGATCGAGCAGTGCTGTCCAGTAGACCCATCGCGGCCGACGACGCGTGACTCAACCGGGGAGACGAGACCACCCGCTTGGACTCGAGACTGCACTGGGGGCAAGTAATCGACTGGGGCACTTCGGCCATCGCGAACGACCGCTCGAGCGGGCCGCAGCCGGTACAGCGAAACTCGTACAGAGGCATGCGGTCACGCTATCGGAGGATCCGTAAGTGCGACACTGGAACGACACGCACCGGGTTGCCGATGCCGCAATTGCGCCCGTCAGCGCAAGTACACAACCGCGTTGTCTCCGCCGGTACAGGTGACGATGCCGGAGGTCACCTTGCATGCCATCGTGTACTCCTTGCCGGTCACCGGACTACGTGCGGACACGGTGCTGGATGCACCGGTTGCACCGGAGTTCCCGTAGGCGATCCGAACCGCCTCGGCAAACTCACATGAAGTTTTGCCCCCACTTGTCGCGGACTCCTTGTAACTTCCGGCCGGCTGCCCGCCGGGGCAGGCGGACGCACCGGCCGGGAAGTTCGCGGCGCGTGTGGTCGTCGGGGATGTCGTGCTGGGAGCGGTTGTCGTGGTGCCGGGTGTGTTCGCGGCGCTGATGGTGGTGTGGGCGGCGCCACCGGCGGCCGAGTTGGGGACGTCCTTCGGCCAGAGGACCCAGGCAAGCCCGCCGAAGAGAGCCAACACAGTGATGACTCCGATTACGGATACCGGAATCACCCAGCCGGGCCGACGCGGCGGCGGATTTCCACGTGGCGGTGCAGGCGGGAATCCCTGGGGCGGGGGATACGACTGCGGCGCGGCTCGGTAGCCCAACTGCGGCGGCTGTGGACCGGATTGCGACCATGCCTGGTTGTTCGGTGGCCGCTGATAGTTGTCCGGCACCGCTTTATCGCCCGGTCGGGGGCGTCGAACGACAAGTCATGGTTCGACAGCATATGGCCGGCGAATGGGTTGTCTGTGGCTTTCTGACGGGTAGATCCCTGGAATCGCCCGAGCGAAGGCTGTTGCCGAGGAGTGATTGCGGTCACTCGCGGGTAGTGAAGTTGGCTCCGAAGTAGCGGACAGGCCTGTTCCGAGTGGCGTGCGAACTGCCGGAATTCGCAAGCGGCAGAGTTGAGTGCATTTCGTTCACAGCCTGCGGTTTCTTTCCTACTCGCCAGTACGGAACCTGTCCGATTGGGTAGTACCAGCCGCGTAGGAATCTTCACAGACTTAGCAAAGTGTGTTGAAAAGGTAGCGAAGATTGGCATTAGCAACAGGTAGACGGCACTTTTTCGATGTGCCATTCTCGGTAAGTACACAAGAAGGGCCTGGCAAGTATGTGAAGTAGTACGCACGTACTGCTCACAACAGGCCGGACCAGCAGATCAAAGAGATGGAGTCTTGATGTCGACCACCGGCACCCCGAAGACCGCAGCTGAGCTCCAGCAGGATTGGGACACCAACCCTCGCTGGAAGGGCGTTACTCGTAACTACACGGCCGATCAGGTCGTCAAGCTCCAGGGCACCGTCGTCGAGGAGCAGACCCTCGCTCGTCGCGGATCCGAGATCCTGTGGGATCTCGTGAACAACGAGGACTACATCAACTCCCTCGGTGCACTTACCGGCAACATGGCTGTGCAGCAGGTTCGCGCCGGCCTGAAGGCCATCTACCTCTCCGGTTGGCAGGTTGCCGGCGATGCGAACCTCTCGGGCCACACGTACCCGGACCAGAGCCTCTACCCGGCCAACTCGGTTCCGACCGTCGTCCGTCGCATCAACAACGCACTGCTGCGCGCCGACGAGATCGCCAAGACCGAGGGTGACACCTCCGTCAGCAACTGGCTCGCTCCGATCGTTGCCGACGCCGAAGCCGGCTTCGGTGGCGCTCTCAACGCTTACGAGCTGCAGAAGGCCATGATCGGCGCCGGCGCTGCCGGTGTCCACTGGGAGGATCAGCTCGCTTCGGAGAAGAAGTGCGGCCACCTCGGCGGCAAGGTGCTCATCCCCACGCAGCAGCACATCCGCACCCTGACCTCGGCTCGCCTGGCTTCCGACGTCGCGGACGTTCCGTCCGTCATCATCGCCCGCACCGACGCTGAGGCCGCAACCCTCATCACCTCCGACGTGGACGAGCGTGACCGCCCGTTCCTCGACGGAACCCGCACGGCTGAAGGCTTCTACGGCGTCAAGAACGGCATCGAGCCCTGCATCGCTCGCGCCAAGGCTTACGCACCGTACGCAGACCTCATCTGGATGGAGACCGGCGTGCCGGATCTCGAGGTTGCAAAGAAGTTCGCCGAGTCCGTTCGCAGCGAATTCCCGGACCAGCTCCTGGCCTACAACTGCTCCCCTTCCTTCAACTGGAAGGCGCACCTGGACGACGCGACCATCGCGAAGTTCCAGAAGGAGCTCGGCGCAATGGGCTTCAAGTTCCAGTTCATCACGCTGGCCGGCTTCCACTCGCTCAACTACGGCATGTTCGACCTTGCCTACGGCTACGCCCGCGAAGGCATGACGGCATTCGTCGACCTGCAGGAGCGCGAGTTCAAGGCTGCCGAAGAGCGTGGCTTCACCGCCATCAAGCACCAGCGTGAGGTTGGCGCCGGCTACTTCGACACCATCGCCACCACCGTTGACCCCAACACCTCGACGGCAGCTCTCAAGGGCTCCACCGAAGAGGGACAGTTCCACTAAGAACTGACTTCGGGTGGGGGAGAGGCTCGGCTTCGGGTCTCTCCCCTGCTTGTATCACCGCACTACTTTCTCTCGTCTTCAAGGCAGTTCCGATTGCGTCGGCCACCAGCGTCGACGCAGTTCGAAGTGCTTGTTTTGCAACACCTTCACCAGACAAACTCCACGAGACAAACAAGGAGCTGACGTGACCAGCGAAAAAATTCAGCGCGTCGGCGTTATCGGCGCCGGAATCATGGGTGCCGGAATCGCCGAGGTGTGCGCCCGCGCACATGTCGATGTTCTGGTCTTCGAGCAGACTCGCGAGCTTGCAGCAGCCGGGCGTTCACGCATCCTGCGTTCGCTCGACCGCGGCGTGAGCAGCGGAAAGATCACAGAACGTGAGCGTGAGCAGGCCGCATGGCGTCTGCGTTTCACCTCCGATCTGGGAGATTTCGCGGACCGCCAGCTCGTCGTGGAGGCCGTCGTCGAAGACGAGAAGATCAAGAGCGAAATCTTCGCCGAGCTCGACGCGGTCGTGACGGACCCGGATGCGGTTCTCGCGTCCAACACGTCGTCGATCCCGATCATGAAGCTCGGCATCTCGACCAAGCGTCCCGAGCGAGTCATCGGCATGCACTTCTTCAACCCGGTTCCGGTTCTGCCGCTCGTCGAATTGGTGACGACGCTCAAGACCAGTGCCTCCGTCTCGCAGCGCGCCGAGGCTTTTGCCAGCGACATCCTCGGCAAGCAGGTCGTCCGCAGTGCCGACCGCTCCGGCTTCGTCGTCAACGCACTCCTGGTGCCGTACCTGCTCTCGGCGATCCGCATGGTCGAGTCGGGCTTCGCGACCAAGGAAGACATCGACAAGGCAACGGTTCTCGGCCTCGCGCACCCTATGGGTCCGCTGGCTCTGACGGACCTGGTCGGACTCGACACCGTCAAGTCCATCGCCGACTCCATGTACGAAGAGTTCAAGGAGCCGCTGTACTCCGCTCCGCCGTTGCTCCTGCGTATGGTCGAAGCAGGCTTGACCGGCAAGAAGTCCGGCGCGGGCTTCTACGAGTACGCCGACAACGGTCGCTCCACCAAGCAGGCAAGCTAAGGCCCAACGCCCCTGTGCGCCTTTCTGGTAGTTCCGGCTACCACAAAGGCGCACAGGGCGCTCGCGCCCCTCGGTTAGAAAGGTCGACCGCATGTCCAGCAGCACTGCAGCATTCGGCTCCAGCGTCCTGGGGTATCCGCGCATCGGGCCGCGCCGTGAGCTCAAGCGCGCCCTCGAGTCCTACTGGCACGGCACTTCGGACAAGGACGCACTTCTCGCGGTCGCCAAGGAACTCCAGGAATCGACCTGGAGCGAATTGGCTGCGACGGGATTGAGCCAGGTTCCCGGCAACACCTTCTCCTTCTACGATCACGTGCTCGACAATGCGCTGCTCTTCGGCGCAGTGCCGGAGCGGTTCAAGCCGCTCGAGGGCGCCCTCGAGCCGCTCGATTTCTACTTCACGATGGCCCGCGGCCGCCCGGACTTCCCGCCTCTCGAGCTGGTGCGCTTCTTCGGTACGAACTACTACTACCGTCAGCCCGAGATCGACGCGAACACAGTGTTCTCGCTCAACTCGGATGCACTTCTCGACGAGTTCGAACGTGCGAAGGCGCGCGGCATCGAATTGCGCCCCGTCATCATGGGGCCCGTCTCGCTGCTTCTGCTTTCGAAGGTCGGACCTGCCACCGAGAAGTCCGATCCGAACTTCACCCCGCTCGACCTGTTGGACGCGCTCCTGCCCGAGTACGAGAAGCTCTTCGAGCAGCTCGCCAAGGCCGGTGCGACCTGTGTTCAGTTGGACGAGCCTTCGGTCACCGAGGACCGCACCCCCGAGGAGCTAGCCGCTCTGGGACGTGCGTACGAGAAGCTTTCGACGGCCCCGCTGCGCCCGCGCCTGTTGGTGACGGGTCCGTACGGCAAGTTCGGCGAAGCCTTCAACATCTTGGCGCCCACCAAGATCGAAGCCTTCGGTCTGGACCTGGTGCACGGCAAGATCACGGCCGAGGAACTGGCCGCGGTGCCGAACATCAAGCGCAAGCGCATCTACGCGGGCGTCGTCGACGGTCGCAACGTCTGGCGCGTCGACAGGTTCAACACCTTGACGTACCTGAACGAACTCAAAGACGTTGTGCCTGACCTCGTCGTCTCCACGTCGTCGTCGCTGCTGCACGTGCCGTACGACGTGCTCTCCGAGTACGACATTCCGGGAGACGTCGCAGACCGTCTGGCTTTTGCGAAGCAGAAGGTCGGCGAAGTCGTCTCACTGGCGAAGGCGCTCACCGAAGGTCCTTCGGACAAGTGGCGTAAGCGTCCGACGAAGGTGCACTTCAAGCTCAAGCACGCTGTCCGTGCTCGGGTGAACGCGATCAAGCCCGAAGATCGTGTGCGTGCACCGTACGAGGAGCGTCGTAAGGCTCAGCAGGAACGGTTGAATCTGCCGTTGGTGCCGGCCCAGACACTGGGTTCGTTCCCGCAGACCGACGCGATTCGCCAGGCTCGTTACGAACTCGGCCAGGGGCGTTTGGAGTGGGACGACTACTACAAGCGCATCCAGGAAGAGATCGAGCGCACAATCCGTCTGCAAGAGGACATCGGTCTCGATGTTTTCGTGCACGGCGAGCACGAGCGCAACGACATGGTCCAGTACTTCGCCGAACTGCTCGAGGGCTATGCCTTCACGCACAACGGTTGGGTTCAGGCCTACGGATCTCGGTGCACGCGTCCGCCGATTCTCTACGGCGACATCGCACGTCCGAAGCCGATGACGGTCGAGTGGATTGCGTACGCGCAGTCGCTGACCGACAAGCCGGTCAAGGGCATGCTGACGGGTCCGGTCACCATGATCGCCCGTTCGTTCGTTCGCCAGGATCAGCCGCTCTACGAAACGGCAGAGCAACTGGCACTTGTCATTCGAGACGAAATCGCGGATCTCGAAGCTGCCGGAATCGCCATCATCCAGGTGGACGAACCGGCAATTCGTGAACTGCTGCCACTGCGTGAGGACGGCCGGGAGGCCTACCTGGAGTGGGCCGTCGACGCGTTCCGTCTGGCAACAGGTGGAGCGAAGCCGGAAACACAGATCCACACACATTTGACGTACTCCGCTCGGTCGTCGGTGGTCGACGCCATCGAACGGTTGGACGCCGATGTGACGGCTATCGTCGCGACCCGCTCCATCACGTGGGTTCTCGAAGCACTCAAGGAAGGCGCGCTCACGCACGGCGTCGGCCCCGGTGTCTACGAATCTCGCTCGGCTCGGATTCCCGACATCGACGAACTCGACGAATTGCTCACTGAGGCAAGCGAATCGATCTCTCTCGATCGCTTGTGGGCAAACCCGGACGGCGGCCTCAAGACCCGCCATCCGTGGCAACTCGAGCCTTCGCTGCGCAATATGGTTGCGGCCGCGAGGCGCCTGCGTCGTCGGGCCGAGCAAGCCGAGCGCGACGCCGGGTAAGTCACGTAAAGAACAAGTCATGGAGGGGCCTGCGAGTTGCAGGTCCCTCCATGCACGGGTAGGCATGTGTGCATGGTTACTGCTGCTGCTTATGCCGCGACGTCCGCTGACGGTCCCCTCGAGAAGACCACTGTCGAACGCCGCGAGCTCGGTCCACTGGACATTCTCATCGACATCAAATTTGCCGGCATCTGCCATTCCGACATCCACACCGCTCGCAACGAGTGGGGCGGAGCCAAGTACCCGATCGTCCCCGGACACGAAATCGCCGGCGTCGTCGCCGCCGTGGGGTCCGATGTCACCAAGCACAAGGTCGGCGACCGCGTGGGCGTCGGCTGCTTCGTCGACTCGTGCGGGGAGTGCGACGCCTGCACCGCCGGTGAAGAGCAGTACTGCCGCAAGGGTGTGACGGGTACGTACAACGCCACCGGCCGCGACGGCGAGCGCACTCAGGGTGGCTACTCGACGCACATCGTCGTCACCGAGCACTTCGTGCTCTCGATCCCGGAGGGCATCGAACTCGACGTTGCAGCGCCGCTCCTGTGCGCGGGCATCACCTTGTACTCACCGCTGCGGCACTGGAATGCCGGCCCCGGCAAGAAGGTCGCCCTCATCGGGTTCGGCGGCCTCGGTCACGTCGGTGTGAAGATCGCCAAGGCGCTCGGCGCGGAAGTCACCGTCCTGAGCCAGACGCTCGGCAAGAAGGAAGACGGCCTTCGTCTCGGTGCCGATCACTACTACGCGACCAACGACCGTGAGACGTTCAAGGCTCTTCGTGGCGAGTTCGACCTGATCCTCAACACGGTCTCGGTCAACCTCGACATCGACGCCTACATGTCCTTGCTCGCCATCAACGGCACTCTCGTCGAACTCGGCCTGCCCGAGAAGCCGATCGAAGTTCGAGCATTCTCGCTCGCCGCAAACCGTCGTAGCCTCGCCGGCTCCATGGTCGGCGGTATCCCGCAGACACAGGAGATGCTCGACTTCTGCGCCGAGCACGGCATCGGCGCAGAAATCGAACTGATCCCGGCGAGCGACATCAACGACGCTTACGAGCGCGTGATCAAGAGCGACGTCCGATACCGATTCGTGATCGACACCGCAACGATCTGACCCGCCCGGTCCTGCTCAGTCGAATTGTTCGCGGAGCTCAGTCGAGTTGCTCGCGAAGATTACTCAATGTCTTCGCGAGCAACCTCGACACGTGCATCTGGGACACACCGACTTTCTCGGCGATCTGTGTCTGCGTCAGATTTCCGAAGAATCTGAGCATCAACACCGTCCGCTCTCGCTCGGGCAGCTTGTCGAGAAGCGGACGCAACGCCTCGTGATTCTCGACGTTCTCGAGAGCTGCGTCGTAGTCACCGAGTGTCTCCACGAGCGGGAGATCGTCGGTGTGATTGGACGCGGCACCGTCGACCGAGACCGTCTGATACGCGTTGCCGGCGATCAAGGCCTGGGCAACTTCTTCGCGTTCGATCCCCAACGTCTCGGCCAACTCGTCGACGGTCGGCGCGTGCCCGAGCTGTTGTGACAGCTCGCTGATGGCCTGCCCGAGTTGGAAGTGCAACTCCTTCATCCGGCGGGGAACCCGCAATGCCCAACCGGTGTCGCGGAAGTGTCGTCGAACCTCGCCCATGACGGTGGGAACTGCGAACGAGACGAAATCGGATCCGCGCGTGGAATCGAAACGGTCGACGGCGTTGACCAGACCGAGACGCGCCACCTGAACCAGATCGTCGTGTGCCTCGCCACGACCGTCGAATCGTCTGGCGATGTGCTCGGCCAACGGTAGGCATCTGGTGATGAGTGCAGTGCGCACTCGTTCGTACTCCGGGCTGTGGGGCTCGAGGGTCCGCAGTTCCTCGAAAACTGGTATTACGTCCCGATATTCGTCGGTGGACCGCCGACGCGGGCGTGACGGGCCGTCTGCGGAAGCGGTCACAGGCGCCCGCTGAGGGCCTTGGTGAACTTCATGGTGGTGATGTAGCCGACGCCGCCGAGGTTCTCTTCCTGGTCGAGCGAAATCGAATCGGTGAGTTCGGTGAGGATGTGCCACCCGAACGAACGCTGACTGCTGTCCTCGTACTCCGTGGTCGTCGTGGACACGGACACGTGCAATTGCGGCGGCGTGAAGACGAACCGACACACCAGAACCGAATCAGGCGCAGCGCGAACGATCAGATGCGTACAGATTTCGTCCATGGCCAGTTTGATGTCGGCGATGGCGTCGAGGTCGAAGTTTTCCTGAATGGCAACGGTGGCGGCCAGTGCACGCAAAATCGACAGCTGATCGAGAGTCGCTTGAATCCTCAACTCCACAACTGGCTGAGTCTGATCCTGATCGGGCTCGAGTGCGCTGAGGTGTGCCATAAGTTCTCCGGATCGTCGTACCAGGGGTCGCGGTGAAGTCTGGTGCCGAGAACGATACCCATCCCGACCTTCACAGTGACCCCCGAACACGAAATTTGGTCGATGGTGGTGCCGGGGTAAACGACACGATTCTGCTCACGACCGTTGGCGATCGCAACATCGGATTACCTCGCGGAACCGCAGACCAAACCACATTTTTGTTCGGAACACCGAAACGAATGGTCGCAACGCACTTGTGACGTCCGTCATGCTGGCGTACTGTTTCAAACCGAGGTTGAGCACACAGCCGATGAGGGATTTATCCGTATTTCTGGAGACCCGTTCATCGTGCGTCTCCTTCGGAGGTCCCTTCTCTTTTGCAGAGTGTAAACCGTTGCGGGATGGGAGAACCATGACTGTTGTTCCAGGATCATCTATTTCAGGCTTTACGAACGCGGCGAAGGGATCGGTAGACTACGGACCTCCCGCGACCGGGACAGCGACCGCATCGTTTCACGCGCACCGTATCAGTGCACACACCGCTGTGATCAAAGTTCGTGGTGAGATCGATCTGATGAGCGCCAATGCTTTTCGTGACTTCTTGACGTACCACGTGGCCGCGGACCGGACGCTGGTCGTCGATCTATCCGAACTCGAATTCATGGGGACGTGCGGCTTGTCCGTACTGTCGATCCTGTCGACGCGATCACGCGACGTGGGCGGCACACTCGCGCTCGTCTGCGCCCGCCCGGTGCAAAGGTTGCTCAAAGCAGCTGGTCAGGAGTCGATGTTTGCCTGCTACGAGTCGCTCGATCATGCAATCGGACTCGAAGAGACCCGACGTTTTCCCGCTTGACCACGCAGTTTCAGTCCAAGCTTCGTGAAATCACCTTCGTGAATTCAGTTTCGCAGAGCCCGTCAGCGTCAGTGCACTTCACTTCGGTGAGTGCCCTTGTGTTGGCGGGCTCTCGGCGGTGCTGTGACGCAGCGGCCGTAGGTGCGGACCACTTCGGTGGCGACGTGATCCCACGAATACGATTCGCACGCTCGGGCCCGGCTCTGCCGTGCAAACGCCGCGCCTTCGTCCTCGTCGTCGAGAAGATGGCGGACTGCGCGAGCGGTTTCCACCGGGTTGTTGACCGGGACCCGACGCCCGGTGAGTCCGTCGATCACCGTATCCCGCAGTCCGCCAACAGGAGTCGCGACTACGGGAACTCCGCACGCCATTGCTTCCAGTGCCGCGATTCCGAACGGTTCGTATCGAGGGGTGCACACGAGGGCGTCGGCCGATCGCATCAGTTTCGGTAGTTGGCGGTGCGGAACCCGTCCCAACAATTGGACGCGATCTGCGACGCCGAGGCGCTCGGCGAGCTTGACCAAGCGGATCGCCACTTCGTCGGTGCTCAGTTGCGCGACGGGTGGCCCGCCGATCACCACCAACTCCGTATCCGGTAGCGAAGCCAGCGCGGCGACGGCAACATCGAAGCCCTTCTGCTCCACCAGTCTTCCGACGCAGATCAATCGATGCGGTGCGGTTTTCTTCGCGGCGGGTCCCTCCGGGGTGAATGCTTCGGTGTCCACGCCCGAGGGCACCATCGTGGTCCGTGATCGTGGTGATCCCTGCCGGACCAGATCGAAGATTTCGTCCGAACTGGTCGCGATGACATGGGTTGCGCCCCTGGCGATCAACGGTTCCAGGTGAGTCCGCTCCGAGGGGCTGTCGTCGGCTGCTCCGAGGTGGCGGTGCGCCGCAGATCCCAGGGAATGGAATGTCTGAAGTACGGGGATGCCGAGCGATCGGGTCGCGAGTTCCGTTGCCACACCGGACATCCAGAAGTGCGAGTGCACCACATCGGGTCGGTCGGTACTCCACTGAGCGCGCAGAATGCTGGCAAAGGTTCCCAGGTGAGGGAGGATGTCGGCATCCGGAAGAGCCTGCGTCGGGCCGGCCTCGAGATAGTCGACGGAGTACCCGGCGCGGGCGCGAACGCGGTCCGGCCCACCGACGTGGGCACGCCTGGTGAAGACGGTGACGTCGTGTCCGGCACGAACCAAGGCGGCAGACAGTTCGTCGACGTGCAGGTTCTGTGCACCGGCTGCCGAGCAGCCCACCGGTGCGAGTGGATCGGCGTTCACCGACACCATGGAGATCTTCAGCATTCGTCCGGGAGCCATAGCGGGCGAGTACTTCATCGGGTCCCCTCTCCACTTGATCGGTTCGTCTGGGGATACCCGGAGTCCGTGATCTGAACCGGGTTTCGACGCGGTCAGCGCTGGGCACATTCCAAACACGATGGCGAGGAGTGAGGTTCGATGACAGAACAAATGCTGGTCGACGCAACCGTCGGACTCGGGTTCGAGCGGTACGTACAACGGGTGGCGGTCGGTGTGGGGGCCGGCATCGAGCAGTGGTGTTGCAGGCGCGAGCACCCTCTGGAGGCTTACATCGCATTGGACCGAACTGTGCCGCGTTTCCCCGGGCGCGAGGTGGCTTTGCTGTGGGAGGAGACGTGCGGTTGGGCCCTGGCCGTGGAGACCAGATCAGGGGAGGACCTCATCGTTCTCGGATATCTGGGCGAACACGCAGTGCCGACCCCGGACGCCGTCGCCGATTTTGCCGCGACACTGGGCGCGCGCAGCCCACACTGGGTCATGAACAGACCATTGGCGGATTCGGACGAGACCGCGCGAGAACTGCGGAGCTACTCCGGAAGTGCTTACGCCTGAACAGTATCGAGGTCCGATCGGCTCAGTTGACTACATCCAGGATGGGATCGAGAACCGGAGTCGCTGCAGCCTCGACGGCCGGATCGTCCATGAGCTTGAAAACGATGTGACCACCGAGCGCGCCACCGACACCGACCGCGGTGAGCCCCAGCACCGACAGCACTCGCGCCAGCGCGAGTGAGTCCTTTCCGCGTAGCCTGTACGACGCCGCAAAAGACCAGATCCCCACTGCATTCGACGCCGCGTGCACCAGCCCCACTCGGCGTGCGACGTCGCCACGTTCGGACCAGTCCAGCCATCCCGTCAGCAAAGCCGGCGGAGTCGAAACCAATCCGAGCCCGATCAGCCGTCGTGCAGTCTGCGGATCGCCTAGAACATCGAGGATCAACGAAGCCGTCCACGCGCCCGCGGGAATGGTCACGAGGGCAGGATGGATGGGATGCCCGACGGCGGCGCCGCGGAGAAGTGCGGCGACAGTGCGCGATCGGTCGGATCGCTCCGTGATCTCGAGGATTCTGCGCCTGAGGCCAGTGGACGGACCGTCCAGTCCGCGAGCGGATTCGATTCCGCGATAAAGAGTTCCGATGTCCATGTAATTCGGCTACCCGGCGTAGACGTCGGGAAACCTCGAGGCGGCAGTGTCTTGTCGAACGTCATGCTCCGGCGTACGGTCGAAACGAAAGAGATCCGACCGGAGGAGCGAACGATGAAGCTCAATCTCTTTGCAGCGTGGGCGTCGTATTTCCTGGTGCTGGCCACAGTGGTCTGCCTCGGCAGTTTTCTGGTGGCGGCAGGTTCAGGCCAGGGTGGTTGGGCATTGATCGCCGGCCTCGCCGGCGTCGCGTGCATCGGCCTCGCGGTAGCCCTGTACGCCAGTACTGTGCGTCACGACCACAAAGTGCACCGCGAATCCCCACACCTGTTCTGATCAGGCCTGCTTCTGATCAAGACTGTGCGAGTCGTGCCTTCTCCGCCTCGATGTCGAAGTCGGCAGGGGGCCAGTCGAGATCGAGCTTTTCCAAAGCGTCGATCAGTAGCTCCGTGACCGCAATGCGGCTGTACCACTTCCGATCACACGGCACGACGTACCACGGCGCGTGCTCGGTCGACGTCTTGTCGAGCATTGCCTGATACGCCTGTTGATATGCAGGCCACAAACCGCGTTCGGTCACGTCGCCGGGGTTGTACTTCCAATACTTGTCCGGGCGGTCGAGACGTTCTTCGAGTCGCTTCTTCTGCTCGTCGAGCGAGACGAACATCGCGACTTTCACGATAGTGGTTCCGGCGTCGACGAGTTCCTTTTCGAACTGGTTGATCTCGTCGTAGCGCTTGCTCCAGACATCCTCCGGGACAAGATCGTGGACGCGCACTACCAGGACGTCCTCGTAGTGGGAGCGATCGAACACACCGAGATAGCCGCCGCGGGGGAGTTCCTTCTTGATCCGCCAAAGGTAGTGATGTTGCTTTTCCTCTTCGGTCGGGACGCCGAAGGCCGCGTGCTGAACTCCCGAAGGATCCACGTGACCGATCACGTGTCGGACCATGCCGCCCTTGCCTGCGGTGTCCATTCCTTGCAGAACCAGCAGGACTGAACGACTGTCCCCTGACCGGCCGTTGGCGTACAGCAACTCCTGCAGGTCGGACAGAACCGCGCCGCGCTCCTCGAGCAGACGTTCGCCGTCAGCTTTGTTTCCGGTGAATCCCGGAGTGCTGTTGCGATCGAGTTGATCGAGTTCGAACCCGGGCTCCGCCCGCAGGGTCTTGGCGGCCGGTGTTTCCCACAGCGAGTCTTGTGCCATGCCGAAAGAGTGCCACAGGATCGCGCCCGGCGGCTCGAAAGTTCGGTCTCGGGCGAGTCAGTCCTCGGCAGGCTTGACGAGGGGATGCGGAACCGACTTGAACTTGGCCGGTGATCCGTTGACCGCCGCTATGCCGGTGATGCCGCCCCACGTCATCATCGTGAGGTAGTCGATCAGCGATTCCGCGGACATCGACTTGTTGGAGATCCACCAGTGCGTCGCGAGCTGAATTCCGCCGACGATCCCGAACGCCCACGGCAGCGAACCGCCGGAATCCATCTCCATCTCGCGAAGACGATTGCCCAACACCGTGGAGAGCAATTCGGCGATCATGCGCTCGGAATCGGCAACGACGTCGCGGTTGGCGCCGGCGCCGTTGGCCATGACGTAGAGGTAGATGTCGGGGTCGGATGCCACCGTCTCGACGTATGCGGTGATGCTCGCCTGGGTGAGTTCGAAATCGTCGAGATCGCCACTGATCGCTTCGTAGATACGCGGCGACAGGATGGTCTCGACGTACCGCATCATCGTGGCGGTCGTGAGGTCGCTCTTGTCGGCGAAGTATCGGTAGAGCACGGTCTTGGAGACACCGATCTCGGACGCGATCTCGTCCATGCCGATCTCACGGCCGCGCGCGCGGATGGCGGCGATGGTGCCGTCGACGAGTTCCTCGCGGCGAGCGATCTTGTGCTCACGCCAACGACGCTTCCGACCGTCGGATTTCTCGGGCTTCGCATCAGCAACGACTGGGCCGTCTACCTGCTCGTTGTCCTGCACGGCATTCTTGGCCACGAGTCATCTCATATCTGTGGTGCGAGCCACGTCCGATCGGTCTACTTTCCGGTCCAGCTTAATGTCCGCGCCTTTATCTCGGGCACTCACATCCGCAGTTCGGGGGATTAGGTCCTGCAGAATCGGACTTCGTGTCGCTCGCGCTACGCCGCGTCACACCTTTCGGCACAATGGCGAGGGTGCAGCAACTGAGCCTCTCCGCCTTCGACGACGCCGCCAAGCGTCGGGACCTTCGCAAGATGAAGGTCTTCGCTACTGGCCTTCTGGGCTTCGCGACGGTGGTCTACATCTTCTGCCGGTGGCAGGAATCCCGCGGCGCCGGAGAGTGGGTCGGGTACGTCCGGGCCGCGTCCGAGGCGGGCATGGTCGGCGCGCTTGCCGACTGGTTTGCCGTCACCGCGCTCTTCCGTCATCCGATGGGCCTTCCCATCCCGCACACTGCCATCATCAAGCGTAAGAAAGACCAGCTCGGAGCCAGCCTGAGCTCATTCGTCGGTCAAAACTTCCTGGCTCCCGAGGTTGTGTCGGCCAAGGTGCAGCAGGCGCAGATTCCGCTGCGGCTCGGCACGTGGATGGCCGAACCTGCCAACGCCGCTCGCGTCGCCGCCGAGACGTCGACGGTCTTGCGCGGCATGGTCGAGGTTCTTCGCGACGAGGACATCGCCCAGATCATCGACAACACGATCGTGAAGCGTCTGGCCGAGCCCATGTGGGGACCGCCGATCGGCCGAGTGCTCGGTGAACTTCTCAAGGACAACAAGCAACTGCCGATCATCGAATTGCTTGCCGAGCGGGCGCATCAGTGGGCTCTCGGCAGCCAGGAGACGATCGATCGTGTGATCGTTCGCGATTCGCCCGCGTGGTCGCCGAAGTTCGTCGACGCCATGCTGGGGGAGAAGATATACAAGGAACTCGTCGAGTTCACCTGGAAGGTCCGTTCCAACCCCGAACACGAGGTACGCCTCGCCGCCAACCGCTTCCTGATCGACTTCGCCGATGATCTGCAGAACGACCCGGAGACCATCAAGAAGGCCGAGGGGATCAAGGCCGAGATCATGGGTCGCGAGGAAGTGACGGGTCTGGCGTCGTCGACATGGCAGGTTGCCAAGCGGCTCATCATGGAGTCCGTCGACGATCCGAACAGCACCCTGCGGACCAAGGTCGCCGAGAACGTCGCCGGCTTCGGAGTCAGGCTGCGTGACGACGAGTCCATGCGTGAGAAGGTCGACGGCTGGCTGGTGCAGGGCACCAAGTACATCGCGGAGAACTACACCGACGAGATCACTGGAGT
This sequence comes from Rhodococcus sp. NyZ502, assembly GCF_041464245.1. Lineage (NCBI taxonomy): Bacteria > Bacillati > Actinomycetota > Actinomycetes > Mycobacteriales > Nocardiaceae > Rhodococcus > Rhodococcus sp. NyZ502. The sequence continues at coordinate 1,674,941 of NZ_CP167155.1, forward strand.
CATCAGTGACACCGTCGAGCGGTGGGACGCCGACGAAGCGAGCCAGAAGATCGAGTTGCAGGTCGGTCGAGATCTTCAGTTCATCCGTATCAACGGCACCGTTGTGGGCTCGATCGCCGGACTGCTGATCTACACGATTTCGACGCTCATCTTCGGCTGAGCTGTCCGGTATGTGACGTCCACCACGAGTGCTAGCAGTAGTGCTTGCAATAGTTAGCACCCTCTCCTATCCTGGGAAATGTCCACTGGAAAGGGAGGACGCAATGCCAGCGAAGTCGACGAACTCCGATGACGGAGATCGTGAATCATCCGGTGCCGCAGCCGGAGCAAGCGACTTGGCAGCTCGCGTCGTCAGCTCTGCGGCACACGACATCGGGGGGTTCATTCGTGCACAGCGGGAAGCCGCCCAAGTTTCGATGCGCCAACTCGCTCAACTCGCCGGCGTCAGCAATCCGTATCTGAGTCAGATCGAACGCGGATTGCGCAAACCGTCGGCGGACGTACTGGCGCAAATCGCCAAGGGCCTTCGAGTCTCATCAGAAGTGCTGTACGTCCAAGCGGGATATCTCGAGCAACGCCCGCACAGTCCCATCAGGGACGCGGTGTTGGCCGAGACGGCCATCAACGAACGGCAGAAGCAAGTACTGCTCGAAATCTACGACTCGTTCTGTCGCGAGAACGAGTCGTCAAGACCAGCCGCAGCGCCCGATTTCGCTGAATCGGCCGCAATTCCAGACACCGAGACTTCACTAGGAGAACAAGATGACTGACAAGAACGCCATCGACAGCGTCAAGACCTCGCTCTACGCCGCCGTCGGCGCAGGCGACCTGGTTGTCCAGGCCGTGGCCGATGTAGTTGCTCAGGTTCGTGAGCGCGCCGAGAACACCCAGGGCGATGTCAACGGCCGTGTCGACGGTGCTCGCGAGAAGCTCGCTTCCGTCCAGGGTGACGTTGCCGAGAGCGTCGATGCGCTGCGCGAGCGTCTCGCCGGCCTGCCGTCCGAGCTGCCCGAAGAGCTTGCCGAGCTGCGCGAGAAGTTCTCACCCGAGGAACTCCGCAAGGTCGCCGAGGCATACCTCAAGGTTGCCGGAGATCTGTACAACTCCCTCGCAGAACGTGGCGAAGACGCAGTCGAGCGCATCCGCAAGCAGCCCGCAGTCGAAGAAGGCATCGCTGCTGCAGAGTCGGCACTCGGCGACGCCGTCGAGCTGACCGAAGACGCACTCGGAACCGTTGCTCGTCAGACGCGCGCCGTGGGCGAGCAGGCTGCCAAGCTGGCCGGCCGCGCTGCCGGACGCATCTCCGACACCGCAGAAGAGGTCGGCGAGAAGATCTCTGACGCCGGTGAGAAGATCGCCGACGCAGGCGACGAGGCTGCACTGAAGGTCCTCGACCTCGGTGACCAGGCTGACGAGGCTTCCAAGGAAGCTGCCGCTCGCGTGACCGCTGCTGCTTCCGACGTCCAGGAGCGCGCGACCACCGCCGCGAAGAAGGCCGCTCCGGCCAAGGCTGCACCCGCCAAGGCTGCTCCGGCCAAGGCCACCGCACCGGCTCCGGCCAAGAAGGCTGCTCCGGCCAAGAAGGCCTGATTTGCCCAGCTCCACCTGACGAAGGCTCCCGCGCTCAGCCGAGTGTGGGAGCCTTCGTGTTCGTCGGGAACCGGATGAGAACTTAGGATGTAGTTGTGACTCAAGTCGATGGGCTAGTCGGTCTGATCTTTCTCGCACTCAAAGTGCTCGCATTGGTGGGTGCTGTCTACGCGATCGTTCATGCCGTCAGGCAGCGTCCTGACGCTTTCACCGCGGTCAACAAATTGACCAAGCCGATCTGGCTGGGAATTCTGATCGTCGCGGCGTTGATCCTCTTGGCGACGTCCCCTGTCGGGCTCCTGGGCATCATCGCGGTCGTTGCAGTGTGCGTGTATCTCGTCGACGTTCGCCCGCGGGTGGACGACATTCAGCACGGCGGTTCTCGCTGGTAGTTTGCCGCACTCCCGCTCATTCCGAGCCGTGGTTCCCGGCTCATGGTGTGCTGCCCCACTCTTCTCTCCAACGCTGACAACGGGCGTTGTTCGAGTGATAGTGTCGGTTAACGGCAGTCACACATAGATTGCATCCGTCTGTCGTCAGCAGCAGTCAGGGGTAAATGCATGTCCAGTCGTTCGCGCACCACAGAGCTTCGAGTACTGGCAGGCGCCGTCGGAGTGGGAGCACTCGTCGCGGCCGTCGCTGGGATCCGTCATCGGCGATCCACGCGAGGGTTGACTCTGTCGAGCGACGTCGAGCCCAATGCACTCCTGAAGACTCCGACGCTCAAAGCTGACATCAGCGAACTGACCACCGACGACGGTGCGATCATCAATGTCCGGGCTTACGGTCCCGTCGACGGCGATCCGATCGTTCTCAGTCACGGCTGGACGTGCTCCACCGAATTCTGGTACCCGCAGGTCAATGCGCTTGCCGGCGAATATCGCGTCATCACCTACGATCAGCGCGGTCATGGCCGCAGCACCGTCGGCAATCTTCCGCTCGGCCCGGACGTCCTTGCCGACGATCTCTCTGCAGTGCTGGCGGCCACGGTTCGCGAGGACAAGAAGGCCGTCATCGTCGGTCACAGCATGGGCGGGATGAGTATCATCGCCTGGGCGGGTCGTCACCCCGACGAGGTCAAGAAGTACGCGTCGGCGGTCATGCTCGCGAGCACCGCGAGCGAAAGGTTGATCGCCGAGACCACGGTCATCCCACTGCCTAATCGATTCCCTCGCGTGCCGGTCCCCGTGGGCCGCGCCATCCTCAGTTCGCCCGTTCCGTTCGTCTCCTCGGGCGCCATGACGAAGGCGATCCAGTACGTCTCGATGTCACCGAACGCGACCAAGGCCGAGATTCAGTTCTGCGAGAACATCGTTCGTGAGTGCAAGCCCCGCATCCGTGGAGGTTGGGGAGCAGCGCTGAGCACCCTCGACATTCACGAGGGACTCGACAATCTCGAAGTGCCGACCACCGTGCTCGTCGGTTCGCTCGATCGGCTCACTCCGCCGGTCCATGCGCGCAAGCTTGCGCAAGTCCTCGACGACGCCGGCAACCTCGAACGGTTGATCGTGTTGCCGGGCGTCGGTCACATGTCGTCGATCGAGAACATCGACGAGTTCGACAAGGAAATCGTGCGACTGCGCAATCTCTAGCGCAACGCAGCTCTAGCTGAAGACGACCGTCTTGCGCCCGTGGACCAGCACACGATCCTCGAGGTGCCAGCGCAGTCCGCGGGAGAGCACGAGCTTTTCGATGTCTCGACCCTGGCGGACCATGTCGGCGACATCGTCGGCGTGGTCCACACGGATCACGTCCTGCTCGATGATCGGACCGGCATCGAGTTCGGCGGTCACGTAGTGGCAGGTGGCGCCGATCAACTTCACGCCGCGGGCGAACGCCTGGTGATAGGGGCGGGCACCGATGAACGACGGCAAGAAGCTGTGGTGGATGTTGATCGCGCGCCCGGCCCAGTGCTCGCACAGTGATTCGGGCAGCACCTGCATGAATCGGGCAAGAACCACGGCGTCGGGATTGTGAGCGTCGACCAGGGCGCGGACCTTCTCGAAGGACGGTCCCCGTTCTGCCGGGTCCTTGGCGAACGGAACATGGTGGAAGTCGATCCCGTGGCGCTCGGTGACACTGCGCAGATCTTCGTGGTTTCCGATGACGGCGCTGATTTCTGCGGGGAGTTCCCCGCCCGCGGCGCGGCCAAGGAGGTCATGCAAGCAGTGACCTTCCTTGCTCACGAGCAACACGATCTTCTTGGGTGCGCCGGAGTCGTGAAGAGTCCACTCGGTTTCCGGACCGATCTCGGCCGCAACAGCTTTGAACCGTTCACGAAGCTCGTCGATGCTCATGCTCACCGACGATGCACGGACCGCCTGACGCGTGAAGAACCATCCGGTGTCGGCATCGGCGTGGTATGCAGCCTCCACGATCCATCCACCGACGTCGGTGAGAAAGGTCGAGATGCGTGCGACGATGCCCGTGGTGTCGGGGCAGCCGAGGGACAGAACATAGCGACGATCATCGATCGATGGTGCAGCGGTCATGCGGCCTAGTCTCTCAGGTGCGGCTGCAGCGACGGTCGCGTGGTGGTGTGCCAAGCTTTCCAACATGTCTGAAGCTGCACTCACTCGTTCCCAGGTTGCCGCGATGGTGGACCACACTCTCCTCAAACCCGAAGCCACCGCGGCCGATGTGACCGCCCTGATCGACGAAGCACGCAGCCTCGGTGTGCTGGCTGTCTGTGTCTCGCCGTCGATGTTGCCGATTCGCGCCGAGGGACTTGTGACGGCGGCCGTCGTCGGATTCCCGTCGGGGAAGCATCATTCGCTGGTCAAGGGTGCTGAAGCGCGACTGGCCGTCGATCAAGGCGCAGCCGAGATCGACATGGTCATCGACGTAGGAGCGGCGGTCGCCGGCGACTACAGCGCGGTGTTGGCCGATATCCTCACCGTCCGCGAGGCGATGGGGGAGAGTGCGATCCTCAAAGTGATACTCGAAACCGCAGCGCTGTCCGACGAGGCCATCGTCGAATGTTGCCGCGCAGCTGTGCGTGCCGGGGCGAACTTCGTCAAGACCTCCACCGGCTTCCACCCCGCGGGTGGAGCGACGGTCGAGGCCGTCGCACTGATGGCGCAGACGGTTGGCCCGGGCGTGGGAGTCAAGGCCAGTGGCGGAATACGTACGACGCAGGCAGCGCTCGACATGATCGCGGCCGGCGCCACCCGCCTCGGACTATCCGGAAGTCGAGCAGTATTGGACGGTCTGGCCGACTAGGTCAGCAGGCCGCAGCTGTCCGGAACCGCCGAGGTGTTCTGGTTGTTCGCGTCGGCGACGGGCATGGCGTAAGCGCCGCCCTCCAACGAGATCTGGATAGCGTCGTCGGTGACGGTCAGCTTCGTGGGCTTCATGTCCAGCGGGTAGGTCTGCAGGCTGTCGGTGAGTGTCTGGACGATGCCGTCGACCAGATCGGTCGGCAGACCCAATCCGAGAATCTCGGCGCCGACGGTCTGGACGTCGACCACACCGTTGGTGACGGTGGGCTTGACCGTGAGCTTCGCGAGCCCGACCGGACCGACGTCGAACGCGAGTGTTCCGGCGCTCGAGTCGGCGGTGACGCCGGAGACGAGCCCGCCGAAGGTCTGCTCCTGCAAGGTGGCGAGAATGCCTGCGGTAGACCAGGTGACGTCGGCGCTGGAGCTGCCGATGGTGCCGCTGTTGCCCGCCGAGGGCTGCAAGTTGATGTCGTTCACCTTCGCGTGAACCTGCATTCCCGTTGCGGGGCCGAACGAAGAGTCGTCACTGTCGATGCTGATGTACGGCACCTTCTTGTCGACTGCCTGCAGGAGTACGGGCTTCCAGCTCAACCCGACGTCGACCTGGGATCCCAGTTCGCTCTGGAACTGATCGGCCATGCAAGTCTTCACCTGGTTGCGTACGTACAGTTCTCCACCGACGAGCGCCGCGACGAGTACGGCGATCACCACGAGAAGGATGATGAGCACTCGGTTGCGCGGACGAGGGTTGTTCGCTGCGACAGTCATTCGCCAGATTCTTCCCGACGAGTCTGAACGAACTCTGTGAATACGCACTTCCTCATTCCTGTGATGCGCGACACACTCGCCCGTAGTCTGTTCGAAACGGCGTTTTCGACGGTCACCGGAGGTGGTCATGGCTTCGGACTACGAATCACTCGAGCTGCTGGCGCTGCGACAGTGCGGATTTGTCACGGCTCTCCAGGCATCCGAACTGGGTTTCGGTCTGGCGTTGATGGAAGAAATGACGGAATCCGGAACATGGACATGTGAGTGTCGCGGACTTTTTCGCCTCGAACGCGTCAGACATACCGCCTTGGACGAGTTCGCGAAGTGGTGCACGTGGTTCGCCGGTAGCGCCACCGTCTCGCACTACAGTGCCGCAGATCTGCATGGCCTCGGGCACCTGCAACCTCGCTTCATTCACCTCTCCGTTGCGCACCCTCTCGCGGCGCCGACCCGCCAGGTAGCACTGCACCGACTGCCGCTCGCGGACGACGAGTGTGAACAGATCGGGCCCATCCGCATCACCACGCCTTTGCGTACCGTGCACGACCTCGCTTCCGGTGGAATTTCTCAAGTCCTGCTCAACGAAGTAGTCGCCGATGCGGTCGCGATAGGTCGACTGGACGCGCACGAGCTGTATCTCTCGTGTGAGAACGCAAGCGTCGACGTTGCTGTTCGGGTCGAGTTGGCTCTGGCCGCAAGCCTGTAGCCGAGAGAGATCTTCGAGGCTCCTGCGACCTTCTGGCATCACGCCCGAAATCGAATATGACGCCGATATCAGAGATTTGTAAATCGCTATTTTCGGGCGACTGTTTTGTCTTTAGCGCAGGTAAGAACGCATCCAGATGTGCGGTTCGGGACGTTCAGCCCACTGTTACTGCAGTTCGGCGATGTCGCCGATGAACTAAATCTGCGAAAAGCGTAGTTACTTTACAGTCAATGGGATAACGTCACGGCATCGAAAGCAGACGGACGCTTGTCCTGGACGCCTGTCTGCCCCGTTGTCGAGAGGGATCTGGATGTCCGTGAGTGGTGTTCGTCGTGTTGTCGGTGGGTTGAGTGTTTTTGCTGTTTCTGCGGGCTTCGCGGTGGTTGCGGGCGTCGGGGTTGCTGGTGCGGCTCCGGTGACGGCGGAGTTCAATTCCGACGGGTACAAGGTGACTCGGACGATCAGTAACGGGACGCCGTCGGAAGGTGATGTGATCACCTCTACGACAGTGTTCAAGCGGACCGACTTTGTGGTCAATTACCTCTACGCGGTTCGGGATTTTCATCCGTCGTGCATGACGTATGTCGAGGGCTCGGCGAAGGTGAACGGGAAGGCCTATTCCCCGGAAACGCCGGTGAGCGCTGATTCTGTGCGTGTGAGCGCGAGCATCACGGATTGGCCGTTGTATCAGAACAATACGAAGTCGTTCGAGTTTCAGTATCGGGTCGGCGCAGGATGTGAGCGCGGGACCGATCTGGCAAGCACAGTGCATTTCGACGGTTCGGCTTGGGTGAATGACACGACAAATGGTCGTGGTCCTTCGGTCAAGGTTCAGAAGAACGTGTCGACGACGGCACTTGCGCCCGTCGGTAGCGCTCAGGTGGGGCAACCGGTGACGTTGAGTGCGACGGTGACCGGTGGTGCCGACGGTGATTCGGTGGAGTTCTTCGACGCCGGTTCCAAGATCGGTGCGGGCGCGCTCGCCAATGGTGTTGCAACACTTGACTGGACACCGACCACCCGTGGAGACCACTCGATCACAGCGAAGTTCGCCGACACGGCGCGTGCCGTCGGTTCCGCTTCGGCAGCGCTGATCGTGAACGTTTCGCAGGCCGATGCTCAGTCCAGTACGACGCTGGCGCCGATCTCGGGCGCGCAGGTCGGCAAGTCGACCAATCTCAAAGCGACTGTGTCCGCGTCGGGCACCGGTGGAACGGTCACGTTCAAGGTCGGCGGAACGGTGCTCGCTTCGGTGCCGGTGGCAGGCAACGGTGAAGCGACCTATGCCTGGGTTCCGACGGTCGCCGGTGCACAGACGGTGGAAGCCGTATTCGCCGGTCGATCCGGTGTCACCGGGTCGAGTACCACCGCGAATGTGACAGTCGCCGAACAGCCCGCCGGAACAACAAGCTCCACAACAGATCTCAGCGTAGTAGCGGGCCAGGTCGGCGTTGCCCAGACGATCTCCGCTCAAATCAGCCCCGCCAATGCGGGTGGCACAGTCACCTTCAAGGACGGCGAGACCGTCATCGGCACGGCTACGGTCGATTCATCCGGAAAGGCCAGCCTTTCGTGGAAGCCCGCAACTCAAGGGCAGCGAGTTGTCGCGGCGGAGTACTCGGGCGCCGGCACGGTGACGGCATCGTCCGATCAGGTCTCCGTCCAGATCGCCGCACCCGTCGACGGTGAAGAACCAGGCAACGGCACCGGTTCGCTCGGCAGCCTCGGCAACATCTTCGGCTCCTAGCCGCCGACACCTGGTGATGCCCCGCCCGCGTTCGGCGGTGGGGCATCACCCATTTCGCTCACTTCTCGAGAAGGAAAAGCTATGTCTGTAGGTTCTGCACGCCGTGCAGTTGCAGGTTTGAGTGTGTTTGCTGTTGCTGCGGGTTTCGCGGTGGTTGCGGGTGTCGGGGTTGCTGGTGCGGCTCCGGTGACGGCGGAGTTCAATTCCGACGGGTACAAGGTGACTCGGACGATCAGTAACGGGACGCCGTCCGAGGGTGATGTGATCACGTCGAAGACGGTGTTCAAGCGAACTGCCGCGGTTCACAATCTGTATGCGGTGCGCGATTTTCATCCGGCGTGTATGACGTATGTCGATGGTTCGGCGACGGTGAACGGTAGTGCGTTCCGTGTCAACGAGGTGGCTACTGATTCTGTTCGTTTGAGTGCGGGTGCTACGGAATGGCCGATGTGGGGTGGTGACGTCAAGACGTTCGAATTCCAGTATCGCGTCGGTGCGGATTGTGCTCGTGGTACTGATTTGTCGACGACGGTGCATTTCGACGGCACGGTGTTCGTTGACGACACGACAAATGGTCGTGGTCCGTCGATCAACGTTCAGAAGAACGTCTCGACGACGACGCTGTCACCGACCAGTGGCGTGAAGTTGGGACAACTTGTTCCGCTGAGCGCGACGGTGACCGGTGGTGCCGACGGTGATTCGGTGGAGTTCTTCGACGGTGCCACCAAGATCGGTGCGGGCGCGCTCGCCAATGGTGTTGCAACGCTTGCCTGGACACCGGCTGACGTCCGAACCCACAGCGTGACGGCCAAGTATCTCGGTAATGCAAAGGTGGCGACCTCCACGTCGTCGGCTGTCGACGTCGTAGTGTCCGAAGCGGACAAGAGCACTGCAACCGCGATCACCGGTCCCGCAAGTGCAGTTGCAGGTGAGTCCGTGACCGTCGAGGCTACGGTGTCGCCCACTCCGGCGGGTGGCACGGTGCAGTTCAAGGACGGTGCAACCGACCTCGGCGGCGCCGTTCCCGTCGATGCCAACGGCAAGGCTTCGCTGACGAATTCCTATGCAGTCGGAGCGCATTCGATCGTGGCGGTGTACTCCGGTTCCGGTGTCTACCAGACTTCGACGTCGGCGCCACATGCGTTGACAGTCGCTCCGGTGGTGGTCGAGGAGAACACAACGACCACCCTCGTCGGCCCGTCGACCGCTTCGACCGGAGAGACATTGTCGTTCACTGCCTCGGTCTCGACCGGTGTTGCAGGTGGCACCGTGCAGTTCAAGGAAAGTGGCAGGGATCTGGGCTCCCCGATTCCCGTGGACGCAACCGGAAAAGCGACAACCACGCCGATCTTCAACGTGGCGGGTGAGTACAGCATCACCGCAGTGTTCTCGGGTTCGGGTAACTACCTGGGCTCGACATCGAACGCCCAGACCGTGAACGTCAAGGCGCCGGCTCCCACCGACCAGCAGACCCAGACGGTCTTGACCGTTCCGGCGGATGCAAAAACCGGTACGGCAGTTGGTCTGTCCGTAACCGTTACGCCGACGCCGGTGGGCGGCACAGTGCAGTTCAAGGACGGCTCGGGCAATCTCGGCTCGCCGGTGCCGGTCGTCGAGGGCAAGGCGTCGATCATGCACGAGTTCGCGAGCGTCGGTACGCACGACATCACGGCCGTCTACTCGGGTGCAACAGGATTCCTCACCTCTACCTCGGCCGCTCAGTCGGTTTCGGTCACGGCTCCGGCCGCGGAGGATCAGGAAACGTCCATCACCGTGAGCGCTCCGGCGTCAGCGGTCAAGGGCGCGAAGGTTGATCTCGTTGCGGCAGTGGTACCTACGCTCAGCGCAGGAACGGTCCAGTTCATGGACGGAACCACCCCGATCGGTGGACCGGTTGCCGTGGTGAACGGTAAGGCCACGCTCTCGCACACCTTCACCGAACTCGGAGATCGCCGAATCACCGCGGTGTTCAGTGGAACTGACGGCTATCTCGGTTCCGAGACCCAGGCCGCAGTCACTGTCAGGGTAACGGCAGCGTCCGACGGCGGGGATCCCGGCAACGGCGGCAGTTCGACCGGTTCACTGGGAAGCCTGGAAAACATCTTCGGGTCCTAGCCCGACGCCTGCACACAGACGCCTCGCCGCGGAGAACACCTCCGCGGCGGGGCGTTTCCCGTCTGTGAGTTCAGGGATTCGGCGCTACGACGTGCCAGGGCACGGTCAGGATGCAGTCACGAAGACGTCGCCGCGCGGGCTGCACGGGAATTCCTTGCGCCCGAAGAATTTCCAATGCGGCAGCCCAACGATGGCGAGGTCCGAACGAGGCGTGCGGCGCGGCGGTGGCCCAGGCTCGATCGGCCGCGCTGAGCAACGCGTGGATCGGCTCACCGGGAACGTTGCGGTGGATGAGAGCCTTCGGGAGACGTTCCGCGATGTCGGAAGGGCGCTCGATGTCGAAGGGATCCCAGGCCAGTGTCAGGGTCAATGGACGATCAGCGTCGAGAAGCACCCAGGCGCAACGTCTCCCGAGTTCGTCGCAGGTTCCGTCGAGTAGCAGCCCGCCCGGTGCGAGACCGGACTGAATGTGTGCCCACGCAGAGTCCACAGCCTCCTCCGGATACTGCCGGAGCACGTTGAAGGCGCGTACGAAGACGGGTGTGAGACCGGCAAGTTCGAATCCACCACGGGCGAAGCTGACACCGTCACGACTCTCGACCACGCGGGCGGGGTCGATCTCGAGCCCGATGACGCGTCGATCCCGCCGGACAGCGGTGAGGCGGCTTGCCATCTCGAAGGTGGTGTCCGGCCTCGCCCCGTACCCGAGGTCGACGATCAACGGATCGGTCGCGTTGTTCAGGGCGTGCGCGATAGTGCGGTTGTGCACGATCCACCGGTCACTACGTCGCAGTCTGTTGATTCCCGTCGTGCCACGGGTGATGACCCCCTCGATCTTCGGGGGTGGAGCTTTCTTCACGCCGGGTTCAGCGTGCGGCGAGCCAGGTCGCGGTGACCTGGGCTTCGGTGCGGAACAGATCTACGAGGTTGATGAGCATCAGTTGCTCCAACTTCGCGCCGATGAACGGTATGAAGACCTTGGCCTCGGACGTGGTTCGCAGCGTGGACCCGGTATCGGTCGCGAACAACTCCATGGTGCCGGACAAACTCCCCGGCCCGGCCGGGATGGACGCTTCGTACGTTCCGGTCACGGTGTCACCGAAGGCGCCGTACGACTCCTTACGAGTGATGACAAGATCCTTCTTCATCACTGTCTGAGCGATGTCGGGCAAATCCGTGCGCGGAAGAATGTGGTTGAGCACGAGATCGATTCCGGAATCGGTGACCTCGAAATGTTCCACATGGTTCTCGGAATGCTTGCGCATCTCCTCGACACGGGCCTCCCAGTACGAGCGGTCCGCCAGCGCCGCATAGACCTGCTCGGGGGAGTGCTGATAGCGGGCGGAGTAGTCGATGCGGCGAGCCATGATCGAAAAGAATACCGGTTACACGCTGTGACAAGCCAAATCGGCTGTATCCACAACTGCCGCCGCCCGCAGGGTTTTACTTCGCGATCCACTCCCGGGTGAAGTCCTGTTCGGCCTGGATGAGCCGGACAACCTCGTCGACAATCGCACTTTCGATCTTTCCGCCGAGGAACGGGATCTTGACCTCGACCTCACCGTCGATCTCGAGAGTGGCGGAGTTCTCGTCACCTGTCAGCACCTGCGTGCCCTCGACACGGGCGGGAACGCCGTCGACGTGGGCGGAAAAGGTGCCGGTGGCCTTGCCGTCCTTGAAAGGCGCCATCGTTTCACTGCGCTTGATGACGATGTCGCCGTTGACGACTTTCGACACCATGCTGGGGAGATGCTCTGCGGCAATGATCTGCGACATCGTGACCGCGACGGTCTCGTCGCGAACGGTCAGCTCTTCGATCGTTGCGCCGGGACCACCGACAGCGACGATTCGGTCGCGCCAGTACTGCTCGGAGGTCACCGCCTCATGGACCTTCTCGGCGGGGACTGTGTACTTCGACGAATGCTCGATGCGACGGCTCACGATTGTGGAGGCTACCGTTTATCGATGTGTGGGACGTAACCATTGGCAGACGCGTCGTGGAATCAGGCGCTTTCGTGTCCGAGAACGTTGACTTGTCGGGATTGACGACGCTCCGAATCGGGGGACCGGCGCGGCTGCTCGCCGAATGTCCGACGACGCAGTCGTTGATCGACGTCGTGACGCTGCTCGATCGCGAGCAGATCCCGACGCTGATTCTCGCCGGCGGATCCAATCTCGTGATCTCCGACTCGGGATTCGACGGAGTTGTCGTTCGTGTGGCCAACACCACCGTGAGCCTCGACACGGACCGCGTCGTCGCCGAAGCGGGCGCGGTGTGGGACGAAGTAGTCGGTCAATCGGTCGCCGCGGAACTGGGTGGCCTCGAGTGCCTGTCCGGGATTCCGGGCTCGACCGGTGCGACGCCGGTGCAGAACGTCGGCGCGTACGGCGTCGAGGTGGGCTCGCGACTCCGGCGAGTTCAACTGCTCGACCGACGCAATGGCGAAGTGTCGTGGGTCGAACCGTCGAAACTCGAATTGGGTTACCGGTCGAGCGTCCTCAAGCATTCGGACGCAGCACTGGTTCTCGCCGTCGAATTCGACGCGTCGACCGACGGATTGAGCGCCCCGCTCGCGTACCGCGAACTGTTCACCGCACTGGGGGCAGAAGAAGGCGAGCGGTTACCTGCGTCGCAGGTCCGCGAGGCAGTTCTGGGACTTCGGACGGGTAAGGCGATGGTGCTCGATCCGTACGACCACGACACCTGGAGCGCGGGTTCCTTCTTCACCAACCCCGTGGTGCCCGACGACAAGCTGCCTGCCGTGCTCGCAGCCATCGCCGAACAGCTCGGCGACGTCACCGTGCCGCAGTTCCCCGGCAGTGGTGGAACCAAGCTCTCGGCCGGATGGTTGATCGAACGGGCCGGATTCTCGAAGGGTTATCCCGGTGAAGATGCACCGGCCAGGCTGTCGACGAAACACACCTTGGCGTTGACCAACAGAGGGTCGGCAACGAGCGCGGATGTGGTCTCGCTCGCGCGGACAGTGCGCGACGGCGTCGAAGCCGCGTTCGGTGTCCACCTGGAACCGGAACCGGTAACTGTGGGCTGCACCATCTGATTCCTGACGGAGCCCGCAGGTAGCCTGTTGAAGTGCATGAGCTGGGTGGTAGGAGAAGTCGTTCGCGTCTTGTTGCGTTGGTAGCTGTATTGCTCGCTGTGATGGTGGCCGTCGTCGGCTGCACGATCGGTGGCAAGGACGGACAGGGCGGCGCGGCGGCCGCCGAGCCAGCACCGGTGGCGACCGTGGTGTCGACGCCGGCGCCCGGCACCAAAGATGTCAGCCCGGTCGCCCCCGTCTCGGTAGCCGTGACCCAGGGAACGCTGTCCGACGTCAGCCTCAGCAATGCGGCCGGTAAAGCCGTTGCAGGACAATTGTCGCCTGACAAGACATCGTTCACCGTCAGTGAGGCACTCGGCTACGGCACCACGTATTCGTGGTCGGGCTCGGCAACCGGGACCGACGGTAAATCCGTGCCAGTCCAAGGGAGCTTTACGACGGTTGCCCCGGAGTCGACCACCGGCGCCACCCTCAACATCGCCGACGGCCAAGAAGTTGGTATCGCGGCACCGATCACGTTGCAGTTCGACAACTCCGTCGTCGACAAGGCGGCCGTCGAGAAGGCGCTTGTCGTGACCACCGTGCCGCCCACCGCCGGATCGTGGGCTTGGCTGGCCGACGACAACGGCGGATCGCGGGCCCATTGGCGTCCGGCCGATTACTGGGTGCCGGGCACGACTGTCCATCTGGACGCCAAGCTATACGGCTTGAACTACGGCGGTGGCGCCTTCGGCGACCAGGATCTCACGCTCGACTTCACGATCGGTCGTAGCCAGATCGTGAAGGCGAATGCGCCCAGCCACCGCATGCAGGTGGTGCGCGACGGTCAGACGATCATGGACATTCCCGTCAGCTACGGCGAGGGAAACGAACCTCGCAACGTCACGCGCAGCGGCATTCACATGGTGACGGAGAAGTACGAAGACTTCATGATGTCCAATCCGCCGTTCTACGAGAACGTGCGTGAGCGTTGGGCCGTGCGCATCTCCAACAACGGCGAATTCATCCACGCCAATCCTGAGACCACCGGGGTGCAGGGCTCGTCGAACGTCACGAACGGTTGCATCAACCTGTCGACATCCGACGCGCAGGAATACTTCGGAACGGCCCTCTACGGTGACCCCGTCGAGGTGACCGGCACGTCGATCGACCTGTCTCCTGCGGACGGCGACATCTACGACTGGGCAATCGATCTGCCGACCTGGAAGTCGATGTCGGCACTGCCGTAACTCTGTACTGCGGTAAATCCGTGGATGAGGGAACCGTCCGGGCTCTGCTTGCGTCTGTACAGGTATGTGCTGTCGGCTCGGGGGAGTCCGACGGGGGTTTTCGACTTCAGGGGGACAGCGGTGGGCATTCCATTTCTGGAAGACGTGCTGGGAAGAATCTCCGATGCGACGCAGGCCGTGCCTCCCGGCGTGGCGGCATTGCCAGTTGTCGGCACTCCCATCGCGAGCGCAATCGCTACATCTGCTCTGGTGCAATCCATAACCGACGACCGCGGCGCGTTCGACGACGAGATGGCTGCTGCGACCGTTGACGCCGATGTGGAGCGCGCACGAGCCTGGGGTGAGCGCGATGCCCTCACCGCTCAGACGTCGTCGCTCGAGTACAGCGAACACGCAATCGTGGACGACGATCCGTTCGATGCGATGTCGCACTCCGAAATCTTCGACCACGTCAACGAGATGAATCCGGCAACCCTGAGTGCGATCGGTGAGGCTTGGAAGGCCATTGCAGGCCGGGTAGAAGCCGGCATCGGGAAGTTCCAGAACGACGTGAACGGTGCGATCACCGAAGGCTGGCAGGGGCGCGGCGGCTCGGCTGCGCTGGAAGCAGTGCTGGCCTACTCGGCTGATGCGGGTGAGCTGAAGGTGCGGGTCGATCTGATCTCGAACAAGATCGAGGAGGCGAAGATCGCACTCGACGAGGCCAAACGCTCGATTCCGGCCCCCGACGGCGCCTCGACGGTCGAGAGGTTTCTCAGCATGGTTCCCGGGGCTACATGGAAGCAGGCCCAATACGAAGCGGAAGAAGCCGAACGTCAAGCGCGCCAGGTGATGAAGGACGTGTATCTGCCGTCCATGAAGCGTGCGGACGATCAGGTGCCGATCCTCCCGGCCGCATTCAATCCGGTCACCGGCGGTGGAGGGGCTGGAAGTGGCGGCGCATTCGGTGGTGGTGGTGCCGGCGGCGGGAACACTTCGGGTTCGGAGAACGGGCTCGGCACGCCGTCTACATCGGGTGGCGGAGTCGGTGGAGGAGCGGACGGTGGACACCTCGGCGGTGCAAACCCGGCCGGAGACGGTTCCGGTCAGAACCCATCCGGCACCAATTCCGGAAATGGTGACAACCGTGGCGGCGTTGATGCCCAAGGGAATTCGGGTGCCGATGCTGCCCGGTTCGCAAACGATTCCGCCCCGGCCGGGACTGCCGCGGCACATGCCGGCCCACTGCCGGCCGGTGCAGCGCCAGGTGGCCTGGCAGGTGCAACTCCGAATGGTGCTCAGCTCGGTTCCGGAGTGCCTTCAGGCCTCATGGGTAGCGGTTCGGGTGGTGGTTCCGCAGGTGGAATCGGTACCGGCGGCTTCGGGCCAGGTGGAACCGGAGGTGGCGCTCTCGGCCCTGGCGGCGTGGGCGGCCTCGCCAATGGCGGGCGTGGGGGCGTCAACGGAACTGGCGGTACCTCGGCGACGGGCGCGCAGAGCGGTCGGGGCGCGATGGGTGGCGTCGGCGGCATGGCACCGGGACGAGGGCAAGGGCAAGACGAAGACAACGTTCACGACACCCCCGGCTACCTCGTCACCGTCGAGAACGGCAATGCCCTGGTCGGCGACCTACCCATGGTCTCCCCGGCGGTGCTGGGCGAATGACCACCATGCAGTGGCAGTTCACCGGCCTCGAATTCCAGATTCTCTGGGAAGCGGTCGGACGTGACCGACTCCCGTACCCGCTGCGGTTTCGTCCGACGGCCGAAACCATGAACGAGCTGACAGAAGAGCGACGTCGAGCGGGAGCACACCTGGCTTGGTTGCTCGACGATCGGCTGCATCACGTTCTCGGTGCTCTTGCGAATCCTGATGCTCGCGTTGAGGTTTCCGGTTTTCACGGGCAGAACATGAGTACGGTGACGCGATTGCACGGCGTTGTTGCCGGCGACCTGGGGGTGCTCCTGACTCAACTGCCCGGCAGGACTGTCGACTGTGGCTCCGACGTGGTTTTCACTGTGGTACGCCCATCGGCAATTCCACGGATGCTCGTCGATCACCTGCCGACCTGCCCCGCTGGATCGGAGCGTGGTGTGAGCATCGAAAGGCCGAAAACTTCCGGTAGAGCGAGCTTCCTGAGCAGTGCCGCCGGTGCGCGCGGGAGCGAGGAAGTGAGCAGATTCTTCGGCCGAGAGCGGACCTCGATCGGTGAAGTCACCACATACCCGGGAGGAGCGCTGGACAGCAGACCGACAGACGACGGCATAACGTTCCACTGGTACGACTATGCCGGAGATGGTCGGTACATCGTCACCGCTGATGAAATCGTAAGTGCCCGTAGCGCTTCCACGGAAATGACGGAGGCCGAGATTGCACGCAATCTCGGCCTCGTCCTGCACCGGGTGATTCGCACTGGTTAGTCAGAACGATTCGAACTAGCTGGTGGTGCGGTGGAACCGACCGGGGCTTGCCTGATCCCTCGGCTTGACGATGATCTGATCGAGGTTCACATGTGACGGCCGCGACGCGACAAAACCGATGATCTCGGCGATGTCCTGCGCCACCAACGGTGTGATTCCCTCGTACACCTTGTCGGCCTTGTCCTGATCGCCCTCGAACCGGACGAGTGAGAACTCCGTCTCGACGGCTCCCGGCGCGATTTCGGTCAGTCGAACGGGCTTGCCCAACAGTTCACCACGCAATGTCCGATGAAGGACGGCTTGAGCGTGCTTGGCGGTGGTGTAGCCCGAGCCGTTGTCGTATGCCTCCAGCGCGGCCACCGAGGTGATGGTCACGACCAGACCGTCACCCGAATCGATCAGCTTGGGCAGCAGTGCCTTCGTCGCACGCAACGTGCCCAGAACATTGGTCTCCCACATCCACCGCCAGTCGTCCAGATCGGCGTCCAGGACTGTTGCCAGACCCTTTGCACCACCCGCGTTGTTGACCAACACGTCGACACGTGGGACCACGGCCGCGAACGCGTCGACGGAATCCTCGTCGGTGACGTCGAGTTCGAGAGCGGTACCACCGATTTCCTCGGCGATCTTCTCGAGACGATCGACGCGGCGAGCACCGATCACGACGTGGAATCCCTGAGCTGCCAGGGTGCGGGCGGTGGCCTCACCGATTCCGGAGCTGGCTCCGGTGACTACGGCGATGCGGGCATCGGAAGAAATGGTCATGATGCAATCGTAGGGCTAGTCGGCGGCATACTCTGCTTCCCGTTCGATGGATTCGATGTGACGACGCGGTACTTGTATCCGACCGGGTGTGTAGGTGACGGCGCGCAGCGCGCCGCTGTACCGGAAGGGACCATGGCGTCGTCGTACCTCCCACGACACAGGTCCCCTGGCGTCGACACCGACCGAGATACCGGTCCACGGCGCCATTCCCACCAGTTGTACTTGCCCGAGCAGCTGGCCCGCGTGAATGCCGTCGACGCTGACGTGGAGATCCCAACGCAACCGCGGTACCACCGTCACCGACAGGTCGATGCGTTCGGTGCCGAGCGCCAGCGGTCCGGCGTCGACAACGGAGTAGGAACCGAACGCGTTGTACCCGAGATGCAGGTGCCCGTCCTCGACGTAGAGAAGGTACCCACCCTGCGGATCGCCATGGGCGACAAGGACACCGGCGTCACCTTCGCGGTAACCGTCGAGTTCGACCGTGATGTCGAAGTCGCGGAACCCGATCAGCTTGGATGAGCGGTAGCGCTCCAGCGGGGGCGTTCCGGCAAGTAGTCGCACCGGGCGTGAGAGTGCTCCTTCCTCCGGACGGCGAACCGCGCCGACGGTATTGCCGAGTAGAGGAAACACGGTGTTCGCCCACGCCGAGTGGTCCCAGGCCTCGGCGAGTTCGCGAACCTTGTCGGGAAACCGTGATGCCAGGTCGTCGAGCTCGGTCGGGTCGGTGCGGACGTCGAACAACTGCCAGTGCGGTTTGTCGATGTCCGCCGGGGTGAGAGCCAGCAGTTTCCAGCCGTCCTTGTAGTAGCCACGGTTGCCGGTCATCTCGGTGTACTGCTCGGTGTGAGTGCTCGGAGCGGCAGACGAACGCAGAACGGACGCGGAAGACACCCCGTCGAACTCTTTCACCGGGAGCCCGTTTCGCACACTGGGTGCGTCGATTCCGGCCAGTTCGAGCAGCGTAGGGGTCAGGTCGGTGACGTACGCGAACTGGTCGCGAATCCCGTTGTCGTCTGCTCCGGGTTTCAATCCAGCGGGCCAGGACAGGAGAAAAGGAACACGGATCCCGCCGGCAAAGGATTGCCCTTTGTAGAACCGGAACGGGGTGTTGGACGTCTGTCCCCATCCACGTGGATAGTGGACGCCCAATTCAGGTCCGCCGATGAGGGATTCGTCGTGGGGGACATCGCCCACCCAGTCCGGATCCTGAATATGCGCGAACTGTGCGAAGTAGCTTCGGGTCCCGTCCGAACCGCCCTCGGCGGTGCCGCCGTTGTCGGAGGTGAAGACGATGATCGTGTTGTCGAGCTCGCCGAGTTCGTCCAGGGTGTCGACGATGCGTCCGACGCTCTGATCGATCGAGTCGACCATCGCCGCGTACACCTCCATGTAGCGGGCGAACCTGGACTGCACTTCCGGCGTGAGTGATTCCCATTCGGGGACGTCGAAGCCGGGTTCGGAGTTTCGCGGTGCTTGTTGCGTACCTTCCGGAAAGAGGCCTTGCACGAGCTGAGAGGCGAACCGCGACTCGCGGATTCGATCCCACCCTTCGTCGTAGCGGCCGCGGTACTTTTCCTGGTCGGCAGGCTTGGCCTGCAACGGTCCGTGCATGGCGACGTGTGCGAAGTAGAGGAAGAACGGCTTGTCCTGATCGTGGGCGCGGAGGTCCTTGATGTACCCGACCGCTTTGTCGGTCAGATCGTCGGTGAGGTAGTACCCCTCGGGGTACTCGTCCACGTCGACCACAGAATTGTCGGAGATCAGTTGATTGGGATAGTAGAAGGAGTTGAGGCCTTCGAGTGAGCCGTAGTAGCGATCGAAACCGCGCTGCGTCGGCCAGGAGTCACGACTTCGTCCCGGGGCCAGGTTGGCGTCGCGTACGAGGTGCCACTTGCCGACGGCATAGGTCGCATAGCCCGCGCCGCGGAGGATTTCGGGGAGTGTCTGGACGTCGTCGGCCAATTCCAGACGCAGTCCGGGGTAGCCCGGATCGGCGTTGGCGACAAAACCGTACCCGGCGCGGTGCGGATTCAGGCCGGTGAGAAGAGCTGCGCGCGACGGCGAGCAGAGGGGCGTCGTGTGGTAGTTGGTCATCCGAATGCCCTGCGCGGCAAGGCGGTCGAGGGTGGGAGTCTCGATCTCGGAGCCGAACGGCCCGATGTCGCTGTACCCCATGTCGTCGATCAGAACCACGACGATGTTGGGTGATCCGGGAATCGGGGTCGTGGAGGTGGGCCACGACGGGGTCGAATCGGCTGCGGTGCGGCCGATTCGACCCTCGAAGCCTTCGTATCCGCGGGCGTGCGGAGGAGGGGCGGAATCCGGTGAAGTCATGGGAGAGTCGAGGCGCCTTCGATGATCGAGTATTCGGAAGCGTCGCCGGCGATGCTGCGGCTTCGTTCCCCGTGGATGTTGACCGGGATGTCGCCGGCAAGGGTGATGCGCTCCAGACGCCGGTACTGATCGTCGTAGTCGGCGATCGCGTAGTGCTGGGTGGCGCGGTTGTCCCAGATCGCGACGTCACCCGCTTCCCAGTTCCACCGCGTCGTGTACTCGAGCTTGATGGCGTGATCCTGCAAGAGCTTGAATACACCGTTCGACTGTTCGGTGCTCAACCCGACGAAGTTCTTGACAAAATGTCCGAGGACGAGCGTGCGTTCTCCGGTTTCGGGGTGGACCCGCACCACCGGGTGTTCCGTCTCGAAGTACGTGGACTGGAACTCCTCGCGGTAGGCGGCCGTGCGATCTTCGGTGAGCCGCTCGGCGCTGGTTGCCGCATAGTCGTAGACGTTCGTGTGGCGAGCCCAGAGGTTCTCCGCGAGCGCCTTGAGCGGATCCGGCAGTCCGTTGTAGGCGGCTACCCCCGACGCCCACGTCGTGGAACCGCCGTATTCGGGTAGCTGCACCGCGCGCAGGATCGAAGCCTTGGGGATGCGGTCGACGAAGGTGACGTCGGTGTGCCAGCTGTTGGCCTTGCCCAGGTCCGAGTCGATGGGCAGAACTTTTGCGCCGTGCGACTTCACGGTGGGGTGGGCAGTGGTCGGGGTACCCAGCAGCTGGGCGAACTCGTACTGCGAATCGTTGTCGAGGTGGTCTTGCCCGCGAAAGAAGATCACCTTGTGTTCGAGAAGTGCTTGCCGGATGAGGGAAATCGTCGCCGGGTCGAGATGCCCGCCGAGAGTGATTCCGTCGATTCGGGCGCCGATATGCGCGCCGAGGGTGGTGACAGTGCCGCGAGCGGCGTCAACGGCCGCTCCGTTCGTTGATGCCGAATTCGTGAGGGTCGGCTTGGCGAAAGCTGTAGACATGGTGCACCTTTCGTGGGGAGTGTGCCCACCCAAACACGCGAGATTTCGCCCCGACAGGGTTGCGTTCAGTGTGATCGTTACCGCACCTGATTTGTGAATCTCGGTGAAGCTGCTACTTTTGGAGCCATGTCGACCGACCAGCCTGCCGCTTTGCGGGTCACCTATGTGACCGCTGCGCTTGGTTCGCGTCTGCCTCTGGCGCGAGAGCTGTGTTGTCGCCGCCGTTCTTTCTGCAGCTAATTTCTGCGCCTTTTCTGTCTATTTCTTCGTGTGACCAGTGGAAACGCTGATTTCTCGGTCGACAGAGATATGCGCCTTCTCCTCCTTCTGCAAGGGACAGCCATGTCGACACCCACAATCTCCGCCATTCCGAACATCCGATCGCGAACCGCGCTCTCGGGAACCCGGACCCGTACCCAGATAGTTGCGCCCGAACTACGCATCGCCGACGGTCCGTCCGCGACTGTGTTGCGCATTGCTCGATCCCGTGGGCCGCTCTCACGTGACACTGCGGCAAAGGCATCAGGGCTGAGCATCGCCACCGTGAACCGGCAGGTCACGAGCCTGCTGGACCTCGGGATCCTGCGCGAACGCGCGGACCTGACGGCCTCCGGAGCAATCGGGCGTCCGCGAGTTCCGTTCGAGGTCAACCACGAGCCTTATCTGACAGTCGGCATCCACATCGGTGCCGTCGTCACCAGCATCATCGCCAGCGACATTCGTGGAAAGGTGCTCGGCGCCGTCGAGATTCCGACGCCTGCCACCAATTCTGCTGTCGCGCTTGCCACCATTGCGCGCTCGGCCAAATCCTTTGCCTCGCGGTGGCACAAGCGTCGTCCGCTCGCCGTCGGCGTGGCCATCGGCGGTCGCGTCGATTCAGCGACCGGAGTCGTCGATCACCCGCGTCTGGGATGGAAGGGCGCCAAGGTCGGGTCCATCATCGGAGCCGGCTTGGATCTCCCTGTATCGGTAGCCGCCCACGTCGAGGCGATGGCCGCGTCGGAACTACTGCTCAGCACCGACCGTGCCGAAGCCCCGACGCCGGGCACTACCGGCCTGTACTTCTACGCTCGTGAAACTGCCGGCATCGCAATCACTTTCGAAGGGCGAGTGCACACGCCGTCCAGCGGACCCGGTTCGATCGCGCACCTCCCCACCGGTTCGTCCGCACGGTGCACCTGCGGAGCCGTGGGTTGCCTTGAAGCGACGATCAGTGACCGCGCCGTAGTCGCGCAGGCTTTGTCTTCGGGCGCCGTGATCCAGGGCAGCGAGCGTGTCACGATCGCGGACGTCTACCGGGCCGCGTCGTCGGGTTCCATTCCGGCACACGAGCTTCTGGTTGATCGAGCACGCGTCCTCGGCCGGACAGTGGCGATGCTGCGTGACCTGTTCAACCCGGATCGTGTGATTCTGGGTGGTCAGGCATTCACCGACTATCCGGCCGGGGTGCCCCATGTCGCCGAGGCTTTCTCGACGGCATCCTCCTTGGAGCGTAAGGACATTCGAATTACCGGTTTCGGCAATCGGGTTCAGGAATACGCTTCCACGGTCGTGTCACTGAGCTCACTGTTTGCTGATCCCGCTGCGGCTATGCGCCGCGCGTCGGCCGTCTGACTGCGAAGAGGGCAGTCAGAGTTCCGGTCGATCCAAGACTCGCAACCATGATCCGTCGGGCTGGCGGCGCGCGACCTGCGTGCGCCCGCCGGTTCCGTCGGAAGGTTTGGTCGAGGTCATGGCCAGGTCGCCGCTGATCACCGTCGGTAGAGATTCCTCGACGGTGAATCTCGGTGCTGCGGCGAGCATCTGAGAGATCACCTCGCGGATGGCTTGGCGGCCCACGGTGAGGGATCCGGGCGGGAAGGCCATCACCGCATCCTCCTCGTAGAGTGCGGCGACGGCGTCTGCGTCACCAGCGTTGGCGAACTGCACAAAAAGCTTCGCGATGTCTTCCGGGGTTCCGGCCTTCTGAACGTCATCTGTTGTTGTCATGCTTCCATCGTTCTACCGCACCGGCGATAAGTCCAAGATCTAGTTTGTCTCGCAGCTAGAATCAACAGTTATGGAACTTCGGCAGCTCGAATACTTTGTCACGGTAGTGGAGGAAGCCAACTTCACTCGCGCCGCCGAGCGGCTTCACGTAGCCCAACCGGGTGTGAGTGCGCAGGTCAAACGGCTGGAACGTGAGTTGGGGCAGGAATTGCTCGATCGTAGTGGTCGAACCGTTTGTCTGACCGACGCCGGGCGAGCTGTCCTCCCGCACGCCTACGCTGCACTCGCTTCCGTTCAGAGCACCCGCGACGCTGTCGATGCCTTGAACGGACTGGTTCGGGGTTCCGTTTCGGTCGGGATGGTTACCGCCTGCGCTTCCGCCGACCTCACAGATCTGCTCAGTCGGTTGCACAACAAACACCCCGGACTGGACATTTCGCTGGCCGAGGACGATTCGCGCAGTTTGCTTGCCGGAGTGTTGGACGGAACCTTCGACATAGCCGTCATCGGGGTGGCGGGCAAGCTGCCGGAAGGGCTCGAATCGAGGGTGATCACCGACGAACGACTGGTGGCCGGAGTGGCGGCGGATCATCCGCTGGCCGAGGTGTCGTCTCTGCCGTTTGCCGAACTCGCGACGCAATCGGTCATCTGTCTGCCGGAGGGAACCGGCATCAGAACGTGTCTGGACTTCGCGTGCGCCGCAGCCGGCACCAAGCCGACGGTTGCGCTCGAGGCAAGCAACCTCGGCATCATCGTTTCATTGGCAGCGCAGGGGCTGGGAATGGCCGTGCTTCCGGAGTCGACAGTGGGGGAGTTGCATCGGATCGATCTCGAACCGGAAGCACGATCTCGGCTGGAATTGGTCTGGCGTTCGTCGGGCGGCAAGAATCCGGCGGCCTCTGCTCTCATCGATCTTGCGAGAGCTGTTCCCGCCGAGTGAGTTCGGCCTGCGCCCGATCCAATCCGCCGTGCTCGAGAGCGGCCAACCGTGACCTGTCCTTCCAGACGATGGTGCCGCGCCGGCGGACGATGACCGACATGGTTCCACCGAGATGCTCGAGCGCTCCTGGCACGTTTCGACGCTCGGCAGGTATCGGAACAGGAAGGATGTGTGCGTCGGCGATGGGCGCGGTCCCGTCGATGTCGACGCTCCACTTCCGGCTGTAGCCGCGAAGAGTCCAGCGATCGTCGGACACCGTCGTCTCCACCTGTGACGTCAGAGGATTACCCAGCCGCAATACCGTTCCGTCCGGTAGCGCGGCAACGACGGCGGTGACTTCGGTGCGCAGAGGTCCGGCGCTGACCTGTCCGCCGGCAAACGCCACGCAGGCTCGAGGATCGGTGAACCCCTGTGCCTGTCCCCACCACCAGGATTCCGGGAATCCTCCCTTTCCCCAGTTCTTCTCGCCGTACACCTGCGCTCCGGTGAGATCCCAGCTCTGCCCGTCGATGACGGCGCTTCCCTCGACCCGGCCGCCGAGCAGCCACGGATGCCAGTACTGATTGAGTGCGGGAATTGATTGGAAGTAACTCGATCCCCCGAAGCGGCGGTGCGGCCAGAATCGCTGACTACTGATCCGCACGTCGAGATGACTGTCGCCGAAATCGACCTGGAGTCGATCGGCATTGCCGCGGAAAGCGTTGTCGGCGTAGGCCCCCAGGATACGGGGATCGGCCGATCCGCTCGGGTGCTCAGCAGTACGGAGGAATCCGCCTGGATGTGCCGCGAGACCGAGCGTCGACCAGTTGCCGCCGTCGGACTTGTTGATTCCGGCGAGCGCAATCACCACCCGCCCGCTCTCTGGCATCGTGAATCGCCAGAAGTAACCCTCCATCGCAACGTCATGGGAGGCAAGCAGATTGCCGTACGGCAGGGTGCCACCCGAGGCGCGGTACGCGGGACGCTTCACGGTCCCAATACTGCCTGTGATGCGGTGACCTGAGCGACGAGGCGGCCCTCGTCGTCACGAATCTCGGTCACGACCGCGATGGTGCTGCGTCCCGCGTGCAATGGACGGGCAGTTGCGGTGACCGTGCCTTTACGAACCCCGCGGGTGAACACGGTCGACGAACTGGTGGTGGACGTACTTGCGCCGGGCGGCAGATTGAGGAATGCACAGACGGCGCCGACGCTGTCTGCCAGCGTCATCAAGGCGCCGCCGTGCATTCCGTTGCCGGCGGTGGTGCGGTGGCTGTCCCAATCCAGATGGCCGACAACCTGTTCGGGTGCCGCGCTGTCCAACTGAATTCCGGTGTGAACTGCAAAAGGCATGCTCGCGACAAGTTGTTCGAGGTCCATGCCTACCGATGTTAACGAGCCGCCGAAACCTCCGTCGGGACTTCGGTTTATCGAGGGCGGTGACTCACAGGGGCAGGGCGGTTTCCGACAGCCCTTCCGGCGCGTTGCGACGACGGAACCACTCGGTGCCGAATGCCGCGGCGAGCTGCTCCGTCGGCATTTCGAGGAACGGGCCGAAATCGCCGACCTGCGTTGCGTGCGCGTACATGGCCGCGCGCTTGGACGAGATCACCGAACTGACATCGACCGCGGTGGTGAGTTGGTCAGCCGGAAGCCCGAACGATTCGATGTCCGGCGGCTGCGCCTCCTCGGTCCACTCGGGGTTGGCCTGCATCAGCATCTTCATGTGATCGCGGTTGGTGGACGCCTCGTAGACGAACGGCGTGCCCGCGAGTTCTGCAGCACGAACGCCGACGTGGTGGACCTGGATGTGATCCGGGTGGCCGTATCCGCCGTTGGGGTCGTAGATGGTCAGGACATCGGCGTTCTCTTCACGAAGAACCTCGGCCAGACGCTCGGCGGCCTTCTCGACGTCGACGTTGCAGAACGCTTCCGGATTCTCGTTCTCGGGCGTACCCACCATCCCCGAATCCGGGTAGTGCAGGGACACGACGCGACTGGCACCCAACGCGTCGGTGGACGCCTCGAGCTCACGGCTGCGGCGCTGAGCCAACGTCTCGTATTCGTCCAACAGTCCGTCGGGGAATTCACCGAGAGCACCGTCGGTAGCGGTGACGACTACGACGCGGTGACCTGCGTCGGCGGCCATTCTCATCACGCCGCCCGTAGTGAAAACTTCGTCATCGGGATGGGCGTGGAAACACACCAGGACACTCATTCGCGCAATCGTAAGGCAAGTTACCGACAGGTCAACCCGAGCGCACAGTGAAAACGATTTGTCGAGTCGGCCTCGGCTCTGTGAACCTTGTTCAGTGCACGAGAAGCTGACATGAGCGAATCCACCAACAAAGGCCTGCTGAGCGCCTACCGCGAGATCTTTGCCGCCCCCGGATCGGTCGCCTTCTCGGCCGCCGGATTTGTCGCAAGGCTGCCGATCGCCATGATCGGTATCGGAATCGTGACGATGATCTCGCAACTTCGTGGTGACTACGCGCTCGCCGGCGCGCTCGCCGCGGTTTTTGCGCTCTCGTCGGCGATCATCGCGCCCGCGGTCTCGCGTGCGGTCGACCGCTTCGGACAGCGAGCGGTCCTGCCGATTGCCGCAGCCGTGAGCGTCACCGCGATCGGGGCGCTCCTGCTCGCAGTCCGGATGGAAGCTCCCGACTGGCTGCTGTTCGTTCTGGTCGTCCCCGGCGGCGCCACTCCGACGATCGGCGCGATGATTCGCGCCAGGTGGGTGGCGATCTATGTCGGAAAACCTCAGCTGCGCACCGCCTTCGCCTTCGAATCGGTGGTGGACGAGCTCTGCTTCGTGGCGGGCCCGGTCATATCGGTAGGTCTGAGCATCGGGCTCTTCCCCGAGGCTGGACCACTGGCAGGGTTGATCCTGCTGGTCACCGGAACCCTGCTGCTGGTCATACAGCGCGGAACCGAACCGAAGGTGCATCCGCGTCGACCCGGCCGCGGACGATCGGTTCTCGGTAACCACGTGATGTGGATCGTCATCGTCATCATGGTGATGCTCGGAACGATCTTCGGCGTCATCGACGTCGGCGCCATCGCGTTCACCAAGGAACAGAATTCGCCGGGGTCGGCGACGCTGGTCCTCGCGCTGTTCGCCGGCGGTTCGGGAATCGCGGGACTGATCTTCGGGTCGATGCACCCGGCGCGATCGCTGCGCGGGCAGTTGATGATCGCGTCCTCGGCGGTCGCCGTTCTCAGCGTCCCGCTTCTGTTGGTCGGAAACGTGGCCGCACTTGCGGGTGCCTACGTGCTGGCGGGCGCGACCATCGCACCGACGCTCATCATCGCGACAGCCCTGGTCGAACAGATCGTCCCGCCGGAAAAGCTCACCGAGGGAATGACCCTGACGGTTACCGGCCTCGGCGTCGGCGTGGCGCTCGGGTCTGCACTGGCCGGACAGCTGATCGATCGCTACGGCGTCCCGTCGGCCTACATGCTCGCCGTCGGCGCCGCAGTCGCAGCCTCTATCGTGACGGCATGTCTATTCGTGAAGCCGTCAGCGTCGACGGCACGTCCATCGTCTATCGAGTAACCGGAAATTCGGCGGGGACCCCGCTGGTGTTGCTGCACGGCTGGGCTCAGTCCTCGCAGTGCTGGGGCGAGCAGGTCCTCGCGGACCTGGCCGCGGACTATCGGCTGATCGCCGTCGATCTGCGCGGCCACGGTTACTCCGATGCGCCCGAATCCGGATACGACGACTCCGCGAACTGGGCCGGCGACGTCGCGGCTGTTCTTGCGGCCGAAGGCGTCACCGAGAACGCGATCCTGCTCGGCTGGTCGTACGGCGGTCTGGTGATCTGCGATTACCTGGCAGCGCACGGAACCGGCGCGGTGGCGGGTGCGGTTCTGGTCGGGGCGATCACCAGCATCGGGCGCGGCGAAAAAGGTGGCAAGGTCGGCTCGGCGATGCGTAGCGCGGTTCCCGGCGCGATGTCCGAAGATCCCCGCGAGGCGATCCGTGCACTCGGCGCTTTCGGCAATGCTCTCACCGGCCCACCCGAAGGCAAGGGTGCAGCGTCGCAGGCCTTGTTCGGGTACAGCCTCTCGACGCGTCCGCGGGTGCGCGCAGCACTGTTCAACCGTGCTGTCGGTCACGACGAGTTGCTTCGCAACCTGGATATCCCCGTTCTCGTTCTGCACGGAACCGAGGACTCCGTCGTCGACGTGAGTGCAGGTAAGCACGCCGAGGAACTGATTCCCAAGTCCCAGGCGTCGTACTGGGAAGGCTGCAATCACGGCCCGTTCGTGGAGGATCCGACACGATTCGTGTCCGAAGTGCGAATGTTCATCTCGAGCCTCGGTTAGAGTTCGCGCCCGGTGAGGGGGCAGTATGGAGTCGTGACGCCCATGCACATTTCGCGCCCTCGCCGGGTGGCCGTTCTCTCGGTCCACACCTCGCCATTGGCGCAACCCGGCACCGGTGACGCGGGTGGGATGAACGTCTACGTTCTGCAATCCGCCATTCAGCTCGCCAAACGTGGCGTCGAGGTGGAGATATTCACCCGCGCGACGTCCTCGGCCGACGCACCCGTGGTGGACGCCGCTCCCGGAGTGCGGGTTCGGAACATTGCTGCTGGTCCCTTCGAAGGGCTGGACAAGGCGGATCTGCCGACTCAACTGTGTGCCTTCGTCGCAGGAGTTCTGCGGGAGGAAGCGCGCCACGAGCCCGGGTACTACAGCCTGATTCACTCGCACTACTGGTTGTCCGGTCAGGTCGGCTGGCTGGCCCGCGACCGCTGGGGCGTGCCCCTCGTACACACCGCCCACACCCTCGCGGCGGTGAAGAATCTTTCGCTTGCCGAGGGAGACACCCCGGAGCCGGCAGCACGTCAGATCGGCGAGCAGCAAGTAGTCGCCGAGTCCGATCGCCTGGTCGCCAACACCACCGACGAAGCCAAGGCGCTGCACGAGTTGTACGGCGCAGATCCCACGCGTATCGACGTCGTGGCTCCCGGCGCCGATCTCACCCGCTACCGACCGGGCGATCGCGATTCCGCCCGCGCGTCGTTGGGGTTGGACCCGGGCGAGGTCGTCGTGACTTTCGTCGGCCGGATCCAACCTCTGAAAGCGCCGGACGTTCTGCTGCGTGCTGCCGCCGAAGTGATCAGCCGTCGCCCCGAGTTGCCGTTGCGCATCCTCGTCGTCGGCGGGCCGTCCGGAACTGGCCTCGCGCGGCCGGACGTGCTGATCGAACTGGCACGCTCACTCGGCATCACAGCGCAGGTGACGTTCTTGCCGCCGCAGGCTCCTGAGCGTCTCGCCGATGTCTACCGTGCCTCGGATCTGGTTGCGGTGCCGAGCTATTCGGAGTCCTTCGGATTGGTCGCCATCGAAGCTCAAGCCTGCGGAACTCCCGTGATCGCCGCCGACGTCGGCGGACTGGGAGTAGCCGTACGCAACGGGGAGACAGGCCTGCTGGTTCAAGGACACCGCACCGAAGACTGGGCCGGCGCCCTCGAATCTTTGGTGACAGCACCGACGCGCTTGGCCGAACTCGCCGCGCAGGCACCGCGTCACGCCGAAAATTTCTCGTGGGAACACACCGCGGACGGTTTGCTCGAGAGCTATCGCAAAGCCGCAGTCAACTACAACAACGGAACCGGTCCCAGCGACTTCTCGCCCCGCCGTGCACGGGGTCTGTGGCGTCTGCGCCGGACCGGGGGAGTGCGTACATGAGCAGCATTTCGGACACCATCGAGCAGGCCCTCACCGAGCGTGAACTCGACTTCACCAGAAAAGACGACGCGCATTTCATCGTCGAACTTCCCGGTGAACACAAACTCAAGACGTCGACTCTGCTCACCGTTGGCAATCACGGTGTGCGGGTCGAGGCCTTCGTGTGCCGCAAGGTGGACGAGAACTTCGAAGGCGTCTACAAGTTCCTGCTCAAGCGCAACCGCCGTCTGTACGGGGTGGCGTACACACTCGACAAGGTCGGGGACATCTACCTGGTCGGCAAGATCGCGGAGCATGCCGTGACCGGCGATGAACTCGACCGAGTGCTCGGTCAGGTTCTCGAAGCCGCCGACGGCGATTTCAACGTCATCCTCGAACTCGGCTTCTCCTCGTCCATCAAGCGTGAGTGGGCGTGGCGGGTGTCGCGAGGCGAGTCGCTGGCGAATCTCGAACCGTTCAAGCACCTCATCGAGGAGGAGCCCGCGCAGAGCTGATCGAGCGGGGTGAGACACATCGCGGATGTGTCACGTAAAGTGACCTTTACTTGTGACTGTCGTCACGGAATAATACTGTTCCCGTGAGTCACAGTAAGTTGGTCACACCACCCCGCCGCGCAACTTTTCGAGGAGCACAGTGAGCTTCAAGAGTCCGTTCCCCGACGTTGAAATCCCCAACCTCAGCGTCTACGACTTCCTGTTCGGAAACACCGACCCCGCAGACCTCGACAAGACGGCATTCGTCGAGGGCAGTTCGGGCGCAGTCACCACATACGCTTCGCTGATCGCACAGATCAACGGCGTTGCAGGCGCTCTCGCAGCGCGCGGACTCGCCGTCGGCGACGTGGTCGGGCTGCATTCGCCCAACGTCCCGGCCTTCGGTTCCGTCTTCCACGGCATCCTTCGTGCCGGTGGCGTCGCGACCACGATCAACGCGCTCTACACCGCCGAGGACATCGCCAAGCAACTCACCGATTCCAAGGCAAAGTTCCTCTTCACCGTCTCGCCGCTCCTGCCGCAGGCAAAGGCCGCTGCTGACCTGGTCGGTATCCCGGCTGAGAACGTCTTCGTGCTCGACGGGGCCGAAGGCCATCTGTCGCTGCGTGATCTGCTCGGCGAGGGTGCAGCGGCGCCGGAGGTCTCCTTCGATCCGGCCACCCAGCTCGCGGTGCTGCCGTACTCGTCTGGCACCACCGGCCGACCCAAGGGGGTCATGCTCACTCATCGCAACCTCGTGGCCAACGTCTGCCAGATCATTCCGCGGATGGGCATCGAGACCGACGACAAGATTCTCGCGGTCCTGCCGTTCTTCCACATCTACGGCATGACGGTCCTGCTCAACGCTGCGCTCTATCGCCGCGCGAGCCTCATCACGATGCCGAAGTTCGATCTCGTCGAGTTCCTGCGGATCGTCGCCGAGCAGAAGTCGACGTACATCTTCGTCGCACCGCCCGTTGCCGTCGCGCTGGCCAAGCACCCGCTCGTCGATCAGTACGACCTCTCGAGCGTGCACACCATCTTCTCCGGTGCGGCCCCGCTCGACGCGGCGCTCGGCAAGGCCGTCGCCGACCGGTTGAACTGCCACGTCCGCCAGGGCTACGGCATGTCCGAGATGAGCCCGGTCTCGCACGCGATCCCGTTCGATCGTGACGACATCGCGCTCGACACCTGCGGTCCGACCATCGCCAACATGGAATGCAAGCTCGTCGACCCCGGAACGGGCGAAGAGGTCGCGTACCCGGCTCTCGGCTCGGACGGCGTCAGCGAGCCCGGCGAACTGTGGTGCAAGGGCCCGAACATCATGCTCGGCTACCTCGGCAACGACCAGGCCACCAAGGACACCCTCGACGACGACGGTTACCTGCACACCGGTGACATCGCGACCGTCGACGGCGACGGCGTCGTCAAGATCGTCGACCGCCTCAAGGAACTGATCAAGTACAAGGGCTACCAGGTTCCCCCGGCGGAACTCGAGGCCTTGCTGCTGACCCACCCGCAGATCGCCGACGCCGCAGTGATCGGCGTGCTCGACGCCGAGGGCGAAGAGGTTCCGAAGGCATTCGTGGTGCTCCAGGACGGCGCCGAGTTGACCGAAGCCGACGTGATCTCGTTCGTCGCCGAGCGCGTCTCGCCGCACAAGAAGGTTCGCCAGGTTTCGTTCATCAGCACCGTGCCGAAATCCGCGGCCGGAAAGATCCTCCGCAAGGATCTGCGAACTGCGGAAGTAGCCCCGAGCTGATTTCCGGACAGGGTTGATCAAGAAGGGTTCCGGTACTCGTGCCAGGATGAACGCCATGAGTATCGGAACCCTGGTCCTGCTCCGCCACGGCGAGAGCGAATGGAATGCACTCAATCTGTTCACCGGCTGGGTGGACGTACACCTGACAGACAAGGGCATGGCCGAGGGCAAGCGCGCCGGCGAACTGCTCGCCGAGCACAACTTGTTGCCCGACGTTCTCTACACGTCTCTGCTGCGCCGCGCGATCAGCACAGCCAACCTCGCGCTCGACGCCGCCGATCGCCACTGGATCCCGGTAGTGCGCGACTGGCGTCTCAACGAGCGCCACTACGGCGCTCTGCAGGGCAAGAACAAGGCGCAGACCAAGGAAGAGTACGGAAACGAGCAGTTCATGCTCTGGCGTCGTAGCTACGACACCCCGCCGCCCGCCATCGAAGCCGGCAGCGAGTACAGCCAGGACACCGATCCCCGGTACGCGAACCTCGACGAGGTTCCCTTGACCGAGTGCCTGCTCGACGTCGTCAAGCGTCTGATCCCGTACTGGGAGGACACCATCTCCCAGGAGCTGCTCGCCGGTCGGAACGTGCTGGTCACCGCGCACGGCAACTCGCTGCGTGCGTTGGTCAAGCACCTCGACGGCATCTCGGACGAGGACATCGCGGGCCTGAACATCCCGACCGGAATCCCGCTGCGTTACGACCTCGACGAGAACCTGAAGCCGCTCAATCCCGGCGGCACCTACCTGGATCCGGAGGCCGCAGCTGCCGGCGCCGCCGCGGTGGCGAATCAGGGCGGAAAGTAGCAACCCGATGATGTGCGTCGAGGCCCCCCGAACAGTGATTTCGGGGGGCCTCGGCCAACAGCAGATGAACGACGAACCAACGCCGTCCACCTGGCGGATTACACGGGTGGGAACGTCCGAACCCGCCGTAACCGACTCTTCGCGCGAACGTACGATTGCGCCGTGAGTGTCGTGATTGCAGTGCTGCTGGTCGTGGTCGCCGGCTTGGTCGGCTACCTCGTCGGCGGGGTGCTGGTACCCAGGCTGTCGTCGCGCCAGAGTCAGCGCTCGGACGAACAGACCGGGCTCACGATGTCCCAGGTTCTCGACCTCATCGTGTTGGCTTCGGAAAGCGGTATCGCCGTCGTCGACGGTTTTCACGACGTCGTGCTCTTCAATCCTCGCGCCGAGGAACTCGGTCTCGTCAAGAATCGTCTGGTCGACGAGCGAGCTTGGCGGGCTGCTCAGGAAGTTCTGCGGACGGGTCAACCCGTCGAGGTCGATCTGACGGCGCAGACCGCTCAGCGGGGCCGCGACAAGATCGCGGTACGTGGCACGGCCCGGTTGCTCAGCAAGGACGATCGCAACTTCGTGGTCCTGTTCGCCGACGACGATTCCGAGCAGGTCCGCATGGAGGCGACCCGACGCGATTTCGTCGCGAACGTCAGCCACGAACTCAAGACGCCGGTCGGTGCGATGAGCCTGCTCGCGGAGGCACTGCTCGAGTCCGCTGACGACCCGGAATCGGTGCGCCACTTCGGCGAACGGGTGCTCGGTGAGTCGATCCGTCTGGGCAAGATGGTCACCGAGTTGATCGCACTCTCGCGTCTGCAAGGTGCCGAGAAGCTGCCGGATCTCGACGTGGTCGACGTCGACACCGTGGTGTCCGAAGCACTGTCGAGGTCGAATCTGTCGGCCGAGGCCGCCGGGATCACGGTCACCACCGACCATCCGAGTGGGCTGGAAGTGCTCGGGGATCAGACTCTCCTCGTCACGGCATTGTCCAACCTCATCGAGAACGCTATTGCGTACTCGCCCAAGGGTTCTCCGGTGTCCGTCAGTCGTTCGGTACGCGGCGACAATGTCGCGATCGCAGTCACCGACCGAGGAGAAGGCATCGCGAAAGCGGACCAGGAGCGAGTGTTCGAGAGATTCTTCCGCGTGGACAAGGCGCGGTCACGGCAGACCGGTGGAACCGGTCTGGGGCTGGCGATCGTCAAACACGTCGCGGCCAATCACAACGGCTCCATCGAACTGTGGAGCAAACCGGGTACAGGGTCTACCTTCACGTTGCAGATACCGGCACACGTGGAGTCGGACGACGACATCGACTCTGACGACGCGGGAACCGCCGGTTCCACGCGGATCGGCAGACGAGAACAAGGCAGTAGAGAAAACGGCATGGAGGCCAAACGATGACGAGTGTGCTGATCGTGGAGGACGAGGAGTCCTTGGCGGACCCGCTGGCGTTCCTGCTCCGCAAGGAAGGCTTCGAGACCACCATCGTCAACGACGGACCGTCGGCGTTGGCGGAATTCGATCGCTCCGGAGCGGACATCGTCCTGCTCGACCTCATGCTGCCCGGCATGAGTGGCACGGACGTCTGCAAGGCGCTGCGGTCGCGCTCCGGCGTCCCCGTCATCATGGTGACGGCGCGTGACAGTGAGATCGACAAGGTCGTCGGACTGGAACTCGGTGCGGACGACTATGTGACCAAACCGTATTCGGCGCGTGAGCTGATCGCTCGCATCCGTGCGGTGCTGCGCCGCGGGGTGGAGAACGAGGCGGACCTCGCCTCCGACAACGGGGTGCTCGAGGCCGGACCGGTACGGATGGACGTCGAGCGCCACGTCGTGCAGGTCGCGGGTAACCCGGTGACGTTGCCGCTCAAGGAGTTCGATCTCCTCGAGTACCTGCTCCGCAACTCCGGTCGGGTGCTGACCCGCGGACAGTTGATCGACCGCGTCTGGGGCGCCGACTACGTCGGTGACACCAAAACCCTTGACGTACACGTGAAGCGGTTGCGTTCGAAGATCGAATCGGATCCGGCCAAGCCGGAACATCTGGTCACGGTCCGTGGATTGGGTTACAAGCTCGAAGCGTGATCGAACCTCGTCGAGAAGAAATGTCGAGAAGAATTCAGCCGCTCACACGATCGTGTGAGCGGCTGAATTCTTTTTGTTCAGGCGGAGTCAGCCCTGAGCTTTGTTCTGAGCGATCGTGGTCGCCGGATGGACTGCGATGAGGCCGAGGCCCGCGCGACGCCTGCAGAGGCGAGCCAGCTCGTCGTACGCGCGCTTTCCGAGAAGTTCCGTCAACTCGGGCCCGTAGGACTGCCAGACCTGCCGCTCCCCGACATGAGCGTCGGGGGAGCCGGAGCAGTACCAGGCGAGGTCGTCGCCGCCCTCACCCCAGCCGCGGCGGTCGTACTCGGTGATCGTGGTCTTGAGGATCTGGACGCCGTCCGGCCGGTCGACCCAGTCCTGGGTGCGGCGGATCGGTAGCTGCCAGCACACGTCCGGTTTCACCTCGAGCGGCTCGATGCCCTTCTTGAGCGCCATGGAATGCAGAGCGCAGCCCTCGCCTCCGGCAAAACCCGGCCGGTTGAGGAAGATGCACGCTCCTTTGTAGCGGCGGGTGCGCAGCGCGGGCTCGTCCTCGAGGTCGTCTTCTTCGACGTAGCCCTTCTTGCCGAGACCCTTTTCCATGAACTGCCAGTCTTCGGCTGTGAGCATTTTCACTGACGCATCGAGCTTGTCCTGATCTTCCTGATCGGAGAGGAAAGCGCCGTGCGAGCAGCAACCGTCGTCCGGGCGGTCTCCGATGATGCCCTGACACGCCGGCGTGCCGAACACGCAGGTCCAATGCGAGAGCAACCACGTCATATCAGCGGAAATGAGGTGTTCGGAGTTATCCGGATCGACAAATTCGACCCATTCGCGCGGGAAATCGAGATCGACCTCGGGGCTCGGAGTCATCTTGTGGGACCGGTCTGGGTTACCTGCTGTCACAAGGGCCGACCGTAGACCCAGTAACGTGGCGATGTGCGACTAGGGGTACTCGACGTCGGAAGCAATACCGTCCATCTATTGGTTGTGGACGCCCATCGGGGCGGCCACCCAACACCCATGAGCTCGACCAAGTCCACGTTGAGGCTGGCAGAAAACACTGACGACCGCGGCGATATCACCACGTCAGGAGCCGATCGGTTGGTGTCGACGGTTTCCGAATTCGCCGGTATCGCCAAGACGTCCGGGTGCGAGGAAATGATGGCTTTTGCCACTTCCGCGGTCCGTGACGCCAACAATTCCGAAGCCGTACTCGCCCGCGTCCGCGCCGAGACCGGAGTCAACCTCGAGGTTCTGTCCGGGGTCGACGAAGCCCGCTTGACCTTTCTGGCCGTGCGCCGCTGGTACGGCTGGAGCGCCGGACGCATCCTGAACCTGGACATCGGCGGCGGCTCGCTCGAACTCACAGCAGGTGGTGACGAGGATCCGGACGTCGCCTTCTCACTGCAACTCGGTGCCGGACGGTTGACGCGCGACTGGCTACAGGCCGATCCGCCGGGCAAGCGCCGGGTCGCTGTATTGCGCGACTGGCTGGACGCGGAGTTGGTCGGACCAGCCAAGGAACTGCGCGCCGCCGGCGACTGGGACCGCACGGTCGGGACTTCGAAGACCTTCCGATCGTTGGCTCGGCTCACCGGCGCGGCCCCTTCTGCCGCAGGCCCCCGGGCAAAACGGACCCTGACTTCCAGCGGACTCAGGCAACTCATAGCCTTCATATCCAGGATGACGGCGGCGGACCGTGCAGAATTGGAAGGAGTGAGCTCGGATCGGTCACAGCAGATTGTGGCCGGCGCGCTCATCGCAGAGGCAACCATGCGGGCGCTCGGAGTGGACGAACTGGAAATTTGTCCCTGGGCACTGCGTGAGGGTCTGATTCTGCGAAAGCTCGACACAGAAATGGGCGGTGAATTGGTGGTGAGTGCTTGATGACCGAGGACAGTCAGCAGATTTCCGTAGCGGAACTGCTCAAGCGGAACGGTCAGAGCGTCGAATCCCGAGGTGGACGACGCCGGCGCGGCGTAGCCGGTGGCATCTCCGTCGCCGAACTGACGGGTGAGATCCCGATCGTTCGCCAGTCGGGATCGCGCGCGGCCGCCGAGCCCGAGTCCGACGAACCAGCAGCCCGGCCCGAAGCCGCTGCGCCGGAAAACTCTGCACCTTCAGCGCCGGCCGAGGCCGTCGCGGAAACCGCCAAGTCAGTCGAACCGGCACCGAAGGTTCCCGCCGATCGCACCGCAGCCTTCGCCGTCTCGTTCGACGACGACGATGACGATGACGAGCCGCAGGCACCCAAGGGTGAGTCGAAGCCGGTTGCTGCGCCGCCGGTCACCACTCCGAAGCCGACTTCCACACCTCCGCCGGGACAGACCTCGAAGTCCTCGCCCGGGCAGTGGGTGAGCCGGGCACCGCTCAACTCCTCGTCACCGACGCAGGTAACGCAGGAACCAGCCCTGCTGTCGGGTCAGACCCTGGCGGGCGACCTGATGCGTCAGGAGCGCGCCGCAACGCAGTCGCCGTCGTTGCGTCCGCCGATCCTGCCGCCGCGTGTCCCCACTCCCGTCGCCAAGGCACCTGCACAGACCGCTCCCGCTCCGGCCGCGCCGGAAGAGAGCACCGAACTGATCGACAAGATCGCAGACGCGGATGTCGGCGAGGCCGAATCCACCGCTGTTGTCGATCTGGTCAAGGCACCGGCAGTCGATGACGGTGCAAAAAAGACCAGTGCCGCCGCGGAGTCCGATGTCGAAGCCGAATCGGCAGCGGAAGAGACAGGCGAGCGTAACTCGATCCGTGAATGGGCAGTGCTTGCCGGTCAGGTGGTTGTTGCACTGATCGTCGGCGGCGCGATGTTCAAGGGCTTCGAGAAGCTGTGGGACATGCTGCCGTGGGTGGCGTTGGTGCTCGCGCTGATCGTGATCGTCGGCCTGGTTGCTGTCGTGCGGGTTCTGCGGAAGACGGACGACATCACGAGTTTCGTGATCGCGGTGGTCGTCGGCATGATCGTGACGCTCGGTCCACTGGCGTTCTTGTTGACCTCGGGTTGATCGGACGATGATCGGGGGATCGCAGCGCATGGTTCGTCGGCCGATAGCCGTCGGCCTGTCGACGGCTTCGGTATATCCGGAGAACACGGAAGCAGCATTTCGCTACGCCGCTGATCTCGGATACGACGGTGTCGAACTGATGGTGTGGGCCGAATCCGTGAGTCAGGACATCGGTGCTGTTGCCGCCCTCGTTCGCAAGTACGCCATTCCGGTGCAGGCGGTGCATGCGCCGTGTCTGCTGATTTCGCAGCGCGTGTGGGGTTCCGATCCGGTCGAGAAGCTCGAGCGTTCGGTGCGCACCGCCGAAACCTTGGGAGCGACGACGGTGGTCGTCCACCCGCCGTTCCGGTGGCAGCGCAAGTACGCCGAAGGCTTCGCGGAACAGGTTGTCGAACTCGAATCGAAGAGCAGCGTCGTGGTGGCGGTGGAGAACATGTTCCCCATGCGCGCCGACAGCTTCTTCGGCGGCAAGGACAAGTCCGCGGAGCGTCTGCGTAAACGTGGCGGTCCAGGGGCAGCGTTGTCCGCGTTCAGTCCGTCGTACGACCCGACCGATTCCGATCATGCTCACTACACACTCGACCTGTCGCACACCGCGACGGCGGGCATGGATGCCCTGGAGTTGGCCTCCCGTATGGGCAAGGGGCTCGAGCACCTGCACCTGGCCGACGGTCGCGGGGCGTCGATGGACGAGCACCTGATTCCGGGGCATGGCTCACAGCCGTGCGCGGAGTTGTGTCAGCAATTGGCTGCGAGCGAATTCAGCGGCCAGGCAGTCATCGAGATCAACACGCAGAACGCGCGCACCCGGCGGGAGCGGTCGTCGATGCTGGCGCAGGCGCTCGCGTTTGCACGCGAGCACCTGGCACGCTCAGCGGTGGCCGGCAAGTAGCGCAGCTTCGAACTGCGCGCGCACCTTCTCGACGTGTGCGTCGAGGTCTTTGGTCTCCCAGCCTTCGGTCGAGATGGGATCGAGCACCGAGACATAGACCGGGCCTGGATGGGCGACAAGCGAATTGCGCCACATCCGTTCACCCGCGTTGTGAATCACCACGGGCACGATCGGCACACCGGCTTGGATCGCCAAGTGGAATCCACCCTTCTTGAAAGGGCCCAGACGTGGCGTCGGAGAACGGGTGCCCTCCGGAGCTATGACTATCGAGACACCATTCTTCAGCTTGTCGACTGCCGGTTGCAGTGCAGCCTTCGCCTTCGTGGTGTCGGTGCGGTCGATGTAGGCGACGTCGAGCAGTGCACCGACGGGCATGAACCGCGGATCGCTTGCCGCTTCCTTCTTCGCGACGCCGGTCACGTCACGCTTGATCACGGTGCCCAGGACCAACATGTCCAGGGAACTCTGATGGTTGAACATGAACACCGCCGGGCGGTGATCCCACACGTTGTGCTCGCCGTCGATCTCGACGTCGATGCCCAGCAGTGAGAGCGAGATGTCGGGGCCGTACGTGCCGACCAGGTTCGCACCCAGTTGACGGTTCCCGGTGACAATGCCTGCCGACGCACCGAGGGCGGCGGTGGCAGCAAGCGCGCCCATGGCAGTCGCCGTTCGGATCGTGGAGATCGGTGTTGCGCCTCGTTGCGGTTTACGCAGGCTGACCGAAGGCCAGTGATTGCGCAACGCGATCTTGGCCAGACCACGATCGGGATTCAACGCGACAGGTCGCCCGACGGCCTCGAGCATGAAGACGTCTTCGACACCGTTGGAGTATGCAAACGCGTTCTTCAGATCGGCGCCCATCTTCTCGGCATAGCCTGCAAGGGCATTGGCCTTGGCCGGCCCCCACAGTGCGGGCGAAGACAGTTCGCCGGTGAGCATGCCGTCCACGACTTCGGGCTCGGTGCACAGCACGTCTTCGATGTCGAGATCTTCGGCGACGTACTTGGCCTGGAACGGAGTCGCCGACGTAGCCATCACGATCGTGTGGCCGGCTCGCCGGTGTGCCGCCAGTAGCCCGCGGGCTTCCGGGTAGATCATCGCGGCGATTTCCTGCTTGAACAGCCGTCGGCCCCAGTCGTTCAGTTCCTCGACGGTACGGCCGCCCAAGGCTCGAACGCCGATGTCCATCAGTGCTCCGACGTCAGCGCCGCGGAATTGGGTGTCGATCGCGGCACCGGTGGTGCGCAAGAGTTCGCCGACGCTGATATCCAAGCGTCGCAGGCGGTCTCGGTACACAACGCTGGCCGAGTACCCGCTGATCAAGGTGCCGTCGAGGTCGAAGGCGGCGATCGTTCCGGGCCCGGGCGGGGCGGCTTCGATGGCGGAGTGCAGACGCTCGAGTCCGGTCACAGTCCTACTTCCTCGTTCGCGGCGGGCGCTCGGTTTGCTTCTGGAATGGTCACTACCGCAGCGGCGTCCGGTACCGGCATCGCCACCTGATCGAGTCGTGCATGCGCGAGTGCGCGAAGGTGACGCAGGCGCTCGACCTGAACCTTGATCTCGGCAGCGAATGCCAGGCGCCGGGCCCGGACTCCGTCGTCGTCGACTTCGATCAAGTTACGGTTGCGCGCCAAATTCAGTGCGGTGGCGAACAACTCACCGGAGACGGATTCGTTGCTGGCGATCTGCTGCCGCAGTCGACGCTGATGTGCGACGTCGATGCAGTTGCTGATGAACGACTTTTCGTCGAACGATGTCGAAATCGGCGCGAGCACAAGCTGATCGGCGACAACCTGGTACGCCTCGAGGAACGGTTGGAGCACGCGGTGCGCGAGGTACGGGCGAACCGTCTCGATCATGTGCTCGGTTCGTTTGTCGTCGGCCATGACGGTTTCCCACTCGGGGTCGATCAGCGTCAGCTCGGTCCGCATCTCCTGCTCGAACGTGTCCCGGTCACTGAAGAAGAACTCGAATTTCAACAAATCTCGGATGCGCTTGGCCTCTGCCCACCCGTCCCCGATGGGGTCCTCGAACCGCTCTTCGACGGCTGCCTGAAGTACGAGTTCGGTGATGGCACGCACGACAAGAAAGTGAATCGTGTTGTTGCGGTAGAAGGCAGCGACGAGATGCTGGTCCTTGCCGAGGTAGAAGACCTGCTCGCCGCCCCGATCGAAGCGCTCGAGCACCCCGGAATCGACGTGTGTCTGCAATGCCTTCTCGATGACACGCGGATCGGACAGTTCGACGTCGCCGGCGATCGGAAGATTTCGCGCGGTGATGTAGCCGAACAGCGGCGTGAGAATCGCGGTGAGTTCACGAACTGTCAACGCCCGGTCTTCGATTCCGAGGAACGCCAACATCGCCAGTGAAGACACGGTCACCGGGGTGACCTCGTTGATGCGGTGACACACCTCGATGCCGGCCTTCTGAATGGCGAGGCGCTGATCGGTTTCCTGGCTGAGTGCGTCCGCGAGTGAGAGCGGCCGGCCGATGGTCACGTGCGCGACACCGTTGCGCTTTCCCTGGGCGCGTACGTAACCCACCATCCAGCGCAGGCCTTCCGGTGTCTTCTCGGCGCCGAGCGCCTCGGCAGCCATGGCCCCGACCTCGTAGAGTTGGTCGTAGCTCAGCGCAACCGGGACGAGGTACACGTCGGACGCTCCGCTGACCTGAAATGCCTTGGTCAGGTAGGTCAGGAG
Organism: Rhodococcus sp. NyZ502; assembly: GCF_041464245.1. Classification (NCBI taxonomy): domain Bacteria; kingdom Bacillati; phylum Actinomycetota; class Actinomycetes; order Mycobacteriales; family Nocardiaceae; genus Rhodococcus; species Rhodococcus sp. NyZ502. The sequence continues at coordinate 1,716,182 of NZ_CP167155.1, forward strand.
ACCGAAGCGCGGCGGGCGTAGTTTCCCGGTACGTCCGCGTCCACCTTCGATGTACCACTCCAGATTGAAGCGCTTGGTCAGCAGATAGCGCATGTACTCGTGCATCGACCACTTGTAGACCTCGTCGTTGCCGATGCTTCGACGAATGAAGACGGTGCCGCTGCGCTTGAGGATCGAGCCCATGGGCCAGAAACTGATGTTGAGGCCGCCCATGACGTGATTGAGCGGCAAGCCGTTCGCGATCAACGCCGGACGCAGGACGAGGGGATCGAGGTACGAACGGTGACTGGGGAGGAAGACCAGTGAGTGTTCCTTGTTCAGCTCACGGAGTTCCTCGAAGCGGCTCGTGTCCACGTCCAGCTTGTAGGCGCGAGCGAAGTAGCGGCCCAGGCGATCCCACACCGCGATGGCTTGGCGACTCTGGGTGGCAACCATTTCTTCGAGAGCTTCACGTGCGCGGCGATCGACTTCGGCGACAGCGATGTTCAACCGGTCGGCCAAAGCCATGACCTCGGTGGCGAATCGGCGGGTGTCGGTGATCTCGTCGACGACGAACCGTGACACCTTGTACTGGCCACCCAGTAGGCCCAATTCGGCGCGTTCGAGTGCCAGAGCGGCCTGCCGTCGGATGAACTCCGGTAGCGAACCGCCACCGCTCTTTTCGAGGCGACGCTCGAGATCGCTCAGTGGTGCGGGTTCACCTTCGATGACCTGGCACCGTGAGGGGTCGGTGCGCAGGGTTCTGCGTTGTGCACCGCGTCCGGGGTGGAGAGGATCGCGTGGTGCCAGCGCATCACGTAGTCGCACCGCGACGTTGTGCTTGGTATGGGTGTCCGGAATCCACACCACGCGAAGCGGTGCGAGCATCGGGTCGTCGGTCCGTGCCGCCAGTTCTGCCAGGGTCTTGTCGGTGATGTTGACGGTGACCGGCCGAGTTTCGGATGAGCTTGCCTTGTCGGCAAGCCACTTTCGCAGCACGCCGGCTTCGGCCTCTGTCATGGTTTCGGTGAGGTACACGCGCGGGTTGGTCGTGTTCTCGCTCATGACTCACGCACCTTCCGTTGTGACTCCGAGAGCGACGATCTCGTCCAGGCTCTCCTGCAAGCACTGCATCAGCAGCGCGGGTTTTGTGATCGCAGCGGTGTCGAGATTGATTCCGATACAGCACACCCCGACGTGGGAGACCAGTGTCGCCATTGCCGCGCAACCGGGCGCCGGGCCGAACGGGAACATCCGCTCGATCTTCGCTCCGGCGAGATAGACCGGTACCGGTACGCCGGCGACGTTGCTGGCCTGCAGGTCCAGACCCGTCGACTGTGACAGATACCAGTTCGCGAGTAGATAATTCGGCAGGCGGGCGAGGATCGGGGCGGCGACGTCGATAGCGTCCAACGCCGGTTCCTCACGCAGACTCAGAACGATCTCTCGCACCTGCCTGATGCGTTTGGCCGGATCGGTTTCGGAGACCGGGCCGTTGAAGCGAACGGCTGCAAACCTGTTGCCGCCGTTGGCGTCTGCGCCCGTACGCATGCTGATCGGCATACCCATCGGAATGCTGTCGACGGACTGTCCGAAGGCTTCGTGGTAGCGACGGAAGCCGCCGAGCAAGGCAGCGACGTACGCATCGTTGAGTGAGCCACCGGCAGCTTTCGCCCCGGCCTTGAGCTCGGGGACACCCACCTCGAGAGTTCCGAACCATCGTCCGAGACCACGATCGTGGAGCAGAGGGGAACCGGAACGAGCTGGGGGAGTGACGATCTTGCGGAGTGAATTGGCGTAACCGAGGACCTCGGAAGCAGTCGTGATCGGACTCGAGATCGCCGTGGTCGCAACATTGGTGGCACCACGGACCAGCTTGGCGATACGCGAGGGCGCACGCCGGATCTCGCTGACGACCTCCTCGCCGAAGGCGCCCACCGACGACAGATGCTCAGGAGCAGGCGGTGTGCGGTCGGGCTTGTTCGGAGTGGGGTCCGGGCGTCTGCTGTGCAGGAGCGTCATCATCTGGATGCCGCCCATGCCGTCGGTGATGGAGTGGTGAGTCTTGACCACGAACACGGCGCGACCGTCGTCGAGACCTTCGATGAGCAGCGCGCTCCACGGCGGTCGAGCCTTGTCGAAAGGTTCCGTCGCAAGGTGACGACACATGCGCAGTGCGTGATCGAAGTCCGCCGGTGCAGGTAAGCGGACGCGTCGTAGGTGGTAGCCGATGTCGAACTCGGGATCGACGGACCACACCGGGTTGCCCAGCTGCATTGCCGGTTCCACTGCTCGCATACGAATACGCGGAACCACGTGCGATGCCCACTCCACTGCGTCGAGAAGTCGATCCCAGTCCGGGGCACGATCGAGAACCTCCACCGCAACGATCGGTGAGCGCAGTTGCGGCTGCGCCTCTTCCATCCGCCACATTCCAGTCTCGAAGTCGGACATCGTGCGGTTCGCCCCCCAGGCGACCGCGGAAAGGTCGACGTCGACCGCGCTAGGAGGAACAAATGGATTGCTGTTGGCCATACGTCAAGAACTCCCTCGGTCTGCGGATCCACCCCGCGCATCTCTGCTTCTAAGTGTGGACCCGCGACCGTGGGCGCGTCCCGGTTTCGGTGTCAGCCGACAGGTGTGACGTTCGTCAGTTAAGGGCTAATCGGACATGCCTCGAAATTCGACCAGCGTTCACGAAGTGACGCCGACGGCTTTCAGGGCTATCTCGCGGTAGAGAACACTGACTTCGCGCGGAGTCTGCGGTCCGTCGAGTCGATACCAGAGGACGACGGACTGACACATTCCCAGTAGTGCACGGCCCGTTCCGGTGATGTCCGGGACCGTGAACTCACCGCTCTCGACGCCTGCCGTCAGTACGTCGACGAGTAGGTTCTCGAGCTTCTTTCGCTTGGCGGCGTAGCTCTTTCGTTCCGCGTCCTCGAGGTACCGCAGTTCGGAATCGAGGAAGGCTATGTCGGAGCGACTGGTCATGTGCAGAACACACGCCTCGACGAGATTGCCGAACTGTGCCGTCGGCGACGGTCCGGCAGCGTCGACCGCAGCGCTCGCGCGTGCGGTGACGTTCTCGATGCCCGGTTCCATCAGCGCGACGAGGATGCCCTGTTTGTTGCCGTGGTGGTAATACAGCGTCGGCACGGTGACACCGGCACGTTTTGCGATGTCACGAACCGACGCTCCGTGGTAACCGAGTTCGTGGAACACCTCGAGTGCGGCGGTGAGCAGGGGAGTCAGCGTCAGTGGTTCCACGATGCGCCACTGTTCGTCGGGCTGAGCCTCCGACTGCAAATCCGTCATTCCGCCTGTTCGCTCCGTTCGGAAATTTCTGGTGATGTGCGCAAAGAAGGTTCAACCCTAGCGCAAGGCGTGTCCTCCTTACCGATGCTCGACCATCATTGGATAGCATCACTATCCAGTAATGGGTCGAGCGAGTTGGACGGAGGAGCGGTGAAGGTTTCCGAACTGGCCGCACGGTCCGGCGTTGCACTGGCCACTATCAAGTACTACCTCCGTGAAGGTCTGCTGATGCCTGGTGAGCCGACCAGCGCAACGGGAGCGAGGTACGGCGAACAGCACGTCCGGCGACTCGCGTTGATCAGGGCCCTGGCCGGGGCGGGACTCGCGATTCCACGGATTCGCGCGGTGCTCGAACTGGTGGACAGTGACGCGCGATCCGAATTCGAGACTTTCGGCCGCGCAATCGCGCAACTACCCCCGTACGTGGAACCTGAACCGGATCCAGAGTTCCCCAGAGCTCGCAAGGTTCTGGAGTTTCTCGGTCAGGTCTTCGAGCCGAGGTACGTGGCGGTCGCGCACCTCGAGCGGGCACTGATCGGCCTCGAGGATGCAGGACTGAGTCTCTCGGACGAGCGCCTGCGCGCCTACGGCGACCACATCCGAGGGATTGCCGAAGTGGAAATCGAGCTGATGCCTACCAGTTCGACCGAGGACGGCATTCGCTATGCGGTCCTCGGAACCGCCATGTACGAACCCGTCCTGACAGCTTTGCGACGCCTGGCGCACCAAGATTTGGCCGCACGACATTTCCCGCAACACCGAGAAAGCACCGAACAGGAAAATCGATGAGCACCAGTCCCTTTCAAGATCTCAATCGCCTCACCTCGCTCGGCGACGGGCGATACACCGCAACGATCGATTCGATCTGGACCATCGGGCCGAAAGTGCACGGCGGCTCCATGATGGCTGTGTGCGCCGCTGCAGCGCGTCAATGTCTGCGAGACGGCGCAGGTGAGAACGACTCGCTTCTGAAGATGCAGCCACTCGCGGTGAGCGCCAACTATCTGTCGGCCCCAGATCCGGGTGAAGTCGAACTGGAGGTGATCGTCCGAAAGCAGGGACGCCAGGTCGCGTTATTAGACGTCGAGTTGAGCCAGGCGGGCCGCAGCGCTGTTCGCGCGGCGGTCACGCTCGGATTCCCCGATGACGGCGACCCCACCTTCGTCACGGCCTCGTCGATCGACGACATGTCACCGGAACCGCCGGAGAGTGCGGTGGCAGTCATCGGCGATCACCCGATGGCGCAGGTCGTGCATGTCGGTCAGGGTTGCGACATGCGAATCGACACCACCTCGGCGCACTTCCTGACCGGCAGCCAAGGCGAGGCCGAGGTCAGGATGTGGGTCCGTCCTCGACCCGAGGACGAAAACGACCTCGACACCGCTGTGCTGTTCGCGATCATGGCGGGTGACATCAGCGCGCCGGTGACGATGAACCGCGGCCTGTTCGGGTGGGCGCCGACCGTGCAGTTGACGACGTACCTGCGCCGACTGCCGACGCCGGGATGGCTTCGCGTGCGGGCGAGCTCGGATGTTCTGGGCAGCACGTGGTTCGAAGAGGATCATGCTGTTCTCGATTCGACGGGCGCAGTCGTCGTCCAGAGTCGTCAATTGGCGATGATGCCCCGCTAGGGTCGATCGCTGCGGTCGTGGCAGGCTGTTCGCCATGACAAGAATTGCGATTATCGGTGGCGGCAAGATCGGCGAGGCGCTGATCTCCGGGCTGTTGCAGGCCGGCCACGCCATCAAGGATCTGGTCGTCGCCGAGCAATATCAGCCTCGCGCAGACGAATTGATCGCCGAATACTCCATCCGCGTCAGCACGGTCGCCGATGCCGCCGAGGGTGCGGACGTCATCGTCATCGCGGTGAAGCCGAACGACGTCGAGTCAGCGCTCACGGCGTTGACGAAGGTCGATCTGGACGGCGACCTCGAACAATTGATCGTTTCCCTTGCGGCGGGAATCCCCACGGGATTCTTCGAAACGCGTCTGCCCGCAGGGTTCCCGGTCATCCGCGTCATGCCGAACACTCCCATGTTGGTCGGGGAGGGCGTGAGCGTGCTCTCGCCCGGACGGCACGTCAAGGCCGAGCATCTCGAGCTCGTACGCGGCATCCTCGGCAGCGTCGGCAAGGTGGTCACGGTTCCCGAATCGCAGATCGACGCGGTCACTGCTGTCTCCGGTTCCGGCCCGGCCTACTTCTTTCTGGTCGCCGAAGCGATGATCGACGCGGGAGTCGGTCTCGGCCTGACGCGCCCGGTCGCTACCGAATTGGTGGTGCAGACGATGGTCGGTTCCGCAGCGATGCTCGATCGCACCGGCGACAGCGCGACGGATCTTCGCGCCGCGGTGACGTCACCGGGCGGAACGACGGCTGCGGCACTGCGTCAGCTCGAAGCGGGCGGCCTGCGGACGGCGTTCTTCGATGCCTTGGATGCCGCCAAGTCGCGCTCGGCCGCGATGGGTGCAGCTGCGGATTAGTCGTCCGTTTAGCCACACCCGTCGCTTTAACCCCACCAGTACAGCTAAGCTCGACTTAGTACGTACGTGTCTGTTCCGCCGGAGGGGAAGCCGGCGGCGCGAGTCGTGCTGGAGGTATGTGGATTAATGGTGTCTGCAAACAAGCCGTCCATGGGTTCGTCCCACGACGGAAAGCCGGCAGTGGCCGGCACGCAATTCCTCACTGTTGCTGAGGTAGCAACTTTGATGAGGGTGTCGAAAATGACTGTGTACCGGTTGGTACACAGTGGCGAATTGCCTGCTGTACGAGTGGGCCGTTCGTTCCGTGTACATGCGAAGGCAGTACACGATTACCTCGAAACCTCGTACTTCGATGCCGGCTGACCAGCCGGTTCGAAGAGGATGACCTCGGCGTGAGCCGAGTCGCGGGCACAGTGGTTGCTGTGCCGGAGGCTCGGTTTATGCCGAGTGACTCCACACCGGTACGATGAGTCACTGTCGTACCAGCAAGCTGGTGTCGTAAGGCGCTGAGCTAGTTAAAACGAGGGCCAGGCGCCAATTGCTTGGCGCAGGCGTACGTGACCGGCGTGCGCAGGAACGCTAGAGAAGAACGTGAGGGACACCCGCTATGGGTTCAGTGATCAAGAAGCGTCGCAAGCGCATGTCGAAGAAGAAGCACCGCAAGCTGCTTCGTCGTACCCGAGTACAGCGCAGGAAACTCGGTAAATAAGCAGTACCGGTTGATGCCCGCCACCCCTTCCGGGGTGGCGGGCATCAGCATATTCGGGGGGAAGCGATGTGTGCCACGTCTCATTGGCTGGGCGGTTTGTCTTGAATGGCCGAAATTTGGGTAGTCAGCGCGGGACCCCCTCTGCCCGTAAAGTGGGGGAAAATCGCGGGAGGGACGCTTCGGCAGAGCGCGTTTCTACTGGATATGGGGGTACTTGGTGGTTGAAGGTGACAACACTTCAGGGGGCACGACGCCTCGCGTCGTACTGGTGACCGGGGCGAGCAGATTTCTCGGCGGCTACCTGGTGACCAGGCTTGCGCAGAATCCGTCGATCGAGCGTGTCATCGCCGTCGACGCCGTCAGTCCGAGCAAGGACATGATGCGCAGAATGGGCCGCGCGGAATTCGTGCGAGCAGACATCCGCAATCCGCTGATCGGCAAAGTGATCCGAAACGCCGAGGTCGACACCGTCGTGCACGCGTCGACGCTTCAGAAAGCCCCCAAAGCCGGCAGCCGCGCCGCGATGAAGGACATGAACGTCATCGGCGCCATGCAACTGTTCGCGGTCTGCCAGAAAGCGCCGACGGTTCGCAAGGTGATCCTGCGCTCGGCTTCGGTCGTCTACGGGTGCAGTGCCAAGGATCCCGCTCAGTTCACCGAAGAAATGAGTGCGCGCCGCCGGCCGCCGGGCGGATATGCCCGCGACAGCCTCGAGATCGAGGGATACCTCCGCGGAATGGGGCGTCGGCGCCCGGACATCTCGGTCGGGATTCTGCGGTTGGCGCCGTTGATCGGACCTCAGCTGACTGCAACCGTCGGGCACTACGTCACCGCCCCACTCGTGCCCACCATCGTCGGGCGCAACGCGCGCCTGCAATTGCTCCACGTCGAGGATGCCCTCGCGGCGCTGGAGAAGGCGACCATCGGACACGCTTCGGGTACGTACAACATCGCCGGCGACGGAGTGGTCATGATGTCGCAGGCGATCCGCCGGGCAGGCAGGGTGGAAGTTCCCATGCCGCTCGCTCTGTTCCGCAGCGTCGGGAGCGCGTTGGTGGGGTCGTCCATGAGGCTGTACACCGACGAGCAACTCGAGTACTTCCGGTTCGGCTGCGGACTCGACACCACTCGCATGCGCAGCGAGCTGGGGTTCGAGCCGCGATGGACCACCATGCAAGCACTCGACGATTTCATGCGTGCGATGCAGACGCGCCGGATCATCAAGTCCGAGTGGATCGATCGGGCGGAGAATGCGTTGACCACCATCCTCGGCGGTGACACCGCCGCGGCGGCAACAAGTGCAGACGTGATGCACATGCCGCTGTCGGGACGAAGTGCGGTGAAGGGGTGACTGACGTGGCGAAGGTAATTCCCCTGCGGCCCAGCGCAACTCACACCGGAAAGTCGGCAACTTCCCGTTCGCGTGAGTCCGTCACCGGTGCGGAGCGTGACATCCGTGAACAAAGTGAGCGCCGGCATCCGTCCGGAGTGTCCTCGGCGGCCGACCACGGCGGTGAGAGCACGTTCGTCGATTCGGCCAGGTCGGCGATCGTCGACCAGATCGCCTCGGCAGCAGAATTCCTCCGACGTCGGGTGTCCGGCGACTACGAGGTCGACGAGTTCGGGTTCGACCCGCATTTCGCGGACAACGTCGTCATGCCGATGTTGCGCCCGTTGTTCGAGAAGTGGTTTCGCGTCGAGGTCAGTGGGATCGAGAACATTCCCCTCACCGGGGGAGCGCTTGTGGTCGCCAACCACGCCGGTGTGATCCCGATCGACGGACTGATGACGTCGGTTGCCGTGCACGATCACCATCCAGCGCATCGTCCACTGCGAATGTTGGCTGCGGACATGGCATTCGAGATGCCGGTGGTGGGTGGACTGGCGCGCAAAGCCGGCCATACGTTGGCCTGCAACCCCGACGCCGAGCGTCTGCTCAACGACGGTGAAGTCGCGGCCGTGTTCCCGGAAGGATTCAAGGGCATCGGGAAACCGTTCAGTGAGCGGTACAAGTTGCAGCGGTTCGGGCGCGGTGGCTTCGTGTCGGCCGCAATGCGAACCGGTGTTCCGATCATTCCGTGCTCGATCGTGGGTTCGGAGGAGATCTATCCCAAAATCGGTGATCTCACCACACTCGCACGCGTTCTCGGTCTTCCGTATTTCCCGGTGACACCGCTGTTTCCACACTTCGGGCCGCTCGGCCTGGTTCCGTTGCCGTCGAAGTGGTACATCGAGTTCGGAAAGCCCATCGTCACCGACACCTTCGAGAGCGGTGCCGCCGACGATCCGATGGTCCTGTTCGAGGTCACGGACCACGTCCGGGAAACCATTCAGCAGACGCTGTATCGACTGTTGGCCAAGCGTCGCAACGTCTTTCTCGGCTGAGTTCGGTCCGGATCGCTGCTCGATCCGGACCGAACCCGCTCAGACGTTCTGTTCTTTGCGCCTGGCGAGAATTGCCGCGAGCGCCCCGCCGACCGCTCCGAGCACCAGCGCCGTCGGTACGCCGATCTTGGCGGCCTTTCGCCCGGTGCGGAAATCGCGAACTTCCCACCCGCGGTTCTTCGCGAGTTCACGAAGATCTGCGTCGGGATTGATCGCCACCGGTGTCCCCACCAACGAGAGCATCGGAACGTCGTTGTGGCTGTCGGAGTAGGCGGAACAGCGCTTGAGATTGAGTCCTTCACGCACCGCCAACGTCCGTACGGCGTGCGCCTTGCCCATGCCGTGCAGGATGTCGCCGACGAGTCGGCCGGTGAAGACGCCGTCCTCACTCTCGGCGACAGTGCCCAAGGCGCCGGTCAATCCCAGTTTCTCGGCGATGACCTGAGCCAGTTCGACCGGAGTTGCCGTCACCAACCACACCTGTTGTCCGGCGTCGAGGTGCATCTGGGCCAACGCCCTCGTGCCTGGCCAGATCTTGTCGGCGATGACCTCGTCGTAGATCTCCTCGCCGAGGCGGGCGAGTTCGGCGGTGGATCGACCGGCCACGAAGGACAGTGCTTTCTCGCGGCCTTCGGCGACGTCGTCGCTACTTTCTCGGCCGGTGACTCGGAACTTGATCTGCTTCCACGCGAAATCCACCAGATCCGAGGTCTTGAGATACTTTCGTGCAGCGAGACCACGGGCGAAGTGGATGATCGACGCACCCTGCACCATGGTGTTGTCGACGTCGAAGAATGCGGCGGCCGTGAGGTCGCGCGGAACGGCCGGGGGCTCTTCGCCGGTTTCCGGTTCTGTGGGGTTGGCAGCTTCGTGCAATGCCAGAGCTGCGTCAGCGCTCGCCTCGCCGGCGAGATTGGCTCGAACTTCCGACTCACTCGGGCCCAGCGGATTCTTCACATGGCGACGTCCGGGGAGAATGACCCCGGCAAGCCCTGATCCGAATCCGGAGCCGTTCGGTAGTGATCGCGCAGGCACCCGCACCTCCCGTGTTGCATTCTCGAGCAGAGAACTCTTCGAGTCAGCCTATCCTCCGCGATGAGGCCCGATGGGTTGGATGGTGACCTTCCCTGTGGTGTGTGACGTTCCTCTCCGCCGATTTGGCACCGAGTGGGGCTCCGGAGGCACACTCGACCGATCAAGTAGATGGCGTCCCCGTAGAAGAAAGGTATGCGTCGATGACTGCAGCTACGCATGAAGTGACCCTGTTGACACGCGCAGGATGCGCGTCCTGCGTCGGCGCGGCGGAGGTCCTGCGACGGGTCTGTTCCGAGTTCGAGCTGGAATTGACGTGCATCGACGTGGACGAAGCTGCCGCGACAGATCCAGAGCTGAGAGCGGAGTACGGAGACAGATTGCCCGTCATTCTTCTCGACGGACGCGAGCACGGTTACTGGGAAGTCGACGAGGAGCGCCTTCGTGACGATTTACGCAAGTAAGGCAACCCTCAAAGTTATCCGCGGAGCCGCTTTGCAGGTGAACGGCACATCGAACCCGTCTCGAGCAACTTTGTGCATGGGTTCACAAGCGGTTACCGTGGTGTGAACATTCCCCCGGAGCATCGTGGAGGTCGACAGTCGTGTCGACCGGACGAGGAGCCAGCGACGTGACCGAACCGCACCAGACGCATGAGCCTGTGGCTCAGCGCGTCACCGGCGCTGCGGGCTCTTCCGTCACCGACGCTTCCAGCGCCTCGGTTACCGACCCGATCGCTCAGGATCGCGTCATCCCCCAGGCTACGGTGACGCGCTTGGCCGCATACCTGCGGGTCCTCGGAGTGATGTCCGACCGGGGTACCTCCATCGTCTCGAGCGAGGAACTCGCGCAGGCGTCCGGTGTCGGATCAGCGAAATTGCGTAAGGATCTGTCGTTCCTCGGACCCAACGGTGTCCGCGGCGTCGGGTACGACGTCAACAGGCTCCGCATCCGCATCGAGCGTGCACTCGGACTCGATCGTGGGCACAAGGTCGTTCTCGTCGGAGTCGGAAACCTCGGCAAGGCGCTGGTCGGCTACGGCGGATTCAGCCGCCGCGGTTTCGAGATGGTCGGACTCTTCGACAGTGATGCAGATCGAATCGGAAGCAGAGTCGGGGATCTCGTCGTGCGCAGCACCGAGGAACTGACCGTCGCCTGCCGTGAACTGAATGCGACCATCGGCGTCATCTCCACACCGGACGAGGCAGCTCAGGGCGTGTGCGACCAGTTCGTCAGCGCCGGGCTGCGCTGCATCATGAGTTTTTCGCCGATCGCCCTCGACGTTCCCGATCACGTGGAACTGCGACGTGTAGATCTAGCCGTCGAGATGCAGGTTCTCTCCTTCAACAGTGCGCGCAATGCCGATCAGGCATCCAGCGCGCCGCGAGTACGAGTGGCTCACGCCGCATCCGCTTCGTCAGTCCCATCCACCAGTTCACCCGCTCCGGTCGGAGCAGGTTCGACAAGAAACGGATCAGTGATCGCGCCGTGAGTGTTCTGCTTGTCGGGGTCTCGCATCGAACCGCGCCCGTCCCGGTGCTCGAGCGAGTAGCTGTCACCGACACCGATCGTCCGAAGCTGATCGACAAGCTTCTGGCGTCTTCGCACATCTCCGAAGCGATGATCGTCTCCACCTGTAACCGGGTGGAGGTCTACGCGGTGGTGGACGCGTTCCACGGTGCACTCACCGAGGTCGGTGAAATCCTGGCCGACCATTCGGGTCTCGACCTGACAGCGCTGCACGCTCACGCGTACGTCCGCTACAGCGAAGCAGCCGTCGAGCACCTCTTCGCGGTGGCCAGCGGCCTCGATTCCATGGTGATCGGCGAACAGCAGATCCTCGGCCAGATCCGTTCGGCCTACGCATCTTCGGATGCGCAGCAGGCCGCCGGACGCGTCGTCCACGAACTGGCTCAGCAGGCACTGCGCGTCGGCAAGCGAGTGCATTCCGAAACCGGAATCGACTCCGCCGGAGCATCAGTCGTGTCGGTGGCTCTCGATCGTGCAGCGGGCATCATCGGTGAGGGCGGCCTGGTCGGCCGCACTGCCGTGGTTGTCGGTGCAGGCTCGATGGGCGGTCTGTCGGTTGCGCATCTCACCCGCGCCGGAATCGCACGCATCGTCGTCGTCAACCGGACACAGGAACGCGCCGAGCACCTGGCAGAGACGGCACGCTCCAACGGCGTCGACGCCGACGGTGTTGCCTTCGATCAGCTTTCGGCCGCGATGGCGCAGGCAGATGTCATGGTGACCTGTACCGGCGCGGTCGGGGCAGTGGTCACCCTGGCGGATGTGCACCGCGCACTCGCCGAGCCCGATCGCGACAACACCAAGCACCTCGTCATCTGCGACCTCGGGCTGCCGCGCGACATCGATCCCGCCGTCGCCGGCCTGCCGGGTGTGACCGTTCTCGACATGGAGACGCTGCAGCGTGATCCAGCGGCGGGCGCAGCCGCTTCCGACGCAGATGCCGCACGCACCATCGTCGCCGGTGAGCTTGCGACCTACCTTGCCGGACAGCGCCTCGCCGAGGTCACTCCGACCGTGACGGCTTTGCGTCAGCGCGCCGCCGACGTCGTCGAAGCCGAACTGATGCGGCTCGATTCGCGTCTGCCCGGCCTGGATGATCCGCAGCGCGACGAGGTTGCGCGCACCGTGCGCCGCGTCGTGGACAAGCTTCTCCACGCCCCGACCGTGCGCGTCAAGCAACTGGCGTCGGCCCCCGGCGGCGACTCCTACGCGGCAGCGCTGCGCGAACTCTTCGAACTCAGCCCCGGATCTCCCGCGGCCGTGGCCACACCCACCGATCTGGTGGACGGCGACCGCACTGGAAGGGACCTGCAGGCATGAGCGTCACCACCCCTCGATCGGGGAGCCCGCTGCGGATCGGCACTCGCGGAAGTCTTCTCGCGACCACGCAAGCCGGTACCGTGCGCGATGCCCTCGTTGCGGCCGGACATCCCGCCGAGTTGGTCATCATCAAGACCAAGGGCGACCAGTCCACCGATCCCGTCCAGAAGATCGGCGTCGGAGTGTTCACGGCAGAGCTTCGAGAAGCCTTGCTGGACAACCGCGTCGACGTTGCGGTGCATTCCTACAAGGACTTACCGACCGCGCAGGACCCGCGTTTCGTCATCGCGGCGATTCCGCCACGCGAAGATCCGCGTGACGCGCTCGTCGCCCGTGACGGTCTGGTCCTCGGGGAGCTTCCGGCCGGTTCCAAGGTGGGAACCTCCGCGCCGCGCCGTGTTTCGCAGCTGAAGGCACTCGGTCTCGGCCTCGACATCGTGCCGTTGCGGGGCAACCTGCAGCGCCGTCTCGGCAAGGTCGAATCCGGTGAACTCGACGCCGTGATCCTCGCTCGCGCCGGCCTGTCCCGTATCGGGCTGCTCGATCTCATCACCGAGAATATCGAGCCCGTGCAGATGCTCCCCGCTCCGGCGCAGGGTGCCCTGGCCGTCGAATGCCTTTCTGCCAATGCGGAATTGGCGGCGATCCTCGCCGAGCACGACGACGCGGGTACCCGGGCGGCAGTTACTGCCGAGCGCGCCCTGCTCGCCGAGTTGGAAGCCGGCTGCACCGCTCCGGTGGGAGCGATCGCGGAGATCGTCGAATCCCTCGACGACGACGGCAGAATCTTCGACGAACTGTCGGTACGCGGCTGCGCAGCCGCCATCGACGGTTCGGACGTCATCCGTACCGGCGCAGTGGGTGCGCCGGACAAGGCCGAGGAACTCGGCCGAGCGGTAGCGCGCGAGTTACTCGAACTCGGCGCCCGCGAGTTGATGAACGTGACTACAGGCGAGGCAGCCGATGTTTGACGCCCCACTTTGCACTTGCACCAAGTTCCCATTTCGATACAGCGCACTGGAGAATCACCGATGACCCGAGTCCGAAAGAACACTCCCGGACGGATCCTGTTCGTGGGATCGGGACCGGGCGACCCCGCCCTGCTCACCGTTCGCGCACGTGACGTCCTCACCGGCGCCGCAATGGCATTCACCGATCCGGATGTAGACAAGGGCGTCGTCGCACTCGTCGGCATCGACATGGGCCGCGACGAGGAGACCGGCGAGCTGATCGCGGACGTGCGTCCGGCACTCGGCGAGCCTGCCGAGGTTGCAAAGACATTGGTGCACGAGGCCAAGAACGGCCACGACGTCGTGCGTCTGGTCTCCGGCGACCCGCTGACCACGGATTCCGTGATCGCAGAGGTCACCGCAGTCGCCCGTACGCAGGTTCAGTTCGAGGTTCTCCCGGGTCTGCCTTCGGGTTCGGCTGTGCCGAGCTACGCCGGCATGGCGCTCGGCTCGGGTCACACCGAGGCCGACGTTCGCGGTGAAGTCGACTGGGCTGCTCTGGCCGCTGCACCGGGACCGCTTGTCCTGCACGCGACGTCCGGACATCTCGCCGAGACCGCCAGCGCGCTGGTCGAGAACGGCTTGGCCCCGCAGACGCCTGCTGCGATCACCGTCCGCGGTACCACTCGTCAGCAGCGAACCGTCGAGGCAACTCTCGCGACGCTCAACGAAGCCGGATCCGAACTGGTGGGCTCGCTCATCGTCACCGTCGGCAAGGTTGTCGCGCAGCGCAACAAGATGTCGTGGTGGGAATCGCGCGCTCTGTACGGCTGGACCGTCCTCGTGCCGCGCACCAAGGATCAGGCCGGCGAGATGAGCGACCGTCTGGTCACTCACGGAGCGATCCCGATCGAGGTTCCGACCATCGCCGTCGAGCCGCCTCGCAGCCCGGCTCAGATGGAGCGTTCGGTCAAGGGACTCGTCGACGGTCGCTACCAGTGGGTCGTCTTCACTTCCACGAATGCTGTTCGCGCAGTGTGGGAGAAGTTCGAAGAGTTCGGCCTCGACGCTCGCGCCTTCTCCGGTGTGAAGATCGCCTGCATCGGTGAAGCAACCGCAGCCAAGGTGCGCTCGTTCGGCATCAACCCCGAGCTGATCCCGACCGGTGAGCAGTCCAGCGAAGGCCTGTTGGCCGAATTCGCCCCGTACGACGACGTTTTCGATCCGGTCAACCGGGTTCTGTTGCCGCGGGCGGACATTGCGACCGAAACCCTCGCAGAGGGCCTGCGCGAACGCGGTTGGGAGATCGACGACGTCACCGCCTACCGCACCGTCCGGGCAGCGCCGCCGCCGGCCGAGACCCGCGAGATGATCAAGACCGGTGGATTCGACGCCGTCTGCTTCACCTCGTCCTCGACCGTGCGCAACCTCGTCGGCATCGCCGGCAAGCCGCACGCCCGCACGTTGGTCGCGTGCATCGGCCCGAAGACGGCCGAAACCGCTATCGAGTTCGGTCTGCGCGTCGACGTGCAGCCCGAGACCTCGCAGGTGGGACCGCTGGTGGAGGCTCTCGCCGAGCATGCTGCTCGTCTGCGCGCCGAAGGTGCTTTGCCGCCCCCGCGCAAGAAGTCTCGAAGGCGCTAGCGCACCCGTGAGTGGTTGTGGTGTCTGTGGACTCCACAACCACTCACGGGTTCCGACGAAGGAGGGCTACTTCTCGTGTTTCCCACTCATCGCCCTCGCCGGCTCCGGCGCACTCCTGCGCTCCGGCGACTCGTGGCAGAGACCTCGCTCGAACCCCGGCACCTCGTTTTGCCGATGTTCGTCGCCGACGGCATCGACGCACCGCGTGAGATCAGTTCCATGCCAGGCGTTTTCCAGCACACTCTCGATTCGCTGCGGTCCGCAGCGGTGGAAGCGGTGGAAGCCGGCGTCGGTGGCCTGATGCTGTTCGGTGTCCCGAAGGCGGAGGACAAGGATCCCCAGGGGTCCGGTGCCTCCGATCCCGACGGAATCCTCAACGTCGGATTGCGCGCTCTGGCAGACGAACTCGGCGATTCGACGGTCATCATGGCCGATACCTGCCTCGACGAGTTCACCGATCACGGCCATTGCGGCGTGTTGACTGCCGGCGGCGCTGTCGACAACGACGCGACCTTGATCCGATACGTCGAAATGGCTCTCGCACAAGCTGAATCGGGTGCGCACCTGCTCGGTCCCAGCGGCATGATGGACGGTCAGGTGGCTGCGATCCGCGGTGCACTCGATGCTTCGGGGTATGTCGATGTCGGTCAGCTCGCCTATGCCGCGAAATATGCGTCAGCGTTCTACGGGCCGTTCCGTGAAGCCGTCGGATCCTCACTGCAAGGCGACCGTCGTACGTATCAGCAGGACGGCGCCAATCGCCGCGAGTCGATGCGCGAGGTAGACCTCGACGTCGCCGAGGGCGCCGACATGGTGATGGTCAAGCCTGCAATGTCCTACCTGGACATTCTGCGTGAGACCGCCGACCGGTCCCCGGTTCCGGTCGCTGCGTACCAGATCTCGGGGGAGTACTCGATGATCACCGCGGCCGCGCAGAACGGGTGGATCGATCGGGACGCGGCGATTCTCGAATCGCTCATCAGCATTCGCCGCGCCGGTGCCGACGTGGTCCTCACCTACTGGGCGTCGGAAGTTGCCGGATGGCTGTGACGGAGTCACGCATGGTGGCTGCGCCGGTATCGACCGATACGCTGGTGTCATGACCGAGCAGTGGCCGCCGTCGCGCCAGGAACCGCCCCGCCGGGAACCTCCCTACGAGAACCAGCCGTTCGAGAATCAGCCGTACCGCGAACTCGGACCGATGCCGACGGGTCAGATCCCGGGATACGGCCCCGGTTACAACGGATACCCGGGACCTGCGCCGAAACCCGAGCCGCCGACGGACGTCGTGACTGCGATTCAGTTGTGGTGGGCTGTGACGGCGCTGGGGTTGGTCCAGGGCGGCGCGATGATCTGGATGCTGCTCGGGCAGAAGTCGATGTTCGTCGACGAGATGCTCAGAAATCAGGCAGCTGTCGACGCCGGTCTGACGCGTTCCGACGTGGAGGGCATGTTCCCACTGGTCATCGTATTCTCTGCGGTTTTGGTCGTGATCGTCACCGCCGTGTTCCTTCTGTTCGTGCGCGCGATGAGTCGCGGCAAGAACTGGGCTCGAATGTTGCTGACGTTCTGTGGCGTCTTCATGCTGGTCTCCGCGATCCCGGTGATCTTCGGGCTCGGCGGAGACGGCGGCGCGGCCACTCTGCTGTTCGGCGGAGCGGAAATCCTGCAGGCAGTTGCTGCTGTCGGGGCGATCGTGATGATGCACCGAAAAGAGTCCAATCCGTACTTTCTTCGTTTCCCCCCGGCGGGGAACCGGTAGGTAGCTCGGGGTACTGTGAAACGGGTCACTGAAGTAGTAGGGGAGAGGTCGGACGCGATGAGTTCTCAGGAAGCCCTGCGTACGGAAAGCGCCCACGACGCGCCACTGCGCCAACGTGGTTCACGCACCGAAGTGATCTTGTTCGCGATCCTCGGAGCCTCTGTTCTGGTGACACTCCTGATGCTCATGATTCCGGGCATCGTCAGCGGATAGCGCACACTTGAACCCGTGAGTATCTCTACGAAGGTCAGGCGCCCGACGGCTGTCGAGGCAGCATTCTGGCTGTGGATCGCCAGCGCGTTCCTGCTCATACTCTTCGGCCTGATCAATGTCACCAGCGCTTCGTATTCGTTGCGTGAGCAGTTCACCGATCAAGGCGTTTCGGCCGGAAACATCGACATCTACGTCACCTTCGTGCGGGTGTCAGGGCTGGTTCTGCTGTTGACCGGCCTCGCGATCGGCGGCCTCGCCGGTCCCACTCGCGCCGGAAGGGCGTTGTGCCGACGGATCCTGGTGATCGTGTCCGGAGTGTTCGCGGTGCTGCAGATCGCGCTGGTCGTCGCCGGGATCAGTACCGTGCTCGCGCTGGTTGTTCCCGTCATGCTGATCTGTGCCTGCGTCGCGATCTACCGCGACACCACCCGAAGTTGGTTTGCCCGTGGCTGATCGCGCGCCGGAAATCGGCCCGGACGTTCTGTACTACGAACCGGGTTCTCGGTGGTGGGCCATCGCGTTCGGTCCGATCTTCTGCCTGATCGCCTTGGTCATCGAACTGTTCACCGGCCCGGTGGTGCATTGGTTCGGTCTGGCGATGTTCGCCGTGATCCTCACCGGATTGGTCTACGTGCAGGTGATCGCAGCACGGCGGCACGCGAGCGTACTTCTGACCGCGACCACGTTGCGTCAGGGAACCGAAGAGGTGCCGATCACCGAGATCGCCGAGGTGTTCCCGGAGTCCGACGACGCTGCCTACGAGGACGAAATGGAACCGTGGGAAACGGCACGCGCGCTCGGTGAGCTGTCCGGAGTGCCCAGGCGTCGGCACGGTATCGGCTTACGTTTGACCACCGGGGGATTGGTGCGGGCGTGGGCAAAGGACGATCAGGCACTGCGCGAGGCGTTGAGTCAGGTCGTTGTGGTTGGTGTCGAACCGGACGGGTCTGCCGATGACTGAGCCACAGCCATCCCCGCGTGTCGACGTGAAGACGTGGATCGGTGTACTCGGTATCGTCGCCGCAACGATTCTGGCGGTCGTGTGCTGGCGAGCGGGTACGACGACGTCCGACTTCGGACCGATACTGGAGGGCGCTCCACCGTTCGAGAGCACGCACTACGACGGTCTCTGGATCTCGGGCGCCGGGTTGTCGATTCTGGTTGCGGGGCTGATGGCCATCGATGTCGTGCGCCGCGTCCGGGTGGGCTTCGTCGCATCGCAGTAGCCCTCATACGGGTAGGGGGTATAGTTGCGGTATGAGTAGTTACAGCCCCGAGCAGGACGATCTGCTCAAGCGCCTTCGTCGTATCGAAGGTCAGGTAGCCGGAATTTCACGCATGGTCGCAGACGACCGGTACTGCATCGACGTGCTCACCCAGGTATCCGCCGCGACGAGCGCGTTGCAGTCCGTGTCCCTGAAGCTTCTCGACGCCCACCTTGCGGGTTGCGTCGTCGAAGCTGCCAAGCAGGGTGGTCCGGAAGCGGACGTCAAGATCAAGGAAGCTCAGGCGGCCATCGCTCGCCTCGTTCGTTCGTAAGGTGTCGGTCCGTCACTCCGTGATGGACCGCGCGAGCGCCCGGGCGGAGAAGCTCACGAAGTACTCGGGTGTGACTTCTTTGGCGATGTTGATGACGATGGTGTCCGACAGGCCTTTGAGTCCGGAGAGCACGAGATGGATCAACGCGGGGTCGTCGATCAACCGGCTCCCTTCGGCTGCAGCAGATTCGGTGAGCGCTCGAATCAATGCCGAGTTGTAGACCGCTACGGATGCGTGAAGTTCCCGCATGCTTTCTCGGTCGGACCCGGCCATGCCTTCGATGTCGCGCCAAGTCGTGGTGAGTCGACCCACCCGTGCCCAGTGCCGAGCAAACTCGGAAATCATGGACTCGAGTAAGGCGCTCAGTCCCTGCTCGCGGGGGAGCGAGTTCACGAAGTCCGCCATTTCCAGCTGACTTTCGCTGAGGAGGGCGGCGAAGATGTCCTGCTTGTCGACGAAGTACTGGTAGATCAGGCCAGTGCTGGTGCCGGCTCGTTTGGCGACAGCGCGGATCGTGAGCGCGGAGTAGCCTCCTTCGTCCAGAAGCGAGATCGCCGCGTCGAGAGTTCGGCGTCGACGCACTTCGGCGTCGCCGTAGATCGACTTGCTGCTGGTACTGCTCATTTGATCACCGTAGTCGCGGTGGTCGGCATCCTCAATTCACATCGAACACTGTTCGTTGTCGAGCGCCGTCCAGAATTCGATGTGACCCAGATCATAGAATGAACATTGTTCGAAATAGAATGAACATCGTTCATTCTGGTGTTACGGTATGGCGCAGACCACATCGAGGCCAGTGCAAAGTGCTGGACACTCTGCGGTCGGCCTGACCTTTCTTCCCGTATCGATCGGGAGGTCTACACAGTTGTGGAGTACCTATGACACGCACTAACGATGAACGCGCGGCGATCGACATCGCCGCTGCGGCTGGAGAACTTCTGCTCGACCATCGGAAATCCCTCGGCGAAAACGACGGTGATGTCGCGACTTTCAAGAACGCGGCCGATCGGCTCAGTCACGAATTCATCGTCGCCGAACTTGCCCGACGCTTTCCTGCGGATGCAGTGCTGTCGGAGGAAGGGGCTGACGACCTCGCGAGGCTGGCTGCGGATCGGGTGTGGATCGTCGACCCTCTCGACGGCACCCGTGAGTACGGCGAGGCCGGACGACCGGACTGGGCCGTTCATGTTGCACTGACCGAAAACGGTGTCCTCACAACCGGTGCGGTCGCAATGCCTGCCCTTGGCGTCACCTATTCGAGCAGCGATGATCGAACCGAACGGGATGCCGCGACGCCGGTTCGAGTCGTCGTATCGCGGACGCGTCGTCCGGAACCGGTCATGCGCATGGCCGACTCGATGGGCGCGGAGTTGATCGAAATGGGATCCGCCGGAGCCAAAGCAATGGCGGTCGTCTCGGGTGAGGCAGACATCTATGCACATGCGGGCGGACAGTACGAGTGGGATTCGGCGGCGCCCGTTGCTGTCGCACGTGCTGCGGGACTGCATGTTTCGCGTATCGATGGCAGCGAACTGCGCTACAACCAGGAAAACCCGTGGTTGCCGGATCTGCTGATCTGCCGACCAGAACTCGCCCCGAAAGCACTGGAGGAACTGGGCCGATGACCGCGACACT
Source organism: Rhodococcus sp. NyZ502 (assembly GCF_041464245.1). Lineage (NCBI taxonomy): Bacteria > Bacillati > Actinomycetota > Actinomycetes > Mycobacteriales > Nocardiaceae > Rhodococcus > Rhodococcus sp. NyZ502. The sequence continues at coordinate 1,736,679 of NZ_CP167155.1, forward strand.
GACGCACCTCGAACGACTCGAAGCCGAGAGCATTCACATCATGCGTGAAGCTGTTGCCCAGAGCGAGAACCCGGTGATGTTGTACTCGGTGGGCAAGGACTCCGCCGTGATGCTGCATCTGGCGCGCAAGGCCTTCTATCCGTCGAAGCTGCCGTTTCCGCTTCTGCACGTCGATACCACGTGGAAGTTCCGTGAAATGTACAAACTTCGTGACAGTACCGCTGCTGCAGGCGATCTCGATCTGATCGTCCACACCAACCCGGACTGCGTGAGGCAGGGGATCAACCCGTTCACTCACGGCAGCGCTGTCCATACCGACATGTGGAAGACCGAAGGCCTCAAACAAGCCCTCGATCACTACAAGTTCGACGCTGCATTCGGCGGCGCCCGCCGTGACGAAGAAAAATCCCGCGCCAAGGAACGCATCTTCTCGATCCGATCAGCTGCGCACCGTTGGGATCCCAAGCAGCAGCGACCGGAACTGTGGCGGATGTACAACGTCCGCAAAGCGCCGGGCGAGAGCCTGCGCGTCTTCCCTCTCTCGAACTGGACCGAGCTGGATGTGTGGGAATACATACGCCAGGAAGAGATTTCGATCGTTCCGCTGTATTTTGCCGACAAGCGGCCCGTCGTAGAGCGGGACGGTGCGCTGATCATGGTCGACGACGACCGGATGCCGTTACTGCCGGGAGAGACCCCGGAACTCAAGAGCGTTCGTTTCCGCACCCTCGGCTGCTACCCGCTGACCGGAGCCGTCGAATCGACCGCCACGAGCCTGACCGAGATCATCTCGGAAATGTTGCTCACCACCACTTCCGAACGCCAGGGACGGGTCATCGACCACGACTCCAGTGCGTCGATGGAAAAGAAGAAGCAAGAGGGGTACTTCTGATGACTGTTTCCTCGGATCTGATCGCTGACGACATCGAGGCGTACCTCGAACGTCATGCAAACAAGAGCATGCTGCGATTCATCACGTGCGGCAGCGTCGACGACGGCAAGAGCACCTTGATCGGCCGTCTGCTCTACGAATCGAAACTCGTCTTCGACGACCAGTTGACGGCGCTCGAAGCCGATTCGCGCAAGAGCGGAACCCAGGGGGAGGGGCTCGATTTCGCGCTCCTGGTCGACGGTCTCGCCGCCGAACGTGAGCAGGGCATCACGATCGACGTCGCCTACCGCTACTTCACGACCGAGCGACGCAAGTTCGTCGTCGCCGATACTCCGGGGCACGAGCAGTACACCCGAAACATGGTGACGGGCGCGTCGACCGCCGATCTTGCTGTGATCCTTGTCGATTCCCGCAAGGGGATACTGACTCAGACCCGCCGGCACTCGTATCTGGTGTCGTTGCTGGGGATCAAGCACGTGGTGCTTGCCGTGAACAAGCTCGACCTCGTCGACTACTCGCAAGAGGTCTTCGATGCCATTACCGCGGATTATGCAGAGTTCGCTCACGAGATCGGTCTGGACGGGTTCGTCGCCATCCCGATGTCGGCATACATGGGTGATAATCTCACCGAGCGCAGTGCGAATACCCCGTGGTACTCCGGACCAAGCCTGATCGAGCATCTCGAAAGCGTGGACATCGACGATGCTGCCGCCGCGGCTCCGTTCCGGATGCCGGTGCAGTGGGTCAACCGGCCGGACCTCGACTTCCGCGGATTCTCCGGCCAGATCGTTTCCGGCACCGTATCTCCCGGAGATCCCATCCGCGTGCTCCCCAGTGGAAAGACGTCCACAGTCGAGCGCATCGTGACCATGGGTGGCGACCTCGACGTTGCCGGTGCGGGCCGCTCGGTCACCATCACGCTCGCCGACGAGATCGACATCAGTCGCGGTGATGTGCTGTCCATCGGCGACAATCCGCCGGCCGTAGCCGATCAGTTCGAGGCCTGCATCGTCTGGATGGGTGAGGCTCCCATGCTGCCCGAACGGCCGTTCCTGTGCCAGATCGGTACCGTCACAGTCACTGCGCGCATCACCAAACCGAAACACAAGATCAACGTCAACACTCTCGAGAAGACCGCAACGACTACTCTCGCGCTCAACGAAATCGGTGTCTGCAACCTCAGTTTCGATCGACCGGTCCCGTTCGACCCGTACGTCGGCAACCGTGACACCGGTAGCTTCATCCTCATCGACCGCCTTACCAACGGCACTGTCGGTGCGGGCATGATCACGCACTCGCTGCGTCGATCGGACAACATTCACTGGCAATCCGTCGACGTCGACGAGGCCGCGCACACCAGGCTCAAGGGACACCAACCCGCAGTTCTGTGGTTCACCGGTCTCTCCGGTTCGGGAAAGTCGACCATCGCGAACGATGTCGAGCGTCAACTGCACGCACTCGGCGCGCACACCTACCTCCTCGACGGAGACAACGTCCGTCACGGGCTGAATCGAGACCTCGGATTCACCGAAGCCGACCGCGTCGAGAACATCCGTCGCGTCACCGAGGTCACCCGACTGATGGCGGACGCCGGTCTGATCGTGCTCGCGTCCTTCATTTCACCGTTCGAGGCCGAGCGTCATGCCGCCCGTGAATTGATCGGCGACGAACAGTTCGTCGAAATCTTCATCGACACCGCTCTTGCCGTCGCAGAGGAGCGAGATCCCAAGGGTCTGTACAAGAAGGCTCGACGGGGCGAGTTGGTGAACTTCACCGGAATCGATTCGCCGTACGAACCGCCGCAGAACCCTGACATTCACATCGACACCAGTGTCACGACGACCGAGGACGCTGCGATCGCGATCGTCGACCATCTCCGCGCCCGCGGAACCATTTCTTGATCCGCCTGAACACGAGGAGCATCCATGCCTGACAGGGCTGAAATAGTTTCTGCTGTAGAAGATTACGTCAAGTGTCTCGGAAGTCACGACGTCGACGGACTGGTTGCGCTGTTTGCGCCCGACGCAGTTCAACACGAACCGCTGGGGGTCCAGACCTACCGCGGAATCGAGGAGATTCGCGAATTCGATACCGCGAACGCGCAGGTCGATTTCACAGTCAGCCTGCTCGGTCCGATTTCGGTGACGGGAAAGTACGCAGCCATGCAGCTTCGGGTGCAGCGCGCCGGTATCCCTGATTTCGCTGCCACCGATGTGTTCGAGTTCGACGAGAACGGCAAGATCATCTCCCTGAGTGTTGTTCTCGATCCGCAGGCGCTGTGCTGACCCATCAGGGCCTGCTGGCAGGCAAGGTTGTCGTCGTCTCGGGAGTGGGCCCGGCACTGGGTCGTTCGATTGCGCTGCAGAGCGCGGCGGCCGGAGCGAAGGTTGTTCTGGCTGCCCGCACACCCGAGCGCTTGGAATCGGTGGCAAGGGAGATTCGAGACCGCGGCGGAATCGCGTTGGCCGTACCGACGAACCTCACCGACGTCGATTCGATCGCTTCGTTGGCGGAGACAACTGTCGCTGAGTTCGGTGCGGCGCATTGCTTGGTGAACAACGCATTTGTTCAACCCGCGCAGGTCCCGCTCCTGGACGCCGACGTGGCGTCCATCCAGTCGGGCATCGACATCAACTTGCTCGCGGCGTTGAACGTCACCAGAGAATTTGCTCCGGCATTGATCGAGTCGCACGGGTCCGTCGTGATGGTCACGTCCATGGTGTTGCGCAACCAGCTTCCCGGGTTCGGGGCCTACCGCATCATGAAATCCGGGCTCCTGGCAATGGCACGCAGTTTGTCGATCGATCTCGGTCCCAAGGGCGTTCGAGTCAATTCGGTTGCTCCCGGCTATATCTGGGCGGACTCGGTCAAGAACATGTTCGAGAAGAAGGCGGCGGAGGCAGGAGTCGACCCCAAGGTGATCTACGACGAGATCGCAGCGGGCGCCGATCTGCGCCGATTGCCGGAGCCAGATGACATCGCAAACGCTGTCGTCTTCCTCCTGTCCGATTCAGCCAGGGCCATCACAGGGCAATGTCTCGACGTCAACTGCGGTCACACGCACCACTGATCAACTCATACAAGGACTAGCCATGACACAGGATTACGACGGCATCGGTTCCATCGATGACCTGCACCAGGCTGCGCGCGAGGCGGCCGGGTACGAAAACTTCGGCAGCGAAAGCTATCTCGAAGGACTTCGAGTTCTCCTCGAGTCGTTCCAGAACGAGGCCGACCTCACTCCTCACGGCAAGGTGATCGCTCGCAAGATGATCGTCGGAGCGCTCGCGGGTCGCCTGACCAGTGAGGCCGGATTCGCGAAATATCCAGAGCACGTAGATGTTCCGATCGAACGCCCGATCTTCGTGGTCGGGTTGACCCGCACCGGCAGCACCGCGCTGCACCGCTTGCTCGGTGCCGACCCAGCGCATCAGGGCGCCGAGATGTGGCTCGCCGAGACGCCGCAGCCGCGCCCCGAGCGCGACAAGTGGTCGGAGAACGAAGATTACGTTCGCTCCGACGCCTTCTACCGTGCTCGCCAGCGTAACGAGGCAGACCTGATGAAGGTTCATTTCATGGGGGCGGAGGAGGTCGAGGAATGCTGGCGGCTGCTGCAGCAGACGATGCTCTCGACCGCGTTCGAGACGGTGGCGTACGTGCCGAGTTACACCCGGTGGCTGGCGGAGCAGGACTGGACCGAAACATATGCGCGGCACAAGAAGAACCTGCAGTTGATCGGGCTGCACGACCAGGACAGACGGTGGGTGCTCAAAAGCCCGAGCCATGTCTTCGCGATCGACGAGATCATGTCGGTCTATCCGGATGCACTGTTCGTTCGGACCTTCCGAGACCCGTTGACATCGATGGCGTCCACCTTCAGCCTCGTCGAGCAGGGCGGACACGACATGTCGAGGGCCTTCGATCGTCCGGCCATCGGGCGCACGCAACTGGAGTTGTGGGCGCGAGGGAATGCGAACTTCAACAATGCCCGTAGCCGTTACAACCCCGATCAGTTCATCGACGTCGACTACAAGGACTTCATCGCCGATGCGGTCGGCACCGTCGAGAAGATCTATGCACAGTTCGCCCTGCCCTTCACAGACGACGCCCGCGCCGCGGTGGAGGCGTCGCATCAGGCCAGCCTTGCCGAGCACCGTCGTCCGTCGCATCGCTATTCGCTCGAGGATTTCGGCGTGAGCGCTGCCGAAGTCGAAGCGAAGTTCGCCACCACATCCTGAAGGCCTCCGGCCCTGTGCGCCTTTTTGGTAGTGCCGACTACCAAAAAGGCGCACAGGGGCGAAGCCCCAACCGAAACAAGGAGATTCACATGAATGCTGTTTGGGAAAAGTTCTGCGCAGATCTGCTCGAGGTCGGAAAGGTCCTGGAAGACGAGATCGTCCCTCAGGATCCGCTGACTCAAGCCGAGGGCGTCCGCTACCTGAGTCGGTTGCTTCGGTACGGCACGATCAACTGTGTCGAGTACACCGATCCGCGGTGGCCGCAGTTCTCGTCGGCTCCGAACCCGAACATGATGACGAAGATCGGTGCCGACAACCCGGACAACGTCTACATGCGCGCCAACATCTCCGGTAAGTACAACTACCGGATCATCGGCACCCGAGGCACCGTCCCGCTGATCACCTTCGGCTCGCGCGTAAATCGGTACCACATCGACGGCACCATGCTGCAGACCGGCGATCTGCATATCCACGACCTCGAGGTCGACGAGAACGGCCGTTTCGAGTTCATCGCGAGCGTCGACAAGCCCGATGAGGGCGCTTGGCTGCCTTTGGCGCCCGACAGCAACCTCATCTCCGTTCGGCAAACTCACCAGGATCGGCGCAACGAGGTCATCGGTGATCTGACCATCGAATGCCTGAACCCGGACGGGGAGTTCGTCCCGTTGACTCCGGAAGAGATCGGCGAGCGCCTCACCAAGTCCGTCGGGATCGTGAAGGGGATGGCGGAGACCTTCCTGGAATGGTCGCGCAAATTCCAGCCGCACACCAACGAGATCTTCGACTGGGGACAGGACTACTTCCAGGACGCCGGCGGCGATCCGACGATCTTCTACTTCCACGGTTACTGGAAGCTCGCCGAAGACGAGGCGTGGGTCATCGAGACCGAGGTTCCGAACTGCGAGTACTTCAACTTCGTGCTGCAGAACTTCTGGGTCGAGTCCCTCGACTACAACCGCACGAACATCTACATCAACAATCACACCGCGAAGCTCAACGACGACGGCACCATGACAATCGTCGTGGCGGCGAAGGATCCGGGTTATGGCAACTGGATCGACACCGATTCGCATGCCGAGGGGACATGGGCGCTGCGCTGGATCAAGGCGGACTCGCACCCGATCCCGACGTCGAAGGTAGTCAAGATCTGACACGCTGACGGAGATTGGGAACGTATGTACACCAGGAAGATTAGGTTCGGCCCTCGCTTTGTCGCGCTCGGGCTTGCCGGTGCATTGATGTTGGCCGGCTGCGCGTCGAGCAGTGGGGACAACTCGGGATCGGCTTCACCGAGCAGTAGTGGCGCAGCTGGTTTTGTGGGCGCCCCAGATGTGGGGGAGCGGATCGACGGCGGTGTTCTCACCTTCGGGTCCTATTCGTTCCCTTCCTCGTTGGACCCCACGAGAACGCAAGCCGCCGGTTCGACCGGCGGAACCGAAATGGCCGCGATTTACGACACGCTGGTACGGAGCGACTCCACAAACGGGAGCTTCGTGCCACAACTCGCGAAGACACTGTCGAACAACAGCGACTTCACCTCGTACACCGTCACTTTGGCTGACGGCCTCACCTTCAGCGACGGAAGTCCGCTCGACGCGGAAGCGGTGAAGTGGAGTATCGATCGATTCGTGGCAGGCAAGGGTGATGTATCGCAGACCTGGCTCAACATCGTGGATCGGATCGAGACGCCCGACGCCACCACAGTCGAATTCGTGCTCGAGCGGCCCTGGCGTCAATTCCCGGCGCTGTTGTCGCTCGGGCCCGGAATGATCGTTGCGCGAAGTTCAGGGGGAGAGGCAGGGTCGGTTTCAGGAACCGGGGAGAGAGCGTTCACACCGATCGGGGCGGGTCCGTTCACCTTGGCCAAGTTCGCCCCGCACGAAGAACTGGTACTCGCCGCACGCACGGATTATCAGGGCGGTAAACCTCCACTGGACACAGTGCGGTTTGTTCCCACGTCGGGTGCGCAGTCTCAGTACGAATCGTTGAAGAGCGGCCAGATCGACATGACGTACATCCTCCGCGACGAGGCCGTGATCGAACAAGCTCTCGACGACGGATACTCGGGTTACCTCAGTCCGACCGGACAGAACGGGATCGGCACGATCAACAACCGTGAGGGCAAGCCCGGGGCCGATGTTCGCGTCCGTCAGGCGATCGCCTACGGGGTGGATCCGGCGGCGGTCAATACCCGGGCGAACAACGGATTGGGCACCGCCAGTTCCGAACTGGTCCCGCAGACGTCACGTTGGTACAACAACACAGCAGGCATTCCGTTCGATCAGGTGAAGGCAAAGGCGCTGCTCGATCAAGCGAAGTCCGACGGGTTTGACGGGAAACTCCGCTACCTCACCACCTCGGAGCCGAGCCAACAGGCGACGGCACTGACGGTTCAGGCGTCGCTGAACGCGATCGGTTTCGACGTCACCATCGACTACGCGACCGATGTGACCGATCTGGTTCGACGGGTATACAAGGACCACGATTTCGACATGACCAGAGGTGGCGCTCCGGTCGGAGAAGAAGCGCCGTACCTCAATTTGTACAACAGTATGGCCAGTGATTCGAAGAACAACCCGTCCGGCTTCGCGGACCCGGAGATGGACGCGATGATCACAGCTGTGCAGACGGCATCGACGGACGATGCTGTTCGTGAGGCGATCAGCAAGGTGCAGGAGTACGCCAACGTGACTGTGCCTTACGTGATCTGGGGGCCGGCGTCGGTGTTGACCGCATGGGACGGCAATGTTCACGGCGTCGTACGCAACATCACCGACATCATGTTCTTGGGCGGCGCTTGGATCTCGCCCAACGGCGAAACGGTGGAACGATGAAGTGGTCCTTGGCGGGTGCGATGATCGACGCCCTGGAACTGTGCGAGTTGGCGCAGGTCGCCGAAGAGGTGGGGTTCGACGGAATCGCGATGCCGGATTCCGTGTTCTATCCGGAGCAGGTGTCGGCGCCGTACCCGTACACTGCTGACGGGAAGCGGATGTGGGCGCCCGAGACGCCGATGCCTGATCCGTTCATTGCCATGGCGGCGATGGCGGCCGTCACATCGCGAATTCAGTTCTACACCAACGTGTTCAAACTTCCACTGCGCGATCCGCTGTTGACTGCCAAGCAGGTCGCGACAATGGCCGTGATGTCGAGGAACCGCGTCGCTCTCGGCGTCGGTTTGTCCTGGATTCCCGAGGAATTCACCTTCACCGGTACCGAGATGCGCACCCGCGGCGCGCGTACCGACGAAGCCATCGAGATCATCAAGGCGGTGTGTGCGGGACGTGGGCCGGAATGGGTCGAATACCACGGCAAGCACTACGATTTCGACGCTCTGATGATCAGTCCTGCTCCGGAGATTCCGGTTCCGATCTACATCGGTGGGCACAGCGAACCGGGGTTGCGTCGTGCAGCCAGGCTGGCCGACGGTTGGATGTCGGTGAACACGACCAAAGCCGAATTAGCCTGCGCCATCGATCGTCTCACGGAATTGCGGGTCGAGTACGGTCGTGCCGATGTTCCTTTCGGCGTCAACGTCTCGCCGACGGATGTTCGTGATCTGGACGGATATCGCGAACTCGAGACTCTCGGAGTCACGGAAATCAGAGTTTTGCCCTGGTATCACTACGGAGTTGACTCCGGTGATCGTCAGGGACGACTCGACTCCGTTCGGCGGTTTGCCGAGGAGGTCATCGCTCAGTACTGATCGATCAGCGTCTGCATCGCCCGGCCGTAGAGTTTTGCCAACTCGTCGCGATCTGCGGACTGGGGGATACTCTCGTCGCTGAGGACGCTCAACAGCCCGGACACCTGGGCGGAGACCAGGAGTGCGCGGGTGTACGCGTCTTCGCCGTCTAGACGAGCGGCGAGATTGGTGGCGAATACTCCGGTCATGTCTCGGAGTCGCTCCCGGATGCGTGGACTGTCCGACGCTCGCATGAGCGCTGTGTACACCGACAGCATCCGGGCGTCGGCCTTGCCCAGGACGAAGGCGGCGATTCGCTCACCGAGGGTGTCGAGTGGGCCGTCGAACTGGCCTTCGAAGTAGTCCGCAACCGGCGTGGTTTCCAGGAACAGTGCTTCTTTGGACCCGAAATGCCGGATGACCAGGGCCGGATCGATTCCGGCAACTTTGGCGATGGCGCGAACTGACGTGCCGCCGAACCCGTGCTCGCCGAACAGTTGGAACGCCGCCGCGCGAATCGCCTCGGATGTCGAGGGGTGCTCCTGCTCTGGCGTGTGCCTCGTGGGTGTCACGACATCGACCTCTGTGCTCGCTCGCCGACCGCGTTGTCAACGGCGTTGACTATAACGTGTCAACGGTGTTGACTGTTGAGTCTGTCAACGGTGTTGACAGCTAGATGCGGTTAGTGAAGAGAGCGTGGAATATGACAGATACCGACGTCCGAGTACCCAGCGAAGAAGTTGTCGATCCGCCGACCAATTGGAAGATGGTGGGCAGTGGACTCGCATTTCCGTTGTTCTTCGTCATCATGTTCTGCCTGTGCTACGTCAGCGCCTTCCATTCGCCGACGCCGAATCAGGCACCGATCGTGGTGGTCGGGTCGCCGTCCGTCACGGCCCCGCTGATCGACGGAATCCAGGCTTCGTCGGGTGACAAGTTCGACATCGTTGCCACAGCCAACGCCGCCGACGCACTCTCTCGGATCGACAACCGCGATGCGATCGGCGCCATCGAGATCGGTGACACCGTGACCGCACATATCGCCACCGGCGCGGGCGCCTCGACGGTTTCCGTGGTGAGCAGCTTGGCGCATTCGGTTGCGGAGCAGACGGGGCAGCAGGTCACGGTGATCGACTCGGCGCCTGTCACGGCGCGAGACTCCTCGACCGTCGGACTCTTCTACTTCCTGATCGTCTGCACCCTCGGTGGCTACCTGACCATCACGGTGCTCAGTCAGGTTGCGCCGAGAATGCGGTTGCGAGAGCAGTATTCGATCCTGGCCGGTGCGGCGATACTCACCCCGCTCATAGCCTTCGGCATCACCAGCATCTTCATGCACGCCTTCGGGGCGTCGTTCGGCCAGATCCTGCAACTGCTGGGAATCTCGATGGTTTACACGTTCACCGTCGGTGCGGTGAGCATTCTGCTCAATCGACTGCTCGGCCAAGCCGCGATCTTCGCGGTGCTGACGGTGCTCGTTTTCATCAACTTCCCGAGTTCGGGTGGTGCCATTCCGGTGTCGTTCCTGCCCGGATTCTGGCAGCACATCCATTCGTTCTGGCTCGGATCGGCAGCCATGGAGCCCATCCGCTCCGTCATCTACTTCAGTGGCAACGGCGCCGGACCGCACCTGCTCGTTCTGGGGATCTGGCTGGTCGCGGCACTCGGCCTGACCGGACTGCTCGCCTCTCGCCAGTCGAAAAAGGCAGCAGCGCACTGAGTGCGGTGGGGCCGGCGATTGCCGACCCCACCCGAACCCTTTACTTCAGCCGTACCGCGTCGGTGCCCGGTCCGTCGAGCATCGCGGACCCCAGCAGGATGTCCGGAATGCCGAACCCGTCGATCAGTGTCTCGACGTGGGGGCGCAGGGTGCGGCAACGCTCGTTGATTCCGCGCGTCACGGCCTTCGAACGCTCCACCGACAGATGCCGGTGCTCCATGAACCAGGCCTTGTCCTCTTCGATCACGGACAGTGCGTAGAGATCGCACACCTCGCCGAAGAGTTCCTTTGCGGTCTCGTCCTCACACGAGTCGATGCCGGCGACGAATGCTTCCAGGATGACGCGCTCGATGTGCGCCTGAGCGGCTTTGAGTACGTGGTCCTGCACGAAGTTGAACGCGTCGAACGGGTTCTCCTCGCGCTTCTGCGCTGCCTGCAATCGCCTTGCCGCAGTGGCGAGTAGGTACTCTTCGCGGTCTTCGAACATCTTCATCTGGGTGCCGCGATTGAAGAGGCTGCCGTCCTCTTCGTTGTCCTGGCGAGTGTCGACGATCGTCTGCAGGATCTGCTGCGCTGCCGTGCGTTTCTTGACCACGTCGGAGACCGTCGTAGCGGCGAAGCGCATCCAGTCGACCGGGCTCATGCCGCGGACTTCGTCGGCGTAGGAGGTGAGGAGTTCTTTTGCGACCAACTGCGTCAGAACGTGGTTGTCACCCTCGAACGTGGTGAAGACGTCGGTGTCCGCCTTGAGTGCGGTGAGGCGGTTCTCGGCGAGATAGCCTGCGCCGCCGCAGGCTTCGCGTGCCTCCTGGATGGCCCGAGTGGCATGCCAGGTGTTGGCGGCCTTGAGTCCGGCGGCGCGACCTTCGAGTTCGCGCTGCTCCTGCGGATCCGGGTCGTCGCTGCTCTGGATGTCGTGCATCGCGGCTACGAGTTCGTTCTGTGCGAACTGCAGAGCGTACGAGCGGGCGATCAACGGCAGCAGACGCTTCTGGTGGACGAGGTAGTCCATGATCAGGACTTCGTCGTCACTCTTCGGAGCACTGAACTGCCTGCGCTGCAGGGCGTATCGACCGGCGATGGCCAATCCGACGCGGGCGGCCGCTGCCGCGGAACCACCGACGGTGACACGTCCACGAACCAGTGTGCCGACCATCGTGAAGAAACGACGGTTCGGGTTCTCGATCGCCGAGCTGTACGTGCCGTCCTCGGCGACGTCGGCGTAACGGTTGAGTAGATTCTCACGCGGGATGCGGACCTGGTCGAAGACGATGCGGCCGTTGTCGACTCCGGGCAGTCCACCCTTGAGCCCGCAGTCGGACGTCGTGACGCCGGGGAGGTCGTTGCCGGCGTCGTCACGAATCGGCACGACAAAGCAGTGGACGCCCTGACTTTCGCCTCCGGTGATCAGCTGTGCGAACACCGCTGCGACGGTGGCGTGCTGGGCAGCGCCGCCGATGTAGTCCTTGCGAGAGGACGGAGTGGGGGAGTTGACGACGAACTCGCCCGTCTCGACGTCGTAGGTCGCCGTGGTTTCGAGTTCCTGGACGTCGCTGCCGTGACCGGTCTCGGTCATCGCAAAGCAACCGAGCAGGTCCAGATCGATCAGCGGCTTGACGTACGCCTGGTGGTGACGCTCGGTGCCGAGGTTTTCGATGGCGCCGCCGAACAGACCCCACTGGACGCCGGCCTTGACCATCAGTGAGAGGTCGGACATCGCGAGCATCTCGATGCTGGTGACGGCGCCACCCGCGTCGCCCGTTCCGCCGTGAGAGACCGCGAAACCGTTTGCGGCGTACCCGAGATCGGCGAGGACCCGCATCTGTTCGAGAGCCTTGGAGCGCGCAATGGCGGTGTTGGGTGTGTAGTGCGGAGCAAAACGTTCGTCGTTCAATTCGCCGCGAACGCGCTCACGCACCTCCCGCCAGCGTCCGTCGAGTGTTGTCCTGAGGTGGTCCGCTGTGGTGGCCATGGAACCGACGATAGCGCGTAGCGCACCGCGGGCAACCCGGTTCGATCCCAACCTCACATTCAGCAGGAGCCCGCGGCACCCGCTTCGATTCCTTGGCGGAAGAGTTCCTTCTCGCTCTCGGACATAGCCTGGTACGAAGGGTCGTTCTCGACGATCTTCAGGAAGTCGGCGCCCGCCGTCTGGGTCGACGTGTCGCCGCTCTGAACACGCTGCTGAACGTAGACGGACACCGCCGAACACCCGCCGAGAAACGCGGGGTCGGTGCTCGTCGCCGCGGTGGTTCGAGCCGAGTCGGTGGCACTCGGCGGCGACGAAACTGTCGCCTTGTCGTCGTTCGAAGCGTCCGAACCACACGATGTGAGAAGAATCGCAGCCGAGACCATCAGCGTCGTCAACAGTCGCTTCATGCCCGGAATCGTCTCACGCGGGGCCCGGTTCGACCGGAAAACTCGCCTCGAGCACCGAAGTCCTACACCCTGTCGTTGTCAGATTCGACAGAACTGGGACACTGGAAGCCGTGACTGTGTCTTCCGGTGATCCCGACGTGCATGCAACGAACTCCGCTCGGCTCTTCGAACGTGCCGGCAACGTGATTCCGGGTGGCGTCAACTCGCCCGTCCGCGCGTTCGGTTCGGTCGGCGGAACACCGCGATTCATTCGCGAAGCATCCGGCTACACCCTCACCGACGTCGACGGAAACAACTACGTCGACCTGGTGTCGTCCTGGGGTCCGATGATTCTCGGGCACGCTCACCCGGCAGTCGTCGAAGCCGTTCGCGAAGCAGCCCTCGGAGGTCTCTCCTTCGGTGCGCCGACCGAAGGCGAAGTTGCCCTCGCCGAGGAAATCGTCGCCCGCGTCGCGCCCGTGGAAAAGGTTCGCCTGGTCAACTCCGGAACCGAAGCCACGATGAGCGCAGTCCGCCTCGCCCGCGGATTCACCGGGCGGACCAAGATCGTCAAGTTCTCCGGTTGCTACCACGGCCACGTCGACGCCCTTCTCGCCGACGCCGGATCCGGCCTCGCGACGTTCGGGCTGCCGACCTCTCCCGGCGTGACCGGCGCTCAAGCAGAAGACACCATCGTCGTGCGCTACAACGATCTCGACGCGGTGGCCGCGGCGTTCGAGGCCAATCCCGGGGCCATCGCGTGTGTCATCACCGAAGCTGCCGCCGGAAACATGGGCGCCGTCGCACCGCTTCCCGGTTTCAACGAGGGTCTGCGTCGTCTCACCCGTGAGCACGGCGCACTCCTGATCATGGACGAGGTGATGACCGGATTCCGCGTCAGTGCCTCGGGTTGGTACGGCATCGACAACGTCGCAGGCGACCTCTACACCTTCGGCAAGGTCATGAGCGGCGGCCTGCCCGCCGCAGCATTCGGCGGCCGCGCCGACATCATGGGCCACCTCGCACCGGACGGTCCCGTCTACCAGGCAGGCACCCTCTCGGGTAACCCCGTAGCCGTCGCCGCCGGACTCGCGAGCCTGCGCGCCGCCGACGCCGAGGTGTACGCCAAGCTCGGCCGGAACGCGACCGCCCTCGGCGACCTCATGACCCAAGCACTCACCGCCGAAGGCGTCGAACACCGAGTGCAGTACGCAGGCACCTTGGTGAGCGTGTTCTTCACCGAGAACACGGTGACCAACTACGACGAAGCCAAAGCCGCGCAGACCTGGCGATTCCCCGCCTTCTTCCACGCACTGCTCTCCCGCGGCGTGTACCCGCCGCCGAGCGCGTTCGAAGCGTGGTTCGTCTCCGCAGCACTCGACGATCGAGCCTTCTCGATCATCGCCGACGCCATGCCGCACGCAGCCAAGGCCGCAGCTGCTGCCGTCAAGCCCTGACCAGTTCCCATTCCAGAACACCCGCACGCTTCCGACATCCATCATCTTCAGCGAGGACCCTCGACTGTGACCGACGCCGATCACCCCGACCACACGTCCACCCGCACCATCGTCCACGTCCTGCGCCACGGCGAAGTACACAACCCGCGCGGGATCCTCTACGGACGGCTCCCGGGCTTCCGGTTGTCGGTGGCGGGCGAAGCTCAGGCTCGTGCGGTCGCGTCGGTGCTCGCCGATCACGACATCACCCACGTGGTCGCGTCGCCGCTGCAGCGGGCGCAAGAGACCGCGACTCCGATCGCCGAGGCACACAAGCTCGACATCGTCACGGACGAAAACCTGATCGAGGCAGGCAACGAGTTCGAGGGTCTCAAGGTTGCCGTCGGGGACGGTGCGCTCTCGCGTCCGCGTCACTGGTGGAAACTGCGTGACCCGTTCACCCCGTCCTGGGGCGAGCCCTACCTGCAGATCGCGCATCGCATGCTCGCAGCCGTCAATGCCGCACGCGTCGCGGCAGTCGGACACGAAGCCGTCGTCGTCAGCCATCAGCTTCCGGTCTGGACTCTGCGTCGATTCCTGCAGGGTGAGCGTCTGTGGCACGATCCCCGTCACCGTCAGTGTGGACTGGCGTCGTTGACGTCACTGGTCTACGAAGGCGACACCCTGGTCGACATCGTCTACTCCGAACCTGCCGGCGCCTCCGACCCGAGAGTGACAGGAGCATGATTTCGCGCCGCATCGCCGCAGCATTCGCAGCCGCTGCGTCGGCGATGCTTCTTCTCTCGTCCTGCGCGACCGGCGACGACGCCGTCGCACAGGGCGGAACTTTCGACTTCGTCTCACCGGGCGGACAAACCAAGATCTTCTACGATCCGCCGTCCGACCGAGGCACCATCGGCAAGCTCTCCGGGCCCGATCTGATGAACGAAGGTCAGAAGGTCGGTGTCGACGACTTCGAGGGCAAGGTCGTCGTCCTCAACGTCTGGGGTCAGTGGTGCGGACCGTGCCGTGCCGAAGCCGACGATCTGGAACAGGTCTACGAGCAGACCAAGGATTCGGGCGTGCAGTTCCTCGGCATCAACGTCCGCGACGACACCAAGAACAAAGCGCAGGACTTCGTGGTCGACAACAAGGTCTCGTACCCGTCGATCTACGACCCGTCGATGCGTTCGCTGATCGCCCTCGGTGACGGCTACCCCACGTCGGTCATTCCGACGACGATCGTGCTGGACCGCCAGCATCGCGTCGCCGCGGTGTTCCTCCAAGAACTTCTCGCCGAGGATTTACTGCCCGTCGTCCAGCGAGTAGCTCAGGAAGACGCGCAGTAAAGATGACAACCACGACCACTACGCTGCTGGCCGGCAGCGACACATTGAGTGCCGGTGTGGGCGAAGCGTTTCAGAACGCGGCGTCGTCCGGTCCGCTTCTGCTCGCCCTCGGCGCCTGTGTGCTCGCCGGTCTGGTGTCGTTCGCTTCACCGTGCGTCGTGCCGCTCGTTCCCGGCTACCTGTCCTACCTGGCCGGCGTCGTCGGTGCCGACGCTCCCGCGATCACCGCCGAAGAGGCGAAGACGCGGACGATCACCCGGAGCAGTCGACTGAGGGTGGCCGGTGCGGCCGGACTGTTCGTCGCGGGCTTCACCGTTGTGTTCGTCCTCGCGACCGCGTCGGTATTCGGCGTGATCTCCACGCTGCTCGTCAACCGCGAGGTCCTGATGCGAGTGGGCGGTGTCGTCACCATCGCAATGGGTCTCGTCTTCATCGGGCTGATTCCGGCGCTGCAGAAGGACGTTCGTTTCGAACCGCGTCGCGTGTCGTCACTGGTGGGTGCGCCGCTGCTCGGGGGAGTGTTCGCTCTGGGCTGGACGCCGTGCCTCGGTCCGACATTGGCAGGCGTGATGTCCGTAGCGGCGGGAACCGACGGGATGACCGCCGCGCGTGGTGTCACGTTGATCGTCGCGTACTGCATCGGACTCGGCCTGCCGTTCATCATCTTGGCGCTGGGATCGGCGCGCGCGCTGACCGGCGTCGGCTGGTTGCGTCGTAATGCACGCACCATTCAAATTTTCGGCGGAATCATGTTGGTGGCAGTGGGAATCGCCCTCGTCACCGGCGCGTGGGACCAGTTCGTCGGCTGGGTTCGCGACGCATTTATCTCGGAGGTGACGCTGCCGATATGACAGCTGACGACAATAACGACCACCCGAAACCCGTGCTGCCGAAGCAGTCGGTGATCGGTCGAGTCGTTGCACTCGGGCGCAACACCTGGCGCGGGCTCACCTCGATGCGGACCGCGCTGGTACTGCTGTTCCTCCTCGCGCTCGCTGCGATCCCCGGCGCCCTGCTGCCACAGCGAACCCTCAACGAGGGCAAGGTCACCGACTACATCGCCGCGCGTCCGACGCTCGGTCCGTGGATGGACCGCCTCGAATTGTTCGACGTGTTCAGCAGTTTCTGGTTCACCGCGATCTACGCATTGCTCTTCATCTCGCTGGTCGGCTGCATCCTGCCGCGTTGCGTGGAGCACGCGAAGGCGCTGCGCACCCGTCCGGTGAATGCGCCGCGCAATCTTGCTCGCCTGCCGCACCACACCAAGAGCGTCGTGGACGGCGAGACTCCCGACGAACTTGCTGCCCGGGTGTCGAAAGAACTGCGCGGGTGGCGCGTCGAAACGCGTCGCGGCGATTCGAAATCACGACGCGAAGGCGAGATCACCATCTCGGCGGAGAAGGGATACCTCCGCGAGTTCGGCAACCTCGTGTTCCACCTCTCGCTGGTCGGATTGTTGATCGCGATCGCCGCGGGCAAATTGTTCGGCTACGAGGGCAATCGCATCGTCATCGCCAACGACGGCCCCGGGTTCTGCACGACCTCGCCGGCAGTGTTCGACTCCTTCGTCGCCGGTCTGAGCCTCGACGGCACCGGCATGACCCCGCTGTGTGTACGTGTGAAGAATTTCCAGGCCGACTACCTCGAGACCGGTCAGGCCGAGATGTTCACCTCGGACATCTCGTACCAGGCAGGCGACGACCTCGAGTCCGATACCTGGCGGGACACGACCATCCAGGTGAACCACCCACTGCGGATCGCCGGCGATCGTGTGTACCTGCAGGGACACGGATACGCGCCGACGTTCACCGTCACGTTCCCGAACGGTGAGACCCGCACCGAGACGCTCCAGTGGCGTCCGGACGACGCCACGACGTTCCTGAGCAGTGGCGCGATGCGCTTCGACCCGCCGGGCGGCATGTATCCCGATGCGGACGAGCGTCGGAAGAATCAGATTGCCATCGAAGGATTGTTCGCGCCCACCGCGCTGTTCCACGGCAACCTGCTGTCGTCGAGTTACCCGGCGATGAACGATCCGGCAGTCGCCATCGACATCTACAAGGGCGACACCGGACTCGATACCGGTAACCCGCAATCGCTGTTCGAACTCAACACCGAACTGATCAATCAGGGCCGACTGGTCAAGCAGGATCGAGTCAATCTGTTTCCGGGGGAGAGCGCGACGCTTGCCGACGGAACCCAGGTGCGATTCGATGGTGCCGTCGACTTCGTGAACCTGCAGGTCTCCCACGATCCCGCTCAGGTGTGGGTGTTGGTTTCGGCGTTGACCATGATGGCGGGCCTACTCGTCTCGCTCGTGATCAAGCGTCGCCGCGTCTGGGCACGTATCTATCCAGATGACGAACGACGTACTGTAGTAGAACTTGGTGGGCTTGCCCGCACCGACCACGCAGGCTGGGGCGACGAGTTCGACCGCCTCGCCGACCGCTTGCTGAAAAGCAATCCGACCACCGCGGTGAACCAACCGCACGCGCAGGAGAACGCCCGATGACAACGAACGAGACACTCGCGCAGTACAGCGACTGGGCCTTCAAGTCCGCCTTCACCGTGCTCGTGCTGGCGTTTGTGCTGCTCATCGTGCAGTACGCGTCGGCCAGAGCAAAGGCGGTTCAGGACAAGGAACTGGTCTCCGCCGGCGGTGTCGGCGCATCCGTGCCTGGCAGGGTCGCGGAGACTCCGAGCAAGTCGCTCTCGGAACGATTCGGCGGAATGGGCCGAGCTGTCCTGGTCGTCGGAACGGTGCTGATCATCGCGTCGATCGTGCTCCGCGGATTTGCGACGGAACGATTCCCGCTCGGCAACATGTACGAATTCGTGGCGATGGCGTGTGCGGCGTCGTTGCTGGTCGGGCACGTCCTGTTGATCAAGCCGGCGTACCGTCCGATGTGGGTCTTCTTGCTGGTGCCGGTTCTGATCTTGATGTTCCTCGCCGGCACGGTCCTTTACGCCGACGCGGCTCCCGTGGTTCCGGCGCTGCGCTCGTACTGGCTTCCGATTCACGTGACGATCGTCAGCGTCGGTTCCGGAATCTTCATGATCGGCGGTATCGCGAGCCTTCTGTTCCTGCTGCGACTGAAGTTCCCGCCCGGTGACGAAGGCACGAGTATCGGTGGCCGGATCGCAGAGCGACTGCCGGATGCCCAGACTCTCGACCGCTTGGCGTACAAGAGCACGATCATCGCGTTTCCGCTGTTCGGCGCCGGCGTCATCCTCGGTGCCATCTGGGCGGAAGCTGCGTGGGGACGCTTCTGGGGTTGGGATCCGAAGGAGACGATGTCCTTCATCGCCTGGGTGATCTACGCGGCCTACCTGCATGCGAGGGCAACGTCCGGGTGGCGGGAGACGAAGGCCGCCTGGATCAACATCGCCGGTTTTGTTGCGATGCTGTTCAATCTCTTCATCATCAACATGGTCGTCTCCGGCTTGCACTCCTACGCGGGACTCACCTGATCCTCTCGAGGTACCGTGGGTGGCTGCCGACCGGTCTGTAGGTATTACCGGTAGGTACGTCAGGGGCGGGCAACAGTTACGATGCAGCTTGGCGAATTACTAGCTGTCTGGTAGCTGTGGGATCGACGAGGGGGAGCGGCGAGATGGCCGACAAGATTGAAGACGCCGGAGCAGGATTGTGGGAGCCGGTGCGCCCTGCCGAGCCGACGCGGCGCGAGCCGCGCGCATCCGCGCCCGAGCCGTCATCGGACTCGGTTCCCAGCGACGTTCGTAGTCTCTTCGTGGCCCCGGTCGACTCCGGGCCGCTCCAGCAAGTCGCCGGCCAGGCGCCCAGTGCACCCGCCGCTCCGCCGCCGACGACGACCCCAGCGGCTCCGGTGCCAGGTCCCAAGACTCCGGTCATCCAGTATCCGGCAGCGCAGCCAGGCCCGATCAACGGCCAGTTCTCGACCTCGCCTGCGATGCCGATGCAGACCTACGAACCTACGAATCGTGGAGGGTCGCTTCCGGATTCACGAACTGGCGTTCCGCAGCCTGTTCAGAATTCGCAGCCTGTTCGGAACTCGCAGCCTGTTCAGAACCTGCAGCCTGTTCAGAACCTGCAGCCCGGCCCGACGGCGCATTCATCCGCGAGACCGCTCCAGCAACCGCAGGCACCTTTTTCGCCCGGCGTCCATCCGCCCAATCCCGCGATTCGGCAGTTCGGTCATCCCGGCGCTGCGCCGGTGCAGAACGGCCACGCCCTCCAGAATGGTCAGGCCGTGCCGATGGCCCCGCCGACGGCGCCACCTACTCGCGCTCCGATGCCGCAGACCGGACTCACCTCGGCTCCGGACAGTCGCTTCGAGTCCGCTCTCCCGATGACTGCGCAAGATCTCTCGGCTGCGCTCCTCGTCAAGCGGCCTGTCCGGCCTGCCCCGGTGGGCGGCTGGCGCAAGGCGCTGTACACGTTGTCCGGCCGATCGGTGAACCTCGGAAACGGTGCAAAAGAGCAGCACCTCGTCGAGTTGACGCGCCAGATCAACCAGCCGCTGCAGGGCTGCTACAAGGTTGCGGTGCTCAGTCTCAAAGGCGGCGTCGGAAAGACCACGACCACAGCGACACTGGGGTCGATGTTCGGCTCGATCCGCGGCGATCGCGTCGTCGCTGTCGATGCAAACCCCGACCGGGGAACGCTGAGCCAGAAGATCCCGCTCGAAACTCCGGCAACAGTGCGAAACCTGCTGCGCGACGAGAACAGTATCGAGAAGTACAGCGACGTCCGTGGCTACACATCGCAAAATCGACACCGGCTCGAAGTGCTTGCCTCCGACAGCGATCCAGCAGTTTCAGAGGCCTTCAGCGGTGGGGACTACACGCGCACGGTCGACATGCTCGAGAAGTTCTACAGCATAGTTCTACCGACTGCGGCACCGGATTGATGCACTCGGCGATGCAGGCCATTCTCGAAGGTGCAGATTCGTTGATCGTCGTCAGTTCCGGTTCCGTCGACGGTGCACGTAGCGCCTCCGCAACACTTGACTGGCTCGACGCTCACGGTTACAGCAGGCTGGTAGCCACGTCCGTAGCTGTCATCAACGCGGTACGGCCTCGCTCGGGCAAGGTTGATCTGCCGCGGGTCGTCGAGCACTTCGAGCAGCGCTGTCGAGCGGTGAAACTGATTCCGTTCGATCCGCATTTGGAAGAGGGCGCCGAAATCGATCTGGACCGGCTGCGTCCAGGTACTCGGGAAGCGGTGCTGGAGTTGGCTGCGGTGGTTGCGCAGGACTTTCCGGCCTCCCCGTTCGCGTTGACGGGGCGGTAATCGGATAGCCGGGCGAGCCCGGCCCTACGTCGACGCGTCAGTCGGCGGTACGTCCGGACCTTCCGTGCGCTTGCGTCGTGTTTGCTGGTTCACATTCCACAGGAATTCGGGATCGTCATCCGGCCCGCGTACACCGCTCACCGGGGTGCGCGTCGACGGATCGGGCCCGAATGCCTTCCACATCAGAACGATCAATGTCACCAAACCCACCAACGCCAACAGATACAACACGGCGCACCTCCTCAGGGAACTGAAGTCGAGCCTACTCAGTCTCCGCCCCGCTTCACCAGAAGTGGTGCGGACAAGCGTTTCGGCTCAGTGCGCTAGTGCTGTATCTGTCGGGTACTGCAAGATCTGTCGGGTACCGCAAAGTGCTTCGAAGTGAGCTGAAGTTGCTCAGTTGTTGTCTGCTTCGGTGGTCAGCGAGCGCAGAAGCTGCATGACCTCGGTCTCACGGAATCGACGATGTCCTCCTGGCGTGCGAAGCGAGCCCAGTCGTCCTGCGTGTGCCCAGCGGGTCACGGTCTTGGGATCGACATGAAACAATGCCGCTACCTGTCCGGGCGTCATGAGTGCGTCTGCGGCGGTATTGAAGGTTGGTGCGCTCATTGTGAGGTCCTCCATGTTGATGTCGAACGTTTGACGAACAGTGATTCCGAACCGAGCAGTGATTCCGAACTTTGGTTCCGAACCGGTGTGTCGACCAGTTGCCAAAAACCTGCGTCGAGTTTGTTTCGAAGTCCTTCGCTCACATTCGACCGTTTTCTGAGTGGTAGCGCAATGTTTGCACAGATATAGCCGGGTAGTCGATCTTTCAAGAAAAAGTAATGTTTAAGTAAAGGACAAAATGGATATAGCGGGCTCGGTCCCACCCGTATTCGGAATGGGTAACCTGAGAGGGTGAGTCAGTTGTCTGAAAACCCCGAAAATGTTCCTTCTGAGCCGGTCAAGGCCAGTAAACCTTCCGCAAACTCTGGGCAAGCAAAGTCGGCTTCCGGGCCGGTGACCAAGGGTCAACTAGCCCGCGACGTGGTGCTGTACTCGGTCGCTCGGCTGCTGCTTGTCGTCGTGATCGGTGCCGTCATCATCGGTGGCGGAAAGCTCGCCGGCACGGACGTTCCCTTGATCGTCGCGGCGCTGTTCGCAGTTCTGATCGCGCTGCCGCTGTCGTTGCTGCTCTTCGCGAAACTGCGCAAGCGTGTCAATGCGGGCATTGCGGCGGTCGACGCCCAGCGTCGGTCCGATCGTGACGATCTTCGCTCCAAGCTGCGCGGAGACGGGCGGTGACCACGGGGTCGCTCGACGTCGACCGTCGGACCTCACGCCAGTGGGTCGACAACGCGGTGCGGTTGATCGAAGCCGACGCGCAACGCAGCGCGGACACTCACCTGCTGCGCTATCCGCTGCCGAGTAACTGGACCGTCCAGCTTTATCTGAAGGACGAGTCGACCCACATCACGGGGAGTCTCAAGCATCGACTCGCACGGTCGCTTTTCCTCTACGCGATCTGCAACGGCTGGGTTACCGAAGAGACCACTGTCATCGAAGCGTCGTCCGGATCGACGGCTGTCAGCGAGGCGTATTTCGCGAAGTTGCTGGGCCTGGATTTTGTCGCGGTGATGCCCGCGAGCACGAGTCCCGCCAAGATCGCGTTGATCGAGGCGCAGGGGGGACGTTGTCATTTCGTGAGCGATCCGTCGTCGATCTACTCGGAATCGCATCGGCTCGCGAGTGAGTTGAACGGTCACTACATGGACCAGTTCACCCACGCCGAGCGCGCGACGGATTGGCGCGGAAACAACAACATCGCCGAATCGATCTTCACTCAGCTCGAACACGAGGAACATCCGATTCCCGACTGGGTGGTCGTCGGAGCCGGGACGGGCGGAACCGGTGCCACGATCGGCCGCTTTCTTCGTTACCGGAAATTCGACACGGGGCTGTGCGTGGTGGACCCGGAGCACTCCGTGTTTTTCGACGCGTGGCGAGCGAGCGATCCGTCGATCGTCGGTACTCGAGGTTCCCGGATCGAGGGCATCGGCCGTCCGCGCGTCGAACCGTCGTTTGTCGGTCAGGTGGTCGACCGAATGATCAAGGTGCCGGACGCAGGCTCGATCGCGGCCGCACGGCACGCCAGCACAGCCCTGGGGCGCAAAGTGGGCGGCTCGACGGGGACGAACCTGTGGGGAGCTTTTGCGTTGATTGCCGAAATGATGGCGGCCGGGCGCAGCGGCAGCGTCGTCACCCTCCTGTGCGACGGCGGAGAGCGTTACTCGGGGACGTACTACAACGACGAATGGGTGGCGTCGGAAGGGATCGACCTGCTCGGTCCGACGGCAGTGCTGGACGAGTTCGTCCGTTCGGGTGCGTGGACGGCCAGTTCCTGAATCGCCGGCGCCGGACCGTGTGACGGGCGGCTCATCGTCACGCGAGGCCAGGCGTCCAACCCGGACGACTGCTCGTCCGTTCTGATGCGTATCAGGCCGGGGGAGAGCGTGTTCTCGGCCAGGCGCACGAACCCGAGTCGCTCGTAGTACGGCGCGTTCCACGGAACGTCGACGAACGTCGTCAGAGTCACGAGATCGTGGTGATGGTCCGCCGCCCATTCGGTGACGGCGTCGATCAGCTGAGCTCCGAGGCCTTTGCGGGCATGATCGGGGTGAACGGAGACCTGTTCGATATGCGCACCGCCGTCCACGATCTCGACGAGCGCGTACGCAACGGGTACGTCGTTTGCGTCGGTCTGAACCCAGATGTGCTCGGCTGCGAGAAAATCGTTCAACTCGTCGAGCGTCGGCGGTGGATCGTCTGCGATGGCGTCCATCCCGATGTCTCGGAACGGTTCGCCCGCGGCGATCTCGATCTGTTGCAGTGCGGGTAGGTCGGTGGATATGGCCGAGCGGATCACAGAAACCGTTTTACCTCGAGAGTGGAGTTTCTCCCAGCGCTACGCCTTCTGTAACGCAAACCTACGCAACCGTAGGTTGTGTATCGTTTGGTCAAGGGGCACTTCTCCAGCGAGGGCGGACCATGGGCAATCCTGAAGTTTCACTCGACAATTACGAGGCTGTGTACGAGTACTACCGCAGTCATCAGCAGAACCGATTCGTGGCGAAGCTCGCTTATGCCGCATTGGCGCTGAAGTACCGCCCGCGAGTGAGGTACGCGCCGGGTGCGGAAGCTGCGCTGAAGACTCTGCTGGAACGTAAGACGCAGTTGGTCGTGGCGGTCAATCATCTGACCGAGAGCGACCAGTTCACGCTCGCCGCGACCGCGTGGCGTACTCCGTTGCGTCGAGTGATCGGACGGACCCGGGTCCTCGCCAAAGACGAACTCTTCGTTGATCCTTCACAGCGCAAGAAGGTCGACATGATGGGCAGCATCCCGGTTTTTCGCAGCAAGAACTACGGCCTCCGGGCTGTTTCGGATGCCGGCCGAGTGATGATGGACGTCGCGGCCGAGCGTCTGGGCAACGGGGATTGTCTGGCGATTTTCCCGGAAGGGACGTGCAACACCGAAGATCCGACGCGGTTGCAGCACGTCAACAGTGGAATCGGCCACATCATCGCGCGCGCCGAGAAATTGGGATGCTCACCGGCTCTGGTGTCGATCGGCATCAACTACGGTCCGGTGGCCGGCGACGTCAAGGCTGCGAGTGTCTTTGTCGGAATGCCGGTGACCGAACTTCCGGACAAGCCGATGGATATCGCCCGAACTGTGCAGGCGGATTTGCAGGTGGCAGTGAACGGGGCCGTCGCCGGATACTAGGCGCGCCTGTCAATTTTGGTTGACAGATTCCGGTTGTCAACCTAAATTGACATCATGACCGAAGCAACCTCTCTCGCTGCTGCCGCCGGTAGCCCGGATCCCACCGAGGGATTGCGTGCTGTTCGAGCGCTGCGTCGTCTTCTCGAAAAACTCGAGGCCATTCAGGTCGCCAATGCGCGCCGTCACGGATGGTCCTGGCAGGCGATCGCGGAAGCTCTCGAGGTCAGCCGTCAAGCCGTCCACAAGAAATACGCGTCCGCGCAGTCGGAATCGATGCTGCGTTCACTGCGCGAGAAGGGCAGGTAATTGCCATGTTCGAAAGGTTCTCCGCACAGGCTCGAGGCGTCGTTGTCGATGCTGTCGCCGGCTCCGGTCCTGTCACGCCGATGGAACTTCTGACCGCGCTGCTCACCTCTGATCGGGGCATCGCCACCGAGGTGCTCACCGAGTCTGGTGTCACGCTCGACGTGATCCGCCACGCCGGCGCCGGATCGAACGAAGGTAGCTCCAACAATTTCGACGACGACGCCGAGATACTCAAGTCGATCGGCATCGATCTCGATGCGGTTCGGGAGAGTCTCGAGCAGTCCTTCGGCGAAGGTGTGCTGGACGAGACTCCTGTGCCGGACGGCGTCGACACTTCTCGCAAGAGCCGATTCGGGTTCCCTCGTTCACGATTCGAGAAGGACTCCAAGAAGGTGTTGGAACTCTCGCTCCGTGAAGCGCTCGCGCACAAGGACAATCGAATCGGTGCCGAACACATCCTGCTCGGCATCCTGCGTGTCGCCGACGGGCCTACCCGTCAGGCCCTCGAAACGCAGGTCACGATGTCGGTGATCCGTGAGCGCTTGGAAGCGAAGATGAATCGCGCCGCCTAGATTCGGCACGGCTCCGCATGCACGGGGCGGGATGTGCCAGCATTCAGACATGACATTTCTGGCACGTCTCATCATCAACGGCATAGCCATCTGGCTGGCGTCGGCGTGGGTCACCGGCATCACGATCGCCAACCACGACAACGGCACCTGGGGCACGGTTCTCGTGATCGCGGTGATCGCTTTGATCTTCACGGTGGTCAACGCGTTCATCAAGCCGGTAGTGCAGCTTCTCTCGCTACCGCTGCTCATCCTGACTCTCGGATTGTTCACGCTCGTGATCAACGCCCTCATGCTGATGCTGACGGCGTGGATCTCGTCCGGAACGTCCTACGGCTTGACGGTCGACGGCTTCTGGACGGCAGTCTGGGGCGCGCTGATCATCTCGATCGTGAACTTCCTGCTCAGCGCGTTCGTCCCGGACAACCGTTGAGTCCGTCGACTTTCAGGCGAGACTGAGCGCAACTGCGGTCGCGGCACCCCAGACGAGCATGGCGAGTCCGGTGTCGCGCAACGCGGGGATCAGGGCCATACCCTGCCCGCCCGAACGCAGTGGGGCGTTGGCTCGGATTGCCAGTGGCAACGCCAGCAATCCGAGCAATGCCCACGGAGTACGCAGGATCAGCAGCAGGGTCGCGACGAACGGGACGGCCAGCAGGATCACGTGCAGCGTGCGGGTCCTGGCGTCGCCGAGCCGGACTGCGAGAGTGATCTTTCCGGACTCGGTGTCGGTCGGGATGTCTCGAAGATTGTTGGCAACGAGCACCGCGCTCGAGAACGAACCGATGGCAATCGCGCCGGCCAGCCCGGCCAGATCCACCCGCTCGGCCTGTACGAACTGAGTTCCCAGCACTGCAATCAGTCCGAAGAAGATGAACACGGCGATCTCGCCGAACCCGCTGTATCCGTAAGGCTTCTTGCCGCCGGTGTAGAACCAGGCACCGATGATGCAGAACACGCCGACCGCAACCAGCCACCAGGCTGTGGTCGCCGCCAGAACGAACCCGGCTACCGCGGCAACGGTGAAGCAGCTGATCGCCGCGGCCTTCACAGCTCCGGGACTGACCAACTTCGATCCGACCAAGCGCAGTGGCCCGACGCGGTCGTCGTCCGTTCCGCGGATTCCGTCGGAGTAGTCGTTCGCGAAATTCACCCCGACGATCAAGGCCAAGGAGACGATCAGTGCCAGGAGCGCCTTCCACCACACTGCGAGGTCCAGGGACGCCGCGGCTCCGGTGCCGACCAGCACGGGCGCAATCGCGTTCGGGAGTGTGCGCGGCCTCGCGCCTTCGATCCATTGAGCAGCTGTTGCCATACAACGATCTTTGCACTGTGCAATACGATCGAACGCGGTGGATCAGCACATGACTCGAGACGTGAGTGAGCGCGCCAGGTACGCGCAGTCGGGCGAAGACCTGGCAGACATTGCCTTGCTCGGACCCGTTTCGACCAAAGTGGGCGATCGTCTGGTTCCGTTGCCGGGTCCGCGAGCTCGAACTCTGCTGGTTGCGCTGGCTCGCAATCCGGGTGAGCCACGTACCGCGCAGAGCCTGATCGACGACGTCTGGGGGCTGGAGCCGCCGCGCTCACCGATGAACGCCCTCCACACTCAGGTCTCGCGCCTGCGATCTGCACTCCCGGACGGGGCCCTCGAAGTCACGGCGGCCGGATACCGGCTCACTCTCGCTCGGGAGCGTGTCGACCTGGCCAGGGCAGCGGACGCCGCCCGTGGTCTGCGCACCGTCGGCGCCGACGCGTCCGAAGCGCTCGCAGTCACGACCGCGTCATTGCGCCTGTGGCGCGGTACCCCCGGGAGTGACGTCGTCGGCGACGTTGCAGATCGTCTGGCGCTCGACGCAGGCCGGGTGTACGACGAACTGGAGACGGCGCAGATCGACGCGTTGCTCACATTGGGGGAGTACGCGGCAGCCATTCCCCTGGTGCGCGGACGCCATCTGGCGAGCCCATTCGACGACACAGCGGCCGAGGCGTTGATGCGTGCGCTCGCCGGAGCAGGCCGAGTCAACGAGGCACTCGAAGTGTTCGCGGAGTTCCGCAACCACCTCGCCAATCGCCTGGGCGCTGATCCGTCACCCGCACTGGTGACTCTCAACGCGGAACTTCTCGGGGCACCTGCGGCTACACCGCGGGCCGCCCGTGCGATCGGTCTGCGCGCTGCCCCCAACACCTTGCTCGGTCGCGACAACGACATCGACCAGATCGAATCCTTGCTCGCCCGCTCGCGCGTCGTCACCATTCTCGGACCTGGTGGCGCCGGAAAGACCCGTCTCGCACACGAATTGGGCCTGCGCGGATCCGTGAACCAGCCGGGCGTCTCGGTGGTCCTCGTGGAGTTGGCGTCGTTGCGCAGCAGCGAAGATGTCATCG
Organism: Rhodococcus sp. NyZ502; assembly: GCF_041464245.1. Taxonomy (NCBI): domain Bacteria; kingdom Bacillati; phylum Actinomycetota; class Actinomycetes; order Mycobacteriales; family Nocardiaceae; genus Rhodococcus; species Rhodococcus sp. NyZ502. Next base: position 1,764,663 of record NZ_CP167155.1, read on the forward strand.
CGGCCATCGGAGGCACCCTCGGAATCAGCGAATCCGATCTGGCGCCAGGCAAATTGACCGTCGGCCGAACGCATTCGGCGAGAGAGCGACTCAAAGAGGCGCTGTCCGCCGGTCCGATGTTGCTCATCCTCGACAATTGTGAGCACGTGATCGGCGCGTGTTCGGAGATCGTGGCCGAGATGATCGCGGCCGGTCGTCAGCTGACGGTTCTGACCACCAGTCGTTCTCCGCTCATGATCAGTGCCGAGGCGGTGTACCCGTTGCCGCCGTTGGCGATCGACGACGGAAGCGGCTCGGCAGTCGAACTCTTCTCGGCGAGAGCCCGTGCGGTGCGGCCCTCTGTTCATCTGGACGTCGACGCGGTCGTCAAGCTGTGTACGACGCTCGACGGACTCCCGTTGGCGATCGAGCTCGCTGCCGCTCGGGTCCGTACCATGAGCGTCGACGAAATCGGTTCGAGACTGCGAGACAGGTTCGCGTTGTTGCGCTCCGATGATCCGACGTCTCCGGATCGGCATCGCACCCTGCACGCGGTGATCGACTGGAGCTGGAATCTGTTGGGCAGCGGGGATCAGATTGCGTTGCGTCGATTGTGCCGATTCCCGGCCGGCTTCACCCTTTCTTCGGCGCAGGCCGTTGCCGGGTGGGGCGAGTTGACCGATGTGGCAAGTGCCGTCGAAGCGCTGGTGAATCAGTCACTTCTTTCCGTCAGCGACGGGCAGGGAGATCTTCGGTACTACATGCTCGAGACTGTCCGTGAATACGGCGAGGAGCAACTCGCCGCGTCCGGGGAGGGACCGGAAGTGATTCGGCGCCTCGACGACTGGGCGATTGCGATCGCCGAGGATGCCGTCGTGCGTGCACGGACGGATCAGCTCCGTCTGATTGCCGACCTCGACGCCGAGCACGACAACCTTCTGGCTGTACTTCGCTGGGCCGTGGAACGCGGCGACGCGGTGACCGTAGCCAACGTCTTCCCCGTCCTTGCGATTCTGTGGGCCGTACGAGGATCGAACTCGGAAATTTCGAACTGGGCGTCGAAGATCGTCGGGGCGACCGCGGACAACGATCTGCGCGACGTGAATGCAGAACTGGTGGGCGCTACGTTCATCCTGGTGGCGATGCATCTCTTCTTCGGAGAGGCCGATCGAGACCATGCCCGTGCGCGGATCCGACTTCGAAAGCTGTTGCGTGAGCGCGATGATCTCGGTCCGTTGTTCGCATTTCTGATCAAGCTGACCACGAGTGGGATCGCCAACCACAAACTTGCGCGGTTGGTGGCCGAAGGCGTTCGCAGTTCCGATCCCGAGACCCGCATGGCGGCGCTGTCCGCGCGTTCGAACATGCGGGAGAACATCGGAGATCTGCGCGGTGCGTTGCTGGACGGGGAGACTCTGTTCGACTACGCCACCAGCATCGGTGACGAGTGGGGTCTGGCGATGGCGGCCCAACATGTCGGGTCGGTTCACAGCCAATCCGCCCGCTATGGCGAGGCCATCGAGTTCTACGCGATCGCGGCGGCGTCGATGGAACGCCTCGGTGCGCGTGACGAGGCGATGCAGCTCATCTGCTTTCAAGCCGGAGCAATGATCGCGGCCGGTGACACCGCTGGTGGTCGGGTGCTTCTCGATCGTGCACGTCCGGCATTGGCGCATTCGGGTGGGACCGGGGCCATCGAAACCGATCAACGGCGCGCGGCGCTCATAGCGAGTATCGCCGAGGCGGATCTCGCGGACGGCCGTATCGACGAGGGCTTGGCTCGGTATCGAGAAGCGCTGGAGCTGTTGGGTTCTGCGATCGAGAACATCTTCGGTGATCCCTTCGTCGTTCTGCTCGGTGCCGCGGCTGTGTGCGCTCACGCAGTTCACGGCCGGCACGAACTGGTGGCGGGCCGCGTTCTGCAGATGAAGGAGTCGAGTGCTCTCAAGCTCGATCCCAACGGTTACGCGGACCTGCCGCTCGCGGGTTCGTTGGCGTCGGCGATCGGGTAGTTCGATCTTGTCACGGGCAACATCGAACGCGGAGTCGAACTGATGGCTTTGTCGTTGAAAATGCCGGGGAGACAAGACTTCGTCTCGCTCCATCACGCGCGCCTCTCCGACTTCGCGGTTGGTCTGGTCGGAGCCGACAGGTGGTCTGTGGAAACCGAGAAGGTATCGGGTTACTCACGCAGAGCGGTCCGCGAAGCAGTGTTGGCTGCGCTTCGCGGACCGGTGCTGGACTAGGTCTGGACGATGGTGCGGGACTTATGTCTTGCGCATGTACATCCGCACGGTCAAAGGTGCCATGACGGCAACGATCACCGCGGCGCCCACCAGCGACCACACGACGTGGATACCGAAGTGGCCGTCGTTGGCCAGCTCGCGAACCGCGGTCACCAGGTGTGAGACCGGATTGACGTTCACGAACTTCTGAAGCCAACTCGGCATGGTGGCAGGATCGACGAACGCATTCGACAGGAACGTAAGCGGGAACAGCACGAGCATCGAAACACCCTGCACCGTGGACGCTTTGTTCATCAGCACGCCCATGAGAGCGAAGATCCAGCTGATGGAGAACGCGCACACCATGACCAGGATCGCGGCAGACAGAATGCCGACCACGCCGCCTGCGGGGCGGTAACCCATCGCGAAACCGACGATGAACGTGATGGTCGTGGCGATGCCGTAGCGCACGACGTCGGCGAGCAATGCACCGGACAGCGGGGCGATACGAGCGATGGGAAGGGACTTGAAGCGGTCGAACACGCCCTTGTCCATGTCCTCACGAAGCTGCGTGCCCGTGACGATGGAACCGGTGATGACGGTCTGGACGAGGATGCCGGGGATGATCGTCGGCAGATATGCCGTCACGTCACCGGCGATCGCGCCGCCGAAGATGTAGGTGAACATCAACGTGAAGATGATCGGCTGGATGACGACGTCGAACAGTTGCTCGGGATTGTGCTTGATCTTGAGAATTCCGCGGTACGCCATCGTGAACGTGTTCGCGAAGCTCTGCTGCAGGCTGATGCGGCGGGGTGCGGCATCCGGCTGGGCTATCGGCGACCGGGGTTTGGTGAGGGTGGTTGTCATGCGACGCTCCGATCGGAGTCGTTGTCGGACTGGGCGTCGTTGCGGCCACCGTCTTCGGGCTGGTGCCCGGTGATGGTCAGGAACACTTCGTCCAGGCTGGGTTTCTGTACGTTGATTTCGTCGACGGCGATACCTTGCTCACGCAGACGGATCAAAAGGTCCGCCGTGATCGACGGGTCGCTCAGCGGGGCGGTGATCCGCCCGACCTCGGGAGTGACACCCACCTCGACGCTCAGCGCAGCGGCGATGAGCGAGCGAGCCTCCTCGGTGCGATCACGATCGACCAGCTTGAGTTGGAGCGAGGAGATCCCGACCGAAGCCTTGAGTTCGTCGGCGGTGCCGTTGGCGATCACGCGGCCGCGGTCGATCACCGCGATGCGATCGGCCAGTTGATCGGCTTCGTCGAGGTACTGCGTGGTGAGCAACACCGTCGAACCCTCGGCGACGAGTCGCCGGATGGTCACCCACATCTGGGCGCGGGTGCGCGGATCGAGGCCGGTGGTGGGCTCGTCGAGAAACAGCAGCGGCGGGCGCGCGATCAGGCTTGCCGCCAGATCCAGGCGTCGACGCATGCCACCGGAGAAGTTCTTCAGCGGTTTGGTCGCGGCCTCGACCAGATCGAACTCCTCGAGGAGTTCCAGGGACTTGGTGCGCGCATCGCGGCGGCTCAGGCCGAGCAGCCGCGAGAAGATCACGAGGTTCTCGGTCGCCGTCAGATCCTCGTCGACGGAGGCGTACTGACCGGTGACGCCGATCAGGGATCGGACCGCGGTGGGTTCACGGCTGACGTCGTGGCCGAAGATGCGCGCCTCACCGCCGTCGGGGCGAAGGAGAGTGGCGAGCATGCGGACGGTGGTGGTCTTGCCGGCGCCGTTCGGCCCGAGGACGCCGAACACCGAGCCGGTGGGGACGGTGAGGCTGACGCCGTCGACCGCGCGGTGCTCGCCGAACTTCTTGACGAGTCCGTCGGCCTCGATGGCAAGAGGCGAAGCTGTGTGGTTCATGGGATGAAGCTTGGCAGACCGATCTTGCATGGACCTTGCGTGGAACTTGCGGTTACTTGCACAGTGCGCGAGGTCGGTGCTCCACAACCGGCAAACAATCCCCAGACGGATCTTGCTTGTCGGTGTGCGGGCGCGGCGGCATCACGCTCGCTGCATGGAGATTCTTACGCGGGCACAGGCTCACCGGGACGGCACCAGCGACGCGCAGTTGCAGCGAGCGGTCAGGCGCGGCGAGCTGCACCGAATCGCAGCGGGGATCTACATGCGCGCCGATCACTTCCGCGAACTCGATGCGAGAGCACGCCACCGCTGCGCTGTCATGGTAGCCACCGAAAGCTGTGGACCAGGCGCAATCGTGAGCCACGCTTCGGCAGCGGTCATGCACGGATTGGATTGCGGCGGATTGCGATTGGACACCGTGCACATGACGCGTAACCGGTGCTCGGGTGGGCGGAAGAGTCAAACCTTGCATCTTCATCCGGCAGTGGTCCCGGCCGAGGAGGTCGTGCTGATCGACGGCGTCGCAACCACGTCGCTTGCGCGAACGTTCGTCGACCTCGCACGGACGACGCCGTTCGAGACCGCCGTGGTGATCGGTGATTGCGCCCTGCGACGTGGGATGAGGCGTGAGAACGTCGACGCTTCGCTCGATCATGCGCGCGGACGGCTGGGAATGAGTCGCGCTCGAGTGGCGGCGACGTTCATCGAACCAGGTGCCGAGAGTCCGGGGGAGTCCATCAGCCGGGTACGCATGCGCGACGACGGTTGGCCGATGCCGACCCTGCAGCACGAGATCCGTCACGGTGGCCGGTTCATCGGGAGAGTCGATTTCTTCTGGAAAGAGCACGGTGTGGTGGGCGAGTTCGACGGGATGGTCAAGTATCGCGGCGACAATCCGGGGAGGGCGGTAGAGCGCGAGAAACTGCGGGAGGACGCGATCCGGGACGCGGGGTTCGAGGTGTTCCGGTGGGTATGGGCGGATCTTCGCGACTTCGAACGTGTCCGCGAAAGGTTCGAGCGGGCTTGCCTCCGCGGAGCCGCGCGCTGATTGTGCAGCCGCGGCGCTGATCAGGCCTGCGGCTGAACAATCGGGCTGCGGCTGCTAGCTGAACCGAGCCACCAGGGCGGCGCGGTCGAGCTTGCCCGGTCCGCGCAGGGGGAGCGCGTCCAGGACGAAGAGTTCCCGCGGCGCTGCGGTGACGTCGAGTGTCCGCTGAGCATGTGCGCGTAGTTCGTCGAGCGTCGGAGCTTCGCCCTCGGGTACGACGACGGCCACCACCCGCTGCCCCAGCCGCGGGTCCTCGATGCCGATCACCGCGCACTCGCGAACGGCGGGGTGATCGGCCAGCGCGGCCTCGACCACCTGCGGTACGACGGTCAGCCCACCGGTGGAGATTGCCTCGTCCAACCGGCCGCTGATGCGCAGGACTCCGTCGACCACAGATCCGGCGTCGTCGGTCCGGAACCATCCGGGTTCGGCGAAAGCGGGGTGGTCGGGAAGCCCGCGGTACCCGGACGCGAGCATCGGTCCGCCCAGCAGAACTCGGCCGTCGTCGATACGAATCTGTGCTCCGGACAACGGGATTCCGTCGTAGACGCAACCGCCGGAAGTTTCGCTCATCCCGTAGGTGCGGACGACGGTGATGCCCGCTTCGGTGGCCTGCGCGAGTACCGGTGCGGGAGTAGCAGCGCCGCCGAGCAGAACCGCGTCGAGCGAAGCCAGAGCCTCGACCGCGGAGCGATCACCGAGTGCCTTGACCAACTGCGTCGGCACCAACGAGGTGTAGCGGCGCGGTCCGCTCATCGCGGCGACAGCGCCCGGCAATGCGGCAGGGTCGAAACCCGCACTGACGTCGACGATCACCGGTCGTGTTTCGGCGAGGACACTGCGCAACAGAACTTGCATCCCGGCGATGTGGTGCGGGGGGAGAACCAGCAACCAGGATCCGGTGCCGCCGAGGCGTTCATGGGTCGCGTCGCCGCTGGCTCGCAGTGCGCTCGCGGTGAGCATCGCGCCCTTCGGGGTTCCGGTGGTCCCCGACGTGGCGACCACCAGCGAGATGCCGTCGTCGATGGGCTGATCGGGGTGCAGAGCGTCGCTCAGTCGGGCCGTCTCGCGTGCGTCGGCCGCAGGGACGGGAAGCACGGCGTCGTGCACGCCGTCCAGGATCTGCGCGATGGCAGGCAGTACCTCGAAGACCGCCTCACCCTGTGGAACAGCCAGTGTGCGAAGAACGTTCACCGGACGTCCGGTCCAGCCAGCGGCCAACCACCGGCAGCCAGATGGCTTCGTACGCGGTCGACGTCGGTTTCGAGTGGCATCTCGTTGGTGATCTTCGTGATGAGGACCTGGATGTCGGTCTTCTCGATGGGTAGATCGCCGTCCTCGATCAACGCGTCGGCGACGGCGTCGACCTCGGTTTCGGAGAGTCTGCGAGTGAGGAGCGCGAAAAGTGGGATGTAGTCCTGCTCGGGGACGCCATTGGGATAGCCGGCCCGCAACCAGCCGACTATCGACGTGAGGAAGGGCGGAAGGGCCATGACGTCAGCTCACGTCTCGAACTTCGTTGTCGGTGTCCACGTCTTCGATGACCGGCCACCCACCTGCGCGCAGCCTTTCGGTGACACGATCGACGTCGTCCTCGGACGGCTCCTCGTTGAGGATTCCCTCGATGATGGCGCGGATGGTGTCGTAGTCGACGTGGCGGTCCGGCACTTCGTGTGCCGACTCGATGGACATCGAAACGACCTGCTCGATCTCCTCGTCGGTCAGACGACGACGGAGAACGGCGAGCAGCGCAAAATGATCCTTGTCCGGGATGCCCTCGGGATACCCGGCACGCAGCCAGTCGAGCACGCTGCGCAATGAATACTTGCTCAAATCCTCGGCCTCATTTTCGTTTCGGTGGTTTCAGTGGTGCGCCGCGACGACCACTCAGAAGACGTGGATTCCGAACGTGCTGGCCAAGAAGTTCTTCATCAACAACAGAATTCCGGCGAAGATCGTGACGAGCACGACCGCAAAACAGAGGTACGCACCCATTTTACCCAGGGTGGACCGTCCTTCGGTGCCGTCGGCGTTCGGCAGACTCAGCGACTTGAGGCCGAAGGCGAAGATCGCCGGCAGTCCGGCTCCGAAGAGCAGTCCGACTGCCACTACCTGCCAGAGCGAATCGAGGGTATCGGTGAGTAGATGCATTCTCTTGCGCCCCTTTCAGGAGTTGCGAGTGGGTTCGGTGGACGGAGTGGGATCAGCAGTCGGAATCTCGCGAGCCGTCGCATCCGGATTCTCGTCCCATTCGGCGGTCACGTTGGCGGCGTCTACGGGTTCCTTACGCGAACGCAGGTACATGAAGATCGCGAACGCGATGAGGGCAGCGAAGACGACGAGCACGCCGGCCAGGCCGCCGATCAGATGCGCGAGTGCCCAGCAGATGGCGCCGACCACTGCGGCCGACGGCAAGGTGATCAACCAGGCGGCGGCCATCCGGCCTGCGACGCCCCAGCGGACCTCGGCGCCCTTGCGCCCGATGCCGGTACCGAGGATCGATCCGGTGGCGACGTGGGTGGTCGAGAGGGGGAGTCCGAGGTGGCTCGACGTGAGAATGATGGCTGCGGACGACGCTTCGGCTGCCAGACCCTGCGGCGCGGCGATCTCGACAAGGCCCTTGCCCAGGGTGCGGATGATGCGCCAACCGCCCAGGTATGTGCCGAGAGCGATCGCGACGGCACAGGTGAACTTCACCCAGAACGGCATCTCGGTCTCGGCGGTGATGGTGCCGTGAGCGACCAGGGCCAAAAAGATGACGCCCATAGTCTTCTGGGCGTCATTGGTGCCGTGCGCAAGTGAGATCAATGAGGCGGTGCCGATCTGGCCGAAACGGAAACCGCGCTCACGCTCGTCTTCCTTGACGGATGCGGTGATTCGGTACACGAGCTTGGTACCGACGCCTGCGACCAGGGCCGCGACGACCGGCGCGAGGATCGCGGGGACGACGACCTTGGTCAGAACTCCACCCCACTCGACGCCGCCCATACCGATGGAGGCGATTGCGGCGCCGATCAATCCGCCGAACAGTGCGTGTGAGGAGCTCGACGGCAATCCGAGCAGCCAGGTCGCCAGATTCCAGATGATTCCGCCGACGAGACCGGCGAAGACGATCAGCAGCAGATCCTGCCCACTGACCGCACCGAGGTTGACGACGCCTTTGGCTACCGTCGCGGCGACCTCGACGGACAGGAACGCACCGACCAGGTTCAGGATCGCGGAAAGTGTGACCGCAACTTTGGGCTTGAGTGCTCCGGTCGCGATGGAGGTGGCCATTGCGTTACCGGTGTCGTGAAAACCATTCGTGAAATCGAACGCGAGGGCGGTGACAACTACCACCAGGAGGATTACGAGCTCTGCGGTCACAACGTGAATTGTGCGTATCGAACGCGTAAAAGTACAGCGAACGGGATGCGAACAGGGGCTCCGCGGAGTACGTCCCCGCGCGTGGGCTGCGGCGCTGCCGTTCTCGATGTGTTCAGCGCCACGAAATCGGAACCCTGTGTGGGACCTCACTTTTTGGTCTCACTCACCGGGAAGGCACATTCGGACCGTTTTAAACGCTGATTACCTACGGGCACCGAGCGCACCGGAACAGGGGTTTCACCCCTGTTTCTCGGTGTCTGTCAGTGAGAAGGAGAGCTCCGACCGTGAAGCCCAACAAGTCCACGAAGCTGATCGTGGCACTCGCCGCGACCGCCGTTCTGGCGTCAGCCTGCGCATCGAATCGTGGTGACGATCCCTACGCCGTCGCTGTCGGCGGACCCGGCGTCAGCGCAGACCTTGCGTCGAGCGCATCCGACGCGAAGTTCGGCACCCTCGATTCGCCCTGTGGTGAAGGCGACGCCACCGGCGCAACCGATCAAGGCGTCAGCGACACCGAGATCAAAATCGGGTTCGGTGACGACCGCGGTTATGTGAAGTCTCCTGGGCTGAACAAGGAAATGAGCGATGCGGTGAACGCGCTCATCTCTTGGTGCAACGATCAGGGCGGCATCAACGGCCGCAAGGTTGTCGGTACCGACTACGACGCCGCGATGACGCAGGCCAACTCGGTCATGCAGGAAGCGTGCGCGAGCCAGTTCATGATGGTCGGCTACGGCTTCGCGATGGATCAGACCGCCGAGCAGACGCGTGTCGCGTGCAACCTGGTGTCCGTGCCAGGCTTCACCGTGTCACCCGACGCAGCCAACGGACCGATGACATTCCAGGGTGTCCCGTTCCCGGTCGACTACGCGAACGGTTCGCAGTGGTTCCAGATGGCCGAGATGCACCCCGATCTGGTGAACGACTTCGACGTCGTCAACAGCACGATGCCCACGATCATCAGCTCCACCACGAAGATTCGCTCGATCGCCGAGGCTGCGGGTTTCAAGCTCAAGGATTGCGGCGTCACACTCAACTACGAGGGCGAATCGAGCTACGTGCCGTTTGCCGAGAAGTACAAGGAGTGCGGTGCGAAGGGTATCTGGACGTCACGATCGGCAAGCCCGTCGGAGCTGAACTTCGTGAAGGCGCTCGATCAGGTCGGGATCGATCCCATCTTCTTCGGTGAAGCCACCTGGTACGGCGCGACCGTCTCCGATTGGAACAAGGACACCGGATTGCTCGACAACCTCAACGCGGGCATGACCTTCCAGATGCTCGAGAACGCGGACAAGGTGCCCGCAGTGAAGAAGTACGTGGATCTGGTCTCCGAGCAGGGTGGCAAGACCGCGCTCCTCGGTATGCAGGCGGCGTCGTCGTTCCTGCTGTGGGCGGCCGCCGCGGACGAGTGCGGTAGCGATCTGACGCGTCAGTGCATGGTGAACGAACTCTCGAACATTCACGAGTGGGACGGCGGCGGATTGCACGCCGTCACCGATCCCGGCAAGAACATGCCGGCCACCTGCGGACTCATGACCTCTCTGAAGGGCAGTACCTACGCGCAGGCGTTCCCGTCCACCGCGGGCGAATTCAAGTGTGACCCCAAGTACCTCGTCGCGACCGACAAGAGCACCTGGGGAACCGAACTCGGCGCTGACCGCGTGTCGACGAAGTACCAGAACGCCAACATCATCAAGCCGCAGTCCTGATTCTTCCGACTCGGGCGGCGAGCGCCAACCGCCGCCCGAGTCCCTAACGAGGGTTCAGCCATGAACACTTTTGTCACTTTCACGATCCTGGGCCTGGTCCTGGGGTCCGTGTACGCGATCGCCGCCTCCGGGCTGGTACTCACGTACAACACGTCAGGCATCTTCAACTTCGCGCACGGTGCACAGGCAATGCTCGGTGCGTTCATCTACTGGCAGTTGCGCTACGGCTGGGAACTTCCCACCGTCGTCGCTTTGCTGATTTCACTCGTCCTGGTCGGGCCACTGATGGGCCTCGGCCTCTACGTCCTGATCATGAAGGGTCTGCGCGATACCGCCGAGGTCACCAAAATCGTTGTGACGGTCTCGATCCTGCTCGGAATGCTCTCGATCTCGCACTGGTTCTGGCACCCCGAGACCGCTCGGACGATGCAGATGTTCTTCGGCGACCAGTCCAAGATCACGGTGTTCGGCGCGAGCATCCGCTACCACGAGTTGATCTGCATCCTCGTTGCGATCGCCATCGCCGTCGGCCTGCGCATCCTGTTCACGCGCACCCGCGCCGGTGTCGCGATGCGCGGCGTCGTCGACGATCCGGAACTGTTGCGCCTCAACGGCCACAATCCGGAGCGTCTTGCGGCCCTGTCCTGGGCGATGGGTTCGACGCTCGCAGTCCTGGCCGGCATCCTGATCACCCCGATCAGTGGCGGCACACTCGAGGCGAACATGTTGACACTCTTGGTGATCGACGCGTTTGCCGCGGCCATGTTCGGCCGGTTGCGCAGCATCCCACGCACGTTTGTCGGCGCCGTGGTTCTCGGGCTTGCCGGTACGTACGTATTGGCGTACTTCCCGACAAGTTGGAGTTGGACGTCGAATTTCCGTGTCTCCCTACCGATGATCGCGCTGTTCGTCGTACTCATCGTCCTACCTCAGGACCGCCTGCGTGGTGCGGTCACTCGCACCCGTGAGCGGTACCACGTTCCGAGCGTGCGCAAGGCCGTCGTCTGGGGCGTGGCACTGATCGTCATCGTGTACCTGATCCGTCTGCTGATGGTGACCTCCGCCGTCACCACACTGACCATCGGAATGACGTTCGCGATCATCGCGCTCTCGCTCACACTCCTCACCGGTTACGCGGGTGAATTGAACTTGGCGCCGGTGTCTTTCGGCGCTATCGCTACCATCGTGGCCTTCCACTTCGGGATCTCCGGTTCCGGTTTGGCTGCGCACCTCAACCTGTGGGGCATCGTCGTCGGAGTCCTCGTCACCGCCGTGATCGGGGGCCTCGTCGCCCTACCGGCGCTGCGGCTGAGAGGGCTGTATCTCGCGCTGGCAACCATGGCCTTCGGAGTGTTCCTCTCCAACATGGTTCTTCGTGACACCACCGAACACGAGATGTTCGGCATGAAGTACTCGCTGTTCAAGGACGGGAACATCGCCCTCCCTCCGCTGAAGATCGGTCCGCTCGATCTGAGCAACGAGACGGTGTTCCTGATGACCGTGACCGCGCTGTTCTCGATACTCGGCGTCGGCGTCATCGCGTTGCGTAACAGCGGCTACGGGCGCCGACTCGCGGCGATGAAGGACAGCCCGGCCGGTTCGGCCATGCTCGGACAGAGCCTGGTTCGGCTCAAGCTGAGCGTCTTCATGATCTCTTCGGGGATCGCCGGTCTCGGCGGCATTCTGATGTCGAGCGCCATGGGGTCCGTCTCGGGCGAGAGCTTTGCCATCATGGTCAGCCTCTCGCTGCTCATGCTGACCGTCGTCGCGGGTATCGGATACGTCACCGGCGCCCTGTTCGGTGGACTGATGGCCGGAATCGGGTTTGCGGTCATCATGGTCTCGTTCACCAATCTGGCTTCGGCGCAACCGGAGTTGGAGGGAATGTGGCTGCTCTTCGGCAACATCGCGGCAGTCAGCCCGGCACTGATCGGCATCGGCGTCGGCGCGAACCCCAGCGGAACGGTCCACAGCGTGATCGAGGGCTACCGACGGCTCGCCGGTGCCAAGCCTGTTCTGATCGGCGGCGCCGCAGTCGTTCTGCTGACCTACGTCCTTGCTCTGACCGGTGTACTCGGCAACTGGTGGTTCGCGTCCATCACGATCGCGGTGGTGTTCATGCTGCCGGTGATCGGTGAGATGGTCATGCCCAGCGCGGTTCTCACTCCGGAGGAACTGGCCGCCAAAGCGACAGTCGTTCCCGAGGACATCGGGATCGATGTCCCTTACAGCCCCGAGATCCGTGACGAGATCGACCGCGAACTGGGGATTCCTCAGTACCAGGGTGGCTCGCCGAAGGAGTTGACCGTCCATGTCTGATACACCACTTCTCGAAACGCGCGGTGTGAGCGTTCGTTTCGGTGGACACGTCGCGGTCAAGGACGTTTCGCTCACCGTGCAACCCGGCACCGTGACAGGACTCATCGGACCGAACGGTGCCGGCAAGACGACGCTCTTCAACACCATCACCGGGCTACAGAAACCCACGTCCGGTCAGGTGTTCCTCGGCGGCGTCGACGTGACGAAGCTACCGCCGCACAAGCGGGCAGGTCGCGGGCTTGCACGTACCTTCCAGCGGCTCGAACTGTTCGTCTCGCTGTCGGTGCGTGACAATCTGCGCGTCGCCGGAGACATCCACAAGGCGAACGGCCGCAACAAGATCGACGTGGACAGCGAGACGGATCGTCTGCTGGAGCTGACCGGGCTGACGGATGTCGCGGACAAGGACGTCGCGGACATCCCCACCGGACGCGCCCGCGTCGTCGAAGTTGCACGGGCGCTCATGACCGACCCGCGAGTGCTGCTGCTCGACGAACCGGCCTCGGGTCAGACCGAGCAGGAAACCGAGGTCTTTGCCGAGATGCTCACCGAACTTGCTGCGGGTGGACTCGGAATCTGTCTGGTGGAGCACGACATTCCGCTGGTGATGAAAGTGTGCTCGACCATCCACGTGCTCGACTACGGCGCAGTCCTCGCCTCGGGTGATCCGGAGAAGATCCGGACGGATCCGGAAGTGATCGCGGCCTACATCGGGACCGAGGAGGAGGCGGTATGACGTCAGCGAAAATTGGCGAGGCGAAAATCGACGAGGGTATACGCAGCCCCGACCGCGCCGAACCGTTGCTCGAACTGTCCGGTGTCCGCGCCGGTTACGGATCCATCGAAGTTCTGCACGGGGTGGACCTGATTCTGGAACCGGGCGCCGTGGTGGCGCTGCTCGGACCCAACGGTGGCGGCAAGACGTCGACGCTCAAGATCTGCTCGGGCGTCCTTCCGGTCACCCGCGGCGAGTTCCGGCTCGCGGGCCAGGTCGTGAACGGAGTCGAGCCTTCGGAGTTGGCTCGGCTGGGGGTCTGCTCCATCCCCGAAGGACGCGGGATCTTCGCCAACCTCACTGTGCGGGAAAACCTGTGGATCGCCACCGGAACGGGCGTCGGGCTGGCCGAACTCGAAGAGGTTGCGTACGGCAGGTTCCCGATCCTGGGGGAGCGGCGCGGACAGTTGGCCGGATCGATGTCCGGTGGTGAGCAGCAGATGCTGGCGCTGTCACGGGCACTCGGCACTCACCCGACGGTGCTCCTGCTCGACGAGCTGTCGATGGGTCTCGCACCTCGAATCGTCTCGCAGATGTACGACGTCGTCGGCTCGCTTGCAGCCGAAGGCATTTCCATTCTCGTCGCCGAGCAGTTCGCGCGAGCGGTGCTGCCCATCGCGACCTCGGCCGCACTGATGTTGCAGGGACGCGTCGTCAAGACCGGCGATCCACACGACATCGAAAACGAACTTTCTACCAGTTATCTAGGAGGATGACGATGACTACTCTCGCCGAAGATCGCCGTGAGGAATTCAAGAAGAACATCGCAGAGTTGAAGCTGGACAAGAAGCAGGCAGGCGGCGACGCGGCGACGCGCATCGCGGGCCTGGTGCTCATGGTCGTCGGAGTGGTCGGCGCCTTCGTCGTCTACATCTCTTCGCTGACGCTCTCGGACCTGCGGGATCTGGTGTCGTACCAGATCCTCACCGTGGTTTTCCTCGCCCTGACAGTGGTCGGTGCCGCACTCTTCCTGGCCGCATCGGTGGCAAAGGTGCTGCGGCTGTGGTTGGTTCGCCAACTGCTCGAGGGTCAGGCCCAGACAGATCAGATCTCTCAGGCGCTGAGCACGCGCAACTGATCTCTGCGAAGAACCGACAGATGCCCGCCACGAAAGTCGTGGCGGGCATCTGTCACTGCTCGGCTACAGCTGTGTCTCGGCTACAGCGGTGTCTCGGCTACAGCGGTGTCTCGACTACGCGGACGGTGGCCGGGAATCGCGTCGGATGGGATGATCCTCCGGGATCTGCACCATCACGATCGGTGTCCCGTCCGGGTCGGCGATCCACATCTCGTGTAGACCCCACGGTTCCTGTCTTGCCTCGCGCGCGATCTTGACCCCGGCGAGAACCAGTTCGGTCTGAACGGCAGTGAGGTCCCTGACCTGCAGCCAGATCGCGCCGCGAAAGCCGCCCTCGCCGGTGCCGCCGTGCGCAGCGACTTCGATCAGCCCTTGGCCAGCGAAGAAGACTGTGCCGCCGGGATATTCACGAGCGATCGCCAGACCGAGGGTGTCTCGGTAGAAGCTCAGCGTTCGTTCGTACTCGCTCGGGCGCAATATCGTCCGACTGCTCAGAATCTCCACGTCCGACCTCCCTCTCGCACCTACTGTGTCAGAAATACCAGGGATATGGTGACCAGTCGGGATCACGCTTTTCGAGGAACGAGTCACGACCCTCGACGGCCTCGTCGGTCATGTACGCCAAACGTGTTGCCTCACCGGCGAACAGCTGCTGGCCGACCAACCCGTCGTCCTGCAGGTTGAACGCGTACTTGAGCATCCGCTGTGCCTGCGGCGATTTGCCGTTGATCTTGCCGGCCCAGTCGATCGCGACGTTTTCGAGTTCCGCGTGGTCGACAACCTTGTTGACCGCGCCCATCTGATGCATTTCCTCGGCGGTGTACGTCTCACCCAGGAAGAAGATCTCGCGAGCGAACTTCTGGCCCACCATTTTTGCCAGGTAGGCGCTGCCGTAGCCGCCGTCGAAGCTTCCGACGTCGGCGTCGGTCTGCTTGAACCGTGCGTGCTCGCGGCTGGCGAGCGTCAGGTCGCACACCACGTGCAGGCTGTGACCGCCGCCCGCCGCCCAGCCGTTGACCAGGCAGATCACGACTTTCGGCATGAAGCGGATCAGGCGCTGGACCTCGAGGATGTGCAGGCGCCCGGCGCGTGCTTTGTCGACGGTGTCCGCCGTTTCACCTTCGGCGTACTGGTAACCGCTGCGACCACGGATGCGCTGGTCTCCGCCGGAGCAGAACGCCCAACCGCCGTCCTTCTCGCTGGGTCCGTTGCCGGTCAGGAGCACCGCTCCCACGTCGGAGGTCATCCGGGCGTGATCGAGCGCGCGGTACAACTCGTCGACGGTGTGCGGGCGGAACGCATTACGTACTTCCGGTCGGTCGAAGGCGACGCGAACGGTGCCTTGACTGACGTGCCGGTGGTAGGTGATGTCGGTGAGGTTCTCGAATCCGGGGACAGGGCGCCAGAGCTGCGGGTTGAAGGTCACCTGAGCCACGATAGAGGCACGGCTCGCGCGTCTAACGGATACCTGAGGTAGAACACGTTCCCGGGCGCGCTAACGTGCAGGTCATGAGCGAACAAACCGCAGACGGCACGGAGATCGTCACAGACGGTGAGAAGCGGGGCGGATTTCCACGGTTCCGGCACACTCCCGCAGGTCCGGACTTCGGCCGCTTCGTCGAAGCGATGCGCAGGTTGCAGGACCTTGCCGTCTCGACCAATGTTCCCGACGACGTACTCGCAGACATCGCTACGCAAGCCGAGGAGCTTGCCGATCGGTTGACTCCGTACGAGGTCCCGGAAGGCAAGTCGCCCGCGGGCTCGAACATCCAACTGCCCGGACGCGGCAGCCTCCTCATGCTCCCGTGGATGGTCGAGAAGTTCGACACCGAAGGAGTCCGCAGTACCGGCGTCTTCCGTCGCTACCACCTGGGCGGCAACGGCGCCGCTCACGGCGGTGTCCTGCCCTTGCTGTTCGACGACGTCTTCGGGATGACGGTCCACGCGGGTGGCCGTCCGATCTCCCGCACCGGCTACCTCCACATCAATTACCGCGCGATCACTCCGCTCAATCAACAACTGGTGATCGAGGGGCAGGTGGATCGGGTCGAGGGTCGCAAGACTTTTGTCAGCGCGCGCCTGACCGATCTCGACGGCAAGCTCCTCGCCGACGGTGAGGCGCTCATGATCGAACTGCTTCCGGGACAGCCCTGACATGTTCCCCTCGTTCGACGATCTGATCGCGGACGCCGTGGTGCTCGCGCTGCCGATGCGAGTTCGCTTTCGCGGCATCACGACTCGTGAGGCCCTGCTCGTTCGCGGCCCGGCCGGGTGGGGAGAATTCGCCCCGTTCGTCGAGTACGACGACGACGAGGCGTCGCAGTGGCTGCTCGCGGGTATCGAAGCGGCGTGGCTGGGTCCGCCGCCTGCGCTTCGTGACGCAGTTCCCGTCAACGCGACCGTGCCGGCGATCGACGCGTCTGCCGTTCCGGAATTGCTGGAGCGCTTCCCCGGGGCCCGGACAGCCAAGGTCAAGGTCGCCGAGAAGGGACAGTCGCTGGCGCAGGACGTCGCCCGGGTGAACGAGGTGCGTCGGCACATCCCGAACGTGCGCGTCGACGCCAACGGCGGGTGGAGCGTGGACGAGGCGATCACGGCCTTGCGAGCGATCACCGATGACGGTGAACTCGAATACGCCGAGCAGCCGTGTGGAAGCGTCGAGGAACTGGTCAGGGTCCGCGCCGCGGGGACCGGTGTGCGGATCGCTGCCGACGAGAGCATTCGCCGTGCCGAGGACCCGCTGCGCGTCGTACGAGCGGGGGGAGCGGACGTCGCCGTCGTGAAGGTGCCGCCGCTGGGCGGAATGCGTGCTGTGGTGGCGCTGTCGGCGCAGCTGGCGGACTACGGGGTGCCGGTGGTGGTCTCGAGCGCTCTGGACACGGCTGTGGGGATGTCCGCGGGACTGGCGGCCGCGGCAGCCTTGCCCACCCTTCCGTTTGCCTGCGGACTCGGTACCGGCGGCCTGTTCGTCCGGGATGTCGCGGTCACCGGGGCAGCTGTCGACGGTGCTTTGTCGGTGGGTGCCGTCGAGCCTGATCCGGTTCTGCTCGAGACGCTGGCCGCGCCCGCGGACCGGCGCGACTGGTGGTTGGAGAGGGCCAGGCGCTGCCATCGGATACTCGGCAGTAGGGACCAGCCGAATTTCGTATAGTCTCGGGCGCGACCTGATGAACATCAGTGAAGAATGAAGGGATCGAAAGTGGTTGCAGCTCTGAACGAAACCCTGCTCGAGGAATCACGGGTTCCCGCGGTCGTCGCGGACGTGCAGACCTTGATCGACGCAGAGGTTTCGGATAAGTCGGGGGCCTCAGGGCTGGCTCTCAAGGGTGGCTACGGCGCGGTCAAGAAGGTGAGCCCGTCCATCGTGCCGGACGCCGTCACCGCGCTTCTGCCGGCTTTCGTGGCAAAGCTCGAGCCGTACTGGCAGGAATTCTCGGCTTCCGGTGAAGGCAGCTTCGCCGATTTCATCAGCGCCCGCGGTGACGCGGTTGCCGATTCCCTCCTCGAGGTGACGGACGAGCGTATCGAGGGCAGCGACAAGGCCGTCGTCAAGTCGATGTACTCGAAGCTGCGCGGTTCGGCGAAGAAGCATGTGACTGCAGCTCTGCCGCGTCTGGGCGATGTGATCCAGAAGCACGCTGCATAAGCGAACGTAAAACGACGAGTGGCCCGGGAGTTTCTCTCGGGCCACTCGTCGTTTTCGGTGCGTTTGTCAGTGAGCCGAATGTCCGTGGCGCCAGAAGCCGGTGAAGGTGATGTCGGTTTTGGCGAACTTCCGGTCGTTCACGAGGTGCCGACGCAGCCCGGTGGTGAGTGCCTGTTCGCCGGCGACAAAGGTGTACGACGGCCCCTCGGGCAGTTCGGCGGCGCGGACGGTCTCGAGGGTCAGAACACCCGGCGTCGCGTGTTCGTCCTCGCGAACGAGCCAATGCACGTTGACGTTCGCCAACTCCGGAATGTCTTGCTTGTCTTCGATGTTCGGAATCTCGACGAAGACCTCGGCACGCAGGTCTGCGGGCGCGGATTCCAGAATGCCGATGATCGCGGGAAGTGCACTCTCGTCGCCGACGAGCAGTTGCCACTTGGCCTCGGGTGTGGGGTTATAGATGCAGCCTTCGTCCAAGAGGGCGACCTCGTCGCCGGCCGACGCGGTGTCCGCCCACGCGGATGCCGGGCCGATGTCGCCGTGATAAGCGAAGTCGATGTCGATCTCCGTGGTCTCGCCGAAGAGACCGGATCCGGCAGCACGGTAGGCGCGAATCGTGTAGTTGCGCACGACGGGTCGCGTGTCCTTGGACATCAACAGGTACTGCGCATACCAGAGATTGCTGGCCGCGCTCGGCAACCGGAGTTCACTCTGGCCGACCTGCGGGATGAACATGCGGAACCACTGATCGGCACCCATCGGAGCGATGGTGGACAGCTCTTCGCCGGCAATGGTCACCCGGATGAAGCTGGGGCTGATTCGTTTGTTCGCCACGACCTGCGCCGACACGATGCTGCGTGAGGCCGGTTTCACGAACTTGGCGCGCTTGGCCATGACTGGTTGCTCCCTGATTATCTGTTACTCGTACCTAATCAGGTAACCCTAACCTGATTTATGGTCGCTGTGGAGTGGTGGGTCTGTCCTTTTCGACGACTTCGGGAGGAAGACCCCACTGCGCTCGGCCAAGTCGGCTCATCGGTGCGATTGCCGCGAAGTCCGGTAGGCCGTCGTCGGCGACAGCCTCGGGACGTACTGCGACCGCGACCACATTTCCCATCACGACAAATGAATTACCGACCTCGACGACCTGGTGGAGCGTGCATTCGATGGCGATCGGGGAGTCGGCGACCCGGACGGGGCGAACCCGCTCGCTCGGCTCGCTACGGATGTTCAACTCGAGAAACTCGTCGGCCTCGGCGTCGTAGAAGGCGGAACTCTGGTTCACCACGTCGGCAAGCCTGGCAGTCGCCAGGTTGATCACGAATTCGCCGGTCGCTTCGATGTTGCGCAGACTGTCCTTGCGTCCGACCGACGTGAACTGCACGATCGGCGGCGCCGAACTTGCCACGGTGAAAAAGCTGTACGGAGCCAGATTGCCGACGCCGTCCGCCGACAGGGTGGACACCCAGGCAATCGGCCGGGGGACCACCGAAGCGGTGAGTAACTGATAGAACCGACGGGGTTCGAGCTCGGCTGGATCGAAGAGTGTGCGCACCCACACATAATGCCGCTGTCCCCGCCCCTGGGCATGCTTGCGCCCGAACATCTGACACTCTTGAAGGCGTGAATCCGTCCACTGCACAAGCCACAGCCGTCGTCGACGAACTGGTTCGTGGTGGCGTGCGTGAAGTCGTGCTGTGTCCAGGCTCTCGCAACGCGCCCCTCGCATTTGCCCTCCAGGCTGCCGATCTCGACGGCCGGTTGCGTCTGCACATGCGGATCGACGAGCGGACAGCAGGCTTTCTGGCACTCGGACTGGCAATCGCCGGGAAACGACCGGTCCCCATCGTGATGACTTCCGGGACCGCCGTCGCGAATCTCGGACCCGCTGTCCTCGAGGCCAACTACGCGCGAGTGCCGCTGGTGGTCCTGAGCGCCAACCGGCCGTACGAGATGCTCGGCACCGGCGCCAACCAGACCGTCGAGCAGCTCGGGCTCTTCGGCAGTCAAGTCCGCGCAACCATCAGCCTGGGCCTGGCGGAGGACGATTCGACGCAGAACAGCCAGTGGCGCTCGGCGGTCTGCCGGGTCCTCGCCGCTGCCCGCGGAACCCGATCCGGAAACGCGGGTCCGGTGCACTTCGACATTCCACTTCGTGAGCCGCTGGTGCCGGACGTGCACGTGCAGGGACCGGTCCCGGAGGGCCGTCCCGGCGGTGCGGCCTGGACCACCACCCAGAATGCGACGCTCGACGTTCCCGTCGATCTGGATCTCACCGCAGATACGGTGGTCATTTCCGGACACGGTAGTGCGCTTCGGCCTGAGCTGGCCGGCCTGCCGACCGTGGCCGAGCCGACGGCTCCGATGCACGGGATCGCACTGCATCCACTCGCGCTCTCGCAACTCAAGCCCAAGCAGGCGATCATCACCGGCCGCCCGACGTTGCATCGTCAGGTCTCGAAGGTGCTGGCCGACCCGGGCGTCGACGTCTACGCGCTGACTACCGGGCCGCGCTGGCCGGACGTATCCGGCAACGTACTCGCCACCGGAACCAGGGCAGTGGTCACCGGGACTCCCGATCCCGCCTGGATCGCTCGATGCGCCGCGCTGACCGAACACGCCGAAACTGCCGTCCGCAAGCAACTCGACGCCCACCCCAAGGCCACCGGCCTGCACGTGGCCGCTGCTGTGATGGATGCTCTCGCGGACGGCGACCAGCTTCTGCTCGGCGCATCCAACCCTGTTCGCGACGCGGCACTCGTGAGCTACCCCAAGCCCGCCGTACGGGTGCTGTCGAATCGCGGCGTCGCAGGTATCGACGGCACCGTCTCGGCGGCGGTGGGCGCCGCGTTGGCGTACGAGGGCGGCCGGACCGTCGCTCTCATGGGCGACCTGACATTCCTGCACGACGCTTCCGGGCTGCTGATCGGGACCGGTGAGCCGAGGCCGAGCGACCTCACCATCGTCGTCGCCAACGACGACGGCGGCGGTATCTTCGAGCTCCTCGAACAAGGCGACCCGCAGTACGCCGGCGTCTTCGAGCGAGTGTTCGGAACACCACACGGCATGGACCTCGCTGCGCTGTGCGCGGCCTACCGCGTGCCCCACGCAGCGGTCACCGTCGACGCCCTGGCAACGACGCTGGCGCAACCGGCCAACGGCATTCGTGTGCTCGAGGTCGCGACGGATCGCAGTGGGCTGCGCGAACTCCACGCTTCCGTGCGGGCACAGCTGTGACGCAAACGGTTCTGCGTCGTCTCCGCATCGGCGTACTGGTGGTTGCGGTCGGCATTTCCGTGCTCGCGGTGATCCTGGTTCTCGGTGCCTGGCGCAACGATCGGACCATCGAATCGAACATGGGGACCGCAACTGCCGAGGTGCTCTCGGCGGGCTCGCTACGTTCGGCGATCAGCTTCGTGACACCGGACGGCGCGAATCACAACCCTGAACTCGGCGTGCTCTACCCCACCAATCTGACTGTGGGACAGCGCATCGAGGTGGAGTACTACAGGACCGAGCCCGATTTGGTTCGGGTAGCAGGACGTAACGCGACGGTGGCACTGATCCCGGCCGGATCGGTGATCGTCGTGACGTGGCTCCTGGCCGGACCGTCGATCTGGTACCTGCGCAAGCGGGAAGCGCAGGCGGCAAGTTCGGCGCCGGTCGCCTCGAGTTAGTTCGCGCTTCGCCCGAACTTCACACGAACATGACGTGGACTTTTCCTGGCCCTGTCACCGTTCTCGGTGTGAGAGTAGCCATCGTTGCGGAGTCATTCCTGCCCAACATGAACGGCGTCACCAACTCGGTACTACGCGTGCTCGAACACCTCGATCGCACTGGCCACGACGCCATGGTCATTGCGCCGGACACTGTCGGATCCGACACCTCTGCCGCCACCGAACACGAAGGCGTTCAGGTGGTTCGGGTGCCAGCCGTCATGGTGCCCAAAGTCAGTTCACTTCCCGTCGGCCTGCCGCAACCACGATTGACCACGGCCGTGCGGACCTTCGCGCCCGACGTCGTCCATCTGGCGTCACCGTTCCTGCTCGGCGCCGGAGGAGTGGCCGTCGCCAAACGCCTCGGAATCCCCACCGTCGCGGTCTACCAAACCGACGTCGCCGGATTTGCCGAAAGCTACGGGCTCGGCGTCACCAGCCGCGCCGCATGGGCGTGGACCCGTCGAATCCACAAGAGCTGCAACAGGACCCTCGCGCCCTCCACGTCGGCAGTCGACGCCCTCGAAGAGCACGGCATTCCGCGCGTGCACCGATGGGCCCGCGGCGTCGACGCACAACGATTCGCGCCTTCGCGTCGTAGCTCGGTGTTGCGGCAGTCCTGGATCGGCGACAGCGACCGGTTGGTGGTCGGCTTCGTCGGTCGCCTCGCGCCCGAAAAGCACGTCGAACGATTGGCGGCCCTGGCCGGCGATCCCAGTGTGCAGATCGTCGTCGTCGGAGACGGCCCGGACCGCGAGAACCTACGACGACTGATGCCGGACGCGATCTTCACCGGACAACTGGGCGGTACCGCGCTGGCCGACGCCTATGCGAGCCTGGACGTATTCGTTCACCCCGGCGAGCACGAGACCTTCTGCCAGGCGGTCCAGGAAGCCCTCGCGAGCGGTGTGCCTGTCGTCGGACCGGACGCCGGCGGACCACGTGACCTGATCTCGCATTGCCGCAACGGCTACCTCCTGCCGACGGACAGGTTCACCGAACTCCTGCCAAGCGCGGTCGACGCACTTCGTCAGCGTGATCTGCGGGTGCAGTTCGGCTCCGCGGCGAGGCGCTCGGTGCTGCACCGGACCTGGCCGGCAATCTGCGAAGAGTTGCTCCGTCACTACGAGGACGTGCAGGGCCTCGGGCGGCGAACGGGTGCCAGAGCAGCCTGAACGCCCTCGCTGCCCGAGGGTTGGTAGCGTTTCGGGTGTGGCCACTACACACGGAACCCGAGCAACTCTCGAGAAGCAACCGCACGAAGTCGCGTCGATGTTCGACGACGTCGCGGAGCGATACGACCTCACCAACACCGTGCTGTCCTTCGGCCAGGACAAGGGTTGGCGCAAGGCCACCCGCGAAGCCCTCGACCTCAAGCCGGGCGAGAAGGTACTCGACCTCGCCGCCGGAACCGGAGTCTCGACCGTCGAACTGGGGCGCTCCGGTGCCTGGTGCGTCGCCACCGACTTCTCCAAGGGAATGCTCAAGGCTGGAATCTCGCGCAAGGTCCCGATGGTCGCAGGTGACGCGATGTACCTGCCCTATGCCGACAACGTGTTCGACGCCGCGACGATTTCCTTCGGTCTGCGCAACGTCTCCGACTTCGAAGCCGGACTGCGTGAGATCGCCCGCGTCACCAAGCCGGGCGGACGTCTCGTCGTCAGCGAGTTCTCGACGCCCGTTTTCGGGCCCTTCCGCACGGTCTACATGGAGTACCTGATGAAGGCGCTCCCGCAGGTCGCACGCACCGTCAGCAGCAACCCCGACGCCTACGTGTACCTCGCCGAATCGATCCGCGCCTGGCCGACCCAGGAAGAGTTGGCCCGCAAGATCGAGGCTGCCGGCTGGAAGAACGTCAAGTGGCGCAACCTCACCGGCGGCATCGTGGCGCTGCATTACGCCACTGCCTGAACTGCTGTGCGCCTTTATCAACCCCCGGCGGTTAATAAAGGCGCACAGCACTTGCTCAACCGAACAGCGGTCGGGAGTCGATCTTTCTCGACGCGGCCCCCGACGCACGCCATGCCTTCGCCGTCAGATCGGCGTCGGCGTCGGTGACGAGGTTCCCCATCACCCGAACGGCGACCGTCATCAGTGCCCGTGAGCGCATCGCAATCGGGCCCGAGGCGGGCAGGAATTGCGGAACCGTCAGCAGGCCTGCGAGCCGGCGCGCGACCGAGAATGCCTGCCCGTAATGCTCCCGAAGCACGGTCGGCCACAGCTCCGTGAGGTCGTCGGCGCCGAGCTGTTCGACCACCAGACGTCCGCCTTCGAGGCCGTAGTCGATGCCCTCACCGTTGAGCGGGTTCACGCACGCTGCGGCGTCGCCGATCACGGCCCAGTTGCGTCCGGCGATGTTGGAAACTGCTCCACCCATGGGTAGCAAAGCCGAAGCGACGGAATGTATTTCGCTGCTCCACTGCCACTCGCTTCGGCGCTGATCGGTGTAGAGGTCGAGCAAGGGGCGCAGGGCACCTGGAGCCGGGCGCTTGGACGTCGCCAGTGTCCCGACGCCGATGTTCACCTCGCCGGTGCCGAGCGGGAAGATCCAGCCGTACCCCGCCTGCAACGTGCCCTCGGTGTCCCGCAGTTCCAGATGCGAGGTGATCCACGGGTCGGCGCTGCGCGGCGTCGCGACATACGCGCGTGCCGCGACGCCGTACGCGGTGTCCCGGTGCCACTGCCGTCCCAGCTTCTTGCCGAGCGTCGAGCGAACGCCGTCGGCGATGATCAGCGTCCGACAACGAAGGGTGCTTCGTCCCGAGGGGCCGGCGAGTACGACGGCGGCTACTCGATCACCGTCGAGTTCGACGTCGACGGCCTTGGTGCCCTCGACCATGACCGCGCCCGATTCGACGGCGCACCGGCGAATGGCGTCGTCGAGTTCGGTGCGGGGGATCGCACTGCCGATCGGCGGGAACGACGTCCCTGGCCACTCGAGTTCGAGTTCTTGTCCGAAGCCGGACAACCGTAGTCCCTTGTTCGTCGTGTGTGACCGAACCCACTCGCCGAGGCCGAGGAGATCCAGTTCGGCCACGGCGCGCGGAGTGAGTCCATCACCACAAGTCTTGTCTCGCGGGAACACGGCAGCGTCCACCAGCACGACGTCTCGGCCACTGCGGGCGGCCCATGCCGCGGCCGAAGAACCCGCGGGACCTGCGCCGATGACCACAATGTCGGTTTCGGTCGGAAGCGTATCGACGACGGGGGACTGCTCTTCTACGGACACACTCACATCTTCCCAGGCTCGCGATCGCCACCGTGGCGAGGCCGTCCCGAGTGCGAACCGCTAGGTTCACTACCGTGGGAACCGAGCCGTCACTGACGACAGGAATGGGTACTGACATCGTGAGCACCGAAAAGACTGCTGCCGACGCAACCGCATCGAGCACCGTCGTTGCAGGCATCGACCTGGGCGACGAACAGCTCGCCGCAGTAGTGCGTGGTGGACTCTCCGATGTCGAGGAGTTGTTGGTCAGCGAGCTGTCCGACGGAGAAGACTTCCTCACCGAGGCCGCGCTGCATCTCGCGCGAGCTGGTGGAAAGCGCTTCCGTCCGTTGTTCACGATCCTGACCGCGCAACTCGGACCGGTGCCGAACGATCCGTCGATCATCACCGCAGCGACTGTCACCGAACTCGTTCACCTGGCGACGCTCTATCACGACGACGTCATGGACGAGGCGTCCATGCGGCGCGGAGCACCCAGCGCCAACGCCCGCTGGGGAAACAGTGTGGCGATCCTGGCCGGCGACTATCTGTTCGCGCACGCATCACGACTGGTGTCGACGCTCGGACCCGAGGCCGTTCGGATCATCGCCGAAACATTCGCCGAACTGGTCACCGGCCAGATGCGCGAGACGATCGGTGTCAAGAAGGAGCAGGATCCGGTCGAGCACTACCTCAAGGTCGTGTGGGAGAAGACCGGTTCGCTGATCGCTGCTTCGGGACGCTTCGGCGGCACCTTCTCCGGCGCCGACGCAGCTCACATCGAGCGCCTCGAGCGCCTGGGTGACGCCGTCGGCACCGCGTTCCAGATCTCCGACGACATCATCGACATCTCGTCCGTCTCGGCGCAGTCCGGCAAGACTCCGGGCACCGACCTGCGCGAGGGTGTCCACACCCTGCCCGTCCTGTACGCGTTCCGCGAAGAAGGGGCCGACGCAGATCGCCTGCGGGAGCTGCTCGCGGGCCCGGTTACCGAAGATGCCCTGGTAGAAGAAGCTCTCGAACTGCTCGAGCGTTCGCCGGGCATGGTCAAGGCGAAGGCAAAGCTGGGCGAGTATGCCGTCGCGGCGAAAGCTCAGTTGGCTGAGCTCCCGCAGGGACCGGCCAACGAAGCGCTCGTGCGTCTCGTCGATTACACGATCGAACGAGTCGGCTGACACCTCGGCGAATCGGGGCTACCGGGTGGAAACCCCGACAGTCACTGGGTGGGAACCCTGATGACCCTGTCCTTCGTTGACTGAACAGAACCGGTGCATACACCGGGGAGTTCGGGTGAGCCTTCGGCTCCAGCGAGGCAAGAGGTGAGCGGTTTGCACGGCTACGCGAACGGTGCGAAGACATTCGGCTTGTTGGTGGGGATGTCGGCGCTGATCGTCTTCATCGGCTCGCTGTTCAACAGCCCGTTCCTTCTGTGGGGATCCGTTCTGTTTGCCGTCGGCATGAATGCCTACGTGTACTTCAACAGCGACAAGCTGGCGCTTCGATCGATGCGCGCCCAGCCCATCACCGAGGTCGAGGCACCGGCGATCTACCGGATCGTGCGCGAACTCGCCACGACGGCGCACCAACCGATGCCCAGGCTGTACATCAGCCCCACGAACGCCCCGAACGCGTTTGCCACCGGTCGCAGCCCTCGGCACGCCGCGGTGTGCGTGACCAGCGGCATCATGCAGATCCTGAACGAACGCGAACTGCGTGCCGTGCTCGGGCACGAACTCTCCCACGTCTACAACCGGGACATTTTGATCTCGTCCGTGGCCGGCGCGATGGCCAGCGTCATCTCTGGCCTGGCCAACTTCGCGATGTACGCGAGCATCTTCGGCGGCCGAGGGAACGGGCAGGGAAGCAATCCGATCGCGCTGCTGCTCGTCTCCCTACTGGGACCGATCGCGGCAACCGTGGTCAAGCTGGCCGTCTCGCGCTCTCGCGAGTACCAGGCGGATCAATCGGGAGCCGAGCTCACCGGTGACCCGCTGGCGTTGGCGTCGGCGCTGCGCAAGCTCGAGTCGGGCGTGGCAGCCGCGCCGTTGCCGCCTGAGCCCAAGCTCGCGGCGCAGTCACACCTGATGATCGCCAACCCCTTCAGAGCGGGGGACAAGGTGAGCAAGCTGTTCTCGACGCATCCGCCCATGGCGGATCGTATCGAGCGTTTGGAGAAGATGGCGGGGATGTAGGGGCCTTCGGCCCCTGTGAGCCTTTCTGGTCGTCGGAACTACCAAAAAGGCGCACAGGGGCGCAGCCCCTACTACCGGTAGTTCACGAACTGCAGGGCGATCCCGAAGTCCTCACCCTTGAGCAGGGAGATGACGCCCTGGAGGTCGTCGCGCTTCTTGCTGCTCACACGAAGTTCCTCACCCTGGATCTGCGCCTTGACGCCCTTGGGGCCCTCGTCGCGAATCTTCTTGGTGATCTTCTTCGCGTTCTCGCTGCTGATGCCCTGGACCAAGGTTCCGGACAGCTTGTAGATCTTTCCGGACTGCGCCGGCTCGCCGGCATCGAATGCCTTCAGCGAGATGTCGCGACGGATCAACTTCTCCTTGAACACGTCGAGGGCGGCCAGCAGTCGCTCCTCGGTGTCGGCGTTCAACGTGATCGTCTCTTCACCAGACCACTCGATCGACGCTCCCGTGTTTCGGAAGTCGAAACGCGTGGTCAACTCCTTGGCAGCCTGATGCAGGGCGTTGTCCACCTCTTGACGGTCAACCTTGCTCACCACGTCGAAGGACGAATCAGCCACTTCACACTCCCGCTTTCCGGTAGTTCACGAACATCGAGTTCCGCCCACCTTCCATACCGGTGGACACCTCGACGTTATCGGGTCGGCACCGCCCGTTACCACCCGGTTTGCAAAATGGGGGTGTGTTCGTTGTATTCTTCTCACCGCACCGAGGAAGCCGTTTTCGGCCGCCGCACGTCGCGATATACTTGCGAATGCGCCGGATCGAAGCCTGGTGCAAGCACGGCAGATTGCCCGAGCGGCCAATGGGAGCGGACTGTAAATCCGTCGGCTTATGCCTACGTAGGTTCGAATCCTACATCTGCCACACCAAGTCAGCCCCGATTCTCTTCGCGAGAGTCGGGGCTGACTTTTTTGTGCGTGTACCGAGGTCGAACGCGCGTTGGCGACGCAGGCGCCGGCTTCGGCTCAGGGGTGTCGGGGGCTCAGGGGCCTCGGGATGGGCCCCGGGGGATGGTTTCAGGGGGAGTGCAGGGTCGAGCTGGTTCCCGCAAAGCCCTCGCCAGCGGCCCCGATCGGTGCAACAATGGGCTCCGGCACCATTTTTGCCCCGATGACCAGCGGATTTGGTGCTGGCGCTCGTTCGTGTGTAATCTTTCGGAGGCTTCAAGAGAGCGGCAACGCGCTCCTGAGCCACGCCCCCTTAGCTCAGTCGGTAGAGCGTTTCCATGGTAAGGAAAAGGTCAACGGTTCGATTCCGTTAGGGGGCTCGCTGGATTGTGGTGCCGTGCTTTCCGCGCGACACTCGACACCGAGGCGGTGTAGCTCAGTTGGTAGAGCAAACGACTCATAATCGTTGCGTCGCCGGTTCAAGTCCGGTCACCGCTACACAATATGCATGATCCACCCTGATTGCTCGTAATCAGATACACCCGAAAGAAGGCATCCCGTGGCCTCCTCGACCGACGTTCGGCCCAAGATCACCTTGGCCTGCGAGGTATGCAAGCACCGCAACTACATCACCAAGAAGAATCGGCGCAACGACCCCGATCGCCTGGAGCTCAAGAAGTTCTGCCCCAACTGCGGAACCCATCAGTCGCATCGCGAGTCGAAGTAGTAAGTCCTTAACAGGACGACGATTTTCGCGGAAGACCCTCTCTGGGCCTGCGTCTTCGGGTCCTAGCTAGAAGAGAGTCTCACCGCGTGACAGATTTGCAAGAGAACCAGGCAGCGGCCGAGGTCCCTACGGACCCGGCCGCTCATGCCGTCCAGATGGTCGG
Organism: Rhodococcus sp. NyZ502; assembly: GCF_041464245.1. Taxonomy (NCBI): domain Bacteria; kingdom Bacillati; phylum Actinomycetota; class Actinomycetes; order Mycobacteriales; family Nocardiaceae; genus Rhodococcus; species Rhodococcus sp. NyZ502. Next base: position 1,793,581 of record NZ_CP167155.1, read on the forward strand.
TCACCACTATCGTGTCGAAGACTTCTACGAGGTCGGACGCGAGAAGGTGCGCGAGTTCGCTCGCGCCGTCCAGGACGCCCATCCCGCGCACTACGACGAGTCGGCAGCCAAGGGCCTCGGATACGACGGCCTGATCGCTCCCATCACGTTCGTCGCCATCGTGGGTGCCATTGCTCAGCGACGTCTGTTCGAAGAGATCGTCACAGGCTACGACCTGAGTCAGATTCTTCAGACCGATCAGCGCTTGGTGCTGCACAAGCCCATGCAGGTCGGTGACCGACTCTTCTGCGACGTCTTCCTGGATTCGTTCAGGCAGGCCGCAGGTAGCGACATCATCGTGACCAAGAACATCATCACCGATCAGAACGACGAAGCCGTCGTCACCACGTGGACGACGCTTGTTGCTCGAACGGGTGGGGAAGTGGACGAGAACATCGCCCACGCAGTCAAGGACGTGATGATGCATGTCGCTTCGTAAATTTTCCGACGTGAGTGTCGGCGAACTTCTCCCCGAGAAGTCCGTCACTCTGACGCGTGGAAACCTCGCCAACTACGCGGGTGTTTCGGGAGATCCCAATCCGATTCACTTCAGTGACGAGGTCGCACGACTTGCCGGCTTGCCGGACGTCGTCGCGCACGGCATGCTCTCCATGGGCATCGGTGCCGGCTACGTCACCGAATGGCTGGGAGATCCGGGCGCAGTGACCGAGTACAACGTACGGTTCACGAGCCCGGTGATCGTGGCAGCCGACAAGGCTGCCGAGATCGAGTTCACCGCCAAGGTGAAGTCGATCGACGAAGAAAGCAAGACCGCAGTACTGGCAATTGTGGCCAAGTCCGAAGGTAAGAAGATCTTCGGTCGTGCCACTGCCACGGTCCGTCTAGCCTGATCGCAGGGCGGATTGTGTTTGTTCCGGGGCTTTGAAGTACACTGAGATTTCTGGGATTCCTCAGCGCTGCGCGCTGCCCTGAATGTTGCAAGACATTCACCTCGGGTAGCGCGTATGTTGTGTGATCGCAGAACGGTTGATTCAGGCAGGGTCTACCTGTCGAGGTCAACCAAAGGGGCGTAGCTCAACTGGCAGAGCAGCGGTCTCCAAAACCGCAGGTTGCAGGTTCAAGTCCTGTCGCCCCTGCCCCCGGATGCCAGCGACTGAGAGGAACGACGTGAGCGAGGAGCGCGCCAAGCGCGACGCCGACACTTCGGATGCGGAGACTTCACCGTCTGCCGATTCGACCGGTGTCGACGACACTGCAGCTGACGCGACTACGCGTTCCGATCTTTCGTTGGACAAGGACGGTGCCGAGAAGGCTCCCTCCGCATCCAGTGGGGTTTCCAACAAGCCGACCGGCAAGCGCGCTGCACGCGGCGCCTCGGTCAGCGCGTCCACCGTGAAGACTCCGGCCCGGACGGCATCCCGGACATCTTCGGCCAAGCCGACTGCACCGAACCCCGGCAAGAAGCCCAAGGCGAAGAAGGACAACATCTTCAAGCGCCTGCGCAAATTCTTCCGCGAGGTCATCGCAGAACTCCGTAAGGTCATCTGGCCGAACCGCAAGCAGATGATCACCTACACCAGCGTCGTGCTGACGTTCGTGGTCTTCATGGTCGCTTTCATCAGCGGCGTCGATATCGCTGTGATCAAGGGTGTCACCTGGCTGTTCGGCTGATCGCCGTAGCAGTCGGGCGTCTTTGCCTGCGAGCGCGACAAGACCCGACCCGGGTCCGAGTAACGAGAGGAAGCGAGTGCCCCAGTGAGCACCCCCGAGAACGACACGAATGAGGCTTTGGCCGAAGAGCGTGTTTCTGCCGAGGCGGCAGCCGAAGTAGACGTCGTGGTTGCCGAAGGCACCGATGCAGACGTTGCCGAAGGCACTGATGCAGACGCTGCAGCGACCGAGGACGTCATCTCCGACGATGCCGAGAACTCCGACGAGGCCGCTCCCGCCGCCGAGCTCGAGGTCGAGGATCCCGTTGCCGAACTCAAGGCTGCGCTGCGCCGCGCCCCGGGTGACTGGTACGTCATCCACTCGTACGCCGGTTACGAGAACAAGGTCAAGACCAACCTCGAGACTCGCGTTCAGAACCTCGATGTCGGCGACTACATCTTCCAGGTGGAAGTTCCCACCGAAGAGGTCACCGAGATCAAGAACGGCCAGCGCAAGCAGGTCAACCGCAAGGTTCTGCCCGGATACATCCTCGTTCGCATGGAGCTCAACGACGAGTCGTGGGGCGCCGTGCGCAACACGCCTGGTGTCACCGGTTTTGTCGGTGCCACGTCGCGTCCCTCGCCGCTGACCCTCAACGAGGTCGTCAAGTTCCTGCTCCCGCAGCAGGAGCAGAAGAAGCAGCAGGCTGCAGCGGCCGCCGTCGCAGCAGGCGAGGCACCGTCCGAGTCCTTCGGCAAGCCCCTCATCGAGGTCGACTTCGAGGTCGGCGAGTCGGTCACCGTCATGGACGGCCCGTTCGCAACCCTTCCGGCCAGCATCAGCGAGGTCAACGGCGAGCAGCAGAAGCTCAAGGTTCTCGTGTCGATCTTCGGTCGTGAAACCCCGGTTGAGCTCAACTTCAACCAGGTCGCGAAGATCTGACCACCCCAAAACTTGCAATTTGTTCGACGCAAGACACACACCCAAGCTAGAAACTAGGAACTAGAGATGCCCCCAAAGAAGAAGAAGCTCGCCGGGCTCATCAAGCTGCAGATCCAGGCAGGTCAGGCTAACCCTGCACCTCCCGTGGGTCCCGCGCTCGGTCAGCACGGCGTGAACATCATGGAGTTCTGCAAGGCCTACAACGCGGCGACTGAGTCCCAGCGCGGCAATGTTGTGCCGGTCGAGATCTCGGTCTACGAAGACCGGACCTTCGATTTCAAGCTGAAGACCCCTCCCGCCGCCAAGCTGCTCCTCAAGGCAGCCGGCGTCGCCAAGGGCTCCGGCGAACCGCACAAGACCAAGGTTGCCTCGGTGACCATGGATCAGGTGCGCGAAATCGCGAAGACCAAGGCTGAAGACCTCAATGCCAATGACATCGAGCAGGCCGCGAAGATCATCGCCGGCACCGCTCGTTCCATGGGCATCACGGTCCAGGGCTGATAGTCCGCTCCACAGCATTACGTGGGAGGGCCGGCCAGGCCCCGACCACAACTGAACCATTCACCACTGCACAGGTAATTCGCTGCAGTGACAAGTAAGGACAGAACAAATGGCAAAGCGCAGCAAGGCGTACCTCGCCGCCGCTGAGAAGATCGACGCAGACAAGCTCTACAGCCCGCTTCAGGCTGCAAAGCTCGCCAAGGAGACGTCGTCCACCAAGATGGATGCAACCGTTGAGGTTGCAGTTCGTCTGGGCGTCGACCCCCGTAAGGCTGACCAGATGGTCCGCGGAACGGTCAACCTGCCCCACGGCACCGGTAAGACCGCTCGCGTCATCGTGTTCGCTGTTGGCGAGAAGGCAGCAGAAGCCGAGGCTGCAGGCGCTGACGTAGTCGGTGCAGAAGACCTGATCGAGCGCATCCAGGGTGGATGGGTCGATTTCGACGCCGCAATCGCGACTCCTGATCAGATGGCCAAGGTCGGCCGCATCGCCCGTGTCCTCGGACCCCGTGGCCTGATGCCGAACCCGAAGACGGGCACCGTCACGGCCGATGTCACCAAGGCTGTCAACGACATCAAGGGTGGAAAGATCAACTTCCGCGTCGACAAGCAGGCCAACCTGCACTTCGTCATCGGCAAGGCATCGTTCGACGATGAGAAGCTGGTGGAGAACTACGGCGCAGCCCTGGACGAGATCCTGCGTGCGAAGCCCTCGTCGGCCAAGGGCCGCTACGTGAAGAAGATCACGGTCTCGACCACCACCGGTCCGGGCATCCCGGTGGATCCGAACCGTACTCGCAACCTCCTCGAGGATGCTGCAGACGCGTAAGCAGTCCGCATACGAACAAGAAGGCCAGCAGGGATCACTCCCTGCCGGCCTTCTTGTCGTTTCGGGAGAGGGTGATCCCTGCCGGTGGTATCGGTCCAACGGTGGTATCGGTCCAACGGTGGTATCGATCTAACGGTGGCATCATCGGGGTATGCACGAAGCGTTCCAGTTCCTCGGAAACTTTTGGTGGCTGATCTTCGTTTTCGGCGGCACCATCGGTGGGGCGCTGAAGGGTGTCGCGGTTGCCAACGAAAGGCGGATCGAGCGCCGGCAAGAGCGCTTCCGGCTCAAGCAGCAGACCAAGGTCGCCATCGCGCAGGCCAACGCGCAACATCACGCCGACGAAGAAACACAGCGCCGAGAGCTGGCCAAGGCCATCGAGCAGCACGATGCGGTCGACGTCCGATGGTTCGCGTACGAGCTCGACCCGGTCACACTGCTCGACACCCCGATGATGACGGACATGCGCGAGCCTTTGACCGCCGAGTTTCATAGAGCCAAATATCGTGCCGATCTGCTTCGCCCAGGCAATCCGGAGACGATGATCGGCAACCAGCAGGCACAAACCGAGTACCGCGAGGCGGTGCACGCTTACGCGATCGCCTTCGAAATCGCGGAAGCTGAGACGAAGCGCCGCCGACGGAGCGGATTCACCCTCGACGAACAAGAGCGCCTGGTAAGGGCGCAACGTCTGCTGCGACTGGCCATGGACGAGGGCGCGACGCCACAGGAACGTCAGAGTGCGTATCGGAAGGCCCACAAGGAACTCGATGGACTGCTGGTGTTGCCGGACCGAGCTCGGGCAGCAATCGAACACAAGATCGCCAGGGCCATCGGTGCTTGAAGAAACCGGGTGCGTGACGAACCCGATTTGGTTATGCAGCGAGCAGTCAGGTAGTCTTCGACGCGGAGTTCAGTGCTGGATATGAACTTCACCCCAAAATCATGTTCTACCCAAGACCGTTGGTGATTGCACTCAGTGATGGGTGTGGTTGAAAGTCCGGGAGTGCCCGGCGGCCCACGTAGGTGAACGAGGTAGGGGGATAGCTTGATGTAGTGGTTCTACAGTTTGCCTGGTTATGCACTGCCTCGCTTTGCATCGTTACGCTGATTCGTAAGCCTCTTCTTCATGTTTCCTCTGTACGCCCCGTGCGCTTGCGCCGGGGCGTTTTGCATGTCGCGGACTGTGTCTTCTCGGGTTCACCCCGATGAGGTGCAGCGGTTCCTGAGTGGGACAACGACTGTCACGAGAGGAGGCGAAGTATGGCAAAGCCTGAGAAGGTTTCCGCAGTTGCGGAAATCACCGAGCAGTTCAAGGGTTCGACCGCCGCTGTGGTCACGGAATACCGTGGCCTTTCGGTTGGCAACATCACGACACTGCGACGCGCTCTCGGAGAAGGTGCCACCTACTCCGTCGCCAAGAACACCCTGGTCAAGCGTGCCGCCGCAGAGGCTGGCATCGAGGGCCTTGATGACCTGTTCGTTGGTCCGACCGCCATTGCATTCATCAAGGGCGAACCGGTCGACGCTGCGAAGGCTCTGAAGAACTTCGCTAAGGACAACAAGGCGCTCATCATCAAGGGCGGCTACATGGACGGCGCTGCGCTGTCCGTGGAAGAGGTCAACAAGATCGCGGATCTCGAATCCCGCGAAATCCTGTTGGCAAAGCTTGCCGGCGCGATGAAGGGCAACTTGGCAAAGGCCGCAGGCCTGTTCAATGCTCCCGCTTCGCAGATGGCCCGTCTGGCCGCTGCCCTGCAGGAGAAGAAGGCTGCAGAAGGCGGAGCCGCAGAGGCCCCCGCAGAGGCTGCCACCGAGGCTCCGGCCGAGGCCGAAGCCGAAAGCTGATCCGCACCCGCGCATCACTGCTATAACCCCGCCCGGTCGCGGATCAGCGACATGGGACTTACAGGAAGGACCGCCACAATGGCGAAGCTCAGCACCGAAGAGTTGTTGGACCAGTTCAAGGAGCTCACCCTCCTCGAGCTCTCGGAGTTCGTTAAGGCATTCGAGGAGACCTTCGAGGTCACCGCTGCTGCTCCCGTCGCCGTCGCCGCTGCAGGCGCACCGGCTGCCGGCGCAGAAGCTGCTGAAGAGCAGGACGAGTTCGACGTCGTCCTCGAGTCGGCTGGCGACAAGAAGATCCAGGTCATCAAGGTCGTCCGTGAGGTCGTTTCCGGCCTCGGCCTGAAGGAAGCCAAGGATCTCGTCGAGAGCGCTCCGAAGGCCATCCTCGAGAAGGTTGCCAAGGACGCCGCAGAGGCTGCCAAGGAAAAGCTCGAAGCTGCCGGCGCAAAGATCGTCATCAAGTAAGACGGTTTTCCCGCTGCTCTTCGCGAGTAGTAACGAAGAGGGCCACTCCCCAGGGGGAGTGGCCCTCTTTTTTTGAACTTTTTTCGCGGGTGATATGCCGGAATTCATGCAGGTGGGAGGGGTGTCCGAACTAGGCTGTGATCTGAATTATGCTTCTTCCCTACTCGTTAGTAGTATTCGCAGTCACGGGTACCACTCCCATGCGATAGAGTGACCCAACCCACACGGGTGCATGCATGCAACGGACGTCGCGGAGGTAATGGTGGGAGTCGAGGTAGCGGTACAAGGACTGACAAAGTCTTTCGGGTCGCAGAGGATTTGGCAGGACGTGTCGTTGACACTTCCCGCGGGTGAGGTCAGCGCACTGCTCGGGCCTTCGGGTACCGGTAAGTCGGTGTTCCTGAAGTCCCTGATCGGACTGCTCCGCCCTGAACAAGGCTCCATCGTCATCGACGGCACGGACATCCTGCAGTGCTCCTCCAAGGAGCTCTACGAGATCCGCAAGCTGTTCGGCGTTCTCTTCCAGGACGGCGCACTGTTCGGCTCGATGAACTTGTACGACAACATCGCCTTCCCGCTTCGTGAGCACACCAAGAAGTCGGAATCCGATATCCGCAAGATCGTGATGGAGAAGTTGGACCTCACGGGTCTGGTCGGCGCCGAGGACAAGCTTCCCGGTGAGATCTCCGGCGGTATGCGCAAGCGTGCCGGTCTGGCGCGTGCACTCGTTCTCGATCCCGAGATCATCCTCGTCGACGAGCCCGACTCCGGTCTGGATCCGGTGCGTACGACGTACATCAGCCAAACGCTGATCGACATCAACGCCCAGTCGGACGCGACGATTCTGATCGTCTCGCACAACATCAACCTCGCACGCACGGTGCCGGACAACATCGGCATGCTCTTCCGTCGTCAGTTGGTGATGTTCGGTCCTCGTGAGGTGCTGCTCACCTCGGACGAGCCCGTCGTCAAGCAGTTCCTCAACGGAACGATGATCGGTCCGATCGGTATGTCGGAGGAGAAGGACGAGGCTCAGATGGCGCACGAGCAGGCGCTCGTCGACGCCGGTCACCACGCCGGTGGTGTCGACGACGTCGAGGGCATCGTGCCGCAGATGAAGGCCACCCCCGGAAACCCGGAGCGGCAGGCTGTTCGTCGTCGCCAGGAGCGCGTCCGTCAGATCATGCACACCCTCCCAGCTAACGCACAGGCGGCGATTCAGGACAGCCTCGACGAGGTTGACGGAACTGGGCAGTACGATCCCCAGTACGCCGAAGCGAGCGGCTATCAGGGGGAGTGGAACGACAACTCGCAAGACACGCAGGTCATTCCTGCATACGAGGGCGATCCCTACGGAAACACGACACACGGGCAAGGGTAGGCATATCGGATGGGGGTTACCCGCAACTCGGTTCTGAGTCCGGTCAACGGAGCATTAACTCAGGCCGGAAACATCGTCGAACTGTTTGTCGACGTCGTCAGGAATACGTTCCGGCGTCCATTTCAGTTCCGTGAGTTCATCGAGCAGGCCTGGTTCATCGCCAGCGTGACAATTTTGCCGACGGCATTGGTAGCCATCCCTTTCGGCGCCGTCGTCTCACTGCAGACCGGTTCGCTGATCAAGCAGTTGGGTGCAGAATCGTTCACCGGCGCTGCCAGCGTCCTGGCGGTGATCCAGCAGGGTAGCCCCCTGGTGACAGCGTTGCTGGTCGCCGGTGCGGCCGGATCGGCCGTGACGGCCGATCTCGGTTCTCGAACCATCCGTGAAGAGATCGACGCGATGGAAGTCCTCGGAATCAATCCGATTCAGCGCCTGGTGGTTCCGCGTGTACTCGCGATGGTGCTGATCGCTGTTCTGCTCAACGGACTGGTGTCCGTCGTCGGTATCGCGGGTGGTTACTTCTTCAACGTGATCCTGCAGGGCGGTAACCCCGGTGCCTACATCTCGTCGTTCTCAGCTTTTGCGCAGCTACCGGACATTTGGAGCGGTGAGATCAAAGCCGCGGTGTTCGGTGTCATCGCTGGTGTGATCTCCGCGTACAAGGGACTCCACCCGTCCGGTGGCCCGAAGGGCGTCGGTGAGGCGGTGAACCAGGCCGTCGTCATCACGTTCCTGCTGTTGTTCTTCGCCAATCTGATTCTGACGATGGTGTACCTCCAGATCGTGCCGGCGAAGGGATCTTGACCTAAATGACCATCGCACGAGGCCGCGGCGATCAGTTCCTGCTGAAGAGTCGCAAAGTAGCCAGAATTCCAGTGAACGCGTTGGACCGCGCGGGCGAGCAGATGTCGTTCTACGCGCGCGCCATCGCGTGGACCCCGCGCACCCTGCATCGGTATCGGAAGGAGACGCTTCGACTACTCGCCGAAGTGACCTTCGGTAGCGGTGCGCTCGCAGTGATCGGCGGAACCATCGGCGTCATCGCGATGATGTCCGGATTCACCGGTGTCGTCGTCGGCCTCCAGGGCTTCGCCGCTCTGGAGCAGTTGGGTAGCTCGGTCCTGACCGGCTTCCTCTCCGCATACGTCAACACCCGTGAGATCGCTCCGATCGTTGCGGCTCTTGCGCTCTCGGCCACGGTTGGTTGTGGCTTCACCGCCCAACTCGGTGCCATGCGTATCTCCGAAGAGATCGACGCGCTCGAGGTCATGGCAGTTCCGTCGGTGCCGTTCCTGGTCACGACGCGCATGATCGCCGGCTTCGTCGCCGTCATCCCGCTGTACATCGTGGGTCTGCTTGCGGCGTACCTCGCCTCGAGAGTGATCAGCACGGTCTTCAACGGGCAGTCGACGGGTTCCTACGACCACTACTTCAACCTGTTCCTGCCACCGCAGGACGTGCTGTATTCGTTTGCGAAAGTCCTGGTATTCGCCTTCGTGCTGATCCTGATCCACTGCTACTACGGGTTCCATGCCTCAGGTGGTCCCGCAGGTGTCGGCGTGGCCGTCGGCCGCGCTGTTCGCGCCGCAATCGTGACGATCGCCGTTCTCGACTTCTTCCTCAGCCTCGCAATCTGGGGCACCACGACGACAGTGAGGGTGGCCGGATGATCGAGGCTCCGTCAGTCCTGCGCCGCCGTGTGCTCGGACTCGTGTTCTTCGTGGTGTTGGCATTGTTCCTGGCCTTCACCATCGGAACCTTCAACAAGACGTTCAAGGACGTCGTGAAGATCGACCTCGTGACCGACACAGTCGGAAATGCGTTGCCACCCAACGCGGACGTCAAGGTCCGTGGGCTGCTGGTCGGCGAGGTGCGATCCGCGTCGACGAAAGACGGCCAGGTCACCTCGGTCCTCGCGATCGAGCCGGACAAGGCTGATCTCATTCCGTCCAACGTCACGGCGCGTCTTCTCCCGAAGACGCTTTTCGGTGAGCGCTACGTCTCCCTGATCATTCCGGAGGGAACCACCGCGACCCCGATTTCCGCGGGAACGGTGATCCACCAGGACAAGAGCGGCAATGCTGTCGAGGTCGGCGACGTTCTGGACGGACTGCTCCCACTTCTGCAGGCGATTCCGCCGCAGGATCTGGCGAACACTCTCGGTTCTCTCGCGCAGGGTCTGACGGGACGCGGCGCCGAGCTCGGTCTGACGGTCGATCGTCTCGAGGAGATCTTCCGCGGCGTCAATACCGAACTGCCCGCGGTGCAAGAGGATCTGCGCAAGTTCGCGGACTTCTCCCAGACGTACTCGGACGCTGCGCCCGATCTGATCAACGCTCTCGACAATCTGCGGACCACGGGTAACACGGTGGTGCAGAAGCAGGACCAGTTGCGGACACTGCTGGCGTCGCTCACCGTGACATCGTCGGACACCGCAGCCTTCCTCGAAGCGAACTCGTCCTCGATCATCACGCTCGCTGCGGATTCGAAGGAAGCTCTCCAGCTTCTGGCCCAGTACTCTCCGACCTTCGGGTGCACGTTCAAGGGCTTCTCGGACACCGCTCCGGAAGCTGCCAAGATCCTGTCCACCGACGCGCCCAATCCTGGTGTGCGTGCGAGTATTCAGATCGTGAACCCCAAGGGTCGCTACCTGCCCAACCAGGACGAGCCACGGCTCGTCGACAACCGCGGCCCGGTTTGCTACGACAACGTCACCGAGCCCGGTCGTCCGTTCCCGCAGTACCCCGGCGGTTCGTACGGTGACGGTTCCTACCAGGTTCCTTCCCGCAATCCAGGTCCCGCCACCATGGAATTCCTGCCTGCACCCGAGGGCTCCGGACCTCAGTTGTTCTCGACCAACAACAGCGGTCCTGCGCAGCAGGCCGGCTACGCGGGCTCGAAACTCGAAGAGGATACGTTGAAGGTGATCTACGGACAGGCCAACGGTGTTGCGCCGGACGATGTTCCGGCGTGGACCACGATGGTCAGCGCTCCGGCATTCGCAGGTGCGGAGGTGAGCGTCCAATGAGAGGACTCGCAGCTCCGCTGACAAAGCTCATCATCTTCGTTGTGGTGACGGTCCTGGCGACAGGACTGCTGGCAGCCAGTATCGCCAACCTCGGCGGCGGTGGCGGCACCAAGTTCAACGCCGTCTTCTCCGACGTCACTTCGTTGAACGAGGGCGACGAGGTTCGCATTGCAGGTGTTCGTGTCGGCCAGGTCGAGAAGATTGCCATCGTCAACGACAACCAGGCCGAGGTCCAGTTCTCGGTATCCGACCGTGATTGGTTGCCGGCCAGTTCCATCGCCACCATCCGGTTCCGCAACCTGGTGGGGCAGCGGTACATCTCGCTCTCGCAAGGTGAAGGCAGCCAAGGCAAGAAGATCACCGGCGGCGATACCCTGCCGCTGTCTCAGACGCGCCCGGCAGTCAACCTCACGACACTCTTCAACGGCTTCAAGCCGCTGTTCACCACCCTGAGCGCGGACGACGTCAACAAGCTGTCGTACCAGATCATCCAGGTCTTCCAAGGCGAATCGGGCACCATCAGTGAGCTCGTGCGCAACACCGCGAGCCTGACCAACACCGTCGCGGACAAGGACGCGGTCATCGGCGCGGTGATCAAGAACCTCAACGACGTTCTCGACACCGTCAACGCGAACGACAAGAACCTCGATTCACTGATCGTCAACACCCAGCAACTCGTCACCGGGTTGGCCAACGAGCGTGGGGTGGTCGGTTCGGCCGTCACCTCACTCGCAGGCCTGACCGACGCGACGGCAGACTTGCTCGAGCCGACGCGGCCGTCGATTCAGGGCTCGATCACGGCACTCAACACGCTGGCGACCACACTCAATCGTCGGAGTGACGACGTCAACGCGGTGCTCGAGACCTTGCCGGTCAAGCTCGAGAAGCTCGCACGCGTAGCGAGCTACGGTTCCTGGTTCCAGTTCTATCTGTGCGGAATCGACATCGTTGCCGGTCCAGGACAGTCTGCGTCGCTGAATCTGCCCACCGGCCTGCCGACGGTCAATCAGCCGATTTACACCAACGCGGCCACGCGATGCACTCAAGACGGTATGAGGGAGTTGCAAGGTCGATGAGTAAACGTCGCAGTCCGGCAATGGCCGGAGCCATCGGTATCTTCGTGGTGCTGCTGGCCACTTTGTCCGCGTTCTTCCTCGATTCGCTTCCGTTCGTGGGAGCAGGCTCGTCCTATTCCGCCGAGTTCTCCGAAGCCGCGGGTCTCAAGCCTGGTAACGAGGTTCGTATCGCCGGCGTGAAGGTCGGCAAGGTCACTTCCGTCGATCTCGACGGTGACCGTGTTCTCGTCGACTTCAAGGTCAGTGACGCGTGGGTGGGAGATCAAACCTCTGCGTCCATTCAGATCAAGACCATTCTGGGACAGAAGTACCTCGCACTAGATCCGCGCGGAACCGACAACCTCGATCCCAAGGATCGGATTCCGCTAGAGCGCACCACCTCTCCGTACGACGTCGTTCAGGCCTTCTCGGCCGCGGCGGACACAGTAGGCGACATCGACACCGACCAGTTGGCGAAGAGCATGGAGACGTTGTCCCAGGCATTTTCCGAGACACCTGGCGATGTCCGCGCTTCGCTCGACGGTGTCAGTCGGCTGTCGCAGACGATCGCGAGCCGCGATCAGGACTTGCAGAAGCTCTTCGCCGCCACCGGGAAGACGTCGCAGATTCTTGCTGACCGCAACAAGGAATTCACCCAGCTGATCCGAGACGGCGGACTTTTGGTGCAGGAACTCAACAATCGCCAGCAAGCGATTTCGCAGCTGCTCACCGGAACTCAGCGCGTCTCTCAGCAGCTCACCGGTCTCGTTCGTGACAACGAGGCGGCAATCGGGCCGGCGCTGACGCAGCTCAACGGCGTCATCGACATCTTGAAGGCCAACAACGAGAACTTGGACAAGGCACTGAAGCTCTACGAACCCTTCATTCGCTTGTACGCCAACGTGGTCGGCAACGGCCGTTGGTTCGACCAGGTCGTCGTGAACCTCCTTCCGCCGGGTCTGCCGGACATTCCGGGCTACCGTGACCCCGTTCGTACGTTGGGAGGCAACTGATGGCTGATACTGCCGAAGCCGGAATCGGCTCCAAGAAGCGCTCGGTCGCGATCATCGCCGCTGTTCTGATCGGGTTACTCGTAATCGGTGGTGCGCTGTGGTGGGTGTTCACTCGCGCCGGAACCACCAAGATCACCGCCTACTTCGACAAGTCGGTGGGTATCTACGACGGCTCCGACGTTCGTGTTCTCGGTGTCAAGGTCGGCACCGTCGAATCCGTCGAACCCCAGGGAGATCAGGTCAAGGTCGAGCTGCGTGTCGATCGTGGGATCGACATTCCCGCGGGTGCCAGTGCCGCTCAGATCACGCCGTCGGTGGTTGCCGACCGCTACATCCAGCTGACACCGGTCTTCACCGGCGGCGACAAGATGGCCAGCGGTGCAGTCATTCCGATCGAGAAGACGGCGACGCCCGTCGAGGTCGACCAGTTGTACTCCAGCATCGACGAACTCGCGTCGGCTCTCGGTCCTGAAGGTGCCAACAAGAACGGAGCACTGTCCGATTTCGTCGAGACAGGTGCGGCCAACCTCGAGGGCAACGGTGAAGCGTTGGGAGACAGCATCACCAACCTCTCGGATGCCGCACGGACGCTCAACGATTCGCGTGACAACATCTCGCTCACCATCAAGAACCTGGATACTTTTGTGGGCGCTCTCGCGGCCAACGATCAGCAGGTGCGCCAGTTCAACACGCAGTTGTCGGACCTGACCGGATTCTTGGCAGGTGAGCGCGACGATCTCGGTGCCGCTCTGAACCAGCTCTCGATTGCGCTCGGCGACGTCGCGAAGTTCGTGGCCGACAACCGCGATCAACTGGTCCAGACAACCGAAGGTCTCGTCGAACCGACACAGACATTGGCGAACAACAAGGAAGCACTGGCCAACACGCTCACCATGCTTCCGCTGGCGATCTCCAACTTGGTCAACTCGTACGACGCCGAATCAGGTGTGCTGGCTTCACGTCTGGCGTTCCCTGATCTTCAGAACCCGGCCGGAGTGCTCTGCAAGTTGATGGACCTCGGCAAGCTGTTGCCCGGTGATCCGCGGTTCGAGGCATTGGGAAGGCAGATGCAACCGGCCATCGACCAGTGCGCAAACGTCGCAGCGATGACCGACGCAGCCAATCAGGCTGCAGGCCTGAACCTTCCCTTCGGCATCCTTGCCGGTTCCGAACGACAGATGCAGGTAGTTCCGGGCACTGTGCCCGGCGTCGTGTCACCGCGACTGACCAGTGGAAACGGGGAGGGCGAGTGAAGCGTTCATTGATAGTCGGCGCCGGATTGTGCGCCGTCCTGATCTCGGCAACCGCCTGCTCGTCCGAGGGGATCTACGCTGTCCCGCTTCCCGGCGGTCCTGATGTGGGTTCCGATCCGATGCACTTGACCATTCAGTTCGACGACGTGCTCGACTTGGTTCCGCAGTCCGCTGTGAAGGTCGACGGCGTTCCCGTCGGTCGCGTCGACGACGTGTCGGTCGGACCGGACGGATGGACCGCGGACGTCGGCATCATCCTCGACTCGTCGGTTGATCTGCCCGCCAACGCAATTGCCGCGGTCGAGCAGACCAACCTGCTCGGCGAGAAATTCATCCAGTTGTCGGCCCCGCCGTCCGGACCGGACTCTGCGAAGCTGGCCGACGGTGACCTCATTCCGCTCGATCGCACTCGCCACGCCACGGAGATCGAGCAGGTTCTCGGCGCATTGTCGCTGCTGCTCAACGGCGGCGGTGTGGGCCAGTTGCAGCCCATCGTCGAAGAACTCGGGGCCGCATTCGACGGTCGCGAGGGCAAGACGAGAAGTCTTCTGGAGCAGGCGAACACACTCATCGGTGGACTCAACGAACAGCGTGACGACATCACCCGCGCGCTCGACGGCCTGGATGTGCTCTCGACCCGCGTCAACGATCAGAACGAGAAGATCGGGAAGATTCTCGAGGAACTCCCCGTTGCGACACAGGTTCTCAACGAGCAGCGTCCGCAGCTGACGCAGATGCTCGCTCAGGTGGATCGACTCGGAACAGTGGGAACCGACGTCCTCACACAGTCCAAGGACGATCTGATCGCTGATCTTCAGGCTCTGCGTCCGACGCTGCAGGCGCTCGCAGACTCCGGTGACGACTTCGTGGGGGCACTTCCGTTCCTTCCGACGTTCCCGTTCCCGGACGGTGTCGAGAAGATTGCACAGGGTGGTTCCGTCAACCTCTTCCTGAGTGTCGACCTGCAGATCGGCAATACACTCTCGGGTCTCGGTGTCGGGCAGGGAGAACCGGAATACCGCCAGCCCAAGTTCGGCAATCCCAAGCCGGTGGTCGACCCCTCCAACCCGTACTACAACGGCAACGGACCGCGACCGGGCTGGCCGACAGTGTCACTGCTGCCGATCGCTCCGATCCTGCCGCAGGTTCCCGTTGTCGCCGGCCTTCCCGCCACAACAGCGGGTGACCCGGCAACGCCGGCGCCCGCGGCGAACCCACTCAACCCCATCCAGGGAATGCTGGAACAGTTCGGAATCGGCGGTGATGGACAGTGAGATCAGCTCTGGTCAGATGGCAGCTCGTCGGCTTTGTCGTGGTTGCGCTCCTGGGTCTCATCTACGTCGGCGCCAAGTACGTGCGCCTGGACAACCTCATGGGGTTCGGTCAGTACACGGTCAAGACCGAATTGGCCACGTCCGGTGGAATTTTCACCAACGCCGAGGTGACGTATCGCGGCGTGCCGGTCGGGCGAGTGGGCGACATGTCGTTGACCGAGGACGGAATTCAGGTCGACCTGAAGATCGACAACAGTGCTCCGGAGATTCCCGCGTCGGCCCGTGCCGTCGTGGCCAACCGCTCCGCCATCGGTGAGCAGTACGTCGACCTTCAGCCCGATACCGACCAGGGACCGTTTCTCGAGGACGGCTCGGTGATCGCGGTGGGGGACACCACAACTCCGATCCCGATCGAGGATGTGCTGACCAGTGCCAACGGCTTGGTCAAGTCCGTGCCCGTCGACGCGCTCCACACCGTCGCCGTCGAACTCGGTGCAGCGTTCAACGGCAAGGGCGAGGACATTCAGGTCCTGGCCGATTCGCTGTCCGGTCTCTCGCAGTCCGGGCTCGACACTCTGCCTCAGACGCTCGCGCTGATTCGGAACAGTGAGACGGTATTGACGACGCAGTCGGATCAGTCCTCCGCGATCAAGCAGTTCAGTACCGATCTCGATGCTGTCACGGCGCAGTTGCGGACCAGTGATCCGGACATCCGTCGCTTGATCGACAACGGCATCCCGGCCAGCGATCAGATCGGTGCCCTCATCAACGAGGCGGGCCCGAGCCTGACGACTGACCTGACCAATCTTGCCGCGACCACCAAGACGCTTGCGCCGCGAACGATCGCGCTGCAGCCGTTCCTGATCTTCCTTCCCGGTCTGGCCGCTGCCGCACCGACGGTTGCTCCCGGCGACGGAACGGTCCATCAGGGCTTGGTGCTGGAGACCAACAATCCGCTCTCGTGCACGGTGGGTTACGAAGGCACCATGGCGATCCTGGACGAGATGAAGCGTCAGAATCCCAATTTCGACGACACCCAGCAGGACTTCCCGCTCAACACCGCCGCGTCGTGTGAGACGCCGCTGGGCAGCGAGACGGGCGTCCGCAGTGCCAACCGCGTGGTGTACGCCGATCCCGACACGATCCAGCCTTGGGACTTCAAGCCGAAGGTCGATCCGGACAAGTTGAACCTCAACCCGATCGCGACGCAGTTGGCGCCGTTGCTCGGAGTGACACCGAAGTAGACCGATCCGAATGTGGTCGAGTTTGTGCAGTTCAGGCTACTGAGTTGTGGCAGTTGACGATTCGCGGCCAGAGGCTGGGCAAAACAGGTAAGTAGGGTAGTGAGTGTGATTCAGAGAAACAGTTCCCCGCAGTCCGGCGGGCCCGAGCAAGTCGAATCGGGAGCGCCGACAACCGGTAGACCGAAGGGGCTGACAGCGTCTCTGATTGCGGTCGGTGTCTTGCTTCTGGCGGCAGTGGTTGCGCTCGGTGTGTTCGGCGTCCCGTACGTTCGGGCGCTCACCACCGACCGCACCACCGCCGAGATGCGTGACGACGCGCTTATCGGTGCGCAGCAAGTCGCGATCAACCTCAACAACGCGGATTCGGCCAATCTCGACCAGTCGATCGAGAACATGCGTTCTTCGGTGACCGGTGACGAGATGACGACGTATCTGCAGACCGTTCAGGATTCCATCACAGACGAGTTGCGTAACTCGGGCTCGAAGGCTGACACCGAAGTCGTTCAGTCCGCGCTGACCGAGCTCAATACCGATGACCGGACCGCCACGGCACTGGTCGTCGTTCGAGTCACCACGACCCAGGGCAACCAGTTCGTCAAGAATCAGCTCGGCATGCGGCTGGGCATGGTCGAGGTCGACGGGGTCTGGAAGGCTCAGTCGGCTGATCCGATCGGCTCTCGGCTCGATCTCGGCTCCGGCACCCTGCCGGCCACCGACGGCTCCACGCCTGCTCCTGACGCAACGCCCGCACCCGGTTCGGGGACCGAGGCACCTGCCTCCGGTGCTCCTGCACCGACAACCGAGGGTGGTGATTCCGGTGGCCAGTAGTTCGTCGAACCTGCACACCGACATCCCTCGAAGGAGAAGCGCGTAATGCCACCCAAACGTCGTACCGGCGGACCGTCCTCCCCGCAGAACCGTCGGCCGAAGATCGCCGGAAGCGCTCGCTCGCTCAACGTCCCCGCGGGGACGTCCGATTCGGATCCGGTCGAGCCCACGATCGAACAGCCGGAAGAGGAAACACAGGAGGCTGTGAAGCCGGAGGTTGCGAAGCCGGAGGTTGCGAAGCCGACGCTCACGAAGGCAGAGTCCGGAGACATCGAGCCGCCGAAGACGGAAACCGACGCTCCGGAATCCACACCGGGCCCCGATCTGACCAAACCGGCGAAAACCGTCGCAGACGAGCCCAAGACCCCTGCTACCCCGGAGACGGGTGCGGGGGAGTCGGCGACAACACCTACACAATCCAAGGCCGGTTGGCGCCTGGTCGCGATCCTGGGGGCCGCAGCGGTCATCGTCGCGATCCTCGCCGGCATCGCCTTCTTCAAAGTCGGCGCGAAGACGGACGACATCGCCTGGGTGGACGAAGGCGCCACGGCTGAAGTTCTTCGTGTGACGCCGTCGGCGTTGGCTGCAGTCTTCACGTTTTCTCCCGACACGTTCGACGCCGATTTCGACAAGGGTGTCCAGGGCCTGAACCAGTCGATGCGCGATCAGCTGACGCAGTACAAGGACACGCAGAAGGCCGGCGTCGAACAAACCCAGACGGCAACGACCGCTGATGTCCCGCTGATCGGGATCACACGGCTCGAGAAGGACCGAGCACAGTTGCTCGCCCAACTGAACGTCAGCTCGACGCAGAACGGCGTGGCGGCAGACTCTCGCTCCGGAATGGTCATCGTGAGTCTGGAGAAGCAGGACGGAAACTGGCTGATCTCGGAGATCCGCGACCAGTAGCTCGGAGATTCGCGACCAGTAGCACCTGCGCACCAGCGCGAAGATCTGGATCGACGCACGATGTCGGTCCAGATTTTTCGTATGTGACGCCGTTGCTGGCTACACTCCCGGTGGCAGTGTTCGAATGCGCGTCACGAATGTTCGAATGCTGCGACACGCGCTCTCGCCCTTGACGGAGCGGTCCGCAAGGTCCACTCTGATCGGTGAACATGCACGGACGAGTGATCGGCAGTCTCACGTCAGTATCTGAATTCGACCCTCAGTTACACCCGACTCGACATTTCCAGAGTAAGGGTGTACTTTTGGACGTTGCGCTGGCTGCCTCCTGTCCACCCCTCGTCTCAACCGCTGCGAAGTCAAGTACTTCTTGCTTTCTGCGACGGGTTTCGTTCGGGTTGTAACCAGCGAAATTCGAAGCAGATACAGCGGCGGTCGCAACAGCACGGAGCGGCCCGCGTGAGGTGCTGGAAGGACGCATCTTGGCAGTCTCTAGCCAGACCAAGGCAGTTTCCGGAATCCCCGGAGCCCCGAAGAGGGTTTCGTTCGCGAAAGTTCGCGAACCCCTCGAAGTTCCCGGGCTTCTTGACGTACAGACAGATTCGTTCGAGTGGCTGATCGGCGCGCAGAGTTGGCGTGAACGAGCAGCGGCACTCGGCGACAATGCAGTGTCCGGTGGTCTCGAGGACATCCTCGCGGAGCTTTCTCCGATCGAGGATTTCAACGGCACTATGTCGCTGTCCTTCTCCGACCCTCGATTCGACGAGGTCAAGGCCTCGACGGACGAGTGCAAAGACAAGGACATGACCTACGCGGCGCCGTTGTTCGTCACCGCGGAGTTCATCAACAACAACACTGGTGAGATCAAGAGCCAGACGGTCTTCATGGGAGATTTCCCGATGATGACCGACAAGGGCACCTTCATCATCAACGGCACCGAGCGTGTGGTCGTCTCGCAGCTCGTGCGTTCCCCCGGTGTGTACTTCGACATGAGCGTCGACAAGAGCACCGAGAAGGATCTGCACAGCGTCAAGGTGATCCCGGGTCGCGGCGCATGGCTCGAGTTCGACGTCGACAAGCGCGACACCGTTGGTGTCCGTATCGACCGCAAGCGTCGTCAGCCTGTCACCGTCCTGCTCAAGGCACTCGGCTGGACCACCGAGCAGATCACGGAGCGCTTCGGCTTCTCCGAGATCCTCATGGCCACGCTGGAGAAGGACAACACCGCCGGCACCGATGAGGCGTTGCTCGACATCTACCGCAAGCTGCGTCCGGGCGAGCCCCCCACCAAGGAGAGCGCGCAGACCCTGCTGGAGAACCTGTTCTTCAAGGACAAGCGCTACGACCTCGCTCGCGTGGGTCGTTACAAGATCAACAAGAAGCTCGGCCTGAACGCGGGTCAGCCGATCGTTGCATCCACGCTCACCGAAGAAGACATCGTCGCCACCGTCGAGTACCTCGTGCGTCTGCACGCAGGTGACACCTCGATGACGGCTCCGGGCGGCGTCGAGGTTCCCGTCGAGGTCGACGACATCGACCACTTCGGCAACCGTCGTCTGCGTACCGTCGGCGAGCTCATCCAGAACCAGATCCGCGTGGGCCTGTCCCGCATGGAGCGTGTGGTTCGTGAGCGCATGACCACACAGGACGTCGAGGCAATCACGCCTCAGACGCTGATCAACATCCGTCCCGTCGTCGCTGCGATCAGGGAGTTCTTCGGAACCTCCCAGCTGTCGCAGTTCATGGACCAGAACAACCCGCTGTCGGGGCTGACGCACAAGCGTCGTCTGTCCGCCCTCGGCCCGGGTGGTCTGTCCCGTGAGCGCGCCGGCCTCGAGGTTCGCGACGTTCACCCGTCGCACTACGGCCGCATGTGCCCGATCGAGACCCCGGAAGGCCCGAACATCGGCCTGATCGGTTCGCTGTCGGTCTACGCCCGCGTCAACCCGTTCGGTTTCATCGAGACCCCGTACCGTCGCGTCGTCGACGGACAGGTGACCGACGAGGTCGACTACCTGACCGCTGACGAAGAAGACCGCCACGTGGTCGCGCAGGCCAACTCGGCCATCGACCGCGAGGGTCGCTTCACCGACTCGAAGATTCTCGTCCGCCGTAAGGGTGGCGAGGTCGAGTTCGTCGCGTCCTCCGACATCGACTACATGGACGTTTCGCCGCGTCAGATGGTGTCCGTCGCAACCGCGATGATTCCGTTCCTCGAGCACGACGATGCAAACCGTGCCCTGATGGGCGCGAACATGCAGCGTCAGGCTGTCCCGCTGGTTCGCAGCGAGGCACCTCTCGTCGGTACCGGCATGGAGCTGCGTGCAGCTGTGGATGCCGGCGACGTCATCATCACCGAGAAGACCGGTGTCGTGGAGGAGATCTCCGCGGACTACGTCACGGTGATGGCTGACGACGGAAGCCGCAAGACGTACCGGATGCGCAAGTTCGCGCGTTCCAACCAGGGCACGTGCGCCAACCAGCGTCCGATCGTGGACGAGGGACAGCGTGTCGAGGCCGGCCAGGTTCTGGCCGACGGTCCTTGCACCGAGAACGGTGAGATGGCGCTGGGCAAGAACTTGCTCGTCGCGATCATGCCGTGGGAAGGCCACAACTACGAGGACGCGATCATTCTGTCGCAGCGTCTCGTGGAAGAGGACGTCCTGACCTCGATTCACATCGAGGAGCACGAGATCGATGCCCGCGACACCAAGCTCGGTGCCGAGGAAATCACTCGCGACATCCCGAACGTCTCCGACGAGGTCCTCGCCGACCTCGACGAGCGCGGCATCATCCGTATCGGTGCCGAGGTTCGTGACGGCGACGTGCTGGTCGGAAAGGTCACGCCGAAGGGCGAGACCGAGCTGACCCCCGAAGAGCGCCTCCTTCGCGCCATCTTCGGCGAGAAGGCTCGCGAGGTTCGTGACACGTCCCTCAAGGTTCCTCACGGTGAGACCGGCAAGGTCATCGGAATCCGCGTGTTCTCGCGTGACGAAGACGACGATCTGCCTCCCGGTGTCAACGAGCTGGTCCGCGTGTACGTGGCACAGAAGCGCAAGATTCAGGACGGCGACAAGCTCGCCGGCCGCCACGGTAACAAGGGCGTCATCGGCAAGATCCTGCCGCAGGAAGACATGCCGTTCCTCTCGGACGGCACGCCTGTCGACATCATCTTGAACACGCACGGCGTCCCGCGTCGTATGAACATCGGTCAGGTCTTGGAGACCCACCTCGGGTGGATCGGCAAGACCGGCTGGAACGTTCAGATCGCGTCCGACGGCTCTCGTCCCGACTGGGCTGCGACCCTGCCGGAAGAGATGCTGTCCGCTCCGGCCGACTCGAACATCGCCACCCCGGTGTTCGACGGTGCGAAGGAAGACGAGCTCACCGGTCTCCTCGGCGCGACGCTGCCGAACCGTGACGGCGAGCAGATGGTCGGACCCGACGGAAAGGCCACCTTGTTCGACGGCCGCTCCGGCGAGCCGTTCCCGTACCCGGTCTCGGTCGGTTACATGTACATCATCAAGCTGCACCACTTGGTCGACGACAAGATCCACGCTCGTTCGACCGGTCCGTACTCGATGATCACGCAGCAGCCTCTCGGCGGTAAGGCCCAGTTCGGTGGCCAGCGCTTCGGTGAGATGGAGTGCTGGGCGATGCAGGCCTACGGCGCGGCTTACACGCTGCAGGAACTGCTGACCATCAAGTCTGACGACGTGGTCGGTCGAGTCAAGGTGTACGAAGCCATCGTCAAGGGCGAGAACATCCCCGAACCCGGCATCCCCGAGTCGTTCAAGGTGCTCCTCAAGGAGCTCCAGTCGCTCTGCCTCAACGTGGAGGTGCTGTCCTCGGACGGCGCGGCCATCACGATGGCGGACGGCGACGACGAGGACTTGGAGCGGGCCGCAGCGAACCTGGGCATCAACCTGTCCAGGAACGAAGCTGCGACGGTCGACGACCTCGCGAACTAGGTTTCGGTCCCCGGGTTGCTCTTGAAAGAGCGGCCCGGGGGCGTAGTTCACATTTGAATTGGCAGTCAGGTTGCCGGGTGACCGGCAACCGTAACCCCAACGGGGAAAGGAAGTTACGTGCTCGACGTCAACTTCTTCGATGAACTCCGCATTGGCTTGGCCAGTGCAGAGGACATCCGCAATTGGTCCTACGGCGAGGTCAAGAAGCCGGAGACCATCAACTACCGCACGCTCAAGCCCGAGAAGGACGGCCTCTTCTGCGAGAAGATCTTCGGCCCCACTCGGGACTGGGAGTGCTACTGCGGTAAGTACAAGCGTGTCCGCTTCAAGGGCATCATCTGTGAGCGCTGTGGCGTCGAGGTCACTCGCGCCAAGGTTCGTCGTGAGCGCATGGGTCACATCGAACTGGCCGCACCGGTCACGCACATCTGGTACTTCAAGGGTGTTCCGAGCCGTCTCGGTTACCTGCTCGACCTGGCTCCGAAGGATCTCGAAAAGATCATCTACTTCGCTGCCTACGTCATCGTCGGTGTCGACGAGGAGCTCCGTCACAACGAGCTGTCCACCCTCGAAGCCGAGATGCAGGTCGAAAAGAAGACCGTCGCAGATCAGCGCGACGCCGATCTCGAGGCACGTGCGCAGAAGCTCGAAGCCGACATCGCCGAGCTCGAGGCAGAGGGCGCGAAGTCCGATGTCCGCCGCAAGGTCAAGGACGGCGGCGAGCGCGAAATGCGTCAGCTCCGTGACCGCGCGCAGCGTGAGCTGGATCGTCTCGACGAGATCTGGACCACCTTCACCAAGCTGAGCGTCAAGCAGCTCATCATCGACGAGCTCCTGTACCGCGAGCTGGTCGACCGTTACGGCGAGTACTTCACGGGTGCGATGGGCGCAGAGTCCATCCAGATCCTGATGCAGAACTTCGACCTCGACGCCGAGGCAGAGTCTCTCCGCGAGACCATCCGCAGCGGCAAGGGCCAGAAGAAGCTGCGTGCACTCAAGCGCCTCAAGGTGGTTGCGGCATTCCAGACCAACGGCAACTCGCCGATGGGCATGGTCCTCAACGCTGTTCCGGTGATCCCGCCGGAGCTTCGCCCGATGGTTCAGCTCGACGGTGGACGTTTCGCGACGTCCGACCTCAACGACCTGTACCGCCGCGTCATCAACCGCAACAACCGCCTCAAGCGACTGATCGACCTCGGTGCTCCCGAGATCATCGTCAACAACGAGAAGCGGATGCTGCAGGAGTCGGTCGACGCCCTGTTCGACAACGGTCGTCGTGGACGTCCGGTCACCGGACCGGGTAACCGCCCGCTGAAGTCCCTGAGCGATCTGCTCAAGGGCAAGCAGGGTCGCTTCCGTCAGAACCTGCTCGGTAAGCGCGTCGACTACTCGGGTCGTTCCGTCATCGTCGTCGGTCCTCAGCTCAAGCTGCACCAGTGTGGTCTGCCCAAGCTGATGGCTCTCGAGCTGTTCAAGCCGTTCGTGATGAAGCGTCTGGTCGATCTGAACCACGCGCAGAACATCAAGTCGGCAAAGCGCATGGTCGAGCGCAAGCGCGTCCAGGTGTGGGACGTCCTCGAAGAGGTCATCGCCGAGCACCCCGTGCTGCTCAACCGTGCACCTACGCTGCACCGTCTGGGTATCCAGGCATTCGAGCCGCAGCTCGTCGAGGGCAAGGCCATTCAGCTCCACCCGCTGGTGTGTGAGGCCTTCAACGCCGACTTCGACGGTGACCAGATGGCTGTTCACCTCCCGCTGTCGGCAGAGGCTCAGGCCGAGGCACGCATCCTGATGCTGTCCTCGAACAACATCCTCTCGCCTGCTTCGGGTCGCCCGCTCGCCATGCCGCGTCTGGACATGGTCACGGGTCTGTTCCACCTGACCCGTCTCGACGAGGGTGTCACCGGTGAGCTCGTTGCTCCGACCAACGACGAGGCAGAGCAGGGCGTGTACTCCTCGCCCGCCGAGGCTCAGATGGCAGTCGACCGCGGCGCGCTCTCGGTTCAGGCTCAGATCAAGGTGCGTCTGACGCAGCAGCGTCCGCCGCGCGACCTCGAGAACGAACTGTTCCCCGAGGGCTGGAACTACGGTGACGGTTGGACCGCCACCACGACACTCGGCCGTGTGCTCTTCAACGAGCTGCTTCCGGCGGACTACCCGTTCGTCAACGAGCAGATGCCGAAGAAGCGCCAGGCGACGATCATCAACGATCTCGCCGAGCGGTACCCGATGATCGTGGTTGCTCAGACCGTCGACAAGCTCAAGGACGTCGGGTTCTACTGGGCCACCCGTTCGGGTGTCACGGTCTCGATCTCCGACGTGCTCGTGCCGCCGGAGAAGCCTGCCATCATCGAGGACTTCGAGGCTCAGGCCGACAAGATCGAGAAGCAGTACCAGCGTGGTGCTCTGGACAAGAAGGAGCGCAACAGCGCTCTGGTCACCATTTGGCAGGAAGCGACCGACAAGGTCGGCAAGGCCATGGAGGCTCACTTCCCCGACAGCAACCCGATCCCGATGATCGTGAAGTCCGGCGCAGCCGGCAACATGACTCAGGTTCGCTCGCTCGCCGGTATGAAGGGCCTGGTGACAAACCCGAAGGGTGAGTTCATCCCGCGTCCGATCAAGTCTTCCTTCAAGGAAGGCCTGACCGTTCTCGAGTACTTCATCAACACGCACGGTGCTCGTAAGGGTCTGGCCGATA
Source organism: Rhodococcus sp. NyZ502 (assembly GCF_041464245.1). Taxonomy (NCBI): domain Bacteria; kingdom Bacillati; phylum Actinomycetota; class Actinomycetes; order Mycobacteriales; family Nocardiaceae; genus Rhodococcus; species Rhodococcus sp. NyZ502. Next base: position 1,818,470 of record NZ_CP167155.1, read on the forward strand.
CCGCACTCCGCACCGCCGACTCGGGTTACCTGACCCGTCGTCTGGTGGACGTTTCGCAGGACGTCATCGTCCGCGAGGTCGACTGTGGAACAGAGCGCGGCATCGTCACCACGATCGCCGAGAAGCAGGCCGACGGCACGATGATCCGCGATGCTCACGTGGAGACCAGCACGTACGCCCGTACCTTGGCGGCCGATGCAGTCGACGCGAACGGCACCGTCATCGTCGAGCGTGGCCACGATCTCGGTGACCCCGCGATCGATGCTCTGCTCGAAGCCGGCATCACGACGGTCAAGGTCCGCTCGGTCCTGACCTGCACCACCGGCACCGGCGTTTGCGCCACTTGCTACGGCCGCTCGATGGCCACCGGCAAGCTGGTCGACATCGGTGAGGCTGTCGGTATCGTCGCCGCACAGTCGATCGGTGAGCCCGGTACTCAGCTGACCATGCGTACCTTCCACCAGGGTGGTGTCGCAGGAGATGACATCACCGGCGGTCTGCCGCGTGTCCAGGAGCTGTTCGAGGCACGTGTGCCCAAGGGCAAGGCTCCTATCGCGGACGTCACCGGTCGGGTACAGCTCGAAGACGGCGATCGTTTCTACAAGATCACCATCGTTCCGGACGACGGCGGCGAAGAGGTTGTCTACGACAAGCTCAGCAAGCGTCAGCGTCTGCGTGTCTTCAAGCACGCCGACGGTCGCGAAAGCCTCTTGGCTGACGGTGACCACGTCGAGGTCGGACAGCAGCTCATGGAAGGTGCTGCCGATCCCCACGAGGTCCTGCGAGTCATGGGTCCGCGTCAGGTTCAGATCCACTTGGTCAACGAGGTCCAGGAGGTGTACCGGAGCCAGGGTGTGTCGATCCACGACAAGCACATCGAGGTCATCGTGCGCCAGATGCTTCGTCGCGTGACGATCATCGATTCGGGTGCCACCGAGTTCCTGCCCGGTTCGCTCACCGAGCGCGCCGAGTTCGAGTCGGCAAACCGCCGCGTTGTCGCCGAGGGTGGCGAGCCCGCAGCCGGCCGTCCGGTGCTCATGGGTATCACGAAGGCGTCGCTCGCGACGGATTCGTGGCTGTCCGCGGCATCGTTCCAGGAGACCACTCGTGTCTTGACCGACGCGGCTATCAACTGCCGCTCGGACAAGCTGATCGGTCTGAAGGAAAATGTCATCATCGGCAAGCTGATCCCTGCCGGTACCGGTATCAACCGTTACCGCAACATCCAGGTTCAGCCCACCGAAGAGGCACGCGCCGCTGCTTACGCAGTGCCGTCGTACGACGACCAGTACTACAGCCCGGACGGCTTCGGCCAGAACACCGGTGCTGCAGTTCCGCTGGACGACTACGGCTTCAGCAACGACTACCGCTAAGCGTTAGTTCGTAGAAATCCCCCCACTTCGAAAGAGGTGGGGGGATTTTTCATGTCAGGAGTGGGACGTTTTCAGGAGTTGCTGCCGCTGAGGTCCGGGATGACGATCTCCTGGACGGCCCACTTGTTCCCGTCGGGGTCGGCGAAGTAGATGAACCGCCCCCAGGCCTGGTCGTCGATCGGGCTGATGTCGATGCCGCGGCTCTTGAACTCGCGCTCGGCCTCTTCGATGTCCTTGACCACTACCTGCATGCCGACGACCGAGCCGGGCTCGGCGTCGGTGATTCCCTTGCCGATGCAGATCGAGCAGGCCGAACCGGGAGGGGTCAGCTGGACGAATCGCAGGTCTTCGCTGACCGTGTGATCGTGGTCGGCATTGAATCCGAGGCGGACGTAGAAGTCCTTGGCGCGGTCGATGTCGGTGACGGGAATGGCGACCAGTTCGAGCTTGATGTCCATGACGTGCCCTTCATGTGATGGTGAATTCCGGCGACAGGTCCAGTGTTGCGGGTATTGCGGTCAGAAACGGTCCTCGTTCGGCGTCCGGATGAAACTTTCCGAATTCCTTGTTGCTCCGAGGGTGCTTCTCTCACTGCTCGACCGATCCCGAACCAGGAGCGGATACCCCGACTCCGCAGCTCTGACGCATTCCGTCGAACGTGCCGCGCACGCCGACGCTCTCGGCTACCACCGGTTCTGGGTCGCCGAGCATCACGCGGTGCCCGGGATCGGGAGCGGGTCGCCGGCAGTACTGCTTGCCGCGATCGGCGCGCATACGCGCGATATCAGACTCGGCAGCGGTGGAGTCATGCTGCCGAATCACCAACCGCTGATCGTCGCCGAGCAGTTCCTGATGCTGGAGGCTCTCTACCCGGGGCGAATCGATCTCGGCCTCGGCCGATCGCTGGGATTCACGGAGCCCGTACGTCAGGCACTACGACGCAGCAAGGACGCTCCGGACACGTTTGTGTCGGACCTGGACGAGGTGAGGCGTTACCTGGACGGATCCGCCGCAGTGACGGCACGGCCGGCGTCGCAGACTGGGGTGCCGATCTTCGTGCTGGCGACGCGCACAGGTCTGAAAGTGGCAGCGCAGCTGGGGCTTCCGGTGGTCGTGGGTGGGCCGATACTGGGAATCGGTAGCACCGATCGGGTGGATGCGTTGGACGAGTACCGCCGAGCTTTCCAGCCCACCGACACACACCCCGAACCCTATGTGGTGGTTTCCCTCGAGGTGGCGGTTGCCGATACCACCGAGGCGGCCCGTGAGTTGCTGATCCCGGAGGCGTACGCGCTCGCAGAATCGTCACGGACAGGGGAGTTTCCGCCGCTCGTGTCGCCGGACGAGATCAGGCGCGCCCCGCGCAGTGATCGAAACGCCAGGCGCATCGAGTCGTTCACGGCTTCGGCGCTGCACGGCACACCCGTCGAGGTGAAACAGCAACTTCACTCTCTCGCCGAACGGACCGGTGCCGACGAAGTGTTGGCGTCGACATCGACGTACGACCGTGACGCGCTTGCACTTTCGGACCGCCTGCTACGTGAGGTGGTTTAGCGGTGTGGTTGATCTAACGAGGCACGTGAAACTCGAGCAGAGTGGCGACGGAGTCGTCGAGTTCGGTCCACGGCACCGGTACGGAGAGGACGGCGATCGCCGAAGTCGGGAACTTGTCGCGGATACGTTGGGCCGCTTCGGAGTTTTCGTTCGATGCGAGATCGAGTGCAGTCCAGGGAATTCCGGGTTCGTGTCCGACGATCAGGAGCGTCTTGACGTGGTCGGACGTGGTTCGCGCAGCTGCAATGACGTCTGCGGGTGAGCCGCCGTAGATGGACTTCTCGAACCCGGCGGGAGCTTCGATTCCCGTCGAGGCAAGGGTTTCGACGGTCCGCCGGGAGGTGGAGCACAGAACGGCGTCGACGGGCGGGACGTTTTCGCGGATCCATTCGCCGCCGATGCGGGCCTCGCGCAGGCCCCGTTCGGCGAGCGGACGCTCGTGATCACGGATGCCCTCGGGGTAACTGGACTTGCCGTGTCGCATGAGGACGAGGGTGCGGTGGTCGGCCATGCGTTCACGGTATCCGCTTTGTGCCCGTCAGTCCGGTTACTCTGGATGGTCAGGACCTTGAAGGAGGTTTTCGATGGCCGGTAAGAAGCTCGATCGAACTAATGCCCGAACTGCACTCGAGGTGGTACGCGAAAGCCCCACCATCGCTTTCATCACCGTTGCCCCGGCAGTGGTCGTGTTCGGCGTGGTGTGGTGGCTCTTCGGTTTCTGGGCCGCGATTCTTCTTGCGTTGGTGTTCGGTGTCGCGGCTGTCGCGACCCAGAAACTGCGTTAGAGGGCGCTCACCTGCGCAACTGCGCGGAGCGCTTCGCCGACCAGGAACCAGACCGTGACGGTCTTGTCGTCGACGCGGCTGCGCAGGACGACGTCGTCGCTGGAGACGATGGGGGAGAGGTACTCGATCAGTGCTCGATGCGGAACTGTCCGTAGTTCGGTGCGAGCGCTGAGGACCTCTTCGACTGCCTGCCAGTAGACGGCGTTGTTGACGTGGTCGAACGGGTCGATATCCGTGGCGCGCAGAGCGAACGGCGTGTCCAGAACACCGGCGTCGTCCGCCTCCGGTGCGTTCTCGGCGAGGACACGCTTCCACTTCAGGCGATGCTCGTCGGTGGATTCCTCCAGTGGCCGCATGAAGTCGTCACTCATCCGCGTGGGCATGCCCGACTCGGCGCTGATGTTGATCCAGAAGCCTTCGGTTTCCATCAGCGCGCCGTTGCTGCCGTCGAAGCGCACACGCATGTTCGCCCATCTCGTGGAGAAGCCGGAGCACCAGCGAGTCATCGTCAACTCTTCCGGCCAGATCGCCGGGCGTACGACGTCGACGACCGTACGACGCACTATCCAGAGCGGATGGGTGTCGATGGCTCCCGCGGCCTCGATGTTGTCGTTGCCGATGTCCTGCAGGTAGCGGGCGACGGCGTCGAGCCTGACCTGCTTGGCGACGTCGATGTCGCCGGTGCGGACCGGGCGGGACTTGACGAAGATCGGTCCTCGGTCCGGCTGTTGCGCGAGCGTGAGATCTGGGTTCACGTGAGATTCCTGTTCGCTGGAGTGAGCCGATTCTGTCAGGCTTTTCAGCGAGTGGCGATTATCTGCTTTCCGCAGCCGGAGCCGTCGACCATTCGTGCCACGGCGACGGCGGTGTCGGCAAGGGGGTGAACGGAGTCGATCACCGGGGTGATGTCACCTGCGTCGATCATCTGCGTCAGGACCTCCAGATCGTCGGCGTTCTCCGAAGCGATGAAGGTGCCCATTTTCTGAGATATGAACGGAGACAAGCACTGTGCGCGTATTTGGCGATCGGTTCCGCCGAGCCACCGTCCGCCGTTCTCGCCGCCGACGATCACCAGCGTTCCGGTGCGTGTGAGCGCCCGTCGAAGATCTCGCAGTCGGCGGTTGCCGCCGGTGTCGATGATGACGTCGTACCGATGCGATCCGTCGGTGGCGTCGTCGACGCGGTAGTCGAGAACCTCGTCGGCACCGATGGAGCGGACGGTATCGGTTTTCGAGGTGCTGCACACGCCGGTGACGTGAGCGCCCATGGCTTTTGCCACCTGCACCGCGTAGATACCGACGCCACCGGATGCGCCGAGTACGAGGACGGATTGGCCCGCCTGCACGCGGCCGTGGTCGCGCACGGCTTGCAACGCTGTGAGGGCGGAGACCGGCACCGCTGCTGCCTGTGCGAACGACAACCGGGCAGGTTTTGCGGCAATCTTCGTCTCGAGTGCGCGTGCGTACTCCGCGAACGAACCGACCGCGATCCCGTACACCTCCTGGCCGACTGCCACGCGGGTCACCGAACTGCCGACGGCCTCGACTCGGCCGGACACGTCCAGTCCGCGAACTCGGTTCCTAGGTCTGCGCAGCCCGAAACCCGCGAGGCGCAACGGATATGGCAGTCCGGCCATGAGATGCCATGCCCCGCGGTCGACGGACGCGGCCTCGACGCGTATCAGCACTTCGTTGTCGGCGACAGTGGGGCGCGGAATGTGGTCGACGTAGAGAACGTCGGCCTCGCCGTAGCGATCCTGTACGACGGCGGTCATCAGTTCCTTCGGCATGCGAGTCTCCGTTCATCGAATGCTTACAGCGTAAGTATTGCACTTACGGTGTAAGTTCTGTCAACGTGGAGAAGCGCGCAAGATTGACCCGAGACGACGTCGTACACGCTGCTGTCGCGCTTGCCGATTCCGTCGGAATCGATTCGATGACCATGCGGAAGCTGGGCACCGAACTGGGCGTCGAAGCGATGTCTCTGTACAACCATGTTTCGGACAAGGGGGATCTGCTCGACGGAATGGTCGATGCGGTCTTCGCGGAGATCGATCTGCCGACGCCGGGACGCCGGTGGCGCACGGAACTTCACGTGCGAGCGGTATCGACAAGGGAAGTGTTGGGGAGGCACCCGTGGGCAACTCCGTTGATGGAGTCCCGAACGACGCCTGGTCCCGCGACCCTGCGCCACCACGATGCCGTCATCGGAACGCTACGCGCCGCCGACTTTCCCGTCGCCCTTGCTGCGCATGCCTTTTCGATCATGGATGCGTACATCTACGGCTTCGTGCTGCAAGAAGTGAGCTTGCCGTTCGAAACAGCGCAGGAAACGACGGAACTGGCGAAGGCGATCATGGGCTCGTTCGAGAGCGGTCAGTATCCGCACCTGGCCGAGTTGACCACCGAGCACGTCCTTGCTCCGGGATACAGCTACGCCGCCGAATTCGCTTTCGGTCTCGATCTGATTCTCGACGGACTCGAACGTCTGCACATCGGGAGCGAACGATGATCTGACGTGAGTACCGGGTTAAAGTCGAGAAAACCGGGTTACCGGTCCAGACTTCAGATGTCCCGAAGAGGAGCTTTCTGTGCGCGCCATGGTGGTTACGGAACTGTCCGGTCCCGAAGGAATTGTCGCGCAGGAGGTTCCCGAGCCCGCAGCCGAAGGTCTTGTTCTCATCGATGTGAAGGCAAGTGGCGTCTGCTTTCCGGACCTGCTCATCACCTACGGCAAGTATCAGATCCGCCCGGAACCGCCGTTCATTCCCGGCGCGGAGATCTCGGGCGTCGTGGTCTCCGCGCCGGAAGGGTCGGGTTTCGCTCCGGGCGATCGTGTTCTCGCGGCCGCGTATCTGGGTGGGTATGCAGAGCGGATTGCCGTCAACCCGGCGCAGGTACTCCGAATTCCGGACGGACTCGCCTTCGACGAGGCGGCTTCGCTGATCATCAACTATCAGACGATGGAGTTCGCGCTCGCTCGTCGCGCGAAGATCGTCGCGGGGGAGACAGTCGTCGTGCTCGGCGCTGCAGGCGGAGTCGGAACGGCAACCATCCAGCTGGCCAAGGCGCACGGTGCCCGGGTGATCGCCGTGGTACGACGCGAGGGCGTCGATGACTTCTTGCGTGAGCTCGGTGCCGACGAGGTGGTCGCGCTGGCTCCGGGATGGGGAGAGCGGATTCGGGAACTGACCGACGGCGTCGGCGCTCAGATCGTGGTGGATCCGGTGGGCGGCGATGCGTTCGACGACGCGGTCCGGGTTCTGGCACCCGAAGGACGACTCGTGGTGATCGGATTCGCCGGCGGCGGTATTCCCGAGATAAAGGTGAACCGGGTGCTGTTTCGCAATATCAGCATTGTCGGCGCGGCATGGGGTGAGTTCACGCGTACCAATCCCGAGGCGGTAGCCGAGATACACGCATCGCTGGTAGAACACGTCCGAAACGGCTTGCGTCCGCTGGTCAAGGCACGGTATCCGCTTGCCGACGCAGCAGTTGCCCTGGCTGATCTCGAAAGCGGCAAAGTTCTCGGAAAGGCCATCTTGCTGCAGGAATGATTCTTCGCAACGTGATGGTGGTCACCAAATAATAAGTTGCAACATGTTTTCATTTGGGCAATAGTTGCAACCGCACTACCATTTGCCAGGTGATCGCTTCCGATTCTGATGACCTGTATGGAGCACTCGACGAGTTGTTCACTCGCCTGATGAGCGCCGGTGATTCGGAGTCGATCGATGCGTTGATCGAACTGGATCTCTCGTTCTCTCAGGTGCGTGTGCTGTTCGTACTTGCACAACGTGATGCGGCGATCCCGATCAACGAGGTTGCCGACGAGCTTCGGCTCTCGGTGGCAGCTACGGGGCGTAACATCGATCAGCTCGTGAACATGGGTCTGGTCGATCGCCGTGAAGACGAGCGGGACCGACGCGTCAAGCGGGTTTCCTTGTCGGAGGCCGGTCGTAAGGTGACGACCAACCACATCGAGTGCAAGCGCGGCCAGCTTCGCGAATTCGCGTCGCGTGTTCCTGAGCCAGAGCGGATTCGTTTGTTCGAGGCTCTCAAGCCCATTCTCGCGGGTGACTATCTGCGAGCACTTAACCAGGAGACTTCGCGATGACATCGCCGAACGCGCCGGCACCGGCGTCCGACAAACTTGACGGGGCGGTCCTCAAGATCGCTTCCGTGGTGGTGCTCGGCGCCATCATGTCGATTCTCGACGTAACCGTGGTGAGCGTCGCGCTCACCACCTTTGCCGAGGACTTCGAAACTTCGTACGCCACCGTCGCGTGGACGATGACGGCCTACACCCTCGCTTTGGCGACGGTCATTCCGGTTACCGGTTGGGCTGCCGACCGTTTCGGCACCAAGCGCCTCTACATGACGGCCCTGGTGCTCTTCGTGCTCGGTTCGGTCGCTTGTGCGATGGCGTGGGACATCACCTCGCTCATCGGCTTCCGCGTGCTCCAGGGTCTCGGCGGCGGCATGTTGATGCCGCTCGGTATGACGATCATGACCCGGGCCGCCGGTCCGGACCGTGTCGGTCGTGTCATGGCAGTTCTCGGTATCCCGATGCTGCTCGGTCCTATCGGCGGCCCGATTCTCGGTGGTTGGCTGATCGAGGCCGCGAGCTGGCACTGGATCTTCCTGATCAACTTGCCGATCGGCATCATCGCTCTGGCTGCTGCGTTCATCATTCTGCCGTCCGACAAGGCGAAGCCTTCGGAGTCCTTCGACTTCCTCGGCATGATCCTGCTGTCGCCCGGCCTGGCGCTGTTCCTGTTCGGTGTGTCGTCCATCCCTGAGGTGGGAACCGTCGCGTCGGCTCGGGTTCTGGTGTCGGCCGGTATCGGTCTGGCGCTGATCATCGCCTTCGTGTTCCACGCGCTCAACAAGGATCACCCGCTGATCGACCTGCACCTGTTCAAGAACCGTCAGTTGACCACCGCCGTCATCACGACGTCGCTGTTCATCGTCGCGTTCATGGGCGCCGGGTTGCTGTTCCCGAGCTACTTCATCCAGGTCGGCGGTCACACCACGCTCGCGGCCGGATTGTTGATGGCTCCGCAGGGTCTGGGCGCTATGGTCACCATGCCGATCGCTGGTCGACTGGTCGACAAGATCGGCCCGGGCAAGATCGTCCTGACCGGTTTGCCGCTGATTCTCATCGGTTTGGGTGTGTTCACACAGGTTGCCTCGGATTCCCCGACGTGGCTGCTGATGGGTGCCTTGTTCGTCATGGGCCTCGGTATGGGTTGCACCATGATGCCGCTGATGACCGCAGCTATCGTGACGCTCTCCAACGAGCAGATTGCTCGCGGCTCCACCCTGATGAACATCGTTCAGCAGACCGCAGGTTCGATCGGTACCGCCGTGATGTCGGTGGTCTTGACCAACCAGCTTCTCGATCGTGGCCTCGACACGACGATGGTCGGTGCGGCCTCGCACATTCCGACCGAACCGGGAAGTCCGCAGGAGTCTGCTGCGAATTCGATTCTCAGTGCGGCGTCGGATGCCTTCGGTAACACCTTCCTCGTTGCCACTGTGCTGATCGTCCTGACCCTCATCCCGGCGTTCTTCCTGCCGCGGAGCAAGACCACCAGGCCGGTGGCCGAGGGCGAGACGGCAACGCCGATCGTTATGCACTGACCGCTTTTCGGTAGATCGTTCGTCCAGGTGAGGGCGGCACACATCTTGTGTGCCGCCCTCACCTTTTTGCCGTGGAATACAGCTGGATGGTTGAATGTTTGATCAGTTACATGCAAACGCATGGATCTAGTTCGCGGAGGAGCAACCATGCAGTTCGGAATCTTCACGGTCGGTGACGTCACCACTGATCCCACGACGGGGGCGACCCCGACAGAGCACGAGCGCATCAAGGCCATGACGACCATCGCCAAGCACGCCGAGGAAGTCGGTCTCGACGTCTTCGCGACCGGCGAGCATCACAACAAGCCGTTCGTGCCGTCATCTCCGACCACGATGCTCGGATACATCGCGGCCCAGACCGAGAAGATCACGCTCTCCACGTCCACGACGCTGATCACCACCAACGACCCGGTGAAGATCGCCGAGGACTACGCGATGCTCCAGCACCTCGCCGAGGGGCGCGTCGACCTGATGATGGGTCGCGGAAACACCGCGCCTGTGTACCCGTGGTTCGGCAAGGACATTCGCGCCGGAATCCCGTTGGCGCTCGAGAACTATCAACTTCTTCGCCGGCTCTGGGACGAGGAGGTCGTGAACTGGCAAGGGGAGTACCGCACACCGCTGCAGGGATTCACGTCCACACCGCGCCCGCTGGACGGTATCGCTCCGTTCGTGTGGCACGGCTCGATCCGCAGCCCCGAGATCGCGGAGATCGCGGCGTATCACGGCGACGGATTCTTCGCGAACAACATCTTCTGGCCGAAAGAGCACTACATCGAGCTGATCAATCTTTACCGCCGGCGTTACGAGCACTACGGCCACGGGTCCGCGGATCAGGCGATCGTCGGCCTCGGCGGTCAGGTCTTCATGCGCAAGAACAGTCAGGACGCGGTCAAGGAATTCCGTCCGTATTTCGACAATGCCCCGGTGTACGGCCACGGGCCCTCACTCGAAGAGTTCACCGAGCAGACGCCGCTGACCGTCGGTTCCCCCGAGCAGGTCATCGAGAAGACGTTGGCGTTTGCCGATTTCTTCGGTGACTACCAGCGCCAGCTGTTCCTGATGGATCACGCCGGACTGCCGCTGAAGACGGTGCTCGAGCAGCTCGATCTGCTCGGTGAGGAAGTTGTTCCGGTTCTGCGCCGTGAGTTCGCGGCCAGGCGGCCAGCACATGTGCCGGACAACCCGCCCACTCACGCGTCGATGAAGGCGGCTCGTGAGGCAAGCAGTGTCACTGCCTGACGAGCAACCGCCTGAGGTTCCGGTCAGCACCACCGAACTCGCCACCGACGCCTGGGAAGCCTTGTTTCGCGCCCAGGTGTCGGTGATGCGGCGGCTCTCTGCCGATGACGTCTGGGATCAGGTGTCGATGCGCGAGTACGACGTGCTGTTCACGCTGAGTCTTGCGCCGAGTAGTTCCCTTCGCCTGCATGACCTGAATCGGGAGATATTGCTGAGCCAGCCTTCGCTCAGTCGCCTGGTGGAACGGTTGGAGGGCGAAGGTCTGGTAACGAGAAGTGTTGATCCACAGGATCGCCGCGGGACGATCGTGCAACTCACCGAAACGGGTGCAGCGCTGCAGAAATCAGTGGGTCGCCGTCATGCCGCGAGCATCCGCCGCCACGTCGGACCGGCCCTGGACGCTGATGAACTTCGACTGTTGGCCGAATTGTGCACGCGTCTGCGTCTCGCGCAGTCATGACTGGAGGCAGGATGGACGATATGAGCAACCTCGAAGCGCAGCCCGTCGAGCAGGAATGCGAAGGCCATCCGGCGGAGAGCGAGATTCAGATCCTCACCCCGCGCGACGTACCGCTCGGTGGCCCGCGGGCCATGCGAGTGCGACGCACCCTCCCGCAACGCGAGCGTTCGCTGATCGGGGGATGGTGTTTTGCAGATCATTACGGTCCGGATGACGTCGGCTCAGGACCGGGCATGCATGTGCCGCCGCATCCGCATACCGGTTTGCAGACGGTGAGTTGGCTGTTCACCGGAGAGATCGAGCACCGTGACAGCATCGGTTCCCATGCGATGGTACGGCCGGGTGAACTGAATCTGATGACGGCCGGGAGTGGGATCGCGCACTCCGAGGTGTCGACGCCGAATACGAAGGTTCTGCACGGGATGCAGTTGTGGGTGGCGCTGCCGGATGCGGCGCGCGATACCGCACCCGCGTTCGTTCACTATCGACCGGAGCCGGTGACCACCGATGGTGTCACGCTCAGTGTGTTCCTCGGTTCGCTCGCCGGTGAAACGTCTCCGGTGTCTACCTTCACCGAATTACTCGGTGCCGAGGTGATTCTCGATCCTGGGGCCGAGATCGCCCTCGATGTCGATCGTTCACATGAGCACGGCGTGATCGTCGATCAAGGATCGGTTGTTCTGCGTGGTACCACTGTCGGCTGGGCCGAGTTGGGTTATCAAGCACCGGGTTTCGGAAAACTGACTTTGCGCAATCCGGGATCCGAACCGGCTCGACTGCTACTTCTCGGCGGGAAACCGTTGGGCGAGCAGGTCATCATGTGGTGGAACTTCATGGGCCGTACACACGAAGAGATCGTCGAGTATCGACGCAAGTGGCAGGCCGAGCTTGCCTCCGGATTCGACGGCAGCGTCCCGGACCGGCGTTTCGGCGTCGTGCCGGGATACGACGGTCCGGCGCTCCCGGCACCCGAGTTGCCGAACAGTACGTTGCGGCCCCGAGGCTAGTCGTTGCTCTTGCTGCTACCGGCCGCGAGCGTCGTTTCGATCAGGCTTGTTCGATGTCCTGGTGAGCCTTCGCGAGCATGATGTAGCCGGCGCCGTTGGCGGTGATACCGGCCTTTTCGCCTTCGGAGAGTTCACGTTTGACTTTGGCGGGCACGCCGGCGACCAGTGATCCAGGCGGGATTTGCATCCCCTGAGACACGACGGCACCGGCTGCAATCAGTGACCCCGAGCCGATGTGTGCGCCGTTGAGCACCACGGCACCCATGCCGACGAGAACGTCGTCTTCGACGGTGCACCCGTGCAGCACTGCGTTGTGGCCGACCGAGATTCGTTCGCCCAGCACTGCGGGGAACGTCGGGTCGGCGTGCACGGTGCAGTTGTCCTGAATGTTGGTGTCAGCGCCGATGGAGATCGATTCTGCGTCGCCGCGGATAACCGCGCCGTACCAGATGCTGGCTCCCGCAGCGATGGTCACCGCGCCGATAACGGTGGCGTTGGGTGCGATGAACGCACTTTCGTCGATCTGCGGGGTGTTACCGAGAACGGTGGCGATGATCGGGTTGGTCATGGTTCTCCTGTGCGTTGGAATGACGTGCTCTGACGGTACCTGGACTACTTCGCTGTGGGTTTTCGATTCATGACGACTGTGCCGACGCCCGCGGCCACCACCAGTGCGATGGCCACGAGTGTGAACGCGTCGAGCGTTTGCCCGATCACGAGGACTCCGGCCAGTGCGGCCGCTGCGGGTTCGAGGGCGATGAGGACGGCAAAGACTTTCTTGGCTAGAGAGCGCAGCGCCCACATTTCCAAGCTGTACGGGATGACGGACGAGAGGACGGCGACGGCTGCGCCTGCGGCGAGCATCGTCGGATCCAGCAGTTCACTTCCGCCCGAGACGACGCCGAAGGGCAGCGTCAATACGGCCGCGACGATGCTTGCGCCTGCCAACCCGTCGGCGCTCGGGAGCGTCGCGGCCAGGTGGGAACCGGCCACGATGTATCCGGCCCACGCAGTAGCGGCGATCAACGCGAACATCACCCCGATCGGGTCCAAACCGGATTCGCCGTGATCGCCCAACCCGAGCAGCAACACTCCGCCGAAGGCGAGCAGCACCCATGCTCCGTCGGCCCACCGACGAGACAGAACTGCGGCCAGGGTGAGCGGTCCGAGGAACTCGATGGTGACGGCCGTTCCGATGGGCACCGTGTCGAGGGCGAGGTAGAAGGCGCCGTTCATCACGGCGAGGGCGATGCCCAGCGCGAAGATGCCTTTGCGCTGCCGGTTCGACCATCTGCTCCATCGCGGGCGGACGATGACGCCGAGGATGATCGCGGCGATCGTCAGCCGCAGCGTCGTGGCTCCGGCCGGCCCGATCTGCGAGAACAGTGTCGTCGCGAATGCCGCTCCGAACTGGAGCGACAGTATCGACGTGAGGACTGCTCCGACCGGCAGTAGCTGACTGCCGGCCTTCATTCTCCGGTGAACTCGGGACTTCGACGCTCGAGCATCGCGGCGACGGCTTCGTGGTGATCTCGGGTGTGGTGGGCGATCGACTGCATGGCGGCCGAGAGTTCGAGCAAGCTCTCGAGGCTCTGGTGCTGGCCCTCGCGGAGGAGCTTTTTGGTCATGCGGAGTACCTGCGGGGGATTGGCGGCTACTCGAGCTGCCAAAGCGTGCGCAGCGGAAAGCAATTCCTCGGGCTCGGTCACCTGCGAGACCAGACCCCAGTCGAGTGCCTTCGCAGCATCGATCGGTTCACCGGTGAACGCCATCTCGGCCGCGCGGGCGTTGCCGATCGCGCGGGGGAGCAGCCACGCTCCGCCGTCGCCGGGAATGAGTCCTACCTTGACGAAACTCTCGGCGAAGACTGCGGCGGTCGAGGCGATGCGGAGGTCGCACATGAGTGAGAGGTCGCAGCCCGCTCCGATGGCCGGGCCGTTGACCGCCGCGATGGTCGGCACCTCACACGTGTACAGCGCGAGCGGGATGCGTTGGATGCCGTGCCGGTAGCCCTGGCGGATCTCGCCGGGTGCGCCACCGAACATGCCCTCCTTGTCTCGCATGTGCTTGACGTTGCCGCCGGAGGAGAAGGCCGATCCGGCCCCCGTCAGAATGACCGTGCGCACACTCTGATCTCGGTTGACCGCGGTGACTGCGTCTTCGAGGGCCTCGATCATGTCGATCTCGGAGATCGCATTGCGGGTGTCCGGGCGATTGAGGGTCCACGTGACCACATCGCCGGTTCGCGAGATCAGTACGGCGTCGCTCATGGGTGCTCCTGGTTGTCGATGGCAGTTGAGCTCAGTCTCTCACCACAGGATTTCGCAATAACAATCATTCGTGCTTGATTTTTATGGATGTGAGTGTGATGCTGGTCGCATGGCCGAACTTCAGACGTTCATCGATGACTTGCGGGCCGAAGGCGAGAGCCTCGACGCCCTGGTTGCGGATCTGCCCGAGGAGAAGTGGGCGACAATGACGCCTGCGGAAGGGTGGACCATCGCACATCAGATCGGGCACCTGCACTGGACGGACAGTGCAGCGATCCTGGCGATCACCGACCCGGACGGGTTCGCGGAGCAGTTGAAGGCGGCGTTCGTGAACCCGGCAGGGTTTGTCGACGACGGTGCTGCCGAACAGGCGGCCCGCCAGCCGGCGGAGTTGCTCGCCGATTGGCGAGCGGGGCGCACCGCTCTCGTCGAGGCGCTCACCGCCGCCCCGGCCGGAACCAAGTTCCCCTGGTACGGCCCGCCCATGGGCGGTGTCTCCATGGCTACCGCGCGACTGATGGAGACGTGGGCGCACGGGCAGGACGTTGCCGACGCACTCGGCGTCGAACGCGCTCCGACGGCGCGCATCAAGAACATCGCTCACCTGGGTGTGCGGACGCGAAACTTCGCGTACTCGGTCAACGAGAAGACGCCGCCCGCCGACGATTTCCGGGTTGAGTTGACCGCGCCGGACGGGTCGCTCTGGACCTGGGGGCCGGAAGATGCGCCGCAGAAGGTCACCGGGCCGGCGTTGGACTTCTGCTTGCTGGTCACCCAGCGTGCCAATCGCGCCGATCTCGATCTGGTCGCCGTGGGTGCCGATGCGGACGAGTGGCTCGGGTTCGCGCAGGCCTTTGCCGGACCCAGCGGTGAGGGACGAGCCGCCGTCGGATCCAGCGGTGAGGGACGAGCATCGAAGGTGGGCAAATGAGTTCGGTACGGATTGGTAACTGCTCCGGGTTCTACGGCGACCGCGTCTCGGCGATGCGCGAGATGCTCGAGGGCGGCGAACTCGACTACCTGACCGGCGACTACCTGGCCGAACTGACGATGTTGATCCTCGGGCGGGATCGGATGAAGGACCCGTCGCTCGGCTACGCGAAGACGTTCCTGCGGCAGGTGGAGGACACGCTCGGCCTTGCGCTCGACAAGGGGGTGAAGATCGTCGCGAATGCAGGCGGTCTCAATCCCGCCGGACTGGCCGACGCGTTGCGCGAGGTCAACACCAAGCTGGGGTTGAACGCGAAGATCGCCCACGTCGAGGGCGACGATTTGATCTCTCGGGCAGACGAACTCGGACTCGGCTCCCCACTGACGGCCAATGCGTACCTCGGCGCCTGGGGCATCGTCGAAGCATTGTCGGCCGACGCCGATGTCGTGGTCACCGGACGGGTCACCGATGCGTCGGTGATCGTCGGTCCGGCCGCTCACCATTTCGGTTGGAAGCGAGATGATTTCGATCAGCTTGCCGGTGCTGTCGCGGCGGGCCACGTCATCGAGTGCGGAACCCAGGCCACCGGCGGCAACTACGCGTTCTTCACAGAGATTCCCAATCTGGGCCGGCCTGGCTTCCCGATCGCCGAGATCAACGCGGACGGAACCTCGGTCATCACCAAGCACGCCGGAACGGACGGCGAGGTGAGCGTCGGCACGGTGACGGCGCAGCTGCTGTACGAGATCACCGGTGGACGCTATGCAGGCCCGGACGTGACGACCCGCATCGACAACGCAGTGCTCACCCAGGAAGGCCCGGACCGGGTGTTGATCAGCGGCGTCACGGGCGAGGCTCCGCCGCCGCAGTACAAGGTCTCCCTGAACACGCTGGCCGGGTTCCGTAACGAGGCCACCTTCATCCTCACGGGTCTCGACATCGAGGCCAAGGCCGATCTGGCGAAGACTCAGCTCGAATCCTGGCTGACGAAGAAGCCCGCCGAACTGGTCTGGACTCTCGCTCGCACGGATCATCCGGATTCCGACACCGAGGAAACCGCGAGTGCGTTGCTGCGCTGCGTGGTTCGCGATTCCGACCCCAAGGTGATCGGTCGCCCTTTCTCCGCGGTTGCGGTGGAAATGGCACTTGCCAGCTACCCCGGCTTCTCGCTGACGGCTCCGCCGAGCAACGGCCAACCGTACGGAGTGTTCACCCCCGGCTACGTCGACGCGGGATCGGTGCCGCACGTGGCCGTACTGCCGGACGGCACGCGCGTGGACATCGCTCCGTCCACGTTGACGCAGGACCTCGAACCCGTCGGCGAACCGGAGCGTCCGGAGCCGTTGCCGCCACAGACGTCGCTTTCAGTACCACTCGGCACGATCGCCGGTGCCCGTAGCGGCGACAAGGGCGGAAATGCCAACGTCGGCGTCTGGGTTCGCACGGACGATCAGTGGAAGTGGTTGGCGCACACACTGACCGTCGAGATGCTCAAGGAACTGCTACCGGAAGCAGCAGACCTGAACGTCACTCGCTACCAGCTTCCGCACCTTCGTGCCGTCAACTTCGTGATCGAGGGAATTCTCGGTCAGGGTGTCGCCTCGCAGGCGCGGTTCGATCCGCAGGCCAAGGGAATTGGTGAATGGCTGCGTTCGCGCCACATCGACATCCCGATTTCGCTACTCCCCGTAACTGACGAGAAAGAGGATTCACGGTGACCGTGTGGACCACACCGGAAAGGCTTGCGCTTCGCGAGACCGTACGCGGATTCGTGAACCAGGAGATTCTGCCGCATCTGACGCAGTGGGAGCGAGACGGCGAGATTCCGCGCGAATTGCACCGCAAGGCAGGCGCTCTCGGACTCCTCGGGGCCAGCGCACCCGAATCGGCCGGTGGTGAGGGCGGCGACGCCGTCGACTCCATCGTGATCTGTGAGGAGATGCATCAGGCAGGTGCGTCGGGCGGGCTGTTCGCATCGCTCTTCACCTGCGGCATCGCGGTGCCGCACCTGATCGCGGCCGGCGACGAGGCGCAGATCGAGAAGTGGGTCAAGCCGACCCTGCGCGGCGACAAGATCGGCTCGCTCGCCATCACCGAGCCCGGCGGAGGCAGCGACGTCGGGCACCTGACAACTACAGCCAAGCGCGACGGCGATCATTACGTCGTGAACGGCGCCAAGACGTTCATCACCTCCGGCGTTCGAGCGGACTTCGTCGTTACAGCGGTGCGCACCGGTGGTCCCGGCGCGGGTGGTGTCTCACTGCTCGTGATCGAGAAGGGCACACCGGGATTCACCGTCTCGCGCAAACTCGAGAAGATGGGCTGGCGCGCATCCGATACCGCGGAACTCTCCTTTGTCGACGCCCGGGTTCCGGTGGAGAATCTGGTCGGTGCAGAGAACAGCGGCTTCGCGCAGATCGCCCAGGCATTTGTCTCCGAGCGGGTAGCGCTCGCCGCGCAGGCGTATGCCAGTGCAGAACGTTGCCTGGAGCTGACGCTCGAATGGTGCCGCGCCCGTGAGACTTTCGGTCGCCCCCTGATCAGTCGGCAGGCCGTCCAGAACACCGTCACCGAGATGGCCCGCAAGATCGACGTCGCCAAGGTGTACACGCACTCGGTGATCGAGCGGTACATGGCCGGTGACGGCGATCTGATCGCCGAGGTGTGCTTTGCGAAGAACACGGCAGTCGAGACGGGCGAATGGGTTGCGAACCAAGCTGTTCAGCTGTTCGGCGGCCTCGGATACATGCAGGAAAGCGAAGTGGAGAGGCAGTACCGGGACATGCGAATTCTGGGAATCGGTGGCGGAACCACCGAAATCCTCACCGGCCTCGCGGCCAAGCGATTGGGGTATCAGTCATGAGTGTCATCCGGTCAACACTGGACACCAATTCCGAGGTGTACAAGACCGCAACTTCGACCATGAACACCAAGCTCGCCGAGATCGAGGTCGAGCACGCCAAGGCGTTGGCGGGTGGCGGCGAGAAGTACACCGAGCGGCACCACAAGCGGGGAAAGCTCCTGGCACGCGAGCGGATCGAACTCCTGCTCGATCAGGATTCACCGTTCCTCGAACTGTGTCCCCTCGCTGCGTGGGGGAGTGACTTCCCGGTCGGCGCCAGCACCGTGGTCGGTATCGGCGTCGTCGAAGGTGTCGAATGCCTGATCGTCGCCAACGATCCCACCGTGCGCGGCGGCACCAGCAACCCGTGGACGCTGCGTAAGGGTTTCCGCGCCAACGACATCGCCATGCAGAACCGACTCCCGGTGATCTCCCTCGTAGAGTCCGGCGGCGCAGACTTGCCGACGCAGAAAGAGGTGTTCATCCCGGGCGGGCGTATGTTCCGTGACCTCACTCAGCTGTCCGCAGCCGGAATCCCCACCATTGCACTGGTCTTCGGTAACTCGACGGCCGGCGGTGCGTACATCCCGGGCATGTCCGACCACGTCGTGATGATCAAGGAACGCTCCAAGGTGTTCCTCGCAGGCCCGCCGCTGGTCAAGATGGCCACCGGTGAGGAATCCGACGACGAGGCACTCGGCGGCGCCGAAATGCACGCTCGCAAGTCCGGGTTGGCCGACTACTTCGCCGCCGACGAGCAGGACGCGATCCGCATCGGGCGCTCGATCGTCAAGCGGCTCAACTGGACCAAGAAGGGGCCGGCGCCGCGCGCGGAGATCATCGAACCGCTCGAGGATCCGGAAGAGTTGCTCGGCATCGTTCCGGCCGACCTGAAGATCCCGTTCGATCCGCGTGAGGTCATCGCCCGTATCGTCGACGGTTCCGACTTCGACGAGTTCAAGCCGCTCTACGGTTCCTCCCTCGTGACCGGGTGGGCCGAGCTCAACGGCTACCCGATCGGCATCCTGGCGAACGCACGTGGAGTGCTCTTCAGTGAGGAATCACAGAAGGCCACGCAGTTCATCCAGCTCGCCAATCGTTCCAACACGCCGTTGCTGTTCCTGCACAACACCACCGGCTACATGGTGGGTAAGGAATACGAGGAGGGCGGCATGATCAAGCACGGATCGATGATGATCAATGCGGTTGCCAACTCCAAAGTTCCGCACATCTCGATCCTGCTCGGAGCGTCGTACGGCGCCGGTCACTACGGCATGTGCGGACGGGCGTTCGATCCGCGATTCCTCTTTGCCTGGCCCAGTTCCAAGTCCGCCGTCATGGGCGGTGCGCAGCTCGCCGGCGTCATCTCCATCGTGGGACGCGCTGCTGCCGAGGCGCGCGGCCAGGTCTTCGACGAGCAGGCCGACGCCGGCATGCGCGCGATGATCGAGAACCAGATCGAGGCCGAGTCACTTCCGATGTTCCTGTCGGGTCGTCTGTACGACGACGGCGTCATCGATCCCCGAGACACCCGCACCGTGGTGGGAATGTGCCTGTCGGCCATCGCCACCGCCCCGATCGAAGGCACCGAGAACTTCGGCGTCTTCCGTATGTGAGGCACGCCGTGACAATCACTTCAGTACTGGTCGCCAATCGTGGCGAAATCGCCCGCCGTGTCTTTGCAACCTGCCGCAAGAACGGAATCGGCACGGTCGCGGTATTTTCCGACGCAGATGCCGACAGCCCGCACGTCGCCGAAGCCGATGCTTCGGTTCGCCTGCCGGGTAACACGCCTGCCGAGACCTACTTGCGGGGTGAGCTCGTCATCGCCGCCGCCAAGGCTTCGGGCGCCGACGCGATTCACCCCGGATACGGATTCCTCTCCGAGAACGCGGAGTTCGCGCGCAGCGTCATCGACGCGGGACTGACGTGGATCGGCCCGCCCGTCGAATCCATCGAGCTCATGGGGTCGAAGGTCGAGTCCAAGAAGATCATGGACGCCGCCGGAGTGCCGGTGCTCTCCGAACTCGATCCCGCCGCGGTGACCGAGGCTCATCTGCCGGTGCTGATCAAGGCGTCGGCGGGCGGCGGCGGACGCGGAATGCGTGTCGTTCGTGAATTGTCGGCGCTGGACGGCGAACTGGAAGCGGCGCGGCGTGAGGCGCAGTCCGCTTTCGGCGACCCGACAGTCTTCTGTGAGCGGTACCTCGAGACCGGTCGGCACATCGAGGTTCAGGTCATGGCCGACCGCCACGGTGCGGTGTGGGCGGTGGGGGAGCGCGAGTGCTCGATCCAGCGTCGGCATCAGAAGGTGGTCGAAGAGGCACCGTCGCCGCTCGTGCAACGCATCCCCGCCATGCGCGACAAGCTGTTCGACGCCTCGCGGCTCGCCGCCAACGCCATCGGTTACGAGGGCGCAGGAACCGTTGAATTCCTGGCTGACGAAAAAGGCGACTTCTTCTTCCTGGAAATGAACACGCGTTTGCAGGTGGAGCATCCGGTCACCGAGTGCACCACTGGACTCGATCTGGTGGAACTCCAATTGCAGGTCGCTTCAGGTGAAGCACTTCCGGACGAACAGCCGGAGATCCGGGGGCATTCGATCGAAGTGCGCCTGTACGCCGAGGACCCCGCCAAGAACTGGCAGCCGCAGAGCGGAACCGTCCACCACATCGAGTTGCCCGGTGACCCGCAAGAATTCAGTGTTCTGCGTGAGCAGGGCGTTCGCCTCGACTCCGGCGTCGTCGACGGCAGTGTTGTCGGCGTCCACTACGACCCGATGTTGGCCAAGGTCATCTCGTACGCGCCGACGCGGACCGCAGCTGCCCGGCTGCTCGCATCGACGCTGGCGCGCACCAGGATTCACGGCCTGCGCACCAACCGCGACCTGCTCGTCAACGTCCTGGCCCACCCCGCCTTCATTGCCGGAGACACCGACACTGCCTTCTTCGAGACTCACGACCTCGAGAAGCTGTCTACGCCCTTGGCCGATACCGCCGCCGAAAAACTCTCGGCGCTGGCGGCGGCACTTGCCGATGCCGCGCACAACCGGGCGTCGGCCCGCGTCATCGGCCGCTTGCCCAGCGGGTGGCGCAACCTCCCGTCGCAGCCGCAGAGCAAGAGCTATTCCACTGCGTCGGGCGACTACGACGTCCGCTACTCCCTGAGCCGAAGCGGCGTGCTGAGTGCAGAAGGCTTTGACGACGTGCGCCTGGTGTCGGCAACTGCGACCCGGGTAGTGCTCGAGCAGAGCGGAGTACAGCGCTCGTTCGACGTTGCGGCCTACGGGAGTGAGATTTTTGTCGACTCCTCGCTCGGACCCGTCGCGTTGACGGCAGCACCGCGCTTCGTGGATCCGTCGGCAGAAGTCGCCGCCGGTTCGTTGCTCGCTCCGATGCCGGGATCGGTCATCCGCCTCGGTGCCGCACTCGGTGACACCGTCACCGCCGGCCAGCCGATTCTGTGGCTGGAGGCCATGAAGATGGAACACACCGTCACCGCGCCGACTGCCGGTGTCCTGGTGGAACTTCCGGTCGCCGTCGGCCAGCAGGTCGAGGTCGGATCGGTACTCGCACGTGTGGAAGAACCCGCTACAGAAGAGGAAGCATGATGAGTTTCATCGAGACCGAAGAGCAGAAGGAACTGCGGGCATCCGTTTCCAAACTGGGTGAGCGCTTCAACTACGTCGACTACGTGCTGCCCAAGGCGCGAAAGGGGGAGCCGCTCACCGAATTGTGGAACGAGGCGGGCAAACTCGGATTCCTGGGCGTCAACCTGCCGGAGGAATACGGCGGCGGCGGTGCAGGCATCTACGAACTCGCGCTGGTGCAGGAGGAATTGGCGGCGCAGGGTGCCGGTCTGCTCCTGGTTGTCGTATCCCCGGCCATCTGCGGCACCATCATCGGCAAGTACGGCACGGCGGAGCAGAAGCAGCAGTGGCTACCCAGCCTCGCCGACGGCTCCAAGATCATGGCGTTCGGAATCACCGAGGCCGACGCTGGTTCCAACTCTCATCAGATCACCACGACGGCACGCAGGGATGGAGACGACTGGATCCTGAGCGGCAACAAGATCTACATCTCGGGTGTCGATCAGGCTGACGCGGTCCTCGTCGTTGCGCGCACCGAGGACTCCAAGACGGGCAAGCTCAAGCCCGCTCTGTTCATCGTCCCCACGGATTCTCCCGGATTCGTGAAGACGCAGATGGAGATGGACATCATCGAACCGGACCACCAGTTCATCCTCTTCCTCGACGACGTCCGTCTGCCGGCCGACGCTCTGGTCGGCGAAGCCGATGCCGCCCTGATGCAGTTGTTCGCCGGCCTCAACCCCGAGCGCATCCTGGGTGCGTCGATGGCCATCGGCATGGGCCGTTACGCCCTGAACGCCGCAGTGAAGTTCGCCAACGAGCGCACGGTGTGGAAGACGCCGATCGGTGCGCACCAAGGTATTTCGCATCCACTCGCGCAGGTGAAGATCGAACTCGAGCTCGCCAAGCTGATGATGCAGAAGGCCGCGGTGCTCTACGACAGCGGTGACGATTTCGGTGCTGCCGAAGCCGCGAACATGGCAAAGTACGCCGCCGCCGAAGCCAGCATCAAGGCGCTCGATCAGGCGATCCAGACGCATGGCGGCGCAGGACTGACGAAGGAATACGGACTGGCCGCCATGCTCGGTGCGGCTCGTATCGCCCGTGTCGCGCCGGTGAGCCGCGAGATGATCCTCAACTTCGTCTCACAGCATTCCCTCGGTCTGCCACGGTCCTACTAGGAAGAGGCGACTCATGACGGATCAGGACAAGCCATACGTACGGTACGAAGTATCGGGCGGTGCTGCCACGATCACTCTCGACTCACCCCACAACCGCAACGCGATTTCGACGCGGTTGGTCACGGAGTTGCAGGCTGGGTTGACGGCGGCTGCCGCCGATCCGGCAGTTCGAGCGGTGGTACTCACCCACACCGGTGGAACATTCTGTGCGGGAGCCGATCTCAGTGAGGCCTCCGGTTCGTCCGCATCACCGGAGGACGCCGTCAAGGAGCGAGGACGGGGGATGCTGACACTCTTGCGCAGCATTCTCGAGCTTCCCAAGCCGGTGATCGGGCGGATCGACGGTCACGTCCGGGCCGGAGGCATGGGTCTTGTCGGGGCGTGCGACATCGTCGTCGCCGGACCGGCGAGCACCTTCGCGGTGACGGAATCACGGTTGGGTTTGGCAGCGTCCATCATCTCGCTCACGGTCCTGCCGAGGCTCGACCAGCGATCTGCGAGCCGCTATCTGCTCACCGGAGAGAAGTTCGGCCAGCACGAGGCCGAATCCATCGGACTCGTCACCGCCGCGTCGCAGGACACGGGGGAGTCGATCACCGAACTGCTCGGCACCTTGCGCCAATGTTCACCGCAGGGACTTGCCGAATCGAAGTGGATCACGACGCGTTCGGTCCTGGCTGGATTCGACCGGGACGGCGAGGAGATGATCGCGCAGTCGGCTCGGCTGTTTTCCTCCGACGAGGCTCGTGAGGGCATGATGTCCTTCTTGCAGAAGCGTCCAGCGGCCTGGGCGCAGTAGAAACTGCGCAGCTGGGACACAGAAGCGCTGGAACACAGAAGTAGAAGGGATGGCGGCGCGATGACTCGAGAGCCCAAGCAGGACCGAAGTCGAGTCACGCGCTCCCACCTGCTCGAAGTGACTGTGGAGTGTCTCGCCGAACTCGGGTGGAGCGCAACGACGATGAGCGTCGTCGCGCAGCGTGCCGGGGTGTCCAGAGGCGCGATGCAGCATCACTTCCCGACCCGCGAGGACCTCATCACCGCGGCGCTCGAGGTGATGTTCGACGCCCGGATGGATCAGGCACGAAAGGAATCGACCGACCTTCCGGTGGGTGCCGGACGAACCGAGGCGATCATTTCGCGGTTGGTGGAGTACTACACCGGGACTCTGTTCAAAGCAGCACTGCAGGTGTGGACGGCCGCTGCCTCCGACCCCGACCTGCGTGCCCGCGTACTGCCCCTCGAGGAACGATTCGGGCGCATCGCGCACCGCATGGCCGTCGAGAGTCTGGGTGTCGACGACTCCGACCCGGTGACGCACCGCTTGGTACAGGCGACCCTGGACCTGGCCCGCGGGCTGGGGCTGGCTGATGTCTTGACAGACGACTCGCGCCGACGCACCGAGGTGGTCAAACAGTGGGCGGCGCAATTGGATTCCACACTTGTTCGGGTACCGGTGGCAACTCCCTGAATCGGTAGCGGCGGGGCCGGCGCCGGTGCTCTCGACGCGCACGTGGCGTGTGTCGGGGGCCACCGAGAAGTACAGTCGGCTCCATGGCCGCACGCACTCTCACTTCGATCGGGACTTCGGTATTGGTCTCGGCTGCCGTGCTCTCGGCCGTGGTCGGCTGCAGCTCCGGCGACGGGTCCGTCGATCAGCCGGGCGACGGTGCGGGTTCGCAGGCACTCGCACCTACGGATCCGGGCCCGATGTTCGCCGAATGCGGCTCGGTGACCGACGAGGAAGTTGTCAACGCCTTCAATCTCGGCGCTTTTGCGACGACGACGCGCAACGGCGTCGGGTGCCAGTGGGAAGTCGCCGGTTCGAACGGTCCGAGCGTCAGTTTCTCCTGGTACCGCGGTAGCCCGATCGGCCGCGAACGGGCCGGGTCCGACCTGCTCGGACGTCCTGCCGACGACATCACGATCGGTGGACACCAGGGCTTCATCGCGTCCACCGCAGGTTCGTTGTGCGAGTTGGGTATCGCGTTCGGCGGAGACTTCGTGCACTGGTCGATCACCTACGGTTTGCTGCCACCGACCGCGGATCCATGCACGGTGGCGCGGGATCTGATGGAAAAAACAGTTTCGAGGGCACAGTGAAGTTCGAGGGCGCCGTGAAGCGCATAAGGATCGGACTCGCCTTGGCGGGGTCGCTGGTTCTGCTGACAGGCTGCGGCTCGGTGGTCACCGGGACTCCTCGTGCGGAGGGCAGCTACGGCGGTAGTGACAGCCAGGAATTCGCGAACGTCCTCCAAGAATGCGAAGCCGTCACCGACGAGCAGATCGCCGGCGCAGTGGGTGCCGACGCCGTCGGGCGTGGGTTCTTCGGCGCTATCTGCCGTTGGGACGGCATCGGAGCCGCGGGTCCGATCAAGATCACCTTCAACTGGTTCGAGACGGGCACCCTCGATCACGAGCGCGCTGCATTCGAGCACCTGGGATACGTGGTGGCGAAAATCGACATCAACGGCAGTGGCGGGTACCAGGTTCGCCAGCCGGCCGATCCGCAGAGCTGCGGGGTGAGCGCGA
The DNA here is from genome assembly GCF_041464245.1 of Rhodococcus sp. NyZ502. Classification (NCBI taxonomy): domain Bacteria; kingdom Bacillati; phylum Actinomycetota; class Actinomycetes; order Mycobacteriales; family Nocardiaceae; genus Rhodococcus; species Rhodococcus sp. NyZ502. The sequence goes on from NZ_CP167155.1 coordinate 1,843,881, forward strand.
GCGCACCGGCCGGGGGAGTGTTCGGTTGGTGGGTCACCGAGCCGCAAGGCGGCGCGGATCCGTGCGAGGCTGCGGCAAAGCTCGGCGCGTTGACGTTGAACCGCAGCATCTGATCGCGACCGGTCCGGCTGCGTGGTCTGAGTGTGCAGCCAGAGTGTCTGGTCAGAGCGTGAGGTCACTATCACCGTGGCCTCGCTTTGACCTCGTGGCGCGCCGACAGGTATCGTTATGGGTCGTGTCCGGCATGCCCGGGCCGATCTGTGTGCCTAGCTAGGTATTGCCGTGCGCGCGTTCGAGCAGAAACTGCTGATGAACGAGCATCCGGCTGCCTGTGTGGGGGTATGCGACACGCCCGACCTCGGGGGCAGTGCGCGGCATGAAAGTGCTGAGTACAGACTCTGAGGTGGGTGAGGAGCAGCAGCTCTCTTGCTCCAACTGCTAGATCCCTAATTTCAGAACAGCCACGTTTTCGAACGGCCCGAGTTCGCTCGAGCAGTCTGTTCGTCACAAGAAAGCCGGTAAATGCCAACCATCAACCAGCTGGTCCGCAAGGGTCGCCGCGACAAGACCGCCAAGGTCAAGACGGCAGCCCTCAAGGGCAGCCCGCAGCGTCGTGGCGTGTGCACTCGCGTGTACACCACCACCCCCAAGAAGCCGAACTCCGCGCTCCGTAAGGTCGCACGTGTTCGCCTCACGACTTCGGTCGAGGTCACCGCGTACATCCCCGGTGAAGGTCACAACCTTCAGGAGCACTCCATGGTGCTCGTCCGTGGCGGTCGTGTGAAGGACCTCCCGGGTGTCCGTTACAAGATCATCCGCGGCTCCCTCGACACCCAGGGTGTCAAGGGTCGCAAGCAGGCACGCAGCCGCTACGGCGCCAAGAAGGAGAAGAGCTAATGCCACGTAAGGGCCCCGCTCCGAAGCGCCCGCTCATCAACGACCCGGTTTACGGTTCCCCGTTGGTGACGCAGCTCGTCAACAAGATCCTGCTGGACGGCAAGAAGTCCACCGCAGAGCGAATCGTGTACCAGGCTCTCGAGCAGGCACGCGAGAAGACCGGCACCGATCCGGTCGTCACCCTCAAGCGCGCCCTGGACAACGTCAAGCCTGCACTCGAGGTTCGTAGCCGCCGCGTCGGTGGCGCTACCTACCAGGTGCCGGTCGAGGTTCGCCCCGGTCGTTCCACCACGCTGGCACTGCGCTGGCTGGTCACCTTCTCGCGTGCACGTCGTGAGAAGACCATGGTCGAGCGTCTCGCCAACGAGCTCCTCGATGCCAGCAATGGCCTCGGTGCAGCTGTGAAGCGTCGCGAAGACACTCACAAGATGGCCGAAGCCAACAAGGCATTCGCCCACTACCGCTGGTGATGTAAAGCGTCGGAGCAACTGCCATCGGGTGGGGCTCCGACGCTTGTCGCCGTTGGCGGCCTGATCATCGCGACGGATTCCGGACGCAGGTGGCCAGGTTCGCCTCGGCAGAGACATAATTGAAAGACCATGGCCCTGACGGTGGAACACACCGATAAGGCCGACACCCGAAAACCAAGCAACGAGCGGGGAAGAAACCTGTGGCACAGGAAGTGCTGACTGACCTGAACAAGGTCCGCAACATCGGCATCATGGCGCACATCGATGCCGGCAAGACCACCACCACCGAGCGCATCCTGTTCTACACCGGTGTCAATTACAAGATCGGTGAGACGCACGACGGTGCGTCGACGACGGACTGGATGGAGCAGGAGAAGGAACGCGGCATCACGATCACGTCTGCCGCCGTGACTTGCTTCTGGAACAACAACCAGATCAACATCATCGACACCCCCGGCCACGTCGACTTCACGGTCGAGGTGGAGCGGTCGCTGCGCGTGCTCGACGGCGCAGTTGCTGTCTTCGACGGTAAAGAGGGTGTCGAGCCGCAGTCCGAGCAGGTTTGGCGTCAGGCTGCCAAGTACGACGTTCCGCGCATCTGCTTCGTCAACAAGATGGACAAGATGGGCGCGGACTTCTACTTCACAGTCCAGACCATCATCGACCGCTTGGGCGCGAAGCCGCTCGTTCTCCAGCTGCCCATCGGCGCTGAGGACGACTTCGACGGCGTCGTCGACCTGGTCGAGATGAAGGCCATCACCTGGCGCGGCGTGGTCCCGACGGGAACCGCTCCGACCATCGAGGAGATCCCCGCGGATCTCGTCGAGAAGGCTGCCGAGTACCGCGAGAAGCTGCTCGAGACGGTTGCAGAGTCCGACGAAGCTCTCATGGAGAAGTACTTCGGCGGCGAAGAGCTCACCATCGAGGAGATCAAGGGCGCCATCCGCAAGATGACGGTCGCCTCCGAGCTGTACCCGGTTCTCTGTGGCTCCGCGTTCAAGAACAAGGGCGTTCAGCCCATGCTCGACGCTGTCATCGACTACCTTCCGAACCCGCTGGACATCGGCGAGGTCATCGGCCACAAGCTCGGTGACGAAGAAGTAGAGATCACTCGCAAGCCGAGCAAGGACGAGCCGTTCTCGGCTCTCGCCTTCAAGATCGCTGCTCACCCGTTCTTCGGCAAGCTGACCTTCGTCCGCGTGTACTCGGGTCGTATCGATCCGGGTGCTCAGGTGCTCAACGCAACCAAGGGCAAGAAGGAGCGCATCGGAAAGCTCTTCCAGATGCACGCCAACAAGGAGAACCCGGTAGACGAGGCCGTAGCCGGCCACATCTACGCAATGATCGGCCTCAAGGACACCACCACCGGTGACACCTTGTGCGATCAGGCGAGCCCCATCGTCCTCGAGTCGATGTCGTTCCCCGCGCCGGTCATCCAGGTCTCCATCGAGCCCAAGACCAAGTCCGACCAGGAAAAGCTGGGCGTCGCGATCCAGAAGCTCGCCGAAGAGGACCCGACCTTCTCGGTCGAGCTCGACGAAGAGACCGGTCAGACCGTCATCGGCGGTATGGGCGAGCTCCACCTCGACATCCTCGTCGACCGCATGCGTCGCGAGTTCAAGGTCGAGGCGAACGTCGGTAAGCCGCAGGTTGCGTACCGCGAGACCATCACCAAGAAGGTCGAGAAGCACGACTACACCCACAAGAAGCAGACGGGTGGCTCGGGCCAGTTCGCAAAGGTCATCATCGCTCTGGAGCCTTTCGTGGGCGAAGACGGTGCTACCTACGAGTTCGAGAACAAGGTCTCCGGCGGACGTATCCCGCGCGAGTACATCCCCTCCGTGGATGCCGGTGCGCAGGACGCGATGCAGTACGGTGTTCTCGCCGGCTACCCGCTCGTGAACCTGAAGCTGTCGCTGCTCGATGGTGCTTACCACGACGTCGACTCCTCGGAAATGGCGTTCAAGGTTGCCGGTTCGCAGGCACTGAAGGAAGCCGCCCGCAAGGCCGGCCCCGTCATTCTCGAGCCGCTCATGGCTGTCGAGGTCACAACGCCCGAGGAGTACATGGGCGACGTGATCGGCGACCTCAACTCCCGCCGTGGCCAGATCCAGGCCATGGAGGAACGCAGTGGTGCCCGTGTCGTGAAGGCGCTGGTTCCGCTCTCGGAGATGTTCGGTTACATCGGTGACCTGCGGTCGAAGACCCAGGGCCGAGCGAACTTCTCCATGGTGTTCGATTCCTACGCAGAGGTTCCCGCGAACGTCTCGAAGGAAATCATCGCCAAGGCGACGGGCGAGTAAGCACAGCGAGCTCCCCAGCCCGCGCCGGCAAGTAACCTCGGTTTCTTCCGGCACGAAGCACGACCTAGTAACAACCAACCGCACTGCTGCATACGGCAAGCAACAACAGTCCAGGAGGACACAAAGTGGCGAAGGCGAAGTTCGAGCGGACGAAGCCGCACGTGAACATCGGCACCATTGGTCACGTCGACCACGGCAAGACCACGACGACGGCGGCCATCACCAAGGTTCTCGCGGATGCATTCCCCGACCTGAACGAGGCTTCGGCCTTCGATCAGATCGACAAGGCTCCCGAGGAAAAGGCTCGTGGCATCACGATCAACATCTCGCATGTTGAGTACCAGACGGAAAAGCGCCACTACGCGCACGTCGATGCACCGGGTCACGCCGACTACATCAAGAACATGATCACCGGCGCAGCTCAGATGGACGGCGCTATCCTCGTCGTCGCAGCTACCGACGGCCCGATGCCCCAGACGCGCGAGCATGTCCTGCTCGCTCGCCAGGTTGGCGTTCCTTACATCCTCGTCGCCCTGAACAAGGCCGACATGGTTGACGACGACGAGATCCTCGAGCTCGTCGAGATGGAGGTCCGCGAACTGCTGGCCGCTCAGGAATTCGACGAGGAAGCCCCCGTCATTCCGATCTCGGCACTCAAGGCACTCGAGGGTGACCCGAAGTGGACGCAGTCCATTCTCGACCTGATGGCTGCTGTCGACGAGTCCATCCCGGACCCGATTCGTGAGACCGAGAAGCCCTTCCTCATGCCCGTCGAGGACGTCTTCACGATCACCGGCCGTGGCACCGTTGTCACCGGTCGTATCGAGCGTGGCGTTGTCAACGTCAACGAAGAGGTCGAGATCGTCGGCATCAAGGAAACCTCGACCAAGACCACGGTCACGGGTATCGAGATGTTCCGCAAGCTGCTCGACTCGGGCCAGGCCGGCGACAACGTCGGACTGCTCGTTCGTGGCATCAAGCGCGAAGATGTCGAGCGTGGACAGGTTGTCGTCAAGCCGGGCACCACGACTCCCCACACGGAGTTCGAGGGCCAGGCATACATCCTGTCGAAGGACGAGGGCGGCCGCCACACCCCGTTCTTCAACAACTACCGCCCGCAGTTCTACTTCCGTACCACGGACGTTACGGGCGTCGTGACGCTGCCTGAGGGCACCGAGATGGTCATGCCCGGTGACAACACCGAGATGTCCGTCAAGCTGATCCAGCCTGTCGCCATGGACGAGGGCCTGCGCTTCGCAATTCGCGAAGGCGGCCGTACGGTCGGCGCCGGCAAGGTTGCCAAGATCATCAAGTGAGACTCTTGTCTCGCTAGCTGATTCACAGCACTGAAAAAGGCGCTCATTCCCTTCGGGGAGTGAGCGCCTTTTCTGTGTCTTCCATCGGGTGGCCTGTGATCGAGTGTTCGGTGATCGGGTGCCTGCGTGGTTCTTACTTACTTGTTGGCTTCCACCCGGTCGAGGTGCAGCAGAACCTGTACTGCGACGGTCGAGCCGTCGAGGCTGCGCCTGGTTGCGCCGGCGATGCGTTCGGCCGAAGCGGTGAATCCGGCGACGTCGATCGACGGATCTGCAGTGACGACAATCGACAGCGTCGGCAGTCCGCGATCGACCGTCGCTTTGCTCTTGGTGCTCCGCACGCCGGTCAGCTGAGCGAGTTCGGCCGCTACGCCGTCTGCGACGGGTCCGAGATCCACGCTGACGTCGGTACCGGATTCGTTGTGCCGCAATGTGACTGCGCTTGTACGGCGCCGGCGAAGGTTCAGGTACAACAGCCCGAAACCGGCGAAGACACAGAGGACGAAGGTGCCCGACAGTACCCAGTGCCACCACGGCTCCTCCGGAAGGCCGAAGAGGACCTCCCGATCGAGGCGTGACACCCAGGTTCGAATCAGCGACGCGCCCGCGTCCCACGCGATGGCGTATGCGCCCGCCGCGAGGAGTGCGATTCCGACGATGAGGACGATGATCCGATCGACCGCGGAGATCCAACGGTTCACGAGGCGTCCTTTCGTCGTACTACAGTTTCTCGCACGACAACCGAAAGTTGCAGTGGCCGCTGCAGTATCGCGAGGTGGGGCCGAACCGCCGCGTCGACGGCTGCGGCAAGTTCAACTCGATCGCCACCGGTCGATTCGATGTGGACCTTGACGTGTTTACGGTCGACGCTGGTGTGAGCCGAGCCGACGCCGGGAACGACCGCTGCGTGGCTACTGCACAGACGTGCAATGTCAGTCGGCCGCATCCACACCGTCGATGCGCTCGGGTTCCCGAGTGGGACATGGGTTTTCGCACGGCGTTTGATCGCCGACATTATCAGGACAACACCCGCGACAACGGCAGCGATCGCCACCGGAAGTAGCCACGGTTGCCAGTGCAGACGAGACGTCCACTCCACGGAGTTTCGGATCCAGGGTGCCGATTCGAAAGTTTCACGGTTGATGAACCATTCGCGCGAGACGACGAAGGCGAGTGCGAGTAGACCACACGCGATGACGACGGCCGAAACCGCGGCCGCCGGGTTCGCAGAGGGGACCCGCGGCGGAATCGGATCCGAGAGTGCCTGCTGTGCCGGGCCCTCCGCGATCTCGACGCCGGAAACACAGGAGTCGTCAGAACCCTCGGTTGCCGCGATCATCACGTTCATGTCGTGGAGTGGAAGCCCGGTCAGCGATTCGACGCTGCGTCCGACTTCCGTTCGCACCCGGCCGGTCAACTCGGTGACCGAACACGGCCAGGACACGGCGAGGAAGAGATTGATGGCGACGGCGTCGCTACCCATCGAGATGTCGGCTCGCGGAAGGTCGCGTCCGGTCAGGCGAGTCAAGCCACCGGACTGGCGGACCACCCCCGGGACGTTCACCGCTGCGGCCGTGGCGATCTTGGCCATCGCACGGTCCTTGATGACCAAGGAGCCGCGTAGGCCAGGATCGTCCGCTGCGCTGGGATCGGACGGCTCAGCCACGGCCACGGCTTCGGAGGATCGCGCCGAGGTCGAGATGTCCGTCGCGGTGTGCTCCGATCGCCATACCGGCGGCGCCGAGCAGGACTGCGAAGACGAAACCGCTGAACCCACCCATGATTCCGGCGAGTGCGAGGAGCAGACCGACCAGCAGTCCGACGGTGGTGCTGTTCATGTCAGTTCCCTTCTCGAATGTTCGGTGCAATGTCTGTGACGGTGGCAGGCTCGGTGACTGCATTTTCGGCATCAACGGGTAGATATCCCGCGGTCGACAGGTCGCCGACGGTCACGTTCACCGGTACGTCGACCAATCTCGCCACCACCGCTCGTACGCGTTCGGCGACGCTGCGAACGTCTGCCGGATAGTGAACGGAAATGTGTACAGCACAAGAGTTTTCGTCGACGACGACGCCGGTGATGCGGCGTCCGGGGAGGTAGGTTCCCACTTCGCCGAACTGTCCTCCGTGCAGATCTGCCACTTCCGGGATGGCAAGAACCGCGTCGGCGACTACCTCGGCCGCGTCGATCTCGCGGCCGGCGTCGGCGGTACTCACTGAACCCTCGGCTTGGCTTCCGGATCGGTACTGCCGCCGCTCTCTGCATCCTCGAAGAGCATGACGTCGAAGACGGTGATGTTGACCTCGGTGACCTCGAGACCCGTCATGCTTTCCACTGCGGCAATGACGTTGCGGCGGATACCTACCGCCAGTTCGTGGAGTGCGACGCCGTACTCGGCGACAATGCCGATGTCGATGGCGGCTTGTTTCTCGCCTACCTCCACCGCCACGCCCTGGGCATGGTTGACGCGGGCGCCCGGTATGCGGTCGCGAAGTGCCCCCACCGCACGCGCTGTGCCCCCGCCGACGTCGTACACGCCGTTGATCTCGCGGGTCGCGATACCGGCGATCTTGGCGACCACGGCGTCGGCGATGATCGTCTTACCCTGGGTGCTGACTAGTTCCGCGCCACCGTCGGCGCCGAATCGGACGCTGTTCTTTTCACTGGAATCGCTGGTCATGGGGGCTCCCTGCTCATGTGTCAGTGCGTGCGTCTGAAGTACCTCCAACTGTAGTGACTGGTAGGTGACCATGCGGGATGCACCACACCTACTCCGGCATTTGGTATGGCAGAGTCGGAGGCAAATAGTGACGGCGTTCATAGTGAGCGCTGCAAGTGACGTGGGTCGGACAGGGTGGTACGTGGTGGCACGGATAGTGATCGTGGGTGCGGGTTTGTCGGGACTGCGGACCGTCGAGGAACTGCGACGAGCTGGTTTCGAAGGTGAATTGACGCTCGCGGGTGGGGAAACGCATCTGCCCTACGACAGGCCTCCGTTGTCGAAGGAAGTGATCCGCGGCGACAAGGACGAGACGACCTTGCGTCCGGCCGAGTTCTACGTCGAGAACAAGGTCGATCTCAAGCTCGGTTCGCCGGCAACCTCGGTGGACACGGTCGCCAAGTCGGTGGCGTTCGCCGACGGATCCACCCTGGACTACGACGAGTTGGTCATCGCGACCGGACTGACTCCGCGTCGCATCTCCGGCCTTCCGGAGTTGTCCGGAGTGCACGTTCTGCGCTCCATCGAGGAAGCGTTGGCCCTCCGCGCCGACCTTGCTCCCGGTAAGCGTGCGCTGATCGTCGGGGCCGGCTTCATCGGCTGCGAACTGGCCGCGAGCATGAAGTCTCACGGCGTCGACGTCGTGTTGCTCGAACCCCAGCCGACGCCGCTGGCGTCGGTGCTCGGCCCCACGGTCGGCGCCCTCGTCGAACGTCTGCATCGGAACGAGGGCATCGACGTCCGAGTCGGTACGGGCTTGACCTCGTTGTCCGGCGACGGAGCGGTTGCCGCGGCGACCTTGAGCGACGGTTCGGAAATCCCGGTCGACGTGGTCGCGATCGGAGTCGGTTCGGTGCCGGTCACGGGATGGCTCGACGGTTCGGGGATCGAACTCGACAACGGAGTGCTCTGCGACGGCGTCGGCCGCACCAGCACCGAACACGTCTGGGCGGTCGGCGACGTCGCGTCCTGGCAGATCGGAGATCGACGCAAGCGTGTCGAACACTGGACCAATGCTGGGGACCAGGCCAAGATCCTGGCGGGAGCGATCACCGGAACGGGTGATCCGGACGCGCCGGCGCAGGTTCCGTACTTCTGGAGCGATCAGTACGACGTCAAGATCCAGGCATTGGGGACCGTCGCACCCACGGACACCGTTCACATCGTGAAGGACGACGGCCGAAAGTTCGTCGCCTACTACGAGCGCGACGGTGTGCTGGCAGCTGTCGTCGGCGGCGGTAGCGCGGGAGCTGTGATGAAGATGCGCGCGAAGATCGCAGCCGGCACGCCCATCTCGGACGTGTTGGAGTCCACACCGGCCTGAACGGATGAGGCAGGACCGGTTCCGAGACGATAGATTTGTGCGGTGATCGTTGCACTCATCGACTCGGGACTGGGCCTGCTCCCTACCTCTGCGTGGCTCAGACGCCTGCGCCCGGATCTCGATCTTGTGCTGTCCCTCGATCCGGACGGCGCCCCCTGGGGGCCCAAGCCCGAGGAGTGGGTCGTCGACCGGGTACTCGGTGCGGTGCGCCGGAGCCTCGATCGTGGGGCTCAGGTCATCGTTCTTCCATGCAATACCGCGAGCGTCACCGCTCTCCCACACGTCCGCGAACTGGTCGGACCGGGTGTGCCGGTCATCGGAACGGTGCCCGCGATCAAGCCCGCGGCCGCCGCGTGCGATTCAGTGGCGATCTGGGCTACCGCCGCGACGACTGCCAGCCGGTACCAAGCCGATCTGATCGAACAGTTCGGCAACGGCGCCAAGGTCGTCGGGGTGCCGTGCCACGGCCTGGCCGATTCGATAGACCTCGGTGATCGTGCAGCCGCACTTGCAGCCATCGAATCCGCAGTGGCCCGGACGCCGGACGACGTCAACGGCGTTGTCCTCGGCTGCACGCACTACCCACTGCTCGCGGACGAAATCGCAGCGCGGCTACCCGCCGGTGTCACACTCTTCGACAGTGCCGAAGCCGTTGCACGACAGACCCTGCGGCGGATCGACGGGCTCGGTGACGCGGGTGAAGGATCGGGAACCGTCGAGGTTTTCGTGAGTGGTCGTCCGGGCGCGCTACCGCCCAGCGCCGAAGCCTTCGACGCCGGGCGGTTGTTGGGCGCGATCAAAGCCTGATCCAGCCGCTCTGTCAATGGGCGGCTACTCCGCCGTGACCCCCGTGATGCATCCGCGCACTCATCACCGGCATCGCACTCACCGCGACCACAACGGTCAGGACCCCGACCACCCAGGCCGTCCACGACGCACCGCGTAGAGCGTCGAAGCTCATGACCCAGGGTGAAATGAACATCAAGACGCCGAAAACGCCCATCGCGTAATCCGCCATGGCCATGTCCGGACGTGCCATGTGCGCCAGACCCGACAGTGCAACCAGGACACCCAGGACGACGAGTGACCACATTGCCCGATCGGTGGTGTCGAGCCACATCGGCGAGAGAGCCGCAAAGACGCCGAGAACCACCGCGACGGCATCTTGCATTCGATTCCACGACTTCATGACGAGACCTCCAAAGACGAGAGTGTGTCCACCTGTAGTACACGCCCGCGGCAGATCGAGATCAACTCTCCGCCAATTGCATTCGCGTTGCAGTTAGAGGCGATGTGGAGGCTCGAATATCAAGATTTGTGACTATTCGTCCGGATTGCCACGAGCCCGCGCGGAGCGCTGGCCGCGATATGTCCCGAGAGTGCCATGAGGGTGAGAGTGGTGAATGCGATAGCGGCGGTGATCATGGGTGGTCCTTTCACTGACTGTCCTCGAGTGTCGTCTGCCGACCTGTGGCCGAGCAGGGCACACGGTGTGAGGACGCTGAGAGAATCGAAGAGTCCGCACAGACGACCCGTGAGAAGGTTCTGGGGTGACGCAATCGAGTGCCCAGGACGTGATCGAACAGTTGGCCGACCTCGCGGATCCCGCGGATGCCGTCCAGCTACAGAAGTTCTTCAAGACAGCGCCGGGGGAGTACGGCGAGGGTGACGTCTTCATCGGCGTGCGAGTACCGAAGACGCGTTCGGTGGTGAAGAAGCATGTCGGTCTCGAGTTGCCTCAGGTACGCCTCCTTCTCGACAGCGACGTCCACGAGCATCGCTTGGCCGGTCTGTTGATCCTTGTTGCTCGATTCGAAAAGGTCAGTCGCCCAAAATTTTTCGACGACGAGAGTCGCTCCCGCATCGCCGACTTCTATCTCAGCGCTGTCGAGGACGGGCGGGTGAACAATTGGGATCTCGTGGATTCGTCCGCCGGACAGATCCTCGGCGGCTGGCTGTACGACCGAGATCGCCGGCTGATCTTCGAGCTTTCCGATTCGGGTGACCTGTGGCGACGACGGGTGGCGCTGCTGACGACGTACGGATTCATCACTCGCGGCGACGGGTCGACCACGCTCGAGCTTGCCGCGCGGGTGCTGGGTGATCGACGAGACCTGACCCAGAAAGCGATGGGCTGGATGCTCCGCGAGGTGGGCAAGCGGGTGGACCGGGATTTGTTGACCGGTTTCCTCGCGAAGAATGCAGCAGACATGGGACGCACGGCACTGAGCTACGCGTGCGAACACCTGACCGCAGACGAGCGAGCGCACTTCCGGGCGGCCCGCTAGCGAAGTACCGCTCGGTAGGTTGTGGGACGATTCTCGGTATGCCCGCCACCCGTGTCGAGGCGTCTCGAATTGTGACGATCGGTTCACTGATCGCTGCCGGCGTCGCAGCTCTGTGTTATCTCGTGTACTCCGTTCGAGCCGTCGAACCCGTTGATTTTCTCGTCTACCGCTACGCTGCCCAGGTGTTCGCAGCGGGATCGAACATCTACGAGGGCAATCTGTCCGGCCCGTTGATCGTCGACGAGGGTATGCCGTTCACCTACACCCCGTTCGCGGTGATCTTCCTCTGGCCGACTGTCCTCTTCGACTGGTGGACTGCCTATCTGCTGTGGTCGGGATTGTGCATCGCGGCGTTGGTGTGGACGGTTGCGATGTTCACTCCCGCTCGCGTCCCCAAGCGGCCGCTCGTCATGGCGGCATTGGTCCTGGCCGTGTCGGTGACTCCCATCGTCAGTGCGCACATCTCATTCGGCCAGGTGAACTTGGTGCTGATGGCGCTCGTACTGCTCGATGTGACTCGCCGAGAGGATTCGAGATTCGGCCGGTGGTTTCCGCGAGGACTGCTGATCGGCGTCGCGGCCGCGATCAAGCTGACTCCGGCTCTCTTCATCGTCTACTTCGTCGTCACGAAGCAGTGGCGACTCGCGATCTGGAGTTCGATCGGATTTGCCGCGGCGACCGCCGTCGCAGCAGTGGTGGACCCGGCCGTCAGCTGGACCTTCTGGTCGGACGTCGTCTGGAACCTCAGCGACCGGGTGGATTTGAGCGGGCAGGCGATCGCGAGTGCCGGCAACAGTTCGCTGCAGGGCGGACTTGCCGCGCTGGGCCCATGGACAGCGTCTCTGGCGATGCCGTCGACCGTGCTGTGCGCGGGGGTAGCGCTATGGATCGCCCGAGATGTCTATCGCGTCGGGCGAGCGGTCGATGCGGCGTTGGTGATCGGATTGAGCGCGCCGATTCTTTCGCCGATCAGCTGGATTCATCACTGGGTGTATCTCGTGCCTGCTGCCGTCACGGTTCTCTTTCGGCTTCGATCGCCGCTGCAGTTCGGTGCGGCCGCTGTGGGGTTGGCCGTCGTCTATTGCGGGCCGAGCATGGGGCAGCAGTTCATCGAGACGTCGCCGCTGCTGCTTCCTCTGGGGTTGGTCCTTCGTGAGGGCTTCCTGATCGTGACCCTGGTGCTGATTCTTGCGCTGTGGCGGTTGCCCACAACGGCGCCGGAGTGGATTACGGGGCGGGACTCGGAAGATGACTCGGGAGACTCCGAACATGACAAAGCCCCCGATTCCGCAGGGAATCAGGGGCCGTCACGCATCGAAGCAGGGTTCAGAACTCGATCTTCAGGTGATCGGTGATCGGCTTCGCCTGGCAACCGAGGATGTAGCCGTTCGCCACGTCCTCGGCGTCGAGGATTTCGGAGTTGTCCATCTGAACTTCGCCTTCGGTGACGGTGCAGGCACACGACCCGCACTCGCCTTCCTGGCAGGAGTACGGCACGTCGAGGCCCTTGGCGAGCATGATGTCGACGAGCGTCTGCTTGCGCGGCCAGACGAGGGTGTGGGTTTCACCGTCCAGTTCGACCTCGACGGTTGCGGCGTCGGCTGCTTCCTCGTCGGAGACCTCGGCTACCTCGACGTCACGGAACGGGTCACCCGCGAGTGAATTGAAGACCTCGGCGTGAACCTGCGTGCGGGGCATGCCGGCCTCTGCCAGTGCCTTGTGGACGGCGTCCATGAAGGGGCCCGGACCGCACATGAAGGCCTCGTACGCGACAAATGGCTTGGCCAGTGTCGCCAACTGTGAGACGGCGGGGAGTCCCTGCACGGTTTCGATCCAGTGGACAACGGTGAGGCGGCCGGGGTGTTGCGCTGCCAATTCGCGAAGTTCGGCGCCGAAGATGACGGACTTCTCGTCGCGATTCGCGTAGATCAGCACGACGTTGCCGCTGCCCTGCGTGAGGGCGGACTTGAGGATCGAGATCACCGGAGTGATACCGCTGCCTGCACCGAAGAGCAGGAAGTCGTGATCGAGCGACTTGGGCGTGAAGACACCTGACGGCGGCAGCACTTCGATGGTGTCGCCGACCTGGAGTTTGTCGCACAACCAGTTGGAGCCGTAGCCGTCGACGGTTCGCTTGACGGTCACCTTGGGGGCGTCGTCGGTGAAGGGTGAACTGGCCAGCGAGTAGCAGCGTGCGACCGAGCCGGTCTGATCACTCGGGATGCGCAGGGTCAGGAATTGACCTGGCTTGTAGTCGAACTTGTCCTTCAGTTCTGCGGGAATCTCGAACACCAGCGACCGGGCGTCGGAAGTCTCTTCGATGACTCCGGACACGGTGAGTACCGCCGATCGCGAGCTGTGCGGTACCTCGACTGTCGTCATCGCGAAGCTAGTCCTCTCGTGAAGCTGGGTAAAGCGCAGGTCAGTGAAGTGCAACATCTAGAACGTGTTCTAGTTCAATGTTAGCAGTGATGAAAAGCTACTGGGGATCGTAGTCGCCGAGCAACACGTTCCCGATCAGCGGGAACCACGGCGGTCTGATCCAGCCGTCCTGGCAGTCCGGGGTGGCGTCGACCTGCCCGAACGGGCGGTTCGTGAGCGGCGTCCGGGCGGTTGAGCTGCCGAAGTCTGTGCACGGGCTGTTTGTCGGTACACAGTGGGAACCAGGTGAGACGCCGGTCACAAAGATTCGGCTCGAATCCCTCCCGCAGTCACATTCGTGCACATCCCTGAGGAGATACCGATGGCTATCGAGCTCAACCAGATCTGGGACTTTCCCATCAAGGAGTTCCACCCCTTCCCTCGCGCCCTGATGGGTGTGGGCGCTCACGACATCATCGGGGTGGAGGCCAAGAACCTCGGCTTCAAGCGCACCCTTCTGATGACGACCGGTCTGCGCGGTTCGGGCATCATCGAGGAACTCGTCGGCAAGATCGAGTACCAGGGTGTCGAGGTCGTGCTCTACGACAAGGTCGAGTCGAATCCCAAGGACTACAACGTCATGGAGGCCGCGGCTCTCTACCAGAAGGAGAAGTGCGACTCGATCATCTCGATCGGCGGTGGTTCGAGCCACGACGCCGCCAAGGGCGCTCGCGTCGTGATCGCACACGACGGTCGCAACATCAACGAGTTCGAGGGCTTCGCCAAGTCCACCAACAAGGAGAACCCGCCCCATATCGCCGTATCCACCACGGCCGGAACGGGTTCCGAGACGTCGTGGGCGTACGTCATCACCGACACGTCGGACATGAACAACCCGCACAAGTGGGTGGGCTTCGACGAGGCGACCATCGTCACCCTGGCGATCGACGATCCGCTGCTCTACTACACCTGCCCTCAGCATTTCACCGCGTACTGCGGCTTCGACGTACTCGCGCACGGCAGTGAGCCTTTCGTGTCTCGTCTCGATTTCGCGCCTTCGCTCGGTAACGCGATCTACTCGGTCGAGTTGGTCGCGAAGAACCTGCGCGAGGCCGTCTTCGAGCCTCGCAACCTCAAGGCCCGCGAGGGAATGATGAACGCGCAGTACATTGCCGGGCAGGCCTTCAACTCCGGTGGCCTCGGCATCGTTCACTCGATCTCGCACGCGGTCAGTGCCTTCTTCGACAGCCACCACGGTTTGAACAATGCCATCGCGTTGCCGCGTGTGTGGGAGTACAACCTGCCTTCGCGCTACGAGCGCTACGCCCAGTTGGCCGGCGCACTCGGTGTCGACACTCGCAACCTCACCACGGTTCAGGCCGCGGATGCTGCCGTCGAGGCTGCCATCCGTCTGGCCAAGGACGTCGGTATCCCCGACAACTTCGGTCAGGTTCGCACCGACTCGTACGCGAAGAACCAGATGAACACCAAGAAGTACGAGGGCCGTGGTGATGTCATCAAGGGTGACGAGAAGACTGTGCGCGCCATCTCCGAGCACATTCAGGACGACTGGTGCACCCCGGGCAATCCCCGTGAGGTGACCGTGGAGTCGATGATCCCGGTTGTCGATCACGCGATCAACAAGTCGTACTTCTAGCAGGGCCTTCGGCCCCGTGCGCCTTTTTGGTAGCCCGCACTACCAAAAAGGCGCACAGGGGCTTGCCCCCCATGAAAGGTGTTCCATGTCCGGTCGCAGTTTCTCCAGCGGAATCGAAGTGAAAGATGCTCTGCGAGAGCAGGACTACATTGCCGATGACGAGTTCGCGGTAGTCGTTCATCTGGCGACGGCGCTGGGGCGCCCGCTCCTGCTCGAAGGTCCGGCCGGTGTCGGCAAGACGGAACTGGCGAAGTCTCTGGCTGCGATCGGGGGCCGCAAACTGGTGCGATTGCAGTGCTACGAAGGGCTGGACGACAATCGCGCCCTGTACGAATGGGACTACGCGAAGCAACTCCTGCACGTGCAGATGCTCCGCGACCGGATCAGCGATCAGGTTTCCGAATTCGACAGCGTCGCCGAAGCGTCCAAGTTTCTGGCCGATCAGGATTTCGGTTTGTACTCCGAGAACTTCCTGTCCGTACGACCGCTGCTCGAAGCAATCCTCTCACCCGATCCGGTAGTGCTTCTGGTCGACGAGGTAGATCGCACCGAGGAATCGATGGAAGCACTGCTCCTCGAGATTCTCGCCGAACAGCAGATCACCATTCCCGAGGTCGGTACGTTCGTTGCCCGCTCGCAGCCCTGGGTCATCCTGACGTCCAACGACACCCGCGAGCTCTCACCCGCGCTCAAGCGTCGTTGTCTGCATTACCATCTCGGCTATCCGACATCGGAGCGTGAACGCGAGATCGTCACGGCCCGAGCGCCTGAGGTGGATACGGCTACGGCCACCGAGGTTGTCGAATTGGCTCGCATCTTGCGTGATCTCCCGCTGCGCAAGAGCCCGTCCATCTCGGAGGTCATCGACGCGGCCAGAGCGGCAACAGTGCTCGCGGCCGGCGGATTCGACACCGCTTCCGACGCCAAGGTGCGCGACATCCTGCTCACGGCGTTGCTCAAGTACTCGTCCGATGTGACGCTGGCCAAGGAACGATTCGACGGAAAGCGTTTCGAATCATCGTCGCGTGACGGTGGCGAGCCGATCGAGCGGGCCACGGTGGCAAGCAAACCCGCCAACACGACGACGGCCGTGTTCCGGGGCACGGGTGGACGTGACCCTCATCAACAGGGAATCCGCGGCGGCAGCGGAATCCGTTCGACGCGATGACGACGCTCGGTGGCCTTGCCGTGTGGCAACCGTCGTTTGTTCTCGACGTGGTGTCCGCGAGTTTCGGCCGATTGCTGAGGGCGGCCGGAGTTTCCGCGTCACCGGCCGAGGTCATCGAGGTTCGGCGTGTTCTCGCGATGGTCGGCGCTTCGGATCGTGAGACGTTGCGAGCATGTCTTCGGGCAGTGTGCGCCAAGTACTCTCACGAGCAGGCCGGTTTCGATCGGGCGTTCGACGCGCTGTTCCGGCC
This sequence comes from Rhodococcus sp. NyZ502, assembly GCF_041464245.1. Taxonomy (NCBI): domain Bacteria; kingdom Bacillati; phylum Actinomycetota; class Actinomycetes; order Mycobacteriales; family Nocardiaceae; genus Rhodococcus; species Rhodococcus sp. NyZ502. The sequence continues at coordinate 1,860,635 of NZ_CP167155.1, forward strand.
AGCCGCAGGCAAAGCGCACGCCGAGCGGATGGCTTCGCGCGCCGAGGTGGCGGACGGTCTGCCCACCGCGCTGGGGATCGACGAGGATCAAGAAGTAGGCCGGTATGCCGAGTACAACGAGCGTGCAGCCGAGGTCGGCGACTACTTCGATACTCCGGAAGCGGAGAAGGGGTTCAACCCGCACAAGGACGACGACGATGTGTCGATGACGTCCAGCGATGCGGAACTGTCGGTGGATACCGGTTCGGAGACCGGTCGACGGGGAGTCAGCTACACGGTCGACGTGGACCGTGCCGCATCGGCAGTGGTCGGCGACTTGAGCACCAGTGTTGCTGCAGCAGTGGTCGGTTCGTTGTCCTGGGACGATCCGACGTCGATCCTCGCCTGGCTGGATGCATACGACCCGAGCAAAGCGTATGCGGACGTCTCCGACGACGGGCCGCTGACGCAGGCGCAACTGAACCGGCTCGTCGAGGCGGTCGAAGCGTTCGTGCAAGCACTCTCGGCCGCTGCACTCGCCGAAAGCGCTCCCGATGCGCCCGACAGCGAATCTGCTGCGGGCGCAACGCACAACGACATCGAACTCGCGTGCCACGAAGTGCTTCGGCGGATGAGAGGACCGTCCAGACCGCGGCCCCGAGAGCGCTCTCGTGGGCATCTCGACATGCGGCGCACGGTGCGTTCGAGCCTGCGCACCGACGGGATACCCTTCCATCTCGTCGTGAAAGCTCCTCGCCCCGATCGTGTTCGACTACTTCTCATCGCCGACGTGTCGCTGTCCGTGCGCCCCATCACCGCGTTCACTCTGCGCTTGGCTCAGGCAATGCATCGCCGAGCAGATCGTTGTGAAGTCCTCGCCTTCGTCGATCGTCCGGTCGACGTGACCGACACCCTTCTCGCCAGTAGTGGTGACGGCGCACTGGCCGCGGTACTCGCGCACCCGGGTCTGGATCTGGAAGCCAGCAGCGATTACGGGCGGGTGCTCACAGAATTGTTGGACGAGCACGGAAACACCTTGAACTCACGGACGTCTGTCATCATCGTGGGCGACGGTCGGTGCAACGGGTTGCCCCCGCAGGCGGACAAGCTCGAGGAACTCCGCCGAAAGGTCCACCGTCTGGCCTGGATTACGCCTGAACCACAGCGTTACTGGAACCAGGCATCGTGCGCGATGCCGGAGTATTCGGAGATCTGCGACGAGGTTGTTGTTGCCCGAGATGCCGCGCAACTGATGGCAAAGGCCGCCGAGTTGGGGCACGCACTTCGCTGATGTCAGTGCACTTCACCGATGTCACTGCGCGATCTGTCGTGAACTAGTTTGATCTCATGTCCGAAATCAGGGGATCGATCTGGCGACCGATCGCGGCGCTGACAGTGCTCGGCGCCGTGTGTGGGGTTGTGGCGCTCGGCGTGTTTCAGTGGTGGTGGAAGTCGTTGGTGTCACCGCACATTCTCACCGGAGGACCCTATCGGGAGCCGTTTTCCGAACCGACATACACCGGACCCATATTCATGGACCTCTTGCCGGCAGAACCTGCCCCGTGGTTGTACTCGGGACTGGTCCTCGGACCGACTGTGGTCGGCTTGCTCGCCGGGATCGTGTTCGTGGTCTTCGTCCGGTGTAATCGCGCGCAGAACCGCGCGAGTACACCGGACGAATCATCAGAGCGCTAGCAACGCGCGCGAGCGCAGGCGAGGGTCTGCCAACGGACGTAGCGCCAAGCGCAGCAGGACCAAGACGTTGTCGTCGCCGGCAATCCTGTTGACTTTCAACGTATTGCACTCGACACACTGGTGAACGAGCATCCATTCACCGTCTTGACGGACCGACAGGCACAGCGCCGCCATGGCACCTCGGCACTGTTGTGCTCGGTCGCCCGGAACGCGACCGTCCACGTGGCGGCTGGCCAGACAGTTCGGGCAGTGGTTCCGATGAGCGGTACCCGGCGCCGCAGTGGAGATGTCCAAACGGCATGTGAGACAACGGAAGCTCGATCCTTGTTCTCCACCGATTCCGTGCAGTACGTGCTTGGCCCGTTGCGGTGCCCGCCGCGCGCGGGTGCTGGGATTCCTACGTGGCATCTGATTCCCTCTCACAAGTCGCCGAAGGCTTCGAGCGGGAAGGGCGGTTGCGCGAGCGGCCGCACTGCCATTCTCATCAACAACAACTGGTTGTCGTCACGGCTGACGGGGTTGGAGGTGAGCTCGAGGCACTGTGCGCAGCGGTGGATGATCATCCAATCGCCACTGCGCAGTACTGCGATCGAAATGGGAGCCATCCGCATTCCGCAGTCCGACGGTCCACCTTCCACCTGGTCGAACAGGTGTCGGGAATGCAGGCAACTGGGGCAGTGGTTTCGGCGATCACCATCGGGGCCGTACGTCATGACTGTGAGTCCGCACTGAATGCACGAGAAGGTGTCGGTTTTCGAGATGGAATTGTGTGATTGAGGCACTGGAGAACTCCTAGCTGAGTGAACAAAGCAGTAGGAGCAGGCCGAGGGGGCCTCGCGGCTGTCAGTCCGACGTTTCGAGGATCAGCATGTGACCCTCGAGGTTGCCGGTAGTGCAGGGGCGAGAGGCGCGCTCGGCGCGGGCTGGGTCATAAACACCTTCTGAATCGGTTCTACGGGCCACTCTGGCCGCAACCGAAAGTACAGCGGGACCTTCTCGCCGCGCCATTCATTTTCCCGAGACGCCTTACCTGCCCGAACGGGTAGGTAAGCGCCTCTCCTTCGGTGGGTGTGCCCCGTCTGCTGTCCGCGTAGGCTCGGGGCCAGCGATTGTAAGGTGGATCACACCAGTTTGTGCACGTGGGAGTTGATGCGCTGAGAGCGACGGATGCGAAATCCCGACCGGAGATCTCAGAGCAGCGAGAGGAGAGTGGGGTCGTGTCCGTGGCATACCCGGATGCTGTGAACCACGGTGTTCATCGCCGCGGCACTGCTGCTCGACTGGTCAAATTTCACGCCCCCGAGATCGTCTTCGGTATCGGTTCCCTGGTCGAGGCAGCACACGCGACTCTGAGGTTCGGCGGGTTCCGACCATTCCTGGTCACCGATCCCGGTCTGATCGACGCGGGGTGGGTCAGCGAACTCGAAGACCATCTCACGGAGCAGGGATTGACGGCGACGGTGTGGTCAGGGCTGACGCCCAATCCCAAGGACTTCGAGATCGCGGCCGGTTTCGAGGTGTACCAGGAAGGCGAGTGTGACGTCATCATCGCGCTCGGCGGCGGTTCGGTCATCGACGCGGCTAAAGGTGTAGCCGTCCTCGCTGCCAACGGTGGCAACATACTCGACTACGAGGGGGTAGATCAGGCGACCAAACCGATCCCGCCGTTGGTGATGGTTCCCACCACGTCCGGCACGGGCGCGGACGTGTCGCAGTTCTGCATCGTCACGGACACGACCCGCGGCACCAAGATCACCATCATCGGCCGGGCGCTGGTTCCAGATGTGACGGTCATCGATCCGCGGTTGCTCACGACGATGCCCGAGTGGCTCAATGCGGCAACAGGATTGGACGCACTGACGCACGGAATCGAAGCCTTCGTCTCACTGGCGCACAATCCGTTGACCGATCATCACGCGCTCCGCGCTGTCGGCCTCGTGACCGAGAATCTGGTGCACACGATCCAGGACCCGATGGAGATGGAAGCTCGATCGGTGATGGCGCAGGCGAGCCTCGAGGCCGGGTTGGCGTTCACCAACGCGATACTCGGAGCCGCGCACGCCATGAGCCATCAGGTGGGCGGCATGCTCGACCTTCCGCACGGCGTCATCAACGGAATTCTCTTGCCCCACGTCATCCGGTTCAATTCCACCACGGACGCCGCCCCCTTTGTCGCCATCGCTGCGGCACTGAGTCTTCCCGAGCAGCGCGGCACCCCGGAGGAAGCAGCGCTGGCGGTGGCCGACCGTGTCGAACGTCTCGCCCGGGAGGTCGGTGTGCCGAAGGGACTGGGGGAGTTGGGTGTTCGCGAGGAAGACCTGAGTAGGCTCGCCAGCTTCGCGTTGCTCGACGCCTGCATGTCCACCAATCCCAGGGAAGCGACGCAGGAACAGATGGTGGCGTTGTTCCGAGGTGCCTTGTGAAGATGGACGCTGTGAAGAGGGCCGCTGTGAATTGGTGCAGGCGATGACTGCGGACCTGTCCCGGCTCACCGGATTACGATCGGGTAAGAGTTCGTTCTACCCGCAGTATCGCGGAGCGGCCGAGCGCCTCGAACGCGTCGTGCATGCCTTGGAGTTGATCTCGCGGGCTTTGGTGCGCACCGTCGAGGGGCCGGAAACCCTCGTCTGCGCGGTCGCGGAAGCTGCCCGTGCGCATCTGAGTGCCAACTGGATAGTCTTCGCCTTGGCTGACGGAACATTGCCCGACGCCGGACCACGGCGACTGGTTCTCGGCCCGGACGCCACCCCTTTTCTGGTCGACAATGTGGAGGGGCCGCCACTTCCGGAGGACGTCGTCGAATGCCTCGACGACATCCGGTACGGAAGAATCGAATCCAACTCGGTGATCGACGCGCACTACGCGTTTGTGCCGATCGTGCTCGGTGGCGGCGTGGTAGGTGCCTTTGCAGCCTGGACGCCGGCCAACCGAACCCTCGACACGACGGACGGAGCCGTGCTCAGCATTCTGGCCAGCCAGACTGCTGTGGCTCTGCAGAATTCGGCGCTCTATCAGCGCGGACAACTACTGCTCGAGCGTGCCGAAGATGCGTATGCGGAGGCCAATCGTACTGCAGCCGACCTTGCGGTGCGCAACAGCGAATTGGAGTCCACTCAGCGTCAACTCGGAGTGGCGCACCGGCACCAAGTGGTCGACGACGAACGTCACCGGATCGCCCGCGAACTGCACGACAGTGTGACACAGGCGGTGTTGTCGGCGGGCATGCAGATCGAGGTCTGCCGGAGCGACATCCCGGAGGCTGAACGCAGTGAAAGACTGGACTTGGCAAAGGATTTGACCAGGAGGGCGGTCGAGCAGCTTCGTTCGGCGATCTATGCGCTCAATCATTCGTCGGACGCGGACCGGACGTCGTTGCCCGAGATGCTCGAGCAACTCGGCGTGGTTCACATGCCGGACGAGTTGGCGGTGAGCGTTCGCGTCGGCGGTACCCCGACCGAACTTCCGGGCGATGCCGAACACGCTCTTCTCCGGATCGCTGGGGAAGCTCTCTTCAATGCAGCGGTCCATGCTCACGCGAATCGGGCGGTGCTACGTCTGACCTATCGGGCGGACTCCGTGTTGCTGTCGGTCTCCGACGACGGTGACGGCGACCCTGCGCGAATGCGTCTGATCCTCAAACTCGCAGCCACCAACGACGTCGACGGCCGCCATCGCGGTCTCGCGAACATGCAGGCGCGAACACTCGAGTTGGGTGGTGCGCTCGAAGTACGGCGCGCGCGGATCGGTGGGATTCAGATTCTCGTGCGACTACCACTGCCGTTCGACTCGGGCATGGAAAACCTTTGCTCCACAACTGAAATCGAGAGCGAGGAATCATGACCACTGCGCGTCCCGTCATCACCCGCGGAGCATCGCCGGTTCAGGGATTGGTTCGAATCGTCCTGGTCGACGACCATGCAATTCTGCGGCAAGGGCTCCGCTCGGTTCTCGAGCGCGAAAGCGATCTCGAGATCGTGGGGGAGGCTTCGTCCCTCGCCGAGGCACTCGCCGTGGTCGACAAGGTCGGCCCGGACATCGTCCTGATGGATCTCAAACTCTCCGCCAGTTCCGACTACGAGGGACTGACCCTGTGTGGCCAGCTGTCCTCGGCGCATCCCGGCCTCGGACTGTTGGTTCTCACCACGTTTCTCGACGATCAACTGGTGGTGCGAGCGGTGCACGCGGGTGCTCGCGGCTATGTCGTCAAAGACGTCGACACCACCGAATTGGTGCGTGCGATCAGGGCGGTCTCGCGGGGTGAGAGTGCGTTCGATTCGCGCAGCGCGTCAGCTGTCGTGCGATCGCTCAACGGGCAGTCGTCGTCGAAAGAACGATTGACCGATCGCGAACTCGAAGTGCTCAGACTCCTCGCAAACGGCTTGTCCAACATCAAAATCGGTGAGAGATTGTTCATCTCACCGACCACCGTCAAGTTTCACGTCAGCAACATCATGCGCAAACTCGAGGTGAGCCGTCGAGCAGAGGCCGTCTACGCCGCGAGTAAGCAAGGTCTGATCTAGCTCTGCTCGGAGACCGTCCAGGCGCGCAGCGCTTGATGCTGTACGAGGAGCACGCTCGAACGAGTTGTGCGCAGAGTCGACGCGGTCATCTCGGCAGTCAGACCCACTGCGATTCGTAGTACCAGAACCTCACGTTGGTCGTCGGTCAGGCGACGCGGGCGTTTGAATTGTCCGTCGATGTTGCGTGACTGGGGAATTGACGCAATTCGTCGAGAGGCCAACTCGTACGCGAAGGTCTCGATGCGTGTGTCGGCCGAGATCGTGTCGGACATTCGTGTGACGACGTCCAGGGTGCATTGGTGGGCGAGATCGTCGGCGAATGTCGCGACGGGCGTCCCGAGGAGTCTGGCGCGATAGTAGAGAACGACGCGAGGGTGCAACCGGGCCAGTAGTTTCGACAGTGCATGGTGATCACCGGCGAATGCCTCGGCGGCGGTGCGATTCAGGGAAATCGATCGTTCACAGGTTTCGGGTGAAGCGGTACGCGCGAAGGGTGGAGTCGGTGAAGTGTTCGCGCCCCTGATCGACAGCTTCATCAGCAACTCCTCGATTACACCGCACCTGACCGTGCTGGAACGAGAATTGAGGTACCCCGCCGAAATTGCGGGTAAACCTGAAGTTACCTGCCAGGTGTCCGGTCTTTTCGCCGGGAGCGCCAGTCCGCGAGCATTCGCGGCATTTCCGCGGCCATGAAGTCGAAGAAGTCGCGCAGATCTGCCATTCGATCGCCGGCGGTTGTTCCTTCACCGAGGACTCGTATGCCCTCGTCCGCAACTGCCGAGACCTGGTAGAGCGAGGACTGTTTCGTGACAAACGCGTCGGCCCACATGTCGACGCTGACGCAGTAGTGCTGACGCCGCGATCCGGGGACGGCCACACGCTCGATCAATCCGACTTGCTGGAGGTATCGGACGGCTCCGGAAATGGCGGCGGGGCTCACTCCCAACCGAGATCCGAGATCTCCTGGCGTGGACGAGGGTGTCTCGCTGGTCATCAACGCGGCCCAGACGCGGGCGGGCATCGGCGGAAAACCCATGTCGCTCAGTACGAGTGAGAGTCGCTCGACATAGTGTCGGCTCTCGTCCGGTGCAACGGTGTGGCTGGTGTCGGTCATCGGAACCTTTCGATCTTTCCGTCTTTTCTATCTTCACACATTTGTGAAATCGGCGTACGGTCAAATTCATGGGTGCGGCAATTTCAGTGAAAAGCCTCGTCAAGACCTTCGGTACCACCCGCGCGCTGGACGGCCTCGACCTCGACGTCTCGACGGGTGAAGTGCACGGATTCCTGGGGCCGAACGGTTCCGGAAAGTCCACCACTATTCGGGTGCTCCTCGGCCTGCTCCGCTCGGACTCCGGAGACGCAACCGTTCTCGGCGGCGATCCGTGGCGAGACGCTGTCACTTTGCATCGACGTCTCGCCTATGTGCCTGGCGACGTGAATCTGTGGCCCAACCTCACCGGCGGTGAGGCTATCGATCTGTTGGCGGGCCTGCGCGGTGGCCTGGACCGAAAACGCCGCAGCGAGTTGCTCGATCGCTTCGAATTGGACCCGACCAAGAAGGCGCGCACGTACTCGAAAGGTAACCGGCAGAAGGTTGCACTCGTGGCCGCGTTCTCGTCCGACGTCGACCTTTACGTCCTCGACGAACCCACATCGGGGCTCGACCCGTTGATGGAGGCGGTATTCCAGGACTGCGTCGAGGAGGTGGCTCACGCCGGAAAGACGGTACTGCTGTCGAGCCATATCCTCGCCGAGGTCGAAGCGCTGTGCGATCGTGTGAGCATCATCCGCGACGGGCGGACGGTGGAAGAGGGAACACTGTCCGAACTCAGGCATCTCACGCGCACGTCCGTCGCGGCGGAGACGCAGCGTCCGATCGGTGGACTCGACGGACTCGGCGGTGTCCACGACGCGGTGATCGACGGTAACCACGTCACCTGCGAAGTCGACAGCGCGCAACTCGGACCACTCATGACGTACTTGGTCGGATTCGGAATCGTGGCGCTCACTTCCACTCCGCCGACTCTCGAAGAACTTTTCTTGCGGCATTACGGTGACGAACGGGCCAGGGAGACTTCGGTACACCTGCGAGCCGAGACCGGAGTACGGCCGTGACCGTTGTTGTCGAGGCCGCTCCACCGGTACCGGCCTCGGCAAGTCAATTCACCGGCACACGCCGACTGGTTCGGCTGGCTTTGCGGCGGGACCGAATTCAGCTCTCCGTGTGGGTTATCTCCATCGTCTTGTTCATGCTGCTGGTTGTCGCCAGTGTGACCGGGCTGTACTCGACACCCGAGGAATTACGAAACATCGCAGTCAGTTCCGCGGTATCGCCGGTCGCGCTGGCGACCAACGGGATCGTGTCCGGTGATTCGCAGGGCGCGATAGTCGCCAGTCAGTCGGTGCTCGTGTTCGCGTTGGTGGCCGCATTGATGAGCACCCTTGCGGTGGTTCGCCATACGCGACAGAACGAGGAGACCGGCCGAGCCGAGATGATCGGTGCAGCGGTGGTAGGTCGACGAGCGCTCCTGACCTCCGCATTGATCGTAACCGTCGGTGCGAACGTCGTTCTTGCACTGGGAATTGCACTGGGATCGATCGCCGTCGGTTTGCCTGTCGTCGGTTCGTTCGCGTTGGGCGCCTCGATAGGTGGGACCGGAATCGCGTTTGCCGGAGTGGCAGCCGTGACGGCGCAGATCACCGACGGTGCTCGTACGGCCAACGGCCTGGCGGGTGCCGCGATCGGCGTTGCGTTCATGCTGCGCGCGATCGGCGACGTGAACAGTACGGTCGTCGACGACGGAACTCGCGTGGTCAGTGGCTGGTTGTCGTGGCTCTCGCCGATCGGATGGGCACAACAGATCAGACCTTTCGACGACGACGCCTGGTGGATCCTGTTGTTGCTGATCGGATTCGCGGCTGTGCACGTGGTGGTGGCTTTTGTTCTCATCGGCCATCGCGATCAGGGAGCGGGACTCGTTCAGCCCCGACCCGGCCCGCCAGTCGCGGCATCGTGGCTACCGTCGGCCTGGGGCCTGGCGTGGCGCATGCAGCGAATGACGATGTTCTGGTGGATCTTTGCCGTTGTCATACTCGGGTTCGCGTACGGCGCTGTGGGCAACGAGATCGACGCGATGGTGGGATCGTCGCAGCAGACCGCGGAGATGTTCGAGAAACTTGGCGGCGGCGGATCGGATCTGGTGGATTCCTACTTGGCCACTGCTCTGGGGCTCACGTCGATAGTCATCGCGGCGTATTCGGTCCAGAGTCTTCTCCGGATGCGGGGCGAGGAAACATCGGGACGGCTCGAACCGTTGCTGGCAACGTCTTTGTCGCGGTGGAGGTGGATGCTTTCCCACCTGGGTGTGGTTGTGGGCGGCGTGATCCTCGCGCACGTCTTGATGGGTGCCTTCACCGGTTTTGCCTTCGGGCTCGTCACGGACGACATCGGCGGCAACACACTTCGTATGACTGGCGCCGCGTTGGCCTATCTGCCTGCGGTGCTCGTAGTCGTGGGGTTGGTGTCGTTGGCTTTCGGACTGTTTCCGACGTACGCGTCGGCGCTCTCCTGGGGAATCTTGGCGGCATGCATCGTGCTCGGGCAACTCGGCACGTTGCTGAAGCTTCCGCAGGTAGTGCTGGATCTGTCGCCCTACACTCACGTGCCGGGTGCCCCTGCCGAGCCAGTGACAGTTCTGCCACTGCTGGCAATCATCGTTGTGGCAGTGGTGCTTTCGACAGCATCGCTTGTTGCGTTCCGTCGTCGCGACCTCCAGGTGTAGGAGAGCTGAAACTCAACTCAGAATTCGACGAAGCTGGCGAGCCCGAGCAGCAAGTCGTCCGGTCGAGTCGAATAGTTCGGATTCGTCAACACAGAGAGTGTCCGTCGCCCAGGCAGTCCCGTGGCGTAGGCGATACCACGGTGACAGCGTTCGGGGATCTGCCGTGAGGTGCTCCGGGGTGAAATGCGCGGTGAACTCGATGGTCGGTATGGCCACGGGCATCGTCAGTGTCGCGAACAGTCCGGGCGGAAGCGCGTCGAGAAGGACCGCGGCGCGCTCTTGGGCCGTGAAATCGAGGTCTGTGAGCAGGCGGATCCAGACGTCGAATTCAGGGGAGTCGCCACCGGCGAACGGCCTCGCGGAATTGATCGGCCGGATGTCGAGGTGCTGGGCGAACGGCACAAAATCCACCGGGATCTCCAGCGGCGGCAGGGTTGACGGGTCGGCCGGAGCCGGTTCGGCGACAGGGGCGGACATTGTTGTAGCTCCTATGTCGCGGGCCAACCGAACGAGAGCGGATCCCGAACCGGTCAGCGTGACGTGGCAACTGACGGTCCGCCCGCCCCGCATCTCGCCGACAGTCAACTCGGCCGGCCCAGGAGGAACGGGGCGGTCCAGATGCGCCGTGACTGCCAGCGGTTCGGCTCCGGACGCGTCGGCCGCCACCCGCAGCATCCGTGCAATTGCGAGTCCGCCCTGGATGCCGTCGAAACTCCGCCAACTGGAGTCGAATTCGGTGTGATGACGCGCTGCGTCGGTCGACGGCGCGGCCGCCACTGATGCCTGACTAGTAATTGCCATAGTCAGCACCCTAGGTGCTGACTATGGCTATGGCAAGCTAGGTTCTATTCGGGAGTGCTGGACGACCCACCGAAGAGCATGTAGATGAGGATCTGAAGAATGCCGAGAGGATTGATCTCGCCGAGGCTGCTCATGTGTGAGGAACTCCTGATTGCAGGGATGGGTATTGTTGCGTCGCAACGTCACTGAAAGTACGGCAATTCGGACAGTGTGGTGCGAAATTTACCGATAATTCACTGTCCGCGAGTCGAGCGGCAGTGCAGGTAGGCGTCAGTGACCACGTCGAGAACGCGATTGCCGTGTGCATCGACCAATTTCGCTGTGATGGTCACCAATCCTCGCGCGCGATTGTCGAACACGACGTTGTCGACGGTGACCTTTCCGCTCAGGGTGTCACCGGGGCGAAGCGGACGGAGGAAGCTCACGTCGCGCATGGTTTTCCCGGCGATCACGTTCCACTGGTCGTAGAGACTGGCGACCACCAACTTCTGGCAGATCGACAGGGTGTGCAGCCCGCTGGCGATCAACCCGCCGAAGACGCCGGACTCGGCGGCTTCCTTGTCGACGTGAAACCACTGGGGATCCCACTGTGTTGCGAACTCGACGATTTCCTCTTCGGTCACCGAATACGAACCCAATGGGATCACTTGGCCGATCTCGAGATCCTCGGCGAACACTGCGCGTTTGTGAAGGGCGGCCGAATCGTTCATGGTTGTGAAAATCTCCTGCGTGTTCCGGGTGTACTCGGAACATACTCTCGCAGTGTGTTCGAGTCGGTCTCCGGTGTCGTCGGGCAATGCAGGGTCACTAGAATCGCCACATGGTCGACGACGCGAAAATCGAGCCGAGGGCGCTGGTAGGAAAGTGGCACTTCGAGCGGGACATCGTCGACCGCCTTTCCGGTTCCACCAAGCTTGTATTCGGCGAGACCACTATCACCGACGCCGGTGACGGTCGGATGCGCTGGTACGAGAGCGGCACGCTGCGTGACGGCGACCTGGAATTACCCGTGTTCCGAACTCTGTTCGTTGCCGAGCGCGGCCTCGAGTGGGCCGTGACATTCGAAGACGGCAGAGAGTTCCACGACTGGGCGCCGGGGGAGGAAGTCGAGCACCTGTGCGGTGCGGATACCTACCGCGGGCGAATCGACGTCACTGCCGGAGATCGATCGACCTGGACTGTCGTCTGGACCGTGACGGGGCCGAGCAAGGACTACACGATGACCACGCATCTCACCCGGCCCTGATCACATCGCTCGCCAGTTACTCGACGCCGATCGTCACCTCGGTGGACTTCACGAATACCGTTGCGGCTTGGCCTGGTTCAAGATCGAGATCCAGTGCGGCATCGCGGGTGATCGACGAGGTCACAATCTGATTCCCGCCGTCCAACTTCACCTTGACCGTCGCCATGACGGTGCCGAGGTTGACCTCGGTGATGGTGCCGGTGAGTTGATTTCGTGTGGACAGTCGCATCGCTGAACTCCTGTGCTCTCGGGTGGGTGTTCTTCGACCATAATGCGATGGTCGCGTGTCTACCCAGTGATTCCGCAGGTGCGGACATGCGGGCGCCGCCGGTGCGCGAATATTGTCGGGCGGTGGAGGTAGATTCCGGTCATGACTGAACCCGTGAAAGGCCCGGCGTCGTATTTTCCGTCGATCGAGAAGAAGTACGGTCGGCCGATCGGTGAATGGCAAGAGCTGATCAGAAGCTCAGACCTCACGAAGCACATGGAATTGGTCAACTGGTTGAAGTCGGAGCACGGTATGGGTCATGGGCACGCGAATGCGCTTGTCGCCCATACGCTGAAAGAAGGCTAGTTCTTTTCAGGCGGCCGATGCGTCCAGCACCAACCAGCCGCCGTGATGCTCGAATACCTCGAACGGCACACGGCTCTGCCGGCCGACCGCACGCAGTGACTCGAGATCGAAAGTGCGGATGTGGCCGTGGCACGCGGTGGCTTCGTCTTCGAAGGGGACGGCAATGACGACCCGTTGACGCGCGATCCGGAGTGCTTGCGCGATCACGGCCTCGCCGACTGCGTCGTCGACGTGTTCGAGGAGATGAATCGCGGTGACGGTGTCGGCGCTGTTGTCCGGTGCCGGTACTTCACCCGCGTCGCAGATCACCGTGTCGATCGTGATGCCGAGTTCGGGGGCAACCGCGTCGAGCAGGATCATCGTTCCGGGCAGGATGTCCGTGGCGGTCACGTCCATTCCGGCGCGCGCGAGCCGCAGGGGCAGGAAACCGAAGCAGGAACCCAGATCGAGCACGGAACCGCGGACCAGCTCTTCGGCTTTGTCGTGAATCGGCGCGAAATCTGCAGTGCCGTCCAGTAGTTCGGCAAGGGAGTTCCGGTAGTAGGTGGTCCAGGATTCGAGAGCGCCGTCCACGGTGGAGCGAACCAGGCCGACCATCGTCAACTCGAATTCGTCCTGACCGAACTCCGCGTCCTGGATCGACGAGGTGACTCCGGCGACGAGTCGCTCACTCAGATCGGCGGGAGTGAGGGAGTGCTTGACGTGGAGGCGACCGCCTCGGCGATCGAGCGAGATCGGACCGGACTCGACGCGTTCGACGGTGACATGCCCGAACGACCACAAGCCCGGCGTCGACGGCGCCAGGGAATCCAGGACGGGTTCGTTCGTGATGGTGGACATGATCGCCTTTCTCAGGTGGTGATGCTTTCTCAGGTGCTGATACCGGTCCGCAGGGACTGCGTACCTGTTTTCAAGAGTTCCGGTAGCTCGAGTGAATCGTCGGTGAGCCACTGCTCGTACGCCGACATCGCGACCCCGAGCAGAAGATAGCCGACCGTGCGCGGGCCGTGATCGGTCGGCTCGAGATTCATTCGGCGTGCGACGTAGTCGGCGACCACCTGCCGCCAACCTTCGTACATCACCACAGAGTATGCCTGAAGCGTCGGAACTTCGAGGATCAATTCCATCCGTTTGCGATGTACCGCAGTCTCTTCCGGTGGGAAGGTGTTGAACGTCAACAATGCGGATTCGAGTGCGTCGACCAACGGAATATCAGCGGGCAGTGAATCCAGGTGCTCGCGCATCTCGTCGAGATGTCCGTCGAAGTCTCCCCAGGGGACGGCGTTCTTGGACGGGAAGTAGCGAAAGAAGGTCCGACGCGCGATTCCGGCGGCATCGGCTATCTGGTCGACGCTCACCTCGTTGAAGCCGACTGTCGAGAACAGTTCGATCCCGATCGTGCTGATTCCCTCCTTCGTTGTGGAGGGGCGACGACCTATCCGAGCGGACGGTTTCTTGCGGCTACGCATACTTTTTTCGCTCCATGTGTGTCATTCTGCACTCGATGCCATTACAGTGGTGAACCGAGTCACAGTGAAGTCCCACTAGTGACCACCAACTCCCAGGTTGGAAGTCTGATCTACAGACTTCCAGACGGAGTGCGACCGCAGGAGGAATCCATGTCAGATCGTGACAACAAGGCGCTCGAGAACGACCTCGTCGAGGAGTCCCTCGTGGAGGAAGTTTCCATCGACGGCATGTGCGGCGTGTACTGACCGTGTCTGCTTTGGATCTCGATGCGGGGTGGAAACTCCACCCGCAGGTAGCGCTTCGCCCCGAACCTTTCGGGGCGTTGCTCTACCACTTCGGAACACGCAAGCTGTCGTTCCTGAAGAACACGACCATCGTTGCGGTGGTCAAGGCGTTGCCAGACCATCCTGATGTCCGGTCCGCACTACGTGCGCAAGGCATCGAAGATGACGCGGCTCCCCAATATGCCCGCGCGCTGAGCACTCTCGCCGACTCGCACATGATCGTGCCTGTCTGAGCCAGACGCTCGCCCCCACGTGCGGAACAGCCCTTCCGCACGTTCGCCCGCTTCATTTCTTCGCGAGGACACAGCCATGACCTCAGTTCTTGAACAGCCCTCCCCGCCCGCCAAGGTGGGTCGCCTCGTCGATCAGTTCGAACTCGGACTCGACGCCCCCATCTGCCTGACGTGGGAACTCACCTACGCCTGCAACCTGTCCTGCGTGCACTGCCTTTCGTCGTCGGGTCGTCGTGACCCCAACGAGCTGAGCACCGAACAGTGCAAGTCCATCATCGACGAGCTGCAGCGTATGCAGGTTTTCTACGTCAACATCGGTGGCGGCGAGCCGACGGTACGCTCCGACTTCTGGGAGCTCGTCGACTACGCGACCGACCACCAGGTTGGTGTGAAGTTCTCCACCAACGGCGTGAAGATCGACAAGAAGGTCGCGGCGCGCCTCGCAGCCAGTGACTACGTCGACGTGCAGATTTCCATCGACGGTGCCACCGCTGAGGTCAATGACGCTGTGCGCGGGCCTGGTTCGTTCGCGATGGCCGAGCGCGCTCTCGCGAACCTGAAGGAAGCCGGCTTCAAGGACGCCAAGATTTCGGTGGTCGTCACGCGGCACAACGTCAGTCAGCTCGACGAGTTCAAGGCTCTCGCGGACAAGTACGACGCGACCCTGCGCATCACTCGACTGCGTCCTTCGGGCCGCGGCGCCGACGTGTGGGACGACCTGCACCCGCGTCCGGAGCAGCAGCGTGAGCTCTACAACTGGCTGGTCGCCAATGGCGAAGGCGTCCTGACGGGCGACTCGTTCTTCCACCTCTCCGCCTTCGGCGATGCACTGCCCGGTCTCAATCTCTGTGGCGCGGGCCGCGTCGTGTGCCTGATCGACCCGGTCGGTGACGTGTACGCATGCCCCTTCGCGATTCACGAGCAGTTCCTCGCCGGAAACATCGTGAAAGACGGTGGATTCCAGGAAGTCTGGCAGCACTCGGACCTGTTCGAGGAGCTGCGATCGCCCCAAACCGGTGGCGCCTGCAGCAAGTGCAACCACTACGACTCCTGCCGCGGCGGCTGCATGGCGGCCAAGTTCTTCACCGGACTGCCGATGGACGGACCTGACCCCGAGTGCGTCATCGGCAACGGTGAAATGGCACTGGCGTCGGCGGGAGAGGTCCCGAAGTCCAGTGTCGACCACTCCCGTTCCGGTCAACGCAAGACCCCACGTGCATCGGTGCCACTGACACTGATGATGCGTCCGCCCGCCAAGATTTGTGACGAAAACCCGCTTGCGGGAATGCAGTAACTACTGCGCGATACCGACAGTGCGGCGAAAGCTGCACCCCAGAGAGGTCAGTTCAATGGCTAAGAATGCTTTCTTCGAGACGGTGGCAGAAGCACAGCGCCGTGCGAAGAAGAGGTTGCCCAAGTCCGTGTACGCGGCGTTGGTGGCGGGATCCGAGAAAGGGCTGACGGTCGACGACAACGTCGCGGCATTCAGCGAATTGGGTTTCGCTCCCCACGCTGCCGGGCTGTCGGACAAGCGCGAGATGTCCACCACCATTATGGGCCAGGACATTTCGTTGCCCGTCATGATTTCACCGACCGGTGTGCAGGCAGTGCACCCCGACGGTGAAGTAGCGGTAGCCCGTGCGGCTGCAGCACGGGGAACAGCCATCGGACTGAGTTCTTTTGCCAGCAAGTCCATCGAAGAAGTTGCCGCGGCCAACCCGCAGGTCTTCTTCCAGATGTATTGGGTCGGCAGCCGCGACGTGCTCCTGCAGCGTATGGAGCGCGCTCGCGCTGCCGGTGCCAAGGGCCTGATCATCACCACCGACTGGTCCTTCTCGTACGGTCGCGACTGGGGCAGCCCGTCCATCCCCGAAAAGATGGACCTCAAGGCGATGTTCCAGTTCGCACCCGAGGGAATCATGCGCCCGAAGTGGTTGCTCGAGTTCGCCAAGACCGGCAAGATCCCGGACCTGACCACCCCCAACCTCGCGGCTCCCGGCCAGCCTGCACCGACGTTCTTCGGCGCATACGGCGAGTGGATGCAGACTCCGCTTCCGACGTGGGAAGACATCGCCTGGCTTCGTGAGCAGTGGGGTGGACCGTTCATGCTCAAGGGCATCATGCGCATCGACGACGCCAAGCGAGCTGTCGACGCCGGTGTCTCCGCTATCTCGGTCTCCAACCACGGTGGTAACAACCTCGACGGCACCCCGGCGCCGATCCGTGTGCTCCCGGGCATTGCCGAGGCCGTGGGCGATCAGGTGGAAGTTGTTCTCGACGGCGGCATTCGACGCGGCGGCGACGTCGTCAAGGCGCTCGCACTCGGAGCCAAGGCCGTCATGCTCGGGCGCGCCTACCTGTGGGGCCTCTCGGCCAACGGCCAGGCCGGTGTCGAGAACGTGCTCGACCTCATGCGGATGGGCATCGACTCGGGGCTGATGGGCCTCGGCCACTCGTCCATCACCGAACTGAGCCCGGCGGACCTGGTGATACCGGAAGGCTTCACACGCACATTGGGTGCCAGCTGAGATTACGGCTCCGATAGAGCTGTGAGTTGACACTCGACGAACACACGACCCTGGCCGGACGCCTCGTCCGGTCCAGGGTTGTTTTCGGTCCGCACGAGACCAATCTTGCTGTGGGACGCTCGCTTTCCGATCGGCACCGTGCGTACTACCAGCGCCGCGCCGAGGGCGGAACCGGGATCGTCGTCACCGAAGTGGCCTCGGTATCGGAGAACGACTGGCCGTACGAGCGGGCGCCGTTGGCGTCGCAATGTGGCCCGGGGTGGCAGTCGATCGCGGCTGCATGTGCTCCGTACGGAACGCTGGTTCTGGCCGGGCTCGGTCATACCGGCATGCAGGGATCGAGCGCATACTCCCAGTCGGTGCTGTGGGGACCGTCAAGAGTGGCCGACCCGGCGACGCGTGAGTTGCCGATGGCAATGGGGCAGCCGGAAATCGACCAGCTGATAGTCGGCTTCCGTGAGGCGTCGGCGCTGGCCGTCGCTTCGGGAATGGACGGAGTGGAACTCGATGCCGGTCCTCGAAGCATTCTGCGACAATTCCTTTCGGGTCTGACCAACACTCGGCAAGACCGATACGGTAGCGATCGCGTTGCTCTTGTTCGCGAGGTCATCTCGGCAGTGCGCGAGGAAGTCGGGTCGGATCACGTTGTCTCCCTGCGGTTGTCCTGTGACGAGGAAGCTCCATGGGCGGGCCTGACGCCCGATCTTGCCATCGGTATCGCGCGTGAAGTGTCTCCGTTCCTCGATCTCCTTGTCGTCGTTCGTGGCGGACTCTATTCGTCCGACCGGTACCGCCCCGATTTTCACTGCCCGCCGAACTTCAACCTCGATCTGTGCCGTGAGATCAAGGCCGCTCTGTCGATTCCTGTTGTCGTGCAGGGGAGCGTCGTGGACATCGCCGACGCTCACGCGGCGCTGGAAGTAGGTGAGTTCGTCGAGATGACCCGGGCCCAGATCGCAGACCCGGACCTGGTCGTGAAAGCCGCGCGCGGCGATCGTCCCCGGCCGTGTGTGCTCTGCAATCAGACGTGCCTCGTGCGTGATCCTCGCAATCCTGTCGTGACGTGCGTCGGGAATCCGAGCGCGGGTTTCGAGACGGTGGACCCCGATGAGCGAGAGCAGATTTCGACACCGGGAGCCGTGCTGGTCGTGGGGGGTGGCCCCGCTGGGATGGAAGCCGCACGGATCTCGGCGGTGGCGGGGCACTCGGTCACACTCGTCGAGAGTTCATCGCAGTTCGGCAGCATGATCCGAACTTTTGCGCGAGGTGACGGCCGTAGCCGGTTCGCACTCCTCGCGCAGTGGTTGGAGGACGAATGCCGTCGTAGCGGCGTGACGATGCGGACCGGGGCGGCGCTCGACGCCCAAGACCTGGGTGACGCACGCAGCCGGGGCGAGTTTGTTGTCGTTGCCACCGGTAGTGCTGCGAGGCCGCCGACGTATCCGGTCGACGATTCGGTTCGGTGGTTGGATGCGTCGGAAGCCTTCGAGAAGTTGAGCACCGTGGGGCCGGGTCCGGTCGCGCTGATCGATCCCCTCGGTGGACCGATCGCGGTGGCGCTCGCAGAAGCACTCGCGGCCCATGGCATCTCCGTCTCGATTGTGACTCCCGACAGCATCGTCGGTTCGAGGCTCGGTGCGAGTGGGGATCTGGTCGGTGCCAACACGCGCATCCAGCAGGCCGGGGTCACCAGGGTGCTCGCGTCACGTGTCACCGAAATCGCTCGAGGGGCCGTCTGCGTCGAACACGTCCATACCGGCGAGCGGTCACAGCTCGAGTGCGAAGTGGTGATCGACTGCTCGCCTCGTCTGCCGAACGAAACGCTGAAGGAAGAGGCCGACATTCAGGTGGGCGACTCGGTTGCCCCGAGAACTGTTCTCGAATCTATCCGCGAAGGGCGCTTTGCAGGGTTTACTACTAGAACGAGTTTCAATTCTGCAGAGAGGGCTATCTCATGACACAGGGTTCAGTTCGTTCGCTCGAAGGTCGCGTTGCTTTCATCACCGGCGCAGCGCGCGGTCAAGGACGTGCGCACGCGGTCAAGATGGCGCGCGAGGGAGCAACGATCATCGCGGTCGACGTATGCGCGTCGGTGGCGTCGGACAATTCCTACGACGCAGCAACTTCCGAGGACTTTGCCGAGACGATACGTCTGGTGGAAGCGGAGGGCGGGAAGATCCTCGCCCGTGAGGTCGATGTCCGTGACGGCGCAGCGCTCACCGCGGTGGTCAAGGACGGCGTCGAACAGTTCGGACGTCTCGACATCGTGGTCGCCAACGCCGGGGTCTGCAACTGGAATCGATTCTGGGAAATGTCGGACGAGCAGTGGGAAACCCTGATCGACATCAACCTGACCGGAGTCTGGAAAACCCTCAAGGCCTCGGTGCCGGCGATCATCGAGGGTGGGCGCGGTGGATCGATCATCGTGGTCAGTTCGGTGGCCGGACTCAAGGCGCTGCCCGGACAGGCGCACTACGCGAGCGCCAAGTTCGGTCTCGTCGGTCTGACGCAGGCCGCGGCAAAGGAACTGGGGGAGTACAAGATCAGGGTCAACTCGATCCATCCTTACGGAGTGAATACGCCGATGGGGGTCGACCAGGGCGCTCTCGAGGTATTTGCAAAGTTTCCGCAGTACCTTCCCAACTTCACTCCGATCCTCTCGGACATCGCTTTCGCCGAACCTGACGAGATCGCCGATACCGTCCTGTGGCTCGCCGGTGACGGTTCCCGCACCGTCACGGCAAGTCATATCGCTCTCGATCAAGGAAACTCCAAGGTCTGATGACGCCGTACCCGCGCCTCTTCGCGCCACTGCGCCTGGGCAACCTGACACTCCGCAATCGGGTCGTGTTCTCCGCACACCTGACCAATTACGCGGAGAACGGGTTGCCGACGGAGCAGCACGCGAGCTACTACGAGGCGCGGGCACGCGGCGGTGCGGGTCTGATCATCACCGAGGAGCACTCGACGCATCCTTCGGATCGACCGTACGAGAAGATGATTGCGGGCTATCGGCCGGAAGCGATCGAGGGATACCGGCGGATCACCGACGCCGTTCATGCGCATGGTTCGTCGATTCTCGCGCAGATCAACCACAATGGGGGTCAGGGCGCTGGAACCTATTCGCGATCGCCGCTGTTGGCGCCGAGCGCCGTTGCGGATCCGTTGTTCCGCGAGGTGCCCAAGGCTGTCGACGACGCGGACATTGCCGAGATTCTCGCAGGGTTCGCCCTTGTTGCGCGCAACTGCGTTGCCGGTGGCTTCGACGGGGTGGAATTGCAGGCGTCGCAGTCGTCCATCGTGCGCGCGTTTCTCGCACCCTCGACCAACCTGCGCACTGATCGCTACGGCGGGGGCGTGGCGAATCGTGCGCGTTTCCTTCTCGAAGTGCTCGGGGTACTGCGTAAGGCCATCGGCCCGGATCGTGTGCTCGGTGTGCGCCTGAGTGGATACGAAGGAACGCGGGGTGGCATCGAACTGTCCGACGCGGTAACCACCGCCCAACTCATCGAAGCTGACGGTCACGTCGACTACATCAACACCACCGTCGGAATGGCCACGGAAACACTGCATCTGGTCGAAGCATCGATGGCTGTACCCACCGGCTACGCCAACTTCGTCCCGTCTGCGATCAGGGAGGTCATCGATCTTCCAGTCGTCGGAGTCGGCCGTTTCAAGACGCCGGAGCAAGCCGAAGCTGCACTCGAGGACGGTGTATGCGATCTGGTGGGCGTAGTTCGCGGGCAGATCGCCGATCCGGATTTTGTGAACAAGGCGCGTGCTGGTCAATCGGTACAGGTGCGAACCTGCCTGTCCTGCAACCAGGAATGCGTCGGGCGGATGGGTCTGGGACGTTGGTTGGGGTGCACCGAAAATCCGCGCGCCGGTCGGGAATCGGTACCGCTGCCGATGCCGCGGCGACGGGGCCGCACGGTGGTGGTGGTCGGTGGTGGCCCGGCCGGCCTGCAAGCTGCGGCTACAGCGGCCCAGCGAGGTCATGCGGTGACGCTGTTCGAGCGTGAACGAAGACTTGGGGGACAGATTCTTACCGCCTCGGTGGTACCGGCTCGCCGTGAGCTCGTCGACCTCGTCCGGAATCTCGAATCTGAGTGTCGCCGAAGCGGTGTGACGATCGAGTTGGATGCTGGAGCTGATCTCGCGATCGTGGAGGAGCGCGCGCCCGAGGTGGTCGTGATTGCAACCGGAGCGCGGCCTGTGCGACCGGCGTGGGCGGGTGGATCAGAGCGTGTGGTGGGTGTTCGAGACGTTCTCGACGGCAAGATTCTGCCGAGTGGAACGGTGCTCGTCTACGACGAACTGGGATTCCATCAAGGTACGTCGGTGGCGGAGTTCCTCGCTGATCGAGGCTGTGCCGTCACGATCGCGACCAACGGCATGGTGGTCGCGCAGGACCTGAGCATCACCCTGGATTTCGAGGGGTGGAACCGCCGAGCGTTCGAGAAGTCGATCGGTCAACGGACAGATCTGATGGTGACTTCGGTGAGCGCTGGGGCCTCGCCGCTCGTGAGCTTGGTTCACCTTCCGACGGGTGTGACCGAGGAAGTTGCAGTCGACTGGGTGGTCTTCGCGACACAGCAGGAACCTGTCGACGAGTTGTGGAACACCTTGCAGGGAAGCTGTTTCGAGAAATTTCGCATCGGTGACGCCTTGTCTCCGAGGCGTTCGCACGCGGCCGTCATCGAGGGGCATCGGGCCGCGTTGGCGATATAAGTCGTCCGTTTTGTCTCTGGTTCTCGAAAGTATGTTCGATTAAACTTTGAGCATGGACAGTCGGGATGCGTGGCAGCTGGATGGTGAGGGCCTCAAGAGTGAGGTTCTCGATCTGGTGCGCGCCCGGCACGAGTTGCAGTCGCGGATGGTGTTGCTGATCGTGGAGATGTTTTCCCGGGAGACTTTGGTCGGGAAGGGTTTTCGGGCGATCGCGCAGTGGTTGCACGGGTCGACGAATCTGGAGATCGGTGAGTGCAGCCTGCTCGTCGGGTTGGCGCGATTGTTGATGCTCGAACCTGTTGTCGCGGATGCATTCCATCGCGGTGACGTTGATGCGTTGAAGGCGCGGCAGGTGGCGTCGTTTTGTCAGCATCCACCGAAGAACATGACCCTGGCGGATGTGGACAAGGCTCGCGGGATCCTGCTTGGCCTGGCGTCGCAGAATATTGCTGATTGTGATGCGGTGCGGGCGACGATCCGGCGGATCGACAAGCAGTACGGAAACCGTGAGGACGGCGTTCCGGTGGGGGAAGATTCGGAGCGTAACGAGTTCTACGCGTCGAAAGGTTTGTACGGGCGCGTGTCGGTGAAGGGAGACCTAGATGCTGTGAACGGGGCGCGTCTGATCACATTGTTGTCGAGTCTGTCGGCTCCGACGCCGGAGAAGGACGGCGCCAAAGACACCCGCACTCCGGCATTACGACGTGCAGACGGGTTTTGCGAGTTGTTGCGCCGGTACGAGCGGGCGGGGTTGGGTCCGATCGAGGGCGGGGTGAAACCACACATCACGGTCACCGCCAGCGCAAAAGACATGACGGACCTGCAAGCGTTGAAAGACCTCCTGCCGTCCACCGAAGAACTCGGATTTGCGTGGGCGGATTGGGTGGGCCCGATCAGTATTGACACCGCACGGATGTTGGCCTGCGATTGCACCGTGACGCGGATCTTGTTGGATGAGAATGGTGTTCCGCTCGAGTGCGGTAAGGAAGCGAGAACAGCGACGGTGCCGCAGCGGCGGGCGTTGGCGGTCCGCGATGGCGGGTGTGCGTTTCCGGGGTGCGGGACACCGTCGGGGTGGTGCGATGCCCATCATATTGTTCACTGGAACGATGGCGGCCCAACAGATCTCGACAATCTGATCTTGTTGTGCGGTCATCACCATCGGACGCTGCATCACACGGAGTGGCGGGTGGAGATCGGCCCGGATCGGAAAACGGTGTTCTATCCACCGATGTCGATCGATCCGTATCAGCAGCCGATCGGTGGGAACAGCCCACCGACAGCGGCGTGAACCGCGACAACTGACGAATACGCCGGGGCACAACAATCCCCCGGTGTATCCGCATGCAGTGTTGCGGTGGGAGGGGCCCGCACCAATACGATCGGGGGATGAGTTCTCCGCGTGACCTTGCTGCCATCCCGAGTCCTGCGCTCGAGGGCACTGCGCTCACCGTCGTGGTCCCGGTCGGTTCTTTCGAACAACACGGACCGCACCTGCCTCTCGATACCGACACTCGGATCGCGAGAGCAGTCGCACAGGCTCTGCCCGACGTCGTCGTGGCCCCGGCCATCGAATACGGGGCGAGCGGCGAACACGAAGGGTTTGCCGGCACGATTTCGATCGGTGCCGAGGCTATGGAAACCGTCGTCGTCGAATACGGAAGGTCGGCGTTCAGATGGACGAAGCGGGTGCTGTTCGTCAACGGCCACGGCGGAAATGGTCCCGCATTGGCCAAAGCGGTGGCACTTCTGCGGTATGAGGGGCGTGATGCTGCTTGGGCGCCGTGCGCTGTTCCGGGTGCCGACGCGCATGCCGGACACACTGAAACGAGCCTATTGCTGCACCTTTCGCCCGATTTGGTGCACATGAGCCTTGCTGAGACAGGAAATTTGTCTCCTATCGCGGACCTGATGCCAGGAATGCGTTCGGGCGGTATGGTCGCTGTGTCGCAAAACGGCGTTCTCGGCAATCCAGTCGGGGCTACCGCCGAAGACGGCGCATACATCTTCTGTGAGTTGGTAGGACGCGTGACGGATGGACTGGCCCGGTGGGAGCCTGGTCCAGATGGGAGGCTTCGGTGACGACCACGACCGAGTGGGGGCGGACGGTCCACCTGCGACGGCTTTCGAGGCTGCGACGAGTTGCAGCAGGACGGGCTACGTCCCTTACGATCATCTGATGCGACCAGCAAGACTCCCCGACGGCTTCGGCATTCGGTTGGACCCCAAGGTGCGCACGTACTCGGGTGGCCGGGTACTCATCGGCGGATCTCCGACGCGGATGCTCAAGCTGGCGCCGACGGCTGCGGCGATGATCGGTGACGGCTTCCTCGAGGTGGTCGATCAGCAGAGCGCTGCGGTTGCGCGACACCTTCTCGATTCAGGTGTCGCGAATCCTCGTCCGATGTCGACGCCGTCCGCTGCCGATGTCACGGTCGTGATTCCGGTCAAGGACAACCAGGCCGGCGTCGAACGCCTATTGCCCGTCCTCAAGGATCTGACCGTCATCGTTGTCGACGACGGTTCGGAAGTGCCGGTGGAGCCCCGTCGCGCCTGCCCGGGCACCGGCACCATCACAGTGGTCCGGCACGAGAGTGCCCGCGGACCCTCGGCAGCGAGAAACTCGGGATTGCGTTCGGCCCAAACATGTTTCGTAGCTTTTCTGGACTCTGACGTCATACCGCGTGCCGGTTGGCTCGAGTTGATGTTGGGCCACTTCAGCGATCCGGGGGTTGCCCTTGTTGCACCCCGCATCGTCGCCCTCGATCCGTACGGGACGGCGCTGGCGCGGTACGAGAACATGCGATCGTCTCTCGACCTCGGACGCAAGGAAGCTGCGGTGAAGTCGGGCAGTCCGGTCGCCTATGTCCCCAGCGCCGCCGTGATCGTCCGGCGCGACGTGGCACTCGAATGCAACGGTTTCGACGAGAGTCTCGAAGTAGCCGAGGACGTCGATTTCTGCTGGCGACTGCAGGCTGCGGGTTGGCGACTGAGGTACGAACCGGTTGCGCATGTCGCCCACGATCATCGAGTTCAGTTCGACAAGTGGTTCGCCAGGAGAGCGTTCTACGGCACGGGTGCGGCGCCGTTGGCTGCAAGACACGAGGGTTCGGTTCCACCGATGGCGATGTCGTTCTCGACGCTCTTCGCGTGCATCGCCGCCGCAACACTGACCCGTTCCGGTCTTGCCGGCGCACTCGGCGCTTTGCTGTTTACCGTTTACCGGCTGCGAAAGATGTTCACCGGCCTGAGTCAACCCACCCGGATCGCGGCGATCCTCACCGCGCAGGGAGTTGTCGGCGGATTCTGGCAACTCGCCTCGGCAATGTGTCGTCACTACTGGCCCGTGACGCTCCTGGCGGTGATCGCCTCCAGGCGAATTCGGCGGCTGGCCGTCGCTGCAGCAGTCACCGAAGGTTTGGTGGACTGGTATCGCCACCGTGAGCCAGGCGGGCTGGGACCGGTTCGGTACGTCTTCTTCAAACGAGCCGACGACATCGCGTATGGAGCCGGACTCTGGCGTGGCGCATTCGACGCCCGCGACTGGGCGGCGCTGAAACCTCGAATCACCAAGTGACAGAAGCCGACTACGCAGATTTCCTGGTTGTCGGTGGTGGCACGTGTGGTTGCGTGGTCGCAGCCAGGCTCAGTGAAGATCCATCCGCCACGGTGATGCTCCTCGAATCGGGAAGCGGATATCGATCGGCGCTCGAACTCCCGGACGTCCTGGGTGATCCGTACCGACTGCCGGTCGGACCTGCGAGCGAATACACGTGGACCTATCCGGTCGAACTGACGCCGCGTCGGGCGTCCACAATTGCGAGGGGGCGGACACTCGGTGGATCCGGAGCCGTCAACGGTGCGTACTTCACCCGCGCGACCCGTGCTGATTTCGAGAATTGGCCGAGTTCATGGCGATACGACGACGTCTTGCCGTACTTCAAGAAGTCCGAAACGGATCGTGATTTCGAGAGCGAGTTCCACGGGACCGCCGGACCGATCCAGGTCGAGCGTCGAGCGTGGGACCAACTGCATCCACTGAGCGGCGAGTTTCATGCGGCAGCGCTCGGAGCAGGCTTTCCCGACGACGTCGACAAGAATGCGCCGGACTCGTTCGGGGTGGGCCGAGTGCCACTGAACGTGTCGGATCATCGTCGGATCAGTACGGCGATCGGGTATCTGATGCCGGCGTTGCACCGGCCGAATCTGCGGGTGGAATCCGGAGTGAACGTCATTCGTATCGCGTTCTCGGGTACCCGTGCGATCGGCGTCGACGTTCTCGACGACGGTAATGTCCGACGCATTCGTGCCGACCATGTGGTCGTGTGTTCGGGCGCGGTGGCGACACCGCACATTCTCCTGAATTCCGGTGTTGGTCCAGCGGAACAACTTGTAGGGCAGGGAGTTTCCGTCGTTCTCGATCGACCGGGTGTCGGACAGAACTTCGTCGACCACCCGGAAGTGCTGCTGCCGTACCATTTTTCGAAGCCCCGCACGATTCGATCGCAGACTCCGGTGCTGGAGACAGCCCTCAACCTCGCTGAGATCGAAATCCGTCCGTACACCGCATCTTTCACAGACCTGGTTCCCGGCGCGCCTCGCATGGACCACGGCGTCGGAGTGGTCCTGATGGCGCCGCACAGCCGGGGAAGCATCGAACTGGCATCGGGGGATCCCGCTGGGGCGCCGCGTATTCGGTACAACTACGTCGCGTCGGCGCACGATCGAGCTGCCATTCGGGAAGGGATGCGGATCGCCGAGAATCTTCTCGAGTCGATCGCCGAGACGGGGTTGATCGATCGCCCCGTCGTGGAGTACACCGATGAGTGGGTCGAATCCCGCCTGGGAACGTCGCTGCATATGTCCGGTAGTTGCGTGATGGGTGCCGAGGCGGACCCGTTCGCAGTCGTCGACGGTCGGTGCCGTGTGATCGGCGCGCAAGGACTCAGTATTGTTGACACGTCAATCCTGCCGACGATCCCGACCCGCGGCCCGCATGCGACCGCGGTGATGGTCGCGGAACGAGCAAGCGCCATTCTGCTCGGTGACGAGTGACCGCGAGGGGCAGCAGGCTGGGTCGGCAGTCATACCGAATGGTCGTTCTCGCCTATGGGCTGTGATCGGCGTTACAGTGGTCCACGGAGCGGAGGAACGCAAAATATGGCACGTGAACAGGCTGTGCCCGGCAACCCTTGGGTGGCGGTCAGGCCAGGCGATGACGTCGCGTTACTCGCGCGGCGACTTTCGTCTGCCCATCAGTCGTTCATCGATGCCCGCGGCGTGCCCGGCCAGGGGCTGACCGACGACTCGCATGTCCGTTCGGTCGTACTCGAGTCCTGGATGCGGAGCCGCAACAAGGGGGTAAATCCCGATGTGGTCGGCAACCCTGAGATGCTCGAAGGGTTGGAGCTCGAAAAGTATCGCTCCGCGCATCCCATGTCACTGATCCGTCCGGTGATTCGGAAACTCCTGGTGGAAGATGCTGCCGAAACCGGACTACTGATCGCGATCAGTGACGCACACGGTCGACTGCTCTGGGTGGAGGGTGACAACTCGGCCAAGGACAAGGCGTTGTCCATGAACTTCGTCGAAGGCGCCGACTGGAGCGAAGATCGTGTCGGCACCAATGCGCCGGGAACGGCGCTTGCTCTCGATCACTCCGTACAGATTTTCGGATCCGAGCATTTCAACCGAACCGTGCACGACTGGAGTTGTTCGGCCGCACCCGTCCACGATCCCACCACTGGGCAAATCCTTGGTGCCATCGACATCACCGGTGGTCCCAGGGTTGCGGTTCCCGAAGTGCTGTCACTGATCCGTGCAACTGTCGCGGCCGCCGAATCGGAATTGCGATTCCATCTCTTGAACTCGCCCATCCCACTCAGTGCCACGGCTCCGCGCCTCGAAACATTCGGTGCCGGCCGGCCGACCCTGGTTCGCGGCGGTGACCGCATCCCGATTTCGCAGCGTCACGCCGAGATTCTCCTTCTGCTTTCCGAACACCCGGAGGGTCTCAGCTCCGACCACCTTGCGGTCCTGCTCGACGAGGGCGAACTCGACGCAGTGACCATTCGCGCGGAAATGTCGCGGCTTCGTAAGGTTTTCGGCGCCGACCGGCTGGCTTCGCGCCCCTATCGGATCATCACGGAGTTCACGACAGATGTCGGCGAGGTGCGGGCAGCGTTGGATCGAGGCGACGCAGCGACGGCGATGAAACTGTATTCGGGCCCGGTGCTGGCGGGCTCGGCGTCACCCGGCATCGAAGAGGTGCGGGAAGAACTACGCACCAGGGTCCAGGCAGCTCTGCTGCGTGGAGGTGACGCCAACCTTCTGGCCCGGTGGACCACGTCGGTACACGGCCGCGAAGACTCCGTCGTGTGGGAGGCCTACCTGTCCACGTTGGATCCTCAATCTCCGCTGTATTCGCAGGTCCAGGCAAGAATTGATCTCCTCGACCGCCAATTGGGCATCTGAGAATCATCCGCGTTTCTCGCACGCAACGTACTTGCAACGTTGCAACTCCTAGTGTTGTGAATCACACCCCACCGGGGGGTGGGATTGCAGTCACCGATTTGGTGGGTGCGCCCAGGAAGAACACGTTTACATAGGAGCTTGCAATGACCGTGTACGCCCGCCCAGGTACCGCCGACGCGATCATGTCCTTCCAGTCTCGATACGACAACTGGATCGGCAACGAATGGGTTGCTCCGGTCAAGGGTCAGTACTTCGAGAACCCGACACCGGTGACCGGACAGAATTTCTGTGATGTGGCTCGTTCCACCGCAGAAGACATCGAACTCGCTCTCGACGCAGCGCACGCAGCAGCTCCGGCCTGGGGCAAGACCTCGGTCGCCGAGCGCGCGATCATCTTGAACAAGATCGCTGATCGTATGGAGGAGAACCTCGAATCCATCGCACTCGCCGAGTCGTGGGACAACGGCAAGCCGATCCGCGAGACCCTCAACGCCGACATTCCGCTCGCCATCGATCACTTCCGATACTTCGCGGGAGCTATTCGCGCACAGGAAGGTTCGCTCTCGGAGATCAACTCCGACACCGTGGCGTACCACTTTCACGAGCCGCTCGGCGTAGTCGGCCAGATCATTCCGTGGAACTTCCCGATCCTCATGGCCGTGTGGAAGCTTGCCCCCGCCCTCGCTGCCGGTAATGCCATCGTGCTCAAGCCTGCCGAGCAGACGCCAGTCTCGATCCTGCACCTCATCGGCATCATCGGTGACCTGCTGCCTGCCGGTGTTCTCAACATCGTCAACGGCTTCGGCGTCGAGGCCGGAAAGCCGCTCGCGTCCAGCCCGCGTATCAAGAAGATCGCGTTCACCGGTGAGACCACCACCGGTCGCCTGATCATGCAGTACGCGTCGCAGAACCTTATCCCCGTCACCCTCGAACTCGGTGGCAAGAGCCCCAACATCTTCTTCTCCGACGTCCTTGCCTCCAACGACGACTACCAGGACAAGGCACTCGAGGGCTTCACGATGTTCGCCCTCAATCAGGGCGAGGTCTGCACCTGCCCGTCACGTTCGCTGATCCAGGAAGACATCTTCGACGAGTTCCTGGCGATGGCAGCCATCCGCACCAAGGCTGTGCGCCAAGGGGATCCGCTCGACACCGACACCATGATCGGTGCTCAGGCCAGCAACGATCAGCTCGAGAAGATCCTCTCGTACATCGAGATCGGCAAGGCCGAAGGCGCCAAGGTCATCACCGGTGGTGAGCGAGCCGAACTCGGCGGAGACCTGTCCGGCGGTTACTACGTCCAGCCGACGGTGTTCACCGGCAACAACAAGATGCGCATCTTCCAGGAAGAGATCTTCGGACCCGTCGTCTCGGTCACCTCGTTCAAGGACTACGACGAGGCCATCGAAATCGCCAACGACACGCTCTACGGTTTGGGCGCCGGTGTCTGGTCCCGCGACGGCGGAGTTGCTTACCGCGCAGGCCGCGACATCCAAGCCGGTCGCGTCTGGACCAACACGTACCACCAGTACCCGGCACACGCCGCTTTCGGTGGATACAAGCAGTCCGGCATCGGCCGCGAGAACCACCTGATGATGCTCTCGCACTACCAGCAGACCAAGAACCTCCTGGTCAGCTACGCCCAGAAGGCTCAGGGCTTCTTCTGATCTACCCACCGGCACCCGTGAGCCCCTCGCTGCGGGTGCCGGTGAGCAAGACTGCAACACGCGAAACCTGCACAAACACACGGAGGTTGGAATGAGCGCCACGGACACACCCGATACCGGCGCCGTTCCACCCCGGTTGGTGACCACCGCTGGGGCGGCTGACCTCCTGCGCCGCCTCAGCGGGACTCACGGCGAACTGATGATGCATCAATCCGGCGGATGCTGCGACGGCTCGGCCCCGATGTGTTATCCCTCAGGCGAATTCATCGTCGGGGACCGTGACGTACTACTCGGAATCGTCGATCTCCGACTTGCTGTCGGAGAGACTCCCGAAGATCTTCCCACCGGAACCGACGCTGTACAGGTCTGGATTTCCGGATCACAGTTCGAAGCCTGGAAGCACACCCAGTTGGTACTGGACGTCGTGCCCGGCCGCGGCAGTGGATTCAGCCTGGAGTCTCCTGAAGGATTCAGATTCCTCAGTCGAGCAAGGGCATTCACACCGGACGAAAACGAAGCACTCGGCGCGTCGAGCATTCTCGTGGGCGCTGATTGGGAAGCGGGCGTGCGTCCTTTGCCCCCGACGGTTCCCCAGGTGGTCGCCGAGGCCGTCGACGCCTGCCCGGTGCCGGGCGCGGCCGCCCGATCCTGAGAACGGCAGCCTGAAGAAGATCTGAACAGACTCGGGGCCGCTCACATGACAGCCAGTTAACAGCACGGTCATCTCCAGGCGACCTTCTCCGTACATCGCCCACATACCGTTCATTTCACGCGACGCATCCACCGTGCGTCGTCTCATTCTTGACCGATTCAGAGGATGGACATGTCTCTTTCCGACCACGCAACCGGCAAAAACGCCGGTGCCGCGGGTGCACACCACGACGGCGCAGACTTCCATGCGGAAGACAATTCGTATCTGGAGAAACGAACACTCCGAAAGGGAACAGCAGGGTGGGTGCTGCTTGCGGGGTTGGGTGTCAGCTATGTGATTTCCGGTGACTACGCCGGCTGGAACAACGGTCTGGCCGAAGGTGGTTTCGGTGGCCTTCTCATCGCGGCCGTCGTCATCGCGGGTATGTACCTGGCGATGGTGCTCGGTATGGCCGAGATGTCGTCGGCACTTCCTGCCGCTGGTGGTGGATACACGTTTGCCAGACGGGCCATGGGGCCCTGGGGCGGATTTGCCACCGGCACAGCAATTCTCATCGAGTACTCGATAGCACCCGCAGCGATCGCGACCTTCATCGGTGCGTACGTCGAGTCCCTGAACCTGTTCGGGATCACCGACGGCTGGTGGGTGTACCTCGCGGTGTACGCGATCTTCATCGGCATTCACCTCACCGGCGCCGGTGAGGCACTCAAGGCGATGTTCATCATCACCGCCATTGCACTCGTCGGCCTGGTCGTGTTCGCGGTTTCGGCTGTCGGCCTTTTCGATTCGTCCAACCTCACCGATATCGCCGTCGACACCAGCGCAGTCGGATCGTCGTCGTTCCTGCCATTCGGTCTGCTCGGAATCTGGGCCGCCGTGCCCTTCGCGATCTGGTTCTTCCTTGCGGTCGAAGGTGTACCGCTGGCCGCCGAGGAAGCACGTGAGCCGGAGAAGAACGTCCCCCGCGGCATCATCATCAGCATGTTGATCCTGATCGTCACAGGCGCAACGGTTCTCTTCCTCGCCACCGGTGCGCTCGGCGCAGACGCCCTGTCCACCTCCGGAAATCCGCTCGTCGAGGCTCTGGGGGACAGCGGAGCGGCAAAGGCCGTCAACTACATCGGACTTGCCGGTCTGGTCGCGAGCTTCTTCTCGATCATGTACGCCTACTCACGCCAGACGTTTGCGCTCTCCCGCGCCGGCTACCTGCCGAAGAACCTGTCGGTGACCAACAAGCGCAAGGCCCCCACTCTCGCGCTCGTCGTACCCGGAATCATCGGCTTCGCGCTCTCACTCACCGGTGAAGGTGCAATGTTGCTCAACATGGCGGTGTTCGGCGCGGCAGTAAGCTACGTCCTGATGATGGTGAGTCACATCGTTCTTCGTAAGCGTGAGCCGAACATGCCGCGCCCGTACCGCACGCCCGGCGGTATCGCCACCACCTCGTTTGCGCTCGTGATCGCGGCAGTGTCGGTGGTGGCCACCTTCCTGGTCGATCCCGTTGCGGCATTGCTGACGTTGGTTGCCTTCGGAGTTCTCATGGCGTACTTCGGTCTCTACAGTCGCCACCACCTTGTTGCCAACTCGCCGGACGAGGAGTTTGCTGTACTTGCACAGGCGGAAGAAGAATTGGGATGAGTCGCGGGATGGCCAAGTATCACCAGCAGGTATCCGGAACCAACTACTCGTTCGACGGTCTCGTCGATCTGATGGCAAAAGCGACACCACTGCGGTCGGGTGATGAACTAGCCGGTTGTGCGGCAAGCTCCGACGCCGAACGTGCTGCTGCTCAATGGGTTCTGGCTGATCTTCCGTTGACGGTGTTCCTCGAAGATCTGGTGGTTCCGTACGAGGACGACGAGGTAACCAGGCTCATCATCGACAGCCACGATCGCCTGGCCTTTGCGCCGGTGGCGCACCTGACTGTTGGCGGACTACGAGACTGGTTGCTCGAGACCGCGTCGGCGCCGGAAGCTTCAGCACGCTTGTCCGCCGTAAGTCCCGGGCTCACCCCCGAGATGGTTGCGGCGGTCAGCAAGATCATGCGCAATCAGGACCTGATCGCCGTCGCGAAGGCCATCACCGTGACCGCGGGGTTCCGTACGACCATCGGACTGCCCGGCCGGCTGAGCACCCGACTCCAGCCAAACCACCCGACAGACGATCCACGCGGCATCGCGGCGGCCACATTGGACGGTCTCCTGATGGGATGTGGCGACGCCGTCATCGGTATCAACCCCGCGACGGATTCACCCCAGGCCACCTCGGATCTGCTCCACCTGCTCGACGACATCCGTCAGCGATTCGAGATCCCGACTCAGTCGTGCGTGCTCTCGCACGTGACCACCACGATCGGGCTGATCGAATCGGGGGTGCCGGTCGATCTTGTCTTCCAGTCGATTGCCGGTACCGAAGGCGCCAATTCCGGTTTCGGAGTGAACATTCCGCTCCTGCGTGAGGGCAACGAGGCCGGGCGCTCCTTGAACCGCGGAACGGTCGGCAACAACGTCATGTACCTGGAGACGGGGCAGGGGTCCGCCCTCAGCTCAGGTGCCCACTACGGCACCGGCGGAGCCCCGGTCGATCAGCAGACACTCGAGACCAGGGCATACGCAGTGGCACGTGATCTCGAACCGCTGCTGGTCAACACCGTGGTCGGCTTCATCGGTCCCGAGTATCTCTACGACGGCAAGCAGATCATTCGCGCGGGCTTGGAGGATCATTTCTGCGGAAAACTCCTCGGGCTGCCGATGGGAGTGGACGTTTGCTACACCAACCACGCCGAAGCCGATCAAGACGACATGGACAACCTGCTCACCTTGCTGGGCGTCGCCGGCGCGGCGTTCGTGATCGCGGTGCCCGGCGCCGACGACGTGATGCTCGGCTATCAAAGTCTGGCGTTCCACGACGCGCTGTATGTGCGTAAGGTTCTCGGTTTGCAGCCCGCCCCGGAGTTCGAGACCTGGCTCCACAATTTGGGGATGACCGACGCAAACGGTCGGGTTCTTCCGATCGATGCCGAAATGTCGCCGTTGCGGGCTTTGACGGTGAACTCATGACCGAAGATCAGGCACCGATCCTCGATTTCTGGGGTCCACTGCGCAAGACCACACAATCGCGTATCGGGCTGGGGCGTGCCGGAGATTCGTTGCCCACCAAGCGGGTTCTCGAATTCAAGGCAGCTCACGCCGCAGCCCGCGACGCGGTCCACGAGCCACTCGACTCCGAGACGCTTGCCAGTCGGGTCGAAGGGGTGGGCATCGGGGCGCCGGTGGTGGTGGCGAGCAGCGTCTCCACCCGCAGTGAGTATCTCCGGAGACCCGACCTGGGGCGCCAGCCGGCTGACCTGAGCGCGATCAAGAGCTCCGACAAGGAAATCGGGTTCATCCTCGCCGACGGACTCTCCCCGCGAGCACTGATGGACCACGGCGAGCAACTATTGTCCGCGTTGGTCACGGTGTTGGGGGAGCGGTACTCGATTGCGCCGCCGGTGATCGCCACGAATGCCCGTGTGGCACTGGGTGATCACATCGCCGCCGCGATGGGAGTGCAGACGGCGATCGTCCTGATCGGCGAACGTCCAGGGCTCTCCGTTGCGGACAGCGTCGGGATCTATCTGACTCATCTTCCGCGCGTCGGTCGTACCGACGCGGATCGAAACTGCATTTCCAATGTCCACCCACCCGAGGGGCTCGGATACGAGCAGGCTGCTCGTGTCGTCCTGGGATTGGTGACGGGAGCGCGCCAGTTGGGCCGCTCCGGCGTCGACCTCAAGGACACCTCTCGCGCCGACGCCGTTGCGTCGGGAGAAGTGCTGACGCTCGATTAATTGACAACTGCACGGCATACCCGGGTCGATCGACCCGGGTATGCCGTCGTACCCGAATCACGACGAAAACGAGGGAATCGATGTTCCGTTCGCTGCATTCCCGCGCCCTGTGCGCGTTGGCGGTAGGTAGTGTCCTGTTGAGTGCAACTGCATGTAGTTCGGCCGAGAGCGCCCCGAAAGAAGATGTGGCGCAGAGTGGTTCATCCTGCGCGGCGTTGGATCCCAGTCTTGCGTGGTACGGCGACAACCGTGTGACGTTGGATGCCATGATGACGGAGTTCGGAACGTGTGGAGCTGCAGGTGATGTCGATGACGGAGCTCCGTTGGCGCTCTTCGACTGGGACAACACAGTTGTCAAGAACGACATCGGAAGCGCCACCGCATTCTGGATGATCAAGAACAACAAGGTGTTACAGCCTGCCGGAGGGGACTGGGCAACCACCAGCCGCTTCATGACGCCAGCCGGCGTTGCCGCACTTTCCGCCGCGTGTGGCTCCGAGACCGCGCCGGGGCAACCGTTGGCAACCAGCACCGACTTGGACTGCGCGGACGAGATCGTTGCGGTACTCGAAGAGAAGACTCGCGACGGGCAGGCCGCATTCGACGGTTACGATCACCGCCGGACAAAAGCCGCATACGCGTGGGCCGTGCAGTTGATGGCAGGGCACACCGAGGACGAGGTCACCGAGTACGCCCGCGCAGCGCGTGCCGAGAATCTCGCTGCTGCAGAAGGATCCGATCAGACCGTCGGTACGACGGAAGTCGACGGCTCGGTGCGGTACTACGCGCAAATCGAAGATTTGGTGAAATCCCTCGGCGCTCATGGATTCGACGTGCGGATCATCTCCGCGTCGGCCGAACCGGTCGTTCGAGTCTGGGCGGAACAGCTGGGATTGGACGCCGATCACGTGATGGGAGTTCGGCCCATCGTCGAGGGCGGGGTTCTCACCGGGCGCCTGCGTGGGTGTGGTGGCGTTGCGGACGGCGACGACTCGGTCATTCCGTACATCGACGGCAAACGGTGCCAGGTCAACGAGGTTGTCTACGGGGTTCAAGGGCCTACGGCGTTCGAGCAGTTGGCCGCCGATCGACGTCAGGTATTTGCTGCCGGTGATTCTGTCACCGACGTGACGTTCCTCGGAGATGCGACCGGCGCGCGCCTGGTGATCAACCGCAACAATCCCGAACTGATGTGCAATGCCTACGACAACAGTGACGGGAAATGGCTGGTCAACCCCATGTTCATCGAACCGAAAGCACAGGCGGATGCTCCCTATCGCTGCTCGACCGATGCTTACACCGACGCGGCCGGGGAGAAAGGTGCCGTGACTCGCGCAGACGGCAGCGTGATCCCCGATCAGGCCGATACCGTCGCGTGACGGTCGACTTGTCGCGGTGACTTCACAACGATCGATCGGGGTGTGATCTGATTCTGTCGAGCCCTTTGTCGGGCTGCGGAAACCCACGGGTGTCCGCTGTGATGCTGGAGCCGCAGAGGCGGCACGTGAGTAGGAGAAATCGATGGCCTTCGCTGGCAATGTGGACGAGTTGGCACTGCTCCAGGCAGTACGTCTCAAGGAGCGGGTCGGAGCGGTCGTCCTGGCCGAGCACCTGGGCGTCAGCTCGGCTTCCGGTCAAGCTGCGTACGACGCACTTGTCGCGCAGGGCAAAGCGGTCGAAGCGGAAAACGCCATCAGCCTGACCGAGAAAGGTTTGGCAGAACTCGAAGATCAGTTGGACGCCGAGCGCGTCTCGATCGACGAGGACTCCATCGGTGAGGTGTACGAGGCGTTCCTTCCCTTGGACGAGGAGTTCGCCGCGCTCATCGACGACGCAGATGCGGATTCCCTTGCAGAGTTGGATCGCCGGGCTGCAAACCTGTTCGACGATCTGTCGGCATTCGTTCCGCGGTTGTCTCGTTACCAGGATCTCTTCTCGGATGCTCTCGCGAAAGTGCAAGCGGGGGAGTCCAAGTGGATTTCCGAACCGATCATCGACTCCTACGCCACGGTGTGGGGCGAGATCCGTCAGGAACTGTTCGGGGCTGCCGGTAAGGCTTGATCCGTAGCGTTGCACCGTGACGCCGTTTCTCGAGGGCCGTCCGATTCGTGAGAACGAATCGGACGGCCTGCGGCATGTCGAGGGTCGTGAAACTCGTTACCATTGCATACAAGTGGTGACCGAGATCACTCCTACCCCCTTTCGGGGGTAGTGCGGGGGTGAGCCACATCACTACCTTTCCTCCTATCGACGGTGATGCCCACAGGGCGACACCACGGGACCACGGAGGAATCGAGTGACCACAGTCTCTCCCACAGGCGGCACCAGTGCCGCCGGCGCCGGGGGTGCGAGTGCCGCAGGTGCGACGCAGCCCCCGCAGAACACCACCAGTGTGCGGCGCGTTGCAATCGCGAGTTGTATCGGCACGACTATCGAGTTCTACGACTTCTTTATCTACGGAACCGCTGCGGCACTTGTCTTTCCGACGGTGTTCTTCCCCGCGCTCGGTGCCACTGCGGGAACTGTCGCATCGTTTGCGACTTTCGCAGTCGCATTCATCGCCCGGCCCGTCGGCGCAATGTTGTTCGGACACTTCGGTGATCGCATCGGTCGCAAGAAGACGCTGATCTCGACGCTCCTGCTCATGGGTATCTCGACGCTCCTGATCGGCTTGCTGCCGGGTGCTGCAACCATCGGTGTCGCGGCCCCGATCATCTTGGTGCTCTTGCGATTCGGCCAAGGTTTCGCGGTCGGTGGTGAGTGGGCAGGCGCAACCTTGCTCACCGCGGAATACGCTCCACCGGGCAAACGTGGTCTGTATGCGATGTTCCCGCAGCTCGGCCCTGCAATCGCCTTCGTTCTCTCGAGTAGTACCTTCCTCATCACCGGCGCAGTTCTCGGCGACACCAACCAGGCTTTCCTCGATTACGGCTGGCGTATCCCGTTCCTGTTCTCCATCGTGTTGGTCGGCATCGGCCTCTACATGCGACTCGCTATCGAGGAGACTCCCGTCTTCAAGGCGGAGCAGGCAGAGCGCGTCGCGGAGCAGAAGAACGAAGCACCGCGCACCCTTCCGTTCCTGGATGCTTGGCGGTTCCAGACCAAGGAGATCCTGCTCTCGGCAGGCGCCCTGGCTTGCCTGTTCGCGTTTTTCTACATGGGCACGGCTTTCCTGACGAGCTACGGAACAAAGACCCTCGGCTTCTCCCGTCCGTTCGTCCTGTCGGTCGGTATCGCTTCCGCGGTTGTCTTCGGTGCGGCGATCGTCGTTTCCGCTCTGTACTCGGACCGCATCGGGCGCCGCAAGGTCATCATGATCTCGTGTGGTCTGGCCGTCGTCTGGGCGCTGGTGCTGTTCCCGCTCCTCGACACGGGATCGCCGATCGCGTTCATCATCGGGATGTTCGGCACGCTCATGATCTTCGGAATCGCCTACGGCCCCTGCGGTGCGCTGCTTCCGGAAATGTTCCAGACCCGCTACCGCTACACCGGTGCCGGCCTCGGCTACAACCTCGCCGGAGTGCTCGGTGGGGCAGTGCCGCCGCTGATCGCCGCACCGCTGGCCTCGGCCTACGGGAGTATGGCCATCGGAGTCATGCTGGCGATCCTGGGTGTGTTGAGCCTGATCTGCACCTGGGCACTCGTCGAGACCAAGGACCACGCGCTGTAACCACTGTGCGCCTTTATTAACCGCCGGCGGTTAATAAAGGCGCACAGCAGGCGGGTGGGGTGTCCGGACTCTGAACAGTTACGGCCACCCCGCACCGGGAAGTATGTCGTGCATCACACCGAATCGAGTAAATTCGTAGATGAGAGGGTCCGCTGCGGCGGCCCCTCTCATAGGTGCCTGAACAGGTAACCGGAGAGGACAGAACACATGAGTACGCCGCTGCCCAGCTATACGTCCGGAGTATGGGACGGTCCGATGCTGGGCGACACCATCGGAGACAACCTCGATCGCACGGTTGCCGCACACGGCGACCGCGATGCGTTGATCGACCACGCCAGCGGTCGACGATGGACGTACCGGGAGTTCGCCGAGCAGGTGAACGGGCTCGCTGCCGGACTACTTTCCCGTGGTGTGGGGAAGGGCGATCGGGTAGGAATCTGGGCTCCCAACTGTCCGGAATGGACGTTCACGCAATACGCGACGGCAAAGGTCGGCGCGATCCTGGTCAACATCAATCCGGCGTACCGCTCGCACGAGTTGCAGTACGTACTCGAGCAGGCCGGGATCTCGACGCTGGTGTCTGCGGCCAGCTTCAAGACCTCGGACTACGCGTCGATGATCGAGACGGTGCGGCCGCAGTGCCCGGATCTGACGTCGGTGCTCCTGCTCGGTTCACCCGAGTGGGACGCGGTGCTTGCAGACGGCTTGGCGGCGCAGGCAAGCGATCCGGCTCCGCTCGCCGCAGCCCAGGCCGCGTTGTCGGCCGACGACGCGATCAACATCCAATACACCTCGGGTACTACCGGTTTCCCGAAGGGCGCGACGCTCAGTCACCACAACATCCTCAACAACGGCTATTTCGTCGGCGAGTTGTGCCACTACAGCGAGGTCGATCGGGTGTGCATCCCGGTGCCGTTCTACCACTGTTTCGGCATGGTGATGGGCAACCTTGCGTGCACCAGTCACGGTGCTGCCATGGTCATTCCGGGTCCGGCTTTCGATCCGCGTGCTTCGCTCGAAGCCGTTCAGGCTGAAAAGTGCACGTCCCTCTACGGCGTTCCGACGATGTTCATCGCGGAGTTGGCGTTGCCTGACTTCGACAGCTTCGATCTGTCGTCCCTTCGCACCGGCATCATGGCGGGCTCGCCCTGCCCGGTCGAGGTGATGAAGCAGGTCATCGATCGCATGGGCATGTCGGAGGTGTCCATCTGCTACGGCATGACGGAGACCTCGCCGGTGTCGTTGCAGACCCGCTCGGACGATTCGATCGAGCAGCGCACCGAAACGGTCGGCCGGGTAGGGCCGCATCTCGAGATCAAGATCGTCGATCCGGCAACCGGATTGACGGTGCCCCGCGGCGAGCCGGGTGAACTGTGCACGCGTGGTTACTCGGTCATGCTCGGATACTGGGAGAACCCGGAGAAGACCGCCGAGGCGATCGACGCTGCCCGGTGGATGCACACCGGAGACATCGGAGTCATGGACGAGGCCGGATACGTCGCCATCACGGGACGCATCAAGGACATGGTCATCCGCGGTGGCGAGAACGTCTATCCGCGTGAGATCGAGGAGTTTCTCTACACCCACCCCGACATTCTCGATGCGCAGGTCATCGGCGTACCCGACGCAAAGTACGGCGAGGAATTGATGGTGTGGGTCCAGATGCGCGAAGGTGCAGACGATCTCGACGCCGATTCGGTCCGCGCGTTCTGCACCGGCAAGCTCGCGCACTACAAGATTCCGCGGTACGTCCATGTCGTCGACGAGTTCCCGATGACAGTCACGGGCAAGGTCCGCAAGATCGCGATGCGAGAACAGGCGATCGAATTGATCGGTCAGGCCTGAGAGTATGTCCGCGAACCCAGGGGAGCGTGAGCCGGTACGCCCCGAGATCGCGCTCTCCTGGAAGCGTTCTCGACTCAGTGGCCTCGACCCGTCGTCGGCCATCGCCGTGGACACCGAGGAGCAGGACGGTGAGTCTCGTCTGCTCCGGGCCGCCGCACCCGTGCTCGACGAAGTTTCGCAACAGATCGCGGGCACCGGTTTCTGCGTGCTGCTTGCTGATCGCGAATGCCGCGTGGTCGCTTCGGTGTACTCCGACAGTCGCGTCGAGCGAACGATCGAGCGGTTGGGTGTCGTCAACGGTTCACGCTTCGGTGAAGAGCACGCCGGCACCAACGCGCTCGGTACGCCCCTCGAGGTCGGACGAAGCGTGGTGATCCACGGTGACGAGCATTTCCTCGACAGCCTCAAGGGTTTGAGCTGCTACGGACAGCCGATCCTGCATCCCGTCACACGTCGTGTCGAAGGCATTCTCGACATGACCGGCGTTGTCTCGCAGGCCAACCCACTGTTCGCGCCCTTCCTTGCGCGTGCTGCAGCGGACATCGAGAAACGGCTGCTCGAAGGCTCGAAAGCATCGGAGCAGCGGCTGGTCGACGCATTCCAGCGAGTTTCACATCAGCGCCACATTGCCGTCGCGGCCATCGGCGACGACATCCTGCTGAGCAACCGAACCGCTTTGGATCTGCTCGACACCGCAGACCATGTATCGCTCCGTTCCTTGATTGCCGACCTGAATCCGGACCAATCACGATTGGTGACAGTCGAATTGGCGTCCGGCGCGCTGGCGCGAGTTCAAGCCGACCGGATTTCCGGGGCTGACGGTGGTGCGCTCTTCCTGGTCGAACCACTCCAACGGGAACGGGCACCGATCCGCAGAACGCACGAGCGGGCACCGTCTCCCGGCGAACGACTGCGGCGCGACCTGATGCGGGCGCGGGCAACCTCTGCCGCCGTGGCGATCTCGGGTGAAGCGGGATCCGGCCGAACCTCGGCAGCATCGGACGTAGTCGGCAGTGTCGATGCGAGTTGGCTCGATGCCACGCGAATCGCGTTCGACGGCCGTGAGCAGTGGGTCACCGATCTCGTGCGAGCATCCCGTAAGCGTTCGGGCGTGGTCGTGATCGAACAGGTACAACTCCTTCCTGACTCGGTGTTGCCGCTGGTCGCAGACCTGATCGACGCCAGCGCCGAGGGGCCGAAAATCGTACTGACCAGCGGAGCGGCAGTTGATCTTCCGCCGACCATCGCCGCGCTGCTCTCACGATGCGCCTCCCGGGTTGTCATCACCCCACTGCGCGAGCGACAGGCTGAGATCGCCGAGTTGGCA
The DNA here is from genome assembly GCF_041464245.1 of Rhodococcus sp. NyZ502. Classification (NCBI taxonomy): domain Bacteria; kingdom Bacillati; phylum Actinomycetota; class Actinomycetes; order Mycobacteriales; family Nocardiaceae; genus Rhodococcus; species Rhodococcus sp. NyZ502. Next base: position 1,901,945 of record NZ_CP167155.1, read on the forward strand.
CAAGTCATGTTGGAGGGGATCTCACCAGAACTGAGATTGACCGCCAGCGCTGCCGAAGCACTCGCGGCGGCCAACTGGCCGGGCAACCTGGCCGAATTGCGCGTCGTGTTGAATCGCGCCTCGGATGAACGCTCGAGCAATCGCATCGACGTCGCTGATCTGCCCGAGGACTATCGCACCACGACCAAGGTGTCGCGGTTGGCAGGGCGGGAGAAAGCCGAGCGCCAGGCGATCATCGGAGCGTTGAAAGACTGCGGCGGCAACAAGGTTCACGCGTCGGCGCAACTCGGAATCAGCCGAAGCACTCTCTACACACGGATGCGGGCGCTCGACATCACTGTGTAGTTTGCTGTCCGACTTCAGTTGTACAAAGTTCGGACAGTTAGCACCCCTGGAAGCGCGGAAGTATGGCGTGCATCACATTCGCACCTCACTACTTCAGGGGAGTTTCCGATGACGGCAGTAGCCGAACACACCATCAGTTCCGCGGTACAGGGTTTCCTGAACGGACCGAAGAAGCTCTACATCGGCGGCGAATTCGTCGACGCCGCTTCGGGTCAGACCTTCGCGACGTACAACCCGGCTGACGGACAGAAGCTCGCAGACGTGGCACACGGTCAGGCCGAAGACATCGACCGCGCGGTACGTGCCGCTCGAACGGCTTTCGAGGACGGCCCCTGGTCACGTATGAAGGCAAACGAGCGCGAGCGGATGATCTGGCGCGTCGGCGACATTCTCAGTGCTCGTGCCGAGGAATTCGGTCAGCTCGAAGCTCTCGACAACGGCAAGTCCGTTGCCATCGCCACCGCCGTCGACGTGGCTTGGGCCGCAGACGTTTTCCGCTACTACGCGGGTTGGGCCACCAAGATCGAAGGCAGCACCGTCAACGTGTCGATGCCCTTCTCTCCGGGCGGCGAGTTCCACGCCTACACCCTGCGTGAGGCGATCGGCGTCTGTGGACTGATCGTGCCGTGGAACTTCCCGCTGCTGATGTCGTCGTGGAAGCTCGCCCCCGCGCTCGCCGCCGGCAACACGGTGATCCTCAAGCCCGCTGAGCAGACCCCGCTCACCGCACTGCTTCTCGCGGAGGTCTTCGAAGAAGCAGGCTTCCCGCCCGGCGTCGTCAACATCGTTCCCGGCTTCGGCGATGCAGGTGCTGCTCTGTCCGGCCACGACGACGTGGACAAGGTTGCGTTCACCGGTTCCACCGAGGTGGGTAAGAAGATCGTCGACGCCGCCAAGGGCAATCTGAAGAAGGTTACGCTCGAGCTCGGTGGCAAGAGCCCCAATATCGTGTTCGCCGACGCCGATTTCGATTCCGCGGTGGAGGGTTCGCTCAATGCGTGGCTGTTCAACCACGGACAGTGCTGCGTTGCGGGTACTCGTCTGTACGTCGAGGACACCATCTTCGAGAAGTTCACCGAGGCCGTCGCGCACGCAGCGAGCCAGGTCAAGATCGGACCCGGCCTCGATCCCACCACCCAGCTCGGACCGCTGGTCTCGCAGGAGCAGTTCGACAAGGTGACCGGCTACCTGCGTGAGGGAATCGCCGACGGCGCACGTGCACTGACGGGCGGCAACCGCTGGGGCGATCAGGGCTACTTCGTCGAGCCGACCGTCTTCGTTGACGTCAAGCCCGAATTCTCCATCGTTCAGGAGGAGATCTTCGGACCCGTCGTGGCGGCGCTGCCGTTCAATGCGGACGACGGACCGATCACTGCCGCAAACGATTCCATCTACGGCTTGGCCGCCGGCATCTGGACCCGGGACATTTCCAAGGCTCACCGCACGGCGAAGCGCTTGAAGGCCGGTTCGGTGTGGATTAACCAGTACAACGGCTTCGACACTGCAATGCCCTTCGGTGGATACAAGCAGTCCGGCTGGGGCCGCGAGCTCGGCGCTTCGGCTATCGATCTCTACACCCAGACCAAGGCCGTCAACATCGCTCTCTGACCGACCCCATCGCTCATTCTCTCGTCCGACAATCAAGGAGATCACCAGTGAAGACCAAAGCTGCTGTACTGCTCGAGCCCGGAAAGCCTTTCGAGATCATGGAACTCGACCTCGACGGCCCGGGTGTGGGTGAGGTACTGATCAAGTACACCGCTGCCGGACTGTGCCATTCGGATCTGCACCTGACCGACGGTGATCTCCCGCCGCGTTACCCGATCGTCGGCGGACACGAAGGCTCGGGCATCATCGAAGAGGTCGGCCCAGGCGTCACGAAGGTCAAGCCGGGCGACCATGTCGTGTGTAGCTTCATCCCCAACTGCGGCACCTGTCGCTACTGCTCGACCGGTCGCCAGAACCTCTGCGACATGGGTGCCACCATCCTCGAAGGCTCGATGCCCGACGGTTCCTTCCGTTTCCACGGCAACGGAATGGATTTCGGCGGAATGTGCATGTTGGGAACGTTCTCCGAGCGCGCCACCATTTCTCAGCACTCGGTAGTCAAGATCGACGACTGGCTTCCCTTGGAGACAGCGGTGGTCGTCGGCTGCGGCGTGCCTTCGGGTTGGGGAACGGCAGTAAATGCCGGTAACCTTCGCGCCGGTGACACCGCTGTGATCTACGGCATCGGTGGTCTCGGCATCAACGCCGTCCAGGGCGCCGTTTCGGCCGGCTGCAAGTACGTCGTTGTGGTCGATCCGGTTGCTCTCAAGCGTGAGACCGCACTGAAGTTCGGTGCAACCCATGCCTTTGCAGACGCCGAGAGCGCTGCTGCCAAGGTCAACGAGCTGACGTGGGGACAGGGTGCCGACGCTGCGCTCATCCTTGTCGGCACCGTCGACGAGGACGTGGTCAGTGCAGCGACGGCAGTGATCGGCAAGGGTGGCACCGTGGTGATCACGGGACTCGCCGACCCCGCCAAGCTGACCGTTCACGTGTCGGGTACCGACCTGACGCTGAATCAGAAGACGATCAAGGGCACGTTGTTCGGGTCCATGAATCCGCAGTACGACATCGTGCGACTGCTGCGTCTCTACGATGCCGGTCAGCTCAAGCTCGACGAACTGATCACCAACACCTACAGCCTCGAAGACGTCAACAAGGGCTACCAGGATCTACGTGACGGCAAGAACATCCGTGGCGTGATCATTCACGACAAGTAACCCCAAGTGCTGTGCGCCTTTATTAACCGCCCGCGGTTAATAAAGGCGCACAGCACTATTTCTTGGCTTTCGACAAAATCTGCATCAACTGAAGTAGCGCCGAGAACTTCGCGAACACCGAGCGCGAGACCACCGGACCGAAAGCCGCGGTGTCGGTTGCGTCGAAGGCGTCGAGCAGATCCCGAAAGCTTTCGATCTGCTTGATCATCGCGTCCAGGTCGACGTGCGTGACGGCGTCGGCTTCGCGCAGAGCGAGCAGGTACTGCGGCGCCGTCACCAAGGCGACCGCCGGGATCTTCCGCTCGAACAGTGGTTCGCCCTCACCGAAATGAATGACCGGTCCTGGCGCCACGATTCGGCGATCGCCCGCTCCAATGTCGCGCCACAGCGGTGCAACGATGTCGTGCACTTCCCGACTCGTCGCGTAGAGCAGTTCCGGTTCCGGAGTGGTCTCCAAGGCATAGCCGCCGGTCGAGTTGTCCTCGGTATCACCCAGTGCGCCGAGGTGCTCGATGGCGATCCCCGCTACGGCGCGCGCCTGACCGGCTTCGCCCTTCCACATCTCGGGGTGCGCTTCGAGCCAGGTGGACGTTGCCTGTCCGTGCTTGGACACCGCTGGAATACGAAGGTGGCCAGTCGTCAGGACAAAAACGTACGACCGTCGATGCGGCTGCGCCACGGCGTGCCGCGCCAACGCCAACATTCCCAGATGGCCGTTCTCCTCGACACCGTTGGTTCCGTCGCTGTGAGTGATGAGCAGAATCGTCTCTTCGGGTGAGGTTCCGGGGGACACCGCCCACACCGTGTCGGTCCGGGTGTCCGGATGCAGAGTCGCATCCAGTACCAGAGTCGCCAGCTGACCGGAGCGAGCTGCAGCGACAACCTTCGCACCCTCGTCGCCGGCCACCCAGACGGCGGGGATGTCGTGATATGGCTGCGTGAACGGAAGATATTGTCCCAGTGCGTTGTCCGGAGCGATGTCACGCCACACCGCGATCACGCCGAGGACACCGGCCTTGCGGGCCTTGTCGAGCTTCGGGCCCAGAAGTGTTGCGGAGAGAACCGGATTTCGAAGTGTCTCGTCGGTGGCGATCGGGCCCCACTCGCTGACCAGTAGCTTGCGGGGGAGATCGATGTGCGGGACCTCGATCACTGCGATCGCGCCCTTGGCCGCCGACCACTTGGGGCGTCGCGCGCTGACGTAGACCAGGGGAGCGGAGATTCCCTGTGGCCCGGTCAATCCGGAGTAGGGGAATGCGGACGAAACTCTGATCGGTCCCGTCGGCAATTCGATGCGAAGTCCGTCAGGTGTCGCCGGCAGATCCCAGCGTTCGAAAGTGTGTGAATCACGCCGGACGTCGAGGCCCAGTTCGGTCAGTTCGTTCGCGACTTCTTCCACCACCTCGTGGTGTGCAGGAGATCCCGTCAATCGTGGGCCCAGCGCGTCGAGTCGCTGTTGGCCGGCAAGGACGAGATCGCGATCGACGGCCTGGCCGTGATTCATGGGATTGCCTTTCGTACTACGTGGCGTCTGCTCTGGTGAGGCGCCTGCCCGTGTCGTGTCCACGGTACCGAGCGGTCTGAAAACGGGACGAAGGCGCGTCGGATATGCCGTTTTCGCAGATATACCGGGTGCCAACAGGCCGATCGGTCCGTACCGTATGTCCCTGGCACCGAAAGACTCCGTGTTCTTCGGACAGACCAGTCCACGGCGAGAGAGGCCTACGTTGGCTACGTATCTTTACAGGTTGGGGAAGTTTGCTTTCCGCCACAAGTATCTTGTGGTGGCCGCGTGGATTATCGTGATCGCGGTGGTGGGTGGCGCAATCAGCGCCACAAATCCGACGTTCTCCAAAGAATTCAACCTTCCGGGCACCGATTCACAGCGTGCGACCGAGTTGATGAACGAGAACTTTGCAGCTGCAGCGGAGCAGCAAACTCAGGCGTCGACCAGTATTCTCATCGCGGCAGACGACGGGCTTGCCGCGCACAGCGATCAGATCGATCAGTTGATCGCGCAGGCGAAGACGTTGCCGGACATCGTCGATCCCGAGATGATCGTCAATCCGGTCACTCTCGCGGAGGCCAATCCAGCGGTGGCGTCGGCCGTTCTCGGCGACAACGGCAAGGTCGGGCTGATCCAGCTCAATCAGTCGATTCGCATCGAGGATCAGACGCAGGCAAACAAGACCGCGTTCCTCGACTTGATGGCAAAGTTCCGCACCGGCGGCTTGCAAGTCGAAGGAACCGGCTCGATGATGCAGGTGCAGGCCGCGGGCGGTCTGTCGGAGATGCTCGGCTTCGCGGTGGCGTTCATCGTGATGATCGTGGCGTTCGGTGCACTCATCGCGGCGTTCATCCCGTTGTTCACTGCAATTCTGGGAATTGCGCTGGCCACTCTGACTGTCACCCTCGGCTCGGGCTTCTTCGACATCAACGAAGGCGTCACGGGAATCGTCACGATGATCGGCATCGCAGTCTCGATCGACTACGCGTTGTTCATCGTGTCGCGCTACCGCAGTGAGCTCAACCTGGGCGGAACCAGGGAAGCCGCCGCCGGACGCGCAGTAGGTACTGCCGGTTCGTCTGTCGTATTCGCAGGCCTGACAGTGGTGGTTGCGCTGGCGGCCCTGGCGGTGGTCGGGGTTCCGATGATCACGCAGATGGGAATCTCGGCAGCGGTTGCCGTCATCATCGCTGTGCTCGGCGCAATCACATTGATCCCAGCGGTTCTGGGTATCTTCGGCCGATTCGCGTTCTCGCCTCGTATCCCCGGGCTGCGCCACGGTGACGAGCCCGAGACGATGGAATCCAACGGACATCGCTGGGCCAAGATAGTCACCAGGTACCCGTGGCCGATCGCGGGTGCTGCGCTGGTGCTTCTGGTGATCGCGGCTATTCCGATGACGAAGCTCGAACTCGGACTCTCGTTCACTCAGGACGAAGAGCGGCCGGCACTTGCCCTGCTGCAACGTGGGTTCGGTGAAGGCGTCAATGGCGAATTGTTCGTCGTGCTCGACGCGCCTGACGGCACCGACATCACCGCGATTGCCGAAGGCACTGTCGCGCACATCAAGGGCCTCGACAACGTCGCAACTCCGGATCAGTTGATGTGGGTCGGAAACGGACCCGACGCGGCAAACCCGATGGCGGGCGCCAACTCTGCGCTGATCGCGGTCACCCCGCAGATGTCACCGAGCGGCCCCGAAACCCACGAGCTGATGAATCAGATCCGGAATTACGGATCGACGGTGAAATCGGAAGGCGCAGAACTCGGTGTAGCGGGGCAAACCGCGATCGTTGCCGACATGTCGTCGAAGCTCAGTTCCGCGCTCATCCCGTATCTCATCGTGGTTGTGGGGCTGGCGTTCATCATCATGATGGTCGTCTTCCGCTCGATCCTGGTGCCGCTGACCGCAACTCTCGGATTCCTGTTTTCCGTCTGTGCGACCTTCGGCGCCACGGTGGCCATCTTCCAGGAGGGCGACTTCGGGCTGATCGAGCACACACAACCCATCATCTCGTTCCTGCCGATCTTCATGATCGGTGTGGTCTTCGGGTTGGCGATGGACTATCAAGTGTTCCTCGTGACGCGAATGCGCGAGGAATACGTGCACGGATTGTCGGCCAAGGACGCCATCATCTCCGGCTACACCCATGGTGCTCGCGTGGTCGCGTCGGCGGCCATCATCATGATCTCCGTGTTCGGCGCATTCATGCTGTCCTCAGAGACGACAAGCAAGATGATGGGCTTCGGCCTCGCGGCTGCAGTCTTCTTCGACGCCTTCATCATCCGCATGATCGTGATACCTGCGGTCATGTCGATTCTCGGTGATTCGGCGTGGAAGTTGCCGGCGTGGCTCGACAAGATCCTGCCGAACGTCGACATCGAGGGTGAAGCGATTCGACGGATTCCGATCGAGCAGGATCCGAATTCCGATCCAGACCCGAATCAGGTGCCTGTGAGGGTGTAAGCACTCAGGTCGTCAGGACGGGGTGCCGGTTGCACAGCAACTGGCACCCCGTCCTTCTGTGTTCATACGGCGCTCGTGCGATAGGAAACCATCCGGTTGGTAACAGAAATCGCTGTGATCGCGACAGGACATCCAGAGGCGACGCGCATCGGGAGCGGGCCGTGACGGTGACTGCGAGGGTACGTGTCGAAGGAGCAAACCGATTTGAAGCGGGCCGAGAAGTGGACCTTCGCGCTGACGGTCGTCTCCCTGATCGCCGGTGGGACAGTGGTTGCCGGGCTGGTGGATCGGTGGAGCAGTTCGCCGTCCGATGACATCTCGGTAGCTGCGTCATCTTCGATCACCATGACATCCACACCGGACGAGATTCCGGCGGAAGACGTGCCTGAATTCTCGTACGTCACGCCGAGCGCGGTGTACCCGACCACGATTCCGGGTTGTGAGAGTGTCGAAGCGCCGGACGACGACCACGGAATCTCGATCTTCACATCGACAGGCGGCGGCGACGACGCGTATGACGACCCACGTTTTCCGTGGTTTTCCGGCGCCAAGGCTGTATCGATGTCGGATGCGGTCGCCGATGCGATTCCGGACGGCGTCGAGATCAAGTTCGCCAGTCCGAGCCGATCACTCCAGTTCGGTCCGATCTCGGCACCGTCGGCCTCGGACGAGTTGCCCGAGGGATGGACGATCGAGGATCTGGCGTCCACTGATGCGTCGGCGACAATACTTCGAGGCGAGGCCAGTGGTGGACTGTCGGTCTCGGTCAACAGCAGTAAGGCGCCGGTTCCTCCGTGCGTTGCCGGTTCTCTCGTCGAACGTCGCTCACTCGCGGATGGTTCAGTAGTGGACGTGCAGGACTCGTGGAGTGAAATCAACGGACAACGCACTCTTTCTCGTTCGGCGTTCCTTTACGGTATCGATGGCACACGAGTTCACGCCTATCTCGATGACACTGCCGATCGAGTCGGCGCCGAGGTTCAGGCAAGCGGCGCGCTTCCACTGACCATCGACGAACTGGTTTCTCTGGTCAGCCTGCCGCAACTGCGAATCACGACGCCTGCTCCGCCGGGTACGGCACCGCGTTCGCCCGGGTGCCACGGGATCCCCCGAGACTCTGGCGACGTGGCCGAACTCGATCGCGCGACGATCGAACGTCTCAACGCGGTACTCGAAGTCAGATGGCGCGCTGTACCTCCGGGTTTTCCGATTATCGATACCGGACCGGGCACTCTGACGGTGGCGGAGAATGACAAGTCCACTGCATGTCAGAGACTTCCCACCCGGACGGGAGACAGCGAGTCGACGCTCAACATGACAATTACCGGCGGACAACCACTCCCCAAGGAGCCCAACAAATACGACCCCTCCTACTACGGGCACCCCTTGGAGGTCGTGACGCGACCGGATGGATCCGTGATCGAGCGAGACGAACGGAACTACGCGACCGTGCCCATGACAAATGACGGCTCGAAAGCAGAATCGACGCAGGAAACGAGTAGGTCGGTGGTCGTCACTCGCCCGAATGGGACCCAAGTCTCGGTTTCGTCGTCGGCAGCGATCCCGAACGATCCGATGACGTTCGCGCAGTTGGAGTTTCTCGCGACGACCGAAGGCCTGGAGATTCGATGACCACCAGATTCTCCCCGAAATCGCGACTTCGGATCGCGGCCGCCGCAGCCGTAGTCTCCGTCACTGCCGCCATCGCCACGGTGGTCACGTCGACGAGTTCCGAACCGACAGCGATCTCGTCGCCGCTATGGAGCGTCGAGGCCTCCGAGATTCTCGGGCGCGAGTTCGCGATCTTCCGGAGCCCACTTGTTGGAACCGAATTCAACATGGACATGGGCGGATTCATCGACGCCGGATCACTCGTGGTCACGATGATCGGTATGCCGGACCGCCAGGCATATTCGTTGGACGACGCGGAATTGGTCGCACTCGATGCCGACGACGGCACTGTCCGTTGGCGCACGTCGGCGGTCGACGTCGGTGGTTGCTCCGAGACTCTGCTCGGCAGTTCGGTGCTGTGTTTCTCCGGGCCGTACGTATCCGGTGGTTCGTACTCACTTTTCGATATCGAGACAGGAGAGCGTCGAGACATCAAGACGCCGTGGGCACCGATCTTCGCGGTTGTCTCGGGTGACACGGTCCTCGCGCTCGAGGGCGATATCGAGAGCAACGACGTTCGCGTGCACAGCGGAACCGTCGACGATCCGGAAGCGAACTGGTCCAAAGCGTTCGACGTCGGTGGATCGTGGGAAGCCGGATACGTCGATCCGGTGATGTCGGTGCACGGCGATCTGGGCGTGATCACTCTCGACGAGTCTCTGGGATTCGATCTGAAGACGGGCGAACAGCGGTGGGTACACGGTTACTCCACCTGTTCGACCGCGCATACATCGTCGAACGGCGTGACATTGGTGTCGGATGGCGGTTGCGAAGGCAATGGCCGTCCGACAAGTGAGTACGCGCTCGATCAGAACGGGCGCGAGTTCGCCAGGACGGACGAACTGCCCTCGGAGTCCTCGTACTACGGCGGGCGATACAGCCGAGATGATCCCGCGGGAAGATCGACTCCGATCATTCTGGGACACAGCGGTTTCGACCGGACTTCCGGCGAGAAATTGTGGTCCAACAGTGAACTCTTCGACACCGCACAGTCGTTGGCGGTGATCGGCAACGTGGTTGCCGTGACCCGTTCCGGTTCCGAACCCGAGGTCCAGTTCGTGGACCTGCTCACCGGTGAGGTCCTGTGGCGATCGAACGCCGAGCGCGCCGGGGAGGTTGTCTGGCACGGCGATGTCGTTATCGACGAGGGAAACGTCTACGGAACAGATGTCAGGACCGGCCAACGTAGTTGGGAGGTCCAAGTCGTCCAGGACGGGGACGACGAGTTCACGCCTTGGGTGATGCCGCGCGAGCTGTGGGCGGGGGAGAAGGTGCTGTTGCGTTCCAGTGAAGACCGCATCACGGCGTTGAAACTGTCGTGAAATTCGGTGGCTGCGAACCTTCGGTGATTAGCGAAATTCGATGGGTTACTGGTGAACTGGCATGATTCGACCTTTCGACATGCCGAACAAGCGCCTGAACTCCAGGCGCTCCTGCTCGAAGTTGTAGATGCGGTAGACGGGCCACACGAGCGCGTGGAGCATCGAGTCGCCCCAGATGGTCAGTTTGAGGCGCCAATTCATGATGTTGTGAAGGTGCAGAACCGATTCGGATGCTTGGTTGTACTTCAGGTACTCCAACGGAGGGGTTTCACCGCGTCGACCGGACGTTTCTGCTCGCATGTCGGCGATCTGACCGATCGTCATCCCTTCCTCCCGAAGGCACAGTGAAAGGTCGATATCTTCGTGGATGTCCGGCCGGTCACTGACTTGCTCGCGGACCGACAACCATGCGCTTTTTCTGATCGCCATGTTCGCTCCGGCGACAGCGAGTACTTGACGTTCGCAATCGAACTTCCCCTGTTTCACCTGCCTGTCCAGTGCGTAGCGGTGGATTCGAGCAAACGGCGATTCGAAGAGGTAGGTGAGTCCGGCAACCGCTGAATGAGCGGTGCTGCGTTGGAAGAAACCCTTGACCGCATCTGCCCATCCCGGTTGTACCCGTGTGTCCGCGTCGATACGACCGATGATGTTGCCGGTCGAGGCGTCGAAGCCCGCGTTCCGGGCGTGTACGACGCCTTGGCGGGCCTCGAAGACATATCTGACTTTGTCGTACTTCTCGGCGAACTCCTGGATGATCGATGCAGTACCGTCCGTCGAGTTGTTGTCGACAATCAGAATCTCATCGATTTCCGACTGGGTCAGTAGACGCTCGATGCAGCCGGAAACCGCGTTCTCTTCGTTGAATACCGGAACAACCACCGAAAGTCGATTAGTGGACAAGTGTTCAATATCCTGCATGGATGCGGTCACTGTATTCCTTTGCTGGGCAATCGGGTCCAGTCCTTCGCAAAGGTTACGATAGCAATAGGTGACCATTCGGACAATTTGAACCGAGGGCCATATGATCGATCCCGCAACAGCTTATTGCGGGAAACTATCAGCATAAGTGCAGCTGGCACGGCATAAATGCATGCAGAATAAGCCTTTCGGAACTGATTGATTTTTACCCACTCGAGTCTATTCGTCGGTCGAACACCGGACTTTAGTCCTTCTAATTCCGGCAAATACAATGCTGCCCGTTCGCTGAATTGTGAATCGCCACTGCGGCAACCGCCGGGCAATATCTGGATGTCGCAAGTTGCTTTTCAGTGAAGTGGAGTCGGTGCAGCGCAAGTGTCGTATTTGTAGATTCAACGGACCCCTGACGGCAAGGTTGTCGCCATCTGCAAATATTTGCTTTTGTAGCTGTCGGTCTGGATTTTCCAGTGAAGTCTGCCCCCCCGCGACTCTTCAGCACCGATTTCCGATGTGCAAACAGCAGCCGGCACCTACCTATCGGGTCAGGATGCTTTCGGTTTCGGGTGCCGGAACGGTTTTCCCCGCGATCGGATCGACTTCCTCGAGCGGTGGAACGTCTTCTCCGTCGAGCACTCGGCGCATGCGCTCCTTGTCGAGCTGCCCCTCCCAATTGGCGACCACGAAGGTTGCGACACAGTTCCCGAGCAGGTTCACCGACACCCGCATCGAATCCATGATTCGATCGGCGCCCAGTAGGAGAGCGACTGCGGCGACGGGAATTGCGCCGTGACCGATTGCGGCCACGGTGGCCGACAGCGCCAGGAATGACGATCCCGGCACGCCGGCCATTCCCTTCGAGGTGAGCATCAGAACCAGGACGGCAGTGATCTGTTCACCGAGTGTCAGGTCCACGCCGAGTGCCTGCGCCAGAAACAGCATGCAGATCGACAGGTACAGCGTTGCGCCGTCGAGATTGAACGAGTAGCCGGTAGGCACCACCAATCCTGTTGTAGCGCGCGAGCATCCGGCGTTGGTGAGCTTGACCATGATTCGGGGCAGAACTACTTCGGTCGACGCCGTTCCCAAAGCGAGGAAGAGTTCGTCCTTGATGTACTTGACGAACTTCCACAGGTTCACGCCCGCGAAGTACCTGACTATCGCGGCCAGGATGAGGATGAACAGGACGGCGGCGAGATAGCATGCGGCGATCAGCTTTCCGTAACTTCCGAGCGAAGCGATCCCGTACTGACCGACGATGTACGCCATCGCGCCCAAAGCGCCCAACGGCGCCAGTCTCATGATCCAGCCGATGATCGTGAAGAACAGATGGCTCAGACGATCGACGAGTTCGAACACGATCGGTGGTCCACTCTCACCCGCCTTGGCCAATGCGAGCCCGAACAGTACGGCGAAGAAGAGGACTTGGAGGAGTGCGTTCTCGGCGAAGGCCGAAACTATCGACACCGGAATGATATTGAGCAGGAATTCGACGGTGTGGGGAAGTTCGCCACTTCCAGTCTTGGCGGCCACGGCGTCCGCACCGTTCGCCAGCGTCTCCGGATCGATGTCGAATCCCGCACCCGGCTTCATCAGATTTCCGATGAGCAGCCCGAACAACAGGGCGAAGGTGGTCACGACCTCGAAGTAGATGAGTGCTTTGACGCCGATACGCCCCACGGCCTTCAGATCCCCGACGTGGGCGATCCCGATCACAACGGTGCAGAAGATGATCGGCGCGATCAGCATTTTGATCAGCTTGATGAACCCGTCGGCGAGGGGCTTGAGGTTCGTGCCGAATTCCGGCCACAACCAGCCGATGAGAACACCGATGACGATAGCGGCGATCAATTGCACGAACAGTGATCGGTACCAGGGCGGCTTGTTGGCGAGTCGCGCGAGCTCGCTGTTCGGCAGTTTTACGGAAGTTGGCATGGATGGGAACGGTAGGTCCGCTTGATTGCGAAAAAATAACTCGCGAATGTCGTGGATGTAACGCGTCGAGGTTGCATCTCGGACAACAATTCGGTCAACAAGCGACAGTTGTGTGTGACTGTGGTTATTGTTTCCCTGAGCGGTGATCTTCCGTCCGCGTGCATGCACGACGTGTGAGAGGGGCTGTCATGGGGCAAATTATCGGAACCATCATTTTCGGCGCAGTCATCGGAATCCTGGCTCGTCTCGTACTGCCAGGTAAGCAGCAGTACGGCATGATCGTGACCGTCGTGCTGGGTATCGCCGGAGCGCTTATCGGGTACTGGGTCTGGGGAGCGATCTCGGACAAGGGCGACACGGGTGGAATCGACTGGATCCGCTGGATCATCAGCATCGCCGCGGCGGCCGTGCTCTCGATCGGCTACAGCGCCGTCACGGGCAAGAAATAGCAAGCCGACCCAATTCGAGAAGTGCGCCCTCCCGAAGTTCGGGAGGGCGCACTTCTTTTTGTTTGCCCTAGTTGTCCGACCCCAGTTGTGAGCGAACGGCACTTTCGTCGCCTCAGATGCGCCGAAAGGCGCGTTCGCTCAGGGGAGGGGGACCGAAGTCAGAGCGCCCGTCGCTGAAGATGCAGCGCCTCGAGGAACTGCGCCGGCAGATCCTGCTCGAGGATTTCGTCGTCAGGATGCGGTAGCGCTTTGATTTTGGCGAACTCGTCGTTGAGTCGTTCCATCTTGACATCGAGACGGTGTGCCGCGGCAGCAGCCTCGGTGAGTTCGTCGAGGAGTTCGACGGGAACCTCGCGGTTGTACTTGTAGTAGATCTTGTGCTCGAGGCTCGCCCAGAAATCCATTGCGATCGTGCGGATCTGAAGTTCGATCGGTACGTGCCTGACGCGGTCACTCATGAAAACCGGGACCTCGACGATCAAGTGCAAGCTCTTGTAGCCGTTGGGTTTCGGATCGGCGATGTAGTCCTCGCGCTCGATCACCCGAAGGTCCGTCTGGCTGGTGAGCATCTCGGCGATTCGGTACGTGTCGGAAATGAAGCTGCAGGTGATACGTACTCCAGCGATGTCGAAGATGTTCTTCGAGATGTCGTCGATCGTCAGCGGGACGTTCAGGCGTTGAGCCTTTCGCAGGATGCTGTCCGGTGACTTGACCCGTGACGTGACGTGTTCGATGGGGCTGTACTGATTGATGTGAGTGAACTCGTCCTTGAGGATGTTCACCTTGGTCATCAGTTCGGAGATTCCGAATTGGTACAACATCATGAAGCGGGAGAACTCGGTCCGCAGTTCGGCGAAATCGGCCCTGCTGACCCCACTGCTGTCTTCCACGTTCGGCACCCTCATCTGTTAGCTGGTGTAACCAGTCTGCCACCGATTGTGCCGTGTCCGGTTTCAGTGGGTGCGCAGTGCGGCGAGCGTCATATCCCGCAGGACTCGACGCGCGCGTGCCGGCGAAGCGGGGTTGGCGCTGTGAGGGGTCGAGTTGATCAGACCGAAGGTGGCATGCGCTTTGATTCGTGCGTCCGCCTGATCGAGTTGGGGATCGAGTTGCTCGAGCACCCCGACCCAGACCTCGACGTACTTGCGCTGCGTCTGGCGTACCTGTCGACGCGCGTCGGCCGGCAGGCTTTCGAGGTCGCGGTCCTGGATGCGGATCAGGTCCGGCTCGCCGAGCGCGAAGTCGAGGTGGAACTCCACCAGTGCGTCGAGTGCGGCGCTCGGTGAGTCCGCTGCCTCCGCTGCCGCAGAGCCGCCTTCGTGCAGGCGCGTGCTGATGCCGACGAGAAGTTCCACGAGGACGGCGTCCTTGTTCGGAAAGTGCCGGTACACGGCCGGGCCGCTGATGCCGACGGCCGCGCCGAGGTCTTCGAGTCGCACACTCACGAATCCGCGCTCGGCGATCAACCGGGCGGCGGCGTCCAAGAGTTGACGTCGACGGTCGGCCTTCATCTGATCGCGTCGCGTCGGAGCTGCTACCTGCTCAGAGGTCATTCTCTCGATCTTTCTTCGCTTGTGTTCTGGACAACTCAGTTAATCATAGTTAATCTAGTTTCAGTTATCGAGCATTAACTCATGGCGAAGGCGGCGGGATGACTCCCAGTGGAATCACGCAAGGATCGGGCTACCGGTCCGATCACACCGTTCTGGTGGACGAACTGAAGAAGAAACTCGCGCAAGCAGCGCTGGGTGGCAACGAGCGCTCTCGCGAGCGTCACGTGAGCAGAGGGAAGTTGCTGCCGCGAGATCGCGTCGACTCGCTGCTCGACCAGGGCAGCCCGTTCCTCGAGCTGTCCCCACTGGCGGCCAACGGCCTGTACGACGACGAGTGCCCGGGCGCCGGCGTCATCACCGGTATCGGCCGTGTGTCGGGTCGCGAGTGCGTCATCGTTGCCAACGACGCGACGGTCAAGGGCGGCACCTACTACCCGATGACAGTGAAGAAGCACCTGCGCGCGCAGGAAGTTGCGCTGCAGAACAACCTTCCCTGCATCTACCTCGTCGACTCCGGCGGCGCCTTCCTGCCGCGCCAGGACGAGGTCTTCCCGGACCGTGAGCACTTCGGCCGGATCTTCTACAACCAGGCGACCATGAGCGCCAAGGGGATCCCCCAGATCGCCGCAGTTCTCGGTTCATGCACCGCGGGAGGCGCCTACGTGCCCGCGATGAGCGACGAAGCAGTGATCGTCCGCAACCAGGGCACCATCTTCCTCGGCGGACCGCCGCTCGTGAAGGCTGCCACCGGTGAGATCGTGACGGCCGAAGAGCTCGGCGGCGGCGACCTGCACTCCAAGGTTTCCGGCGTCACCGACCACCTGGCCGAGGACGACCGCGACGCACTTCGGATCGTGCGCAACATCATTGCCACGCTCGGCCCCCGCTCCGAGCGCCCGTGGGACGTCATCTCCACGGTTCCGCCCGTCGCCGATCAGAGCGAGCTGTACGACGTCGTTCCGACTGATCCCCGTACTCCGTACGACGTGCACGAGGTCATCACCAAGCTCGTCGACGGTGGCGCGTTCCAGGAGTTCAAGGCTGAATACGGCAAGACGCTCGTCACCGGTTTCGCGCACATCGAGGGCCACCCGGTCGGCATCATCGCCAACAACGGCGTGCTCTTCGGCGAATCCGCCATGAAGGGAGCACATTTCATCGAACTGTGTGACAAGCGCAGTGTGCCGCTGCTGTTCCTGCAGAACATCGCAGGCTTCATGGTGGGACGCGACTACGAGGCCGGCGGCATCGCCAAGCACGGCGCCAAGATGGTCACGGCAGTCGCGTGTGCACGGGTCCCCAAGCTGACAGTCGTCATCGGCGGCTCGTACGGCGCCGGCAACTACTCCATGTGTGGACGCGCGTATTCACCTCGCTTCCTGTGGATGTGGCCGAACGCGCGCATCTCGGTCATGGGCGGCGAGCAGGCCGCGTCGGTGCTCTCGACGGTTCGTAGTGACCAGCTCGACAGCGCGGGTAATCCGTGGTCGGCCGAGGACGAAGAATCCTTCAAGGCGCCGATCCGCGAGCAGTACGAGGCTCAGGGTAATCCGTACTACTCCACTGCGCGGCTATGGGATGACGGTGTCATCGATCCCGCAGATACCAGAACTGTTCTCGGCCTGGCCCTTTCGGTGTGCGCAAACGCGCCGATCGAGCCGGTCTCCTACGGCGTCTTCCGGATGTGAGCGAAATGACTGAGTTGCGCACTATCGATACTGTTCTCGTGGCCAACCGCGGTGAGATCGCGGTCCGCGTGATCCGCACGCTGCGTGAGTTGGGAATTCGCAGCGTCGCCGTCTACAGCGACGCCGACGCGAATGCTCGCCACGTCCGCGAGGCCGACACTGCCGTCAACATCGGACCGGCCGCGGCGCGTGAAAGCTACCTCGTCATCGACAAGGTCATCGACGCTGCCAAGTCCACCGGTGCTCAGGGTATTCACCCCGGTTACGGCTTCCTGTCGGAGAACTCGGCGTTCTCGGCTGCCTGTGCGGCTGCCGGAATCGCCTTCCTCGGCCCCTCCGAGCACGCCATCGAGGTGATGGGTGACAAGATCACCGCGAAGAATGCGGTTGCCGCGTTCGACGTGCCGGTGGTCCCGGGTATCGCTCGCCCGAATCTGACCGACGAAGAACTGATCGCAGCGGCCGAGGACATCGGCTACCCGGTGTTGGTCAAGCCTTCGGCAGGCGGCGGTGGCAAGGGAATGCGTCTGGTCGAGGATCCGGCCAATCTGGCCGAGGCTCTTCGCAGTGCCCGCCGTGAGGCCGCGTCGTCGTTCGGCGACGACACCCTGTTCCTCGAGCGATTCGTCCTGCGGCCCCGGCACATCGAGGTCCAGGTTCTCGCCGACCAGCACGGCAACGTCGTCCACCTCGGTGAGCGCGAATGCAGCCTGCAGCGGCGTCACCAGAAGGTCATCGAAGAGGCTCCGTCGCCGCTGCTCGATCAGGTGACCCGCGACCGGATCGGCGCGGCAGCCTGCAACACCGCTCGAAGCGTCGATTACACCGGCGCCGGCACCGTGGAGTTCATCGTCTCCGCCGACAAGCCGGACGAGTTCTTCTTCATGGAGATGAACACCCGCCTGCAGGTCGAGCATCCCGTCACCGAAATGGTGACCGGACTGGATCTGGTCGAATGGCAGGTCCGTGTGGCAGCGGGAGAGAAGTTGGCCTTCTCCCAGAGTGACATCACGCTGACCGGGCACGCCATCGAAGCTCGTGTGTACGCGGAGGATCCCGGCCGTGGATTCCTGCCGACGGGCGGCCGCGTCGTCGATCTGGTCGAGCCGTCAGGTTCCGGCGTGCGCGTCGATTCCGGACTGCTCGCGGGCACCGTCGTCGGCAGTGACTACGACCCGATGCTCAGCAAGGTCATCGCCCACGCTCCCGACCGCGCGGGCGCACTGCGCAAGCTCGATCGCGCACTCGGTGACACCGCAGTGCTCGGAGTCGTGACCAACATCGAATTCGCACGGTTCCTCCTCGCTGATCCGGATGTGATCGCGGGCAACCTCGACACCGGTCTGCTCGATCGTCGCGTCGAAGACTTTGTCGCAGCCGACGCCTCCGACGAGGTGCTCATTGCTGCCGCGGCGTATCGCTGGCTCTCGCGGTGGACAACTTCGGAATCCGTTGATCCCTGGGACGTCCCGAGTGGGTGGCGCGTCGGAACTCCCGCTCCGACCAGCATCAGGCTCTCCGCCGGCACCCGAACGGCGCACGTTGCGATCGTCGGCGTTCCCGCGGATGCAAAGGTCGAGGTCGAAGGTTCACAGCCTCGCGCATTCAGCGCGACCCTGACGGGATCCGAACTGGCGGTGGTGATCGACGGACGTCGACGCACGTTTGTCGTCGCCCAGACCGATGGCGGTCTGTGGCTGGCAGGCGGCGGAACCTGGCACGTGCGCGAGGTAGCCGAAGTCAGCGTTCGCGGTGAGGACAAGCATGCCGGTGACGCCGAAATCGCCAGCCCCATGCCCGGTGCCGTCATCGCAGTCAACGTCGAGAACGGCGCGGCAGTGAGCGCGGGACAACCACTCGTCGTGGTCGAGGCCATGAAGATGGAGCACTCCTTGACGTCCCCGATCGACGGGATCGTGGAAGTGCTTGTCCGTCAGGGCGATCAGGTGATGGTGGATCAGGTTCTGGCCCGCGTGGTACCTGTCGCGGACGAAGAGACTGCAGAAGTAAAGACCGAGAACACGACGCAGAAGGAAGACGCCTGATGTCCGATTACCTTGCCACCGGAGCGCTTCCGGACGAATACCAGCAGCTCGCCAAGACGGTTGCGGATTTCGCGAAAACCGTAGTGGCACCGGTTGCTGCCGAGCACGACGCCAACCACACCTTCCCGTACGAGGTAGTGGCCGGGATGGCCGACATGGGACTGTTCGGCCTGCCGTTTCCCGAGGAGTACGGCGGAATGGGCGGCGACTACTTCGCACTCTGCCTGGCGCTCGAAGAGCTGGGCAAGGTCGACCAGAGCGTCGCGATCACTCTCGAAGCTGGTGTGTCCCTTGGTGCCATGCCGATCTACCGTTTCGGTAACGAGGCACAGAAGCAGGAGTGGCTTCCGCAGCTCACCAGCGGCAAGTCGTTGGCTGCCTTCGGCCTGACCGAACCCGGTGCGGGTAGCGACGCCGGCGGAACCAAGACCACCGCGAAGTTCGACAGCGGTGAGTGGATCATCAACGGCAACAAGCAGTTCATCACCAACTCGGGCACCGACATCACCAAGCTCGTGACGGTCACCGCGGTCACGGGTGTCAAGGACGGCGGCAAGAAGGAGATCTCGACGATCCTCGTGCCGACCACGACGCCCGGCTTCACGGCCGAACCGGCGTACAACAAAGTCGGTTGGAACGCATCCGACACCCATCCGCTCACGTTCGCCGATGTTCGTGTCCCCGAAGAGAATCTGCTCGGTGAGCGCGGCCGCGGCTACGCGAACTTCCTGCGCATCCTCGACGAAGGCCGCATCGCTATTTCCGCGTTGAGCGTCGGTGCCGCCCAGGGCTGCGTCGACGAGTCGATCAAGTACGCCAAGGAACGCGAGGCGTTCGGTCGCCCCATCGGACACAACCAGGCCATCGCGTTCAAGATCGCGCGTATGGAGGCTCGTGCCCACGTCGCACGTACCGCGTACTACGACGCGGCCGCACTCATGTTGTCGGGCAAGCCGTTCAAGAAGCAGGCGTCTATCGCCAAGCTGATTTCCTCCGAAGCTGCCATGGACAACGCCCGTGACGCCACGCAGATCCACGGCGGATACGGCTTCATGAACGAGTACGCCGTCGCGCGCCACTACCGTGACAGCAAGATCCTCGAAATTGGTGAGGGAACGACCGAGGTGCAGTTGATGCTCATCGCTCGTGAGGCAGGGCTGTGACGAACCCCAAGAAGATCACTCAGCGCGGGCTCTGGTTCGAGGAGTTCGAGGTCGGCGCGATCTACGAGCATCGCCCAGGCCGGACGGTGACCGAGGCTGACAACGTCCTGTTCACGACTTTGACCATGAACACGCAGGCGTTGCATCTCGATGCCGCGTACAGCGAGGACACTCAATTCGGTGTGCGGCTGGTCAATTCGATGTTCACCCTGTCGACCATCGTCGGCCTGTCCGTCGCGCAGTTGACGCAGGGCACCATCGTGGCGAACCTCGGTTTCTCCGAGATCAGCTTCCCGAAGCCGCTCTTTCACGGCGACACCTTGTATGCCGAGACGCTCATCGCGGACAAGCGCGAGTCGAAGAGCCGTCCAGGTGAAGGCATCGTGACGCTCGTGCACACCGGGCGTAACCAGCACGGTGACGTCGTCGCACTGGCCACGCGCAAGACACTGGTGCAACTGCGTCCGGCAGAGGTGTCCTCATGACGTGGACACCGCCGGGGCCGGCGTGGTTGTTCTGCCCGGCGGATCGTCCCGAGCGCTATGCGAAGGCCGCGGCTGTTGCCGACGTCGTGATCCTCGATCTCGAAGACGGTGTGGCTCCGGCCGACAAGGAAGCCGCACGTGCAGCCCTGATCGACACGCCTCTCGATCCGGAGCGGACGGTCGTGCGCGTCAATCCGGTCGGTACGCCTGATCACGAACTCGATCTGATCGCGCTGGACGGCACACACTATTCGCGTCTCATGCTGTCCAAGTGCGAATCGGCCGAGGACGTCCTCTCGCTCGCACCGGCGGACGTGGTTGCGCTCGTCGAGTCCCCGCGAGGAGCCCTCGCCGTGGCCGACATCGCGCTTGCTGCGAACGCCATCGGTGTCATGTGGGGAGCCGAGGATCTTGTTGCCGGTCTCGGCGGCAACTCGAGCAGGCACCCGAACGGTTCGTACCGCGACGTTGCCAAGCACGTCCGATCGACGTCTCTCCTGGCCGCGAAGAGCTACGGCCGGTTGGCTGTCGATTCCGTGTACCTCGACATCAAGGACCTCGTCGGCCTGGGCGTCGAGTCCGCTGATGCCGTCGCAGTCGGCTTCGACGTGAAGGTTGCGATCCATCCGAGTCAGGTCGAGGTCATCCGCGGGGCCTTCGCACCTTCGGAAAAAGAGATCGACTGGGCCACACGAGTGCTTGCCGCGGTGTCTACTGAACGTGGTGTGTTCGCGTTCGAGGGCAAGATGGTCGACGCTCCCGTTCTCCGTCACGCCGAGAAGCTTCTTCACCGAGCCGGAATCTTTCAGCAGAAGGAGAACTAACGGATGAGCAAAGTCGTGAATACGGCAGCTGAGGCAGTTGCCGACATCGCGAGCGGATCCAGGCTCGCAGTGGGCGGCTTCGGGCTGTGCGGTATTCCCGACGCACTGATCGCGGCGATCGCCGACGGCGACGCCACCGATCTCGAGGTGTTCTCCAACAACTGCGGTGTCGACGACTACGGTCTCGGCATTCTGCTCGGCGCGCACCGGATCGCCAGGGTGACGGCGTCGTACGTGGGGGAGAACAAGGAGTTCGCGCGCCAGTATCTCGCCGGTGAGCTCGAAGTGGAGTTGACGCCGCAGGGGACGCTGGCCGAGCGGCTGCGAGCAGGCGGTACCGGCATCCCGGCGTTCTACACTCCGGCCGGCGTCGGCACCCCGATCGCCGAGGGCGGCTTGCCGTGGCGATACAACCCGGACGGTTCGATCGCCGTGGCGTCGCCACCGAAGGCGACGGCAGTGTTCGGTGGCCGCACGTATGTATTGGAAGAGGCGATCACCGCTGACTTCGCGCTCGTGCACGCGGACTACGGCGACACCGAAGGAAATCTCGTCTTCAACAAGACGGCGATGAACTTCAACCCGCTTGCTGCCATGGCCGGCCGGATCACCATCGCGCAGGTGGAGAACCTCGTCGAGCCGGGCGACATCGACCCCGCACACGTGCACCTACCTGGAGTGTTCGTCGCGCGGGTCGTGCACACAGGCCCACAGGAGAAGCGGATCGAGAAGCGGACCGTCTCAGGAGGTACCAAGTGACCAGTGCAGAGGAAACCCGTATCGGTTGGACTCGCCACGAGATGGCCGCTCGCGCTGCCGCCGAGATGCGGCCGGGGGAGTACGTCAACCTCGGCATCGGCCTGCCGACTCTGATCCCCAGTTACCTGCCCGAGGGCGTCAAGGTGGTCCTCCACAGCGAGAACGGCATCCTCGGTACCGGACCGTATCCGACCGATGATCAGGTCGATGCCGACCTCATCAATGCCGGTAAAGAAACCGTCACCGTCAATTCAGGCGCCGCGTTCTTCGACTCGGCTCTCTCCTTCGGCATGATCCGCGGTGGTCACATCGACACCGCGGTGCTCGGCGGGATGCAGGTGTCGAAGACCGGTGACCTTGCCAACTGGATGGTGCCGGGCAAGATGGTGAAGGGTATGGGCGGGGCGATGGATCTGGTCGACGGTGCCCGCCGCGTCATCGTCGTGATGGAGCACACCGACCGCGACGGCAATCCCAAGATCGTCGAGGCCTGCACGCTGCCGCTTACCGGTCAGAGCGTCGTCAACCGGATCATCACCGACCTGGCAGTGCTGGACGTCACCGCGGACGGGCTGCAGCTTGTGGAGCTGGCTCCAGGGGTCAGCAGCGAGCACCTGAAGAGTGTGACTGGTGTGGGCTTTTCCTGAAGCTTCGTACCGTAAATCGAAGAACGCGCCGACCGCTGGTCGGCGCGTTCTTTCGTCGGTCTGTCGGCGAGTACCGATAGTCTCGATCAGCGACTGTCGAATCTCGTTCGAGCTCAGACACCCAGTACCCGGCGGCCCTGTAAATTGTCCGAGGTGACTGATGTGGATTGGGGTGTAGATCGTCGGTTGCAATTGATTGTCCCAGGGGGAGAGGTGTCGCGCGCCGCGTCTGAACGGTGCGTTTCGGCAATGCGATCGGGGGGTAGATGAGCTGGGCGATTTGTAACGAATTGCAACAAAACCGTCGATACACCGGGGTATGGATTTCTCTTGTCACCTATGTATCGGAGACAATGGGTGGTTCTGGCTCGTCGAGGTTGGATGAGGTCGGTAGCTGCTGCGAATCGGACGTTCGGCTCGCACGGGTGCGCAATGGTGTGGAAGAGAGGCTGTGGGCGTGAATTCGCTGGGTAACGGAGAACTGGGGAGCGGCAAGCCGGAGGTCGGCAGCTCGCCGGAAGACGTTCAGCGATCCGACGCATTCCCGCTTTCCGCGGCCCAGCTCGGTATGTGGTTCGCGCAACACCTCGATCCCGCCGTTCCGGTCAACATCGCTCAGTACGTCGAACTCCGTGGTGCTCTGGAACTTGACGCCCTTCGGCAGGCCTGCGCAGACGCCGGTCGCGAAATCGGGTCGGCCTTCGTCCGGATCTTCGAGATCGACGCCCAGCCTTACCAGATCATCGACCCCGCACTCGATGATTCGGTCGGTTACGTCGACCTTCGTAGTGAAGACGACTCGCACGACGCTGCCATGCGGTGGATGCGAGCAGATCGCAGCCGGCCGATCGACATGCTCACGGACCGCTTGATCTCTGCCACGATCCTGCGGCTCGGCGAGAATCGCTACTACTGGTACACACGGGTCCACCACACAATTCTCGACGGTTTCGGTGCGTCGACGTTCGTCACTCGTGTGGCGGAGCTGTACTCGGCGCGCGTGGAGGGCCGGGATCCGGAGCCGAGTGAGGCCTCCGATCTCCGGAACGTCTACGAGGTGGACAACAAGTACCGCCAGTCGAGTCGTTTCGAAACCGATCGCAAGTACTGGGCAGACAAGATCGAGAATCTCGACGAGATCTCGAGCCTCGCGGGTCGAAGTGCCGCGCCGGCTCCAGTCAGTCGGATCGACAGTGCAGCGCTGTCCAACCACGTCGAGGCTCTGCTCGGGCGGTTCCTCGAGCGCATCGAGAAGACCACTGTTGCCGGCACTGTCGTCGCGGCGTTTGCGGCGTACCTCGCTCAGATGACCGGACGAGAGGACGTGTCGCTGAGTCTGCCCGTTTCCGGTCGAACAACAGCCGTGCTGCGTCGATCCGGAGGCATGGTCTCCAACGTCGTGCCGCTGCGCCTGACCGTCACCGCGGACACCACCGTCCAGGAGCTTCTGGACGATGTCAGGAACGAAATGTCCGGCGCACTGCGCCACCAGCGATACCGACACGAGGACATGGTTCGCGGCGGGGACGGGCCGGGCCGGGGCGGATTCTTCGGCCCCTGGATCAACATCATGATGTTTTCCACCGAGTTGGCGTTCGGGCCCCTCGTCGGCGAACTTCACATCTTGTCCACGGGTTTGATCGAAGACCTCGGTGTCAACCTGTATCAGAGCGTCGGCGATACCCGCACACACATCGACTTCGAGTCGAATCCCAATCTGTACGCGCCCGCGGACGCCCAGCGAAATCACTCGCGGTTCGTAGAGTTTCTCGAGAAGTTCGTCTCGGCCGAAACGAGCCGCAAGGTCTGGGATCTTCCTGTCGCAACCGACGAGGAGCGAAACAAGGTTGCCTTGTGGAACCGCACCGGCTTCCACGTTGCCTCGCAGACCATCACCGAAGCATTCGAGCGTCAGGTCGAGAGAACTCCCGATGCCACCGCTGTCATTTTCGAAGGCGCCAGCCTCACGTACGCCGAATTCGACTCTCGCGCAAATGGTTTGGCTCGTCAACTCATCGCCATGGGTGTTGGGCCCGAATCGCTTGTAGGACTGTCGATCCGCAGGTCTTTGGACTTGATGGTCGGTCTGTACGCGATTGCCAAGGCCGGCGGAGCCTGGGTACCGGTGGATCCCGACCACCCAGCCGACCGCACCGCCTACATTCTCGAGTCGGCGCAGCCCACGTGTGTTGTGACCACTGCGCGGGACGACGTGGATCTGCCCTCGGGCACACGGGTCATCGAGATCGACACACTGGACTATGGGCAGCTCGACAGCAGGCCGATCGTCAACGCGGATCGCCTGTCTCCCTTGCATTTCTCGAACACTGCGTACGTGATCTACACCTCGGGTTCGACCGGTCGACCCAAGGGTGTCGCGGTCACTCACGCGGCGATCAACAATCAGCTTCAGTGGATGAACGCCGAGTACGGGCTTTCGGCGTCGGACATCTACCTGCAGAAGACCGCTACGACATTCGACGTGTCGCTGTGGGGATTTTTCATGCCGTTGCAGGTCGGCGCCACGCTCGTCGTCGCGACTCCGGACGGTCATCGAGACCCGATCTACGTGGCGAACAAGATCGCGGAGCTCGGCGTCACGATCACCGACTTCGTGCCATCCATGCTCACGCTGTTCACTGCGAATGCACCTGCCGGATCTTGTGATTCGTTGCGCCACGTGTTTGTCATCGGCGAGGCGCTCCCGCCCGAGACGTCTTCCGCCTTCCGCGAACTCTGTGGAGCCGGACTGCACAACCTGTACGGTCCGACCGAAGCCGCGGTATCGGTCACGTACTACGAGGCCGTGGCCACGGATACTACTTCCGTGCCGATCGGTATGCCGCAGTGGAACACTCAGGCGCACGTACTGGACGGGCAACTTCGCCCGACCCCCATCGGGCAGCCGGGTGAGCTCTATCTCGCCGGCGTTCAACTCGCGCGCGGATACGTTGGTCGACCGGACCTGAGCTCGGATCGGTTCGTAGCCAATCCGTACGGCACGGCCGGTGAGCGTATGTACCGGACCGGCGACCTCGTTCGTCGCCGTGAGGACGGAAATCTCGACTACATCGGGCGTACAGACTTCCAGGTGAAGTTCCGCGGGCAGCGCATCGAACTCGGCGAGATCGAGACCGTCCTTCTGGCGCACCCCGACGTTTCGCAGGCTGTCGTTTTGGTGACCGTCACCCCGACCGGTGATCAATTGGTCGGCTACGTCGTGCCGGGTCCAGGCCGAAACATCGATGCTGCGGTGCTCAGTGAGTTCGCCGGCCGAAGCCTCCCGTCGTACATGGTTCCGGCCGCGTTGATGGTGCTCGATGCGTTGCCGCTCAACACGAGTGGCAAATTGGATCGTGCCGGGTTGCCCGAGCCGGTGTTCGCGAGTGCGAAGCAGTACCGCGAGCCCCGCACCGAAATCGAACGCATCGTGGCGGACGTGTTTGCCGACGTTCTCGGTGTCGAGCGCGTCGGTATCGATGACGACTTCTTCGAGCTCGGTGGAAACTCTCTGGTTGCAACACAATTAGTGACGCGAGTGGGTTCGGCATTGGGAGTGCAACTCGGCGTTCGAGAGCTCTTCGAATCCACCACGGTCGCCACCCTGGCGGCCCGCGCCGAGTCGGTGGCGGGCAACGCCAGGCAGCTCACCCCGCTGATCGCCAAGCCTCGTCCCGAGGTCGTCCCGCTCTCGCTTGCGCAGCAGCGCATGTGGTTCATCAACCGTCTCGATCCGTCGACGCCCGCCTACAATCTTCCGTTCACGGTCCGGCTCACCGGTTCGGTGGACCCGTCCGCCCTGCATGCCGCGGTGATGGATCTTCTCGAGCGACACGAGTCCTTGCGGACGATCTACCCTGATCTCGACGGAACCGCGCAACAGCTGGTTCTGCCGGTCGACCGGGCCGCGGTGGAGTTGAATCCGGTCAAGATTCGGAATTCGCATCTCGACGCGGCGCTGTTCGACGTGGCGTCTCGCGGCTTCGACGTGACGCTCGAAATCCCGGTACGGGTTGCCCTCTTCGAGGTGTCTCCGACGGACTACGTCCTGGTGATGGTTCTCCATCACATCGCTGCAGACGGACTGTCGTTCCGTCCGCTCGCACGTGACCTTCTCGTCGCCTACTCGGCGCGAAGTGAGAAGTCTGCGCCGGCGTGGACGCCGCTGCCGATTCAGTACGCCGACTACGCCCTGTGGCAGCGCGAAGCACTGGGATCCGACGAAGACCCGCGCTCGGAGTCGTCTCGCCAGATCAACTTCTGGCGCCGGGCACTTGCCGATCTGCCGGATCAGTTGGATCTGCCGACCGACCGACCTCGTCCTGCCATCGCGTCCAATCACGGTGCCAAGCACCATTTTCAGATCAGCGAACGCACGACGCGCAAGTTGAACGAGTTGGCGCGCTCGAGGAGCGTCTCGCTGTTCATGGTGTTGCAGGCGGCATATGCAACGCTGTTGAGCCGGCTCAGTGGTACCTCCGACATCGCGATCGGTGCCCCGATCGGCGGGCGAGGCGATCAAGCGCTCAACGACGTGATCGGCATGTTCGTGAACACCCTGGTGCTTCGCACCGAGGTCGATCCGAACGAACGATTCGAAGAGTTGCTCGCTCGGGTAAGGGAATCGGGCTTGTCTGCCTACGGGCATGCCGATGTGCCGTTCGAGCGGTTGGTCGAAGTCCTGAGTCCGGCGCGTTCGCAGGCTCGTCACCCGCTGTTCCAGGTTGCGCTCACTGCGGAGATCAGTGGACGACGCGAACTGGAATTCTCAGGTGTCAAAGCAGTTGCAGCTGAATTGGAAGTCCCGGTCGCCAAATTCGATCTCGAGCTCATGGTGTCCGAGAATCCTGAAGGCAGCGAAGACTCGGACGTCTTGAGCGCCACCTTCACCTATGCCACGGACCTGTTCGATCCGGCCACGGTGAACACTTTCGCTACTCGGTTCGTGCGCATCCTCGATGCCGTGGCTACCCGACCTGAAACGATCGTCGGCGATATCGACCTGCTCTCACGCTCCGAGCGCACCGATCTGACGGTCGTAGCCGCGGATGACACGATGCCCCGGCAGAGTCTCGTCGACATCTTCCTGTCCGGCACGGCTGAGGCGGATTCGGTTGCTGTGCGCTTCGAGGGTCGATCGATCACCTATCGAGAGCTCGATGAGCAGTCGTCGAAGCTCGCTCGGGTTCTGATCGGACGTGGCGCCGGCCCCGAGACCATTGTTGCTCTCGCCTTTCCTCGCTCGTACGAGATGGTCTGTGCAGTATGGGCGGTGGCGAAGTCAGGGGCGGCATACGTCCCAGTCGACCCGAGTTATCCGGAAGATCGTGTCCGGCACATGCTGGCCGATTCTTCGGCCGCGATCGGACTCACGTCGGGACAGTTCGTAGATCAGCTTCCTGCGGTCACAGAATGGTTGGTCCTTGACGGCCAGGCGCTGAACGGAGAACTGTCGGCGCAATCTTCAGCGCCGGTCACGGACGAGGACCGAATTGCTCCGATTCACAGTTCTCACGTTGCATATGTCATTTACACATCCGGTTCCACGGGAAAACCGAAGGGTGTCAGCGTCACTCACGGTGGACTCCGTGGCGTCAGAGACGCAGCACAGCGTCGCTACGGGGTAGAACAGTCCTCGCGCTTCCTCCATATCTGTTCACCGAGCTTCGACCCGTCGGTACTCGAATGGATGGTCGCCTTCTCCGCGGGTGCAACTTTGGTGATCGTTCCGTCGACAATTATCGGTGGACACGAGTTGTCGGATCTTCTTCATTCCGAGAAGGTCACACACGCGATCATCACTCCCGCAGTACTCGGGACCATGGAGCCGGCAGAGCTGCCTGAATTGCGAGTCGTCTCCGTCGGCGGTGACGTGACCACTCCCGAGTTGCTGGCGAAATGGGCCCCAGGGCGCGCCTACTTCAATGGGTATGGTCCGACCGAGACCACTATCATCTCGTCGTTCGGCGATCTCGCGATCGGCCGATCGATCGACATCGGGCGTCCCGTCGAGGGCATGTCGGCACTGGTACTCGACGAGCGTCTGCATCCTGTTCCAGTCGGTACCAGGGGAGAGCTCTACTTTGCGGGCGCTGCATTGGCTCGCGGCTACCATGAGCGGCGAGGCCTTTCTGCGGAACGGTTTGTCGCCAACCCGTATTCGCCGGATGGCGAGCGAATGTACCGGACCGGCGATGTCGTGCGCTGGACCGGCGGAGACGCGCGCGGTGACGCGGGGGTTCTCGAATACGTCGGCCGCAGTGACTTCCAGGTCAAGGTTCGCGGATTCCGTATCGAACTCGGTGAGATCGACGCAGTTCTGTCCTCGCACGAGTCTGTGCGCTTCGCGGTGACGGTCGGAAGCGAAGGCGCGGCGGGTGTCACAACCCTCGTTTCCTACGTCGAACTGGCTGACGGGTCGAGTTTCGATCGGGACGTGCTCGCCTCGTTCGTGGCGGAGGCTCTGCCGAGCTACATGGTTCCGTCCGTCATCATGGAACTCGCTGAGGTTCCGTTGACCCCGGTGGGCAAATTGGATCGCCGGGCTTTGCCGGAGCCTGTTTTCGAGGTCCGCGAGTTTCGTGCACCCACCACGCCGGTGGAAGAGATTGTCGCGCAGGTGATTGCGGATGTTCTCGGAGTGGAACGAGTCGGCCTCGACGACGACTTCTTTGAACTCGGTGGCAACTCCCTGGTGGCCACTCAGGTCACCTCCCGATTGGGGCGGGCGCTCGACACTACGGTGCCGGTGCGAACGCTATTCGACGTTTCCACCGTCGAGGCGCTCGCCGCACACATCGAGTCGCACGTAGGTAGCGGCGGGCAGAAGGCGCTCGTCGCACAGGTGCGTCCCGCGGAAATTCCGTTGTCGCTGGCGCAGCAGCGCATGTGGTTCCTGAACCGCTTCGACACCGACTCAGCTGCTTACAACATCACTTTTGCTCTGCACCTGACTGGTCATCTCGATACTGCCGCGATGGAAATGGCGCTGGAGGACGTACTGGCCCGGCATGAGGTGCTCCGAACGGTATATCCGGACGGGGCTTCCGGACCGAAGCAGTCGATTCTGTCGCTCTCGGAGGCGTTCGGCGGGCTGACCGTGGAGTCGGTTTCGGATCAGGACGAGCTCGAAAGTCGAGTCGCTGCAATCGGATCCTCAGCGATCGACGTCACCGTCGACGTGCCGATCCGTGTCCGCCTGTTGACGGTCAGCGACACCGAGCACACCCTTGCGATCGTGGTTCATCACATCGCCGCTGACGGTTGGTCGATGGCGCCCCTGGCTCGCGATGTCATGATTGCCTACTCGGCACGCAAGGACGGGATCGCGCCGGCGTGGCAGCCGTTGACTGTGCAGTACGCCGACTATTCGTTGTGGCAGCGTGAGGTTCTGGGGTCGGAAGAGGACTCGGAATCACTGATCTCGCAGCAGATCTCGTACTGGACCGAGACTCTGGCAGACCTACCGGATGTGATCGAGCTTCCGTCGGACCGGTCTCGGCCTGATGTGGCGTCGATGCGCGGCGAGCGATTCGCGTTCGAGATCTCCGGGGATGTGCACCGTCGATTGGACGCGCTGGCACGGGAGAACAACGCGACGCTCTTCATGGCGTTGCACTCGGCGCTTGCCGTTCTGATGGCCCGACTGAGCGGGACCTCGGACATCGCCGTGGGCACTCCCGTTGCCGGTCGCGGGGACGAGGCGCTCGACGATCTCGTCGGTATGTTCGTCAACACGCTTGTTCTGCGCACCGAGGTCGACCAGGCCCAGGCATTCACGGATCTGCTGGCTGCGGCGAGTGATTCTGCGCTCGGAGCGTTCGCTCACTCGGACGTGCCCTTCGAGCGGTTGGTGGACGTCTTGGCTCCCGCCCGGTCGCAGGCCAGACATCCGCTCTTCCAGGTTGTGCTGTCCTTGCAGAATCTCGCGCAAACGGCATTGGAACTGCCGGGACTGGCGATCAAGGCCGCCGAAATCGACACGACCACTGCCAAGTTCGACCTCGAACTCGCAGTAACAGAGTCGATCGGCGAAGACGGGATCCAGCAAGGGCTCTCGGCCGAATTCACGTTTGCTGCAGATCTGTTCGACGTTTCGACGGTCGAGGGGTTTGCTCGGCGTCTGGTTCGTATCCTCGAGACTGTCGTGTCGGTTCCTTCGATTGTCGTTGGTGACATCGATATTCTCGACGCGGCCGAGCGGGGTGTGCTGGCCGATGTTCATGGAGGTCAGTCGGTCTCGGGAACCCTGGTCGAGATCCTCACAGCGGCGGCCGCTTTGGATCCGTCGGCGGATGCGATTCGCTTCGACGGTCAGTCGATCAGCTACCGCGAACTCGACGAGCGGTCGTCGCGACTCGCTCGTGTTCTGATTGAGAAGGGCGTCGGGCCGGAGGATCGGGTCGCGATCGCGATTCCGCGTTCGGCCGATTCGGTTCTCGCTCTGTGGGCAGTGGTGAAAACGGGTGCTGCATTCGTGCCCGTCGACCCGACGTATCCGGTTGACCGTATCGCCCACATGATCTCCGATTCCGGTGCGGTGCTGGGTCTTGCGCTCAGTGACGTCGAGGCAGGATTGCCGTCGGCGTTGACGTGGGTTGTTCTCGACGACGAGAAGACAATGGCGGCGTGCGCGGCAGAATCTTGCGCGCCGGTAAGTGATTCGGATCGACGCAGTGCGATCGACGAGCGGCAGCCTGCTTACGTCATCTACACCTCTGGCACCACGGGTCTGCCCAAGGGCGTTGTGGTCACCAATGCGGGTGTGGCGAACTTCTGCGCCGAGCAGGTCGAGCGCTATGCGCTGACCGCGGATGCTCGGACGCTGCATTTCGCCTCGCCGAGTTTCGATGCTTCTGTTCTCGAGTTGCTGATGGCATTCGGAGCAGCATCGACGATGGTGATTGCGCCGACGACGGTGTACGGCGGCGCGGAATTGGCCGAGATCTTGCGCTCGGAGGGCGTGACGCATGCGTTCGTGACGCCCGCTGCGCTGGCATCAGTGGATCCGAGCGGGCTCGACGCGTTGCGGGTGGTTGTCGTCGGTGGCGAAGCCAGTTCGCGGTCTCTCGTTGCCAAGTGGGCGGTGCCGCTTCCGGATGGCGGTGTGCGTGGATTCTTCAATGCGTACGGTCCGACGGAGTCGACAGTCGCCTCGAACATCAGCGATACGCTGACCGCGTTTGATCGTATGAACATCGGCGGCCCGATTCGGGGAATGGCCGCGCGGATCTTGGACGGCCGCTTGCAGCCCGTTCCGGTTGGTGTCGCAGGTGAGTTGTACGTGTCGGGTGTTCAGGTCGCTCGTGGATACCTGGGACAGCCGGCATTGACAGCGGGTCGTTTTGTCGCAGACCCGTTCGGGGCGCCGGGAGAGCGGTTGTACCGCACGGGTGACGTGGTCCGGTGGATCGACGGTGGCGCAGTGGAGTACGTGGGCCGCAGTGACTTCCAGGTCAAGATCCGTGGGTTCCGTATCGAACTCGGCGAGATCGAGGCCGCGCTGACCCGTTGCGCGGGCGTTGCGCAAGCTGTTGCTCTCGTTCGTTCCGACGATCACTTCGGAGATCGTCTCGTTGCATACGTCGTGCCGCAGGCCGGCGCCGAGGTGGATCCCGCACAGGTCATCGAGTCGGTGTCGACGTTCCTGACCGGCTACATGGTCCCCGACTCGGTACTGGTACTCGATTCGATTCCGTTGACCACCGCGGGCAAGACGGACATCAAGGCTCTGCCCTCGCCCGTGTTCGAGTCCAAGGTGTACCAGGCGCCGATCACGACCGTCGAAGAGACTGTCGCGCAGGTGTTCTCCGAAGTTCTCGGAGTCGCACAGGTTGGCCGCGACGACGATTTCTTCGAACTCGGCGGCAACTCGTTGATCGCGACCCGTGTCGCCGCTCGGCTGGGAGAGGCGCTCGACACAAGCGTTCCGGTTCGTGCGCTCTTCGAAGCGTCGACCGTGCAGTCACTCGCCGTCCGGCTCGAGCTGCACGCCGGTTCGGGCGCCACCGCCCCACTGGTGCAGCAGCCCCGGCCAGCTCGGATCCCACTTTCGTTGGCGCAGCAGCGCATGTGGTTCCTGAACAGGTTCGAACCCGCGTCGGCAGTGAACAACGTCCCGGCGGCGATCAGGATTTCGGGCGCCCTCGATGTGGCAGCTCTTGACGCCGCCGTGATCGATGTCGTGGGCCGACACGAATCACTGCGAACTGTGTATCCAGACGTCGACGGCGTCGGCTATCAGGACGTCCTCGACGTCCAAGACGTTGTCGTCGACCTCAGCCCCGTGTCGATCACGGAAGATCGCCTGGCTGCGGGCGTCGCCGAGCTGGCGACAGTCGGCTTCGACGTGACGTCCGAAGTCCCGTTGCGCGCCAAGCTCTTCAAAGTCGGCGACAGCGAATACGTTCTGGTGTTCGTCGTGCATCACATCTCGACCGACGGTTTCTCGATGGGTCCGTTGACCCGTGACGTGATGGTTGCCTACGAAGCACGTACACGAGCGTCGGTGCCGGCTTGGACGCCGTTGCCGGTGCAGTACGCCGATTACTCGTTGTGGCAGCGTGAGGTTCTCGGGTCCGAGGACGATCCGCGGTCCGTGATCGCGAAACAGATTGCGTTCTGGTCGGATGCGTTGGCTGATATTCCGGAGCAGTTGGATCTGCCTGCCGATCGTCCTCGTCCCGAGGTCGCTTCAGGGCGCGGAGCCGAGGTCGAGTTCGATATCGACGCCACCCTGCACGAAGCTGTCAATTCGATTGCGCACAGCAGTAACTCGACACCATTCATGGTTGTTCACGCAGCGCTCGCCGTCGTACTTTCTCGTTTGTCCGCAACGACCGACATCGCGATCGGTACACCGATCGCGGGTCGCGGTGAGGCGCAGCTCGACGATCTGATCGGTATGTTCGTCAACACTTTGGTGTTGCGTACCGAGGTTGATCCGTCGATGTCGTTCACGGATCTGTTGGCGTCGGCGCGTGAAGTGGATCTACAGGCGTTCGCGCATGCGGATGTTCCGTTCGAGCGTGTGGTGGAGGTTCTCGATCCGGTTCGTTCGCAGGCTCGTCATCCGCTGTTCCAGGTGGCATTGACGTTCCAGAACCACGAACAGACAACGCTCGAACTGGGCGACCTCGAAGTGTCGATCGAAAGTGCCGATCTTGCGCTGGCGAAATTCGACCTCCAGTTGACCCTGACCGAACGAACCGACGAGGCCGGCGCACCCGCCGGAATGTCCGCCTCTTTGACGTATGCGACGGATCTGTTCGACGAGTCGACCGTTGTGGAATTCGGTGATCGGCTGGTAAGGACCTTCCGTGCGGTGACTGCTGATCCCACCGTAGCGGTGGGTGACGTTGACATCTTGGTCGATGGAGAACGAAACCTGCTGTCCCGCTTCAGTGCCGGCCAGATCGATCGTGGTGTGGATTCGACGTTGTCGGCGTGGTTCGATGATGCTGCTGCGCGGTTTGGTGATCGGGTTGCGGTGCGGTTCGGTGGCGAGTCGTTGTCGTATGGTGAGTTGTCGGTGCGGGCTAATCGTTTGGCGCGCAGGTTGATTGCTCAG
Organism: Rhodococcus sp. NyZ502; assembly: GCF_041464245.1. Classification (NCBI taxonomy): domain Bacteria; kingdom Bacillati; phylum Actinomycetota; class Actinomycetes; order Mycobacteriales; family Nocardiaceae; genus Rhodococcus; species Rhodococcus sp. NyZ502. The sequence continues at coordinate 1,936,057 of NZ_CP167155.1, forward strand.
GGTTGTGGTCCGGAGTCGTTGGTGGCGGTGGCGTTGCCGCGGTCGGCGGATCTTGTGGTGGCGTTGTTGGCGGTGGTGAAGTCCGGTGCGGGGTATTTGCCGGTGGATCCGTCGTATCCGGCTGATCGTGTCGAGTTCATGTTGGCTGATGCTGCTCCGGTGGCTGCGATTTCGTGGTCCGGGCGTGAGTTGGTGTTGCCCGCTGGTTTGCCTGTGGTTGATATCGACGCGGTGGATGTGTCGGAGTTCGATGGTTCGGTGGTGGCGGATGCGGATCGTGTTGCGCCGTTGCGGTCGTCGAATGTTGCGTATGTGATTTACACGTCGGGTTCGACGGGTCGCCCGAAGGGTGTGCAGGTTCCGCACACGACGGTGGCGAAGTTGTTTGCGAATACCGAGGGTGTGTACGGGTTCGACGAATCCGATGTGTGGACGATGTTCCACAGTTATGCGTTCGACTTCTCGGTGTGGGAGTTGTGGGGTCCGCTGTTGTACGGCGGCACGTTGGTGGTTGTGGATTATGTGACGTCGCGGTCGCCGGAGCAGTTCTTGGAGTTGCTTGCTGCTGAGCGGGTGACGGTGCTCAATCAGACGCCGTCGGCGTTCTATCAGTTGGCCGAGGCTGATCGGTTGGCGTCGGAATCCGGTCGGGCCGCTGAGTTGTCGTTGCGGTGGGTTGTTTTCGGCGGCGAGGCGCTCGAGCTGCGTCGCTTGTCGGATTGGTACGGCCGCCGCGGTGACTTCGCGCCGACGTTGGTGAACATGTATGGCATCACGGAGACGACGGTGCATGTGAGCCATCGTGTGTTGGATGCTGCGTTGGCGGCGGATGCGTCGGCGAGTGTTGTGGGTCAGGCTATTTCGGGTCTGCAGGTGTTCGTGCTCGATACGCGTTTGGCTCCGGTGCCTGTTGGTGTCGCGGGTGAGATGTATGTCTCTGGTGTTCAGTTGGCTCGGGGTTATCTGGGTCAGGCGGGGTTGACGTCGACGCGGTTTGTGGCGAATCCGTTCAATGCCGGCGAGGTGTTGTACCGCACGGGTGACGTCGCGTCGTGGAACAGTGCTGGTGATTTGGAGTATCTGGGTCGCGCGGATGATCAGGTGAAGATCCGTGGTTTCCGGATCGAGATCGGTGAGATCGAGTCTGCGGTGTTGGCGGATGTGTCGGTGGCGCAGACGGCGGTGGTTGTTCGTGAGGATTCTCCGGGTGATCAGCGGTTGGTGGCGTATGTGGTTCCGGCTGCGGGTGTGAGCGTTTCGGTCGACGATCTTCGGGTGTCGGTGGGTTCGTTGTTGCCGGAGTACATGGTGCCGTCGGCGTTTGTGGTGTTGGATTCGATTCCGTTGACGGTGAACGGGAAGTTGGATCGTCGGGCGTTGCCGGTTCCGTCGTTGCAGGTTGCGGTGTTCCGTGCTCCGACGTCGGTGGTGGAAGAGGTTGTTGCGCAGACGTTTGCGGATGTTCTGGGCGTCGAGCGTGTTGGTTTGGATGATGATTTCTTCGCGCTCGGTGGTAATTCGCTGATTGCGACGCAGGTGACGTCTCGGTTGGGTCAGGCGTTGGATGCTTCGGTGTCGGTGCGGGAGTTGTTCGAGGCGTCGACGGTGGAGGCGTTGGCTGCTCGTTTGGGTTCTCATGTCGGTGGCGGTTCACGTGCGGCGTTGACTGCGCAGGTGCGTCCGGTTCGGGTGCCGTTGTCGTTGGCGCAGCAGCGCATGTGGTTCCTCAACCGATTCGACACCGATTCTGCTGTCAACAATGTCCCTGTTGCCGTTCGGCTCACGGGTGCGCTCGATCTGGTGGCCCTGAATTCGGCAGTTCACGACGTTATCGGCCGTCACGAGGTTCTGCGCACGGTCTACCCCGAGGTCGACGGCGTCGGCTACCAGAAGATCTGCTCGGTAGAAGATGTCTCGATCGATCTCGGCGCAGAACGCGTCACAGACGACCGAATCCAGGCGGAGCTGTATTCGTTCTTCGCCCAGGGCTTCGATGTCACTGTCGAGGTTCCGTTGCGCGCCAAGCTTTTTCAGGTCGCTGATGACGACTTCGTGTTGTCGTTCGTGATGCATCACATCTCGACCGACGGCTTCTCGATGGGCCCGTTGACCCGCGACGTCATGACCGCCTACTACGCCCGAACCAACGGCCAGGCTCCGACCTGGACGCCGTTGCCGGTGCAGTATGCCGACTATTCGTTGTGGCAGCGTGAGGTTCTCGGGTCCGAGGACGATCCGCAGTCCATGATCGCGAAGCAGATTGCGTTCTGGTCGGATGCGTTGGCTGATCTTCCGGAGCAGTTGGATCTGCCTGGTGATCGTCCGCGTCCCGAGATTGCTTCAGGGCGCGGCGCCAATCACAGTTTCACCATCGAACCGCAGCTGTGGTCCGAGCTGGACGAACTGGGCAAGGCAACGAACGCAACTCCGTTCATGGTTGTTCACTCGGCTCTGGCGGTGCTGTTGGCACGACTGTCCGCGACGACCGACATTGCGATCGGTGCCCCGATCGCGGGTCGTGGTGAAGCCGAGCTCGATGACGTGATCGGTATGTTCGTCAATACCTTGGTGTTGCGTACCGAGGTTGATCCGTCGATGTCGTTTGCCGAGTTGTTGGCGTCGGCGCGTGAGGTGGATTTGCAGGCGTTCGCGCATGCGGATGTTCCGTTCGAGCGTGTGGTGGAGGTTCTCGATCCGGTTCGTTCGCAGGCTCGTCATCCGTTGTTCCAGGTGGCGTTGACGTTCCAGAACCTTGGACAGAGTGCTCTCGAACTGCCCGGACTCACCGCCGCTGCTGTGGAATTCGACGCAGCACTGGCCAAGTTCGATCTGCAATTCACACTTGAAGACGCCGCTGACGCCGGTATGTCCGGCACCCTGACCTACGCGACGGATCTGTTCGACGCGTCGACAGCGGCCGAGTTCGCTGATCGGTTCGTGTCCGTCCTCCGTGGCGTTGTCGCGAATCCGGCCGCTGCCGTTGGCGACGTGGATGTTATGACCGCCGGTGAGTTGGATCGCGTTCTGTCATGGAGCGACACGGGTGTCGACAGTGGTGTGGATTCGACGTTGTCGGCGTGGTTCGATGATGCTGCTGCGCGGTTTGGTGATCGGGTTGCGGTGCGGTTCGGTGGCGAGTCGTTGTCGTATGGTGAGTTGTCGGTGCGGGCTAATCGTTTGGCGCGCAGGTTGATTGCTCAGGGTTGTGGTCCGGAGTCGTTGGTGGCGGTGGCGTTGCCGCGGTCGGCGGATCTTGTGGTGGCGTTGTTGGCGGTGGTGAAGTCCGGTGCGGGGTATTTGCCGGTGGATCCGTCGTATCCGGCTGATCGTGTCGAGTTCATGTTGGCTGATGCTGCTCCGGTGGCTGCGATTTCGTGGTCCGGGCGTGAGTTGGTGTTGCCCGCTGGTTTGCCTGTGGTTGATATCGACGCGGTGGATGTGTCGGAGTTCGATGGTTCGGTGGTGGCGGATGCGGATCGTGTTGCGCCGTTGCGGTCGTCGAATGTTGCGTATGTGATTTACACGTCGGGTTCGACGGGTCGCCCGAAGGGTGTGCAGGTTCCGCACACGACGGTGGCGAAGTTGTTTGCGAATACCGAGGGTGTGTACGGGTTCGACGAATCCGATGTGTGGACGATGTTCCACAGTTATGCGTTCGACTTCTCGGTGTGGGAGTTGTGGGGTCCGCTGTTGTACGGCGGCACGTTGGTGGTTGTGGATTATGTGACGTCGCGGTCGCCGGAGCAGTTCTTGGAGTTGCTTGCTGCTGAGCGGGTGACGGTGCTCAATCAGACGCCGTCGGCGTTCTATCAGTTGGCCGAGGCTGATCGGTTGGCGTCGGAATCCGGTCGGGCCGCTGAGTTGTCGTTGCGGTGGGTTGTTTTCGGCGGCGAGGCGCTCGAGCTGCGTCGCTTGTCGGATTGGTACGGCCGCCGCGGTGACTTCGCGCCGACGTTGGTGAACATGTATGGCATCACGGAGACGACGGTGCATGTGAGCCATCGTGTGTTGGATGCTGCGTTGGCGGCGGATGCGTCGGCGAGTGTTGTGGGTCAGGCTATTTCGGGTCTGCAGGTGTTCGTGCTCGATACGCGTTTGGCTCCGGTGCCTGTTGGTGTCGCGGGTGAGATGTATGTCTCTGGTGTTCAGTTGGCTCGGGGTTATCTGGGTCAGGCGGGGTTGACGTCGACGCGGTTTGTGGCGAATCCGTTCAATGCCGGCGAGGTGTTGTACCGCACGGGTGACGTCGCGTCGTGGAACAGTGCTGGTGATTTGGAGTATCTGGGTCGCGCGGATGATCAGGTGAAGATCCGTGGTTTCCGGATCGAGATCGGTGAGATCGAGTCTGCGGTGTTGGCGGATGTGTCGGTGGCGCAGACGGCGGTGGTTGTTCGTGAGGATTCTCCGGGTGATCAGCGGTTGGTGGCGTATGTGGTTCCGGCTGCGGGTGTGAGCGTTTCGGTCGACGATCTTCGGGTGTCGGTGGTTTCGTTGTTGCCGGAGTACATGGTGCCGTCGGCGTTTGTGGTGTTGGATTCGATTCCGTTGACGGTGAACGGGAAGTTGGATCGTCGGGCGTTGCCGGTTCCGTCGTTGCAGGTTGCGGTGTTCCGTGCTCCGACGTCGGTGGTGGAAGAGGTTGTTGCGCAGACGTTTGCGGATGTTCTGGGCGTCGAGCGTGTTGGTTTGGATGATGATTTCTTCGCGCTCGGTGGTAATTCGCTGATTGCGACGCAGGTGACGTCTCGGTTGGGTCAGGCGTTGGATGCTTCGGTGTCGGTGCGGGAGTTGTTCGAGGCGTCGACGGTGGAGGCGTTGGCTGCTCGTTTGGGTTCTCATGTCGGTGGCGGTTCACGTGCGGCGTTGACTGCGCAGGTGCGTCCGGTTCGGGTGCCGTTGTCGTTGGCGCAGCAGCGCATGTGGTTCCTCAACCAGTTGGATACGAGCTCGGCAGGGAACAACGTCCCGGTTGCGATAACTCTCACCGGAGAACTGGACGTCTTGGGGCTGGAGCAAGCGGTCGCCGACGTTATCGGCCGTCACGAGGTTCTGCGCACGGTCTACCCCGAGGTCGACGGCGTCGGCTACCAGAAGATCGTTGCACCGGCTGATGTCGACGTGAACCTCGCGGCAACCTCGGTCTCGGATTCGGAGATCGTTTCCGAGGTAACGAACTTCGTAGCGGCAGGCTTCGACGTGACGGCCGAGGTGCCGTTGCGCGCCAAGCTTTTCCAGATCAAGGCCGACGAGCACGTTCTGGTATTCGTGGTGCATCACATCTCGACCGACGGTTTCTCGATGGGCCCGTTGACCCGCGACGTCATGACCGCCTACTACGCCCGAACCAACGGCCAGGCTCCGACCTGGACGCCGTTGCCGGTGCAGTATGCCGATTACTCGTTGTGGCAGCGTGAGGTTCTCGGGTCCGAGGACGATCCGCAGTCCGTCATCGCGCAACAGATCACTTACTGGGCGCAAGCACTGGACGGCGTGCCCGAACAGTTGAATCTTCCGGGCGATCGGGCTCGGCCGGCGGTATTCTCCGGTCAGGGAGCGACATTCGAATTCTCGATCGGTCAGGAATTGCATGAGCGGCTGATCAGCGTGGGCCGGGAACACAATGCGTCGATGTTCATGGTGGTCCATGCGGCTCTGGCGTCGCTTCTCGCTCGTCTGTCGGGAACAACGGACATCAACATCGGTGCACCGATGGCCGGGCGAGGTGAATCCGAACTCGACGATTTGATCGGAATGTTCGTCAACACCCTGGTTTTGCGTACCGAGGTTGATCCTTCGGCGGCATTCACAACACTTCTGGCCTCGGCTCGGGAAACCGACCTTCAGGCGTTCGCGCACTCGGACCTTCCGTTCGAGCGGCTCGTGGAAGTGCTGGATCCCGTTCGGTCGAGGGCACATCACCCGCTGTTCCAGGTGGCATTGGCATTTCAGAACCTGGGGCAGAACTCGTTGGCTCTGCCCGGTCTGACGGCGGCCGAGTTCGAAATCGACGAGACCGTGGCCAAGTTCGACCTGCAGCTCACGATCAGTGAGGTATCAGAAGGGCTGTCGGCGACGTTCACGTACGCGACGGATCTGTTCGACGAATCGACCGTCCGCGGATTCGCCGCACGATTGATGCGCATTCTGAACGGAATTGCGACGGACCCCGCAACTTCAGTGGGTGACATCGAAATCCTCGACGCGTCCGAGCGTGAGGTTCTGACGAGTCAAAGGGCTTCGTCAGGAGTAGCGCAGGCGCCGTTGGCCGAGATTCTTGCCGACGCTGCTGCGCGCTACCCGGACAACGTCGCTTTGCGCTACCCCGGCACGGCGCAGGCCGCGGCCGGTAGGTCCATGACGTATCGAGAGGTCGACGAGTGGTCGTCGAAGCTGGCCCGCGTTTTGATCAACCGTGGTCTCGGGGCTGAAGATCTTGTGGCGGTGTCGATTCCGAGATCCGTCGAATCGGTACTCGCGGTCTGGGCAGTGTCGAAGACCGGGGCAGCGGTCGTTCCGATCGATCCGCACTATCCGGCAGACCGTATCGCGCACATGCTCAGCGACTCGGGTGCGAAGGTTGGCCTGACCCTCGACGTCGAACGTCCGAATCTCGCCGACGACGTCGAGTGGTTGGTCGTGGACGGACCGCTCGGCGAACAGATGATCGCCGGAGTGTCCGGAGCGCCGATAGATGCCGAGGAACGTGTCCGTCCACTGACGACTGCTCATCCGGCTTGGGTCATCTACACCTCCGGCACGACAGGACTGCCGAAGGGCGTTGTCGCGACCAACGCGGGACTGGCGAGCTTCAGTGTCACGCAGGCCGCGCACTACCTCGTGAAGCCCACCTCGCGGACATTGCACTTCGCGTCACCGAGTTTCGACGCGTCGATGCTCGAGTTGTTCCTCGCGGTGGCCACCGGCGCGACGATGGTCATCGTCCCGCCTGGCGTGTACGGCGGCGACGAACTGGCTGAGGTGTTCCGTAGCGAACGAGTCACGCATGCGTTCATCACACCCGCTGCCCTGGCGTCGATGGACCCGAGCGGCCTGGACGACCTGACGGTGGTAGGCGTGGGTGGCGAAGCGTATTCGCCGGAACTGATCAGCAAGTGGACGACAGGGGACGGATCGGCCGCGTCGGCTTCGGCTCCCAGGACATTCCTGAATGTCTACGGCCCGACCGAGACGACGATCGTGACGAACGTCAGCGTTCCGCTTCTGCCCGGTGACCGAATGGACATCGGCGCCACGATCGGTGACATGGCCGCATTCGTCCTGGACACACGACTCAATCCAGTTCCACTGGGAGTCTCGGGCGAGCTGTATCTGTCCGGTCCTCAGGTGACCCGCGGCTATCATCGTCGTCCAGGCTTGAGTGCCGATCGATTCGTGGCAAACCCGCACGGTAATCCGGGCGAGCGAATGTACCGAACCGGTGACGTGGTGCGCTGGGTCGCTGGAACGGCACCCTCCACCTACGCCGTGGAATACGTGGGCCGCAACGATTTCCAGGTCAAGATTCGCGGTTTCCGTATCGAACTGGGCGAAATCGATGCATCGCTGACGGCACACCCCGAGGTCGAGTTCGCTGCGACGATGGGTACGACCCTGCCGTCGGGTGCCCCGGCGCTGGTGTCGTACGTGTTCACCGGAAAGCACGCTTCGGTCACTTCGGCGGAATTGATCGAATTCGTCTCCAGAACCCTTCCGGCCCATATGGTTCCGGCTTCGGTCATGGTCTCCTCGGACATGCCGCTCAGTCCGGCAGGCAAGCTGGACCGAAAAGCGCTCCCAGCACCGGTTTTCGAGACCAAGGAATTCCGCGCCCCGGTCACCGAGATGGAACAAATCCTGAGCGAGATCTTCGCGGACGTTCTCGGCCTGGATCGCATCGGCACCGACGACTCGTTCTTCGCTCAGGGCGGCGACTCGATCATGTCCATCCAACTCGTCTCTCGTGCGAAGGCACGTGGGGTCGTATTCGCACCCAGTGACGTCTTCGAGAGCAAGACTGTCGCGGCATTGGCCGAAGTGGCGAAGTATGCCGCCGACGTCGAGGCCGCGGTGGTGCTCGAGGAGTTGCCGGGCGGTGGAGTCGGCTGGATGCCGTTGACGCCGATCGAACGATTCATGGTCGAGCGCGGTGGCAGCTACAACCGATTCACACAGACGATGACTCTCGAGCTTCCACTCGGAGTGCAGCGAGCCGACATCGTGCGAACACTCGCTGCAGTCGTCGACCACCACGACATGTTCCGCTCGCGGCTGATCTCCGACGGTCGCGGATGGGGGATGTCGGTCTCCGAGCCCGGAACCGTGGACGTCGAGGATCTGCTCAGCCGCGTCGATGTCGACGCGGCTGCGGACGAGTCGACAATTGTTCTCACGGCTTCCAAGGGCCTCGACGAGGCTCTCGGCCGGTTGAATCCGGCGGACGGCGTAATGGTTCAGTTCGTGTGGGTCGACTTCGGTCCCACTCGCACCGGGCGCTTGATCATTGCTGCACATCACCTGATCGTCGACGGGGTTTCCTGGCGAATCATCGTTCCGGATCTGGTGTCGGCTGCGGCTCAGATGGCCGGGGCGAGCGGAGCGACGGGGGATGTTGCTCTCGAGCCGACCGGTACGTCGATGCGACGCTGGGCTCATGCTTTGTCCGAAGAGGCCCATCGGGATTCGCGTGTGGCCGAGCTGGATACGTGGCGGAAGGTGTTGCAGACACCGGACCCGGTGCTGGGTAAGAGGGCGTACGACTCTGCCGTCGACGTTGCGGCAACGGTTCAGCGGATAAGCGTGACGGTCCCCACTCAGGTGACGGAGACTCTGTTGACCACGCTGCCGGAGGTTTTCAACGGCGGCGCCAACGACGGCCTGCTCGCTGGACTGGCACTCGCGCTGATCGAGTGGCGTCGCCGAGCCGGAATCGACTCGACGTCTGCCTTGCTGCAACTCGAGGGCCACGGTCGCGAAGAAGCCGTGATTCCTGGCGCGGATCTGTCAAGGACCGTTGGCTGGTTCACCGCTGCCTTCCCGATCAGTCTCGATCTTTCCGAGGTAGATCTGGGTGACGCTTTCGCCGGAGGTGATTCGGCGGGACGCGCGATCAAAGCAGTGAAGGAACAGCTTCTGGCGATCCCGGACAAGGGCGTCGGGTACGGACTGCTGCGCTACCTGAACGAAGACACGCGCGCAGTGCTTTCTCGCTTCGCCGGGGGACAGGTCAGCTTCAACTACCTGGGACGAGTTGTCGCCGAGGATCTTCCGGCAGGCGTCGAGGGACTCGGGTGGCTGCCGGCCGGCGATTTCGCCAACGTGTCGGCACCCGAAGACGTCGACATGCCCGCAAACAAGGTCGTCGACATCAATGCGATCGTCAACGACGGCGCAGACGGTGCTGTTCTGGAGGCCTCTTTCGCATACCCCGTCGGTGCCATCGACGGCGAGAGTGTCGAGACATTTGCACAGATTTGGGTCGAAGCACTGACTGCCCTGGCGGAGCATTCTCGCTCCGTCGGAGCCGGTGGACTCACACCGTCCGACGTGCCGCTTGTCTCCGTGAGCCAACGAGATATCGACGGCTTCGAGAATCGATTCGGTACGGTGACCGACATCTGGCCCCTGGCACCGCTGCAGTCCGGTTTGCTCTTCCACGCGATGTTGGCAGAATCCAGCGTCGACCTCTACTCGGTGCAGATGATTCTCACTCTGTCCGGGAAGGTGGATGCCGACCGCTTGCGCACTGCAGCACAGGGAATCATCGACCGTTATGCGAACCTGCGAACGGCATTCACGGCCGACGACGACGGAACGCCGGTCCAGATAGTCCTCGAAGACGTTCCAGTCCCGTGGCGGAACATCGATCTCAGCGATATTGCGGCCGTCGACCGTGAGGCAGCTCTGAACGAAGTTTTGACGGCTGACCAGGCGACACACTTCGACATGGCGTCACCGCCGTTGATTCGGTTCACCTTCGTCACCATGGCGGAGGGGGACTATCGCTTAGTGGTGGCGAATCACCACATTATTCTCGACGGTTGGTCGGTGCCACTGCTCTTGCAGAACCTGTTGGCGCTGTACGCGACGCGTGGTGACGACTCGGTTCTTCCGCGTGTGCGTAGCTATCGCAATTACCTGGCGTGGCTTGTCGATCAGGATCGTGATCGATCACTCACAGCCTGGGCGGATGTGCTTTCCGGCGTCGAAGAGCCGACGCTGCTTGCTCAGGTCACAGGCGGACAGGAATTCACCGCGCTGTCACAGAAGCTGAACGTGTCGATGTCGTCGGAGACAACCGCGGCGCTCACCGCTCTGGCCGCACGACTCGGGGTCACCGCCAACACGATCGTGCAGAGCGCGTGGGCGGTCCTGCTCGGTGCGTTGACCGGAACCGACGACGTTGTCTTCGGTGCAACAGTGTCCGGCCGGCCACCGGCGCTCACCGGCGTCGAATCGATGGTCGGGTTGTTCATCAACACCCTCCCCGTGCGGGTGCGCCTCGACGCCGGGGAGTCCGTCGAAGAATTGGTTGCCAGGGTCCAGATCGAGCAGGCGAGAATGCTTGATCATCACTATCTCGGTTTGACCGATGTCCAGAAAGCAGCGGACGTCGGAACACTGTTCGACACGTTGGTTGTATTCGAGTCGTACCCGGTCGACCGTGAGGGCCTCGCCGCACAGGCGGATGTTCTCGACGGAATGATGATCGACGACATCGCCTCGGACGATTCCACGAACTACCCGTTGACCCTGCTGATCGCACTCGACGAGCAGTTGCACTTGACGCTGCGGTACCTACCGGACTTCTTCGATGCCGACTACGCAACTGCGTTGCTGGACAGAGTTCTTCGACTGCTCTCCTCCGTAGCCACCGATCCTTCGGTGCGTGTTGGTGACGTTGATATTTTGGATTCTGTTGAGCGTTCGTTGGTGCTCGAGGGGTGGAATGACACGGCTCGTGAGGTTGCGGGTGTGTCGGTGTTGGACGGGTTTGTTGCGCAGGTGGCGGCGTCTCCGGATGCGGTAGCGCTCTCGTTCGAGGGGCAGTCTCTGTCGTATGCGGAGTTCGATGCTCGGGTGAATCGTTTTGCCAGGTATTTGGTTTCGGTGGGTGTGGGGCCGGAGTCGTTGGTGGGTGTTGCGGTTCGTCGGTCGGTTGATTTGTTGGTTGCGGTTTACGGTGTGCTCAGGGCTGGTGGTGGGTATGTTCCGGTGGATCCGGATCAGCCTGCGGAGCGTAATGGGTATGTGTTGGCGGCGGCGTCGCCGGTGTGTGTGGTCAGTACTTCTGATGTTGGTTTCGATGCTGGTGTGGTGCCGGTGGTCGAGGTTGATGTTGTTGATGTGTCTGGTTTTTCGGATGCTCCTGTTTCGGATGTGGATCGGGTTGCGCCGTTGCGGTCGGGGAATACGGCGTATGTGATTTTCACGTCGGGGTCGACGGGTCGGCCGAAGGGTGTGGCGGTCAGTCATCGCAGTGTGGTCAATCAGGTGTCGTGGTTGGCGGAGCGTTATGCGGTGTCGGGTTCTGATGTGGTGTTGCTTAAGACTCCGGTGACGTTCGATGTGTCGGTGTGGGAGTTGTTTGTTCCGTTGGCGGTGGGTGCTCGGTTGGTGGTGGCTACTCATGACGGTCATCGGGATCCGGGGTATTTGGCGTCGGTGGTGGCGGCGGAGTCGGTGTCGATGGTCTCGTTTGTGCCGTCGATGTTGGAGGTGTTCGTCGATCAGTTGGTCGACGCGTCGGAGGCGACGATTTCGCGTCTCGGTGGTGGTGGGTTGGGTTCGTTGCGGGTGATTTTCGCGGCGGGTGAGGCGTTGCCGGCGTCGGTGGTGGGTCGGGTGTTGTCGGTGTTGCCGTCGGTTGAGGTTCATAATTTGTATGGTCCGACGGAGTTCACGGTGCATGCGACGGCGGCGGGTCCGCTCGATGGTGTGGGTGTGGTGGTGCCGATGGGTGCTCCGGTGTGGAATTCGTCGGTGTTGGTGTTGGATTCGCGGTTGCGTCCGGTGCCGGTGGGTGTTGCGGGTGAGTTGTATTTGTCGGGTGTGCAGGTCGCTCGTGGGTATTTCGGGCGGGTGGATTTGTCGGCGGAGCGGTTTGTGGCGAATCCGTTCGGTGGGGTGGGTTCGCGGATGTATCGCACGGGGGATGTGGTGCGGTGGATCGGTGTGTCGGGTGAGCTCGAGTATGTCGGTCGTAGTGATTTTCAGGTGAAGTTGCGTGGTCAGCGGATCGAGTTGGGGGAGATCGAGTCTGCGGTTCGGGATCAGGTGGGTGTGGGTTCTGTGGTGGTGGTGGTGTGGCGTGATCAGTTGGTTGCGTATGTCACTGCTGCGGTGGGGTCTTCGGTTGATGTTGATGTGGTGAAGGTGGGTGTGGGGGAGCGGTTGGCGTCGTATATGGTGCCGTCGCAGTTTGTGGTGTTGGATGCGTTGCCGCTCAATGCTTCGGGGAAGTTGGATCGGAAGTTGTTGCCGGAGCCGGTGTTCGAGGTTGCGGTGTTTAGGGCTCCGGTGACGGCGGTGGAGGAGATCGTTGCGTCGGTGTTTGCCGAGGTGTTGGGTGTTGATCGTGTGGGTCTCGATGACGATTTCTTCGAGCTCGGCGGCAACTCTCTCAACGCCACTCGCACGATCAAACGAATCGCCGATGCTCTCGACACCGAACTTTCGGTTCGAGTTCTGTTCGAAGCATCCACGGTGCAGGATCTCGCAGCGCACGCCGAAAGCCGGACCGGGTCGGGTGGGCGAGTCGCGCTGACCGCGGTCGAGCGGCCAGAGCGGATTCCGCTTTCGTTGGCGCAGCAGCGTATGTGGTTCCTCAACCGATTCGACGGGAGTGCAGCGGCATACAACATCCCGATGGCGCTGCGCCTTCAGGGCGATCTTGACGTCTCGGCGCTGAGCGCGGCGATTTCTGATGTGATCGGGCGGCACGAATCACTTCGAACCGTCTACCCGGAAATCGGAGACGGTCCGGTGCAGGTCGTCAAGCCCGTGTCGAGTTGGTCGGACGAAATCGTCGCAGAACCGACTGGCGTGGACGAACTCGAAGGTGAGTTGGTCGCGCTGGCGTCGACGCGCTTCGACGTCACACGCGAGATTCCGATTCGTATCCGGTTGTTCCAGTTGGCTTCCGACGAATACGTACTCGGTGTCGCGATTCATCATATTTCCGCCGACGGTTCCTCGATGGCACCGTTCGCTCGGGATGTCGTGACCGCATACGCCTCGCGGGTTGCCGGGTACACACCGTCCTGGGCTCCTCTCGACGTTCAGTACGCCGACTACAGCCTGTGGCAGCGAGAGGTGCTGGGCAGTGAGGAAGACGCGGGATCTATTGCTTCGCAGCAGATTGCGTACTGGAGCAATGCTCTTGCCGGGCTGCCTGATCAGCTTGCACTTCCCGCCGACCGGCCGCGCCCCGCGACGCAGTCCTTCCGCGGCGGTTACCTGCACTTCGATATCGATGCAGAGTTGCATGCTCGGTTGAGCGGTCTTGCCAGGGCAAATAATTCGACGCTGTTCATGCTCACGCACACTGCGTTCGCGATGTTGTTGGCTCGACTGTCCGGAACCGAGGACATCGCGGTGGGTACACCCATTGCAGGACGTGGTGAGCGGGCACTCGACGATCTCATCGGCATGTTCGTGAACACCTTGGTGTTCCGTACGCAGATCGACAGCGGCACGCCGTTCCTCGACCTGCTCGGACGTGTCAGGGAGACCGACCTTCAAGCATTTGCACATTCGGACGTTCCTTTCGAGCGACTCGTGGAGGTGCTCAACCCACCGCGTTCGACCGCTCGTCATCCGCTCTATCAGGTCGGCTTCCTCTTCCAGAACATGGAAACCGGAGGGCTCGAGCTTCCGGGGCTCACCGTCAAGGGCGTCGATATCGACAACGGGGTCGCGCAGTTCGATCTTCAGTTGATCGTCAGTGATCGGTACGACGCGAACGGATCTGCAGCCGGCATCACGTCGATGTTCAGCTACGCGCATGATCTGTTCGACGAGTCGACCGTGCAGGACTTCGCCGATCGATTCGTGCGATTGCTCGCGGAGATCGCGTCCGATCCGTCGTTGACCGTCGGCGACTTCGCGCTGCTGGATTCGTCCGAGAGCGACCGGATCCTGAACCGCTGGAACGAGACCGATCACTCCGTCCCGGGAGTCACTCTGGTCGAACTGTTCGACGAGCAGGTCGGTTCGAACCCGGGTGCGGTGGCAGTGATCGCAGGGAACACGTCGCTGACCTACGCCGAGTTCGATGCACGTGTGAACCGTCTCGCACGCCATCTGATCGCAACCGGTGTCGGTCCGGAGTCGTTGGTCGCGTTGGCAATCGAGCGATCGGTCGAACTGCTGGTCGCCATGTACGCGGTGGTGAAGGCAGGTGGTGGATACGTACCGATCGATCCGAACCACCCGGCGGACCGCATCGAGTACGTGTTGACCATGGCAGATCCGGTCTGCGTCCTCACTGCCTCGACCACTGCGAAGAATCCGGCGTTCGGTGATTCCGTGATCGAGGTGGACACGATCGATCTCGCGTCCTACGCGGAAGCGACGGTTACCGATGCGGATCGGATTGCTCCACTGCGAGTGGGCAACACCGCCTACGTGATCTTCACGTCGGGATCGACGGGGCGACCGAAGGGCGTCGCGATCTCGCATCAGGCGGTGGTCAACCAGATTCTCTGGAAGCGCGATCAGTACAGCCTGGACCGATCCGATGCGATGGTGCTCAAGACCGCGGCAACGTTCGACCTCTCGGTCTGGGAGTTCTGGTCGGCACTGACTTCCGGTGCACGACTGGTGATTGCCGAACCCGAAGGTCACAAGGACCCGAGCTACCTGCTCGACCTGATGACCCGGGAGAAGATCACGACGCTCCACGTGGTGCCGTCGATGCTCGCGATGTTGCAGTCGGCATCGGAAAATGGCCTTCCGGAATCACTTCGTCAGGTGCTTGCGATCGGTGAAGCGTTGCCGGCCGCGACCGCGACCGAGTTCGCAGAACTCAGCGACGCGCAGTTGGTGAATCTGTACGGTCCGACCGAGGCCGCCGTCTCGGTGACAGCGCACGTCGTCGGTTCGGACGATACGACCTCGGTGCCGATCGGTGCCCCCGAATGGAACACGCAGGTGTTCGTGCTCGACACGCGTTTGCATCCGGTCCCCGTCGGAGTCACCGGGGAGCTTTACCTCGCCGGTGCCCAGCTTGCTCGCGGCTATCACGGTCGCGCGGATCTGACGTCGGAACGATTTGTGGCCAACGTCTTCGGTGACGCGGGTTCGCGGTTGTACCGCACGGGCGACCTCGTCCGGTGGACGGAGAACGGCGAACTCGACTACGTGGAGCGCGCCGACTTCCAGGTCAAGATCCGTGGCTACCGCATCGAACTCGGTGAGATCGAAGCGCTTCTTCGCAAGCAGGCCAGCGTGGACTCCGCTGTGGTGGTGGCCAAGTCGGATGCGCGTATCGGTGATCGACTTGTCGGCTACGTCGTTCCTCAAAGCGGGGAAAGCATCGATGTCGAAACCTTGAAGCGGACTCTTGTGGCTGAGTTGCCGAGTTACATGGTGCCGGCGGCATTGATGGTCTTGGACGAACTACCGCTCAACATCAACGGCAAGGTCGATCGCAAAGCCCTGCCCGACCCCGAATTCGAGGCGACCGAATTCCGTGCGCCGACCAACCCCGTCGAAGAGATCGTGGCGGGTGTGTTCGCTGACGTACTCGGTGTGGCGAGGGTCGGACTCGACGACGACTTCTTCGAGCTCGGCGGAAACTCTCTCGTCGCGACGCAGGTCGTGTCGAGGCTGGGTGAGGCGTTGGACGCGCAGATTCCGGTCCGCGTGATCTTCGAGGCGTCGACTGTCGGGGCATTGGCGTCGAGGGTTCTCGAACACGCGGGATCTGGTGGCCGCCCACCGTTGGTGGCTCAGGTGCGTCCGCACGAGATTCCGCTGTCGTTGGCGCAGCAACGTATGTGGGTGCTCAATCAGTTCGACAAGACCTCGGGTGCGTACAACATCCCCGTCGCGATCCGGCTGTCCGGCGCACTCGATGTCGACGCACTTCACTCGGCGGTGTCGGATCTGATCGAGCGTCACGAAGTGCTCCGGACGGTATACCCGGACCGGGGCAACGGACCGGTTCAGATGATCCTGCCTCGCTCCGCAGCGGCGGTGGGACTGGAAGTGATCGCAACCGACGAAGCGTCGGTCGCCGAGCAGGTGGCTGACACAGTTCGCGAGGGCTTCGATGTCACGACAGCCGTTCCGTTGCGAATCCGTCTCTTCGAGGTCGACGAATCCGAGCGGGTCCTCGTCGTTGTCATTCACCACATCAGCGGTGACGGCTTCTCGATGGCTCCGTTGATCAGAGACACCATGGTTGCGTACACCGCACGTACCGGCGGGGAGACCCCGGAGTGGGCTCCGCTCGAGGTGCAGTACGCCGACTACACGCTGTGGCAGCGTGATGTCCTCGGATCGCCGGAGGACGCGGACAGTCAGCTGGGCCGTCAACTCGCGTACTGGGTGAACGAGCTCAAGGGCACTCCGGAGCTTCTGGAACTGCCGACCGACCGGCCGCGGCCGGCGCGGGCCAGCATGCGCGGTGCGGAATTCGAGTTTGCCGTCGATTCCGAGACCACGGACCGGCTCGCGACGATCGCACGGGAGCAGAACTCGACAGTCTTCATGGTGGTTCACACTGCCCTGGCCGTGCTGTTGGCGAAGATGAGTGGATCGAACGACATCGCAATCGGTACGCCGATCGCGGGTCGAGGTGAGCGGGCGCTCGACGATCTTGTCGGGATGTTCGTCAACACGTTGGTCTTGCGAACGGAGATCGCGCCTGCTTCGACGTTCGTCGACGTTCTGGCACACGTGAAGGACAAGGACTTGTCGGCATTCGCCAATGCCGACGTACCGTTCGAGCGGTTGGTCGACGAACTGGGGCGAGAGCGCTCTCACGCATACTCGCCGCTTTTCCAGGTCATGCTCACCTTCCAGAACATGGCTCTCGGTACGTTCCAGCTCCCGGGCCTCGAGCTCTCTGCGGTCGACAACGGTTTCGACCAGGCGATGTTCGATCTGCAGCTCACCGGTATCGAGCAATTCGACGATGCCGGGGTGCTGTCCGGGCTGAGGATGCGTTTCACCTATGCGACCGACCTGTTCGACGAATCGACCATCGCGCTTTTTGCGGCGCGATTCGGGCGGGTGCTCGAAGAACTGGTGACCGATCCCGGGGTCGTGATTCGCACGATCGACATCGTGACCGAGCAGGAACGCGAGGAAGCGAGCGCTGCCGAGCCGAAGTCCGCGGCGGACCTACCCGAACTGGCAGCCGCAGCGGCGGCCGCCGATCCTGAGGCAATTGCGTTCACCCACGGTGATCAGGCTGTCACCTTCGGTGAGTTGTCGACCAAGCTCGTTGCCATGCGTACCGCCATGGGGGCTGCTCTCGCCCCCGATGCTCTGGTTTCTGTGTCGCTCGCCGGACTTGTTCCGGGCATCCTGCCGGCACTTGGCGTCGACGGTCTCGCCACACTTGTGAGCTCGGTGATAGCTGACGCACAGTCGGTGTCAGCGGGCCGTGGGGGTACGGCCGGGTAACATTCAGTATTTGCCCAGTGAACGCCTCCGGCCGAGCAGAACGCTGTGCTCGACCGGGGCGCACTTCACGAAAGTCAGTTGGAGGAAGTGTAGATGTCCGTCGGTATTCCGGGACCGCAGTCGCTGACGATCGAAGATCTGCCGAAGTTGGTGGCTGCAGTTGCGGCGGTAGATCCTGATCGTGTGGCTCTGAGCCACGGTGGAACCGAAATCAGCTACGGACGACTCAATGACGAGTTGGTCACTCTCGACACCGCGATGGGTGGGGCATTGGGGGCGGATGCCCTGGTTCCTGTTGTCGTTTCCACGGTGCTGCCAGAGCTGATCGGCAGCGAGGCCGACGGTCTCGGCGCGGTGGTCGACCGTCTCATCACCGACGGCACTTCGATCGTGGAGGTCGCGTCGGAGTCCGATGCACACGTGACCCTCGCAGGACTCTTCGACGAGCAG
Source organism: Rhodococcus sp. NyZ502 (assembly GCF_041464245.1). Lineage (NCBI taxonomy): Bacteria > Bacillati > Actinomycetota > Actinomycetes > Mycobacteriales > Nocardiaceae > Rhodococcus > Rhodococcus sp. NyZ502. The sequence goes on from NZ_CP167155.1 coordinate 1,954,141, forward strand.
GTCGAGCGGACGCCGGATGCGCTCGCGCTGGATTACGCCGGAACGCAGCTCACTTACGCGCAGTTCGACGCGCGGGCGAACCGCCTGGCCCGTGAACTCGTCGCGGCAGGTGTCGGACCGGACAGCCTCGTCGGTCTCGCGATGCGTCGATCGATCGATCTCCTCGTCTCGATGTACGCGATCGTCAAGGCCGGCGGCGCGTACGTTCCACTCGACCCGGATCATCCTGCCGACCGTCTCGCTTACGTACTCGAGATCGCGAAGCCCACGGCTGTGCTCACACGTACGTCCGATGCCGTGGTGCTGCCGCACGGTACGCCCACGCTCGACGTCGACACCCTCGACTTGTCGGGTCGTGCCGAGACAACTGTCACCGACGCCGACCGGTTGGCGCCGCTGCGCGCGGACAACACTGCGTATGTCATCTTCACGTCCGGATCGACCGGACGCCCCAAAGGCGTTGCAGTCTCTCACCGTGCCATCGTCGCGAACCTGCAATGGCGTCAGACCGAGTACGGATTCACTGCCGACGACGTGATCTTGCAGAAGACACCCTTCACTTTCGATGTGTCCGTGTGGGAGTTCTTCTGGCCGCTGCAGGTCGGTGCATCGCTGGTGATCGCGGAACCCGACGGACATCGTGATCCGGTGTACGTGGCTCGCACGATGATCGAGCGCGGAGTGACGGCGGTGCACTTCGTGCCGTCGATGCTCGCCGTGTTCGTCGCCGAACCCCTTGTTGCGCAGGTCAAAACCCTTCGCTACGTGTTCGCTTCCGGTGAGGCGTTGCCGGCTCGAACGGCGGCACGTCTGCGCGAGGTCAGCAGCGCTGGACTCCACAACCTGTACGGCCCGACCGAAGCCGCCGTCGACGTGACTTATTACGAAACCGGCGAGCAGGATCAGGTGTCGGTGCCGATCGGTGCAGCAGTTGCGGACACCGAGCTCCTGGTGCTCGACGATGCGCTGCGGCCCTCGCCGTCGGGTGTAGCAGGAGAGCTCTATCTTGCCGGGATTCAGCTGGCCAGGGGATACGTGTCGCGTCCCGATCTCACGGCAGACCGCTTCGTGGCGCGGCCCGGCGCTACTGACGGATCCCGGATGTACCGAACCGGAGACCTGGTGCGCTGGCGCGGTGCCGGAGCGAACCGTCAGCTCGAATACATCGGTCGCACCGACTTTCAGGTCAAGCTCCGCGGTCTGCGCATCGAGCTCGGTGAGATCGAGGCGGCACTGCTCGATTGCGAAGGTGTTTCCCAAGCCGTGGTGATCGTCCATTCGGACGAAACGATCGGTGACAACTTGGTGGCCTACATCGTCGCCGAGGGTATCGATTCTGAGAATCTGACGTCGTCGCTTGGCGAACGGCTACCCGACTACATGATCCCTGCCATGTTCGTCGAACTGGACGAGTTTCCGCTCAACGCCAGCGGCAAACTGGATCGAAAGGCTTTGCCCACACCCGAATTCGCGTCGAAGACGGTTGAGTATCGCGAGCCCGCGACACCCACCGAAGCCGGTGTGGTCGCGATCTTTGCCGATCTACTCGGGCAGGATCGGGTAGGGGCAGATGACGGCTTCTTCGAACTGGGCGGCAACTCATTGCTCGCCACTCGCGTGGTTGCGCGGATCAATGCCGAACACGGCATCGCCATCGACATGCGCAACTTCTTCGACGCACCCACCGCCGCAGAACTTGCCGTCTTCATCGACGAAGCGAAAATCTCAGAAGACCGCAAGGCTCACGTTCCCCTGATCCCTCGCGAGCGCCCCGAGTTGGTTCCGCTGTCTTTGGCACAGCAGCGCATGTGGTTCCTCAATCGATTCGAACCAGAATCGGCAGTCGACCATATTCCGGTCGCGCTGCGGCTCAGCGGAGCGCTCGATGTCGATGCGTTGCAAGGCGCACTCGAGGATTTGATCGAGCGGCACGAGATCCTTCGGACTGTGTACCCGGAGGTCGACGGCGTCGGATATCAGCGCCTGGTCGACATTGCAGCCGTGGTACCGAACCTGACTCCCATACGGGTGGACGAGTCGGCGATCGTCGAGCGCGTGACCGACTTCGTGACTCCGGGATTCGACGTGACCACCGAGGTTCCGATTCGGGCGGCACTCTTCCAATTCGCCGCCGACGAATTCGTCCTCGTGTTCGTCGTCCATCACATCAGCGGTGACGGGTTCTCCATGGGACCGTTGACCAAGGACATCGTTTCGTCTTATGTGTCTCGGACACAGGGAATTTCGCACGATCTTGCTCCGCTGCCCGTACAGTTCGCCGACTTTGCACTGTGGCAGCGCGAGGTTCTCGGCAGTGAAGACGACCCGGATTCTCTGATCACTCGCCAGGTCGACTACTGGCGCCACGCGTTGGCCGGTATCCCCGATCAGCTCGATCTTCCGTCGGACCGCCCGCGCCCGCGCGTCGCGTCGAACCGGGGAGCCGGGCACACATTCACGATCGAGCCGGATCTCCACCAGGCTCTCAATCGAATTGCGCTCGACAACAACGCATCTCTGTTCATGGTGTTGCACAGTGCCGTGGCGATTCTGCTGGCGCGGTTGTCGGGGACTTCGGACATCGTGATCGGCACTCCGGTCGCCGGTCGAGGCGATCAAGCTCTCGACGACCTGATCGGAATGTTCGTCAACACACTCGTCCTCCGCACGGAGGTTGATCTCGAAGCTTCGGCACGGGACATGATTTCGCGGGCGCGCGAATCCGACCTCAGCGGCTTCGGGCACGCCGATGTGCCATTCGAACGACTGGTGGAGGTACTCAACCCCGCCCGGTCTCAGGCACGGAACCCGTTGTTCCAGGTGATGCTCTCGCTGCAGAACTTGGGACAGAGCATGCAGCAAAGTCTGGAGGTTCCGGGACTGCGCATTTCCGGACTGGACGTAGAGTCGTCGGCCGCGAAGTTCGACCTCCAATTCACTGTGTGGGAATCTGATACCGCGGACAAGGTCGGTGGTTTGACCGTCGCACTGGTCTATGCGACCGACCTGTTCGACGAGTCGTCTGCCAAATCAATCGGAAAGCGGTTGATTTCAGTTCTCGAAGCAGTGGTTGCCGATCCCTCGGTTCGGGTTGGTGATGTGGATATGTTCGATTCGGGTGAGCGATCTTTGGTGCTCGAGTCGTGGAATGGCACTGCGCATGAGGTTGCGGATGTGTCGTTGGTGGACGTGTTCGATGCTCAGGTTGCGGCGTCGCCGGATTCGGTAGCTGTGTCGTTCGAGGGTGTTTCGCTGTCATATGCGGAGTTCGATTCGCGGGTGAATCGTCTTGCCCGGTACCTGGTTTCGGTGGGTGTGGGACCGGAGTCGTTGGTGGGTGTGGCGGTACGTCGGTCGGTTGATTTGTTGGTTGCGGTTTACGGCGTGCTCAAGGCTGGCGGTGGGTATGTTCCGGTGGATCCGGATCAGCCTGCGGAGCGCAATGCGTACGTGTTGGAGTCGGCGTCGCCGGTATGCGTGATCAGTACCTCTGACGTTGGATTCGATGCCGGTGTGGTACCGGTGGTCGAGGTTGATGTTGTTGATGTGTCTGGTTTTTCGGATAACTCTGTTTCGGATATCGATCGGGTCTCGCCTTTGCGGTCGGGCAATGCGGCGTATGTGATTTTCACGTCGGGGTCGACGGGGCGTCCGAAGGGTGTGTCGGTTTCGCATGCGGCGATTGTGAATCGGTTGGCGTGGATGCAGGACGAGTACGGGTTGGATTCGTCGGATGTGGTGTTGCAGAAGACGCCGTTCACGTTCGATGTGTCGGTGTGGGAGCTTTTCTGGCCGTTGCAGGTTGGTGCTCGGTTGGTGGTGGCTGTGCCGGATGGGCATCGTGACCCGCGGTATTTGACGTCGGTCATTGTGGGGGAGGGTGTGACGACGGTGCATTTCGTGCCGTCGATGCTCGAGGTTTTCGTGACGGATTCGTCTGTGGCTGCGTGTGTTTCGCTGACTCGGGTGTTCGCGTCAGGTGAGGCGTTGCCGGCGAGTGTTGTTGCCGATGTGTGGGCTGTGTTGCCGGGTGTCGGGGTGCACAATTTGTATGGTCCGACCGAGGCGGCGGTGGATGTGACGTTCCACGAGGTGGTGCCGGCGGATGTTCTGGGGGTGCCGATCGGTGCTCCGGTATGGAATACGCAGGTGTTTGTTCTGGACTCTCGATTGAGTCCGGTGCCGGTAGGTGTTGCGGGTGAGCTGTATCTGGCGGGTGTTCAGCTGGCTCGTGGGTATGTGGGTCGGCCGGATTTGTCGTCGGATCGATTTGTGGCGAATCCGTTCTCGGGTGATGGTGGGCGGATGTATCGCTCCGGTGATGTGGTGCGGTGGACTGCGTCGGGCGAGTTGGAGTACATCGGGCGTAGTGACTTTCAGGTGAAGTTGCACGGTTTGCGGATCGAGCTCGGTGAGATCGAGTCGGTGATTCGTGAGCACGAGTCGGTGTCGTCGGTAGTTGTGGTTGTGCGTGAGGATGTGTTGGTTGCGTACGTTACGGCCGCTGGTGGTGTGGTGGACGTTGACGAGTTGAAGAGAGTTGTTGCGGGTCGTCTGCCGGGTTACATGGTGCCGGCGGTGGTGATGGTGCTGGAAGAGTTGCCGTTGGGTGTGTCGGGGAAGTTGGATCGGAAGCTTCTTCCGGATCCGGTGTTCGTGGCGCGCGAGTTTCGGGCACCGTCGAGTGTCGCCGAAATCGCTGTGGCCGGCGTCTTCGGAGATGTTCTCCGGTTGGAACAGGTCGGTCTGGATGACGACTTCTTCGAGCTCGGCGGAAACTCTTTGGTCGCAACGCAGTTGGTGGCTCGCGTAGGTCAAGCGCTCGACACTCAGGTTCCGGTGAGGGTGTTGTTCGATGCTTCGACTGTCGAAGGTTTGGCAGCGCAGGTTGAGTTGATCGCAGGGGCAGGAGGGAGGACCGCGCTCGTGGCCCGCCCACGGCCGGCGTTGATCCCACTCTCACTAGCTCAGCAGCGAATGTGGTTCCTCAGCCGCTTCGATCCTGATTCTGCCGTCAACAACATTCCAATCGCATTGAATATCAAAGGCGTCCTGAATGTTTCGGCGCTGAGGCATGCGATTTCTGATGTAATCGAACGCCACGAGTCGCTCCGGACCGTCTATCCGGAGCAAGGTGGACAAGGACACCAGGTAGTCCTCCCGTCGTCCGAGGTGCCGGTTGAACTGACACCGAAGGTCATCGACGCCTCGCATATTCACAACGAACTTCTGAGTTTCGCGCTCCAGGGTTTCGACGTGACGTCAACCGTTCCGGTTCGAGTCGGGTTGTTCGAACTTGCAGAGGATTCGTACGTTCTGGCCTTCGTTGTGCACCACATCGCAGCGGACGGCTTCTCGATGCGCCCGTTGACTCGGGATGTCATGGTTGCCTACACCGCTCGGGTTTCGAACGGCGTTCCGAATTGGACTCCGCTCGAGGTGCAGTACGCCGATTATGCACTCTGGCAGCGGGAGGTCCTCGGCGACGAGGACGACCCGGATTCGTTGATCTCGGCTCAGCTGGACCACTGGCGCTCCGTCCTCCGTGATTCTCCGGAAGTGCTTGCGTTACCGGCTGACCGATCCCGCCCGGTCGTCGCCTCGAATCGTGGCGCTACGTATCGCTTCTCCGTCAGCGAAGAGATTCGGTCGAGCTTGGACTCACTCGCACGCGAGCGGAACGCATCGCTGTTCATGGTGGTGCATTCGGCCCTCGCCGTGCTTCTCGCAAGGTTGTCCGGTACCAGTGACATCGTGATCGGTACTCCGGTTGCAGGGCGAGGCGAAAAGGCGCTCGACGATGTGATCGGTATGTTCGTGAATACACTGGTCCTGCGGACTCCTGTTGACCTCGCCAGTTCGTTCAGTGCGCTCGTCTCGGCAACGCGGAGGACAGACCTTCAGGCGCTCGGCAACGGCGATGTTCCGTTCGAGCGGCTGGTCGAGGTGCTCGATCCCACCCGATCGCAGGCACATCACCCGCTGTTCCAGGTCGCGTTGTTCTTCCAGAACATGTCGCAGGATGCTTTGGAGCTTTCGGGATTGGAGGTCTCAGGCGTCGAGTTCGATGCCGGTATCGCGAAATTCGATCTTCAACTTACTCTCGCTCCCCGCGTCGAAGATGCGCTCGAAGACGGCATGTTCGCCGAGTTCGCATACGCCACAGATCTGTTCGACGAGTCGACGATTCGTGGATTCGCCGATCGGTTCACCAGGATCCTCGAACAGGTGGTCGTGGATCCGTCGATCACCGTGGGTGACATCGAGCTGTTGGACGAGGCCGAGCGCGAGTCGCTGTTGACTGCGCGCAACTCCACCGCACATGACGTCGGGAACAGTGAGACATTGGCTTCGCTGTTCGACACTCGCGTTGCGTTGGCACCCGATGCTGTTGCCGTGGTGTTCGACGGCCAGTCGCTGACCTATGGCGAGTTGTCGGAACGTGTGAACAAATTGGCACGCAAGCTGATCGAAGATGGTGTCGGGCCCGAATCGTTGGTGGCCTTGGCGATGCGTCGATCGCTCGATCTGGTAGTAGGTATGTACGCGGTGATCGCCGCGGGCGGAGCCTACGTGCCCTTGGATCCCGATCACCCCGCCGAGCGAATCGGGCAAATCCTCACGACGGCCGATCCAGTCTGTGTGCTGTCGACGACGAGGGACGCTTTCGTAGCGCCGAACGGCGCCGACGTGCTGTTGATCGACAATGTCGATCTTTCGAGCTACTCGGCTTCAGTCATTTCCGATGCTGATCGTCGCGGTCGTCTGCATGATGTGAATGCCGCCTACGTGATCTTCACCTCGGGTTCCACGGGCAAGCCCAAAGGCGTTGCGGTGTCGCATCACGCCATCGTGAACCAGGTCCTGTGGATGCAGGATCAGTACGCCATCGGCCCAGAAGACGTCTATTTGCAGAAGACTGCTACGACATTCGACGTCTCGTTGTGGGGATACTTCACTGCGCTTTTGTCCGGTACGAGAGTGGTGCTGGCATCTCACGACGGCCATCGAGATCCCGCGTATCTGGCTCGTCTGATCGAAGATCATCGGGTGACGCTGACGGACTTCGTTCCATCGATGTTGACCGTCTTCGCGACTTCGGTTCCGGAACACGCATTGGTGTCACTGAGGGACGTATTCGTGATCGGTGAGGCATTGCCGGTCGAGACGGTGCGTGCATTCGCTCAGGTGTCGTCTGCAGGCCTGCACAATGTGTACGGCCCAACCGAGGCTGCGGTCTCGATCACCTACTACGAGGTCGATGGATCGGAATCAACAGGGATTCCGATCGGGGTGCCCGAGTGGAACTCGCAGGTCTACGTGTTGGACAGTCGGTTGCAGCCGGTGCCGGTAGGCGTTGCGGGTGAGCTGTATCTGGCCGGTGATCAACTGGCGCGCGGTTACGTCGCGCGACCCGATCTCACCAGTGATCGTTTTGTCGCGAACCCATTTGTGGAGGCGAGCGACACGAACGGTGAAATCAATCCCGGTGGCAGTCGGATGTATCGCACCGGGGACCTGGTGTGGTGGAACACCGCAGGCGAACTCGAGTATGTCGGGCGTACCGATTTTCAGGTCAAATTCCGTGGTCAGAGGATCGAACTGGGTGAGATCGAGTCAGCTCTGCTGGCGCATTCGACGGTAGCTCAGTGTGTGGTCACTGTGGCATCCACCGATACGGGCGATCAGCTGGTCGCATATGTGATCGCGGTCCCGGATTCTGTGATCGACGTAGAAGTCTTGAGGAATGCGCTTCCTGAATCGCTACCTGTCTACATGATTCCGAACGCGATCATGGTCTTGGACGAGTTGCCTCTGAACTCGTCTGGGAAGTTGGATCGGAAGTTGTTGCCGGAGCCGGTGTTCGAGGTTGCGGTGTTCCGGGCCCCGGTCACGCCGGTAGAACAAATTGTCGCTTCTGTTTTCTCGGCGGTACTCGGGGTCGAGCGAGTGGGTCTGGATGACGACTTCTTCGCACTCGGCGGAAACTCTTTGATTGCTACTCGAATGGCCGCTCGGTTGGGGCAGGCGCTCGATGCACAGGTTCCGGTGCGGGTGTTGTTCGAGGCGTCGTCGGTGGAGTTGTTGGCTGCGCGGATGGAGTCGGAGATTGGTTCGGGTGCGCGGGCGGCGTTGACGGCTCGGGTGCGTCCGGAGCGGGTGCCGTTGTCGTTGGCGCAGCAGCGGATGTGGTTCTTGAACCGTTTCGATACGTTGTCGTCGGCGAACAATATTCCGGTGGCGATTCGGTTGTCGGGGTTGTTGGATGTGGCGGCGTTGGACGCTGCGGTGTCGGATGTTGTTGTGCGGCATGAGATTTTGCGGACGGTGTATCCGGAGGTCGACGGTGTCGGGTTCCAGGAGGTGTTGTCTGCGGATCGGGTGCGGTTGGATTTGTCGCCGGTGGCGGTGTCGGAGTCCGATGTCGTTGGTGCGGTGACGGAGTTCTTGTCGGCTGGTTTCGATGTGGCGGTGGAGGTTCCGGTTCGGGCGCGGTTGTTCGCGGTGTCGGAGTCGGAGTTCGTGTTGGCGATGGTGGTTCATCACATCAGTGGTGATGGTGTGTCGATGGGGCCGTTGACGCGTGATGTGATGGTGGCGTACGAGGCTCGTTCTCGGGGTGAGGTGCCGGGGTGGACGCCGTTGGCGGTGCAGTATGCGGATTACGCGTTGTGGCAGCGGGAGACTCTCGGTTCGGAAGATGATCCGTCGTCGTTGATTTCGCGTCAGATCGGGTTCTGGGAGTCGGCGTTGGCGGGGTTGCCGGATCAGTTGGATTTGCCGGCTGATCGTCCGCGGCCGGCGGTGGCGTCCAATCGTGGCGCCAAACACGCTTTCGTTATCGACGCGCCAGAGCATCATTCTTTGAAAAAAATTGCCCGTGAGTCGAATTCGTCCTTGTTCATGGTGGTGCATGCGGCGTTGGCGGTGTTGTTGTCGCGGTTGTCGGGGACGTCCGATATTGCGATCGGTACTCCGGTGGCGGGTCGTGGTGAGCAGGTTCTCGATGATTTGATCGGGATGTTCGTCAATACGTTGGTGTTGCGGACCGAGGTGGATTCTTCGGAGTCGTTCTCGGGGTTGTTGGGTCGGGTTCGTGAGGGCGATCTGGGTGCGTTTGCGCACGTAGATCTGCCGTTCGAGCGGTTGGTGGAGGTGCTCAATCCGGCGCGGTCGCAGGCGCGTAATCCGTTGTTCCAGGTGATGCTGTCGTTCCAGAACATGGAGCAGTCGGTGCTTCGACTTGGCGATCTGACAGTTGCGGGAATCGACGCCAACACGGTGGCGGCCAAGTTCGATCTGCAGCTGACCATGGTCGAGCAGTTCGACGAGGCGGGTGCCCCGGCGGGGATGGCGGCGCAGTTCACGTACGCGACGGATCTGTTCGACGAGTCGACGGTGGCAGGCTTTGCCGGCAGGTTCGGGCGCATCCTTGCTGAGATCACTGTTGATCCGTCAGTTCGGTTGGGTGATATCGACGTACTTACCGCTGCTGAGCGCAGCAACCTTCTCAGCTGGTCCGCTGGTGGGCGCACAGCGTTGGCAGGCGCGTCCTTGACTGCGATGTTCGAAGAACAGGTTGGGCGGACGCCTGATTCTCTTGCCGTCGAGTGCGATGGCGAGGCGCTGACCTATGGGCAGCTCGACGCCTACGCAAACGTGGTGGCCGAGCGATTGACGGCGGCCGGCGTCGGTCCGGACGACGTCGTCGCGTTGATCGTGCCGAGGTCGGTCGAGTGGGTCGTAGGTATGTTGGCGGCGTGGAAGGCGGGTGCTGCGTACGGGCCGATCGATCCGTCGTACCCACAGGATCGGATCGAAGCGATAATCGCCGACACCGGTGCCCGATGCGCGGTGAGTACGACGACTCTCGATCTGGCGGTGGACGTGATCGTCCTCGACAGCATCATGCGCGATTCGCCGATGGTGGAGAGGCCGACGGATCGATGGCGTGAACTCGGTGCGGGGGACCGCTTGGGGTATGTCATTTCGACATCCGGTTCGACGGGTCGTCCGAAGCCGACGTTGGTGCCGATGGCCGGCATCGAGAACACGGTGGCCTGGTACCGCAGCGAGTTGCCCGAAACTGGTGGTCTATTGATCGCGTCGTCACCGAGTTTCGACTTGACGCAGAAGAACGTCTGGGCAGCGTTGAGCAGCGGTCGGAGCGTAGTGCTTGCCTCGGACGGTTTCGATCCGGATGCGATCGTTGCTCGCGTCGGGCACGGTGACGTTGCAGTGGCGAACATGTCGCCGAGCGCGTTCGAAGCCGTGGTGGATTCCGACGAGGAGTCTGCTTTGAGCGTTCTCGATGTTGTGTTCCTTGGAGGCGAGTCGATCCGGCTTAATCGTCTTGGCAGTTTGTTGTCAGGCGGAGTACGCGTGGTGAACAGTTACGGCCCGACGGAAGCGTCGGACGTGGTCTCGTTCCACGCGGTGACTGCGCATGACACCGTCAGCGTTCCGATCGGTGCACCGGTGCCGAACATGGATCTGTTCGTTCTGGATCGGTCGTTGGGTATGGTGCCGCCGGGCGTGATCGGCGAGTTGTATGTCGGTGGTGTCGGTGTCGGTCGCGGATACGGAAACCGAGCGGCGTTGACGGCGGAGCGTTTCGTCGCCAACCCCTTTGCGGGCGGGGAAAGGGGCGCCTCAGATGGCGGCAGCAGGTTGTATCGAACCGGCGACCTCGTCAGGTGGAACGGTCGGGGCGAGCTCGAGTACATCGGCCGATCGGATTTCCAGGTCAAACTGCGGGGGCAGCGTATCGAACTCGGCGAGATCGAATCTGCTCTGATCTCGCACGAGGCGGTTTCAGATGCGGTGGTCGTCCTGCACAGCGATGCGACGTTCGGCGACAGCCTGGTCGGGTATGTCGTGGGAACTGCAGTAGATGCGTCGGAAGTTCTGGAGTCTGTGCGGGCCGTGCTTCCGACGTACATGGTGCCCTCGAAGGTTCTTGTCCTCGACGAGCTTCCACTCAATGCGTCGGGCAAATTGGATCGAAAGGCTCTCCCGTCACCGGTATTCGAGGCAGCAGAGTTTCGGGCGCCGGTCACAGCGGTGCAGGAAATTGTTGCGTCGGTGTTCGGAGATGTGTTGGGCGCGGAGCGGGTCGGTCTGGATGACGATTTCTTTGCGCTGGGTGGTAATTCGTTGATCGCTACCAGGTTGGCAGCAAGATTGGGGCAGGCACTCGATGCGCAGGTCCCGGTGCGCGTGCTGTTCGAGAACTCGACAGTGGAAGGTTTGGCTGTAGTAGCGCAAAAGACCGCAGGTTCCGGTGCGAGGATGGAGTTGGAGGCGCGGGAACGTCCAGAACGTCTTCCTCTGTCCTTGGCCCAGCAGCGAATGTGGTTGGTAAACCAGATGGATCCCGGTTCTGCGGCATACAACATTCCGTTGGCTCTGCGATTGACAGGGAACTTGGATGTCGCGGCTTTGCGCCAGGCTCTTCACGACGTTTTGGTTCGACATGAGTCGCTCCGGACCAGCTACCCGAGTGACATCGAAGGGCCGGTTCAGAAAATCGTCGCGATCGACGAACTCCTTTCGCCTCTCGAAACGATTCAGGTGGACGACGAGGCCGCGGCGTTCAATCGCGTCGTGGAGTTGGTGACGACCGGATTCGACGTAGCTCAGGAGGTACCTGTACGCACTGGGTTGCTCGAGTTGGGCCCGGCAGACTTCATATTCGTCTTGGTCGCTCATCACATCGCCGCTGACGGTGAATCGATGGGACCTCTTGCCCGAGACATGATGGTCGCCTACGAGGCTCGCGTGCGCGGCACCGCGCCGTCGTGGACGCCGTTGACTGTTCAGTACGCGGACTTCGCGATCTGGCAGCGCGAAGTACTCGGTAGCGCCGGCGAGGTCGGCTCACAGGCTGCACGGCAACTCGACTTCTGGCGCCGGACGTTGGACGGTGTGTCGTCGACGCCCGGATTGCCTTCCGACCGTCAGCGACCCGCGCAGATGTCTGCACGTGCCGGTGTCTCGGAGTTCTCCGTCAACGCGGAGACGGCGGCGCGGCTCAACGAGATTGCGCGCGAACACAACGCCACATTGTTCATGGTTGTGCACGCTGCGCTTGCAGTACTCATCGCACGGTTGAGTGGAAGCCGAGATTTCGCGATCGGAACGGTAGTGGCCGGGCGAGGTGAGCAGCAACTGGACGACATAGTCGGAATGTTCGTCAACACGCTTGCACTCAGGACCGCTCCGGATCTCGGAGCGGGATTCGGCGACTTGGTCTCGCTCGTCCGAAACGTCGATCTCGAGGCATTTGCGAACGGAGACATCCCGTTCGAGGAAGTAACCGGCGCCTTGTCGGCGTCAGCGAGCGAGCTCTTCCAGGTTGCACTGTCGGTCGAACCGATGGCAGGAGCCTCGTTCAGTCTGCCGGATTTGAAGATCACGGCTGTCGAGGGTGTGGAGGCGACTGCGAAGTTCGACCTCCAACTCAATCTCAGTTCAGATCCGGTAACGGGAGGGTTGCTCGGCCATTTGGTTTTCGCTGCGGACCTTTTCGACCAAGCAACCGCCGACGCACATGTCGAGCGCTTCGTCCGCGTTCTAGATCGGGTCTCCTCGGATCCTTCACGTCCGATTGGTGACATCGAACTGCTCACCGACTCCGAACGAGCAGAAGTCCTCGGCTCCGTGGACACAACGCCGCCCCCGGCCGTTGGCGCTCCGACGGGCCGACTCGTGCCACAGCGATTGGCAAATTCCGTAGAGGCTGATCCTGATGCTGTCGCAGTCGTGTGCGATGAGGAGGAAATGACTTACCACGAGGTCGATGCACGATCATCTCGCCTCGCTCGCCACCTGATCAATCTTGGGATCGGTCCGGGCGACACGGTGGGGATCACAGGATTGCGTGGCATCGAACTGGTGGTGGCGGCCTGGGCGCTGTCCAAAGCCGGCGCGGCAGCTCTGGTAGGAGCTACAGGAGCAGCACGTGGGACAGAAACGGCTCCGAGTGTGGCCTTGGCGTTGATTTCGGGTGAGGCCGAATCTGACGTACCGCTGGACACGAGCCTCGACTTGGACCAGCCAGATGTTATCGAGTTGGTGGCGTCGTACTCGAGTCGTTCCGTGAACTACACGGACCGGCTTCGTCCGCTGAGCGCGGACGACATCGCGGTCGTGGTTGCCGGTTCGCACCCTGGCCAGATCACCCATGGAGAGCTCGCAGCGAAGTTGGACGCGATGTCGCAGAAGCACGATGTCGACTATGAATCGCGTTTGATGTACTTCGGTCCCGAGGAAGACGAAACATCGATTCTGACTATTCTGCTTGGCGGAGCGGTCGGTGGCGTCGTACTGCTGTACTCGGAAGCGGCGAAGGACGCAGAGGTACAGGAGCTACTTGCAGAGGAGTGGGTTTCGCACGCGGTTGGTCCGACAGACGTCTTCACAGGTGTTGTCGAAGGAGCTTTGCCAGATCTACGCCTGGCGTGTGATCCCGCGACGTGGACTCTGAGCTGACGCCGCCGTTCACGAAGTTGATGGACTCCCATATCCCGAACAGTCCGATGATGTCCACTCCGCGACAGCTGTAACAATGGTTCGGTGTGTCCGATCAACTATTGGGGCTTTACCGGGACGTCGAACGCGATTTGCCCAGGTCAAGGGTAGAACCTCGGAAGTGATCGGATTCCTGCGAATACTGATCGAACTGCAGTACCAAAGCGAAGGTGAAATTGTCTTGACGCAGCACGTGTTCCTCCAGCATGCCGTTCGAGTGCAGGTCGTGACCGCATGAGCTCCGATGGTGTGACGCCAGGGACTTCGGTAGCTCGCAAGGCACGTCGAGAGCGTCCGGCACGCGGCCGTCGTGCCAGCACCTCGTTGCTTCCGCAACTGCTGGCGGCGGCCGTCGAGCTGGGGCCCGAGCGGGAGGCGTTGCGGTTCGAAGGACGTTCGCTGTCATACGCAGAGTTGGACGAGCAATCGTCTCGTTTGGCGAGATTGTTGATCGCCGGCGGCATGGGGCCAGAGGATCGGGTTGCAATTTCGATACCGCGGTCCATCGAGTCCGTTCTGGCACTGTGGGCAGTCGCCAAGTCCGGCGCCGCCTTCGTCCCGGTGGATCCGAACTATCCAGCCGATCGCGTGGCCTACATGATCAGCGATTCTGGAGTTTCGGTCGGGTTGACCACTAAGGGTGCACGCGCCGGGTTAACCGACTCGGTCGGGTGGATCTCGATCGATGCTTCGGACACTGTCGAGTCGTTGGCCGCTGTCTCCGGCGCGCCAGTGACGTATGACGAGCGGGTAAGGACACTGCGTGAGCAGCACGCCGCGTACGTCATCTACACATCCGGCTCCACAGGGCGACCCAAGGGTGTTGTTGTTTCGCATTCGGGGCTAGCCGTCCTGCAGCGAGAGCAAATTCGCATGCTGTCGCTCGACGGCAATTCGCGGGTTTTGCACTTCACGACTCCAAGCTTCGACGTATCGATCTTCGAACTACTCGAGACGATCGGGGCTGGCGCCGTCATGGTGATTGCCCCATCGAGCATCTACGGTGGGCCCGAGCTAGCCGAGCTGATCAAGACAGAGCGAGTGACGCATGTCGGCGCTACTCCTTCGGTGCTCGCATCGGTGGATCCATCTGGACTCGACGATGTTGCTGTCGTCGTGGTCGCGGGTGAAGCGTGTCCGCCAGAGTTGGTCGCGAAGTGGGCGCCCGGACGCCACTTTGTCAACGCGTACGGCCCGACCGAGATGACGATCGTCACGAACATGACGGAACTCGGCGCGGGTGATCCCGTCACGATCGGTGGTCCGATTCGTGGTGCAGCGTCTTTGGTATTGGATGCCCGCTTGCAGCCTGTACCGACGGGGACTACGGGTGAGCTCTATCTTGCAGGGCCGCAGGTTGCGCGCGGATACCACAATTTGGCAGGTATGACGGCCGATCGATTCATCGCGAATCCCTTTGGGGCACAGGGTGAACGAATGTACCGCACGGGGGACGTGGTGCGGTGGACGGAAAGTGCTGCCGGCGATCGTAGCGTCGAATACGTCGGACGGTCCGATTCCCAGGTCAAGATCCGTGGCTTCCGCATCGAGTTGACTGAAATCGACGCGGTCATCGCACTCGACGAACGGGTCGAGTTCGTGACAACGCTCGGGCGAGTGTTGCCCAGCGGTGAAACGGCTCTCATCTCTTATGTGCTTCCTGCAGTTGGAGCCGTGCTGTCCGGGGATGACGTCCTGGCAGTGGTCAAGACGGATCTTCCCCGTCACATGATTCCGGCGGCTGTCGTTGTCATCGACGAGATTCCCTTGACGCCAGTAGGAAAGCTGGATTCAGCAGCACTTCCTGATCCCGTATTCGAGGCCCGAGAGTTTGTAGCGCCATCCTCCGATGGTGAGGTCGTGGTCGCGCGCATATTCGAAGAACTCTTGGGGGTGGACCGAGTCGGCGCTGACGACGACTTCTTCGAACTCGGCGGCAACTCGTTGATTGCTGCGAAATTGGCCGGGCGTCTCAGTGCGGCTTTCGATGTGCGGGTTCAGGTCAAAACGCTCTTCGAGTACTCGACAGTCTCCGGTCTTGCATCTGTTTTGTCAGATTCAGCGGGGCGTGTGCGAATTGCCTTGGCCCCTCGCTCTCGTCCGGAGCGGATACCTCTTTCCCTTGCACAGTCGCGGATGTGGTTCTTGTCGAGATTCGACTCTGTGTCTGGTGTGAACAACATTCCGATCGTGTTGCGGTTGTCCGGTGCCGTCGATGTTTCGGCACTGTCCGCAGCGCTGTCGGATGTTGTTGCGCGGCACGAGGTGTTGCGGACCGTCTATCCGGAATTCGAGGGCATCGGGTTCCAACAAGTACTTCCGGTGGACGAATTCGTGGAAACTGTATTGCCCGAAACTGTCGACGCGGCCGACTTGCTCGGTGTGCTGACGCCAGTGGTGGCAGAGGGGTTCGATGTCACGGTCGAGGTGCCATTACGGGTTCGTTTGTTCCAGACGGGTTCGTCGGAGTTTGTGTTGGCGTTGGTGATTCACCATATCGCTGCTGACGGTGTGTCGATGGGTCCGTTGGTGCGTGATGTGTCGATGGCGTATGTGGCGCGTGCGGGTGGACAGGTTCCGGGGTGGGCGCCGTTGGCGGTGCAGTATGCGGATTACGCGTTGTGGCAGCGTGAGGTGTTGGGGTCCGAGGGTGATCCGTCGTCGTTGATGTCTGAGCAGTTGGGGTATTGGACGTCGGTGTTGGCGGGGTTGCCGGAGCGGATCGAGCTGCCGGCGGATCGCCCGCGGCCGTTGGTGGCATCCAATCAGGGTGCGAGTTACCAGTTTTCGATAGACGCGCGGTTACATCGAGCGCTCGAGCAGTTGGCGCTTGATCGTAATGTGTCGTTGTTCATGGTGGTGCATGCGGCGTTGGCGGTGTTGTTGGCGCGGCTGAGCGGTAGTGACGACGTTGTGGTGGGCTCTCCGATCGCAGGGCGGGGTGAGCCGGAGCTGGACGATCTGATTGGTATGTTCGTCAATACGTTGGTGTTGCGGACCGAGGTGGATTCTTCGGAGTCTTTCTCGGCGTTATTGGGTCGGGTTCGTGAGGTCGATCTCGGGGCGTTCGGCAACGAGGACGTGCCGTTCGAGCGTTTGGTGGAAGTGCTTGATCCGGCGCGGTCGCAGGCCCATCATCCGTTGTTCCAGGTTGCGTTGTTCTTTCAGAACATGGCGCAGGATGTCGTGGAGTTGCCGGGACTGTCGATTGCCGGTTTCGACGCCGGTGTCGAGATCGCGAAGTTCGATCTGCAGTTGACGGTGACGCCGTTGGAGGAGGACGGCGTCGGTGTGGGGATGCCGATGTCGTTGACGTATGCGACGGATCTGTTCGACGCGTCGACAGTTGTTTCGTTTGCGGAGCGGTTGGTGCGTGTTCTGGAAGCAATGGTGGCGGAGCCTGATTCGGTTGTCGGGGATGTGGAGTTGCTCGGTGAGGGCGAGCGTTCGCAGGTGCTGGTGGCGGTCAATGACACTGTTCACGAGTTGACTGTTGGTGCTTTGTTGCTCGACGGGTTTGTTGCGCAGGTGGCGGCGACGCCGGATGCGGTGGCGGTGGTGTTCGAGGGGCAGTCTCTGACGTATGCGGAGTTCGGGTCTCGGGTGAACCGTCTTGCACGGTATCTGATTTCGGTGGGCGTGGGGCCGGAGTCGTTGGTGGCGTTGGCGATGCGCCGGTCGGTTGACCTTGTGGTTGGTATGTATGCAGTGGTTGCTGCGGGTGGGGCGTATGTGCCGTTGGATCCGGATCATCCGGTCGAGCGCAATGGTCATATTCTCGAGACCGCGGCACCGGTCTGTGTGTTGTCCACTGCTGGTGACGGTGTGGTGTTGCCGAGTAAATTCGATGTGGTGTTGATAGACGAGCTGGACGTGTCCGGATTCTCGGATGCGCCTGTTTCTGATGTGGATCGTGTTGCGCCGTTGCGTGTTTCGAATGCTGCGTATGTGATTTTCACGTCGGGGTCGACGGGGAAGCCGAAGGGTGTGGCGGTTTCGCATGCGGCGATCGTCAATCAGATGGCGTGGATGCAGGGGCAGTATGTTCTGACCGGGTCGGATGTGTATCTGCAGAAGACTGCGACGACGTTCGACGTGTCTTTGTGGGGGTTCTTCCTGCCGTTGGCGGTGGGTGCTCGGTTGGTGGTGGCCACTCATGACGGTCATCGGGATCCGGGGTATTTGGCGTCGGTGATCGCTGATCAGCGCGTGACGGTGACGGACTTCGTGCCGACGATGCTGTCGGTGTTCGCGGGGGAAGTCTCTGCCAGCCAGTTGGATTCGCTACGTGATGTGTTCGTCATCGGTGAGGCGTTGCCGGCGCAGACGGTGCGCGATTTCGGTGTTGTTTCAAGCGCGCGGGTTCACAACTTGTATGGTCCGACCGAGGCCGCGGTGTCGATCACGTTCGCGGATGTGACGGATGCTGTCCACGGTGGTGTGGCTTCTATTGGTGTGCCGCAGTGGAATTCGCAGGTTTTCGTCTTGGATTCGCGATTGCGTCCGGTGCCGGCGGGTGTTGCGGGAGAGTTGTATCTTGCGGGTGATCAGTTGGCTCGTGGGTATGTTTCTCGTCCGGATTTGTCGGCGGATCGCTTCGTCGCGAATCCGTTCACTCATGGCAGTGTCGGCGATCGGATGTACCGCACGGGGGACTTGGTGCGGTGGGGCTGGTCGGGGGAGCTCGAGTACATCGGGCGCACTGATTTCCAGGTGAAGTTCCGGGGTCAGCGGATCGAGTTGGGGGAGATCGAGTCGGCCCTGGTGGCCGATGTGTCGGTGTCGGTGTCGTCGGTGGCGGTGGTGTCGACCAAGACCGGTGATCAGTTGGTGGGGTATGTGGTGCCGACGTCGGGAGCGGTGGTTGATGTTGCGGCGCTTGTGGATTCGTTGGGGTCGGTGTTGCCGTCGTATATGGTGCCGTCGCAGATCATGGTGTTGGATGCGTTCCCGCTGAATGCTTCGGGGAAGTTGGATCGGAAGCTGTTGCCGAAGCCGGTGTTCGAGGCTGCGGCGTTCCGGGCTCCGGTGACTCCGGTGGAGGAGTCGGTTGCCTCGGTTTTCGCCGAGGTGTTGGGTGTGGATCGGGTCGGGCTTGATGATGATTTCTTTGCTTTGGGTGGCAATTCGCTGATTGCGACTCGGATGGTTGCCCGCCTTGGGCAGGCGCTCGATACGCAGGTTCCGGTACGGGTGCTGTTCGAGGTGTCCTCGGTCGAGCGCGTGGCTGCCCGGGTTCAGACCAAGATCGGTTCGGGTGCTCGGGCGGCGTTGACTGCTCGGGTGCGTCCGGAGCGGGTGCCGTTGTCCCTTGCACAGCAACGGATGTGGTTTCTGAACCAACTCGACCCAGAGTCGCCGGTCTACAATGTTCCTCTCGCGATCCGGCTTTCAGGGAAGCTGGACGTGGCGGGGCTGAAAGCTGCTGTTTCCGATGTCCTGGCACGGCACGAGTCGCTCAGAACGTTGTACCCAAGCGATCCAGATGGACCAATGCAGGTAATTGTTCCACCCGAAGAGGTCGTGCTGGACTTGAGTCCAGTCGAGGTCGACGCCGAGTCTGTAATGCTGCGCGTAGCAGAGGTTGTCGGACAGGGATTCGACGTCGGTGCTGAGGTCCCCGTTCGAGCGAAACTGTTCAGCCTTGGCTCTGGCGACTACGTGTTGGTTGTCGTGATCCACCACGTTGCCGGAGACGGTTCCTCAGTCGGGCCACTCGGGCGCGATGTCATGGTCGCGTATGAGGCCCGATCTCGGGGGGTGGTTCCGGGGTGGGCACCTCTCGGAGTGCAGTACGCGGACTATGCGTTGTGGCAACGCGAGATGTTGGGCTCAGATGGTGACCCGGACTCGATCGCGTCGAAGCAAATTGCGTATTGGCGAACTCAGTTGGCTGACGTCCCCCCCGTTTTGAATCTCCCCTTGGATCGTGCAAGGCCCGCGATTCAGTCGTTACGCGGAGCGACAGTCAATTTCACGATCGATGCACGCCTTCATTCAGACTTGTCGAGGCTTGCAGAGGGTCACAACGTCACTGTCTTTATGGTCATTCACGCGGCTGTGGCTGTTTTGATGTCCAGACTGAGCAGTTCCACGGACGTGGTGCTTGGTACTCCTGTCGCAGGACGCGGGGAGGCCGAACTCGACGATCTGATTGGTATGTTCGTCAACACGCTGGTCTTACGCACGAACGTCGAAGCGTCGGAGGGATTCGGTTCGTTCCTGGAGCAGGTGCGTGAAATCGATCTATCGGCGTTTGCCAATGCGGATGTGCCGTTCGAGTGGTTGGTGGATGAGATCGACCCCGTGCGTTCTACTGCGCACTCACCGCTGTTCCAGGTTTTGTTGGTGTTCCAGAACTTTGCGCAAACGCAGTTCGTGTTGCCAGAACTCACGATTTCCGGGATCGAAGCGGACTCGGGAACGGCGAAATACGACCTTCAGATCACTCTGTCCGAGGTCATCAGCGAGTCTGGAGAACCCTCAGGGATACACGGGTCGTTCAACTACGCAACCGACCTGTTCGACGAATCAACGGTGCTGGAATTCGTCGATCGTCTGTTGCGAATTCTGAGCACAGTGTCCGCAACTCCGGACGTACTGGTGGGTGATATTCCCGTACTCTCACAGAGCGAGAGTGAACAGGTACTGGCACAAGCTGTTTCGGCCGGATCTTTGTGCTCGGACAATGCGACGCTGGTCTCGTTGTTCGACGAGCAGGTTGCGCGGACGCCTAACTCTGTCGCGTTGGCCATGGACGCAATTGAACTTACGTATGCGGAGTTCGATGCCAAGGTCAATCAACTCGCGCGTCACCTCATTTCCGAAGGAGTCGGACCTGAGCAGTTGGTCGGTGTGGCGATGCGTCGGAGCATTGACCTCGTGGTTGCGATCTACGCCGTTCTGAAGGCTGGGGGCGCCTACGTTCCTATCGATCCAGATCATCCAGCAGAACGCACCGAGTACGTCGTAGAGGCGGCGGATCCGGTACTGATTCTGACTACCGCTCGCGATCAGTTCGCGTCGACGGGTCGACGGATGGTGACTGTCGAGGCTCTGAACTTGGACGGGTTCCCATCTCGCCGGATTGCCGACTCTGAACGCAATTCGCCTTTGCGATCGCAAAACACGGCGTATCTGATCTTCACTTCAGGTTCGACAGGTCGACCCAAGGGCGTTGCCATTACACACAGCGCAACGGTGAACCAGTTGGTGTGGGCTCAGGCGACCTACAGGCTTGATTGCTCGGATGTGGTACTGCACAAAACGCCGATCACCTTCGACATTTCGGTCTGGGAATTGTTCTGGACTCTCCAAACTGGCGCGAAACTGGTCATCGCGGTTCCCGATGGACACCGGGACGCAGATTATCTTGCGAAAACCATCGCTCAAGAGCGGGTCACGACGGTGCATTTCGTTCCGTCGATGTTGAGCGCATTCATGTCCGCGGTGCCCGCGCCGCTGCCGGAATCGGTGCGTCGAGTCTTTGTCGCAGGAGAGGCGTTGAGCGCCGACACCGTACGCCGATTCAGCGGGTACGCCTCGGCGAGCCTGCACAACTGGTACGGGCCTGCCGAGGTCGAGGTGGTAACAGCTTGGGAGGCGACTCCTGAGGCGGTGGTCGTCCCGATCGGTACGCCCGTCGCTAACGCGTCCACTGTTGTGCTTGACGGCCGGTTGGCGCCAGTGCCGGTGGGTGTGGCCGGTGAACTGTATTTGGGTGGACCGCAGGTGGCTCGTGCATATCACGGTGAGCCTGCTATGACGGCGCTGCGATTTGTCGCCGATCCATTCGGATCAGCCGGCGCCAGGTTGTACCGCACCGGAGATTTGGTTCGATGGACCAAATCGGGGGAGCTGGAGTACATCGGCCGTAGTGATTTCCAGGTGAAGTTGCGTGGTCAGCGGATCGAACTGGGTGAGATCGAATCAGCCCTGCTCACGCATGAGAACGTAAACGACGCCGTCGTCGTGATGCACTCTGACTCCAAGTCGGGTGACAGCTTGGTTGGGTATGTGGTGCCGGCGTCGGGTGCGGTGGTTGATGTTGTAGCGCTTACGGATTCGCTGCGTGCGGTGTTGCCGTCGTACATGGTTCCGTCGTTGATCATGGTGTTGGATGCGTTGCCGCTGAATGCGTCGGGAAAGTTGGATCGGAAGTTGTTGCCGGAGCCGGTGTTCGAGGTTGCGGTGTTCCGGGCTCCGGTGACGGCGGTGGAGGAGATCGTCGCGTCGGTGTTCGGGGATGTTCTCGGGGTCGAGCGTGTCGGGTTGGATGATGATTTCTTTGCTTTGGGTGGTAATTCTTTGATTGCTACTCGGGTGGCGGCTCGGTTGGGGCAGGCGCTCGATGCGCAGGTTCCGGTGCGGGTGTTGTTCGAGGCGTCGTCGGTGGAGTTGTTGGCTGCTCGGGTGGAGTCGGAGGTTGGTTCGGGTGCTCGGGCGGCGTTGACTGCTCGGGTGCGTCCGGAGCGGGTGCCGTTGTCGTTGGCGCAGCAGCGGATGTGGTTCTTGAACCGTTTCGATACGTTGTCGTCGGCGAACAATATTCCGGTGGCGATTCGGTTGTCGGGGTTGTTGGATGTGGAGGCTCTGCAGGCTGCGGTGTCGGATGTTGTTGGTCGGCATGAGATTTTGCGGACGGTGTATCCGGAGGTCGACGGTGTCGGGTTCCAGGAGGTGTTGTCTGCGGATCGGGTGCGGTTGGATTTGTCGCCGGTGGCGGTGTCGGAGTCCGATGTCGTTGGTGCGGTGACGGAGTTCTTGTCGGCTGGTTTCGATGTGGCGGTGGAGGTTCCGGTTCGGGCGCGGTTGTTCGCGGTGTCGGAGTCGGAGTTCGTGTTGGCGATGGTGGTTCATCACATCAGTGGTGATGGTGTGTCGATGGGGCCGTTGACGCGTGATGTGATGGTGGCGTACGAGGCTCGTTCTCGGGGTGAGGTGCCGGGGTGGACGCCGCTCGAGGTGCAGTATGCGGATTACGCGTTGTGGCAGCGGGAGACTCTCGGTTCGGAAGATGATCCGTCGTCGTTGATTTCGCGTCAGATCGGGTTCTGGGAGTCGGCGTTGGCGGGGTTGCCGGATCAGTTGGATTTGCCGGCTGATCGTCCGCGGCCGGCGGTGGCGTCCAATCGTGGTGCTGCGTATTCGTTCGTGATTGATCGTGATGTGCATGTGTCGTTGAGTGACGCTGCGCGTGAGTCGAATTCGTCGTTGTTCATGGTGGTGCATGCGGCGTTGGCGGTGTTGTTGTCGCGGTTGTCGGGGACGTCCGATATTGCGATCGGTACTCCGGTGGCGGGTCGTGGTGAGCAGGTTCTCGATGATTTGATCGGGATGTTCGTCAATACGTTGGTGTTGCGGACCGAGGTGGATTCTTCGGAGTCGTTCTCGGGGTTGTTGGGTCGGGTTCGTGAGGGCGATCTGGGTGCGTTTGCGCATGCGGATGTGCCGTTCGAGCGGTTGGTGGAGGTGCTCAATCCGGCGCGGTCGCAGGCGCGTAATCCGTTGTTCCAGGTGATGCTCTCGTTCCAGAACATGGAGCAGACCGCGTTGCAGTTGGGCGATCTGACGGTTGCGGGCGTCGATACCGGCGCGGTGGCGGCGAAGTTCGATCTGCAGTTGACCATGGTCGAGCAGTTCGACGAGTCCGGTGCCCCGGCCGGGATGGCGGCGACGTTCACGTACGCGACGGATCTGTTCGACGAGTCGACGGTGGCCTCGATGGCAACCCGATTCGAACGCATCCTGCGCACAGTTCTCGACGATTCATCGGCGCTGGTGGGAGAAGTCGATCTTCTTGATGGTGTTGAACGAATTGAGATCTACAACAGATCGCGCGCCAGTCGTCGGGATCTGCCCGCGACGCGATTGGTGGATGTCGTCGGTACGGCTCAGCGCGCTATGGATGTTGCGGTGATTTACGGTGACGAAAGCTTGACCTATGGCGAATTCGATTCGCGCGTCAATCGATTGGCCCGACATCTGATTTCGCAAGGTGTTGGACCTGAGGTTCTGGTCGGCGTGCTCATGGGGCGGTCTATATCTTGGGTGATCGCAGCCCATGCGGTGATTCGTGCAGGTGGCGGATATGTACCCCTGGACCCATCGCATCCGACTGAACGCGTCTCTTATGTTTTGCGAACGGCGGCGCCGGCCGTTGTCTTGTACTCGCGTGACTTTACGGTTGATGGTCGACTCGACGCGAAGTTGCCGACTTCCTGGGTTGATGTTGACAGTCTTGACCTGCATACGTATTCGACTGATCCGATCACCGATTCAGAGCGACTGTCTGCTCTTCGGGGAGATCACCCTGCGTATGTGATTTTCACTTCCGGTTCTACCGGGACGCCGAAAGGCGTCCTGGTATCGCATATCGCCGTAGTAAACCAGATGCTTTGGCGCCAGGATCGATACAATTTGGACCCGTCGGACGTGGTGCTGGTCAAGACTCCGTCCACATTTGACGTTTCACTTTGGGAGTTGTTCTGGCCGTGCCAAGTAGGCGCGCGCATGGTGATCGCCGAACCGGATGGCCATCGTGACCCTCAGTACATAGCGAAGTTGATCCGGGAGCATGCGGTCACGGTCGCGCACTTCGTGCCTGCAATGATGGCCCTATTCATTTCAGCCGAATATGCCAGCAATATTCCTTCCTTGAGGCTGGTGTTTTCCGGTGGCGAGGCCTTGAAAGTTGGCACTGCCGCGGAAGTTTTCGGAGTGATGCCATCAGCACGCTTGGAGAATTTGTACGGTCCTGCCGAGGCTGCAATTGATGTGACCTTCCATGAAGTCACATCGGACGAGACCGTGTCGATCCCGATTGGTTCTGCTGTGTGGAATACAGGGCTGCTAGTCCTGGATTCCAGGCTGCACCCGGTTTCAAGGGGTGTTGTCGGCGAGCTTTATCTATCGGGCATTCAGTTGGCGCGCGGGTATATCGGGCGGGCCGCAATGTCGTCGGATCGGTTTGTTGCGAACCCGTTTGCCGATGGCAGCGGGGGCGGTCGGATGTATCGCACGGGCGATTTGGTGCGGTGGGATGCGTCGGGGGAGCTGGAGTACATCGGCCGTAGTGATTTCCAGGTGAAGTTGCGTGGTCAGCGGATCGAGTTGGGGGAGATCGAGTCGGCTTTGGTGGCTGATGCATCGGTATCCGCATCTGCAGTGACTGTTGTTTCGGCCAAGTCGGGTGACAGCTTGGTTGGGTATGTGGTGCCGGCGTCGGGTGCGGTGGTTGATGTTGTAGCGCTTACGGATTCGCTGCGTGCGGTGTTGCCGTCGTACATGGTTCCGTCGTTGATCATGGTGTTGGATGCGTTGCCGCTGAATGCGTCGGGGAAGTTGGATCGGAAGTTGTTGCCGGAGCCGGTGTTCGAGGTTGCGGTGTTCCGGGCTCCGGTGACGGCGGTGGAGGAGATCGTCGCGTCGGTGTTCGGGGATGTTCTCGGGGTCGAGCGTGTCGGGTTGGATGATGATTTCTTTGCTTTGGGTGGTAATTCTTTGATTGCTACTCGGGTGGCGGCTCGGTTGGGGCAGGCGCTCGATGCGCAGGTTCCGGTGCGGGTGTTGTTCGAGGCGTCGTCGGTGGAGTTGTTGGCTGCTCGGGTGGAGTCGGAGGTTGGTTCGGGTGCTCGGGCGGCGTTGACTGCTCGGGTGCGTCCGGAGCGGGTGCCGTTGTCGTTGGCGCAGCAGCGGATGTGGTTCTTGAACCGATTCGACCCGGGATCCAATGTTGACAATATTCCGGTGGCGATTCGGTTGTCGGGGTTGTTGGATGTGGAGGCTCTGCAGGCTGCTGTGTCGGATGTTGTTGGTCGGCATGAGATTTTGCGGACGGTGTATCCGGAGGTCGACGGTGTCGGGTTCCAGGAGGTGTTGTCTGCGGATCGGGTGCGGTTGGATTTGTCGCCGGTGGCGGTGTCGGAGTCCGATGTCGTTGGTGCGGTGACGGAGTTCTTGTCGGCTGGTTTCGATGTGGCGGTGGAGGTTCCGGTTCGGGCGCGGTTGTTCGCGGTGTCGGAGTCGGAGTTCGTGTTGGCGATGGTGGTTCATCACATCAGTGGTGATGGTGTGTCGATGGGGCCGTTGACGCGTGATGTGATGGTGGCGTACGAGGCTCGTTCTCGGGGTGAGGTGCCGGGGTGGGCGCCGCTCGAGGTGCAGTATGCGGATTACGCGTTGTGGCAGCGGGAGACTCTCGGTTCGGAAGATGATCCGTCGTCGTTGATTTCGCGTCAGATCGGTTTCTGGGAGTCGGCGTTGTCGGGGTTGCCGGATCAGTTGGATTTGCCGGCTGATCGTCCGCGGCCGGCGGTGGCGTCCAATCGTGGTGCTGCGTATTCGTTCGTGATTGATCGTGATGTGCATGTGTCGTTGAGTGACGCTGCGCGTGAGTCGAATTCGTCGTTGTTCATGGTGGTGCATGCGGCGTTGGCGGTGTTGTTGTCGCGGTTGTCGGGGACGTCCGATATTGCGATCGGTACTCCGGTGGCGGGTCGTGGTGAGCAGGTTCTCGATGATTTGATCGGGATGTTCGTCAATACGTTGGTGTTGCGGACGGAGGTGGATTCTTCGGAGAGTTTCGTCGATCTGCTCGCAGGTGTGCGGGAGGCTGATCTTCAGGCGTTTGCGCATGCGGATGTTCCGTTCGAGCGGTTGGTGGAGGTGCTCAATCCGGCGCGGTCGCAGGCTCGTAATCCGTTGTTCCAGGTGATGCTCTCGTTCCAGAGCGCACGCCAGACCGGGTTGCAGTTGGGCGATCTGACGGTTGCGGGCGTCGATACCGGCGCGGTGGCGGCGAAGTTCGATCTGCAGTTGACCATGGTCGAGCAGTTCGACGAGGCGGGTGCCCCGGCGGGGATGGCGGCGCAGTTCACGTACGCGACGGATCTGTTCGACGAGTCGACGGTGGCCTCGATGGCAACCCGATTCGAACGCATCCTGGCTGCCGTCGTTGCTGATCGGTCAACCATTGTTGGTGACGTTGATATTTTGGATTCTGTTGAGCGTTCGTTGGTGCTCGAGGGGTGGAATGACACGGCTCGTGAGGTTGCGGGTGTGTCGGTGTTGGACGGGTTCGATGCGCAGGTGGCGGCGTCTCCGGATGCGGTAGCGCTCTCGTTCGAGGGTGTGTCGTTGTCGTATGCGGAGTTCGATGCTCGGGTGAATCGTTTTGCCAGGTATTTGGTTTCGGTGGGTGTGGGGCCGGAGTCGTTGGTGGGTGTTGCGGTTCGTCGGTCGGTTGATTTGTTGGTTGCGGTTTACGGTGTGCTCAGGGCTGGTGGTGGGTATGTTCCGGTGGATCCGGATCAGCCTGCGGACCGTAATGGGTATGTGTTGGCGGCGGCGTCGCCGGTGTGTGTGGTCAGTACTTCTGATGTTGGTTTCGATGCTGGTGTGGTGCCGGTGGTCGAGGTTGATGTTGTTGATGTGTCTGGTTTTTCGGATGCTCCTGTCTCGGATGTGGATCGGGTTGCGCCGTTGCGGTCGGGGAATACGGCGTATGTGATTTTCACGTCGGGGTCGACGGGGCGGCCGAAGGGGGTGGCGGTCAGTCATCGCAGTGTGGTCAATCAGGTGTCGTGGTTGGCGGAGCGTTATGCGGTGTCGGGTTCTGATGTGGTGTTGCTTAAGACTCCGGTGACGTTCGATGTGTCGGTGTGGGAGTTGTTTGTTCCGTTGGCGGTGGGTGCTCGGTTGGTGGTGGCCACGCATGACGGTCATCGGGATCCGGGGTATTTGGCGTCGGTGGTAGCGGCGGAGTCGGTGTCGATGGTCTCGTTTGTGCCGTCGATGTTGGAGGTGTTCGTCGATCAGTTGGTCGACACGTCGGAGGCGACGATTTCGCGTCTCGGTGGTGGTGGGTTGGGTTCGTTGCGGGTGATTTTCGCGGCGGGTGAGGCGTTGCCGGCGTCGGTGGTGCGTCGGGTGTTGTCGGTGTTGCCGTCGGTTGAGGTTCATAATTTGTATGGTCCGACGGAGTTCACGGTGCATGCGACGGCGGCGGGTCCGCTCGATGGTGTGGGTGTGGTGGTGCCGATGGGTGCTCCGGTGTGGAATTCGTCGGTGTTGGTGTTGGATTCGCGGTTGCGTCCGGTGCCGGTGGGTGTTGCGGGTGAGTTGTATTTGTCGGGTGTGCAGGTCGCTCGTGGGTATTTCGGGCGGGTGGATTTGTCGGCGGAGCGGTTTGTGGCGAATCCGTTCGGTGGGGTGGGTTCGCGGATGTATCGCACGGGGGATGTGGTGCGGTGGATCGGTGTGTCGGGTGAGCTCGAGTATGTCGGTCGTAGTGATTTTCAGGTGAAGTTGCGTGGTCAGCGGATCGAGTTGGGGGAGATCGAGTCTGCGGTTCGGGATCAGGTGGGTGTGGGTTCTGTGGTGGTGGTGGTGTGGCGTGATCAGTTGGTTGCGTATGTCACTGCTGCGGTGGGGTCTTCGATTGATGTTGATGTGGTGAAGGTGGGTGTGGGGGAGCGGTTGGCGTCGTATATGGTGCCGTCGCAGTTTGTGGTGTTGGATGCGTTGCCGCTCAATGCTTCGGGGAAGTTGGATCGGAAGTTGTTGCCGGAGCCGGTGTTCGAGGTTGCGGTGTTCCGGGCTCCCACTACCGAAGCTGAACTACTTGTCGCAAGCGTCTTTTCGGAGATTCTCGGTGTCGAGCACATCGGAGCGGACGACAGCTTCTTCGAGTTGGGTGGCAACTCATTGGTCGCAGCGAGGGTTGCTGCTCGGCTGAGCGCAGCAGTTTCCGTGGAGGTCCCACTGCGACTCATCTTCGCTACTTCGACGGTCAGCGAACTTGCAGAACGAATTGCACTCGGAATTCGGGTGGGCTTCGATGCGAAAACCGATGATGCACTACGAACGCTTCTGCCGCTGAGAACGACAGGGAGCGATGTGCCGTTGTTCTGTGTTCATCCACTCGTTGGACTGGCGTGGCCTTTTGCGCCGTTGGCGGCTGTTGTGGACCGTTCGATTCCGCTTTATGGATTGCAGAGCCCTGTTCTGACTGATGAGGCATTCCAAGGACGATCCCTTGACGATTACGCGGATCGCTACGTGGATGAGATCACCCGGGTTCAGCAGTCAGGCCCGTACCGAATTCTCGGTTGGTCGCTCGGCGCGATCATTGCTCAAGCGGTTGCGGCGAAGATGGAGGAGCGAGGCGAGATCGTTGAGGCGTTGATCTTGCTGGACGGTTCGCCGGAAACACGCGACGAATCAGAGCACGCTGTCCAGGTGCGCGCTGAGTTGGCTGCAATGGGGATTGTCTTCGGCGAGAACGAAAAGCTCGATGAATTGTCGGTCGAAAGGTCTGCAGAGATCTTGACGGCTGTCGACGGAGAGAGAATCGGACTCGATGCGTCTGCGATCAAGCGGTTGCTCACAAGCATTGCGATTTCGGCGAAGCTGATCAACGCCCATCGGCCGCAGTCGTTCGGGGGGCCGATCACCTTCGTGAGTTCGTTGGATCGTTCGGACGCAAAGCAAGCCGATAAGGTTTGGGGTCCGTACGCGCAAGGAGAACTGACGGATGAATTGGTCGACGTTCACCACCTGGAGATGATGTCTCCTGAAGGCGTTCGCGCTATCGGGCTGATCATTGAGCGTGTGTTGCGCGGTGGCGCCGCTGATTGATCAACCGGCGTATACGAGCCTGGTCGGGCGACGGCCAGGCTCGTATGCTTCGCTCTTCGTGATTGGCCTTGTAGGAGGTCATGTTCACCCGTGACAGCGCACGCTTGTCGATCGGAGTTTGTCGAGCGTGCGATTTCGACCGCTGCGGCTGAACATCTCGACGTCTGGGGCAGCTATGCGCAGGGGATCGGCGTGAATTCCGGATCGAGCGCGGATTTTACGAGGTCCAACGAATGCGCGTCACGAACCAGCCCCGCATGCGAGGCAGTGTTGCCTGGGCATCCATCCTGGACCCAGACGTTGTTTACAACGGAATTGGGGCCTGCGGTAAGGAACGAAGCTTCCGGAGGGGTTGAAATCTGGTCGTGAGCGGTCGCGATTACGGTATACGTAACTCCCGGTTGGGTTTCCGAGCCCGCATTGAGCTCAGTCAACAGCGGTGTCCCTTGAAGTTGTTGAACACCGGCTGGTCCCCAAATCGCCTGAACCAAGAGGTCTCCAGGAAGCCCCATATCTGAGAGTTGTTTGGCGTTTGCTTGCAAGCCGCCGAAGGTCGTTCCGTGGTTGGTAGCGCCGAGGGTGACCAGAGAATGGACGGCGTTTTTCGACGGATCTTCCGGAGTCGAACCACCGTCGAACTTCAGGTACTGGCGAGCGACGACTCCCCCTTGGGAGTGGCCTACGAGATCCACCTGGCCTGCACCCGTATGACGGCGAACTGAATCAACGAAGGTTGCAAGCTCTTTCGCTGAAGTCGCAATGTCCCTGATACCCCATTGGAGAGCGTTGGGATTGAAGATTTCCCGTGCCCCTCCATAATTGAGAGCAAATACGCAGTAGCCGAGATCAGCAAGTTGCGGGGAAAGTTCAGCCCAGGTATCAACCATGTTCGCGGTTGTTCCATGGATGAGAACTACCGGACGAGGATGATCGGCGCTCGGAACGCAATTCCAGTTGTTGGAGCCCGCCGGCGATGGACCCATAGTCGCGAAACCAGGGCTGGGTTCTCGATCATCTGCCAGGGCACTAACTGAGGTGCCAGACAGCAGGAAACACGTTCCCAGTACGACCAGCATGATCCGAATGAACCGCACCGCTGATTCCTCCTATGAAGCTAATCGGTGCCTCGTGCTGGAGTTGAAGCCAGCACGAGGCACTTGAATCAGACGCCCAGAGACTGTGCGATGAATGGCCAGGACTTGTGTAGATCGTCTTGCCAGTAGCCCCATGAATGGGTACCTGTTGGTCGGAAATCCACTACTGCCGGAATATTCAGTTCGAAGAGCCGCTTCGCCATGTTGGAGGTACACAGGTTGGTTGCAAGCTCGATCGGACTGCCGACAACGATCTGGTCGAACATCGCAGCGCGGCCGTCCTGGATGCGCGGATTAGCAGGGGTGTCATTGGGGAAACCGGGGAGCCCGCTGCCGGTGCTCATGTAAATCTGTGTGCCACGCAGCTTCTCAGCGTTCACAAGGGGGTCGTGTTCCCGCCAACCGGGGCCGTCGAACGGACCCCACATGTTCTGCACGTCGTCAACGCCGCCGATCCACTCCGTGGTGGTCTTGACGAACTGCTGGCCGAGCGGATCGCTGGTCTGAGCACACCCGCTGAATGCGGCAACGGAGTTGTAAAAACCTGGGTACTCGATCGCCAGGTTGAGCACAGAAGTACCCGACATCGAGATTGCTGCAATCGACTGTTCGCCATTGCTGCCAAGTTGCTTGTTCAGCAACGGGGGGAGCTCCTTACCCAGAAAAGTGCTCCACATGTTCTTACCAAGTTTCGGGTCTTCCTTCTGCCAGTCGGTGTAGTACGACAGGCGTCCACCAACTGGCGTCGCGACGTTGACGTTCTTGTCCTGGAAGAAGTCGACGACATCGGTCTGGTACTCCCAAGTAGCGGAATCTTGTCCACCACCGGCTCCGTTGAGCAAGTACAGGATGGGACGGGGCGCGGAGTCATCGGCAGGAGTAATGACCTGAATTGGAACAACGCGGTCCATCGACGCCGCGTATACATTCACGATCTTTTGGCGATCGTTCACTTGCTCGACTGAGACGACGTAAGAACCACTCGTGACGGGCTCCACCGAATCTCCGCCGCCCTGGTGAGTGACAGGCGACGCAGTTGCGATACCGGCCGGAACCAGAGCGCACACCATCGTCACCGCGGCGACACCGGTAGCGCGCCTCCACATGGACTGCCTTGTACGCGTCAAGTTAGATACCTCTCGTTGCGTGGCACGGGTACATCGATGCTCATCCCTGGTGCCACTTGTTTCTCGAACTGTGAAGTCGGTTTGCGGTCTGTATTCGTTACGACATCGCCGCGGCGCGTCGGTATCCCCGAATTGCTGGGTAGACGAAGACCAGAATCATGCCGATGGACCAGATCAGCGTCTTGACGAGGGGTTCCGCCACAGGACCGCCCAACGACAGCCCTCTCATCGTGTCGATAGCGACGGACATCGGTTGCTCTGCCACCACTGGTTGAAGCCACTTCGGGTAGGCCATCACAGGGACGAATCCGGAATTGAAGAACATCAATAGTGTGCACGAGATGGATACGATTTCGACGAGCGGCAAGTTGTCGGAGACAGTGGCCAGGGCCGTCACCATCATGGCAAAACCGACGCCGAAAATGACGGGCAACGCCAAGATCGCGAAGGCCGCCAGCGGACCTTGATTGAATCGGAACCCCAGCAGATAGCCGACGCCGAGAATCACGATTGACGTGAGAAGAACTCGGACTGCTTCTGCGATCATGCGTCCGACGAGACTCGAGGCGCGATGCGCGGGGAGCGTCCAGAATCGACTCAGCAGTCCGGACGCGCGTTCACCTTTGAGGCCGACGGCGCTCGCAATCGACCCGAACATAGCGCCTACGAGGATGATCAGTGGAACTGTCCCGAAAATACTCGACTGGCCGGTTGCTGCTGTAATCGAATTGCCCAATACGACCCGGAACATGAGCAACATGAATGCTGGGTATATGAGGGCTTGAATGGCCGTCGACGGATCTCGCAGCCAGGTGAGCAGCAGGCGTTTAGCCTGAATCCCACTGTGCACGACCAGCGCCTTGAACGAGTTCTCGGGGAGCGCTTTATCCGGGTAAGGGAAGTTGAACCCCTCGACCGGGCGGACTACAGCCATGAATCGATCTGTCGGTTCGTTCATGACCGCCTCATACTTGCCCAGAACGCGAGTGGCGCGAACACGACGATCAACCCGATAGTCCACGCAACGACGGGAAACAGGACGCTCCAGGTGACTCCGCCTTGTGCAAGATCACGCATGGCGAATGAAAACTGCGATACCGGTTGATTGCGTACAAACGGCCGAATCCACTCGGGAAAGCCGGTCTCGGGCGCAAAACCGCAGGACAACATCCCCAGAATCAACTGTGGCAATGTCAGCGCTTGACTGGTGGCCTGCGGGCTCTTCGACAATGAGCCGATGGCGTCACCAGCGAAGGACAGGCAGGTGCTGAACGCCAGGGCGACAGCGCAGAACAAGACGGCCTGCCCGACTCCGGCTGAGAATCGAAAACCGATCAAGTGGCCGAACGCCAATGCGGCAGCAAGCGAGACTGTTGATCTGACGAACCCACTGGATTGACGGGACAGCAGCGGGATCGGGCCGACGACCGGCATGGTTTTCATCCGGTTGCTGAAGCCGGTGATCGATTCGGTCGAAGACATTTGAGCAGCCGAGATCGATGTGAATGCCATCGCCTGCAGGACAATGATCGGCATCAAGAACTGCGCGTAGTTGATCCCTTGAAGTTGCATGACGAACTTCAAGGGAAGGTAGAACCCGATCGTGAAGATCAGCGGTGCGATGACTGCAACGAGCAGCTCATAGCGCTTGACCATCGATTTGACGGTGCGTGCAGTCAGCACCCACCACTGATTGATCGCTGATGGATGCGGTCGGCGGTGCTTTCCAACGCTTAAAGCCTCGGGGACTGCAATCTTGCTGCGACTTTCCCCGCGGACAGTCACTTGATCGACCCCGAATTTTGTAGTTGTCGTCACGGCGTCTCGCTTACGTGCTGTTCACCTGTGAGTGAAAGAAAGACGTCATCGAGTGACGGGCGACGGAGCGCGATGTCTGCAAGCGGAATCCGTGCGTGGTCCAGACGACGCAGCGCTTCGGAGAGGGTTCCTGCGCCGACAGGTGCGGGGATAGCGATGCGACCGCTTTCTTGTGCCAGATCGAATCTGAAGTCGCGGGGGACCAGATTGCCCAGGGCATGGACCGCATGAGGCAGCTGTTTGAGATCTGCGGGCACAATCTCGCAGAAGCTTGCGCCGGTTCGCGCCTTCAGTTGGTCAGCAGTCCCCTCAGCAATGACTGCGCCTTTGTCGATGACGATGATGTTGTCGCTCAGTAAATCTGCCTCTTCGAGGTACTGAGTTGTCAGGAGCACGGTGATTCCCTGCTCCTTCAGTGACTGGACCAGCGACCAGACGCTCTGCCGACTGCGC
The DNA here is from genome assembly GCF_041464245.1 of Rhodococcus sp. NyZ502. NCBI lineage: Bacteria > Bacillati > Actinomycetota > Actinomycetes > Mycobacteriales > Nocardiaceae > Rhodococcus > Rhodococcus sp. NyZ502. The sequence goes on from NZ_CP167155.1 coordinate 1,987,805, forward strand.
GGATCCAAGCCGGTGGTCGGCTCGTCGAGGAAAACGACCTCGGGGCGAACAACCAGGCCACACGCGATATCGATTCGTCGGCGCATACCGCCGGAGTAGTTCCTCACTACTCGAGATCCTGCTTCGACGAGGTCGAATTGAGAGAGCAGGTCGGCAGCGCGCACCTTCGCCGACATTCGGTCGAGACCCATCAACCTGCCGAACAGTTCGATGTTCTCCCGGCCGGTGAGTGAATCGTCCAGGGCGGCGAACTGCCCGGTCATCATGATGGAGCGTCGAACCTCGGGAGCATTGCGCACTACGTCGTAGCCAGCCACCATCGCGCGTCCACTGGTGGGACGAATGAGCGTGGAGAGGACCTTCACCGTCGTCGTCTTGCCTGCGCCGTTGGGACCTAAGATGCCGAGCACTGTCCCACGTGGGGCGGTGAAGTTGATCCCTCGCAGCGCGTGCACGTTCTTGAAGGACTTGTGTACGTCCTCCACTAGTACCGCTGCGTCCGTGGAAAAGGGCATCAACACTCCGCTGTCTGCATTGTCGGAACGGGCACGCGCTCCCGACGGGCGCACAGATGCCTTCTGTCTTCTATCCGTGATCTCCGCTCAGATGTTACCGGAGGGTCAAACCGACACTCGGGCAATCGGACGCGTGAGAGGGAGTATGTGGCTCCTGCCAGCAACTCTCACCTTCGATTTCACCTTGTGGCAAGAATCACAAATATTCTTTGTAACGTAAAGATCTCTTCTAATTGAACGAATGACCAAATAGATTTTCAGCGCATCTGCGCAGGTGGGTATTCGGTTGCGCGGACCGGAGGTCTTTGATTTGACCGGTGACGAAAGTCCCCCGATTCCTTCCGGTTGGTCCCCTGGGCCCGCTGCTCGATGTCTTGTGGAGAGATTCGCGATACCGTTGGGAAATGGCGAACGCGACGTTGTCGGTGGTTGTTCCGGCTTTTAATGAATCTGAATACATCGAAACGTGCATCGAAGCGCTCATTGCTCAAGGTGAATATGTCGACGAAATCATCATCGTTGACAATAATTCCTCGGACAACACTTCCGAGTTGATCGAGAAGTATCAAAGTAGTTGTCCCAAGGTTCGGCTTCTCAAAGAATCCCGCCCCGGGGTGGTGCATGCGAGAAACAAAGGGTTTGACGCGGCGAGTGGAGAAATTATCGGACGTATCGACGCGGATACGATCGTGGGGGAAGACTGGGCCGTTGCGGTTCACGAATTCTTCGAGCGTCGCGACGATTTCTCGGGCGTAACTGGCCTGACTTACCTTTATGAATCTCCGATCGCCGGCCTTCAGCGCCGATGGACGAATTGGCGACTCGGTCGCGGGGCTCAGGGGGCGGTTCGGCCCGTTGTTGCAGTTCCAGGCAGTAACATGGCGATGCGTCGGTCGGCTTGGTTGGCCGTTAGGGGTGCGGTCAGCGATCGAACCGACATTCATGAGGATATCGATCTATCCCTCTGCATGGCGCATGTTCGTTGCGCAGTGGGGCAGATCTCGAGCATGGCCGCAAAGGTTTCGGGTAGACGTGGGGTTAGTTCGCCGCGAGTGTATGCACGATATAATCGAGCATCGAAGAAAACCCTCGAGCATCATGGTGTATCGAATTGGAAGTTAACATTCTTGATTGCAGCAGACAGTATTCTGCATGCAATCTTGTGGCCTCTTTATCGAATTTATGACAAGGATTCCGGACAACTCTCGTCTCGGGTCTTGGGTCGGAGGCAGCGGGCGCGGGATCTTCCCGTCTTTTCTTGATAAATCCGTCCGGTATTTATTCGAGAACGCTCGTGTCTAGCTGAAAAATCGGGAGTGCCCGATAATTGCGGACTATTGCTGGTTCTCGTTCGTTGCGAACTATTTCTTTTATTGCACGGGATTAACTGGCAGAATATTCATCTGCAGCGATTGTTACTTCTGGTGTAACTTGTAGCTTTTGGAACAGGGACGTTATTCCACTGTAGTCCTGCACGAACAGTTCGTTGTGCGGTTCCAATGCGACATCGTCGAGCATCTTCCGTCCTCCAGGTATGGCTTCAATTTCCATGATTGCTCGCCACGCGCCGAAGTCGGTCCCGCTGAACGCATGCATTGCGTCCTCGAAACCTTCGAGTAGATAGCTGCGATCTCCACCACCCAGGGAATCCCAGACCAGGACGGCTAATTCCCCGGCAATCGAGGCATGGCAGTACTCGTCGCGAGCGTGCAACCGGATTGTCGCGCGGTTGATCGACTGAACGCCCGGGTCGTCCGAGATGAGGTCGAGGTATGCGGTGATCGACACCTCGGCGACGGTCATGAACGCCAACTGTGTCAGGGCGATCTTGCGAGGCCCCTCGGCTGCGTCGAGAGCTTGCGCCCGCGTGCGGACCGTCAGGACGTCTGGCAGTGCCTTCGCCGGCAGCCCCCAGCCCCTGCCTCGACGGGTCGCTGAACTGGCATTGAAGTGCATGAGCGTGTGATATTGCTCGTCGACCATCGCCTGATTGACGGCCACTGCAGCCCAATCTCCGAGACCGACGCCGAGTCGGTCTTCGGCGAGAACGTCGAAGCCGGGATTGACGACGTACTTCTCGATGTCCATGACGTTCTTGTTGAACGCGATCCATGCCCAGGCTTGCAGGCGTTGCTTCTGCTCGGGGCTCAATGCCAGGTAGGTCGGATGCTCCGCGAACGGGAGAAGTGCTTCGGGGTAGTCGGACAACGACGAATCGAAGAGATCGTCCAGTTCCGGCTCCGCCTTCTTCACGGTTGCCCGGCGCGCCCAGTTGCTCGCAAGGCGGCGGACGATTGCACTCTCGACCGGATCCGAGGCGTCGTACTCCGGGAGGCTGGGCGGACTCACTCCGGGTCTCATCGTTCCCTACTCTCTGTGCCCTTCGGCAATGCGATCGAACAAGCTCTGGCACTCCGCGTTCAATTCGCCGGAGTGATCGTCGAGCGCTGCCTCGGCGGTTTTCATCAGCGTCGTGAAGTCGCCGAGCGTCTCGGCCGCCGTGTCCACCTGTGAGGTGGCATCAAACAGTGCTTTTCGTGTCGCACCTGCATGCGGATTGCCCGCTTGTACGTCCCAGTACACCTCCGGTTCGCCGCCGGCTATCCGCGCCAGGAGCGCGAGCAAGGTCCGATGCGGGGGAGGGGCGACCGCGATGAGTTCGTCCGCGGAAACTCCGAGTTCGGCCAGGGCAACGCCGAAAGCCAGCACCGACGCGTGTGTCAGAACCTGGGTGGCCGCAGCCAACCGGTCGTGACGATCGGCGTCCATCACCGCGACCGACGCTCCCCACGAGCGCACGATGTCGAGGAATCTGTCGGACTGCGGACCGCCGACGTACGGCACTGCGATGACGGCCCGACCGCGTGGCCCGAGCGACGGACGGAACATGGGGTTGAGTCCGAGGAATTCCCCTTCTCGGCCGGCGTCGGCGATTGCTGCGTCCATCCGCGATTTGACCGACAGTGTGTCCACAACGAGAGCGCCGGATGTCCGAAGGCTCGGTAGTGCGGCTAGAGCGACCTGTTCGGGAACCGCGAGCACGATGATGCGCGAGGACTCCACGTGCGCGAGGACTTGCTCACTGGGTTTCGTGATGTCTCCGACGACTACATCTCCGTCGGGATCGCTGCCTGCTGGGTCGACGACGGTGACGGTCGACCCCCCGGCGCGAAGCAGTTCGACGAACATGGATCCGACGGCACCCAGCCCGCCGACAACCGTCGCTGTGCCTGATGACGCCGTCATGGCTGGATCTACCCGCCGTACTCGAGGACCCGCGAGGACACCGCGTCGAGCGCACGGAGCAGCGTGGACGCCTTGACCGTGGTCTCGTCGAATTCTTCTTCCGGATCGGACAACGCTGTGATGGCACCGCCGATTCCGAAGGTCACGCCGCTCGCGGTGCAGACCAGCGACCGGATCACGATCGAGAGGTCCGCGGCGCCACCGAGCGCGAAGTACCCGATCGATCCCGAGTAGACCCCACGTGGGCCTGATTCGAGGCGGTCGATGATCTCCATCGTCCGTACCTTCGGGGCGCCGGTCATCGATCCACCGGGGAACGCGGCACGCACACAGTCCACCGCCGACGACCCCGGACTCAGATGTCCGCGCACCGTCGACACCATTTGGTGAACGGACGAGTACGACTCGATCGCGAACAGCCTCGGAACGTGGACACTTCCCGGAACGCAGACCTTGGTGAGGTCGTTGCGGGTGAGGTCCACGATCATCAGGTTCTCGGCGCGGTCCTTCTCGCTGTCGAGCAGGTCCTGCCGTAGGGCAGCATCACGCGCTCGGGTGACGCCGCGCGGGCGGGTCCCTTTGATCGGCTTGGACTCGACGTTGCCGGCCGAGTCGACACGAAGGAACCGCTCAGGCGAGGCCGAGACCACCGAGATGCCGGTGAAGTCGAGAAGTGCGCTGTACGGCGTCGGATTGATCGAGCGCAGATACTCGAACGCCTGCTGTGCATCGATCGTCTCGTCGACGCTCGCCATGTTGGTCAGACACACCTCGTAGGACTCACCCGCCCGGATCTCCGAGAGGGCCGTTCCGATCAACGACAGGTACTGATCGCGATCATGCCGAAGGCGAGCCTGCGTCCAGACGGTGTCGCTGATCAGCGGAACCGGGGTGCGTTCCGGAAGGTCCGCGCCGATCCGCGCCAGGGTGTCGACGGTCGATTCGAGCCAATCGTCATAGCCGGCGTCCCGGACTTTCTCGCGCAACCTCAAAACGTGAGTGCGGCCCGCGGTGTGATCGATGACGACGGCGCGATCGGCAAACACCAGAGCGGCATCAGGAGTGGGTGCCGGATGGACTGCCCTTCCTCCGGTCTGTGCTTTCAGTTCGTAGCCGAGGTAGCCCACGTAGCCGAGGTTGAAGTCGAGTTCCGGATGTGAGGGCACGAAGCGCGTCGCGAGTTGTGCGTCCAAGTAATCGAAGAACGGAACTCGAATGTGCTCGTCGGACAAGCCTTTTCGGCTGACAGTCAGTACCTCGGCTTGCACGTCGTACGTGATGAACTCGGCCAGCGGCCCCGACGAATCGCCGAGAATCGAAAAGCGCGCACTCGGCTCTGCGGTTGCCGCGCGGTCCAGCCAGAACGCGTTCGGGCCGTCGGCGAACAGTGCTGCATAGGCCGCCGACGGGTCCACTGCAAAATCGAGAATCACGTCGTCGACGTCGTAGTTGATCGCCGGCCGCAGGTCGGGTGTTTGCGGAACAGGTTCGGGTCGGATCACCGAATCCAGAGTGCGTCCGACGGACAGATCGCGGAAGTTCGCGAGCAAATCTATGCCGAACTCGGTGCTGATGGACTCCGGATGGAACTGAACTCCCCACATCGGCTTGGTCCGGTGCCGGACACCCATGAGCAGACCGTCGGACGTCCACGCGGTACGAACGAAGGCGTTCGGCAGATTCTCGACGGTCAACGAGTGGTAGCGAACAGCTCGGAACGGCGACGGAAGTCCGGCAAAAATGCCCGAGCCGTCGTGATCGATCAGCGAAATTCGGCCGTGCATCGGTACGGGCGCAACCACCACGTCCGCGCCGAACAACTCGCACAGGCCCTGGTGGCCGAGACAGACACCGAGAAGTGGGAGAGGCGCTTCTTCGATGAAACGGCGGCTGATTCCGAAATCACGGTCGCGATCCGGCCGGCCGGGACCTGGGGAGATGACCACGTTGTCGTACGACGCGAGATCGAGGGAATCCCAATCCGCGTCGTTGCGGACCACGATCGGCACAACCCCGTTGACCTCGGTCAACAGGGTGAACAGGTTGTAGGTGAACGAGTCGTAATTGTCCACCAGAAGGGTGCGGGAACTCATGTCGATGATCCTGATCTCGGTCCGACGGATTCCCGAACAGTGTCCTCCTCCTCAACAGGTGCGTTGATCACCAGGTCTTCGAGTCGACAGGTCTCGGCAATCATCAGCTCGTACAGGGCGTTGAAGAAGTCAGGAGAGAGGTCGTGTCTACGAGCGAATTCACGCGCCCGCTCCTGCACGACGCGCACGCGGCCGGGTTGCATCATCGGAACCTCGCGGGAGCGCTTCCACTCGCCGATGCGCAGGCAGAGTTCCAGCCGCTGCCGCACCGTCTCGAGAAGTAGAGCGTCGATGGCGTCGAGGTCGCGCCGGAAGCTGTCCAATCCCTCGGCCTCGTCCGGATACGACGAGGTCTGCGTGCCTGCTTCGGAACTCGTTGTGGTCAAGAACTCTTCCACGAGGCCTCCCGGTGCTCGGCGTGACGCGAGGTCGACAATGTGGTGCCCGGAACGCAACCCACCTCCGGACACCGGCACCCCGACCGACCATCGCCGTTCGGGGAGGTGTTCCACGATCGTCATTCGCCGAAACCTGCGGTGGTGCCTAATTCTGCGAAACCTGTTTGGCGGGCGAATCAGGTTGCGATGCAGGCGGGTTCGTGAGTGCCTACTTGGGGGAGACCCAGGTGGTGATTTCGGCGTGGACTACTTCCTTGCCGCCCCGGTCGAAGATCGAGATGGGAACGAGAAGTTCCGTGCCACTCTCGATCGCCGCGAAGTCCGGCAAAGTCTCGAGTCGGGCGACCGCCCGCAGGCCGGTCTCGGCCTTGGCGAGGTAGTCGACCTTCATCGACTTGGGGATCCAGCGGTGGGAGTTCGGAACCGTCGCTTCGCTCAGCATGCCCATCGCGACCTCCGCGAGGTTGCAGGCAGCGATCGCGTGGAAAGTGCCGAGATGATTGTGGACGCCCCACCATTTGGGGGAGCGGACCTCGCAGAGCCCTGGTTCCAACTTGGTCACCCGGGGGAGAACAGAGGCGAAATAGGGCACGCGAATGGACATCGCCGCCGAGAAAACTGCATGTCCGAGGGCGTTGTCCGGCAATTTCTGCCATCCGCGATAGGTAGGGCTGGAGGTAGTCATAGGCGTATCTTACTTCTGAGTAAGGTTGTTGTCGCGCAGCTCACTCGGAAATGGCAGTTCGGGGGAGTTGAGGATTTGGGCCAGGTACGGCATACTGGTCGGGTTGCCTTGTCCGGGACGCGGTCGATTGCGGCCGTGATCGGGTAAGGGTAAGACGTCACAGACGATCGATCGCAGATCCCGTCAGGGTAATCGGGTCAACGACTGTGACCATGCAAGACGAGAAGTAATGCAGGACGGAAGCAGTACCTACTTTGTGTTCGACATCGAACACGTCCGGTACGCATCACGCGCCAGATAATCGAAAGATTGTCCGGCGCAGGATGAGTGAGAAGGCGACACGCCCGACCGCGTGTACCGGAGAACAATGACAAACGAACAGCGGCAGCAGATCCTGATCTCGATCCGAATCTCGGTACTCCCGAGAACTTGGACTTGGTCCCGATCGCTTCAGTGTTCGTCGTGTCATCGTCCAGGCAAGGACTGTGCAGACGAGGTAGCTCGAGCCTGACCAGGCGGGCTACGAAACGCGGCAAGAAAAGGACACTAAGCGTGGCGGGACAAAAGATCCGCATCAGGCTCAAGGCCTACGACCACGAGGCGATCGACGCGTCAGCGCGCAAGATCGTCGAGACGGTAACCCGTACGGGTGCCCGCGTCGTTGGACCTGTGCCGTTGCCGACCGAGAAGAACGTATATTGCGTCATCCGCTCGCCGCACAAGTACAAGGACTCGCGCGAGCACTTCGAGATGCGTACTCACAAGCGGCTGATCGACATTCTCGACCCGACGCCGAAGACGGTTGACGCGCTCATGCGCATCGACCTTCCGGCCAGTGTCGACGTGAACATTCAGTGACGGCGGAGACAAAAACAATGACTGATACCAAGATCAAGGGAATCCTGGGCACCAAGCTCGGCATGACCCAGGTCTTCGACGAGAACAACCGGGTTGTCCCGGTCACCGTCGTGAAGGCTGGGCCGAACGTCGTAACCCAGATCCGTACCGAAGAGCGTGACGGCTACAGCGCCGTTCAGCTCGCGTTCGGCGCCATCGACCCGCGCAAGGTGAACAAGCCGACTTCCGGCCAGTTCACCAAGGCTGGTGTGACCCCGCGTCGCCACGTAGTGGAGCTCCGCGTTGCGGACACCTCCGACTACGAGGTCGGCCAGGAGCTCACCGCCGAGGTCTTCGAGGACGGCGCATACGTCGACGTCACCGGAACCAGCAAGGGCAAGGGCTTCGCCGGAACCATGAAGCGTCACGGCTTCAAGGGACAGGGCGCGTCGCACGGTACCCAGGCTGTTCACCGCCGCCCGGGCTCCATCGGTGGCTGTGCAACTCCCGGCCGCGTGTTCAAGGGCATGCGCATGTCCGGACGCATGGGTAGCGACCGCATCACGACGCAGAACCTCTCGGTCCACAAGGTGGATGCAGAGAACGGCCTGCTGCTGATCAAGGGTGCGATCCCCGGCCGCAAGGGCGGCCTCGTGATCGTCAAGAGTGCAGTGAAGGGTGGTGCACGGGCATGACCAGCACCGAGACCAAGTTGACCCTGGACGTCAAGGTCGCCGGCGGCAAGACCAACGGCACCGTCGATCTCCCCGCTGAGATCTTCGACGCTCCGGCCAACATCGCGCTTCTCCATCAGGTTGTCGTCGCGCAGCTCGCAGCTGCTCGTCAGGGAACCCACTCCACCAAGACCCGCGGCGACGTCCGCGGCGGTGGCAAGAAGCCGTACCGCCAGAAGGGCACCGGCCGCGCACGCCAGGGCTCGACTCGCGCACCGCAGTTCGTCGGCGGCGGAACCGTTCACGGCCCGCAGCCGCGTGACTACAGCCAGCGCACCCCCAAGAAGATGAAGGCAGCCGCTCTTCGCGGAGCCCTCTCTGACCGCGCACGCAACGAGCGCATCCACGTCATCACCGAACTGGTTGCAGGGCAGACGCCTTCGACCAAGGGCGCAATCGCGTTCCTCGGCGAGATTTCGGATCGCAAGAAGCTGCTGCTCGTCGTGGGTCGCCAGGATGTAGCCGCTTGGAAGAGCGTGCAGAACCTGGAAGGCGTGCATCCCATTGCACCCGACCAGCTCAACACCTACGACGTGCTCAATGCAGACGATGTCGTGTTCAGCGTCGAGGCACTCAACGCGTTCATCCACGGGCCCGCAGAGAGCGCTCAGAACAAGGAGGACGCCAAGTGAGCACCATCGCTGACCCCCGCGACATCCTGCTCGCTCCGGTCATCTCCGAGAAGTCCTACGGACTGATCGAGGAAGGCACCTACACCTTCCTGGTGCACCCGGACTCGAACAAGACGCAGATCAAGATTGCCGTCGAGAAGGTCTTCGGCGTCAAGGTGACCAGCGTCAACACCGCCAACCGTCAGGGCAAGCGTAAGCGGACCCGATTCGGTTACGGCAAGCGCAAGGACACCAAGCGCGCGCTCGTGACCCTGTCCGCTGACAGCAAGCCCATCGAGATCTTCGGAGGACCGGTCGCGTAAGCGCCGGGACTTGACGAGACATAGAGGACGAGAAGACTCATGGCAATCCGTAAGTACAAGCCGACAACACCGGGCCGTCGTGGCTCGAGCGTCTCGGACTTCGCCGAGATCACTCGGTCGACCCCCGAGAAGTCGCTGGTTCGCCCGCTGCACGGTCGCGGTGGACGTAACGCACACGGTCGTATCACCACCCGTCACAAGGGTGGCGGACACAAGCGTGCATACCGACTGATCGATTTCCGTCGCAACGACAAGGACGGCATCCCGGCAAAGGTCGCTCACATCGAGTACGACCCCAACCGCACAGCAAACATCGCACTCCTGCATTACGCAGACGGTGAGAAGCGCTACATCATCGCCCCCAAGGGCCTGGTGCAGGGTTCACCGGTCGAGTCCGGTGCAGGCGCCGACATCAAGCCGGGCAACAACCTGCCGCTGCGCAACATCCCGACTGGTACCACCATCCACGGTGTGGAACTGCGTCCCGGCGGCGGAGCCAAGATGGCTCGTTCCGCAGGCGCCAGCATCCAGCTCCTCGGTAAGGAAGGCAGCTACGCCACGCTGCGTATGCCTTCCGGTGAAATCCGTCGCGTCGACGTGCGCTGCCGCGCATCCGTCGGCGAGGTCGGCAACGCCGAGCAGTCGAACATCAACTGGGGCAAGGCCGGCCGTATGCGTTGGAAGGGCAAGCGCCCGACCGTTCGTGGTGTCGTGATGAACCCGGTCGACCACCCGCACGGTGGCGGCGAGGGCAAGACCTCAGGTGGACGCCACCCGGTCAGCCCGTGGGGTAAGCCTGAAGGCCGTACCCGCAAGAACAAGGCAAGCGACAAGATGATCGTCCGTCGCCGCCGCACCGGCAAGAACAAGCGCTAGGAGGGAGTGAAGGATGCCACGCAGCCTTAAGAAGGGCCCGTTCGTCGATGACCACCTCCTCGCGAAGGTGGATGTACAGAACGAAAAGGGAACCAAGCAGGTCATCAAGACCTGGTCCCGTCGTTCGACAATCATCCCGGACTTCATCGGCCACACGTTTGCAGTTCACGACGGCCGCAAGCACGTCCCCGTGTTCGTTTCCGACTCCATGGTCGGACACAAGCTCGGAGAGTTTGCACCGACCCGCACGTTCAAGGGTCACATCAAGGATGATCGGAAGGCGAAGAGGCGATGAGCAACACCGAAACCGCCAACCCGACTGCCAAGGCTGTAGCGAAGCACGTTCGCGTTACGCCGATGAAGGCACGTCGAGTTGTGGACCTGGTCCGCGGGCGCTCGGTTGAAGACGCCCTGAACATCCTGAAGTTCGCGCCGCAGGCAGCGAGCGAGCCGGTCGCCAAGGTGATCGCCTCCGCAGCAGCCAACGCCGAGAACAACCTCGACCTCGACCCCAGCACGCTTGTCGTTGCTACGGCGTTCGTGGACGAGGGCGCGACCCTCAAGCGGTTCCAGCCGCGTGCACAGGGACGTGCGTTCCGTATTCGCAAGCGCACCAGTCACATCACCGTGATCGTGGAGAGCCTGCCGAAGACCGGAACATCGACCCGTAATCGCCGGAAGGGAAGTGCTCAGTAGTGGGCCAGAAAATCAACCCGCACGGCTTCCGTCTCGGCATCACCACCGACTGGAAGTCTCGCTGGTACGCAGACAAGCAGTACGCGGAGTACGTCAAGGAAGACGTCGCGATCCGTAAGCTCCTCGCCACCGGCATGGAGCGCGCAGGAATCGCGAAGGTCGAAATCGAGCGCACCCGTGACCGTGTTCGCGTGGACATCCACACTGCACGTCCGGGCATCGTCATCGGCCGCCGCGGCGCCGAAGCCGATCGCATCCGCTCCGAGCTCGAGAAGCTGACCGGCAAGCAGGTTCAGCTGAACATCCTCGAGGTCAAGAACGCAGAAGCTGAAGCACAGCTCGTCGCACAGGGTGTGGCCGAGCAGCTCTCGAACCGCGTTGCCTTCCGTCGTGCAATGCGCAAGGCCATCCAGTCGGCCATGCGTCAGCCCAACGTCAAGGGAATCCGCGTTCAGTGCTCCGGTCGTCTCGGCGGCGCCGAGATGTCCCGGTCGGAGTTCTACCGCGAAGGCCGTGTGCCGCTGCACACGCTTCGTGCGGACATCGACTACGGCCTCTACGAGGCCAAGACCACCTTCGGTCGCATCGGCGTCAAGGTCTGGATCTACAAGGGCGACATCGTCGGTGGCAAGCGTGAGCTCGCCGCCAACACGGCCGCACCGGCCGGGGATCGCCCGCGTCGTGAGCGTCCGAGCCGTCCGCGTCGTTCCGGTGCCACCGGTACCACTGCGACCAGCACCGAGGCCGGCCGCGCAGCGACCGCAACCGCCGATGCTCCCGCAACTGAACAGAATCAGGAGGGCTGACGCATGTTGATCCCACGGCGGGTCAAGCACCGCAAGCAGCACCACCCGAGCCGTTCGGGTGCCGCCAAGGGCGGTACCCAGGTGACCTTCGGTGACTACGGCATCCAGGCTCTCGAGCCTGCCTACATCACCAACCGGCAGATCGAGTCCGCTCGTATCGCCATGACTCGGCACATCAAGCGTGGCGGCAAGATCTGGATCAACATCTTCCCGGATCGCCCCCTCACGAAGAAGCCGGCCGAAACCCGAATGGGTTCCGGTAAGGGTTCGCCCGAGTGGTGGATTGCCAACGTCAAGCCCGGACGCGTTCTGTTCGAGATGACATACCCCAACGAGGAGATTGCTCGCGAGGCCCTGCGCCGCGCGATGCACAAGCTCCCGTGCAAGTGCCGGATCGTGACCAGAGAGGAGCAGTTCTGATGGCTACTGGAACCCCAGCAGCAGAGCTCCGCGAGCTCAGTGAAGACGAGCTGGTCACCCGGCTCCGTGAGTCGAAGGAAGAGCTTTTCAACCTTCGTTTCCAGATGGCTACCGGCCAGATGGACAACAACCGACGACTGCGCACCGTTCGTCACGAGATCGCGCGCATCTACACCGTCCTGCGTGAGCGTGAGCTCGGACTCGCTGTGGGTCCGGATGCAGGTGACGCGGCATGAGTGAGGAAAAAGCAGTGAGCACAGAAGAGCGCGCGAGCCGTAAGGTCCGTGTCGGATACGTCGTGTCCGACAAGATGGAAAAGACGATCGTGGTCGAGCTCGAAGACCGCGTCAAGCACAAGCTCTACGGCAAGATCATCCGCCGTACGACCAAGGTGAAGGCGCACGACGAGAACGGCGTTGCCGGCGTCGGCGACCGCGTTCAGCTGATGGAAACCCGTCCGCTGTCCGCGACGAAGCACTGGCGTCTGGTCGAGGTCCTCGAAAAGGCCAAGTAAGCCTGATCGAATCCTCGAGCTGATCGAGTATCACCGAATGGCCCGCTTCCCCTTGGGGGAGTGGGCCATTCGGCTTTCCGGGGGCTTTCGGGGCTTTCCGGGCGAAGGGTTCGAGTTGCGTCGAGTACGGCTGATTTGGTATTCGGTGAACCCTTCCCTACAATAGAACGGTTGCCTGTGGCAGAGGTGTGTCTTCACGTGCGCAGCTCGAACGGTGCTTGCAGTGATCGTCTCCCGACGTCAGTCGGTGGGACTGCAGCTCAGACACGACGCAGGTGGCAACAATGACCGCGCGCACCGGGTCGGTAATCCGTTGCGCACGAAATTCCAGGTCTAGGGAGATCAAGTGATTCAGCAGGAGTCGCGAGTTCGCGTCGCTGATAACACGGGTGCCAAGGAAATCCTTTGCATCCGCGTTCTCGGCGGTTCGTCACGTCGCTACGCCGGGATCGGTGACGTCATCGTCGCCACCGTCAAGGACGCAATCCCCGGTGGAAACATCAAGAAGGGTGAGGTCGTCAAGGCCGTCATCGTTCGCACGACCAAGGAGCGCCGTCGTCCGGACGGTTCCTACATCAAATTCGACGAGAACGCTGCAGTGCTCATCAAGGCTGACAGTGATCCCCGTGGAACCCGCATCTTCGGACCCGTCGGCCGTGAGCTGCGCGAGAAGAAGTTCATGAAGATCGTTTCGCTTGCCCCGGAGGTGCTGTGATGAAGGTGCACAAGGGTGACACCGTTCTGGTCATCGCCGGCAAGGACAAGGGCGCGAAGGGCAAGGTCATTCAGGCCTACCCCGCGACCGACAAGGTCCTCGTCGAAGGCGTGAACCGAATCAAGAAGCACACCGCGGTTTCCGCGAACGAGCGCGGAGCATCCTCCGGCGGCATCGTCACGCAGGAAGCCCCGATCCACGTTTCCAACGTTGCAGTCGTCGACTCGGACGGAAACCCCACCCGCGTGGGCTACCGCACCGACGAAGAGTCCGGCAAGCGCGTTCGGATTTCCCGGAAGAACGGGAAGGACATCTGACATGACCTCCACCGAAAACAAGGTCCAGCCGCGCCTCAAGGCACGCTACCGCGCTGAGATCAAGGACGCGCTCAACAGCGAGTTCGACTACTCGAACGTCATGCAGATCCCCGGCGTCGTCAAGGTTGTCGTCAACATGGGCGTCGGCGACGCCGCCCGTGACGCCAAGCTGATCAACGGCGCTGTCCATGACCTGTCGCTGATCACGGGCCAGAAGCCCGAGATCCGCAAGGCACGTAAGTCCATCGCGCAGTTCAAGCTCCGCGAAGGTATGCCCATCGGTGCACGCGTCACCCTCCGTGGTGACCGCATGTGGGAGTTCCTGGACCGCCTCGTGTCTGTCGCTCTGCCCCGTATCCGCGACTTCCGCGGTCTCTCGGGCAACCAGTTCGACGGCAACGGCAACTACACGTTCGGCCTCAACGAGCAGTCGATGTTCCACGAGATCGACGTGGACAAGATCGATCGCCCCCGCGGCATGGACATCACCGTCGTGACCACCGCAACCAACAACGAAGAAGGCCGTGCACTGCTCAAGCACCTCGGCTTCCCGTTCAAGGAGAACTGAGCGCATGGCTAAGAAGGCATTGGTCAACAAGGCCAACAAGAAGCCCAAGTTCGCGGTTCGCGCCTACACCCGCTGCCAGCGGTGCGGTCGCCCGCACTCGGTGTTCCGCAAGTTCGGCTTGTGCCGTATCTGCGTTCGCGAGATGGCTCACGCCGGCGAGCTTCCCGGAGTTCGCAAGAGCTCTTGGTGATCTGAGGCCCTCGGGCTTCGTCACACCACGCATGTGAATGGGCGTGGGTTCCTTTGGAACCCACGCCCATTCGTGGTTTTCATCGAGATGTGAATCGTGCCGATCCTGAAAAGAACTGCCCCGCTGCGACTCTGGTTGAAAGCGATCATCGTTCGTCGGTGTCGTTCTTCGGTGCCGAACGAGCAGTTCAGATTTCGGGGTGCGTCGATAGCTTCCCGATCGCATCCTTCGGGCGGCAGTGGGGGAGGCGACATGGGATCCCGGTGGACACCTGCGCCAAAGTTCCCTACACTAGAGCGGTTGCCGTGGCTGACGCATGCGTTCAGCTCGGTGCGGTAACTTACGCCGTCTGACACAAGTCGGACGGCCCAGCCGAATTGCTGGAGGCCCACGATCGGATTCGTCCGGTGTTGCATGGGAACCACAGCGAGAAAGGTGTCGAGGTCGACCTATGACCATGACTGACCCCATCGCAGACTTCTTGACGCGTCTGCGCAACGCCAACACGGCGTACCACGATGAGGTGAAGCTTCCCCACTCGAAGATCAAGGCGAACATCGCCGAGATCCTCAAGCGCGAGGGCTACATCTCCGATTTCCGTACCGAAGACGCAGAGGTCGGCAAGACCCTCATCGTCGATCTGAAGTACGGTCCCAGCCGCGAGCGTAGCCTCGCCGGCGTGCGTCGCGTTTCCAAGCCCGGTCTCCGGGTTTACGCGAAGTCCACCAACCTGCCCAAGGTCCTCGGAGGCCTCGGCGTGGCCATCATCTCCACGTCGTCCGGTCTGCTCACCGATCGCCAGGCGGCCAATCAAGGAGTAGGCGGGGAAGTCCTCGCCTACGTCTGGTAAGGGAGGCCACCACAATGTCGCGTATTGGAAAGATTCCGGTCACCGTCCCCGCGGGCGTTGACGTCACGATCAGCGGCCAGGATGTCACCGTCAAGGGTCCCAAGGGCACCCTCGCGCTGACCATCTCCGAGCCCATCGCAATCGAAAAGGCAGAGGACGGCTCGCTGAGCGTCACGCGCCCCGACGACGAGCGTCGTAGCCGCGCGCTGCACGGTCTGTCGCGGACCCTGGTTGCGAACATCATCACCGGTGTCACCGAGGGTTACACGAAGAAGATGGAGATCCACGGTGTTGGTTACCGTGTGGCACTGAAGGGCAAGGACCTCGAGTTCGCGCTCGGCTTCAGCCACCCGGTGCCGATCGAGGCTCCTGAAGGCATCACCTTCGTCGTCGAGTCGCCCACCCGGTTCTCGGTGTCCGGCATCGACAAGCAGAAGGTCGGGCAGATCTCGGCCAACATCCGTCGTCTCCGTCGTCCGGACCCGTACAAGGGTAAGGGCGTGCGTTACGAGGGTGAGCAGATCCGCCGCAAGGTCGGAAAGACGGGTAAGTGATATGAGCCAGACTGCAAACCAGAAAGCCAAGCGGATTCCGCTGGGCAAGGATGCGTCCACCAAGCGTCGTCTCTCGAAGACGCGTCGTCACTTCCGTCTCCGCAAGAAGGTCTCCGGCACGCCCGAGCGTCCCCGCTTGGTCGTCAACCGGTCCTCGCGCCACATCCACGTCCAGCTCGTGGACGACCTGGCCGGCCACACCCTGGCCTCCGCGTCGACCATCGAAGCAGACGTGCGCGTGGCAGAAGGCGACAAGAAGGCTGCGAGCGCGAAGGTCGGTCAGCTGATCGCCGAGCGCGCCAAGGCTGCCGGCGTGGAAGCAGTTGTCTTCGACCACGGCGGACACGGCTACCACGGTCGCATCGCGGCCCTGGCAGACGCGGCTCGCGAAGGCGGGTTGAAGTTCTGATGACCAACATTTTCAACGGAAGGACAGCCTGATGCCGGGACGTCAAAGGCGTGACGGCGGAAGCGGACCCGCCGGACAGAATGGCCCCAACAGCGGTGACAACAGCAACGCTCGTGGGGACAACCGTGGTGGCGGCCGTGACCGTCGCGACGGTGGCCGTGGCGGAAACGCTGCGGAGAAGTCACAGTTCATCGAGCGCGTTGTCACGATCAACCGCGTTTCCAAGGTCGTCAAGGGTGGTCGTCGCTTCAGCTTCACCGCTCTGGTGATCGTCGGAGACGGCAACGGACTGGTCGGCGTCGGCTACGGAAAGGCCAAGGAAGTTCCCGCGGCCATCCAGAAGGGTGTCGAGGAGGCTCGCAAGAGCTTCTTCCGCGTCCCGATGATCGCCAACACCATCACTCACCCCGTTCAGGGTGAGGCTGCTGCCGGCATCGTCATGCTTCGCCCGGCAAGCCCCGGTACCGGTGTTATCGCCGGTGGCGCTGTGCGCGCCGTGCTGGAGTGCGCTGGTATCGCGGACATCCTGTCGAAGTCGCTCGGTAGCGACAACGCCATCAACGTCGTGCATGCGACCGTTGCTGCGCTCAAGGGTCTGCAGCGTCCCGAGGAAGTTGCGGCTCGCCGCGGCCTCACCCTCGAAGAGGTTGCACCCGCCGGCATGCTTCGCGCTCGCGCACAGGCTGCTGGGAGTGTGAAGTAATGGCAGATCTCAAGATCACTCAGATCAAGAGCATCATCGGGACCAAGCAGAACCAGAAGGATTCTCTGCGCACGCTGGGTCTCAAGGGCATCCGTCAGACCGTTGTTCGTGAGGACAACGCACAGAACCGCGGTCTGATCAACGTGGTGCGCCACCTCGTAACAGTTGAGGAGGTCTAACCATGACCATCAAACTGCACCACCTGCGCCCCGCTCCGGGATCCAAGTCCAACAAGATTCGTGTTGGACGCGGTGAGGGCGGCAAGCGTGGTAAGACCGCAGGTCGCGGTACCAAGGGCACCAAGGCACGTAACACCGTGCGCGTGGGCTTCGAGGGTGGACAGATGCCGCTTCACATGCGTCTGCCCAAGCTCAAGGGCTTCACGAACCCGTTCCGCGTCGAGTACCAGGTCGTCAATGTCGGCGACATCGCCCGTCTGTTCCCCGAAGGTGGAGCAATCACGGTCGAGGATCTCGTCGCCAAGGGCGCAGTCCGCAAGAACCAGCTCGTCAAGGTTCTGGGCGACGGCGAACTGACAGTTGCCGTTCAGGTGACCGTCGACAAGTTCACCGGTTCCGCCAAGGAAAAGATTGCTGCTGCCGGTGGTTCCGCCACCGAGCTGTGAGTGATCACGCGTAGCTAGTCCGATGGCCGCAGCGCAGCGTTTGCTGCGGTGCGGCCATCGGCGTCTACGAGGTCGTGTCACAGGTACGAGGTCGTGTCACAGATTGGTCGTGCGTGCTCGGACGGGCCAGTATTCTGGTCACCGAGTGGCAAATGTATCTTCGGCTTACCCGGTTTTCGTGGTCTGCCCGCCTAGTTCCCAAATGCTCACTGTTAGAGTTCAAAAGTTCGACAGGTCAAAACGATCTGTCTCCCTACCGTCGTGCCAGGAGGATCTTTGCTTTCCGCCTTCGTCTCGGCCCTCAGGACCCCAGACCTGAGGCGGAAGATCCTCTTCACCCTCGGCTTGGTGGCTCTGTATCGGGTCGGCGCTCTCATCCCGTCCCCAGGTGTCGACTACGGCCGTGTGCGTCAGTGCATCGATATCGCCAACTCCGGTGACTCAGCAGGTATCTACTCGCTGATCAACCTGTTCTCCGGCGGCGCTCTGCTGCAGATGTCGATCTTTGCGATCGGCATCATGCCGTACATCACGGCGAGCATCATCGTGCAGCTCCTGACCGTGGTGATTCCGAAGTTCGAGGAACTTCGGAAAGAAGGCCAGTCCGGCCAGGCCAAGATGACGCAGTACACGCGTTACCTGTCCATTGCTCTGGCAATCCTGCAGTCGACCGGCATCGTCGCTCTTGCGGCACGCGGACAGTTGCTCCAGGGCTGTGACGACATCATCGCCGACAAGTCGATCTTCGGTCTTGTCATCATCGTGCTGGTCATGACTGCCGGTGCTGCCATGGTCATGTGGTTCGGCGAGGTCATCACCGAACGTGGCGTCGGCAACGGTATGTCCCTCCTCATCTTCGCCGGTATCGCATCGCGTATCCCGAGCGAGGGCAAGGCAATCCTCGACAGCCGTGGTCCGTTGGTCTTCGCCTTCGTCTGCCTCGCAGCGCTGCTGATCATCGCCGGTGTCGTCTTCGTCGAGCAGGGTCAGCGTCGTATCCCGGTGCAGTACGCGAAGCGGATGGTCGGACGCAAGATGTACGGCGGATCCTCGACGTACCTGCCTCTGAAGGTGAACCAGGCCGGCGTCATCCCGGTGATCTTCGCGTCTTCACTGCTGTACCTCCCGAACTTGATTGCACAGCTGACTTCGGCCAGTACAGCGGTCGACCCCAGTTGGTGGCAGCGCCTCATCAACACCTACCTGGTGAACCCGGCCAACCCGGTGTACATCGCGATCTACTTCGGCCTGATCGTCTTCTTCACGTACTTCTACGTCGCCATCACCTTCAATCCCGAAGAGCGCGCCGACGAGATGAAGAAGTTCGGCGGCTTCATCCCCGGTATCCGACCCGGTCAGCCGACCGCGGACTACCTCAACTACGTGCTGAGTCGCATCACCCTTCCGGGTGCGATTTACCTCGGCACCATTGCTGTTCTGCCCAACCTGTTCCTCGACATCGGGAATGGCGGCGGCGCGCAGAACCTGCCGTTCGGTGGCACCGCGGTGCTGATCATGGTCAGCGTCGGCCTGGACACCGTGAAGCAGATCGAGAGTCAGCTAATGCAGCGTAACTATGAAGGGTTCCTCAAGTGAGACTTGTCCTCCTTGGTCCTCCCGGTGCCGGCAAGGGCACCCAGGCCGCTATCTTGTCCGAGAAGTTCGGCGTTCCCCATATCTCCACGGGTGATCTCTTCCGCGCGAACATCGGTCAGGCCACCGCTCTCGGTGTGGAAGCAAAGAAGTACATCGACGCCGGCGAACTCGTACCGAGCTCGATCACCAACGACATGGTGAAGGCTCGCGTCGCAGAACCGGACGCAGCAAACGGTTTCCTTCTCGACGGGTTTCCGCGCTCGGTCGAACAGGCTCAGGCACTCGAGGGAATCTTGAAGGATCTCGACACCAAGCTCGACGGTGTCCTCTCCTTCGTCGTCGACGAGGACATCGTGGTCGAGCGTATGCTCGCCCGCGGTCGTGCCGACGACACCGAGGACGTCATTCGCAACCGACTCCGGGTCTACCGCGACGAGACGTCACCGCTGTTCGATTACTACAGGGACAGCATCGTCTCCGTCGACGCGATCGGCGAGGTCGAAGAGGTCAACGCTCGCGCACTGGCAGCGTTGGGTAAGTAATGGTCTTCGGGCGCAAACGCAAGGTTGTTCCGTTCCGCTCCGCGGGCGAACTCGACGCGATGGCTGCTGCCGGCGCGATCGTGGGTTCGGCTCTGGTGGCGGTTCGCGCTGCGGCGAAGCCCGGTGTCAGCACTTTGGAATTGAACGCGGTCGCTGAATCCGTCATTCGTGACGCCGGCGCCGTGCCCTCGTTCCTCGGGTACCACGGCTTCACCGGCTCGATCTGCTCTTCGGTCAACGATCGCGTCGTTCACGGAATCCCTTCTGCTCAGGACATCCTGGCTGAAGGCGACCTGGTTTCCATCGACTGTGGCGCGATCCTCGACGGTTGGCACGGTGACTCCGCTTGGACGTTCGGTGTCGGTGAGATCAGCGTCGCCGATCAGGAGCTCAGCGAAGCCACTCGGCTTTCCATGGAAGCCGGGATCGCGGCAATGATCGCCGGCAACCGTCTGACGGATGTTTCGCACGCGATCGAGGTCGGTACTCATGCCGCCGAGAAGTTGCACGGTCGTTCCTACGGCATCGTCGACGGATACGGCGGACACGGAATCGGCCGGGAAATGCACATGGATCCGTTCCTCGCCAATGAAGGTGCCCCGGGTAAGGGTCCTGAACTGGTTGTCGGATCGTGCCTGGCGATTGAGCCGATGCTCACGCTCGGCACCACCGACACGGTGATTCTCGACGACGACTGGACCGTTGTGACGACCGACGGGTCCCGTGCGGCGCACTGGGAACACACTGTCGCAGTGACCGAAGACGGTCCGCGGATTCTGACACTCCGGCCGGAGTAGTCGACACAGTCGCTGACAAGTGTTGGCAGCGAGCATGATTCATGTTCGAGAAGTCCCAGCCTCATTTCGAGGCTGGGACTTTTTCGATGGGGGAGCGGTGTGCGTCGTCACCCTGACCGGAGGCGCATTTGGCCTGGTCGTTTACATCGCGTAACATGGCTAGGCGGTGCGCTATGCGCGTCGATAGTTCTTGTGCCTACGCCCGGATCGCTCCGGGATCGGGCTTTCGAACTGCCGACGATCTTTCCATTGCGTGCCAATGTAACGGAAGCCGATGCACGAAGCATGCCAAACCAAACGGATCGCGGAGGATATGGCTAAGAAAGACGGGGCCATCGAGGTCGAAGGACGAGTAGTCGAGCCGCTGCCCAATGCGATGTTCCGCATTGAGCTCGAGAATGGCCACAAGGTCCTCGCCCACATCAGCGGAAAGATGCGTCAGCACTACATTCGCATCCTCCCGGAAGATCGCGTTGTCGTAGAGCTCTCGCCCTACGATTTGTCGCGCGGACGCATCGTTTACCGCTACAAGTAACGAACTTCCCGGACCTGACCTGGGTCAGGGAGAAGTATGTCTGCTGCGGTTCATCGCGGCGGGCTGCGACAAAACAGGAGATCAGAAGACGTGAAGGTTCAGCCGAGCGTCAAGAAGATCTGCGAGAAGTGCAAAGTGATTCGCCGTAACGGTCGAGTCATGGTGATCTGCGAGAACCTGCGTCACAAGCAGCGTCAGGGCTAGATCTAGCTTTTCGAAGATCTGCTTGGCAACAAGCAAAGAAGACCTCCCAGTACCAGCCATTGTTGACGAGACCCCACGCGATCGTTCACCGATCGCCAAGGTCGGACAATGGTTCACCCCCGGCACGGAGGCCGGGGCCCCACTGAGTTAGTTGATGAGATCATCTGCGCCTTCGGGCGTCGGTACTCGGCAAGAGGCACAGGGGAAGGGCTGGGAGCAGACCTCCGCACACCGATAAGGAAATGCCACCATGGCACGTCTCTCTGGTGTTGATCTTCCTCGCGAAAAGCGCATGGAGATCGCACTGACATACATCTACGGCATCGGCCGTACCCGCTCCAAGGAAATCCTTGACGCCACCGGCGTCAGCCCGGATCTCCGGAGCAAGGACCTCTCGGACGAGGACCTGGCAAAGCTCCGCGAGTACATCGAGGAGTCGCTCAAGGTCGAGGGTGACCTTCGCCGCGAGGTTCAGGCCGACATCCGTCGCAAGATCGAGATCGGCTGCTACCAGGGCCTGCGCCACCGTCGTGGTCTGCCCGTGCGTGGTCAGCGCACCAAGACCAACGCCCGTACCCGTAAGGGTCCGAAGCGCACCATTGCCGGCAAGAAGAAGGCGAAGTAATGCCCCCGAAGTCACGTAGCACCGGTCCGAAGAAGACCCAGAAGACGCGTCGCAGGGATAAGAAGAACATCCCGCACGGCGCCGCTCACATCAAGAGCACCTTCAACAACACCATCGTGTCCATCACGGACCCCGCCGGAAATGTCATTTCCTGGGCGTCTTCGGGACACGTCGGCTTCAAGGGTTCGCGTAAGTCGACTCCCTTCGCCGCTCAGCTTGCTGCTGAGAGCGCTGCCCGTAAGGCGCAGGAGCACGGTGTCAAGAAGGTTGACGTCTTCGTCAAGGGACCGGGATCCGGTCGCGAGACCGCAATCCGTTCCCTCCAGGCCGCTGGCCTCGAGGTCGGCACCATTTCCGATGTAACCCCCCAGCCGCACAACGGCTGCCGTCCGCCCAAGCGGCGTCGGGTATAGCGGGAAGGATAGGTAGAAGAAAATGGCACGTTATACCGGACCCATCACCCGCAAGTCGCGTCGTCTGCGCGTCGACCTCGTTGGAGGCGACCAGGCATTCGAGCGTCGCCCGTACCCGCCCGGACAGCACGGCCGCGCGCGTATCAAGGAGAGCGAGTACCTGCTCCAGCTGCAGGAGAAGCAGAAGGCTCGCTTCACCTACGGCGTCATGGAGAAGCAGTTCCGCCTGTACTACAAGGAGGCGAACAACCGCCCCGGCAAGACCGGCGAGAACCTGCTTCGCATCCTCGAGTCGCGTCTCGACAACGTCGTGTACCGCGCAGGCCTCGCTCGCACGCGCCGTCAGGCACGTCAGCTGGTCACGCACGGTCACCTTCTCGTGAACAACAAGAAGGTCGACATCCCGAGCTACCGCGTCTCGCAGTACGACATCATCGATGTCAAGGAGAAGTCGCTCTCCACGCTTCCGTTCCAGGTTGCGCGTGAGACCGTTGGCGATCGCCCGGTTCCCGGGTGGCTGCAGGTTGTCGGCTCGCGTCTGCGGATCCTGGTTCACCAGCTTCCCGAGCGCGCGCAGATCGACATCGCTCTGCAGGAACAGCTCATCGTCGAGTACTACTCGAAGTAAGGCGCTTCGCACCCCGTGAGTGGTTGAGGAGTCTCCGGACTCCTCAACCACTCACAGGGCCGCAGGCCCTTTCCCATCGTGGGCGTCAAATAGTGGACGTCCGTACAGGAGGAAATACCAATGCTCATTTCTCAGCGACCCACGCTGACCGAAGAGGTCATCGCTGATAACCGCTCGAAGTTCGTCATCGAGCCCCTGGAGCCAGGTTTCGGGTACACGCTCGGCAATTCGCTGCGCCGCACGCTGCTCTCGTCGATCCCCGGCGCTGCTGTCACCAGCATCCGTATCGACGGCGTCCTCCATGAGTTCACCACCGTCCCGGGCGTGAAGGAAGATGTCACCGACATCATCCTGAACCTCAAGGGCCTCGTCGTGAACTCCGAAGAGGACGAGCCGGTCACCATGTACGTCCGCAAGCAGGGCCCCGGCGCTGTTACTGCAGGCGACATCGTGCCCCCGGCAGGCGTCACCGTGAACAACCCTGATCTGCACATCGCCACCCTGAACGACAAGGGAAAGCTGGAGATCGAGCTCGTAGTCGAGCGCGGTCGCGGCTATGTCCCCGCCGTTCAGAACAAGGCGTCCGGCGCAGAGATCGGCCGTATCCCGGTCGACTCGATCTACTCGCCGGTGCTCAAGGTCACCTACAAGGTGGAGGCCACTCGCGTCGAACAGCGCACCGACTTCGATCGGCTCGTTCTCGACGTGGAAACGAAGAACTCCATCACCGCACGGGACGCGCTCGCTTCGGCGGGCAAGACCCTGGTTGAGCTCTTCGGCCTGGCCCGTGAGCTGAACGTCGAAGCAGAAGGAATCGAGATCGGACCCTCGCCTGCCGAGGCCGATCACATCGCTTCCTTCGGACTCCCCATCGAGGATCTGGACCTCACGGTCCGCTCCTACAACTGCCTCAAGCGCGAAGGTGTTCACACCGTCGGTGAGCTTGTCGGCCGTACCGAGTCCGATCTGCTCGACATCCGCAACTTCGGACAGAAGTCCATCGACGAGGTCAAGGTCAAGCTGCATTCGCTCGGCCTGTCCCTCAAGGACAGCCCCGCATCCTTCGATCCCACCACCGTTGCCGGCTACGACGCCGCCACCGGAACGTGGAGTGACACTGATGCCGGTTCCTTCGGCGATGCCGAAGGTACCGAGGACTACGCCGAGACCGAACAGCTGTAGCAGCTCAGGTCCTTTACTAGGAGATCATCATGCCCAAGCCCAAGAAGGGTGCCCGCTTCGGCGGGTCGGCTTCCCACCAGAAGGCGATTTTCGCCAATCTGGCTACCGCGCTCTTCGAGCACGGTCGCATCACCACCACCGAGTCCAAGGCCAAGGCACTGCGCCCCTACGCCGAGAAGCTCGTCACGCACGCGAAGGCCGGCACGCTGGCTCACCGTCGTGAGGTGCTGAAGGTCATCCGCAACAAGGATGTCGTTCACACCCTGTTCGCCGAGATCGGCCCGTTCTACGCGGACCGTAACGGTGGATACACCCGCATCATCAAGACGATCCCCCG
The DNA here is from genome assembly GCF_041464245.1 of Rhodococcus sp. NyZ502. Lineage (NCBI taxonomy): Bacteria > Bacillati > Actinomycetota > Actinomycetes > Mycobacteriales > Nocardiaceae > Rhodococcus > Rhodococcus sp. NyZ502. The sequence continues at coordinate 2,012,349 of NZ_CP167155.1, forward strand.
CAAGGGTGATAACGCTCCGATGGCAATCATCGAGCTCGTCAAGGAAAAGACCGTCACCTCCGAGGCTGACCGCGCTCGTCGCGTCAAGTCCTCGCAGGAAGCTCCCGCCGCAGAGAACGTCGTCGAGGCCGTAGAGGCCGACGCGACCGACGCTGAGGTCGAGAACGCTGACGCAGTCGTCGAGGCCATCGAGGACGAGACCGCAACTGCGGCCGACGCTCCCGAGGCCGAAGAGGCCAAGAAGGACTAGTCTCCCTTGGTTTCGGCACACGCTGAATCGAACGAGCCCGCCGCCCCCATCGGGGACGGCGGGCTCGTTCGATTGCGGCTCGACATCTCCTACGACGGCACCGACTTCTCGGGTTGGGCCCGCCAGACCGATCTGCGCACCGTGTGCGGTGAGATCGAAGACAAGTTGGGAACGGTGCTTCGACACCCGGTTCAGTTGACCGTTGCCGGTCGAACCGACGCCGGTGTCCACGCCACCGGTCAGGTAGCGCACGTCGACGTTCCGGGAGAGTTGCTCCCGGACGATCCGTCGCGACTCGTGCGCAGACTTGCACGATTTCTGCCCAAGGACGTTCGGGTCAAACAGATATCGGTGGTTCCGGGTGACTTCGATGCGCGCTTCTCCGCGATGCGACGTTATTACGAGTACCGGGTGACCAACGCGGCGTTCGGAGTGGAGCCACTACGCGCACGCGACACCGTCTCGTATCCCAAACCACTCGATCTCGGAGCGATGCAGGAAGCGTCGAATCGGCTGCTGGGTCTGCACAACTTCGCGGCATTCTGCAAGCGTCGAGAAGGCGCCACGACGGTGCGGGAGCTGCAGCGTTTCGACTGGAGCCAAGAGGGCACGGTGTTCACGGCGTACGTGAATGCCGATGCGTTCTGCTGGTCGATGGTTCGCAGTCTTGTCGGCGCAGTCCTCTCCGTCGGTGAGGGACGGCGCACCGCCGACTGGGTGGCAGGTTTGCTCGACGAAACTTCGCGGTCCAGTTCCATCCTCGTTGCGCCGGCGCACGGACTTTCGTTGGTCCGCGTGGACTACCCCGACTACTCGGAACTGGCTGCCCGCAACGCGATTACCCGTGAGACCCGCGAGATTCCGTCTTCGGGTGGATGCTGCGGCGACTGAACTTCACCATGCAAAATGCCCTCCCACTCTGTGTGGGAGGGCATTCGTATCGGGGGGCTATCCCGCCAGTTGGCGCGCGATGACCAATCGCTGAATCTGGTTGGTGCCCTCGAAGATCTGCGTGATCTTGGCCTCGCGCATGTAGCGCTCGACGGGGAAGTCCTGGGTGTATCCGTACCCGCCGAATACCTGAACGGCGTCGGTGGTGACCTTCATTGCCGCGTCGGTGGCCACGAGCTTGGCGACGCTCGCGTTGCGTGAATACGGAACTCCGGCGTCGCGGCGGCGGGCTGCATCGAGGTAGGTGGCTCGCGCGGAGTCGACTGCGGCAGCCATGTCCGCGAGCACGAAACCGAGTCCCTGGTGATCGATGATCCGCTTGCCGAATGCCTTGCGCTCCTTCGCGTAAGCGACCGCGTCGTCGAGCGCGCCTTGAGCGATTCCGACGGCAACGGCAGCGATTCCGAGTCGGCCGGAGTCGAGAGCGCTGAAGGCAATCGGCAGCCCCTGGCCGCGCTGACCGATCAATCGCTCCTCAGGAATGAAGGCGTCGTCGTAGTTCGCGGAGGCAGTGGGGACCGCGCGTAGCCCCATCTTCTCTTCGGGTTTTCCGAAGCTGAGGCCTTCGGTGTCCTTGTCCACCAGGAGGCAGGAGACGCCGCGTGAACCGTCGTCACTGGTGCGTGCGAAGAGGTTGTAGAAGTCCGCCTTGCCGCCGTTGGTGATCCAGGCTTTCGAACCGTTGACGCGGTAGCCACCGTCGGTGGGCGTCGCCTTGCACGACAACGCGGCGGCGTCGGATCCGGCCTGCGCTTCGGAAAGGCTGTACGCGCCGATGGTGTTGCCGCCCAGCATGTCCGGTAGCCAGCGGTTCTTCTGTTCGTCGGTGCCGAAGGTGAACAGCGGGAAGCACGACAGGCTGTGCACGCTCACCGCCACTGCAACCGCTGCCCAGCGTGAGGCGATCTCTTCGAGCACTTGGAGGTACACCTCGTACGGCTGATCGCCGCCGCCGAACTCCTCGGGATACGGAAGGCTCAGCAGACCCGCCTGTCCGAGTGCGGGGAACACTCCGTCTGGATACTTCTCGGCCTTCTCGTATTCGTTGACCTTGGGCGCGAGTACCTTGTCCGCGACATCACGCGTCAGTTCGATGAGATCGCGAGCTTCTTGGCTGGGCATCAGGCGTTCGACGGGCACGGTCGGCTCCTAGCTAGGTAATAGTACTGAGAACGATACTGCAGTACTGTTGTAGGTATGGCAAGGCTGGTTCACAAGACGACTGCGCGCAGGGCAGAGTTGTTCGATCAATTGGTCGAACTGTTCTTGAGCGAGGGTTTCGCCCACCTCACGCTCGACGAGATCTCAGCTCGTCTGCACTGCTCCAAGAGCACCTTGTACACCGTGGCGGCCGGCAAAGAGGATCTGGTGCGGGCGGTGACAGTGCACTTCTTCCGGGCGGCGACCGATGCAGTGGAGAGTGCAGTCGCCGCCGAAACGGCCCCGACTCGTCGAGTCGCGGTGTATCTCGAAGCAGTGGGTGATCGGCTGTCCGCGGCGTCCAGTCAGTTCATGGAAGACCTGGCCGAATCGGTGTCGGCGAGCCAGGTCTACGAGAAGAACACGTCGATCGCTGCTGATCGTGTGCGATCGCTCATCGTCGAGGGGGTCGATTCGGGCGCATTCCGGCAGGTACACGCATCATTTGTCGCCGATGCCGCTGCGGCGACGATGGTTCGGATCCAGCAACGCGCGGTCTACCGGGCAACTGGTCTGGACGATGCCAGCGCTTATCGGGAACTGGCAGCACTCATCACGGACGGGATCACTGCGTGATCAGTCGCTAGCATCGACGTTCATGGCACCTTTGAACGTCGAAGTCATCGTAGGTTCGGTCCGCGAGGGGCGAATGGGACGAGCAGTGGCGGACTGGTTTGTCGAGCGCGCAACCGCGAACCCGTCGTGGAACGTATCGGTGATCGACCTCAGAGAGCTGTCGTTGCCCCAGGATTTCTCGGATTCACCTGCCACGGAGGTTTTCCGCCGGCGAATCGGGCGCGCCGACGCTGTTGTCGCCGTGACCTCCGAATACAACCACGGGTATCCGGCTGCTCTCAAGACCGCATTCGATTCGGTGAAACACGAGTGGCGTGCCAAGCCGATCGGATTCGTGTCCTACGGCGGGATTTCAGGTGGTGTTCGGGCCGTCGAGCAACTGAGGCAAGTGGTGGCGGAGTTGCACATGGTCTCGGTGCGTCAAAGCGTGACCATTCACCGGGTGCGTAAGCAATTCGGACACGAGCCGTACGGCGTGGATTCGATTGCGATCGATGCAAGCGAGAAGATGATTCGTGAATTGGATTGGTGGGGAAGCGGATTGCGGATGCAACGTGCAAGTGATCCCTATCCCGGCTGATCTTGGACATACGCGATCACGCCATCTGGTGAGCGTCGCCGGCTCGTGGACGGCCGATGAACGATGTCTCGGAAGCGATGGTCACGAGAGTCAGGTCGACGCGTGTACGGCCGGTTTCGACCGTGATCTTGTCACCGAGTGCGAATGGCTGGACTATCGAGATTTCAGGGTCGACCCGAGGCCATTGGCGTGGATGTCCGTACACATAGATTGCGGTCACGCCGGCACGCGGAGATAACCCCTCGACGCCGTCGAACACGACAGTGTTGAAGGCGCCCTCAGGCCCACCGCCCTGCCCGGACACGCGGAGTCGGTCAGGCACTCCCATCGAGTCGGTGAGCGCGGTCCACGCTTGCGGTCGATCGGTGTGGACGAGTACCAGTGCGCCGGTCGCGATGGCTCGAAAGATCAACTGCTGAGCCAGATAGAGTTCGCCGGCGACAAGAACGGTGTTGACGCCCGGCCCCGAAATTCTGGCCGCGACACCGTGCCCGTTTCGGTCCGAGCCGATGAGTTGGCCGCACCCGGCAAGGGGTAGAGCGAGTGAGTCGAGTGTGCCCCCGTCCATGCGAACGCCCGGCGTGATGCCGTCCAGCGCGGCCAATGCGGTTGGCAAGTTGGTCAGCAATCCGTCGCGCTGGCGCCCACGTAGCGAGACCAAACCGGCCAGCGGTGCGTTCTCAGGTGGATTGCGCGTGGTGAAGCGACATGTCGCACTGACCTTCGCCTCTCCGCGTTGTCCGGTGGGTCGTAACCGAATTGTCACGGACGTCCCGACCGTTGCCACTGCCCACACTCGGGTCAGGGTCGCAGTGGTGATGAAACGGGGTTCGATCCCAAATCCGACGTTGGACACGCCAGGCAAGGGGGTACTTCGCCACGTTTCGGTGACCTCGTGGCCGGCCACTCCTCTTGTCACCTGGGCAGTGGACGACGCGATCTCCGGTGCGGTCAGGATCCGCGCCTTGCACCCCGCTGAATCGAGCACCCGGATGACACGATTGGCGGCAACAGCTATCGCGCGGCCGGCGCCCTGTTCGCCCCCGCCCCGGCGTTCGACTGCTGCACCACCCTCCAGCGCGTCGAAACGTAGTGCAAGCCAAACACTTCTGGTGGCGGTGGCTGGTAGTGGTCCGATGAGACGTTCGTAGACTTCGGTGGCAGGCGTTCCCGACGCGGCGCGGTATCCGTGACTGACGATGTCGATGCCGGTGAGTGAGATGTCGTGCTGATAGAGACAATTGGCGAGGGCTGCCGTGGGCAGAAGGTGGGAAGCGTCGAACGAATGACGGCCGATCCTGGTCAGGTAGTCGCGTGGGGGAGCGATCTCGACGACAGCGACGAGCGAAGATCCGTCCACTCGGAGCCCGATGGACTGCTCGGAGGGAGTGTGAAAACTGACGATCGTGCTGCGGTCGACGTCCTTGCGGTGCAGATAGCGAAAGTACCTGACAATCCAGGACATTACCGACCAACCGCCCACATGAAGCAGCATTGATCCGGCAACCACACAACCGATTGCCAGCGCCCAGAACCAATCGAGCCCACTGGCCATCGCGATTCCGCCCGCACCGATTCCGAAAATCTGTGCCGGCACGAACTCGCGCGTCGAAATCCTGTGTGACGACGGCCAATGCTTCAACCGCGATCGGTCCACGGTTCCTCCCCGATACCTGACCTGCGAACTACCCGAAAATTTCCGCCCCAGCGGAACTGTACTGTGTCTTCGCAAGGGGATGTAAGGCACGGGGGGAATGATGGCTGCGACACCTACCACGCGCTGGCAGGTCAACGGGTACCGATTCTTGGTCAGGCGGATGGAACATGCGCTGGTCAGACGAGACGTGCGGATGCTTCACGATCCGATGCGATCACAGTCGCGCGCGTTCACCGTCGGAATAGTCCTCGCTGCACTGGGATTGGCGGGTTGCGCTGTACTCGCTCTGTTTCGGCCACAGGACAGAATCGGCGATGCAGAGATCGTCGTTGCAAAGGAATCGGGCGCGATGTTCGTCGCCATGGAGGGTACGTTTCGCCCTGTGCTGAACTTGGCCTCCGCACGACTGATTCTGGGTTCGCCAGGAAAACCGGCAATAGTCAAGGCATCCGAGGTCGAGGCGAAACCCCGGGGCGCGCTCGTCGGCATTCCCGGCGCACCGTCCGCGCTGCCGGAATCGGCCGACCCTACCAACGCCGCGTGGACGGTGTGCGATTCCGTCGGATCCGACGGGAGAAAATCGTTGACGACTTCGGTCCTGGTCGGCTCGTCCAATGTCGGCGAAAACACGACATATCTGACGAATGACCGTGCATTCCTGGTGAAGTCGGGTTCCGATCACTTTCTCGTGTACGACGGGAAGCGAGCGGAAATCGATGTGGACGATCCGGCGATCATGCGGGCTTTGGGCCTGGAAGGAGCACAGGCGCGGCCGATCAGTATCGGATTCCTCAATTCGATTCCCGAAGTTCCGCGCATCGAGGCTCCGCGAATCCGCCAACTGGGATCGGCGCCCCGGTTTCCTCTGCAGAACAAGACTGTCGGCTCCGTCGTCCAGGTTTCGGTGGGTGCGGACCCGCAGTACTACGTGGTACTCGAGAACGGGATCCAGAAGATCGGTGCGGCGCTCGCCCAACTGATCTACTTTTCGGATTCGCAGGGCGCCACCGGGATCGCGAGCGTCACCCCTGATGCCATCAGTCGTATTCCCTCGGTGAGTGAGCTGGCCGTCGACTTGTTGCCGCGGGTGGTTCCGGAGATCGTCGATGATCACGGCGCACCTGTCGGCTGTCTGGAATGGGCTCCCGCACCTGCAGTCGAGGGCGGCGAAAGTAGTTCTGCAACGCTGAAACTTGTCGCTGGATTGCAGGTTCCGATCCCGGAGGGTGGCAAGTTGGTGTCCTTGGCGCAGGCGGACGGATCGGGTGACAATCTCGACAACGTCCATGTCGAACAGGGATTCGGCGGATTTGTTCAAGCGACCGGAATCGAGACGAACAGCACCAGGCACGACGGAGTGTTCTACGTAGCCGATACCGGTGTGAAGTACGGCGTACCGGACGAAACCTCCGCTCGCGCGCTCGGATTGACGCGAACGCCTGATCGCGCGCCTTGGCAGATTCTCGACCTGCTTGCATCAGGTCCCGCGCTCGAGAAGAGCAATGCACTGATAGCTCACGACGGAATCGCCCCCGATACAGCGCCGGCCGCTCCGGTGAACTGAACACTGCTGACGGTTCAGGGATCGATGTTCTGGCGTTCGGGAAGATGCCGACGAATTACTCGACGAAGAGGCATCGATGCCAACAGCGTCAGTAGGGCGAGGGTGCCGACCGTTCCGGCTCCGACGAGTGCCGTGTCGCGAGATCGGTTGTCGGGGGTCGGCGGCGTGGGTAGGGGATCGATCGACACCGACTGATGGTTGACCTTGACGCGTTCTCCTGGGGCCAATTCGCCCGTCACTGCCGCAAGTGGATCGATGACGCCGTGACCGACGTAGGGATTCCAACCCTGCGCCGGAGCGTGGGCGGTGGCTTCGATACGTTGCATGACCTGAGGCGCAGTCAGTTCCGGGTGAACCGACCGGACCAGTGCGGCGGTTGCCGCGACAAAGGGCGCAGCGAAACTGGTCCCGTTGAACGACTGTACGGCGCCGTCGGAGCCGTACACCCCGTTGGTCAGACCGGGCGACGTCGGGTGAAGTGAGGTGATTCCGGTGCCGGGCGCCGCCACGTCGACCCACGGACCGCCGAGGCTGAAGGAACTGGCGGCGCCATTGGGGTCTACCGACCCGACCGTGAGGACATAGTCGTCGTACCAAGCCGGACTGGCAATCGTCGCAACCGAGTTCCATGGATCGGCTAAGGGGTCGACGGGATCCGGCGGCGGATTCTGGTTCTTGCAACCTCCGGATCCGACGTTACCTGCAGCTGCGACGACTACGACGTTCTTCGCGATCGTGGCGTATTCGATTGCAGCGCCGAGTCGTTGGTCGTTGATCCCGTCCCCGGCAGGCTTGCAGGCGACTTCGGAGATGTTGATGACGCTTGCACCCATGTCCGCAGCGTGACGGACGGCCGATGCCATGGTGTCGACGTTTCCGTACCCGGATGAGTTCTCGGCTGCAGCAGGGTCTTCGCGTTGGCCGGCCACCGAGAAGGCGGCACTGGACTGCCTGATCGAAATTATCTGTGCGTCAGGCGCAGCTCCGGAGAATCCGGAACCCTCGACTTGCTGGGCGGCGATGAGACCGGCCACGACTGTTCCATGTGCGTCACAATCGTCGGTGCCGTCGGAGGTACCGACGTAATCACCGCCGCCGTCGAGCGATGGCAGCCGGGGATGTCTGCTGACACCGGTGTCGATGACGGCAATTCGCTGTCCGGCCCCTCTGGTGATCGGCCACACAGAATCGAATCCCAGATCTCGTTGAGAACGTGGAATGTCCGCATCGTCACCACCTGCCACGGCTGGGACGCACAGGGTTCGTTGTTCGGTGGGTTGTGGAGGTGCGGGCGGACCGTCCTCCGGCAGCATTGCAGGATCGATGGGGGAGGGAACCGCGCTCGATGCGCCACCTGCCCCGGCGAGAACGCTGAAGGCGACGATCACGAGACTGGCGCAGATGTTTGTTGCACGTCGAATCACCATCGATCACCGATCGCTCAGAGGCTACGCATGAGCGCGAAGAGGCCACTGACCCAGCAGATCAGCGGAACGATTGCTGCAATCGCAGCGAGGTCCAACAGCTCGGCAGCGCGTCGCATAACGGGGCTGAATGTGTTCTGGGGGGCGAGGATTCCCAGAATCAGTGCCAGGAGGAGAACGGTCATCGTGATGGCGAAGATGACCAATGCATGGTCGCGATGGGTCCATGCCATGTCGCCCAGGAGAACGAGAATCACCGAGATGCCTGCCGCGATGAGTGGCACAGCCTGCTGTGCGCCCGCGTAGGTGCGCCCGCGAAACATCAGCACGACGGCCGTCGCGAATGCGAGAGCAAGATTCGGCCAGACGATCCCCTGACCAGGCCAGGACCACGCGAGTGCGACGGCAGCGACGAGCGCGACCACTGACGTGGCCACGATCAGCCCGGTCAGATAGTTACGCGCCCGCCCTGCCCTTTCGGCCAACTCGGTCAGCCCGGGTAGTTCGGGTTCGGGCAGTTCGTCGCGGTCGTCGTCGAGGGGATTACTCGGCGTCGGAACAGGGGGAAGCGGTAGTCGCGCGAACAACATCGACAGTCGAGCGGTGAACGTGAGAACGATAAATGCGGCGGCAATCACCGCGCCGCTGACGGTCGCGGTGCGCGCCCCGGGAAGCGTGGTAGTGACGGCAAAGGTGCCCACCGCCGCGAGAAGGACGACGAGAAGTGCGGTGAAGACAGCTAATCCGGCGCCGCACAAGCGGAAGCAGATCAGAGTTACCGCAGCGGCAAATGCCGAACCGAGAAGCAGATGAGCCGAAAGAACAGTGCCGGGCACGCAGAGTGCGCCGGAGATGAACGCCAGTGGCACCGAAGCGCATCCGAGCGTGACGGAACTTGCAGAGTCTCCGTACACCCGCGCCGCCACGGCGGCGGCGACTGTGAGCACCAAAGACGTCACTCCGCCGCAGACGGCGCCGATCAGTCCCGTGTCGCCGAGGACCAGGGCGAGGGCCGCGACGAGCGCAGCGACGAGGGCGGCGGTCGAGCCGACAATGCGCGCGGTGACCGGAGTCCAGCGTCGGTAGACGTCCGCATCCGTGGCCGCGACGGTGTACATGATGTCGTCGAAGAGTGGGGGCGGGGCAGCGGTGTCCGAGGCCTCGAGTACGAGCAATTCTCCATCGCGGATTCCGTGCTCGTGCAGCGACAGCGTCGGTGCCAGCGGTGACCTGCCGACTTTCGACAGAGTCCAGTCGACGGGCTCGAATTGTTCGGTGGTGTGGTCGAACTCGTTGAAATTGCTGTGGTTGACAATTGTGTCCACAATGCCCGGAATGACCACGGTGAGTGGAACACGAAGCGGCACCGCAAGATCCACCTGCGAATGGGCTGAAAGTACCGTCAACCTGCACAGTTCGGCAGAATGACTCGCGCCTCGTCCGTTTCCGGTGTTCGCAGCGCTGGTTGTAGTGGTGCTGGTCAAGATCTGTCCCCTCCCATGACGCGATTCCCCCTTCGCGTCACCCCAGTTCACCCGAACAATACGACATGAACTGCGCGCCTGTATCGAAGACAGCGCCGACAACAGGTGGCACCGACCCGAGTGTCGGTGTTGTGATCTACTCTCTTGCAATTGCGCGAGTACGCCTTGGGGGGCCGGCGGTAGTCGGACGAGGCGCCTGGCGGCAACAGCTGCAGCACCGATGGGGGTGGGTGAATTGAGCACTGTCAGATTTGCGCGTCGAGCACGCCTTGAATCGCCGCGCACACCGGGCGGCGAGGTGACGCTTCAGCCCCCACCGGAGATACCTCGCGTCACGCCGGGAAATCTACTGACCAAACTACTTCCGGTGATCATGGTGGTTGCCATGATCGGCATGGTGGCGCTGATGTTCTCTTCCGGCATGGCGCGCAATCCGATGTCCCTGCTGTTTCCGGTCATGATGATGGTGTCGATGCTCGGAATGCTCGCCGGGGGCGGTCGTAGCGGTGGAGCAAGAGCGTCCGAAGCGAACGAGGACCGCAAGGACTACCTCCGGTACCTGGATCAGATGCGTAGTGATGTTGCTGCGACGTCTGGTGCGCAGCGTGCTGCTCTCGAGTGGAGCAATCCCGAGCCGTCGCTGCTCTGGACACTGGCCGGGACTGTGCGGATGTGGGAGCGTCAGATCACCGACTCGGACTACTGCCACGTTCGGGTAGGTCTGGGTACACAGCGATTGGCCACCAGACTCGTGTCTCCGGAGACCGGGCCGGTCGAGGATCTCGAACCCGTCGCTGCTGTCTCACTTCGGCGATTCGTCCGTGCACATTCGGTTGTGCAGGACCTGCCGACCGCCGTCTCGCTTCGCGGATTTGCTGCGATGTCCATCGAGGGGCAGAGAGATTCCGCTCGTGCGCTTGTCCGCTCGATGTTGATGCAGCTGTGCACATTCCACGGTCCGGACACGCTCCAAGTTGCGGTGGTGTGCGGTCCCGATACCGAATCCGAGTGGGAGTGGGTCAAGTGGCTCCCACACGTGCAACACCCGCAGTCTCAGGACGGCACCGGCACTGCACGCATGGTGTTCGGTTCGTATCTCGAATTCGAAAGTTCCCTCGGGGAACCGCTTTCGATGCGTGCTCGATTCGCTCGCAACACTCCAGCCAGTGTGGGCGTTCCGCATCTCGTGTTGGTCGTGGACGGTGGCTTACTCGAAGGTGACACCGGCCTGTTGTCCGAATCCGGGCTCGACTCGGTGACCGTCCTCGACCTCTGCGGGTTCTGCCCGCGGCTGGTGGCGACGCGTGGGTTGCGACTGGTCGTCGGTAGCGATCAGATCGGCGCGGTGAGCAGCGCAGGAGTTGAGAACTTTGCGAGGCCCGACGCTGCGACGACGAGCCTGGCGCAGGCGTTCGGGCGTCGCATCGCACCGTTCCGTGCGGCATCGCAGAATGCCGTCGACGCAGCTGACGACGACCGATCCCTTCGGACGTGGAGCCAGATGTTGGGGATAGGAAACGTTGCGAGGTTCAATCCTGAGCATGGCTGGCTTCCACGTCAGGGGCGCGACCGACTCCGCGTGCCGATCGGTGTCGGACAAGACGGAAACCCCGTCGAACTGGATCTGAAGGAGTCGGCCGAGAACGGTATGGGTCCGCACGGGCTGTGTATCGGAGCCACCGGTTCTGGCAAGTCGGAGTTCCTGCGAACCTTGGTGCTCGGCCTGATCGCGACCCACTCTCCCGACGCACTGAACCTCGTCCTGATCGACTTCAAAGGTGGTGCAACCTTTCTCGGCCTCGAGGAGGCGCCGCACGTTGCTGCGATCATCACCAACCTTGCCGAGGAATTGGCGATGGTCGATCGTATGAAGGACGCGCTCGCCGGCGAAATGAATCGTCGACAAGAACTGTTGCGTGCGGCAGGAAACTTCGCAAACGTGTCCGATTACGAGAAGGCGAGGCTGGCTGGCGCTGCACTCGATCCGTTACCGGCACTCTTCGTGGTTGTCGACGAGTTTTCCGAACTGCTCAGTCAGCAGCCGGAATTTGCCGAATTGTTCGTGGCCATCGGGCGATTGGGCAGGTCACTTCACATTCACCTGCTGCTGGCCAGTCAGCGACTCGACGAAGGAAAGCTTCGGGGCCTCGACAGCCATCTTTCGTATCGCGTCGGTTTGAAAACGTTCTCGGCGAACGAGTCTCGTTCCGTCCTCGGCGTTCCCGATGCTTATCACCTTCCGGGTACACCCGGTGCGGGATACCTGAAGTCCGATTCTGCTGAGATCGTTCGCTTCCAAGGTGCGTACGTGTCAGGCCCGTACGAGGGCGAGCGGATCGTGCCCACTCGATTCTCGGTCGATTCCCCCGTCGAACTGGCGCCGCTGCCGTTTACCGCGAAGCCCGTGACCGGACCAGAGGCCGTTGTCGTTCCCGTCGAGCCCGACGTCGTCGACATGGGTGAAATCGGTGACGATGCACGTACTCTCATGGGAGTCCTCGTAGACCGCATGCGCGGTCACGGTCCACGTGCGCATGAAGTGTGGCTCCCGCCGCTCGCGTCATCTCCGACGCTTGACCAGTTGTTGCCGCGGTGGGCGACCGGTGATCAACCTCGCGGAAATCTGAGCGCACCCTTCGGCATAGTCGACAGGCCGTTCGATCAGCGCCGCGATCTACTCGTCGCCGATCTCAACGGATCGACTGGCAACCTCGCGATTGTCGGCGGCCCGCAGTCGGGAAAGTCGACGGCGTTGCGCACGTTGATCTTGTCTCTGAGCATGACGCACACGCCGGAACAGATTCAGTTCTACTGCCTCGACTTCGGCGGTGGAACGCTCCTCGGATTGAAAGATCTGCCGCACGTCGGATCGGTGGCAAACCGCTTGGATTCCGACCGCGTCCGGCGCACAGTTGCCGAGGTACTCGGTGTGGTCGCCAAACGGGAGCGACTGTTTCGTGACCTCGGCATCGAATCGATGGCCGATTTCCGTAGATTGCGAACAGCTGATCCCGCCGGGGAAGGTGAGGCTGCGGGACTCCGAGAGGACCCGTACGGTGACGTCTTCCTCGTCGTCGACGGTTGGCCAAGCGTTCGTTCGGATTTCGAATCACTCGAGCCCCAGATCAACATGCTCGCCGGTCAAGGTTTGTCCTTCGGTGTACACGTGATCGTCACGACGTCGAGGTGGGCCGAGATCCGGCCGGCACTCAAGGATCAACTGGGTACTCGCATCGAACTTCGTTTGGGTGATCCGGGAGATTCGGATGCGGGTCGCCGGAAAGCCGGCCTGGTGCCGGAAGGTCGACCGGGTCGTGGCATCACTCGCGACGGACTCCACCTTCTCACCGGACTACCTCGAATCGACGGCCTACCGGGTAGTGAGAACTCGAGTACGGCTGTGGTGGCGACGGTCGAACGTATTGCAGCCATGTCGAATTCGCGTCCGGCACCCACCGTGCGGATGCTCCCGGATTCCTACTCGCGGGCAGAACTTCTCGAAGCTGTCGGGACCCGGTGGCCCTCACCGAGTGCGGCCGACGGTCGGTGCCTCACCGTGCCGATCGGGCTCGGTGAGACCGACCTCGCCCCGGTGTACATGGACTTCCGGGAACACCCGCACCTGTTGATATTCGGCGACACCGCGTGTGGGAAGACATCTCTCTTGCGTGGAATAGCCGAAGGGATCATCGCGTCGAACACACCGGCCCAGGCCAAGCTGATCATCGGTGACTATAGGCATTCCCTGCTGGGCGTGGTCGAAGGGAATCACCTCGGCGGGTACTCGGCGTCGTCGACGACCTTCGGTGAGTTGATGGTCGACTTGGCTCGGATCGTCGCTGCCAGAATGCCGAACGCCGGAACAACGCAGCAGCAATTGCGGGAACGATCTTGGTGGAGTGGGCCGGAGATTTACGTACTGATCGACGACTACGACCTTGTGGCCACACCGAGTGGAAATCCGGTGGCGCCGTTGCTCGAATACATTCCGCACTCCAAGGACATCGGTTTGCACCTGGTTATTGCCCGCCGTTCCGGTGGTGCGGCCAGAGCACTGTACGAGCCGGTCATTGCGAGAATTCGCGACATGGCGCCGGCCGGATTGATCATGAGCGGAAGTCGTGACGAGGGAAATCTCGTCGGCACTGTCCGCGCGTCGGCGATGCCGGAAGGCCGTGGGGTCTACGTTTCCCGCTCGCAAACCCAACTTGTCCAAGTTCCGTGGATGCCACCGCTGTGACCGCTCCGTCCGCAGTGTCGGTCTCGTTACATTGGGGTGCATCGAATATCTGGGTCGTGTCGGGTCAACGCGAATTCTGTTGCAGTGCAGACCTCCGACGCGAACCGGCGTCGGGCCCCGGTGCCTCCGGCGAGAATGCGATCGATTACATCGACGACGATTATGTCGACGTGGATGGTCGGGTTGTCCCGACAGTCTTGGAGGTGGCCAGGCTGATCTCCAGTGCGATGGACGGGTGCGGAATCGTCGACGCAGACATTCTTCATCTCAGTCATCCCTCGGATTGGGGTGCCCCACGCAGGCGGCGATTGCTCGATGCCGCACGTCGAGTGGCGCACGACGTCGTACTCGTTCCGACGTCGATCGCGGCGGCGAGGTCGGCTCATACGGCTTGGCGATCGCGGTGTGTCGTCCTCGAACTGCGAGGCGGAACGGTGGTCGCTTCTGTTGTCGCTGAGGTCGACGGTGAACTCCGAATCGACGGAACACAAAGTTCGGAGATCGCTGACGTTGCGGGGTTGTTTTCCGCAATCGGGGATCTATCGGTTCGGGACGCTGTGGTGTTGGTCGGGCCGAGCTCTCATGCTGTTGCGGCTTCGCTCGAACGGGGGTCGACGAATGTTCACGGCCACGCGAGCATCCGAATTCTGGACGAGAGCCGGGTGGCTGCGTCTCTGGTGGATCCTCAGACGCTCGTTCGCCAGACAACCGCGCGGGACAGTTCGGGACGAATCGTCGACAATTCGGCTTTTGGCGCCGGGTGGGTAGGCGATACGGATGGCGCGAAGTCGATTCCTGGCGCGGACTCGAATGCCTCTTCGCCGCGTCGCGTCGGCGGGCGGCGCGGAGGCCGTCGATGGTTCGCGGCGGCGCTTGCGGTGGTCGCCGTCGCCGGTGCGGTCGCAGGAACGGTCGTGGTGTCCACTCGCGATCGAAACGATTCTCGGTTGACGGGGTCGGTCGCAGCCACGGCGGAAGACGAAGTAGAGATCGTGGAGGCGTCGAAAGAGCAGGAAACGCCTGCCCCGAAGACTTCGATCTCGTCGATCGAGTCCGGGGCCACGCCGGAACTTACTCGTGTGGACGTGGGAAGCGTTGCGGCAGAAGTGCCTTCCGATTGGAAGCTTCTGTCGCGAGGGACCTCGAGCGGGCGTACCGATTTGGTACCCGGTTCGGGTGCGGATCGCAAGATCGTGGTCATCGAGAAACGTCTTGCGGAAGGTGTGGGATTCGATTCCGTCGAAGCTGTTTTGCGTCAGCAGTTTTCGACGTTCGAGGACCCATTGCGGTTCGCAGAGTTTGCTGTGCTCGACGACGCCGCAGGAAAACGGGCAGTGGTGTACGTCGAGTTTCCGGACGATTTCTCCGAGGTGCGTTGGCACGTGTACGTCGACAACGGACGGCAAGTGAGTATCGGCTGCCAGTATCTGGTCGGTGAGTGGGGCAGTCTCGAAGCGGACTGCCTGCGGATGTGGCAGTCGGTCGAATTCACACCGTGACCGGATCGGTCGGTTCTGAAAATATTCTTCGGTCGGGCCGGAACCGTTGGCACGAAGGTCGCGTCAAAGTATGTGTAGCGCACATCAGGGAGTTCCGCTCGACCCCGGTGCACATCCGACGGACAAAGCCCGTTGTGTGTGATCGCCGATACCGAACGGTACTCACCGAATCCAGGGGGACGACATGGGCTTTACCGCAACTACCGCTGAATTGATCGATTCGGCGGGGACCATCGACGGACATCTCGGTGACATCAGGGGGCTGGTCAACGCTGTTCGGTCGGAGGCCGACGCTTCGCACAATTCGTGGAACGGTGCGGCGCAGGTCGAATACGCAGGAATCATGGAGCGATACAACAGCGCGGCCCTGAAGTTGGACACAGCTCTGACCGACATCTGCGAGCAGATCAAACAGGCCGCGGGAACCTTCGACTCGACCGAAGACGACAACGTCAGCTCGCTTCGCGGCGCGACGGTGAACATGTCCTGACCGCCAGCACTTCGTCGTCCGATCAAGCAATCCTCAGCCAGTAGTTCTCACAAGTTCTCTCCAGTCACACCGAACCGGGAGCAGTTATGTCCGACAGGATCAAGTACGACTTCGGCGGCCTCGCAATGCTGTCCGATCAGATGAAACAGCAGGCCAAAGCGATCAACGACAAACAGGGCGACATCAAGGTTGTCGTGGACAAGCTGCAAGCAGGCTGGGAAGGGGCAGGTTCCGAAGCGTGGAACGACGCACAGCGTCGCTGGGCCCAGGCTTCCGAAGAACTGAACATGGTTCTCGCGCAGATCGCCGGAGCGACGGCGAGCGGCTCGGAGAAGATGCAGGAAGCTGATCGGATCGCGGCAAACGGGTTCGGTCGCTGACAACATCCCACGCCGTGATGACACCCCGCCTGCCCCGGTACCGTCAGGTTGCCGGGGCAGGCGCATGTCGATCGCTCGCATCGCTGTGCTGGACGATGATGCTGTTGGCAGGAATGGCTGCGCTTTGACCTGGCAGCGGGTAGACCGGTATCGTCTATCGGTGGCGTGCCGTAGGGCTCCGGCAGAAATGCGTGGAGACCGGCGGTTCTCGGGTCTCAACTGGCCGCCGAGGATCGTTTACGCGATACGCACATGGTCAGCAGTGGAATGAATTAAGACGAGGAAGATCTGTGTCTACGTACACCCCGAAGGCCGGAGATGTGACCCACACGTGGCACGTCATCGACGCCACTGACGTGGTGCTCGGCCGTCTTGCCGTTCAGGCAGCGAACTTGCTGCGTGGCAAGCACAAGCCCACCTACGCGCCGCACATCGACGGTGGTGACTTCGTTGTCATCATCAACGCAGAGAAGGTTGCCATCAGCGGCAACAAGCTGCAGGGCAAGAACGTTTACCACCACTCCGGATTCCCGGGTGGCCTGAAGTCCCGCACTGTCGGTGAGGTCCTCGACAGGACTCCCGATCGTCTCGTCGAGAAGGCCATTGTCGGCATGCTCCCCAAGACGAAGCTCGGCCGCGCAATGAGCAGCAAGCTCAAGGTTTACGCGGGCCCGAATCACCCCCACACCGCGCAGCAGCCGGTGCCGTTCGAGATCAAGCAGGTCGCACAGTGACATCGCCGGAAGAGCAGAACGTGTCCGAAGAGAACATCGAAGCAGTGGAAGAGCTTGTCTCTGACGCAGTCGAGGTCGTCGAAGAGGTTGCTGCAGCTACGCTCGCACCGATCGTCCTCGATCGCCCGGTCCAGACCGTCGGTCGCCGCAAGGAGGCTGTCGTTCGCGTCCGGATGGCTCCCGGTACCGGTCAGTTCAAGCTCAACGGTCGTACGTTGGAGGACTACTTCCCCAACAAGGTTCACCAGCAGCTGATCAAGGCTCCGCTGGTGCTCGTCGAGCGTCCCGAGTCTTTCGACATCATTGCACTGCTGCACGGTGGCGGCCCGTCCGGTCAGGCAGGCGCACTGCGTCTGGCTATCGCGCGCGCACTCATCGAGGTAACCCCTGATGATCGTCCGGCCCTCAAGCGTGCAGGCTTCCTGACGCGTGACGCCCGCGCGGTCGAGCGTAAGAAGTACGGCCTGAAGAAGGCCCGTAAGGCATCGCAGTACTCCAAGCGCTGATGCTTCGCCGAGGTTGACCCGACGGGTCTGCTTCGGCACCTGTTCACCACAAGAGCGGGCGTCCATCGTTACCGGACGCTCGCTCTTGTGTTTCTCGGAGAAATTCCCTTCTCGAGTTCCCTTCTCGAGGTTCACAGGATTCAGGAGTCGTTCTATGGGTCGGTTGTTCGGTACTGACGGTGTTCGTGGACTTGCCAATTCGGATCTGACTGCAGATCTTGCATTGAGATTGGCAGTTGCCGCGGCGAGCGTACTGACAGCCGACACCGCGGACGAACGTCCGACCGCCGTGATCGGCCGCGATCCTCGCGCCAGCGGTGAGATGCTTCAAGCCGCGGTGACCGCAGGATTGAGTTCCGCGGGTGTCGACGTGCTCGACGTGGGTATTCTTCCGACTCCGGCAGTTGCATACTTGACGGCAAAGCTCGACGCCAGTCTCGGTGTCATGATCTCTGCATCGCATAATCCCATGCCGGACAACGGAATCAAGATTTTCGCAGCCGGTGGACACAAGCTGGATGATGCTGTCGAGGTGGCGATCGAGGATGCACTCGACGGCACTGCGCCGCCCGTCCTACCGACAGGTGCCGGGATCGGCCGCGTCCGTACGGTCGACGACGCCGCTCAGCTGTACCTTGCGCATCTGGCGAGCGCGGCGAGCGAGCCACTCGCTGGACTCACCGTTGTGGTCGACTGCGCCAACGGCGCTGCTTCCGCGCTCGCACCGGTTGCCTACGCGGCAGCGGGCGCTCGCGTCATCGCGATCAGCGCCGATCCCGACGGCCTCAACATCAACGACGGCTGCGGATCGACGCACCTGGAGAATCTTCAGAAAGCCGTAGTCGATCACGGGGCGGACCTAGGCCTCGCGCACGACGGCGACGCCGACCGTTGCCTGGCCGTCGACGAGACCGGAGCGGTGGTCGACGGTGACGCGATCATGGCAGTTCTGGCGATCGCGATGAACGACGCCGGTGAGTTGGTCGAGAACACTCTCGTCGCGACTGTCATGAGCAATCTCGGTTTGCACATCGCGATGCGCGAGGCCGGTATAAACATCGTGACTGCTGCCGTAGGCGACCGCTACGTCTTGGAGGAACTGCGCGCGGGCGGATACAGCCTCGGTGGCGAGCAGTCAGGCCATGTCGTGTTGCCGGCGTTCGGCACCACGGGCGATGGGATTCTCACCGGCCTCCGGCTGCTCGGACGCATGGCTCGCACGGGTAAGTCGGCATCCGCGCTGGCCGCAACGATGACAACCCTCCCGCAGGTTCTGATCAACGTGAAGGTCGGGGACAAGGCGACAGTCGCAGCATCGCCGTCGGTACTCGCAGCAGTCGCGGACGCAGAGCGCGTCCTCGGTGACGGTGGTCGCGTGCTCCTGCGCCCGTCCGGGACAGAGCAACTGGTCCGCGTCATGGTCGAGGCCACCGAACTTCCGCTCGCGCAGAGGCTGGCCGACGAGTTGGCCGAGATCGTCGGTTCGGTTTAGCCCCTCATTACGGCATTCGCGTTTTGAGGGAACGTAATTGCGCCCTGCTGCGTCCAAGGAGTCAAAGGCCGCTCGACGTTCGAGTGGTTCCGCTGAAACTTGGGGGCGCTCGTGGATGTCGACCGCGCTGGAACAGATGAATTGGCGCGCCATGCGGTGTCGGTGGCCCAGGCTCTGCGCGATTCTGCGGACCCGATCAGGCGTCTGCGATTCAGCGGTGCCGTTTCGGGCCGTGATTACGCCGAGCATGGAGCCGCGTTGGCGTCGGCATTGGCGGTCCTGAATTCTCGCTTGACTGGCCGTGCGGATCTTCTCGATGCGTTGGCGCGTCGGCTTTCCTCTTCGGCTGAGGTGATCGCTGAGGTGGACGGTCAGGGTGCGCAGCGATTGCGAGACTCCAGCGGGTCGGTCTCATGAGACGGACGAGCGGTACCGCACAGGCAGTACCAAACAGCTACTATTGCGTCGAAGATATTCTTGCACTGCGTGATTCGCGCGTGCGTCCTGACGAAATCCTGGATGCTGGTGCGAGGGGACTGCAGTTCTTCGATCGATTTCACGACCTGGCCTCTCGGTTGGGCTTCGAAGAACGGATGCTTACGTCCTACGAGGATGCGTATCGCGCAGAGGCTGGTATCGATTTCGAGGCACTAATGCGAGATGCGTCGGACATGGCCGCAGCGGTGGACGGTTCGGTCGCCGAGATCGCGATGCTGACGACCCTGGCGGAGAATCTTCCTTCAGTGTGGAATGTTTCCGGCGTGGGTGCGGTCGTAGATCATGCCTTCGCGGCGCGGCGTGAAGCTCGGTCCGATGCGGATTCGGCGCCACTGTTGATCACGCTGGCCGACGAGTTCGCGCGGACGGTTCGAACGGCTTTGGCAGACAAGGCTTTCAAGGTGGCAAGCCTCGACCGGGCGACGATCGGCGGTCTGGGTGCGGGGGAGATCGACCAGCTGACTCACGTCGCTTCCACCGGTCGTGGTGCGGCGCCATGGCTGGACACGGTTTTTCGTTCGGCGTATCTCGATACTCGCGATGAATTCGACAGGGCGTGTGCGGAGTGCGCGAGCGCGGTTGGTCATGCTTTTGACGCCGCGACCCAGTGGGTGACAGACGCGTTCACGTCAACCTTTCCGATCGCCGAGCCGAGTGCATCAGGTGTCGCCGCCGCTCCTGTCTCTTTCTCGATCGGCGGCAACACTTGGGGCTTCTCGATTGCGTCCGACGGTCGTGGGGTGAGTCTGGATGTTGCAGGTGCTGACGGGAACTCTGTGTCGGCCACCCTGGAGTTGAGCGAAAATGGTTGGCCGAGAATAGTGCTCGATGCCGATCCGGAGATGTCGCTGCACGAGGCGCGCCCGCAAGAAGCGTCCCAGCCTGCGACACTCCAGCCCGAAACTCCCGACCCTGAGATTCGCGAGCACGAGGTGCCGGTTGAATCCAACGCCGAGTTCTCGCCCGCGCCGGACCCGGAGCCGCCTTCCACAGTCCCCGACGAGTCGATCGTGGTCCCCGACGGAGAGACGGGCGCTGAGTTGGCCGGAGCTGGTCCGCTGTGAAGTCCGTTCACGCGCCGTTCGAAGCGATCCGTCGAACCCTCGATTCTCAACTCGACGACTTCCGTGAGCGCAGAGTGGCCGCAGCGAGCGCGGAATCGCACCAGGAGCCGCCGTCCGAAACGACATCCGCCGAGAATGACACGGATGGGCCGGTCAGGTCCGGCCCGTATCTGCGATCCGCGTCAGAGCCGACGCCGACGCCGCCGTGCTCGCCGCCGGAGTCGGTGGCGAGTACGGACTCCTACTTACGCAACAGCTGGCTGGCCCGCGCGTCGGAGTGAGGTTCGACCGGCAGCAACGGCGCCGTGTGCGGAATCTCGACGTCAGGATCAGCAAAATCCTTGTACTTCTTGTCGCCGGTCAGATGGAACAACAGGAAGCCCGTGAGCAGGCACCGTGCGGCGGCCTGTGTCTTGCGCTCGGATCC
Source organism: Rhodococcus sp. NyZ502 (assembly GCF_041464245.1). Classification (NCBI taxonomy): domain Bacteria; kingdom Bacillati; phylum Actinomycetota; class Actinomycetes; order Mycobacteriales; family Nocardiaceae; genus Rhodococcus; species Rhodococcus sp. NyZ502. Next base: position 2,033,365 of record NZ_CP167155.1, read on the forward strand.
ACCGAGGCCCAGGGCGCCGAGGAGTCGGCGGCCTTCGATCAGTCCGGCGTCTTGGGCGTCGTTCACGGTACGTGCGATGACAGGACCGCCCCACTCCACGCTCAGCGGCCGGGCATTGCTGGTCAAGGAATCGACGTCGTCTTCGCCGGCGAGGATCAATCCGGGCGCTGTGATCTTCGACGCGTAGTTCTCCGCCTTGGGTGCTGTCGGGGCCGGGAACAGTGCGGCTACCGCACCGACATCCCCGCGCTGCGCTGCGGCCAGTACCGCAGCGCCCGCGCCCATGCCGTGACCGGCAAAGGCGACCCGATCGGGTTGGACGCTGATCTGTCCGGGGCCGAGTCGCACGCCGACGCAGATGTCGAGCGTCGCTCGAAGATCTGCAGCCAATCCGAGATGTGACGGGACCGGACCGCGTTCGCTGTCGGGCGCCGCTGCGACAATTCCCCAGGAAGCGAGGTGCTGGAGTGTCTGCTCGTACTTGTGGGACCCGACCATCCACCCGTGCGCGAAGGCAACGGCGGGGAGATTGAAACCGGTTTCCGGCGTGTACACGACACCCGGCTGTCCGGCCAGGGCGAGGTTGCCGCGGAGAACTCGGTGCGGGCCGCGCTTGGACAGCTCACGGGTCAGTGTCTTCAGTTTCGGTGCCACGGTTGAAGACGTTATCCGATGAGCCGCCTCGTGTATGCGGAGCGGACGCCGCAACCAGGTGCGGGAACCGCAAAATGCGCCCACCGCCGATGTCCAAGTACCCTGAGTCACCATGTGCGGAATCGTGGGATACGTCGGCCACCGCCCAGCTCTGGGCGTTGTGGTGGAGGCTTTGCGACGAATGGAGTATCGCGGGTACGACTCGTCGGGAATCGCGATTCTCGACGGAACCGGTGGGGTCGAGATCGAGCGTAAGGCCGGTAAGTTGGCCAACCTCGAGGCGGAGCTCGGCGAGTACGGTGCGGATCACTTCGTCGGTACGTCCGGTATGGGCCATACCCGTTGGGCGACGCATGGGCGTCCGACGGACCGCAATGCGCACCCGCATCGTGATGCCTCGGGCAAGCTGGCTGTCGTTCACAACGGAATCATCGAGAATTTTGCCCCGCTGCGTGCGGAGCTCGAGGCTGCAGGCGTCGAACTGCAGAGCGACACGGATTCCGAGGTCGCGGTTCACCTCGTCGCCCGGGCGTACGCCCAGGGGCCGACGGCAGGTGATTTCATCGAGAGTGCGCTGTCGGTGGTTCGTCGGTTGGAAGGTGCGTTCACGCTCGTCTTCACGCACGCTGATCATGCGGACACGATTGTCGCCGCGCGCCGCTCGACGCCGCTCGTAGTCGGTGTCGGTGAGGGCGAGATGTTCCTCGGCTCCGACGTCGCTGCATTCATCGAGCACACACGCGATGCGGTTGAACTCGGACAGGATCAGGCAGTGGTGATCACTGCCGACAGCTACCGGATCTCCGACTTCGCGGGTAACGAGGCAGAAGGACGCCCGTTCCGCATCGACTGGGATCTCGCAGCCGCCGAAAAAGGTGGTCACGATTACTTCATGCTCAAGGAGATCGAAGAGCAGCCGACTGCTGTCGCCGACACGCTCCTCGGCCACTTCGAGAACGGGAAGATCGTCCTCGACGAGCAGCGGTTGTCCGATCAGGAACTGCGCGACGTCGACAAGGTGTTCGTTGTCGCTTGCGGTAGCGCTTACCACTCCGGTCTGTTGGCGAAGTATGCGATCGAGCATTGGACGCGTCTACCTGTCGAGGTCGAACTCGCCAGCGAATTCCGTTACCGCGACCCGGTTCTCGATCGCTCGACGCTTGTTGTCGCAATCTCGCAGTCGGGGGAAACGGCCGATACGCTCGAGGCTGTCAAGCACGCCAAGGACCAGAAGGCACGCGTCCTGGCGATCTGCAACACCAACGGTGCACAGATCCCGCGTGAAGCCGACGCAGTCCTCTACACCCGGGCAGGACCGGAAATCGCGGTCGCGTCCACCAAGGCGTTCCTGGCGCAGGTGACCGCGAACTACCTCGTCGGTTTGGCTTTGGCGCAGGCTCGCGGAACCAAGTATCCGGACGAGGTCGCCCGCGAGTACGCCGACCTCGAAGCGATGCCCGCATTGGTCAGCAAGGTACTCGAGACGGCAGAACCGGTGCGCGCGTTGGCGCGCCAGTTCGCGCACGCGTCGACCGTGCTGTTCCTGGGGCGTCACGTCGGCTACCCGGTGGCGCTCGAGGGTGCGCTCAAGCTCAAGGAGCTCGCGTACATGCACGCCGAGGGCTTTGCCGCCGGTGAGCTCAAGCACGGCCCGATCGCCTTGATCGAGGAGGACCTTCCGGTCATCATCGTCATGCCGTCGCCGCAGGGCCGCGCTGTCCTGCACTCGAAGTTGGTGTCCAACATTCAGGAGATCAAGGCGCGCGGGGCGACGACTATCGTCATCGCTGAGGAAGGCGACACCGTCGCCGCGGCGCACGCGGATCACCTGATCGAGATTCCGGCGTCACCGACTCTGCTGCAGCCGTTGTTGTCCACGGTTCCGTTGCAGATCTTTGCGGCCGAGGTTGCCGCGGCGCGTGGCTACGACGTCGACAAGCCGCGTAACCTGGCGAAATCGGTTACGGTCGAGTAGCTTTCGCTAGAAAATCGGGCCCCGCAGTCGCAAGACTGTGGGGCCCGAGCGCGTTACGGCGTCTCGACGACGACGGTTCCGCGCATCTCGGGATGCGGTGTGCAGGTGTAGTCGTAGGTTCCGGGTTCGGTGAACGTGTAGGTGTAGGTTCCCGATTTCTTGAGCGGACTGCGGAGTTTGCCCTTGGCGTCCCCGAGGCCGTTGACGTCGTGGGCCATTCCGTTGTCGTCGAACACCCACGTGACCGTCTCGCCGACATTCACGGTGATGGACGCGGGGGAGTACGCCATCCCGGAGATGGTCACCACGGGTCCGCTGGCCGTCGTTTCCGGAGCCGGTGGTGTGGAGTCGGTGCCGGAACTGCACCCGACCAGACCGAGAGCGAGCACGAGACCCGCGATTGCCGGGCGAAGACGTGATTTCATGGTTTCGAGGGTAGCGACGGCAACTGAAGGGTTCCGACATGCGTGGGTACTACACAGCCGATCAGGTGCGAGCAGCTGAGGCGCCGCTGCTCGACAAGCTGCCCGACGGGGTGCTGATGCGTCGAGCGGCGTACGGTCTTGCGCGAGTAGTCGCGGACGAATTGCGTTCCCGTACAGGGTCGGTCGCGCATCGGTCGGTGACGCTGCTGGTCGGTACGGGCGACAACGGCGGTGATGCCCTGTGGGCCGGTGCGTTGCTCCGCAAACGAGGTGTGAGCGTGCGGGCCGTGTTGCTCGATCCGGCGCGCGCTCATCGGGCGGGCCTCGATGCTCTCTTGAAGGCCGGCGGCCGAGTCGCCGCCGAAGTCGGGTCGCCGGATCTGGTGATCGACGGCATCGTCGGGATTTCCGGGCACGGCGGTCTACGGCCTGACGCGGCCGATCTCGTCGGCCAGGTGGATGCACCGATCGTGGCGGTCGATCTTCCGAGCGGCGTCGACGCGAACACCGGCGCAGTGGACGGCCCGTCGGTGACCGCTGATGTGACGGTCACATTCGGTGCGCTCAAGCCGGTACACGTACTCGCGGCTCCGCTGTGTGGTCGTGTCGAACTCGTGGACATCGGATTGAGCATCAGCGAACCCGAATTCGGTTCGCTCGATCCGGCGGAGGTCGGTGCGCTGTGGCCGGTGCCCGGTCCGGAGGACGACAAGTATTCGCAGGGTGTGGTGGGCATCGTTGCGGGAAGTGAGCAGTATCCCGGCGCGGGCGTGCTCTGTACCGGTGCCGCGGTGACCGCGACCGCCGGCCTGGTCCGCTACGCCGGGCACGGCGCCACCGAGGTGCTCGCCCGGTTCCCGGAGGTGATTGCGAGTGAGACCTTCCAAGCCGCCGGGCGAGTTCAGGCGTGGGTGGTCGGCCCCGGTATGGGTACCGACGACGACGCCGCGCGACTTCTGGCGTCGGTGCTGGCTACTGATGTACCCGTTGTTGTCGATGCGGACGGACTTACCCTCCTCGCTCAGCGTCCCGAACTTGTCGCAGCCCGGACCGCGCCGACACTGTTGACGCCCCACGCCGGCGAGTTCGCTCGATTCACAACTCTTGGCGACGACAGGATCGCGGCCACGCGTGCTCTTGCCGCACGCCTCGGAGTCACGGTCCTGTTGAAGGGCCATACGACGGTGATCTCGGATCCCGGCGGTGAGGTGCTGGTCAACGACGCCGGCGGCTCCTGGGCATCGACGGCAGGTTCGGGTGACATCCTCTCCGGTGTGATCGGTGCGTTGCTGGCGGCGGGTCTGAGCCCTCTCGAAGCCGGGGCCGTCGGGGCGCGGGCTCACGCGTTGGCTGCGAACATCGCCGCTGCCGGCGGTCAGAGCGATGTCGCCGGAGCACCGATTTCGGCTTCACCCCTGCTGGGAGGTCTGCGGGAATCGGTGCGTGTGCTTCGCTCTTTTGCCCTCGATTGAGGGTGTTCAAACCCGAACACGTGTCCGATTCTGCGTGGGTGGCAGGATTGTCGCCATGACGCTTGCCCAGGGAAGAGCACCGAAGGAGCCTGCGGAGGGGAAGGCGAGCCGACTCGACGACGCAGTAGGGCCGCAGACGGAGGCAGTCGTCGATCTGGACGCGATCGCGCACAACGTGCGTGTTCTGCGTGAATTTGCCGGGGATGCAGCGTTGATGGCGGTCATCAAGGCGGACGGATACAACCACGGCGCAGTTGCGGTGGCGCGGACGGCGCTCTCGGCGGGAGCCCGGGAACTCGGCGTCACCACCATCGCGGAGGCACTGGTCCTTCGCGAGGCAGGCATCACCGCTCCCGTTCTTGCCTGGCTGCACGGCGTCGACGCCGATTTCGCCTCGGCGATCCGATCGGACGTCGAGATCGGCGTGTCCTCCCCGCGACACCTGGCCGCTGTCGTCGACGCGGCACGGGTTCTGGGACAACAGGCGACGGTGACGCTCAAGGTGGACACCGGTCTCAATCGCAACGGCGTATCGAGAACCGAGTGGCCGCAGATGCTCGACGACCTCGCCACTGCGCGGGACGAGGGCACGATCAGGCTGCGCGGAGTGTTCTCTCACCTCGCGCACTCGGACGAACCGCATCACGACGTCATCGACATGCAGAAGCAGCGTTTGATCGACGCGGTTGCCGACGTCCGCGCTCGCGGATTCGACCCCGAAGTCGTTCATCTTTCCAACTCCGCTGCTACAGTCACCCGTCCTGACCTGCGGTTTGACATGGTTCGGCCGGGAATCGCGATATATGGATTGTCTCCGGTGCCCGAACTCGGAGATTTCGGTTTACGACCGGCGATGACGCTGCGAGCGAAGGTGATTCTGGTGAAGAAGGTAGCCGCCGGAGAGGGCGTCTCCTACGGGCATCAGTGGGTCGCACCGCACGACACCACTCTTGCGCTGCTTCCCGTCGGCTACGCCGACGGTTTGTCTCGCTCACTGAGTGGCAAGTTCGAAGTGCAGTTGGGCGGTAAGCGTCGCCAGGCTGTCGGGCGAATCTGCATGGACCAGGTATTGGTGGACCTGGGTCCGGACGGTGACGGAGTTCGCGAAGGCGACACCGCGATCTTCTTCGGCAACGGCGATCACGGCGAACCCAACGCGCAGGCCTGGGCCGACGTACTCGACACCATTCACTACGAGGTCGTGACCGGGATACGTGGACGCACTGTGCGTACGTACATCGGGGGAGAGGCGTCATGAAGACTGCAGGAAAGATGAGCATTCTCGGTGGCCTGCTCAGCGCCGTGGCGCTCGGCTCGATGGCCGGCGTGAACGCATTCAAGACCGCGACGCGTCCGGGCCGGGAAATCTACGCGGACGAGGACTTCGACCTCATGACGCGCGACCGCAAGAGCACGGTGCGCACCGAGGACGGTGTCGAGCTGGCAGTTCGCGAAGTGGGACCGGACGACGCTCCGCTGACGGTCGTTTTCGTGCACGGATACTGCCTGAGTGCGCTGTCCTGGCATTTCCAGCGCCGCCAGCTCGAAGAGCGATGGGGCAACAAGGTTCGCATGGTGTTCTACGACCAGCGCGGACACGGAGACTCGGGCATGCCGCGTTCGAAGAGTTGTACGGTTTCTCAGCTCGGCCGCGACCTCGCGACCGTCGTCGAGGCCAAGGTACCCAAGGGGCCGATAGTTCTCGTCGGTCACTCGATGGGCGGCATGACGGTACTCGCGCTCGCCGGTCAGCGACCCGAATGGTTCGAGGGCCGAGTCATCGGCGTGGGGCTGGTCGCGACGACGGCGGCAGGCCTGGCCGAGACCGGCCTGACCCGCAATCTGCAGAATCCGATCATCGACGGATTCCGGTTGGCAGTGCGCACCTCACCAGGAGTAGTTCAGCATGCCCGGGGCGCTGCGCGAGTATTGATCACGCCGATCCTGCGTGCGGCCTCGTACGGCACCGATGTCAGCCCACGGCTGCATGAACTCTCGGACGGCATGCTCGACCGGACCTCGGTTGTGACCATCGTCAATTTCCTGCGGACGTTGGAACTACACGACGAGTCCGCTTCTCTCGAGGTCCTCGCGCACACACCGGCAGTCGTGATCTGCGGCGATCAAGACATGATGATTCCGTTCATCAGCTCCAAGCGTCTCGCCGCCGATCTCCCCGAATCCGAACTCGTGCGAGTTCACGGGGCCGGCCATCTGGTGCAGCTCGAGTTCCCGGCGATCGTGACGGACGCAATCGACAAGTTGGTGCAGCGAGCGCAGATAGAAGAGCGGTCCGATGTCGGCTGAGAACTCCACGGGACTTCCCGTGTCCGGACAGATCACGTTGGAAACGGCCGAGGATACCGAGGCTTTCGGCCGACGCTTGGCGGCGGGACTTGTTGCCGGCGACCTGGTGGTGCTGGACGGTCCACTCGGGGCAGGCAAGACCGCGTTGACGCGCGGAATCGGCGCCGGGCTCGGGGTGCAGGGCCGGGTGACGTCCCCGACGTTCGTCATCGCTCGTGAGCATCGTCCGGGCACCCGCCCCGGCGGCGGAGTTCCCGTCGGCATGATCCACGTCGACGCATACCGGCTGGGAGACAGCGGACCGCATGCGCTCGACGAACTCGATGCCCTCGACCTCGACACCGACCTCACCGATGCAGTGGTGGTGGTCGAATGGGGTGGTGACGTCGTGGAAAGGCTCGTCGAACGGCACCTGCGAGTGCAGCTTCATCGGGAACCCGAATCGGATGTGCGGACTGCGAGTTGGTCCTGGACGTCGTGAAAGGGAGTTTGGTGTCACAGACGTCGTGAAACGGCGTTTCGTGTCACAGACGTCGTGACCCTCCCGGGCCGGAAGTAGTTCTTCACGTGCGGGTACCCTGAGAAATCGTGCTTGTTCTCGCAATTGACACCTCCACTCCGGCAGTCACTGCCGGAGTCGTCTCCCTGTCGGCTTCGTCACCGGACCCAGTGTCACCGGACGCAGAGTCACCGGACACAGTGGAGACGCTTGCCGTGCGTGTCACGGTCAATCCTCGTGCGCACGCCGAGGTCTTGACCCCTCACGTCCTCGAATGCCTCGCCGAGGCAGGGCTCACACCGGCCGGCTTGAACGCCGTCGTCGTGGGTGTCGGGCCAGGGCCGTACACCGGACTGCGTGTCGGCATGGCGACGGGCGCTGCCTTCGGCGACGCACTCGGTGTTCCCGTGTACGGCGTGTGCAGCCTCGATGCGATCGCGGCTGCGGTACCGACCACACAGAGCCTGCTCGTCGTGACTGACGCGAGGCGTCGCGAGATCTACTGGGCGCGCTATGACGGAGGAGTGCGCGTCGAAGGACCGGCTGTGAATTCCGCCGGCGACGTCGATCCTTCGTCTTCGACGCTGATTGCCGGATCCGCTTCGCACGTGGACTTCTTCGATCTACCCGTCGACCCGGCGGAGACACCTTCACCGGCCGGGTTGGTGACAGTCGCTGCTCGCGAGATCCTGGCCGGCTCGGTTCCGGCCCCGCTGGAGCCGCTGTACCTCCGACGCCCGGACGCGAAGACCCTTGCAGAACGTGGCAAGTGAGACAGAGCAGATGAAGTACAGCATCGAGCCGATGAACGTCGATGACACCGAACGGTGCGCGGAGTTGGAGCGCGCGTTGTTCGCAGGCGACGGACCCTGGAGTGCACAAGCGTTCGTCTCGGAACTTGCAGGCGCACATAATCATTACTTCGTTGCCCGGGAGCCTGACGGTCACGTCCTCGGCTACGCCGGAGTCGCATTGTTGGGGGCGTCGCCGAACATGGAGGCCGAGGTTCACACCATCGGTACAGATCCCTCGGCTCAGCGACTCGGAATCGGCGGCGCGTTGCTCGATGCGCTTCTGACTCTGGCGGATTCACGGCAGTGCCCGGTGTTCCTGGAAGTGCGCACCGACAACGAACCTGCCATCGCGCTGTACCGGCGCGAAGGATTCGAGATCGTCGGAACACGAAAGAAGTACTACCAGCCCAGTGGGGCAGATGCGTACACGATGAGACGGCCTGCCGTGCTCGGTGTCCGCGAAATTGAGGAGCAGCAAGCATGATCGTCATGGGTGTCGAAAGTTCTTGCGACGAAACAGGTGTCGGTATCGTCCGCTGGAACGGTGACGGAACCTGCGAATTGTTGGCCGACGAGGTGGCATCGAGCGTGGATCAGCACGCCAGGTACGGGGGAGTGGTTCCCGAAGTGGCCTCGCGGGCTCACCTCGAGGCGATCGTGCCGACGATGCGCCGTGCCCTTGCTGCCGCCGGTATCGAGAAGCCCGACGCGCTGGCCGTCACCATCGGACCCGGCCTGGCCGGCGCGCTGCTGGTCGGTGTAGCCGCAGCGAAAGCCTATGCGGCAGCATGGAACATCCCGTTCTATGCGGTCAATCATCTCGGCGGTCACGTCTCGGTGGACACTCTCGAGCACGGTCCGTTGCCCTCGTGCGTCGCATTGTTGGTCTCCGGCGGTCACACACACCTGCTTCACGTCGAAGATCTGGGCAAGCCCATTGTCGAACTGGGCACGACTGTCGACGACGCCGCCGGTGAGGCCTTCGACAAGGTGGCCAGACTGCTCGGACTCGGCTTTCCCGGTGGACCGGCACTCGATGCTGCTGCGCAAGAGGGAGATCCGAACGCAATCGCCTTCCCTCGCGGCATGACGGGGCCGCGCGATTCGCGGCACGACTTCTCGTTCTCGGGACTCAAGACGTCCGTCGCGCGCTATGTCGAATCGAAAGAGCGCGCAGGCGAGACCTTTTCGATCCCGGACATCGCTGCCTCGTTCCAGGAAGCGGTTGCAGACGTCCTGACGATGAAGGCAGTGCGTGCAGCCAAGGACGTCGGGGTCGACACGTTGGTTCTCGGCGGCGGCGCCACGGCCAATTCGCGTATCCGCTCACTCGCCGAGCAGCGCTGCGCCGAAGCGGGCATCACGTTGCGCATTCCGAAACCTCGACTGTGCACGGACAACGGCGTGATGATCGCATCGTTGGCCGCTCACCTGATCGGAAACGGCGCAGGCCCTTCGGAATTGAGTGTTGCGACGGACCCGGGGCTGTCGGTCTCCGTCAGCCAGCTGATGCACTGAAAATCGGCCGACTGAGAATCAGCCGACCGGGGCCGGTTCCCGATCCGGTGTGGTCGCGGGACCGTTTTCGGGCATCGAGGTATTCGGTTCACCGGGCTTCGTCGTCGGATCACCACCACCAGGGGTAGTGATTTCGGTTTCGGTGGAACCAGATCCAGGAGTCTCCGGCGTCGTCGGGTTCTCGCCGCCGCTCTCACCCGGGCCGAGACCGCCGCCGGGGTTTGCCTCGGTCGGATCGACCGGGGGCGTCGCCTCGGTGTCCGGTAGCGTCGGCCACCACGCCGGTGGATCGGGCAGCGTGATTCCGGGAATGGTCGGCCAATTCGGAGTGGTCGTTGTCGTGGTCGGCGGCGTGGTTGTCGTCGAGGTGTCCGGGATCGGCGCAGGCGGAAGTGTGTACTGATGCGTTGTGTACGAGTGCGTGTCGTAAGGCTGCGAGTCGAACGGGGTGGTGGGATACCCGTACCGAGGATACGTGCTGCCGGCTACCGAAGGCAGAGGATCATGAGACGGAATGATCGTCGATCCGGTGCTCGGTGTCGCTTCGGGGCTCACCGTCGTCGTGGTCGACCCGGTTCCGACGGGCGAGACCGCGGTGTCGTCGGTCGGAACCAATTCCTTTGCGCCGTAACCGAGTACCAGTCCGCCGACCACGAGCGCACCGATCAACGCTCCCGATACCTTGGCGGTGGATCCGGAGCGCTGGTCACTTCCGGAGCCCAGCAGCGGGAAACGAATTGCGGTGATCGAATCTGCCAGGAGTGCAGCACCTTTGGTTGCCGCAGTCTCGGGCTCGACGATCTCGACCATGGGGACGTCGACGGCAGCGGCGACGGCGGACCGCACGGCCGGAATGTGTGCGCCACCGCCGATGAGTACAACGGCACCGACGGGCCGCGGTGAGCCCTTCACGACTTCACGGATGAAGGTGACGGCGCGCTCGATATCCGGGGCGATGATGGCCTCGAACTCGTCGCGCGTGATCGCCATCGCGTCGATCGGAAGCTCGACGGTCACCTTGGTGGACGTGGACAGTTGCTCTTTGGCGACATGGCACCGGGCGGCAAGAAGTTCCGCGTCGGTGTACCGGCGCAAGTGCCCTGGCGCCTTCTCCGTCACGAAGTCGACCAATGCCCGGTCGATTCCGGCCCCTGCGAGGGCGTCGATACGGTCGGAGTGCAGAACTTCACCGGTGTGGTCGACGACGGACACCGTCAGACCTTGATCACCGACGTCCACCTGAGCTGTCGTGTCGTACCGCTCGGTTTTCCCTGTCTCGGCGAGATACGCGTGTACGGCGGCAGGTTCGGGGATTGCACGGACCTGCTTCGGCGAGCGCGAAAGAGATGACCTGATGCTCGCGAGTTGATCGTCCGTGCGATAGCTGACACCGATCGAGCGCGGCGCTTCAGATCCGTCCGTTACCTGCGTCGTCATCAGCTTGATGGATGCTCTGACAAGGTCACCGACGTTGGAATTGGCCTGATCCGCCGAGACGAAGCGAGTCTCGGCAGGCACGGCGCCTGGCGCGTTTGTGCTGGTATCGGTGTCGACGAGTGCTGAATAGACACCGGAAGATCCAGTGGAAATTCCCAGTGAACAACTCATCGCACACCTCCTCACAGTCAATACCGGTCAATGTTCAATCGACCGCCGTTATATGAACGTTACAGAAGGTTCGTGAGGATTGCTCAGTGCTTTTCGTCTCCGTGACGTCCTTTTCGGACCGAAAGGGTGGTTTTACCTGCGAAATTGTCGATCATTGATTCATGCGGAAAAAAGGCGATTCTCCCCACATCGACCGGGAACGACGACGCGCGCTGATCCGTGGTGCAGTGCTTCGACCCACGCTGACGGTGATCGCCTTCGGATGCGCGTATTTCTTTCTGCCGTGGATCGATGTACATACCGCCAGTGCAATCTTCCTCTTGATCGGTGGAGGCGCCGCGGTACTTGCCGTGACCACCTGGCAGGTGCGGCGAATTCTGCGTTCCGATGTGCCATCTCTGCAGGCGGTCGAAGCTGTGGCGGTGGTGATGCCGACGTACTTGTTGTTGGTGTCCATCACCTATTTTTCGGTCGAGCATGCAAGCCCTGGCAGTTTCACCGAACCGCTGTCGCGTATGGCGGCGCTGTACTTTTCGTTGTCCGTCTTCTCGACAGTCGGATTCGGTGACATCGCCGCGCAGACGGACCTTGCCCGGGGGCTCGTGAGCCTTCAGATCGTCTGCAACCTGGTGTTGATCGGATTCGGCGTTCGATTCGTCGTTGCCGCAGTGTCGTGGGCGAAAGCGCACCGCTCGCCTTCGAGCGGACCTGAAATCACCTAGGACACTGCGGCAATCGGAGTCATCGTCCGGTGTGGACCAACAATTCGACGTTCTGGTCGACGCCGGTACCCGTCAGCTTCGGGTCGCGGTGGATGTCGTTGAACGACAGTTCGCGGTACAGCGAGGCGAGCCCGGCTGCCGACTTGTCGCTGTAGTCGACGGAATTGGGACTCTCCGCCTCGAAGAGCGTCGCAAGCAACGACACCGTTCCGTCATGGTTGTCCGCGATCTCGATGATGCGTCCGAGTTGCGGGTAGTCGATGTGCGAGGCGGTGTTGATCTCCCAGAAGCCCTGCTCGGGGGTCGCGCCGGGCCACGGGGTGATCTTGTTCTCGTGGGTGTGTCCGTTGACCCAGGCAAGTACGTTCGGGAAACGATGCAGCAAGTCGAGAAGCTGTGAACCGCGCAGGCGTGGCTCGAGGACGTTCTCGGGGTCGGGAATGAGATTGTCCATCGTGTCGCTCGTGTGGTGACTGAACAGCACGAAATACGTGTCACCTCGCGACTCGGTGACGCGAGAGCCCGCGGCGTCGTAGTAGGTGCTGCTGCCGGCGCGCAGGGTGTTCTCGATCCACTGGAACTGAGCGGCGCCCAGCGAACCGTCGACGAGGCCCGCGCGGTTGGTGGAGTCCATGCTGATGCCGACGACGCCCGGTGCGATCTCGAACGAGTAGTAACCGATACCGGTTTCGCCGGCGTCGGGGGCGAAACCGTGTCCGACGGGGCCGGGACCGGTGTGCGCGGGATCAAGATGTGCGGCGATGAACTGTCGCGGTGTGAACGGCGCGCGCGACGGGTCGGGGGTGACCTGGCGCGGCGGCGTCGTGAAGGCGGACAGGATTCCGGGTATCGCACTGGGATCGAACTTGGTGGCGACGTCGATCTGCTTGGCCTGCTCCGGTGAACCAGGCACCTCGAATTTGAGAGATCCCGTGTACATCGCTTCGAGCGGCGGGATGCCGCTGGGCACCGTGCCGGACACCGAATCGTCGTGGTTGCCGAACACGCAGTACCAAGGGGTGTTCAGGCCGGGGCTCGACACGGGCGTGAAAGCGGCACCGAAGAAATCGGGGATCTCCGGGAATCCGGCCTTCTTGTACATGTCGAGCATCGGTGACTCGGGGTTCCAGTAGAGATCGGCACCCGAGTTCTGTACACCCTCGTAGCGGTCCTTGGCACCGGTATTGGCGACGACGGTTCCGCCGTTGAGTGAGGTGAGGAACCAGTCGAGTTCGGCGAATTCCTTGTTGTCCGTGTTGTCGCCGGTGGTGACGACGGCATCGAAGGGGCGCGACGTGTGCGGGCCACTGCCGATCGAATTGACCCGGCGGACAAGTGAAATCAGCCCGTGCGCCGTCAGGGTCTCCTGGGGACGGAACGCCGAGCCGGTGATCTGGTGGACGTACTCGAATCGCATGGGGGACTGGGCGTCGACGATGTGGACGTCGGTCAACTGCACGAGTGAGGCGAGCGCGGTGCGTCGGTCCTCGCGTCCCGACTTCGGCTCGGCCAACTCGCTGCGCACGATGTTCGCCCAACCGGGTCCGGCGGTGAGCTTGGTGTAGCCGCTGCTGCTGACGGGGGTGGACACGGACTCGAGAGTGGTGCCAGGACCTGACGTCGGAATGGTCGACGCGCCTGCATATTGCAGGCCCCACGGCTTGCCAAGGCTGACCGCGCCGACGGCGCCGAGTCCGGCGAAGGTCAGAAAACTACGGCGATTGATGTTCGTCACGAAGTGAACAATAGGTGAACGTGGTGGACGGCTGTCCTGTTTCGCTCTGGACGAAGAGAAAAATGCGCCCAGTCCTTGAGGGTTGGCACTCTCACGTATAGAGTGCCAATTGGCGCTGATCGAGTTCCGGCACCCGCGACGACGGGACTGCAGTGACGCGCCGTAAACGGCATACCCAAACAGCTGTCCGAGGATCGCCTCGGACGCACATACCCCAAAGTGGAGGGCTCATCGTGGCGAGCGTCAACATCAAGCCGCTCGAGGACAAGATCCTCGTCCAGGCCAACGAGGCTGAAACGACGACGGCTTCCGGCCTGGTCATTCCTGACACAGCCAAGGAAAAGCCCCAGGAGGGCACCGTCGTTGCAGTCGGCGAAGGCCGCGTCAACGAGCAGGGCAACCGCATCCCGGTCGACGTCAAGGAGGGTGACACGGTCATCTACTCCAAGTACGGCGGAACCGAGATCAAGTACGCCGGCCAGGAATACCTGATCCTGTCGGCACGCGACGTGCTGGCTGTCGTCTCCAAGTAAGACACACGTGATCCGCCCCGGAGTCCACACAGGATCCCGGGGCGGAATGCGTTCACGCCCCGAAGATTCAGGAGCTGACAGAACAGATGTCCAAGCAAATTGCGTTCAACGAGACCGCACGCCGCGCTCTCGAAGCCGGAGTCGACAAGCTTGCCGACGCCGTCAAGGTGACCTTGGGCCCGCGTGGACGCCACGTCGTGCTCGCCAAGGCATTCGGCGGCCCCACCGTCACCAACGACGGTGTGAGCATCGCCCGTGAGATCGAGCTCGAAGATCCCTTCGAGAACCTCGGCGCACAGCTCGTCAAGAGCGTCGCCACCAAGACCAACGATGTTGCCGGCGACGGCACCACCACCGCGACCGTTCTGGCCCAGGCCATCGTCCGCGGCGGACTCAAGAACATCGCAGCGGGCGCGAACCCGATGGCTCTCGGCGTCGGCATCAACGCCGCAGCCGACAAGGTCGTCGAGGAACTGCTCGCCGCAGCCACCCCCGTCGAGGGCGAGAAGTCGATCGCTCAGGTCGCCACCGTCTCCTCGCGTGACGAAGAGATCGGCAAGCTCGTCGGCGAGGCACTCACCCGTGTCGGAACCGACGGCGTCGTGACGGTCGAGGAATCCTCCACCGTTGCAACCGAACTCGTTGTCACCGAAGGTGTTCAGTTCGACAAGGGCTACCTCTCGCCCTACTTCGTCACCGACATCGATGCGCAGAAGGCCGTCTACGAAGACGCGCTGATCCTGCTCTTCCGCGAGAAGATCAGCTCACTTCCCGACTTCCTTCCGCTGCTCGAGAAGGTTGCCGAATCCGGCAAGCCGCTCTTGATCATCGCCGAGGACGTCGAGGGTGAAGTTCTCTCCACCCTCGTGGTCAACTCCATCCGCAAGACCATCAAGGCCGTCGCCGTCAAGGCGCCGTTCTTCGGTGATCGTCGCAAGGCATTCCTCGACGACCTCGCAGTCGTCACGGCAGGCACCGTCATCAACACCGACGTCGGCCTCTCGCTCAAGGAAGCCGGCCTCGACCTGCTCGGCAGCGCTCGCCGCGTTGTCGTCACCAAGGACGAGACGGTCATCGTCGACGGTGCAGGCACCGCTGACGACATCGCGACCCGCGTTGCGCAGCTGCGTCGCGAGATCGAGAACACCGATTCGGATTGGGACCGCGAGAAGCTCGAAGAGCGTCTGGCGAAGCTGTCCGGCGGCGTGGCCGTCATCAAGGTCGGCGCAGCCACCGAAACCGATCTGAAGGAACGCAAGTTCCGCGTCGAGGATGCGGTCAACGCAGCCAAGGCAGCAGTTTCCGAGGGCATCGTCCCCGGTGGCGGATCGGCTCTCGTTCAGGCCGGCACGGCTCTGATCGGGAACCTCGGCTTGACGGGTGACGAGGCCACCGGCGTTGCCGTGGTCCGCGAAGCCCTCAACGCCCCGTTGTTCTGGATCTCCAGCAACGCAGGCATCGACGGTTCCGTCGTTGTCAGCAAGGTCGCCGAGATGACCAAGGGCGAAGGCTTCAACGCTGCCACCCTCACCTACGGCAACCTGCTTGCCGACGGCGTCGTAGACCCGGTCAAGGTCACTCGCTCGGCAGTGGTCAACGCCGCTTCCGTCGCGCGCATGATCCTCACGACCGAGAGCGCCGTCGTCGAGAAGCCGACCGAGGAAGTTGCCGACACCGGACACGGTCACAGCCACTGACTCGCTGCTCGTAGTTTCGACAAAGAAGAGATCCCCCACCGGATTCCGGTGGGGGATCTTTTTTCGTCTGGCGATCAGATGAGCGGGATCGTTGCGAACGGCTCGCTCGTCGGCTGCTGCGATCCGCCGGGCGGTTCGACAGTGAACGCCAACTTCGTATTCGGACCGATGCCGTCGAGCACCACCTGGGTAGTGGGTTTGACGTCGCCCGGAGCCATCGTCCCCATCGGGATCATCGTGGTGTCGTCGGTGTCGCCCGGCACCAGCCACATCTGGTAGACGGTATCCGGACTCGGGGGAGTCACGTCGTTCATCACGAGGACTGCGGCGTCTTCGGAGGGCGAGAACAGCGTCGTGGCACTACCGCCGCCCGGGATGTCACGCGTCGTTGCATGAACGTCGGGTGCTGCCATGATTTCGGATGCGGGGTTCGGCGGCGGCGTGTTGTCGGACAGCGTGCGTCCGATTCCGATGCCGCCGACCAGGATTGCGACTGCGGCGGCCGCCGCAAGAGCCATGGTCCACGGGCGTCGACGGTTACGACGCTCGGCCAGCGAAACCGGGGCGTTGGGAGCCGCGGTCTGTTCTGCGATCGAGGCGAGGACGCTGCTGCGCAGCGACGGCGGGGGCTCGACAGCGTCGACGACGGTCATCGCGGCCATGGTTTCGGCGGTGAGCCGGACCTGGGCGTCGAATTCGGCGCGGGTCGCGGAGTCCGAAGCGGCAAGTCGTTTGTCGACCTCACGGCGCTCGTCGAGGTCCAACGCATCGATCGCGTAGGCGTACGCGTAGTCGATCAGCTCTTCGTCCATCTCACATCACCCCCAAACATCCACGTAGGCGCAGTAGTCCGTCGCGAATTCGCGACTTGATCGTGGGAATCGCCACGCCGAGATCTTCGGCCACCTCGCGGTACGTTCGGCCGCCGTAATAGGCGAGAGTCACTGATTGGCGCTGAGTGTCCGTCAGCGTTTCGAGACAGTCGGTGACAGCACGATGCTCGTCTCTTCGTGTCACTTCGTCGCTGACGACGTCGAACTCGGGAGTGGCATTGGTGGTGTCGTAGAGAGCCTGTCGATCCGAACTCGACTGTTCGGAGCGCACGCGATCCACTGCGCGCCGGTGGGCAAGTGTCAGGAGCCAGGAAAGCGCGGACCCCTTGGCAGGGTCGAAGCTGTCGGCTGATTTCCAGGCCTGGAGGTAGACCTCTTGGACCGCTTCCTCGGAGAAACCTGGATCACGGAGTACACGAAGAACCATGCCGTACACACGGGAGCTGGTTCGGTCGTAGAACTCGGCGAAGGCGCTCTGGTCGCCACCGGCGACGTTCGCGAGGATCACTGCCAGCTCGCGTGATTCCGCGATTCGCGCGGTGCGGGCCGCAGAATTGTCCGTCGGGCATGCGTCGGCCGCATCCGACGCATGGTCTGGCTCGCTCACGAAGAGTTGTCTCGCTTCATCGCGTACAACCGTAGCGTGCATGTCCGGTTCTTTTCTCTTGGCCCGCCGTTGGCCGCTGTGCGCCTTTATTAACCGCGGGGGGTTGATAAAGGCGCACAGCAGGTGGGGACTACTGCGGCATCAGCACCGAATCGATGAGGTAGAC
The DNA here is from genome assembly GCF_041464245.1 of Rhodococcus sp. NyZ502. NCBI lineage: Bacteria > Bacillati > Actinomycetota > Actinomycetes > Mycobacteriales > Nocardiaceae > Rhodococcus > Rhodococcus sp. NyZ502. The sequence goes on from NZ_CP167155.1 coordinate 2,050,910, forward strand.
GGTGGCGTTTGCGGTCTTGACTCCACCGCAGACGACAGTTGCGTCGTTGACCTTGATGTTGTCACCGGATCCGGTGACGGTAACCGTTCCGCCCTCGGCGGTGGGGTGAGTTCCGTCGATCGCGTCAGGGGCGATCTGGCCGGGAACCACGTGGTAGGTGAGGATCTTGGTCAGCGTGGCGCTGTCCGTCTTGAGGCTGTCGATCGTGGCGGGGTCGATCTTGGCGAATGCCGAGTCGATCGGTGCGAAGACGGTGAACTCGCCACCGTTGAGAGTGTCGACCAGGTTGACGTCCGGGTTGAGCTGGCCGGAGACCGCCGCGGTCAAGGTGGTGAGCAACGGATTGTTGGACGCCGCTGTGGCAACCGGATCCTGGGCCATTCCGCTGACCGATCCGGCGCCGCTCGGCACTGCAGCTGCATAGTCGGCACAACCGGCACCGACCAGATCGGAAGCAGGCTCCGCCATCGCGCTGCTGGGAGACATGCTCGATCCCATGGCAGAAGACGTCATGGCGGCGCTGGACGTGTCGGTCGACGAATCGTTGTCGTCGGAGGAGCAACCGACCACGCCGAAGACGGCGAAAGAGGCTGCTGCGGTGACTGCCAGAACTCGAGTAGAGGTGTTCATGGGTCTGCCTTCCTGAAGGGATGTGCTGAGGTGCACTGTCAGAAGGCATTCGGAGGCAGGCGTCGGTCGGATGGGTCGTGTCGGAAATTCTTTTCGACGGTGTCCCGTCCACACGCAAAAGCCCCCGAAAACTCTCGGGGGCCTAGTGCGCTCTACCTACGTGTATCAGGAAGCTATGCGGGTGGTGCGACGGTGGCGCGCGTGTAGTTCACGTTCGGTTTCCGACATTCCTCCCCAGATGCCGTACGGCTCGGCGACGGTCAGCGCGTGGCTGCGGCACTGCATCAGGACCGGGCACTGACGGCACATCTCTTTTGCGCGGGTTTCGCGCTGGGCACGTGCTCTACCGCGTTCGCCATCGGGATGGAAGAACATGGAGGAGTCGACTCCGCGGCACAGACCGTGCATCTGCCAGTCCCAGATGTCTGCGTTGGGGCCTGGAAGGTGATTCGGTGCAGGCATGTTGACTCCTTACTGCAAGCTCGCGTTGATCAACGAGCGGACCAAGTTGCCCGGAGGTTATCCGGGCCTTCTGAATCGTTCACGCTTGCTAACCGTAAGGGTGCTGAGTAAATCGCGTCAATAGGCTCGTTCAGTGGCGATCGGCATATATCGAAATGCGAGAGTTAACGAAGTATATATTTACATTTCGGGCCCCTCGTGCGTTGTTCTGCGCCGATGTCGAAATTGGGTCGATCGAGGTGGCGGCCGGCAAGCCTGGCAGCTCGAGATGCGAAACCCACAGATCAGGGATATGTTCGAGGCTGATCGCCCGGCGAAATCACTCGGTCATTCGGCTCGGTTTGCGTCATTTGTCCGATATTGCGTGGGCGGGGTTGCGCTCCATTTCGGGACTTAGTGCCCAAGTTTCAACTAGGACATCCGTCCAATAAGTAATGCGCAGTTAACGTCACGGATATATGCCCGTTAAATATCATTACGAGTACATTTGGCAAATCTCAGTTGAATATCTGATTAACTCCGACAAACTTGCCTTTTCGTGTTTCGTGCGACTTTTGGCATCGTTGGTGTGACGCCGGTCGTGCGAATGTCTGCTCGTGCTGCTGCGATGATCAACCTGTGTCGACACCTGCGCGCCCTCAATCACCTGTGCCCAACGAAACAACTGCACTTCCAGGGTCCCTCGAGTCTGCCGCGTTCGGTGCGGATCCGGATCTCGACCGCCTCCCGGCGCCTTGCTCTACCCGAGATTGGTGGACAACGGCAGTAGTGCTGGGTGGTCAGGGCCACTACGCAAGAGCGCGGGCTGCATTGGATGTCCTCGATCGGCTCACGGCCGGGTTCTCGACGCACTCGGATCGGGTTCTTGCCTCTCTGTCTGCCAGCACGAGGGCGTCGTTTCTTCGCCAGAGCGGACGCCATGCACTCGCGTCCACGTGGGACGGGCGCGCACTGGCGATCGTCGGCGGCCTGCCAGGTGATCCAGAGGCTGCCTGTGACGCTCTGACCGGTCTGGCCGCAGACGCCCTCGGCTGTGGCAGGCTCCCGCTCGGCTGGCGCCTGCTGGCGCAATGTCGGGCGCGTCTGGATGCCGAGGGCGGGCTGTGGCGGCAGGAAATTCGGATCGAATGGGTCTCCGCAGAATTGGCGTTGGCGGGAGGCGACTTCGCTCGTGCCCGCAGACACGCAGAACGCGCCGTCGAATTGTCAGCGGAATCGGAGTCTGTGCGGCACCGCGTGAAGTCGGATCTGCTGCGTAGCGCCGCGCTGACCGGAACAGACGCGAGCGCAGCCGTGAAGATGGCAGCAGATGTGTTCGCGCGGTGCCGGCAATACGGCCTGCTGCCCCTGGCCTGGGCGTCGTCTCTGTTGATCGAAGGTGTCAGCGGGGAGAGAACCTCACCGAGTGCCCGGGAGATCGGCGATCTGATTGCGATGCGTGGTGGATCACTCCTACCTTTGTCGTAACCACTCCACCGAAGTCTCCGGAGAACATTCCAGAAGGAGCTGTATCGATATCGCGACTGCTGGGCAGGTATGCGGAGACCAGTCGGTCCGGATGGTTACTCTTAGAGGGTTCCGCTGAGAGCGGGAGCACACCCGCTCGGGAGGTGCCACTGTAACGCCAGGATTTTCGCTGACGATGACAAATACGAGCGATGAGTTGGACACCGCGGTCGCCGCTGCTGCGCAGGGCGACCGTACAGCTCTAGCTTTGGTTCTGGAGAACATCCGACCGATGGTGGTGCGCTACTGCCGCGGTCGAGTGGGTGCGGCCGAGAGAGGACACCTGTCCGCTGACGACGTCGCACAGGAAGTCTGTCTGGCCGTGATGACCGCGCTGCCGCGATATCAGGACCAGGGACGCCCGTTCATGGCCTTTGTGTACGGAATTGCCGCGCACAAGGTTGCGGACGCACATCGAAGCTCCGCCCGTAACAAGTCGGAGCCCGTTTCCGAAGTACCGGATGTAATAGCACTGGATGATGGTCCCGAACAGCGAGCTCTCGATTCGGAGTCCAGCAGACAGATGCACGAACTTCTCGGCACACTTCCGGAGAAGCATCGAGAAATCTTGATACTTCGCCTGGTGGTCGGGATGTCGGCCGAGGAAACGGCCGTCGCCGTCGGTAGTACCGCCGGAGCTGTACGAGTCGCTCAGCACAGAGCGATCGCGAAACTGAAAAAAGAAGTGACGAAAGCAGGTGAGAGCTTTGGCTAGAGACGAGGGGCATGACGCTTCGAATCTCGGTGATCTCGCCGACGACGGTACGCCAGTGGATTTGGCTGCGGTTCGGCGTGACGATGCGCTGATCGAATCCATTTCGAATGGTGGGCCGGTAGCAACCGATAGCACCGAACAGTACGAACTTGCGTTGATCCTCTCGCAATGGCGTGACGATGTCGTTGCGACTCCGATGCCCGAGGGTCCGTTATTGGACGATGTCATCGCTGCAATCACAGCGACGCCGTCCGGCTTCTCCGATCGTCAGCGTTCACGTTCCCGTTCTCGATTGCGTGTGGTTCGTCCGATCGCCGCCGCTGCAGCAGTTGCAGCAGTGGTCTTCGGTGGCGCCACGGCGATGGCGTACGACGCCCAGCCCGGCGATGCCCTGTGGGGCGTCAAGCAGGTCGTCTTCGCCGACGAGGCCAACTCGACAGTTGCGAAGATCGACACGACTTCCGAGCTGGAAAAGGCCGAGCGGCTGTTGGCTGCCGGAGACATTCCTGCGGCAAAGATGGTGCTGGACAACGCAGCTCACCGTGCCGATGCGGTCAAGGACTCGCAGGACAAGACCGACCTCGTCGAGCGTTGGGGCAAGTTGATGACGCAGGTCCAGGAGACCACGTCACCCGCAGTGCCGCCGTCGACGACCGACCAGCAGTCCTCGATTGCCACGTCTCCCACGGCGATTCCGGGGATCTCCGTCAATCCGGCGAACCCTCAGCTGCCTGGGGGTGTGACCACGACGACAACGCCCAATCCTGGAATCATGCAGGCGCCTGGTCCAAGCGCGGCGTCGTCGACACCGTCATCGTCGCCCACGGCAACGACCACGACAACAACGACGACAACCACGACAACGACGCCTCTGGCGCCGGCCTCGTCTCCGTCGGGTGATTCTTCTTCACCCCCGCCCTGATCGCACCGTTCCGATCTGAATTCAAACGAAAGTGGCCGACAAGCAATTGCTTGTCGGCCACTTTCGTATGAGCTTGGGTGAGGTTTCGCTCAGCTGTCGAAACCGTCGCCGTGCATCGCCTCGTTCATCGACGCATCGGCGTATCCACGGCAGTAGTCCCACGTGACATATGCCTCAGGCATCGGGTCGTAGGCAGGCTCGTGAGGGCGGACGGTTCCGTCCACAAGCAGCTGCAGCAGGTTTGCGCGCAGCATGTCCCAGTCGTGGTAGTGATCCTGTTGGCAGTCCTCGCAGCAGACTACGAGACCGCGGATACCGCGGTGAGCGAGGAGTGCCTCGTAAACAGCGAGGTCAGCGAGATCCTCCTCGACCGCTTGGCGTTCGTGGGGGTCGAGTGGTTGGCCCGGCTCGATGGCATCGAGAGCCGCGGAGGGGTCAGCTGGGTCGCCGGCGAAGGGATCTGGCGGCAGACCGGGGGGCAGTTGATCACGCACAGCACCACGGTACGCAGGTCAGGGGGGTCAGCGCCACTTGTTACGCGTACCCGCAGCGTGGGTGGGATGGTTCGGACCTTTGAGTGAGCCGATACCATGGTGTGCAACGCCGGGAAAAGGTGCCAGGAATTTCTTTCCGTGCAGGCGCCTTCTATCCGATATCCAGCTTTCGTAATCCGTTTCGAGGCGGCTGCTACAGCGGTCGCCCTGGGCGAATCTAGGTCCATGGAGGGTCCTGACCGCATGAGTAGTTCTGCAGGACATGTACACACCGGAGGAGACGACCCCAACAAGGTCGCGATGCTGGGACTGACATACGACGACGTGCTGCTGTTGCCTGCTGCGTCCGACGTCATCCCGAGCCAGGTCGACACGTCCAGTCAACTGACCCGCGACATCCGTCTGCGGATTCCGTTGGTCAGTTCTGCGATGGACACCGTCACCGAGTCGCGCATGGCAATTGCGATGGCACGCGCCGGCGGCATGGGTGTTCTGCACCGCAACTCGTCGGTTGAGGTCCAGGCAGGACAGGTCGAGACGGTCAAGCGTTCCGAGGCCGGCATGGTGACCGATCCCGTCACGTGTAAGCCGACCGACACGATGGGTGAGGTCGATGCGAAGTGCGCTCGTTTCCGCATCTCGGGTCTGCCTGTCACCGACGACGCCGGCCAGCTGGTTGGCATCGTCACCAACCGGGACATGCGTTTCGAGGTCGACCAGAACCGCCCGGTCGCGGAGATCATGACCAAGATGCCCCTGATCACCGCTCAGGAAGGCGTCACCGCTGACGTGGCACTGGGTCTTCTTCGTCGGCACAAGATCGAGAAGCTGCCGATCGTCGACGGCAACGGCAAGCTCACCGGTCTGATCACGGTCAAGGACTTCGTCAAGACCGAGCAGCATCCCGACGCCACCAAGGACCGTGACGGTCGACTGCTCGTCGGCGCTGCAGTCGGTGCCGGCGATGACGCCTTCCAGCGCGCGATGGCGCTCACCGATGCCGGTGTGGACGTACTCGTGGTGGACAGTGCGCACGGGCATTCGTCCAATGTTCTCGACATGATCGCCAAGCTCAAGCGTGAACTGGGCGAGCGGGTTCAGATCATCGGTGGCAACGTCGCTACGCGCGCGGGTGCTCTGGCACTGGTCGAAGCCGGCGTCGATGCCGTCAAGGTCGGAGTCGGCCCTGGTTCCATCTGCACCACCCGCGTCATCGCCGGTGTCGGTGCCCCTCAGGTCACCGCCATCCTGGAAGCGGTTGCCGCGTGCAAGCCTCTCGGTGTGCCCGTCATCGCCGACGGTGGACTCCAGTTCTCCGGTGACATCGCGAAGGCTCTTGCCGCAGGTGCGTCGACGGCCATGCTGGGTTCACTCCTGGCCGGTACCGCTGAATCGCCCGGCGAACTGATTCTGGTCGGCGGCAAGCAGTTCAAGAGCTACCGCGGAATGGGTTCGCTCGGCGCGATGCAGTCGCGTGGCGAGGCCAAGTCGTACTCCAAGGACCGGTACTTCCAGGACGACGTGCTTTCCGAGGACAAGTTGGTTCCGGAAGGCATCGAAGGACGTGTTCCGTTCCGTGGCCCGCTCTCGCAGGTGACGCACCAGCTCACCGGTGGTCTGCGCGCTGCCATGGGATACACGGGGTCGGCGACGATCGAGCACCTGCAGAACGCTCAGTTCGTCCAGATCACGGCGGCCGGTTTGAAGGAAAGCCATCCGCACGACATCACGATGACTGTCGAAGCACCCAACTACACCGCTCGTTAGCAACCAGTACACGAGAAAGGGGCGCGCGTGCGCGACCTCGTTGAGATCGGCATGGGTCGAACGGCCCGACGTACCTACGAGTTGGACGATGTGAACATCGTTCCCTCCCGGCGAACTCGTTCGTCGAAGGAGGTGTCGACTGCTTGGCAGCTCGACGCTTACAGGTTCGACATTCCTGTCCTCGCACATCCCACCGACGCGTTGGTCTCGCCGACTTTCGCGATCGAGTTGGGTAAGCGCGGCGGCCTCGGTGTCATCAACGGTGAAGGCCTGTGGGGCCGTCACCCCGATGTCGAGGAGAAGCTCCGGCGTCTCGTCGAGATCGCCGAGAAGGACGGTGGCGTCGACGCGGCCATCCGCTACCTGCAGGAGCTGCATGCGGCTCCGCTGCAGGCCGGTCTTCTGGCAGCTGCGGTGGCGCAGGTCCGTGATTCGGGGGTCACCACTGCCGTTCGCGTCAGCCCGCAGAATGCGCGCGCACTGACGCCGGAGCTGATCAAGGCGGGAATCGACCTCCTGGTCGTCCACGGCACGATCATCTCGGCCGAGCACGTCGTGCACACCGAGCAGGAACCGCTCAACCTCAAGACGTTCATCTCGGAACTCGACGTTCCGGTTGTCGCGGGTGGGGTCAGTGACCACCGCACCGCGCTGCACCTGATGCGTACCGGCGCTGCCGGTGTCATCGTCGGGTACGGGTCTACCGAGGGTGCAACCACCACCGGTGAGGTCCTGGGCATCGGCGTTCCGATGGCCACGGCCATTGCCGATGCTGCAGCAGCCAGGCGCGACTACCTCGACGAGACGGGTGGACGCTACGTCCACGTCATCGCCGACGGTGACATCGCAACTTCGGGTGATCTGGCGAAGGCCATCGCCTGCGGTGCCGACGCTGCCGTTCTGGGCACGCCGCTGGCCGTGTCCGCCGAGGCGCCGGGTGGTGGCTGGTACTGGCCGTCCGCTGCGGCTCATCCTTCGGTTCCGCGTGGAGCACTTCTTCCGGTTTCCTATGGTGAGCGTCCGAGTCTGGACCAGGTTCTGAGCGGCCCTTCGGACGATCCGTACGGTTCGCTGAACTTCGTCGGTGGTCTCCGTCGGTCGATGGCGAAGGCCGGATACTCCGATCTCAAGGAGTTCCAGAAGGTCGGGCTGACAGTCCGCGCGTAGTTTGTACCTTTCTGTGGCCCCGGTTCTTCGTGAACCGGGGCCACAGTTCGTTGTGCAGGACTTTCTTCCGTTCCTGATACTTGCGGTTACGCTTATGGGGCCCCTTGTGGTGGTAGTCACAAGGGATAGGTGCATACTGGCGGGTAACTACGGTTCACGGTGGAGGTGTCCTGATGGGCAAGCAACGGGCAACGGACTACGACGTACTGATCGTCGGATCCGGGTTCGGCGGAAGCGTGAGCGCGCTTCGTCTCGTGGAGAAGGGCTACAAGGTCGGCGTCATCGAAGCCGGCCGACGGTATGCCGACGAAGATTTCGCGAAGACCAGTTGGGATCTCAAGAAGTTCCTCTGGGCTCCGAAGCTGGGGTGCTTCGGCATTCAGCGCGTGCACCTGTTGCGCGACTGCCTCATTCTCGCGGGCGCAGGCGTCGGCGGCGGGTCGTTGAACTACGCCAACACGCTGTACCAGCCGCCGGAGCCGTTCTTCCAGGACAAGCAGTGGGCGCACATCACTGACTGGCGAAGCGAGCTCACCCCGTACTACGAGCAGGCTCAGAAGATGCTCGGCGTCGTGCAGAATCCGCACATGACGCCCGCTGACGAGATCATGAAGTCCGTCGCAGATGACATGGGCGTCGGCGACACGTTCATCCAGACCCCTGTCGGCGTCTACTTCGGTGAACCTGGCAAGAAGGCGAAGGACCCGTACTTCGGCGGCGTCGGACCCGAGCGCACCGGTTGCATCGAGTGTGGCGAGTGCATGACGGGCTGCCGTCACGGAGCGAAGAACACGCTCCTCAAGAACTATCTGGGCCTTGCCGAGACAGCCGGCGCCGAGATCATTCCGATGACCACCGTGTCCGGGCTTCGTGAGGCTCGCGACGGTTCGTGGGACGTGTTCACCGAGCGAACCGGTGCATTCGGACGAAAGAACCGCCGCACCTACACGGCTGCGAACGTCATTCTCGCGGCCGGAACGTGGGGCACTCAGCATCTGCTCTTCGACATGAAGGACACCGGAGCGCTGCCCAAGCTCTCCGACAAGCTCGGCGAGCTGACTCGAACGAACTCCGAATCCATTGTCGGCGCAGGCAAGTACAAGGTCGATCCCGCACTCGACCTGACTCGCGGAGTGGCGATCACCTCGTCGTTCCACCCGAGCAGCGACACCCACATCGAGCCGGTCCGCTACGGCAAGGGATCGAACGCGATGGGCCTGTTGCAGACCTTGATGACGGACGGCGGCGGCAAGACGCCCCGATGGATCAAGTTCCTCGGTGTGGTTGCGAAGAATCCGTACCAGATGTTGCGCATGTTGACGGTCAAGGACTGGAGTGAGCGCACGATCATCGCGTTGGTCATGCAGAACCTCGACAACTCCATCACCACGTACACGAAGAAGGGCCTGTTCGGTCGACGCAAGGTCACCAGCAAGCAGGGCCACGGTCAGCCGAACCCGACGTGGATCCCGGAGGGCAACGAGGCGACGCGTCGAGTTGCCGAGAAGATCGACGGCGTCGCGGGCGGCACGTGGGGCGAGATCTTCAACGTTCCACTGACGGCGCACTTCCTCGGCGGTTGCGCTATCGCGTCGGATTCCGATCACGGCGTCATCGATCCGTACCACCGCGTGTACGGCTACCCGACGCTCAGCGTCGTCGACGGCGCAGCGGTCTCGGCCAACCTCGGCGTGAATCCGTCGCTGACCATTGCCGCTCAGGCCGAGCGTTCGGCCTCGCTGTGGCCGAACAAGGGGGAGACCGACCTGCGTCCCGCCCAGGGCAGCGGCTACGAGCGTTTGGCTCCGATTGCACCCAAGTCGCCTGTGGTGCCGGCGTCGGCCCCGGCCGCGCTGGTCCTGCCGATCGTGAAGATCACCGGCGGCAAGACAGCTACCGCTGTTCCGGCGGAGCCGGCAGCCGGATAGTTCGCCGCGAACGAAGATGGGGCGTGTCGTCGAGGATTCGACGACACGCCCCATCTCTGTTTCAGAGTGTCAGCCTCCTAGCGACCCGAACAGAGTGCCGAGGTCGAGGCTGCCGGTCCCGCCTCCGGGCCCGCCGTCCGTATCGCCGGGGACGGTCAGGGTCTGCGGCGCGGATGCGGAGGCCGTGTAGCCCGAAGCGCCCACGAATTCGGCGGTGACACTGTAGGTCCCGGAGTTGTAGAACGTCGCCGGTACCGTTGCGACACCGTTGACCACGTCGACCGGTCCACCGATGAGGGTGTCACCGACCTTGAACTGGACCTTGCCCGTGGCGCCGGACGGATCGACCGTTGCCTTGAGCGTCACCGGGGTGTTCTTCTGAACAGTTCCGACAGCGTCGAGAACCGTGGTCGTCTCGACGTCAGCCGGAGCCGGCGTCGTCACACTGACCGGGAATGCCGGGGCAGCGGACGGCGCGAATCCTGGTGAGCCCGTGAACTTCGCGACAACCTTGTGCGTTCCGGTCGAGGTGAAGGTGTACGGAGCGACGGCAACTCCGTCGGTTCCGACCGGAGCACTGACCGTTTCGGTGCCGTCGACGATGAAATCGACGGTGCCGCCGGTACCCTGCGGATCGACCTTGGCAGTCAGGTTGACGTCCTGTCCGACCTTCGCGGTCGACGGCGACACCGTGGCGGTAGTGGTCACGGCGTCCGGCGGTGCATCGGTCGTGACGGTCACGATCTTGGCCGACGCCGACGTCGACGCCAGGAACCCAGGGGCTCCGCTGTAGCTCGCGGTGATGGAGTGCGGTCCGTCCTCGGTGAAGGTCGGGGAGATGCTGGCCGACCCTCCGGTTACCGGCACGGCGTCCTCGAGTGGGTTGTCGCCGTCGAAGAACTGGACGGTTCCACCGTTTGCGCCGCCGCTCACGTTGGCTGACAGGGTGACGGGAGTTCCGTTCTTGGCGTTGGCCGGTCCGACGACTGTGGTGGTGGTTGCCTTGTCCGCCTCGATGATCCGCGTCGTGGCGAGGGGGCCTGCGCCGCTGTTGAGCGGACCGTTCTCGGCGTCACGCGGGGTGCATCGCGTGGGTGCCCAGGCGGTGATGACCAGGGTGGCCTTGGGGAGGAACGTGAGGAAGTTGCGATCGTTGTTCCACGCTCCCGCGCTGCCGCCGGTGCGTACCTTCATCGCGACGTCCCCTGAATCGCCGGCCTTGAGAACTGCCTTGACCTGGGGGAGCTGGAACTGCGTGTAGCCGTCGGCATTGTTGGAACCATCGACGTTCTTGCCGGTCGCCTTGACGACGATGCCGCCCTCGGAGTTGATGCTCGAGCTGGGGCTGTTTCCGATGACCTGGTTGTTTCCGGAGAGGCGCAGAATCGTTCCGTTGGGATCGACGTTGCCGTTCTCGTTGACGCGCAGGATGTTCGGCGCTACACCGCTGAGCCCCGCCGAAGTGCCGGGGACGATGGTGGCTTCCACCAGGGTGGCGTTCGCAGGAACGTCGACGTCGACCTTGATGCGGGAGACGTTCTGGACGGTCGCCCCCGAAGCGGAGCCGGGAAAGGCGATGGGGCCGGGTTGGATGGTGACCTCGAAGGTTTCACCGGCGCCGATGGATTCCGGTGCGTCGACGATGACCGAGCCGGACTGTGACTGCGTGGTCGGACCGGCGACAGCGGACGGGGTTGCCAGGCAACTCGTGCCGAAGGTTGTTGTCACGGGGGCCGCTGATGCGGGGATTCCCGCGAGGATGACGCCACTGGCGAGTGCCGTGGCGGCGATCGGCGCCGCGATGCGACGTCTGGAGTACACGAACATGGATTCTCCTGAGCTGGGTACGGGAGTGGTGTCCAAAGCTGATGTGGGGGACTAGCTTCCGAAGAGCGGGATGAGGCCGCTGAGCGAACCGGTGTCCACGCTTCCGGTGCCGCCGCCGTCGGTCGGTGCGGTGCCGACCTGCACGACCGTCGGGCCGGAGACGGAGTTCTTCCAACCGGCGTCGCCGACGAAGTTGGCAGTGAGGCCGAACGTTCCCTCGTCGTCGAAGGTGTGCGTGAGTGTCGCGACGCCGTTGACGACGGCAACGGGTGCGCCGATGGGCGTCGTGCCGGACTTGAACTGGATCAGTCCGTTTGCTGTTCCGGGTGCGACGGTGGCCTTGAGCTGCAATGCCTTTCCGACCTGAGCCGAGCCGCTGACGGTCAGAGACGTCGTGGTGTCGGCGCGGGCGGGTTCGGGATCGGTGACGTTCACAGTGAACGACGTGGACGTGGAGCCGATGAATCCGGTTCCGCCGGAGAACTCTGCCGTCACGGCTGCAGCGCCCGCTGATGCGAAGGTGTGCGGGAGGATCGCGACGCCGTCACCCGTGCCGACCGGTGCGGTACCGACCTCGGCGCCGTCGACCTTGAACGTCACGGTTCCGCTGCTCGGGATGGGGGAGACGGTGGCCGAGAGGTTGGTCGGTTCACCGACAACAGCGGTGAATGGTTCGACAACTGTGGTCGTGGTTCCCCAGTCGGGATCGCTGACGTCGAGTTGGGTTGCGGTGGAGACGGAATCGCCGTAACCGGCCTCGCCGGTGAACACTGCGGTGAAGCTGTGGGTGCCCGAAGCGTCGTAGCTGCGGGTCAGGGAAGCCGTCCCGTTGACTACAGCCACCGGTGCGCCGAGGTTGGTCTCGCCGTCTTTGAACTGCACCGTGCCCACGGCGTTTGCCGGTGTGACGACAGCGCTCACGGTGATGCTGTCACCTACCAGCGCGGCGTTCGGGGCCGAGATCGTGGTGGTGGTGTCCGCGGAGACGTCGACGGTCTGGACTCCGGAGGTCGAGCTGTGGAATCCCGGACCGGCGTTGTACGCGGCGGTGATGTCGTGGGCGCCGACGCTGTCGAAAGTGTGGGAGAGGGTGGCGCTACCGCCCGAAACCGGGACCGGTGAGCCGATGTCGTTGCCGCCGTCCTTGAACTGGACGGTGCCGCTCGCGTCGGACGGCGCAACTGTCGCGGTCAGGTCGACCGGCGTGCCGACCTTCGCCGTTGCCGGTGCAACCAGTGTGGTTCCGGTGGCGACAGACGGGTCGACTACCTGGACGTTGACGTTGATCGGGTTGAGGCCCTGCTGTGTGCTGAAGGCGTTGACGTCGAAGAGCATGCCGCTGTCGTACGTCCCGAATGCTGTGCCGACGGGGACCGTGTAGGTCGCTTCCAGTGTGACGGGTTGGTTCTTCTTGACGACGAATCCACCGACCAGGAAGGTGCAGCCGCTCGAGCACTTCGCGGAGACTCCGCCATCTGATTCGTTGCTGATCGTGGCCCGGTTGGTCACCCCCAGGTAGGTGGCCTTGGCGCTGCCCGGCACGAGGACGAATCCTGCGGGCGGGATGTCACGGATCTTTGCGATCGACCGTTCGATGCCGCTTTCGTTGTGCTTGATCTCGGTCTTGTACGTGACGGTGTCGCCTGGGTGAACTGCCGCGTTCCCGATGACACTCTTCGTGAAGATCAGGTTGTCGGTCGTGCCGGTGAAAGTGGTCGGCGGGGCTTCGTCAGCAGTGGCCGGCGTGCCGAGGACTAGAAGTCCGGCGGCAGCCGTCACAGCTGCGACAGGTATGGCGAGTCGTCGTATGAATCGACGCACAGGTCCTCCTCGAGGTGAGCGCCGTTCGGCGGCGCCGGCCGTTTGCGATCGTGATCCTGATCACTTGACGGGCGAGATTACCTTTACTGGACGTTTGGTTCAGGCGAATCGGTCAAACGTCCAGAAAATTCACCCTTCGTCCATTTCGGGCTCTGGCCTGCGATGATGCTGCCGAATTGATTGCCGAAGCTAAGGTGCGGGTGATTGGGGCGCTGTTGACCTGGACGGTGGTCTAGATCCGCGCGAGGTCGCCGCGCAGTTCTGAGGGGCGGCCTTTGTAGTGACGTACCTCGCGCTCGCTCGGCCGAGTAGCGGGCTGAGTCCATGCATGCGCAGAAGCGCTGGCTGCGGCGATTAGACTGCACCTGTGGCAGATATCGAGCAGCAGAGACCAGTTCTTGTCGTCGACTTCGGGGCGCAGTACGCGCAGTTGATCGCACGGCGAGTTCGCGAAGCCAAGGTCTACTCGGAGGTGATTCCGCACACCACGACCGTCGAGGAGATCGTGGCCAAGAACCCCTTGGCTGTTGTGCTCTCGGGTGGGCCCTCGAGTGTCTACGCAGACGGTGCTCCCAAGCTTGATCCCGCACTGTTCGATCACGACATTCCGGTTTTCGGAATCTGCTACGGATTCCAGGCGATGGCAGGCGCCCTGGGCGGCACCGTCGCCGAGACCGGTACCCGCGAATACGGCCGTACCGACATCGCGGTATCCGGCGGATTGCTCCACGACGGTCTTCCCTCGACGCAGCCGGTATGGATGAGCCACGGTGACGCCGTCACCGAAGCGCCTTCCGGCTTCGAGGTGACCGCGACCAGCGACGGTGCTCCCGTCGCGGCGTTCGAGGACCGCGCCCGCAAGCTCGCCGGTGTGCAGTACCACCCTGAGGTTCTGCATTCCCCGCACGGTCAGCAGGTCCTGAGCCGCTTCCTGCACGAGATTGCCGGTATTCCGGCAGCGTGGACGGCGTCGAACATCGCCGATGCGCTGATCGAGCAGGTTCGCGAGCAGGTCGGAGACGGACACGCCATCTGCGGTCTGTCCGGTGGCGTCGACTCCGCTGTCGCTGCGGCTTTGGTTCAGCGCGCAATCGGCGACCGGTTGACATGCGTCTTCGTCGATCACGGTTTGATGCGAGCCGGTGAGCGCACGCAGGTCGAGCAGGATTTTGTCGCGGCAACCGGCGCTCGTCTGATCACCGTGGATGCCGCGGACACCTTCATCGGTGAGCTGGCAGGCGTCACCGATCCCGAGACCAAGCGCAAGATCATCGGCCGCGAGTTCATCCGCAGCTTCGAAGGCGCAGTCAGTGATGTTCTGGGCGAGAACGCATCTCATGGTGCGACCGTCGACTTCCTCGTCCAGGGCACGCTCTACCCGGACGTCGTGGAGTCGGGCGGCGGCACGGGAACTGCAAACATCAAGAGCCACCACAATGTCGGCGGGCTGCCGGAAGACCTGCAGTTCAAGTTGGTTGAACCGTTGCGTCTGCTGTTCAAGGACGAGGTCCGTGCAGTGGGCCGCGAACTCGGCCTGCCGGAAGAGATCGTCGGACGCCAGCCGTTCCCCGGTCCCGGACTCGGTATCCGCATCATCGGTGAGGTCACCCGCGATCGCCTCGAGATCCTGCGTCAGGCAGATTCCATTGCGCGCGAAGAGCTTACGTCTGCAGGCTTGGACGGAACCATCTGGCAGTGCCCGGTCGTTCTCCTCGCCGACGTCCGAAGCGTGGGCGTGCAGGGTGACGGCCGGACGTACGGTCATCCGATCGTGCTGCGTCCGGTCTCGAGTGAAGACGCGATGACCGCGGACTGGACGCGTCTGCCGTACGAGACCCTCGAGCGCATCTCGACTCGAATCACCAACGAGGTTGCGGACGTGAACCGCGTAGTCCTCGACGTGACGAGCAAGCCGCCGGGAACTATCGAGTGGGAGTAAAAACAACTGTGCGCCTTTATTAACCCCCCGCGGTTAATAAAGGCGCACAGCAGTTTTACTTCCGGTTGCGCCGATTCGGCAGAATCACCAGCAGTAGTCCTGCCACGACGGCGGCACCGACGAACAGCCAACGGAATTGAATGTTCGCTGCCGGCGCCAGGGAGAACGGCCCGACCAACGCCCACACGCTGACCAGTAGTGCGGCCAGTCCGGCGATCAGCAGAAGTGCCGAGGGGCGCTTGGATTCTCGGGTCTCGTCGTGCTCTGTGGTCTCGTCGTATTCGCTCATGATTGCGTCACCTTCAGACTGCCGAACGTTGCTTTGGCGTTGATGGTCAGTGTGGGCGAATCCGGTGTCACATCACGGCCCGGGTGTATTCCGCCGTCGAGGCAACCTGATCCGTCACCCATGACGACGGTGCAGCTGTTCTTGACGTTGACGGTTGGTGGCACCATGACGACGAACTCACCGAACGACGCCGCGACGTCGATGGTCTTGTCCTCGGTGAACTTGACCCCGTTGAGGTCGAGAGTGAAGCTTCCGAAGGCTCCCGAGTACGACGGCTCCAACTCGGAAGCGGTTGCCGGAGTCCATCTTTGCTCACCCGAGGCGTCGAAATCGATCGGGTAGACCAACGAGGCGAGAAGCACGAAACCCACGAGCGGTCCGGTGACGACCAGCAGGCCGTACCCCTTGCGGAAGAATGCCCCGAGGATCAGGCCGAGCGCGATGACGGCGAGTCCGACAGCACCGACTCGGCCGGGAGTGAACCACTCGTTGCCGGTTGCCGCGCCCGCTGCCCCGGTGACGGCGGCGACGATGATCGCGAGTCCGAGCACTGTCAGCGTCCATCGCGAGCGACGCTTACGTGGTGGCAAAGGCAGCAGCGGCGTGGCTTTGACTGCCGGGTCCGGGAGATCCCAGGCGAACGGAGCGACGCCGAGCGGATCCCAGGAGGGCGGTGTGATGGCGGCCTCGCCGATCACCTCGGTCGGATTGGCGGCGGCTGAAGCGCTCGGGTCCTTCGACAGGTTGATCGTCGGATGATCGGCCTGAGATTGCGGTGACTGTTCGGCCGGCCGTTCCTCGGGCACGTAGCTGTCGGGGAGTTTTGTGTACGGCGTGTACACGGGCGGCTGATTGGGTGCGAAGTATCCGGGAGTGAACGGCCCGGGCGTGAATCCCGTGCCTGGATACGCGGTACCCGCGCCGACGTACGGTGACGTGCTCTGTGGCAGTGCAGGCGGGACCGGCGCTCGTTGGTAGAGCAGCCACAGGCCTCCGACCATCAGAATCAGCCCGATCAGACCGGAACCACCCAGGCCGACGCCGACAGGCCCGACGGTCGTAGCCGCGATGGCGAGAGCCACCAACAAGACGATGGTCTTGGTACTGGAATCGGAGCTGTGTCCGCGGCCCATCAACGACTGTGCGGGGGACGATCCGTCACCGGCGCGGGCGAGCACCAACCACCCGGCGAGGTAGAGAAGGATGCCTGAGCCGCCGAAAATAGTGGAGGCCACAAACGCGACACGTACCAGAATGGGGTCGATGCCGTACCGGTATCCGATTCCGGCGCATACCCCGGCCACGTGACCTTGTGCCGGCAGACGCACGGGGCGGGTCCGCCACAGATCCTGGATCTGTTCTTGGAAAGTCGGATTGTTCATGAATCAATCCTGGCTTCCGGGGCGGCCTCCGCGCATCAGGGCCAACCCTGATCTTTGTGACGATCGGGGCCAGGGGCGCCGCCCTGATTCAGGGTTGGACCCTGATGTGAGTCCGAGTGGTTCGTGCCAGTATCGACTATGTGCAATATCTGTCAGATCCGCCGTTCGTGAGCGGTCCCGCTCCCGGGTTCACGGGAGGCCCGCCCGTCAACGGGGTACCGGTGCATGCCGTACCCATGAAGAAGGGTGTGCCCATTCCGGGCGGTGTTCCATTGCGAAAGCTGGAGCGGCGCTCCGGCGGTCGCATCGTCGCCGGTGTTGCAGGCGGTATCGCCGATCATCTCGGGATCGACGTCCTGAAGGTTCGAGTCGCCTTCGCGATTCTGGCGGCGATGGCCGGATCCGGCATAGTGATTTACGGCGTCCTCTGGATCTTCACCTCAGCCGGCACGGACACCCAGAAGCCGTCCGCGGCCGAGCGGCAGCGGGCGTACGGCTTGATCGCACTCGGATTGGGCGGCGCAGCCGCGTTGTCCTGGCTGTTCAGCGGCACGGCGGGTTCGGTGCTCGCACCGTTCTTCGTCGTCGCGATCGGTGCCGCTTTGGTGTGGCGCGAGTTCGACTCCGACGGTCCCCGGACCGTCATCGGCTTGCCGCAGCGGCCTACCGTTCTCACGTGGGCGCGGGTGGTCGGGGGAGCGACCTTGATCATCTTGGGTCTCGGCGTCGTCGTCCTCGCTCAGGTCGACCTCGAAGCACTGCGCTCGTCCCTGCTGGCCGTGGTTGTGACGCTGATCGGTGTCGGTTTGTTGACGGTGCCGCTGTGGCTGCGGATGTGGCGGGCTCTCGGCGCCGAGCGTGCGGCCCGAATTCGCAACGACGAACGTGAAGAGATCGCCTCGCATCTGCACGACTCCGTACTTCAGACGTTGGCGCTGATTCAGAAGCAGTCCGACAATCCGCAAGAGGTGGCGCGCCTGGCCCGTGGTCAGGAACGCGAGCTGCGCAAGTGGTTGTTCAGCGGCGGGGATATCGACCACACGAGCCTGACCGAAGGTCTGAAGATCATCGCCGGTGAAGTGGAGGACCAGCATGGCGTCACGGTCCGCCCCGTCACGGTCGGCGACGTACAACTCGAAGGCGAAGGCGTCGAGAACGGTCTGCCCAAGGAAGCGTTCACCGCGCTCCTCGGTGCGACGCGTGAAGCTCTCGTGAACTCGGCAAAGCACTCGGGGGAGAAGGAAATCAATCTTTTCGCCGAGGTCGAGGGCGACCAGGTCAGTGTGTTCGTTCGTGATCGCGGAGTTGGATTCGACGTCAATGCGGTGCCGGAGGACCGTCAGGGTTTGGCCAAGTCGATTCGTGGTCGCATCGAGCGACGGGGTGGCCGCGTCGTGGTTCGATCCGACATCGGAAAGGGCACCGAGATCCGCGTGCACATGCCGCTCGGTGACTCTGCTCTAAAGTGGGACCAGACTGCTGACCGTGTCGACAACCCCGAGGAACAGCCCCAGTGACTTCGCTTGCGCCGCCCCCGTACCGCGTATTTCTTGTCGACGATCATGCAGTGTTCCGCTCCGGGGTGAGGGCGGAACTCTCGCGCGAGGCAGACATGGACGTAGTCGGTGAAGCCGGTGGCGTCGCTGAGGCGATCGCGGGTATCAACTCGACGAAACCGCATGTCGTTCTGCTCGATGTCCACATGCCTGACGGTGGTGGAGTGGCAGTTCTGCGCGGAATCGATTCCGGCCCGGTGTGCTTGGCGCTCAGCGTTTCCGATGCGGCCGAGGACGTGATCGCGGTGATCCGCGGCGGCGCGCGCGGGTATGTGACCAAGACGATCTCGGGATCCGAACTGGCCGAGGGTGTACGACGCGTTGCCGGTGGTGACGCAGTGTTCGGGCCTCGCCTGGCAGGCTTCGTACTGGACTCCTTCACCGGGCGTTCCAATGCACCCGAGCCGCAACTCGATCCGGAACTCGACTCGCTGACTCCGCGAGAACTCGAAGTGCTCAGATTGCTGGCACGTGGGTACACCTACCGTGAAATCGCCGAGGACCTGGTGATTTCCGTGAAGACGGTCGAGACTCACGCATCGAACGTCCTGCGAAAGACTCAGCAGTCCAATCGCAATGCGTTGACGCGTTGGGCACATCGCCGCCAGATCGACTGAATTCCCGCGCGCTCTTTCGCGATTGCGTGTGAAGGCGCACCATGGACCGATGACGGAACCACTGGCGCTCGCGTCGAAGCGTGGGCGTTGGGTTGTCGCCGCCACCGTTCTCGGCTCGAGCATGGCTCTCCTCGACGGCACTGTCGTCAACATTGCTCTTCCTCACATCGGTGAAGAACTGGGTTCCGGTGTCGCCGGACTGCAGTGGACGCTCAGCGGTTACACCTTGGCCTTGGCGTCGCTGATTCTGCTCGGGGGAGCGCTCGGTGATCGTTGGGGTCGGCGACGGGTATTCGTGTGGGGGACGGTCTGGTTCGCGGTCGCGTCGTTGCTCTGCGGAATTGCACCGGACATCACGTTTCTGGTGATTGCACGAATCCTGCAGGGAGTGGGAGCTGCGCTCTTGACACCTGGCAGCCTTGCCATCATCTCCGCGTCACTTCGTGAGGAGGACCGCGGCGCGGCCATCGGATTGTGGTCGGGTTTAGGTGGTGTTGCCGGCGCCATCGGACCGCTTTTCGGTGGTTGGCTGGTGGAAGTGGCGGGATGGCGATCGGTATTCCTGCTCAATATCCCGCTGGCGATCGTCGTGGTGTGGGCAGCGGTGCGCCATGTACCGGAGAGCCGCGACCCGCATCCGCCCGAGCACCTGGACGTGGTCGGATCTGCCTGCGCAGTAGTCGGTCTCGGCGCACTGACGTACGGGCTGATCGAGGTCAACCCGATAGTCGGGCTGATCGGAGTGATCGCGCTCTGCCTGTTCGTTGTGGTGGAACGACGCTCACCGAGTGCCCTTGTGCCGCCGTCCCTGTTCCGTTCGCGGATGTTCGTCGCGGCCAATCTGGTGACCCTTGCGGTCTATGCGGCGCTGGGCGGTGTGTTCTTCCTGCTCGTGCTGCAACTGCAATTGGTTGCCGGGTACTCGCCGGTGGCTGCCGGCGTCGCAACGGTACCGATCACCGTGGCATTGCTGCTGTTGTCTTCGCGCGCGGGCAGTTACGCGCAGACGCATGGACCGCGATTGCCGATGACGGTCGGGCCCGCCGTTGCCGCGGTGGGGTTGGTGTTGATGACGCGGATCGGCCCGGATGCGTCGTACCTGACCGTCGTGCTGCCGGGAGTTCTGGTGTTCGGGCTCGGCCTGGCGGTGATGGTCGCGCCGTTGACCGCCGCGGTGCTTGGTTCGGTACCGGTGGAGCAGTCCGGAATCGCATCCGGTGTGAACAATGCCGTTGCTCGCACGAGCCAACTTCTTGCCGTCGCGGCCTTGCCTGCCCTCGTGGGTATCGACGCCGAAAGTCTGGTCGATCCGACGAGTTTCTCCGACGGGTTCCGGTACGCGATGTACATCTGTGTGGCACTGCTGTTGGTCGGTGCAGCGATCGCCGCGACGCTGATCCGAACTCCGACAGTAGAGCCTGTTCAGGAAGCGGATTCGGTTGCCTGCAAGCCGCATTGTGATCTGACGGGACCTGCAGTGCAACCGAATCCGATGAGGGACTAGACGCTGATGTCGCGATCGCGGCTGGGCACCAAGGGAATTGCTGCGGCGGGAAATGCCGCGACTATCGCGAAGGCGAGCGGGTAGCCGACCGCGCCGATCAGCGCACCGACCACCGGGCCCACTGCTGACGCGGCAATGAACTGCCCGGTGTTCTGTGCGCCCAATGCTTTTCCTTGCCATTTCGGCCCGGCAGCTTCGGCCACGGAAGTGAATGCCAAACCGTTGTCGGCGACGCTGATAGTGGTTGCCAGCAGCAGGATCAAGGCGGGAACGCCCCAAGGCGCTGCGCCGGCTGCCGCCATTGCCAACATGACCGCAGACGCGGAGACGGCAACCAACCGCAGCGGGCCTACTCTGCTTCCGGCGCGATCACTCCAGATGCCGACAACGATGCGTCCGAGTGCACCCACGAACTGGGAGATCCCGATCAGGAGCCCAGCGGGCGCAGCGTCCCATCCTTGCTCGCTGATCAGCCAGACCAGACCGAATGTCGAGAGGGTGAACTGCGGAAACACCAGCAGTGCAGAGACGACGTGAATGCGCCACAGGAACCAGTTCGAGCGATAAGGATTTACCGTTTCGACCGGGATGTCTGTGGGCCGCGCCGCCGGCCGCGGGGGATTGATCAATGCGACGGCGCAGATCAGGGCGAGAACGCCGTTGAGAGCTACCGACAGTCCGACGGCCGAACCGATTCCTACGTTCGCAGCGAGAGTCGGGATGGTCAGCGACGCGATGGTCACGCCCAGGGGCTGTGACATCTGCCGGATTCCCATCGCGAGGCCGCGCCGATCCTTGGGAAACCAGCCGACCACAACACGTCCACTGGCAGCATTGGTGCTCGCCGCAGCCATTCCGCCCAGCAGAAATGCGATCCCGAGGAGGGTGTAGTTGTCGGTGGTGGTCGCGGCCAGCGCGGCGATCGCCGTCAGGCCGAGCCCGATGGAGATGACCCATTTCTCGCCGAATCTGTCAGCCATCGCTCCCCACGCCACCAGCGTGAGAACCATGCCGAAAGTGGGTGCAGCGGCCAGAGTTCCGGCCTGCGTCAACGAGAGGCCGTGCTCGGAATGCAGCAGCGGGATCACAAAGGCGGGGGTACTGACGAAGACGGTGCCTGCGGCCTGGGCTGCGACGCCGATTCCGAGCATCGTCCACGCCTTCGGGGAGACGGCCGTCTTTTCCAGCCGCGACGCCTGCGTCATGGTGCCCTCCGATCTCTACGCTGTTCGACGATGCCGACGCTACTCGCGTGGTTTCACATGTTGAAACCAGAATCCCACTATTTGGTCAAACGCGGACGGTTCAGGGTACGAAGTGCCCACCCCTTTTCGAGCGAACGGTACGACGATCGCCTTGGGTGCGCCGAAAGGTACGTTCGCTCGGGAAGGGGTCAGCGACGGGGCAGGCGAACCGTGAAGACCGTGCGCCCGTCCACCTGGTCGACGCCGATGGTGCCGCCGTGCAGGTGCACGTTCTCGACGGCGAGCGAGAGTCCGAGTCCGCTGCCCTCGCTGCGTCCGCGCGCGGTGTCGACCTTGTAGAACCGCCGAAAGATCGCCTGCCGGTCTTCGGGTGAGATGCCGGGGCCGTGGTCGACGACGGTGATGACGGAGAAACCGGATTCGACGCTCAACTCGACGCGAACCGGGGGCGCTCCGTGGCGCAGTGCATTGCCGACGAGGTTGGCGACGACAATGTCGATCCGACGCGAATCGACTCTGGCGCTGACACTTTCGGGTGCGCGCAGTTCGACGGTGTCTGTCCATCCGCGGCTCTCGAGTGTGCGCTCGGTCAATTCGACGAGGTCGACGTCGTCGAGGACGAGGTGCGCTTGCTGAGAGTCGTGGCGAGACATTTCGATGAGGTCTTCGACAAGTCGAGTGAGCTTGCCGATCTCACTGCTCACGATGCGCGCGGCAGCGGCGGCGTCGGGCGGAAGATTGGGGATCTCTTCACGGAGGATCTCACTGACCGGCACCAGTGCTGCGAGCGGCGTCCGGAGCTCGTGGGAGACGTCGGCGACAAACCTTCTCGACTGCTCTTCCGATTCTTCCAGACCTCGGATGACCGCTTCGTTGCGAGCGACCATGTTGTTGAACGTTGTTGTGACCTGGGCGAGTTCGGCTACTCCGTCTTCGGGGAGTCGGACGCTGAGGTCGCCGTCGGCAGCGCGGGCGGCCGCCTTGTCCAGGCGTTTGAGCGGACGGACAAGCGTCGACGCGATCCACAGCCCGAGCAGTCCGCTCACCAACACACCGGCGGCGAGGGTGAGGCCGACAGCTCGAAGCAGGTCGTCGAAC
The DNA here is from genome assembly GCF_041464245.1 of Rhodococcus sp. NyZ502. Taxonomy (NCBI): domain Bacteria; kingdom Bacillati; phylum Actinomycetota; class Actinomycetes; order Mycobacteriales; family Nocardiaceae; genus Rhodococcus; species Rhodococcus sp. NyZ502. The sequence continues at coordinate 2,073,739 of NZ_CP167155.1, forward strand.
TTGTCCTGCACTCCTACCAGCGGCCGGATGGTGACGGCTTTGACCAATGTCTCGTTGTCGTAGCTGTCGTCCGCGCTCATGTCCACGACATTGACGGACATTCCCAACATGATGCGCTGGGAGTCGAGCCTCTCGAAACGGATCAGCTTCGGACTGTCCAAACCTTCGTCGAAGCTGGGCGGAATGGTCGCCGCATCCACGGATCCTTGACGGATGACTTCGCCGTCGACGATCAGCGTCATGTCGGACTGGAAGATCTGTTGGAGGTTGGCAGGCGTCAACTCGTCTACCGGTGTTCCGTTGACGTATTGCAGTTCGTCGCGAAATTGTGCGGTCGCGACATCCTGAGCGTTGGAATAGATCCACGACCGTGCCATGAACGAGACGACACCCGCGGTTGCCCCGGCGATGATCACGACGATTGCGATGAACACGAGCACGAGCCTGGTTCGCAGACCGTCGACCTGAAGCCAGGTCGGTCTCATCGGGCTGGGCTGGTGTTGAAGCGATACCCGAACCCGCGCACCGTTTCGATGACGGTCGGTGCGGCCGGGTCGTCCTCGATCTTTCCGCGCAGCCGCTGCACTGCTGCATCGACGATTCTGGAATCACCCAGATACTCCTGGTCCCAGGCTGCGGACAACAACTGTCGGCGGCTCAGGACCTGTCCGGGGTTCTCGGTCAGCGCCAGGATCAGTCGGAGTTCGGTCGGGGTGAGGGTCAGCAGCATCCCGGCCTTGCGGACCTGCAGCGACGACCGATCCAATTCCAGGTCGCCGAACGTCTCTGCACCCGGCGTCGCATCCGGGCGCGTCGTTGCCGGTGCCGAGCGCCGCACGACGGCTTTGATACGAGCGTCGAGGACGCGCGGACTGGCCGGTTTGACGACGTAGTCGTCGGCACCGGCTTCCAGGCCGGCGACGGTGTCGATGTCGTCGGACCGAGCGGTCAGAATGATGATCGGGATCGAACTTCGGGTGCGGATACGTCGGCAGATCTCGTAACCGTCGGCACCCGGCAGCCCGAGGTCGAGTAGGACGAGGTCCGTGGCACCCAGGGCGTCGTCGAAATCACCGTTACCGTCGGGGCGATGGCTGACGTCGTGCCCGAGTCGGTTCAGTCCCAACGTGATTGCCTCGGCCACGGCTGGATCGTCTTCTATGAAAAGAATGCTCACCATGAGCTCACCTTGGACTCGCCATGATCAGGGGCCTTCTGCGGTCGGAGAAATCTCGGTCAGCCAAGGGTACAGGGGTCACACTCGCGAGAGTCGCTCGTTGCCTGAGTCTGCCAGCACCGCATGCCGGGCGACGCTGGTGTTCAACGGAAATGCCGACACAGCGAGGGTGTAGCAGCCGACGAGCAGTAGTGCACCGATCACGTCGCTCGGGCGGTGCCATTGCAGCACGACTACCGAGATCGCGGTTCCGATGGTGATCAGCGCACCGTTGACCGCAACGACCGCCCGCCACCTCGAGGGCGTGACGATCACGATCGCGCAGACCAGAGCAGCTATGGCCGTCAAAGTGCCGCTGGGGAAGGAATTGTGCATCACCAGACCGTTCAGGTCCGGTCGATCCAGCGATTGTTTGAGAACCCAGGCCGTCGTGATGGGACCGAGGGTCACGACGACGACGCGTAAAGCTAGCGCAATCGAGTTGTTGCGCAATGTGATCATGAGCGCCACGAGCACTCCTCCCACTATCAGTATCGGGGTGACGAGGCCGATGAACTCGGCGGAGAACACGCTGAGGCGTTCGGAGGTGGCCGCGCCCACCATGAGTTGTTGGTCGACGATCTGACCACCGGTCGTGTTGACCGCCAATTCGAATTCGACGACTCCGAGGATCAAGAGTGCCAGTGCGGCAATCAGTCTCGCTGGTTTGACTCGTGTCATGATCAGCCTTCCGCTCTCTCGTCCGAGGGGTTGCTCAGTTGTGGCGGGCATTCCCCGCCAGGAGTGGTTGCCAATTCGAAATGCCACATCTCGTTGGCGTAGGTCTGGCAGAGGCCGTAATCGCTGCCGTGCTGAATGAGCCAGTCGTCGGCGTCGGTCGGTCCGATGTCGACGGCCTGTCCACTGACATGCTTGGACAGGCTCGGCGAGTGCACCCACTTGGACGCTTCGTCCACGCTGCCGTACTTGACGACGGCTTCGTCGAACAGTCGCTGTTGGTATGCCGCGGACCGCCAACCCGACGTGACGTGCATGTCCACGCCGGATGCCTGTGCGTCGGCCGCTGCCGACTGGAGCGCCGCGAGCAGTGCGGAATCGAGACGGGCAAGCGCTGGCACATGAGTGTCCTGCAAGCTGATACCGTCCTCGATCTCGCCGCCTGAGGGTCCTGAATCAGGCTGAGTGGCAAGGTAGTTACCGCTCTTCGGTTGTGCTTCTTCTGTGTACGAGCAGGAGCTGAGCGCGACCGCACCGAGCACGACTGCACCGAGTGCGACGAAGCGGATGATTCCGCGGTGGCTGGGCATACAACAGAGACTTCTCGGTCAGTGTCACCGGCAGGTGGTCACCGTTCGTCGACGGTGTCACGGTCTGCAACAGCTCTGTAACAGGACGGAACGGGGCTGGTGAGCGCGCGCTACGCGGGGCGCGGGATCGACGCGAAAGTCGACAGCTCGAACCACGATGGCAGGCTACGACGCAACGCAGTAGGCCCAGAAATGGTGACGTCACCGGACCGTATGGCGTCCGACCAGGTCAGGTTACCTCGCCAGATCTCGGTCATCTGTCGCAAGCCCGCAGAGACCGACACTGCAACGTCGAAACCCGGATCGATATCGCACATGTCCACCTCACCGGAATTGATGACGAGCCACCAGTTCCGCGAATGTCCACGTACTCCGGAGAATGCGAAGTGCACCACGGTCTTGCCTTCAGGCACCACGGAATGATCCACGCGGCGATGCATGTCCCACAGCAGCAGCTTCGGATCCAGATCTTCGTCGCCCAGTTCACCGATCCACCTGGTACCCCAGATGCCGAGAGCTTCGACCACAGGGCGCAGTTCGCGGCCGGCGTCGGTCAGACGATAGCTGACGACACAGTCGGTTTCTTCTCGCTCCACGATGCCGGCGACCGCGAGTTGGTGAAGCCGGGTCGAGAGCAGAGTCGGTGACATTCGCGGGAGCCCGCGGCGGAGATCGTTGAAATGTTCGCTTCCCATGATCAGTTCGCGGAGGAGAAGCAGTGTCCACCGCTCGTCGAGTAGCTCCATCGCCTTGGCGACGGGGCAGAACTGGTGGTACGAGGACCCCATCTCTCGATCGTAGGCCTCCGGGGTGCTCCGGTACAGATTTCGTACTGGAGAGGAGTGAACCGTCGTCGTAGCGTCGGAGTAACGGCATGAACGCTGTCGGGCTCCGAGTACGAAAATTATTGAAGGAGAACGGTAATGAGTGAATCAACGGGGACTCTCGGGTTGGACCGGGAGCTGAAGGCCAAGCACCGGGCAATGTGGGGGCTCGGTAACTATCCGGCGGTGGCGACGCAGGTCATCGCGGAACTCGGACCTGTATTGGTGCGTGAATGTGGCGTGCAGAAAGGAGATCGGGTGCTCGACGTCGCGGCGGGGTCCGGCAACGCCGCCATTCCGGCGGCTGCGCTGGGTGCGCAGGTGATCGCCACCGACCTGGCTCCCGAACTGTTCGTGGCAGGACGGGAGGCCGCGGCACTCGCGGGTGTCGAACTCGATTGGCAGGAGGCCGACGCCGAGGCTCTTCCGTTCGGCGACAACGAGTTCGACGTAGTGCTCTCGTGCGTCGGTGTGATGTTTGCCCCGCATCATCGGCGCGCCGCGGACGAACTTTTGCGAGTATGCCGACCCGGCGGAAAGATCGGAGTGCTGAGTTGGACTCCGACGGGGTTCATCGGCGAGATGTTCAAAACGATGAAGCCGTATGCACCGCCCCCGCCTCCTGGTTCGCAGCCGGCGCCTTTGTGGGGCGACGAGAACCATGTTCGTGATCTGCTCGGCGATGTTGCCGCAAGGAAAGACGTACTTCGTGTGGACACATTCAGCGGGCCGGAAGATTTCCGCGATTTCTTCAAGAAGAATTACGGCCCGACCATCGCGGTGTACCGGAACATCGCCGGCGATCCTGACCGCACACAGGCGCTCGATCGCGATCTGCTCGAGTTGGCAAAGAAGTACGGCAGCGGAAGCGAGCCGTTCGTGATGGAGTGGGAATACCTGCTTCTCACCGCGACACCCGACGAGGGCGGTGCATGATGACGACGGTCGAGTTCGCGCCACTGAAATCGGCGATCACGGGTTCTGTGTTCAGCCCCCGAGATCCGGAGTACGACGACGCCAGGTCGATCTGGAACGGGCAGATCGATCATCGTCCGGCGGTGATCGCCAGGTGCCGGTCGGCGTCGGATGTATCTGTGGCACTTGCATTTGCCAGAGCCCATTCGTTGGAGGTTTCGGTCAGAGGTGGTGGGCATTCCTACCGAGGTACCTCGGTGTGTGAAGGCGGTGTGATGATCGATCTCAGTGCGATCAACGTAGTCAGTGTCGCCCCGTCCGCGAAGCGAGCCAGGGTCGGTGGTGGTGCGACGATTGCCGACCTCGACGCCGCGACGCAGGAACACGGATTGGCAGTGACCGGTGGAGTGATCAGTGATACCGGCGTCGGTGGCCTGACCCTCGGCGGCGGCATGGGGTGGTTGACGCGCACGCTCGGCCTGGCGATCGACAATCTGGTGTCGGCAGAGGTGGTGCTCGCCGACGGTTCGATCGTGCGGGCCTCCGAGAACGATCACAGCGACTTGTTCTGGGCGCTGCGCGGCGGCGGCGGAAACTTCGGAGTGGTCACCGAGTTCGAGTACCGTCTGAGCGAGATCGGTCCGGAAGTGCATCTGGGACTGTTCTTCTGGGGGATGGAGGACGGACCCGCAGCGCTTCGTCTGTGCCGCGAAGTGGTGCCTGCCCTGCCGAGAAATGCCGGAGCGATGGTTGCCGTCGGTTTGTCCGCGCCTCCGGCACCGTTTGTTCCGGATCAGTTTCACCTGCTGCCCGGATACGCGTTGCTGGTAGCCGGTTTCGGATCGGAAGAGGAACACTCGAACGCGATTGCGCCGATTCGAGAGGGCGTGCCGACGCTGTTCGAGTTCGTCACCCCGCTCCCGTACATCGGTTTACAGTCGATGCTCGACGAATCGGAACCATGGGGTGCATACGCCTATGAGAAGGCCTTGGACCTGGTGGATTTCTCCGACGCCGTGATCGATGTTCTGACCGAGCAAGCGGGCAAGAAATCGTCGCCGATGTCCTTCATGCCGATCTTTCCGCTGCAGGGAGCTTTCACCTCCGTCGGCGAGGACGACACTGCGTTCGGTGGTTCTCGCACACCACATTACGTGTGCAACATGACGGCTACGGCCACCGATGCCGGGACACTGGAATTGGATCGATCGTGGGTGCGTGAGACCTGGGAAGCCTTGCGTCCGTTCTCGTCCAATCAAGGCGGGTACGTCAACTTCATGACCGATGTCGACGAGGACCGAGTGCGAGCGTCCTACGGTGCGGCGAAGTACGCGCGATTGTCCGCCGTCAAGGCGAAGTACGACCCGGACAACGTGTTTCACCTCAACGCAAACATTCTGCCCGCGTAGAGCGTCCGGTCAGGCCGTGAATACCAGGATGACGACGATCAGTGCGGCCAAGATGATGACGGCAACCATGCCTGTCATGGCGAGGGGAGCCCAGGCCACTACCTTGTCGCGGGTGCTGGCATCGGCGGGGCCGGTCGGTATCCGCGGCGGCCAGGAGAACATGTCCATGGGGCTGGGGACGTTCCGCAGTGGCGTGTTCTGTTGCACTGCAGGCAGTCCGGTGATCGTGGAGCCGGTCAGGCGATTGCGGCGGTGTGGGTCGGCGAGTTGTGTGGTGCGGTGAGCCCACGCCGGCACGGCGCCTTCGGACGAGTAGACGGGAGCGTCGATCAACTGCTCGATCGTGCCACCGCCCGTCGCGGCTGCAGCGAGCGCGTCGCGTGCCTGAGCCATCGTCGGCCGACGGGTGGGGTCCGGCTCGAGGAGCTGAAGGAGAACGTCGGTGAGCGGTCCGGACTTGGTGGGTCGGTAGATCTCGGCCTTGGCGACACGATGCAGTAGAGCGATGGCGTCCGAGTCGATGCCGAAGGGCGGTTGACCCTCGATCACCGTGTAGAGCGTCGACCCGAGTGAGAAGACGTCACTGGCCTCGGTGGGATCGTCGCCGCGGGCAACTTCGGGTGCAAAGTACGCGGGAGTGCCGGTGATGACCTCGTCCTGGGTGTCGGATACGTCGCTCTTTGCGCGGGCGATGCCGAAGTCACTGATCTTGACGGTGCCGAGAGACTTGCCTCGGTCGGCGATCAGGATGTTGCCGGGCTTGATGTCGCGGTGGACGATGCCGGCGGCGTGCGCCTCGGTGAGCGCCGCAGCGATCTGCGCGCCGATCTGCGCGACCTCCAGCGGTGGCAACGTGTCGGCCAAGTTCATCGCCTGGGCGAGGCTGCGGGCGGGGAAGTACTCCATGACCAACCACGGTTCACCGGACTCGATCGCGACGTCGTACATGGCGATGGAGTGGGGGTGGGTGAGCTTTGCGGCGTTCCTGCCTTCGCGCAATGTACGTTCACGGACCTCTTCGGCCGTTTCGGTGTCGAGGCCTTCCGTGCTTGTGACCTGTTTCACCGCGACGTCACGGCTGAGGAGGGTGTCGCGGGCCAGCCAGACGGCGCCCATGCCTCCGTCGCCGATCTTGGAGCGGAGTCGGTACCGCCCCGCCAGCAGGTATTCGGGCCCGATGCCCCTCCCGGTCTGCTCCTGAGCTGTCACATCTCAAGGTTAATGGATTGATGCCACTGTGACGCTCGAGGCTCCTGTGAACTGGGTTTTTTGCTCTGCTTGACGTGTCGGGGGTGACACGGTTTACTGAAAACAGTTCGAAAATATGTTCGAAATTGCTGTTCGTTGGATGCATGTCAGACCCGACTTCCCCGCGGTTTGCCGGCTGGTTATGGATTGCTGCCGAGTGAGTTTTTCCGGTGTTCCGGAGGATGGGGATGACCGAGGTGACCGAGTTGGTGGAGCTGTCGGCAGATGCGGCGGGGTTGTCCCGTCAGGATCGGCTGGCACAGCTCCGCCGACAGATCGCGTCCATTCCCTCTCGCGGCGATACGTCGTTTTCGGGACCGAGTGTTTCCGTGGCTGGTGTTTCCGGGACAAGTGCAGCAGCCTTCGAGAGTGTTGCCGACCGGGACATACCGGTCGTGAACCGCGCGCACAAGGCTGGTGTTCTCCCAGTGCCGGAAGGTATCGGGGCATTGCTACCGCAGGGCGGTTTGGTGCGCGGAACCGTGGTGTCCGTCGAGGGCGCTGCTTCCTTGCTTTTGGGATTGGTCGCGTCCGTGACGGCGTCCGGGGGGCATGTGGCAGTCATCGGGCAACCTCGACTGGGATTGCTGGCGGCGTACGAGATGGGTGCGCAACTGGAACGTCTGGCGCTCATTCCGGCGCCTGGGCCGGATCCGGTCGAGATCGCTGCTGTGCTGCTCGACGGTATGGATCTGGTGATTCTGGGATTGGCGGGTGCGTCGGTATCCCCGTCGCGTGCGCGAGCGGTGGTGGCGCGCGCCCGGAGCAAGGGCTCGACTCTTGTTGTCACCGAAGGTCACTGGGACGGGGCCGAAGTTCGGTTGGACGCTCGGGTTCATGGTTACGGTGGGTTCGGTCAGGGCCGTGAGTTGGGGCGTGGTCGGCTCAGTTCCCTGAGCCTCGCGGTTCGTGCTCGGGGGCGCTCGTTCCAGCCCCGGACCACGCGTCTGGACATCTGTAGTGCAGCCGGGCGGGTCGAGTGGGTACCTTCCCGGCCGGTCGAGGCCGTGTCGGAGCAGGTGGTGTCGGAGCAGGTGGTGTCGTCGCGGGTGGTGTCACTGTGAGCAGAGTTCTGGCGTTGTGGTGCCCGGACTGGCCGGCGGTGGCAGCGGCAGCGCTTGCCGATCTTCCTGCCACGCATCCTGTCGCGGTCACCTCGGGTAATCGGGTGATCGCATGTTCGGCGACGGCCCGCGCGGAGGGAGTGCGACGAGGCCTGCGCCGACGCGAGTCGCAGGCCCGCTGCCCGGAACTGTATGTGGCGATGGCAGATCCGGAACGCGACGCCAGATTGTTCGAGCCGGTCGCCGCGGCCATCGACGCGGTGGCACCGGGCGTCGAGGTACTCCGTCCTGGTTTGTTGGTGCTCAGTGCGCGAGGTGTCAGTCGGTACTTCGGTTCGGAGGAAGCCGCGGCGGAACGATTGGTGGATCAGGCATCTGCTGTGGGCGTCGAGAGTCAGGTGGGTGTGGCGGATCAACTGTCCACAGCGGTCATTGCCGCGCGCCGGGCAGCGCTGGTGCCGCCGGGGGAGGGGGCACGGTTTCTGGCGCCGCTACCCATGCCGGAGTTGGCGGCCGAGCCCAGTCTGTCTGCGCCGCATCGCGGGGAGTTGGTGGATCTGCTGCGCAGGCTCGGGATCAGAACCATCGGTGCTTTCGCGGATTTACCGGCAGTGGACGTCGCTTCGCGTTTCGGGGCCGATGCGGTGTTCGCGCATCGTGCGGCGCGCGGTGAACCCGAGCGGCCACCGTCGGCGCGGACGCTTCCGCCGGATCTGGAAGTGGAGCAGCATTACGATCCGTCGATCGAGCGGGTGGATGCCGCAGCGTTTGCCGGGCGCGCCTTGGCGAGTCTCCTGCACGACAAATTGTCGGCTGCCGCAGTGGCGTGCACCCGCCTGTCGATTTCGGCCAGCACGGGCAACGGTGAAAATCTTTCTCGGACTTGGCGTTGCGCCGAACCTCTGACACCGGAGGGAACGGCCGATCGAGTGCGATGGCAACTGGACGGCTGGCTCACCGGGCGCAGTGAGACCCGGCCGACCGCAGGCATAGCGGTGTTGCGTCTGGAACCGGTGGAGGTGGTCAGTGCCGGCGCTTTGCAGTTGGGGCTTTGGGGCGGTGTCGGCGACGAGGAGGAGCGGGCCAGGCGAGCATTGGTGCGCGTGCAAGGTCTTCTGGGCGGCGAATCGGTTCAGGTCGGTGTCCTGAGCGGTGGTCGAGGGCCCTCGGAGCGAATTACCCTGTTGCCCTTGGGTGACGAGCGGGTAGCTGCTCATAATCCGACAGCCCCGTGGCCTGGTCGTCTGCCGCAGCCGTCTCCGGGGTCGATCTTCGTCGACAATCCCAAGGTATGGCTGGAGGATGTGGCCGGCAACGCCGTGTACGTCACTGAGCGCGGTGTCTTCAGCTCGCAGCCGGGAAGGCTGAAGTGGGGGAGCAAGGAATGGGCAGTGCAGGGATGGGCCGGGCCCTGGCCGGTGGACGAGCGATGGTGGGACGCAGCCTCGGCGCGCACGGCCGCGCGGGCTCAGGTGCTGTTGGAGGAATCGCGGGCGTTGCTGATGATCTGTGAAGGCGGTGGATGGTCGGTGGAGGGCGTGTACGAATGAGCTCGCAGGTACAGCCAGCTGTACCGGACATGGTCGAGTCGACTGTACGAACAGTAGGGGCGCTGGCGCCATCGCACCGACGCCATCGGGCGCCTAGCGTTGATGACATTCAAAAACTCACTGTTGCAATGATTCTCGTCGTTGCAACTCTTCGCGAGGAGTGTCATGAAAACGGCGGGTCGAGCTGACGTTTCCGGAACCGATCGACTTCACTACGAGTCGATGGAGCTACGCGACGCACAACTTCTGGCGTACGACGAGACCGGCGAAGGCCGGATCGTGGAGGTGTTCGGCGATGTCGCCACAGCCGAGCACATCATGATCTTCGTGCCGGGCAACGACAACGGACTGGGAAACTACTTCGACGAGAACCGTCCGACAGGACCACGCGCGAGCGGATGGACACTGGGAAGGATGCTCCGAACGCTCGGGCCGAACGACCGCGTCGCGGTGATCGTGTGGGTCGGTTATCGGACGCCGTGGGGATTTCTCGAGTCGTTCTCCCGGACACTTGCAGAACTTGGTGCGATAGATCTGGCGCGGTTGACTCGTATCCTGCCGCGATCGGCGCATGTGACGCTCGTCGGACACAGCTACGGGGCCGTGGTGTGCGGACTCGCTCTCCCGTCGGCGCGAGTGGACGATTGCGTGGTGCTGGGTAGTCCGGGGATGGGGACCAGTTCGCGCGAAGACCTGTGCTTTGCCGGAAATCTCTGGGCTGCGCTTGGTCCGTCGGACTGGATCCGCTATTTCCCACGCGTCAAGATCGGCCGCATCGGCCACGGCCCGTCTCCAGTTCGGGCGCAGCACGGAGCCATTGTTTTCGGTACCGGTGCCGTTCGAGGGCATTGCGGCTACTTCGCCGATGCAAGCGAGTCGCTGCGAAACATCGCGAGGATCGGACTCGGTCGCTACGACGAGGTCACGCGACCAGGGGAGTTGCAGCCTCGGCTGACCGCGTCAGCAATCCGCGAGGACGGGTCTATCCTGGGAACTCGTGAGTGTCGCTAACGTACGAAGTGCCGGCGGGGTCCAGATCAGCTACCGCGATTCCGGCTCGCATCCCAGTGTGGCCGATCTGCCTCCGGTAGTCCTCGTGCACGGGATGGGCGGCGACAGCGGTACCTGGGACAAGTTCGCGCGGACCTTGCGATCACGCAACCGGCGAGTTGTCTCGGTCGACCTTCGCGGCCACGGCCGGAGCGCTCGTGCGTCGTCGTATCTGTTCGAGGAGTTCGCGGACGACGTCATGGACGTGTGTGATCATCTCGAACTCGAGCAGGTGGATCTGGTCGGCCACTCGCTCGGCGGGCACGCGGCGTCGTTGATCGCGCAGAAACGTCCCACTGCGGTGCGGAAGTTGGTCATCGAGGAAGCGCCGTTACCATTACGCGCGGGTGACCCGGAACAGGTGTTCGCTAGGAAATTGCCGAGTGTCCCAGAACTGTGGCACGCCACAACAAGTTTGGTGCGGCATCCGCGAGCCGCGTTGACGTTCGATCGCTCGATGACGCGGTCCGCGCTCGAGCAGTTCCGCCGACCGGATCCGCAGTGGTGGGATCGGTTGCCGCTCATCGAGGCTGACATGTTGTTCCTGCGTGGAGGTCTGGGCGGGATGGTGGATCCTGTTCGCCTCGACGCTGTTGCAGCCACCGTCGCACGCTGCGAATTGGTCTCTTTCCGTACCGGCCACAGTGTCCACCGCGACGGTCATCGCCAATTCGAATCCGTCGTGTTGCCGTTCATTTCCTGAAAGCGCAATACTCGATCGGTGATGCCACGAACCCATCCGAAACGTGTGTGGCACCGAATGTACTTCCATGCATACCAACGGCAACGACTGGTCCGCACACGAATACGTCGACGCGGTAGCACGGTCCGTTCACGGTGAGACCGTCCGATGGCCGCAGGGGCCGAGCATGGATGCGGTGATCGTCCTTCCCGTTCATGCCAGGCACCATCCGGGGAAGAACGCAGTTCTGCTCTGGAATCACGACTTCGGTTGGTCGTGGGGTGTCGAGGAGGCTGATGTGCGAAGGACGATTTCGATAGTCGACACCCTCGGTATCGGCCGGACACCGGATCCGCTGCGCTGTGCGGATCGGGTTATCGAACTGATCAGCGCACGGGCAGTTTGCTCGCGCATGTGTAGCGAAGAGTGATTCGGTCAACTCTGGGGCGACAACGCCTCCGAGAGGACGACGCCCGTGAACCCAGAGAACGTTCCAGCCCCGCATTGTCATTCATTGCCGCGCCGGACGTTCCTCGGTGGCGTCGGTGCCCTTGTCCTCGCGGGAGTGGCAGACGTCGCGGCCGGCGCGGTGAGCGCGGTGCCGGTACAAGCAGCACCCGCCGATCGGTTTCCGCAGAAACCCAACATCGTTGTCATCATCACCGATCAGGAACGCCGGCCGATGTACTGGCCCCAAGGCTGGGCTGAACAGAATCTGCCCAACCACAAGAGGATTGCCGATCACGGGCTGAGTTTCGACCAGGCAGTGTGCAACACCGCGATGTGCTCGCCCAGTCGCAGTACGTTCTTCACCGGCCTCTACCCCGCGCAGCACGGGGTCACCGGAACGCTCACCGAAGGTGGCACTGTCTCACCCACCGAGCCACAGTTGCAGGTCTCCGAACAGAACATGGCAAAGCTGCTGGCGTCGGCCGGCTACAACGTCCAGTACCGGGGGAAATGGCATCTGAGCAAAGGCGTCGAGGGTGGTGATCCGACAAGCGAGGACGTGGCAGGATTCGGCTTCGAGGGGTGGATTCCGCCGGACGCGGGCCAGGACACCAATCCGGATCATTTCGGTGGCGGGTGCGCAGACCATGATCGCCGTGTCGCCGAGGAAGCTGTCGAGTTTCTCTCCGGACCCGCAGTCGCATCCGGACAGCCTTGGGCGCTGATCGTCTCGTTCGTGAACCCGCACGATGTCCTCGCGTACCCCCAGACGTGGAACGCGATGAACGGCACGTGCGACAACTACGGATCGGACGCGCCAGGCGCCTTCGAGCAGGGTATCGACTTGCCGCCCACCTTCGACGAGATCCTGGCGCTCAATCACAAACCGACAGCCCAGGTTCAGTCGGAACTGCTGTTGGCAGCCGGGCTCGGGCCGCTGCTCGGACCCGATCAGGCGCGTAACTACATCAACTTCTACGCCTATATGCACAAGGTGGTCGACGAACACATCGGCAGCGTGCTCGACGCGATCGAAGCCACTCCACAGATGCTCGACGACACGGTGATCGTTCGGATGTCCGATCACGGGGAGATGGGGATGAGCCACGGAGGTTTGCGGCAGAAAGTGTTCAACGCCTACGAGGAAACACTGCGCGTTCCACTGGTCATCAGCAACCCCTTGCTGTTTCCCGAACCCGTTCGCACCGACGCCCTGGCGTCGTTGATCGACGTGATGCCCACTCTCGCCACGCTCGCCCAAGCGCCTGCGCGTCAATCGTGGAACTTCCTGGGTACCGATCTGACACCGGTCATCGTCGACGCTGCCGCTTATCCGCAAAGTCCCAGCACGCAGGTTCAGGACACGATTCTGTTCACCTACGACGATCAGAACTGTGCGACGCCCGACGGTCAGAACATCGTCACGCAGCCCAACCACATTCGGTGCATACGCGAGAGCCGCTGGAAGTACACGATGTACTTCGATCCTGCGGGAGTTGCTGCGCCGCAATACGAACTGTACGACTTACAAGCCGACCCCTTGGAACTGAACAATCTCGCCAATCCGCTCAACATCGGTTCGTATCGGCCGGATCTGGCAGCTCAGATGAACGCCAAGCTCTTCGCAGTGATGGAGACCAAGGGTGTTTCCCTGAAGGAATAGATCGAATTTCGTCAAAACTGATTCACGTTTCAGTTCTGCGGGCATGCTGGTGGGGCATCTGTCTTCGGTTCGGGAAGAAGGAATGTCATGACTGTCACCTCGCCGGGGCGAGAAGGTTTCAGTTCTCTTCGGTCGGGAGGGTTGAACTGGGATTCGTTCCCACTCCGATTGTTCACCAAGGGAAACGCCAAATTCTGGAACCCAACCGACCTCGATTTTTCGCAGGATGCCCGTGACTGGCAGGAGCTGACCAGCGAACAACAGCGCAGCGCCACCTTCCTGTGTGCGCAGTTCATCGCCGGTGAAGAAGCCGTCACCGAAGACATTCAACCGTTCATGAAAGCAATGTCGACCGAGGGACGATTCGGCGACGAGATGTACTTGACGCAGTTCTGTTTCGAGGAAGCCAAGCACACCCAGGTGTTTCGGCTGTGGATGGACGAAGTGGGATTGACCAGTGACCTGCATTCCTACGTCGCTGACAATCCGTACTACCGGCAACTGTTCTACGAGGAGCTGCCGTCGTCGCTACGCATTCTCGAAACAGACCCCAGCCCGGTCAACCAGGTGCGTGCCAGCGTCACGTACAACCACGTCATCGAGGGCAGTCTGGCGTTGACGGGTTACTACGCGTGGCAGAAAGTTTGTGCGACGCGCGGAATCCTCCCTGGCATGCAGCAATTGGTGCGAAAGATCGGTGACGACGAACGACGGCACATGGCTTGGGGAACGTTCACCTGCCGAAGGCACGTCGCCGCCGACGATCACAACTGGGACGTCGTCCAGCAGCGGATGGGTGAACTCATGCCCATGGCCCTCGGAATGATCAACTGGGTCAACGATCAATTCGAGGTGCAGCCGTTCGGTTTGGACAATCAGGAGTTCCTCGAGTATGCCGCAGACCGTGCGCAGCGCCGACTTTCGGCGATCGAGTCTGCACGCGGGCGCGACGTCGCCGAGATCGACCTCGACTATTCGCCGGAGACCCTCGAGGAAAAGTTCGGGGCAGAAGATGCCGCTGCGATGAGTGAGGCGGCCAAATGACTGCGAATTCTATTGGGGCCAAGCCGAGTTCTGGATGACCTCGACAAAATCGATGTGCCGAAATCCCGGCACGAAATGTTCGAGTACGTCAGCGTTCACCGTCCCGAACGTGCTTTCGGGACGGTGCTTGAAGCCGTCGGTGAAGGCCTTCAAGATCTGATTCTTGAAATCCGGACGGGGGTGGGCCGCGGTGACGGCGTCGATGTCGGCCTGGTCGAGTTCGCTGTATCCGATTCCGAGTACATCGGTCTCCACACCCGCTGTCACCAAGGCGATTTCGGGCTCCAGCCGCGAGGGGACCTCGGGCGTCGTATGTAGAGCGATGCCTTCCCACACTTTGCGGATGTCGGTTTCGTCGACTTCGTAGCCGGTGAGGAATCGCCGCGCTTCGTCCGCGCTGTCCAATTCGAATCGCGCCGTACTGTCCCGGAATTTCTCGGTGAGCCCCAGGTCGTGAAACATGGCGCCGACGTAGAGCAATTCAGGATCGGCGTGCAGTCCCAAACGCGCGCCTTGCAGCGATCCGAAGAGGAAGACGCGTCGCGAGTGGTGAAACAGTAACTCGGACGCCGTATCTCGGACGAGTTCGGTGGCGTCGGCAGCCATCTTCGAATCGGGGATTTTCACACCGGCAATGATCGTGTTCATCGGTACCTGCTCTGCTCGTCGCTGCTGCGAATTTCTCGGTCTGTCCCAGTGTCGGTCGAGCACGCACGCGGGCGCACCCTGATCTCGGCCATACTGTCCACAGATCAGGACGAAGGGGAGCGATCGTGACCGCAGTGCATCGAGTTGCCGTCCTGGTGTTCGACGGCGTCAAACTGCTCGACGTCGCAGGTCCGAGTGAGGTGTTCGCAGAGGCCAATCGCGGCGGAGCGAACTACGAGTTGGTGATCTGCTCGGTAGGTGGACACGATGTCGACTCGTCGACCGGCATGCGCATTCCGGTCGACTGTGACGTCGCAGATTCCGGTTCCTTCGACACGTTGCTGGTCATGGGTGGCGACGTGTTCCCGTCGATGCCGGTGAGTCCGGAATTGCGTGAGGCAGCGAGCGATCTGGCGAGACGTTCGGGTCGGGTTGCCTCGATCTGTACCGGGACATTCATCCTGGCGGCGAGTGGACTGCTCGATGGACGCCGCGCAACGACGCATTGGCAACACACGGCAACGCTGGCGCGCGCCTATCCGCAGATCACGGTAGTTCCCGACGCCATTTTCATCCAGGACGGCACGGTGTTCTCGTCTGCGGGTGTGACCGCCGGGATCGACCTCGCGCTCGCATTGCTCGAGCGAGATCATGGTGCAGAAATGGCCCGACGTGTCGCACAGCTTCTGGTGGTATTTCTCCAACGTCCAGGTGGGCAGTCACAGTTCTCGCCGTCGTTGAGCGGGCCGCGGCCCCGGGTGCCCGCGCTTCGCGCAGTGGTCGAGGCGGTGGCCGCCGATCCGGCGGGGGAGTACTCGGTCGACGAACTGGCTGCCCTGGCGCACCTGAGCCCACGGCATCTGACGAGGCTCTTTCGGGAAGAACTCGGTACGACGCCGGCCAAATACGTCGAGTTGATCCGTTTCGACTCCGCGAAAGCGCTCCTCGATGCCGGCCACTCGGTGACCGAAGCCGCGCAATTGGCGGGATTCGGCAGTTCCGAATCCCTACGACGAGCATTTTCGACGCATCTCGGAATCTCGCCGCAGGTGTACCGCCGTCGTTTTCAAGCTTTCGGCTGAGACTGACTTTCGTGCTTGCCTTGCGGCGGGCTCATGCCCTGCTTGTCGAGCCAGGCAAGGCTGTAGTCCGCGATCTCACGCCAGCCGTGGTCGATGGTCAGCGAGTGACCTCGATCGCCGAAGACCTTGTATTCGTTGATCGTCGGGGCCTTGGCGTACTTCTTGAACGAGCTGTCCGAACTGGCTTTCGGGACTGTGCGATCCTTGCCGCCGCCGATCATCAGGAGTGGCCCGCGGCGAGCGTTGAAATCTACTGCAGCGGGGCTGTGGGGCGCGAAGTTGGCGAGTGCTGCCTCGAACAACGGCCGACCAGGGGCGGGAATCGCATACTGCTCGAACAATGCGTCGGACTCGTCCTTGGACACGGCACTGGCGAAGGACTTGTGGAACGACTCTCTGTTGTGTGAGTACGCCTTCCGGTAGTTCCCGGGGTTGGACAGGACCGGGAAAACACTGCCCAGTTGAACGAGGGGAAGTTTCAACACCCCTTTGGGCTGAGCCGAGTCGATGGCAATTGCCGCGGTCGCCAACTTCTGGCCCAGCAGTTTCTGCGCGATCAAACCTCCGAACGAATGCCCCACCACGATCGGTGGTTCGTCGAGATCGGCTATCACCTTGGCGTAGTGATCCGTCACGTCCTCGATGCCGTGTCCCGCGATGTCTTCCGGGTGTTCACGCGTCTCACCCACGGTCGACGCGTCCCCTGGCCACCCCGGCGCCATCGTGGGGTATCCCTGCGCGTTGAAAACCTGCGCCCAGGGGTCCCACGTGGTCGGGTGCATCCAAAGTCCGTGGATGAACAGAACAGTCGGGTTGGACTTGGGCGACATGCGCGCTCCCCGCTATCGGACCGATGATCGATACGGAATGCCCGTTTTTCACAACCTCATTCACATTTTCGGCGAGCTCTTCCGTCGGGCCGTTCCGTTCTGTTGTGCGAAGATGGCACGATCGTGGCATGGCACCAACTGGATCTGCGAAGGCGATGGCACTGTGGACTACCGCTTTTGTTGTCTCAAAAGCGAATATTGCTCGCCTACTCGGGCCGGTGGCTCCCAAAGTATTGGAAGTGCAGACGGCCTTCTCTGCTCGCCGGTACGTCGAAATATTGGACTCCATGGACGCAGAGGCCACGGCACGATTTCGTAGTCACTACTACCCCGACTTCGTACATCCCGCGATCTACGCGATGGCTTTGCGGTCAGCGGGCACGAGGCTCGGGGAGCGGGTTCCCCTTTCCCCGGCAACTCGGCGCGCCCTTGCCGTAGTGCCCGTACTGTCGGCGGCCGGCGACTACGTCGAGAACGTGGTCGGACTCCATTTCCTCGATCATCGCGACAGGATCACCGACTCGAGGGTTCGCGCCGCTTCGACCGTCAGTATTGCCAAATGGGTGCTCGCACTCGGAACTCTCGGATATTTGTCGCAGGGTTTTGTCAGAGTATGGGTATCGCGAAAATGAGGAGCACTGATGGCAGTCGAACTCGGCACCGAATACTTCGCTGACGGAGCAGAGTTCCGTCGATGGCTGTCCGAGAACCACGAGGTGGTCCCCGGCCTTTGGCTGAAAATGGCCAAGAAGACCTCGTCGCACAGTTCGATCGACTACGACCAAGCGTTGGACGTTGCCCTGTGCTTCGGCTGGATCGACAGCCTCGCACGGCGAATCGACGACGATTTCTTCGTACAGAAGTTTTCGCGACGCACCGCGCGGAGTCCGTGGTCCAAACGCAACGTCGAGATAGTCGCCCGCCTCGACGCTGCGGGACTTCTCAAGCCTTCCGGCATCGCCGAGATCGAGAAGGCCAAGGCCGACGGTCGATGGGATCGCGCGTACGAGGGATCAGCCAAGGCCGAGGTCCCGAAAGACTTTCTCGATGCGCTCGCGGAAAACCCGAAGGCTCGTGAGTTCTACGCGACGCTCAATTCCACCAACCGATTCACCATCGCGTACCGACTGCAGGAGGCAAAGCGTCCGGAGACGCGAGCCAGGCGGATCGAGAAGTTCGTGAACCAGCTTACGGAGGGCAAGAAGTTCTATTGAGCTGCCGCGTCACTGGGCCACAGGGACTTGCGAATCGACACCCAGCGAGGCTGACACAATGGGCCTCGTGATCGAAGCCGAAACCTGTTCCGCACTGTCTGCTGTCGATGAGCCGCTGGCAGGCAGCGCTGCCGTCGTGCAGGGCTGGGTATGCCTCGAATTCAATGCCGCGTGGGGTCGTGACGTGTTGGACGGTACGGCCTTGGGGGAGGAGCTTGCCGCCGAGCTGAGCCGCCGAGCCGATGCAGCGAACGTACGAATCATGTTCGTTCGGCGACCCGGGCGTACCGATCCGATGACTGATGGACACACCGTCCTGCTTGCGCGCTCCGATCCGAGCGACTCATGGTGTGAAAGGTTGCACATCGATTCGCCGATGGACTTACTCGACGTCGATTTCTCCCTGTTGGATGGGCCGCCACCAGGACTGGGCGAGCAAGTGACCGAGCCAGTCGTATTGGTCTGCGCGCACGGCAAGCGCGACCAGTGCTGCGCTGTATTCGGCAGGCCGATCGCCGCAGCGCTGATGTCGTCCTTCGGACCCCAGGTGTGGGAGTGTTCGCATACCGGCGGGCACCGATTCGCGCCGTCGATGATCCTGTTGCCGAGCGGCAATACGTACGGCCGTCTGTCCGCAAGTGAGAGTGTCACGGCCGTGGAGGTGGCTTCCCGAGATCAGGTCCATTTGCCAGGCCTGCGTGGACGGAGTTGCTGGTCTCCTGCGGGGCAGGCTTCGGAAATTGCTGTGCGACAGCAAATAACCTGCGGAATCGACGACTTGGCTGTCATCGAGCAGGCGAGTGACGGGACATGCGTCGTCGCACATGTGGACGGCCGGCGATGGGCGGTGGAGACGGCACTCTCCGAACTCGCGCCACGTCCACCGAGTTGCGGCGCGGCGCCCAAGCCGGTCAGGCCAGTTGTGGTCACGTCGATTCGAGACCTGTGATTTCATCGTCGGTTTTCTACGATCAGTCTCGATGAACTCGGGTGTGGGTCATCGCTACTGCAACAGGAGCGCAATGACTGCGGGCGGTAATTGACGTTGTCCGAGGAGGTTTACGCGTTGGCATCCGTCGAGTTCGACTGCCATCCGCGTGCCGCCCGATCCGTCGGGACGAAGTACGTCGATCGAAGCGATGTGATGGGCGACGAGATCGCATGGGCCTGCAGGTGGCGCGGTGGATGCAACCTCCATCAGATCAGTACTCTGCTGGCGTGACAAGCGGATTCGGGACTCGGGCAGCGGCGGTTCGGTGGAATAGCGGCACACCAGTAGTCTGCCGACGTCGGAAATCGGTGTAGCCAAAGCTGTTTCCGTCAGTGGGCGCGCGTGAGTGTCTTCGTGTTCTGCCATGCGACTCATGTCAGCTTCAGTGGTCGTCGCGAACGGTTGTCCGATCGACTCCGCGCAGGTTCCGGCGTCATCGGAGGAGATGCCGTCGACCGGATGCTGCGCGCGGCTGATCTCATGTAGTTGGCTCAGGGCTGCGTGTGGTTTCTCTTGCAGTCCGCAGGGCGCGGTCGGCCAGGTAGGGCGTATGGCTGCTCCTGCTTCGTCTACCAGCCACAAACCGGCTGGCGGGACGAGACGGTACGCGCAGTCGGCCCGGACGTTGGCAGGAAATCGACGAGACTGTTCGCGGAATGCATCGTCCACCGCGTGGATGTCCCCCTCGAGGCGTATGGAGTCGATGGTCAACCCACCGTCGGACGTTTCTCCGCGTTCGCATCGAACAACGGCAACGGGGCTGAAATCAGGAGGCGGGTAACCACTTCCCTCGGGGCGAAGTGCGATGCTGCTGTCGCGTGCCTCGGGGGCTACGAGCGCGGCGGTGATATCAGGGGCGAGGCAGTCTGCCCGATCGACCGCCGTCGCGACCGGTGGAGTGAAAGATTCATAGTCTCGAACGCCGGTCCAAACCAACGCAACGGCGACGACACTGACTACGACGATAAAGACCCCAGCTGTGAATCGTCCACTCATACATCGACACTATGTGCTTTTGCGATGGATTGAGGCGAAGTCTCGACCATTGCGGGTGCGACGTAGCATCGCTGCTATGACAGTCGATTTGGTTGCGCCTGACGAGGCCTTGTGGGTGTCCTGGTTGGAGTCGCGTGACGAGTGGGGCGGACCGCAGGCGGATCAGCCCGGCTCGGCCTTGGGAGTTGCGCAACGTCTGGATCTCGACCTTGCCTCCCGCGATGGGTTCGGGCACTGGGTGCAGGAGTTGTTGGCGCAGCCCGAGGCGTTGCCGGGGCCCGACATTGTCCCGGCAACCAACTGGTGGATCGTTCGAGACGGCAGGTATCTCGGTGCTATCCAGTTGTGGCACAGCTTGAATGAGTTCTTGGCTGATCTTGGTGGTCATATCGGCTACGGGATTCGGCCGTCGGAACGGCGGAAAGGGATAGCGTCGGCTGCTCTGCGGGAAGTGCTCACGTATGCCGGCGACCCGGTGGGGCTCAGTCGCGTCCTGATTACCTGCGACGAAACGAACGCGGGTTCGCGTAATGTTATCGAAGGGTGTGGGGGACTTCTCGATAGCGTGCGCCCAGCTGATCAGTTGTCGCGCAACCTCGGCCATTCGGGAGACACGCTTCGCTACTGGGCGGCCACGGGCCGGTCAAGCGCCATTTGACCGTTTTTGACCGTCAACGGGAAGTCGCGGTCGCAGGGTAGGCGACACGGGACGCGATGCTTTCGCTGAGGTCGTGGATTTCTGCGGCGAGGACGTCTCGGCTCTTCGTGTCCGACTCGTGAACGAAGGTTGTCGATCCCAGTGTGGCACCGCAATATTCGATGATTCCGCGTTCGATCTGTGTCCGGAAGGCCTCGTACACGCCGTGTCGGTCGAAACTCTCGGCGTCGTCACCTGCGACTGGAATCAGGTGGACGGTGAGTCGGTCCAGTTTCTTCACGAATTCGCTTCCCGGGGTGAATTCGTACGCCCATCCGCTGACGAAGACTCGATCGATCCAACCTTTGAGTAGTGCGGGCATCGACCACCAGTACATCGGAAACACGAGAATCAGATCGTCTGCACGATCGATTCGGTCCTGCTCGGCTACAACGTCGGCCGGGGGAGTCCCTTTGCCGCGGAACAGGTTCACATCGGCTTCGGCGAATCGGGGATCGAAATTCTCGGCATGTAGGTCCGCGAAGTCGACGTCGCCGCCCAGGTCGCGGATCGCGTCGGCGGTAGAACGGGCGACATGCTGGGTAAGTGACTGGGGATCGGGGTGGGAGACTACGACGAGTGTGGTCATGAGCGTCCTTCGGTAGATGGTGCGCTTATGTACTAAGAGTAGGTTACAATTGGTATATAGCGCAAGGAGGTGTCCGATGGCACGTACGAGACTGTCGCGAGCCGGCAGGTATGAACAACTCGTGGAGGTGTCGTGGGCATTGGTGCGAGAAGAGGGTGCGGACGCGCTGACCCTTGGTCGGTTGGCTGAACGTGCCGGCGTTGCAAAGCCAGTTGTATACAGCCATTTCGCCTCTCGCGCCGCGTTGTTGGCAGCGCTCTTCAAGGAATTCGACGATCGTCAGACGGTGATGCTCGAGGAGTATCTCGATGCCGCGGATGAGTCTCTGAACGGACGCGCGAATGCCATCGCCGACTCCTACGTCGGATGTTCGCTGGCGCAGGGGCGTGAACTGACGGGTGTGCTTGCAGCGCTGGAGGGTTCGCCCGAGCTGGAGCGGGTCAAGCGTGAATCGGAACACGCCTATTCCGAACGATGTCGGGAGGTGCTGACTCCCTTTGGTGCGGGCGGAGGACTTGCGCAACCTTCGATGACCGCAATATTCGGTGCTGCAGAGGCACTCTCGCATGCGGCGGTAGCGGGAGCGCTCTCGCCCGACGATGCTCGAAGCGAACTTGCCGCACTGATAGTCGCGGTGGTCGGCCGGACCTGAGGTCACCGGTTATCTTGGTGCCCATCCAATTCGACGCGCTCACGCATGGATTCGGATATCGCTGTCAGAGTTCTGACGAACGCGTCGATCGCGGGAGCAAGTGGAGGTTTGCCGTAGGTTGCGACGGAGACAGTGCGTCGCTCGCCGGGAATGCGGTGTGCGCGGATACTCGGGTTCTGATGTGCCTGGAGGGCGAGGGCCGGAAGGGTGCTTACCCCGCTTCCGGAGGCGACCAGGGCTTGGACGGCGACGTAGTCGTCGGTCTCGAACTCGATCCGCGGAATGAATCCAGCTCGATTGCAAGCGGTGAGGAGGTGGGCTCGGCAGCTCGGGCAACCGGCAATCCAGGTCTCACCGGCGTAGTCCGTGATCTCGTTGGCGGCATCTGCATTCCGCGTAGAGGTGATCAGGTACAACGGATCTTCCAGCAAAGTCGTCTGCGCGACATGCTTGAGCCCGACTTCAGGGGTGTCCTCGTGCGCGAAGACAACAGCTACGTCGACATCGTTGTTGCGAAGCAGTGCAAGTGCTTTGGGTGGTTCTGCATCAACGAGGCTGATGGACACATCGGGGTACTGGGACGTGAACGCTGCCATCGCCTGCGGAATCAAACTCGCCAGGGCTGACGGGAATGCGGCCAGTCGTAGTCGCCCGGTCCTCAGTCCGGCGTACGTCTGGACTTCGGCTACCGCTGCGTCGACGTGGCCGAGGATCTCGGTGGCTCGCCGAACCAGCACTGCGCCGGCGTCCGTCAGGCGCAGTCCACGACCCGCTCGCTGGAACAGTGGAACCCCGACTTCCGATTCGAGCTGTCGAAGGTGGTGACTGATGGAGGGCTGCGCGTAACCGAGAGAATCGGCGGCGGCTGTCACCGATCCTTCCCGTGCAACAGCGACCAGGACCCTCAGCCGAATTAGATCGAGCATGCCAAAATCATAGAAGATTTCGATGCTTTGGACGAAAACACGTATTGGATCTATGAATCGGTGTTTGGCAGGGTGAATCACATGGCACCGGCATCTGATCTCACGGCATCAAACCAGCTACATCCACCCGTATGGGCAGACATCGAGCGTGCCAGTCAGGTCGTCCGACGGCATCTACCGGTCACGCCCCTGACATCGCATCCGACCTTGGGTGCGGGCTCGTGCAGCCAATTGTTCGTCAAACACGAGAACGTGCACCCCACGGGTGCGTTCAAGGTTCGCGGCGGACTGAATCTGGTGGCAGGACTGGATGAGGCGACGCGGGCGCGGGGGATTGTCGGCTACTCGACCGGAAACCATGCTCAGTCCTTGGCGTATGCCGCAGCGGGTGCGGGCGTGCGGTGTGTGATCGTCATGCCGGTTGGGGCGAATCCAGTCAAGGCTCACGCTGTCCGCATGCTCGGAGCCGAGCTCATCGAGCACGGTGTGAACTTCGACGAAGCACGTGCTCACGCCGATTTCATCAGCGAACGTGACGGCCTGCGTCTCGTGAGCGCCGCCAATGAGCCGGCAATCCTCGCCGGTGTTGCAACGGCCTACGTCGAACTCCTCGACCAACAACCTGATCTGGACGCGGTGGTGGTCCCAGTCGGTGGCGGCAGCGGCGCCGCGGCGGCGTGTCTCGTCGCCAGTGCGCTTGCACCGCACCTCGAGGTGTTCGCAGTGCAGTCTGAGGCCGCACGAGCCGCACATGACTCGTGGAGTTCCGGCACGTGCGTCGAGCGCCCGAACACCACCCGTGTCGAAGGGCTTGCGACCGGTGCCGGGTTCGCGCTGACTCAACGTGTCTTGCGTGAACGCCTCGGGGGATTCCTGCTCGTCACTGACGACGACATCACCCTCGCACAGCGGGCGTTGCTCTACGACGCTCACACTTTGAGCGAAGGCGCCGGTGCGGCCGCACTCGCTGCGGTCTATGCGCATCCGAACACCTTCGCTGACAAGCGCGTTGCTGTTGTCTGCACGGGCGCCAATGCCTCCGAGAATGAGATCCGCAGGATCGTCGGCTAACCGGTGGCATGACCGGAACCATGGGCCAGTTTGGTAGGGCGGCACCAATTTTGCATCGCGTATGTGTGTCTGGAACAAGATTTCGCTTCCACGATTGAGCAGAGTGAACAGGGTCGCATCTCGCGACAGCAAGGCCACCGTGGAGGAGACGTGATGCTGCCGACAATCGTCGTTCGGGACGGGACTGTGCTCGATGGTAGAGGGAGCCCGCCCAGGAAAGCGGATGTTGCGATCTCCGGTGACACGATCGTGGAAGTCGGAACGATGGGTGCTGTGCCGGGGGCGATCGACATCGATGCTCGCGGTTGTATGGTGGCTCCCGGTTTTGTGAATGTGCTCAGCCATAGTTACCTCACGCTGCAGCAAGACCCACGAGGATTGTCGGACTTGTATCAGGGGGTCACAACCCAGGTCTTCGGTGAAGGCGTGTCTCTCGGACCGGTCACGGGTTCTATGACTCCGGCGATGCTCGGATTGGGTGCGATTCCACCTGGGGTGCAATCACATTGGCCGAGGTTGCACGATTTTCTCGAATCATTGGAGACGAACGGCGTCGGTTTCAACGTGGCGAGCTTCGTCGGCGCAGCGAATCTGCGCATGGTGGTTGCGGGTGTGGACGATCGTCTGTTGAGTGAACAAGAGCTGGCCGAAGCGTGTGCCCTGCTCGACGAGGAGCTTGAAAATGGAGCTCTCGGAGTGGGTTCGGCTCTGATCTATCCACCCGGAAGCTATGCCGATACCGGCGAGTTGCGAGCATTTTCGCAGGTGCTCGCCAGACATGATGCCGTCCATATCTGCCATCTCCGAAGCGAAGGGCAGAGGCTTCTCGAAAGCATCGAGGAACTGATCGACATCGCTCAAACGACAGGAGCGCGCGGGGAGATCTACCACCTCAAGGTTGCTGGTAAGTCGCACTGGCACAAAATGTCAGAGGCCCTGCAATTGGTTGAGTCGGCTCGCGAGGACGGCGTGCGAATCACCGCGGACGTATATCCGTACGAGGCGGGGAACACGCTGCTCAGTGCCGCGTTGCCACCGGAGTTTCGGTGTCGTGACACCACGGCCGGGCGCACGCACCTGAACTCGACCGGTGTCCGAGACCAGATCCGCGAGAGGATCCATCGTGAGGACGAGGACTGGGAGAATCTCTATGCTGCGTCCGGAGGTGCCGATGGGGTGACGATCTTGTCCGAGGTACCGGCACTCGGGATCCGAGCGGGGGAAGATCTGGGATCTATTGCTCGGAGGATGGGGCATCACGACCCGGTGGACACCATACTGGCTGTTCTCGACGCTCTCCCCACAGCCGAAGCTGCCTATTTCATTGCGTTGGAGGACAACACGCGAATTGCCTTCGAGCGTCCCTGGGTTTCGGTTGGTTCCGATGCCGATGCTCAAAGCACGGAGACCCTTTTCGCGGGGCAACCCGTCCACCCCCGTTCATTCGGAACTTTCGCCCGTATTCTGAGCCGCTACACCCGCGGCATTGGCGGGCAATCAGTCGAGGAATGCGTTCGCCGAATGACCAGCCTTCCTGCTGAAAACTTCGGTTTGGCGAAGCGGGGCTACATTGCGCCAGGGGGATACGCCGATCTGGCGATCTTCGACCCCTCGCAGGTAGAGGATCTCGCGACATACGACAACCCAAGAGTGTATGCGACCGGAATGCGGCACGTTGTGGTCAATGGGCAACCGGCACTGTCGGACGGGGTGCCGACGGGGAAGCTTGCAGGGCGCGCACTTCGGCGCTCGCGCAACGGGTTCGATGCAGTGAGGTGACGAGCTGGCACCGGGGTCAGCTCCGGATCGGCGAAGCGGCCACTGCCGGGAACGACCCTTCAGCGGCCACTTCGCCGGACCACGTGAGAGCCCTCAGAATTTCGCCGGGGTTTGCGGAACGATCATGGCCACCAAAGCCGCCGCAGCCGTCGCGCCGACCAGGACTCCGAACGCGGCCATGTACGAGAACTGGTCCACCATCCATCCCATCACGAGGGGGGTGATGAAACCGGCGAGCTGTCCACAACCGTTGATCAAACCCATTCCGGAACCGAGGAATTCGGCAGGCAATGCCCGCAACGGGAGGGCGAAGATCGACATCGAGCACAGTCCGCTGACGCCCATCGCGAGGGTTTGATAGAACGTGAACATCGCGACGGTATCGGTGGTAGTCATCAAGAACAGCAGAATGGCGGAGGTGGCCATGCACGGAACGAGCAGAATGCGCGCGCTGTCGTGAAAGTACTTGTCCACCAGACGTCCACCGACGACGATGGCCAATGCCGTGACGATGAACGGGATCGCCGCGAAGATTCCCGTATCGATCAGCGAGAGCCCCTTTTCGTTGAGGAGGTAGCTCGGCACCCAGGTCAACAGCCCATATCCGGCCATGTTGGCCAGGCAGAACAGAAGTGCGAACTTCCAGACCGAAACGGACTTGAATACCGCGGCGCGTGAGTGTTCACTGGCGAGCGGTTGCAGTGCGGCCTCCGGATCTTCCGTGATCTCTGTGTCCAACGGCGCCGGGAGCACCAACCAGACGACTGTGCCGATCACGGCGCCGACTATGGCCACCAGCCAAAATGCGTCCCGCCAACCGACGGCCATGAGAACTGGGGCGATGATCAATGGTGCGATGCCGGGGCCCAGGTTGTTTGCACCGATCATGAAGCCCATGGCCGTGGCGCGAGTTTTCGGACGGGTTCGCTCAGCCAGAGCTTTGAACGACGCTGCTGGGAAGAGACCCTGGCTGAGCCCGAACATCGCACGCATGACCATCAGCGAGACGATTCCCCAGGCGAATCCTGTCAGTGCGGTGAACACCGACCACAGGATCAACGCAACGATCAACAGTGGCCGGGGTCCGAATCGGTCGGCCAGCATGCCGCCGGGGACCTGCCCGAGCATGTAAAAGATGGCGAAGATCGACACGACTCCGCCCAATTGCGTATTACTGAGGGAGAATTCGTCTCCGATCATCGGCAGTGCAAGCCCGATCATCACGCGATCTATCATGTCGATCATCCAGATCGTACTGAGCAGCCCAACAGTCATAGTCGTTGTTCGACGAATTGACTTGTTGTCCAATATGTTTTGTATCGACTTGCCGCCGCTATGCGAGGGTTCCTCAACTGTGGCGCGTTCCGACTTCATCATGCCTCCTGAATTGCGTTGTGCCGCATGGACTGATGAAGTGTGGCAGCGGACACGTTGGCCGCATTGGTCCGTTCGGCCAATAACCGACCGAATGTTTCGTCGGGCGGTACAGCGTCACTCGGGTGAGATTCCGGGTGACGCTGTCACCAGAGCCTTAACTGCACAAAGCTCTGTCCACGGTGTCTACGACGTGTTGCGTGGCGGACGCAGTCGTGGGAAGAGCAGTCACCGCAAGGTTTACGGCGCGCCCGTTGTCGGTGATGCCGCCGCGGGTCTCGTAGCCGACTATGTCGCCGCCATGGCCCCAGTAGACCCCGCCGCACGAGAGAGTCCTGCTGGTGAGGCCGAGGCCGTACTCGAGTCCGGTGGGCCCGCCGACGTGGACGGTGGTACGCATCTGGTCGAGTTCGGCTGCGGGGAGCAGTCGTCCGTCGAGTAGCGCGTAGAGGAACTGGTTGAGGTCCGAGGTGGTGGAGATCAGCTGCCCTGCGGCCCATCCCCACGACGGGTCCATCTCTGTGACGTCACTCAGTGGGCTGTCTGGTGCGGTGCGGTGGTATCCCTTGGGATGGGGACCCCGGATGGTCATGTCTCCCGGGGATGGGAAGTAGGTGTCGCGCAGGCCGATCGGCGCGAAGATACGTCGATTCATCTCCTCGGCGAGGGGGCAGCCGGTAACCTTCTGTACGAGTAGGCCGGCCAGAATGTAGTTGGTGTTGCTGTACCCCCAACTCGTTCCGGGCGGTGCGTCGGCGGGGTGTTGGAACGCGACGTCGAGCAAATCGTGGGGGTCGGCGTAGCGGAATCTGATCTCTTCGTCATTGACGTGTATTCCGTAATCGGGGAGTCCGCTGGTGTGTTGGAGGAGTTGGCGGATGGTGATGTTGTGGCCGTCGATCCCGTCTCCGCGGACGAGTCCGGGTAGGTAGGTCTCGATGGGGGTGTCGAGTTCGATCTTTCCTTCGGCGACCAGTTGCAGGACCACTACTGCGGTGAAGGTTTTGGTGTTGCTGCCGATTCGTATCTGGCCGTTGAGGGGTACCTCTGATCCGGTGGTCAGATCACCGACTCCTGCGGTGTAGTTGCGGGAGTTGCCGTTTCGGTCTTGGATGCTTGCGAGGGCGGCGGGTAGTCCGTCCTCGCTCACCAGCGCGTCGAGGGAGCGTTGAACCGCGTCGGACTCGGTGGAGGAAGAACCGACGGTATCGGGACTGAGGGCGGATGACGGCGAGCAGGACGCCAGCGTCATGGCACCGAGGGCCGCCGCGGCAACGACCGAAAAGGTCCGGTGCCGTTTGCGGTCCTGCGGGCGATCTGAGGAAGGGAAGCCCTTTCGAATATTGTTATGCATCAGTAGAACTCCTGAGGATTGGTAGGGTTCGGGACATCGTTCGCTCGGGAAGAATTGTTGTTCGATGTTGCGTGCGAAGTCGTGCACGAACATGTTTCCTTCACTCCTCGCACATCGCTGCGTCGACAACTCGCTGTGCTGCTACGAAGGCGTCCTCGCTCATCGGGATGTGATTGAGCGTGAGAGTCACAGCGCGTCCTGTGGTATCGACTCCGCCCGAGGTGCCGAAGCCGGGAATTCCGCCGCCGTGACCCCAGATCTCCTTCCCGCAGGAGCTGTTCACGCGGACTAGTCCGAGTCCGTAGCTGTCCTGCGGGCTCCTGTCGAACGGCACGGTGTGTTTCATCTCGGCGAGCCTGTCATTCGAGGCGAGTTCGCCGCGTAGCAAAGCCGTGAAGAAAGTGTTGAGGTCGGCGCCCGTTGCGACCATCGCACCTGAGGTGTCGGCCCACGACACGTCGCCATCGGTGACATCGACCTGAATGCCGTCAATCGGGTGATAGCCCTGTGCATGAGAACCGCGGATCTGTGTCTCGCGGGAGGCGGGAAAATAGGTGTCCATCAGTCCGAGCGGATCGATTATGCGGGTGGTGATCTCCTGCGCGGCAGGGCGTCCTGTGACCTTCTCGATGAGCATCCCGAGCAGAATGTAGTTCGTGTTCGAATAGACAGCCTTGTCTTTGGCTGCCGGGCCGGGTGGAAGAGACATCGCGATATCGACCAGTTCAGTGGGGGAGAAGTGCTCCGGTGGCTGTGCGCTTGTCCCCACCAGCAGCTGGCCGGGCTTGATGTCTTCCGGCCCTGCTCCGCCGGCGGCGAGGTAGTCCGTCAGTCCACTGGTGTGCTGCAAGAGATCTCGAATGGTGACTCGGTTGCCGTCGTTCCCGTTGCCTACGATCGTTCCGGGCAGGTAATGCTCGATGCTCATATCGAGGTCGAGCAGTCCGTCGTCGACGAGTTGCATGACGACGGTCGAGACGAAGGCCTTTGTGTTGCTGCCGATTCGGACCCGCGCATCATCGGGGATAGGCTCGCCGGTGGCGGTGTTTCCCATTCCTGCACGAATGATGCGAGTGCCCCGCGACGGGTCGGAGATCACGAGTTGTGCGCCGGGGATCCCCTGCTTGATGACGCCGTCGAGCGCCTGTTGCACGGCAGCGTCGCTTTGCCGAGTGGAATCAGTGGAGTCAGTGGTGTCACCACATCCGCTCACGCCCAATATGAGGGCTGCAGCGGTGAGTGCCGGAAGCACGGTGAGCAGGGGGCGACGTCGAAGAGTGGTCATTGGTTGTGGTCTCCTGTTCGTCGAATCTCGTGGTGAGTTCCACATGCAGAGAACAGTATTGACGTGCATACGCGTCCTCCATGGTGCGAAGTGCAGTCTCTCGGTGGTGCGTGCCGGAGCGTACGGGGTGTAGCTGGCTGCACCTCGGAGTCCCGCGTCTCGCGGCCGATACTGTCGGTTTGACGAGCTATTTCGGAGTAGGCGGCCTTTGGTGATTGACAGGAGGCCTCAGCGACAAAGGGCGATATCCACCGCGTGTTCGAGTTTTCTCCGGGTGGCGTCGTCGACTACTTGCATGCTGACCGCGATGTTCGCTTCGCGTCCGTCGTCGGTAGCGCCCCCGCGTGTCTCGTATCCAGGGAAACTGCCGCCGTGGCTCCAGGACAGGCCGCCACACGGTAGCGGACGGCTGACCAATCCAAGTCCGTAGCGGGCATCGGGTCCGAAGGTTTCCTCCGCGGGGACGGTTGTGCGCATCTGGTCGAGTTGGGCTGCGGGGAGCAGTCGTCCGTCGAGGAGTGCGTGGAGAAACTGGTTGAGGTCCGAGGTGGTGGAGATCAATTGCCCTGCGGCCCATCCCCACGAGGGGTCTATCTCTGTGATGTCGACGGGAGGCGCGTCCGATGACTCCCGGTAGTAGCCGCGGGGGTGAAGTTCCGAGATCTTCTCGTCGTATGGTTCAGGAAAGTATGTGTGCTGCAGATCGATCGGCGCGAAGATTCGCCGGTTCATCTCCTCGGCTAGGGGTTTTTCAGTGATCTTCTGTACGAGTAGGCCGGCGAGGACGTAGTTGGTGTTGCTGTACTTCCAACTCGTTCCGGGGGCGAAGTCGGCAGGATGTTCGAGCGCGATGTCGAGAAGTTCGCGTGGGTCGTAATATCGGACTTCGTCTTCCAGGTAGTTGCTGTAGTTGGGGAGTCCGCTGGTGTGTTGGAGGAGTTGGCGGATGGTGATGTTGTGGCCGTCGATCCCGTCTCCGCGGACGAGTCCGGGTAGGTAGGTCTCGATGGGGGTGTCGAGTTCGATCTTTCCTTCGGCGACCAGTTGCAGGACCACTACTGCGGTGAAGGTTTTGGTGTTGCTGCCGATTCGTATCTGGCCGTTGGGGGGTACCTCTGATCCGGTGGTCAGGTCACCGACTCCTGCGGTGTAGTTGTGGGAGTTGCCGTTTCGGTCTTGGATGCTTGCGAGGGCGGCGGGTAGTCCGTCCTCGCTCACCAGTGCGTCGAGTGAGTGTTGAACCGCATCGTGCCGCGCAGCGACGGTATCGGCGGACGACGAGCACGCACCGAGGGTGACCACGCTGAGAGTCATTGCGACGGAACAGAGGGCGCGGTGCCGTTTCCGGCTTTGTCTTTGGGGTGAGGGAGGTTGGCCCTGTCGACTGTGGCGGCGCATCAGTAGAACTCCTTGGAGAGATTGATCGGTCTGGACACGATCCTGTCTGCTGGAGGATTGGTCGCGCATCGCTCCGACGCGGGAAAACCATCTCCCTCGATCGGGGGAGGCCATCGCCGAGCGGCCCAGTCATACTTGTCGAATCATGATCACAGGACTACGACCGCTGATGCGAGGCTCTACATACTCAGCTGTACTTTTCGCCTTTTGTGGTGTGTTGGCAAGCCTGCCACTTCTGGTGGTTGCGATGTTGCCTGCTCTCGCGTGGCAATCCGCACCCGAGTTCGTCCGGGTGCTTTCGGTCCTGCTCATATGGGTGACTTTGGTAGGAGCACTCGGCCTGGTGCATCCTGTGCGACGCGCGCTCATCGTTTCTGCCCGCCGACTGCTGCAGGTGTCGCTGCCGAGTCCAGCGCTCGGACACCGTACTCCTAACCTCTCGGACATTGATCGCTGGCGGGCCCCGCTCTGGATTGTCCTGCATGTCATGGTGGGTTGGCTGGCGGCGCTCGCGACCAGCGTCCTTTTCATCATGGGTATTTCGCTCCCGGGGAACTGGCTCGGCGGCACGGCGCGAATCAGTCTGTTCGATACGTCGGTTGACGTGACGGGTGGATGGACCTGGGTCGTGGCGGCCGGCTGCCTCCTGCTTGCGGTAGGAATTTGTGTCCTGGTGGCAACACTGCTGAGATGGCTGGCGCCACGACTGTTGGGGCCGTCCACGGCCGAACGGCTCGCGCTGGCGGAAGAACGTGAACTGCAACTGGCCGAACGTAATCGGGTCGCTCACGAGTTGCACGACTCGATCGGACACACGCTCACCGCCGCCACGATCCAGGCGGCGGTGGCCGGCGAGGTGCTTGCCTCCGATCCTGCCGCAGCGAGGGCCGCCATGCGTAGCATCGAGGAGTCGACACGGGCAGCGCTCGAGGACCTGGACTACGTACTGAGTGTACTTCGAGAGGAGAGGCCTGGGGCTGTACCTTCTCGGACGCTGTCGGACTTGCCTGCGTTAATTGATCGGTTGCGGCATGCGGGGGCGGTTGTGGAGGTGAACCTTTCGGGTGACCTTTCACAGATCCAGGGGACACTCTCTCGCGCGGCGTACCGGATCCTGCAAGAGGGGACGACCAATGCTCTGCGGCACGGGGACAGCGGGCCGATCGAAATCACGGTGGCAGTCGGCTCGGAGAGCGTCGAGCTCAGAGTGGTCAACAGCATCGGGGCAGTGACCGGGGGAAAGGCAGACGTAGTTCGAAGATCAGGGCGCGGCCTGGCAGGTTTGGCCGAGCGCGTGCGACTCTTGAACGGTGAGTTCAAGGCTGGACCGGACGGAGCCCAGGGCTGGCGATTGAGTGTTCAGTTGCCGGTACGGGTGGCACGATGACCGAAGCCAATTGGAGTGAGGACGCCGCCAACCCTGCAAGCATGCCAGTCACCCTGCTGATTGCGGATGACGACGACGTTACCCGCAGCGGCCTGCGTATGCTGCTCGCAGCTCAGCCCGGGATTGTGGTCGTCGGCGAGGCTTCCGACGGTATCGAAGCAGTGGAGCTTTCGCGGCAACTTCGTCCGGATGTGGTGCTGATGGACGTGCGGATGCCGCTGCGCAACGGAATAGAGGCAACTCGGCACCTCCAGGCCGAGTGCACCGAACCGCCGAAAGTCTTGGTAATCACCACTTTCGAAAACGATGGCTACGTCACGGCCGCACTCAGTGCGGGCGCGAGTGGCTTCGTGCTGAAGCGGCTCCCAGTCCCGCAGATCGCAGCGGCAGTACGTGTGGTGGCGGCGGGCGAAGTGATCCTGTTCCCTGCCGCGCTACGCCGGATGGTTACGCCCCGCCCGTTGGTCTCCGCTGAGGCGTTCCCGAATGCAGCGCTGACAGCAAAGGAGGAAGAGGTATTGCGGTTGATGGCCACCGGGCTGTCCAACTCGGATATTGCTCAGGTTCTGGTTGTGAGCCTGGAGACAGTGAAAACGCATGTCGGGAACGTGCTGGCAAAGCTCGGTGCTCAGAATCGGACGCACGCTGTCGTCATCGCCTACGAGTCTGGTCTGGTGGTCCCGGGGTCAGGCACCGATACGGAACCCTGTGCAACTGGCGGTTGATTGATTTTGTCAGCGTGACCCGGTGAGGATTCGCCGACTGAACCTACAGATCCGTTCCGCTGGCCGAAACGCTCCGAGGCGAAGTCACACCACCGGTCACCAGTGCGTACCGGGCACGAGTCGGGCGGCACGACGGCCGAGTTTGCGGATGCGCGAGCGCGAGTGGTGCTGTCGCGTCGGTGTTGCCGGAGCGTCTGCCGGAGTTTCCTTGTCTACCTGACCCTTTGCCGCCGGAGAATCGGGGAAGGCCTGGTACATCTGGTTGAGAATTCGGTCCTTGGTGTGCGGTGCGAACAGGGTTCCCAGATCACCCAGGGTTCCCAGTGGTACGTCGATGCGTTTGGGGCGGTCGATCAGCGCGCGGATCACCATTGCCGCAGCCTTTTCCGGGCTGGTGATCGGGCCGTTGTTGTATTCGCCGGTCGGAGCGATCATCGGTGTTTCGACCAGCGGCATGTGGATGGTCGTGAAAGTGATTCCGTCCGCCAGGGTTTCAGAGGCGGCTACGTCCGAGAAACCGTCGAGGGCGGCCTTGCTCGCCACGTAGGCCGAGAATCTAGGCGTTGCCGCCTGGACTCCCGCGCTGCTGATGTTCACGATGTGGCCGAAGCGGCGAGAACGCATGGTCGGTAACAAGGCGAGCACCAATCGGACAGCGCCGAAGTAGTTCACGGCCATCGTTCGTTCGTAGTCGTGGAAACGATCAGTGGAGTGGTAAATGCCGCGCCGGATGGATCGGCCGGCGTTGTTTACCAACATATCTACGTGATCGTGTTCTGTCAGAATGCTTTTGATCGTGTGCTGGACCGATTCGTCGTCCGTGATGTCGCAGGGATAACCGAATGCCTTGCCCCCGGCTGATCGAATCTCCTGTACTGCGGCATCGAGTTCGTCGGTGCGGCGTGCGATCAGGAGAACGGTGGCGCCCTTCTGAGCGGCGGCAATGGCCGATGCCTTGCCGATTCCGGAAGAGCCTCCGGTGATCAGAACGATCCGACCCACGAGTGGTCCTTCGGGACTGTTACGTCGTGCGCGATTGGGATCGAGGTTTGCGCGCCAGTACTTCCACAACACAGTGGAGTACGACCCGAACTCGGGGACCGCCAGTCCTGATCCGGCCAGGGCGGCAACGGTTCTCGCGGAGGTGAATGTCGGCGCCATCGTCATGTTGTCGAGTAATGCTGCAGGCATGCCGATGCGATCGAGGAAGACCTTCCGCGCCGATTCTGCCGAATCCATCGGCAATGGCGAGACAAAGGGTTTGGCGATCACGCCCGGCAGGCTGAGTGCGGGCCGGGGCGCTCCGGCGGCCTTGGCGAGTCCGGCATAGATTTCGCGTACCGGTTGAGGTTTCGGATTCACGAGATGGAATGCTTCGCCGTCGTGGCCGGGCGCGTGCATCAATTCGACGAGGGCGGCGGCTACGTAATCGACGGGCACCACATTGGTTGCGCCGAGGTTGGGGATCGGGACGGGGAGTGCTGCAGGTAGTTTCGCGAGTAGCGCCAGTCCTGGAAACAAGTAGTACGGACCGTCGATCTTGTCCATCTCCCCGGTGACGGAGTTGCCGACCACGGCAGACGGTCGATAAACACGCCAGGTGAGGCCTTCTCGTTCTCGAACGAGCTTCTCGGCCTCGAACTTGGTTCGGTGGTACGGAGTGGGAAAGCCTTGACCGCAATCGAAATCGGTTTCGCTGAAGGTTCCCGGGTAGTCGCCCGCAACAGCGACTGATGACACGTGATGAAGGGTGGCTCCCAGCTGTGCGGCAAGGTCGGCCACGGAGCGTGTGCCCTCGACATTCGTCGAAGCCTGCTCGTCTCCGGCGGTGATGTCGTAGATCGCGCCGAGGTGAAGGACGTGGTCGGCAGGCGGGGGAGAGTCGATGCCCAGCCCCGGCTCGGTCAGATCTCCAATGAGTGGATGCACGCGATCGCCGCCGGGAATTGCCGACACCTGTTCTTCGAGTTTGGTTACAGAACCGGCTCTGACCAGCACATGGATCTGAGCAGTTTGATCACGCTCGAGCAGGAGTGGCAGTGCAGCTCGTCCGAGGAATCCGGTACCGCCAGTGACGATGTATGTGGCCATAGTCGGTAACTTACTCCAAAGTAAGATCAGCGGCTAGAGGGAAACGAACATCAATGCGTCATGACCCCGTCCTCGGCGTCGAAGTCGATGCCCGCGGAGATGATTCCGGAGAACAAGAACGCGACGGCAAGCGCAAGAGCGGGGATTGCAAGGATCCATTCGAAAATTGTCATGCTCCAAGTCTGACGAAATCAGCTTAGGAGAACATCGCCCTGCGGAGCGATTTAGACGATCGGGCAGTCATCCTCGAGGACGACTGCCCGATCAGGGAAATCCACTAGGTCTGTTGCTGAAGAGTTTCGGGCGCAGTGGGGTGCGCGCTCGTCCTTGCGTCGCGTGACGTGATTTCGGATGAGATGTGGGCGGCCGTTGTTCCGAGGGTGTGAAGGCCATGCGCCGTCCGCCAGTAGACCGGCGCACCATCGTCGAGGCGATGGCGTGGACAGGCCGGCAAACCCTAGGCCGGTTCAGCGCCCGACAAGTCCTCGACCGCATACGGAGTCGTTCCTTCGAACAGAACACCGATCCCGAAAGGATCGGCCATCTCGAGCTTTGACTCAGCGAACCGCAGCAGCCAGGTTCCGTCAGCCCAGATCACCGCCTCAGGTTCGCCGAACAGTGACTCCGTGGCGTCCAACTCCACGAGTTCGGAGTGGCGGAGGCCGAACTGTGGCCCACGCAGCTGTTGACGCAGGTAATCGGCGGCGACTTCGGCAAACTCACCGAACCGGGCCATCACGGTCGCAGCGAGCTCACACACCGCAGACTCCGGCACGGTGGCCGGCTCGATAACCAGACTCACCGGCCTGGAGTCACCGACCCCCTGGACATCGATGATCGATGTCCAGCACGCCAACGAATCGTCCGAGTCGACACGCGAAAACACTGCTGAGCCGACCACAACACTCTCAGGTAAGTCATCCACGACCCCTAGTCAAACACGGCTCTCCGCAGGATCCCAGGGACTCTTCAGCGACATGATCCAGTCGCGATCAGTGGCCGATGCCGACCTTCGCGTGAACCTTTTTCATCCACACAGGAGCCCACCAGTTCGCTTCGCCCATCAACTTCACGAGCGAGGGCACGAGCAACATGCGGATGATGGTCGCGTCGACGATCAGCGCGACGATCATGCCGACGCCCAGGAACTTCATCACTGACAGCCCTGACATTGCGAAGGCCCCCGTCACCACTATCAGGAGTAAGGCGGCAGCCGTCACGATGCGGCCGGTGCGCTCGGTTCCGAACTTGACCGCTTCCTCTGTCGTCGCTCCCGCGTTCTTGGCCTCGACCATCCGTGACATCAGGAAAACCTCGTAGTCCGTGGACAATCCGAACACCACCGCCAGGATGAGCACGACGAACGTCGCCTCCAGCGGAGTTTGACTGACCCCGAGGAGTTCGACGCCGTGTCCGTCCTGGAAGACGAAGGTGAGGACACCGAAGGTGGTCGCGAGGCTCAGGGCTGCCATCAGCACCGCCTTGATCGGCAGCACCACCGAACCGAACGCGAGGAACAACAGGATCAGGGTGGATCCGACCATGATGAGGATCATCACCGGTAGCCAGTGCAGGACGGCGTTGTTGCCGTCGTCGACCATGGCTTGACCGCCGCCGACAAGCAGCACCGTTCCGTCGGGAGCGGAGATCGCACGCAGATCTGTCACTGCGGCGCTCTGTGATTGGGGTGTAGAGCCCTCGCTGTAGAGAGCCTGAACCGCGACGAGTTGATTGGTGCTCGCGACGACGGTCGCCTGACCGATGCCCTCGACTCGACCGGCGGACTCGGCGATCGCTGCACCTTCGGCCGGGGTGAGAGTGTTCCCGTCCTCGGCCTGAAGGATCATCGTTGCGCCGTTTCCGGTTTGCGGGAAGTCGTTGACCAACGTGTCCATTGCGACGCGAGCGGGGTCGTTGTCCGGTAGTGCGGTGTACGAGAGTTCTCCCAGCCGGGCGCCGAGCAGCGGCGAGGCCATCACGAGCAGCACAGCCACGATCGTCACCGAGACTGCGACCGGACGCTTCATCACCCACGTGACGACGCGGCCCCAGAACTTGCGCGAGCGTTCCTCGCCGCGTTGCGCCGCATCCTTGCGCCACGTCAGGGCGTTGATGCGATGCCCCAGAATGGCAAGCAGCGCAGGCACAGCGGTCAGCGACAGGACGGCCGCGCTCAATACTGCGGCGATCGCGCCGAAGCCCAGAGACCGGATGACGGCCTGGGGGAATACGAGCATGCCGCTGAACGCACAGATCAGCAGTAGACCCGAGAACATGACGGTGCGACCCGCCGTCAGAACTGTCCGCTGAGCAGCCGCTCCCGGGTCCGAGCCCGAATTCAGTTCTTCACGGAACCGACCGACCACGAACAGTCCGTAGTCGATGGCAAGTCCCAACCCGAGAAGAGAAGCGACGTTGATCGAGAACGAGGACACATCGGTGATCAGCGTGAGGATTCGCAGAACGGCCAAAGCGCTCAGGACACTGAGTACACCCACGAACACGGGCACGGCAGCGGCGACGATGCCGCCGAAGATGAAGACCAACAGCACCAGAGTGATCGGAATGGCGATGGCTTCGGCGACCACCAGGTCCTTCTCGAGCTTGGTGTTGAATGCGACGCCGACGACGGTGTTACCCGCGAATTGTGCCTCGGCACCTTCGACTTCGAGCTTCGGCAGGAGATCGGCGAAAGTGGCGGGCGTGACGCCCGAGTCCGGTGCCAACGTGATCGCAACGGCCGCCATGGATCCGTCGTTCGAGAGCAGGCTGGCCTTCGCTGCGGCGTCTGTTCCCCAATACGATTTCACCGAAGCGGTCGGCACTTCGGTTTTGAATTGGTCGACGGCGGCTGTCACTGCCGGCCCGATGTCGTCCAGAGTCTTGCCGTCCGTGGGCGAGTAGATCGCGATGATGTCCGGGGTCTGCGGTCCGAGATTGTCTTCGATGATGTCGGCGACCTTCGCGGAGTCGCTGCCCGGATCGATGAAGCCGCCCTGGCTGAGCTTGCCGAACACTCCGAGTCCCCACACCCCACTGATGAGAACTATCAGAACCGCGAGGCTCAGTACCCACCATTTCCGGGCGACGACGGTTTGGGCCCAGCGTGTCATGTATCAACTCCGGTGTGTGGGGGCGTCTGGCCAGATCGACTGTAGTGGGCGTTTGGTCTTGAATCGGAAACGTCATGCATACTGCTCGAAGCACTTGCAAGCCACGCGTGTGGGGGAAGCCGGTCCGAATCCGGCGCTGACCCGCAACGGTAGGTCGATTCTCGGTAGTCACCGAGTGTCGGCAAGCCCGATTACCCGCCGCGCGGTGTGCGACATCCATTCGTCGTGGTCTACGAAAAGGAAGTCCAGCAGGAGCTCTGGCCGAGGATCAGCGTGCGGGCGGAGTTGTCTGTCGGATTCTCATTCGTGGCTCAGAGCCCTTACGAGGTCCCCGTGTCACTTCAGTTCTCCCCGTCCCGCGCCGCCGCTGTTCTCATCGCGGTCGCCTTGGTTTCGGCAGGTTGTTCCAAAGGTCAGGAATCAGAGTCGGCGTCTGCTGCGGAATCCTTCGCACAGCCGGTATCCGTGACCAAC
Organism: Rhodococcus sp. NyZ502; assembly: GCF_041464245.1. Classification (NCBI taxonomy): domain Bacteria; kingdom Bacillati; phylum Actinomycetota; class Actinomycetes; order Mycobacteriales; family Nocardiaceae; genus Rhodococcus; species Rhodococcus sp. NyZ502. Next base: position 2,112,798 of record NZ_CP167155.1, read on the forward strand.
TGCGATCGCGAGATGACCTTCGATTCGCCGCCGCAGCGCATCGTGTCTTTGAACGGACACGTCACCGAAGCCCTCATCGAGATCGGCGCGGGTGATCGGATTGTCGGGCGGGCGTACAGCGACAACCCGCCAACTGCCGAGACCGCCGATGTATTCAACAAGATTCCCAGCCTTTCCGATACGTTCCCCAGCATGGAGCAGGTCCTCGACGTCGATCCGGACTTCGTGGTCGGAGGAATGACCAGTGCCTTCAACGAGAAGCAAGGCCGTTCCCGAGACGCTTTCGGCGAGCGCGGAATCAACACCTTCCTCTTCTCGGAATACTGTGGCACCGGTTTCCCCGACATCGGATTGCTCGAGAACGACTACACGCAACTCGGTCGAGTCCTGGGCGTCGAAGATTCCGCCCGCGAGGTCGCAGAGCAGATCAGCGATGGTCTCGATTCCGTCCGCGCTTCGGTCGGAGACGCGGCGCCGGTACCGACCTTCTTCTACGACAGCGGTGACCAGGTTCCGACGACCATCGGCGGAGTCGGCGTCGGTCAATTGGTCGCGGAATACTCCGGCGTCTCGAACATCTTCGCCGAAGGGACAAAGCCCTACATCGACGCATCGTGGGAAGCTGTTGCCGAGCGTGCACCCCAGGCAATCGTGGTCATCGACTACGGCGACAAGACAGCCGAGCAGAAGATCGACTTCCTCCGTGCCCAGCCGTTGATGGCGACCACCCCTGCTGTGCAGCAGAACCGGTTCGTCGTGGTTCCTCTCGCTGACCTGTTCGAGAGTTCACGGTTGGTGCGTTCGGCACAGACCATCGCAACAGCCTTCCATCCAGGCGCTGACGCGGCGAAGTGACCCGCACGCGTTACGGGTACGGCGCCCTGCTTGTCGGCTTGGCGGTCGCCTTGGCGATCGTCCTGGGGTTGGCCGTCTCCTTGGGATCGGTTCGCATTCCCGTCGGTGACGTCTGGGCGATAGTCGGAGCCCGTTTGGCGCCAGGGACTTTCGAGACGTGGTGGACCGCGGCGCGGGAGTCGATCGTGATCGACTCCCGCCTGCCACGTGCACTCACTGCCGCGGTAGTGGGTGCTTCGTTGGCCATGGCAGGTGCAGTTGCTCAAGCTGTCACCCGTAATCCGCTTGCCGATCCGTATCTGCTCGGAGTCTCGTCGGGCGCGGGATTCATGGTGGTGCTCGTGTCGGTGCTGGGTTTCGGCGCCGGCCTCCTCGGGGTTTTCACGATTCCGGTCGCAGCATTCGCCGGGGCGATGATCCCGTTGTTTCTCGCACTGCTGATCGGCGGCCGGTATCCGCAGCCGACCGCGATCATTTTGGTGGGTGTCGCGCTCGCCCAGATATTCTCGGCGCTCATCACCTTTTGCATCCTGGTATTGGCCGATGATCGGCACGTGACGTCGGTGATGCACTGGATTGCCGGCGGATTCGGTGATGCACGATGGTCGACGCTGATCTTCCCGACGATCGCACTCGCCGTCGTCGGCACAGCCCTTCTGTTCAGTTCGCGATGGATGGACGTTTTGCAGACCGGTGACGACGGGGCCGCTGCACTCGGTATGAACGTCCGACGGTTCCGTGTCTTGTCCTTGCTCGCGGTCTCCGTACTCGCGGGCGCAGCAGTCAGCGTTGCCGGTGGAATCGGTTTCATCGGTCTGCTGATCCCGCATCTGGCCGGCTTCATCGTCGGCACCAGAGCAATTCGACTGCTCCCTGCTGCAGCCCTGCTGGGCGCCGTCGCGATGGTTGCCGCGGATACCGCTGCGCGCTCGGTGGCACAATCCACTGAAGTTCCGGTCGGAGTGATCACGGCCCTCGTGGGTGCACCGATCTTCGTCTGGATGCTCTACCGGCAGTATCGGAGGCTCGAACAGTGACACAGGCCAGAACAGTGACACAGGCCAGAACAGTGACACAGACCAGAACAGTGACACTCCCGAAAGACTCCGAAACTGCGCCCCTGCTCGAACTCGTCGAGACCCGGGCGCGGCTCGGAAATCGCGAAGTGTTGCGCGGCATCACTTTCGCAGTCAAGTCCGGTGAAATATTGGGCTTGGTCGGGCCGAACGGCAGTGGCAAGACGACGGCGCTGCGCTGCTGCTACAACGCTTTGACGCCGACAGGTGGCGCAGTTCTGATCGATCAAGTCGACTCGACGACGCTCTCGCGTAAGGACATCGCCCGAACTGTCTCGGCAAGTGTTCAGGAACCCACTGTCTCGGCAGGACTTTCGGTTCGTGAATCGATCGCGCTCGGACGAACTCCGCACCGCAGCTGGTTGGACCGAAGCACGGAGCGCGATACCACCATCGTGGACCGGTGCATCGAGCAGGTCGGTTTGGTCGTGCTTGCCGGACGAGACGTATCGACCCTGTCGGGTGGTGAGCGGCAACGTGTCTCGATAGCTCGCGCATTGGCTCAGGAGCCCAAGGTTCTGTTGTTGGACGAGCCGACCAATCATCTCGATCTTCGTCACCAGTTGATCGTGATGGAACTGCTTACCGAACTTGCGTCGGCGGGGCTCGCAGTTGTGGTCACGATGCACGATCTACGGTTGGCAGTCGAGTACTGCGACAACCTTGCCGTGCTCACCGAAGGTGAACTCCGCGCGTGTGGGTCTACGGTCGAGGTGTTGGACGAGCCGTTGTTGGCCGAGGTTTTCGGCATCAGGGCGCGAGTCGAACGCGGAGTACGTCCGCGGATGGAGATATTGGGGCTGGCATGACGGAATCGGTGGCCGGGATCTACGCCCGTATGGCAGTAGCTGTGCCGTTCTTCGACAACCTGAGCGCGTATCCGGATACGGTGCCCGCGGTGTTGATGACCGACCCCCAGTGGTTGGCAGCACGTGTCGCCGATACGGCAGAGCGATGGGGGAGTGCGGACAGTCGAGTGAACGGCACGTTGTGGTGGTACTCGGCCAGCTCGACGCTGACCGGCATTCCGATCGGAACCGGGATGGTCACCGGGTTCGCGGCCGATCCATCGTTGGACGGTGGGCGGATCTTCTTGCGTGACAACGGCTATCTGGGCGGTTTTGCTGCCGGATCGGTCATTCCGATCTCGCGGAGTGTGGCGGAGTTGGGCCACGCGATGTTCCGCTCGCTCAATCCCGTGATCGAGGTACTCGCCGAGGTGTCCGGCGTTCGGCAGCAGGCGCTGTGGGCGATCACGACGGACTCCATCGCCAATCGCAGCCTCGATGCCGCCGGTAATGCGCGGGAGCGCGGAAGTGCATTTGCGGCCGGTCTGATCGATGTTCTCCGCGGTGAGAACCCGGGCATTCCGGTCCCGCGTTTCGTGGACGTGGATCGCAGAGAATCTGCTGTGCGCGTAAGTAATCCATTGACGCCGGTGGCATTCGGGCGACGCAGATTCACGCAGCGGGCGTCGTGCTGCCTGATCTACGAGGTACCCGGTGAAGGCAAATGCACCAGTTGCCCGAAGCGCGCACCCGAAGATCGGGTGCGCGCCTTGGCTGCTCTGGTGTGACTGTGGGTGGGCGGATTCAGGTGTTATCGGATCAGTGAGCTGCGACCTTGGAACGGTCGAGTCCCAGCGCGTCGGTCATCGTGAAGAACAGGTCGGTCTGGTCCGTGAGACCGCTGACGTTGGCCGCATGCGGGCCGAAAGCTGCTACGCGCAACTGAGTTCCGGTGTGTCCTTCGGACTCGACGGCCGGATCCTCGGACGTTCCGTAGCTGATCGTCATCTCCGAGCCGTCCTTGGTGGTCAGCTTGCGGGTCAGGCCGGGGTAGACGATTTCCTGGGCGCGCTCGACCGGGATGTTCTGGTCCTTGGCGATGGTGGCGATGTCGTCGGCGCTGACATTGGTGACGATCTGGCTGGTGTGAGCGTGGTCGGCTGTGACGATGACCAGGGTTTCTCCGTCGGTCTTCGCGAATTCGAGTGCCTTCTGCACAGCTTCGTCGAGGTCGACGGTTTCACCGATCTGACCGCATGCGTTGGCTGCGTGATCCTGCTTGTCGATCGAGGCACCTTCGACCTGGAGGAAGAATCCGTTGTCGTTGACCTTCAGTAGGTCGATGGCCTTCTGAGTCATGTCCGCGAGCTTGGGCACGTCGGAGGTTCGCTTGGGGTTGTCGACGCAGGTTTCGGCGGGTTGCAGGTAACCGTCACGGGTGGCGACAGAGCCTTCCCAGCGGACGGGCATGTTGCCGTCGGCGAACAAGCCGAGCACGGGTGCATCCTGATCGGCCTTGCCGACCTCGTTCATCTCGGCGGCGTTCTTCACCAGCTGGTAGCCACGGGCGGCGGCCTGCTCATTGAGTGTCTTGCCCTGCCAGTCACCGGTTTTCGCAGTCTCGGCGAAGGACTTGGCGCCGCCGGCAAAGGTGACGTCGGCGCGGGTGTCGAGGAGCTGTTCGCTGATCGATCCCTTGCCGCCGTTCTCGAGGGCGTTCTCCGGGCAGGACTTGGACGTTGCCTCCGGTCCGTAGCACTTGCGGCCACTGACGTGCGCGACCTGCACTGCGGGGGTGGCGTCCTGCACCTCGGCGGTGGAGACGTTGCCGGTGGCCTTGCCGTTCGCCTTGGCGATCTCGAGGACGGTCGACTGGGCCTGCCCCTTGATGTCGACGGAAATCGCGCCGTTGTAGGTCTTGGTGCCGGTGGACCATGCCGATCCGCTGGCTGCGGAGTCGGTGACGTAGTCGGGCTTGCCGTCCTTGGTCAGTGCGTAGTGCGTGTACTGGCCGGTGATCGGCAGGGCGTCGAGGCCGGGGAAGCTGCCCGCAGCGCCTTCGGCGTAGTTGCGTGCGGCGGTGATCTCCGAGTCGCCCATGCCGTCCCCGATCAGGAGGATGACGTTCTTCGCGCCGGAGGCATTGACGGCGTCGCGCACTGCGGCCGACTGATCACCGTCGATGCGACGAGCGCCACCGTTCGAGGACAGTTCGCCGGTCGCGGCGCGATCGACGGTCGCGCCGTTCGAGCCGGTGGCCTCGTCGGCGCTGCTGCTGCAGCCGGCAGCGGCCAGAACGGCGACGGCGCCGGCGACGGCCGTCAACCTACGTGTGTTGCGCGAGAACGACATACGAGTAGTACTCCTGGAAACAGTATGGATGGAGATTATGAACGCCGCTAATGATCTGGGGCGAAAGTGAACGGAGTGCAGACATGCGTACATCTGAATGTGACGAGACGGTGAGGGTTGAGATTCGCTCTGTTGACTGTGGGTGAGTGACCTGTCAGACTGAATCTGCATCGAACATCAGTTCGATGCATGTGGTGCGTCTTCCCTTTCGGCATCCTCGAGCAGTCGGTCGTCCCTGACGGCCGACTCGATCAGGTGCGAGGTCAGTGTGGGTTGGGGAAATGGGCCGCCGACGTGGTCCGAGATGGAACGGGTGCTTTCCGGACGACCCGGCCGTGTGGAACATGAGGATTTGTTTCCGGGCGATGGAAGCGACAGCCCCGCCTGGTCAAGAAAGCGCGGCGAGTACCACGCGGGCGAGCTCACCCGTGGTGCCGGTGTAGTTCCTTACGCAGAACTGCACGCTCACTCGGCCTTCAGTTTCCTCGACGGTGCATCACCGCCGGAAGAGCTGGTCGAGGAAGCAGTGCGTCTCGGGCTCGAAGCTATCGCCGTCACCGATCACGACGGCTTCTACGGCGTGGTGAGGTTTGCGGAAGCCGCACGTGAATGGGGAATGCGCACCGTGTTCGGGGCCGAGTTGTCTCTGGATTCGGTACCCAGAACCGGCACGGCAGATCCCGGTGGAACACACCTCCTGGTGCTTGCCCGTGGGCAGGAAGGGTATCGCCGGCTTTCGCGGGAGATCGCTGCCGCGCATCTGGCGGGCGGCGAGAAGGGCAAACTGCAGTACGACTACGACGTGCTGACCGAAGCGGCCGGTGGCCACTGGCAGATCCTGACCGGGTGCCGGAAAGGTCATGTGCGGCAAGCCTTGACGTCGGGTGGTCGCGAAGCAGCGGCGGATGCCTTGGGGGATCTGGTCGAGCGTTTCGGGGCGGAGCGAGTGTCGGTGGAACTCACTCATCATGGGTTGGCGGAGGACGACGAGCGCAATGCCGTTCTGGCCGAATTGGCGAGAGAGCATGGACTACGTACGGTGGCGACCACCGCCGCGCACTTCGCCGCTCCTCCGCGTCGACGCCTCGCCATGGCAATGGCGGCTGTGCGGTCGCGTCAAAGCTTGGACGAGGCAGCAGGATGGTTGGCCCCTACCGGCGGAGCGCACCTGCGGTCCGGCGCGGAGATGGCGGCACTGTTCTCGCTCTATCCCGAGGCTGTCAGTGGTGCCGCCGATCTTGGTCGTGAGTGCGCTTTCGATCTCAAGCTCATCGCGCCCAAATTGCCACCGTTCGACGTGCCAGCCGGGCATACCGAGGCGTCGTGGTTGCGTGAGCTCACCATGGTGGGGGCGCTGGAACGCTACGGACCGTCGGAAGGTGCACCGAAGGCATACGAACAGCTCGAACATGAACTTGCCATCATCGAGGGATTGAACTTTCCCGGATATTTCCTGGTGGTGCATGACATCGTGTCGTTCTGCAAGAACAACGACATCCTCTGTCAGGGAAGAGGTTCCGCTGCGAACTCGGCGGTGTGTTACGCGATCGGCATCACCAATGTCGATCCGGTTCGCAACAAACTGCTGTTCGAGAGGTTTCTTGCGCCTGAACGTGACGGCCCGCCGGACATCGACGTGGACATCGAGTCCGACCGCCGGGAAGAGGCGATCCAGCACGTGTACGCGAAGTACGGGCGTACGTATGCCGCGCAGGTCGCCAATGTCATCACCTATCGAGGAAAGTCGTCGGTGCGGGACATGGCTCGGGCGCTGGGCTTTTCGCAGGGACAGCAAGATGCGTGGAGTAAGCAGGTCGGCCGGTGGGGTGGTATCGACAAGAATGCGGATACCGATATTCCGCGTCCGGTACTCGAACTGGCGGCGCAGATCGAAGGCTATCCGCGGCACCTCGGTATCCACTCGGGCGGCATGGTCATCTGCGATCGTCCCATCGCCGACGTCTGCCCGGTGGAGTGGGCGCGGATGGCCAATCGCAGTGTCCTGCAATGGGACAAGGACGATTGCGCTGCCGCTGGGCTGGTCAAGTTCGATCTGCTCGGCCTCGGCATGCTCTCAGCTTTGCACTACATGATGGATCTGGTGGCCGAACACAAAGGCATCACAGTCGATTTGGCGCAACTCGATCTGTCGGAAACAGCGGTGTACGAGATGTTGCAGCGGGCAGATTCGGTGGGTGTGTTCCAAGTGGAATCACGTGCGCAGATGGCGACACTGCCGCGTCTGAAGCCTCGAAACTTCTACGACCTGGTAGTCGAGGTCGCGCTCATCCGTCCGGGGCCGATCCAAGGCGGATCAGTGCATCCGTACATTCGTCGGCGCAACAAACTCGAACCTGTGTCCTACGACCATCCGTCGCTCGAGAAGGCACTCGAACGCACGTTGGGGGTTCCGCTGTTCCAGGAACAGTTGATGCAGATGGCCGTCGACGTTGCGGGCTTCACGCCGTCCGAGGCCGATCAATTGCGTCGGGCAATGGGATCGAAACGCTCCACCGAGAAGATGGAACAACTGCGCGCGAGGTTCTATCAGGGCATGCGAGACCTACACGGCATCGGTGACGAGGTTGCCGACCGGATCTACGAAAAGCTGTATGCATTCGCTAATTTCGGTTTCCCGGAAAGCCATTCACAGAGTTTTGCCGCGCTGGTCTTCTACTCCTCGTGGTTCAAACTTCATCATCCCGCTGCGTTCTGCGCCGGACTTCTGCGCGCGCAGCCCATGGGTTTCTACTCGCCGCAGTCCTTGGTTGCCGATGCGCGCCGGCACGGAGTGCAGGTACACGGTGCAGACATCAATGTCAGCCTCGCGCATGCCACCGTCGAGGCAGGTGGATTCGAGGTTCGGCTGGGGCTGGGGGAAGTGCGCAACATCGGCGATGCACTCGCCGAGAAAATTGTCGAACAGCGCGACCTCGGTGGACCGTTCACGTCGTTTCTCGATCTGACCGGGCGGGTGGAACTGACTACCGTACAAGCTGAATCGCTGGCGACCGCCGGTGCGCTAGCCAGCTTCGGTATCTCGCGTAGAGAAGCGCTGTGGGCAGCGGGCGCTGCGGCGGGGGAGCGCCCCGACCGCTTGCCCGGTATCGGTGCGTCGGTCACAGCTCCCACCCTGCCCGGCATGAGCGACGTCGAATTAGCGGCGGCGGATGTCTGGGCGACAGGAGTATCTCCCGACACGTACCCGACACAATTCCTCCGCCCACAGCTCGACGCGCTCGGCGTGGTGCCGGCGTCGAGACTTCTCGACATCCCGGACGGTGACCGTGTGCTGGTGGGGGGAGCAGTCACACACCGGCAGCGTCCGGCCACAGCTGCGGGCGTCACGTTCATCAACCTCGAGGACGAAACCGGCATGGTCAACGTCGTGTGTTCGGTGGGGTTGTGGGCAAAGTACCGAAAATTGGCAAATACGGCGCCGGCGTTGCTTATTCGAGGGAAGGTGCAGAATGCAGAAGGCGCTGTCACCGTCGTGGCAGACCGGATGCAGCTGATGGATCTGCGAGTAACGGCCAAATCGCGAGACTTCCGTTAACGCCTGATTCTGGCCACCGTGTTAGTGCCGAGAGACAGTTTTGTGCCGAGAGGACAAATGTGGAGCTCAACTCTGACCTCCGAGCATATGGTGCGGGTCACATTTGCTCCCTAGGGTTGTCGTTTGAGCGCGATCGATTCACCACACGCAGCCGCGGTCAGTTGCCTTGCGCGTGAATATCGTCGCCTTCCAAACGCGCTGAACCAAAAGCACTTCGAGTCGAAGAGGAACTTCATGAGCACAGCGATTCTCGTCGCACACGTACACCCCGCCGATCCGTCTTCGGAGGATGCGTTCAACCGCTGGTACGACGACGTGCATATTCCGCAGGTCGTCGAACGAGTGCCCGGAGTTGTCTCCGCCTCCAGATTCTTCCTGGCGGATGTGCAGTTGCTGCCCGAGGATGCATTGCCCGCGCGCCGCTACCTGAGCATCTATCAACTCGACACGGAAGATCTCGCGGGCACCGCGCAGGCGTTGGGAAGTGCTTTGGGCGACGGAACTCTCGACATGTCCGAGGCCATCGCGACCACCGGCGACACCGGACCCGAATTGCTTTTCTACGTCCCGACCGAGAATTGAAGGGGAACGCTGACATGTCCGATCTTCTCGCGAACAAAGTTGCAATTGTCACCGGCGCAGGTGCCGGAATCGGCGCCGCCATTGCCCGGGCGTTCGGGGCGGAGGGCGCGAGGGTCGTGGTCTCCGACATCAACGGTGGCGCAGCACAGGCAGTGGCGGACTCGATCGACGGAGCTATCGCTGTCACAACTGATGTCACCGACGAACAGCAGGTCAAGGATCTCGTCGCCAGAGCGGTCGAAGAGTTCGGCGGACTGAACGTCGTAGTACCCAACGCCGGTATCGCCACCACGACCCCGCTGATCGAGACCTCGTTCGAGGACTGGCGGAAAGTGATGTCGGTCAACCTCGATGGAGTGTTCTTGACAGTGCGTCATTCGCTGCCCGCTCTCGTCGCATCCGGTGGCGGTTCGATCGTGAACATCTCGTCGATCTCGTCGACCACCGGCTCGCCTTTGATCGGCAGCTATGCCGCAGCCAAAGCAGCAGTTCGCAATCTCACCGAAACCCTGTCAGCCGAACTTCGCTTCCACGGAATCCGCGCGAATGCATTGCTGCCCGGATTCATCGATACCGACCTGGTCAAGAGTCACCAGCAGGATTTCGAGAATGCCCTCGGCCTCGAGTCCGGGGGATTCGACGACTTGATGGTCACGAAGCAGACGCGCTACGGCCGGACCGAGGAAGTTGCCGCCGCCGCAGTGTTCTTTGCGAGCGACCAGTCGTCGTGGTGCAACGGCAGCAGCCTGGTTCTCGACGGAGGGTTCACCGCTTCTCTCCTCTGAGCAGCAGAACCCTTTCCGAACGTCACCCGATCACCATTCGTGCGAGGATCCACACCATGACCAACCGCGCCGTGTACGTACTCCCGCCTGGAGGATTGAACAACCTCGAATCGAGGACGATCGAGACCCCGGGCCCGGGTGCGGGTGAGGTGACGATCGCGATCCACGCGAATTCGCTCAACCACCATGACTACCTCGTGGCGACCGGAGAGATAGCAACCGACGGTCCGCGGATCCTGTTGTCCGATGCTGCCGGGGAGGTCGTTGCGGTCGGAGACGGCGTAACACAGTTCAGCGTCGGAGATCGCGTGATGAGCACCTATTTGCCGCATTGGCGGAGCGGCACACCGGATTTCGACGGATTCGGAAATTCGCCGGGTGACGGTGTCGACGGGTTCGCCCGCGACACCGTCACCGTGCCGGTATCTGCTGTGACAGTGATGCCGCGAAACTACACCTACGAGGAAGCCGCTACCTTGCCCACCGCGGGATTGTCAGCGTGGCGCGCACTATTTGCCGGAGTCCCGATCATCCCAGGGTCGTCGGTGTTGATCCCTGGGACCAGCACGGTAGCGTTGTTTGCCGTCCAGCTGGCCAAAGCTGTTGGAGCCCAGGTGATCGCAACCTCGTCGGCCCCCGACAAGATGGCTCGATTGGTCGAGCTCGGTGCCGATCACGTGGTCAACTACCGTGAGCGCCCGGACTGGGGTTCGGAAGCGATGCGGCTCAGCGGCGGGATCGACCTCGTCCTCGACGTCGGCGGGCCGTCCACCCTCGGCCAATCTCTGGCGGCAGTCCGACCAGGCGGGCGAATCTGCGCGCTTGGCATCATGAACGGCCCCTCGTCGTCGATCGACCTGACTTCGCTACTGACCAAACAGGTCACCATCGAAGGTGTTTTGGTGGGCAGTCGTGCACATCAGGAGGAGATGGTCGCCGGGCTGGAGAGCCTGGCGCTTCGTCCCGTCATAGATTCTTCCTACAGCCTCGACCGCCTCGCTGACGCTTTCGAGCAGCAGAAATCCGGGCAGGCCTACGGCAAGATCGTCATCACAAACCCTTGATCGCTTGCCGGTCCCAACGGGGATCGGTGAGGATTTCCGCCGAGTCGCCGACAAATGCACTTGCGGCAGTCTGGTCGCCGCTCAGGGTGAATCTCAGCCATGCGGTGAGGTAGCCCCGGAATCCTTCGCCATCTGCGGCCCAATTGTGGCCGACGCCAAGCAGTCTGCCGCGGACCGCCGGTCCGGCGGTTTTGTCGAAGTACTCAGCTTGCGGATCGGCGGTGGAGACCGGGTCGTCGGCGCCGGTCATGAAGAACGTCGGTCCGGTCAACTGGGCCACGTCGATCACGTCGACAGGTCGCGAGGCCCACCACGGGTCAGGCAAATCGAGTACCGCCGTGGCGGTGATCAGATTCGCGGACTGGGTTGCCGCGTTGATCGCGCCACCGGCGCCCTGGGAGTGTCCGACCGAGGCAATGTTGTCGGTGTCGATCCGCTGGTGAAAAATGCTGTCAGCGTTGGTGTTCTGATCGACGACGTACTGGGCAGCCCCCAAGATCTCCGTCCCGTCGCCGGTGACGCTGCTGTCGGCCACCACAACGACAAAACCCCAAGAAGCGAGATGCTGCAGGAGCGCTTCGTACTCTTCGTAAGTCGCATAGCTGCCGTTGCCGAAGGTGACGACGGGATGCCGATTGCCATCAGACGACAAGTCGGCTGGGTAGAACAGTTGGTACCCGGGAACTGAATCGGCAGCCACTTCGTGCGCGCCCTGGGCTGCATACAGATCGCTGATCGATTCCGACGCGATGGATTCGGTGGTCGCGACTTCGGGAGTTGTCGGAACCCCCGCGGTGGCATGAGTGACGGCACCGGAGAGTGCCAGCACACACGATGCAGTCACGACGGCGAACGAGTACTTGGTTCGAGAAGGCATGGGCACAAGTATGTCTTGTACGGTCGCGGTCGGTCAGGCCGAGACGGGTGTGTGCCGATCTTCGCCGATTCGATCTCGGATGAGGAAGACGGCGATCACCCCGAAGACGACCAAGAGGACCGTCAGTAGAGAGGTGATGGCGGCGGCGCCGCTCACTTCCGTGGTCACCGAAGTGTCCAGCCCGCCGGTCGAGAGAATTGTGGTGGGGTCGGTGAGGCCGTGTAACACGATTGCGGCCCAGATCGTGCCCGTCACACGCATTGTCAGGTACATGCACATACCGAAACCGAAGGTGTAGACCACGGTGACAAGGACGGTCGACGGCTTCATCCCGGCGATGAGGTTGACGGTGTGCATGAGTGCAAACACCAGTGAAGACACGACGGCGACAAAGCGTTCCCGGTGGCCGGCGTCGCGCAGCATCTTCACTGCCAGGCCACGGGTGGCCAATTCCTCGGTCAGGCCGACGCACGCACCGAGCACCAGCAGGGCGATTACCTCGCCGGTGGTCCAGGCGCTCCAATCGGTTCCCGCCAGATGCGCAACAATGGCGGCGACCACGATGATCGGACCGATCCACATCCAACCGCGCCCACGAATGGGTTGTGGGCCGAAGACGCCGCGCAGCCAGCCGACCTTTGTCGTGAAAACCAGCAGGGCGATCCCGCCGATCGCGATGGGCAATGCGACGCCGAGGAGGATGCTGGAGGCGCTTGCCACGACATTGTCCGTGTCGATCTGGTCTGCAAAAACCCGGGAGGTAACCTGCCCGACAGCAAGATAGAACGCCAGGTAGACGACTATCAGCAGGAGCACTTTCCATACGGTGGGGCGACTCCAAAAACCGGACTTTTCGGGAACCGTATTGGTCATTGTCAGATCGTAAAGGGAGCTGCACGAAAACGCGCGGGTACCGTCTATTCGGACAGCAGCGAACACGAAGGCAGGCGCAGAAGAAATGTTGGAAGTCGATTTGAATGCACTGGACACGGCTTTGGCAGCGGGTGAGCCGTTGATCGACGTCCGTGAGGCCGACGAGTTCGCTCAGGTCCGAGTTCCCGGTGCGACGCTCATTCCGCTCAGCGAATTCGTCTCTCGCGTGGGTGAAATTCCGGACGCGGAAACGGTGTACATCATCTGCGCCGTCGGTGGTCGGAGCTTGCAAGCCGCTGAGTATCTGCAGGCTCGCGGCATCAATGCGGTTTCGGTGGCCGGTGGAACGATGGCGTGGTACCAGTCGGGGCGCCAGGTCGAGACCGGCGAATAGTGCGTAACTGTTGGGGCAGCTCCCGTTCACGGAGCTGCCCCAACACGTCACTTCCGCCAGAACAGGTGGTGCGTCACGCCGCTCGGGCTCGGCACAACGTCGAGGTTGAAGCGGTCGAGTAACTCGTCAGGTGTCTCCCACAGTCGTAGACCGGATCCGAATTCGATCGGGGAGACAGCGATGTGCATCGTGTCGACCAGATCGGCGTCGAGGAATTCACGGATAGTGCTGACTCCGCCGCCGAGTCGAACGTCCTTGCCCTGCGCTGCCTCACGTGCCTGCGCGAGGGCCGTCGCGGGGTCGGCGTCGACGAAGTGGAATGTCGTGTCCGATAGCGTGAACGACGGCCGCACGTGGTGGGTCAAGACAAAAACCGGGGTGTGGAACGGTGGCTCGTCGCCCCACCAGCCCTGCCACTCGAGATTCTCCCAAGGGCCGCGGTACGGTGAGAATTTGTTGCGGCCCATGATTTCGGCGCCGATGTTATTGGAGAAGTCCCGCGTGAAATAGTCGTCGAGGCCTCGGCTGCCGCCGGGATCGGTGCGATTGGGCCAGCTGGCCGTAGCTCCTGCCCACGCAAACATTTCACCGTGGTCCAGGCCGAACGGGCTCTCGAAGCTCTGGTCCGGACCGCAGGCTATTCCGTCACTCGAAACGCCGAAATTCTGCACTCGCAATAACTGACTCACCGTGTACTCCTGCTCTCGACAATGGTCTACGTAAGTACAGACCGTACGGCGAGCCAAAACTCATCGGTGCGAATTCATGCAGCCGCCGGTAGAACTCCACTGCGGATCGACCGGACGGTCCTGACCGCGACGGTTGCCCAGATGGGGATCAGTACGGTCAGCAGGGCAAGTGCGATTCCCCGGATCAGGGTGGAACCGGTGGCGACTCCGAAGGCATTCGCTCCGACGGCACATGCTCCGATGGGGAAGGTGAAGCTCCACCAGCCGAGCGAGAAGTCCAAGCCGCGGCGCAGTGCGTGGATGGTGACGACGGTGACGGTGACAAACGCGATCACGCCGATGATTCCGACGACGGTTCCGTAGGCGATCCCGAATTCGTGCAGGGTGTCGGCATGCTCGGGGCTGAGTGCATGCCGTGAGCCGGCGGCCAACAGGTTGGATGCCGCGATCGACTGTCCGATCACGCCCAACGGAATCCACAGTGAGGGAATGGCATTGAACGGGATCACGTCGACGCCGGCCGAACGGTTGCGTGCGAACTGCCTGGCGACGGCTACCAGAATGCCGATGGCGGCGGTCAGCGCCAGAGCGAACAGGATGTAGCAGAAAACCAGTACCGCGATGCGTGGAGCGCCTTCGGGCATGTGGGTGCTGACCGCTGCGCCGGTGGTGGCCGAGACCATCGGAGGTACGACGGGCATGAGCCAGAACGGCATTGCCGTCGCCATCCCGGCATCTCGAACGAGTCGAATCATCATCACGACGTAGGTGACCAGGCCGAGTGCCGTGCCGAGTGTCCACAGTGTCAGCGACACGGTGATCGCCACGTCGTGGCCGAGGAAGTCCGGGCCGGTGATGCCGGTTGCGGATCCCACGGTCAGCAGTGCCATTGCGACGGCGCCGTAGAAGGGGAACATCGCGGGGCTGTGCAGGTAGGCGAGGGCCTGACATCGATGTTGTGACCAATGGGTGGCAAATGCTCCGATCAAGGCGCACATTACGAGAACCGCCAGAACCCAGAAGATCTCGGAGACCAGTTTCAAGCCCTCGATCTCCGGTTCGAGCGAAGCGGCGGCCACCGACACGATTCCCGTTCCCATCGCTGCCGCGAACCAGTTCGGAGTGATGTGGGCGAAGGTGGAACTCGTTGTGGTGGTCATGTATTTCACTGTCGTCTCATCCGGTCCGTACCGGTAGACCGGTTGTTCTTGAATGCCCACAAACTCGCCTTGTGGGTCTAATCTTGGGACTATGTCGTTGTCTCCTCGGGTGCCGGAACTCAGTGCCCTCGACGTCCTCCTTTCCGTAGGGCGTCTGGGCAGCATGGGTGCTGCCGGCCGGGAGCACGGACTCAGTCAGCAGGCGGTCAGCGCCCGGGTGCGTTCGGTCGAACGCCAACTCGGAATCAAGGTGTTCGATCGAGCGGCGACCGGTGTTCGTCCCACCGCCGAGGGCGGTCTGATTCTCGAGTGGGCAAGTCACATCCTCGTCAGTGCCGAGGAAATGGCATCGGGAGTTGCCGCACTTCGCGGTGAACGTGATGCTGCCGTCACGGTTGCCGCCAGCATGACCATCGCCGAGTATCTGGTTCCCGGATGGACGGTCGCGATGCGGCACAAGTTCCCCAACGTCGTGGCGTCGGTGAGCTTGCACAATTCCTCGGACGTCTCTGCTCAAGTTCAGGCCGGCCAGGCCGATATCGGATTTGTCGAAGGGCCGGATGTGCCGTCGGCGCTCGCGTCGTGCGAAGTAGCGCGTGATCACCTCGTCGTGGTTGTGCCGCCGGGACACGACTGGGCGAATGGTGTGCCCGTTCCGGTCGAGGAACTCGCACGCACACCGCTGATTCAGCGAGAATCAGGGTCCGGTACGCGCCTGACGCTCGAGAATGCTGTTCCCGATTGTGTGCCGCCGCTGCTCGAGCTCACCTCGTGTACCGCTGTCAAGGCTGCGGTGGTGGCAGGCAACGCCCCGGCTGTTCTATCGTCGCTGGCAGTTGCCGCCGACCTGACGGACGGCCGACTGGTCGCGGTCAACGTCGACGGCTTGCGGATGCCGCGTCGACTCCAAGCCGTCTGGGATCCCGATCGCGGATTGCGCGGTGCGGCAAGAGATTTCCTCGACATAGCGCTCGGATCCAACACCGCTGTTCATTCACGCTGACGGCTACGGCCGCTATCGGACGGTGTCGATCCCCGCGAGGATGAGCTCGATGCCTGCCAGAAACTGTTCTCGGTCGTCGTGGTCGCGCAACTGCGCCGTCACCTGATTGAGGAACGGGTACTTCGCAGAGTCGAGTTCTTCCCATCGCGTGGCGACGCCCGCGAGGAAAGCGGACCGATCTGTCTCACGGGGGAGCAGACGGGCGCCCGCGGCGTACTGTCCGGCGAGACCGAGCACGTAGTTCAGGAGCGCGGACGCGCAGTCGAACTGTGCCGATTCGGGAACGCCGAGCGCCTGGAGTTGCTCGCCGAGACTTTCGAAGATCTGCATCACCGCTGATTGCCATGGCTCGCGAGAGAGTTGGGTGCCGACCCACGGGTGCGCGTCGATCGCGTCGAACACGCCGAGGGTGATGGTCCGGATCGCCTCCCGTGGGGCTGCGCCTTCGGTTGCACCGGTTGTCACGCGGGCGATGACGTCGTCGGTCGCCGCGGCGAGCAGTTCGCTCTTGTTGGCAACGTGCCAGTAAATCGCCCCGCTACCTGTTGCCAGGCGTGCGGAGAGTGCGCGAAATGTCAGCGCGGCTTCGCCCTCGTCGTCGAGGATCTCGATCGCAGCCTCGACGATTCGCTCCTTCGAGAGCGCATCCGTACGTCGTTCGGTCCGCTGATTCCTGGTCGCCATGCGAACCATCTTGACATATCTGGAACGCCGTTCCAAGATGTCATTGGAACGACGTTCCAATTGAAGCCTGAAAGGAAACAAACATGAGCAACTCGATAACGATCATCGGGGCGGGCCTCGGCGGTCTGACCTTCGCACGTGTCCTTCACGTTCATGGAATTCGGTCGAAGATCTACGAGGCGGAACTGTCGGCAGAAGCTCGCACGCAGGGCGGTCAACTCGACATCCACGAACACAACGGTCAGGCCGCGCTCGACGCCGCCGGCCTCACCGACGAGTTCCGCGCGATCATCCACGCGGGCGGCGCCGCGTCGCGCGTACTCGATCAACACGCCGCCGTGCTCCTCGACGAACCCGACGACGGCACGGGAGCACGTCCCGAGGTGCTGCGCGGCGACCTCCGTCGAATCCTGATTGATTCCCTTCCGGACTACACGATCGAATGGGGACGCAAAGTCGACACTGTGCGCTCGCTCGGAGATGATCGCCACGAGTTGACCTTCGTCGACGGTTCGACAGTGACCACCGACCTTCTCGTCGGTGCAGACGGTGCCTGGTCGAAGATCCGGCCGCTGCTCTCCGATGCGAAGCCGGAATACGTCGGCACCACGTTCGTCGAGACCTACCTCCACGACGTCGACGAGAAGCATTCGGCTGCAGCCGAAGCCGTCGGGGACGGGGCGATGTACGCGCCCGCACCAGGAAAAGCGATCGCCGCGCATCGAGAGGCGGGAGACATCGTGCACACCTACGTTCAGCTGAACCGTCCGGCGGAGTGGTTTGCCGGTATCGATTTCACCGACGCCGCCGCTGCGACAGCGCGGGTCGCCGCCGAGTTCGACGGTTGGGCACCGGAACTCACGGCGCTGATCACCGATGGCGAAACCGCTCCGATTCCGCGCGCGATCCATGCACTTCCCGACGAGCACCGATGGGATCGCGTGCCTGGGGTGACGCTCCTCGGTGACGCAGCGCACCTGATGGCCCCGTCCGGTGAGGGTGCGAACTTGGCCATGTTCGACGGCGCCGAACTGGGAAAGGCGATCGCCGCGCACCCCGACGACATCGAAGGGGCACTCGCCGAGTACGAAGAAGCGATGTTCGTGCGCAGCGCATCCGAGGCCGCGGACTCGCACGTGATCCTTGATCTCTGCCTCGGTGAAGGCGCACCGTATTCACTGGTCGATTTCTTCACCGGCGCTGCTTCCATATTCGGATAATGGGCGAATGCCTGTTGATTCCACTCCTTGGTCTGCCGCGATTGCGCACGTGAGCGGTCTCTCGAAGGGCGGCCCGTTGGATCGAAATCACCGGGTGACGTTGCACTTTCATCCGGACCTCCCGTCTGAACGTGGTCTGACATTGGCCTCGATCGCACGTCAAGGCACCTATGTGACCCAGTTCGAGTCTCGAACGAGCAACGGCGGACTGACGGCGCATCACGGCGGCGATCGTTGGCGTTGGGAGAGTCGGATATTCGGCGGAGCTTACGACGAGCGAGAGCCCTCGGAACGGCCGAAGTACGGATCGTTGAACTTCTCCGCCGATCCCTACGGGGCATCCCCTCGGTTCGGCTCGTCCTACTTCCGGCTTGCCGAGCACACGCTCGACCGCACCACTTTCTGCTTTCCCGACAGCGTCTTCGAGCCTGATCATTTCGGAACGGCCGAAGCGATGAGCTTGGTCGGCGCCGCACGGGCTGCCGAGCTCGACGATCCGCTCGACCACTACATCGAGGCGCACGTCCACGGCGTCGTCGACATCGGGACGGACGTCGAGGCGCTCGTTCTGGATCCGAGTTACCGGGGCACACGGATCGAAGAGATCGCCCACTCGCTCACGTGCCCGGTGCTGTGGCACGAGGGATACGCGGTCGATGTCGACGAGATAGCCGAACATCCCGAATACCGGGGTGCGGCCGTGATCGACCTTGCCCGAGAAATTGCGCACGGCAGGCGGCTGACGCCTGCCGTCCTGGGGCTCGCACGGGGTGCATCCTTCGATCCGCAGGACGTCAAGAAGGTTTGGCACTACATCGCTCGATTCGGCGGCAGAGTGTAGAACTGGGCATTCGCGTACAGCTGCACGTCGACGACCGCTGGTCCCGGGACCGCACATCGGTCCGAAGGTCGCGGTGAGGAAAGAGTGATTGATACGCAACATCGGGCATGAACTCCCGAAACAACTGCATCCGAAGATAGAAGTCGACCTTGATCCTCGGTCGAAGGGATGCATGAATCGATGGGCGCTCAACTCACCACCACCAGTGTCGACACACTCTGCGCATACTGCGGGGTGGGCTGTGGTCTTGTCCTCGACATCATCACCGATCCCGAGACGGGGCGTCGGAAGGCTGCGAAGTCTTCCGGTCTGAAGACACATCCCACCAACTTCGGGCGTCTGTGCACCAAAGGCACCACGACCGCAGACATGCTCGCCGGCCCGGGGCGCATGGAATCTGCATATCGCCGTCCGCGCCGAGGTGATGCGATCGAAGCGGCGGACATGGCCGCAGTCATCACTGACACCGCCCAGCGCCTGCGGGCAATAATCGACGAGCACGGTCCCGACGCGTTTGCGTTGTACGTGTCCGGGCAGATGTCACTCGAAGCTCAGTACCTGTCGAACAAACTGGCCAAGGGCTTCATCGGGACCAATCAGATCGAATCGAATTCCCGTTTGTGCATGGCGAGTGCCGGCACCGGCTACAAGCAGTCACTCGGGGCCGACGGACCGCCCGGTTCCTATCAGGACTTCGAACACGCCGACGTGTTCTTCGTGACCGGCGCGAACATGGCGGACTGCCATCCGATCCTTTTTCTGCGGGTGCAGGAGCGGATCAAGGCAGGCGCAAAGTTGATCGTCGTCGATCCTCGACGCACCGCCACCGCCGACAAGGCGAACTTGTTCCTGCAGATCGCTCCCGGCACCGATCTCGCGCTACTCAACGGACTACTCCACCTGCTCGTCGTGAACGGCCACACCGATCCGGACTTCATCGCCGACTTCACCGAAGGCTGGGAGGTCATGCCCAGTTTCCTCGCGGAGTACACGCCTGCGAAGGTCAGCGAGATCACCGGTATCCCCGAGGCCGACATCCGCACTGCAGCGCAGTGGATCGGTGAGGCTGCAAACTGGATGAGCTGTTGGACAATGGGTTTGAACCAGAGCACCCACGGCACGTGGAACACCAACGCCATCTGCAACCTTCACCTTGCGACCGGTGCGATCTGCAAGCCCGGCAGCGGTCCGTTCTCGTTGACCGGTCAGCCGAACGCCATGGGTGGGCGCGAAATGGGCTACATGGGGCCAGGTTTGCCAGGTCAGCGCGCCGTGATGGTCGACGCCGATCGCGAATTCGTCGAGGAGAGGTGGGGGATCCCGCAAGGCTCGCTGCGCACCGACATCGGCGGTGGCACCATCGACATGTTCTCCCGAATGGCGGCGGGCGACATCAAAGCGTGCTGGATCATCTGCACCAATCCCGTTGCGACGGTAGCCAACCGCAAGACCGTCATCGACGGCTTGGAGAAGGCCGACCTCGTCATCACCCAGGATGCTTTCCTGGTCACCGAGACCAACGAATACGCCGATGTTCTGCTGCCTGCTTCGCTGTGGACAGAGTCCGACGGAGTGATGATCAATTCCGAACGCAACCTGACGCTCTTTCAGCAGGCACTGGATCCGGTCGGGCAGGCGCTGCCTGATTGGCAGATCATCGCCCGGATCGCCTGCGAGATGGGGTACGCCGAAGCGTTCACCTACACCTGTGCCGAAGAGGTGTTCGAAGAGATCAAGCAGTTCTGGAATCCGAAGACCGGCTACGACTTACGCGGCGTCACCTACGAGCGCCTCCGCAAGACATCGATCCAGTGGCCATGCCCGCCAGATAGTGATCAGGACCGTCATCCCATCCGATACGTCAATGACGGTGTCAGTCAAAGACTCCTGATCCGCGAGGACGGCAGCACTCCGAGGCTCGCATTTCCCACCGCCACTGGCCGTGCGATGTTCTTCGCACGGCCGCACATGCTTCCCGCCGAAATGCCCGACGACGACTACCCCTTCCTGCTCAACACCGGTCGTCTCGCGCACCAGTGGCACACCATGACCAAGACCGGCAAGGTGGCCAAGTTGAACAAGCTCAACCCAGGTCCCTTCGTCGAGATCCATCCCGACGACGCCGCCAGGCTCGGCATCGTCGACCAGGATGCGATCGAGGTTGCCTCACGCCGCGGTCGCGCTGTGCTTCCGGCTGTTGTCACCGACCGAGTGCGTCCGGGGAACTGCTTTGCCCCATTTCACTGGAACGACGCCTTCGGCGAATATCTGTCCATCAACGCCGTCACCAACGACGCCATCGACCCTGCCTCGCAGCAACCGGAGTTCAAAGCCTGCGCTGTCACTATGACGAAGGTCGCCGTGAACACACCTGAAACAGTGCTCGCCGAGGCGGCGCTGCTGGCTCCCGCGCCAGCTGATCGGGCGTTGTCGCGAACCGATGTCCTCGCAGATGTCCTCGGTCAAACAGGAACACCTGCAGTGGTATTCGATGCGCTCCAGCAGAGCTACCTGGCCGGCCTTCTCGCAGCGTTGCGTGCGGACGCCGATCGCACTGCCGGGGTACCTACCTTGCCGTCGACGGCACCCTTCGATGCCGAAAAGCGGATGTGGGTCGACGGTGTTCTGGCCGGCCTGTACTCGCGGATCTCACTTCCTGACACCGACGGGCCTGCGTTGTCATCGAGTCCGAGTATTGGATCCGAGCGCGCGCCGATCGTGGTGCTCTGGGCATCGCAGACCGGAAACGCGGAAGAATTCGCTGCTGAGTGCGCCACTCGTCTCGGGGGAATCGGCTTGCCCGTCGTGATGCACGCGATGGACGAATTCCCGGCCGCCGACCTGGCAGCTACCAGAGAGGTCCTGCTGATCACCAGTACCTCCGGTGACGGCGAATCCCCGGACAACGGCAGCGGTTTCTGGGATGCGTTGTCTGCTGACACGGCGCCCCGCATGTCCGAGACACGTTATGCAGTCATCGCTTTCGGCGACTCGAACTATGCCGACTTCTGTGGACACGGACGAAAGCTCGACGCCCGCCTTGCCGAACTGGGAGCCAGTCGTATCGTCGATCGCGCCGACTGCGAGCCCGATTTCGAGGACACCGCTGCTGGATGGCTGGAGGCGGTCACGGCTGAGCTTCGGAGCTCGGTGGCCGGCGAGACGACCGACGTCCTCGTTGCAAAGAAGAATTCTGGGACAACCGTTGCAGCCGCGCCGATTTCACCGGCGATGTCGCCGCCGCTGCGATACAACAAGAAGGCGCCGCTGACCACAGCCTTGACGCGCAATGTCGTGCTCAACCGTCCGGGTTCTTCCAAAGACGTGCGGCAGTTGGGCTTTCACCTTCCAGGTGACACGGTCAGTTACGAAGCCGGCGACGCTCTCGGAGTCTGGCCCCGAAACAGCTCTCCGTTTGTCGACGAGTGGCTCACCCTTACCGGCCTCGACGGTGACGAGACCGTCGAACTGGGGCAGTACGGGGAAATGACGCTGCGTACCGCGCTCACCGAGCGCTTGGAGATCACTCGAATCTCGACCGACATGATTCGATTCGTGCATCAACGAACCCGCGATTCGGACCTGGCCGAGTTGTTGAAGCCGGAGAATGTCTCCACGTTCAAAGACTGGTCGTGGGGACGACAGTCCGTCGACATTCTCGCGCAGTCGCCCGTTCGTGCCTCGACAGACGAATGGCTCTCGCTGCTCAAACCGATTCAGCCGCGGCTGTATTCGATTTCTTCCAGCCCGAAAGAGAACCCACGCGAAGTGCAGTTGACGGTGTCCGCGGTGCGATACAACGTTGCGGGTGTCCCACGGCGTGGAGTGTGCTCGACTTACCTCGCCGACCACGCTCACGATGACGACATCGGTATCTACGTGCAGAAGTCGACCCACTTCCGGCCACCTTCCGATCCCGAAACCCCGATGATCATGGTCGGTCCGGGGACCGGCATTGCACCGTTCCGTGCCTTCCTGCATGAGCGGCGGGCATTGGGGCACACGGGTCCGAACTGGCTGTTCTTCGGAGAACAGCACGCCGCGACCGACTTCTATTACCGCGAAGAAATCGAAGAATTGCGGAAAGACGGATTCCTCACCGAACTCGACCTCGCGTTTTCCCGGGATCAAGCCGACAAGGTCTACGTGCAGGACCGGATGCGTGAGCGGGGTGCGCTGCTGTGGGAGTGGTTGCAGAAAGGAGCGCACTTCTACGTCTGCGGCGATGCCAACCGGATGGCCAAGGACGTCGACAGTGCCCTCAACGGGGTGGTCGCTCAACACGGAAAACTGGCTCCTCGCAGTGCCGAGGCATACGTGAAGGCTCTTTCGGCGGAGAAGCGCTATGTCCGGGACGTCTACTGACGTCGATCAGACAGCGCCCTTGAACCCGTGCTGACGCCAGGCCTCGTACGTCACGAGGGCGGCAGCGTTGGACAGGTTGAGGGACCGGCGTCCGGGCAGCATCGGGATACGCAGGCGCTCGGTGACGTGTTCGTCCGCCAATACTTCTTCGGACAGTCCGGTGGGTTCGGGTCCGAACAGCAGGACGTCGCCGGGTTGGTAGGCGATATCGGCATACGACGTGGTCGCGTGCGCGGTGAAGGCGAATACGCGAGCGGGGGTGACGGCTTCCCAGGCAGCGGTCAGGTTTTCGTGGACCGTGACAGTCGCCAGGTCGTGGTAGTCCAAGCCTGCGCGCTTGAGCTTCGGCTCCGACAAGTCGAACCCGAGAGGGCCGACCAGGTGGAGTTCGCAACCGGTGCCCGCGACCATGCGGATCGCGTTTCCGGTGTTGGGTGGGATGCGGGGCTCGTGGAACATCACTCGGAACACTCGAGGAACTGTACCGGGCGACGTATCGGTGCCCACGTCCGTGAGGAGACCGGTCGGGAAGTGTGGGCGAATTGGTAACAAACCGGCCAGTCCGTGCGAATCTATTTCCGGCACTCTTCGCAGAACGGACATTTTGATGAACCCTCCCGCCGGTTGGAACCCCGACCCCTTCGACCCCACGATCGACCGTTACTGGGACGGTCAGCAGTGGACCGCGCAGACACGGCCCAAGGGCGTCGACGCACCCACTCAGGCTTTCGGCACTCCCACGCAGGTCTTCGGCGCACCCGGATCGGCGGCGCCGGACACTAACGCCGAGGAAGGCAAGACGCGGCGTAAGTGGCCGTGGATCGCCGGCGCGGCAGTCGTGGGGCTGGTTGCCATCGCCGCGGCGACGGGAGCGGGCAAGTCGGAAGAATCGACGACGCCTGCTGCGACCTCTTCGGCGACAGCTGCAGCGACGACAACCAAGAGCACTGTCCCGTCGACGACAAAGACCACAACGTCGTCCGCCCCGCCGACCACGACTACCGCGACGACGCTGCCGACCACGACAACCACCGTGGCAATCGTGCCGCTGGTGCCTCAGGTTCCGGAGACCACGACAACGCCGTACGTTCCGCCCGCTCCGGCGTACACGCCCCCGAAGACAACGGAACCCGCCTACGTTCCGCCGCCGGCCAAGGTGCCTGACGCGGGGGTGTATTACGCCAACTGTGCAGCCGTGCGAGCGGCCGGTGCTGCCCCGATCTACCGCGGCGATCCCGGCTATTCGTCCAAGCTTGATCGTGACG
This sequence comes from Rhodococcus sp. NyZ502, assembly GCF_041464245.1. Classification (NCBI taxonomy): domain Bacteria; kingdom Bacillati; phylum Actinomycetota; class Actinomycetes; order Mycobacteriales; family Nocardiaceae; genus Rhodococcus; species Rhodococcus sp. NyZ502. The sequence goes on from NZ_CP167155.1 coordinate 2,137,227, forward strand.
GTGACGGCGTGGCCTGCGAGACCTAGGCGATCGAACCGGTGTCGGTGCGGCGGGGCAGTATGGACGGCATGCTCCCCGAAGAATCCGACGATGTCGTCGGCGAAGACTATTCAGACGCGCGGCTGGCCGGGCAGAAGTGGCGTCAGCGCACTTTCACCAACTGCAATTTCCGAGACGCCGACCTCACCGGACTCACGACGGAGTCGGTGGTGTTCACGGATTGTGATTTCACCGGCACCGATCTGGGGGAGTCCGTGCACACGGGAACTGCGTTCCGCTCGTGCAATTTTGCCCGGACCAGCCTGTGGCACAGCACGTTCCGAAACTGCAGTCTGCTCGGGTCGACGTTCGACGGTTGCCGCATCCGGCCGTTGACGCTCGACGAAGTCGACTTCTCGTTGACCTCACTCGGCGGGGCGGACCTGAGAAAGATCGACTTCACCTCGTGCCGCTTCCGTGAAGCGAACCTGGTTCGGGCCGACATGCGGGGCGCGGTGCTGGCGTCCGCGGATCTGTCCGGTGCTCGCACGGGTGGACTCAAACTCGAAGGTGCAGACCTGCGCGGTGCGCGGATCGATCCGAGCCTGTGGACGTCCGCGTCGGTCGGAAACGCGCAGATCGAGTTGACGCAGGCGGTGGCGTACGCGTCGGCGCACGGTCTTGTCGTCGACATGAAGTAGCAGCGCCTAGCTCTCCAAGCGCTCCTCGAGGCGCACCGTCACCAGCTCGCCGGTCTCCTTGCCGATGGCTTTGCGAAGATCGGCTTTGACCGGCAGCTTGTGGTTACCGTCTCCCAACGCCATGAACGAACTCTGGAACGGATGTCCGTCGATCGTCCCGCGTACCTTGACCAGGCCGCGGGTGCCGAAGAACTCGGCGGACTCCGGCCAGATCACATAAGTCCACCCGCCCTTGGCGTCGCTCTTCTGCAGGGTGGCCGTGAATTCCTTGTCCAGCAACATGATGTCGGTCCTTTCGAACTCGTCCCAGTCGATCAGCGGATGAATTCCCGTGCGAGCAGATCCATCAACAGTCCGTCCTTCCACGCACCGTGGCGATCTCGCGAATACTCGCGCATCACCCCGACGTCCTTGAAGCCCACCGATCGGTAGCACGCGATGGCGACGGAGTTGTCGACTTCCGGGTCGATGACCAGACGGTGGAATGCGAGGTCGTCGATCAGGTGGGCACACAGCACCCGTATCGATTCGCGACCGAACCCTCGGCCGTGGAAGTCGGGATCGAGGAACAAGTCGAGCCCGGCGTGGCGGAAGTCGGGGTTGTCTTCCGCTTCGTACCACTGGATGAAGCCGATCAGTTGGTCGCCGTGGAAGATGCTGTAGTGCGTGGTGCCGGCTTCTGGCGCCGCAGGCCAGTCGTCGTCGGGATTTTGCCACCACTGCACGACGTCCGGGTGCAGGTGAATTGCCCGCAGACGGGCGTGATGATCGGGCGCGACGGGGGAGAGGAGCACCCTCGGGCCGCGTAGTTCCGGAGCCGTTGTCACTCATCGACCCTAACCTGGAACAATGGTCGCCGTGACTGCAACGATCCTCGACGGCAAAGCTACCCGCGACGAAATCTTCGAAGACCTGAAGGTGCGGGTGAGCGCTCTGAAGGCAGAGGGCATCACACCCGGCTTGGGCACCATCCTGGTGGGCGACGACCCCGGATCCGCGGCTTACGTGCGCGGCAAGCACAACGACTGCGCCAAGGTCGGCATCAATTCTTTGCGACGCGACCTGCCTGCCGACATCACGCAGGAGCAGCTCAACGCGACGATCGACGAGCTCAATGCCAATCCCGAGTGCACCGGCTACATCGTGCAGTTGCCGCTTCCCAAGCACCTTGACGAGAACGCAGCCCTCGAGCGCATCGACCCCGACAAGGACGCCGACGGCTTGCACCCGGTCAACCTCGGTCGACTGGTGTTGGGCAAGGAAGCCCCGCTGCCGTGCACCCCGCGTGGAATCCTGCATCTCCTGCGCCGCTACGAGGTCCCTATTGCAGGCGCACACGTGGTGGTAGTCGGACGAGGCGTCACAGTCGGTCGCCCGATCGGATTGCTGCTGACGCGTCGTAGCGAGAACGCGACGGTCACGCTCTGCCACACCGGTACCCGCGATCTCGCGGCCGAGGTTCGCCGCGCCGACATCATCGTCGCTGCCGCAGGCGTTCCCGGCCTCATCACCGCAGACATGGTCAAGCCCGGGGCAGCGGTCCTCGACGTCGGCGTCAGTCGCACCGACGACGGCCTGCGCGGCGACGTCGCAGCCGACGTCAGCGAGGTCGCCGGCTTCGTCTCACCCAACCCCGGTGGTGTCGGACCGCTGACCCGCGCGTTCCTGATCACCAACGTGGTCGAGCGCGCCGAGCGGGTTCTGGCCGGAGTCTGAGTCCGATGTCCTCACTGGTCGGCCTCGCGAAGAAGAATCTGCCCATGCTCGCGGTCCTCGCCGTGATCGCGGCGGCCGTGGTTCTCGTGCTGGCCGACCGGTGGCGCCGCGGCGCCCTCGTCTTCGGTGTTGCCGTCATCATCGGAGCTGCCGCTCGGTGGTTCGTTCCCGAGAACCGTGTGGGGTTGCTCGCGGTGCGTGGAAGGGTCTTCGACACTGCGGCGATGGGCGTTATGGGTGTGCTGATCGCGACGCTCGCCCTGACCATCGATCCGCTCGGTACCGACTGAGAAGATCAGTCCCCGTAGAACGAGCGAATATCGATATCACTCAAAGGGATCCACTCCGCCGAATGTGCGGATGTCGACTTCTTTCCAGCCTTGACCGGTGCACTCCGTAACGTCACCGCAAGTGCAGGTTCCTCGTCGATTCGCCCGGCGAGGGCGTAGATCGCGGCGAGATGGTGAACGCACGGCGAGCGTCTACCTGAGCAGTCGCAGCTGGCAGTGCACTCCGAAAGATCAACGGCTACTGCGATATTTCGAGCCTGCAGTTCGGTGACGATGCTGTCCGGCAGTTCGCCGGTGGAGACGGATCTGTTCGCCTTTCCAGCCGAACGGAGAAGGCTCTTCACTGCAGCGATCTCGGATTTGGTCCAGAGCGGGACACCAATCGTCACTGACGAAGTTTTTGCCTTGGTGCTCACCTCGGCGACGACGGTCCCCGACGAGACGACGGTGAACTCCACGGAACCGTTGCGTGCCAGGGTGCGAGCCGTCGGCAGGGACGGGTTCGGACCGGACGCCGCGGTCCGCTCCACCGTGCGCAGCCACGCTCGACCCCAAGCGGTGACGCCGAATTCGTTGGCCATCAGATGATCACCGCGCCGTCGAGTTCGAGAAGTTCACGCAGTTCGGTGTCGGGGAGATCGGCCAGCGCGGCCTCGACGTTCCCGGAGACAGCATCGGCCACAGCTCGTTTGGACTCGTGCATCGCTGCTATGTGATCCTCCACGGTACCGCCCGTCACCAAGGTGTGGACGTTGACGGTGCGTTTCTGGCCGATGCGGTGTGCCCGGTCGGTTGCTTGATCCTCGACGGCTGGGTTCCACCACCGGTCGTAGTGCACGACATGACTTGCGCGCGTGAGGTTGAGGCCGAAGCCGGCGGCGCGCAAGCTCAGAATCAGAACCGGTGGTGAATCCGTCTCGTTCTGGAACGCGTCGACCATCGCGTCTCGTTTGTCGGTGTTCAGGCCGCCGTGGAGGAAAGGCACGGCACCGATACCCAGTTCGGCTCCCAGGTGTCGCGAGAGCATCTCGCCCATCGTCCGGTACTGCGTGAATATCAGCGCGCGATCGCCGTCGTCGACGATCTCGGCGATCATTTCCGTTGCGCGGTCGAGCTTTCCGGATCTTCCGTAGAGGTCGTCCGTATCGCCGGTGACCTGCGCCGGGTGATTGCATACCTGCTTGAGAGTGGTCAGAAGGGCAAGAATGTTGCCGCGCCGGGCAATTCCCGTGCCCAATCCGGAGTCGAAAGCATCGGCAACTGCCGACCGGTAGATGCGCGCCTGTTCAGACGTCAGAGTGCACGAGACCGTGGAGAACTGCTTGGGCGGAAGATCCTTGGCCACTGTGTCTTTGGTTCTGCGCAGAATGAAGGGATCGATGACCGCGGCAAGCCTGGTCGCCGCGGTGGCCGATCGACCGGATTCGATCGGTACGGCAAAGCGTTGACGAAACCGTGCGCGAGTTCCGAGGACGTCGGGATTTGCGACGCGAAAGAGTGACCACAATTCTTCGAGGCGGTTCTCCACCGGCGTGCCGGTCATCGCTACCTTGACGTCCGCCGACAACTGCATTGCTGCTTTCGCGGCGAGGGAAGCGGGGTTCTTGATCTGTTGCGCCTCGTCGAAGACCACTGAACTCCAATGGACCGGGGCAAATTGGGCTGCGTCGGAACGCAAGACGCTGTAGCTGGTCAGAACCGTAGTGCCGGCGGGGATACGAGTGGGAAGTGCACGGGCGGCCCCGTGATGAACGTGCAGTGGCAGATGCGGAGCGAATCGCTCGATCTCGCGGCGCCAGTTTCCTATCACCGAGGTGGGACACACAACCAGATGCGGACCGTCGCCGGCGCGGATCGCGATCATCGAAATCGCTTGCAGTGTCTTACCCAAACCCATCTCGTCGGCCAAGATCCCACCACCCGAACCCGACAGAGCCGTCAGCCAGGCAACTCCCTGCATTTGATACGGGCGCAGAGTCGCCTGAATCTTTGCTCGGCGAAGGCTGTCCACGGCTGTACGCGCATCCGTGAACAACCGCACCGTGGACTCGGCGCTTCGGATCTTCGTGTCGTCGTGCTCGATCGCGGCATGCGCTGCGGTCGGAATGTCATGTGCGCCGGTGTCGATGACGCGCTTCCACGCGAGCAGCGACGATCCGAGGTCGCCGCGACCAGCATCGAGGTTGTGGAACGCGTCGATCGCGGTGGTGAGGTCGAGCAGTTGCGCTCCGACGTCGGTTGCTGTGATCGACTCGTCGACCGGGATCGCAAGCCTGCACACGCCCGGCGACCCGGTCGGCATCCCCAGTGCCGACAGCCGCGCTGCCGGGTCTGCGTCACCCCAGAACGCGAAGGACATGTGCTCGGGAATGTACGTAGCCTGCAGGCGCGTCGAGCATGGCTGATTCACGTTCGCCGATGCTAGCCGCGCCGGCTCACGTTCGCCAATGAGAATGTCGGGAAAACCCGCAGATCAGCTGTGGTTTTCCCGACATTGACGAATCCTGAAAACGTGGCTCTGTGCCGAATCAGCGAGCCGTACGCGCGAACTCCATCGTTCGGCGAAGCAGTCCGGCGACGGCGTCCGCCTCCGTCAGGAAGCCGTCGTGGCCGTCCTTGGACTTGAGAATCTCGAGGCCGCTGCACGTGGAAATTCCGTCGGCGATCTCCTCCTGCAAGCGAAGGGGATACAGCCGATCCGAGTCGACGCCGCCCACCACGACCGGTGCCGTGATCGATGCCAACGCCGCCGCAACACCGCCGCGTCCACGACCGATGTCGTGCCGGTTCATGGCCTCGGTCAGTAGGACGTACGTGCTCGGGTCGAAGCGGTCGACCAGCTTGTCTGCCTGATGTTCCAGGTAACTCTGTACGGCGTATCGTCCACCGTTCCAAGGATTTTCGTCGTTCTGAGCGGAGTTCTCGAAGCGCGCGTCCAGTTCGGACTCGGTGCGGTACGTCAGGTGCGCGATGCGACGGGCGATGCCGAGTCCGGTGCGAGGTGCCCGCCCCGTTCCGTGGTAGTCACCGCCCTGCCAATCCGGATCGGAGACGATGGCAGCGATCTGCGTCGTCTGGGTGCCGATCTGATCTGCAGTGGCCCGTGAACCGGTTGCGAGAACCAACGCGGAGCGAATGCTGTCCGGGTAGGTAACTGCCCATTCGAGGGTGCGCATGCCCCCCATGGATCCGCCGACTACCGAGGCCAACTGGTCGATCCCGAGGAGATCGACGAGCTTCTTCTCCGCCGCGATCTGATCCCGGATGGAGATATCCGGGAACCTGCTGCCCCACGGCTTGCCGTCGTCGGCCGGCGAACTGGGACCGGTCGTGCCGCGACAACCACCGAGGACATTGGTTGCGATGACGCACCATTCGCCGGTGTCGATCGGTTCGCCGGGGCCGACCATCCCGTTCCACCAGCCGGGGGAGGGCTGATTCGCGGAGATCGGTCCGGTGACGTGTGAGTCTCCGGTCAGTGCGTGCTCGACGAGTACTACGTTGTCGCGGTTCGGGGAAAGCTCACCCCACCGCTGAACGGCGAGCGAAACCGATGGGAGTGCCGCGCCGCTCTCGAGTTCCAAGGCACCGATGTCGACGAACCCCACCTGGCCGTCGGGTGGGGGCAGGAGGTCGATCCTGGGCTCCAATTCGTTCACGGTCACGAGTTTGCCACCGCTGCCAGGCCGACGGTGAGATCGGCGAGGATGTCGTCGATTCCTTCGATGCCGACCGCGAGGCGGACGAGCCCGGGCGTGACGCCCGAAGCGAGCTGCTCTTCGGGGGTGAGCTGCGAGTGCGTCGTCGACGCGGGGTGGATGACGAGTGAGCGAACGTCACCGATGTTGGCGACGTGGCTGTGCAGCGTCAGGGCGTTGACGAACGTCTTGCCCGCATCGATACCGCCGGGCAGCTCGAAGGTGACGATGGCACCGGTTCCCTTGGGCGTCAGCTGCTTTCCACGTTCGAACCATGGCGAGGAGGGAAGTCCCGCGTAGGAAACGGAGGCCACCTCGACGTGGCCGTCGAGGAATTCGGCGACCTTCTGTGCATTGGATACGTGGCGCTCGATGCGCAGGCTCAAGGTTTCGATACCCTGCGCGATGAGGAACGCGTTGAACGGCGCCACGGCGGAACCGAGATCGCGCAGCAGTTGGACGCGGGCCTTGAGTGCGAACGCCGGCGCGCCGAGGTCCGCGAAGGTGACGCCGTGGTAGCTGGGATCAGGCGTCGTGAAGTTCGTGTGGCGACCCTGCGTCCAGTCGAAAGTGCCACCGTCGACGATGACGCCGGCGATCGCGGTGCCGTGTCCACCAAGGTATTTGGTGGCGGAGTGAACGACGATGTCGGCGCCGTGTTCGAGTGGGCGAAGCAGGTACGGCGTCGCGACTGTGTTGTCCACGATCAACGGAAGACCGTTCTCGTGGGCCAGTGACGAGATACCGGGTAGGTCGAGGATGTGGTTCTTCGGATTGGCGATCGTTTCGCCGTAGAACGCCTTCGTGTTCGGGCGAATGGCTTCGCGCCACTGCTCGAGATTGTCGGGATCCTCGACGAACGTGACTTCGATGCCCAGCTTACGAAGGGTGTAATGCAGGAGGTTGTACGTGCCGCCGTACAGGTACGGGCTGGAGACGATGTGGTCGCCGGCCTCGGCGATGTTGAGGATCGCGATGGTCTCGGCGGCCTGACCCGAGGAGAGGAGGAGTGCGGCGACTCCGCCTTCGAGGGCAGCGATGCGCTGCTCGACGGCGTCCTGTGTGGGATTCATGATCCGTGTGTAGATGTTGCCCGGCTCGGCGAGGCCGAACAGTGCCGCAGCGTGATCGGTGCTGTCGAAGACGTAGCTGGTGGTCTGGTAGATCGGCAGAGCGCGCGCGTTGGTGGCGGTGTCCGCTGTTTGTCCGGCGTGCACCTGCTTGGTCTCGAACGACCAGTTCGCGGTCGGATCCGAAGTTGCTGCGGCGTCGGCTGTGTTGTCGGTCATGATTTGTTCACTCCAGTGGTCTGACGGATAGATGTCGGACGGGGGCGAATGATCGCCGCCCCGTGCTGGGGTCTATCTGCAAGTGCGACACATACTGAAATACCTCCGTGGGGCTCGGCCCGGTCTGGGGTCCGTCCCTGTCGGACCCGCGCTTGTCACCCGAATTGCGGTGGAACTGCGCGAGCAGATCCACGTCGGGAAACCTGGTCATCACCCGGGGCACCCCACCGCGGTTGGAGGGTTGCCGTCCAGCGAGCCGGGGCTTGACGCTGGCACTCATGACCAAGTCGGATTCTACCGGGAAGTGAGCGCAGTCCTGACACGGGGCGAAATGTGAGCCGCAACCGCACGCGAGGCAGAGCGACGCAGCCCACTAGCAGGCAAAAGTTACTCGCGAGTAGAGACCGATGAGTGGACCTGCCGGTTGCGGCCTCACGGGTTAGCAGTACGCTTGTCTTGTTTGGGACTCATCTCCCGAGATCAGTCCACACCGTCTAGGTTTGATAATCGAACCGTTCGCGGACCCACTCACAAAGTGTGACCGCAACCGTGTAACCAGGGAAACTTCCTAGGAGGACGCGAAGCACCCATGTCCAAAATCAAGGTTGAGGGCACCGTCGTCGAACTCGACGGCGATGAGATGACGCGCATTATCTGGCAGTTCATCAAAGACAAGTTGATCCATCCGTATCTCGATGTGAACCTCGAGTACTACGACCTCGGTATCGAGTACCGCGACGAGACCGACGACCAGGTCACCATCGACGCAGCGCACGCGATCCAGAAGCACGGCGTCGGCGTCAAATGCGCCACGATCACGCCGGACGAGGCACGTGTCGAGGAATTCGGTCTCAAGAAGATGTGGCGTTCCCCGAACGGAACGATCCGCAACATTCTCGGCGGCACGATCTTCCGCGCACCGATCATCATCTCCAACGTTCCGCGACTCGTTCCGGGCTGGACCAAGCCGATCATCATCGGCCGTCACGCATTCGGCGACCAGTACCGCGCCACAGACTTCAAGGTCCCCGGCCCCGGCAAGGTGATGATCACCTACACGCCTGAGGACGGCAGCGCACCGATCGAGCACGAACTGGTCAACTTCCCCGAAGAGGGCGGCGTCGTCCAGGGGCAGTACAACTTCACCACGTCCATCCGTGACTTCGCTCGCGCGTCGCTCACCTACGGACTGCAGCAGAACTACCCGGTGTACCTGTCCACCAAGAACACCATTCTCAAGGCGTACGACGGTGCCTTCAAGGACATCTTCCAGCACGTCTACGAGACCGAGTTCAAGGCTGAGTTCGATGCTGCAGGTCTGACCTACGAGCACCGCCTCATCGACGACATGGTCGCTTCCGCACTCAAGTGGGAGGGCGGATACGTCTGGGCATGCAAGAACTACGACGGCGACGTCCAGTCCGACACCGTGGCCCAGGGCTTCGGCTCGCTCGGCCTCATGACGTCGGTTCTGCTGACACCGGACGGAAAGACCTGTGAGGCAGAGGCTGCTCACGGCACCGTGACGCGTCACTACCGTCAGCACCAGCAGGGCAAGCCCACCTCGACCAACCCGATCGCGTCCATCTTCGCGTGGACCCGCGGGCTCGAGCATCGTGGCAAGCTCGACAGCACCCCTGAGGTCATCGGCTTCGCGCAGGCGCTCGAAGACGTTGTCATCAAGACCGTCGAAAGCGGCCAGATGACCAAGGACCTCTCGATGCTGGTCGGCGGCGATCAGGGCTACCTGACCACCGAGGAGTTCCTCGGCGCGCTCGACGTGAACCTGCAGAAGGCCATGGCCGCGAAGTAGATTCACCGCTTCACCTGTCAAATGGGACGTCTGGGAAACCAGGCGTCCCATTTGTGTTCGCGGTCTCACGTGAGTGAACTCACCCGCTCTCACTTGGAAGTTCAACCAGATGTGAGACCACAATTGATCAGTGACTTCGTCTACCCTCTCCCGTTCTGACACCTCGACACCCGGGGTTCGTTCCGCCAGAGGTCCGGCGATGCTCGCTCTCGCTCTCGGCGGTTTCGGTATCGGCACAACCGAGTTCGTCGCCATGGGGTTGCTCCCGGAAATGGCATCCGGACTCGGCGTCTCGGAACCCGTCGCGGGTCACGTGATCTCGGCGTACGCGCTCGGGGTTGTCGTCGGCGCTCCGCTGATCGCTGCACTCACCGCACGAGTACCGCGCCGCACCCTGTTGATCGCACTCATGGTCGCGTTCACCGTCGGCAATGCCGCCTCGGTTTTCGCGCCCTCGTACACGACGCTGATGATGGCCCGCTTCGTCGCCGGATTGCCGCACGGCGCGTATTTCGGAGTCGCCGCACTGGTCGCAGCTCACCTGGCCGAACCGGGAAAACGCGCGAAGGCCGTCGCCATGGTGATGATGGGTCTTTCCGTGGCCAACGTGATCGGGGTACCGGTCGCGGCCTGGATCGGCCAGGCACTCGGCTGGCGCAGCGCCTTCGCCTTGGTTGCGGTGATCGGAGTGGCAACGGTTGCTTCGCTGTTCGTCTGGATTCCGCGGTTGGACGGTATGCCGGTGACGAATCCGATCACCGAACTCGGGGCACTGGGCCGCGTTCAGGTGTGGATGACCTTGATCGTGGGCATGGTCGGATTCGGCGGGATGTTTGCCGTCTACACCTACATCAGTACGACTCTCACCGACGTGTCCGGGCTTGGCGCTTCGTTCATTCCCCTCGCACTCATGCTGTACGGACTGGGCATGGTGGCCGGCAACTTCGTCGGTGGATACCTCGCGGATCGCGCACTGATGAAGGGCTTGTTCCTGTCGATGGGATCCCTCGTTGTGATCCTCGCGGTCTTCGTGATCGCCGTGCGCAATCCGTACACGGCACTGATCTTCGTCTTCCTCATCGGGCTCGCCGGGTCGTCGATGGTGCCTGGCCTCCAGACACGGTTGATGGATGTCGCCGAGGATGCTCAGACCTTGGCCGCGTCTCTCAATCACGCCGCACTCAACATCGCCAACGCCTTCGGAGCGTGGATCGGCGGCGTCGTCATCGCAGCCGGTTACGGGTACACCGCGCCGGCAGCGGTGGGGTCGTTGCTGGCCGTCGCGGGTCTCGTCGTGCTGGCGGTAGCGGTGATTCTGCAGCGTAGGGCCGCGCGCTGACCTGGGCGCCCATCCGCGTCGGTGGAATCGGCTACGGTGCTTGCCGTGCCACAAACTGCTGACTCCCACATTCTTGCGCCCCACACCATCACGTCCGTGAACGTCAACGGCGTTCGAGCAGCTGCCCGCAAGGGCATGCTCGACTGGCTGGAGAAGACGTCGGCGGATTTCATCTGCCTTCAGGAAACGCGTGCGTCGGACGATCAGCTTCGCGAGACTCTCGAACCAGCGCTCGGCAACGGATGGTTCCTCGTCTCCGCCGAGCCGTCCGCGAAGGGACGCAACGGAGTCGCGGTGCTCTCACGCACGGAACCTGACGCGGTGCGGATCGGTCACGGGGACGACGAGTTTCTCGACGCCGGTCGATACATCGAAGCCGACTTCGCCGATCTGACCGTCGCGAGCCTGTACCTGCCCTCAGGTGAGGCGCTCACGCCGAAGCAGGAGGAGAAGGAGCGGTTCATGGCATCCTTCGCAGTTCACCTCGCCTCCACCGCTGCAGCGGCCGAGGCTGCAGATCGTCACGTGGTGATCAGCGGCGATTGGAACATCGCGCACACCGAACTCGACCTCAAGAACTGGAAGACCAACAAGAAGTCTTCGGGATTCCTCCCCGAGGAGCGCGCCTGGATGGATCTGCTGTTCGCCGAAGATTCCGCGTGGGTGGACGTCTTCCGCGCCCTCCATCCGGGTGTCGACGGCCCGTACTCGTGGTGGTCGTACCGCGGAAAGGCATTCGACAACGACTCGGGTTGGCGTATCGATTACCAGGTTGCCACTCGCGGATACGCCGAGCGGGCCAAGGTCGCGCTCGTGGAACGCGCTGAGTCCTACGACCTCCGTTGGTCGGATCATGCGCCTGTCACCGTCTCGTACCGATAGAGACGCGTATGTCTGAAGGTCTGAAAATGCCGAGCGCAAAGACGCGCAACGCCATCATCACCGTCGTGGTGGCGGTGGTTGCGCTCGTGCTGGCGGTCACCCTTTCTTCACGTGACTCCGACAGTTCGGCGTCGTCGGTGACGAAGTCCTTGAGTGCCCAGTCCTCGAGTGTTCAAGCCAAGCCTGGCGCCACCACCAAGGCTGCGCCGTCGAGTTCCGTGCCCTCGAGCTCCGCTGTCAAGACAACGCAGCAGACGAACAGCGATGCGCCGGCGCGAGTGCTCGCCACGCTGGTGGAGATCGACGCCGGACGGTGGCCGGATTCCGCCAATGCGCCGGGCACCAAGGGCGGCATCACCTTCCGCAACAGCGAAGGACGTCTACCCGCTGTCGGTGCCGGTGGCGGACGTGTCGTCTATCAGGAATGGGACGTGAACCCGAAGAAGAACGGCCAAGGACGCGACGCCGAGCGAATCGTCACCGGCAACGACGGTTCGGCGTGGTACACCCTCGATCACTACGACACGTTTGTGAGGATTCGCTGATGTCCGATTCGTCTACGGTCAGCGTGGCGCAGTGGCTGGATCCGTCTTCGGATGTGGTTTCGGTGGCGCTGCAGAGCGACCCGGCCGTTGCAGATGATCTTGCACGTCAACTCCGTGCCGAGAATTTTATCGTTCGGGTGGTTCGCGGAGAGAACATGCGGACAACGGCGCAGGTCTTCGACGAGTTTGCGGCAGCCTTCCAGTTTCCGTCCCACTTCGGGCGAAACAAAGACGCTTTCGACGATGTCATGCGCGATCTCGACGACGTCCTCGGACTCGGCGCCGGATATGTAGTTGTGGTCCGAGGTGCGGGTTCTCTACTGTCCGAGCAACAGGATCAGTTGGAGTGGTTCCGCGAAACGATGGACTTCTACGCCGAAGAATGGGAACCCGTCGTTTTCCGGACCGTCTACCAGTTCGGTGCGGAGGACCTCACCGCCCACGGTGAAGACCTCGTCGAACTCGACTACCCGGGCACCACGCCACTGCACTGATTTCCACTCGTGAAAAGATCGGAACCATGTCGACCCCTGCAGAACAGAAGCCCACCGCAAAGCCTCGCGTGCTTTCCGGAATCCAGCCGACGTCGGATTCTTTCCACCTCGGCAACTACCTGGGTGCGCTGCAGCAGTGGGTTCCGTTGCAGGACGATTTCGACGCTTTCTACTTCATTCCGGATCTTCACGCCATCACGGTGACGCAGGACCCGAAGGAATTGCGTCGTCGCACCAAGGTTGCGGTGGCTCAGCTCCTTGCGGTGGGGATCGATCCGGATCGGGCGACGCTGTTCGTACAGAGTCAGGTTCCCGAGCACGCACAGTTGGCGTGGGTCCTGAACTGCATCACCGGTTTCGGTGAAGCCAGCCGTATGACGCAGTTCAAGGACAAGTCCGCCAAGCAAGGCAGCGACAACGCCAGTGTCGGTTTGTTCACGTATCCGGTTCTGATGGCCGCGGACATCCTTCTGTACCGCCCGCAGCGCGTCCCCGTGGGTGAGGATCAGCGTCAGCACCTCGAACTCGCACGCGATCTGGCCGGCCGGTTCAACACCCGCTACGGCAAGGCGTTCGTCGTTCCCGAGCCGCAGATCATCAAGGGCACGGCAAAGATCTACGACCTGCAGGATCCGACCGCCAAGATGAGCAAGTCCGCCGCCAGTGCGGCCGGACTGATCAATCTGCTCGACGATCCGAAGGTGTCGGCAAAAAAGATCAAGTCGGCCGTCACCGACAACGAGCGCGAGATTCGTTTCGACCCGCAGGCCAAGCCGGGCGTCAGCAACCTGCTCACCATTCAGTCGGCTCTCTCGGGAGTACCGATCGAGACTCTGGTGGCCGGTTACGAGGGCAAGGGGTACGGCGACCTCAAGACCGATACCGCTGACGTGCTGACCGAGTTCGTCACCCCACTCAAGGCGAAGGTCGACGGTTACCTTGCCGACGAGGCAGAGCTGGATCGCATCATCGCGGCCGGAGCGCACCGCGCCCGTGAGGTGTCTTCACGCACTCTCGCCGCCGTCTATGACAAGGTCGGATTCCTGGCACCAAAGGGCTGACATACGCGAATTCGGACTCACGACGCCTGACCGAACATGAGGGGGACGGCAATGGCTGACACGGACGACGACGCACCGAGCTTCCTCGAGAAGCAACGGGCAGCGCGACCCTGGCTCGATCATCTGGTTCGCGCGGCCGGACGGTTTCAAGAGCAAAAAGGCGACTATTACGCTGCTGGTATCACGTACTTCAGCGTTCTCGCGTTGATTCCGATCATGATGGTCGCGTTTGCAGTGGCCGGTTTCGTATTGGCCGGGCATCCCGAGTACCTGGAGTCGATTCAGGAGCAGATCACCAAGAGCATTCCGGGCAGCTTGGGTGACACCATCAACACGCTGATCGATTCGGCCATCGACTCGCGCGCGAGCGTCGGAATCTTCGGCCTCCTGGGTGCTGCGTACGCGGGTCTCGGTTGGATGGCAAACGTTCGAGACGCGCTGACGGCGATGTGGGAGAGCAAGCGCGAGCCGAAGGGTTTCGTACGTACCAAACTTGGTGACGCAGGGGCCCTCGTCGGTCTGGCTCTCGCCATGGTCGTCTCACTGGGAATGTCGGCGCTGAGCAGTGGGCCGGTTGCGACTCAGATCGTGAAATGGCTCAACCTCGAGAACATCACCGGTGTCGGCGTGGGGCTCAGAGTTGCTTCACTGTTGCTCTCACTCCTGGCGACGTGGGCGGTGTTCCTGTGGGTGATCGCCCGGCTGCCGCGCGAGCCTGTCACGCTGCGTAGCGCTGCGCAGGCAGCGGTTATCGCCGCGATTGTGTTCGAGATCTTCAAGCAGGTGGGTGCGATCTACCTCGCTGCCGTCACCAACGGACCAGCGGGCGTGGCATTCGGTCCGATCATCGGTTTGCTCGTGTTCGTGTTCACGGCGTCAAGGATGCTGCTGTTCTGCACGGCGTGGGCGGCGACGACCAAGGAAAGTATGGCCCTGGCGTTCGTTCCGCCGCCGGATCCCGCAGTGATCTCGCCGCGAATCGTTGTCAGTGACGGTGCTTCACCGTCTCGCGTGGCTGCGCTGATCGCCACGGGTGCGGTTGCCGGCCTGGGTCTTTCGGGCTTCATGCGTCGTCGGCCGCGCTAGCGCCTCCGACGGTTGAGGGCAACGGCTCCCGCCACCAGCGCGATCACCACTACTCCACCGACAGCACCGATGAGTATGCGGTCAGTGGTGTCGGATTCGGCGTCGGTAGCGGTGGGTGCAGCCGAGATCGAGCCTGGTGCAGCGGCAGACGGTGTGCGAGTGACATCGGGCGAGGCATCGTCGGTGGATCGGTCCGTCAACGAGCCGACGGTTGTGCTCGCGGGGAGTGCATATCCGTAGTCGAGTAGACGGGCAGCTTGTTCCCACGGACGGATCGGCTTGGCTTCGCCGCCCATCAATGTCACCAGTAGTTTCCGGCCGTTACGCTCCGCGCCACCCACATACGTGTGGCGGGCGTCGTCGGTGAAGCCGGTCTTGCCGCCCAATGCGCCGTCGTAGTTGTAGAGCAGTTGATTGTCGTTGGCGAGAGTGAATCCGGGGCGGTCCTGATCGTCGGGAATCGTCGGATCTTTGGGGAAGCCGGGAAATTCGACGGTCTCGGTATGGATCAGACCGGCAAACGTCGGATTCTGCAGGGCGGTATGGAAAATCACGGCCAGGTCGTACGGCGAGCTGCTCATCCCCGGGCCGTCGAGTCCGGATGGAGTTGCCGTGCGGGTGTCGAGGGCGCCGAGTTCGGCCGCGAGCGCGTTCATTTTCGACACGGCTGCAGCGTCACCGCCGAGTTGGCGGGCAAGAGCGTGCGCGGCATCATTTCCCGATGCCATGACCAGGCCCTGCATCAGTTGCCGGTTGGTGTACTTGCCGCCCTTGCCGATGCCGACAGCGCTACCTTCAGCGTCCGCGTCTTCGGCCGTTGCGGTGATTTCGGTGTCGAGATCGAGTTCGTCGAGCGCGACAAGAGCCAAGAGCATCTTGATGGTGCTGGCCGGTCGGTAGCGACCGTGCGGATCTTTCGCGGCGAGGACCTCACCGGTTTCGGCGTCCGCGAGTACCCATCCGGATGCCGCGATATCCGCCGGGAGCGGGGGAGCGCCGTCAGGGAGTACAACACCGCACTCGCCGAGCTTGTCTCCACCGACAGGGCTTTCCGGAATCGGGACAGCAGTCGGGGCCGTAGATCCGGGCGCGGGTGCTTCGGAGAGATCGATCGCCGGTGCCGGGCTACTCGTGAAAGGGCAGCTGTCGGTGTTGGGTGTTGTGAACGGCGCTTCGGTGGTGGTGGGCGGCGGCGGGGCCGGTTGGGCGCCGGCCACTCCCGAGGTCCCTACGACACCGGTAAACGCAATGCTCCCTGAGAGCACTGTTCCGGCTACTGCCACTGCACACTTTCGACGCCACATCATCGATATACGAGGGTATGCGAACCTGAGGGAACGTCCGAATCGCCACGCAAGCAGAGGGATCGAAAACAGGCGATTCGGTTTGTACATCGGTCACAGTGGACGATCGCCGCCGATGAGTTCCACCACCACGCAGAGTCTGTAACAGTGGGGTAGTCGGCTACTCGAATGGCGCACACGCACTGACGACAGGGGATCGGTATGGGCAAGATCGTGGTGACAGAATTCGTGTCCTTGGACATGGTGATGGAAGCTCCCGGTGGCGAACCGGGTTATGCGCACACTGGATGGGTCTTTCCGTACCAGGAGGGCGATCAGATGAAGTTCAAACTCGACGAAACCCTCGCCGCGGACGTCCTTCTGCTCGGGCGGCGGACCTACGAGAGCTTCGCCGGTGCCTGGCCCGAGCGCGAGGACGACCAAGGCTTTGCGGACAAGATGAACGAGATGCCCAAGTACGTCGTCACGAGTTCGACCGAACCGCTCGAATGGAACAACTCGACGGCGCTCGACGGTCCCATCGAGGAATCTGTCCCGAAGCTCAAGGAGCAGATCGACGGCGAGATCTTGGTCGCGGGAAGTCGGACGCTCGTCCACGCGTTGTTGCTGGCCGGTCTGGTCGACGAGCTTCGTCTGATGGTCTTCCCGGTCATTCTCGGGTCCGGCGGGAGAGTGTTCCCCGAATCGGCCGACAAGATCGTCCTCGAGTTGAAGGACGATCGTCGGTACGAATCCGGAGTTCAGGTACTGACGTACCACCCCACGGTCGCGTAGACCTCTCGAAAACATCTGTGGCCGAGACTCTTCGAGAGGCTCGGCCACGGATGTCTTGTCGGCTAACTGTTTTCGGGGAAGCCGAGGTTGATGCCGCCGTGGCTGGGGTCGAGCCAGCGACTGGTGACGGCTTTACCTCGCGTGAAGAAATGAACACCTTCTGTCCCGTGAGCGTGGGTGTCACCGAAGAGGCTGTTCTTCCAGCCGCCGAAGCTGTAGTAGGCCATGGGAACCGGGATGGGGACGTTGATGCCGATCATGCCGACCTCCACCTCGTTCTGGAAGCGTCGGGCAGCGCCGCCGTCGTTGGTGAAGATGGCGGTGCCGTTTCCGTACGGGTTGTTGTTGATCAGTTCGAGGGCTTGGTCGTAGGTATCGACACGCACGACGGAGAGGACAGGTCCGAAGATTTCGTCGGTGTAGATCGACATGTCGGTGGTGACGTGGTCGATGAGGGTGGGCCCGAGCCAGAAGCCGTCCGGTCCACCGTCGGCCTGAACTGTGCGTCCGTCGACCACGATGGTGGCGCCGTCCTTCTCCCCGGCATCGACATAGGACGCGACCTTGTCGCGATGGGCCTTGGTGACGAGCGGACCCATGTCGGAGTTCTTGGTGCCGTCACCGGTGACGAGGGGAGTGGTGCGTTCGACGATCTTGGCGACCAGTTCGTCGGCGATGTCGCCGACTGCAACCAGGGCGGAGATCGCCATGCATCGTTCGCCCGCGGAGCCGAATCCCGCGTTGACCATTGCGTCGGCGGCGAGGTCGAGGTCGGCGTCCGGCAGAACGATGGCGTGGTTCTTGGCGCCGCCGAGTGCTTGCACGCGTTTGCCGTTGGCGGTGCCGGTGGCATAGACGTACTGGGCGATGGGGGTGGATCCGACAAACGAAATCGCTTTGACTGCTTTGTTTTCCAGAAGTTCGTCGACGGCGAGCTTGTCACCTTGGAGGACGTTGAAGACGCCGGGGGGCAGACCGGCTTCGGCCCAGAGTTCGGCGAGCCAGATCGCCGCGGTGGGGTCCTTCTCCGAGGGCTTGAGAATCACGGTGTTCCCGGCGGCGATGGCGACCGGGAAGAACCACATGGGGACCATCGCGGGAAAGTTGAAGGGCGAGATGATGCCGACGGGGCCGAGGGGTTGGCGGATGGAGTAGACGTCGACCTTGGTCGATGCATTCTCGGTGTATCCGCCCTTGAGGAGATGCGGTATTCCGCAAGCGAATTCGACAACTTCCTGCCCGCGGCTGATTTCGCCGAGGGCGTCGGAGAGAACCTTGCCGTGCTCGGCTGTGATGATCTCGGCGAGTTCACCTTTGCGAGCATTGAGGAGTTCGCGGAAGCTAAACAGTACCTGTGTGCGCCGGGCCAGTGAGGTGTCACGCCAGGCGGGGAAGGCTGCGGCAGCCGCGTCGATGACAGCGCGGGCGTCCTCGAGGTTCGCCAGGGCCAGTCGGCCGGTGATCTGTCCGGTGGCGGGGTTGGTGACGGTGGCGGTGTCCTCGGACGTTCCGGCGAACGGCTTGCCGTCCAGCCAGTGCGCGATGACGCGAGTATCAGTGCTGGTCATGGTATTTCCTAGTGGTCTGGTGACTCAGGAGTTCGGGGAGGTGTACTTGGCGACGTAGTCGTTCATCGTCTCGCGCTGGTACCGGGAAACCTCGTGCGCGTTTTCGTTCTCGGCGAAGACGCTCGACACCATCACGGTGTTCTCACGTTCGTAGAAGCCGAGTTTGCCGAGACCGCCGAAGAATTCGTCCCAGTTGACGTCTCCGTCACCGATTTTGAGATGCTGATGCACTCGAACGGCATTGCCTGGCGGGTTGGTGATGTAGCGCAGTCCGTGGGAACGGTGATGATCCATGGTGTCCGCCACGTGAACGAGTCGGACCATGTCGCCGGCGGCCTCCATGATGGCGGGAAGGTCCCCACCCATGTGGAATTGGTGGCACGCCACGATCACCATGCCGAGGTTCTTGGAGTTCACACCACGGATCGTGCGGATCGCGGCTAGTCCGTCTTCGACAAAATCGTCCGGGTGGGGGTCGATCAGGACGTCGATTCCCTCGCGTTCGATGATCGGAACCAGTTCCTCCATCGAACGATAGAACGCACGCTCGGACTCTTCGGCCTTTTCGGGGCGGCCGGAGAATTCGGTGTTCATGACGTTGACACCGAGATCGACCGTGATCTGGATGGCCCGCTTCCAGTAGCGCACGGCTGCTTCGCGAGCGTCCTCGTCCGGGCCGGACCACCGAAGGACCGGGAGCACCGACGCGATGCCGACTCCCGCACTCGCGCAGGCCTTCCGGAACTCGGTGACGAGCGCGTCGTCGGCTTTCGGGTGATTGAAGAACGGGATCATGTCGACGTGCGGTGTGAGCTGCAGGTACTCGTACCCGAGATCGGCAACAACTCGGGGTAGCTCGAGTAGTGAGTAATCGTGATGGAAAGGTGTGGGGTCGAGTGCGACCTTCATCGCTAAGCTCCGGCCACAGAGTCGCGCGCAACCATGTCCACGACGACGCGCTGACCCGTCTCCAGAGACTTCACACCGGCGGCGCAGACAGCGGCCGCGGCGTACCCGTCCCAAGCACCTGGTCCCTCGATGTAGTTGCCGGTGCCGGCGCCCGTCTTCACTGCCTTGATCCACCGGGCGAACTCGGTGTCGTAGGCCTGCCCGAAGCGTTCGCGGAATCCTGGGGTGATCTGCCCACCCCAGTTGCCGGGCTTGGTCTTTCGGATCAGTCCCACGTCGAGTCCGATCATCGCGCTTCCGAGTTCGCCGACAACTTCGGTGCGCACCTCGTAGGCAACTCCGGTGGTGACAAACACCTCGGCGTCGACGTGTCTGCCGGACTCGGTCTCGAATATCGCGATCTGTGGGTCTTGAATGCCCTCGGGAGCAAGCGAATTCGCGGCCGGTCGGATGATCTGCACCGAGGTGATCTCTTCGTCGAGCAGGAATCGTGTCACGTCGACCTCGTGGACGAGTGAGTCCTTGACGATCATCGCACTGTCGAAGCCGTTCGGAACCGCAGGATTGCGGTGAGCGCAGTGCACAACGAGAGGGCGACCGAGATCGCCGCTGTCGATCAAATCCTTGAGCTGGGTGTATTCGTGGTCGAACCGGCGCATGAAACCAACCTGGATCAGTCTTTTTCCCAGCGCTGCTTCGGCTTTGACGATCGTGAGCGAACTGTCCGCGTCGGTGGTCAGCGGCTTTTCGCAGAGAACAGGCTTGCCCGCTTCGAGGCAGGCAAGAACCTGCTTCTCATGGGTCGGGCCCGGGGTTGCGAGAACAACGGCGTCGACGTCCTCGGCTGCGATGGCATCGAACGGATCGACGACGACGCGCGCCCCTGGCGTCAGTGCTGCGATTTCCTCGGCGCGGGCGAGAGAGTAGTCGTTGACGACGGTGACGCGGGCACCGCCGATTTTGTTGGTGATGCGGTCGACGTGATCGGCCCCCATGATGCCGACGCCGAGCACTGCGATCCGGAGATCCTGGTTGTCAGACATGCGGTGGTACTCCTCGATTGTGTTGCTCAGTTGAAACGGACGGCGGGGACGCCACAGGTGGACAGGTATTTCTGAGTGCGCGCTGCGATGGGCAGCGGTGTGTCGGGATGGCAGGGATACATGTCCTGCTCGACGATCGCGAACACGTCGATGCCGAGCTTCTCGATGGCCTCCAGAAGCGGCGGCATGTCGGGGATTCCGCGCGGCGGTTCGATCATGGCACCGAGTTTGACGGCCTCACCGAACGGCAGGTCCTCCGCCTCAACCTTGGCGACTATCGCCGGATCCACCTGTTTGAGGTGTAGGTACCCGATGCGCTCCGGATGTTTGTTGATAATTGCGAGATTGTCGCCGCCGCAGTAGCTGATGTGGCCGGTGTCGAGACACAGATTCACGAAACGCTCGTCGGTCCCTTCGAGGAACTTGTAGACGTTGTCTTCGATGTCGACGTGACTGTCGGCATGAGGATGGTACTGCGCCATGACGCCGTACTCCTCGAGCATTGCCTTCCCGAGAGCGTTCATGCCGTCGGTTTTCTTACGCCACTGCTCGGGCGTCAGATTGCGGTCTTCGAGTACCGCTCCGGTGGAAGGGTCGCGCCACATCTCAGGGATGACCACCACGTGCTTGCCGCCGACGGCTGCGGTCAACTTGGCGACGTCCTTGATCTGATTCCAGACGGCATCCCAGGAATCGTCCTGGTGCAGGTGTTCGAAAACGGTACCGGCCGAAAGCTTCAGGCCGCGGGCGCCGAGTTCGTCCGTCAACTTGGCTGGATCGGTCGGAAGGTATCCGAACGGGCCGAGTTCGATCCATTCGTATCCCGACGCGGATACCTCGTCGAGGAATCGTGTGTAAGGGGTCTGCTGTGGATCGTCCGGAAACCACACGCCCCAGGAGTCGGGGGCTGATCCGACGCGAATTGCGCTCATGTCTAGATTCCTTTCGCGGGCAAGCTTTATGGGGTGTGGTTGTGCGGAATTTTCATTCGGATGGACGGAGGTACGGTCGCTGGATCTTCTTCCAGGACTCGTAAGTTGTCCGTGCCTTCTTGGTGGACTCCAGTTCGGAGGTGGCCGATACCGGTACATCCCACCAGGATTCGCTGTCCGGGGCGCCGATCAGCGGATCGGTTTCGACGTGGATGACGGTGCTGGTGTCGCTTGCTTTGGCAACCTTGATCGCGTCGGCGAACTCGGCAGCGGTGTTGGCGCGGATGACGTCGACACCGAGGCTGGCAGCGTTCGCGGCCAGATCGACCGGGAGAACCCCTCCGTCGAGACGTCCGTCATTCGAGCGGTAGCGGTACTGCGTGCCGAAGCGCTGGGAACCCAGCGACTCGGACAGTGAACCGATGGAGGCAAATCCGTGATTCTGCACCAGGACGACGATGACCTTGAGGCGTTCCTGTACGGCGGTGACCAATTCGGTGGCCATCATCAGATAGGAACCGTCTCCGACCATCACGAACACGTCGCGATCGGGGCACGCCATGCGGACGCCTAGACCGCCGGCAACTTCGTATCCCATGCACGAGTACCCGTATTCGACGTGATACCCCTTGGAATCACGGGTTCGCCACAGCTTGTGGAGGTCACCCGGCATGGACCCGGCAGCGCACACCACGACGTCACGTGGATCGGACAGTGTGTTGACCAGGCCGATCACCTGATTCTGATTCAGTGACCCGTCGGCAGCGGGTTCGGCTGGGTTGTAGACGGATTCGACGATCGCATCCCAATCGCGAGCGAGGTCACCGATCCTGGACGCGTATTCGTCGTCCACCCGGTAGTCGTTCAGTGCAAGTGCCAGCGCGTCGAGTGCCTCACGTGCGTCGGCGACAACGCTGACTCCGCCCTGCTTCACGGAGTCCAGTGATGCGACGTTGATGTTGACGAAGCGAACGTCGGGATTGGTGAACGCGGTGCGGGACGCGCTCGTGAAATCGCTGTACCGCGTGCCGATACCGATGACGACGTCAGCCTCGGTGGCCAGTGCGTTTGCAGCCGTAGTGCCGGTGGACCCCACCGCCCCGACGGATTGTGGATGGTCGTAGACCAATGAACCCTTCCCCGCCTGGCTCTGCCCCACGGGGATTCCGGTTTGCGCACAGAACGCTGATAGAGAGTCGCTGGCCTGGCTGTAGATCACGCCGCCGCCGGCGACGATCAGTGGCTTGCGAGCCGAGCGGATGATCGCGGCGGCGCGTTCGATCACCGATCGTTCGGGGAGCGGGCGGGCCACGTGCCAGACTCGCTCGGCGAAGAAGGACTCGGGCCAGTCGAAAGCCTCGGCCTGCACGTCCTGCGGGATGGCGATGGTGACTGCGCCGGTCTCGACGGGATCAGTGAGAACGCGCATCCCGGCGAGCAGAGCGCTCGGCAACTGCTCCGGGCGCCATACCCGATCGAAGTATCGTGAGACCGGTTTGAAAGCGTCGTTGACTGTGACGTCGCCGCTCGACGGGAGTTCGAGTTCCTGTAAGACGGGGGCGCTGGCGCGGGTCGCGAAAGTGTCTGCGGGAAGGAGTAATACAGGTAGACGATTGATGGTGGCCAGTGCCGCGCCGGTGATCATATTGGTGGCACCGGGGCCGACGCTGGACGAGACCGCCCACGTCTGCAGGCGGTCCTTCATGCGGGCGTGCGCGACAGCCGAGTGCACCATCGCCTGTTCATTGCGGCCGAGCACGTAGGGGAGTGTCGGCTCACGGCCGGCGTCGAGATCCTGGATCTCGGCCTGCAAGAGTGCCTGCCCCAGTCCGGCGACGTTGCCGTGCCCGAAGATTCCGAAGCAGCCGGCGAACAGCTTGGTGCGCTGGCCGTCGCGTTCGGTGTACTGGTTGGCGAGGAAGCGGACGACAGCTTGAGAAACGGTGAGGTATACGGTCGGCTCGTCGCGAGGTGGACGATTGCCGGTTGCGTTATTGGTGGGTGCCACAGCTTTCACTTCCGTCAGTTGTGGGACTGCAACGGCAGTCGAGGGTCGATGTCCTGGTGATCCCAGCTTCCACGTAGCCAGGTGTGTTGCGGATCGTCACAGATGTTCCACGCCCGGATCTCGCCCGAACCTGCCATGACATTGAGGTAGTACATGTGGTGGCCCGGCGCTGCGATGGACGGGCCGTGATAGCCGTGCGGCACGAGAACGACGTCGCCCGAGCGGACTTCCTCGAGCACTTCGATAGGTCTCTCGGCGGTTCCGTACACGCGGTGGTAGCCGAAACCTTCGGTCCCGGTGGGGCTTCTGTCGATCTCGAAGTAGTAGATCTCTTCCAGGGCCGATTCGACGTCGCTGTTCTCGTCGTGCTTGTGGCTGGGATACGACGACCAGTTCCCGCCGGGGGTGATGACCTCACACGCGATGATGGAGTCGGCCTCGAAGGTGTCTGCGGTGGCGAAGTTGTGAACCTGTCGGCTGCAGTTCCCGGCACCGCGGAGCTCGACCGCAACTCCTGATGCGGGACCGTATCGATGGGGGAGCTTTGCGCCGGCGCGTGCTCCGCACAGAGCGAAGCGGCCCCCGTCAGCGCTGCTGACCGAGTAGTCGGCGTCGCGACCGACGTACGCGAAATCGCTCGGGCCGTCGAAAACCGATGCGCGGCCAGTGAGGGGAATCTCCGTCCCCTCGGCAACAACCACGGCCGAACCCGCCAGTGGAACGACGATGATCTCGTTATCGCCGGACTGCAGGTGGACGTCAGCGCCAGGGGCGAGTTCGAGTGTCCACAAGCTGGATTCGGTCCACCCGGCGGACTCCGGCGTGACCACTGTCGTGAAATCACCGTCGGCGGACGATCCGGCGGGGACGTAGTACTTGCTGAACATCTTGCTCCTGCCAGGTCGCTTCTAGTGGACGAGCTTGACTGCGGTGTCGACGGCCGCGGTGACGTCGCCGTCGGGTGGGTAGAGCAGCGCGCGTCCGACGATCAGTCCGCGCACGGACGGCAGCTGAAGTGCAGCGTCCCACTTTGCGTACGTTTCTTCCGGCGCGATCTGCGGATCGCCGCCCAACAGGAGCGTCGGGAGGGTGGTCGCATCCATGACGCGTTCCATCTCGTCGACGACCGGCAGTTTCATCCACGTGTACGCCGAGGTGGAGCCGAGACCTTGGGAGATGTGGATGGATTTGATGACGGCGTCGGGGCTGAGATCGTTGACGACCTTGCCGTTCACGCGGCTGGAGAGAAACGGCTCGAGCATCGCGATCAGTCCGGCCGCGGCCAGTTCGTCCACGGCTTCGGCACATGCCGTCATGGTGGGCAGAGTGCCCGCGTCGTCGAGTGCGATGCGTAGCAGCATCTTTCCGCCGTTCATTCCGAACTTCGCGGTGCCCGCCGCGGTGTATCCCGTCATGCGGTCGTCGAGTTCGAAGCTCGCGCCTGCCAGGCCGCCGCGGTTCATCGACGAGAAGACGACCTTGTCGTCGAGGGCGCCGAGGAGGAGCAGATCGTCGAGAATGTCCGCGGTGCCGAGAACGCCGTCGACTCCGGGATTGTCGAGCGCAGTGCGTAATCTGTCGAGCAGATCTGTACGACTGTTCATCGCTGTCGGCTTGCCAGCGACAGACAGTGCCCCACGGGCCGGGTGATCGGCAGCGACGATCATCAGTCGACCATTGCCTCGAACAGTGGCGCGAGGAGTTCGCGCTGCCCAGGCCTTTTCGATGATCTGCGGATCGCTCGCACGCAGTTCCGTCACTTCGGCGTAGGTGGTGGCGAGGGGGCGGGCGGCGAGCTTGTCAGACATTGACTGCCTCCGTGGCTGTGGCTTCGGCGAGATCGTGGACTTCTTCGGCGGTCGGCATCGCAGTGGAGCATTCGAGCCGAGATGCGACTATCGCGCCGGCCGCGTTGGCGTACCGCAGTACCTTCTCCAGCGGCCACCCGGCCAACAGTCCGTGGCACAGTGATCCGCCGAAGCTGTCGCCTGCTCCAAGCCCGTTGACCACGTCGACGGCGTTGGGCGGCACGGTGATCGACTGCTTTCGCGTTTTGCCGAGTACGCCCTTCGGGCCCTGCTTCACGATGGCCAGTTCGACGCCGAGGTCGAGAAGCGCGTCGGCGGCCTTGTTCGGATTGGTCTCACCGACCGCGATCTCGCACTCTTCGCGGTTTCCGACGGCTACTGTCACGTGCGCCAGAGCGCGCTGCACCTGATTTGTTGCTTCTTGGGGCGTCGACCAGAACATCGGGCGGTAGTCCAGATCGAGGACCGTCAGCGGGCGTCGTTCGCGGGCTTCCCAGGCAGCGAAGTGTGCACTGCGACTCGGTTCTTCGGACAGCCCTGTCACAGTCGACCAGTAGAGGGACGATGCTCGAACGGCGTCGAGGTCGATGTCTTCCGGGGTGATCCGAAGATCGGGCGCATGCGGCTTGCGGTAGAAGTACAGCGGAAAGTCGTCAGGAGGGAAGATCTCGCAGAACGTCACCGGTGTCGGGTACTCGGAATTGGTGACGACAAACCTGTTGTCGACGCCCAGACGTGCCAACTCGCGTGTGACGAACTTCCCGAAAGGATCGCTGCCTACGCCGGAGATCAGTGCTGCTCGCCGGCCGAGGCGCGCGGCCGCCACCGAGACATTGGCTGCGCTGCCGCCGAGGAACTTGCCGAACGTCTCGACGTCCTCGAGTCCGACACCGGTCTGAAGTGGGTAGATGTCCACCCCCGATCGGCCGATGGCGAGCACGTCGAAGGGTGCGTCAGGGATGTGTGACCCGCTCTGGTGAGTGTTGATGCTTGTCAAAACTGACTCCCGAGAGTTCGTGGTGGGTTGCCCACGCAGGGCACCGTTGTATGACTGAAACTGTGCGCCGCGACACAGCGATTGTCAATAGTTTGTCTGGACATTATGACTTGCGGTCAAGTGAATGTTAGTGTTCGCATACACTGCCGAGAGAAGTAGCGTCGATACGGCGCCTTCCCAAGACAGATCGGAGTTGGCCGTGGTCGCAGCACTCGCCGTCGAGTTGGACCGCTCGAGCCCGGTGCCGCTGTATTTTCAGCTGGCACAGGCAATCGAGGGCGCTATTCTCGGTGGCGAACTTGCCCCAGGTGATCGCTTCGAGAACGAACTGGCGTTGGCCAAACGGCTCAATCTCTCACGTCCGACCACTCGACGCGCGATCCAGGAACTGGTGGACAAGGGACTACTTGTTCGTAAGCGGGGAGTCGGAACTCAGGTGGTGCAAAGTCCGGTGCACCGCCCGGTCGAGCTCACCAGCCTGTTCGACGACCTTGCGAGGGCCGGCCAGGCGCCGACGACCAAGCTGCTCGAGTTCACGGTGGGAGTTCCCGCCGAGGACGTTGCCGCGGAACTCAACCTCGAACCTGACGCCGAAGTGGCCACCATCAGGCGTCTGCGAAGCACCAACGGCGAACCGCTTGCCGTGATGACCAACTACATTCCGGTGGACATCGCACCCGATCCCGAGGAGTTGGAGACGCAGGGGCTGTACCAAACCTTGCGAACTCGCGGCGTTCACATCCGTGTGGCGCGGCAGCGAATCGGCGCTCGGGCGGCGACTCGCGAAGAAGCAGGATTGCTCGACGAGAAAGTGGGTGCTGCCCTCTTGACCATGAGCCGCACTGCATTTGACGATTCAGGTAGCGCCGTCGAGTACGGCAGCCACTGCTACCGAGCGTCGCGTTACTACTTCGACACCACCGTGGTCGACCGCTAGATCTCGATCCCGGTGACACGAGTACCCGCCTGACCGAGTCAGTGGGGGTGATTTGTGATCCCAGCATTTCTGCGATCCTTCGATCATTTGACCCGAACGGAGCCTCATGACAGGCATTTCAGTAGCAGTTGCCGGATTCGGATGGATGGGCCGCGTCCACACGCAGGCGTATCTGCGTCTGCGGCAACACTATCCCCAGTTTCCCGTGATCCGCCTGGCCGCCGTCGCCGACGAGGTGCCTGGCCGAGGGGAGGAAGCAGCGGACCAATTCGGTTTCGAAGCTTTCACCCAGGATTGGCGCGATATCGCAGCCGATCCGGCCATCGACGCGGTGAGCATCACGGCCCCGAACTTCTTGCACCGTGAAATCGGCGTCGCAATGGCAGAAGCCGGCAAACACATCTGGATCGAGAAGCCCGTCGGCTTGTCCACGGAAGACGCCAAAGCTGTTGCCGCAGCAGTCTCGAAGGCCGGTGTGCAGTCGACCGTCGGCTTCAACTACCGAAACGCGCCGGCTGTGGCCCTGGCAAAAAGCCTGATCGACTCAGGGGAGTTGGGCACGATCACGCACTCGCGTTTTCGTTTCCTCAGCGACTATGCGGCCCACCCTGAAGGTGCTTTGAGTTGGCGATACGAGCGGGAGCGCGGCGGCGCCGGCGTCCTGGGCGACTTGGCTTCGCACGGCATCGATCTGATTCGTCATCTTCTCGGTGACGTCGACGCTCTCGTTGCGGATACTGCGATCTTCATCCCGGAGCGTGCGCGTCCGTCCGCCGCTACCAGTGGACATGCGCGGGCCAGCGGTGGGGAGATGGGGGCTGTCGAGAACGAAGACTTCGTCAGCGCACTGCTGCGCCTCGGGTCGGGTGGCCGGTGCACCCTCGAAGCATGCCGTGTCGCCGTGGGAGAGCAGAACAATTACGGATTCGAGATTCACGGCACGAAAGGTGCCGTGTTCTGGGACTACCGCCGGATGGGTGAACTGGGCACCAGCCTCGGCTCGAAGTACCAGGACCAATCCGTCACGACGGTTCTGGTCGGCCCCGAGTCCGGTGAGTTCGGCCGCTTCCAGCCTGGCGCGGCCAACGCGATGGGCTACGACGACCTGAAAGTGATCGAGGCTCGCAATTTCATCGCCTCGATCGTGGACGGAGCGCCGCAGGGCGCGACCATCGCTGATGCAGTCGCGTCCGCACAGGCTCTGGACGCGATGGTCGCCTCGGTGACCTCCGGCAGCTGGATTTCTCTCGGCTGATCGACAGCTCCTCCGAAAGGCTCTGGTGCAGTGACATTTCCCCGCGGACTGGCGCTGCTCGTGGCAGCAGCGCTGTTCATGGAGATGCTGGACGCGACGATTCTCGCAACGGCACTGCCGTCGATCGCCCAATCTTTCGGAGTTGATGCCGTCGACGTCAATGTCGCCGTTTCTTCGTACCTCCTGGTGTTGGCCGTCCTGATCCCGGCGAGCGGATGGATGGCCGACAGATTCGGAACGCGACGTGTCTTCATCTCTGCCATAGCCGTTTTCACGGTGGCGTCGGTGGGATGTGCACTGAGCACCTCCCTCCCGATGCTGTTGGGAATGCGTGCTTTACAAGGGGTAGGCGGCGCCATGATGGTGCCGGTGGGGCGGCTCGCAGTATTGCGGGTGACGTCGAAGGCGGAACTCGTACGGGCTATCGCCTACTTGACGTGGCCGGCGCTCACAGCGCCGGTTCTTGCGCCCGCTGTGGGTGGAGCCATCGTGTCGATCGCTTCGTGGCGCTGGATCTTTCTGATCAACGTTCCGATCGGGATCGTCGGGTTTCTGCTGGCGTTGCGCCTGGTGCCCGACATTCGGGAGGCGCAGAAACGGAGCCTCGACTGGCTGGGATTGGTGGTGATCGGAGCAGGCGTCGCAGTGCTTGTCGTGGCGCTCGACAGCGTGCACAGTGCCGGAACCGACTGGCTACGAGTGGGCCTCGGGATCGTTGCGGCTCTGATCTTGTTGAGCTTGGCCGTCATTCACCTCGTCCGGTCGGATCATCCGCTCATCGCGCTCGGCGTCCTCCGACTTCGATCGTTTCGGCTCGTCGCGTCGAGCGGCTCGCTGTACCGGCTCGTGATCATGGGCGTGCCGTTTGTGCTGCCGTTGTTGTTCCAAGTGGGATTCGAAATGTCGGCGTTCAAGGCCGGTCTGCTGGTGATGGCTCTGTTCGCGGGGAATATCGCGATCAAACCGCTCACCACTCCGCTCATGCGCAGGTTCGGGATCAGACTAGTTCTGGTGGGAAACGGAGTTCTGTCGGTGGTGTGCTTCGGTGCGCTGGTACTGATCTCGTCGACGACACCGGACGTCGTAATCGCTGTCGCACTGTTTGTCAGTGGCGCGTTGCGATCCATCGGGTTCACCGCGTACAACAGCTTGGCGTTCGCCGACGTCGACTCGGGTGAGCTGACCGATGCCAATACTCTGCATGCAACGCTGCAAGAGTTGGCGTCCGGTCTGGGTATTGCACTGTCCGCTTTGGTGATCACGCTCTGTACACCGTTGGCGGAGTCGGAGGATCTGAGCGGCGGAGTGCCGTTTTCTCTGACGCTGGGTGTTCTCGGGGCCATGCTGGTGCCGACGGTGATCGAGAGTTGGCGGCTCCCACGCGATACGGGTGCTGTGGTGTTGGTGCGCTGATGAAGCGTCTTCCGCCACCTTCATCATAACGCGGGACCCGGGGCTTGCGGCAAGGCCCCGGTGATGGTGCACACTCGTCTGCTGCGAGCAAGCAAAAGCCTTGCCCGAAGGAGGGGATCGCATGAGTGACGTCATCATTGTCGGTGCTGGACCAACTGGATTGATGCTGGCAGGTGAGCTCCGGCTGCAGGGCGTCGATGTCGTCGTCGTGGACAAGGACGAGGAGCCGACTCAGTTCGTCCGTGCCCTCGGCATCCATGTGCGCAGCATCGAAATCATGGAGCAGCGCGGGTTGCTGGACAAGTTCCTCGCGCACGGCCGCAAGTATCCGCTCGGTGGATTCTTCGCGGGGATCAGCAAACCGGCACCGGCGCACCTCGATACTGCGCACGGGTACGTACTGGGCATTCCTCAGCCCGAGATCGACAGGATTCTTGCCGAACATGCCACCGAAGTCGGTGCGGACATTCAGCGAGGGAAGCGCGTCGTCGCGATCCGTCAAGATACCGATAGCGTCACAGCGGAATTGTCCGACGGCACAACACTTCACGCGCGTTATCTCGTGGGCTGCGACGGCGGCCGCAGCACTGTTCGGAAGCTGATCGACGTCGGGTTTCTCGGCGAGCCGTCGAGCGCCGACACGCTGATCGGCGAAATGGACGTGACCATGCCGGCTGATGAACTGGCCGCCGTTGTCGCCGAAATCCGGGAAACGCACAAACGATTCGGAGTCGGTCCCGCCGGTAACGGCGCTTTTCGTGTCGTGGTCCCTGCGGCCGAAGTTGCCGACGGTCGCGCAACACCGACCACCCTCGACGACATCAAACAACAGCTACTGGCCATTGCGGGTACCGACTTCGGTGTGCACTCGCCGCGGTGGCTCTCGCGCTTCGGCGACGCCACCCGTCTGGCGGAGCACTACCGGCGCGACCGGGTGTTCCTCGCCGGCGATGCCGCACACATCCACCCACCGATGGGCGGTCAAGGTCTCAATCTCGGTGTGCAAGATGCCTTCAACCTCGGCTGGAAGCTCGCCGCCGAGATCAACGGCTGGGCACCGGACGTCCTGCTCGACACGTACGAATCGGAACGGCGTCCGGTGGCTGCCGACGTTCTCGACAACACGCGCGCGCAGGCGGAGCTGATCTCCACCGCTGCCGGTCCACAAGCCGTGCGGCGCTTGATCTCTGAGCTGATGGAATTCGAAGACGTCAAGCGCTATCTGACCGAGAAGATCACTGCGATCTCGATTCGCTACGATTTCGGCGAAGGCGACGACCTACTCGGTCGGAGGCTGCGGAACATCGCGTTGACGCGCGGCAACCTGTACGACCTGATGCGATCCGGCCGCGGACTTCTTCTCGACCAGGGTGGCCAACTGTCCGTCGATGGTTGGAGCGATCGCGCCGACCACATCGTTGACACAAGCACTGAATTGGACGCTCCGGCTGTCCTGCTTCGGCCGGACGGTCATGTGGCATGGGTCGGGGATTCGCAGGCGGAGTTGGATACTCAGCTGTCCAAGTGGTTCGGCCGGCCGGCGACGGGCCCCGTGTGACTCTTCGGATTCGGCAACCGAGCACCGTGGCGACTCGGACGCACTACCGTTGACGACTATGAGGCGAAGGTCAGCACAGGTTGCGGCTGCGGCAGCGGGCTCTGTGGGAGCGCTGATGCTGACAAGCTGCACGACCAATGTCGATGTGCCGAAAACCTTTGCCGCCACGATAACGGTGACCGGTCAGGCAGAGCAGGCCGAGACGGTCTCTGGAGAGTGCGTGATCGACATGATTCGTGTTGCTCCGAACGACCAGATTCAGATTTTCGGGGGCAGCGGCGCTGCATCCACAAGGTCGGCACTCGAGGTCGAGGCAATCGATCAACTTCCCGACGGAATGAGCACCTGCTCCTACACCGCACATTTTGATGCCGTCCCCGCAAACCAGAGAAACTATGAGGTGAGCTTGGGCCACTTCTCTCCGGAGTCCTTCAGCTCAGATGAGTTGGAGAACGGTGTCACCTATCAACTTCGCCGGCCCTGACTGAACCAGTTCTCCCTCGCGTTGTATCCGGTCCGACTTTCACTGAGCTCGCTTAGTGGTCCCGTCGCCTCCGCGCTGTCGAGCCTTACCGGGGTTGATGTGGAGCCGAACACCCTCGTAGGCGACTGTGTACGGCACATCGTCGTCGTTGTCCGGGTCGCCGGAGTCCGCAGGATCCGGAAGTTCCGCGATCTGTTCGATGACAGTCTGTGCTCGCGCCGCACCGGGATCGAACATCTCCTGAAACGGCCCGACGAACGACCCCCCAAGCCCGCGGCGCCTTGCCCGAACAGCCGCCCACCCGAACACCGCCAACGGGCCGATCATGGCGAACAGCACTAACAAGTCCCACCCCATGCCACGAGCATACCGACTGACCGGCATTGGGCGGTCCGAGTCTCGTCAGCGCTGTCGTCCCTCAGGCCATTCGTCTCTCGGACTGTGCCTTCAGCAACTCGGCCAGATGGTCAGGCGAGATCCGCTCGCGAACCGCCTCCATCACTAGTTCGGCCTGCGTCTGAGGCGCGAGGCCGTCGATCGGTTGGTCTCGGTCCAGATTGGTCGGGAAGGCGTAGCCCTCAGCGGAAGCGGCGACGGCACAGCGAACGGACTCGTCGGAACCTGCTTCGCTGAGGGCGAGCAGTGCCGGATAGATCGCGTTGACGAGCGCGTCCCGGTCAATGGTTCCGAGGGCGCGACCGAAGGCTGACGACACCTGAAGAAGATTTGCCATGCGCAGGACGTCGGCGGATTTGTTGTGGCCGGCGGCGTGGAACAGTGCAGGGTTGAAGAAGACGGCATCTCCCTTCTCCAAAGGTAATTGGACGTAATTGGCCTCGAAGAACTCCTTGAACTCGGGACGCTCGAACGCGAGGTATCCGGATTCGAATTGTTGGGAGTACGGCAGATATTTCGTCGGGCCCGTCTCGACCGGCATGTCCACATGGGCGACTGCACCTTGCAAGGTGAGGGCGGGGGTCAAGCGATGAACGTGCGCTCGGAACTTCGCAGCGACGTCGCTCGACATGAAACCGAGGTGGTAGTCGCGATGTGGATTCTGTGCGGCGCCACCGGGATTGACGACGTTGACGTCCGACGTCACCTGATACATGGGGCCGAGCCAGGCTTCCGAAGCTAAAGCGACAATGCTGTTTGCGTAGTAGTCGACGTAACCCTTGGGATCTTCGAGCGCCAACTTCAGTTGTGCTCCCCAGATCCGGTCATTGGCTCCGGGTTTGGCGAAGTGATCTCCGGACACCGCGCCGGCTTCGTGTTGGCGCGCAATGAGTTCACGGAAGACCGCACTGGCGCGATCCAATACCTCCGCGTCGAACGCGCCTTGGAAGACCGTGATGCCTGGACCGGTGAGTAACGCGCGGGCGATCTCGTCCTGAATCTCCGCCCGGATTTCAGGATTCGACAATTTGTCGACCAGAGCATCCGAGCGGTAGAGAAGAACGCCGTCGGCCACCGAATGGGCGTACGGGTAATCGACGGGGTCTGTCTCGTGTGCGACCAGAGCGGCGAAGTCTTCGATGTTGCAATCTTCTCGGTGCAACCTACCCGCGAACGGCACGGTGTGGTCGGTCAGTGCTGGAGTCATTCGGGGGCCTTCCTGCGGAGTTCACGATGTGCTGTGACTCAAAGACTGCCAAGGAAAAGCCATCGAAACTACCCCTGAAATCCATCAAAAAGACCTCAGGAAGCGCTCCCCTTGGACTCGACCGGTGACGGAAGATCTGCGCGCTACGACGGGATCACGTTCCTGGGTGAGAGTTAGAGAGTGAAGGCGTTCCGGAAAGCAGTGAGTGCGGTGTCACTGTCTCCGGATGCCCAGCCCTCCAATCCGATCGTGCCGGTGTAACCCTGCTCGGCGAGAACGCGTGCGATGGCTGGGTAGTTGATCTCGCCGGTTCCGGGTTCGCATCGGCCGGGTACGTCGGCCACCTGAATCTCGCCGATGTTGTCACCACAACGCCGCACGAGTTCGATGAGGTTTCCTTCGCCGATCTGTGCGTGGTAGAGGTCGAGCATCATCTTGAGGTTGGGGTGTGAGACGGATTCCACCAGTGCCAGAGTGTCTTTGGCTCTGGCCATCGGTACGCCAGGGTGATCGACGATCGTATTGAGATTCTCGAGGCAGAAGACGACTCCGGCGTCTTCACCCAGTCGCGCGATCTTCTCGAGAGCGCGTTGGGCCGTCAGCCACATCGCTCCCGTAGTTCGATACTGCGGGCGCGCGGCCTGTCCGTCGATCAGCTCGCCGGTATGGAAGTTCAGCCGAGGAACGCCGAGTTTCGCTGCCGGCGTGAGGCATAGCGCCGCTGTTCGTACGAGTTCGGCGCTGCCCGCTTCGTCGAACAAATCGCCGTGAAGATAGCCGGTCATCGAGGAGAACCGAGCCCCGGTGGCGACCAGAGCATCGAGGTCCTTGTCTTGCCAACTCCAGATCTCGGCTGCGAACCCCGCCTCCGAGATCCGCCGAATGCGTTCGACGACAGGGAGTTCGGTGAACGTCATCTCGGCAGAGACTGCCAAATCGAAGGGGCTCACTGCGGCACCGACAGCAGCGATACGGGCAGTCCGGTTTCCACGGATTCTTTTGCAGCCAGTGCGATTTCCAGGGCGTTGCGAGCATCGAGACCGTCGACCGACGGCGCGCTGCCGGAGCGGATGCAGTCTGCGAAGTGCGCTAGCTGGGCAACATAGGCGTCGTGAAACAGTTCGATGTTCACCCGAGGTGTGTCGGCCCGAACGCCCGGTGAGCTGTAATGACGCATCGCGGTCCGCGTGACCTCGCCTGCACTCACCATTCCACCGGAACCGAAAACCTCGCCGCGAACGTCGTAACCGTAGGTGGCCTGGAAGTTGGCCTCGGCCGACGCGAAGGCGCCGTTGTCGAACCGCAACTGAACCATCGACGTATCGAGGTACCCCTGCTCCTTGTACTGCGGATGGACGAGAGCATCGGCCTGCGCGAACACCTCGACGACGCGTGCCCCCGGGTTGAGCCAGAGCAGGGCGTCGAAGTCGTGAATCAGTGTCTCGTTGAAGATCGTCCACGGCTTGACTCGAGAGGCGACGTCGGCGGTGATTCCCGGATCGCGAGTCAGAGAGCGAAGTAGCTGCGGTGTCCCGATCCCACCGGAGGTGATCACGTCGTGTGCCGCGGCGAAGTCGGCGGCGAAGCGCCGGTTGAAACCGACCTGCAGCGCAACATTGTTCGCGGCGCATGCGCCGATTGCGCGATCGGCGTCCTCGAGTGTCAAAGCCATCGGCTTTTCGCAGAAGACATGCTTGCCGGCCTCCGCTGCTGCTACCACGAGATCGGTGTGAGTTGATGCGGGCGTACTGATGAGCACCGCTTCGACGGTCGGATCGGCAATCAGCTCAAGGGCGTCGGTGTACGCGCGGGCGTCGGGACTGACACGTTCGATCAACGACGCCGCAGCGCCGGGCGCAGGATCGGCGACGGCGACGAGACGGGTGCCGGGGATACGCAGCGCGACGGACTCGCCGTGGAAACGGCCGATCCATCCAGCGCCGACCAGACCGACTGCAACAGAGACAGACATGGGGGCTCCGTTCGGAGTGAGGATGAGGAACTAGATCGTTCTAGTCGTGTCAGTAAAGCGCTGGTTGCCTCGTGCGTCAACGTTTCGGCGTGTATTCGCTGGAACGATCTAGTCTGTGGAGGTGAACAGTCGACGCCCCACCTTGCAAGACGTAGCAGACCTGGCCGGTGTGTCACGCGCACTGGTGTCCATCGTCATTCGTGATGTCCCGGGTGCCAGCGATGCGACGCGGGTACGGGTCAAGGCGGCCGCGGACGAACTCGGCTATCGACCCGACAACGCGGCGCGACTGCTGCGCCAGCATCGCAGCCGCCTGATCGGTGTCAGTTATGTTGCCGCGCAAACCTTTCACGCGGAGCTGCTCGACGAGATCTACGACGCAGCCGAACGCTTGCGCTACGACGTCGTTCTCAGCGCCGTCTCGGACCGCAGGCCTGGCTCGCGCGCCGTGCGCACCCTGCTCGACGACCGATGCGAGGCGATCTTGCTGTTGGGTTCGCAGGCGCCGGAATCGGAGATCGTCGACCTGGCGGCCAAGGTTCCCGTCGTCGTGCTCGCCCGGAAGATGCCCTCAGCACATGTGGACGTTGTCCGCACGGACGACGAGGCGGGCGCCGTGATGGCCGTGAATCATCTCGTCGGACTCGGGCACCGCTCGATTGTCCATGTCGACGGCGGACGCGGTCCGGGCGCCCAGGAGAGGCGTCAGGGCTACCGGAAGGCCATGCGGGCGGCCGGACTGGAATCGCGGATACTTCCCGGCGGCCTCACGGAGGAGTTCGGCGCGGACGCCGCGCGGTCGATGGTCGAACAAGGGATTCCCGGTGCGGTCTTCGCTTTCAATGATCGTTGCGCGCTAGGAGTCCTGGACGTCTTCTTGCGTGCGGGAGTCTCGGTGCCCGGCGACGTCTCCGTGATCGGATTCGACAACAGTGCATTGGCAGGTTTGGTGCACATCGATCTGACCAGTGTCGGGCAGGACACGGCGTTTCTGGGTGGCGCCGCGGTGGAGCGAATCTCCGAACGTCTCGATGGCGGAAGTGGACTCTTGGGCAAGGACATAGTCGCGCAGCCACAACTAGTGGTTCGAGGTTCAACTGGACCTGCAGCGCGTTGACCTGGCCTTTCCACTCCCTTCAGTTTGTCTGGTCTTTGATAAGCAGTCCTAATGTCAGAACAAACTATTGACATTCGACTGTGACGGGTATTACATCTTTCACATACAACCGAGCACCATCCGTTCGCGGGCCGTTGGTTGATGTCGAGAGGGAGTTCACATGTCGTTTCTCACGGGACGCAAGAGCGTTGCCGTACTGGCCGGAGCCTCAGTCGTGGTCTTGGGTCTGGCCGCCTGTTCAAGCACCGGCGGAAAGCCGGATTCTTCCGGATCCGGAATGGGCGCGGGTACGGCGGACACGCCCCGCGCCACCATTGCGATGATCACCCACGAGGTTCCCGGTGACACGTTCTGGGATCTGGTGCGCAAGGGCGCCGAAACCGCAGCGGCCAAGGACAACATCGAACTTCGGTACTCCGCCGATCCCGAGGCACCGAACCAGGCCAACTTGGTTCAGAGTGCGATCGACAGCAAGGTCGACGGGATCGCCGTCACGCTCGCGAAGCCCGACGCCATGGTTGCAGCGGTCCAAAGTGCCACCGCCGCGGGCATTCCGGTGGTCGCCCTCAACTCGGGCCTCGAAACCTGGAAGGACATGGGCGTCAAGGAGTACTTCGGTCAGGACGAGTCGATTGCCGGTGAAGCTGCCGGCGAGCGACTCAACACCGAAGGTGCCACCAAGGTGCTGTGCGTGATTCAGGAGCAGGGCAACGTGAGCCTCGAATCACGGTGCGCCGGTGTGAAGAAGTCGTTCAAGGGAACGACGGAGATTCTCAACGTCAACGGCAAGGACATGCCGTCGGTGGAGTCGACCATCACCGCGAAACTTCAACAGGACCCGGCAATCGATCGAGTTCTCGCGCTCGGTGCGCCGTTCGCATTGACGTCCGTGACGTCGGTCGGCAATGCGGGAAGCAAGGCGAAGGTCGTCACCTTCGACACCAACGCGGCGCTCGTCGACGCCATCAAATCCGGTGACGTGCAGTGGGCAGTGGACCAGCAACCCTTCCTGCAGGGCTACCTCGCCATCGATTCGCTGTGGCTTTACCTCAACAACGGCAACGTGATCGGTGGTGGCTTGCCCACCCTGACCGGACCCGCGTTCATCGACAACACCAACATCGACTCGGTCGCCGAGTACGCCAAGAACGGAACTCGCTGATCAGGGCGCACGGAGGGCTGAGAGTCCGCACTCCGTGCGCCTGTCCAGCACGGAAGGGAAATCATGTCCACTCAGGCAGATCTCGACCTTGCCGCCCATAAAGTCGTGACCGATGAACGGGTGAAGGAGCAAAAGCGCATTCAGCGTCTGCTGCTCCGCCCGGAGATGGGTTCACTTGTCGGCGCCATCGCCATCTTCATCTTCTTCTGTATCGTCGCGGCACCGTTCCGTACGCCGGAAGCGCTTGCGACAGTGCTCTACTCCAGCTCCACGATCGGCATCATGGCTTGCGCGGTCGCCCTGCTCATGATCGGCGGCGAGTTCGACCTCTCCGCCGGCGTCGCAGTCACCACGTCCTCGCTCGCCGCGTCGATGATCGCCTACAACCTGCACCTCAACCTGTGGGTGGGCGCGATTCTGGCGCTGGTCGTCTCGCTCGCCGTCGGATTCTTCAACGGCTACCTCGTCATGAAGACGAAGATTCCCAGCTTCCTCATCACCTTGAGTTCTTTCCTGATGTTGACCGGTATCAACCTGGCCGTCACCAAGCTCGTGAGTGGTCAGGTGGCCACACCCAGCGTCTCCGACATGGCTGGATTCGATTCCGCCAAAAAGGTATTCGCGTCGTCGTTCTCGGTCTTCGGGGTGTCCGTCAAGATCACGGTCGTGTGGTGGCTGCTGTTCACCGCGATTGCAACATTTGTTTTGTTCAAGACCAAGATCGGCAACTGGATCTTCGCGGTCGGCGGCAATCAGGACAGTGCCCGCGCGATCGGTGTGCCGGTGACCGCAGTCAAGATCGGCTTGTTCATGACCGTCGGCTTTGCTGCCTGGTTCGTGGGCATGCATCTGCTGTTCTCGTTCAACACCGTTCAGTCCGGTCAGGGTGTCGGTAACGAGTTCCTGTACATCATCGCCGCAGTCATCGGCGGTTGTCTGCTCACCGGTGGTTACGGAACCGCGATCGGCGCTGCGATCGGTGCATTCATCTTCGGTATGACCAACCAGGGCATCGTCTACGCAGGCTGGAACCCGGACTGGTTCAAGTTCTTCCTCGGCGCCATGCTGCTCTTCGCGGTCATCGCCAACAACGCATTCCGCAACTACGCTGCGAAAAGGTGACACATGAGTACCACAGCTGAAGTTCCCGCTCTCTCGAACTCGGGCGGCAACGTGCCACTGATCGAGCTCAAGGACGTCGGTAAGCAATACGGAAACATCATCGCGCTCAAGGGAATCAACCTGCGCGTCGGTGCGGGTGAAGTAACAGGCGTGCTCGGTGACAACGGCGCAGGCAAGTCCACGCTGATCAAGATCATCGCCGGTCTGCACCAACAGAGCGAAGGTGAACTACTCGTCGACGGTGAACCGACAACGTTCCACTCGCCGAAAGAAGCTCTCGGCAAAGGCATCGCGACGGTCTATCAGGACCTCGCCGTCGTTGCGTTGATGCCGGTGTGGCGCAACTTCTTCCTCGGGCAGGAACTGCGCAAGGGTGGTCTGATCAAGTCGCTCGACGCCAACGCCATGCGCGCGACGACTCTTTCGGAACTGTCGAAGATGGGCATCGAACTACCTGACGTCGACGCACCGATCGGTAGTCTCTCGGGCGGTCAGCGTCAGTGTGTTGCCATCGCCCGCGCCATCTTCTTCGGCGCGCGCGTGCTGATTCTCGACGAGCCGACAGCAGCGCTCGGCGTCAAGCAGTCGGGAATGGTGTTGCGCTACATCACCGCTGCCAAGGAACAGGGATTCGGCGTCATCTTCATCACGCACAATCCGCACCACGCGTACATGGTCGGCGATCACTTCGTGCTCCTCAACCGAGGCAGGCAGAAGCTTGACGCCAAGTACGACGACATCTCACTCGAAGAACTGACCAAGGAGATGGCGGGCGGTGACGAGCTCGAGACGCTGACCCACGAGCTTCGCCGCTAGATCAAAACCTCGCGACTACAGCCTCGGTTCGAATCGAACCGAGGCTGTAGTCGTTTCGTCACAGGATGGTCGTCGGCCGAACCCCGAGGCCGGAATGCATGTACGCCTCGTCGATCATCGTCATGTTGGCTACCGCGTCACCCGGCCCGATCGGCAGCGCCGAGACCCCGGACAGATGATCGGCGAACGCTTCGAGTTGATAGGTGTACGACGACTTCGTGCCCAGATGCTCGACGCTCGTGCGCCCACCGGCCGTGACGGAGACACGGTCGTCGATGTCCGGCTGCAGGAAGTTGTGCACCAGGACGTCTCCTTCAGTGCCGAATACTCGGAAGGTGAAGTGATACCGCTCGTCCAACATCGTGGTCACCACGGATGCCGTGGCGCCGCTGGGGTATTCGAGTTCGATGTCGAACCACGAATCGACCCCCGGAGCGTATTCCTCGTGGCGGGTCCCGGTCACCACTGGCGCACCGCCACAGACGTCACTCAGCGTCCGGGAAGCATGTAACCCGTAGCAGCCCAGGTCCATCAGTGACCCGCCTGCCAAGGCGAGCTCCCACCGCGGGTCGTTCTCGGATGGTGTGGGCATCCGCAGTACGGTTTCCACCCGAGTGACCGCGCCGACTGTGCCGCTCCGAACCACATCCAGCAGGCGCCGGTTCACCGGATGAAAGAGGTAGTGGAACCCCTCGAGCAGCGTCACTCCGCTCACGCGCGCTGCCTCGGCTACAGCACGCGCTTCCACCGCGTTGCTCGAAAACGGTTTCTCCGTCAGCACGTGCTTGCCGGCCCGAACGGCGGCGAGATTCCACGGTCCGTGCAGGCTGTTGGGTAGCGCGTTGTAGACGACGTCCACCTCCGGATCCGAGATCAGCTCGGCGTACGAACCGACCACCCGTTCGATCCCGTGCTGGGCCGCATAGGCTCTGGCCCGCTCGGGGTCGCGTGCGGCAACGGCCACCAGGCGGTGCCCGGTGGCCGTTGCAGGTTTGATCATCGCGTTCTCGGCGATGCGTGAGGCTCCCAGAATGCCTATCCGCAGCGGGGTAGGTGTCACAGAACCGACCGCAGATACTCGACGCTCGCTCGCACATCGCGCACCGGTCCTTCGTCCGACGGCGCTTCGGCCAGAATGGTGTCCTGCTCGAGCACGTACCACCCGTCGAAACCGTGGCGCTGCAATATGGCTGTGACACCGGCGATGTCGACGTCGCCGCCACCGAGTGGACGGTACATTCCCGCCTTCACGCCGTCGGTGTAGGTGAGCTCACCTCTGCGAACGCGTGATGCGAGGGCATCGTCGACGTCCTTGAGATGCACGTGGGTGATGCGCTCGGGAGCTTGACGCGCCAGGTCGACCGGATCGGTGCCGCCGATCAACAGGTGGCCGGTATCCAGGCACAGGGGGATGGCCGAGCCGTCGAGCACTCGCAGGACCTCGTCGCGCTGCTCGATCATCGTTCCGACGTGAGGGTGGACAACTGCCCTGATTCCGCGCTCGGCCGCGGCGTCGGTGAGGCGATCGAGATTGTGCAGCAGGGTTTTCCAACTCTGCTCGTCCAGTTCCGGGCGTGAATCGTAGCCGTCGGAACCCGTCGCGGCGGCCAGGACCAAAACCTCGGCACCCGAGGCGACGAAACCGTCGAGGATGGGGGAGATGCCGGGAACCGGATCATGATCGCGATCATGCAGCAGTACCGGTGCGAACCCGCCGACTGCGCTCAGATCGTGATCCGCGAGCACCTTGGCCATTTCGGCGGGTGCAGTCGGCAGAAAGCCCTCCGGTCCGATTTCCGTTGCCGCCAGACCGACTTCGCGCATTTCCCGGAGGACTTGCGCAGGGTCGAGCTGGTAGCCCCAGCCCGGGACTTCGCACACGCCCCAGGAGATCGGTGCGCCGGCGATGCGAGGAGTGCTCATGTGTGTGCCTCATTCTTGTCGTGAAGGAACAGATCTTTGACTTCGGTGATCGTGACGGGCCGACCCTCGCGCAGAGAGTGCGTTGCAGCTTCGGAGATCCAGGCCGACTCGACCGCATCTGCGGGCGTGCACGGTGATTCCCGACGCCCGGCGACAACGCCGAGGAATGCTTCGAGTTCCGCACGGTAGGCGGACGTGAAGCGGTCCATGAAGAACGTGTACGGCTCCTTCGAGGGGAACGATGTTTCGGGGTCGAGGGAGCGGAGTGGCAAGCGGTCGTCCAGCCCGGCAACGACGGAGTCCGCCGAGCCGAGTACCTCGAGTCGGCAGTCGTAGCCGCGGCCGTTGTAGCGGGTATTCGACACGACCGCGATGGTTCCGCCTTCGAAAGTGAGAACCGTTGCGGCGGTGTCGACGTCACCGGCATCGGCGATCCCGCGATCACCCTGATTCGAGCCGGTGGCAAAAACAGTGGTGACTTCGCGGCCGCTGATCCACCGTACGATGTCGAAGTCGTGGATCGAGCAGTCGCGGAAGATGCCGCCTGAGTGTTCGATGTACGAGATCGGCGGGGGAGCGGGATCGAGGGTGGTCGATCGGAGAGTGTGGATCCAACCGAGTTCTCCAGATCGAACCGCGTCGTACGCCGCCACAAATGACGGGTCGAATCGGCGCTGAAATCCGATCTGGACTGGTACCGACGTCTGCTCGGCAGTCGCGAGTACACGAACGGAGGATTCGATGGAGTCGGCTACCGGCTTTTCGCAGAACGTCGGGATGTCTAGGCGAACAGCGGCTTCGATCAATTCGGCATGTGAACTCGACGGCGCGGCGATCAGAACGCCGTCGATGCCTGACGCTAGAAGCGCGTCGGGATCGGCAGCGGACTCCACGTCGAGTTCGCTTGCCACGTCCGCGGTTCGGCGAGCGTCGACATCGGTGACAACCAGTGCGGCGACGCCGTTTAGCGTCAGTAGATTTCGGGCGTGGTAGCTGCCGATTCGTCCGAGGCCGACGACTCCGATGCGAGCGCCCATCAGTCCAGCCCTCCGAAGACGTTCTGGTCCCAGTCGATGATCGAACCCGTCACGACTCCGCTGCGATCGGAGAGCAGGAAGACGACGAAGTCGGCGATTTCGTCGACCTGTCCGAGCTTGCCCATGGGGAGGGTGCTGCCCGCGCGTTCCTGCCAGTCGTCACCAGCGTCGTGAAAAGCTCTCTGCGTGAGGTCTTCACCCTCGGTCTGTGTCCACCCGATGTCGAGACCGTTGATCCGGATACGATCCCAGCGATGCGCATGGGCGGCGTTGCGGGTCAGCCCCGCCAGCCCGGCCTTCGCTGCCACGTACGGCGCGAGATACGGCTGCCCGCCGAGTTCGGACGTGGAGATGATGTTGACGATGGACCCGGGGACCGCACGCTCGCGCATGTCTTTGACTGCTGCCTGCATCGTGAAGAACGGACCGCGAAGGTTCACCGCGATGTGCTGGTCGAAGAGTTCTTCGGTGGTGTCGAGCAGCGTTCCGCGTGAAGTGAGCCCGGCGGAATTGACCAGAGCATCCACGCGGCCGAAGTGAGAGATCGTCTCGGCCACGCTGTCGAGCGCGGAATCCGTTTGTGCCACATCGGCTTCGATGAAGTGAGTTCCCGGAAGTTCTGTCTCGAGAGCCTTTCCGACGTCCGGGCGTCGGCCGGTGAAAGCCACCTGAGCGCCCTCACGGACTGCGGCGCGTACGATTCCGGCGCCGACGCCTTGCGAGCCGCCACTGACCAGTAAGACGGTGTCGGCCAGGAGTGTGGGCCTGGTTACGCCCGGCGTAGAAGTCATGGGTTTAGTCTGGCTGTGACGAAGACCTCGAGCAACAGCAAAAAACCATCAAATATCCATCATCGTGAGGTAGTTGTGGCGCATCGATTCAAAGTACGGGAGATCGCTCAGCAGTCGGGCCTGAGTGAGGCCACCGTCGACCGGGTGCTCAACGACCGTCCTGGAGTTCGCGACGGCACACGATCGGAGGTTCGCCAGGCGATCACGGACCTGGAACGTCAACGCTCGCAACTGAAACTGGTCGGTCGCACGTTCATCGTCGACGTCGTGTTGCAAACTCCTGCAAGGTTTTCCGACGCCGTCCGTGACGCGCTCGAGGCCGAACTGCCCACCCTTGCACCCGCTGTAGTTCGTTCCAGGTTTCACTTTCGTGAAACCGGTTCGGTAGAAGCGATGACGTCGACGCTCGACAAGATTCGCCGGCGTGGCTCCCACGGAGTCATCGTCAAGGCTCCCGACACTCCGGAAGTCGTGGCGGCGATCGACCGGTTGGTGGCGGCAAGGATTCCGGTCGTCACGTTGGTGACCGACGTTGCCGGCAGCAGGCGAGCCGCTTACATCGGCATCGACAACCGAGCCGCTGGAGCCACCGCCGCGTACTTGATAGATCAGTGGCTGGGGGATCGGGAAGGCAACGTGCTGGTCAGCATGAGCAGTGGGTTCTTCCGCGGGGAGGAAGAACGGGAGATGGGATTTCGCTCCGCCATGCGAGTCTCGGCTCCGCATCGACGGTTGATCGACATTCCGAACAGTGACGGTCTGGATCAGACGAGTAGGAAATTGGTGCGAGCGGCACTCGAATCCGATCCGCAGATCCGTGCCGTGTATTCGATCGGTGGTGGCAACCTGGCCACGGTCGACGCGTTCGAAGAATTGAACCGGGAGTGCAGTGTCTTCATCGCCCACGATCTCGACGGTGACAATCGAAAGTTGCTGGGGGAGAAGCGAATATCGGCGGTGCTCCACCACGATCTGCGTGCGGATGTTCGCACTGCCTGTCAGGTGGTCATGAAGGAACACGGCGCTATGGGCGCTCACTTCGGCTTTACGACGTCACCGGTTCAAGTCGTGACACCGCTCAACATGCCCCCGACATAGCTGTGCGCGGCTAAGGAGTCCGGAGACTCCCTAACCGCGCACAGGGCCGAAGGCCTGACTATCGAGCGAAGAGCAGTGCTCGCTTGACTTCCTGAATAGCCTTTGTCACCTGGATGCCGCGGGGGCACGCGTCGGTGCAGTTGAACGTGGTGCGGCAACGCCACACGCCGTCCTTGTCGTTCAGGATGTCGAGACGCTCGGAAGCGGCCTCGTCACGGCTGTCGAAGATGAACCGGTGTGCGTTCACAATGGCAGCGGGACCGAAGTAGCTGCCGTCGCTCCAGTACACGGGGCACGACGTGGTGCAGCATGCGCAGAGAATGCACTTGGTGGTGTCGTCGAAACGTGCACGGTCGTGCTGGCTCTGGATGCGCTCACGAGT
Source organism: Rhodococcus sp. NyZ502 (assembly GCF_041464245.1). NCBI lineage: Bacteria > Bacillati > Actinomycetota > Actinomycetes > Mycobacteriales > Nocardiaceae > Rhodococcus > Rhodococcus sp. NyZ502. The sequence goes on from NZ_CP167155.1 coordinate 2,182,133, forward strand.
GGGCTCGTTGCCACTGGTGATGAGGAACGGCTTCACGGCGCGGAATGCGTCGAAGAAGGGCTCCATGTCGACAACCAGGTCCTTCTCGACGGGCAGGCCCTTGATGGGCTCGACCGTGATGGTGACCGGCTTGCCGTCCTTGGGCAGCATGTCCTTCATCAGCAGCTTGCAGGCCAGACGGTTCACACCGTTGATCCGCATCGCGTCCGATCCACAGACTCCGTGTGCGCAGCTGCGACGGAACGTGAGGGTGCCGTCGAGGTAACCCTTCACGTACAGGAGCAGGTTGAGCAGACGGTCGGTGGGCAGTGCCGGGACCTGGAAACTGTCCCAGTGCTGGCCCTCGCCCGATTCGGGGTTCATCCGCGCGATCTTGAGAGTGACCATGACGGCCCCCTCAGGAACAGCGGGGAGTTTGGGTGCATCTACAGCAGGCGCAGACATCAGTACTTACGCTCCATCGGCTCGTAGCGGGTCTGGATCACCGGCTTGTAGTCCAGACGGATGTCGGAGAGCAGGCCGTCACCCTCCTTGTACGCCATCGTGTGCTTCATGTACTCGGCGTCGTTGCGGTCCGGGAAGTCCTCGCGAGCGTGGCCGCCGCGCGATTCCTTGCGGTTGAGGGCGCCGACGACGGTGACCTCTGCCATTTCGAGGAGGAAGCCCAGCTCGATGGCCTCGAGCAGGTCGCTGTTGTAGCGCTTGCCCTTGTCCTGGACCGTGATGTGGTTGTAGCGCTCCTTGAGAGCACGCACATCCTTGAGAGCCTGGGTGAGGCGCTCTTCGGTGCGGAAGACGGAGGCGTTGTTGTCCATCGACTGCTGCAGCTCGGTGCGGATGTCCGCAACGCGCTCGTGGCCGTGATCGGACAGGATGACGCCGACCCAGTCTTCGACCATCGCGGCCGGGGTTTCCGGCATGTCGACGAACTCGGTGGAGTTCGCGTACTCGGCGGCAGCGATGCCGGCGCGACGGCCGAACACGTTGATGTCGAGGAGCGAGTTGGTACCGAGACGGTTTGCACCGTGTACGGAGACACAGGCGCATTCGCCGGCCGCGTACAGACCCTTGACGATCTCGTCGTTGTTGCGCAGCACCTCACCGTTGATCTTGGTGGGGATACCGCCCATGACGTAGTGGCACGTCGGGTAGACGGGCACGGGCTCCTTGACGGGGTCCACGCCGAGGTAGGTGCGCGAGAACTCCATGATGTCGGGGAGCTTCTCGTCGAGAACTTCCTCGGGGATGTGCGTCACGTCGATGTAGACGTAGTCCTTGTTCGGGCCGGCGCCGCGGCCTTCGAGAACCTCGAGGACCATCGAACGCGCCACGATGTCACGCGGAGCGAGGTCCTTGATGGTGGGTGCGTAACGCTCCATGAAGCGTTCACCATCGGCATTACGGAGAATGCCACCTTCACCGCGGACGGCTTCCGAGATCAGGATGCCGAGACCGGCGAGTCCTGTCGGGTGGAACTGGTGGAACTCCATGTCCTCGAGGGGCAGGCCCTTGCGGAAGATGATGCCCATGCCGTCACCGGTGAGGGTGTGCGCGTTGGACGTCGTCTTGTACATGCGTCCCGAGCCGCCGGTCGCGAAGACGATCGACTTGGCGTGGAAGATGTGCAGCTCGCCGGTCGAGAGCTCGTAGCAGATGACACCGGTGGCAACCGGGCCGTCCTCGGTCTCGGTGATGGCGATGTCGAGGGCGTAGAACTCGTTGAAGAACTCGACGTCGTGCTTGACGCAGTTCTGGTAGAGCGTCTGCAGGATCATGTGACCGGTGCGGTCGGCGGCGTAACACGCACGGCGGACGGGTGCCTTGCCGTGGTCGCGTGTGTGGCCACCGAATCGACGCTGGTCGATCTTGCCTTCGGGCGTGCGGTTGAACGGCAGACCCATCTTCTCGAGGTCGAGCACCGCATCGATGGCCTCCTTGGCCATGATCTCGACGGCGTCCTGGTCGGCGAGGTAGTCGCCGCCCTTGACGGTGTCGAAGGTGTGCCACTCCCAGTTGTCTTCCTCCACGTTCGCCAGTGCGGCACACATGCCGCCCTGGGCCGCGCCGGTGTGGCTGCGGGTGGGGTAGAGCTTGGTCAGTACGGCCGTGCGGGCACGGGGGCCAGCTTCGATTGCCGCACGCATGCCTGCGCCACCGGCGCCGACGATGACCACGTCATAACGATGTTCCTGCATGAAGTCTGTGCTCCCCTAGCTCGCCGAGATATTGGGGTCGAAGGTGAAGATGACGTACGTGCCCAGGCCCATGATCAGGATCATCGAGAGAACGAGGATCGTGGTCAGCCAGAAGCGCGTGGAGTCCTTGCGGGAGTAGTCCGCGATGACCGTGCGCAGACCGTTACCGCCGTGCAGCTGTGCCAGCCACAACATCGTCAGATCCCAGAACTGCCAGAACGGGCTGGACCAGCGACCTGCGACGAACGCGAAGTTCAGACGGTGAACGCCACCGTCGAGCATCAGCATGATGAACATGTGGCCCAGGACCAGAACGATCAGGGCGACGCCGGAGAAGCGCATGAACAGCCATGCGTACAACTCGAAGTTGTTCCGAGCCTTCGCGCGCGGGGACCGCGGGTTGTCCAGGCTTGCGGGACGGTCGTATGAGGTGCCCAGGCTCTTGGCTTCGGGTCCGTGAGTAGTCGCCATGTCAGTGCTCCGCAAACATGTTGATGAGGATGCGTCCGGCGCCTGGGATCATCACCAGGAACCAGATCGTCAGAATGGTCCAGAGCATGACGCGCTGGTACTTCGGGCCCTTCGACCAGAAGTCCACCAACATCACGCGCACGCCGTTGAGGGCGTGGTAGAGGACTACGCCGACGAGGCCGATCTCCATGAGGCCGACGAGGGGGTTCTTGTACGTGTCGATGACGGCGTCGTACGTATCGGGATTGACCCGAACGAGTGCCGTATCGAGAACGTGTACGAATAGGAAGAAGAAAGTAGCGACGCCTGTGATCCGGTGTAGAACCCAGGACCACATTCCGGGGTCGCCCCGGTAAAGCGACCTCGTGCGCTCCTTCTGAGGAGCGGCTTCAGTCGTAGTACTCATCGAGTGCTGTGCCTCCAACGTCATTGGTGGACGCGTCGAGCCTGCAGAGAGCTTCGATGTACCTCAGCCCGGGCTCGACGGGATCCTGAACCGACTTGACTCAGACTCTAAACCTATGTGAAACCGGGAACTAATCAGATGCGGGATTCGTACGCGTACCAAACTCTTTGTAAGGTTTGCCTTTCCAATCTCGCCGAGACTGTTTCGGCGTGGTTTCTGCATCCATTCAGTCGGCGTGATTGGATAACGAACCATGGGCGACATCGACTGGAAGTTGTTGCGGCACAACGCGCAAGTGGTCATGCGGCAGGCTTATGCACCGTACTCGGGCTATGCAGTGGGTGCAGCTGCCCTGGTAGACGATGGTCGGATCGTCTCAGGATGCAATGTGGAAAATGTCTCATACGGTTTGAGCCTGTGTGCCGAATGTGGACTCGTCGGTAACTTGGCCGCCACCGGGGGTGGCCGGCTGCTTGCCTTCACGTGCTGCGACGCGAAGGGCTCGATTCTGATGCCGTGCGGCCGGTGCAGACAGCTTCTCCTCGAGCACGGCGGGGGTGAGATGCTTGTCGACACGAGCAGTGGGTTCAAGCCGCTGAGCGAGCTGTTGCCTGATGCTTTCGGGCCGGAACAAGCAGAGGGGCTCCGCCATGTTTGACGCAGTTTCCATCATCGGCGCCAAGCGTGACGGCCGCGAGCTGTCGGGAACCGAGATCGACTGGATAGTTCAGGCGTTCACACAGGGGATCGTCGGTGACGAGCAGATGTCGGCGCTCGCGATGGCGATCTACTTCCGCGGAATGTCGCGAGCAGAGACCGGTCGATGGACCGAGGCGATGATCGAATCCGGCGGGAGGATGGACTTTTCGGACTTGCCGCTGCCCACCGTCGACAAGCATTCGACCGGTGGAGTGGGGGACAAGATCACCCTTCCGCTTGCACCCCTCGTCGCTGCCTGTGGTCTTGCAGTCCCGCAGTTGTCGGGCCGCGGACTCGGCCACACCGGTGGAACTCTCGACAAGCTCGAGGCCATTCCAGGTTGGCGAGCCGAGCTCACGGCGACGGAGATGGTCGACATTCTCTCGGACCCGAAAATCGGCGCGGTGATCTGCGCTGCCGGAGCGAATCTGGCCCCCGCGGACAAGAAGCTCTACGCGCTGCGCGACGTGACCGGAACGGTGGAATCCATTCCGCTGATCGCAAGTTCGATCATGAGCAAGAAGATTGCCGAGGGAACCGGCGCCCTGGTGCTCGACGTCAAGGTCGGTTCCGGAGCGTTCATGAAGGACCTCGGCGACGCGCGAGAGTTGGCACGCACGATGGTCGAGCTTGGCAACGACGCCGGCGTGCGTACAAGCGCTCTCATCACCGGGATGGACACCCCGCTCGGATTGACGGCGGGCAACGCCCTCGAGGTACGTGAATCCGTCGAGGTGCTGGCAGGCGGCGGGCCGTCGGACGTCGTCGAGCTGACCCTGGTCCTGGCTCGGGAGATGCTGTCAGCGGCTGGGATCGACGGTATCGACCCCGCCGACAAACTGGCCGACGGCACGGCAATGGACCGGTGGCGCGCGATGATCGCCGCCCAAGGTGGGGACCCACACGCGACGCTGCCGGTGGCCCGGCACAGCGACGTCGTCACCGCGGACCGGGACGGCGTACTGACCCGACTCGACGCCATGGCGGTGGGCATCGCGGCCTGGAAACTGGGAGCCGGACGCGAACGGCAGGGCGAAGCCGTTCAGGCCGGTGCCGGCATCGAGATGCATGCAAAGCCTGGCGACGTGGTCCGTGCCGGGCAGAAGCTGATGACATTGCACACCGACACTCCCGAGAGATTTGATGCAGCGCGACGAAGCCTCGGCGGTGGATGGTCGATCGGGACCGATTCCGACACCGTTTCGCGACCGTTGCTCATCGAGCGAATTGTGGGTGATTCGCGTTAGCGTTGGCGAATGAACGCACCGGAGTTGACCACGATCCGCAGCGCACCCAAAGTTCTTCTCCACGATCATCTCGACGGAGGACTCCGACCCGAGACCGTTCTCGAACTGGCCGAGCAATGTGGCTACGACGAGCTGCCGGCGAATACGGCATCCGAACTGGCGCAATGGTTCCGAACTGCCGCTGACAGTGGATCGCTCGAGCTCTACCTCGAAACGTTCGCGCACACAGTCGCCGTGATGCAGACCCCCGAAGGGCTCGCACGGGTGGCACGTGAGTGTGCCGAGGATCTGGCCGACGACAACGTCGTCTATGCCGAGGTCCGTTTTGCGCCCGAGCAGCACCTGGAACAAGGCCTGAGTTTGGACGAGGTCGTCGAGCACGTTCTCGAAGGTTTCCGGGCCGGCGAATCCGCTGCCAGGGTCGCGGGACGGGAGATCCGCATCGGCTGTCTTCTCACGGCGATGAGGCATGCCGCGCGGTCGCGGGAGATCGCCGAACTCGCGGTGCGATTCCGGGACCGCGGGGTTGTCGGGTTCGACATCGCCGGTGCCGAGGCCGGTAACCCACCGAGCCGGCACCTCGATGCTTTCGAGTACATGCGTGACGCGAACGCTCACTTCACGATTCACGCGGGTGAGGCTTTCGGGTTGCCGTCGATCCACGAAGCCATCGCCTTCTGCGGAGCGGATCGGTTGGGCCACGGCGTGCGGATCGTGGACGACATCGACGTAGGCGTGCCAGGTGGGGCAGAGTTGGGTCGGCTCGCGAACTACGTCCGTGACATGCGCATTCCCCTGGAACTGTGCCCGAGTTCGAACGTGCAGACCGGAGCCGTAGCCGCCCTGGCGGACCATCCGTTCGGACTCTTGGCGGACTTGCGCTTCCGAGTGACCGTCAACACCGACAACAGGCTGATGAGCGACACCACCATGAGCCGGGAAATGGCCGCGTTGGTCGAGACCTTCGGTTACGGATGGACCGATCTCGAACGCTTCACCATCAACGCGATGAAGTCGGCCTTCATCCCGTTCGACGAGCGCCTCGCGTTGATCGACGACGTCATCAAGCCGGGCTACGCCGTGCTCATCGGCTAGATGACGTGCGCCCGACTACTCAGATCGAAGCCGGGCCTCGAACTCGCGCTCGAGTTCGCGCCAGGCCTCGGATTCCTTGGTGAACGGCGCACTCGGAGCCATCCGCGACGGATCGGGGTTGAGGAGGTACGAGACGTACCAACCCAGCTCGTTCGACGCGGACAGAGCCTCCTCGGTGGAGTCGTCGTCGGCGAAATCTGCTGCATCGGTGAACAATTCGACGGCGAGTTCCAGCTGCTCGGCATCTACGACGTCCGGGCCCTGGGCGAGGTCGTCGGCGATACCGGGCAGAACGTAGACGTTCTCGTCCGTGACCTCGATTTCGAGTGAACCGTCGACGGCCGCATTCTGAATTTCGCCGTACGTACTGACCTGCGAGAGATCGTGTTCGTGGTTGTCGGCGAGGTAGCGAGCGAGTGCGCGCTCGCTACGGAAGACGGTGATCAGTCCGTCCTTGCCGAGGAAGATCGCCTGATCCCCCATGTAGCAGCGCAGAGTGTAGAACGTCTCGGCCGAGGTGATGATGCGGATCGGGTCGACACCGACCTCACCCCAGAAGGTCTCGACTTCGTCTTCGTCCTCTTCGAGGTCGTCTTCGTCGAATTCCTCGTCCTCGCCCTCCTCGGCGACATCGTCGGCGTCGACGGTGTTCTCGGCGGCAGCGAGCAGTTCAGCTTCGGCCACCGCCACAGCAGCTGCATCGACCTTCGGGGAGGTGACCACCTTGTCGATGGCGTCGAGAACGGCGTCCCAGTCCTTGACGATCGCAGCGCCGACCTGGTCCCACAACTCCAGGCCTTCGCGGCCTTCGAAGGTGCCGGCGCCGGTGGCAAGCGCGCCGAGTACCGGATGGCCGCTGAAGAAGCGGATGACCGCGTCGAGTTCGCACACCTCACCGATGTTGCGAGCCATGTTCAGGGTGTCTTCGAGTTCCGAGACCGCCAGTGCCTCAGGGTCACCTGCGGCCAGTTCCGGCACGCCGACGAAATCGAACGTGAAGTTCTCTTCCGGTTCCAACTCGGCTGCCGACAGTCCGGAGACGACGGCCCACGCCGGATGCTCGACCAGGTCGTTGTCGGAGTCCGTTCGGATGAAGGCCGCGAGTTCCGCGACGGAGGAGAACCCGTAGAGGTCTTCCTCATGGCCGAGAAACGCTTCCCACTCGTCGTCGCCCTCGCGCCAGCGAGGTGCCCACAAAGTGACGAGGTCTCCGTCGGTGAGTCCGATTTCGATAGGGACGATGTCTCCAGCCATGGGCGGAAGCCTATCCACCGCAGCGCGAAAGGCATAGCGGGGGTTCGTCACGTTTGTTTCAGGGCTACTCGGAGCTCACTGACCAGTCGCTCGCGTTCGTCGTTGGACTGTCGAACTGCCTGGTGAATCGTGGCCACCGTCAATGCGGCCACCGTCTGAGAATTCATCGCGGTGACTGCGTCGGTAATCCGTAGGTCGACCAGAGCGCCCAGCCCGTCGACAGTCGCCGTGACTATCCCACCCTCGCTCGAGACGACTACCCGAAGAGCGCCGACCCCGTCGACGGCGTCCTGCAAGAGTCCCGTCCGGTGTTTCGCCAGCTCCATGATTCGATCAATCTCGCTCATATCGAACGCATCCAGCTCGACGGAAGGTTCTGGCCCTCGGCGGCGTCGACATCGGCCAGTCCGTCTCGGGTCGGTAGACCGAGCCGATCGAGGATCGCTGCCGGGACTCCGGTCTCCTCGAGCTCCACACGATGGCGGGCGCCGGCTTCGATTGCTGCATGTGAGCACAGCGTGAGTATCTGCTGCGCCAACCGCTGCCCGCCGTACCGCAGTTCGTCCTGGCTGATCCTCAGGTCCACGGGCACGGCGTGCTCCGTGGCGCGGACCGCGATGGTTCCGTTGCGGTTGACGGCTACGGCTGTGATGATCGGCGATGATTCGCGCTTGTTCTCGGGCATGATTCCCTGTCATTCCGTCGGACGGTAGAAGCCGTGAAAGCCCATGCCGCTGTTCGTGGTTCGGATGGCGCTGATCTCGACAGGATCGCCGGCTTCGACCATCTGACCGTTGCCGATCACCATGGCGACGTGTCCGTCCCAGACCGCGAGGTCGCCCGGCATCAGATTGTTCTGATCGACCTGGTTCCCGATTCCCTGTTCCTGAGCCAACCTCGGAATATCGACTCCGGCCTGGCCGTACGCCCATTGCGTCAGACCACTGCAGTCCAGACCGACTCCGGGTGTCGTGCCTCCCCAGGCGTACGGGACACCCTGTTGAGTGAGCGCGTTGCGTACGGCAGCAGCGGCCTCGGCGTTCGGTGCGGTGGCAATCGAGCCGTCGGGAAGTTCGACCTCAACGCCACCGACGGAACCGGAACCACTTGCGGAACCGGAACCACCCGCCGACTCGGAGACCCCAGGTGCGGGATCGGGTATCGGGACGGACGGGACGAGTGCGGACATCTTGTCGGTCGACCCGGCCAGCTCACCGCGTACCCGCTCGATCACCGATACCGCGCGTCCGAGGTGCTCCAACGCGGCCGACAACAACATCAATTGGCCCGTCGGTGTCATCAGCGTCGGCCCGGCCTTGATCGCGAGTGTCAGAAACGACTGGAGAATCTCACCGAGTTCGGTCATTCCCGCGTACACGGACGTTGTCGCTTCGTCCACGACGCCGGCGATGTCGGTCCCACGATCGGCGAGGTTTCGCGTCGACGTCTGCGTCTGCTCGGTTTTGGTCACCGCAGCGGTGAGTGCCGTGGACGAGCTCTGAGAGGACGCCAGTTCGCTCAGAGCAGCGCTTCCCAATTGGTATGCGATCTCGAGGGCGTCCGTGGCGATTCGGATGCCGACGTCGGGTCCACTTGCGCTGGGGGCACCAGTCCCGACAGTGTCGACCAGATCGATGATCGGTCGTGCGAGTGCGTCGACGTCGATCATGAGCGTGCGGCTTCGGTGAGAGCCCTTCGTACCGATTCCTCGGAGTCGAGATAGACGGCATGAGCGTCGAGGGCGGCCGACCGGACACTGGAAATTACAGTGGACAGTCGATCGATGTCGTCGATGTGCGCTTGTTGTGCCCGGCCCGCGACGCCGACGAAGTCGCCGCCGATCAGCCCGAGCACAGCGGACAGAGCCATGTGATCGCCACCCGCTGCGTCCTGTCGAGCTTGCGCGACGTTGTCGGCAACAGTGCCCAACCGCGTGGCGAACTCCGCGATGCTTTCAGTGTCCAGATCCAGATTTGTCAACTTGTCTTCCCCCCGTTGCGCTTACTCCTTCTTGGACGCCGCGCGGGGTGCTCCGGTTCCCGAGGAACTATTCTGATGGTCATGCAAACGCACGTAGTCGACCATCCGCTCGCGGCGGCCCTCTTGACGACAATGCGTGATGCACGCAGTGAGAACGCGACTTTTCGTTCCGCACTTCGCAGGCTCACGCACATGCTGGTCTACGAGGCCATGCGTAACGCGGAGGTCGAGGAATTTCCGGTCGACACCCCGGTAGCAGCGACGACGGGCATCCGGCTCGCGAAGCCGCCGTTGTTGGTACCGGTGCTGCGGGCCGGTCTGGGCATGGTCGAACAGGCGAGTGCGCTGATTCCGTCGGCCGGCGTCGGCTTTGTCGGAATGGCACGTGACGAAGAGACTCATCAGCCGGTTCCGTACCTCGAATCCCTGCCGGCGGATCTGTCCGGGATCCCGGTGTTCGTGCTCGATCCGATGCTCGCCACCGGTGGTTCGATGGTGCACACCATCGACTTGCTGGTTGCGCGTGGCGCGACGGATGTCACGGCAGTGTGCGTCGTGGCCGCTCCGGCCGGCGTCGACGCGCTGGCAGCGTCCGGCCACCCGGTTCGTCTGGTCATCGCGAGCATCGACGACGGACTCGACGAGAACGCTTTCATCGTCCCCGGTCTCGGTGACGCCGGCGATCGGCAGTTCGGACCCCGCTAGAGCGAAAGGGCGAAGGTTCGGAGTTCGGCCAGCCGGGCCTTCGCCGGCTCTACTGCGTTCGCGAGGTCGTCGCGGTTCGCCACCGGGACGACAACTTCGAGATAGCACTTGAGCTTGGGCTCGGTTCCGGACGGTCGCACCACCACGCGGATCGACGGTCCGTCGAATATCACTGCGTCCGTGCGCATACCACCGCGAACCTCGGCCAAGTCCTCGACGGTGACCGGCTCGCCCGCGAGTTGGCTTGGCGGATCGGCGCGTAGTCGTTTCATCATTTCGGCGATGTCGCTCGAATCCTCGACGCGGCGGGATACTTGGTCCCCACGATGCAGTCCGAATTCGACGGCATAGTCGCCCAGAACGTCCAGCAGGGTTCTGTTGCTGACCGCGAGGGTGGCAGCCAAGTCGGCCACCAGCACGGCAGCCGAGATTCCGTCCTTGTCCCGCACCACATCCGGATCGACGCAGTGCCCGATCGCTTCCTCGTAGGCGTAGACGAGTCCGTCGCCGGCACGCGTGAGCCACTTGAAACCGGTGAGTGTCTGCGCAAACCTGGCTCCGCGGGCTCTCGCCAACTTCGAGAGCAGGGTCGAGGAGACGATCGTCGTCGCCACCAACGAATCTTCGGGCGCCGTGCTCAGTACGTGGTCGGCCAGGAGCACCCCGGTTTCGTCGCCGCGCAACATGCGCCACTGATCACCGTCGCGAACTCCGACGGCGCAGCGGTCGGCATCCGGGTCGAGTGCGATCGCCAGATCCGCGTCGACACGTCGGGCAAGGGCGAGCAGGCGGTCTGCGGCGCCGGGCTCTTCGGGATTGGGGAACTCGACGGTCGGAAACGTGGGGTCGGGATCGAACTGCTCCGCCACGACGTGCAGGTCCTCGAATCCTGCTGCTCGCAGAGCCGCGGTCGCAGTCTCACCCCCGACGCCGTGCATTGCCGTGAGCGCAATCCGGATCGAGCGGGCGTCGCCGTGAGGGAGGGTCGCGATGCGGGCGATGTACTGCTCGACCAGAGAATCGTCGGCCGGAATCACCGATGCTCGCGCGACGTCGGCGGCACTACCGATGCGAGCGATCTCGCTCTCGATTTCACGATCGGCGGGGGAGACGAGTTGCGCTCCGCCCGAGAGATACACCTTGTAACCGTTGTCGGCGGCAGGATTGTGGGAGGCGGTGATCTGGATACCTGCCGCTGCCCCGAGCCTGCGCACCGCGAACGCCACCAGCGGTGTCGGCAGTGGGCGGGGGAGCAGGGTCACTTCGAACCCGGCGGCTGCCATGACCTCGGCGGCGGCCAGAGCAAATGCCTCTGAACCGAGCCGGGCGTCGCGGCCGACCACAACGCGGGACCCGCCCTGGCAGCGAGCTGTCAGCCAGGCCGCCAGACCGGCCGTGGTCCGGATGACGACCGCGAGGTTCATTCCGTTGGGTCCGCCGCGCACCGGCCCGCGAAGCCCAGCAGTGCCGAACGTCAGTGGTGCGGAAAAGCGTTCGGTCAGTTCATGTTCCGAAAGGGCTGCTAATTCTGCGCGGGTAACCGGGTCCGGATCGGCGTCGATCCACTCTGTGACGTTCAGTGGTGTCACAGCTGCTCGACCAGTTGACGCAGCAGCACTCCCATCCGGGCCGCCGAGGCTTTGCCTGCCGCCAGCACCTCCTGATGGTCCAGTGGGGCGCCCGTGATTCCGGCGGCCAGATTGGTGACCATGGAGATGCCGAGAACGCGGGCGCCGAGCGCGCGGGCCGCGATGGTCTCGTGAACCGTCGACATGCCGACCAGATCGGCGCCGAGTGTACGAAGCATTCGAATCTCGGCCGGAGTCTCGTAATGCGGACCGGGAAGCCCGGCGTAAACACCCTCGGCAAGGTCCGGGTCGATCGAGCGAGCCAGCGCACGCAGTTCCGGCGAGTAGGCGTCGACCAGGTCGACGAACTCTGCGCCGACGAGGGGAGAGCGGGCCGTCAGGTTCAGGTGGTCACTGATCAGCACTGGTTGTCCCACTGCGTAGTCCTCGCGGATACCGCCGGCCGCATTGGTGAGGATGACGGTGTCGGCGCCGGCAGCAATGGCTGTCCGGACCGGGTGGACGACGGTGGCGAGATCGTGGCCCTCGTATGCGTGCGCGCGCCCGAGCAGCAGCAGGACTTCGGTGTTTCCGACGCGCACCGAACGAATGGTGCCCGCATGGCCGAGAGCGGACGGTGGGGCGAAGCCAGGAAGATCCGCCATCGAGACTTCGGCTGTCACGTCCGCACCGGCGTCGCCGAACACGTCTGCGGCATCGGTCCACCCCGACCCGAGCACGATGGCGACTGACGGTGACGAAGAGCCAGTCATGGCGGACAGAGCAGCGGCGGCGGCCTCGGCGATCGTTCCCATGTGAGCAACCCTACTGAGGAGTCGGGTCGGTTCGCCGGGTGAGTTGGCGGGCGTTACTCTCCCATCCATGCCTTATCTCGAACGCGACGGCGACGTATTCATCCTGTACCTCGGCAACGAGGGCGAAACGGACAATGAGAACCGCTTCGGCCCTGAGTGGATCGACGCTGTTCACAGCAAGTTGGACGAGGTCGAAGCGCACGAGGGGCCCGCAGCCCTGGTGACGACGGCGACGGGCAAGTTCTACACGAACGGCCTGGACACGACGTGGATCTTCGGCAATCTCGACGGTCTCCCCGGCTACCTGGACAAGGTCCACACCATCTACAGCCGTTTGCTGACCTTCCCGATGGCCACGGTCGCGGCCGTGCAGGGGCACGCGTTCGGCGCCGGCGCCATGCTCGCGTCCTCGCACGATTTCCAGATCATGCGCGCGGACCGCGGCTTCTACTGCCTGCCCGAGGTGGGACTGAACATGCCGTTCACTGTCGGGATGTCTGCACTGCTGAACAGTCGTCTGCCCAAGCAGACGGCAGTCGATGCCATGACGACGGGGCGTCGCTTCGGCGGCGCCGACGCACTCGCTGCCGGCATCGTGCAGGAAACGGTCGACGGCGACGGAGTACTCGCCGCTGCTGTGGCCAAGGCGTCGGCACTGACGTCGACTCACGGCAAGAACTTGGCGGGAATCAAGGCAGGCATCCACCGCGATGCTCTTGCAGACCTCGCTCAGGTGACTGACAAGAGCAACTTCTCCTTCGGGTGAGACAATGATCGCGTGAACCAGAATGTCGACAGCGCAGTCAGGTCCGTAGAGGCCGATCTGATCGCGCTGTCGCATTCGATTCACAGCGACCCGGAACTCGCCTTCGAGGAGTTCCGCAGCGCTGCCAAAGTGTCGGACCTGCTGGCGCAGCACGGTTTCGCGGTCACTCGCGGGATCGTCGATCTGCCGACAGCTTTCGATGCCACCTACGGCAGCGGAGAGTTGGTCATCGCGATCTGCGCCGAGTACGACGCGCTGCCCGAGATCGGTCATGCCTGTGGGCACAACATCATTGCCGCCGCCGCGGTCGGGGCCGGCATCGCGTTGGCTACCGTGGCCGACGAACTGGGGATCACCGTCCGAGTGATCGGTACTCCCGCGGAGGAAACCGGTGGCGGCAAAGTTCTGATGCTCGAGCGTGGTGCCTTCGACGGCGTCGGCGCGGCCATGATGGTTCATCCAGGGCCGATCGACATCATCGGTGCGACCTCGCTGGCCTTGGCGGACATCGCCGTGAGTTATCACGGTCGCGAGGCGCATGCGTCTGCTGCGCCGGAGTTCGGTCGTAACGCCGCCGACGCAGCGACGCTCGCTCAGGTGGCGGTCGGACTGTTGCGTCAGCACCTGCAGCCAGGTCAGCAGATTCACGGAATCGTCAGTGACGGCGGCACGGCTCCCAACATCGTTCCGGCTCGGTCCGAATTGCTCTACTACCTGCGTGCCGAAACGGCCGCGTCGTTGGCCAATCTGTCCGAGCGTGCCGACGCGTGCTTCGCCTCGGGTGCACTCGGCACTGGGTGCACCCACGAAATCCGCACGGTATCGCCTACTTACACCGAGCTGACCCCCGATCCGTGGCTGGCGGCGGCGTACCGTGAACAGATCGTCGATCTCGGGCGGGTGCCACTGGCAGCGGAATGGGAGCGCTCCCGTCCACTGGGTAGTACGGATATGGGTAATGTGACCAATGTGATTCCGGGAATTCACCCGGTCATAGGCTTGGATTCATCGGGGGCAGTGACACATCAGCCGGAGTTCGCGGCTGCGTGTATCACCACCTCCGCAGATCGAGCGGTAGTCGACGGTGCAATTGCGTTGGCCCGCACTGCTGTCCGGGTAGCGTCCGATCCAGAACAACGCGCCCGTCTGTTGGAAGGGGTAGATCGCCGGTGAACGCGGCAATCGACACGTGGATTCACGCGCACACCGACGACCTCGTCGCGTGGCGTCGACACATCCATGCCAACCCGGAGTTGGCTCGCCGCGAATACGCGACCACCGAATTCGTCGCCACCCGCCTCACTGCCGCTGGATTGTCGCCGAAGATCCTTCCCGGTGGCACCGGTCTCACGTGCGATATCGGACCGGAGGGTCCACGAATCGCACTGCGCGCCGACATGGACGCTTTGCCGATGCAGGAGGCGACCGGAGCGACGTACTCGTCCACAGTCCCCGGTGTGTCCCATGCGTGCGGCCACGACGCCCACACCACCATCTTGCTCGGCGCCGGACTGGCTCTGGCCACGCTGCCCGAACTTCCCGTCGGGGTTCGGCTGATATTCCAGCCCGCCGAGGAAGTCATGCCTGGCGGAGCACTCGACGTCATCGCCGCGGGCACGCTCGACGGTGTGTCCAGAATCTTTGCTCTGCACTGCGATCCGCGACTCGAGGCAGGCCAGGTCGGAATGCGCCTGGGTGCGATCACCTCTGCTGCCGACACGATCGAGGTCGTCCTCGACTCTCCGGGTGGGCACACGTCGCGGCCGCATTTGACCACGGATCTGATCTACGCGCTCGGCACCGTCGTGACCGGGCTGCCGGGAATGCTCAGCCGTCGTATCGATCCGCGTACCGGAACCGTCATGGTGTGGGGCGCGGTCAGCGCAGGTCAGGCGCCCAACGCGATTCCGCAGACCGGCATGATGACGGGCACGGTACGTACCGGCGATCACGACACGTGGGAGTTGCTCGAACCGCTCGTGGAAGAAATCGTCCACGGACTGCTCGCACCCACCGGAGTTCGCTACCAACTCAACTATCGTCGCGGAGTGCCTCCGGTCGTCAACGACGAGGTGTCCACTCGGATGTTCGAGGACGCCATCGCGACCGTCGGACAAGATGCTTTGGCGGACACCCCGCAATCCGGTGGTGGCGAAGACTTTTCGTGGTACCTCGAAACCGTGCCGGGTGCCATGGCGCGGCTCGGCGTGTGGTCGGGTGAGGGCGATCAGCTCGACATCCACCAACCCACTTTCGATCTCGACGAGCGAGCACTCGGCGTCGGTGTGAAGGTTCTGACGAGCCTGGTTCTGGGATAGTTCCGGTTCCCGTCGGGGGTACCGTTTTTCGTGTCGTTCGAGTGAAGGTACGGGCATGTCCATAGGTGTGGGAGTGCGAATCGGCACATTGGTGTCGACGGCTGTCGTTGCGTCGAACGATCCGGGTTCGGCCGATCCGGTGGTATTGGTTCGGGACACGATCCTCAATCAACGCAAGGACGGAACGACGGTGCTCGGTGGCACCGAGCAACTGGGTGCCGGCCGTGAGTTCGCCGAGAGCTGGTCGGGCTTTGTCGGTCGCGTCGGGGACCCGAGTGGCGTCGCGGGAACTGCCGATACTCGTTACCGCGCCGAGGATTTGGTGGCGACCTCGATTCGCTGTCTGTTGCAGGAATGCGAGCCGCTGCCCGATCGTGGTGGTCGAAGCGGGGGAGCGCCCGACATCGTCGCGACCTACCCGTCACGCTGGGACTCGTCGACAGCGGCCCTCATGCAGGATTCGCTGGTCTACGCGGGCCTCGAACGGGTCACACTCGTCTCGGATGCCGAGGCCGTGTCGGCGTGGTTCGAGTCGGAAATCGCGGCACTCGCCGGCACGCTCATCGGCATCTATCACGTGGACGACACCGGGGCAGCGGTCACCCTCGTGCGTTCTGGAGTCGCGGCCGGCCGTGCATTCGGCTTTGCCGGCGACGGGAGTTCGCCGAGTTCACGCCTCGCGACGGCTCTGGGTGCGTTCGGTTGGATGCCGGAGAACCTGGACGCCGTAGTCGTCACCGGTGACGGCGAACCGGCGACAGACAAAGCGGCCATGATGTCCATAGCGGCCGGGATTGCCGAAAAGCTCGGTGTCAGATGTGAACTCGGTCCCGGACCTGAGCAGTCGGCTGCGCTGGGAGCCGCAATTCTGGCTGCCGGATTCACCTCGACGTCGCACACTATCGTGCCGATCGGATTGCCGCCTTCACACGACGTGACCGAGGTGTTCGACACCCTGGGACGCGAGAAGGTGGCGGCAGAAACCGCTGCCGGGGTGGCGACCGCCGAGCCGGAAACTGCAGTTGTGGCAGGCGAATCGGAGTCGCGCGGTTCCAAGCGTGTGCTCATCGGCGTGACGGTTGTGGTGGTGCTCGCAGCACTGGCAGTGCTCGCGTATTTCCTGCTGCTTTGAGCAGGACAGCTATCTAATCGGTAACACCGTTACCCGGACCGACATTGCGGCTGTTTCTTGTCCGCAACTCTCGTACGTACTCGGCCGGCGCTCCGGCAATCTCGGCAGCGTCGGCCATCACACCGATGTAGCGGGCCGACGGCAGCCCGCCTTCGTACGCATCCATGACGTAGAGCCACGCAAGTACCGCGTCGCCGGCGGTGTCGACCCGCACGCGGATCTTGCGGTGCAGACCCAGTTCGGCGCCTTCCCAGCGGTCCAGACTCACTTCGTCCTCTTCCGGGACGTCGTAGAGCACCACGAAAACACTGGAATCGGGATCTTCGACCACGGTGGCGAGAGCACCCTCCCAGCCGAGGTCCTCGCCGCTGAAGGTCAGGCGCCAGCCTCGCAGCCACCCTGTCCCGGACATGGGGGAGTGTGGGCAGCGCAACAACATCTGCTCGGGATGCATGTTGGAACCGTAGGCGGCATAAATCGACACGGGCGCAAGCCTAAACCGTGGTCCGAGGGTGTGGCGAAGCGGACCACCGGACGCAAGTAATCTGGTACAAGCACTGCGCGACACGTGGTGCTCGAATAGCGTGACACTGGTCGACGGGAGACCCCTGCCGGCCACGCGAGGACTTGGAGGACACATGACCCGGATCGTGATCATCGGTGGCGGACCCGCCGGCTATGAGGCGGCACTGGTAGCCGCGCAGCACGGGGCCACGGTCACCCTGGTCGATTCGGACGGCGTCGGCGGTGCGTGTGTGCTGTTCGACTGTGTCCCGTCGAAGACGTTCATCGCGTCCACCGGAATCCGCACCGACATGCGTCGTGCATCCGACCTCGGCATCACTCTGGATCCGGAGCAGGCTTCGGTGTCACTGCCGAAGATCCACTCCCGAGTCAAGAGTCTCGCGTTGTCCCAGTCCTCGGACATTCGCGCACGGTTGCAGACGGTAGGCGTCGAGGTTCTCTCCGGCACCGCCGAACTGACCGATCCACTCCTCGGCATGGCAGCACACCAGGTTCGCGCGACGCTCGGAAGCGGCGAGCAGAAGACCATCGACGCAGACGTCGTGTTGATCGCCACCGGCGCCAGCCCCCGCATCATCCCGGGAGCCGAGCCCGACGGTGAGCGAATCATGACGTGGCGCCAGCTCTACGACTTGGACGAGCTTCCCGAGCACCTGGTCGTGGTCGGTTCCGGTGTCACCGGTGCCGAGTTCGTCTCCGCGTACACCGAGATGGGCGTCAAGGTCACGCTCGTGTCCAGTCGCGACCGTGTTCTGCCCGGCGAGGATGCCGATGCGGCGCTCGTGCTCGAGGACGCCCTCGCCGAGCGCGGTGTCACCCTCGTCAAGCACGCCCGCGCGGACGCCGTCGAGCGCACCGAGAAGGGCATCGTCGTCAAGCTCTCCGACGGCCGCACGGTCGAAGGAAGCCACGCTCTGATGACCGTCGGTTCCGTCCCCAACACCAACGGTCTCGGCCTGGAGCGGGTCGGCATCGAGTTGGACAAGGGTGGATACCTGCGTGTCGACCGGGTCTCGCGCACCACGGTTTCCGGTATCTACGCTGCCGGTGACTGCACCGGACTGCTCCCGCTCGCGTCGGTGGCTGCGATGCAGGGACGTATCGCGATGTACCACGCACTGGGTGAAGGCGTCAGCCCGATCAAGTTGAAGACCGTCGCGTCGGCCGTCTTCACACGCCCCGAAATTGCAACGGTGGGTGTTTCGCAGGCAGCGATCGACAACGGAGAGGTGCCTGCGCGCACCGTCATGTTGCCGCTCAACACCAACCCGCGCGCCAAGATGTCCGGTTTGCGTCGCGGATTCGTGAAGATTTTCTGCCGCCCGGCTACCGGCGTGGTCATCGGCGGTGTTGTGGTCGCACCCACTGCTTCGGAATTGATCCTGCCGATCGCGATCGCCGTACAGAACAACCTGACGGTCAACGACCTGGCGCAGACGTTCTCGGTGTACCCGTCGCTGACCGGATCGATCACCGAGGCTGCTCGTCAGCTCATGCGTCACGACGACCTGGACTGACAACCGACCAGAGTCTTCTTACAATGTGGGAACTCTGTTTCACATACTGAAGTATTGGTGGGATAGTCGAGATACCGACCGAATCAAGGGTCGGTATCTCGGCGCTCTCCCGCCCCGTTGACCCAGGACGGCTCAGGGTGTTTTTCCTCTGACCTTCATTCTGCGTGCCTGGGAGCTTCATATGACACACGCCGCGCTGTCCGCTCGCATGGACGGACTCCGTAGTTCTGCAATTCGCGATCTGCTCACCCTGACTGCCCGGCCCGACGTCATCAGCTTGGCCGGCGGACTGCCCGATCCCGATTTCATTCCGCGGGAGCGAATCTCGAAGGCAGCCCACGACGCACTCGGTGACCCCTCGTCCGTTCAGTACGGCGAGACCTCCGGCCTGCTGCGCCTCCGTGAGGTGATCGCCGAGCGCGAATCATCCAAGATCGGGCGGACACTCGACGTGTCCGAAGTCGTGATCACCCACGGTTCTCAGCAAGGTTTGAGCTTGCTCGCGCAGGTCCTCCTCGACGCCGGTGACGTCGTGGTCGTGGAGGAACCGGCATATACCGGTGCGCTGCAGGTCTTTCGAACGGCGCAGGCCCGTCTCGTTCCCGTCCAGCTCGACGAGGACGGAATGGACACCGACGCGCTCGAAGCGAAACTCGACGCCGGTCTTCGGCCCAAAGTTGTTCACACCGTGAGCAATTTCCACAACCCGCGCGGCGCGGTGCTTTCGGCGCAGCGGCGAGCGCACTTGGCGGCACTGGCGGACCGATACGGGTTCTGGGTTCTCGAGGACGACCCGTACGGCGAACTGTACTTCGGCGAGAAACCGCCCGCACCGCTGGCGGCGTTGTCGGACAGGGTGATTCGGCTGTCCAGTGCTTCCAAAGTGTTGGCACCGGCGCTGCGCGTCGGCTGGCTGCACGGCGACCGAAAGGTCTGCGAGGCGGTCGAACTGATCAAGCAAGGCGCTGACCTGTGCGGGTCTTCGCTCACACAGCAGATCGCCGCAGACCTCTTCTCCGACGTCGAATGGTTCGACGCGCATCTCGACGTGCTTCGAGCGGGGTACGGCGCGAGGGCGAAGGCGTTGGTCACGGCCGCCGAGACGGAATTGAGTGGGCGTGCACGCTTTTCCGAGGTCCGCGGCGGGATGTTCTGTTGGATGGATTTCCTCGACGACGTCGACACCACCGAACTCCTGGGTGCCGCGCTCGCGCATGGCGTGGCATTTGTCCCAGGTTCGGCCTTCGCGGTCGAAGCGGACCTTGGTCGAAGCGCTCGACTGTGTTTCGCGACGTATCCCGAAGCGGTGCTGGTCGACGCCGTCGGCAGGCTCCGGGACAGTGTCACCGCAGGTACAGCCTGACTTTGTCGATAGTGTTGCGGAGCAGATCGATCTCCGTACCGGACGGCGGGGTGGTGACGGTGACGTGGTCGGCGACGGCCAGATCCCATCCCGTCGCCTCTCGCACCTGATCGACCGAGATGCCTTCGTGGACACTGGTCAGCTCCAACTCGCCGCCGGGGCCCTGGTGTGTCAGGACACCGAGGTTGGTGAACACCTTTGTCACCCCTGCACCTGCCGGCATGATGCCCTTTCCGCTGGCGTGGGCGCGGGCGGGGCTGGGTGAGGTGCAGAAGTCGAGCGCGGCCGGAAAGGAACTGAGGTCGTGGCGACGCATCACGACGAAGATCTCGGCCGCGTTCGCGATGATCTCGACGGCCCCGCCTGCGCCGGGCAGTCTGACCGTCGGGTTCTTCCAGTCACCGATGAAACTTGTGTTCAGGCTTCCCGTTCGATCGATTTGAGCGGCCCCGAGAAAACCGACGTCGACGTTGCCACCTTGCAGGACATAACCGAAGAGTGCGGCCATACTGAGCACGGATTCGGCGCCGGAGACCACGACGGAGTCGGCGATACCTTCGGCCATCGCCGACGGATGCGCGCCGCACACTCCGGATTCGTAGATCAGTTCTACGTCCGGATTCGACGTGTGGCGCGCGAGATCGACTGCGAGCGTGGGGAGCCCGACTCCGGCGAAGACCCGGCGCTTACCCGCCAACTCGCGTGCCGCGACGGCGACGATCGTTTCGGTGGAGGTGGTGTTACCGCTGACAATCGTGGTGGTCACAGTCTGCTCCCGTAGTCGACAGGTGTGGAGAGTTTTGATCCGACCTCGAGATCCGACCAGTAGTCAGCTCCGAGCTTGGCGAGATATTCGTCGTGATCGCCGAGTGTGTACACCCATTCGTCGAGCCAATTTCTCAGCAACGAAGGGTCTTTGGAAATCTCGGTCCAGCGTCGGTAGAAGCCGCAATCGCGGTCGTAGTATCCCTGTGCGTACGACGGGTGCGCGCCGCGCGGGCAGACGACAACCGCGTCGACTGCATGCGAGGGAATCAGAGTTCGGCTCGGATCTGACCTGATGACCTCGTCGTCGACCAGCTCTTCCACAACGACGATCGCCTTCTTCGCGGCGTAAACGGCTTCTTGCTGCACCCCGGCGATGCCCCAGATCTGTGCGTTCCCGGACGTGTCCGCTCGCTGTGCGCCGATGATCGTCACATCCGGATTCAACGGCGGCACAACGTAGACGCTCCCGCCGCCGTACGGATCCTCGACGAGTCTCAGTTGTGGGTTGAGTGCGGGTAGATCACTACCGGCGTACGACCGCAGCGGGAAGAAGGGAAGCCTGGCCGCTCCCGCCTGATACCGGCACACCATGCCGTAATGACTGTATTCCTCGACTTCGAGGGGGAGCGGGTCCTGGTTCTCGATGCGTCTGCGTAACTCGTACAGAGAACCTGCGGAGCCGCTGGCGAAGAACGAGGCAACCAGCTTTCGGACGCAGCCGGCGGCGACGAGTTGATCGGAAACGATGTCCGGCGTCATCCGGCAGAGCGTGAGGTCCTTTCTGCCCTGCCGGATGATCTCGTGTGCCGCGGCAAAAGGAATGAGATGCGAAAATCCCTCCAGCGCAACGGTCATCCCGTCTTCGACGTATCGGCCGACGGCCTCTTTCATCGAGAGGGTCTTGTCCACGTGTGTACCTCTTCTTGTTCTTTCGCGCACTCGGTCGGTTTCGGAACTTGACATGTTCGGCCGGTGTGGCGCAACAATGTCGGGTGGAAATTCATCAGATCAACGCATTTCTCGCGGTGGCTGAGGAGCTACATTTCGGCCGTGCGGCGCAGCGGCTTCGGATTGCGCAACCGCCGCTGAGTCGAACGATCAGGCAATTCGAGAAACAGCTCGGTTCGCCGTTGTTCGATCGGAGCACTCGAACTGTGCGGCTCACTGCTGCCGGTGAAGCGCTGCTGCTTCCGGCGCGCGAGATTCTGGACGCGTGCCGGATGGCCGAGATCGCGGTGTCTGCGGCAGGCAAGGGAACGACAGGTCGCGTTCGCCTGGGTTTCGCGGGGACTTCTTCGCATCTGCTCGTCGGGCGGTGGGCGAAATTGGTGAGAAAGACCAATCCCGGTATCGAATTCGTGCTCGACAGTTCTGCTTTCGCGAACGAGGCGTTGTTGATGCTGCTCGATCGACGACTCGACATCGGGATGGTGCGGTGGACCGTACCGCCGCTCGGGATCACGTCGAGATTGATCGCCGAGGAGAACTTTCTGGTGGCCATGTCCAAAGACCACCCGTTGGCGTCGAGGGACTCGGTTCGGTTGATCGAATTGGAGTCCGAGAATTGGGTGACGCTTCCGGCGGAGCCAGGTTCGATTCTGCGGGAGTCTCTGCTCACTGCCTCGAAGAACGCAGGGTTCCTGGCTCGCATCGTGCAGACGGCACCGGATTCGATGTCGTTGATCGCGCTGGTGTCCGCGGAAATCGGATGCTCGTTGACCATTTCCTCGGTGGCCCAGAGCATCGTGAATCCTGATGTTGTCTTTGTTCCGGTCATGGACCCACCTCCTCCTCTTCAACTGCGTATCGCCTGGCGAGAGGGAGACGACAGACCTGCTCTTCTCGAAGTGTTGAAATTGTCCGAGCAGGCGCTGCCGTCCCTGGCCTAGACGGTTGCCCGACCGGTAGGAATCTCACCCGCTTCGGACTTCGGCGAGTTCGCAATATCGACAAGAGTGTTTTCGAGTTCGAGTTCGAGTTCGTCGTAGTCCGCTTGTTCGGCCGTCGAGAGTTCGCCCGCGTTGTAGCCGGTACGTCGGAGCAGGAGCAGGGTGCAGATCAGCGAGACAAGGGCGTACAGCCCGGATACGATCGCGACCCCGACGATATTGCCTGACGTGTTGAGCATCCACTGCGCCAGTACGGGAGTTCCGCCGCCGACGACAAGGGAACACAATTGGTACGCCGTCGACAGACCGGTGTAACGGATGTTGGCGGGGAAGGCCCGAGCGAGAACGCCGGCGATGGCGCCGTAGAACATCGAGTGCGGGATCGTGGCCAGACACATCGCGACGACTGCGATGGTGAAGTTCCCGGTTCGGATCGCGAAGAACATGGCGGGCATGAGGACGAACTCCGGTATCACCATCAGGCACATGGCTTTTCGCATGTCGATCTTGGAGACCAGGACGGCACCGAAAGGTTGGACGATGAACTGCACGACGAGCGCGATCGCGATGGCGGCCAGGAAGGTTCCTCGATCGTATCCGAGTTCTTTTGTAGCCCAGGACAATGCGAAGGTGTTCTTGAAATAGGTGACCTGGGCGAGGGGGAGTGCGCCGGCGCCGAGGAGAACCAGTACCCAGTGCTTGCGCAAGACTTCGGCGAGCGGAAGCTTGACGACCTTCTTGCGTGCGAGAACGGCCTTCATCTCGTCCGACTCTTCGAGTTTGAGGCGAATGATCATCCCGAGAATGACCAGCACCGCCGAGATGATGAACGGGATGCGCCATCCGTACAGGAGGAACGACGGCGTCGGCATCGAGGACAGAAGGAAGAACGCGATGGTGGCCAACAGATTTCCGGCGGGTGAGCCCTGTTGGGCGAACGCGGAGTAGAGGATGCTCTTGCCCTTCGGTGCATTTTCGCTGGCAATGAGCACTGCGCCGCCCCACTCGCCACCGACCGCGACTCCTTGGATGACGCGAAGGGTGACCAGACCGATCGGCGCCCAGATCCCGACCTGTGCGTAGGTGGGGAGGAGTCCGATGCCGACCGTGGCGACACCCATC
The DNA here is from genome assembly GCF_041464245.1 of Rhodococcus sp. NyZ502. NCBI lineage: Bacteria > Bacillati > Actinomycetota > Actinomycetes > Mycobacteriales > Nocardiaceae > Rhodococcus > Rhodococcus sp. NyZ502. The sequence continues at coordinate 2,205,968 of NZ_CP167155.1, forward strand.
ATCATCAAGGTGATGACGAGAGTGTTCTTGCGTCCGATCCGGTCGCCGAGGTGTCCGAAGATGATCCCGCCGATCGGCCTGGCGAGGAAGCCTGCCCAGAGCGTGATGAAGGCGAGGAGAGTTCCGACTCCGTTCGGGAGAGTGTCGGAGAAGAAGATGTCGCCGAATACCAGGGCGGCGGCAGTGCCGTAGATGTAGAAGTCGTACCACTCGATAGTGGTTCCGATGAACGAAGCGATACCGGCTCTTCGCGCCTTGGCGTTGATCTCCTCGGAACTGCGAGTGGGTGAACTCATGCGTGGCGACCTTTCTCTGCAACATTCGCGGCGCCGAAACGTGGCGTGCCTGAATGAGATTCGCAGAGTGGTGTAGGTCACGTCCAATACCAACTTGGTCGCCTATTGATACCTCAGGAGTATCAATAGGCGACCATGATCAGCTCTTCCGGTATGGAAGGATCGGGGTGATTACTCGGACCAGTTGTACGTCCGCTCGACGGCCTTGTTCCACTCCGCGTACAGCCGTGACCTTTCGGACTCGTCCATCGCCGGTTCCCAGGTTTGGCCGACGGCCCAGTTGTTGCGGATGTCTTCGGTGTCGGCCCAATAACCGATGGCGAGGCCCGCTGCGTATGCAGCACCGAGAGCTGTCGTTTCGTTGACCACCGGGCGGATGACGGGAACTCCGAGGATGTCCGACTGGAACTGCATCAGGGTTTCGTTGACCACCATGCCGCCGTCGACCTTCAGTGCGGACAGTTCGACTCCCGAATCCGCTCGCATGGCGTCGATGACCTCGCGGGTCTGGTATGCCGTCGCCTCGAGCGCTGCGCGGGCCAGGTGTCCCTTGTTGACGAACCGCGTCAGACCGACGATGACACCCCGGGCATCCGGTCGCCACCGAGGTGCGAACAGCCCGGAGAACGCGGGCACGAAGTAGGCGCCGCCGTTGTCGTCGACACTTGCGGCGAGCGGCTCGATGTCCTTGGCGTTCTGAATGATTCCGAGATTGTCTCGAAGCCACTGGACCAAGGAACCCGTCACGGCGACGGAACCTTCGAGTGCGTACACGGCTGGGGCTTCGCCGAGTTTGTAGCAGACGGTCGTCAGTAGTCCGTGCTTGCTGTGCACCGGCTTCGTGCCCGTATTGAGAAGCATGAAATTGCCGGTGCCGTAGGTGTTCTTGGCTTCACCCTCGGAGAGGCAGGCCTGGCCGAATGTGGCTGCCTGCTGGTCACCGAGGATTCCGGCGACCGGCACACCGGCGAGATTGCCGCGTGGACGTCCTGTGCCGTAGACCTCTGAGGAACTACGGATTTCCGGGAGCATCGACATCGGGATTCCGAAGTCCGCACAGATCGATTCGTCCCACTGGAGGGTCTCGAGATCCATCAGCATCGTGCGTGACGCATTGGTGACATCTGTCACGTGGACGCCCTCGGTCAGGTTCCACACGATCCACGTGTCGACAGTGCCGAAGCACAATTCGCCGGCCTCCGCTTTTGCTTTCGCACCGTCGACGTTGTCGAGAATCCAGCGGATCTTCGGCCCGGCGAAGTAGGTCGAGAGTGGTAGTCCGGTCTTGTCTCGATACTTGTCCGGACCCTCGTCGCCGCCCAGTTCGACACACAGTTGATCCGTGCGCGTGTCCTGCCACACGATCGCGTTGTAGATCGGCTCACCCGTCGAACGCTCCCAAACGACGGTCGTCTCACGCTGATTCGTGATTCCGACGGCAGCGATGTCGGCCCGCGTGAGATCGACCTTCGCGAGAGCGCCGGCCACCACCTCCCGAGTGTTGATCCACAGCGCCGCCGGATCGTGCTCGACCCAACCTGCTCGCGGGAAAATCTGCTCGTGTTCTTTCTGCGCAACGCTCACCACGGCGCCGTCGTGATCGAAGATCATGCAGCGGCTCGACGTCGTGCCTTGGTCGATGGCGGCGATGTATTGATTCACTGTGCTCCTAGGTTCGGGCGTGTTCGCAGTAATCCGTGCGCTGTCGCAGTATGTGGATCAAGCTACTAGCCTGTAAACGGATTCGTCGTCGACTTACAGGAGACCGGGTTGAGTAAGCAGCAAGGTGCGCAGTTTCTCGGCCCGCAGCAGCGCGAAGCTGCTTGGGAACAACTTCAGACCGAGCAATTCGACGTCGTCGTGGTGGGCGGTGGTGTCGTCGGTGTCGGAGCGGCCCTCGATGCGGCCACCCGCGGGCTGAAGGTTGCGTTGGTCGAGGCCCGTGACTACGCATCCGGTACGTCCAGTCGCTCGTCGAAGATGTTCCACGGCGGTCTCCGCTATCTCGAGCAACTCGAATTCGGCCTCGTTCGTGAAGCATTGCGTGAGCGCGAGCTCTCGCTGACCACGCTCGCTCCGCACCTGGTCAAGCCGCTGAAGTTCCTGTTCCCTCTGGCTCACCGCGTGTGGGAGCGCCCGTACATGGCCGCGGGAATCTTCCTCTACGACCGAATGGGCGGCGCCAAGTCGGTCCCCTCCCAGAAGCACTTGACGCGGGCGGGCGCACTGCGCATGTCGCCGAGCCTCAAGCGCAGTTCACTGACCGGTGGCATCCAGTACTACGACACCGTCGTCGACGACGCTCGGCACACCATGACCGTTGCACGGACCGCCGCCCACTACGGCGCGGTCGTCCGAACGTCGACGCAGGTCGTGGGATTTCTGCGTGAAGCGGACCGGGTCTCGGGAGTTCGTGTTCGCGACTGCGAAGACGGCCGTACCGCGGAGGTCAAGGGTCACGTCGTCATCAATGCAACCGGTGTCTGGACGGACGAAATCCAGGCCCTCTCACGTCAGCGCGGACGGTTCCGGGTGCGAGCGTCGAAGGGCGTACACATCGTCGTCCCGCGCGATCGCATCGTCAGTGAAGCCGCCATCATCCTGCGTACCGAGAAATCGGTGCTGTTCGTCATTCCGTGGGGCAGTCACTGGATCATCGGCACCACCGACACCGACTGGAACTTGGATCTCGCTCACCCAGCGGCAACCAAAGCAGATATCGACTACATCCTCGGCCACGTGAACTCCGTCCTGGTCACGCCGCTGACGCACGCCGACATCGACGGTGTCTACGCAGGCCTGCGTCCGCTGCTTGCCGGTGAGAGCGACGAGACGTCGAAGCTCTCGCGCGAGCACGCCGTTGCCCGTGTGGCTCCAGGCCTGGTCGCCATCGCCGGTGGAAAGTACACCACGTATCGGGTCATGGCGGAAGACGCCGTCGATGTCGCAGCAGAAGACATTCCGGCGCGAGTGGCGTCGTCGATCACGGAGAAGGTGCCGCTCGTCGGCGCCGACGGATACTTCGCGTTGATCAATCAGACTGTGCAACTGGGCGAGCAGTACGGCTTGCATCCGTATCGCGTCAAGCACTTGCTCGACCGCTACGGTTCACTCATCACGGAGGTCCTCGAACTCGGCCGACAGACGCCGGAGTTGTTGCAGCCCATCACAGATGCCCCCGATTACCTTCAGGTCGAGGCTGTGTACGCCGCCGCGGCCGAGGGTGCATTGCACCTCGACGACATCCTGGCTCGCCGCATGCGCATCGCAATCGAGTACCCGCATCGTGGTGTCAACTGTGCGCAACAGGTTGCCGGATTGGTTGCTCCGATTCTCGGTTGGGATCCCGCCACCGTCGAGCGCGAGGTCGACACGTACCGAGCGCGCGTCGAAGCGGAGATCGAGTCGCAGACCCAGCCGGACGACGAGTCGGCCGACGCCTTGCGCGCCGCAGCGCCGGAGTCTCGGGCCGAGATCCTCGAACCCGTCGTCGTGGTGCCGGATCGGGTCTGAGTCGCCCGTCGTTTGTTCTCGGTCTGTCGCGGGTAGGCGGATGTCGAATCACCACCCGTGTCAGCACAGACCGGTCGAGCGTCGCCCAGGAGGATCCCAATGTTCGGTAGTCGGTCGAGATCTGCTGAGGAACACATAGCCACTGCTTATCTGGTCACTCACCTGTGCGGAGCGATGGTAGGGCTGCAACTCTCGCGGTCACTCTCGGACTCGTACGGCGCGTGGGCCGACGGTGAGCTGGACTCGTTGCCGGGTGAGCTCGAGTACGAGATCGAGCAGCTGCTGCAACTGATCGAGGACACCCAGGGCATATCTCTGCCGCGGTACTCCAAGATCGACGCGACGATCAATCGGATCAGGCGCCTCGTCCATGTCGACGCCATCTGGCGCAACCGTCTCGTGAAGCTGGCAACTCTCGAGATCATGCGGACCGCTCTGTGCGGCAAGAGTGCGATGTGGGAGGTCCTGAGAGACATTCCGGCCGGGGAGACGGAGGAGCAGTACCGCGAGCTCAACGACCTGGTGTCCAAGCAGATCACCACCGTCACGGCTCTGCATCACCGCGCGGCTACGGAAGCTTTTCAGGGGACGGACGGGCGGGAATCGGCGAGCGGCGGCGACCCCATCCGCTCGAGTAAGTAAGGTTTGTACCGTTCGGTGAAGAATTCGATGAACGGTAGACCCCGAGGTGTATGGAGATGGCTGAGCGCGACCAAGCACTGACAGAACCCACGGCAGTGTTCGCGGCGTTGGCGGAGATCCTCTACTCCGCCGCAGACAGCGCCGAGGTGTACTCCGCGATCTGTTCGGCGGCTGTCGAGTTGATTCCCGGTTGCGATCGCGCAAGCCTGATGCTGCGACGGGGAAACACCAACGTCACGGTAGCGGCAAGCGACGAGATCGCCGAGTATGCAGACGATCTCGAACGTGCGACTGGCGAGGGGCCGTGCATCGACGCCCTCGACACGGAGGCGCCGCAGCTCGAGTCAGATCTTCGCACTCCGAATCAGTGGCCCGAGTTCGCTCGGAAAGTCGTGGCAGAGACACCCATTCGTGGCTCGATGGGGTTCCGACTGATGGTCGATCGTCAGAAGTTCGGTGCCCTCAACCTCTTCTCCGACACTCCGGGAGCATTCACGGAAACTGTTGCCGACCACGCGATCATGTTGGCATCGTTTGCATCTGTGGCCGTCACCGCGCTGAACCGAGGAGAGGATGCCGACTCGCTGCGGCGAGGTCTGGCGAGCAGTCGCGAAATCGGTCAGGCCGTCGGTCTGCTGATGGCATTGCATCGGGTGTCCGACGACGAGGCCTTCGACATTCTGGTGCGAACCTCGCAGAACATGAACGTCAAGATCGCCGAGTTGGCGCGCAAGGTCATCGTCCAGCATCGTTCGACTCTGGACTGAGCGCTTCGTTCGCCCCGGGAGAGCCGAGGAGTTGAGATCGCTTGCGATCCACAGTCTCTCGAAGTGCCGTCACCACCGCTGCGACTTCCGGTCGGCGCAAGGATTCAGAACGAGCCACCAACCAGTACGAAAGTCTGACTTCGATGTGAGTCGGCAGCACGCGAATCAGATCGTCGTGCTGCTCGGCCATGAAGCAGGGGAGCAGGCCGATGCCGGCACCCGCGCGCGTTGCCTCGATGTGGACGAACACGTTGGTGGACGTGACGGCCTCGCGCATGGAAACCGTGAGCTTGCGGGCCAGATCGAGTTCGTCGACCTGCAGCATCGAGTCGATGAAATACACGAGCGAGTGTTCGGCCAGCTCTTCGGCACTTTCGGGCACTGCATTCTGACGTAGATACTCTCGGGAGGCGTACAAACCCAGCGCGTAGTCGGCCAGATGGACGGCCTCGGCGCGGTGAACTTGAGGTTTGCCGACAACAACCTCGATGTCGAGCCCCGAGCGTATCTGCGACGCCTTTCTGGTCGCGACGACTATCTCCACGCTCACGCGAGGATGGCGTCTGCGAACCGCTGCGCCGGCGGGGGCCGCGATGTATGCGCTGAAGCCGTCGGTGGCCGAGACCCGCACGACGCCGTCGAGTTGCTGCTGACCGGTGGAGTCGAGTGCCAGTTCGTTCACCGCGGCCTCGATGCGCTCGGCCGCGCTGAGGGCTTGTCTGCCCAGGTCGGTCAACTCCCAGCCGCCGGACGAGCGGACCAGTACACGGCCGCCGAGGCTCTTCTCGAGCGAGGCGATGCGGCGCGAAATGGTGGTGTGGTTGAGGCCCAGGTCGTCGGCGGCGGTGTTGAAGCGGCCGGTGCGACCGACCGCGAGAAGCACCAGTAGGTCGTCCGGGCTCAGTCCGAGTGTCATATCTGCATTTTTGCACCTGTATGGTGCGAGATTTGTCATTGTCGTGCCAAGAATCTGCACCGATACTCATCGAGTCACAAAAAATGTGCGAGCGGTCACATTCCTGATCGTGAAGAGCAGGCGAATCGCGAACTGAAGACGAGGGAGTCCACGATGAGTGTCGACAACATGCCGAAACCCGAGAGCCAAGCCCCACCATCGGGGCTGAAGAAGGTGGTCGGCGCCTCGATGGCGGGCACCGTGGTCGAGTGGTACGAGTTCTTTCTGTACGGCACGGCGGCCACTCTGGTCTTCAGCAAAGTCTTCTTTCCTGGCGGCGGCAACGAGCTGGATGCGATCATCGCGGCTTTCATCACCTACGCCGTCGGATTCGCCGCCCGGCCACTCGGCGGAATCGTCTTCGGATATTTCGGAGACAAGTTCGGCCGGAAGCAGTTGTTGCAGTTCAGTTTGCTGCTGGTCGGCGCCGCAACGTTCTTGATGGGCTGCCTACCGACCTACGGTCAGATCGGCTACTGGGCGCCGGCACTGCTGGTCACGCTGCGCTTCATCCAAGGATTTGCTGTCGGCGGCGAATGGGGAGGGGCGGTACTCCTTGTCGCCGAGCACAGCCCGAATCGATCTCGCGGGTTCTGGTCGTCCTGGCCTCAGGCCGGCGTACCGATGGGCAACCTGGTGGCCACTGTCGTGCTGTTGATCCTGACGTCGACGCTCTCGGACGAATCCTTCATGAGTTGGGGCTGGCGCGTTGCCTTCTGGCTCTCCGCGGTGATCGTTCTGGTCGGGTACTACGTTCGGACCAAGGTCACCGACGCTCCCATTTTCATTGCGGCGCAGAAGGAAGCAGAACTGGTCAAGGCAACCTCGTACAGCGTTTTCGAGGTGGTCAAGCGTTACCCGCGCGGAGTGTTGACCGCGATGGGCCTGCGTTTCGCCGAAAACGTCATGTACTACCTTGTGGTGACATTCTCGATCACCTACCTCAAGGTCGTCGTTCATGCGGACACGGCGCACATCCTCTGGTGGATGCTGATGGCACATGCCGTGCACTTCGCAGTGATTCCGTTGGTAGGCAAACTGTCCGACACGATCGGTCGACGCCCGGTGTACATGATCGGCGCCGTCACCGCCGGAACATGGGGATTCTTCGCCTTTCCGATGATGAACAGCGGGCACAATGCAGTCATCTTGTCGGCAATCATCATCGGGCTTGTGTTCCACGCGTTCATGTACGCCGGCCAACCCGCGATCATGGCCGAGATGTTCCCGACCCGGATGCGCTATTCCGGTGTCTCCCTGGGATATCAGGTCACGTCGATTGTGGCAGGTTCACTTGCTCCGATCATCGCGACCGGACTGCTGAGCAAGTTCGACTCCTCGGTCCCCATCGCGATCTATCTCCTGCTGGCATCCCTGGTCACTATCGTCGCAGTCGTTTTCGCGCGGGAGACCAAGGGAATCTCGCTCGAGTCCGTCGATGCTGCCGACGCACGAGTGCTCGCCGACGAGCGGGCCGGTGTTTCCGCATGACGCTCTCCGGCAAAACGGCACTGGTCACCGGTGGTGCCAGCGGTATCGGCGAGGCGTGTGCTCGACTCCTTGCCGCCCGCGGCGCCCACGTCACCGTCGCTGATCTCGACGACGTCGCCGCGAAGGCGCTGGCCGACGAGATCGACGGCACTGCGTTGGCCGTCGATCTCCTCGACACCGACCAACTCGTGGATCTGGCACTCGAGACGGACGTACTTGTCAACAACGCCGGCATTCAACGGGTCAGTCCCATCGAGGATTTCGACGTCGAGGACTTCCGGAAGATTCAACGCCTCATGGTCGAAGCGCCGTTCCTCCTGGTCAGAGCGGCCCTGCCGTACATGTACCGCAAAGGATTCGGGCGCATCGTCAACATTTCCTCGGTCCACGGGCTCCGCGCTTCGGCATTCAAGAGTGCGTACGTCACGGCAAAGCACGGACTCGAAGGCCTGTCGAAAGTTGTTGCGCTCGAGGGTGCCCCACACGGTGTCACCAGTAACTGTGTCAATCCGGGCTACGTCCTGACACCACTCGTGCGATCCCAGATCTCCGACCAGGCAAAGGTTCACGGAATCAGTGAATCCGAGGTTGTCGAGAAGGTGATGCTCACCGAGAGCGCGATCAAACGGATGGTCGAGCCCGCGGAAGTGGCATCGCTGGTGGGGTGGCTGGCATCGACCGAGGCGTCGATGGTGACGGGGGCTTCGTACACCATCGACGGCGGGTGGAGCGCCAGCTAGATCACTGGGGCTGCTGTGTTGTTCAAGCTGCCGGGTTCAGGCTTCGGGAATCTCGATTCCGAACTTCTCGCGGGTGATGACCTCGGGTTCGGGACCGCCGCGAACTCCGGTGTCGAGTGCGTCGATTGCGGAGAGTTCTTCGGCGGTGAGTTCGAAGTCGAACACGTCGAAGTTCTCCGCGATCCGCGAGGGAGTCACCGACTTGGGGATCACCTGGCGGCCCTGCTGGAGGTGCCAACGCAGCATCACCTGTGCAGGCGACTTGCCGTGAGCGGTCGCGATGGCGCCGATGGTGGCGTCCTCGAGGGTCGAGCCGTGGGAGCCGTCGCGGTAGAACGTGATTCCGCCGATCGGTGACCATGCCTGAGACAGAATCCCGTGATCGGCGTCGGCCTCGAGCAAAGTCGACTGCCTGAAGTACGGATGAACCTCGATCTGGTTGACCGCCGGCACCACGGACGTTGCGTCCAGGAGTCGGGTGAGGTGATCCGGCATGAAGTTACTGACTCCGATGGCGCGGACCTTGCCGTCGGCCAGAAGCGTTTCCAACGCCCTGTACGCGTCGATCGTGCGCTCGAACTCGCTCGGCAACGCCTGATGGAGGATCAGGAGGTCGAGTTGTTCGACACCGAGTTTGCCTGCGCTCTTGTCGAAGGCATGCAGAGTCTCGTCGTATCCGTAGTCGGTGATCCAGACCTTCGTCTCGACGAAGATGTCCGCGCGATCGAGTCCGGATCGCCGGATCGCCTCACCGACTCCCTTCTCGTTGCCGTAGGCCGCGGCAGTGTCGATATGGCGATAACCCGTCGACAGCGCGGACTCGACGGCGGCGAGTGTTTCGTCCGGCGGCGTCTGGTACACGCCGAAACCGAGCGCGGGGATGTCGACGCCGTTGTTCAGTTTCAGACTCGGGATGCTCATGTCGTCCACGGTAGCGGCGGCCGGGGGTTCGGCGGGAGTGACTGCTCAGCCGGGTAACGGCAGTACCTCCCTCGACCGGCAGTACTTCAGCTCGGTTGGCAGGTGCCGCCGATGGGTAAAGCCTGCGCTCGTTCGCCTACCCAGCGGCCGATGTCGCTGAGCATCGCAGTACCGTCGGCGAAAGTGCCCGAGTCCGGCTTGGCTGCGATGGCGACAGCGAGTTGTCCGGTGCCGCTGCTGATGATCCCGAATTGGCGGACCAGATAGCCGCCGTCGTCGTCCGGCCCCCACCCACCTTTGAATCGAGCGGCTGGGATCACTCCCAGGCCCCACTGTTGGTCGGGGCTGATGCTGCCCATGAGCCCGAAGACTTCGGTGGCGTCGCTCCGGCATGGCAGGGTGGCGGCGAATTGCGCTTGGACGGCAAGTGGCCATTGTGTTTGACCGAACGAGCTGAATTCTGGTCTTAGCGTGCGTGATTCCACGGTGGTGGACATATCGCCGGAGGCCACGAGGACTGACTCGACCTTCGCTGCGGCAGTGGTCGGATCGCCGAGGCCTCGCCACAGTTCTTCGGCTGATTCGTTGTCGGAGGTGGTGATCGCCTGCTTGACCGTTGTGAGTTCTGTGTTGTCGGGTTCGTGGAGGGCTGCGATGGACAGTGGGACTTTGATGGTGGACCAGGCGACTCCGTTCTGCCACTCGCCGGCAACGAGTGACTGACCTCCGCCGACGGGCACGAGTGCGATACCCACGGCGCCGCCGAGGGTGTTGCCCAGGGCCTCGAATCCGGCGAGCGGGCCGACACCGTTGCCCGGGGCGGCAGGAGTCTCTGTCGGCTCCGGTGGAACGACGACGATTTCGGTGATCGTCTCGACCTTCTCCGACGACTCGTCTCGCGTCGGAATCGTGCAGCCCGCGAGGGCTGCTGCAGAAGCAGTGGCGAGTGCAACCGCCAGGAGTCGTCGGCGCGTCCCGCTACGAGCCTCGACGCACTGCTCAATAGACATAGACCACCGCGTTGTTTCCGCCGGTACACGTGACGACTTTGTTGCCGGCGCAGTTCATCGAGTACCGAGTTCCCGTGACCGGACTGACCGCGCTGATGGAGACCGGGCCGCCGCGTCGACCCTGGCTCACGTACTGGTAGCGCACTTCTTCGGCGAACTCACAGGACGTCACGCTGGTGCCGACGGCGGACGTCGTGAATTCGTTGTTCGAGAACACCGATCCACAACGCGCTGCGCTGCCAGGGACCGACTCGTTGGGCGCGGGTGTGACGACGCCGTTCTGCGGCGCGGCCGCAGGTGAGGTGATCACCACGGTTTCCGTGCGTGCGGTGTTCTCGTCGGAATTGTCGTTCAAGACGAGAGGGAGAACCCATACGTAGACCACGACGGCGACGAGTGCGACTGTGACAACTCCCAGTAGGACCCACAGCCATGCATACGATTTCGGCGGGCGGGGAGGCATCGGCGAATATCCAGTGCCTTGACCGTATGGGGGCCGGGGCGGGGTGTAAGCAGGCTGATGTCCCGAGTACGGAGCCTGACCGGGTGTGATGCCCGGCGGCGGAGGAGGGGGCGGAGGGAGAGGTGTCGTGTGGTTGGAGTCGTTGTTCCAGGGATACGGCGACTGTGGTGTTGTCATTGCGGGCTGCTCCTCTGCCTACTTGATAGAAGTGGGCCGAGTTAGTCGTCGATCACCGCACATCGAAATTACCGATTGTCAGGTTTCTGCGAATTGCCCGTCTTAGTTATATACGACCGGTCTGACTTCTTTTGCACTTGTGGCTCGTCAATGAGTGAGCACTATCTTCAAGCCGACTATGAGGGTGGCGACGGCAGCGAGGCCGAAGGCTGCCAGATGTGTGTTCGTACTGACTTTCTCGCCGTGCAGTCGGCTGATCACGTAACTGGTGGAACCGATCCGCAGGATCAAGACGATTTCCGCGATCAACTGCGCCGTCCGTGGCTCCAGGAAGTTGAACCACGCCGTCGCGAGAATGACGACAGGAACAACCGCAGAGGTGAGGATCGGGACGGAATCGCGAAGCGAGTCGATTCTCTCCGCGGTCGTCAGTCGGCGATCGTTGCGAATGCTCTCGCCGACGCCCTCGGCAAATGTGTGGGCAATGTATGTCGACAATGCCGTGCCGACCACAATCGCGGCGCCGAGCGATTCCTGAGATTTCGTCACCGGTATGAGTGCGGCGAGGACAAGAATGTTGCCGTAGATGTACGCGGTGGTCCTCGCGGCCACACGTTCTTGTCCCAGCGGCGCACCGTGAGACGTGATCGGACGGTTCAGCAGGGTTCGCAGGTCCCACTCCATGTTCAGAGCATGGCAGATCAGACCCTGGGGCTGTAGTGCATCGGGTTATCTCGCTGCTCGAGCGGGGGCAGGTTGCGCGCCGGTGTGTGGACCAGTGGTGCATCGGCGGGGATTCGGCCGTCAGCTCGATCCCATCCCGCGCGAGCACGTGGCTGATACCGGTATCGCCACGGCACCAGACGGAAGACGGCGTTGACGGTGCGGCCGACAGCGTTGTGAATTTTCTGATCGCGACTGGTCCACGAGTAGCCGAGTAGGTCTCGAACCGGTTGGTCGTACATTCCGACCGTCAGCCACACGAATCCGCGGGCGAGGGGGATTCGGACGAGCCGCCACAACGGATCGGGTAGCCACGTCATGTACGGGGGCTTGCCGAGTCCCGACAGGTCGAGGACGTCGCGGGTCGCCTTGTTGTCTTCGAGTACGTTGCGGCACATGTGGTCCCAGTACTCCTGAAATGCTTCCCAGGTCTCGGGAACAGGGCGCATGCTCATCCCGTACAGGCGGTACCACTGAATGTGCTCGGTGAAGAGCTGACGTTTCTGGGCCTCGGTCAAGCCACCGGAGAAGTTCTCGGCAGTGACGATGGTGCCCATGAAGAATGTTGCGTGCGCCCAGTAGAAAGTGTCGGGATCAAGTGCGTGATACCGACGCCCCAACTTGTCGACGCCCTTGATTCGTGTGTGATAGCCGCGGACTTCTTCGGCTGTCTGCTGCGCGCGATCGCCGTCGAAGACCACGCCTGCAATGGGATACAGCGAGCGGTACAGCCGTTCCCACCGCTCGTCGAAGAATTGCGAATGCTCCTCGACTCCGGCGCCGAGGCCGGGGTGCATGTTCTGCATCGAACCGGCCCAGACGCCTTGCAGCATCCCGCGCCAGTCGCCGAAATACTTCCACGTCAGGGAATCCGGACCGAGGGGAACCGGGGTGCTGCTGTCGTCAAGTTGACTACGCATGTTGTCAGATTAGGATCGACAACAGCGGTAGTCAAGGATCGAATACCGGGTGCATTGAAGATCAAGTGTCGGCGAAGTGGGGAAGTTGTGAGCATCGAAGAACGCAGGGCCACTCGAAAGGCGACGTTGTTCGACGTCGGAGTGACACTGCTCGGTGCGGTCGACGGTCCGGCCGTCAATGTGCGAGCGGTCTGCAAGGCCGCTGGTCTGACCGAGCGGTACTTCTACGAGAGCTTCACCGATCGCGATCAGTACGTTGTCGCGGTCCACACGTTTGTCGCCGAGCGCGCGCAGTCGGCGCTCGCCACAGCAGTGGAGTCCGAGACGACATCCGAGGCAGTCGCCACCGCTGCGGTCGACGCTTTCGTCAAGCTGATGGTCGACGACCCGGCAATGGGGCGAGTGCTTCTGATCGCTCCGCTCTCGGAACCCGTCCTGAGCGGCCGCGGTATCGAATCGATGCCGGCGTTCGTCGACCTGGTGTACGACCAGTTGTCCGAGATTGCTGATCCCGTGGACAAGCAGCTGGTGGCAGTCGGACTGGTCGGGGCGTTGTTCACACTGTTCATCGGTTATCTGGACGGCACGATCGTCGTGGACCGTGATCGATTTGTCCGCCACTGCGTCAGGCTGCTGATCAACGCTAACCAGGCGTGAAGGGCTGGCAGGCCGGGCAGAAGAAGATATTTCGCTCGGTGAGCTGATCCGGTCCGAGGGTGTCTTCTCTGATGCGGGTTCCGCAACGGCGGCACGGTTTTCCGCGCCTGCCGTACACCCATGTCTGCCTACCTGGACGGGTGTCGCCGGTCGTGACCCGGATGCGACGCGACTTGTTGACGTTGATGGTGCGAAAAGACAGATCCACTATCGCGTCGAGATTCCCCGCGAGATGTGTCGGCGTTTTCGGGTGAATACCTCGTAGGAAGCAGATCTCGTTTCGGTACACGTTGCCCAGTCCGGCCATCACCCGCTGATCCAGGAGCGCGATTCCGATCGGTACGGAGTCGGCGGCCCGAAGATTTCGGGCGGCCACGGAACTGTCCCAATCGGTCCCGAGCAGATCCGGTCCGAGATGTCCGACGGCCTCCTGTTCCTGCCCGAGTTCGAGGATCTCGGTGATTCCCAGTGAAAAGCCAACTGCTACAGAGTCTTCGGTGGCCAAGATGATGCGCGCTTGATGAGCGGGTCGGCGCCAGCGCTCGCCGGGGCGATAAATCTGCCACTGACCTTCCATCTTCAGATGCGTGTGAATGGACGCTTCGCCCACTCGGATCAGGAGATGTTTTCCGCGGCTGGCGACGGAATCCACGCGGTGGCCCGAGAGATCGACGGTGGCGTAACGAGGAACGCGGACGTCGCAGGTGGTGAGTACCTTCTCGGCCAGGGCAGCGCGCAGTTCATTGGCGGCCCGCCACACGGTATCGCCCTCAGGCATGGTCGCCGCACCCACACTTCAGGATCTCAACTTCCACGATCTCAATCATCATGACCCCAATCCTCATGACCGCAACCGGAATCCGCGAGGGGTGGCCGCGAAGCCGGCTTCGACCAGGACCGGAGCAAAATCGTTGCCGTGGATGGTCTCTCCGTCGACCTTCTCCACTACCAACTTGTCGATGGCGCGAGAAGTCACCTTCTGAGCAAGTGACAGTGCTGCCAGGCGCAACGTTCCGCCGTCGTCGGTGAATGTCAGGATCGTGCGACCGCCGCGCTCGACGAACAGAACCAACTCACCCTCCACCAGAACTACCAGTGCGCCGGCTTTTCGTCCGGGTCGGTGTCCTGGTGACTCTTCGCCCCCCGACGCCGGCCACGGCAGCGCCGCGCCGTACGGGTTTGCCGGGTCGCACGCCGCGAGAGTGACTGCAGCCGAGGAGGTGTGGCGCCCCTCGATGGAATCACCGAACGTCCGCAAGCGGTCCACCACGGGAGGCGTCGAGAATTGAGCGCCGCCCAGGGTGTCCACGAAGTATCCGCGTCGAGCGCGCCCGTTGTCCTCGAACGTGCTCAGTACCTTGTAGATCAACGCGAAACCGCCCGGCACGTTCTCGCTCATCACCGAACCGCGGGTGACGACGCCGTATCGTTCGAGCAGCAGATCAGCCGTGGCGTGCGCCCGGATAGTGGGGTCAGGTTCGATACCTGGCAGCTGGAACCACCGACCGGAGGCAGTTGCCGGTCCCGTGCGCGCGGGCGTGGAAGCGCGGGCCATTCCGCGGTACGGACGGGCCCGCGGAACACGGCGAGGTGATCGGTGACTGGTTGTTGTTCTGGTGGTGTCGGAGAGAAGTGCGCGCAGCGGCGCAACGGTGTCGTTACCGATGTGTCCGAGCCACACCAACTCCCACAGTGCCGTTGTCACCGCACTGTCGACCGTGTCCGCAGCCGACTCCGTAGTTCGCAACGCGTCGACCAACTGGCGGAAGAAGTAGGCACCGCCGCCGGACAGCAGGTCGAGGATGCGCTTCTGCAATTCCGAGACGTCGGTGTCGGCGGGCGAATTGAGCGTGATCGGTGCCAGGTCGGCGGGGTGCAGCACTACCCACCCGTCTTTGCCCGAGATAGCTCCCGATCCGGACCACAGGACTTCACCCGTCGACGTGAGTTCGTCCAACATCGCGGGAGAGTAGTCGGCAACTCGGCTCGGCAGGATCAACGATTCGAGAGCGGACGCCGGAATCGGAACGCCGGCAAGTTGATCGACCACCGTTGCAACACCGTCGATTCCTCGCAGCGTGCCGCCCACGTGCTGCCAACTGGGAAGGAATCGCCCGAGGGTCGCGGTGCTGACCGGCTCGACCTCCTGCCGTGCCGCGGCGAGCGAGCGACGCCGCAAGCGACGCAGGACCTCGGCGTCGCACCATTCGCTCCCGGTTGCAGACGGGCGGAATTCACCTTCCAGGACCCGCTTTTCGAGCGCGAGCCGACCGAGAACGTCACGCGCGACTGATACTCCGAGACCGAAGCGTGCAGCCGCGTCGGCGAGAGTGAAGGGACCGTGGGTGCGGGCGTACCGGCTCAGGAGGTCGTCGAGTGGTTGATCGACCGGCTCGATGAACGCGGCCGGAACGCCGATGGGTAGGGGAACGCCGAGTCCATCGCGAAGCCGCGCTGCATCTTCGACGACGGTCCACCAGCTCTCGCCCGCATACGAGACGTGGAGGGCGCGTTTGTCCGTAACCAACTTCTCGAGCCATGAGACCGGGTCCTCGAGACAGCGTTCGGTGACTTCTTCGGTGGTCAGCGGGCCGAGCATGCGGAGGAGATCGGCAACACCCTCGAGGTCCTTGGCCTTTCGGTCAGGGACGAGCCGTTGCAGTTCACGTTCGGCCTGCTCGATCACTCCGGCGTCGAGGAGCTCGCGCAGTTCGACGCGGCCGAGGAGTTCGGCCAACAGCGTGGAGTCCAAGGACAAAGCGGCGGCGCGTCGCTCGGCGAGGGGGCTGTCGCCCTCGTACATGAACGCACCCACGTAGTTGAACAGGAGCGCACTGGCGAACGGAGACGGAGAGGCCGTCTCCACCTCGACGATTCGAATCTGCCTTTTCTCGATCTTGCCGAACAATTCCTTCAGTGCAGGCAGGTCGTAAACGTCCTGCAAGCACTCGCGTACGGTCTCGAGCAGGATCGGGAAGGTCGGGAACTTGCGGGCGACGTCCAGCAGTTGCGCCGACCGCTGACGCTGCTGCCACAGCGGTGCACGTTTTCCGGGATTGCGGCGGGGGAGAAGCAGTGCGCGGGCGGCACATTCGCGGAATCGGGAAGCGAAGAGCGCGGAGCCGCCCACCTCTTGGGTGACCAGATCTTCGATGTCCTCGACGTCGAAGGCGAACAGTTCGGCGCCGGGAGGTTCGTTCTCGGTGTCGGGGAGTCGGATGATGATGCCGTCGTCGGAGGCCGTCGGGCTGGAATCGACGCCGTATCGTTCCTGCAGGCGCGCCCCGATGGCGAGGGCCCACGGTGCGTGAACCCGTTGGCCGTACGGGGAATGCAGCACCAGACGCCAGTCACCGAGTTCGTCGCGGAAGCGTTCAACCACCAGGGTTCGATCCGACGGCACCTGCCCGGTGGCATTTTTCTGCTCACCGACGAGTTGGATCAGATTGGTTGTGGCGTTGTGATCGAGCCCGCCCACGCGGCAACGCTCGACGACGTCGGCTTCGTTGCCGAGAGCCGTTTCGCGGACGAACTGCCCCAACGCCTGTCCGAGTTCGGCGGGGCGACCGAGTCCGTCGCCGTGCCAGAAGGGCAAACGACCCGGCATGCCGTAGGCGGGGCTGACCAGAACCCGATCGAAGGTGATCTCCTCGATCCGCCAACTGGTGGCGCCGAGCGCGAAGACGTCGCCGACCCGGGATTCGTAGACCATTTCCTCGTCGAGTTCGCCGACGCGGGACGCTTTCTCGCCAACCATGTAGACGGTGAAGAGGCCGCGGTCGGGGATTGCGCCGCCGGAAGTGACGGCCAAACGCTGCGAACCCGGGCGGCCCGTGAGCGTGTTGGACTCACGATCCCAGACAAGGCGAGGACGTAATTCGGCGAACTCGTCCGAGGGGTACCGCCCCGCCAGCAAGTCCAGAGTCGATTCGTACGCCGAACGGGGAAGCGTTGCAAAGGAACCGCTTCGGCGCACGGTCTCGAACCAGTCGTCGACGTCGATCGGTTCGAGAGCGGTGGCCGCAACAGTTTGCTGAGCGAGGATGTCGAGGGGATTGGCCGGAACGGCCATCGCTTCGATCTTGCCTTCGACCATGCGCTCGACCGTCACCGCGCAATGAATCAGGTCGGTGCGATGCTTGGGGAAGACGACGCCTCGCGATATCTCACCGACCTGGTGGCCGGCGCGGCCGACACGTTGCAGGCCGCTGGCAACCGAAGGCGGTGCCTCCACCTGGATGACCAAGTCGACGGCGCCCATGTCGATTCCGAGTTCGAGACTGCTGGTGGCGACGACGCATCGCAATCGACCCGATTTGAGGTCGTCTTCGATGAGGGCTCGCTGGTCTTTGCTGACCGATCCGTGGTGGGCGCGAGCAAGGAGGGGTTCTGCGCCGTAGTTGACCTCGGTGGGAGCCCCGATCTGCGCGGGCGGGCGAGATGTTTTCTCGACGGCCAGACCGATGCGTTCTGCATGAATCTCGTTGAGCCTGGCTGTCAATCGTTCGGCGAGGCGGCGAGAGTTGGCGAACACGATGGACGATCGGTGGTCGAGAACGAGGTCGACGATCTGTTCCTCGACGTGGGGCCAGATCGAACCGGCTTGCGGGGTGGGAGATTCGGAACCGTCGTCCGGCGTCGCGATCCCCAGTTCGGTCATGTCCTCGACGGGAACACGGACCGTGAGGTCGAAGGTCTTGGCGGCAGGCGGTGCCACGATCCGGATGGGTGCCGAACCGGCGAGGAACCGCCCGATCTCCTCGTGCGGACGGACAGTGGCCGACAATCCGATGCGTTGCGCCGGACGCTCGAGCAAGCCGTCCAGGCGTTCCAGTGAGAGCGCGAGGTGAGAGCCGCGCTTGGTGCCCGCCACCGCGTGAACCTCGTCGACGATCACGGTGTCGACACCGACCAGTGTTTCCCGGGCAGCGGAGGTGAGCATCAGGAACAACGACTCAGGCGTGGTGATCAGGATGTCCGGGGGTCGTTTGATCAACGAGCGCCGATCGGCCTGGGACGTATCACCGGAACGGACACCGACGGTGATCTCGGGCGGAGTGAGGCCTAGACGCTTCGCCGTCTGCGTGATGCCGACCAGCGGCGCGCGAAGGTTCCGCTCGACGTCCACACCCAGCGCTTTGAGCGGCGAAATGTAGAGGACTTTGGTGGCGCGTTCGCCTTCGTCCTTGGCGGCGAGTTGATCGAGGGCCCACAGGAACGCCGACAATGTCTTGCCGGAGCCGGTGGGCGCGACGACAAGTGTGTGAGAGCCACTCGCGATGGATTCCCAGGCGCCGAGCTGCGCAGCAGTCGGAGCGCTGAAAGCGCCGCCGAACCACTCGCGTGTGGCGGGCGAGAACCTACCGAGGACGTTGGTCACGACCACCATATTGCCCCTTCCCACCGACAGCGTGTTCGTGCCTGCAGCCGAAGCGCAGAGCATACTATTTGCCCTGTTATAGCGATTCTCTTGTTATCGAGAAGGCGAGTGCCTGATGGAAGCAGTCAAGATTGTCCTCGAGCTGGCGGTAGTGCTCGGGGCGATTGTCATGGGTACCAGATCGAGCGGTGTCGCTCTCGGTCTGTGGGGCGGCGCAGGTGTTGCCGTCCTCGTGTTCGTCTTCGGAGAGGACGTCGGCAGTCCTCCGGTCGACGCTCTCCTCATCGTCCTGTCCGTCGTCCTCGCGTCGTCGATGATGCAGGCGGCCGGAGGTATCGACTGGATGGTCACCATCGCGGCCAAGTTGATCGAATCTCGCCCGAAACAGATCACGCTGATCGCGCCGTTGGTGTCATTCCTGTTCTCGGTCGGTGCCGGCACGTCCAACATCCTCTACCCGCTGCTCCCCGTCATCTACGACGTCTCGTACAAGAACGGTGTGCGGCCGTCACGACCGCTGTCGCTGTCAGTTGTCTCGACCGGTGTGGCGCTGGCGTGTAGTCCGGTGTCCGCGGCAATGGCGGCAATGGTCACGCTGACCGACGTGCCGCCCTACGATTTCGAACTCATCGACATCATCAAGATCACCTTCCCGGCTGCTGTTGTCGGCATCGTCCTTTCCTCCATCGCGGTCAACCGACTCGGCAAAGATCTCGACGACGACCCGGAGATACAGGCGAAGATGAAGTCGGGCGAATTGGCCGGACCTGGTGCAGCCTCCAAGACCGAACTCGACTCGACGAAGACCGGACGAAACGCGGCACTGATCTTCCTCGCCGGCGTCCTGGCTATCGTGATCTTCGGCCTGTTCAAGGGGATTCGTCCCGAAGCTGCCGACGGTACTCCGATGGGGATGACACCGATCATCGAAATGCTGATGTTCGTCGTGGGTACGTTGATCCTGCTGGTGTGCCGCCCGAATGTCGCCGACGTGCCGTCGTCGACGGTGTTCCGTGCCGGTATGGTCTCGGCCATCGCGCTGTTCGGTCTGGCATGGCTGACGGACACGTTCATCAGCGCCCATTCCGAGCTGATCACGAGCACCGTCGGCGACTGGGTCAACGCCGCGCCGTGGATCTTCGCGCTCGGTGTCTTCCTGGTCTGTGTACTGACGACCAGTCAGTCGACCGCTACGAGGACCATCGTGCCGATCGGTCTCGCTGCCGGGATTGCACCCGGTCTGGTGAGCGGAATGTGGGCCGGAGCGTTTGCCGGCGTCTATCTGTTGCCGACAAACGGTTCGCAGATCGCGGCTGCGAACTTCGACCTCTCGGGCAGCACGAAGCTCGGTTCCAAGCTCGTCGACCACTCGTTCTTCCTGCCGACCATCATCTTGGCCGTCACGACGATTGCGGCCGGCGCGTTGTTCGGAGTGGTGCTCGGTTGAGTATTGCGGCTGAGTCAGCCCTGAGTAACAGCGCTGAGTCAGCTGTTGCGGTAGTGGTCCCAGCTCGCCTTGCACGCGTGGGCGAGTTGGTCCACCCGCTCGGCATCGGGTGTCGGCCAGTCGACGCCGGGTTCCATGATGTAGGCGGCCAGTTCGTCTCCCAGTAGGAATTCTCGTTTGAATTCGGCCTGAACCGCGCTCAACGTGATCCCGGCTTCGGCGGCGCGGGCGCTCAATTCGGCGAATCTCGCTCCGGCTCGGATGATTTCGAAACTGCCGAGGTACGGCTGATTGAGAGCGACCGCATCCGGATCGTCGACCTGAAATCCCTTGCGATGTGAGACCGCAAGTGTGCGGATGAGCTCCGGATCCATCGTCACGGGATTGTCGCCGCGTCGATTACCGTCGTGATCGCCACGATTGGAGAGTGCGACGACGTCGGGGAGTCGATCTGCTTCCGGCCGTTCGACATTGACGGCGCCGTCCCGCCGGGTGGTGTGGTTCATCGTGTCGTGGAACGACAACGTCGTGAACGATCGACCGAGTTCGAAGCTCTTCTCCACCATGGCTTCGATCAGTGTGTCGCGAGTTCTTTCGTAGACACCCAAACCGTGTTCGGCTGTCTCGGTGAAGGTCTCGGCGAGGTTCTTCCAGCCCGCGTCGTCGGTCGGCTCGAGCAGCAGGGGGTAGAACGAGAAGGTGACAGGGCGAACTGCGTCGACGCCGGTGAGGTCTGCTTTGTTGCCGGCACCGGCCTTGTGGACGCGGGCGAATGCTTCGCGCAGTGACGCTTCCAGGTTTTCGGGCTTCGCACGGTTGGGATCGCGAATCATGCGAGGGTGCGGATTCTCCACGTACACGATGCGCGAATCGATTTCGGCCCAACGGCGCACGATGGGACTGGTGGACATGTCGGTGAAGTCGAACTGCAGCCGCTGTGTGAACTCGGGTGCGAGAAAACGTGAGAGTTCTGCTGGAATCGCGGAACCCGAGTGTGGGCAACTGACAAGAAGGTCGGCTTCGGCGATGGCGTCGTCGAGACTGCGGGAGTCGCGATCGGCATAGAACGTCAGGTCCTCCGGCGTGAACACGGTTCCGGCCGGGATGAGTACTGGTTCTCCACTGGTCATGAGCCCCAGCGTAATCGAGTACAACCGTGCGTACTCAGTATCCGCTGAGTCGTTCCACGAGAGCTGTTTTGATCTCCGGGCGACCAGCCGCGACAAGAGTGAAGGTGGCTTCACGCATGAGCCGCTCGGGGGTGTTGCAGCCGACCAGAGCGCGGCTTCCGGTCGCAGTCACGAGTGCGGCCGACGCGCGTATCGCAAGTTCCGACGCTCGGGCGCGGGCGGCCGACATGTCGCCGCCGTCGCGCAGTGCTGCATCGAGATCGGCGCGCGCCCGGGTGGCTTGTTCCTCGAACGCGTCGGTGTCGACTCCCAGATCCGCAAGTTCGGTGACAGCGCGGCGGGTGATGCCCATGGCCATCGCGCCGTTGAGCCACAAGCCGGGGAGCTGGGTGCTCTGGAATTGTTCGTCGCTGACGACAGCACAGACGTCGGTATCGGGAATTTCGAAAGCGTCGAACACGATTCGGACGGTGTTGCTCCCGCGCGCCGCGATCAGTGGAAGCTCCTCGATCGTCAGACCCGGGGCCTCGCCCACCGGTACGACGGAATGAACGATGGAATTGTCGAACTCGTCGCGCGCCGACACCAAGAGAACATCGACGATGCCCCAACCGGTGACGAAGGGGGCGATCCCGTCGAGGACGTAGCCGTCGTTCACCCGCTTCGCCCACAGGAGCGGTGGGCGGGGGATGGCGCCGGCATAGGCAACCCCACCGCGAATCGTGCCGGAAACCAGACCGTCCCAGTATTGTTCGCGCAGAGGTGCATTGGGACTCGCCGCCAGGGCTCCGACGACGCCGTGATGCTGCATCCAGGTGAACGTCGTCGCGAGGCAACCGCCGCACAAGGTTTCGAGGACCTCGACCAGTTCTTCGCTGCTGGGGCCACCCTCACCGAGGGCGGCGATGCCGTAGAAGCCGTCGGCGGCGAGCGCGTCGAAATGGCTGCTGGGGATTTCTCCGTCGGCGTCGACGCTGTCGGCGACGGGAAACAGAACGGTATCGGCGATTTCGCGCGCAAGTTCCGGCCACATGGTCACGCTGTCAGGGTAAGCCGTGAGCGGGGGGTTGTGGTGTGGAACTACAGCCGCGCATCTAGAACGAGGGCGGCGAACTCACGATGAGGAACCTCGCGACCGCATCGGTGCGATTGAACCACCGGTGCGGGATGGTCGAGGTGTAGAGGAGGGTGTCGCCTACGTGAAGAACGTGATGCTCGTCCAGTCCCACCTCGACCTCGACAGATCCTTCGAGAACATGAATGAACTCTTCGCCGGCGTGCTCGGTGTGCTCACCTGCCTCGGAATGAGGTGCTGCCGTGATCTCGTTGGGTTCCATGGTCCGTGAGCCGGTGGAGCAGAATCGAATCACCGAATCGTGTGCCAGTTCGAAGGTTCGCCCCTCGCCGGCGCGGACGAGGCTGGACGGAGTTCGCTCACCCTGTGCCAAGAGTGCGTGCGCCGTGGTGCCGAGCGATTGCGCGAGGCGATGAAGGTTCATGACACTGGGTACTGCGTGGCCGTTTTCGGTCTGGCTCAGGAAGGGCTGGGACAAGCCCGACTTCACGGCAACCTCGCGCAACGTCAGTCCGGCTTCTTTTCGCGCAGTCCGCACGGCGGCCCCGATTGCGGTCGCTATCGCCTTCTGGTCGTCGTCCATGTGCCGAAGATAGCAGTGCTCTGGTGAAAGTTTTGATTACACAGACGAAACAAATTCGACCACGGTAAGAAATTATCGACGTGCTGAATAGTCCCGTACACGAAACACTTCCAGCTTCGGACGGAGATCGGCGCATGGCCATCCATCCTGTCGACCAGCGGCTCCCATTTGCCCGCCAGTCTGCTTTTGCTCTTCAGCACGTCCTCATCATGTACACCGGCTGCATCACGGTTCCGCTGGTTTTCGGTGCCGCCGTAGGGCTGGACCGCAGCACAGTCGCGATGCTGATCAGCGCGGACTTGCTCGTTGCAGGCATCATCACGATCATTCAGAGCCTGGGCGTCGGGAAGGTCGCCGGTGTCCGGCTGCCGATCGTCTGCGGGGCGACCTTCGCCGGGCTGACGCCGATGATTCTGATCGCCAAGGAGTACGGCCTGCAGGCGGTGTACGGGTCCATGCTGGTCGGTGGCGTAGTCGGCATTGCCTTGGCCGTGCCGTTCGCCAAGATCGTCCGATACTTCCCACCCCTGGTTACCGGCGTCGTCCTCACAGTCATCGGCATCTCGTTGATCGGTGTCGCAGGAGGACTGATCGTCGGAAACGACCCCACCTCCCCGTCGTTCGCCGACCCGAAGAATCTGGCGCTGGCTGCCGCAGTCGTTGTGGTCGCGGTGGCCTTCATCTGCCTCGGCCGCGGGATGTGGACGCAGCTCGGTGTACTGATGGCGCTGGTGATCGGCACCGTGATCGCCATCCCGATGGGCCTGATCGATCTGAGTGGCGTCGGCGGCTCGGCCTGGGTGGGCTTCCCGATGCCGTTCCACTTCGGCGCTCCGGAGTTTCCCGTCACCGCCGTGGTGGCGATGAGTATCGTCATGGCAGTCGTCTTCGCAGAATCGACGGCGAGCATGCTGGCAGTCAGCGAGATCACCGGAAAGCCTTTGAAGAAAGCAGATCTCGCACGAGGGCTGGTGGCCGACGGGATGTCGGGAGTTCTGGGCGGAATCTTCAATGCCTTTGTCGACACCGTCTTCTCGCAGAATGTCGGCGCCGTTGCCACGACCCGGGTGTACAGCCGGTACGTGACGGCTACCAGCGGTGCCATTCTGATCGTCCTCGGCCTCATCCCGCGAATGGGTGAAGTGGTTGCAGCCCTGCCTGATCCGGTGGTGGGCGGCGTCGGAATCATCTTGTTCTCCACTGTCGCCGTGGTCGGAATCAACACGCTGCGCAAGGTCGATCTCGGCGACCCGATCAACACCACGATCGCCGCTGTATCGGTGGGGATCGGTATTCTTCCGGAATTTGCGGAGGGGATGTTCGAGCGATTCCCCTCCTCGGCTCAGATCCTCCTCGGTAGCGGCATCACCTTGGCTGCGGCCTCGGCCTTTTCGCTCAATCTGCTGTTCAATCACACCCGGCTCGGTGAACTCGCGAGGCGATCGCGAGAGAGCCTCCATGCCACTGCAAAATCTGAACCCGCCACCAGCTCCGCAGGAGACGCCAGTGTCACAGTCCCAGTCTGATCCCTTCCAAGTGCCCGTCGTCGACATCTCGCCTTACGTGCTCGGTGGTGCCGACCAGGACAAGGCGCGAGTGGCTGCCGAAGTCGACCATGCCTGTCGGACTGTAGGTTTCATGCAGATTCGAGGCCACGGTGTTCCGGCCGCTGTTTCTTCCGGCCTCGCCGAAGCGATGGACGACTTCTTCGGGCTGCCGATGGAGACGAAGTCGGGCTACCGAATCGAGGGCGCGAATCGTGGGTACAGCCCGCCCAAGAGCGAGTCGCTGAGCCTGAGCCTCGGCGTCGAATCCGCGACCAGAATGAACGACTTTTTCGAGGCCTTCAACGTCGGAACCGAAGCCCGATCATTCACCGAACTCGAACTGTCGGAGGACGATTACGGAATCAACCTGTGGCCCGCAGTGTCCGGTTTCACGGAGCGGGTGGAGAATTACTACGCCCATGGCGAGCGGGTGGCACGCACACTGACCACCATTTTCGAAGACGCGCTCGGGCTGACCTCAGGATTCTTCGAGTCGATCACCGACCACTCCATCGACGTACTGCGGATGAACAACTACGCGTTACCCGAAGGGACGGTGACGTTGGACGGTGAGTTGAAGGGGATGGGCGAACATACCGATTTCGGGCTGGTCACCGTGCTGTGGGCGGATCAGGTCGAAGGTTTGCAAGTGCTCGGGACCGACCGACGCTGGCACGATGTCTGGCCGCACGACGGCGCGCTACTGGTCAACCTCGGGGATCTCACCGCGCGACTGACCAACGACAGGTGGATGTCCACGCTGCACCGAGTTGCGCCTCCGGTGGTGAACGGCACCATCAAGCGCCGGCGATCGGCGGCCTTCTTCCATGACGGAAACGTCGACGCGGTGATTGCGACCTTGCCGAGTTTTCAGGACGACTCCGGCTTGGAGTACGAACCCATTACCGTTCGCGATCACATCAAGGCCAAATTGGCCGGGTCGAGGCAGGGGAAGTCCAACGCCGCCGCAGGTCGTGAGGCGGCTCGGGTACTTTCGGCTGCAGAGCTCGAGGTCAAGCAGTGAGTGCACGGAACATCGTCCTGATCCACGGAGCATGGGCCGGCGGTTGGGTCTGGGATCGTGTGTGTGGCCCACTGAAATCGGCCGGCTTCAATCCTGTTGTGGTGGAGGTTCCCGGCTCGGGAAGTTGGAACTCAGACGACGTGATCGATCTCGATGTCGTTGCCGAACATGTTGTGGCAGTTGTCGAGTCCTTGGACGGGCAGTGCGCCCTCGTCGGTCACTCCGGCGGTGGCATCGTGGCCTCACAGGTGGCTGAGTTGCTGCCTTCGCGGGTAACGGGTCTTGTGTACGTCGCAGGGATGATGCTTCCATCGCAGACGGACTTCGGGATGCTCTGCATCGAACTCGGTCTGGAAAGTCCGGTCGGGATCTCACGTTGGTTGGTCCCCGCCGACGACGGGGATGCGACGGTGGTACCGCCCGAAGCCGGTGCCGCTGTGTTCTTCCACGAAGCGCCGGTGGCTGATGCGATCTTCGCCGCGCGCATGCTCGTTCCACAACTGGAGTCAGCCCGCCTGATGGCACCGGTCTGGACGGAAGAGCGATTCGGAACCGTGCCGAGGTTGTATGTCGAATGCACGCTGGATCGAACCGTGCCGATCGAGGCTCAACGCGCCATGCAGAGACTTGTCCCCGGTGCCCAGGTGGTCAGCCTGGGCACCGACCATGCACCGCAGTTGTCGGCGCTCCCGGAGTTGATCGACGCGATCACCGATTTCGCCCGGCAGGTGTTCAGCCGAACTCGACCCCTTGAGCCAGCGGAAGCTGGTCCGAGTAATTGACGGTATTGGTGGCTCGGCGCATGTATGCCTTCCACGAATCCGAACCCGACTCGCGTCCGCCGCCAGTCTCCTTCTCCCCGCCGAATGCGCCGCCGATCTCCGCACCGGACGTTCCGATGTTCACGTTCGCGATGCCGCAATCGGAGCCGTCGGCGGCGAGGAAGCGCTCTGCTTCTCGCTGATCGAGTGTGAAGATCGAGGACGAAAGTCCTTGAGGCACGCCGTTGTGCAGCGCAATGGCGTCGTCGAAGTCGGTGTAGGTCAAGACGTAGAGGATGGGTGCAAAAGTCTCCGCCCGCACCACCTCGGTCTGTGCGGGCATACGAACGAGGGCAGGTGTCACGTAGAACCCGGAATCGCCGACGCGGTCCCCGCCACACACCACAGTTCCGCCGTCCGCGCGTGCGGCCGAGAGCGATTTCTGCATCGTCTCGAACGCGGCTTCGTTGATCAGCGGCCCGACCAGAACACCGGAATCGAAGGGACTGCCGACCTCGAGCTGTGCGTACGCGGCCGCAACGCGCTCGACGACGTGATCGGCGATCGACTCGTGCACGATGAGCCGACGAAGTGAGGTGCACCGCTGCCCCGCAGTTCCGGCGGCGGAGAACACGATTCCGCGTACGGCAAGCTCGAGATCTGCCGACGGTGTGACGACTGCGGCGTTGTTGCCACCCAACTCGAGGAGGCTTCGCCCGAAGCGTTCGGCGACCCGCGGAGCCACCGCGCGGCCCATCCGCACGGAACCGGTGGCGCTGACCAAGGCCACCAGTGGGTTGACCACCAAGGCCTCACCGACATCGCGTCCGCCGATGATCAACTGGTGCACGTCGATCGGTGCATCACAGTCGGCGAGGGCGCGTCGGAGGAGGGCGTCACATGCCAGCGCAGTCAGCGGCGTGGTCTCCGAAGGCTTCCAGACGACGGCGTCACCGCACACGAGAGCGATGGCGGTATTCCACGACCACACCGCGACGGGAAAGTTGAACGCGGAGATGACTCCGACAACGCCGAGAGGGTGCCACGTTTCCGTCAACCGGTGTCCGGGACGCTCGGACGGCATGGTGCGTCCGTAGAGCTGCCGGGAGAGACCGACGGCGAACTCGCAGATATCGATCATCTCCTGTACCTCGCCGAGAGCCTCCGAGGTGACCTTCCCGGCCTCCAACGTCACGATTTCCGCGAGGTCATCCTTGTGCTCGGTCAGTAGGCTGCCCAGCCGGCGCACGACCGCGCCGCGCGCCGGAGCGGGGACGGTGCGCCAGGTGAGGAACGCGCGATGCGCCGCGTCGACGGCGTCGTCGACTTCTCTACCGGAGTGCTGCCGAACGGTACGCAGTTGCGTACCGGTGATGGGGGTTCGTGCGCTCAGGTCGCCGGCGGGCCACTCGACACCGCACGCGGCAAGGGCGCTTTCGGCGCGATCGGCGAGGCTCGAAGAATCAGGCAGGTTCACTGGGGAGTCCTCTGTTGTTGTGGGCGGGAGGCAGCACGGCACGTGACGCCTCTTGTTGTGCGCGGTACAGCTCGAACGGATCTTCGATGGTGCGGTCGATGGCGCCCTCCAATCGATCCTGCCCGTATTCGGCGCCGGGCGCATCGGAAACGAATCCGGTCACGGAATCGAGATTGGATGCGAAGATCCCGGCCGCGGAGGCAGGTAGGAAGTCCTCGTAGACGATCGGGTCGCGGACGACAACAGTTCCTTCGTTTCGGTACGTGAAGTACGCCAACCCCGCGGCATCGAGTTCGCTTTCGGAGTGCGGAAATTCGCTGTCCCAATCGGCGTCCTCGGGCGTGGCGATCAGTCGGTCGTAGATCGCTCGCCCGCTGCGGGTCAACGCGATTCCGCGTGCCTCCACCTCGCCGAATCTGACGCGGACGGGCTCAGTGGTGACCGATCCGTCGTGCTGACGGAAGAGTCTGTCTTCGGCCAATGCACGAAACGACGTCTGCCGCAGAAGTAGCGGTGGTCCGCTCCATCTCGGCGGGCCTTGGATGCGGTCGATCATGGTGATACCGCGCTCGGTCATGCGGCGGTACAACTCGTCGATGTCGAGCACTCGCGGGGTGAGGTGATTGACGTGGGTCGAGCCCTGCCCCGCAATGTCTGCAGCGACAGGCGAGATTGCGGCGAGTTCGCGGTACCAGCCCGCGTCGATGGGATCGGTGCCGAGCCGAAACGCCGAGGTCGCTGCATCGACGAACTGTGTCGCCTCGGGCTCCGTCAGGCCGCCCTCGCGACTCGATTGACGTGCCCACTGCAGAAGTTCGGGAGAGAACAGGGTCCGGCGACGCAGAAACCCGGTGATCCGACGCTCGAGGTCGGTGTCGAAGAACCTGGAATCGGAACTGGTCAGCACCGAGGTGAAAACGCGGAACGGGTTCCGGGCGAGTTCGGCGGGATCGGTGGGGCGAAATGCCGTCGAGACAACGGGAATGGGGGAGTCGGTGAGCCGGAGGTCGTAATAGCCGACCGGAAACATACCGAATCCGCCGAAGACGGTGGCTACGTCACGTAGTTCGTCGAGAGTCCCCAGTCTGATGGCGCCGTGACGCTCGGCGCTGACTCTCGCCAGGCTGCCCAGGCGCTCCGCAGAATCCGGATGTTCGGCGGCAAAATCACGGTTCACCTGCATCGTTACATCTACCAAGGTGTTGTAAGCGGGGACCTCGTCGCCATACATCTTGGCGAGGGCCGCTGCGAACCGTGCACGTAGCTCCCAGGTTTCAACCATACGAATGTCCGATTGCGTTAGCCTGCGCAGGTGCGAGAAACAGAAACCAGTGACGTTGCCGGTGTTCCGGTCGACGAAACCGATCGACTTTTGATGCGTGAATTGGTCTTGGACGGCCGTGCCACTCTCGCGAGTCTTGCTGAGAAGGCTGGACTCTCGATCTCCGCAGTCCAATCGCGAGTGCGTCGTTTGGAATCTCGCAAGGTGATCCGTGGGTACTCCGCGAAGATCGATCCGGAGGCACTCGGTCACAATCTGTCCGCATTTGTCGCCATCACTCCTCTCGATCCCTCGCAGCCCGACGATGCGCCTGCCCGCTTGCGTCATCTGCCGGCGGTCGTCTCGTGTCACTCGGTAGCCGGGAGCGAAAGCTACGTCCTCCTGGTCCGGGTGGCGTCACCTCGGGCGTTGGAGCGATTGCTGCAGGAGATCCGTACGGCAGCCAACGTCAACACACGAAGCACCATCATCCTACAAACTTTTTACGACGAATGACGCTTGTTCAATAACTTTTACGGTCCTCTATCGACACTCCCGGAAAATTGACATAGCCTTCGCGTATGAGTACTGCGATGCGAGACTTCGGTGACAGTGCGCTCTTTCCGGTCTACGACGTGTTGAAGGCCAGCATCCTCGTCGACGGATTCGATCTGATTCTCGACGTCGAAGGGTCGCGGGGTTCCTATCTCCGTGACCTGCGAGACGGAACCGAGTATCTGGACATGTTCGGTTTCTTCGGCTCTTCGGCCCTGGGTATGAATCACCCTGCGATCGCAGGCGACGAGGAGTTTCAACAGGAGTTGGCTGTCGTGGCCTCCAACAAGCCGAGTAACTCCGACATCTACACCGAACCCATGGCGCGCTTCGTTGCGGCTTTCGCTCGGGTACTGGGGGATTCGGCACTCCCACACTTGTTCTTCGTCGACGGCGGAGCCCTGGCGGTGGAAAATGCACTCAAGGTTGCCTTCGACTGGAAGAGTCGGTGGAACGAAAGCCGCGGGTTGTCAGCAGATCTGGGGACAAAGGTCCTGCACCTGACCGAGGCTTTTCACGGCCGCAGTGGCTACACGATGTCGCTCACCAACACCGAACCGGGCAAGGTCGCGCGATTCCCCAAGTTCGACTGGCCACGTATCGACTCGCCGTACCTGGCAGACGGCCGCGATGTCGAAGCTGCGGAGAGGCAAGCTCTCGATCAAGCGCGCCGAGCTTTCGCCGACAACCCCGACGACATTGCCTGTTTCATCGCCGAGCCGATCCAGGGCGAGGGCGGCGACCATCACCTCAGGCCGGAATTTCTGCAGGCGATGCAGGAGTTGTGCCACGAAAACGACGCCCTCTTCATTCTCGACGAAGTACAGACCGGTTGCGGAATCACCGGAACTGCCTGGGCCTACCAACAATTGGGTCTGAGTCCGGATGTGGTGGCGTTCGGCAAGAAAACGCAGGTGTGCGGAATCATGGCCGGCGGGCGCGTGGATGAAGTGCATGACAACGTGTTTCACGTCAGTTCTCGGATCAATTCGACGTGGGGTGGCAACCTCACCGACATGGTTCGTGCCCGGCGGATACTCGAAGTCGTCGAGCAGGACCGACTGATCGACCGCGTGCGATTCACGGGTGCGCATCTCCTTGCCCGGTTGACCGAAGTCTGCGGGCGGTACGCGGCGGCAACCGAGCCGCGCGGTCGTGGCCTCATGTGCGCGATCACTCTGGAAGACAGTGACCTTCGCGATCGCGTCGTACAGCGACTGCGTGAAGACGAGCACGTGATGATACTGCCCACCGGGAAGAGGGGAATCAGATTCCGGCCCGCGCTGACGGTGACCACCAGTGAGCTGGACGACGCGGTCGACGCGGTCGAGCGCGTGCTCGCACGCGAGACCTAGGGCCTCTGTAGCTGTTCCCACACTCGATCCGGTGTCATCGGTGTGGAGTACATACGCACTCCACACGCGTTGGCAATCGCGTTTGCCAACGCCGGTGCTACAGGATTGAAGGGGGCCTCACTCATCGATTTCGCGCCGAAAGGCCCGAGCTTGTCGTACGTGTCGGCAAACAGTACTTCGGTGATCGGCAGATCCCCGATCTGGGGAACGTGATAATTGCGCAACTGCGGATTGATCACCCGACCTTCTTCGATGACGATCTCCTCCGACAGCGCAGCGCCGAGCGCTTGTCCCACACCGCCTTCCACCTGCCCTCGCAGTTGTGCCGGGTTCATGACGGTGCCGGCATCGGCGGCCTGAACCGACTGCAGGATCTTCACCCGGCCGGTGTTCGTGTCGACGGCAACGCGAAAACCGTGAACGTTGAACGAGACCGAGCGCGGTGTACCGTCGTGGCGACCGTCAGCGGCGAGCGGGCCACCTTCGAGTAGCGTCGCGAAATCGAGGCAACCGTGGGATGTTTCGACACCGTCCGGCGAAAGGTCGTCGATCTGCGCGCCGCGACCGCTCGATCGCACCGCACGGGTCAGTATCCGCTCGCGAAGGCGCTCGCAGGCGATCAGGAGCGCCTTTCCGGCGACCACCGTTCCCGTCGACCCGAACGCTCCGGTGTCGTATCCGCCAGCATCGGTGTCGGATTGAACAATCGTGATGCGATCGACTGTCGTCCGCAATTCGGTGGCCGCGATCTGTTGGTGAATCGTAGTGGTTCCGTTGCCGAACTCAGCGGTGCCGATGTTCACGACGTACCGACCGTCGGCCTCGAGCGCGACGGTGGTGTCGGAGAAGTGACCACGCGGCGGGATCGTCGCGATCATGGCAATTGCCATGCCCCGACCGATCCGCCAACGCGACCCAGCCGGTGCAGCCTCTCCGCGCCCGCTCGACAGTGCACTGGCGACGAGGTCGATGCACTGGTCCAGTCCGTAGCTGCCGAATTCGAGATCACCGTCTTCGACGTGCCAGTCGACAAAATCGTCTCCGGGAACGACGACGTTGCGCCGCCGAAACTCGAAGGGGTCCATGCCGAGACGATCCGCGAGCTGATCCATGGCCGACTCGACGGCGAAGATGATCTGGCCGAGCCCGTAACCACGAAAGGCCCCGGAGGGAACGTTGTTCGTGTAGACCGCTTCGGCGTCGACGCGTTTGGTCGCAGCGCGATAGACCGCCATGGATTCGGCGCACCCATGGAACATGACTCCGATCGAATGGTTCCCGTACGCCCCCGCGTCGGAAAGCACGTCGATAGCGAGCGCAGTGAGAGTTCCGTCGGCGTCGGCTCCCGCACGCACCGATACTCGCATCGGATGCCGTGACGGTGCGATGGTGAACTGATCGCTTCGGCTGAACTCGTAGGCTACGGGCTTGCCGGTCTTCAAGACGGCCAGTGCGACCAGATCCTCGGTGAGTAATTCCTGCTTCCCGCCGAAACCCCCGCCTACCCGTTTTGCGAACACCCGGATTCGGCTGCGATCGAGATCGAAGATGTGGGCCAATTCGTCCCGAACCAGAAACGGCACCTGTGTGCTGCTTCTGATGACGAGACGGCCCTCCTCGTCGAGCCACCCCACTGCGCCGTGAGTTTCCAAGGCCACGTGCTGGACTCGCGCAGTTTTCCACGTACCTTCGACGACTGCAGTCGCATCTGCGAGCGCACGGTCCAGATCGCCGACGCCATCGTGAAGCGCGGCAACCACGTTGCGGGGGGCCTCGGCGATCCGCGAGCTCTCGTCCTTGTCGCCGTGCAGGAGTGGAGCGCCGGGGGAACGCGCCAGATCTGGTTCGAATACCGCGTCGCGTACCTCGTAGTCGACTTCGATCAGCGAGAGTGCACGTTCCGCCTGCGTCGGGGTTTCGGCGATGACCGCGGCTACGCGCTGGCCGCGGAAACGGAGGGTGCTGTCGAACACGCGCGTGTCGGCCGGATCGTCGTTGCGGTCCTCGTGCCGGGCGGTCGAGAACAGCACGTCCGGACTGTCATGAAAAGTGAGGACCGCGGTGACGCCCGGCGCCGCTTCGGCTGCTGCCGTGTCTATCCGGCTTATGTGTGCGTGTGCGTGCGGACTGCCGAGTACTGCGACGTGAAGCAGGTCGACCGGCTTCTCACCCGGGGAGAAGTCCATGGTGTACTGCTCGGTTCCCGTGACGATGCGCGCGGACGCCGGTGCTGCGATCGAACGCCCTTGTGCCCCGCCTATTTTGGCAGTCTCCGTATTGGATGTACCGGCGAGAGCGTCACGAATGGACCGATAACCGGTGCAGCGGCACAGGTTACCTTTCATCGAGCACGCGAGATCGGATTTTTGCTCGACCGACAACGCTGATGCGGTGACTACCATTCCGGCTGTACAGAAACCACATTGGAATCCGCCCGCGTCCACGAATGCCTGTTGAATGGGGTGAAGTTTCTCCGGTGTTCCGAGACCGGAGGCGGTGACGACGTCGCGGCCGTCGATGCGATGGGCGGGAAATATGCACGAATGGGTGGGGTGTCCGTCGACCAGCACCGAGCAGGCGCCGCAGTCTCCGGCATCGCACCCCTTCTTGACGGAGTTCGCTCCGTGCTCGCGGAGGAAGGTTCGCAGGCACTGTCCTGGGCGGGGCTGGTCGTCGCGCGGAACTCCGTCCACCGAGTACTTCATTCCAGTTCACCTCGGATTTCTTCGGCAAGAAGCTCGGTCATCGCCTTCCGCCACGGCGCAGTTCCATGGACATCGGTGAAGTAGGCGTCTTCCGGAATCCTGCTGCGCAACGCATCCGCAAGTGCTGTGGCGTCGGGGAGTTCGTCGAATTTCAGAGCGTACGGACGGCGGGTCGCGGCGGTGATCGCCAGCGTGAAACCGTCGGCGCCGCAGCGTCCGGCCACGGCTACGGCCGATCGCCCGAGTGACGTCTGAGCCAGCTTTCGCATCGCGGTACGTGCAGTCAATGCATGCACGGGAATCCGGATACTGCGGATGATCTCGCCGGACCTGAGTACGTTTCGAGAATCGTCGATAACGAAATCGACTACGGGGAACGAGTATTCGGTACCGTCCGGACGCCAGATCGTCAGTTCGGCGTCGAGAGCGGTGCACAGAGTCGTCATCGCTCCGGCCGGGAAGGAGAGCGCGATGTTGCCGCCGACTGTCGCGTATCGCAACACCTTCCACGATGCGAGTAGTGCGTCAGCGCAGTGTTGGAACAGAGCTGCGGCGCGCCAGGATGCGGGAAGTTCGGCGCGGCACAGTTCCTCGATGGTGCAGGTGGCCGCGATCTCGAGACCGAGATCGCCGACCGCCACAGCTTCCCAGTCGAAGCCCGCAAGGTCGACAAGGGTGGTCAGGTGCGGCTGCGGTTCCGAGTACAGCCAGGTGCCGCCACCGATGAACCCGATGCCGGGTGACGCACAGGGGAGTTCGGCGCGGGTCCGCGGCACCAGAACTTCGTCGACGCTGTGCAGGTCCATCGCGACCTCAAGCCTTTCCGAGTAGGTCGCGGTGTGCGCGTGCGACATCCGAGGCCACGACGTCCTCGTCGACGGTGGTGACTCGTCCGTCGGCAACTACGATTCGCCCGTTGACGAGCAGTAACTTCAGCGGGGGAGTCGAGCCGAGTACGAGCGCCGCCACTGGATCGGTGATGCCGGCATGCGCGACGGTGTCGAGTTTCCACACCGCCAGGTCGGCAAGTTTTCCGACCTCGATCGATCCGATCTCGCTCTCTCGGCCCAGAACTCGTGCGCCGCCGATGGTTCCCAATTCCAAGGCTTTTCGCACCGTCATCGTCTGCGGTCCGCCCTTGGAGCGGGCAAACAGAAGTGCATGACGAGACTCCTCGATCAGGCTGCAAGCTTCATTGCTCGCCGCGCCGTCCACGCCGAGCCCCACGGTGACCCCGCCGTTCACCAGATCGGCGGCACGGGCGATACCGGCTCCCAGGCGCGCATTGGAGGTCGGGCAGTGCGCCGCCGCAGTTCCGGTTCGCGCCATCGTCTCGATACCGGCGTCATCGAGATGGACTGCGTGGGCGTACCAGACGTCCGGGCCCACCCAGCCGAATCGTTCCATGTATTCGACCGGCGTGCAACCGAAATGCTCGCGGCAGAATCTCTCCTCGTCCAGTGTCTCGGCCAGATGCGTGTGCATACGCACGCCGTTTTCGCGGGCCAGCGTCGCGGACTCGCGGAGCAATGCCTCCGTCACCGAGAAGGGTGAGCAGGGAGCTACCGCGATCTGCAGCATCGATCCGGGATTCGGGTCGTGCCAACGGTCGATCACCGACTGCGTGCCGGTCAGGATGTCATCGAGTTTTTCCACGACGTGATCCGGTGGCAGGCCGCCGGAACTCTGGCCGAGATCCATCGACCCACGGCACGGGTGGAATCGAAGGCCGACCTGCGCAGCCGCGGTGATCTCGGCCTCGAAAACGTCGCCGGCGTCGCGGGGAACGACGTAGTGGTGGTCGGTGGTGGTCGTACATCCGGTTTTCGCCAACCACGTGAGGCCGCCGGTGGCCGCCACGTGGACGGCGTCGGCGTCGATACCTGCCCAGACGGGGTACAGGGTGGTCAGCCACTCGAAAAGCGTCGAGTCCGCGGCCAGGCCTCGGGTGATCCATTGGTAGAGATGATGATGTGTGTTGACCAGACCCGGCGTGATCAGGCAACCACTCCCGTCGATCACTTGCGCACCCGGGTATTCGGGTGGCGTTCCGGCGCCGACGTCGACGATCTTGTTGCCCGAGATCACCACATAGCCGTCGGAGTACTCGGAGCGGTCGCCGTCCATCGTGACCACATGAGCGCCCGCCACGACGAGTGTTGCCCCGAGAGCTGATTCGGTCACGACAACCAACCGGCGTAGGTGGTCCACGACGGCCCCGCGTCTGGTGCGTCGGATCGGCTGACCGCAGCTTGGATCAGGCCGTACGGACGATCCGCAGCGTGGAACACCTCGTTGTCGTTCTCCACTCCGAAGCGGCCGAGTGCATATTCGAAATGATGCTTGTTGGGTGCGGACAGTCGAACCTCCGCGATGATCGGGAATTCCTCGAGGATTGCCTTGCCGATGTGGAAGAGCGTCTGCTGCAGGGCAAGTGAATGTACCTGTGCGAACTGCTTGACGATCTGTGCCTTGATGCCCGCGTAGACCGATTCCCAGTCGACGTCGGTGGTGACGAATCGCCACTGGGCGACCAACGTCGTCGCCATGACGCGGTCGTCGGTCGGCTCGAGAACGGTGTACGGATCTTCGAGAAAACCCGAGAACTCACTACCGGTCGATTTGAGGATCACGAGGTCCTTCAAGCCGCCGATCACCCATGTCCCGGTATCGGCGATGGTGATCGACGCCGTCCGAACTTCCTGACCCTTCCGAATCCAGGTGTAGTCGTGCTCGCTGCCGTCGACAATCGCACGCTCCCAGGCGTATTCCTCGATCTCGATCCGCGCGCCACTGACCGGTTCGATGCCGTCGACGAAATGACGGGCGAGTTCGAGTCCGTACGTCTCGATCGAGATCAGACCCTTTTCCTTGGCGTAGGAGTAGGCCGTTTGTTTCTGCGTGTCGGTCGGCAGAACCTTCGATTGATCACCGGTGAGGTACGCGTCGGCGAAATCTCCACGCAGGCAGGTGGAGACGTTGATGTCGTGAATTTCGTGACGGGGGGTGTCTCGATAGATTCGGACTACTCGATTTTCCGCTTTGCCGTACTGGTGACCCGATAGTTCGATCGATCCGCTCAACCGTTCGGTGTTCGTACTGCCGGTTGTGATGTTGCCGGTCGTGATGTTTTCGGTAGTCACGTGTTCAGCTCCCGCGATAGGTGGAATAAGCAAAGGGAGACAGCAACAGTGGGACGTGATAGCCCCGTGCCGTGTCGTCCACCCGGAAGGTCACTGTCACTTCCGGGTAGAAGTTTTCTTGTCCGTTGGTCTCGAAATACGTTCCGGTGTCGAAAGTCAGGGTGTAGTGACCGGCGGTCAGGCCATCGGGAGCAAGTTCGGGGATGCGGCCGTCGGAGTCGGTCTCCGCAGTGGTGACGGAGGCGCCGTCTCGATCACGAAGTTCGACGCGAATCCCCGCCGCGGGGTTGCCCGTCGTCGCGTCGAGAACGTGCGTGCTGAGGGTCTTGCTCATGCTGTGCCTCCGGCGAGTGCATCGATCAGACGGGCGAGTCTGATCCGATTGATGGCGGCCAATTCGGTTCGAAGCACGGAACGCTCGGTCGCCGGGTCGTTTCGGAGACGACCTCGAAGGATGTCGAGGAGCTCCGTTCCAGATTTCCCCGACGCGCAGACCAGGTAAACATGGCCGAATGTCTCTTCGTACTCGGCGTTCTTCCGTCGAAGTTCCGCGAGTACGTCTTCTGTCGCCGACGAGACTCCCGACTGTTCACGGGTAGAGGCCGCGCTCTCGCTTCGCTCACCGATTCGTGGGTGGCCGGAGAGAGCGTCGTCGATCTCGGACTCGGGAAGCTCGGCCAGCACCGCATCTGCTTTGTCGAACAGAGCTTCCAGATCGGCGAACGGGCGAGACGAGGCGATTTCCTGTGCCCACACGGCGGAATGGCAACACTCGAGCAGCGCCGCGACTGCCTGGTGGTCACCGAGCGCATCGAAGGCTCCGAGACCACTGGAATTCGTTGTAGGCATGTCCACAGGATTACTTGAGCATGTTACGGATCTGTAGCGCAGCAATTACGGGAGATGATGTGTCTCGATCTTATTTCTCCGGCTGCTCTTCCCCGATCACGGTTTCTCGGCGACCGATACATTCTCAGGTATGACCGATACTCCGAAGCTGTCTTCCGTCGTACCGTCCCTGGCGAACCTCCGAGACATCGGTGGCCCCGAATCGAGCTTCGGTGGCACCGTCCGCACCGGGAGCGTGTTTC
Organism: Rhodococcus sp. NyZ502; assembly: GCF_041464245.1. Taxonomy (NCBI): domain Bacteria; kingdom Bacillati; phylum Actinomycetota; class Actinomycetes; order Mycobacteriales; family Nocardiaceae; genus Rhodococcus; species Rhodococcus sp. NyZ502. Next base: position 2,243,777 of record NZ_CP167155.1, read on the forward strand.
GTTCCACCGATCTGGCATCGCTCAGTGCGGACGGCGCACAGACCCTCGCCGATCTGGGCATCGTCACGATCTACGATCTGCGCACCGAATCCGAACGCGAGACGGCACCGGATCTGACGCCGGACGGTATCCGAGAAATCGGCCTGGACGTATTGGCGGACAAGCAGTATCGCGCCATTCCGGCTCAGATGCAGCAGATGATCGCCGACCCGGCGTTTGCTGCCGAAGCGTTGGGCAGCGGCCAGGCGCTCGAGTACTTTCAGGGAAGTTACCGCGATTTCGTGACCTTGCCGAGTGCGGTCGCGTCGTACCGGCAACTGTTCGTCGACTTGGCGCAGCCGCCCAGCTCGCCGGCACTCATTCACTGCACCACGGGCAAGGATCGCACGGGTTGGGCAGCGGCCGCGTTACTGCTGTTCCTGGGTGCCTCCGAGGACGCGGTCTTCGCGGACTACCTCGAAACCAACAAGATTTTGTTGCCGATGTTCGCGCCGCTCCTCGAGCGATTCGAGGCCAAGGGGATCGACCCGACCCTGCTCGAGGGTGTCCTCGGTGTCAGGCGCGAGTACCTGGAGGCGTCGATGGCAGAGCTCGCGCAGGTACACGGATCCATCGAGGCCTACTTCACCGACGGCTTGAAGATCGACGCGTCGACCCAGGACCAATTGCGAAGCAACCTGCTCAGCTGATCAGGACCTGCTCGGCTCGTCTCGGCGGGAAGTTCGTCGCCTCGTCACGAGGCTGACGATACCGATCCCGATGGCGATGCCGAGCAGGTCGGCGCTGCCGTCCCAGATCGAACCGGAACGCGAAATGGGCAGCGCTGCTTGAAGAACCTCGGACGTCGCGGCAAAGATCAACAACCACACAGCCGTGAGCCACACCGGGATCCGCGCGTGCAACGAGGTGATCGCCAATACCGCGAACATCAGCGTGTGAGTGATCTTGTCGGTGTTCTCCGGGCTCGAGGGCACGGTGGAACCCGGGGAGAAGAGCATGATCAGGGCAATGACCACGGCGATCGCCAACGGCCAGTATCGGTTGTTCTTCAATTCGTCTGCCCCTCGACGACGACGAGTCCGAGTGCACCTTCGGCGAATCTGGTGACGGCGTCGGCGGCCGTCGTGAGCGCCTCGGTGTGCCCGTCGCGGGCCCAGCCGGTGAGCAGGGCGGTGGAGTCGAGAGGCGTCAGAACGACCTCGGCGAGAAGCTCACCGGTGTTGGGTTGGCACACTGCCCAGGAGTAGACGCTGTTTTCGTGCCACTGAGCGCTTCGCTGACTCACGTAATCGGGGTCGGTGATACCACCATCGGCAAGGGCGGGGCGGTCGTCCACACGCTCGTCTGCGCGTAGTGCGCGTAGATACCAGCCGCCTGCGTTGATCTCGATCGGCTCCATCAGTCGGAGTCCCGCTCGCGGCGGCGCTTGGCTTTGCGTTCCCGGTCGGTACCGAACAGCAGTGCACCGGCCAGGGGAATCGCGAGGAACCACAACCAGGTACCGGTGACGAAGAACAGGATCACCGCGAGAATCGGGACGACGGCCATGACGCGACCGGACCAGTCGGGGTTGAAGCCTCGCTCCGCCGGTGCGTCGGGAGGCGTCACCATCGACAGGGGAGCGGTGCCGGGGGCTTGGTAGTTGCCCGGAAGATCGGCGAACACCGGAACGAGTTCACTGCGAGTTGTTGCGGCACTGACGATTCCGCTTCTCTCGTCGAACTCGGTGACGGTGAGGCGGCCTGCGGCGAAGTGCTCGCTCAGGAGATCGAGTGCCTGCTCGCGTTCTGCAGTGCCGATGCGAATGTCGGGGACGTCAGCCATCGTTACAGCCTACTCAAACGACTGTGCGCCTTTCCGGTAGTGGGGACTACCGGAAAGGCGCACGGGGCCGGAGGCCCTACTTCAGTTCTGCGAGAACCGTTCCCTGCGTGATTGCTGCACCCGGCTCGACGGACAGTCCGGTGACGACACCGGCCTTGTGCGCGTTGACGGGGTTTTCCATCTTCATGGCTTCGAGAACGGCGATCAGATCGCCTTCTGCGACTTCCTGGCCTTCGGTCACTGCAACCTTGACGACGGTGCCCTGCATCGGAGCCGTGACAGCGTCACCCGATGCTGCACCTCCGCCGGCGCCGCCGCGCTTGCGCGCCTTCGGCTTCTTGCGGATCGCACCGGAGGCAGCGCCGCCGCCGTTGCCGAGCGAGAACTGGCCCGGGAGGGAAACCTCGACGCGACGTCCACCGACCTCGACGACGACGTTCTGACGCGGCAGAGCCTCGTCCTCGTCGTCTACGGGAGCACCGGCGCCTGCGTACGGCTCGATGGGGTTGACCCAGTCGGTTTCGATCCACTTGGTGTAGATGTCGAACTTCTCGCCGTCACCGATGAACGCCGGGTTCTCGACGATGTGGCGGTGGAACGGGAGAACGGTCGCGAGGCCGTCGATCTCGAACTCGGCCAGAGCGCGCGATGCCCGCTGGAGGGCTTCTTCGCGGGTGGCGCCGGTGACGATGAGCTTGGCGAGCATGGAGTCGAATTGTCCGCCGATGACGTCGCCGGCAACGACACCGGAATCGACGCGAACGCCGGGGCCCGTGGGCTCACGGTAGACGGAGACCGGGCCGGGGGCAGGCATGAAGCCGCGGCCGGCGTCTTCGCCGTTGATGCGGAACTCGAAGGAGTGTCCACGCGGGGTGGGATCTTCCTTGATGGAGAGTTCTTCGCCGTTGGCGATGAGGAACTGCTGACGCACGAGGTCGATGCCCGCGGTCTCTTCCGTGACGGGGTGCTCGACCTGCAGGCGGGTGTTGACCTCGAGGAAGGAGATGGTGTCGCCCTGAACCAGGTACTCGACCGTTCCGGCGCCGTAGTAGCCGGCTTCCTTGCAGATGGCCTTGGCGGATGCGTGGATGCGTGCGCGCTGGTCGTCCGTCAGGAAGGGAGCGGGAGCCTCTTCGACGAGCTTCTGGAAGCGACGCTGCAGCGAGCAGTCGCGGGTACCGGCGACGACGACGTTGCCGTGCTGGTCGGCGATGACCTGAGCCTCGACGTGGCGGGCCTTGTCCAGGTACTGCTCGACGAAGCACTCGCCGCGACCGAAGGCTGCGATGGCCTCACGGGTGGCCGACTCGAACAGCTCGGGGATTTCCTCGATGGTCTGGGCGACCTTCATGCCGCGTCCACCGCCACCGAAGGCAGCCTTGATCGCAACCGGGACGCCGTATTCCTTGGCGAATGCGACGACCTCGTCGGCGCCCTTGACGGGATCCTTGGTGCCTGCTGCCATCGGCGCCTTCGCGCGTTCTGCGATATGGCGTGCCGTGACCTTGTCGCCGAGGTCGCGGATGGACTGCGGTGACGGACCGATCCAGATGAGGTTCGCGTCGATGACGGCCTGGGCGAAGTCGGCGTTCTCGGAGAGGAAACCGTAGCCGGGGTGGATGGCGTCGGCGCCGGACTTCTTGGCTGCGTCGAGGATCTTGTCGAACACGAGGTAGGACTCGGCGGACGTCTGTCCACCGAGGGCAAATGCCTCGTCTGCGAGCTTCACGAACTGCGCGTCTGCATCGGGCTCGGCGTAAACGGCAACGCTGCCGTAGCCGGCATCCTTGGCCGCCCGGATGACCCGTACCGCGATTTCACCGCGGTTCGCGACAAGCACCTTCGTAATGTGCGCGCTGGCATGACTGGGCACTGAGCCTCCTGTGGTTCGCATAGTCTGTCTCCGCGGTGTATTCCTCTGGGATTTCACCATCGGGGGATTGGCATCACTTCGGAGTGTATGCATCGCTTCGGCGCTGGTTGTAACCGGATCGCTAAAGCCCACTCCGGCTTAGGAAACGGTTTCGAAAACTACCGATGAGTAGCTGTCGGAGGTGGCGGCGTCCGGTTCGGTGACGATTTCTTCGATGGTCCGGCGCAGTGCGGCCACGTAGGCGTGAACCGCGGCGTTCGCCGTCTCGTTGCCTGGGTACCTGACCGCGAGGTTGAGTCCCTGGGGTGTGCGGTTGATCCAGATGTAGACGTCGTGCGTATATGCCTTGCTTCGAAGTGCTCTGGCGTTCCATTCGGGCCACTGTGCGGCTTCGGGCACGAAGCGAACATCCATGTAGGACACGACGAATCGCGGTCGGATCGGGGTTTCGAGGTGCTCACCGATCCGATCGAACGGGACAGCTGCGGCAGGCTTGACCGAAGCGATGGATTCGGCGGCGCGTGTCGCGAGGTCGCCGAACGAACAGTCCGATCCAACGGCGAACTCGACCGGGCACAGTCCGACGAACCAGCCGAGCGCACCCGCCCACTCCTGAGCGCTGCGGGTGTGAACCGGCGTCACGACCTCGAATCGATCGGATCCCGCGACTTCGCGACCTACAGCGGCAAGTCCGCCGAGAAGTCCGGCGAAGTACCCCACGCCGGTGGCTGCACACGTCGAACTGAAGGCCTTGGACTGGTCGGCGTCGAGTAGCCAGGTCGACAGGCCGTTCTGAGAATCGGTTCCACGGTCACCGATCGGTAGCGGGAACTGGGGTAGACCGTCCGTGCCGAGAGCCTTTCGCCAGATCTCGACCGCAGCCTTCTCGGCTTCCATGTCGGCCATCTGCTCGCGTTCGACGGCACCGAAATCGACGTAGCTGCCCACCGGAAACAGATTTGCAGCACTACCGGTCGAGGCCTCGCGGTACAGAGCTGCGATCTCGTGAGCGACCAGCACGATCGAGAACCCGTCGATGATCGAGTGGTCCGCCGCGAAGAACACGGTGAACGGACCGTCGCCACCGCGGGGCGTCAACGTCGCGAAGACGTACGACGGCCAACTGTGCGGGGACGCGTAATCGTCGAACAGGCGGTGAAGGTGGTCGAAGTTGTCCTGGCTGGACGCGTCGTAGCCGTGGCTGACGACCCCGATGTCGATTCCGCCGAGCGGGACCGTGTGCCGGGTGATCTCGCCGCTCGAGGGTTCGAGGACGGTATGCGAGCGCAGAACTTCGTGACGGTCGATCCACCGGCCGAGAGCGACTCGGAACGCATCGACGTCGAGCGGGCCGGAAATCTCGAAAGCTGTTCCCAGCCAAGACTTGTCGCCTGCGCCTGCAGCGGAACGGTTGAGATGTGCCTCGTGAATGTAGGAGACGGGCCGCGGATCCGGAACCCAGGGCCCGGTTGCGCACGGCAACCATTCGACGAGTGCGCCGGCCGGAATCGCATAGTCGGCCAGTTCGGTGAACTCCATGTTTTCAGCCCCGCAAGTGCCGCTTGATGCGCGCGAGCATGGCCGACATTCCGCGCAGACGGAGCGGGCTCACGGCTTCTGCGAGACCGAGCGCCGAATAGAAGTCGTCGGGTACACCGAGGATCTCGTCGGCGCTGTGGCCGTCGAGCCCCTGCGCGAGGATCGATGCGAAACCACGCGTCGTGGGAGCCTCGGGGGGAGCGCTGAAGTACAGACGGACGTTGTCGCGATCCGAATCGTCGACCGAGAGGAAGAGCGGCGACTGACATTCGGGGACCGGCTCCATCGCGCTCTGCTCGAGCTCCGCCGGCAACGGCGGCAGCTCTCGGCTGAACTCGAGAAGAAGGGTGAGCTTGTCCGAGGCGCCGACGGCCGCGAAGTCGTCGACGATCTCGGCCAGAGCCGAAGGAAGAGCGCTCATGACGCCGATACAGAGGACGGAACGGCGCCGGGCTCTTCGCCCTGGACGATCGGGACGCGCACGGCATTGCCCCACTCGGTCCATGAACCGTCGTAGTTACGAACGTTCGGGTAGCCGAGAAGATGAGTCAACACGAACCAGGTGTGACTGGAACGCTCACCGATGCGGCAGTACGCGACGATGTTGTCGTCGGCCGACAGGTCGCCGTAGATCTCGCCGAGTTCGGTACGGGTGCGGAAGCGGCTGTCCGGTGCCGCTGCCTTCGCCCACGGGATGCTGAGCGCGCTGGGAATGTGTCCACCACGCAACGCACCCTCTTCGGGGTAGTCGGGCATGTGGGTGCGCTCGCCGGTGTACTCCTGCGGAGATCGCACGTCGATGAGCGGCCCGTCGCCCAAGTGCGCGAGAACGTCGTCCTTGAATGCGCGAATGGGAGCGTCGTTGCGCTCGACGACCGGGTAATCCGTTGACGTGATGTCGGGAACGTCGAAAGCGGTGTCGCGGTTCTCGGCGATCCACGCATCGCGGCCACCGTCGAGAAGACGGACGTCCTCGTGGCCGAAAAGAGTGAAGACCCACAGTGCGTAGGCCGCCCACCAGTTGCTCTTGTCGCCGTAGATGACCACGGTGTCGTCGCGGCCGATGCCCTTGCGGTTCATCAACTCTGCGAACTTCGCACCGTCGATGTAGTCGCGGGTGACCGGATCGTTGAGGTCGAGATGCCAGTCGATCTTCACGGCTCCGGGGATGTGGCCGACGTCGTACAACAACACGTCTTCGTCGGATTCGACAACCTTGAGGCCCGGCGCACCGAGATTCGCCGAGAGCCATTCCGTCGAGACCAACCGGTCGGGATGCGCGAACTCGGCAAACGCGGTTGAGGGATCGGGGGCAACGGGCACGGGCGTACTCCTGAAGACGAATCGTTCGGTTCGAACACGGACTTGATCGATTCTATGCGCTGTGCGCAAGGTGAGACGCCCGGAAGCAGGTTCTGCCTGCTCGTGCCCGTTGCCGACCCTAAATCCTCGGTGTTCCTGCTCCGACGCTCGAATCTCTCAATTGTTCGGTGACACTTCCGATCGGCGTCACGCCCCGGGCGCAGACTTCTCTCAGAATCCGGTCGAGTTCGGTGAGGAAATTCACCATGGTTTCGTTTGCCGTCTCGGTATCGGGAAAGCGTGAACGCAGCGAGAGACCACGGTTCGTTCGCGAAATCCAGAACTGGGCATCGTCGGCGACCGTCACATTGCTGATGTGATGGGCGTTGAGGAGATCATGATCGTCTGTGCCGGGTAGTTTGCGGTAATCGATGTACGACACCATGAAGACGTCGGTGCGCGTGCGTCGAATCTTGTCGCCCAAAGCATCTCGAACCTGGGCCATGGTGACGCCCTCGAGCGTCAACGCAACTCGGAACGACGCGTGCGTATGTGCAAGGGATGCACCGAAATCCGCGTCGGGAGTGATCTGGACCGTGATCGGCGCGCTGGTGGTGAGCCAGCCGATCGCGTCGGCCCACCGCGGATCTTTGCGGATGTGAAGCGGAAATTGCAGCGGAAGCGTCGACCGCCCGGTGTACGAGTGGACGGAAAGTCCCATCGCAGTGAGGATTCCGGTGAACACGCTACCGCCGGCGGATAGGCAGATCTCGTCGAACGTCGCCGTCAGCTCCTCGTCGAGCAGCACGCGCACATCGGCGCCCTGCGGCGCGGGCTTTCCGCCCTCGACGCCGAGTTCCAAGGGGAAACTCGGTGATGTGCCACCGCAGATCTCGTAGAACCTTGCCCACTCTCGGATTCGAGGGTCGTTGTCGACGGGAAGCAGAGCGTCTGCCTCCAGTTCGCAGTACCGCACGAAACTTCCCGGGTCACCCAGTCGGCTCATCACTGCGTCGACGGCCTCGTGGTCGGTCAGGTCGGGTAGGGCGATCAGTCCCTCGTAGATCTGTCGCAGTTCCCCGAGAGCGATGACCAACGAGTAGCCGTCGACGAGTGTGTGATCGAACGCGCTCAGGACCGTGTAATGCTCTTCGCGTTCGACCGTGGCAAACGTGTATGCAGGGAAGGTCAGTGGATCGCATACCGTCGTGAATCGCTTCTTGAGATGCGCTCGGAGGTCTTCGGTCGAATCGAATTTCAGAGGTTCCGAAGTCTCGATGTGTGTGCCGTCGGGATCGAGTCCCATTCGGGTGGTGGTGAACTCGCCCACCTCGAATCCTGTGTGCAGAGTGTCATGGCGACTGATGAACAGGCGCAGCGCGAGATCGAGTGCAGGCCGATTCAGTTCTCCGGGAAGGTCGAATGCGGCTGCCATCCACACACTCCGGCCCATGCCGTGTGTTCGCGCAGTCTCGAGGTGAAAATGCTGGTTGTACGACGGTGGTACTTCCGACTCGGTGACGGCGCCGTCCGCGGGCTGAAGCGACCATTCGGTGACGATTCCGGGGTCGAGTCCGTATCGATCGATCGAGGTGACATGCATCAGGCCACTCCCTCTGGTGCCACGAACGAGTAGTCGCCTTGAGCTGCAACAGTTTTGATGATCTTCGAGACATGCTCGGCGAAGCGGGTGGCCGATTCGTGGGCAATGGGGGTGTCGGGGTGAGACACGGCGATCCAGGTTCCGGTGTGCATCCGGTTGATCCACATCGACGCGATCTGAGTCTCTTTGCCGCCGACGATTCCCGTTGCCTTCGTCTCGGCGTAACTGTATGGATCCGGCATGCGTCGGCCGTCGATGTACGAGACGATCGGCGGCGGGGTGAGCGTCTTCGACAGTCCGCCGGGTGCGGAATCCGACTCGGCCAAGCTCGACAGAACCAGATCGATGACCTGCTGCACAGAGACATCGAGGAGTGCCTTGCCGTCGTGGTACCCCTGCTGCCCGAGCTTTGCCAACTCGGTGAAGCGTCGCTTGTCGTCGACGTCGATGCCGACCGGGATCAGGTTGATGTACCAGCCCTGCGCAAACGAGTCGGCCTCGGTTCGTGTGCTGACCGGCGAGAGGGCGATGTACTTGTCGCGTCCGGCGAGTTCGAATTCCGCAATCGCGAGCGCGGTGAACATTCCGCCGATGAAGTTGGCGCCGTTGGCTTTACAAACCGCACCGAACTTCTCGCACTCGATGTCGTCGGCCAGGTCGAAGCGTGAACCGATAGCCGGTTTGGGTGCGTCTTCGGCCCCGAGCGGGAGCGGAAATCCGGGGAACGAGCCGCCGCTGCGCATGAGGTAACCGAGCCACTGGTGCACTTCGGGTGACTGCATCGTCAGTTCGGTTGTTCGCTCGCGTTCGACGCGACCGAACTGTGCGTAACTTCCGGCCGGCCCGAGCTCGGGATGCGATCCGGTCGTTTCCGCGGCGTAGAGCTGACGCAATTCTGCGTACATCAGCACCATCGAGTTCATGTCCGAATGGGCGTGGTCGACTGCATGGAACAGGGTGAAGCTCGGATCGGCTTCGAGGTCGGCATGGTGGTGCTCGACGGCACCGAACACGAAGGCCGGCCACTGCAGCGCGCTGGTTTCGGTGGCGAACTTGGTCGCGACGAGCGCGCGGATCGCCTCGGATTCGGAGACGTCGTCGCCGACGCGGTACTCGAGTTCGATGCTTTCGACCGGCACCACGTGTCGACGGACCTCGAACGAGGTGTCCGCAGCGTCGGTGGTTGCTTCGTCGAACGAGAACCAGCTGTGCAGCGTGTCGTGGCGACGGATGTAGCGCTGAAGGGCTCGCGTCATGGCGTCGCGGTCCAGTGTTCCTGCAAAATCGAAGGCGATACCGATCCACGGAGACTGCGGATCGCCCTTCTCCGCGGTGACGCGGGCGCGTCGCAGGTGGCGATCCTGCATCGTGGTCGGGGGTAGTTCTCGGTCGATCTCGGCTTCGGCGGCTCGTTGAGCGGAAGCATGCGTGACGCCCCATTCGATTACCCGCCCAGGAAGCGGGTGCCAATGGGTGATCAAGTTCAGATCCATCGAGTAGAACTCCTGCGTGTGTCGTCGAGAAGCCTGCTCTGAAAATGGGCAGACGACGAACTATCCCATCTGGGGGACTGAATTGTCCGAAATACTACAATCTAAACAAGAACAGGTTCTAGAAGCGTTGTGTTCGATTAGGATCATTCGGTGCTTCCGGACCCTTTAGGTGACGCTGTCGGCGCCGACCACAAGGGCGGGCGGCGAGCTGGTTCTCTGACGCCCTGGCTCGGGTTGGCGACGAGTCTGGCGGCGGCATTCATGCAATTGCTCGACGCGACCATCGTCAACGTCGCGCTTCCGAGTATCGCCGTCGATCTTCAAGCAGGCGTATCGGCGCAGTTGCTCATGGTCAGCGTGTACATCCTGGCTTTCGCGTGTTCGTTGATCACTGCAGCGCGGCTGGGGGACCTGTTCGGCCGTAGAGTTGTTTTTCTGACCGCCCTGTCCGTATTCGTGGTTGCCTCGTTGCTGTGCGGACTCGCGCAGAGCGCGACGATGTTGATCGTCTTCCGGGGTCTGCAAGGATTGGCGGCCGGTTCGATGTCCGCCCAGACGTTTGCCATCATCTCGGGCCTGTTTCCGAAGGCCAGGCATCCGCGAGTCTTCGGGATCTACGGTGCGACCATCGGGCTCGCAACGGTCAGCGGGCCTCTGATCGGTGGGCTGCTGATCGAGTGGAATCTGTTCGACTGGGGCTGGCGCCTGATCTTCTTCGTCAACATCCCGATCGGCATCGCCGCCTTGATTCTCGGATATTTCCATCTCGTCGATGCTCGCGCTGAGCATGTGCGCTCACTGGACCTCATCGGCGCCGCACTGTCATCACTGGCGCTGTTCCTGCTGATCCTTCCCCTGGCCGAGGGAAGGGCGCGCGGATGGCCCACAGGTCTTGTCGTAATGCTCGCGATGTCGGCGCCGGTGGCAGTGGCGTTTGTGCTCTACGAATCGCGTTTGGCGAAACGAGGCGGCGATCCGGTCCTTCGTCTCGAGCTTTTCCGCGACCGAGCCTTCACAATCGGCGCGGTTCTTGCGTTCGTTTTCTTCGGAACCCTGACTTCCTTGATCTTCACCATCAGTCTCACCCTTCAGTTCGGCTTCGGGTTCTCCGCATTGCGAGCGGGCGTCATGACGCTGCCGTGGGCCGTCGGAATGGGCGTGGCGGCGGTTCTCTCATCGGCGGTGTACCGGATGCTCGGAAACCGTGTTCTGATCCTGGGGATGGTCGTCTTTGCCGGCTCGCTGATCGCGCTGTCGATCATCCTCGAACGCGAAGGAACCGATCCACGCTGGCTCGCGCTCGCCGGTCCGCTGCTTCTCGGTGGCGCAGGTCTCGGACTGTTCGTGGCACCACTGCAAACCGCGATCCTTGCGACGGTCGAACCCGCGCACGCGGGTTCGGTGTCGGGATTGCTTCCTACCGTTCAGCAGGTTGGCAGCTCCATCGGACTGGCCTTGATCGGAGTGGTGTTCTTCTCGCTCGTCGCGGGGCAAGCTCCGCAAGCAGTGCAGGGGGAGCGGCCCGAGTACGTTGCGAACCTTGAAGCTGCCGGCGTTGGTCCCGGCCTGATCGACATCGCCGAAAAGGCCTTTGTCGATTGCGCGACAAGCCAATTGGCATCCGGAACACCGATGGAGGTGGCGCCGGAATGTCGCCGGGACGGCTCCGCCGGTGCCGGGGGTCAATCCGTTCAGGTGGCAGTTGATGCCGCGTACGCATCGACTCGCGCGGCGGCCGGCGAAGCATTTCTCGAAGCGCAGCGCCGTGTGCTCGCGATCATCGCAGCAATTGCGCTCGGTATCGGATTGGCGTCGACTGCTCTGCCGCGGGTCAATTCGCCGGTCTGAAAATTGCCCTTGACTCGAACGGGTGTTCGAGTACCCTGTGTGCAGGGGATCGGGGGATTCAATGAGTGTCTTGTTGTCGGATGTGGTGTCGGGTTCTGCGGTGGGGTTACGCGGACGGTTGTGGCAGTTGTCTGCTGCAGAGTTGCGCGCTGCTGCGGTGTCGGCGAGTGCGGAGATTCTGCGCCTCGAAGCTGTGCGTGTGGCGGTGGTGGACGAGTTGTCGTTGCGCCCGGATGATCAGGTGATTGCCAGTCGCGGGGTGGGTGCGTGGTTGGCGGCCAACACGATGCTGCAGGTTCGGGACGGGAAGAAGATCGCCGCTCTCGGTGCAGCGTTGCGGCCGTTTCCGGCGGTGGCGGCTCGGTTCGATTGCGGGGATTGCTCGTTCGAGCACGCGGTGTTGATCGTGGCGTTCTGCGAGTCACCGCCGAAGGGGATGCCGGAGGACGCGCTCCCTCGCTGTATCGATTTGTTGTTGGCTGCTGCGTCGGGTGTGGAGGCGACGACGACGAAGGTGCGGAACGTGATCGCGACGTTGGAGCGGTTGTTCGAATCGGATGAGATCCCGCCCGCTGAAGATGTCGATCTCAATGAGTTGCGGATCGCGTCGACGTTGAACGGACGGGTGGTGGTGCGCGGCGATTTCGATGCCCTGACCGGTGAAATGCTGCTGTCGGCGTTGTCGAATCTGACGATGCCCACCCCGGCACCGGACGGGACGCCGGATTCTCGGTCGGCGGCGAAACGGACCGCGGATGGGTTCACCGAACTGATCCGGCGTTATCTCGATTGCGCCAAGACTGGTACCGATGGTGGTCAGCGTCCGCATGTGAACGTGCACATCAATGCTCGTGATTTGGCTGAGCATCGGGATTGTGCCGCACAGTCTTCGGATTCGGGTGATGACGGCTCACTGGAGCTGTCCGATCTTGATGTCGGGCACATGCCCTGGCTGGGACCGCTGTCGGTGTCGCAGACCAGGCTTCTCGGGTGTGATTGTTTCCTCTCCACGGTCCTGCTCGACGATCACGGCGCGCCGCTCGATGCGAAACCAGGGAAGAGGTTGGTCACCGCCGAACAGCGAGTGGCGTTGATTGCCCGAGACAGAGGCTGTGCGTTCCCGGGTTGCACATGTGTACCGGCGTGGACCGATGCGCACCATATCCGGCACTGGGCCAACGGCGGGCCGACGGTGATGAACAATCTGGTCCTGCTGTGCCGTTCACATCATCGGTTGATGCACCGGAAATCAGGGTTCGTCGGGAAGTGGGCGATTCGGATCGGTGTCGACAACAAGCCCTGGTTCATTCCGCCGCCCTCGATCGACCCCGGACAGCAACCCAGGCCGGCGAACACCACCTTCAAAACCTGAAGGGTCAAACCTTTTCGGTGACAACAAAAACGACCAGCTTCGCATCGGCATGGACCCGATGCGGGGCTGGTCAGTGGTGCTTGGAGAAAACGTGCTTGGAGAAAACGCGTCAGAAGATGCTCTGCGTGCGCCAGAGATCCGAGACGGAAACCCCGACACGCTCGAGAAGTGTTCGTACCAAAGGTAATCCGATACCGATGACACTCGAGGGATCACCCTCGATCCTCTCCACGAACCAGCCGCCGAGACTGTCGAGCGTGAATGCTCCGGCGACTTGGAGCGGCTCGCCCGTTGCCAGGTATGCCTCGAGATCCTCGGTGGACGGTTGCGCGAAATGAACCACTGTTGCGCTGTGATCCGAGGCCATGCGGACGATGCGGCCGTCGGCGACGCGTAGGACACAGTGCCCGGTCAAGAGAGTGGCGCTGCGTCCGGCCATTGCGGCCCATCGCTTACGGGCGATATCGACGCTGCCCGGCTTGCCTTGAAGTTGCCCGTCGATCAGGAGCATCGAATCGCACCCGACAACGACTACGTCGGTGAGATTGTCGGCGGCAAGACCGGGAACGATCTCGGCGGCCTTGGCCTCCGCCAGTACCGTCACGACTTTTTCGGGGGCAGCGTCGGGTCCGAGGTTGTCGGCGATCTTGTCCTCGTCGACGCCGGAGACACGCACAAGCGGCGAAACCCCGGCCGCCCGCAGAACTGCGAGGCGAGCCGGGGACGCTGAAGCTAGAACCAGTTGAGTCACGTCAGCAGAGTGATCGTCAGCTGCGACGGATCGCGGGGTTCAGGTACGCGTACGGCGAGAACGGCGCACGCGTGCGGTGGAACTGAGTCGGATCGCCCCAGGTCTCCGCGGGAACGTTCGACTCGGGAGCTTGACCGCTGCCGGCAGCCGCAGCAAGCACGCTGACCAGTGCCGCGATCTCGACGTCCGTGGGCGAACCCTTGACGATCTTGATGACCGACGCGTCGGAGGTCGACGTCTCGGTCAGCTCCGTGAGCGAAGCATCCGTCGCGGTTCCCTCGACGACCGCACCGTTGGTCGGTGCAGTCTCCGCCAGTGCGACATCTTCGCTGAGAATGTCCTCGGTGGTTGCGGTCATAGGGGAATGTTCCCATGCTTCTTGGGCGGAAGGGAAACGGCCTTGCGCTCTAGCAGTCGCAATGCGGAAACGATTTGTCCGCGGGTGTGCGACGGAGGAATGACAGCGTCGACGTATCCGCGCTCAGCGGCGACGTACGGGTTGACGAGGGTGTCCTCGTACTCGTTCTGCAGCTTGAGGCGCAATGCATCGACGTCTTCGCCGTTCTTCGCGGCTTCGAGAAGCTGCTTGCGGTAGACGAATCCGACTGCTCCGGATGCACCCATGACGGCGATCTGAGCGGTCGGCCATGCCAGGTTCACGTCGGCGCCCATGTGCTTGGAGCCCATGACGTCGTACGCTCCGCCGTAAGCCTTGCGGGTGATGACCGTGATCTTGCCGACCGTTGCTTCTCCGTATGCGTAGATGAGCTTCGCGCCGCGCCGGATGATGCCGTTGTATTCCTGCTCGGTTCCGGGGAGGAAGCCGGGAACGTCGACGAGGGTGATGATCGGGACGTTGAACGCGTCGCAGGTACGCACGAAGCGAGCGGCCTTCTCCGAGGCGTCGATGTCGAGGCAGCCCGCGAACTGGGTGGGCTGGTTGGCGACGATGCCGACCGAGCGTCCGTCGACGCGACCGAAACCGACGATGATGTTCATCGCGCGCTCGGCCTGGACCTCGAGGAACTCGTCGTCGTCGAGGATGCGACGGATGACCTCGTGCATGTCGTACGGCTGGTTGGCCGAGTCCGGGATGAGGGTGTCGAGTTCGATGTCCTCGGCGGTCAGGCTGTCTTCGATCGAACCGACGATGGGGTCGGTGATCTCGCCGCGGGGAGCCGCTGCCTGGTTGTTGGACGGCAGGTAGCTGAGCAGGTCCTTGACGTAGTCGAGTGCGTCCTGCTCGCCGGAAGCGACGTAGTGGGCGACGCCGGACTTGACCATGTGGGTGCGAGCACCGCCGAGGTCTTCCATCGTGACGTCTTCACCGGTGACCGTCTTGATGACGTCGGGGCCGGTGACGAACATCTGGGAGGTCTCGTCGACCATCACGACGAAGTCGGTCAGTGCGGGGGAGTACACGTGTCCGCCGGCGGCGGGTCCCATGATCAGTGAGATCTGGGGGATGACACCCGAGGCCTGGACGTTGCGGTGGAAGATCTCGCCGTAGAGGCCGAGCGAGACGACGCCTTCCTGAATGCGCGCGCCTGCACCTTCGTTGATGCCGACGAGGGGCCGTCCGGTGCGGATCGCGAGGTCCATGACCTTGACGATCTTCTCACCGTAGATTTCGCCGAGCGATCCGCCGAAAACGGTGGCGTCCTGTGAGAAGACACAGACGTCGCGGCCGTCGATGGTGCCGTAACCGGTGACGACGCCGTCGCCGACCGGGCGGTTGTCAGCGAGACCGAAGTTCACACTTCGGTGCCGTGCCAGTGCGTCGAGTTCGACGAAGGAGCCCTCGTCGAGGAGGGCGGTGATGCGCTCGCGGGCGGTCAGCTTGCCTTTGGCGTGCACCTTGTCGATGGCGGCTTCGCCGCTCGGTGCCTGCGCCTGGGCTTGGCGATTCCGCAGGTCCGCGAGCTTTCCCGCGGTCGTGTGGATATCGGGTGCGGCCGCCGCCTCCGGCGCGTTCGGCTCTTGGACAGTGGTCATGGACGTGAGCTTAACGAGAGTGCGTGGGGGGCTTCGAAGGCAGGTCCGATTGTCGCTGTCTTGCAGGCTCAAGCTACTGACCAGTACATTCTCGCCGTCGTCATAGGCTGGGGCTATGTGGACCGACTTGAACCGACCGCCCCTCGACGGCAATGCCCTACGACGCGCACTGGTGCGCAGTGACAACGACGACGCGCGCGTTTTCTGGAACCGCCTCGACGTTGTCGAGGAGACCGGTTCGACGAACGCGGATCTCCTTGCGCGAGCGGCAGATCCGGATGCCGACCGTCACGTTCTGATCGCCGAATATCAGGCGAGTGCCCGTGGCCGTCATTCGCGCACGTGGGTGAGTCCGCCGCAAGCGCAGATCTCGATGTCGGTTCTGCTGTCGATGCCCGGAATGAATCTCGCGGACATGGGTTGGCTCCCGCTACTGTCGGGAATCGCGGTCGTCGACGCGCTGCGCAACGTGGCCGAAGTACCCGCAGAACTCAAGTGGCCGAACGACGTTCTCATCGGTGACAAGAAGGTCGCCGGCATTCTGGCCGAGGTGGCGAGGACGGCGCCCGATCCCGCGGTGGTGGTGGGGATCGGGCTGAACGTGAGCCTCGGCGTCGAGGAGCTGCCCGTCCCGACCGCTACGTCACTGCTGATCGAAGAAGCATCGACTGTCGACCGCGACACTCTCGTTCGCGCAATCGCCCGTGAATTGGCGACGCAATTCCGTGCTTGGGAATCGTCGAAATGGGATACATCTGTGTTGGCTGCCGAATACCGGCAGCGCTGCGGGACGCTGGGCAAACGAGTCCGCGCGGTTTTGCCGGGCGACAAGGAGGTGTTCGGTATCGCGACCGACGTCGACACTTCCGGACGCGTCGTCATCGAAATCGAGGGAACAGATGGGGAGACCTTTGCGGTCGCAGCAGGTGATATCACGCACCTTCGCGCCGCCCCGGTCACCGAATCGTGAACGTTGCCGGATTTTCTGGCACCAAAGTGCTAATTTTTGGCCCGGACCGGTTTTCGAACCAACCGTCCGTCCTTCATTTCACTCAACTGCGGGATTTACCGAGCTGCCTAGGGGCGTCATGACCACACCGATCGTTGTTCCGACCGAAGCCGAGACGGCCGAGAGCGCTCGCCGCGTACTCACCGGCGTGACGGTGCTGCTCGGTGTCCTCACATTGGGCCTGGGTATCGCGGTACTCGCGTGGCCGGATGCCACCCTGTTCGTGGTCGCGGTTGTCATTGCGATCCAGCTGTTCGGATTCGGAATCGTCCAGATCATCCGTTCGTTCGCGGACGTGACGGCTTCGGGTGGAACTCGCACGCTCGTCGCGATCTCCGGCGCGTTGGCAGTGCTCCTCGGATTCCTGGTTCTCCGTAGCCCTCTGCAGACGGTGGTTCTGATCGCATTGGTGATCGGTGCCTGGTGGGTATTCCGTGGCGTTCTCGATCTGGTCGACGCGGCGTCCGGGCACACCGTTGATCGCGGTCTATCGATCGTGCTCGGAGTCATCAGCATCGTCGCGGGTGCAATCGTCCTTCTGCAGCCCGAACTTTCACTCGACGTCTTCCGCATCGTGGTCGGCGTGTGGATGGTGCTGTACGGCATCATCATCGTCGTGACCCCGTTGGTGCTGCGAAAGCTCGCGCAGCCCTGAGCGTTGCCCTGAAGGCGGGTGTGCCTGAAAGTCGGTATGCCTGAAAGTCGGTGCGGGGTGGCAGACTTCCCGTCATGGGATATCCCGAAGACGCCCTCGCTCAGGACGAGGAACTGATACTGCATCGCCATCCTCATTGGAAGATGTTGGTGCTTCCGGCGCTGACGTTCGTGCTTGCGACGGCCGTCGCCGGGTTCTTGTTGGGCCTCGCACAGACGAGATTGGACGGCACGGCTCGCACCGTGTCGTCCATTGCCGTCGGAATCATCTGGCTCGGTGTCGTGGCCTGGCGGTCGGTTGCGCCCTTCACGGTTTGGAAGTTCACGCATTTCATCGTCACCGATCGGCGAGTGCTCATCCGCCACGGAGTGCTCACGCACACGGGTATCGACATTCCCATGGGACGGATCAGCAATGTTCAGTTCCGTCACGGCCTGATCGATCGAATGCTCAAGACCGGAACTCTGGTCATCGCATCTGCCAGTGACGATCCGCTCGAGTTCGACGACATTCCTGACGTCGAGCACGTTCACGCCCTGCTATATCACCAGGTTTTCGATTCCATGCAGCAGCCACCATCGCAGGCACCGCAGTGGCCGTCAGGTGAAAACGACGACCCGAATGATCGAAATGGCTGGTAATCAACGTGCAAAGGCGTGTTGTCCGTAGTCTGTTCGTGTGACTGCCGTATTGCTAGCCGAAGACGACGAGGCCATTGCTGCACCCCTTTCCCGCGCCTTGGGGCGTGAAGGGTATTCGGTGACGGTCGAACCGACCGGACCCGCTGCGTTGCAGCAGGCGCTCGAAGGTGATTTCGACCTGTTGATTCTCGATCTCGGCCTTCCGGGCATGGACGGCCTCGAGGTCTGCCGACAGATTCGTGCGCATCGCACCTCGCTCGCCGTGCTGATGTTGACCGCCAGGACCGACGAAGTCGACTTCGTGGTCGGGTTGGACGCGGGCGCCGACGACTACGTCAGCAAGCCGTTTCGTCTCGCCGAGTTGATGGCACGTGTGCGAGCACTCCTGCGTCGCCACGGTGGCCGCGAGGACACGATCGTCGAGGTCGGTGGCATCAGGCTCGAGCCCGCGGCACGACGCGTACTCGTCAACGGCTCCGAAATCGCCTTGGCCAACAAGGAATACGAGCTTCTGCGGGTCCTCCTCGAGCACGCCGGGGAAGTGGTCTCGCGCGATACGATCCTTCGTGAGGTGTGGGGCGACGTCGAGCTTCGTGGATCGAAGACGCTCGACATGCACATGTCGTGGCTGCGCCGCAAGATCGGCGACGAGGGCCCCGCCGTGGAACGCAGGATTGCCACCGTCCGCGGTGTCGGTTTCCGAATCAACACCGACTAACTTCTCGAGAATCAGGAACTGCCGGCATGCGGCGTCGCATATTGCAGTCGATTCTCGCTGTCGTGATCATGACGGCGTTGCTGCTGGGGGTTCCGCTGATCTACACGGCGTGGCTCTGGGTGGAGGACGTGACGCGAAGTGATCTCCGGGTGCGCCTCGACCGGATGGCCGCTGAGGTCATCGCGCAAGAGGGGACGAACGGACTCGTCGAAGGTGCGTTGAACACCGATTCGCTCAAGGTTCTCACCCCGAACGACGGGCGCCTCGTCGTCGTGTATCCGACCGTCGTCGACGGCGCCGCACGCGTCGACGTCGGTGAGGCGACGGTCAAGAACGCACTCGTCGAATCGCTCGCGATGGGAACGTCCGGCTCGTTGCGTCTCGAGGTGCCGTCGGAGAACCTGCGCACCCAGCAGAAGCAGGCGGTGATGGCTGTCGGCGTGCTCGTGCTTCTGTCCATCACGGCAGGCACCGTGGTTGCTGTGGTCACTGCGCGTCGGCTGGCCGATCCGCTGCAGGATGTGGCCGACCGGGCGGCGCGCCTCGCCGAAGGCGACTTCCGGCCGGATCCTCGTCGGCACGACATCCCCGAACTCGACCGCGTGTCCGACGTCCTCGATGCGGCAACCGTGGAGATTTCGGTGCGGCTGCAACGAGAGCGCGCGCTGGTTGCGGACGTCTCGCATCAACTGCGCAGTCGACTGACTGCAGTGCGGCTGCGCCTGGACGAGTTGTCCGTTCACGAAGATCCTGACGTCGTGAACGAGGCCGAGGAAGCCATGGCGCAAGTGGACAGGCTCACCGACGGCATCGACGACCTGATTCGCTCGTCGCGCACCAGTGGGTCATCGGCGAGTCTGGTGTCGGTAGTCGGCGAGCTGGAACAGGTGACTCGCGACTGGCAGGCTCAGTTCGACGGAGAGGGACGCAGGCTGCGCCTACGCGGCGATCGCACGGTGATGGCTGCGACCACAGGTTCGCGTCTGCGTGAAGCTGTTTCCGTTCTGGTCGACAATTCGTTCGAACACGGTGAAGGCACGTGCACGGTGTCTGTGCGATTGATCGACGGTACGGGTCGCAGTTCGTCTCGCCGTGACTCGATGGTGTGCGTCGAGGTCACCGACGAAGGCTCCGGTGTGGAGAACGATCTGGCGCCGCACATCTTCGACAGAGGATTTTCGGGGGCGGGGTCCACCGGCGTCGGGTTGGCGCTCGCACGTGCACTGATCGAAGCCGACGGGGGCCGCCTGGAACTGCAGAGGCGTAAGCCTGCCTTGTTCGCCGTCTTCCTGCCGGTGGCCAACACGGCGCCGACCGCGGACGTCGTTCCGCACCGCGAACCGCGCTGACCGAAAGGCCGCGCAGACGGAAAACTCAGGAGTGCCCGAGCTCCTCTTCGGCGTCAGGAATTACCGGCTCAGGCGCTGTGGTTCCGGATAACGCCGTGGTTTCGGGCAACCCTGTGGTGTCGGACAGTTCGAGCGGTTCCGGATTCTCGTCGGGAAACACGAACTTGCGGAAGGCCCAGAATCGGAACGCCATCTGCAGCAGGTTGCCGATGACATATGCACTGATGAAGTCGGCGATGTTCTCCGTCGCCAGGCTGACTTCGGGTGCGCGCAGGTTGAAGACGTAACTGGAGATGTACAGCGGGATGAAGCTGATGACGACACCGATGGCGCTGATGATGAAGAACAGCGCAGCTTCGTGCGCTGGTTCACGGCCACCACGGTTCTTGAACGACCACTCGCGGTTGAGAATGTACGACGCGATCACCGCGACGACGCCGGCGATGATCTTGGCCGTGATCGGCTTGGATTCGAGGATCGACAGCTTGAGTGTGTAGAAGATGCCCGAGTCGATGAGGAAGGTCGTTCCGCCGACGATCGCGAATTTGATCAGCTCGCTGTGACGCAGAGCGATGTCACGAAACGGTTGGGGTATGCGGGCAATGACCCCGTCGACAAATGGCACAACAGACGAGTTTACGAAACGAAACCGCGTTACCACCAATTTGCCGCGGATTCATCAGCAGAATCACAGATTGGGAACGCTGAATGAACGGGCGAACGCGGCACATGACAACATAGAGAGCCGTGACCGGCAACAACGATCCCGCGCAGATCCCCGCCCGCCCGACCACCCCTCGACCGGCAAAAGCATCCATGCCCGTCGTCACCATGATCGGTGGCGGACAGTTGGCCAGGATGACTCACCAGGCGGCGGTGGCCCTGGGCCAGACGCTCCGAGTGCTCTCCGGGACTTCGGACGAGCCGGCAGCTCAGGTCAGCCCCGACGTCGTGCTCGGCAGCCACACCGACCTCGACGCTCTTCGACGCGCAGCGGTCGGTTCCAACGCGTTGACGTTCGACCACGAGCACGTGCCCACGGAGCATCTCGAGGTTCTTGTCGCCGAAGGCGTGAACGTTCAGCCGCCGCCGCAGGCTCTGATCTTCGCTCAGGACAAACTGCTGATGCGTCGCAAACTTGCTGAACTGGGCGCGCCCGTACCTGCGTACGCCGAAGTGACGTGGGCAGAAGACGTCGTGCGTTTCGGTGCGCAACACGGTTGGCCGCTTGTCATCAAGGCAACTCGCGGAGGCTACGACGGCCGCGGAGTCTGGATCACCGACGATCAGGACGAAGCAGAGGCCATCGTCACCGAGCAGCTGGACAAGGGTGTTCCGCTGATCGTCGAGGAAATGGTCTCGATGCGTCGGGAACTGTCCGCCATGGTCGCGCGGTCGCCGTTCGGCCAGGGCGCTACGTGGCCGGTCGTAGAGACCGTTCAGCGCAACGGCCAGTGCGCCGTCGTGATCGCACCTGCTCCCGCCCTTTCGAGCGCCGTTGCCGAGGAAGCCGAACAATTGGCGTTGCGCATCGCGTCCGAGCTCGGTGTTGTCGGCTCGATGGCCGTCGAACTCTTCGAGACGACTGACGGCACTCTCGTGGTCAACGAGCTGGCCATGCGCCCGCACAACTCCGGTCACTGGACGATGGACGGCGCACGCACCTCTCAGTTCGAACAGCATCTGCGTGCAGTTCTCGACTACCCGCTCGGCGAGACCTCGCCGATCGCACCGGTCACGGTGATGGCAAACGTTCTCGGTGCACCGGAAGCGCCCGAGATGACGATGGACGAGCGTGTCCATCACCTGTTCGCTCGGATGCCCGACGCGAAGATCCACCTGTACGGCAAGGGTGAGCGCAAGGATCGCAAGATCGGTCACGTCAACATCGTGGGCGGCGCCGGATCCATCGACGATCCGAATTACGTTGCCGCAGTTCGGGAACGCGCCGAGCGCGCAGCACATTGGCTTTCGTACGCAGTTTGGACCGACGGATGGGATGTACACGGTGAGTGAGAGCGCGCAGGTCGGCCTGATCATGGGCAGCGATTCGGATTGGCCGACCATGGAAGCTGCAGCCGAAGCTTTGGCCGAGTTCGGTATCCGCTTCGAGGTCGGTGTCGTCTCGGCGCACCGCACGCCTCAGCGGATGCTCGACTACGCCAAGGAAGCTTCCGGCCGCGGAATCAAGGTCATCATCGCCGGTGCCGGTGGCGCCGCGCATCTTCCGGGCATGGTTGCCTCGGCCACGCCGTTGCCCGTCATCGGTGTTCCGGTGCCGCTCAAGTACCTCGACGGTATGGATTCGCTGCTTTCGATCGTCCAGATGCCGGCCGGCGTCCCGGTGGCGACAGTGTCGATCGGCGGCGCTCGCAACGCCGGTCTGCTGGCTGCTCGGATTCTCGGTGCTTCGGATCCCGC
Organism: Rhodococcus sp. NyZ502; assembly: GCF_041464245.1. Lineage (NCBI taxonomy): Bacteria > Bacillati > Actinomycetota > Actinomycetes > Mycobacteriales > Nocardiaceae > Rhodococcus > Rhodococcus sp. NyZ502. Next base: position 2,266,170 of record NZ_CP167155.1, read on the forward strand.
ACTGCAGCAGCGGATGGTGGCGTTCCAGGAGAGCCTCGAGTCGATGGTGCTCGACAAGGACAAGGCGCTCCGCGAAAAACTGCTGGGCTGATCTTCTCGTGTGTGCACGACGCGGGCTGCCGCTGATCCGAGCGAGTCGGGGCAGCGCGCAGTCCGCGTTCGTCACCCGCGTCGCCCTGCTGTACGCCAGGATTCTCGGCGCGGACATCCGCTTCGACGACGAGTTCGGAATCTTTGTCGCCTCCGGACTGCGCTGCGGGTTCGCCAGAGGCGGAACAACTCTCGGTGGTGTATATCTCACGCGGCGGAACACGACTCGATCCGTCCTTCGTCACGAGGCCGTTCATGCAGACCAATGGGCCAGGTACGGAATCATATTCGGGTTGTTGTACCTGCGTGAGGAACTGCGTCATCGCGGGCCGCGCAACCGCTTCGAAATCGAGGCCGGTCTCGAAGACGGCGGTTACCGCACCTGAGTGAAAGCTCGTCAGTAAAAGCTACTCTTGGCGGCATGGCTCGTTTTCCGACTAGTGAACGCTTCGTCCGCTGGAGCGCGGAACATGCTCGCGGTGTGGACATCTGCATTGCGACGGTTGCCGCACTGTTCAGCGTTGTCGTTGCGGTCGAGGCGAGTCCGCTGGCGGTGTTCATCTCGCTGGGTATGACCGTTCCGTTGGCGTGGCGACGCTCGCGCCCCGAACTCTCCGGCATGGTGATCGCAGGGTTCGCAGTTCTACACGTGATCTTCATCGGCAACACACTGCTCGCATCGGCCGTTGTCGTCCCCATCTCCCTGTACGCGCTGGCCGCCTATGGTGCTCGGTGGAGTTCACTCACCGGGCTGGTGCTCGCGTTGCTCGGCTCGATTGCCGGGACTGTTCGATACTTCGGCTACGACGGAATCCCGGTGTCCTCGCAGGTCATGCAGTCCGTGGCCGTCATGATCTTCATGCTCGCGGTCTGGGCGTTCGGTGATTTGCGTCGAGTTCGTACCAAACAATTGGAAGGTCTGACCGAGCGCGCACGGTTGCTCGAACTCGAGCGTGCGCAGGAAGCGGAAATCGCGACGATCAGCGAACGCTCGAGGATTGCGCGCGAGATGCACGACATCGTCGCGCATTCGTTGACCGTTGTCATCGCTCAGGCCGACGGTGGACGCTACAGCGCGGCCAAGGATCCTCAGGCTGCAATTCAGGCACTCGAAACAATTGCCTCCACCGGCCGCCAAGCGTTGACCGACATGCGATCGCTGCTGTCCGTCCTGCGTGAGGACACGCCCCGTGATTTCTCGGTGATCCCGGGCGCCGGCGACATCGACAGTCTCTTCCACGAGTTACGCAGCAGCGGACTCGACATCGCCGTCAGCGTGACCGGGGAACCACGCGAACTCTCTGCGGGTGCGGGGTTGACGGCGTATCGCATCGTGCAGGAATCGCTGACGAACGTTCTCAAACATGCGGGGCCTGGAGCACAGGCGAGCGTCGAGATGACATGGGCTGAAACCGAACTCGTTCTCGGTATCACCGACGACGGACGAGGCGGCAGCGCCGCGCTGGTCGAATCGTCACCAGGCGGACAGGGACTGATCGGAATGGCCGAGCGAGCCAAGCTGCACGGAGGCAAAGTGACCGCCGGACCGAAATCAGGCGGCGGATACAGCGTCCGGGCCGTCTTGCCGTACGAACGAACGTCTGGGTAGGTCTTGAAACGTCCGAAGGTCTTAAGGTGAGTGGCATGGACGAACACGTGGCTCCGATCGCAGTGGCACTGATCGACGATCAGCAGCTGGTCCGCGCAGGTTTTCGAATGGTCATCGACTCACAGCCGGATCTGTCGGTGGTTGTCGAGGCTTCGGACGGTCAGCAGGCGTTGACCGAGTTGGCCGCCCGTCATGTCGACGTCGTTCTGATGGATGTCCAGATGCCGAAGATGGACGGCATCGAGGCGACTCGTCGGCTCCTGGCCGACCCCGATGCGCCGAAGGTCGTGGTGCTCACCACCTTCGACAACGACGAGTACGTGATGTCGGCTATCCGGGCGGGCGCCAGTGGTTTCCTGCTCAAGGACGTGCCACCGGAGCAGTTGCTCGACGCCATCCGCACCGTGCACCGCGGGGACGCGGTGATCGAAGCCCGGGCCACTCGGCGACTGCTTCAGCACGTCGGGCCACTCCTGGAAGGCTCGGCGCCCGAAGCGCAGTTGCCCGAAGAGTTGACGCCGCGCGAGGTCGAGGTGCTCGAAGCCATGGCGTACGGGCTGTCGAATTCGGAGATCGCTGCAAAATTCCACGTCTCCGAGACGACAGTGAAAACCCATGTCGGACGGGTTCTTTCGAAGACTCATTCTCGTGATCGTGTACAGGCAGTCGTCTTCGCCTTCCAGATCGGACTTGTCCGGCGCGCAGATCTCCTCGGCACCGAGGGCTGACACGCCGCCCTGTCCAGTCCTACCCCGGGATGACACCGGGCTCTCCAAGATCGCCCCGCACTCCGACGCGGAGACCACTTGCGCTGCAATAACGTCGATTCCGTCATAGCGAGAAGCTTTACGGAGGGCAAAAAATGCATGCGCACACCACGACGGAACCAGCCGCAGTGCCGGCGATCACTGCCCGCGGTGTCACCAAGGTGTACGGCACCGGTGAGACCACGGTTCACGCGCTCGGCGGAGTCGACGTGGACTTCGGTCGCGAGCGGTTCACCGCGATCATGGGCCCGTCCGGCTCCGGAAAGTCGACGCTCATGCACTGCCTGGCCGGACTCGACACGGTCTCGGGTGGGCAGGTTTTCCTGGGCGACACCGAAGTCACGAAACTCGGCGACACGGAGCTCACCGAACTGCGACGCGAGCGAATCGGATTCGTCTTCCAAGCGTTCAACCTGCTACCGGTGCTCACTGCTCGGGAGAACATGCTGCTGCCGATGAAGCTGGCAGGTAGTGAACCCTCGCCCGAGTGGATGGACGAGGTGATCGGAAAGCTGGGCCTGTCGCAGCGCCTCGGCCACCTGCCGCACGAGTTGTCCGGCGGTCAGCAGCAACGTGTAGCTGTCGCCCGTGCATTACTGCCCCAGCCCGACGTGATCTTTGCCGACGAGCCTACCGGCAACCTGGATTCCCGTTCCGGGACAGAGGTTCTGGGACTCTTGCGCACCAGTGTCCGGGAGACCGGTCAGACGGTCGTGATGGTGACACACGATCCGGTGGCGGCGTCGTACGCGGATCGAGTCGTGTTGATCGCGGACGGGCGTATAGCCGGAGAGATCGACCATCCCACCGTCGACTCGGTGATCGGTGCCATGCGAGCTCTCGGTGCCGACGACCTGGCCGATGTTCCTGCAGTTTCGGGTGCATTGCGATGAGAGGTCTGGCTTTTGCGCAGGCGCGGGCACACGCCGGGCGCTATGTGGCGTCGATACTCGCGGTGGTGATCGCCGTCGGATACATCGTCGCGACGTTGACTTTGAGCTCGACGGTCGACGCGAGTGTGAGCAAATCACTTGCGACGCAATACGAAACCACAGATGTCGTCGCGTCCGGTCCAGGCGTGACGGAAGCTCTGCTGAGCGCGGTGCCGGGCGTCTCGGCGGTGGCCGACGACGTGTCGACGTATGTTCGTGTCGACTCCGAGGCAAAGGGCGCGTCCTACGGGGATGCGCTCTCGATTGCCGACAATCCCGAATTGCGTTGGGAGAAGGTGTCGGAGGGATCGATTCCGGCCGGTCTGGGGCAGGTGTTGGTGAGCGCGGACTCCGGGATACCGATCGGTGCCCGAATCACAGTCACGGCACGGGATTCGACGGTCGGTGCCGCTGCACCCACCGCGGAGGTAGTCGGACTGGTCGACCTCTCCGGTTCGGCGCAACGACTAGGCGGGATCAAGATATTCACCACCGCCGAGCAGGTGAGCGCGTGGGCCGGTGACAGTGCCGAACGTGAGTTCCGTGTCGCCGGTGACGGTTCACGCTCTCAGCAAGAACTCGTGGATTCGATCTCGAGCGCGTTGCCCGCGGACTCCACCGTGCTGACCGGCGACGAAGCCACAGACAACGCCGCAGCCGAATACATGGGCGGCACCAAGATCCTCAGCACGGTGTTGCTCGCCTTCGGCGCCATCGCCGTTGTTGTTGCCGCGCTGGTGATCGCCAATACATTTGCCGTGCTGCTCGCGGCGCGCACTCAGGAACTTGCGTTGCTGCGATGCGTCGGCGCCACGGCCAAACAGGTTCGCCGGAGCATTCGCAGTGAAGCCGCGGCGGTCGGCGTGATCGCCTCGGTGATCGGCGTCGGACTCGGTGTCGGACTTGCCTGGGCAATCGGTCGCGTAGCAACGGCCGCAGATGTGCCGGTTCCTCTTTCGTCACTGAGCGTCACCCCGGTGACCGTGCTCGTCGGTCTTGCCGTCGGCATCGTGATGACGATGCTCGCTGCATCTGCGCCCGGGCGGGCGGCAACGAGGCTCTCCCCGCTGGCAGCACTGCAGCCGATGGAGTCCAAGCCCGAGAGCGTTCAGGTATCGGTGGTGCGCCGGGTTCTCGGCGTCGTGATCCTGCTCGCGGGCATCGCGATGACCGTCCTGGGAGTGACGAATCAGCAGGTGCCGGCCGCAACCGCCGGTGGACTGTTCTCGTTCCTGGGGATCGCGGCACTGTCCGGTCGAATCGTGCCTGCACTGATCAATGCGGCCGGCGGAGTGTTGGCGAGACTGATCGGTCCGGTGGGAAGCCTGGCAGCAGGCAACGCCGGTCGGAACCCACGCCGCACCTCGGCGACAGCCATCGCATTGTTGATCGGTGTGGCCTTGACGAGCACGCTCGTCGTGGGAATCGCGACGGTCAAGGAAGCCGCACCCGCGGCGATGGACAGTCAATTCCCCGTCGACGTCATGGTGAGCAGTTCCGGTTCGGCACCGCTTCCCGCAGGGTTGGGCACAGACATCGCCGCGGTCAACGGTGTCGGCGCGGTGAGCGGTCTGGACAAGGCCGAACTGACGATCGACGGGCGCGGTTCGTTGGCCGGATTCGGCGTCGACGCTGCTCGGGTGAAAGATGTTCTGCGTACCGAGATCTCGGTGCCCGCGGCCGGTCAGTTGGTGCTCTCGCCCGCTGACCTGACCGAATACAAGCTTTCGGCGGGCGATACGGCGACGGTGCGTGGGGATCGCGGCATCGTGAACGTCAGCGTGGTCGAGGGCGTGAAAGGTCAACCAGCACTACTGGATCGAGGCGATCTCGGTGCAGCGGCCACCGCGCCGACCACCGATTCGTACTGGGTAAGGCTGGGGACGGATACTGACGAACAGGCTTTGGCCGCCACCGACCGCATCACCGAACTGGCACGCCAGGAAGCGCCGGGCAGCGATGTTCAGGGCATGACCGAGATGCGTTCAGCTCTCGATTCGATCCTCGACACCATGCTCATGGTGGTTGCCGGATTGCTGTCGGTAGCGGTGTTGATCGCTTTGATCGGCGTCGGAAACACCATGGCACTGTCCGTTCTCGAACGGCGCCGCGAATCCGGACTGCTTCGCGCACTCGGTCTGACCAAGAAGGGAATTCGAGCCATGTTGATCTGGGAAGCGCTGCTCGTGGCAGGAGTCGCATCGGTGATCGGAGTGCTGTTCGGGATGGTGTTCGGTGTAGCCGGTACCGCATCGGTTTTCGGGATCGAGGACGTCGCCCTCAGCGCAGTGCCGTGGGTGCAGTTGGTAGCCATCGTGTTGATCGGCGGAATCTGCGGTGTGATCGCGTCACTGCTCCCCGCTAGGCGGGCGGGGCTGGTGTCACCGGTGACAGCTCTCGCGAGCTAGCGTTCAGAACTGTTTCGTGACCTTCTCGGTGCCCACTCGGCGCGCGGTAGCTTCCGCGTCCGGGTGGGCCACCTGCACGAGTGAGGCACCCGCGGCGAGAACTGCCAGAAGCCCGTCGATCAATTCGTCTGCCGTGTCCCACGTGCGACTGGAGAGGACACGATCCGTCGACACCAATTCGACGTTCTTCGCCGATGCCCGTGCCGCGTCGATCGTGTCCGCTACGGACCGGCCTTCCAGCGCCGAACCGGCCCCGGCGCTACGGAACTGGTCGCCGTGCACACGGATGGAGGTTGCGTAGTCGGCGACGCCGAGCGGAAGATCGCTCAAACCTTTGCCGAACGCGTCGAGGGAGAGTGCGGCTACTTCCGGTACGTCCGCAACATCGTCCAGTCGGTCGGCAGTGACAAAAGCCAGTTCGGCGTCGGCGTCGGGGGAGAGGACCACCTCACCGCCTGCCCACCACACACCCAGCAAGACGGCGACGCTCTGCCAGTGCGCGGGAAGCAGCACGGCAACTTTGCTGCCGGGCTCGAGGGCGAACTCGTCGCGGACCATATTCGCTGTCTTTGCCGCCCAGTTGGCCAGAGTGCTCGCAGACAATTCGATGCGCTCGCCGGTGGCGTCGTCGTAGTAGGTCACGCGAGGGCCGGCCGGGTCGGCAGCCAGGATCGGTCCGAGGAGGGCGTCGGTCAGGTTGTCTACAGGCGAAGGCACGTCGTCAGCTTACGCAGCCGTTCAGTTCACACAATTTTTCAGTTGACACAGCGCGGGCCGTTGGAGGCCGCGTCGATCGGCGGGCCGGGAGGGGCGGGAGTGGGGCTGGTCTCGGTGGTGCTCGACGATTCAGTCGTGCTTGTCGCTCCTTCGGGCGGGGATACCGCGTCCGCGGACTGCGGGCCGCTGTAGTCCTCGGCAATGACAACCCGAACCTTGCCCGAGGACAATGACGAATCCGCCTTGACCGTCAGACCGCCGAGTGCCTCGGCCACCGCGAGTGCTGCGTCGTCGTCCGCGGACTTTGCGAACACCGTAGATTCGGTGACGTCGGAGCCGGTGTTGTTGCCGACCTGACCCTGCTTGTATCCGAGGGCACTCAACGCTTCGGAAACCCCGCTGGCCAACCCTGCGATGTCACTGGCGTTTGCGACGTCGACAGTGATCGAGGACGCATTCACCGTGGTCGGTGCTTCGGAGGTCTCCTCCGAGTCCTCGCTGTCGGCGCCGACCAATCCCGCGATGTACTTCTTGACGGCCTTGGGATCGACCTTGACGATGGACTCGCCGTAATCGGTCATGCCGTTGATGTCGAGAACGGGAATTGTCTCGAATTGCACCTTGCCGCCGGCCAGATTCTGCAACTGCTTGGCGAACTCGATGATGTCCCAGTCGTCGTCGATCACGACGGAACGCTGGACAGCCGAGGTCAGCTGACTGAGCTTGCCGGGGTCACTGAGGGTTTTTGCGCTGAGTACCTTGCTGACGAGAGAAGCCATGAACACCTGCTGGCGAACGATCCGGTCCAGGTCGCCGCGAGGAAGATCGTGTCGTTGTCGCACGAAGCTCAGCGCGTCGGCACCGTCGAGTGTCTGTTTCCCGGCCGCGAAATTGGCTCCGGACATCGGTTCGTCTACCGGCGCGTTGAGGCACACGTCGACTCCGCCCACTGCGTTGGTCAGCAGGACGAATCCGAGTAGTCCGACTTCGGCGTAGTGATCGACGGTGATGCCGGTCAGATTCGCCACCGCTCCGATGAGCGCGGTCCGGCCGGCTTCCGTCGACTTCTTGTCTGCGTCGCTGTCGGACGACCCGTTGTTGACCAACTTCAGCCGTTCGGTTTCCTTGGTGGCACCGAACGCGGCGTTGATCTTCGACATACCGATACCCGGGACGTTGACGTACGCGTCGCGGGGAATCGAGATCGCGGTCGCGGAACTCCCGTCGTTGGGGACGCGGATCAAGATGATGGTGTCGGTATTGGACGCAACTTCCTCACCTGCGCGCAACGAGTCGAGCTCGCTTTGTGAGAGCGGGTTGCCGTGCGCGTCCGTTCGACTGTCCGTTCCCACCATCAGAATGTCGATGGCGCCGTCCTTGCCGCCACCGAGGCCGAGTCCGCTGGCAGTGGCAAGGCTGTTTCTCAACGAGTCCACACCCCGCCACGCGAACCCGGTGACCAGCAGTACGAGCACGGACAGCACCGCGACCGCTATGCGAGCCGGGCTCGTCTTGGTCCGAATCGGCGCAGGTCGTGGACGCGCGCGGCGCTGCGGTTGCTGGTGGGACACCCCTTCAGGTTACTGGTCCGATGCTCGGCCGCGGGTACCTCGACGCGGCGTGCCAGACTCAACCGTGTGACGAATATCCTGCTCACCGGCGCCCGAGGGCAGCTCGGAACACGTATCGATGCTCTCGCAACGTCGGCGGGTCACACTGTGACGGCCGTCGGTTCCCGCGAGCTGGACATCACCGACAGCCGCGCGGTCGACGACTTCGTCTCGCCTGGTTCGGTGCTGATCAACTGCGCTGCGTACACGGCCGTCGATGCTGCCGAGACCGACCAGGAGGCGGCGAGGGCGGTCAACGAGATCGGACCGCGGAATCTCGCGCAAGCCTGTGCGCGGGTGGGTTCGCGGTTGATCCACGTTTCGACGGACTACGTCTTTCCGGGCGATGCAAGCTCGCCATACGACGTCGATGCACCGACCGGTCCCGCGACGGTCTACGGCCGAACCAAACTGGACGGCGAGATCGCTGTTCGAGAGTCGGGGGCTGACGCGGCCGTTGTCCGCACCGCGTGGGTGTACTCCGGTGTCGGCACGGATTTTGTCGCCACGATGAGAAGGCTCGAAGCCGAACGCGAATTCGTGAACGTCGTGGACGACCAGATCGGGTCACCCACGTACAGCGTCGATCTGGCCGGCGGCATCGTCGAACTCGCGCTGCTGGACTTCACGGGTGCGTCGACATTCCACGTGACCAACGGCGGGCAAGCAAGTTGGTACGAGTTGGCGCGAGCTGTTTTCGAGGAGATCGGAGCAGACCCTGCTCGGGTGCGCCCGTGCAGTAGTGCGGAGTTCGTACGCCCTGCCTCTCGCCCGGCATATTCGGTCTTGTCCGAGCGCGCGTGGGTTACCGCGGGAATGACGCCGCTGCGTCCGTGGCGAGAGGCTCTGCACGCCGCTCTGGCGTGAGCATTGTTCGGGGCAGTGGCCGCGGACGGCTAGGCTGACCGGCGTGAGTCCCAAGCTGGCCGTGGTAACGGTGACCTACTCGCCAGGCGAGCATCTCGAGAATTTCTTGAGCACGCTCGCTGTGGCGACGACAGAAAAACCCCAGGTCATCATGGCCGACAATGGGTCGACCGATGGTGCCCCCGAGGCCGCCGATGCCAAGTACGAGCATGTCCGTCTGCTTCGAACCGGCGGAAACATCGGGTACGGGGGAGCGATAAATCGGGCTGTAGCGGAGATCGATTCGTCGATCGAATTCGTCGTGATTTCCAACCCGGACGTCCAATGGGCACCCGGTTCACTCGACGAATTGGTGGCTGCGGCAAATCGGTGGCCAAGGGCCGGTGCACTGGGGCCGAAGGTCCTCGAACCGGACGGCAGTGTCTATCCGTCGGCGCGAACGGTGCCCGACATCACCTCGGGCGTCGGGCACGCGTTGCTCGGTACCGTATGGCCGAAGAACCCGTGGACTGCTCGTTACCGTCAGGAGAACGAGGCCGTCACCGAGCGTGCAGTGGGGTGGCTTTCCGGGTCGTGCCTGCTGGTGCGACGCGACGCCTTCGACACCATCTCAGGTTTCGACTCTCGTTACTTCATGTACATGGAGGACGTGGACTTCGGTGACCGCCTCGGAAAAGCCGGGTGGCTCAACGTATTCGTCCCCTCGGCCGTCGTCACCCATGCCAAAGGCCATGCGGCAGGACGTCATCCGGAACTGATGTTGCCTGCCCATCATCGCAGTGCGTACCAGTTCCAGGCTGATCGCCATCCGCACTGGTGGCAGGCTCCGCTACGACTTGCCTTGCGCGGTGGCCTCGCGGTGCGATCCAAGATCGCCGTAGCTTCTGCAGTTCGCGAGCGCGCTCGCACCGACAACTCGACCGACAACCCATCAGTTTCGAACCACGGGGGAAAATGATGTCCGATCCGAATCCGACCGACGCCGTAATCCTGGTAGGCGGCAAGGGCACTCGGCTGCGTCCGTTGACGCTGTCGGCGCCCAAGCCGATGCTTCCGACAGCCGGCCTTCCGTTCCTGACGCACCTGCTCGCCCGCATCGAGGCAGCCGGAATCAAGCACGTCGTGCTCGGAACGTCCTTCAAGGCAGAGGTATTCGAGGACTACTTCGGCGACGGCTCCAAGATGGGCCTCGAGATCGACTACGTCTTCGAGACCGAACCGCTGGGCACCGGTGGCGGAATCCGCAACGTGCTGCCGAAGTTGCGCGGTGACAACGTCATGGTGTTCAACGGCGACGTGCTCGGTGGCACCGATCTGAACGGCATTCTCGAGACCCACGAGAAGACGGACGCCGACGTGACCCTGCATCTGGTTCGTGTGGGAGACCCGCGAGCATTCGGTTGCGTTCCGACCGACGAGGACGGACGAGTCTCGGCATTCCTGGAGAAGACTCAGGATCCGCCGACGGATCAGATCAACGCCGGTTGCTACGTCTTCAAGCGCGAGATCATCGAACAGATCCCCGAAGGACGACCGGTATCGGTCGAGCGCGAGGTGTTCCCGAATCTCCTGGCCGAGGGCAAGCGGGTGTTCGGCCACGTCGACTCGTCGTACTGGCGTGACATGGGAACCCCCGAGGACTTCGTTCGCGGTTCCGCCGACCTGGTGCGAGGTATCGCACCTTCGCCGGCTCTCGAAGGTCCGCGCGGCGAGTCGCTGGTTCACCCCGGAGCCGGAATCGCGCCGGGCGCTGTTCTGATCGGCGGCACGGTTGTCGGTCGAGGCGCAGAAGTTGGTGCAGGCGCTCGCCTCGACGGTGCAATTCTCTTCGACGGCGCCGTTGTGGAAGCCGGGGCGGTGGTCGAACGATCGATCCTCGGATTCGGCGTCCGTATCGGACCCCGAGCGCTGGTCCGCGACGCTGTCATCGGAGACGGCGCGGACATCGGTGCGCGGTGTGAATTGTTGCGCGGCGCACGCGTGTGGCCGGGGGTGACGCTGCCGGACGGTGGCGTGCGCTTCAGCACAGATGTGTGATCGTTAGCTGACCTACTGGAATACTGGCGGGTATGACTTCTCTTCCGAGCCGTTACGTTGCCCTCGGTGACTCGTTCACCGAGGGCGTCGGCGACGCCGACGAACGATTCCCCAACGGTCTGCGCGGGTGGGCAGACCGAGTGGCCGAGCAGCTGGCGGTGAACAATCCCGACTTCCGCTACGCCAACCTGGCGATTCGTGGTCGCCTACTCGGACCGATCATCGACGAGCAGTTGGAACCCGCTCTGGCGTTGAAGCCCGATCTGGTGACCATCTACGCCGGCGGAAACGACATGATGCGTCCGAAGCTCGACATCGATGCGATGGTCGCCCGCTACGATTCGGCAATCGGTCAGCTCACTGCATCCGGCGCTCGGGTTCTGATGTTCACCGCGTACGACACCGGATGGTCCGCCTTCTTCGGCAAGCTCCGCGGACGTCTGGCGATCTACAACGAGCTTGTTCGCGAGGTGGCCGACCGCCACGACGCGACCCTCGTCGACTTCTGGCGATTCTCCGAATATCAGGACCTTCGGATGTGGGACTGGGATCGCCTCCACATGTCGCCCTCCGGGCACGAGAACATGGCGACGCGTGTGCTCGACGTGCTCGGCGTCGAACACGGATTGACCCCGCCCGATCTCGGGCCTGCGCCGGTTCTCACGAAAGCCGAAACTCGTCGCGAGGATCGTCAATGGGCGCGAGAGTTCTTGGTGCCGTGGGTAGCTCGGCGCGTGAAGGGAACATCTTCGGGCGACGGCGTGAGCGCCAAGCAGCCCCAGCTTTCTCCGATTCAGTCCTGATTCTTGCGCTGACGGGCGAGCGCGACCAGGTGGTCGATGGTCTCGCGTTCCGCTGTAGGTGGGAGCGCGTCCACCGGCCACCATCTGAGGTCGGTGGACTCTGCGCTGCGGACGATATGTGAATTGTCCGGCGCCGCAACAAGAAACCGTAGATCGAGATGGCGAGTCGGTACTCCGAGTGAGCACGTGATCGGATGCGTGTGGGCGGAGAGTAGGTCCGCGTCTATCCGAACGTCGTGAATTCCGGACTCCTCGCGAGCTTCCCGCAATGCCGCATCTACCACCGTCTCGTCGTCGGGCTCGCAGTGGCCGCCGAGCTGAATCCACCTGCCCACCTTGGGATGCAGGGTCAGCAAGACGTGGCAGCCACTCTCGTCGAGAACGAGAGACGACGCGGTGATGTGTCCCGGTGCGTGGCGACGAAGGCAGCCGTCCGGAGCCGAATCGAGGAACGCGAGCATCGTGTGCCGCAATGATTCGTCCGCTTCGGAGGACGTCTCCCAGCCCTCCAGGACGCCCTTGGCGGAGGCGTGCAGCGATTCGGCTGACATGGGACCTACAGCTCCACCAACGCGTCCCCGGGGGCGGAGACAGAGCGCGGAGTCAGTGGTTCGAGGGGGTGCCCGATTGCGATGGCACCGAGTGGCTGCCAATCCGCCGGGAGATCGAGTTGTTCGCGTACGAGATCGGCGGCGAAGATCGTCGATCCGATCCAGCAGCTTCCCACGCCGCGGGTAGCCAACGAGACCAGCAGTCCCTGCACTGCCGCGCCGGCGGCGACCGTGAACATCGTCGACTCCGCCGCGGTTCGTCCGGCATCCGGATAACTGTGTGCGCCATCGGGCACGCAGAAGGGAATGACGACCTCGGGGGCCTCGAACAGGATGTTTCCGCGGGCAACCCGGGCCTCGACGGATTCGTCACTGCGACCGTCGGCGCGAAGATCGGCGGCCCACTTCTCGCGCATCTGCTCGAGAAGAGCCGTGCGGACCGACTCCGTGCGTAGCCACACGAATCGAACCGGTCTCGTGTGGTGCGGTGCGGGAGCGGTGAGTGCCTCGGCGATCGAGCTGCGAATGATCTCCGCGTCGACGGGATCACTTGCGAACTGTCGGACCGATCGACGCAACAGCAGCGCCTGGCCACGGCCCATCGCCGTAGCTTCCTCGGTGCCCAGCCAGAACAGATCGTCCGGGCCGCGGCGAATCAGATCCTGGCCACTCGAACCGTCGTCCTCGAACCGAAGCCCACGAACGACGGCGACGGGAACGCCGCCCAGCTTGCCCTTGACCAAGTCGCCCGCAGCGGCGATTTCGTCCGCGATCGCGATCTCGGTGACGATCAGATCGTTGCCCTGACTGTCCTGTGCTCCGAGGTAGCCGTGCAGGACCGGAATGCCGGAGGAACCGATTGCGGCGTCGGTCTGCCCGTTGCGCCACGCACGACCCATCGTGTCGGTGACGACGACGGCGACGGACTTGCCCGTGCTCTCGAGAATTCGGGCGCGCAGACCCGCAGCGCTCGCATCCGGATCCACGGGGAGCAGCGCCAATTCGGCACCGTCGACGTTGGAGCCGTCGATGCCCGATGCGGCCTGCACGATTCCGAGTTTGTTCTCGGTGATCAGAGTGCGGCCCTTGCGTGCCACGACGCGGACGGCTTCCTGATCCACCAGGAGGCGTCGTGCCGCGTCGCGCTCTTCCGGATCGGTCGGTGAGGAAACGATGCGACCCTCGACTTTGGAGAACACCTTGCTCGTGACGACAACGACGTCGCCGCTCTCGAGCCACGGCGTCGCGTCGACGACAGCGGTGGCCAAGTCGTCTCCGGGCCGGAACTCGGGAAGCCCGAGCACTGGAATGACTTCGATTGCGGCGCCGGGGGAGTGATCACCGGGAGAGTGATTTCTGTCGCGGCTTGCTTCGGTTCCGGGCTCGGTCACAGTTCGACTCCGGCGATCTCGAAAGCCGTGCGAACCATTTTCGCGGTCTCTTCGGGGGACGTCATCAAAAGTGGGATGCTTCGCACGTCCACCCCGTCGATGTCGGCCGTGTCACCTTCGTCGACGAGCCAGCCGTCGAGAATGCCGTTGATCGAACGAGCTCCGTAGTGGCGACCGATCGCCTCCGAAGTCGTCTCGACCCCGATCACCTCGAGGCACTCGTCAGCCATGCCGCGCAACGGTTTTCCGCCGATGACGGGGGAGAGGCCGACAACCTTGGCCGCGGTTGTTCGCAGGGCACCGCGAATGCCGGGCACCGCGAGGATTGCGCCGACGCTCACGACGGGATTGGACGGTGCGATCAGCACGATGTCGGCACCGTCGATCGCCTCGACCACCCCTGGCGCGGGCTTGGCCTGCTCGGCGCCGACGTGAGCGAAGCTGTGCGTTTCCACCTGTGCCCGATGGCGTACCCACCACTCCTGGAAATGAATCGCCTTCTGCTCACCGTCTTCCGGATCGGTGATCACGACGTGTGTTTCGCTGCGGTCGTCGCTCACGGGAAGCAGTGCGACACCGGGATTCCAGCGATTGCACAACGCTTCGGTGATCGCGGACAACGGATATCCCGTGCGGAGCATCTGGCTGCGAATCAAATGCGTTGCGATATCGCGATCTCCGAGGCCGAACCAGTCCGGCTTCGCGCCGTACGCGGCGAGTTCTTCTTTCGCATTCCAGGTTTCGCCGGCGTGCCCCCACCCGCGTTCGGTGTCGATGCCGCCGCCGAGTGTGTACATACAAGTGTCCAGATCGGGGCAGATGCGCAGACCGTGCATCCACACGTCGTCCCCGACGTTGACGACGGCCGTGATGCGATGTGGGCCTTCGTATTTCTCGAGGGATTCACCACCGGCGATTCCGAGCGCGTTTTGAACACCTTGAAGGAAACGGGCCCCGCCGACGCCGCCAACCAATACAGTCACGTTCACGACAACAGAGCCTAGGCGGTCGGCGCGTCGTCGTGTCTGGCGGGCAGAAGGTCCCGTCAATTGAGGGCCGGAATACTAATGGATTCATCTCGTTTAGCTTGACCGCGACACGCTGGACGTGTGTAATCTCAAATGTGTCATTCCAACCGCTACTTGTGAGTTCACTTGCAGCGGGGCCGGTTTCGAACACAGTTTCGAACGGTCGACGGGGTGGGGTTGAAGATGGAGTGAAAATTCTGCGCTATTACAGGTGAGGAGGCGGAACGATGCCCAATGAAAATGTCGAGATCAGTTCTCTCGCAATGACAGTAAGCGACGAACCGCAGACCGATTCCCGAGCAGGCGCAGCGGAAGGTGCCTGCAGCAGTGAGTTCGACGGTATGAGTACTCGGCCAGTGCTGAGTCTCGTCACCGGCTTCGAAGAATTGTTCGACACCATCGAGGATCAGTGGCAGGAGCGTGCTCTCTGCGCGCAGACCGATCCCGAAGCGTTCTTTCCTGAAAAGGGAGGATCGACGAGGGAAGCAAAACGGATCTGCCTCGGTTGTGAAGTTCGTGACGAGTGCCTCGAGTACGCGCTCGCGAACGACGAACGGTTCGGAATCTGGGGAGGGTTGTCCGAGCGCGAGCGTCGGCGACTCAAGCGGGGGATCATCTGATCTGCTGCTGAATCGGTTCTGTCAGCGTCGGGGCTGACGGGCGGTCTTCGAAAGTCTGACCTGCAACGGGGAATTGCAGGTCAAGCAACGACTGTTTTGTTCTTCGTGTGGATTTACTTCTTCGTGTGACATCAGTTTTTTCGTCTGACAGTGCGTCAGTCCTCGTCGGGCAGTATCAGTCCTCGTCGGGCAGCGTGGGGTCGATGACCTGTGGGTCGACGCCCAGATACGTGCCGACTTGATGGACCAACACGTCGTGCACCAGATCCGTGAGTTCTTCCGGATCCTTCGCTCGCTGCTCCAATGGGCGGCGAAACAGCACAATTCTTGCGCGAGTCGTATTTCCGTGACGGTCGATTCCGGCCGGAATCAGTCGTGACAGTGGAACCGGGCCGTCTGCGATGACCTCCGGCGGCCATGTGACGGACTCCGGATCGTGCGCGTGAATCTTCGGAACTTCGTCCACTGCGATGTCGAGTTTCGTCAGCCGGTCGTGCCATGCGAGGTCGACGGGAGAGAAGGCGTCGAGCACCAGGAGATCGAACTTCTCCGCGCGGGTACGCCTGGCGGGCACCTCCGGGGGAAGTAGCGGTCCGCGCAGGCCACGGCCGTGTCGCTCGATGGAACGAGTGGTGACCGAGCGTCGGCGGCGGGCTTGTGGCATGGCGCCAGATTACGACAGGAGAAACTGCTCGGTGTGTCCGAGTAGGTTCCGGACGTGGGGAGGGCTAGGCTCCGTACCTGTGAGATCTCTGCGTCGCTGCTGCCGCCCCGGGTGTAAGAACCCCGCCGTCGCGACGCTTACGTATGTCTACTCGGACTCCACTGCGGTTGTCGGGCCGCTGGCAACCGTCGCCGAGCCCCATTCATGGGATTTGTGTGACACTCACGGCTCTCGAATCACCGCCCCCAAGGGGTGGGAACTCGTCCGCCACGAAGGCGGATTCGCGTCGAGTACTCCCGACGAAGACGATCTGACCGCTTTGGCTGAAGCTGTACGTGAGGCCGGTCTCGGAGATCGCAGCAAGTCCAACGTCGATGCAGATGAGGACATACGTCCCGCAGCTCCGAGTACTGCCCGTACAGGGCGTCGTGGACACCTACGCGTTCTGCCCGACCCGTCCAACTGACGCGAGATTCGTCGCCGTAGACGCTAGGCTCGACCGAGTACTTCCACACCCGAGTACTGCGAATCTCCGGACGCCATGCGCCCGGACGTTCCCGTCTGTGAGGGTGCATGCACAAGGAGAGTTTTCAGTGGGGCGAACAGCCGAGTCGGTTGCTGCAATCATCAAGGCGTACGACGTACGCGGTGTGGTCGGTGAGCAGATCGACGAAGATTTTGTCCGCGACGTCGGTGCGTCGTTCGCCCGCCTGGTCCGCGACGAGGCCGGCGCCGCCACGACGGTTGTGATCGGCTACGACATGCGCGCATCGTCGCCCACACTGTCTTCGGCTTTCGGTGACGGCGTGCTTGCTCAAGGGCTCGACGTCGTCTACATCGGATTGGCGTCGACCGACGAGCTCTACTTTGCATCCGGTTTGCTGAACTGCCCGGGCGCGATGTTCACGGCGAGCCACAATCCCGCCAAGTACAACGGCATCAAGATGTGTCGGGCCGGCGCCAAGCCGGTCGGTCAGGACACCGGCCTCGCAGTCATCTCCGCCGAGGTCGTCTCGGGTGTTCCCGCGTACGACGGACCGGCAGGCACCGCCAGCACCAAGGACGTCCTCGAGGAATACGCGAGCTACCTCCGCGGATTGGTCGACCTGGCTGCGTTGCGCCCGCTGAAGGTCGCAGTCGATGCAGGCAACGGTATGGGCGGCCATACCGCGCCGGCCGTATTCGGGCCGATGCCCCTCGACGTCCTGCCGCTCTACTTCGAGCTCGACGGCACGTTCCCCAACCACGAAGCCAATCCGCTCGATCCGGCCAACCTCGTCGACCTGCAGGCCTACGTGCGCGAAACCGGAGCGGACATCGGCTTGGCGTTCGACGGTGACGCGGACCGTTGCTTCGTCGTAGACGAGAAGGGCGACCCGGTCTCGCCGTCCGCGGTGACGGCACTTGTCGCCAAGCGCGAACTCGCGAAGGAACCGGGCGCGTCGATCATCCACAACCTGATCACGTCACGGGCAGTGCCCGAACTGGTCGAAGAACTCGGCGGCGTCGCTATTCGTACCCGAGTCGGCCACTCGTTCATCAAGCAGGAGATGGCCGAGACCGGTGCGGTGTTCGGCGGCGAGCACTCCGCTCACTACTACTTCCGCGACTTCTGGGGCGCCGACTCCGGCATGCTCGCGGCGCTGCACGTACTCGCCGCACTGGGCGAGCAGGATCGTCCGCTCTCCGAGTTGATGGCGGAGTACACCCGCTACGCGGCCTCGGGCGAGATCAACTCCACCGTGGCTGACGCGGCAGATCGTACGGCCGCTGTACTGGCGGCATTTGCCGACCGCACCGAGTCGGTGGATCGCCTCGACGGTGTCACGGTCAGCCTCGAGGGAAATGCCTGGTTCAACTTGCGCGCGTCCAACACCGAACCACTGCTGCGACTCAACGTCGAAGCACCCACGTCCGCCGATGTCGACGCATTGGTGAACGAAATTCTGGCGATCGTCCGGGCTTGAATCCGAGTCTGATCGGTTTGTCGGTGAGCCGAAGCCCTGGGATAGTTGGGGGACTATCTCAGGAACGACGGCCTCGGGAACGAGGGCTTTGCCACCACGGACCGCGTGGAGCTGGAATGCTGGATGGTGCGGGAACTGCTAACGGAGAAGGGGGTGCGGTGAGATGACAGCGCCGATGCCGCTTCTCGACCTCGACGACAGCGAGGGTTTGTCAGCTGCCGATTCGGAAGGGCTACTGCGGTCTGTAGCCATGGGCGGCGCACAGATTCGGGCCACCGCGTCGGCCGTCGGTGAGGGTGTGATCTCCCGATTGGCCGGTCTGCGTCCGCGCAGCGTCGTACTCATCGCCGGCGCGGGTGGCGCCCGGCACGGAGCCAGGATCGCGCTTGCTCTCGTAGGAGATTCGGTCGGTTGCCCGCTCCTCGTTCTCGATCGGACGCCGTCGTGGGCCGGGCCATTGGACGTGATCGTCGTCGCCGGTGACGATGCCGGTGATCCACGCCTCGTCGAATCCGTTGACAGTGCCGTACGCCGCGGCGCCGAGGTTGTTGTCGCCGTTCCCGACGAGGGGCCCATGCGAGCCGTGGCGGCCGGGCGCACCATGCCCTTGCCACCGCGGCTCTACGCCTCGCCCCGGCACACTATGACGCGGTTCCTCGCCGTCTTCCTCGCGGTTGCCGCCGAAATCGAGGGCAAGGGATCGATCGAGGACCGTTCGGCGGTGCTCGGTCGAATCGCCGACGCAGTTGATGCGGAGGCGCTGCGGGACGGACCTGCCAACGAGGTATTCCACAACCCGGCCAAGTCGTTGGCCACCAGGATGAGCGGCCGGCGAGTCGTTCTGTGTGGAAGTGGTTCCGTGACAACAGCACTCGCAGAGTTCTCGAGCGTTGCGTTGATGAGCTCCGGCCTGAACGCCGCTGCCGCCGAGATCTCCGAGGTGATTCGTTCGGCGCGGGCACTGTTCGCGCCGGACGCAGCTTCACGTGATTCGGTGTTCCACGACCCCTTCTTTCACGATCCGCAACTCGACGGCGCGCTGCCGACCCCGCCGGCGCGGGCGTTCGTCTTCGCGACCGAATCCACGCGCGGGGAGGCGAGGCGCCGGATGGACGCACTGGCTGACGCCGACCTGGTGGTTGCGGCAGACGAAGACCAGACCAACGTGGTCATATCGGAGATGGAGCAGGTATTCGTGTTGGCGTCTCGAATAGACATGGCCGCGGCGTACGTGCAGTTGACGGGCGGTGCGAAGTAAGTGCGTGAACTCGAAGGTGCACTTCGTTCTTACGCGTGGGGCTCGCGAACGGCAATTGCCGAACTACGCGGTCTTTCGACTCCGTCGAATCATCCCGAAGCGGAATTGTGGTTGGGCGCGCACCCGGGTGACCCGGCGCGCGTGATCACCGAATCCGGAAGCGAGTCGTTGCTCGAGGTCCTGCACCGCGAACCCGAACGCGAACTCGGCCGTGAGAACCTCGAGGCATTCGGTGAGCGACTCCCATTCCTGCTCAAGCTGCTTGCGGCGGAAGAACCGCTGTCGCTTCAAGCGCACCCCAGCGCCGTTCAAGCCGACGAGGGATTTCGTCGTGAGAACGCACTCGGCGTTCCCATGGAATCGCCGATTCGCAACTACAAGGACGGCAGCCACAAGCCCGAACTCGTTGTCGCGCTGAGCAGATTCGAAGCGCTTGCCGGATTCCGCGAGCCGACGCGGACTGTCAAACTGCTGCGCGCTCTGGCCGTCGACGAGTTGGAGCCGTACATCGGTCTGCTCGAAGGCCAACCCGATTCCGACGGACTGCGGGCGTTGTTCACGACGTGGATCACGCTGCCGTCCACGGTGCTCGGGACCTTGCTCCCTGCCGTACTTGCCGGGTGCATCACCTACGTCGCGCACCACGACGCCGAATTCGTGACCGAGATCCGCACCGCGCTGGAATTGAGCGAGGCGTACCCCGGCGACGCCGGTGTTCTGGCGGCACTGCTGCTCAACCGCGTCACCCTCGAGCCCGGCCAAGGACTGTTTCTCGCTGCCGGCAATCTCCACGCGTATCTCCATGGACTCGCGGTCGAGATCATGGCCAACTCCGACAACGTGCTGCGTGGTGGGCTGACACCGAAGCACGTCGACGTGCCCGAATTGCTGAGGGTTCTGGACTTCGTCGGGGCCGATATCGAAGTGCTCGATCCGGCCCCGTCATCAGGATCAGGTCAGTCAGGATCAGGTAGATACGAGTACGTCACGCCGGCGCCCGAATTTCGTTTGACGCGTCTGGAGTTCGACGCGAATTCCACGGACATCGCCGTCGACGCTTCAGGCCCGCGGATTCTGATCTGCACCGACGGCGCGGTCACTGCGACGTGCGGCACTGACACTCTCGACCTCGATCGAGGCCGAGCGGCGTGGATCGCTGCCGACGAGCCCGCGATACACCTGAGCACACGGACCCCGACTGCGCAGGTTTTCAGTGCCGTAGTCGGAAACTAGGAGACATTGTGTCGGCTCATGGTGGCAAGAAGGCAATTCTGGCGGCCCTCGGAGCCAATGCCGGAATTGCCGTAGCCAAGTTCGCCGGATTCTTGATCACCGGATCGTCGTCGATGCTCGCCGAATCGGTGCACTCGGTGGCCGACACGTCCAATCAGGGTTTGCTGCTCCTGGGGCAGAAGAAGGCAGAACGTGACGCGGATCAACTGCACCCGTTCGGCTACGGGCGCAACCGATACTTCTATTCGTTCGTCGTTGCACTGGTGCTCTTCACCCTCGGTTCGCTGTTCGCGATTTACGAGGGTATTCACAAGATTCAGCATCCGGAAGAACTCAATTCGGCTTTCGTGGCAATCGCTATTCTTGGCATAGCGATTTGTCTGGAGGGCTACAGCTTCCGGACCGCAGCGAAGGAATCACGACCGCTCAAGGGAAATGCGTCGTGGTGGAACTTCATCCGAACCTCTCGTAGCCCGGAACTCCCGGTTGTGCTGCTCGAGGACACCGGCGCATTGATCGGTCTCGTCCTTGCACTCGGCGGCGTCGGTCTCACGATGGTGACCGGAAATCCGGTCTTCGACGGCATCGGAACTCTGTGCATCGGTGTCCTGCTCGGCATCATCGCGGTCATTCTGATCATCGAAATGCAGTCGCTGCTGATCGGTGAGGGCGCAACGGCGGTGGAGACCGAACTGATCCTCAACGCCCTGGTCGACGGAACTCGTATCGAACGCGTCATTCATTGCAAGACGCAGTACCTCGGTCCCGAGGAGATCCTTGTTGCTGCCAAGGTTGCGGTGCCGATCGGATCGACGATCTCGGACGTGGCGACGGCGATCGACGAGGCCGAGTCTCGCGTGCGCGCTGCAGTGCCTGCGGCGCGGGTGATCTACCTCGAGCCGGACCTGGATCGTCTCAGCGCAGGAGATCGCCCTGAAACAGATCTACAGGCTCCCGACAAACCCTGAACAAAGCTGCGCCTGCGGGCTTAGGCTGATGCCATCTCTCTACTTGCCCATGGTGGGACCTGCTGGTCCCCAGCAAGGAGGCGGCAATGGCTGTCAAGGACGAGCAGGCCGGATCTGGACGGTCGAAGCTGTTTCGAACCAAATCGATCGAGCAGTCCATCAAGGACACCGACGAGCCGGAAACCAAACTCCGGAAAGAACTGAACTCGTGGGATCTCACGGTGTTCGGTGTCGCAGTAGTCATCGGTGCGGGCATCTTCACACTCACGGCTCGGACGGCGGGAAATGTCGCCGGGCCGTCGGTCTCGCTCGCGTTCGTCATTGCCGCCATCGCCTGCGGACTGGCAGCGCTGTGTTACGCCGAATTCGCGTCGACGGTCCCGGTTGCCGGTAGCGCGTACACGTTCTCGTACGCGACGTTCGGCGAATTCGTCGCCTGGATCATCGGCTGGGATCTCATCCTCGAATTCGCCTTGGCGTCTTCGGTGGTCGCCAAAGGCTGGTCGCTGTACCTCGGCGAAGTGATGGGCTCACGCAGCCCGATCGTCGAGTTGGGGCCGATATCCTTCGACTGGGGTGCGGTGCTGGTGATCGCTGTCATCACGATCCTGCTCGCGACCGGCACAAAACTCTCGTCGAGGGTGTCGCTGGTGATCACGGCGATCAAGGTCGCGGTGGTGTTGCTGGTGATCGTCGTCGGCCTCTTCTACATCGACACCGACAACTACTCGCCGTACATTCCGCCGTCGGAGCCGGGCTCGACGGGAGAGGGCATCCACCAGTCGTTGTTCTCGTACGTGACCGGGGCCGGTGGCAGCACCTTCGGGTGGTACGGATTGCTCGCGGCAGCCAGTCTGGTGTTCTTCGCGTTCATCGGCTTCGACGTCGTCGCCACGACGGCGGAGGAGGCGAAGGAGCCGCAGAAGGCGCTGCCACGCGGCATCCTGGGTTCGCTCTTGATCGTCACGGTTCTGTACGTGGCGGTGACACTGGTGCTGACCGGGATGGTGAAATACACCGAGCTCGAGGGCGATACATCCAATCTGGCAACGGCATTCGCCTTCCACGACATCACGTGGGCGAAAAACGTCATCTCGTTCGGTGCGTTGGCCGGTCTCACGACAGTGGTGATGGTGTTGATGCTCGGGCAGACCAGGGTGCTCTTCGCGATGGCACGCGACGGTCTGATGCCACGACGCCTGGCGCCGACCGGCAAGCACGGAACCCCTGTGCGGATCACGATCTTGGTCGGCGTCGTGGTCGCGGTGCTCGCCGGCGTTTTTCCGATCGGCACCCTCGAGGAAATGGTCAACATCGGCACACTGTTCGCTTTTGTTCTCGTCTCGATCGGGGTTCTCGTGCTCCGTCGGACGCGTCCCGACCTACCTCGCGGATTCAGGGTGCCGCTGGTCCCGCTGGTCCCGATTCTGGCCGTCCTCGCGTGTCTGTGGCTGATGTTCAACCTGTCGGTGGAGACCTGGATGAGGTTCGTGGTCTGGATGGCCCTCGGCGTTGTCATCTATTTTGCCTACAGCAGGCAGCATTCGATGATCGGGAAGCGTGAACGCGGCGAAATCGAGTAGATGTACAAAGTTTATGATTTGTCTATCACTTGTACAAAATCAGTAGTACTGTCTACCTCATAGTGAACTGACTCACAGTTTTCGGGTCGGTCCGAATCGAGGAGGTAGACCGTGTCGACGCACGTGGACTCGCAATCCGGCCAGACGCTCCCGCCCGAGCAGTGGCGTGACAAGAAGAGATACCTCTGGCTGCTCGGCCTCGTGCCGCCGACGGCGGTCTTCATCGCCGTCGGATTGGTCGCGTTGTTCAACAGTCTCGGATGGAATGCGGTCTCGCCGGTGTGGTGGTGGATCGGGCCGCTTCTCGTCTACATCCTGCTCCCGATCCTCGACGTCTTCTTCGGCCCAGACGGCGAGAATCCGCCGGACGAAGTGATGGAGCGCCTCGAGAACGACAAGTACTACCGGTATTGCACCTACATCTACATACCGTTCCAGTTGGTCAGCCTGGTCATGGCCTGCTACCTCTGGTCGGCGACCGATCTGTCCTGGCTCGGAATCGACGGGGGACTTGGGCTGATCTCCAAGATCGGTCTGGCGATCAGTATCGGTTGTGTCGCAGGAATCGGGATCAACACCGCACACGAGCTCGGTCACAAGAAGGACGATCTCGAACGCTGGTTGTCGAAGATCACTCTGGCGCAGTCGTTTTACGGCCACTTCTACATCGAGCACAATCGTGGACACCACGTGCGCGTCGCCACGCCCGAGGATCCGGCGTCGTCTCGCTTCGGTGAGAGCTTCTGGACCTTCCTGCCGCGCAGTGTGTGGGGATCTCTGCGCTCGTCGTGGTCCCTGGAAAAGGCCAGACTCGATCGACTGGGTAAGAAGCCGTGGACAATTCGCAACGACGTCCTGCATTCGTGGTTGATGTCCGTCGTACTGTTCGGTGTCCTCGTCGCCGTCTTCGGCCTCTCGGTACTGCCGTTCCTGGTGCTGCAGGCCGTGTTCGGATTCTGTCTGCTCGAAACCGTCAACTACCTCGAACATTACGGACTGAAGCGTCGTCGTCTGGACAGCGGGCGGTACGAGCGTGCAGCACCGGAGCACAGTTGGAACAGTGATCACATCTGCACCAACATCTTCCTGTATCACCTCCAGCGTCACAGCGATCATCACGCGAACCCGACGCGTCGTTATCAGACGCTTCGAAGCATGGACGGTGCGCCCAACCTGCCCAGTGGGTACGCGAGCATGATCATCCTCGCCTACGTTCCACCGCTGTGGCGAAAAGTGATGGATCCCAAAGTCCTTGCGCACTACGGCGGCGACATCACCCGCGTCAACGTTCAGCCGTCCAAGCGTGATCGCATCCTTGCTCGGTACGGAGCAGCGTGATGAGCAGCTATCGATGCCCGGTCTGTGAATACGTCTACGACGAATCGAAGGGTGCACCACGAGAAGGGTTTCCGGCGGGCACGCCGTGGGATGCCGTGCCGGACGACTGGTGCTGTCCGGACTGCGGCGTGAGGGAAAAGCTGGACTTCGAGCCGATGCCGGCAACGGCGGGGAGTGAATCATGAACGACTACAAGCTGTATCAGTGCGCGCAATGCGGCTTCGAGTACGACGAGGCAGTCGGCTGGCCGGAGGACGGTATCGAACCGGGCACTCGCTGGGACGACATTCCCGAAGACTGGAGTTGCCCGGACTGCGGGGCGGCGAAGAGCGACTTCTTCATGGTTGAGGTCGAACGACGGTGAGATGCGTCGGCGTCGAACGGACCTAGGTGCGGCGGTAGTGTCGTCACCATGACTTCGACGCCCACTCGTCTGCCGCAGAAAGAAGCGTCGCGCCTGCTGCTGCGTACGTCGGTGCTCGATTCGATGCGTGAGTTGTTGACCGAGCGCGACTGGTCCGAGGTGACGCTGACGGTTCTGGCCAAGCATGCCGGTGTGAGTCGTCAGACGCTCTACAACGAGTTCGGCTCGAGGCAAGGGCTTGCCGAGGCGTACGCGCTTCGCCTTGCTGACGGCTTCGTCGACGCGGTGGACGAGGCCATGGTGGCGAACGACGGACGTGCAGTCGAGGCGTTGACGGCGGGTTTCGGATCGTTTTTCGCCTCCAGTGCAACCGACCCGTTGGTGATCTCTCTGCTCACCGGTGAGGCCAAGCCGGACCTGCTTCGCCTGATCACCACCGACAGTGCGGTCATCATCGAGCGCGCGTCGTCGCGGCTTGCGGAGAGTTTCCAGCGAGGGTGGATTCAGGCGTCACCCGCCGACGCCGGAATTCTGGCCAGGGCGATTGCGCGTCTCGGGCTGAGCTACATTTCGATGCCGCCGGAGTCCGAGGCTTCGGTGGCGGAGGATCTGGGCATACTGCTCGGGCCGTTCATCGACGTGGCGCGCGAGGGCCGCGCAGTAGAGGGGCGGGCGGGAGAGGGCGTCTAACCGATAGCCTGGTACACCGATAGGCTTGTGCAGAGTATGCACGTCAACCAGGAGAGGCAGATGACGACCTCAGTTTCAACAACGCCCGTGGCCGAGAGCCGTAACGGCATCGACTTCAAAGTTGCAGATCTTTCGCTCGCGGAGTTCGGTCGCAAGGAAATCCGTCTGGCAGAGCACGAGATGCCCGGCCTCATGGCGCTTCGTCGCGAATACGCAGAGGTGTTGCCGCTCAAGGGCGCTCGCGTTTCCGGCTCGCTGCACATGACCATTCAGACCGCGGTGCTGATCGAGACGCTGACCGCGCTCGGCGCCGAGGTCCGCTGGGCTTCATGCAACATCTTCTCCACGCAGGATCACGCTGCCGCCGCCATCGTCGTCGGTCCGCACGGCACCCCGGAAGAGCCCAAGGGCGTTCCGGTTTTCGCCTGGAAGGGTGAAACCCTCGAAGAGTACTGGTGGGCAGCCGAGCAGATGCTGACCTGGCCGGGTGAGCCTGCCAACATGATTCTCGACGATGGCGGCGACGCCACCATGCTGGTGCTCAAGGGCGCACAGTTCGAGAAGGCCGGCGTCGTCCCGCCGACGGACGACGACCAGGATTCCGACGAGTACAAGGTCTTCCTTGCACTTCTGCGTCAGTCCCTCGAGTCCGACAAGGGCAAGTGGACGGCAATCGCCGAGTCCGTCCAGGGCGTCACCGAGGAGACCACCACGGGCGTTCTGCGCCTGTACCAGGTTGCCGCTGCCGGTGAACTCACGTTCCCCGCTATCAACGTCAACGACTCGGTCACCAAGAGCAAGTTCGACAACAAGTACGGCACGCGCCACTCGCTGCTCGACGGCATCAACCGCGGCACCGACGTTCTGATCGGCGGCAAGGCTGCGCTGGTCTGCGGTTACGGAGACGTCGGCAAGGGTTGTGCCGAGGCACTTCGCGGCCAGGGCGCTCGCGTCGCGGTCACCGAGGTCGACCCCATCAACGCCCTGCAGGCGCTCATGGACGGCTTCGAGGTCAAGACAGTCGAGCAGGCCATCGGCTGGGCCGACATCGTGATCACGTCCACCGGTAACAAGGACATCATCACGTTCGAGCACATGAAGGCCATGAAGCATCAGGCCATCCTGGGCAACATCGGTCACTTCGACAACGAGATCGACATGGCCGGCCTCGAGAAGTCCGGCGACGTCACGCGGATCAACATCAAGCCGCAGGTCGACGAGTTCACGTTCGCCGACGGCCACTCGATCATCGTGCTGTCCGAAGGCCGCCTGCTCAACCTCGGCAACGCGACGGGCCACCCGTCGTTCGTGATGAGCAACAGCTTCTCCAACCAGGTCATCGCGCAGATCGAACTGTGGACGAAGCCGGACGAGTACGACAACGAGGTCTACCGCCTCCCGAAGCACCTCGACGAGAAGGTCGCCAAGATCCACGTCGAGGCACTCGGTGGCACGCTGACCAAGCTCACGAAGGATCAGGCAGAGTACATCGGCGTCGACGTCGAAGGCCCGTACAAGCCCGAGCACTACCGCTACTGACCCGGTGATTCGTCACTGAGGATGTAGTGTCCGCCGTCCCCCGGTCTGCGCAAGCAGGCCGGGGGATAGGCTTGTCCGCCGTGGGAACACTGGTGGCATTGGAAGGCCTCGACGGCGCTGGAAAGCGAACGTTGATCGGCAAAGTGGAGAGCGAACTCCGCCGCGGCGGCACGTCGATCGCGACTCTGGATTTTCCGCGGTACGGGAAGTCGATCCACGCGGATCTTGCTGCCGAGGCACTCAAAGGATCGCACGGAGACCTGGCTGAATCCGTGAACGCGATGGCAGTCCTGTTCGCCCTGGACCGCGCGGGTGCGGCGGATCGGATCTCGGACCTGTTGTCCGCCAACGACATTGTTCTCCTCGATCGCTACGTGGCGTCCAACGCCGCCTACAACGCGGCGCGCGCGCATCAGGGCGTGGACGGCGAGATGGTCGCCTGGGTCCGTGAATTGGAGTTGGGTCGACTCGCTCTTCCCGCTCCCGATCTGCAGTTGTACCTCGACGTACCGGTAGCTCTGGCCGAGCAGCGTGCTCGCTCGCGTGAGGCCGAGGACGCGTCGCGTCAGCTCGACGCCTACGAGCGCGACGGCGGCCTGCAGGCCAGAACCGGTGAGCTCTACAAGCAGTTGGCAGCGACGGACTGGGTCTCGCCCTGGTGGATCGTGGGGCCGGAGACGGACCCGGGCGAACTGGCGCGCAGGCTCGCGGATTTCGCGTGATCGGTCACCCTTGCGGCCGGGATTCGAACTTTCCGGCACAGTAGAGGGAAAGACGCGGCACGCCGCACGGCCTCGTAACGGTCTGATTCATCGCTCCGAGATGCAACGATAGGGATATGAAACCAAGGATTCTGGTTGTCGACGACGACACGGCACTCGCCGAGATGCTCACGATCGTGCTGCGTGGTGAGGGTTTCGATCCCTACGTGGTAGGCGACGGAACCCTGGCGCTCGCGGCAGTGCGTGAGACCCGGCCCGACCTCGTCCTGCTCGATCTCATGCTTCCCGGAATGAACGGGATCGACGTATGCCGAGTTCTGCGTGCGGATTCCGGCGTGCCCATCGTGATGTTGACGGCCAAGACCGACACCGTCGACGTCGTACTCGGCCTCGAATCCGGTGCGGACGACTACATCATGAAGCCGTTCAAGCCGAAGGAGCTGGTGGCGCGGGTGCGTGCTCGCCTGCGCCGCACGGAAGAGGAGCCGGCCGAGCTGCTGAGCATCGCCGACATCGTGATCGACGTTCCGGCACACAAGGTCAGCCGCGGCAGCGAGCAGATCTCGCTCACACCACTCGAATTCGACCTGCTGGTCGCATTGGCGCGCAAGCCGCGCCAGGTGTTCACCCGTGAAGTCCTCCTCGAGCAGGTGTGGGGATACCGCCACGCCGCCGACACCCGCCTGGTGAACGTGCACGTTCAGCGTTTGCGCGCCAAGGTCGAAACTGATCCCGAGAATCCCGAAGTGGTTCTGACGGTCAGGGGGGTCGGCTACAAGGCCGGACCGCCGTGAGCGGAGTTTCCAGGTGGCGTCGTCGTCTCAACCGACGGCTGACGCCATTTCTGCGGTGGTGTCACTCGATGAGCAACACCCTCGCGCACACGTGGCGACGCTCGCTCCAATTGCGAGTGGTCGTCTCGACTTTGACGTTGTCCTTGATCGTCATCGTCATTCTCGGTGTCGTGCTGACCAGCCAGATCACCGATCGGCTGTTGGAAACGAAGATCACCGCGGCGACCGAGGAAATGGACCGAGCCCGCGGCATCGTCGAAGACCAACTCGCGGGCGTCGACGATTCGACGGCGCTCAACGTTCAATTGGAAAGCGCTGCATCCGGACTGACCAGCCGTCGAAACCAGACCTCGGGCCAGGCCTCCGGGTCGGCCGGCACCTTCGACCCGGTGCTCATCGTGCCAGGGGACGGGCCGCGCCAGCCGACGAGTTCGGGACCGGTCGATCAGATCCCCGACAACCTTCGCGAGTTCGTCAAACGCGGCCAGATCAGTTACCAATTCGCGACGGTGTCCAACCCGAACGGTTACTCCGGACCCGCGCTGATCATCGGTAGCCCCACCGCGTCGTCGATATCGGGACTCGAGCTGTATCTGATCTTCCCGCTCGCCAGCGAAGACCGAAGTCTGTCTCTTGTTCGAAGCACCCTGCTGATCGGTGGAGCCGTGTTGCTGGTGCTCTTGGCGGCGATTTCGCTGTTGGTTGCCAGACAGGTCGTGCTTCCCATCCGATCGGCCTCGCGAATCGCAGTGCGTTTCGCAGACGGCCGACTCAAGGAACGAATGCCGGTCCGCGGCGAGGACGACATGGCGCGCCTGGCCATGTCCTTCAACGAGATGGCCGAGAGTCTGTCCAAACAGATCACCCAGCTGGAGGAGTTCGGCAGTCTCCAGAAACGCTTCACCTCCGATGTCAGCCATGAACTCCGCACACCTCTGACCACGGTCCGGATGGCCGCCGACCTGATCTACGACGGCAGCGAGAACCTCGACCCGATGCTGCGTCGGTCGTCGGAACTGCTTGTCGCCGAGCTGGACAGGTTCGAGGGGCTTCTGGCGGACCTCCTCGAGATCTCCCGCCACGACGCCGGTGTCGCGGAACTCGCATCCGAACAACTCGACGTGCGTATGTGTGCGCGAGCGGCCGTTTCCACGGTTCGCCATCTCGCCCGCGAATCCGGCACCGAACTGATCGTGGACATGCCCGACGAGCCGGTCATGGCAGATGTCGATCCGCGCCGCGTCGAACGCATCCTGCGAAATCTCCTTGCCAACGCCATCGACCACGGTGAGGGGAAGCCGATTCTGCTTCGCCTTCGCGCCGACGACAATGCCCTCGCCTTCATCGTCCGCGACAGTGGCGTCGGGTTGCGTCCGGGCGAGGAGAAGTTGGTCTTCAACCGGTTCTGGCGATCGGACCCGTCCCGTGTGCGCCGCAGTGGTGGCACCGGACTCGGCCTCGCAATCAGTGTCGAGGACGCGAATCTGCACGACGGCAAGCTCGAGGCCTGGGGCGAACCGGGAGTCGGCGCCTGCTTCCGGCTGACGCTCTCGCGCACCCGTGGCAAGAAAGTCGTGTCGAGTCCGCTGCCACTCAAGCCGACGACCACCAAATTCGTCCGCACGCCGAGCGAAGCCGACATCGTCGCCGATACCGTCGGCGAGGTCACATCGTCCTTGCCGACTCCGCGCGAAACTGACTCACGGAACGAGTCCAACGGTGGGGATCGATCATGATCGGAACCCGCCGCCGTCTGGCACTTCTCGCAACAACGCTCAGCGTGCTGTTGCTGACCGGTGCATGCGCGAGTTTGCCGGAGTCCTCGTCGCCACAGGCAATCGGAACTCTGGCGACAGCCGTGCCCGGAACCTCTGTCGAATCACCGGCATCGGGGCGAGAGCCGGACCTGCTGGTACGTGACTTCGTCAAGGCAAGTACCGATCCGTCCAACCGGCATGCCGCAGCCCGTCAGTACCTCACCAAGGACGCGTCGGCGCGTTGGGACGACGCGGCAAGTGCTGTCATCGTCGACAAGGTCGATGTGCTCTCTGTTTCTCGAACCAGCACCGAAGCCGTCTACACGATTCGTGTGAACAAGGTCGGTCGCCTCGACCCGGGAGGACTGTACGTTCCCGAAGAGGGCAGCTTCGAAGCGAGGATGACCCTGGCGTTGACCGACGGCGAATGGCGGATCAGTGATCTGCCTCCCGGCGTGATCATGGAGCGTCCGCAGTTCCTCGGCGCTTACCAGCGGAAGTCGTTGTTTTTCCTCGACCCCACCAGCCAGACGGTCGTCCCCGATCTTCGCTGGATCTCCGGCGGGCAGGACCAGGTGGCGGCTCAGCTGATCGGTCTGATGATCGACGGACCGAAGGCAGCGCTGGCGCCGGCTGTGCGAAACGAACTGGGCAATGGCGTGTCGGTGATCGGTCCGATCACCAAGGCCGACGGTAAGCCGGGACAGGTCGGAGTCGGTCTCGGTGGTGTGCGCATCAACTTCCGCCTTGACAACCCGATGGATGCTGCTACTCGCGGTTTGTTTGCAGCACAGGTCATTTGGACGCTCGCCAACGCCGATGTGGCAGGGCCGTACGTTCTGGAGATCGACGGCGAACCGCTGGACGCGGCTCATGCCGACGGCTGGACCACCGCCGACGTCGCATCCACCAACCCACTGGCCACCACGAGTGCAACCGTCGGACTGCATGCACTGCGCAACGGTTCACTGGTGAGTGTCACCGAGCAAGAGGCGACTCCGGTGCCCGGTTTCGCAGGCAATGCGGGCAACCTCACGGCGGCTGCTCTCTCACGGGACGGCAAGTTGGTGGCAGCCGTCGCGGACACCGCTCGGCCGGATCCCGGCACAAGATTCGACTTGTCGCTCGGGACATACGGCGAAGGGTCCGTTCCGGTACTCGAAGGCAGCGCCATCACCAGACCCTCGTGGGAGCTGGACAACAACGCGGTCTGGACGGCTGTGAACGGCAATACCGTCGTTCGGGTCGTCCGTGAACCAGGCACCGGCCGGGTGTCGGTCACCAACGTCGACGTCGGGGCCCTGACGTCGGTCGGTTCCACGATCTCGGAACTGCGTCTGTCGCGGGACGGCGTGCGAGCGGCGATGATCATCGACGGCAAGGTCTACCTGGCTGTGGTCGTGCGCACCGCCAGCGGGGTCTACGCCCTGACGAGTCCACGCGCAGTGGCGTCCGGCTTGGGCAGTACCGCGCTCTCACTCGATTGGAGCAACAGCGACACCATCGTGATCGCGCGCAGTGGAGCCGACATACCGGTCGTCCAGGTCGCGATCGACGGCTCACGAATGGACGCGCTGCCGAGTGGAAACCTGACCGCTCCCGTCACCTCCGTGGATGCATCGCCGACCACCGAGTACGTCGCCGACGCGCGTGCGGTGTTCCAACTGAACAACAACGACCCCGCCGGGGATCGCCGCTGGCGTGAGGTGACCGTGCTGACCGGACAGAAGGCGATTCCGGTTCTGCCTGGCTGACGCCTCTGCGCTCTGGTGAATGTCTGCGCTCTGATGCATGTCGGTGCTCAGGTTCATGATTCGGCCATGGGGGACAAGAAATTCGGTGCCGGTCTGCTCGACCTGCTGTTGCCACGCGAGTGTGGTGGGTGTGGCCGCTCGGGGACTCTGTGGTGCGGTGAGTGCGCGGAACTGCTGCGCGATCATCCGCTTCAACTGAGTCCGCGCGTGGATCCGGGCGTGCCCGTCTGGGCACTCGGCCGCTACGACGGCCCCAGGCGACGCAGTGTGATCGAGATGAAGGAACGGGGTCGTCGGGACCTCGCGATGCCTCTGGGGATCGCTGTGGCCGACGCGTTGGCCACTCTGGAACGGTGGGGCGAGCTCGGCAGCGGGGGTCGTCCGCCGATCGTGCTGGTGCCGGCTCCCACGCGCGCCCGAGCGGCGCGATCTCGCGGGGGTGATCCGGTTCGCCGGATAGCCGAAAGTATGCGCGGAAAGCGGGAAATTGGTTCTGTCGCGGGTCGTCCGGTACGTGTCTGTCCGATTCTCCGGATGACGCGAGGTGTACGTGACTCGGTGGGACTGTCCGCGGCCGACCGGGTGACCAACGTGAACGGTCATGTGTCTCTCGACACCACTGCGATCTCTTCGATTGCCGGGGACAGTGACATCGTCCTGCTCGACGACGTCCTCACCACGGGAGCGACTGCGGCAGAGTCGGTTCGGGCCCTCTCGCTCAGTGGGATTCGGACAACTCTCGTGCTTGTCCTTGCAGGGGCTTAGATGAATTTCGTTGGAACAGTGGCACTCGCGCGCGTTACGTACTAGCGTCGGCGGCACACCCGAAAATACTGGTAGGAGGTGGTACTTCGATACTGGTGCCGGGCGGATCCCCTCTCGGTACTTGCAGAATTTGCCGCCGCCCACCGTGGGGCGGGGCCGTAATTGGGAGGTACGAGTGACGACCCCTTCGCAAGCCTCGTTTTTCATCGAGGACGCCACCATCGAGCGTTCCGAGAATGCCGCAGCTCCGAGATCCGACGTCGTAGTCAAGGGACGAAATGTCGAGATCCCCGATCACTTCCGAATCTACGTTTCGGAAAAGCTGGCGCGACTCGAACACTTCGACCCCTCCATATTCCACTTCGACGTGGAACTCCAACATGAACGCAACCGACGACAGGCCAAGAGTTGCCAGCGCGTCGAGATCACCGCTCGAGGTAAAGGCCCGGTGGCCCGAGCCGAAGCGTCCGCAGACAGCTTCTACGCCGCCTTCGAATCGGTGATCGACAAGCTCGAGAGTCGCCTCCGTCGAACCAAGGACCGCAAGAAGGTCCATTACGGCGACAAGCGACCGGTGTCCGTCGCGGAGGCAACCGCCTCCCTCGTCGACGCAGACTCACTCGGAGTCACACCGGACATTTCGCTGAACGGTCAAGAGCCGGACGAGTACGACGGCCCGGGACGCGTGGTCCGCACGAAGGATCACCCGGCCGAGCCGATGACCATCGACGACGCTCTCTACGAGATGGAACTGGTCGGACACGACTTCTTTCTCTTCCATGACAAGGAGTCGGACAAGCCGTCCGTCGTCTACCGTCGTCACGCTTTCGACTACGGATTGATCCGCCTGACATGACCCAATCGGTGGTGGGTTTGCTCGCTCGCCGCCGGTAGCGCCTACCATGGAATCCGGCCGGAGTTTTCGGACCCCGGCCGGATTTTCAGTGTGTGACCCCCTGTCGCCGAAGATTGAGGACGAAGAAGACTGTGCCGTCGCTGTCGCTATCGAAGCTGCTCCGTGTTGGTGAAGGTCGCATGGTCAAGCGGCTCAAGCACATCGCCGAGCATGTGGAATCTCTGTCGCCCGATGTCGAAGGCCTGACAGACGAGCAACTCAAAGCCAAGACCACCGAGTTCCGTGAGCGCTATGCCGCCGGGGAAACTCTCGACGAGTTGCTGCCCGAGGCATTCTCGGTTGCCCGCGAGGCGTCGTGGCGCGTGATCGACCAGAAGCACTTCCACGTGCAGATCATGGGCGGCGCGGCCCTGCACTTCGGCAACGTCGCCGAGATGAAGACCGGTGAGGGCAAGACCCTGACCTGTGTTCTTCCGGCATACCTGAACGCGATCGCGGGTGACGGCGTCCACGTGGTGACGGTCAACGACTACCTCGCCAAGCGTGACTCCGAGTGGATGGGCCGCGTTCACCGCGCCCTCGGCCTCGAGACCAGTGTGATTCTCTCGGGCATGACGCCGGCCGAGCGCCGCGTCGCCTACGCAGCCGACATCACGTACGGCACCAACAACGAGTTCGGCTTCGACTACCTGCGCGACAACATGACGCATTCGTTGGACGACCTGGTCCAGCGTGGCCATGCGTTTGCCATCGTGGACGAGGTCGACTCGATCCTCATCGACGAAGCCCGAACCCCCCTCATCATCTCGGGCCCGGCCGACGGCTCCAGCAAGTGGTACAGCGAGTTCGCGCGCATCGCGCCGCTGCTGAAGAAGGACGTTCACTACGAGGTCGACATCCGCAAGCGCACCATCGGTGTGCACGAGGCGGGCGTCGAACTGGTCGAGGACCAGCTCGGTATCGACAACCTGTACGAAGCCGCGAATTCGCCGCTGGTGAGCTACTTGAACAACGCGATCAAGGCCAAGGAGCTCTACACCAAGGACAAGGACTACATCGTCCGCGACGGTGAGGTCATCATCGTCGACGAGTTCACCGGCCGCGTGCTGGTCGGCCGCCGCTACAACGAGGGCATGCACCAGGCGATCGAGGCCAAGGAGAAGGTGGAGATCAAGGCGGAGAACCAGACCCTTGCCACCATCACCCTGCAGAACTACTTCCGTCTGTACGACAAGTTGTCGGGCATGACGGGTACCGCCGAGACGGAAGCTGCCGAGCTTCACCAGACTTACACGCTCGGTGTGATCCCGATCCCGACCAACCGTCCGATGGTCCGAGTCGACAACGGCGACCTCATCTACAAGACCGAGGAAGCCAAGTTCGACGCGGTGGTCGACGACGTCGTCGAGCGCCACGAGAACGGCCAGCCCGTCCTGATCGGTACCACCAGCGTCGAGCGCTCGGAGTACCTGTCCAAGCAGTTCACCAAGCGCGGCGTTGCCCACAACGTCCTCAACGCCAAGTTCCACGAGAAGGAAGCGACCATCATCGCCGAGGCCGGTCGCTCCGGCGCGGTCACCGTCGCGACCAACATGGCCGGCCGCGGTACCGACGTCGTGCTCGGTGGTAACCCGGACATCATCGCGGACATCGCGCTGCGCAAGAAGGGCCTCGACCCGGTCACGACGCCGGACGAGTACGAGGCAGCCTGGGACGCAGTCCTGGACGAGGTCAAGGCTGAGGTCAAGGCAGACGCCGAGAAGGTCCGCGATGCCGGCGGCCTGTACGTCCTGGGCACCGAGCGTCACGAATCGCGCCGAATCGACAATCAGTTGCGTGGTCGTTCCGGACGTCAGGGTGATCCCGGCGAATCGCGGTTCTACCTTTCGCTCGGTGACGAGCTCATGCGCCGCTTCAACGGTTCGGCACTCGAGTCGATCATGACGCGCCTGAACCTGCCCGACGACGTCCCGATCGAAGCCAAAATGGTCTCGAAGGCCATCAAGAGCGCTCAGACCCAGGTGGAGCAGCAGAACTTCGAAATTCGCAAGAATGTCCTCAAGTACGACGAGGTCATGAACCAGCAGCGAACGGTCATCTACAAGGAGCGCCGCCAGATCCTCGAGGGTGAGGACATGGAAGGCCAGGTCGAGCAGATGATCACTGACGTGGTCACCGCCTACGTCGACGGTGCCACCGCTGAGGGATACGTCGAGGACTGGGATCTCGAGCAGCTGTGGACGGCGCTGAAGACGCTGTACCCGGTCGGCATCGATCACAAGACGTTGGCAGGGGAGGACGGCGCAGGCATCAACAGTGACCTGAGCCGTGACGACCTGCGAACCGCTTTGCTCGAAGACGCCCACGCGGCGTACAAGAAGCGCGAAGCCGAGATCGATGCGATCGCCGGCGAAAACGGTATGCGTGAACTCGAGCGTCGTGTCTTCCTCTCGGTCCTGGACCGTAAGTGGCGCGAGCATCTCTACGAGATGGATTACCTCAAGGAGGGAATCGGTCTGCGTGCGATGGCCCAGCGCGATCCGCTGGTCGAGTACCAGCGCGAGGGTTACGACATGTTCATCGGCATGCTCGACGGATTGAAGGAAGAGTCCGTCGGATTCCTCTTCAACCTGCAGGTCGAGGCAGCTCCGGCGCAGCCCGCAAGTGGAATTTCCGTCACCGCGGGCTCTGCCGCCGCGGCGTCCGCCACGGCGCCCAAGCCGCTCCCCACGCAGGAAGCTGCGGCCAGGACAGCCGGAACTGCTGCCCCGACGGCGTTGCGCGCCAAGGGACTTGACGACGAAGGTCCGTCGCGTCTGACGTACACCGGCCCGGACGAGGACGGCAAGGCAAAGGCAACACGTGACTCGGCTGCCGACACCGGCGACGGTGCCGCCTCTCGTCGCGAACGTCGTGAAGCCGCACGGACGCAGTCGAAGAGCAATCGAGCTCCGAAGTCCAAGCGCAAGCGCTGAGGTATTAGCGCAGTCAGTACTCGGCAGGCTGGACGGTCACACCACGTGTAGTGCGGTGACCGTCCAGCCTGTTTCGTCTGAGTGGTCGATCCGGCCTGCGACGGCAAAAGTCTGCGTGCCTCGTGTGTACGTCGCACAGACTTCGGCGGTACTCTCCGACACTGCTTGAACGTGGGTGCGGTGAACGGCCGCGCCGCCCAGCTTCCGGGCCGAGAAATCCGAAGTGTAAAGTCGCGCAACAACTTCCAGGACGGACGGCGTCAACACGCCCTTGAGTTGCCGTGGATTTCGTCGTCGGTCGACGGTTTCGAGAACCAGACGTAGTGATCGGTTCCAGAAGATGTCGGCACCTACCAGCCGCGGTTCCGGAGCGTGAGTGAACCCGGTACTGGGCGACGTTCCGTTGTGTGGCGTCTTTCGCGGGCGACGCAGCATCCGGTCTGTTCGGCACTGCGTTCGGTCTGGCCGGCACTGTGGCCGCGACAGCACGACGGTATGCGGGTGAGGCTCGAATTGCGGCGCCGGCTCGAGAACGATCTTGCAGTCCTGCTCCATGACATCCCCCCGGATGATCCTGCGTCCGAGACAGCTGTCTCGGACTTCGCTCCCCCGAGCGATGGTGAGAAGCATGACACGAATCGCTCGAGATGTCGCCGTGATCACCATCGCGACTTAGGGTGATGGCGTGCGGGGACTTCTGTTGGATGTCGGTGGCGTGCTGTTCGGTCCGGGATCGGATCTCGACGGCTTGAGCGCGGTCGTGCGCGCGGTGAAGGCCCGCGGAATCGTGACGGGAATCGTCAGCAACGATCCCGGCGGCGCCAGTGCTCAGTGGTTGCGGGATCTCGGCGACGGGGTCTTGGTCGACGACGTGATCTTGTCCGGTGATGTCGAGATGGCAAAGCCCGACGCCGAGATCTATCTGTTGGCAGCGAGTCGTTTGGGCGTCGAGCCGGAGGATTTCGTTTTCGTGGATGATCTCGAAATCAACGTCCGGGCGGCTGTGGCCGTCGGGATGGTCGGGGTCCATCACGTCGGCTCGGAATCGACCATCGAGGAGTTGTCGATTCTGTTCGATCTCGGCGAAGGAGGGGACACGAAGCCATGGTGAACAGACTGACGACTCAGGATGCCGCTTTCTACTTCCTCGAAGCCGGGACGACGCCGATGCATGTCGGCTCGTTGGGGATCTTCAGGCAACTGCGAAACGGGATCGATCACGAGGAGTTGCTTCGACTTGTCGAAGAGCGGCTCGGATCGGTTCCGCGGTACCGACAGAGAGTTCGCGAGGTGGCGTTCGGTCTGGCCCGCCCCGTCTGGGTGGACGACTCGGATTTCGACATCACCTATCACGTACGCCGATCGGCTCTGCCCAAACCAGGTTCCGACGAACAGCTGATGGATCTGATCGCGCGGCTGACGTCGAGACCACTCGACAGCACGAGGCCGTTGTGGGAGATGTACCTGGTCGAGGGGCTGACCAGAAACAGATTTGCCATCTTCACGAAGTCTCATTCGTCGTTGGTGGACGGCGAGGCGGCTCCAGAGATCAGTCAGGTGATCTTCGATCCGGAGAAGAATCGAGCGCCAGGCCCCGAAGAATTGTGGATGCCCGCCAGGCCGCCGAGCGACACCAGCTTGTTGGTCAGTGCACTGGCAGATCTCGTGACGAGCCCGGGGGAGGGGATCGCGCGGGCGCGTGCAGCGTTCAACGACGTGACCACGTCCGTCACCGAGGCAGTGAGTGCACTCGGGAAGCTTGCAGAAGTGGTTCGAACGGCGACCCAGGTGGCCCCGTCGAGCCCGCTCAATGCCACCATCTCGCGCAATCGGCGCCTTGCGGTGGCCAAGACGTCTCTGGAGGACTATCGACGCATTCGTGCGCGGTACGGGTGCGAGATCAACGACGTGATCCTGACCGTCATCGCGGGTGCGATGCGGAACTGGTTGCTCTCGCGCGGTGAACCGGTGACCGAGGCGACCATCGTGCGAGCGATGGTGCCCATGTCGGTCTACACCGACGGCCCGGAGAGTCCTGACGTCGACGATCCGCAAGCGCCCGGACATGTTTCCTCGTTCCTCATCGACCTGCCTGTCGGTGAACCCAACGCGGTGGTTCGGCTCTCGCACGTGGCCCATGCGACGGAGGCATTCGCGCGTCAGGGTCGGCGGGTCACCGCGCAGACGATGGTGCGAATGTCCGGGTTTGCGCCGGCGACGCTGCATGCGATGAGCTCGCGTGCGGCCAGCAGTCTGTCGCAGCGAATGTTCAACTTGATGATCACCAATGCGCCAGGGCCGCAATTTCCGCTCTACCTCGGTGGGGCTCGGATGCTCGAGATGTATCCCGTGTCGCCACTACTCAAGAATCAGACACTCAGCATCGCCCTGACGTCGTACGACGGGAATGTCTACTACGGTTTGAATGCCGACCGTGACGCGATGTCGGACGTCGACGTCGTTCGTTCGCTGATCTTCGAGTCACTCGAGGAATTGACGGATGCGAGTCGGTGACGAACGAGCATGAAGGTGGTCTCATGAGGGTGTACGTACCGGCGACGGTCGAGATTTTGCAGCAGTTGGTCGCAGATCAGGAGTTCGACCCTATGAGCCGGACGGCTTTTGCGGTCACCCCGACTCTGCGTGAGTCGTACGCGGCGGGGGACGACGACGAGTTGGCCGAGGTCGCCATGGGTGAGGCTGCGCGTGCGTCGCTGCGGCTGATCGCCGGAACCGAGGGTGACGTCACCTTCCGGCGTGCTGTCGTTGCCGCCGACGTCGACGATGCCGATGTGAAGTTACGGCCAGATCTCGACGATTCGGTAGTCCGATTGGCGGGTCCTGTCACGATGGCTCAGGTTGCATCTGTGCATGTCGACCTCGAACAGGCAGAATCGGACATCGAGCGCGCTGCTGGCATAGTCGACGCGGCAGATCTCGGTGACGCCGATGCCGAGTTCACGCTCGGTGACGCGGAGGACCACGAGTTGGCGTGGTACGCCGCGCAGGAGTTGCCGTTCTTGCTCGACCTGCTGTGAATGTGCTTACCGTGAAGTAACCTACGGTACCGTAACCTGATAACCTACGGTACCGTAGGCAGTGGGTTCGGAAGGTGAGAGGTGGAGGTCTGATGGGTCTGAAGGACTGGATCGAGGCACCGGCAGCGTCGGTAGTTCCGGCAGCGCGGTCGAAGCTCAATCTGCTTCGCGGTGCGGCGGCTCGGCTGACCACACCATTGCTTCCCGACGACTATCTGCACCTCGCGAATCCGTTGTGGTCCGCCCGCGAGCTGCGCGGCCAGATCGTCGAAGTCCGGCCCGAGACCACGGACTCGGCGACCATCGTCATCAAGCCGGGTTGGGGATTCGACTTCAACTACCAGCCAGGGCAGTACATCGGCATCGGTCTGCATATCGACGGCCGTTGGCATTGGCGGTCGTACTCACTTACCTCGCCTCCCAACTGGGAGAACAAGCGCATTTCCATCGCGGTCAAGGCCATGCCCGAGGGCTTTCTCTCGAGCCACCTCGTCAGCGGGGCCGTGCCGTCGGGAACCATCGTTCGACTGGCCACGCCTTCGGGCAACTTCGCGTTGCCGGATCCGCCACCGGAGAAGATCCTGTTCATCACTGCCGGCAGTGGCATCACTCCGGTCATGGGCATGTTGCGGACGATGAACCGGCGCGGTCAATTGCCCGACGTCATGCACATCCACTCGGCTCCGACGGAATCCGACGTGATGTTCGCCGACGAACTCACAGCACTGCACGCCGAGCACGAGGACTTCGTGAGCCACGTTCAACTCACGCGACGTGACGGAAAGTTCAAACTCAGTTCTCTCGACACGGTCTGCCCCGACTGGCGCGAGCGCCACACCTGGGCGTGCGGACCCCTCCCGTTGCTCGATGAGCTCGAAGACGTCTGGAAGGCGGAAGGCATCGAGGATCGACTCCACATGGAGCGGTTCGCCGTATCGCGCATCGACGCTTCGGCCGACGGTGGCACGGTCACGTTCGAGAAGTCGGGTAAGACGATCACCGTCGACGGTGCGACGACGCTTCTGGAGGCAGGCGAGCAGTCCGGTGCCTTGATGCCGTTCGGTTGCCGCATGGGCATCTGCCAGACGTGTGTCGTACCTCTCGTTGCCGGCCACGCGATCGATCTACGCTCGGGGAAACAGCACGCGGAGGGCGAGCGCATCCAGACGTGCATCTCCGCCGCCGCCGGCGACTGTACGCTGGACGCATAGCTTCTAGGCACACGGAGGACCACGGTGGCCATCACCGATATCAAAGAGTTTTCGCACCTCACCGAGGCCGATGTCGAAGCTCTCGGACGTGAACTCGATCAGATTCGACTCGACATCGAAGACTCTCGTGGGATCCGGGACGCCCGCTACATTCGTCGCGTCATTCGCGTCCAGCGGGCGTTGGAGCTCGGCGGGCGTATCGCATTGTTCGGCAGTCGGTACCGACCGGCATGGTTGGTCGGCACGACCCTGCTGAGCCTGTCGAAGATCATCGAGAACATGGAGCTCGGGCATAACGTCATGCACGGGCAATGGGACTGGATGAACGATCCCGAGATTCACTCCGTCTCGTGGGAGTGGGATCAGACCGGTCCTTCCGAGCATTGGAAGCGCGCCCACAACTACCAGCACCACACGTACACCAACGTCGTCGGTATGGACGAGGATCTCGGTTTCGGGATTCTGCGTATGACTCGTGACGAGCCGTGGAAGCCGATCAACCTCTTCCAGCCGATCGCCAACGTGATCTTGGCGGCCACGTTCGAGTGGGGCATCGCGCTGCACGACCTCACGGCGGCAGCCGAGTTGGAGGGCGCGGAAAAGGGGCAGCTGAACTCGCAGGCGAACAAAGACTTCGCGCGCAAGATCTTTCGTCAGGTGGGCAAGGACTTCATCTTGTTCCCGGCGCTGACGGGGCCGGCGTGGAAGTCGACCATGTCGGCCAATGCGACCGCGAACCTCGTGCGCAACCTGTGGGCGTACGTCGTCATCTTCTGTGGCCACTTCCCGGACGGTGCCGAGAAGTTCACTGTTGCCGAATTCGAGCAGGAGACTCGTCACGAGTGGTACCTGCGCCAGATGCTCGGTAGTGCAAACTTCAATTCCGGCAAGCTCATGGGACTCATGAGCGGCAATCTGAGCTACCAGATCGAGCACCACGTGTTTCCTGATCTGCCGAGTAACCGCTATCCCGAAATCGCTGTGAAGATGCGTGCATTGTGCGAGAAGTTCGATCTCCCGTACACCACCGGCTCGCTCTTCAAGCAGTATCTTCTGGCTCTGCGCACCATCCACAAGTTGGCTTTGCCGGACAAGTGGCTGACCGCAACCTCGGACAATGCTCCGGAAACGTCTTCGGAACTGCGGTTCCGCGACTCGGGATTCCGGGACGCAGCCATGGCGATGGTCGAGGACCTTCGTACCGATCCGATCACCGGTAAGCGTCTCGGTTTGCTGACCGCACTCAAGTCGCAGGCCCGTTCCCGCATGCCGAAGCGCCGGAAGTGATATAGGTTACATCGGGAAAAACCTAACCTACGGTGCCGTAAGTTACGCTACAGTAGGTGCAGTTGATCTGAACGATTCGAATCGATGATCGTTCTGCACTTACTACTTTGCGCCTAACTCACTGCTAGGAGGCTTTCCATGGCGATTGCAGATGTCAAGGAATACGCACATCTCACGGACGCCGACATCGAAGCGCTCGGCCGCGAACTCGACGCGATTCGTCGCGACATCGAGGAGTCGCGCGGCGAGAAGGATGCGCGATACGTGCGCAACGTCATTCGTCTGCAGCGTTCGCTCGAAATCGGCGGCCGCGCAGTGCTTTTCGCCAGCCGTCGTCGTCCGGCGTGGCTCGCCGGAGTTGGCCTGCTGACGCTCTCGAAGATCATCGAGAACATGGAACTCGGGCACAACGTGATGCACGGGCAGTGGGACTGGATGAACGACCCGGAGATCCACTCCACCTCGTGGGAGTGGGACGTCACCGGCCCGTCTGCGCACTGGAAGCAGACCCACAACTACCTGCATCACAAGTACACCAACGTCCTCGGAATGGACGACGACGTCGGATACGGACTCCTCCGCGTCACCCGCGATCAGCGCTGGAAGCCCTTCAACGCCGGCAACCTGGTCTACAACACGCTGCTCGCGCTGTTCTTCGAGTACGGCATCGCCGCTCAGCACCTCGAGCTCGGCAAGGTGGCCAAGGGCCGCGCCGACAAGGAAGAGACGCAGCGCAAGCTCCGTGAGGTCGGCGAGAAGATCGGCAAGCAGGTCCTGCGCGACTACGTCATCTACCCGGCCATCACCGGCCCGGCGTGGAAGAGCACATTGTCGGCCAACTTCACCGCCAACACTCTGCGGAACGTGTGGACCAACGCGGTCATCTTCTGCGGCCACTTCCCGGACGGTGCCGAGAAGTTCACCAAGGAAGACATCGACAAGGAAACGCAGGCTCAGTGGTACCTGCGTCAGATGCTCGGCAGCGCCAACATCGAGGGCAGCGCGCTCATGGACTTCATGACGGGCAACCTGAGCTACCAGATCGAGCACCACCTGTTCCCCGATCTGCCCAGCAACCGCTACAAGGACATCGCGGTCACGGTGCGTCAGCTCGCGGACAAGTACGACTTGCCGTACACGACCGGCCCGCTTGCCGTGCAGTACGCCAAGTCCTGGCGAACCATCGCCAAGCTGTCGCTGCCCAACAAGTACCTCAAGGACACCGTCGACAATGCGCCCGAGACGGCGTCGGAGCGGATGTTCGACGGCGAACTGACCTCGACTGTCGATCCCGTGACCGGGCGTCGCAGTGGCCTCAAGAGCGCCATCGCACGTAAGCGCAAGAGCGGAAAGCTGCGCAGCCTCCTCGGCCTGCGCTGATCGTCGACTGCGCTGACCGTAGACAGCAAGCGGCCCGACACCATTCGATGGTGTCGGGCCGCTTTGCTGTTCTCGCCCGGAACGTCGCTCGGGGGCGCTCAGTACTGATCGTTGGACTTGATCGCTTCCAGCAGTTGTCGCACAGCGACGACGCGTCGAGCTGATTTGCCCTCCAACAGGTCGAGCTTGCATTCGGGATCTGCCGGCGGTCCGAGGTGCGTGCATCCGCGCGGGCAATCCTCGATCGCCGCAGCGAGATCCGAGAACGCCGCCACTACGTTCTCGGGCGAGATGTGCGCCAGACCGAACGAACGGATGCCCGGGGTGTCGATCACCCAGCCGCCACCGGCGAGAGGGAGTGCCACCGATTGCGTCGACGTGTGCCGGCCCTTCCCGACTCCGGATACGATGCCGACCGCTCGATTGGCATCGGGGACAAGGCGATTGACCAGTGTCGACTTTCCGACGCCGGAATGTCCGATCAGGGCGGTCAACTTGTGCTCGAGGATCTGCGTCAGTTCGTCCAGGGGATCGTCGCGACCGGCGACGACCACTTGGATGTCGAGGTCGGCGAACGTGCTCGCGAATTCCTCCGGCGGTTCGAGGTCGCTCTTGGTCAGGCAGACGATCGGCGTCAGGCCACCCACGTAGGCGGCGACCAGTGCGCGCTCGACGAAGCCGGTGCGCGGTGGGGGATCGGCGAGTGCCACGACGATGAGAAGCTGCTCCGCGTTCGCGACGACGATACGTTCGAAGGGATCGGTGTCGTCGGCGGTCCGTCGCAGAACCGTCGAACGCTCGGAGACCCGGACGATGCGCGCCAGGGT
Source organism: Rhodococcus sp. NyZ502 (assembly GCF_041464245.1). NCBI lineage: Bacteria > Bacillati > Actinomycetota > Actinomycetes > Mycobacteriales > Nocardiaceae > Rhodococcus > Rhodococcus sp. NyZ502. Next base: position 2,310,570 of record NZ_CP167155.1, read on the forward strand.
GTCGGTTTTGCCCGACAGATCGCCGACTATGTCCACCTGATCGCCGACGACGATGGGGGTTCGGCCAAGTTCGCGGGCGCGCATCGTGACGATCAGCCGGTCGGGATCGCCGCCGAGGACGCAACCCCAACGGCCACGATCCTTCGACACCACCATCCCCGATTCGGCCGAGAGATGTTCGGGCCGAGTCTTCGTACGGGGGCGGGATCCGCGCCCGGGGCGTACCCGGACGTCGGACTCGTCGTACTGCCGCGGACTCAGAAGCTTGCCTTCGGTGTCGCCGGCGAACTCTCGAGCATGTCGATCCACATGTTCTCGAAGCCGGGCAGTGTCTTGGCGGTGGTTCCGACATCGTCGACCTCGACACCGTCGACGACCAGGCCGATGATGGCGCCGGCTGTTGCCATGCGGTGGTCGGCATACGAGAGCCATTGTCCGCCATGGAGTTCCGCGGGAACGATCGTCAGGCCGTCATCGGTTTCGGTGACGGAGCCGCCGAGTTTGTTGAGCTCGTCGGCGAGGGCGGCGAGACGGTCTGTCTCGTGCCCGCGCAGGTGCGCGATTCCTCGTAGATGCGAGGTGCCCTCGGCGAGAGCGGCCAGGGCCGCCACGGTGGGGGTCAGCTCTCCCACGTCGTGGAGGTCGATGTCGATGCCGCGCAGTTTCTCCGGGCCGCGGACAGTCAGGACACCATCGGCGAGAGTGACGTCGGCCCCCATCGAGGCGAGGATCCCGCGGATCGCGTCGCCGGGTTGCGTCGTCGACGACGGCCACATCGGGACGCTGACGGTTCCGCCGGTCACTGCGGCAGCGGCCAGGAACGGTGTGGCGTTGGAGAGATCGGGTTCGATCGCCCAGTCCACGGCGCGCACCGGCCCCGGTGCCACACGCCAGGTGTCCGCGTCACCGCCCGTGGCTGGCGTCGTCACGGAAACTCCGGCCTCGCGGAGCATCTCGACGGTCATGTCGATGTGTGGCATGGACGGGACGGGCTTGCCGTCGTGATGGACGGTGACACCCTCTTCGAACGCAGCAGCCGAGAGCAGGAGACCGGAGACGAACTGCGACGAACCGGATGCATCGATGGTGACCGTCCCGCCGCGTAGGGATCCGGTTCCGGTGACGGTGAACGGGAGTGCGTCACCCTCGATCCGAGCGCCGAGACCGCGCAGTGCTTCCAAGATGGTGCCGAGCGGTCGTGTGCGTGCTTGCTCGTCGCCGTCGAAGTGGACGATGCCGTCGGCCATCGCGGCGAGTGGCGGCAGGAAGCGCATCACGGTGCCGGCCAGGCCGCAGTCGACCTCGCCGCCGCGCAGGGGTCCAGGGGTGACGCGAAGCGTGGTCGCATCACCGGCTTCCTCGACGCCGATGCCGAGGTCACGCAGAGCTGCGATCATCAGGTCGGCGTCACGGCTGCGGAGTGCACCGGTGATCGTGGACGGGCCATCCGCAAGTGCGGCCAGAATCAGAGCTCGATTGGTGATGGACTTGGATCCGGGCAGCGTCACCACTGCATCGACGGGTGCTTGGGCCCTCGGGGCGCTCCACAGACTCAGACTCACATGGTCCATCTTCTCTCATCGGTGGGGGAATGGTCGAAACCGTGCCACCCTGGGTGTCATGTGCGGAAGGTATGCGACCACAGCGGACCCGGCCACCCTGGCGGTGGAACTCGATGCGCTCGACGAGACCGACCACTCGGCGCCCGTCGAAGCCGATTACAACGTGGCCCCCACGACCGAGGTGTTGACCGTCGTCGAACGCCACGATCGGGAGAACCCCGACAGCGATCCGACCAAGAGGATTCGGCGGATGCGGTGGGGATTGGTGCCGTCGTGGACCAAGGAACTGGGCAAAGGTCCGGTCCTGTTCAACGCCCGCGCCGACTCGCTGGCGGAGAAGCCGGCGTTTCGGACCGCCTTCAAGTTCAAGCGTTGCCTGGTCCCCATGGACGGGTGGTACGAGTGGCAGACCGAGGCCACCGGCGGGAAAAAGGCAGCGAAGATTCCTTACTACATGCACCCCGACGACGGATCACGGCTGTTCATGGCGGGCGTGTGGTCTGCCTGGCGGGACCCGAGGGTCGAGAACGCGAGCCCCGTCCTGAGCTGCTCGATCGTCACGGTCGACTCTCTCGGTCACCTCGAGCAGGTTCACGACCGCATGCCCCTCGCCCTGCCTCGTGACCGCTGGGAGGCGTGGCTCGATCCCGACAACACCGTCGATTCGGCTCTGCTCGAACCGGTAACGGACCTCTTCGAGCGGATCGACGTCGATCGAGTCCGGCCGCTGGTCAACAGTGTCAAGAACAACGGACACGAGTTGATCGAGCCGGACGTCGACCGTGCCGGCGAGCAGATCAGCCTGCTCTAGTGGTCAGCCGAGAGCCCAGGTGACGGTCACTTCGAACGAGACCTGCTGGGTTCCCGGGGCGAGAACCATGTCGGACATCGAGGCGTCGGGAGCGCGCATGGTCTGACCGCCACTCGTGTCGTGTGCCTCGGTGATGGTCACGACGTTCTCGAGCGACGTACCGGACAGATCCGCGTACTGCTCGGCACGGTTCTTCGCGTCCTCGAAGGCCCGGGTGCGAGCGTCGGCCAGAAGCTGAGAATCGTCGTCGATGGCGAAGGCGACGTTACCGAGCCGTGCCGCGTTTCCGCCCGCCGCGATGCCGGCGTCCAGGACAGAAGAGGCCTTGTCGAGATCGCGGACGACGATTCGAACCGAGTTGGTTGCCCGGTAGCCGGTCACGTTGCCGCCGATGAACGGTCCGCCGCTGGCGTCGTACTGCGGCTGGACGGACAGATCGCTTGTCTGCACGTCCTCGGGGGCCACACCGGCGGCGACTATCGCGTCGATCATCTGACGGGCCTTGTCATTCGCCTCCGAGACTGCTCCCGATACATCCGGGGCAACCACCTCGATGCCGATGTCGGCATTGAGGATGTCCGGCGCCCCGCGGACCTGCCCTGATCCGACTACCGTGACTTCCTTGGCGGCATTGTCCGAACTCCCGCAGGCCGTCAGCGAGACGGTGAGAGCTGCCGTCGCAGCGGTCAGTGCAAGAGTTTTCAGGTGTGGTCGCATGGTGAGACCGTAGCGACCGGATACTCAGCCCGCCGTGATTTGCGCCGTGACCGCGCCACTGAGCTGCGCGAGGTCCGTCGGAGCCAGCTCGATTTCGAGGCCGCGTCGGCCGGCGCTGCAGAGAACGCGGTCCCAGTCGAGCGCCGACGCATCGATCACGGTCGGCAGTTTCTTGCGCTGGCCGAGCGGTGAGATACCGCCGAAGACGTAGCCGCTCGAGCGCTCGGCTTCGGCGCGATCGGCCATGACGGCTTTGCTCGCACCGAGGGCAGCGGCTGCAGCCTTGAGGGAGAGCTTGTCCGGGACCGGCAGAACCGCGACGGCGAGCTTGCCGGTGTCGAGTTTGACGACCAAGGTCTTGAAGATCTGGGCAGCCACGACACCTGTCGACTCTGCCAGTGCAGTGACCGCCTCGTCGCCGAAAGATTCGGCGCGAGGATCGTGGTCGTAGCTGTGGACGCGGTGCGGTGTCTTCGACTTGTCGAGAAGTACGGTCGCAGGGGTCGCTGTTCCGGCCATGAGGAACACCCTATGTGGATCGCCGACAGGTGCATCCGACCAGGCCGGGAACAGAGTCGCTGACTCCCGTGTTGGTACCAGTTGATGAAACTTGTCCCGAGAAGCGAAGGAGCGACCGTGCTGGCTGTGTGTGAGCCACCACCGGCCCGTGGGTCGGATCTTCAGTTGGCGGTAACCTTGATCCCTACGGCTAGTGAAGGGATCAGAGTGCTGGAACACGACCGGCCCAAGGACGAACCGTCAGGGGTAGCTGAACCTATCGACGGCGCAGTGTCCGAAACGCCCGAAACTGCGGATGAGTTGATTGCCCGGTTCGAGCGCGACGCGCTCCCGCTGCTCGACCAGTTGTACGGCGCTGCCCTGCGCATGACGCGGAATCCGGCTGATGCCGAGGATCTCGTGCAGGAGACGTACGTCAAGGCGTACACCGCTTTCCGTTCGTTCCGTGCCGGTACCAACCTGAAAGCCTGGCTGTACCGGATTCTCACGAACACCTACATCAACTCGTACCGAAAGAAGCAGCGCCAACCCGCGCAGTATCCGACGGACGAGATCACCGACTGGCAGTTGGCCGCCACCGCCGAGCACACCTCGACGGGGCTGCGATCGGCCGAGGTGGAGGCGCTCGACGCGTTGCCTGACGACGACATCAAGGCGGCGCTGCAGTCGCTTCCCGAGGAATTCCGTATGGCCGTGTACTACGCCGATGTCGAAGGATTCCCGTACAAGGAGATCGCGGAGATCATGGGCACACCCATCGGAACGGTGATGTCGCGACTGCACCGTGGTCGCAAGCAATTGCGTGGTCTTTTGGCCGATGTCGCAAAAGACCGGGGATTCAATCGGGACGGCGCGGTCGACACAGCCACAGTCGCAGCCACCGAGACGGAAGGTGTCACACGATGAGTGAGCAGGACGAATTCGAAAGGCTCGACTGCTCGGCAGTCATCGCAGACGTCTGGTTGATGCTCGACGGTGAATGCGACGATTCGAGTCGTGCTCGCCTGCAGCGTCATATCGACGATTGTGGATCGTGCCTCGAGGCCTACGGGATCGAAGAGAAGGTCAAGAGCCTGATCAACCGTAAGTGCGGTGGAGACCACGCGCCGGAAAGCCTGCGTCAGAGGCTCACCGTCGAGTTGCGTCGGACCATCGTCATAACGACTACCGAAACCGACAGCTAGCCCGTCAGCGAAGATCTGAGCGGCAGCAGTCGGAAGGCAGTAACGCCGAGGGGCGGGGAAGCAATGCTTCCCCGCCCCTCGGACGTTTTGTTGCGCTACATGTCAGGCGTTTGGACGCTTGCCATGGTTAGCGGCGTTGCCCTTACGGCTGCGCTTCTTACGACCACGCTTACCCATGATTGGTCTCCCTTCTGTTTCTTTCGCGTCATTGTTTCACGCCGATGCCGGTGTGGTTCCATTGGCAGGTCGATCGAGTGATCCGTCGACGTATTTTCGTGGTCAGAGTGCAGTTCCGACAGAAGTGAGGTTCACGATGGCAGAAGACGTGCGCGCCGAGATGGTTTCGACGGTCTACCAGGTCGTCGTGAGCGAGGGAGACGTCGTTGCGGACGGCGACACCCTGGTCATCCTCGAATCCATGAAGATGGAGATTCCCGTCCTGGCCGAGGTTCCGGGAACGGTGACGACGGTGGGCGTCAAGGTCGGCGACGTGATTCAGCAAGGCGATCTGATCGCCGTGATCTCCTAAGCCGGACGATGTCCACTCTCAGTGACCTCCTCGCCGAACACACCGATCTTCCCGGTGCGGCGGTCGACCATCTCCAGCGCGTCGTGGGGGAGTGGCAACTGCTCGCCGACCTCTCCTTTGCCGACGTTCTCTTGTGGGTGGGCACCGAATCGGAGAAGAACCGATCCGAGGGGACGGTCATCTGCGTCGCGCATTGCCGGCCGACAACGGCATCGACGGCTTTTCCGGAGGATGCGGTCGGAACGGTCGTTTCCGAGTCCGAGCACCCGCAGGTTCTTCGCGCTCTCGTGGAGGGCCGCGTCGTGCGCGGGGAAGACGAGACGTGGCGTGAAGGAATGCCGCCGCGTCGGGAAGCCGTTCCGGTGCGTCTGGACGGGCGAGTCATCGCTGTTCTGAGCCGCGACACCAACCTGTCGCACCAGCGAGCGCAGAGTCCGCTCGAACTCGCGTATCTCGATTGCGCCGAAGACCTGTGTCAGATGATCAGCGACGGAACCTTCCCGATCCGAGAATCGCGCTCCGACACGAACTCGAGCCCACGTGCGGGCGACGGCTTCATCCGTCTCGATACCGAAGGCACAGTCGTCTATGCCAGCCCGAACGCGCTCTCGGCCTATCACCGGATGGGTCTGAGTTCGGATCTGGTGGGTCAAGACCTCGCAGCGCTGACCCGTTCGTTGGTCACCGACCCGTTCGAGTCTCAGGAAGCTGCGGGATACATCCGAGATACGTTGGCGGACAAGCCCGGTCGCCGTATGGAGATCGAGGCGCGCGGGGCGACCGTTCTGCTGCGGGCCCTGGTTCTCAAGCCTGGCGGCCGGCATGTCGGTGCTGCGGTCGTCGTCCGCGACGTCACCGAGGTCAAGCGTCGTGATCGCGCTCTGCTGAGCAAGGACGCAACCATCCGCGAGATTCACCATCGAGTGAAGAACAATCTGCAAACCGTCGCGGCGCTTCTGCGTCTACAGGCCAGGCGAACCGGCAACGACGAAGCGCGACAAGCGTTGACAGAGTCGGTGAGACGCGTGACGTCCATCGCCCTCGTTCACGACACCTTGTCGATGTCGGTGGACGAAGAGGTGGATCTCGACGAGGTGATCGACCGGTTGGTTCCCATGCTCTCCGATGTCGCGGGAGTAGGTGTGCCGGTGACGATTCGGCGTGAGGGCAGTTTCGGAGTGTTCTCCGCCGAGCGCGCCACCCCGCTGGTCATGGTGCTGACGGAGTTGGTGCAGAACGCGATCGAGCACGCTTTCGATCCGGGTGTGACCGGCACGGTCACACTCAGTGCCGAGCGTTCTGCACGCTGGTTGGACGTGATCATCCACGACAACGGGCGCGGCCTGCCGGAGAACTTCGACCTCGAGAAATCCGATCGCCTCGGACTCCAGATCGTGCGGACTCTGCTGGGAGCCGAGCTCGGTGGCTCGCTCGGACTGCACCCGGGAAGCGGAGGCGGTACCGACGCGGTTCTGCGTGTGCCGCTCGGTAGACGTTCTGCGCGTTACTGATTCGAGCAGCGTTAGCGATTCGAGCAGACAAAAAGCCCGGCACCATGTGGTGCCGGGCTGTCGTCTTCGACTGTGCAGAGGGGCTGTTCTCCGCCGCGAGTCGAACGTCTCGGTTCTACCTAGACGGAAGTGCGTGCACGGGTACGTGCGTTACGGCGCTTGAGTGCGCGACGCTCGTCTTCGCTCATTCCGCCCCAGACGCCTGCATCCTGGCCGGACTCGAGAGCCCACGACAGGCACTCGGCGGTGACGGGGCAGCGGTTGCAGACAACCTTGGCATCAGCGATCTGAGCGAGGGCCGGTCCGCTGTTTCCCACGGGGAAGAACAGTTCGGGATCCTCGTCGCGACAGATTGCGTTGTGGCGCCAGTCCATCTTTTTTCGCTCCTTAATTGGGTGTGTATTCACACCATTTGGTACCAATGAGTTTGTGTGTGCGTCATCAATGTTTCCGCACTGTTACTTGTGAATGCTTTCACGAACTCGCGGTATGTCAATAGGTTTGAACGGGTTCGTGGGCCAACTCACTAATTTGTGACACACCTGACGGCCACCTGGGCGTCACCGGCATTTTACCCGATTTCGACCTTTTGGCACCAGAGTTTTTGCAGGTCAAACGTGTTGCCTGACTCACGTCGTAATCGGTGCGAACACTTCCAGTGCATCCGGGACCGAGGTGAATTCGACCTTTTCACGAAGTCCGATGTAGTCGCCGTCCATCTGAAGTCCGATCGGTCGCGACGATTCGATGGTGATTGTCGGGACGTCGTCGGTGCGTAAGAGGACCTTCGATTTCGGCTCCGCGCCGCGTGCGAGTAGTTGCCGCACAACCCGCAGGGACGGCAGAACTTTGGTGCTCGTCATGGCGAAGATGCCGAGTCCACTGTCGAAGGTCGTTCCCGGATTGGTGTGGACGGGACGCTCTTCCAGATATGTCCACGGGCTCGAGTTCGAGACGAATGCGTAGTGGACTCCGGAGACGGGATCCTGATCGGGAAGGTGGACGGTCAGCGCTGGTTCGGCTCGCTTGGCACGGAAGAACGCCGCGATCGCGGTTCGGACATACCGGGCGGGTGTGGCGGCGTCACCGTTCTTACGGCTGGCGTCGACGGCCTCGCACACATCGGCGTCGAGGCCCATTCCGGCGTTGAACGTGAACCAACGGTTGTCGCAGTGTGCGAGCCCGATTCGGCGCCTGGTCCGTTCGGAGAGGAGGTCGACGAGTTGGTTCGTGGCGTCGATCGGGTCGGCGGCAATACCGAGTGAGCGCGCGAAAACGTTTGCCGAGCCGCCTGGGACGACAGCGATCGTCGGGATCGGACCGACCGGAACCGATTTCATCGACGCGGGATGCGGTGACCCGAGCAGTCCGTTGACCACTTCGTTGACCGTTCCGTCGCCACCGTGGACGATCACCGAGCCGAAGCCGTCTTCGTGGGCTTCGCGCGCCAGTTCGGCAGCATGACCCCGATGTGTGGTGTGCGCCACAGTAAGTCGCACCCGACTCTCGAGGGCGTGTGCCAACAGGTCACGACCGGCAGCGGTGGTGGAGGTGGCATTGGGGTTGACGATCAGCAGTGCGCGCACGGGGCATGAGCCTATCCGGTGTCGTGTTCTAGGCTGGCCTCGTGCCGAATACCGCCAGTCCGAACGCCCTGCCCAAGACAGTCACATGGGCGGGTGCCCTCGTGACGCTTCAAGGGCTGGTTGCCGCCGGGTTCGCGATCGTCGCAGTGATTCGCGGTGCAACCGGCCACGATCAGAGCGTCACCAACGGATACGGATTTGCCGCCTGGGTCGCGATCCTCGGCGGCGCGGTGTTGGCTGCCGGTATCGCTTTGCTGACGGGCCGCCGGTGGGGCCGGGCAATCGCCGTCGTCGCACAGTTGCTGCTCCTGCCGGTCGCCTGGTCGCTCCTGACCGATTCGCATCAGGTGCCGCTCGGCATCGTTCTGGGTGTCGTCGTTCTCGGCGCTCTGGGCTGCCTGTTCTCGGCTCCGACGTCTCGATGGATGGCAGCGGAGTACGGAGCGTACGCAGACGAGGTGTCGCCGGAAGAGGGACGCCCGGACGAGACCGACGAGCCGCGGGACAAGTAGGACGGAACGCCTACGCTGCTTCAGACCTACTCAGCTTCCGCTCTACTCAGCTTCGGCGGCGAGAGCTCCGAGGTGAGTACCGGTCAGGCGATACGTGGTCCACTCCGTCTTCGCGTCGGCGCCGAGTGACTCGTAGAACTTGATCGAGGGGGTGTTCCAGTTGAGCACCGACCAGGACAGCCGGGTGTAGTCGTTGTCGGTGCACTCCTTGGCGAGTGCGGCCAGAAGAGCCTTCCCGTGGCCTGATCCGCGCTGACTGGGCTTGACGTAGAGGTCTTCTAGGTAGATGCCGTGAGCGCCGTCCCACGTCGAGAAATTGCGAAACCACAATGCCATGCCGACGACGTCGTCGGCCGAATTCACAGCGACGTGCGCGAAGGCCGTCGCGGCCGGCCCGAACAACGCCTCGCCGATCTGTTCCGCCTTCACGGTGCACTCGTCGAGGGCCTTCTGGTAGTCGGCCAACTCGTAGATCATGTCGGTGATCGGCTGGACGTCTGCGGGCGTGGCGCGTCGGATCATAAGGAGAATCGTAGGCCTCAAGCCTCGACGAGCGGCGGCACGTTGTGATGGACGAGGTGGGTGGCGCCGTGCTCGTGACCGAGAACCGAGTATGCGCCGGGGGACAAGGCGAAACGCTTTCCTTCCGTCACCGGGAGCTCGAGCCAGCGGGCGATGAGTGCGCGTGAGAAGTGGCCGTGCCCGATCAGGATCACGTCGCGTTCGGGTAGTTGCGAACGCACCATCGACAGCACCATGTCGGTGCGGGCGTGGATCTGATCGGCCTGCTCGCCGCCGGGGCACGGGTGCGTCCAGACGGTCCAATCGGGCACCGTAGCGCGGATCTCGGGCGTCGTGAGGCCTTCGTAATCGCCGTAGTCCCATTCGGACAGTGCATCCCAGGTTCGCTCTTCCGGCAGGCCGGCGAGATCGCCCGTCAACTGTGCGCGCAGCCGCGGACTCGTCAGAATCATGGGGTTCCGGAGGTCGAGGGTTCGCAAGCGATTTCCGGTCGCGGTTGCCTGCATCTCGCCGAGCGGAGTCAGCGGAACCTCGGTCCGGCCCGTGTGTTTCCCGGTGCGTGCCCACTCGGTTTCACCGTGTCGCATGAGTACGACGCGAGCACCGAGGGGGATCGACGAGGGGGCGGACTGGGACGTCATGTCGACCATCATTGCAGGCTGCCTCGCGTGTGTAGCTCGCCTCCTGGCGCGAAGTGCGCAAGGATCTACGTGTGACGACGGTTCTCGCAGTGGCGAATCAAAAGGGCGGCGTGGCTAAAACCACCACCGTCGCTTCTCTCGGTGCGGCTTTGTCCGCGCTCGGACAACGAGTTCTGGTGGTGGATCTCGACCCGCAGGGCTGCCTGACGTTCTCGCTCGGACACAACCCGGATCGCCTCGAGCGTTCGGTCAACGAGGTCCTGGCGGGTGATCTCGACGCGGTCGACGCCGTGCTGAAGACGGACGACGGTATGGATCTCCTGCCGGCCACGATCGATCTCGCGGGCGCCGAAGCGCTGCTCCTGATGCGACCCGGTCGAGAGTTCGCGCTCAAGCGGGCGCTGTCTCCGCTCCTGGGCTCTTACGACGTCATCATCATCGACTGCCCACCGTCGTTGGGTGTGCTCACACTCAACGGATTGACTGCGGCGCAGTCGGTTCTGGTTCCACTGCAATGCGAAACCCTCGCACACCGCGGCGTCGGACAGCTGCTGCGTACGGTTCGTGAAGTCCAAGCCATCACCAACCCGGATCTTGTTCTGCTCGGCGCACTTCCGACTCTGTACGACGCTCGAACCACGCACAGTCGCGACGTGCTCGCCGACGTCAGCGACCGCTACTCCCTGGCCGTTCTGGCGCCTCCGATCCCACGCACCGTCAAGTTCGCCGAGGCGTCCGCGTCGGGTGCGACGGTCCTCGCCGGACGAAAGAACAAGGGCGCGGATGCCTATCGGGAACTCGCCGACAATCTCGTAAAGCATTGGGCTGGAAATGAAGTCGTGACTTTCGCGCCGGAACTGGCGCTCTGAGGAAGGCGAGAGCTTCTAGCGCAGCGCGAACAAGGTATCGCCGCGCTGTTCCAGAATCGTCTCGCCCGCACTGGCGAGCACGATCGGCGTCGTCGTCTCACCGCGGTCGACTGCGATCATGCGCTGCACCGCTCCGTCCGACGGACTGACGGCTGCAATGCCGCCCGGAACCGGGATGAGCATCTGACCGGCAACCATGCTTCCGGGTCCTGACGTTCCGTTGACGATCCACGTCGGAGCCAGATCGCTCAGGCGCAGGTTGACGGTCTGAGAGCCGGTCCACCACGTGATCGAAGCCTTGTCGGCGTGGGTGCGGGCGCCTTCGGTCACCGTTCCCTCGATCGGATAGTCGACGATCGGATTGCCGGTTCCGTCGAAAATGGTGATGCGAGAAACGGTTCCGTTGGCTGCGGGGAGATAGACCGCCGTCTTTTCGCCGGCCACGGCAAGCAGGCGGGCGCCCTCGGAGTCGAGGAGAATCGCGGATCCGTACTCTTCGGGTTCCTGGGCGTCCTTGGGTGCGGGATTCATCACCGTCAACCTGTTGGAGGCTTCACCGGGGCAGCGTTCGAGTACCGAGACTCGGTTGGCGCTCGACGCAGCGTCGAGCAGCGTGCATCCGGTGCGGGGTTGCTTGTTGGGGTTGACCTTCGCGTCGACCCGGCCGTACTCGAGGGTTCGGACGAGGTCCGAGCGCCACAGCTCCATTCGCTCACTGCCGCGCGAAATCAGGTAGGTGCCGTCCGCTGAAAGGCTGACCGCGGAATCGGCGTCGCTGTTGCGCTGGTCCTTTCGGGCGCCGGTGTCGGCGACCAGTGACGTGACCTGAGAGCAACCGCGATCATCCTGATAGACGCTGACGACGCGATCCCACGAACCGATCGCGCCGCACAGCGGAATGTTGCGCGCGTATCGCCACACTTCTTCGCCCGTTGTCGGATCGCGGCCGATCACCTCGGTGCCGTCGGCGGTGACGACGGCATTTCCGACGGTGATCGGTGCCGTCGAGTCGGCACTCGGAGATTCCCACGTCTGTTTCAGGATGTCGGGTAACAACACCGACGTCGACAGAGGTGGGAGTGGAGATTCAGCGGTGACCGAGGTGGTTCCGCGCGCATCACTGCGCAACCACACAACGGTCACCGCCACGATTACGGCCAGCGCGATTGCCAGCGCACCGATCACATCTGAGCGAGTACGCCTTTCGGGAGCCAGCACATCGGCAGCTTACTCTGCGGCGCCTGCCGTCGCGGAAGCCGCGGGGCGACGACGCCGACGGCGACGCGGCTTGGCCGCTCCGTCTTCGTCCGAGTTCTCGGCAGCGGTTGCCGCGGGTGCCGAAGGGGGAGCTGTGGTGGCGCCGGCGGTGGTGGACGTCGCGGCGTCGGTCGAAGCGCCGGCGCGGGTGCGGCGACGGGTCCGGTTGCGGCGGGGAGCGGCCTTCTCTTCGTTGCCGTCCGAGTCGGTCGACTTCGGCGCGTCCGCTTTGTCCGTTGCTGCTTTGTCCGTTGCTGCCTTCTCAGGGGCGGCCTTGGCCTTGCGAACAGTGCCCTTGGCATCGGCCGGAATGGACAACTCTTCGTAGAGGTGCGGCGAGCTGGAGTAGGTCTCGACCGGGTCGGGGATTCCGAGGCTCAGTGCCTTGTCGATGAGCTGCCAGCGAGGGATGTCGTCCCAGTCGACCAGCGTGACGGCGATGCCGGTGCGTCCGGCGCGGCCGGTACGACCGATGCGGTGGACGTAGGTCTTCTCGTCCTCGGGGCACTGGTAGTTGATGACGTGGGTGACGTCGTCGATGTCGATACCGCGGGCAGCGACGTCGGTGGCGACCAGAACGTCGACCTTGCCGTTACGGAAGCCCTTCAGCGCCTTTTCACGGGCGATCTGGCCGAGGTCACCGTGGACGGCACCGACGGAGAAGCCGCGTTCCGCGAGATCGTCGGCCACCTTCTGGGCTGTGCGCTTGGTGCGGGTGAAGATCATCGTCGCGCCGCGGCCTTCGGCCTGCAGGACGCGGGCGACCATCTCGGCCTTGTCGAGCGCGTGTGCACGGTAGATGTGCTGGCTGGTGCGATCGTGCACCGCGGAGGATTCGGCCTCTTCGGCGCGGATGTGCGTCGGCTGCGTCAGGAAGGTGCGAGCCAGGGTGATGATCGGGCCGGGCATCGTCGCGGAGAAGAGCATCGTCTGACGCTTGTCGGGGACCATGCCCATGAGGCGTTCGATGTCGGGGAGGAATCCCAGGTCGAGCATTTCGTCGGCCTCGTCGAGGACGAGAACGCCCACCTTGCCCAGGATCAGGTGCGACTGGTTGGCGAGGTCGAGCAGGCGACCCGGGGTGCCGACGACAACGTCGACGCCCTTCTGGAGTGCCGAGATCTGCGCCTCGTACGGACGGCCGCCGTAGATGGGCAGAACCTGGAGACCGCGGTCGCCGACCCGGAGGTACTTGCTGGCGTTCTCGAGGTCGCGGGCGACCTGGATGCACAGCTCGCGGGTGGGAACGATGATCAGAGCGCGGGGCGTGCCGTCGAGAACAGCTGTGCCGTTCTCGGCGGTGACGATGCGATGCAGGAGCGGGACGCCGAAACCGAAGGTCTTGCCCATTCCGGTGCGGGCCTGACCGATGAGGTCGTCACCGGCGAGAGCCAACGGAAGGGTGAGTTCCTGGATGGCGAAGGTGCGCTCGATGCCGATCTCGTTCAGTGCGCGGACGATTTCGTCGCGGACACCGAGTTCGGCGAAGCTCGGGGGTACATGGGTGTCGTCGAGCTGGACGGAAACGGTGTTCTCGGTTGCTTCGTCTTCGTGGTCGACAGTGATCTTGCTCAGGGGACTAGCCTTTCCTCGTGGCGGTACGCACGCACAAGGTAAGGGGCCAGGCCGTAAGTCGGCCGATGTCGATGCCCTCTTTTTCTTCGGTCATGCCTACGCCTCAGCACTGAATTCCACTCGGACGAATTCGAACCGTCCGGAGATCTCGGCGAAGCGGGCGACAACCGTCGATGCAGGTGCGCGCACATTATCGGTGGGGTTCGTGTGAATACAGCCGTCCCGGCTAACCAAATGGCCCGGGGGAACTGGCGAACTCCCAAGACCATTGTAGCTGCACGTTGTCCGTCCCTCGCGATGACATGTCGAAGATCACCGAATCGGACATGCGGTCCTTGCCGGTCGCGTCGGCCGTCGAAGCACTACAGTTCGTAGTCATGGGCGCACACGATCTTGATGCTTCGACGGACGCTGGAACCGGAGGCCGAGTCGCTTCCGATCACCCTGGCGTGATCGATTTGTTTGCCGTTCTCGCGTATGGCGAGATTTCGGCGTTCTACCGCTTGGCGGAGGACGCACAAATGGCACCGGACCTGCGAGGCAAGGTGGCGTTCGCCAGCATGGCCGCCGCCGAGATGGACCACTTCGAGACTCTGGAAACGGCGTTGACGGAACGTGGCCACGAGATCTTCGCCGTCATGGACCCGTTCGTTCGAGCTCTCGACAACTACCACGCGTCGACGACACCGTCGACGTGGCTGGAATCGCTCGTGAAGGCGTACGTCGGCGACGGAATCGCTGCCGACTTCTATCGCGAGATCGGGCACTCCCTCCCGGCGGATGTCGCGGAAATCGTCGAGGACGTGCTGTCCCAGACGGGCCACTCGGAGTTCGTGGTGCTCGAGGTGAAGGCAGCAGTGGAGGCCAGTACTCGCGCAAAGGACCGGTTGATGCTGTGGGGACGCCGTCTTCTGGGCGAAGCAATCACGCAGGCACAGTTCGTGCTGGCGCAGCGTGAAGATCTCACCGATCTGGTGATCTCCGCCTCCGGCGACCTCAACGGAGTTGTCGCGTTGTTCGACGGCATGCAGGCAAAGCATGCCGAGCGGATGGCGATTCTCGGACTCGTCTAGGTGCCTGTTCGCTCTGGGCACAGCGTGCAGAGGAGCGTGGGCTGTCGTTGCTGCATTAGCCTTGCGTCGACAACGGATGTAATTCACGAACAGTTCGGAGGTTGACCGTGGAGGTCAAGATCGGTGTAATCGACAGCCCGCGTGAGCTCATCGTCAACAGCGAACAGACCCCTGACGAGGTCGAGACACTGGTCGCGGCTGTCCTCGGTGGCCGCGAGCCGGTTCTGGCTCTCGTCGACGACAAGGGCCGCAAGTTCCTGGTGCAGGCTTCTCGTGTGGCGTACGTGGAGATCGGTCCGTCCGATATCCGCAAGGTCGGATTCGCGCCTACCGTCTGACGCGTAGCTGTAACAGCAGAATGGGCGGGCAGTCGTGAGACTGCCCGCCCATTCTCGTTCGGGTTCCGGTTACTTCGTTTCGGCTTGCAGCGGCACGTGTGAGAGACCGCCCCACGCGAGGGTCACGGTGATTTCCACGGCTTCTTCCTTCGGGATCGGCCGCGCGGCCTCGAGCCAGTACCGCGCAGTGAACTGGCTGGCACCGACAAGACCGACCGCAAGGATGCGCGCGCGGTACGGATCGAGTCCGGAATCCTGACTCACCAGGTCGAACACAGCGTCGACGCAGGCTTCGGTGGCTTGTTCGACGCGTGTCTGGACCTGAGGTTCGCCCATGATGTCGGACTCGAACACCAGGCGGAAGCCCTGGGAGTCGTTGTCGACGAAGTCGAAGAACGCCTGGACCGCGGCGCGGACACGCTGTTTGTTGTCCGTCGTCGATCGCAGGGCCTGGCGTACACCCGAGATGAGGCTGTCGACGTAACTCTGCAGGACTGCGACGTACAGTTCGAGTTTGCCTGGGAAATGTTGGTACAGAACTGGCTTGCTGACACCGGCACATTCGGCGATCTCGTCCATGCCGGCCGAGTGGTACCCGTTCGCAACGAATACCTCACTTGCAGCTGCGAGGAGCTGGAGGCGGCGCGCATCGCGGGGGAGGCGGGTGCTGCGACGTGTTCCGGCAGGCTTGCCAGCCGTTGTACCGCGATCGGAGTCAGTCCGATCCGCGAGTTCTGTCATGTCGCTTCCAATCTGAGCAAAAGTAATTCGGTCGGCGCGCGGATCCGCGAGTCGCGTGTGCGTACCCGCCAGTATCCTCCGTCACACCGGTCGTAGCCGAATGAACGATACCGTGTGTCGCCCGGGCGAGTCGCGCGTGCCTCGGTGAGCGAGACCAGCGGTCTTTCTCGTTACAGGACGGGCTGCCATGACACGCCAGGACCAGCAAGTTTCGGTCAGCCCGGGCGAGCGACTTGCCGTGTGTGAGATTCTGGACGACGTGACTGACCCAGGGGGACCGCGCATGCGTGGACGAACTACGCAGAACCCTGAACGTGAGGAACGTCGAATGCGTAGCGGAATTGGAGCGCCTCGCGACGAACGTCGGCCGGAGGTGCCGGATGATCGTGCCTACGGCGAACGCGACTATCGCGGCATTTCCTCCCATCAGCCTTTGCGCGCCCAATGGGATCCGACCAAACGAGAAGTGGGCCGAACCCCGCGTAATCCGCGACCGGACCGGGCAGCGCGAAAGCAGAGCAAGCTCGGGCGCTTCGTCTCGACCTACGGTTGGCGGGCCTACGCGATTCCGGTTCTCGTGGTGCTCACCATTCTTGTGATCGTCGATGCGGTACGGCCGGACGCCACAGACTCCGCGAGCAAGACGTCGGCCACCGCCGACCTCGCGCACAGCACCGACGGAACCGATGTCATCGGTGCCCCACCGGCCGGAGACGGAACTTTTGCCTCGTCGATACCGTCCGGTGCCCTTCCCGACGGTGGTCCGTTCACCGTCGCGGGGGGTGGAACGTGGCACGTCGTACCAGGTACGACGGGCAAGGTCGGACAGGGAACCGAACGCGAGTTCACGTACACGGTCGAGATCGAGGACGGCGTCGACACGACCGGCTTCGGCGGAGACGAATCGTACGGACGCATGGTCGACCAGACACTGGCCAATCCGAAGAGTTGGACCAACGATCCCAAGGTCGCGTTCCGGCGCGTCGACGCCGGCGAGCCGGACTTCCGGATCTCCTTGACCTCACAGATGACGATCCGCGAAGGCTGTGGATACGAAATCGAACTCGAAGGATCCTGCTACAACCCGAGCATGGACCGAGTCCTGCTCAACGAACCGCGATGGGTGCGAGGCGCCATTTCGTTCCAGGGCGACATCGGCTCGTATCGGCAGTATCAGATCAATCACGAGGTCGGCCATGCCATCGGATACGCCGCTCATCAGCCGTGCGAGACCGAAGGCGGACTCGCACCGATCATGATGCAGCAGACCTTCGGAACCGCGAACAACGACATCGCTAGGCTTGATCCCGAGGGCGTCGTTCCGATGAACGGACTCACGTGCCGCTTCAATCCGTGGCCGTACCCCCGAGCGTGACCGGATCGAGAATCCCTGATCTCGTCTTGAACTAGGAGTGTTTCGCGGTGTCTGCAACACCCGTCGTATTGCCACCACTGGTGGAGCCGGCAGCCGAGTTGAGCCGGGAGGAAGTTGCCCGATACAGCCGGCACCTGATCATCCCGAACGTAGGCATGACCGGTCAGAAGCGGCTCAAGAATGCACGAGTCCTGTTCATCGGCGCCGGTGGATTGGGTTCACCGGCACTGCTCTACCTCGCGGCCGCAGGAGTGGGCACCATCGGGATCGTCGAGTTCGACGAGGTCGACATGTCGAACCTGCAGCGTCAGGTGATTCACGGACGCTCCGACGTCGGACGCCCGAAGGCGCTCAGCGCGAAGGAGTCGATTCTCGAAATCAACGAGCACGTCGACGTCCGGTTGCACGAGTTCCGCCTGGACAACTCCAACGCGGTCGAACTGTTCTCCGAGTACGACCTGATCCTGGACGGTACGGACAACTTCGCGACGCGGTACCTCGTCAACGATGCTGCCGTCATCGCGGGAAAGCCGTACGTGTGGGGCTCGATCTACCGCTTCGAAGGGCAGGTCTCGGTCTTCTGGGAAGACGCCCCGGACGGCGCGGGACTGAACTATCGCGATCTTTACCCGGAGGCGCCGCCGCCAGGCATGGTCCCCTCGTGCGCCGAGGGTGGTGTGCTCGGAGTCCTGCCCGCGACCGTCGGTTCGATCATGGCGACCGAGGCGGTCAAGCTCATCACGGGGATCGGCGAA
This sequence comes from Rhodococcus sp. NyZ502, assembly GCF_041464245.1. Taxonomy (NCBI): domain Bacteria; kingdom Bacillati; phylum Actinomycetota; class Actinomycetes; order Mycobacteriales; family Nocardiaceae; genus Rhodococcus; species Rhodococcus sp. NyZ502. Next base: position 2,328,647 of record NZ_CP167155.1, read on the forward strand.
CCGCTTCTCGGACGCCTGATGATCTACGACGCACTTGCGATGACGTTCCGGACGATCCGCCTTCAGCGTGATCCGACCCGCGTGCCGGTCACCGCCTTGATCGACTACGACGCGTTCTGCGGTGTCGTGTCCGAAGAGGCGAGTGCCGCTGCTGTCGGTTCGACGATCACGGCGCCCGAACTGGAGGCCATGATCGGCGAGGGACGGTCGATCGAGCTGGTCGACGTACGAGAACCGGTTGAATGGGACATCATGCATCTGCCGGGGGCCGTGCTGATCCCGAAGGACCGCATCCTGTCCGGTGAAGCTCTGGCGACGTTGCCGCAGAACAAGCAGATAGTGCTGTACTGCAAAACCGGCATTCGTTCCGCCGAGGCATTGGCATTTCTCAAGAACGCCGGTTTCTCCGACGCGGTCCACGTTCAAGGCGGCGCGATCGCCTGGGCGAACCAGGTGGATGCGAGTCTGCCGGTCTACTAGGCGCGCCTCGCGGGAGGCGGCGCCGCGCACCGGTAGCGTTGGGGTGTGAGCACAGGCCAACCTCCCCAGCACGTGTGCTCCACCTTCGGCCTCCGTGAAGTCGATCCCATCCCACTCGGTGCGGATTGGGACGGCGGGTGGCTGTGTGGAGACGTCGTCCTTTCAGCAGTCGCGGATCATGCCCGCGCAGCGTGGTCGGCGAAGGTGCGAGAGAACCTCGAAGTCGACGGCGTTCGGCTGGCTCGACCGGTGCGTTCGACCGACGGTCGTTACGTCGTCTCGGGCTGGCGTGCCGACACCTTCATCGTCGGATCGCCGGAACCACGTCACGACGAAGTGGTCTCGATGTCCTGCCGACTGCATGCGGCGACGGCCTCGCTCGAGCGCCCGCGCTTCCTTGCGCAACCGCCCGTGCCGCCGTGGGCCGAGGTCGACGTATTCGTCGCCGCTGATCGCGCGGCATGGGAAACGGTTCCGCTGAGGATCGCGAAGGGCGTCGAGCAACTCGAGACGCCCACTCCTGACGGTCGCAAGAGTCTGGAACTGATCGCCGGGCTCGCTACTTTGCGTAAGCCGGTGCAGAGCCCGGACCAGCTCGTGCACGGCGATCTGTTCGGGACAGTGCTGTTCTCGGGCAGTATGGCGCCCGGAATCACCGACATCACGCCGTATTGGCGGCCGGCTGCGTGGGCCGCCGCCGTCGCTGTGGTCGACGCGATCTCGTGGGGCGGTGCCGACGAGGCACTGGTCGGCCGGTGGGAAGATCTCCCCGAGTGGCCGCAGATGCTTCTACGTGCGGTGATGTTCCGCTTGGCGGTTCATGTTCTGCATCCTCGCTCGACGGCGGACGCGTTCCCGGGGTTGGCCCGTACGTCCGACATCGTGCGCTTGCTGCTCTAGATCGGGGCGCCGGTACCGAAGTCCGAGACCAGGCCCTCGAACAGCTCGCGTGCGGCGTTCGAGGCGGCCACGGTGTTCCCGTCGACGACAGCGTTGACGAGGTTCGCGTGCTGCGAGTGGAATCCTTCGCCGGTTGCATCGATGTGCTGTTGGATCGTGGTCTCGATGACCGGGAGCAGGGAGTCGTAGAACTCCAGGTAGACCTCGTTGTGGCTGGCCGCGACGATTGCTCGGTGCAGGGCGACGTCCGCGGTGGTGGCAGCGTCGACGTCCTGACCCTCCCATGACGCGGTGCGAAGCTCGAGTAGCCGCGTCAGTTCGGCGATGTCGTCTTCGGTTCGCCGTGCGGCGGCGAGGGTGGCTGCAGTGATGTCGAGTGCGCGCCGAAGTTCGAGTACATCCCGCTGGTGGGCACCGGCAAAGTAGTTGCCGAGAGTGCCACCGAGGTCGGAGACAGCAACGACGTAGGTGCCCGATCCCTGACGACGTTCCAGCATTCCGGCGTGTACGAGCGCCTGGACCGCCTCGCGCACGGTATTGCGACCGGTCCCGGTCAGCTCCGACAGTTCCGGTTCGGTGGGGATTTTGGAACCGATCGGCCAGGTTCCGCTCCGGATCTCGTTGCGGAGTTGTTCGGTGACCTGCGAGATGAGACTTGCGCGTCGAACGGGTTGCACGTGGTTGTTTCCTCGGGTCCGGGTAAGTGGTGTGAATGTGACGTTAGATTACCGCGCTTGTGCGAGTTCGTCCGGTCATCCTATGATTTCCCGGTGACTGCTCAACTGGAGAGAACCGAAACCCGCTCGTTGGTACAAGGCCGTGTGCTCGTCTTCGCAGCGATTGCGATGTCTGCGCTCGTACTTCGACTTGCGGTGACCTCGTTCTCGCCTTTGGCGGCCGAGATTCGCGACGAGATCGGCTTCTCCGCCTCGATCGTCGGTGTCTTCGGCATGGTTCCGACCGCAATGTTCGCCATCTTCGGTCTCATCACTCCCGCCATCGCGAAACGTATCGGGCTCGAGCGAACGGCCCTCGTCGCGATGCTCATGGCCGGCGTCGGAATGTTGTTGCGCGCCATGATGTCTCAGACATGGTCGTTGCTGGCCCTCTCGGCTCTGGCACTGGCAGGCATGGGAATCGGCAATGTCGTGATCCCACCGTTGGTCAAGCGGTACTTCTCGGATCGCCTCGCCACCATGAGTTCGGTCTACATCGTGGCCGTGCAGATCGGCACCATCGTTCCGGCGTTCGTCGCAGTCCCGGTTGCCGACGCCTTCGGGTGGCGGTTCTCGATCGGCTGGTGGTCCGCCTTCGGCTTCGCCGCAGCAGTGCCGTGGTTGATCACCCTCGCTCGCTCGCGCAAGGCTCGCGCGAACGAAGCCGGGTCCGTCGAGAATGCATCGGATTCGGTTGCGGCAGTGGCAGAACAGCCACGCGGTCAGGTCTGGCGTTCTCCCGTGGCCTGGGGGATGGCCGGCATGTTCGGCATGACCTCACTGATCACGTATTCGATGTTCACGTGGATTCCCTCGATCCTTCGTGACGCCGGAGCCAGTGATGCCTTCGGCGGAACGATGGTCGGAATGTTCTCGGTGATCGGGCTCGTCGCAGCTTTCGGTGCACCGACGCTGTGCGCCCGCATGGCCAATCCCTTCCCTGTCGTGATCGCGTGTGCCGTCTGCTACCTGGTCGGCATGGGCGGGCTGTACTTTGCCCCGATGGCGGCGCCGGTCGTGTGGGTTGTCGTCCTGGGCCTCGGTCCGAGCACGTTCCCGATGTCGCTCACACTGATCAACCTGCGTACTCGTTCGCACATCGGTTCCTCGGCACTGTCCGGCTTCACCCAGGGCATCGGCTACTCCGTTGCCTGCCTCGGTCCGCTCCTGTTCGGCGTTTTTCACGACGTGTCCGGTGGATACGCTGCGCCGTTCGGCCTGCTCGTCGTCGCTGTGATCGTGGTGCTCCTGGGCGCCTACCAGGCATGCAAGCCTCGGATGCTCGAGGATTCCTGGCACGCACCTGCGAAAAACTAGCTCACACCCGGTCTTGTTACCGGGTGAGGATCAATTGACTTCGCGGTCATCGCACGCAGCACCGGCGCAATAACCGTTTTCTACCTTTGGGTCTCCAACATATTCAGGAGGCCCTGGTGAGTCATTACATCGAGCATTGGGATGCAGAGGACGTCGACGCCTGGGAATCCGGCGGCAAGGACATCGCGAAGCGGAACCTGATCTGGTCAGTGGTAGCCGAACACGTCGGCTTCTCGATCTGGTCGATCTGGTCCGTGATGGTGTTGTTCATGCCGACGGATATCTACGGCATCGACGCGGCCGGAAAGTTCTTCCTCGTCGCAGTGCCCACACTTGTCGGGTCGGTCCTCCGTATTCCCTACACGGTTGCCACCGCACGGTTCGGCGGTCGTAACTGGACCGTCATGAGTGCGCTGTTCCTCTTCGTGCCAACACTTCTCACGCTCTACCTGATGATGAACCCGGGTGCGTCGTACACCACGTTCATGTTGGTAGCGGCCACTGCAGGTATCGGCGGCGGCAACTTCGCGTCGTCGATGACCAACATCAATGCCTTCTACCCGCAACGCCTCAAGGGGTGGGCGCTCGGTCTCAATGCCGGCGGCGGCAACATCGGTGTGCCGATGATTCAGCTGATCGGTCTGCTGGTGATCGCCACCGTCGGTAACCGCGCTCCGTGGATCGTCTGCGCCGTCTATCTCGTGTTCATTGCGGCCGCTGCCGTCGGTGCCGCGCTGTTCATGGACAACCTGGGCAACCAGAAGTCGGACCTGCGCTCGATGGCCAAGGCACTCAAGTTCTCCGAGTCGTGGGTGATCAGCTTCCTGTACATCGGTACGTTCGGTTCCTTCATCGGATTCAGCTTCGCCTTCGGTCAGGTTCTGCAGATCAACTTCCTCGCCGGCGGTGCCACTCCGGCCGCGGCCGCGCTGCATGCAGCACAGATCGCCTTCATCGGCCCTCTCCTCGGTTCGATCGCTCGCCCCCTCGGCGGCAAACTGGCCGACCGGATCGGCGGCGGCAAGATCACGATGTGGACGTTTGTCGCCATGGCATTCGCGGCATCGATACTCGTGACGGCCGGAACGATGGACGACAACACCGCCGGCGTCGCCAGCGCCGGAATCATGGTGACATTCGTTCTCGGATTCATCGCTCTGTTCCTGCTCTCCGGCATCGGAAACGGATCCGTTTACAAGATGATCCCGGCGATCTTCGAGGCGAAGGCTCAGAGCTTCGACCACATGGATCGAAGCGAGAAGGCGACGTGGTCGCGCAGTATCTCCGGCGCTCTCATCGGATTTGCCGGTGCGGTAGGCGGTTTGGGCGGCGTCGGCATCAACCTGGTGCTGCGCGCGTCGTACAGCAGCCCCGCGAAGTCGGCGACCATGGCCTTCTGGGTGTTCCTGGCCTTCTACATCGCCTGCATCGCAGTCACCTGGTTCGTCTTCCTGCGCAAGCCGTCGACGCTGACCACAGACGTCGACGAGGCGAAGGTCGCAGTCACGGCGTGAGCGGTCCGCAGAATCTCAGAACTATCTCGTACCTCAGGAAGTAGGCGTCATGAGCAAGTCGGTTGTTGTCATCGGACACGGAATGGTCGGACACCGATTCGTCGAGGCACTGCGTTCGCGCGACGAAGCGAACAACTGGTCGGTGACCGTACTCTGCGACGAGCAGTACGCAGCGTACGACCGAGTCGGGCTGTCCTCGTACGTCGGAGCGTGGGACCCCAAGGAACTGGCACTGGCCGGCAACGATTACGTCGGCGACAGCCTGGTCGACCTCCGTGTGGGGGAGGGCGCGCTCGCGATCGACAAAGATGCTCGCACGGTCACGACGACAACCGGCGAGACGATCTCCTACGACGCTCTGGTGATGGCGACCGGTTCGTATCCGTTCGTGCCTCCCGTACCGGGGCACGACGGCGACGGATGTTTTGTCTACCGCACCCTCGACGACCTCGACGGTATCCGGGCCGCCGCCGAGAAGGCTGGTCCTGGCGCTGTCGGCGTCGTGGTGGGCGGAGGTTTGCTTGGACTCGAGGCCGCAAATGCTCTCTCGCTCATGGGGATGACGGCACACGTCGTCGAGCACAATGCGCGATTGATGCCGATGCAGGTCGACGAGGGTGGCGGCGCACTGCTCGCTCGCCTCGTCACCGAACTCGGGCTCACTGTCCACACCGGTGTCGGGACGGCGGGAATTTCGCAGGCCGACAACGGAATCGTGGTCGAACTCTCCGACGGCTCCACCATCGACGCCGCGCTGCTCGTCTTCTCCGCCGGAGTACGTCCGCGTGATCAGCTGGCCCGCGACGCCGGGATCGCAGTGGGGGAGCGCGGTGGCATCCTGACCGACCTCGGCTGCGTGACTTCGGACGAGAACGTCTACGCAGTCGGCGAATGTGCTGCGGTGGAAGGCCGTTGCTACGGTCTGGTCGCTCCCGGTTACACGACGGCCGAGATCGTGGCCGATCGTCTGCTCGGCGGCGCCGCGGATTTCCCGGGCGCGGACATGTCCACCAAGCTCAAGCTCATGGGCGTCGACGTCGCCAGTTTCGGTGACGCGATGGCGACCTCACCGGGCGCCCTCGAAGTCGTCCTCAGCGACGCGTCCAAGGGGACGTACGCAAAGCTCGTGGTCTCCGACGACGCGAAGATCCTGCTCGGCGGCATTCTTGTCGGTGACGCATCGGCCTACGCGTCGCTGCGCCCGCTGGTCGGTCGCGAACTACCCGGTGACCCGGCGACATTGATCTCGCCTGCGGGGGAGAAGCCGGGTGCAGGCTCGCTGCCCGACGACGCCGAGGTGTGCTCGTGCAACGCCGTGACGAAGGGAGCCATCTGCGGTGCAATCGCAGCCGGCGCATGCGACATCGCTTCGGTGAAGGCGTGCACCAGCGCCGGAACCACTTGTGGCGGTTGCCTTCCCACCGTGAAGCAGCTGCTGGCCGATTCCGGCGTCGTGGTGTCGAAGGCACTGTGCGAACATTTCGCGCAGTCGCGGGCCGAGTTGTTCCAGATCGTCCAGTCGACGCAGACCAGAACCTTCTCGGCGCTGATCGCCAAGTACGGCAAGGGCGCCGGTTGCGACATCTGCAAGCCCGTAGTCGCTTCGATTCTGGCATCGACGGACTCCGATCACATCCTGCACCGCCAGCAGGCGTCGTTGCAGGACACCAACGATCACTTCCTCGCGAACATCCAGAAGAACGGTACGTACTCCGTGGTACCTCGGATGCCTGGCGGCGAGGTCACGGGTGAGCAACTCATCGTCATCGGAGAAGTGGCGCGAGACTTCGGCTTGTACACGAAGGTGACCGGCGGTCAGCGCATCGACTTGTTCGGTGCCCGCGTCGAACAGTTGCCCGCGATCTGGAAGCGCCTCGTCGACGCCGGGATGGAATCGGGTCAGGCGTACGGCAAGTCCCTCCGGACGGTCAAGAGTTGCGTCGGTTCGAGTTGGTGCCGCTACGGTGTCCAGGATTCGGTGGGTATGGCCGTCGACCTCGAGAATCGCTACCGCGGTCTGCGTTCGCCGCACAAGATCAAGTTCGGCGTCTCGGGTTGCGCCCGTGAATGTGCCGAAGCGCGAGGCAAGGACGTCGGCGTCATCGCGACGGAGAACGGTTGGAATCTGTATGTGGGCGGTAACGGCGGACAGTCGCCCAAACACGCTCAGTTGCTTGCCGGAGGCCTCGACGACGCGACCTTGGTCAAGTACATCGACCGCTACCTCATGTTCTACATCCGTACTGCCGATCGCCTCCAGCGCACGGCGCCGTGGGTCGAATCACTCGAAGGCGGACTCGATCACCTCAAGGCCGTGATTTGTGAAGACAGCCTGGGTATCGGCGAGGAACTCGAGGCACTGATGGCCAAGCACGTCGAGGGTTACCAGGACGAATGGGCCGGTGTGCTGGGTGATCCGGAGAAATTGTCGAGGTTCGTCTCGTTCGTCAACGCACCGGAAGAAGCCGACCCGACGGTTGTGTTCGACGAGACCGGAGTGCGCAAGGTTCCGGTCCTGATGGGCATGCCGAGCATCCCCACGCGCCGGTAATAGTCGCGTAACCCGTGGGAAACACGGGATCCGTAGAAACGTAGACAAGAACCCGCGCGACGTTGTCGCCGGATCGACAGGAGGACTTCGATGAGTGTCATCGATGCGCAGATCGCCAAGCTGGATTCGGATCGACTCGAATGGACGTCGGCCTGCCCGCTGAGCCATCTGATCCCTGGACGCGGAGTTGCCGTGCTTCTTCGCGGCGGCGAGCAGGTGGCGCTGTTCCTACTCGAGGACGGCACACTCCGGGCTGTCAGCAACTTCGATCCGTACGGCCGCGCCGCGGTGATGTCTCGCGGACTCGTCGGCGACCGGGACGGTGAGCCGATCGTGGTCTCGCCACTGCTCAAGCAGGCGTTCTCGCTGGTCGACGGCCGGGCGCTGGACGACTCGTCGGTTGCGCTGCCGGTGTACGGCGTTCGCGTGTGGGCTGGAGTCGTTCAGGTACACAGCTTGCAGATGCAGGGTGTTCGCTCGACTGTCGCCGATGCAGTCTCGTGAGTGACGACATGCCGTTGGCTGGATTCACGGTAGGTATCACTGCTTCGCGCCGCGCCGAGGAGTTCGCGACCTTGCTGACTCGTCGGGGAGCGGATGTCGTTCACGCTCCGGCGATTCGAATCATTCCGTTGGCCGACGACCGTGAGCTCGAAAGGGTGACACAGCAGATCATCTCGGATCCTCCCGAGGTGGTTGTCGCCACCACCGGGATCGGATTCCGGGGTTGGCTGGAAGCAGCCGACGGGTGGGGTGAGGCGGAAAATCTCGGATCCGCGTTGGGCTCGGCTCGTCTGCTCGCGCGAGGACCGAAGGCCAAGGGAGCAATCCGCGCGGCCGACCTTCGTGAGGAGTGGTCACCGGCATCCGAGTCTTCCGCCGAGGTGCTCGAACATCTTCTGGCAGAAGGTGTCTCGGGAAAGCGGATCGCCGTTCAACTGCATGGTGCGACCACCGAGTGGGAGCCGATTCCCGACTTCTGTCAGGTGTTGCGCGAGGCCGGCGCCGAGGTCATCGCGGTGCCCGTCTATCGATGGGAACCGCCGGAGGATCCGACGCTGCTCGACCGGATGATCGACGCCATAGCGTCAGCCGGAATCGACGCCGTCAGTTTCACCAGTGCACCGGCCGTAGCCTCGATGTTGATGCGCGCCGACAAGACCGGGGATCTCGGAGACATTCTCGACGCGATGCGGGGTCCGGTGGCGGCCATGTGCGTCGGCCCGGTCACCTCGGCGCCGCTCGAAGCGTTGAATGTACCGACCACAGCCCCGGCGCGGGCACGTCTGGGCGCGCTCGCGCGACACATCGTCGACGAACTCCCGCAGCGAGCCAACAAGATTCAAGCCGGCGAACACGAAATCAGCATTCGCGGCGGTTGCGTAGTCGTGGACGGTGAAGTGAAGCAATTGCCGCCGGCTGCGATGTCGTTGATCCGCACTCTCGGTGCGAGTCCCGGTCGAGTCGTCTCCCGCGACGAACTGCTGGCTTCTCTTCCCGGAGGCGGCGGCGACACCCACGCCGTCGAGACCGCCGTCGCCCGATTGCGCGCGTGCCTCGGCGCGCCCAAAGCCGTTCAGACGGTGGTCAAGCGGGGCTATCGACTTGCCCTCGACCCCGGCGACTACGTACAGAATCCAGGTGACTATGCAACGCGATGACGATGTCCTCGTCCTGGTAGCTCATGGCACGCGTAGTGCACGTGGCGTGGAAATGGTTGCCGCACTGGCCGACGCCGTCGGCACGCGCGTCGGACGCACGCGCGTTGCCTTTGTCGATGTGCTCGGTCCGTCACCTTCGGAAGTCCTCCGGGACACTCCGGGGCGAGCGATTCTCGTACCGGCGTTCCTGGCGTCCGGCTACCACGTTCACACCGATGTTCGACGCGAAGTGACGCTCAGTGAGCACTCGGCTGTGAGTGTGACGCCCGCACTCGGACCCGATCCGGCGCTTGCGCGCGTGCTGCTCCGACGCTTGACCGAGGCGGGGTGGAATCCGGGTGACGCGATAGTGCTTGCTGCCGCCGGGTCCTCCGATGCGCGGGCGCTGCGAGACGTCGAGCGTGCTGCGCTGATGCTTGCCGAAGCGGCGGGGACTCGTGTCGACATCGGGTACATCGCGACCGGGGAGCCGAAGGTAGCCGATGTTGTTGCAGCAGCACGCGTTCGCGGCGCGAAGCGAGTTTTTGTCGCCTCGTACCTCCTCGCGCACGGGCTGTTCCACGAAAGGTTGCACGCTGCAGGAGCCGATGGTGTGACCGAACCGCTCGGCGTCGATCCGGGAGTGGTGGACCTTGTCGTGAATCGGTATGAGAGTGCGCGAAGGGAACTAGTATCGCTGCATGACGTCTCACTCCGTAACGCCGACGTATGCCGACCTGGTCGCAGCAGTTCGTGAATCCGACGTCAAGGCACAGGCTCTCATCGGTGCACTGACCGAAGAGCAGGCGCGGGAGCCCTCCGGGCTCCCCGGGTGGAGTCGGGGACACGTCGTGACGCACATGTCGCGCAACGCCGACGCGCTGGGCAGATTTGTTGCCGGCGTGCAGGGCGGCGAATCGGGGGAGATGTATCCAGGGGGGCCGGATGCGCGCAATGCTGCAATCGAAGAGGGCGCAGATCGCCCGGCTGAATTGTTGGCCCTCGACTACCGCTTCTCGGGAACGAGGCTGGTCGACGCGTTGTGCGAGATCCCGACAGATCGACTGGACACACCGGTGCCGTGGCGCAAACCTGTGACGGCATTCGATCTACCGATCCTGCGCTGGAACGAGATCGAGATTCACCTGATGGACCTCGACATCGGTTACACCTGCCACGACTGGCCTGCCGAGTTCGTGGAATTCACTCTCGCCAGTCAGTTGGGCGCACTCGAGACGGCGGTCCCGGGTGTACGAGTGCCGTCACTGTCCGACGCGGAGACCTTGGCCTGGTTGGTCGGGAGGCCGACGAGGGTGGGGCTGCCGACTCTCCCTGCCTGGCCGTTCTGAGATGCAGCCGTTCTGAGATGCAGCCGTTCTGAGAGTTAGAACAGGGTGGGGGCGCTCACGTCGTTGCGTGCTTGGGCCAATCGCGCACTCCACCTTTTCACCAACCACATCTCGACGATCTCGGGTTGGGTGCCGGCGGCATAGGCCCAGCTGTCGAGAAGTTCGCAGTACCGGCGGTAGCGACGCGTCGTGAAGCCGGTGACGGAAGGATCCTCGAGCCAGCCCTCGTGGATGAGCGTCGAGACTCCGTACTGGTCGATCATCTGAGCGCGTCGGCCTTCGTCCTGTACGCCCACTGCCCACATGAAAGCGGCCATCAGCGATACCCCGACACCGGGGGTGAGTGGCCACCCGGACCAGGTGTCGCGCCGGACGACGGGCATCGACTTGTTTTTCGAGCAGTGATCGAGAATGGCTGTGATCTGGGTCAGCGGATCCTCGTCCTCGCGGTGATGGGGATTGAAGACGTTGGGGAACCGCCGTGTGAACCGTCGGCTCTCGTGCGAGCCCTGCCAGGCCGCGCAGAGAAACAGTAGTCCGAGGCCGTCGTGCTGGGCGACAACGAGATCGCTCGACGGGCGAAGGTCGTTGCGTTGAACGATGGCTCGGCCTTCGGTGATCACTTTGCCGTCGAGATCACGCCCGCGCAGGCTGATGGTGTGGCCGGCGTCCTTCAGGTGGGCGTTCCACCAATCCAGGTCGACGGTGGCTTCGTCGTCGAGGACGTGCAGTGGAAAGGTGCGGGAGCGGCACCACTCGACCAATGCGTCCGGCGGTTCGAATCCTTCGTCGACACGATTCATGGCGCGATGATCCCACGAGTCGCCGACAGTAATTCGTGCGACGCGCAGTCCACCGGGATGGAACCGGACACTCGCGGTACGCTCCGCTCATGAAATTCGCGTCCTCGCAGGTGCGGTCGGCGCTGTGGACGGTAGCCATCGCTTTGGCGGCCACGAGTCTGAGCGGATGTATCGGTGCCGTCGATCGGATGGATTTCGACAATCAGATGCGCGAACGTGGCGGTGGGATGACGTCGGAGTTGGTGCGAGGCGGGTTCGACAGCCTCGCACATAGATACGGCGTCGACGCGGTATCGGTGACCAGCATCGACATCAGCCCGATCGAGACGCTCGGAGTCACCGTTCGAGACCCCGGGAAGCCGACCCAGCTCGACAGATTCTCTTTCGACGGAGTCATTCTCGGCGAGCCGAGCCCCGTGCAAGTCAGTGTCACCGACGATCTCGATGCACGATCGTTCACGCTGGATCAAGTGCCGGCATTGACGAACCTCGAGAAGTTGGTCGACGACGCGCTGGAGAACAGCGGTGTCGACGACGGCGAAGTCACCGGGATCTCGGTCAGTCGCACCGAGGCGATTCGCGCATCCGTGATGGTGGAATCTCCACGCTCGCGGGCGCTGGTGGTCTTCGAGCCTGACGGAACTCCCTTCCTGGTGCACCCGCTGTGAGCCGCCGTATCGCTCCGTTGCTGATCTCCGTAGTGGTGATCGTGGTCGTGGGAATCTTTGCTGCACTACTGTCTTCGGTGATCTGGCCAGGACAGGTCGCTCATTTGGCGCCGATTTTCTGTGAAGCTCCCACATCGAGCGCGATGGTCGTCTCGGATACCTTTTCCGACGGCGACGGTACGTCCACCAATTTCACGCTGTACTGCGTCGGACCGCGCGGTCAGACCGTTGATGCCGGGTGGCTGCTGCCGTTCTTGGTGCTGTGGGGCGTGTATTCGCTGGTGCTTGCGACAGTGGTCGGCGTGGTCGGGGTCAACCGGCGTAGGCGCCCAAACGACTGACCCGATCAGCGTGGGAGGACAACCACTTCGGCGACGGCATCGTCTTCCGCGTGTGGCGGAACGAGTGCAAACGCGGAGCGCCCGATCAACCCCGCCAGGTGTGCGGTACGTACAGACGGTTCGGCGCGCCAGCGACCGTCGGCGGATTGTGTGACCGGCAGTAGGCGTACCGCATCGGAAGTCACCGCAGCGGCGTTCTCGATGATGCCGAGCAGTCGCGGTGGTGTGTCGCTTCCCGTCAAGGCGGCCACGACGGTGGGCAGCATCGTCAACAGGGTGGTCACTGCGGCGTACGGGTTGCCGGGGAGGCCGAGAACCACCCGACCACTGGGCAGGACAGCCGTTATCTGAGATCCGCCCGGGCGCGAGGCGACTCGCCCGACAATCGTGCGAGCGCCGAGTCGATCGAGCGCACTGCGCATTTCGTCGGCAGCGCCGCCGCCCGTGGCACCAATGACAACAAGCAGGTCCTGTTCAGTCGCATCCGCCAGTACACGCTCGAAACTGTCGGCCGTGTCCCTCAGGTGCGAATCCGCCACGCACCGTACGCCGTTGCTTTCCAGTAGGTAGGGGAGAATCCCACCGACGGAGTCGCGGGTCTGACCTTCACGCAGTGGACCGGTCCGCCGGATCTCGTCGCCGGTGACTATCACGCGTGCCCGTACCGGACCACGGACGAGGGCGTCGAACACTTCACCGCTGGCAGCTGCGGAGACCACCGCCGGAGTCACCGCGGTACCAGTCGGGGCGATCGTGAATCCGGTGGTCCAATCTTCCCCTCGTGGTCGAGCGTCGTTGCGGTGCGGCGCATCCGGCAGTCTCCGTACCATCCGAGATGGCTCGTCGACGGACAGATGCTCGTCACGAATCACCGAGGTGGCGCCGAGGGGCAGGTGTGCTCCCGTGGCAATGCGAATCGCTTCGCCTTCACCGAGTTCGAGTTGCCCGTCGGCGCCCGCGATACGGATCTCGGTGCGGATTCGCCAGGGACCCTCGCCGGAGACGGCGTACCCGTCCATCGCCGAGACATCAGATCGAGGAAGATCACCCAGGGCGACGAGAGGCTGCGCGAGCGTTGCTCCGAGACTGTCGGCGAGGGCGGCCCGGTGTGGTGACAATGCTGTCAGTGAGTTCCTGACGGCGGCGCGGGCTTGCTCGATCGTCAGGCGCGGATGGTTTCGCGCGCGGTCGATGTCCGCCGGTGTGTCGCAGTCAGTGGTGCCAGTGACACGCAGCGTCGAGAACGGTTCGGTGACAATCGCTTTCATAGGTTGATTCTCCAACCCCGAACTCTCCCGCAATGTGGACAGGCGTTGCCGGAGCTCGCGAAATGTCCACGCGGAGAGCAGGAATTGGGTTCGGTTGTTATCGTCCACGGCACACGTCACCGGACTGTCCGTCGACGTGGCAGCTATCAAAGCGTCAACTGATACGGCCTCGATGTGCGGCAGATCGGACGCCAGGACCACCACCACGGCGTCGTCGGGTAACCGGGTCGCAGACAATCCGGCCCAGATCGCCTCGACAGGGCCGGCTCCGGCCGGAGTTTCCTGAGTTTGAGTGATGCCAGGATCAAGTTCAGGGCGATGTGGACCGACCACGACGACGGCGTCCAGATGCGCCGTCGCTGAAAGCGCGATGTCGAGGAGCCTGCGGCCGTGAACGAGCAGGCCGGGTTTGTCGACACCACCCATTCGGGTCGCGCGACCACCCGCCAGAATGAGGGCGGCGGTCGGCGGCGTGACGGTCATACCTCCATGCTGCCCCATCGCCCGCGTCACGACGACCGGTGACACGTGAATCAGAAGTGATACCGAGCTTTCTTCAGGTCGATCCGACCGTCCTTGATCGGCACGCCTTCGAGTTCGAGCTTGGCGATCTGACGATGAGCCAGGTGCGCCGACGGTTTGCCGGAGGCGCCGAGAACCCGATGCCACGGCAGGTCGGCAGAGTCCGTTCGCATGATCCAACCGACCGTGCGAGCACTGGAAAGTCCTGCAGCATCAGCGATATCGCCGTACGTCGCCACGAAACCGGCCGGAATCGACGCGATGAGGCGCCGTACCTCTTCGATCTGCTCTTCGGTGGTGGCTGCCATGTCTGTTCCTTCAGAGCATGCTGCGAACGAGGGCGGCGACTTCGTCGGCCCGTACGTGCGGGACCATGTGGTCACAGTCGAATTCGACACCGGTCAGATTTTCACCGAGGTGCTCGGTGAGTGCTGCCCGGAGCTCGGCGGTGACGTACGGCGGTTGGACCTTCATCGCCTGAACCAGCACGGTGGGCATCGACGACGGAGGCAGCACGATCGGGCGAGCGAGTTCGCCCCACCCGGTCACGATCGCGGGCGTGGACAGGCGCCAGTTGACGCGTCCGTTGCCCAGTTCGATCAGGTGTTCAGCCATCTCGACGTCGAGGTCCTGGGTGGGAACCTCACCCCACGAGCCGTGAATCTTCTCGGAGTATGCCTCTGCCGCATCGGTGTAATCCGGTGAGCCGATTGTGAGTTCGGCCACTTCCTGCATGAAAGTCGGATCCAACCCGATCGCCGGGTCGAGCAGGACGAGCCCACGAACGCGTTCCGGTGCGGTGGCCGCGAGGTGCAGCGCCAGCATTCCGCCGAAAGAATGCGCGACGATCACCACCGGTCCGGTGGCATGTTCGTCGAGCGTCTCCAGCAGGCTCGCCACGTGGGATTCGATGTTCCACGGAGGAGCCCAGGTGGAACGCCCGTGACCACGTAGATCCGGCGAGATCCAGCGCGCTTCGGGCAGTTGGTTCTCGGCCATCGACTGCCAACGTCGGCCGTGACCGGTCAGACCGTGCAGCGAAAGGATCTCCGGTGCCCCGACGGGTCCGTAGAGATACGTATGGAGTGCAGACACGAGGTCAATCATGCCGGAAGCAGGCGATGTGTGAGTTGTCGGTGCGCTCTGGTGGAATGCCTGGGTGAGTGAGACGGCAACACGCAGCAAGGTCACCATCCCGCGGGCGCGGTTGGTGCACCGAACTGCGCCGTCTCCGATACCCCGAACATGGGACGAAGGGACGGCCCGGCTGTTCGCGCCGCCGTCCGAGGATCCTTTCCAACTCGCGTTCGGCCCTGTTTCATTCGGCTCGGGGGCCGCCTGGAGTCCCTGGCAGGTACTCGGCAGCCCCGGAACGGGCAAGACGTCCCTTCTCGTGGATCTGGCAGTGCAGAAGATCTCCGGTGGCGAAGATCCTGAATCGGTCCTGGTGCTCACCCAGTCGCGCCGGGCAGCGACGCAGGTCCGCGAGCAGATCACGGCCGGGTTGCTCGGGTACGAACAAGAACGCGGACCGCAGGCAACTCGTGAGCCGTTGGTCCGCACCGTTCACTCGTACGCCTTTGCCGTACTCCGGCTTCAAGCCGCAGCGCACGGCAACGCGCCGCCACGCCTGATCACCGGCGCCGAGCAGGACTCGGTGCTCCGAGAGATGTTGCGCGGCGACATCGAAGACGGTGCGCTCCGGTGGCCGGAGCGCCTGCGACCCGCATTGGGTTTGAACGGCTTTGCCGTCGAACTTCGAGATCTGATGCTGCGAGCGAACGAGCGCGGACTCGGTCCCGAAGATCTGGTCAAGCTCGGCAAGAAGCGTGGCCGTCCGGAGTGGGTGGCGGCCGGGCGGTTCGCCGAGGCCTACGAGCAAGGCGTGCTGCTACGCGGCAGTGTCGGTGTCGAGGCTCCGGAGGCGACGGCGCCGGCACTCGACGCGGCCGAGTTGATCGGTGCGGCATTGACCGCGTTCGCCACCGATCCCGAATTGCTTCGCTCCGAGCGCGCTCGGATCCGGCACCTACTCGTCGACGACGCACAACATCTGGATCCGCAGGCGGCGCAGCTGGTTCGGCTGATCGGAACCGCAACTGCGGGCACGGTCATCGCCGGTGATCCCGATCAGTCGGTCTTCGGGTTCCGCGGTGCGGATTCGGCGTTCCTACTCGGACTCGCCGAGCGCGGAGACGAGCGCCAGATCGTCCTGCCCACCACGTTTCGCAACAACGCCGACGTCGCGTCGATCGCGGCCAAGATCGCTGCGCGGCTGCCCGGCAACCTTGCTCATCGCATCGCGGTTCCATCCGATCTCACCGATGAGGACCCGGGGCGGGCGTCGGTGCGGGTTCTCGGTACGACGGCCAAAGAAGCGGCAGTCGTCGCAGATACCTTGCGCCGGGCGCATCTGCTGGACGGGATTGCTTGGTCCGAGATGGCCGTCATCGTGCGGTCGGTGCCGCGTACTCTCGCCCCTCTCCGGCGAGCCCTGCTCGCGGCCGGGGTACCCGTCACGACCGCTGCCACCGAATTGCCGCTGGCCAGGCAACACGGAGTGTCCGGCCTGCTGCTGGTCCTTCGGGCGCTCGGCGGCGATCAGTTCACCGGCGACGACGCGCTTGCCCTGATAGCCGGTCCCATCGGCGGCGCCGAGCCGGTCACCCTGCGCCGGTTGCGTCGTGGCCTGCGCCGGGTCGAGTTGGCATCGGGAAGTGATCGGGACTCCTCGGAGTTGTTGCGGCTCATTCTGATCGACGAGGATCGTGCGCAGTCCAAGCGCCTCATGGGCAAGTTGACAGACGTCGAAGCTGCGGCACTCAATCGCGTGCTGTCGGTCCTTCGCAAGGCCCGAGTGCCTCTCGAGCGAGGTCTCGGGGTCGAAGAAGTTCTGTGGGCAGCATGGCAGGCGACGGGGCTGGAACGACGCTGGGCGGCTGCGTCGGCGCGCGGCGGACCTATCGGCTCACAGGCCGATCGAGACCTCGACGCAGTCGTCGCACTTTTCGACGCGGCCGCCAACTACGTCGACCGGTTGCCGCGTTCGCAACTCGCCGGTTTCGTCGACTACTTGACCAGCCAGGAGATACCGACCGACTCGCGGAGCCGGTCGGTCATCACTCCCGACGCCGTCACCGTGGTCAGCGCTCACGCCGCGGCGGGTCGCGAATGGGCGGTCGTGGCGGTGGCGGGTGTGCAGGAGGGGCTCTGGCCGAGTTTGCGGGCACGCGGATCGCTACTGCGTACCGAAGCGCTGATCGACCTGGTCAACGGAGTCTCCGACGGCAGTGACTCGGCTGCCGAACGACTCTCGCGAACCGCACCGCTTCTGGCCGAAGAACGCAGGTTGTTCCTGGTTGCCTGTAGCCGTGCTCGTCGCCGTCTGCTGATCACCGCAGTCGAATCGGCTTCGGGGGACACCGACTTGGTGCCTTCGCGGTTCGTGGACGAATTGATCCGTGGTGACGCGTACTCGGACGATCCGTCCTCCGATCTCGACGTCGTTGCACCCGAGACCGGGGATACCCGGGTTCTGTCGCTGCCTGCACTGGTCGCACAGCTTCGCAGCGTCGTGTGTGATCCCGACATCGCGCATTTCGACGCCGAGAAGCATTCCCGGGCCGCTCGCCAGTTGGCACGTCTGGCTGCTGCCGGGGTACGCGGCGCGCACCCGGATCAGTGGTACGGCACAGCCGAGCCGAGTACCGCTGCTCCCATGTGGCAGCCCGAGGACGGACCGGTTTCACTATCGCCGTCCACCATCGAGCTTCTCGAAACATGCCCTCTCCGATGGGTGTTCGAGCGTCATGGCGGCAGCGACGGAGACAACACTCATGCGATCGCCGGTACGCTGGTCCATACCTTGGTGCAGGCATTGGCCGGCCGGATTCCACCGGATCAGGTCGAGAAGGCACTCGAAAATGCCTGGGAATCCATCGATCTGGGATCGCAGTGGTACTCGCGCCGCGAACTCAATCGAACTCGGGAGATGCTGGCGACGTTCACCGCCTGGATGAACGCAACTCGCGGTGAACTGACCGAAGTCGGCGTCGAGGTCGCGGTCGAGGGGGTCCTCGAACCACGTGAGGAGGGAGCGCCTGCGGTCAAGCTTCGTGGCCGGATCGACCGGCTCGAGCGCGACACCGAAGGCCGTCCGGTGGTTGTCGACGTCAAGACTGCGCGAAACCCTGTCAGCAACGAGGCCGCGCAATCTCACGCGCAGTTGGCGGCGTACCAGGTCGCAGCGGCCGAAGGTGCGATTGCCGGCGAACCGGCCACACAACCCGGCGGTGCACGCCTGGTATTCGTGGCCAAGTCCAACAAGAAAGACGGTGCGGCGCAGCGAGTTCAGCCGCCGCTGACGGCCGAAGCCGTCGAGATGTGGCGAGACGTCATCCATAACGCAGCGGCAGCGACCCAAGGGCCGCAGTATCTGGCCAGGGTCAACGACGGATGTAGACATTGCCCGGTGCGCTCGAGTTGCCCGGCACACGACGAGGGACGACAGGTGAGTAACTAAGTGGCTGCCGCGACGCAGAAGGCACGCCGACCGAAGATCGATCCTGTCGACCTGGCGGTCGCGCTCGGTCAACACCCGCCGACGCCGGAACAGGCGGCAGTCATCGCCGCACCGCTCGGTCCGACATTGGTCGTCGCCGGTGCCGGTGCCGGTAAGACCGAGACGATGGCTGCTCGCGTCGTGTGGCTGGTGGCCAACGGCTTCGTCGATCCCGAGGCCGTTCTCGGATTGACCTTCACGCGCAAAGCGGCACAACAGCTCACGTCGCGAATCCGCAAGCGCTTGGCGCGACTGGCGGGTTCGGACGTTTTGCGGGCACTCGACCCGACCGGCGGAGTGCGTTCCCGGATTCTGGCCGGGGAACCCGAAGTCAGTACCTACCATGCTTACGCGGGACGGTTGCTGTCCGAGCACGGACTGCTGTTGCCGATCGAACCCTCGGCGACGCTGTTGTCCGAGACCGAACTGTGGCAGGTTGCGCACCGCGTCGTGAGCGGCTGGGACAGTGATCTGGACACCGACAAGAATCCGGGGTCCATCACCGAAACCGTTCTGGCCCTTGCCGGTCAGTTGGCGGAGCACCTGGTCGACCCCGAGCAGTTGCTCGAGGCTCACACCGAGTTGGACAAGCTGATTCATACTCTGCCCGCCGGTCCGAAACAGCGGGGTGGGCCGAGCAAAGAGCTGTTGAATTACCTTGATGTGCAACACAAACGCATCGAGCTACTGCCCCTCGTTGCCCGGCTGGGTGAGACGCTGCGGCGTGAAGGCGCATTGGATTTCGGCAGCCAGATGTCGCTGTCGGCCCGTGTCGCCTCCGAACATCCCGAGGTCGGGCAAACCGAGCGTGAGCGCTTTCGGGTAGTTCTTCTCGACGAGTACCAGGACACCGGTCACGCTCAGCGAGTGTTGTTGTCCTCGTTGTTCGGTGGGGGAGCCGACGGCCGGTTGGCGCTGACAGCCGTCGGCGATCCGATGCAGTCGATCTACGGTTGGCGAGGCGCGTCGGCGGCCAACCTGCCACGGTTTGCAACCGACTTCCCGCTTGCCAACGGAAAGCCGGCTCCGACACTCGAACTGCTCACCAGTTGGCGTAACCCGCCGGAGGCTCTCGAATTGGCAAACCTGTCGTCCGCACCGTTGCGCCGACGCGGTGTGGCCGTCAGCACACTTCGTGCGCGGCCGGGAGCCGTCGCCGGAGACGTTCGACTGGCGCTGCTGGGAGACGTCGAACAGGAACGTCAGTGGGTTGCGGAGAAGATCGCCGAAGAGTACGAGGCGGCACGTGCCGAAGACCGCCCGACGCCCACGGCAGCGGTGTTGATCCGCCGCAACGCCGATGCTGCCCCGCTGGCCGAGGCTTTGCGGTCCAAGGGTCTGCCAGTCGAAGTGGTCGGACTCGGTGGGCTCCTGCACACACCCGAGGTGGCGGACGTGATCGCCATGCTCCGAGTGGTCGCCGATCCGCTGGCGGGTAGCGCCGCCGTTCGGCTGCTCACCGGAGCGAGATGGCAGATCGGCGCGAAGGACCTCGCCGCACTCTCGCAACGCTCTCGCGAACTTGCCATCTCCGCCGGATACGGAACAGCGGGTGCGGTCACCGACGCCGAGGCGCTCACCTCGGCAGTTCAGGACGCGCTGCCGGGGGAGAACGCCGAGCAAGCAGGATTGGTCGATTCGATCTCCGATCCAGGCCCGGCAGAACGCTATTCAGCTCTCGGGTACACACGCATCAACGCGATAGCGGCAGAATTGGCGTCGTTGCGCGAACGTATCGGCCAGCCGCTCACCGAACTGGTGGCGGAGGTCGAGCGGGTGCTCGGTATCGGAATCGAGGCAGGCGCGCGAACCCGAGTCGGTGTCGTCGGGACCGCGGGCCGCGAGCATCTCGACGCATTTGCCGACGTCGTCGCCAATTACGCGACGCGTCCAACAGCCAATCTGCCCGGGATGCTCGCATTCTTCGCGGCCGCCGAACAGATCGAAAAGGGCCTCACTCCGGGCGAAGTGGAGGTGGCGCCGGATCGCGTGCAGATCTTGACCGTGCACTCGGCGAAGGGGCTCGAATGGGAAGTAGTGGCGATCCCGCATGTCAGCGACGGGGTGTTCCCCTCGTCCACCGCGTCCGGATCGTGGCTCGGGGCGCTCGCCGAACTGCCACCGTCGTTGCGTGGTGACCGGGCGGTCGACGCGGATTCGGCCGACGGAGTTCCGGTGCTCGACCTCGAGGAGCTGTACAACCGCAAGGACCTCGAGAACGCGATCACGGCGCACAAGAAGGCCTTGTCCAACCGTCGACTGGACGAGGACCGGCGACTGTTCTACGTCGCGCTGACCAGAACCGAACGGGCGCTGTTCATCTCGGCGCATCACTGGGCGGAATCCGGTTCGGAACCGAAGGGGCCTTCGGAGTTCCTGGACGAGCTGCATCAGATGGTCACGGCCGAAAACGATGCCGGTGAAGAAGACTCACGCGGTGCGATCGGCGTCGTGGAGGAATGGGCGCCTGCACCGGAACCCGACACCGAGAACCCGTTGGCCTCCACACCCCGTACGGCGCAGTGGCCGCCCGACCCGCTGGGTGCGCGTCGCGGCGCGGTCGAGGCCGGAGCCGCGAGCGTCCTGTCCGCACTTGCATCGCTGCCGCAAGACAGCAAAGAGACGGAAGAACCGGAGGACGATCCGGAGAACTGGGCCTCGGACGTCGACGTTCTCCTGGCCGAGCGCGAAGCCCGGGCAAACGCGCGTGCCGAAGTGATTCTCCCGGCGCAGCTTTCGGTGACTCAGCTCGTCGACCTCAAGGCAGATCCGGATGAACTCGCGGCACGGCTGCGTAGACCACTGCCGTACCCACCGAACCCGCTCGCTCGGCGCGGCACGGCTTTTCACGCCTGGATCGAGCGAAGGTTCGGTGCGACCCGACTGTTGGATCTCGACGAACTACCCGGCGCCGCGGATACCGGCGCGGGTCCCGAGACCGATCTGGTGAAACTTCAGGATGCGTTCCTGCGGTCCCCGTGGGCCAATCGCAGCCCGATCGAAGTGGAAGTTCCTTTCGAAACATCCATTGCCGGAACGGTTCTGCGGGGTCGCATCGACGCTGTGTTCGCCGATCCCGACGGCGGATGGACGGTGATCGACTGGAAGACCGGTGCCGAACCGTCGGCCGCCAACGAGGACGCTGTTGTGATGCAGTTGGCCGCGTATCGGGTGGCCTGGGCCGAATTGATGTCAGCCAGAGCCCGTTCGGCGGGGCGCAACGAACAGTTTCCGGCCGACAAGGTCCGGGCGGCGTTTCACTACGTTCGATCGGGTCGCACCATCGCACCCGAGAACCTGCCGGACGGTGGGGCTCTCGCTCGCCTCATCCGAACGGCAGGCGCGCAAGATTAGCTTGCGTTTCGACGAGCCTTGAGTGCTTCGGTCACCAGCGGAACCTGCAGGGGAAGACGTGCGATCGAACCGATCTTCTGCGGTGTGGACGTCTTCGGGCTTCGGCACCAGTCGATCGCCATCTGGATGTTGGCGGGGAACACGGCGACAAAGAGCGCGGCGGCAAGGCCCGCGCCGAGCTTGCGGGTCTTCGGCACGGCCAAGGCAGCGCCGATCGCCAGTTCCGCGACGCCGGACACCTGGGTGTAGGTGCGGGCCTGTCCGGGAAGCTGGCGGGGAACGGTGCTGTCGAAGAAGGAAGGCGCCACGAAATGCATGGTGCCGGCGCCGAGAAGGAGGGCCGACAAACGAAGAGCGGCCGCTTGGCTGGGAGTGGACGTCGAACCGGTGAAAGGCATTTGCCCAGCCTGCCTCACGGTGGACCTTCTTGCCACTACCGGCGCCACGACCCGCGCGCTATTCGGCGCCCGAGTTCCGAAGTCGATCTTCGAGGGTTACGCTGCCTGCCGATGTCCGTGTAGGTATTTCGTAAGTTCGAGTGAGAGAGTCGATGTATGGCCGGTAAGCTCCGGGCGCGTTTGACCAGGTCGGAAGCATTGACCGATCAGCCTGACTTCGCCCTTGTCGGGGTGCTGCGCATTCCTCAGCTACAGACAAGTCCGGCGCGGGCCATCTACAAGCGAGTTCTCATCGCGTTGGGTGCTCTCGGCGCCGCCGTGTTGATCGTGTACATCGATCGCGCGGGATACCGGGACGCACAGGACAACGAGCTGTCGCTGCTCGACTGCATTTACTATGCGACGGTTTCGCTCTCGACCACCGGCTACGGCGATATCACTCCGTTCACGCCGTCGGCGCGGCTGGTCAACGTCCTGTTGATCACGCCACTTCGGATCTTCTTCTTGATCGTGTTGGTCGGAACAACACTTTCAGCTCTGACCGAGAGTTCGCGTCAGGCGTTCAAAATTCAGCGTTGGAGGCAGCACGTGCGTAATCACACCGTCGTCGTCGGATACGGGACCAAGGGGCGGACGGCAATCGAAGCAATGCTCGGTGACGGTGTACCGGCGTCGGAGATCGTGGTCGTGGACACCGATCAGACCGTCCTCGATTCGGCGGCGAGCAAAGGCCTGGTGACGGTATTCGGTTCGGCGACGAAATCGGACGTACTTCGGTTGGCAGGTGCGCAGAATGCGTCGTCGATCATCGTGGCAACCAACCGTGACGACACCGCAGTGCTCGTGACGCTGACAGCCCGCGAAATCGCGCCGAAAGCCAAGATCGCCGCAGCCATCCGTGAAGCCGACAACGCGCATCTTCTGCGTCAGTCCGGCGCAGACTCCGTCGTCGTGTCCTCGGAGACGGCGGGTCGACTCCTCGGCATCGCGACCACGACGCCGACCGTCGTGGAGATGATCGAAGACCTGCTGACTCCGGAGGCCGGATTCGCGATTGCCGAGCGTGCCGTCGAGCGTGACGAGGTCGGTGGCTCTCCGCGTCATCTCTCCGACATCGTGCTCGGGGTCGTTCGTGACGGCCGTCTGGTTCGCGTCGGTTCGCCCGAGGTGGACGCCGTCGAGGAGAACGATCGACTGCTCTACATTCGCCGCGTCACGAACTGAGTGTTACCGAGCTTCGTGCGCGCAGTAATGTCGTGAGCGTGAACGACTTCCAGCTGACCGAAACACCTCTGCTCTCACGCTCGAGCGTCGGCCGCGCCGAGGAATTGCGGTCGGACGCCGCTGCACTGACGACGGGTTGGGCGGACGCACTGCTCCTCCATGTGAATTCACGGGGTCAGGTCAAGGTGTCGCCGGAAGGTCAATTGGTCTTCGCCGAGGCAACCGAGTTGGGGCCCGAACCGGTGCGCGGCGCGGTCTTCCTGGGAATTCGGGAGAATCGCCACGTCTGGGCGGTGCGGGTGTCGCTGCTGGCGGGCACTTTGTCTGAATTGCGGATGCTCGGCGGAACACTCGACGACGCGGACGCCGGTTTGTTGACCAGTGCCGTCGCGATTCTCAACTGGCACGACAGTGCCGGATTCAGCGCTATCGACGGCGCACCGAGTGAACCCACGATGTCCGGCTGGTCACGCATTTCCACGTCCACCGGCCACGAGGAGTTTCCCCGAACGGATCCGGCGGTCATCTGCCTGGTGCACGACGGCGGCGATCGAGTTCTACTCGCGCGTCAGCCGACCTGGCCGCAGCGCCGTTTCTCGATTCTCGCGGGATTCGTTGAGGCCGGGGAGTCACTCGAAACGTGTGTTGTCCGCGAGATCAAGGAAGAAGTCGGTATCGACGTGCACAGCGTTCGATACCTCGGGAGCCAGCCTTGGCCGTTCCCTCGCTCGGTGATGTTGGGCTTCGCCGCAATCGGCGACCCCGCCGCTCCGCTGCTGTTCGCGGACGGCGAGATCGCCGAGGGCACCTGGTTCACGAAGGACGAGGTGCGCGCCGCTCTCGAACTCGGCGACTGGGGTTCGGAAGCGGACGCGCCACTGCTGCTGCCCGGGTCGATCTCCATCGCTCGCGGAATGCTCGAGAGCTGGGTCAAGTAGCAGCCGGAGAAGGTCTACAGACCCAGAGCCTGCTTGACCTGGTTGAGCGACGGGTTGGTCGCAACGCTGCCGTCGCCGTACTTCACGGTCGGAACGACGTGATTGCCACCGTTGACGCTGCCGACGAAATCGGCTGCTGCCGGATCGTTCTCGATGTCGATCTCGGTGTACTCGATCCCCGACGCGTTGAGCTGCGTCTTGAGGCGACGGCAGTAGCCGCACCACGTGGTCGAGTAGATGGTCAGGGCAGGCGCATTTTCGGTAGAAGTCACGGCCGATATAACACCACGACCGAGAGCGTTGTTCCGTATCGGCCCGTGTTCTCTTGCCCACATACCGTCGGGCGCGGCGAATGGAGTGTCGGAACGTCCTGCCATGATGGTCCCCATGCCTGCGGACACCGGACTGGATCCAGAACAATCGGCCGCCGTGCTCGCGCCACGCGGCCCGGTATGTGTCCTCGCGGGCGCTGGAACAGGCAAAACCCGCACCATCACGCGCCGGATCGCTCATCTGGTTGCCGACGGTCACGTGTCGGCCGGTCAGGTGCTTGCCGTGACGTTCACCGCTCGTGCGGCCGGGGAAATGCGTGGACGTCTCCGTGAGCTGGGCGTCGGCGGGAGTGGGCCGCAGGTGCAGGCTCGAACTTTTCACGCTGCTGCTCTCCGTCAACTGAAGTACTTCTGGCCGCAGGTTGTCGGCGACACGCCGTGGCGTCTGCTGGACCGAAAGTTCGCCGTTGTCAGCAGTGCCGCAGCCCGGGTGGGATTGTCCACCAGCACGGAAAGCGTCCGCGACCTCGCCAGTGAAATCGAGTGGTCGAAGGCGTCGCTGATCGCGCCGGAGGATTACCCACGCGCGATCGCCAAGATTCGCCGTGAGGCACCGGTCGATGCCACCAAGGTGGCCCAGGTGTATGCCGCATACGAAGAGCTGAAAGCACGCGGCCAGGACGGCATGCTGCTTGATTTCGACGATCTCCTACTGCACACGGCGGCAGCTCTCGAAGAGCATTCGACAGTCGCCGACGAGTTCCGCGAGCGGTATCGCTGCTTCGTCGTGGACGAGTATCAGGACGTCACCCCACTGCAGCAGCGTGTGCTCGACGCCTGGCTGGGCGACCGAGACGATCTGACCGTGGTGGGCGATGCGAATCAGACCATCTACTCCTTCACCGGAGCCACCCCCAACTATCTGTTGGACTTCTCCCGGAAATTCCCCGAAGCGACCGTCGTTCGGCTCGAACGGGATTACCGCTCCACCCCTGAGGTCGTGTCGTTGGCGAACCGCGTGATCGGTGCGGCGCGCGGGCGGATCGCCGGGACGCGTCTGCAACTGATCGGGCAGCGCGCGCCGGGGCCTGAGCCGGAGTTCATGGAGTTCGACGACGAGCCGGCCGAGGCGCTCGGCGTTGCGCGGGCGATCAAACGGCTGATCGCGGCAGGCACTCCTGCTGCCGAGATCGCTGTTCTGTACCGGATCAATGCTCAGTCGGAGGCGCACGAGCAGGCCCTGACGAAGCTGGGCATTCCGTTCCAGGTGCGCGGTGGAGAGGGCTTCTTCACTCGCACCGAGGTACGTCAGGCGGTGGCAGCGCTGCGTCAGGCAGCTGGACGCGACGACCTCCCCGAAGGTGCAGACAACGGCGAAGCGCTGGTCTCACTCGTCCGCGCTGTGCTCGCGCCGCTCGGCCTGACCAACGAAGAGCCTTCGGGTACTCAGGCACGCGAGCGCTGGGCGTCGCTCTCGGCTCTCGTGGCGCTCACCGAAGAACAACTTGTCCACGAACCTGAACTGACGCTCACCGGGCTTCTACAGGAGCTCACGGCCCGAGCCGAGGCGCGGCACCCACCGACCGTGCAAGGTGTGACGCTGGCCTCCCTCCACGCGGCCAAGGGGCTCGAATGGGATGCGGTGTTCCTGGTCGGCCTCAACGACGGCACCCTGCCTATCCAACACGTTCTCGGCGACGCCAATTCGGGCGCCGACGACGTCGCGGTGGAGGAGGAGCGTCGGCTTCTCTACGTGGGGGTTACTCGCGCTCGCGAGCATCTGCAGCTGTCGTGGGCATTGGCCCGCAATGAGGGTGGACGCAAGTCCCGTCGCCGGTCGAGATTTCTCAACGGACTAATCCCGGAGGACTCGCCGGCCTCGCGCGTCGCCGCGCCGTCGTCGGGAAACAAGAAGCGTCCGCGCTGCCGCGTATGCGGCAAACCGTTGATCGGGACGTCGGCGACCATGCTCGGGCGCTGCGAAAAATGCCCGTCCAATGTCGACCTGGAATTGCTCGAGCACCTCAAGGCCTGGCGTCTGGACAAGTCCCGAGAACTCAAAGTTCCGGCCTATGTCGTCTTCAGTGACAACACATTGATGGCTATTGCCGAACAACGACCACAAGACAATCGTGGACTGGTTTCGATCCCTGGAATCGGGCCGAAGAAACTCGACAACTTCGGGGAAGACGTACTAGCTGTCATTCGCGGCGAACTGCGTGCGGCAACACTCGATATCTGACAACACATCCGAATCGACAACGGTGAGTTACATAACCGCAGGTCAAAAATAGGTTGTGCAGATTCGGCAGATTCTCTACTCTGGTTTTCAGTGTTACGGGGCAACCTGTGCGCAGAAACTATCCGGACCGACACGAAATGGAGGTGGCAAAAAAATGACGAACTTGATCTCGTATGAAGCGTGCGCAAGCGCAAAGTTCGCTGTTGCCGCCCCCATGCTGCCGCGTGCAGCGGGATGGGCGCAGCATGCGTTCCGCCTGCGCCCTCAAGCAGCAGCAAAGAAAGCAGCTGTCGAGTCCGTGTTCTTAAGCCATCGAGGTATTTCTCGGTAGGACACATCCGTTCACTTACGGCCACGGACCCGCAGCCCCTGCGGACCGTGGCCTTTGTGTTGGATACCCCTCTTTATCCGGTTTCCGACTCGGCTCAGGTTCGCACCCATCGAACCCATATCGTGCGACACAGTTTCGCATCCGAGCATTAGGAGACCGAGTTGTCTGCCCAGACAATCCGCGTGGAATCCGAAAACTCCACCACTGCAGTAACTTCCACCGACGTCACTTCGGCTGCAGTCACGTTCATCGAGGTCGCGTCCACCCGCCGCGACCTGCCGTGCCGGGCATCCAACCCCGATCTCTGGTTCGCCGAAGCTCCGGCCGAACTCGAGCAGGCCAAGGCACTGTGCGCGCAGTGCCCCATCCGTTCCCGTTGTCTCAGTGCGGCTCTCGACCGCGCCGAGCCATGGGGGGTGTGGGGAGGCGAGATCCTCGATCAGGGGGCCGTCATAGCGCGCAAGAGACCGAGAGGGCGCCCACGCAAGCAACTCGTGTGCGCGTGAGAGCCCTATTCGGCGGAGCCGGTGTCTTAGTCGGCGGAGCCGGTGTCATCCAGAACCGGCTCCGCGAACCCTGGCAACCAACGAGTCAGGATTTCCATGTACGGGGCATATGCGTCCAACTGGGCGCATATGCCGACCGAACCGAGAAGAACACGGAAGATCATCAAATACTCGGCCGGAAGGTTGAGTGCACGGGCCGTTCGGAACTGCGCACTGTTGAAGTCAGTGGCGGTTCCGGCGGCCTTTTGCAGCCATGCCCGAGTGAAGTGAAATGACTCGGTCTGGATCGGGTCGGTGAAGGGTCGCAGGTAATCCGCGATCTCCTTGTCGGTCACCGTGCGTCCGGGGATCACGAAACCGTTGGCGCGCAACAACTCCGTCAACTCGTCGAATTGTTCCTCGACAGCCAAGCGCACCATAGTGCCGAGAACCCGTGGCAGTCCGTTCGGGAACGGCGCAGCAGCACCGAAGTCGATGACGCCGAGTCGGCCGTCCTCGAGAAGCATGAAATTGCCGGGGTGCGGGTCACAGTGGAGCAATCCGACACGGGCCGGAGACGCGAAGTGGAATTCGGCGAGTAGTGCACCGGCCGCGTTGCGCTGCTCCGGCGTTCCACTCTCGATGATTCTGGTCAACGGGGTTGCCGTCATCCATTCGGTCACGACCACTTTCGGCGCGCTCGCCACGACGTGCGGGATCACGAATTGGGGATCTCCGTCGAACTCTTTGGCAAAAGCTCGCTGATTGTTCGCCTCGATCCGATAGTCGAGTTCTTCCTCCGTGCGCGCGGTAAACTCCTCGATCACGGGCCGTACGTCGACACCGGGCATGACCGAACCGAAGAGACCGGCAAATCTGCCCAGGGTCTTGAGATCGGCGCGTAGAGCTTCGTCGGCGCCGGGGTACTGAACTTTCACGGCTACGTCGCGGCCGTCCGCCCAGACGGCTCGGTGAACCTGCCCGATGCTTGCCGACGCGGTCGGTTCGTCGTCGAACGACTGGAATCGGTCGCGCCACTTGGTTCCGAGTTGCTGGTCGAGCATCTTGTGTACTTGCTTGGTCGGCAGCGGCGGGGCGGCGGCCTGGAGCTTGTTCAGCGACTCGCGGTACGGCTCGGCGAATTCCTCCGGAATTGCCGCCTCCATGACGCTGAGCGCTTGGCCCAGCTTCATCGCGCCGCCCTTGAGTTCGCCCAGCACCGCGAACAGTTGCTCGGCGGCCTTCGCGCTCAACTGCGCGTCGATCTCGCCTTTGTCGCCGCCGGCGAGCTTGCGTCCGAAGCCCATGGCGGCGCGACCGGCCATCCCCAGGGGGATGCTCGCGAGTTTGGCAGTACGGGCAGAACTCTTGCGTGGGATCTCGGACACCACACCATCATGTCTGACTGGGGCGTCCTTTGCCCGAAACAGGTGCCAGGTATTGGCAACTGCAGGATATTTGCCGAGGCCAGCGCCTGGTTGTGATCCGATACGGACGGAGCGCGATCTCGAGCGTCGACGACAGACTGGCCGCATGCGTCGCCGCTGTCTCGGATAATGCGGAGTCGATCTCGGCCAGGGCCAGCGCGACACTTGCATGGATCATCGCCGATTCCGCGTGGCCGGCGCTGCCGAGTAGCTGCGCGGACAGATGAAGCCAATGAGGGTCGAGTTCGGATCGGAGGATGTCGGCGCACCGCAGGCAACTCGACTGACCAGGCAGGACAAGAGGACCGACCACACCGTTGCCGTCGCGGATGCGGACGGAAAGGTGGGGGAGTCCACAGCGAACGAGATCGCTGACCAGACGAGGATCAGTCACGACGTCGTCGGCCAGGACCACCAGTTGTTCGTTCCACGTGCGCACGACGTCGGTGTTGCGATACCCGCGCGAGCGACGCGTGCTGACCCCGCCGGTGACCAGTGCGCGCTCGATGGCATCAGAGAGCGGACCGACACCGTGAATCCGGACCGTCGCGGTGCTTCTGCGGGCAGTGTGGGCGAAACCGGAATCGGCGAGTCGCTCGAGCAACTCCTCCGTCACGGATGTGGGAATCCCGAGCCTCGACGCTTCCCAGAGGATGTTTGCGCGGGATCTCGAGCCGTCCATTTTGCGCAGGATCGACTTCACCGCGCGATCGTCGACCCCGACAGGCAGAGTCAGTAGGACGGCACGTCCGGGGGTCCATCCCAGCTGCAGTCGACCATCCGGGCGCGACAGAACAGCGATCCGCGGGTCCCATCGAGGTCCCGCGGATCGCTGTGAAGTGCTGTCTTGTCTGGTGTCGTCGTGTGTGTGACCGGTCATCATTCGATGCTGGCACGACGGGCCCTCGGCGAGTCCCCGTCAGCGGCAGTTATCCACAGGCGGTCATCGCGGCTGATCTGCGAAAATCGGTCGAGAAGGGATTACTTCTCTTCGTCGTCCTCGCGGGTCTTGTCCATCGCTTCCTCGGCCGCACGCTCTTTTGCCACGACGGCTTCGAGCTGGGCTATCGGGTCGTCGAAATTACCGGCTTCGCCGGCGCCGAGGACACGGGCGACAAATCCGTCCGGTGCGTCGAGATCGCTCGAATCGGGCATCAGGTCGGGATGCGACCAGACGCCGTCGCGAACGTCCATACCGGCTTCCGCAGTGAGCTTCTGCCACAAACCAGCCGCTTCACGGACCTTGCGAGGACGAAGTTCGAGTCCGACCAGCGTCGCAAAGGTCTGCTCGGCGGGGCCGCCGGTAGCGCGGCGACGCCGCAACGTCTCACTCATCGCGGCAACACCAGGCAGTCGCTCGCCGAGTGCGGCGGTGACGACCGTCTCCACCCAGCCCTCGACCAGCGCAAGCAGAGTCTCGAGACGTTCGAGAGCGGCTTTCTGCTCCGGTGTGTTCTGCGGCTCGAACGTGCCCTGCTGCATCAGCGCTTCGAGCTTGCTCGGATCGGTGAGAGCGGATGGATCGAGGTCCTTGGCGAATTCTTCCATCGCCGAGAAGTCCATGGTGATTCCGCGGGCGTATTCCTCCACTGTCGCGAGAACACGCTGGCGCAGCCACGGAACGTGACTGTAAAGGCGCTGATGAGCGGCTTCCCGCGCGGCGAGGAAGACCAGAACTTCCTGATGCGGCTGTTCGAGACCCTCACTGAAAGCCTGAACCGCAGCCGGGAGAAGGGCCGCGGTGCCTTCGGGGCCGAGGGGCAGGCCGATGTCAGTGGAGGAGAGCACCTCGGTGGACAGTTGGCCGAGTGCCTGGCCCAATTGCGAGCCGAACGCGAGTCCGCCCATCTGGCCGAGCATGCCCAGCATCGGGCCAGCCATCTGCTGTGCTTCGGCCGGAAGACCCTGGACCCACATGCCCGCTACCTTCTCGGCCACCGGATCACAGAGTCGCTTCCAGGTGTCGATCGTGTTGTCGAGCCAGTCGTTCGGAGTCCACGCAAGAGTGCGGCTCGCTCCGGCAGGGAGCGTTGTCGCGGCGTCCAGCCACATCTCGGCCAGGTGCGCGGCGTCGGCGATCGCCTTGACGTTGCCCTCGGTGATCGGTGTGACCGATCCGATCTGTTGGCGTGCCAGCTTCTTGGCGATGTCGTAGTTGACCGGGCCGGACGTACCGCCCTGGCCCATCGACGAGCCCATTCCGCTCAGCATCTGCCCGAACTGGGTGAGCATCTGGCCGAGCTGAGCCGGATCGAATCCCTCACCGCCCGCGCCGAACCCGAACGGCATGTCACCACCCCCGAACGGATTGCCACCCGCCGCGTTCTTGTCGCGATCGGGATCGTCGTCGGAGTTGGAGAAGCCGAACGGCATATTGCTCATACCTCAACGGTACAAGGCTCGAGCGGTCGGAGTCGCCCTCCGAGTCACGCTGACGGCGAACACGCACGGCGCTCAGGCGGTGCGATCGGTGCTCCGGAGCCTTCGCGCTTTACTCTGGATCAGGTGAATCGACGGATAGTGACGCTCTTGGCCGCACTCGCACCCATCGTCGTGTTGGGAGTCGTCGGAACAATGGTCACTGTTCCTTATGTCGCACTCGGTCCGGGCCCCACCTTCAACACGCTCGGCGACGTCGACGGTAAGCCCGTCGTGGACATCCAGGGGACCGAGGTCGATCCCACCGACGGCAACCTCAACATGACAACGGTGTCGGTTCGCGACGGCCTCAACATCTTCGAAGCGTTCGGACTGTGGGCGAGTGGCAGCAACGGACTCGTCCCTCGCTCGGAGATCTATCCGCCCGAGAAGTCGAAGGAAGAGATTCAGCAGGCCAACACCGCCGACTTCCAGCAGTCCGAGGACAGTGCCGAGTTGGCGGCACTGCACTTTCTCGGCAAGCCGGTGGCACTGACTGTTTCGAAGGTGACCCCGGACGGTCCCGCTGCGGGTGCCCTGCAAGAAGGCGACGTCCTGGTCAAGATCGGCGACACTCCGGTAACCACCATCACCGGCGTTCAGGACACGGTCGGTGCGATCGCGCCCGGCACCGCGATCGACGTCACCGTCCTTCGTGAGGGTGTGGAGACCGTTGTGCCGGTCACCGTCGGGGCGCGGCCCAACAAGCCCGAATCGGGTTACCTCGGCGTCACACCCAGCGAGGTCCCGGACGTTCCCTTCACCGTGCAGTTCAATCTCGCCGACATCGGCGGTCCTTCTGCCGGACTGATGTTCACACTGGCCTTGGTCGACAAGCTGACTCCGGGGGAGCTCAACGGCGGAAAGTTCGTAGCCGGAACGGGCACCATCGACTCCGACGGCGAGGTCGGTCCGATCGGCGGCATCAGGTACAAGTTGATCGCCGCGTCCGAAGCCGGTGCTGAGACCTTCCTCGTGCCGGCCCAGAACTGTGACGAGGCGAAACAGAATGCGCCGGACGGGCTTCGACTCGTCAAGGTCGACAACCTGCCCGGCGCAGTGGACTCACTCGAAAGCCTCAACACGGGTGGCGACGCACCCCGCTGCTGAAAGCTGCCTGGCCGCCGACGACTCTGTCAGTCTTCTTCGACCTCGTCGAGCGTCGCGTACAGGGCGTGCACGAGGTGAGGTGCAAGACCGTCGTAGGTGAGCAGTTCCAAGTCACCGTACGGATCCGCATCCTCGTCGGGACGCATCTGTAGGAGCGACAGCGAGGGACCGTCACGGAGCACGCCGACGAACAGTCGAGCCTCGCGTCGATCGGGATGCGCGTCGGCCGTCAGTCGAGCGACTTCGTCCGCCGCGTGCTGATCGGTCAACACCGGCGCCGTGGCGTGGTCGAGATCCGATTCCGCCTCGGGCGGCAGGACGACGATCTCCTGCACCAGGATGCAACCCTGCACGGACTCGGGCCAATGCGTCGTTGCCAGGAACTCGTCGAGTGCCCGTGAACCGCCGATGATGTCCTCGGGAAGCGATTCCTGTTCGATCGGTGTGTATTCGGCGCCCTCGGCGAGTTGGTCGAGCAGTCCGGGTTCGGCCGCGGCGAGCATCTCGGTGGGTACCAACGCGTACAGCTTCGGCGGCTGATCCCAGCCTTCGGCGTCGATGTGGTCGACAACTTCATGAACGCACCGGGCGAGGGCACTCGGTGATCTGCTCATATTCTCTTCACTCACGCCTTCATCCTCCCACCTTCTGTCCGGCTCCCCGCTCTCCGTGTTGTCAACCCGTGACCGTTGTTACGTAGAGTGGTCGGAAACGGCCAAGTCCACTCGGGCGTGGCCGCAGTGATCGATGCAATCGGTTGCGACGCCACGGCGTCGCCAAATCTTGGAGCGTGGCACGTGGGCATGCGGCCCCCCGCAGGTTTACCCTCTCTGTCCAGACGCAGTCGAATCTTGTTGGTGGTGGCTGTCGTAGTGGCGGCCTTGCTGCTCGTGGGGCCGCGACTGATCGGCATGTACACGGACTGGTTGTGGTTCGGCGAAGTCGGCTTCCGCGGTGTCTTCACCAAGGTTCTGCTGACGCGATTCGTGCTCTTCCTGGTCGTCGGAATTGTCGTCGGCGCCATCGTGTGGCTCGCGATGCTTCTCGCGTACCGCGCACGCCCGGTGTTCGTCCCGGTCTCCGGGCCCAATGATCCGATCGCGCGCTACCGCACCACCGTTATGTCGCGTCTTCGTCTGTTCGGCGTGATCATTCCGGTAGCGATCGGCATCCTGTCCGGTCTCATCGCGCAGGCCAACTGGGTCACTATCCAGTTGTTCCTCAACGGCCAGGCATTCGGTATCACCGATCCGCAGTTCAACATGGACGTCAGCTTCTACACGTTCGATCTGCCGTTCTACCGTTTCGTTCTCAACTGGTTGTTCGTCTCGATCCTGCTGGCTTTCGTGGCAAATCTGATCACCCACTACGTTTTCGGTGGAATCAAATTGGCCGGACGAGCGGGGACGTTCACCACGGCCGCTCGTATTCAGCTGGCTGTCATCGCCGGCACCTTTGTGCTTCTCAAGGCGGTGGCGTACTGGTTTGATCGGTACTCGTTGATGTCGAGTAGTCGTAAGGAACCGACGTTCACCGGCCCGGGCTTCACCGACATCAATGCGGTCCTGCCGGCGAAGCTCATTCTGTTGTCCATTGCGGTCATCTGCGCCTTGGCGTTCTTCGCCTCGATCTTCACGCGGGATCTTCGGATACCGGCCATGGCAGTCGCTCTACTGGTTCTTTCGTCGGTCCTCGTCGGTGCCGTCTACCCGATGATCGTCGAGCAGTTCTCCGTCAAGCCCAATGCGGCGCAGAAGGAGAGCACGTACATCGAACGAAACATCGAAGCGACCCGTCAGGCGTACGGGATCACGGAAGAAAACGTCGACTACGTCGACTATCCGGGAATTGGCACCAAGCAGCCCCAGGACGTTCCGGCAGACCGGACCACGATCGCGAACACACGCCTGTTGGATCCGACCATTCTGTCGCCGACGTTCACCGCTCAGCGTCAGCTCAAGAACTTCTACGGGTTCCCGCAGACGCTCAACGTCGATCGTTACGAACAAGACGGCCAGTTGCGCGACTTCGTTGTCGCCGCGCGTGAGCTGTCGCCGAACAACCTTTCCGGCAACCAGACGGACTGGATCAACAAGCACACGGTCTACACGCACGGCAACGGTTTCGTCGCCGCCCAGGCCAACGAAGTCACGGCCGTGCAGGGCGACAGTCAGAACAACACCGGTGGCTACCCGATCTACTCGGTGAGCGACCTGACGACCACGCCCGAGAACGAGAATCTCAAGGTGGACAATCCTCGTTCGTACTACGGCGAGGTGATCAGTCAGTCGGACGCCGATTACTCGATCGTCGGTTCTGTCGACGGCGAGGGACCTCGTGAGTACGACACCGACACCTCGAAGTACACCTACACAGGTTCGGGTGGCGTTTCGATCGGCAACTGGTTCAACCGTCTTGCATTCGCGGCGAAGTACACCGAGCGCAACATCCTGTTCTCGAGTGCAATCGGCTCGAACTCCAAGATCATCTTCAAGCGTGATCCGAAGGAAAGAGTCGAGGAGGTCGCGCCTTGGCTGACGACCGACGGCGCTGCTTACCCCGCAGTGGTCGACGGCAAGATGCAGTGGATCATCGACGGCTACACCACCGCCCAGGACTACCCGTACGCGCAGCGCAGTTCGCTCGACGGGTTGGTCGAGGACAGTATCGACCAGACGACCGGGCGCCTCATTCCGCGCCAGGAGTTCTCGTACATCCGTAACTCAGTGAAGGCCACGGTCGATGCCTACGACGGCACTGTCACGCTGTACCAGGTCGACGAGCAGGATCCGGTTCTGAAGGCGTGGATGGGGGTCTTCCCGAACACGGTGAAGCCGAAGAGCGAAATCTCGGACGACTTGCAGGCACACTTCCGCTACCCGGAAGACATGTTCAAGGTTCAGCGAGAGATGCTGGCGAAGTACCACGTCGACGATCCGAGTGAGTTCTTCACCAACAACGCGTTCTGGTCGGTTCCGAGCGATCCGACGATCGACACGTCGGCCAACCAGCCGCCGTACTACGTGCTGGTGGGCGACAAGGACACCGCGAAGGCGGATTTCCGTCTGACCAGTCCGATGGTCGGGTTCAGTCGTGAGTTGCTGTCGGCCTACATCTCGGTGGCGAACGACAAGGAGAACTACGGCAAGTTCACGGTGCTGCAGTTGCCGACCGATACGCAGACTCAGGGTCCACAGCAGGCTCAGTCTGCGATGACGTCGGATTCGCGTGTTGCTTCGGAAGTGTCACTGCTCAAGCAGTCGAACAAGATTCAGTACGGAAACTTGCTGACTCTGCCGATTGCCGAGGGCGGAATCCTCTATGTCGAGCCTTTGTACTCGCAGCGAAACTCGCAGAACGCGTTCCCTCAGTTGGCGCGTGTATTGGTGAGCTTCAGCGACACCAACGGCATTCGGATCGGTTATGCACCGACCGTCTCCGAGGCGATCAGTCAGATTTGGCCGGGCGCAGGTTCGGCAGCGACGGTCACCCAGCCGGCACCCGATCCGGATACCGGAGCGCAACCGGAAACGCCGACAACTCCGACGGCACCGGCCCCGCCGGCTTCTTCGGATGACGTCACGAAGGCGCTGGCCGAGGTCAATTCGGCAATGGCGGCATTGAAGTCGGCGCAACAGAGCGGTGACTTCACCAGCTACGGTGCTGCGCTCGACCGCCTGCAGAAGGCTGTTGACGCGTACCAGGCGCTGCCGAGGTAAGCGGCGTCAGTTCATGAATAGCAGAAGGCCCACCATCCGATCGGATGGTGGGCCTTCTTGTGTGCTCAGGTGAAGCTGTACGAGCTGAATCAGCGCAGTGCTGCAACGATCGGTGCGTTGGCATCGGAGAGCTGCTGGAACTGTGCGGCGAAGCCGTACTGGCCGGCGAGGTCACGAGCGGTGTCGTAAGCCTGCTGTGCGGCGGGCTTGAGCTCGGCCGGGATCTCGATGGCGGGAGCAACTGCGGGTGCCTCGGCGACGGGAGCCGGCGCTGCGGCGGGAGCTTCTTCGACTGCAGGCTCGCTCGCGACGGTCAGACGCTGGCCGCAGACGGGCCATGCGCCGGGGCCCTGGCTCTGCAGGGTGTTCTCGGCGACGCGGATCTGCTCTTCCTTGGAAGCGTTGGCGGGCGAGCCGGTGCCACCGTTGGCGGTCCAGGTGCTCTGCGAGAACTGCAGGCCGCCGTAGTAGCCGTTTCCGGTGTTAATGTTCCAGTCGCCACCGCTCTCGCACTGTGCGACGCCGTCCCAGTTGTGGGTGGCTGCGGAAGCGGTGCCGGTGCTCATGGTGAGGGGCACTGCGACAAGTGCGCCGGCTACTGCCAATGTGCCGAATGCACGCTTGCTGATGCTGGTGTACGTCATGTCGGGGTAAATCCTCTCCGCGCTTGCTGACATCGGCGGGCCTGCGGGTCGGCGATGATGCTGACTTTCCCGGGCGCTTGTCTCTCCGTGTCTCTGCCCCTCGAAGGTTTCGGGGGTTCCGATCCCGCGGGGCAGAGTGGAGCAGCGGCGGGTCGGCGTTCGCCCGGTTGATTCGGGCCGGGACCGACCGTACGGGAGCGTCGAACGAGGGTCGATTCGCAATTTTCCGGACTGTCTGGTCTGCTCTCGACCCAAAATTTTAGCGTTTGTGCTGGTAGAGCCTTTCCGATGCCGTTTCGACGTACGTTCGTTACATGCTTGTTATGTGTTGATGCTCACGGGCATTTTGTGAACCCAGTCACCCGATTCTTCGACTTTCAGGCGTGTATTTCGCTCCAGCGCAGGCGATTTGCGTTCCGTTCACCTGCTCGTGTAACTTTGTCCATGCATCGCGGGGTGGAGCAGCTCGGTAGCTCGCTGGGCTCATAACCCAGAGGTCGCAGGTTCAAATCCTGTCCCCGCTACTAGAAAAGGACCGCCGCACTGGATTCCAGTGCGGCGGTCCTTTTTTGTGCGCAGCCGTCGTAGGGTGGCGACGTGCGACTCTCGAAGATTCTCTTGGCGATGGCTGTGACTACTTCGCTGGTGACCACCGCTCTGGCGTTCTCGGCAGGAAGCGCTGCCGCCGGTAGGCGGATCACCGATGCGAAGCGCGTGGTCTTCATCGTTCCGGGGCAGCAGCTCTACAACTCGGGAGAAACGCACCAGGCGACCTACCGCGCCCTCGACAAGGCACTGAGCGCTGCGGGCTACGAGACACACTTCGTCGACGCACCCGGCAAGATGATTGCGGCCGACGCCGAGCTGATTGCCGATTCGATTCGCTCCTACGCTGCCGGCGCTGACTCCGTCGGGATGATCGCGCACAGTGCGGGTGGACTGAGCTCCCGGTACTACGCGAAGTTCCTCGGTGGCTCCGAAGTAGTGGATTCATTCGTCGCCATCGGTGCGCCGCAGTACGGTAGCCCCGGTGGCTGCGTACAAGGCCCTGCCGACGGCTACGACACCTGCATGTTCTCCGAAGTTCTCACCAAGCTCAATGTCGGTGAGGACACTCCTGGATCTGCCTACTATTCGGTGGTGCAGAGTTCGGGCGAGTGGGCGGACGGTCGGTTGGACGGGGGCCAGTGCCGGGTGTACGTCGATGGCGTTCCCGGGGCCGGAACCGGAGGAGACCATCTCACCGAGCTCGAGCATCCAGAGGTCATCTCGGGAGCGATCAGCGCTTTGGAGCGAGACTGTGTCGGTACGTTCGTGGACGAGAACGACGGCGACATCACCTGGCCTGACACGCTGTTTCCGTCATTTCGGTAAAGCTTCAGGTCCGGGTTGTTCGGACGAGTAGCCCGGCTACGTGTGCGCTCGCGGCAGTCCTCGCCCCCAAGGCGTCACCCGATTCGATGGCCGCGACTATACGTGCGTGCTCGGTGACAGCGATCCGCCGATTGAGCTCGAGGCTCCACATGTCCGAACGGTAGAGATGTGACTGTCCGTCCAGACGATGTAGGGCTTCGCTGAGCGGGTGATTGCATGCAGTCTCACGAATCAAGGTGTGGAACTCGAGGTCGAGCTTCGAATCCCGACGCTGATCCGGCGGGCTCTCGAGAAGTTCGCGTTGCACCTGCACCATCTTGTTCAGCTGTGACACGGTTTCGTGCGTGGCATTGGCCGTCGCGTTGAACGCCGCGAGACCGTCGAGTACCTCACGCACCTCGAAGACCGCGCGCAGAGACTCCGCGTCCAGCGAATCGACTTTTGCACCCGCATTCCGTGTGTGGACGGCGATGCCCTCGTAGATCAACTGCTGCACGGCCTCGCGGACCGGCGTTCGACTGACATTGAGCTTGCTCGCCAGCGCGGGAACACTCAGTGGTGTCCCCGGCGCCAGCTCGCCCGAAAAGATCAGTTCGCGAAGCGTCTCGTGCACGGACTCGGTGAGTAAAGCTCGTTCGGTGGTGGTCATCTTGTCCTCACTTCGATCCTGCACGATGTCGACGGTACCCGGGAGCGCTATCCAGCGGCGCGCACCCGGTCAGCGCTGCGACTGTCGACCTCGGGCGCCGTCGCGCCTTTCAGTCCGGCCACTTTGGCCGCGATGTTCTCAGCGATCGTGATCGGCGGGTATCCCACTTCGCCCGGTGTGAGAGTCCCTGGCAGTGCTTCGATGACGGCGTCGTAGTTCCCGTCGAAAAAGAATGCGGCAGAGCGACGTCGGATGATCTGACCATCGACGATAGGTGGGTCGACTCGGTGCACTGTCGAGCGCCATCGGTCGTTCGTCCAGCGTGCCATCGCGTCGCCGAGGTTGATCAAGAGTGCGCCGTCGGCAGGTTGGACGTCGTGCCATACGCCGTCGGCACTCAGAACTTGAAGGCCCGGAACTTGATCTGCCCACAGGATGGTCAAGATTCCGAAGTCGGTGTGAGCGCCCATTCCCGTCATGTCGCCGGAGATGCGGATCTCGCCCTCGGGCAGTGCGTAGTTGTTCATCTTCATCGCGTCGATCGAATGGTCGAGCATCGAATCGAAGTACCCGGGCTGCAATCCGAGAGCGTCGGTAAAGGCGCACATCAGGATTCGTGCCAAGCCCTGGGCATGACGGAAATACTCTT
This sequence comes from Rhodococcus sp. NyZ502, assembly GCF_041464245.1. NCBI lineage: Bacteria > Bacillati > Actinomycetota > Actinomycetes > Mycobacteriales > Nocardiaceae > Rhodococcus > Rhodococcus sp. NyZ502. The sequence continues at coordinate 2,368,511 of NZ_CP167155.1, forward strand.
CGATTGCCGGTCGGAATCCGGGCGCGGCCACGGGCCAGGTGTTGGCGGCGTAGCTGGACTCGGGTAGGTCGACGCCCGGATAGTCGCTCACCTCTGTGCCCACGACTATTGCTTCGTAGAAATCGTTCATCTGGTTCGCAGCGGCGACGCCCAGGCTCATGCTGAGTGATTCCGATTTCGGTGGTGAGTAGCCGCGGTTCTCGGACGAGGGACGGCGATAGTTGTTCTTCACCGTCAGTGGGAGAGCAAAGAACTCGTCGAGAGCGTCGGCCAGTCTTTCGGTCGCCGATCGTGGAATGCTGTGTCCGACAATCTGTATGAATCCGACCTCCCGGCACGCGCGATCGAGTTGAGCTGCCACTTCCGCACAGGCAGTGCTGTTGGTGGCGTTTGCAACCGCTGCCTCGCCGCGGAGGTACGGGCTGATATCGATCGTAGGGATCTCGAAGACAGGAGTTTCGTGGGTCATTTAAAGTCCTTGCGGCCGGACGTGTGCCACTTACCGACGAGCACACGTGAGAGGAATCCAAAGGCAGAGAAGACGAGGACACCGAACACCGACGCGATCACGATCGCGGCGATCAGATCCTCGGACTGAAGGCGGCTTCGGTAGACGTCGAGCAGCGTTCCGATCCCGGGTTGTCCTTTGGCGAAGAACATGTCGCCGATGATGGCACCGACGACAACAAGGCCGGAGGCGGTGCGGATGCCGGTGAGAATAGCCGGCATTGCCGCTCGCAGTTCGAGTTTCACCAATCGATCCCAACGGGACGCGCGGCCGAGGGTGAACAGTTCGTGCAGTCCGCGATCGACCGATTGCAATCCGAAGTGTGTGTTGGTGATGATCGGGAAGGCTGCGATGAGAACACACACCAGGGTACGCGCGGTCATACCGTAGCCGAACCAGAGCCCGATGAGGGGGACGATGGCGAGGATGGGAATGACCTGCAGCACAACGGCATAGGGATAGACGATCCGCTCGATCCACTTGGCCTGGCTCATCAGCACGCCGGTTCCGACGCCGACTGCCACCGCGACCACGAAGCCGACCAGTGCTACCTGTGCCGTCACTGCGAGGGCTTCGAGCATGGGAGAGAGGTGTTTCCAGTCGAGTAGCGACTTTGTCAGTACTTGACTCGGCGGCGGAAGGAGAAATCGACGTTCCGGGGAGAGAACGAGGTAGCTGACGATCGACCACGCTGCGACCGCGCCGGCAAGTGAGAGCAGCGGATAGAGAAGGAAGGTGCCGAGCGCTCTCATTCGCGAGGGCCGTCCGGGCTGTGACTGTGCTCGCGCGGCGGTCGCAGAATCAGTGCGAACGGCGGAATTGCGTGCGGTGGTGCCCTGTTGCACTGCAAGGACTTCGGTCATCGTGAGCTCCCATGGAGACTGGCCGAGATCTCGGCGACGTGTTCGGTGTATCGGGCGTCGTAGCGCAGTTCCGGGCTACGCGGGTACGGGAAATCGATGTCCACGACCGAATGGATTCGTCCGGGCCGGGCGGTCATGACGACCACCTTGTTTGCGAGGTACACGGCCTCGGATACCGAGTGCGTGATGAACATCGAGGTGAACCCCTTGTCGGTGTAGAGCCTTTGCAGCTCTACCTGCATCTCCAGTCGTGTCATCTCGTCGAGAGCACCGAAAGGTTCGTCGAGCAGCATCACAGCAGGTGCGAGGGTGAGCGCACGCGCCAACGAGACGCGCATCTTCATTCCGCCCGACAACGCGTTGGGCAGTTGTTTCGCGAAGTCCGCCAGTCCCACTGCGCGAATTGCCTCGTCGGCGCGCAATTTTCGGGCTGCTTTGTCGCCGCCACCGAGTTCGGCGGACAATTCGACGTTGGCCTGCACGGTTCGCCAGGGGAGGAGAGTCGGCTCCTGGAAGATGAAGCCAACTGATTCGGTGTCGAGGGCAACCGCGCCGCTGGTCGGTCGCTCGAGGCCGGCCGCCATGCGCAACAAAGTCGACTTGCCGCAGCCGGAGGGTCCGACCACGGCGACGAAGTCTCCTCGCTCCACGTTCAGATCGATGCCGTCCAGCGCGACAGTGCCGGTATCGAACTTCTTGACGACATCGGAAAAGACCATCTGCATCGGTGCGGTGAGCTTGCGAGCGTCGGCATCCTGCATCGTGTTCGCGAGTTCCATCTGAGCCTCCGGTTCGATAATGCATGCAAAAGTTCTTCAAGATGTATGAACCATCTTGAATTGCATGTATGTCGCCTAGATTGCTGAATGTAAATGTGAGGTGACATTGCAGGTGAAGCGAGAATCCGGGCGCGCGTTACCTGATGGAAACAACTAGTCGATTGCATGTAATCCATGTGCTGCAGAGTGTGCACATCGGATCATCCTTCCTGGTTCGCCCACATCCCAATTGTTTTCACGAAGGAGACGCTGTGTATTCAAATCGCAAGGTGCATTCCAATCGCAGAAGTGTGGGAGCGGCCGGCGCGGCACTGGCCATGTGTGCAGCCATCGGATTGACTGCGTGCAGCTCCAGTGAGGCTGAGACGGCCAAGGCTGAATCTCTCGAACCAGCTGCCGAGGCTCAGAACCTAGCGGGTCTCTGTCCGGAAAACGTTGTGGTTCAACTCCAATGGCAGCCGCAGTCGGATATGGGAGCGCTCTTCGAGATGCTTGGTCCCGGCTATTCGGTCGACACCGACGACAAGTCCGTCAGCGGGACTCTTGTCGCCGGAGGGAAGGACACCGGAGTCGACTTGACCTTGCGGGCCGGGGGACCGGCAATCGGGTTCCAATCCGTCAGCTCCCAGATGTACGTCGACGATTCGATCACTCTCGGCTTGGTGCACGGCGATCAGGTGATCGCGGCAGCGGCAAGTCAGCCCGTTGTGGCCGTCACGCCATTGCTCAAGTACAGCCCGGCAATCCTCATGTGGGACAAAGAGTCTCATCCGGAATGGGCGAGTGTTGCCGATATCGGCAAGTCCGACGCGAGTGTCGTCGTTTCCAAGGAGCAACTGTTTCCGCAGTGGCTCGTGGCGAAAGGCCTACTGAAGCAGTCTCAGCTCGACACGAGCTACGACGGAGCTCCCTCGCGATTTGTCGGTGACCCGACCATCGCTCAGCAAGGATTCGCGAATTCGGAACCGTACACGTACGAGAAGGAGACGCCGGCGTGGGACAAGCCGGTTTCCTATGACCTGCTGAAAGATTCGGGTTTCGACATCTACGCGTCCAATGTTTCCGTTCGTGCCGACAAGGTCGAGACACTCTCCCCGTGTTTGAGCAAGCTGGTTCCGATCATTCAGCAGGCCACCGCGGACTACATCACTGCGCCGGATACGGCGAATGCTGCCATTGTCGACGTCGTCTCGCAGGACGTGTCGTTCTCTCCCTACACCGAGGGTGAAGCAGCGTTCAGTGCCCAACTCTTGAAAGAGAAGGGCCTGATCGCGAACGAGGCGGACGGATCCGTCGGCACGTTCGACATGACGCGAGTCGCTCACACCGTCGAAGAACTGAAGCCCATCCTGAACGCCGGGGGTGCGGCGATACCGCAGTCATTGACTGCAGAAGAGATCTACACCGACAAGTTCACCGATCGGTCCATCGGAATCCGCTGAAGGAGCTGACAGCAAATGACGTACGACATGACAGAACTCAACCGCGAGACCCGCATGGGTGGCCTGGGCACGGAGACCACCGACCGCGAGGTCCGAAGAATCGATCTCTCGGATTTCGAGAACCGGCGCAGCGAGATCGCCGAGGAGTTGTGGTCGGCAGCGACCGACATCGGATTCTTCCAAATCGTCAATCACGGGATCGATCTGGACCAGGTCCGCGAGGCTTTCGCGGCGGCCGAGCGATTCTTTGCACTGCCCACCGAGGTCAAAGCGCAGTATCCGCTCAAGAAGGGTTTCAACTCCGGCTGGGAGAGCATGACGCAGGTGCGTCCGTCCATCGGAACACCTGATCAGAAAGAGTCCTATCAGGTGACCCGCCCGCATATGGGTGATCTGTGGCCCACTGCAGACGAATTGGGCGGATTCCGCGAAACGATCCTGGACTTCGAAGCCAAGTGCTGGGGCATTGCGATGGACCTGTTGTCGTGCTTCGCCGAGAAGCTGGGATTCGAACGAGACTTCTTCACCAGGGCACATGACCCGTCGGTGGACACCTACCAGAGCACGCTGCGACTACTCCACTACTTCCCCCTTGCCGCCGACGCAGATGTCGAAGGGATGTGGCGTGCCGGAGCACACACCGATTTCGATTGCCTGACATTGCTTTTCCAGCGTGACGGTCAGGGCGGCTTGCAACTGTGCCCGGGCAAGGAGATGGACACCCAGGAATGGACGTCGGTGGTGCCGGCTGAGGAAGCAATCACCTGCAACATCGGCGACATGCTGATGAGATGGAGTGATGACGTCCTGCCGTCGAATTTTCATCGAGTCAAGAGTCCCGGAGTCACCGACTATCGGGGAGCCCGCTACAGCCTCGCGTTCTTCGCTCAGGCGAACCGCGACGTGACCATCGAGGGGCCGGCGGGCAAGTACCCGCCGATCACTGCCGAGGACTACATCGACCAGCGAGTACGCGCGAACTTCGCGCGTTGATCCGTATCCGTTCCGTCACACACTTTCAGGAGAACTGGCGATGACTACCGCGCCCAAGAACATGACCGACGCGATCATCCGGGACGTGACGTTGTACAGCGGCGGGCAATGGCTGACCGGCCACGACGTCGTCGTCTCGAATGGGGTGGTCGAATCGATCGAGAAGTCGACCGGCACCGCCACACCTGGAAGTGTGGACGGATCGGGGGCGTATCTGATCCCTGGGTTCGTCAACACCCATACGCACCTTCAGCAGTCACTGATGCGTGGGATCGCCGAAGGGACACCGCTTCTCGAATGGCTACTCGCGGTCGCAGAAGAGTCGGTTCAGATCACGCCGGAGCGCGCATACACGGCCACTGTCGCAGCCTCGCTGGAGGCATTGCGCAGCGGTACGACCACCCTGGTCGAACACATGTGGCCGCACCCGTCCAGCGAGGTTCACGACGCTGTGATCCGGGCGTTGCACGACACCGGGATTCGTGCCGTACTGGGACGCGGAACCGCAGACCGGGCGGACAAGACGAGGAAGTGGGGCTTCGATCCGCGGCTCATGCAACCACTCGGAGACGTTCTCGCACATACGGATCAGATGATGCGCGACGTCGCAGGTTCCCGCGTCGACGTGGCAGTCGCGGTACCGAACCCGCGTTCGCTGACCCCGGAGGGGATGTCGGAAGTGCGTGAGTTCGCGCAGGCTCGCGACCTGACGGTCTCGATTCACCTGCTCGAGACGCAGACCGACAACACGATGTGTACCGAACACGCGGGCATGAACGCGGTCGACTACCTGGATTCCCATGGGTTCTTGTGGGACCGGGTGCTGGCGGTCCACTGCGTCGAACTCGACGACCGTGGTCAGAAGGTGCTGGCGGAGCGCGGCGTCGGAGTGTCGTACAACCCCGTCAGCAACATGCGGCTCGGTAGCGGAATCGCGCCCGTCCCGAGTTTCCTCGACGCGGGGATCGCGGTGGGGTTGGGTGTGGACGGCGCAGCCAGCAACGATACTCAGGACATGCTCGAGACGCTGCGCACCGGCGCCTACGTGCAGCGAGCCGCGCGCGGCCGCGCCGACCTGCTCGGCTTCGAAGCCATGATCGACATCGCATCCGGCGGTGCAAACGCAGCACTCGGTCTGCCGGCCAGGTCCGGCGGGATCTCCGTGGGTGATCCCGCCGACCTCACCATGATTCGGTTCGAACGCGACTTCGGTTGCCTCCCGGTACGAGATCCGGGCGCGTCCATTCTCACGACGGGCAGTCGTCAGATAGTGGACACGGTGTTGGTTGCGGGCGAGGTCGTACTCCGCGACGGGCACTCCACTCGCGTCGACGAGGCGGAATTGATCCGCACGCTCAGCGCTTTGTGACTGTGCTCAGTCTTCGCTGATCTCCATCTCGATCAGGACGCGGCGCAACAGCTTTCCGGTGGCGTTGCGGGGAAGTTCGTCGATGAAGACGATCTCGCGGGGAACCTTGTAGCGCGCGAGATTCGACCGGACGTGATCCTTCAGCTCGTCGGAGTTCTGGTCGGCGCCGTGGGCGACGACGACAAACGCTCGCAGGCGGTGCCCGAAGTCGGCGTCCTCGACTCCGATGACTGCCGCTTCCAAGACGTCCTCGCGATCGGCGAGCAGGTTCTCGACTTCGAGCGGGTAGACGTTCTCGCCACCGGAGACGATCATGTCGTCGTCGCGGCCGTCGACGAAGAGGAGGCCGTTGGCGTCGAAGTGTCCGACGTCGCCGGTCGAGAGAAGTCCGTCGATACGTTCCTTGTCGCGCCCGTCGGTGTATCCCTCGAAGCTCAGCCCGCTGGCGACGAAGATCCTGCCGATCGTGTGTGGGGTGGTGATCTTCCTGTTGTTCTCGTCGAACAGTTCGACGTGACAGGTCACCGGAGCGCGGCCCGCGGTTCCCGGCGCAATGGTCAGATCCTCGGGAGTCGCGACCGTGGCCACTGCGACCTCGGTGGATCCGTACAGGTTGTAGAGGACGTACCCGAACGAGGCCGTGACTCGCTTGCACAGGTCGGGTGAGAGTGACGAACCTGCCGAGAAGATGATCTTCAGGTTCGACGTGTCGTACTTGGACAGCACGTCGGGACCGAGGTCGATGATGCGAGTGAGCATCGTCGGGACCACGACCAGACTGTCGCACTTGTACTGGGCGACAAGCTTGATCGTGTTCTCCGGATCGAACTTTCGATGCATGACGACGGTCTGGCCGAGCGCCAACGCGAGAGCGAACTGCGAGACGCCGGTTCCGTGGAAGGCGGGGGCCGCCATCATCATGGTCTGTCCGCGGCGCAACGGCACGCGGTCGAGGAACTGCGCCGACGCGAGAGGGGAGGTGTGGCCACGCGGCGCACCCTTGGGAGTTCCCGTTGTGCCGCTGGTGAGGAGGACGAAGCCACCGTTCTTCTCGGGTGCCGGCACCGACGACGTGGTGCGTCCGGCGATGGCCTCGTCGAGAGTAGCTGCCGTGGAACCGTCAGCGGCCGTGCCCTCTGGCCAGGAACGATAGACGACGACGTCGTCCGGCAAGGCATCGGCGATGTCCGCGAACTCGTCGTCGTAGACGAAGGCGACCACCTTCTCCCGCGCGGCGACGTCCACGAGTTGGGGCCGAGCGAAGCCCGTGTTCATGAGAACGAGCTTCGTTCCGTTTTTCGCTGCCGCCAGCATGGTCAGGACCAAGCCTCGATGGTTACGGCACATCGCACCCATGACGGAGTCGGAGGTGATGCCGTCGGCCTGCCACGCCCGGACCAACGCGTTGCTCTGACGCTCGAGCTCGGCATAGGTGATGGGTCCGCGCTCGTCGATGACCGCCACCGCATCGTAGCCGTTCTCGGCGTGTGCATGGACCGGCCCGGCAAAGGGTCCGTACTTGTCCACGGCTGCAATGGATTTGAGCCCGCGATCGAGGCGAGGGAACGGGACGAGTCCGGCTCGGAACATGACCCCCGCCGCGCCGATGGTGTCAGTGACCTTGGTGACCAATCCGGGCATACGTGAACCTCTTCCGAGCGTCGTTGTAGGACTGATTACACACTAATGCGCAATCAGGTTTCGGTGGTGAAGTTTCACGATGGCGACCGAGCACTCCGCCCCGCCACCTCGAAAGGTGGCGGGGCGGAGTGTTTCGGGATCTGGTCCGTGCGACCGTCACTTCAGTTCGGCGGACGACTTTCCGAGCAGGCGGCGTGCGACGATCAGCTGCTGGATCTGCTGGGTGCCCTCGAAGATGTCGAGAATCTTCGAGTCGCGGCCCCACTTCTCGAGCAACGGGCGCTGCGAGTAGCCGTAAGTGCCGGCCAACTCGACTGCCTTGAGCGTCACGTCGGTGCCGGTGCGGCCGGCCTTCGCCTTGGACATGGACGCTTCGAGCGAGTTCGGCTTCTTGTTGTCGGCCATCCACGCCGCGCGCAGAGACAGCAGGTACGCGGCCTCCCAGTCGGCTTCCAAACGGATGAACTCGGCTGCAGCTGCATGCTGGTTGTAGACCGGTGTGTCGTAGGAGATCTCGACACCGGCTTCGGTCAGGATGCCGCGCAGTTCTTCGAGAGCTGCGCGTCCGACGCCGACGGCCATGGCTGCAACGAGGGGCCGGGTGTTGTCGAACGTCTGCATGACGCCGGCAAAGCCCTGCTCCACGTTGACCTCCGGGCTGCCGAGGATGTTGTCCGCGGGAATGCGGCAATCCTGGAGCAGGAGTACTGCGGTGTCGGAGGCCTTGATGCCCAGCTTGTGCTCGAGGCGGGCAACGCTCAGGCCCGGTGCGTCACGCGGAACGACGAACGATTTAATGGCCGCTCGGCCCTTCGACTTGTCGACCGACGCCCACACGACGATGTGCGTCGAACGCTCACCGGCGGTGACGAAGATCTTCTCGCCGTTGAGAACCCACTCGTCGCCGTCGAGAACGGCGGTGGTGGTCACTGCGGCGGAGTCGGAACCGAAACTCGGTTCGGTGATGGCCATCGAGGCCCACACCTTACCGAAACGTTCGAGCTGTTCGTCGGTTGACACTGCGGCGATCGCGGCGTTGCCGAGCCCCTGGTAGGGGATCGAGAGCATGAGTCCGACGTCGCCCCAAGACGTTTCGAGCGAGTTGAGGAGCGCAGACATGTTGCCGCCGTTGGCGTTGCCACCCTTGGCGCTCGCGTCGGACCGTCCGCCGCTGGCACCGCCGATGTCTCCACCGGAATCGGAGAGGCCTTCGACCATGGCGGCCATGGTGTCGAGCTCGACGGGATACTCGTGCTCAGCGAGATCGTACTTACGTGAAATGGGTCGGAAGATCTGCGCCGCGACCTGATGTGCCTGGTTCGCTGATGCTTTGAGCTTCTTGGGAAGTTCGAGGTTGATCATCGTGGTTCTCCTGGAAGTTCAGCGGCGTCAGATGAGGACGATGCCCTCGGCAACGCCGATGGCACGGAGGTCGCGGTACCAGCGCTCGACCGGGTGTTCCTTGGTGAACCCGTGTCCACCGAGGAGTTGCACACCGTCGAGGCCGATCTGCATGCCCTTCTCGGAAGCCAGCTTCCGGGCCAGAGCGGATTCGCGAGCGAAGGACAAGCCCTGCTCGGCGCGTGAAGCGCCCCGAAGCGTGACCAGGCGCAGTCCGTCGAGTTCGATGCCGATGTTGGCGACCATGAAGGCAACCGCCTGGCGGTGGCTGATCGGCTCGCCGAACGCTTCGCGCTCGTTGACGTACGGAATCACGTAGTCGAGAACTGCCTGGCTGGTGCCGACGGCCATGGACGCCCAACCGAGTCGAGCCAGGCGAATCGCGTCGGCGTATTCGGCCTTACGCTGCTCGGCGTCACCGTCGCCGAGCAGTGCGGACTCTGACACAGCGACGTCGGTGAGGATCAGGCGACCCAGACCGGCGGCGCGCAGACCCATGCTGGGATCTGCTTCGACGACGAGTCCCTTGGTGTCGGATTCGACGATGAAGAAGGACGGCTTGCCGTCGAGTTCTGCGGCGATGACGAAGAGTTCGGACGTAGCGGCGGCGGGCACCAAGCTCTTGACGCCGTTGAGCTTGTAGCCGCTGGGGGAGCGAACTGCCTTGGTCTGCAGGGCAAACGGATCGAACAGTGCGCGTGGTTCGTTGACCACCACTGCTGCGCCGGGGACCTGCTCGCCGGTGAAGGCCGGAAGGTAGGTCTTCTGCTGCGCGTCGGTGCCCCACTGCGTCAGTGCGACTGCAACGCCGCTGGGTGCGAGGATCGGAAGTGCAAGCCCCATGTCTCCGTGCGCAAGTGCCTCGGCAACAAGAGAATTGGTGACTGCGCCGCGATCGGCAGCTGCTCCGTCGAGTTCTTCGGGAACATTGATCAGCGTGATGCCGAGCTCGGCTGCGCGCTTGGAGAGATCGGCGGGTGCCTGCGCTGCGCCGTCGGCGTCGTGCGCTGCGGGACGCAGGATCTCGGCCGCGAACTCGCGCACGGTCTCGACGATCATCTTCTGGTCGTCGTCGGGGGTCAGATCGAAGTAGTCGGCGTTCTTGCTCGGGTTGTCGGGCAGGCGCTTGGGTGCGCCGTTGCCCGAGACCTTCTGGAATCCTCGAGTGGCGGCACCCAGGGTTTTGAAGCCCGTCTTGGTGCCCTCGTAGGTCACGCGATCGATGGTCTGACGCAGATTGAACTTCTCGGCCAGTTCCGAACCGGTGATCTTGGTAAGCACACGCATGGCTGCGCCCATGGCGTCGCGTTTGATCGGGTTCAGGCCGACGGCGGACGTGTCGCGGGGCGCACCCTTGGCGCCGCCGCGCTGCGCGCCCGATTCGCTGCGCTGAGCGCTCTTGTCGGGGGCAACACTGTCTTGCTTGGTCATGATCACCAGCTGTTTCTCGGTGTTGGGGCGTTGGACGATCCTTATCTTACTCATCAGTAAGGTCTGTTGTCGAGAAACCGCGAAATGATGCGCGTCATAGGCTCGAGGGGTGAACCGGACAGAGGTGCCAGATCGGATACAGCGGTACGTGCGCTACACGCCGTTGGTGGTGGTCCCGTGCCTGCTGATCGCCAGCACGTATCCGGGGGAGTATCGAGTTCCCCTCACCTACTGGATTCTGTCGATGCTGTCGGCGCTCGCCTTCGCCGTCGGCCGTCGATGGCCGGTCTTCGCGTCCCTGGTCATCTCGGCGCTCGCCGTTCCGATGTTCGTCGCCGACGCCTGGGGGCTGTCCGAGCTTGTTCCGTATCTCGGGGCGGTCGCCGTCGTCGACGTCACGATGCGGGCCGAGCGTAGAGAAATGGTTGCCGTATCGGCAGCAGGATGGTGCGGTTCGGTGCTCGCGGGTATCTGGTTCGAATCTCACGAAGCGTTCTGGTCTGTCACGACGGCTGTGAAAGTGCTTGCGTACGTGGGGTTGCCACTGCTGCTCGGGCTGTATCTACGCTCGCAGCGTGAATTGGCCGCGAACAATCTTGCGCAGACCCGCGCTGCGGAGCGCAGTGCGCTCGCCCGCGAACTGCACGACCTGGTTGCGCACCACATGGCATCGATCGTCCTGAGAATCGGCGTGGCTCAACATGTCTTGGCGCCCCAGGACGAGGCCGTGCGTGAGGTCCTCGCGGATGTGCGTGGGACTGCGTCCGATGCGCTGGCCGATATCCGTCGTCTCCTGGTCGCACTTCGTGATCCTTCGCTCGGTGAGGTCGCTTTGGTCGAGCCGGATGCCGTCGAGGCGGAAATCGAGGCGGCGATAGATCGTGTGCGTGCGGCGGGTTTCGAGGTGCAGGCAGTCTTCGATGCCCAGGAGAATGTCGAGTCAGGCGCAGCCGATCTCGACGCGATCGGGAGGCTGACGTTGTTGCGGGTGATTCAGGAATCACTGACCAACGTCATGAAGCACGGCGACAAGAAGGGGCTGGTATCGGTCTCGGTCGGTCGCGAAGACAACCGGGTGCATGTCAGGGTTGTCAACCACGTCGAGGGATCGCCTCGGAGTGCAGGTCATGGCCTGGTGGGAATGCAGGAGCGTGCGGAGTTGGTCGGCGGCGAGATGACCGCCGGCACCAACAGTGACGGGAAATGGGAAGTGCACGTGAGTATTCCACTCGTTGTCTCGGGCGATGTCTCGTGATCAGCGTGCTGATCGTCGACGACCAGCGACTTGTGCGCGCCGGTTTGCGGATGCTGTGCGCGGCAGCCGAGGACATGACCGTGGCCGGTGAGGCGTCGAACGGCGTCGAGGCGGTAGCGCTCGCTGCAGAATTGGATCCCGACGTGATTCTGATGGACTTGAGAATGCCCGGACTGGACGGGATCGGCGCCACGCAGCAGATCGTCAAGGCCGGTCGTCGAGCGCGCATCCTCGTGCTGACCACCTTCGACGACGACGATCATCTGTATCCCGCACTCGCCGCGGGGGCTTCGGGATTCTTCGTCAAGGACACCGAACCCGCCGAGTTGCTCGGTGCCATTCGGCGGATCGCCGAGGGCGAGATGGTGTTCACTACGGAACTTCTCCGCCGCGTTGTGGATCGAGCGGTGATCGGTGGTATCGCAGACACTGCTGTGACGGGCAAGGTTCCGTTGACCGATCGCGAATCGCAGGTCCTCGCACTGGTGGCAGAAGGGAAGAGCAATCAGGAGATCGCGGACACGCTGCATCTCGGTGTGACCACGGTGAAGACGCACGTGGCGAACCTGATGTCGAAGACCGGTTGCGACAATCGGGTTCGCCTCGCCGTGTACCACTTGCAGAACTTTCAGTGACCGGAGTGCGAACCAGGCATCGGCATGTCCATCGGCATGTCCATCTGCATCGGAGCCGCCTTCTGCCCCGGTTCGAGGACGAGGAATTGGCCCATCATCCCTTGGTCCTCGTGCATCAGCAGGTGGCAGTGGAACATATACGGGAACGTGGGATCGGTGTACTCGGACCACTGCAGCGCGACGCGAATCCTACTGCCCGGTGGTGTGTAAACAGTGTCCTTGAGTCCTCGTAAGTGAGGCGGAGGAGTGCGACCGTCGACGTCGAGGATCTGGAACTGTACGTCGTGGACATGGAAATTGTGTGGCCAGTTGTCCTTGTTGGTGATCGTCCACACCTCGGTCGCGCCGACCTCGGCCTCGAAGTCGATGCGGTTCATGTCCATTCGTTGCCCGTTGATCATGTACCACTGCAGATCGAAGGTTCGGGAAACGCTTGCCTTCGACGGATCCAGACGCGGCAGTACGGCCAACTGCGCCGGGAGAGTCGACCGTGACGCGCGGCTGGCAACGCCCCGCAGTTCGAGGATGTCGAAGCGGTCGTTCATGCCGAAGTTCTCGGCGTCGGAGGAACTCACGCCACCGCCGTCCTCGATCGGGAACGACACCAGTGTGGTCGTCGCACCGGGGTCGACGCGAACCACGATCTCGGCTCGTTCGCCGGGGCTGAGCTGAATCCGCTCGATCGCAATAGGTGATTCGAGCAGTCCGCCGTCGGTGGCAATCAGATCGAACGTGCGGTCGTCGGGGAACCCCAGGTTGTAGAGACGGCCGGAAGAGCCGTTCAGAATGCGTAACCGGACGACCCCGGTGGTGACGTCGAGGTAGGCGTCGGAGATGCCGTTGGTGACGATCGTGTCGCCGAGCAGGCCTATGTCGGTCGGATCCGATTCGTCGAAGCTGCCGTCGGCGAGGAATCGACGATCCTGGATGATCAGCGGAACATCGTCGACACCATAGGTTTTGGGGATGTCCAACGCCCGCGTGTCGGCGTCGTCGATCAGGAACAGTCCGGCGAGACCGCGCTGCACGTGCCGTTCGGTGGATCCGTGCGGGTGTGGGTGATACCAGAGCGTCGACGCCGACTGGCCGATCGTCCACGCCGGTTCCCAGCGTCCGCCGGCTTCGATGGTCTGGTGCGGGCCGCCGTCGTATCGGGCGGGCAGATGCATGCCGTGCCAATGGACGGTCGTGGGCTCTGCCAGTGTGTTGTCGATCGTGAATGCGACAGATTCTCCGCGTTCGGCGCGGACGGTCGGCCCCAGAATGGATCCGTTGAAACCCCAAGTGTCGGTGAGTTTTCCCGCGACGATCTCGGTGGTCCCGGCACCGGCACGAAGTGTGAAGTGGCGAACACCGGCGTCGTCGACGGTGGATTCGGCAAGCGGCGGAATCGGTAGCGGACGCGAAGTTCCGGCCACCGCCAACGTGGCGCTCTTCGCTGCCGGGTCGGCGCCGCAGCCCACCGCGAGCCCGAGGGGCGCTGCGGCCAGACCGAACAGAATCGTGCGCCTGGAAATCCGGTTCATCGTTCTCCTGGAAGTAGTGCGTGATCAACTACTTCCAGTCAACGGGCCGAGATGTCGTGCCGAATCCTGCCGGCGGGCCTGTCGGAACTCCTCCCTCGGACCCTTGCGGCGGGTGGGATGTTCTGGTACTCGGGTGTTACCGCAGGCGGGCCAGAACGTCTTCGTGCAGCAGTCCGTTGGTGGCGACCGCGCTGCCGCCGTGCGGACCTGCGCCGCCGTCCAGATCGGTGAACGCGCCGCCGGCCTCACGGACCAATACGTCGAGCGCTGCCAGATCCCACAGGGAAACCTCGGGTTCGGCAGCAATGTCGACGGCGCCTTCGGCCACGAGGCAGTAGGAGAAGAAGTCCCCGTAACCGCGCACGCGCCAGACGTGGTCGGTGAGTTCGACGAACTGATCGCGAATTCCGCGGTCCTTCCACCCCGAGAGGCTCGAGAAGCTCAGGCTCGCTGACTCGCTGCGATCGACGGCGGATACCTGGATCGCCCGCGCATCACTGTCCCCGAAGGAAGTATGTGCACCCAAACCTGTTGCAGCCCACCATCGCCGATTCAGTGCAGGTGCGCTCACGACGCCGATGACCGGGACGCCGTCCTCGAGCAAGCTGATCAGCGTGGCCCACACCGGTACGTTGCGGACGAAGTTCTTGGTCCCGTCGATGGGGTCGACCACCCACTGTCTGCCCTCGAAGACTGCGTCGCCGCCGAATTCCTCGCCGAGTACGGAATCCGCAGGACGATGCTCACCGAGCGTCGCGCGCACTGCTCGCTCGACAGCCAGATCGGCGTCGGAGACGGGGGTGAGGTCCGGCTTGTCGTCCACTCGAAGGTCGAGGGCGCCGAAGCGGGCGCGAGTGATCGCGTCAGCCTCGTCGGCGATACGGAGGGCGAGTGCGAGGTCGGATGCGCGATCGGTCACGGGTACACAACCTACCGGCTCAATCGGGGAGGACCTCGTTCAGCTTTCCGGTTGCGACGTCGAAGACGAATCCGCGTAGGGAGGTCGTCGCGGTGACGAACGGACTGTTCTCGATGCGCTTCAACGACTGACGGACGTCCTCGTCGATGTCGGGAAACGATTCGGCAGCCCAATTTGGTTTGATGCCGATCTCGTCCTGGATGGATCGCTTGAAGTCGTCGTCGGTGAACGTCAGCATTCCGCAGTCGGTGTGGTGGATGAGGATGATCTCGGTAGTTCCCAGCAGACGCTGGCTGATGGCCAGGGATCGGATCTCGTCGTCGGTGACGACTCCACCCGCATTGCGGATGACGTGCGATTCACCTTCCTTGATTCCGAGCACCCGATAGACGTCGATGCGGGCGTCCATGCAGGCGAGTACGGCGACGTGTTTGCTGGGTGGGAGGGGGAGCGGTCCGGTGAACTGCTCGGCGTAGGCGGCGTTGTTCTGCAGGTATTCGTCGGTGACAGTCATCGTTCCAGTAGGTTCCCTCGGAGCGACGTTGGCAAGGCTTCCAGTCCCGGTGATCCCAATACGTGACGGGCGGCAGGGCCGAGGTCGGCACCCGGTAGCCTTGAGAACCGTGCATCCCGACGTAATTGCAGACCTGAACGCCCTCGACACCACCCTTCGCACCTGCGAATCGGTTGTGGACGTCGAGGAGCTGCGCCGACGCATCGACGAGCTCGAGCACCAGGCAGCCGACCCGGGTCTGTGGAACGACCAGGAACACGCCCAGCAGGTCACGAGCCAGCTCTCCCACGCGCAGGCCGAGCTGCGCCGGATCGTGGCACTACGCGAGCGACTCGACGAGATGCCGATCCTCTACGAACTGGCAGAAGACGAAGGCCCCGACGCGGTGGCCGACGCCGACGCCGAGCGCGCGAGCCTGCGAGACGACATCGCGGCGATGGAAGTCAAGACCATGCTCTCGGGCGAGTACGACGAGCGCGACGCGCTCATCAACATCCGCTCCGGTGCCGGCGGTATCGACGCTGCAGACTGGGCCGAGATGCTCATGCGTATGTACATCCGCTGGGCGGAGAAGCACGACTACGGCGTCGAGGTCTACGACACGTCGTACGCCGAAGAAGCCGGACTCAAGAGCGCGACGTTCGCGATCAAAGGCCCGTACACGTACGGCACGTTGTCCGTCGAGATGGGCACTCACCGGCTCGTTCGCATCAGCCCCTTCGACAACCAGGGTCGTCGTCAGACGTCGTTCGCCGAGGTCGAGGTACTGCCGGTCGTCGAGACGACCGACCACATCGAGATCAACGAGAACGACATCCGCGTCGACGTCTACCGCTCGTCCGGTCCCGGCGGCCAGTCGGTCAACACGACGGACTCCGCCGTTCGACTCACGCACATCCCGACGGGAATCGTCGTCACCTGTCAGAACGAAAAGTCGCAGCTCCAGAACAAGGTGTCGGCGATGCGCGTCCTGCAGGCAAAGCTGCTCGCGGTCAAGCGTCAGGAAGAGCGCGCCGAGATGGATGCGCTCAAGGGCGACAGCGGCAGCTCGTGGGGCAACCAGATGCGCTCCTATGTTCTGCATCCGTACCAGATGGTCAAGGACCTGCGTACCGAGTACGAGGTCAACAACCCGTCGGCAGTGCTCGACGGCGACATCGACGGGTTCCTCGAGGCCGGCATCCGCTGGCGCATGAGCGAGAACCAGTCCGCATAGCGTTCGGATACCGAAAGGCACGATGACTTTACTTCGACCTGGGCAGAACCTGCTCGATTGGCTTCAAACCACCGGTTTGTCCGTCCTCATGACCGTGCTCGGGGCGATGATTCTCGCCCGGTTGGTCAGTTGGGGAGGCAACAAGGTCACCGACCAGATCGACTCCAACTATCAGTTGGGCGATGCGCTGGTTCGTTCCGAGGCGACCAAGCATCGTCACTCGGTCGCGCAGGTCATCACCTGGGTGGTCATCACGTTCATCTACGTGATCGCGACGCTGAAGGTTCTCGACCAACTGAACCTGCCGATCGGAAGTCTCGTCGCGCCGGCGACCGTTCTCGGTGCGGCGCTCGGTTTCGGTGCACAGCGCGTCGTGCAGGACATTCTTGCCGGTTTCTTCATCATCACCGAACGTCAGTACGGCTTCGGTGACACCGTGCGACTTGCGATCACCGGCTCCTCCGACGACGCCGAGGGTGTCATCGAGGACGTGACCCTGCGCGTGACGCGAATGCGGAACTCCGACGGCGAGGTCATCACCGTTCCCAACGGGCAGATCGTGAAAGCGACCAACCTGTCCAAGGATTGGGCACGCGCCGTCATCGACGTTCCGGTTCCGGCGACCGCCGATCTCACCCGGGTCAACGAGGTGCTTCGCCAGGTCGGAGTCGACGCGATGGCCGACCGCGGACTCAAGAAACTGCTGCTCGACGAGCCCACGGTCATGGGCGTCGAAAGCCTGGAGGTCGATCAGGTCAACGTGCGGATGGTCGCGCGCACACTCCCTGGCAAACAGTTCCAGGTCGGACGCGCTCTTCGCGTCCGCGTCGCCGCAGCACTGCGACGTCAGGGGATCACGGTGTCACCGGATCTGCACACCGTACGGACCGAGGAGGCGAGCGAATGACCGATCAGGAACCGCGCCGCGGACTCGACCGACTGTTTCACCTGGACTGGCTCCCGTCCCGGATTTTCGGCGGCCGGATGCGAACCTCTACCTTCATTCTCATCGTGGCGTGGATATTGACGTATCTGTTGCATACGTATCTCAATCCTGAGGACCCGACCGCAGTGACACCACCGCCCAGCGTGGACACGTCGCAGACCGAGCCTTACGTCGCGCCCTCGGTCAAACCGTCGACGACGACCCCCGTGCCGTCCTCGACCGAGCCGACGACTACGTCCGAGACCCAGTCTCCGGAATCGAGCACGGGCAGCTCAGGTTCTCCGACTCCGACTTCGGGTCCCGCGCCTGCGCCGGGCAACGCCGAACAGTCCGCGACCACGGTGCCGACGACTCCGGCGACGACGACCGTTCCCCAACCTGGCGCGGCGATGCAGGCACCGACGTCTGTGCCGCAGTCACCCGCGACCACCGGTACCGGATAAGGACGAGGGTGCTCGCGCGTGGCGCCAAGGTCACCGTTAGATAACGGCTAGACTGGCTAGTTGTGATCAGCATGAAGAATGTGTCGAAGTCCTACAAGGCCTCCACCAGGCCGGCGCTCGACAAGGTCAGTGTGGAGGTGGAGAAGGGGGAGTTCGTCTTCCTCATCGGCCCCTCCGGCTCCGGCAAGTCGACGTTCATGCGGTTGCTGCTCAAGATGGAGTCGCCCACGTCCGGCGACATCGAGGTCGCGGATTTCCACGTCAACAAGTTGGCGGCCCGCCGCGTGCCGAAGCTTCGCCAGAGCATGGGCTGTGTGTTCCAGGACTTCCGCTTGCTTCAGCAGAAGACGGTCTCCGAGAACGTGGCCTTTGCGTTGGAAGTCATCGGCAAGCCCCGCAACGTCATCGCGCGCACTGTGCCCGAGGTTCTCGACATGGTCGGTCTGGCCGGCAAAGCCGATCGACTGCCCACCGAACTTTCCGGCGGTGAGCAGCAGCGCGTCGCCATCGCCCGCGCATTCGTGAACCGCCCTCTCGTGCTGCTCGCCGACGAGCCCACCGGCAACCTGGACCCCGAAACGAGCCAGGACATCATGCTGCTGCTCGAGCGGATCAACCGCACCGGCACCACCGTCGTGATGGCGACCCACGATCACCACATCGTCGACTCCATGCGTCGACGCGTCATCGAACTCGATCTCGGCAAGGTGACCAGAGACGAAGCGCGGGGTGTGTACGGCGTCGGCAGGTAGCGCCGACTACGACCACACGTCCCGTACGCCCACCGGTTGTCGTGAAACAACCGGCCTCTCGAAAAGGAATCGGATTCCCCGATGCGCGCCAGCTTTATTTTCAGCGAAGTCCTGACCGGCCTACGCCGCAACATCACGATGACCATCGCCATGATCTTGACGACGGCGATCTCCCTCGGACTCTTCGGCGGTGGTCTGCTGGTCGTGCAGATGGCAGGCAAGACCCAGCAGATCTTCCTCGAACGAGTCGAGGTGCAGATCTTCCTGACCGACGACATCTCTTCGGCCGATCCCGGTTGCGAGCAGGAGATCTGCAGTTCGTTGCGCAAGGAACTCGAGCAGACTCCGTCCGTCGTCGCGGTTCAGTACCTCAACCGCGAAGACGCCGTGAAGGACGCCACCGAGCGCGTGTTCAAGGACCAGCCCGAACTGGCAGCCCTGGTGAGCCCGGACAGCTTCCCGGCGTCGTTCAAGGTCAAGCTCAGTGACCCGGAGCGGTTCGGCGTCATCAACGACACCTTCGGTTCGAGGCCCGGCGTCGAGAGTGTGCTCAATCAGCGCGAGTTGGTGGACCGACTGTTCAGCGTGCTCGGTGGAGTGCGCAACGCAGCGTTCGCGATCGCGATCGTCCAGGCGATAGCGGCCATCCTGCTCATCGCCAACATGGTCCAGATCGCCGCGTTCACGCGTCGTACCGAGGTCAACATCATGCGGTTGGTCGGCGCGACGCGTTGGTACACCCAGCTTCCGTTCCTCCTCGAAGCCGTCGTGGCGGCCTTGATCGGTGCGGTGCTCGCCATTGCCGGACTGTTCACGGCGAAGAACGTCTTCATCGACGGGGTCCTGTCCGACG
This sequence comes from Rhodococcus sp. NyZ502, assembly GCF_041464245.1. NCBI lineage: Bacteria > Bacillati > Actinomycetota > Actinomycetes > Mycobacteriales > Nocardiaceae > Rhodococcus > Rhodococcus sp. NyZ502. Next base: position 2,387,997 of record NZ_CP167155.1, read on the forward strand.
TCTACGAAGCGAACATCGTGGCGCGGATATCCAACAGTGACGTGCTGTTCGTCTCGCCGATCCTCGTACTTGCCGGTGTCGGAATGGCCGCGGTGACGGCGTACGTGACGCTGCGTCTGTACGTCCGCGAATAATCGGTTTGCACGAGCTTCTATGCTGGAACAGCAAGAACCATTCGACGGCAAGACAGCGGACTGAGAGGCCCGGACAGTGAAGGAAAAGGGCCGCAAGGTCATTGCGACCAATCGCAAAGCACGCCACAACTACACGATCATCGACACCTACGAGGCCGGCATCGCTCTCGTCGGGACCGAGGTCAAGAGTCTGCGTGAAGGCAAGGCGTCGCTCGTCGACGCGTTCGCCACGGTGGACAACGGCGAAGTGTGGTTGCGCTCGTTGCACATTCCGGAGTACACGCAAGGCACGTGGAACAACCATTCGCCACGGCGTACCCGAAAGCTCCTGCTGCACAAGCGTGAGATCGAGCACCTCGTCGGTAAGACCCGCGAGGGAAACCAGACGCTGGTCCCGCTGTCGATGTACTTCAACGACGGCAAGGTCAAGGTCGAACTCGCACTGGCAAAGGGTAAGCAGGACTACGACAAGCGCCAGGACATGGCCAAGCGCACCGCCGAGCGCGAGGTGACCCGCGAGCTCGGTCGTCGTATCAAGGGCATGCGCTGACCTCCATCCTGCTTGCCCTCGTGGCGGCAGTTGCCTACGGAGTCAGCGACTTCGTCGGGGGAGTTGCGTCACGACGAGTTGCCGCACTGCGTGTGGTGATCGTCTCGTATCCACTCTCGCTCGTCATCGTTCTGATCGCAGCACCTTTCGTATCCGGGACGCTGACGCCGAACGGTCTGATCTGGGGTGCGATCGCGGGCGTCACGAGTGGTCTGGCGGTCTGGTGGTTCTATCTCGCGCTGGCAACCGGCCCCATGTCGGTGGTCTCGCCGCTGACAGCTGTTCTGGTGGCGGGCATTCCGGTGCTCGTCGGCTTCGCTTTCGGTGAGCGGCCGGGGTTGATCGCGTACCTGGGTATTGCCGTCGCGCTGGTCGCCGTCGTCCTGGTCAGCCGCGAGTCGCCTGACGACACCGCGGGTGAGGTTGCCGGCGGAATCGCCCTCCGCTTCACCAGACAAGTGGCTCTTCTGACCGTCGGAAGCGGTGGCGCATTTGCACTCTCGTTCATCGCACTTCACCAGATCGGCGAGGGCAGCGGGCTGTGGGCGTTGGCCGTATCTCGAGGTGCCGCGACCGTCGTGGTGTGGTTGGTCGCGCTGGCGGCCGGTCACTTCGTTCTCCCACGAGGCGAGCCACTCAAGCTCGCGGTGTACGTCAGCGTCCTCGACGTCGTCGCGAACGGGACGATGATCTACGCGTTCCAAGGCGGAATGCTCTCACTGGTCAGCGTGATCGGTTCGCTGTATCCGGCTGCGACGGTTCTGCTCGCCATGGTGATGCTGGGCGAGCGGGTAAGCCGCGTGCAACAAGCGGGAATGCTGTTGGCGCTGGCGGCAGTCGGCATGATTGCCGTCGCGGGCGCCTAGATTTTTTCGAGTTCCAGCGTTTTCAGTCCTAGCGTTTCAGCCGCGTCTGTCGGCCGGCGCTGCGCGTAGGTGAACCCGTTCGCCTTGTTTTCCGAAGAGGCTGATCGCCTCGGCCGGCCGTCCGTCGGCAGCACTGATGCGGTGCGGGATGTGCGTGTCGAACTCGGCGGCCTCGCCTGCCCCCATGATGAAATCCCGGTCGCCGAGTTGGAGTCGGATGCGCCCGGACAGAACGTAGACCCACTCGTAGCCCTCGTGGGATCCCGGTTCGCGATCGTCGTCGGTGGGCGAGATGATCATCTTGTAGGCCTGCAGATTGCCGGGTTGACTGGTCAGCGGAATGACCGTCATACATCCGACCGTTCGAGGTTCTTCTCGAACGCGGGGGTCCTTGATCTTGCTGTTCACCAGGTCGTCCAACGGGACGCCGTGTGCCTTGGCAATCGGCAGCAGAAGCTCCAAGTTGGCTCGGCGAGTACCGGATTCGAGTCTCGACAGTGTGCTGACGCTGATGTCGGTGGCCTCCGACAAATCGGCCAGGGTCATCCCGGGCTGTTGGCGCAACGCACGTAGGCGAGGGCCGATGCCGGCTAGTACGGCTTCGAACGATGGTTCGGTCATGCACTCATTTTGCCAAAGTGGCAACAGTGTTTGTCAAGACTGCGTTCTCTTGTCATTCTGGATTCATGACGCAGAACTCATTCGACGTAGCAGTAATCGGAGCCGGTGCGGCAGGCCTCAACGCCGCACTCATTCTCGGTCAGGCACGCAGGTCCGTGATCGTCTTCGACAACGGATCGCCACGGAACGCGGCCGCCGACCACATGAACGGATTCCTCTCCCGTGACGGCATGAACCCGGCAGAATTGTTGACCATCGGCCGAGGTGAGGTCCGCAAATTCGGCGGCGAGTTCCATGACGGCACCGTTGTCTCCGTGACACGGGACGGCGAGAAATTCTCGGTAGAACTGGCTGGCGGCAGCAAGATTCAGGTGCGCAAGGTGCTTGTTTCGACGGGTCTGACGGACCGCCTACCGGTAGAACTCGATGTCTTCGGCGAGCGTTGGGGCCGCGATGTGTTGCACTGCCCGTACTGCCACGGGTACGGCGTGCGTGATCAGCCGCTCGGCGTGATCGCCAAGAGCGCGGAATTTGCGATGCACCAGGCGCTCATGGTTCGCCAGTGGTCCGATGACGTGGTTCTCTTCCTTCATCGCATCACCGAACTGAGTTCCGAAGATCGGGAAAAGCTTGCGGCTCGCGGTATTTCGATCGTCGAGGGTGAGGTTGCCGGTCCCGTCGTCGAGGATGATCGGTTGGTGGGCGTGCGGTTGGCCGACGGCAGTGTGGTCGCGCGTTCGGCGGTCTTTGTCGGTGGCGCCCTCACGATGGACCCCAACGATGCGATCTTGCGCGCATTCGGTGCGCAGCGCGCCGAGACGATGATGGGCGATTTTGTCACAGTCGACATGATGGGGGCCACAAGCGTGCCCGGCGTGTTCGCCGCGGGCAATGTCGTGGACCCGGGTGCCCAGGTCATCATGGCCGCAGCCGCCGGGGCGAAGGCCGGAGCGGGGATCAACATGATGTTGACCAACGACGACCTCGAGGTTGCACTCGCGCTTCGCAGTTGAATTGTGCGTAGCGTGGGGTGATGGACGCAGTGAGAGTGTTGATCACGGGTGCGACCGGATACATCGGCGGACGTCTTGCCCCTCGCCTGGTCGAAGAGGGTCATCGAGTTCGAGTGGTGGTGCGCAGCCCGGAGAAACTACGCGATGTTCCCTGGCACGATTCGGTGGAGATCAAGCGCGGGGATCTGACCGACAGTGCCACCCTCTCAGGTGTTTTCGACGATATCGACGTGGTCTACTACCTCGTTCACGCCATGGGTGGGGGAGGGTCGTTCTCGGATATCGACAAGCGAAGCGCGGAGAACGTCGCCGCCGCTGCCCGCGATGCGGGGGTGCGACGGATCGTCTACCTGGGCGGGCTTCATCCCTCCGACCGAGAGTTGTCGACTCACTTGCAGTCCCGGCTCGAAGTCGGTCGGATCCTGCTCGACTCCGAGGTTCCGGCGGTTGTGTTCCAAGCTGGAGTGGTGATCGGATCGGGTTCGGCGTCCTTCGAAATGGTGCGCCACTTGACCAATCGGCTTCCGGTGATGACCACACCCAAGTGGGTGCACAACAACATTCAGCCGATCGCGGTGCGTGACGTACTCCACTATTTGATTGCAGCCGCGGCGACGACGCCGGAGGTCAACCGCGCCTTCGACATCGGTGGGCCGGATGTCATGCAGTACGGCGAAATGATGAACACCTACGCCGACGTCGCTGGATTGGTACGCCGACGCATCCTCGTCCTGCCCGTCCTCACCCCGCGTCTGGCAGGTCACTGGGTGGGATTGGTCACGCCGATCCCACGAGGTTTGGCGATGCCCCTGATCGAATCCCTGCAGAACGACGCGGTGATGCACAATCACGACATCGACGGCTTCATCCCGCCTCCCGCCGAGGGCCTCACGCCGTATCGAGAAGCGGTGCGACTGGCACTTCGAAAGATCGACACCGGTGAGGTGGAGACGGCGTGGTCCGGTGCAACGATCGCGGGCGCTCCATCCGATCCTCTTCCATCCGACCCGGATTGGGCCGGCGAAGCGGTCTACGTCGATCATCGCGAACGTGACTGCGCGGCGGATCCGAAAACCCTCTGGTCGGTGGTCGAGTCGATCGGCGGCGAGAACGGTTGGTATTCATTCCCTTTGGCGTGGGCCATTCGGGGGTGGATGGACCGCGCGGTCGGTGGTGTCGGACTGCGCCGGGGCAGGCGGGATCCACGCCGGCTCAACACGGGCGAAGCCCTGGACTTTTGGAGGGTCGAAGAAATCGATCGAGGCAAGTTGCTCCGATTGCGCGCCGAGATGAAGGTCCCGGGCGGAGCATGGTTGGAGTTGCGAGTATCAGAAGGCCCAGCCGGTGCCGACGGACGGCCGGTGGGTTCCCACCTCGATCAACGCGCGGTCTTCTTCCCTCGCGGGCTCGCGGGTCGGGCGTACTGGTATTCGATCCTGCCTTTCCACGGAGTCGTCTTCCAGGGGATGATCACCAACATCACCGGTGCCGCCGAGCGTGAGATGGCTGCAGTGCAGGAAACGGGTGCAGTGCAGGAAGCGGGTGCAGTGCAGGAAGCGGGTGCAGTGCAGGAAACGGCTGGGGCGAAGGACACGGAAAGTGCCGCCGATTAATTGGTATGACTTCCGAACTTCGGCGCGTTATAGTGAATAGCCCCACGAAAGACGCGGGGCACACACGGGGCTGAACGGTTTCGACTGCGTGTGTTGAGTTAGGGGAAGCGTGTCGGTGCAGGCAAGAGACCACCGTAAGCGTCGCTGCAAACCTATAAGCGCCGATTCCAATCAGCGCGACTACGCTCTCGCTGCCTAAGTAGCGAAGCGTGTCTGTCAGCCCGGGGTTGCCCTCGACCCGGTTCCTGGCATCAGCTAGAGGGCTTTACTGTTCGGCTCGGTCACGGAGTCGGATGGGACATCAAACAGTGACTGGGATCGTCATCCTGGCTTGTTCGCGAGACTGGGAGATCCAAGTAGAGACTTAGCGAACTGCACACGGAGAAGCCCTAGCGATTCAACGTAGGACCCGGGTTCAATTCCCGGCAGCTCCACAACAGGTCGGGCCGGAGAGCACACGCTCTCCGGCCCGACCTTTTTGCTGCCTTTTTGCTGCTGTCTTGCTGCGGCACTCTGCTGTGTGGCCCGGGCCTTCTTGCGATCAGGAGCCGAAGAATCCCAGGTCGACCGAGCCGACGAAGCCGGGAGCTTCCTTGGCCAGCGGCTTGCCGTCCAGATCGGCAGGCAATGCAACGCCCAGGCTCTTGAGGATTGTCGGGGTGATGTCGGCGATCGTGTACGAGTCTGTGTTCTTACCGGCCGCGTATCCCGCGCCGCGTGCTATGACGAATGTCGTTGCTTCAGCGGGTGTCTGACCGCCGTGCCCACCGGCGGGCTTGTGCCCGTGATCCGCAGTGACCAGTACAGTCCACTTCTCGCCGGTCTTTGCTGCGCGCTGATCGACGGCATCGACAATCTTGCCCACCTGAGCATCGACCGAGGCGATGGACTCTTCGTACGCAGCGCCGTTGGTGCCGCCGCTATGTCCCGCGCCGTCCACCTGATCGAGTTGGGTGAAGATCAGGTCAGGTCCCTTGTCTGTGATGTCGCGGGCGACGGCGTCTGCCGTCGCAGCGTCGGTGGCCGCTCCGGAACCTGCATCGGCCGTGGTGACGACAACGTCGGCTTTCGGTGTCCCACTGGAGGCGATGTTGTCGATGCCGCCCCAGGTGGAGATCGATTCGGTGAGGAGGGAGGGCTTTGCTGTTTCCAGCCGGGTGAAGACGCTCGGGTAGAGGTCGAAGCGGGCGCCCGCGTACGTGTTGTCCTTGACTCCGTGCTTGGTATCCCAGACTCCGGTCAGGATGGTCGACCACGACGGTCCGGAGATGGTGGTGTGGCCGAGGATGGAAGATTCTCCGCTGGTTCCTTCGGCGATCAGCTTCTGGAGGCGGGGAGCGTCGGCGGTCTTGATGTGGCTGAGCATGGTGCCGTCGAGGCCGATGACAACTGTCTTCTCGGCGGCCGACGGATTGAGGTCGGATGATCCGGGAATTGCTGCAGCGGTTGCAGTTCCGGCTGCTACCGCGCCGGCGAGGAGGAGTGTGATGGCGGCTGAGGTGCGTGCGATTTTCTTGGTCACGCTAAGCATCTTGCGATAGGACTAGACCAATTGCACTACCTGGATGTGAGGGTTGTCCTGTTGTTCACGGCAGATTCAGATTGGACTAGACCAATGTTTCCTCAGGCGGCCCAACCGTCGAGGATGACGCTGACCGCGTGATCGAGGTGAAGGGGCTCGCCGTCCCATCTTGGGATGATCGCGTCGTCGGGTATGTCTCCGCGCAGTAGGCCATCAGCGAATCCCTCGGTCGGTGGTGCTGGGTCGATGACGTCACCATTGGCGTAAAGGAACTCGAACTTCTGCTCGCCGAGAGCAGTGATCGTGAACTGGCCGTCATGCAGCGCGCGGTGGCAGGTGCCGCACAGCATGATCAGATTGTCCAAGTCCGTATTTCCGCCGCGTCCCCAGAATTTCACGTGATGTGCGTGTAAGAAGCGAGTCCGCCCGCAACCCGGTGTGCGGCAACATTCGTCGCGGTAATTCAATGCCAGCATTTGTTTGGCGCTGACGACGCGGGTCCTTCGGCCCAGATTCAAAACGCATCCCTCCTTTGTCGTTCCCAGGCGAAGTTTCGCGTTGCAGAGCACTTCCTCGGCGGCACTTTGGGGGAGCGCGGGTCCACTTGGTACGCGGACGGTGTTCGCTTCGTGGAAGAACACAACTTCGTTCGCGGCGGCCTTGGACGTGCGGTCTGTGACTGCGGCGGTGGCGAGCTCTGCCATCGCGACGAGTCCTGGTCCGATATTTCCGGCCGGGTTCTTTGTAGCCTTCTCGTCGACAGGGCGGATGGCAGCGGTTCGGGTGCGTTCACGTTCCGCCACCGCCAATGCTGCGAGGATTCGGGCGCCGTCCTGTGCGGGCAGGCGTCCTTTGATGACAAACTCGCCCGTATCCGAGTCCCAATGCCAGCGGACCTGAAGATGTTCGGGCGCTTTGCTTTTGCCGGATTCATTGTCGGTTGCTTTACGCAGACCTGCGGCGAGACGATCGATCTGGGCTGCGGGCGCCTCGCATCCGAACCGAACCATCTGCTTTTCGTTTGACGGCGTCGTGACCCGGGTGAGTGCGCGAACCTTCGAGTAGGACAGCCGGCCTTGCTCGAAGGCCTTCCGCATCTCGGGCAAAGGTCGGAGCGCTTTGGCGACGCGAACATATTCCCTGCCGGTGTGCAGGCTCATTCCACATTTCCACGACAGCCAGTGGGCGCATGAATGCAGTCCAGGGCCGGTCCAGCCGCGATCTTCGTCGAATTTTGACAGGAGGGTAAGGAATCGAGCCGTGGCCGCCGCGATCTGGCCGGCGAGAGCGCAGATTTCGGAGCCGAGTTGCTCTACGTCGCTTCGGGTGGAATCCGGCGTTTCTTCATTGATCGGTGCCGCGGTATCGGTCAGTTCTGCGGTATCGGTCAGTGCTGCGTTCATCGTTGCCCCCGGCGCGTGTCCGACAATGTTTCGAATGTACGTTCGATAATAGATGCCAGTACCGACACACATCCGTGGATGAGGACGGAAAGCGTCCCCGCGGGGACGTCTAACCGCTGCCGATCGAGTACTCGGCGTAGGTACCGACATCCTCGAAGCCGACGTTTCGATAGAGCTGTGCGCCGTCGCTGGACGCTTGAAGTACAGCGGTTCGGGCACCTCGCTCGCGGGCGATGTCGAGTGCGGCAAGGGTGACCGCCGAGCCGAATCCGCGTCGGCGCGCCGTTTCGAGTGTGACGACCCCATACAGTCCGGCGACGTCGGCGGCAAAATGGACCTCGGCTCCGGCGACAGGCTGGGAGTTCGCGTATCCCACGACAAACGAACTCCGCGAGCGCTCATCGAGGATGTCATCGGCGGTGTCTTCGAAGAAACCTATTACTGCGGTTGAGGGCGGCGACCAATTGGCGGCCATCACGGCGGCGTAGTCGGCGAGCTGCGAACGAGTCGTCACTCGCTGAACGCACAGTTCTGCGACAGGCGTTGGGCGTGGGACGACGTCCAAGTCTGCCGTCATTGCTCTTTCTTCCTCGGAGCGCACGCAGCCGAGGGCTGACAAGCGAGCGCCGAGGTCAGAGGGCTTGTCGCGCGGACCCGTCCACCAGGAGAACGGACGACCGGTTGCTCGAAGCCACGCGAGTACGTCGAGTAGTCGTCGGTCTTCTTCCGGGCCTTCAGCAGCAGGTACAGCGAAGCGCGCACCAGCGATGATGTTGAAAGTGTCGTCGGTGAGGCCGCTGTCTGCGACGACAACATCTGCAGAGACCGTGACCGATCCCGTCGGCAAGTGTTCATGCAGGTGGCAGGCATGGGATACCAAGTTGGCGTCCATGGCGTCGAGGACATCGCCGACGAGTGCTTCACGATTCACAAAAGAAATTCTACGAACCCCATCCAAATGGTTTTCGGCTCCGAATGCCGTGTATGACGCCCAACCGACGGCAACAGCAGGACGGTGACCAGCACCTGGTGGTGCTAGTGCTGCCTGGAGGAAAGGTATCGAGCCATCGCCCGGCTCGCGCCTGGCATCTGTCCAACCTTCGGATGTGCCCGTTCACCGCTCAGCTTCGCCTCTCCGGTGTGAAAGCGGTGCAGGCTCGCTATCGAGTTCGAGGTTGGAACGGTGCCGAGCGCAGTCCGGTCGCCGACGCCCGCGCCGCACTCGACGCGATAACGAAACGTAATTCACAAGCTCAGGTGATCCTGCTGGGGCACTCGATGGGCGGACGGGTCGCCGCCGAACTGTGTGGCGATCCGGCGGTGGTCGGTGTGGTCGCGCTGGCGCCGTGGTGGCCCGATGGAACGTCGGTGAATCTGCGTTCGGACACACCACTGTCAGTCCTTCACGGCACGGCTGACTCCTGGACCGATCCGGAGGTGTCGCGGCGAAAGGTCGACGAACTGCAGGCGTCGGGTAAGAGCGCTGAATGGATCGGCATCGACGGCGCAGGCCACTTCATGCTCCGTCGGGCGGCGACTTGGCATCGCCTCGTCGCGGATGCAATCGCAGGAATGAGTCGCGGGGTAGCCGCAACAAAGATGGGAGAACGACGATGAGTTCCGACAAGCGCAAGGTGGCCGTCGTCGGTAGTGGTGTCGCAGGTCTGACAGCGGCGTGGGTGCTCAGTAAGGACAGTGACGTCACCCTCTACGAAGCGGATTCACGGCTCGGCGGGCACGCGGACACCCATTCGGTCACCGACCCGGAAGGGCGAAGCCTCGCCATCGACACGGGGTTCATCGTCCACAACGATCGCACCTATCCGACATTGTTGCGATTGTTCGCAGAACTCGATGTGCCTACGCAGGAATCCGACATGAGCATGTCGGTCAGGTGTGGGGGGTGCGGGCTCGAGTACTCGGGAGGCCAAGGTTTGCGCGGCGTTCTCCCGACGCCGGGGCTGCTGGTGAACGGCAGTTTTCTGTCGATGCTGATGGAGGTCAAGCGCTTCCATCGCCGTGCCCGCGCATTGCTCGACAACACGGATCCGTCGGCACCTGACCAGACGCTGGGAGTGTTTCTGCGCAGCGGCCGGTTCTCCGACTACTTCACCGCTCACTTCATGACTCCGCTCGTGTCGGCAGTCTGGTCGTGTGATCCCGGCTCGGCCCTGAAATATCCCGCGCGGTACCTGTTCTCGTTCCTCGATCACCACGGAATGCTGAGCGTCACTGGATCGCCCACCTGGCGAACAGTCACCGGTGGATCGGGCGAATACGTTCGTCTCGTCGCCAAAAGTATCGGGGATATCCGCCTGAACACGCCGGTTCGCGCCGTCCACCGGTTCGACGATCGCGTCGACATTCGTGACGGCGACGACCAGATCCAGACCTTCGACGCAGCCGTGGTCGCAACGCATCCGCAGCAAGCGCTGAAGATTTTGGCGGATCCGACGCCTGTCGAATCCCAGGTCCTCGGTGCAATGCCGTACTCCGTCAACCACACCCAACTTCACACGGACGAAAATGTGCTGCCCGGCAACACCAATGCGCGCGCGTCGTGGAACTACTACATCCCTGAATGCAACGCGAAGCCGGATCACGTTCTGGTCAGCTACGACATGACGAGGTTGCAGCGGCTGCCGGAGACCGGCCGGCGCTACCTGGTGACGTTGGGGGGAGACGAAATGGTGGCCCCGGACTCGGTGATCGATCAGATGACCTACGAGCATCCGCAGTACACACCCACCTCCGTCGCCGCTCAAGCGCGGCTTCCCGAGTTGGACTCGGACGTGCTCGCGTTTGCCGGTGCGTACCACGGATGGGGCTTCCACGAGGACGGTGCACTCTCTGGCCTGCGCGCCGCCGAACGCGTCGGAGGTCGGTGGCCGTGACCGCACCCATCACGCCGTCCATCGTTCATACGAGCATTCGGCACGTACGAACGGAGCCGTTGCACAACGAGTTCGAGTACCGAAGCTACAGTTGGCTCGTCGACGTCGACGATTTGCCCGAGCTCCCGAAGGCTTTGCGGCCCTTGGCGAAGTTCGACGCCGGGGATCACCTCGGCGACCCCACTCGATCGATTCGTGCCAACGTCGAGACTTTTCTGGCAACCAACGGATTGGAGTTCGCCGGCGGTCGCATCCTCATGCTTGCGAACGCGCGTGTGTTCGGCCATGTGTTCAACCCGCTGAGTGTGTTCTGGTGTCTGAACGACGACGGCAGTCAGCGGTGCGTCGTTGCCGAGGTTCACAACACCTACGGCGAGCGGCACTGCTACCTGCTCGAAACCGACGAACGTGGCGCGGTTCGCACGTCCAAAGAGTTCTACGTATCTCCGTTCAACGATCTGGACGGCGAGTACCGGATGCGACTTCCGCTACCCGACACCGCGCTCGCGCTCTCGATAGTTCTGGCCCGTGACGGCAAGGCGCCCTTCGTGGCCACGGTGTCCGGTCGTTGTGTGCCGGCGACGACGCGCGAGATCGTGCGCAGTGCGCTCGCCATCCCGCTGGCTCCGCTCCGAGTCGCCGCGCAGATCAGATTTCAAGGAATCCGGCTGTGGGCCAGGCACTTACCCATCGTTCCCCGACCGCAACATCACCCGCAGGAGGCAGTGCAATGACCACAACCACTCTCGGCACCGAACCTTCCGCTCACACGATCGAAACCGAGCGGTGGCCGGGCGTCGCCACCGTGCCGAGCGGGCTCAAAGTGCGGGTTGCATCACCGGTTGCCCGCGCCCTGTTCCACAAGGCGGTCGCACGTTTGCCGCTGCGTGTCCAGATGCCCAACGGTGAGTTCTCCGGTGGCGGTAGCCCCGATTCGCCGTTGATGGTCATTCACCGCCCAGACGACTTCGCTGCTCGTGTGGGTGACAGTGGTTTGATCGGATTCGGCGAGTCGTACATGGCGGGCGATTGGGAAGCGTCCGACCTCACTGCGGTCCTGGAAGTCTTCGCCTCCCGCGTGGCGACGCTCATTCCCGACTTCCTGCAGCGGCTACGAGGCCTCTACATTCCGAAGCAGCCTCGCAGTGAACGGAATTCGACGCAGAACACGCGCTCGAACATCTCCCGGCACTACGACCTCTCGAACGAGATGTTCGAACTGTTCCTCGACGACACCATGACGTATTCCAGTGCACTCTTCGAGGATCTGTCGGTAGGGGCGACCCCGTCGTGGGACGTGCTCGCAGCGGCGCAGCATCGGAAGATCGATCGACTGCTGGATGGCGCAGGTGTCGGACCCGGTTCGCGAGTGCTCGAAATCGGCACAGGCTGGGGAGAATTGGCGATCCGAGCTGCCCAACGGGGAGCGACGGTGCGCTCGGTGACACTTTCGGTCGAACAGCAGGAATTGGCAGCGAAGCGGATAAGCGCTGCGGGATTGGCAGATCGCGTTCAGGTCGACCTTCTCGACTATCGGCAGGTACAGGGGGAGTACGACGCCGTTGTGTCGGTCGAGATGATCGAGGCCGTCGGCCACCAGTACTGGGGAAGCTACTTCCAGACGATCGACGCCCTGCTGGCGCCGGGTGGGCGCGCGGCGATCCAAGCCATCACGATGCCGCACGATCGAATGCTCGCGACCCGCAACACCTACACCTGGGTGCACAAGTACATCTTCCCCGGCGGATTTCTCCCGTCGGTGCGGGCGATCGAGGACGTCACCGAGCGCATGACAACCCTGCGGGTGCGTGAGCGGATGTCGATGGGCGATCACTACGCGCAGACGTTGCGACTGTGGGACGAGCGATTCAGCGCTCGCACCGACGAGGCGTCCGCGCTCGGGTTCGACGCAGTGTTCGCGCGCATGTGGCATTTCTATCTCTGCTACTCCGAGGCGGGGTTTCGGTCGGGGTATCTCGACGTCCAGCAAATTGTTCTCGATCGGAGGAACCAGCGATGACCGCCACGATGGATCGAACGGCACAAGGTACCGGCGTTGCGGGTCGTCTCTCGGACATCCTCAGTCCACTTGTCGGCGGCGAACTTCCGGTGCGGTTGACTGCATGGGACGGCAGCACAGCAGGTCCGGAAGATGCTCCGAAGGTGACGCTTTACAGCCCGAACGTTTTGCGACGCTTGCTCTGGAATCCCGGCGAGTTGGGGGCTGCGCAGGCGTATGTTCTCGGTGAACTCGACGTCGAGGGCGATCTAGGCGATGCACTCACACACGTGTGGAAGGTGTCTGCCGAGCGGGGGCTCGGGTCGATTACCCCGACACCGTCGCTCGTCTTGGCCGCGGTCAAGGCTGCGCGATCCTTCGGTGCTTTCGGGAGACCTTTGGCTCCGCCGGCGTCGCAGGCTCAGGTGAAGGGGCGCCTGCACAGCCTCGCCCGCGACCGCGAGGCGATCGGGCACCACTACGATTTGTCGAACGATTTCTACCAATTGATCCTCGATGAGAACATGGCGTACTCCTCGGGCTATTGGACTTCCGATGCACCGGACTACACGCTCGAAGACTCACAGACAGACAAGCTGGACCTGGTGTGCCGCAAGGTCGGTCTCGATCGAGCGCGAGGCTTGCGGTTTCTCGATGTCGGCTGTGGTTGGGGCTCGCTCAGCCTGCATGCAGCGCGGGAGTACGGCGCCAGGGTTGTCGGAATCACGATCTCGGCGGAGCAGAAGGCTTTTGTCGACGCGAAGGTCCGCGCGCTCGGTTTGGAAGACTGGGTCGAGATTCGCCTCCAAGATTATCGAGAGATTCCAGACGGTCCCTTCGATGCGGTCGCTTCCATCGAGATGGGTGAGCATGTCGGTGAGGACAACTATCCGACCTACGTGAAAGCGCTCCACGACAATGTTATTGCCGGTGGCCGTGTGCTGATTCAGCAGATGTCCCGCACTGGCCCGCACCCCGGGGGAGGTCCGTTCATCGAGTCGTTCATCGCGCCGGACATGTACATGCGGCCCGTCGGTCGCACTGTTGCGATGATCGAGGAAGGTGGACTCGAAGTGCGGGACGTCCACGCCCTGCGTGAGCACTACGTGCGGACCGTCGACGCGTGGATCGAGACCTTCGAATCGAACTGGGATCGCGTCGTGGAACTCGTAGGTGTCGAAGTCGCCCGGGTGTGGCGTCTCTACCTCGTCGGCGGAGGAATGGCATTTCGGGACGGCAGGATGGGCGTTGATCAGATTCTGTCGGTCCGGCCGCACGGTGATGGTCGATCGGGTATGGAACCGGTACGGCCGCAGTGGGTGTCGCGGCGATGAACGGATTCGACTGGGGCGCGTTCGGAGTGGTCACACTCACGAGTCTGCTGGCGATCGCCGTCGGAATGGCGGTGACAGCCACGATCGGTGTACGGATCGGGCGCCACAACGTTGTCGACGTGTCGTGGGGCGCCGGCTTCGTTCTGATCGCGCTCGTGTCCGCGATAGTGGGAACCGGCGACCTCTGGCGCCGGTTGCTGATGCTTGCGCTCGTGGCGATCTGGGGTCTGCGGTTGGCGACGCACATGGCGATTCGATCGCGTGGCAAAGGTGAAGACCCGCGGTACGAAGAAATGCTCGGACGAGCGACGGGTAATCGAACGCTGTATGCGATCCGCAAGATCTATCTCACGCAGGGGATTTCGTTGTGGTTCGTCTCCCTGCCGATCCAGGTCGCAGCAGTGTCGAACGGCAGCTTCGGACTTCTTGTCGTACTCGGAATCGCGCTGTGGATTGTCGGCGTCACGTTCGAGACGGTCGGCGACCGACAGATGGAGGAGTTCAAATCCGATCCGGGCAGCCGTGGCCACATCATGGATCAAGGTTTGTGGGCATGGACGCGGCATCCCAACTATTTCGGCGACGCGTGTGTCTGGTGGGGGATCTTCCTCGTCTCGGCGTCCGTGTGGCCGGGGGTGTTGACCGTCCTCTCACCGATCGCCATGACGTACTTCCTGGTCTTCGCCACCGGAGCGCGGTTGCTCGAGCGACACATGGAACAGCGTCCGGGCTATCGCGAGTATCAGCAGCGGACAAGTTACTTCATTCCTCGCCCGCCGAAAGCCCGCTCCGGGACGTAGGCTCTTTCGGGTGAGGCCAGAGCATGGGTGATCTGAAACTGCCGGCTGCGGTATGCGCGGTTGCCGTCGGCGGAGGGTTGGGCGCGCTCAGCCGCTACGGTCTGGGGGAGCTCTTTCCCCACATCTGGACGACTCTGGTCATCAACGTCGTTGGCTCGTTCGTTCTCGGTGTTCTCGCGGCCCTGCTCGTGCACAACAAGGTTGGGTACCTCTTTCTCGGCACGGGCTTCTGCGGCGGCTTCACCACCTTCTCGTCCTTCGCGGTTCACGCCGTGACGGAGAGTCCGTGGCGATCGATTCTCTATGTTCTCGGGACGTTGATTCCCGCGATCCTCGCTGCAGCACTGGGCAAAGGGCTCGGTGAACGCTGGATCCGCGCGCGGGACGGAGCGTCGGCATGACAGTTCTCCTGGTGGCGCTCGGCGGCGGCGCTGGTGCGAGTGGCCGGTACCTGTTGGCGCGGTATGTGCCCGCGTACAAGGGATTTCCGGCTGCGACGTTCGCCGCGAACGTGATCGGCTGCTTCCTCCTTGGATTGTTCACCGGGGCAGCTCTTTCCACCGAGATGGCCGCACTTCTGGCGACCGGCTTCTGCGGCGGCTTGTCCACCTATTCGACCTTCGCGACCGAGAACGTCGGGATGATCGAGAGGCGCCAGACGGCGCTTTCTCTGATCTATATCGTCCTCAGTCTGATCGTGGGACTGTCCGCTGCGTGGTTGGGAATCCAGATCACGGATTGACGGATCCGGCGCCGAGCGTGCACGCCACGCGGCCAGGGTAGACAATTGTCCACAGTCGCGTCGACACAGTGGTCGACCACCGGGCCGAGGGGGATTCGTGGCGCACGAACGAGCAGGACAAGTGGCTCTGCCAGAGGATCTGATCAATGTTCCTCATCTGGTCACCGCGTATTACACGCGCACTCCGGATCCCGAGAACCCGATGCAGCAGGTACTTTTCGGCACTTCAGGACATCGCGGTTCCAGTCTCGACTCGGCGTTCAACGAAGCTCATATCCTGGCGACAACCCAGGCGATCGTCGAGTACCGCGCTTCGCAGGGAATCGACGGCCCGCTGTTCATCGGCCGGGACACACATGCGCTCTCGGAGCCTGCCTGGCTGTCGGCCTTGGAGGTCCTGGTCGCCAACGACGTCGTCGTCCTCGTCGATTCACGCGACGCCTACACTCCCACCCCGGCTGTCAGTCACGCGATCTTGCGATACAACTCGACGGGTCCGGAGGCCAAAGCCGACGGCATCGTCGTGACACCGTCACACAATCCGCCTCGTGACGGTGGCTTCAAATACAACCCGCCGCACGGCGGGCCCGCGGACACGGATGCGACGTCGGTTATCGCCGATCGAGCGAACGAGCTACTGCGCAAGGGGCTTTCCGGGGTACGGCGTGTGACGGCGGCACAAGCGCTGGACCGCGTCGAACGCTACGACTTCCTCCGCTACTACGTCGAAGACCTCCCCAGTGTCCTCGACCTCGACGCGATCCGCGATGCCGGAATCACGATCGGTGCAGACCCCCTCGGCGGGGCAAGCGTCGACTACTGGGGCGCGATTGCCGAAACTCACCGACTCGACCTCGAAGTGGTGAATCCTCTCGTCGATCCGACCTGGCGGTTCATGACGCTCGATACGGACGGCAAGATCCGCATGGACTGCTCGTCGCCCGACGCGATGGCGTCGCTGATCGGGATTCGGGATCGCTACGACATCGCGACCGGAAACGATGCGGACTCCGACCGCCACGGCATCGTCACTCCCGACGGCGGTTTGATGAACCCGAATCACTATCTGGCCGTTGCCATCGAGTACCTGTTTGCGAACCGGCCAGGTTGGGGCGCAGATACCAAGGTCGGCAAGACCCTCGTGAGTTCCTCGATGATCGACCGTGTCGTGAGCAGCCTGGGCCGCGAATTGCTCGAGGTTCCGGTCGGGTTCAAGTGGTTCGTTCCCGGATTGCTCGACGGGTCTGTGGGATTCGGCGGCGAGGAAAGCGCCGGCGCGTCCTTCCTCCGACACGACGGTTCCGTCTGGACGACGGACAAGGACGGCATCATCCTTGCGTTGCTCGCGTCGGAAATCACCGCGGTGACGGGAAAGTCTCCGTCAGCGCACTACGCCGCGTTGGCCGAAAAGTTCGGGAGCCCGGTGTACGCACGGATCGATGCGCCCGCGACACGCGCACAGAAGGCAGTCTTGGCAAAATTGTCTCCCGACCAGGTGAGTGCGACCGAGCTGGCGGGTGAACCGATCACCGCGACACTGACTGCCGCGCCCGGAAACGGCGCGGCGATCGGTGGTCTCAAGGTGGCGACGGAGAACGCGTGGTTTGCAGCGAGGCCGTCCGGCACGGAGGACGTGTACAAGATCTATGCCGAGTCGATGAAGGGCGCCGATCATCTGGCTCAGGTTCAGGCAGCGGCCAAGGACTTGGTGTCCGGCGTCTTGAAGGCGAACTAGCCCGCGGACCGCTCAGGTCGCCCGGCTAGAATTCCGGGCGACATGAAAACTCGTGCAGCCAAGCTGCCACAGGAAATTTGGGTACTGGTCGCCGCCAGCTTCGTCATCGCCCTCGGATTCGGGTTGGTCGCCCCGGCACTACCTCAGTTCGCGCGCAGCTTCGACGTATCGGTCACCGCCGCCACGATCGTGATCTCGTCTTTCGCTTTCATGCGGTTGGTGTTCGCGCCGATGAGCGGCACTTTGGTACAGAAACTCGGTGAGCGGCCGGTCTACATCGTCGGCCTTCTCATCGTCGCGGTCTCGACCGGTGCGTGCGCTTTCGCGGGGGAGTACTGGCAACTTCTGCTGTTCCGGTCGTTGGGCGGCATCGGGTCGACCATGTTCACGGTGTCGGCCCTCGGGCTGATCATTCGCATGTCACCGTCGGACAGTCGCGGCCGCGTGTCGGGTCTGTACGCGACAAGCTTTCTCATGGGATCGATCGGCGGCCCGCTGGTCGGCGGAGCGCTGTTGCAGTTCGGTCTGCGGATGCCGTTCATCATCTACGCAATTGCGTTGGTGATCGCCGCGCTCGTTGTCTTCGTGAGCCTGCGTGGATCTCATTTGGCGTCACCGGACAAGGCTGTCGATGTGAAGTCGATGACTCTCACAGAAGGCCTCCAGTCTCCGGTGTACCGGGCAGCGCTCGGATCGAACCTCGCCTTCGGTGGCGTGATCTTCGGAGTTCGCGTTGCCATGGTTCCCCTGTTCGTCGTCGAGTTCCTCGGCCGAGACCCCTCGATTGCGGCCTACGCCCTGACGATCTTCGCCGTCGGCAATGCGTTGGTGTTGATCGTCTCCGGACGACTCTCGGACCGCTTCGGACGCAAGCCCTTTGTCGTGAGCGGCCTACTCATATGCGGTCTGGGAACCATCGCAATGGGATTCACCGACAACCTCGTGGTGTTCTTCGCCATTGCCGCAGTGACTGGTGTCGGCTCCGGCCTCATGAGTCCGGCCCAGCAGGCCGCGGTTGCCGATGTTGTCGGATCGACGGCCCGAGGCGGACCCGTTCTGGCGGTATTCCAGATGATGTCCGACATCGGTGGGGTAGTGGCGCCGATTTGTGCCGGACTGATCGCCCAGCATGTGTCGTACTCGGCGGCCTTCGCGGTGATGGGAGCCGTAGTAGTCGTGTCGGCGACGGGGTGGTTGTTCGTTCCGTCGCGAACGAAGCCCGTCGAATCCGTCGTCGAAGATCTGACTGATGTGACGGTGCTAACGGATACTCCTGCGCGGACAAACCTGGACTGACCGGGCATTCTGTACTCTCGATCGGGTGGCAATTCGCATCGTGAGTCTTGTGGCCCGATTGGGTTTGGCGGCCGTCTGGCTGATTTCCGGGGGACTCAAGTTCTTTGATCCCGTTCAGACGAAGATCGCGGTGCGCGCCTATCAACTATTGCCCGAGTCACTGGTGGGTCCGGTGGCGACGGCTCTTCCCCTGGTCGAAATAGTCCTGGGCCTGCTGATCCTCGTCGGGTTGGCGGTGCGAGCATCCGCTGCAGTCTCGGTGGTCATCCTCACGGTTCTCATTGCGGTGATCATTTCGGTGTGGGCCAGGGGATTGTCCATCGACTGCGGATGTTTCGGCGGCGGAGGTGCAGCCGACGTCGGCGCTTGGGACTATTCGAAGGAGATTCTCCGCGACCTGGGCTTCTTGGCACTTGCCGTCTGGCTGCTCGTGTTCCCGCGTTCGCCACTCGCATTGGGGCCCGGATCACGCGCGGCGTTCTCAGTGGATACTCAGTCTTCAGTGGCAAGGTAAGCAATCGGTAAATCGTATCGACGCACGAAGGACTGCATCAGCGTGAGCACCAAGAGCAGCAAGAACAAATACTCGCCGGAACCGGTCTCGAGCCGCTCCACCTACATCATCGGTGGCCTCGCGGTGCTCGTGATCGCGGCCCTCGTCATCGGCGGTGTCTTGTGGACGAACAGCAAGAACAAGCCCCAGAACGACGGCTACGGCTCCGTGCAGAGTTCCGAAGTTGCCGTCACGGTGCAGGACAACGGAGTGGTGCTGCTCGGCAAGCCCTCCGCCGCGACAACCATTGATCTCTTCGAGGATCCGCTGTGCCCGGCCTGTGCTGCTCTCGAACACCTCAGTGGCCAGGCTCTCGCGGCCGCCGTCGACAACGGTGACGTCGCCGTGCGGTACCACATGCTGAACTTCCTCAACCGGGCGTCGGGCAGCGGTGACTACTCCACACGGGCCGGCGCCGCTCTGCTCTGCGTCGCTCAGGGTGGTGACGCGATTGCGTACTCCGCATTCCACAACAAGCTTTTCGCGACCGACACGCAGCCGGCCGAGGGCGGCAGCAGCGACCACACCAACGACGACCTCGCCCAGATCGCTCGTGATGCGGGCGCATCCGAGGACGTGGCAACCTGCATCTCTTCCGGTACCAACGTCGAAGCCGCCGCGGCCAATGCCGCAGCCGCCAGCCAGGCGCTCAAGGATGTCGGGTCGAACGGGACGCCCACGGTTGTGGCGAACGGCAAGATCGTTGACACAGGCAGCAGCGACTGGGTTTCCAAGCTCTCCTCTTGAGCTGGAGCGGCCGCTTCGCTCTGACCAGGCGATTTGTTGCCCACGAGTCAAGTGGTGTAACTTTCTTCCAGCAAGCGGAAAGCAGAACAGCCGCTGCGAGTTCGACTGTTAGAGCGAACTGAATACGGGGCTATGGCGCAGCTGGTAGCGCACCACACTGGCAGTGTGGGGGTCAGGGGTTCGAGTCCCCTTAGCTCCACCCGAACAAATGCTCTGCACCAATCGGTGCAGAGCATTTGTTGTTTTCGAGCCAGTGTTGTGTTGTCGACCCTGTGTTTTTCGAGTCTCTATTGCATGCAGCACAGTTCTGCCTAGATGTGTCGACCGCCATAACGCCAGGGCGTCAATGTTCAATAACGTCCGCGATGAGGCCTGATCATCCCGTGCATTCTCAGCATGGGGACCGTTGGCGGAACGGAGAACCATGAGTGCACACGTGGTGATAATCGGGGCAGGATATGCGGGCGTCATGGCAGCGAAGCGACTGCAGAGAACTCGGTCGGACATCACGGTGACCGTCGTGAATCCGCGCCCACACTTCGTGCAAAGAATCAGGCTCCATCAGATGATCGCGGCTGGCTACGACGCGACGGTCTCGTTCGACAGGGCCCTACCGCGTGCGGCACACCGAGTCTTCGGAGAGGTGACGACGATCGAGGCGGCGCTCGGCAGGCTCACCCTCGACGACGGCAGCGTGCTCGACTACGACTACTTGGTCTACGCAGTCGGAAGTGGGCAGTTACCCAGCACTATCGGCGGGGCGGCGGAGCACGGGTTCAGCGTCTCCGAATTCGAGGACGCGGTTCGCCTCGAATCCAGAATGGCGACACTCGACGGGAAGGCTACGGTCTGCGTTGTTGGCGGCGGTCTCACCGGAATCGAGACTGCCGCAGAATTGGCTGAGCAGCGAAGCAGCCGAATCACTTTGGTGACCGGAGGAATCGTGGCCCCGGATCTGTCAGAGCGTGCGCGATCTGCAATTCTCAGAACATTGACCGATCTTGGGGTCGACATCGTCACCGAATCCCGGGTTACACGGATTGACGGTTCGTCCTGCGAGCTTGCGGGAGGCGCACGGGTGGAGGCAGATTGCACGATTCTCGCGACAGAATTCGGGGTCCCCGAGCTGGCGCGCCGAAGTGGCCTTCCCGTCGACGGTCTCGGTCGTCTGAAGGTCGACGACCGTCTCGAATGCTCGTCCCACCCCAACATCGTCGGTGCGGGTGATGCGGTCGCAGTCGGTGATCTTTTACTGAGGATGAGTTGTCAGGCCGCGATTCCCTTGGGAGTCCATGCGGCCGAGACGATCCTGCATCGACTCGAAGGTTCCGCGCCGCGCCCGGTGGCTCCGAAGTTCGCAGGCCGGTGCATCAGTCTCGGGAGGCGGCGAGGTGTGTTCCAGCGGACCACTCGTGTCGACGACGCAGCGGGCATGTTCATCGCAGGCAGGGCGGGTGCGTTCGTCAAGGAACGAGTGTGTTCGTCGACGACCGACTGGGCACTCACTCCCCGCCGCTCTTTCTTCTACAGCTGGACATGAGCAGCGCTGGTCACGCTCGATCACAGACTCGATCGATGATCGCCGCAGTCTTGCGGACGTACGGTTGGCGGACGACGTCTTCGTGGCACGCGTCGACGTCGTCGAAATCCAGTGAGCCTGTGGCAATGAGTGACCAGATCTCGCGTCCACGGTTGTTGGTGGCTCCACGGATCACGGTGACGGGCGCGGCGCATGCTCGTATCCGATGCTTCCGGAGCGCCTGGCCTCCGATGTAGAGGAACACGGTCCACTGGGTGGCCGGCGGGTACTGCAGAATGCCGGCGAACAGCGTGCGGATCCACATGGCCGCGACGGTGCGTCTGGTCGGCTTCCAGCGGGCATTGGAGGATGGTTGTGGTGCAAGGTCGACGATCGACGGATCCAAAGTGATGCCCGCTCGACCAGCCAGTCGTGCGGCAGCCTCGGTGGAGATTCTGGTGTCGAGAACGGTGACGTGTTCGACAGTGTCACCTGACTCGGACAGCTGTGTCGCCATTTCCAGCGCCACGTAGCCGCCGTACGAGTATCCGGCGAGGAGGTATGGCCCGGTGGGCTGAATCTTCTTGATTTCGAAAATGAAACGGCGGGCGCTTGCTTTCACCGACCGGTCGGGTAGTCCGCGAGATTCGAAGCCGTGTGGCTGAAGTGCGTAAACCGGCCGATCGGTGTGAAGCGCTTTCGACAAGGTGGACAGCGTCGTCGATGGGCACCCCGCTCCGTTCATGATGAACAGCGGTCGCCCGGAGCCTTCGAGCTTCAGTGGCACCATCGTGTTGTGACAGACGCGATCATCGGGATCGATTCTGCGCCGATCCACCAGCGCTGCAAGGTCTTTGACGGTACTGGCGGCCGCGAACTCCGCCGCCGTGATCCGGATCCGGAACATGTCGTGAATCTTTGCCACCACTTCGGTTGAAGCAAGCGAATCGCCGCCGAGTTCGAAGAAGTCGTCCTCACGGTCGATGGAGTCGATACCGAGAATCGACTCCCAGATAGAGGACAACCACAATTCGGCGGGCCCGGCGAGAGTCGGTGGAGTGGACCGCACCTCGACGGAGGGCAGCGCTGTTCGATCGACCTTTCCTCTTTCGTTGCGGGGCAACGCCGGCATCAGAACAAAATGTCGGGGGAGCATCCAGGCCGGCAGATATGTCGCCAATTCGCGCCGCATCTCGGCGCCCGACCGTGCCATCACGGCTTTGGTCAGGACCACGTAGGCGACGATCTCCGGTCGATCGTTCTCGAGGACGACGGCCACGAAAACATCGGCGACGCCGGGAATTCGACGAATATGCGCCTCGACTTCCATCGGTTCCACCAGATAGCCCCGAATCTTGACGGCGTCGTCGACGCGTCCCCGCAGTTGCAGTTCTCCGCGTTCGTCGATGCGGCCCCGGTCACCGGTCCGGTAGATGCTCACTCCGTCGCCCAGGCGCGTGAATCGTGTTGCAGTTCGATCCGGGTCGCCGTGGTATCCGTCGGCAAGATCACTGGAGACAACCTGAATCTCTCCGATCTCTCCGTCGGGGAGAGGCACGCCGTTCACATCGACGATCTGTACGTCCTTGCCGTCGCGAGCACGTCCGGCCGGTACCACTCCGACGGGTAGTTCGGAATGTGGTGGGAACACGTTGTACGCGACGACACCGGTCTCGGTGGTGGCCAGCCAGTTGACGTACGTGACGCGAGCGAAGCCGTGACTGCGATGGCGCGCGTAGTCCTCGCCGTGAACTGCTTCCCCGTACGTTACGACGACGCGTAGGGAACCGATCGAATCATCATTTGCTGCACCGCAATCGAGATCTGACCACGCCCGCAGAAAAGACGGCGCACAGTGCGTGGTCGTGATCGAATTCTCGATCAGCCAGTCGTCGATTCCCGAGACGCCGTCGATACGTGGATCCCAGCAGTAGACCGTGACTCCGTTCATAAGCCCCATGATCAGGGCCGTGATTCCGGCTCCGAAACTGACGGGCAACAGGTTCCCGATGTGATCGTCGGGTCGCAGGTCGATTGCTGCGGCGAGTTCGTCGGCCTTGTTCAGGCACATGGAGTGGCTCAACACGACTCCCTTGGGCGCCCCGCTGGTGCCTGACGTGAACGCGATCATTGCAGGGTCGGAACTCGATGGTTCCAACGCGCTGTCGAATCTGAAGCCCGTCGCAGCAGACTCGTCGAGTATCGACTGCAGCGGGACTGCACCCGAGGTGCTCATGATGTGCGCTCGGCGGGCCTCGGGGAGTTGTGGGTCGATCATGACCAAGGGCCGACCGGAAATCAGAGTGGCGAGGATGGCGGGCACCGACTCGGCCGTTGGTTCGAGATCGACCGCAACCGGGCGTGCCCCGTGTGACCCACGTAGGCGAAGTTCGCGGACCAATGCGTCGGTCCGGAGTTCGAGTTCGGCGAAAGTGATCCGGTCGCGCGGAGTCACGACGGCAACGGCGTCGTGCTGCATAGAGGTGACTCGGCGCCACCTCGACTCGATCGTCTCGTCGATGACTGCATAGCGAGTGCGTTCTAGACCTAAGTCGACAACCTTCATCACAGTAGCTCCGTCCGACTTTCAGCTATCTTTTAGCAAAGACTACATAAGGTTTGTGAAGTAGGTCCATAACAAACCAAAAGTAGTTTTACATACCGCCCCATCCTCCAGTCAGTCAGCTCCGAATGCCTTGAGGAACCAATGCCGATCGAGCGTTGTACAGACGAGGAGCAGTGACATGAAGTGGTCGGGGCGAAGTGCGATTGCGATTGCGGGAGTGTGCGCCGCAGCGACGATGTTTTCGGGAACCGCGCAGGCGAGCCCACTCTGGGAACCCTTGCAGCCGGTGGCGAACCTGGACGTCGCGCGCTACGTAGGGGAATGGAACCAGGTGGCGGCGATTCCTCAGCCCTTCAGCCTCGCGTGCGCGAAGGACACCCGGGCGAGTTACGGGATCGTCGATTCGTCGAACGTGAGCGTGAAGAACACGTGTACGACGTGGACCGGTCAAGTCAACGAGATCGTCGGGAATGCCCGAGTTACCGATCCAGCAACGGGTGCCCAGTTGCACGTGAGCTTCCCCGGGGTGCCCTCACAGGAAAGCTTGGACGGCCCACCCAACTACATCGTCACCTACATTGCCGACGACTATTCGTGGGCACTGGTGGGCGATCCGCTCAGGCTTTCCGGGTTCGTGCTCTCACGGTCGGCGGTCGTCGACGCGGCAGGCTGGAGTGAGATCCGCCGGGTCGCCGAATCCCGTGGATACAACGCATGCACGATCCTGACGTCACCGACCACCGAGGGCACGTCGGACATCCGTCCGCTCTGCACGGTGTGAGTCTGCTGTCAGCGTGAACCTTCCGGAGCCACACTCCACTACGATCACTGATCGGTACGTGTGGTTTCGGAAGGTTGTGTGGTGGCGAAGAAGCAGATTCCCGTAATAGTCGTCGCAGGCTTTCTCGGTTCGGGCAAGACGACGCTGCTCAACCATCTTCTGCGTAACAGCGACGGTGTACGCATCGGCGTGATCGTCAACGACTTCGGCTCCGTCAACATCGACTCGATGATGGTCGCCGGTCAGGTCGATTCGATGGTCTCCCTCAGCAACGGCTGTTTGTGCTGCGCTGTCGACGTCTCGGACATGGACGAGATGCTGAACAAGTTGGCGCACCGGCAGTCCGGGATCGACGTGATCGTCATCGAGGCCAGCGGGCTTGCCGAGCCGCGGAACATGATTCGACTCGTCCTCGGAAGCGAGAACCCGTCTGTCGTCTACGGCGGCCTGGTGGTCCTGGTCGACGGAGCCAATTTCTCCACCGTTCGCCGCGAACATCCCGAGCTCGATCAACATGTCCGCCTGGCAGACCTGGTGGTAGTCAACAAGATCGACAGCGTTCCGGTCGCCGAACGCGAGCGATTCACGGCCGAAATTCGTAAGTTGAATCCGCGAGCGCCGATGGTGGAAACCTCGCACTCGCGGATAGACCCCGCTCTGTTGTTCGATACCGGCGAGGTGACCCCTCCGGCTCCGGGCGATCAACTGAGCCTCGACGAACTCCTGCGCGACGGGCACGACGACGATCACGAGGACGGCTCGTGTCACCACGATCACCTGCACCACCGCTACGAATCGGTTGATTTCGCATCGGAGACGCCTCTCGATGCCAGGGCTCTGACGCACTTTCTCGAGAATCAGCCGTCGGGTGTTTACCGCATCAAGGGCTTCGTGAACTTCGAGATTCCGGGCTACACAGGAAAATTCGAGATCCAATCGGTGGGTGATCATGTCCGGATCACGCCGCTGCGATGGAAGTCGGGCGAACCTCGAACCACGCAACTGGTCGTGATCGGCACCGGGATGGATTCGGGGGCGGTCGGCAGCGCGCTCCGCGCCTGCATGCGCGAAGAAACGGTCGAACCGCACCCCGACGCCATGCTGGGATTGCACCGCTATACCGTCGGGGCGTGAGTGAATCAGCTGTATCCGTGTACGAAGCGATTCGGCGACGCCGAGACGTTCGCGCCGAGTTCTCGGGAGAGATCGTCCCCGACGAAACTCTGATGCGCATTCTCGACGCCGCCCATCGCGCGCCGAGCGTGGGAAACACGCAACCGTGGGATTTTGTCGTCGTTCGTAATCCGGAGACGCTCGACACCTTCGCGGCACACGTCGCCGATGCCCGGGTGAAATTCGCGCAGTCTTTGCCCGAGGATCGCCGCTCGACGTTCGACCCCATCAAGATCGAGGGAATCGCCGAGAGCGGTACCGGCATCGTCGTCACTTACGACCCGTCGCGCGGTGGTCCGAACATCCTCGGCCGTCATACCGTCGACGACACCGGACTGTTCTCGGCGGTACTGGCAATTCAGAATTTGTGGCTCGCCGCGGTAGCCGAGGAGATCGGCATCGGCTGGGTTTCGTTCTACGACGAGAAGTACCTCACCGAACTCATGGGCATTCCGTCACCCGTTCGCCCCATTGCGTGGCTGTGCGTCGGGAAGGTGACCGAGTTTCAACAGGTTCCGGATCTCGAACGCTTCGGATGGCGACAGCGCCGGCCATTGGCCGACGCTGTCCACTACGAAACCTATTGAGTTGTACCGGGGGCCTAGCGTGCGGGACGGCCACCGGTGGAGCCTGCGGTGCGAGCGCCGCCGCCGGTGCGGGGACGGCGAGCGCCACCACCGGCATGTTCCTGACGGGCAGCTCCGCCGGTGCGAGCACCGCGTGACTGACCGCCCTGTCCGGAGCGAGCCTGACCCGAACGTGCTGCGCCGCCGCGTCCACCCTGGCCGGCGGGACGCTGTCCGCGTCCGCCGTTGGGCTGGGCAGGAGCCTTCGGAGACGGCGTGACGTGCGGTGCGATGTCGCCGACCAACTTGACGACGTGCTCGGAGTTGGCAGTCGAACGGACCGGGGTCACCTTGATGGCTGCCTTGCGCATGAGGATCGCAAGATCCTTACGCTGCTCGGGCAGAACCACGGTGACCACGTCGCCGGCGCTGCCTGCGCGAGCGGTGCGACCACTGCGGTGCAGGTAAGCCTTGTGCTCGGCCGGCGGATCGACGTGGACGACCAACTCGACGTCGTCGACGTGGACGCCACGCGCTGCGACGTCGGTGGCGACGAGGACGCGCGCTTCACCGGCGGAGAATGCCGCCAGGTTACGGTCGCGAGCAGCCTGCGAGAGGTTGCCGTGAAGGTCAACGGACGGGATGCCCGACTCGGTGAGCTGGCGAGCCAACTTGCGAGCCTGGTGCTTGGTGCGCATGAACAGGATGCGACGACCGGTACCGGAAGCGAGCTTCTCGACCAGAGCCTTCTTGGCTTCGACGCCGTCGACGTCGAACACGTGGTGCGTCATTGCGGCGACGGGGGAGTTGGCCTCGTCGACCGAATGCATGACCTCGTTCTTGAGGAAACGCTTGACGAGCTTGTCGACGCCGTTGTCCAGCGTTGCCGAGAACAGTAGACGCTGCCCGTCCTGCGGGGTGGACGAGAGGATGCGGGTGACGACGGGCAGGAAGCCGAGGTCGGCCATGTGGTCGGCCTCGTCGAGCACGGTGATCTCGACGGCGTCGAGACTGACGAACTTCTGCTTCATGAGGTCTTCGAGGCGACCGGGGCAGGCGACGACGATGTCGACTCCGGCCTTGAGAGCCTGAACCTGGCGGTGCTGCGAGACACCACCGAAGATCGTGGTCACGCGCAAGTCGTATGCGGCGGCCAACGGTTCGAGGGTTGCGGTGATCTGGGTGGCGAGCTCACGCGTGGGTGCGAGCACCAGGCCGAGCGGTCGACCCGGACGACGCTTTCCTCCGGACAGTTCGCCGGCGAGGCGGGAGACCATGGGGATGGAGAACGCGAGGGTCTTGCCGCTTCCGGTCTTTCCGCGGCCCAGTACGTCGCGCCCCGAGAGAGTGTCGGGGAGGGTGTCGATCTGGATCGGGAACGGAGAAGTGATTCCGCCGTCTTCGAGAGCTTTCACCAGCGGTGCGCGCACACCGAGGGCTGCGAAGGTGGTAGCGGGCGTAGAGATGTCAGACAAGTGTGTTCAGAGCCTTTCGGGCACGTGTTCGTGCCCGGATGCCGACACGGGAATTAACCGGTCGAACAATCAAGCACAGTGGTGGCGGCGCTGCCGGTCGGCAGGCTTCTTCGCCGTAAGAAGAGCGGGTGCATTGAGCACTCAGCAAGAAAATTTGCGTTCTACGACGCTGGATGCCCGATTTCAGGCACCTAGTGATCGCAACTCTACCTTCCCGGAGCGTTCGACCTACAACCCGACCCATTCGGAGACGCCGTTCGCGAAGTGTTGCCGCTTCCAGATCGGTACCTCGTGCTTGATGCGCTCCACCAGTTCGGCGCACGCGGCAAACGCCTCCGCTCGATGCGGCGCGGCGACGGCGGCGACCAGTGCGAGGTCGCCGATCTCGAGGTGACCGACGCGATGGATCGCGGCAACCGGCAGGCCGGTCGAGGCCGCAACCTCTTGGCAGCACGTCTGGAGGAAGCGTTCGGCATCCGGATGCGCTTGGTACTCCAACGCCGAAACCGCTTGACCTCCATCGTGATTGCGCACCGTTCCCGTGAACACCACAACAGCGCCGTTCTTCGGACCGGCAACGGCGGCGTCGACGGTGTCTGCGTGAATCGGTTGCTCGGAGATCCGAGCCAATAGCTCACTCATCGTGCGCTCCTCCGCCTGCGACCTGCGCGAGCAGGTGATCGATGATGGGTCCGAGGACGGCGAGACCGTCCTTCACTCCACCGGGAGAACCCGGAAGATTGACGACGACCGTCGTACCTGTGAGACCTGCCACACCACGGCTCAGCGACGCGTGTGGTGTCTTCTCGAGGCCCTTGGTCCGGATCGCTTCTGCGACGCCGGGCAACTCACGGGTCAAGACTGCCCGGGTAGCTTCCGGGGTGGCATCCGTGGGGGAAGCCCCGGTGCCGCCGGTACTGATGACGAGTGACGGGGAGCCCTCCTTGGCGTCAGCGATGCCCGCCGCGATGTCTGCGTCGGCGTACACAAGCGGTCCACGTACCTCGAAGTCCCGTTCACGTAGCCAGGTCGCGATCGTGGGTCCGGTGGTGTCGGGTCTGGTGCCGTTCGCACCGCCGGTGGAAGCCACGAGGACGGTCGCGGACCGTGCCGAGGTGAAGGTGTGCGCCGGAGCTGTCTGTGCGTTCTGAGTGTCGCGGGTCCAATGTCCGCGCTTACCACCGTCTTTGGTGAGCAGACGAACACCGTTCATGGTAGCTCCGGGGTCCACCGCTTTGACCATGTCGTGCAAGGTCAGGCCGGCTACCGCGACGGCGGTGAGTGCTTCCATCTCGACGCCGGTCTGTCCGCGAGTCTTCGCCGTCGCCTCGACGGTGATCGATGTTTCGGTGAACCCGAATTCCACCTTGACCGACGAGAGCGCGAGTTGATGACACAGCGGGATCAGTTCGGAGGTCTTCTTCGCACCGGCGATTCCGGCGATGCGCGCGGTGGTGAGGACATCAGCCTTGGGCATGCCGTCGGCGCGGACGAGGCGAACTACCTCGGCGGTCGTGACGAGTTCGCCGGCAGCGACGGCGATACGCGTCGTCTCGGCCTTGGCGCTGACGTCGACCATGCGCGCTCGGCCCTCGCTGTCGACGTGTGTCAATTCGGTCATCAGTGTCCTTTGAATCAGATCGAGTGAATCAGATCGAGGAAGTCGAGAGCGGGACGACGTCGACGAGATCGCCCGCGCCGAGCTCGGTCACGGCGGCGGGGATGTCGATCAGGACGTCGGCCCACGCCATGGCTGCAACAAGGTGCGATCCGGGTCCGGCAACGAGTTCGATTCCGTCCGCAGTTCTGCGTGCCCGCAGGAACTGCCGCTTGCCGTCCACCGAACGCAGCGGTGCAGTCAACGGGAGTCGCTCGCGCGGGATCTCGGGCAGGCCCGCGGCCCGGCGCAGTTCGCCCCGTGCGAAGACCTCGAAGGAGACCATCGTGCTCACCGGGTTGCCCGGGAAGCTCAGTACCGGCACTTCGTTCACCACTGCAGTGCCTTGCGGACCGCCCGGCTGCATTGCGACGTGGCCGAAGTGTGCTCCCAGAGGCGTGAGAGTTTCCTTCACCACCTCGAAGTCGCCCATGGACACTCCGCCGGAGGTGAACACCAGATCAGCGACCGAGGTTGCGTACGAGAGCAATTCGCGGAACTCGGCGGGGTCGTCGCTGCTTCGGGCGACGGATACGACATCGGCGCCGTTGGCTTCGGCCAATGTTGCCAAAGCTGGACCGTTGGAATCGTAGATCTCACCGGGTTCGAGAGTTGTTCCGGCACTTTTCAGTTCGGCGCCCGTCGTAATTATCGCGACCCGTGGCTTCGTGTAGGTGTCGAGCGAGGCCAGGCCCACAGCACTCAGCGCGGCGATATGGCGAGGTTCCAAGTGCGTTCCGGCCGTGACCAGTAGCATTCCGGCGGTGATGTCGCTGCCACGTTCGCGTACGAATTCGCCTACCGACCTGCCCCGTTCGATCGTGACGACGTGCTCGGTGACACCCGTTGTGTCCTCGACCGGAACAACGGCGTCGGCACCCTCGGGGAGCGGAGCACCGGTCATGATGCGAAATGCCGATCCTGGAAGGTGTTTCGGTGGTTTTCCGCTTCCAGCGGCGATCACGCCTCGAACCGTCAGTGTGGTCGGAACCGAGGCCACAGAAGCAGCATCGACGGCATACCCGTCCATCTGCGAGTTGCGGAAGAGTGGCAGGTCTACCGGCGATGCGATATCCGAGCAAGTTATGCGCCCCAACGCTTCTGCCGTCGGAACTGCCGTCGGAGAGAGGGTGTGCAGGCCGGTGAGCAATCCGGAGATGTGCGACGCGTGTTCCTCGACCGAACGCGCGCTCATGACAGTAACCTCGACAACCTCGACATGTTTTGATCCTAGGCGGTGTGGTCCGTCCGACACACGGAGTACGGCTTTCGGTCATACTGGAGCAATACGGAAGTTGGTGAAGTGATGACAGTGGTCTCGATGGGAATTCCCACCGTGCGGTTCGACGCTGCCTCCCTCGCCGGTCGTCCCGAGACGGATCTCCTGGTCGACAGGTTCGGGCGTGTTGCCAGAGATCTGCGAGTCTCGATCACCGAGAAGTGTTCACTTCGTTGCACGTATTGCATGCCGGAGGAAGGCTTGCCGGCCATCGCTGCGGAAGATCTTCTGAGTGCCGACGAGATCATTCGAGTAGTCGGAATCGGCGTCGAACGAGTCGGTATTCGCGAGGTGAGATTCACCGGCGGCGAACCGCTGATGCGTAGTGACCTCGAAAAGATCATCGGGGGGTGCGCCGCGCGCGTGCCAGGAATTCCACTTTCCATGACTACCAACGCCGTTGGGCTCGAACATCGTGCCGCAAAGCTGGCTGCAGCTGGTTTGACTCGCGTGAATGTTTCCCTGGATTCGGTTGATCGCGCCCATTTCGCTGAATTGACGCGTCGAGACAGGTTGCCGTCCGTTCTCGCGGGAATTCGAGCGGCAGCTGCGGCCGGGCTCGCGCCACTGAAGATCAATGCGGTGCTGATGCGTGAAACGCTCCACGGCGCGGCGGATCTTTTGCAGTGGTGCCTCGAAGCCGGCGTCGAATTGCGCTTTATCGAGCAAATGCCTCTGGACGCAGACCATGCATGGGCACGCGAGAACATGGTGACCGCGGCTGAATTATTGTCCGTTTTGGGAAGCCGTTTCGAATTGGAAGCAATCGGCCGTGAAGATCCGTCGGCTCCTGCCGAAGAATGGCGTGTCGACGGGACCACGATGACGGTAGGGATCATCGCTTCCGTGACCCGCTCGTTCTGCAGTGAATGCGATCGGACGCGAATGACCGCAGAGGGAACAATTCGGTCATGTCTGTTCAGTGACCGTGAAGTTGATCTGCGTGCCGCGCTCAGGGCCGGAGCAAGTGACGACGAACTAGCGGATTTGTGGCGCGGTGCGATGTGGAACAAGTGGGCTGGGCACGGCATCGACGCCGCGGACTTCGTTCCGCCGGAAAGAAGTATGGGAGCGATTGGTGGCTGATCCGCATTCGATCTCGGTTCGTTACTTTGCTGCTGCAGCGGATGTATCCGGTTGCCGTAGCGAGGTAGTCGCCATCTCGCCTGACAACACACTTGCCGAGTTGGTGGCGGTGCTGGTCGGGCGATACGGACCGGAGATGGAGCGAGTGCTGTCGGTCTCGGCTTTCCTCGTCGGTGACGAGTTGACCCGTGACGTCTCTCGAGCCTCCGGTAGCGCTGTCGATATTCTTCCGCCTTTCGCTGGAGGCTAGTCCAAGAATTGCCGGCGTAGCTATTTGTGGGCTGCCGACGTATTATCCTTTTTCGGTTTGCCGGTCCAAATATTCATATCTTGATCACTCCAGCTCAGGTGGCATCTATCTCCGTTTTCTCCATTGTTGGTCAATTGTCCAGCATTGGTCGTTTTGTTTAGTTTCTCCTACTTTTGGGGGAGCGAATGCACTTCGAATTGCCAAGGTGAATTGTCATCTGTTTGGATGACAAAAGAAATACCTTCGCTGTTGGTAATTGTCGACATGTGTTAATTTTGGCGCAATTCCACTCGGGATATGTGAAAGGTATTTCAATGTCGATTAATTCCACGCGCCGTGTCGGAGTCGTCGTAGCACTCCTCGGGGCAGCTGCACTCACCGCTCCGGCAATTGCTACTGCGCTTCCGTCCACCGGTTCTCTCGGCTCTTCTGCGCCGGAAGCCTCCTGCTCGACCCTGTCCACCGAAGCGACGCCGAACGGTTGGGGCATCCCGTTCACCGACGAGAAGGATCAGACCGCGTCGTACTCGGCCGACAACGTTCTCGACAAGGACGGTTCACTGAAGCTGGCCGTCGACGGTACCGGCGATCGTTCGGTTTCCTACCATTCGGCCGGCGGTATCAAGTTGTCCGACGCAGTCGGCAAGGCGATCGGCTTTGCCGAGCGCGCCGCCACGCCGACTGCGGCGTTCCAGCTCCGCCTCACCGGAACGACCGGCGGAAAGTTCGAGAACGGATTCACCACCCTGGTGTGGGTCCCGGGACCCGACGCCACGCCGACGGCTGACGGCGGCGTTCACGCGGATCTCCAGAAGGGCGTGTGGTGGAGCACTCAAAACATCGAGGGCGCCAAGGACCGCGTGTCAGTGCCTTTGGCTGACATCGTCGCCGCGAACCCGAACGCGGTAGTCGACCACTACGGCGTCAGTGTGGGCACCGGTTCCGCTGCCACGTCGACGCTGGTCGATGCAGTGCAGTTCAACGGATGCACCACCAACTTCGCGAAGAAGGATCCGGCTTCGGGAACGGGTTCGCTGGGCGACGTCTTCGGCAGCCTGTTCGGTAGCTAGTCGCTGGTAAGAGCTCTGGTAGGAGTTACTTCCACCAGTCATCGAGGGGTGTGACCGGCACCGTGCGCTTGTGACGAGTGTTGGTGAACATCTTCTCGAGCTTCTCGGCTACCTCGGAGGAAACGTCCTTTCCTTCGAGGTAGTCGTCTATCTGTGAGTACGTGACGCCGAGGGCAACTTCGTCGGGTAGCGCGGGTCGGTCGTCCTCGAGGTCGGCGGTCGGCACCTTGCGCCACGTGCTCTCGGGTGCGCCCAATTCCTGCAGCAATGCAGCGCCCTGGCGTTTGCTCAAGCCGGTGAGCGGCGTGATGTCGACACCGCCGTCACCGAATTTCGTGAAGAAGCCGGTAATCGCTTCTGCGGCGTGGTCGGTACCGATCACGAGGTAGCCGAGCTGACCGGCAATCGCATACTGGATGACCATTCGTTCGCGCGCCTTGATGTTGCCGCGGACGAAGTCGCGTAGTTCGCCGTTTCCCAGCGCCTCGGAGGCCTCACGGGCCGTCGCGTCGGCGCCAGGCTTGACGTTGACCGTGAGAGAGCGGTCCGGCTTGATGAAGCCGAGCGCGATCTGAGCGTCGGATTCGTCGGCCTGAGCGCCATAGGGGAGTCGAACGGCGACGAACTCGGCCTCGTGGCCTTCTTCGCGAAGTTCCGTGACCGCGCGTTGGGCGAGGGCTCCGGCGAGCGTGCTGTCCTGACCGCCGCTGATTCCCAGAACGAACCCTTTGGCGGGGGTCGAGCGCACATAGTCCTTCAGGAACTGGACTCGCGCGCG
Organism: Rhodococcus sp. NyZ502; assembly: GCF_041464245.1. Taxonomy (NCBI): domain Bacteria; kingdom Bacillati; phylum Actinomycetota; class Actinomycetes; order Mycobacteriales; family Nocardiaceae; genus Rhodococcus; species Rhodococcus sp. NyZ502. Next base: position 2,422,019 of record NZ_CP167155.1, read on the forward strand.
AACCTCCGCTGCGGCGTCGATTGTCGGCTTTGTGCCGAGTTCTTCGATGATGCTTTCACGCAGTGTGGCCATGAATGGACTCTAGCGATGTGAGCAGGCGCGTGCAGTGCCACCGTATCCGGGGCGGTACGGTCGCGCACATGAGTGCGAACAACGTTCTGGTGGTCAGTGCGACGAAGTCGGAAGCGGCATACGTGCCGCAAGGATGCGAACTGCTGATCACGGGGATTGGAAAGGTCAGTGCTGCAACAGCAGTCGCCTCTGCTCTCGCGCGGTACGAGCGGGATGATCTGCCGCTGGTCGTCAACATCGGGACAGCCGGTGCGCTGCACGCGCACCACGGCGGCCTCTATGTTCCCGGCGTCGTCATCAATCACGACATCAGCAGCACCGCGATCCGAGCGCTGGGGCACGACGTCGCGGACCGTTTGGTGCTCGCCGGCGGTGACGACTCGGTGTTGGCGACCGGCGACGCATTCATCGCCGACGCTGCAACCCGGGACGCCCTTGCACAGCGAGCCGATCTGGTCGACATGGAGGGGTTTGCCATCGCATTCGCCGCGCAGGCTGCGGGTGCTACCTGCCGACTCGTCAAACACGTCAGCGATCACGCGGACGACTCGGCCTTGGACTGGCCCGCGATGATCGATGCCAGCGCCCGCGAGTTGGGGCGCTGGCTGCTCGACAACGTCTGATCGAGCCTGCAGCGTCTGGTCAAGCCTGCGCAGTCAGTATCAATCCGGTGTCGTCGGGCTTGCGCAGGGTCAGCGTGTCGGCGTCGACGGTGTAGCTCACTTCGCCGTCGAGCACCGCCAGGATCTGGCGCTCGATGTCCATGTTCTCCTCGGGGCAAGCCATACGCGTGGTTGCCATCGGCGTGAACGTGACTGTGGTGTCGGACGTCTGGGCGCTTCCGGTCATGCGATTGCATCCGGTGCTCCCGCTGACCGAACCGTCTGCGGCAATCGTCAGTTCGGTAGCTGACGTCTCCAGAGCCAGGCTCGTACTGATCGCATCGGGACTGATGAGGGACGTGACAGTCCACGTCGTGCCCTGCAGCGGTCGATCCGGCGTGACGATTTTCTTGTCCTGCAGGGTGACTGTGGCGTCCTTCGATGTCAGGACGAGGGTGTCGCCGTCGAGGCTCCACGCCGGCGCAGCGGTCAGCAATGTTGTTGTCCAGGAGTCGGATTCGGCGATGCCGGGAGGGCAGCCCATCATGGTCGACGCCATGGTGCCGGTGGTCAGCTTGCCGTCGGTGAACTCGACCGAACCGTTTGCCGTGTTGCATCCGGCGCTCGCGGACACTCGACCGGCCTGGCTGAAGTCGAGAGTCAGCGGGCCGCCGCCGGGAATTTGTGCTCCATCCACGGAGGTCGAGATGAACACACGACCGGAGGGATCCGTCTTGTCTTCGGGGGAGTCGGACGAAGCGGAGCAACCGCTTACCGCGGCGATGGTCAGGAAGCCGATGACGGCAGCAGCGATGCGCATGGGCTCACATTAAGTGGTGGGACGGATCTGGGGAGTCAACATCGAGTAACGCGCCGGGCAAGGTCTTCCCAGCCGGCCGCCAGGCGCTCGGTGGTCATCCCGAGATCGCGCACCTGATGAAGGACGAGCGACGCTTCGAGCGGTGCCAACAGTGCTGAAGCGAGCAGATCGAGGTCGCCCTCGACGCCGGCTCCTCGAAGAAGCCCGATGACGTGAGCGATGCCGAGAGCCCGGGCCGGACCGCCGAAGCGGTATTCAGGAGCGTTTTCCGCCGCTCGGAGGACTTCGCCCTGTACTTCCACCATGGCAATCCGGGCTCGTCCGAACGCGATGAGGCGCTCGATCGGCGGCGCGCCCGGACCCAACGGTGGGGGGCCGAACATGAATGCCTGCTGCAGTTCTCGCTCGGTGTGATCGAGCAGTGCCTGCATCAGTCCCGATCGATTGCCGAAGCGCCGAAAAACTGTGCCCTTGCCCACACCGGCCCGGCACGCGACAGCATCCATCGTCACCGCGTCGACACCTCGCTCGGCAACGAGGAGGGCTGCGGCGTCGAGCAGAAGTACGCGGTTACGTGCTGCGTCACCGCGCTCGACCGGCGCGGCGCCGATCTGGGGGAGGGGGATTGCGCTCACGGGATCAGATTACAGGGCCGGGGAATGTAAGTGGACCGCGGTCCGTTTAGTTGATATAACTTTCAACCGGAGCCACCAACCGCACCACTCTCGAAGGAAACTCGCTATGTCACAGACCAATGTTCTCGTTCTCGTCGGCAGCCTGCGCGCCGGATCCGTCAACCGCCAGCTTGCCGAGACGGCTGTGTCCGCCGCACCCGAGGGTGCCACGCTGACGGTCTTCGAAGGCCTCGCCGACGTCCCCTTCTACAACGAAGACATCGACGTCGAGGGTGCTTCCATCCCCGCTGTCGACGCACTGCGCTCTGCTGCGAGCGACGCGGACGCGTTCCTGCTCGTCACCCCCGAGTACAACGGCACCATTCCCGCAGTTCTGAAGAACGCCATCGACTGGATCTCGCGTCCGTACGGTGTCGGTGCAGTCAAGGACAAGGCTGTCGCAGTCATCAGCGCTTCGCCCAGCGGCAACGGCGCCAAGTGGGCACACGAAGACACCACCAAGGCGGTCCGTATCGCCGGCGGCAAGGTCGTCGAGGACACTGCACTGAGCATCGGTGGAACCGGCGCACTGTTCGGTGAGCTGCACCCGCGTGAGAACGCAGAGGTGCTCGCTCAGGTCTCCAAGGTCGTCTCCGACCTCGTCGACGCCGGCAAGCAGCTCGTCAACGCGTAATTCGTTTCACGAATGAGGGCCATGCCGGAAGGTGTGGTCCTCACTCGTATGCGCGCTAGAGCCCTTCGCGTTCCATCGCGTCGTCGACCGCGTCGCGAACCGACTCGAAATCCTTGCCGGCCATCATCGCTTCGCCCATCGCAGCATCGATACGGTCGGCGACGGCGGCGTACCGACGCTCCCAGTTCTCCTTGTCCTCCCGCCAGTAACCCATCACGTGCATGCGGGTTGCCGGGATTTCCCATGTTCGACGCAGGTGAGTGCGGATGCGTCTGGCGGCCGCGGCCTCGACTGCACACCAGATGTAGCCCTCGCCGGGGGGCAGGGGAGCGCCGGCCAATTCGGCGAGCAGCGAGTCCGATTCCTCGATCCATCGGTAGTGAGCGTCGGCGCGCGTCGTGAACGTCTGCTGTTCACTCGGCGCGGGTACCTGCGCGATGACGTGGATCGGTAGACCGTCGGGTGCTTCTTCGAGAATTCGCCCGATCGCGGGCAGAGCGGCGTGATCGGCGACCATCAGCAGCCAGTCGCAACCTGCCGGCGGCGTGAACCACCCGCTCGCCGTCGAGAGGTGAACGGTCTCGCCCGGTTGCGCAGTCGCGGCCCAGAGTGCCGCGCCGCCGTGGCCGTGGAGAACGAAGTCGATCTCCAGTTCGTTCTTCGACGGCTGCCAGCGCCGGACGGTGTAACTACGGGCGTGAGGGGGATCGAGGGGGAATCTGACGAGCACCCGTTCGTCGGGGCTCCCGCTCGTCTCGAAGTCGCTCAGGCCCTCCCCACCGAAGGTGATTCTGCGCATCAACGGTGTCACCTGCTGTGTTCTCGTCACGGTTGCCTCGTGGCGTGGAGCCTCGTCCTTCGGGGGTGTTTCCACGACGCTCATGGTAGGTCCGTGGCGCGGCTCCGAGAGGCTGGCGAGCACAAAAGAAACTGTGACGCGCGACACGCCGACGCGCCGGGAAATGAAGGCGCTGAACTGGGGCGACCTGGGAATTCCAACGATGTGACTCACAACATCTCGCGTTATGTGTTTCTGTCGGCCACTAGGTGTAGTGTCTTGAGCACTGAGAGACCACAACGCGGAACGCCTCGAGCGAGACTCCGGCAATCGGTCGTATCGGTGCTGAACATCACTACATCGGCCTTTGTTGGCTAAGCGAAAGAGGGACTCTCATGAGCATCACCGTCTACACCAAGCCCGCTTGCGTTCAGTGCAATGCCACCTACCGCGCCCTGGACAAGGCCGGTCTCGAATACAACGTCATCGACATCACCGAGGATGCCGAAGCCCGCGACTACGTCATGGCTCTCGGGTACCTCCAGGCACCCATCGTGGTTGCCGGTGAAGATCACTGGTCGGGCTTCCGTCCCGATCGCATCAAGACCCTGACCGTCGCTGCTTGAAGCGCCGCAGTGTCGGCGGTGGACACCTCCGCCGACACATCTGAGTAGTTCCGGGCACCGTACAAGAAAATGGTGACAACCGATGACTTCGCTGGTCTATTTTTCCAGCGTGTCGGAGAACACCCACCGATTCGTTCAACGTCTCGGCCTGCCTGCGACACGTATACCTATCCATGACCGTGACGGCTCATTTCGTGTAGACGAGCCCTATGTGCTGATTCTGCCCACCTATGGTGGCGGGGTCACCGTGACAGGGCGCGACACCAGTTATGTACCGAAGCCGGTCATTCGTTTTTTGAACAATCCACACAACAGGTCGTTGATCAGAGCAGTGATCGCGGCGGGAAACACCAATTTCGGTGAGTCCTTTTGCTATGCAGGAAACATCATTTCCCAGAAATGCCACGTTCCTTTTCTGTACCGGTTCGAACTCATGGGCACTGCCGAGGACGTCGACCGGGTACGAGAAGGCTTGGGGGAGTTCTGGAATCATCTCGAAACAGAGAAGGAGCACGGGCAGTGGCGCCAACCATCACTGACACGATCGCGGCAGGAAGCGTAGAGCGTGATGCGCGCGGCGGCGATTCCACCAACGGTCTCGACTACCACGCACTCAACGCCATGCTCAACCTGTACGGCGCCAACGGTGAGATCCAGTTCGAGATGGATGTCGCTGCAGCCCGTCAGTACTTCTTGCAGCACGTCAACCAGAACACCGTGTTCTTCCACAACCTCGACGAGAAGCTGGACTACCTCGTCGAGGAAAACTATTACGAGCCCGAGGTTCTCGATCAGTACTCACGTACTTTCGTGAAGTTCCTGATCGATCACGCGTACGCCAAGAAGTTCCGCTTCCCGACGTTCCTGGGTGCATTCAAGTACTACACCTCCTACACGCTCAAGACCTTCGACGGTAAGCGCTACCTCGAGCGTTTCGAAGATCGTGTCTGCATGGTTGCGCTCACCCTGGCCGCAGGCAACGAAGACCTGGCCGTCGAACTCGTCGACGAGATCATCGCCGGACGCTTCCAGCCCGCCACCCCGACGTTCCTGAACTCGGGCAAGAAGCAGCGCGGTGAGCCCGTGTCCTGCTTCCTGCTTCGTATCGAAGACAACATGGAGTCCATCGGTCGCTCCATCAACTCGGCACTGCAGCTGTCCAAGCGCGGTGGCGGAGTTGCCTTGCTGCTCACCAACGTTCGTGAGCACGGCGCCCCGATCAAGAAGATCGAGAACCAGAGTTCGGGTGTCATCCCGATCATGAAGCTTCTCGAGGACTCGTTCTCCTACGCCAACCAGTTGGGTGCGCGTCAGGGCGCCGGTGCTGTGTACCTGCATGCGCACCACCCCGACATCTACCGGTTCCTCGACACCAAGCGTGAGAACGCCGACGAGAAGATCCGTATCAAGACGCTCTCACTCGGCGTCGTGATCCCGGACATCACGTTCGAACTGGCGAAGAAGAACGAGGACATGTACCTGTTCTCGCCGTACGACGTCGAGCGCATCTACGGAGTTCCGTTCTCCGACATCAACGTCTCCGAGAAGTACTACGAGATGGTCGACGACAAGCGAATTCGCAAGTCCAAGATCAAAGCTCGCGAGTTCTTCCAGACCGTCGCCGAATTGCAGTTCGAATCGGGCTACCCCTACATCATGTTCGAGGACACGGTGAACCGGGCGAACCCGATCGAGGGCAAGATCACGCACTCGAACCTGTGCTCGGAGATCCTGCAGGTTTCGACGCCTTCACTGTTCAACGACGACCTGTCCTACTCGAAGGTCGGCAAGGACATCTCCTGCAACCTGGGTTCTCTGAACATCGCGAAGACCATGGACTCGCCCGACTTCGCCAAGACCATCGAAGTGTCGATCCGCGGATTGACGGCGGTGTCCGACCAGACGCACATCTACTCGGTGCCGTCGATCGAGCAGGGCAACAACGACTCTCACGCCATCGGCCTCGGTCAGATGAACCTGCACGGATACCTCGCTCGTGAGCGGATCTTCTACGGCAGCGAAGAAGGCATCGACTTCACGAACATCTACTTCTACACCGTGCTGTTCCACGCACTGCGTGCGTCGAACAAGATCGCCATCGAGCGCGGCTCGTACTTCAAGGGTTTCCCGGAGTCGAAGTACGCCTCGGGTGAATTCTTCGACAAGTACACCGACCAGGCTTGGGAGCCTGCAACCGACAAGGTTCGCGGACTCTTCGCCGATGCGAAGCTGCACATCCCCACCCAGGACGACTGGCGTGAGCTGAAGGCTTCGGTTCAGAAGCACGGTATCTACAACCAGAACCTTCAGGCCGTCCCGCCGACCGGCTCGATCTCGTACATCAACTACTCCACCAGCTCCATCCACCCGGTGGCGTCGAAGATCGAGATCCGCAAGGAAGGCAAGATCGGCCGCGTCTACTACCCGGCGCCCTACCTGACCAACGACAACCTGGAGTACTACCAGGATGCCTACGAAATCGGGTACGAGAAGATCGTCGACACCTATGCTGCCGCAACGCAACACGTCGACCAGGGCCTGTCGCTGACGCTGTTCTTCAAGGACACCGCAACCACCCGCGACATCAACAAGGCGCAGATCTACGCGTGGCGTAAGGGCATCAAGACGCTGTACTACATCCGTCTGCGTCAGATGGCACTCGAAGGCACCGAGGTCGAGGGCTGCGTTTCCTGCATGCTGTAGAGGGCTCCGCCCCCGTGCGCCTTTTCGGTAGTGGTTACTACCGAAAAGGCGCACAACCGAACGAAGTGAGGAACTAATGGTCAAGCTGGTCAGTCGCGTTTCCGCCATCAACTGGAATCGCGTCCAGGACGAGAAGGACGCCGAGGTATGGGATCGCCTCGTCAGCAACTTCTGGCTGCCCGAAAAGGTGCCGGTCTCCAACGACATCCCGTCCTGGGGAACGCTGACCGCGCAGGAGCAGCAGCTCACCATGCGCGTCTTCACGGGCCTGACGCTGCTCGACACCATCCAGGGAACGGTCGGCGCCGTCAGCCTCATCCCGGACGCGATCACTCCCCACGAAGAAGCGGTGTACACCAACATCGCCTTCATGGAATCGGTGCACGCGAAGAGTTACAGCTCGATCTTCTCGACGCTGTGCTCCACCCCGGACATCGACGACGCGTTCCGCTGGTCGGAGGAGAACCCCAACCTGCAGCGCAAGGCGCAGATCGTTCTCGACTACTACAACGGCGAGTCGCCGCTCAAGCGCAAGGTCGCATCGACGCTCCTCGAGAGCTTCCTCTTCTACTCCGGCTTCTACCTGCCGATGTACTGGTCCTCGCGAGCCAAGCTCACCAACACTGCAGACCTCATCCGCCTCATCATCCGCGACGAGGCCGTGCACGGGTACTACATCGGCTACAAGTACCAGAAGGGCCTCGAACAGCTCACCGAGGCCGAGCGTGAAGAGCTCAAGAACTACACGTTCGAGTTGCTCTTCGAGCTCTACGAGAACGAGGTCGACTACACCCAGGACCTCTACGACGGCGTCGGTCTGACCGAGGATGTCAAGAAGTTCCTGCGCTACAACGCCAACAAGGCGCTCAACAATCTCGGCTACGAAGGCCTCTTCCCGAAGGATGAGACGGACGTCAATCCGGCTATCCTGTCGGCACTTTCACCGAATGCGGACGAGAATCACGACTTCTTCTCGGGTTCAGGAAGCTCTTACGTCATCGGCAAGGCAGTCAACACCGAAGACGACGACTGGGATTTCTGACCTGCAATCCCGGAAAATGACTCTGGGGTGAGCACGCCAATGCTCACCCCAGTGAGGATCACTTACGCAATCCGCCTAACAACGTGAGCGTAGCGGTCCTCTCGATCGCATCGCAACCTCCATTGCTGAGGTCGATGCGCCATCTTGGGAAACCTTCCTCGATGGGAGACAAGCCTCACTCAGAAGGGTGCAGGCGAGACCGAGAAAGGGCGGCCCCTGTGCCTTCCATCACTGCTCATTTCGGAATCGACGATCCAGTTCCCTTTGTCGATGTTGATGTTTCCATTGACAACCGGCTCTTCGTGGATCCGCGCGCGATCCGCTTGCAAGGGCCTACGAATCCCATCGCGTCGCACGCGAATCGATGTACCGAATCATTCTTTGCTACGACAGCGCGGAATGTACTTTCGTCGAACCCTGCGGACCACCGGACGGGACGACGACTTCTCCAGAAGTTCGAGGAACCTTGGGAGACTCGCCTCGGACTTGCTGCGAACGGGTTCAGCGGCCATGGCGGAGCTGACGACGTGGGAGTCCGAATCTGGGACACGCTCTCGAACGATGTCGAGGCACTACTCCGGGTTGGTTTGCTGCGAGAAGTTGAGGATCTGCCGCTCTTTGTCGAGGGTATCGACCGAGATATTATGTCCGACATTACAACTCGAATCATATTCCAACCTCTTGCGGATTTCACAGCGGATATTATGGCGTCGTATCCACAGTTCACGTCACGCGGGCGTCGAGTAGGGAACTTTCAGCGTCAGGTGTGGGATCCGTCCACAAATGACTGGGGAACGGCGACAGTTCAACTTCCAGTAGTGAACAGTCGTCCGCTGCTCTTGGTGCCCGCGTCATGGGTTTCGGCGAACTTGTTGATGTCCGCGGGTAGGTACTACGAAACGAGTGTTCTCTCGTACGCCCAACTGGAGCAGGCGGTTTACTCACGAAGTGGGCGATTACTGACGACACCCAAGCGTTTGCTGAAGAAACAGCCCGGGCTGGGACGTGGGCGCGCTACGAATTTACGGGTGACTCAGCGAGCAGTCGATGGAGATGCCGATCTGCTTGCGTCGTTCAAGTCGTTCGTCGATGCACGATGGCTTCAACGTCAACGTGAACTGGCGAGTTCTGAGGTCGCATAGACGAGACTGCTAGCCGAGGCGTACCATACCATGAATTACGCCTCGGCTTCGGTCGTCGATAGGGGAGTTGGTCAGCGCTGAAACCACGCTTCCGGCTTGTCCAGCAACGCTTTTGCGAGGCGCAGACGCGAGGTTTCCGTCATGTCCGAAGGCAATCCGCTCGGCGCGAACCACGCGACCTCGAGGTTTTCGTCGTCCGCCACGTGTGCAGCTCCGCCGGTCCACCTGGCCAGGAAACACACGTCGAGGTACTGAGTCACGTCGCCGTTGGGGTACGTAATGGGCTCTGTGACATCGACACTCGTGATCCGAACCAATTCGGCGTCGACGCCGGTTTCTTCCTTCGCCTCGCGCACCGCCGCCGCCGACGGTTCCTCCCCAGGCTCGAGAACGCCGGACACGACGGCCCACTGACCGTTGTCGGCGCGGCGGGTGAGCAGGACCCGACCGTCGTCGTCGCGGATCACGACGCTCACTCCGGACAGCCAGAGCGGCGCATGACCGACCTTCTCGCGCAGTGCAACAATGAATTCGGGGATCGGCATGATCAGAACCCGAACTTCACAGCTGGGGCGAACCGCTTCGAATGTCGGAGTTGTGGTTCGTTCCAGTCAGCTCGCATATCCGTTCAAGGTTCCCTTCAAGTCCGCCAATACGGCACGGGCAGCAGTCATCCCGTTTCCGCTCCAGATGTCGTCTTCCGCTACGAACACACGTCGGTCGGTGGCAGCGGCGAGGTCCTGCCACTGGTCGCTCTTCATGACCTCGGTGCCGTAGCTACGACCGTTCGGCCCGTCGAAGAGGACGTAGATCAAGTCCCCTTCGGCGGCGCTGAGATCGTCGGCCGGAATCGGTGCCGTGGTCGCATCGGTCAATCGCTGCGCCGGTGGGCGCCGGACGCCGACGTCGCTGAGGATCTGTCCGGCGAAGGATGCGGGGCCCTCGATCTGCAGGTCCTTCGAACCGAACCGAACCACTGATGCCTGCGTCTGCGATGCATTCAATGCGTCGCCGAGCTGCACGACGTCCTGCTGGTAGCGGTCGAGCTCCGTCGCAGCCGCGGACGAACGGCCCAGTGCCTGGCCGGCGAGGGCGAACTGCGCTTTCCAGTACACAGGATCCGAGCCCGCGAACACGGTGGGGGCGATGGCGTCGAGTTGCCCGTACAAGCCGTCGGACGCCGGACTGGACCCGAGGATCAAGTCCGGCGCGGCGGCCTTCACGGCGTTGACGTCAGGTGTGCTCACGGGGCCGACACTCGGAATCTCCGAGATGCCGAAACCCAGGTACGACGGTTGAGGTGAGTCGACACCGGTCGCGGCGCCCACTACCCGCTCCCACAGGCCGAGGGCGCACACGGCGTCCATCGAGACGCTGTCGAGGACCACGATCCGTTGGGGATCGGAAGGAACCTCGGTTTCACCCGCAGTGTGTACGACTCGACGCTTCACCCCGGGGCCCGCTCCCGGGTCGGCTTGCGTCGGCGTCGGGCACGCGGTGGCGGTGTCGCGTTCGATACCCATCACGCCGGCACCGGCGATCGACGTAGTGGTCCGGACGATGGTGCTCGCGGGATCGTCCGACGAGTCGGACGAGCAACCACCGAGGACGAGCATCGTGGCGGCGATCCCCAGGATCGAGACACGACGAACGGACGTGCGGGCGGTCGTGCGTGAGAGAACAGACGTGCGTGAGAGAACAGACAAGTCGACGGCTTCCTGTGTGAGCGGGCGCCGTTCAGGTTAGCTGTTCGACTCAGCTGTTCTGCTTGTCCACCTCGAACGTGTCCGAGAGGTCGTCGAGGATCATGTGGGCGCCCTGGATGCTGACCGGCGACATCCAACGTGAATCGTCCACGTCGACCTTGCGTCCTCGAAGGGTCTGCCACAGCGGGCTCTCGAGGAACGGCTTCGCAGCTTCGGCGCTCTTGCCCTCGGCGTCCTGCCAGGTGCTGATGAAGATGACGTCCGCGTCGGCTTCGTTGATCAGCTCGGGGCTGATCTTCATCATGATGTTGCCGGCATCGGCGGGGTCAGGTCCCTGGTTGTCCGGGCGCTTCAATCCGGCGTCCTGAAGAACGATGCCGCTGAACGAGGTGGTGCGGTAGAGACGTGCGGTCGGTTCACCGGCGAACCGGACTACCGAGATGACCGGGTTGTTCGCCTTCTCGTTGATTTCCTTGCCGACGGCAGCCGCGCGTGTTTCGTATTCGGTGATCTTCGCCTCGGCCAGCGATTCCTTGCCCAGCGCTTCACCGACTACGCGGATGTTGTCCTTCCACGTCGGACCGGTCGTCTGGGTGAAGACGGTGGGCGCGATTGCGGAGAGCTGCTCGTAGTTCTTCCCGTCGCGGACCTCGGCGGAGATGATGAGGTCCGGCTGCAGTGCGGCGATCTTCTCGAGGCTTGCACTGCTGACCGTGCCGACCGAGACGGCGTCCGCGGCGAATTCCTCCCGCGAGGATCCGAGGTAGTCGGGCAGACCGGGCTCGCGGTAGTCGACGTAGCCGACGAGCGGGGATTCGAGGAGAAGGACGGCGTCGGTGAAGCTGTTGTCGAGCGCGACGATCCGCTGGGGTGCTGCCGGGATTTCGGTGCTTCCACGGAAGTGTTCGATCGTGCGGGGGAATGCGCCCGACTCGGTCGAGGTGGTGGTTGCAGCGGGCTCGTCGTTACTCGAGCAGGCTGGAACGACCAAGGCGATCGAGGCTGCGACGGCTACCAGCGCGGCGCGGCGGGGAAAGAATTTCACTGAATACTCCTGAGGTGAGTTAGGCGAGGGTGACCTTATCAGTGGAGGAGATGGCCGAAAACGGACACCGACCGAATTCTTCGACGCGCACGACACGCCGATTCGGAAGTGGGTTCGGACTCCCGGGGGAACATAAACCGCAGGTCGTTCGTTCGGTGCCGTGAAAAACGGAGGCTCGAGTACGACGCAGAGTAGGACCGGGTCGCGGTGCCTCGGAGTCACGGTCTACGATTCGATGAGCGCAAGCCAGAAGCCGTTGTCCGCAGCCCGGGCGACGGACCCTGCGGGCGCAACCAAGGGCTCTTTGACGGAGTCTGCGGAGCGACCAAAGGCACATTCAGGAGGATCAGTGACTGCCGTAGCGCCCCAGCCAGTCCCCACGATAGCGCCGGCCAGGCCTTACCCGCCGCGGCAGGGACCCAAGGGCTCATTCATTTTCAAGATGATCACGACCACCGATCCCAAGGTGCTCGGAATCATGTACTTGGCGACTTCCATCGCCTTCTTCCTCATCGGTGGCCTCATGGCACTGATGATGCGTGCCGAACTTGCTGTACCCGGCATGCAGTTCCTTTCCAACGAACAGTTCAACCAGCTGTTCACCATGCACGGCACGATCATGCTGCTGCTGTACGCGACCCCGATCGTCTTCGGCTTCGCGAACTACATTCTTCCGCTCCAGATCGGTGCACCCGACGTCGCGTTCCCGCGCCTGAACGCGTTCAGCTACTGGCTGTACCTGTTCGGTGCGATCATCACGACGGCCGGATTCGTCACGCCCGGTGGCGCAGCAGACTTCGGTTGGACGGCATACACGCCGCTGACCAGCGCGCTGCACAGCCCCGGCGTCGGCGCCGACCTGTGGGTCCTGGGTCTGGCCGTCGCCGGCCTCGGCACCATCCTCGGTGGCGTCAACATGGTCACCACCGTGATCTGCCTGCGCGCACCCGGTATGACCATGTTCCGCATGCCGATCTTCACCTGGAACATCTTCATCACCAGCATCCTGATCCTGCTGGCGTTCCCGCTGCTGACCGCTGCATTCATGGGCTTGTTCGTCGACCGCCATCTCGGTGGGCACATCTTCGACCCGGCAACGGGCGGTGTGCTCCTGTGGCAGCACCTGTTCTGGTTCTTCGGTCACCCCGAGGTGTACATCATCGCGCTGCCGTTCTTCGGCATCGTCTCGGAGATCTTCCCGGTCTTCAGCCGTAAGCCGATCTTCGGCTACAGCGGCCTGGTGTACGCAACATTGGCCATCGCCGCTCTGTCGATCGCAGTGTGGGCCCACCACATGTACGCAACCGGCGCTGTTCTCCTGCCGTACTTCTCGTTCATGACGTTCCTGATCGCCGTGCCGACAGGTGTGAAGATCTTCAACTGGATCGGCACGATGTGGAAGGGGCAGTTGACCTTCGAATCGCCGATGCTGTTCTCGATCGGCTTCCTGATCACCTTCCTCTTCGGTGGTCTGTCGGGTGTCATCCTCGCGAGCCCGCCGCTCGACTTCCACGTCACGGACAGCTACTTCGTCGTCGCCCACTTCCACTACGTGGTCTTCGGTACGGTCGTGTTCGCCACGTACGCCGGTATCTACTTCTGGTTCCCGAAGATGACCGGTCGCATGATGGACGAGCGCCTCGGCAAGTGGCACTTCTGGACCACGTTCGTCGGTTTCCACGGCACGTTCCTCGTTCAGCACTGGCTCGGTGCCGAAGGTATGCCGCGTCGTTACGCCGACTACCTGCCCTCGGACGGGTTCACGGTTCTGAACTCGGTGTCCACGATCTTTGCCTTCGTACTCGGTGCCTCGACGCTTCCGTTCATCTGGAACGTCTTCAAGAGCTACCGCTACGGCGAGGTGGTCACCGTCGACGATCCGTGGGGTTACGGAAACTCGCTGGAGTGGGCAACCACCTGCCCGCCGCCGCGTCACAACTTCACCGAGTTGCCGCGCATCCGCAGCGAGCGTCCGGCGTTCGAGCTGCACTACCCGCACATGGTGGAGCGGATGCGCGCGGAAGCGCACGTCGGCCCCGGCCACGGCGGGAAGAACGCCAGCACCGTGCTCGAAGATGCTCGTCACGAGCCGCTCACGGTCGGGGACGAAGGCGACCCCGGAACCGACAGCCGCTCCTGAGCGAAGTAACACACTGAAGTAATCAGCGAAGGCCCCGCCCGAGTAACGGGTGGGGCCTTTCGCTTGGCACAATAGTGACGATCAAGACGCGAACGAAGAAACGATCGGAGTTTTCGGTGGGTGCCTCTGACACCACTGTTCTGGTGACTGTGACCGGGCCGGACCGCCCTGGCGTCACCTCGGTACTGTTCGCGGCGCTGTCGCGGCACGATGTGCGTCTACTCGACGTGGAGCAGGTGGTGATTCGAGGTCGACTGACACTCGGGGTCATGGTTGCCTGCCCGAACGATCCCGAGGCGCTTCAGGAAGAACTCGAACAGGCGATGGCGACGGTCGGAATGAACGTCGACATCGAAATCGGTGCCGATCCCGGACGGCCCGCGGTGTCCACCCACGCGGTCGTTGTTCTCGGTAGCCCGGTCAATGCTCGCGCAATGCGATCGGTTGCACGCGAACTCGCGAAGCAGGGCGCAAACATCGATTCCATCCGTGGTGTCGCCGACTATCCGGTCACCGGTCTGGAACTCAGCGTCAGCGCGGCCGATACGGCCGACGGCGACGCGAAGCTGCGCACCGGACTCGCCGAGGTCGCCGCACTCGAAAACGTCGACATTGCGGTCGAGCGCGCAGGTCTCGCTCGCCGGGCCAAGCGTCTGATCGTGTTCGACGTGGACTCGACGCTCGTCCAGGGCGAGGTCATCGAGATGCTCGCCGCGAAGGCCGGCGTCGAGGACGAGGTCCGCGCCGTCACCGAAGCTGCGATGCGCGGCGAGATCGACTTCACCGAATCACTGCACCAGCGTGTGGCGACACTCGCCGGTCTCGACGCCTCCGTCATCGACGAGGTGGCAGAGAGCATCGAACTGACGCCGGGTGCGCGAACCACGATTCGCACCCTGCGCCGTCTCGGATTCCACTGCGGCGTAGTGTCGGGTGGCTTCCGGCAGGTCATCGAAGGTCTCGCACACGAACTCGAACTGGACTTCGTGCACGCCAACACCCTCGAAATCGTCGACGGCAAGCTGACCGGACGTGTGATCGGTGAAATCGTCGACCGCGCCGCGAAGGCCGTTGCGCTGCGCAAGTTCGCCGATCAGGTCGGTGTGCCGATGGAACAGACCGTCGCCGTCGGCGACGGTGCCAACGACATCGACATGCTCAACGCCGCGGGCCTGGGCGTGGCGTTCAACGCCAAGCCTGCGTTGCGGGAGGTCGCGGACGCTGCTTTGTCGCATCCCTTCCTCGACGCTGTGCTGTTCATTCTCGGTGTGACCCGCGACGAGGTCGAGGCTGCGGACGCCGTCGACGGTGGCGTGCGACGCGTACCGATTCCATGAGTTCCGATCCAGCATTCAGTTCCGATCCAGCTGTGATGTCCGGCCCCGATTCGCGCTGGCGCGAGCGCTACGCGGTGCTGGCTGCTGGGTACGGAGGGCGAGACGATCCCGCGGATCCGGCGCTGGTGTTGGCGATGCCGATCGTTCTGCACATTCCGAAGGCAGACCCGCCCAAGCGCACCGCACTGCTCGAGGCTGCGGCAACGGCGGCTGTGGCGCTGTGTCTGGACGAACGCGTCGGGTTCACCGAAGACGGGGAACCCGGCCCCTGGCACGAGGACTATTCGGCGTGGGTGGGTGCCCGGATTCGGAAGGTGTCTCGTCGAGCGCGAGGAGCGCAGTGGCTCGCCGCGCAGGAGGTACCGGGAATCACCGTCGATGTGGATGGCGCGCAGGCGCGGACTCTGGTTCCCGGGCCGGTCGGAGAACTGGACCCGCGAATCAAGAAGTTGCAGATCGGTGGGACCGATCTCGAGCACGACGAGCCTGGCCCGCCGGAGCCTGGTCTTCCGGTGCTGTGGATCGACTCGGCGCTCGAGATGACGGTTGGCAAGGCGTCGGCACAGGTCGGGCATGCCTCGATGTTGTTGGCGGCGGCCATGTCCGAGAAACAGTGCTGGGCCTGGGCGCAGAACGACTTTCGCTGCTCAGTGCGCGACGCGAGCCCGGAACAGTGGGCCGAAGCAGTAGTTCGGCTGAAGAAGTCGGAGGCCGTCGCGGTTCGTGACGCTGGTTTCACGGAAGTGGCACCAGGCTCCATGACAGTCATCGCGGTTCCGTAGAGACGTAACCGACCAGTCCAGTATCGGTAACTTGGCTATGGATGAACAGTCCAGTGGCCTTCAAGATGGTCGAGTGTTGATACGGAGATTCGCCTCGCTGTTCGTCGGTCTGTGGTTGTACGGCTTCTCGATGGCCATGATGATCACGGCCGGTCTTGGTTTGGATCCCTGGGACGTGTTTCATCAGGGTGTGGCCGAGCATGTTTCGCTCAGTTTCGGCGTGATCACTGCGATTACCGGTGCGGTGGTACTGCTGCTCTGGATTCCGATCCGTCAGCGGCCGGGATTCGGAACGGTCGCCAATGTCGTTGTAATTGCCATCTCGGTGGATACCTCACTGGCCTTCTTGCCGGTCTTTGATTCCATGCCAGTTCGAGCCGTGATCATGGTCGCGGGAATCCTCCTCAACGGACTGGCCAGCGTTCTCTACATCGGCGCGGGCATGGGGCCGGGCCCCCGCGACGGATTGATGACCGGACTGGTCGCTCGCACAGGTCTGTCGGTCAGGCTCGTGCGTACCAGCATCGAGATCGCGGTCCTCACGACCGGATGGCTCCTCGGTGGAACCGTCGGCGTCGGAACAGTGTTGTACGCCTTCGGGATCGGACCGACCATTCAATTCCTCATCAAGGTGCTGCCGGATTCCATGACAGCAGCGGTGACCGGAGGACGTGTCACGGAACGTAAGGCCAAGACCGTGGGGCCGGTCAGCGAAATCTCGGTGCCGACGGGAACTTCGGCCGTGGAGGCAGGTTCTCCGGTGGGTGAAGCCGAATCGAACGATGCAGTCAAGGTGCCGTCGAACCATTCCGGAGTGCCGACGGTGACCTGAACCGGTCCACCGGAATGCAGGATCAGGAGCCAACTGTCGTCACCGAGTGGGCGCCCGGTTCGAGTGTGAGACCGAACGTCGGCTCCGTCGATCCAGGCCTGCAGCGTTCGGTGACTCTCGTCGTACCATGCGGTGTCGTCGAACTCGACGCCGGCAGCGTCGAACCAGACGAGGTCCGGGTGCTCCAGTCTTCTTCTGCCTTCAAAGAATTCGGGCTGACGCAACGCCGGTGCCGCTCGGCGTAATCCGAACGCTCGGGAGACGAACTGCACCAACGACTGATCGGCCGCCGTCCAGTCCAGGGCCCACGAATCGGCTGGGGAGGCAAGTGTGGGAACACAATACGCGTTGTTGTTTCCGCCGAGACTGTGGCCGAACTCGTCTCCGGCGGTGAGCATCGGTGTGCCTGTCGACAGCACGAGCGTGGCCAGTAGCGCCCGTACATGACGTGCCCTGGCGTCCTGAATCTCGGGATCGGTGCTCGGGCCTTCGATTCCGTGGTTGAACGAATCGTTGTGATCGGCGCCGTCACGATTATCTTCACCGTTGGCTTCGTTGTGCTTGTGGTTGTACGCGACCAGATCGGCGGCGGTGAACCCGTCGTGCGCTGTGACGAAGTTGATCGACGCCCAGGGGCGACGGCCGCTGCCGGCAAAGATGTCCTCGGAACCGGCGAGGCGCGACGCGACCTTCCGGACGCTGGATCCGCCGTTCCAGAACTGGCGAATGGTGCTGCGGTACTTGTCGTTCCATTCGGACCACTGGAGTCCGAAGTTTCCGACCTGGTAACCGTCGGCCGTCGCATCCCACGGTTCGGCGATGAGCTTGCACCGAGTCAGTACCGGATCGGAGGAGATGGCGGACAGGATGGACGCCCGCTGGTCGAAGCCTCCGCCGCGCGGCCTACCCAACGCGCTCGCAAGATCGAATCGGAAGCCGTCGACACCCATTTCGGTGGCCCAGTAACGGAGGCTGTCGGTGATCATGCGGACGGCGATGGGGGAGCAGGCGTCGACCGTGTTGCCGCACCCGGTCAGGTCGATGTCGCGGCCGTCGCCGTCGAGAAGGTAATAGCCGGGGCCGTCCAAACCTCGCCAGCTGACACTGATTCCGTCGACACTCTGCTCGCAGGTGTGGTTGTAGACGACGTCGAGGACGACCTCGATGCCTGCCGCGTGTAGTGCGTCGACCATGATCCGGAACTCGGTGACTTCGCCGCCCGGAGTTGCCGCGTATCCGGGATGCGGGGCGAAGTACGACGCCGTCGAGTATCCCCAGTGGTTGCGCATCCCTCGCTCGCGGACGCTCTGTTCGGTCAGAAACGCCTGTACGGGAAGCAGTTCCACGGCAGTGACGCCGAGTGAGACGAGGTGATCGATCACGGCCGGTGCCGTCAGGCCGAGGTACGTTCCGCGGTGGGCGGCGGGTACTCCTGGATGACTGGCGGTGTACGCGCCCACATGCAGTTCGTAGATGACGCTTTCCTCCCACGGCGTCTCGAGGCGGGCTCCGGCGGGCGCGAGGCCGGGAGTCACCACGGACAGCGGCACGTGGCCGAGCGAGTCGACCGTCGACGGGTCGCCGAAGGGATCGTCGGCGTACGACAGGAGGGCACGGTGATCACCGAGATCCCCCTCGATGCGGCGCGCCCACGGATCGACGAGCAGCTTGTGTGGATTAAGTCTCAGCCCGGCGCGCGGATTCCACGGGCCGGACGCCCGAATTCCGTAACGCTGCCCCGCACCGATCCCGGAGATGATTCCGTGCCAGATTCCGTACGTGTGTTGCCGAAGTTCGACGCGATCTTCGTTTCCGTCCTGGTCGATCAGGCAGATCTGGACGCTCGACGCAGCTGGGGCGTGGACCGCGAACTGGGTTCCGGAGTCCACGATGTGGGCGCCGAGTGGGAACGGAGACCCGGGCGTCGGGGTGTGAGTTTCGATGAGAGGCGACACGCAAGATGATCCTGCCGTGAACGGCCGGAGAATGTGCGGGAAGATGTTCGGGTGCCGCTACCTGATCCAGATCTGCTCATCGATTTCGACAACGTACTCATCCGTCGGGGAGGGTCCACTCTCGTGGGGCCCGTCACCTGGAAAGTGGAGCTGGACGAGCGATGGGTGGTGCTCGGACCCAACGGTGCCGGCAAGACCTCGCTGCTGCGTATCGCGGCCGGTGAGACTTTCCCGACCAGTGGTTCTGCCCACCTCCTTGGCGAAGTTCTCGGCAAGGTCGACGTCAACGAGTTGCGCCCGCGAATCGGTTTGTCCTCGTCGTCGTTGGCGAACCGCGTGCCCGGCGACGAGAAGGTCAGCGACCTCGTCGTGTCGGCGGGCTATGCCGTTCTCGGTCGGTGGCGCGAGGAGTACGAATCCATGGACACCTCGCGCGCTGTGGAGATGCTCGAAAGCCTCGGCGCCGAGCACCTGGCGGATCGGACGTACGGGACGCTTTCCGAAGGCGAGCGCAAGCGCGTCCTCATCGCGCGAGCCTTGATGACCGATCCCGAACTTCTTCTCCTGGACGAGCCCGCCGCCGGGCTCGATCTCGGTGGACGTGAGGAACTTGTGGCTAGACTCGCCGAACTGGCTGCCGATCCGGACGCCCCGGCTACCGTTCTGATCACCCATCACGTCGAGGAAATCCCGCCGGGATTCACCCACGCACTCCTTCTCAAGGAAGGGGAGGTCGTCTCTCAGGGCCTTCTGGACGACGTCATCACCGCCGAAAATCTGAGCGCGGCATTCAGCCAGTCCATCAGCCTCGACAAGGCGGACGGCCGATACTTCGCGCGCCGTGCGAGGCCGTCCGGAGCTCATCGCGCGTGAGCTTCAGTGGGACCTGAAATGCGGCCCAGATCACAGATCGCGTAGGTTCGCGAAGCATGGCTAACGAGAATGCAAACGCTGTCCCCGAGCCCAAGGATGCGTCGACCGTCATCTTGGTGCGCGATGCCGAATCCGGGATCGAGATCTTCCTTCTTCAACGAGTACAGGGGATGGCGTTTGCCGGGGGCATGACGGTATTCCCCGGCGGCGGCGTCGACAAGTCCGATGCGACGGCCGAGGTCGAGTGGGCCGGACCGTCGGTCGAGTGGTGGGCCGAGCGGTTCAGCACGGATGTTGCTCGGGCGAAGGCTCTCGTCTTGGCTGCGGTGCGGGAAACTTTCGAGGAGTGCGGTGTCCTGCTGGCCGGCCCCACGGCTGACACGGTCGTCGCGGACACGGCCGGCTATGCACAGGACCGCGTTGCTCTCGAAAAGCACGAGCTGTCGTTCAGCGATTTCCTGAAGAAGGAGAACCTGGTCCTGCGCACGGATCTGCTGCGGCCGTGGGCGAACTGGATCACGCCGGTGGGCGAGACCCGCCGCTACGACACGCGCTTCTTCGTCGCAGCGTCACCGACCGGACAGATCGCGGACGGCGTCACCTCCGAGGCCGCCGAGGTTCGCTGGCAGAGCCCGCAGGACGCGCTGGCGCACTGGCGGGAGGGTGGCAGCATCCTGTTGCCGCCGACGTGGAGTCAGCTGACCGAATTGGCCAAGTTCAGTTCGGTGGCGGAGATACTCGCAGCCGAGCCGGTGATTCCCGTCATCCTGCCTACGTTGATCACCGACGAGGAAACGCTGCGCGTCGAGTTCCCGAACCAGGACGGTTACTACGTCGCCGGGCCGCATCCGTGGTCGGTCAAGGCGGCAAAGTAACCTCTCGACCATGGCTGAATTTGTGACTCTCGAGGTTTCCGAAGGCATCGGCACCATCCGTCTGGCGCGTCCGCCCATGAACGCTCTGAACCGTCAGGTTCAGGACGAGTTGGCTGCTGCCGCACACGCTGCGACCGTCGACAAGGCAGTCAAGGCCGTCATCGTCTACGGCGGCGAGAAAGTCTTCGCAGCCGGTGCCGACGTCAAGGAAATGGCCGAGATGGATTACGGCCAGATCCGTGACGCGATCGGTGGCATGCAGGCCGGGCTCGGCGCCGTGGCGTCCATCCCGAAGCCGACCGTTGCCGCGATCACCGGATACGCACTCGGCGGTGGACTCGAAGTTGCACTCTCGGCCGATCGCCGGATCGTCGGAGACAATGCCAAGCTCGGAGTTCCGGAGATTCTGCTCGGAATCATTCCCGGTGGCGGCGGAACGCAGCGTCTGGCTCGTCTGATCGGTCCGGCCAAGGCCAAGGATCTGGTCTTCACCGGCCGTTTCGTCGGGGCTGACGAGGCGTTGGCCATCGGTTTGGTCGACGAGGTCGTCGCTCCCGACGACGTGTACACCGCGGCCCGGACATGGGCCTCGCAGTTCGTCGGGGGAGCGTCACGTGCGTTGGCTGCTGCCAAGGCGGCCATCGACGAGGGTCTGAACACCGACCTGGAATCCGGGCTCAAGATCGAGCAGCATCTGTTCGCCGGATTGTTCGCGACCAAGGATCAGGCGATCGGCATGGAGTCGTTCATCGCGAACGGTCCGGGCAAGGCCGAGTTCACGGGCGAGTAGGCTCCCCTAAACTAGAACTTGTTCATCTCTTACCAGCGAGTAGGATAGCCGCCATGACAGCCAGCCCGAATGACGACGCAACCGTCACGCCGCCCGCCGCTACCGACACCTCGGTAGTCGACCCCGCGCCGCGGCCGCACGCCACGGCCGAAGAGGTCGAGGCCGCTCGTAAGGACACCAAGCTCGCCCAGGTGCTCTACCACGACTGGGAAGCCGAAACCTACGACGACAAGTGGTCCATCTCGTACGACGAGCGCTGCATCGACTACGCACGTGGTCGTTTCGACGCCGTCGCGGGCGATCAGCCGCTCCCGTACGAGCGCGCGCTCGAACTCGGTTGCGGCACCGGATTCTTCCTCCTGAACCTGATGCAGGGTGGAGTCGCCAAGACCGGTTCGGTCACCGACCTCTCGCCCGGCATGGTCAAGGTCGCACTGCGCAATGCCGAAAGCCTCGGCCTTCCGGTCGACGGCCGTGTTGCCGATGCCGAGACCATTCCGTACGAGGACAACACCTTCGACCTGGTGGTCGGCCACGCCGTGCTGCACCACATTCCGGACGTCGAGAAGTCGCTGCGTGAGGTCCTTCGTGTCCTCAAGCCCGGCGGACGTTTCGTCTTCGCCGGTGAGCCCACCACTGTCGGCAACTTCTACGCTCGCTGGCTCGGCCGCGCGACGTGGGAAGCAACCACGCGCGTGACCAAGCTGCCGTTCCTCGCAGACTGGCGTCGCCCGCAAGAGGAACTCGACGAGTCTTCTCGTGCAGCAGCTCTCGAGGCTGTCGTCGACATCCACACGTTCGACCCCACCGACCTCGAGAACATGGCGAAGTCTGCGGGCGCCGATCAGGTCCACGCTGCCACCGAGGAATTCGCCGCGGCGCTTCTCGGCTGGCCTGTCCGTACTTTCGAAGCGGCTGTTCCGCCGGAGAAGCTCGGTTGGGGCTGGGGGCGTTTCGCTTTCGGTGGTTGGAAGACACTCAGCTGGGTCGACGAGAAGGTGCTCCGCCACGTCGTTCCTCGCGGATTCTTCTACAACGTCATGATCACCGGCGTGAAGCCCGGCAACTGAATTGGGTTATGACTTCACCCTCGGCGACGTCGACTATCTCGGAAGTGATTCCGGCGTAGCTGCCTTGGCCGAGGTGGATCAGCTCGAACTGTCCACGCGTACGCGTCTGGCCGACATCGGCCGGGCGCGTACGCGTTTCGGTGATCACATGCCTGCGCTCGTGGACACCGTCCTGCTTCGACGAAAGGCCGCTACGAAACTGCCCGGCAGTGAGCAATGGTTGTTCACGGACGACGCGATGCAACAAGCCACTCCCGGCGTTGTCGCGGCCCACCGCGCGCAGCGTCTGATCGGGCGCGACGTCCACGACGTGACGTGCTCCATCGGCGCCGAACTGCATGCCTTGACCGGAGTTGCGCATCGCGTGATCGGCAGCGACATCGATTCCGTTCGCCTGGCGATGGCGCAGCGCAATGTGCCGAGCGCAGCGTTGCTGCGGGCCGACGCGCTCCGCCCGACGACACGCGACACCGTCGTACTGGCAGACCCCGCACGGCGATCGGGCGGTCGCCGCACTCACGATCCGGCAGCGTTGATGCCACCGTTGCCGGACCTCATCGAGGCGTACTCCGGCCGTGATCTCGCGGTGAAGTGCGCTCCGGGACTCGATTTCGACAAGCTGGGCTGGGACGGGGAAGTCGAGGTCGTCTCGCTCGACGGCGGCGTCAAGGAAGCCTGCCTGTGGTCGACGGGGCTGGCCGAGTCCGGCGTCACGCGTCGAGCTTCGGTGCTTCGCTCCGACGGGAGCGGGTGGGCGATCACCGACGCCGAGGACGACGTGATTCCGGAGCAAGCGCCGGGGGAGTGGATCATCGACCCGGACGGAGCGGTAGTGCGCGCGGGCCTCGTGCGCCACTACGCGGCCAGACATGGCCTCTGGCAGCTCGATCCACGCATCGCTTATCTGACCGGTGACAGCGTCCCTGAGGGAGTTCGCGGATTCCGGATCCTCGAGCAGATCAAGTACTCCGAGAAACTGCTCAAACAGACACTGTCCAAGCGGGACTGCGGTGTGGCCGAAATCCTGGTGCGAGGAGTCGACGTGGACCCGGCAGTGCTGCGTCCACGGCTCAAGCTCAAGGGCTCGCTTGCGCTGAGCGTCGTGATCGTACGAATCGGGCGATCGGCGTCGGCCTTCATCTGTGAGGCATCCCGCTAGCTCACTTGAAGACGAACAGCTCACCGATTGCGCTGGGCGTCAACACTTCGCCCTTGGGGCCGATCGAGGTGCCGACGGTGAAGCCGACTGCTCCCGGCAACGTGTCCTGATCCACCGTCTCACCGGTTTCGGTGTCGAAGGTGATCAGGCTCAGTCCGTTCTCACCCTCGCGTACGACGGTGTATCCGGTGTTGCCGGCGGTCTGCGCCGGAACGCCCAGTTGCAGAAGGTCTTTACGTTCCCAGGCCAGTTCGGCATGATCTCCCTCGTCGCGCACGGCAAGGAGATGCCCCTTGTCGCCGCCGGCGGGAATGATCAAACCGTCGTCGGACGTCGAGGCACTACCGGCCGAGTTGAAGCCGATGTCGTAACTCCACCTGGTGTCACCGGTTTCGGCGTTCACTGCCCAGAGAGATCCGTTGTTGTCGGTGGCGTAGACGGTCTTGCCGTCCTTCGACAGGTCCGGGCTCGACGCCGTTCCACCGGGAAGCGCGTCGGTGGACCACTCGCGGGTGATGGACGGATTGTCGCCGCCCGTGTACTTCATGGCGACCAGATCGGCTGCCCGAGAACTGGGTCCGTAGAAGGTGAAGTAGAACTTGCCGGTGCCCAGGTCCACTGCCGGGGTATTGGCCACCGGGCAGCCGGACGTGCCGAGGAAGCACTCGCTCAAACCCTTGTTGTCGGGAATGAGTTCTGCATTCGCGCCCTGGTCGATCGACGGCGGCGGGATCAGGTCGAACGACGGAACCACTTTTGCGCCGGTCTGCGGGTTGAGCACGTTGATCTGACCCAATTGGGTGATGAACAACAGGTTTCCGTCGCCGGTGAACTGTGACGAGAGAGGAGTGCCCACAACGAGCGTGCGCCAACGCAATTGACCAGTCTCGGTGAAGGACATCATCGCGCCGCTCTCGCCGACGTAGACATTGGTGGCAGTGTCGACGATGGGCGTCGAGGCGACTACTCCGTCGTTGAGTCGAGCGCACCACTTCTTGCGACCCGAATCCATCTGGAACGAGAAGAGATTGCAGCCGTTCTCGGTGCGGGCGGTGACGAAGCTCTGGCCGTTCGCGGCCACCGAGGCGTACGCGGCAACCGGACCGCCGAGAGGGCGTGACCATGCGAACTCGACATTGCGTGATCCGGTGACCGGGCTCGTGTCGCTGTTGCGGGCGTCGGCATGCATGGCCGGCCAACCCGCCGACGCGTACCGGTCCACCCGTCCGTCGTCGCTGCCGCAACCGGCGATCAGGGCCGCAGCGATCGCCGTCGACACCATCACGGACGACCGTAGGACCCGCCGCATCACAATCTCCCTGCCTTCACTTGATCAAGAGCCCTCGGTAACTGCACAAGCCCGGACCAGAGACTATCCCGACCGGGGCAACGTGACGGGGCACACCCCGAGGGTCGGTGAGTCGGCCCCACGTAGGCTGAACACTCATGACGAGCATGTGGGGCGCACCGTTGCGCACTCGATGGCGGGGATCACGCCGAGGCGACAGCGATCAGGCCAAGTTCTTGACGGTCGATTCCCTCAAATGGGTTCTGGCGAACAAGGCGTACACACCCTGGTATCTGGTGCGGTACTACCGTCTCGCCAAGTTCAAGATGGCCAACCCGCACGTGATCCTGCGCGGCATGGTGTTCCTCGGCAAGAACGTCGAAATCCATTCCACCCCCGACCTGTCCCGCCTCGAGATCGGGCGCTGGGTGCACATCGGTGACGGCAACGCGATCCGCTGCCACGAAGGCTCGCTGCGCATCGGCGACAAGGTCGTCTTCGGCAAGGACAACGTCGTCAACACGTACCTCGACATCGAAATCGGTGCGTCGACGCTCGTAGCCGACTGGTGCTACATCTGCGACTTCGACCACCGCATGGACGACATCAACACACCGATCAAGGACCAGGGCATCGTCAAGGGCCCCGTCCGTATCGGCCCGGACACGTGGGTGGCAGCGAAGGTCACCGTGCTGCGAAATACCCGCGTCGGACGCGGTTGTGTCCTCGGTGCGCACGCCGTCGTCAAAGGCGACATCCCGGACTACCGCATCGCGGTCGGCTCGCCCGCGAAGGCGGTCAAGAACCGCAAGTCCGATTGGGAAGCCGGCGCTGCCGATCGTGCAAAGTACATCGCGGCGCTCGAGGACATCGCACGCAAGAAGGCTGCTGCGGACGCTGCCGACGCGTCGTCGACGTCGTAGCTCACTTTTTGGCAGAACCAGCGATTACTTTCGGCGCCGCCACCGGTCTGTATCGGTATCGGCGCCGAAAGCCTGCGCCGGTGAAAGGAGTGCCGACATGAGCGAACAGACACCCGAATGGGTCGTGGCGCAGCGCCGCGAACTGGTGGGATTTCTCGAAGGCCTGAGCACGGAGCAGTGGAACGCGCCGACCCTGTGCGAGGGGTGGCGGGTCCGCGAAGTGATCGCGCACATCACCATGCCCTACCGATACTCGGCGCCGCGATTCGTCGTGGAAATGGTCAAGTCACGCGGAAACTTCAACAAGATGTCGAATCGGCGAGCGCTCGCCGACGCGTCGGAAGTCGGTGAGCGACAACTGCTTGCCTCGCTTCGCGACAACGTCGCACACCCGTGGAAGCCGCCAGGCGGCGGCTTCGAGGGTGCGCTCTCGCACGACGTGATCCACGGTCAGGACATTCGCGTGGCACTCGGCGACGATTACGTGGTGCCCGAAGACCGGCTCACTCGTGTGCTCAGCGGACTCTCGCCCAAAACCGTGAAGTATTTCGGAACTGACCTCGACGGCGCTCGGCTGCGCGCCGACGACCGAGACTGGACGTACGGTGCCGGCGCCGAGGTTCACGGGGCGGCGCAGGATCTCCTGCTCGTGCTGTGCGGCCGGATGCTGCCACCAGGCCATCTGCTCGGGGATGCGAGTTCTCGTTTCACCGCGCCACTCCCGACCCCCTGAGATCAGCACAAAGCGAGCTCAGCGACCGGGCAGCGGACGCTCGGGGATCTGCGGACGGGCCAACGGCTGTCGCACCCGACGCTTCGCGCCCGCGTAGACGTGAGCAGTCTCCTCGGCGACCTGATGCCAGTCGAAGTCCGATGTCAGGCGTGCGCGGGCGGCCACTGCCCGTTCCTGTGCCCCGGCGGGATCGTCGAGTACCTCGCGGACAGCCGAGGTGAGCCCGGCGACGTCGCCTGGTTGGAAGGACATCCCCGTCACCCCGTCGACGACGGCTTCGCCCAGTCCGCCTGCGGTGGACGTGATCAGCGGAGTGCCGGCCGCCGCCGCTTCGAGGGCGATGATCCCGAACGGCTCGTAGCGCGACGGCAGGACGATGGCGTCTGCTCCGTGCAGCCAGCTGAGCAGTTCCGTGTGATCGAGGTTGCCGAGAAAGTCCACCGCCCGCGCGACGCGATGCGTGCGTGCCTGTTGGTAGAGCCAGGTGAACTGGGTGCCTTCGCCCGCGATCGCGAGGGTCGTGCCGGGGTGGCTACGACGGATTCGGGGGAGTGCTGCGATGGCGTCCTGCACGCCCTTCTCGTATTCCAGGCGGCCGACGAAGAGGAGTTTCGGCGGTCCGGATCGCGGTCCACGTTCGCGAAAGTTCCACGTGGTCACGTCGATTCCGTTGCGGATGACGGTGATCGGCGGCAGCGTCGGGCCGTAGAGCTCGGTCACTTCTTCCTGCATGGACGCCGAACAGGTTATGAGAGAGTCGGATTCGTTTGCCAGCCACCACTCGACGGAGTGGACCTGGCGGTTGATGCGTCCGGAGATCCAGCCGCTGTGGCGACCCGCCTCGGTGGCGTGAAGTGTGGAAACCAGTGGGACATCATAGAATTCGGCCAGGGCGATCGCCGGATGCGCGACCAGCCAGTCGTGCGCGTGCACGACGTCGGGCTGCCAGCCCTCGCCCACTCCTGGCTTGTGCAGCGCCATCCCGGCCCGGACCATCGCGTGACCCATCGCGAGGGTCCACGCGAGCATGTCCTCGCCGAAGACGAAGTGCGCGGGGTCCTCGGCCACTGCGACGACAAGGACGCCCTCGGAAATGTGCGTGATCGTCGGGTGCGTCGACGCATCCGTGCCGGAGGGGCGGCGTGAGAGCACCACGACCTCGTGGCCCGCCGCTGCCAATTCGGTGGCGAGATGGTGGACGTGTCGACCGAGCCCGCCGACGACGACCGGTGGGTACTCCCACGAGACGATGAGAATTTTCACGACGGACTCAGTTCTGTGTCAGGTAGACGGCGAGCATCCAGTCCCGGGAACAACCCGTCGGCGCGATTCCAGCCTTCGGCGAGTCGCACGGCGACGGCATCGCGGCCGGAAACCAGCGCTTCGGAGATTTCCCTGGTCGCATGGGCGTGCTTGTGTGCGCGTTCGCGGGCGTACCCCGCGGCCGAATCCTTGCTCACCATGAATGCCCAATCGCTCGAAACCGTCATCAGTGTCTCGCGAAGTACCTGATCGTTGACCCGGTTTCGCAGTTCCGGTCGTCCGGGTGCGTTGTCGCGTCCGCGAGACTTGTCCACGGTGCCGAGCGCGGTCTCCACCACTTCGGAGTTCAGTTGCACCAGGTCGGACACCTGATCGCCAGCCCAGACACGCCAGTCCTTACCCGATCCCCAGGACGAATCCTCGAGTTGAACGGGTTCGCCGACGTATCCCGATGCCTTGGCGTCGGCGAGGGTGCCGACGCGAATTCCGGCCTCGGGAAGCGCGCGCAGGAGTTTTTCGAGCCACTGCGGACCCTCGTGCCACCAGTGCCCGAACAGTTCGGTGTCGAAAGCTGCGACCACCAGGGCGTCGCGGCCGATGCGGGTGGATTCACTGCGCAGACGCGCCCGAACGGTTTCGACGAAGTCGGCGACATGCTTGTCGACGGCGGCCGCAGCGAGTTCGGGGTCGTACGGCAACTTGTCGGCGGAGTCGACGGTCCGTCCGGTGACTCGCGACGGCTTGAGACCCGTCTCGTGGTCGTAGGTGTGGAAGTCGCGGTAGGCGGCGTGACCCGGATATCCGGACTTGGGGGACCAGACCCGGTAGCTGACCTGCAGGTCGCGGCCGAATGCAACCACGTCGGATTCTCGAACCGGGCGGCCGAGGGACGTGTCGCCGCGCAAGGCGGGGCCGTCGACCATGAAGTGGGTGACGCCCGCTTCGGCGTACCCGCGCTCCATGCCCGGGGTGTACCCGCACTCAGGTCCCCAGATCCCGGTCGGAGTGTGATTCCACCGGGCATGCGCGTCGGCGAGACCTTCGCGGAGGGAGAACGCCCGCAAGCGAGGATCGAGCAGCGGTTGGAACGGGTGGGCCAGCGGCCCGCCGAGAAGCTCGAAGGCCTCGCGATCGATGAGGTCGCGGAACACCGGTGAGGCGCCGTGCTGCCAGTGAGTCTCGAAATCTGCGAGAGCGGCAGCTGACGCCCGGTGTTCGCGCGCGCCGAGTTCGCGGTGCGCCGCGTCCGGCATGCCGGCAGCCTCGTGGGCGCGGATTTGCCAGTTGCCGAGCCAGTGATGCATCCCGGCGAGGCAGTGGGGATCGTCCAACTGGGCCGCGAGTACGGGCGTGATTCCCAGCGTCAGCAGGTGCGATCGGCCCTCGTCGGCCAGGCGTCGTAGCGCGGCGGCGAGCGGAATGTACGACGCAGCCCAGGACTGGTAGATCCATTCCTCGCCGACTGGCCATCTGCCGTGGTTGGCGAGCCACGGCAGATGGGAGTGCAGAACCAGGGCGAACATCCCCGGTTCGGTGACGGGTGTTGCGTTACTCACTCGCCGGTTTCCTTCACGGCAATAGCGACGAGGTCGAGGCTGTCGTCGATGTCGGGTTCGCTGATGCTGAAGTCGTCGACGGTGATGCCCTCGACGTCGCGGGTGAGATCTTCCGGCCAGGGCTCGCCGGCCAACGCGCGGTCGATCTGCGCATTGATGAACGATCCGCCGTGCTTGGCGTCGAGTTCCTTCAGACGTGAACCGTGGTGGACGCCGGTCATCAACTGAACGCGGAATCCGGCGTCTTCGAGCAATTCGGTCATTTCGGAGGCGTTGAGCTCACGAGTGTGGAAAGGGTTGAGCGGCGTGTCGCGGCCGGGGGAGAAGGTGATCCGGTTGGGGGTGCTGATGAGAAGTTCACCGCCGGGAGCGAGAACTCGGAAGCATTCGCGTAGGAACTGACCCTGATCCCACAGGTGCTCGATCACCTGGAAATTGACGACGACGTCAACCGAGTTGTCGGCCAGTGGAAGCTCGGCGAGGTTGCCGTGGAGCATCTCGACGCGGGGGTAGCGGGCACGGACGTGCTCGACCGCGGAGATGTCGTAGTCGAGGCCGGTAACCTTTGTTGCGACGTCCGCAATCATGTTGGCGCCGTAGCCTTCTCCGGAACCGGCCTCGAGGACTCGGCGGTCCGTGCAGCGCTCCAGAAGTGCGCGGTACACCACTTCGTGGCGTCGGAACCAGTAGTTCTCCTCGGGGATTCCTGGCACGGTTCGTTCGCCCGTCAAGGGCAGGGGTGCGTCCTCGTGGTTGCTGACACTCGTTTCACTCACCCGTGCGAGATTAGTGCCATCCGAGTAGAACGTGTTCGCCGTGGTCCAGATCACTGCTGTCAATTCCTGTTCGTGCCGTTATGGTGGACGAGGTTCCACGTTAAGTTACCCACCGGTAACTTAACGTGGGGTAATCTAACGCACAGCCGACGTGAACCGAGAAATTCGCCCGTAGGGAGACCTGTCGGACTCTCTTTTCGGACGCTCGGACTGCGCGAGCACCACAGACGATTTATCAGGTGAATTACACACAGGAGGTCGACGAAGACCCATGACGAATATCGTTGTTTTGATCAAGCAGGTCCCCGACACATGGTCCGAGCGCAAGCTGACCGACGGCGACTACACGCTTGACCGTGAAGCCGCCGACGCAGTCCTCGACGAGATCAACGAGCGCTCCGTCGAAGAAGCACTCCTCATCAAGGAAGCTCAGGGCGGTGAGGTAACGGTGCTGTCCGCAGGTCCCGACCGCGCCACCGACGCTATCCGCAAGGCTCTCTCGATGGGCGCCGACAAGGCCGTCCACATCAACGACCCGGCACTGCACGGCTCCGACGCGATCCAGACCGCATGGACGCTCGCTGCTGCTCTCGGACAGATCACCTTCGAGAACGACGAGCCTGCCGACCTGATCATCGCCGGCAACGAGGCCACCGACGGCCGCGTCGGCGCTGTTCCGGCCATCATCGCCGAGTACCTGGGCATCCCGCAGCTCACGCAGCTGCGCAAGGTCGTCGTCGCCGACGGCAAGATCACCGGTGAGCGCGAGACCGACGAGGGCGTCTTCGGCCTCGAGGCTTCGCTGCCCGCGATCGTCTCGGTCACCGAGAAGATCAACGAGCCGCGCTTCCCGTCCTTCAAGGGCATCATGGCCGCGAAGAAGAAGGAAGTTCTCGTCTACACGCTGGCCGACCTCGGAGTCGACCCGGAGACCGTCGGAGTTGCCAACGCCGGCACCACCGTGACGTCCTCCACCCCCAAGCCCCCCCGTACCGCTGGTGAGCGCATCGTCGACGAGGGAGACGGTGGCACCAAGATTGCCGCTTACCTCGTCAGCAACAAGGTCATCTGATCGCGCCCTTCTAGACATCCAGCAGAAGAACTCAGGGAGAGTTAAGTCATGGCAGAAGTACTTGTGCTCGTAGAGCACGCAGAGGGTGCGCTGAAGAAGGTCAGCACCGAACTCATCACCGCTGCACGCGCACTCGGTGAGCCGTCGGCAGTTGTCGCCGGCCCCGCGGGCACCGCAGCAAAGCTCGCCGACGCTCTGGCAGCAGCCGGCGCCGAGAAGATCTACGTCGCCGAGTCCGACGACATCGACGGCTACCTCGTCACGCCCAAGGTCGACGTTCTCGCCGCTCTGGTCGAGTCCACCAGCCCGGCAGCAGTCATCACCGCAGCCGGCACCGAGGGCAAAGAGGTTGCCGGTCGTCTGGCCGCACGTCTGGGCTCCGGATTGCTGACCGACGTCATCGAGATCAAGGCTGACGGCACCGGCGTCCACTCCATCTTCGGTGGCGCGTTCACCGTCGAGGCCAAGGCCAACGGCGACGTTCCGGTCTACTCGGTTCGTCCGGGCGCAGTCGAGGCTGCTCCGCAGGCCGGCGCAGGCGAGCAGATCACCGTCGAGGTTCCGGCTCAGGACGAGAGTGCCGTCAAGGTCACCTCGCGTGAGCCCATCGTCGGCGGCGACCGCCCGGAGCTCACCGAGGCGTCGGTTGTCGTCTCCGGTGGACGTGGTGTCGGCAGCGCGGACAAGTTCTCCGTCGTCGAAGAGTTGGCCGACTCCCTCGGCGCTGCAGTCGGTGCTTCGCGTGCCGCTGTGGACTCGGGTTACTACCCCGGACAGTTCCAGGTCGGTCAGACCGGTAAGACGGTCTCGCCGCAGCTGTACATCGCGCTCGGCATTTCCGGTGCCATCCAGCACCGTGCCGGCATGCAGACGTCCAAGACCATCGTCGCGGTCAACAAGGACGAAGAGGCACCCATCTTCGAGATCGCCGACTTCGGCATCGTGGGCGACCTGTTCAATGTCGCACCGCAGCTCACCGAAGCTGTGAAGTCCCACAAGGGCTGAAAAGCACAAACTGCTGTGCGCCTTTATCAACCCCCCGCGGTTGATAAAGGCGCACAGTGCTTTATTCACCCGGCCTGCATCGGCATGTCACTTCGTCGATACCGAGACGCCGTTCGCGCTCGATAAACCTTGCGCATGACAATTACGTCAGTCCTTCGCTCCGCGAGTGACAATCTCGGCCGTGAGGTCGCCCAGCCGAGATATTCCCTGATCGTCTCCTCCGACCGCGAGCATCGTGTCGCAGCGCAGCGCCTTCGATACCGAGTGTTCGCCTCCGAGCCAGGCTTCTCCCTCCCGGCCTCGGCCGGGGTCTTCGAACTCGACGCCGACGGCTTCGACGAATTCTGTGACCATCTACTCGTTCGTGACAACATCACCGAGGAGTACGTCGGCTGCTACCGAATGCTGCCGCCGGATTCCGCTGCGGCGGCGGGTGGGTATTACACCGCAACCGAATTCGACATCTCCGCGCTCGATCCGGTGTCGAACAGGATTGTGGAAATGGGTCGCGCGTGCGTCGATCCCGCTCACCGCACCGGATCCGTCCTGAGCCTGATGTGGTCGGGCATCCTGCACTATCTCGAATTGACCGGATACGAGTGGGTGATGGGCTGCGTCTCCGTGCCCGTCTTGCCGAGCCCCGATTCAATCGCCGGCGCCGATGTCCGCGGCGTCCGTGACTTCGTGATGAACAAGCACGCCAGTCCGGGGTCGCGGCGGGTGATCCCACGAAACCCGGTGGTCCTCGGGGGTCTGACGCTCGACGAGATCGCCGCACCGGAACGCGTGACGATGCCGCCGTTGCTCCGTGGTTACTTGCGGATGGGCGCGATGATCTGCGGGGAGCCCGCCCACGATCCCGAGTTCGGCGTGGCCGATTTTGTTGCACTGCAAGGCCTTCACTCGGCCAACAAGCGTTACCTCGAACGGCTGCGATCGGCGGCCGCCGCACACGAGTCGGGGATCGGCTGATGACCGCGGCGGTGCCGTACTGGGTGCCGACGAGCCCCTGCGGCGACGGGTGCCTACCCGCGGACGCACCCGGTGTGTCGAGTATCACCGTGATGGCCCGCGGGGTCATGGTCGGTGCCGCACTGGTGACTGCGCCTGTGCTTTCGGCCGGCTGGCTGCTCCCGCGGACCTGGCGTACTGAGATGCAACGCGGATACTCGCGCGCGTTGCTTCGTTGTCTGGGGATGAAGCTGACGGTCGACGATCAGCGGTTGGGGCGCGCGGAACCTGACGGGGTCATGGTTGTCGCCGGTCACGTGTCCTGGACCGATGTCCTCGTCGCGAGCGCCGTTGCTCCGGCCAACTTCGTCGCCCGCGCCGACCTGCTCGACTGGGCAGTGCTCGGCGGTCTCGCGCGCCGGATGCGCGTCGTCCCCATCGACCGCGCTCGCCTGCGTGAACTCCCCGGAACCGTCGACGTCGTTCGCGAACGCCTGCAGCGAGGTGTCCGGGTGATGGTGTTCCCCGAGGGAACGACCTGGTGCGGGCGGGCGTACGGCGGTTTTCGTCCGGCGATGTTCCAAGCAGCCGTCGACGCCGAATGCCCGGTTCAGCCGATGGCGATCCGCTACGAGAACGCCGACGGTTCCCTGTGCACCGGACCTTGCTTTGTCGGCACCGAAACGATCGGTCAGTCCATCCGTCGGATCCTGCGTCAGAAGAACGTCGAGGTGAAGGTCAGGCTGGCTCCGCTCGAGGAGGCAGGGGAGTGTCGAGCCGATCTCGCGCAGCGATGCGAGAGAGCCGTACGCGGCGTCGACATCATCGATCTGGCAGCTCACGACATCTTCGACCCCGCACCGGAACTCGTGACACAAGCCGTGGGACAAATCGATCCTTCCCCGGCGATGAGCGCTTAGCCTGCTGAGTGAGGCTGGTCGAACTCTCGTGCTGGGCTATCCTTGTCAAGCCATGACTCTGCCTGCACACAGTGCCCACGCCGGATTTCCGGTGTACCTCGATCATGCCGCCACGACTCCGATGTCGGCAGCCGCTATCGAGGCGATGACCGATACCTTCAAAACCGTGGGCAACGCGTCCTCGCTGCACGGCTCCGGCCGTGCGGCCCGGCGCCGCGTCGAGGAATCGCGGGAATCGATCGCCGCCAGCCTGGGTGCGCGGCCGTCGGAGGTCATCTTCACCTCCGGAGGCACCGAGAGCGACAATCTCGCGGTCAAGGGCATCTACTGGGCTCGCCGTGACGCAGACCCGCGACGCACTCGCATCCTGGCCAGCTCCGTCGAGCATCATGCGGTGCTCGACGCCGTCGAGTGGCTCGAGCAGCACGAGGGCGCGCGCGTGACGTGGTTGCCGGTCGACGAGAACGGTGTCGTCGACCCGCAGACCTTGCGCGACGAGCTTTCCGTCCACGCCGACGAGGTAGCACTCGTGACGGTGATGTGGGCCAACAACGAGGTCGGCTCCATCATGCCGATCGTGGAGTTGGCGGAGATTTCGGCTGAGTTCGAGATTCCGATGCACAGCGACGCGGTTCAGGCCGTTGCGCAATTGCCGGTCGATTTCGCGGCGAGCAAGTTGTCCGCGCTGAGCATCGCGGCACACAAGTTCGGTGGTCCGCACGGCGTCGGCGCACTGCTGCTCGGACGCCAGGTTCCGTGTGTGCCGCTCCTCCACGGCGGCGGACACGAACGTGATCTGCGTTCGGGCACTCCGGATACTGCGGGCGTTGTCGGGATGGCTGCGGCGCTGCGCGCAAACGTCGAGAACTTCGATTCCAGCACAAGGGAATTGGCGCAGTTGCGTGACCGTTTGATCGACGGAGTCCTGGAGATTCTTCCCGAGTCGGTGCTCAACGGCCCGACCGGATCCGATCGGCTTCCCGGTAACGCGCACTTCACCTTCCCCGGCTGCGAGGGCGATTCGTTGCTGATGCTGCTCGACGCCGCCGGTATCGAATGTTCCACCGGTTCGGCCTGCACCGCCGGTGTGGCCAGAGCCAGCCATGTCTTGATCGCGATGGGCGTCGAATCGCCCGTCGCGCGTGGCTCACTGAGATTTTCGCTCGGACATACGTCGAGTGTCACCGATGTGGACGCGCTCATCGCTGCGCTTCCACAAGTAGTAGAGCGCGCTCGGGCCGCCGGTCTTGCCGGTGCCGGTTCGCGTGGAGGGGATCGCTGATGCGAGTACTCGCAGCCATGAGCGGAGGTGTCGACTCCGCTGTCGCCGCCGCCCGCGCTGTCGCCGCCGGACACGACGTCGTCGGCGTTCATCTTGCTTTGTCCACGGCGCCGGGCGCATTGCGGACGGGTTCGCGTGGATGCTGCTCGAAGGAAGATGCCGGCGACGCCAGGCGCGCCGCCGACGTTCTCGGAATACCCTTCTACGTCTGGGATTTCGCCGATCGCTTCAAGGAAGACGTGATCGACGACTTCGTGGCGTCGTACGCAGCGGGTGAGACCCCCAATCCGTGCCTGCGCTGCAACGAGAAGATCAAGTTCACCGCACTCGCCGACCGTGCAGTCGCTCTCGGCTTCGACGCCGTGGCGACCGGTCACTACGCGCGCCTCGAAGACGGCGTCCTGCGCCGGGCGGTCGACGCTGACAAGGACCAGTCGTACGTCCTCGGTGTGCTGACGGCTGAGCAGCTTTCGCGAGCGATGTTCCCGATCGGTGACACACCGAAAGAACAGATCCGCGAGGAAGCCGCCGAGCGCGGTCTGGCTGTGGCGAACAAGCCTGACAGCCATGACATCTGCTTCATCCCGACCGGCGATACCCGAGCATTCCTGGGTGCGCGCATCGGCGTTCGTCCGGGAAGCGTCGTCGACGCCGATTCGGGTGAAGTCCTCGCTGCGCACGACGGCGTACACGGCTTCACGATCGGACAGCGCAAGGGTCTCGGCGTCGAAGGTCCGGCGGGTGACGGCCGTCCGCGGTACGTGACCGCGATCGAGCCCGAAACCGGAACGGTCCGAGTGGGTTCGGCCAAGAATCTCGACGTCTGGGCCATCTCGGCGCAGCGTGCGATCTGGACCTCGGGCCAGGCGCCGGAGGGCCCCGTCGAATGCATGGTGCAGGTTCGTGCGCACGGTGGACTGGCGCAGGCCGTTGCGGAGGCCGTCGACGACGGTACTTCAAGCGGCGGTATCTCGATCTCGTTGCGCGAACCACTGACCGGCGTCGCAAAGGGACAGGCCGTCGTGTTGTATCGCCCCGACCGCGAACTGGGTGACCAGGTCCTCGGCAGTGGCACCATCTCGGGTACCGAATCCGAGCCGAACACACTGTGACGCAGCAGGTTTCCATCGGTGGTCTCGTCACTGGAATCGGGTCCTGGCCGGGCGCGGATGCCCGCGAAAGTGCCGCAACCATCCTCGGCGAGCTGGGTGGTTTCCCGCATCTGGTGGAGTTGCCGAGCCGCGGACTCGGCGCTGACATGGTCGGCCGGGCGGGGGCAATTCTGGTCGATATCAACCTCGACGCCTCGACCCGTGCCTATCGAGTCGTGCCTCGGAGGGGCAATGTCGCGAAGCGAGCCGAGGACTTTCTGAATCAGGATCTCGACGCGCTCGAGGAAGCCTGGGAGTCAGCGCGCTTGGTCGGCGAAGACCACGTCGTCAAGCTCCAAGTCGCCGGCCCGCTGACACTCGGCGCCGAGATCGAAGTCGCAAACGGTTCGCGAGTTCTCGTCGACCGCGGTGCGCTCCGCGACGTCGCAGAATCACTCGCTGAGGGTCTCGCGCGTCATGCGGCCGAGGTCACTCGCCGCACCGGCGCCGCAGTGGTGATTCAGTTGGACGAGCCGCAGATCGCGGCAGTTCTGGCCGGTTCGCTGCCTGGGCGCACCAAGATGGAGAGCGTTCCGGCACTGCCGGAACCCGAGGCACTCGCCGTACTCGACTCGACGATCAGCGGTTGCGGACTGCCCACAATCGTCCACAGTTGCGGCACAGACATGCCGTGGGATCTACTGAGGCGAAGCCAGGCGTTCGGCGTGAGCTTCGACATGTCGCTCATCGGCTCACGCGATCTCGACGGTATCGGCCAGTTGTTCGACGCCGGCAAGGAATTGGCGCTCGGTCTGGTTCCGTCCGTGGAGCCGGAAAAGCCGGTGACGTGGAAAGAGTGTGCGATGCCCGCCGTCACACTGGTAGATCGTCTCGGCTTCTCTCGTGAACTCCTGCAGACCCAGGTCGCGGTCACTCCGCGTTGCGGTCTTTCGGGTGCGAACCTCGACTGGGCTCGTGCCGCCCTTCGGCTGTGTACAGACGTCGGCAAGGCATTGGTGGACGATCCGTCGGCGTTCTAGTGTGTGCGTTCCGATGTGGAGTCGTGTGGTGTGTCGGTGTGAACCGATAATCTTCTAGCTGTGACTGAAACCGCGGATGCAATGCAGCCAGCGCCCAACGAGGCGCGCGAGCAGTGGACGGAGCTGGCCGAAGAGGTACGCCAGCATCAGTTCCGCTACTACGTTCGTGATGCGCCCGTCATTTCGGACGGTGCATTCGACACATTGCTCGGGCAGCTCAATGCTCTCGAAGAGCAGTACCCGGATCTGCGAACTCCCGACTCTCCGACGCAACTCGTCGGTGGCGGATTCGCGACGGACTTCACGTCCGTCGACCACCTCGAGCGGATGCTCAGCCTCGACAACGTCTTCGACGAGTCGGAGCTCCGAGCATGGATCGCCAAGGTAGAGCAGGAAACCGGGCCGGAACTGCACTATCTCTGTGAAGTGAAAATCGATGGTGTCGCCCTCAATCTCGTCTACGAGAACGGCAAACTCGTTCGTGCCGCAACCCGCGGTGACGGTCGTACGGGCGAGCTGGTCACGCTCAACGCTCTGACGATCAACGACATCCCGGAGCGCCTTACCGCCACGGACGAGTACCCGATTCCGAGCCTGCTCGAGGTGCGTGGCGAGGTGTTCTTCCGCCTCGAGGACTTCGCAGCACTCAATGCCTCCCTGGTGGAGGAGGGGAAGGCGCCGTTCGCCAATCCGCGCAACTCCGCGGCGGGCTCCCTGCGTCAGAAGAATCCTGCCGTCACCGCGCGTCGCCGCCTCGGAATGATCTGCCACGGGTTCGGGCGCATGGAAGGTTTCGAGCCGGCCTCGCAGTACGACGCCTACGTGGCCCTCGCCGCCTGGGGTCTGCCGGTGTCCACGCACACCTCACGGGTGGTCGGCGCCGACGCCGTGGTCGAGAAGATGAAGTACTGGGGAGAACACCGCCACGACGTCGAGCACGAGATCGACGGGTTGGTGGTCAAGGTCGACGAGATGTCGTTACATCGACGTCTGGGCACCACGTCGCGCGCACCACGGTGGGCTATCGCGTACAAGTACCCGCCGGAAGAGGTCACGACCAAGCTCCTCGACATCCGGGTCAGTGTCGGACGTACGGGTCGTGTGACGCCG
The DNA here is from genome assembly GCF_041464245.1 of Rhodococcus sp. NyZ502. NCBI lineage: Bacteria > Bacillati > Actinomycetota > Actinomycetes > Mycobacteriales > Nocardiaceae > Rhodococcus > Rhodococcus sp. NyZ502. The sequence continues at coordinate 2,460,686 of NZ_CP167155.1, forward strand.
TTCGCGTACATGGAACCCGTCACGGTGGCGGGTTCCACTGTGTCCTTGGCCACGCTGCACAACGGCTCGGAGGTCAAGCGCAAGGGTGTGCTGATCGGCGACACCGTGGTGTTGCGCAAGGCCGGAGACGTCATCCCCGAGGTTCTCGGTCCCGTGGCAGACGTTCGTGACGGTACCGAGCGCGAGTTCGTCATGCCGACACATTGTCCCGAGTGCGGCACGTTGTTGGCACCCGCGAAAGAGGGCGACGTCGACGTGCGATGCCCCAATCAGCAGTACTGCCCGGCGCAGTTGCGCGAGCGCGTGTTCCACGTCTCGGGGCGCGGTGCATTCGACATCGAGGTGCTCGGTTACGAGGCCGCGACCGGGCTGTTGGAGGCGAAGGTCATCGGCGACGAGGGCGATCTCTTCTCACTCGACGCCGAGAAACTGATCGAAGTTCCGATCTTCCGCACCAATGCGGGATCCCTGTCCGCCAACGGAAAACGCTTGCTGGCCAACCTGGATTCGGCCAAGGACAAGCCGCTGTGGAGAGTGCTTGTGGCACTGTCGATTCGGCACGTCGGCCCCACTGCCGCGAGGGCGTTGGCCGGCGAATTCGGCTCGCTGCAACGCATTCGGGAAGCCTCGGTCGACGAGTTGGCTGCAGTGGACGGCGTCGGATCGACTATCGCCGCCGCCGTCGTGGAGTGGTTCTCCGTCGACTGGCATCAGCAGATCGTCGACAAGTGGGCGTCGGCCGGAGTACGCATGGAGGACGAACGCGACAATTCGATTCCGCGCAATCTCGAGGGCCTCTCGATCGTCGTCACCGGTTCGCTCGAGACCTACTCACGTGATCAGGCGAAGGAAGCGATTCTGGTGCGCGGCGGCAAGGCGGCAGGGTCGGTCTCGAAGAAGACTGCGTTTGTCGTCGTCGGTGAAGCACCCGGTTCCAAGCACGACAAGGCGGTCGAATTGGGTGTGCCGGTGCTCGACGAAGACGGCTTTCGGCGGTTGCTCGAAGATGGCCCGGATGCGGTCGCTCCCACCGATTTGGACGAACCAGAGTGACTTTGTCCGATTTCTGAGATTGGTGTGCTGGGTGCGATAGTGACGCCATGATCGAGATTCGTGAAGTTCTACCGGCTGAGTTCGAGACCGTCGGGGAGCTGACTGTGCAGTCGTACGTGGGTGGCGGATTTGTCGCCGGCGGATCGCCGTACGCGGAGCGCCTGCGAGACACCGCAACTCGGGTGGAGCAGGGCCGGGTGCTGGTTGCGGTTCTCGGTGACGAAGTCGTGGGCTCGTTGACGATCGCAGAACCCGGCACGCCCTTCGCGGATGTTGCGCAGAAGGGCGAACTCGAGTTCCGCATGCTCGCAGTCTCGCCGCAAGCTCGGGGATCGGGCGCCGGAACCGCATTGGTTCGCGCAGTGATCGCCGAAGCCTACGACCGCGGCGATCACTCGGTGGTCATCTCGACGCAGCCCGAGATGGTCGATGCCCGTCGTATCTACGACCGCAACGGTTTCGTCCCCGATCCCGAGCGGGCGTGGGAGCCGATTCGCGGTATGGAACTGACCGTCATGGTGCGCGGCCTGGCCTGATCAGCCAGCCTGGTCAACTCAGTACCGTCGCCACGATTCCTGCGAGGTAGCCGAGGCGGGCTATCTCCGAAGGGCGGAATTCGGGCCCACCGGGACGACCGAGCATGAGGACTCGATTGCCGGAGCCGAGAGGTGCGGCAGCGAGGCTGGTGTTCATGTCGCGCCATACGTCCGGAACCCAGTCGGCCTCGCCGTCGAGGGCGGTGGGCTTGTCCAGTGGCATCCACGGAATGTCGGTGGCGTGGGTTTCCGGCGCGCCGGCGCTACCGACGACGCGGTACGCACCGTGCTTGCCGATGTCCGCGACGACGCACCAGCCGACTCGCAGTACACGCGGCGCGCCGTCGACGAGGACCTGTAGTCGATCGTTTCGGGCCGTCGCAACGGAATCTATGAGTTCGAGCTCACGGTGAGTGTCGAGAATCCCGGCGTAGGGGCGGATCGAATCGACCAGCACGTCCGGTAGATGCTCGGCAGCGGTGATCAAGGTGTCGGGCAGCGCGCCCGGTTCGACGTCGACCACGAGGTCGTCGATGGCAAAACCGTCACCTCGTTCCACGACGTCGAGGGAGAGGATGTCTGCGCCCACGGATCCGAGAGCTACGGCGAGCGCGCCGAGGCTGCCTGGTCGATCGGGCAGTTGGATGCGAAGCAGGTACGACACGTGCGTGCCTTTCGCTGATCGGTTCTCGCCCGGATCACGTCGACCCGGGCCTGACTCATCTTTGCACCTGCCCAACCTGCGATGGTGGGCGCCGCGGCGGCGTCACGCCGGATGCACATGCTTGTCACACGAGCGAAACACACCGCGGGCATCCGGCGTGGCGATCGACACAGTGAGCGTGCTCGTCGTTCGATACAGCAGGCGTGCTTACAGGTCTGTCGCGGCGAGCAACTAGGCTGGACCGGCAATGTTCACGTCCTCTTCCGAAAGGGGCCCCGCGGTGCCTGCCATCTCCCGTGACGAGGTCGCGCACCTCGCGCGGCTGTCCAGACTCGCCCTGTCCGATGCCGAACTCGACGAGTTCGCCGGTCAGTTGGATTCGATTCTCAACCACGTCAAGGTGGTCACCGAGGTTGCGGCCGACGACGTCCCGCCCATGGCGAATCCCAATGCCGTCACCAACGTGACGCGCCCCGACGTGATCGTGCCCGGGTTGACCCCCGAGCAGGCATTGTCCGGAGCACCCGCAGTCGAACAGGATCGCTTTGCGGTTCCGCAGATCCTTGGAGAGGGCGAATGACCGATCTGACCACGCTGGACGCCGCTGAGCTGGCCGGCAAGATCCACTCGCGTGAGGTGTCCTCGGTAGAGGTCACGCAGGCGCATCTCGACCGCATCGCGGCCGTCGACACCGAGTACCACGCCTTCCTGCACGTTGCAGGCGAACAGGCTCTCGAAGCCGCCGCAGCAGTGGACAACTCGCTCGCGGGCGGAAACGAACCCGCTTCGGCACTCGCCGGCGTTCCGATCGCGCTGAAGGACATCTTCACCACGACGGACATGCCGACCACCTGTGCGTCGAAAATTCTCGAAGGCTGGGTCGCGCCGTACGACGCGACTCTGACCTCCAAGCTGCGCGCTGCCGGCATCCCGATCCTCGGCAAGACGAACCTCGACGAGTTCGCGATGGGCTCTTCGACCGAGAACTCGGCCTTCGGCCCGACGCGTAACCCGTGGGACGTCACCCGCATCCCCGGTGGCTCGGGCGGCGGTAGCGCAGCGGCGCTCGCGTCCCGTCAGGCCCCGCTGGCCATCGGCACTGACACCGGCGGTTCGATCCGTCAGCCCGCTGCGGTCACCGCGACGGTCGGAACCAAGCCGACGTACGGAACTGTCTCACGCTTCGGACTCGTCGCGTGCGCGTCCTCGCTCGATCAGGGCGGTCCCTGTGGCCGCACCGTGCTCGACACCGCTCTGCTGCACGAGGTCATCGCCGGGCACGATCCGCGTGACTCCACGTCCATCGACGCCCCCGTGCGTCCGGTGGTCGCTGCGGCACGTGAAGGTGCAGCCGGCGACCTGCGCGGCGTCAAAGTCGGTGTGGTCAAGGAACTTCACTCCGACAGCTACCAGCCCGGCGTCATCGCTTCCTTCGACGCTGCTGTCGAGCAACTCAAGGCTTTGGGCGCCGAAGTTGTCGAGGTTTCGTGCCCGAGCTTCGAGCATGCGCTCGCGTCGTACTACCTGGTGCTGCCCAGTGAGGTCTCGTCCAACCTGGCTCGCTTCGACGCCATGCGCTACGGACTGCGTGTCGACGACGGCAACATGAGTGCCGACCAGGTCATGGCGGCAACCCGCGCCGCCGGTTTCGGTCCGGAGGTCAAGCGCCGCATCATGATCGGTACCTACGCACTGTCCTCGGGATACTACGACGCCTACTACGGTTCGGCGCTCAAGGTTCGTACGCTCATCGCGCGCGATTTCGACAAGGCCTACGAGAAGGTGGACGTACTGGTCTCGCCGACCAGCCCATTCACGCCGTGGAAGTTGGGGGAGAAGGTCGGCGATCCGTTGGCCATGTACCTCTCCGACCTGTGCACGCTGCCGACCAACCTGGCCGGACACTGCGCGATGTCGGTGCCCTCGGGCCTGTCCGCGGACGACAACCTGCCGGTGGGCTTGCAGATCATGGCGCCCGCCATGGCTGACGAGCGCCTCTACCGTGTCGGTGCCGCCTACGAAGCTGCACGCGGCCCGATTGCAACTGCAGTCTGACCTGTTTGCTGTGCGCCTTTATCAACCCCCCGCGGTTAATAAAGGCGCACAGCAGTTTCAGGAGCAAGTCCTCAGGGCCGTCCCCTGATCGGTTCCGTAGCGATGGCCGTGACCGGCGGGGACACCGAGCGAACCGAGCATGTCGACGGTGGTCTGCAAGAACGTGACACCCGGGATCCACTGCGGGATCGGTGCATCTTGCACGGCACGGCTCAGATCCGGTTTCTGTGTCGCGAGGGCAGGCGACCACCACACCACCGGGTCGGACGTGTTCGCTAGGACGGTTGCGCCGTCCGTCCGTGTCGCGCCGGCCGGGGGACCTGCCCACAACACGTCGCACGGGACGATGGGACTGCCCTCGGACAGTGCGGCGCTGCCGCCGACGGCGCCGAGGCTCTGTCCGTAGAGGAACAGGTCCGGTCGATCCTCGGCGGGCATAGCGGCAATGTGGCTGCCGACGGCGGTGAACAGAGCGGTTGCCGATTCTTCGGCGTCGTCGCGGCTGAACAGGAATGTCGCCCAACTGGGTGCGTCGGAGTATTGCTGCCCGACTATTGCGACGTCGCCGCCGAACCGTTGCTCGATACCGTCGACTGCATGCGTGTCGATCCACCCCGATCCGGTCGGAACGGCCACTACGACGCTGTTGCGGGCAAAGCCGCCGACGCGATCGAGTTCGCTCACCGCGAGAGCGGCACGTGATGCAGTGTCGGGTGCCGAATCCAAACCGGCGTAGACGCGCACCGAGTCTTCGCCTGCTGCGACGAACTTGCGTCCCTCGGCACCCATCGAGGTCCACGAGATGAGCGATTCGGAGCTGCCTGTCGCGGAGGCCGAAAGTGGCTGTGTCAGAGCGGTGTCGATGTACGCGTTGGACTTGTCGAACGAATCGGAAAGACCGTTCCACACGGCGGGACCGACTACCAACTGCACTCCGAGAACACCCATGACCAGTGCGCCAACACTCCGCGCGAAACCCATCCACCGCAGCGCCTTCGAAAGTCCGACCCCGATGCCCCAGAGACCAAGTGCGGTCAGTGCTGCAATGCAACCCGCCTCCGCCCAGTGGAGAAGTCCGGCAGACGTTGCGCCCATCGCCGCTCGCAACGAGTTCTGCCAACCGGCGGCGGCGAACATCGCAACTGCGGTGCCTGCAGTCGACAACCCGAACGCGGTGATGCGCCAATGACGTTCGTCGAATCGGGCCTTGACCCGGTCGGGGACGAGCCGACGGGCTACCGCGGAGAACGCCCACATCGCCAGTAGTCCGGCCGCGACGAGCAGACCGCTGAACACCCCTTGTAGTACGGCTGATCGCGGCAGGAGTCCGGGAGCCAGCGAGATGGCGGACATCGCTGCCACGGCGACGCTCGTGGACACGCGGGGGAGTGCGAGCGCCCCGACTCGGGCGAGGACGGGGGTCCGTGACGCATTCAGAACGCTCATGCTGCAATCGCTTTCGGGGAGTAGGAGAACTCGTTCGACGGGTCGAGGCGCCGCGATCGCATCAGGGTGAAGCCGAAGGCGGAGACTGCCAGAACACCGGCCGTGCCGTAACCGAATCCCGATTCCGCGACCGGCGTCAGATAGCTTTGGCGCCAGGAGTTTCCGTTCACAGCCGTGACGGCTACATCGGCCATCGCGAAGCAATACCCTCGTGAGAGAAAGGACGTGCGGTCTTCACACGCGGCATGCATTCGCTGGTCGAGCTGACCGTCGAGGACCTGACGTGCCCACGGCCCCAGTTCCGTTCCGTGCGAATGCGCGTAGCGGAGTAGGTCGTAGCCGAGATCGTGCGCTTTGCAGGCCGAGTCGAATTCGTCGGGAAGTGGGACCGGCGACGAGCAGTCGCCGTGGGGATTGGCGAGGTATCCGTCGACGACGGCGGGGGTGTAACCGGCGAATGCCGCAAAGTCCGCCGGGATGGTGGTCGCAGCGTCAGCGGCATCCGCAGTAGTCACGGTGGCGATCGCCCTGGATGCGTTCGAATTCTCGGTGCGCGGCGACTGGGCTCCGCTCGCTCCGGCAGTGACCGTGATCGCTGCCGTTGCAGCCAGCGCCAGGGCAGCCCAGGTGCCGGCGCTTCGAGAGATGTCTTTCACCCGTGTGATCCGCATGCCGTTCACGCTATGAACGGACAATCCTGACGGTCATCGCTCTGTGGAGGGGTTCTCCGACGCGCATTCGGGTGAGAATTCCCTCCCCTGTGATACCTCGGAGGTAGGGGGATCTCACTCTGCAGTATGAGGACTTTCGGGGTTCGCCTTCATAGGCTTGACGAGTGATCAAGGTCCGTAGGAAGAACAAGGGTGCACCGGATGTGCCCACGCCGACATACGCCACCGCCGGGTCGATGCTGTCCGGCCTCGACGGGGCGGTCGTTCATTCGGAGAAAGTGCGCCGGGCAACCAGTTTCGTGGCCCGCGGTCAGTTCTGGAACATCGTCATCGTAGCGATCACTCTGATCCTCTATTCGATTGCCTGGCCGACACTGCAACTGACGCATCATGTTTCGCCGCCGATCATGCCCTTCGTCGCCGCGTTGGCTGCATTTCCGTTCGTCCTGATCCGGATCAACGCTCCGTTGGGGTGGGCGGTGTCGGCGGTCTCGGCGTTGATCATCCCGTTGGTGTTCGACAACACTCCCGGTTACGACTACCCGTGGCAGGTCGTCCACATCATCGTGCTGATGTCGTTGCTGGCCGCAGTGAGTCTGCGGGCGCCCATTCAGGTTGTCGGTGTCGCCTGGATCGCCACGGTGCTGCTCTTCCTCGGCAACGCCCCGGGAAGCGACGGCGCCGGTTGGGCTGTCGGGCTGAGTGCACTGGTCGTCTTCTGCCTGTTGATCCGCTGGTTGGTCCTCTCGCGCCGCCAGTTGGCCAAGCAGGAGGAAGTCAGTGAACTCGAACGCACTCGACGCACGATCCTCGAGGAGAAGGCGCGGATCGCCCGCGACTTGCACGACATCGTGGCCCACCACATGTCGATGGTGGTCGTGCAAGCTCAGAGTGCGCCGTACAGACTCGATGCAGTCACTCCGGAGATCCGAACCGAATTCGAATCGATAAGTGAGACAGGGCGAGCAGCGCTCAACGAGATCCGCGGCCTCCTCGGAGTCCTGCGCAGCGACGGGGACACCGTGGTGACGGCTCCACAACCGGGCGTCGACCAGTTGGACGAACTGTTGCTCGGCAGTACCCGTGCCGGTTTGCCGGTATCGTGGCGAGTCGACGGCGATCGAGCGTCGGTCTCGGAATCCACGGGCCTTGCGCTCTACCGGATCATTCAGGAGTCGATCACCAACGCGGCCAGGCATTCGCCAGGCGGACCCATCGAGGTCGCCGTGGCCTTCGGTCCGCAATCGGTGAGCGCGCTCGTGAACAACGGACCTTCGCCATTGGGTGGCAATCAGCACTCGGCGTCGGAAACCACGGGTGGCAACGGAATCCGCGGAATGCGTGAGCGGGCTTCGGCGGTGGGCGGCATGCTGTTGGCAAACCGGCGCGAGGACGGAGGGTTCGAGGTCCGGGCCGAGTTGCCGTCGATGCCCGCCTAGGCTGTCCGAGTGCCCATCACAGTATTCATCGCAGACGACCAGGCGATGGTTCGACAAGGGTTCGGAGCCCTACTCTCCGCCCAGCCCGACATCAGCGTGATCGGCGATGCGCCGGACGGCAAGATCGCCGTCGCCGAGGTCGCGCGATTGCGTCCGGATGTGGTCTTGATGGATGTTCGCATGCCCGAGATGAACGGACTCGACGCTGCCCGCCAGATTCTGTCCGCCGGATGGGAACCGCCGGTGCGAGTCCTCATGCTCACCACTTTCGACATCGACGACTACGTCTACGAGGCCCTGAGCGTCGGAGCGAGCGGGTTCATGCTCAAGGACGCACCGGCTGAGGAACTGATTCGGGCGGTACGCGTCGTTGCCGAAGGGCAGGCCTTGCTGGCGCCGACGGTGACTCGGCGTCTGATTGCCGATGTGACCAGCCGGCGGGCGGCCCCGCGCGCACGGCCCGCAGCGCTGGACGCCCTGACCCCGCGTGAGCGCGAGGTCCTCGAACTGATCGCCCGCGGATTGTCCAACGTCGAGATCGCCGAGCGGCTGTTCGTCGCCGAGCAGACCGTCAAGACCCATGTCGGGAAGGTGCTGTCGAAGCTCGATCTGCGCGATCGCGCCCAGGCAGTCGTGTTGGCGTACGAAAGCGGGCTCGTCACGCCGGGTTAGGGGTCCCGTGCGGCGCGGCGTTGCGGCTCGGCAACGCCGCTATCCTGCGGCAATACCGTGACTGGGGGAAGATGGACACCAAGATCCACAATCCGGTCACGAGAGGTGCTGCACTATGCGAATCGGAATCCTCACGGGCGGCGGCGACTGCCCGGGCTTGAACGCGGTCATCCGCGCCGTCGTACGTACGTCGGCCGGTCGTTACGGCAGTACCGTGGTCGGATTCCGGGACGGCTGGCGAGGATTGCTCGAGGACCGCAAGGTCCCGCTCGACTCCGATGACCGCATCAACCGCATCCTCACCCGCGGCGGCACGATCCTCGGCACCGCTCGCGTGAACCCCGACAAACTCCGTGCGGGCCTCGATCAGATCAAGCAGACTCTCGACGACAACGGGATCGACGTCCTGATCCCGATCGGCGGCGAAGGCACTCTCACCGCGGCCAGTTGGCTTTCCGAGAGTGGCGTACCCGTGATCGGTGTGCCCAAGACGATCGACAACGACATCGACTGCACTGACGTGACTTTCGGTTTCGACACCGCCTTGGCTGTCGCCACCGACGCCATTGACAGGCTCCACACCACGGCCGAATCGCACCAGCGCGTCATGCTCGTCGAGGTCATGGGCCGGCATGCGGGCTGGATCGCGCTGCAGGCCGGACTGGCGTCGGGGGCACACCTGACTCTGGTTCCGGAACAGCCGTTCGACGTCGACGAGGTGTGCGCGATGGTCAAGAAGCGCTTCCAGCGTGGCGACTCCCACTTCATCTGCGTCGTGGCTGAAGGTGCGATGCCCGATCCCGCGTCGATGACCCTGCGCGAAGGTGGCATAGACGAGTTCGGCCACAAGATCTTCACCGGTGTCGCGCAGCAGCTCGGAAACGAGATCGAGCGCCGGATCGGCAAGGAAGTTCGCACCACCGTCCTCGGGCACATTCAGCGCGGTGGCACCCCGACGCCGCACGACCGCATCCTCGCCACTCGCTTCGGCGTTCATGCCACCGACGCAGCTCACCGCGGAGATTTCGGTCAGATGGTCGCGTTGCACGGAACGTGCATCGACCTCGTTCCGCTCGCCGAGGCGACCCGCAAACTCAAGACGGTGCCCAAGGAGCGCTACGAGGAGGCAGCCGCATTCTTCGGCTGAGCCGCAGACGCATAAACTGATCACCATGACTGCTGTCGATGCGCCCGACATCCTCGATTACGACGAAGTACTGACCAAGTACGAGCCTGTGATGGGTATGGAGGTGCACGTAGAACTCGGCACCGCGACCAAGATGTTCTGCCCGTGCCCCACCGAGTTCGGTGCCGAACCCAATACCCAGGTGTGCCCGGTCTGTCTGGGCATGCCCGGTTCGTTGCCGGTGGTGAACGCAGCCGCTGTCGAGTCCGCGATCCGGATCGGCCTTGCGCTCAACTGCTCCATCACGCCGTGGGGCCGATTCGCACGCAAGAACTACTTCTACCCGGATCAGCCGAAGAACTACCAGATCTCCCAGTACGACGAGCCGATCGCAACCGAGGGTTACCTCGACGTGATCCTCGACGACGGCACGACGTGGCGCGTCGAGATCGAGCGCGCCCACATGGAGGAGGACACCGGTAAGTCCCTCCACGTGGGTGGCGCTACCGGTCGTATCCACGGTGCCAGCCATTCGCTGCTCGACTACAACCGTGCGGGCGTTCCCTTGGTGGAGATCGTCACCAAGACCATCCACGGTGCCGGTGAGCGCGCCCCCGAGGTTGCTCGCGCGTACGTCACGGCGCTTCGTGATCTGCTGAAGTCCCTCGACGTCTCCGACGTCCGCATGGATCAGGGATCGATGCGCTGCGACGCCAACATCTCCCTCATGCCGATCGGTTCCACCGAACTGGGGACCCGCACCGAGACCAAGAACGTCAACTCCCTCAAGAGCGTCGAGGTCGCAGTTCGCTACGAAATGCGCCGTCAGGCAGCAGTTCTCGACGCCGGCGGTGAGGTCATCCAGGAGACCCGCCATTTCCAGGAAGGCGACGGCACCACCGCAGCGGGACGCCGGAAGGAAACGGCCGAGGACTACCGCTACTTCCCGGAACCGGATCTCGAGCCCGTCGCTCCGAGCGCCGAGTGGGTCGAAGAACTGCGCGGTACCTTGCCGGAGCTTCCCTGGATTCGCCGTGCGCGGATCCAGAAGGACTGGGGAATCTCCGACGAGGTCATGCGCGACCTCGTCAACGCCGGTGCCATCGATCTGGTGATCGCGACCACCGAGGCCGGTGCTTCGCCCGAGGCAGCGCGCTCCTGGTGGCTGTCCTACCTGTCACAGCAGGCGAACACCCGTGGCGTCGAACTCGGCGCTCTGCCGATCACCCCGGCGCAGGTTGCCCAGGTCGTAGCTCTCATCGACAGCGGCAAGCTCAACAACAAAGTGGCTCGCCAGGTCGTCGATCACGTCCTCGACGGCGAGGGTGACCCGGAGCAGGTTGTCGCGGCCCACCCGGAGTTGGTCGTCGAACGTGACGAAACCAAGCTCAAGGCAGCCGTCGACGAAGCGCTCGCAGCGAACCCCGACATCGCGGACAAGATTCGCAGTGGCAAGGTGCAGGCCGCCGGAAAGATCGTCGGCGACGTCATGAAGGCCACTCGTGGACAGGCAGACGCGGCTCGTGTGAAGGAACTTGTCATCGAGGCGTGCAGCTAGCGCACACTGAATTTCTGACACTGATGCCCGGCCGAATCGAATTCGGCCGGGCATCAGTGTTTTTCGCTGTCGTTTTGCCGCTGTCGGTCTACAGACCAGGGACCACAACCGCGCGGCCGCTGAGCGTTCCGGCGGCCAGTCGTCGATACGCTTCGGCGCCGTTGTCGAGACTGAAGGTCTCCACCGCGATGTCGAAGATGCCGGCGTGCGCCAGGTCGATCAATTCGATCAGCTCGTTGCGGGCACCCCAGTACGGAACTGTCACAGAAGCCTCGTAAGGACTTTGGAAGAACCCGACTTTGGCATGGGCCTGCCCGTCGCCGATCCCGACGATAGTGACGTCCGATCCGACGCCGGCGACAGCCATCGCGGTGTCGATGGTGGGCTGATAGCCGACGAAGTCGAGAACCAGTGCGGCGCCCTGACTTCCGGTGATACTGCGGACGTTCTCGGCCGCGTCCTTGTCGGACAGAACCACTTCGTGAGCGCCTACCTTGGTTGCCAGTTCGAGCTTGTCCGCGCTCACGTCGAGTGCGATGACGGTTGCTGCCGAGAGGTGGCGGAGGAGTTGGATGGCGACATGGCCGAGACCGCCGGTACCGATGACGACGGCGTACGAGCCACCGCGAAGTTTCGGCAGTGAACGCTTGATCGCGTGATACGGAGTCAGACCGGCGTCGGTCAGCGGCACCGTCTTGACCGGATCGAGGTCGCCGATCGGGACGAGGTGGCGAGGTGAATCGACGATCATGAATTCGGCCAACGCGCCGGGTGCACCGAGACCAGGAGGATTGATGCCGAGTTCTTTTGCTCGAGAACAGTAGTTTTCGAGTCCTTGCGAGCAGTGCCAACAGTTGCCACAGCCCCAGGGTCCGTAGACGACGACATTGGTTCCGATGTCGAGCCCTTCGACGCCCTCGCCGACGGCGGCGACCCGGCCGGCGCCCTCGTGGCCGAGCGTGAGAGGAAGGCCGTAGGTGTACTGCTCCTCGGGCAGGCTCATGATGAAGTCGTCCGAGTGGCAGACGCCGGCAGCGGTGACTTCCAGGAGCACTTCACCTGGACCGGGCTCGGGTTTGGGAATCTCCGTGAGTTCGGGTTCTGCGCCGATTCTCGTGTACTGGATTGCCTTCATACCGACTCCTTTGTCGTGGTTGGGCCAACCGGTCCTGGCAAATGCGTGGTGTTTAGCCCCGCTAACAAAAGAGTACGCATCTGTGCATGTTCGGTCACGGGATCCGTGACCGAACAGACATGGCGGCTCAGTCGATCCCGCCGCTGCCACTCGGCATCGGGATCTTGACCACCTTGTCGTCGTTCGGACCCGGCTCGCCCGCGGTTTTGTTTATCGTGCTCGCCCACATCAAACCGTCGGATCCGAGTGCCAAACCGCCCAGCTGGCCGTACGTGTCTTTCGCCACTGCCGACGGCGCGGTCGTGACGGCACCTGTTCCTGGATCTACGGCCAGCGCCGAGATCGCTTTGCCGGCCCCCAGCGCGACAGCTACCACTCCCTGCGCCGCGATGCACCCGCCGACTCCGGGTCGGTCGGGCCACGTCCACGCGGGGGATGTCACCGTGCCGTCGGCGCCGACGCGTTGGAGGCGATCCTCGAGAGTGGTTCGGTCCGTGACCCACGTCGCGATTCCCGGATCGACGCACACGCCGCCGCCGTTTCCGATTCCGGACAGAACAACTTCCGGGCGAGGCGGCGCAGCGTTGGGTGTCAGCGATCGGACCCGCAAGAGTTTCCCCGCCAACGAGGCGGGATCCTGAGCAACCGCGGGGTTTCCGGTATCGCCTGTCAGAACCATGAGCTGGTCCGGGGCCGCGAACTCCAGTGACCCGCCGTTGCCGCTCGCGCCGCGCGGGATTCCACCGAGGACCTCCTTGGCGGTGTCACCCGGAGCGATGCGGACCACCCGGTTGTCCGTTCCGGTGGTGACGTAGGCATAGATCAGGTTGTCTTCGACAAACGTGGGGGAGAGTGCGATGTCGAGCAGGCCGCCGTCACCGCTGCCGTCGACGTCGATCTTGGCTACCTCGACCGGTGTTGTGTTGGGAGCTACCTGCATGATCCGGCCGGTCCGCCGTTCGGCAACCAGTCCGGAGTTCCCGTCCGGGAGTGTGACGAGCCCACCCGTGGTGTCGAGACAGGTTGCGATCACGGCGGTGTCGGCATCCTGACACGGTCCGAGGGGGCCGGTCCGCGGCGCCGGCGGCGTGGTCGACGGCGGCGGGTTCTCCGGCTGCACTTCCGCGCTGGCCTGGTTGGTCGGTTCGGGTGTGAACGGCGAGGCAGTCGATTCGTCGAAGTCGGCGCAACCTGCGAGCAACGATGTCCCGAGCACCAGCGCCAGTGCGCCCAGCGCTGCATGCCTACCCGTAGTCATGCCCAAGACGTTACGTAATGCACGGCAGATGCCGCCACGCCGGACCAAGGTTCCCCGTCGAGTTCGTGAATCGGTCATAGGCTCACCTACGTGACTGACGAGCGAAAAGATCCCAGCGAGTTGTCGGATGCGGACAAGCCGACGGGCAATGTGTCCAGTCCGTATGATTCGCCCACCGAACAATTTCCGACGGTGAGCGCCAAGAATCCGTTGCCGCGGACCGACGACGATCTCGATTTCGGTTCCACGAACGCCAACTCCCTGACCGAACAGATACCGACATACCGAGCACCTGGCGCGGATCAGCCGACCGTGGCTCTCGAGCGTGAGACGGCGTACGACGCTCCGATCGCCGCCGTCCCCACCGCCGAAGCCGTGGCAGGTACAACTGAGTCTCCGCGGGGCCGAGGCACTCTCGACCTCGGGTTGCTTGCACTGCGATTGGCCGTCGGTGGAACTGCGTTGGTGCACGGTCTGCAGAAGTTGACCGGTATCTGGAACGGGCCGGGGCTGAACGGGTTCGAGTCGATGCTGGCGGACGCCGGGTTCCAGCAGGCGAAGTGGATGGCGATACTCGGCGCCGTCGGTGAAGTCGCAGGTGGCGCCCTCCTGATCCTCGGGTTGCTGACTCCCGTTGCGGCAGCGTCGGTTCTGGCGGTGATGATCAATGCGTGGGCGCTGCGTCAGGCGAGCGCACCCGGCCTGGAGTACTTCGCCCCGGCCGGGACCGAGTACGAGATGCTGCTCGGAATCTGTGCGGGCGTCATCATTTTGACGGGACCAGGTCGTATTGCGCTCGACGGTCGTCGTGGCTGGGCAACTCGTCCGTTTATCGGATCGCTCGTGGTTTTGATCCTCGGTATCGCTGCCGGCGTCTGCACCTGGATCTTCCTGAACGGTGCCAATCCGCTCATCTGATACTCGCGCCGTCGAACAAAACGAACCGCCGCTCTCCGAATCGGAGAGCGGCGGTTCGTTTATGAAGGATCAGTCCTTGACGAGTACCGGGTCGGCGTTCGCGGACGGGATGGCGGTTCCGTCCTTGAGTTTGCGACCGAGGACCGACTTGCGGTGACCGTAGGCGAAGTACACGAGCACACCGATGGCCATCCAGACGAGGAACCGGATCCAGGTCTCGACCGAGAGGTTGAGCATCAGCCAACCGCAGGCGAGCACGGCGACGATCGGAACGAACGGCACCAGCGGGACGCGGAATCCGCGCGGCAGGTCGGGGCGGGTGCGGCGAAGGACGATGACACCGACACAAACCAGGACGAAGGCGAACAGCGTTCCGATGTTGACCATCTCTTCGAGCGTGCCCATCGGGAAGAAGGCTGCCAGGACGGCGACGATGCCACCGACGATCAACGTGATGCGCATCGGGATGCCCTTGGCGTTGGTCTTGGCCAGGCTGCGCGGCATGAGGCCGTCACGGGACATGGCGAAGAGGACGCGGGTCTGGCCGAGCATCATGACCATGACAACTGTCGTGAGGCCGGCCAGGCCACCGAAGTTGATGGCGGTTTGTGCCCAACCGATTCCGTTGGCCTCGAATGCGGTTGCGAGGGTGGCGCTGGAATCGCCGACCAGCGGACTGCCGTCCTTGAGTTCGGTGTACTTGACCATGCCGGTCAGTACGAGCGTGACGGCAACGTAGAGAACCGTGACGATGGCGAGCGAGCCGAAGATTCCTCGCGGCAACGACTTCTGCGGGTTCTTGGTTTCCTCGGCGGTGGTGGCGACGACGTCGAAACCGATGAAGGCAAAGAACACGAGGCTGGCTGCGGCGAGCAATCCGTAAGCGCCGTAGCTACTTCCGCCTGCGCCGGTCAGCCAGGAGAACAGGGTCTGATGGATTCCGCTTGCAGAACTCTCGGTTCCTTCGGACGGCGGGATGAAGGGGGAGTAGTTCTCCTTCTTGATGTAGAACGCGCCCACGACGATGACGAGCAGGACTACTGCGATCTTGATCGCGGTGATGATCGCGGAGACTCGCGAGGAAACCTTGGTGCCGATCGCGAGGATCAGCGTGATCGCGCCGATGATGAGCAGAGCGCCCCAGTCGAAGCTGATCGAACCGATGTGGGCGGTGGTGCTTCCGCTGGCCCCGATGACGTTGCCGAGGTACAGCGACCAGCCCTTGCCGACGACGGCGGAGGCGAGAGCGAACTCGAGAATGAGGTCCCAGCCGATGATCCAGGCGGCGAACTCCCCGAACGTGGCGTAGGAGAACGTGTATGCGCTGCCTGCGACGGGGACGGTGGAGGCGAACTCCGCGTAACACAGCGCGGCGAGGCCACAGGCGATGGCAGCGAGAACGAATGCCAGTGAAATGGAGGGTCCTGCGACATTGCCTGCGGTTCGAGCAGTCAGCGTGAAGATGCCTGCGCCGATGACGACGGCGACTCCGAATACCGTGAGGTCCTTCGCGTTCAGTTCCTTCTTGAGCTTTGTCTCAGGCTCGTCGGTGTCCGCGATCGATTGCTCGACGGATTTGGTGCGCCATATGCCGACTCCGGGCATGTATTGCTCCTTGGTTGTTTCCCGTCGACCTTGTGGGTGACGGGCGGTGGCTGACTGTCGTCGTTGTGATGTGCGTCTCAGCGACCTGATGAGGGAACCACTGGTGAGCGCCGTGTGCAAGTCGGCTCGCTCGAACTGACCGAAATGATCACCTGACTGAAAGTCATCCCCCCTCATGTATCTGAATTGATCAGCTGGTGTCTGAAACCCTACGTCCAAGTGAATTCGCTCACGAGCCGGACGCGCGATTCGGTCTGAAATGTCTGATAGCTCATATCGTTCCGTTGGTGCTCCGCGTGTCGCCCGGTTATTCGGTACCTGTCGGTCGGTCTTGCTGTCGATGAGTTGCACTGTCGCTGTACCAGCACGTCCCATTTCACCCGTATCGGGGCGACAAACGAGAGGACCACCGCGTACCTGGATCCGGTCGAGCGTCCATCACGCGTCGTGGCAGAGTGTGTCGGCAACGGGATGATCGGATTGGGTTGTGGTTCAAGCTCATACAACACCGGAGGAAGTATGGCGTGTTCGGACGCAGTCGGTCCCGCGTTCTTCTCCGAGGTGACATGAACCCGACTCTGTCGACCCTCTGTCGTGGCCCGTTGGCGAGCATTCTCGTGGAGCTGAGTTGGTTGCCGCACGTGCGGCTGCCCGAAAACCTTGTGTGACTGTCACATCGGCTACGGGCGTCTCGAGCCGCACGAGCGCTGACAGAAAAAATCCCCGGCCGAAAAGCGGCCGGGGATTTTTTCGATTCGTGGCAGAACTTACGGAACGTAGCGAACCGCGCCCTTGTCGGCGGACGTCGCCAGAGCGGCGTAGGCGCGCAGTGCTGTCGTCACGGTGCGCTGACGATCGACCGGCTGCCACGGGCGCTCCGAGGCCTCCATCTTCGCGCGTCGCTCGGCGAGGACGTCGTCGTCGACCAGGATCTCGAGCGTGCGCGAGGCGACGTCGATGCGAACCTGATCGCCGTTCTGGACGAGACCGATGATTCCGCCTGCGGCAGCCTCGGGGGAGATGTGACCGATGGACAGCCCGGAGGTTCCGCCCGAGAAACGACCGTCGGTGATCAGCGCGCATTCCTTACCGAGGCCTGCGCCCTTGAGGAAGGCAGTGGGGTGCAGCATTTCCTGCATGCCGGGGCCACCCTTGGGGCCTTCGTAGCGCACGACGAGAACGTCGCCGGCCTTGATCTTCTTCTGCAAGATGACCGAGACGGCTTCTTCTTGGGATTCGACGACGAGCGCCGGGCCCTGGAAGGAGAACAGTTCCTCGTCGATGCCGGCCGTTTTGAGTATTGCGCCGTCGAGTGCGATGTTGCCACGCAGGACAACCAAGCCGCCTTCGACGGTGTAGGCGTTCTCGACGTCGCGGATACAGCCGCCGGCCGCATCGGTGTCGAGGGCAGACCAACGGTTGTCCGTGGAGAACGGTTCGATGGTGCGCACGCCGCCGGGAGCCGCGTGGAAGAGTTCGATTGCCTCGTCGGTTGCCTTGCCGGAGCGGATGTCCCAGTCGTCGAGCCACTGGTCGAAGCTCTTGGTGTGCACGGTGGACACGTCGGTTTCGAGGAGTCCGCCGCGGCGAAGCTCACCGAGCAGGGCGGGGATTCCGCCGGCGCGGTGGACGTCTTCCATGTGGTAGTCCGAGTTGGGAGAGACCTTGGACAGGCACGGAACCTTTCGGCTGATCGCGTCGATGGTGTCGAGGTCGAAGTCGACCTCGCCTTCCTGCGCCGCAGCCAGCGTGTGCAAGACGGTGTTGGTGGAACCGCCCATGGCGACGTCGAGAGCCATCGCGTTGCGGAACGCTGCCGGGGTCGCGATGTTGCGTGGCAGCACCGACTCGTCGCCGTCGCGGTAGTACTTGAGGGCAGCCTCGACCACGGTGGTGCCCGCACGAGAGAAGAGTGCGTGACGAGCCTTGTGAGTTGCCAGCGTGGAGCCGTTGCCCGGCAATGCGAGGCCGAGGGCCTCCGTCAGGCAGTTCATGGAATTGGCGGTGAACATTCCGGAGCAGGACCCGCATGTCGGGCACGCGCTGCGCTCGACCTCGTCGAGGCCCTCGTCGGACACGGCATCGTTGGCAGAGGCGGAGATCGCGGTGATGAGGTCGGTGGGGGCTTGGGCCACGCCGCCGACGACCACTGCCTTACCGGCCTCCATCGGACCGCCGGAGACGAAGACGGTCGGGATGTTGAGACGCATTGCAGCGTTGAGCATGCCGGGAGTGATCTTGTCGCAGTTGGAGATACACACCAGTGCGTCGGCCGTGTGGGCGTTTGCCATGTACTCGACCGAGTCGGCGATGATCTCGCGGCTCGGGAGCGAGTAGAGCATTCCGCCGTGGCCCATTGCGATGCCGTCGTCGACTGCGATGGTGTGGAACTCACGAGCGACGCCGCCGGCCGCACTGATGGCCTCGGCAACGATCTCGCCCACGTTCTTGAGATGCACGTGGCCGGGTACGAACTGGGTGTACGAGTTCGCTACGGCGACGATCGGCTTTCCGAAGTCGGAATCCGTCATTCCTGTGGCGCGCCACAGGGATCGGGCTCCGGCAGCATTACGTCCGATGGTGGTGGTGCGTGACCTCAACGGGGGCATGGGCGTGTTCCTTATGTGATCGTTGCTGGTCCACTCAAATAGAAGCGAGGGCCTTTCAACGCTACTCGCGTGCTACGGGCGCTTCTCTTCGGGCTGGTCCTGTGTGTTCTCGGCGACCTCGGATTCTGCTTCTGCTTCTGCAGCTGCTTCTTCCTCTTCGGCTTCCTTGGCGGCGAAGGCTTCTGCGGCGGATGCGTAGGGATCGGTGATGCGGCCACCGCTGGCGATCGCGATCTCGGGAAGCCTGACGAAGCTGACCGCAGGCAGGGTCACCTCGGTTCCGTCGGTGAGTTCCGCGCGCGCCCAACTCCGCTTCGGGAAGCGGAAACCCTTGACGTCGTCCCAGGCGAGGGTGCGCTTGGAGAACGTCGAGCGGACCTCGAGGCCGTCAGGGCTGACGGTGGTGCGCAGTCGCGCGACGAGATAGACGGCGATGATCGGAAGGATCAGCAACCAGCTGAAGGCGACGGGCCACCCGAAGATCGGGAAGCTGACCGCGAACAGAAGGAACGCGCACGCCATGTAAGCGAGCTGCGAAATGCGGATGACGTGCCGAAGTGGTTTCGGCGTGTGGGATGATTGAGCCGGTGGCACGGGCTGCTGCGAAGTTGACACCTCTACATCTTCGCATTGCAGCCGATGTATCTCAGATTCTGGGACGGTCGACTCACCAAGTTTGCCGTTCGCGACTAGCGCCTCTACTGTCGAGTGCGTGAAACAGAATGAGTTGCTCGTAATCGGCCGGCGCGTCGTCGCCTGAGTCGATTTCTCAACTCACCAGATAACGACGCGCCACCCTCGCTCAGCAGATGCTGACGGGGGTTTTTTGTTGCCCGGAGCCAGAATCAGAGGATTTCCCAGTGAGCGCACCAACAGCACGGCCTCAACCCACGCCGCGCAAGTCAGGGACACCGAGCCCGACAACCGCGGCTGCCGCAACCCAGACGGCCAACCGTCGCCAGCTCCCGCCTGAGCGGGTAACCGGCGCGCAGTCTGTGGTTCGAGCCCTCGAAGAGCTCGAGGTCGACACGGTATTCGGCATTCCCGGCGGTGCCGTGCTCCCGGTTTACGACCCACTCTTCGATTCGGTCAAGGTTCGCCACGTGCTCGTGCGCCACGAGCAGGGTGCAGGCCACGCTGCCACCGGTTACGCCCAGGCGACCGGCAAGGTCGGCGTCTGCATGGCTACCTCGGGTCCCGGTGCGACCAACCTGGTCACGCCGCTGGCCGACGCGCAGATGGACTCCGTTCCGATCGTGGCGATCACCGGACAGGTGGCGCGCTCGCTGATCGGTACCGACGGCTTCCAGGAAGCCGACATCTCAGGCATCACGATGCCGGTCACCAAGCACAACTTCCTGATCACCGACGCGATCGACATCCCGCGCATCATGGCCGAGGCCTTCTACCTCGCGGCCAGCGGTCGCCCCGGCGCCGTCCTGGTCGATATCCCCAAGGACATCCTGCAGTCGCAGACCACGTTCTCGTGGCCGCCGGAGATGCGTCTGCCGGGCTACCGCCCGGTGACCAAGCCGCACGGCAAGCAGGTTCGTGAAGCTGCACGTCTGATCGCCGACGCCAAGTCGCCGGTTCTGTACGTCGGTGGCGGCGTCATCAAGTCCGACTCCTCGCCGGAGCTGCTCGAATTGGCCGAGCTGACCGGTATCCCCGTCGTCACCACGCTGATGGCCCGCGGCGCGTTCCCGGACAGTCACGACCTCAACTGCGGTATGCCGGGAATGCACGGCACCGTTGCCGCAGTCGCCGCTCTGCAGCGTAGCGATCTACTGATCACCCTCGGTGCGCGTTTCGACGACCGCGTGACCGGTCAGCTGAATTCCTTCGCGCCCGACGCCAAGGTCATCCATGCCGACATCGACCCGGCCGAGATCGGCAAGAACCGCTACGCGGACGTCCCGATCGTGGGCGACTGCAAAGAGGTCATCACCGAACTCATCGAGGCGATCCGTGCCGACATGGCCACGGGCACCACGTTCGACCTCACCGAGTGGTGGGCGTACCTGAACGACATCCGTCGTACGTACCCGCTGAGCTACGACCGTCCCACCGACGGTCAGCTGAGCCCGGAGTACGTGATCCAGACCGTCGGCAAGCTCGCCGGACCGGATGCCATCTACTGCGCCGGCGTCGGTCAGCACCAGATGTGGGCCGCGCAGTTCGTCGGCTACGAGAAGCCGCGCACGTGGCTCAACTCGGGCGGGCTCGGCACCATGGGGTACGCGGTTCCCGCAGCCATGGGCGCCAAGATGGGCATGCCCGACACCGAGGTGTGGGCGATCGACGGCGACGGCTGCTTCCAGATGACCAATCAGGAACTCGCAACCTGCGCACTCGAAGGTATTCCGATCAAGGTTGCCCTCATCAACAACGGCAACCTCGGCATGGTGCGCCAGTGGCAGACACTCTTCTACGAAGAGCGCTACTCCAACACCAACCTCGGAACGCACGGCGCCATCCGCATCCCGGACTTCGTGAAGCTCGCAGAAGCATTGGGCTGCCACGGAATTCGTGTCGAGCGTGAAGAAGATGTCGAAGCTGCGATCCGTGAGGCGCAGTCCATCAACGACAAGCCTGTCGTGATCGACTTCATCGTCACCGCCGACGCACAGGTGTGGCCGATGGTCGCTGCCGGAACGAGCAACGACGAAATCATGGCGGCCCGGGGCATCCGGCCGCTGTTCGACGACGACGAGGCAGTTGCCGAGCCCGCCGTCATCCACGAAGCCATGTCACGCGAGCAAGCCGGACCCGCCGCGGGCACAGGGGAGGATCAGAAGTGAGCACCAGTCACACCCTCAGTGTTCTCGTCGAGGACAAGCCAGGCGTGCTGGCTCGCGTCTCCGCACTTTTCTCCCGCCGCGGATTCAACATCGAATCCCTTGCGGTGGGCGGAACCGAGATCCCCGAGATCTCACGTATGACCATCGTCGTCACGGTCGACGAGTTCCCTCTCGAGCAGGTGACGAAGCAGCTCAACAAGCTGATCAACGTCATCAAGATCGTCGAGCAGGACGGTGAAGCATCCGTCGCTCGCGAGCTCGTGCTCATCAAGGTGCGCGCTGATGCAAGCGTGCGCACGCAGGTCATCGAAACGGTGAACCTGTTCCGCGCCAAGGTGATCGACGTCTCTCCGGAGTCCGTCACCATCGAGGCGACCGGTACTCGGTCCAAGCTGGATGCACTGCTGCGGATGCTTGATCCGTACGGTATCCGGGAGATCGTTCAGTCCGGGGTCGTGGCAGTCGGTCGAGGGCCGAAGTCGATCACGGCCACCCGCTAGTACTTTTAGACACGTAAAAATCCAAGGAGAGGTTGAGAACTGTGGCAGTCGAGATGTTCTACGACGACGATGCCGATCTGTCGATCATTCAGGGCCGCAAGGTTGCTGTGATCGGCTACGGAAGCCAGGGCCACGCCCATTCGCTGAGCCTGCGTGACTCGGGCGTCGATGTGCGCATCGGCCTCAAGGAAGGCTCGAAGTCGCGTGAGAAGGCTGAAGAGCAGGGGCTGACGGTCGGTACGCCGGCAGAGGTTTCCGAGTGGGCCGACGTCATCATGGTGCTCGCACCTGACACCGCGCAGGCGAGCATTTTCACCAATGACATCGAGCCGAACCTCAAGGACGGCGACGCGCTGTTCTTCGGTCACGGCCTGAACATTCACTTCGACCTGATCAAGGCTCCGGAGTTCGTCACCGTCGGCATGGTCGCCCCCAAGGGCCCCGGCCACCTGGTGCGTCGTCAGTTCGTCGACGGCAAGGGCGTTCCCGCGCTCATCGCCATCGACCAGGATCCCAAGGGTGAAGGCCAGGCTCTCGCTCTGTCCTACGCCAAGGGCATCGGCGGAACCCGCGCAGGCGTCATCAAGACCACGTTCAAGGAAGAGACCGAGACGGACCTCTTCGGCGAGCAGGCCGTGCTCTGCGGCGGCACCGAGGAACTGGTCAAGACCGGTTTCGAGGTCATGGTCGAGGCCGGCTACGCACCCGAGATGGCGTACTTCGAGGTTCTGCACGAGCTCAAGCTCATCGTCGACCTCATGTACGAGGGTGGCATCGCCCGCATGAACTACTCGGTGTCCGACACCGCTGAGTTCGGTGGATACCTCTCCGGCCCGCGCGTCATCGACGCCGACACCAAGGAGCGCATGAAGGCGATCCTGGCCGACATCCAGTCCGGCGAGTTCACCCGTCGTCTGGTTGCCAACGTCGAGAACGGCAACACCGAGCTCGAGGGCCTGCGCAAGGCCAACGCCGAGCACCCCATCGAGGTCACCGGCAAGAAGCTGCGCGACCTGATGAGCTGGGTCGATCGTCCGATCACCGAAACCGCGTAATTCGCAGTTTCACGCTCCACGTCTCCACTGGCCTGATGCCGCGCCGGTTCAATTACGTTGAACCAGCGCGGCATTGGGCCGGAGTCGTTTTCCGGGTCGTCTGAGTCCGGATTCATATTCCGTCGAGAATTTGCCCGCGAAAGTGTCCACTATGTGGTATTGCCTACCGCGTTGTGGATTCCAAGTGAGCGCGCACTAAACTATCGGTGGTTAAACCACCTTCACACCCACCTAATCAGGGAGTTTGCACGTGAGCCAGCCTGGCCGTCCCGTTGTTCTGATCGCCGACAAGCTCGCGCCGTCCACAGTCGAGGCGCTCGGTGACGGTGTGGAGGTGCGTTGGGTCGACGGACCCGACCGCCCGGCGCTGCTCGCCGCGGTACCCGAGGCCGACGCGATTCTCGTCCGTTCCGCCACTACCGTCGACGCCGAGGTTCTGGCTGCCGGCACCAAGCTGAAGATCATCGGCCGCGCCGGTGTCGGCCTGGACAACGTCGAGATCCCCGCGGCCACCGAGCGCGGCGTGATGGTCGTCAACGCACCGACCTCCAACATTCACTCCGCTGCCGAGCACGCTGTCGCGCTCCTCATGTCGACCGCTCGCCAGATTCCCGCAGCAGACAAGACCCTGCGTGAGAACACCTGGAAGCGAAGCAAGTTCAACGGTGTCGAGATCCTCGGCAAGACCGTCGGTGTCGTCGGACTCGGCCGCATCGGCCAGCTCTTCGCGCAGCGTCTCGCTGCGTTCGAGACCACGATCATCGCGTACGACCCCTACCTGCCCGCAGCGCGCGCAGCGCAGCTCGGCATCGAACTGGTCACCATCGACGAGCTCGTCGAGCGCGCCGACTTCATCTCCGTGCACCTGCCCAAGACCAAGGAAACGGCCGGCCTGATCAACGCCGAGCGCCTCGCCAAGGCCAAGGACGGCGTCATCATCGTCAACGCCGCTCGCGGTGGTCTGATCGACGAAGATGCGCTCTACGACGCACTCGTCTCCGGCAAGGTCCGAGGCGCCGGTCTCGACGTGTTCAGCACCGAGCCGTGCACCGATTCCAAGCTTTTCGAGCTCGACAACGTCGTTGTCACCCCGCACCTCGGAGCATCGACGTCCGAGGCTCAGGACCGCGCAGGTATCGACGTGGCCAAGAGTGTTCTCCTCGCTCTGGCAGGCGAATTCGTTCCCGAGGCTGTCAACGTCTCCGGCGGCCCCGTGGGCGAAGAAGTTGCTCCGTGGCTCGAGCTCGTCCGCAAGCTCGGTCTCCTCGCTGCGACGTTGTCGCCCGAAGCTGTGCAGACCGTGCAGGTTGTCGCCACCGGCGAGCTGTCTGCCGAAACCGTCGACATCCTCGGCCTGGCTGCACTGCGCGGCGTGTTCTCCGCCAGCAGCGATGAGGCTGTCACGTTCGTCAACGCTCCGGCACTGGCCGAGCAGCGCGGCGTGACCGTGTCGGTCGAGAAGCACTCCGAGGCTCTTGCTCACCGCAGCGCGGTCGAGGTGCGTGCAGTTGCCGCCGACGGCACGGTCACGTCGGTCACGGGCGCACTCACCGGTCTGCAGCAGGTCGAGAAGATCGTCAACATCAACGGACGCAGCTTCGACCTGCGCGCCGAGGGCCACAACATCGTCGTTCACTACAGCGATCGCCCGGGCGTTCTCGGTGTCCTCGGCACCGTCCTCGGAAACGCGGGCGTCGACATCCTCGCAGCAGCACTGAGCCAGGATGCCGAAGGCGAAGGCGCAACTGTCATCTTGCGCGTCGATCGCGTCGTCGGTGACGCCGAGGTCGAGGCAATCGTCTCGCAGCTCGACGCTCGCGTCGCCCAGGTCGACCTTTCCTGATTGTTTTTGCTGTGCGCCTTTATCAACCGCCCGCGGTTGATAAAGGCGCACAGTTCTACTGAGATGAGGACTCCATGAAGCTTGCGGTCATTCCGGGTGACGGAATCGGCGTCGAGGTCACTGCCGAGGCGCTCAAGGTGCTCGGCAAGTTGGTTCCGGATCTGGAAACCACCGAATACGATCTCGGTGCCCGTCGCTACAACGCCACCGGCGAGTTGCTCCCGGCGGACGAGCTGGACCAGATTCGTCAGCACGACGCAATTCTGTTGGGCGCCATCGGTGATCCGCGGATCGTCGCACCCGGCATCCTCGAGCGTGGTCTGCTGCTGAACATGCGCTTCCAGCTCGATCATCACGTGAATCTTCGTCCCGCACAGCTGTATCCGGGTGCGCTGTCGCCGTTGGCGGCCCAGCCGGAGATCGACTTCGTCGTGGTTCGTGAAGGCACCGAGGGTCCGTACACCGGAAACGGTGGAGCGATCCGCGTCGGCACCGATCACGAGATCGCAACCGAGGTGTCGATCAATACCTGGTTCGGTGCCGAGCGCGTGGTGCGTTACGCATTTGCCTTGGCGCAGACCCGGTCCAAGCACCTCACCTTGATTCACAAGACCAACGTGCTCTCCAACGCGGGCGCAATCTGGACGCGTGCAATCGAGACCGTCGGTGCCGAGTTCCCGGACGTCGAAACCGCGTACTGCCACATCGACGCGGCCACGATCTACATGGTCACCGACCCGTCGCGCTTCGACGTGATCGTCACGGACAACCTCTTCGGTGACATCATCACCGACCTCGCCGGCGCCGTAACCGGTGGCATCGGTTTGGCCGCAAGCGGAAACATCGACGCGTCGGGTACCAATCCGTCGATGTTCGAGCCCGTTCACGGCAGTGCTCCGGACATCGCAGGCAAGGGGATCGCCGACCCCACTGCCGCGATCCTCTCGGCCGCACTGCTTCTTCGCCATCTCGGACGCGAGGACGACGCCGCTCGGGTCGAGGCTGTGGTCGCTGCCGACCTGGCTACCCGCGGCGAAGGTCCCATCTCCACAACGGAGATCGGCGACCGGATCACTGCAGCGCTGTAAGGAATTCTTTCACGAGACTGACGCGCGTGAGCCTTTCGGCTTGCGCGCGTCAGTCGTTTCCGGCACCCCGATAGACTGGCCGGCATGCGTCTTGGTCGAATTGCCAGTCCCGATGGTGTTGCGTTCGTCAGTATCGAAGGTGAAGAGGATGCCCTCGTCGCCAAGGAAATTGCGGAGCACCCGTTCGGGAACCCCACATTTACCGGCCGAAGTTGGCCGCTCGCCGATGTTCGTCTGCTGGCTCCGATTCTCGCCAGCAAGGTGATCTGCATCGGCAAGAATTATGCAGATCACATCGCGGAGATGGGCGGAGAGGCTCCCGCGGACCCCGTGATCTTCCTCAAGCCAAACACGTCCATAGTTGGCCCGGGTGCCCCGATCGTCTTGCCTCCCACCTCGAACGAGGTGCACTTCGAGGGTGAACTCGCGGTCGTCATCGGTCAACCGTGCAAGGACGTTCCGGCGGCGAAGGCGTTGAGCGTGGTCCTCGGTTACACGATCGCCAACGACGTGTCGGCGCGAGATCATCAGCGTCACGACGGGCAGTGGACGCGCGCGAAGGGCCACGACACTTTCTGCCCACTCGGCCCCTGGATCGAAACCAGTCTGGATGCGTCCGACGTCGATATCAAGACCGAGGTGAACGGCCAGGTCAAGCAGGACAGCAGCACGGCTTTTCTCCTCCACGACATTCCGAAGATCATCGAGTGGATCTCGGCGGTGATGACTCTCTTGCCTGGCGACGTCATCCTCACCGGCACCCCCGCCGGAGTAGGCCCGATCGTCGACGGCGATTCCGTGTCGGTCACGGTCTCGGGGATCGGCACGCTCACGAACCCGGTGACCGCCAAGAGCTGATCTGACCCGGTTCGTTCAGTCACGCGACTACGGAGGCCCCATCCAACCGGATGGGGCCTCCGTCGTGGTGTGAGGTCGAGAGGTGTCTGTCGCAGAAAAGTTGCAAGATGGTAACTATCGCCAGTGGATTGATCGGGATTGCCAACCGACTCGAAGAAATCAGGCTCCGGGACTGACCTGCGGGTTTCATGACCCAGGCGAAGCTTCGCCTCTGATCCTCCTGGCGTTATGTCGGATTTGGCCAGGTTGGGAGAGTTCGCCATACGGTTTGCTGTCGCGGCCCGTAACAGACCAAATTCCCTGAAATGTAACGCTGAGCAGTAGGGTGACCGATAACTGGATAGAAGCCGATGGGGCAATCGAGTGGATTGCGCAGAAACGTGGTGATACATGACGACCTTCGCGGAAGCCTCCCGGACAGCGGCAGGGCAAGCGCGGAACGGGCAGCGGCCGGTGTGGCGAGACAAGAAGCGCTACCTGTGGCCACTGGGTTTGCTGGTTCCTCTCAGCCCGTTCGCTGCGTGGTTCCTGGTCGACAAATTCAGTCTCGGGCTCTTCTGGGCCATCGGGGCGTGGCTGATCGTCATCGTCATTCCCCTGATCGATCTCCTGGCGGGCGAGGACGGCAACAGCCCACCGGACGAAGCGATCCCTGAATTGCAAGAGGATCGTTTCTACCGCTGGTGCACGTACTTGTTCCTGCCCCTCCAATACGTCGGGCTGGTGTTCGTCGCGTGGTGCTGGGTGAACGCGCCGATGGCGGCGGGGGAGAAGTTCGCGCTCGCGATGACTGCCGGCGTGGTTGCCGGTGTGGGGATCAACGCGGCGCATGAATTGGGGCACAAGAGTGAGAAGCTCGAGAAGTGGCTCGCGAAAGTAGCGCTCGCGCAGTCCTTCTACGGCCATTTCTACGTCGAACACAACCATGGTCACCACGTCCGCGTCGCGACGCCGGAGGATCCGGCCAGCTCACGGTACAAGGAAAACTTCTGGTTCTTCTTGCCTCGCAGCGTCATCGGCGGCCTGCGCTCGGGATGGCGGATCGAAAGCGCTCGTCTGAGGCGTCAGCGGAGACGGACGTGGAGTTACCGCAACAACATCCTGAACGCGTGGGCGATGAGTGTGGTTCTGTTCGGCAGTCTGATCGCCGCGTTCGGCTGGGAAATTGCGCCGTGGCTCGCCGTTCAGGCAATTGCAGGCTTCACGTTCCTCGAGACCGCCAACTATCTCGAGCATTACGGCTTGCTACGTGCGAAGCGGCCTGACGGCTCGTACGTCCGGTGCTCGCCCGAGGACAGCTGGAACAGCGACCACGTCGTCAGCAATCTGTTCCTCTATCAACTTCAGCGTCACAGCGACCATCACGCGAATCCGCGTCTGCGGTACCAGAGCCTGCGAAGTGCGGCCGAAGCGCCGCAACTTCCAGCGGGTTACGCAGTCATGATCGTCTGCGCGTGGGTGCCGCCGCTGTGGCGAAAGGTCATGGACAAGCGACTGCTGGCCTACTACGACGGCGACATGACACGCATCAACGTCCTGCCGGGTAAGTGATCGGCCGGATGGAGGAAGCGCTGCCGGACTAACCTGTAGTACGACCATCCATCATCGCCGAGCCAAGTGAGCCATGACCAACAGCGAAGTACGCGTCCGTTTCTGTCCGTCACCCACCGGAACCCCGCACGTGGGTTTGGTGCGCACCGCCTTGTTCAACTGGGCATTCGCACGACACCACGGCGGCACATTCGTGTTCCGTATCGAAGACACCGATGCGCAGCGCGACAGTGAAGAGTCCTACCAGGCCATCCTCGACGCCCTCCGCTGGTTGGGGCTCAATTGGGACGAAGGCCCGGAGGTCGGTGGGCCGCACGCACCGTATCGCCAGTCCGAGCGTCGCGACCTGCATCTCGACGTTGTTGCCAAGTTGCTGGCCGCGGGCGAGGCCTACGAGTCCTACTCGACCAACGAGGAGGTCGAAGCGCGACACAAGGCGGCCGGACGCGATCCGAAGCTCGGATACGACAACTTCGATCGCGAGCTCAGCGACGAGCAGCGCGCTGCCTATATCGCCGAGGGGCGCAAGCCCGTCGTCCGCCTCCGGATGCCCGATCATGATCTGACCTGGAACGACCTGGTGCGGGGCGAGACCACGTTCAAGGCAGGCACCGTTCCGGACTTCGCGCTGACTCGCGGCAACGGCATTCCGCTGTACACCTTGGTCAACCCGGTCGACGACGCGTTGATGAAGATCACCCATGTACTGCGCGGCGAAGATCTTCTGTCCTCGACTCCGCGTCAGCTCGCGTTGTACGAGGCATTGATTCGTATCGGTGTCGCCGATTTCACACCGTCGTTCGGGCACTTGCCTTTCGTGATGGGTCAGGGCAACAAGAAGCTTTCCAAGCGCGATCCCGAGTCCAACCTCTTCATCCACCGCGATCGGGGCTTCATTCCCGAGGGATTGCTGAACTACCTGGCTCTGCTCGGGTGGAGCATCGCCGACGATCACGATGTCTTCTCGCTCGACGAGATGGTTGCGGCCTTCGACGTCTCCAAGGTCAACTCCAATCCTGCCCGCTTCGACCAGAAGAAGGCCGACGCGATCAATGCCGAGCACATTCGTCTGCTCGAGCCGGCCGACTTCGCCGGTCGTCTGAAGTCGTTCCTGGTGGAGCACGGACACATCGGCGCCGACGTCGACGAAGCCACGTTCACTGTTGCGGCGGACCTCGTGCAGACGCGCATCGTCGTCCTGTCCGACGCGTGGGATCTGCTGAAATTCCTGTTCGTCGACGAGGCGTCGTTTGCTCTCGATCCGGCCGCGGCGGCAAAGAACTTGAAGGAAGATGCCGGTCCGGTTCTGGACGCGTCTCTTGCGGCGCTCGATGCCATCTCAGAGTGGTCGGCGGCCAGTATCGAGGAAGCACTCAAGAAGGCCCTCATCGAGGATCTGGAGCTCAAACCGCGTAAGGCCTTCGCTCCGGTTCGGGTCGCGATCACGGGCTCTCACATCAGCCCTCCGCTGTACGAGTCGATGGAATTGCTCGGTCGTGAGGTCTCGCTCGCTCGGTTGCGCGCCGGTAGGGCAGCGGTAACCGCCTAGATCGGACGGTCTTCCGGCCGAAAATGAAGCAAAAACCTCCTGTGACCATACGATTTGGTATTTGGGGCAGGGGTACTGGTAATCTTCTTTTCGGCCGGAGACGAGCCGCCGAGCACAACAGCGAAGCGGATCGAGCAAGGCTGGTGAGCAAGACCTTGGGGTATGGTGTAATTGGCAACACAGCGGTTTCTGGTACCGCCATTCTAGGTTCGAGTCCTGGTACCCCAGCGGAAATCCGGTCGATTTTGTGGCCGGACTCAGACAAGCTAAGCTTGCTGAGCATCCAAGAGCAAGACTGAAATACCACGTTTAAAAGCGTGTCCTGGCCCCGTCGTCTAGCGGCCTAGGACGCCGCCCTCTCAAGGCGGTAGCGCGGGTTCGAATCCCGTCGGGGCTACAAAGGAAAGACCCTCCGATCATTGATCGGGGGGTCTTTTCGTATGTGCGGGAAATGTATCCGGCGATGCGAAAAACGATCACCCCCAGTCGAATTCGACTGGGGGTGATCGTCATCTCACTCTGTTGTCCGCGATCGGTTATCCGCTCTTACGGCGGAACTCTCGCTTGTGATCGGCCGGGCCATGCGTGTTGTGGACCTTGGACTGTCCGTCGCGATGGTCGGTCGATTTGGCGTTCTGATGATTCTTCCGTTCGAGGGCCTCACGGAACTTTCGTTTGGTTTCCTCCGATTGGGATTCGGGTTCGGACGGGGTGTTGCTGTCGAGATCGCTCATATGCTCACTCCTTGTTGTTGGGCCTGTTGGTGAAACTACGCCGGCCCGAATTCGATTGCTCGTGATTTTTCCGCTCACGAATCTCAGGGCTGCGGCGGCGGTGCGGTAGAGCCGGAAAGAGGCATCGCAGGCATCCCGAGCTTGCGGTGATCCCACGAACGAGTTCGATCGGGAACGAACCGTACCGCGACGCGCTTGTGGAGCATCGCGTCGACGGCCGGGCGGAGATCGTCGGTGTACGGGCCCGTGTACCGCTCCCAGACGCTGATTCCCACAGCGAAGAGGGCTTCCGGATCTTCGACGATGACCCCGGTACCCTCCATCGAGACTCCTCGGAGCGTGTCGTACGTCTGACCGTCTTCGATCAGGACGGACATTCGGGCGTCCCGGCGAAGATTGACGGCCTTCTGCGACTTGGCTTTGGTCTCGAACCAGATTTCGCCGTCGACTATCGCGAACCACATCGCGATCAGGTGAGGCATTCCGTCGGCGCTCAACGTCGCCATCGTTGCCGTACGGCTCTTTTCGACGAAGCTCGAGATTTCGGCCTCGGTCATCGTGATCTGACTACGCTGCTTTCCTGCCATGGTCGCGTCGTACTCCTACGTGCTCGAGGATCTGAAGGCCTTACTGTGTCACGAATTACAGACGCTTGTGGAGCGCTTCGGCAGCTGCGAGAAGGTCCGCCGCCCAGCGGGCTCCCGGTCGTCTACCCATCCGATCGATGGGGCCGGAGACCGAAATCGCGGCAATGACAGCGCCTGCCGAGTCTCGGACGGGAGCCGCGACGCTGGCGACACCGGGCTCACGTTCGGCCGCGCTCTGTGCCCAGCCGCGCCGGCGAACCTCGAGGAGCACTCGTTCGCCGAACGACGCATCGGCGAGGACGGTCCGTTGGGTTTGTGGATCTGCCCATGCGAGAAGGACCTTGGCGCCGGATCCGGCGTTCATCGGCAGTCGGGCTCCGACGAGCACCGTGTCACGCAGGCCGGTCGGTGGTTCCATCGACGCGACGCAGATGCGTTGTGTGCCTTCGCGACGGTACAGCTGGACGCTTTCGCCGGTGATTTCGCGAAGGCGGGGGAGGATGAGTCCGGCCGCAGCAATGAGTGGATCATTAGCGGTGGCAGCGAGTTCGGCGAGTCCGGGCCCTGGGCACCACTGACCGTCCGAGTCGCGAGTGAGGAGTCGATGGACTTCGAGACCGACGGCGAGTCTATGGGCGGTCGCGCGCGGCAAACCGGTTCGTGCACAGAGTTCGGTGAGGCTGCACGGTTCCTCAGCTACTGCATGAAGCACGCCCATTGCTTTGTCCAGGACGCCGATGCCGCTATGCTGTCTCATAGGTCGATACCAGTTTCTCGCATAGTGGGATGCTACCGCATTTCCTGGAGGGATAGCGCATTTCCTCGGGACAGTCTGCATCTGCTGTGAAGGCTGGGGACCTACTTCACGCGCGGCGGGCCAGCCCGTAGTCCGCCGACGCGAGGCTACGTACAGAGGTGGAAGACATGGCACAGAAAGCACGCACTCTCGCCGAGAAGGTGTGGGACGACCACGTTGTCGTGAAAGGGGAGGGGCAGGATCCCGACCTCATCTACATCGATCTCCACCTCGTTCACGAAGTGACGAGCCCCCAGGCATTCGACGGACTTCGCCTGGCGGGACGCCAGTTGCGCCGTCCCGATCTGACGATCGCCACCGAAGACCACAACGTTCCGACGATCGACATCGACAAGCCGATCGCAGATCCCGTGTCCAAGACTCAGGTCGACACCTTGCGCCGAAATTGCGAGGAGTTCGGAGTTCGCTTGCACCGCATGGGCGATCTCGATCAGGGCATCGTGCATGTGGTCGGACCGCAGCTCGGCCTGACGCAGCCCGGAACCACCGTGGTGTGCGGCGACAGTCATACGTCGACGCACGGCGCATTCGGTGCGCTCGCAATGGGAATCGGCACCAGCGAGGTCGAGCATGTGATGGCAACGCAGACATTGTCGTTGCGCCCCTTCAAGACCATGGCGATCACGGTCGACGGCGAGCTGCCTCCCGGCGTCACGAGCAAGGACTTGATCCTCGCAGTCATCGCCAAGATCGGCACCGGCGGCGGCCAGGGCTACGTACTGGAGTACCGCGGCGAGGCCATTCGCAAACTGTCGATGGAAGCTCGTATGACCATCTGCAACATGTCGATCGAGGCCGGAGCCCGCGCGGGCATGATCGCACCGGACGAGACCACTTACGAGTTCATCAAGGGCCGTCCGCATGCACCGTCCGGCGCAGAGTGGGACGAAGCCGTCGCCGCGTGGGAGTTGCTCAAGACCGACGAGGGCGCGGAATTCGACAACGAGGTTCACATCGACGCAAGCGCATTGACGCCTTTCGTCACGTGGGGAACCAATCCGGGACAGGGTGCGCCGCTCGGCGACCGTGTGCCTGATCCCGAACTGATCGTCGACGAGAGCGAGCGTCAGGCAGCCGAGAAGGCGCTCACCTACATGGGTCTCGACGCCGGTATGCCGCTTCGGGATGTTTCTGTCGACACCGTGTTCGTCGGTTCGTGCACCAACGGACGCATCGAAGACCTGCGCGCAGTGGCGGAGGTGCTCGAGGGTCGCCATGTGGCAGAGGGCGTTCGGATGCTCATCGTTCCCGGCTCGATGCGGGTGCGGGCTCAAGCCGAAAGCGAAGGTCTCGGTGAAATCTTCACAGCGGCAGGGGCTGAATGGCGCCAGGCCGGTTGCTCGATGTGCTTGGGAATGAACCCTGACCAGCTTGCTCCCGGCGAGCGTTCGGCATCGACGTCCAACCGGAATTTCGAAGGCCGACAGGGTAAAGGTGGCCGGACCCATCTGGTTTCCCCGCTCGTCGCGGCTGCCACGGCGGTCCGCGGAACGCTCTCGGCACCGGCCGATCTGGTCTGACCCACTTACCATCTCGAGGAGAATTTCGATGGAATCCTTTACCACGCACAAGGGTATCGGCGTCCCGCTGCGACGCTCGAATGTCGATACCGACCAGATCATCCCTGCCGTGTACCTGAAACGGGTGACGCGCACCGGATTCGAGGACGGACTGTTTGCAGGCTGGCGTACCGACCCCAACTTCATTCTCAATCTGGCTCCGTACGACAAGGGAAGTGTCCTCGTGGCCGGTCCCGATTTCGGCACGGGCTCTTCGCGTGAGCATGCCGTGTGGGCTCTCTCCGACTTCGGATTTCGGGTCGTCATCGCATCCCGGTTCGCCGACATCTTCCGCGGAAACGCCGGAAAAGCCGGTCTCGTAGCGGCACAGGTCGAGCAGAGCGACGTCGAATTGCTCTGGAAGTTGCTCGAAGAGCAGCCCGGACTGGAATTGACAGTAGATCTCGAGAATCGGACCGTCAGCGCCGGAACTACGGTGGTGCCGTTCAATATTGACGACTACACACGGTGGCGTCTGCTGGAGGGTCTCGACGACATCGGACTGACATTGCGGCAGGTAGACGCGATTTCCGAGTTCGAAAAGTCAAGGCCTTCATGGAAACCGACTACCCTTCCAGCCCGAATTTCGCAGGGCTGAACCGAAATCCGCAACTCCGCGCGGGAAGAGAAATAGGTCACCATTTCGCAGTCACGTTGAATGAGAATTGGCGTGGCACATAGACTCTTGCCGTTATCAGGTTTACCGTGGTTCTCAGTCGGTCCGACGGTGGACCACAATTAGCGGAGGAATTTCAATGAACAAGGCAGAGCTCATCGATGTTCTGACTGAAAAGCTGGGTTCGGACAGGCGCACAGCGACCGACGCAGTGGAGCACGTCGTGGACACCATCGTCCGCGCCGTCCACCGTGGCGAGAGCGTGACCATCACCGGCTTCGGAGTCTTCGAGCAGCGTCGTCGTGCAGCACGTGTTGCACGCAACCCGCGTACGGGCGAGACCGTCAAGGTCAAGCCGACGTCGGTTCCGGCTTTCCGTCCGGGTGCGCAGTTCAAGGCTGTTATCGCTGGTGGACAGAAGCTTCCGGCCACCGGCCCGGCAGTCAAGCGTGGCGTAGCAGCACCGGCCACCAAGGCTGCAGCCAAGAAGGCTGCTGCCAAGAAGACCGCAGCCAAGAAGGCTCCGGCCAAGAAGGCTCCGGCCAAGACCGCAGCCAAGAAGACGGTTGCCGCGAAGGCTCCCGCCAAGAAGGCTCCGGCCAAGACCGCAGCCAAGAAGACGGTTGCCGCGAAGGCTCCCGCCAAGAAGGCTCCGGCCAAGACCGCAGCCAAGAAGACGGTTGCCACCAAGGCTCCCGCCAAGAAGGCTCCGGCCAAGACCGCAGCCAAGGCTCCGGCCAAGAAGGCTCCGGCCAAGAAGGCCCCCGCCAAGACCGCAGCCAAGAAGGCTCCGGCCAAGAAGGCTCCGGCCAAGCGCGCAAAGTAGTCGCGTTCGGGTGAAAAACCCGATGCCGTAAGACAAAGAGGTGCAGCCGCGGATCAGATCCGCGGCTGCACCTCTTTTTTGCTGTCTGGGAGAAGTGTGAATTCTCCTGTGTTTCAGTGCTTTGCAAAACTACCGAATCGAGCTGGGTGTCGGTTGGTCCAAATCCCTCAGGAGTTGGCGACTTTGGGGAGCGGGCTGTCGAGGTGATCCGCGGCTACCAGACGGCCGTCGAGGAACGAGAGCACCCAAGTGCTCGCCTTACGGTTGCGCGCCGAGGGCAGTGTTACACCGGCCGTATCAGCCCACCAGCGCATCAAATCGGGGATGACGCCTCCTTGGCTGCAGATTACGGGAGTGCCCTCCAGCGCGGCGATCTGCAGCGCACGCGCCCTGGCGGCGTCGGGATCGGCCTCGTAACCTTCTTCGGTCAGAAGAGGTTCCGTCGAAATCTCTACACCCAATGCCTCCGCCAATGGCATCACAGTGTCGATGCAGCGCGTACGGTCAGCCGCGAAAACCGAATCGGCTCCGAAGATTTTCAGCTGTTCGACCAAGGCGGCGGATTGCTCTTTGCCCTTGGCGTCGAGTGGACGCACATTGTCGTCGCCCTTGTATCGCTTACGGCTTCCAGCTTTTGCGTGGCGGACGAGTAATACCGTTTTCGTGTCAGGCCGAAGGGAAACGAAGCGGCGAAGAATCATTCGATCCATCGGGTAGGAAAGATGATCGGCTACCTCGGTGACCGGAAGCCAATAGAGAACATCCACTTCGCTATTCGGCCCGAAATCTCCGTCCACTGCTTCGGCCGACCAGTATTCGACCCGTTTGAGTTTGCGATGTCCCGGGATCGGGTACGTCACGCCACCGAGGTGCCTTCCGAAACGTCCAGTGATCGAGGTCTCTTCGCGGACCTCGCGAACTGCTGCGGTCAAGAAGGTCTCGCCGGGATCGAGCTTTCCTTTGGGGAATGACCAGTCGTCGTACTTCGGTCGATGTACGACGGCGATCTCGATGGCGGAAGGATCCTGAGGAGCCTTCCGCCACAGAACCGCGCCTGCGGCAAAGATGTTGGCTTTGACCGGCTTGTCGCTCATTGTGTGATCCGAGCCCGTCAAGACCCGCTGGCGGTGCGGCTGCGCATCAACGACTGTTGATGCTCACGTACGTCCTCACCGCGTTCGGGGGCAGCGACCCAACTCCCGTCCGGATGCAGTACCCAGCAGCGAGTTCGGGGATCGAGCGCGGAGTCGAAGATGTCACCGAGTTGCTTCGACAGTTTCGGGTCCTTGACCTGCACCATGACCTCGACGCGGCGATCGAGGTTGCGGTGCATCATGTCTGCGCTGCCGATCCAGAATTCGTCGGCCGAGCGGAAATGGAACATTCGCGAGTGTTCGAGGAAGCGTCCGAGAATGGAACGTACTTCGATGTTTTCGCTGAGGCCGGGAACGCCCGGCTTGAGCGCGCAGATTCCGCGGACCACTATCTCGACGGGGATACCGGCCTTGGATGCGCGGTACAATGCGTCGATGACCTGCTCGTCGACCAATGCGTTGGCCTTCAAGCGGATACCGGCATCGCGGCCTGCGAGCTTGTGAGCGATCTCGTTGTCGATCCGCTCGATGATCCCGCGGCGAACCCCGTACGGCGCTACGAGAAGGTTGCGGTAGCTCGTCTTTCGGGAGTATCCGGTCAGCGAGTTGAAGAGGTCGGTGAGGTCTGCACCGATCTCCGGTGCTGCGGTGAGCAATCCGACGTCCTCGTACATGCGCGCGGTCTTCGGGTTGTAGTTGCCCGTGCCGATGTGGCAGTAACGACGAATGGTCGAGCCCTCTCGCCTGACGACGAGGCACGTCTTGCAGTGAGTCTTGAGACCGACGAGACCGTAGACGACGTGAACGCCGGCCTGCTCGAGTTTGCGTGCCCACTTGATGTTGGCCTGCTCGTCGAAGCGGGCCTTGATCTCCACCAGCGCGACAACCTGCTTGCCGGCTTCGGCGGCGTCGATCAGTGCGTTGACGATGGGGGAGTCGCCGGAAGTGCGGTACAGGGTCTGCTTGATCGCGAGCACCTGGGGGTCGGCGGCGGCCTGTTCGATGAAGCGTTGAACGCTTGTGGAAAACGAGTCGTATGGGTGGTGGACGAGCACGTCGCCTTCGCGCAGGGTCGAGAACACGCTCTTCGGAGTCTCGCGTTCACCGAACGCCGGATGCGTCGCCGGGACGAACGGAGCGTCTTTGAGAGCCGGGCGGTCGACGGCGTAAACCTGCCAGAGGCAGGACAAGTCGAGGAGACCGGAAACCTCGATCACGTCGGCCGGATCGACGTCGAGTTCACGCAGAAGCAGTTCGAGCATGTGCTCGGTCATGTCGTCGGCAACTTCGAGGCGGACGGGTGAACCGAAACGACGACGCGCCAATTCACGTTCGAGTGCCTGCAGCAGATCCTCGTCCCGATCTTCTTCGACCTCGAAATCGGCGTTGCGTGTGATTCGGAAAGCGTGATGTTCGACGATTTCCATTCCAGGGAACAGCACGTCCAGATGAGCCGAAATCAGTTCTTCCATCGGGAGGAAAGAATCGATGGTGGACGAAGATGTCGTGCTCTTGACTCGCACGAACCGGCCGACGTTGTCGGGAACCTTGACGCGAGCGAAGTGTTCGCCGCGGGTGACGGAGTCCTTCACTGTCACGGCGAGGTTGAGGCTCAGTCCGCTGATGTAGGGGAACGGGTGAGCGTGATCGACTGCCAACGGCGTCAGTACCGGGAAGACCTGCTCGTGGAAATGCGCCGAGAGTCGGCCGTGATCGTCGGCGCTGAGGTCGGCCCATCGAACGATTGAAATGCCTTCTGCCGCCAGGGCAGGGCGGACCGAGTCGAGAAACACGTGCGCGTGCTTGTCGGCGAGTTCCTGGGTGCGACGCGCGATGAGCGCCAATTGTTCGCGTGGGGAGAGGCCGTCGGCGGACCTGACCGACAGTCCCGTCTCGTCGCGGCGCTTGAGTCCGGCGACCCGGACCATGAAAAATTCGTCGAGATTGGAAGCGAAGATGGCGAGGAACTTTGCGCGTTCGAGCAACGGCAGTGACTCGTCGGCGGCCAATGCGAGAACACGGGCATTGAAATCGAGCCAGCTGAGTTCGCGGTTGAGGTAACGATCCTCGGGAAGTCCGACGAGCAATTCGGGTAGCTCTGCCTTGGTAGCTGCAGGGGGAGCGCCCGGGATGTTGGTGGCGACCGCGACGGCCTGAGATCGCGGCGAGGTGGCCGCGCCGTTCTCGTGGCGGCCGGAGCTGTGGTCTCCGTCCGACTGGTCTTCGGAAATACGGTTTTCGAGTGCTTCGCCATTGCTCACTCGTCGATCATCCCCCACAATCGCGCGGTCCGACAATCGATGAAAGAAAATTCATCGACTGTTCGACGGCGTGGCCTTGAGTCTGGTCAACGAAGCCGATGTCGCGGGGCCTACTCCCAGTGCTCTCACAGTGCCGAGATCGGCATGGGTGTCGACGTCGGTGCGCAGTCCCGGCCATTGGCCATTGAGTGGACGAGCACCTGAATTGGCATGTCCAAGTGCGGATTCCGGCCCGAACCGAGGGTCGAGTGCGCTTTCGCCGCACGCAAACAATGCGGAAGTGCCGGTGCCGTGGTGATCGACGACGACTGAACGTCCGCCGCTTCGGGCCGCGGCCACGGCCTCCGTCAGTTCGCTCGGTTGCATCGCGGGCAAGTCCGCTTGCAGCACAACGAGGTCGACCACTCCGCGCTTGGCTCGGATATCGGCGGCCGCTGCACTCAACGCCGCGTTGAGGGTTTCCTCCGTGCGCGGTGTTGCGCCGTTGGTTCGGGCGGCGTCGGGAGCTGGATCGGCGTAGACCGTCACGCCTACGGAATATGCAAGGGCGGCAACGGTGGGGTCCGGGGTGACCACTGTGACGCTGTCGATGGCCGAGACGGCTGCAACTGTGGCGAGGGTGTCGTGAAGCATGGCCAACACGAGGTCTGCACGCGCGTCCGAGTCGAGTTCGCCCGCGAGGCGGGACTTGGCCGATCTCAAGGACTTGACGGCCACTATCGCATGCATGGGGCGTTCGATCTCCGTGCGCGCATGCGGTGTCTCCACGGCGTGTGGGTACGGGGGTTCCGCGCTGTCCATCCCTCGATCTTGCCAGTCATCACGCTCGGTGTCCGCGGCTGCCCACCGCAGTGCACCACAGGCGATACTCTGTGCAGACGATTTTTCTGGCGGCGACCCGCTTCGCCGGGTAGACGGGGTGAGCGTGTGAGTAAGGCAGCTGTATTGGGCGCAGGTTCGTGGGGAACGGCGTTGGCGAAGGTGATGGCCGAGGCCGGAACCGACGTGACGATGTGGGCCAGGCGTGAAGAGGTCGCGAAGCGCATCGACACCACGCACGAGAACAGCGACTATCTGCCAGGCATTGCTTTGCCTTCGTCGATTCGCGCGACCCACCACCACGAGGAGGCGATGGCAGGTGCTGACTTCATCGTGCTGGCGGTTCCCTCGCAGTCGCTACGAGCAAACCTGGAGCAGTGGAAAGGCTCGATCGGACCCGATGCGACTCTGCTGAGTCTGGCCAAGGGAATCGAGACCGGGACGCTCATGCGCATGAGCCAGGTCATCGTGTCGGTGACCGGCGTGGAACCGGGGCGCGTCGCGGTGCTCTCGGGCCCGAACCTTGCACACGAGATCGCCGGCGGGCAGCCCGCGGCGACGGTGATCGCCTGTTCGGATTCCTCGCGTGCCCTCGCTCTCCAGGATGCTTGTGCTACCGGCTATTTCAGGCCGTACACCAACTCCGACGTCATCGGATGCGAGATCGGTGGTGCGTGTAAGAACGTGATCGCGCTGGCCTGCGGCATGGCCGCCGGCAGTGGATTCGGCGACAACACGGTTGCCAGCATCATCACCCGTGGGCTCGCCGAGACGATTCGTCTCGGCGTTGCGCTCGGCGCCAAGGCGTCGACTCTTGCAGGCTTGGCGGGCGTCGGTGACCTGGTAGCGACCTGCACGTCCGAGTTGTCGCGAAACCGGACGTTCGGAGAGCGGCTCGGACGAGGCGGGTCGATGGAGTCGGC
This sequence comes from Rhodococcus sp. NyZ502, assembly GCF_041464245.1. Lineage (NCBI taxonomy): Bacteria > Bacillati > Actinomycetota > Actinomycetes > Mycobacteriales > Nocardiaceae > Rhodococcus > Rhodococcus sp. NyZ502. Next base: position 2,500,912 of record NZ_CP167155.1, read on the forward strand.
ACAGACGGCAACCAACGGTCAGGTCGCCGAGGGCGTGAAGTCGTGCACGTCGGTACGCGCACTCGCTGCCGGATACGACGTGGAGATGCCGTTGACCGACGCGGTCCACCGGGTGTGCCACGAAGGCATGGCCGTCAGCGATGCGATCGGTCAGTTGCTCGGACGCCGGACGAAGCCGGAATGAGTGAAATCGGTGTGGGTCGCTTCGAGGATTACGGGGATTCGACGCGCAGCGTGAGCGCCGTCGCGCGCGAACACGCCGCGGGTCAGCCCATGCAACTGGGCCCGATATTCGCTGCGCCGTACCAACTTTCGGCGGACGAAGGTTCCGAGTCCGATACCTATGCACGTGCATCGAACCCGGGTTGGCGCGGACTCGAATCCGCGCTCGCGGCGCTCGAGAGAGCGGACCACGCCCTCGTCATGGGATCGGGGATGTCCGCGATCACCGCTACCTTGCGCAGCGTCCTCGTCGCGGGGGATACCGTCGTCGTGCCCTCGGACGGGTACTACCAAGTGCGGTTGTACGCGAACGAGCGCCTCGCGCCGTTGGGAATCACCGTTCGCGAGGTTTCGACTCTGCAGATGGGCGACGCGAGCTTCGTAGATCTGCTCGACGCGTCACCGGGCCGCGTGGTCGTCGTCGCCGAGACGCCGTCCAACCCGGTGCTGGACGTGGTCGACCTTCGCGTGCTCGCCGACGTGTGCCACCGTTCGGGTGCGCTGCTGATCGTCGACAACACGACCGCGACACCGCTGGGTCAGCGCCCGCTCGAATTGGGTGCCGACGTCGTGGTGGCCAGCGGTACCAAGGCTCTCAGCGGGCACAGTGACCTCCTGATGGGTTACGTCGCCACCTCCGATGCGGCAGTGAGTCGGCGAATCGAGCGTGAGCGACTTCTCTCGGGAACGGTGCTCGGCCCCTTCGAGACGTGGCTTGCGCACCGGAGCCTCGGCACGGCAGGCCTGCGATTCGGGCGTCAGTGCGACAACGCGCTGGCGCTTGCCGAGATGTTGGTAAATCACAAAGCAGTCCGGTCCGTTCGTTACCCCGGCCTTCGCGGTGACCCGTCCTATGCAACGGCATCCGGTCAGATGAATCGATTCGGCGGATTGGTGAGCGTCGAGTTGGATTCGGCTCAGGCCTTCCACTCGTTCGTCGAAGCGAGCGCTCTCGTCACGGCTGCTACCAGCTTCGGCGGGATCCACACGACGGCGGATCGCCGTGCGCGTTGGGGCGATCCGGTCAGTGCGGGGTTTGTCCGAATCGCTTGTGGCATCGAGGACACCGCCGATCTCCTGGCCGACATCGAGCGCGCACTCGACGCGTAAACGGGCCGGGTCGACGAAATCGGTCCGGCCCGATCGCGTGCCGCAGTCGATTCGGCGGTACGGTTTGACGCGTGAACAGCAGTCGTACCCGCGTGGCCGTGATCTTCGGTGGCCGGAGCAATGAGCATTCAGTGTCCTGTGTTTCCGCCGGAAGCGTCCTGAGCAACCTCGACCCCGATCGGTACGACGTCGTACCGATCGGCATCACCGTCGACGGTTCCTGGGTGCTCGGTTCGAGCGACCCCAGTTCCCTCGCGATCAGCGGGCGCGCGCTGCCGTCGGTCGACAAAGACGGAACGTCGGTGGTCCTCAGCGCGGACCCCACCCGCGAGGGCGAGGTCATCTCCTTCGACGGCTCCGACGCCGGTGCTGTGCTCGCGTCGGTCGACGTCGTGTTCCCCGTTCTTCATGGGGCTTACGGCGAAGACGGCACGATCCAGGGTCTGCTCGAACTTGCCGGGGTTCCGTACGTCGGACCCGGAGTTCTGGCCAGCGCCGCCGGCATGGACAAAGAGTTCACGAAGAAGCTTCTTGCTGCTGAAGGACTTCCCGTCGGAGTGCAGGTCGTGCTTCGACCGGGAACCGCAACGCTGACCGAAGAGCAGAAGGCGGAATTGGGCCTTCCGGTTTTCGTCAAGCCCGCTCGTGGAGGCTCGTCCATCGGCATCACTCGGGTGAGCAATTGGGACGGTCTGGACGGGGCGATCGCTCATGCACGCCTGCACGATCCCAAGGTGATCGTCGAAGGCGCGATCATCGGCCGCGAGGTGGAATGCGGCGTCCTCGAATTCCCGAACGGCGACGTCAAGGCGAGTGTGGTCGCCGAGATCCGGATGCCGGATTCCGACGCCGATTCGGACGCATTCTACGACTTCGACACCAAGTACCTCGACGACGTCTGTGAATTCGACATCCCCGCGAAACTCGACGAGTCGGTGAGCGACCAGATTCGAGAGCTTGCTGTCCGCGCGTTCAAGGCACTCGATTGCCAGGGACTCTCGCGGGTCGATTTCTTCGTCACGGCTGACGGCCCGGTGATCAACGAGATCAACACGATGCCCGGGTTCACTTCCATCTCGATGTACCCGAAGATGTGGAACGCCACCGGAATCGATTACCGCACTTTGATTTCGACTCTGGTCGACACCGCCGTCGCTCGCGGCACCGGCCTTCGCTGATCAGGGAACCGCGACCGGCGCCGGGTCGAGAGGCTTCTGTTCGAGAGTCGCCGTGATGGTGTCGGAGATTTCCTGAATCGGCGTCGGACCGGTCCCGTCGGGGATCGTGATACCGATGTATTCACCGCGGTCTACGGCAAACCAAGTGCTCGCCGCCAAACCGATGTCGGTTCCCGAGACCTGGAACCACTGGACACCGTTCACAACCTGTAGTGCTGCAGCCTGGTCGAACTCGGACGGACGGTCGAGTCCGCAGCGCAAGACGATCGGCTCTCCTTCGCTGCGCTGCCACGCTGCCGCACCGGCCGGAGCAGGTTCTACCAATTCGGCTTTCGTGAAGTCGTCGATCTTGTCGGGGAGCGCGCCGAGAAGGGAAACGCAGGCCGGCGACTCCGCTGCCGGTGCCGGCACGGGTCCCAATGCAACCGGCGAGAGTTCAGCGTTGTTTCCCGCGACGACGGCCGCGATCACTACTCCGACGATCAGGGCTACCGGGAGTGCGATGGCGGTGGCGATCAGCGCCGGACTGCGGCGCTCTGACGGATCGTCGTCGCCGTCGGGGTCGATGTCGGCGTTGTCTGCGGTGGAGGTGTTTTCTGCCATGCTCAGTTCTTCGCTCGGGTCCTGGTCCAGTCGATCAGCGGTCTTGTCACTTCTGAGAGCATGTCGGTGAATCGGTAGGATTGCCGACACACGCGTGAGCTTGCAGAAGCATTCACGACCACAGCTAGAAGGTACCGCAGGCCGCTTACGAGCGAATTGCGTCGGCATTGGAGAGACTCATCGCATCATCGGAGTTCACTGCATCATCAGAGTTCACTGCGTCATCGGAGTTCGGGTCGGAGCCCACTGTCGAGCAGGTGGGGGAGTTCGACGTGATCGCGCGATCTCTTCTCGGCCGAATCCAACCGGTCACCACTGAATTGGGGCCGGGTGACGATGCCGCCATCGTGACTTCCGGAGACGGCCGTGTGGTTGTCTCGTCCGACATGTTGGTCGAAGGTCGACATTTCCGAATGGATTGGTCTTCACCACGCGACATCGGCCGGAAGGCAGTGGCACAGAACGCTGCTGATGTGGTCTCGATGGGAGCGCGGCCGACGGCCTTCACGGTGTCTCTGGGGTGCCCGCCTTCGACACCCGTCGACGTGGTCGACGCAATCTCCGCGGGAATCTGGGACGCGGCAACCGATCTGGGCGCCGGTGTGGTCGGCGGTGACCTGGTCCAGTCACCGGTGATCGTGGTGTCGGTGACCGTGCTCGGCGATCTCGGTGGCCGTGCGGCAGTTCTGCGTTCGGGAGCAAAGATCGGTGACAAGATCGCGGTCGCCGGGTTGTTCGGTTGCTCGGCAGCAGGGTTGGCACTACTGCTCGACGAAGCCGTACTGCTCGACAAGCCCGCAAACTTTCCAGATTTGCTTGCCTCCCATCGCGTTCCGAATCCGCCGTATCAATCGGCATGGGACGCCGCAGAATCAGCACATTCCATGACGGACGTGTCCGACGGATTGATCGCGGACCTTCGACATCTCGCAGAGGCCTCGCACGTGCGGTTCGACATCTTCTCGGCTGCGGTTCCGACCTCACCGGATGTCGCATCGGCGGCCGAGGCGCTCGACGTCGATCCGCTGGACTGGATCCTCTCCGGTGGTGAAGATCACGGATTTGCAGCAACTTTCGGGCCTGAGGTCGAGATTCCGTCGGGTTGGATCGTGATCGGTGAGGTTGCCGCCGGTTCGGGCGTGAGCGTCGACGGTTCGCTTCGCGAGAGCGGCGGGGGCTGGCACAGCTTTTCGACCACCGGTACCACCGCGGTATAGGTTGCTTTCATGGCTGTATACGCACTTGGAGACAGAGTTCCGGACATTCACCCGGACGCATACGTCCACCCGGACGCGGTGGTGATCGGCGCCGTGACTCTCGCAGCGGGTACCTCGATCTGGCCGCAAGCGGTATTGCGTGGTGACTACGGAACCATTTCGGTGGGAATCGGATCGAACATCCAGGACGGAACCGTCATCCATTGCACCGCCGTCGATGCGACTGTCATCGGTTCCGGTTGCGTCGTGGGCCACAACGCGCACATCGAGGGATCGACCATCGAGGACCATTGCCTGATCGCGTCGGGGTCAGTTGTTCTCAACGGAACGGTGATCGGGACGGGGTCGATCGTCGCCGCTGGTGCGGTGGTGGCCAACAAGATGCAGGTTCCGCCGCGCAGCATGGCACTCGGTGTCCCCGCCAAGGTCCGTGCGGGATACGAGGTTCCGCTCGGTCACCTCGACGGCAACGTCAAGATGTACGCAGCCAATGCGGCGTACTACCGCGACGCGTTGCGCAGGCTCGACTGATGGCGCCGCTTGCAGAGATCGTCGATCCAGGGTGGGCGCGGGCACTCGAACCGGTCTCGGAGCAGATCTCCGCGATGGGTAAGTTCTTGCGCGAAGAGATCGCTGCGGGACGGGAGTATCTGCCTGCGGGAGAGAACGTCTTGCGTGCATTCACGAATCCGTTCGACGACGTTCGGGTGCTCATCGTCGGTCAAGACCCCTATCCGACGCCCGGTCATGCTGTCGGGTTGAGCTTTTCGGTTGCCCCGGACGTGCGGCCGGTTCCGCGAAGTCTCGGTAATATCTACAAGGAGTATCACCAGGATCTCGGGTTGCCGATACCGCCGAACGGCGATCTGACGCCGTGGTCGAAACAAGGTGTGCTGCTTCTCAATCGCGTACTCACCGTGCAGCCGGGTCAAGCCGCTTCTCATCGTAAGAAGGGCTGGGAGCCGGTGACCGAGCAGGCTATCCGCGCTTTGGTGGCGCGGTCGTCACCGATGGTGGCGATCTTGTGGGGTCGTGACGCGGCCACTCTCGCGCCGATGCTGGGCGACACACCGATCATCGAATCAGCGCACCCGTCACCGCTTTCGGCTTCGCGCGGGTTCTTCGGTTCGCGCCCGTTCAGTCGTGCGAACGAACTCTTGACCGGACTCGGAGCTGACCCGGTGGACTGGAATCTGGGCTGATCGATCAGCGTCTGCACTCACCCGGCATGCCGAACGTCGTGACACGACATTCGGCATGCCAGCTGACTAGGCCTGCTTTGCGGAAGTGAAATCGGGCCGACGCTTGTCGACGAACGCGTCGACGCCCTCGCGTCCGATCGGGCTGTTCGCTGCGATGGCGATGGACGCGGCTTCGGCGTCGAGTTGCTCGGCGAGCGAGTTCGTCCGCGACGAACGCAGCAGTGCTTTGATTCCCGAGTACGACGTACTCGGTCCGTTGGCCAGAGCGCGGGCGAGGCGAGCTGCCTCTTCTTGGACCTCGTCGTCACCGACGAGTCGGGTGAGGATCCCCAGGCGGACGGCTTCGTCGCCACCGATCACCGAATCGTTGAGAAGAATCTCGCGAGCGCGTGCCACGCCGACGATGCGTGGAAGCGTCCACGACATTCCGCCGTCCGGGGTGAAACCGATGGAGGGGTACGCGGGGCGAAGCTTGGTGCCGGTGCCGCCGATTGCGACGTCGGCGAGGCAGACCAGGCTCATTCCGGCGCCGGCAGCCCATCCGTGGACCCCGGCCACCACTGGAGCGGTCGCAGCGTCGAGCGCGCGAACGAACACGTGGAAGACGCGGGCAACCTCGGCCACGTACTCGCCGCGGTCAGGGGCTGCGGCGAACGCACGGACGTTGCCGCCGGCACAGAAGTTTGCGCCTTCGCCGACCAGAAGGATGCTCCCGATGTCGTTTCCGACTGTCTCGAGCGCCTGCGCGCCCTGAACCAGTCCTTCGTCGTCGAGGGAGGTGCCGTTGGCGGCGGTGGAAATGGTGATGCGGAGTACGCCCTCGTCGAGGGTCACTTTGCTCAGGTCATCGATGGAAGTCACTCAACGCACATTACGGGTGTCCGACAGCCATACGAAACACGGGGACACATAGATACAGCCACATAGATACAGCCACATAGATACAGCTCTGCCCCCGTCACCGAAGTGACGGGGGCAGAGCCTGCAATAGTTTGTGCTCGGGCAATCAGCCCCGAGCGACCTTGCCTGCCTTCAGGCAGGAGGTGCACACGTTGACCTTACGGGTGTTACCCGGGGCAACCTCGGTACGAACAGACTGAATGTTCGGGTTCCAGCGACGATTGGTACGCCGGTGCGAGTGCGAGACCGACTTACCGAAGCCGGGCCCCTTGGCGCATACGTCGCAGACGGCAGCCATAGTCGCGAACTCCTTGTTAGAAATGAATATTGAAGTGGTTACCCTACACGGTAGGGCAGCCAGAATTACAATCCGAATATACTCGACTTCGAACCGATCCTTGACCGCTCACTGTGCAGTCGAACGTGAAAACAGTCAATCAGCAACAAACAAAGTGCAGCATTATTTCGTGTAGCCCGTTCGAGGCAACCGTGTAAGAGTAACCGCTTCCGGCCCGAATGGCCAAACCGCCCGGTAATGACGGTTGCGCAGAAGCGTCGGACTACCCTCGACTGCACCGATCACCGATCTCTTTTTCATCGTCAGTCTTTCCATCGTCGAGGGGAACCGTCAGTGGGGGAAGTGCAACGCGTCGCCGAGGAAGCGGAATCCGTCGCGGACGGACATCTGCTGCGGCGCTGGGCCCGCCGGGCGGTCGACAGCCTCCAGAAACGTCGCGGTGAGATCAACAGCCTCAACGTCTTTCCCATCCCTGATTCGGATACCGGCACCAATCTGCTGTTCACGATGCGGGCTGCACTCGATTCCGCCGAGACGATCGAGGACGACGTCCGCAGTGCGGGCCGCGTCGCCAACGCTCTGGCTCGGGGCGCCGTGTCCGGTGCTCGCGGTAATTCCGGAGTGATCCTCTCCCAGGTGATCCGGGGCATCGCCGAGAGCGTTCAAGGTGAGCACATCGACGGCCGAAGCTTCGCGAACTCGCTGACCACGGCGACGACGCTGGCCTCTCGGGCTGTCTCCGATCTGGTGGAAGGCACCATCGTCACGGTATTGCGCGCATCGGGAGAAGCAGCGCAGGAGTGCGTCGACACCAGGACACCGAGCGGCGAGGATCTTGCATCCGTGGTTGCCGCCGCTGCCGACGCCGCTGCGGTCGCACTGAACAAGACGCCGGAGCAACTGGACGTTCTCGCGTCCGCCGGGGTGGTCGATGCCGGGGGATTCGGTCTGGTTCTGATCCTCGACGCTTTTGTCGAGGTGCTGACCGGGAAGCCGCAGGTTCGCGAAGATCTGGGGACGCCGGACCCGAGGTCGAGCGCAGTTGTCGACGTCAGCGCATTCGATCACGATTGGGCTCACAAGAGCCCGATCGAATGTGGTGATCACTCGGAACAGGATTTCGAGGTCATGTACCTCGTCGACGACTCCGACGACGATCGCATGACGGCGCTGCGCACGCGGCTGTCCGTCCTCGGAGATTCGACGGTCATCGTCAGCGACGGTTTCGGCGGCTGGTCGGTGCACGTGCATTGCTGCGATGCCGGTGCAGCCGTGGAAGCCGGCCTCGAGGCCGGGAAGGTTCACGGTATTCGCATCAGCAGTTTTCTCGTCGACGAACGCGACCAGTTGGTGGCACGGGCGGAGAGGCGATTCCCCGGGGCCGGCGCGCGCGGCGTACTGGCCGTCGTTGCCGGTGACAGCGCGGCGGCGTTGTTCGAGAGTGAGGGTGCGACGGTTCTTCGGTGCGACGATGCGCCGGTGACACGCGCACAACTGCTCGGCCGCATTCGTCAGATGGAACGCAGCGAAGTTCTGGTGCTTCCGAACGGAGCTTTGACCGCTCAGGAACTCGTCGCAGTCAGTGCCGCTGCACGCGATCCGCTTCACCAGGTTCTGCTGCTGTCGACGTCGTCGATGGTCCAGGGCCTGGCAGCACTTGCCGTTCACGACCCTCAGCGCAACGTCGCCGACGACGGCTTCACGATGTCCGAGGCGGCGGCCGCCACGCGCTGGGGATCGTTGCGGATCGCGGTCGAGCGTTCGCTGACCTACGTCGGGACATGTGATCCGGGTGACGCGATCGGTCTGATGGGGCACGAGGTGGTGCTCATCGGTCCCGACGTCGCGGAGTCGAGTGCGCGACTGGTCGACCTCGCGCTCGGATCCGGCGGCGAACTCGTGACCCTACTCATGGGCGCCGACGCGCCGGACGACCTGGCCGGGCAGCTCGAGGCGCACGTCGTCGCGCACCACCCGGGCGTCGACGTGCTCGTCTATCAGGGTGATCAGCCGGGTGACCTGTTCCAGTTGGGTGTGGAGTGATCGAACCTGGTCTGTCGGTGACTGCTGATATACGAACACATGTGCTTACCGCGACACTGTGCTGGAGGAACTGATGGCGACGCTCGCCGACCCACTCGATCGGCTGCTGGGAAAGAAGACCGCGGACGCGCTCGACGAGGCGTTCGAGATCCGCACCGTCGAGGACCTGCTGCGTCACTACCCACACCGGTACGCGTCGGCAGGCAAGGAACTCGCCGAGAAGGAGCCGCCCGAGGGTGAGCACATCACCATCATCGCGCGGGTGGCGTCGGCCGCCGTCGTGAAGATGAAGAACCGTCCGGGGCAGATGTTGCGAGTATCGCTGGCGACTGATTCGCAGACCGTCGACGTCACGTTCTTCAACCCGCAGAAGGTGCGGCACGTCATCAAGCCCGGCGTTCGGGCGATGTTCTCCGGGACGGTGAAGTACTTCCGCGGCAAGTGGTCTCTCACTCATCCGAGCTACCTGATTCTCCCGGAACCTCGTGTCGGCGAAGAGGATTCGGTAGTTCCGCTTGCATCCATCAAGGGGGCCGGTGACCTTGCGGGCCTGGCTCGCGCAAATCAGGATCCCGGCGCCGAACTCGATCTGTCCGTCTTCGATCGCGCATTGATCCCGCTGTACCCGGCGACCCGCGAGGTCGAGAGCTGGACCATCATGCGGTGCGTGCGGCAAGTGCTCGACCAACTCGATCCGATCGAGGAGCCGTTGCCCGCCGAGACTCGGGCCGAGCACGGATTCATCGGTTTGGACGAGGCGCTGCGCACCGTTCACCTGCCAGATACCAAGGAAGACATCGAACGAGCACAGGATCGTCTGCGTTTCGACGAGGCGCTGTCTCTGCAGTTGGTCCTCGCGATGCGTCGTCACGACAATTCCGAGCGTGTGGCTCCGGCCTGCGCTCCGGTCGCCGGCGGGATCGCGGACCAGTTCGAGGAGATGCTCCCGTTCACTCTGACGGAGGGACAGCAAGCAGTCGCGGAGGAGATCTCCACCGACCTTGCCCGCCCACACCCGATGAGCCGCCTTCTTCAGGGCGAGGTCGGGTCAGGCAAGACGATCGTGGCTCTGCGCGCGATGCTGCAGGTCGTCGATGCGGGTTATCAGTGCGCGTTGCTCGCACCCACCGAGGTCCTGGCAAATCAGCACGCGCGATCACTGCGCAAGATGATGGGCTCGCTGGCTGCAGGTGGTGAACTCGGTTCTGCCGAACATTCCACCCGTATCGCCCTTCTTACCGGCTCGCTGCCTGTCGCTGCGAAGCGCGCAGCGCTGCTCGAAGCCGTGACCGGCGACGCCGGGATCGTCATCGGTACCCATGCGCTCATTCAGGACAACGTCGAGTTCTTCAACCTCGGCATGGTTGTCGTCGACGAGCAACACCGCTTCGGCGTCGAGCAACGTGATCAGTTGCGATCACGTGCCCGTGAAGGACTGAGTCCGCATCTGCTGGTGATGACGGCAACGCCGATTCCGCGAACCATCGCCATGACCGTGCTCGGCGACCTCGAGGTCTCGACCCTGCGAGAGCTTCCACGTGGGCGAACCCCGATCAAGAGCAGTGTCGTGCCCGCGAAGCAGAAGCCGCAGTGGGTCGATCGCGCATGGGAACGAATCCGTGAGGACGTCGCCGACGGCCGTCAGGCGTATGTCGTGTGCTCGCGGATCGGTGACGGCGAGCAGGGTGCAGGCGAAGATCAGTTCACCGAGGAGAAGCAGCCCGAGACCAAGTCGGCGGTTGACGTCTTCGAAGAGCTGTCGAGTGGTCCGCTGGCCGATCTGCGAGTCGGGTTGCTGCACGGTCGACTGCCTTCCGACGAAAAGGACGTGGTGATGAGCGCGTTCAACGTCGGTGACATCGACGTCCTCGTCTGTACGACCGTTGTCGAAGTCGGTGTCGACGTTCCGAACGCGACGGTGATGGTGATCGTCGACGCCGAGCGGTTCGGCGTCAGTCAGCTCCATCAGTTGCGTGGCCGCGTCGGTCGAGGGAAACATCAGGGACTGTGCATCCTCGTCACCGGAAGCAATCCCGGGGGACCGGCGTACGAGCGGCTCTCGGCGGTGGCAGCGACCAACGACGGGTTCGAACTGGCTCAACTCGACCTCGCGACCAGACGTGAAGGAGACATCCTCGGTGCGGCGCAGTCGGGCACAACCTCGAATCTGCGGCTGCTTTCCCTCATGGCCCATGGAGACATCCTCGAGTCCGCCAGGGAGTTCGCTCAGGGAATCGTCGACTCCGATCCGTCGCTCGACGGTCATCCCGCCCTCGCTTCCATGGTGACCGCTGCCCTGGACTCCGACCGGATCGAGTACCTCGAGAAGTCGTGAAGGGTATGACGACAAGCTGAAATCGAATAGCACGAGGACCGCCGGGTTGGTTTCTCGATTCAGTCCGAAATATGAGACTCCGCATGTAGACGCAAGATGAAATCGGGGTAGTTTTCTCGAATGTTCTCCAAAGTGCTCGTCGCGAACCGCGGCGAAATTGCGATCCGTGCCTTCCGCGCCGCCTACGAACTAGGTGCCGGAACCGTCGCGGTGTTCCCGTACGAGGATCGGAATTCGATCCACCGTCTCAAGGCAGACGAGAGCTACCAGATCGGGGAGAAGGGTCACCCCGTTCGCGCGTATCTCTCGGTCGAGGAAATCGTCGCCGCCGCCAAGAGCGCCGGAGCCGACGCCATCTACCCCGGTTACGGCTTCCTCTCCGAGAACCCGGACTTGTCGGCGGCGTGTGCCGAGGCAGGCATCAAGTTCGTCGGCCCGTCTGCCGAGATCCTCGAGTTGACCGGAAACAAGGCTCGGGCCATCGCAGCGGCAAAGGCCGCCGGTCTCCCGGTGCTCGCGTCTTCGGAGCCGTCAGCGGACATCGACGAGTTGCTCGCAGCCGCCGAGGACATGACCTTCCCGCTCTTCGTCAAGGCTGTCGCAGGCGGCGGTGGGCGCGGAATGCGCCGTGTTGCGGAGCGCTCACAGCTCAAGGAATCGATCGAAGCCGCAGCGCGCGAAGCGGAATCGGCCTTCGGCGATTCGACGGTCTTCCTCGAGCAGGCCGTCATCGACCCCCGGCACATCGAAGTGCAGATCCTCGCCGACGAGCAGGGCAACGTCATCCACCTCTTCGAGCGTGACTGCTCGCTGCAACGTCGCCACCAGAAGGTGATCGAGCTCGCTCCGGCGCCCAATCTCTCGGAAGAGTTGCGTGCCAAGATCTGTGCCGACGCCGTCGCCTTCGCGAAGGAGATCGGATACACGTGCGCGGGCACCGTCGAGTTCCTTCTCGACAAGCGCGGCAACCACGTCTTCATCGAGATGAACCCGCGAATTCAGGTCGAGCACACTGTCACCGAAGAAGTGACGGACGTGGACCTGGTCCAGTCGCAGCTCAAGATCGCGTCCGGTTCGACGCTTGCAGAACTTGGTCTGTCACAGGAGACGATCAAGCTTCGCGGCGCGGCGCTGCAGTGCCGCATCACGACCGAGGATCCGGCAAACGGATTCCGCCCGGACACCGGCCGTATCACCGCGTACCGCACCCCGGGCGGAGCCGGTATCCGCTTGGACGGTGGCGCCACACTCGGCGCCGAGGTCGGAGCGTACTTCGATTCCATGCTGGTCAAACTCACTTGTCGCGGTCGCGACCTCGAAGCCGCTGTGGCGAGAGCTCGCCGCGCGGTCACCGAGTTCCGCATTCGTGGTGTCTCGACCAACATTCCGTTCCTGCAGGCGGTTCTCGACGACCCGGACTTCCGGGCGGGACGCGTGACAACCTCCTTCATCGAGGAACGTCCTCAGCTGCTGACTCTGCGTTCTTCGGCAGACCGCGGCACGAAGATCCTGACCTACCTCGCGGATGTGACTGTCAACAAGCCGCACGGGGAGCGGCCCTCGGCGGTGTACCCGCAGGACAAGCTGCCCAAGATCGATCTTTCGACGCCTCCTCCTGCCGGTAGCCGTCAGCGCCTGCTCGAACTCGGACCCGAAGGTTTCGCGAAGGCACTGCGTGAGCAGAAGGCCGTCGGCGTCACCGACACCACCTTCCGTGACGCGCACCAGTCGTTGTTGGCCACGCGAGTTCGGACCAGCGGACTGCTCGGAGTAGCCGGGCACGTTGCGCGGTTGACGCCGGAACTGCTCTCGATCGAAGCCTGGGGCGGCGCGACCTATGATGTGGGACTTCGCTTCCTGCACGAGGATCCGTGGTACCGGCTCGCCGCACTCCGCGAGGCGATCCCGAACATCTGCCTTCAGATGCTTCTTCGCGGCCGAAACACGGTGGGCTACACGCCGTATCCCGAAAAGGTCACGCGCGCATTCGTTCAGGAAGCCACCGACACCGGTATCGACATCTTCCGAATCTTCGACGCGCTCAACAACGTCGACCAGATGCGGCCTGCCATCGACGCGGTGCGTGAGACCGGAACGGCCCTCGCGGAGGTGGCGCTGAGCTACACCGGTGATCTGTCGGATCCGAACGAAACTCTGTACACGCTCGACTACTACCTGAAGTTGGCCGAAGAGATCGTCGATGCCGGCGCTCACGTGCTCGCGATCAAGGACATGGCAGGCCTGCTGCGCGCTCCGGCAGCTACCAAGCTGGTGACCGCGCTACGCAGCAACTTCGATCTGCCGGTTCACGTTCACACGCACGACACTCCCGGTGGACAGCTGGCGACGTACTTCGCCGCTTGGCAGGCGGGCGCCGACGCAGTCGACGGTGCTTCCGCGGCACTGGCCGGAACCACCAGCCAGCCTGCGCTCTCGGCCATCGTCGCCGCTGCCGCGCACTCCGAGTTCGACACCGGACTGAACCTGCAGAACGTGTGCGACCTCGAGCCGTACTGGGAGGCGCTGCGAAAGGTGTACGCGCCGTTCGAATCCGGATTGCCGGCGCCGACGGGTCGCGTGTACACGCACGAGATTCCGGGAGGCCAGCTCTCCAACCTCCGGACCCAGGCCGTTGCTCTCGGTCTCGGCGACCGGTTCGAAGAGGTCGAAGCCAAGTACGCCGACGCGGACCGCATGCTCGGGCATCTCGTGAAGGTGACGCCGTCGTCGAAGGTCGTCGGCGACCTCGCCCTCCACCTTGTCGGCGCCGGCGTGCCTTCGGAGGAGTTTGCCGCAGATCCGGCGAAGTTCGACATTCCCGACTCCGTGGTGGGCTTCCTGCGCGGTGAACTCGGTACGCCTCCCGGTGGTTGGCCGGAACCGTTCCGCAGCAAGGCACTCGAAGGACGTGGCCAGGCCAAGCCCGAAGCGACGTTGTCCGCTGAGGACGAGGTGCTGCTCGAGGGCTCGTCGAAGGACCGTCAGGCGACGCTGAATCGTCTGCTGTTCCCCGGCCCGACAAAGGAATTCCTCGAACACCGCGAGAAGTACGGTGACACGTCGCGGCTTTCGGCGAACCAGTTCTTCTACGGTTTGCGGCGCGGCGACGAACACCGCGTCGAGTTGGCTCCCGGCGTTGAGCTGATCATCGGTCTCGAAGCGATCTCCGAGCCCGACGAGCGCGGCTACCGCACTGTCATGTGCATCCTGAACGGCCAATTGCGCCCGGTCTCGATCCGCGATCGCTCCATTGCCAGTGACGTACCGGTGGCGGAGAAGGCCGACAAGAACAACCCGGGCCACGTGGCGGCACCGTTCGCGGGCGTCGTGACGCTCGCGGTGAAGGAAGGCCAGAAGATCGAGGCCGGCGACACCGTGGCCACGATCGAAGCAATGAAGATGGAAGCGGCGATCACCTCGCCGCGCGCCGGCGTCGTCTCTCGGATCGCGATCAGCTCCGTCCAACAGGTCGAGGGCGGAGACCTGCTGGTAGTCGTCTCGACGGGGGAGAGCGCCGCAGAGTGACACGCATCATCTCGGGACTCGCGGGCGGTCGACGCCTGCGAGTCCCGCCGAGCGGCACCCGTCCGACGTCGGATCGGGTTCGTGAGGCGCTGTTCAGTGCTCTCGAAGCGCGCATCGATCTCGAAGGGTGCGCGGTTCTCGACCTCTTTGCGGGTTCGGGTGCTCTCGGCCTCGAGGCGCTCTCGCGGGGAGCCGAGCACGTTGTTCTCGTGGAATCGGATGCCAAGGCTGCTGCCGTCATCAAGGCGAACATCGGCACTGTCGCGTTGCCTGGGGCGACGGTTCGCGCAGCTCCGGTTGCGGCCGTGGTCTCGGGTCCGAGCGCGCGTGAATACGACATCGTGATCGCGGACCCACCGTATGCGGTGACCGACGAGGCCGTCGTGTCCATGCTCACCGATCTGCAGGCCAACAAATGGGTGGGGGAGGGCACGATCGTGGTACTCGAACGATCGTCGCGCTCGCCGGAGACCGTGTGGCCTCAGGGCTACGAGCCGATCAAGGCCAAGAACTACGGTGAAGCCCGCATCGAGCTGGCCACCTGCTACGGTCTGGACTCATGACTGGCGCCGTCTGCCCCGGATCCTTCGACCCTGTGACCAACGGTCACCTCGACGTAATCGGAAGAGTTGCTGCGCAATTCGACGAGGTCGTGGTCACCGTGCTGATCAACAAGAGCAAGCGTGGCATGTTCACGATCGACGAGCGGATCGAGATGCTCGAAGACGCGACGAGTCACCTGCCCAACGTTCGCGTCACGTCGTGGCACGGATTGTTGGTCGACTACGCGAAACAAGAAGGTCTCAGCGCGATCGTCAAGGGTCTGCGCGGCGCGAACGACTTCGATTACGAGCTGCAGATGGCTCAGATGAATCAGAAGCTCACGGGCGTCGACACACTGTTCGTCGCCACGAATCCGACGTACAGCTACCTGTCGAGTTCTCTGGTGAAGGAAGTCGCGACTTTCGGCGGCGACGTCTCCGACATGTTGCCGGCCAAAGTGCATTCTCGGCTACTCGCACGTATCGCCGAGCGAGCAGCCGAAAACAGCTGATCCCCGACACACCGACCACGACGACACCCCGTTGGCCGTTCTTCCGGCAAACTTGGACAGGAACGGGCACAGGTCCGAGTGGACCGGTGACGATGTGGGCCGATTTCGGCCGGTAGAGATTGGGGTTGCTTGTGTACCGCGTATTCGAGGCACTGGACGAACTGGTCGCAATTGTCGAAGAGGCGCGCGGTGTTCCCATGACCGCAGGGTGTGTTGTGCCTCGCGGTGACGTACTCGAGCTACTCGACGACGTCCGGGACGCAATTCCGAGCGAGCTGGACGACGCTCAGGACGTCCTCGATCATCGCGACAAATTGGTCGGTGACGCGCGAGCAAACGCCGAGAAGACGGTCAGCAGCGCCAATGCCGAGGCAACCTCGACTGTGGAGAACGCACGCGACGACGCCGACCGGATTCTGTCCGATGCCAAGGCTCAGGCCGATCGCATGGTTGCCGAAGCGCGTGCGCACGCCGATCAGTTGGTCGAGGACGCCGAAGCAGAAGCGGAACGGACCGTCACCGACGGCCGTCGTGAGTACGAGGCCGTCACCGGACGGGCGCGTGCCGAGGCCGATCGGATGATCGAGTCCGGCCAGGCCTCGTACGAACATTCGGTGGCGGAGGGAACGGCGGAGCAGGCTCGTCTGGTGTCGCAGACCGAGGTTGTCCAGTCAGCTCACGCGGAATCCGCGCGAGTGATCGACGCCGCTCATGCCGAGTCCGACAGGATGCGTTCAGAGTGTGACCTGTACGTGGACACCAAGTTGGCCGAGTTCGAAGAGTTCCTCACCGGAACGGTTCGATCGGTCGGGCGTGGTCGTCAACAGCTTCGAACGGGTTCGGGGGTTCCCGACTACCAGGACGACGATCGTCGTTCCGAGCGGCGCCGATAGAGCAGACAAGTCAGTCGAGGGTGGGTCGTCCGATATGGGGCGGCCCACTTTTTCGTGGATCGAATTGGGATTTGCCTTGTAGCTGCCGTATTGTGGAGTGGTTGCCCATACCAGTTTCAACAGTTAGGTGAGTTCTCTTTGTCAACGCATCGTCGTAGTTCGTCGCATCAGTCAAGTGATGCGGGATTTTTGCTGGACACGGTCAAGCTCGGTCGTCGTCCAGGGTCGATGCGTACCGTCGAGAGAACAATTCAGTCCCCGAACCGTATCGGTCTCGATCTGATCGCGATCGAAGCGGGCGCGGACATAGATCTCGATCTTCGTCTCGAAGCAGTGTCCGAAGGCGTTCTCGTCACCGGAAACGTGCACGCACCCACCAAGGGTGAATGCTCGCGGTGCCTTGAACCTTTCACCGACACCGTGGACATCTATCTCACGGAGTTGTTCGCTTACCCGGACAGCACCACCGAGGAGACGACGGAAGAGGGAGAGGTCTACGCGGTCGAAGACGACGAAATCGACCTCGAACCGGTCATCGTCGATGCAGTCGGGCTGGCGCTTCCGCTCCAGCCTCTGTGCAGTGACGATTGCCTGGGATTGTGCTCAGAATGTGGCATTCGCCTGGCGATTGCGGAATCTGGGCATGGGCATGACATACTTGATCCTCGCTGGGCTGGTCTCGCGGCCAAATTTGGCGTGGAATCAAACACCAGCGAAAATCTTGTGATCACCGAAGCCGAGGAGAAGTAGAAGTGGCTGTCCCCAAGCGCAAAATGTCGCGATCCAACACGCGGTCGCGTCGTAGCCAGTGGAAGACCACTGTGCCCACCCTCGTTACCTGCCCCAACCGTGGCTGTGGCGAGCAGACCCTTCCCCACATCGCATGCCCGTCATGCGGTACGTACAAGGGCCGCCAGGTAACCGCTGCTGTCTAGTTCTCCCCGGAGAAAGACTATGACGAGCGAAAATACAGTTTCAGCCGCCGGCGGCGAGGGCAATCACGACAAGCTCCTCGCCGCTGTCGGCGTAGATATAGAGCCCGGTCTTCTGACCCTGGCCCTCACGCACCGCTCGTACGCGTACGAGAACGGCGGACTGCCCACGAACGAGCGCCTCGAGTTCCTCGGGGATTCCGTTCTCGGCGTCACGGTGACCGAAAATCTCTACCTGTCCCACCCGGACAAATCCGAAGGTGATCTGGCGAAGATCCGTGCCAGCGTGGTCAACATGCATGCACTCGCCGAGGTTGCCAGGACTCTGGGTGAAGGTGGACTCGGAGCACACCTGCTGCTGGGTAAGGGCGAGGAAATGACGGGCGGCCGTGACAAGCCGTCCATTCTCGCCGACGGTATGGAGTCGATTCTCGGCGCCATCCACCTGCAGCACGGCATCGAGACTGCGCGACGCGTCGTCCTCGATCTGTTCGACGATCTCCTCACTCGCGCACCGCTTCTGGGCGCGGGTCTGGATTGGAAGACGAGTCTGCAGGAACTGACCGCAGAACACGGTGCCGGAGTTCCCGTTTACGAGATCACCGCCACAGGACCCGATCACGACAAGGAATTCACGGCCACCGTTCTCATCAGTGGCAAACCCTTGGGTGTCGGTGTCGGTCGTTCCAAGAAGGAAGCCGAGCAGAAGGCAGCAAGTTCGGCATGGAAGACGATGTCGGAGAATGCCGCTGCTACCGCAGTCGCTGCTGACGACACGCCTGATCTTGCCGGCTGAGTTCACTCTTGCCTGAGCTTCCCGAAGTCGAAGTCGTTCGCCGCGGCCTACAGTCTCATGCTGTAGGTGCGGCGATCGAGGCCGTCGAGGTACTCCATCCCCGCGCGATCAGGCGCCACATTCTCGGGTCCGAGGACTTGATCGGCCAACTCACCGGGCAGACCATCGCTTCGGCAGAGCGTCGCGGCAAGTACCTGTGGCTGGTTCTCGAGCCTGCCGGTGTCGGACTGGTGGTTCATCTCGGGATGAGCGGACAGATGCTGGTCCAACCCCCGACAGTCGACTGGGAAAAGCACCTACGCATTCGGTTGGCCCTCGATTCCGGGGCCGATCTTCGATTCGTCGATCAGCGGACCTTCGGTGGCTGGTCGATTTCACCCCTCGTCGAGGTCGACGGAACGATGCTGCCCGAGTCGGTGGCGCACATCGCCCGCGATCCCATGGATGCGGCGTTCGATCTCGAATCCGTCGTGAAAGTCCTGCGGGGCAAGCACACCGAGATCAAGCGCGCGATTCTTGACCAGACGGTGGTCTCCGGAATCGGAAACATCTACGCCGACGAATCATTGTGGCGCGCCAAGATTCACGGCAACCGAATCGCCGAAACGCTTACCAGGCCCAAACTTCGAGAACTGTTGACCGCGGCACACTCGGTGATGGGTGAAGCGCTCGATCAGGGCGGTACGTCCTTCGACGCGCTGTACGTGAACGTCAACGGGGAATCGGGCTACTTCGACCGGTCGCTGTCGGCGTACGGGCAGGAAAACCTCCCGTGCCCGCGATGCGGCGCGCCGATCAAGCGTGAGAAGTTCATGAATCGATCGTCGTTCAGTTGCCCGCGGTGCCAGCCGACCCCGAGGGCACGGCGAATCGCCTAGGTCTCCCGCCCCTTCGGTTCGGCGGAGTGGCAAGATTGCGTCATGGCTGAACAGACTCCCGACACCACTGCAACCGCCCCGGCTCACACGGAGCTTTGGGTCGAACGAACCGGAACCCGCCTCTACACCGGCAAGAGTTCGCGCGGCGCAGAGGTTCTCATCGGCTCCGAATCGGTGCCAGGAGTCTTCACGCCCGGCGAACTCCTCAAAATTGCACTGGCCGCATGCACGGGGATGAGCTCCGACTTCCCGATCTCGCGCCGGCTCGGTGACAACTACGACGCGACGGTCCGAGTGTCCGGAGCCGCCGATCGTGAAAACGAGGTCTACCCGCAGCTCGACGAGGTCCTCGAGCTCGATCTCAGCGAGTTGGATGCCGAGGCACAGCAGCGCCTCATCACTCTCGTCGAGCGTTCCGTGGACAAGGTATGCACGGTCGGGCGCACGCTCAAGGCCGGAACCAAGGTCACTCTGTCGTTCGACACGGAAGCCTGATGTTCCGCGCCGGCAGCGTTGTCGCTGCGATCGCACTGGGTTCCGTTGTGGCGCTGAATGCTCCAGCGCAGGCCTCGGTCCCGGCCGACGGCTCGGCCGGTAGTTGCGGCACATGGACGTCGAGCGTCGTGACGACTGGTGCCGGAATGCTCGAGAACCTCGAATTCGACGGCAACGGATCGATGGTGTTGTCGCAGTCGGCTCTGATCGGGCCGGGTGCACTGCTGAAAGTGGCGCCGGACGGAACACGGACAACTTTGGTCGGTGACGTCACCGGACCCGGCGGTCTGGTCGCGCGTGAGGGATCCGTGTACTTCACCACGGGCAACTCGACTGTCTCGGGACTGTTCGGAATCGCCGACGGCAGCCTCCGCAAGGTCGACGTCGCAGACGGGTCGGTGACAACGATCGCCGACGGTCTGGTGATGCCGAACGGGCTTGTGCAGCTGGACGATAACCGTTTCCTCACTGCCCGCACACTCACCAGGCCGGGGCTCACGGTCGTCAACAGTGACGGAAGCAGTTCGATCGTTCGTGAAGACCTCGGCACCGTCGACGGCCTCGCACGCTCCGGTTCGACGATCTACGTGAGCACGACCTTCGACATGGTCACCGCCGTCCACATCCTCGACGCAAACGATCTGGGCGGGCCGGTGCGAACGATCACGCTCCCCGGGTTCGGTCCGGCAAACATGGCGGACGATCTGACCGTCGGACCGGACGGCGCGTTGTACGTCGCATTCAATGCAGGCGGCAAAGTTGTTCGCGTCGATCCGGATTCGGGATCTTCGTGTGAGATCGCCTCGGGTCTGCCGTTCACATCTGCGGTCAAGTTCGGCGCCGGACCGGGCTGGGATCCCAACGCGCTCTACACCACCGGATTCCTGGGTGACGTTCACCGTCTCGAACGTGTGGCGGGCTGAGCGTCATGGCTGAAGCAGCGCCTGTGCGGTTGACGGCGTGGGTTCACGGATACGTTCAAGGCGTCGGGTTCCGGTGGTGGACCAGGGCCCGCGCTCTCGAACTCGGATTGATCGGATATGCGTCCAATCAGCGTGACGGTCGAGTGCTCGTCGTGGCGGAAGGCCAACGCACGCGGCTCGAGCGATTGGTGGAGCTGCTGCGCTCCGGCACTACCCCGGGCACGGTGGATCTCGTGGTCGACAGCTGGGACACCGCCAGGGGCGACCTGACAGGGTTCGTCGAACGCTGACCGGTTTGGCGGTAAAGTTTCCCCCCATGCACCTCAAGAGTCTGACACTCAAGGGATTCAAATCCTTTGCGTCGGCAACGACTCTTCGGTTCGAGCCGGGAATTACCTGTGTGGTCGGCCCGAACGGCTCGGGTAAATCCAACGTCGTCGATGCGTTGACCTGGGTGATGGGCGAGCAGGGCGCCAAGGCCCTGCGCGGCGGCAAGATGGAAGATG
The DNA here is from genome assembly GCF_041464245.1 of Rhodococcus sp. NyZ502. NCBI lineage: Bacteria > Bacillati > Actinomycetota > Actinomycetes > Mycobacteriales > Nocardiaceae > Rhodococcus > Rhodococcus sp. NyZ502. The sequence goes on from NZ_CP167155.1 coordinate 2,522,022, forward strand.
TCATCTTTGCCGGCACCTCCGGCCGCGCGCCGCTGGGCCGCGCCGAGGTGACCTTGACCATCGACAACGCCGACGGGGCGCTCCCGATCGAGTACTCCGAGGTGTCGATCACGCGCCGCATGTTCCGCGACGGCGCGGGGGAGTACGAGATCAACGGCTCGTCCTGCCGTCTGATGGACGTCCAGGAACTGCTCAGCGACTCCGGCATCGGCCGCGAAATGCATGTCATCGTCGGGCAGGGACGGCTCGCCGCGATCCTCGAATCCCGTCCCGAAGATCGACGCGCCTTCATCGAAGAAGCCGCGGGAGTCCTCAAACATCGCCGCCGCAAGGAAAAAGCGGTGCGCAAACTCGATTCCATGCAGGCCAATCTCGCTCGCCTCAGTGACCTCACCGCGGAACTGCGTCGGCAACTCAAACCGCTGGGACGCCAAGCCGAGGTTGCTCGGCGAGCACAGACGGTCCAGGCTGACCTGCGTGATGCAAAGATGCGTCTGGCCGCTGACGATCTGGTGACCCGTCGAAACCAGTTGAACGACCAGGCACAGGACGAGAAAGCGGCCCGTGAACAGCACAACCAGGTGGCGGCTGCGCTCGACGAGGCCAACCTCGAACTCGGGCGCCAGGAGCAAGCTCTCGCTCGTCTGACTCCGGGATCGGAAGCCGCTGCGCAGAGTTGGTTCCAGCTTTCCGCGCTTGCCGAACGCGTGAACGCCACTGTGCGCATCGCCCGCGAGCGTGCGCGTCATCTCGACTCCGAACCCGTCGGCAACCGCGGCCAGGACCCGGACGAGATGGAGGCGCGCGCCGAACGTCTTGCTGCCGAGGAGGCCGAACTCCTCGAAGGCGTTGAAATCGCGCGAGCGGCCTCGGAAGCTGCTCGGGACCAGCTCGCAGCCACCGAAGATGCTGCAGCAGAAGCGGAACGGGCGCACATGGCGGAAGTTCGTGCCGTCGCCGACCGCCGTGAAGGTCTTGCTCGACTCTCCGGTCAGGTCGACACTCTGCGTACCCGCGTCGAATCCGTCGACGCGGAAGTGTCTCGGCTGACCGAGGCGATCGACGAGGCTCGTCTGCGTGGCGATGCCGCACAGGCCGAGTTCGACACGGTGCAAGAAAGCATCGGGGACCTCGACGCCGGTGAAGTCGGCCTCGATACCAATCACGAACGCGCCATCGAGGCTCTCGAGATGATCGACGCGCGCGTCGAAGAGCTTCGTGAGGAAGAAAAAACGAGCGGGCAACGCATCGCTTCGCTCCGGGCGCGCATCGAGGCACTGTCGATGGGTTTGCAGCGCAAGGACGGTGGCGGCTGGCTGCTCGAACACCGCGGCGACGACGGCATCACCTCGCTGGTCGGATTGATTCACGTCGAACCCGGCTACGAGGCCGCGATCGCTGCCGCGATGGGGCCGGCGGCGGACGCCGTCGTGGCGCAGTCGCTGGACTCTGCTCGTTCCGCTGTCACAGCACTGGCCGATCAGGACGGTGGACGTGCATCACTGATCGTGAGCGGTGAACCGGCGATCAAGCGCGAGGCCGAGATCGCGCCGGGTAGTCGTCCGGCCGTCGACGTCATCGACTGCCCTGACGAGTTGCGTGCCGGATTGACCGCCATCCTCGATGGCGTCGTCCTGGTCGAGACTCTCGATGACGCGATTCGAGTTGTTGCTGACCACAAGGGAATTCGCGCAGTGACGCGTTCTGGCGATCTGCACGGTTCGGGGTGGATGATCGGTGGCTCGGATCGGCAACCGAGCACGCTCGAGGTGCAGGCGGCGATCGACGCGTCAGCAGCGGAACTGGCGGCAACGGAGAGCCGATCCGAGGAACTCGACGCGGCGCTGTCCGGCGCTCTGGCCGAACAGGCCGCCCGACGCGAGACCGCGGAGCAAACTTTGGCCGCGCTCAACGAGTCGGACGCCGCCATGTCCGCCATCTACGAGCAGTTGGGCAGATTGGGGCAGGCAGCACGAGTCGCCCACGCGGAATCCGAGCGGTTGACCGCCCAGCGAGTGCGTGCCGAGGAGGGCCGCGGTGAGTCGCTGACAAAGCTCGCGGATCTGGAGGAACGTCTGCGCGTCGCCGAAACAGACGGCAGTGCACCGGGACACCGTGCGGAATCGACCGCTGCCGATCGCGAAATGGCCGCAGCAGCGCTCGCCGAAGTGCGCATCGTCGAAATGGATGCTCGCCTTGCCGTGCGCACCGCCGAAGAGCGTGCGGAATCCGTACGCGGAAAGGCCGATTCGCTTCGGCGTGCGGCCGCCGCGGAACGAGAAGCGCGGATTCGCGCCGAGCGGGCTCTGCGCGCCAGAGCGCACGCTGCGGAAGTTGCAGCTGCCGTCGCCGAGTCGGGACAGCGCGTGGCGGCCGAACTCGAGACCGTCGTCGCCGCGGCTCTTGCTCACCGCGACGAGTTGGCTCGGGCCCGCACCGAGTGCACGGCCAAGCTGGATCAGGTCCGCGAGACAGTCCGAGCACTGACTGGACAACTCGCTTCGCTCACCGACGCCGTCCACCGCGACGAGGTAGCGAAGGCACAGGCAGCGCTGCGCATCGAACAACTCGAGGAGTCGATCCTCGATCAGTACGGTATCGGCCTCGACGATCTGATCGCCGAGTACGGGCCCGAGGTCGAACTGCCGCCGACCGCTCTCGAAATCGAGGAGTACGAGCAGGCCAAGGAGCGTGGGGAGCAGGTCACCGCCCCCGCTCCGCTTCCGTACGACCGCGCGACTCAGGAACGGCGCGCCAAGCGGGCCGAGAAGGACCTCGCCACTCTCGGCAAGGTCAATCCGCTGGCGCTCGAGGAATTCGCAGCTCTCGAGGAGCGGTACACCTTCCTCTCCACTCAACTCGAGGACGTCAAGACCGCACGCAAGGACCTTCTTGCTGTGGTCGCAGACGTCGACGCACGAATTCTGCAGGTGTTCACCGAGGCCTATGCCGACGTCGAGCGTGAGTTCGTGGGAGTGTTCGAGAAATTGTTCCCCGGGGGAGAAGGGCGGCTGGTCCTCACCGATCCCTCGGACATGCTCACCACCGGCATCGAAGTCGAGGCGCGTCCGCCCGGTAAGAAGGTCAAGCGGTTGTCGTTGCTGTCGGGCGGCGAGAAGTCGTTGACCGCGGTGGCCATGCTGGTCGCGATCTTCCGGGCACGCCCGTCCCCGTTCTACGTGATGGACGAAGTCGAGGCGGCGTTGGACGACACCAACCTGCGGCGGCTGATCGGACTCTTCGAACAATTGCGGGAGAAGTCGCAGTTGATCGTGATCACTCACCAGAAACCGACGATGGAAATCGCCGATGCGTTGTACGGCGTCAGCATGCGCGGCGACGGCATCACCACCGTGATTTCGCAGCGACTTCGCGGTCAAGACATGGCCTCGACGTAAGCCCTGCTCACTTTCCGGGTCGGAGCCTGAAACAATGGGCCGGTGACTACCCAGGCTTGGATCATCATCGCGGCTGTAGCGGCCGTACTACTCGTCGTTCTCGTTGCCGGATTCCTGCGCTACCGCAAGGGGCAGGTATCGCTGAAGGCACCCGAGACGAAGCCGGAGCTCGGCGCCCCCGAGAAGGACAAGTCAGGCGGCTACAAGGCCGGTGGCGGGTTCAACTTCAGTCAGGGGTCGACGGCAACGGCGCCACCTCCGGTGGTTCCGACACCGCCGGTCGCCGAGATGCCGCCCGTCGTCGAAGAACCTGTCGTCGAAAAACCGATCGTCGAAGAACCGGTTGCGGAGAAGCCGGCCGTTGTCGAGGAGCCGGTTGTCGAAGAACCCGCTGTTGTCGAGGAACCGGTTGTCGAAGAGCCGGTAATCGAAAAGCCGGTCGTAGAAGAACCAGCGGTAGCAGAACCTGTTGTCGAAGAACCTGTCGTTCCCGAACCTGTCGTCGTTCCCGCGCCAGTCGAGCCTGCACCGCGCGTGCTGGACGAGATCGACCCGACCGAGGGTCGGTTGGACCGACTGCGCGGGCGCCTTTCCCGCTCGCAGTCAGCAGTCGGCAAGAGCTTGCTGGGTCTGCTCGGTGGCGGCGATCTGGACGAGGACTCGTGGGAAGAAGTCGAGGACACCCTCCTCATCGCAGACCTCGGCTCCGCGACCACGGAAAAAGTCGTCACGAAGCTTCGTGAGCAGATGGCGGCCCGCAGCGTCCGGACCGAGGCTGCCGCCCGCGCCCTTCTGCGCGAGGTGTTGATCGCCGAACTGCGTCCCGAACTGGACCGCTCCATCCGCGCATTGCCGCACGATGATCACCCGGCTGTTCTGCTCGTCGTCGGCGTCAACGGGACCGGCAAGACAACGACCACCGGCAAGCTGGCTCGCGTGCTCGTCGCCGACGGTCGTCGCGTCGTGCTCGGTGCCGCGGACACGTTCCGCGCCGCCGCCGCCGATCAGCTCCAGACGTGGGCCGAGCGTGTCGGCGCTGAAGTTGTTCGTGGCAAGGAGGGTGGCGATCCCGCTGCGATTGCCTTCGACGCGGTCTCACGGGGCATCGCGGACGGCGTCGACGTGGTCCTGATCGACACCGCCGGCCGTCTGCACACCAAGACCGGTCTGATGGACGAGCTCGGCAAGGTCAAGCGGGTTATCGAGAAGAAGGCCTCGGTCGACGACGTTCTGCTGGTTCTCGATGCGACGGTCGGCCAGAACGGACTGGCGCAGGCTCGAGTGTTCGCGGAGGTCGTGGACATCACCGGCGTCGTACTGACCAAGCTGGACGGAACCGCCAAGGGCGGAATCGTCTTCCAGGTTCAGCATGAACTGGGTGTGCCGGTGAAGTTGGTCGGTCTCGGTGAAGGTGCCGACGACCTGGCGCCCTTCGAGCCGGGTGCGTTCGTCGACGCCCTCCTGGGCTGACGCCCCCGTGCGCCTTTTCGGTAGCGCGAACTACCAAAAAGGCGCACAGGGTTGGTAGAACCCCCTGGCGAAACCTGTTTGCAACAAAGTTGGGCAATTGGTTCACGTCTGCGAAACGCGACAGCGCCATGGACGAAACACCAGCCCAGCACTCTTCTCCTTAACGACGTGCTGCCCGGCACGTGCGACTAGGAGGTAGTAAGTGAGTACCGACGATTTGTTGGCGAACTCCGGTAACGCCGCATGGATGCTGATGGCTGCATCTCTGGTCTTGCTGATGACACCCGGCCTCGCTTTCTTCTACGGCGGGATGTCTCGGTCCAAGTCCGTCCTGAACATGATGATGATGTCCTTCGGGGCCATGGCCGTCATCGGCGTCATCTACGTTCTGTGGGGATGGTCGATGTCCTACGGCTCTGAGAACATCGGGGGCATTTTTGCCAACCCGTTCGAGTTCTTCGGCCTCAAGAACAGCATCACCGATGCTGACGGCAACTTCATCGCCGGCGCCTGGGGCTACCCCAACGTCATCGACATCGCGTTCCAGGTGACATTCGCGATCATCACCACCGCCCTCATCAGTGGTGCCCTGGCCGAGCGGGTCAAGTTCGGCACCTGGCTCCTGTTCTCGGGTATCTGGGTCACCGTCGTCTACTTCCCGCTCGCACACATGGTGTGGGGCGGCGGACTCCTCTCGGGCTCCGAGGACGGCATCGCGGCAAAGCTCTTCGGCACCACGGTCAACGACGACGGAGTCACCGTCGCCAACGTCGCTCCGATCGACTTCGCCGGTGGCACAGTCGTTCACATCAACGCGGGTATGGCCGGTCTGGTCCTCGCACTCATCGTCGGCAAGCGTCTCGGCTTCGGCAAGACCGCCTTCCGTCCGCACAACCTGCCCTTCGTGATGCTCGGCGCCGCACTCCTCTGGTTCGGTTGGTTCGGCTTCAACGCCGGCTCGGCATTCGCCGCCGACGGTAACGCCGGTCTCGCCTGGGTCAACACGACCACCGCGACGTGTGCCGCAGTCCTGGCCTGGCTCGCTACCGAGCGTATTCGTGACGGCCACGCCACCAGCCTCGGCGCAGCGTCCGGTGCGGTCGCCGGTCTGGTCGCCATCACCCCTGCTGCCGGTGCGCTCAACCCGGTCGGTTCCATCTTCCTCGGCGCAATAGCCGGCATCCTGTCCGCTCTCGCAGTCGGCCTGAAGTTCCGCTTCGGCTTCGACGACTCGCTCGACGTCGTCGGTGTTCACCTTGTCTCCGGCCTGTGGGGCACGATCGGTATCGGATTCTTCGGCACCGCAACCGGCCTCTTCTACGGCGGCGACTACAAGCAACTGGTGGTTCAGATCGTGATCGCACTCGCAGCACTCGTCTTCACCGGCGTTCTGACGACGATCATCGGCTTCGCACTCAAGCCCCTGGGCTGGCGAATCTCGGCCGAGGACGAGGCACGCGGCATCGATGAGACCGAACACGCAGAGACCGCATACGACCTCGCGTGATCAGCACGTGATTAAAGTGAATTCAGGCACTTCAGAGTTTGGAAAGGGATGAGCACATGAAGCTGATCACAGCAATCGTCAAGCCGTTCACGCTCGAGGACGTCAAGACCGGACTCGAGCAGGCCGGAGTGCTGGGTATGACAGTCAGCGAAGTTCAGGGCTACGGCCGACAGAAGGGCCACACCGAGGTGTACCGAGGCGCGGAGTACTCCGTGGACTTCGTACCCAAGGTCCGGGTCGAGGTCGTCGTCGACGACGCGGCCGTTGACAAGGTGGTCGAGGTGATCGTCGAGGCCGCTCGAACCGGCAAGATCGGTGACGGCAAGGTGTGGGTCTCGCCAGTCGAGTCGGTCATCCGGGTTCGCACCGGGGAACGCGGTGGCGATGCACTCTGACCCGAAAGGGTCCGAGAACTTCGGCCCTGGTTCCGTCGCGAAAGCGACGGGGCCAGGGCCGGTCTCGTCAGGGGGATCCGACGAAGCTGCGGACCTGGCCCGCGCACGCAAGGCCCTACTCACCGGAGGCGTCAAGAACAGGAGGCTCGACGCCCCCGCGCTGCGACATGCACTGGTCGATCTGCACGAATTCTGGTTGACCACCAAGGGGACCGAACTGGGCATCAAACCGGATTGTGGGTTTGCCATCGTCGCCGTGGGTGGTCTCGGCCGACGCGAACTGCTGCCGTATTCCGATCTCGATCTGATTCTGCTGCACGACGACATGGACCCGGCGGTCGTGGCCCAGGTCGCGGACAGCCTGTGGTACCCGCTGTGGGACGCGCACATCAAACTCGACCACAGCGTGCGGACGCTTCCGCAGGCGCTTCAGGTTGCGGCCACCGACATGACGGCAGCACTCGGAATGCTCGAAGCACGCCACATTGCCGGCGACGTGGAGCTGAGCAACCTGTTGATCAGTGGTGTCCGACGACAGTGGCGCATGGACATCCGCAGCCGATTCGACGAATTGATCACCCAGACCCGTACGAGGTGGGAGCGCAGCGGCGAGATCGCCCATCGCGCCGAACCGGATCTCAAGAGCGGTCGTGGCGGGCTGCGAGACGTCCAACTGCTCAACGCCCTGTCCATCGCGCAATTGACCGACGGGATGCCGGGGCTGGGACCCAACTCGCCCGGCGGCGGTCTGGCACTTGCGCACAGGCGGTTGCTCGACGTGCGCACCGAACTTCACCGCGTTGCCGGTCGCGCCCGCGACCAACTGCGAGCACAGGACGCCGACGAGATCGGTGCGGCGCTACGGATCGGTGATCGCTTCGATCTGGCGCGACTTCTCAGCGAATCGGCGCGCACCATCAGCTATTCGGTCGACGTCGGTATCCGTACCGCCGGAAACTCCTTGCCCCGGCGTGGTTTGTCGCGGCTGCGTCGCGCGCCGGTGCGACGGCCACTGGACGAGGGCGTCGTCGAGCATGCCGGCGAAGTAGTTCTGGCGCGCGATGCGAGACCGAAGAAGGATCCCGGTCTGGTGATGCGGGTCGCGGCAGCGGCGGCCACCAACGGCATGCCGATCTCCGCGTCGACGCTCAATCGCCTGGCCGACAATGCCCCCGAATTGCGTGAGCCGTGGCCGAAAAATGCAGTCAACGATCTCTTGGTCGTGCTGGGTTCGGGATCGCGTGCGGTTCCGGTGATCGAGGCGATGGACCGGACCGGGCTCTGGGGTCGACTCCTGCCGGAGTGGGGGACCATTCGCGATCTTCCGCCGCGCGACGCCGTCCACACGTGGACGGTGGATCGGCACCTGGTCGAAACCGCCGCGTATGCAAGCGGATTCACCACTCGCGTCGCTCGGCCGGATCTGCTCATGCTCGGTGCGTTGATCCACGACATCGGGAAGGGGCGAGGGGGAGACCACAGCGTCGTCGGTGCCGAATTGGCCACCGCGATCGGAAATCGCTTGGGACTCTGGCCTTCCGACGTCGCGACGTTGACGGCGATGGTGCGCTACCACTTGCTGTTGCCGGAAACCGCCACCCGTCGCGACCTCGACGATCCGGCAACGGTGCAGCGAGTGGTCGACGCACTCGAGGGAGACGGGACCCTTCTCGATCTCCTGCATTCGTTGGCGGAAGCGGATTCGCTGGCCACCGGGCCTGGTGTCTGGGGCGACTGGAAGTCGTCGTTGATCGGCGAGCTGGTGCGTCGTTGTCGTTTGCTGATGGCAGGGGAGGAGCTCCCGCAACCCGATCCACTCGCTCCCGAGCAATTGGCCATCGCCGAGGAGGGCGGGGTTCACGTCTCGCTCGTTCCGGCCGAGAATGCGCACACCTACGTCGTGACCGTCATCGCGCCCGACGCTCCCGGGCTGCTGTCTCGGGCTGCCGGAGTTCTGGCGCTGCAGTCCTTGCGGGTGCATTCCGCATCGCTGGGGTCGCATGCAGGTTCGGCGGTCAACTCGTTTGTCGTGACGCCGAGGTTCGGCACACCCCCGCAGGCGGTGCTGCTCCGGCAGGAATTGATCCGGGCTTCGGCCGGTGAACTGAATTTGCTCGAACTTCTCGACGCGAAGGACGAGGAGGCACGGGCAGAGCAGTGGGACGACCCGATCCAGACCAACAAGGATTCCGCGGTTCCAGTGCTCTATGCGCAGGCGCCACCGCGGGTCATCTGGTTCGACGCGCCCGGTGACGGTCAGGCGATCCTCGAATTGCGTACCGAGGACCGCGTCGGCCTGCTCTGCCGACTGGCCGCAGCACTCGAACACAGTGGAGCCGACATCCGGTGGGCGAAGGTCGCCACCTTGGGTTCCTCGGTGGTCGACGCGTTCTGCCTCGACTTCGGTGAGGCCGATACCCGCGCGGCGCGAGAGCGCGTCGAGGAGGCGGTGCTGGCGGTGGTTCCGGTGCCACAACCCAAGAAGAAAGGGGATTGACGGACCGGTTTCGGCAGTTACGCCCGCATCGGCTGGGATCGGTGCGGGCGTAGCGGCTAGGCTGGTGCCCGAGAATATCCACGGCTAACTCGCACGACCTTCAGGAGCGCACTCGGTGTTCGAATCCCTTTCCGACAGATTGACCGGATCTCTCAAGGATCTGCGTGGCAAGGGTCGTCTGTCCGGCGCCGACATCGACGCTACGGCCCGCGAGATCCGCCTTGCCCTGCTCGAGGCCGACGTCGCGCTTCCCGTAGTGCGCAGCTTCATCGCCAAGATCAAGGAACGCGCCAAGGGCGCCGAGGTCTCGGGTGCACTGAACCCGGCTCAGCAGGTCGTCAAGATCGTCAACGAAGAACTGGTCGAGGTTCTCGGCGGCGAAACTCGTCGACTGCAGTTCGCCAAGACGCCGCCGACGGTCATCATGTTGGCCGGTCTGCAGGGTTCCGGTAAGACCACGCTGGCCGGAAAGTTGGCCAAGTGGCTCAAGGATCAGGGGCACACGCCCCTCCTCGTCGCCTGTGACCTTCAGCGTCCCGGCGCCGTCACTCAGCTTCAGATCGTCGGTGAGCGTGCAGGCGCCGCAGTCTTCGCGCCGCACCCCGGCACCTCCATCGGCGGCGGCGAGAACGCACTGGGCGTTTCCGCAGCCGACCCCGTCGAGGTCGCCCGCGCCGGCGTCGAAGAAGCACGCAACAAGCATTACGACGTCGTGATCGTCGACACCGCCGGTCGCCTCGGTATCGACTCGGAGCTGATGGCGCAGGCCGCCGGTATCCGTGACGCCGTCAACCCGGACGAGACCATCTTCGTCCTCGACGCCATGATCGGTCAGGACGCGGTCAGCACGGCCGACGCTTTCCGTGAGGGAGTCGGCATCACCGGTGTCGTCCTCACCAAGCTCGACGGCGACGCCCGCGGTGGTGCCGCGCTGAGCGTCCGCGAGGTCACCGGCCAGCCGATCCTCTTCGCGTCCACCGGCGAGAAGCTCGAAGACTTCGACGTCTTCCATCCCGATCGCATGGCCAGCCGGATCCTCGGCATGGGCGACGTCCTGAGCCTCATCGAGCAGGCCGAGCAGGTGTTCGACGCCGATCAGGCCGAAGCGACCGCAGCGAAGATCGGTTCCGGTCAGCTCACCCTCGAAGACTTCCTCGATCAGATGATGGCCGTCCGCAAGATGGGCCCGATCGGCAACCTCCTCGGTATGTTGCCGGGTGCAGGCGGCATGAAGGACGCGCTTGCCAACGTCGACGAGAAGCAACTCGATCGCATTCAGGCCATCATCCGCGGTATGACGCCGGCCGAGCGCGACGATCCGAAGATCATCAACGCCTCACGCAGACTGCGCATCGCGAACGGTTCGGGCGTCAAGGTTTCCGACGTCAACCAGTTGGTGGACCGTTTCTTCGAAGCCCGCAAGATGATGGCTGCCATGGCCGGCCGTATGGGTATGCCCGGCGCGCGTAAGCAGGTTCGCAGCAAGAAGGGCAAGAAGGGCAAGAAGGGCGGCAAGGGCCCGACGCAGCCCAAGATGCGCGGAGGATTCCCCGGCATGGGCGGATTCCCGGGTATGCCCGGCGGAATGCCGGCCGGTATGCCCGACCTGTCGAACATGCCCAAGGGTCTCGATCAGTTGCCGCCCGGACTGGAAGGCATCGATCTCTCCCAGCTCAAGCTGCCCAAGAAGTAGTCGGTGGCTGCGCTTCATCTGCGGGGTATCGGTCTGCCCGATGCCGAGCCGATCGAATTGTGGATCGTCGACGGGCTGATCTCCTTCGAGCCGGTGTCCGGTGCGGAGACGATCGTCGAATCGGGTTGGATCACACCGGGTCTCGTGGATGCGCACTGTCACGTCGGTATCCGCTACGGCGGTGGCGGCGGCGAAACCGTCGACGGCTTGCTGGGGCAGGCGAAGACCGAACGTGACGCGGGCGTGCTGTTGCTTCGTGACGCCGGATCGCCGGTCGACACCAGGTTCATCGACGAGCGCCTCGATCTGCCGCGGATCATTCGCGCAGGCCAGCACATCGCAGCACCGAAGCGGTACATCCCGGGCCTGCCGGTCGACCTGGACGACGAATCTCAGTTGCCGGCCGAGGTGGTGCGTCAGGCACGCGCCGGTGACGGTTGGGTCAAGCTCGTCGGGGACTGGATCGATCGTTCCATCGGTGACCTCGCCCCGTTGTGGAGCGACGAGATTCTGGTCGAGGCCATCGCTGCCGCCCATGCCGAAGGCGCAAGGGTCACCGCTCACGTCTTTGCCGAGGATGCTCTGCCCGGCCTGATCAACGCCGGCATCGACTGCATCGAGCACGGCACCGGATTGACGGACGCAACCATCGAGTTGATGGTCGCTCACGGCACGGCCTTGGTTCCGACGCTGATCAACATCGCAACTTTCCCCGAGATCGCGGACTCCGCCACGCGGTATCCGATCTACGCGGCGCACATGCGGGATCTGCACGCTCGTCCACATCGGACGATCGGTGCCGCTCACGAGGCCGGGATTCCGATCTATGCCGGAACGGATGCCGGCGGATCGATCAGGCACGGGCGGATCGCCGACGAGATCGCCGAACTCGAAGTTGCCGGTTTGACGGCGCATCAGGCGCTGGGCGCAGGCTGCTGGGACGCGCGGAGTTGGTTGGGTGCGCAGGGGATCGAAGAAGGAGCGCCCGCCGACCTGGTGGTTTATTCCGAAGATCCGCGCGGAAACCCCGATGTGCTCGCGAAGCCGATGCGTGTGATCCTCCGCGGAACCCCCGTGAGCGGTTAGGGAGTCCCCGCTCTCTCGAAGCGCGCACAGGGTGGTTTCCGAACGAGCCCACCCATCTGGCACAATGGACCATTGTTCGTCGCAACCGGTTACGTACCGCTGCGACGGTCACAGGATAGAGGCAAAACCGGGCTCACAAATCGTGTGGGTCGCTGAATTGCACGTGACATGCGCAGCACTGTTGTGCGCGCTGAAGGAGAACTGCAGCTGTGGCTGTCAAAATCAAGCTCACCCGCCTCGGCAAGATCCGCAACGCTCAGTACCGCGTTGTCATCGCCGACTCGCGCACCCGTCGTGACGGCCGTGCGATCGAGACCATCGGCAAGTACCACCCCAAGGAAGAGCCCTCGCTGATCGACATCGATTCCGAGCGCGCTCAGTACTGGCTGTCCGTGGGCGCACAGCCCACCGAGCCCGTCGAGGCACTCCTCAAGATCACCGGTGACTGGCAGAAGTTCAAGGGCCTGCCGGGCACCGAAGGCACCCTGCGCGTCAAGGAAGCCAAGCCCACCAAGCTCGAGCTCTTCCAGGCTGCGCTCGCGCAGGCCGAGAACGAGCCGGTTGCAGAAGCAATCACCCCCAAGAAGAAGAAGGCTGCAAAGGCTGACGAGGCCAAGGCAGAAGACACCGCGGCTGACGCCGAGGCTCCCGCTGCAGACGCCGAGGCTGCTGACAAGTGAGTGCCGTCGTCGCTGATGCGGTAGAGCATCTCGTGCGTGGCATCGTCGCCAATCCCGACGATGTGCGTGTCGAGCTGATCACCGGACGTCGGGGACGGACCGTCGAGGTGCACGTGCACCCCGACGATCTCGGCAAGGTCATCGGTCGGGGTGGTCGCACGGCGACCGCTCTGCGGACCTTGGTCTCCGGCATCGGTGGCCGCGGTATCCGTGTTGATGTCGTCGACACCGATCAGTAGACGGCAGTAAACAGGTGGAACTCGTAGTCGGTCGTGTCGCGAAGTCGCATGGCATCAAAGGTGAATTGGTAGTCGAGGTTCGTACAGACGAGCCCGAGGATCGTTTTGCCGTAGGTTCCGTGCTGCGTGGGCGCAAGCCGCGCGAGTCCACACTGAAGTCGTACACAGTGGAAGCCGCCCGGGATCATTCCGGGCGGCTTCTGCTGCGCCTGGAAGGCGTCAGTGACCGTGGCGACGCAGATGCGTTGCGCGGCACACTGTTTGTCATCGACAGTTCCGAACTCGAGCCTTCGGATGATCCGGACGAGTTCTACGATCACGAACTCGAAGGACTGAAGGTCGTCCTCACGGACGGCACCGAGATCGGTTCGGTCATCGAGGTATTGCATTCCGCCGCAGGCGAATTGCTATCGATTCGCCGCGCCGGTGAGACGTCCGGTGAATTGCTGATCCCGTTTGTCGCAGCCATCGTCACCTCGGTGTCGATCGCCGACGGCGTCGTGGTGATCGAGCCCCCCGAGGGACTGCTCGACCCGGACTTCGGTGACAAGTCGAACAGCGACAATTCGAACGCCGACAGCGACTGATCGCTTGTCATGCGTCTCGATGTAGTCACCATCTTTCCCGAGTATCTCGAACCGCTTCGTGCTGCCTTGCTGGGCAAGGCAATCGAACGCGGCTTGATCTCGGTCGACGTCCACGATCTGCGGTCGTGGACCCATGACGTACACAAAGCCGTCGACGATTCCCCGTATGGCGGCGGACCCGGCATGGTCATGAAACCCACCGTATGGGGCCCGGCACTGGACGACGTGATCGGGCGCTCCGATTCTTCCGGCCCCGATGATGCCGAGACCATTCTGGTGGTGCCCACTCCCGCCGGCGTTCCGTTCACCCAGGAGACCGCGCACCGCTGGTCCAACGCCAAGCACCTCGTCTTCGCCTGCGGCCGATACGAAGGTATCGATCAACGGGTTTTCGACGACGCCGCCAAGCGGGTCAGAGTCGAAGAAGTCAGCATCGGCGATTACGTCCTGATCGGCGGCGAAGCAGCCGTGCTGGTGATGGTCGAGGCTGTCGTGCGACTGATGCCCGGCGTTCTCGGCAATCAGCTTTCACACCAAGAGGATTCGTTTTCCGACGGCCTTCTCGAAGGGCCTAGCTACACTCGCCCGGCTGTGTGGCGCGACCTCGAAGTTCCGCCGGTGCTTCTCTCCGGTGATCACGCGAAGATCAAAGCGTGGCGCCATGAGCAGTCGCTGCAGCGCACGGCCGAGCGTCGACCGGATCTTCTTCCTTAGGTATTTCGCTTCAACCAGGTGATGCTTGCGCCGTCGTCGAGCGATTCGGTTGCAGTCGGTGTGAACGGTGTCGGCTCGAAGTTACCTCTGATCATCGGTATGCCTGCGCCGGCGACTACCGGATACCTCTTGATGATCAACTCGTCGATCTCCGGTAGTAGTTCGCCGGCGAGAGTTCCGCCGCCACACAGCCAGATATCTTGTCCTTCTTCCTCTTTCAGAGATCTGACTACCCCAAGCGGATCGGCGCGAACGATGGTGACGGGGGGATCCTCGGCGTCAGGGATGGTTGTGGAGACGACGAACTGACGCAGGTGCGCGAAGGGGCTTTTCACTCCGGCGGCCAGCCCGGGCTCGTAGGAGCCGCGGCCAATGACGACCGTGTCGAAGGTCCTGTTGGGCGCGTCCTCGATTCCGAGAGCGGGCCGCACATGCGTTGGCACGGTTTCAGGATATCGATCGCATATCCAGGCCGTGATCTGTTCGGAGACCGGGAGGAAATCGAATTCGCCACCAGGCCCCGCGATGTATCCGTCGAGGGAAGCTCCCACGTAGTACACAAGCTTTCGCATATAACGCTCCGTTCGTAGTACTATGTTTGTAGTGGTTTAACTTAGGGTCGTGTCAGGAGTGATGTCAAGTGCGAAAGAACCCGGAACGCCGGCTTGCCCTGATCGACGCGGCAATCGAGGTGTTGGCCCGAGAGGGTGCTCGAGGCTTGACGTTTCGAGCCGTCGACGCCCAGGCAGCAGTGCCGAACGGGACAGCGTCGAACTACTTCTCCAATCGCGACGACCTGCTCACTCAAGCGGGTGGCCGGATCTACGAGCGACTGATTCCGGAGGACCTCGAAGGGATGATCGATCCCGTCAACGGCACCGATCGTGAGCGCCTGGTGACGCTCATGCTCGACGTGGTCGAGCGCGTCACCTCGTTCGGAACGGGTTTCCTCGCGCTCATGGAGTTGCGACTGGAGGCGACGCGTCGACCGGACCTGCGAGCGGTGCTGACCGTCCGCATCCGAGAAGACTTCGATCTGAACGTAGCCAATCATCTGGCGTCGGGCGTGCCGGGTGATGCGATGACCGTTCGCCTGCTCTATTTGTCGCTGAACTGGCTCGCACTGGATCGACTCACATTGCCGGACCTGTTCGGAGAGGAAGATATTCGGACGATCGTCGAGGCGGCGGTGGATCGAGCGTTACCCCGCGAATCGTAGAAGGTCAGTGTCGTTCGGCAGGCTTGCGGCGGAACGAGAAGTATCGATGACCGAAGAAGCTCACACCGGCGACGATCAGCATGACAACCGCCTGGGCGGGAAGCGGCGGGGCATGCAGAATCGACACCGCGATTGTTCCGAGTATCAGATTCAGCACCAGGCCACCGGAATTGACGACGATGAACGCTCCCAGGTCGCGTGCCACATGTCCGCGGACGCGGAAAACGAGAGTCCGATGCAGAACGAAAGCGATGAGGACGCTGATGGAGTACGCGCCGATCACAGCCACTTGATACAGATCCTTGTTGTCGAGGATCAGTGTCCAGATCACGAAGAGCACGTATCCGATCGCCGTATTAGCCACTCCGACAATGGCAAATGCGATGGGTTGATGCTTGACCACCCGAAGCAGTGGGCCGGGATTCTCGGGTGATGCGATGTCTTCGGTCATGAAGACTCGGTTTTCACGGTGTTGATCCCGTCCTTGCGTCGGGTCCGCAGATACATCCACTCGAGCACGCCGAGTCCGAGGACTCCGGCGACCATCGAAGCGCCGCCGACCTTCCATCCCGGGGGACGCCACGTCAGGACAAGCTCTGCGTCCTTCGTCCCGGCGGGAATGTCCACGGTGACAAAGGACTTCGCGACGACGTCGATCGGGACAGGCTGACCGTCGATGCTCGCCCGATATCCGGGCCAGCCGAGCCGTGCGAACACAACCTTGCCGCCGGTCTCCGAACTGACACGAAGGGTGCTCGACATGTTCGATTCCGCGGTCGAAACAGCTTCGACGCCACGGGTATCGGCGATGCGGCCGTTTCGTGTCGAGACGGGGCCGTCGACGCGTTCGAGCACGGAGATGTAGTTCTCGTGACCGGGGTAGTCCACCCATGTCCACCCGTCGGGAGCCGGGTTCTTGCGTGCATCGGGGTAGAGAGCGTTCTGAAGTACGACGCGGTCCACGTTCATCAGGTCGACGATGGTGCGGCCGGTGGTGGGTTCGACGGTGAATGCGCGCCGAAAGGCGTCGGGGCAGACGCTCATGTCCCAGCGCATGCAGAGCAGATCACCGAAGTAGAAGTGCCCGTTGGGGGTGTAGCCGCTGGTGTAGGTCAGTTCGAGGTCTTTGGGGTAGTTGCCGAAAGCCAGGGAACCGTACGCTCCGTCGAGGGTTTTGTCCCCGGGTGCGATGAGTGCACGGTCGCCCAGTTGCAGTGTCGTGCCGTCGAAGTCGGGGAAGGCCTCTTTCATCTCCGAGCGGGATTCGGGCAGGTTCCAGCTCATCGGGGTTGGTTGCGCGGCCCGAACCTGGGCGTAGGCGATGGGGGAGACCGCGACGATCGCTACGAGGCATGCGAAAGCAGTGCCTTTGGTACGGCCGAGCCAGACCATCGCGGCGCCGAGTGCGGCAACGAGCAGGGCTGAGATCACATGCCATTTCGCGAGCCCGGGAGCTGCCGAGGCTGACCGAATCAGAAGCAGGCCCACGAGGATTCCCGCTGCAACGCAGCGCCCGCGCAACTTGTCGGTCGTGGCGTAACGCCCGAGCAGGATGCACACCAGAAGCAGGAGTCCGATGGCCACCATCGGAAGCACGCGAGCGGGCCACCGCAGTGGGCCGATCGTGCTCGGCCCGGCAGTCCACATGAGGACGGCGACCGTGAAGATCCCGACGGCGGTCAATTCGCGTGCCGCGGCGCGTGCCTTGCCCCAGTCGATGAATGCCAGGGCGGGTATGAGGAACCAGGCGATGTAGACCATGGGCATGGTCTGGATGTATCCCCACCACGAGGTGAACGCGGGCATCGTGCTCGGCAGGCTCGCGTTCAGCGATTCCGACCACGGGACGGCGAGGAATGCGTCGTTCTTGACTTCGGATGCACCGCGCCAGGTGACGTCCGCGGTGAGCAGGCTCGGCAGATACGTCGCGAGACCGGCCAGAGCGGCACACGCGGACACCGCCAGAAGCCGCAGTGACGGCAGCCAACGCCGCTGATAGACAACTTCGCCGATTGCGACCGCGCCGATCATCAAGCCGGATTCGACTGCGGGGAAAACATATTGGACCGACATCGCGAGATACAAGAACACGAAGGTCGGGATCGGACCGCTCTTACCTCGGGCGTAGCGGATTGCCGACGCCCACGCCTGAACCATCCAGGCAGTGCCGGTGAAGGCAGTCATCCAACTGGCCGAGTCGAAGAACAGCAGGAAACCGGTGAACGGAATCGAGACGCCGGCGACGGCAGCCCACGTGGGCTTCGAGCCGTACTCGAGGCAGATCCGATAGACGCCGAGTGCAAGGATGATCGCGAAGATCAACTTCACGATCGTCGCGTACAACGCCAGGTTGTCGAAGGACGGTGCGATCAGGTCGATCAGGAGTTGCGGTGGATTGAGAAGGCCTGCTTCCTCGATCGCGTAGTTGCCCGCCATCCAGTTCTCGGGGACGAGCACCGGGAGGTGTCCTTCTCGCAGACTGCGGCCGAGCATGACCCACAGCGGCGCGTATTGGGACTCGGTGTCGTCGGTGTAGAAGTGACGAGCATTCGCGAGCACCACGGCCAGATAACCGGCGATGACACCGATCGCCGTGACGGCGCCCCACTTGTACACGTCTGCCCGGGCGAGAGTGCGAGTTTCCACCACGAGTTCCAGACCTTAACAGGGCAGGTGGGGCGTACGGAGACGCGAGCGCGTCACGCGCCGCCGGCATCCGAAGTCAAGACATCTCTGCGTGTTAAAGTTCGCGACGGTGTGGGCCCGATCGTGCCTGTCTCTCGGCGCCAGTCGAGCCCCCTGAAGGGAGTGGAAGCGAGTGCACTCGATTTCCGTCGTAGTGCCCGTTTATCAGGGCGAAAAGACGATCACGGCGCTCGTCGAGGAGTTGGACGGCCTGGGCACACCGAGTGCGACGCCCGGTGGTGCGCAGTTCTCCGTCGACGAGATCGTGCTGGTTCACGACAACGGCCCGGACCGCTCCGACGTCGTGTTACTCGAATTGGAGCGCCGTTTCGAGCAGGTGCGTGTCGTGTGGCTCAGCCGCAACTACGGCCAGGACGCGGCGACCATCGCCGGCATGGCCGCTGCAACTGGACAGTGGATCGTGACGATGGACGAGGACGGCCAGCACGACCCGGTGCACATCGGGGCTTTCCTCGACACCGCGCTGACGGAGCGATCCGATCTCGTGTATTCCAAACCCACGAACACACGCCCGCACGGATTCTTGCGGAACCTGACCTCGCGCGGCGCAAAGATCGTCTTGGCGACGGTATTCGCGTTCCCTGATTCGACGAGATTCGAAAGTTACCGCCTGATCCGCGGTGACATCGGCCGACAGTTGGCCGGCGTCGCGGCCAACGGCGTGTATCTGGACGTTGCGCTGACGTGGGTTGTCGGTAACACGGCCACGGCGCCGGTGACACTTCGAGCCGAAGGCCGCGAAGAATCCGGGTACAACTACCGCCGTTTGTTCTCGTTGTTCTGGAAGATGGTGTTGTGTAGCGGAACACGCGGTCTGCGGCTGGTCAGCCTGCTCGGAGTCACCCTGGCGTCGGCCGGTGTGATCATGGCCGCGGTGATCTTCATCGGGGCCATGACCGGCGACAACAACGATCCCGAAGGATGGGCGTCGATCATCATGGCGCTGTTGGTCTGTTCGGGTGCGATCCTGTTCTCGCTCGGACTCATTGCCGAATATCTCGGTGTGGCACTGCACGTCCTTGTCGGAAAGCCGCTGTATCTGACTGTCGACTCCCCGCGGCCCGGAACCTCGATCGATCGGCGTAGTCGTGAGCACTGATCGCATCATCTTCTCCCGCCCCTATCGGGCATCGAACGAATTGTCGAATCTGGCAACGGTTCTGGAGTCCGACCACATTCACGGTGACGGACGTTTCACCAAGTCCGCGACTGCAGCGCTCAAGGCGATCACCGGATCCACGCATGCTCTGCTGACCACCTCGTGCACGCATGCACTCGAATTGGGTGCGCTGCTGCTCGAATTGGGCCCGGGCGACGAGGTAATAGTTCCGAGCTTCGCGTTCAGTTCGGCGGCAACCGCCGTCGCGTTGCGCGGGGCCACTGTTGTTTTCGTCGACATCGATCCGAGTACCGGCAACATCGACCCGGCGTGCGTCGCGGCGGCGATCACCGAACGCACCAAAGCTGTACTGGTCATGCATTACGGCGGAGTCGCCGCGGACATGGAACCTCTCCTCGACCTCGCGGAACTCCACGGCGTTGCGTTGATCGAAGACAACGCTCACGGACTCGGCGGAAAGTGGCGCGGGCGCTCGCTCGGCACCATCGGAACAATCGGAACGCAGAGTTTTCACGACACCAAGAACGTTCACTGCGGTGAGGGCGGCGCGCTGTTGCTCTCTGACGATCAGTTGATGACTCGCGCCGAAATCATCCGTGAGAAGGGGACCGACCGTGCGCGTTTCCTGCGCGGCCAGGTCGACAAGTATTCGTGGCAGGACATCGGGTCGAGTTATCTGCCCAGTGAACTCAATGCCGCCGTCCTCGACGCACAACTCTCCGAGTTCGACGCGATTCAGGCGGCCAGGCATCGCGTCTGGGATGCCTACAGCGTGAGTCTGGGCGAGTGGGCGGCCGCGAACGGTGTCGTGCCCATGGCGGTGCCCGATGATCGCGAGCACACTGCGCACCTGTTCTATCTCAAGATGCCGACCGAAGAGAGCCGTGACGGCTTGATTCGGCACCTTGCCGGTGACGGAATCGTGGCGCCGTTCCACTACGTTCCGCTCGATACGAGTGCGGCCGGTGTGCGCTACGGACGAACACCGCAGCCGTGCGTGCGTAGTGCCGAGTTCTCCGCGTCGATCCTTCGACTGCCGCTGTGGCCCATGCTCACGTTCGAACAACAGGACCGGGTCATCGGTTCGGTGCTCGAGTACAAGCAGGCTTGAGGACGAACACGACCGCGTGGATCGACTCAGGGCCCGGAAGCTTCGGGCATCGCCGAATCCGCGGTCGTGGATGCCGCTGCCCAGTCGTCGATGCTTCCGCTCGGGAAGAGAATCTGCGTGACGCCGGTGACCGTGTCGCGAGCGTGCAATGCACTTTCGTCGTCGACGGCATCGGTGAACGAGGTGTCGGGATAGAAGCTGTCCTCATCCGTGTACTGGACGTCTTCTCGCGAACCGATTGCGATGATGTATCGGTTGTCGTCACCGACGATGCCGGTGGACAGATGGATCCACTTGTCCTCGACACAGCACATCCAGCCCTGTTTGACTCCTATGACGGGCTCGCCGAACAAGGCCTCGGGCAGGCCGAATCTCTGGTCGTAACCGTCGGTTCCTTCGGGAGTGGATTGCCGCAGGTACTCGACGAACTGCTCGACCCGTTCAGGTCCGAGTTGATCGGAGTCGTCGAGGACACCGCTGTAGAAGGTGACCAGGTCACGTGTCGTGGTCTCGGTGTTCCACCACATTCCGTCCCAGGGCGGCGTCGTCGCGGTCAGTGCATAACGCTCGGCGACGCGGGTGATCACCTCTTGGCCGCCGACCTCGTCCCACAGGAGGTTGGCTGCGGTGTCGTCGGAGGATTCGAGCATCGCCGCCATGAGGGTGCGATCGTCGTCCGTGATGGGTCGCTCACCGCGCGCATCCTGATGAAGTAGATCCTCGGCGATGAAAAGTTTTGCCACCGAGGCTGTTTCGATCTGCTGGTCACCGGCGACGTCGAGGTACTTGTCCGAGGAGCGGTCGAGGATGGCGATGGAGACGTCCGCACCACGCCCGAGCGCAGCTACCTGAGCCTGTCCCAGACGGCCGTCGAGGGTCTCGGCTACCGGAACATTGGTGTCGGGAAAGGCGGGGGTCTGCATCGGATCATCCGGGTTCTGTCCACCGCTGCACGAAGCCGCAAAAGTAACTGCGGCCACCATTGCGGCAATCCGGACGTACCGCGTACTCATTTGTTTCCCCCGGTAGCCCTGACACGGCACTGTTGCCGATCTTCTTGTCTCAGGATAGCGGTAGGGTCGGATCTCGTGATTCTCAAGACCGTGAACCAGCGCATTGCCGAGGAACTCGACGTCCGCGAAGGCCAGGTTGCAGCAGCAGTCGACCTTCTCGACGGCGGAGCCACGGTGCCCTTCATCGCCCGGTACCGCAAGGAAGTCACCGGCACGCTCGACGACGCCCAGCTGCGACTCCTGGACGAGCGGCTGCGGTATCTCCGCGAGCTCGACGACCGTCGTGACGCCGTGCTCACGGAGATCGACTCTCAGGGCAAACTCGACGATCAACTGCGCGGTCAGATCATGCTGGCCGAGACGAAAGCGCGGCTGGAGGACATCTACCTCCCCTTCAAGCCGAAGCGGCGCACCAAGGCGCAGATCGCCCGCGAGGCCGGCCACGAGCCCGTCGCCGATGCTCTCATCGGAGATCCCACCACCGATCCCGCGAAGTATTCGGACGAGCAGCTCGACGGTGCCCGGTCGATCCTCGTCGAGCGCTTCGCCGAGGACGCCGATCTGGTCGGTGAATTGCGTGAGCTGATGTGGAATCGCGGCCAGGTCGTCTCCTCGGTCCGCAAGGGCAAGGAAACCGATGGCTCGAAGTTTGCTGACTACTTCGAGTTCTCGGAACCGTTCTCCAAATTGCCCTCGCACCGCATCCTCGCCGTCCTGCGCGGCGAGAAGGAAGAAGTGCTGTCGCTCAACATGGCGGCAGACACCGAAGAACTCGCGCCGGGGGAGCGCACGGTCTACGAAGGCCGCATCGCGTCGCGGTTCGAGATCGCCGACCGTGGTCGGGCCGCCGACGGGTGGCTTCTCGACACCGTCAAGTGGGCGTGGAAGACGAAGTTCGCCGTCACGCTCGGTATCGACACTCGGATGCGTCTGCGGCAGTCGGCCGAAAAGGACGCCGTCGACGTCTTCGCCACCAACCTCAAGGATCTACTCCTCGCAGCTCCCGCCGGCGCCCGACCCACCATGGGACTCGACCCCGGATTCCGCACCGGAACGAAGGTTGCCGTCGTCGACGGAACCGGCAAAGTTGTTGCCTACGAGACGATTTACCCGCACCAGCCGCAGAACAAGTGGGACGCGGCTCTCGCGACGCTTGCCGGACTGGTCGCCGAACACGGCGTCGAACTGATCGCCATCGGCAACGGCACGGCCTCACGCGAGACCGACACGCTCGCTACCGAACTGATCAAGAAGACCGGCGCGCCCAACCTGACCAAGATCGTCGTCTCCGAGGCAGGCGCATCGGTGTACTCGGCTTCGGCCTACGCGTCGCAGGAACTTCCCGACCTCGACGTCTCGATTCGCGGTGCGGTGTCCATTGCGCGTCGCTTGCAGGATCCGTTGGCGGAGTTGGTCAAGATCGATCCCAAGTCCATCGGCGTCGGTCAGTACCAGCACGACATCACCGAATCGCTGCTCTCGCGTTCCCTCGACGCCGTCGTCGAGGATGCCGTCAACTCGGTCGGCGTCGACGTCAACACCGCGTCCGTGCCGCTGCTTGCTCGGGTGTCCGGAATTGCAGGATCCCTTGCAGAGAGCATCGTCGCGCATCGGGACCAGAACGGTCCGTTCAAATCCCGCAAGGGTCTCAAGGATGTCTCCCGCCTGGGACCCAAGGCATTCGAGCAGTGCGCAGGCTTCCTGCGGATCACCGACGGCGACGACCCTCTCGACGCGTCGAGCGTCCACCCGGAGGCATATCCGGTGGTTCGCAAGATCGTCGCGAGTGCAGGCGGGGACGTGCGCACCGTGATCGGAAACTCGCAGGCACTTCGATCGGTCAAGGCGTCCGACTACGTCGACGAGCGATTCGGTCTACCGACCGTCACCGACATCATCTCCGAGTTGGAGAAGCCGGGACGAGATCCACGACCCGAATTCAAGACCGCAACCTTTGCCGCAGGTATCGAGAAGGTCGCGCATCTCAAGCCCGGCATGACCCTCGAAGGCGTGGTCACCAACGTCGCAGCCTTCGGTGCCTTCGTCGACATCGGAGTTCATCAGGACGGTCTGGTTCACGTCTCGGCGATGTCACACAACTTCGTCAAGGACCCACGCGAGGTCGTCAAGTCAGGTGACGTCGTCAAGGTGAAGGTCCTCGAAGTGGACGAGGCACGCCAACGCATCGGGCTGACGCTTCGTCTCGACGACGAGGTGGGAGCGCCCCGCAAGTCCGAAGGCCAGCGAGGTGGGCAACCCCAGCGTCAGGGCCAGCCGCAGGGCCAGCGTCAGGGGCAGGGTCAGCAACGAGGAAATGGCGGACGCCAGGGCGGACGCGAGCAGCGACCGGACAACCGCGCGCCTGCTGCCGGGTCGATGGCCGACGCTCTGCGCAAGGCGGGCTTCGGCAAGTAAATCCGTCCGCCGGGTTTTCGAAGTCCGTATCGTCACAATCGAGTCGGTTGGCGGTATGAACCCGATCAGGGTCGGATCATGAATTCGGTGAAGGGAGGACAGTGATGCGGGAGTGGCTCGAGCGCGAGATCATCGCCCATGGCCGATTGCCGTTGCTGTTCTTCCTGCTCGGGTTCCTGTCCGCCTTCCTTTTCATCCGCCTCAGCGTCCGGATGATTCGCGCGCAAGTGAAATGGTGGCCGGGCAACATCGCGCCCGGAGGCCAGCATGTGCATCACGTCGTGTTCGGTGTGATCGCCATGATGATCTCCGGTGGTGCGTTGATCGCGGTCTACGTCGATGGTTCGCAGACCACCGGTGCCGTCCTGGCGGCGATCTTCGGTATGGGTGCGGCGTTGGTGCTCGACGAGTTCGCACTGATCTTCTATCTGAAGGACGTGTACTGGTCCGAACAAGGTCGGACCTCGGTGGATGCGGTCTTCGTCGCGATCGCCGTGACCGGCCTGGTGCTGCTGGGTTTCCGCCCGCTCGAACTTCTCGACGTCGCCGGATTCCGTGAAGAACGCGATCCGTGGATCAAGTTGGTCTTCGTTTTCGTCGCGTTGATCAACTTCGCCTTGGCAGCCATCGTGATTCTCAAGGGGAAGATCTGGACGGGGCTCGTCGGTCTGTTCGTTTTCCCGTTGCTGGTAATCGGAGCGGTCCGCCTGAGCCGGCCGGGTGCGCCGTGGGCTCGCTGGCGGTACACGCGCAAGCCTAAACGGATGAACCGCGCGCTCGAGCGTGAGCGGAAGTGGCGGCGACCGGTCATCAGGGCCAAGATCTACGTCCAGGATCTGATAGCCGGATCGCCGAGCGTCGAACATGCGATGACCGCGGCCGAGCAGGAACTGGACCACACCATCCACGCAGCTCCGCCGCCACCGATTTCCCCGCTGGTATCCGCGTCTGGCACAATGGACGGGTTGCCTGGACCAGGCAGCAGCACTTGATCTGGGCACGAACCAGACGAGCGCCGTTTCGGGAGACCGAAACGCGTGCCGCTCGGTTCCTCTGCTCCTGCGAAATACAAGGATGACATATGAACACCCTGGACTTCCTGGACAAAAAGTCGCTCCGCGACGACATCCCCGAGTTCCGTCCCGGCGACACGCTCAACGTGAACGTCAAGGTTATCGAAGGCTCCAAGGAGCGCGTGCAGGTCTTCAAGGGCGTCGTTATTCGTCGCCAGGGCGGCGGCGTTCGCGAGACCTTCACCGTCCGTAAGGTCTCCTTCGGCGTCGGCGTCGAGCGCACCTTCCCGGTTCACAGCCCCACGCTGGCCTCCATCGAGGTTCTGACCCGCGGTGACGTCCGTCGCGCCAAGCTGTACTACCTCCGTGAGCTTCGTGGCAAGAAGGCGAAGATCAAGGAAAAGCGCTGATCTTTCCGATGAGCCCGGCACCGCGTACGCGCGGTGTCGGGCTAATCTGGTTTCTGTGGCAGATTCTTCGAAGGAGCAGGCATTGTCGTCCGGACCCGAGAATCACGAGGGATCAAGCGGTTCCGCGGAACCGACCTCACATCGGCCGCAGAAGAAACAGCGATCGTTTCTGCGAGAACTCCCTGTTCTGATCGGCGTAGCGCTGGTACTCAGCATCGTCCTTCAGGCATTTGTCTTCAGAGTTTTTCTCATCCCATCCGAGTCGATGGAACCGACACTGCACGGCTGTGCAGGATGTACCGGTGACCGCATCGTGGTGGAGAAGATCGGATACCGCTTCGGCGATCCGGAACCCGGCGACGTCGTCGTCTTCAAGGGACCCGATTCGTGGAACACGAAATATGTGTCCAATCGGTCCGACAACGTTGTCGTCCGCGGCATTCAAGAGGTCGGTTCGTGGGTCGGCCTCGTTCCGCCGGACGAGAACGACTTGGTCAAGCGAGTGATCGCTACCGGCGGCCAGACCGTCGAATGCTGCGACGATCAGGGCCGAGTCCTGGTCGATGGCAAGCCGCTCGACGAGCCGTACATCAAGATGGATTTCCCGTTCACCCCGGGAACACAGACGTGTGACACCGAACTGAAGTCGGGCCGCTGCTTCGGGCCGATCACCGTTCCCGAGGGCCACGTGTGGGTCATGGGTGACAACCGCAGCAATTCCGCCGACTCGCGCTACCACGTCGACGACGAGTTCCAGGGAACCGTCCCGATCGACAACATCATCGGTCAAGCTCGTTTCATCGTCCTTCCCCCGTCGCGAATGGGCGGCATCGATGCGCCTGATATTCAGGGCAATTGAGTTGTCGGACCGCACACATGGATTCGCGTAGTTCCGAGTAGGCAGAGACAGTGAGTAGTTGGCCCCCTCGCGTTGTCATTCGCAGATCGGCAGGTCTGCGGACGATGGAGTCTGCGTTGGCGCGAACCGGACTCGGTCCGGTGGCCGGCGTCGACGAGGCCGGGCGCGGAGCGTGCGCTGGTCCACTTGTCATTGCAGCGTGTGTCCTGGCGCCGAAACCGCAAGCAGCCCTCGCGCGGCTCGACGATTCGAAGAAGCTGACCGAACGTGCGCGCGAGGAGCTTTTCCCGGCGATCAAGCGCTTGGCGTTGGCGTGGAGTGTCGTTTCGGTACCCGCTGCGGAAGTCGATCAGATCGGTATCCACGTCGCCAACATCGAGGGGATGCGTCGAGCAGTCGCGGGCCTCGATCTCGAACCGGGCTACGTTCTCACCGACGGATTTCGGGTTCCGGGTCTGACGGCTCCGTCGCTACCAGTTATCGGCGGTGACGGCGCCGCTGCATGCATCGCCGCGGCGAGCGTTCTCGCGAAGGTGACCCGAGATCGTGTGATGACCGAGATGGACGACACTCATCCGGGATACGGCTTCGCGATTCACAAGGGATACAGCACGCCACTGCACATGGACGCACTCGACGAGCTGGGGCCGTGCCCCGAGCACCGCATGACCTATGCCAACGTGGTGGCTGCGGGAGTCCGGTTGGAACAACGCGCGGGCCGTACGGGATGATGGACGTTCAGACGAACTGGGAGGACTGGCTAAACCGATGAGTGCCGAGGATCTCGAGAAGTACGAAACCGAGATGGAGCTGTCGCTCTACCGTGAATACCGGGACATCGTCGGACAGTTCTCCTACGTCGTGGAGACCGAACGACGTTTCTACCTGGCCAACACGGTCGAGTTGCTGCCCCACAATTCAGACGGGGAGATCTACTTCGAGCTGCGGATGTCCGACGCCTGGGTGTGGGACATGTACCGCCCGGCGCGATTCGTGAAATACGTACGCGTCGTGACCTTCAAGGACGTCAACATCGAAGAGCTGGACAAGCCGG
This sequence comes from Rhodococcus sp. NyZ502, assembly GCF_041464245.1. NCBI lineage: Bacteria > Bacillati > Actinomycetota > Actinomycetes > Mycobacteriales > Nocardiaceae > Rhodococcus > Rhodococcus sp. NyZ502. The sequence continues at coordinate 2,549,208 of NZ_CP167155.1, forward strand.
ATCTGCGCCTTCCTGACTGATCTGCGCTTGCCGGACTGATCTCGACAACGAAGTGCCCCGCCGATATCGGCGGGGCACTTCGTATTTCGCGGAGTTGTGCGGGGTCAGTTGCACTTGACGTTCACAATCTGACGCAGCGTGTGTCGAATCTCGACCAAGTCCTTCGCGTCGTCCATCACGACGTCGATGTCCTTGTACGCACCCGGGATCTCGTCGAGGAACGCCGCGGAACGCTTGTATTCGATGCCGACCATTGCCTTGTCGAGATCTTCGATGGTGAAGGTCTTGCGTGCCTGGTTACGTCCGTACACCCGACCCGCGCCGTGGGGGCTGGACTTGAACGACGGTACGTTTCCCTTCCCGACGACGACGTAACTCGCCGTCCCCATCGAACCGGGGATGAGCCCGGGCGTGCCCTCGTCTGCCTTGATCGCACCCTTACGGCTCAGCCACACACCCCTGCCCATGTGGAACTCCTTCTGGGTGAAGTTGTGGTGGCAGTTGATCCGCTCGACTTCGTCGATGATCGCGGGCTTGCCGTCTCCCATGAAGTGCGCGAAGTCCTTCACGACGCGGTCCATCATCTCTTCGCGGTTGAGCAGAGCGAAGTGCTGAGCCCAGTTGAGATCGGTGATGTACGAGTCGAATTCGGGTGTCTTCTCGACCAGGTAGGCAAGATCCGGATCGGGAAGGTTGATGTACCACCGCTCGCACAAGTCCTTGGCGATCTTGATGTGATGCTGCGCGAGCTTGTTTCCGATACCGCGGCTTCCCGAGTGCAGGAACAGCCAGACGCCGTCGCTTTCATCGAGTGTCACCTCGATGAAGTGGTTACCAGAGCCCAGCGTTCCGAGCTGAAACCTCCAGTTGTTCTTGAACTTGTCGTAGAAGGCCAGGCGATCGCCCGCCATTGCCTCGAGTTCTGCGATGCGGATTTTCGCCGTGTCGCTCAGCGTCTTGTTGTAGACACCTGCCGAGAGCGGAACGGAGCGTTCGATGCTGTGGCGAAGTACGCTCAGGTCGCGGCCTTGAAGGTCGCGTGCGTTGAACTGGGTTTTGACCGCGATCATTCCGCAGCCGATATCGACTCCGACGGCGGCGGGCATGATTGCGCCTTCCGTCGGAATGACCGAACCCACCGTCGCTCCCGCACCGAGGTGCGCATCCGGCATCAATGCCAGATGTGGACGGACAAAAGGCATCTGGGACGTGCGCAGCGCTTGCTCCCGAGTGTTTTCGTCGAGTATCGATGCCCAGTTCCACAACCTCTTGGTGATCTTCTCCATCAGATTTCTCCCACATAGTTCACAGCCGAACCGATCGGTCCGGTGTGTCGTGCAGGAATGACCATGCGCTCGGTCAGTGGTTGTGTGCAACCCCTTTTCAGGTTCGCAGGCCGTCTGCGAGTTCGTAGATTCGTCCGACGTACTTCTCCTGGAAGGCTTTTCGGGCAGCATCTGCTTGTTGCCGTGCGCCCATCTGGGAGTAGAGGTACTCGAGATGAACCAAACTCTCGCCGATGTCGACGCGTCGCTGGTCGAGAACCGTCAGCTCGTCGACCAGTCGAGCCAGATCTAACGCGGTGTCCGGTACCTCGTCCATGGTGATCCTCGATGTCCGTGAGTGCTTCCTGACCCCGAGGCTAACACTCTTCGAACATATTTTCGATACCTGCTCTGTTGTTTACTTCGACAACGTGGCTGTCAGTTGGTCGATGGCATACGGAATGCTCAGGACGGTATTGCCGGACATCGCCGCGCCGACTGGGGGATCTGCGGTGTACCGCACGACTATCGCATTTCCGCTCTTCACGGCGGGTAGTCGCTGGTAGAGCGTGTTGTTGGCGAGGGCCTTCTCTCCCTCTGGATCGGCCATCACGATCAAACGATCAACGGGTTCGAGGATGTCGTATCGCTCGTTCGGCAGCCAGTCGCCGAACTGGTCGCCGACGAATGCGTCGACGGTCGCAGGGAGGGTGAACCCGAGTGACGAGAGGAAAATGCCGCGTGGGTCGTGCGACGAGAACGCGTATCCATCGGGAGTGTCGAGGTTGACGATCGTTGCGGTTTGCCCGGAAAACTCCGGGTGTGCAGCGCGAGCGGTGGCAAACGCGTTTTCGGTATCCGTGATCAGTTGCTGAGCTTGTGGTTCTTTGCCGAGGGCGCGCCCGGCGGTGAGTGTCATGTCGGTCCACGGCGTTGTGTATGCGTCGTAGTCCTTGCTCTGCGCGACAGTCGGCGCAATCGAGGTCAGCTTCTTGTAGGTCTCCGTGTCGATGTCGGCGTACAGCGCGAGGATCAGATCTGGTGCGAGGGAGGCGATTTGCTCGAAGTTGAAGTCTCCGCCGCTGTTGATGTAGGTCGGAGTCTTTCCTTTCCAGTAGTCCTTCGTCCACGGCCAGCTTTCATCCATGCCGGAGCCCCACCATTCGGCCATTCCGACGGGTTCAACCCCCAGGGCAAGCAGTGGTTCGTGATCGGTGTATCCGAGTGTGACGACGCGCTGTGGTGCGGCGTCGATTGTCGTCGAACCCAGTGCGTGCTCAATCGTCACGGGGAATGCGTCGTTGGTCTGGAGCGCTGATGCGGTGTCGACGCCTTGCGAGGTTCCGCAGGCGGTCGAGAACCCGATGATCGCGGCCGTAGTGAGTAGGGCGGCGAGGATTCGGGTGCTACGTGAGGGCACGTGCATGCTCCTTCGGGGTGGTGGGCGAATGATCTGAGTTCCGCATGAAGTAATGAACTGGTAGCGTCGGCAATAAAGTGAGGCTAACCTTTGCGGAATCGTCGGTCCATCCTTCCGGATGGACTCGGATACGCCCAGAAAGACGCGAAATGTCCACTATCGAGTACTCGACTCGCCCAAAGTCATTGCTAGCGCTGCCCGATAGTCGCGGACGGACATTCAAAGATTTTCAGGTTTACGCCAACGTAGTCGAGGGCGTGACCGCGTACGGGGCTCACCGCCACCCGGAGCATCAGATCGCCTGGATGAGTGAAGGGACGATGCAGATCGCCGCCGGGGGCAATGTGTGGCACCTGCACAGCGAGCACTTGGTCTGGTTGCCGGGCACCGTTCTCCACGACATGACGCTTCTGTCGGCGGGATGCATGATCGCGGCCTATGCGCGTCCGGATCTACGCCCTGGCGGGCCCAGGTGGACTCAGCCACTGGTTCTCGAAGTCGATGCTTTGTCCGCTCAATTGCTGCGCCATCTCGCAGATCGGACCATCGACGATGCTCGGCGGTTGATGAGTCAGGAGTTGCTCTACGACATTCTTGCTGCCGCGCCCGAACGGCACGACGTCCTCGCGGTTCCTCGTAATGCTGCGGCGAGTTCGGTTTCTGCACGGATCCTCGCCGATCCGGCAGACTCACGGACGCTGGGGGAGTGGGCGGGTGAACTCGGGGTCAGTTCCAAGACCTTGATGCGCGCCTTTGTTGCCGATACCGGGATTACCTTCGGACAGTGGCGGACTCGCGCCCGAATGTATGCGTCGCTCGAGATGCTCGCGCGGGGTGAGGGTGTCAACGACGTTGCCCCGCAGGTGGGTTACCGAACCAGTAGCGGGTTCATCGCCGCATTTCGGGAAACCTTCGGTACAACGCCGGCCCGGTACGGCGGAAAGCTGACGCGGTGATTTGCTGATGATTTCTTGAACTCGGTTGACGGCAAAGCTTTGTTCGGCAACGTAGAAATGGGCCGAGCTACCAGCATCTGCTGGTAGCTCGGCCCATTTACTAATCTGAACTGAGTCAGCTCATGTTGCCGAGCACATTGCCCAGGACACCGCTGATGACATTGGTCATCGACCCCTGCGGGTCGGTCAGGGAGCCGAATACCTGGCCCGATCCGGAGTTGAGTGAGCCGAAGCCCATGTCCTCGAGGCTTCCGGCGCCCGCCTCGACGGGGTTCGGCTGCCGGATGGTGACGCAGACGCCCATCGGATTGATGTTCCAGTCGCCCGCCGCCAGCACAATGTTGGTGCCGGCGCCGCTGTCGAGCTGCGCGCCTACAACTGCGTTATCGGGAACTTTGTAGGTGGTTTCCAAAGCGATGACGCCGCCGCCCGCAGTGGTCCATCCGCCGCCCTTTGCCACCACGGAGTTGTTGCCGACGACGACGGTCTTGGTGACGTCGTCCCACTTCTGGTCGCCGATAAGCCATTTGACGTTCAGGCGAGCCTTGACCAGCTGGAATCCTGCCGGGTGGAAATCGCGGATCTGATTGACGAGTGCTCCCGAACCGGAAACCTTTGTCAGGTAGGTGACCGTCTGTCCCGGGGCGACCTTGCCGTCGCCGACAACCTCCTTGCTGACGGTGTACGGCGTCCCGAGGGAACCGGCCCAACTGTCGGTGACCGACTGGTTGAGCGCGCATGCCGGTGCTGCTTGCGCCACCGAGGCTCCAAGTCCAACAGTGACGCCGGCGGCGATGAGAACGAGGGATGTAGTGGTTGCTACTGCGTGGCGAAGTGAGCGGCGGGCCATGTAGAACTCCATTCAGCGGGGTGCGTGACGGTTTGAGCAAAACTGTAACTAGTTCTACTGGACTTTCGTCCAAGATGTGGCTGATTTCAGAAAATTGTCAGGTTTCGGGTCGCCGTTGGTGTGTCGCGCTGCCGAATTCCACAGGTTCCGAGTTGTGAACAGGTTGTTTTCGGATGGCTTGGTTTTGTGGTGGTGGGTTGAGGGTGGTGGTTGGGACGCGTTTCGTATGGGCGGGCGCGGGGTGTGAGTGGTGGGGGCTGCGATGGCGAGGAATATGGCGTTGGGGGCTCGGGGCGAGGATGTGGCTGTCGAGTTCCTGATTGATGCGGGTTTGGAGATTGTCGAACGCAATTGGCGTTGTCGGTACGGCGAGTTGGATGTTGTTGCGACGTCCGGTGATCGAATTGTGTTCGTGGAGGTGAAGACTCGCTCTGGTGTCGGGTACGGGAGTCCGGCGGAGTCCGTGACGTTCGCGAAGCAGCGTCGGATTCGGGTGTTGGCGATGCAGTGGCTCACTGATTCGGGTCGGTCGTGGTCGAGGGTGCGTTTTGATGTGGTGGCGGTGTTGATCGGCCGGGACGGCGTGCCTTCGGTCGAGCATTTTGTGGATGCGTTCTGATGGCGTTGGGGCGGGCGCATTCTGTTGCGGTCAGTGGTGTGGACGGGCAGATCGTGGAGATCGAGGCGGATATCGGGCGCGGGTTGCCTGCGGTGCATTTGGTGGGGCTGCCTGATACGGCGTTGCACGAGTCGCGTGATCGGATTCGGGCCGCGGTGACCAATTCTGGTGAGGAGTGGCCGGATAGCAAGGTGATTTTGGCGTTGTCGCCGGCGACATTGCCGAAGGTGGGCAGTGTTTACGATTTGGCTTTGTCGTTGTCGGTTCTCGATGCGGCGAAGAAGTTGCCGCGGAAGTTGTTGCGGGAGACTGTCTTTTTGGGGGAGTTGGCGCTCGACGGTCGACTGCGGACGGTGCGTGGCGTGTTGCCTGCGGTGCTTGCGGCGAAGCGGGCGGGGTGGGGGACTGTGGTGGTTCCGACTCGGGCGTTGGCTGAGGCGGGCTTGGTGAAGGGGATCGAGGTGTTGGGTGCCGATGATTTGTCTGCGGTGATCGGCTGGTTGCGTGGGGAGTTGGCGCTGGCTGTTCCTGATGTTTTCGAGCGTGCTGGTGTGGTGGCGGTGCGGGATTTGAGTGAGGTTGTCGGGCAGACGGATGCTCGGTGGGCGATCGAGGTTGCTGCGGCGGGTGCGCATCATTTGATGTTGACGGGTCCGCCGGGGATCGGGAAAACGATGTTGGCGCAGAGGCTTCCGGGGATTCTTCCGCCGTTGACGGAGGGGGAGTCGTTGGAGGTGACGGCGATTCATTCGGTGGCGGGGGTGTTGCCGGAGGCTCGGCCGTTGATCGATATGCCGCCTTTCATTGCGCCGCATCACAGTTCGTCGGTCAGTTCGCTGGTGGGTGGTGGTAGTGGGATGGCTCGTCCTGGTGCGGTCAGCCGCGCCCATCGCGGCGTGCTGTTTCTCGACGAATGTGCCGAGATCGGGGTGAAGGTGCTCGAAGCGCTACGCACACCACTCGAAGACGGGGAAGTGCGAATCGCCCGGCGGGACGGAGTTGCTCGGTACCCGGCGCGGTTCCAGCTGATCCTGGCCGCGAATCCGTGCCCATGCGCGCCGCCGCGAGACGCGGACTGCGTCTGCGCACCCGCGGCGCGTCGCCGTTACCTGGGGAAATTGTCTGGCCCGTTGTTGGACCGAGTCGACATCAGGGTCCGGATGCAGGCGGTAGCAACCGGAGCGCTGATCGACGAAGTGGGGGAAAGCACCAGCGATGTTCGTGCGCGCGTGGCGGCGGCTCGAGACACTGCAGCCCAGCGGTGGAGTGAGTACGGGTGGCGGACCAACGCGGAGGTACCAGGGCCGGCGTTGAGACAGAAGTTCAGACTCTCGCGTGCAGCGCTGGCACCGGTGGAACGGGCGCTGCGTAAAGGTGTCATCACTGCTCGTGGGGCGGACCGAGCGTTGCGGGTTGCCTGGAGTGTCGCTGATCTGGCAGGTGAGCCGATGCCCGGACCAGACCAAGTTGTCACCGCACTCGACTTTCGAGACAGGGGATTCCAATGACTGCACACGATCCACGACTACTCGCTTGGGCATATCTGTCCCGCGTCGTGCAGGGTCCTAGCGCGTATATGTCCATGTTGATCGACGAGCTCGGGGTCGAAGAAACTGCGAGGGCGGTTCGCAACGGCGATCTGCCACCCGCGATCGAGGAGAAGACGCGAGCCCGCGCTCACATCGACACAGCCCAACGAGACCTCGACCTGATGGAGGCGATGGGTGGCAGACTTGTAACACCGAACTGCGCCGATTGGCCGGCGTGGCGAATGCTTTCCTTTGACGGACTCGATCCCTCCGGGGGTGAGACGGCGCCATTTGTGTTGTGGGTGTTGGGGTCCGGGGATTTGGTTGATCTGACCGAGAGATCGGTTGGAATTGTGGGCACGCGGGCATCTACTGCGTACGGCGAACACGTGACGGCAGAGATTGCCGGTGACCTCGCTGTCGACGGATGGACCGTGATTTCCGGGGCGGCCTTCGGTATCGACGGGGCCGCGCACCGCGCTGCATTGGGCGTAGGTGGAAACACACTGGCTGTCTTGGCCTGTGGGGTGGACCGGGCGTATCCGTCAGGGCATGCGCGACTACTCAAACAGATAGCGAGTTCGGGTGCAGTGATAAGTGAATATCCGCCGGGCACAACACCTGCAAAGTTCCGGTTTCTGGCAAGGAATCGACTGGTAGCTGCGTTGTCGGACGGAGTAGTGGTGGTCGAGGCGGGTTGGCGCAGTGGTGCACGCAATACCGCCAATTGGGCTCGGAAGTTAGGCCGTCCCGTGATGGCGGTGCCCGGACCGGTTACCTCGGCATCGTCGACCGGATGTCACCGGATGATCCGCGAAGGTGAAGCGCAACTCGTTTCCAATGCCGTGGATGTAGTCGAAGCGTCAGGCCCATTTGGTGTCGGGGATTCCGCGGAGGATGCAGCCGCGACGCGTGACATCGACGCATTGCGAGGCAATTCTCGATTGGTATACGAAGCATTGCCGGGAACGGGGTCTCGCAGTACGCGTGAGTTGTCCGAGGAATCGGGATTGCTCATAGCTCAGGTTCGTGCCACTCTTCCTCTGCTCGAACTGGAGGGATTTGCAAGTTCTGATTCCAGTGGTTGGTTTCGGACGCGGTAGTACGTGAACTACTTCTGCGCCCGTCAGACCATGCGTGGCGATGCTCACTAATCGTTTGCGAAGACCGTGAATCGTCAATACCCGCAGCGCATCGGAAATGCCACGTCAGGGCTATTTTTCACGAATTTGCTCGACTGTGTGCAATGTAATTCTCGATGCGTTTCGCCGACCCGACCTGCAAGTTCGACGGGTCTCAGGAAAGCCTCAGGTCAATGTGCATGGAAGTCCGATTAGTCTGGATCACGATGACGGCGGGCATTGATTGACACCCGGCATCCGAGGGATGAATGTGTAGAATTTTCAGGGTCGTGTTCGTTCGAGGCAATGCCGCTAACCCGCTGCTAATTCGGACCATTGAGTCTGTTCGGAAACGGTGAAGGCTTTCGAACTTCTTTTGTTCATCAACGCTCTATCTGTGTATTGTGAAGGAGAATTGAATCGATCATTGAAAGAGGAGTGCAATGGCTGAGAAGCTGATTCGGCAACTCATCGACGACCTTGATGGTAAGCCGATTGACGATGGATTCGGTGATCGAATTGAGTTCTCTTACCAGGGAACGGATTACGTGATCGATCTGCGCGCCACCAATGCAGAGAAGTTCGACGCTGCGGTGAAGCCGTTCGTCGAGGCTGCTGCGAAGGTGAGCGGGAAGCGCGGCAAGAAGGCTCAGGCTGCATCTCCGCAGGCCACATCAGGTTCCGGACGCTCCAAGGAGACGCTCCAGGCCATCCGTGACTGGGCAGGTAAGAACGGTTACGAAGTTGCTCCGCGTGGGCGTATCAAAGCGGAAATCATCGACGCTTTCGACGCTGCACACTAGATTGAATTAAATACACCTCTGGCTCTCGGCGAACTCGCCGGGAGCCAGAGGTGTATTTTACTGTTGCTTTGCCGAGTTCTCGGACAGCTTTGTCCGACAGGTCGTCCGTGTGAAGCAGATCAGATAATTCGTCTAAACAGCACCGAATTTACCCAGCAGATTGGTCGGTTTCTTCCGCTCTGTACAAAGGTCGACAGAGCGCTGCGTGGAGTCGCCGGCGAGGTATTTCGCCCTCGTGCTGCAATTGTCGTGTACATTAGTTAGGTAACACTAACTTTCGGAAGGATCTTTCTGTGGCCAAGCCGACAACTGCATTGACGGTTCTGCGGACCGAACAATTGACCCCCCATATGGTACGAGTGTTTCTCGGGGGACCAGGTTTCGAGTCGTTCACTCCCAGCGAATACAGCGATTCCTATGTAAAGATCGAATTCGGCACTCGTGATCAGCCGACACTGCGCACCTACACGATTCGATCGTACGATCTTGATGCCAAAGAGATTGCAATCGATTTTGTCGTCCACGGCGACATGGGTGTTGCAGGTCCGTGGGCCGCGTCAGTTCAGCCGGGCGCTGAGATTACCCTGCGGGGACCAGGTGGCGCGTTTTCGCCGTCACCAACCGCTGATTGGTATCTCTTCGTCGGAGACGAGACCGCAATACCCGCTATTTCCGCGTCGATAGCGCGATTGGCGCCGAATGCGGTCGGCTACGCCGTTGTCGAAGTCGGGGGACCGGAAGACGAAATCGCGCTCGATGCCCCAGAAGGTATTGCCGTGACCTGGCTGCATCGCGGGGCATCGTCCGACGCGGTCGGCGAAGAATTGGCGGGCGACAACGCTCCGGTTGTCGCCGCGGTCAAGGCGCTCGAGTGGTTGCCGGGCGAACCGCACGTGTTCATTCACGGTGAAGCGCAAGCCGTCATGCACAACCTCCGGCCGTACATTCGCAAGGAACGAAATGTCCCGGCGTCGGCTGCTTCTATTTCCGGCTATTGGCGTCGTGGTCGCACCGAAGAGGGCTTCCGGGTCTGGAAGTCCGAACTCGCTGCGGCCGAAAACTAACTCGCGGCGGCCGTGCCGCGAGTCAGCAACACGAGCGCAACGGCCGCGAGAACTCCGAAGGTGGGAATTGCGATTGCCATCGGAACTGCCGTGTCTTCTCCCGCAATTCCCACCAACGGCGAAACCAGCGCCGCCAAGCCGAACTGGCCCGCTCCCATCAGCGCTGAACCGGTCCCGGCTGCGTTGGTGACCTCTCCTTGGGCGAGAGCGGTCGCATTGCCCATGATGAACCCGATGCTCGAAATTGCCACGAACAGTGGGACCAAGATCAACCAGGTATTCGTGGAACTGAAAACCACGCTGGTGCAGAACAATACGGCGCCGCCCATGAGGAGTAGGCACACCCCGAATCGCAGCAGCGTGCGTGCTCCGACGCGACCGAGCAGGCGAGTGGTGATCATCGCTGCCGTGACCATTCCGGTGGCGTTCACTGCGAACACGATCGAGAATTGTGACGGACTCAGCCCGAGAACGTTCTGAACGACGAACGGTGACGCGGAGATGTACGCGAACAAGGCGCCGAATCCGAAGACGAATGCGAGCGCATATCCGAGGTAGTGCCGATTGCGGACCACGTATCGCAGATTCGAGATCAGGGCCTTCAATCCGCCGCCGTGGCGTCGCTCGGGCGGAAGTGTCTCGGGAACGAGCAAAACGACACCAGCCACCATTACAGCGCCCGCGACCGCCAGGACCCAGAAGATCCCGCGCCATCCGACGGGGCCGAGAAGTGCGCCGCCGATCAGTGGCGCGACCACGGGAGCGATACCGCCGATGATCATCATGATGCTGAAGAGCTTCGCTGCGTCGTCGCCACGCGCTCGGTCGGCAATACAAGCGCGGGCAAGAACGATGGCAGCGCCTCCACTCAAGCCCTGGACGAGTCGTGCACCGATGAGAAACTCGATGTTCGGCGCCACCGCGCATGCCGCGCCGCTCAGTGCCGTGATGATTGTCGCGGCCAGCAGTATTCGTCGCCTGCCAAGTCCGTCGGAGATCGGACCGATGATCAGCTGGCCGATTCCGAGGCCTGCCATGAAGGTGGTCAGCGTGAGCTGAACGCTGGCCGCAGTAGTGTCGAGTGCATCCGCCATCAACGGTAGGCCGGGCAGGTACATGTCGATGGACAGTGGAGCGATTGCGGAAATCAGTGCCAGTACGCACAACATCTTCAGAGGAATTGCTCGATTCACCGATCAACCCTATCGGCGAGGGAGCTTGCGGTTTCAATCGCGGCGAGCGAGCGTGTGTTCATGACTGACGCATTGCCGGCGAGCTTGAGCGTTCACCTCGATGCGTATGCCGAGCACCTCCGACTGAGCCGAGGCCGGTCGGAACACACGATCCGCGCCTACGTCGGTGACGCGCGGGCATTGCTGACCCATTTCTCCGCGGGTTCGGAGAATGCAGATCTCGACCGCCTCGACCTAAGTGTCATGCGTTCGTGGTTGGCCGCCCAGAATGCCGTAGGAACAGCCCGTACGACGGTAGCTCGACGGGCTTCTTCGGCGCGTGGGTTCACTGCGTGGCTCGCGCAGACCGGACGCATTTCCGTCGACCCGGGCACACGTCTGGCGGCTCCACCCGCTCGCCGGACGCTGCCGACGGTGCTGCGTCAGAGTCAGGCCCTCGACGCAATGGATGCGGCGGAAAGCGGTGCGCAGCAACAAGAGCCGCTCGCCCTGCGAGACCGACTCATCGTGGAATTGTTGTACTCCACCGGAATTCGCGTCGGCGAGTTGTGTGGACTGGACGTCGAGTCGGTCGATGCCGATCGACGTTTGCTTCGTGTTCTCGGCAAGGGGAACAAGGAGCGGTCGGTGCCATACGGCCTGCCCGCAGAATCGGCACTGAACGGCTGGCTGGAGCACGGACGACCCGCGCTGTGTTCGGATCGGTCCGGGCGAGCGTTGCTCCTCGGAGTTCGAGGCGGCCGGCTCGATCAGCGTCAGGCGCGTTCGGTGGTCCACGAAACCATGGCTGCAATTCCAGGGGCTCCCGACATGGGTCCGCACGGGCTTCGGCACTCGGCTGCGACACATTTGCTGGAGGGTGGTGCGGACCTTCGTGTGGTCCAAGAACTCCTCGGTCATGCGAGTTTGGCGACCACTCAGCTGTACACGCACGTGTCGGTCGAACGGCTTCGATCCGTCCACGATCAGGCCCATCCGCGCGCCTGATTTGTGGAGCGACGCGAGTTCTCGGCCGGTATTTGGTAGCGTCGCAGCTCAGAAGAGTGAACAATCGGCAAAGTTCGATCGTCGTGTCGAGACACTCGATTACATGCGATATCCGGGGGATTCGTGAACCGCCAAGATGTGAAGCACCTGCCGAACAGCGGCCAACCAGCCTGGCTGTCCGAATCGCCGCAACCGGCTCCCGGGCCGGCGCCGACGCCGGAGCCTGTGGCGCGACTGCAAGAGGTCTGGTCCGCGCCACCGCCACCGTCGAGCCAACAGCAGGTGACAAACCAGGATCTGGTTGCCGAAGCTTTACTGAAACGCCCGAAACGGACGCCGCGTGGCGGCTGGCGTAGGGGATTGCATCGTGCGACCGGAGGTGTGGTCAATCTGGGGGATTCGACCAACGAACAGCGCAACCGTGCACTGGCCGCCCGAATCGAGCAGCCGATCCGCAACGACTACCGAGTCGCTCTGCTCTCGCTCAAAGGGGGCGTGGGCAAGACGACGGTCACGGTCGGACTCGGTGCGACGTTTGCTTCGCTGCGTGGTGACTGCGTCGTGGCGGTTGACGCCAATCCCGATTTCGGGACTTTGGCACAACGTGTTCCGCTGCAGACCAATTCGACAGTGCGCGATCTGATTGCTGCTAGACCGGACATAAAGAGCTATTCGGACGTTCGAGTGCACACATCCCAGTCGTCGAGTCGTCTCGAGGTGCTGGCGAGTGAGCAGGATCCGGCGATTTCGGAGGCATTCAGCGAGGCCGACTATCGCCAGGTCATCGACATCTTGCAGGTCTACTACAACATCATCCTCACTGATTGCGGTACCGGGATCATGCACTCGGCGATGAACGGCGTTCTCGATCTTGCCAATTCGTTGGTTCTGGTCAGTTCGCCGGCAATCGACGGAGCGCGCAGTGCAGCGGCAACGCTCGACTGGCTTCAGTTGCACGGATACGGCCATCTGGTCGAGCGGACCGTCGTCGTCATCAGCGCCGCCAGACCAGGGTCGAGCGTCATCGACATGGACGCGTTGGTGGACTATTTCATGCGTCGATGCCGCGCCGTCGAGGTCATTCCTTTCGACGAGCATCTCGCGGAGGGGTCGGTGATGGACCTCGAATTGATGCGACCGGCCACCAGACGAGCGTTCATGGAACTGGCAGCGATGGTGGCCGACGACTTCGCGGACGCTGTGGGTCGGCACGCCGTTTCCGAGTGGCACTGATTCTGCGACCGATTTCTGCGACCGATCAGCCTCCTTTCAATGGCTTGAGCCTGAGCGGTTGCGACCGAACCAGTCCGAGTGGATCGAGATACTCGCGTCCTCTGCGCAAGCCCCAGTGCAAACATGCTTCGACAGCGCACCCTTCGTGCCCGGTTTCGAGGGTTCCGATCACTGACCTGGCTGCGACGCGTTCACCTGTGCGAACGACTGCGGTGACGGGTTCGTAGGTCGTGCGTAGGCCGCCGGAATGATCGATCGACACCGTCGGCTTTCCGGCGACCACTCCCGCGAACACCACGATGCCGTCACCGGCCGCGAGGACGGATTGGCCGGCGCTGCCGCCGAGATCGACCCCGCGATGACCCGGCAGCCAGTTCTCGGCCGGTTTGTCGAAAGCGCGTTCCACGTGCGGCCGAGGAGCGAGCGGCCAGTCGAATCGCGTGTCTGCTGACGCCGTGCCTACGGCGACACAGCAGGAGATCACGGCGAAGGCCACGCCTCGTCGAGCTCCGCGCAACATCGTCATTCCTTGATCTTGCGTGGAGTAGCGCACGCTTCAATGCAGATCAGACGGGTAATCCACAAGGTAGCCGCCGATCCACAACCGCCGGTTCGGTCTGTTGCTTCCGGGGTGGTTATGGCATCGGGGGACGAGGACGTACACTTGTCGAGCGGTCTGTGCTCGCACAGTCCGACTTCGCGCGCCCGCGCACGTTTTCCGGCCTCGGCTGGTCCTGGTTCTCACGAAACAGGTCCGACGGCCGTGCGGGTGCCAGGGCAGGGATCACCCGATCGCCTGCATCAACCGGATTGAAAGTTTGAGGTACACAGCCATGGCTGTCGTAACCATGAAGCAGATGCTCGATAGTGGAACCCACTTCGGACATCAGACCCGTCGCTGGAACCCGAAGATGAAGCGATTCATCTTGACCGACCGCAACGGCATCTACATCATCGACCTCCAGCAGACGCTGACGTACATCGACAAGGCGTACGAGTTCGTCAAGGAGACCGTTGCCCACGGCGGCACCGTTCTCTTCGTCGGTACCAAGAAGCAGGCGCAGGAGTCCATCGCTTCCGAAGCGACTCGCGTCGGAATGCCCTACGTTAACCAGCGTTGGCTCGGCGGCATGCTCACCAACTTCACCACCGTTCACAAGCGTCTGCTTCGCCTCAAGGAGCTCGAGGCAATGGAGCAGACCGGTGGATTCGAAGGTCGCACCAAGAAGGAAATCCTCATGCTCACGCGTGAGATGACCAAGCTGGATCGCACCCTCGGTGGTATCCGCGACATGGCCAAGGTTCCTTCCGCGGTGTGGATCGTCGACACCAACAAGGAGCACCTGGCAGTTGCCGAGGCTCGCAAGCTGAACATCCCGGTCATCGCGATCCTGGACACCAACTGCGACCCCGACCTCGTCGACTACCCGATCCCGGGCAACGACGACGCCATCCGTTCCGCAGCACTGCTGACCAAGGTTGTCGCTTCCGCGGTTGCCGAAGGTGTGCAGGCACGTGCAGGACTGAGCGCCGACAAGGACGCGAAGCCCGAAGCCGGCGCAGGCGAGCCCCTCGCCGAGTGGGAGCAGGAACTGCTCTCGCAGGCAGCTCCGGCCGCAGAGGCTGAGGCAGCTCCGGCTGCAGAGGCTGAGGCAGCCCCCGCCGCAGAGGCACCGGCTACCGAGGCCTGATTCGTTGAAACCGGCCCTGACCAAGAGTTCTTTTGGTCAGGGCCGTTTCACCGTTAGGCCCGAGCACCACCGTCAGGCCGTGCTTCACCGTTAGGCCGTGCTTCACCGTTAGTCCTAGGTCCGAAATAGACACATGAGGAGGCTCGCTAATCATGGCGAACTACACCGCCGCTGACGTCAAGCGGCTCCGTGAGCTCACCGGCTCCGGAATGATGGCATGTAAGAACGCACTCGCAGATGCAGACGGCGATTTCGACAAGGCCGTCGAGCAGCTGCGCATCAAGGGCGCGAAGGATGTCGGAAAGCGCGCAGAGCGCACCACCGCTGAGGGTCTCGTCGTCGCCAAGGACGGCGTCATGATCGAGATCAACTGCGAGACCGACTTCGTCGCCAAGAACGACGAGTTCATCAAGCTGGCCGACGAGATCGTGACCGTCGCTGCTGCTGGTAAGCCTGCTGACCTCGACGCTCTCAAGGCGCTCGAGCTCGACGGCAAGACCATCGACACCGTCATTGCGGAGCAGTCCGCGAAGATCGGTGAGAAGCTCGAACTGAGCCGCGTCGCTTCCTTCGACGGCCCCGTTGCCGTTTACCTGCACAAGCGCAGCTCCGACTTGCCGCCCGCTGTCGGCGTTCTCGTCGAGTACACCGGTGAAGGCGATGCTGCTGCTGAGGCCGCTCGCGGCGCTGCAATGCAGGTCGCAGCACTCAAGGCGAAGTACGTCACGCGTGACGAGGTTCCCGAGGAGATCGTCGCTTCCGAGCGTCACATCGCCGAAGAGACCGCCCGCGCAGAAGGCAAGCCCGAGCAGGCACTGCCGAAGATCATCGAAGGCCGCGTCAACGGTTACTTCAAGGACGTCGTTCTGACCGAGCAGTCTTCGGTCACGGACTCCAAGAAGACCGTCAAGGCGATCCTCGACGAGGCAGGCGTGACCATCAAGCGCTTCGTGCGTTTCGAGGTCGGCGCCTCCGCTTAATTCGGAGCCCGCACACATGGACCCCGCCTGAAGAGCATTTGCTCTACCGGCGGGGTCTACGTGTACCTGGGGCCTCCGATGAGGCAGGATGAGAGTGCCTCGGGACGAGTCCCGGGGGCTTTCCTATGCCGCGGTGTCCGATTCGGCGGCAGAAGAAGAATGAAGGACCTACAAGGTCTTGTATCGAACTGAGGAGAACAATGTCCGAACCAGCCAACGAACGTCCAGGATTCAAGCGGGTCCTGCTCAAACTCGGCGGCGAAATGTTCGGAGGCGGCAAAGTCGGTCTCGATCCCGACGTGGTCACCAAGGTGGCTGAGCAGATCGCAGAGGTCGTTCGATCGGGCGTACAGGTTGCAGTGGTCATCGGCGGCGGAAACTTCTTCCGCGGAGCGGAATTGCAGCAGCGTGGCCTCGATCGCGCGCGCTCCGACTACATGGGCATGCTAGGCACCGTCATGAACTGCCTCGCTCTGCAGGATTTCCTGGAGAAGGCGGGCGTCGATTCTCGCGTGCAGACGGCCATCACCATGGGCCAGGTCGCCGAGCCGTACCTCCCCCTTCGCGCACGCAGGCACCTCGAGAAGGGGCGCGTAGTCATCTTCGGTGCCGGGATGGGTATGCCCTACTTCTCGACTGACACCACTGCTGCGCAGCGCGCGCTGGAGATCGGTGCCGAGGTAGTGCTGATGGCCAAGGCTGTCGACGGCGTCTACTCGGCCGACCCGCGTCTCGACCCGGACGCGACGATGTACGAACAGATCACGCACCGTGAGGTCATCGAACGTGAGCTCAAGGTCGCGGACGCGACGGCATTCAGCCTGTGCATGGACAACTCGATGCCGATGATGGTGTTCAACCTCCTCACCGAAGGAAACATCGCTCGCGCGGTGTCCGGTGAGAAGATCGGCACCCTGATCAAGTCGTGAGTGACACCCAAAAAATGATGCAGAACAACATGGAGGAACAGCCGTGATCGATGAAGCGCTCTTCGAGGCAGAAGAGAAGATGGAAAAGGCTGTCACGGTAGCCAAGGACGATCTCGGCTCGGTTCGCACCGGACGCGCGAACCCCGGTATGTTCTCGCGCATCGTGATCGACTACTACGGTTCGATCACGCCGATCACGCAGCTCGCGAGCATCAACGTCCCCGAGGCCCGCATGGTCATCGTCAAGCCGTACGAGGCTTCGCAGCTCAACGCGATCGAGACGGCGATCCGCAACTCGGATCTCGGTGTGAACCCGTCCAACGACGGCAGCATCATCCGCATTTCGGTTCCGCAGCTCACGGAAGAGCGTCGACGTGAACTGGTGAAGCAGGCCAAGTCCAAGGGCGAGGATTCGAAGGTCACGCTGCGCAACATCCGCCGCAAGGCGATGGACGAACTCGGCCGGATCCAGAAGGACGGTGAAGCCGGCGAGGACGAGGTCGGTCGCGCAGAGAAAGAACTCGACAAGACGACGGCGAAGTACGTGCACACGGTCGAGGAACTCGTCAAGCACAAGGAAGCAGAGTTGATGGAGGTATAGCCTCCTCATTTGCAGTGTTTGTCGTCGGGAGTAGATCAGGGAGTTTGGGTGCACGCACAAGAGGGAACCGCCGGTGGTCCCGTCACGGACGGGCCTACGGGCGGCGCTGAGGGCGCGCAACCGCCGAAGTCGAAGGCGGGCAGGAACCTACCTGCCGCCATCGGCGTCGGAGCTGGCCTCGGCGCCTTGGTCATCGGCACTTTGATCTTCCTGCCCCCCGGATGGATCGCCGTCGTTGCGATCGCGATGTTCATCGCGACGTGGGAGGTCACCACGCGGCTTCGTGAAGCCGACATCGAGGTGCCGCGAATTCCGCTTCTCGTCGGCGGGCAAGCCACGATCTGGCTCGGCTGGCCGTGGGGACCGGTCGGGGTGCTCAGCGGATTCACCGCGACCGTCCTGGTATGCATGGTGTGGCGGTTGTTCGACCACGGCCTCAAGGCGACCCCGAAGAACTTCCTGAGAGACACCTCCATCACGGTGTTCGTTCTGGCGTGGATCCCGCTGTTGGCGTCATTCGGTGCGTTGATGGTGCTCGAAGACGACGGCCCCGGTCGCGTCTTCGTCCTGATGATCGGTGTCGTGTGCTCCGACATCGGCGGCTACGCGGCTGGAGTGCTGTTCGGGAAGCACCCGATGGTGCCGGCTGTGAGCCCGAAGAAGTCCTGGGAAGGATTCGTCGGCTCCCTCATTTTCTGCGTCATCGGCAGTCTGCTTTCGGTGACGTTGATACTCGACGCGAATTCGATGATCGGCGTCCTGCTCGGTGTCGTCCTGGTGGTAGTCGCGACGGTCGGCGACCTGATCGAATCGCAGATCAAGCGTGAACTCGGCATCAAGGACATGGGAACCTTGCTTCCCGGCCACGGCGGAATCATGGACCGCCTGGATTCACTCCTGCCGTCGGCATTTGTCACCTGGCTGATTCTGTACGCACTCGTCTGATTTCTCGTGCGTGATTTTTTCTCCGGCCGATCCAAGCCCATTCCCAGTCCGAACATCTGGCATTGGCCGGACGTCTACGAGGTCGAGAACCGCGCGCAGGACGTCGACGGTTCCCTCTGGGCCGCGATGGGAGCCCAGGTCGACTGGTCTGGACGCGATGTCGTCGATGTCGGCTGTGGGGCAGGGTTCCATCTACCGGAGTTCGCTCGTACTGCCCGTCGTGTTGTCGGAGTGGAGCCGCATGCACCGCTGGTGAAGTCCGCACGGGAACGAACCCGCGATTCGGCATCGATCGACGTAGTCCAGGGTTCAGCAGAGTCCACGGGTCTGGTGGATGCTTCAGTCGATCTCGTCCATGCCCGTACGGCGTACTTCTTCGGAAAAGGCTGCGGCCCGGGAATTCGTGAAGCAATGCGCATCCTGAGGCCCGGGGGAGCCCTGCTGATCGTGGATCTCGATGTGAGCGCCGGCCCGTACGGGGAGTGGATGAGGGCGGATCTGCCCAAATACGATCCCGCGGCGGTCGAAGCGTTCTTCGAGGCTCAAGGATTCTCGCTCACGCGCGTCGACACCCGGTGGGAGTTCGAGAATCGAGACGATATGCGGCGGGTGCTCGGAATCGAATTCACCGAGAAGACTGCCGAGCGTGCGTTCTCGCAAGTAACAGGGCTTGCCTTCACGGTGCGATACCGAATCCATGTTCGGTCCAAACCACGATCACTCGAACTTGCGTGAAAGGCGGGCTCGAAAGACGAACGTCAGGCGCTCCGACTTGAGCGCCTGACGTTTTCTGCACCGATTCAGTAGTAAAAAAATCAGTGATCGGTGGGGATGTGGAACAGGGTGGCGAGCTTGTGAATCTTCTTCGCCTTGGCGAGCTTGGGCAGGTCGCTGCCGTCGCGCACGCGTGAGCCGTCTTCGCCGAGATCGTCGATGACATTCTGAGCCCAGATCGCGTCGGCCACGGATGGACTCAGTCCCGCGTTGACGGGGGCAGTCTGCGCGGTGGTCATGCAGAGTTTGCCGGCCATACCGAGTGACAAGGTGATCGCACAGTCTCGGGCGAGCAGATCCAGATCGGGGCCGAGCGTGGGACCGTCGATCGGCGGAGCGATGCGTGCCGCGCGGCTGGCGATGGTGAGCCGCGAACGCGGGTACGACATCGACGTGGGGGAGTCGTCCATCCCAGTGTCGCGCCGGAAGTCGCCGCTGCCGAATGCGAGACGGAAGATGCCGTCTGTGCGTGCGATCTCGGGCGCAGCCTCGAGTCCCACCGCGGATTCGACGAGAGCAAGAATCTTGGTGCCTTCGGGAAGTCGCTCGGCCGTGGCGTCGGCCTGCTGACCGCTTTCGGTCTTTGCGAGCATGACACCCTCGAGTCCGGGGAGGCCCGCGAGTGCGGCCAGATCCTCTTCCCAGAACGGTGTCGTGGCGTCGTTGATCCGAACCCAGGCGTGATTGTGTTCGCTCAGGAATGCGGCGACGTCGCGGCGGGCCGCCGGTTTGTTGGGTGCGGTGACGGCATCCTCGAGGTCGAGAATGACGGCGTCGGCCGCACTCGCGAGTGCGGCGTCGAAGGTGTCCGGTTTGGACGCGGGGACGAGGAGCCAGGATCTTGCCTGCTGTGGGGCAATTCGCGAGGTCACAGGTCTCTCCATGTGAGTAGTCACATCAGGGCCTTTCCGGTGATTTCCACGACATCAATGATGCCTGCTGGCCCATCGATCGACCCAATTGCGTAACTAGATTTCAGTCACATCTGCCGCTTCGCTGCGCGCCGGATCTGAATGATGCGAACCCCGCCTGCCAACGCCATGATCAATGCGCCCGCGATCGCGGAGAGCAGGATCGTGATTCCGAGCGGAAAGTCGATCTGCCAGGCGAGGATCTTGACGGAGACGCTCTCGAGGTTCTGCAGGATGAACACCAGCAGTAAGATCAGCACAATTGCGCCTATGACCAGGCCAACCCAGGTCGTCGCAGCTCTGGTTCGGTCGGTGACCGACGTTCCGGTCGGCACCGGTTCAGGCGTCGGTGTCGGTTCCGGATCGTGTTTTTCCACTGCCTTGTCCTCGCCCACCTTCGGAAGTTCCGGATCGGGACCGAAACCGTCGGCTGGGCCGTACACGGGGGAATTCGACGGATCCTCTGGTGTGGTTGACATGACATGATCATCACTCAACCTGCGCGAAGTTGCACGGGTAATCCGGCCACAATCGGGTGGCAGTGGGGTAGCACCCCAAAACAATGGGACAATGGTGTAACTATGGCTGCCTCTCTTCCCCTCGTTTTCACTGCACCCAAGCGCGGAATGCCTCCACGGCACCTCGCCGATCTCGATTCCGCCGAGCGCAAAGAAGCGGTGAAAGAGCTCGGCCTTCCGGCTTTCCGGGCCGATCAGCTGGCGCGTCAGTACTACGCGCGGCTCGAAGCCGATCCGGAGAAGATGACCGATCTCCCCGCATCGGTGCGCGAGAAGGTTGGGGAGTCGCTGTTCCCGACCTTGTTGACCCCGATCAAGCACCTCGCGTGCGATTCGGGCGACACTCGCAAGACCCTGTGGAAGGCACATGACGGAACGCTGCTCGAAAGCGTCTTGATGCGCTATCCCGACCGGGCAACACTTTGCATCTCGAGTCAGGCAGGCTGCGGAATGGCCTGCCCGTTCTGTGCGACGGGTCAGGGCGGCCTCGACCGCAACCTCTCGACCGCCGAGATCGTCGATCAGGTTCGCGAGGCAGCGGCTGCCATGCGCGACGGTGAAGTTGCCGGCGGCCCCGGACGCCTCTCGAACGTCGTGTTCATGGGTATGGGCGAGCCTTTGGCGAACTACAAGCGCGTGGTGGCAGCGGTACGACGGATCACCTCGCCTGCACCCGACGGCCTCGGCCTGTCTCAGCGGTCCGTCACGGTCTCGACCGTCGGCCTCGCTCCCGCTATCCGCAAGCTCGCTGACGAAGGCCTGAGCGTCACGCTGGCGGTATCGCTGCACACACCGGACGACGAACTGCGCGACACTCTTGTCCCGGTCAACAATCGCTGGTCAGTGTCGGAGGTACTTCAGGCTGCCCGGTACTACGCAGACAAGACCGGTCGCCGTGTGTCCATCGAGTACGCGATGATCAAGAACGTCAACGATCAGCCGTGGCGCGCGGACATGCTGGGCAAGAAGCTGAAGAAAGCACTCGGCGGGTTGGTGCACGTCAACCTGATTCCGCTCAACCCGACTCCGGGCAGCGAGTGGGACGCGAGCCCCAAGGACGTCGAGCGTGAGTTCGTGCGTCGGGTCATCGCCCAGGGCGTCTCGTGCACGGTGCGCGATACGCGCGGTCAGGAAATCGCCGCAGCCTGTGGCCAGCTGGCAGCCGAGAACTGAAACGTTCCAGGCCTGAAACACGTAAAGAGAAGGCCTCCACGAACTTTCGTTCGTGGAGGCCTTCTCTTTGTCAGGTTTCTAGCGCGGGCGGCGACGGATGACGATGTCGCGGACCAGAATGAAGATCATCAATCCGGCGGTGCCGATGAGCCACAGATCCTCGACCTTGCCGTGATGGTTTCCGATCATCATCAGAAGCAGGAATATTGCGAAGAACCATCCGAGGAAACGGAAAAACTTGAGTCCTTCACCACTCCACCCCCATGCGGCAGAGGGAACCTCGGCCTCATCGACGTGCGAGACCACGACGGGGGCGCTGGACTTGACGTCCAACTGGGTATCGGCCACGGTCGATCCTCCTGCTCATTCGGTTGCACTACTGCCCAATATGGTGACATACGACTGCCTGTCGTACGTAGTTGGGCGTCGATAAGGTTGTTCTCAGGTGTTATCAGGAACAATGGGCGAGTGCAGGAAACCACACGTACCCGCGTCCTCCTCCTCGGCAGTACCGGTTCGATCGGTACCCAAGCGCTGGAGGTCATCGCTGCCAACCCCGACCGTTTCGAAGTAGTCGGTCTTGCAGCGGGCGGCAACAACGTCGAGTTGTTGGCCGAACAGATTCGTGCAACCGGCGTCACGGACGTCGCCGTCGCCGATCCTGCAGCGGCATCGGCGCTGGAATCGGTAACCGCCCGTTCGGGACCGAGCGCCGTGACGGAACTGGTTCGGGACAGCGGTGCCGATGTTGTCCTCAATGCGCTCGTCGGTTCTTTGGGACTCGAACCGACACTGGCGGCTTTGAACTCGGGAGCGCGCCTGGCGCTGGCGAACAAGGAATCGCTTGTCGCCGGCGGAGCGCTGGTGACGAAAGCCGCCGCCCCCGGTCAGATCGTGCCGGTCGACTCGGAGCATTCGGCGCTTGCCCAGTGCCTACGTGGTGGAACAGGCGACGAGGTGGCCCGGTTGGTTCTCACCGCTTCGGGTGGGCCGTTCCGTGGCTGGAGCGCCGAGGAGCTCGAAAGTGTGAATCCGGCTCAGGCAAAAGCGCACCCCACCTGGTCGATGGGCCCCATGAACACCCTCAACTCGGCAACTCTGGTCAACAAGGGCCTCGAGTTGATCGAGACGAACCTGCTGTTCGGGATCGACTACGACCGCATCGACGTCACCGTGCATCCGCAATCGATCGTGCACTCCATGGTGACCTTCTTCGACGGATCGACGCTGGCACAGGCGAGTCCACCGGACATGAAGCTCCCGATCGCTCTCGCTCTCGGCTGGCCGGACCGCATCGAAGGTGCGGCGTCGGCATGCGACTTCACCACCGCCTCCACCTGGGAATTCGAGCCGCTCGATTCGTCGGTGTTCCCAGCCGTCGATCTGGCGCGAAGCGCAGGAAAATCCGGAGGTTGCTTCACCGCGATCTACAACGCGGCCAACGAAGTGGCGGCTCAGGCATTCCTCGACGGTGTCATTTCCTTCCCGGCGATCGTCCGCACGGTGGCTGCTGTTCTCGACGATGCAGGTCAATGGTCCGCAGAACCGGTTACCGTGGACGACGTTCTGGCCGCAGACGGCTGGGCACGCACACGAGCGCGTCAGCTCGTGAAGCAGGAGGGCTAGAGCTTTCATGGTTTTTGCACTGGGCGTAGTGCTGTTTGCCCTCGGCATCGGCGTGTCCATCGCCCTGCACGAAGCCGGTCACATGTGGACGGCCAAGGCTTTGGGAATGAAGGTTCGCCGCTACTACATCGGCTTCGGACCGAAAATCTTCTCGTTCCGTCGAGGTGAGACCGAGTACGGCCTCAAGGCGCTGCCGCTGGGCGGATTCTGCGACATCGCGGGCATGACGGCCCTCGACGAGATGACGCCTGAAGAAGAGCCGCACGCGATGTACAAGAAGGCGGCGTGGAAGCGCGTCGTCGTCATGTCCGGCGGTATCGCGATGAACTTCATTCTCGGGTTCCTCCTGATCTACGCATTGCTCCTCGGTTGGGGTCGAACCAGTACGGAGCCGGCACCGCCTGTTGTCAAGGGCGTGACGTGTGTTGCTCCGACGCAGCTCGGACAGGATCAGGGGTGGAAACTCGCGGATTGCACCGGTACCGGCCCGGCGGAGGCAGCCGGAATTGCTGCCGGCGATCGGATCGTCGCGGTGGACGGTCAACCGACGGACACTTTCGCCAAGGTTTCCGCGGCGATCCGCGACAAGTCCGGGACAGTCACGCTCACAGTCGAGCGCGGCGACGAGACTGTTCAAGTTCCGGTCGACGTATCGCCGGTTGAGCGTTACGTAGCCAAAGACGGCAGCACAACGCCGGAACTGGCAAAGGTAGGCGCTGTCGGAATTGAGGGTGTCAGCAATCTGATCGAGTACAACGCGCTCACTGCTGTTCCGGCCGCCTTCGACTTCACCGGCCAGATCATGGTCGACTCGGTAAAGGCGTTGGCTGACATTCCGTCGAAGGTGGGGGCTCTGTGGGAGTCGATCACGGGCGGCGAACGCGCCCAGGACACACCGATCAGCGTGGTTGGTGCCAGCGTGATCGGCGGTGAAGCGGCGGACCGTGCACAGTGGGCGACGTTCGTCGGACTGCTCGCATCGATCAACTTCTTCCTCGGTGTTTTCAACATTCTGCCGCTGTTGCCGCTCGACGGCGGTCACATCGCGGTGGTCTTCTACGAGAAGATCCGTGATTGGTTCCGCGCCCGCCGAGGCTTGATTCCCGGCGGCCCGGTCGACTACACCAGACTCCTTCCGATTACTTACGTATTCATCGTGATCGGTGGCGCGTTCATGTTGCTGACACTCACGGCTGACATCGTCAATCCGATCAAGATCTTCTGACCGTGTGAGAAGGGTGACGGTTGCCGCGCGGTAGTGCGGCGATCGCCCGGCTAAACTTGCAGTGAAGCTATGAAAGAAGGCACAGACGTGACCATCCCTATCGGACTGGGAATGCCCTCGGCACCCGCAGCGATTCTTGCTCCTCGACGCAAGACACGGCAGCTGCAGGTCGGCACGGTAGGTGTGGGCAGCGATTTCCCCATCTCGGTGCAGTCCATGTGCACCACGAAGACGCACGACGTCAATGCAACGCTGCAGCAGATCGCGGAACTGACCGCGTCCGGTTGCGACATCGTTCGTGTCGCCTGCCCGCGTCAGGAAGACGCGGACGCGTTGTCGATCATTGCGAAGAAGAGCCAGATCCCGGTTATCGCCGACATCCACTTCCAGCCGCGCTACATCTTCGCGGCAATCGATGCGGGATGCGCTGCGGTGCGCGTCAATCCGGGCAACATCAAGGAATTCGACGGCCGTGTCAAAGAGGTGGCCAAGGCTGCCGGTGACGCAGGCATTCCGATCCGTATCGGTGTCAACGCGGGATCGCTCGATCCTCGGTTGATGGAGAAGTACGGCAAGGCGACGCCCGAAGCGTTGGTCGAGTCCGCGCTGTGGGAGGCCGGGTTGTTCGAAGAGCACGGCTTCGGTGACATCAAGATCTCCGTCAAGCACAACGATCCGGTGATCATGGTCGAGGCTTACCGCCAACTCGCCGCCAAATGCGATTACCCGTTGCACCTCGGCGTCACGGAGGCAGGGCCGGCGTTTCAGGGCACGATCAAGTCCGCGGTCGCCTTCGGTGCGCTGCTCGCGGAGGGTATCGGCGACACGATCCGGGTTTCGCTCTCGGCCCCGCCGGCCGAGGAAATCAAGGTCGGTAACCAGATTCTGCAGTCTCTGAACCTGCGTCCCCGCAAGCTCGAGATCGTCTCTTGCCCCTCGTGTGGCCGTGCACAGGTCGATGTCTACACGCTTGCCGACGAGGTCTCCGCCGGCCTCGAAGGCATGGAGATTCCGCTGCGCGTGGCAGTCATGGGTTGCGTCGTGAACGGACCGGGTGAAGCGCGTGAGGCCGACCTCGGTGTGGCGTCCGGCAACGGCAAGGGCCAGATCTTCGTCAAGGGCAAGGTCATCAAGACGGTGCCCGAGGCGCAGATCGTCGAGACGTTGATCGAAGAGGCGATGAAAATTGCCGAAAGCATGGAGGGTGACGCCTCGGAGGGTGCGCCGGTCGTCACCGTGAGTTGAGTGATTGCCGGATGAATCTTCCCCGTCGGTGTCAGGTTCGTGGCAATCTGAGTGCATCATGATCGGGTAGTGATATTCGTGGACGCGCAGTCGAGTCGAGGGGGTTGACGGATGCTCAAACTCCTCGGAGCCAAGCAGGTCGGAAGTCGAGATCTCGAAGACGTCCGACGGGTACTCGACGCCGATCCGGTGGCGGCCTGCATGATTGCCGCGCGCGTCGAAGAATGCGGCGTCGACCCACGAATGATTCACGGCGAGCTGTGGAGTCGAGGCGGGCCGTTGTCCTCACTGTGCTTTGCCGGGGCGAATCTGGTTCCGCTTCGAGGCGATCCGGATGACATTCGGGCATTCGCCGACCGTGCCTGTCGGATTCCGCGCATGTGCTCGTCGGTGGTCGGCCGCGCCGAATTGGCGTTGCCGCTGTGGGAGATGCTCGAGCTCGACTGGGGAACTGCGCGGGAGGTGCGCCCCGAACAGCCGTTGCTCGCGGTTTCCGAGCCGCTGGCGTGCCCGTCGGATCCACTGGTCCGGCAGGTTCGCTCGGACGAACTCGAGATCTATCTGCCTGCCGCGATCGCGATGTTCATCGAAGAGGTCGGAGTCGACCCGCGTGCCAACGACGGTGGGCGCGGATACCGGCACCGTGTCGCTAGCCTGATCGCCGCTGGTCGAGCGTGGGCGCACATCGAGGACGGCCAGGTCGTTTTCAAGGCGGAGGTCGGTTCGATGTCTGCTCGCTGTGGCCAGATCCAGGGTGTGTGGGTCAACCCGGAATTTCGTGGGCAGGGCTTCGGCGTGACCGGTACAGCGGCTGTAGCGGAGTCGATCATGGCGACCGGTCGCATTGCGAGCCTGTACGTCAACAGCTTCAATACGATTGCGCGGTCGACCTATTCGCGGGTGGGGTTCCGACAGGTCGCGACCTTCTCGACGGTGCTGCTCGACTGACCGTACAAGCTGCGTGCAATGGTCGCGCCTACGCTGGGTGGAGCATTTGTCGCCCTACTATGGGGCTCGATGAACACTCGGCATTTCTCTCGTAGTCGCTCGGCCCAACTGTTGGCCTCCTGCACCGTGATTTTCTTGGCGGTGGGGATCAGCTCGTGTACTCCGAAACCCGCCGGCCCCGAGCCCGTCGCGCAGCAGTTCCTGAGTGCGTTCGGTGACAGGGATTTCGACGAGGCAGCAAAACTGACGGACCGGCCTGATTCCGCGGGTCCTGTATTGAGTGACACCTGGGATGCGCTCCAGGCCGAGTCGATGACTGCCGAGACGACGTCGGTGAAGATGAACGGTGACACAGCGACGGTCGGCTACACCTACGAGTGGCACCTTCCGAAAGACCGTGTGTGGACGTACGACGGCGAGCTGCAGATGGGACGCAAGGACGGTGACTGGTCCGTCCGGTGGAGTTCGACGGACGTTCATCCGCGCCTCGGTGACAAGCAGACGATGTCGTTGCGGGCAACCGCGGCGCCGCGAGCGCGGGTCAACGAGCATTCGGGCACGGATGTCCTGGTGCCGGGAATTGTCTACCGAGTGAAGTTCGATCGCTCCAAGAGCAACGACATCATCGGTTCCGCGAACAGTCTCGCAAGTGTTCTCGGTCGGTTCGATTCTTCGCTGACGGGTCAATCGATCGCCGAATCCTCGACGGCCGTCAAGGGCGACTATCTGGTGACCCGCCTGCGCAGTGACGACTACGACCAGGTATCGGCGCAACTGGGAGCCATCTCGGGAGTATCTGTCTCGGACGAATCGGATCTCGTCTCGACGGACCCGGAGTTCGCGCCTGACCTTCTCGGGCAGATCAAGAAGACGATCATCGACGAGGTCGACGGCAAAGCCGGCTGGAGTGTCGTCACGGTCAACCAGAACGGCGTCGACACCGATGTGCTGACCGAGACTGCGCCGCAACCTGTTCCGTCGTTCAGTATCAGTTTGGACCGCAACATTCAGATCGCTGCTCAGCGTGCCGTGAACGTGAACAAGGATCAGGCGATGATGGTGGTCATCGAACCGTCGAGTGGGGCGATCCTGGCTGTCGCACAGAACAAGGCAGCAGACCGCGACGGACCGGTCGCGACGATGGGTCAGTACCCGCCCGGTTCGACGTTCAAGATCATCACGGCAGGCGCCGCAATTTCGACCGGTCAGGCGACCCCCGACACGATGGTGCCATGTCCTGGCCGGATCGAGATCGGTGAGCGCAGCGTCCCCAACT
Source organism: Rhodococcus sp. NyZ502 (assembly GCF_041464245.1). Taxonomy (NCBI): domain Bacteria; kingdom Bacillati; phylum Actinomycetota; class Actinomycetes; order Mycobacteriales; family Nocardiaceae; genus Rhodococcus; species Rhodococcus sp. NyZ502. The sequence goes on from NZ_CP167155.1 coordinate 2,577,090, forward strand.
ACAACGAGTTCTCACTCGGCACGGTGCCGATGGCAACGGCCTTCGCGCGTTCGTGCAACACGTCCTTCGCCAAGCTGGCCAGCGAGATGCAACCAGACACGTTGACCACTGCCGCAGCGCAGTTCGGCATCGGCCAGGACTACAACGTGGTGGGATTGCCGATCGATTCCGGTTCGGTGCCGCCGGCGTCGGACCTGGTGCAGCGGACCGAAGACGGGTTCGGTCAGGGAAAGGTCGTGGTCAGTCCGTTCGGAATGGCGATGGCAGCGGCGACGGTCGCGAACGGTTCGACTCCGGTGCCGCAACTGATTTCAGGGCGCGAAACCACCATCGACGGCGAGCGCCCGGCGATCTCGCCCGCCATGGTCGACGGCCTGCGCGGAATGATGCGACTCGTGGTCACCAGCGGTACTGCAGAACGCGTCGAAGATCAGGGTGAGGTGTACGGCAAGACCGGGGAAGCCGAGGTCGAAGGGGGATCGCACGCGTGGTTCGTCGGCTATCGCGGGAACCTGGCCTTCGCGACTCTGGTTGTGCGGGGCGGAAGTTCGGACAACGCCGTCGCAGTCACCCGCGACATGCTCACCGCCCTGCCTGAAGGCTACTGACCCGTCAGGGGAGCAGTCCCAACCTCCGGGCGGTCACCACGGCTTCGTGGCGTGAGCTCGCGTCCAGCTTTCCCATCGCGCTTCGCAGATAGCTCTTGACTGTTTCAGGGCGAAGGGAAAGCCGTTGGCCGGCTTCGATGTTGGTGCAGCCGAGTGCGACCTGAGAGAGAACATCCACTTCACGCGGTGTGAGCGTGACGTCGGATTCGGCGTCGGCGGTGGGACGCAGCAGGTTGGCCAAACGCTGGGAGAGTCCGCGGAGTTTGGTCTGCAAGTCGGTGTCGGTGACGGTCTGGGCGACACTGCGTAGTTCGGCGTGGACTCCGCGGATCTCTTCCGAAGACATACCGTCGGCGGTAGTCGCGGCGGCGGCCTGCAGTAGTTGCAGGCGACGATCGACTTCGTCGCGGATGGCGAACTCCATCCCGAGACGCCGGGATGCGCCGACCATGACGTCTGCTGTGCGGTCACCCAACGGAGCGGAATCGCGGATCGCGGCGTAGAGCACAGCGCGCGATTTTCCCGAAACCATGACCGGAACGGCGATGATCGAATGCAGGCCCTCGCTGAGAACAGGACGGTCGAAGTGATGAGTGATGGACTGCGAATTGCCGTAATCGTTGACGGTGATCGGTGAACCCTGGGCTACGACGCGTCCGCCCATGCCCGAGCGCGGCGGGATGGCCAAGCCCTTGAGGTTGTTGGTGCGGGTGCCGACGAATTCGCTCAGGTGCAGGGTTCCGTCCTGGACCTCGCCTCCGAACAGCACGGGAACAACGCCCTGAGCTGCGATTGTTCGGAGTTCACCTCGCATTGCGTCCCCGTCGCGGGGGCGCAGAAGTGACGAAGCATGTCGGTTCACGCAGGTACCCCTTTCTGGGGGTAGTGAAGTTCTCTTGTGAGCTAGATCATAGGGGGTGAACAGTACGTATGACGAGCCGCCAACGTAACCGGTCGGGCCAACCATACGACGATCGATAAGGAGCAAGTTGATGAGCACCGATCCCACCGCACGGGTGCGCGAGCTGCTGGACCAGTACGACACCCCGCATGCCAGCGCCGCAGAATTGCTCTGCGATCGGCATCCCGCGGATGGCGTTGCATTCACCGTCGTCGAGGCAGACCTTAGCTCGGTGGACCTCACTTACGGTCATCTACGTGAGCAGTCGGCGCGTTTCGCGGCAGCTCTGGCCGACCTCGGAGTCGAGCCGGGTGACAACGTCGCGACCTTGATGGGTAAGTCTGCGGACCTGGTGGTCGCGCTCCTCGGAATCTGGCGCCGCGGAGCGGTCCACGTGCCCTTGTTCACGGCGTTCGCTTCGCCGGCCATCGCTTTCCGCTTGACGGCCAGTGGCGCGAAGGTGGTCATTTCCGACGCCAATCAGCTCGAGAAGCTCGCGCCGGGAGAGGACATCCCCGCCGACGCAGCGTGGCAGGTCATCGTCGCGGGCGGCGCGGCCGGTGACGAGTTGGACTTCGACGCACTTGTCGCAGCTCAGGATGCCGAAGACCCGAAGGGCGCTGCTCAGGCAGTCGGCGGCAACGCACCGATGGTGCAGTTGTTCACCAGTGGCACCACGGGAACACCCAAGGGCGTGCCGGTTCCGGTGCGCGCGCTCGCCTCGTTCCACGCATACCAGGAGTTCGGCCTCGACGTCCGAGAGGACGACGTGTTCTGGAACGCCGCAGACCCGGGCTGGGCGTACGGGCTGTACTACGCGTTGCTCGGCCCGCTTGCCGCCGGCACGCGAAGCTTGCTGCTGCACGCCGGATTCTCCGCGCCGCTGACGTGGCAGATCATCGAGAAGTTCGGTGTCACCAATTTTGCCGCCGCTCCGACTGTCTACCGCAGTCTGCGTGCCGACAAGGCTCCCGTTCCGGAAGGCATCTCGCTGCGCCGCGCTTCCTCGGCCGGTGAGCCCTTGACTCCGGATGTTGTTGCGTGGTCGAAGAACTCGTTGGGCGTCGAGGTCCGTGATCACTACGGCCAGACCGAGCACGGCATGTTCATCGTCAACGCCTGGGCCGACGGACTTCGCGACGATGTCCGTCCCGGATCCATGGGTCGTCCGTTGCCGGGTTGGTCTGCCGCTGTGCTGGAAGACAATTCGGATGACATTGCACCGGCCCGCACTCAGGGCCGCGTGGCGATCGATACTCACAACAGCCCGTTGATGTGGTTCACCGGGTACGTCGATGCGCCGGAGAAGACGAAGCAGCGATTCAGCGAAGACGGCCGCTGGTACATCACCGGTGATGCGGGAATGACGGACGAGGACGGATTCTTCTTCTTCTCCTCGCGCGACGACGACGTCATCATCATGGCGGGCTACCGCATCGGTCCCTTCGACGTCGAGAGCGTGCTGGTCATGCACGAGCACGTCATCGAGGCCGCCGTGGTGGGCATGCCCGACGAGTTGCGCGGTGAGGTTCTCGAGGCGTTCGTCGTTCTTCGCGAAGGCGTCGACGGCGACGACGAACTCGAGAAGGAACTGCAGACGTTGGTGAAGAAGAAGTTCGCCGCGCACGCGTACCCACGCACGGTGCACTTTGTTCCGAACCTGCCCAAGACCCCGAGTGGCAAGGTTCAGCGGTACATCTTGCGGAAGGGATAAACCCCTGCTGTGCGCCTTTATTAACCCCCGGCGGTTAATAAAGGCGCACAGCAAGGTCAGCGCCGACGAATTCTGCCGACCACCATGAGGGCGACCAGGGTGACTGCAAGCAGCAGTGTCGTATTTGCTGCGGCAAGAAATACCTGGCCACGGTCGGTGAGTCCGAAGATGCTGACCGGCAAGGTCTTCCATGTCGCCGGGTAGACCATGACCGTTGCGCCCAGCTCACCCATCGACAGTGCGATGGAAAGCCCGGCGGCCGCACCCAACGCTGGGAGCAGCAGCGGTAGCGTTACCCGTGTCAGCACCCGCACCGGGCCGGCGCCGAGTGATTCGGCAGCTTGACGGTAGGCGGGATCGAGCCGTTCGAGCGCGGCCGATACGGAACTGAAGGCAAAGGCAAGCACCAAAACCGTGTGAGCGAGAATCACGATCCACTTGGTGCCGCCGAGCAGTAGCGGGCGCTCGTTGAAAGTGATGAGCAGACCCAAGCCGATCGCGACCGACGGAACCGCAATCGGTAAATGGAATACGGCATCGGTGATGCGCCGCAGCCACATCGGTGCCTCACGCGCGGCCAGCGCGGCCCACGTTCCGACGATCAATGCCAATGCCCCCGCGATGAATGCAGTCTGCAAACTGACGATCAGGCTGGCGAAGTTCTCGTCGGACAGCGCCGTGGAGAAGTTCTTGCCGCCGAGATTCGACGGAAGTGGACCGGTCCACGATCCGGCCAAGGCAGCCGCGACGACGGTGGCGATGGGCGCGACAAAAACCACCGCGACGACCAGGGTGAAGAATCCGAGTACGAGGGCCCTAGAGCTTCGTGTCCACAGCAGCACGGCTGCCTCCCATCAATCTGTTGAAGGTGAATCGGTAGAGGCAGTACAGGCCGAGTGAGAGTGCGACCTGGACCGTCGCGATCACTGCTGCGCCGGGCAAGTCGAAGGTGACAATGCCGCGGGTGTAGATGAGGACCGGCAGAGTTACGACGTCTTTAGCCCCGGTGAAGAGCACGATGCCGAATTCATTCAGCGTCATCAGAAGCACGAGCGATCCACTGGCCAGGAGGGCCGGCCACGCTTCCGGCATCACCACCTGCCGCAGAACTCGGACGGGTGACGCGCCGAGACTGGCTGCCACGTCGAGTTGTTCACGCGGAATCTGGGTGAACGCTGCCAATAGTGGACGCACGACAAAGGGTGTGAAGAAAGTGATTTCGGCCGCGATCACACCGAACGGAGTGTTGAGGAAATTCAGTGGGCCGCTCGCATCGCCGGTGATGCGGACGATCAAGGCGTTGACGGCGCCGGCTGTCCCGTACAGGAACGTGAACGCCAGCGTGATCAGGAAAGACGGCAGGGCGAGCACCGTGTCGATCAATCGCCCCACCACCTTGGATCCGGCGAACGGAACGAAGGCAAGCACCAAGGCGAGGAAGGTTCCCAGGATCAGGCAACCCAGGGTCGACGCCACGGCGATTTGGATGGTCCGCCAGAGCGCGGTTCTGAACAGTTCCGAACCGAGCACCGAAGACCACGTGGACAACCCGGTGCCATCTGCGGTGCTCAGAGATTCCGTGAGGACACGTGCGGTGGGATAGACAGCAAACACGAGGACAAGAAGCAGTGGTGGCAGCGTCCAGCCGATCCGGCGCCACGGGATCGGGTCTTTGTGCTGGGGCGCAGCGGTTTCGGGGCGTTCCAGGGTTGTCGTCATGGGTGGCGATCCGCCGGAACCAGGACACTGCCGTCCGTGGGCAGGACGACGCCCACTTCGGTGTCGACCGGTCGTTCGTCGTGCCCTGGAACATCCGCGTCGACGCGGACATCGTCGAGGCCACGTACAGCCAGCGTCAGACGCGTCGTGGAACCGCGCCAGACGCTCGAGACGATGCGCGCCGGGAATGATCCTCGTGCGCCGAGGCCGGTTACGGCTACCGCGTGTGGACGAACACACAGGTAGGCGTCCATGTCGGACTCCCATTCGATGTGCCCGATCTCGGGCTGCGGGGCGTGAGCAGTGAACGGCGTGCCACCGATCGAGACCAGCGCGGAGGTGCCGATAACGCGTGTGACGGTGCAGGGCAGCAGGTTGGCACCCCCGAGGAACGCCGCGGTGAAGCTGGACGGCGGACGTTTCCACAAGGTCTCAGCGGTGTCGATGTCCGCGAGTCTGGCGTTGCGCATCACTGCGATTCGGTCTGCGAGCGCCAGGGCTTCACTCTGATCGTGCGTCACGTAGAGCATGGCTGTGTCAGGTAGTGCTGCGCGCAGTCTCGCCAGTTCGCCGAGCATGCTCTCGCGAAGTTGAGCATCCAGGGCGGCCAGTGGTTCGTCGAGGAGGAGTACTCCAGGGCGAATTGCCAACGCTCGGGCAATGGCGATTCGCTGCTGTTGACCGCCGGAAAGTTCACGGGGAAGCCGCTTTCCGTACGCCGACATCCCGACCATGTCGAGGGCTTCGGCCACGCGAGTGCCGATCTCCGACCGCGGCACGCGATGGGCTCGGAGTCCGAAGGCTACGTTTTCGGATACTCGCATGTGCGGGAAGAGAGCGTACGACTGGACGACGACGCCGATACCGCGTCGTGCGGGAGGCAGATTGGTGATGTCTCGGGTGCCGAGCTTGACGGAACCGGACGTGGGGCGGACAAATCCCGCGAGGGCCTTCAGGGCGGTCGACTTGCCGGATCCACTGGGCCCCAGCAGTGCCACAGTTTCACCCGGCGCCACTCGTAGATTGAAATCGACGAGTGCATGGGTTGCGGTCTTCCCGCGGCCGTAGGCGACGTTCACACGATCGAACGTGATGGCCGGAGCGGAATGTTCGATCGCTCCGTGAACACCGACGGTCTCGGGGAGCGTCCGCCCCAGTCTGGTTCTTGCCATGATCAGCTCCCGGTGGCTTTCTGGTAAGCGGCGATGTCGGCGTCGAGCGAGCTGAGGACGTCGTTCCAGTTCGGGGTCCACACGTTGACGCCCTGCAGAACTCCGGAAGGCGTGTTCTTGTCGGTGGATTCACCGGCAGCGCTTCGGACGTCCTCGCGGACCGATACGCCGAGTGCATCGGTGGCGACGGTCTTCTGGGATTCTTCGGAGAGCAGGAACTCCATCAACTTCTTGGCTTGTTCGCTGCTCGGTGCGCTCTTGGTGAGGCCCATTACGTAGGGCAGTGCAATGGTGGTGCGAGTGCCGTCGGCTCCAGCGGGGAAGAAGATGTCGAACTTCGATCCGTCGTCGGCGATGGAGGCGAGGTTCATCTGGACGTCACCGTTGGCGACCAGCAGCTCTCCGTTACTGACCTTGGGCTGGAGCTTTCCGGTGGAGGACGACGGCCCGACATTGTTGGCCTGGAGCTTTCCGAGGTAGTCGAGTGCTCCTTCCTTACCCATCAGGTGCTGGAGCAGCAAGAGCACCGCGGTACCGTCGCCGGCCTGGCCGGGCGTGGAGTACTGCAACTTGCCCTTGAACTGGTCAGTGAGCAGATCGTCCCAAGATTGTGGGGCGGGTGATGCAGTCGGATTGGCGATGAACGAGAGGTAATTCTCGACGACGGGTACGTACTTGCCGGCGTCGTCCTTCTCGTCGGTAGGAACGGCGGAGGTGTCGATTCCGCTGGGCTCGAGCAGACCTTGGGCGTCGGCCTTCTGGATGAACGGGGGCAGCGTGATGATCACGTCTGCCTGTGGGTTGGACTGCTCCTTTTCGACGCGGGAGACGACCTCGCCGGATCCGGCTTCCACGAGGTTGACGGCGATACCGGTCTGCGCGGTGAAGGCGTCGAATCTTCCCTTGTACCAACCGGACAGGCCGTCGGCGCTGTAGACGGTGACGGTCTCGGTATCTGATCCGGCAGCAGTGCCGGTGCCACCGCAGGCAGTGGTGAACGAAAGGACGGACACGGCGAGAGCGGCCGCAGCGATGCTCGGGCGTAGACGCATGACGATTCCTTTTTCGGAGGTGAGATCAGGAGTGGGTGAGGAGTTCGGCGAACTCCGTCACGGACGGGACGATGTGGGTGGCTCCGGCGTCGCGAAGCTGTTGCTCGTCGTGTGCGCCGGTCAGAGTTCCGGCGACGACGGATGCGCCGGAACGAATGCCGCTGAGCACGTCGTTGGACGTGTCGCCGAGTACGCCGATCTGGTGGACGTCGTCGATCGAAAGTTTGAGCAGGGCAGTCAGAATCAGGTCCGGGTACGGGCGACCGCGACCGGCCTCGGCGGGGGAGAGGGTGAGATCGGCGAGGGTTTCCCAGCCGAGCGCGACGAGGAGTTTGTCCTGCGTCGATCGGCTGAACCCGGTGGTCAAGGCAACTTTGATGCCGGCCTCGCGCAAAGTGGTGATGGCTTTCTCGGCGCCGGGGATAGGCTCCGCCAGGCCCTGGTCGATGAGGGAGTCGTACGTGGTTTCGAAGGCCGCGTTCGCGGCCTGGGCGCGGTCTTCGTCACCGATGATCGCCCGGAACACGACGATCTTCGACTGGCCCATCGTGTCGAGGACGTACTGGCGAGCGGCGTCGGCTTCCGGGCCTTCGGCGGGCAGTCCGCCGGCTTCAGCGGCGGCAGCGAAGGCGCGAAGAACCAGTCCGTCGTCGGCGACGGTGGTGCCGGCCATGTCGAGAACGGCAAGGGTGATCGGAGACATGAGAAGTCTTTCTTGTCGGAGAGATTCAGAGACCGAGCTGGTCGGCGGTTTGTTCCGCCAGTGCCGGGCCGAGCGTCATACCGCGGCCACCGGGGCCGGCAACCACCCAGACGTTGTCGGCGGCTTGTGCGCGGTGAACAAGTTGTGAGGGGTCGATGCACTGGCTGTAGACGCCCGCCCAACGCTTGACGATTGGCGGAAGATCGCGTCCCAGAAGTGTTTCCACGACTCCGGACAGATGGCGATAGGGCGCCTCGTCGACATCGAAGTCGAAGGGTTCCTCGTATTCGTGGGTGTCGCCGATGGTCAGCCCGCCGTGCAAGCGCTGCACGCACAGGAGTTGCATGCGGTGCTCCTCGGCAGTCGGTTCCTGCGGCTGCACTGTGCGGAGGTGATCGAGGGCAGATCCGGCGAAACCGGGGTAGTAGCGGAAGCTGTCACCGTCAGCGATTGCGGTGGTGAGCTTTTCGCCGAGTGGGGCGCTCTGCATCATCTGCAGGCGCACACGGCGCAACGGGAGATCGCCGGCGAGATCGCGAGCCAATCCGCCGAGTGTTGCTCCGGGGCAGACGATCACGAGATCGGCGTCGAAGCTGCGACCGTGGTCGTCGCGGATGTGTGCGCCGGAGGTGGTCGTCGTGATCTCGCGGGCTTCCGTTCCGGCGTGGAAAGTGTAACGGCCGGTGGATTCGAGGTAAGAACGGATGGCGGGGAGCGCTTGCCGTGACTCGACAGCGGCGTCCAGCGTGCAGTGCAGTCCGCCGAGAAACTTGCCCCGGAGCGCGGGGTTGACGACGCGAACGGCGTCGGGATCCAGAAGCGCGAACCCTCGGTTGTCGGCGTCCGGCCGAGAGAACGCTTCCTGCGCGACCGCGACCTCCTCCTCGGTGCGCATGAGGGTGATGGAGCCGGCTGGGCGGTATCCGACGCCGGGGACACGGGCGGCAAGGTCTGCCCACAGTTCGCGCGAGCGCAGCGCAGCTTCGAGTTCGTGCGGGGCTCGCCCGGATACCCAGACGAGGCCGAAGTTCCGTACCGTGGCACCGCGGGCTTCGGGCTCACGTTCGAGATGGATGACGTCGTGTCCCCGACGGATTGCCTCGTCGGCGTGCGCCGTTCCGAGGATCCCTCCGCCCACAATCAAAATTCGCATGTAGAGATAGTGACGTTTGGTCTAGACCAATAGGGGGAATCGAGACGAACTCCAGGTTAACAATTGGTATAGACCGAATTCTTGTACGCTTGCGCCATGAATCAGCAGACGTCCACCGGGCCGGGGACCTCGAGCGTCGTGATCGAACCGGAGTTGAAGTACTACCGGGTGCGCACCGAGATCGAGACCATTCTCAGTGGGCTCGAGGAGGGCGACGCAGTCCCGTCCGAGCGGGAATTGGCGGCGCGGTTCACAGTCGCTCGCGAGACGGTCCGTCAAGCGCTTCGTGATCTTCTTGTCGAAGGGCGAATCGAGCGGCGGGGGCGGGGCACTGTCGTCGCGAGTCCGAAGTTGGTTCAGCCGCTATCGATTCGTTCCTATACCGAGGGTGCTCTGAGCGCTGGGCGAGTGCCCAGTCGTAAGGTTGTGACCTTCGAACGAATGTCGGCCGACGACGGTCTCGCCACGGAATTGGGTATCGAACCAGGTGACAGCGTCGTTCATCTCGAGCGTGTTCTCTTCGCCGACGGAGAGAAGATCGGACTCGAATCAACGTTCTTGCCGGACAGCAGGTTCGGTGAGATGCTCGACGCTTTCGATGCGACGACGTCGCTGTACGCGGCTATCCGTTCCATCGGCGTGGTCTTTGCCTCCGCAACCGAACGGATCGAGACGGTGCTCGCTTCACCGCGGGAGGCAACGCTCGTCGAGTCCACCACCTCGATGCCGATGCTTCTATTGCACCGGACGTCTGTCGACCCGGATGGTGTGCCGATCGAGCGGGTTCGCTCGCTCTACCGCGGCGACCGCATTGCCTTCTTGACGACTCTTCGCGAGTAGGAGGGGCGTCGAGGGGGTCTGCTGTTACCGGGAACGATAGGCACTCCCAGGCCCGTGGAATCTGTTCTGTACTGGACTCCATCAAACGGGAGGACAGTGAACATGGGTGACAAGAAGGTCTGGTTCGTAACCGGCGCAGGCCGGGGGATGGGAGTCGATATTGCTCAGGCGGCTCTTGCCGCCGGGCACGCGGTGGTGGCAACGGGGCGTGATGCGGACCGTGTTTCTGCAGCGATCGGTGCGCATGACGACCTGTTGGTGATTGCCTTGGACATCACCGACGAACAAGCCGCATATGCTGCGGTGGACACGGCAGTTGCACGATTTGGTGGAATCGATGTACTGGTGAACAACGCCGGAAACTTCTACGCCGGGTTCTTCGAGGTTGTCAGTCCGGCGCAACTTCGCGCTCAGATGGAGACCAACTTTTTCGGGCCGATCAATGTGACACGGGCGGTGTTGCCGGTAATGCGTAGGCAACGGAGTGGACGTGTCGTGACTGTCAGCTCGCTTGCGGGCCTGGTTGGTCAGGAGTTTTGCGCAGCCTACGCGGCGTCGAAGTTTGCGCTGGAGGGTTGGATGGAATCATTGCAATTCGATGTCGAACCGTACGGAATCGGGACGATGATCGTGGAGCCGGGATTCTTCCGGACCGAACTGCTTGTCGAGGGTGCGTCGTCGGTCTGGCCGGAATTGTCGATAGACGATTACGACGCTCGGACCGGCGAGACCGTCGAAGCGTGGAAGAGTATGAACGGTGCCCAGGGCGGGGATCCGGTGAAACTTGCCGCGGCACTTGTGGCACTTGTCGATTCGCCGCTACCCCCACGTCGTTGGGTCGCCGGTGCCGATGCAGTGTCCGTGGTCGAGCAGAAAGCCCACCAACTACTCGATCAAGTTGAAGCCCATCGCGGTTTGTCCTCGTCGCTTGCCCACGTGGACGTGACGACCTGATCCGAGTTTGTCAGGTCACGGGAGTGAGGTGAACATGTCCACGAGCCCCTGGGGTGCGTTCTCGCCGAAGCACATGTCCAGTCCATCAGCGGACTGTTGTGCCGCCGCGGCGCTGCGTGGGAAGAGTCGCTCTTCGTAGACAGCTAGCCCTTCCTCCGTGCTGCTGTGCGAAGCGATCGCCTGGCCGAGTTCCGCGCCGTCGAGCATTGCCAGGTTCGCACCCTCTCCGGCAAACGGCGACATAACGTGTGCCGCGTCCCCGAGCAGAGTGACCCCGGGAGTACGGCTCCAACTGTGGCCGATGGGAAGGGCATGGATGGGGCGAGGGGTCAGCGAGCTGTCGGCTTCGACGATCAGTGAACGCAGTGACTCGTCCCAGTCCGAGAAGTGTTCCAGCAGAACCTTCTTCGCGATGTGATCGTCGGAGAAGTCGACACTCGCTGCCCAGCTCTCGGGAACTCGGAGGGCGGCATAGATGTGCAGACTGTTGTCGGTCTCACGGTGGGCAAGGAAGCCCTTGTCGGCACTGAGTGCGAACATCATTCCGCCGCCGACGGTTTCAGCGGCATCCACGTGCTGGTTGTCGGCGTCGTGAAGGTCGAACTCCACGAAAGATATTCCGGTGTACGCAGGAGTGTCGTTTGAAACCAATGGACGGATTTTCGACCACGCACCGTCGGCGCCGACCAGGAGATCGGTGGTGAAGTGGGTTCCATCCGCGAGGTGAACTTCGTGTCGACCATCCGGCAACGGATGAGCACTGCGGACCTTGGCTCCCCAGTGGATTGTTTCCTTCGGAATTGAGCTGAGCAGTAGGTCACGCAGCTGGCCGCGGTCGATTTCCGGGCGGTCGCCGTCTCCGGTGTCCTGCTCGCTCAGGTGCACGACGGCATTTCGATCGAGGACGCGTGTCTCTTCCCCGCCTTGATGAACGAGGGCGCGGAACTCCTCATAGAGGCCGGCGGCACGAAGCGCGATCTGACCCGAGTCTTCGTGGATGTCGAGCATCCCGCCTTGAGTTCTGGCTGTCGGTCCGGATTCGAGATCGAATACCGCCGAATCGATTCCGCGGAGATGGAGGACTCGGGCGAGGGTGAGGCCACCGAGGCCGGCGCCGATGATTGCGATGGGGTAGTGGTTCATGGTGGGTTCCTAAGAAGTGAGTGGGGTGTTCTCGATGCCCGTGATGAGCGTGCGGAATCCCCAGGAGAGGCGCGCGGTGGGTTCACCGGCAAGTAGAGCTGTTGCATGGCCTGCGACGAGTGGGTGCGTCTGCGGGTTTGCGTTCTGGATTGCGTCGGTCAACGCGCTCCATCGGGCATCCGCGTCGGCGGAATTGTTCGGCGCAGAGTGTTCGGCGGCAGTGGACGTCGCGTACTGCAGTAGCAAGTCCACGCCCCACGCGGCCTGACCTGGAGGGACTTCGCCTTCGTCGAGCAATGCCAGCAGGCGCTCGAGCAGGCGCACGTAGTGAACTCCGCTGGGCCGGGAAACGAGAGCCGACTGGGCGAGACCGGGATGATCGAACAGCACGGCCGTGTACGAGGTCAACACCCGTTCAAGGCGAGCTTGCCAAGTGCCGGAGGAATTTTCGGCGAGGTCCACGACTCCGAGGAGTTCGTCGAGAACCGCGGCATGCAGTTCGACTGTGTTGCGCACGTACACATACATCGATGCCGGCCCGGTGTCGAGTTCGAGGGCGAGTCGACGCATCGTCAATTTCTGCAAGCCCTCCGACCGCAAGATTTCCACCGCGGTACTGACGATGCCCTCGCGTGTCAGAGCGGGTTTGGCCGGACGATTGCGACGGCTCGACGTACCTGTTGGCTGAGTGGGCATGATTTCACCGTACACGAACATGTTCGTAACGAACATGTTCGTTGGATCACGCACTGAACGTCCACCCTGTGCGGAGCCATATCGGGAGCGGTGGGTTACATGCCTGAACCGCCGGAGAGCATTGCGATCGTCAGTAGGATGCCACCCACAATCCCCACGAGCGGGCTGTCGCTGTCGAGAAGCCAGTCGTTCAACGATCCCATGAGTGCCTCTTTCGGGTTTCGATCTGTCGACGGTCGAGCCTATCGACAGATCGAAACCCGAGATGTCACTTTCGTCCGAATTGTCGATCGGACCCGAGGTGATCAGCCGTAGACGTTGCCCGGGCTGATCAACTTGGTGATCGGCACCATCAAAGCGCTGGTCAGGTCGGTCTCTCCGTCGATGTCGGTGTTGATGAAGACGACCAGGGTGGTGTCCTTCTCGGGCAGGTAGACCGAGACTGTTTTGTAGCCGGGCAGGCTTCCGTTGTGACCGATCCAGCCGCCGCTGTTGAACAATCCGAGTCCGTACCCGGAGTTGTCGTCCCCTTCGCCCAGGGGCTCGGTGTGCAGGCGCTGCTTCTGAGTGTCGTCGGCGAGGAGATCGCCCTTGGCCAAGGCCGGAACCCAGATGCGCATGTCGTCCAACGACGAGATCATTGCGCCCGCGGCGCCTCCCCACGACGGGTTCCAGTCCGTTGCTGCGGTCACGGATTCGTCGAGTGTTTGGTTGGTGTATCCCTGTGCGTGGGGGTTCGGGAACGCGTTGGTGGTGGGAAAGCTGGTGTGCTCCATTCCGAGTGGTGTGGTGATCTTGGTGTCGATGACGTCCGACAGTGTTGAGCCGGTGACCTTCTCGACGACCATGCCGAGCAGAAGGGTGTTGGTATTCGAGTAGTCGACAGTGGTTCCTGGTCGAATTTGGAGTGGGAGGTCCTTGACGTATCCGAAGAGCTCTTCGGATGTGAATGATCGGCGAGGGTCGGAAAGAACATCCATGACAAACTGTTCGGACGTCGTGTAGGCCACGAGGCCGCTGCGCATCCCCGCCAGCTGGCGCAGGCTGATCGCATCGCCTTCCATGACGCCGTCGACGTACTTGGAGATCGGATCATCGAGACCGATCTTTCCCTCGTCGACCAATTGCAGCAGGGCGGTCACGGTAAATGTTTTGGTGACGCTACCGATCCGGTGGTAGAAGTCGGTTTCCATCGGCGCTTTGGTTGCCGTATCCGAGACTCCTGCAACCTTGACGTAGTTGCCGTCGGGCCCCCAAATGCCCACCATCGCACCGGGAATCCCGGTCGAATTCACCGCTGCGTCGACGATCGAATCGAGCTGGTCGGTGATGGTCGAGTCCATGATCTTGTCGGATGTGTCTGTGGATTTGTCCGTGCTGCAGCTGATTACAGCTCCAACCATGGCGCTGCACAGGCCGACAAGCAGGATGCGTCTTGCTCCGGTTTTCATGAGTCGAACTCTGCCTGCCCGAGGGCACTCACACATCGACCCCGGGTACGGCAGACGCAGTCCCCAGGTACCTCCTCAACCGGTACCGGGGGACTACGGAACCCTGGCCTGAACCCTTGACTTGGGTCAGAGTCCGCCGTTGAAGAACGCCGCCAGCGCGGGTGCCGGGTCTGCCGCGGTGCCCATATTTGCTACGCCGACAACGATCAATCCCAGCGTGAACAGTGCAGCGAGAAGACCGATCGACCCCGACACGAATCTCGTCCGTCGCTCGGATCGCGCCGTTCTCGCGAAGCGTGCCCACACGACCACAGTCACGATCAGTGATATTGCTGCCGCGATCAGCGCGATCACCGCCATGGCCAAGTGATACCGCGCGAAGTCGCTGATCATCAGTTCGAGGACAGGGCTTTGCTGGTTTCCGGTGCCCGTCGACTGAGCGAGCTGTTGGCGGACCTGCCCGACAGTGTCGCCAGGTGCCCCATCCGCCTGGGCCACGGGCAACATCGAGATCAGCGAAGAGAAGGGTGCAACGACACCTTGGATATTTGCCATCACGAGTACCGAGGAAAACATCGCGAGGAGCGTGACCAGCCCTCCCGCCGAGACGAATGCGAGTTTCTTTCCAGCCGTCAGAGGGCCGGCGTTCACGAACGACGCCTTGAGCATCCGGCCGAGTGCGAGCAGAACCGTCAGCAGGATTACCGCGATCACGGCCTTGGCCACGTGGTACCGCAGCCAGTAGTCGACAGCGGACTCCAAGCTCGGCGAGAAGGCTTGGACACCGGAACTCCAGTATTCGACGAACGCGGCGCGGACCGTCTCGACGAGTTCGCCCTGGTCTGCGTACCCATCACCCGGCCTACTCGTCAGCATGCCCGGGGCGAGAACGAAGGCAGCGGAGAAACCGGCGACCAGCGCGATCAACGCGGCGATCTTGCGACCTGAGGACTGCGTCGAGCGCGACGGCCCCGCAGTGTTGTGCCGTGAAGAATTGTGCAGTGGGATTCCTCCAGCGTGATGAGCGATCATCTGGTCACCGTCCACAAAGTCATGTCACCGAGTGTAGAAATCGGTACACCGGACTTCATCGTTCGAGAGGATGATATTTCCGGCGACGGCGTCCGCCCGCCCTCGCCGCTGCCGTCGACATCCTCCTCAGCACTCGACGACATTGACGGCGAGCCCGCCTTCACTGGTTTCCTTGTAACGCACGGACATGTCGTTTCCGGTTTGGCGCATGGTTTCGATGACGGTATCGAGGCTCACCACATGCGTCCCGTCGCCGAGGTATGCGAGCTGAGCTGCGGTGACTGCAGTCGAGGCGGCTACGGCATTTCGTTCGATGCATGGGATTTGGACCAGGCCACCAACCGGATCGCAGGTCAGCCCCAGATGGTGTTCCATGGCAATCTCAGCTGCATTCTCGATTTGTCGTGGCGATCCGCCCATGACAGCGCACAAGCCGGCTGCCGCCATCGCGCAGGCAGCTCCGACCTCGCCTTGGCACCCCGCCTCCGCGCCCGAGATCGAGGCATTCGCCTTGATGATCGATCCGATTGCGGCAGCGGTGAGGAGAAAGGTTCGAACGTCGTGAACACCGGCGCCCGCCGCACGTATGTGGTGGTATAGCACTGCCGGCACGATGCCTGCGGCACCGTTCGTCGGAGCCGTTACCACGCGGCCACCTGCTGCATTTTCTTCGTTGACCGCCATGGCGTAGACGGTCAGCCACTCGCGTGAGGAGGGTGCGCAGTTACGTTGTTCCAGTTGAATGTTCGCAGACCGTGCTCTTCGGCGAACTCCGAGACGCCCGGGCAATACACCTTCGGTCTGGGTGCCGCGTTCGATGCATGCGCGCATCGCGGACCAGATCGCGTCGATGCCGGTGAATGCCCGATCCTGGCCGTGTATCGCGATTTCGTCCGACAGTGCCAACTCGGCGATAGTTCCGGAGCCGCATTCCGCCAGTAGCTCTTTCGCGGTTCGATAGCGTGAGTTGATCGAATGCGCGCTTGCTTGCGTCTCCGTTCCGGCACGCAGTACGAATCCGCCACCGATCGACAGATATGTACTCGTACAGACGATTTCGCGACCGCTGAAGGCGGTCAGTGTCATCGAGTTGGGGTGCCCGTGACGGCGAACGAGCGGCTCGAACACCATGTCCTCGTGAGTGAACACAACGTGCCCGAGTGAGCCGCCGACGAGCTTCACCGATCCGCCGTCCGAGAGCTCGGCCCAACGCCCGTGAACGTCGTTCGGCTCGCACGTTTCAGGATCCAACCCACGAAGTCCCGCGATCACCGCGTCGGGAGTGCAGTGCCCTATTCCGGTGGCGGCGAGAGAGCCGTGCAGATTGCAGCGAATTCGGTCGACCGACGCGGTCAATCCGGCGTCGGAGAGCTCGCCGACAAAAGTGCGGGCGGCTCGCATCGGACCGACCGTGTGTGAACTGGAGGGCCCGATGCCGATGGAGAAGAATTCGAGCGCGGAAACATAGACGCCGGTGGTGCTCATTCGGCGCTCGTGACGGTAGTCGCTCCTGACTCGCGCTGGACCGCAATCGTCAGGAGGTTGGAGCGCGAGTCCCCGGTGGCGGCTCGGATCACAGTGCGTGCCATTGCAATTGCTCCGTGCAGAACAGCTTCGTCGCCCGCTGCGGAGCGGGCATCAGCGGCAAACTCGATCGTGTGAGGAACTCCGGTAACGCCGCGTAACGCGATCATCGGGTGGATCGAGGGAACCACCTTCGACACATTGCCCATGTCTGTCGAGCCGCCGGTCAGGGGAGTTCGGGCGGCCGCGGTGCGGCCCAGGCTCGCGATCTCCTCGTCCCAGATCGTCGCCAGCACGCGATGTTGAACAAGCTCCTCGTAGCGCGGTTCGGCGCGTTCGGTCGACCAGGAGCAGTCGCTGGCCACAGCTGCGCCCTCGAAGCAGGAGAGCATACGACGCTTGGCGTCCAACAGCACGTCGAGTTCTGCGGCCCGAACTTCCGCTCGCACCAACGTCGAGGCCGGAATGATGTTTGTTGCTTCGCCGCCGTGCTCGACATAGGCGTTGAGCCTGACGTCGGACGGAAGTTGTTGACGGAGAAGTCCGATGGCGACCAAGGCGATCGTGGCGGCGTCGCCTGCGTTGATGCCCTTGTGTGGCGCAGCGGCCGCGTGTGCGGCTCTTCCGGTGTAGGTCACGTCGAACCGGTCGACTGCCTGCGTTCCGGTGACGGTGCAGCTGACGTCTTCACCTGCAGCGCCGTGGACCATGATCGACATCGTCGCGCCCTCCCATGCGCCACGTTCGAGCAGCAAGACTTTCCCGCCGCCATGTTCTTCGGCCGGCGTACCGAGAAGGACGACGGTCAGACCGTGTTCCTCCGCGACCTCTCCGAGCGCGATCGCTGCTCCCAGTCCGGCAGCGGCGATGACATTGTGTCCACACGCATGACCGATGTCGGGAAGGGCGTCGTACTCGGCGCAGACGACGACGCGGAAGGGGCCGGAGCCCCGCACCGCTTCGAATGCCGTCTCGAGGCCGTAGGCGGCGCGAGTAACCGTGAAGCCGGCTTCCTGTGCGGCGTCCGCCAAGAGGGCGGATGCCCGATGCTCTTCGAATGCCAGCTCTGGGTGAGCATGGATCGTGTGGCTGACATCGATGAGGCGTGATGCCCACTTCTCGATCGTGCTCGAAACCGAGTCTGTGCGGGTGCGGGTGTCAGCGATGGACATGGGTATTGGTTCCTTTCAACATCTTTGGTTCTCAGCGTTTTCGGGTGCAGTTCTAGTGCCAGAGGCCCAGCGCGAACTCCGCGACGACCACGGAAAGTAGGTAAGAGGCGAGGATCGCGACGATTCCGACGGGCACGATCTTCCAGCCGATCGTCTTGAGCAAGGGAAGGTCCTTGCCGAGGCTGAGACCTGCGACAGTCAAGGTGAGGGTGCAGATCGAGAGAAAGTCGACAGTCCCGACGGTGCTCGAGACGAAATCACCGATGGGGGACCACGGTGTTGTCGCCAAGGCACCGATGGTGATGATTGCGATCATTGCCGCGATCTTGCCGCGGGTCAGGCGGGCCACGCCGACGCCCAGGAGCAACAATCCGGTGAGGATCAAGTAACCGACGATGATCGATCGAGATACGCCACCCGCTGCGATCGAAGAGACGATGACCCCACCGACGAACAGAATCGGAACGATGGTGGTCAGCGGCACGGTGACGCTCGGCGCAACCGCTCGTGGGGCAGTGTCGGCTTTCCGTTCGCTGGTCGTCTTCGAGCGCTTGGTGAGTGCGCCGTAGATTCGATCAGCAAGGGGGAGTGCGACATACATGCCGACATACACGCCGAGGAGGCCGGTGATGATGTTGGATGTGGCCGCCACGGCGAGTACCTGGTCGGCCATCTCGGGGTGCGCCGAAACGACGCTGGCGGCAGCGGCAGCCATCATCGAGCCGGATCCGACGCCGGCACCCATCGCCAACGCGAGGGGGTCGAAGATGTTGAAGGATGTAGCCAGTGACGCAATCAGGCTGATCAGCACGGCACCGAACAGAGTGCCGAAGACGTACATCGACAGGACTCCACGGTACTGGTCGGAATCGGGGCCGTAGCGTTCGCTGACCATCGCGAAGGAACCCTCGCGGTCGATGGAGAAGGTTGCTCCGACGGTGGCCGGCCCCATCCGAAGGAGTACCGCCAGCGGGAGTGCGAGAGCGATAGTGCCGAACAAGTGCCCCAATTCCTGCAGTAGCAGTGCGGGGCCCGCCTCGAACAACAATTGGATGTTCGGGCCGATGGTGAAAGACAACCTTGCACAAAGCAAGAGAACAGCCAGGCCCATGATTGCCGAGGCTGCAGCCTGAAGGTCGAGGCCGAGTGGTTTCCACTTCTGGCTCGAGACGACACCGCCGACAATCAGTCCCCACACCATGGGCAGGATCGTGATGGCGGCAGCGCCGACGGGAATCACTGCGGGGCCGATCAGTTGCGCGCCTGCCGCAAGCCCGAGGAGCAGAATCACCACGATCCACAGGCGTGGCGACCGCATGGCAAAAACGACTTTTTGCGTCGCGGTTTGATCGCTGACTGGGGAATCGTCATGCGAGACAGGGAATGCTTCGGTCATGTCGGTGTCTTTCTCGAGGGGGCGAACGAACGCAAGAAGTAAGGGTTCTCGAGGCTCAGGATTTGGTGGACTATTGATGTGATGAAGTTAGGATCGACGCGTTTCGATCCTGTTTCGGTGCAGCATTCTTTTGAAAGTGAGGTCCTCGGTGCAGGATCAGATGCTCAAGGACGACGATCTTCGGCTGTTGAACGCACTGCAGATCAGGCCGCGAGCGTCGTGGTCCGAGCTTTCACGCGCGATCGGTTCCGACCCGGTCACCCTGACCAGGCGTTGGGAGCGTCTGCACTCGCAAGGCATAGCGTGGATCGCTGCGTACCGTGGTGGACCCATCGTGTCGGCGACCGCACTTCTCGAGATCGAATGCGCACCGGCACAGACCATGAGCGTTGCCGAACAGATCGCGCACGATCCCGAAGTTCTCACAGTCGATCTCACAACCGGCAATCGGGATCTGCTCGTCACGCTCACCTGCACTGACCTCGATCAATTGTCCAGGTACGTGTTGGAGCGAACACAATCCCTGCCGATGATCACCGCGATGCGAACTCAGATCGTGTCCTCGGCGAACTCCGACGCGAGGAACTGGCGTCTACGTGCTCTCGATGCGGAAGAAATTGCCGCGCTCGAGTCGGCCCCGGCGGGAAAGATTCGTGGTGTACGCGCCGGCGAAGAGGAACAGTCGCAGCTGTTCGACATTCTTTCTCGCGAACCACGTGTCACCGTCTCGGCACTCGCTGCGGCCCTCGGAGTCACGCCGGCTCGCGCTGGGGCGCTCCTTTCTCACGAGCTGTCGACGGGGCGACTGGTCGTCCGCACGGAGATTGCTCGGCCCTACTCCGGTTGGCCGGTCTACGCCTGGTACTTCTTACGTCTCGACGGGCGAAAGGAGGCAATTGCTCAGCGTCTTTCGCACCTGCGTGAGGCGAGGCTTGTTGCTTCTACGATCGGCAGCTACGACATCGCATTGGCGGTGTGGCTGCGCTCGATCGACGACGTGCAGCGTCTGGAAGGTTATCTCGCCGAGCAGTTTCCGGGCGTATCCGTGGTGGACCGGTCGATCGTCCTGCGTACGCCGCATCACCTGCATCGGACGATCGATGTGTCGGGTCGAAGCATGCCGAAGCACGGGTGATCCGCAACTCGTTCGCTCGGGTCGGGTGCTCTCCGACTAGTTGGGGATCGCCACGTCGACGATCAAGCCGAAGTGATCGGAACCTTCGATCTCGATCCGCTCGAGTGACTTCGCCTGTCCGCCCCGCAGAAGTACATGGTCGATGCCGACGATCGCGGGAAATTTCTTGTCCGCCGGATAGGTGCGCACGATGCCTACTCCCAATTGGTCTGCGGCATCGGAGTAGCCGACATCGAGGAGGTCACGGAATTGCTTGTGCGTGAATGTGGTGTTGAAGTCGCCACTGACGATGACGGTTTCCTCGGCGGCAGCAGCGTCGAGCGCGTTTCGCAAAGTGCTCAGCTCGGCAGTCCACACGTCGGGCGGGGTCACGTACGCCGGTCCGGGGTGAACCGCCAGGAGGGTGAACGGAGTCGAGAAGCCGACTTCGGCAACAAGATTGGTCGGTCCGAATCCGTTCAATTCCCGAGTTTCCGTCAGCGGATAACGGCTGTAAATACCGGCGCCACCCCCGCCGGCCTCGTCCGGTACCAAGTAGTGATGCGGCAGCAGTTGCTCGAGTCCTTGATCTCTGAGAGAGCCTTCGAGTGATGTGGTCAGTTCCTGAACCGTCAGGACGTCGACTGCCTTCTCGCGCACCGTCGCAGTCAAACTGGCGGGATCTGCCTGCCCGAAGAGAAGGTTTGCTTGCATTACGCGCAGAGTCGGCCCGTCGATTTCGGAACTGTTTGCCACATACAGTGGACTGATCACCGACGCGCCCACCGCAATCAGTACCACCGAGATCGCCAGCAGGATCCAGCGGCGAAAGACCAGGCATATCAGGGACGCTGCGAGTGTGACCGCAAGCAGTATCGGGACGAAGGAGGCCACGGCGATCAACGGGTTGATCGGCTTGGTGGAGTACAACGCGATCAGCGAGACAACGCCGACGGCGATACCGCCCACGCCGGCGACCTGAGCGATACGGCGTGCCGGAACATTGTCCGTCGTGAGTCCCATACCAAACGGTACCCAATGCAGCCACGGCTCCCGACTGCCTGGAGTTTGTCAGTCGCCGGTTCGGGTGCGGAATGCGTTCACGGCGGCTTCGACGGTCGGGTAGAAGTGCGTCGAATCGAATCGATCCCCGACTCCGAATCGGATGAGTCGATCCTTGATCGGACCTTTCATCTCTGCGAATGCCAACCGAATTCCTTTGCCTTCGAGGAATGTATCCAGATCGACGAGTTCGTCGACTGCCGTTGTGTCGAGTCCGGTGATCGGTTCGGCGGCTATAACCACCCAGTCGACCGGATCTGGCGCCTTGGCGACGACGGAGCGAACGTACTCGTCGAAGATCTCGCCGTTCGCGAAAAACAGTGGCGCGTCAAACCTCACCAACACCAGGCCGGGGATGCGATGCCCATCTGGATGGCGTTCGATGTCGTGGAATCCGGCGGGTTCGCCCGTCTCGACGAGTTCGGTTCGATGTGGCTGCCATACCTGCGCGATGACCGCTGCGAAGGACAGTCCGATCGCTACAAGGATGCCTTGTAGCACACCGACCAGGGCGACGCCCAGAAACGCCGCGACGGCGAGGCCGAATTCCACGGTGCTCATGCGCCACATGCGGACCATGCCGCCCACGTCGATCAGTGCACACGCGGCGACGATGACGACGGCGGCCAGTGTTGCATCGGGCAGATATGCCGTGAGTCCGGGAGCGACGAGGACGAACACCAGGACCGCGAGCGCCCCGACGACGCCGGCCAATTGTGTGTGCGCCCCACTCTGTTCGGCTACCGGAGTTCGTGACCCGCTCGCCGAGATCGGAAACCCGCCGAACAGCCCGCCGGCCACGTTCGCGACACCGATCGCCTTCATTTCGGTACTGCCGTTCACGTCCTCGCCGTGGCGGGCGGCGAAGGTGCGCGAGAGAACGCCGGTGTCGGCGAAGGCAATCAATGCGATACCGGCGGCGGGCCCGATCAGATGGCCGACGTCCTGCCAGGTGACTCCACCGACGGAAGGGAGGGGGAGTCCTTCCGGTAGTGCGCCGACCATGCCGATGTCATCGGTGAGACCGGCGGCAGCGGACAAGACTATGGCCGCGACAACGGCCACCAGAACGCCGGGAACAACAGGTACCCAGAGCCGGAAGGCGACTATGACGACTAGCGAACCGACACCGATGGCGGCAGCGAGGGGGTCGACGTCGCCACCCACCAGGGCCTTTGAGATCCCGCCAATTTCACCGAGTAGACCGGACGCGTCGACGGAGAATCCGAGCAGCTTGGGAATCTGACCAACTACGACGACGAGTGCAATGGCGTTGAGGTAGCCGAGGCGGATCGGTTTCGAGAGGAGTTCGGTCACGAAGCCGAGACGAAGGAATCCGCCGATCACGAGGATGAGTCCGACAAGAATGGCGAGAACACCGGCTAGTGCAAGCGCATTCTCCGAATCGCCGACCACTGCCAGCGGTATGACCGCGGCGGCAATCAGCGGCGCCAGTGACGAATCAGGTCCGAGTACAAGGATTTTCGAGGGCCCGACTACCGCGTAGGCGAGCAAAGGCACGATGGTGGCGTACAGCCCGGCGTACGCAGGCAACCCGGCGGCCTCGGCGTAGCCCATGCCTGCCGGGATGAGCAGGGCAGTCAAGACGAGTCCGGCAGTGACGTCTGTTCGCAACCACTCGCGGCGATACCCACGGGCAGTCGCGACGCCCGGTAGCCGACCTAGACTCTCCGCCCACATCATCGTTTGATTGTCCTCCCTCAGTGGAGCGAACGGGCGCGCTCGGGGGCAACCGCGGTGGTCGCAGGGAGGGGCGCAGGTGCCTGTGCGAGGCGGCGGCGTCGAATTGCCTTGTCCAACTCGACGACAACCGGGATGATCAGCGACCAACCCAGGCAGGCGAGCCACTGGGCGCCGGTCAGTGAGGTTGTCATGAGGAGGTCCTGGAGGACGCCCGCCTCGACGGCGAATACGGTCACGACCGTGGGGATCGTCAAGATCTTGATGGCACCGAGAACCGGTGGAACCACGCCGGACTCGGGATCACGCCGCATGGTAAGCCCCGCGAGAATCGAACCGAGAGAGAGCACTACGAATGCTGTGGTCATGGGAACATTCGCCTCGGAAGTACTCATTTCACCGGGTGCGAGAAGCATCGCCGCGAGTGTCACGGCAAATTGCAGGACACCGTACGCGAGCCACTGAGCGACTGCGCTTCGATGTGCGATCGGCATCTTGGGATCGCGCGGAGGCTTGTTCATCAGATCCGGTGGCGGCGGGTCGAGCATGATCACGGCGACGGGGAACAGTGTGATGAAGAAGTGCTGGAACAGCACCATCAGTGGCGTCAGTGCCACACCCTCGTTGATGTTGAAGATGCTCGCAGCGAGGAAGAGGAGAACCAAGGAGAAGAGTTTCGACATCTGGTAGCGGATGTACGAGACGATTTTTCCGTAGATGTTGCGGCCCAGAGTGATCGCGGTGATGAGGGTGCCGAAGTTGTCGTCGGTGAGCACCATCTTGCCCGCCTGTTTGGTCACCTCACTGCCCGAGCCCATGGCGACGCCGATGTCTGCCTTCTTCAACGCGGCGGCGTCGTTGACCGCGTCTCCGGTCATCGCGACGACGGCGCCACCGCTCTGCATGACATCGACCAAGCGAAGTTTGTCCTGCGGAGTGACGCGGCCGAACACGTGCAGGTTCGGCAACGCGGTCGACAGTTCTTCATCGGTCATCGCTTGCAACTCGCCGCCGCCCACCGAGCCCGGGCCGAGTCCGAGTTCGGCACCGATCGCTGCGGCGGTGATGGCATGGTCGCCGGTGATCATGCGGACCTCGATGCCGGCCCGGTGTGCGGTTCGCACCGAATCGACCGCCTCCGGACGCAGCGGGTCGATGATGCCTGCCATACCGACAAACGTCAGGTCCTCGACAAAGGACATGGGGTCGGCCACGACAGCGTCTTCCCGTCCGTCGAGGCGTCTGACCGCGAATGCCAGCACCCGAAGACCCTTTTCGGACATCGACTGATTTGCTGCCGTGAGTTCGTCTCGGACTTCCTCGATCGGGACCTGCCGACGGCCGGGGAGAAAGGCCGAAGAACACCGAGCGAGGACGACATCGGGTCCGCCCTTGACCAATCCGACGAACTGACTTACGCCGTCGACTTCGAGATGGTGGTACGTGGCCATGAACTTGTACGCGGAATCGAACGGAACCGTCGCCACCCGCGGGTAGGTCCGTCTGGTCAGTGGGGCGTCGGCACCGATCTTTGCCGCGAGCACCACGAGCGCGGCCTCGGTCGGGTCGCCGACAACTTCCCCGGAATCGGAAACCGTTGCATCGCTGTCGAGACACAGTCCGTATGCGAGAAGGGTGAAGTCGGGCGGCGCCTCGCCGGCAACCTGCGTGATCCTTCCCGCTTTGGCGTAGCCTTCGCCGTCGACCGTGTACCAACGGCCGTGGACGTACAGCGATCGGACGGTCATCTGGTTCATGGTCAGCGTGCCGGTCTTGTCCGAGTTGATTGCACTGGTCGCGCCGAGTGTTTCGACGTCGGTCAGGTTCTTCACGACGGCCTTGGCGTCGGCCAGTTGACGGGCACCGTAGGCCAGCATCGCCTGGACGAATGTTGGCAGGCCGGTCGGAATCGCGGACACTCCCATTGCGATACCAAGGAGCAGAAGCGTAGTCAGATCCTGCCCACGAAGGAGCCCGATGACGACGATGACGATCACTGCCGTCCACGCGATGATTCCGAGAAGTTTGGTGAGAGAGTCCAATTCACGTTGAAGTGGCGACTTGCCAGGGGCGACCGCCGACAACATCGACGCGATCCGGCCTATCTGCGTCTGCATCCCGGTCTCGGTGACCACCATGGTCGCCGTGCCGCGGGTGACCGAGGTGTTCTGGAAGACCAGATTGCTGCGGTCTCCGAGCGGAATATCCGCGTTGTTCAGCGTATTCGGGTCCTTCGGTATCGGCGCGCTTTCCCCGGTCAATGCGGCTTCCTGCGTCTCCAGGGTGGTGGTGGCGAGCAACCGTCCGTCGGCAGCGATGATGTCTCCTGCCTCGACTTGGACGATGTCACCCGGCACCAGTTCGGTAGCGTCGAGTTGAATCAGGTTCCCGTCACGAATGACCCGTGCTTGGGGCGTCTGCATCTTGGCGAGGGCGTCGACGCTGGCCCGTGCCTTCAACTCCTGTCGAGTTCCGAGGACGATGTTGAGCACGACGAGCACCGCCACCACGATTGCTGTCGGCACTTCACCGATGGCGATGCTGACCGCGGCCACGGCGACGAGCATCAAGTTCATCGGATCTTTCAGCTGCAACAGCGCGATCGACCACGTCGACGGCGGTGGCGTCGAGGTGATTTCGTTCGACCCGTAGCGTCGTCGCCGTTGGTCGGCCTCATCCGACTGCAGTCCGCGCTCCGGGTCCGACTGCAGTACGGACACGACTGATTCGCCACTCTGCGCATGCCACGGCGTGGGGCTCATGACCGCACATCCTTTCCTTGGCGATCGTCAATACCGGGTCGGAATCCAGTGCAGCGGTTGTTTGGGAGTCTGGTAGCCGTGAGCCTTCTGCCGTTTCGGCAGGGTGATGTCCGTGGATTGCACGGGCTCGTAGGGGATCTGACTCAGAATGTGGCTGATGATGTTGAGTCGTCCGCGTTTCTTGTCATTGTTGTTTGCGACATACCATGGCGCCCAGCCGGTGTCGGTGAAGCGAAACATCTCGTCGCGGGCACGCGAGTAGTCGTACCAATGACTGAACGACTTCAGATCGAGATTCGACAGCTTCCAGATCTTTCGAGGGTCGTCGATCCGGCTCTGCAGACGTAAGAGCTGCTGTTCTTCGCTGACCTCGAGCCAGTACTTGAGCAGAATGACTCCCGATTCGACGATCGCGCGTTCGACGGTCGGAATGAGCTGGAGAAATTGATGTGCTTGTTCTTCGGTGCAAAAGCCCATTACTCGTTCTACACCGGCACGGTTGTACCAACTTCGGTCGAAGATGACGATCTCACCGCCAGCCGGAAGATGCGGGACGTAGCGCTGGACATACATCTGCGAATGCTCTCGCTCGGTCGGGGCGGGTAACGCAACGACCCGGAACACTCGCGGACTCACTCGCTCGGTGATGGCTTTGATGACACCGCCCTTCCCCGCGGTATCTCGACCTTCGAATACGATGCAGACCTTGGCTCCAGACGATTTGACCCACTCCTGCAAAGCCACGAGTTCGCCGTGCAACGGCTTGAGTTTGCGGCGGTACACCTTGTTCTTCATCGGCTTTTCTGCCACGGGCGGCGCGTCGTCGGTAAGGGTTGACGGGGTGCCGTCGTGAAGAATCCGAGCGTTCTTTCCCACTTCCACTCCCTGGCATCATGAGTGCAACGCGAGCGCGCGGGGAACCGTCCGCCCTTATGTGTATGCCCCATATTCGGTGAACCTATTCTCTTCGCAATCGAGACCCGAATCGTGTTGTTTTCGAACCCTTTCCGAGTCTTGACGTGCTCGGCTGGACGGACGACCATTAATGGATGACTGGCGACGAAGAGTTGCTCCACGTCGAGCGGGTGATCACTCGCCTCATTTCCCGCTATCCCGCCGTTCCTCCACCGGAGATCGAAAACAGAGTGCGAACAATTCACCAGCGTTTTGCGGGATGTCGGATCCGCGACTTCGTGCCTCTTCTGGTCGAAAAAGCGGCCAGACAAGAGATCTCGGATCGGAGAATCGTGATTCCGATAATGGATGAGCGGTCGGCGAGTCTGAACTCTCTCGAGCTGTAGCCGGAACGGGGATCGTCGGCGCATACTGAAATGACCTTGGACCAGGGAGTTCTGGCCGAATGCAGGAGCTCAGGCGCGGAACGTCAGCCTCCCGAACTCCTGATGTGTAAAATCGAGTACAGGGAGCGTTGACATGGAAGGCTTCTGGGAATTCTTCTGGTTCATCTTCGTCTGCTTTGCCTTTGTGGCGTACTTGAGCGTGTTGTTCTCGATCATCACCGACTTGTTCCGTGATCACGAGACTTCGGGCTGGGCCAAGGCGTTGTGGATGATATTCCTCTTCGTCATTCCATTCCTGTCCGCGATGATCTACGTGGTCGTCAAGAATGACGGAATGACGAGGCGGTCGATGGAAGCCGCTCAAGAGCACATACACGCGCAGAGTGATTACATTCGAAAGGTCGCCGGGAAATCGCCGACTCAGCAGATCGCCGACGCCAGAGAGCTTCTCGACTCAGGCGCGATCAACGAAGAGGAATTCCAGGCCATCAAGGCAAAGGCGCTGGCGTAGTTTTCGTATCTTCTGCCCCGGGCCTGGCGTCGTCGGTTCCGCCGTCGCCAGGCCCGGCGTCCTGCGCGGCGGCGCGTGCGGGACGAACCAATACTTCCAGTGCGACGAGAGCAACGAGCGCAATGACGACGATCCAACCAACGACCAATCCGGTGGGGTAGCGCCAGAAGAGCAGCAACAGGGCGGCGATGCCGATGATGGCACAGCGCAGTGGGACACGAAGCTGATTGGCCCACCGCTCCACCTGATTCGGCGTTCGGCCGCTTGCAGAATGCCGGACGAAGTCCAACGCCTGCCCGTAGCCTCGACGAACGGCGATCGCCGACGACGACCCACCGATCAGGTAGGCGCCGAGCCCCACCACCACACCGAGGACCGCAACCGCGCGAAGGCTCGTCCGAAGCGGAACCAGAACTGTGTCGATGACAGCGGTGGCGGCGTCTGGCGAGAGGATATCGGTAGGGACACTGTCGAGGTAGATTGCGCGCCCGATCAGAATTCCGATCGCAAGAACAAGCATTCCCAACGCAATCGACAGTCCGACCAGGGACAGCGTACGAAGCCTGCGACCGGTTGGCGCAACGGCGACAGCGGCTGCTGCGCAAGCAATTCCCAACCACGGCAGCACCGCCGAGACCTTGTCGAGTGCCGAGACGGCTCGCTGCGCCTTCACCAGCTCGGGGGACTGGAAGAGAACAAACTCCTTGTCCACGGACGGGATTTTGTCTGCGAAAGCGAAGCCGCGGTCGGTCAGCGCCGTTTTCACCCGGTCGATGATCGTGCTCAGTGAAATGCTGACCGTTCCGCTCTGGTCGACCTCGACCGAGTCGGGTCCGTAGTTTCCGGTCATGACGGCGACGAGGGAGTTGTGCGCCGCTCGGTTCGCCTGAATCCAAAGGTCTTCGAACTGCTGCGTCCGAACGAGCGAGGCCACTGTGTCGTGGACGAAACTCTTCGCCTGGCCGGCGATCACCGGTGCCAAACCCACCAACGCCTGGTCCACGCGAGGCGCGTTGGCTTCGAGATTCGACACATCCGTCAATGCCGTGAGTGCCTCGGTGGTGAGCCCTTCGACGTCGACGCGATCGAAGATCTCGTCCGTGACTTGATTCGTGATCTCCGCTTGCACGGCTGGATTCTCACCCAGTGGCGCTACCGTGCTGACGTAGCGGTCCGTGTCGAGGATCTGACTACGTACGAAGCGGGTGGTTACCGACAAGACTGCGAGCAGTGCGACCAGCACCAGCAGGATTGTCACCGCGGTCCACCGCAGCCCATGTCGAGGTGGTCGGGAGACTTTCTCGACGGTCGTTTCGCGGGCGCTGGGAGTCTGCTCGCGAAGTGTTGCTACCTCTTCGCGCAACCGGGCTAGTTCGGCACGTTCGTCCTCCTGGAGTGGTCCGTCGCTCGTGCCGTTTGCCATGATGGTCCTCCCGGGACGGAAACTACTGGCGCACAGTTGAAATGCTGAACTGCGAAGATTATTCGGCGGGTGACCTCAGATGACCTCGGGATTCCAGGTCGCGACGGCCCAGATGACGAATACGTCGAGTGCGATGATGATGATCGACCACCACGGCGAGTGGGGTAGCCACAGGAAATTCGCGAGGATCGACAGAGAACAGATGACTATCGCGCCTACCCGTGCCCACGTCGCGCCGGTGAAGAGCATGATTCCGACAGCGGTGACGAGCACGCCGAGTACGAGGTGAATCCATCCCCAGGAGGTGAGGTCGAATTGGTACGCGTATTCAGGGCCGACGACCGTCACGTCGTCCTCCGATATCGCCGAGATGCCTTGGAGGATTTCGAGCACGCCGACTGTGATGAGGAGAACGGCTCCGCCCAGCGCGCTTCCTTTTGCCACACCCTGCTTTACCAGTGAATCCTCGGACATGACCGCCCCTAGATTTCAAGCGCGAAATAGCCTGGCATATTTCCCTGTCCCGACCTTTTACGGTGGTGAAGTAGCCCGTCGGAGGGCAAATCAAACATTGAGCGCTGCACAGCATTGCGATATTCATTCGCCTACGAATTCGAAAGAACCTACCGTGACGGCATGGATATGGCGGACGTAGGTGTGGCGATGAGGCCTGCACCGGGTGTGATCCGGACGGACCGACTGGTGCTCCGTACCTACCGCCCAGGCGATCACCGGGATCTTCTCACCTTCTACGGGCGCAGCGACGTATGCCGATATTTGCTCAACGAACCCTGGAGTCTCGCGGAGGCTCGGGAGGCCGTGCAGACCAGAATGTCTCTCCGCGACCTGGCATCGGGCGCGGTGGCACTTGTTGTCGAGTACGGGGGCCGGGTTGTCGGAAGCGTGAGTGCTTGGCGAGTCGAAGAATCTGATTGCACAGCCGAAGTCGAGCACACCGCCGAACTCGGGTGGGCATTTTCGCCCGAGTTCGGCGGCCGAGGATTCGCGACGGAAGCAGTGACCGCTCTGATCGACCTCGCGTTCGCGACACCCCGATTGCGCCGCGTGGTCGCGCGAATGGATTCGAGAAACGAATCCTCGGCGCGACTCGCGCAGCGGATCGGTATGAGGCGAGAGGGACATTTTCGGCAGAACGCGTGGATCAAGAACGAGTGGACCGACACCGTGGTTTTCGCGACACTTCGCGGTGAGTGGCCTTCAGTTGCTTGATCAGACCGAGCGGGCTGCTATTTTGCGACCAGTTCGGTCAACTGTGGCACGAGTTCGTCGGTCGCCCACGGAACACTCAGAAGGCTGACGTACATTGTCGCTGCAGTCAGGCGATTGTCGGTGATCCACAGGTCCTTGCCGTTGGCGATGACCGGCCACCGCGAGAACAGAGTGTTGGCCAATGTGCTGTCGACTTCCGACTGATCGCTTGCCCAACCGAGATACACGTCGGTGTTGATCGTGTCGAGCTTTTCCATACTGATGCCGAAAAGGAACGAGTCGCCGGCGAAGTTCTTGGCGCCGTTCACCACGTCGGGAGCGACTGTGAGCCCGAGGTTTTCGACAAACTTGACGCGCGGATCGTCCGGACCGTAGATGGCGGTTTCGGTTTCTCCTTCACGGATGTAGGAACCGAAGGCGAAAGTGACTCCGTTGAATTCGGGATGACTCGCCTTCGATTCCTGGACCGATTCCTCAACCGACTTGATCAGCGCCGCGGTTTGAGCGGGACGCCCGAGTGCCTTGCCGACATCGGTGGCGAGGTTTTGCCACGAGCTGGGCTGATACGGCTTGGTGTCGTACGGGAGGGTCGGGGCGATCGAGCTCAGGCGCTGGTAATCCTGCTCGGAGAAGCCCGAGTACGGGGCAAGAATCAGATCAGGCGCGGCATTGAGAATCTGCTCGAACAGTAGCTCGCCGCTGTCGGAGTAGTACGGCGCAGGCGTGGGCAGCGTCTGGCCCGACTTTTCGAGTTCGGCGCGGGTCCACGGCAGGAACCCGTCGGCGTCGCCGGCCCAAGAGTCCTTCTGCATCGCGATCGGAGTGACACCCAGGGCGATGACCGTGTCTGCCGCTGCGGAATCGAGGGTGAGGATCCGTGTCGGCTCCTTGTCGATGGTGGTCCCGCCGAAAGCGTGCTTGATCGTCACGGGATAGGCGCCGTCCTCGACGGCGGATGCCGATGAATTGTTTTCCTGGGCGTCCGATGACGACTGTGTGCAGGCGGTCAGAGGCAGTGCCGCCGCCAGCATGAGCGCAACAACGATTCGTCGCCTCCGCTGGGGACGAATTCTCTGACGGGCAGATCTGAACACGCGAAACTCCTCGGGATTGATCAGGGAAGTGCTTGCACGACTCAGCGCAGTACGCGCATGAGAGCAGGCTTACCTAAGTTAATGTAGGGCGCGTGCGTGTAGCGAAGGGGCCAGCCGATGTCGACAACAGGTCAGGCTCGAGTCAGTTGACAGCGGCGAGCGCATTGCCGGGGGTGTAGCCGACCGTCTTGCGAAAAGCGGCGATGAAGGAACTCGACGTCCCGTAACCGACACGGCGGCTGACGGCGTTCACACTCATTCCGGTCCCGAGCATGCCGAGGGCCGTGCTCATACGAACCAGAGTGCGCCACTGCGCAAAGCTCAAGGCGAGTTCCGCGGCAAAAATCCGGGTGACCGTACGTCGGCTGAGATTGAGAACGTGAGCCCACTGATCGAGTGATCGATCGTCGGCGGGATCCGACAGCACTTTGTCGACGAGCATCCGTAGCCGCGGATCTCGGGGGATCGGTACGTCGAAGTGAGGTGCTGATGCCGGCGTGAGGAGATCGACACAAACCTGCTGTGCCCGAAGGCGTTGTTCTGCAGGCATTCCGGTGTGGGCGAGGTGTATCAGCAGTGCCCGGGCTGCCTCACTCAGTGTCACGATGCACGGTTCGTTCCAGGCGGGGGTCCACAGCTCGGGAGTGAAGAGCGTGGCGCGGAATGCGACGTGGGGATTTGCCTGACCTTCGTGGAGGACCCCGCGGGGGATCCACAGGCCGACGCCGGGCGTGACGGTCCAGAGTTGATTGTCGATGATCATGTTGACGACACCGCGGTCGGACCAGATCAGTTCGTGCTCGACGTGAGCGTGTTGTGGCCACCGGGTGATGTGATCGGTCTCGACGATGTACGTCGTGAGTTTGAATGGCGCCGGGACGGCGCGCGCCATCGGGGTGTGGCGGTCGGATTCCCGTAAGTGGGAATCGTCGTCCAGCTGTGGACCGTCGTCGATTTCACGAAGGGCAGGGATCAGCACCGTGGACTACCTCCAGAGCAAAGTTAGGTAAACCTTACACTGATGTGTGCAGCGATCAGTGACTCGCACCGAGTTCGATGAGAAGCACGCCTGCCGCGATGAGGCCGATCCCGACCATCATGAGCCTGGTCAGCGGTTCGCGAAAGAGAATGCGAGATGCGATTGCCGTCAACGCCACTCCGCATGCAGTCCAGATTCCGTAGGCGACGCCGATGGTAAGGCCCGCGTCGAGCGCGAGCGTGAGGAAAGCGAAAGCCGCGAGGTACCCCACGGTGACAACCGCGAGCCATCGTTTGTCGCTGCCGTCCTGCGACGCCATCCGTAGTGACAACGTCGCGGTGACCTCGGAAATAATTGCAGCGATCAGAAATACGAAGGTCATGCCGGGTCCACCGGCCCGCTGTCGGCAGCAACCTGGGAACCGAGTTCAACGCACAGCACTCCGCCGATGACCAGGGCAATGCCGACGCCCATGGTGGCTGTCAGGGGGTCGCCGAAAAGGGAAGTCGCGAACACCGCGGTCAGGACAACTCCGGTTGCGCCCCAGATTCCGTATGCAACACCGAGTCCCATGCCCTCCCGCAGGACGAACGACAACGCGGTGAATGCTGCGAGATATCCGCCGACGACCACGACGTACCAGGCGGGGTGATCGAGGGCCGCGCGCAGAGACAGAGTCGCAGACACCTCGGTGAGGATCGCGGTGATCAACAGCAGCCATTTCTTCACGGTTCGGATTCTGTCAGGCTCCACCGATTCCGGTCGCGCACTACGGTCGAGACATGACGTGCGTACTGCTCGGCGGAATCCGCGAAGGTGACATCCGCCACGATGTGTCTGTTGGCGATATAACCGCGACGCCGATTCTCGACTGGGGCCACGACGACGTGGCCCGCCTCTACGAGGACATTGCAGAAGGTGCGATCCAGTCGGCGCAGGAGTTCCTGGTGTCGGCGCATCGCAGCGTCGCTGCAAATATTCGGCCGGTGTACGGCCTCGACGACCGGCAACCCGTCTCGGTGACATTGAGTCGAGAGCGCGGATCCTGCAGTCAGAGACTGGCCATCGTCGAAGCGTTGGCTCGCCGCCGAGGTATCGCCACCCGAGTACGCGGTCTCGTACTACGCGGGGAATTCTGGTACCCGAGATTTCGGCGTCTACATGCGGTGATTCCGAAGTCAGTGCTGCTGGCGTGGCCGGAATTTCTGGTCGACGGACGCTGGCAGGACATCTCCGAGATCGTTTCACCTGCGGTGGTCTCAGCGCTCGAACCGTTCACGAACACCGGCGAGGAGACACTGTTCGACGCGATCGGACGCGCTCCGATCAGTTGGGGCAAGTCTGTTTCGTGTGATTGCTTGGACTTCTCCGAATTCGTCGACCGCGATCTGGGCACCTTCGAATCTCGCGACGGGCTCTTCGAGGAATTCGGACAGACGATGTCGACCCCCGTCAGAATTCTCGTCGACCCGGTTTTCCGGAACTGGAGTGCATCCGGCTGACGCGCGACGCGAGGTCTAGGCTGTTCTGCATGTCTGTGCGTACCCCATTGGTCCCTGGAACCGTCTCTCCCGTCCTCGCTGTGCCCTCGAAGATCGAGCGGCCTGAGTACGCGTGGAAGCCGACCGCCAAAGAGGGCAACGAGCCCTGGGTTCAGACGCCGGAAACGATCGAGGCGATGCGCATCGCCAGCAAGATCGCTGCAGGCGCGCTGCAGGAAGCCGGCAAGGCTGTCGCTCCCGGTGTCACGACCGACGAACTCGACCGCATCGCACACGAGTTCATGCTCGACCACGGTGCATACCCGTCGACGTTGGGCTACAAGAGCTTTCCCAAGTCGTGCTGCACGTCTCTCAACGAGGTGATCTGCCACGGAATCCCCGACTCGACTGTGATCCAGGACGGCGACATCGTCAATATCGACGTCACCGCGTACATCAACGGGGTACACGGCGACACCAATGCGACATTCCTCGCCGGTGACGTGTCCGAAGAGAACCGCTTGCTCGTCGAGCGCACACACGAGGCAACGATGCGGGCCATCAAAGCCGTCAAGCCCGGCCGCGCGCTCAACGTGATCGGACGTGTCATCGAGTCCTACGCCCATCGGTTCGGGTACGGCGTCGTCCGGGACTTCACCGGACACGGAATCGGCGAGACCTTCCACAACGGCCTCGTGATCCTGCACTACGACGAGCCCGCGGTCGAGACGATCATCGAACCGGGCATGGTCTTCACGATCGAACCGATGATCAACCTCGGTGGTATCGACTACGAGATCTGGGAGGACGGTTGGACCGTCGTCACCAAGGACCGTAAGTGGACGGCGCAGTTCGAGCACACCTTGGTGGTCACCGAGACCGGTGCAGAGATTCTCACCCTGCCTTGAGTTCGGAGATGCGCGGCGCTCTGCTGGTAGCCGGCACTACTTCCGACGCAGGCAAGAGCGTTCTTGTGGCCGGATTGTGTCGCATGTTGGCGCGTCGAGGCGTCCGAGTGGCGCCGTTCAAGGCGCAGAACATGTCGAACAACTCCGTGGTCACGCTGGACGGCGGAGAGATCGGCCGTGCGCAGGCACTTCAGGCGCGTGCATGCGGTCTGGAGCCGAGTGTTCGATTCAATCCGGTGCTGCTCAAGCCTGGAAGTGACCGCACGTCGCAATTGGTTGTTCGGGGCAAGGCGATGACCACAGTGGGTGCTCGCGACTACATGCAGCATCGGCAGTGGCTTCGCGCCGTCGTGGCCGAAGATCTCGAATCGCTTCGATCCGAGTTCGACGTCGTGATCTGTGAAGGCGCCGGTTCACCGGCCGAAATCAACTTGCGCGCAACGGATCTTGCCAACATGGGATTGGCTGAGGCTGCGCGGATTCCGGTCGTCGTCGTCGGTGACATCGATCGCGGCGGCGTCCTGGCCCATCTGTTCGGGACCGTTGCTGTGCTCTCGCCCAGCGACCAGGCATTGATCGCGGGATTTGTGATCAACAAATTCCGCGGTGACGTTGCACTGTTGGAACCCGGACTGGAACAACTGCGCAGCCTCACCGGTCGACCCACTCTCGGAGTGATCCCGTTTGCCGACGATCTTTGGCTCGACGCCGAGGATTCGCTTGGCGTCACCGGCAATGCCCCGGTAGGGCGCCCGGGCCCACCCGTCGGTTCGGCCTGGCTCACCGTTGCTGCGGTTCGGCTCCCGCGCATCTCCAACTCCACGGACGTCGAGGCACTGGCATGTGAACCGGGCGTGGCAGTTTCGTGGGTGACCGATCCGTCGCGAATTCGCGACGCGGACCTCGTGGTGATCCCCGGTAGTAAGTCCACCGTAAGTGACCTCGAGTGGTTGCGAAGTACCGGCCTGGCCGACGAGATCGTCGCGCGAGCAGGTCGCGGGCAAGCAGTCCTGGGAATCTGCGGCGGTTACCAGATGCTGGGTAATTCCATCGTCGACGACGTCGAATCAGGATCAGGGACCACCGCGGGACTGGGTCTGCTGGACCTCGATGTCGAGTTCGCTCCGGACAAGGTGCTGGCGCAGATGACCGGTACGGCAGACGGTATCTCGGTGTCCGGGTACGAGATTCATCACGGACGCGTCGTGCGCAACGGGGACCGCCCATTGCTGGCGGACTCGAGCGGTATGCCGGAAGGCAGTGTGCGAGGGCCTGTTCGAGGGACACACTGGCACGGTCTCCTGGAAAGTGACGACTTTCGGCGCAGCCTGCTGCGTGAGCTCGCGGTTCCCGGTTTTGTTGCTGCACCCGACACCGCGGTTGCCGCGGTGCGAGAACAACAACTCGACCTTCTCGCTGATCTCGTCGAGCAGCACCTCGATCAGGATCTACTCGAGAAACTGATCAACGGTGGGGCGCCTATCGGGCTCCCCGTCATTGCTTCCGCACTCGAAGCCTGAGAGCGCTCCCGCGGGTGTCGACGTGGACGCGGTAGAATAGCCAGGCCTCACTCCCGCGACGGCTCCCTAGTAGGAGTGTGCGCGGTGACAGATCAATTCGACGGCTTGCTGACCGACTTCAGTGACGAGGTGCTGGTCGACTCGGCAATGCTCGGCGATCACGCGGCCTTCGACGTCATCGTCCGTCGATACGGCCCGCACTTGTATCGATTTGCCCGTCGACTGCTCGCGAGCGAGAGTGACGTCGACGACATCGTCCAGGAAACCTGCGTCGCTGCGTGGCGCCAACTTCCGGGGTTTCAGCGGCGCTCGAGCACCAAGACCTGGTTGTTCGCGATCTGTTCTCGCAAGATCTCGGATTTCTATCGAAAAGTCGGCTCCTGCGCCGCCGATATGGACGAACTCCGGGAAGAAGCTGATCCCCGTTTGCGTGATCCGAGCGAAGAAGTCTGCGGCACAGCATTTCTCGATGCCCTGGAATCCGAACTCGATCGCCTGCCACTGCGTCAGCGTGCTGCCTGGGTCTTGCGAGAAGTGGAGGGCATGACGTATCCGGAGATCGCTGTTGTCCTGGAACTGAGTCCGGACGCGGTTCGTGGCCAGCACACTCGGGCGAGGCGGAATCTCGGTGTCGCACTCGATCGATGGCGATGACGACTCGGCGGTTTGCCGGGTTCTGTCACCGAACTCACTCTCCTTGGTGCCCGTGAAACTGGAAGAATGCTTCGTCGTGGATACCGCTTTCGACCCCAGAGGCTTCGACCCGAGAACCGAGGATTCGGTGCCGTCGGTACTGCCGGACGATGCGACGGCAACGGGTGCTGACGTCGCCGTCGAGGCTGCGGAAACTCGGCTGACGGCACGTGCGGTCAGAGAGTTGCTGGCAGCGCTCGGGGGAAGTATCGGCGACGAGGACGAACTCGTGGTTCTGCTCCAGCGCGCCGTCGAAATCGCGAACGACGCCATCGACGGCGCCGACAGCATCGGCGTCACCATCGATCTTGCCGGGCAGACCTACACCGCCGTTCATACCGATTCGCGGACCCTGCGCGTCGACATCGAGCAATACGACGCCGGCGACGGACCATGTCTGCACGCGGCTCGAACCGGTGAAACCGTAGTCGTCGATGCCGAGACCAGCGCAGAACGCTGGCCGCGGTTCGCGGCTGCCGCGAAGGACGAAGGGATCAAGTCCTTTCTCGCGGCGCCGCTCTTCACGCCGGATCAGCGACTCGGTTCGTTCAACCTTT
This sequence comes from Rhodococcus sp. NyZ502, assembly GCF_041464245.1. Classification (NCBI taxonomy): domain Bacteria; kingdom Bacillati; phylum Actinomycetota; class Actinomycetes; order Mycobacteriales; family Nocardiaceae; genus Rhodococcus; species Rhodococcus sp. NyZ502. Next base: position 2,614,656 of record NZ_CP167155.1, read on the forward strand.
ACGGACGTGCCCCAGCGGCCTTCGACAGCGTCGATGCGGAAGTCATGGAGATTCTCACGACAACAGTCTCACGCGCGATCGGAGACTTCTCCCGTTTCAAATCTGCCAAGGCGGTAGCTGACGCCTTGCAACGCGCGCTCGAGACTCGGGCGCCGATCGAACAGGCCAAAGGCATGCTGATGGCCATCCATCGGATCGATGCCGACACCGCATTTCACATGCTGCGCAGGCAGTCTCAGACCACGAACACCAAGTTGCGTGACGTGGCAGCCGAGATCGTCGAGACGTATTCCGCGCCGCCCACCGCGGTCTAGTTCGACGGAGACCGACGTACGGCCTCGAGCGCGACGACCACGCTCGCGGCGACAACCACGTGCATCAGCGCGAGCGTGACCGTGCTGGCGGCGTCGAAGTCCGCGGCAATGGTCAAAGCGATGGTGCCGAGCGCCACGACTGCACCCACGATCTGGGCGATGCGGATGATCGGCTCCCACTTCAGTGAGATCAACATTGCGACCGACAAACCGACCAGCAGTGGCACCACCGTCAATGTGATGACCCCACCAGGCGCGACGCTCGCCGGCTTTCCCTGATCTGTCATCTCGAAGGATCCGCCCAATGCGAGGCCGATCAACCACAGGATCAGATTGACGACGAGAGCAATTACCGTGGCGCCGAGTACGGCACGTGGCTTGGTGAGGTGGAGGTTGTGTGCGGTTGACGTGATTGCAGACATGGTGTTCTCCCGGCTCGATGCGATGGTCTTGTGACGTCGCTCTGGTGAATAGACCCGCCGGCGGGGAGAAACTCATCGCTGAGGTTGACTATTGCCCGTCGACGACGGGCACTGCGGTGCCGGTGACCGAGATACCGCCGTCGACTGGGATGTCGACTTCGAGCACACTGGGACGCCCGACGTGTCGGCCCTGGTGGATGGTGATCCGCCGCGGAGTGGCCGCGGGTTCGAGTTTGCGCAGGTAACCGCCGGTCGATGCCGCTGCGGACCCGGTTGCGGGATCCTCGACGATGTTTCCCACCGGAAACAGATTTCGGGCTTCGAAGGTGTTGTCGTCGAGGGGATGCAGGATCGTCACCGTGCCGGCCCACCCCTGCGCGTCCATCAGAATTCGCATTGCGGATGGATCGAAGGTGAACTCGTCGAATGTCGACTGATCACGAAGTACGACGATCGGGTGCGTGTTGCCGGCGTACGAGAGCATTGCGGGATACCGCGCGTCGAGCGCAGACGAATCGACGCCGATGAGCCCGAGCAGTGCTGTCAGTACAGCATGATCGATCGGCGAGACCGATGGTTCGACGCTGGTGAAGGTCGCGGTGGACGTTCCGTCCTCGTCGGTCGCCGTGTCGATGGATACCGGTCCGATCGGTGTTTCGAATGTGAAGGTTCCGTCACCGTCTCGCTCGGTGAGAGCGATGGCCGTCGCAATAGTGGCATGACCGCAGAACGGTACTTCGGCGATAGGGGAGAAGTACCGGATCCGGCTGTGGCGCGGGTTGCCTCCGAGTACCGGTTCGATGAGGAACGCCGTCTCGGCATACCCGACTTCGGCTGCAACAGATTGTAATTCGGAGTCGTCGAGTCCACGCGCGTCGAGCACTACGCCGGCCGGATTACCGCCGGCCGGATCCGAACTGAACGCAGTCAGCCGGAGGATGTCGCGAGAAGTTGCCATGTCGACCATCTTTGTCCGCTGTCGTCCATCGCGGGAAGAGACATCGCGCGATTGCGGTCCGCGATCTTCGAACTGGACTGCCTCCGGAACAAACCGGCCGCACGGCGTCGTTGGTGCAGACATGAGCAATGACACAGACACCGACGACGCGTTGTTCGCACTCGTGGCCGAGGGAAAACAAGGTGTGCTGGCAACCGTAAAGCGTGACGGCCGCCCACAGTTGTCCAACATCATTTACCGCTGGGACGTCGAGTCGAAGACGGCTTCCGTGTCCATCACGGCCGATCGCGCCAAGAGCCGTAATGCCCTACGCGATCCGCGGGTTTCCCTCCACGTCAGCGCGCCCGACTTCTGGAGCTACGCCGTGATCGAAGGACTTGCTGTGGTGACACCCGCAGCGGCCGATCCTCACGACGAAGTGTCGGACGCACTGGTCGAGCTGTACCGGGACATCAGCGGCCAGGAGCATCCCGATTGGGAGGAGTACCGCGAAGCGATGGTGGCAGAGCGTCGGCAGATCCTCACGGTGCGTGCTGATCACGTCTACGGAATGACGAGGCTCCCCAAACCGTCCGGTACCTAGACCCGCGCCCCACTGGAGTTCGGCCCACCCCCACTTTCGAGCGAACGGTACGCCCGTCGCCTCAGATGCGCCGAAAGCCACTTTCGCTCCGAGTGGAGGCGGTACAGAGCGAACAATTCGGGCTCGTAGCGGCGCGTGAATGTATGAGTGGTCATACTTCTGTCGACTCCAGGGTCCTCCACAGTGTGGATCGCGTACCGTTTCCAGACATGGAATTGACTCGAGTAGCGGTGGGCAGTGGTTCGTGCACCGTTCGGATCGACGGGCCGGTCAGCAAGCATGCGGTACTCCTGCTCCCCGGCAAGGGCGACCCCGTCGACTTGTACGACGATGTGTGCGAGCGACTGCACCATTCGGATCTGCGGACCGTCGCGGTGGAATCGATCGAGAATCTCGACGAGACCTCGGCAGTGGTACTTCTGGACGAGTTGAACATCGCCTGGGTGAACCTGGTCGGTCACCGGGAGGGCGCCGATCTCGCGTGGCTGTTGGCTGCACGTCAGTTCGGCCGCTTCGCGAGTTTGATCGCCGTGGACCGTGGACATCCGTCGGCCAGCGATATTGCCGGCGTACCGCCGGTCGAGGTTCCGACCACCGTAGTCGTGGGCAGTGGAGGTCGGGCCATCGCCGACGCCAGCGGTCGTTTCGTGTACTCCGACTTCCGCGTGACGGAACTTCCGGGTGTCGACGACGTCGTCAAGTCGGCACCGGCCGAACTCGCAACCGAGATCGTGCTGCGTACCAGCCCCTGGTGAAACTCTGACCTACGAAAAGGCGGGCATTCCCATTGCGAGGAGTGCCCGCCTTTTCGGCGTCATAAGGGCTGCGGGGCTCAGATGTCGAGGCCGAGCAGCGCGTTCTCGACCACTTCGGCCAAGGCCGGGTGGATCCAGTACTGGCCGCGCGCCATGTCCTGAGCTGACAAACCGAAGCTCATCGCCTGAATGAGCGGCTGGATCACCGTCGGAGCCTGCGTACCCATGACGTGGGCACCGAGAATGCGTCCGGTGCCGCGCTCGGCGATCACCTTGCAGATGCCCTCCTGATCCTCCATCGCCCAGCCGTAAGCGACGTCGCCGTAAGCCTGCACCTTGACCGTGATGTCGAGTCCGGCGTCGCGAGCCTGCTTCTCCGTCATTCCGACGTCGGCGATCTGCGGGTCGGTGAACACGGCTGCCGGTACGAAGCGGTGATCGGTGCTGCGAAGCCCGGACGTGTCCTTCCACGCGTCCTGGAGCAGGTTGTGTTGAACAACGCGCGCTTCATGGTTGGCGACGTGCTTGAGCTGGTACGGCGAGGAGACGTCACCGAGTGCGAAGACGCCCTCTGCGGTGGTGCGTTGGTACTCGTCGACCACGATCGAGCCCTTGTCGTCGAGTTCGACGCCGGCCTTGTCGAGACCGAGTAGGTCACCGTTCGGCTGACGACCCACCGCGACGAGGAGAACGTCACCGGAAACGACTGTGCCATTTGCCAGTTCGACGGCGATGTTGTCGCCATCGCCGCGTACCGACGTGAGGGGGGAGCCCAGATGGACGTCCCACTTCTGTTCGGCCAGCTCGGTGAAGCGCTCGGAGATCTCGTCGTCGAGGTGCCGCAGCAGTCGCTGGCTGCGACCGATGATCGACACGCGAGAACCCAACGCGGAGAACACGTGTGCGAACTCGGTGGCGATGAATCCGGAGCCGACGATCACGAGGTGCTCGGGAAGTTCGGGCAGTCGCATGATGTCTTCGTTGGTGTAGTACTTCACACCACTCGACGCGATCTCGTCCGGGATGATCGGACGCGAACCGGCTGCGATGACCACCTGGTCAGCGGTGATCGTCTCGCCGGTTCCGGTGTCGATCGTCTTGTCGCCGGTGAACGTGGCGTGGCCGCGGTAGACGGTGGTGTTGGGACTGTCTTCGCTGCGGTACCGCTCACCACCTGCAGAAATGGGATCGATGCGGCCGAAGACGCGCTTGACGATGTCGGACCAACGAACGCCGTCGAGCGTGGCGTCGACGCCGTACTTCTCGGCAGTGGTGACGGTGCGTGCCACCTCGGCGGCGTAGACGAACATCTTGGTCGGGATACACCCGACATTGAGGCACGTTCCGCCGAAGGTGCCCTCTTCGAGGATTGCGATCTTCTTACCGTCGAACCGCTCGTCGGGCAGCGAGTTTCCGGATCCGCTGCCGATGATTGCAAGGTCGTAGTGCGTCACTGCGCGATCTCCTGTGTGTTGCTTGCTGTGCTTGCCGAACTTTCTGCGGCCGGGGTGAGGTGGCCGTCGAGCCACTCCAGCCACAGGTCGAGTTCGGAAAAGGCTGTGGCCAAGGGCTTCTCGGTCGAAAGGAACACGTCGTGACGGGCGCCGTCGATCGGGACGATGGTGGTGCGATCGCCGAGGCAACCGGCCCAACGTGCGATCTGCTTGACGTCGAGCACGGAATCGGCGAGGTCGACGCTCGGGTTGTACGCCTTCGCGAACTGCGACTTCTTCGAGCGCAGAATCAGCGCGGGCACTCCGATGTCTAGGCCGCGGTGAAGTTTTGCGTGACCCGCTCGGACGGCCCGCATCCAGCCGAAGGTAACGGGGCAGCCTGCCAGTGGCTTCCAGTCGAGGTTGTAATCCCAGACGCCGTTGGCCGAAACATGAAGACTGGAACCGTAAGTCGGTAGCCCAGTTCCCGGGATCACCGTCTTCGCCGATACCCGTCCGAGCGCATCGATCGCCGTAGTACCGACGTTGCGCACCACTGAGGGACCCTGAAGGTCGAACCAGGGGCTGTTGAGTACCAGCCCGCAGATTCCGGCGCCGTCGCTGCCACCGGGCTTGCGCTGCAAACGGTTCAGCCAGAGCGGAACGATCAGACCGCCGGTGGAGTGCGCCATGAGCAGCACCTCGCTGCCCTCGGTCTCGCTGCGGACGATGCGCAGCGCTTCGTTCAGTTCGGCGTCGTAGAGCGCAAGGTCGGAGACGTAATGAGCTGTGTGCCCCGGTTTGAGGGAGCGGCCGCACTTACGCAGGTCGAGTGCGAAGAAGGCGTAACCCTGCTCGGCAAAGTGCTCGGCGAGGTGCTTCTGGAAGAAGTAATCGGTGAAGCCGTGCACGTACAAAACGGCACGGTGTGTCTTCACCGCCTCCTTCTGCGGTTGGTAGCGGACCAGTGTTGCGTCCACCTCGCCTTCGCCGTCCGGATCCGTTCCGAGCGGGATCGTCAGCTGCTGATATCCGTCACCGAGGACGTCTGGAACCCAAGTAGTCACAAATCACAATCTAATCGTCGTTTCGAGTGCGCGTTGTAGAGCACAATTGGGGGTGGTGAACCGCGCGTGTACGCACGGGTAACCTATTCGGCGTAACACAGCAGGCGGATGCGCGCACGGCTAATGACAAGGAAGTCGATTCTCCAGTGTCGAATCAGAACGCGGTAGAGACGAAGACGGATGTAGTGCTCGTGGGCGCAGGCATCATGAGCGCCACGCTGGGTGCATTGCTGCGCCAGCTGCAGCCCGATTGGTCGATCTCGACCTTCGAGCGGCTCGATGCCGTCGCAGCCGAGAGCAGCGACCCCTGGAACAACGCGGGAACCGGTCACTCAGCCCTGTGTGAGCTCAATTACACACCTGAGAACTCGGACGGCACGGTCGACATCAAGAAGGCCGTCAACGTCAACGAGCAGTTCCAGGTGTCACGCCAGTTCTGGGCACACGCGGTAGAGCAGGGCGTCCTGACACAGCCCAAGGAATTCATCAACCCCATCGCGCACGTGAGCTTCGTTCACGGTGAGGCCAACGCCAAGTACCTCCGTGCTCGTTACGACGCACTTGCCGGCCACACGCTCTTCCGCGGTATGGAGTACATCGACGATCCGGCCGAGTTCAGCAAGCGTTTGCCGCTCATGGCCAAGGGACGCGACTTCTCCGATCCCATCGCCCTGAACTGGAGCCAGGACGGCACCGACGTCGATTTCGGAGCGCTCACCAAGCAGCTCATCGGCTACATCGGCAAGACCGGCGGCAAGATGTACTTCGGCCACGAGGTCACCAACCTGACCCAGAACTCAGACAAGTCCTGGACCGTCAAGGTCACCAACCGTCGCACCGGTGAAAAGCGCACCGTTCGCTCGCGCTTCGTGTTCGTCGGTGCCGGTGGCGGCGCCCTGCACCTGCTGCAGAAGTCGGGCATCAAGGAAGCCAAGGGCTTCGGTGGCTTCCCGGTCAGCGGTGCCTTCCTGCGATGCACCAACCCCGAACTCATCGACCAGCACAGCGCCAAGGTCTACGGCAAGGCTGCCGTCGGCGCCCCGCCCATGTCGGTGCCTCACCTGGACACCCGTGTCATCGGCAACAAGCCGGGTCTGCTGTTCGGTCCCTACGCTGGTTGGTCGCCGAAGTTCCTCAAGCAGGGTCGCGTCACGGACCTGCCCGGCTCGGTCAAGCCGAACAACATCCTCTCGATGCTCGGTGTCGGTGTCAGCGAGCTCGGCCTGGTCAAGTACCTGGTCAGCGAGCTTGCCAAGAACGAAGCCGGTCGCATCTGGGATCTGCGTGAGTTCGCGCCCAAGGCGCAGGCCCAGGACTGGGAACTCATCACCGCGGGCCAGCGCGTCCAGGTGATCCGCCGTGCCAAGGGCAAGGGTGGTGTCCTCGAATTCGGTACCGCTGTGGTCGCCGCTGAGGACGGTTCCATCGCCGGCCTGCTCGGTGCTTCGCCCGGTGCGTCCACGGCCGTCCCGGCGATGCTGGACGTACTCGAGCGCTGCTTCCCGACCGAGTTCCAGGGTTGGAAGGGCAAGCTCCGCGAGATGGTTCCGTCCATCGGCGTCAAGCTCACCGACAACGAAGGCCTGTTCAACCAGGTCTGGGATTGGTCCTCGAAGGTTCTCGAGCTCGATTCCGCCGGTGCTTCCGAATCGGCTCCGGTCGCGGATACCGCCGCGACTGTGTGATAGTCCAACCCATGACGGCAACAGCAGCTTTGAAGCGTTCATGGGCACTCGATCTCGACAACAAGACGTTCTACGAGTTGTTGAAGCTTCGAGTGGAGGTCTTTGTCGTCGAGCAGGCTTGCCCGTATCCCGAGTTGGACGGGCGGGACCTGCTGACGGAAACACGCCACTTTTGGCTCGAGCAGGACGGCCAGGTGGTGTGCACGCTCCGGCTGCTCGAAGAGCACGACGACGGAAACAAGAGCTTCCGAATCGGACGCCTGTGCACGTCGCGTCAGGCTCGCGGCCAGGGCCACACGACCCGTCTCCTGCAGGCCGCACTGGCCGAGGTCGGCGAAGCGCCGTGTCGGATCAACGCCCAGACCTACTTGGTCGAGATGTACGCCAAGCACGGATTCAAGGCTGACGGCGAAGAGTTCATCGAAGACGGCATCCCGCACACCCCGATGCGTCGTGGTGGGGGAGAGCCTTTCGTGGCCGTCAGCTAGTTTGTCGGAGAATTGACCCTGGTCGGCTCGTGGGAAAGCGAGCCGACTAGGGTTTTTTCGATACCGAATGTTCGCGGGGAAGTCCTGTTCGATCCAGGCGCGGTCCCGCCACTGTGAAAGATCTCTCCTCTACCGATAAACCGGGAGATCTCAGCCAGGTTGCCGCGACATTCGAGTGCAGCCAAATTCTCGGCGAGGAAACCGAGAGGTGGAGGGATATCGACGTGCGAAGTGAAGAAGATCGACCAGTGGCGGGCTTCCCGTTCAGTGCTGTGGTCGGCCAGGATCAATTGCGATTGGCGCTGATCCTGTGTGCGGTGCATCCAGGGATCGGCGGGGTCCTGGTTCGCGGTGAGAAGGGAACTGCCAAGTCGACGGTCGTGCGCGCGCTGACTGCGCTGCTGCCCGCGGTCGACGACGCCGGAACGACACGACCGGCCCGCTTGGTCGAACTGCCCGTGGGCGCCACCGAAGACCGGGTGATCGGTTCGATCGACTTGGAGAAGGTTCTGCGTGACGGTGAGCGCGCATTCCAACCTGGACTGCTCGCCGCTGCTCACCAGGGTGTTCTGTACGTCGACGAGGTGAATCTGCTTCACGACCACCTGGTCGACGTGCTTCTCGACGCCGCGGCGATGGGTCGGGTTCACATCGAGCGTGACGGCATCTCCCATTCGCATCCGGCCAAGTTCGTACTCGTCGGCACGATGAATCCCGAAGAGGGAGAACTGCGTCCGCAACTTCTGGACCGTTTCGGTCTGGCTGTCGACGTCGCCGCTTCCCGCGACGTCGACATTCGCATGGAAGTGGTGCGTCGCCGACTCGACTACGAGCGTGACCCCGAGGCATTTGTCGCTCGGTACGTATCCGCCGATGAGGAGTTGGCGGCCGAAATCCTCACGGCGCGTGAGAAATTGGACTCGGTCGAGCTGAGCAACCGCGAGCTGCGTCGTATCGCCTCGCTGTGTGCGTCGTTCGACGTCGACGGTATGCGCGCGGACTTGGTGCTGGCGCGCACCGCGACGGCCCACGCTGCCTGGCGCGGCGACAGTGAAGTCACTGCGGAGGACGTACGAGTAGCGGCGGAACTGACGCTGCCGCATCGCCGCCGCCGCGATCCGTTCGACGAGCCCGGCTTGGATCAGCAGCAGTTGGACGATGCGCTCGAGCAGGCCGACCAGGATGCTCAGTCGCAGGTAGAGGACGACGCGCGCGACGGAGAGCCCGAACCTCCCGAAAATCACGAAGACCGTGGCCCGGAAGATGGCGGCTCCGATGACGGCGGTCCCGGACACGGAGGGCCGGACGACGACGGGCCTGACGACGACGGCCCGGACGACCCTGACGGACCTGGTGGGGGAGTACGCGCCACCGATCGCCCCTCGGCTCCACCGGCCGGCGAATTCAAGGCCAAGCTCCTCGAAGTTCCGGGAGTCGGTGAAGGTGCACCGGGACGACGCTCGCGGTCCATGTCGTCCCGTGGACGAGTTGTGCGGTCCACGCGGGAGCGTGGGCACGGATTGCATCTGACGAGCACGGTCTTTGCCGCAGCCGAGTCTCAAGTTGCCCGTGGTCGCACTGCTGGACGGTTGCGGCTGGCACCCGCTGATCTCCGCGGCGCGATACGTGAAGGGCGAGAAGGCAATCTGATCGTCTTCGTTGTCGACGCGTCGGGGTCGATGGCAGCACGCGACCGCCTCTCCGCGGTCACCGGTGCGGTTGTCTCGTTGCTCCGCGACGCCTATCAGCGCCGCGACAAGGTCGCCGTCATCACCGTCCGTGGTCGTGAAGCGGAGCTCGTACTGCCGCCGACATCTTCGGTGGACATCGCTGTCCGTCGCTTGCAGTCGATGCGTACCGGCGGCAAATCCCCACTCGCAGAGGGATTCCTGCGTGCTCGCGAAGTGGTTCTGCGTGAACGACTTCGTGACCCGCAGCGTCGCGCCCTCGTCGTCACACTCACCGACGGCCGGGCAACCGGCGGCAAGGATGCGCTGCACCGCGCCCGCGTCGCCGCGCATCTTCTCGCCGACGCGTCCGTCGCGTCCATCGTCGTCGACTGCGAGACCGGCCTCGTGCGTCTGGGGCTGGCGGCCGAGTTGGCGCGAGAACTACGTGGCGGATACGTCCGCCTCGCCGAATTGTCAGCGCAGCAGGTCGCGGGTGTCGTCCGCGCCGCAGCCTAGATCCCAGCTCAGGAGTTCACGATGCCCAAGGGTGTTCCCGAGACAGTTCCCGACGACGGTCTGACCACGCGTCAGCGTCGTAACGCGCCGGTACTTGCCGTGCACACCGGCCCGGGAAAGGGTAAGTCCACCGCCGCTTTCGGCATGGCGCTGCGTGCCTGGAATCAGGGGTTCGACATCGGCGTGTTCCAGTTCGTGAAGAGTGCCAAGTGGAAGGTCGGAGAGGAAGCCGCGTTCCGCGCGCTCGGAAACCTGCACGACGAAACCGGCGTCGGTGGGCCGGTGCAGTGGCACAAGATGGGCGAAGGTTGGTCATGGACACGCAAGGCCGGTAGCGAGGAAGATCATGCTGCTGCCGCTGCGGAGGGTTGGCAGGAGATCGCGAGAAGGCTTGCGAGCGAGGAACATCGATTCTATGTCCTCGACGAGTTCACCTATCCGCTCAAGTGGGGCTGGGTCGACGTCGACGAGGTCGTGCAGACACTGCGCGATCGTCCGGGCAACCAGCACGTTGTCATCACGGGACGCGACGCCCCGCAGGCGTTGATCGACGCCGCCGACCTCGTGACCGAGATGACCAAGATCAAGCACCCGATGGATGCCGGCCGAAAGGGCCAACGGGGCATCGAATGGTAAGTCCTTCCACTCCGGCCGTGGTGATCGCCGCTCCTGCCTCGGGTAGCGGAAAGACCACGGTGGCAACGGGATTGATCGGCGCGCTGCGACGGTCCGGTAGCAGCGTTGCACCCTTCAAGGTGGGGCCGGACTACATCGACCCGGGTTATCACGGACTCGCGGCAGGGCGGCCCGGACGCAACCTCGACACTGTTCTGGTGGGCCCGGATCGCATCGGACCGCTCTACCGGCATGGAACCGCTGGTTGCGACATCGCCGTGGTCGAAGGCGTCATGGGTCTGTTCGACGGGAAGATCGACGAGGCAAACTCGCAGCCGTCGGCGGAGGGATCGACGGCGCAGGTCGCGTCGATCCTCGGTTCGCCGGTAGTGCTCGTGATCGACGCCCGTGGGCACAGTCAGAGTCTGGCCGCTGTACTCCACGGCTTCGCGACCTACGACGCAGGTGTGCGCATCGGCGGCGTCATTCTCAATCGCGTCGGGAGCGCTCGTCACGAGCAGGTGTTGCGTCATGCGTGCGACAAGGTCGGCGTCGCAGTGCTCGGAGTTGTGCCACGGTTGACGGAACTCGAAGTTCCCTCCCGGCACCTCGGCCTGATTCCGGCGGCCGAGCACGGCGCCGCCGCTGTGGCCGCAGTGGACGCGATGTCCGACTTGATTGCCTCGCACGTCGATCTGGGTGCTGTTCGCGCACTGGCCGCCTCGAACGTGAGTGCAGCTGCATGGGATCCGGTTGCCGAGGTCGGCGCACACGCAGAGTCTCGGCCTGTGGTTGCCATGGCGGGTGGCCCGGCCTTCACCTTCGGCTATGCCGAGCACCGGGAGCTGTTGACTGCCGCCGGCGCGGACGTGCAGGTGTTCGACCCGTTGCGGGACGAGCTTCCTGCGGGAACTGCCGCTCTGGTCCTTCCCGGTGGCTTCCCGGAAGAACACGCGGTAGACCTTGCGGCCAATACCGTTCTGCTGCAGCAGGTTCGCGATCTGGCGGACGGCGGTGCACCGATCCACGCCGAGTGTGCGGGCCTGCTCTACCTCGCTCGCAGCTTGGACGGTCACAGCATGGCCGGTGTGGTCGGAGTGGATGCGACGTTCGGGAAACGCCTGACCCTCGGGTATCGCGAAGCAGTCGCGATCAGCGACTCCAGCCTCTTCGACGCAGGCTCCCGCGTCACCGGTCACGAGTTCCACCGAACGTCTCTCGTCTCGGCAGACGCGGACGGTTGCGGAAGTGCGTGGGGGTGGCGGCCCTGGGACGGCGGCAGTGTCCGCGAAGGGTTTGTTCGCGGTGGCGTCCACGCGTCGTATCTGCACACTCATCCGGTGGGGCAGCCCGAATCGATCGCGAAGTTCGTCGATGCCGCACGGCGATGACCTCTGTATAGGCGTGGGATTCACGACGAGTGTCACCGCGAAGGACATCGTCGCTGCGGTGAAGGCTGTGCCCGCGGCGCAAGGGAAGATCGTGGTACTCGCCACTGTGGCGGCAAAAGCTGAGTCTTCGGCTCTTCTGACAGCGGCCCATGAACTGAACGTCCCGATTGTGAGTTTCGCCTCGGACGTACTTGCGCGAGTTCAAGTTCCGTCACCATCGCCTCGCGTCGAGAACGCCGTCGGAACGGCAAGCGTCGCGGAAGCGGCTGCGATCCTCGCGTCCGGGGGCGGCCGACTTGTGCTGGCCAAGACTGCCAGGGATGGAGTGACCGTGGCCGCGGCCCGTAAAGTTCCCTCCAGCTTGACCAATTCTGACAACGAAACGGAGTGCGAGTGAGCGAGTCCACCGCAGACGAGACCAACTACCTGGTCGGCCTCAACCTGACCGATCGACGCGTGGTCGTGTTCGGTGGCGGCACTGTGGCTCAGCGCCGACTCGGACTGCTGGTCGCCTCTGGTGCCCGCGTTCACGTCATCAGTCGCGCGTTCACTCCAGCCGTCGAAGGTATGGCCACTGCCGGTCAGATCACGGTCGAAGAGCGTCCGTACGCCGACGGCGACCTCGAAGGTGCGTGGTACGCCATCGCCTCGACCGACGAGCCGGAAACCAATGCGGCGATCGTCGCCGAAGCGGAGCGTCGCCACATCTTCTGCGTGCGCGCCGACAACGCGAAGCACGGCACCGCCGTCACTCCCGCCAGCGCTGAGTACGACGGTATGAGCATCGGAATTCTGGCGGGCGGCGATCACCGTCGTTCGGCAGCAGTCCGCACCGCCGTCGTCGAAGGTCTTCAGTCGGGCGTGCTCGCCGATACGGCCGAGCCTGCCGCTGCGGGTGTTGCTCTCGTCGGTGGTGGCCCCGGTGATCCCGATCTGATCACCGTGCGCGGACGCCGTTTGCTCGCCCGCGCCGACGTCGTCGTGGCCGACCGATTGGCTCCGCCGGAGTTGCTCGCCGAACTGGGTCCGGACGTAGAGGTGATCGACGCCGCGAAGATCCCGTACGGCCGTGCCATGGCTCAGGAGGCCATCAACGCCGCGCTGATCGACAACGCGAAGGCAGGCAAGTTCGTGGTCCGCCTCAAGGGCGGGGACCCGTACGTCTTCGGACGGGGATACGAAGAACTCGAAGCGTGTGCCGCTGCCGGCGTTCCGGTGACCGTAGTGCCCGGAATCACGAGCGCGATCTCGGTCCCGTCGGCCGCAGGCATCCCGGTCACCCACCGCGGCGTCACCCACGAGTTCGTCGTCGTCAGTGGGCACGTGGCTCCGGATCATCCGGATTCGCTGGTCGACTGGTCGGCGCTGGCCAAGTTGCGCGGCACGATCGTGCTGCTCATGGCGGTCGAGCGCATCGATCAGTTCTCGAAGGCACTCGTCGACGGTGGACGCCCGGCAACCACGCCGGTCACCGTCATCCAAGAGGGTACGCTGCGCACCCAGCGTGAACTTCGGGCCGATCTGGCGACCGTTGCTCAGCGCGTCAAGGACGAGGAGATCAAGCCTCCGGCGATCATCGTGATCGGGCCGGTCGCGGGCTTTTCCGTCGACGCTGGGTAACGTGAAGTCTTGTGTCTGATTCCCCAACATCTGAAACCGCTTCGGCGAATGCCCCGGTAGCGACTCGAGTCATCGGGCTCGCCATCACCGTCCTGAGTGGTTTGCAGATGATGGTGGTGCTCGACGGCACCGTCGCGAACCTCGCGCTGGCGCCATTGCAGGCAGACCTCGGGCTGAGCGACAGTGGTCGCAACTGGGTGTTGACCTCGTACGCGCTTGCGTTTGGTGGGCTCATGCTCCTCGGTGGTCGGCTCGGCGACGCGTTCGGACGCAAGAAGATGTTCATCGCGGGAGTCTCGCTGTTCACGGTGGCGTCGTTGCTCTGTGGACTCGCCCTGAACGAGGGCATGTTGATCGCAGCGCGGGCGCTTCAAGGTGTCGGCGCAGCCGTGGCGTCGCCCACTGCCTTCGCCCTTGTTGCCACGACTTTCGCCGCGGGTCCGGCTCGTAATCAGGCCATCGCGATTTTTGCCGCCATGACGGGCGTCGGATCGATCGCCGGTCTGATCATCGGCGGCGCATTGACCGAGGTGTCGTGGCGTCTGATCTTCCTCATCAACGTCCCGATCGGCATCGCGCTCGTCGGCATGGCGTTCCGCGCCCTTCGCGAGACGAATCAGACGCGTCTGGCTTTGGATGTCCCCGGCGCGATCCTCGCGACCCTCGGTTGTACCGGTGTTGTTTTTGCTCTCACCGAAGGCCCGGAAATGGGATGGGGGAGCATCGCCGTCATCGGTGCATTGGCGGCCGGATTGGTCGCCCTCGCCGCCTTCCTCTTTGTCGAGCGAACTGCAGACAACCCGCTCTTGCCCTTCTCGTTGTTCGCCGATCGCAACCGTGTCGCGACGTTCCTCGCCATCTTCTTCGTCGGTGGCGCGATGTTCAGCATGACGGCCTTTGTCGCACTGTTCGTGCAGGACATCATGCAGTATTCGCCGTTGCGTGCCGGTATCGCGTTCATTCCGTTCGCGTTCGGATTGGGCGCCGCCGCGTCGGTTGCTTCCAAGCTCGCCGTGAAGGTTCAACCCCGCTGGCTGGTCCTCACCGGCGTCGTGATCATGATCGTCGGACTCCTCTACGGCTCTACTCTCGATTCCGACTCCACCTACCTGGCCAACTTGTTCGTGCCCGTGATCGGGATCGGATTCGGTATCGGCCTCGCGATGGTGCCCTTGCCACTGTGCGCGATCGCCGGTGTCCCGGAGACCGAGATCGGCCCGCTGACCGCAATCTCCCAAGTTGCCCAGACGCTCGGTGGACCATTGGCGCTGTCGGTGATCGGTGCAATGGCGACGTCCAAGACGCTCTCGCTCGGCGGCACTTCGGGCAAGGCAGCGGACATGAATCCGGCGCAATTGATTGCACTCGGAGAGGGGTACACCTTCGCACTTGTGGGCTGCGCGGTCTGCGCCGTGTTCGCCGGTATCGCGGCGCTGTGCATCAGGTTCACACCTTCTCAGGTAGCCCAGGCACAGGCTGCGGAGAAGGCAGCTCAGGGAATCGCCTGATCAGTCCTGTTTTTCCGCTTCGCTAGCCGATACGATCGTTGCAGGACGTGCCGAGAGTCTCGACGGATCGGGGTGCCGTGATGCGGATCGCGGACATATTGCGAAACAAGGGCAACAGCATCGTCACGATCGACGCCCACACGACGGTCAACGGGCTGCTGTGCGATCTTGCCCGCCACAACATCGGAGCCATGGTGGTGGTCGACGACGACGCGGTGGTCGGCATCATCTCCGAACGCGATGTCGTTCGACGCCTGCACGAGCGTGGCCCGGACCTTCTCGGGATCCAGGTTTCCGAGGTCATGACCGCTCTGATGTACACGTGCGTTCCGGCAGACGCGGTGGACAGCATTGCCGCGATCATGACCGAGCGTCGAATCCGGCATCTGCCGGTGATCGAGGACGGCAACCTCCTCGGCATCGTCAGTATCGGTGACGTGGTGAAGAGCCGCATCGACGAGCTCAAGAGCGAACGCGATCAGCTCGAGTCGTACATCGATCAGGGCTGATCGATAGGTTGTCGCACGGTGACTACTCTCGTGTGATGGCCGCATTCCAGGAATCGACAGCAGACACGGTCACCATCGTGGCCGGCCTCGAGAGCACGTTCGCCGACGAACTTGGCGCTCTGACGGTGCCGTGGCAAGGTGCTGCCGCCCCTGACCCGCAGTTGCTCGTGGTGAACGAGCAGCTGGCTGCGTCGTTGAGATTGGACGTAGCAGCGCTGCGAAGTGTGGACGGGATCGGCGTCCTGTCCGGGTCGACGGTGCCGGTCGGGGCCACACCGGTGGCGATGGCGTATGCGGGTCATCAGTTCGGTGGGTACGCACCGATTCTCGGGGACGGTCGGGCGTTGTTACTCGGCGAACTCGTCAGCAGTGCCGGGCAGCGAGTGGACTTGCATCTGAAAGGCTCCGGGCGCACACCGTTCTCTCGGGGCGGCGACGGGTACGCGGTTGT
This sequence comes from Rhodococcus sp. NyZ502, assembly GCF_041464245.1. NCBI lineage: Bacteria > Bacillati > Actinomycetota > Actinomycetes > Mycobacteriales > Nocardiaceae > Rhodococcus > Rhodococcus sp. NyZ502. Next base: position 2,630,641 of record NZ_CP167155.1, read on the forward strand.
CGGGCCGATGCTGCGCGAATATCTGGTCAGTGAGGCGATGTATGCCCTCGGTGTCCCCACTACGCGCGCGCTGTCTGTCGTGGCGACGGGACGGGACGTTCGCCGCAACGGCGCAGAACCCGGTGCCGTGCTTGCACGGATCGCGTCGAGTCACCTACGCGTTGGGACCTTCGAGTTCGCGGCCCGGCAGGGCGAGGTCTTGCAGCCGCTCACCGACTACGCGATCGCCCGGCACTACCCGGAGCTGACCGAACTTCCGTCAACGGGTACACACAATCGCTATCTGAGGTTCCTCGAGGCGGTCGTCGAGGCGCAGGCGTCACTGGTGGCGAGGTGGATGCTCATCGGTTTCGTGCACGGGGTCATGAACACCGACAACACGACAATTTCGGGAGAGACCATCGATTACGGTCCGTGCGCCTTCCTCGACGCATTCGATCCGGCGGCAGTGTTCAGCTCGATCGACCACGGGGGCCGCTATGCGTTCGGCAATCAGCCCGCTGTACTGAAGTGGAATCTTGCGCGCTTGGCAGAAACACTGTTGCCGCTGATCGATTCCGCACCCGACAATGCGATTTCCGCGGCGTCGGCAGTTCTCGAGACCTTCGACGAGCGCTACGAGGGACACTATGCTGCCGGTTTCGCGGAAAAGCTCGGTCTGGCCCAGCCGTTTGTCGATCGGGCGCTCGTCGACGATCTGCTGACGTTGTTGGCGGAACACGGTGCTGATTGGACGGGCAGTTTCCGCGCACTCGCCGACGAATTGCGTGGAAATTCGGCGCCCCTCGACGACCTCGTGCCACGGGACCACATCGCGTCCTGGTTGCAGCGGTGGCACAGGGCCCTGACGGACCAGGGGCGTGGGGCCGCGGAGACCGCGAGCGCGATGGATCGCGTCAACCCGCTGTACATTCCGCGTAATCATCGGCTCGACGCTGCCCTGCGCGCCGCGACCGACGGCGACCTCGCTCCATTCGAGAAGCTGCTGGAGGTTGTCACGCATCCATTCGACCGACGCGACGAGTGGGCTGACTACACCGAGGCGGCTCCGCGGTCTTTCAGCGAGACGTTCCAAACCTTCTGCGGCACTTGACAGACGAAGCCATCAATCCGTCAGGATGATCAGTTCACGCTCCGACGCGATTTCCACCCGCAGGCCGGCCTTCGACGCCACCCGCGCGACACCCTTGATGTCGGTCGGTTCGGCGCGCGAGACCACCAGCGCACGGGCGAGCAGACCCTTGTGGTGCTTGTTGAAATGACTGACCACCGTGCGACTGCCGTCCGGCTTCTCGGTGAGGACCGTTGCGATCAAGGCGTCCGGAACAGGTCCGAGGTCTTGGTAGGTACCCGATCGTAGATCGATGACAAGGCCGTCGGCTTCGGCGGCCAGGGCCTTCGGCAGCTCCGGCTTCCACAGCGAGCGCAGCGTCCCCATCCCCGGCAGCTTGGACCCGCCAGAGAGGCGGTAGGCGGGGATCAGATCTCCTGCGCGGACAGCACCGAACAGAGCGGAACCAATGGCGATCCGATCGAGCGCCTTCGCCTTCTGGGCGCGGGTGAACGACTTTGCGTCGAGGGCGTCGAAGAGCACGCCGGTGTAGCGCTGTAGTGCGGGCCGCGTCGCGGACACCCACAGCTTGGCATTGCGCTCCACTTCGTCTGCTTGCGTCGGGCCGAGCCCGAGCGCTGAGCACGACGCCTCGACGTCAGCGGCCAGATCGACCAGCGTCTGAACCAGCAATTCGCGCGTTTCGGTCAACTGGGGCATCGACAGTTCGGCCAGATCGAGGGGCGCATCCTTGCCGCCGTCGGACTTGGTTTCTGAGGGAGGCAGCAGTACAAGCACGCTGTAACCGTACCGAGGCCCGCTCGGCCGACTGCGGCGACTATCCTTACACCTCGTGATTACCCGTCTGTCCCACCTGTTCCTGCGTACCCTGCGTGACGATCCCTCGGACGCCGAAGTTGCCAGCCACAAATTGCTGGTTCGTGCCGGCTACGTGCGTCGTATCGCTCCAGGCGTCTACTCGTGGTTGCCGCTGGGATTGCGGGTGCTGCGCGAGGTAGAGCGTGTCGTCCGTGAAGAAATGAATGCAATTGGCGGACAGGAAATCCTGCTGCCTGCGCTGCTCCCGCGCGATCCCTACGAAGCGTCGAATCGCTGGACCGAGTACGGCCCCAACCTGTTCCGCCTCAAGGACCGCAAGGGCAACGACTACATGCTCGGCCCGACCCACGAGGAGCTCTTTGCTCTGACGGTCAAGGGTGAGTACAACTCCTACAAGGACTTCCCGGTCACCCTGTACCAGGTGCAGACCAAGTACCGCGACGAAGAGCGTCCGCGTGCCGGCATTCTGCGTGGCCGCGAGTTCCTCATGAAGGATTCCTACTCCTTCGACCTGACCGACGAAGGCCTGACGGAGTCGTACCAGGCGCATCGCGGCGCCTACGAGAAGATCTTCACGCGTCTGGGCGTCAAGTACGTCATCGTCTCGGCCACCTCCGGTGCGATGGGCGGCAGCGCGTCCGAGGAGTTCCTTGCCGAGAGCGAGATCGGCGAAGACACCTACGTCCGCTGCCTCGAATCCGGCTACGCCGCCAACGTCGAGGCCGTCAAGACTGTTGTTCCCGATTCGATTCCGTTCGACGGGCTGCCCGAAGCCAAGGTGTACGACACCGCGAACACACCCACCATCGACACCCTGGTGGACTGGGCGAACCGCGCTGATCTCGGCCGTACCGTCACCGCCGCCGACACTCTCAAGAACATCATGGTCAAGACCCGCCTGCCCGGCGGCGAGTGGGAACTGCTCGGTATCGGCATCCCCGGCGACCGTGAGGTCGACGAAAAGCGCCTCGAGGCTTCGCTGGAGCCGGCCGAGTTCGTGATGATCACCGAGACCGACTTCAAGAACAACCCGTTCCTGGCCAAGGGTTATATCGGCCCGAAGGCGCTGCAGGCCAACGGCGTTCGCTACCTTGTCGACCCGCGTGTCGTCGACGGCACCAGCTGGATCACCGGCGCCGACGAAGACGGCAAGCACGTGGTCGGCCTCGTTGCCGGTCGGGACTTCACCCCCGACGGAACCATCGAAGCCGCCGAGGTTCGTGACGGTGACGCCTCTCCGGATGGAGCCGGCACGCTGGTCTCGGCTCGCGGTATCGAGATCGGGCACGTCTTCCAGCTCGGCCGTAAGTACACCGACGTCTTCACCGTCGATGTCCTCGCCGAGAACGGCAAGCCCGTCCGCCCGACCATGGGTTCGTACGGCGTCGGCGTCTCGCGTCTGGTGGCCGTCATTGCCGAGCAGCATCACGACGAAAAGGGCCTGCGCTGGCCTGCCGAGGTTTCACCGGCCGACGTCTACCTCGTCATCGCGAACAAGGACGAGACCGCGCGCGAAGGCGCCGAAGGCCTCGCCGCGCAACTCGACCGTGCCGGACTCGAAGTAATCCTCGACGACCGCAAGGCATCGCCGGGCGTGAAGTTCAAGGACTCCGAGCTGATCGGCGTTCCGCTGATCGTTGTCGTCGGACGCGGTTGGGCCGACGGCAAGGTCGAAATTCGCGACCGCTTCACTGGCGAGAGCCGTGAGATCGACGCCGACTCGGCGATCGAGGAGATCATCAGCGCAGTTCGCGGCTGATTCGAATAGTCGTCCGGGCCGCCGCAGCCACCTTCCGAGGTGTCTGCGGCGGCCCTTCTTTTCTGCCACAATCGTGGCTATGGAACGCGAACCGGATTGGGCAGAAGTCGACGGCTATCTCGTTTCCACGTTGGTAGGTGAAGATCCGGTTCTCGACGCGGCACTCGCCGCCAACTCCGAGGCCGGTCTCCCGCCCATCGACGTGGCGCCGAACCAGGGCAAGCTCCTCAATCTTCTGGCGCGAATGTGCCTGGCGCGCAATGTTCTCGAGATCGGAACGCTCGGCGGATACAGCACGATCTGGCTCGCTCGCGCGGTCGGCCCCTCGGGCCAGGTCATCACGCTGGAATTCGATCCCACCCATGCGGATGTCGCTCGGGCGAATATCGAGCGCGCCGGCTTGGCTGACCGTGTCGACGTCCGCGTCGGGGCCGCGCTCGACAGCCTCCCGTCGATCGCGAAGGAAGAGTTGGGACCTTTCGACTTGGTCTTCATCGACGCCGACAAGGAGAACAACACCGAGTACGTGCGGTGGGCGTTGGCCCTTTCGCATCCCGGAACCGTCATCATCGTGGACAACGTGGTGCGTGGGGGACATGTGTCCAACCCGGATATCGACGACGAGCGCGTCAAAGCGAGTCGAGCGGTGTTGGAGATGATCGCGGCCGAGCCGAAACTCGACGGCACCGCCATTCAAACCGTGGGTTCGAAGGGATGGGACGGGTTTGCCGTTGCAGTAGTGAACGAGTGAGCGCAGACTCGAAGCGGTGAGGATGCTGGGGGCAGCAAAGGCGGCATGGCGATGGGTGCGCAGTGCTCCCGGTACCTACGTCTGGTTGCTGGCCCTGCTGTTCACCACGCTCTTCCTTCGGCATCTGCCCGACAATGTCGAGGAGCGTTTTCTCGGCAAGCGCTCGACCAATCTGCATCACCTGGCCGAAGACCCGCTACGAGTCCTGTTCTCGAGTGCCTTCTGGCTCGAAGGTGGCGGTTGGTTGGGATACCTGGTTCTCTTCACCATCTTTCATGCAACGGCTGAGCGTTGGCTCGGGACATGGCGGTGGCTGTGTGTTGTCGTCATCGCCCACGTCGGAGCCACGTACATCAGCGAAGGTGTTCTGTACGAAGGTATTCGGCACGGATACGTGGCGGAGTCGGCGGTCAACACTCTCGACGTGGGAGTGAGCTACGGTCTGGCCGGCATCATGGGGATTCTGGTGTACCGCATCGTCGATCCGTGGCGATACATCTATCTCGCGGGGCTGTTGCTCTTCTACGGTGTACCTCTGATTTTCGCCACCAATTTCACCGCCATCGGCCACATGTCTGCGTTGTTGCTCGGATTGGCGTGCTATCCGATCACGCGTGCTCGGTCCGGCACGTGGAATCCGATGGACCTGTGGCATTCGCGAAGAATCGCAGGTCTTCCATGAATCGCACCGCGGAAAGTTACCCGCTGGTAGTTTAGCGTCATCGACGAAAGGTAATGACGTGTCTGGCACCGATGGATTGCTCTTCAACCCCCATACTTACGACCCCGCTCAGTTCGATCCGGAGACCCGCCGTTTGCTGCGAGCCACCATCGAATGGTTCGAGAGCCGCGGCAAGAAGCAACTGCTTCAGGACGACCTCGACGCCGTGTGGGTCTCCGACTTTCTCGAATTCGTCGGCAGGGAGAAGTTGTTCGCGACGTTCCAGACTCCGGCGGCATTCGCCGACGGTGACGAGAACCGTCGTTGGGACGGTGCCCGCAACGCGGCCTTGAGTGAGATCTTCGGTTTTTACGGACTCGCTTACTGGTACGCCTGGCAGGTCACGATCCTCGGACTCGGACCGATCTGGATGAGTGACAACGACGCTGCGAAGAAGCGTGCAGCGCAGGAACTTGCCGACGGTGGTGTCATGGCGTTCGGGCTGTCCGAGCGCGACCACGGCGCCGACGTGTACTCCACCGACATGCTCCTCACTCCCACCGACGGCGACGTCGCCTTCCGCGCGAGCGGCGAGAAGTACTACATCGGAAACGGCAACGTAGCCGGAATGGTGTCTGTGTTCGGGCGTCGTACCGACGTCGAGGGCCCCGAAGGCTACGTGTTCTTTGTCGCCGACAGTGCACATCCGAACTATCAGCTCGTGGACAACGTCCTGCGCGGGCAGATGTATGTCAGCAATTTCCGCCTCGACGATTACCCGGTGCGCGAGGAAGACATTCTGCACACCGGCGTCGCCGCATTCGAGGCCGCGCTCAACACGGTCAACGTCGGAAAGTTCAACCTCTGCACCGGCTCCATCGGCATCACCGAGCATGCGTTCTTCGAGGCAATCACTCACGCGCAGAATCGAATTCTGTACGGCAATCCCGTCACGGATTTCGCCCACGTTCGCGCCGCCTTCGTCGACGCGTACTCACGTCTGATCGCGATGAAGCAGTTCAGTGCGCGGGCGGTCGACTACTTCCGCAGCGCCAGCCTCGAGGACCGTCGCTACCTGCTGTTCAATCCCATGACCAAGGCCAAGGTCACCTCCGAAGGTGAGAAGGTGGTCGGGTTGCTGCACGATGTGATCGCAGCCAAGGGATACGAGAAGTCCACGTACTTCCGCGAGGCAGCGCAGATGATCGGCACGCTGCCCAAGCTCGAGGGCACCGTCCACGTCAACGTCGGCCTGATTCTCAAGTTCTTGCCGAACTATCTGTTCAACTCGGCGCAGTTCCCGGAGATCGTCACGCGCGACGACGCCGCCGACGACGAGTTCTTCTGGAACCAGGGGCCTACCCGCGGCGCTGCGAAGATTCAGTTCCACGAGTGGAAGCCCGTCTACGAGAAGCACTCTTCGATTCCGAACGTCGCCCGTTTTTACGAGCAGGCGATCGCGCTCACCGAATTGCTCACTGCTGCAGCGCCGGACGCGCAGCAGCAGAAGGACCTCGATTTCATGCTCAACGTCGGGCACCTGTTCTCTCTCGTCGTCTACGGTCATCTGATTCTCGAACAGGCCGAGATCAGCGGGCTCGACGCCGACGTTGTCGATCAGATCTTCGACTTCCAGATTCGTGACTTCTCGGGATACGCGATCGCGCTGCACGGAAAGCCGTCGTCGACACCCGAGCAGCAGAAATGGGCCCTGGCCGCGGTGCGGAAGCCTGTTGTCGACAGTGAACGCTTCGACCGGGTGTGGCAGCAGGTCAAGGCGTACGACGGTGCATACGAGATGCGCGCATGACCGCGCCGGTGACGCGCGAGCAGTTGATGGCCGTCGTGGAGGGATCCCCGAAAGCCGTCGGCGCGCATGACCGCTCGACCTGGGTGGCCCTGTTTGCCGGCGACGGACAGGTCAACGACCCTGTAGGTTCACGTCCGCACAACGGTCAGGCGGCGATCGAGAGTTTCTACGACACGTTCATCGCCCCCAATTCGATCACCTTCCATGTCGAGCGCGACATCGTGTGCGGCCGGACGGTGTGGCGCGATCTGAGCCTCGCTACCGAGATGTCGACCGGAGTCGTTCTCGACGTTCCGATGCACTTGCGCTACGACTTGGTGGGGGAGCCCGATTCCTTGCGGATCGGAACCCTCTATGCGCATTGGGAATTGGCGACGATGTTGAGCCAGCTCGCGACTGCTGGTGTGGCGGGGGTGAAGGCGGCCGCGAAGTTGACGCCGCAGTTGCTCTCGAACCAGGGGATCGGCGGGGCGCTCGGGTTCTCGCGCGGCATCTTCGGCGTCGGAGACAAAGGCAAGAAGGCAGCGTCGCGGTTCCTCGATGCGGCCGCTGTCGGCCGAACGCCGTCGGTACCCGTCGAGCTTCCTGCGGGGACGCAGTTGTCCAACGCTGATGTCAACGCTCTGCTCACCGGCGTGACGAAGAGCAAGATGCTGGTTGCCGGTCGCACCGTGACGGCGAGCGTCATCGTGTGCGGGGAACCTGCCATCGCATTGTTCGGCTTCGAGGCGAGCGGTCATCGACTCAATCGGGTGCGTTTCTTCACCGAGAGCTGACATAGAGCCCTCCACATGCAGGTCAGGCTCGGCGCGCCACTCCGGCGCGCCGAGCCTTCGTTTTTCTGAGAATTGTCAGATCGCCCCGAGATCCGCAGACAGCCAGTGCTGCGGATTCATGTAGATCGCTACCTGTTCGCCCAACTGCGATCGCGCGAATTCGAGATACCCGTCGACCTTGTCCGGAGCCAGGTAACGCCGCGAGACTTCGACCAGCATCTCGTCGGTGCCCGGAACGATCTTGTCGACGGATCCGCTGACGCTGACGTAACGGATTGTCGGATCGAGCCTTTCGGCCATCAACGAGAAATGCCCGGCCGACTCGATGAGTCGTGCCTTTCGCGAATCCTTGCCCGTGAGGATCCATGGTTTGCCACCGGGTGAGTACAGGTACCAGATCGGGACGGTCAACGGACCGCGCTCGGTGCCGTCCGCCACGGACAGCGCCCCGATGTGGGGTTCGGCCAGGAACTGTTCACGCTCATTTTCGGAGAGTGCCATTCCTCGAGATTACCGCGACGTTTGACATGGCGTTGTGACTCCGTACACAATCGATGTGCTCATTATGAACAGGCGTTCGCAATGCGAACACGTTTCGATCCGAACTACTGGATCCCAACCGGTCGCGAACGCCCACAAGCAGTGAATGTCGAGGATCCGATGACCGCACCGCATACGCAGTCGAGTTCAATCACCGGTTCGCCTGGGGCGCGTGCCGCAATGTGGGTAGCACCGTTGTGTTGGATCGCTGTGCTTCTGGACGGATTCGACCTGGTCGTACTCGGCGCGGTCATTCCTTCGCTTCTCGACTACGACGCGTGGGGTTTGAGTACCGGCACGATCACGATGATCTCGACCTTCGGGCTCATCGGCATGACCATCGGCGCCCTCGTCATCGGCACTCTCACCGACGTCATCGGTCGACGCCGCGCGCTGCTGTACGCCGTTGCCGCATTCTCGATTCTGACTCTGTTGTGCGCAATTGCGCCCAATCCGTTCATCTTCGGGCTGCTGCGCTTCCTTGCCGGTGTGGGGCTGGGTGGCGCCCTACCGACGGCATTGGCTCTGGTCAACGAATTCTCGAAGAAACAAGGCGGTGGATCTGCGTCGACCATGCTGATGACCGGCTACCACGTCGGCGCCGTTGCCACCGCAGCGCTGGCGCTCGTCGTGATCGAACCTTTCGGTTGGCGAGCGATGTTCGTTGTCGGCGCACTTCCTGCCGTCGCCCTGATTCCACTCATGTTGCGGTATCTGCCGGAATCCCCGTCGTACCTTCTCGCTCACGGAAAGCGTGCCGAAGCCGAGGAAATCGCTGCCCGTTACGGAGTCGAACTCGAGGTTGCGCCCACGTCCGAAGTTGAGCGCGCCGAAGCCGCCAATCCCGTTCGCGCACTGTTCTCTTCGAAGTTCCTGCGCAACAGCATCGCCATCTGGATCACCAGTTTCATGGGCTTGCTGCTCGTCTACGGATTGAACACATGGCTTCCGACGATCATGCGTGAGGCCGGTTACAACCTCGGGGCGTCGTTGACGTTCCTTCTGATCCTCAATGCCGGCGCCGTCGTCGGGCTGTTGATCGCCGGGGGCGTCGCGAACAAGATCGGCCCACGGACTGCAGCCATCGTGTGGTTCGCCGGAGCTGCACTGTTCCTGGCGCTTCTGAGTGTGAAGGTGTCGTTCGGAATCTACGTGATGGTCTTCCTCGCCGGATGCTTCGTATTCAGTGCGCAGGTACTGGTCTACGCCTTCACGAGCGCCAATCACCCACCTCAGATTCGCGCGACCGCGCTCGGATGGTCGGCAGGTGTCGGCCGGGTCGGTGCGATCTGTGGCCCGATCCTGGGCGGAGTCCTCCTGGGTGCGGGTTACGCCGTGCCGTGGGGCTTCTACGCTTTCGCGCTCGTCGGACTGCTCGGAGCAATTTCGATCTCCTGCACACGGGTGCGCATCTGAAATACCAGTTTCGCTGGTTGGCGTGCTACTGCTATCGTAAAACATGAGTATGAAGAGTAGCGCTATCGTCGCGCCGCAGGAACCGCTACCGATGCCATCGTCTCGATCCGGTTTGTGGTGGGGCTTGCTCGGTGTGCTGGCGTTCTCGTTCACCGTTCCGCTCACGAGGGTCGCCGTCGCGGATCTCGACCCCCTGTTCGTCGGTGCGGGCCGCGCTGTCGTTGCCGGGGCCCTTGCGATTGTGATGCTGTCGGTTACTCGCGCGACGCTTCCGACGCTTCGGCAGTGGTTTCGCATCGCACTCGTGACTGTTGGTGCGGTACTGGGGTTTTCACTGTTCACCACGTTTGCGTTGCAGACATCGCCGGCGAGTCACGCGGCAGTCGTGATCGGGCTACTCCCCGCTGCGACCGCGGTATTTGCCGTCGTCCGAGGAAAAGAGCGTCCCAGTAAGGGATTCTGGTGGGCAAGCGCCGCCGGCGCGGTATCGGTCGTAGGGTTCGTGGCGATTGCAAACGGCGGACTCGGCTCGTTTCATCTCGCTGATCTTCTTCTGTTCGCCGCGGTGGTGTGTGCAGCGCTGGCATATTCGGAAGGTGCGTTGCTGGCCCGCGAGATCGGGTCGTGGCAGACGATTGCCTGGGCATTGATTCTCGGACTGCCGGTCACGATTGCGTTGACGGTGGCGTCCATGGCCCAGGCTCCGGTCTCTGCCGATGTGAATTCGTGGCTTTCGTTTGCCTACCTGGGATGCGTGAGTATGTTTCTCGGGTTCTTTCCTTGGTACCGGGGTCTGGCGATCGGTCCCATTTCCACTGTGAGCCAAACACAGTTGGTTCAACCGGTGCTCAGCATTGCCTGGTCGGCGCTGATCCTCGGTGAGGCGTTGTCACCCTCGATCGTGGCCGGCGGTGTCGTCGTCATCGGGTGTGCCTGGCTTGCCCTGAAGGCTCGAGTGGCAGCGCCGCGTGCTGTGCCGGCACGCGACGCGACCACTGCTACTGATGATTCAGAAAAGCGGGCCGCCACCGAAGGCACTGCGGTGTGACGCCGGTTGTTTCCCGTTGGCGTCGGTGATTCCGTACTCGACGGCCGTCTCGGCGGTGATCAGTGTGTGACCGCTGCGCGCGTTCACTTCTGGATCGTTGGCCAATGCAGTGATGACTTGGCCGACGAATTCCGGGGTTTCGGCCTCGGCCAGTGAGAAGCCTTCGAAGCTCTCGATCCCACTCGCCTCCATGCGTTCGTTGCGGATCAACCCGAGCCAGAAGGAAAGTGCGGTGACGCCGGTCCCCTTCAATTCGACAGCCATGTCCGCGGCCATCTTGTCCAAACCTGCCTTCGACATCCCGTACAGCACAGAGTGCAGGTACCCGCGGGTGCCGAACGACGAGATGTTGCCGATCACTCCACTGCCCCGGGGAACCATCAACTTCGCCGCTTCCACCGAAGCAACGTAGTGGGCGCGCAGTCCGATTCCGATCAGCGAATCCCAATCGTCGATCGGCCTCTTCCAGAACGGATCGGCGAAGCCTGCATAACCCGCCGGGTTTGCCCAGACGTTGTTGACCAGAAGATCGAGGCGGCCTGACTGTTCCTCGGCGATGCGTGCAAACAGGTCGACGATCTGTTGATCGTCGGCGTGATCGCACTGCACGGCAATGCCGTGACCACCGCGCTCGGTGATCTCGGCTGCGGTGCGATCGAGTGGGCCGTCGTCGCCGACGGTTCCTCGGGCCGTCACGTACACCGTCCATCCGTCGCTTCCCAGCGCGAGGGCAATGCCCTTGCCGACGCTCCGGCTGGCACCGGTTACGAGCGCAACTTTTCCGTTCGTCGTCATCGCGGCCCACCCAACGAACCCTCGGCGATGTCAGCGTCCGGGGACAGGGGAGTGGTGATCGACCACGTCTCCGTGAAATGGCATTGACTCATTTTCCACATACCGTCCTCGATCACGTACTTGTCGTCGTATTCGCCGGTCATCAACTTCTCGGTGCGCCCGACGGTGTCGATCTGGCGGAACTGCAGAGCCCATCGCCCCACCGCCGACGTCTCCGAGGTCAGCGTGATGTCGGGATGCAATCCGTGATGCATGTCGAGGACCGCGTACCGGCCGTCGACCTTGCGAAGAGCGATCTTCTCGAAGATGTCCGCCATCGGCCCCGCGTCGTCGAAGGCGCCGAGGCGGCCGTAGTCGATCGACGCTCCGGAACGGATGAAGCTGTTGCGGAACCGAACTGGATCCTTGGCGTCACATGCTCGCCAGTAGCCGTGCTTGAGCTTCTTGATTTCCTCGATCTGTTCGAGCGCGTCGAGGCGTTGTGCGAGATCCAACGTCGGTCCTTTTCGTCTGGGTTTCCCGGAGACATGTCGGATCGACTGTAGGGTGTCCTCAGTCACATGTGTGTAGTTTTTCCCAGTGACCGGTCAGGAATCGGTGTCGGTTTCGCGCGAGGATTCGTCGCCGGTGAGCGTGATCGCAGTCGAGTCGCTGAAGACGCTGCCCCAGAGCTCGCCGAGGGCTGGATCTTCTTCGGCGTGTTCGGGCGCCATCATTGCGAGCAGATTGTTGATCAGCATCCCGTTCGCGATGAACAAACGCGCTTGCTCGGGTGTGCAACCGGTGCGCTCGCGCAGCAAGGTGTAGATGCCGGACATGGCGTTCCGGGAGACGGCGGCGACATCATCGGTGCTGGTGGCGAAGCCGTGCAACATGACAAGCAGTAGATCTCGGTCGAGAACCAGCTCGCCGTAGGCGGATCCGAGTTCGGCCCAGAACTGCGGATTGCTCGGATCGATCGTGACCGTATCCAATTTGTCGTTGAAGGTGCGGACGATTTCGTCGAGCGCGCGCGTGAACACTGCGTGGAACAAATCTGCCTTGGTTCCGAACATGCGCACGACGTAGGGCTGCGAGACACCGGCTTCCTTGGCGACGGCGTCCGTACTGGTCCCCGAGTATCCACCCTTTGCGAATGCTCGCGTTGCCGCGGCAAGGACCAACGCGCGACGTTCCGGTGCGCTCATCCTGCGGGTACGTGGTTCAGCTGCACCGATCGACATGTTGACACGTTATCACCGGATAGCTTAGTTTCGACTTAAGTAATCATTCGATGCCTTAAGGCACCTTCACTCGAGGAATCACGATGACCGTTTTGACGAAGTCCGGATCGGACGCCGCATCCGGGTCGGAAAGCAGTGGAGGACGTAAGGTTCCGATCGCGATAGCGATGGTTGCTGCCTCTCTGCCCATGTTCATGGCCACCCTCGACAACCTCGTGATGACGAGCGCGCTGCCGGTGATCGAGAAGGAGCTGAATGCGTCCGTCGGGCAACTTCAGTGGTTCATGAATGCGTACACGCTCTGCTTTGCGACGCTGATGCTTTCGGCGACGACGCTCGGCGATCGGTGGGGGCGCCGCAAGATGTTCGTGTTCGGGATCGGGCTGTTCACGGCGGCGTCGATTGCTTCGGCGTTGTCGACGACACCAAGCCTGCTCATCGCGGCCCGAGCCTTTCAGGGCGCCGGCGCTGCCGCGATCATGCCGCTCTCACTCACTCTCCTCGTGGCAGCGGTACCGGAAGCCAAGCGTGCCATGGCAATCGGCGTGTGGGGTGGCGTCTCCGGCCTGGGGATCGCGATGGGTCCGGTGGTCGGTGGAGCGGTAGTCGACGGGTTCTCGTGGCAGGGGATCTTCTGGATCAACGTGCCGGTTGCGATCGTCGCTGTTCCTCTCGCGATGTATGCGTTGCGTGAATCGACCGGTCGCACACAGCCTCTCGACCTTCCCGGTGTCGCACTCGCCGGACTCGGTGTGTTCCTGGCGGTGTGGGGGATCGTTCACGGCAACGACGACGGCTGGGGATCGCTTGGAGTAGTTGCGTCGTTGGTCGGTTCCGCAGTCGCGTTGGCACTGTTCGTGCTTCGCGAGATGAAGACCTCGCATCCGGTCATGCCCCTACGTCTGTTCCGCTCACGCAGCTTCTCGATGGCGAACGTCATCGGCTTGACCTTCTCGATCGGAATCTTCGGGGCGGTGTTCCTGCTCTCGCAGTACCTCCAGATCGTGATGGGCTACAGCCCGTTCCAAGCAGGCCTGCGGACGCTTCCGTGGACGGCAGCGCCGATGATCTTCGCGCCTCTCGCCGGTTTTCTGGCGCCGAAGGTCGGGCTCCGTTCGCTTCTGCTGACCGGTCTGTTGCTCCAGGCCGGAGCATTGTTCTGGTTGGCAGCGTTGATCGGTCCCGACGTGACGTACGGGTCGCTGGTTCCGGCTCTACTGATGGCGGGAATCGGTATGGGCCTGACCTTCGCGCCGAGCTCGACGGCGGTACTCGTCGACATGGACGAGCCTGATCACGGAACGGCCAGTTCGACCAACTCGACGCTTCGTGAGATCGGTGTTGCACTGGGAATCGCGGTTCTCACTGCAGTCTTCCTTGCCGCCGGCGGTGCCCTCACGCCCCTCGGTTACGGAGATGCGCTGACACCTGCACTGCGCGTCGGCGGTTGCTTCGTGTTGGTGGCCGTGGTCGCGGCGTGGTTCGTGCCCTCGCATCGCAAGAGCTGAGCCGCTGTGCGCCTTTATTAACCGCCGGGGGTTAATAAAGGCGCACAGCAGTTACGAAGCCGGGTCCCCCGGGAACGCTGAGGTGGCCGGAGCGGTTCCCAGCGCGGACCGCCATCCGGCGCCGCGGATTGCCGCATCGGTCAGGCCGTCGATTCCGAATGTGCGGAGTTGGTCGGTATCGACCTGTTCGACGAATGCCCGGTAGGTCACCGCGGTGTCGGATTCGATCTGTGCTGCCAGTTGTGCCGCGGTAACGGCGTCCGTCACCGGAAACGGGATCTCGTACGCTGCCGCGGCTGTCGGCGGGGTCACGCCCGCGTCGGTCGACAGGGCAACCAGCGCATCACGTCGTGCGCGGTGCGCTGCTGTGTGCGTGGCAACCTCGTTGACACGGGCAGGATTCGAAAACGCGGCAACCACTCCGTAAGCGAAGATCGCGGCATTCTCTGATTCGATTGCGGTCAGCAAGGCAGAACTCTCGGATCGACGGGTGTGCGAAATGATCACGGAAGCAACACCGCAACCTGAGTCGAGCACGACGCGCTGATCGAACCGAGCAGGCCCGCGCGATAGCCGGACATCGTCCGAGCGAGATCCGCGGCACTGCGCGCCGAATCGGCCAGCGAGGTACTCAAGGTTTCGACGCCCGTAGGAGCGTTTGCGACCGAGGTCGACGGGGGCGCTGTGGTCGTAGCGGCGCCGCTGCCCGCTGCTCGCGCAATCTCGGCGTCGAGTTCGATTGCATGCGCTGTGCGTTCGGCGCTGATCGTGGTCAGTGATGCCGACTTGTCCGGTGCGAGTGCGATGGCGGCGGTTGCGGCTGCCGCGTCGGAGCGGGCTCGATCGGCCTGGGCCGTCAGCTGGTCGACTTCTGCAGCCGCCTCCGCTGTGCCGTTGTCGGTGCAGGCGGACAACGAGAAGGCAGCAGCGCCCAACGCTGCTGTTCCCGTCATCTTGAGCGCACTCCGCCGGGAGAGTGGGGTAGTAGTCATGGGCGTCAGCACCAGTCCATCGTGCCAGGTGGTCGGCCGATCGTTCGAATCCGCGGCACGTGTTCAAGTGTGACGTGCGTCGGGCACTCTGGTCACGGAGACGCGCAATGAGCGGTACTCTTGGATGCTTGCAGCATGTGGCACCTGGTGTCTTTTCATGCTCGCAGCCGCCCACGTCGACAGTCGACACAAGTCGGACAATCGACGACAACTGAAATGAGGAGTTCGCGAGATGCCGGTGCCATCCAGGGAGAGGGTGATCGAGCTGATCTCCGAACTCGTGCACGCCCAGGGTTATGACGTCGAAGACGTTGTCGTGACCAGTGCGGGCAAGCACAGCGCGGTGCGCATCATGGTCGACAGCGATGCCGGGATCGAGCTCGATGCCGCCGCGGAGATCAGCAGACTCGTTTCGGAACTTTTCGACACCCTCGAGGAAATCGGTGAAACGCCGTACACCCTCGAGGTGACCTCTCCGGGAATCGATCGCCCACTGACGCTCGATCGTCACTGGCGTCGGGCTCGCGGACGTAAAGCGCGAATCGATCTGGCCGGCGAGACCGTGGTGGGCCGTATCGGAACGTTGAACGACGATTCCGTGGCAGTTGTCATCGGTGGCCGTGGCGGACTGACCGTGCGCGAGATTGCACTGGGCGACGTTCAGAAGGCTGTAGTTCAGGTGGAGTTCTCGAAGCCCAGTGAGGCGGAGTTGGAACTCGCGGGCGGCATCCCGGAGGGGCGCGCAGTTCCCTCCGATGCGGTTGACCTCACCGAGGACTCGGGCGTGGACAGTGTCGAAGACGACGAAGCAGAATTAGAAGACGTAGAAAACGAAGAAGGGTTCGACAAGTGAATATCGACATTGCAGCGTTGCGAGCGATCGAAGCCGAAAAAGGTGTCTCGATCGAAACTGTGATCGCCACGATCCAGACCGCGCTGCTGACGGCGTACCGCCACACCGAGGGGCACAAGCAGAACGCTCGGATCGATGTCAACATAAAGACCGGTTCGGTGCGAGTGATGGCGCACGACACCGATGCCGACGGCAACATGATCGGTGAGGAGTGGGACGACACTCCCGAGGGATTCGGACGCATCGCGGCCACCACCGCGCGCCAGGTCATCCTGCAGCGTCTGCGCGACGCCGAGCACGAGCGCAGTTTCGGTGAGTTCTCGACCCATGAGGGTGAAATCGTCGGCGGTGTCATTCAGCGTGACACGCGTGCGAATTCCCGCGGAATGGTCGTCGTCCGAATCGGCAGCGAATCCAATGGCGCCGAAGGATTGTTGCCGCCTGCAGAACAGGTTCCCGGCGAGAACTACGAGCACGGTGAGCGCATCAAGTGCTATGTCGTCGGGGTTGCTCGCGGAGCCCGCGGCCCACAGATCACCCTCTCGCGGACCCACCCGAACCTGGTTCGCAAGTTGTTCGCACTCGAGGTTCCAGAGATTGCGGACGGCAGCGTCGAGATCATCAACGTCGCGCGCGAAGCGGGGCATCGTTCCAAGATCGCCGTCGCCTCACGTGTGCAGGGGCTCAACGCAAAGGGTGCATGCATCGGCCCGATGGGTCAGCGCGTCCGCAACGTCATGAGCGAACTCGCGGGGGAGAAGATCGACATCATCGACTTCGACGAAGATCCCGCGACGTTTGTGGGCAACGCACTTTCCCCGTCGAAAGTGGTCTCCGTCACTGTCGTCGATCCCGAGGCTCGTGCGGCCCGTGTCATCGTGCCCGATTTCCAGCTTTCGTTGGCCATCGGAAAAGAGGGTCAAAATGCCCGCCTGGCTGCGCGGTTGACGGGTTGGCGTATCGACATTCGTAGCGATGCGGCACCCGTTGGCGACGCGTCCGACCGGCCCGCCACGTCCAACGGATAACGGTGGAATGCAGTGATCGAGACGGTTCGGCGGTAGAGTGGACAATGGTTCGACGTGAGTCCTCGGATTCGGCGCGCGTGAAACCCGGTTCGCCGGTAAGAACGTGTGTGGGATGCAGGGAACAAGGGTCGGCTGTCGATCTGTTGAGGGTCGTGGTTGGTGAGCAGGGGCCGGAGGGTTCCCCGCTCGTCCCCGACGTATCGCGAAGACTCCCCGGTCGAGGTGCATGGCTGCACCTGGATCCGAGTTGTCTGAGCCTGGCAGAGCGGCGCCGAGCATTCAGCAGAGCACTGCGAGTGTCCGGAAATCTGGACACGTCCGCTGTCGACCAGCTGGTCGACGCAGTTCACACAAAAGCAGTACCTCTCGAGAAGAACAGGCACAAGCACTCATGAGCACACCGTGAAGCACCAACGATGAACGTCCATCGGCGATAACCCGAGGTCGTGCGGGACCCACATCTGTGGGATGCCTCCTGCTCGACCTCATCAGTGAGGAGAGCAGTGGCAGGCAAGGCCCGCGTGCACGAGTTGGCTAAAGAACTCGGTGTCACCAGCAAGGAACTACTCGCAACGCTCAAGGAGCAAGGCGAGTTCGTGAAGTCTGCGTCATCCACAGTGGAGGCGCCCGTCGCCCGTCGTCTGCGGGAGTCATTCCCGTCGGCAGGCGGAGCAGAAACCAAGTCCGAGACCGGCGCAGCCGCTCCGGCGGCTCGCCCCGCGGCAAAGCCCGGCGCACCGTCGCCGTCGGCTGCAAAGCCTGGCGCACCGCGTCCCGGCCCCAAGCCGGCCGCACCCGCACCGGCTGCTCCCGCAGCTCCGGCCCCGGCAGCCCCCGCGGCTCCCGCAGCCGCTGCTCCGGCAGCACCGTCAGCGCCGTCAGCGCCGGTCCCCACCCCGACGTTCAACGCTCCGAAACCAGCACAGCCGGCACGTCCGGCTCCGGCTGCTCCCGCAGCGTCGGCACCGGCAGCCCCCGCGGCTCCGGCCGCACCGTCCACCGGCGCAAAGCCCGGCGGACCGCGTCCGGGACCGAAGGCACCTCGCGTCGGTAACAACCCGTACTCCTCGGCACCCGCCGAGCGTCCGGCACCTCGTCCGGCTCCCGGCGCACCGCGTCCGGGCGCAGGTCAGGGCGGTTCTCGTCCGGCTCCGGGTCAGGGCGGTCCCCGTCCGGCTCCCGGTCAGGGTGGACCTCGTCCGGCTCCGGGTCAGGGCGGTCCCCGTCCGGCTCCCGGTCAGGGTGGACCCCGTCCGCCTGCAGGTCAGGGCGGACCCCGTCCCAGCCCCGGCTCCATGCCTCCTCGCCCGAACCCGGGTGCAATGCCTGCTCGTTCCGCTCGTCCCGCGCCCGGTGGCGGCGGACGTCCGGGTCGTCCCGGTGGCGCTCCCGGTGGTCGTCCGGGTGGCGGCGGCGGTGGATACCGCGGCGGCGGCGCTCCCGGCGCCGGTGCTGGTGCAGGTGCTCCCGGTGGAGCAGCTCCGGCCGGTGGATTCCGCGGTCGTCCCGGCGGCGGTGGCCGTCCCGGTCAGCGCGGCGCAGCGGCAGGTGCATTCGGTCGTCCCGGGGGAGCAGTTCGCCGTGGACGCAAGTCGAAGCGGGCGAAGCGCGCCGAGTACGAAAGCATGCAGGCTCCCGCAGTCGGCGGCGTCAGGCTGCCACGCGGCAACGGTGAGACCATCCGTCTCGCTCGCGGCGCATCGCTGTCGGACTTCGCGGACAAGATCGATGCGAACCCCGCAGCACTCGTGCAGGCGTTGTTCAACCTCGGTGAGATGGTCACGGCAACTCAGTCGGTCAACGACGAGACGCTGGAGCTGCTCGGCGGCGAAATGAACTACGTCGTGCAGGTCGTCAGCCCGGAGGACGAGGACCGCGAGCTGCTCGACAGCTTCGACCTCACCTACGGCGAGGACGCCGGCGGAGAAGAGGACCTCGAGTCCCGTCCGCCTGTGGTCACCGTCATGGGCCACGTCGACCACGGTAAGACCCGTCTGCTCGACGTGATCCGTAAGGCGAATG
Source organism: Rhodococcus sp. NyZ502 (assembly GCF_041464245.1). Taxonomy (NCBI): domain Bacteria; kingdom Bacillati; phylum Actinomycetota; class Actinomycetes; order Mycobacteriales; family Nocardiaceae; genus Rhodococcus; species Rhodococcus sp. NyZ502. The sequence continues at coordinate 2,649,714 of NZ_CP167155.1, forward strand.
TCCGTGAGGGCGAAGCCGGCGGCATCACGCAGCACATCGGTGCCTACCAGGTGCTGACCGAGCTCGAGGGCAACGAGCGTCTCGTGACGTTCATCGACACCCCCGGTCACGAGGCCTTCACGGCCATGCGTGCTCGTGGTGCCAAGGCCACCGACCTCGCGATCCTTGTTGTCGCAGCCGACGACGGCGTCATGCCGCAGACGGTGGAAGCGATCAACCACGCCCAGGCGGCCGACGTGCCGATCGTGGTCGCGGTGAACAAGATCGACAAGGAAGGCGCGAACCCGGACAAGATCCGGCAGCAGCTCACCGAGTACGGACTGGTGGCCGAGGAGTACGGCGGAGACACCATGTTCGTCGACATCTCGGCGAAGCAGGGTCTCAACATCGACGCACTGCTCGAAGCAGTGCTGTTGACGGCCGACGCTTCCCTGGATCTGCGGGCCAACCCGGACATGGACGCTCAGGGTGTTGCCATCGAGGCGCACCTCGACCGTGGCCGCGGCCCCGTCGCTACCGTGCTCATTCAGCGCGGAACGCTGCGGGTCGGCGACTCGATCGTTGCCGGCGATGCTTACGGCCGCGTCCGCCGCATGGTGGACGAGCACGGTCAGGACGTCCACGAGGCACTGCCTTCACGTCCGGTCCAGGTCATCGGCTTCACGTCGGTCCCCGGTGCAGGCGACAACCTGCTCGTGGTCGACGAGGACCGTATCGCTCGTCAGATCGCGGACCGTCGCAACGCACGTAAGCGCAACGCGCTTGCAGCGAAGAGTCGTAAGCGCATCAGCCTCGACGATCTCGATGCAGCTCTGAAGGAACATTCACAGCTGAACTTGATCCTCAAGGGTGACAACTCGGGAACCGTGGAGGCCCTCGAAGAGGCTCTCCTCGGAATTCCGATCGACGACGAGGTGCAGTTGCGCGTCATCGACCGCGGTGTCGGTGGCATCACGGAGACCAACGTCAACCTGGCTGCTGCGTCCAACGCGATCATCATCGGCTTCAACGTCCGCGCCGAAGGCAAGGCAACGGAGCTGGCGAACCGCGAGGGCGTCGACATTCGCTACTACTCGGTGATCTACCAGGCCATCGACGAGGTCGAGAAGGCACTCAAGGGTCTGCTCAAGCCGGTGTACGAAGAGGTCGAGCTGGGCAAGGCAGAGATCCGCGCCATGTTCCGTTCGTCCAAGATCGGCAACATTGCCGGTTGCTTGGTCACCTCAGGCAGCATCCGTCGCAACGCCAAGGCACGTCTCATCCGCGACAGCAAGGTCATCGCCGAGACGGTCACCATCTCCTCGCTCAAGCGGGAGAAGGAAGACGCTACCGAGGTTCGCGAAGGCTACGAATGTGGTTTGACCGTCACCTATTCCGATATCAAGATCGGTGACGTTCTCGAGTGCTACGAGCTTCGCGAGAAGCCGCGCGACTGATTATGTCGACACGGGCGTTGGGGCGGACGCACGTGAGTACTAGCTGACATGGACTCTCTCGGACTTGAACATACAAGTCCGAGAGAGTCCATTCGGCTCTGTATAGGGGGAAAATGTTTGTAGGGGCACTGGAGTTCGACATCCTTTTCGGCGATGTCCACTCACTCAAGGAAAAGCGTTCGATGCTGTCGCCGATCCTGACGGAACTCCGTCGATTCGGTGTGAGTGCAGCGGAGGCGGGGGAGCAGGGACGCCTGCGTCGTGCGCTCGTGGGCGTCGGTGTGGTCAGTTCGTCCGTCGATCACCTGCACGACGTTCTCGATCATTGTGAGCGGGCGGTCGCCGAGCGTCCGGAGATTCAGTTGCTGGCTGTGCGAAGGCGAATTTTCGGCCCGGAAGACTGAGCGTCATCGGGCGGTGTCGATGAGCCACTCTTCCAGACGCCGTAACGAATCGAGTTCGTCGGCAAGGGATTCGGTGGCTTCGGGACCAACTGTGGCGGTGTTTGTGCTCACGCTCGACACATGCGACAACTGATCTCTACCGATGGTGATTTGGTTGCCGGGTAGCCGATGGACGAGACTGTTGTCGGTAATAATTCTTGTTAACCAGAACTTTGATCGATCGAGTCACCTCGATTCGAGTGGCCAGGTAGAGGAGACTGACAGTCATGGTAGATCCAGCCCGGGCACGCAAGTTGGCAAAGCGTATTGGAACCATCGTCGCGACGGCGATCGATCACGAGATCAAGGATCCGCGACTCGCATTCGTGACCATCACGGACACCAAGGTCACCAACGATCTGCACGACGCGACGGTGTACTACACAGTCATGGGCGAGAAGGTCGATTCCGCACCCGATGTGGAAGCCGCCGCCGCAGGTCTCGAGAAGGCCAAGGGTGTTCTGCGCTCGAAGGTCGGTGCCGGAACCGGAGTTCGCTTCACACCGACTCTGACGTTTGTCGCCGATACCGTTCCCGACACCGCGCGTCATATGGAAGAACTGCTGGCCCGTGCCAAGGCCGCCGACGACGAGGTCGCCAAGGCGCGTGAGAATGCACAGCCGGCCGGAGATGCAGATCCGTACAAGGAGCCGCGAGTGGCTTCGGACGAAGACGAGGCGTCGCCAGATGTTCGTGAAGCCGACTGACGCGCACCGAGAATGACGATCACCGCACTTTCGGACGTCGACCCCTGCGAGGCGAAGTTCGCTCAGGTGGCCGAGGTTCTCGAATCGGCACACACGGTGACAATTCTCTGCCATGTGCAGCCGGATGCGGACACGATCGGCAGCGGACTTGCGCTCGGTCTCGTTCTCGAGCGTCGGGGCATTTCGGTGCAGGTCGCGTTCAGTCGGCCGTCGGCGCTGCCCGAGTCGATGCGCGATTTCCCCGGTCTCCACTTGCTCGTGGCGCCCACTGATGTTCGGGAAAGTGTCGATGTACTGGTGACGGTGGATGTCGGCAGCGAGGGCCGTCTCGGTGAGTTGTCGAGTCGACTCGCCGGCGCGAATCGCACGATCGTCCTTGATCACCATCGCTCCAATTCCGAATTCGGAAGCATCAACGTCGTCGACGAAACCGCGGCCTCGACGACGGCACTCATCGCACGATTCTTCGATGCGTGGGGAGTCGCGATCGATCGCGATATCGCGCACTGTCTCTATGCCGGACTGGTCACCGACACCGGCTCCTTCCGGTGGGGAGGTCCGCTTCCGCACGTGCTCGCGGCGCGTTTGCTGGCGACCGGCATCGACGGCGACGCGATTGCGCGAAAGCTGCTCGACACCCATCCATTCGGGTGGTTGCCGATGCTGGCTTCGGTACTCGGGTCCGCGGTGCTGGTCCCGGAAGCCGCGGACGGCCGTGGGCTGGTGTACGCGGTCATCCGACGCAGTGACATCGGCGATCTTCGCTCCGAGGAGATCGAGAGCGTCGTCGATATCGTGCGAACCACTTCGGAAGCCGAAGTTGCCGCAGTACTCAAAGAGTCGGTTTCCGGAAGCTGGTCGATCTCGTTGCGTGCAAAGTCGGCGATCGACGTGTCGGCGGTCGCTGAAAGTCTTGGTGGCGGCGGACATCGGCTGTCGGCCGGATACACGTCGACCAGTTCCAGCGACGAGATTGTTGCCGCGCTCGTCGCGGCACTCGGCTGAATCCGCGGCATTGAGCGAATCTGACGCCACATCGGCGGGATCTTCGGCAGCTGATTTCGACGTCACTGGGCGACGAATCTTTTCCCTGGCGTTTCCGGCACTCGGGGTGCTGGCAGCCGAACCCCTCTATCTGTTGTTCGACATCGCCGTGGTCGGCCGACTCGGGGCACTCCCGCTGGCCGGGTTGGCAGTCGGTGGTCTGATCCTGTCGTTGGTGAGTACGCAGCTGACCTTCTTGTCGTACGGCACCACGGCGCGGGCCGCACGGCTTCACGGGGCGGGCCGCGAGCGTGATGCGGTGGGCGAGGGTGTTCAGGCGACCTGGCTGGCGGCCGCGATCGGCTTGGCCTTGGTCGTGATCGTGCAGGTGATCGCCGGCCCGCTGACTTCGGCGGTGGCCGGGACTCCCGACATCGCCGCGGCTGCGGAAAGTTGGCTCCGGATAGCGGTGTTGGGTGTTCCGCTCATCCTGGTGGCCCTGGCCGGCAACGGCTGGATGCGCGGGGTTCAGAACACGGTGCGACCGCTGCGGTTCGTCCTTGTCGGCCTGGGTATTTCGGCGGTGTTGTGTCCGATTCTGGTGCACGGCTTGCTCGGTGCTCCGCGTCTGGAACTCGAAGGATCAGCTGTTGCGAATCTGGTGGGCCAGAGTGTTTCGGGTGTGCTGTTCGCCTGGGCGCTCTTTCGTGAACCGGTTTCGGCTCGACCACATTTTGCGATCATGCGGGCGCAGATGCTGATGGGCCGTGACCTGATTCTGCGCAGCCTCGCATTCCAAGCGTGTTTCGTTTCCGCGGCTGCAGTGGCGTCGAGGTTCGGTGCGGCTGTAGTCGGTGCCCACCAAGTTGTCCTCCAACTGTGGAACCTGGTTTCGCTCCTTCTCGATTCCTTGGCGATCGCAGCTCAGACGCTGATCGGAGCGGCGCTAGGCGGTGGATTCGCAGCCGCGGCGAAAAAGATGACCTGGCGGATCACCGCTTGGTCGACGGTATTTGCCGTGGTGCTCGCGATCTTCTTCGCCGCCGGCCACTCCGTGGTCCCCGGACTCTTCACGTCCGACGCCGAGGTGCTCGGTCAGATGTCGATCGCATGGTGGTTCTTCGTCGCGATCATGCCGGTGGCGGGAATCGTCTTCGCACTCGACGGTGTTCTACTCGGCGCCGGGGACGTGGTGTTTCTGCGCAACGCGACCATGCTGTGCGCAGTTCTCGGGTTTCTGCCCGCGATCTGGCTCTCTCTCGCCTACGACTGGGGGCTCGCCGGAATTTGGGCAGGGCTTACCGTGTTCGTAGTACTTCGGATGGTCGCGGTGTCGTGGCGAGCGTTTTCCGGCAAGTGGGCAGTGACAGGTCCGGCGACGGCGAAGCGCGGAAGTTCAACTGAGGAAGCAGAGGGATCGTGGCAGCAAAGCTGATGGCGGTGAGCGACATTCATGTCGGTCACAACGGCAACAAGCCGATGACGGAGGAACTGTTCCCGGATTCGCCTGACGACTGGCTCATTCTCGCCGGAGATGTTTCCGAGAAAACTGACGACATTCGGTGGGCGTTGAAGCTCCTTCGCAGCCGATTCGCAAAGGTCATCTGGATTCCGGGCAATCACGAACTGTGGACGACCGCCAAGGATCCGGTTCAGATTCACGGAGCGCCGCGCTACGAGTACCTGGTCAACATGTGCCGCGAACTCGACGTCATCACACCCGAGGACCCGTTCCCGGTGTGGGAGGGAGACGAGGGACCGGTCACGGTCGTCCCGATGTTTCTTCTCTACGACTACTCCTTCCTGCCGGAAGGTGCGCGAGACAAGGAACACGGGCTCGAGATCGCGCGTGACAAGAACGTCGTCGCCACCGACGAGTTCCTACTCTCACCGCAGCCGTATGCGACGCGCGACGCATGGTGCCGGGCGAGGATCGAGTACACCCAGGCGCGGTTGGATGCGCTTCCCGAAGGCACAAGAACCGTTCTCGTGAACCATTTCCCGATGGTCCGGCAGCCGACGGACGTGCTCATGTATCCGGAGTTCGCACTGTGGTGCGGAACCACCGCTACCGCCGACTGGCACGTGAAGTACAACGCGGTGTGCTCGGTGTACGGGCACCTGCACATCCCTCGAACCACGTACTACGACGGCGTCCGCTTCGAGGAAGTCTCACTCGGATACCCGCGCGAGTGGCGTCGGCGTGGACTGCCGGAGAAGTTGTTGCGTCAGATTCTTCCCGTTCCGGAGTACCCGCCGGGAACGCTCAACAAGTGGGGTGGCCACTTCAAGGTCACGCCGGAGCAGGAAGCCGAAGTCGAGCGCATGCGCGCCGCACGCTGAGAGGTATCGCTACGTGATCGAACAGATTCTTCCCGGTGGAGTTGCGACGGCCGAGGCCTTCGTCGATCCGCCCGGTCTGGTTCCGCACCCCAGTGAGGAAGCGTTGATCGGCCGCGCGGTCGAGAAGCGTCGTCGTGAGTTCGTGACCACCCGGCACCTTGCGCGTCAGGCGATGGGCAAGCTCGGTGTTCCGTCTGCCGCTGTCATGCGCGGTGAGCGTGGTGCGCCGCTCTGGCCGCAGGGAGTGGTCGGGAGCCTCGCCCATTGCGACGGCTACCGCGGCGCTGTCCTGGCGTACTCCATGCAGGTCCGCTCACTCGGTATCGACGCCGAACCGCACGGCCCGCTGCCGGACGGGGTATTGCCCGCGGTCAGCATCGAGGCGGAACGAACGTGGTTGGACACTCAGGAAACCGGCGGTCCGGTGCACTGGGATCGAGTGCTCTTCTGCGCGAAGGAAGCCACGTACAAGGCGTGGTTTCCACTCACCGGGCGCTGGTTGGGTTTCGAGGACGCCCACATCACGTTCGAGGCGGAGTCGGAAACGTCCGGCACTTTCAACTCGCGTCTGCTGGTCCCCGGTGAGGCGACGTCCGGTCCGCCGCTCACCTCTTTCGACGGCAGGTGGTTGGTGTCGGACGGACTCATCCTGACGGCAATTTCGGTGCAGTGAGCGCGACTGGCAGAATCGGCACACGTGTCAGCTCGTGAAAAGCCTTCCTCCGGTCTTGTCGGCGCCGGAATTCTGATTGTCGACAAAGAGGCGGGTATCACCAGCCACGACGTGGTCGCTCGGTGCCGCAAGTTGTTGAACACCCGGAAGGTGGGACACGCCGGGACGCTGGATCCCATGGCGACCGGTGTTCTCGTTCTCGGCGTCGAGCGTGCGACCAAGTTGCTCGGACTCCTGGCGCTGACAACCAAGGCGTACTCGGCGACCATTCGCCTCGGGGCAGCGACGGACACGGACGATGCCGAGGGGGAGGTCCTGACCTCCGCAGACGCTTCGCAGGTGACGGACGCGGAGATCGCGGCGATCGTGGCCACGCTGACCGGGGACATCAAGCAGATCCCGGCAAGCGTGAGCGCTATCAAGGTGGACGGTCAGCGCGCACATGCTCTGGTGCGTGCGGGAGAAACCGTCGAGCTGGCGCCGCGCCCGGTAACGGTGTCGACTTTCGAGGTTCTGGCTCGGCGAGATGTCCCGGGTGGCTTCGTCGATCTGGACGTCGACGTGGAGTGCTCGTCCGGTACGTACATCCGCTCGCTTGCCCGCGACCTCGGTCGTGAATTGGGCGTCGGCGGTCATTTGACGGCATTGCGCCGCACCCGCGTCGGGCCGTTCACTCTCGAACATGCGCGCACGCTCGAAGATCTCGCGGATCAGCCGGGTGTGAGCCTCGACATCGATCAGGCCGCGCAGACAGCCTTTCCGCATCGGCAGATCACGGCGGAGGAAGCCGAGGCGATCAGCCAAGGGCGCTGGCTCGAGCCGATCGGGATGAAAGGGATCTGTGCGGCGATCGATCCCACCGGTCACACGATTGCGCTCCTGCAGGAAAAGGGTCGACGCGCCAGTTCGGTGATGGTCGTGCGACCGGCAACGCTTCGCGGGTGATCGTCCGTGAGCGTGTCGACGGCGACCTCGACGGGTGCGTCGATGCGCTGGTACAGGTCCACGAGTGCGACGGATATCCGAACACGTGGCCGGAACACCCGCGCCGCTGGCTCAGTTCGCCCACGGTGGTGAAGGCGTGGGTCGGTGAGAGTGACGATCGTGTTGTCGGTCATGTGGCCGTCGACATCGAGGTCGCAGGTGCGCCCAGAACCGCGGGATCGATAGCCGTGTCGCGATTGTTCGTTCATCCTGGCTCACGTGGAAACGGCCTCAGCGATGCGCTACTCGACGCCGTGACGGATTTCGCAGCCGAGAGTCGGTTGGAACTGGTGCTCGACGTCGTCGACGACGCTCTGCCGGCGATCGCACTGTACGAGCGTCGAGGGTGGGTGTACGTCGACGAGAGGCTCGCCGACTGGACCCGGACCGACGGCGTCCGGCCCGTGGAACGCCGATACCGACTGCCGCTTTGACTACCTCGGCTAGACGAGCCAAATTGCTTGAGCGACTGGACTTCCCAAGTCGATGGTGTTGGGGCTGTCGCCGAGTCGAACGGACACTGTCCCGGCGAAATCGCGGCGCTCCTCGACGGTGATCTCGACATCGAGACTGACGCCGACGGAATCGAAGTACCGGAGCATTTCGGGATCGGAATCGGAGATCCGGGCAACGCGGCCCCGCTCACCGTTGGCGAAGTCGCTGAGCTGGCGGGCCGGGGGAGTCGGCACCGAACCGTCGGTGGCGGGAATGGGATCACCGTGCGGGTCACGTTCGGGGAAGCCCAGTTTGGCGTCCATCCGCGAGATCATCAGATCGGAAACGGCGTGTTCGAGGACTTCGGCCTCGTCGTGGACTTCGTCCCAGCCGTATCCGAGTTCCTGAACCAGATAGGTCTCGATCAACCGGTGGCGCCGGACCATGGAGACGGCGGCGGCGCGGCCGCTGTCGGTCAGGGCGATGGATCCGTAGCGGGCGTGATCGACCAGGCCCTGGTCCGAGAGTTTGCGGATCGCCTCGGAGACCGTCGAGGCCGAGACGCTCATTTTCTCGGACAGGAGCTTGGTGGAAACCCGCTCGTGGGACCATTCCTGGATAGTCCAGATGACCTTGAGGTAGTCCTGGGCCACCGACGAGAGTGCGAGCGTGTCGATTGCCGCGTCGTGCGCCGAAGTGCTGTCGCCGTCCGACGTCGATGATGCTTCCGAGGTTCCGGTCTTGTGAGCTGCCACAACGCTTAGCTTAGGCTACGAAATCCGGAACTTCCGTACGTGAGCGGCAGCACAGCGGTGATTCGCTGGGCGGGTCCGAACGTGACCCGCCGCCGGTGGACCCGTAGGCTGCCAATCGTGCTGAGATGGCGTGGTCTCGACGAAGTTCCGGCCGATTGGGGTCGTTGTGTGCTCACTATCGGTGTGTTCGACGGTGTGCATCGTGGGCATGCCCAATTGATAGCGAGAGCGGTTACCGCTGCCCGCAAACGTGGTGTTCCGAGCGTGTTGATGACGTTCGACCCGCATCCCATGGAGGTTGTGCGGCCGGGTAGTCATCCAGCCCAGTTGACGACGCTGCAACGGCGTGCGGAATTGGCTCAGGATCTGGGCATCGACGTGTTCTGCGTGATGCCGTTCACCGCTGATTTCATGAAGCTGACGCCGGAGCGCTACGTCCACGAGATTCTCGTCGAACGTCTACATGTCGCCGAGGTCGTGGTGGGGGACAACTTCACCTTCGGCAAGAAGGCGCTCGGCAATGTCGATCTTCTTCGTGAAATGGGCGCTCGCTTCGGCTTTGCCGTCGACGGCGTCCAGCTGCTCGCCGAGCATGCGGTGACGTTCTCGTCGACCTACATCCGCTCGTGCGTCGACGCAGGCGACATGGAAGCGGCTACCGAAGCTCTGGGCCGTCCACATCGTGTCGAAGGTGTGGTCGTCCACGGTGACAAGCGTGGACGCGAGTTGGGGTTCCCGACGGCCAACGTTGCACCGCCGATGTTTTCGGCGATTCCGGCCGACGGCGTGTACGCGGCGTGGTTCACGGTGCTCGGTGCCGGCGAGGAACTCGGAACCGTCGTTCCCGGTCGCCGATACCAAGCCGCGGTATCTGTGGGTACCAATCCGACCTTCTCCGGCCGGACCCGAACCGTCGAGGCATACGTTCTCGACACCGAAGCAGACCTGTACGGACAACACGTCGCGGTCGACCTGGTTTCGCGGATTCGCGGTATGGAGAAGTTCGACTCGATCGAGTCGCTCATCACGGCGATGAACCGAGATGTCGAACGCGCACGCCGGATTCTGAGTGAGGATGCAGAACGTAGCGTCGGTTGAGTTCCTCCTGTGTCAGTGGCGGCCGCCACATTCGCTCCAGGTGGGCGAGAGCGCCTCATTGCTGCTGGTAGGATCTTCTCTCGGTGCGTGCTGCGGTTTGCGGTGGCCGCGCCCGATCTAGTTCCTTTCACGCAAACGTCATCACAGGAGTGAATGCAAGTGGCATTGACCACGGAAGAAAAGAAGGCCGTTCTCGGCGAGTACGGCTTGCACGAGACCGACACGGGATCGCCTGAAGCTCAGGTGGCAATGCTCACCAAGCGCATCACCGATCTCACCGAGCACCTCAAGACCCACAAGCATGACCACCACTCGCGTCGTGGACTGCTCTTGATGGTCGGTCGCCGTCGTCGTCTGCTGAAGTACGTGGCAAAGACCGACGTCGCTCGCTACCGCACGCTCATCGAGCGTCTCGGCCTGCGTCGCTAGATTTTTCTCACGACGCTGATCGAAAGCAACACGGCATGCTTCGGTTTGCCGAACACTCCGTCAGCCGGCGAAGCCACGCATATACTGGGCTTCGCTGGCTTTCGGCGTTAGCTGCCGCAAGGCAGTTTCCGCTGTCGGCGCTATGCACAGTTGTCTATGCGCAGTTGTTTATGCGCAGTTGTGCAGTGCGCAGCCAGCACACCGTATGCACCAGAGAACGTGGTGTCGGTTGTCGGTAGTGGTTCTCCGGAACGGGCAAGTGCCCGAAAGCTCCGGCGGACTTCGATCGACGGCCGCCCGAACGTCGTGACGTCCCGAAGCAGAAATCGCTCGCATCGCAAGGAGCGTCTGCAATTCAAGAGGGGGACGTCCCTCGGTGCGCAGTTTCCACCAGGAGGGTGGAAGCGCCCGCGCGGGTACGGCGAAGACGAGAGGGAAGTGAAGAGAAAAGAATGACAGAGAATTCCGTAGTAGAGGTCGACGAAGGCGTGTTCGAATCCACCGCCGTGATCGACAACGGGTCCTTCGGTACCCGCACCATCCGTTTCGAGACCGGACGCCTTGCTCAGCAGGCCGCCGGCGCCGTCGTTGCTTACCTGGACGACGAGACCATGCTGCTGTCCGCCACGAGCGCCAGCAAGCACCCCAAGGAGCACTTCGACTTCTTCCCCCTGACGGTGGACGTCGAAGAGCGTATGTACGCAGCGGGCCGCATCCCCGGTTCGTTCTTCCGTCGTGAGGGACGCCCCTCCACCGACGCGATCCTGACTTGCCGCCTCATCGACCGGCCGCTGCGCCCGTCCTTCGTCGACGGTCTCCGTAACGAGATCCAGGTCGTCGTCACGGTCATGAGCCTCAACCCGCAGGATCTGTACGACGTCGTGGCCATCAACGCCGCTTCCGCGTCGACGCAGATCGCGGGCCTGCCGTTCTCCGGACCCGTCGGTGGCGTGCGCGTTGCACTCATCGTCTCGGACGAGAACAAGACCGGCCAGTGGGTTGCATTCCCGACGGTCGATCAGCTCGAGAACGCCGTCTTCGACATGGTCGTCGCCGGCCGCGTCGTTTCCGGTAGCGGTGACAACGCCGACGTCGCGATCATGATGGTCGAGGCCGAGGCCACCGACAACGTCATCGCGAAGATCGCCGACGGCGCTCAGGCACCGACCGAGGCCATTGTCGCCGAGGGCCTCGAGGCCGCCAAGCCGTTCATCGCACGCCTGTGCGCTGCACAGGCAGCACTTGCATCCAAGGCTGCAAAGCCCACGGGTGACTACCCGGTCTTCCCGGCGTACCAGGACGACGTTTTTGCTGCCGTCGAGGCTGCTGCGTCCGAAAAGCTCAATGCCGCACTGACAATCGCCGGCAAGCAGGAACGCGACGACAAGACCGACGAGGTCAAGGTCGAGGTTCTCGAGCAGGTTGCACCCAACTTCGAAGGCCGCGAGAAGGAACTGGGAGCAGCGTTCCGCTCGCTCACCAAGAAGCTGGTTCGCCAGCGCATCCTGCGCGATCAGTTCCGCATCGACGGCCGCGGCGTCACGGACATCCGTTCGCTGTCCGCCGAGGTTGCGATCATCCCGCGCGCACACGGCTCCGCACTGTTCGAGCGTGGCGAGACCCAGATCCTGGGTGTGACCACTCTCGACATGGTGAAGATGGCTCAGCAGGTCGACTCGCTCGGTCCCGAGACCACCAAGCGCTACATGCATCATTACAACTTCCCGCCGTACTCCACCGGTGAGACGGGCCGCGTCGGTTCGCCGAAGCGTCGCGAAATCGGTCACGGTGCACTCGCCGAGCGCGCTCTCATGCCGGTTCTGCCCAGCGTCGAAGAGTTCCCTTACGCGATTCGCCAGGTCTCCGAGGCTCTGAGCTCCAACGGTTCCACCTCGATGGGCTCGGTGTGCGCGTCCACGCTCGCACTGCTCAACGCCGGTGTGCCGCTTCGCGCTCCGGTTGCCGGTATCGCCATGGGTCTGGTTTCCGACCAGGTCGACGGCGAAACCCGCTACGTCGCGCTGACCGACATCCTCGGCGCCGAAGACGCCTTCGGCGACATGGACTTCAAGGTCGCAGGTACCAAGGACTTCGTCACGGCCCTGCAGCTGGACACGAAGCTCGACGGCATCCCGTCGCAGGTCCTTGCCGGTGCACTCTCGCAGGCCAAGGACGCACGGACCACGATCCTCGAGGTCATGGCGGAAGCCATCGACACCCCGGACGAGATGAGCCCGTTCGCTCCCCGCGTGACGGCCATCAAGGTCCCCGTCGACAAGATCGGTGAGGTCATCGGCCCCAAGGGCAAGATGATCAACTCCATCACCGAGCAGACCGGTGCCAACATCTCCATCGAAGACGACGGCACCGTGTTCGTCGGCGCCACCGATGGACCGTCTGCACAGGCCGCGATCGACATGATCAACGCCATTGCCAACCCGCAGCTCCCCAAGGTCGGCGAGCGGTTCCTGGGCACGGTCGTCAAGACCACCGCCTTCGGTGCCTTCGTTTCGCTCCTGCCGGGACGCGACGGACTGGTGCACATCTCGAAGCTGGGCAGCGGTAAGCGCATTGCCAAGGTCGAAGACGTGGTCAACGTCGGATCCAAGATCCGCGTCGAGATCGCCGACATCGATGCTCGCGGCAAGATCTCGCTGATCCCGGTCGAAGAGGGCAACGACGAGGCTGCCGCTCCGGCCGCCGACGAGGCTGCTTCCGAGTAGATCTCACTTCGTACTCTGATGCGGCCCCGCGCGGATTTCCGTGCGGGGCCGCATCTGTACTGTCTGTAGACACAGAGCCTGTAGATACCTGATTGACCACTTGCACCGAGGACTGCTGAACCTTTTCATGGCAAAGACCACTCCCAACACCACGCGCAGCCGCAGCGCTGTGCTGAAATCGCCGATCGATGCGACTCCCGAATCCGGAGTACAGCGTACGGTCCTTCCCGGCGGCCTGCGCGTCGTCACCGAGTTCATTCCCGGTGTGCGTTCCGCCTCCGTCGGTGTGTGGGTCGGAGTCGGCTCGCGCGACGAGCAGCCGAGTGTGGCCGGTGCCGCGCATTTTCTCGAGCACCTGCTGTTCAAGTCGACGCCGTCACGGACGGCGTTGGACATCGCGCAGGTAATGGATGGTGTGGGCGGCGAACTCAATGCATTCACGTCGAAGGAACACACCTGTTTCTACGCGCACGTGATCGACGACGACCTTCCGATGGCGGTTGACCTTGTCGCCGACGTCGTGCTGCGAGGGCGTTGCAGAACCGCGGACGTCGATGTCGAGCGGCAAGTAGTGCTCGAAGAGATCGCGATGCGTGACGACGATCCGGAAGACTTGCTCGGCGACGCGTTCCTGACCGCGTTGTTCGGCGATCATCCTGTCGGCCGTCCGATCATCGGTAGCGTCGAATCGATCGAGTCGATGTCGCGCAATCAGTTGCATTCCTTCCATGTTCGGCGTTACACACCGCAGCGGATGGTGCTGGCCGTAGCGGGAAACGTCGACCACAAGCAGGTTGTGACGCTCGCTCGCCGTGCATTTGCCGGACATCTCGAGCGCGGGGTCAAGCCGGCGCCGCGGCGCGAAGGCACTCTGCGTTTGCGAACGATGCCTGAACTGAGCTTGACCCACCGCGACAGCGAGCAGGTCCACCTTGCGCTCGGGGTACGCGCGTTCGGCCGGCACGAGGGCCATCGCTGGGCGCTGTCGGTGCTCAACGCCGCAGTGGGCGGTGGGCTGAGTTCTCGTCTGTTCCAAGAGATTCGGGAGAAGCGCGGGCTGGCGTACTCCGTCTATTCCGGCGTCGACACCTTCGCGGACAGCGGAGCGTTCTCCGTGTATGCAGGTTGCCAGCCGGAGAACCTCGGGGAGGTTGCCACGGTTATCCGCGAGGTACTCGCGAACGTGGCGACGGACGGAATCACCGATGCCGAGATCGCCCGCGCCAAGGGATCGCTGCGCGGCGGATTGGTTCTGGCACTGGAAGATTCAGGCTCACGCATGAACCGTATCGGTCGCAGCGAACTGAACTACGGCAACCATCGCAGTGTTGCGCAGACGCTCGCGACCATCGACGCAGTCACCTCCGAAGAGGTGCTCGAGGTGGCGCAGGTGCTCTTGACGAGGCCGTTTGCAGCCGCCGTCGTGGGTCCGTACAAGCGGGTTCGTGACCTCCCCGCGTCGGTACGCGGGATCGTGGGCAAGTAGTTCGAACTATCGAAATCGGGGTGTGCAGTTGAAGATCCGTGGTGCAGTGCTCGAAGAGATCGGCCGGAAGCGTCCCTTCGCAGAGTCGACTCCGATTTCGATTTCGGAACTCGACCTCGAATCCCCGGGCCCGGGTGAGATCCTGGTCAAGATCGAAGCTGCCGGGCTTTGTCACTCCGACCTCTCCGTGGTCGACGGCAATCGGGTACGACCCGTGCCGATGTTGTTGGGCCATGAGGCGGCAGGTCGAATCATCGAACTCGGCGACGGAGTTGATTCGTTGTCGGTGGGCACCCGCGTCGTGATGACTTTTCTTCCGCGGTGCGGTGAATGTGCGGGATGCGCCACTGACGGCCGGATGCCTTGCACGGTGGGTAGCGCTGCCAACAACGACGGCAGTTTGCTCGGCGGCGCGCATCGACTGCGGCGCTCCGGCGAGAACGTCAAACATCATCTCGGTGTTTCGGGTTTCGCGACGCATGCTGTGGTCAACGCCAAGTCGGTTGTTCCCGTCGACGACGACATCCCGGCCGAAATTGCAGCCGTACTCGGTTGTGCGGTGTTGACCGGTGGGGGAGCGCTCCTCAACGCGGCGAAGCCTCGCCCGGCAGACACCGTGATGGTGGTCGGCTTGGGTGGCGTCGGGATGGCCGCAATCCTGACGGCGAGGGCACTCGGGGTCGAGAACGTCATCGGTGTCGACGCACTGGAATCCAAGCTGGCTCAGGCGCTGGAACGGGGCGCGACCGAGGTCTTCACACCGTCCGGCCTGTCCGAGAGTGGCGTTCGCGCAGACATCGTCGTCGAGGCCGCGGGAAATGCTCGGGCCTTCGAGACAGCGGTGGCTGCGACGGCAGCGGGTGGCACGACCGTCACGGTCGGGTTGCCGGCGCCTGACGCGCGCTCGTCGATCTCACCTCTCGGACTGGTCGCCGAAGCGCGGACCATTATCGGCAGCTACCTGGGATCTGCGGTCCCGTCCCGCGACATCCCGATCTACGCGCAGTTGTGGCGCGACGGGAAGCTGCCGGTCGAGAAGCTCATTTCCTCGCGAATCGAATTGGCCGACATCAATTCGGGTATGGACGAACTCGCCGACGGAAAAGCAATCCGACAGGTCATTATCTTCGACGCGGAGTAGGAGCACGTCGGTGTTATGCAGCGGAAATGAGGCGTTTGCGCTCCCGATTCCCTCCCGAGTCGCCACGGAAAATCGTTACCCGTTGTAACGCTCCTCTCGTACTGGACGACTACTCGAATGACGTTGCGTGACGCCCCGGGGGTCGGTCGTACGTTTTCCAAAAGCTGATTGGGGAGAAGATATGCCGGTTCGTGGGTTCTTTTCGCGACATCGAATACTGGCGGGTGCAGTAGCGCCCGCAGCGCTCGGCGTGGCCGCACTGGTCGCGGTTGCGGTCGCTGTGGACTCTCCGGAGTCACGCACGATCGAGACACAATTGACGTCGTCGGTCACCGAGTGTCACGACATGGTCAGCATCGCGGTTGCCGGTCGACACGACACACCGGACGCTTCGACGGTGAAGATGTTGCTGGGAGCCGACGGGAAGCCGCTGCCGGCCGCCCTGTCCGGTGACTACAAGAGTGAACGCGTCGACCAGGTGATCAACCCGGCAGGCTCCGTCAACGCGAACAAGCCCGGCTCGTACGCGGCTGTGTACATCGCGTACCCGGCCAACATGGCGTCCTACGAGGATGCCGTCGCTGCCGGCGCTGCAAATACGCAGTCCGTGATGAGTGCCATCGCCAAGGAATGCCCGAAGACTCAGTTCTCGATCGTCGGGTACAGCGAAGGCGCCGATGTGGTGCGTCGCGTCGCGATGGACATCGGTACGCAGGAGAACAACGAGTTCGGGGTCGACCCGGACAAGGTTGTCGGTGTGGTCATGCTGGCGGATGCAGGCCGTGAAGCGGGCGACGGTACGTTCCTCGGTGCCAAGAATCCGTTCACGAACCCGGATAACTTCAATACGAAGTACCAGAACGGCACCTCCGCGACACCTGGCGAAGGTGTACTCCCCGGCACTGCCGGAGGTTTCGGCAAGCTGAACGGCAAGGTCGCGTCCTTCTGCTCGGACGGTGACTTCACCTGCTCGGCTCCCAGCAACATCTCTCTGTTGATCTTGGCGGCAAATGTCGGTCGGCAGTTGAACATCGACCAACTCGAAGCGCAGGGTCTGAACCCGGCCACCGGTCAGGACGTCGCGGTGGTGTTCGGCCAGATCGTCTTCGAGGCGTTCGCAGACATTTCGTCCAATCCCAACTGGATGCAGAGTGACGAGACATTCCTTCAGGTGATGCTCAAGGTCTCGGATCCGGAGTACAAGCCCGGAAAAACACCCGCGCCGGCGCCGGTAGCCGAGGGCGAGACGGTGTCCACCGACAAGGTGTCTCCGCTGGCATATCTGCCGCAGAAGCTTTTCAAGGAGATCGTCGGTCTGATTGCTACCAACCAGAACACGATTCCCGTGATCTTGAGCGACCCCTACCAGCAGACACTCGCTCCAGACGTCGGACACCACTTCGATTACTGGCGAGATGCGGATGCGGCCAACGGCAAGCCGTTGACTTCAGCTGAGTACGCAGCGGCCTGGCTCACCTACCTCGCCCAGCAGGCGAAGGAAGGAAAGCCCGTCGACACAACTGCGAAGCCGACCCCGGAACAGATCAGTGCTGCTGTCGATGCCTACATGGCTGACGGCAATGCTGAGGGCGACGCCGCGGTGGCTGAAGGCACCGGAACCGGTCAGGCACCGGCCGGGACCACTGGCTCCACGGGATCTGCTGGAGCGCCCGCAACCACGTCACAGGTGCCTGCGGCAGGATCGGCGTCGGTCACATCGGGAGCGGTTGCCACTCCGACGGGTTCGGCGGCAGTGACGCCGACGTCGACAGTTCCGACCACACCGGTAGCGGGAACGGATGCAACGACGGCGCCCCCGACTACGACAGTGACGTCGACGACCACGACGACGAAGGTGCCGGTTCCGAACCCGTAATCCTTCTCGCCGGCGTTCGTCACACGAATAACGCTGTCACAGGCTGCGATCCGCAATTAGTTGCGGATCGCAGCCTGTTTTCGTGTACGGGTTACGCACAGCGACCGTTGGTGCTTATCGTGGAAGGGAGGTTTCCGGATCACGAATCGTGGGTTTCACCGTGCACGAGCTGTCCATTGCGCAGAGTGTGGTCGAAGCCGTGTGTGAGCGTGCCGGCGAGCGACGAGTATCGAGCGTGCGGCTTGAAGTAGGGCAACTCTGCGCGGTGGTTCCACACTCTCTGCTGTTCTGCTTCGACGTCGTCACCGCGGGTACTCACGCCGAAGGTGCCAGCTTGCACATCGATGAGATTGCAACCAGCGCGCGATGCAAAAGCTGCGGCGTGATGTTCTCGCCGCCCGACATGTTCTTGCTGTGTGAATGCGGCAGTGCTGATGTCGAGGTGCTTGCCGGCCGAGAGTTACGGATCCTGTCGATGGAAGTGAGCTGAGCATGTGCGCGACGTGTGGGTGCGGGGACACCACAGGACCTCGGGTGTCGGTAGTCGCAGACGGAGAACACGAGCAGGAACACGACGATCATGGGCACGGTCATGGGCACGGTCACGAGCATGACCATGAGCGCGGCCACCCCGACCACACCGTGATTCTCGAGCAGCAGGTGCTCGCCAAGAACGACGGCATTGCGGTTCACAATCGTCAGTGGATGCGGAACCGCCGAATCACGGCGCTCAACATCATGAGTTCCCCCGGCGCGGGGAAGACGACATTGCTGGCGCGAACTATCCGGGAGCTCGGATGTCAGCGACCGATAGCCGTGATCGAAGGTGACCAGGAAACCCGGCTCGACGCCGAGCGGATCCGAGATACCGGCGCGTCGGTGGTGCAGGTGAATACCGGGGCCGGATGTCACCTCGATGCCGCGATGATCGACCGCGCACTGCGCGCCTTGGATCCCGCTGAAGAATCGCTGCTTCTGATCGAAAACGTCGGAAACCTGGTGTGCCCCGCGCTCTTCGACCTCGGCGAGGAAGGCAAGGTTGTCCTAATTTCGACGCCGGAGGGGGCAGACAAGCCGAAAAAGTACCCACACATCTTCGCTGTCGCGGACCTCGTGGTGATCAACAAGATCGACTTGCTCCCGTACGTCGAGTTCGACGTCGATGCCTGCGTCGAGCAGGCGAGAATACTCAATCCTGCTGTGCGCGTTGTTGTTTTGTCTGCCACGACAGGTGAGGGCATGGACGAGTGGTACGAGTGGATCGGTAGTCGTTCGGCGATTTCTCCGGTGGCCGTTGACAACTGATCTGCTCGGGTAGTTAATGAAATGAGTGGGTGCCACGCAAGTGGGCCGAGGTTCGACTCCGGTGGCGTCAGCGTTTCGGTGCCGCGGCAATTCGAGGCCACAGAGTCTTGAGGCCATAGCGTGTCAGGCCGGTGGCGGCGCCGAGAATCAGGCGCAAGTGCACCCGTGAAAGCGGCTGACATGGACACACAAAAATCGACTGCTGGCACCACGGCGGAACCTGCCTCCGAAAGCGCAGCTACCCCCGCAAGCGCAGCGGCCAAAGCGGAAGAAACTCTGATCCACGTGCTGTGGATCAATGCCGGTCTCAGTTGCGACGGAGATTCGGTGGCGCTCACTGCAGCCACACAACCCAGTATCGAGGAGATCGCGCTCGGCGCGTTGCCCGGCCTGCCTCAGGTAGCGGTTCATTGGCCGCTCATCGACTTCGAATGCGGACCGCAGGGTGGCGCTGACGATTTCCTGGAGTGGTTTTGGAAAGCCGACCGCGGAGAACTGGAACCCTTTGTTCTTGTCGTCGAAGGATCGATACCGAACGAGAAACTTCACGACGAGGGGTATTGGTGCGGCTTCGGGAACAATCGCGAAACCGGCCAACCGGTCACCACGAGCGAATGGCTCGACAAGCTGGCACCGAAAGCCACTGCGGTAGTTGCGGTCGGTACGTGTGCGACCTACGGCGGCATACATGCGATGGCCGGCAATCCGACCGGTGCGATGGGTGTGCCGGACTATCTCGGGTGGACCTGGAAATCGAAGGCGGGCATCCCGATCGTCTGCGTTCCCGGGTGTCCCATTCAGCCGGACAACCTCTCCGAGACCCTGACTTATCTTCTGTACATGGCCACTGACCAGGCGCCGATGATTCCCTTGGACGAATCCCTGCGCCCGCAGTGGCTTTTCGGTGCCACCGTTCACGAGGGCTGTGACCGTGGTGGGTACTACGAGCAGGGTGAGTTCGCGACGGAGTACGGGTCACCGAAGTGCATCGTCAAACTCGGATGTTGGGGACCGGTCGTGAAATGCAATGTCCCCAAACGTGGTTGGATCAACGGAGTCGGCGGGTGTCCCAACGTCGGCGGGATCTGTATCGGGTGCACGATGCCGGGGTTCCCCGACAAGTTCATGCCGTTCATGGATGAACCACCTGGCGGCAAACTCTCCACCAATGCGGTGGGAATGTACGGGTCCGTGATTCACAGTCTGCGCCGGATCACCGGTCACACGTTGGACAAGGAACCGCACTGGCGCGAGCGCGGGTCGAAATTACTCACCGGTGCAACGCGTACGTGGTGACCGACCGGATACATTCAAATCAGTTCGTGAGCAACGTCTCTGGGAGGCACTGCAATGACGGCCATCGTTCCCGAACCCACCTCGACTGCAGACCGCGACGGTCTTGTCGAGATGGCGTGGGACCCCATCACCCGAATCGTCGGCAGTCTGGGCATCTACACCAAGATCGACTTCGCCAATCGCGAAGTGGTGGAGTGCCACAGCACGTCGTCGATCTTTCGCGGGTATTCCCTGTTCATGAAGGGGAAGGACCCGCGCGACGCGCATTTCATCACCAGTCGTATCTGCGGCATCTGCGGTGACAATCACGCCACATGCTCGTGCTACGCACAGAACATGGCGTACGGCGTCAAGCCGCCGCATCTGGGCGAGTGGATCGTCAATCTCGGTGAGGCCGCCGAGTACATGTTCGACCACAACATCTTTCAAGAGAATCTTGTCGCCGTCGACTACTGCGAGAAGATGGTCTCCGAGACGAATCCCGGTGTGCTGGCGCAGGCAGAGAACACGCGCTGCCCGCACGAGGAGCAGCACGGGTATCGCACGATCGCGGACATCATGCGGACTCTCAATCCGTTCACGGGTGAGTTCTATCGCGAAGCGTTGCAAGTCTCGCGTTCGACTCGCGAAATGTTCTGCTTGATGGAGGGCAGGCACGTTCACCCGTCGACGCTCTATCCCGGCGGCGTCGGCACCGTCGCGACGATCGAACTGATGACGGACTACATGTCGCGGCTGATGCGGTACGTCGAATTCATGAAGAAGGTCGTGCCGATGCACGACGACCTGTTCGACTTCTTCTACCAGGCGCTGCCGGGTTACGAACAGGTTGGCCTGCGGCGGACCCTGCTGGGTTGTTGGGGATCGTTCCAAGACCCCGAGTACTGCAATTTCTCCTACAAGGACATGACCGACTGGGGCCGGAAGATGTTTGTCACTCCCGGTGTGGTTGTCGACGGAAAGTTGGTCACCACGGATCTGGTGGACATCAACCTCGGTATCCGAATCATGCTGGGCTCCTCGTATTACGAGGACTGGAGTGATCAGGAGATGTTCGTCAAAACCGATCCGCTGGGTAACCCGGTCGATCGCCGGCACCCGTGGAATCAGCACACCAACCCTCACCCGCAGAAGCGGAACCTCGAGGACAAGTACAGCTGGGTCATGTCACCGCGATGGTTCGACGGAAACGACAACCTTGCTCTGGATACGGGCGGGGGAGCATTGGCTCGTCTGTGGAGCACCGCTCTGGCCGGCCTGGTCGACATCGGATACCTGGAGTCGACCGGACACAGTGTGAAGATCAATCTTCCGAAAACAGCACTGAAGGGTCCTGTCTCGCTCGAGTGGAAGATTCCCGAACATGGCAGCAATACCCTCGAAAGAAACCGCGCGCGAACGTATTTCCAGGCATACGCAGCCGCGGCTGCCCTTCATTTCGCCGAGAAGGCGCTTGTCGAGATCCGGGCCGGCCGGACCAAGACGTGGGAGTCGTTCGAGGTCCCGGACGAGGGTATCGGTTGCGGATTCACCGAAGCCGTCCGCGGAGTTCTCTCACACCACATGGTGATTCGTGACGGAAAAATCGCGAACTATCACCCGTACCCACCGACACCGTGGAATGCGAGCCCGCGCGACAGCTACGGAACCCCCGGTCCGTACGAGGATGCCGTGCAGGGTCAGCCGATCTTCGAGGAGAACGATCGAGACCACTTCAAGGGCATCGACATCATGCGGACCGTGCGTAGTTTCGATCCCTGCCTGCCGTGTGGTGTTCACATGTATCTCGGCGGTGGCAAGACCCTGGAGAAGTTGCACTCTCCGACGCAGTCCGTGACCGGGGAGTGATCGATGGAGCAATCGGCCGACTACTGGCGCGGAGCAGGTGAGCGCATCGAGACGTTGTTGCAGGCCAATGCCGGCGCAGGCCCGGTGGCGAGAGATCGCGCCGAGCAACTGGTGCGTGAAGTCGTGCAGTTGTACGGCGCAGCACTCGAACGCACCGTCGCTCTGGCGGATCCGGCCACGATGGATGCGATGGTTCGCGACGATCTGGTGTCCAGCCTGCTACTGGTGCACGGACTTCACCCGCACGACGTGGAGACCCGCGTCCGCACTGCGCTCGACAGCGTGCGTCCGTACCTCGGTTCGCACGGAGGCGACGTCGAACTGATCGAGGTGGCGGACGGCGTGGTGCGACTACGGCTTCTCGGAAGCTGTAACAGTTGCCCTTCGTCCTCGGTGACCCTCGAAACCGCGGTCCAGGACGCGGTGCAGGCGGCGGCACCCGAGACCACCGGAATCGACGTCGAAACACCGGATTCGCACGAGCTGAAGTCGGGTGTGATTTCGGTCGAGTCCCTGTTCTCGCACGTTCACGCCGACGGGGGAGGTACGCACTGGGTGGAGGTCCCCGAATTCGCCGAAGTCGAGGTGGGAGAGGTCGCGGGCTTCCGCGTGTCGGGCACCGATCTGTTGGTCTGCCGCTCCGGTGACGATCTGTACGCGTATCGCGACCATTGTCCGGTGTGTGAGCACTCGATGGCGGGGGCTGTGCTCGAACGCATGATGGGCCGTCCTGCCCGAGACGCCGCTGTCCTCACCTGTCCGACGTGCTCTGCCCACTTCAGTGTGTACGGGGCGGGAGCGCGGGTGGGCACCGGCTCCGAGCACCTGGCGCCTGTGCCGGTGCTGATTCGCGACGGAGTGCTCTCGGTCGCGCTTGCTGACGAGTCTGTGATACCGGTGACCTAGCCGTGAACGCAGCCCCGTCATGAAAGTCACTGTGGGAGAGGTGCTCACACGAATCGCCTCGTCGCGTGTCGTTCCGACCGGACCGAGGTGTGAGATGTGTGCGGCGGGCATAGGCGACGAACACCAGCACGTCGTGGACGTACAGGTCCGGAGCCTGATGTGCGTGTGCCGACCGTGCTATCTACTCTTTGCGCCGGTCGACGCGGACCTTCGATACAAAGCGGTTCCCGATCGGTACCTCGAGTTTCCGGACTTCGACCTCGGCCCTGGCCGGTGGGAGTCTCTGGAAATCCCCGTCGGCCTGGCATTCTTCTTCCGCAACTCACTCCTCGACAAGTACATAGTCTTCTATCCGGGACCGGCCGGAGCTACCGAATCCGAGTTGCCCATCGACTCGTTCGAGACTGTGCTCGAGGAGAATCCGGGGCTCGCGCAGATGCGGGCCGACGTCGAGGCGTTGATCGTGTCGGTGCCCACGTCAGGACAATCGCCGAGATGCTTCGTTGTTCCCATCGACGCCTGTTACGAACTGGTGGGACGATTGCGCACCGTGTGGCGCGGATTCGACGGTGGCCAGGATGCCGCACGCGCAGTGGACGAGTTCTTCGGGCGCGTCGAGGCGCGAAGCAGGTCGGCATGACTGTTCTCGACTTCTCGATCGACAACATGGAGGTGGAACCGTACGCGGTTACGCCGAATCTGACGGTGAGATTGAGAATGTCGGAATCCACCGGCACGACCGTCCGTGCGGTGGCTCTGCGCGCGCAGGTACGAATCGAACCACACCGCCGACCGTACTCCGACGCCGAAGGCGAAGGTCTGCGCGATCTCTTCGGTCCGCGGGAGCGTTGGTCGAGTACGCTGCGCACCTTCCTGTGGATGGAATGTTCCACGGTCGTTCAAGGATTCACCGGAACAACGGTCGCGGCCTTGCCCATGGCGTGTACGTACGACTTCTCGGTGACGGCGTCGAAGTACATGCACGCACTCGGAGACGGAACGATTCCGATCGTGGTTCTACTGAGCGGCACGGTATTCACCGACGGACCGCGTGGTTTCTCCGTGCAGCAGATCCCGTGGGACAGATCTGCTGCCTACGAATTGCCGGTCGACGTGTGGAAACAGCTGATGGCTGCGCATTATCCGGCGTCTGGTTGGGTACGCCTCGACCATGAGACGATTGCCGATCTCGTGCGGTTCAAGGCAGCGCACGGCCTCACGGACCTCGATTCAGCCGTGCGGCAGTTGCTGACGGCGAGCCAGGTGCCGCGATGACTCGAACGGGGATGGATCACGACGTTCGGGCCGTGGCCGACGCCGTCCTGTACGAGGGATATCTTCTCTATCCCTACCGGGCCGGCTCGGCGAAGAATCAATCCCGTTGGCAGTTCGGGGTTCTCGGACCGCCCGGCGCCGCCGAGGTCGGAGTCGGCGAGGAACCGTCGATGTCCGCGCAATGTCTGCTCGGCGAATTCGAGCGGAACGGCGTCGAGGTTTCTGCGACTGTGAGATTTCTGCACCACCAGTCGCGGACGGTTGAACGACTCGGCGCCGGCGGGGCGTGGATCCCGGTCGATCGGTTGGTAGTCGGCGAGCGGGAGTCGATCTCGTGGGACGAAGCCACCGAGTCCGAGATCGTGTTGGGTCCGTGGGGTCTGGACGAACTCGAGGCCGGCGTCGAAGAAACCTTCTGTGCGGCCGGAGTTGTCGAAGGAGAGACTTTGTCGGACTCTCGGGGCAGGGTGGTCGGACGGATCGTTCGGACACGGCTTCCGGTGAATGGCCTCTTGGCAGTGAGCGCCTCCGCCGGGGACGGACGCACGGTGATTTCCGTGACGATCATGAACGCCACGAGCGTCGACGCACGGGACAAGGGCACGGCCACCGCGCAATCGATGCTGGGGACTCACGTCATTGTGAACTGCACAGGCTCGAGGTTCCTGTCGTTGTTCGAAGAAGCAGATCACTCGGAGCAGTTGCGGCAAAATCGCTGTTATCCGGTGCTTGCGGGGACCGAGGACCCCACTCACCCTGGCACATCTCCCACCGTTCTGGTGTCACCGATCATCCTGTACGACTTTCCCGAGATTGCGCCGCAGAGCGAGGGATCTCTCTTCGACTCGACCGAGATCGACGAAATTCTCACCCTGAGAATCCTTGCCATGACCGACGAGGAAAAGGCGCGGGCGCGAGCTACCGACTCCAGAGCTGCCGACATCATCGACCGATGTGAGCGATTGACGGACGACGATCTAGCCGGCCTGCACGGTGTGCTGCGAAATCCGCACGCCGGTTCTGATCTGATACCCGAGGTGCCTGACGGTGTGGACTGGTGGACCCCGGAAGCCGACACCAGTGTCCAACCACGCACCGACGCAGTTCTGATCAACGGCGTCCGTGTCTCTGGTGGAAGTACAGTTCGGCTCCACCCCTCACGCCGCGCTGATGCTCAGGACCTGTTCTTCGACGGCCGGATCGCCCACGTCGCCACCATTCATGAAGACGTGGACGGCGACATTCATGTTGGGGTGACACTGTTGGACGATCCGGCCGCCGATCTGCACAACTGGTACGGCCGCTACCTGTACTTCGCGCCGGACGAGATAGAGCCGATGCCGCGCGACAGCGCGTGACGTACTCACAGCTATCGAACTTCACAGCTATCGAGAGGAGAACTCGCCATGAGGAGCATGGGATTGCTGTCGACGGCACTTCTCGGCGCCACCGCGATCGCAGCCGCGATCGTCCTGGTGGTGTCGATGCCGGACATCCAGCGCTATCTGCGAATGCGAAAGATGTAAAGCGCTGTGCGCGTGCTGATTGCAGGTGTCGGAAACATATTTCTCGAAGACGACGGATTCGGCCCCGAAGTTGTTCGGGCGCTGCAGCATGAGAATCTCCCATCGGGAGCTCACCTGGTCGACTACGGGATTCGGGGCGTGCATCTGGCGTACGACTTGTTGGAGTCGTGGGACGCCCTGGTCCTGATCGATGCCTTACCGGCGACCGGAGTCCCGGGCAAGCTCGCGATCATCGAAGTGGACCCCGAAAGTGAAGGCCCGCAAGGAGGTTTCGACGCGCACTCGATGCATCCGAGTTCGGTGTTTGCCAGCCTGCAGGCCCTCGGCGGAACACTCCCGCGGACGTTCGTGGTGGGGGCACATGCGAAATCGATCGGCGACGGAATCGGATTGAGTGCGGAGATGCGTGATTCGGTAAGGCAAGCCGCTTCTGCGGTGCTGGCACTCGTCCGGTCCATCGACGTGGACTGTGATGCCACCACACTGGGGCCGGAGGTGTGAGTCATGTGTCTGGGGATTCCGGGACGGGTACGCGAACTACTGGACGGATACGGAGGTCAACTCGCTCTCGTCGACGTGGAGGGGGCACCACGCAAGGTCAACATCGGAATGCTCGACGAAGGCACCGTCACGGCAGGTGACTGGGTGGTGATCCACATGGGCTTTGCAGTCGAGAAGGTCGACGAGCAGGGAGCTCGCCATGCTCGGGCCGGCCTCGAACTGATGGGCCGTGGTGGCCACGACGGTGAGGTAGTCGACTCCGATACTGGTAACGGCGAGGTCGGGACATGAAGATCGCCTGCCGTGTCATCGTTCGTGGCGTAGTCCAGGGGGTGGGCTTCCGGCCGTTCGTCCATGCGACCGCCACCGAACTGGGACTGTCGGGTTCGGTGGGAAATTCTGCTCTCGGTGTCGTGATCGACGTCGAAGGCGACGGAGAGACAATCGATGCATTTGTCGCTCGGGTGCGAAACCGCCCCCCACCGCTGGCACGGGTGGAGTCGGTAGAGCGCGAGGACTCGCGGCCGGTTGGTCGTGAGGGGTTTCGCATAGTCGAGACGGATGCGGGGTCGGTCGGGCGAACCTTGGCGCCGGCGGATGTCGGGATCTGCGACGACTGCCTCCGGGAACTGACTGATCCGAGCGATCGGCGATATCGTCATCCATTCATCACCTGCACCAACTGCGGTCCGCGATTCACGATCATCGAATCGCTGCCCTACGACCGGGCCGCTACGACGATGAAGCGATTCCCGTTGTGCGCGAACTGTGCGGCGGAGTACGTGGATCCCGCCGACCGCCGGTTTCATGCGCAACCGATTGCCTGCCCGCAGTGCGGTCCAACGCTATCGTTCGTGGAAGGGGACGCGCCCGCCGTGACCGGTGAGGGTGCACTGCTACGAGCCCGATCCCTACTGCGAGACGGGAAGATTCTTGCTGTCAAGGGAATCGGAGGATTTCACCTGGCTTGTGATGCCCGCGACGACCGCGCGGTTCACGAGTTGCGTGAACGCAAGCATCGAGCAAGCAAGCCGTTGGCGGTGATGGTGCGCGATGTGCCAGAAGCCAGAGAGTTGGGTGTGGTCGGTGATGCCGAGGCTGATGCCATGTCCTCGCGCGAGCGCCCGATTGTGCTGGTTGCCAAAGCGTCTGGATACGCGCTTTCCCCCTTGATTGCCCCCGGCATTCCGGATATCGGAATCATGCTGGCCTACAACCCGATTCAGCATCTTCTTCTGGGTTTGGCCGGAGAAGAGGCGGGCCCAGCGGTGTTGGTCATGACATCGGCGAACATCGGCGGTGAGCCGATTCTGTACTCCGACAACGATCTCGAACGATTGGGTGACCTGGCCGACGGGGTATTGACCCACAACCGTCCGATCTTGATGCCGTGTGACGACTCGGTGATGCGAATAGTCGGCAGTGGAAGACAGTTGCTTCGTCGCTCGCGCGGATATGCTCCGCTGCCCGTCACCGCGCCGTTCGACGTACCGCCTACCTTGGCGGTCGGGGCCGACCTGAAGAACACCTTCTGTCTTGCCGAGGACGGATATGTGTGGCCGAGTCAGCACATCGGAGACATGGGCGACCTCGCTGTCATCGACAGTTTTGCTGCGTCGGAGAGTCACTTCGAATCGATCACGGGGGTGGTGCCGCACCAGATCGCCTGTGACGAGCATCCTCGGTATCGCTCGTCCTCGTGGGCTCGCAGTCGTAGTGGTGACCGACCGGTGCGCATCGTCGGGCATCACCACGCACATGTGGCTTCCGTGATGGGGGAGAACGGCCGGGACGGGAGCGAACCAGTTCTCGGAATAGCGTTCGACGGCACCGGCTACGGGGCGGACGGCGCAGTGTGGGGAGGGGAACTACTGCTGGCGACGTACAAGGGTTATCGCCGTCTCGCGCATCTGGGATACGTACTGCTGCCCGGTGGCGATGCCGGAGTGGAACGGCCGTACCGAATGGCGCTCGCCCACCTGTGGCATGCCGGGTTGGACTGGGAATCCGACCTCGCGCCCGTGGCAGCCTGTCCGCCCCGAGAGCAGTCGGTCCTACTTCACCAGATGGAAACCGGTTTCGGGTGCGTGGACACCTCGAGCATGGGGCGGTTGTTCGACGCAGTCTCCTCGCTGACCGGGGTCCGTCAGAGGGTCGACTACGAAGCGCAGGCTGCCATCGAGTTGGAGGGGGTGTCGAGGGGAGTCGACAGCGCCGGTTCGCGGTACACCTTCGATTGGACGCAGTCGGACGACGATTCGTGGACAGCAGATCCGCGGTCGGTCATTCGGGCTGTTGTCCGCGATCTCCGGGAGAAGTTGCCCGCTGAAGTGATCGGCGCCCGTTTCCACGAATCCGTAGCGCACCTGGTGCTCGAGTGGGCAATTCGTGGCCGGGAACTGGCGGGAGTGGACGAGGTAGTACTCACCGGAGGTGTCTTTCAGAACCCTCTACTGCTCGTTCGGGCGTGTGCTCTGCTCTCAGACGCTGGATTCACGCCGTTGACAGGACTGGAGTTGCCGCCGAACGACGGCGGTCTCGCCTACGGCCAAGTGCTGGTGGGGAGTTCGTCATGAGGTCAGGAGTTGTGTCATGTGCCTAGCCGTACCGGGACGTATCGAGTCCCTGGAGGAACGCGACGGAACGACGATGTCGGTGGTGAACTTCGGTGGCGTCCGAAAAGAAGTGTGCCTCGAGTACATTCCGGGCGCCCAAGTCGGCGAGTACGTCGTGGTGCACGTCGGATTTGCCATCCAGCGACTCGACGAGGAATCCGCTCGCAGCACGCTGGCGGAATTCGAGCACCTCGGCGTACTGGAAGAGGAATTCGGTGACGGGTTCGAAAGGGCTGCCCGGGCCGCGGGGATCGAACCGAAGGAGACGGAATCATGAAATATCTGGACGAGTTCTCCGATCCGGAACTGGCCGGCAAACTGCTGGATCAGATCCGTGCGCTGGCCACACGGCGATGGGCGATCATGGAAGTGTGTGGTGGTCAGACACATTCGATCATCAGACACGGCATCGATCAATTACTTCCCCAACAGATCGAGATGATCCACGGACCCGGATGCCCGGTCTGTGTCACCCCGCTCGAGATCATCGACAAAGCTCTCGAAATCGCGGCACGACCCGATGTCATTTTCTGCTCCTTCGGGGACATGTTGCGAGTTCCGGGGAGTTCGTCGGATCTGTTCCGCATCAAGAGCGCCGGCGGTGACGTGCGGGTGGTGTACTCACCGTTGGATGCACTGACTATCGCCAAGGAGAATCCGGACCGGCAAGTGGTGTTCTTCGGGATCGGATTCGAGACCACCGCGCCGGCCAACGCCATGACCGTCTATCAGGCCAATCGCCTGGGTATCGAGAACTTCTCGCTACTCGTCTCGCACGTTCTGGTCCCGCCGGCGATGGCCGCGATCATGGATTCGCCAGAGTGCCGCGTGCAGGCATTTCTGGCGGCCGGGCATGTGTGCAGTGTGATGGGAACGTCGGAGTACCCGGCGCTGGCCGAGAAGTACAAGGTCCCGATCGTCGTCACCGGATTCGAGCCGCTGGATCTGCTGGAGGGCATCCGAAAGACGGTGCTGCAGTTGGAATCGGGTCGATACGAGGTCGAAAATGCCTACGCCCGTGCCGTCACCGCGCAGGGCAACACCGCAGCGAAAGCGATGCTCGAGGATGTGTTCGCCGTGTCGGACCGGACGTGGCGCGGCATCGGATCGATCCCGGACAGCGGTTGGCAGCTGGCACCGAAGTATGCGTATTTTGATGCCGAAGAGCGTTTTTCGGTGACCGATATCCACACTGACGAGTCGAGCGTCTGCCGTTCCGGAGAAGTGTTGCAAGGTTTGATCAAGCCACACGAGTGCAGTGCCTTCGGGAAGGAATGCACTCCGCGGAATCCGCTCGGTGCCACGATGGTGTCGTCCGAGGGGGCGTGCGCCGCGTACTACCTGTACCGGCGCCTGGAACTTCAGGAGGCGGGTCATGCCGGCTGAGGAGACCGCTGTCGTGGACTTGTCGGCGTGGGTCTGCCCACTGCCGCTGCGTGATTCGCCGAACATCGTCATGGGGCACGGTGGTGGAGGAGCGATGTCCGCCGAGCTCATCGAGCACCTGTTCCTGCCCTCGTTCGGAAGCGCTGCCGATGCAGAACTCGGTGACTCGGCCGTATTCGACGTCGGCGGGGTGCGACTCGCGTTCTCGACCGACTCGTATGTCGTCAAACCCATGGTGTTTCCCGGCGGAACTATCGGCGATCTCGCTGTCAACGGAACGGTGAACGACCTGGCGATGACTGGAGCGCAGCCATTGGTGATGTCGACGGCATTCATCCTGGAAGAAGGGACGGCACTGACCGACATCGCGGGAATCGCGAAGGCGCTCGGTGAGGCCGCGCACG
The DNA here is from genome assembly GCF_041464245.1 of Rhodococcus sp. NyZ502. NCBI lineage: Bacteria > Bacillati > Actinomycetota > Actinomycetes > Mycobacteriales > Nocardiaceae > Rhodococcus > Rhodococcus sp. NyZ502. The sequence continues at coordinate 2,680,289 of NZ_CP167155.1, forward strand.
TTGCCGGCGTTCGGCTGGTGACAGGTGATACCAAGGTCGTCGATGCCGGTCACGGCGACGGAGTCTTCATCAACACCGCAGGAATCGGGATTGTCGCAGACGGGGTGGACATCAGCCCCACTCGCGCACAAGTGGGTGACGTCGTGATCGTCAGCGGCGACATCGGCGTTCACGGCGTGGCCGTGATGAGTTGTCGCGAAGGTCTCGAATTCGGGACCGAAGTGCGCAGTGATTGTGCGGCCCTGAACGGCGTGGTGGCCGACATGATTGCCACCGGTGTCGACATCCACGTCCTGCGCGACCCTACGCGGGGCGGAGTCGCCGCGACCCTCAACGAGATCGCTCAGGCGTCGAACATCGGGGTTGCGCTGGTGGAGCGAGATCTGCCGATTCCCGCTGACGTGCGCGACGCCTGTGGGCTACTCGGCTTGGATCCGTTGTACGTCGCAAACGAGGGCAAGTTGATCGCTTTCGTTCCACGCGAAGATGCCGCCCTGGTTCTGGAAGCGATGCACGGCAATCCACTGAGTGTGGGAGCCGCCGTGATCGGGGAGTGCGTGGCCGAACATCGCACAATGGTGGTGGCGCGTACGGCATTGGGAGGCAATCGGGTAGTGGATTTGCCGGCAGGTGAACAACTTCCTCGGATCTGCTGATGACTGCCGTCGGTATGAACGGGCCGGCGTTGTTTGCCCGCTACGCGTATCCGCCGAACGAGTTGGGTTACTGCGGACCCGACGATCCTTCAGTGCTGCTTCGTCTGGCCAGCGGCAACTCGGGCAGCGGCGACCGTGATCACGCTCGTCAATTCGACGGTGCGTGGCCGTACCTCGAGGCATTGGCTGTAGGAGCGGGCATCGACGACCCCCTGGATTCGCGAGTGATCGAAGCCTATTGGGTGGGAGGTGATCTCCTCGACTCTCTCGATTCGGGGAAGTTGTTACAGCACTTGAGGGGGGCATTCGGTGAACGCGAGAACACCGGGTTCCTCCCCGTCCTCGGGGGTCGGGACCGCGCGCTCGCGCACCACAGTTTTCACGTATTTCTGGTGTATCCGTGGGTCAAGCTTCTTCGGAAGCGCGGTGCGGTCCCACTGTCCGTCCTCCAGAACTGCCGGATCAGATGGGGAGTGGTCGAGGACGTCGGCGAGGAGCATGCATTGGTGGTTTCGTCCCCGCTCGAGTTCGACGGTGAGCAACTCGCACGCGGCCGACCGGCAAGGCAGAGAGTGCGGTGGAGGGTCGAGGGCAACGCGCTTGCGGCGATGCCCGTCCCCGGCGCTGTGGTGACGATGCACTGGGATTGGGTGTGCGACAGGATAACGGCAGAGCAATCACGTGCATTGGATGCCGCGGAAGACTCGGGATTGCGGATCGCGAACCGAATGCTGTCGACCGATATGTGATCGTCAGTTCCCCTCCAGGACGGAGGCTACGGTGAATTGGGGTAGCGCGGTAACGGACAGCGCACTGTGGTTGGCAGAGGCATATGCGATCACGGTAGTGGTTCTCGTCGTCACCGCGCTGCTGCTTGCTCGGTATACCGTCTGGGGCAACCAGTTTCGGCGAATGGCTTGGCCCTACTTCGATCCCCGGCGCACCGTCATTCCGCTGTCGATTCTCGCGTTACTGCTGCTGCTCACGATATTCGGTGTCCGCGTGACGGTGTTGTTCTCGTACTGGTACAAGGATTTCTACGACGCCATTCAGAACCTCGACGAAACCGCTTTCTGGCACTACCTGCGAGTGTTCGCGATATTGGCCGCAGTCCACGTCGCTAGCTCACTCGTCGTCTACCTGGTAGGCCAAACACTCTATATCAATTGGCGCAGTTGGCTCAATGACACATTGACCGACGATTGGCTCGACGGCCGCGCCTACTATCGCGGAAACTTCCTGGAGAACCCGGTCGACAATCCGGACCAACGTATTCAGGCAGACATCACCGCATTCGCGACGTCGTCCCGCACGTTGTCCATGGGCGCCGTCGCCGCAATGGTCTCGATCGTCAGCTTCACCAAGATCCTGTGGGATCTGTCCGGTCCCTTGACTGTTTTCGGTGCCGAGATTCCGCGAGCGATGATCTTTCTCGTCTACATCTACGTGTTGGTGACCACGGCACTCGCGTTCTGGATCGGCCGGCCTTTGATCATGCTGAACTTCTTGAACGAGAAACTCGGCGCCAGCTTCCGGTACGCGTTGGTTCGACTACGGGAGTACGGCGAAAGCATCGCCTTCTATCGCGGAGAGAACGTCGAACGACGCACGCTCGGACTACGTTTTGCTGCAGTGATCCGCAATATGTGGGCGATCGTCTTCCGGACGCTCAAGTTCAGTGGCTTCAATCTGGCAGTGGATCAGACAGCGGTGGTGTTTCCGTTTCTGGTCCAGGGATCTCGATTGTTCAGCGGGCAGATCACTTTCGGCGACGTGATGCAAACTGCTCAAGCATCCGGCCAGGTGCACAATTCGTTGTCGTTCTTTCGAGAGTCCTATGCCGATTTTGCAAGTTTCCGGGCCACACTGATCCGTTTGACCGGGCTCGCCGATGCCAATCGACGTGCCCGCGCACTTCCCGTGCTCGACGCGTTCTCCGCTGGCAGTCATTTGGTTGTTCGGGGACTCGACGTGCGCACGCCGGTTGGTGAGGCGTTGATCTCCGAACGCGACATGTCACTGGGGCCCGGCGATGCACTGCTGGTGAAGGGTCCGTCGGGTAGCGGCAAAACCACGCTGCTCCGCAGCATCGCGCAGTTGTGGCCGTACACAAACGGTTCCGTGACCACCCCGGTCGGAGACGTCCTGTTCCTCTCACAACGGCCATACCTACCATTGGGTTCTCTGCGCGCGGGTTTGGCATATCCGGACCAGTTGCCCTCAGGTCAGCCGAACACCGGGCGCTCGAACTTCGACGACCGCAGGCTCCACGACGCGCTCGCCGAGGTGCATCTCGCACATTTGATCGGTCGGCTCGACGAGCCGGCTGATTGGACTCGAATTCTGTCGCCGGGCGAACAACAACGGTTGGCGTTCGCCCGAGTCCTCCTGATCCGACCGCGAACCGCATTTCTCGACGAGGCGACATCCGGAATCGACGAAGGCCTCGAGTACACGCTCTACGACATCCTTCGCCGTGAACTGCCCGACAGCATCATTGTCAGCGTCGGGCATCGCAGCACTCTCGACGTTTTTCACAATCGACAACTCGAACTGCGCGGTGCGGGACACTGGACTCTCGCTGATCACGAAGGCTGAGAAAACTTTCGACGGTCGGATTCTTGCGACAGGATTCGGCCGGGTTACCCGCCGCGCCGCGATCGATCGAAGACACCGACCGTCACGAGGTCGAAGGGTTGCGGAAGTCGTTTGTGTGCTGGAGCACCCAGGCCGCAATCCTGGTGCGCGAGTCGTACCCCAGTTTGTTCAGTATGTGATCGACGTGGCCGTCGACAGTGCGCTGAGAAATGACCAGCTTGTCCGCGATTGCTCGGTTGGTCAGGCCCTGTGCGACGAGTTCGGCCACCTGCTGCTCCCGCGGAGTCAGCACTTCGTCGGCCGCCGATTTCGGTGATCCACCGGGCGGTTGCTCTCTCAGCGCGCGGGCCGCTGCGTCGTCGAGAGTCAGAGCTCGTCCATGATCGAATGCTGTTTGAAACACCCTGTCTCCGATCCGGTTACGAGCCTCGGTCAAGCTGTTTTCGTGGTACGGGACCATGCTCCTGAAGGTGTCCATCGGGCTGCCCGTGGCGGTGAACAGCGTGTCGGCAGCTCCCATCAGTGTGGCTGCCAGCTTTGCGTCCCGGTCGACAAGCGTCCACGCGATTTCCTCGAGGCACCATGCACATCCGAACTGGTTACCCAGCCCTCGAAGCAATCGGAGAGAATCTTCGAGTAGCTCGATACCGCGAGCGTGGTTGCCATGACGCCACAGGGCGGATCCGTAGTCCGACATCGTCATCGACCGCCACAAGATTTCGCCGCGCGATTCGGTGAGGGCCAACTCCTCCTCGTAAATGCTTGCAGCCTGGTCGGTTTCGCCGAGTGCGTCGACGACGAAGGCGAACCAGTAGAGTGCGGGTACCAGACGGGCGATGTCGTCGTTTGCCCGGAATGCTGCGACAGCCTGCTCCAGGTACTCGGCGCCGCGCACGAGATCGCCGTCGGCGACCGCGACGAATCCGAGCGTGTACCGCGCCAGTATGCGTCCGTCGTCGTTCCGCTGCATCTCGGCCTGTCGCCGAGCCTCTTCGGCAATGCTTGTCGCCGAAGCGATATCTCGTTGGAGGGCTGCCAGCAGTGCGCCTGTCGCGGCGGCCTCGACTACCGCGTCACCGAGAGTGCCCTCGGTCAGTTCGGGCACCTCGGCCAGGGCGCGACCCAACCAGTAGCGACCTTCGTTGAATCGACCACGTGCAAGCCAGTAATCATGCAGAGCACTTGCGGTACGCAATGTGGCTTCGACCGAGTCGGGTTCGGTCAGACCGAATTCCAACGCGGTGCGCACGTTGGGTAAGTCGCGGTCGATCCGCGTCATCCAGTCGATTTGGTGCGGCCCCGTCCAGTCGACTCCGGCGCGGAAGACGAGTTGCCTGAACCACTCACTGTGCCTGCGCTGCAGCGAGACCCACTCGTCGACTGACACCAGTTCACGCCCGTAGTCGCGAAGAGTCTCGAGTAGGCGGTAGCGGACGTACGAGCCGTTTTGTTCACGGATGAGGATCGACTTGTCGACAAGGGACATCACGAGATCGCCCAAGTCGTCGTTCTGTGCTTCGTCGGCGAGAATTCCTTCGACGGACCCGAGATCGAAGCTACCCGCAAATACGCTCGAGTTCGCCCACAACGACTTCTCCGGCGGCGTACACAGATCGAAGCTCCAGTCGATACTCTGTGCAAGCGTCTGTTGACGCGCTGGAGCGTTCCGGCTGCCCCGCGTCAGCAGTTGGAAGCGGTCGTCGAGTTTTTGCAGGATCTGATCGACCGACATCGCCCTCAGTCGGGCAGCCGCCAACTCGATCGGCAGCGGTAGTCCTTCCAACCGGCGGACGATCTTCTCCACAGCCGCGCTGTTCTCGCTGGTGATGCGGAAGTCCGTCACGGAGGAACGTGCCCGCTGCTCGAACAGCATCATCGCATCACCATCACGGGTGTCGGTTGGCGACGGCGCCTCGGTGGGAAATCGCAGAGGCGGCACCCGTAATACCATCTCGCCGGGAATGTCGAGCGGTTCTCGGCTGGTCGCCAGAAGTGCCAATCGGGCACAGCACCGGAGGAGTTCGGCGGCGGTGTCGGCCACCCAGCCGATGAGGTGTTCGCAATTGTCCAGAACAAGCAGGACACGTTCGTCGACGAGACGGCCGATCAGTACCGATCGCGGTGACCGCGTAGATCGGTCTTGTACTCCGAGTGCGGCAAGAATCGTCTGATCGAGAAGTGCCGGCTCCCGCAGTTCGCTGAAGTCGACGAACCAGACGCCCCCGGGGAACGCACGGGAGGAATCATCGGCGGCACGGAGCGCCAAGCGGGTTTTGCCGACCCCACCCAGGCCCGTAAGGGTCACGAGCCGGTAGTCCGACAGCAGGCGTCGGACTTCTTTGGCCTCGGACCGGCGACCGACGAAACTGCTCAGTTCGATCGGTAGGTTTCCTCGTTTTGCCGCCATGAGAATCGCGCCGAATTTGTACGTGCTGAGTGGATTGACCCCACACAGTGTACGCGGAATCGCGTGTGTGAAATCTGTCAACGCACCACCGGTGTTCGCCCGTGATTGCCGTTGGGTCGAAGCTTTTCGGTGCATGACGCGGAATAGCGAACACTTTCCACCGACGTAGTTCGCGCCTCATTCGAAAGGGATGAGAGGCGCATTTCATCTTTCTGGCGCACTTACGATTCGGGCATGAAACGTGTGTGGGAAGGTGTGCGGCGCTACGGCAAGACACTGCACTCGGTCGGGTTGTCGTTCGGTCTGGTGTTTTTCGTCCTCTCGATGAGCCCGTCCCTCTTACCGCGCGCGTGGTACCTGCAGGGCGTGGCAACCGGTATTTCCGTCGCCACCGGGTACGGCATCGGTGTGAGCGTGGCGTGGATGATCCGCAAATGCGGAGTCGAACCGAGATGGTCGGACCGGACCAAGCGGATCGGTTGGGCCGTACTCGCCGTACTGGCAGTGATATTGGTGCCTCTTTTTCTGATCTTGGGTTCGTGGTGGCAGCAGATCGTCCGTGATCTGGTCGAGGCGCCTCGCGTGAACCGGGCGAACTATCTTCTGGTGCTGCTGATTTCGCTGGTGGTGTGGTTGATCTTGTTGGAGGTGGGTCGCGGTCTGCGGCATCTCACCAGAGGACTCGCTGCCGTTGCTCTGCGGTTTGTTCCCAAGGAAGCAGCGAAAGTCGCGAGCTTGGTCGTCGTCTTCGCGTTGGCGATCTTCGTCGTCAACGGTGCCCTCTACAACGGGCTCATCGCTTTTGCGAACTGGAGTTTCTCCGGCGCGGACAACGACACGCCCGATGGTATCGACCAGCCTCTGATCGCCGAACGCAGTGGTTCACCCATGTCTGCCGAGGCATGGGATTCGCTGGGCAAGGAGGGTCGCACCTTCATGGGTAGCGGGCCGTCTGCGGTGCAGATTTCCGCGCTGACCGGGCTGGACGCGAAGCAACCCATCCGCGTGTACGCCGGCCGTGAGTCGTCGGATTCCGTCGACGGTGTCGCGCAGCGGGTCGTCAACGAACTCGAGCGCACCGGCGGCTTCGACCGTGCCGTCCTGGCAGTAGTGACCACCACCGGCCGCGGCTGGGTGAACGACGACGTGGCGTCCGCTTTCGAATACGTCCAGGGCGGCGACACCGCCATCGCGGCGATGCAGTACTCGTTCCTTCCCAGCCCTTTGGCATTCATCGCCGATCGCGAAACCCCGATGGCCGCAGGCCGGGCGCTGTTCAACTCTGTCTATGCGAAGTGGATCGATCTGCCGCTCGACAAGCGCCCCAAGCTTGTCGTTTTCGGCGAGAGCCTCGGATCGTACGGGGGACAGGCCGCGTTCGCGGGAGCACAGGACATGGCGACGCGGGTGGATGGGGCGTTGTGGTCGGGGACTCCGAACTTCACCGCTCAATGGCAGGAGATCACCAGCAGTCGTGACTCCGGCTCACGGGAAGCCGTGCCGGTGATCGACGACGGGCAGTCGATTCGTTTCGCTGCCTATCCGGAGGATCTCGAACTGGATGCGCCGTGGAACGACTCACGCGTCGTGTACTGGCAGCACGCCAGCGACCCAATTGTCTGGTGGTCTTTCGACCTGCTTCTGAACAAGCCGGACTGGCTTGCCGAGCCTCTCGGCCGTGATGTCGATCCGGGAATGACGTGGATACCGTTCGTGACATTCTGGCAGGTGACACTCGACATGGTCTTCTCGGCGGACGTTCCGCCAGGTCACGGGCACAACTACGGTGCCGAGGCGGCGGACATGTGGGCGCGGATCCTGCACCCCGACAACTGGTCTCAGTCGGACACCGACGCGATTCGCGGCGCTCTGACGAACGACTTTCAACCCACCAAGTAGTAGTGCGGAGTGCGGACCTCGTGACGGTCTCTCGTCGTTGGACCGGGAGTACTCGCTCTAGATCGTTCTATCACTGTTTGTCAGCTATCTAACAAGGAGCGCGATGCATTCATCAAGAACACTCGTAGCTGCGGTGGCGCTGAGCGCGATCACTGTATTTGCCGGGGCTGGGTCCGCGGTCGCCGCGCCGGCGGTCGGATCTGTCGATTTCGGTTCGTCGAGCGGATCCGGATCAGGAACCGGTTCGGCTAGCGGATCCGAATCTGGTTCTGTCGATTTCGGATCCGGCGGACCGGACGTCGAGCATCCGGTGTCGACCTGCTTCTGGTCCGTGCCGATCAATCCCGAGCGCGCGGACCCACAGCTCAACTACGCCTTTCCTGACACTGCGGCGATTTACTGGGCTGCGCAGTTCACAATCCCCGAGAACGCCGAGTTGGTTATCCGAGGGCAGTATGCGCATGCTCGCTATCAGTCGTTGAACTCGTACAACGCGGCAACCGCGATGCCGACCGCCGTCCTCAATGACATTTCGACTGCTCCGGACGCAGGCTCGCGCAATACCTATCTTCCCGGTGCCGATCGAGCGAACGAAGGTGCCAGGTCGTACACGGCTTCCGTCCTCAACGAGGCCTCACCTGCTGAGCCGAAACCCAACACCTTGTATGCCGGTGTGCCAGGTCAGGACCGGATAAGCCTGCTTTATCGCATCTACCTGCCGGACACTGGGCGTGATCTCACCGGCGGCGTAGGACTGCCTGAGCCAGAGCTGCACCTTCCCGGTGGTCAAGTGCTGCGGGGGCAGGATCTGTGTTCAGCGGTCGGTGCGGACAACGGAATCTTGAAGCCGGCTTCGCTGCCGTTAGACACGTACAAGGCATTGCGTGACCAACCGGGCAAGCCTGCGACATTCCCTTCCGAGCAGGCACCAGTCTGGCGGGCGTACTACAGCGCCGAGTTCACGCTCGGCTGTACCTATCTCGGCAAATGCGATGGCACACCCCAGCGGGTGGGCGGGCAGTACTCCAACATCGACAACAGCTACGTCACAGCCGAAGTCAACCGTGGGTTCGGCGAAGTTCTAGTACTTCGGGGAGAGTTGCCGAGGACTCCGAAGACTACAGGCGGCGCAAAGAATCTCGACAGCGCGGTCGACATGCGGTTCTGGTCGATGTGCAGCAATGAATCGCTGGCAACGACGAAGGTAGCGACGTGTCTGTTCGACGAGCAGATGGCCACTGATGCGGATGGTCGCTACACGATTGTCGCGTCGCTCCCTGAAGACCGACCCGCAAACGCTACGAAGGAATGTGGGGTGTCATGGCTTTCGCTCTCGCCGGCCGGTGACGGCGCAGGGCATCCCGACGATTCCCTCTTGATCATGCGGAACATGCTGCCGGCCAAGGACTTCAGCCACGCTGCACACGATACCAAGACGCCCGGCGACGAGAAGGCCGTGATGGGAGAGTATTTGCCGGACGGGCAATATACGTCCAAGCTCGTGTTCGAGGGCAGTGGCTGCGCGAAGTAACCCGTCTTTACGCGTGAGGTCACTACTCGAGATTGTGTCTGGTGATCCTCCTCGATGATGTCGGCTGCGCTCTGCTGCGAGCGCAGCCGACACACCGTTAGCCAAGTCTTTTCGCGATCTTCGGTGGGGAATCGAGGCCTGCGGTTCAGGCACTCATCCCTTTCGAATGAGGCATCAACTACGCAGGCGCTCGCAGTGTCAGCATTGTCGCGCAGCGGTATCAGCTGTGCTCTGTTGTCCGCCGTGGCGGACAGGGGCGCCTTTTCTCGCCTACCGCCTATCCTGCTTGCTGCAATCAGAAATGAGTTTTGACATGGGTTCCGTTGTCGGAGAACTTCTCCCATTGGCCGTCGGTGTCGCCGTGTCGCCGGTGGCCGTCATCGCCACTATCTTGATGTTGCTCTCCAAGCGAGCGGGTAGCACCAGCGCCGGGTTCGCGGTGGGCTGGTTACTCGGAATCTTCATCGCTACAGTTCTTTTCGTCATCTTGTCCAGTGCCGTCAGCACGTCAGACGACGGACCGTCCGCCACGGTTTCGTGGATCAAACTAGCTCTCGGTGTCCTCCTGTTGGCCGTCGGGGTCAAGCAGTGGCGGGGGCGCAGCGGCGAGCACGAAACACCGAAGTGGATGCAAGCCGTCGACGAGATGACCGCGGTCAAGGGATTGGGCCTTGGATTCGCGCTCGCCGCGATCAACCCGAAGAACCTGCTCATGTGCATCGCGGCCGGAGTGTCGATCGGCTCGGCGTCGTTGGCGACCAGCGGAGCGATCACCTCGATTCTCGTATTCACGGTCATCGCCAGTTCAACTGTCGCGATCCCGGTCATCGGATACCTGGTGGCTGCTGATCGCCTGCGAAAGCCATTGGCCTATCTCAAAGTCTGGCTCGAGGACAACAACACCACGGTGATGAGTGTGTTGATCTTGGTCGTCGGAGTTGTTCTGATCGGCAAGGGAATTGGCGGAATCTTCTGATACCCGCTCTTTCGCGTGGTGTGAACGCGCGATTCCCGGATGATCGTTCGATCAGGCGCGCTTGACCGCGTAGTCGCCGTCGGCGTGACCGATCAGTTGCCATCCGCCCTCGATCGGGGACAGTCGGACGTCGGAGAGATTCGTGGTCTCGAGCTGTGGCCGGTCGGTGCCGGGGTACCAGGCCTCGACCCGTCCGGTGCCGCTCCCGTCAAACCCGTCACGCGATACCTCCGTCAGCGAGCCGGGCGCTGCCCGCGGATACGCTCGCGAGAGTGGCGCGGCGAATCCCTCTACGAGCCCGAGTGATTCACCGGACGGGCAGTCGATGCGATTCAGATTTCCCTGCGGCTGGTGGGTATTGCCGTCGCGAACCGGGTGGGGGTCACCGCACGCTTGTGTCCACGACCACCACGCGCCGCCCATCCGGTACCTGTCGGTGGCATCGACGAAGCGGTCGACGTCTGCTCTCTGCTCGTCGGCGTCGCCGAACCAACCCCATTCACCTGTCCACAACGGTGCGTCGTACCAGGCGGCAGCGAGGTCGGCGATCTTGAATCCGTCTTCGATTCCGGGAAATTCGCTACTGACCGTTATCGATTCGCTGTAGAGATGTGGCGAGAAGACCACCAGGGGATCGGTCAGGTAATGGCGTGGAGGCAGCGCGTCGAGGCCGAAAGCCGACCAGATCGCGCTGGGCTCGAAGAACACGAGGTGTGGAAATCCTCCTGCTTCGGCCTGTCTGATGGCGTCGGTGGCCCGCTTGTAGAACTGCCCGATCTGATCAGCTGCCGTGAATGGATCGCGCAGGCCGGGGTTCGGTTCGTTCAACAGGTCGTATCCGGCTACAGCTGGTTCGTCTTTGAACTCGGCAGCCAACCGCGCCCACGTCGCGACGAGGCGACTCTGGATTCCTTGCTCGTCGTCGTAGAACGCCTGGAAGGCATGGGCGATCGCGGGTGCGGCTTCCCTGAGTCCACCGATGTTGCAGGTTGTCCATCCGCCGGTCAGGGTTGCCCACTCGGGTGCGCCGTCCCAGCCGACTCCCGGCCGCATGAATGACGGGCACGACTGGTCGCTCGGAGTGCCGACGTACGGGCCCCATGCATCCTGATGCATGTCGAGAACGGTGTAGATGCCGTGGTCTTTTGCATCCTCGACCGCTACTCGAACGCGGTCGACGTACGCAGTGTCGAATGCACCGCGGGTCGGTTCCAGGAGGGACCACGCGACGTTGAGCCGGACGACGTTGAAGCCCAGCGCTGCCATCTGCGCGAAGTCCGTTCTTCCCAGCGGCGTAACGGTGGGTAGACCGGTGCCGTTGGTTGCGTAGTCATTGAGACCGTTGGCGTTCGCGCCGCGGAGCAACACCGTTCGTCCGTCGACGTCCTTGATCGTTCGATCTGCGACGGTCAGTTGGGGGAGAGTCCAGCCCGGATCCGGTGGTGCAGCGTTCGCCGCCGGAGTTGCAATCTGGAGGACCAGGATTGCGAGGGTGGCAAGCAACAGCGCACGCATCCATCGACCTTTCTAGACAAACGTCCAATTCCGAGTTGAGGCTAGCGTGAGAAGACCTCTTTCCGGCGCGGTTTGCTCATACCTGTCACGGCCCCGCGTTGCCGAGAACACGTCGGACACGTGCTCCTGCTGGAGGTGTCATCATTGTCGACAAGTCTCGACCCGAGGGAGCCCTGGTGAAGCTTGCATTGACTGATCTGATCGAACAAATGCCTCGTGACGATTTGGCGAGTACGCGAGCGTTCTATGCGTCGCGGCCTGCCGGTGTCGGTCCGAGTTCCCTGCAGGAACTGCTTGTGGTGCGAGCATCCAGGGTGGTTGATCCCACGGCGAGCCGGGCTGTTGAACACACACTCGACATCGAGGGCCGATCCGTTTCGGTACGCGTAGTCACTCCGAAAGACGGCGATGTCAACGGGGTCTATCTGTATCTTCCGGGTGGGGGTTTCTACATGAGTTCAGCGGCCAGCGTTGACGCCCGAAGCATGAGACTTGCCGACGAGGTCGGGGTGGTAGTGGTTACCGTCGATTACCGGCTTGCACCGGAATTCCCTTGGCCGGCAGCGCCGGACGATTGTGAGGCAGTCGCCTTGTGGCTGCTTGAGGTCGCTGCCGAACGGTTCGGGACGACCAGGCTCGCCATCGGTGGCATGTCGGCGGGAGCAACCTTGGTGACGACGACGTTGCTGCGCCTTCGTGATCGAGGTCTGGCCAAGGCATTTTCGGGTGCGGTGCTGGAAGCGGGCACGTACGACGTCAGTGCCCAGACTCCCGCGGGCCGCACCATCAGCGACGAATACTTCATCGAAGCCTACGTCGGCCATGTCGATGATCGCACTCTTCCGGATATTTCTCCGACATTCGGCGACCTCAGCGGCCTGCCGCCGACCCTCGTTGTCGTTGGATCAGAAGACGTGGTCCTGGCAGAGAACCTTGCCATGGTGGCGCGACTGTCGGCGGCCGGAAACGACGTCGACTTGCGTCTCTATCCTGATGTCCCGCATGGATTTACAAACCATCCAACGCCTGTTGCCCGGCGTGCTGCGCTAGATATGGGTGCTTGGCTTCGGAATCGACTCGACTCCGACCCCGCGTGACAAGCACGGGCGCGGTTCAGTGTGCCGAGGAAAAGCGGACTGTGTTCGGTGTCAGATCTTGGCGAGCGTTTTACGATGAAACAATTCGAGGCTCACCATGGATTTCATCAGGCCGTCGAGGGTTCGCGCATCCCATCCAGTCAGATGCTGCCAGCGGTCGAGTCGATAGGTGACAGAGTTCGCATGTAGGTGGATGTCACGGGCGGCGGCGCTGACAGAGAACCCGCTTCGCGCGAAGGCGCGGACGGCGTCCATCAGATGTGAGTGCTCTTCGGCCACAGATGCCCCGGCCTGTAGAAGCGGCAGCAGCTCGTCCTGGTGGGTGGCAAGAGTGGCGATGAGCCATTCGTCGGCAAAACTGACCGTCGTGCCCGGCGCTGTCGCCAACTGCAATGTGCGCTCGGCGTCGGTGATGCTTTGAGCTGCGCCGACGAGCCCGACCCGGGGCATCCCGATACCTAGTGACGTTCGTGGATGATCTCGCATGATTGCGTGGATGACTTCGGTTGGTTCGCCCTGACACATCACGATTACTCGGGAGCCATGTCGACTGCAATGCGCGACAACATGCACGGAATCCAGGGTTCGTTGCAGGTGTTCCACTTGTGCTTCTGACCATTCGTCCTCGACGGCCGACAGTGCTTGGAACGATTTCTGTGTATCGAATCCGAGGGTTTGTGCCAGCTCTCGGGCGTTGCTCAGTTCCATATCCGTTGCACTGTGCAGTGTTTCGAAGAATCGGTATCGAACGCCGGCGCGGATGGCCTGCTCGCTGCGCGTTGCCTCGGAGTGTCCGACTGCGACTGCGCTCGTCGCGGCGTGAACGAGGTCCCAAAGTTTGCCGCCTGCTTGCAGCAGCTCGTGTGTTGGTTTCGTGGACCGCTGGACCATCGTGTCCCAGAGCTCACGAGATGCAATGTGATAGGTCTCGATGACATCGGAGAGGGGGAGCCCTTGCATCGCGCGACGGCGCCCGAGTTCGCGGTTTCGGTCGGTGTCTTCTGTGGTGATCGTTTCGTTCTCGGCGACGGCACACAGCATTGCGGACAACTGTTTGCGGATGTAGTTGCCTTGCTCGGCCACTGGTACCGCGGAGTAGGCCGGGAGTTCGCTGCGAATCTGTTGTACCGCGCGCTCGGTGAGCGCTTCGAGCTCGTCGGAAACCTCGCGACACAACCGTCGGATCGTGTCTTCTTCGACGTCGGTTACGTCCACGGGGTTACTCCTTTGTGCGTGCTTGGTCTTGCGTCCCGTGAATTTCACGAACGAGCGTCGTGGATTCCGGGGTTCACCCATGGTCCCGCCATAGTGACGGGAGGCACACTCAACGCTAGACCGGACGACGATTCGACGGCAAAACGCCCCTCGCCTCATCTGCTCCGGATCGATCAACGGCTAAGGAGCCACAATCATGTCCAACGAGGCGAAGAGTGCCTTGCTCGCAATCGGAGTTCCGTTCGTCGGGGTGATGGGCGGGATAGTTGCGCTCTCCGGATCCGAACTGACTGTTCTCGGATTTCCCATTTTGTTCGCGTGGCTTTTCCTGTGGATGCCGCTGACCTCGTTGTGTCTCCACATGGCATGGAAGTTCTTTGACCGCAAGGACTTCGAGGAAGCGGAACGAAACGAACTGGCTCAGGCCAAGACCGAGATCGGGGATCCGACATGATCGCTGCAACATTTACGCTCGTGCTACTCCTCGCGCTCGGCGCCGGAGTGCTTTCACGCCGTGGAAGCAAAAAAGAGATCTCCGACTACCTCGTGGGCGGGCGGTCTTTCGGTCCCGTGCTGGTTTTCATCCTGGGAGCAGGTGAGGCCTACAGCATCGGCACGCTCATTGGATTTCCCGGGGGTGTGTACGCCCACGGGGCAAGCTACGGCGTCTGGTTCATCGGATACATCTTGCTTGCCTACCCGATCGGATACTTCTTTGCGCCCTATCTCTGGCGGGCAGGCAAGCGGTATAACGCGATGACGCTGCCCGATGTGGCAGGGCGGCACTTTCGGTCGCGCGGGTTGGAACTGACAATCGCGATTGCCTCGGTAGTCTTCCTCATTCCCTGGGGGCAGTTGCAGCTTGCCGGCCTCCAGGTCGCACTGAGCGGACTTGGCATCACCATCAACCCGACGGTGGCGGTTTTCGTCGGCGCTGCGCTTGCTCTGCTCTTCCTCCTGCTTTCGGGTGTGCGTGCACCGGCGTTCGTGTCTTACGTCAAGGACGCAGCTCTGCTGTTGGGAGCGATCCTGATCGGACTGGCCGCCACGGCCAAATCGGGCGGTATCACGAAGCTCTTTGCCGATGCGGCATCCCATGGGGCCGGGCAGGCCTCGCAATCCACCGTCACCGGTTCGTCGCTGACCTTCGTTCTCACCACAATTGTGTTCCAGTCACTCGGTTTTTTCGTTTTCCCCTTCATCGTGCAAGCGGTGCTATCGGCGAAGTCCGAGGCAACCCTCAAGCGAGTCGCCCGATTCAACCCGCTGTACATGCTCATGTATCCCTTCCTCGTCGCTGCTGCCTTCGGCGCAATTTCATTGCTGCCCAACAAGCTCGAGGGCGCAGAGTCCAATGAGGTCCTCCTGCAACTGTCCCGCCTCGTGCTCCCGGACTGGCTGACCGGAGTGGTGGCGGGCGGTGCGGCACTGTGCGCGATCGTTGTTCTGTGTGGCTCGGCGCTGGGAATCGGCTCGATCGTCTCGCGAAACATCGTTCCTGGAATACCCGAATCACGTCAGAGAGTGTGGGTGCGCGGGGTCATAGTCGCCTACCTCGGCCTCTCGCTGATCCTCACCCTCGCCGCACCCCAATTGCTGCTGACGCTGGTGAATACCGCGTATTACGGGGTGACCCAGGCCGTGGTGGTGTTCGCGACGATGATCTTCGGATGGAAGCTGCGACCGGCAGCGCTCGCGATGGGCGTGGTGCTCGGCGACGTGCTGGTGCTCTGGCTGTACCTCGACACACACGGCACGGTATCGATGTGGTTGGCGGACAAAGGCATGAACATCGGTGCCGCAGCCCTTGTTCTGAACGTGTTGTTCGTGTCCGCCACCCGGGTGATGTGGCCTCCTGTCGAAGCGGTTTCGGGCCTCCGTGCAGAAAATCGATCGGCACCAGTGCCTTGCCCCGCAGTCCCGACCGCGAAGGCGGATATCCGATGACTCGGACACTACTCACCGCAGATGCAATCCTCACCCAAGACGCAGCGTCACCCCAGGTTGAGGCGCTCGTCCTCGATGGAGGCCTGGTTGTCGCCACCGGAAGTCGAAAGGACATGGGGGAGTACGCCGGACCGGAAACTCGTCGGCTCGATCTCGCCGGCGCTACTGTGATCCCGGGGCTGATCGAGTCGCACATTCACCCGACCTACTCCGGCTTGACTGACGGATGGGCCGATTGCCGGACGCCACCGTGCGCCTCGATCACGGATATCCAAGGGGCTCTGCGGAACTCCACTCCCACTCACGGCTGGATACGTGGATGGGGGTACGACGACACACAACTTCGAGAAGGTCGCCATCTCACACGCGATGACCTCGACGCAGTCTGCACCGACCGCCCGATCATCGTTCTGCATATCTCGGGGCACTTTGCGGTGGCAAACACTGTTGCGCTTGCAACTGCAGGCATCGACGAATCGACGGTGGATCCCGGGGACTCGCAGTTTCCGCGTGGGGCGGACGGGAGGCTCACAGGGATGGCCTGGGAAATCGACGCCGTGGCACGGTTGAGTGGCGCGATACCAGACCTGACACAGGCAGAGGTGCAGACCGCGTTGCTGCGTAGCTTGACACTGGCGCGTTCGCGAGGAATCACGACCGTCCACGATCTAGGGGTCGGCCTGTCGGCGGGCATGCAGGAGTTGGCCGCCTATCGTGCCCTGGACACCATGGGCGAGATGCCCGTGCACACGGTTGGCTTCCTTCGGGGTGATCTCGCGATCGCAGAACTGGAGGAAAGGAACATCGCTTTCACGGCTGCACCGGCCCCAGGGTCACGCTTCCGCCTGGCCGGCGCCAAATTCTGGGCGGATGGGTCCATTCAAGGATTGTCTGCAGCCTTGCGAACTCCGTATACCTGCAGCCCGAACCATCACGGTGATCTGCTCTATCCGCAGGAGCAACTCGACGACATGGTTCTCCAGGTGCACCGCGAGGGAGGTCAGGTCGCGGTGCACGCCAACGGCGATGCGGCTGTAGCCGCCGCCATCGCGGCGCTGCGCAGTGCGCACCGCAGTGACGGACGTCGAGCGCGGCACCGTATCGAGCACTGCCAGGTGAGTGGGCCTGCGGATCTCGAGGCGATACGTGATGCCGAGATCGGGGTGAGCTTTTTCGTCAACCATGTTTTTCATTGGGGCGATCGTCACCGTGACCGTTTCCTCGGTCCTGAGAGAGCCGGCAACCTGGACCCGCTGGCGTGCGCCGATGACATCGGCTTGAAATTCGGGCTGCACTCGGATTGCCCGATAACGCCGATGGATCCCCTCCAGACGATTAGGACTGCTGTGAATCGGCTGACCATGGGCGGTGCCGTGCTTGGCGCCCACCAACGGATCGGAGTGCAGCGTGCAGTGCAGGCCATGACTGTGGACAGTGCGTACTTGGTCCATGACGAAGGACGGGTGGGGATCTTGGCGCCGGGTCGTCGTGCGGACCTTGTCGCGCTCGACGGCACTCTTGCTGCTCTCGCAGACGCTTCGTCCGACATTCCTCAGCCTGCACTGGTCATGGTCGACGGCCGGTAGCGCATGAGATTGATTTCGTCCCAACGGATACCAGCTCGAGGTGGAGATTCGTGCAGTTGCTCGACAGTGAAGTTGTTCGGCGCTGTGCAGTTACGGCTGCCGCCGCGGCCGCGGTCTGTCGTTCGATCGGGCCCGGCGTGGTCGATGGCGACGCAGTGACGGGCAAGAGTTTCTTCCTGCAGGATGGCGGCTGGCCGGGCACCTGAACACATGTCCGGTTTCTGGAGCAAAGTCGGGACGAGGAGCGTGCCACCCTTGTAATCTCGCACGGGAGTTTGCGGGGCGCGGGGTATCCCGCACAGCGAATGAGAGGATGAAGGTGACAACTGTCTACACGCGCCGCCGAGGGGCGCGCCCTTTCGGAATCGCCCTCGCTGCGCTGGTCGCTATGGGTGCGGCCCTGACAGGCCCCACACTCGCCTCCGCTTCGAGCGGCGACCTGCAATTGGGTTCGAGTCAGTTCGGATCGTCCGGGGAGCAACCGCCGCTGCCGGAGATCCCACCGCCGTCCGCGGCCGAGATCAGGCTCGACGAGGCGCGGAACTTCCGCGATATCGGCGGGTATCGGACTACCGACGGCAGGACCGTCCGGACAGGCCTGGTGTTCCGTTCCAACAAGCTCAGCTCGCTCAATGAGACTGATCTGGCAAAACTCACCGCCGCGAACCTGACCCTCGACGTCGACCTGCGCAACGCCTCCGAACGTGCGGAGGATCCCGATCGGATCCCCGCCGGGGTCACCTACCAGGTCGCCGACGTCGTCAGTATCGAACACGGCATCGCGTTCCACGAGTTCGTTCCCTTGACCCTCGGTCGCGCGTTGATCGACGGCGCAGTCAAGGGAACCTCGAACATCGGCCAGAGCATCGGCTACCCGTTCATGGTCAACTACCGTGGTTCCGATGTCGCCTTCCGTGACCTGCTGACTGCGATCGCGAACAACTCCGACGGCGCAACCGTCTACCACTGCAGTGCAGGGAAGGACCGCACCGGTTGGGGTACCGCGATCCTGCTGACCATTCTGGGTGTCCCGCGTGAGTTCATCAGTGCCGATTTCATGGCGTCGAACACGTACCTGGGCCGGGACGACGCGGTGGACCTGTCGTGGCTCGATGCGGCGTATGCACAGGTGGACCGGCTCTACGGCGGTATGGATACTTACGTACGGGAGGGCCTCGGCGTCGACCAGGGCACTGTCGACTCTCTGCGCGCCAAGCTTCTCCTCTAAGCGGAGCTCCACGCCCGGCTTCTTGCCTACTCGGACCTTCTTCTGTCCCAGTGCGACCTGTGGTTGCGGGAGCGCGCGATTGTGTGGCGCCGCTCCTGGGGTGGGCCCGAGGTTTCTTGGCCGTGTGCGATCACCAAGTGGCGCAAGAACTTGGCGCGCAAGAATCACGACTGGTCATGGACTCGACGCTGGCCAATTGGTCAGCATCGAATCGAGAGCCTCGAGGATTCTTGCCCAGCTTTCGGCGCTGTCCGGTGCACTGTGGCTGAACGATCCACCCAGCTCGAGGCTGGCGTACCCATGAAAAACGCTGCCGAGCAACCGAACTGCGTGGGTCTGATCGAGATCGGTGAGGTTGTACCCGCGCAGAATCGATCGCATCATCTGCGAGTGTCTGAAACCCGCGCTCGCGGCCGCGGCCTCCGGGGTGAGGCGCATCTGTGACGCGGCGTACCGACCAGGGTGTGACCTCGCGTAGTTGCGGTACACGTTCGCGAAGGCGGTCAAGGCGTCGCGGCCGGACCGACCGGCCACGGCGTCGGCAGCCTGGTCGGCCATCTCTTCCAAGGCAAGCAGCGCGATTCTGGTTTTGAGGTCGTTCGAACTTTTCACGTGCGAGTACAGGCTTGCGACCTTGACGTCGAACGCTCTGGCGACCGCCGATACGGTCACCTGCTCGAAGCCCACCTCGTCGGCCAATTCGGCGCCCGCCACGGCGAGGCGTTCGGGTGTCAGTCCTGCGCGAGGCATGTCCGTTGGTCCTGTTCGTCGAGAAGTGAAACCGCTTGCCTAAATAGTATAGGCAAATTACTGTGTGCTGTAGTTAAAACCTTCGCAACTTATCTACAGGTGAATGAGATGAACAGCCAGAGCAGCTGGATTACTACCGTAATTTCCGAGGACATCGTGCGCGGAGCCCTCGAGCTCGAGCGGACCGAACGCGGTGTGCTGACACACCGTCTGCCTGCCAGAGCTCGCACGCAATTCGCTGACGGGCAGATGGCAATGGCGCAATCACAACCGTCCGGAGTGCGGCTGGTGTTCCGAACCAGCGCTACGGCCATCGAACTCGACACTCTGCCCACGAAAATGATCTACATCGGTGCTCCGCCGAGGCCGCAAGGGGTGTACGACCTGATCGTCGACGGCGAACCAACCGGGCACGCAATCGCTGAGGGTGGCAACACGGTGACGATCGACATGGCGACCGGTACCGCTCAGAGACAATCCGGACCCGTCAGCACCATCCGCTTCGCGGACTTGCCCGCGCGATCCAAGACCGTCGAGATCTGGTTGCCGCACAACGAAACCACCGAACTTGTCGCATTGCGAACCGACGCCCCGCTCGAACTCGCAGTCGGCACGAAGCGTGATGTGTGGCTCCATCACGGAAGCTCGATCAGTCAAGGCTCCGGCGCTGAAAGTCCCTCCCGCACTTGGCCTGCTCTCGCAGCCTCCCTCGGCGGCGTGGATCTGATCAACCTCGGGTTCAGCGGCAGCGCTCTGCTGGACCAGTACGTCGCCCGCGCTATGCGAGACACTCCTGCCGACCTCATCAGCATCAAGATGGGCATCAATCTGGTCAACTCCGACGTGATGCGCCTGCGGGCCTTCACGTCGGCAATGCACGGCTTCCTCGACACGGTCCGCGACGGTCATCCAGTGGCTCCACTGCTGGTCGTCTCGCCTGTCTATTGCCCGATTCACGAAGACACGCCTGGACCTGGTGCATTCGATTTCGACGCGCTTGCCAGAGGCGAAATGCGATTCGTTGCTACCGGCGATCCCGCCGAGCGCGCAGCCGGAAAGCTGACGCTGCGCTCTATTCGGGAAGAGTTGGCGCGCATCGTAACCCAGCGATCGGCGGATGATCCCAATCTGCATTACGTCGACGGGTGCGATCTCTATGGTGCGGCCGAGAACGAAGAGTTGCCGCTTCCCGATCAGCTCCATCCGGACGCTGCGACGCACCGTCTCATCGGCGAACGCTTTGCCCAACGGGTATTCGCAGACGACGGCGCATTCGCACGCACGGTGTGATCGCGCAATCTGGTTCGATCGGATTTCACACGATTTGACCCTGACGTAGCGTGAGGGCTCACGATGGCTTCATGACCGATACTTACCCGGCATTCGACATCAGCCCCGTCCCTGTCCCCGCTACAGACGCCGTGCCTCCGGAACAGTTCCGAGGTCTCTACGGAATGCCCATGTTCGTGTCGGTTCCGACATCGGATCTGGCCGAATCTGCCGACTTCTGGATCCGTGGGCTCGGTTTCTTCGACCTCTTTTCGGTACCGGATCGACTGACGCACCTGCGACGCTGGGCATTTCAAGACGTTCTGCTCGTGCCCGGCGAATGTGCAGATTCACCACCGTCCGTCAGTGTGAGCTTTGCGTGTGTGCTGAGTCAGATGGACCAGATAGCACAGGCGTGTGAGGAATTGCGGCCCGGATGCACCAGCGGTCCACATCTGAAGCCGTGGAATTCACTGGAGTTGGAGATTGTGACACCGGAGAACGCGCGCGTGATCATGACGGCCGCTCGTCCGTACGACCCGAACAGTGCCGAGGCCGAGCATCTGCGAGGCATGGGAATTGACGGACCCGACGACTGAACCGAGGTCTGACGCTGTGGCCTCCCGAACCGCGTCTGTCAGACTGGATCACGTGACGGACCAACTCTTCGGAGACGAGGCAGACAGTGCTCTCACTGTCGGTGCTGCCGCATCACGACTAGGCATAACCGTACGTACCCTCCATCATTGGGACGCAATCGGTTTGGTGCGTCCGTCCGGGCGCAGTGACGGGGGCTACCGGCTGTACACCGACGCGGACCTCGGTCGCATCGGCCGGGTGCTTGTCTACCGTGACGTGGGTTTGTCGCTCGACGAGATCGGGATATTGCTCGATGCGCCCGCAGCCCACGTGGACGAGACGCTGCGTGGGCAGCGCGCCGAGTTGCGGCAACGGATAGCCGACTTGGAGGAACTGGGCGAGTCCTTGGATCGCATCATCGATGCCAGGAAGTCGGGTGTGCTGTTGCCGGCACACGAGCAGGTCTCGATCTTCGGCCGACACTGGCAGCCGTCATGGGGACCTGAGGCGCACGAGCGTTGGGGTGACAGTGCGCAGTGGGCGCAGCACGCGGAACGGTCGGCGGGTAGGACCGCTGAGGATTGGCAGAAGATCGCCGACTGCGTCGAGACGCTCAACGAAGATCTGGCGCTGGCCTGCCGATCCGGTGTCGAACCGGGAAGCGGCGAGGCGAATTTGCTGGCAGAACGGCACCGAGCGTCGATCGGGGTTTACTTCGACTGCACACATTCGATGCAGGTGTGTCTGGGACGGATGTACGTGGCCGATCCGGGATTCACCGCGTTCTACGAGCAGGTCGAGACCGGTCTGACAGTGTGGCTCCGCGCTGTCATCGATGCGAATGCTCGGGCCAACGGGGTTGCCCCCGAATCGGCGACGTGGGTGTGAGTGAGCTGGTGGTCGCTCGTCAGTCCAAAGACGCACACGCAGTGCACCACGGTCGGCCGTCGACTCCGTGGGCACGATGGGACACTGCGATGCGCGCGGCCAAAATGCAGCTTTCGTTGTCGTGATAGACGTCGAGATCCGAAGGAACCGTCGAGTGGAACGCCGGGACCTTCATGTCTACCTCCGTTGTGGCTCGCCAGGGAGTTGGCTCGTTGCGGCAATCCTCCCACCACAGAGATCATCTCGCCTGTCGGCAGAAGCAGGGCCGTTGCTCGGCCAAATTGCCAGGGGTCGACACGTGCGGTCCCGTCCGCGCGATTGTGCAGCCCCGCAGCGACTTACAGGTGTGGTTACTTGATCGCCCTGCCTTCCGAACAGATGCGCACTGCGCGCGGGGTGTGATCTTCGACGGCGCTCACCGCAGAGAATCCCGCAGGGATAGGCTGGACGGATGCGTGGAGAGTACAAGGTTCCTGGTGGAAAACTGGTCGCGGTCGACGTCGAGGTGGCGGACGGTCGGCTGTCCGAAGTCGCAGTCTCGGGGGACTTCTTCCTCGAGCCCGACAGCGCGCTCGACGACATCAACGCGGCGTTGCGCGGAATGCCCGCCGACTCGGATGCAGAACAGTTGGCGCATGCCATCTCCACTGCGCTCGACGAGTCCGTCTCGATGATCGGCTTCACGCCGCAGTCGGTCGGCATCGCGATCCGGCGCGCACTCGGCCACGCCACGAGCTGGGCGGATCACACCTTCGACCTCATCCCGCCGGTGGTTCTCGATCCCGCGATGCACGTCGCGCTGGACGAGGTCATCGCGCGTGAGGTCGCATCGGGTGAGCGTCCGCCGACATTGCGTTTCTGGGACTGGGACTCGCCCTTGGTCGTGATCGGATCGTTCCAGTCCGTGCGTAACGAGGTCGACTCCGAGGCGGCTGCGCGGTACGGCATCGGGGTGGTGCGCCGAATCTCCGGTGGCGGCGCGATGTTCATGGAACCGGGCAACTGCATCACGTACTCGTTGGCAGTACCGGCGTCATTGGTCGAGGGTTTGAGTTTCGAGCAGTCCTACGCGTTTCTCGATCAGTGGGTCATGGGAGCGCTTGCCGAGGTCGGTATCAACGCTCGGTATGTGCCGCTCAACGATATCGCCTCGGACAAGGGCAAGATCGCCGGCGCCGCTCAGAAGCGATTCGCGTCCGGCACTGTGCTCCATCACGTGACCATGGCCTACGACATCGACGCTGAGAAGATGACGCAGGTGTTGCGAATCGGACGAGAGAAGATGTCGGACAAGGGAACCAAGAGTGCGGCCAAGCGCGTCGATCCGCTGCGTTCGCAGACCGGAATGACGCGTGCAGCAATCCTGGAGTCGTTTGCGCAGCACTTTCGAGGTCAATACGACACCCACGACAGCGATTACACGGACTCGGAGTTGGAGCAGGCGCGCAAGCTGGTGGACACGAAGTTCAGAACCGAAGAGTGGACTCACCGCGTCCCCTGAAACCGAGAAACCGGGACGAGACCCGAGCGGTCTCGTCCCGGTCGCCTAGGTAGCCGGAGTCGCTGAGTTTGCCCCGAGGAGCTCGGCGTCGGCCGTCCCGGAGTTCCGCTTCGGAATGGTGAAAGTTGCGCTCACGCACAGGATTGCGATGACGAAGCACGCCACTGTGTACCAGAGGTTCCCGATGGGATCTCCAGCGCTGGTGGAACCGTCGACCGCGTCGAAGAAGTCGGGAAGCGCACTCGCCCACAGGACGGCCATGACAACCAGGTACACCACGCTGTAGATCTGCACGAACCTGTTGGTGTGTGCAGGAGTGTTCGATTCTGCCGAGCGCAGGTGCGTCCATTGGCGGACGAGAACCACGATCGCGACCACTGTGAGGACTGCAAGTTCAGCGGCGTAGAGGAACCCGCGGACAGTGTCGCTTCCCATACCGAAGACCGTCGCCGGGAGCGGGAGAATGAACGTACCCAGCGAGGCCAGCAGGCCGATCACGATGGTGCGCCATACCAATTGAAGTCCGGAGAAGTGCTTGCCGGCATCGACGTGCCGTCCGACGAAGTACTGGACGCAGAATGCCAACGACATCGGCCACAGCGCGGCGAAGACGACCACGCTGGGAAGTGGAACCGCGTTGAACATGGGTTGGTTGATCGGGTTCGACGTCGACCACTCCCACCACCGCAACTGGGGCCCCAGGTGGTCGAAGATTTCGTAGAACGCATGGTGGACGAAGCCGACGCAGACAGCGCCCAGTAGTGGACCGTATCTGCGGAAAACGCCGAGCATTCTGACTATTTCGAAGGCCAACGTCGCCATCAGTGGATAGATGGCAACGATGTACAGCGGCAGTCGACCCCACATGAAGTCGACGGTGAACACGTTGTGCGCGAACATCGTGTCCACTTGTTCTTCGATGCCGAACGCCGCCGGGAAGTACAGCGGAGGCTCGATGATGAACAGGTAGGCGGTGGCGCCGAACCAGAGAACCAGATTGGTGGGGTCGCCGTTGCGGCGCAACCGCACGATCGCCAGGACCAGTGCGAGCACCGAGCCGACGATGATGGTCCATTCGAGGACGGGCAGGGTCCAGTTCTCCAGCGCCGCCGGGTTACGGAACTCGACGAGTCCACCTGCTTCCTGACAGGAGAAACCGAGTTCTGTTGCGAGCTGGGAAAACGTGGGGGAGCAGTGTTCTGCCATCAGTTGGCCCCTGACGTGATCGACTCGGCTTGTGCCTGAGATTCGGCGGTGTACCAGCGTGTGCAGTCGTAGCCGTCGTCGTAACGCTTGAACCACTGGTCGGCGAGTGCGGGGAGTTTCTCGTGGTCCGGGTTGTGATTGGGCATCTGGCTGCGGAAGACACCGCCGAGTGCAACGAGTTGTTCTCCGAGTTGAAGGTGATCGAAGGCGCGAGGCATCGTGCCCTTGGTCAGATACGGAGCGAACGACGTCAGAATCTTCTGCTTGGTGCGGTGGGTGGCGAACATCGACAGTGAGTCGACTTGCCGCTCGGAGAGCGGAACGTGCTGGTTGAAGCCTGCGCAGGCGATACGAATCACCTTCATCACGTGCGCGAAGATCGACGGTGCCATCCGCATCCGGTAAAGCTCGCTTCCGACAACGGAATTGAAGATGATCAGAGCCGAGCTGCGATGCTCGACCTCCTCGACGAAGTGCCAGATGAACAGCGACGCGACGCGGTCGTCTCCCGGGCGGAACAAGGTCGCCTCGTTGTCGAGCATCAGCTTGAACACCGGAGTGAAGGTCGCCTCCAGGTCCGCGGTGTATGCAAGCCGGTAGTTCAGCGAGGTCGCCTCGGTCAGTAGATCGAATTCACCGATCACAGCGTCGAGCGTGTTCTGTAGTCCGGGGTAGCGCCTGATCAGAGCCTTCACATGCTGGCGGTGCGCGGTCGAGTGATGGCCTTCCTGACGCATGAACGCCACGGCTTCCTCGGCCACTTCAGGATCGCTGATCCGCGACTTGGTCTGCATGATCATCTTCACGATCATCTTCTCGAAACCGATGGCCAGGAACGAGACCGCGTTGGACATGCTCGACCAGGCCGGATTCTCCGGGTTCCACAGGAAGGGAACGTCCTGATCCTCGAATCCGAAGTCCATTTTTCGGGGTTGAAGGTTGGTCACTTGTCGAACCTCGTCTTTCGGAGGGGCTGGTCAGGTGGCCGCTCTGGCACTCGAAGCCACGTGTGGCGGTAATCATACATATTGGTGTGCAGTTGTATGTTCACTTTCGGCGAGGGGAGTGAATTCGAGGGGCGCAGATGCAAAACCTGCCTGTGTTAGCCTGTGGCTCTTGGACTTCGAGCGCAAAGACATGGTTCGAGCCTCGTTCGAGCGAGGAAGTGGGCAGTGGCACGAAGGCGTGGGTGGGGCGGCAATCCACCGGACAGTGACGAAG
Source organism: Rhodococcus sp. NyZ502 (assembly GCF_041464245.1). Taxonomy (NCBI): domain Bacteria; kingdom Bacillati; phylum Actinomycetota; class Actinomycetes; order Mycobacteriales; family Nocardiaceae; genus Rhodococcus; species Rhodococcus sp. NyZ502. Next base: position 2,706,358 of record NZ_CP167155.1, read on the forward strand.
ATGCGTCTCGTCGCATTGTCGAGGCCGCGGTCGAGTTGATCGGACGGACGAGTTCGGAAATCAGCATCGGCGACGTCGCCGAGTCACTGGGCGTGATCCGGCAGACCGTGTATCGATACTTCCCCAGCGCTGACGCTCTGATGCGGGCAGCTGCAATCGCGTCGGTCGACGGCTACCTCGATCGGCTCACCACACACGTGAGCGGCATCGAAGATCCCGTCGAGGCGATGACCGAGGGTGTCGTCTACACCCTGACCCAGGTCCACCGAACGCCGCATCTCGGCATTCTGCTCACCAGCACGAATTCGAGTCTTCATCCCGAAGGTCTGACCTCTCAGGAGGCGCAGGCCTTCGGAATGGCGATGATCACCCGCTTCGACGTGGACTGGGTGCGTTTCGGATACGACGACGCATCACTTCAGGAACTGGTCGAATACGTCCTGCGGACGATGCAGTCGTTTTTCCTCGCGCCCGGCGACCCGAAGCGGAGCGACGAGGAACTGCGGCGATACCTACGGCGCTGGATGGGTTCTGCGATCATCGCCCAGGGAAATTCTGTCAGCGGTGATCCGATCAGCGCAGAACCAGAGTCAAAACAACCGCGCTGACGCACGCGGCGATGACGACGATCAGCGCGAACAGGTCGGCGAGCTGAGGGCGCTTGGGGTACGCCGCGATCAAACCGGTGCCCCCGCGAGCGGAGATCGCTTCACCCATCTCGGCAGAGCGCCGAATTGCCACCGACATGGTCGTGGTGATCAGATCGACTATCGAATTGTCGGCAGCGCTGTTCACCACAGCTTTCGGGCGTAGTCGTCGCGCCGCCACCAGGGTGAGCATCTCGTCGATCAAGAGCGGAAGTGAACGAATGCAGAGGGCCGTCGCGATCGCCCACTCGTCGACCGGGATCTTGAGGAATCGCAGCGGTCTACCGAGCGTTGCCAGTGCCGGCGCCACATCGCTCATCGACGTGGTCCATGCCAACATCAGTGAGACGCAGAGCAATACAAGACCGAACGTCACAGCTTGCAGGTAGATGAAGACTGCGTCGAGGCCGATCGGAAGATTGATCAACGCGCCGAGCAGGATCAGCGCCCACAACCACCACGGAGGTCGCGGAACTGCAGTCGGGGGGATGCGTCCGATCACCGCGGTCAGCAACAACAATCCGAGTACGACGCCGATCGCCGGCCAGGACGGAGCGGTCACGACCACGATGCTGACGAGAACGACGGCAACGATCTTCGTTCCGGCCCACAATCGGTGGATCGGCGATGAAGTCGGGACTTCGAGCAGAAGTGTTGTCACGTCGTCGATCCTTCCAAGGCGCTGCTGGCGGCAGGGTCGAGGATGCGACCCTCCGACAGTCGAATTGTTCTGCTGCACACGGCGTCCATGCCGTCGACATCGTGGGAGATGACGACTACTGCGGTTCCGTTCCGACGAATCCACCTGAGTACGTTCAGGATTTCGTGTCGACCGGGTGGATCGAGACCGGCCAACGGTTCGTCGAGGATGAGTACCCGCGGTTGGCGCACGAGGAGACCGGCCAGGACGACGCGTCGCATCTGTCCGCCGCTCAACTCGTCGATGCTGCGGCCGGCGATGTGACGGTCGAGTCCGACGGCGTCGAGCGCCCACGAGACTTGCACCGATCCGATCTCCGGACCTCCGGCGGCCTCGATGTCTTCGGCGACGGTTCGGCGTTGCAGCTGCAGTCGCGAATGCTGGAACGTGAGACCGACGGTGCCGAGTTGGCGTGAGACGGGTTTGCCGTCGAAGACTGCGGTTCCCTTGCTCGGTGCGATCAAGCCCGCCATGATCCAGGCCAGAGTCGATTTACCGGAACCGTTGCCGCCCAGAACCAGCAGCCCGTCGCCGTCGCCGATTGTGAGATTGACGTCCGACAAGGCGCGCCGCGACCACGGAGTCCGGTCGTTGTACGTGTGGGTGACATCGGTGAGTTGGAGGACAGCTCGAGTGCTGACCGGCCACGGCGCAGACGGAGGACCCCCGAACGTCGACGTCATCCAACCTGGTTGGTGATCGATCTGCCGTCCGCGTTGTAGTTGAATCACCCGATCTGCGTTGCGGGTGTCGGCGTGGTGATGGGTGACCAGTACCACGGCCATCGGGTGGCGTCGCGGAAGTTCGGCAAGGAGCGAGACCAATTCCTCCCGGCCGGCCTGATCGACCATCGCGGTGGCTTCGTCCGCGATCAGCAGAGCGGGGCGCCGCGCCAGCGCGGCTGCAACAGCCAGACGTTGCATCTCGCCACCGGACAGCCCGGAGGTCTCACGCATACCCATGCCCGCGAGTCCCACCTCGGCCAGCAGTGCATCGACGTCGGGATGCGACTCGGGGGGGAGCCCCCAGACGACGTCGTCCGCGACGCGGGTTCCGAGGATCTGGCTTTCGGGTCGTTGGAGGACGACGGCGGTTCCGCCGTGTCGGCCGAGACCGGCGGACCCGGGTCTCGTCAGCGTCCCGACAGTCGGCGCGCGACCGGCGAGCAACCGGGTGAGTGTGGACTTGCCCGAGCCGTTGTGGCCGACGACGGTGACGAACTCTCCTCGTCGCACGGTGAAGTTGACGTCGACGAGGGCCGGTGTCGTTGCACCCGGATAGGTGAAGCCCACGTGATCGAAAGTGACCGGCAGCGGATCGATCGGACGGTCGTCGGGTGCTGTCTGGAGCGGGTCGGCCGAAGGGAGTGCAGCCAATCGGTCGAGGACGGCGCCGAGGACGAAATAGGAGACGACGGTACTGAGGACGATTCCGGAGATGATGGACACGCCGATCCACAACCACCAGTAGTCGATGATCGAGCCGATGCTGTTCTCGATCCATTCGGCTGCGCCGACCAGTGTGGGGGCACGCTTCAAGATCTCGGCCACGCCCAACGCGGTGTTCTCGAGCGAGGTCAACAACAAGGTGCGCAGCGGAGCGAGAACAAGCAACAGGACTATGGAGAACAACGCCAGCGCGGGCCCGATGACCAATGACGACAGCAATGCGGAGACGAAGCCGAGACCGCGCCGCTTGACCGTACCGATGATTCCGCCGAGGAGAGCGCTCAATGCGACCGCCGCCGCAGATCCCGAACCCGCCGCGACAAAGGCGACTGCCGTGGCCGAGATACCGGCCGTCGTCACGGCGCGGACTCGGAAGCGCTGGGCAACAATTCCCATCGGAACGGCGGCCACGAGGTTGAGGGCGCTGGCCATGGGGATGACCGTGGCAATGACGGACAACGCGACCGTGAATCCGGCCATGACGGCACCCGTTGCCAACTCGAGTGGTCGAAGGTTGCCGGTTTCGCGGACTTGCGGACGGTTGCTCACTACGTCCAGTGTGCCAGTGGTGACATAACTCCCGCCCGACTGATGGTGAGCGCATCGGGGTGATTGCGTAGGCTTCACCTCAAACAATGCATCGGACGGAGCGTGGAAGACGTGAGTGCAGCACCCATCAGGGTCGGGGTTCTGGGAGCCAAGGGCAAGGTCGGTCGAGCGATCTGCGAGGCAGTGGAAGCTGCTCCCGATCTGGAACTCGTCGCTCAGGTCGACACCGGTGATCGCATCGAGACGTTTGTCGACACCCGCACTCAGGTAGTGGTCGATTTCACGCACCCCGACGTCGTCATGGGAAATCTGGAATTCCTCGTGGCCAACGGAATTCATGCAGTGATCGGCACCACCGGTTTCGACGAGTCCAGGCTTGCGACTGTTCAGTCCTGGCTCGACGCCCAGCCGGCAACGGGTGTTCTGATCGCCCCGAACTTCGCCATCGGTGCTGTGCTGTTGATGCGCTTCTCGGCTGCCGCGGCGCGCTTCTTCGATTCCGTCGAGGTCATCGAACTCCATCACCCCAACAAGGCAGATGCTCCCTCGGGCACCGCATACCGAACGGCCGCGATGATCGCCGAGGCTCGCGCGGAAGCAGGCGTGGGACGCAGCCCTGACGCCACCACGACCGAGCTCGAGGGTGCGCGCGGAGCGGACGTCGACGGCGTCCGGGTTCACTCCGTGCGGATGGCCGGACTGGTCGCGCATCAGGAAGTGATTCTCGGAACTCAGGGCGAGACACTGACCATTCGCCACGACTCGATCGACCGGAATTCGTTCGCGCCGGGCGTTCTGCTCGGTGTCCGCCAGATCGGCTCGCGTCCGGGTCTGACGGTCGGTATCGATTCCTTTCTCGATCTATGAACAAGACCACTCGCACCGTCGCACTGATCGTCGCGATTTGCATTGCGCTCGCGGTGTACTTCGTGCTGCTCGGCCAGCGCGGAATCCAGCTCATCCAGGACGGTGGCGGCGCCGCGATCGGTCTCGGGATCGGCGTGCTGATCCTGCCGTTCCTGGGGCTGTGGCTCGTCATCGCCACGCTCCGTGCCGGCTTCACGCACCAGCGCCTCGCGCAGCAGATTCACGACGAGGGCCTCGCTGTCGATGCGTCTGCGCTTCCGAAATTGCCTTCGGGCCGGATCGAGCGAGCGGCTGCCGACGAGTTGTTCGCCCAGATCAAGGTCGACTGGGAAGCAGACCCGGACAACTGGAAGCAGAACTTCCGACTTGCTCGCGCCTACGACTATGCCGGTGACCGAAGCCGGGCTCGGGAAACCATGCGACGGGCAGTCGAACTGGAACGCCGTTCACGAGGCAAGTAGGTGTCTACGCCGCGGAGCGGGGCCTGCTGAGACGCTACCGCTCCGGAACGGTTGTGGGAGATGACGGATCCGGAGTGGTGGGGTCGAATGGCGGCGGGTTGTTCGGGTCGAAGCTCGTCACCGGCACCGAACAGGTCGCGCCCACTTCGGGATACGTGTTCGGGTTGACGCGCAGAGCCGAGACGAACTGATCGATGCGCGCGTCCGCGGCGTTGTCGAGCTTGAGCTGACGGCCCCACGACTGCAGCGAGATCGGCGAATCCAGGGTCGGATACGGCGACATCAACGTGTAGCTCATGCCCTCGACTCGCTGTGCCAAGCGAGCCTGATCCTCGCTCGAGACGAGGTCGGGGTTGTACGTGATCCACACGGCCCCGTGCTCGAGAGAATGGACCGCATTCTCGGTCCGAATCGCTTGTGGATAAACAACTCCGGTGCAGTTTGCCCAGACCGAGTCATGACGGCCGCCGAAGGGCGGTGAATATGTGTACGCCACGCGTTCGTTCGGGCGTACGTGTTGGGCTGCTGGGTAGTCGACCGTGACAACTCCGTCGATGGCTTCGGACGGATCCGGGTTGTCGATGCTCGGAACAAACGCATCCGGGCGCGGTGATCCTTCGAGGGAATTCGCACACGAAGCCAGTGCGAGAACTGCCGAGACCACCACTGTCGCTCGAAGTTGTTTGTTCACTCGGCCATGATAGCGGCGCCTGTCCGCTTTCCCGGGGACGCGAATCGACTACGACCCGAGAGAGCCGCTCGCTCCGCCCGACAGTGCGATGTCGCTGGCGCCGCGAAGAATTCGGATTGGTGGTAATGGCCCTCGGTATGCCTCGGAGCCACTGATCAGATCACCGGCAGCGTCGAACGCGATCGCCTCACCTTGTGGTTCGTCGGGAAGGGGGACGCGAATCGGGTTGGTGTTCAACGCTTTCACGACATCGCCGTCGGGAGCTGCGTACAGGTAAGCGTCGGTATACGTGCGGAGCGCTACCACCGTGCCGTCCTTGCTCACGGCGCCGCCGGTGACAGCCATCGTGCCGGCGTGGGGGACGGGCCCACCGGGTGTGAGGGTGGGAGTAAATCTGAGCTGACCTACTTTGGCCAACATGGTCGGCGAGCCCGTACTCAGATCCTGAACCTGCTGTCGCTCAGCGGTTGTGTAGACCACGCTTGCACCCAGGTAGTCCTTGGTGACGATGACGGGAACCCCGTCGCTCTGGATCAGTAGTGTCTCGGCGTCGTGCCCGCCGTCGGGATAGACCAGGGGGTAGGAGGTCGCCGCACCTGAAGCCGGATCGAGGTCGATCAGCCCGACCGACGTTCGTACCGCGTTGTTGTCGCCGATGTCTGCCAGCCACAGATGGCCGTCGGGAGTCGACGACAGATCCTCGACGTCGACACGAGGGGTGCCCACGCTGATCCAGCGCTGCACGTGGCAGTTCGAATCGAGTTCGGCGACCCGATCGTCGGAGCCGCTGTCGCCGATTGCGTACATCCCGGCCGCGGTGACGGTGAGTCCGGACAGCTCGGAAAGGCCTGCATCGGTGGGTGTGCACAGTACGTCGAAGACGCGGGCCTGTTGCGCCGCCGCAGGAACGGTGTGAACGCCGACAATCGCGGCGGCGAGAACAACCGATCCGGCAGCCCAAGCGACTGAGTGGGTGAGCGGTCGATTCCAGATCACGATGCAGTCCTCCAGGCCGAAGAATCGGGACTTAGTACCCAGAGAATACTGGACGTCCGTCTCACTTTGACCGAAACTGCAAGAAATCGCATCTGCCGAGACGCCGTGATGCGTCAGTGATTCACCGAGTGAATCCGCGTGCAGGAGGGGATACTCGACTCACCGGAGATCGGCGGCGACGAGCAGGAAGTGACGAAGCGATGGCGAAGAGTGAGTCCGACAAGCAAGGCGCAGATTCCCCGTCTCGGTTGATCGACAAGCGAATCGAGGAACTCGGAGACTGGCGGGGCGAGATGCTCGCCCGGATACGAACTCTGATCAAAGAAGTGGATCCGGATGTGGTGGAGGAATGGAAGTGGCGAGGTGTTCCCGTGTGGTACCACGCCGGAATGATCTGTACCGGTGAGACTTACAAGAGCGCAGTGAAGGTGACCTTTGCCAAAGGCGCATCACTCGACGACGCTTCAGGACTCTTCAACTCCAGCCTCGAGGGCAATACGCGACGGGCGATCGATTTCCACGAGGGCCAAGCCGTCGACGAAAAGGCGTTCAAGGCACTCGTTCACGCCGCGATTGCCCTGAACACCTCGAAGAAGTGACGCCCTGTCAGAGATGATGTTCAGCGAGGTCGAACGCACTGAGTAGCGTGCGGAATTTTGTACTGGTCTCTCTCAATTCGATTTCCGGGTCGGAAGTAGCGACGATGCCGCCGCCGGCGTAGGCCCGCGCCGAGAGGCCGTCTGCTGCGATCTCGGCGCAACGAATAGCTACCATCCACTCGCCGTCTCCAGTCCGGTCGCACCAGCCCACGGCACCGGCATAGAACCCACGATCGGCTTCGGTTGCGGTGATGTGCTCGCGTGCGGCGACCGTCGGTGTGCCGCAGACAGCGGGAGTCGGATGCAGCGCCATTGCGAGTTCGAGCGAGGTCAGGCTCGGGTCGATCAGGACACCTTCGATCTTGGTCCCGAGATGCCACAGTTGCGGTGTCCGAAGGATTTCCGGTGCGCTGGGTGCATTGAAGGACGTGCACAGTGGTCCGAGTATCGCGCTGATGGAGTCGACGACAAACGCGTGTTCGGCCAGATCTTTGGTCGACGCGCGGAGTTGCTCGGCATTCGCCTCGTCCTGATCCGAATTCGGATGGCGTGCAATCGAGCCCGCCAGCGGGTGGCAGGTGACGACGCCGCCTCGCCTTTCGATCAGAACCTCGGGCGTCGAACCGACCAGCGAACGCCCGCGGTACTTTCCTCCGGCGGGGGACAGGTCGACGCAGAAACCGTTGTGCGCGTGATCGAGTGCAATCAGTTTCTCGGCCAGAGCGGCGGGGAAGATCGTGGACTCGGCCTCGATGGTCAGGGAGCGTGCGAGGACAACTTTGTCGAGTTCGCCTGCTCGAAGTCGTTCGATGGCTCCGCGGACCCTGTCGGTGTGGATCTGCGGGCTGGGTTCGAATCCGGCTACCCGCGAAGTGGGTAATGACGGGATGTTCGAGTGATATAGATCACCGCGCACTCGTGTGAAACTCAGTGGCGCGGTGAGGGCGGACGGCGTCTCCGGGGAGAACGGCAGGGCGCCGACGACCGAGTCGATGCGCCCGGTCTTGAGGGCTTCGGCAGCGTCGAAGGCCGAGTCGAATTCTTCGACTACTCCCGAAGTGCGGATCGACGTTTGCCTACGTGAGAGCAGGAAAACGGAGTCCGTTTCATCGTCAGTCCGGTTGTTGCGCAACGGGAATTCGGAGACTTCGGCGAGTGCTGACATGGACACCCTTCCAGTTCGACAGATTGCTTGTTATGTTGAGGCTAGCCTTAGTTTGGGTGAATTTGTGTTGCGAGCGCCCGGGTTGTGTACTTCCGTACCGTTATGGTTAGGCTGGCCTAAAGTCAAGGCGTGCGGACGGGGTCGACACGAGGGTTGGGTTGGCTCGATCTGAGCGCGTCGACCACTACTCGAGGAGACCGATGAGCAACACCGTGGACCGTGACCAGATCGTGCGCGACGTCGCCGAGGTTCTGTCGATGAGGGCAGAGCAACTCGGCGACGACGCGGACCTGGGTGACGAAGGCCTTGACTCGGTTCGCTTGATGACGCTCGTCGAACGGTGGCGGGGAGCGGGCGCGGATGCCGACTTCGCGGAGTTGGCAGAAGAGCCCACGATCAATGCCTGGGTTCAGGTCCTGTGCCCGCAGTGAGCGAGCGCCGAATCGCCGTGGTCACCGGTGCTGCGGCGGGGATCGGCGCCGCAGTGGCCCGTACGCTTGCGCGCGACGGGTATTCGCTGGCGTTGCTCGATCGCGACGACGTCGAATTGAAGCGGGTAACTGCGGAATTGGCAGAAACAATCGTCGAAGGCGCCGATATCGAGAGTCACGTCGTGGACGTGACCGATCGGCAGGCAGTCGACGCTGCAGTGGCCTCGACGATGGACACGTTCGGCCGGATCGACGCGCTCGCGCACGTCGCCGGAATTCTCGACACCGGATCGGTGCTGGACTCCGATCCGGACCAGTGGCGGAAGATATTCGGCGTCAACGTCTTCGGATTGCTGAACGTGCTGCAAAGCGTGGGACTGGAAATGCGTCGCCGTCGGGCCGGGGCGATCGTGGTCGTCTCGTCGAACGCGGCCGGTGTCCCACGTATCGGGATGGGTGCTTACGGTTCGTCCAAAGCTGCTGCCACCATGTTGGTTCGAACCGCTGGACTGGAGCTGGCTACTGACGGCATTCGTGTCAACGTGGTCGCTCCTGGATCCACCGACACAGCGATGCAGCGGTCACTGTGGTCGGACCCTTCCGACGATTCGGGTGCCGACGCGGTCATCGAAGGCAATCTGGCGAGCTATCGCCTGGGTATTCCGCTCGGAAAACTGGCCACCGCAGACGATATCGCGGACTCGGTGCACTTCCTGCTGTCCGACCGGGCGGCCCACATCACCATGCAGGCGCTGTACGTCGACGGTGGAGCGACGCTCAAAGCGTGAGACGTATTTGCTGACAGTACTTTCGAACAGGAGTCACTTGCATGACCTCGAGGATCGCTCGCGAGCCCTTGGCACCCGTCGCACAGTATCCACCCGATTTGGTGACGTATTATCGGGAACGAGGCTATTGGACTGACGAGACGCTGGCCGGATTCGTCACGGCCGCGGCCGCACGGCATCCCGACAACGAAGCGGTGGTCGGCAGCGATGCCTTTGGCACACAGACACGGCTGACGTATTCCGACCTCGATCGTCGCAGCTCGGCCGTGGCCGGAGGCCTGTCCGGCTTGGGTGTTCGCGCCGGTGACCGGGTGCTTCTGCAGCTGCCGAACATCGTGGAATACGTCGAAGCATTGTTCGGTGTGTTGAAGCTCGGCGCCCTGCCGGTATTCGGGTTGCCGGCGCATCGCCGAACCGAAATCGGATACTTCTGCCAGTTCGCTGATGTCGCTGCCTATATCGTCGCCGACCGTCATGGCGGGTTCGACTACCGCGCGCTGGCGCGTGAGGTGAACGAAGGCCTCGAGACTCCGCCTGTTGTGATCGTGGCCGGTGACCCCGAAGAGTTTGTCGGTTTCGATTCGCTGCGCGGATACGAGGTTCCCGTTCTTGCCGACGTCGATCCGTTGTCGGTCGCCTTTCTTCAGCTTTCCGGTGGCACGACCGGTGTTCCGAAGCTGATTCCGCGAACGCACGCCGACTACCTCTACTCGGTGCGAGCGTCCAACCCGATCTGTGGCGTCGACGACTCGACGCGCATGTTGGTGGTTCTTCCTGCAGCGCATAATTTTCCGATGAGTTCGCCGGGCATCCTGGGCGTTCTCCACGCGGGCGGCTCCGTGGTTCTGGCGCCGGACACCATGCCCTCCACAGCTTTCGGTCTGATCGAATCAGAGCGAGTCACGCACGCTTCCTTGGTTCCACCGATCGCGTTGGCCTGGATGGCCGCCCCCAGTAAGGCAGATCACGATCTGTCGAGCTTGCGGGTTCTCGGCGTCGGCGGAGCGAAGTTCAGCGCCGAAGCCGCTGCACGCGTACCCACGGAGTTGGGCTGCACCCTCCAGCAGGTGTTCGGGATGGCCGAGGGGCTGGTCAACTACACCCGCCTCGACGACACGCAAGAATTGATCGTCAGCACTCAGGGCCGGCCCATTTCACCCGACGACGAGGTTCGTGTGGTCGACGACGAAGGCGCGCTCGTCGCGCCCGGAACCACGGGGCACTTACTGACTCGGGGTCCGTACACGATCCGCGGCTATTACCGGGCGGATGCGCACAATGCCGAGGTCTTCGACGCCGAAGGTTTCTATCGCACCGGCGATCTGGTCAGCGTCACCGATTCAGGACATCTGATAGTCGAGGGGCGCGCAAAAGACCAGATCAACCGCGGCGGTGAGAAGGTTGCGGCCGAGGAGATCGAGAACCACCTGCTCTCGCATCCGGCTGTCCACGATGCGGCCGTCGTCGCCGTTCCCGACGAGTACCTGGGCGAACGAACCTGTGCTGTTCTGGTGATTTCCGGAGATGCCCCGACCGTCGGCGAGATCAAGCGATACATACGAGGCCGAGGCGTTGCGGCGTACAAGGTTCCGGATCGAGTGGAGTTCGTGACCGAGTTCCCCGTCACCGGCGTCGGAAAGACCAGCAAGGCGGCCTTGCGCCGTGTTCTCAGCGAATCGATTGCCGCACAGACTCTGTCGAGTTGATCGGTTCCCACCCCCACATTTTCGAGGAGATTCATCATGGCGCTACCCACAGCAGTGCGATACGAGATGCCCACCGAGTTTCCGCAAAATCGGGTCGACTGGACTCTCGATCCTTCCCGAGCGGTGTTGCTTCTGCACGACATGCAGGAATATTTCGTGAACGCGTACGACCGAAGCGTCGACCCGCTCCAAACCGTGGTTCCGAACATCGACCGGCTTCGTTCGTCGGCGCGAGCTGCCGGAATCCCGATCGTCTACACCGCGCAACCCGGTGATCAGGATCCCGAGGAGCGTGCGTTGCTGTCGGATTTCTGGGGACCGGGTCTGAAGGCAGATCCCGCTCACACCGACGTGATCGCCGAGTTGGCTCCGCATTCGGACGACGTGATGCTCACAAAATGGCGCTACAGCGCCTTCATCAAGACGGATCTGCGTGAGCGGCTGCGCGAGAGTGGGCGTGACCAGCTGATCATCACCGGAATCTATGCCCACATCGGTTGCCTGACTACCGCTTTGGACGGGTTCATGCAAGACGTGCAGATCTTCTTCGTGGGCGACGCGGTAGCCGACTTCTCCCTGGACGAGCATGTCGGTGCGCTCGAGTACGCGGCCGGGCGCTGCGCCTCGGTCACCCGAACCGACGACCTGGTCAAGGCGATGAGCGCGGAAACCGTTTCGGCGTAGGCGTGAACGGCGACGGGTGCGCCACCCGTCGCCGTATTGTCAGATGTGTGAAGACTCTGTTGGTGGTTCACCACTCGCCCTCGCCGACAACCCACGAATTGTTGGATGCAGTCCTGGCCGGGGCTCGCGATCCCGAGATCGAGGGCGTCGAGGTGAAGGTGATGCCGGCGTTGGCGGCGACGGTGCCCGACGTCCTCGCTGCTGACGGCTATCTTTTCGGAACCACCGCCAATTTCGGTTACATGTCGGGCGCGCTGAAATACTTCTTCGACACCACGTACTACCAATGCCTCGGCGCGGTTTCGGATCGACCGTACGGCCTGTGGGTTCACGGCAACAACGACACTGCCGGTGCAGTGTCCTCGGTGCGCAAACTCGCCACCGGGCTCGGATTGGTCGCGGTGGCGGATCCGCTCGAAGTGACTGTGAGCGTGGACAAATCTGTCCGCGATGGTTGTTATGAACTGGGCGGAACCGTCGCGGCAACGCTGATGGACTAGCCTTCACTTTCTCGTTTCGATTCACGAAAGAGACTGTCCCGCAAGCGGTTGTAGAAGCGCGTGTCCTCTGATTAACGCGTCGGGAGCCGTCGGTTCTCGGGTCACCGGCGAGGCGGATTCCCCGATTCATTGACATTTAGTTTAGGCTACCCAAAACGACGTTAGGTCACCCTTGGGTGACGTGTGTCCACAGACGAGGGGATCAGTGTGAGCGTTCTTCCAGGTTCGAACTCCGGAGCGGCGAGCGAAGCTACGTTTGCTCTCACAGGAGCTCAACTCGGGATTTGGAACGCACAGAGGCTTGATCCCGAATCTCGGAGCTACCTCGTCGGCGAGGTGCTCGAAATCTCGGGTGACGAACCGATCGACACCGAACTGCTGACAGCCGCCATCACGGCGACGATCGGTGAAGCCGAAACCATGCGGCTGCGGATGATCGAGACGGCGGACGGCCCGCGTCAGTACATCTCCGACGAGCCGGTTGGCATCATCCCGATCACCGACGTCCGTGACGAGCGCGATCCCGTAGCCGTGGCGCACGCACTGGTCGACGCCGAGCGCAGCCGGGCGTCCGAGTACTGCCGCCTGATGGTGGAGCGTCCGCTGTACACGTACTCGCTGATCAGGCTCTCCGATCGCGAGATCTGGTGCATCCAGCTCTATCACCACTTGATCGTCGACGGCTACAGCGCAGCCATGATTTCGCGTCGTGTCGCCGCGCACTACACGGCCGCGAAGAAGGGAACCGACGTCGCACCAACGCGATTCGGTTCTATGACAGATCTGGTCAGCGAGGACGAGGCGTACCGGGCTGGCGAGCAGTTCGCGGAAGATCGTGACTACTGGCGTGATGTCCTGACGCCGTTGCCCGCGTTGGACGGACGCGGCCAGCAGGTCACCGGTCCGGCGGAACGAACGATCCAGGTTCGCGAGATCATTACCGCCGACGCCCTCAACCGCCTCAAAGACGTGGCAGACGCGACGGGAACAACGTGGGCCGAGGCACTGATCGCCTGCTACGGCGCGTTTCTCCACCGACTGCTCGGCGAGACGGATGTTGTCATCGCGATGCCACTCATGGCGCGCGTAGGTCGCACGGCACTCAAGACGCCGGCCATGGCAGTCAACGTTCTGCCTCTCCGGTTGACGATTCGCAGCCACGATCGACTCGGTGACCTGAGCAAGCAGGTGGCCGCCACGATGAAAAGCCTGCGCGCACACCAGCGCTACCGCGGTGAGAATCTTGCTCGGGACCTGGGCGTCGCCGGAACCGGCGCACTGCTTCACGGGATCGGAATCAATCTCAAGGCTTTCGACTTCGCCCTCGATTTCGCCGGCGCTGTGGGTGTACTGCGAAACGTCGCCGGGGGACCGCCGGAGGACCTGGGTTTGACGGTGACGCCCATTGCGGACGGCGAAGTTCTACTCGGATTCGAAGTGGACGCGCGTACCAATACTCGGGAATCGGTTCAGCGTCGCCTCGCCGGTTTCGTCAGCATCGTCAACGCGATGGTCGGGGAGGGAGATCCTGCCGTCGGTCAGGTGGAGATGATGCCTGCGGCCGAAGCCGCGCGGATTCTCGCCGGCCGCGAAACTGCACCGCTGCCCGGCTCGGTCGAACTCGTTCCCGACGTGTTCGACCGCATCGTTGTCGAGCACGCGGATGACACAGTCCTCGTGTGCGGTGACGAACGTTTGACAGGCGCAGAACTCGGTGGCCGCGTCCACAAGCTCGCCCGGTTGCTTCGGGCCCGCGATGTCGGCCCGGACGACATTGTCGGACTTGCGCTTCCGCGTACTTCCGAGATGGTGGTGGCTCTGCTCGCGACATTGAACGCGGGCGCAGCGTACGTGGCCCTGGATCCGCAGCACCCGGCCGAGCGGTTGCGAGATCTGATCGACGACGCGCAGCCGAAGGTCGTGATCACCACTTCCACTCTGGCCGAGCAACTCGTCCGAGGTTCTCGGCCCGACCCCCTCGTCATCGATTCCGACGCAGTCCGCGAAGAACTCCGTGCTAATTCCGAGCTTCCACTCGAACTCGGTGAACTGGCGACAGCACGGCATGGTGATCACCTGGCGTATGTCATCTACACCTCGGGATCGACAGGCAAGCCCAAGGGTGTGCTGGTCAGAGGCGGTGGATTGGCGCACCTGCTTCACCACCATCGCGCCACCATCTACCGGGACACCGCCGAGCGCGTCGGGAACCGTCAACTGCACACCGCGCACACAGCGTCGTTCGCCTTCGATGCGTCTCTCGATCAACTGTTGTGGCTGCTGTGTGGTCATCGTGTGCACGTATACGACGAGGAACTGCAGAAGGACGCGGTTGCTCTGGTCGCGGCGTTCGAGCGAGATTGCGTCGACGTGGTCGACACGACGCCGTCGATGGCGGCAGCGATGGTGGACAACGGGTTGCTGCGTACGCAGCGGTTGCAGCTCCTCGTCGTGGGTGGCGAGGCGGCACCGCCCGCACTGTGGGACGCGATCATCGAATCCGGTGTTCCGGCTCGAAACCTGTACGGCCCCACAGAAACGACGGTCGACGCGATCGCGACCACGGTCGAAGGTGCCGGACCGCATATCGGGTACCCCCTCGCGGGTACCCGTGCGTACCTTCTCGACAGCGCGCTCGAGCCGGTCGCCGACGGTGAACGAGGTGAGCTCTACCTGGCGGGACCGCAATTGGCCAGGGGCTACCTCGGCCGCGCCGGCGCGACCTCCGAGCGTTTTGTCGCAGATCCTTTCGGGGCTCCGGGAGATCTGATGTACCGCGCCGGGGACGTGGCGCGGTGGGTGCCGGGGCGGGGCTACGACTTCATCGGTCGCAGCGACAAGCAGGTGAAGATTCGCGGACATCGAGTCGAGTTGAGCGAGGTCGAGGCTGTTCTCGGATCGGTACCCCGAATCGGCGCGGCTGCCGCGCTGATCCGTACGGATGGGGGACGGCCCAGCCTCGTCGGCTACGTTGTAGCCGCCGCCGGCGCGACGCTTCCGCCGCAGGAAGAATTGCGCCGTGACCTCGCCGGTCGCGTACCGGATCATCTCGTTCCCGCCGCAATCGTCGTTCTGGACGAATTACCCGTCACGGTGAACGGAAAGCTCGATCGTGCGGCACTACCAGCCCCGGCTGCCGAATCGGCAGGTCGCGCCGCATCCACACCGCGCGAGGAAATCCTCTGTGACGTGGTGGCCGAGGTGCTCGGCCGCGAACGCGTCGGCGTGGACGAGGACTTCTTCGGCCTCGGTGGTGACAGCATCACGGCAATCAGTGTCAGCAGTCGCCTGCGGGTGCGCGGACTGATCGTTGCTCCCAAAGAACTACTGGCACAGCGAGATCTGGGAACCATCGCCGCTGTGGCACGTGAGATTGCCGATGACGCCGACGCCGTAGCCTCGGTTGCGGACGTGGCCACCGGCACCGTGATCGCCCCGCCGATCGTTCGAGCACTGATCGACAAGAATCCGACAGACGAGGCAATCGCGGGCTACGCGCAGTGGACCGCAGTGCGCATCGACGACAGCCTTTCACTGGGTGACCTGCAGTCCGGCGTGCAGACGATCCTCGATCACCATGACGCTCTACGCCTGCTCCTGCGCCGTGACAACGACAGCGGCACTACCGAATTGATCGTCCGGGACCCCGGCGCGGTGCGCAGCGAGGGACTCGTTCGCGCGGTGTCCGACACCTCCGAGCCGTCCCGGATCAGAGACCTCGCGGAGGCGTCGGCGGCGAGTCTCGACCCACGTGCCGGTGAACTCCTGCGAGTCGTACTGGTCAATACCGAGGCCGGTCGACCCGACCAATTGATCGTCGTAGCTCACCATTTGATCGTCGACGGTGTGTCCTGGCGAATTCTGCTTCCAGACCTCCACGAAGCCACCGATGCTGCACGCGAGCGTAGGTCGGCCCGGTTGGCTGCAGGCGGAAGTTCGTGGCGTCGATACGCAGGGTTGCTCGCGGAATTCGGGGCCTCTGGCAGCAGGGCGTCAGAGCTCGAGTACTGGAAGTCCGCGTCGGTGCAGGCGGACGACGAGCCGATCGGCAGTCGTCGTCTCGACCCGAAGATCGACGTGACCGCAACCGCCTCTCGCACGACAACCATTGCGCCCCCGGCCGTCACCGACGCGCTGTTGACCACGCTTCCGGCGGCGTATCGAGCCAAGGCCGACGAAGTGCTTCTCTCGGGTTTGATGCTTGCCTTGCGCTCATGGCAGCACGGCCGCGGCCTCATCGGGCTGCCCGCGCAGACAGTTACCGTCGAAGGTCATGGCCGCGACGCGCTCACCAGCGACACCGACTTCGCCGGAACCATCGGGTGGTTCACCAGTGAGTTCCCCGTCCGGGTTCCCACCGATGCACTGCTCACCGCAGACGATCTTGCCGACGCACTGAGCGGCGGAGCAGCTGCGGGACATCTCCTTCGTGCGGTGAAGGAGGCAAAACGCGCCGTACCCGGAGGCGGAGTCGGCTATGGAGTTCTGCGGCATCTGGATCCCGACACCGCACCTGACCTTTCCGCGTGCGCTACACCCGAACTGCTGCTCAACTATCTGGGCCGCTTCCCGTCCTTGCCCGGAACCGGATGGCGATTGCCGGAGCAGGATCCATTCGCGGTCATCGAGCCGGCGACGAAGGTTATGTCGGAAGTGCTGGCGCTCAACGCATTTGTCCGAGAGGACGACTCGACGACGCTGGCAGTCGAATGGACTGCGGCGGGTTCAGTGCTCGACGGCGCGACGATCGTCGAGCTGCAAGAGCATTGGGAACGTGCGCTCGCTGCCCTGACCGCGCATGCCGCGCTCTTCGAGGGTGGTTTGACGCCTTCCGATTGCTCGGCGACGATCTTCGGCCAGGGCGCGGTGGTCGATCAGGCAGGGATCAACGAACTCGAAGCCGTCCACGGACCGCTTGCCGACGTCCTTCCGCTCTCGCCGCTACAAGAAGGTCTCCTGTTCCATGCGGTCCGTGACGGAGCCGCAGACGTCTACACGCTCACTGCACGCTTCGACCTCTCCGGGCCACTGGACGAGGCGAAGTTGGCCGACGCGTTCGAGACCGTGATCGACAGGCACCCGAACCTTCGCGCAGCTTTTCACTACGAGCAGTTCGAACGGCCCGTTCAGATCATTCCGCGCGGCGCAAAAGTCGAGTGGCGTTCGGTCGATCTGACCTCCGTTCCAGCTGACACTGCATTCCGCTCTGCAGATCAGCTCGAGGACGAGGCCGCCAAGCATGTCTTCGACGTCAGTACACCGCCTCTGCTGCGTGCACTACTGGTTCGGCTGCCCGGCGGGGTGCACCGTTTGGTCCTCAACGCGCACCACCTGCTCACCGACGGTTGGTCGACTCCGATCGTCCTGCGCGAGCTGATGAACGTCTACCACGACGGCGACAGCCGCCTCCCTGCGCCGACGCCGTATCGCGACTACTTGGCATGGATCGCCGGCCGTGATCAGGACTCTGCCCGCGCAGCGTGGAGCGAGCGTTTGCGTGGGCTCACCGCGCCGACTCTCGTTGCCGATGCCGGAGCGCCGCGAAGTGTGCCCGTCGCGCTCGAGGTTCCTCTCGCGACATCGGACGCCGAAGCGCTGATCGAACTCGGCCGTGCGCGAGCGCTGACGGTCAACACCCTGGTTCAGGGTGCGTGGGCAGCAGCGCTCGCCGAAGCGACAGGACAGTGGGACGTCGTGTTCGGCGCCACGGTGTCCGGCCGACCTGCCGAACTCTCGGGGGTGGAGGGAATGGTCGGGTTGTTCAGCAACACGATTCCGGCCCGCCTCGACATCGTCGCGGACCGGCCTTTGCTCGATCAGTTCGTCGATCTCCAGAACGCCCAATTCGACATCGTGGACGTCGAACACACCAGTTTGGCCGAGATCGAACGCATCGCCGGAATCGGGCAACTGTTCGACACGCTCCTGGTGTTCGAGAACTTCCCGAACTCCGGTGCAGGACAGCCTGCATCGCACACACTGCGGGTCGAGGGATTCACCAACCGCGGAGTCACGCACTATCCGATGACGTTGATGGCGCCGCCGAGCACCGGTCTGGATCTGGTTCTGTACCACGATCCGGCAGTTGTCTCCGACGCCACGGCGGAGCGAATGGTCACACGGCTCGCGGAGATCCTGCGTGGGTTGCTGACCGAGCCGACAGCTCCCGCATCCGCGGTGCTCACGGTAGTCCGACAGGCAGCGTCCGTTGCCGATGCGGTGTCTGCCGCGAAAAATGTCGCTGTCACGAAAAAGGTGGCCGCGTCCGATCCTGCGATCGATGTCGATCCCGCGGTCGTGGATGCAGTGTGCGCCTGTGTCGCAACGGTGTTGGAGATTCCCGACGTCGATCCGGGCGACAATTTCTTCACTCTCGGCGGTCACTCGCTCACTGCGATGCGGTTGGTGGGAAGCCTGCGCAAGCTGGGAATTCGCGTCGTCGTCTCGGATGTCTTCGACACCCCGACCCCCCTCGGTCTTGCCGTGGCCGCACGCGTCGATCGGACGAAGTTCTCGCCGGATTCGGTCGTTGGCGTCGATCGACCCGTCGTGACCGTGGCGACGTTCCGCGCCCCGGCGGTGGCGGGAAATCCTGATCACGAGCGGTACTGGGTTCGCACGCTCGCGGACCTGCCCCTCGAAACGGACCTTCCGTATGACCGCCCGCGCGGCGAAGAGTACCGCCCGCACACCTACCTCCGTCAGCTACGCGATGCCCGGTTCGGTGACGAACCAGGATTCGACGCGGTGCTGTTGGCCGCCGTGGCGGCGACGCTGAACAGCTTCGGCGGTGGTCGGGACCTTGCGGTCGGACTGGTCTCGGAAGGGACTGACACCCTGATTCGGGTCGACCTGTCCGGTCGGCCTAGAATTGCCGATGTCGTTCGGCGAGTCGAAAACGCTGTCTCCGAGGCACTTGCGCATTCCGATGTCAGCCTCGACCGAATCGCCGATCTACTCGGGCGTCCGACGAGCAGCCTGTTCGCTGCCCGTGTCGGTCACTCGCCCGGAAAGAGCGTCGACCTCGAATTCGTCCGAACCGCAACAGAACTTCGATTGACGGTTGATGCCGGGCTGTTCGACGCCGCGACTGCGGACGCATTGCTCGACGGTGTGATCGCGGTCCTCGGTCACGAAATCAGCACTGTCGTCGCGGATCTGCGACTGGCGGAAAACAAGCCGGATCGCGACCCGGGCCGACGCGCGACGCCGCCGTCGGGGATCTCGCAGTTGTTCGCTCGACACGTCAGCCGCCACCCCGACGACATCGCGGTGATCTCCGGCGAGGTCGGAATTACCTACGGGGAACTGTCGGCGCGCGTCGACGAGCTGGCCCGCGAACTTCTCGCGGTCGGCGCCGGACCCGAGAAGGTAGTCGCCGTCGCGCTGGATCGAAATGCGGATCTGGTGGCCGGACTGCTCGCGGTACTGCGCATCGGCGCTGCGTACCTGCCACTCGACGTCGATTACCCGACTGAGCGGCTCGAGTTCATGATCGAGGACGCGGCTCCGGTGTGTGTCCTGACCAGTATCGACAGCGCCGGGCAACTTCCGTTGACGGTCGCCACGAGTGTCTTCGTGGACGGTGAGTTCACCAACTCGGGTGTCGTGCTTCCTCCGCCGCCCGCGGCGGGTGATCACCTCGCCTACATGATCCACACCTCCGGTTCGACGGGTCGCCCCAAGGGCGTGATGGTCTCGACGGGCAACCTCGCAGCCTTCGCGGACACGGTACTCGAGGATTGCTGGATCAGGCCGGGCGATCGCATCGTCGCGGTGACAACGGTGTCGTTCGACATCGCGGCACTCGAGTTGCTGTGCCCGCTCGCGGCGGGCGCGACTGTCGTGATCGCAGACCGCAGGACGGTTCGCGACCCGGATGCGTTGTCGGCGTTGATCATCGCAAGCGATGCGACAGTGATGCAGGCAACGCCGGCGCTGTGGCGAGTGGTCACCGAACACGAGAACGCAGTCGGACTCGCCATGGTGCGAGCCCTGGTGGGAGGGGAAGCCCTCCCGCAGGATCTGGCCGACGATCTGGTGGCCAACGCTGCTTCGGTCCGGAATGTCTATGGACCCACCGAGGCCACGGTGTGGGCGACATCTTCGGTCATCACGACCGGCGACCGAGTCACGATCGGTCAGCCCTGGACCGATGTGCACGTGCGAATCCTCGACGACGACCTGCGTGAGGTTCCGGAAGGCGTTGCGGGCGAGCTGTATCTGGGCGGTGCGCAGGTGGTCCGCGGATACCTGAACCGCCCCGATCTGACCGTCGCTCGGTTCGTCGCCGATCCTTCTCTGCCGGGGGCACGCCTCTACCGCACCGGCGATCTGGTCCGACGCCGGCGAGGGGTTTTGCACTTCCTTCGTCGTGCTGACGATCAGGTGAAGGTTCGTGGTTTCCGCATCGAGCTCGGCGAGGTCGAAGGCGCGCTCGGATCGGTGGCAGGTGTGTTCCGCGCGGCAGCCACCGTTCGCGTCGATGCGGCGGGTACCGGAAGTCTGCACGGATATGTGGTTCCCGAAGGTGCAACCACGCTCGATTCGGTACTGGTGCGCAAGGAGATTGCGCGGCTCCTACCCGAACACATGGTGCCGCAGACCATCACGGTGCTCGAAGCACTACCACTCACCCTCAACGGCAAGGTGGACCGGAAGGCATTGCCCGACACCGCGCCGGATCGTGTGCCGAGCCCACTCGTAGCCGTCGATGCGGATCGTCGGGCACGGCTCGAGTCGCTGAGCCCGGGCTGGCAGGACGTGCTGCCACTCGGTCCCTTGCAGGAAGGCATGTACTTCCAGTCGGTTCTCGACGGCGCCGGCGGCACGGATGTCTATCACATGCAGCCGCGATTCGAGTTCTCCGCCGATGCCGCCGTCGACGTTCGCTCAATCCGAGCAGCGGGGGATGCGCTCTTGCGGCGCTATCCGAACCTGCGGGCCGGCTTCACACACGCCGGTTTCGACGCTCCGGTGCAGTTCGTGCCCAGGGCAGCCGAAATGCCTTTCCGCGAAATCGATCTGAGCGCAGTCGCACCCGAGAACTTGGATATCGAGGTCCGCGCCGTCGACGAGGCTGAATTCGGCAGGCTGTTCGACTTGAGTGCGCCGCCACTCATTCGAATGGTGTTGGTCTGGTTGCCAGGTGGGGGAGCGCACCTCGTCTTCACTCAGCACCACCTGCTGACCGACGGTTGGTCGCAGACCTTGATGTACGCGGAGTTGTTTGCGCTCTACGAGTTTGCTCGCACACACGGCACGGACCCGGTTGGACTCGACGGCGCGCTCGACAAGCCTGCGGACTTCCGTGATCACCTGCGATGGATCGCCGAAGCGGATCGCACGGACGCCATCTCGTCCTGGAAGGACTACCTCGCGGATCTCGAGCAACCCACACTCGTGGGTGGTACGGGATCAGGCGGGCGCGCTCCGTTGCCGGTGTTCACCCGGGTTCAGCTCGAACAGAGCATCACCGAGCACGTACGCGAGCTGGCCAGACGTAGCGGAGTGACGCTGTCCACCGTCGTCTCTGCGGCGTGGGGCCTGGCATTGCGCGCCGTGACGGGGCGTGACGACGTGGTCTTCGGATCGACGGTTTCGGGACGTTCACCCGAGGTCGAGGGCGCCGACCGCATGGTGGGCTTGGCGCTCAACACCATTCCCGTGCGTGTCCGGGTCCGGCCAGGCGAGGAGATCTCGGCGTTGCTCGGACGCCTGTTCCGTGAACAAGGTTCGCTGCTGGGGCATCACCATCTCGGGCTCGGCGACGTGCAGCGAAGTGCAGGGTTCGCCACGCTCTTCGACACGCTCTACGTTTTCCGCAACACCCCTCGCGACGAACAGGCACGTCGAGACACGTTCGGTCGCAGTGGAATCGTCGGGTTCGATGCGGTGGACGGCACGCACTATGCGCTCACGCTCGACGTGGATCCGGGTGTCGGGGACGCGGCGATGGCGCTCACACTCGAAAACCGTCCTGACCTGATTCCGCACGACGTGGCTCAGGACATCCTGTCCCGCGCCATCACGATTCTCGAAGTGATGGCGAGTTCCGATACCGCCACGGTGGCGGACACGGCGGTTCCGCTTTCGCGCACCCCCGCGGAATTCGCTTCGGAGCACGTCGTGATGCCACGGCCGGACCAGGCCGGCGGTAGCGTGGACGCACTACTGCGCGAAAGGGCAGCGGCAACTCCGGACGAGACGGCGCTGGTCTTCGGAGACGTCACACTGAGCGCAGCCGAGATGAACTCTCGGGTGGACAGACTGGCACGGATACTCGCGTCGGCGCTGGGGCAGTCGGTACCAGGCGGGGGACCGACCCGTGTTGTCGCGCTCGCACTTCCGCGTACTGCCGATCACGTCGTCGCAATCTTCGCCGTCATGAGAACCGGAGCGGCCTACCTTCCCTTGGATCTGGCTCACCCGCCGGCACGCCTGCGCGAACTCATCCTCGACAGCGATGCGGCGCTGGTAGTCACCACGACTCAGACGCGTGACCTCGTTGTTCCCGATGGACAGGCATGTCTGGTACTCGACGACCCGGACGTGGCCGGGGTACTCGACGGGCAGTCTTCGGCACCAGTTGTCGACGAGGCTGCGGTCTGCGGGCCGACCTCACCGGACCAGCCTGCCTACGTCATCTACACCTCGGGCAGTACCGGAAAACCCAAGGGCGTCGTGGTGGGTCACCGCGGGTTGACGACGATGTATCACAATCACGAGGCCGAGATATTCACTCCGACCGAAAACAGTGTGGGTGGCCGACGTCTGCGCATCGCGCATACAGTCTCGTTCTCGTTCGACATGTCGTGGGAGGAACTGTTCTGGTTGCTCGCGGGGCACGAAGTTCACGTGATCGACGAGCAGGCGCGACTGGACCCCGCGTCTCTGGTGAAGCATTACCGCGAAGTCGGTATCGACGTCGTGAATGTAACCCCCTCGTATGCCAGGGAACTGATGGCCGCCGGTCTCCTCGACGGTGAGCGGACGCCGGTGTTGGTGATGCTCGGCGGAGAAGCTGTACCTGCCGAGTTGTGGTCGCGATTGCGCGATCAGGACGGTGTCGACGGGTACGACCTTTACGGGCCGACGGAGTTCACGATCAACGCGATGGGATCCCCGGTTCAGGGGAGCGAGACACCCTGCTTGGGTCGTCCGATTCTGAACGCGTCTGCGCGGGTACTCGATTCGGGTCTGCGGGAGGTACCGATCGGAGCGGCGGGCGAGCTGTACATGTCCGGAGACGGAACGGCGATGGGTTACCTTCACCGGACCGCGTTGACCTCCGCTGTGTTCGTTGCTGATCCCTACTCCGTCGGCAAGCGCATGTACCGCACGGGTGACGTTGTACTGCGTCGCCGCGACGGCGAACTCGAATATCTGGGTCGCGCAGACCATCAGGTCAAGATCCGAGGCATTCGGATCGAATTGGGTGAAGTCGAATCCGCGCTGGCGTCGTTGCCGGGAGTGTTGAGAGCGGCAGCGTCAGTCCGTAGCGAAGGCGGTGCGCCGCCGCGACTGGTCGGCTACGTCATCGAAGAACCCGGCGGTGATCCAGTCGATCTGCGAGCTGCGTTGCGGGAAAGCGTACCGGCACACCTGGTTCCGTCGGACATCGTCGTCGTGGATTCGATCCCGTTGACGCCCAACGGAAAACTGGACCGCGGTGCGTTGCCGGCACCCCCCGCCCGAGCAGCGGCCCGAGCACCGCGAACCGAGATGGAAAGGCAACTGTGCCAGGTCTTTGCGCGGGTACTCGGCGTCGAGGCAGTCGATCCCGAAGAGAGTTTCTTCGATCTCGGCGGCGACTCGCTTCGAGCTATGCGACTGGTGGGGGAGATGGAGCACGACCTGTCGGTGAGCGTCGGTGTGGGAACGCTGATGGCCCGTCCGACAGTTGCAGAACTTGCAGTACACCTTGACGAGTCGGCGTCCGAAATCGATCTGAGTCGTGATCGCCTCCTGACACTGCGAGCCGAAGGCAGCGGAGAACCACTGTTCTGCGTGCATCCGGCCGGTGGATTCGCTTGGCCCTTTGCGCCTTTGACCGGTGTTCTCGAGGTCGACCGTCCACTGTTCGGCCTGCAACTGCCCACAGTTGCCGGGGAGCCACTCGAACCGACGAACGTGGACCAACTGGCAGCGATGTACGTCGACACGATTCGCGGCGTGCAACCGAGCGGGCCGTACCACCTGCTCGGCTACTCGTTCGGTGGCAACGTCGTTGCCGCGATGGCGGCTCAGCTGGTCGATATCGGCGAGACAGTGGAGTTCGCCGGTCTGATCGATACTCATCCACTGGGAGATCGTGACGATCGCGGTCGCGACGATGCCGACGACCGAGATCTGGCCGCCGCCCTGCCACCCGAGATCCTCACTCAGGCACCGGGACTGGTCGACGCTGTTCGGGCGGGTTTTGATGCCACTCGTTTGCTCGTGGCCAGCTCGACCGACACAACCTACGACGGACCGGTTACTCTGATCACCGCCGACGCCGAGGCGTCCGGACAGCTGCTGGCTGATCGCTGGCGCGGAGTCCGCGGGGACCAGGACATGGCAGTACACCATCTGCCGTACGACCACGCCGGATTGGTGACCCCAGCCGGGTGGGCGGCGATTGCCCCGCTGCTCGACAGCTATTTGTCGAAACGCACGGCCACATAGTTCGAAAACCACACAGTTGAAACACAATGGGAGCTCAATGATGAAGTCCACACCGCCCCTCGCGATACGGAGTTGGCGACGTTTCGTCGCCATCGCAGGGTTGCTGATCGTCGCACTCGTGGCGATGATCGGTTGCAGTAGCGATTCGAACGACGAACCGACCAAGGCTGCAGAGCCCACGACCCGCGTGATCGAGACCGAGAAGGGCTCGGTCACCGTGCCCGCGTCGGCGGAGCGCATCGTGGTTCTGAGCGGCGGTCTCGCCGGATACCTGTACGCCCTGGACGCACCGGTGGTTGCCACCGATACCCGCGTCCTCGGTGTCACGAACCTCGACGGTGGATTCCCGCCGGCTTGGGCGGACGCCGCAAAGGCGCAGGGCACCAAGGAATTGCCGGCCGGCGAGCAGCTCAACATCGAAGCCGTCGCGGCGGCTGAGCCTGACCTGATCATCGGCGGTGGCCAGGGAATCACCTCTGTTCAGTCCGAGGAACTCTACGATCAGCTCACTGCTATCGCACCCACCGTCTTGGTCCCCAAGACGGTCGCCGCGTGGGACAAGCAGCTCGAAATCGTCGCCGACGCGGCGGGTCGTTCCGACCAGGTTCCGGCACTGATGAGCGCATACGAGGACAAGGTCAAAGAGGTCAAGGGCAAGATCAAGGTTCCCGAGGGAAACGTCGTCTACTTCCTCTCGGTCTCGAGCAACAAGCCGTACCTCGTTCCGCCGACGGCCGCGCTGCCCGCGATGCTCGCCGAGCTCGGTTTCAAGGCCGACGACGTCATGGCCAAGGCCGGCAACCCGCAGCTCTTCGGCTCGGGTGACTCGTTCGAGGTCAGCCCGGAACTGCTCTCACAGGTCGCCGATGCTCCTGTCGCCTTTGTGATTCCGGTGTCCGGTCGCCCGATGGCCGAACTTGCCACCGATCCGCTTTACTCGCAGTTGCCGTCCTTCAAGGCAGGCACGACGTTCGAGCTCCCCGCCAGCAGCTACCGTCCTGACT
Source organism: Rhodococcus sp. NyZ502 (assembly GCF_041464245.1). Classification (NCBI taxonomy): domain Bacteria; kingdom Bacillati; phylum Actinomycetota; class Actinomycetes; order Mycobacteriales; family Nocardiaceae; genus Rhodococcus; species Rhodococcus sp. NyZ502. The sequence continues at coordinate 2,732,263 of NZ_CP167155.1, forward strand.
ACGACGGCGCAATGGCTACCCTCGACCTGATCGGCCAGACCTTCGCATGACTCGATTCGGTGGGCTGGTGATCGATGTTTCACCCTTGCGGACCAGCCGTCCCTTCAGGTACGCCTTTTCCGCGCGATTGATCTCGCTGCTCGGGATCGGACTGCTCGTCGTAGCCGTCCCCGCGCAGACGTACCAGCTCACCGGCTCGACCTTGCAGGTTGCCGGAGTGTCCACGGCGATGGCCATCGCCATGTTCTTCGGCAGCCTGTTCGGCGGCGTGCTCGCTGACCGTTACGATCGGCGACGCACCATCCAGTTGGCCCGCAGTGCTGCGGGTCTCGGCTTTGTCATTCTCGGGTGCAATGCGCTCTTGCCACACCCGTCGATGTGGGTCATCTACGTCGCGGCAGCTGTCGACGGCTTGGCCGGCGGTGTCAGCAGCTCGGCCTTGATGGCTTTGATGCCGACGTTGTTGCCGCGCAACAAGATGGCTGCGGCCGGCGCTTTGGTAGCGCTGACCACCGACATCGGGACGATGATCTCGCCGGCAATCGCCGGCGTGATCATCGCCTCCGGCGGCATTCCCGCGACATACTTTGTTGCTGCGGTGGCCACCGCAGCAACTGTCACGTTGTTCCAAGCCATCGGCCCTTCTCCTGCACCGGGCACGAATCACGAAAGCCCGATGCGCGCGCTGGTGACCGGCGTGAAATTCGCCGGCACGCACACAGTCATTCGCGGCATCCTGATCAGCGGTCTGTTGGTCATGTTCGTCAGCGGGCCGATGGTGTTGCTGCCTGCCTTCGTCGACCAGGTCCTCGGCGGCGGACCCACCATGCTCGGTCTGCTCTACGGCGCCCCCGCTGTCGGCGCTGTGGTCGGTTCCCTCACCAGCGGTTGGACCGGACGAGTCCACCGCAACGGCGCCGCGATGTTGATCTCTGTTGCGCTGATGCCTCTCGGCCTGGTGGTACTGGGTGCGTCGGGAGCAGCGATTGTCGCGTTCCTGGGCCTGGCCGGATTCGGCCTCGGCCGCGCACTCAACGACATTCTGAGATTTGCAGTCCTTCAACAGAACACTCCGGACGAATTGCGCGGACGCGTGTCCAGTCTGTGGATGGTGCAAGCCGTCACGGGTACGGCGATCGGTTCGATGGCAGCCGGGTTCCTCGGGCAGTGGCTCGAGCCTGGCGCCGCGCTACTGGTCTTGGGGCTCGCCGGTGTGACACTGGGCCTGGTTCTCCTGGCAGCATTGGGTTCGGTGCGCCGGGTAACTTCGGAGATCAACGAAGTCGATCTCTCCGAAAACACTGTGCCGGTGGGGAATGCTCCGCCGGAAAAGGAAGGTAGTTCATGAACCGAGGAGACCACCTCGCGACCATCGCCGAAGTTCTGGCGGGGACCACCGGCGCAAAAGTGCCGTACCCCATCGGCATTCGCGAACTCGAAGTTGTTCGCAGCGAAATGGTCGGGACCGGACTGTTGCGTCTGACCTTGGGTGGACCGGAGTTGGCGGGCTTCGAATCGCACGCTCCCGACGAGCATGTTCGCCTGGTCTACCCGGATGCAGACGGAACTTTACGTCTACCCGAACGCGACGGATTCAGCCTGAAGTGGCCTCGTCCATTGCCGATCTCGCGTGAGTACACCGTCCGTCGATACGACGCCGAGGCGGGGGAGCTGGACCTCGACTTCGCGCTCCACGAAGGTGGGTACGCCTCTGATTGGGCTCAGGCGGCCACCGTCGGCACTCGGGTGCACGTGGCAGGTCCGCCCGGTGGCGTCGTGGTTCCGTGGACGTACGACCGCTATCTGCTGGCCGGTGACATCACCGCCCTTCCTGCCATTGCTCGTTGGCTCGAGATGATGCCCGCTGCTGCCGCCGGGTGGGTGTTCGTCGAGATCACCGACCCCTCACAGGAAATCGAACTCGCTGTTCCGGAAGGCGTCGAGGTGCGATGGCTGCACCGCGGTGACGTCCCAGCCGGTCACTCGGATCTGCTCGAACAGGCAGTACGGACGGTCACCGTGCCCGAAGGTGAGCGCCTCTACGCCTGGATCTCCGGTGAGGCCACCAGTCTCAAGCCGATTCGCAGATTCGTGCGCGACGAACTCGGCCTGAGTTCGGGCGACCACCTGATCACGGGCTACTGGAAGCGCGGAGTCGCAGACTTCGACGAGGACGAGGACGACCACTGAACATCGGTTGATGCCGGTTTCGGCATCGTCACCGCGACAACGAGTCCGACAATCGCAACGATTGCCGCCACTCCGAAAGCTGTGGCGAATGCCGAGTGCTGGGGAAGGCCGCCGGATGAAGTCGCGCTCGCGATGATCCCGGCGGCAATTTGGGTTCCCACAGCAGAACCCAGCGATCTGGCGATCGTGACTATTGCCGTCGTGACACCTACGCGGTCTGCCGGTGCGCTGTCGGCGGAGATGACGAACACTGCCGTCGACGCGGCGGCAACGCCGGTACCCGCAAGGATCAGCACCACAACGATCTGCCACATCGTTGTTGCAAAGACCCCGACGGCGCCGCTCAGGCCGAGGAAGGCAACTCCCGCCACCGCAATGGCTTTCGGGCCGACCCGTTGTGCGAGCTTTCCGGAGATCACCGACGCGATGACCGCTGCGCCGTAGCCGACGCACAGCAGGAAGCCGATGGCGCTGGTCGACGCACCGCGGCCGAATCCGCTCTCTGCCGGCACGGCGAGTTGTTGCGGAAGTAGATAGACAACAGCGCCGTAGGTGAACCCGAAAACCACGCCGACGACCACGGCGCTCCACATCGAACGATGCCGCATCATCGTCAGGTCGACCATCGGCTCGGTTGTCCGGCTCTGATACCTGGCCCAGATCGCGAACACGGCAGCGGAAGCGAGAAGCAGCAGCATCGACGTCGGTGCGCCCCACCCGTTGCTCGATGCGCTCGCCAGCCACGCCGTCAGCGTCAACAATCCCAGAGCCAATCCGCCCGCTCCCGGCCAATCGAGTCGGCCGCCGACGTTCGACATGTGATCTCGTGGTGTGCTCACGGCAAAAGTAATTGCGCCGAGCAAAACGAACGCGGTCGGAACTGCATACATCGCGGTGCGTGAGACGTTTTCCGCGACGGGCCCGGACAATACGACTCCCAGAGCGCCGCCGGCCACTACAACAGCCCCGAGCAAACCCGTGGCCGTCTTCAGTCGGTCCGAGGACAAAGTGCGTCGTAGGACCACGAAGCTCACGGGAAGCAACCCGATTCCGAATCCCTGGAGAAATTGGCCGAGGACGAACAGCGGGAAGATCTTTGCGAGAGCGGACACGCTGCCGCCCAGGACAACGATTGTCGTGATCGCGAGCAAGGTGGGGCGGGCGCCGTACACGTCGGCTATTCGCCCGGCCATCGGCGTGACGAGGACAGTGCTCAACGTCAGAGCGACGGATGCGAGCGCTCCGACGTCGGCCGTCACTCCGAAGTCTCTCTGTATCAGGGGGAGTGCGGGGACGATGATGCTTTCGAGCGCGGCCACGGCAGCGATCAGCAGGGTCAGGCTTGCGATAGTTGCTACCGGTCGCGGCTGATTGCCGAAGACGCTCTCTGTGGTCATCGTGCTCTCTTTCGATCGGGGAGTGAGGAGCTTATGGACGCGACGAAACGCCGCCCCTCCAAGAGCCCGGAAGGGTTGTGGCACTGGATATATCGGGCTGTCAAGTAGACCGTCTCTTTATTTCGTTACGCGTACCGTTATTGTGGAGAAATGTAATTGGATTCAGCGCACAAAGCAAGAGTCGGATGGGGTGGAAATGGTGTCATGTATCGCCAGATCGCAACGGGCAGACTTTTGCTGCCACCGTCGGTCGGTGTCAGGTGATGTGACGATGGGGCTCATTTCTCGATGAGCATGACGCTGGTCACCAAAATGCTTCTCCGAGCAGGGAGTTCATCTGCCGGACACATCCAAGGTCCCCGTTTGAATGCCGGGTTTGTTAGCTTTCTGCCTGTGACGCGACGTCACGGAAAGTTCACGAATCACGGAGGATCATCATGGGTTCTATTTCAACGATCATCGGAATCTTCGAGCTCTACAAGCTTCTCGAGCCGCTGCTGAGCTCGCTGAGCTGATTCAGGTGTGATTTCGCTGTTGAGCCGGGGCGCCGAGGGACTCGGCTCGACAGCGGATCTCGAGGATCCGGCGCGATCAGGACCCGTGGAACGGATGTCGGCACCGGCAGAATTCCATCGCTCCGGTGTAGTGGTCCATCACCAGGATTTCTGCACACCGAGCGGGCTGCGGTGCGAACCTGAGGCAGCGCTCGATCCAGCCGCGCTCCAGCGAAGGGGCGGGGTGCGCGCAGTTCCCGCATCGGCCGGGACGTTCGGCGACACGTACGGAACCGTGGTGTTCCGGGGACATGCCAAACATCTTGGTGGTGCGATGTTTCCAGGGCAATGGTTCGGCTCGAGCGGAAGCTATGTCACGAAAGCCCGGCGGCGATATGCGAGGACCGAACCCGTTGAGCTGCGCTACCTGGATCCCGGATAATCCGATTGCCCAGACTGAGTTTTTTGGTGCAAGTTGCGGCTACTGCGCTGACGCCCAGAAATTCTCGGACTATCTGGGCAACGATCATGCGGTGGTAACCGCGAACAGAATCCGATCCGGCTCGCGTTGCATACGGGTGATCGCGACGCGGCCCCCGATCCAAGCACCAAGTGCACCAATCGCAACAGCGACAGGGATGGCGGAATAGTTCACCGGATTCGGTAGCAGCGCCCCGAGTAGCACGCCGGGCGCCGTTGTCGCGGCGAAGATGACGATGGCGAGAATGATCAGTCCGAAGGACGAGCCGTTGAAGGATCCGCGGGTGTTGAGGGAGAACGACTTCTTCATCTCCGGGACCGGGTAGGGGGCTTTGGCGGATATCGCTACTGCCAGTCCTGCACCGACTCCCATCATCGAAATGCCGACGGCGAGCGGCACGGCCAGTCGGTCGGTCCCGAGGTCCCCGAAGATCCGTACAGCAGCTGTTGCGACGACCACGAAGGGTGTCATCACGATCGCCCACGCGAGTTGTCGGCCCCGGACGTCAGCGGCAGCGGCTTCGGGGATCATCACCAGATGCCAGATCGATGCGCCGTCGAATCCGTACAGATTCGATCCGGCTGCCATTGCCAGGTAGATCAGGAACCAGGCACCCCATGCGGCGGAGAAGGGGATCGATGACGAGATCAGCGGTCCGAAGCCGGAGACCAAGGTCATGATGGCAACGGAGAGCAGTTGTGTTCGTCGGCGCATGTCTCCGTGCCAGAGCGAAAGCTCGCGAGAGATGACGGTGCCCAGTCGGGATGCGCGCCAACCGGTTCGAATGTCGCGGCCCTGGTTCTTCAATTGCACGGAAGTGGCGCCCGCTGATTCTGCGACCTTCCCGTTGAAGTAGCGAACGACCAGGCGTTGCCATGACCACAGCAGTGCGAGATCGACCAGCACCAGGGCGAGGACTGCTCCGGCGGCGAGGAGCCAGGCGCCTCCTGCTGCTGCGTCGACACTGGTGATTCCCCACGCGAACGGGATCGAATGCGCGACCGTGAGCGGCCACGTGACGTCGCCGTCCACGACCGTGCCGAGGCGACTCTGCAGCGGAAATTGCAGCAGATACAGTCCGCCGAAGAACGTGCCGAATGCCAACAGTCCCAGTTCGCGGCTGCGACGACTCCGCAGGAGCTGCGACATCGCCAGCATCGCGACCCGTGAGGTGCCGACAATGAGCAGGACCGTTGCGGGCCAAGCGATAATGGCCAGTGGCAGTGCGGCAGGGTGGTGTGTAGCGGCATAAATTGGAATCGCTGCTGCAGCCAACGCGGTAATCGGCACGGTCATACCGACCAGCGACGTCGAGAACAGTGCTCTGGCGAGTCGGACGGGTTCCAGGGGGAGTAGTTGGAAATGTCTGGGGTGAAGATTGTCATCTGACAGACCAGACATGATCGGCATCAAGATCCACATCACGGCGATAGCCGAAAGTGCGAGACTGGTTGTGCCGCTGACGAGATCGGGAGAAACACCGTTCTTTCCCGAAGCTCGTAGGCACAGTAGCGCTGCCCCCAGAACCCCGAACAACGCTGCAATGACCTTGATTACAGCTCTTCCACCGGTGAACTGACGTTTGTAGAGGGTCATGCGCATGCGGAGAACAGTGCGCCACACAGAGACCGACGGGTTCCAGCGTGTCGGTGAAAAGCTGGTGGTGGTCATGCGCGCATCCATGACAGTCCGTCGGGATTGGGACTGCGGCTACCGACAAGGCGAACGAATGCCTCGTCGAGAGTGTTGCCTGCGCGCACCTCGTCGACCGTTCCTGAAGCCACGACGCGACCGTCTGCGATGACTCCGATGTGAGTACACAGTTGTTCGACAAGGGCCATCACGTGACTGGAAAGAATGACCGAGCCACCTGAGTGGACGAACGAGAGCAGAATGCTCCGAATTCCGGCCGAAGAAATGGGGTCGACAGCTTCGAACGGCTCATCCAGTACCAGTAAGCGAGGGCCGTGCAACAAGGCCGAGGCCAACCCGATTTTCTTCGTCATGCCCGCTGAATAATCGGCGATGACCGTTCCACCTGCATCGGCGAGATCGAGCGCGGCCAACAGTTCGTCGCGTCGTGACGCGATGACGTCCTCTGGCATACCGCGCAGTCGCCCGAAATAGGTGAGTAGTTCATGACCGGTGAACTGGGCGGGTAGCGCCAGACCGTCGGGTAGGACGCCGAGCAGACTCTTCGCTGCCACAGGGTCGTTCCACACGTCGTAGCCGTACACCAGGCTGCGACCGTAATGCGGGCGAAGCAATCCGACAGCCATCGACAATGTGGTCGTTTTTCCCGCACCATTCGGGCCCACCAGACCGAACAACGAACCTGAGGGCACCGCAAGAGAAAGGTCGTTCACAGCAACTTTCGCGCCGAACGCCATGCAGAGGTGTTCCACTTGCAAAGCCATCGGTCCGGGAGGTAACTGTCCTGTCTCGGGGAGAGGGTGCATCGATCGAGGGTAACTGTCCGGAGCCATGTGCGCGGAGACGGAGCGGAGCGATGCAGGTTGCGTGCACCGAATGTCATTCCTAGGTGGGGGTTGCGACATGAGTCGCTGGTTCGCAAGGGGAGCGGATGGCAGGAGTCGAACCTGCGTGGACGGTTTTGCAGACCGCTGCCTTGCCGCTCGGCCACACCCGCATTGATCCAATTATGTTCGTAGTGAACAACAGTCGCCACCATTGTGATCAGGGTGAGTTGATCGCCGTGTGACGGATCGCAGGGAGTGCGGGGAAGTGCCGGGTCAGGCGCGGGAGAACACCGCGACCAGGAATTCGGAATCCTCCTTGAACGGGCGAAGATCCCACGTGGAGAGCAGCAGATCAGCCTCGAGGCCACTCGCGGTCGCGTCGGCGAGAAACTCGGGGAACTCGTAGCCACGGCCGGCACCGAATCCGATGACTACTCGGCCGCTCGGAGCGAGATGACGAGCGAATCCCGCCAGTACTGCTTGCCTGGTGGACGGGGCGAGAAACGCCATCACGTTGCCTGCCGACACGATGACGTCGAAATCTGCCTCGACACCGCGGGCCGGCAGATCGAGTTCGGCGAGATCGCCGACAAGCCACGTAGGGCCGGGATGGTCCTCCTCCGCGGCAGCGATGAGGACCGGGTCGACATCGACTCCGACAACCACATGCCCGACGTCGTGCAGATAACCGCCGAGTCGGCCAGGCCCGCACCCTGCATCGAGAACCCGGCCACCGCGTCCGAGCATCGCGTCGATCAAACGTGCTTCCCCGACAATGTCCTTGCCGTCCGCTCTCATGGAACGGAAACGCTCGACATATCGTGTGGAATGCGTCGAGTCGGCTGCAGTGATCTCTTCCCACTGGCTGGGGATGCGCTCGTTCGGGGCGTGTGCAGTCATCTTTCGAGGGTACCGACAGCTCACCGGGTGCCGACGACCGTCCCGTCTGCGGCATATCCGACGAGGGTTGGACGAGGGGACGTGAGCGACAGGGGAATCCATCCGTAGAAGCGGTCTTCGGCAAGAATTGTCGGATAGATCTGGCCGTCTGCGGTGTGAAGTTCGGCTCGGACAGCACCTCCCGCCCCTGCGTCGTAGGTTGCCTCGTGTGGACCGGCAACCATGATGCCGGCTCCGCCTCCTAGTGCGAATGGTGACGCTTCCTCCGGGTACATATCGGGATCCGCAGCAGGAAAGCAACTGTCTCCAAGGTGGCTGAAATCGGAGGGTGCTCGCTGATCGAGATCTTCGGCGGACTCGAAGATCGGGGCGACGCACCTCCAGCCATTGGCGCCGTGGGCGACAAAGACGCTGAACAAGGTTCCGTCAGGTCCGGGAATGGACCCGACCCGCTCGGCGGTGGACGGATCTATTCCGCCGTTGGTTCCCGGCATCGTCTGCCAACCCGAGTACATGTCGGTGAACGCTTTCGGCATCATCCCCGTGGCAGCGGCGCAGCCCACCACCACTGCTGCGCAGATCGCCGCGACGAGAACGATGGCACCGACGCGACGGCGTGGAGCTTTGGTTGCCCCAATGTTGTTTTCGGTAGCCATGATTCGGATTCGTGCGGCATCTTGGACGTTCTCGGGCCAGAGTTCGGCGGAAACCGTATCGCTCGGCCGCAGCTTCTCGAGCGTGGTCAGCAGATCTTTGCTCATGGGGTACTCCCGTGTTCGGCGGCAGCGCAAGGTCGGGCGGTGTTCATCGGGATTACGGTGACGGACTCTGAAGTCAACCCGGCGCGCAATCGACGCCGAGCGCGAAAGAGACGAACATGCATGGCCGGAACCGAACACCCAGCGACCCGCGCGGCTTCGGTGGCGGTCAACCCGTCCCAGGCAGTCAGGAGCAGGGCTTCACGTTCGGTGACGGTGAGTGTTGCCAGTGCTTCGAGCAGTTCCGTGCGTTCGGTGACAGTGACGTCGGCGCCCGGCGTCGATGCCGCAATCTGCTCGATGCGTCCCATCTTCTCGGTGAGCGCGTCAAGGCGCCGAACGCTGCGACGGTTGTTGTTCACGGTGTTTCGAGCCACCACCAACAGCCATGGAAGTGCCTGCTCGGGCACTTCGTCCAAGCGTCGCCAGGCAACGAGGAACGTCTCGGAGACAACCTCCTGCGCGCTGTGATGATCAACGTGGCGACAGGTATACGCGAACACCCGACCGGCGTAGGCGTCCCACAGGGCGGTGAACCGCTCTTCGCCGCTCGGCGGCGGTTGTTCCTCGGATTTCGGGGTCATATGAAGAGATGTCCGGCTGGTTGCTGATCCTTACAGCCTCTGAGCTAATGGACGGTTTGGCGTCTTACTCCGGCCGAGAACTCCCACTGTCAGAAGCAACAGAGCGAGGATGTACAGCGTCATGATCCAGATGCCCGCAGCGGCGGGCTGCCACTTGTTCGCCTGGCCGAGCAGGATGAGGGCGTCAGAGGTGAGGAACAGCGCGCCGCCGATACCGGTGATCGAGTTGTACGTCAGTGCGGTTGATGCGGTTCCCACCAGTATTGCGGCGTACACGGGGACGGCAATTCGAAGTTCAGGTTCGAGACCGGTCCAGGTGTACGACACAAGAGCGATCCCAGCGACGGTGTAAGCGCACAGAAACCATGGCCGCCTTCGTATCTCCCGAAGCGCGCCGTGTGAGAGAAAGAATCGGATGAAGCAGAGGTGACCGATCGCGAAGGCTGCCATCCCGATGACAAACGTGGTTTCCCAGATCAGGAACAAATCTCCGAAAGCACAGGCAATCAGCGCAGCAGCAACAATTCGAGGTCCGCGTCGGGCGACAACCCAGGCAGCCAGAATCGGAGCGAGCATGACCTTGGTGATCCCGTCCCAGGGCGCAGCATCAGCGGCATTGAGGATCAGATGGACAATCGCTACCGCTGAAAACCCCACGAACCATGGCGACCGGATGGTGCTCGGCAGTCCGGCGTCGCAATCAGATTCACGCATCGGCTCAGTGTAGGAAGTCCGCTGCACGCTCGGCGAGGTCGAGCGCCGGCTGGGGGAGTATGCCGAGGATGAGCGTGACACCGGCGCCGAGGCCGATCACACTGCTGGTCAGTGCACTCGGTACCACGACGGTCGGAGCGTCTGCGGCCGATTCGGTGAAGAACATCAACACGATCACTCGCACGTAGAAGTACGCGGCGATCGCGCTGCACAGGACGCCGACGATCACGAGAGGTGCGGCCCCGCCCTCGGCTGCCGCGCTGAACACCGCGAACTTTCCGATGAACCCACTGGTCAACGGGATCCCGGCGAAAGCCAACAGGAACAGTGCAAACACAACTCCGACCAGCGGTGAGCGCCGGCCCAATCCGGCCCAGCGCGAGAGCGTCGCGACCTCACCGTCTGCGTCCCGAACCAGACTCACGACGGCGAACGCGCCCACGGTGCTGAATCCGTAGGCCAGAAGGTAGAACATCGCCGAGGCCAGGCCGGCATCCGAATCCGCAACCACAGCGGTCAGAATGAATCCGGTGTGCGCGATGGCCGAATACGCGAGCATCCGCTTCATATCGGTTTGCGTAACAGCGACGATCGATCCGACAACCATCGTGAGAATCGCGACTGCCCACATCAGTGGACGCCAGTTCACGTACTCGTTGGGCAGAGCCACATAGAAGACACGAAGGATGGCACCGAATGCGGCGATCTTGGTCGCGGTAGCCATGAAACTGGTGATCGGCGTCGGCGCCCCTTGATAGACATCGGGAATCCACGAATGGAACGGCACGGCACCGACTTTGAACAGTAATCCCACGGCCACGAGTGCTGTCCCGAGCCACAGGAAGGCATCGGTACCCGACCCGCTGCGTGCTGCGTCGGCGATACCGGAGAGCGTGACCGTCCCGGCATAGCCGTACAGCAATGCGATTCCGAAAACGAAGAACGCCGACGAAAATGCCCCGAGCAGAAAGTACTTGAGCGCAGCTTCCTGGGAGAGCAGGCGACGTCGGCGTGCCAGACCACACAGGAGATACAGAGGCAGTGAGAACACTTCGAGCGCAACGAACATCGTCAGCAGATCGTTGGACGCGGGAAAGAGGAGCATGCCGCCGACAGCGAAGAGGGTGAGCGGAAAGACCTCGGTCTGGGCGATACCGACCTTGACCGCTTCTTGTTCCGCAACACTTCCGGGGACGCTCGACGCTTGAGGGGTGAAACCGCCGAGCGCGTCGTGTTGCGCGATCACCTCGGCGGTGTTGCCCGAGCCTCGCTCGGCGATCAGCAGTACTGCGGGGATCGACACGAGAAGGATCGTGGCCTGCAGGAAAAGGGTCGGACCGTCGACCGCTACAGAACCCATCATCGCCGTCGACCGCGTGCCGGCGAGCAGAAGCACTGCCACGAATGCGGCCGCCAAGCCTGCGACACCGAGGACGAGTTGCACGGGGTATCGAAAACGCCGGGGTGCAAATGCCTCGATGAGTACGCCCACAACCGCAACACCGAACACGATCAACATTGGCGAGAGCAAGCTGTATTCGACACTGGGTGACGCCGTGCCGGCTGAGCCGAGGATGGTCACGTCGTTGAAGGAACTCATTTGTGGGCACCTCCTTCGTGGTCGGCGACGAGCGGGGTCGGAGCCTCGTCGACGACCGTATGGCTCACTGCAGGAGTGATGACGTCCAAGGCAGGCTTGGGGTAGATGCCGAGAAGCAACAGGAGTGCGATCAGAGGGGCGACCACCACGAGTTCGCGTCGAGCGAGGTCGCGGATCGTTCCCTGCTCTTCCTTCACAGGTCCGCCCATCATGCGCTGGTAGAGCCAGAGTATGTAGATCGCGGACAGGACAAGCGCGGCAGTCGCCGCGATAGCGGCCACGTGGTATCGCGAGTACGTCCCGATCAGCACCAGGAACTCACTGACGAACGGCGCGAGACCCGGCAGCGACAGCGTTGCCAACCCCGCAACGAGGAATGTGCAGGCAAGTACGGGTGCAACTTTCTGGACGCCGCCGTACGCCGCGATCGATCGAGTACCTCGCTGCGAGACGAGGAATCCCGCAATCAAGAACAGAGCCGCAGTGGAGACTCCGTGATTGACCATGTACAGCGCGGAACCCGCCTGGCTCTGGCTGGTCATCGCGAAGATTCCGAGAATGATGAAGCCGAAGTGCGAAATCGACGTGTAGGCGATCAGTCTCATGACGTCTGTTTGCGCGATCGCCAGTATTGCGCCGTAGACGATCCCGATAACGGCGAGCGTGATGATCCACGGTGCAAAGGTCGACGACGACTCCGGGAACAGTTGCAGGCAGTAGCGAATCATCGCGAACGTGCCCACCTTGTCCACGACCGCCATCATCAACACTGCTGTCGACGGAGTCGATTCCACCGCGGAGTCCGGCAACCAACTGTGCAGCGGCCAGAGCGGTGCTTTCACCGCGAACGCGAACATGAATCCGAGGAACAAGGCGTTGAGCACCCCGGGTCCAACACCGAGTTCACCGCTGTTTGCCGCTGAGGCGATCGCCCGGAAGTCGAAAGTGCCGCTGGCGAAGGGACTCTCGTCGCGCGTGGTGACCACATACAGGCCGATGACTGCAGCGAGCATGACCAGGCCGCCGAGGAGGTTGTAGAGCAGAAACTTCACGGCTGCGCGAGATCTGCCCACTCCGCCGAACCCGCCGATGAGGAAATACATCGGTATCAGCATTGCCTCGAAGAAAATGTAGAACAAGAGAATGTCCAAGGCGCTGAACGAAATCATCACCATGGACTCGACAACAAGGATCAGCGCGAAATAGGTGTGCGGCATTCTCTTGGGTGATGCCGGGTCTGCCGGGACGTCGTTCCAGCCCGCGATCAGTAGTAATGGCACCAGCACTGCGGTGAGAAGAACCAGAACGAGTGCGATCCCGTCGAGTCCGAGTGTGTAGCTGGTGCCGAAAGCCGGTATCCAGCTGTGGCTTTCGACAAATTGAAATTGTTCGCCGCCGCGGTCGAACGCAACTCCGAGAACGGCGGCGACCACCAGGACTGCCACGGACACAGCCAATGCGAGATACTTCGCAAATTGGTACGACCGTGCCGGCAGAGCGAGGACAACACCCGCTCCGATGAGCGGAAGCAACCAGAGCACCGTCAGCGCGGGGAAGCCGGTATTGGTCACAGAGTCGCTCACCGCCGCTTCGATCACCACAGTGTCACCGCCATCATTGTCGCGACCACGAGTGTTGCTCCGACAAACATCACCAGCGCGTACGAGCGAACAAACCCGGTCTGTAGCTTCCGCGTGAGCGCGGACAGCCCGGTGACGACCACCGCAAAGCTGCCCACGACGCCGCCTATTCCCTTGGTGTCGAACACTTCCAACGACTTGGTGAGTTGTTGTCCGGGCTTCATGAACACCGTCTCGTTGAAGGCGTCACCGTACAGATCGCGGCGAGCCGCACCGGTCAACGGTGAAACCGGAGTCGGTGCCACAAGTGGAATCTCCCGGGTGGCGTACTCGCGATACGCAATCGCGACGCCGGCGGCAACTGCGAGCAGCGCCAGCGCGGTGATCGACCATGCGGGTATCTGCGGTTCGACGTGATGTGAGCCGACAACCGGTTCGAGCCAGTTCTGCAAGCTGGACCCGATGGTCAGGAGCATCCCGGCGCCGACGGACCCCACCGCCAGGATGATCATCGGAGACGTCATCACCGCCGGAGATTCGTGAGGTTTCTGGTTCTCCCAGCGGGCCTTCCCGAAGAAGGTCATCAGCATCACGCGGCTCATGTAGAAGGCAGTGAGGGCCGCACCCAACAGGGTGACGATGCCCAGCACAACACCCTTGACGCCACCCTCGCCGATCGCAACCTCGATGATCTTGTCCTTGGAGAAGAACCCGGCAAACGGCGGAACACCGATGATGGCAAGGTATCCGAGCCCGAACGTGACAAAAGTCAGTGGCATGAACGCTCGGAGTCCGCCGTAGCGCCGCATGTCGGTTTCGTCGTTCATCGCGTGCATCACCGAACCCGCACCGAGGAACAGGCCTGCCTTGAAGAATCCGTGGGTGATCAGATGAAGGATTGCGAAGGCGTATCCAGCTGGTCCGAGACCCGCTGCCAGGACCATGTATCCGATCTGACTCATGGTCGATGCGGCGAGCGCTTTCTTGATGTCGTCCTTCGCGCAGCCGATGATCGCACCGAACAGCAGCGTCACGGCACCGACGATGACAACCACGAGCTGAGCGTCGGGTGCGAGATCGAAGATCGGATTGGAGCGCACGATCAGGTAGACGCCGGCCGTGACCATCGTGGCCGCGTGAATCAGAGCCGAGACGGGGGTGGGGCCCTCCATCGCGTCGCCGAGCCACGACTGCAGTGGCACCTGCGCCGACTTCGCGCATGCAGCGAGGAGGAGCATCAGGCCGAGCGCCGTCAGGACACCTTCGCTTGCACCAGACGCGTCGGCGAAGACGCTGCTGAACGAGAGCGAGCCGAACGTGCTGAACATCAACATCATCGCGATCATCAATCCGATGTCGCCCACCCGATTGACGACAAAAGCCTTCTTGGCAGCGGTCGCCGCCGACGGCTTGTGCTGCCAGAAACCGATCAGCAGGTACGACGCCAAACCGACGCCTTCCCAGCCGACGTAGAGCCCGAGGAAGTTGTCGGCGAGCACGAGGAGCAGCATCGCAGCGAGGAAGAGATTGAGGTAGGCGAAGAACTTACGACGCTCGGGGTCGTGCGCCATGTAGCCGACCGAGTAGATGTGGATCAGCGAACCTACACCGGTGATGAGCAGGACGAAACACATCGACAGTTGATCAAGCTGCAGTCCGAACTCGACCTGAAGACTGTCGACCGGGACCCAACTGAACAGGTGCTCGGTGACGGTGCGGTCGGCGGTGTCGCGGCCGAGCATGGCGATGAAAGACACCACTGCGACGACAAACGACGCGAGTGTCATGACGCGGGCGAATAGGTGGCCCCACGCGTTCGTGCGACGACCCGCCAGCAACAGGACAGCGGCGCCGCACAGGGGCAGGGCGGGGAGCAACCAGATGGCGGACGTGATTCCTCCTGACATGTCAGTACTTCAGCAGGTCTGCGTCGTCGACGGATACAGAACGCCGAGATCGGAAGATGATCATGATGATTGCCAAGCCGACGACTACTTCGGCCGCAGCTACCACCATCGTGAAGAAGGCGAAGATCTGGCCGTCCAGATTGCCGTGCATGCGCGCGAAGGTCACGAATGCCAGGTTCGCGGCGTTGAGCATCAATTCGATACACATGAACACCACGATGGCGTTGCGTCGCAGGAGGACTCCCGCAGCCCCGATGGTGAACAACAGGACCGACAGATACAGGTAATTCTCGGGATTCATCGCGCAGACTCCTCACCGGTACTCGGATCCGGGGAACGCGGAGTGAGTGCGCTGCTGACGGAGAGCGTCGAGAACGTTCCGTCGGGCAACAGTGCCGGCATGTCCACTGCGTTGTGACGTGCGTACACGCCGGGACTGGGGAGGGGAGTGGCCGAGCCCTTGTCGGGATTGCTCTCATCGCTGCCCAGGTACGCGAATCGTTGCTGCGAGAGTTCGCGTTGGCTGAGCGTGGATCCGATCTTCTCCCGATGCGCGAGCATCATCGCGCCAAGTGTCGCCGTGATCAGCAGTGCGCCGGTCAGTTCGAAGGCCCATACGTAGCGGATGAAGATGAGATCGGCGAGAGCGTCGATGTTGCCCTGGTCGAGTCCGGTGAATCCGGTGAACCCCGAGATCGACGCATTTCCGAGGCCGCCGATAAGGAGTAGCCCGAATCCGACGCCGATCACGATCGCGCTGACGCGTTGTCCCCGTAGCGTTTCGACCAAGGAGTCCGAAGAATCCACGCCGACCAGCATCAGGACGAACAGGAACAACATCATCACTGCGCCGGTATAGACGACGATCTGGACGACACCGAGGAACAGTGCGCCCTGCACGATGTAGAAGACGGCCAGGATGATCATCGTCATTGCAAGGAAGAGCGCAGAGTAGACGGCCTTGGGGGCGGCGACCACACCCAAAGCGCTGATCACCGCAAGGGTTCCGAGGATCCAGAACTGCACCGCCTCGCCGGTGGAGGTCGATGTCATCGTTCCCTCCGCCAGGATCGTAGTCGTGACCGCCGCGATCATTTCTCGGTCTCCGGGTTCGGCTCTTGCTCGGGTACTGCCTGTTCGGGAGCTGCTGTGATGTCGCCGCGGTAGTAGTCGTCCTGAGTTGTGCCGGGACGCAGCGCGTGTGGTGGCGCTGCCATGTCGGGTTTCAGGGGCGCGAGAAGGCGGTCCTTCTCGTAGATCAACCCGGCTCGGTTGTCGTCGGTCATCTCGTACTCGTTGGTCATGGTGAGAGCCCGAGTGGGGCAAGCCTCGACGCAGAGGCCACAGCCGATGCACCGCAGGTAGTTGATCTGATACACCCGCCCGTAACGCTCGCCGGGGGAGAACCGTTCTTCTTCGGTGTTGTCAGCACCCTCGACATAGATCGCGTCGGCGGGGCAGGCCCAGGCACACAGTTCGCAACCGATGCACTTCTCGAGTCCGTCCGCATACCGGTTGAGTTGATGGCGACCGTGGTATCCGGGCGCGGTGGGCCGCTTCTCCTCCGGATAGAACTCGGTCTCGGGTTTCTTGAACATTGTCGAGAGCGTCACTCCGAAACCCGCGATAGGTCCGAGGAAATCAGGCATGGGAGTCCTCCGATGTGTCGGAAACATCTGTCCGCCGCGGCGGTGGCACGTTCTGACCCGGTAGTTTTCGGGTCGGCAGCGTTTGACCAGGTAGGGGTGGAACCGGGAAGCCGCCCGACATTGCATCGAAAGGCCGGGTCCCCGAATCGGGCACCAACGCGGCAGTACGGCGTCGGCTGCGGTAAGTCCCGGCCAACACGATCAGGAGCGCAGCTCCGAGAACCAGTGCGACGCAGAGAAGTACGACCCAGGTGTTGTAACCCTCGTTGCGGAACGCACGAACGGTCGCGATCACCATCACCCACACCAAGGCAGCGGGGATGAGAATCTTCCATCCGAGATTCATGAACTGGTCGTAGCGCAATCGAGGAAGCGTGCTGCGCAACCAGATGAAGACGAAGAGGAAGCCCCACACCTTGGCGACAAACCACAGCACCGGCCACCAACCGGAATTGGCGCCGTCCCACAGGTTGAACGGGAACGGTGCGTGCCACCCGCCCAGGAACAGTGTCGTGGCCAGAGCGGACACCGTCACCATGTTCACGTACTCGGCCAGCATGAACATCGCGAACTTGAGTGAGGAGTACTCGGTGTGGAACCCACCCACCAGTTCACCCTCGGCCTCGGGAAGGTCGAAGGGAGCCCTGTTGGTTTCGCCGACCATGGCTGTCACGTAGATCAGGAAGGACGGCAGGAGGAGAAAGACGTACCAGGCACCTTGTTGGGCGCTGACGATGCCGGACGTGGACATCGTGCCGGCGTAGAGGAAGACTGCGGCGAAGGACAGCCCCATTGCTACTTCGTAGGAGATGACCTGCGCGGTCGATCGAAGTGCGCCCAGTAGTGGATACGTCGATCCGGACGACCAGCCGGCAAGCACGATCCCGTACACACCGATTGAAGTCACGGCGAGGATGTAGAGAACTCCGACCGGCAGATCGGTCAGTTGCAGGGGTGAAAGGGTTCCGAAGATCGACACCTGCGGACCGAACGGGATGACGGCAAAGGCCATGAACGCGGGCACGACTGCGATGACGGGCGCGAGGAGATAAATCGGTTTGTCGGCGCCGGTCGGTGTGATGCCCTCCTTGAGGGCGAGCTTGATTCCGTCAGCGAGACTCTGGAGCATTCCACGGGGGCCGACGCGGTTCGGTCCGACACGCATCTGCATGCGTGCCATGACCTTTCGTTCCGCGTAAATTGCCACCAGCGGTGTGAGTACGAGGAACACGAAAATGGCGAGAGCCTTGCCGATCACCAACCACCACGGGTCGTGCCCGAACGCCGACAGGTCGACCGGAGCTGCCACGGTCCCGTACTCGTGGGTGGTCATTGCGCTCCCGCCTTCGCAATCTTCACCACGGAACCCGCGGTAACGCAGAGCGTTTCGTAGATCGTGCTACCCGGTGAATTGAGTGGGAGCCAGACTGTTCGAGGCGGGAGTTCGGTGATCTCCAACGGTAATGTGATGGAACCGGATTCAGTCGACACCGCAACGTGATCGCCGTTGTCGGCGCCGATCTCGGCAGCGGTCTCGGCAGACAAACGCACGAGTGGGAGCCGTGCCGTACCCGCCAGGTTGGGCTCGCCGTCTTGCAATCGGCCGTTGTCGAGCAACATTCGCCAACTCGACAACACTGCCTCGCCCAGTGCCGGTGTGGGCATGGTGCCTGGCGGGACCTGAGGCGAGGTGGGGCGCGATCCGGACCGCGCGCCGAGGCGGTGTATCTCCGAGCGTGCGGAATCTGCGTCGGGTAGGCCCAGATCGATGCTCATCTCGGCTGCGATCGCGTGAAGGACGCGCTGATCCGGCATCACTCCTGTCGTTCTCAATGCGGTGTCGAACACGCGCTCGCGGCCTTCCCAATCGAGGAAGGTTCCGGGCTTCTCGGCGACCGGCGCCACAGGGAAGACGACGTCGGCGAGTTCGGTGACTCCGCTGTGACGGATCTCCAAACTCACCACGAAACCTGCTGCTTCGATCGCGGCCCTTGCCTTCGCCGGGTTCGGGAGATCACTCAATTCGACGCCGCCGACAAGAAGGGCAGCAGTCGTCTGCCCCGGATCCAGCAGACTCGCGGCGTCGCGCCCGTCGGATGCCGGGATGGAGACCCCCCACACTGATTCCACCTCCTGACGTGCTGCCGGGTCCGCAACGGGGCGTCCGCCGGGAAGCAATCCCGGTAGTGCGCCGGCCTCGACGGCGCCGCGATCACCAGCGCGGCGTGGGACCCAAGCCAAACAAGCTCCTGTCGCTTCGGCGAGACGTACCGCCGCGGCGAAGCCGCCCGCCACCTCACTGAGTCGTTCGCCCAACAGGATCACTGCACCGGGCTGCCGGAGCAGCTGGCCCTCCTCACTGCTGGGGTGAGACAACGAATCCATCAGAGCTGCTTCACTTCCGGGTACGGTCCGAAGCAAAGAGCCGCCCATCTTCTGCAGGCCGCGCGTAGCGAATGGCGCGCTGGAGAGCACCGTCGTCTTGCCGAAACGTGCGGCCTTGCGTAGCCGCAGGAAGATGATCGGTGACTCCTCCTCGGGCTCGAGAGCTACCAGCAATGCGGCCGGGGCCGACTCGAGGTCCTGGTACGTTACCGACTCTTCGAGTGTGCGGCCGGCGACGTGTGCTGAGAGGAAACCTGCCTCTTCGGCAGAATGAGCACGGATTCGGAAGTCGATGTTGTTGGTAGCGAGAGCAACTCGCGCGAACTTGCCGTAGGCGTAGGCGTCCTCCAAGGTAGAGCGTCCGCCGACG
Source organism: Rhodococcus sp. NyZ502 (assembly GCF_041464245.1). Classification (NCBI taxonomy): domain Bacteria; kingdom Bacillati; phylum Actinomycetota; class Actinomycetes; order Mycobacteriales; family Nocardiaceae; genus Rhodococcus; species Rhodococcus sp. NyZ502. The sequence continues at coordinate 2,751,752 of NZ_CP167155.1, forward strand.
AGTACGCCTGCGTCACCGCGGGCCTGCGCGAAGGATCGCGCAACGAGGTCGAGTGCCATGGGCCACGACGCCGGAATCAATTCGCCGTCAGCGTTGCGGATCAGGGGAGTGGTGATCCGATCACCTTGGGTCGTGTACGTGAATGCGAAACGGCCCTTGTCGCAGTTCCATTCCTCGTTGATTTCGGGGTCGTCCCCGGCGAGACGGCGGAGAACCTTTCCGCGACGGTGGTCCGTGCGCTGAGCACATCCGTCGGCGCAGTGTTCACACACGCTGGGGCTGGACACCAGATCGAACGGTCGCGCCCGGAATCGGTATGCCGTACTGGTAAGCGCGCCGACCGGGCACACCTGGATGGTGTTGCCCGAGAAGTAGGACTCGAAGGGCTCGTTGGCGTAGATCCCGACCTGTTGAAGCGCGCCGCGCTCGAGGAGATCGATGAACGGGTCGCCGGCGATCTGGCCCGAAAACCGTGTGCATCTGGCGCAGAGGACGCAACGCTCGCGGTCGAGGAGGATTTCGGACGAGAGTGGGATGGGCTTGGGGTAGGTCCTTTTCTCCTCACCGAACCGGGATTCGGTGCGACCGGTCGACATCGCCTGGTTTTGAAGCGGACACTCGCCGCCCTTGTCGCACACGGGGCAGTCCAGAGGGTGGTTGATGAGCAGGAGTTCCATCACCCCGCGCTGCGCCTTCTCCGCCACCGGTGACGTGAGCTGTGTGGTGACGACCATTCCGTCCGCAACCGGTGTCGTGCAGGACGCCACCGGCTTGCGTTGACCTTCGACCTCCACGATGCACTGTCGGCACGCCCCGACCGGGTCCAGAAGAGGATGATCGCAGAACCGCGGAATCTGTGTGCCGATCATCTCTGCAGCGCGAATGATCAACGTGCCCTTGGGTACCTGGAGTTCCCGGCCGTCGATGGTGAGGGTGACCAGATCAGTGGGCGGTGCCGTGTCGGTCTTGGTGGCGTCGTTCTTGGTAGCGTCGGCTGCAGTCATGAGACGAACGCTCCTGTCGCGAGAACGGACCGGCGAGGATCGAAAGGGCATCCGTTGCCGTCGAAATGCGCTACGTATTCCTCGCGGAAGTACTTCAGGGAGGACATGATCGGGCTGGTCGCTCCGTCGCCCAACGCGCAGAAGGATTTTCCGAGGATGGTGTCCGAGATGTCGAGAAGTTTGGTGAGATCAGCTTCAGTACCTGTTCCGCCTTCGAGTCGCCGCAGGATCTGCACCAGCCAGTACGTGCCTTCGCGGCACGGCGTGCATTTACCGCAAGATTCGTGGGCGTAGAACTCGGTCCACCGCAGCACCGCGCGCACGATGCAGGTTGTGTCGTCGAATATCTGCAGTGCCTTGGTGCCGAGCATCGATCCCGCCGCGCCGACACCCTCGTAGTCGAGTGGGACATCGAGATGTTCGTCGGTGAAGATCGGAGTCGAGGATCCGCCGGGAGTCCAGAACTTGAGGGTGTGCCCGGTGCGAACGCCGCCCGCGTAGTCGAGAAGTTCTCGCAACGTGATGCCGAGCGGCGCCTCGTACTGGCCGGGAGTGGTGACATGACCAGAGAGCGAGTACAACGTGAACCCCGGCGACTTCTCGCTTCCCATCGACCGGAACCACTCCGGGCCGCCCAGGACGATCGACGGCACACTCGCGATGGACTCGACGTTGTTGACGACGGTCGGGCAGGCGTAGAGGCCGGCGACGGCGGGGAATGGCGGCCGCAGTCGAGGCTGACCGCGTCGTCCCTCCAACGAATCGAGGAGGGCTGTCTCCTCACCACAGATGTACGCGCCTGCTCCGGCGTGCACGACGAGATCCAAGTCGAATCCCGAACCGAGGATGTTGCGGCCCAGGTATCCGGCCGCGTAGGCCTCGGCCACGGCGGTCTGCAGACGTCGCAGGACCGGGACCACCTCGCCCCGGACGTAGATGAACGCCTTGGCCGCTCGAATTGCATACGCCGCGATGATGACTCCCTCGACCAACGTGTGTGGGGTCGCCATCATCAACGGCATGTCCTTGCATGTGCCCGGTTCGGACTCGTCGGCATTGACGACGAGATAGTGAGGCTTGCCGTCTCCTGGCTTGTCTTCGGTGCTCTGTGGGATGAAACTCCACTTGAGGCCCGTCGGGAAACCGGCGCCACCGCGCCCACGAAGGCCCGCGTCCTTGACCGTTTCGATCACGGCGTCGGGGGACATGGCTAGCGCTTTGCGTAGGGCTTGGTAGCCGTCGTGACGAAGGTAGCTGTCGAGAGTCCACGAGTTCGGTTGATCCCAGTAGCGACTCAGGACGGGGGCGAGTGTCATGTCACTTCCCTTCGCCGGGAGCGTCGGCTGCTGAGGCCGAGCCGGGTGGGTTGTCGTCGTGAGATCGGCTGATACGCAGTCCGGCAAGAGTTGCCCCGCCGATTGTTTGTGCTTCGGCTGCTTCGATTCGCGTATCCGGGAACCCGGCCAAGGTGCGTGCGGTCTGTCGGAACGAACACAGTGTGGCACCGCGACTGGGTGTCACGCGCTCTCCGGCGCGGAGCGCATCGACGAGTGAGCGCGCCGATTCCGGAGTCTGGTTGTCGAAGAACTCCCAGTTGATCATCATGACGGGGGCGTAGTCGCACGCCGCATTGCACTCGATGTGTTCGAGGGTGATCTTGCCGTCGGACGTCGAGATGGAGTGTCCGCCTTCGTCTCTGGAGCCTGCTGACCCGAGATGCTCTTCGAGTGCTGCGAGGATGTCGTCTCCGCCCATGATCGCGCACAGCGTGTTGGTGCAGACTCCGACCAGATACTCACCCGTCGGACCACGGCGATACATCGAGTAGAAGGTGGAAACGGCGGCAACCTCGGCGCCGGTCAAACCCAGCTTGGCACTGCAGAAATCGATCCCGGCCGGGGTGATGTACCCGTCCTCGGACTGCACGAGATGAAGGAGCGGCAGGAGGGCTGATCGACTGGTGGTCGCCGCGGCGTCAGGCTCACGGTAACGAGCGATGACGGTTTCGGCATCGGCGTCGAGTCGGGCGAGTACGTCAGGCGGATAACTCGATCGTGCGCCAGGGCGTACCAGTTGCGTGGGCTCGTCCGGGCGCGGCCCGAGTTCGATGAACACCCGTGACGAGCCGTTCGGGCCGGTCATCGGTCCACTCCGCCCATGACGGGATCGATACTGGCAACCGAGGCGATCACGTCGGACACCATGCCTCCCTCGCACATCGCCGCTACCGCTTGAAGGTTGGTGAATGACGGATCCCGGAAATGGATGCGGTACGGCCGGGTTCCCCCGTCGCTGACCATGTGCACACCCAACTCGCCACGCGGGGACTCGACGGCGACGTACACCTGGCCGGGCGGCACGCGGATTCCTTCGGTGACCAGTTTGAAATGGTGAATCAGACCCTCCATGGACGACTCCATGATCTTGGCGATGTGCTTCTGCGAATTGCCGAGGCCATCCGGTCCGACAGCGAGATCGGCAGGCCAGGCGATCTTCTTGTCGTCCACCATGACCGGCCCCGGTTGCAGTTTGTCGAGGCACTGCTCGACGATCTTGAGGGACTCCTTCATCTCCTCTACACGGATGACGTACCTTCCGTAGCAATCGGATCCGTCGTGCGTCACGACGTCGAACTCGTAGTTCTCGTAGCCGCAGTAGGGCTGCGCTCGACGCTGATCGTGGGGGAGACCCGTGGCGCGTAGGACCGGCCCCGTCACGCCGAGCGCCATGCAGCCGGTGAGATCGAGATATCCGATTCCCTGGGTGCGGGCTTTCCAGATGGAGTTGTCGCTGAGCATCAGTTCGACGTCACGCAACCGTTTCGGTAGGACCTTCAACAGTTCTCGTACCTTCGCGACCGACCCGTCGGGTAGATCCTGAGCGAGACCACCAGGCCTGATGTAGGCGTGATTCATCCGCAGTCCGGTGATCGTCTCGAACACGTCCAGAATCAATTCGCGTTCGCGGAATCCGAACAGCATCGCCGTCACGGCGCCCAGTTCCATTCCACCGGTTGCCAGGGCGACAAGGTGCGACGAGATTCGATTGAGCTCCATCATCATCACGCGAATGACGGTGGCTCGCTCGGGAATGTCGTCGGTGATGTCGAGAAGTTTTTCGACTCCGAGGCAGTACGCGGTTTCGTTGAAGAACGGTGACAGGTAGTCCATTCGAGTAACGAAAGTGACGCCCTGCGTCCAGTTCCGGTATTCGAGATTCTTTTCGATTCCGGTGTGCAGGTAGCCGATTCCACACCGAGCTTCCACGACTGTCTCACCCTCGATTTCGAGAATGAGGCGCAAGACGCCGTGAGTGGACGGATGCTGCGGGCCCATGTTGACCACGATCCGTTCGGCCTCGCCGGTTCGCTGGCGAGCGGCCGCGGTGACGATGTCGTCCCAGTCCTGACCCGATGCTGTGACGACGGTTTCCGTCGTGGCACCGGAGTTGCTTCCTGTCGTCTCGTTCATCAGTTGTACGACCTACGCTCGTCGGGTGGAGGAGTCTGGGCGCCCTTGTACTCGACCGGGATACCGCCGAGCGGATAGTCCTTGCGCTGTGGGTGGCCCTTCCAGTCGTCGGGCATCTCGATACGGGTCAGGGCCGGGTGACCGTCGAAGACGATCCCGAAGAAGTCGTAGGTCTCACGCTCGTGCCAATCGTTGGTGGGGTATATCCCGACGATGGACGGAATATGTGGATCGGAGTCCGGCACGGACACTTCCAGTCTGATCCGGCGGTTGTGCGTGATCGAAGCAAATGGATATACGGCGTGGAGCTCGCGACCGGTGTCCTGCGGATAGTGGACTCCATCGACACCCAGGCAAAGTTCGAAGCGCAGTTCCGATTCGTCGCGCAGTCTGCGCGCGACCTGCGGGAGGTGAGACCGTTCGACATGCAGCGTCATCTCGTCTCGAAAGATCACTACCCGCTCGATTGCATCGGTGAAAGTGCTGCCCGCGCTGCGCAATGCGGCATCCAAGGAGTCCGCAACTTCGTCGAAGTATCCACCGAACGGTCGAGAGGCCTTGTCCTCTACTGAGATCGGCGGGGCGAGCCGGCTGTAGCCCGAGGTGTCACCACTGCCGCGGACCCCGAACATCCCCCTCGATCCGTTGTTGCCCGCGGTCATCGCAGAAGCCCCTTCATGTCGATGGTGGGGGTGGATGCCAGTGCGGCGCGCTCGGCTGCCGCGCGTGCCTCTTCGCGGTTCACGCCGAGGGGCATCTCCTGGATCTTTCGGTGCAGTTCGATGATCGCGTTCAGGAGCATCTCCGGCCGCGGCGGACAGCCGGGCAAGTAGATGTCGACCGGCACGATGTGGTCGACGCCCTGTACCACTGCGTAGTTGTTGAACATTCCGCCGGACGACGCACACACACCCATGGCCAGAACCCATTTCGGCTCGGCCATCTGGTCGTAGACCTGACGAAGTACCGGCCCCATCTTTTGACTGACCCGCCCGGCCACGATCAGAAGGTCTGCCTGTCGCGGCGACGCGCGGAATGCCTCCATGCCGAACCGCGCCAGGTCGAAGCGACCTGACGTGGTTGCCATCATCTCGATCGCGCAGCACGCGAGCCCGAAGGTGGCAGGCCACAGTGATCCTTTGCGGGCATATCCTGCCAGGCCCTCGACAGTGGTCAGTAGAAATCCGCTGGGGAGCTTTTCTTCGAGACCCATATCCGACTCTTTTCAGTCGTAACAGCTGCGGTGTGACCGGTTTTGTCTGACGTATGTGTGCTGTACCTGTGTCCGCTGGCCTAGTCCCAACCGAGACCGCCTCGTCGCCATTCGTATGCGTATGCCACCGAGACGTTGACTATGAAAAGGCCCATCGCCGCGAGGCCGAACAATCCGAGCGAATCGAAATGCACCGCCCACGGGTAGAGGAAAACGATCTCGATGTCGAAGATGATGAACAGCATTGCCGTCAGATAGAACTTGACGGGAAACCGCCCGCCACCGGCGGTACGGGGTGCCGGTTCGATTCCGCATTCGTAGGCTTCGAGTTTCGCCCTGTTGTACCGCTTCGGGCCGACCACGGACGCGAGAACAACCGACACCACAGCGAAGGCCATCGCGATGACCCCGAGGACGAGAATGGGGATGTAAGCGTTCATGTCACCCGAACTCCTCTCCGCTGTGCGGATGTCCGCCCAGCCCGAAGGTGCCGTTCGATTTCGATACTGCCAGCAATTCGATACTTATGTGACCTGCGACACCCACACTAGGGGAGGCCTCCGACATTGGGTTCGTTTTCGGGGTGCCGAGTTTCGCTCTCGAAAGTCCGAAGTAGTCGGCGCCGCAACGAATCACCGCTGCAACGGGTGCTCACCGGCTCAGTTGTCGACGCAGAAGCGCGATGACGGTGGAAGCAAGTTCGATCGGATCTATCGGCTGCGGCACTGAGGCTTCCGCTCTCGACCACGACGCCAGCCACGCATCGTCGGGTCGACCGGTCAGTACGAGGATCGGTGGACAGTCGGCGATCTCGTCCTTGAGTTGTTTCGCGACGCCCATGCCGCCCGCCGGACTCGCCTCGCCGTCGAGAATGGCGAGGTCGATTCCGCCGGCATCGAGCTTGGCTACGACGATCGGTGCCGTCGCGACCTCGATGTAGTCGATGGTGGGCATCGACGGATGTGGGCGCTCTCCGAGAGCGAGCCGAACTTGCTCGCGCGTGTGTGCGTCGTCGCTGTAGACGAGGATGCGCACGGGTGCCATGGAGTTGGGCTCTGCGGTCTCGGCGGACACGCGGCCGACGTTACTCCGGGCGGTCCCTGGCTACCGGCGAATCTTCAACATCGGCAGGGACTTCCGCGAAAACACAGCTCGGCTTCACAGCAAACGGCCCTTACCCGGCGATGAACGCCGAAGTAAGGGCCGCCTGAATTGCGTGTGCGCTCAGAAGTTTTCGACGAACTTCGTCAGGCCCTTGCTCGCTGTTTCCAGGGCCGTCTTCTGTGCCTTCTTCACCAGGAAGCCCGGCAGCGGGATCTTGGGATCGATGGTCAGTTCGAAGGTGACTTTGGTTCCACCGTCGGTGGGAGTCAAGACGTACGAGCCGTCCTGCTGGTTCTGCTGACCGCTCTCCACGAGGGTCCAGGTCACCTTCTCGTCGCCCTCGAAGGTGTAGTCGACTACCTGCTCGTCGTTGATTCCCAGAATGGACACGGCCATGCGAACGCGATGGGGGCGACCGTCGTCGTGGGTGCTCTCGATGGTGATCTTCTTGTGTGCAGACGACCACTCCGGCAGCCGATCGACGGCTGCTACGGCCTTCATCACCGTTTCCGGATCAGCCTTGATCTCGAATTCCTTGACGCCCGAAACGGCCATGAACGTGCTCCTTCTCGCCTTGCGGCAACGGTTCGTGATTACTGCAGTTGCGCAATTAGATCATTCGGTGATCGGGTTGGCGTCGAGCTAGTCCATGCCGTTCTTGCGCATCTGGTCCCGCAATGCGCCCTGGACGGCTTGTGAAACCCACGAGTTGAGGGAGACTCCGTTCTGATTGGCGGCCTCCTCGGCGCGGGCTTTGATCTGCTCCATCATCCTCAACGTCACCCGGCTGATATCTCCGCTGACGTCATCGAACGAGTAGGTTGAGTCCTTCTTCTCGTCGTCTGCCTTCTCGTTTGCACCCTCGCCGCCGGTCGAGTTCGGCGGGCGAACGACGTCGACCAGTAATTCGCTTCCGTCGAGATTCACCTTGACCTCTCGGTCGCCCAGCTTCGCCCCGATCTCCTTGGCCAGTTCCGTCGCCGCGGCCAACAAGACCAGGCGGACCGAGGGTTCGATGGCGGCGGACAACGACGCCGCAATCCGGCGCGTGTGATCGTCGCCGAGTTCGGCTGCAGTGGCGAGGTCGTTCTGCAGCTTTGCGGTGTACTCCGAAATGTCCATGACACCACAGTGACGTCAAAAGTGACGTCAGTCAAGGATGTGATGACGTCACTCGGTATCGAGAGCGGTCGACCGCTATAGAGTTGCCCAGCACCTGAGGCGAACGGCGCCCGGGTTTCGTGCTGGTCGTTTCGTGCTTGTCGAGGAGTGGGTTGTGCCGAACACGGTGTCACTGAAAGTGCAGTTGGTGGCGAAGTCCGAGTTCTTCCCGCCCGAGGACATTCCGTGGGAGACGGACGCGGATGGTGGCGAAGCGCTGGTCGAGTTCTCCGGTCGAGCCTGCTACCAGAGTTGGTCCAAGCCGAATCCGCGAACCGCAACCAACGCCGGCTATCTGAGGCATCTGCTCGAAGTCGGACACGTTTCGGTGCTCGAGCATGCGACAGTGAGCTTCTACATCACCGGTATCTCGCGCTCGTGCACTCACGAATTGATTCGTCACCGGCACTTCTCGTACTCGCAACTCTCGCAGCGATTCGTCCGTGAGAACGATGCAAACGTCGTCGTGCCTCCTGCTGTCGAAGGTGATCCCGAGCTCGAAGCACTGTTTCTGAATGCCACCGACGAAAGCCGTCGCGCTTACGGGGAACTGCTGACTGCCCTCGAAGGGAAACTGCAATCGGTGCCCGGTGCCCCGATGCGGGGCAAGCAAGCCAGGCAGGCTGCGCGCTCGGTGCTGCCCAACGCCACCGAGACGCGCTTGGTCGTGACCGGGAACTATCGGGCCTGGCGGCACTTCGTCGAGATGCGTGCCACCGAACATGCGGATGTCGAGATCCGGCGAGTCGCGGTCGAGTGCCTGCGTCAGCTTCGTGATGTCGCGCCAAATGTGTTCGGGGACTACGAGATTCTTCGCGGAAGCGACGGATCGGAAATTGCCGTCAGCGCATTTGCGGCCGAGTCGTGACTCGTGTGCAGAAGTAAGAGCTGAACCGGGTAACCTTCTGACCATGACCTACGGTGATTCCGCTTCTCTTGTCGAGCGTCCGTTCGGCACCATTTCCGTTGCGATGGTGACCCCGTTCACTGCCGACGGGAAGTTGGACGTCGACGCGGGAGTGCGCCTCGCAGCCCATCTCGTCGACAACGGCTGTGACGGCCTCGTTCTTGCCGGTACCACCGGTGAATCTCCCACCACCACCGAGTCCGAGAAGCTCGACCTGCTCCGCGCAGTGATCGACGCCGTCGGTAACCGCGCGAAGATCGTTGCAGGCGCCGGCAGCAACGACACCGCTCACAGCGTCGAACTCGCACGTGACGCGGCTCGCGCCGGAGCGCACGGTCTGCTCGTCGTCACCCCGTATTACTCACGTCCGCCCCAGGCCGGACTGTTTGCACACTTCACCGCCGTCGCCAACGCGACCGACCTGCCCGTCATGTTGTACGACATTCCGCCCCGCTCCGTCGTTCCCATCGAGACCGAGACGATCCGCCGACTCGCCGAGCACCCGCGAATCAAGGCCGTCAAGGACGCCAAGGGCGACCTCAACGCCGGCGCAGAGTTGATCGGCACCACCGAGCTTCAGTTCTTCTCCGGCGACGACCCGCTGAATCTGCCGTGGCTCGCTGTCGGCGCCACCGGCTTCGTCAGCGTCATCGGCCATCTTGTTCCGGGTCGTCTCCGTGACCTTCACACCGCGTTCGTGTCCGGCGACATCGCCCGCGCACGCGAGATAAACCTCAGTTTGATCCCTGTGATTCGTTCCGTTGCCCGCCTCGGCGGTGTCAGCGCTTCGAAGGCGGGTCTGCGACTCATCGGAATCGATGTCGGAGAACCACGCCTTCCGCAGGTTGCACCCACTAAAGAGCAGATCGACGGTCTTGCCGCCGATCTGCATGCGGCAGGAGTTTTGTAAATGACCCGTCCCCCCCGACGTCGTAGTGCCAGTCGTCAAGCCGGTCCGCCTTCGCCTCCGGCTCCCGAAACGGCCGCAAAGGCCGCACCGGTAGAGGCACCAGCTGCGCCGGCGGCAGAAGCGGCCCCCGCCGCAGCCGCCCCGCCCAAGAAGGCCGCAGCAACCAAATCTGCAGCAACCAAGTCCGCTGCCACCAAATCTGCTGCACCCAAGAAGTCGACCGAAGAGAGGTCGCCGCGCAAATCTTCCGGCGGTAACCGACCGGCAGCATCGAAGTCGGGCAACGGGCGCGGAAACAAGCGCCCCGAGAACCGTCCGGCCGTCGATCCCACGGGTCGCCTCGGAACACCCCCGAAGGCGCCGGCATCGGGTCTGCGCATCGTCGCGCTGGGCGGCATCGGCGAAATCGGTCGCAACATGACGGTGTTCGAGCACCGTGGCAAGTTGCTGATCGTCGACTGCGGTGTGCTGTTCCCCGAGGACCAGCAGCCTGGCGTCGACCTGATCCTCCCGGACTTCCGCTACATCGAAGACCGTATGGACGACGTCGAAGCCGTCATCCTGACTCACGGACACGAGGACCACATCGGTGCTCTGCCGTTCTTGCTGCGTCTGCGCGCGGACATTCCGGTCATCGGCGCGAAGTTCACTCTCGCTCTCGTTGCCGCCAAGTGCCGCGAGCATCGCCTGCGTCCGAACCTGGTCGAGGTCGTCGAGGGAAACACCACCACCCATGGCCCGTTCGACTGCGAGTACTTCGCGGTCAACCACTCGATTCCCGACGCTCTCGCGATCGCGATTCGCACCGACGCCGGCGTCGTACTGCACACCGGTGACATCAAGCTCGATCAGCTGCCTCTCGACGGCCGCCTGACCGACCTCGCCGGATTCTCCCGCCTGGGCGACGAGGGCGTCGACCTGTTCCTCGTCGACTCGACGAACGCCGAAGTTCCGGGATTCGTCACGCCCGAGCGCGAAATCGGGGGAGTGCTCGACAACGTCATCGGCAAGGCGAAGCAGCGCGTCATCGTGGCATCGTTCGCCAGCCACGTGCATCGCATCCAGCAGGTCGTCGACGTAGCCGCTCGGTACAACCGCCGCATCGTCTTCGTCGGCCGCTCGATGGTCCGCAACATGCAGATCGCCCAGGATCTGGGCTACCTGACGGTGCCCGACGGCCTCGTCGTAGACATCGACACCGCCGCCACCCTTCCCGACGATCGCCTGGTGCTCATTTCGACGGGTTCGCAGGGTGAGCCGTTGGCAGCGCTCTCGCGGATGGCGCGCGGCGAACACCGTCAGATCAACATCCGCGCCAACGACCTGGTCGTTCTCGCGTCTTCGCTGATCCCGGGCAACGAGAACTCCGTTTTTGCCGTGGTCAACGGTTTGGCCAAGCGCGGTGCCACCGTCGTGACCCAGCAGAGCGCCAAGGTTCACGTCTCGGGCCACGCGTCCGCCGGTGAGTTGCTCTACCTGTACAACGCGGTTCGGCCCACCAATGCCATGCCCGTCCACGGTGAATGGCGGCACCTGCGTGCCAACGCCGCGCTGGCAAAGGCAACCGGCGTGCCGGAAGAGCGCATCGTATTGGCCGAGGACGGCGTCGTGGTCGACATGGTGGACGGCCTCGCCGAGATCGTCGGACGCGTACCGGTCGGACACGTCTACGTCGACGGTCTGTCCGTCGGCGACGTCGGTGAGCCGACGCTGTCCGATCGCCTCGTGCTCGGTGAGGGCGGCTTCATCGCGATCACCATCGTCATCAACGAGTCGACGGGCCGTGCGGTCAGCACCCCCGAGGTGTCCGGTCGCGGCTTCTCCGACGATCCGACAGCGCTCAAGGCTGCCGCGGATCTCGTGGAATCGGACCTGGCCCGGTTGGCGAGCGAAGGCGTCATCGACGCCCATCGCATCGCGCAGTCGGTGCGCCGCGTCGTCGGACGCTGGGTCGCGGACAAGTACCGCCGCCGTCCGATGATCATTCCGACGGTCATCGCGGTTCCGTAGATTCGGCACAGCAGGTCGCTTCCGCTCGAACCCGGTCCGGTTCGAGTACTTTGGCGAAGGTGACCTTCGCTCATGACGAACGACTCGCCCTGGTGGACAGCATGGTCGAATTCGGCCCCGATGCTCCGACACTGTGTGGGGAGTGGACCAATCGTGACCTGGCAGCACATCTGATAGTCCGGGAGCGGCGTCTCGACGCCGCTCCCGGAATCATGTTGAGCCCTCTTGCCGGTCACACCGAGAGCGTGCGTAAGGCCGCAGCGGCGCGTCCGTGGGAGGAGATCCTCGACGACGTTCGGAGTGGGCCGCCTCGGTGGTCGCCGATGTACTGGCTCGACGCGCAGGTAAATACCACGGAAATGTTCGTCCACCACGAAGATGTACGACGCGCACATCTGAACTGGGCGCCGCGTCCGTTGTCGGAGGGTCGGCAGGCTCAGCTGTGGAAGTACGCCCGGCAGATCGGCAAGATGGGTTACCGCAAAGCCGCTGTCGAGGTCATTTTCGAACTTCCGTCCGGCGAGAGTGCGGTCGTCCACAAATCCGGCTCTCGCAGTGTTGTCCTGCAGGGTGAACCCGCCGAGTTGCTGCTGCACGCTTTCGGTCGCAACGAGGTGAAGATCGAAGCCAAAGGTGAACTGGCCGACGTTCAATCCGTGATGGCGCTCGATCGCAGTTTCTGATGGCCCCCTTCTGCCGGAGCCGAGCTCGACAGACGGGTTGTGAAGATCACGTTTCGCACTCGCCACCAGTGTTGCTGGTGTTGCGGATGGTCCAGATGGGGTCGCACAGACTAGCCTGAACTCCATGGCAGGTAAGTCGAGCGCCCGGGGATCCAGTACAAGCACGTCTACGTCCAGGGCATCGACCAGGTCGTCAGCCTCTACTCCGAGCGCGCGCGCAACCGCAAAACCTCGTGCCTCGCGCACCACGCGAACCGTATCGACTCCTCGAAATGTCACGACTTCGGCCAGGGCTGGTGGGCGCCCCGCGTCGGGCAAAGGCTCCAAGCCGGCGCCCAAGAAGGCGTCCGGTACGTCGTCGGCCGCGCGCCGCCCGGTATCGAAAACCTCTCAGCGGGCCAGCCCGTTGGCCGCTGTGGGCAAGGGAATCGGAGCCGGGTGGTCCCTGGCTGCCCGCGGCGTCGGCGCCACCACACGCACCGTCAGTAAGGTCGGCGAGATCGAAGCCGGCCACCGCCGCGACGGAATAGCGCTCGGCCTGATCGCATTCAGCGTCGTCATCGCCGGTGGCGTCTGGTTCAAGGCCGGTGGTCCGATCGGCGGCGGCATCGACACCCTCGTGCGGGCGATCTTCGGCGCGGCCTCGGCCGTGCTCCCCATCGTCGGCGTCGGCCTCGCGATCCTGTTGATGCGCACCGAACCGAAACCTGAGATCCGGCCCCGACTGATCATGGGATCCTTGCTGGTCGGTCTGCCGGCGCTCGGCCTCTGGCACATCATCTCGGGTTCACCGACAGACGCCACCGGTCGCTCCAACGGCGCAGGGTTTGTCGGATACGTCGTGGGCGGCCCGCTCACCAACGGGCTCACCGTCTGGCTGTCTGCGCCGCTGCTGGTCATCGCCGCCGGATTCGGAATCCTCCTTCTGACCGGAACGACTCTGCGTGAGGTGCCGAGCAAGTTCCAGTCCTTCTTCGGCGCCTCGTATCGCTCGGACGAATACGGCGACTACGGATCCGAATTCGACGAGGACGGTGAGCACCACTACGGCGAATCTGCTTACGATCCTTCACTGTTCGACGCCGACGGCTACCCGGTCGACACCTACGCCGAGCCGCCGCTCAAGCCCGCCAAGCGGACCAGCCGACGCGCACCGATCGACAACTACCCGACGGACGAGTTCGAATCCGGAGACAAGAAGACCGAAGTCCTCGGTCTGTGGAACGCCGACGACACCGCAGTACCCGACGAGCCCGTCGCGGCTGCGGCAGCGCCCGTCGTGGAGACGCCGGCACCGCGCCCCAAGGTGCCTGCGCGTTCGGTCCCCATCGCCAAGCCCGTGCCGAAACCCGAACCGGAGCCGGAGGAGAAGGAACACTTCGTCACCGATCGGGTCACCGACGGCGACTACAACCTCCCGCCGACGACGTTGCTGATCGAGGGAGACCCGCCCAAGCTCCGCAGTTCTGCGAACGACGCGATGATCGAGGCGATCAGCGAAGTCCTCGAACAGTTCAAGATCGATGCCGCTGTTACCGGTTTCACCCGCGGACCGACGGTGACGCGCTACGAGGTCGAACTCGGCCCAGGCGTGAAGGTCGAGAAGATCACCGCGCTCGCCCGCAACATCGCGTACGCCGTGGCAACCGACAACGTCCGCCTCCTGGCCCCCATTCCGGGTAAGTCCGCGGTGGGTATCGAGGTACCGAACTCCGACCGCGAAATGGTCCGCCTCGCCGACGTTTTGAACGCGCCGAGCACCCGACGCGATCACCATCCGCTGGTGATCGGTCTGGGTAAGGACATCGAAGGTGACTTCGTCAGTGCGAACCTCGCGAAGATGCCCCACCTTCTGGTGGCAGGTTCGACCGGCTCGGGTAAGTCGAGCTTCGTGAACTCGATGCTCGTCTCGTTGCTCACCCGAGCAACGCCCGAAGAAGTACGGATGATCCTCATCGACCCCAAGATGGTCGAGCTCACGCCGTACGAAGGTATCCCGCACCTGATCACGCCGATCATCACTCAGCCGAAGAAGGCAGCGGCAGCGCTGGCCTGGTTGGTCGAGGAGATGGAACAGCGCTACCAGGACATGCAGGCCAACCGGGTGCGTCATATCGACGACTTCAACTCCAAGGTCAAGTCCGGCGAAATCACCGCCCCGCTGGGCAGCGAGCGCGTCTACCGTCCGTACCCCTACATCCTGGCGATCGTGGACGAGCTGGCAGACCTCATGATGACCGCGCCGCGCGACGTCGAAGAAGCAATCGTCCGCATCACGCAGAAAGCCCGTGCTGCCGGTATCCACCTGGTGCTGGCAACGCAGCGCCCGTCCGTCGACGTCGTCACCGGCCTGATCAAGACCAACGTGCCTTCGCGTCTGGCGTTCGCGACGTCTTCACTGACGGACTCGCGAGTCATCCTCGATCAGCCCGGAGCCGAGAAGCTCATCGGTATGGGTGACGGCCTCTTCCTGCCCATGGGCGCGGGTAAGCCGACCCGTATGCAGGGCGCGTTCATCACCGACGAGGAAATCTCGGCGGTCGTCGACTTCGCGAAGAACCAGGCCGAGCCCGAGTACACCGAAGGTGTCACCGCGCAGAAGGCAGGGGAGAAGAAAGACGTCGACCCCGACATCGGCGACGACATGGATGTCCTCCTGCAGGCCGTGGAATTGGTCATCACGAGTCAATTCGGTTCGACGTCGATGTTGCAGCGCAAGCTACGAGTCGGGTTCGCCAAGGCCGGCAGACTGATGGACCTCATGGAAAACCGCGGCGTCGTCGGCCCCAGCGAGGGCTCCAAGGCACGCGAGGTTTTGATGAAGCCTGAGGAACTCGACGGTCTGCTGTGGTCGATTCGCGGTGGCGACCCGGACGAGGCACCCGCAGACGAGTAGCGACACCTCGGCGGACAAGCCGTCGACAGACGACCGGAGGAACCCGTGCATGTGACGCCGTTGGCTTGGGGAATCACGATCGTGGTGATCCTCGGCCTGTTCGTCTTCGACTTCTTCGCCCACGTCCGCACGCCACATGCGCCCACGTTCCGGGAGTCCGCATTCTGGTCGACGGTCTACATCTCGATCGCCATCGTCTTCGGCCTCGTCGTGATGTGGATCTGGGGCACCACGTACGGCGGTGAGTACTTCGCCGGATACGTCACGGAAAAGGCGCTCTCGGTAGACAATCTGTTCGTCTTCGTGATCATCATGTCGACGTTCGCCGTCCCGCGAGAGTTCCAGCAGAAAGTCCTGCTGATAGGCATCGTCCTCGCATTGGTGATGCGCGGAATCTTCATCGGAGTCGGCGCCGCCGCCATCAATGCGTACAGCTGGGTGTTCTACCTCTTCGGAGCGTTCCTGATCTACACCGCGTACACCCTGATCCGCGATCACGGGCATGAGAAGGAAGCCGAGGAGAAGCGCGACAGTCGCATCATCTCACTCGTGAAGCGGGTGCTGCCGACAACCGAGGAATACGACGGGGACAAACTGATCACCCGGATCGACGGCAAGCGCGTCGTGACACCGTTGTTGTTGGCGCTCATCGCAATCGGGTTTGCCGACGTGCTCTTCGCGCTCGATTCGATTCCGGCGATCTACGGTCTGACCCAGGAACCGTATCTGGTGTTCACCGCCAACGCCTTCGCGCTGATGGGTCTACGGCAGCTGTACTTCCTGATCGGTGGGTTGCTCGAACGGCTGGTCTATCTCTCGTACGGGCTCTCGATAATCCTGGCGTTCATCGGTGTGAAATTGGTACTTCACGCGTTGCACGAGAACACCCTCTCGTTCGTCAACGGAGGTGAACACGTCTCCGTCCCGGAAATCTCCACGGCACTCTCACTCGGAGTGATCATCGGAGTATTGGCGGTGACGACGGTCGCGAGCCTGTTGAAGACTCGCGACCGGGCGGGGGAGTAAGCCGGGGCCGGGGCTCTCAGGCGCTGAACTGACCCAACACCGGAACCCACTCGGTGATCCGGACCTTCTCGATCAAATCGGCGATCGCGAACGGATCGTGGGTGAAGAGGAGGGAAACGGTGTCGGCGTCTGCGGCGTCGACGATGATCAGCGCGCCGTTTCCATCTGCAAACGGGCCGGATGACAAGACGATCGAGCGGGAAACCAGATCCGCGAGCCACGCGCGGTGATCGCTACGGACTTCGTCGCGCTGAGCGTTCTTCTCGGGCGCGTAGGTGTATTCGACGAGGAACAACGACATCGTGAACCGCTTTCGGGGCTGGTGATCGAGAGGGTGGTGTGTGAAGAGTCTGAACGGTTCAGAGAGTCAGGAGCATGCGAGTATTGCCGAGTGTGTTGGGTTTCACATAGCTCAGATCGAGGAACTCGGCGACGCCGGCGTCGTAGGACCGACACATTTCCGCATAGACCTCGGCGGTGACGGGGGTGCCGTCGATCTCTGCGAATCCGTGACGGTGGAAGAACTCGGTCTCGAACGTCAAAACGAACAACCGTTCCAACTCCAATTCCTTGGCGACCTCGATGAGTTTGTCGACGACGTGGAATCCTGCGCCCTGGCCTTTGGCGGTCGGATCGACTGCGACGGTGCGGATCTCACCCAGGTCCGCCCACAGCACATGCAGTGCGCCGCAAGCGATTACCTGGCCGCCTCGCTCGGCGACCCAGAACTCCTGGACTGCCTCGTACAGCGTCACGAGATTCTTCTCGAGGAGGATCTTGCCGGCGTAGATGTCGATCAGACGCTTGATTTCGGGGATGTCCGACGTTCGCGCGCGACGCACGATCAACTGGCTCTCGGTATAGGTCGGCGCGGTCGAAGTCATGTGGTGCACATTAGTCAATGGCCCTACCGATATTCTAAGTCGCGTGCCTGTCCGCCCCACGCAATTCCCGCGCCGCTCGGCTTTGTCCCGGGTTCGGCTCACCGCCTGTGCGGTGATCCGATGAGTACCCCGCGCGATCAGACCGACGCCCATCGCGCCGCCGTCGGCCCGTCCGACGGCACACCTGTCGCGGACAACCCGGTTCCGTTGCTGAACATCGCGAACATTCTCACGATGGTCCGAATGGTTCTCGTTCCGGTTTTTCTCGTTGTTCTGTTCGTCGACGGCGGACACTCGACGTGGTGGCGTCTCGGGGCAATGGGCGTGTTCATCGTCGCCGCGATCACGGATCGGATCGACGGCCAATTGGCTCGGAAGTACGGTCTGGTCACCGATTTCGGCAAACTCATGGACCCGATCGCGGACAAGGCACTGATCGGCGCCGCGCTGATCGGCCTTTCGGTTCTCGGTGACCTGTCGTGGTGGGTGACCGGAGTGATCATCGCCAGAGAACTCGGAATCACGCTGTTGCGGTTCGCGGTACTGCGGCACGCGGTCATCCCGGCGGGCAAGGGCGGCAAGCTCAAGACCCTCGTGCAGGCTGTCGCGATCGGGTTCTACCTCTGCCCGCTGCCGAGCAGTTGGGACATCGTCAGCGGATTGCTGATGGCTGCTGCCGTCGTGCTGACGGTGGCGACGGGAATCGAATACATCGTGCAGGCGATCAGGCTTCGCGCCGGAGTTCGCGCAGTCGAGTCATGACGGACCCGCTGCTCGCACTCGGAGTGGTCGAACTCGTCGACGCCCTTGGCGCCGCGAGGCATACTGTCGCCGCCGCCGAATCTCTGACGGCTGGATTGTTCACGGCTGCGGTCGCGTCCGTGCCGGGGTCGAGCGCGGTGCTGCGTGGGGGCCTGGTCGTGTACGCGACCGACTTGAAAGCGACGCTGGCGGGCGTGGATCCCGAGCGTCTGGCAACGGACGGCCCCGTGTCCGAGAGCACGGCGGTGGCGTTGGCGCTCGGCGCCCGGACGAGGTGCGGCGCCGACTGGGGTATCGGACTGACCGGAGTCGCCGGTCCGAGTGAGCAGGACGGACACCCGGTCGGAACGGTGTTTCTCGGTATCGCCGGTCCGGACGGAACCGAATGCGTACCGCTCGCGCTCGGCGGCGAACGGTGGGAGATTCGGACAACCGCAGTCGCAACTGCCGTGTCGCGGTTACGTGATCGTGTCGCAGAGCGTGCGGCACGATAGGCTCGGGAACCAATCGGATGTGTTCGGACGTTGACGATTGTGAAGACGTACGACCATGCACGATGAGGTCACGGATGAAGGAGGAGCGAGATGGCGCTGCTATTGCGTGAGGCAATCGGTGACAGTCTCCGGCGTACGCGCGTTTCGCAGAGCCGCACGCTACGTGAGGTGTCGAACAGCGCGCGTGTGAGCTTGGGCTATCTGTCCGAAGTGGAACGTGGACGTAAGGAAGCATCGAGCGAACTGTTGGCGGCGATCTGTGATGCGCTCGCAGTCCCACTGTCCGACGTGCTGGTCGACGTGAGCGAGACCCTGGCCACGAAGAAGAGCGCTCCGGTAGCTGGTCGGCAGGTCGCCGAACCCGCCGTGTCGGCTTCCGGTTCGGTCTCGGCTTCCGGTTCGCCGACAATCGCACGCGATACCCGCGTCGTGATTCCGGCACCGAACGCTCGAAGGTTGGCGGCGGCGTAGCCACTACCGGCCGTAACCGATAGATTTTGTACGTAACCGCCGGTTTCCAGCAGGTGGGGTCAGAGCAGATAGGGCGCAGCCCTTGTTTCGGTGCGCGACGGTCGCGCTCCGGGTCGCGTTCGGCGCGGCGCATCAGATGGAGGCAGGATCAAACCAATGGCTAATCCTTTCGTCAAGGGCTGGAAGTACCTGATGGCGCTCTTCAATTCGAAGATCGATGAGAAGGCAGATCCAAAGGTTCAGATTCAGCAGGCGATCGAGGACGCACAGCGCCAGCATCAGGCGTTGTCCCAGCAGGCTGCGTCGGTGATCGGTAATCAGCGTCAACTCGAGATGAAGCTCAGCCGTCAACTCGACGAGGTCGAAAAGCTCAACGCCAACGCGCGCCAGGCCGTCAACCTCGCCGATCAGGCCGCTGCTGCCGGCGACAACGACAAGGCGATCCAGTACACCAACGCTGCCGAAGCTTTTGCGGCCCAGTTGGTGACGGCCGAGCAGGGCGTCGAAGATCTGAAGGCACTGCACGACCAGTCCTTGCAGGCCGCCGCTCAGGCCAAGAAGGCTGTCGAGCAGAACGCGATGACTCTGCAGGCAAAGGTTGCCGAGCGCACCAAGCTGCTCAGCCAGCTGGAGCAGGCCAAGATGCAGGAGCGCGTGAGCGAGTCCCTTCGGTCCATGGACAGCACGCTGTCGGCTCCCGGCAACACACCCAGCCTCGATGCTGTGCGCGACAAGATCGAGCGGCGTTACGCCGACGCACTCGGCTCTGCCGAGCTCGCCCAGAACTCCGTTCAAGGCCGCATGATGGAGGTCCAGCAGGCCTCGGTCCAGATGGCAGGGCACAGTCGCCTCGAGCAGATTCGTGCTTCCATGAAGGGCGAGGCACTGCCTTCCGGCGGCGCAGCAGCCACTCCTGCGACTCCGTCCGTCGAGAAGCAGCCCCCGGCTGCCGGTCAGACCGGGCAGTAGCCGAATCCTCGATGTCGGCAGTGATGCTCTGATGTTTTCTTCACGAGACGGCCGATCTGGGCGCGAGCCCCGGTCGGCCGTTCCCGTTTCCGTATCCGGCGCCTTCGGAGCGTTGGGACGCACCGCGGACACATTGCGCGAGGTCGGACTGTCTGCGGCGGATGCCGCTCGGCGGTGGCAGGACCCGCGCGCCAAATTCGAGCGCAAACGAGCCCGTGCACGTCGACGCGCTCAGCGTTGGGGTTTCATGTCCGGCGGATCAGTGGTCGGCACGGCCGGCCTTGCGGTTGCGTCGGCCCCCGAGTGGTCGGTGGTCGTGGCAGGCGGGGGAGCGGCACTGTTCGCGGTTCCCGCCGTCATTGCGGTCGGTCGTTACCGTTCGATGAGTTCCGGCCCACCGCCGTCGGCGCCGATTCGCCGGCGCTTGCCACCGTCGTCGTCTCGCGCGTTCATCCCGATGTCTCGCCTCATCGGCGCCGAGACTTCGTTGTTCGAGATCTTGAGTGTGCTCAGGCGCGCCGACACCATCGACCCCGGTGAGTTGGACGAAATCACTGTTACCGCCGATTCGGCATTGAGAGCGATGTTCGCGGTGTCTTCGGATGTCGTCGCGATGGAACGCGCCGTGGCCGCTACACCCAAGGTGACCGAACCTCTTGATCCCACCATCGACGGCGCAGTTCGTGAGTTGCAGTCGGGGTTGGATCGGTACGAGGATCTGGTGACCTCCGCAGCTGCATTGACAGCGCCTCACAGCCCTTCGGCTCTGGTGGGATTCAACCGAGAACTCTCGGCGCTGCACGCGGCCGCCGAGCGACTCTCGGCGCTTGCCGACGCCATCGGTGAGGTGGACGACATCACCCGCAAGTACAACTGATCGGTCCTCGCGCCTGATCGATGCACCTGTTCGAAATCTCAGTCGTCGGCGCCGCGGGCCGCCAATGCTTCACCCATTGCGTCAGCGGTCATCAGGGTGCCGACGATGACCGGAACTGCGAAGGATCGCAGCGAGAATCCGAGCCCTCGCGCCTTGCGTGCCTCGGACACCTGTGTGATGACCTCGAACATCAGCGGGATGCACCGGATCGTCATTGCGAGGAGCAAAGCGATCCGTTCGGGATTGACGCCGAAGCGTCGCAAGGGTGTCAGGAACCGGGTGATCGCGTCGAGCATCTCGGAGATCCGTGTGGTCAGACCCATGATCGCCGCGAAGGCGATCGAAATGATCAGAACCCCGCACACGACGGCCGCTCGCTGCCATCCCGCGACTATCAGCTGGAACGCCCCGATGAAGAGCAACATCCACAGCGCCGGACGCAGCTGCCGGATCGCAGTCATCGGAGGAATGCGCGCAATCGCGTACAGGGCCACAACGACGATCGTGGGAGCTGCCAGTTGCCACGGCTCGCGCACGAAGATCGAGACGGCGAGGATGGCCACGACCAAGGCGAAGAGCTTGATCCCCGTCGGCATCCGGTGCAGGAGTGAGCGGCCCGGACGGTAGACGCCGAGAGTGGTCACGAGACCAACGACCGGTAGTGATCGATGGAGTCGGCGGGGGAGCCGTCAGCGACGACGCGGCCTTGGTCGACGACCAACACCCGTTCGAAGGACTCGAGGAGATCGAGTTGGTGGGTCACGACGATCAGTTGCTGATCGAGTGACTCGAATACCGAGCTGATCAGCCGAGAGTTGCGAAGGTCGAGGAGCGTGGTGGGTTCGTCGGCGACGAGTACGTTCGGTTCCGTCACCATGATGGCCGCGAGCGCGAGGAGCTGTTTCTGCCCGCCCGAAAGCTGGTGGGTGGGATGGTCGGCGTGCCCGGCGAGGCCGTAGCGTTCGAGCACCGAGGCCACCTTTGCGGCGCGCTCGGCTTTGCCCAATCCGCTACGGCGGAGCGAGAATTCGATGTCCTCGGCAACCGTCGGCATCACGATCTGGTGGTTGGGATCGGTGAAGACGAATCCGACCTGCTTGCGTACGTCGCGGCCCTTCTTCGCCGTGTCCAAGCCGTTGACGTGGACGTGTCCTTCCGTCGGAACGACCAGTCCGTTGATCATGCGAGCGAGCGTCGACTTGCCGCTTCCGTTCGCACCCACGATTCCGATTCGCTGCTCGCTCAGTCGCAGATCTATCTGCTGCAGGACCGTTCGTTCACCGAAGCTGTGTCCGACGTTCTCGAAGACGATCTCACTCATCGGAGATTAATTCGCCACCACGGTCTTGTTCGACGAGATCACCGAGTCGCGCAGTAGTGCCGGGTATGCCCGGTGAACCTGGGACGCGACCAACGCGGTGACGACTGCTTTTGCGGCGTCGAGCGGGATGAAGGCGGCGTTGGCCGACCATGCGGCAACGAAGCTCATGTGTCCGCGGACCATCATTCCAACGATGCCGAACGCGTAGAGAACGACGACGCCGCCGAGAAGGTTGATGCCGATGCCCGCGATGATCCGGTACTTGGGCAGCATCTTGGCGGTCAGCCATCCGATGACAAACGCCGTCGGGATCCAACCGATGAGGAATCCGGCTGTCGGGCTCGAGAGAGACACGAGTGCGGTGCGACCGCCGGCAAGGACCGGTAGACCGACCAATCCCAGAGCAATGACCGTCAGGACGGCGAGAACACCCTTGCGCGGTCCGAGTAGAGCGCCGGCCATCATGACGCCCATGGACTGAAGGGTGATCGGCACGCCGGAAATGCCGATGTTGATCGACCCGGGTAGGCCCAGCGCGATGATGAGTGCGGCGAAGACGGCGACATGCGCGAGATCGCGAGCGGGGAAACGGGTCGTAGACACTGCGGACGTGCTCCTTCGGCATACGGGATCGAACTTCGCGAGTTTACGCCAGGAGCAAGTTCCCATGGGTTGGACACCTGACCTGCGTGAGGGCCGGTCTCGGGGTGAACCCTGATCTTTACCTGAACTTGCCGCTGAGCTGCTGCTTTGTCACGCCAGACCTGTCAGGCTGGTTCTACGGACGACGCAGCACCTGTCCGATTCGACTGATTATTCAACGGCACGTTGGAGGTAAGCATGTTTTGGAAGATCGTTTTGGCCGTCGTACTGGTGTGGGTCGCACTCGCGGTGGTCGGTGCGCTGATCAAGGGGCTTTTCTGGGTTCTGGTGGTCGGCGCTGTCGGCTTCGGAATCTACTTCCTGGTGAAGGCGATGTCGGGAAGTGACGACAATTCGCCCGCTTCGCGGTTCTGACGGGCAAGATCTGCCCTATGGAAAACTTCCCCGAGGACTGGCAGCGCGCGATTGTCATCGTGGCGCATCCCGATGACATCGAATACGGCGCAGCCGCAGCAGTGGCGCAGTGGACCGATCGCGGCAAAGACGTGCGATATGTCCTGGCCACGCGCGGCGAGGCCGGAATCGCCTGTCTGTCGCCCGAGGAGTCCGGCCCGATCCGCGAGGAAGAAGAGCGTCGCTCGGCCGCGATCGTCGGTGTCGGTGAGGTGGAGTTCCTCGGCCTGCCCGACGGTCGTCTCGTGGAAGGCTTGGAGTTGCGCTCGACTCTCGCCGCAGCAATTCGCCGCCACCGTCCGGAATTGGTGGTGACGATGAACTTCTCCCACACCTGGGGCCCCGGCTATCTGAACAGCGCAGATCACCGTGCACTCGGGATCAGCGTTCTCGACGCAACTGCCGACGCAGCAAACGAATGGATCTTTCCCTCGTTGACGGCGCAGGGACTGGCGCCGTGGCCCGGTGTTCGGTGGGTTGCGGTCAATACGATGACTCCCACACACTGCGTCGACGTGACGTCGACGGTCGATCGCGCCGTGGATTCGCTCGCGGAACATGCGCGATATCTGGCGGCGCTGAGTTCCACGCCGATCCGGGAACAGGCGCGCGCACAGATCGACATGGTCAGCGGACCGAAGCCTGGTTTCGACGCCGAGCGAGCAGTTGGTTTCGAGTTGTACTATTTCTGATGATCTCTGAGCGAGAGAAATCGCAAGTCCCGACGGGATTACCGGTGACTTGTCCGGTATTGTGTTACACACGATGGTAATCCGTAACGCAGATGACTCACTTGCCCCTCGCAAGGCAGATGGTCAGCGCATCCCCAGCCGCGAGATCGACGACGTGATTCTCGACGCAGCAAGGTCGTGTGTCCTCGATTTCGGAATGCAGCGAACCACACTTGCCGAGATCTCGCGTCGCGCCGGCGTGAGCCGACCGACGGTCTACCGGCGATGGCCGGACACGCGAGCTGTCGTCGCGGACCTGCTCACCCGGGAGATCCGATCGGTGCTGCCCGAGGTGACCTTCAACGGGTCTGCCGGCACGTTGCTCGTGGAGGCGATCGGTGACGTCGTCGGCCAGATTCGCGACCATCCGCTCTTCGTGAAAATTCGGCAAGCTGATCAAGAATTGCTGACGACCTACATCGTGGACCGGCTCGGCGCGAGCCAGAAGTCGATTCTCGAGCTGATCACATCCGTTGTCGCGGCCGGCCAACAAGACGGTTCGATTCGCGAGGGAAGCGTCAACGAGATCGCGGCGATGGTTCTACTGATGGCTCAGTCCGTCGTCATTTCTGCGCCGACTCTCGAGCCGGAGCTTTCCTCCGATGCGTCGGTCGAGCAACTTCGATATGCGGTCGCTGCTTATCTGGCACCCGTCAAGAATTCGGGAGAATAGCTGTGAGCCCCCTAGATTCAGCAGGCAGCGATTCAGCGCTCAACGCACAACGGCGTACTCGTGAACTCGAGCAGTTGGCGAACGGCGATTCGGTCGACGTCCTGGTGATCGGCGGCGGAATCACCGGTGTCGGTGTCGCTCTCGACGCCGTGACTCGTGGGCTCAGTGTTGCGCTGGTCGAAAAGCACGACCTCGCGTTCGGCACCAGCCGCTGGAGTTCGAAACTCGCACACGGCGGCCTTCGGTACCTGGCTTCCGGCAATGTCGGTATAGCGCGTGAAAGTGCGGTCGAGCGCGGCATTCTCATGACGCGCACCGCGCCGCACCTCGTTCGCGCCATGCCCCAACTCGTACCGCTGTTGCCCGAAACGTCGTTCTTCGGGAAGGCCCTGGTGCGTACCGGTTTCCTGGCTGGTGACGCTCTGCGCATGTCGGCGCGAACCCCGGCTTCGGTGCTGCCCAGATCACGGACGGTCAGCGCTGCGCGGGCGCGCGAATTGGCTCCCGCGGTCAAGCGGGAAAACCTACGAGGCGCCTTGACCGCGTTCGACGGGCAGCTCATCGACGACGCCCGCCTCGTCGTCGGTATCGCCAGAACCGCAGCGTCGCACGGCGCGCGAATCCTGACGCGCGTCGGTGCTTACGACGTATCCGGAACGTCGGCCACCTTGCGCGACGAGTTGACCGGATCCGAGTTCTTGATGCGTGCCCGCGTCGTGGTCAATGCGACCGGTGTCTGGGCTGATCAGGTCGACTCCAGCATCACCCTGCGCCCCAGCCGCGGGACGCACCTGGTGCTCGATGCAGCGCGATTGGGGAACCCCACGGCAGCACTGACCGTGCCGATTCCCGGCGAGACCAACCGTTTCGTCTTCGCCCTGCCCGCCCAGCTCGGCCGGATCTACCTCGGGTTGACCGACGAAGCAGCGCCGGGACCGGTGCCTGACGTACCGACGGCGTCCGAGGACGAGATCGGCTTCCTGCTCGACACCGTGAACACGGCGTTGGAAGCTCCGCTGACCCGTGGGGACGTCTTGGGGACCTTCGCGGGTCTGCGTCCGCTGCTGGACACCGGTGAAGGCTCGACGGCCGACCTCTCGCGCAATCACGCTGTAGTCCGTTCGGACTCGGGCTTGGTCACGGTGGTAGGCGGAAAACTCACGACGTACCGCAAGATGGCCGAAGACGCCGTCGACGCTGCGGTCGAGGTCGGGTCGCTGAGCGCCGGGGCATGTCGGACACGCGCGTTGCCGCTGGTAGGCGCTGCATCACCGGCGGAATTGAAGAAGATCAAGGCACCCGCGTCATTGGTGGCGCGATACGGCACCGAGGCCGAGGTCGTTGCCGCGGCGAGCGGCGATCGTCTCCGGTCGGTTGCGGACTTGGAGATCTGCGGTGCCGAGTTCGATTTCGCGGTGTCGCATGAAGGCGCCCTCGACGTCGACGACGTCCTCGATCGCAGGACGAGAATCGGATTGGTGGTTTCGGATCGCGAACGCGCACTGGGTGCGGCGGAACAGGCCTTTCACTCGGTGTGACACTCTGATCCGGTGCGTGTAGCCGTTGTTGCCGGGCCGGACCCGGGTCATGCTTTTCCCGCAATAGCGTTGTCGCTGGCGTTGATCCAGGCCGGCGACGAACCGATCCTGTACACGGGGACCCGGTGGGTCGAGGCAGCGCGAGCAGCCGGCGTGGAAGCCGAGCCGCTCAAGGGCTTGGCCCCGCGGCCGGGAGACGACGATCTTGATGCAGGTGCTCGGATTCATTCGCGCGCCGCCTATATTTCCACCGAACTGCTTCCCGACCTGAAGTCCGTCTCCCCGGATCTCGTCGTTTCCGACATCCTCACTGCCGGAGGCGGATTGGCCGCCGAAAGACTTGGCATCCCCTGGGTGGAACTCTCGCCTCACCCGCTGTACTCACCTTCACGGGGGTTGCCGCCGATCGGCAGTGGGCTCGCGCCCGGCGTCGGAATTCGTGGTCGACTCCGCGATACCCTGATGCGCGCAGCGACGGGACGTTCGATCAAGCAAGGGTTGGCCCAGCGATCCCAGGCCCGTGTCGGTGTCGGACTGCCCGCTCTGGATCCCGGTCCGCAAGCGCGGCTGATCGCAACACTTCCGGCACTCGAAGTGCCTCGCCCCGACTGGCCGGAGCGCGCTCACGTCGTCGGACCGCTTCTGTGGGAGCCGACCGAGGTGATTCTGGATCCACCGCCAGGTGACGAACCGCTGGTTATGGTGGCGCCCTCCACGGCGCATACCGGCGCAGTGGGAATGTTCGAGGGCACGGTCGAAGGACTCGGCGGAGCCGGTGTGCGGCTGATCGCGTCGATGCTCGACGGGGCTGAAGGTGAGCATCCTGATTGGGTTCGTGCAGGTCTCGGACGCCAGGACGCGATGCTGCGTGACGCGTCGGTGTTGGTATGTGGCGGCGGGCACGGCATGTTGGCGAAGGCCCTGCTGGCCGGCGTGCCGACGGTCGTCGTTCCCGGGGGCGGGGACCAGTGGGAGTTGGCCAATCGCGCTGCGCGGGCAGGGACGTCGGTGATCGTGCGGCCCGCAGATGCTCAGTCGATTCGCGATGCCGTACTGCAGGTGCTCTCCGACAAACGATTCGCGGAAGCTGCGAGAGCGGCTGCCGCGACTGCGTCGCAGGTCACCGATCCGGTGGCGGTGTGCCGACAGGTGGTCAACGGAGGTGTGACGGCGTGAGCACGTTGCGCCTGAATGCAGGTGCACCGCTCTGTGGACTACGGTGGCGGCTGTGCGGTTGACCGAATTTCATGAAATGGTGCGCGAAGAGTTCGGGCAGGTACGAGGCGACTCGATGCTGATCGACCATGTACTCCAGAGTCTCGACGGAATGACTGCTGCGGAGGCCGTCGAAGCAGGTTGGGAGCCTCGCGAAGTGTGGCGTGCGCTCTGTGTGGAGTTCGACGTACCGCCCGCCCGCCGCTGATTTTTTCGGCGTGTCGAACGCCTCCCATCTTCTGTTCGAACACGTGTTCGTCTATGCTGAACCTGTTCGGTGGTGACGCTCCTTTGGTAACTGCGAACTTTCGATGTTCTACAAACGCGGTGACCTACAAACGCGGTGATCGACAAGCGCTAAAGCAAGATCGAAAAGTCTGTCGGTGGCCGGATCTACTCTGATCGCAACACACCAACAGGGTCGGCTCAGGCAGGCGCTGAAGAGACGGAGTCTGCTCAGGCAGGCACTGAAGACTGAAACAAGGATGGGGATCACGATGGCACCACAGGCACCTGATCGGGACAAGGCACTCGACCTCGCGTTGGCGCAGATCGACAAGAACTTCGGCAAGGGTTCGGTGATGCGCCTGGGTGAGGGTGTCCGCCAGCCCATCGCCGTCATTCCCACCGGTTCCATCGCGCTCGACGTCGCGCTGGGTATCGGCGGACTGCCGCGTGGCCGCGTCATCGAGATCTACGGCCCGGAGTCCTCGGGTAAGACCACCGTGGCACTGCACGCAGTTGCCAATGCTCAGGCCAACGGCGGCATCGCGGCGTTCATCGACGCGGAGCACGCACTCGATCCCGACTATGCAGCCAAGCTGGGCGTCGATACCGATGCACTCCTGGTCTCGCAGCCCGATACGGGTGAGCAGGCCCTCGAAATCACCGACATGCTGATCCGTTCAGGCGCCCTCGACATCGTCGTGATCGACTCCGTGGCCGCTCTTGTTCCTCGCGCCGAGATCGAAGGCGAGATGGGTGACAGCCACGTCGGTTTGCAGGCTCGACTGATGAGCCAGGCGCTGCGCAAGATCACCGGTGCCATGAACAACTCGGGCACCACCGTCATCTTCATCAACCAGCTTCGCGAGAAGATCGGTGTGATGTTCGGTTCTCCCGAAACCACCACCGGTGGTAAGGCACTGAAGTTCTACGCTTCGGTCCGCCTCGACATCCGTCGTATCGAAACTCTCAAGGACGGTACCGACGCAGTGGGTAACCGCACTCGCGTCAAGGTCGTCAAGAACAAGGTCGCGCCGCCGTTCAAGCAGGCCGAGTTCGACATTCTCTACGGCCAGGGCATCAGCAAGGAAGGCTCGCTCATCGACATGGGTGTCGAGCACGGGTTCATCCGCAAGTCCGGCTCCTGGTACACCTACGAAGGTGACCAGTTGGGTCAGGGCAAGGAAAATGCTCGTAAGTTCTTGCTGGAGAACACCGATATCCGTGACGAGATCGAGAAGAAGATCAAGGAAAAGCTCGGTATCGGTGCTGACGTCACTGCAACCGACGAAGCTCCCGCCGACTTCTGAGTTCAGTCATGAGCTTCGACGACGGTGACAACGGCGAGAATGCTCGTGAAGAGTACGGCGCTCCTCGGCGTCGATCCCGTCAACGATCCGAGAAGCCGTCGCAACGCGCAGAAGGTGGGACGGAGGCGCAGGCCAAAGATGCTTGCCTACGCCTCCTGACCGACCGGGCGCGCAGTCGTTCCGAGCTGGAAACAAAGCTGAGCGGGCGCGGCTTCGAGCCCGAGATCATTGCCAAGGTCCTCGATCGACTCCAAGAAATCGGGTTGATCGACGACGCAGACTTCGCGAACCAGTGGGTTCATTCGCGGCACACGTACTCGGGCAAGGGAAAGCGTGCGCTTGCAGTCGAGTTGCGGCTCAAAGGAATCGACCAGGACACCGCTTCCGAAGCGTCACAGATCGATCCGGAAGATGAACGCGAGCGAGCAGCGGAGCTGGTTCGGCGGAAGCTGAAGAACAAGCCCGTCGATGATCGTGACAAGGTCACGCGTCGACTGGTCTCGATGCTGGCACGCAAGGGATATTCAGCTGGGATGTCGTACGAGGTGGTCAAAGCCGAGATGGCGGCGGTCACCGACTCGTAGCGAAGTGCAGCATTCAGAACAACAGGGCGGGGGTACCACCGAAATTCGGTGGTACCCCCGCCCTGTTGTGTATTCGCGCTAACGCGGCCGGATTCGACTCACGGCTCCATCTGATTCACGGCTTGGTCAGGTCCATACCCGGAACCGAAACGGCTGGGTCGGCGGACGGAGCCGCGATGGGGCCCTTGCCCTTTCGCTTTCCGGAACGCAGGCGCTTCTCCACCTTGGTTGCCAGGAAGGTCAGAGCCGAGTTGAGAGCTATCATAATCGCGGCGACCACGATGAGCGCCGGCAGGAAGTTTCCGTAGAAGGTGCCGAGCTGTTGGGCCTGACGCACCAGCTCGACATACCCGATCAGGTAACCGAGGGCGGAGTCCTTCAACGCCACGACCATCTGTGAAATCAGTGCCGGGAGCATGGCGGTAACCGCCTGGGGGAGCAGGATCGTCACCATGATCTGCGTCTTGCGCATGCCTAGTGCCTTGGCGGCCTCACTTTGCCCTCGTGGGAGTGAGTTGATTCCGGCACGGACGATCTCGGCGATCACAGAACCGTTGTACAGAGTCAGACCCACGACGACTGCCGCGAGTGCGAGGTACTTGGACTTGAAGACCTCGTATTCGGCGAACACCTGATACGAGAAGATCATCAGAATCAGAACCGGTACTGCTCGGAACAATTCGACGATGACGCCGCAAATCTTCCGAATGATGTTGTGCTCGGAGAGTCGGCCGATACCCAGGGCAGAACCGAGGATGAGCGCGAAGACGATGGACATCGCAGCCGCGATCAGCGTTCCCCGGATGCCGGGTATCAGATACGTTGTCCACGACGTGGATTCGAGGAACGGATCCCACTTCGCTGCTGTCAGCTGGCCCTTTTCGTCGAGTGCGCGGTAGATGACGTAACCGATTGCGACCATGAGTGCAGCGACGACAAGGGATGCGAATCGGTAGAGATTTCGCGCTCTGGGGCCTGGCGCGTCGTAGAGGACTGTTGCGCGGTTGCTCATCGTGAAACCTCGAATCGCTTGCTCAGCTTGCCGAAGATCAAGCCCATGGGAAGTGTCAGGATCACGAAACCGACAGCAAAGATTCCACCGACGACGAAGATCGCCGCTTCGTTTTCGATCATCTTCTTCATCAGCGCTGACGCTTCGGATACGCCGATCACCGCGGCGATGGTCGAGTTCTTGGTCAGTGCGATCAGCACGCTACCCAGCGGTGCTGTGACCGCGCGAAATGCCTGAGGCAGGACGATCAGCCGAAGATTTTGTGCAAACGACAGACCGAGTGATCGGCCCGCTTCGGCCTGGCCGACCGGAACGGTATTGATTCCCGATCGAAGTGACTCACACACGAACGCGGCGGTGTAGACACTGAGGCCGAGGACGGCGAGTCGGAAGTTGTTGTCCACCAGAAATGTCGGCGAATCCGACTTGGCGAGGTTGACTCCGAGCGTCTGCGAAAGACCGAACAGACAGAACAACAGAATCAGTGTGAGGGGGGTATTGCGGAACACGGTCACGTACGCGGCGCCCAGGAATCGGGCGACCGGGACCGGTGACACGCGCATCGCCGCGATCAGCACACCGATGATGACAGCGCCGATCGCGGAGAAAAATGTCAGCTGGATCGTGGTCCAGAAGGCTTCCAGAAGCTGGTCGCCGTACTTGCTCAGAAGGTTCACTTGCCGTCTCCCCAGATCACGGGATCTCCGTTGGTGGCGTCACGCGCTGCGGCTCCCGAAGTGGGAGCCGCAGCGAGATTGACGGTGAAAAAAGCAGGTCAGTAACGATCAACGGTGGGCGGCGCCGGGATGGGGTAGCCCGAAGCGCCAACGGTGTTGTTGAAGGCTTCTTCCCATGCGCCGGTGGAGATCATCTTCTCGATGGCGTCGTTGATCTTGCCGCGGGTCTCGGAATCGTCCTTGGCCAGGCCGACGCCGTAGTTTTCCGTTGTGAACGGTTCTCCGACGACCTTCAACTGGCCGGGGTACTGTGCGGCAAAACCAGCGAGGATGATGTCATCGGTGGTGACTGCGTCGACAGCGCCGTTGCGCAGTGCTTCGACACAAGCAGAGTAGGTGTCGAACTCCTGAAGTTGGACGTCAGGTACGGAGTCCTTGACCTTCTGAGCCGGAGTGGAGCCAGTCACCGAGCAGAGCTTCTTGCCGCCGCTGAGAGAATCGCGACCTGTGATGTCGGTGTTGTCGGAGCGAACGAGCAGCGATTGGCCGGCGATGAAGTACGGACCGGCAAAGCCGACCTTTTCCTTGCGTGCGTCGGTGATCGAGTAGGTGGCCACAATGTAGTCGACCTCGCCGTTCTGGATCAGGGTCTCGCGTTGGGCTGACGGTGATTCCTTGAA
This sequence comes from Rhodococcus sp. NyZ502, assembly GCF_041464245.1. Taxonomy (NCBI): domain Bacteria; kingdom Bacillati; phylum Actinomycetota; class Actinomycetes; order Mycobacteriales; family Nocardiaceae; genus Rhodococcus; species Rhodococcus sp. NyZ502. The sequence continues at coordinate 2,783,615 of NZ_CP167155.1, forward strand.
GGTGATTCCTTCGGGCTTCACGCCGAGTTCGTTCGCGATGTACCGGGCTACCTCGACGTCGAAGCCGGAGAACGTCCCGTCCGGATTGCGCTGACCGAGGCCGGGCTGATCGAACTTGATACCGACGGTGAGCGTTCCGTCGGCAGCACTCTGCGATGCGCTCTTTTCTTCTCCTCCACCACAAGCCGTGGCAGCGAACGCGATAGCCATGATTCCGATTCCGAAACGGACGGAGCGATTGATCTTCATGAAGATCCTCTCAGTTGTCGACATGCAAACGGTGCAGTCGAGATGAACGGTGCAGCCGAGGTGAACGGTGCAGTCGAGCAAGTTGTCTTGTGGACGAGGACAGGACTGTCGGAGGGGACTGTGATCAGTGAGTGAGGATCTTGCCGAGGAAGTCCTTGGCCCGATCCGACTTGGGATGGGTGAAGAACTCTTCGGGCGTGGTGTCTTCGACGACCTGGCCGTCAGCCATGAACAGCACACGATCGCCGGCTTTGCGGGCGAATCCCATCTCGTGCGTGACCACGAGCATGGTCATGCCTTCCTTGGCGAGGGAAGTCATGACGTCGAGGACCTCGTTGACCATCTCGGGGTCGAGAGCGGAGGTGGGCTCGTCGAACAACATCACCTTCGGCTGCATCGCAAGAGCGCGAGCAATCGCGACACGCTGTTGCTGACCGCCGGAAAGCTGCGCCGGGTACTTGTCGGCCTGATTGGCGATACCGACGCGCTCGAGCAATGCCTGCGCCGTCTTCTTGGCTTCGTCCTTCTTCGCCTTGCGAACCTTCATCGGTGCGAGCATGACGTTCTCGAGGATCGTCTTGTGCGCGAACAGGTTGAAGGACTGAAAGACCATCCCGACGTCGGCACGAAGTGCGGCAAGTGCTTTGCCCTCCTCGGGGAGCGTCTTGCCGTCGACGGCAATGGTGCCCGAGTCGATGGGTTCCAGGCGATTGATGGTGCGGCACAGAGTCGACTTACCGGAGCCCGACGGACCGAGGACGATCACCACTTGGCCCTTGGGTACCTCGAGATTGACCTCTTGCAGGACGTGAAGTTCCCCGAAGTGTTTGTTCACCGAGGTCATCGAAATCATGGATGTGGAATCGCCGGAGGTGGTCGGCGTCGTCGCATCGTCGGCTTGGGTCATAAACGAGAACCTTAGGCGTAGTTTGCGTCGACGCCCGTGATTTCGCCATGGTTCTTGCCATATGTAATGGAAATTTTACTGTGACGACGTTTATGTCGCGTTTCGGCTGTTTATCAGGGCGTTATTACACGTCGTAGTGGACGTGAGCTAGGCTGAAGCGTGTCACTGATCGACGAAATGTCCCCTGCACTTCCGGAGCCGACTGCAGTTCCGGAGCCGACGGCGAAGTCTGTTCGCACCTACGAGGTGCGGACGTACGGCTGTCAGATGAACGTCCACGATTCCGAGCGACTGTCCGGTCTGCTCGAGGACGCCGGGTATTCGAAGGCGGAGACCGGCACCGATCCTGATCTTGTCGTCTTCAACACGTGTGCTGTCCGCGAGAACGCGGACAACAAGTTGTACGGCAACCTCAGCCAGCTCGCCCCGAACAAGGAGGCGAACCCCGACATGCAGATCGCGGTCGGCGGGTGCCTGGCGCAGAAGGATCGTGACACCGTCGTCAAGAAGGCGCCGTTCGTCGATGTCGTCTTCGGCACTCACAACATCGGCTCGCTTCCCGCGCTGCTCGACCGTGCGCGTCACAATCAGCGCGCCGAGGTCGAAATCCTCGACGCACTCGAGGCGTTTCCGTCGACACTGCCAGCCAAGCGCGAATCTGCTTATGCAGGTTGGGTTTCCATCTCGGTGGGCTGCAACAACACGTGCACGTTCTGCATCGTTCCGGCCCTGCGTGGCAAGGAAGTAGATCGACGTCCCGGCGACATCCTGGCCGAGGTGCAGGCACTCGTCGACGAGGGTGTCTCGGAAGTGACCCTGCTGGGACAGAACGTCAACGCCTACGGCGTGTCGTTCGCCGATCCGGAGCAACCGCGCGATCGCGGAGCCTTCGCCTCCCTCTTGAAGGCATGTGGACACATCGACGGCCTCGAACGGGTCAGGTTCACATCGCCGCACCCGGCAGAGTTCACCGATGACGTCATCGAAGCTATGGCAACCACTCCCAACGTCTGCCCGCAACTGCACATGCCGTTGCAGTCCGGTTCGGACAAGGTTCTCAAGGCGATGAAGCGCTCGTACCGCAAGTCGAAGTACCTCGGGATCATCGAGAAGGTGCGCGCCGCAATGCCGCACGCCGCCATCACCACGGACATCATCGTCGGGTTCCCGGGGGAGACGGAAGAGGATTTCGAGGAGACGCTGGACGTCGTGCGCAAGGCGCGATTCTCCAACGCCTACACCTTCCAGTACTCCAAGCGCCCGGGCACGCCGGCGGCGGAGATGGCCGATCAACTCCCCAAAGAGGTTGTCCAGGAACGCTACATGCGATTGCTCGCCGTTCAGGAAGAAGTGAACATCGAGGAAAATCGCAAGCTCGTCGGCACCGAGGTCGAACTCTTGGTGGCAGCGGGGGAGGGGCGGAAGAACGCGGCGACTCACCGTCTCAGTGGTCGCGCGCGAGACGGCCGCCTGGTGCATTTCCGCCCCGAGGGAAACCTCGACGGCACAATCCGACCCGGTGACGTGGTGACGGTCGTCGTCACCCACGGAGCCCCTCATCACCTCGTGGCAGATGACGGAGTGCTCACGCACCGTCGGACCCGCGCCGGTGATTCGTTCGAAAAGGGCATCACACCCAAGACCCCGCCCATCGGCGTAGGTCTCGGACTACCGAAGATCGGTGCCCCGGCCCCACAACCCGTTCAGATGGGATGCAACGCATGACCTCGCAACACGAGAACACGACACCACAGCCGGGCGACGACGCCTTCGAGGGCTACCGCAAGGACCTCGACGACGCGGAACGCAAGGTCGCGGGAGAAATTGATCCGGGTGCGCGCGCCATGGTTGTCGCGGTTGCGGTGCTCGTGCTGGTCGGCACCCTTGCACTGCCCCATGCGGGAGTGGCGAACGGCTGGGATGTGCTCGCGTACAACCAGGACGCGGAAAGTGAACGGATTGCACTGTTCTCACGCTTGTTCGTGTGGTTCGTCGTCATCTTCGGCATCGGATTCTCGATGCTCGCGCTGGTCACGCGGCGTTGGAGTCTGGCCTGGGTCGCACTCGCCGGCAGTGCCGTGGCGAGCGCTCTCGGCATGATGGCCGTCTGGTCGCGTCAGACCATTCCCGCCGGTTTCAATGTGGCAGGACCGTCGATCGGGCTGATCATCGGATGGTTTGCCGTCGTGTTCTTGACGTTCCATTGGCTCAAGGTGGTCTGGACACGAACCAACATTCAGCTCGCCGCCGAGGAGCAACGCCGGATCGCTGCGGCCGAAGCCGAGAAGCATCAGGAATGGAACGTCGGCTGACACAGCAGGCCGTCCGTCCAAAGCACAAGACAACGCCGGCTGACTCCTTTCGGAGTGAGCCGGCGTTTTTGTTGTCTTTACAGCTCGTCGTCGATTACTCGTTGACGGCGCTTTCGGCAGCTTCGGCCCACTCACGCCACTGCTTGGCCTGAGCGAGAGCCTTCTCGGCGTCCTTCGTCTTGCCGGCAGCCTGAGCCTTGGCGGCCTGCTCCTCGAACTGGCTCACCCGCTCCTTGAACTGCGCGACCCGGGCAAGTGCTTCCGGATCGGTGCGACGCCACTCGGCGTCGACCGCGTCGCGCACCTTGGTTTCGATGGCCCGGAGCTTCGCTTCGAGTTCCTGCATTCGGTCGCGCGGCACCTTGCCGATCGCGTCCCACTTCTCCTGCAGGTCGCGAAGCGCTGCGCGGGCGTTCTCGAGTCCGTGCGCCGGATCGATGTTCGCATTGGCAGCGAGCAGCTCCTCTTTTGCAACCGCGTTCTGCTCGAATTCGGCATCGCGCTCGGATGCAGCAGCGTTGCGCGCGGCGAAGAACACATCCTGAGCGCCCTTGAAGCGCTTCCACAGGTTGTCGTCGGCCTCGCGCGGTGCGCGGCCGGCAGCCTTCCACTCGCTGAGTAGATCGCGGAATTCCCCGGCGGTCTGTCCCCATTCAGTGGAGGTCGACAGCTTCTCGGCGCGCTCGACCAGTTCTTCCTTCGTCGAACGGGCGCTCGCACGATCCCGGTCGAGTTCGGCGAAGTGGGCTCCACGTCGCCGGTTGAAGGACTCACGAGCCTTCGAGTAACGCTTCCACAGTGCGTCGTCGACCTTGCGGTCGATTCCGCGAATCGTCTTCCACTCGTCGAGAATCTCGCGCAGTCGATCACCCGCGGTCTTCCACTGGGTCGACTCCGAGCCGATCTGCTCGGCCTCGACTGCGAGGGCCTCCTTGCGGGCGGTGCTTGCCGCGCGCGACTGTTCCTTCTCTTCCTTCGCGTGCGCTGCGGCCTCGTCGGAACCGGCAACGATCACGTCGAGTCGGCGAGCCAAAGCGTCGAGGTCACCGATCACTGCAGCGGTCGAGAGGGATTCGGACAGAGCGATGGCGGCAGCCTTGGTCTTCTTGGCGTCTCCGGCGCCCGACGTCAGTCGCGCCTCGAGTAGCGAGACCTCGGTCGCGAGGTCGTCGTAGCGACGACCGAAATGGGCGAGGCCCTCGGTGGCGTCGCCGGCCTGCCACGAACCGATCTGACGTTCACCGTCAGCGGTCTTCACCCAGGCGGTTCCGTCTTCCTCGACGCGTCCGAACTTGCTCGGGTCGCTGGCCGGTGCGGCGGTGACGGCATGCGAGGCTGCTGGTCCGGGGCGAGGTGCTCCGGGGCGGGGCGCACCGGGGCGTGGTCCACCAGGTTTGGGAGCGCCGGGTTTGGGTGCTGCCGGGCTCGGGCTGGCCGAACTGCTGTCGGCGCCGGTGGTGGGTTCACTGTTCTCGGTCATCGGTCCTCGTCTCTGCCGCGCGTCACGGCTGCCTGATCGCATTCCTGGCTCCATTGAACCCGGTACTCACGTTCTCCGACTATTGAATCAGGTAAGAGGGTGTGAGGTCGCCACCTCGGGGTCGACTAGCGTGGCAACTGTGTTGACTTCCGCTGTTCTCGTCCCCTCGGCGCCGTTACTCGTGCCGGAATTGTCCGGTGATTCGGCCGAGTCCGCCCACGTGCGCGCTGCGGCATCGGCCGCCGTGCGCCGGCTGTCTCACGAGGCAGTTCAATGGGTGGGCGTCGGTGTCGACTCCGAGAAAGCAGCTGACGAACTCTGGCGAACTGGCGTCGGACGTGGACAGATCGGGACTTTCGCCGGATTCGGCGCCGATGTCCGGACGTCACTGGACGCAGATGCGGCAGGCGAACCGGTACCATCACTCGAACTCTGCGCCCTCGTGGCCGGCTGGCTGCGTGGCCGAACAGACGTGGAGATAACCGTCGACATGCACGTCGTCAGTGCAAAGGCGTCGGCGAATGAATGTCGTGAATTCGGGCAGCAGCTGCGCAAGCAACTCGACAGCGACAACCGACCGCAAGGGCTTCTGATCGTTGCTGACGGTGCGTCCACGCTGACGGCAAAGGCGCCAGGAAGCTTCGACGAGCGCGCCGCGGGTGTGCAGTCGGCCATCGACGACGCCCTGACGGCCGGGGACCCGGAGGCGCTGCTTGCTCTCGATCCGCGGCTCTGCCGCAGTGTCGGAGCCCAGGGGCGCGCGGCGTGGCAGGTCCTGGCCGGTGTCTTTACGGGCTCGTCTCGGTCGGCCCATCCTCGCGCGACGGTCGACTACAGCGATGCGCCGTTCGGCGTCGGTTACCACGTCGGGACGTGGCGGCCGTGAACGTCCCTGAAGAACTTCGCCCGATCGCAGTTGTCGGTCCGACAGCGTCGGGAAAGTCCGATCTCGCGTTGGCACTGGCCGAGGAATTCGGCGGTGAAATCATCAACATCGACGCGATGCAGCTCTATCGCGGCATGGATATCGGGACCGCCAAACTGACACCGGCCGAGCGCCGTGGGATTCCGCATCACCTGCTCGACGTTCTCGATGTGAAGGAGACCGCCACCGTCGCGCGTTATCAAAGCGACGCGATCGCGATCGCCGAGGATCTGATCGCGGCGGGCAAGGTTCCGGTGATCGTCGGCGGATCCATGATGTACGTCCAGTCTCTACTCGACGAATGGTCCTTTCCGGCAACGGATCCCGAGGTTCGTGCGAAGTGGGAGGCGGTGCTGGCCGACGGTGGGGTCGGTGCGGTGCATACGGCGCTGGTGGCTGCTGATCCGGTAGCAGCGGCGTCGATACTGCCGACGGACGGCCGGCGGATGGTTCGGGCGCTCGAGGTCGTCGAGCTGACAGGTCTGCCGTTCGCGGCCTCGGCTCCGCAGATCGGTGACCCTCGATGGGGAACCCGCATTCTCGGCGTGGATCGGGATACGGAAGAACTCGACGCCCGGATTCGGTTGCGAACCGAGCTGATGTTTTCGGACGGACTTGTCGACGAAGTTGCCGTGCTCGTCGAGCAAGGCTTGCGTGATGGCGTCACCGCGCCGCGAGCCATCGGCTACGCACAGGTGCTCGCACATTTCGACGGTGAATACGATCTGGCCGAAGCACTCGAACGGACGTTCATCGGGACGCGGCGCTACGTTCGCCGCCAACGATCATGGTTCCGTCGTGACGCACGCGTGCACTGGCTCGACGGTGCCGATCCGGAGCTGGCTCGCTCGGCCTTCGCTGCCCTTGCATATCGCGGCCTGTAACACGATCGCCCCGATCAGCTATCTTACAGTTAGCTCTTTCGCGATCCATTCGTTTCGCGATCGACGGACTGGAGGACAACGAACATGGCGCAGACCGGGACACACGCGCGACCGAGAGGCCGACGCGCGGGTCGGCTACCGCTGGTTCTTCTGCTCGTCACATTTCTCATGGTCGGCGGGATACTGATCTACTTTGCGGTGAGTGCGGCCGGGAAGCCCATCAGCGCACCTGTTCCCGAAGCACCCTTCGACGTGGGAGCCCCAACCGATCCAGGGGCGAGTTGGGCGCCTGCGCCAACGGATCTGCCGCCGAACACGCTCGCGATTCCCGATCTCGATGTGCGAGCCGACATCGTGACCAGTGGGTTCGGCGCCAACCGCGGAATGATCCTTCCGCATCCTGACAAGGTTTCGCATTTCACCAACGGCGTGCAGTTCGGATCTTCGGAGGGCACCAATCTTGTTGCCGGCCACGTCGACGACGGTGACCGCACGCACGGCGCCTTGTGGGCGCTGCACCAGATGAAGCCCGGAACACCGATCTACGTGAGCGACGACACCGGAACGATGTTCACCTATCACGCAGCGAGCCTGAAGCTGTACGAAAAGGTGGCTTTGCCGGCCGAGTTCTTTTCCGAAACGGGTGCGCCCAGGCTGGTCCTCGTGACCTGCGGCGGCGCAACCGTGCCCGACCCCTCGTTGCCGTCCGGCTTCACGTACGAACAGAACGTCGTGGTCACCGCGTCACCTGCGTGAGTCGGTCGGCAGGTCCGGATAGGATGGCGACCATGGATTTCAGTAAGGGCCACGGCACGCAGAACGACTTCGTTGTTCTCCCTGACCTCGACGTTCGGGTCGATCTCGAGCCGGCGCGAGTTTCAGCGTTGTGTGATCGTCAGCGTGGCCTCGGCGCCGACGGCATCCTTCGTGTCGCCCGGGCAGGCGCACTTGCGGACGCGGGCGTGCTCGGTGCGCTGCCCGACGGCGTCGCTGCCGAAGACTGGTTCATGGACTACCGCAACAGCGACGGCTCCATCGCGGAGATGTGCGGAAACGGAGTTCGCGTATTCGCCCACTATCTCAAGGCCTCGGGCTTGGAGAGCAAGGACGAGTTCGTGGTCGGCAGCCGCGCCGGAGCGCGTCCGGTCGTGGTGGTCGGCTACGACGCCACACATGGTGACGTGACCGTGGCGATGGGCCCGATCAAGGACCTCGGCACCAGTTCGGCAACAATCGACGGCCGCGTCTTCGCCGGCGTCGGCATCGACGTCGGTAATCCGCATTTGGCGTGTGTCGACGAGCACGTGACGGCAGAAGTTTTGAGTGCGCTCGATTTGAGTGTTTCTCCGGGCTTCGATCCCGGGTTCTTCCCGCACGGGGTCAACATCGAGATCGTGACGCCGATCCACGACGGTGGGGTCCACATGCGCGTACACGAGCGTGGTGTGGGCGAGACTCGTTCCTGCGGAACCGGAACGGTCGCAGCGGCGGCCGCGGCGCTGAGGTACGACGGCCGCGATGAAGGCTCGGTACTGGTGCGCGTGCTCGGTGGCGAGGTGCAGGTCACCGTCGAAGGCGGCAAAGGGTCGTTGCGGGGGCCCTCGGTTCTGGTGGCGAACGGGACGATCAGCGATGCCTGGTGGCAATCGCTCGTGTGATATCGCCCGCGGGAAATACGCCTGCAGGAAATACGGATGCACCGTGGCCAGGTTTCGTGGGACCATGGATCTTGTATGACGAACACACATGAAAACGAAGAGTCCACCGCTCACGAGCAGTCCGAGTACGCGCAAGCCGAATACACGGCAGCGTCCGCATCGGGCAACCCGTCGACCGGTGAGATGCAACTCGCAGATCGCGGCGCCCTGCGCCGCGTGGCCGGTCTGTCGACGGAGCTCGAGGACGTCACCGAAGTCGAGTACCGCCAGCTTCGACTCGAAAGAGTTGTCCTGGTCGGCGTCTGGACGCAGGGAAGTGCCGAGCAGGCCGAGGCGAGCATGACCGAGTTGGCCGCACTTGCCGAGACGGCCGGCTCCGAGGTCCTCGAAGGACTGGTTCAGCGCCGCGACAAACCTGACGCTGCCACCTACATCGGTTCCGGCAAGGCGCAGGAACTGCGCGAAGTAGTCCTGGCGACCGGCGCCGACACCGTCGTCTGCGACGGTGAGCTGACGCCGGCGCAGCTCACGGCGCTGGAGAAGATCGTCAAGGTCAAGGTCATCGACCGGACAGCTCTCATTCTCGACATCTTTGCTCAGCACGCCACTTCGCGTGAGGGTAAGGCGCAGGTCGCTTTTGCTCAGATGGAGTACATGCTCCCGCGTCTGCGTGGTTGGGGCGAGTCGATGTCGCGCCAGGCCGGTGGCCGTGCCGGCAGTAACGGCGGTGTGGGTCTGCGTGGTCCCGGTGAAACGAAAATCGAGACGGACCGCCGCCGTATTCGTGAGCGCATGGCAAAACTACGCCGCGAGATCAAGGGCATGAAGGCCGCTCGCGACACCAAGCGCACACGTCGACTGCAGAGCGACATCCCGTCGATCGCCATCGTCGGATACACCAACGCGGGCAAATCGAGTCTGCTCAATTCGCTCACCGGATCGGGTGTGCTCGTGGAGAACGCGTTGTTCGCCACCTTGGACCCGACCACTCGCCGCGCAGCACTCGACGACGGCCGCGAGTACGTTCTCACCGACACGGTCGGCTTCGTGCGACACCTGCCGACTCAGTTGGTCGAGGCATTCCGCTCAACTCTCGAGGAAGTGACCGACGCGGATCTGCTGCTGCACGTCGTCGACGGTTCGGATCCGTTGCCGACAGAACAGATCAAGGCTGTGCGGGAAGTCGTCACCGATGTTCTGCGCGAGACGGATTCGAAGGCTCCGCCGGAGTTGATCGTGGTCAACAAGATCGACGCGGCAGATCCGGTTACGTTGACGCAACTACGTGGTCTGTTGCCTGGTGCCGTGTTCGTCTCGGCGCGGACGGGTGAGGGAATCGCCGAACTAAGAGCACATCTCAGCGAGGTGCTGGTTCGGCCGGAGGTCGAGGTCGACGTGCTGGTGCCGTACACGCGCGGTGACTTGATGGCTCGAATCCACTCGGACGGAACGATTTTGGAATCGACTCACGAAGAGGCGGGAACGCGGGTGCACGCACGCGTGCCACAGATGTTGGCCTCGGCATTGGTCGAGTACGCACCTAGTGCGTAGTTTCGGGGCCGTGGTCGCGGTGATTGCTGCGACTACGGCAACCGCACTGCTTCCCGGAGCGCTCGCACAGGCGTCGTCGTTCGAACCGAGCGAGTTCGCCCCACTCTGTACGCCTACTGATCCTGCGCTCCAGGAGTTGTCGGGGATGGTCGTCGTCGACGATCGGATCTACGCGATGGGCGACGGCGGCAGTGACGACTTCGTATTCGAAATGGACCTGAACTGTGTTGTCCAGAAACAGATTCCGGTCCCGATAGATCCTTACGACGTCGAAGATCTTGCGGTGAGTGGGCGAACGCTCGTTCTGTCGGACACCGGTGACAACCTCCGGACCCGCGAAACAGTGGCGTTCATCACGATGGACCTCGATTCCGGTGGCGGTACGTTGCACCGCCTCACGTACCCGGACGGTGCGCACGACACCGAGTCGATACTGCTCGACCCCGACGGCCACGTTTTTGTCGTGACCAAGGAATTGTTCGGCGAAAGCAGTGTCTACACACCGGTCGGGGATCAGAAACTGAGTGACTTGGCGCAGCCCGGCCCGACGCCGCTCGAGCGCGTCGGAGCCGTGTCCCTCGGACCGGAGAAGCCCGTGTCGGTGATGTTCACCGGGGGAGCGGTGTCGTCGGACGGTTCGGCGATCGCACTTCGGAGTTACTCCGACCTGTACCTGTACGAAGTCGTGGACGGCGGAATCGGCGCGACGCTCACCGGTATGGAACCGCTGCGGATCCCGCTCCCGAAGGAGCCTCAGGGTGAGGCGGTGGCATTCAACGATGCGGGCGATGTTCTGATCGGTTCTGAATCTGCCGGCGGAGCGTTGCCGCCGGTGTACGTGATGCGAGCGCTCGTGGACGCGACAGAAGCGACGGCTGACTCGTCTGACGGTTCGGTCGGTGTCGGGGTCGATCCGTGGACATTCGTGTGGGCCGGGTTGGTCGCGGCAGGATGTGCGATCGGGGGCGCGGCGTTCGTGAGATTTCGACGACGCCGCTGATTCCCAAATAATTCCACGAATTCGCAGACCGACGGTAGATGTGGATACTGGAACGAATGCACGGGCATCAACTCCTGACGCGGCTCTCGCGTATGTCACTCGAGCACGGACACATCACCGCAGCGCTGCTCGTGGGTTCCGTCATCGTCGGCGTCGGCACGTTGCTTCTGCTTCGGTGGTTGCCGCGTCGGGCCGCGTTGGTCGCGCTAGGTCTGTCAGTGCTCGGATCAGCCACCGGTGCGACGTTCGTGTGGCTCAGCTTTCGGCCGCTGCCCGCGCAGCTACCGGCGTCGAATTTTGTCTGGATAGCGCTGGCGATGTTCGGAGTCATCGGCGCCGCACTCGTTCTCCTTCGGCGCCCAGGGCTTGCGCGTGGCCTTTCGGTGACGGCATTCGCCGGGCTGGCCGCGATCGTCGCAGTAGGTCAGGTCAACGCGCAGACCGGCACCTATCCCACACTCGGCTCACTGGTCGGGCACTGGCCGGTCGGGTCGGTCGAGAACGTTGCCTTCGATTCGCTCCCCGGGGCCGAACCTTGGGTTCAACGGGGACTGCCCACCGAAACTCATTGGCAGGTTCCGGTGCGGATGCCGAGCAACGGTGTCGTGACGGAAGCGGCGATTCCAGGAAATGTTTCGGGATTCGACGCGAGGCCTGCGACGCTGTATCTCCCGCCGGCCTATCTTGCCGATCCGCGTGCCGAGTTGCCCGTACTGGTGTTGGTGGCGGGTGAGCCCGGCAGCCCCAGCGACTGGCTGGACAGTGGCCGGCTCGCGACCACCGTCGACGCCTATGCGTCGAGGCATTCCGGGCTTGCTCCCGTCGTGGTGGTGCCCGACGCGTTGGGGGACTACGACGCCAACCCCGGCTGCATGGATTCTGCGCTCGGCAACGTCGCGACGTATCTGGACCAGGACGTCCCGAACTGGATCGAATCGAACCTTCAAGTGAATCCGGACGCTGCGCAATGGGCTATCGGTGGGTTCTCCTACGGCGGGACATGCGCGATCGAGATGGCCGTGAACTTCCCGGACCGATACCCGTCGTTCCTGGACTTCTCCGGCCAGGACGAACCGTCGACCGGTGATCACGAGGACACCGTGGCGGCCATGTTCGACGGTGACGAAAGCGCGTTCGACGCGGTCAACGCCCGAGACCTGATGGCGCAGAATCGGTATCCGCAGTTGTCGGGTGTATTTGTCGCGGGTGAGGACGACGACATCTACCGCCCTCAGCAGGAGATCATGTTCGAGGCTGCACGCGCCGCCGACATGAACGTGGACTACTACACCCTTCCCGGCGGGCACTCGGGTGATGTGTGGGGCACTGCTCTGGAACTCGAAATGGACTGGCTGGGCCGGACACTCGCACTGACTCCGTGAGAGTGTCCGGCCCGCTACACAGCACCGACTGACATCAGGTCAGGCGTCGAGATCAGCGGCTACCAGCTCGGCGACCTTGGCGAGTGCGTCGGCGTCGTCGGACTCGATGGTTACTTCGGTGTCCTTGGCGGCTCCGAGCGTCATGATCATCAGTGCCGAACCTGCATCCACGGGTTCGCCGTCGGCGACTGCGAGGGTGACCGTGGCGCCGGAGGCTCCGACTGCTTCGGCGATGAGAGCGGCGGGGCGGGCGTGGAGGCCGACTGCGGAACCGACGGCAACTGTCTTGCTGGGCATGGGATCTCCTCGTTGTAGAACTGTCGTTGCGGACGTTATGGGGTGTTCGGGCAGATCTGGTGACTCAGGTGGTGACTGCAGTGTTGCCTGCTGTCGATCATGCCGCAGCGGGCACGATTTCGGGGTCGAGTTCGGCATCGGACGGCCCCTTGCGGAAGAACTCCTTGGCTCCGACGACGGCGAGCGCAGCTACCACGGTTCCCGCGGCGAGCGAGACCAGGAACCAGCCGATTCCGCCGACTGCGAAGAAGACGAAGATCCCGCCGTGCGGGGCGCTGAGAGTGACGTCGAAAGCCATGATCAGCGCGCCGGTGACCGCGCCGCCCGCCATCATCGAGGGGATCACGCGAAGCGGGTCGGCAGCGGCGAACGGAATCGCGCCCTCGGAGATGAATGCCGAACCCAGCAACCAGGCAGCCTTTCCGTTCTCCCGTTCGGCTTCGCTGAAGAGCTTGGGACGCAGCACCGTCGAGGCAAGTGCCATGGCAAGCGGCGGAACCATACCGGCAGCCATGACAGCCGCCATGATGCGCAAAGTGGCCGGGTCGTTGACGTTGAGTCCGGCGACGGCGAAGGCGTAAGCCGCCTTGTTGACCGGTCCACCGAGGTCGAAGCACATCATCAGGCCGAGAATGATGCCGAGGAAGATGGCCGAGCTGCCGGACAGTCCGTTGAGCCAGTCGGTGAGACCGGAGGTGATCGCGGCGAGCGGACGCCCGAGGACGATGAACATCAGTGCTCCGACGACCAGCGTCGCGAACAGCGGGATGATTACCACCGGCATCAGGCCTCGCAGCCACTGCGGGACGGCGATCCGGCCGATGTAGAGCGCGACGACACCGGCGATGAGACCACCGACCAAGCCGCCGATGAAACCGGCACCGACGAACACGGCGACCGCGCCGGCTGTGAAGCCGGGAGCGATGCCAGGCCGGTCGGCGATGGCGAAGGCGATGTAGCCGGCCAACGCGGGCACCAGGAAGCTGAATGCCAACGAACCGATCTGGAACAGCACTGCGCCGAGATAGGTGGCCAGACCACCGTCGGGAAGGTTGGTGATCGAGTTGTTGAGAACGATGTCCTTGGCCGGACCGGAGATCTCGTATCCGCCGAGCAGGAAGCCGAGTGCGATCAGCAGACCGCCGGCCGCGACGAACGGGATCATGTAGCTGACACCGGTCAGGAGGACCTGACGGAGGTGGGTGCCGAACCCTACGGAACCGGCATCGGAATCCGCGGCCGCTGCCGCGGTGCCGTCAACGGTGGCGGCGGCGGGATTCTCGGAGGCGCGCAACGCTTCTGCGAGCATCTTGTCCGGCTCGTTGATTGCCCGCTTCACACCGGAAGCGACGACGGGCTTACCGGCGAATCGTTCGCGGCCCTTCACGCCGACGTCGGTGGCGAAGATGACCGCGGCGGCTCCCGCGATCACCGAAGGGTCAAGGGGGGTGCTTCCGCTCGAACCTTGCGTTTCGACGTGAACCTTGATGCCGGCGCGTTCACCCGCGGCGACGAGTGAGTCCGCCGCCATGTAGGTGTGAGCGATTCCGGTCGGGCAGGCGGTGACCGCGACGATGTGACGCTCCGCGGGCGCTGGTGCCGGGGTCTCCTCGGTAGCGTGTTTCCCGGTGGAAACAGGTGCCGGGGGTGTCGCTGCCGCAGCATTTGCTGCAGGATCCTTCGGTGCGGGATTGAGTACCTCGTCGACCAGTCTCACGATCTCGTCCGGCGTCGACGCTTCACGAAGTGACGTGACGAACGCGGGCCTGACGAGTGCTCGGGCCAAGGAGGAGAGCAGCTTCATGTGCTCGGCCCCGGCGCCTTCGGGTGCCGCGATCAGGAAGACCAGATCGGCGGGGCCGTCGGGTGCACCGAAGTCGACCTTCGGATCGAGTCGAGCAAACCCCAGGGACGCGGACGAGACAGCCTCGGCGCGGCAGTGGGGAATTGCGATTCCGCCGGGCAGTCCGGTCGCGGACTGCGCTTCGCGAGCGAGTGCGGCATCGACCAATCCCGCGGCGTCGCTCGCCCGTCCCGCTGCAGTCAATCGCGCTGCGAGAGAACGAATGACATCTTCCTTGGTCGAACCCAGGTCGGTGTCGAGTGAGATCAGTTCGGGACTGATGATCTCCGGGCCGGAACTGCCGGCTGCGGTGGTATCGGACATGTCAGGTTCCTTAGGGCGTCAGGCGAGTTCGGTGGGGACGGGGATGGGAGAGGCGGCATCTGCTGCAGATACCGAAACCGCTGCCAGATCGATCTGTTCGGGTGTGGGAAGGGTTGTGCCGGGAAGGGAGGCAGCGGCGCTTCCGTAGGCGACCGCGTGACGTAGCCGCTCGGATTCCGAGCCGCCGCCCGCTTCGGCGAGGATGTAGCCGGCCAGCGACGAATCGCCTGCGCCGACGGTACTGACTGCGACAATCGGGGGAGCGGTGGCGATCCACGCGCCGTCGGCCGTGACGAGGACGGCACCGGCTGCGCCGAGCGTGGCGAGCACGCTGCCGACGCCGCGATCGACCAATCGCTGCGCCGCCGTGATTGCAGGCCCGGGATCACCGTTCTCGGCAGCACGTTCGAGGACGTGGCCGTCGACGCCGGTCAGTTGCGCGAGTTCCTCGCCGTTGGGTTTGAGCAGATCAGGTGCCGAGCCGGGGAAGCCTTCGGCGAGTGCCGTCAGCGGGGCGTCCGAGGTGTCGACCGCCACCTTGCACGGGTGATCGCGCAGCGCGGCGACCAGTTCGCCGTACCACCCCAGCGGAACGCCGGGAGGCAGTGAGCCGGACAGCGCGAACCACAGTGCGGTATCGGCGCGGGCGATCAACTCCTGTGCCAGGGCGTCGAGTGTCGAACCGGACAGCGTTGCGCCGGGTTCGTTGATCTTCGTCGTGGTCCCGTCCGGTTCCGCGATGGTGATGTTGGTGCGAGCCGGACCCGTTGTGGCGACGCCGATGTGGGGAATCCCACCGGTTGCGAGCGCCGAGAGCAGAGGGTCACCACCGTTTCCCGGCAGCACCGCGAGCACGTCGAGGTCGGCTGCGGCGAGAACACGCGCCACGTTGACCCCCTTGCCGCCGGGGTCGCTGCGAGTGGAGTGGGCGCGTAGGACGGAGCCTCGTTCGAGCCGTTGCTCGAGTTGTACGGTCCGATCGATACTCGGGTTGGCTGTCAGTGTGACGATCATGCGATCACCACCTCGATTCCGTGGTCGTGGAACTCGGATGTGTCTGTGGGACTGATCTCTTCGTCGGTGATGAGGACGTCGATGCTGTCGAGTGGTGCGAAGCTGATCAAGTGCTCGCGGCCGACTTTGCTGGAATCGGCCACCACGACAACGTGATTGGCGGCCTTGACCATCGCTCGTTTGACGGCGGCCTCTTCGCTGTCCGGGGTGGAGAGGCCGTGCCCGACGCTGATCGCGTTGGTTCCGACGAAGGCGACGTCGACCCGCAACGTGCTCAGCAGGCGCAGAGCGTCCTCGCCGACCGCGGCTTGCGTCACCCCGCGTACTCGTCCGCCGAGCAGGATCAGGGAAATCGAGTTCATCGATGCCAGTCGTGCGCCGATCGGCACGGAATTGGTCACGGCCGTGAAGTCGTTCTCGGTCGGTAGTTCGGGGATCATGCGGCCCGTAGTCGTGCCCGCGTCGAAGATGACGCTGCCGCCGGTAGGAGGGAGATAGGTGACCGCGCAGCGGGCGATCCGGTCCTTCTGTTGCGCGCGGGTCTGATCGCGTTCCGCCATGCCCGGTTCGGTCACGTGGAGGGATCCGGTCGGAACGGCGCCGCCGTGTACACGCCTGATCTGTCCGATCCGCTCGAGGAAGGCCAGATCGCGACGCACGGTCTCGGTGGTCACACCGAAGGTCTCCGACAGCGCCGCCACGGACATGCGTCCGCGCTGCGACACCATGGTGCCGATCGCTTGTTGGCGTTCTTCCGCGTACACGTGCTCTCCGATTCCGAAATGTGATCCGACGGTGCGTTGTGGATCACAGTGAATGTTGCTTTATGTTGTTTTACGCCCGAGTGTGTTGACATGTCAAGACTTGGGAGTAATCTTCGTCACAACGAAGGTGAGGGCTTTACGCGCTCGAGGTGATCCGGTGTGGCACCGGGCCCATCGCTCAAGGAGGACAGATGACCGAACAGCTCAACCGAATCACCGTGCACGGCACCCCCGTCGTGCCCGGAATTGCCTACGGCCCGGCTATCTGGCCGTCCAGCCGACCAGAACTCGTCACCGATGCGCCCGCACTCGACGAGGCCGATCGAGAGGCCGCTGCAGACGCCTTCGTCGCAGCAGCGAAGGCTGTCGAGAACCGCCTTCTCGGACGGGCTGCCGAAGCCACAGGCGCGGCCGCCGAGGTCTTGCAGGCCAACGCGGCGATGGCAGCCGATCGCGGCTGGATCGGGGCGGCAAAGAAGTCGATCGCCGGCGGAGTGCCCCCGGTGCAGGCTGCGATCGCGGCGACGGAGCAGTTCGTGGTGCTGTTCACCAAGGTCGGCGGTGTGATGGCCGAGCGCGTCACCGATCTCGAGGACATCCGCGACCGCGTGATCGCCGAACTCTCCGGATTGCCCGAACCCGGAGTTCCGATGCCCGAGACGCCGTCGGTGCTGTGCGCGGACGATCTGGCTCCTGCGGACACCGCGGGCCTCGATGCAACCAAGATCATCGGACTCGTGACCATCTTCGGCGGCCCGACCAGCCACACGGCAATCATCGCGAGGCAGTTGGGCATCCCGTGCATCGTGGCTGCGAAGGAATTGGAATCCATCGCGGCCGGAACACCGATTCTGATCGACGGAACCACCGGCGACGTGATCGCGGAGCCGGATCCCGAACAGGCGCGCGAACTGGTCGAACAATCCCGGATCGATCGCGAACGCGTCAGCACGTGGACCGGACCAGGCCGGACGTCGGACGGTCGGCCGGTAGACGTTCTCGCCAATGTTCAAGACGGCGCGGGCGCTCGCGCCGCGGCGTTGACCGCAGCGGGAGGCATCGGGCTCTTCCGGACCGAACTCTGCTTCCTCGGCCGTGAGACCGAACCGACCGTTGACGAGCAGGCGGCGATCTACGCCGAAGTTCTCGAGGCCTTCTCAGGCAAGAAGGTCATTATTCGCACGTTGGACGCGGGTTCGGACAAGCCGCTCAAATTCGCCAACCATCAAGAGGAAGCTAATCCGGCCCTCGGCGTTCGCGGGGTGCGAATCGCCTGGCAGGACATGGGGATTCTCGACCGCCAGCTGGACGCGATCGCCGCAGCTGCGGCGTCGACGAACTCGTCGCCGTGGGTGATGGCACCGATGATCGCCACCCCGGCCGAGGCGAAACGTTTTGCCGATGCGGTGCGGGCACGCGATCTCGTTCCCGGTGTGATGGTGGAGATCCCGGCGGCGGCGCTGTTGGCCGACCAGATTCTCGAACACGTCGAATTCCTCTCGATCGGTACCAACGACCTCGCTCAGTACACGATGGCCGCTGATCGGATGTCCTCCGAACTCGCCGACCTGACCGATCCGTGGCAGCCCGCGGTGCTCGCCCTTGTCGCACGTACGGCCCAGGCCGGTCAGGCGGCAGGCAAGCGCGTCGGCGTCTGCGGTGAGGCGGCCGCCGATCCACTGTTGGCGTGTGTTCTGGCCGGACTCGGAGTTTCCTCGCTGTCGTGCGCTGCGGCGTCGGTCGCGGGTGTGGGAGCGAAGGTCGGGTCAGTCACCATGGCGCAATGTGAGGCGGCTGCGGCGGCGGTGCTGGCAACCGGTGATCCGGTGGCAGCGCGCAAAGCGGCGGCCGACGCAATCAGCTGAACTGGTTTCGTTGGTCTCGGTCGGAGACCGAGCGCCTGACCTCTAGTATTTCGACCTGTGATCGAACGAGAAACAATGACCGGGGCCGGCGGAATCGGCTGGACTGTCCACGGAGACGGCAAGCGGATCGCCGACGGAGCCGTCGTGGCGCCGGACGAACGACTGAGTTGGCCGCGCACCATCGGAATCGGGATGCAACACGTCATCGCGATGTTCGGAGCGACACTGCTCGTTCCGACCATCACCGGCTTCCCCGTCACGACGACGCTGTTGTTCTCGGGTATCGGCACCGCGCTGTTCCTGCTCATCACCCGGGGCCGGATCCCGAGCTATCTCGGTTCGTCCTTCGCGTTCATCGCCCCGCTGACAGCGTCGGCAGGATCGGGCCCGGCCGCGCAGCTCGGTGCCGTCATGGCCGTCGGCATCGTGTTGATGTTGATCGGCGTCGCCGTACGTCTGATCGGCAGCCGGGTCATCGACGCCGTCATGCCGCCGGTAGTGACAGGCGCCGTCGTCGCGCTGATCGGTCTCAACCTCGCTCCGACGGCGGTCGGTTCCTTCGAATCGCAGCCGCTGATCGCCACGGTCACGCTCGTTTCGATCCTGCTGGTCACGGTCGTCGGTCCCGGGCTGCTCGGCCGGTTGGGCATTCTGGTCGGCGTAGTGATCGGCTGGGTCTTCGCCGCGGTCATCGGTGGTCTCGACAGTGAACGAGTGTCCGCTCTGCGCGAAGCCGACTGGTTCGGGCTGCCGAGTCTGCACGGACCGTCGTTCGACTGGTCGGTGATCGTGCTCGCGCTGCCCGTGGTGATCGTTCTGGTCGCCGAAAACGTCGGACACGTCAAGGCGGTGTCCGCCATGACGGGAAAGTCCCTCGATGACCTGGCCGGCAATGCGCTGTTTGCAGACGGTCTCGCCACGACCTTGGCGGGCGCCGGCGGCGGATCCGGAACCACCACGTATGCCGAGAACATCGGGGTCATGGCAGCGACGCGTGTGTACTCGACCGCGGCGTACTGGGTAGCGGCCGCCACCGCCGTGATCCTGGCATTTTCGCCCAAATTCGGTGCACTGGTCTTCACGGTTCCGAACGGCGTCATCGGCGGTGCGACGATGGTTCTCTACGGACTCATCGGCATTCTCGGTGTGCGCATCTGGATGGAAGCGAAGGTGGACTTCACCGATCCGGTCAACCTGACCGTCGCCGCTGCCGCACTGGTTGCCGGCCTCGGGAACCTGACGCTGACCATTGGTTCGGTCGAGCTGGGCGGCATCGCTTGGGGGTCGATCGGCATCCTGGTCGCCTACCCGATCATGCGATACCTCGCCAAATTCCGTACTTCGAGTAACAGATAACCGCTACAGTCACGAATCGTGATCGTTCGGGTCATCGACGGGTATCGCAACAGGTTCTACCGTCGGAGGCAGTGACGTGGGCCCGCGAACTTCGGCGTGCCCAGTCTCAGCGAAAACATCCCGACCGGGTACATCGTCCCCACCGGGTACATCACTGAAGTGCCGTATATCGAATTGCAAGGAGTCGGCGTGGAGCGCACCCTGTTCGAACCGGAACATGAACTCTTCCGGGAGTCGTACCAGAAGTTCTTGGCACAGCACGTGGCACCGAACCACGAGAAGTGGGAAGAGCAGAACATCGTCGATCGTGACGTCTGGGTCGAGGCCGGAAAGCAGGGATTCCTGGGAACCGCGGTACCTGAGGAATTCGGCGGCGGCGGTGTCAAGGATTTCCGCTACAACGCGATCATCACCGAGGAAACCACCAAGGGTGGCTTCAGTGGTATCGGCTTCACGCTGCACAACGACGTGGTGGCGCCGTACCTCCTGGAGTTGACCAACGAGGAGCAGAAGCAGCGTTGGCTACCCGGATTCGCGTCGGGTGAGCTGATCTCGGCGATCGCGATGACCGAACCGGGTACCGGTAGCGACCTGCAGGGCATCAAGACGAAAGCAGTTCGCGACGGGGACCACTGGGTACTCAACGGTTCGAAGACCTTCATCACCAACGGAATCAACGCCGACATCATCATCGTTGTCGCGTGCACCGACCCGGACAAGGGTGCTCAGGGCTTCAGCCTCCTCGTGGTCGAGCGGGACATGCCCGGCTTCGAGCGAGGACGCAATCTCGACAAGATCGGCATGAAGGCTCAGGACACCGCCGAACTCAGCTTCACCGACGTACGCGTTCCCGCTGCCAACCTGCTGGGCGAAGAGGGAATGGGCTTCTTCTACTTGATGAAGAACCTTCCCCAGGAACGACTCTCGATCGCCGTCGTTGCTGCCGCCGCAATGGAATCGGTTCTCGAGAGCACGATCCAGTACTGCCGTGACCGCAAGGCATTCGGCAAGTCGATCGGCAGCTTCCAGAACACCCGATTCGTACTGGCCGAATTGGCAACGGAGACCACGGCAGTGCGCATCCTGGTGGACAAGTTCATCGAGCAGCTCAATGCCGAGAAGCTGACCGTGCAGGAAGCTGCGATGGCGAAGTGGTGGACCACCGAAGCTCAGGTCAAGCTCATCGACCGCTGCCTCCAGCTGCACGGAGGCTACGGCTACATGAAGGAATACCCGGTTGCCAAGGCGTATATGGACTCTCGTGTGCAGACCATCTACGGTGGCACAACCGAGATCATGAAGGAGATCATCGGACGTTCGCTGAATCTCTGATTCGGGTGATGGACCGCTGATCGTCACGAAAAGACTCTGGGCCCCGGCTGATGCCGGGGCCCAGAGTTTTGTGATCGAGGGTGCGAGCGAACTCAGATCTTCCGCATGACCGTGACAACCTTGCCCAAGATGACGGCGTTGTTGCCGGGAATCGGCTCGAAGAGGTCGTTGTGCGGCATCAGCCACACCTCCTTCTTCGTACGCTTGAACGTCTTCACGGTGGCTTCGCCGTCGATCATTGCGGCCACGATGTCACCGTTCTCGGCGACGTTCTGCTGACGGACGACAACCCAGTCGCCATCGCAGATCGCTGCATCGATCATCGACTCACCGACAACCTTGAGCATGAAGAGCGAACCTTGGCCGACGAGCTCGCGGGGGAGTGGAAACACATCCTCCACAGCTTCCTCGGCGAGGATCGGTCCGCCGGCAGCGATGCGGCCCAGGATGGGGACGAACGCCGGCTCTGGCAGCGGGTCGGCACTGTTGTACTCGCCGGAATGCTTCGACACCGACGCGATGGCGGTATCGGCCGCAACCTCGTCGAGACCCCGAACATCGACTGCACGAGGGCGATTGGGATCGCGTCGAAGGAAGCCCTTGCGCTCCAACGTTCGCAGTTGATGCGCGACCGACGACGTGGAGGTAAGCCCCACCGCATCCCCGATTTCGCGAATGCTCGGCGGATACCCGCGTTCCGTCACCGAATCGCGGATCACTTCGAGAACGCGCCGCTGACGCTCGGTGAGCGTCTCGCTCGACGGAGACGGAACTGCAGATGCTCCTGCCTCCGCGGCTGTGCTGGAGCGATCGTCCTTCATGGCCTGTTGCCTCCGTGTCTGAAGAAGTCGTGTCTGAAAACTGCCTGCAAAAGTGCCTGCAAAGTGCCTGGTGCAAGTCGCGCAGAAACCTGTCGGTGCCTCCTGCCAACATTCGAGCTGTCGACAAACACGGAGGCTTTCGCAATTCCCGCTGTGTGGTCTGACACGAATCTAGCCGGATTTGCTCGCGGTTTCAAACATCTGTTCGATTCGTGTCGCTCCAAGTAGAGACATTGTCGGCCAGGCGTGGTAGAAATTCGAACATGCGTTCCATCGAACGCATGATCGAACACATCGATCGGTGTCGACCAGCGGAGGTCACGATGGGTAACGCAGCACTGAAAAGCAACAGGGTTTTCGACGACGCGATTGGTTTCGACGCGTTTGGTTTCGACGGTACGTCGGCACTGAAGTACCACCCCTCGTTCTATGGGCCCGATGCAGACGCTGTGTCCTTCGAACGGCGCGGAGCGGCCGAAATGCATGGCGTGGCCAGGGATGTCGACAACGAACCGCAGGCGGCCGTCGTTCGCCGGGTTCCGGCGGTGGGCGCGGTTTCAGGTTCGCGTTCATTGCGCGAATCTCCTCGCCGGTGGGACAGCGAGCACGATTCGTCACGCCCGTACGGAGGAAGTTTCGCGCACCGAAACAGGGTCGGTGTGTCACGGGTCGAACATGAAGTGGCCGCCGAGGATGTCGGTTGGAAGACGGTTTTCCTGGGCGCCGTATTCACCGCATTCGCAGTGTTGGCGTTGGTGGGGATCGGCGCTTTGTCGAGTGGTGACGTAGCTGCGACAAACGGCGCGACCGAAGTGGTTCGCGTTGCCGCGGGTGAATCCCTCAGTGATATTGCTGCCAAGGTTGCACCTGGCCAGGCTGTCGGTTCGGTGATCGAGCAGATCATGGATCTCAATGCGATGTCGAGTTCCGGACTGTCAGTGGGACAAACGCTGATCGTGCCGGCCTCGGGGCGCTGACCTACCCCGTACCAGGCGGGGGCGTACCGAGCGTGAGAGCAGTCCGTTCACAGCGAGTAAGCTGTCCACTTGACAGTCCCACCACCTCGGGTGGTCGCGTTGAGTACGTGGATCTGCTCTGTAAATCGTCGGAGGATTTGCAGTCGGTAGCGAATCTGAGTTGCGGCCATTTCGGCGACAACGAAGGAACCCCGATGCATTGCCCGTTCTGCCGGCACCCTGATTCCCGAGTGGTCGATTCGCGCGAGGCCGACGAGGGCCAGGCGATCAGGCGGCGCCGTTCGTGCCCCGAGTGTGGCCGCCGATTCACCACGGTCGAGACGGCAGTTCTCTCGGTCGTGAAGCGCAGCGGCGTCACGGAGCCTTTCAGCCGAGAAAAGGTTGTCAAAGGTGTGCGTCGCGCATGCCAGGGCCGCCAAGTGGACAACGATTCGCTGAATTTGCTCGCCCAGCAGGTCGAAGATGCCGTTCGAGCTTCGGGTTCTGCCGAAATTCCCAGTAACGAGGTAGGGCTCGCGATCCTCGATCCGCTTCGAAATCTCGACGAAGTCGCCTACCTGCGATTCGCATCGGTGTACAAGTCCTTCAGCTCGGCTGCGGATTTCGAACGTGAGATCACCGACATGCGCGAGCATGCAGAGACCCGTGCCGCCGAGAAGGCTCCCGGCGCCGAGACCGTTTCCGTCGACTGAGGCCTTCGCCTCAGATAACGCTGAGAGCACAGAGCGGTCTTAGGTAACGCTGAGAACACAAAGCGAACAATCGAACAAATCGGGCACGTTATTCGCTTAGTGTCTACCAGGTACGTTCGTCCGCATCTCGGATCTTCACGGAGGCGTTATGAACTTAGTTGCAGTTCTCGGAGTCGTGAACAGCCTGGTAACCCTCGGGTTCGCCAACACTGTTGCCACCTTTGGCGGTTTCCTCACCAACGTCAACATTCAGACAATCTACTGATCGCGCAATTCTCGCCGAACATCAACGCTTGATCGCTTCGATAGCTTTCAGGACTCGCTTTTCGGAAATCGGTGTGGGTGTACCGAGGGACTGCGCAAACAGGCTCACGCGCAGTTCCTCGATCATCCAACTGATCGCGTCGACATCTCGAGCAGTGCGACGCTCTTCGGGAAGTGAACTCAACAACCGGTCGTACGCTGCGTACACCCGGTCGAGGACATCCATAGCCTGCTGATCTCGTTGTGCACTTGCGGGCAGAGCTTCGAGACGGAATTTTGCTGCGGCAAGATACCGCGGTAAATCGCGTAGGCGGGCCGATCCCAGTTCGGCGACAAATCCAGGAAACAGCAGTGAGGTCAGCTGTTCTCGGACGTCGTCGGCTGCCTCGCCGCGCGAGCGGTCCAGCACGACGCTCAGTTGGTGTGCTTGTTCGAGGATCGGAACAATCATGCGCAGGATCGCGGAAACGCGTCCGGCCAGTTCGGAGCGTGCGATCTTCACCAGGGCATCGAACGCTTCAGGCGTGCGTACCGGTCCACCGTGGGCCGCAATCACTTCGTTGGCAGCTGCCACCCGGCAATCTTCGACGAGGGCCTCCAAGCCGCCGTCCGGATTCTGGCCGAGAGCCAGACGCTGAGTGTTCGACAAGCCGGCGGTCACTGCCTTGAGTTGGGTGGGAACGGCCGCGAGGAGAAGCGCCCGCGTACCTTCCCTCATCGCCTGCGCCTGCGCGGCCGGCGTACTCAGGACACGAACGGCAACTCCGCCGTTCTCCGGCACCAGAGCTGGGTAGCCGGTCACCTGCTGTCCGCCGATGGAGCGAGTGATGGTCTGTTCCAATGCGCCCAGGGTTTCGGATGTCCAGACGGTTGCCGCTGCCCGTTCGGTTCCGGTTGCCGCCTTGGCCACTTCCTTCTGCACGCGCGGGGCGAGTGTGCGTCGTAGCTGCGCCAGATCCTTGCCCTTCGCGAGAACCTTGCCCGATTCGTCCTCGACGACAAACGTCATCCGAAGATGGTCGGGCAGCGCGGCGGGATCGAAGTCCTTGGCGTCGATCTGGATCCCGCCCAAGTGCGAGAGTTCGCGGGCCATTGCGGTCATCAACGGCTCGGATCGAGGTTTGACTGCTGCCAACGCTGCGGCGGCATAATCCGGAGCCGGAACGACAGCGCGTCGAATGTTCTTGGGCAACGTCTTGATCAGAGCGGTAACGAGATCGACGCGCATACCGGGGACCAACCAGTCGAAGCCGACCGGCTGAAGTTGCGCGAGCAGGCCGACCGGGATGTGCGCGCTGACGCCGTCGTCGTCTTTTCCCGGCTCGAATTGGTAAGTGAGTGGAAACTGCATGTCGCCTTGGCGCCAGGCGTCCGGGTACTCGCCGCCCAGTACTGCAGCTGCGTCGGAGTTGACCACCGTTTCCGGTGTGAAAGTCAGCAGACTCGGATTCTTGCGCCGCTCGGTCTTCCACCACTGGTCGAAATGCTTGGCGGATACGGCTTCCTGGCCGATACGTTCGTCGTAGAACTCGTAGAGAGTTTCGTCGTCGACGAGGATGTCGCGTCGGCGCGCGCGGTTCTCGAGTTCTTCGACGTTGTCGAGGAGTGCACGGTTTTCGTGGAAGAACTTGTGGTTCGTCTGCCATTCGCCCTGCACGAGCGCATGGCGGATGAAGAGATCGCGAGAGGCCTCGGGATCGATTCGTGAGTACGTCACTGCGCGGCCGGTTACCAGAGGAACTCCGTAGAGAGTGACCCGCTCGTATGCCATCGCCGAGCCGCGCTTGGAGGACCAGTGCGGTTCGGAATAGGTCCGTTTCACCAGGTGCGGGGCGAGCTTTTCAGCCCACTCGGGTTCGATACGCGCGGACATGCGCGCCCACAGCCTCGACGTTTCCACGAGTTCGGCGGCCATGACCCAGCGTGGTGGCTTCTTGAACAGTCCCGATCCGGGGAAGATCGCGAAGTGGCTGCCCCTGGCGCCGAGGTAGTCCCGCTTCTCGCCCTCGCGTAGCCCGATATGCGAGAGCAACCCGGCAAGGAGCGACTGATGGATCGCGTTCTCGCTTGCCGGTGTCTCTCCCACTGTCCAGCCAAGACCGCGGGTGATCTGCCGGAGTTGCCCGTGCAAGTCCTGCCATTCGCGGATGCGGAGCCAGTGCAGGAACTCGTTCCGGCACATCTTGCGAAACTGGTTGGAGGACAGATCGTTACGTTGTTCGCGTAAGTAGTCCCACAGTTTCAGGTAGGCCAGGAAGTCGGAGTTCTCGACGTTGAAGCGGGCGTGCTTTTCGTCGGCGGCTTGCTGGAACTCGGCGGGCCGCTCGCGAACGTCCTGGATGGACAACGCCGCGACGATGACAAGGGTTTCGTGAAGGCAACCGTTGTTCTTGGCTTCCACCAGCATCCGTGCCATCCGCGGATCCACCGGAATCTGGGCCAGCTCGCGGCCGACCGGCGTCAGTTCGGGGTGGCTGGCCTCGGAACCTCGCGCGATGGCGCCGAGTTCTTCGAGGAGTCCGATTCCGTCCTTCACGGCGCGCTGGTCCGGCGGTTCGACGAAGGGGAATGCCGCGATGTCGCCCAGGCCGAGGGCCGTCATCTGCAAGATCACGGATGCGAGGTTGGTTCGCAGGATCTCCGGTTCGGTGAATGCCGGCCGTGACTCGAAGTCCTCCTCGGAATACAGGCGGATGCAGATTCCTTCGGCGACGCGGCCGCAACGCCCGGAACGCTGACGAGCTGACGCCTGCGAAATGGGCTCGATCGGCAACCGCTGAACCTTGGTGCGCACCGAATATCGCGAAATGCGCGCTGTGCCCGGATCGACGACGTACCGAATGCCGGGAACGGTCAGCGAGGTCTCGGCCACGTTGGTGGCAAGGACGACGCGTCGGCCGGTGTGCGGCGAGAACACTTTGTGTTGCTCGGCGGCAGACAGCCGCGCGTACAGCGGGACGATTTCGGTGTTGCGAAGACGCCGATCGCGTAAAGCATCTGCGGTGTCGCGAATTTCGCGTTCGCCGGAGAGGAAGACCAAGATGTCGCCTTCGCCCTCCGCGCTCAGCTCGTCGACCGCCTCGCAGACCGCGTCGACGGGATCGCGGTCGAAGGTGATGTCGCCGGATTCGACGGTCAGTGGCCGGTAACGCATTTCGACAGGGAATGTTCGCCCGGATACCTCGACGATCGGCGCGGGCTTACCGTCGACAGCGAAGTGCTTGGCGAAGCGCTCGGGATCGATGGTCGCCGACGTGATGATGACCTTGAGATCGGGTCGGCGGGGGAGCAGCTGAGCCAGGTAACCGAGGATGAAGTCGATGTTGAGACTGCGTTCGTGCGCTTCGTCGATGATCAGCGTGTCGTAGCGTCGGAGCATACGGTCGCGCTGAATTTCGGCGAGGAGAATGCCGTCGGTCATGAGCTTGACGTAGGTGCGGTCCGAGACCTGGTCGGTGAACCGCACGGTGTATCCGACGGCGTCGCCGAGTTCGGTGTCGAGTTCTTCGGCGATACGTTCGGCAACGGTGCGTGCTGCCAACCGGCGCGGCTGTGTGTGTCCGATCAAACCGCGGACGCCACGTCCGAGTTCGAGACAGATCTTCGGGATCTGGGTTGTCTTACCCGAGCCGGTCTCGCCGGCGACGATGACAACCTGATTCTCCGAGATCGCGGTCGCGATGTCGTCCTTGCGCTGACTGACGGGCAGAGCTTCCGGATACGAGACTGCGGGAACATTGGCGGAGCGTGCGGCCAACCGCGTGCGCGCCGTTTCGATTTCCTCGGCCAGCGCCACCAAAGCGTCTGGTGTGCGGGCACGGTCGAGTTTGCGACGGAGTCGACTCTCGTCGCGGAGTGAGACCTGCGCCAGCGCGCTCTTCAGGTCACTCCGCTTGGGGGAGAGCGGGGCCGGTGGTGTTGTAGACATGCTGATGACAGCCTATCGAACGCGTTCACAACTACCGCTCGCAGATCGTGCTGATGTGCAAATATCGACCAGTGACGACAAATACCGCAAATGAGTCATCGGTGCCTGTCTTGTCGACGCCGATCGCCGTGCGAGCCCTGAGACTGTTGTTTGCTGTGTTCGGACTTGCCGCTTTGCTGTGGATCCCGATCCGTGACGCGGCTGAGCTGTCTCTGTCGAACTATCTGAGCTACTTCACCATCGAGAGCAACATTCTTGCGGTGATCGTGTTGCTGATCGGTGCAATTCGAGATCCACAATCGCAGGCGTGGCAGTCGATCCGCGGGGCGGTGACGCTGTACATGGTGATCACCGGCATCATCTATGCCGTCCTCCTGGCAGATATCGACGTCAATTTGAACGATGCCTGGATCAACTCGGCACTGCATCGGATTCTTCCGTTGGTCATGCTGCTCGACTGGGTGTTCTTCGCCTCAAGGCACAGGATCTCCGAAGCACGTTCACTGCAGTGGTTGCTGTTCCCGGTCGTGTACGGCGTGTACACGTTGATCCGAGGTTCGATCGTCGACTGGTATCCCTATCCGTTCATGGATCCGCGCCACCAGGGCTATCTGGCCCTGTTCATCGGATTCGTCGTACTGGGCATCGCGATGGCCCTGATGGCGTTGGCAGTCAATGCCGTCGGACGGTTGGGCGCCGGGCTACGCGGACGGAACGCTGCGAAGTCCTAGGGGATTGCCGGAGGCGAGCACCTGATCGAGTCGGTCCACGTTCGGGTGCTTGCCCGGGTTCGCCCGCGCGTCCTCGGTGTGCTCGGCGAAGATCGTCAATCCTGCCGAGGCGGCTTCGGGTGTCAGCGCGCCGTAGACCTGAGCGAGATGGTTGTACACCTTGACCGAGCCGGACTTTCCGGGCTTGTTCTCCACGGTGTCGACGACGGTTCCGTCGGCGTCGAGTACCTCGATGGCGGCCAGATGATCGATGGTGGGCAGTGCGGCGAGATTGTCGGCAAAAGTCATGGTCGACAGATTACGGGTGCGCCCGGAAATGCCGGTGCCGGGCGAGCGCCGTCATGCGCGGATTCCTGGTGTCGATATAGTCGCAGCACATCGTTTGCACACCAGCATCGTTTGTATTCGAAGGGGACAATGATGGCTTCGGCATTGTGGCACGGGTTCGCGGACATGGGCGCTGTGGAGAAGAACGGCGCGTTTGTCGTCTCACGCGGTGAGGGCGCGTACATCTGGGACCGCGAGGGCACTCGGTATCTGGATGCGACGGCGGGCCTGTGGTTCACCAATGTCGGGCACGGGCGCACGGAGATCGCGGATGCGGTAGCGGCTCAGTTGTCGAAGATCGCTCATTTCTCCAACTTCGGTGATTTTGTTCCCGAAACCACGCAGGTGTTGGCCGAGCGGTTGGCGGCCATCGCGCCGGTTGCCGGGAGCAAGATCTTCTTCACCTCGGGTGGTTCGGATTCGGTGGACACTGCGGCGAAGCTGGCTCGCCGGTACTGGCACGAGGTGGGGCAGCCGGAGAAGACGATCATCGTCGGACGCCAGAAGGCGTATCACGGAATGCACGTTGCCGGAACGGCTCTGGCGGGTATTCCGGTGAACCGTGAGGGGTACGGCGAGCTGATGGCGGATGCGGCGACCGTCGGCTGGGATGATGCGAAGAGTCTGCTCGAGTTGATCGAGAAGATCGGTGCGAACAAGATCGCTGCGTTCTTCGCGGAGCCGATCATCGGTGCGGGTGGGGTGTATCTGCCGCCGGAGGGGTATCTGGCGGAGGTGCGTGACATCTGCCGTGAGCACGACATTCTGTTTGTCGTCGACGAGGTCGTGACCGGTTTCGGCCGGATCGGTGGTGAGTGGTTCG
The DNA here is from genome assembly GCF_041464245.1 of Rhodococcus sp. NyZ502. Classification (NCBI taxonomy): domain Bacteria; kingdom Bacillati; phylum Actinomycetota; class Actinomycetes; order Mycobacteriales; family Nocardiaceae; genus Rhodococcus; species Rhodococcus sp. NyZ502. The sequence goes on from NZ_CP167155.1 coordinate 2,813,321, forward strand.
CGTCCACCCGTTTCGATTTGCAGCCCGACATGATGACCACGGCAAAGGGTTTGACGTCGGGTTACGTTCCGATGGGTGCGGTGTTCATCGCGCCGCGGGTGGCGGAGCCGTTCTATGCGGGTTCGTGGTGGCGCCATGGGTACACCTACGGCGGGCATGCCGGTGCTGCTGCTGCGGCGATGGCGAACCTCGACATTCTCGAGCGTGAGAATCTGCTCGCGGAGTCGAAGCGTTTGGAGGCGTCGTTGCATACGCATCTGCAGCCGTTGGCGGAGCATCCGCGGGTGGCGGAGGTTCGTAGTGGGCTCGGTGCGGTTGCTGCGGTGCAGTTGGTTGATCCGGCGGAGGCGTTGCCGTTTGTGAAGACGCTTCGTGAGCACGGTATTTCGGGTCGCGCCGCGGGTCAGGGTGCGATGCAGATTTCGCCGACGTTCGTCATGACCGATGATCAGGTCGCGGAGATGGCAGCAGGGATCCTCGCAGCCCTCGGCTGAAGTCAGCTGCGGCGCCGAAAGAGTTTCTCGATTCGGCGCCGCACAGCGTTGGGTGCAGGTTCGAGTTCCAGAACCTCTTGTTCCGACTGCTTGGCGTAGGCCTGGGTGTACCGCTCGTGCAGTACCGAGCGAATTTCGTCCGGAGAGTAGGCCCGACGCTGGCGTTCGTCGCGCGCAACGAGAACCCCGGTGGCGGCAACGCCCATTGCACCGGCGAGGCCGACCAGTTTCCAGACGTGCGAGGCGCGCAGAGGAGTACGGAGTTTCATCCCTCTACGCTAGAGGCATGGACCGACGATTGCTTTCGCAGGTGAGTCTCGACGAGGCCGCTGCGGCGACCCGCACGGGCGACATCTGGATCTTCCGCGGAGAGTCGACGGCGGACCGGGCCATTCAGACACTGACCAACAGCCCCGTCAACCACGTCGGAATGTCGGTCGTGATCGACGACCTCCCGCCGCTGATGTGGCATGCGGAACTCGGTCACTCGCTGCAGGACATGTGGACCGGACGCTTCCAGCGTGGTGTCCAACTGCACGATCTGCGATCGGCCGTTCAGGTCTGGGGCGCCAAGTACGGGCAGCGTGGATGGTTGCGCCAGCTCGACCACGAAGTCACCCGGGAGCAGGAAGACGCTCTGCTCGAGACGATCGCGCGGCTGGACGGTACGCCTTTCCCGTCGACGGCCAAGCTTGCTTCGCGCTGGTTCGGCGGCCGAATCCCGAAGCTGCGCAAGAAGTCCGACGTATCGGCAGTAGCCGTCGAGAGCGCCTACTGCGCCGAAGTGGTTGCCAAGACCTATGAAGCGATGGGTCTGCTCGTCGGTAATCGTCGTGTCAACTGGTTCGACCCGGGCAAGTTCTGGAGTGGAGATCAGTTGCCCCTCGCGCCGGGAGTTGCGCTCGGTGACGAGATCTCGGTATCACTGAGTGCACGTGACCTCGAGGCCGGACGCAATCCCGCCGGGTACTCACAAGGTTCGTGACGGCTCGGCGACGACGCGGCCGCCGACTTCGAGCCAACCTTCCGGAGAGAAGGTCGTGTGAAGGACCGATCCGCGTCCCTGGGTGATGAGCAATGATTTCCTCAATCGGTCCGTGATGCGCAGCGCTGCAGATCCGGTCGCCTCGTCCTCGGCGATTCCCATCACCGGTGCGAACATGCGTGCGCGGATGGCAGCTTCGAGCTTGTCCTGCCATGCCCACAGATACGAATGATCCGCCTCGTAGTCGGACGGATCTGCGTCGATGACGTCGTCCACCGTGTCCATCGGATAGATCGCGAATTCCGGTGCCCATTCGGCACGCGCGCGTACCCACGTCAAAGCGCCGGATTGGCGGACGTCAACACTGCCGGCAGGAACGTCGAGGGCGCTCACGCGACGGCCCTGTTCGCCCAGCCACCACGTGGCACCGACGGTCGGGTGTCCGGCGAAGGGGAGTTCTGCTGCCGGAGTGAAGATCTGGACCCGCGCACGCGAGGCGCCGTCATCCGGAACGTCGATGAAGATGGTCTCGCTGTAGTCGAGTTCCTTCGCGACGGCTTGTCGATCCGATTCTGCAACCGTGGACGCGTCGACGATTCCCAGCGGATTCCCGTGCTTGCCGCTCTCGTCCGTGAAGACCCGGACCACACTCACCTCGATACCCATCGGTCCACCCTAGCGCGCGAAAAGCCCTCCCCACCTTCACGGTGGGGAGGGCTCGTCGAACTGCACTCAGGTCCGAGTGATCAGACCTGTGCGGCAGAGAGGATCTCGTTGGCTTCGACAGCCTGTGCGACGCCCGCGACGATGGAACCGGCGCGGATCGCTTCGAAGATGACCTCGCGGTCGACACCTTCCTGGCGGAGGGTGTTCTCGTGAGCTTCGAGGCAGTGGTTGCAGCCGTTGATCGCGGACACTGCAAGCGACCACAATTCGAAGTCGGCCTTGTCGACGCCCGGGTTGCCGATGATGTTCATCCGCAGGCCGGCACGAAGGTCGTCGTACTTACCGTCGAGGTAGCCCTTGGTGCGGTAGAAGACGTTGTTCATGCCCATGATCGACGCTGCGCCGAGAGCGGCGTTGTATGCCTCTGCCGACAGGTTGTCGGCAGCCTCGGAAGCAATCTCCTTGAGCGTGGACGCAGACTTGGTGGCTGCGGCCGTTGCGAGGAGCGTTCCCCACAACTGCTGCTCGTTCAGGACCGTCGTGCGCGCAATGGAACTCAGGTTGAGCTTGAGGTCCTTCGCGTACTCGGGAAGCGAGTTCTTGAGGTTCTCGACGCTCATACTCAGACGCTCGCAGTCAGGAGCTCGCCGGCGTTGATGGTCGGGTCGCCCTTCTTCCAGTTGCATGCGCACAGCTCGTCGCTCTGGAGAGCGTCGAGGACGCGGAGAACCTCGTCGACGTTACGGCCGACGGAACCGGCTGTGACGGAGACGAACTGGATCTCGTTGTTGGGGTCGACGATGAACGTCGCGCGGTCTGCAACGCCGTCGGCGTTGAGGACGCCGGTGGCCTCGGCAAGCTCGCGCTTGAGGTCCGAGAGCATCGGGAAGGGGAGGGTCTTGAGCTCTTCGTGCTGTGCACGCCACTGGAAGTGCACGAACTCGTTGTCGACGGAAGCGCCGAGAACCTGAGCATCACGGTCTGCGAACTCTTCGTTGAGCTTGCCGAATGCAGCAATCTCGGTGGGGCACACGAAGGTGAAGTCCTTGGGCCAGAAGAACACGATGCGCCACTTGCCTGCGTAGTCGTCACTGGTGACGGTGGTGAAGTAGTCATCGGGCTGCTGGGCATCGACCTTGGACAGGTCGCCGCCGATGACAGCCGTGAGGTTGTAAGCGGGGAACTGGTCGCCGATTGTGAGCAGAGCCATGTGTCTCATTCTCCTACGTGTCTCGTGAACAGGAATTTCTTGCGCACACGATCCGGCTGTTCGGACTGTGACGGCCGAACGTGCTGGATCGAGAGGGTTTGTCACCGTCAGCGGGTCGGACGGTTTCGACTGGAGTGTCGAGGTTGTGACCGGCGCTTTTTGGTATGAGTCCATTCTGCATCAAATCGTTCAAAAGGTAAAGGTGATGGGTGGCACTACACTGATAGGCATGTCTGATCAGACTTATCAACCTTCCTTGTCACAGCTGCGTGCCTTCGTGTCGGTCGCCGAGTATCGGCATTTCGGTACTGCCGCAGCGCGTTCCGGTGTGAGCCAACCCACACTGTCGCAGGCGCTGGCAGCTCTAGAGGCGGGGCTGGGAGTCAGACTGATCGAACGCAGTACCCGGCGTGTGCTCGTGACCGCGGACGGACAGCGCTTGCTCGGTCAGGCCAAGCAGATTCTCGAAGCTGCCGACGGTTTCGTCGCGAGCGCGGCCGGCTCCGGCGACTCTCTGACCGGACCGCTACGCATCGGGTTGATCCCGACCGTTGCGCCCTACATTCTTCCGGGGTTGTTGCCGGAGCTGCGCGAGAAGTTACCGTCGTTGGCGCCGCAAATAGTCGAGGATCAAACGGCGCGCCTACTCGATGCACTGCGATCGGGAGCGCTCGACGTCGCGGTGTTGGCGCTTCCTGCCGGAACACCTGGCCTGGTGGAAGTTCCTGTGTACGAAGAGGATTTTGTGATGGTCGTGCCGAACGATCATTCCTTGGCCGGACGTGTCGATCTCACGGCGGACGTGCTCGACGCGCTGCCGTTGCTCTTGCTCGACGACGGCCACTGCCTGCGCGACCAGACGTTGGATCTGTGCCGTTCGGTAGACGCCCATCCGCTTGCCGGCGACACGCGGGCTACCTCTCTCGCGACAGTCGTGCAATGTGTGGCCGGGGGACTCGGGGTGACTTTGGTCCCGGAATCGGCTGTTGCCGTGGAGGTTCGACGCGGGGACTTGTCGACGGCGCATTTCGCTTCGCCGGCTCCAGGTCGCACGATCGGCGTCGTGTTCCGCTCGTCGAGTGGCCGAGCAGAGGGATTCCGTCAGCTGGCCGAGCTGGTCCGTTCGGTCAGCCCGACGGTTCCTCGATGACGTGACTCGTTCGACGTCGACGTGAAAGCTAGTCGAGGGAGCCTTCTTTCGCGGCAATGACGGCTCCGGGATTGAGAATTCCCAGCGGGTCGAGCGCATCCTTGACCTTGCGATTGAGGGCCATGACGTCTTCACCCAACTGTGACGGCAGCCAGTCGCGCTTGAGTCGACCCACCCCGTGTTCGCCGGTGATCGTGCCGCCGAGCGCGATGGCGAGATCCATCACCCGTCCGAATGCGATCTGTGCGCGTTCGGACATGTCCGGGTCTGCGGGGTCGAAGACGATGAGCGGGTGGGTGTTTCCGTCTCCGGCGTGCGCCACCGTGCAGATCAGGACGTCGAGGTCGTCTGCGATGGCTTCGACCCCGGTTACCAGCTGGGGGAGTGCGCGCATGGGAACGCCCACGTCTTCGAGAAGCAGACTTCCCATCGCGAGCACGGCCGGGAACACCGCTCGCCGTGCCGCCGCAAAAGCGTCACCTTCGGCCTGGTCATCGGTGGCGAATACTTCGGTGGCTCCGTTGTTTTCGCACGCCTGAACAATCGTCTCGATTTCCAGCACGCCTGCCGCGCCGGGTGCGTCGGACTGCGCGAGCAGTAGTGCGTGAGCCTTGCGGTTCAGACCCATGCGTACCGAATCCTCGACAGCATTGATACTGGCGTGATCCATGAACTCGAGCATCGCCGGACGCATGTTGCTGGTGATCGCCAAGACCGCGTCGGCAGCTTCTTGTACCGAGTCGAACGACGCGACGACGGTTGATGCGGGCGGCTGCGCGGGAATCAAACGCAACGTGATTTCCGTGATGATGCCGAGAGTGCCCTCGCTGCCCACGAACAGTTTGGTGAGTGAGAGTCCGGCGACGTCCTTGAGAAGGGGACCTCCGAGGCTGACAGCTGTACCGTCCGCCAGCACGACCCGGAGTCCGAGAACGTAGTCGGTGGTAACTCCGTACTTGACGCAGCAGAGCCCGCCGGCGTTGGTGGCTGCATTGCCGCCGATGGAACAGATCTCGAAGGACGACGGGTCAGGTGGGTACCAGAGTCCGTGCTCTGCGGCGGCTTTCTTGACCTCCGCATTCATCAAGCCGGGCTGAGTAACCGCCACCCGGGCGACCGGGTCGATCGTGATCTGTCGCATTCGCTCGGTGCTGACCACGATGCAACCGTCGACGGCGCTGGATCCACCGGAAAGGCCCGAGCCGGCACCTCTGGGAACCACCGGAACGCGGTGGGCGGTTGCCCATCGCATCACGGTTTGGATGTCTTCGGTGCACGTAGCGCGAACCACGGCAGCTGGACGGCCGGCGGTCGGGTCGGCGGCCCAGTCCTGGCGGTAGCCCGCGGTCACGTCCGGATCCAGCAGGACGGCTCCCTCGGGGAGTGCCGCTACCAATTCGTCGAGGGCTGAAGAACTCGCGGGAGTCATACTCTCATCATGCTCGACGGAGTTCGACGATGCGCCAATTCGCGAGACCACAGCCCGAGTCTGTCGCGCCTGATCAGTTCAGCGTTGTCCGGCAGCGATCCTCCGAGTTGCCAGTTGAAGCCCTAGCGGCCCTTCTGCTTTCCGGAGAACCGGCCACCCGAACTCTTGGTCCCACCGGACTTCCCGCTGCCTGATTTGCCGCCCGCCTTGGCCTTACCGGAACCGGCGTTGCGTCCGGATATGTTCTTCGCGGTGCCGGCGCCCTTAGCTTTCTGCCCGTTCTTGGCAGCTTCTGCGCGACGCTCGCGGGCCGCGATCTTGGCCTTGACGGAGCCCTTGATCTTCTCGGCCGGCTCGCCGTTCCGTCCGCGGGAACTCTGTGCCGTTCGGCCCCGCACGATGCCGATCAGTTCCTCGACCAGATCTGTGGTCTTGGACTCCATCCATGCCAAAGCCACAGGAGCCTCGGGCGCACCGTCCACCGGACGGAAGGTCAGGTCCTTGCGATGGTGGAACCGCGCCAGCGAATGGGGAACCACGACAACTCCGACGCCGGCGGCCACCAACTCGATGGCGTCGGCGATGGTCGCTGGTCGCTCGGCGGCGGTCTTTCCGGGACGGGTCGGCCAGTCGAGTCTGTCGTCGAGAGGATCGAGCACTATCTCGTCGGCCAGATCGTCGACGGAAATCTGATCGACAGTAGTGAATACGTGATCTTTCGGTACCACCACCACCGGGGTTTCCGCGTACAGCGAGATGGCGCTGATGCCGGTCCGGTCGATCGGCAGTCGAACCAAACCTGCATCTGCTTCACCGGCGCGAAGTGCAGCTTCGAGTTCGAGAACCGGGAACTGAACAAGTTCCAGACGCACCTCGGGGAGCCGCTCGTGCCACACCCGGACCCACTTGGTGGGCGTCACCCCCGGGGCGTACGCGAGTCGAAAAATTGCCTGACTATCCGCGTCTGTCACCAGGCAAGGCTACCGCCTTGGTAAAAGCACCCGTATCGGCTGGTTACTCTTGTTGCATGACGTCGAACAAAACTCCCCAGACGATGAAGCCGACGACGGCTGCCAAGAAGCTGGGTGTGTACCTGGAAGCAACACCTGCGCAGTTCCAGGAAGGCGACGTGACTCGTGACGAGCTGACCGCTCTGCAGACCGATCCGCCGGAGTGGCTGCTGGAGCTGCGACGCACCGGACCGCACCCTCGCCCGGTCATCGCAGCCAAGCTGGGCGTATCGATCGCCGGCCTGGCCCGCGGCGGCGTCGAAGAAGCACTCACCACGGATCAGATCGCCGCACTCCTCGAAGAGAAGCCCGAATGGCTCGAAAAGGAACGCGCTGTTCAGGCCGAGGTGCGGGCCGAGAACGTTCGCATCAAGGAAAAGCGCGCTGCTCGCCGCAACCAGCCGCGGAAGGCTCGAAGGGGCTGACGCCCCCTGTGCGCCTTTTTGGTAGCGCCGACTACCAGAAAGGCGCACAGGCGCTAGCCTTCTACGACGCTCAGCTCGTCGAACACGATTTCACCCGCGGCATCCGATTCCGGGATGTCGACGACGGCAAGCAGTGCCCATCCGTGATCGCCCTCCGGATCCTCGAGCACCTGCCGCACCCGCCAGAACTCACCCTCTTCGGTGACCTGGAAGAGCGCCGGCCCGCGCGCCGATGGCCCGGTTCCGATTGTTGCGTACTCCTCGAAGTACGGGAGTAGTTGCTCCTCCCACTCGGCGGCGTCGATACCGTCCTCGAGGTTTTCCAGCTCGTTCCACTGCCGACGCGACGCGAGGTCGATGCGTCGGAACATCGCATTGCGCACCATGACGCGGAATGCGCGCGGGTTCGCCGAGATGGGACGGGGAATGTCGGCGCCGAACGCAACCTCTTCCGTATCTGCCTCGGCTCCGGGGTCGGTGAGTGACTCCCATTCGTCGAGCAGGCTCGAGTCGACCTGACGGATCAGCTCGCCCAACCACTCGATGATGTCTTCGAGTTCCTCGGTGCGCGCTTCCGTCGGGACGGTCTGTCGCAGCGCGCGGTAGGCGTCGGCGAGGTAGCGCAGGACGAGGCCCTCGGACCGGGTGAGTCCGTAATGGCTGATCAACTCGGCAAACGTCATGGCGCGTTCGATCATGTCGCGCACCACGGACTTGGGGGAGAGGGCGAACTCGGTGATCCACGGGTGGCCACCCCGGTACATTTCGAAAGCCGGGAACAGCAAGTCCGACAACGGTTTCGGCCACGTAACCTCTTCGAGGAGTTCCATGCGCTCCTCGTACTCGATGCCGTCGGCCTTCATCTGCGCAACCGCTTCGCCACGAGCGAAGTGCTGCTGCGCCATCAGAACCTGACGCGGATCGTCGAGCGTCGACTCGATGATCGAGACGACATCGAGTGCGTAACTGTCGGATTCGACGTCGAGAAGTTCGAATGCCGCCAAGGCGAACGGTGAGAGTGGCTGGTTCAAGGCGAAGTCGCGTTGCAGGTCCATCGTCAACCGAGCCATGCGGCCGTACTCGTCGGGTTCGTCGAGGCGTTCCACGATGCCGGCGCTGAGCAATCCGCGATACAGCGAGATCGCTTTGAGGATGTGCTTGCGCTGCGCCGGACGCGATTCGTGGTTGTCCTCCAACAGGTGCCGCATCGCGTCGAAGCAGTTACCCGGGCGGGCAATGACATTGAGCAGCATCGAGTTGCTGACCGAGAATCGCGACACCAACGGTTCGGGCGATGCGGCGACCAAGCGATCGAACGTCGCTTCGCTCCAGGATACAAACCCCTCGGGAGCCTTCTTGCGTTGAATCTTCTTGATCTTCTTCGGATCGTCGCCGGCCTTGGCGACTGCCCGCAGATTCTCTACTTCGTGTTCGGGTGCCTGGACGACGACGGTGCCCATCGTGTCGTAGCCTGCACGACCCGCGCGACCGGCGATCTGATGGAACTCGCGGGCTTTCAGATGCCGAGTGCGGACGCCGTCGTACTTGGCCAGACCCGTGAGCAGCACCGTGCGGATCGGGACGTTGATGCCGACGCCGAGGGTGTCGGTACCGCAAATCACCTTGAGAAGCCCGTCCTGTGCGAGAACTTCGATGAGCCGTCGGTACTTGGGCAGCATGCCCGCATGGTGAACGCCGATGCCGTGCCGGACCAGGCGGGAGAGTGTTTTTCCGAACCCGGTGGTGAAGCGGAAACCACCCAGCGCCTCGGCGATCGCTTCCTTCTCTTCTTTGGAACAGAAGTTGACGCTCGTCAGTGCCTGGGCGCGTTCGAGCGCGGCGGCCTGCGTGAAATGCACGATGTAGACGGGGGACTGGTTGGTGGTCACCAGATCTTCGATGGTTTCGCCGACCGGCGTGGTCGCGTAGGAGAACATCAAAGGCACGGGGCGTTCTGTGCCGGAGACGACGGTGGTGGGTTTCCCGGTACGCCGCGTCAGATCTTCGGAGAAGAAGTCGACCTCACCGAGAGTTGCCGACATCAACAGGAACTGGGCGTGCGGCAACTCGATGAGCGGAACCTGCCACGCCCAACCTCGATCGGGTTCGGAGTAGAAGTGGAACTCGTCCATCACGACCTGGCCGATATCGGAGTTCGGGCCCTCGCGCAGTGCAAGATTCGCGACGATTTCGGCCGTCGCACAAATGATCGGCGCCGACGAGTTCACGGCGGCGTCGCCAGTCATCATGCCGACGTTCTCGGCACCGAAGACCTCACACAGTGCAAAGAACTTCTCGCTCACCAAGGCCTTGATCGGCGCTGTGTAGTACGTGCGCTTGCCGAGCGACATCGCATAGAAATGCGCGCCGATCGCCACCATCGATTTGCCTGACCCGGTCGGCGTCGCAAGGATCACGTTTGCACCCGAGACCAACTCCATGACGGCCTCTTCTTGGGCCGGGTAGAGCGTCAAACCTCGTTCGATGGTCCACGAAGAGAAGGCGTCGAAAACGGAATCAGGATCCGCGTTGTCGGGGAGAAGTTCCGTCAGCAGCACTCGTACAGGCTAGCCGCAACCGTGGATCAGGTTGCGCTTCGCTCGTCCGAGCCCATGGCGTCGAGCACCGCCATGCGGGTGGACGACGTTCCGGTGATGGTGTTCTCGCCGACCCCGGAGATCAGCATGTGGCGCCAGCGAGCCTCGTCGAAGACGAGTGGTGCGGTGCTGGAAAGAAAATCTTCGACGATCTGCAGGAAACGCATCGGATCGTCGCGGAACGGGAAGTGGCCCGAGCCGCGGAAGACTTCGAGGCGTGAGTTCGGCATCGCCGCGTGCGCGAGATGAGCGTGGGAGACGGGAATGACGGAGTCGTCGTCGCCCCAGATCAGTTGAACCGGCAGATTCTCGGTCAGATAACAGCGGTCGAGCATCGTGACGACCTGTCCGCGCCAGTCCACGACGGCCCGCAGCGTACGAAGGTAGGCCTCGTAGGCAGTGGGGTCGGGGAGATCAGCGAGCACGCGAATCAGGTCCGGTGTGTCATGCAACATGGTGCCGGGACGCAGATTTGAACCGTGAACTACGCCGGCAAGGTTCCCGGCCATCCGGACGAGCGGCATCGCACCAGGTATCCGGAGCAGCTTTACCACCTCGTTGACCACCGGAACGGACATGAGGCGCAGCAGCGGATGGACGTCCTTGGTGACGCCACCGGCCGAGACCAGCACGAGGCGATCCACCATGTGTGGGAATTGGTAGGAGAACTGCATCGCTACGCCGCCGCCGAGCGAGTGCCCGATGACGGTGACGTGCTCGATGCCGAGCGTCGACAGAAGATCCCGCATGCCGTTGGCGTACGCGGCTACCGAGTAATCCGCGCGTGGCTTGTCGGAACGGCCGTGACCCAACAGGTCAGGTGCGATGACTGTGTACTTCTTGGCGAGGTGGGGAATGATCTCGGTCCACGTCGACGAGTTGTCGCCGATTCCGTGCAGGAGCAGTACTGCCGGACCCTCGCCGGCTATCCGAAATGCGCGTCGGTAGCCGTGAATCGTCCGGAACATCATCCGCGGTTCCTCGTCGGGGACCGGTCGGAGCTGACGGTTCCGTGGTCTGCTCATGTCGCCTCCTGGCTCGGCGTGTGACCACGTTGACTGTCTGCTCCAGTTGTTGAGCCGTCAACGAAAATCACACAGAGTTTGAGGCTATCCGACGGATGTGTCCTGAACAACAGCCCAGGTAACGGAGGGGTTGCGGAATGCGCACAATGTCGAATTATGCGCCCCGCCCGTCACATTTTCGTCAGTTGTCGCCTCGATCGAGGTCTCCAGCTGAGCCGAAGTCGTCATTTCCTGCCTGTTCGGCCAGGAACTTTTCGAACTCTGCGCCGATCTCGTCACCGCTGGGAAGGTCGGCCTCGCCGGCCAGAAGGGACGACTGTTGTTCCTGAGCGGCGACAAAAGTGTCGTATTGACGCTCCAAAGCGTGGACTACAGTCTGAACTTCTTCGTTCCCGGCTATGTGCTCGTTAACCTGTTCCCGAACGCGCGCCGCGGCCTCACCCAGTGCCACCAAGGGCAACTCCAGATCCGAAACCTCGGAAACGTTTTCGAGCAAAGTTTCTGCGGCGCCCGGGTAGTCCGTTTGCGCGAGGTAGTGGGGGACATGCACCGAAAAGCCCATCGCCTCGTGCCCGTGCTGAGACATACGAAGCTCGAGCAGTGATGATGCGCTGCCGGGAACCTGCAGTTCACCTGACCAACGCTGATGGTCCTGGATCAGGTCCTTGTTGGTCGAATGTGCTGTCACACCGAGCGGTCGGGTGTGCGGGATTGCCATCGGAATCGCGTTGAGCCCGATGGTTCGACGCACTCCCAACTGTTCGGACAACAGTCGAACAGCTGTGGTGAACCGCTCCCACTTGAGGTCCGGTTCCATCCCGGCAAGCAGCAGGAACGGCGTGCCGGCCGTATCGCGCAGTGCGTACAGATTGAGCGCCGGAGCGTCGTAATCGGAGAAATGATCGGCCTTGAACGTCATCGTCGGTCGACGCGAGCGGTAGTCGATCAGCTCGTCGACAGCAAACGACGCGACAAGCTCGGTCTCGAGGCTTTCGCGCAGATGCGTCGTCGCCAATTTCACGGCGTGACCGGCGTCGGAGTAACCCTCGAGTCCGTGAATCAGGATCGGTCCCTGGCCGTCGGCAGCCGCCAACTGGGGCGCCGGAAATTCCAGCTCGTACATCCTCGACTGTTCGTCCATCGCAGTCCCCTTCGCTCTTCGGTCTTGATCTCAAGTGTCCACTATCGGCGCACGCGCGACAGCATCGGAGTCAGGTGCCCGACAGCACTGGATCAGACGTTCATCGACAAGAACACCGAGTCGGTGACCGATCATTCCCGATCCGACGAGACGGGCGTTCGCCGAGAGCGAAGCTGAGCGGTATCTTTCGACACTTGGCCTGGGCGTTCGCTAGATGTCGGGTGCGCGGCTTCGGACATGGCAGAGTGGAACACAAGGTCGGCACGGCCGATTTGTCCGAAATGGATTGGTCGATTGTCGGTATCGGTCGAGTGCGGAGGCTTACATGCGGGTGTGTCCACGATCGTCCAGGCGAGTGGCCGCATGCTCACTTGCTGCGGTGGCCGCCGTTGCACTACTCGCGGGCTGCTCCGGGTCGGTCCAAGGAGCACCCGTTCCGGACTCCGCGCCGGCGACTGCCGGTGCGACCGACAGCGGCACGGCGGCGCCGAGTACGACGGCTGCACCCAAATCCTCGACGCCGAAATCCACCTCTCCGAAAACGGCGGCACCGCTGTCCGAACTGCTGCTGACTCCCGAAGAATTCCCCGAGCCCTTCGGCGCTGTTGTGCTGCCCCCGCAAGCCGTTCCGATGGCAGCGCCGGATCTAGTCGGCGTCCCGCGCGGTGCCACCGTCGATCCGTCCGAATGTGAGCCACCGGAACAGGATTACGGTCCGAACGGGACCGTGATGGCGGTCGGGACCGACAATGCGACGAGGGCAACGATTTCGGTCGAACTCACGAAGGTCGATGCACCACTGGACGAGTTGGAAGCGCAGACTCGGCAGTGCCCGTCCATGACTGTCACTGCGAACGGCGTCACTACGACAGTGACGACGGAAATTCTTCCGCCGTCGCCGATCGATGCCGACAAGACGATGTCACTTCGCCGCACTGTCGTGTCCCCCAAGGCCACAGCCGGTGATCAGACGATGCTGACCTTGATCGCGCAGGTCGGCGACGTACGGGTGGCGACAACACTGATGACGTTCGGTTCTGCGACGCCCTCGACGGCACCGCTGGATCAAGCGTTCACCGCAGCCGTGCAGAAGGTCAAAGCAGGCAAGTGATTTCGCAGCACACAGGTCCGACAAGTAGCGGAGCTGCTCGGTGCGGCGCGGTACTTGGTCCCCAACAAATGCGGTAATCCACAGACGAGTTGGACGCAGCTGTTTTCCCTGGTCGAGCAGACGGCCGGGTCAGGGTGATCAGCGACGGTGTGTGCATGACGACATCACCTCTTCCGGGAGAATTCGAATTCTCCGACGACGACCTTGCCGCCCTTCTCGGATGCGTCGAACGCGTCTCCGATCCAGGCGAATTGATCGCGGCAATACCCGCACTCCTGGGCTTCCATCCGTCCAACTCTGTGGTTGCGCTGTCTCTGATGGGCGCCTCCGCCTCGACGCTCGGACCAGTGATGCGGCACGACTACTTTCCCAGTGTCAGGGGAAAGCCCGCGAGGCAGATGAGCGCGGCGCTGCGCCAGTTCGCCGCCGTCTGTGACGGGGAAGGCGCGCGTGCGGTCGTTCTCGTGGTGATCACCGATTGCTCGGCAGCTGAAACTCTGATCGATGAAACCATCGAGCTGGCCGAGGTATTCGAAGACATGCTCGGCGGAACCTGCGTCGAGCTGGCCGACGTATTGTGCACGGCCGCAATAGAATCTGGCCAGCCGTGGACGAGCGTCATGCGTTCGATTCACCGCGGCACCCTGCCAGACCCGGCATCTTCGTCGGTTGCAGCAGCACAGGTGTTGGGCGGGAGGGTCATTCGCCGTTCGCGTGAGGAACTGGTCCGGTGGGTACACGGCGCCGCTCGCAATCACGACACGATTGCCCGACTGATCGCGAGCCGACGAGAGTCGAGCGCGCACAGTGGGGAACCGAGCGGTGAAACCGCAGTTCAGTGCCGGATCGATCTGGTGTTGGAACACGTCCGCCGTGTCGAGGCAGGCGCTCACCGCCCTGACCCGCAGGAATGCGCCGATCTGGTGGTCGCATTGACGGACGTACGCGTGCGCGACGTGGTGCTGGGATTGGCGATCACGTCCGTTGCGGCACATGCTGAGCAATTGTGGCTCGTGCTCACCCATGAAGTCCCGTTGCCCGAACGAGCTTGGCCGGCAACACTTCTCGGCTTCTTTGCATACGTGCGTGGCGACGGACCTCTGGCAGGTGTTGCGCTGTCGGCCGCGCTGTCGGCCGATTCGGAACACACCTTGGCGGGATTGCTGGATCTATCGCTGCAATCCGGTATGCGCCCCGACGGAATCCGTGACCTCGCGGCCGTCGGATTGTCCATCGGGGAATCGCTCGGAATCACCGGCTTGCCGCCGGCATTGCCGAATGGAAGCTAGCGAGCAGCGTGTGAGCGGTCGCCCAGATCCTGGAGGAACTGCCATGCGTCGGCGACGATGACGTCGAGATCGGTACGCGTGGGCGTCCAACCGAGCTCGGCAATCGCCTTGTCGCTCGATGCGATCAGTACTGCCGGATCACCCAGCCGTCGTGACGCGTCCTCGACGTTGATCGGCAGGCCGGTGACCCGCGCACAGGCGGCGATCACCTCGCGCACGCTGAAGCCGGCACCGCTTCCGAGGTTGTAGATGCGGTGCTCGCCGGGAACCGAGGATTCGAGCGCCAGTAGATGTGCTTCGGCGAGGTCCAGCACGTGGATGTAGTCGCGTACCGCGGTTCCGTCCGGCGTGGGCCAGTCGGTTCCGAAGACCGAGATCTTGTCCCGCTGCTCGAGTGCGACCTGAAGGACGAGCGGAATCAGGTGGGTTTCGATCACCCGGTTCTCACCGGCGGACTTGTACGCGCCCGCGACGTTGAAGTAGCGCAAGCTCGTCGCACCGAGGCCGTGAGCGATCGAGTACGAGGTGATCGCATGATCGATCGCGAGCTTGGTCGCGCCGTACGGATTGGTGGGGCGGGTCGGAGCGGTCTCCACGATCGGGGACTGCTCCGGTTCGCCGTACGTTGCGGCGGTGGACGAGAACACGAGGCTCGGAGTACCGGAGACACGGATCGCCTCGAGCAACTCGATGGTCGTGACGACGTTTCCGCGCCAGTACTTTTCGGGGTGCAGCACCGATTCGCCGACCAGCGACTGCGCCGCGAAGTGAAGCACACCGTCGAAAACCGGTGAACCCGCACTGCCGAGGACGTCGGCAGCAAGCGCTCCCACGTCTCCTTCGATGAACTCGGCACCGGCAGGCACCGCGTCGGCATTTCCGGTGGAGAGGTCGTCGATGACGACAACCTCGTGTCCACGCTCGAGCAACACAGTGCTGCACACACTGCCGACGTAACCGGCGCCGCCGGTGACCAGGAGTTTCATCTACTTCCTCAGACCTGCTTGACCTGAACGGCGTGAGCCATTTCCTCGGACAGGTCGAACCCGCTGTGACCCGGCACGATGATCGTCACCGAGCCCGGACGGGTTTCGACCGTCACCCTGGCGTCGGGAACGACGCCGGCGTCGCGCAGCTGCGCGATCACCTCGGGATCGGACTGCACGTGCTCGGCCAGTCGCCGAACGACCACAGCTGTCTGTGCGCCGTGCGGAATATCGGTCAGGCGCACCAATGTTTCGGTGGTGGCAACCGGGCCGTCGAGTCCCAACTGGTCCAAGCCCGGAATCGGGTTGCCGTAGGGCGACGTCGTGGGGTTGTTCAGAACGACGACGAGCCGACGCTCGACCTCCTCGCTCATCACGTGCTCCCAACGGCATGCCTCGGCATGTACGTCTTCCCATTTGAGACCGATGACGTCCACCAGCAGGCGCTCTGCCAACCGGTGCTTACGCATGACAGAGATCGCGAGATCGCGACCCTTGTCGGTGAGTTCCAGATGTCGATCGCCGGCGACCATCAGCAAGCCGTCACGCTCCATACGCGCAACAGTCTGGCTGACGGTGGGTCCGCTCTGTTCGAGCCGTTCGGCGATCCGCGCCCGGAGTGGGACTACGCCCTCTTCTTCCAAGTCGTAGATCGTCCGGAGATACATCTCCGTGGTGTCGACTAGATCCTTCACACTCAACCCCTTCGTCAGTTGATCATTCTACCGTTCAGTTCGTGGTTCCGGTGCCGCCTCCACCGCGGCGAGTCCAGCGCGTGTCCGAATCGGATTCGTGTCACTCGATCTCGGTCTCCGAAGCGGGCCACGAGTGTGGTGTGCAGCACGAAACGAGAAGGAAGTAGCGTGATCCCATGACCGCGTCGATCAGATCTGACGGGGACCCCGCGGCGTCTCGAGCGAATCGAGTCGTGGTGTGGAGTCCGGAGTACCTGAGCTATCGGTGGAGCGCCGATCACCCGATGAATCCCACTCGCCTCGATCTCACGATGGCACTCTCGCGAAGCCTCGGACTTCTCGAGGGCGTCGAATTTCTCGAACCGAGTGCCGCGTCCGATGCCGACCTCCTCAGAATCCACACACCGGCATATCTTGCAGCGGTCAAAGACGCGGGTAACTCTGCGAACAACGGTGTGAGCGGCCAGGATGTTCCCCACGGGCTCGGTACCGAGGACAACCCGGTCTTCCCGCACATGCACGAAGCCAGTGCGATCCTCGCCGGCGGCTCGCTGGCCGCAGCGCAGGAAATCGCTTCGGGACGTACGAGGCGCGCGGTCAGCATCGGCGGCGGCATGCACCACGCGATGGCGGATTGGGCCTCTGGATTCTGCGTCTACAACGATGCGGCGGTTGCGATTTCGTGGCTGCTCGACAACGGCTACGACCGCATCGCCTACATCGACGTCGACGCTCACCACGGCGACGGAGTGCAACATGCGTTCCTCGGGGACCCGCGGGTGCTCACGGTCTCGCTGCATCAGCACCCGGCAACCTTGTGGCCGAACACCGGATGGTCGAGCGAGGTCGGCGACGGGGCCGCCGAAGGTACGGCGGTGAACATCCCGGTGCTGCCCGGAACCGTCGACGCGTTGTGGCTGCGTGCATTTCACGCCGTCGTCCCGGGAGCCATTGCAGCCTTCCGCCCGCAGATCATCATCAGCCAGTGCGGAGTCGACTCGCACCGCGAGGACCCGCTCGCGGATCTCGCCCTCACCGTCGACGGTCAGCGCGCCGCGTTTTTGGCGATGCGTGACCTCGCCGACCGCTACTCCGAGGGGCGGTGGCTGGCAGTCGGAGGCGGGGGATACGGACTGGTGCGCGTCGTGCCGAGGGCATGGACTCACTTGATCGCTGCAGCGCTCGATCGCGAGATCGACGTCGACACCGCTGTCCCGGAAGACTGGAAGGAATCGACGAAGCTGCGAGCGCCGAGCGTCGACCTCCCGCCGACCATGGGGGACGGCGGCGATGTCGCCTACACGCCGTGGGACGGCCCGGGTGGTACACCGGAGACAGGTGTCGCCTCGGTGGACCGTGCACTCACCCGTATCGACTCGGCGATCATCGCGACACGTCGCGCTTCGTTCCCGCTACTCGGACTCGACCCGGAGGATCCCCGTGACTGAACAGTCCGATACCGAAGCTGCAGGCGGCGAGGCGAGCGGCCAGGCGCCGAAGACCGACCCCGCTCACACCTATCCCCATTCCTGGGTAGTCGATGTTCTCGCCTCCGACGGCGGAGCGGTGGCGTTGCGACCCATCGTTCCCGAAGACGCGGACAAGCTCGTCGAATTCCACGGCAAACTCTCCGAGCGCACCCGGTATCTGCGCTACTTCGGCCCGTACCCCACGATGTCGGCGCGCGACGTCAAGAACTTCACGACGGTCGACCACCACAACCGTGTGGCGTTCGTGATGATGCTCGGCGACGAGATCATCGCGGTGGGTCGATACGAGCGACTGCTCGACGTCGGTGACGGAAAGTCTGCCGAGGTCGCCTTCGTCGTCGCCGACGCACACCAGGGGCGCGGCCTCGGCCCGATCCTGCTCGAGTACCTGGCAGCGGCAGCGGCCGAGAACGGTCTGACGATGTTCGTCGCCGAGGTCCTCTCCGAGAACCGCAACATGGTGACGGTGTTCCGTGAGGCGGGGTATCAGGTGAGCCGCTCTTTCGACGGTGGCGTGCTGAGACTCGAATTCGCGATCGACCCGACGGAAGCGCTTGTTTCAGTACGCAATTCGCGTGAGCGGGCAGCTGAGGCCCGCAGCATGGGAAACGTGCTCAGCCCGCGATCGGTGGCGGTGATCGGCGCATCAGCGGACCCGGCCAAAGTGGGTAACGCGGTGTTGACCAACCTGCTGCGCGGCGGATTCACCGGACCGGTCTATCCCGTCAACGCGGAGCATCGTTCGGTACACGGCGTTCGGGCATATCCGACGGTTCGTGACATCCCCGACGACGTCGATCTCGCCGTCGTGGCTGTACCTGCAGAATCGATCAATTCGGTACTCGACGACTGCCTCGACAAGGGCGTCAAAGCGCTGGTGGTCGTCTCGTCGGGCTTCAGTGAGAGTGGTCCGGACGGGCGCTCGTCCGAACGCAAACTGGTCCATGCAGCGCGCGCTCACGGTATGCGCCTCATCGGCCCGAATGCGCTGGGTGTCGCGAACAACGACCCGGCGATTTCGTTGAATGCGACGCTCGCGCCGGTCTTGCCGGTGGCAGGCAACGTCGGCTTCTTCTGTCAGTCCGGCGCGCTCGGTATCGCCATTCTCGACGAAGCCGCGCGCAGCCGAATCGGATTGTCCGCCTTCGTTTCCGCCGGTAACCGTGCGGACGTCTCGGGTAACGACCTTCTGCAGTACTGGGATTCCGACCAGTCCACCGAAGTGGTCCTTCTCTATCTGGAGAGCTTCGGCAACCCACGGAAGTTCTCTCGCATCGCGCGTCGAGTTGCGCGGAAGAAGCCGATCGTCGCAGTGAAGAGCGGTCGGCACGCGGTTCCGCCGGTGCTCGCCGCCACCGGAGTCGAGATCGACGATTCGATCGTCCGCGCCCTCTTCGAACAGGCGGGCGTCATTCAGGTCGGGTCCATTTCACAATTGTTCGACTGCGCCTTGCTCTTCGGATACCAACCGTTGCCCGCCGGCCCCCGGCTTGCGGTCATCGGAAACTCGACCGCGCTCGGTGTCCTCGCTGCGGACGCGGCCCGCAGTGAAGGTCTGCAGGTCAGCGACCCGGTCGACCTCGGCGCCCAGGCGAGTCCGGAACTGTTCGCCACTGCCGTGCGCGACGCTTTGGCGTCGTTCGACGTCGATGCCGTCATCGCCGTCTTCGTTCCCCCGGTTGCCATTCCGGTCGAGCCGTTCGCGAAAGCACTCAAGGACGCCGTCGCAGGCTCGGACAAGCCGATTCTCACCACGTTCCTCGCAGCTGAGGGTGTGCCGGACGTCCTGGCAGTTCGTGACGAAGTCGGTAACCCGACCCGCGGTTCGGTGCCGTCCTACCCGGGGCCGGAGCGTGCCGCCCTGGCGTTGGCGAGGGCTTGGCGATATGCGGAGTGGCGCAGCAAGCCTGCGTCGAAGGTGGTTCGTCCCGTGGGTATCGACTCCGAGCGAGCCCAGAAGATGGTGGCAGATTGGCTTGAAAACTCTCCTGGCCGTTGGCTTTCAGATGTGGAAGCGGCGGCGCTGCTCGAGTGTTACGGGGTCGCCGTCGTCGAATTCCGTTCGGTCCTGAGCGAAGACGAAGCAGTAGAGGCAGCGGATGCTGTCGGCTACCCGGTCGCGGTCAAGGCAACCGGCGAAATGTGGCGACACCGACCGGATCTGGGCGGCGTCAGGCTGGATCTGAGTGGACCGGAATCGGTGCGCCTCGCTTACCGAGATCTTGCGGCCGCGTCGGGTGAACCGCTGCTGCACGTGCAGAAAATGGCAACCAAGGGCATCGGATGTGTGGTTGGTGTCCAAGACGACCCGTCGTTCGGTTCGCTGATCTCGTTCGGGCTTGCCGGTGTGATCTCCGATCTCCTCGGTGACCGTGCCTATCGCGTACTGCCTCTCACCGAGGACGCTGCTACGGAATTGATCGACGCGCCCAAGGCCGCGCCGCTTCTCTCCGGATACCGCAACGCCGTTCCGGTCAACAAGGGTGCGTTGGTTGATCTGGTTCAGCGCATCTCGGCGCTGGCCGACGACATTCCCGAAGTCCGCGAACTGGCCTGTGAGCCGGTACTCGCTTCGGCTACCGGGGCGGAGATCACCGATTCACGTGTCCGAATCGGACCTGAGCCGAGCGCAATCGACCTGGGGCCCAGGCGGCTGCGGTAGACACAGCGAACAACACCGGCCACCGCACATTCCCGAGGGGGAGGGAAGTAGCGGTGGCCGGTGCTTTGTGCGGTGCGTCAGCGCGAGTGGTGTGGCGCGCTGACGCACGTGCTGTGTTGTTTGATCAGCTCGCGTAGGACCGCAATTTCTCGGCGCGATCGCCGACGCGGAGCTTGCCCATGACCTCACGCTCGATCTGACGAACCCGCTCACGCGAGAGGCCGAAGAGCTTGCCGATCTGATCGAGGGTGCGGGGCTGGCCGTCGTCGAGACCGTAGCGAAGTCGGATGACCTGCTGCTCCCGCTCGTCGAGCGTCCCGAGCACGCTGCGCACATCGCTGTGCAGCAGACCGGCGATGACGGCGTTCTCGGCCGAGGTCGCCTCGGAATCTTCGATGAAATCGCCCAAGGGCGCTTCTTCGTCGTTGCCCACAGGCATGTCCAGGCTTACCGGGTCGCGGCTGTGGTCGAGCAGGTCGGCAATCTTGTGCGCCGGGATGCCCGACTCTTCGGCCAACTCGTCGTCCGTGGCTTCTCGCCCGAGCTGCTGGTGCAGTTCGCGCTTGATGCGGGCGAGCTTGTTGACCTGCTCCACGAGGTGGACTGGGAGCCGGATGGTGCGGCTCTGATCAGCCATTCCGCGGGTGATCGCCTGACGGATCCACCAGGTGGCGTACGTCGAGAACTTGAAGCCCTTGGCGTAGTCGAACTTCTCCATTGCACGGATGAGTCCGAGGTTGCCTTCTTGAATCAGATCGAGGAGCGGCATGCCGCGGCCGGTGTAGCGCTTGGCCAGCGACACGACGAGTCGCAGGTTCGCTTCCAGGAGGTGGCTACGTGCCGACTGTCCCTCGCGAACGATCGTTGCGAGATCCCTCTTCTTGGCGACTGTCAGGCGCTTTCCCGTGGCAAGGACGTGGCTGGCGTACAGCCCCGCTTCGATTCGCTTCGCCAGTTCGACCTCGTCTGCTGCTGTCAGCAGTGCGGTACGACCGATCCCGTTCAGGTAGACGCGGACCAGGTCTGCGGCCGGGCTCTGGGCGTCCAGATCTGCGGCGCTCGGACGAATGCGAGTAGTGGTGCTGGGGCTTGTCATGACTTGCCTCCCTATCGGCGGTCTCTCACACAGTTCAACGTGTGAGAGTTCCGGGAAAGTTCCCGTGCCGATTTCCGCTAAATCGCCGTGACCTGCAGTTATTTCCCAGTCGTCCTGAGAAGTTGCTGAGAACACAAAAATCTGCAACTCACCGGGAACTCAGTTCGTGACGGGAAGCACCAACCCGTGTCGAACCAGCGAGACCATCATTGTGACGACGGCCTCGCGTAGCTGGTTCGGGTCTTCGCCGTTCGCCGCGGCAAGAAGTTCGATCAATTCGTCGACCACCAGTCCATCCGCTCGGAGTCCGGCCAACAGCGCAGCACCGAGCTCGTCGATCTCGTGCTGCCAGTGCGGTCCGTTGCCGCGGTGCACACGCGTGACCACTTGTTGCCATCCCTCGTCACCGGGGAGGTAGACGCGTTCGAGAGCCGTGTCCGGATCGAGGACGAAGCGTTCCTCGAGGACGTCGTGTTCACGCAACCAGGCAAGACGGTCGAAGTAAGCGAGCGCCTCGGCCCCGAGCGGGTCCGAGAAGCCGTGCATGAGGTCCTCGGCCATCAGGTCGGTGGGGGAGTCGGTGCGGCGAAGGAACACGAAACCGAAGCCGACGCCCTCGACGTCGGATTCTTCGAGGTGATCCAGCCAGGCGTTTGCTCTCGATGCCGTTTCAGGATCTCGCGGATCCTGCCCGCCGTCCTTGAGCCACGTACCGACGTACAGAGCCGGATCCGCGACATCGCGCTGGACCACCCAGGCATCGACGCCGTGGGCCGGCAGCCACGACGCGATCCGCGACCGCCAGTCCTGCCCTTCGACGTGCACCCAGGACGCCAGCAGAGCTGCCGTGCCGCCGGGGTTCAGGTAGTCGATCGATTGCGAGATCATCAATTCGCTCGCACCGTCGAGATCGAGGCCGGAATCGCGGTACGTGTGATGGACGCGTGCCTCGCCGACGACAAACGGCGGATTGGCGACCACCTGGTCGAAGGTTCGACCCTCGACGGGTTCGAACCAGGACCCTTGAAGGAGTTCGACGTCCAGTCCGTTGAGGGCCATGGTTGCTGCCGTGAGGTCGACAGCGCGTTGATTGATGTCGGTTGCGGTGACCGAATCGGCGTACGTGTTCGCGTGCAGGGCTTGGATGCCGCATCCCGTACCGAGGTCGAGCACGCTGCCGACCCTCGCGGTGGGCGTGGCCTGCAGCAAGGACAGTGACGCATGCCCGACGCCCAGCACATGATCGGCCGTGGCCTTCTTGGGACGGATTCCGCCGTCGAGATCCGAGATCACCCAACGATCGCCGTCGCCGACGTCGATGGGGCGAAGATCCACCGCGGCCCGCACGAGCGGATTCTCACTGTCGAAGTTCTCACCTTCGAGCAGACCGGCGTCGACGCACTGCGCGATTGTCAGCGGAGCCAGCGCCGCGGCGACGTCGCCCGCCGGGCAGTCATCGGCGAGAAGGAACAGTCTGATGAGAACGCCCAGGTCCCCGAGTTCTCGGGTGGCGCGGCGCACGGGCACCGGCTCACTTCGACCGAGAGCAGCGTGAACTTCGGGACCCAACGCCTCGAGCGTGGTTCCGGTGTCGAATCGATTGCGAAGCAGAGCCTCACGCAGCGCAGGGGTGATGGACAGGAGCGTTTCGCTTCTCACCCTGTCATTCTCGCAGGCGGAACTTGTCAGCCTTCGATGGTGTGGTGCGTCGCGGATTCGATCTCGCCTGCGGTCTTCTTTCGTCCGTCGTATCGACTCGGTTCGTCCTTGGTGCGCGGTGGTCGGTCGTTGGCGATCAGGACGGCGATCCAGGGAAGCGGAATGGATGCACCGATGATGAGCATCGAGATCCAGGCGTTGGCCCAGATGCCGTACGCGATCGCCGCGAGGATCAACGCCGGGAACCGGAAGGACATGATGATCATGTACTTGCGCACTCGGGCTTTGTGCTGCTCTTCGACGGACTGCTGCGCTTCGGTGATCAGTACGGGATTGTCGGGAGTCCCGGCCTCGTCGGACCTGCCGAACGCGCCATTTCGTGCCATGACTCCACTGTTCCACTCTCGGCCGACAATTGCACACGACCCGTGGGTCGCACCGCTGTGACGGAGACGGCATTATTGGAGGGGTGAGCACTCAAACCAAGGAACGTCCCGACGTCTCCACCGACGAAACGACCGACGACGACACCCCGAAGTTCTTCCACTACGTGAAGAAGAACAAGATCGCCGAGAGCGCCGTCATGGGAACCCATGTCGTCGCGCTGTGCGGTGAGGTGTTTCCCGTGACGAAGTCCGCCAAGCCGGGATCACCGGTGTGCCCGGACTGCAAGAAGATTTACGAAGGACTCCGTAAGGGCGACTGACCTCTGGTCAGGCGAGCGGGAGTACTTCCGGAGCTCGGCGGATCGACAGCCTCGACGCAGTCGGCCGCCGGGCTCTTCGCGTCTGCGTGCGGTTCATCGCAGGGATCTTGGTCGACGCACGAGTTCTGGCGCGACTCCGATTGTCTGCTCTCGGTTTGTCTGCTGCGGGGCCGCCCGTACGAGGGGACCGTGGCCGGGTCCGCTTTGTCGCCCGAGATGCGGATCGGGCTGGTGGCCAGGTGCCAGGTCAGGTTGGTGACCGGACCGGTCTTTTCGTCGGTGTTCTGAGCCGCAAGCCACTCTCGCATCTGCTCCATCCGAGTGGCACGAGCGGGCCAGAACTCCTGAACCGTCGCGTTGAACTCGGCGCCGAGCACGACGGCAAAACCGAGGAAGAACGTGAAGAGCAGAAACGCGATCGGCGTTGCCAGTGCGCCGTACGTGTAGCCGGTGCTGGTGACGAATCCCAGGTACCAGCGCAATCCGGTGCTGGCGGCCATGAAGAACACACCGGCGACCAGGGCGCCCGCGAGCAGCCGATGCCACGGCAGCGACTTCGGCAGAGCGACTTTGTAGAGCGTCGTGAGGCCGATGATCACCAGCAGACCGACAGCGGGGTAGTAGAACGTGTCGACCAGATTCGATCCGACCACGTACCAGGAGGCCGGCAGTGCTCGCCCGACGAGCGTCGGCCCCAGAGCTACTAGCGGCAGGATGAACACCGCCATCACCAGGAACATCACGTAGAGCAGCAGGGCGAAGATGCGCTGCCAGATGGGATTGCGGGCATCCTGCTGCCCGTGTGCTTCCACGATCGAGTCGACGAACGTACTGATCGCCGATGATCCCGCCCACAGGGAGAGCAGGAAGCCCACCGAGATGATCTCCGGGCGTCCGCGCTGAAGGACGTCCGTCACCGTCGGGCGGATGATCTGGTCGACGACGCTTTCGCTGAAGATCGTTCCGC
Organism: Rhodococcus sp. NyZ502; assembly: GCF_041464245.1. Classification (NCBI taxonomy): domain Bacteria; kingdom Bacillati; phylum Actinomycetota; class Actinomycetes; order Mycobacteriales; family Nocardiaceae; genus Rhodococcus; species Rhodococcus sp. NyZ502. The sequence continues at coordinate 2,838,114 of NZ_CP167155.1, forward strand.
TGAACGTGACGATCTTGGATTCGATGATCTCGACGGTGTTGGGTCCGAACCACCCACCGATGTAGCCGATCATTCCCAGAAGGCCGAGCAGCAGGGGAGCAAGCGACAGCGTTTGCCAGAACGCGGCCGTAGCCGCCTTTCCGAAGATGGAATCGTCCCAGGCCTTGCTCAGGGTTCGACCGATCAACTGCCCGGTGCGGCGTAGCGGATGCCATCTGCGGTGGTGCAGATCACTTCCGCTCGACTTCTCGCCTCGCGCTTCACTCATGATGTCTCCAGCATCCCTGACGACACACCCGGTTGCCCAACCATGGCGCCGACGTGTCGCACATTTCTGAGACAATTCGCGTGCAGGTCGGCAGGATGCGAGAGAAGCGAAACCTCGCCGGCCGGAGTGAGAACGGCCATGAGTACGCGCTTCGAGTGCGGCTTTCGTCGGTGGCGGCGGCTAGGCTCGTCGCCGGACATTGATGAAAATTCGAGGAGCGCGAGACAACAGTGCGATTCCAGTGGAGGCGCGGCCTATGACGTCTGAGACCGTGGCAGCCGAGTTCGGCAAGTCGCCCGAACCCGCCGGAGCTCAATCCGCGGGAACCCAACCTGGCGCCCCTACCGGTTCCCTTCGTGCATGGCAGCGCCGTGCACTGACCAAATACCTTTCCAGCAGTCCGCGTGACTTTCTGGCGGTCGCAACGCCGGGAGCAGGTAAGACCACCTTCGCTCTGCGGGTAGCTTCGGAATTGCTCCGTGACCGGACGGTCGACCAGATAACCGTCGTGGCGCCGACCGAGCACCTCAAGCACCAGTGGGCGGAGTCCGCTCAGCGCTCCGGCCTCGCATTGGACTCGCGGTTCTCCAACTCGACCGGCCAGACCTCGAGTGACTATCACGGCGTCGTGCTGACCTACGCCCAGGTTGCCTCGCACCCGTCGAAGCATCGTGTGCGGACCGAGGGCCGCAAGACGCTGGTCATCCTCGACGAGATCCACCACGGCGGCGACGCCAAGAGCTGGGGCGACGCCATTCGTGAAGCTTTCGGCGACGCGACCAGGCGTCTCGCACTGACCGGAACCCCGTTCCGCAGTGACGACAGTGCCATTCCTTTTGTCGAGTACGAGCCGGACAAGGAAGGTCTGCTCCGCTCGAAAGCCGACCACTCCTACGGATATTCGGATGCCCTCAAGGACGGCGTGGTTCGCCCCGTCGTGTTTCTCGCCTACTCGGGCGAGGCACGGTGGCGAAACAACGCCGGCGAGGAATTCACCGCTCGACTCGGCGAGCCGCTGAGCGCCGAGCAGACGACTCGGGCCTGGCGTACGGCCTTGGACCCTGCCGGCGACTGGATTCCTGCCGTGCTGCAAGCAGCAGACACCCGTTTGGCGCAGCTGCGCAGTACCGGTATGCCCGATGCCGGCGGACTTGTCATCGCGACGGACCAGACAGTGGCCCGCGAGTACGCGAAGGCCCTGACAGCGATCACCGGCGAACAGCCGGCCGTCGTGCTGTCCGATGACCCCACCGCGTCCAAGCGAATCGCCGAATTCGGTGCGAGCGACCAGAAATGGATGGTCGCGGTCCGCATGGTGTCCGAGGGTGTCGACGTTCCCCGTCTGGCGGTCGGTGTGTACGCGACCAGCGCGTCGACTCCGCTGTACTTCGCTCAGGCGATCGGGCGCTTCGTGCGCTCGCGTCGTAAGGGCGAAACTGCCAGCGTCTTCCTGCCGTCGGTGCCGGTGCTTCTCGACCTTGCCGCACAGCTCGAGGCCCAGCGTGATCACGTACTCGGCAAGCCGCATCGTGAGAAGGACGGCCTCGAAGACGACCTGCTCGCCGATGCGAACAAGCAGAAGGACGAGCTGGGCGAGGAGGAGAAGGCGTTCACGTCCCTGGGCGCCGATGCCGAACTCGACCAGGTGATCTACGACGGATCATCCTTCGGTACCGCGACATTCGCCGGAAGTGACGAGGAAGCCGACTACCTCGGTCTGCCAGGCCTACTCGACGCCGATCAGATGCGGGCATTGCTGCGTCAACGCCAGCAGACGCAGGTCGAGGCCAACTCGGCCAAGGCCGCCGCCCCGCAACCCACGGCGGCAGTGGTATCCGATCGAGCGGCCACGGCAGATCAGCTCGGTGCGCTCCGCAAGGAGCTCAACGGGTTGGTGGCGATGAACGTTCACCGCACTGGTAAGCCGCACGGCATCATTCACGCGGAACTGCGCCGGGTGTGCGGCGGTCCGCCGACGGCCATCGCTACTGTCGATCAGCTGACCGAACGCATCGCGATTCTCCGCAGCTGGTAGCAGCCGATACCGGTCCCGCACGCTTCGCGTGCTTGCGGCCCCGGAACGGCAGAACGGGCGATCACAGTGACTGTGATCGCCCGTTCTGGCGTTCATGGCGCGCCTCGTGAAGAGGCCACCCCCGGCTGACAGGTCAGATTGCGGGTTCGCTTTCGGAGACGACGGCATTCATCTCGCGAAGTCGATCCGCGTGTTCGGTTGCGTGGTGTCCGCAGAAGAGAAGCTCGCCGCCGGTGGGAAGCACGGCGCGTACGCGTGCTCCGGCACCGCACCGGTCGCACCGGTCGGCAGCGGTCAACTGTGGGCTGGTCAGTGTTCCGGGCATGACTCCTCCGTACTGGCTTTGCGGCATTCGGGCCGCGTGCCTGGGGCCTGGTCCGCCGCGTCGGAATGGCGCGGTAGATCCACTCTTACAGACGTTTGGGGTTTACGGGTTGTTCCCGAAGGCGTTTCTTAGTGTTGTGTCTCACTGGAAATGCGCTGGGCAGGCATTCTCGGGTGAAGATTGTTCGCTGACAGCTGATTCGGATCGCCGACCTCAGCCCGATATTCTGGGCGGATGAACCCGGGACGCGAACCACTTGTCGACGAGAGCGTCGAGTTGCTCCACATGTGCACGCGCGAGGAGTGGGCGCGGGCACAACAGCTCGGTGAACGTATCCCCGACGGATTCGAGGCGGAGGGATTTGTCCACATGTCGACTCCGGCGCAAGTTCATCTCCCGGCCAATCGGATCTTTGCCGGCCGTGACGACATAGTCCTTCTGGCTATCGATCCGGCCTTGCTCGTCGGTCAGGTCAAGTACGAACCGGGTGTCCCCTCGGACCCGGAATCGATGCGATTCCCGCATCTGTACGCCCCGATTCCCGTCGCAGCCGTCACCGCTGTCGTCGAGTATTTTCCGGGCGAGAACGGCGTGTTTTCGCCGGTTCGGTAGGTCGCCGGTTCGCTCGCCGCGAAGTGCTCCCCGCGGATAACGGCCCTCCCGCGATGCAGGTCACCGATCGGCGCTACCGTTGGTGTATGAACGTAGAAGTCACCCCACTACCGGGGATCGGGACGCGCAAGGATTTTGTTCTGTCTTCCGGTCGTCGCGTGGGTGTCGTCACCCATCGGGACGGTCATACCGACCTCATCGTTTCCAAGGCAGACGACCCTGACGCGTGTGCTGCCTCGCTGCCTCTGACCACCGAGGAAGCGGCAGCGCTCAGCAATCTCCTGGGTGCCCCACAGCTCGTTGCTCAGCTCGAGGAAGAGCACCGTGACCTTCCGGGCATTCGAACCAAACAGCTCTACATCAAGGACGGTTCTCGCTACGACGGACAGACCCTCGGGGACACCGGCATGCGCACGCGCACCGGAGTGTCCATCGTCGCCGTCATGCGCGCAGGACAGGTGAGCCCGTCTCCGAACCCCGACTTCACGTTCACCGGGGGAGACCTTCTCGTGGCAGTCGGAACGCCGGACGGTTTGGCTGCAGCGGCAAAAATCTTGGCCAACGGCTGACTGGCGCGTGGACACAACCACCCTCGCACTGATCGAACTCGGCGCGGTCTTCTTCGCGCTCGGACTGCTCGGACGGCTCGCTGCTCGCGTCGGCATGTCGCCGATCCCGTTCTACCTGATCGGCGGCCTGTGCTTCGGACAGGGCGGTTTCATCCAGCTCGGCGACATCGGCGAGTTCTCCCATCTGGCAAGTGAGATCGGGATCGTCCTGCTCTTGCTGCTGTTGGGGCTCGAATACACTGCGGCCGAGCTCGTCACCGGTCTCAAACGCTCGCGGGTAGCCGGCATCGTCGACATCGTCCTCAACGCCACCCCTGGCGCGGTTGTCGGCTTGATGCTCGGTTGGGGCGTCGTGGGGGCGACGGTCATGGCCGGCGTCACCTACATCTCGTCTTCGGGAATCATCGCCAAGGTGCTCAGCGACCTGGGGCGCCTCGGTAACCGCGAGACACCGGTCGTGCTTTCGATTCTGGTGTTCGAAGACCTGGCGATGGCGCTGTACCTGCCGATTCTGACCGCGATGCTCGCGGGCGTGAGCTTCATGGGCGGGCTCGAAGCGGTCGGGATCTCGTTGTTGGTCATCACCGTGGTTCTTGTCGTGGCCCTCCGATACGGACGGTACGTCTCTGCCCTCCTCGACAGTCCCGACAGTGAGACGCTCCTGCTCAAGCTGCTCGGTGCCGCACTGTTGGTCGCCGGCATCAGTTCGGCGATGCAGGTGTCGGCGGCTGTGGGCGCATTCCTCCTCGGAATCGCGATCTCGGGGTCGACGGCGCACAATGCCAGTCGCGTGCTCGAGCCCCTTCGAGATCTGTTCGCCGCAATGTTCTTCGTGGTCTTCGGTCTCAACACCGATCCCAGTTCCATTCCGCCAGTCCTCGGATGGGCCGCGATCCTGGCAGTGGTCACGGCGATCACGAAGCTGGTAACCGGCGCCTGGGCGGCCAGACGTCAGGGTGTCGCGCGAATGGGTCAGGCGCGCGCCGGTGCCGCTCTGATCGCCCGCGGTGAGTTCTCCATCATCATCGCCGGCCTCGCGGTGTCCGCAGGCGCCGTCGACGCCGAACTTGCCGCATTGGCAACTGCTTACGTGCTCCTGATGGCGGTCATCGGCCCGGTGGCGGCAAGAGTTATCGAACCGGTCGCCTCGTTGTACATCAAGGTTCGTACGAAGTCCTGATTGCGGTCCTATTCTGTCCGGATGTCGAACAGAATCGCCCGTCCCGCCGCGACCGCTCTGTGTGCGCTGATCATCTCGTGTGCACCGGTCCCGGCGCTCGCCGGTGGAATTCCCGCTCTCGACCACGCCGGACCCACAGCTGCGCAGGTTGCCGCGGATCGATCGCTGCACCTCGAGGGTGCGTCGAACGCGCGTGACATCGGTGGCTACGACGCCGCGGACGGGCAGACCGTTCGGTGGGGGAAGGTATTTCGCTCGAATGCCCTCGACAAGCTGACACCGTCGGATCTCGCGTCGTTGAGCGAACGCGGAGTGGAATCGGTCGACGACTTCCGTACGGTCGTCGAACGAACGCTCTCGCAGGATCGCCTTCCGAACGGGGCGCGAAGCAACTGGTTCGACGTCATCGGAACCAACCCCGCCAACCTCCCGGCGCTGGTGGACATGCCGACGATGTACGCGTTGATGGTGACCGATCCGGGGGCGAGCCGCGCATTCCACGACGCGCTGGTGAACGTCGCGAACACCGACGGTGCAGTCCTCTACCACTGCTCGGCGGGCAAGGACCGTACCGGTTGGATGACCGCAGTTCTCCTGACCGTCCTCGGCGTGAGTCGCACCGACGTGAACGCCGATTACATGCTCAGCAATCAGTACCTCACCGGACCCCGCACGGGGAGCGCGTTCATCGACGGCGTCGAACAGTCTTGGCTGGACACGTCTTTCGCCACGGTGGATCGGGTGTACGGCAACTTCGACAACTACGTCCGGGACGGCCTTCAGTTGAGCGAGGACGATGTCGCACAACTCCGGGACACACTCTTGGTCTGAGGCGGCAAACGCACAAGAGCCGCTCTCCGGAGATCCGGAGAGCGCCTCTTGTGTGCATAGCTGGTGTGACTAGTCGAGGTAGTCGCGCAGAACCTGCGAACGCGACGGGTGGCGCAGCTTCGACATCGTCTTCGATTCGATCTGGCGGATACGCTCACGCGTGACGCCGTAGACCTGTCCGATTTCGTCTAAAGTCCTCGGCTGACCGTCGGTGAGACCGAAGCGGAGGCGAACCACGCCGGCTTCGCGCTCGGACAGCGTCTCGAGTACCGACTGCAGCTGATCCTGCAGCAAGGTGAACGAGACGGCATCGACTGCGACAACAGCTTCGGAGTCCTCGATGAAGTCACCGAGCTGGCTGTCGCCCTCGTCGCCGATGGTCTGGTCGAGAGAGATCGGCTCACGCGCGTACTGCTGGATTTCCAGCACCTTCTCCGGCGTGATGTCCATTTCCTTGGCGAGCTCTTCCGGCGTGGGCTCACGGCCCAGGTCCTGGAGCAGCTCACGCTGGATACGGCCGAGCTTGTTGATGACCTCGACCATGTGTACCGGGATACGGATGGTGCGAGCCTGGTCGGCCATTGCGCGGGTGATGGCCTGACGGATCCACCACGTGGCGTAGGTCGAGAACTTGTAACCCTTGGTGTAGTCGAACTTCTCGACTGCACGGATCAGACCGAGGTTGCCTTCCTGGATGAGGTCCAGGAACGCCATGCCGCGGCCCGTGTAGCGCTTGGCGAGCGAGACGACCAGGCGGAGGTTGGCCTCGAGGAGGTGGTTCTTGGCGCGGTTGCCGTCGCGGCAGATCCAGCTCATGTCGCGTCGCTGAGCCGCAGGCAACTTCTCGCCCTTGTCAGCGAGGTCCTGCATGATCTGCACGGCGTAGAGGCCGGCCTCGATGCGCTTGGCCAGTTCGACTTCCTCTTCGGCGTTGAGGAGTGCGACCTTGCCGATCTGCTTGAGGTAGGCGCGAACCGAGTCGGCGGACGCCGTCAGTTCGGCATCCTTGCGTGCCTGGCGGAGAGCCTCGGACTCTTCCTCGTCCCAGACGAAGTCGCCGGAAGCCTTGTCCTTCTCGGACGGCTCTGCAGCGGTCTCTTCGTCTTCGCCGACTGCTACGACCTCGACGACATCGGACTCGACCTCGGCAAGGTCGCCGTCCGTGATGTCGATGTCTTCCAACTCGACATCGCCGTCTTCGGCGTCAGGATCGCCGGCCTTCTTGGGGCTGGCCTTCTTAGCTGCTGCCTTCTTGGCCGGAGCTTTCTTGGCCGGAGCCTTCTTTGCTGCTGCCTTCTTGGCGGGGGCCTTTTTCGCCGGAGCCTTCTTGGCTGCCGGAGCGGTGACGGTGGCCGCCTCCACGGCTGGAGATTGTGGCTCTGACTCTGATGGAGAATCAGCAGTCTGACGTGTATCGGTGGCTGCCACGTACGCCCTTTCGTGACGGTGTCGTGCGGCGTCACGCCAGAGTGGTGATCCGGCGGAGAGGTCAATGGTTGTTGGCCGGCGCGCAGCCGGACTTCACCATTGTAACGACTCTCAGGAAACTCTTACGTCACGGCGGGCCGTAACAGGTAGATTTTCCGCTTTTCACGTGCGGGTTTTCTCATCCGGCGACGGCGGCCGGCCTAGTCAGTCCGACCGATGCGAGCGCAGCTCCGGCGATTCCCGCGGTGTTGAGGAGGGTGGCGGGGACGACCTTCGTGCGGTTGGTCAGGTGCGGAATCCACTTCTCGTGCTTGCGGCTGATTCCGCCTCCGGCGATGAAGAGATCTGGCCAGAGCAGGTTCTCGAAGGTGGTCAGAACTCGCGAGACCTCGACCGCCCACTCCTTGTAGCTCCAGTCCTTCTTCTCCTTCACCGACGACGCCGCCCGGTGCTCGGCTTCCTTGCCGTCGACCTCGAGGTGGCCGAACTCGGTGTTGGGCAACAGAACTCCGTTGTGCAGCACGGCAGATCCGATTCCGGTGCCGAAGGTCAACAAGATCACGACGCCGGAGGTGTCTTTGCCCGCTCCGAACGAGTCCTCGGCGATTCCGGCAGCGTCGGCGTCGTTGAGGACGGTGACCTCGCGCCCGCCCAGTGCCTTGCCGAACAGAGCGGCGGCGTCGGTGTCGATCCAGGACTTGTCGATATTCGCGGCGCTTCGCGCGACGCCGCCGGTCACGACAGCGGGCAAGGTGATGCCGACCGGACCGGTCCACTTGGCCTGCTCGACGATCTCGGCGACAGTGCCCGCGATCGCATCGGGTGTGGACGGCTGCGGGGTCAGGATCTTGATGCGGTCACCGATCATTTCCCCGGTGCTCAGGTCGATCGTGCCGCCCTTGACGCCGCTGCCGCCGACGTCGATCCCGAAACCTGTGGTTGTCATCGTCCTGCGCTCCTGAGTGTCGAATTCGAGGTCACGATCTACCGTTGCAAACACTAACCCGAACAAGGACCCGGGCGCGTCCTCTCGAACCGCCCACCTCGAGACGTTCGAGTGGTGCCCCTCGGTAGAGATGTGTTGCGATGGTCCGGTGCGCCCTTCAGAAAGAACATTGCCCGACTTTTCCGCCGATTCTCTGGACCCCGCACAGTTGCGGGAAGTAGCCGTAGCCGTCGCCGAACGCGCAGCCGAACACGTCCGTTTGCGTCGGCCCGAGGTATTCGGCCTGGTGGGTTCCGGTGCCGCCGAGGGTGGTTCGGTTGCGGCGAAGAGCACGCCCACCGATCCCGTCACGGTGGTCGATACCGAAACCGAACAAGTGATTCGCGACCTTCTGGCGCAATTGCGCCCTGCAGATTCGATCCTGGGTGAGGAAGGTGGCGGAGACACCGACGATTCCGCGGGAGTTCGATGGGTTGTCGATCCCATCGACGGCACGGTGAATTTTCTCTACGGAATCCCCGCGTTCGCCATCTCGGTGGCCGTACAGATCGACGGGTTCTCGGTAGCCGGGGCTGTCGTCGACGTGTCGTTGGAAACCACGTACGCCGCGCATCGGGGCGGCGGTGCAACCATGACCACGGCCGACGGCGTCGTCAGCGACCTGCAAGCCAATGAGGTGACCGAGCTGTCAATGGCGCTGTTGGCCACCGGCTTCGGTTACGGAGCGGATCGCCGGAAGGTGCAGGGCACGTTGATCGGGCAGATCCTGCCGCAGGTCCGCGACATCCGACGTATCGGTTCGGCTGCGTTGGATCTGTGCATGGTTGCCACCGGCCGGGTCGACGCTCACTTCGAACACGGACTGAGTCCGTGGGACTGGGCAGCCGGCTCCTTGATCGCTTCCGAAGCGGGCGCCGTGATCAACGTCCCGTCGCCAAATTCCACGTCGGCCGACGGCGATGTCGTTTACGCGGTCGCTCCGGCGATCGCCGAGCAGTTCGCGCACATGCTCGGAGCTACCGGCGCAGATCAGCCGATTCCGAGCTGAGGCCTGTCAGCAGCGCGCCGTGCGCGCTGCTTTGAGCAGTGCGATGTCCATCGGAGCGACTTCGGCGTTTGCGGGCTGCTCGGCCAGAGCATGCAAGATCGCGGTGGCGTCGGTGTTGGGGGTCAGGGCGCCCTTGTTGTACGTGCCGAGAGCCAGGTCGACGGTGTCGTCGCCGCGGCCGTCCTGGACCAGTTCGGCGCAGGGGGCGACCAGCCAGACGGAACTGGCGGCGGCGAGGCCGTTCGCTCCGAATCGGATCTGACCCTGGCACTCCATGTTCTGGTCGACGTAGACGGGGTCGTTTCCGACCTGGACGTCCGGCGCGCTGGAGAAGCCGAACTCGCTCAGCTGCGCTGCCACCTGGGCCGCCTGACCGTGTTCACCGTTGGCGTTGAACACACGAACCTTGGTGGCGGCGAGGGGAGCGGGATCCACGTCGAGCAGCTTCGAGCGGTCGACGACGGTTCCCAGCGGTAGTGGCGCCGCTGCCGAAGGATCGGACGAAGGTTGCGGCAGGTTGCAGGCGACGGTGTCACTGACTTCCGCCTCGGCGCTCAGGATGCGGACCCACAAGACACTGCCGATCAATGCGAGTACCGCGAACACGGCGATCACCGGCCACGCGCGCCGACGGCGGAACGGACGTCCCTGGTCATCGGTAGAGCTGCCTTCGGTGATCAGAGAAACCACGGTATCCCTCGACTTTCTTGACGAAACTTCTACTTCGCCATCGGGCCGAGCGGCGCCGGCATGACGTTCGGTGCCTACCTTAGAGGGCCTGTGTGACGAGACAGCCGAAGCGAGGCTCGACGCGTCGAGTCCTTGTCGATTGCGAAACGGCAGTTGGCCGATTACCGGCCTGTTTCTACCCGGATTCGGCCCGAAAACATCGTGGAAAGGTCACAGCTTGCTCTTGCCTTGGTGACAATTCGCAGTCATTTTTCGGAAATTTCCGATTCGGTTACTACTTTCGTGCTCACGTCGGCTACTGTCTGGCGGCCCAGGTCGTTCAACTGGGCATCGGCCGGACGCCGAAATGACAACCAAATGAGGCGCAGATCACGTTCTCGGAAGGAACTTCCGGGCACTAATTCCAGTCCTGCAGCGTTATGCAGCGACAGGGAATGATCTGGATGCCACGGCGGTTTCCATGCGCATCAAGGATCTACCGGATTCTCGGCGCACACGGGACCGGGATACACGAAGAGGATGGGGTAGACGAGATGGCAACTGACTACGACGCACCGAGGCGTACAGAGTCCGACGAGGTTTCGGAGGACTCGCTCGAGGAGCTGAAGGCGCGACGCAACGAAGCGCAGTCAGCCGTCGTCGACATCGACGAGACGGACACCGCGGAGTCCTTCGAGCTGCCGGGTGCCGACCTTTCCGGCGAGGAACTCTCGGTTCGAGTTGTTCCGAAGCAGGCAGACGAGTTCACGTGTTCGAGCTGCTTCCTGGTTCATCACCGCAGCCGCCTGGCCAGTGATGCCAACGGACAGCTCGTATGCATGGACTGCGCTGCCTGATCTCCCTTCCCGGTGGTCGACCCGTCAGCGCGAGGGTCGACCAAGGGTCGGGAAGTACTGCTTTGCTGTGACCGCGCTGGTCAGAGATCCAGCGCAGCCAGCAGATCAGCGGGACGACGTGTGCTCACCAACCAGTACGGCGTGGGATCCTCCGGGTCGTCGAGCACGATCAACACCATTGTCTTGACCCATGGGCGATGCTGGACGAACGCCGACGGATCGAGTTGGCGCCCCATCGCAGCACTCTTCGCGGAAGCCGGCACTGCTGCCGCCCGTGAAATCAATTCGACCGGCAGGTGGGCTCTACCCACGTGCAGTTCCTTCACCCCTGCTGTCTCCACTACCTCGACGCGCATCCGGCTGAGCCAGAATGCCGCCCAGATCGGGATCGGGAGTAGTACGACGTACGCCAGGTACGAGAGAAGCCCCGGGCGGCCCATGTGGACCTCGGCCGCGAGGAGTCCGGCTACGGCCAACCCGGCGATCCACCACCAGATCGGCACCCACAGGCGCTCGGAGTACAGCGTCGTGGACGGGGGCGTTGTGGTGGCGACGTCAGGTCGAGATGTTTCGGGCACCTGTCAAGGATAGTCCGTCGCTACGAGTAGTCTTGGCCCACGTGAGCGACCATCTCTCCATCGCCTTGAAGCGACTGGATCCAGACCTGCCCGTTCCACAGCGTGCGCATCCCGGAGATGCGGGTGTGGATCTGTGCTCCACCAGCGACGTCACCATCGAACCCGGCCACCGAACACTGGTCGGAACGGGGATCGCGATCGCTTTGCCGGTGGGCACCGTCGGGTTGATCCATCCGCGTTCCGGACTCGCCGCCAAATCGGGACTGTCGATCGTGAATGCGCCCGGAACCGTGGACGCGGGATACCGGGGCGAACTCAAGGTCTGCTTGATCAATCTCGATCCGGCCACGGCCATCGACATCCGCCGCGGTGACCGAATCGCTCAGCTCGTGGTTCAACGAGTCGAACTTCCGGTTTTCGAGGAAGTCGAATCGCTGGACGACACGACTAGAGGAACCGGAGGCTACGGTTCCAGCGGCGGGCACGCGATACTCGATACCGATGCGCCTGGCGCGGTAGTCGGAGAGGGAGTCTGAATCATGTTCGGACGCAAGAAGAAGACAGACGTCGACGAGGAAACCACCAGCTTCTTCGGTGACGAGAACGACGAGTCGGTGGAGATCGACGAGGTCGAAGACGATCTCGAAGTCACCGGCGACGAGTTCGGTGACGAATCGGAAGGCCCTTACGACATCTCGGAGATCGATTCCGACGATCCGACGGCAGGCCGTGACGGTCAGCGTCTTGATCTCGGTTCCGTTCTGGTGCCGATGCCGACCGGCGGGCAGTTGCAGGTCGAGATGGCGCCCAACGGTTCGCCGCAGGCCGTGCACCTGGTCACCGAGCACGGCCGCATCACGGTTGCTGCCTACGCCGCCCCGAAATCGCCCGGTCAGTGGCGTGAGGTCGTTGCCGAGCTCGCGCAGTCGCTTCGCGACGACAATTCCGCGGTGAGCGTCGAGAACGGCCCGTGGGGCCGTGAACTGGCTGCTGTGACGGCCAACATGGACCTGCGGTTCATCGGCGTCGACGGTCCCCGGTGGATGGTGCGCTGCGTGGTCGCGGGTCCGAGTGGATCCACCGCCGCGAACGCTCCTCTGGTGGCAATCGCACGGGACATCTTGCGTGACACCGTCGTCAACCGAGGATCAGAGCCGCATCCGGTGCGGACACCGCTGCCCGTGGTGCTCCCGCAGGTGCTCGCCGAGCAGTTGGCGGCCGCACACGAGCAGCAGTTGGCGGCAGCGCAGCAGCAACAGGTCGCCGCCCAGCAGCAACAGCAGTCAGCACCGCCCGCTCCGCCGGCACCTCCAGCACGGCCGACCCCGCCGCCTCGTAGCGGCGAATCCGGTTCTGCCATGCAGCAATTGGGTCAGTAACAGAATTTTCTTCAGGCGCTCGCGGTGGTATCGGATTCGATCGCCGCGAGCGCTTTGATGCAGGTGGACCCGAGAACCGCGGGGTCGCGCCCGATCATGTCGAGCGTCGTCGTGGCGACTGCGCCGCGGGGGAGTGAAGCCGCCCAGGCCTGCGCCACTGACGCGGGATGAACCGGATCGTCCACCGCCGACGCAATGCCGACCGGAACGCCCACCGCCCGTAGCGCGCTCTCGCCGAGTGAGTGGTACGACGCCGCCTCGTCGAGCGCAGCCGGGAGATCGGGCCACTGAGAGCGCCAGGAGCGCTCGAGTTCGGCTCCGAGCCACGCCGGACTCGACGCGAGCATCGCAGCGATCACCGACTCCAAGCCTTCGGAGCGCAGTTGCCCGGCGGTGAACCGCGCGCTCGCTGCTGCGGGGGCGTCGTCGGCCGAGCCCGTCCAGGCCGGAAGCGCTGCCAACACACTCACCGTTCGATCGGGATTGTCGGCGGCCCACTGGAGTGCAACGGCCGCTCCGATCGAGACCCCTCCGACGATGATTCGGCCGTGCGTGTCCGCGGCTCTGTCCATCGCGTCCAGATAGCCGTCCACGACACGCCGAGGGTCCGGTTCAATTGCGATGATGCGCACACCCAGAGCCTCCAGCGGCGCCCGGAATGCGCGGTCCGCGAAGTGGGCGTCAGAGCCTGTACCTGGGAGAACGACGGCAACGGTCGCCGATTCAGAGTTCTGCATCTCTTGATCTTGCCCGGTGCCCCCGAGACGCGGACTGACCGGTGTGGTTACACGCTCGTAATGGGTCTACAGTGGCGATCACACAGCCCTTCACGTGACGCGAAACCCTTGCGTCACACATGTTCGCAGGAGCGCGCAATGGCACCCGCCGCCGCAGGATATTTTCGTCGACTGACCCAGCGTCTGACCGAGGACGTCGACCAGTTGGACGCCCAGGAGATGGTCGAGTCCAACAAGGCTTCCGGAGGTCAGAAGGCATGCGATTGTCGTCGCGGTGAAGAAGTCACGATGGTGGGCCGACTCCGCAGCGTCGACGCGTGTCCCAAGTCGGGAAATGCCAGCATCGAGGCCGAGTTCTTCGATGGCACCGAGATGATCAATCTCGTCTGGATCGGGCGTCGCCGGATCCCGGGAATCGAGACCGGTAAGACCCTGCTGATCCGCGGTCGTGTGGGCGAGCGTGACGGTCGCAAGGCGATCTTCAACCCTTACTACGAACTGCGCGGCGAATAGGCGCGTTTCCCGCATTTACCGTGCAACTCGGTGACTGTGGCACCCTCGACAGGTGACTGAAACACAACAGCGATCGGTAATCGACCAACTCGGCGGGCTGAGTGGTCTGATCTATTCGTCTTTGCCGATTCTGATTTTTGTCCCGGTCAACAGCATCTGGAATCTCACCGCGGCAATCTGGGCCGCATTGGGCGTCGCTGTCGCTATCGCGGCCTGGCGCCTCTTCCGCAAGGATTCCCTCCAACCCGCTATTTCCGGTTTTCTCGGAGTCGGAGTTTCCGCATTCATCGCCTACCGCACCGGCGACGCCAAAGGATATTTCCTCTTCGGTATCTACACGAGCCTCGCCTACGGTGCGGTCTTCCTGATTTCCATCCTCGTGCGCTGGCCCCTCGTCGGAATCATCTGGGGTTATCTCAACGGGCACGGCAATCTCTGGCGCAAGCACAGCTCCGCCGTCCGGCTCTACGACGTCGCGACGGCAGCGTGGGCGTTGGTCTTCGGTGCGCGGTATCTCGTTCAGTCACAGCTCTACGACACCGACCACACCGGATGGCTCGCAGTCGCGCGTATCGGCATGGGGTGGCCGTTGACCGGTTTGGTGCTGCTCGTGACGGTCTGGGCTGTGCGTAAGGCCGATCGCATCGTCGAGCCTGAACCGGTTGTGGAGCCCGAAAGCAGCGAGCCCACCGCCACGGACGCAGGGTCCGAAGAGGTGGGCTCGGTGAATCTGACGAAGCCGCGCGAAGACCGCGATCTCAGCTGATCAGGTCCTGGTACTCGGGGTGCTTGTCGAGGAACTTCACGACGTACGGGCACACCGGGTGAACCTTGAGGCCGCGTGCTCGTAGGTCGTCCAGAGCCTGGCGGACGAGAACCCCGGCCAATCCGAAACCTTCGAAGGCGGGGTAGATCTCGGTGTGATTGAACGAGACGACGTCACCGGAGGTGGTGTAGTCCTCGAGCCCAGCGAGGTCGCCGTCGGCATGGATCTCGTACCGGCTCTGGGCCGGATTGTCGGTGACTACGGTGTTTTCGGGCGCTTGTGCCATGTGATTCCCTTTCGTCGTCAGTGTGTTCGTCGGTCAATTCTCCAGGCGGAGTGCAACGCGCAACTGATCCTCGGCGTCGACGGCCGCAACGAAGAGCAGTTCGTCCCCGCCTTCGATGGGATCGTCCATCTGCGGGACGATCACGCGTCCGCCACGCAGGATGGTGACCAGTGCGCAGTCTCGCGGAAGTTCGAGTTTC
Source organism: Rhodococcus sp. NyZ502 (assembly GCF_041464245.1). Classification (NCBI taxonomy): domain Bacteria; kingdom Bacillati; phylum Actinomycetota; class Actinomycetes; order Mycobacteriales; family Nocardiaceae; genus Rhodococcus; species Rhodococcus sp. NyZ502. The sequence goes on from NZ_CP167155.1 coordinate 2,853,340, forward strand.
TTGACGGCTTTTCCGGCAAGAGGTGTGTTGTCGGGCAACGTGATCTCGACGAGGTTGGCCTGTCCCTGCCGCAGTGTCATCAGTTTGACCAGGTCACCGACCGAGACGGCCTCTTCGACGAGCGAAGCGAGCATCCGCGGTGTCGAGACGGCGACGTCCACGCCCCAGGACTCGTCGAAGAGCCACTCGTTGCGGGGATCGTTGACGCGGGCGACAACTCGGCGAACACCGAACTCGGTTTTCGCGAGCAGACTGAGGACCAGGTTTGCCTTGTCGTCTCCGGTCGCGGCAATCACGACCTCGTACGACTCCATCGACGCGTCCTCGAGTCTGCTGAGTTCGCAGGCGTCCGCGTGCACCCACTTCGCCTCGGGCACCGACTCCGGTTCGATGTGATCGAGTTTGCGTTCGATCAGCATGACGTCATGTGAGCTTCGAATCAGCTCTCGCGCAATGGAACGGCCTACGGCGCCGGCTCCGGCGATGGCGACCTTCATCGAGAACTTCCAATCACGTTGTAGTGCAACACAGTCGCAGTCTTGTTGTGGGGGGCGGCGTACGGATCAGTCATCTGCGGCCTCCCTCAGTCGTCGCTCGGCGGCGGGTTGCCGGCCAGTGCGACAGCTTCGGCGACGGTTCCCGACACGGCGGCGATGTAGACCTGATCGTCGGCCTGGATGACAGTCTTGCGGTCGGGGAGAATGCCGGTCCCGAAGCGGATGATGAAGGCGACTCTCGAACTGGTCGCGCCCTCGAGGAGCGCGATCGGCTTGCCCGCCCAATCCTCGTGCAGGGCAAGTTCGGTGATGGCGACAGTGCCCGAAGGATCGCGCCACTTCGCAGTCTGACTTTCCTTGGTCAACGTGTGCAGGAAACGATCCGTCGACCACGGCACGGTGGCGACCGTGGGAATGCCGAGTCGCTCGTAAACAGCGGCACGCTTGGCGTCGTAAATACGTGCGACGACGCGTTCGACGCCGAAAGTCTCGCGTGCGACTCGCGCTGCGATGATGTTGGAATTGTCTCCCGAGGACACCGCGGCAAAGGCGTCGGCCCGCTCGATTCCCGCCCGGACCAGCACGTCACGGTCGAACCCCATTCCCAGAACCTTGGTTCCCGGGAAGTCGAGATCGAGACGCAGAAACGCACTCTGATCGCGGTCGATGACGGCGACCTCATGTCCGATCCTGGTCAGAGACGCGGCGAGGGAAGAACCCACTCGACCGCACCCCATGATGACGACATACACGCCCTACTCCGTTCATGGACCCTCATGGCGCGATTGCACGCCGAATCGAACGGTACAGCCCCTTACGGGAAGAGCAAGTACAACGGTCGCTCGCGTGCCGGTTGTCACGACAAAAGGTGAAGTTGGGGCTCTGATGACTCCGAATCGGGCGAGACGGCTTACGCTTTGCACGTGTCTAAGCTCTCGACCGCTACCAAGCGGCTCCTGCTCGGTCGGCCGTTCCGAAGCGACAAACTCGGGCACACGCTGCTACCCAAGCGAATTGCACTACCGGTCTTCGCGTCCGACGCGATGTCGTCCGTCGCGTATGCCCCCGAAGAAATCTTCCTGGTTCTCTCCGTCGCGGGTATTTCCGCGTATGCGTACACCCCCTGGATCGGATTGTCCGTCGCCATCGTCATGGCTGTGGTGGTGGCGAGCTACCGCCAGAACGTCCACGCATACCCCTCCGGTGGCGGCGACTACGAGGTCGCGACGGTCAACCTCGGCCCGACCGCCGGTCTGACCGTCGGTAGTGCGCTGATGGTCGACTACGTGCTGACGGTCGCCGTGTCGATCTCGTCGGCGGCGTCGAACATCGGCTCGGCTCTGCCGTTCGTCGCGCAGCACAAGGTGTTGTTCGCGGTTGCGGCGATCGTGTTGCTGACCGCGGTCAACCTTCGCGGTATCCGTGAATCGGGGACCGCGTTCGCAATTCCGACCTACGCATTCATCGTCGGCATGTTCCTGATGCTCGGGTGGGGATTCTTCCGGATCTACGTCCTCGGTGAGGATGTGCACGCGGAATCGTCGTCGTTCACGCTCAACGCCGAGGATTCGCATCTGTACGGAATTGCCTTCGCGTTCCTGATCGCCCGCGCATTCTCCTCGGGCTGTGCCGCACTGACCGGCGTCGAGGCCATCAGCAACGGCGTACCGGCGTTCCAGAAGCCGAAGTCGCGCAACGCTGCCACGACCTTGCTGCTGCTCGGGTCGATCGCCATCGTCCTGCTGATGGGCATCATCATCCTGGCTCAGAAGATCGGCATCGTCTACGCACACAATCCGCAGGAACAGCTGGTCGGAGCGCCGGAGGGCTACCATCAGAAGACCTTGATCGCGCAGATCGCCGAAGCCGTCTTCAGTGGTTTCCCGATCGGTTTCTTCTTCATGGCGATCGTCACGGCACTGATCCTGGTTCTGGCCGCGAACACCGCGTTCAACGGATTTCCGGTACTCGGATCGATCCTGGCGCAGGATCGGTACCTACCGCGTCAGCTGCACACGCGCGGCGACCGACTGGCATTCAGCAACGGAATCCTCTTCCTCTCCGGTGCTGCCATCGCATTCGTCGTGGTGTTCGGCGCCGAGGTCACCAAGCTCATCCAGTTGTACATCGTCGGCGTCTTCGTCTCGTTCGTGCTCAGCCAGACGGGCATGATCAAGCACTGGACTCGGCATCTGAAGTCCGAGACCGACAAGGCGCAACGGGCCCGTATGCAGCGCTCGCGAGTGATCAATTCGATCGGTCTGGCAATGACCGCCACCGTCTTGATCATCGTTCTGATCACCAAGTTCGCTGCCGGCGCATGGATCGCCATCGTCGCGATGGTCGCGATCTTCATCGTGATGAAGATGATCCGCAAGCACTACGACAGCGTCGCAGCCGAGCTCGAGGAGCAGGAGTGGGACGGCGTACTGCCCAGCCGCACGCACTCGATCGTGCTCGTCTCGAAGTTGCACATGCCGACGATGCGAGCTCTCGCCTACGCGCGAGCCACGCGACCGGACACCCTCGAAGCCATCACGGTCAACGTCGACGAGCCGGACACCCGTGCACTCGTGCGTGAGTGGGAGAAGAGCGACGTGACGGTTCCGCTCAAGGTGATCGAGTCGCCGTACCGCGAAATCACCAAGCCGGTTCTCGATTACGTCAAGCGTGTACGACGCGATGCTCCGCGTGACGTCGTCACCGTCTTCATTCCCGAGTACGTCGTCGGACACTGGTGGGAGCAGATCCTGCACAATCAGAGCGCGCTTCGTCTGAAGAGTCGTCTGCTTTTCCAGCCCGGCGTGATGGTGACCAGCGTTCCGTGGCAGCTGAGTTCGTCGGCAAAGGCGAAGCCGCTCGACATCGAGAAGACCGCAGGTGCCACGCGTCGCGGTTACGACACCGGCGAGAAATGATCACCGGCGAAAAATGATCGGCAACATCGAAATGGCAGGCGTAGTTCGTTGAGTGAGAATTGGACCGGACAGACCTTCGAGGTCGATCTGGGCAACCCCGGTCACGGCGGGTTCGTCGTCGCCCGGCACGAGGGGCGGGTCGTGTTCGTCCGTCACGGTTTGCCGGGGGAGCGTGCGCTGGTCCGGGTGACCGAGGACAAGGGCGGATCGTTCTGCCGCGCCGACGCGATCACCGTTCTCGACGCTTCTCCGCATCGGATCGATCCGACATGCCCGATCTCCGGCCCGGGCGGGGCGGGCTGCTGCGACTACTCGCATGCGGATCTGAGCGTCCAACGTGAGATGAAGACCTCGGTCGTGCGGGAGCAGCTTCTGCGACTGGCTCGTGTCGAATCGGACGTCGAGGTAGAGGAACTGCCCGGAACCGGAGGCGGAACGGGTTGGCGCACGCGAGTCCGGTTGGCGGTGGACGGGCACGGTGTCGCCGGATACCACGCGTACCGCAGCAACCGGATCGTCACAGACCTGCGGTGCACCCAGATCGATCAGAGCGCGTACGACGGTCTCGGCGGTGCGCAGTGGGCGCCAGGTAGCGAGCTGCAGGTCGTTCTCGACGCTGCGGGCGAGCGGCACGTCGTGGAAATCGCGGCACCCGCGGTGTCCAAGACGGGACGGCGGACGCCCGGGCGACGCGGCGCGATGGCACGCCGAGCGGCAAGCGGCGGCCCGCGAAAGACCCGAGTTGCCATCGGATCGGACACAGTGACCGAGCGCGTCGGCAGTCGAGAATGGGCGCTGGCCGCGACCGGTTTCTGGCAGGCCCATCGCGGCGCTGCGGCCGCGTACTCACAGGTGGTCGGGGAGTGGGCCGGAGCCGCTACCGCGGACACGGCCTGGGATCTCTACGGCGGTGTCGGCGTGTTCGCAGCTGTGCTCGCCGAGCTTGTCGGGCCGTCCGGCGTGGTGGAGTCCGTCGAATCTTCGGCGCGTGCAGTCGCGGACGGGCAGGCAGCGCTGTCCGATCTCGGTCAGGTGCGCTTCCACAGCGCCCGCGTCGAGAACATCATCGCGGATCTGGAGCGTTCGCCTGCTGTCATCGTGCTCGACCCGCCACGTGCGGGGGCCGGCCGGCCGGTCGTGGAAGCTCTCGCCTCAACGGGCGCTGAGCGGATAGTCCACATCGGGTGCGACCCGGCGTCGTTCGGTCGCGATATCGGCCTCTACCTGGAGCAGGGCTTCAGAATCGGTGGCCTCCGGGCGTTCGACGCGTTCCCCCAGACTCACCACATGGAGTGCATCGCGCTCCTCGAACGCTGAGACGTCCCGAAATCTTTCCCTGAAACGGTGTGACGCTTCTCGCGTTCACAACAGTTGCTTGCATTACGCAACTAATCGTATAGTTTCGTTCTGCAAGTAGTTTTCCGTTTTCAAGTCACGGCTCGTTCGGGCCACTCGAATTCAGGGGTAGGCAATGTCGGTACAGCCGGAGACGGCCCAAGCGCTCGTCGACACGATCTTCATGTTCGGCAGATCGCTGCGAGCCGCGGTCACCACCGGTGCAGACAGCCTGCTGCCGCCTGCGCTGGTCAGTGTGTTGTTCATGCTGGCGGCGCGTGGGGAGTGCCGACAGAACGAATTGGCCGTCGATCTGTGTGTCAGTCAGTCGTCGCTCAGCCGACAAATGTCGGATCTGGTCGACGCTGGGTATGTCGAGAGAAATCCCGATCCGGCTGACAAGCGGGCGTTCCGCATCCGAGTATCGGAAGAGGGACACGACGTTTTACGGAGAACCACGCAGCGGCGTGCGGCGCGTTTGCGCAACATGCTCGAAGACTGGAGCCAGGAAGAGGCCATGGCCGCAGTGACATCGCTGCAACGTCTCAACGAGACGTTCGGCGCATCGAATCGGCAGGCCTCACCGGCAGTTCCGCACACGGGCGTAGAAAGTATTGGGAGATAAGGCACATGGCAGCAACAGTAGGAGAAACCCGGGCAAGTACCGGAGGTGACGGATCGGCTCGCGAAGCGGGCGCGATGACTCACCGCGAAATTCTCGAAGCACTCACCGGACTCATCGCAGCGCTGTTCACCGCGCTGCTCAGTAGCACCATCGTTTCCACAGCGCTTCCCACGATCATCGGTGAACTGCACGGAACTCAGACGCAGTACGCCTGGATCATCACGACAGCGTTGCTCGCCACCGCGGCGTCGACGCCGATCTGGGGCAAGCTTGCCGACCTCTACAACAAGAAGGTCCTGGTCCAGACCGCGATCGTCATCTTCGTGATCGGCTCGGTCATCGCCGGCGCGGCGCACAACGTTCCGTTGCTGCTCGGTGCGCGTGTCATCCAGGGCATCGGTATGGGCGGTCTGACCGCTCTCGTCGTAGCCATCATCGGCACGATCATCCCGCCGCGAGATCGCGGTCGCTACTCCGGATACATGGGTGCGGCCATGGCCGTCTCGATGTCCGGTGGACCGATCCTCGGCGGCGTCCTCGTGGACACTGCCGGCTGGCGCTGGTGCTTCTACGTATGTGTTCCGCTGGCAGTCATCGCATTGTTCCTGCTTCAGCGCACACTGCACGTCGAGACCGTGAAGAAGGACAACGTCTCCATCGACTGGATGGGCGCCACCTTGCTCACCGCCGGTGTCAGCGTCCTGCTGATCTGGGTTTCGTTTGCCGGTCAGGACGACTACTACGCCTGGTTCTCGAAGGAGTCGGCCTTCTTCGTCATCGGTGGTCTGGCCCTGCTCGGCCTGACGATGTTCGTCGAATCCAAGGTCAAGGATCCGATCCTGCCGATCAAGATCATCACCGAGCGCACAACGGCTCTCGCGATCATCGCCTCGATCGCAGTTGGTGTCGGCCTCTTCGGCGCGACGACGTTCCTGACGCAGTACTTCCAGACCGCACGCGGATTCGATCCCACCGAAGCCGGATTGCTCACCATTCCGATGGTCGCAGGCATGCTCGTCGCCTCGGTCGGCTCGGGCCAGCTGATCACCAAGTTCGGTCAGTGGAAGCCCTTCATCGTCGCCGGCGCAGTTCTGCTGCTGGTCGGTTTCGGGCTGCTGTCGACGATCGACCACGCAACCAGCCTGTGGACAATCGGAATCTTCATCGCCATCGTGGGTCTCGGTACCGGCATGCTGATGCAGAACATCGTTCTCGCCGTGCAGAACACGGTCAGCGTCGAGAACATCGGCGCGGCCAGCAGTATCGTGGCGTTCTTCCGCACCTTCGGCGGCGCGATCGGCGTGTCGGTGCTCGGTTCGATTCTTGCGACCCGCGTCAAGACACTGACAGTCGATTCGGTCTCCACCTTGCCGCCCGAGCAGCAGGCAGTAGCTGGAAAGAGCCTCCAGGACGGCCTCGACCTGAGCAATATGCCTGACTTCGTCTCGCAGATCGTTCGGTTCGCCTACGGCGACGCAACAGGACGGATCTTCCTGGTCGCAGCCGTCGTCGCCGTGGTCACGCTCGTGTCGGTCATCTTCATCCCGAACCGTCCGTTGCGCACCACCATCGACATGGCAACCCCCGACGCCGAGCAGAAGTTCGAAGAAGAACGCGAAGAGAAGAACGAGGAGAAGAACCTCACTCGCTGATCCGCAAGCCCGGCTGGTCTACTGCCGGCCGCGTCTTCTGAATTACTGTTGTCACGCCATAGCCCATCGAACGCGGACCGAGATCGATTCTTCGATCTCTCCGCGTTCGACGGCTATCGGGGCCGAATCCGCTTTCATCGCCGCGACACGTCCGCGCATCGGCACGATCTGGTCGAAGTCCTCGAGCACCTCGAGGACTTCGACCAGATCTTTGTCTGCCAGGTCTGCGAACTGTCTGGCCTTCGATTCGGCTGCCGTCCAGGCCAATTCGCGTGCTCTTGTCGCCAGATCGCTGCGGTCGTCGAGATCGAACTCCAGTCCGTCGAGCCGAATCGCGTCGCCACCCACCGATACACATGCCGCGATAACGGCAGCGGGGGAGTTCGCCGCTTCCGGCTCCAGCTCTCGCAGTACGACTCGGAAAGTTGTCGATGCCGTGAATCCTGTTGTCTCCTGGCGGCCTCCGTCGCTCCAGTGAGTCTGCGGATGGACGCTCAGCCCGGCGGTGGTGAGGTCCGCTCCGCGCACACCGCGCGCGTGCAGGGTCTCGGTCAGGGCAGTGGACAGACGCGCGACGGCGTCGAACGCGTCGGAAACGGCCGTCTGTGTCACCGATACTCCGATCGTCAATCGCACGATGTCGGGAACAGCTGTTGCAGTGGCGGCTCCGGTCACCGTGACAGTGGACGGCTCCGAGGTGAAGGCGGTGGTGGGCACGTGTGGTTCCTATCCGATTCGTCCGGCGGATATGACACTCCGCAACATCAGGTCCAATTGCTCGTAGGCGCCCGCCGCCAGTCGTTCGAGAAGCGCAAGTTTCAACTCGGGTGCCTGCGCGGTCAGTTCTGCATATCGCTCCGGAGTCAGGACGGCCACGGTGACCGTGGAATCGGCGCGGATGTCGTTGAGGAACGGAGTGTCGAGGAACATCGTCATCTCGCCGAACGTCATTCCGGCGGAGAGCGTCGTGATGCGGTGCTCGACCCCGTGCGCGTCGGTGAACATGGTGCTGACCTGGCCGCTGAGAATCAGATAGAACCCCGAGGCCGCTTCGCCTCGGCGGGCGATCTTCTCGCCGCGGGCATAGGTTCGCGTCTCCAGTTCTGCGGAGAATCCCTCGATCTGCGCCGCGGACAGAGCATCGAGAACTGGGTGGTCCTCGATCGAGATCGTCGACGCCTGCCGATCGGCCTCACAATGCACCGCAAGCAGCGTGTCTTCGCACCACTGCATGGCGGAATCGAGATCGGCAAAAACCCGACCACTTCGTCTGGCGGGGTCGATGCTCGAACTTCGTTGTCCCAGCAGTCCTTGCGGATCGACGACGGCCACAGCACAAGCCTGCTCGGCCAGTTGAACCTGCAGCGCGGTGATCATGCGTACTGCGACGTCGCTGGCGTCGTCGACGCGGCGGACGTCGATGACGACAACTTCGAGGCCCTCGTCCACCGAGCCGATTTCGCGGACCGCCGATTCGGCACCGGTGAAGAGGAGATCGCCGTGCAGTTCGTAGACCCGGCTGCGCTTGCCGACGTCGTCGAGCACGGCTTGTTCGGTCGGGGTGCGTCGTACTCGCGACGGTGCTTCGATGACGCTGTATCTGGCCCGGATCGACGAGCGTGACGCCCGCGTCACGTGGAGGAAGTGCAGTTCGAGTTCCTTCGACAGTGCCCGGGCAGACGCAACTCCGCGAACACTGTTGCCGTGAACGTCGAGCCTGGGGGAGTACACGGCGATCCCGATCTGGCCCGGCAGAACCGCCAGCACTCCGCCGCCGACACCGCTCTTGGCCGGCAATCCGACCTCTACCAGCCACTTGCCGGCGCCGTCGTACATCCCGCAGGTTGCCATGACACTGAGGACCTGTTCGACGCCTGCGGGTGCCAGCGCACGCTCGTGGGTGAGCGGATTGACGCCGTTGTTCGCCATCGTCGCAGCCATCAGACTCAGATCACGGCAGGTCACGTCGATCGAACACTGACGGAAGTACAGGTCGACGGCCTCGTCGGGATTGCCGGTGATGACGTCGAAGGATCGCAGCATGTGGCCGATCGCACGGTTGCGGTGACCGGTGCGGGCCTCGGAGGTGTAGACGGCTTCGTTGAAGGTCAGCTCGCGGCCTGCGTATCGCGAGTACGCCGAGCGGATGCGCTCGAAGCGGGCCTCGGGATTCGGTCCGGCAACCAGTGATGCAGCGGTGATCGCCCCGGCATTGATCATGGGGTTTCGTGGCCGTTCGGTGAGCGGGTCGAGGCTGATTTCGTTGAACGGCTCGCCGGATGGTTCGACGTCGATTTTCGCGGCAACCGCCTCGCTTCCTCGATCGGCGAGAGCCAAGGCGTAGGTGAAGGGCTTCGAGATCGACTGAATGGTGAACGGGATTCGCGAGTCACCGATCTCGTAGACGTAACCGTCTACGGTGGCGATGCAGATTCCGAACGAATCGGGGGCGACCGCCGCGAGTTCGGGGATGTAGTCGGCCAACTCGCCTTCGTCGAGTGATCGGACTTCGTCGAACACTCGCGTTATCAGGTCGTCGACCACAGTTCCCATACGTCGACCTTAAGCTGACATGGCGGTCGTTTTGTGGAAGAAGAGTTGCCGAGTCGATCGCGACGGATCCCATTTGTCTGTGATTGCGATCACGAGCGATCCGCGGGATTTCGCTGTTACGCGAAGTCACACCGGAATCGGGCCGAGTCCGCGTGTCGGTTCGCCGGAACGCTCCGTAGACTGGCAGCACTGTCGCGAAGACAGCCGCGGCGCGCACCGGTGCAGCTGTGAAGCACGGAGGGAGCGATCTCGTTGGGTGTTCTTGCCCGCATTCAGGGTCCTGACGATCTACGTCAGTTGAGCCACGCCGAGATGACGGAGTTGGCCGACGAGATTCGTGAGTTCCTCGTGCTGAAGGTCGCTGCGACCGGTGGTCACCTCGGGCCCAACTTGGGCGTCGTGGAGTTGACCCTCGCACTGCACCGAATTTTCGACTCGCCGCAGGACGCGATCATCTTCGACACGGGCCATCAGGCCTACGTACACAAGATCCTCACCGGTCGTCAGGATCAGTTCGACACTCTGCGTAAGCAGGGCGGACTGTCCGGGTATCCGTGCCGCGCCGAGAGCGAACACGACTGGGTCGAGTCCTCTCACGCTTCCGCCGCGCTGTCCTATGCCGACGGCCTCGCGAAGGCCTTCGCGCTGACGGGTCAGAATCGCCACGTAGTTGCCGTCGTCGGTGACGGTGCGCTGACCGGCGGAATGTGTTGGGAAGCTCTCAACAACATCGCGGCAGGCAAGGACCGTTCGGTGGTGATCGTCGTCAACGACAACGGCCGCTCCTACGCACCGACCATCGGCGGACTCGCCGACCATCTTTCGGCACTGCGAACCGCACCGAGTTACGAGCGCGCCCTCGACAGTGGCCGACGCATGGTCAAGAGACTGCCCTGGGTGGGGCGCACCGCGTACTCCGTCCTGCACGGAATGAAGGCGGGTCTCAAAGACGCGGTCAGCCCTCAGGTCATGTTCACCGATCTCGGTATCAAATACCTCGGACCGGTGGACGGACACGACGAAGCCGCCATGGAATCGGCATTGCGCCGGGCGAAGGCCTACGGCGGACCGGTCATCGTGCATGCCGTCACTCGAAAGGGCAACGGTTACGCACACGCCGAGAACGACGTGGCCGACCAGATGCATGCCACCGGTGTCATCGATCCCGTCACCGGTCGCGGCACCAAGTCGTCCGCGCCGGACTGGACGTCGGTCTTCTCGGCCGCGTTGATCGAGCAGGCTTCGCGTCGTGAGGACATCGTCGCCATCACCGCGGCGATGGCCGGGCCCACCGGCCTCGCGGCCTTCGGTGAGAAGTTCCCCGATCGGATCTTCGACGTCGGTATCGCCGAGCAGCATGCGATGACCTCGGCCGCCGGTCTTGCACTTGGCGGACTTCACCCCGTCGTTGCTATCTACTCGACCTTCCTCAATCGGGCTTTCGACCAGTTGTTGATGGACGTCGCTCTGCTCAAGCAACCGGTGACAGTCGTGCTCGACCGCGCCGGGGTCACCGGAGTCGACGGCGCCAGCCACAACGGCGTCTGGGATCTTTCGCTGCTCGGAATCATCCCGGGGATCCGCGTCGCGGCACCGCGTGACGCCGACACGCTGCGGGAAGAACTGGACGAGGCGCTTCTCGTCGACGACGGCCCAACCGTCGTTCGTTTCCCGAAGGGCGCTGTACCCGAAGCGATTCCGGCCGTGAAGCGACTCGACGGAATTGTCGACGTTCTCAAGTCCAGCGAGGGTGAGCGCGGCGACGTGCTCCTCGTCGCGGTGGGCCCGTTTGCATCCCTGGCACTCGAGATTGCCGAGCGGCTCGACAAGCAGGGCATCTCGGTTGCCGTCGTCGATCCGCGGTGGGTTCTGCCGGTCGCGGATTCCCTGGTGAAGATGGCGGACAAGTACGCCCTCGTGGTCACCATCGAAGACGGTGGTCTGCACGGCGGCATCGGTTCGACGGTCTCGGCGGCGATGCGGGCAGCCGGAGTGCACACGTCGTGCCGCGACATGGGCGTTCCCCAGCAGTTCCTCGATCACGCCAGCCGCGAAGCCATCCACAAGGAACTCGGACTCACGGCTCAGGACCTCTCCCGCAAGATCACCGGCTGGGTGGCGGGGATGGGCAGCGTCGGCGTCCACGTCCAGGAAGACGCGTCCTCGGCTTCGGCTCAGGGCGAAGTCGCGCAAGGCTGACGGCTCGTCTCACGATAATCTCGAAAAGCGGTGGCCCACGGATCAATACGAGGGCCCCCGCGTTTCGGTGTGAAACCGTGAGATCTCGCTACTGGACGGATTCGAGTGTGCTGCCTCGCGTTTCCTTCACGAATCGCAGGACGACGAACAGTGACAACGCTGCCATGACGGCGTAGCCGGCGTAGGTGAACGACAGATTCCAATCGGCCAGTGCCGGGAACGTCCAGGACACCAGGAAGTTCGCGACCCAGTTGGTGGCGGTCGCAATTCCGACTGCTGCAGCACGCACGCGGTTGGGGAACATTTCGGAGATCAACACCCAGACGACCGGGCCCCAGGACAGAGCGAAGAAGAACACGAATGCGTTCGCCCCGATAAGAGCGATAGTGGCATTGGCTCCGGTCAGCGTGGCCACGGATTCGCCGATCTCGTTCTTGGTCACTGTTGCCGAATGGAAACAGAACGCTGCGGTGCCCAGTGAGATGGCCATACCGGCGGAACCGACCAGCAACAACGGCTTTCGACCGACCCGGTCGATGACGGCGATGGCGACGAACGTACCGACGATGTTGACCAAGGCGCTCACGACGCTGATCAGCAGGGACCGGTCGGCGCCGAATCCGACCGCCTGCCAGAGGGTGCTCGAGTAGTAGAAGATCACGTTGATACCGACGAACTGCTGCAATGCGGCGAGTGCAATACCGACCCACACCAGATGGGAGACCCCGAGCCGCTTCGAGAAGAGTTGGCGGACTGTGGTCTTGGCTTGCTTCTCCGTCAGAGATTCGCGGATCTCGTTCATGCGTTCGGTGACGGCGTCGTGATCTCCACCTTCGAGATCGGAGATGATCTTGCGAGCACGATCGTCCTTGCCCTGCGCCACGAGGAACCGTGGAGATTCGGGAATCGTGGTTGTCATGATCAGGTACAGGACTGCGGGAACCGCCTCGAGCATCAGCATCCACTGCCAGGCTTCGAGGCCTGCGATCTGATTGCGATCACCACCGGCCGCGGCCTGGAGGGCGTAATTGACCAACTGCGACACGGCGATTCCGAGAACGATCGCCAGTTGGTACATCGAGCCGAGACGTCCGCGAATCGCGGCGGGGGAGATCTCCGCGATATAGGCCGGGGCGATGACTGACGCGAAACCCACTGCCAGGCCGCCGACCACGCGCCAGAACGTGAGGTCGTAGACGCTGAACGGAATTGCGGAGCCTACGGCGCCGATGATGAACAACACCGCGGCTATCTGCATGACGCGGATGCGGCCGAGTCGGTCGGCGAGTGTGCCTGCGATCCAGGCGCCGAGTGCTGCGCCGAGCAGAGTCAGTGAGACCGTGAGCCCGGTGCCCGAGGCGCCGATGTCGTACTTGTCTCGGATCGCACCGACCGCCCCGTTGATGACGGCGGTGTCGTATCCGAACAGAAAACCGCCGAGCGCGGCGGCGCCGGCGAAGAGCACTGCATGTCCGACGTCGGCGCGAGTAGCGCCTGATCCTCCGCCGGAGGCGGTTCCGCTGAATGCCATTCCTGCCCCCTCAAAGGCCCTACGGTCGACACCCCGATGCGCCGATCCATCCGCGAGCACTCTGCACGCTACGCCCACCGGGACAGATTTGGCGGGGACTCACGCGCCGTTACCCAGCTGAGTCCATTCCCGCAGAGAATCAGCTTGACACAGTAATGTCGTATTGATTGCAGTTAGTATGCAAACAATATGGTAAGTGCAGGTGAGGGCGCTTTACTCGCCCGAGAGACGCTCGGCTTTTGCTGCGATGTCTTCGAGATCCTTCGCCATGAATTTCCGGGTCACCCGCCTCTCCGGCGAGCCGTTCAATACAGATCACGCCGGAGAGGGTTGTCGGGAAAATCTCGTTTCTAGGCGGAGGCGCGCTTTGCGGCTTCGCTCAACGTCGGTGTGATCTGGCCGAGGACCCACGGCGTGCTCAGGACGTTGACGTTGCTCAGTCCGCCGATGACCCGGGTGTCGCTGAGGAATGCGGTGGATCCACGCTTGACCGCGCCGAGTCCACCGACTGCGGGTATGCCGGACGGATCACCGGAGCCGTCGGTGAAGCCGACGATCACATCGGCGTCGATGTCGGCGATGTTCTCGTAGGAGATCGTCTTGAAGAACGATCCACCTGCATTGTCCGCGGCTAGCTTCTCGACGCCCGGTGCGTTGACGAACCCGAGTTCGGTCAGCACCTGGACCCGCGGATCAGTGGGCAGATAGACGTTGATGTTGCTCGAATCGGTGTCGAAGTTGACCACTGCCAATGTCTTTCCGGCGAACTCCGGGTGGGCTGTGGCGGTATCGGCGAGAGTCGCGTCGAGGCCGTCGACGAGCTTGTCGGCCTCTTCGCTCTTGCCGACTGCCTTGCCGACGATGCGGGTCTGGTCCTGCCAGGATGTCTGCCAGGCCGCGCCGGGGTAAGCGGCCGTCGGTGCGATCTTGCTCAGTTGGTTGTAGACGGATTCCTCGAAGCCCTCGTACGGCGCGAGGATGACGTCGGGGGTCAACGACGCGATGGACTCGATCGGCGGTTCTCCGCTGGCCGGCATGTCGAAGAGCGTTGTCTTGTCCGCGTCGAAGTAGTCCTGCGCCCAGGGCATGACGCCGTTGTCGTCCGCACCGTAGGTGTACTTGGGCTGTCCGACCGGAGTCAGATCGAGTGCGTACAGGATGTCCTGCGCGTTCCATCCGAGGGTGACGAGGCGCTCGGGCTTCGAGTCGATGGTCGTGGTGCCGAAGGTGTTCTCGATGCTGACGGGGAATCCGCCCGTACCTTGGGATGGCGTGGATGTGCCTGAATCCGAGGAGCACGAGACAAGTGCGGTGACCGCGATTGCAGCCGCACCGAGGGCAGTGAAGCCCCGAACAGAAGTTTTCATGAAGGGCAGCCTAACCTACTGAATTTCGGCAGCCAAACGAAACCGATTGTGCCGTTTATGCAGGTGGGAGTCGGATCTGGACCGCGTTCTCAGTGCACCGTTTCGGTGGGCAATACTTTCCTCGTGCGATCACAGCAGAAGATTCTCGGCGCCGCCCTCGGACTGATCGAAGGTGGCGGATTCGAGGCTGTGAACATTGCCGCAGTTGCCACCGCGGCCGGTGTCTCGCGCCAGACGGTGTACTCGATTTTCGGCACACGTGAAGAGGTCGTCTCTCAGGCGATGGGCGGTCTCGCTGTCGAGGTTCTCGGGGAGATCACGGCACAGGTGGAGTCGGTCGATACGGCGTGTGACTACGTCGTCGAATTCATCGTTGCCGCGCGAACTGCCGTGCGTGCTCACCCGGTGCTCGCGACTCTGCTCCTCGCCGAGCGGGGAAACCCTGTCTTCGATCTCGAAATGATGAGTCGAGCAATACCTTTCGCTGGTCAGATGCTCACCCCTATGGTCGAACGTGGCCTCGCCACGGAGGCGGAGTTGGATGAGATAGTGGAAATCGCCGTGCGACTGGGGCTTTCGGTTGTTGCATTCGACAGTGACCTCGTACATTCCGACGACTCCTTGCGGGCCTTTCTCTCGAGGTGGCTCGGGCCCGCAATCCGGTCGACCTCGTAGTTCCTTGCCTGCTCCGCCAAAACCTTGACACTCGAGCGTCAGAGTGTCTAGTTTTGGCGTGCCCGGAATTCTCTGGCGACATTCTTCGAGGGAGCACCAGTCATGTCCGGAGTGAAACGTAGATCGTTCTTGGCCGGTACGGCCGCCGTGGGAGTCGCGATGATGGCGCCACGCACGGCCAGGGCTGCAACAGGGATTCCGCTGACACGTGAAGTGCACCGTGTCGTGGTTATCGGATCGGGGTTCGGCGGCGGGGTGACGGCACTTCGCCTGGCCGAGGCGGGGGTTCCGGTCACTTTGCTGGAGAGAGGGATTCGGTGGCAGACCGGGCCGAATGCCGAAACTTTCCCGCACCCCGCCAGCCCGGACAAGCGCATCCTCTGGCATCAGTCCAACCCGACTCTGTTCGGCAGGCCGGCGATCTTCGAGCCATACGCGGGTTTGTTGGAGACGGTGACCGGTGAGAACATGACCGCGATCTGCGCAGCCGGTGTGGGCGGCGGATCGCTTGTGTACCAAGGGATGACGCTGCAACCGGAAGAAGCGGTCTTCAACACGCACTTTCCGGAGGAGCTCGATTACGCACGAATGGGCCGCGTCCATTACCCGCGGGTGGCGCGGATGCTGCAAGTGGAAACTGCACCAGACGAACTGATTTCCAGCCCGAACTACGAGGCGGCACGTGTATTCGCGCGTAACGCAGCGCGTTCCGGTCTACCCGTGTCGAAGATTCCGATGCCGATCGACTGGAACTTCGCGTTGGCCGAATTGAGGGGTGAGATGAAGCCGTCTTACACCAACGGTGACGGCGCGCTCGGTGTCAACAACGGTGGCAAGCATTCGGTGGATGTCACCTACATTGCGGCTGCGGAAGCGACCGGATTGGTGAATGTGGAGACTCTGCACCAGGTCACCGATGTCGAGCGGGCCGCCGACGGACGGTGGCGCGTGTACGTGGACCGGACCGACATTTCCGGCAAGATTCTCGAGAACAAGATCTTGACGACGGATGCGCTCGTGATGGCTGCAGGCAGCATGAACACCACCAAACTCCTGGTCCGCGCCGCGGCAACGGGGCGGATCAGGGATCTACCGGACGAGCTCGGCGCAGGGTGGGGGACCAATGCCGATCGGATCTACATCTGGTCGGATCTCGCCGAGAACTTCGGTGCGACGCAGGGCGGGCCGGTCGTCTACGGCAGCCGGAACTGGGACGACCCGCATAATGCGTTCACCGTCATTCAGGCGTCGTTCCCGCCCGTTGCGTTCGACGCTCACAGCACGGTGATGGTCGGATTCGGTGTGAGCGGCGACCGAGGTCGGTTCGTGTACGACTCGGCGCGGGGTGAGGCGGTGCTCCGTTGGCCGAAGGACGGGGATTCGGCGATCCAGCAAGGCCACATCGGGCCGGCCGCCCAGCGGATCGCGGCAGGAGGACTGCTCACCGACACGAACGCGATACTGCCCTCCACGTGGCATCCCCTCGGCGGTGCCTGCATGAACTCGGTGTGCGATCTTGATGGGCGGGTTCTGGGCCAGCGGGGGTTGTACGTGCTCGACGGCGCTCTGCTGCCGGGAAACTCCGCTGCGTGCAATCCGTCGATGACCATCGCCGCCGTCGCGGAGCGTGCGCTCGAGAACATCGTGAAAGACGATGTGGGAACACTATTCTGAACCTGCGCAAACGCCACGGACGGCGTACCCGAAGGCACGCCGTCCGTGACGGGTCGATCGACTGACTCAGACGCTGGCAACACCAGGCGCGAGGAAGCGCTTGCCGTTGACAGCCTCGGAGGTACCGGTGCGGTCCAGGTACGGCGTGATGCCGCCGTTCCAGAATCCGAATCCTCCGCCGAGCAGCAGGCAGAGGTCGATGTCCTCGGCTGCCGCTACGACGCCCTCGTCGAGCATGATCTGAATTTCCTCGGCAAATGCACGACGTGTGCGCTCGAGGACCTCTTCCGAGGTGGACACCTTGTCACCCTGCGGCCACAGTGCGGCGACCTCGGGGTCGACGGCCTGACCGTTCTCGCCCCAGGTCCACACGCCGGGCTTGCGGGCCTCGACGAGTGCTTCGAGTCCGGGTGAGCTCTTGAACCGGTCCGGGTACGACTCCTGCAGGGTCTCACCGGTGTGCAGTGCCACTGCGGGTCCGACGAGGGCCAGCAAGGTGAACGGCGACATGGGCATGCCGAGTTCGGCGATGGCATTGTCTGCGACGTCGAAGGGGGTGCCTTCGTCGACGGCGGACATGACCTCACCCAAGGTGCGGGTGACGAGGCGGTTGAAGACGAAGCCGGCCTTGTCGCCGCAGAGGACGGCGGACTTCTTCAGCGACTTCGCGGTGGCGAAAGCCGTTGCCAGAGTGGCATCATCGGTCTTGCTGCCCTTGATGATCTCGAGGAGGGGAAGAACGGCCACCGGGTTGAAGAAGTGGAAGCCGACCACACGCTCGGGATGTTCGAGGCCGGACGCCATCTCCGTGATGGAGAGCGAAGACGTGTTGGTGGCGAGGATGGTTTCGGGAGCGATGAACTGCTCGAGTTCCGCGAAGACCTTCTTCTTGACGTCCATGTTCTCGAAGACGGCTTCGATGACGAAGTCGGTCTTGGCGAACGCGGCCTTGTCGAGGGAGCCGGAGACGAGCGCCTTGAGGCGGTTCGCAGCGTCGGGGGACAGGCGTCCCTTGCCCTGGAGCTTCTCGATCTCGGTGTGGACGTAGCCGACACCCTTGTCGATGCGTTCCTGGTCGATGTCGGTCAGGATGACCGGCACCTTGAGCTGGCGGACGAAGAGCAGCGCGAGCTGGCTGGCCATGAGGCCGGCGCCGACGATGCCGACGCCGCTGACCTTACGAGCGAGCGAGCGGTCGGGTGCTCCGGCGGGACGCTTGGCGCGCTTGTTCACCAGATCGAAGGCGTACAGACCAGCCCGGAGCTCGTCCGTTAGCAGAAGATCGGCAAGAGCCTCGTCCTCGGCCGCGAAGCCCTTGTCGAGCGAGGCGGCATCGGTGATGTCGGTGCTGCGAGCCAGTTCGAGCAACTCGACGGCCTTGACGGCGCCGGGAGCGTTGCCCTTGGTCTTGCCGTCGACGATCGCCTTCGCACGAGCAATCGCGTCGTCCCAGCCCTGGCCACGATCGATCTCGGGGCGAGCGGGGGTCACTGTGCCGGCGAGGACCTGCGACGCCCAGGCGAGGGACTGCTCGATGAAGTCGGCAGAGTCGAGAACGACGTCGACGACGCCGAGTTCGAGTGCCTTCTTGGGGGAGAGCACCTTGTTCTGGTTCAGCGAGTTCTCGATAACCACGGTGACGGCGTTCGACGGGCCGACGAGGTTGGGGAGCAACTGCGTTCCGCCCCAACCGGGGACCAGACCGAGGAATGCTTCCGGAAGACCCAGTGCGCCCGCATTGGCGGCAACCGTGCGGTAGTGGCTGTGCAGTCCGACCTCGAGGCCGCCGCCCAGAGCGACACCGTTGATGAAGGCGAACGTGGGAACGGACGACTCACGCAGGCGTCGGAACACCTTGTGACCCAAGCGGCCCAGCTCGAGTCCCTGCTCACGAGAGGTGATCGCGGGAACACCCTTGAGATCCGCGCCGGCGGCGAAGATGAAGGGCTTGCCGGTGACGGCGATGGCAACCGGGTTGGCGGCAAAGGCTTCGTCGAGGGCGGCGTCGAATGCTGCGAGTCCGCCGGGACCGAAGGACGACGGCTTGGTGTGGTCGAAGCCGTTGTCGAGGGTGATCAGTGCAAACGGGCCCTCGATGCCGGGGACCGAGATGATCTTCGTGTAGGCGTTCGTCACGACCTCGTCGGCGAATGCTGTTGCAATATCAGACATTTAGTTGACTCCTGCCTGGTAGTCAGCGTGGTTCGGGTTCTCCCAGATGACGGTGCCGCCCATGCCGAGGCCGATGCACATGGTGGTCAAGCCGTAGCGCACGTCGGGGCGTGTCGCGAACTGGCGGGAGAGCTGCGTCATCAGGCGAACGCCCGAGGAAGCGAGGGGGTGGCCACACGCGATGGCGCCGCCCCACTGGTTGACGCGCGGGTCGTCGTCGGCGATTCCGTAGTGCTCGAGGAACGCGAGGACCTGAACGGCGAACGCCTCGTTGATCTCGAAGAGTCCGATGTCCTCGATCTTGAGGCCGGTGCGTGCCAGCAGCTTCTCGGTGGCGGGAACCGGGCCGATGCCCATGACGGCGGGGTCGACGCCCTGGTAGGCGAAGCCCACCATGCGCATGCCGACCGGCAGGCCGAGCTCGGCTGCGGTGTCCTCACCGGCGAGCAGTGCTGCGGTGGCACCGTCGTTGAGTCCGGCTGCGTTACCGGCGGTGATGCGTCCGGCCGGTCGGAACGGCGTCTTGAGCTTCGCGAGATCTTCGACGGTGGTTCCGGGGCGCGGCGGCTCGTCTTCGGTGGCCAGACCCCAGCCCGCGGAACTGCGGGTGGCGACGGGGACCAGGGTGTCGGCGATGAAGCCGGCCTTCTTGGCAGCGTCGTACTTGTTCTGGCTGTTGACGGCGTAGGCGTCCGTGCGGTCCTTGGTGATGGTCGGGAACCGGTCGTGCAGGTTCTCGGCGGTGTTACCCATCACGAGGGCGCTCGGGTCGACCAGGCGGTCGGCGAGGAAACGCGGGTTGGGGTCTGCGCCCTCACCCATCGGGTGGTGACCCATGTGCTCGACGCCACCGGCGATCACGACGTCGTACTGGCCGAAGCCGATGCCCGACGCGGTCGTGGTGACGGCGGTCATCGCGCCGGCACACATGCGGTCGATGGCGAATCCGGGAACGGTTTCGGGGAGACCGGCGAGGATCGCAGCGGTGCGGCCGATGGTCAGGCCCTGGTCACCGGTCTGCGTGGTGGCTGCGACGGCAACTTCGTCGATCCGTGCGGGATCGAGCTGCGGGTTGCGGCGAAGCAGCTCACGAATCGCCTTGACGACGAGATCGTCTGCGCGCGTGTCGGCGTACATGCCTTTCGGGCCGGCCTTGCCGAACGGGGTGCGAATGCCGTCGACGAAGACGACGTTGCGTTGGTTGTTTGTGGATGGAGCCACGCGAATTCCTCCTGATGGAGCTGCCCACCGCACCGAAGGGCGGTGAGACGTTGGTTCGGCGATCACGGCCAGGCGTCCGGCCTCGTATCGAGCGTACTACTGCCCATTACTGACCGGTAACTTAACGTGCCGAATTGCTCCAACCTCACACCGGGGTCAGGTCAGGATTCCGGCTCTTCCACTTCGGGCTCGGCCGGGACCACGGAGTTCAGTGCCTCGGCGAGGACGGGAACGGTCAAAGTGCGTTGCCAGCCACGTGCGCCACCGGAAGTGAGCTTGGTCTCGATCGCACTCTCGACTTCGGCGATGTCCGAGTCGGGTTCCAGTTTCCAGTCCCAGCACAGGCGCCTGACCAGGTCGGGTTGGAGCAGATTCTCCACGGGCACCGAAACCTCTTTGCTCAGGTCCGACAGTGCTGCGCGCGCCGCGGTCAACCGATCAGCCGCCGCTGGATCCTGGCGGGCCCAGCGGCCGGCAGCGGGCGGCCCGACGATGGGCGGGGTTTTCGGCGGAAGCTCGCTGTCGGGGAGCCTGCGCGCGGCTTCCAGTGCGTCCATCCAAATACGCGAATACCGGCGTTGACGTGGTCCGCCGAAGACGGGAAGCGAGCGGAGCGCATCCAGCGACCGAGGATCTTTGAGAGCGGCATCGATGATCGCGGAGTCAGGAAGAACCCGACTCGGAGACACGTCGCGCTTGCGTGCGAGATCCTCGCGCGCCTGCCACAGCGCCCGTACTGCCGCCAACTGACGGGTGGTCTTGAGTGAGGTGATGTGCGACGTACGACGCCAGCGGTCCGGTTTGGGCTTGGGCGGGCCGGCCAGACGGATGTACTCGAACTCTTCCTTCGCCCACTCGAGCTTGCCTTGGGATTCGAGTTCGGCTTCCATTGCGTCGCGCAGTTCGAGAAGCACTTCGACGTCGAGGGCAGCGTAGTTCAACCAGGCGTCCGGCAGCGGACGTGTCGACCAGTCCGCAGCCCCGTGACCCTTGCGAAGTTCCACTCGCAGGGTTCGTTCCACGATCGCGGCGAGTCCGACTCGCTCGAACCCGGCCAGTCGTCCGGCCAGTTCGGTGTCGAACAGCTCGGCCGGCGTCAGGCTCAGTTCGGCGAGGCCGGGGAGATCCTGATCGGCAGAGTGCAGCACCCATTGCAACGGGTTGATCACCTCGGCCAACGGCTGCAGGTCTTGCGCTGTCGGAATCGGGTCGAGCAGGAACGATCCTGCTCCTTCGCGTCGAAGCTGGATCAGGTACGCCCGTGCCGAATAGCGGAATCCGGATGCGCGCTCGGCGTCCACGGCGAGCGGGCCGTGGCCGGAGGCCAGCGCGGCCGCGGCGTCGGCGACACCGGCGGCAGTGGTGATGACGTCCGGAACTCCGTCACGCGGAACGAGCAGCGGAATTACGTCGGAGGTGGGCTCGGTTGCATCATCGGTGACTTCGGACATGGTCACTGACTCTACGTCGCAGTCGGGGCCGGGGTTGTCACCTCAGCGTCGAACAGTTCGTCGAGTGCGGCTCCGAAACCTTGCGCGAGCTGGTCCAATTCGGGGGCCAGATCGGAGCAACTGACGATGCCGACGTCGAGTTTTCCGTCGAGAGACATCACCGTCACGTTGAGACCTGCTCCGTGAAAGATCGGGCCGAGCGGGAACATTCCCTTGATCTGGGCACCGAGGAAGTAGAGCGGGACCGGCGGTCCAGGCACATTCGACACGACCAGGTTGGACACGACGGGGTGACGCTCGGCGAGTTTGAGCGACGAGTACACGCGCATGGCGGCGCCGAACACCGCCGGCGAAGCGAACTGCGACCAGTCCTGGAGCATGTTCGCGCCCAGAGCCTCGTTGTGGTTCTTCGAGGTGGCGTTGTAATCGCTGATTGCGTGCAGGCGTTCGACCGGATCGGCGATCTGGGTGCCGAGTTGCGTGAACATGCCCGAGATCTGGTTCGTGCCCGGACGATCGGATTTGCCGTGGACCGACACCGGCACCATGGCGACGAGGGAGTCCTCCGGCAGTTCGTCCCGGTCCTCCAGATACTTACGCAGTGCCCCGGCGCAGAGCGCGAGAACCACGTCGTTGACCTTGACGCCGTGACGGTCCTTGACGGCTTTGACCTTCGCGAGATCGAGTTGGCTGAACGCGACGTTGCGGTGACCGGTGATCGCGCCGTTGAACGAGGTCCGCGGCGCGGTGAACGGAGCAGGCATCGCTTCACCCTTTCGCGCACGCGTCACCCACTTCGGGAGCATGGCGATTCCGCCGGGGACCAGACGGGCAATTCTTGCGGGTCGGGCGATGACGGCCATGAGTCCGCCGATCGCGATGTCCAGCGTTCCCGCGTCGCCCGCACCCTGTGCTGTGGGATCCACGAGCGCCGGTGAATCCGGTTCGAGACTGCACAGCTGAGCCAGGATGTTCGCGCCGGTGACACCGTCGGCAGCGCTGTGATGGATCTTCGACATGACGGCGATCTGTCCGTCGGCAAGTCCCTCGATGACCCACATCTCCCACAGCGGTCGGGAACGATCCAGCGGTTGGCTCGCGATGTGTCCGGCGAGCTCTGCCAGTTCCGCGTGTGTGCCGGGAGCAGGTACCGCGGTCCGATGGCAGTGCCGCTCGATGTCGAAATCGTGATCGTCGACCCACACGGGGTAGTCGAGATTGAGACGGGAATCTTTGAGTTTGCGCCGGAAGGTCGGCATGGTGGCCATTCGCGAGTCCAACTCGCGAAGCAGCTTCCGGTAGTCGTAGCCGCCCGGGATGGTCGTGGGGTCGAGCAGGACAAGTCCACAAACGTGCAATAGCTGGGTCGGTGTTTCCAAGTAGAGGAAGGTCGCGTCGAGTCCGCTGAGACGTTGCATGACTCATTCTAGAACAGGTTCTAGTATTTTTCCGGGGGAATGCTCAAACGAGTGACAGAGTCAGTCGTTCTGCCGCGACAGCGTGGTTATCCCGGCAGGCGGAAGCCCCGCCGCGTACGCGAGAACCTCGCAGAAAGCCTCGACGTGGTGAGCCAATTCGGACGAAGTTGCAGTCCAGGACGCTCGCAACTCCAGTTGATGGGCTCGCGGAGGCCCGGCGATGTCGCCGTACCGCACGGAAGTTGTAGCTGTGACCGTACCGCCCAGGGCCACAAAAGGTTCCGGTCCGGCCTCCAAAGCGTCCACCAGCCAACTCCAGGCTACTTCGGGAAGTAGTGGATCCGCGGCGACGGCTTCGTCGAGATCGGCCTGGATGTACGCCACCAACCGCATGGTGCCGTTCCACGCCTCGTCGCCGTCCGGATCGAACAACAGGATCAGGCGGCCGAAAGCGTCACCTTCGGACTGCTCGGCCACGACGTCGGAGTCCGGGTGGAGAACCTCGGCCCCCACCGCGTGGCTGTACGGAGCGAGACGCTGCGGCGGGCGGATGGGGCCGACCTCTATCTCGGGCCGAACCCGCGCAGCGGTCATCGCCTCCACGGCGGCACGGAACTCGGCCGGGTCGGCTGTCGATCCGGATGTCGTCACAGGTCAGGACGTTAGTCGGGGATGCGGGCGGGGAGGTGGAGGCGCGCCGACCGAGTGTGGCTCGGGTGTGTGGCCGCTCACGAACCGCTCGGGTGTCCGATCCCGAGTGTGGGACGTGGCAGCATTGAGTCGATCGAAGACACACGTTGGCGGAGAGCGCGAGGACTGATGAGCGGGTTGGACAACATGAATTCAGGCATTACCGGGTCGGCGGAGTACAGCGCTCGGCGAGTCTTGCCCGACGCACCGTTGCTTGCCGCGGCGACCGGACGCACTCCGAGTCGACGGCCGGTGTGGTTCATGCGTCAGGCCGGGCGTTCGTTGCCGGAGTACCGCGAGATCCGCGCCGGGATCGGCATGTTGGAATCTTGTTTCGATCCGGCGCTGGTCTGTGAGATCACGATGCAGCCGGTGCGCCGTCACGACGTGGACGCGGCAATCCTGTTCTCGGACATCGTCGTTCCACTCAAAGCCGCGGGAATCGATCTCGACATCGTTGCCGGCGTCGGACCGGTGGTCGCCAATCCGATTCGCTCCATCGCCGACGTTGCAGCACTTCCGCGACTGGTCCCCGAAGAGGTAGGCGCAATCGCGCAGGCCGTTCGGCTTCTCACTACCGAGTTGGGCTCCACGCCGCTGATCGGCTTTGCCGGAGCGCCGTTCACTCTGGCGTCGTATCTGGTCGAGGGTGGTCCGAGCCGGAACCACGAGAAGACCAAAGCGCTCATGCACTCCGATCCGAAGACCTGGCACGCGTTGCTCGGAAGTTTGGCCGACACCACGATCTGCTTCCTGCAGGCGCAGCTCAAGGCGGGCGTCGACGCGGTCCAGCTGTTCGACTCGTGGGCCGGCGCGCTCTCGCTGGCCGATTACCGGGAATTTGTTCTCCCGCATTCCGAGCGAGTGTTCGCCGAGGTTGCCGCTGCCGGCGTCCCGCGTATCCACTTCGGTGTCGGCACCGGTGAACTTCTCGGCGCGATGGGGGAGGCAGGCGCCGACGTCGTGGGTGTCGACTGGCGGATTCCGCTCGACGTCGCGGCTGGTCGTGTCGGTCCGGGTAAGGCGCTGCAGGGCAATCTCGATCCCGCCGTACTGTTCGCGGGCCCCGAGGTGATCGATCGTGAGGTGCGCCGGATCGCCGCCGAAGGGGACCGCGCGATCGAGGCCGGTGCCATCGGCCACATCTTCAACCTCGGCCACGGAGTTCTTCCCGACACCGATCCCACGGCGATCACCTCGGCGGTGGAGCTGGTGCACTCGCTGTGACAACGACTCGGCCGTCGGTCGCGGTGATCGGAGGCGGAATCTCCGGTCTGGTTGCCGCGTACCGGCTTCGGCGCAGTCTGGGCTCCGAAGCGGACATCACGATCGTCGACGACTCACCGCGGCTGGGCGGGAAGCTGCGAACGATTGATCTGGGCGGTGGCCCGATCGACATCGGTGCCGAGGCTTTCATCGCCCGTCGGCCGGAAGTTCCTGCGCTTCTCGCCGAGCTGGGACTGACCGATCAGATCGTCTATCCCGCGGGCCTGAGTCCGTTGATCTGGTCTCAGGGCTCACTGAATCGGTTGCCGACCGGAACCCTGATGGGAATCCCGGCTTCGGCGGAGTCGGTTCGAGATCTTGTCGACGAGCAGACCCTGGCGCGCATAGCGGCCGAGGCCGGCGTCCCGCTGGAGTGGACCCGCGGTTCCGATTGCAGTGTTGCCGAACTGGTTTCGCAGCGATTCGGTGATCAGGTGGTCAGCCGATCGGTGGATCCGCTTCTCGGTGGGGTGTACTCGGGGCTGGCGGAGACCATCGGCGTGCGTGCAGCTTTGCCGACACTCGCTGCGGCCCTCGATGCGGGCTCTCGGAGCCTCACGGATGCAGTCGCAGCCGCATTGCCGACGCCTGCACCGGGGCCGGTGTTCGGAGCGCTCAGAGACGGGTACGGCATCCTGCTCGATGCGCTGCAGCAGGCCGCCGACGCGACCTTCGTCCGTGGCGAGGCTTCTGGGTTGCGCAGCGACGGGGCTGGTTGGAAGGTCGATCCGCTCGGAAGCGTCGACGCGGTGATTCTGGCCGTCCCGGCGCCGCGCGCAGCGGCGCTGTTGGCCGGAGTCGATGCGGATGTTGCGAGTACCGTCGCTCGGATCGAACTGGCGTCGTCCGCGGTGGTGGCGCTCCGGTTGTCCGGGCAGGTCGAACTTCCGCAGAATTCAGGGATCCTGGTAGCCACCGACGCCGACCTGACCGCCAAGGCGTTCACGCTGTCGAGCCGAAAGTGGACACACCTCGCTGATCGCGGTGAGCACCTCGTTCGGGTGTCGTTCGGTCGATTCGGTGCATCGGAGATCGTCGACCGGCCGGATGGTGAGTTGATCGACTTCGCGCGCGCCGATCTCGAGACCGTGACCGGAATCACCGAGGAGCCAGGCGCGACCTTCGTACAGCGGTGGCACGGAGGTCTTCCCCAATACGCCCCAGGTCACACGAAAATCGTGGCTGAAATCGAGTCCGGGATGACGCAGTTCGACGGCCTCGCCCTGGCCGGGTCGTGGCTGCACGGCGTCGGGGTTCCGGCGTGTGTCGCAGTCGGCACGACGGCGGCTACACGGATATTCGAGCGAGTGGCACGATAGACCCATGGCACGCCTTGATTTCGACAAACTGAACTCTGAAATCCGTTACCTCATGTTCTCCGTGTTCCAGGTGGAACCCGGTGTGCTGGGCGATGATCGGGAAGCTGCGGTCAAGGACGCCCGCTTGTTCTTCGAGGGTCTCGAAGACAAGGGCGTCGTGGTTCGCGGGATCTACGACGTCGCCGGCCTGCGCGCCGACGCGGACTTCATGATCTGGACCCACGCGGCCACCATCGAGGAACTGCAGGCCGCGTACGCGGATTTTCGTCGCACCACGGTCCTCGGACAGGCCAGTGCTCCCATCTGGAGCAACTCGGCGGTGCACCGCCCCGCGGAGTTCAACAAGAGCCACGTGCCCTCGTTCATCGCGGGTGAGGATCCGGGCGACTACATCTGCGTCTACCCGTTCGTCCGCTCGTACGAGTGGTACCTGCTCCCCGACGAGGAGCGTCGCAAGATGCTCGCCGATCACGGTATGGCTGCTCGTTCGTACAAGGACGTTCGCGCCAACACGGTCCCGGCCTTCGCCCTGGGGGACTACGAGTGGATTCTCGCGTTCGAAGCACCCGAGCTCATTCGTATCGTCGATCTGATGCGCGATCTACGTGCCACCGAAGCTCGCTTGCACGTTCGCGAAGAGGTGCCGTTCTTCACCGGCCCGCGCGTGGACATCGAGAAGCTGGTTCTTTCCCTTCCCTGATCTGCTTCGAAAGTAGTTCCTGTGACAACTGCACCGAACCGGCGTCGTCAACACATGTCCCATTGGGGAATGTTCACCGCCGAATCGGTCGCCGGCGAGGTGACCGCCGTGCATCCGTACGAGGGTGATGCGAATCCTTCGCCGATGCTCGGGAACCTCGCCGGTTCGGTGCGCAGTCGGGCTCGTGTTTCGGGCCCGGCGGTGCGTCGGGGTTGGCTCGAGAACGGGCCGGGTCCCAGCGACCGACGTGGAGCCGACGAATTCGTCTCGGTCTCCTGGGACGAACTGACCGAACTCCTCTCGCGTGAACTGCGTCGCGTGGTCGACGCGCACGGAAACAACGCGATCTTCGGCGGCTCGTACGGCTGGGCCAGCGCCGGCCGATTCCATCACGCGCAGAGCCAAGTTCACCGATTTCTGAATCAGCTGGGTGGATACACCAAGTCAGTTCACAGCTACTCGCTCGGTGCCACCGGTGTCATCATGCCGCGTGTGGTCGGAACGCACTGGAAGTTGTTCGCGCGCTCCACGTCGTGGGACGTCATCGCGAAGCACTCCGAACTCCTCGTCTCGTTCGGGGGAGTGCCGATCAAGAACACCGGAGTCAATGCCGGTGGTACGAGTGATCATCCGACGCGCGGGGCGCTCGACGCGTTTCGTGCCCGCGGCGGAAAGATCGTCTCCTTCAGTCCGTTGCGTGACGACGTCGAGGGTGACTGCGAGTGGATCGCACCCGTTCCGGGAACCGACGTTGCAATCATGCTTGCCCTGGCGTTTGTCCTGGCATCGGAGGACCTGCACGATCGCGATTTCCTGGGCCGTTTCTGCGTCGGTTACGAACGCTTCGAGGATTACCTGCTCGGACGTTCCGACGGTGTACCGAAGGATCCGCGCTGGGCGCAGAAGATCTCCGGTGTGTCGGCGGAGTTCATCACCGACCTGGCTCGGAGAATGGCGTCTGGCCGGACGCTGGTGACCGTCACGTGGTCGTTGCAACGCATCAAACACGGTGAACAGGCACCGTGGATGGGCGTGACACTCGCAGCGATGCTCGGCCAATTCGGGCTTCCGGGTGGAGGTTTCGGGCACGGCTACGGTTCGATGAACGAGCCGGGTCTGGCTCCGGTGCCGTATCCCTTGCCGACCTTCTCGCAAGGTGTGAATCCGGTGTCGGATTTCATTCCGGTAGCCGCGATTTCCGACCTGCTGCTTTCGCCCGGGGAGGAGTTCGACTACGACGGCCGACGCCTGACCTATCCTGACATCCGGTTGGTCTATTGGGCCGGTGGCAATCCGTTTCACCACCATCAGGATCTCCCGAGGCTGCGACGGGCATTTGCGCGTCCGGACACGATCGTCGTTCACGATCCGTACTGGACGCCGATGGCCCGCAACGCCGACATCGTGGTCCCGTCGACCACCTCGCTCGAACGAAATGACCTGAGCTGCACTCGAAACGACCCGCTTCTGGTCGCGATGCAGCAGGTCGTTCCACCTTTCGAGAACTCGCGTGACGACTACGACACGTTTGCCGCTCTGGCTTCTGCGCTCGGATTCGGGGAACAGTTCACAGAGGGGCGATCCTCACAGGAGTGGATCGAGCATCTCTACGGTCAATGGCGGCCGTTCGTCGATGCAGACGGCGGCAACACACCGACGTTCGAGGACTTCTGGGCAGAAGGGCACTACCGGATGCGAACCGAAGACAACCTCGTGCTCTTCGGTGACTTCCGTGAGAATCCCGAGAAATATCCGCTCTCGACTCCGAGTGGGAAGATCGAGATCTTCTCCGAGACCATCGAGTCCTTCGGCTACGACGACTGCGCCGGCCATCCGCGCTGGTACGAGCCCGACGAGTGGCTGGGTGGACCGCGAGCCTCGCAATTCCCGCTTCACTTGATCGCCAATCAGCCCAAGACGCGTCTGCACAGCCAACTCGATCACGGCGCTGCGAGCCAGGCGTCGAAGATTCAGGGACGCGAGCCGATTCGTATGCACCCCGATGCAGCGGCCGCGCGCGGCGTCTCGGCAGGAGACGTGGTGCGGGTGTTCAACGATCGCGGAGCGTGCCTTGCTGGTGTGATCGTCGACTCGGACTTGCGGAGCGACGTCGTCCAACTTTCCACCGGTGCCTGGTACGACCCGCTCGATCCTGCCGATCCCGACTCTCTGTGCGTGCACGGCAATCCCAACGTTCTGACACCGGACATCGGTACGTCGTCACTCTCGCACGGGTGCACCGGCCAGCACGTTCTGGTGCAGATCGAGAAATTCGACGGGGCCCTGCCGCCGGTCAAGGCGTTCGATCCGCCCGTGCTTCGTTCACGCTGACGGAACCGATCGGCCACCTCTCGCGTCGAACCTCGTGAGCGCCTGAATCAGGTGTCACGATCTATCGAAGGTGGGGGCCATCGTGAGTGCAGCGGATGTTGGTTCGATGCGGGGGCAAGTCGAAGTACTTCGGGCTCAGATCGGTTCGATGCAGCACGTTCTGTTGGAGCGGACTCGATCGCTGGCGGACTTGCAGGAGAGGATCGCTCGAGCGACGGCGAGCGCGCGTTCGAGTGACGGCAGCGTGGAAATCGTCGTCGACGCCTCGGGGGCGGTGGTGGGAGTCGATCTCTCGGGGAGTTCTTACGCCAAGCATTCGCCGGCAGCGTTGGGGAATCTGATCCTGGCTACGGCCGCGTCTGCGGCAGAAGACATACGCCGACAGGTTGCCGAGATGACGAAGCCGCTCACGGAGGCGGCCGGAATCGACTTGCCGGACCTGGTTCCGGGCGTGCTCGGATTGCGCGAGATTCTCGAACCTCGTCCGAGCTCCACACCGGCTTCCTGCGACGAGAACTGGGACCGCACCGTTCTGAGGAGCTCCGGCAATGTCTGAACTGGGCGTGAATGTGGCCGCGATGAAAAGTGCTGCACCAGCCTTCGCGGTGGTCGCTGGCGATCTCGACGAGGCGCGGAGCGCTCTCGACGCGGTGGTCGCCGCCGAAGAGGGTTGCTGGGGCACTGACCAGTTCGGATCCGCATTCTCAGGCGCATATGTTCCCGGTGCTGAGTCAGCAGTCGGTGGGATGACGCTGGTCGCGGGCGCGCTGCGCGAATTGACCGCCACGCTGATCGAGATCACCGATCGTTTCGAATCGATCGACACCTCGCTTGCCGACGACATGGCGGGTGGGCTCTGATGGGACTCGAGATTCCAGGCTGGTTACAGGCGGTTGCGTCGGTCGCGGTGGGCAGTGACTGGCCGCAAGGAGACGAAACGGCGCTGTGGAGGTTGGGTGATGCCTGGTCAGGCGCGGCTGATCGGATCGAGGCTTCGGCCGCTGCCGGTGGTTACGGATTGCAGGCAGTACTGGCATCGATCGACGGTCGAGCCGGCGACTCGTTGTCTCGGTATTGGTCCGAGGCCGGGGGAGTTGCGGAGGTCTTCGAGCGGTTGTCCTCTGCCGCGGCCGAACTGGGTCAGTCATGCACCGATACCGGCACGGACATCGAGTACACCAAACTGTCGATCCTCGCGGCGCTGGGCGCACTGGCGCTCGAGATTGCCGCCATGGTGGCGGCTGCTGTCCCGACACTGGGCGTCAGTACCGCCGGGGTCGTGGCGGCTGAGGTCGCAACAACACTCACGGTCCGAATGTTGTTGCAGCAATTGTTGATACGAGTGATCGAGGCTGCGGCAGTGGAAGCTGCCGCTGCCGTCTTCTCCGGCCTCGCCATTCAACTCGGGCAGATGACGATGGATCATCGCCAGTCGATCGACGGTGGCAAGGTCGTGACCGAGGGGCGCGACGGTTTCATCAAGGGACTTGCGAACGGAGGGTTGAAGACGACGCCGGATCGTGTCGGCCCTGACCCGAACCCGCTCCCGACCGGTTCGAGAGTGCAGGAGATCGCGCGAGGTGCCTTCGACGACGCGGTCTCGGGAGCGTCCGCTGCGATCGTGACGAAGGAAGTCACGGGCGGCGACGCCGCGTTGACGGACATCACTTCCGGCGCGATCGGTGGCGGGATCGGTTCCGTCAAAGACGGACTTGTCGCTCGAAACGAGGACCTGAATGCGGCTGGTCTGAGCCCGACTGCGCTGAACTGGGACTTCTGAGTGGAAAGTCTCGAATCGTGGGCTACCAGTGACACGGGGTAGCCCACGACCTGGCTACTGAGCGGGCTTGAGAACCAGCGAGATCGAGTTGATGCAGTACCGCTGATCGGTCGGCGTCGGGTATCCCTCGCCCTCGAAGACGTGACCGAGGTGGCTGTGGCACTTCTTGCAGATGACCTCGACCCGGCGCATTCCGAGTGAGCTGTCTTCTTTCAGGATCACGGCATCCGAATCCGCCGGATCGAAGAAGGACGGCCACCCGCAGTGCGATTCGAACTTCTCGGTGCTGCGGAACAGTTCGGCTCCGCAGGCCCGGCAGGAGTAGACACCTTCCGTGGTGGTGTCGGTGTACTCGCCGACGAAGGGGCGTTCGGTGCCGGCTTGGCGCAGGACGGCGAACTCCTCCGGCGTCAGTTTTTCGCGCCACTCGCTCTCGGTGTACGTGACCTCAGGTGTGCTGTCGATGCCATCGTGTGAAGAACTCATGCCTCCACGCTAATGCTTTGTCGCCGTTTCGGCTTCGTGGGCAGGTGAGACGGTATCGAGTGGGGGATCGAGGAGGTACGCGGGATCGATTCCCCGATCCAAGCGGCCCTCTCGACGCGCGACCAGATACCGGTATCCGAGGACACAGAAGATCACGATCAGCAGAAGGCTCCAGCCGAGGGTGCTCTTGGTGTATTCGGCCGCCCGGCCGAAGGTCGGCCAGCGGTTCGACCACCAGCTGTCGAACGTCATGAAGCCGTAGACGGCGAGCCAGGCCGGCCAGTTCCGCATGACCGAGTTCTTGAGCACCACGGACATCAGGAGCGGGAGCAGCATCATCGAGTAGTACATCTGGCCGAGCGAGGGCAGCAGGAACGACGCGGTCATGATCACACCGGTCGCGGTGGTGAGGAAGAAAAGTTCGTCGTTGCGGTAGTAGCGGTACAGAAGCCACAGCGAGACGACGACCATGGCGACCAACACGACGCGCAAGAGCAGGATCAACCATTCGGGCAGACCGAAGTAAGCGCCGTTTCCGACAATCGAACTGTTGAAGTAGTCACGAGATTCGAGCAGGTACGGCACGGTGCGGCGGACGAAGTCCATCGGATCCGACGCCAGCGGCCATGCCACGACCGTGAGAATGAACGGGATACCCAGGGCGGTGACGAACACCTTCCACTGACCGCGAACGAGTGGCAGCAGGAGCAGCGGCGCGAGAGTGGGTTTCACTGCGATGGTGAGACCGATCGCGGCGCCGGCCCACAGATCCTTCTTGCGCATCAGCAACAGGAGGAAGGCAACTTCGCCGAGCAGGACGAGGCCGTTGATGTTGGTGAACACCAACGTGTTGGTGACCGTCTCCGACATGAACGCGCCGAGCACCAGAATCGGCGCCGCGATGGAACTGATCGTCAGGTCGAACAAGCGCAACAGCAGGTAGAGAGCCACGAGAATGGCGACGGCATTGACACCGATGAACAGCCACCGTGAGCGCTCGGGATCGAGGATCGCCAGGGGTGCCATCAACAAGGAACCCGATGGTGGGTACAGGTAATGGGGGTCTACGGAGTTGAAATCTGCGGTGTAGACGTCGCGCCCGTTCCAGAACGCCAGCGCGGCGTTGTAGACCGGTCGGAAGTCATCGGTGATGGCGCCGTTGACTGCTGTGACGATGACACGATTGAGCACTGTCATCACGGCGATCGGCCACAAAACGAAGTTGACGACTTGTTGGGTTGTCCGCCCGGTACGCGGCTCGAGCTGTCGAAGGAACACTTCGGCACGGTACACCGGAGCAGGGTGTGATCGGGGGATGCACCCCTTTTCGGTCGTGGTGGACGAGCGCCCGAGTCAGGCCGGGCACACGCTTCCGTTACTGGGCAGGGAGGCGTCGCTGAGGTAGAGGCGCATCGCCTGTTGAGCGCAGGTGGATTGTGCCGCGGGGTGACCCGCACCTTGCCAGTCCAGAGTTGCGAAGCGCGATCCTGCATTGGTCACGACGCCGGTGACGGTCGAGAGTCCGGAGTTCCCGACGGCCGGGTCACCCTGACCGCTCAGCACGAGGACTGGGGGCTTCAACTGATTCGGCAGGGGGGAGTTGGCGGTCGACGGCCAGCTGGCGCACGCCAGCAACCCGAGCGCGGCTTCTCGCCCGAACACCGGATAGTTGGTGCCCCAGGTGTCCGCAAGCACGCGCGCACGCCCGATGCCCGGCCATTGCATGCCGTCGGTGCACCGTCCGATGAACTGGCCGTCGCCGTCCACCTCGTTCTCCGCCCGGGCGGCGCGCTCTCGAATCGGCGAAGCGTTGCCGGTACCGAGCGCGGACAGAGCGTCGGACAGTGAGCGGGTCTCCTGCTCACGGTTGGTTCCGGCAGTCCACAGGCTGGCCGAAATCGCGTTCGACACCGCAGCGGCGGACAGCGGCTGGAATTCATCGGCTCGAGCGCGCTCCATCAAGTCCGTGACCGATTTCTTCGGATCAGGTCCGAGCGAGCACCCCAGCGCCACACATCGCTGAGCGAACGCGGTCAACGCGTCTTCTTCGCCCTGCACGCGACTCTCTGCCTCGGTGGCAGCGTCGGTGGCCACCGGAGCGGGAGAATCGAGGATCAACCTCGCGAGGTTGTTCGGGTGGGCCGCCGCATAGCTCAGCGCGATGTCCGAGCCGGACCCTGCCGACCACAGAGCGATGGTCTCGACGCCCCACCGTGTACGTAGAGCGTCGATGTCCTCGGCTGCGGAGTCGGCGCCGAACTTCAGTTCTTGAGGGTCGAGGTAGTCGGTGCAGGCAATGGTGGCGTCGTGACCGAGGGCCGCGACCGCATCGGCGGCGTCGCCGGTGGAATCCGCGTCGAACTGGCCCAGATCGTGAAGGCCGCGCCGAATCTCCGGCGTCATGCAGTCGATTGCGGTGGACCTGTCGATTCCGCGGCGATCGAGGGCAACCACGGGATGTTCGGCGAGAACCGTGTTCAAGCCGGATGCGGCGAGCATGGCCAGAGAGTTTCCCGACGAACGATCGGTGCCCGATGTGAACACGATCGGATACGCGCCGGCAGGCGTCGACGAGGTCCGAGCGCGGGTCAAGCCGGCAGTGAAGTTGCCGTCGATGGCGCCGGTCACGTCGATGGGGGCATTGAATTCCGCGCATTCGAGAATGACGCCAGCGCTCGACGCCGCGAGAGCCTGGTCGGCGAGTGACGTGCCGGTGCAGTCTCGCCACGGTATGTCATCGGTCGGGACGCCAGGGTCAACCGGCGGCGCATCGGGCGACGGTCCCTCGCTCTGGGCAGGGCTGCCGTCGGTGCGGCCTTCGACCGCGACGGCGGGCCGAAGCGACGGACCGGCGCCGCACGCACAACACGTCGCGAGGACGACGGCCATCAAAGCAACTCTGCGCATGCCGACCAGAGTGCCAGGTTCACCGACGTGGCTGCTGACGAACCCATCGAGTGAGGATCGTGCCGTCCGTATCACCGAGAATGTGCGCGGGACGCATGGCTGTGGGCATTGCGTTGGGGGAGAGTGAGATTCGGCCGACTTTGCTCCCCACCAGTTGAGGTGACGTGGTGATGCAGAGTTCGTCGACGGCATTGTCCTCGATCAACTGCCCGAAAAGTGACGGTCCGCCCTCGCACAGCACGCGACGGAGCTTGCGAGCCGACAAGGCCCTGTCGATGTCGCCGCTGGTGACGTTCGGTGAGTCCGTCACCTCCACCTGCGCTCCGGCAGATCTCAGCGCCGAAATTGCCGCGGAGTCCGCGTCGCGACCGACAACAAGGATCGGTGGAACTTCGGTATCGCGAAGGAGTCGGCTTTCGGGGTCGATCGACGCGTGCGCCGAGACGACGAGGATCGGTGGGACCGGAGCGAGGCCGCTCGCCTTTCGTCGCGCCCGGGCTTCGTCCGAGACCTGCACACCCCCGTAGTTCTCGGCTCGCGCTGTGCCTGCGCCGACCACGACGACGTCACAAAGTTCGCGCATGATCCCGAATACCGACTTGTCTGCCGGTGTGCCCAGTCCACCGCTCACTCCGTCGACGGCGACGCACCCGTCGATGCTGGAAACGAAGTTCACGCGCATCCAGGGTTGCGAGAGGTTCTCCGGATAGGCGTACAAGCCGCGGAGTTCGTCGTCGTGGCCTGGTGTGAAGTAGGTCGCAATATCCATACGGTGCACATGAGAGATCACATCACGTAGATACCCTTGACGGATGCATGAACGTCTTGTCGATCGCAGCCCGGTGGTACCCGCCGATCAACTGGTAGCTCAAATGGTGCCTCCCGCAATGTTCGACGAGGTGAGTTTTGCGTCCTACATTCCTGATCCGAAGGAACCGAGCCAGGCAGCTGCTGTCGCCAAGGCCGAGGAATTCTCCAAGCGCGTCACCAAGATCCGTAGTGGTGGACGCCGCGGACTGTTCGGCAAGAAGACCCAGGCGACCGGCGCCGGCCTGTACCTCGACGGCGGGTTCGGTGTCGGTAAGACTCACTTGCTGGCGTCGATCTTCCACAGCGTTCCGTCGCCGAAGGCTTTCGGAACCTTCGTCGAGCTGACACACGTCGTCGGCGCTCTCGGCTTCAACAAGGCGGTCGAAGCGCTCGCCGACCACAGCGTTCTCTGCATCGACGAGTTCGAGCTCGACGATCCGGGCGACACCATGCTCGTATCCCGCCTCCTCTCGGAGCTTTCCGCGCGCGGCGTGTCCATCGTCGCGACGTCGAACACGCTTCCCGGCCAGCTCGGTGAGGGTCGCTTCGCGGCTCAGGACTTCCTGCGTGAGATCAAGAAGCTCGGCTCGATCTTCGAGACGATTCGCGTCGACGGCCCCGACTACCGTCACCGCGATCTCCCGCCCGCACCCGAGCCCATCTCCTCGGAGGAGTTGGTTTCTCGGGCCGACGCCATCGACGGCGCCACGCTCGACAACTTCGACGAGCTGTGCAAGCACCTCAGCACCCTGCACCCGTCTCGGTACAACAAGCTGGTCGAGGGTGTGAAGGCCGTGTTCATCGACGGTGTCCACCCGGCAACGGATCAGTCCGTTGCACTGCGCATCGTGGTTCTCGCCGACCGCCTGTACGACGCGAGCATCCCGGTCACCGTTTCCGGCGCACGCCTCGACGAGATCTTCACTCCCGAGATGCTCGCCGGTGGGTACAAGAAGAAGTACTTGCGCGCGACCTCGCGCCTGCTCGCACTTTCTCGTTTCGAGGTCGCGGCCGGCTAGTCTGCACGCCTGTCAGCTGACGGGGCGCTCCATCACGAAATCGTGGTGGAGTTGTGCGCCCACGAGGAAAGTCTTCGTGCCGACCTGTGTGAAACCGTGCTTTGCGTAGAACTTCTGGGCGCGCAGGTTCTCCTGATTGACGCCCAGCCAGATCCCGGCACTTCCGCTGCGTCGTGCGTGGTCGACAACCGCGTCCATCAAGGATGCTGCCGCGCCGGTTCCGTGGTTACCCGGAAGCACGTACAACTTGCTGAGTTCTGTTGTCGGGCGAAGTGTCACAGCAGCTTTGACGTCCGGGTCGGCGGGCTCGTCGTCGACAAGCATCGCGTAGCCGACGATCGAACCGTCGCGAATGACCTTGAGAACGGTTCGCGTCGGATCGGTCAGGTACTCGGAGAACTTGTCGACGGAGAGAACGTTGTCGATGAAGGCACTGATGTCGTCGTCGGATGCGTCCGGCGGACACGCCAGTGGAAATGTCACCGCTGCCACGTCGGCGATTGCTTCGGAATCCCAGATCCCGGCCCGGTCAACGGTGATCGTCACGTCAGTTTCTGCCTCTCGCGCACACAATTCGGTCGATCAAGTACACCACTTTCCTCGGGCGCAATGCTCAAGCGGCGTTCTCGGCGACCGGAGTTGTGGCTCGTTTCGGTGCGAACGCGGGAGCAAGAACTGTCAAGATCGCGCAGAACGCCAGCGGAATCAGGAACCCGATTCGAAGGTCACTGAAGGCGGCGACCGCGCCGACGATGCCGCCGCCGACTACTGTGCCGACGTAGTTGAAGAGGTTGATGCGTGCGATCACCGCATCGACCTGATCCGGGGGAGCCATCCTGCCGGCAGCGCTGAAGCAGATCGGAGCGATCACCGGTACCCCGAGCCCGACGATGAGGAACCCGGCGATGGCAACGGCGGGAGATTGCGCGAGGACGACAACTGTCATGCCGACTACGCCGATGAGAGAGCCGATCCGCACGACGGTGGTCTCACCGAATTTCCCGACCCAGTAGTCCCCGGTCAGTCGTGCGACAAGTGCCGCGATCTGATACGCCGCCACGGAAAGGGCAGCGGTCCCGGCGTCGGCGAGCAGTTCGTCCTTGACGTACAGAGTCGACCAGTTTCCGACGCTGAAGTCGACCGCGTAGAACAATGCCATCGCGACGCCGAGGAGGACGAAGGCGCGGGTGGGTACCGCGAATTTCGCGGTGCTCGTGATGTTTGCCTCGGCAACCGGAGACTCGGACCGATCGAGCAGTTGCGGGCCGAAGGCCAGAAGCATCAGTCCGACAACAACTCCCGCGATCACCTGCGTGACGCGGATCGAAATGTCGAGGCCTGCGGTAGCAGAGATGAACAGGGCACCGACAATCGCTCCGACGCTCCAGGAAGCATGGAACGAGGAGAGGATGAAGCGGCCCTTGGCGTGTTGGATCGAGACTGCCTGCATGTTGGCGGCCGCGTCGACCATGCCGAGTCCGATGCCGTAGATCGCCAGGAAGACGAAGAACATCGCTGCGTTGGGCGCAATTCCGGTTGCCCCGCCGAAGACTGCGATGACGGCGAGCCCAGTTCGCAGGGTCATCTTGCTCGACGTTCTCACGGCCAGCATCTCGGCGAGCACGCTGCCGAGCCCGGCGATGACGGACACGGTGACAACCGCAACCACAACCAGTGTCTCGCTCAGCTCGAACAAGTCCTTGTACTGCGGCAGCTGCGTCAGAATGGCGGCGAGCAGAAATCCTTGAAGTCCGAAGGCCACCGAAGTCGCGATCCGAGCCCTCGTCAGGGTGCGGGTGTTATCCGTCATCAAGCAGGGCCTTTGTCTCGTTCGTTCGGTTAGGCCGAACGGTACTGGATCTTGATACTGGTCGAGTGTCCAACAAAGCTGCGTGTTTTGCACGGTTCTTTGATTAACTGACCGACATGACTCGGCAGCCGACACCAGAATTTCCGACTTCCTTCGTCTGGGGAACCGCCACTGCGGCCTATCAAATCGAAGGAGCTGTGGCCGAAGACGGTCGCGGACCGTCGATCTGGGACGAGTTCTGTGACCGTCCCGGTGTTGTCGTCGGGGGCGACACCGGGACGGTCGCTGCCGATCATTATCACCGCTGGGAGTCGGACATCGAGCTGATGAATCAGCTCGGGCTCGACGCTTATCGGCTGTCTCTGTCGTGGTCGCGCATTCTGCCCACCGGATCGGGGGCAGTGAATGCGAAGGGGCTCGACTTCTACGACCGCCTGATCGACCGACTGTGTTCGGCGGGAATTACTGCCGCTGTCACGCTCTTTCACTGGGATCTGCCCCTTGCCTTGCAGGAGCAGGGCGGCTGGATGAACCGCGACACCTCGTATCGGCTGGGGGAGTATGCGCAGGTCGTCGGCGAGCGGCTGTCGGATCGGGTCGGAATGTGGATGCCGCTCAACGAACCAGTTGTGCACACGCTTTACGGGCATGCCCTCGGAGTTCACGCCCCCGGACTGGCCTTGGGGTTCGAGGCTTTCCAAGCCGCACATCACCAGCTGCTCGGGCATGGCCTCGCTGTCGAAGCGCTTCGGGCAACCGGATGCACGAACATCGGAATCGCCTCGAACCATGCTCCGGTGCGTGCCGCTTCGGATTCGCCGGAAGACGTGATGGCTGCCGACATCTACGACCACGTCGTCAATTGGATGTTCGCCGACCCGGTTCTGGTCGGGAAGTACCCGGCCGACGAATTCGCTCAGCTGCTCAGCGGTCCTGTCGACGAGGACTTGAAAATCATCGGGGCGCCGCTCGACTGGTACGGGATCAACTACTACGAGCCGACGATGATTGCCGCTCCGGTGGAAGGCCAGGGGACCGAAGGTGTGCTCGAAGTCGACCTGCCTCCGGGCCTGCCCTTTGCCCCTGTAGCGATTACCGGTTATCCCACAACCGATTTCGGTTGGCCGATCGTTCCCGAGGGGCTGGGCGAGATCTTGCGGACGTTCCACGCCCGCTTCGGTGACGCACTGCCGCCGATCTACATCACCGAAAGCGGATGTTCATTCCACGACGCCCCGGATGCCGCAGGCGTCGTCGACGACGAAGCACGAATCGACTACCACGATGCGCACCTTCGCGCCCTCCGATCGGCAATGGACGACGGTGTCGACGTCCGCGGTTATTTTGTGTGGTCACTTCTCGACAACTTCGAATGGGCTGCGGGATACAAGGAGCGTTTCGGCCTGGTGCACGTCGATTTCGACACCCAGAAGCGCACACCGAAGACCTCGTTCGAGTGGTATCGCGCCCTGATCGCCGAGCACAAAGCGGCTCAGGTCTGA
Source organism: Rhodococcus sp. NyZ502 (assembly GCF_041464245.1). NCBI lineage: Bacteria > Bacillati > Actinomycetota > Actinomycetes > Mycobacteriales > Nocardiaceae > Rhodococcus > Rhodococcus sp. NyZ502. The sequence goes on from NZ_CP167155.1 coordinate 2,893,248, forward strand.
CCTGTGCGGCGGCGGTCTGGGTTGCATTCTCGAACCGGGCCGCCTAGCCTCGTCTCTCATGAAGCGAATTCTCGTAGTAAGCCGCCGTAGCGGGGTCTGAATCGGACCGACCCCTCGCTGCGGGTCGTCTTGCTACCAGTTGGTCCTCCACTTCATTCCAGGAAGACCACGATCATGACTTACAATTTCGCTTTCGCTTCTGATTCGTCTTCTGCTGCTGATCCCTTTGCGGCGCGTCACGGCAAATCTCTGCCCGCTGGCTTGCGTGCCGAATGCTCAGCGATGTCGTGGACCGAGTTCGAGTCCACGTATGCGGCTATGAGCGGCCCGATCCGTCTGGGTGCGTGGTCCTCCGAGAAGATTGCGCCGGGTCGTTGGACCTTCGAAGCGACTCTCGGTCTGGGGGAGCGTATCCAGAAAGCGTCCGCCACCTCGACCGGCGCGATCTCAGCCATGACGTCGATGCTGCACGACGCGGGAATCTCGCTCGAGATCCTGTCTTTCCATCAGCACCAGATCGGCCACCGCACTGCGACGTTCATCTTCACCGAGTGCGACGGCCGTCGGAGCTGGGCGATGGGTATTGCGGAGTCGTCGACGGAGTCCTCGCTGCGCGCGATGACTTCGGCAGCGAACCGCTTCTCTCACTGAGCAGTTACAACAATCTGATCAGCTACATCAACCGCAGTACTGACGTGGATGCCCGAGGGGGCTTGCGTCAGTACTGCGGCCCGTGTGTTCGGCGCTCGAACGCAAAAAGCCGGAACCCTGAGGTTCCGGCTTCTTGCATTCTCAAATGGTGCGCGATACTGGGATTGAACCAGTGACCTCTTCCGTGTCAGGGAAGCGCTCTCCCGCTGAGCTAATCGCGCGGGTTCTGGAGAAAAATGGAGCGGACGACGGGATTCGAACCCGCGACCCCAACCTTGGCAAGGTTGTGCGCTACCAGCTGCGCCACGTCCGCATGAGCAATGAACTCCGTTACCGGAACTCAGTACTTTTCTAACTTATCAGACCTGCAAGCAGGTCTTGACCATCAGGCCCTAGGGCCTGACGTGGTGCGCGATACTGGGATTGAACCAGTGACCTCTTCCGTGTCAGGGAAGCGCTCTCCCGCTGAGCTAATCGCGCGAGGTGGAGACGGGAATCGAACCCGTGTGCACGGCTTTGCAGGCCGTTGCCTCACCACTCGGCCACTCCACCGTAAAAGGTTGAGTCACACCTCTCGAGCGGACGACGGGATTCGAACCCGCGACCCCAACCTTGGCAAGGTTGTGCGCTACCAGCTGCGCCACGTCCGCATCGCACCGTGTTGCTTGGGGAGCTGCTCGCTCTCCTCGGTGCGTTGGAAACATTAGCCGACCGTGTCGGATACACACAAATCACCAGCTCAGTGGCGTGTTCGGAGTCGAATCGGCCCGTCGCGCGCGTTGCAACTGTCCGTCTTGGCGATGAATACGGTCTGAAATCAGTTCGAATTCGTAGATTTCGGGGCGGCCTGGAGCAAAACGAATGCCAACCTGGTGATTCGTATTCATCGCGCAGCCGTGTTAATGTTCCAACTCGTTCGAGCGCATGCGTTCGGATGACTTACGGTCCCGTGGCTCAGTGGGAGAGCGTCCGCTTCACACGCGGAAGGTCGCTGGTTCGATCCCAGCCGGGACCACAGAAAAACACTGAAGGCGTTCCCGATCATCGGGGACGCCTTTAGTCGTTTGAGAGCACAGCTGGTCGAGGGCACAGCTGTTCGAGGGCACGGCTATTTCGGGATGCAGACCGTCGTCGCAGGTCGCCGGGCGACGATTTCGGTAGCCTGGTCGAAGAGACATTTCGCGACCGAAAAGGTGACTGCTTTGAGTACCGAAAAGGTCGATTCTTCCGTCGACGATTCAGACCTGTCCGTCTTCCAGGACGCAGAGTCCCGCTGGGAGCGGTGGCGCGCGGGAATCGCCGCGCGGCCCACCCTCAATCTTGCGTACCGCATCGGCGTCGGAGTCGTGGGCACGATCGTGTTCGCCGCCGGCATCGTGGCTATTCCGTACCCCGGGCCCGGTTGGCTCATCGTTTTCGCCGGCCTCGGCATCCTGGCGTCGGAGTTCGCGTGGGCACATCGACTCCTTCATTTCGCGAAGGCTCGATACGACCGGTTCATGGAATGGTTCGGCAAGCAGTCGCTGTTCGTCAAAGGGTTGGGCGTTCTGTTCACCACAGTGATCGTCCTGGCGACTTTGTGGGTGCTCGGCACTTTCGGCCTGATCGGGACATGGGTGGGCCTGGACTACTCGTGGCTCGAGTCGCCGCTGTGAGTTGAACGCGGCCCGGTTTCCTTCACTCGGTTGTCTCACCATGTCGGTAGGGCCGATAACATGATCGTGCGCGTGCTCGCAGTGGGTACGACGCCTGTCTAACTTGTCGCAATACCTTTAGGAGCACATCGCCGTGACCAGTCCCGCGCCAGAGCACTCAGCCGCCCCACTTCGGGTGCCCGCGGGGACGACCGCCGGGACTGCAGTGCGCGAAGCCGGATACCCCACGAAGGGGCCCGACGTGATCGTCGTTGTCCGCGATGGCGAGGGAACGCTCAAGGATCTGTCGTGGACACCTGAGGTCGATGTCGACGTCGAGCCGGTGGCAGCATCCACCGAGGACGGCCGCAGCGTCATCCGGCACTCCGCGGCCCACGTCCTCGCGCAGGCGGTTCAGAAAGAATTCCCCGACGCGAAGCTCGGCATCGGTCCGCCGATCAAGGACGGCTTCTACTACGACTTCGCGGTGGACCGCCCGTTCACTCCGGAAGATCTGGCCAAGCTCGAAAAGCGTATGAAGCAGATCATCAAGGGATCACAGCGCTTTTCGCGTCGAGTCGTCGATTCGATCGAGGACGCTCGGGTCGAGTTGGCCGACGAGCCCTTCAAGCTCGAATTGATCGACGACAAGTCCGGTATCGACGATCCCGAGATCATGGAGGTGGGCGGCAACGAGCTGACCATCTACGACAATCTCGATCCTCGTACCGGCGACAAGATCTGGTCCGATCTGTGCCGCGGCCCGCACATTCCGACCACCAAGCACATCCCGGCCTTCAAGTTGACCCGAAGCTCCGCCGCCTACTGGCGTGGCAACCAGGACAACGCCGATCTTCAGCGTGTCTACGGCACCGCGTGGGAGTCCACCGAGGCTCAGGACGAATACCTCGAACTGCTCGCCGAGGCCGAGCGTCGTGATCACCGCAAGCTCGGTACCGAACTGGACCTCTTCAGCTTCCCCGACGAGCTCGGTTCGGGTCTGCCGGTGTTCCATCCCAAGGGCGGCATCATCCGCACCGAGATGGAGAACTACTCGCGCAGCCGCCACATCGAGGCGGGCTACGAGTTCGTCAACACTCCGCACATCACCAAGGGGCATCTGTACGAGGTTTCCGGTCACCTCGACTGGTACCGCGACGGCATGTTCCCGGCGATGCACGTCGACGAGGAACTGAACGAGGACGGCACCGTGCGCAAGCCGGGCCAGGACTACTACCTCAAGCCGATGAACTGCCCGATGCACAACCTGATCTTCCGTGCTCGCGGACGCTCGTACCGTGAATTGCCGTTGCGGCTCTTCGAATTCGGCTCGGTCTACCGCTACGAGAAGTCCGGCGTCATCCACGGCCTGACCCGCGTGCGCGGCATGACCCAGGACGACGCTCACATCTACTGCACCCGTGAGCAGATGCGCGACGAGCTGACCACCACCCTGCAGTTCGTGCTGAACCTGCTCAAGGACTACGGCCTCGACGACTTCTACCTCGAACTGTCCACCAAAAACCCGGACAAGTTCGTCGGTAGCGACGACGTCTGGGAAGAGGCGACCGCAACGCTCGCCGAGGTCGGCGAAGCTTCCGGCCTGACTCTGGTGCCGGATCCGGGCGGAGCCGCGTTCTACGGTCCCAAGATCTCCGTTCAGGTCAAGGACGCACTCGGCCGCACCTGGCAGATGTCGACCATCCAGCTCGACTTCAACCTGCCCGAGCGGTTCGAGCTCGAATACACCGGCAACGACGGCGTCAAGACTCGTCCGGTCATGATCCACCGCGCGCTGTTCGGCTCGATCGAGCGGTTCTTCGGTGTCCTGACCGAGCACTACGCGGGCGCGTTCCCGGCGTGGCTGGCGCCGGTGCAGGTCGTCGGAATCCCGGTGGCCGAGGCCTTCGCCGATCACCTGTTCGACGTCACGAAGAAGCTCAAGGCAGCCGGTGTTCGCGCCGAGGTCGACTTCAGTGACGACCGTATGCAGAAGAAGATCCGTAACCACACCACGCAAAAGGTCCCGTTCATGCTCCTCGCGGGCGAGCGTGACGTGGAGGCCGGCGCGGTCAGCTTCCGTTTCCGCGACGGCACCCAGATTAACGGCATTCCCGTCGACGACGCCGTCCGGATCATCACCGAGTGGATCGGCCGCCGCGAGAACGCCTCGCCGACAGCCGAACTGGTGCAGCCAAGCGTGGCGCAGTGAGCGCCCCCGGTGACGACGGTCCGGGTTCGCTGATCGACCACGGCGTCGGTGACCCTGACCATTTGCAGCGCATTTGGTCGCCGCATCGGATGTCGTACATCACCGAGGCGCCCAACACCCCGGGCACGACAGGTGAACCGTTCATCGACATTCCGAAGATGTCGGACGAAGAAGGACTGATCGTTGCCCGCGGTGAGCATGTCTATGCGGTTCTGAACCTGTATCCGTACAACCCGGGGCACCTGATGGTGGTTCCGTACCGCAAGGTCGCGGCACTCGAAGACCTGACGCCGGAGGAGAGCGCCGAGTTGATGGCGTTCACCCAGCAGGCGTTGCGGGTGATCAAGAGCGTGTCGAATCCTCACGGATTCAACGTCGGCCTGAATCTCGGTGCCGCTGCGGGCGGTTCGCTGTCCGAGCACCTTCACCAACACGTAGTGCCACGTTGGGGCGGCGACGCCAACTTCATCACCGTGCTCGGTGGGGTCAAGGTGATGCCGCAATTGCTGCGGGAGACCAGGGGACTACTCGCCGGTGCCTGGCAACAATAGGTTGACGCATCCGGCTTCATGGCAGGATGCATTGCTGCAACGAGTTCCGAACCGGAACTCACGACGGGGAGGGTTCCTGCGGTGTTGAGCTTCTTCGGGCGCGCATCGGTGTCCAAGGTGACGGCACCTATGGGGAAGGCGCTGGTCAAGACCGGTCTGACGCCGGACTCGGTGACGGTGATCGGCACGGTGGCAAGCGTCGCCGGTGCGGTGACGCTGTTTCCGTCCGGACATCTGTTCTGGGGAACCATGTTCATCTGGTTCTTCGTCATGTTCGACATGCTCGACGGCGCAATGGCTCGTGCTCGCGGCGGCGGAACGCGGTACGGGGCGGTACTGGACGCGACCTGCGACCGCGTCGCCGACGGCGCGATTTTTGCCGGCCTGGCCTGGTGGGTGGTCTACCACGAGAACAGCAAGTGGCTGCTCGTCGCGACGCTCATCTGCCTCGTCACCTCGCAGGTCATCTCGTACGCGAAGGCGCGCGCGGAGGCGAGCGGGCTGACTGCGGACGGCGGGTGGATCGAGCGCCCGGACCGATTGATCATCGTGTTGGTCGGATCCGGCCTGACGGGTATGGGTCTTCCGTGGGCAATCCACATCGCGATGTGGGTACTTGCCGCCGGAAGCATCGTGACGGTCTTCCAGCGAGTGCTCGCGGTGCGCAATTCCCCTGGCGCCCGGGAACTTCTGCCGATCGCCCCGGCCGCATCGACGGTCGAAGGTGCGCCGAACACGGACGGCGAGGCAGAGAAATGAGCTTTGCCGAGCGTGCAACCGACCTGGGATACGCCGCGGGTTGGCGTCTGGTGCGAAGCCTGCCGGAATCGGTGGCGGTCAAGCTGTTCGACGCCGGAGCGGATTTCGCGGTACGCAAGGGCGGACCCGAACAACTCAGGAAGAACCTCGCGAGAGTTCTGGGCACGACGCCGGAGCAAGTTCCGGATCAGTTGATCAAGGATTCGATGCGCTCGTACGCCCGGTATTGGCGTGAGGCGTTTCGTCTTCCGTCGATGGACCTGGTCGCGACAGGTAAGGCGCTGCATGCGCTGGTCGAGGGCCAAGAACATCTGGAAAAGGCAATGGCGGCAGGTCATGGCGCGGTATTGGCGTTGCCTCACAGCGGTAATTGGGACATGGCCGGCGTGTGGTGCGTTCAGCAGTGGGGCGGGTTGACCTCCGTTGCCGAGCGGCTCAAGCCCGAATCCCTGTACGAACGGTTCGTCGACTATCGCGAGAGTCTCGGCTTCGAGATCTTCCCGCTCAGCGGCGGGGAGCATCCTCCGTTCGTCGAACTCTCCAAGCATCTGCGTGAGAACAAGATCGTGTGCCTGTTGGGGGAGCGCGATCTGGCGAAGAAGGGTGTGCCCGTCACGTTCTTCGGAGAACCCACTCGCATGCCCGCCGGCCCGGCGAAGCTCGCGATCGACACCGGCGCGCCGCTGCTACCGGTCCACTGCTGGTTCACACCCGACGGATGGGGCTTCAAGATCGACCCGCCGATCGACGTATCCGGCGGAGTCGGCCCGGCCACGCAAGCACTTGCCGACCGTTTCGCGGTCAACATCGCAGCGCACCCCGCTGACTGGCACATGCTTCAACCGCTGTGGCGCTCGGACCTTTCCGAATCGCGGCTCGCCCGCATGGAGGGTGAATGAAAATCGGCATGATCTGCCCGTACTCCTTCGACGTCCCCGGCGGCGTCCAGGCGCACGTGGTGGATCTGGCCGAGGTGCTGATCGAACGTGGTCACAAAGTGAGTGTGCTTGCGCCGTCGTCCGATGACGACGAGTTGCCGGATTTTGTGGTTTCCGCAGGTAAAGCCGTCGCGATTCCCTACAACGGTTCTGTTGCGCGGTTGTCTTTCGGCCCGACGGCGAACAACCGCCTCCGCAAGTTCATCGCGGAAGGTGACTTCGACGTTCTACATATCCACGAACCCAATGCGCCGAGTCTGTCCATGCTCGCGTTGCGCATCGCGGAAGGCCCGATCGTCGCCACCTTCCACACGTCGACCACGAAGTCGTTGGTGCTGAGCACGTTTCAGGGTGTCTTGGCTCCGTATCTCGAGAAGATCAGCGGCCGGATCGCAGTCTCGGAGTTGGCGCGTCGTTGGCAGGTCGAGTCTCTCGGATCCGACGCGGTCGAGATCCCCAACGGCGTCGATGTCGCAGCGTTTGCCGAGGCCGATCTGTTGCCCGGCTACCCGCGCGAAGGTGGAACCATTCTGTTCCTCGGTCGCTACGACGAACCGCGCAAGGGGATGGCCGTCCTCCTCGGCGCACTGCCGGAGTTGGTCGAGCGTCACCCGGATCTCGAAGTGATCGTGGTCGGACGCGGCGACGAGGAGAAACTCCGCAAAGAGGCGGGCAAGTACTTCAAGCATCTCCGCCTGCTCGGGCAGGTCAGTGACGAGGAGAAAGCGTCGGCGCTTCGCAGTGCGGACGTCTACTGCGCGCCCAATCTCGGCGGTGAGAGCTTCGGGATCGTGCTGGTCGAGGCCATGGCGGCTGGCACTGCCGTCGTGGCCAGTGAGTTGGACGCTTTTCGCCGTGTTCTTCGCGACGGTCAGGCCGGCTTGCTGGTCCCCATCGGGAACTCCGATGCCTTGGCAGAGGCAATCGATTCCGTTCTCGGTGACCCGGATCGACGACGCGCGCTGGTCAACACCGCGACAAGTGTTGTTGCCGAATACGACTGGCCGGTGGTGGCCGAACAGATCCTGCGTGTCTACGAGACCGTCACGGTTGGCGGCACCGGCGTACGCGTGGTGGGTTCATGACCTTCTCCGCTCTGACAATCTTCATTCTCGGGCTCGTCGCTGCCGTCGTCCTGGTCGTCGGACTGTGGGCGTACGGGACGGCGAACCGACTCGATCGACTGCATGTGCGTTCGGATCAGTCGTGGTTGGCGCTCGATGCGGCTCTGTCCCGTCGTGCCGCGGTTGTCCGCGCGGCGGCTGTGGACATGAGCGCCGACGACGCCCGCAGATTCGTCACCTTGGCGGACGCCGCCGAACGTGCGGATCGTCAGGATCGCGAGCTTGCCGAGAACCGGCTGTCCAATGCTCTCGCTGCCTACGGCACGACGTCGCTGCGACCTCAACTGGTGGCCGAGTTGGCCGATGCCGAGGCGAGGGTCCTGATCGCTCGGCGGTTCCACAACGACGCGGTGCGCGACACTCTCGCGTTGCGTACGCGTCGACTTGTTCGCTGGCTGCACCTCGGGGGAACGGCACCGCTACCTCAGTACTTCGAGATATCGGAGCGCACGACCGCGGCGGCGGTGCCCGAGGGCATCACCGTGGATACGTCACGGACCTCTGCCCGCGTGGTGATGCTGGACGAGGAAGATCGGGTGCTGCTGTTGCGCGGGCACGATCCCAAGATCCCGAACACTTACTTCTGGTTCACCGTCGGCGGCGGGCTCGAACGCGGCGAACACCTACGGGCGGCTGCCGTTCGTGAGATCGAGGAGGAGACCGGATTCGTCGTGGCTCCGGAGAATCTGCGAGGTCCGCTCTGGCGTCGTGTGGCGATTTTCCCGTTCGACGGTGAGCTGATCCGTTCGGAAGAGCTGTTCTTCGCTACGCGCACTCACGGCTTCGAGCCGGTCTTCCAAGGCCACACGGAATTGGAGCAGCGTGCCATCACCGGCCATCGCTGGTGCAGCGCCGACGAGATCCGCCAATTGGCCAAGTCCGGTGAGCCGGTCTACCCGTTGGATCTGGCAAACCTCCTGGTGGAAGCGGCGACGATCGCGGACGGTACCGAGGATCCGGAAGTGCGTTCCATCCGCTGATCCTTCGGTCGTTCAGTTCTCGCGGGCAGTTTAAGGCCAGCAATGGCAAATTGGATACGGAATCGAAGGCCGGTTCGTCCTAGAGTTCTGGCCAGAGGCCTCCGCGCGAATGAACTCGTGTGTTCGCCGTGCCTTGTTTCTTTCGTCACGCCACTACTGCAGGAGTTTGCTGTGAGCACCCCCGACTCTGCCCCCACCACCGCCATCGGCACCGCCCGCGTCAAGCGCGGCATGGCTGAAATGCTCAAGGGCGGTGTGATCATGGACGTGGTCACCGCTGAGCAGGCCAAGATCGCCGAAGACGCCGGCGCCGTCGCCGTCATGGCACTCGAGCGGGTCCCCGCAGACATTCGCGCACAGGGCGGCGTCTCGCGCATGAGTGACCCGGACATGATCGACAGCATCATCTCCACCGTCAGCATCCCCGTCATGGCGAAGGCACGCATCGGTCACTTCGTCGAAGCGCAGATCCTGCAGAGCCTCGGCGTCGACTACATCGACGAGTCCGAGGTCCTGACCCCGGCCGACTACGCCAACCACATCGACAAGTGGAAGTTCACCGCTCCCTTCGTCTGTGGCGCCACCAACCTCGGCGAAGCGCTCCGTCGCATCAACGAAGGCGCGGCCATGATCCGCTCGAAGGGTGAAGCAGGCACCGGAGACGTCTCCAACGCCACCACCCACATGCGCACCATCCGCGGCGAGATCCGCCGGTTGACCTCGCTGAGCGAAGACGAACTGTACGTAGCCGCCAAGGAACTGCAGGCCCCGTACGAACTGGTCGTCGAGGTCGCCAAGGCCGGCAAGCTGCCGGTCACCATGTTCACCGCCGGCGGCATCGCCACGCCGGCAGACGCTGCGATGATGATGCAGCTCGGCGCCGAGGGCGTGTTCGTCGGATCGGGCATCTTCAAGTCCGGCAATCCGAAGCAGCGCGCCGAGGCAATCGTCAAGGCCACCACGTTCTACGACGACCCGGACGTGCTCGCCAAGGTCTCGCGCGGACTCGGCGAGGCAATGGTCGGCATCAACGTCGACGACCTGCCTGTCGGACACCGCCTCGCAGAGCGCGGTTGGTGACAGCAGGTTCGACGACCGGGCCCAATTCCTGAAAGTCCTCACAGACGAAGGGGCGGCGGTTGCGTTGGCAACCGCCGCCCCTTCGGGGTGTGGCAGACCGATCAGATGCTGTCCGATACCTCGAACACGAACTCGACCTCGACGGCACTGTTTCGGGGTAGTTCGGCGACGCCGATCGCTGAGCGGGCGTGTTGTCCAGCCGAACCGAAGATCTCGGCCAGCAGGTCGGACGCACCGTTGATCACCTGGGGTTGCTGCGAAAATCCCGATCCGGAAGCAACAAATCCAACGACCTTGACGACCCGAACGATGCGATCGAGCCCGACTAAGGCATCGACTGCCGCGAGTCCGTTGAGAGTGCACAACCGCGCCGCCTGGGCGGCGTCTTCGACGGAGACGCCCTCGCCCAACTTACCGATGCACGTCGTAGTGCCGTCGACGAGCGGCAATTGCCCCGACGTGTAGACGTATGACCCCGTCTGAACGGCGGGGAGGTATGAGCCTGCGGGGGTGGCAACAGGCGGGAGGGTCAGGTCGAGTGCGGCGAGTCGTGCGGTCCAGGTACTTGCGTCGTTCATCGGTTCCTCAATGGGTTCTTTTGTCCGGGAATGGTGTTCGAGTCTGTCATCGGGAGTCTCGGCAAGTCCAAGTCGTATTTGCGCCCACCCCATCACTTTTGGTGATATTCGCCTGTCCGGTCGCGTACTGGTGCTCGACGGCAAGGACACTGTCACGGAGGTCGTCGAGAATATCTTCGAGTTCGAGGGGCGGCCTGGGCATGAGATTGTCCATGTCTTTGCAGTCGACTCAGCTGACATCGATGCGTTTCCGCTCGACGTGCAATTCCGAGTCCTAGACGAAGGTAGTCCAGTCCACTGGGTATTGAGTGGTGGGTCCGACCGCCCTATCTACCCGGCCGAAGCTGCCCGCATTATCAACGCCCTGGTTCAGTAGGGGAATCCGTTGCCGGAACACGAGTGGCAGCAAAGGTTGCTCCGCAACAATTTTCGGTCAATCGGGATTGTTCGGACTGATTCCTGGAAATCATGGATGTCGAACGTATATTCGAATAATGTTGAGGAATGTTCGATGACGGAGTAGGAAGTTCGGGTACCGCAGCGCAGCTGTCCGGTGCTGAATCCGACTGCGCCCTCATCGATCTCATCGCCGATCTGCATGCGCGCGAATCGATGCTCGTGGAACGGAAACTGGCTGCCATTGCCGAGTTTTTCGAGCGTCGCAGCGCTGACCACACTGATAACGGTGCTTGGTCGTCTACCGCTCACGAACTGGCTGAGGCCGAGCTCGGCGCGGCATTGACCATGGGCCGTGCCGCAGCGGGAAAGTTGATCGGTCTCGGCTTTTCTCTCAAGACTCGCCTCCATCGCACGCGTGCCGCCATGGCGCGCGGAGAACTGGATTTGTATCGAGTCGGATTGGTCGACTCCGCTACAGCCAACGTCGATGACGATTTGATAGACGAGGTGGAACGGCAACTCCTCGAAAAGATTTCAGCACCACCGATACATGGCGGTACCGGCATGACGGGCCGCCGATTGACGGCGGCCATCGACCGTATCGTCGCCGTGGTGGATCCGGAGGGGATGCGCGAGCGTCGACGCCGCGCCCTCGCTGACCGGTTCGCGGGTGTGAGCGCTGCCGAAGACGGAATGGCGCGGATTTTGGGGAGCATCCCGGCGGAGGACGCACGGGCTTTCGATAGTCGGTTACGTGAGTTGGCGATGTCGGTGTGTCGACACGATTCCCGTAAGTACGAGCAGAGACGAGCCGACGCATTGGGAGCGTTGGTAGCCGGGTCGACGATTCTGCCGTGCGATTGCGGCCGGGCCGACTGCCCACAAGACCGTAGCGGGATTGTTGTGGTGCGTCGGCCGTTGGTTCACGTGGTCATGCTGGAATCCACGCTTCAGGGCGGTGACGCACCAGGTGGACACGAACCCGCTCATCTCGACGGTAATGGCGTGATCAGCGCAGAGCATGCGCGTGACATCGCCGCGGGTGCGCTGATTCGGAATGTGAAGGTACCAGCCGACGCCGCGCTCGAGGCTGCCGGTATGGGCGAGCCAGTACCTTCGCCCGTCGTTCCTTCTGCGTTCGTGTACCGCCCGGGCGCTGTCCTCGACACGTGGGTGCGGGTGATCGCAGGAAGCTGTCAGTGGCTGCACTGCGATGTCGCGGCATGGAATTCCGATCTCGATCACACTGAACCCTTTGATCATCGCGATCCCACTCGTGGTGGAAAGACGGTGGCCTCGAACTTGAGTGCCTATTGTCGAAACCATCACCGCCTCAAGCACTCCGGTCAGTGGGTGCACACCTCGAACCCGGACCGCAGCGTCATGCTGACCTCGCCGACCGGACATTGCTACCGAACGAGGCCGTCAGGTCTGCTGGCGGGAAGGCTCGAGCCTGTACTGCCCGAGGGTGGTCGGCGTCGGCGCACACGTCTGGAAAACAAGGCCGCTCGTGTGCGGGGTGAACGCCGGCGGCAGCGGTTACGAATGCACCTCCGAATGAAGAAGAAGGTCCGGAGGAGGACCTTCGACGGCGGAGGCGATCCACCCCCATTCTGAGTAGGGCGGCGTGCAGCTCCATGATTTTGTATGCCCACTTTGGTGGCCGGGGGTGCGTCAGGCATTGTGTGAAGGTCGGTAGACGTCGGTACACGGGAAGATGTGGAGCATCGATGGCGAGGATCGAAGAAATTCTGGAGTTGGAACGCCTCGAGCGGGACATCTTTCGAGGAATCATCGCGGAGACCACCCTGACCCGCACTTTCGGCGGCCAGGTCGCCGGACAGGCATTGGTGTCGGCGGTACGCACGGTCGATCCGGCCTACTCGGTTCATTCGTTGCACGGATATTTCCTGCGTCCGGGAAATCCGATGGAGCCGACGGTTTTTCTGGTTGATCGTGTTCGGGACGGTCGATCGTTCGCGACCCGCTTGGTCACCGGAATTCAAGACGGGCAAGCCATTTTCACGATGTCGGCGTCCTTCCACGTCCAAGACGAAGGCATCGAGCACCAGGACGAGATGCCACCCGTTCCTGACCCCGAGACCTTGGCCATCGCCCAGGATTCGGAGGATCCCGAGACTGCGTGGCTGGCGCGTGAGTGGTCCGATTGGGACCTTCGAATGGTGCCGAAGGCCGACATCGACAAACGTCCGGGCGCTGCCGCGCAGCAGCAAGTGTGGTTCCGTTCCCGCGAGGCACTCCCGGACGACCCGGTATTTCACGTGTGCACGCTTGCCTACATGAGCGACATGACGCTGCTCGGATCTTCTCGCGGCCCCCACATGGACGTCGCCATGCAAAGCGCTTCGCTCGATCACGCCATGTGGTTCCTGCGGCCGTTCCGCGCCGACGAGTGGCTGTTGTACGACCAGACGTCGCCGTCAGCGGGCTTCGGTCGCGCACTGACGCAGGGACGAATCTTCGACAGCCGAGGAAATATGGTTGCTGCAGTCGTCCAGGAGGGTCTGACCAGGCTGTATCGCCCGAAGTGAGGTCGGCCGACGTGACATCAATCGCAGTGAGACCTTCACTGGCGAGACCGCACCGCAGGCCGGGCCGGATGGTCGTATCTGACCTCGAAATCGACCTCCTCGGACACTTCTGATCGGTGTTCGAGGAGTGCCTCGACGGTCCACAGATCTGCCTCCGGTGTGTGCCGCCGCATGGCAGGTTCGCTCATGTCCAGGCGGACGCTGACGTCGAACTCCAGCCCGCGCCCGAGCAACATCGGACCGGCGATCACGATGACCGCGCGCTCATGGACGGGGATACGGGTCGAACTAGCCGATCGATCGGTGGGTTCGTCCCAGAGTTTCGGCAAGAACGCCCGTTTGGTGCGGGCTGCGGTGATCACTTCACGATCGAGTGCCGGATAGTCGAACTAGATAGTGCGGTAACTCAGCGCATCCTCGTGGCCGAACTCGTATCGCAGCGAAGCCGGCCGCACGTAGTCGTGCAGTGACACAACAGCACTCGGCCTGTTGCGCGACTCGACGGCGGTGCCGACCAGTTCCGCGAGCCGAGACGGCTGTGCACAATCAGGTCCGTCGATCGCTACTACCGCCACCGACGGAAACGATCCGCTAAGCGTTGCAATCTGCTCGGCCAAGGCGAGGGGACTGGACGGGATGAATGTACTCACGCCCACCATGGTGCCGTGCCCGCTCGCCGAGGCGATATTGTGAACCGTCATCGCGCCCAGTGCGGCGGTCTATGTTTTCGGAGGACTCATGGTTGGTATCGAGGAGATCCTCGCGCTCGAACACCTGGAGAAGGACATCTTCCGTGGTGCGGTCCATCCCACCGCACTTCAACGGACGTTCGGCGGGCAGGTTGCCGGGCAGTCGTTGGTTTCTGCCGTGAGCACCGTTGACGAGAGCTACCACGTGCACTCGTTGCACGGATATTTCCTGCGCCCGGGCAATCCGAAGATTCCGACGGTCTACCTGGTGGACCGCATCCGCGACGGGCGCTCGTTCTGCACCCGCCGGGTGAATGCAGTTCAGGACGGCAAGACGATCTTCACGATGTCGGCCTCGTTCCACGTCGACGACGAAGGTATCGAGCACCAGGACCGGATGCCCTCCGTTCCGGCGCCGGAGGACTTGCCGGACGCGCAGACCGTTCCGAAGTTGGCTGAATCGCAGTTCTATCAGGAGTGGAAGAACTGGGACATCAGAATTGTGCCCGCTGAGCAGAGCGCGTCAGCGCCGGATCTCGCCGCGCAGCAACGCGTGTGGATGCGCTACCGCGAGGCTCTGCCGGATCGTCCGCTGCTGCACATCTGCACGCTTGCGTATCTCAGTGACATGACCCTGCTCGGAACTTCGAAAGTCCCGCACCGCGGCGTGAAGACGCAGACTGCTTCGCTCGATCACGCGATGTGGTTCCTGCGTCCGTTCCGGGCCGACGAGTGGTTGCTCTACGACCAGACGTCGCCGTCGGCAGGTTTCGGTCGCGCGCTCACTCAGGGGCGTATCTACGATCGCGATGGCAACATGGTGGCAGCGGTGGTTCAGGAGGGTTTGACGCGTCTCGAACGCGAACCCGACAGCCATGAGAGCAAGAACAGCCGTGAGAACAAGACAGGAACTGTGTGATGACGCGTCCGTTGATCGGTGTACTCGCCCTCCAAGGTGATGTTCGCGAACACCTTGCCGCACTCGATGATTCGGGAGCGGATGCGGTGGGTATCCGGCGCCCGGAGGAACTCGACAAGGTCGACGGCATCGTGATCCCCGGTGGCGAATCCACCACGATGAGCCGGCTTCTGCAGGTATTCGAGCTGCTGGAACCGCTTCGTGAGCGACTCCGCGGCGGGCTGCCGGCTTACGGATCGTGTGCGGGCATGATTCTGCTCGCCAGCGAGGTACTAGACACCCGGCCGGACGCCGAGCATCTCGGCGCCATCGACATGACGGTGCGCCGCAACGCTTTCGGTCGGCAGGTCGATTCTTTCGAGTCCGACCTGGAGTTCGAGGGCATCATCGGTGATCCCATTCGCGCCGTCTTCATCCGCGCGCCGTGGGTGGAGCGAGTTGGGCCGGGCGTTGAGGTCCTTGCGCAGGTTCCCGCCGCCGCGGGGGAGGCCGCAGGCCGGATCGTCGCGGTTCGGCAGGGCTCGGTGATCGCCACTTCTTTCCATCCCGAGGTTACCGGGGACCGTCGAGTGCACGAGATGTTCGTCGATCTGGTTCGCGGATAACTGGAGTAGTCAGCCTCGGCCGAACCTACAGCTCCAGTTCGCGGGCAAGGATCGCCGCCTGGACGCGTGAGGTGAGGTGCAACTTCGACAGAACTCGCGACACGTGCGACTTCACCGTCGGAGCACCGACTCCGAGTTCACGCGACAGTTCGGCGTTGGACATACCCGTCCCCAACAGCGCGAGGACCTCGCGTTCACGGTCGGTGAGCTCGCTCAATCCCAGCGGTTCGGTGGGTTTGGGTGCGCGCTGCACGAACTCGCCGATCAGGACACGCGCCGCGCGCGGAGCGAGCACTGCATCTCCGGCCGCGACGTTGCGGATAGCGCTGGTCAGCTCGTCCGCGGTCGCAGTCTTGAGCAGGAATCCCGAAGCACCGGCGCGCAGGGCCGCGAAGACGTATTCGTCGAGGTCGAAGGTGGTCAACACCAGAACCCGGCTGCGGGTCGTCCCGATGATCTGACGCGTCGCCTCGATGCCGTCGGTGCCTGGCATCCGGACGTCCATGAGTACGACGTCGGGTTGATGCGTGCGGGTGACGGTGATCGCCGACGCTCCGTCACCGGCTTCTGCGACGACATCGATGTCGTCGTGCTGCCGCAGGATCATCGCGAGTCCCGACCGGATCGCGGCGTGGTCGTCGACCAGGGCGACGGTGATCACCGATCCGTTCCGTTCGGCGCGGGGACCGGTATCTGTGCGCATACCGTCCATTCTCCGTCGACCGGAAGTGCGTCGAGTGAACCGCCCAGCAGTTCGGCGCGGTGACGCATGTTTGCAAGTCCGTGCGTTCCCGCCCGAAAACTGGATGTGTCGCGACCGATGGGGTTTCGGATCTCGATCTGTAATGCATTGTGCTGGAGAGAGATCGACATCGAGATCGGTGCACCAGGCGCATGCTTGAGCGCATTGGTCAACGCCTCCTGGGTGATCCGGTACGCCGTGTGATCGACCACGCTCGGCAGGTCGGCAGTATCGATGTCGATCGCAACGTGCACGGCGGCGCCGGCTGCCCGAACTGCGTCCAGGACGACGGGCAACTCGGTCAGCCGCGGGGGAGAGGAACGCGGGTCCGGGGTCTCGTCGTCCCCGGCGTGGAGCAGTTCGATCATCGAGCGCATCTCGGAAAGGCCCGCGAGACTGCTCGATCTGATCGCCCCGATCATCTCCCGCAAGCCGTCGTCTGGTTCGCCCCGTTCACCGGAGAGAGCTGAGGTGGACAGTGCCGCCTCCGAGTGGATGGCGATGGCGGAGAGGTGGCTTGCGATCACGTCGTGCAGATCGCGCGCCATGGTCGCGCGTTCGTGAGCGACCGCGGCCTCGCGGTCCAGAGCGGCGAGTGCTTCGTGGACTCTGGAACGCTCGCGTTCGGCCTCGGTCAGTTCGACTTGTCGACGGATGACCAGTGCCCACCACACCGGCGTACCGAAGAACAGAGCGGTCACGACGCCCGCCCCAGCCGCAGCGCGGACGTCCTGGGTGGACAGGTAGACGAGTGCGGTGAGCGCGGCAACCGTCACCGCGGTCAGAGAACACACCACTCGGCCCAGCCGCGCCGTCCCGTACAGAACTGCGGCGTAGGTGAGATCCGAGAGGACCAGCCACATCGGCAGAGTGGGTCCCAGGGCAGCGTCGACCGCGACGATGACGGCCCCCGCCGCCAAAGCTGTTGCCGGACGCACCCGCCGGAACGAGTCGATCGCACACAGCAGAGCCAGCATCCCGATCCGAACCCCGGCGGGAACGTCGGCGACACCTCCGACATCGGTCCACATTTGGTACAGGCCGACCAGGTAGAGGAGTACCCCGATCGCGAACAGGCCGAAGGCGATGAGCGGATCGTTCCACTTGCCGACACTCCGACTTCTGGTCACCACAGACTTATCAGAGCACATCGGGGCGCCTGACTTGTCATACCAAATGATGAGGTCGGCGTTGTTCCGATGGCTGATGTGCGGATTCGATAGAGAAGACAGGCTCGACGTATGAAAATTCGCTTCGAGTTGATGATCGGCATTCTCTTGGTCGTCGGTGGCGGCTGTCTGTGGCTGTTCGCGCGTGACGCCGAGTTCTTCTGGTTTCGCGGCGGACCACTCGGCGTGATCCTCGCGATCATCGGTGCCTTCGACATCGTGAATGCAGTCCGAACGAGGGAGACAGCGATACCCGAGCGCCGAAACGACTGACGTGGAACTCGTCCTGCTCACCACGCTGGGCGGGCTCGCCCTGCTGGACAGTACGAGCATCGGAACATTGGTCGTCCCGGTCTGGATGTTGTTGATGCCGGGACGACCGCAGGTTCGCAGGCTGCTGACGTATCTGGTGGTCATCACGACGTTCTATTTTGTTGTCGGGGTGGCAGTCTGGACGACGGCACGGGCAGGCATGCCTATCGTCGCCCCGCTGCTCGAAACCCCCGCAGCCCGCGGTGTGCAGTTGATTCTCGGTATCGCGTTGTTCGCGTGGAGCTTTCGATTCGATTCCGAGAAGAGGCGCACATCCGGTCAGGCCGATCGAACTCATGTTTGGCGAGAGCGGGTGCTCGGCTCGGCCATTTCCGCGAGAAGTGTTGTACTTCTGGCGATTGCTGCCGGAACCGCCGAATTGGTGACGATGCTGCCCTACTTGGCGGCGATCGCGATGATCACCGCTGCTGGGCTGTCCGCAGTCACGTCTGCGTCGATACTTGCCGGATACTGCCTGATCATGGCCGTGCCCGCAGTGCTTCTGTTGTGCGGGCGGGTCGTGGCCGGCGACCGACTGGACAAGCCGCTGCGCCGAGTGGACTCGCTGATGTCTCGCTACGGCGACAGCGCAATGGGTTGGGTATTCGGCATTGCCGGTTTCTACCTCGCCGGCAATGCCGCTGCCGTGTTGTTCGTGAGTTGACGTTGTTCGTGAGTTGACGTTGTTCGTGAATCAACCAGCCTGAACCAACGAATTGATCAGCTTCACACCGTCTTCCGGGTGATCGACGGTTACGGCGAACAGTCGTCCGCTCTCGAGAGTGACCACGATGGCCTCACCCGAGCGGAGAGTGACGGCTGTTCCGCGCGGTGTCATTCGGTAACCCCATCCGCCCCATTCGGCTGGACGTATCGCGTCGACTGATGCGGACTTCACCTTCGAGATGGGGATCTTCTTCCATCGAACGCCCCAGGAACTGATGCCGACACCGTGACGGTCGACGCGCACGGTGATCGACGCGAATGCTGTGACGGCGAGTGTGGACACACCCAGGATCACGGCAACCCACCAATCCGAGTACGCGGCAGTCGCGATCACGAGAACTACGAGGCCGGCGGTAACGATCCACGGCCAGACGCTGCGGACCTGCCCGACCCACACTGCACGTTCGGAGGCCGTCAGCGGAGTGTCGAGCGTCGGGGTCGGCAGTGCCGACTCCGGGCCGCTTCGTTGCTGGTCAGGCAGCGCGTATGCCAGAACTCCTACGAGTACCGCCGCGATCGGCGCAAGAATCCACCAGCCGATACGCGCGTCTTCCGGCGACCCGGCGTCGATCGTCAGGGCGACGCTCAGAATCCAGATCGTCGCCAGTGTCGCACTCGAGATCGAGGTGACGGCCAGAAACAGGGGCGCGTTGTCGCTCGAACGGGCCGCGACGACACAGGCGCAAACGACAGCCACCAGTGAAATCACCAGCGCGATGGCGAAAAACGTCGTCGTGGTGCTGAACCCGTCCGGGGTCGATCCGGACCAATGGCTCGCGACGGTTTCGGGCAGGCGTTCATCCCACGCGAAGCGCGCGAGAACCAGGATCAGGGTCGGGATCAACGTCAGTGAAGCTGCTGTCCAGAGTCGGATCTTGCTGGTCGTCATTGTGTGCTGGTCTCCTTGATGAGGTCGAGCATGTGCGCGGTGTCGAGTCCGAGATTTCGGGCCTGCCGCACGAACTCGCGCGCAGATTCGTTGAGAGCTGTTCTTCCCGAGTCGAACTCGGCGCGAATAACGGCGCCACGTCCGCGTCGGAGGTCGATCAGGCCTTCGTCGCGGAGTGTTGCGTACGCCCGAAGAACCGTGTGGAGATTGACGTCGATCGAGTCGGCGAGAGCGCGAGCGGACGGCAGACGGTCACCGGGACCGATCTCACCGCGGATGACCGAGCCACGAACCCCGGCCGCAATCTGCTCCGCGAGTGGAGTTGTGGAGGCGTGATCTATTCGCACCAACATGTTTGCATTCTATGCAAACAATGCGTGGTTTGACTAATTCGTGTCGGGGGATGCAGCGAGTTGTGACGTGGGACGGGTAACATCGGCAGAGCTGAAAGACGCGCATTCGGCGTGCGCAACGCAGCAGGAAAGGGGCTTGAATCGCATGAGCGGCCACTCAAAATGGGCCACCACCAAGCACAAGAAGGCTGTGATCGACGCACGTCGTGGCAAATCCTTCGCGAAGCTGATCAAGAACATCGAGGTGGCGGCACGAACCGGCGGTGGCGATCCCACGGGCAACCCCACCTTGTACGACGCCATCCAGAAGGCGAAGAAGACGTCTGTTCCCAATGACAACATCGAGCGTGCGCGCAAGCGCGGCGCCGGTGAAGAAGCGGGCGGCGCAGACTGGCAGACCATCATGTACGAGGGCTACGGACCCAACGGCGTCGCCGTTCTGATCGAGTGCCTCACCGACAACCGCAACCGCGCAGCCGGTGAAGTTCGCACCGCGATGACCCGTAACGGTGGCAACCTCGCTGACCCGGGTTCCGTCTCCTACCTGTTTGCTCGCAAGGGTGTCGTCACGCTCGAGAAGAACGGCCAGTCGGAGGACGACGTCCTGATGGCTGTGCTCGACGCCGGTGCCGAGGAAGTCACCGATCTCGGTGAAACCTTCGAAATCGTCAGTGAGCCACAGGATCTGGTTGCCGTACGGTCGGCACTTCAGGAAGCCGGCATCGACTACGACTCCGCTGAGGCCGATTTCCGCGCTTCCGTCGAGGTTCCCTTGGATGTCGACGGCGCACGCAAGATCTTCAAGCTCGTCGACGCGCTCGAAGATTCTGACGACGTGCAGAACGTCTACACCAACATCGATCTTTCCGACGAGGTTCTCGCGGCTCTCGAAGACTGATTGCTTTTCAACTCAACCCGGTCCTGACGTCCGCGTCCGGGCCGGGTTGCGTGTTGATGCGGGGTAGTAGTCCCGCGCACCGCTAAGCTATCGAACAGCTGTTCGGTATGGAGAGGTGTGACAAGTGCGCGTGCTCGGAGTGGACCCAGGCTTGACTCGCTGCGGGTTGGGAGTGGTCGACGGGAGCAACGGCAGGAAAGTGCGCCCCATTGCGGTCGACGTGGTGCGGACTCCGGCCGAGATGGACCTCGGTTCTCGGCTTCTGCGGATCTCTGATGCGGCTGAACTGTGGATCGAGCAGTACAAGCCGGAGGTCGTCGCGATCGAGCGCGTGTTCGCGCAACACAACGTCAGTACCGCGATGGGGACGGCGCAAGCAGGCGGAGTTGTCGCGCTCGCTGCCGCCAGACGCGGCATTCCGGTGTGTTTCCACACGCCCAGCGAGGTGAAGGCCGCCGTCACCGGCAGCGGTAACGCCGACAAG
The DNA here is from genome assembly GCF_041464245.1 of Rhodococcus sp. NyZ502. Taxonomy (NCBI): domain Bacteria; kingdom Bacillati; phylum Actinomycetota; class Actinomycetes; order Mycobacteriales; family Nocardiaceae; genus Rhodococcus; species Rhodococcus sp. NyZ502. The sequence continues at coordinate 2,914,492 of NZ_CP167155.1, forward strand.
GCGCAGGTCACTGCGATGGTGACGCGAATTCTGAATTTGAAGACGGCGCCGAAACCTGCTGATGCCGCCGACGCGCTGGCGCTGGCGATCTGTCACTGCTGGCGAGCTCCCATGATCGAGCGAATGGCCCGAGCCGAGGCGATGGCCGCCGAACAAATGCGTAAGTATCAGGCAAAATTGGCCGAGACGAAGAAGGCAGGTTCACGATGATCGCGTCGGTACGCGGCGAGGTACTCGATATTGCGCTCGACCATGCGGTCATCGAAGCGTCGGGCGTCGGATATCGGGTCAATGCCACCCCGGTGACCCTCGGTGCGCTGCATCGGGGAAGCGAAGCACGACTGTTTACGACGATGATCGTTCGCGAAGACTCGATGACGTTGTACGGCTTTTCCGATACCGAGTCGAAGGATCTGTTCAGCCTTTTGCAAACGGTCTCGGGTGTCGGGCCGCGCCTGGCGATGGCAACTCTTGCAGTTCTCGAACCGGACGCGCTGCGGCGGGCGCTCTCGGAAGGCAACCTGACGGCGTTGACGAGGGTCCCCGGTATCGGAAAACGCGGCGCCGAGCGCATGGTTGTCGAACTGCGCGACAAGGTCGACGCCGTCGCGACGACGGCCGGCGCGGCGTCCGGTGTCGTCGTCGGCAGTTCGATCCGTGATCAGATCGTCGAGGCTCTCGAAGGTCTGGGCTTCCCGATCAAGCAGGCTGAGCAGGCCACGGATTCGGTTCTGGCGGAATCGCCCGAGGCCACCACGTCGGTCGCACTGCGTTCTGCTCTGTCGCTGCTCGGTAAGACTCGATGAACTTCGACCCGATCGACGATTTCGACGACGAGTCGCAGGTCTCTGCCGAATTGGTGGCGGGAGACGGTGATGTCGAAGCGAGTCTGCGCCCCAAGAGTCTCGACGACTTCATCGGGCAACCTCGTGTTCGCGAACAACTGCAGCTCGTGCTCACCGGAGCAAAACTTCGTGGCAGCACGCCTGATCACATCCTGATGTCCGGTCCCCCCGGGCTCGGCAAGACGTCGATGGCGATGATCATCGCGGGGGAGTTGGGCTCTTCTCTGCGGTTGACGTCCGGACCGGCGCTCGAACGCGCCGGAGACCTGGCCGCGATGCTGAGCAACCTCGTCGAGGGCGACGTGTTGTTCATCGACGAGATTCACCGAATCGCTCGTCCGGCCGAGGAGATGTTGTACCTGGCGATGGAAGACTTCCGTGTCGACGTCGTCGTCGGTAAGGGGCCGGGTGCCACGTCGATTCCTCTGGAGGTTGCACCGTTCACGCTGGTCGGTGCGACTACGCGGTCGGGTGCGCTGACCGGTCCGTTGCGCGACCGCTTCGGGTTCACCGCTCACATGGATTTCTACGAACCCGAAGAGCTGCAACAGATTCTGATGCGTTCGGCCGGAATTCTGGGCGTCGATCTCGAAGTTGACGCCGGCGCCGAAATCGCACGACGCTCGCGGGGGACACCGCGTATCGCGAACCGATTGCTGCGCCGGGTTCGCGACTTCGCCGAGGTGCGCGCCGACGGAATCGTCACCATGGACGTCGCTCAGGCGGCCTTGGCCGTCTACGACGTGGACCAGTTGGGCTTGGACCGTCTCGACCGATCCGTACTGAGTGCGTTGGTGCGGTCGTTCGGCGGCGGGCCCGTCGGCGTGTCGACGCTTGCGGTGGCCGTCGGCGAGGAACCGTCGACGGTGGAAGAAGTGTGCGAGCCGTTCCTGGTCCGGGCCGGGATGATCGCCCGGACGCCGCGAGGACGTGTGGCTACCGCCGCTGCCTGGACTCAACTCGGAATGACACCGCCGCCGGATGCCGCAGCGGGCGGTATCGAGGTTCGTGTCAACGAACCGCAGGCCACGTTGTTCGATCCGAACGGCGAGTGAATTTCGACTGGAAAGGCCTACTTGAACGGCCGATCTGTCAGGAATCCTCAGCAACTAATGGCACACTGGTGTATTGCGTAGGTCCATCCGGGACCATCGCGGCGTAAAACGTGCAACACAACCGAGGTTGATCAACACATGTCGAGTTTGCTTTTCCCCCTCTTGATCCTCGCACTGCTGGTGCCCATGTTCCTGGGCATGCGCAAGCAGAAGAAGGCCTTGGCCGCGACTTCCGAGATGCAGGACTCGCTGCAGGTCGGCGATCGGGTGCAGACCACGGCCGGGCTCTACGCCACGATCGCTTCCCTGGACGACGACACCGTGGACCTCGAGATCGCGGACGGTGTCATCACCACCTGGTCGCGTCTGGTCATCCGTGAGCGCGTCGTCGAGACGACCGAGACCGACGAGTACGACGACGACTCGATTTCCGAGATCGAAGAGTCTGCTGCCGACACCGAAATCCGGCTCACCAAGGAGTCCTGACTTCGTCGACCTGGTACGTGTTCTAGAGTTGTGAACTCGGACACACGTCCAGATTGTCTTGTCCGCTCTTACACCAGCAGCTCAGTTCACCCCGTTGATCAATCGTTGCAGTTCGAACGCCGCAGCTCGGGTGGTCGTCGACCACCCGAGCCGTGCACTTACTGAAGCTCTGCACCTACCGAGGAGACTTAAAGATCGTGGCACCTTCCACCGGAACGGTGCATCCGGTCCGCTACCTGGCCCTTTTCGGGGTCCTGGTAGTGGCACTGTATGCCCTGGTGTTCTTCACTGGAGACAAGTCGGCCACGCCGAAACTCGGCATCGACCTGCAGGGTGGAACGCGCGTCACGTTGACCGCTCGTACCCCGGACGGCAGCGCTCCCAGTCAGGACAGTCTCAAGCAGGCTCAGGAAATCATCGAGACCCGCGTCAACGGTCTCGGCGTTTCCGGTTCCGAGGTCGTTGTCGACGGTGACAACCTCGTCATCACCGTTCCCGGCGACGACAGTGCGCAGGCTCGCTCGCTCGGCCAGACCGCTCGTCTGTACATCCGCCCGGTGACGGGTTCGATCGACGTCGCCACCCGTGACGCGAATCGGACAGCTACGCCTGAGGCGCCGGCGGCCGAAACTCCGGCCACTGATGCACCGGCCCCCGAAGCACCCGCTGACGGGACGCAGACGCCGCAGAACCGTCCGTTCCTGGCTCAGGACCCGACTACTCCCGAGGCAACGCCCGCGCCGCAGACAACGACTCCGGCCCCCACCGGGGACGCTCCGAGCGACGGCACCGACGAAGGCGACGCAGCAGCAGCGGAAATCGCCGCAGCGCGCGCCCTCCGGCAGAGCAGCGATCCGACAGTGCAGCAGCAAGCAGTGGCGAACCTCGACTGCTCCGTCGCGGATCCGCTCCGTGGAAACGACGACCCGACCCTGCCGCTGGTCGCCTGCTCGCAAGACGGACTGAACATCTATCTCCTCGGTCCTTCGATCATCGACGGACAGGAGATTGCCGACGCGTCTTCGGTCTTCAACTCGCAGCAGTCGCGCCACGAGATCAGCCTCTCGTTCAAGACGACCGGCAGCAACACCTGGGCCGAGTTCACCTCAGCCAACATCGGCAAGCAGGCAGCGTTCACGCTCGACTCGAAGGTCGTCAGCGCTCCCACGATTCAAGGTGCAACGCCTGCGGGTAGCGCCACCTCGATCACGGGCAGTTTCACTGCCGAGAGTGCCAAAGAACTTGCCAACACACTGAAGTACGGTTCGCTTCCGCTCTCGTTCGCAGCCTCTGAGGCCGAGACGGTCTCGGCCACGCTCGGCCTGGCCTCACTGCAGGCGGCATTGATCGCCGGCGCGGTCGGTCTCGTTCTCGTTCTGCTGTACTGCCTCGTCTACTACCGCATGCTCGGCGTCCTGACGGCGTTGTCGCTGATTCTCTCCGGAGTCATGGTCTACGCGATCATGGTTCTGCTCGGCAGATACATCGGCTTCACGCTCGACTTGGCCGGCATGGCTGGTCTGATCATCGGTATCGGTATGACCGCCGACTCGTTCGTCGTGTTCTTCGAACGCATCAAGGACGAAATGCGTGAGGGCCGTAGCTTCCGCTCGGCGGTGCCACGCGGTTGGGCAAGAGCACGCCGAACAATTCTTTCCGGCAACGCGGTGAGCTTCATCGCCGCCGCAGTTCTGTACGTGCTTGCGGTCGGACAGGTGCGCGGCTTCGCCTTCACCTTGGGTCTGACGACCATTCTCGACGTGATTGTCGTGTTCCTCGTGACGTGGCCACTGGTCAGCATGGCGTCCCGTTCGGCGTTCTGGTCCAAGCCCAGCGTCAACGGTCTCGGCGCAGTGCAAGAGGTTGCCCGCGAACGTAAGGTTGCCGCCGCTGCGTCGGCTAAGGAGACACGAGCATGAGCGAGTCCAACAACTCCCCGGTGGGGTCCACCAACAGTTCCGCCGCCGAGTCCGCCGATGCGGCGGCCCGGTCGGAGATCACCGACTCAGGCGTCGATCAGGGCGCGATGCCCAAGCACAGCTGGCTCTCGCGGTTGTACACCGGAACGGGTGCGTTCGAGGTCGTCGGCAAGCGTCGCTTCTACTACGGACTGACCGGCGCTCTGGTCGCCATTGCGCTGCTGAGCATCATTCTGCGCGGCTTCACCTTCGGTATCGATTTCGAAGGCGGATCACGCATTCAGTTCCCGGCCGAGGGCGGAGTCGAGACGTCGGCGGTGGAAACCGTCTACTCCGACACACTCGGGTTCGAACCGGTCAGCGTGCAGACAGTCGGCTCGGGTGCCAGCGCAACCGTGCAGATCCGGTCGGAGACGTTGAACGCGACGCAGATCAACGATCTTCAGTCGGCTCTCTTCGACGAGTTCCAGCCCAAGGACAAGAACGGGAACCCGTCGGCGCAAGCCATCAGTTTTGCGGACGTGAGTGAAACCTGGGGTGGCCAGATCACCAAGAAGGCGCTGATCGCGCTGATTGTGTTCCTGGTGATCGTGAGTATCTACATCGCCATCCGCTTCGAGCGGGACATGGCGGTAGCTGCGATCGTTGCGTTGTTCTTCGACATCATCGTCACTGCCGGCGTCTACTCGCTCGTCGGTTTCGAGGTGACGCCCGCGACGGTGATCGGTTTGCTCACCATTCTCGGTTTCTCGCTGTACGACACCGTGGTGGTGTTCGACAAGGTCGAAGAGAACACCCGCGGTGTTCTGCATCTGACGCGCCGGACGTACGGCGAGCAGGCCAACCTCGCGGTGAATCAGACCTTGATGCGATCGATCAACACGACCGTCATCAGCGTGCTCCCGGTGATCGCTCTGATGGTTGTCGCGGTCTGGATGCTCGGCGTCGGCACACTCAAGGACCTTGCGCTCGTTCAGCTCGTCGGCATCATCGTGGGTGCGTACTCCTCGATTTTCTTCGCGACGCCGCTCCTGGTGTCGATGAAGGAACGCTGGGGACCCGTTGCCGCGCACACTCGTAAGGTGCTCTCGCGCCGGGCTACGCTGGCCGAGAAGGGTACGCAGACGGTTGCCGTCGGCGCACCAGTTGCACGCCGTGCGCCGGTTGCTCCGCAGCCGGGTGCGCGGCCGACCGGAAAGCGAAACAAGAAGGGGCACTGAACATGCTCCCAAGAACACGCACACTGGTTCGATCGATGACGTTCGTTGCGGCCACGGCTGTGGCTGCGGGTTCGTTGGCGGCCTGCTCGGAAAGCGCCGAGCAGGTTCCGTCCATCGGATATGCCATCGACAACTCCATCTCCACGTACAACGCCAACACGACAGCTGGATCGGTGTCCGGGGCGATGGCCGCGTTCGGCCGGGTGCTTCCCGGCTTCACGTTCACCGGCCCGGCCGGAGCACCTGTCTCCGACACCGACATCGGAACGGCGTCTGAGTTGCCCGGTGACGTGCTCACGGTCTCGTACAAGCTCAATCCGGCGTCCGTGTACTCCGACGGGATTCCGATGTCCTGTGACGATCTCGTCCTCACCTGGGCGGCGTCGAGTGGCAAGTTCACCGAAGACGTCGATGGTGCCGTGAAGCCCATGTTCGACACGGCGAACAATCTCGGATACGCGGACATCGACCGGATCGACTGCCAGAGCGGGGCGAAGGACGCGACGGTGTTCTTCAAACCCGGGCGATCGTTCACCGATTGGCGGTCGTTGTTCGGTGCGACTGCGTTGATGCCTTCACACGTCGTGACGCAGCGCACGGGTGTCAGCGACGTGGTGAGCGCGGTGAATGCCGGTGACACCGAAGCGTTGTCGAAGATCGCGGACTTCTGGAACACCGGGTGGAACCTGACTCCAGGTCAGGTGGACACCTCCGTACTGCCCTCCGCTGGTCCGTATCGAATCGACTCGTACAGTACCGACGACGGCCTGGTGCTGGTCGCGAACGAGCGGTGGTGGGGCAACAAGCCTGCGACCGATCGCATCGTCGTCTGGCCACGTGGTGTGAATCTGACCGAGGATCTCGACAAGAACTCGATCGAGGTAGTCGACGTCGCTTCCGGCTCGGCTGGCGAACTCGGTACTCCGTCCGGGTTCGACGTCCAACAGATTCCGTCGCGGTCGATCGAGCAGTTCGTTCTCGCGACGTCTGGTTCGCTGGGCGACGAAGCCGCCCGTCGAGCGTTCGCGCATTGTGTTCCGCGGACAACTCTGTTCGAGAAGTTCGGGCAGACGGATAACGCGCCGCAGGCTGGTCTGGGTTCCGGCGTGGTCGATTCGCGACTGATGGCGCCGGATTCACTCGTGTACAGCGACGCCGCTGCGGTCGACGGTGACCGGTACGCCAATGCCGACGTCGATGCCGCGAAGACGTCGTTGTCGGAAGCCGATCTCGACCAGTTGACCGTCCGTGTCGGGTACCTCGCACCGGACCCGGTGCGGGCGCAGATCGTCTCCGAAGCGAAAGCCGCGTGTGCTCCGGCGGGAATTACGATCGAGGACGCGAGTACCGACAGCTTCGATCCTGCGAGTCTGCAGTCCGGGGGAGTCGACGCTGTGCTTTCCGGCATGGCAGGCAAAGTCGGGGCAGGCGGAACAGCGAGCATGATCGACGCGCGCGGAGCGCTGCGATCGGGCAACGGCGCAAACCTCGGTACGTACGGAAATGCCAGGATCGATCAGATCATCGATCAGTTGAACGTGGATGCGAGCACGAGTGCGCAATTGGGACTCTCGGTGGAGGCGGAGAACATCCTGTGGACCCAGGTGCCTACGATTCCACTGTTCAATCAACTACGAACTGTCGCTGTAGCTCCAGGCATGTCGGCAGTGTTGGTCAATCCGACTCGGGCCGCTACCGGCTGGAACATGGACAGATGGGTACTACGCAGATGAGCGTCTCGAATGGTGTTGCCTTGCACACGACTGAAGAATTGATCGCAATCCACCGGGCTGCCGGGGACGCCGTTGTTCGGCTGACCCGCTGGGCGGACAACTTTCCCGGTCCCGGTGTTCGGTTCGCCGATCTGACTCCGGTGTTCGCCGACGCCGAGGGGTTCGGGGCCGTGCTCGATGCCCTTGTCGCCTGTGCTCCGGACGCCGACACGATCGCCGCCGTCGATGCTCGCGGTTTCCTGCTCGGTGCCGGTGCGGCCGCGAAGATGGGTGCGGGAGTCGTTGCCGTGCGGAAGGTCGGCAAACTGCCGCCGCCGGTGCTCTCTCGTTCGTACAGCCTCGAGTACGGATCCTCGACTCTCGAGATTCCCGCAAACGGCTTCGATCTCACGGGGCGGAATGTTCTGGTGATCGACGACGTTCTGGCTACCGGAGGGACACTCGAGGCGGCTGTACAGTTGGTCGAGTTGGGTGGAGCGAACGTCGTCGGCGTCGCAGTGGTGCTCGAGATCGAGGAACTGCGCGGTCGAGATCGCTTCTTGAAGTACCCACTGACATCACTGGTGAAGGTCTGAGTATTAAAGTTGTCTCCTGGGGGTCGAGTTAGACCTCCAGGGCAATTACCCGATGCAGGGCGGTTGCCTCAACCAACTCGGTGGTAGGAGGTGGCGACATGACGTCGAATCTTGATCGATCACAGAACTCGGGTGCAGTGTCGCAGGAGACGGGTGCAGTTCCGGCTCCGGAGACGACACCATCGAAGTCCGCGGTGCCCGACGATTCGGGATCTGCGCAAACTACCGGCAATCGGGGTGGGCAGAATCTGGCCGTGCCCGCTTCCGCCTCCCGTAGGGTGCGCGCTCGGCTTGCTCGACGCATCACCGGTCAGCGCAACGCCACCATCCGCCCGGTGCTCGAGCCGTTGGTCAGCCTCCACCGTGAGCTGTATCCGAAGGCCGACCTCGCGCTGCTCCAGCGTGCGTACGACGTCGCCGAGGACAGACATTCGAGCCAGCGGCGCAAGTCCGGCGATCCGTACATCACGCATCCGTTGGCCGTCGCAAGCATTCTGGCCGAGTTGGGTATGGACACCACCACCCTCGTCGCAGCCCTGCTGCACGACACCGTCGAGGACACCGGGTACTCACTCGAAGAGTTGACCAAGGACTTCGGTGACGAGGTCGCTCACCTCGTCGACGGCGTCACCAAACTCGACAAGGTCGTTCTGGGCACCGCCGCCGAGGGCGAAACCATCCGCAAGATGATCATCGCGATGGCGCGGGACCCGCGCGTGCTCGTGATCAAGGTCGCGGATCGTCTGCACAACATGCGCACGATGCGATTCCTGCCGCCAGAAAAGCAGGCACGTAAGGCGCGAGAGACTCTCGAAGTCATTGCGCCACTTGCACATCGACTCGGAATGGCGACCGTCAAGTGGGAACTCGAGGACCTTTCGTTCGCCATCTTGCACCCGAAGAAGTATGACGAGATCGTTCGACTGGTCGCCGATCGCGCGCCTTCTCGTGACACCTATCTGGCCAAGGTTCGCGCCGAGATCAACTCGACCCTGTCCGCCTCGCGGATCAACGCCATCGTCGAAGGCAGGCCCAAGCATTACTGGTCGATCTATCAGAAGATGATCGTCAAGGGCCGCGATTTCGACGACATCCACGATCTGGTCGGCGTCCGCATCCTGTGTGAAGAAGTGCGTGACTGTTACGCCGCGGTCGGCGTTGTCCACTCACTGTGGCAGCCGATGGCCGGACGCTTCAAGGACTACATCGCACAGCCGCGCTACGGCGTCTACCAGTCGCTGCACACCACCGTCGTGGGACCGGAAGGCAAGCCCCTGGAGGTCCAGATCCGGACCCAGGACATGCACCGGACCGCGGAGTTCGGTATCGCCGCGCACTGGCGGTACAAGGAGACCAAGGGCAAGCACGCGGGCGACATCGCCGAGGTCGACGACATGGCGTGGATGCGTCAGCTACTCGACTGGCAACGTGAAGCGGCCGATCCGGGGGAGTTCCTCGAATCGTTGCGTTACGACCTCGCGGTCAAGGAGATCTTCGTCTTCACGCCAAAGGGTGACGTGATCACGTTGCCTGCCGGATCGACTCCCGTCGATTTCGCGTATGCGGTGCACACCGAGGTCGGGCACCGATGCATCGGTGCCAGGGTCAACGGCCGACTGGTCGCGCTGGAACGAACTCTCGAAAACGGCGAAGTGGTGGAGGTCTTCACGTCGAAGGCTGCCACCGCCGGGCCGAGCCGAGATTGGCAGACGTTTGTCGTCTCGCCGCGTGCCAAGGCGAAGATCCGTCAGTGGTTCGCGAAGGAACGCCGCGAGGAGGCGCTCGAGTCCGGCAAGGATCAGATCGCGAAGGAGGTCCGCCGTGTGGGACTTCCGTTGCAGCGGTTGATGAACGCCGAATCGATGAGCACGATCGCGCACGAACTTCGCTATCCCGACGTCTCGGCGTTGTACACGGCCGTAGGCGAGAGTCAGGTGTCGGCGCACCACGTCGTGCAGCGACTGGTTGCTCATCTGGGCGGCGTCGGCGCAGTCGAGGAGGAACTGGCCGAGCGTTCGACACCGTCGACCATGCCGGTGCGCACCCGCAGTACGGGTGACTCCGGAATTCTGGTTCCCGGAGCGCCGGGCACGGTGGCAAAACTCGCGAAGTGTTGCACGCCGGTTCCGGGCGATTCGATTCTGGGCTTCGTCACGCGTGGCGGCGCGGTCAGCGTGCACCGTACCGACTGCACCAACGCCAACTCGCTCCACGATCAGTCCGAGCGAATCATCGACGTCGAATGGGCACCGTCAGCGACATCGGTGTTCCTGGTCGCGATCCAGATCGAGGCACTCGATCGTCATCGGTTGCTTTCCGACGTCACCAAGGCGTTGGCAGACGAGAAGGTGAACATCCTGTCGGCCTCGGTCACCACCTCAGGTGACCGAGTGGCGATCAGCAAGTTCACCTTCGAGATGGGCGACCCGAAGCACTTGGGTCATGTTCTCAACGTGGTTCGTAACGTGGAAGGCGTCTACGACGTCTACCGCGTGACCTCTGCTTCGTAAACTGCTGTGCGCCTTTATTAACCGCGGGCGGTTAATAAAGGCGCACAGGGGGTCAGGCGACTACTGCAGTCTCGATGGTGATCGGGGTGTTGGGTGCACCGCCGCCGGTTGCTCCCATGCCACCGTCGTCGCCGTCGGCCGCGATCTTCTCGATCGTCGCCAGGCCGGCGTCGTCGATCTTTCCGAAGACCGTGTAGTTGGGCGGCAAGACCGAATCCTCGTAGACGAGGAAGAACTGACTGCCGTTGCTGCCCGGTTTACCCGAGTTGGCCATTGCCAGCGTGCCGCGGGGGTAGACGGCAGGCAAGGAGAGTGCCGGATCGTTAGCCGGGTAGGCAGTGGTCGGGTACTCGTTGTCGAAGCCATAGCCTGGTCCGCCCGTGCCCTTGCCCGAGGGATCGCCGCACTGCAGGATCTGTAGACCGGGTGTGGTGACGAGTCGATGGCACGGGGTGTTGTCGAAGTACTTCTGCTCGGTCAAGCTCACGATGCTGTTGACCGTGCAGGGGGCTTCCGCCCGGTTCAGTTCCATCCCGATCGGGCCGGCCGTAGTCGTGAGCGCGACGTTGACGGTTCCCTCGGTGGACACACCCGTGGAGTTCGGCGGATTGACGGTTTTTGCTGCACCCGCCGCGCTCGGGTACGAGCAGTCGACGGTCGCCGAGGCCGGAGTCGGGACAGGCGGGAGTGCGTCGAACTGTGACATGTCGAGCGGCGGCATGGCAGCCGTTGTCGTCTTCGCCTTGGAGGTGCTGGACGGCGAGTCCGAGCTACCGGAATCACTGGAACAACCAGCCAGAAGCAGCGCCGCGGCGCTGGCGGCGGCAATAACTACAGGAAAGCGCATCACAGGATTACGTCGCATCAGTCGAGCCTTACTGTCTTGATGTCGGTGGTCAGATTCGGCTTGCCGTCACCCTCTGGCGTCGATCCGCCGGCCGCGACCTTGTCCAAAGTGGCGAGCCCGGTTTCGTCGATCGTGCCGAAAACCGTGTACTGCGGGGGGAGTTGTGAGTCGCCGTAGACGAGGAAGAACTGGCTGCCGTTGCTACCGGGTGCCCCGGTGTTGGCCATCGCAACCGTGCCGCGCGCGTAGGTGACGGGCTCCTGCGCTGCCGGGTCGGTGGTGGAATACGCCGTGGTGGGGAATTCGTTGTCGAAGCCGTAGCCCGGTCCGCCGGTGCCGGTGCCCGACGGGTCACCGCACTGCAGCACCTGGAGCGAGGGGCTCGTCGTCATGCGGTGGCAGGTGGTGTCGTTGAAGTAGTCCTGCTGCGCCAAGCTCACGAAGCTGTTGACGGTGCACGGAGACTTCGTTCCGTCGAGTGTGAGCCCGATGTTTCCCTGCGAGGTCTCGACGCTGATGCTCGGCGTCGCGTCCGGCGCGGTGGTGGGAATCCCGTCGGTACGAGGAGGGTTGTTGGCCTTGGACGCGGTAGCGCCGTCGGCTGGATACGAGCAGGAGACCGTGTCGGCCAGTGGCGTCGACAGACCGGCCGGCATTGCACCCGCGGTCTGTGGCGTGAGGCTCGAGTCGTCGGCAGCAGTGTTGGTGGTGTTCGCGTCGTCGTCACTGCGATTGCTCAGCCAGATGAGTCCACCGACGACGCCGACTACGACGACCACGCCGAGCGCAGTTCCGGCTATCGTCATCTGCTTGCGCTTGCGGGCACGTTCTGCGCGACGTTCGAGCTGACGCTCGAGCTTGCGTTTCGCCGCCTCGCGGCGTTGCTCGTTACTCGGCACTGCTGTAGTCCTCCGTATCGCGGGTGGATCGTGGTCGGCCGGCCGAGCGACACCCTGGGGGTCGGCTTCGGCAAGCGGCTCTACTCGTCGTCAGAGTCTCCCATTGCAACCTGAGAACTTACTGGCGGGGCAGCAGCTTAGGCTGTAACCGACAGCGTGTTGTTCGTTTCCACCCTTCGAAGAGGAGTTGCCCCCGTGCTCGTCACTGGTTTTCCGGCCGGGATGTTCCAAACCAACTGCTACATACTCGCTCAGAACGACGCGTGCGAGTGCGTAGTCGTAGATCCGGGTCAGGATGCAGCTGAGCCGCTCTTCGAATATCTGGACTCCAAGGACATGTCGGTCACGGCGGTCCTCCTGACGCACGGTCATCTCGATCACGTGTGGTCGGCCCGCGAGGTCTGTGAGCGGTATTCCGTACCCGCGTACATCCATCCCGAGGATCGCTACATGCTCAGCGATCCGGCACGGGGGATCGGCCCGACGATGAAGGAATTCATTCAAGGCATGACGTTCGTGGAGCCGGACGAGGTGATCGAACTGGCCGACGGAGACAAGATCACCGAGGCCGGAATGACGTTCGTCGTGGACCACACACCCGGGCACACGCAGGGATCGGTGGTGTTTCGCACCCAGGCGAACACCGAGAGCGGGCCCGTGGATTTGGCGTTCACCGGTGACACCCTGTTCCAGGGTTCCATCGGGCGCAGCGACCTGCCCGGCGGAAATCACGAGCAGTTGCTCGCTTCGATCGCCCGCAAGCTATTGGTACTCGGTGACGAGACAGTGGTCCTGCCCGGGCACGGCGGCAACAGTTCGATCGGCGCCGAGCGAAGCTCGAATCCGTTTCTCGTTGGACTCAGCGCACAAGAATAAGGAAAAGTACCTCTCGTGAGTAAAGCCAGCACCTTCTCTGCACCCAAGGGCATTCCGGACTACGTTCCGCCGCAGTCAGCCGAATTCGTCGCCGTTCGTGACGGTTTGACGCGCGCCGCGAGGTTGGCCGGATACGGCCACATCGAATTGCCGATCTTCGAGGACACCGGCCTGTTCGCTCGCGGTGTCGGTGAGTCGACCGACGTCGTCAGCAAAGAGATGTACACATTCGCCGACCGCGGTGACCGTTCGGTGACGTTGCGTCCCGAGGGAACCGCCGGAGTCATGCGTGCGGTCATCGAGCACAGCCTCGATCGTGGACAGTTGCCGGTCAAGGTCAGCTACGCGGGCCCGTTCTTCCGCTACGAGCGCCCGCAGGCCGGTCGCTACCGCCAGTTGCAGCAGGTCGGCGTCGAAGCCATCGGGATCGACGACCCCGCGCTCGACGCTGAGGTCATCGCGATCGCCGACGCCGGATTCCGGTCGTTGGGGCTCGACGGCTTCCGCCTCGAAATCACCTCTCTCGGTGACGACACCTGCCGGCCGCAGTACCGCGAACTGCTGCAGGAGTTTCTCTTTGCACTCCCGCTCGACGAAGACACGCGTCGACGCGCCGAGATCAACCCGCTCCGCGTGCTCGACGACAAGCGCCCGGATGTACGCGAGATGACTGCGGGCGCACCGCTCATGCTCGATCACCTGTCCGAGAGCTGCAAGGCGCACTTCGACGAGGTGCTAGCGCACCTGGACGCATTGGGCGTTCCGTACGTCGTCAACCCGCGCATGGTCCGCGGTCTCGACTACTACACCAAGACAACCTTCGAATTCGTGCACGACGGACTGGGTGCGCAGTCCGGAATCGGTGGTGGTGGTCGTTACGACGGTCTGATGGAACAGCTGGGTGGACAGCCGCTCTCGGGCATCGGGTTCGGAATCGGCGTCGACCGCACGGTTCTCGCGCTCGAGGCCGAGGGCAAGTCCGTTGCGCCACCGGCGCGTGTCGACGTCTTCTGTGTACCGATGGGTGCCGAGGCGAAGGCTGCACTGGTGAAGATCGCACATCAGTTGCGTGCCAATGGGATTCGCGTCGACCTGGCGTACGGAAACCGTGGCGTGAAGGGCTCGATGAAGGCAGCTGATCGTTCGGGTGCCGCGATCGCTTTGGTTCTCGGCGAGCGTGAACTCGAAGAGGGCGTTGTCGTTGTCAAACAGTTGGCAACAGGTGAGCAGGAGACAGTGGCGCTCGACCAGGTTGTCGACAAGCTCGGGGAACTCGTTGAGCACTGAGGCCGAACCGGTTTCGCTCGATCTGGTTCCCGTGGCATTGATCGCGCCGCGGCTGAAGAAGTTCGCCGTTGTTGTCGTGGTGTTCGGTGTGGTCGTCGGGTTGATCGTCAGTGTGTTCTCGACGGCGACCGTTGGAGTGATCGTCGGTGCCGTCATCGCGGTGCCGACGTCACTGGCGATCCTGATGACGCTGCGCCGGCACATCACGTTGTACGGCAACAGAGTTCGTGCGCAAGCTGGTTTTCGAACCAACGTCGTCGACGTGGCCGAGGTACTCACGGCGGCATTGACGGTGAGATCCGGCCGGATCAGCGAAGTCAGCTTGACGCTCGGCGACGGACGGTCCACCGTGCGGATCCCGCTCGCGCTGTATACCGCGGGGGGTGGGCGCGAGTTGGAGATCCTTGCACTCCGCAAGCTCGCCGACGCGCTGGCGGCCAGCGAGTTGGTACCGGCTGCCGCGTTGTCCTCGGTGCTGATCGAACAGTTGCGTGCCGAAGCCCGCGGCGCCGGACTCGCCGAGCGTCCGCTCTACCGCGCCGTCGAACTCGTGACGGCGGAGGGACGAGTGCCGAGAACCACACTGACAGACCACGAAGTGGCCGGTTTACTCGACTAGCGTGGAAACCGTTCTTACAGCGTTGTAGAACGGACAGTCGTGAAAACGGCAGGTGAGGAGTCGGCAATGAGTATTGCGCCCGTAACCGTCACGGTAACCGGAGCGTCGGGTCAGATCGCATACGGAATGCTTTTCCGCATAGCTGCGGGGGAGATGCTCGGCGCTGACGTCCCGATCAAACTTCGACTGCTCGAGATTCCTGCCGCCGTGTCCGCTGCCGAAGGCGTTGCGATGGAACTCGAAGACGGCGCATTTCCGTTGCTGAGTTCCATCGACATCACCGACGATCCCGATGTCGCCTTCTCCGGCGCGAACGTCGGGATGCTGGTCGGCGCACGTCCGCGGAGCAAGGGGATGGAGCGTGCCGACTTGCTGAGTGCGAACGGCGCGATATTCACAGCCCACGGGAAGGCGATCAACAACAACGCAGCCTCGGACGTCAAGGTGCTGGTCGTGGGAAATCCGGCCAACACCAACGCGCTCATCGCGATGAACAATGCACCGGATGTGCCCGATACTCGGTTCAGTGCACTGACGCGTCTCGACCACAACCGAGCGATCGCGCAGGTGGTGAAGAAGACCGGGGTTCGTGCGTCGTCGGTGCGCAAGGTGTCCGTCTGGGGAAACCATTCGGCGACGCAGTACCCGGACCTGTCCCACGCGACTGTCGCAGGTGAGCCTGCACTCGCGGTGATCGACGACCGCGACTGGGTGGAGAACGATTTCATCCCGACTGTGCAGGTGCGAGGCACCGCCATCATCGCTGCGCGTGGATCGTCCTCTGCGGCGAGTGCGGCCAGCGCGTCGATCGACCACGTCCGCGACTGGGTGATCGGTACCGCCGAGGACGACTGGGTATCCATGGCCGTCTGTTCGGACGGTTCCTACGGAGTGCCCGAAGGATTGATCTCTTCCTTCCCGGTGACCTGTGCCGATGGCGAGTTCGCTATCGTTCCCGACCTCGCGATCGACGACTTCTCACGCGAACGGATCGACCTGTCCGTCAGCGAACTGGAGCAGGAGCGTGCGGCGGTGCGGGAGTTGGGCTTCGTCTGAGGTTTGTCTTGATCAGTGATCTCGGAACAGGTACTGATCGGGATCGTCAGCCCCGAGCACGGGCGGCGACACCATCGGCAGATCGTCGACCATCGAATTCTCGTCGCCGGCAGTGACGAGATACCTCGGGGTAGTGCGTGACGACTCGTCGTCCCGAGATCCGCGGGGTCCACCGCCCAGCATGCCGCCCGGCGACATGCCGCTACTGCCGACTGTCGACGATGGTGCACCCAGGCCGGGCGTTGCTACCGGAACCGGTTGAACTGCAGCAACTCCCGCTGCACCCCTCACCATTCCGCCGGTAGTGCCACCGCTTCCGCTCACCCATGCTCCGCCAGAGCTTGCCGTCGCACTGGGTGACGGCGACGCGCCGGCTGCGAGTGACGTCGACGGATTGCCTGCGCCCCACAGCTTGTCGACGCCGGTCGGAAGCCCGGCGCCGGCCTGTGCAGCCGAGGTTCGAACAGCCTCGGTGCCTGGCTGAGTGGAGTCCGGGTGGGTGGAGTACGGCGCATCACCGGCATCGGTTGAGGCAGAAAGAGGTTGGGCGATCTGACGGGCGGCGTTGTTGATTGCCTCCGCACTGACCAGGTTGGAGAGTGCCTCACTGGTCGGTGGGGTCGGCACGGGGATCGGTCCGGCAAGGGCGTTCATGGCTGCGGTGTGCCCGAGCATCTCCCCACGCGTCCGAGTCACCGCCGCGACGGCTGCCTGCATGTGTTCAGCTGCCGAGGCAAGCAACATCGCCTGTCCTGGTGGTGTCCACGCGATGGGCGCGGCAGCTGCAACCGTGGTGGCGAAGGACTGCGCGATTGCCGCGAGATTCGCGTTGCCTCGCTGCACCGATTCCGCGGCGGCGGCAGCAGTTTTCGATATCGCGGTTCCGCGTTCGCTCAATTCTGCGCCGCTGTTCTGGGCGGATCGCGACAGTTCGGTCGCGGCGTCACTGCCGGTGCTGTTCCAGGTCTGGCCCACGTCGGCGACCGCGCTTCGGGACAGTCCCATGGCGTGGTCGATGAGAGTGGACGCCTGATCGAAGATGCCGACGGGATCGATGCCCGCAAAAGTGCCTGTGCCGAGACTCTTCCCGAGTTCGATCAAGGGCGCGAACAGATCTTCGATTCCGGGGAGTGCCGGTACCGGTATGCCGGCGAGCATCGATTCGACCACATTGTTCGGCAGTACCGGGGCAGGAGCGCCACCGTGAAGGAATTCGATGACGGTCGTCGAGTCGTCTTCGGTGCTCACGCGGTCGCGCCCGTCGATCCGGCCGCAGCGGTCAGATCTGTTGCGATTGCATGATCTGTGGTGTCGTAGGCCTGCGCGGCTGCACCGGCCGTCGCGGCGTTGCCGGCGTAGAACCTGGCGAGTGCTGCAACATCTTTGGTGTGTGTGGCCTGAGCGCGCGCGAATGCTTCGAGAAATTCGATCCCGACGGGGCCCACGGCCGGTGCGACTGCTGCGATGTTTGCACCCAGATCGACGGCGGCGGCCTGCACGATGCGTCCTGCCGCTTCGGTCGACGTCGAGCCGTACTTTCGGATGCCGTCAGTGGCGACCGTCAATTCGCTCATCATTACCCCCCAGTTGGTAAGCGTCGTGAGAACTTTAGCGGACCACTGTGGGCCCTTACAGGGAGACGACGCGACCTACTCAGCGGTTCCGGACAACCTGGACGAAGTGGCAGAGATTACATTCGGCTCCGGTGTTGGTATTGCGAGTGCGATCGATTTGGCACACTCGAACCATGCGAACCGCTTCGGACGTCATCCTCCGACTCACGTCCGATCCAGCTCGCTGTGGACTGGTGATGGATTTCGACGGTGTGCTTGCACCCATCGTCGATGATCCGTCGGCGAGTGCACTCCTGCCCGGCGCCGAAGACGTGCTCGCGACTCTGACGAAACACCTCGGTGTAGTCGGCCTGCTTTCGGGGCGGCCGGTGTCGTTTCTGCGAGAACGGCTGAGTCTGGATTCGGTTGTACTCATGGGTTCCTACGGTGTCGAGACCTGGACGGACAACGGAATCGAGGTGCTTCCGGCCGTCGCGGCGTTCAGTGATGCCGTCGCTGAAGCAGAAGCCGACCTGCGCCGCTTGTTCGATTCTCAGGCAGTTCCTGGCATCCATGTCGAGAGCAAAGGCCTTGCGGTGGCCGTGCATTGGCGTCGGGCTGCAGATCGAGCGGCCGCGCAGCGTCTGGTGGAAGCAGCGACAACTGAAATCGCGAGCCGGACCGGGTTGCGGCGTGAGCCCGGGAAGTTGGTCGAGGAATTGCGCCCACCCGTTGAGGAGGACAAGGGGACAGGCCTCCTTCGCGCGATCGCGGCCGCAGGGGTCGACGTCGTCGCGTACGCGGGCGACGACCGGGGTGACCTACCGGCCTTTGCCGCTGTCCTTGCCTCGGGTGGAGAAGCGTTGGTGGTCAAGGGCGACGACATCGCACCGGAAGTGGCTGCTGTCGACGGCGTCCAGTTCGACGGCCCGCAGGCATTCCTCGATTGGATGAAAGAGCTTGCCGCGCAACTGGAACGCTGACGCGTAAGGTCAGTCTGCCAGGAACTCGACCAGGTCTTATTTCGAGGTGCCGCGTCCGCGGGGCAGAGTGACGCGAACCCGCGCGTGCCCTGTTCCTTGGCGTGATCGACAAGCGCTGCGGGTTCTGTCAACGCGAAACTGGCCGCACCGGAAGGGCTCCGGTGCGGCCAGTTTTGGTCTTGGTCGGTTTGCGACTCGGTCAGGCGTCGCGCTTGTTGACGACGGCGATGCTGATTCCGAATATCACCAGCACAAACGCTGCGAAGTAGAACAAGCTTCCCCAAGGGCCCCAATGGAAATTGGTGCTCGAACCCGAAGAGAGGAAGTGGTCGGCGTTGGCGAACGGGAGGAACGGTGTGACGTTTCTGCCGAAGGATCCGAACATGCCGAACAGGCTCTCGATGAGCAGTGGCCACAGCAGCAGTAGTGCAATGGCGCCGGCGGACTGACGAAGGAGTGCTCCGACGGCGATGGCAAGGGCGACGCAGAGGAACGCGAAGATCGGTACGCCGTAAACGGCACGCCAGGCATCGGCGTTGTCCAGTGCCAGATTGGTGGAACCTTCAGAGCCTGCCGCAGCTTTGGTGATGAATACCGCGCCGAGCATGAGAACGAAGGACAGTACCGCGCCGAAAGCCCCGATCAGGCCGGCTTTGGCGATCAGAACCGAAGCCCGACTCGGGATGGCCTGGAAGGTGGTACGGATGATGCCGAAGCGGTACTCGCTGGTGATCGCGAGCGCCGCCATGATCATCAGGACCATGACGCCGAATCCGGATACTCCTAGCCCCGCGTCGTTGAACGTGGGGAGGAATTTCTCGAAATCAGGAGTTCCTGATGCGGCTTCGTCGTTGTACGCCTGAATGCTCGAACTCGACGAACGCCCGATCATCCAGGCGACGCCCAACCCTAGGACGATGATTGTGATCGTGCACCACAGCGGCGACTTGGTCGTGGTGATCTTGATACGTTCAGCACTGAGAACAGCCATTACAGTGCACCTCCCATAGCGTGCTGTGTGTTTGCGTGGTGGGTTCCGGCGCCCGGATCGATACCGGATGCGTGGTACTGGACATCGTCCCCGGTCAACTTCATGAACGCATCCTCAAGCGATCCCTGCACAGAAGCTAACTCGTGCAACACGATTCCCTGCGAACCAGCCAAACCACCGATCACATCGGTGGTCGAATCCACGACCACCAACACCGGCTCCGATCCTGAATGTTCCTCGCGGACAGTCAGTCCCTGGGCAGTCAATGCGGCATGGAGAGCGTCCAATTGTGGGCTGCGCACGCGCACCGTCGACTCCGACGAACGATCCACGAACTCCGCGACCGTCGAATCCGAAATCAACCGACCCCGACCGATCACCACCAACTGCTCCGCCGTGAGCGCCATCTCCGACAGGAGGTGACTCGACACCAGCACCGTGCGGCCCTCGGCCGCCAACCGCTGCATGAACTTACGAATCCAGACGATGCCCTCCGGATCGAGACCGTTGACCGGCTCGTCGAACAACAACACCTTCGGATCCCCCAGCAGCGCACCCGCCAACCCCAGACGCTGCGACATACCGAGCGAGAACCCGCCGGCCTTCTTGCCCGCCACCTCGGACAATCCGACCAACCCGAGCACCTCGTCGACGCGGGACTTCGGGATCCCGTTCGAAGCAGCCATCCACTGCAGATGTGCACGCGCACTGCGATTGGGGTGCACCCACTTCGCATCCAGCAACGCACCCACCGTCCGCAACGGCGTCTTGAGCTCGCGGTACGGCTTGCCCTCGATCAACGCCGCACCCGACGTCGGCTGATCCAAACCCAGGATCATCCGCATCGTCGTCGACTTGCCTGCACCGTTCGGGCCCAGGAAGCCCGTCACGATGCCCGGCTTGACCGTGAACGACAAGTCGTCCACCGCTTTCGTCGGTCCGTAAACCTTGGTCAATCCCCTCAGTTCAATCATGAGGAGAACTGTGCCCTACCGGCACTGACCAGCACATCGGTCCCGAGGATGACATGAACCCTGAGATGTGAATACGGCAGTTCAGGGAAAACCCTGTGCTCGACCGGAAGTCGGAACTGGCGCGGCATGCGGGTAGGGCGCATCGAAGTCGCCGTCGAACAATCGCCAGTAGAAGTCGTTCATCCTCGCAGCGGCGGGCGCGTGCCGTGTCACGATCGCGGCCACCTCTGGTGTCACATCACCTGGAATATGACCTGTGGCGCATCGTCGTACGTACTGGTTGCGGGCGACTGGTCCGCCGCTCGTCGGCCTCGGTACCCCGCAGACCTCGGTCACCAGCCAGTTGACCAGAAGCATGGCGGCGTAGTCGGCGTCATGAGTGGCGTGGCGCCGGACGAAGTCGTGCTCGGCAGTCGACAGGTCGAAGTGTGGGGATGTGGCCAGTCCGAAGTCGGTGAGATAGATCCGCTCCATGTCGGTGCGCATGTTGCCGAAATGTCCGTCCATGTGCAGCAACTGTCGATCGCGCAAGAATGCCACGATCTCCGAAAACTGTCGCTCGACTTCGGCAGCTTTGGCGGACGGGTTGTCTTCCAGCCAATTCGAGATCGGGTGTTCGATGTACTCGCAGAACAGTACGAGGCTGCACGGCGCAGCGGCAAGCGCTTCGAGACGGGTCCGCACTTCACGGCTGGCGCCGGCGGTGTGAACGGAATCGATGTCGGCGTGTTCGGCCGCAACGGGCGAACGTCCGGGAAGTATCCGCCAGTGGTAAAGCATTGGGAACGACTGTGTTTCGCCGGCCAGAACGGCATCGGTGACCACGATGTTCGCGGCCAGTTCTCGCCAGGCGTTGAAGCTTGGGCCACCAATGCCGTACTGGCAGAACGTCGGCAGATCGAAATGGTTGGAAGTAGAGCCCACCTCGGCGATTTCCCGCACGCTCAGTGGGATGCGTTTGGTGAATACCGGAACGCCGTTGAGCCTGTTGTCATAGACCCTGATCACTCCTGCGGCGCCACCTACGCCGACACTCGAGATTTGAACGGTGTCGACCAGTCGGGCCAGTTCGACATCGTTCTGGGAAGACAGGAACGCCGACAGCTTTCGGTGACGGTCAATCCTGACGTCTGTCATCCCACGACTGTGCCACAGGCTCGTCCGGCTTCGATTTCGCGGAGCCGCCTGTCGAAGTCACCGATTCTGGCGGTGTCCTCGTAGTAGTCCTCTTGCTCGATGATCTTTCCCACTTGGTCCGAACGAGAAGCACTGTTCGATTTCGATAGATGACGGCGCCGTCGGGGCCAAGGGCTCGGTCGTCGAAACGGGCGAGCAGGGTCATGCGCCAGAGTGGACCACCGAAATACGCTTCGGTGACCGCGCCTTGAAGCCCCGCATCGACAAATTGTTGGAGAAACGTCTCAATTCGGTCCCCATCGCTTCATCTTCGAAGCTTGTCGTGGCATCGAATGCCCTGTCAACGATGTGCCCGGGTCTGCTGATATCTGACAGAGAATTGGATATTGACAGTAACTGTCACAATAGGTGAGACTCGCATTATCGAGAATGGCCGGATCTCGGCCGAGGCGGGAGGACGTTGCTGATGTCACTACGGGAGAGACAGCGGTTGCAGGTGCGAGCAGACATTCAACGTGCGGCATTCGATCTGTTCGCGCGTGACGGTTTCGAGGATGTGACCACCGAGCAGATTGCGGCGGCAGCGGGGGTATCGGCGAGTACGTACTTCCGGCACGTTCGTAACAAGGAGGATCTGCTGTTGGATCCGGTCAGGCAGGGCGGTGCCGGAATCGTGACGTTGCTCGAGGATCGCCCACCGACCGAGTCGGCTGATCTTGCGATATCACGGGCAATCCTCGAGCGTTCCAATGCTTTCGAGTCCGCGGAGATCGATCAGTGGCGATCGGCGTTCCGTACCGCGCCGCACCTGATGGATCGTGTCGCTCTGATCGCGCCCGAGCATCGTGATCGGTTGGTCGAGTTGGTGGCGCAACGTATGCAACTCGATCCGGAAAACGACAGCCGCCCAGGACTTCTCGTTCATTTGATGTTGGCAGCGGCGGAGTTCGGTTATCGGCAATGGATACGTAACCCTCACAAGCGCGGGGCATCACTTCCCGTGTGCGTCGAGGGGGCGCTCGACGCTGTTCGAGGATCCCGGTGGCACACGCAGGACGAAGATGACACGAAAGGTCGTGACCAGTGATGAACGAGAACCCTCAGGGCGCCGTGCCGCCCGTAGTAGATGTGCCCGTAGTGGATGTCGTTGTTGTCGGATCGGGGGCTGCCGGCATGTCTGCAGCCATCACCGCAGCCCGCAACGGACTCTCGACGATACTCGTGGAGAAGTCCGAATACTGGGGCGGTTCGTCGTCCCGGTCCGGGGGCGGCGTGTGGATTCCGGGAAACTCGATACTTCGCCGCGAGGCACCGACAGATGATATCGACGCTGCGCGAACATATCTGAAGAGCATTGTCGGAGAGGATGCAGACGCCGACCGAATCGACACGTATATCGATCGGGGTCCGGAAGCCCTCGATTTCCTGATTCGTCACTCTGCGTTGGAGCTCGAATGGGTGAAGGGGTACTCCGACTACTTTCCCGAGGCACCTGGCGGACGTGCAAGCGGCCGCTCGTGCGAGCCGCGCCCGTTCGACGCGCGAGCTCTGGGCGACGATCTTGCGACACTTCATCCGCCGTACATGAAGGTTCCGCTCAACATGGTTGTCCAACAATCTGATTACCGTTGGTTGAGCACGGGGATCCGGCATTGGCGGGGTCCGGTGCGGATGCTTCGGGTAGGAATGAGATCCCTGGCCGCAAGAGCTCGGAAGAAGAAGCTGATCGGGCTCGGGCCGGCGCTCATGGCCGAACTGATGCTCGGAGTTCGGGACGCCGGAGTGACGGTGGAGCTCGGGACGAGGCTTGTGGATTTGGTGACCGACAGTGATCGTGTCGTGGGTGTGCGACTCGAGTCCGGGGGAGTGCAGACCACCATGCACGCTCGATGCGGTGTCATCCTCGCGTGTGGCGGGTTCGACAACAACGACGACATGCGAGGCGAGTACCAGCGACGGCCGAGTAGCGCGCAGTGGACTCTCGGGGCACCGACCAATACCGGGGATGGCATCCGTGCAGCTCTACGCGTCGACGCCGCAATTTCGGACATGGACGACGCGTGGTGGGCCCCGTCGATTCCACTGCCCAAAGGCCCGTGGTTCGCCTTGGCGGAACGCTCGTTGCCTCGCAGCCTCATGGTCAACGCCAGCGGTCAGCGCTTCATGAACGAGTCACTTCCCTATGTCGAAGCGGCACACGCCATGTTCGGCGGAAAGTACGGCCGAGGTGTAGGACCCGCTGAGAACATCCCGGCTTGGCTGATCTTCGATCAGACGTACCGTGACCGTTACCTGTTCGCGGGGGTTCCGGCGCGCAGGCCCATACCTCGGTCGTGGATCGAATCGGGTGCGATCGTGCGAGCTGGATCGATTGCCGAACTCGCTGCCGAGATCGGAGTGCCGGGCGATGCGCTGTCCGCGACCATCACGCGATTCAACAGTCACGCGCGCGACGGAGTCGATCGCGACTTCGGCCGTGGGACAAGCAGATACGACCACTACTACGGCGACTGCACCAACAAGCCCAACCCCAGCCTCGGAGAACTCACGAAGGGTCCGTTCTATGCCGCGAAGATGGTGCCTGGAGACCTGGGGACCAAAGGCGGCATCAACACGGACGCTCGCGCGCGAGCGTTGCGCGCCGACGGTTCGGTCATCGACGGGCTCTATGCAGCAGGTAACACCAGCTCACCGGTGATGGGTCATACCTATGCCGGTCCAGGTGCAACTATCGGTCCCGCAATGGTTTTCGGATATCTGGCGGCGCTCGATGCGGTCGGACGATCCCACGACGGTAGTGAGCTCGAGACCGAAGGCAGGAATAATGGTTTGGCAGATCACCGTGGGTAGGGTTCTCTTGACAGCGTGACCCACCTCAACATCGCCGACGTCGACTACTTTCTCCCTGATGGTCGGCAACTGCTCAGCGGTGTCAGCTTTCGGGTCGGCAACGGTGCAAAAACTGCACTGATAGGCCCCAACGGGACTGGTAAGACGACGTTGCTCCGCATTGTCGCCGGAGACGTCGTCGCCGACGAGGGCGCTGTCACTCGATCCGGAACACTGGGCGTGATGCGGCAATTCGTCGGCCAGGTTCGCGACGAGTCCACCGTGCGCGATCTTCTGTTGTCCGTCTCGCCGGCACGGATCCGGGACGCAGCACTGGCGCTCGATACGGCAGAAAACGCGATGATCGAGCGCGACGAGGAATCAACTCAAATGAAGTATTCGCATGCGCTGGCCGATTGGGCCGACGTGGGCGGCTACGAGACCGAAGACTTCTGGGACAAGGTCACTACCGCGGCTCTCGGTGTTCCCTATGACCGTGCGAAGTGGCGCGCGGCCAACTCCCTCAGTGGTGGCGAGCAGAAACGGTTGGTTCTCGAAGCACTGTTCGCTGGGCCCGACGACGCACTCCTGCTGGACGAGCCGGACAACTACCTCGATGTTCCGGGCAAGCGATGGCTGGAAAAGACGATCTCGGAATCGTCGAAAGTGGTTTTGTTCGTCAGCCACGACCGCGAACTGATCGCCAACGCGGCCACCCACATCGTGACACTCGAGCCCGGAATCAGCGGCGCAACGTCGTGGACCCACGGCGCTGGGCTGGCCAGCTACCACCAGGCCCGCGAGGATCGCAACGCTCGATTCGAAGAACTGCGTCGACGCTGGGACGAGGAGCACGCGAAATTACGTGCCCTGGTTCTGCGATTGCGTGAAAAGGCCAAGTTCAACGACGGCGTCGCTGCGCGGTATCACGCCTCGCAAACCAGGTTGGCGAAGTTCGAGGAGGCAGGGCCACCCGAAGCGATTCCACTTCAGCAGAAGGTGACGGTTCGGCTGGCGGGCGGGCGAACCGCCAAGCGCGCGTTGGTATGTCAAGATCTCGAGCTGACCGGATTGATGAAGCCTTTCGACACCGAGATCTGGTACGGAGATCGGGTTGCCGTGCTGGGCTCCAATGGATCCGGGAAGTCGCATTTCCTTCGGCTCTTGGCGGGTGGGGGGACCGATCCGGGGAGCGAGCATCTGCCCGTCGAGGCGCTCGACATCGCGCCGGTCGAGCACGGGGGTACTGCGACGCTGGGTGCCCGGGTACGTCCCGGATTGTTTGCGCAGACCCATTCCAGGCCTGATCTGACCGGAAACACGCTGCTCGAGATCCTGCACATGGGCGACGAACACCGCAGCGGAATGGGACGCGAAGCGGCGAGCCGCGCGCTGGACCGTTACGGATTGTCCCAAGCTGCGGAACAGAAGTACGACGACCTGTCCGGCGGTCAGCAGGCGCGCCTGCAGATTCTGCTCCTCGAGCTTTCCGGCGCCACGATGTTGTTGCTCGACGAACCGACCGACAACCTTGACCTTCATTCGGCTGACGCGCTCGAGCAGGGCATTGCTCAGTTTGCCGGCACGGTCATCTCGGTCACGCACGATCGCTGGTTCGCGCGCGGGTTCGACAAGTTCCTCGTCTTCGGATCGGACGGGAACGTGTACGAGAGCGAGTCGCCGGTGTGGGACGAGGCCAGGGTCGAACGAGCGCGCTGAGATCGAGCAGCCACTCCCTACCTGGGGAGAGGCGGCAGCTCGTTGATCATCGCGCGAAGGAGGCCCGGATCGCTGCGATCCGATCGAGGCGGGGGACAGCGCGAAAGATCGAGCTGTGTCGGAAAGCGCCACACAACGCGACCTGGATCTACCATGTTCACCGCCGAGTACCAGTGGGTGAGGGGCTCGGCGAGCGCCGCGTGAAGCTCGAAATGCCGTCGTCGGCGGCTGGGGTCTCCTTCGCGCTGAAGTAGAAGCTGCCCCGGTGACGGTATCGAGATGACGGTCAGATCCGCGAAACCCAGTTCGAGGTGCTCGAAAGCTGTCTCGACTGCCGCGAGCTCGTACTCGAATCGCTCCCGAGGTGCTGCGCCCACCGCAGCGAGACACCAGCTGTAGTGCAGTTTCAGCGGGTCGCTGTCGCAGAGCGCGATACCGGTTCTCGCTTCGAGATCTTCCGCTTGCGACCATCGCTTCGAATTGACCGTTGCCCAGTAACTTGCCTGGACGTCGAGATCCGTACCGTCCGGCTCGCGCCCCGTGGGCTGATACTCGGCGACGAATCCTTCCGCTGCGGTTTGTCCACCGAGTTGGGTTCGGCACCAGGTGGTCTTGCCGGCGGCGCTGGGTCCTTCTACTGCGATGATCACCAGTCAATTCTCCATAGTGATTGGGGCGGTTGGTTTTTCCCGTTGCCAGGAATCTCTTAACATCCCCAGGATCCTCGTTGGCGGTCCGACACGGCCTGTTTCGGTGTGGTGGGTCACAAAATCACCGTGACGGTTGCCACATAACGGACGGATAACGATCGGTATGGTTGAAGCTCGAATCAATTAGTTGACCTGTGGTTATTGCTCGAGTTTCGACTGAGTCTGGTACAGCAGTGCCGGAAAACTGCCCCGTGACCAATCCGTGACCATCACCTACGGTCGTTGACAGCCCGAAACTACCGGGCAAACACCGACCCGCAACTGCGTGCTTCTGCCCCGCGGGTCCGGTACTCCCGAAACCTTCGCGGGGCAGGAGTGAAACAGACGAGTCGATCGACGAGACGTGAAAGCGTCCGGGCCGACCTCGTCCGCGGTAGCGGAGAGGATTTACCCAATGACCAGCATCACCTTCAAGCGCGCCCTCGGCGCAGTTGCAACCGCAGGCGCAGTCGTCGCGATCCCGCTCGCCATGAGCACCGGCACCGCTTCGGCAGCCGGCCACGACTGGTCCGGAGTCGCAAACTGCGAGTCCTCCGGTAACTGGGCCGCCAACACCGGAAACGGCTTCTACGGTGGTCTGCAGTTCACGCAGAGCACCTGGAACGCATTCGGTGGATCGGGCAACGCTGCCAACGCCAGCCAGGCCGAGCAGATCCGTGTCGCCGAGAACGTTCTCGCAGGCCAGGGCGTCGGCGCATGGCCCGTCTGCGGTCAGTACCTGACCACCGGCACCACCGCAGGCAACTACGAGGCCGCAGCCGCCCCCGTCACCGCTGAGGCTTCCGTCGAGTCGGCTCCGGCAGCAAGCACCGGAAGCGGCAACTACGTGGTCAAGGCAGGCGACACCCTGTCGAAGATCGCTGCTGCACACGGCATCTCGCTCGAGAACCTCGCCAGCCAGGTTCCGAACATCAACCTGATCTTCCCGGGACAGTCCCTCTCGGTCTAGTCTCGTGGCCGTTTAGGTCCTCAATGCGTCGAAATTGTCCGGAGCTGATGCAGCCCCGGACAGTTTCGGCGTTTCTGCGTTCGCAATGATCGTTGCCGCTTCCGTATGGATGGGGTCAAGATCCTGGCGCCACCCAAGAATGTGCAGCGCCGACCCGGCGATGACGGCGGCGTCGGGAATCGGGGTGCCTTCGAGCGCGTCGGCTCGCGCGCTGATCACACTTTCTACCAGGCGAAACGGAAGCTCGGCCAGGTGCGTTGATGATGGATCGTCAATCGCGTCGAGCACATCCTGGGCGAGTGCCCGGTATTGCTCGCGAAGCCGATCGCGATCGGCTCGGAACGACATGAACCTGTCACTTCTCAGTTCCGGTAAGAGATAAAGGACGCCGAGGTTCCACCGTCCGGTGATCAGTTGTGCCGCGTCGATGTACGAAAGTGCGTACAGCTTGACCTCGGGTGCGGTGTCGAGTGGCCTGAGATTCTCCGCGAAGTCGAGCGCCGGCGTCACGGTGTCGGCGAGAAGTGCAACCAGAATGTCGTCCTTGGTGGCGAAATGGTTGTACAGCGACGCCTGACGCATTCCGACTGCTTCGGCGATGTGGCGTGTGGACGTCGCGGCGAAGCCTCGGGTGGTGAACAGTTCAGCGGCTGCATCCAAGATCTCCGCCCGGGCAGTGCCACCCGGGCGTCGGCGAGCGGTCAGGCGGGGTCGTCCGGGGCCGGCGTTGGTCACGCCTTCCATAGTGGCAGGCTGCGGCCTTACGTGCGGGATGGCCGCCGCTGTGAGCATTCGGTCACGTGCTCGAAACGTACTCAACGAGCCTGTTACAGAATCAGGCGAATCGTATACGCGGGCGTCACCTGCGGCGAGTGGATTTCACGAAAACTATCAATCGACAGTTATTCGCCTCTGAATCGCTTCGCCGAAGGAGTACGCCGTTGAGTGCAACCACCCCGGCTGCGCAGCCCACCACCGCTTCCGCACTCGCCTCTTCGCCTCACGACGACGGTGACCTCGCGGAGTTCGGCTACGAGCAGCAGCTGCATCGATCGCTGGGAAAGTTCGCGTCTTTCGCCGCGGGCTTCTCCTTCGTCTCCATCCTCACCACGATCTTCCAATTGTTCGGCCTCGGTTTCGGTTTCGCGGGTCCGGCATTCTTCTGGACGTGGCCGGTCGTCTTCATCGGTCAGTTCATGGTCGCTCTCAACTTCGCGGAACTTGCTGCCAGATATCCGATTTCGGGTGCCATCTACCAGTGGTCGCGGCGGATGGGTGGTGAGATCGTCGGCTGGTTCGCCGGTTGGTTCATGATTCTCGCTCAGATCGTCACTGCATCGGCCGCCGCGATCGCCTTGCAGGTCGTGCTCCCCAATGTGTGGAGCGGGTTCCAGATCATCGGCGAGGACAGCGCACTCACCTCATCGAGTGGTGCCGCCAACGCCGTGCTGCTCGGATCGGTACTTCTGGTTCTGACCACCTTTATCAACTGCATCGGCGTCAACTGGATGTCGCGTATCAACAACATTGGCGTGACCTGCGAAATCGTCGGTGTCATCGCAGTGATCGGGATGTTCTTCACCCACGCTCAGCGCGGACCGGACGTCGTCTTCGACACCGGCAGTGCCGGCGGTCAGCCCGGATACGCCTGGGCGTGGATCATGTCCGGACTGATGGCTGCCTACGTCATGGTCGGCTTCGGTTCGGCAGGCGAACTGGCCGAGGAGACCCGCAACCCCCGACGCGTCGCACCTCGTACGATCCGGCTTGCACTGTCCGCTTCTGCGCTCGGCGGCGGCTTGATGATCCTCGGCGCGTTGATGGCAGCGCCCTCACTCACCGACGGACGCCTGGCCACGGAAGGTTTGCCGTACGTACTGACATCGATTCTCAGTTCCCCGTGGGGCACGGTCTTGTTGATCGACGTCTCGATCGCAGTGTTCGTGTGCACCTTGGCCATTCAGACTGCTGCTTCACGGCTGATGTTCTCGATGGCCCGCGACGGGCGGCTTCCTGCCTCGCAGGTACTGGCAAAGGTCAACCCCCGCACCGGAACACCTATCGCGCCGTCCGTCCTCATCGGTCTGGTCTGCATTGCCGTCCTGGCCGTCAACGTGGGCAACTCGGCAATTTTTGCAACCCTGTCCAGCGTATGCATCATCTTGATCTACTTGGCCTACCTCATGGTGACCGTGCCGCTGCTGGTTCAGCGTCTCAAGGGATGGCCTCGCACGGCAGTCGGCCCCAAGTTCGACGCCGAAGGCAAAAAGCTTTTCTCCCTGGGCATCTGGGGAGTTCCGGTCAACATCGCCGCGGTTGTGTACGGCGCGCTGATGGTGATCAACCTGTCCTGGCCACGAGCCGAGATCTTCAACCCCACCGGGGAGTACCCCATTCTGCAGTGGGCCGCGCCCATCACGGTAGCGCTGGTCGTGGGGCTGGGAGTCGCTTGCTTCCCACGTGGCCGCGCCACCCCGAATCCCGTCACGATCGGAGCCTGACCATGAGTACTCAGACCACCGCCGGAGCGCGCGAGCATGCCCGGTCCCAAGCTGGAACGATCACCGATTCCATGCCCGTATTGCCGGCAACGCGTTGGCCGAACCCACCCGAAGACGTCGCGCCCGAACGTCTGACCTGGGCTGAGACCGTGCCGGGTGGGCGGTACACGACCAAGGTTCTCGCACGTGGAACCCGATTGCGACTTCGCGACATCGCTGGCAGCGCCTGCGCAAACATCTTGCTCTATCGCGCCGACGCCCCCTGGGAGCGTCTCAACGTCGCCGATACCGTCAAGGTGCCATGGCAGGCCTATCTCGGCGTCGGGCACCCGTTGCTCTCCGATCAGGGGCGAGTACTTGCGACCGTGGTCGCAGACACGTCGGGTCACCACGACGCGTTCTGCGGAACGACGTCACGCGCCACCAACGAGGCGAAGTACGGGCAGGGTTCGCTGCACAGTGCCTCACCCGCCGGTCGTGAACTGTTCACCGTCGCTGCCGCGAAAAACGGGCTCGGGCCGCAGGACATTGCGCCGCCGTTGTCCTTCTTCCATGGTGTCCGCGTCGAGGCGGACGGCGCTCTCACCAGTACGGGGTCCGCCGGCTCGGGCGCAACAGTCGACCTTCTGATCCACCTGCCCGTCATCGTGATGATCGCCAACACCGCGCACCCACTCGATCCGGCGCCGCAGTTTCCCACCACGTCCCTCGAAGTGCTCGCGTGGAACGCGGCCGACGAACTCGGCGGCCTTGACGATCTCGGGCCGGAATACCAACGCGCAGTGCTCAATACCGAAGATGCCTGGACGGCTTCGAACCTGGAGGAGATCGCATGACCACCACCTTGGATGTCCCCGCCCTCGTTCCCGGAACGGTGATCCTCGACGAGATTGCTGACGCATTCGGGCCGTGGTCCGCAGTTGTCCGTGCCGGTGACGTTCTGACCATCGTCGATCTACACGGAAATCAAGCCGTCGACACCCTCGTCTACGCCGGTGATGATCACAGCGTTCGGTACTCGGCAGCAGCGACGGTCACAGCCCAGAAGAACCTGTTTCTGTCCACAGGCTCCGTGCTCCGCAGTGACGACGGAACTCCACTCATGACCCTGGTCGCAGACGAGGTCGGAAACCACGACACCGTCGGCGGCGCGTGCTCACAGGAATCGAACACCCTGCGATACGGCCACCACACCAACCATCAGCACGCGTGCGTCGAGAACTTCCTAGTCGAGGGCGCAAAATGGGGGCTCGGTAAGCGGGACCTGGTGTCCAACATCAACTTCTTCATGAACGTCCCGGTCGACCCCGACGGCACACTCGGAATCGTCGACGGACTGTCGGCACCAGGCAAGCGGCTCGCGTTGCGTGCCGAACGTGACGTGCTCGTCCTCGTGTCCAACTGCCCGCAGATCAACAACCCGTGCAACGGCTTCGATCCCACGGCCGTCCGCATGATCGTCACACGGCCGGGAGCAGACGAATGAACGCAAAACTGACCATCGTGCGTCCCGGAATGCTGACGACGGTTCAGGACTATCCAGGACGCGTCGGATACTGGCAGATCGGAGTTCCACCATCGGGCCCGATGGACGACCTGTCGTTTCGGTTGGGAAACACCGCACTCGGAAACCCCGAAGGCGCCCCCGGCATCGAATGCGCGATGGCCGGACCTGCCATGACGTTCGACGAAGACACCACGGTCTGCATCACGGGTGCCCCGGTGTCGGTGACCGTCGACGGCGTCGTACACGGTCAGTGGCGACCAGTTTTCGTCCCCGCTGGATCGGTGCTCGACGTCGGAGCGGTCAGCGGCCCGGGCCTGCGCATCTACGTACTCGTACAGGGCGGAATCGAGACCGACGACTATCTCGGCAGTGCGTCGACCTTCACCCTGGGCAGGTTCGGGGGACACGAAGGTAGGACTCTGCGGGCAGGAGACGTTCTCAAACTCGGACAGGCGACCGGGGTCGCGGGAGCTGTTCCCGCCGAGCATGTTCCGGCGATACACACGTGCTGGGAACTTGCGGTGACCGAGGGCCCGCACGGGGCGCCGGAGTTCTTCACCCGCTCCGACATCGACACGCTGTACGCGACCGAGTACGAGGTCCACTTCAACTCCGACCGCACCGGTGTCCGGTTGATAGGTCCGAAACCTGACTGGGCCAGAACCACCGGCGGCGAAGCGGGACTTCACCCTTCGAACATCCACGACAACGCGTATTCGATCGGTGCACTCGACTTCACCGGCGACACGCCCATCCTCCTCGGACCAGACGGACCGAGCCTCGGCGGCTTCGTCTGCCCGATCACAGTGGTGTCCGCTGATCGCTGGAAGCTCGGACAGTTGGCTCCCGGGAACAAGATTCGCTTCGTGCCGGTCCGCGCCGAACGGGCAGCCTCCCGGCGTGACCTCGGAGTATCGCGTCGAGCGTCCAATTCGGTTGTTCATTCCTCCGGTGGTGACGGCGACGACGGCGTCATAGCCCGCCGTGACGGCGACACCGCGGTCACGTACCGGCGCTCAGGCGATGACAACGTGTTGGTCGAATACGGCGACATGAATCTCGACCTGGCGTTACGTGCGCGTGCTCATGCACTGCATCAGCGACTCGAAGCCGAGAAGCCGGCCGGACTACTCGATCTCACCCCGGGAATCCGCAGCCTGCAGGTCCGCGTCGACCCGGACGTGCTGCCCGTCCGCAAGCTGATGGGAATGCTCGCCGAGGCGGAGGACACCTTGCCGGCGGCCAACGAACTCGTTGTGCCAAGTCGCACTGTGCGGATGCCACTGTCGTGGGACGACCCGGCAACGCGCGAAGCGATCCAGCGGTACATGCACGGGGTTCGCGCCGACGCGCCGTGGTGCCCGTGGAACATCGAGTTCATCCGCCGGATGAACGGTCTCGAATCCGTGAACGACGTGTTCGACACCGTCTTCGGCGCCGACTACATGGTGCTCGGACTGGGTGACGTCTACCTCGGAGCGCCGGTCGCGACGCCGCTCGATCCGCGTCATCGTCTGGTCACGACCAAGTACAACCCTGCCCGCACCTGGACCCCGGAAAATGCCGTCGGGATCGGTGGGGCGTACCTCTGCATCTACGGCATGGAAGGCCCGGGCGGGTACCAGTTCGTCGGACGTACGACGCAGGTGTGGAATCACCGCCACCCCGCGAAGTCCGGGCCGTTCGAGGAGGGCACTCCGTGGTTGCTGCGATTCTTCGACCGGATCTCCTGGTACCCCGTCGAGCCGGAAGAGTTGATGGATCTGCGCGCGGACACCGCCGCCGGCCGCGGCGGGGGCGTCGAGATCGAGGACGGCAGCTTCTCGCTGGCCGAGCATCAGGAGTTCCTCGCGTCGAACTCGCGCTCGATCGAGGAGTTCCGCGCGATGCAGTCCGTCGCGTTCGGGGCCGAGCGTCAGCGCTGGTCCGACGCAGGGGAGTTCGCGCTGCCCGGTTGATGGTCGAGTGAGCACAGTCGTCTTAGAGTGAGCACCGCTTCCAGAGTGTCGGAAGCGGTGCTCACTCAGCAGTAGCGGTGTTCAGTCCGCCTGGAACGGGCAGCAGATGTCTGCGTCAGCGAGTCAGCGCGCGATTGAACAGATCGATGAACGGGCGAGGCGACGGGGTTCCGGTGGGCCGGAAAGGCGCAGAATCCCTCGACGCGGATACCCACTCGGTTCTGCTCACCCGCGACAAGTCGAGCTGATACCGGGTGTCGGCGGCGAGTCGGTGCAGGAAGAGGGTTCCGGTTCGCCCGTTTCCTTCCCGAAACGGGTGGGCATGATTGAGCGTCGAGTACACCGATGCGAGCGCGAACGACGCAGCGCCGTGATCGAGTGCTACCCAATCGACGGCGGCGATGATCTCTTCGACCTCGGACAGGTAGTTCCGAATCGCCGAGACCGGAGCAAACGTTGCCGCACCTTTCCTGATGTCGACGGTTCTGATGTGTCCGGCCCACTGGTACAGATCTTGGAAAACGTGCTGGTGAAGTAGGAGAAGTTCGGCTGTGTCTCGCGTGTGCGGTACGACGTCGCTGCCGAGATGCGCCTCACCCAGACGAAGCGCGGTCGCCGCGAACTCGAGTGATTGCAGTGCGGCGGGATCTCGTACGTCGAAATTGTTCGCGAGCACCGATGTACCGCGATAGACGTACGGCGCTGATCTTCGCCAGCGGATCCGCGGGGGAATCGCAGACGAGAGGCCGACGGCTCGCGCCAATTCCTGCTCGAAATACTCACGCCGAGAAAGCATCCCGATCATCACGGCCTCGAGTTCCGCGATCTGTTCATCGCTCGGATCCCAGCCTTCGAGGCGCTCCGCCGCCAGAACCTGTTCGAGCGCAGTGCGATTCACGGATCGATGTCGGGTAGCGCCGACGCGGACGCGGCATATTCGAGTCGTCGTTGCACACCTGCGACCTCGCGCACTGCATTGCTCAGCAAGCTCCGCGAGAGCGGAGTGAGTTCGGAGATCACGACTTCGTCGGTCGGTGGCCGACCTGCCGCGAACTGATCGGTCTGGTGGCGGACACGAATCTGCTGCAACACCTCGAAAGATTCGATCAGTACCTGGGCGTCGTCGTCGAGTAGGAAACCGCTTCCCGCTGCAGCCTTGAGGCGTTCGAGTGTCGAACTCGTGCGGGCGCCCACGGAAATCCCCGCCCAACGAGCGATGTTCACGATCGGTTGGACGGCGCTGGCTTTGAGGTCGACGGTTCCGGTCCGACGCGTCATCACGTCCTTGAACGAATGGAGCTTTGCCTTGTCTCCGACGGCTTCGCGAAGGAGCAGTCGCATGACGGCCGGGTGCAATCGCAGTTGATCCAACGCCGCAGGGCGAGGATCCAACGCCGGATCGCCCGCGACGACACGGGCATCCGCCAGCATCGACAACATGACCAGGGCCTGGTCCTGGTACGGATTGGATACCCATTTCCGCAGCGCAGTGCGCCATTGTGGGAGCGTCCGAGCGAACCTGGCCTGGGTCGCGACGGCGTTCTTGGTGTCGCGAGGGAACCCGCAGAGATCGAGGATGTCGTGGATGGTCTTCGCGGCGTCGGCTCCCTCGTGATGAGATTCGCCGCCCCACACCAGCGCACTGTCGATATCCGAAGAGGGGAGCGCTTCACGCCTGGCGACGCTGCCGAGCGACAGCCACGCGAAATCCGGTCGCTCGTCTCCGCCCACCACCAATTCTATGGCTCGCCTGACTGTTACGTCGATCAGCACGGCCAGCGTCGCGCCGATGTCGAGCGGAGAGACCCGTGACGCCACCAATTCCGTCACCAGAACAGGGACCGCGCGGGCTGTTTCGACGAGGTGGGCGTCATCCTGTGCTGTGGCGAGCGCTGCGCGCAGTTCGAAACCCTGATTGGTGGCCGAAGTCAGGAGGTCGCTGAGTTCGAGCACGCCCATCAGTGCGCCTGCCTCGGTCACGACCGGGAGATGGCGCAATCCGTACTCGAGCATGTCGGTCACGGCGTCGGCGCCCAATCGATCCGGATCGACTGTCACTGCTGACGGCGTCATCACCGTTGATACCGGCTGATTGCTGTCGATACCACCGACTACCACACGAGCACGTAGGTCACCTTCGGTGAAGATTCCGAAACCGTTTGTCTCCGTCGGGATCACAACAGCGCGGCGGCCCGCATCGGTCATCAACTTCGCGGCCTCGCGGATGGTTGCCCGGCGATCGCAGACAATTGCGGGCCCGCGCAACAGGTCTCGCACCCGGCGCATGGCGGGACTCTGCATGCCTTGCCCCGTCGAGTGCCCCGTCATGGGGTCATTGTCGCAGGTGTGTCCGGTTCAGGCAGCGGAGGGTGAGATGTCAGAGACCACCGAGTCGCGAGAGTACGTCGAGAGCGGAATCTGTAGTACGCCAGAGCGCGTCGATCTCCTGTTCTGCGCCCGGACGTGTCTGCGGATTCTGGAGGGCGAATCCGTTGGCCAGCGTGATGGTGTTGTATCCGCTGTCGGCGGCGCGGAGCAACAATTCCGAGGGCTGCGAGTTTCCGGCCAATCGGTCGAGTCCTTCGCCGACGAAGTAGAACCGCCAGAGCGGCCCCAGATCGGCGTCGTACTCGGCCTTGGTGAGGGTCACGATCGAACCACCCTTGACGGCAATGGAATCGACGATCTTGTAAAAATCGGGGACATCCTCCGCAGTGGTTCCGGACGTGGAGACGGCGTGAGCGAGGTCGACGGTGAGATGCGCGTTGTAGCCGGCCATGGCGACTCGTGCCGGACTGGCATCGCACTGACGCGTCAGGGTGAAGTAGTTGTTCCACGCCGGATCTGTGGGAGTGCCGGTGAACTCCGCATGGACGTTCACCAGGTACCTTCGCAGCAATTCGTAGCTGACCGAATGGGCCCACTCGTCATCGGCGAAGGCCGCGGGGTCTCGCTGCAGCGGCATCACCGCCTCGTGCTCGACAGCGTCGAGGCCGACGGAGAACAGGCCTCGCCAATCGTGGTGGGAGACGAGGATCGACGTGATCTCACGATGACGTTCGACAGCGGTCTCGAGCCGAGGCAGTCCGGCACCGTTCAGGGTCGTGACGTCGCTGAGTTCGGCAATCCGGCCCACCTCGGCATTGCTCAACTGGCTGCCGCAAGCCGTCGAAAGACTCTCGCCCGGTTCTGCGAGTGCAGAACCGGGCGAGAGGAAAGCGGCGGTGATGCCGAGCGCGAGCGTCAACGGATACAGCCGCATCGGTTTCATCGGCTCAGACTAGGCGCCCATTTCACAAATGTCCGGATTGGCGATCAGCTGAGAACCGCGTCGGCCTCGATCTCGATGAGCAGAGCGGGGTCGATCAGCGAGCTGACCTCGAGGATCGTCGTGGCGGGACGAATCTCGCCGAACACTTCACCGTGCGCGAGAGCGGCCTGCTCCCACTGCGTCATGTCGCGCAGGTACATGCGAGTGCGGATGACGTCGTCGAGCGAGGCGCCGGCCTCGGCAAGTGCTGCCTTGATAGTTTCGAGCGCTGCGCGGGTCTGATCTGTGAGGGTCTCACCAGGAGCGGTGGTGCCGGAGACTGCGATCTGGTTACCGATGTGCACGGCACGGGAGTAACCGATCTTGGGTTCCCATTCGGAACCGGACGAAATATTGATTCTGTTCGACATGCACCGAATTCTGCCAACAACTTCCCGGCCGTGGTGAGGCACGGTCGGGTATTCGCTCCATCTTGACATACCTTAGAACAAG
Source organism: Rhodococcus sp. NyZ502 (assembly GCF_041464245.1). Classification (NCBI taxonomy): domain Bacteria; kingdom Bacillati; phylum Actinomycetota; class Actinomycetes; order Mycobacteriales; family Nocardiaceae; genus Rhodococcus; species Rhodococcus sp. NyZ502. The sequence goes on from NZ_CP167155.1 coordinate 2,951,993, forward strand.
TGTTCGACTTGGGGTCATGAGGTGGTCGGGTCAGGCATTGGATGCAGATGACGGAGCGCTACCCGGACTCGAACGAGCCGGGTTGGTTCGCTCCGTGCAGACTCCCGAGTTCGAGGGAATCACGTTTCACGAGGTGCTCTGCAAGAGCGCGCTCAACAAGATGCCCGAAGAGTCGACGTTGCCGTTCAGCTTCACCGTCAACGCTTTTCGTGGTTGCTCGCACGCATGCCGATATTGTTTCGCGAGACCGAGTCACGAGTATCTCGACCTCGACGCGGGCGCGGATTTCGACTCCCAAGTGGTCGTGAAGACGAACATTGCCGCGGTGCTCCGCAAAGAGTTGGCGCGAAAGTCCTGGAAGCGGGAGGCGGTGGCACTGGGTACCAACACCGATCCCTATCAGCGAGCGGAGGGCCGATACCGCTTGATGCCCGGCATTATTCGCGCGTTGACCGAATCCGGAACTCCCTTCTCGATCCTGACGAAGGGAACTTTGCTCCGACGGGACCTGCCGCTGTTGAAAATGGCGGCGGCGCAGGTCGACGTCGGAATCGGTGTGTCGTTGGCGATCAACGACGCTGCACTTCAGAAGCAGATCGAGCCTGGTACCCCGTCGCCGCGGGCGCGTCTCGAGATGATCCGCGCCATCACCGACGCGGGATTCTCGTGCAATGTCATGGTGGCGCCGGTCATTCCGTTCCTCACCGATTCCACCAGTCATCTCGACGGGCTGTTCGAGGCACTGTCCGAAGCCGGTGCGACGAGTGTGACGGTCTTCCCGATGCACCTGCGGGGGAGTACTCGGGGTTGGTTCATGAATTGGCTTGCTCAGGAACATCCGGCGCTCATCCGTCGCTACCGCGAGCTGTACGGGCGGGGCGCGTATGTCACTCCCGAATACAAGCGTTGGCTCGCAAGCCGTGTCGAGCCATTGGTCGAGCGCCATGGGTTGGGTGGTCGTTCGGAGCATCGAGACGTCAGTGCAGCTGGCAGTGAGCCGCGTGAGGCGCCCCGGGAACTGGTGGGTGCGGGAGCAGCTCTCACTTTGTTCTGACGGCCGCGGGCGCGTAAATCGGAGGCGCCCCGGACGTTTGCCGGGCTACATTCGCCTGGTGCTACTCACACTGACGTCCACCCCGACCCCGCAGACTCCTGATGCGACCGCGTTGAGCTACCTGCTGCACAAACATCCCGACCGCGTGCAAAGCTTCGACTTGGCGATCGGCACCGCCACGGTTCTGTACCCGGAGGCCTCGGCCGAAAAGACCACGGTGGCAGTGATTGTGGACGTCGACCCCATCGAACTTGTGCAGAGTAGGTATCGACGCGGCAAGAGTGGCGACAACTTTTCGCTGGGTGAGTATGTCAACGATCGGCCGTATGCGGCGTCGTCCATACTCTCGGTTGCTCTGTCGAAGCTGTTTGGCACCGCGTTGACGGGAACGTGCAAGTCGCACCCGGAACTCGTCGGAACCGAACTCGCGTTGACCGTCTCGATTCCGGTGGTTCCGTGTGGCGGCGATGCGGAATTGCCTCGTCGGTTGTTCGAGCCGCTGGGCTGGGATGTGACCGCGATACCGGTGCAGCTTGATCCGCACCTGCCGACGTGGGGAAACTCCGACTTCGTGTCGTTGACGCTCACCGGGGAACACACGGTGCAGAGTGCCCTTCGGCACCTCTACGTGCTGTTGCCGGTCCTCGACGACGTGAAGCACTACTGGGTGGGACCCGACGAGGCAGACAAGTTGATCCGCGTCGCTGGAGAGTGGTTGGCGTCGCATCCGGATTCCGCGCTGATCATGTCCCGCTACCTGGCGCGTCGACGCGACCTGGTCGAATCGGTGGTCGATCGACTGATTCCCGACCAAGCAGAGGCGCAGATCGAACTACCGCGACCGGATCCGCCGCTGGCACGGCTTCGCGTCGACGCAGTTTTGGCGACGCTTCAGCGACTGCACGTCAGAACGATTGTCGACATCGGTTGCGGCGAAGGCAAACTGATCGAGGCGCTGATGCCGCACGCTCAATTCGACAAACTTGTCGGCGTCGATGTGAGCGCGCGCGAACTGACACGGGCGCAACGCAGATTGAAGTTCACCGAAATGTCCGACGCCCAACGTGATCGTGTGTCTTTGATGCAGTCGTCCGCGACGTACCGCGACGCACGCTTGAAAGGCTTCGACGCAGCCGTGCTGATGGAGGTGGTCGAGCATGTCGACACGGCGCGCCTGCCGGCGCTGGTCAGATCGGTCTTCGTGGACGCAGCACCGCAGTATGTGCTGCTGACTACTCCGAATGCCGACTACAACGTGCTGTATCCGGCGTTGGCAGAGGGAGAGTTCAGGCACCCGGATCACCGGTTCGAGTTCTCACGGACCCAATTCCGCGACTGGGCAACCGAAACGGCCCGAGTCCACGGCTATTGCGTGGAGTTCGAATTTGTCGGAGCAATTGATCCGGTCCTTGGCGGACCGACACAGATGGCAATCTTCACGAAGGAGGCACGAACGTCATGACGGTGTACGAGATTCCAGATCTCGCCCTGGTAGTACTCATCGGCGTCAGTGGCTCGGGAAAGTCGACCTTCGCGGCGCGCCACTTCGGTGAGTTCGAAACTCTCTCGAGTGACACATTCAGAGGGTGGGTCAGTGATGATCCGAACTCACAGGAGTCGACGTCCGATGCTTTCGAAGTGCTGGAGTTCGTCGCGGCCAAGCGTTTGCGACGCGGACGCCTCACGGTGGTCGACGCGACCAACGTCCAGCCCGCCGCGCGCAAGCGACTCGTTGCGTTGGCTCGCGAGCACGACATACTGCCGGTGGCAGTCGTGCTCGATATTCCGGAATCGGTCTGTTCTGCGCGCAACGACGCATGCTCTGATCGGACGTTCGGACGCGACGTCATTCGCCGCCAGCACCAACAGCTGACTCGCTCGCTTCGCGGGTTGGGCAAGGAAGGTTTCCGTTCGGTTCACATACTCAGAGGTGAGGACGCGGTTTCCGAAGCCACATTCTTGCGCCACCCGCTCCGCAGCGATCTGCGTGTCGAGCGTGGTCCGTTCGACGTCATCGGTGACATCCACGGATGTCGAAGCGAGCTCGAGACGCTCCTCGTGAAACTCGGCTACACCGTCGACTACGGGACCGATGGCAGAGCTGTCGATGCGGTGCCGCCGGAAGGGCGAACTGCCGTCTTCCTCGGTGACTACGTGGATCGAGGACCGGATTCGGTCGGTGTGCTGCGTCTGGTCATGGGGATGGTCGCGGCGGGACATGCGATAGCGGTTCCGGGTAACCACGAGAACAAACTCGTCAAGGCCTTGCGCGGTAAGAAGGTCACGGCCAGTCACGGACTCGCCGAGACCCTCGAGCAGATGGCCACCGAGTCGGCGGAGTTCCGCGAAAGCGTCGTCGACTTCTGTGACGGCCTCGTCGCGCACCTCGTCCTGGACGACGGCAAACTCGTTGTCGCGCACGCCGGTCTCAAGGAGGACTACCACAACAGGGCATCCGGTCGAGTCCGGAGCTTTGCGCTCTACGGTGAAACTACCGGTGAGACGGACGAATTCGGCTTACCCGTTCGATACCCGTGGGCGCAGGACTACCGAGGATCAGCGACGGTCCTCTACGGTCACACGCCGGTGCACGAGGTGGAATGGATCAACAACACCGCGTGCCTCGACACCGGGTGCGTCTTCGGTGGATCCCTCACCGCCCTTCGATACCCGGAACGAGAGATCGTGTCGGTCCCGGCGGAGCAGGTTTGGTACGAGCCGGTGGTACCGCTGGCACCGCCGACTCGTGATCCAGATGTGCTCGATCTCGCCGACGTCCTCGAAACGACCGGCGTCGACACCGAACTGCGCGGTCGAGTGTCCGTTCGCACCGACAACGCTGCCGGCGCCTTGGAAGTGATGAGCCGATTCGCGGTCGCGCCGCAATGGCTGCGGTACCTACCGCCGACCATGGCGCCCTGCGCGAGCGCCCAATCCGATGACTATCTGGAACACCCGTCGACCGCGTTCGACGCATACCGGGCCGGCGGAATCGGAACAGTGATCTGCGAAGAGAAGCACATGGGTTCGCGGGCAGTGGTGCTCGTGTGCCGTGATCGATCGGTTGCTCAGTCCCGCTTCGACGCACCGGATGCGCTCACCGGGATGGTGCACACCCGCACCGGCCGCCAGTTCTTCGACGACGACCTGACTCAGCAGTTGATCGACGACATCGCCGCCGCAGTCACCTCCGCTGGGTTGTGGGAAGAGCTGGGCACCGACTGGCTGCTCCTCGACTGCGAACTGTTGCCGTGGAACGTCAAAGCGGAAGGTCTGCTGCGCTCGCAGTACGCGTCGGTCGCGGCGGCCGGGCGATCAGACCTCACAGCTCGCGAGGCCGTGCTGGCGCGGGCCGGGTCGCGGGGCCTGGACGTGGCGGAGATGTTCGAACAGACAACTGTTCGGGCCGCCAGTATCGAGCGCTTCGGCGAGGCGTACCGACGGTACGTGTGGCCGACGAACGGACTGGACGGCGTCACCATCGCGCCGTTCCAGATTCTGGCGGCCGAGGGCCAGTCGTACGGGGAACGGGATCACGAATGGCACCTCGGTATTTCGGACCGCCTGGCCGCGGCCGACCCGAGTCGATTTACCACTACACGTCGCCTGGTGGTCGATCTCGGTTCCGAGGACTCGGTGTTCGAAGCGACGAAGTGGTGGGAGTCGCTCACCGGCGACGGTGGTGAGGGGATGGTCGTCAAACCGCTGGCGAATCAGATTCACGGACCGCGGGGGTACAACGCGAAGGTTCAGCCGGGGATCAAGGTCCGCGGCCGGGAGTACCTGCGATTGATCTACGGTGCCGACTACCTCGAACCGTCGACGCTTGCGAGATTGCGTAACCGCAACCTCGGACACAAGCAGTCGATGGCGCTGCGCGAGTACGCGCTCGGCATGGAGGCGGTATCCAGGCTCGTCGACCGTGAACCTTTGCGGCGAGCGCACCAGGCCGTGTTCGCGGTGCTGGCTCTCGAATCGGAGCCGGTCGACCCGCGGTTGTGACGGCCGGTGTGCGGGCTCGGATTGATACCGTCGGGTATGGGTGTGATTGCTCGCTTGGACGGTTTCAATCGACGCCATCCGTGGAGTCACAACGATCACTACGGCCGGTGGGTTCTACGTAATCTGCGCGGGGTCAGGTCCGGTCGCGCTCTCGACGTGGGGAGCGGGACCGGCAATCTGATCGACCTCTTGCGTCGGCGGTTCGACGTGGTGGTCGGTGTGGAACCCGACCTGACAACCTCGGCCGCCGTGCGCGCAAGGTTTGTCGACGACGAGAACGTGATCATCGACGCGCAGCGGATCGAGGACTTTGCATCCGAGGCGAAGTACGACGCGATCACAGTCGTCGCAGCGTTGCATCATCTTCCACTCGAAGAATCGATGAAGCAGCTGAGTAGCCTGCTCGAACCGGGCGGGCGGCTCGTCGTGGTCGGGTGTTATCGGTCGACCACACCCACCGACGCACTCCTGTCGGTGTTGGCGACCGTGTGCAATCCCGTCGTCGGCGTCGTCAAGCATCGACGGGTTGCCTCCGAGCCGCTGAAGGCGATGACGGCTCCCACCGCGGAACCGGGGGAGTCGATGGCTGACGTCCGGCGCGCGGCCGCGTTGTGTCTGCCAGGTAGCCGGATCAGGAGACGACTGTTCTGGCGATACACCCTGATCTACGACGAGAGTCCGGCCGGCGCGTCGGTGGGGGAGTGAGTAGACCGTTCCGGTTCCTGGGGAAACGTGCGTCGGCCGAACCCGACTATCGCCAACGAAGCGATCATCAGAGCGACCCCGATGCCCGCCAGATGTGAGAGCCCGCCACTGTCGACGACGGCCGCACCGAGCAGAGCGCCCGTTGCAATCGCGATCTGGAACACGACGACGTAGATGGCCGAGGCACGGTCGGTCCCGATCGGAACGGCGCGCAGAACCGAGGACTGGAGGCAGATCGGAACGGTGGTGAACGCCGCACCCCACAAGATCGTGGCGACAACTGCGAACGCTCCCATCGACGGCGCCAAGAGCCAGAACATGGCCAGCGCGCCTGCCACTGTCGCGATCGAGATGAGCGTGAAGAGACGCGGTCGGCGGTCGTAGTACTTGCCGGCGACCCACACTCCGACGGCGCCGGCGGCGCCGTAGACCAGAAGCATCGCGGTACGGATGCCACCGGACGAGCCGAGGCTTTCCTCCACCAGAAGTGTGAAGAACGTGTACGAAGCGAATTGCCCCAGAGCGGCAAACAGCGTTGCCGCGCAGATGACGGCGAGCGCCCGTTTCATCGCCGGTGTCGGCTTCGGTTTGTCTCGCTTACTCCGATGGTGTTGATCGACCGGCATTTCTGGCAACGCACGATGCAGTGAGAAAGCAATGCCCACTGCCACCACACCGATTGCCGCCGACGCGGTCCGCCAACCCCAGGACTGGCCGATCGCCGAAGACAGGGGACCTCCGAGAACAAATGCAAGAGACGTACCGGCATACACCATCGCGATTGCCTTGCCCTGTTGTCCGCGCGGAACCAGAGTGGCTGCGACCGGTGCAACGACAGCCCAGAACACTCCGTGCGTCGCAGCGCAGAGCAATCGTCCGATCACCAGCATCGGATAGTTGACGGCCAATGCTGCGACCAGTTGCGACACCGCGAGGGTGGCCACCGTCAGAACGACGACGCGTCGTCGCGGCCAGGTTCTGACCGCTCCGATCAGCGGAAGCGTCAAGACCGCGACACCGTATGCGTAGAAGGTCAGCAGTAGGCCGACACGCCCTTCGGTGACGTCGAGGTCCGTCGAGATTTCGCTGAGCAGTCCGACGGGGAGCATTTCGGCCGTCACGTAGGCGAAGGCTGCTCCGGCCAGTGTCATCAGCCGTAGCGCGGTTGCCTTCGGCAGTCGAGCAGTCATGTTGTGTAACGATACATGTATCGATACACACCTGCGCAATGGATATTTTGCACTCGCTATGCTGAGGCTCATGGCCATACGTGCGCAGCGTTCGAGTCGTCCGACGATGGCCGACGTCGCCAAGGCCGCAGGCGTGTCGGTGATGTCGGTGTCGTACTCCTTCGCGCAGCCCGAGCGCGTGTCTGAATCAACGCGGGCCAAGGTGTTCGCCGCCGCCGAAGAGCTCGAGTACGCGGGCCCGAACCGGGCGGCGCAGTCCTTGCGGAGCGGGAAATTCAACAACATCGCGGTCGTCTTCAGCGAGAAGCTGACGTACGCCTTCGAAGACGCAGTAGCTCGGCGATTCCTCTCGGGAGTCGCCGAAGCGTGTCTGGATGCGAACGCCGGGCTGATGATGCTGCCGAACTCGGGGAAACCGGGAGACGTCGACAGAGTTCGCGACGCGGCAGTAGACGGTTTTGTCGTCTGGACCACCGTCTTCGACGATCCCATCCTCGACGCGATTGTCGGCACCGGAAAACCCGCATGCATCCAGGGTGGTCCGTTGCACGAGGGTGTGGATCTCGTCGGGATGGACGATGTTGCCGGCGCCGTTGCGATCGCGGCAGTCGGGTTGTCGGGGGCGCAGCGGCCCGCGGTGATCAGCCTTCCGTGGGATCGTGAGCGTCGGTCCGAAATTCGGATGGACGTGGATCCAGGTGAAGCGTTCTTTCCGGTGTCCCGCCATCGGCTCGAGGGCTACGAGCGCGCCGTCCGCGATGCGGGCCTCGATTGGTCCTCGGTGCGGGTGGGGGTGGTCACCGTCAACGAGCGGAGCGAGGGTGCGCGGATGGCTCGGTCCCTGCTCGACGTTCCCGAGAGCCGAAGGCCCGATGTCATCTTGGCGATGAGTGACGAACTGGCTCTGGGGGTTTTGGACGCGATCCGTGAACTCGGCCTCGCGCTGCCCGACGATGTCGCAGTCGTCGGATGGGACGACACAACAGCCGCATCGGACGCCGGCCTGACAACGGTTCGCCAGTCCCTGTTCGATCAAGGGCGCAATGCAGCTCGCGTGGTTCTCGGGCTCGACGATGCGGTCGAGCCGGTCGAATGGTCGGTGCGTCGGCGAACCTCGACGCGATGATCACCCCGGTCATCGTCGACGGTCTGCGTTTTCGGTGGTTTGTTCCTCCAGAATTGGGGGAGACCGTCCGGTGGGGACTCTCCTGGAATGTCGACAACCCGCGCCGGTGGGCGGTTGCCGAAGTCGCGGGTGCATTGCACCTACTTGCCGGAACTCCTCGTGACGACCCAAACGCGCGTCAGGCGTGGATAGACTTCGGCGCAGATGCCGCCACGACCGGGGTAGTTCGGCGCCTGCGGCTCATGTCGATGGAGTCCAACATGCTGCCCGACCCGAAGTTTCCGCACGGCCCGAACTGGGGTTGGGCTACGAGGCAATTCGTGCCTGGCTCCGAGCGGTTCTACGAGTTGGCCCGTGCACCTCGTGCGTTGCGCTCGTATCAGCTGACCGATCGTGAATACGGGCCGCGGCGCGAGGACTTCCTCCTGGTCGACCTCGAGACGGCTGCTTGATCGTTGGGACCTGACACCGTTTTCATTCAGTGGACACAGACTCCAGCTGATCGGAGTCAGTGTCTGCTCGACGAAACCGGTGCCAGGTGCTTCGACTAGCGCGCTCAGCCGACCACGTTCAGTGCGTATTTACCGGGCGGCGCCCCGACATGCTTGACGAAGTGCCGCGACAGGTGGGATTGATCGTGGAATCCGACGTCGACGGCCACGTCCGCCAATTCGCGCCCGGCGAGGATTGCGCGTCGCGCCAGATCGATTCGACGTCCCGTCACGTACTTGTGAGGCGGAAGCCCGAAATGCTTCGCGAAGTTCTTGATCAGATACGTGGGCTTCCGCTGCAGGATGTTCGACGCTTCCCGCATCGTGATTCCCGTTGTGAGTCGCGCATCGAGCAGGTCCCGAAGTTGATCGGCAACGCGTTCGTCAACGGTCGGCGTGTGAAGGGATCGACCTGTGGCCGGTGTGAGGATCTCGTTCAATCTTTCAGCGAGGAACCCCAGGCGACTTTCGGCCTCGAGTGATTCGCCGTCCGGGCCGAGTGCAGAGTGCAGTTGATCGATGCGATGGCGCAGCAGAGGGTCTCGAATCTCGGGGCTGTCCACCGCCGGGCCTATGAGGACCTCACCGAGAACTGACGTGTCGAGGTAAAGGATTCGTTGACGAAATCCGGCCTCGGTGACCGGAACTCCGTCGTGTGCGATGCCTGGCGGCAACAGAGTCACGATCTCGGGTGCCGCGCCATGAGCGCGATGATCGAGGTCGTATGCAATCGTGCCGCGGTCGACGAGCATCAGAGACCACTGATCGTGCGTGTGTTTGGGATAGGCGTGTCCGACGAAATCGGCATGGAAGACCTCGGTGATTCCCGCGAGGCCCGGTGCCCACGCGGTGATCTGTGCGCCGCGGGGATCCATGTCAGAAACGTACAAGACGCAGCTGCCTCGGGTGACGAAGAGTGGCGGGGTCGTCATCGCGGTGGTGGCGCGCCCGAGGGAGGAACAACATGAACAGTTCGGCAACAGCGGTATCGCTCCGCGAGAAGTTCGGTCAGTTCACCGAGCACTGGTCGCCCAAGAAGATTGCGGCCCTCAATGATTACGAGATCAAGATCGTCAAGATCAAAGGTGAATTCGTCTGGCACTCCCACACCGACACCGACGAAATGTTCCTGGTGACGAAGGGGCAGATTCGAATCCAACTCCGAAACGGAGATGTTCCACTGGGGCCCGGTGAATTGTTCGTGGTACCTCGCGGAGTCGAACATTGCCCGATCGCCGAGGACGAAGCGGAGGTGATGTTGATCGAACCCGTTGGCGTGGTGAATACCGGGAACGTCGGAGGGGCGCGAACCGCAGTGCTCGAGGACTTTTCGTAGTTACCGGCTCTTCCAATCCAGGGGATTGGTACGCAACGGCAAGGCCATTCCCGATCTCCAGAGCGTCGCCGCGCGAGAGTGAGGACGGAGCTCGACCTCGCGCCGCATCGACTGCGCGAACTCGTCGGTGAACCCTGTTCGCGGGTACTCCGCGATTGTTGCATCAACAGTTGCTCGCGGAATTTCGGGCGCACGCCGACCGGCAACGTCGAAATGCGCTGCGGCATGCAGTAGGTAGGCGTCAGCGCCCTCGCCGCGGTCGACGGTCAGATCCATGTGCAGACGGATCGCTTCGCCGATTCGCTGTACCGACCTCTCCGAAGTTCCCACTCTGGTCGCGAGTTCTTCTGCGTCTGCGGCACTGATGTAGGTGAAACACCCGTGCTCGGCCGATCCTTCTGCGCCCAGTCCGACATCGTGAAGGGCGCACGCAGTGAAGAGGTCTTCGGGGTCGTACTCGATCGCATCGATCTGCGCGAAGGCGTCGGCCCAGATCCAGCAGCGCAGGCTGTGGTTCAAGACCGCGGGGGAGAGGGTTCCTCTGGCGTGATCGAGCGCTTCGCTGCACAGCTTGGTGTCGGGGAGTGGGCGTTTGCGCAGCTCGGGTGTGCGAGTGGGGTAGCGGCCGAGCCGCAGTCGGAGCATCGACGGAGCACTCATGGCCTGCGCAGCAGCCGCGCGGGCCATGAGTTGTATCTGCTCGAGAGTGGTGAGCTCACCAGGGCGCATCGAATTCCTGTTCTGGGTGGGGGACAGCTGGATACGAATCTAGTTGGCAGGGAAATTTCTTCACAGATGTTTAATATCTGTCAATGACGGAAACACGGAATTATCCGAATATTGGTTGATAGCAAGTGCCATCCAACGGCAACCCCGAATCTGTAGCCTCACCTCTGCACTTCGCAAGAACCATCAAGCAACGACGGTGGGGCTCGGGCTCAGATGACGCCGAACCCGACGATCCCCGGGACTTCCGACGGGACGATGCGATGGAGCATGACCTTGTTGTTCTCGTTGCCGCCGACGGTCGTCAGAGTGCCGCCGTCGTTGACCAGAACGACGTTGACGTGTTGGCCGAAGGGGCTCGAGTCGCCGTACAGGATCGTGTCGCCGACCTTGGGTTGGTAGTCCCGACCGTAGGGGACAAACGCGTCGACGGACTCGTAATACTCCTGCAGCGTGTACACCCCGGGGATGCGCCACGACCCTGAGTTGGGGTTCGAGAACGGCGTGCCGATCTGGTTCATCGACCAGCTCACGAAATCGGCACACCACGATTCTTCGACACCCTCGGCGTATTTGGTGCCGGGACTCCCTGACTCCCACTCCTGCTCGAGGACGCCCAGTAGCGCACTCTGCTGAGCGCTGAGAATGCTGTGGTCGACGGCCGGGAACGAATCGAGATTCTCGCCGGCAAGAGCGTCGTCGCCGCGCGCGAACCACCACAGTGCGCCGGCGACAACTACGACCACCACAACGCCGAATACGCCCAGAACAGCGAGAGTGCGTCTGGGCGTATTCGGTGCGTGCGACATCACGCCACGATAGTCAATTACTCGAGCGGGGGCGCCGAGCGATCGATCGTCGTCGCGAGGGGCTTCTCCTTGACGAAGAGCAACAGGACAACCGCCGCGATGACCAAGGGGACGAGGTACAGGAAGATCGGCGCCAGCGCGTCGTTGTATGCACCGACGATGATCTCGCGAACCTGGCTCGGCAACTTCCAGAGGATTCCCGGGGTCAAGGAGTTCTCGTCACCACCGACCGCGCCGCCATTCGCCGGGAGTCGCTCGGCCAGGAGATTGGTCAGACGCGAGGCGAACAGGCTGCCCACGATCGCGCTGCCCAACGACGCACCGATCTGGCGGAAGAAGTTGTTCGACGCGGTGGCCGTTCCCACTTCGGCCGCGGGGAAGGTGTTCTGCACGATCAAGATCAAGATCTGCATGACGAGGCCGAGTCCGATACCCATGAGTGCGATGTAGCAACCGAAGACCAGCAGTGAGGTCGACGGCGTCAGACGTGAGAGCAGGACCAGAGCAACAGCGACGATGGATGTTCCGACGATGGGGAAGATCTTGTAGCGGCCGGTCTTGCTGACCAGCTGGCCGGACCCGATGGAGGCGACGAGCAGGCCCGCCATCATGGGAATCATCATCAATCCAGCTTCGGTGGCGTTCTTGCCTGTCACCATTTGGATGTAGGTCGGCAGGTAGGCGAGCGCACCGAACATGGCGATTCCGATGATCAGGCCGGCGACGGTGGTCAACACGAAGTTGCGCTGAGCGAACAGGTGCATCGGAATCACCGGTTCGTCGGCACGCTTTTCGACGAAGACAAAAGCCACTGCCGTCACGACGCAGCCGACGATCAACCCGATGATGACGGCCGATCCCCAGGCGTAGGTGTTTCCGCCCCAGGTCGTGAACAGGATCAGACACGTCGCTGCCGTCGCGACGAGAACCATGCCCAGATAGTCGATGCGAGGCTTGCCGAGGTTCGGCTTCCGCAGGTGCAGAAATGCCATCGCGCTCGCGATGGCGAGTAGGCCTAGGGGGATGTTGATCCAGAAGGCCCAACGCCAACCGATGCCCTCGGTGAACCAGCCGCCGAGTAGGGGACCGGCAACCGAAGCCAGTGCGAACACCCCGCCCATCGCACCCATGTACCGGCCGCGTTGCCTGGCGGGGACGACGTCGGCGATGATCGCCTGGGACAGCAGGATCAATCCGCCGCCGCCGAGTCCCTGCACGGCTCGACCAGCGATGAGTGTGGTCATGTCGTGGGACAGACCGCCGATCACCGAACCGACGATGAAAATGCTGATGGCGCCGATGAAGAGGCCCTTGCGGCCGATCAGGTCACCGAGTTTTCCGTACACCGGCATCATGACGGTCGAGGCGAGGATGTATGCCGTCGTCACCCAGACCATGTGGTTGACGCCGTTCAATTCGCCCACGATGGTGGGCAAAGCGGTACTGAAGATCATCTGGTCGAGCGAAGCCAGAAGCATCGTGATCATCAGCCCGACAAAAACGAGGATGATCGACCGTTTGTCCGGCGAGGCCTCGGTGTCGGTATGCGTGCCGTCGGGCTCGACGGTCGCAGCTTCTCGAGTGGACATGTAGTTCCTTAGTTGAGTGACGGCGGGTGCGAGAGTGTGGATCAGCTCTCGGACCTCAGTATTCGAGCCATCAGGAGTAGTGCCGGATCGAGCAAATCTGTTCTGGGGCTTGCCCGTTCACTGTTCTGCCATTTTCGGAAGACGTAACGCATCGCGGCGCCTGCGGTGATGACCGTTGCTGTGGCTTCGTCGGCAGCGGCTGTGTCCGAGTGCAGGCGGCGATACTCGGTTCTGTTCGACAACTCCCGCGTGAGGATCCGGGTGAGCGTGTCTTCAAGATCGTGGAAGGTGGCCAGATGTTGTTGCAACAGCGTGGGATGACGCTCGAACAATTCGCGTCGATGCGCGAGCAGATCGGGTCGCTCGTCGACGATTTGCATCGCCGCCTCGAATACCGCGAGAGCGCCGCGCAGCGGATCGTCCGGGTGCTCGCCGATGAGCGTGAGCATGGTCGTCTCACTTGGCACGACGAGCATGAGCCCGCCGATCGCTGCGTCCTTGGTGGGGAAGTAGTTGAAGAACGTGCGGGTCGACAGATTGCAGGCTTCGCAGATTTTCTCGACGGTCACTTCGTCATAGCCCAGGTCGAGAACGAGTTCGACGGCGGTGTGCTCGATCAGCTGCCTCGTCGCAATTCGTTTTCGTTCGCGCAATCCGAGAGTTTCGGTTCCCATTTCATCCATAATTGCACAGAGTGCAAAGTTTCATCGAATGCAATATTTCGCCCAAGAATGCCTCATGAAATGCAAAAATGGGGATCGGGTGCCTGGTGGATAGGATGAACCGCGTGGAAGACACCTTGCCCCCTTGCCCTGAATGCGCCGGCGAATACACCTACGAGATGGGCGCGTTGATGGTCTGCCCGTCCTGCGCGCACGAGTGGGCGCCGACCGATAGTGCCGGCGAGGACCTGGGTGTGGTGAAAGATGCCGTAGGCAACATTCTTGCGGATGGCGACACGGTGACGGTCGTCAAGACGCTCAAGGTGAAGGGCAGTCCGACCGGCATCAAGTCAGGTACGAAAGTTCGCAACATCCGCCTTGTTCAGGGTGTTGGTGACCACGACATCGACTGCAAGGTCGACGGCATCGGACCGATGCAATTGAAGTCGAGCGTCGTCAAGAAGGTGTGACCGGACAGCGATAGTTGTCGGCTCGAAATCCTGTTCAGTTTCGACGGTTCGATAGCCACAATCGAGGTGATTCTCGACCGCTCGAACGAATGGACCGAACTGTGCCGAACTCGATCTGCCTGGCGCCCGCACTCGATAACACCGCACTCGATACAGAGGAGCAGTGGAAACGCATCGTCGATGCGCTGACGCGCAGGGGTTTCCTCGGCGCCGGGCTCGGTGCCGCGGCCGCGACCTTGCTGGCAGCGTGCAGCAGTGACGAAAATGGCTTGGAGTCAGGCGGTCTCGTCACGGTGCAGGACGAGACGGGCAGTGTCGAGATCCCTTCGGATCCGCAGCGAATGGTCATCGCCCATGTCAGCGCCATGGCGACGGTGCTCGACCTCGGTGTGCCGCCGGAGAAGATCGTCGGCGGCTTCTTCGGTCTCGAGGGTGTGAGCGGTGACGCGGTGTTGCGCACGATGCCGGAGGCTGCGAACATCCCGAACCTCGGCACGGCGGGAACGTGGAACAAGGAAGCAATCATCGGCGTGTCGCCGGATCTGATCGTCATGCTCCTGACGGCCGGAAATGCTTATGCGGCAAAGTCCTACGACGAACTCTCCGCGACCGGTGTTCCAGTATTCGCCGGCTTCAACGGGTACCTCACGTGGGCCGAGATGAAGAAGTTGGTCACCTCGATGGGCGTCGCGGTCCGACGCGAAGACGCTGCTGCGGAATTGAACGCGAGAACGGAAGAGCGCCTCCTCACAATCAAGGATCGACTCTCCGCCCTCGGTTCGTTGCCGTCGGTGACCCTCCTCCGCACCGGCGAGAACGGTGTCGTCTACAACCAGGTCGACGCTCTTCTCGACGCTCTCGGTTTCCCCGGCGAACGAGCTACATCGGAGGAGTTCACGCGCACACTCACAGCGGAGCAACTCGATCAGGTGACCAGCGACGTGATCATCGTGGGCGCATTCCAGGACCAGCAGGACGTCCGCGCGCAGTTGGCAATGAACCCGCTCTGGGAGCGTCTTCCCGCTGTCCGCTCGGGGAACGTCCATTACGTCGACGACAGCCTGTGGGGCTCGGGCTATTCTCCCCGCGCGACCGAGCTGCGACTCGACGACATCGAGCGGATCTTCAGCTGACGCCGTCGTGTCACCTCGACTTATCGGTGCATTACCTCGAGAATCATGACCATGGACAAAATCAGGTTCTTCGAGCTGGTCACCGAATGGTTCGAGGTACTCGGTGTTGTCGCCATGGTTCTCGGGTTCGTGTTCGCATTCGTGATCGCGGGGCGCGCATGGAGTCGAACGCGGGACGGTAGTTCGGCGTTTCGTACTCTGCGCGAGACCATGGGCGCGGTCATCCTTCTCGGCCTCGAGATCCTTGTCGCCGCTGATCTGGTGAAGACGGTGACGTCGTCGCCGTCGCTGACAGACGCCGCAGTTCTAGGCATGATCGTTCTTATTAGGACCGTGCTGAGCCTGTCGATTCAGATCGAGATCGACGGGGTACTTCCGTGGCGCAAGGCGTTGGTGTCAAGTCCGGAACTCCTGGTACGCGCAGCGCGCGGATCAGGAGGCCGCACGACGCCCGACGCGTCGAGTTCGTAGCGATAGCCGTTGCGAGTGAAAGGTCGGGCAGATGACAGCAGTGCGTACCGAGCATCTCACGGTCGACGAAAGGCGGGCGCGCGGGCGCCAGGCGCGTAGAGATACGCCATTGGCCGCGCTCGCGGATCTGGCAGAGAGTGACCGTGATCCGATATCACTGCTCGAATTGCAGGCGAAGTCGCGGGTACAGGACCTGGTGCCCATCCGATACGGGCGGATGTCGGCATCGCGGTTCTCGTTCTTCCGCGGCGCTGCGCTGGTGATGGCCGACGATTTGTCACGCAGTCCGGATTCGGGTCTTGCCAGCCAACTCTGCGGCGACGCGCACCTGAGCAACTTCGGTATCTATGCGACGCCCGAGCGAAAGCTCGCGTTCGACATCAACGACTTCGACGAAACGTACCCGGGACCGTTCGAATGGGACGTCAAGCGTCTGGCCGCAAGTTTGGTGATCGCCGCAAAGGACAACGGATTTTCGGGCAAGGAGCGAAAGAAGATCGTTCGCGGATGCGCGGCCGAGTATCGGGAAACCATGATCACCCAGGCAGGATTGGGAAATCTTGCAGTCTGGTACTCGCACATCGCACCCGAGGACGGGCTCGAGGCTCTCCAGATCGACCTGAAGAAGCGCATGCTTGCTCGCACACAAGCGACGCTGGACAAGGCTCGTCGCCGCGACAGTGTGCAGGCGGCAGGCAAGTTCACCGAAATCGTCGACGGCCGGCGGCAATTCAT
The DNA here is from genome assembly GCF_041464245.1 of Rhodococcus sp. NyZ502. Classification (NCBI taxonomy): domain Bacteria; kingdom Bacillati; phylum Actinomycetota; class Actinomycetes; order Mycobacteriales; family Nocardiaceae; genus Rhodococcus; species Rhodococcus sp. NyZ502. The sequence goes on from NZ_CP167155.1 coordinate 2,968,492, forward strand.
CAGTGATCCGCCGCTGATCGTGCCCGCAAACGAGTTGTTCGCAGGGACCGATCTCACGCAGATCGAGGAGTTGCTACGTCAGCGCGTTCGGTCGTATCGGAGCACGCTGCAGTGGGACCGTCGGGTGTTGCTCGAAAGCTTCGAGATGACGCACATTGCGCGGAAGGTTGTCGGTGTCGGGAGCGTCGGAACACGCGCATGGATGATCCTCATGAAAGGCGTCGACGACGACGATCCGTTGATCCTGCAGGTCAAGGAAGCGCAACCCTCGGTATTGTCCGGCTACGTCGATGGTCCGACCTTCAAGAACGAAGGGGAACGCGTCGTCAACGGGCAACGCTTGATGCAAGCGACAAGCGACATCTTTCTCGGCTGGGAACGAGGGCCGGGGCTCGACGAGGGTGAGCACGATTTCTACATTCGTCAACTGCGTGACGGTAAAGGGTCGGCAGTCATCGAAGAGATGGTGCCGCAGGGGCTGGAACTCTACGGGCGCCTGTGCGCCAGGGTCCTTGCCTACGCACACGCTCGCTCGTCCGATCGGATAGCGATCGCCGAATATCTCGGTGACGGAACCGAATTCGATTTCGCGATCGGGGAGTTCGCGGCTGCCTACGCCAAGCGCAATGCTCGCGATCACGCCGCTCTGCTGACCGCGATCGACGACGGTCGCGTGTCAGCAGAGCGGGGAGTGTGACGACTCAGGCGAACGCGCCGTCGAGCCAGCCCTGCCACGCTGCCGTTGCTGATCCACCGTCAGCACCCTCTGCGAAGAGGTGATGGGCCGCGTCGACGGTGCCGCCGAAAGCATTTCGGCCGTAGAACCGCAGCAATGCGTCCTGGGTGCGCAAGCCGATGAACCAGTCGTTGATGTAGTCGACAATCGCGTCGACGGTTCCGATTCCGGGGACTTCCACCGACGCGGAGTCACCGACAGCGGCGCCCGAGGTGATTCCGAGGGCGCTGCGAAGCGTTCCCATCGCTTGCGGCGCGGAAGAGGATTCCGGGCCTTCAGCCGAGACATAGGTGGTGGGCCTGCCGGCGAAGTACCGCACGTACTGGCCGAGACTGTGCAGGTAGAAGTCCGTGTGCTTGCTCGCGCCGTCGTACTGGTTGTCCCAGTCATCGGCAAACACTCCGGCGTGGACGTAGCGGACAACGGCGGTGCTCTCGTCGCGGGCCTCGACGACGTATTCAAGGTTGTTGAACCAGCCGTCGGGGCCTTGCATGTGGATGGCGAGTTCGCGGGGTGGCTCCCACGTGGCGATGATCGGGCTGTCCGGGCGGCTGCCGTCGGCGGGGATCTCGAGAGGGGAGGGGAACATCCAGCCGGCCGTTTCGGCCGAGATGGCGGCCCAGATCTGCTCGGGGGTTCCTAGGACGACCACCTCGCGGCGGATTTCGAATTTCTCGGACATTGCTACTTCTCCGTTTCGGGCGCGTCGATCGCTTGGGTTGTGATGGTTTGGGGCGTGGTGAGGCTGGGATGCAGGGCGACAACGAGGCGGTGTTTGCGTCCGCCTTCGGAATTGCCGTCGTGATACTTGGCGACGAGTGAGTTGATCGACTCGCCGAGTTCGCCGGCGAAGGCGGCACGGTCGGCCGCCGTGGCAAAGGTGATGTCGCTATCGATGGCAAAGGACGCCAACGGTTTTCCGGCTGCAGTTGCTCCGGCGATCAGTTCGCCGACCTCTCGGACGATCCGCGCTGCGAGACTGACGAGCCAGCGCGCCGAGAGTTGATCGGGGAACCGGCCCGGGTCCGGGGCGAGCGCCGACATGGCGGCAGGGGATATGACGTACGACGCGGCACTGGCCTGCATGATTCGCTCGGTCATGTTGCCTCGCTTGCGTTCCTCGACGAGCTCGACAAGTCCGTGGTCTTCGAGAGTGCGCAGGTGGTAGTTCACCTTCTGGCGTGTCAGCCCGATCCGGGGCGCCAGCGAGGATGCCGATCCCGGCACCGCCAATTCGGCCAGAATCCGTTGCCGAATCGGATCGAGCGACGCCTCGGCAGCTCCGGGGCGATCGATGACTGCTACGTCCAACATGAGAAAACCATCCCACCGACAACTAAATCTGTCAAGACAGAAAAAATTGTCGGTGGGATGGTTTCGGAGATTCGCTATCGCTTGAGGTCGGGCGGGTTGTTCAGATCCCGCGCCGAGTACGTGTCACACGACGAAATCTGGCCGGTCTGGTATCCGGTCATGAACCACGCCTGACGCTGTGCGGAGGAGCCGTGTGTCCAACCTTCAGGGTTGACCCGACCGGTCGTGGACTTTTGGATACGGTCGTCGCCCACCGACGAGGCGGCGGACAACGCGTCGCGAATGTCGTCTTTTGACAAGGGCTTCAGGAACGGTTGACCGGTCGCCTGATCGGGAATCGTGTCCGCAAAATGTGCCCAGACGCCTGCGTAGCAATCGGCCTGGAGTTCGGTGCGAACCGCACCCGACTGCTCACCCTGCGGGTCGGCCTGCGCGCGGCCGATGTCGCCGAGCTGATTCTGGATGTGATGTCCGAACTCGTGCGCGACCACGTACTCCTGTGCGAGCGGTCCGGCGCTGGAACCGAAACGGTCGACGAGTAGTTGGAAGAAACTCGTGTCGAAGTACGCAGTCTGGTCGGCCGGGCAGTAGAACGGACCGACGTCACTAGACGCCTGGCCGCAACCGGTGTTGACCGAACCGCTGAACAGAATGACTTCGGGTCGCACGTACGCCGTGCCGGTCTGCTTGACCAACTGCTGTTCCCAAACGTCGTCGAGGCTTCCGACGGTCAGTGTGACGCGGCAGTTCACATCGGCGTTTGCCTGAGCGCCGGTGCACTCGTCGACCGACGACAGTCCGGTCGACGAACTCGAAGTCTCGGTAGACGTACCCAGGAGTGAGCCGGGGTCACCGCCGAACAACAGCGCCAGGATCAGAACGATAATGCCGCCCGCGCCACCGCCGATCGCGATTTTGCCGCCGCGGCCACCGCCACCCCCGCCGCCTTGAACCTGAACGCGTCCCGCTTCGCCGCGGGCCCCCTCGTTGAAGGTCATCTATGTCCGCTTTCTGCTGTCGTGAACAAGTGCTTGCCGTCACTTCTGGAGATAGCTTCGCATGCGATGCGGGTCCGCGTTTCCGCTCTGTGCAGTTCGCTCCGTAGGATCGCAGGCAAAGTAGTCGGTCGTCGGTTATTGGAAGTAGTTCGAAAGGAATCCCGTGCTGCGCACACATCTCGCCGGTTCATTGCGACCCGAGCAGGCAGAGCAGACCGTAACGCTCACCGGTTGGGTAGCCAGGCGTCGTGATCACGGCGGAGTGATCTTCATCGATCTCCGTGATGCATCCGGAGTTGCGCAGGTAGTTTTCCGGGCAGGTGACGTGGCCGAGCAGGCGCACCGTCTGCGCGCGGAATACTGCGTTCGCGTGACCGGAACGGTCGAGGTTCGCCCCGAGGGCAACCAGAACTTCGAGATCCCCACCGGAGCGATCGAGGTCAACGCCACAGAACTCGAGGTTCTCAACGAAAGCGCACCGCTGCCGTTCCAGCTCGACGATCAGGTCGGCGAAGAAGCGCGCCTCAAGTACCGCTACCTCGACCTGCGTCGTGAAGGCCCCGGCTCCGCAATTCGCTTGCGCTCCAAGGTAAGTGCTGCAGCGCGCGGCGTTCTCGCGCATCACGAGTTCGTCGAGGTCGAGACTCCGACGCTCACGCGCTCGACGCCCGAGGGTGCCCGTGACTTCCTGGTGCCGTCGCGCCTTCAGCCCGGTAGCTTCTACGCACTGCCGCAGAGCCCGCAGCTGTTCAAGCAGCTCCTCATGGTCGGCGGCATCGAGCGCTACTACCAGATCGCACGTTGCTACCGCGACGAGGATTTCCGCGCCGATCGCCAGCCCGAGTTCACTCAGCTCGACATCGAGATGGCTTTCGTCAACCAGGACGACATCATCCTGCTCGCCGAGGAAATCCTGACGGCGCTCTGGAAGCTCGTCGGCCACGAGATCAAGACGCCGATCGACCGCATGACCTACACCGAGGCAATGCGTCGTTACGGCAGCGACAAGCCGGACCTGCGTTTCGACATCGAACTCGTCGAGTGCATGGACTTCTTCAAGGACACGACGTTCCGCGTGTTCCAGGCGGAGTACGTCGGCGCCGTCGTGATGCCAGGCGGTGCAAGCCAGCCGCGCAAGCAACTCGACGCCTGGCAGGAATGGGCCAAGCAGCGTGGGGCCAAGGGTCTGGCGTACGTGTTGGTCGGTGAAGACGGCACTCTCGGTGGACCTGTTGCCAAGAACCTGACCGACGCCGAGCGTGAGGGCCTGGCCGCCCACGTCGGAGCTCAGCCGGGAGACTGCGTCTTCTTCGCAGCTGGTGCAACGAAGCCGATGCGCGCCCTCCTCGGCGCTGCCCGTGGTGAGATCGCCCGCAAGAAGGACCTCATCGATCCTGACGCGTGGGCCTTCGTGTGGATCGTCGACGCTCCGATGTTCGAGCCGACCGCCGACGCCACTGCATCCGGTGACGTCGCTCTCGGCCACTCCGCGTGGACCGCCGTGCACCACGCGTTCACGTCGCCGAAGCCGGAGTTCTTCGACACGTTCGACACCGATCCGGATTCCGCTCTCGCCTACGCGTACGACATCGTCTGCAACGGCAACGAGATCGGCGGCGGCAGTATTCGTATCCACCGCAAGGACATTCAGGAACGAGTGTTCAAGGTGATGGGTATCTCCGAGGACGAGGCTCAGGAGCAGTTCGGCTTCCTCCTCGACGCCTTCGCCTTCGGTGCGCCGCCGCACGGCGGAATCGCATTCGGCTGGGACCGCATCACCGCGCTCCTCGCCGGCATGGATTCCATCCGTGAGGTCATCGCGTTCCCGAAGTCCGGCGGCGGCGTCGACCCGCTGACGGATGCTCCGGCACCGATCTCGGCTCAGCAGCGCAAGGAATCGGGTATCGACGCGAAGCCCGAGAAGAAGTCAGAGGACAAGAAGTCCGAAGGCGACACCGGCGAAGCCAAGTAGAGCCGACACCGGATCGCCATGCTGCATTTGCGGGTGATCTGCCCGACCGAGCGCACCGAGCAAGTTCTCGGTGCGCTCGCGTCGCAGCGGGGCGCGACACACATCGTCGTGATGCGCGACGTCGCGGTTCATCCTGCCGGCGACATGGTGGAGGCCGACGTCGCCCGTGAGGCGGCGAACGACGTCGTCGATGCCCTAACCGAACTCGGCGTCGCCGAGGACGGCGGAATGACGCTCGTACCGGTCGAGACGGTGTTGTCGTCGGCGGCGCGCAAAGCCGAGCGTGACGTGCCTGGTGATCCCGCGGATTCCGTCGTGTGGGAGGAATTGCTGTCCCGCACTCGCGAAGAGTCGACTCTCAACGGATTGTTCGTCGCGTTCCTGACCATTGCGTGTCTGCTGGCCGCGATCGGCGTCGTGACCGACTCTCAGATCACGATCGTCGGCGCCATGGTCGTCGGTCCGGAGTTCGGTCCGCTGGCTGCTTTGGCAGTCGCACTCGTACGGCGGGATCGACGGTTGCGTCGGCGTTCGATTCTCGCGCTTGCCGTCGGATTCCCCATCGCGATGGGCGTGACGCTTGCCGCAACGTTCGTGGTGAAGTTCTTCGGATGGATGGACGTCGTCAGTCTCGAGTCACTCCACGAGGTCGATTTCGTATACAAGGTCGGGCCCATTTCGTTTGTCGTCGCGCTTCTTGCCGGTGCGGCTGGGATGCTGGCACTCGTCTCGTCGAAGTCCGCTGCCTTGGTCGGGGTGTTCATCTCTGTCACCACGGTTCCTGCCGCCGGTTTCGCGGTGGTTGCGGCAGCAAACGGAGAATGGCGGATCGCCGGGTTGTCGTCTCTGCAACTGGCTGTCAACCTGCTCGGGATCGTCACTGCCTGCGTGCTTGTTCTCTGGCTCAGAACCCGGGCCGACGAGGAATTCGAAGCAGCGTTGAAAGGCATTTCTCGATTTGTCGACGAGGACAAGACTCCATGACGTCGCAGGTTCGGAGTTCTGCTCACCGACAGCAAAATTCTCGAAAGAACTGTGTGCCGGTGTGGCGATTGGGGACTTTTGTCATCGCCGCAGGTAGTCGGCAATTTCTGTTGCTGTGAGGCCTTGAATTCTCCGCTGCGAGCGGACGAGCTGGGCATGATCGGAGTCACTAACGGGTAAGTTGGTCGGTGATGACCGCATTACTGGCAGACCCCGTTTCCGAAGTCGTCGCAGCTGCTGAGCAGTTGCTGACACGCCGCACAGGGGCACCCGTAACCCTGGTGGATCCCGTAGATCTCGGGGGGAGTGGCCGCACCGTCGTGCTGCGCGTTCGTGTCGCCGAGAACCCGTTCTCCCTGCCCCGAACTTTGGTGATCAAGCAGGTCCGCGACAACTTCCAGGGAGCTACCAAAACAGCGATTGCGCTCCCGGCCGCGTCCGAAGGTGACTTCGACGTCGAGACCGCATTCCTTCGTGAAGCGGTGTCGTATCAGTTCGCCAACGCGCTTGCCAAGGACGCACGCCCCGGCGCCGAACTGTTGGCGTCCGACCTCGATGCTCGCCTCCTGATCCTGAGTGATCTCGGCGACGCCACCGCAATCAGCGTCCGACTCGAAGACTCCGACCCGGACACCGTCACTTACACGTTGATGGCCATGGCTCAGGCAATGGGACGCATGCACGCCGCGACCGTCGGCCGGGAGGACGACTTCACCGCACTGCTGCGTCGAGCCGAGGTTGCCCATTGCTCCGATGAAGTTGCGGATCAGGTGGGACGTGCCGTGGCCGGTGTTCCCGCGATGCTGGTGGAAAGTCTCGGCATCGATGTGAGTTCGGACATTCTCGAGCAGGTTCAGCATGCGCAGACACTGTTCAGCGGTGGCCGGTTCCGTGCCTTCAGTCCGTCGGACCTGTGCCCCGACAACATCATCGTCAACGACGACGGCGTGCAGTTCCTCGACTACGAGTGGGGTGGCTACCGCGATGCCCTCCTCGACATCACCTACGCGTTGGTGTCTTTCCCCGGTTGCCTGTGCAACATCGACCTGACCGAAGAGCGGGCGTCGGCGATGGTCGATGCCTGGCGGGCCGAGGTAGTGGGGATGTGGCCCGCCCTGGCCGACGAGGCCGAATTGGGCCGCCGGATTGTCGAGGCCCAACTCATCTGGGTCTGGCTCAGTACCTATCTGTACCTGCCCGAGGATCATTCGCGTATCGCCGCCGTCCGCGAACATTATCTCTCGATTCCACGCGCCGACGCACTGGTCGGACGCTGGGCCAGGCTCGCACGCTCGGCTCAGCTCGCCGGCAACGCCGCCGTCGAGGCACACGCCCGCGACGTCGTGGCGGCGCTGCGGACCGAGTTCAGCTGAGGCCCTGACCGATCACACACAGAAGGGCGCCCGTGCACGAAGCACGAGCGCCCTTTCTCGGTCGAGTCCGCTCAGTTGTCGGAGACCAGATCGTTCTCGGACAGGTCCGTCGCCGCGAGCGCCGTCGCCAGATCGGGATGCCGGAACGTCGACGTCACCTGGTCGGCCACGACTCGGAAAGCAGAGGCCAGGGTCGCGGACTTGTCCGGTTCGGCCGCCCACGTTGCGGTCTGTTCGACGACGACCACGCCGTGGTGGACGTACATCTTTCCGGGGACGAGCGTGATGCCGGCGTTGGTGGCCCACTCGCGCAGGGCAGCGAGTCCCTGGCTCGCGCCCTTGGGGCCGCCTACCTCGATGTCGTCACTCGACAACTGCAGCAGAGTGTCGACGTCTTGGGAGTTGAGTGCATCGTGCCACGCGAGGACGGTGGCGATCTCGGAGGTGCTCATGGCGACAACGCTATCCAATGCGGATTCACGACTGGGTGAGGGCTGGCGGAACAGCGGATTGTGTCGGGCGTCGGTGGTCTCTAGTAGCGTCGATTCGTGAGCGATTGGCAAGCGGAAGACAGTGTGGGGGCGAAAGACGGCGTGGTGGCGGAAGACGGCCTGTTCGAGGCAACTCCGGAGGAATCCGCGATCGTCGACGAACCAGATGTCGTGTCTGTAGCCGAGCGCGCCCTGTCCTCGGTGCCGCCCGGAGCTCCTCTGGCTGTCCGCATGCGTCCGCTCACTCTTGGTGAAGTTGTCGGTCAACAGCACTTACTCGGGCCCGGCGCGCCACTCCGCAGAATGGTCGAGGGGTCCGGCGCCGCATCGGTACTTCTGTACGGACCTCCCGGCACCGGCAAGACCACGCTCGCATCGTTGATCTCGGGTGCTACCGGCCGCCGGTTCGAGGCTCTGTCGGCTCTGTCCGCCGGAGTCAAAGAAGTCCGCGGTGTCATCGAACTCGCGCGCCGCCGCCTGCTGAACGGCGAACAAACCGTCTTGTTCATCGACGAAGTTCATCGCTTCTCCAAGACCCAGCAGGACGCCTTGCTCGCCGCGGTCGAGAACCGCATCGTGCTCTTGGTCGGCGCGACCACCGAGAACCCGTCGTTCTCGGTCGTCTCCGCTCTGTTGTCGCGCTCGTTGGTCCTGCAACTGCAATCGCTCACCGCTGCGGATGTCCAGGAACTGCTCGAGCGCGCTGTCGCCGACGAACGCGGGTTCGGCGGAGCGATCACGATCGACGACGACGCGATGGAACACCTCGTTCGTCTGGCGGCCGGCGACGCGCGCCGAGCCCTGACGGCACTCGAGGCTGCCGCCGGGGCTGCACTGGACACCGCAGGTGACGCTTCGGGCCCGGTGGTGCTCGACCTCGCGACCGTCGAGGCAAGTGTCGACAAGGCCGCGGTTCGGTACGACCGTGCCGGAGATCAGCACTACGACGTCATCAGTGCATTCATCAAGAGCATTCGTGGATCGGACGTCGACGCCGCCCTGCACTACCTCGCACGGATGCTGACCGCGGGCGAAGACCCTCGCTTCATCGCACGGCGTCTGGTGGTTCACGCCAGCGAAGACATCGGCATGGCTGATCCGATGGCGCTGCAGACTGCCACCGCCGCGGCGCAGGCAGTGCAGCTGATCGGTATGCCGGAGGCTCGTCTGGCGCTGGCACAGGCCACCATTCATCTGGCGACGGCTCCCAAATCGGGTGCGGTCATCGCCGCACTCGGCGCGGCCATGGCCGACGTGGCCGCCGGAAAATCCGGACTGGTACCGCCGCACCTGCGTGACGGGCACTACAAGGGCGCCGAGCAATTGGGCAACGCAGTCGGATACAAGTACCCGCACGACACACGTGATGGTGTTCTGCGGCAACAGTATCCACCGGACGATCTGGTGGGTGTCGACTATTACCAGCCCACCGCGCACGGCAACGAGCGGGAGATCGCCGATCGGGTGAGCAAACTTCGCCGAATAGTTCGTGGCTGACGCCTGCCAGGTTCCACCGGCCGACGCGTTAGTCTGGACACCCATAGCTCGACGCTCTTGAAGGTAAGGACCGGTTAGTGCAAACCCACGAGATCCGCAGGCGATTCCTCGACCACTTCGTCAAGGCCGGCCACACCGAGGTGCCCAGCGCCTCGCTGATTCTCGACGACCCGAACCTTCTGTTCGTCAACGCGGGCATGGTTCCGTTCGTGCCGTTCTTCCTCGGGCAGCAGACGCCGTCCTACTCACGGGCGACGTCCGTGCAGAAGTGCGTCCGCACCCTGGACATCGAAGAGGTCGGCATCACCACCCGCCACAACACCTTCTTCCAGATGGCGGGCAACTTCTCCTTCGGTGACTACTTCAAGAAGGAAGCCATCTCCCACGCCTGGCAGTTGCTGACAGGTTCGGTCGAGGACGGCGGATACGGCATCGATCCCACGCGCCTGTGGGCCACCGTCTACCTCGACGACGACGAAGCATTCTCGATCTGGCGCGACGAGGTAGGAGTGCCCGAAGAGCGCATCCAGCGCCGCGGCATGAAGGACAACTACTGGTCCATGGGCATTCCCGGGCCGTGCGGCCCCTGCTCGGAGATCTTCTACGACCGCGGCGCCGAATACGGCGTCGAGGGTGGCCCCGAAGCCGACGAGGATCGCTACATCGAGATCTGGAACCTCGTGTTCATGCAGAACGAGCGCGGCGAGGGCACCAACAAGGGCGACTACCCGATCCTCGGACCGTTGCCGAAGAAGAACATCGACACCGGCATGGGCGTCGAGCGCGTTGCGTTCCTCCTGCAGGGCGTCGAAAACGTCTACGAGACAGATCTTCTCCGCCCCGTCATCGACAAGGCCGCCGAACTGACCGGCAGTGTCTACGGGACCGACCACACTTCAGACGTCCGTTTCCGCGTCATCGCCGACCACGCACGCACCGCAGCGATGTTGATCGCCGACGGTGTGAACCCCGGCAACTACGGCCGCGGCTACGTCCTGCGCCGGTTGCTGCGTCGCATCGTGCGTTCGGCCAAACTGCTCGGCAGCGAGCAGCCCACCATGCGCGAGTTCATGGTCGTCGTCCGCGACACGATGGCGCCGTCGTACCCGGTTTTGGAAACCGACTTCACGCGAATCGAGAACGTCGCCGTCGGCGAGGAGACCGCGTTCCTCAAGACGCTGGCTTCGGGTTCTGCTCTGTTCGAGAATGCTGCCGAGACGGTCAAGTCGTCCGGAAAGTCGGTCATCGCCGGCGATCAGGCATTTGCACTGCACGACACCTACGGCTTCCCGATCGATCTCACGCTCGAGATGGCGTCCGAGGCCGGTCTCACCGTGGACGAGGACGGCTTCCGCACGCTCATGGCCGAGCAGCGCAAGCGCGCCAAGGACGACGCTCAAGCGCGCAAGCACGCCCATGCCGACCTCACGGTCTACAAGGAACTGCTCGACCGAGGCGCCACCGAGTTCACCGGTTTCGACGAGCTCGTCTCCGAGGCGCACGTCCTCGCACTGATCGTCGACGGTGTCCGCGTGCCGGTCGCGAAGGCCGGTCAGGACGTCGAGGTCATCCTCGACCGCAGCCCGCTTTACGCAGAGTCCGGTGGACAGATCGCCGACATCGGTTCGCTCACCGCTCCGGGCCTCGAAGCCAAGGTCAACGACGTACAGAAGATCGCCAAGAAGGTCTGGACGCACAAGGTGACGGTGCAGAAGGGCGAGATCACCGAGGGCGACGTCGTACTCGCGCACGTCGACGCCGAGTGGCGCAAGGGTGCAACCCAGGGGCACTCCGGCACCCACATGGTGCACGCGGCGCTGCGTCAGGTGCTCGGCCCCAACGCGGTGCAGGCAGGCTCGCTCAACAAGCCGGGTTACCTCCGCTTCGACTTCTCCTGGCAGGGCGCGCTGTCCGACTCCCAGAAGCAGGACATCGAGGCACTCACCAACGAAGCCGTGGCGTCGAACTACGCGGTCAACACATTTGTCACGGATCTCGACAAGGCCAAGGCGATGGGTGCGATGGCACTCTTCGGTGAGAACTACGGCGACGAGGTTCGTGTCGTCGAAATCGGCGGCCCGTTCTCGATGGAACTGTGCGGTGGCACTCACGTCGGAAGCTCCGCACAGATCGGTCAGGTAACGCTGCTCGGTGAGCAGTCGGTCGGCTCCGGAATCCGACGCGTCGAGGCGTACGTCGGTTTGGACTCCTACCGCTACCTCGCCAAGGAACGCGCGCTCCTGGCCGGACTCTCCTCCTCGCTGAAGGTTCCTTCGGAAGAGGTGCCCGCCCGCGTCGAGGCGCTCGTCGAGCGACTCAAGGTGGCCGAGAAGGAACTCGAGCAGACCAAGGCCAAGGCTGTGCTGGCGTCGGCAGGCGAGTACGTCGCCAAGGCCAAGCGCATCGGCAGTGTCCTCGTCATCGCCGAGCCTGCTCCCGCCGGAGTCGGCGGAAACGACCTGCGCAGCCTCGTCACGGACATCAAGGGTCGCCTCGGCTCCGAACCTGCCGTCGTAGCTCTGCTCGGTGATGTCGACGGCAAGGTTCCGTTCGTGGTCGCCTCGAGCAAGGCAGCTCAAGGTCTCGGTGTGAAGGCCGGTGAGCTGGTCGCGTCGTTCGGTCCCAAGATCGGTGGCCGCGGCGGCGGAAAGCCCGACATGGCCCAGGGTTCGGGTTCGGACTCCGCAGGAATCCCGGCGGCGCTCGATGCGATCCGGGACAGAGTCGGAGAGCTGGCGGGCGGCAGCTGACGGTGGTGGCTACGCAGCAGGGTCCCGATCGCCCCGGCATCGACGACCCTGGTCGCGGGCGGCGCATCGCCATCGACGTGGGCAGTGTTCGCATCGGCGTCGCGTCCAGCGACCCCGACGGCATCCTCGCGACACCGGTGGAAACGGTTCCACGCTCGAAGGAGCGTGGGCCCGACGCGCCGGATATCCGGCGCATTATCGCCATCGTGTCCGAATACGAGGCGGTTGAGGTTATCGTCGGACTGCCACAGACGCTGCGCGGTGAGCAAGGTAAAGCCGCCGGTATCGCGACTGCATTCGCCAAACGACTGCAGCGGGCCGTCGAACCGATCCCGGTGAGACTGTCCGACGAACGACTGACGACCGTCACGGCTGCGCGCAATCTCCGCGAAAGTGGAGTCAAGGCACGAGGCCAGCGACCGATGATCGATCAGGCTGCGGCGGTGGAAATCCTGCAAGGCTGGCTGGACGAGCGGAGTAGAGCTGTGAAACCAGGGGAGTCGTCGAAGGACGCTGCACTGGAGGGCGATCTGTGAACGCGCGGTGGGATGAGGGCGGCGGAAGCCGGCCCACCAGTTCGTTCGACTTCGACAACGACGAGACCATGGTCATGCGTGCACTGCCGCAGAACATCGATCCGCCGCACATGTCGCGAGCCGAGGCACGCAAGCAACGCGAAGCGCGCAACAAGCGCGCCAAGCGTGGCAAGAAGGTCGGCGTTCTCGCCCTGCTGGTGTTGGTGATCGCAGTCCTCGGTGTCGGTGCATACGGCGCTCTCTGGTACATGGATCGCAACAAGACCGCGGAGGATTTTGCCGGCCCCGGCGGCGCACCCGTGGTCATCCAGATCAACAGTGGAGAAACCGCATCGGAGATCGGTGCGACGCTCGAGGCGAAGAACGTCGTCGCGAGTTCCGCTGCTTTCTACAACGCGGCGATCGCCAATCCGTCTGAGATCCAGAAGGTGCAACCCGGCTTCTACCAGGTGCCGGTGCAGAGTAGCGCCGCGAGCGCACTCGACACCTTGGTTGCCCCGGACTCCCGAGTCGGCAGTGTTGTCATCGCCGAAGGGCGTCAGCTGCACGACAGTTCGGACGCGCAGACCGGCTCGCTCAAGAAGGGCATCTACAACCTCATTTCCGAGGCGAGTTGTGTCGGCCCGGTTTCCGCTCAGAAATGTGTCTCGACAGACGAATTGAACACTGCGGGAGCATCTTCCGATCTGGCTTCGCTCGGCGTGCCCGAATGGGCGATGTCGTCGGTCAAGAGCGTGCCGGACAAGGACCGTCAGCTCGAAGGCCTGATCGCCGCCAGCAGTTGGGATTTCGATCCCACTGCGACGCCCACCGAGATCCTGCGGTCGTTGGTCGAGGGTAGCGCCGCCAAGTACGAGGCCACGGGAATTCTGACAGCCGGCAGCGGGGTCGGAATGTCTCCGTACCAGTTGTTGGTGGCAGCGTCGCTGGTCGAGCGTGAGGCGTTGCCCGCTGACATGGCCAAGGTCGCGCGGGTGATCGTCAACCGACTCGCAGTCGATCAGCCTCTGCAGTTCGACTCCACGGTCAACTACTCACTCGACACCACCGAGGTCGCAACCACGGATGCCGACCGTGAGCGCGTCACGCCGTGGAACACGTACGCAATGCCGGGTCTGCCTGCAACGCCCATCGCTTCGCCGAGCATCGACGCGCTGAAGGCCGTGGAATCGCCGGCGGCCGGTGACTGGTTGTACTTCGTCACGATCAACAAGGAAGGCCAGACGCTCTTCACCAAGAGCTACGAGGAGCATTTGGCCAACATCGAACTGGCACAGCAAAGTGGGATTCTCGACAGTGGACGGTAGTACCGCGACTTCGCTCGCGACGCCACGTAAGGCGGCAGTTCTCGGAAGCCCGATCGCTCACTCGAAGTCCCCGTTGCTGCATCTTGCGGCGTACGCGGCTTTGGGGCTGAGCGATTGGACCTACGAGCGGATCGAATGCACCGGCGAGCAGTTGCCTGCCCTCGTCGACTCACTCGGCCCCGAATGGATCGGCCTCTCGGTGACGATGCCGGGCAAGATCGCAGCACTCGAATATGCGACCGAACGCACACCGCGAGCGGTGACCATCGGCTCGGCCAACACCCTGGTTCGCATCGACGGCGGTTGGCGTGCCGACTGCACGGACGTCGACGGAGTCAGCGGTGCGTTGATCGCCGGCGGTGTCGGCGATCTCAGCGGCACTTCGGCGGTAGTTGTCGGCGCGGGCGGCACCGCGCGGCCGGCATTGGTCGCGTTGGCCGACATGGGAGTTCGAACGGTCACCGTGGTCGCGCGTGATCCGGGGCGCGCATCCGGTGCCATCGAATGCGGCGGCGCGGTCGGGTTGGACATTGATCTGGTCGCCTTCGACGACGCACGGCTAGGCGGGATCTGCGCCGAATCCTCGGTCTTGGTCAGTACCGTTCCCGCGGAAGCGGCAGCGCCCTTTGCCCAGCAATTGGGGAAGGCGCGATTTGTCCTCGACGCGATCTACAACCCCTGGCCGACGCCACTTGCTTCGGTTGTCGAGGCGGCCGATGGAACGGTGATCGGTGGACTCGAGATGTTGCTCAATCAGGCCTTCGGGCAGGTAGAGCAGTTCACGGGCAAGCCCGCTCCGCGAGAGGCGATGGCAGCCGCTATCGCTTAGGTCTGTTCACAGTGTCGAGGTAGTCCACAAGACGATTCGTAGTCTGTCGCTGGCGAACGGCAGACGCCAAGCTCGAAACCATGTGGACGTTGATGGTCTTGGCAGGCTCGGGGGTAGTCGCTGGTTTCGGAGCTCGGGCGATCGTCGACAATTGGTTGCGGCGACACGGTTATCGACCAGTCGTGACTTTCTGTTGTGTGCCGCAGTGCGCCGTCGCAACAGGCTGGGTTGTCGTCGGTGCGCTGAATACCTCGGTGGTGCAGTTATTTTCCGGTCTCGCCGTGGTGTGGTGGTGCGTCGCGATCTCGACTGTCGACCTGGCTGTGCGTCGGCTGCCCAACAGTTTCACGCTGCCGGGCTACGCCGTCGTGATGGTCTACGCGACGGTGTCGGGAACGGTGTGGGTGGCGGTGGTGGGGTCGGCACTGCTCGCCGGAATCCACCTCCTGGCGCACGTGATGTCGCCTGGTTCCATGGGTGTCGGCGATGTGAAGCTCTCGCTTCCTCTGGGCGCCGTGACCGGATTGGTGGGAGCGGACGCCTGGCTGTGGTCGTTGGTGTCTGCGTCGGTGCTCACCGCAACGCTGGGCACCGCGCTGGAACTGCGAAGACGAGGGCCGGTAGCCCACAATTCGCCCATTGCGCACGGACCCTCGATGTGCCTGGCAGCCTGCGGTTCGATTGCGTTTGCCTGGCTGACGTGACGAGTGCAACATCCGCGAGAAGTCTGGCGTTATTGACCGTTCAACGACGGACGGTGAACTGCAGGAAAGACGTAACCGTCGGTTTCATAAATGCGGGTATTGCCAGCGCGCGGTCCCAGTATGCGGCGAGTCGGACTTGCCGAATGTCCACATCCTGACGTTCACTGAGGTTTCGGAAATGGGACAAAACGAATCTCGTTTCGCACTCGATTATCGGGGGAACCTATGCGCACAAGGCTTTTCGTCGCTGCGGCAGCCTGTTTGGCGGCTGTGGCTGCAGGAGCGGGCGTCGCCGGCGCCGCGCCTGCACCTTCATCGGTGGCACTGGGCGGGGGCTCAGGAATCCTGCTGCCGGACGTGGATCACTCCGATCCTGACCGAGTTGCAGCATGCACGTTGACCGCGGTCGGCTACGACAACGCCGGTTCTCTCGTGGCACTCACCGCCGGACACTGCGGAGTTGTCGGGGACCGGGTGTTCGCCGAGTACCTGCCCGAGGCCGGACCCATCGGTCGGTTCTCTTACTCGAGTCCGGTCTCGGACATCGCCGTGATCGATCTCGACGACGCCAAGGTAGCTCCGCTGCGTACCGTCGGCGGCACGACGATCAACGGAATCGGCGCCCCGCCGGCACCGGGCACGATCGTGTGCAAGGAAGGCCGTTCGACCGGCAACACGTGCGGTATCACCTGGGGTTACGACTCCGTCTACGGTGAGATCGTCGAGCACACGTGCTCGATTCCCGGTGATTCCGGTGGACCGCTCGTCGTCGGTGACCGCCTGGTGGGCTTGATCAGCAACGGCTACCCGCCGTACTGCTTCGAGCCGCTTCCGCCGCCGTTCCACGCTCCCGACAACTCGGCGGACATCAACATCGGTTTGGCTGACATCAACGCAAACGGTGGAGGATTCCGCCTGTTCTAGACCCACAGGTACCTCTGAGATGGCCCACACGCCTCGTGCGTGTGGGCCATCTGTGTTCACCGGGAGGACCACTGTGACAACTGAGGTCTGCGACGTGGAAAGATGGTCGGCGTGCTGCGTTGGATAACTGCCGGAGAATCCCATGGTCCCGCCCTCGTCGCGATGCTCGAGGGCATGGTCGCGGGGGTCGAAGTGACCTCTGAGGCCATCTCGTCCGAACTTGCCCGTCGTCGACTCGGTTACGGCCGTGGCGCACGGATGAAGTTCGAGGCCGACAAGGTCACCATCATCGGCGGTGTCCGCCACGGATTTACGCTCGGTGGCCCCGTGGCCATCGAGATCGGCAACACCGAGTGGCCCAAGTGGGAAACCATCATGTCCGCCGACCCGGTCGACCCGGACCTGCTCGCCGATCAGGCTCGCAATGCCCCGTTGACGCGCCCGCGTCCCGGACACGCCGATTACAGCGGTATGCTCAAGTACGGCTTCAACGACGCGCGTCCCGTCCTCGAGCGCGCCAGCGCTCGCGAGACCGCAGCCCGCGTGGCCGCTGGAACCGTCGCACGGTCCTTCCTGCGTCAGGTATTCGGTGCCGAGGTCGTTTCACACGTTATTTCCATCGGTGCTTCCGAGCCGTACGTCGGACCCGTGCCGGAGGGCAAGGATCTCGACGCGATCGATGCGAGCCCGGTCCGCGCATTCGACAAGGCTGCAGAAGAGTCGATGATCGCCGAAATCGAATCGGCGAAGAAGGACGGCGACACCCTCGGTGGCGTCGTGGAGGTCGTCATCCACGGCCTGCCGGTCGGACTCGGCACTTTCGTCAGCGGCGCCGAGCGTCTCGATTCACGACTTGCTGCTGCTCTCATGGGAATTCAGGCCATCAAGGGTGTCGAGGTCGGCGACGGCTTCGAGACCGCGCGCCGTCGTGGCAGCGAAGCTCACGACGAGATCCGTCCGGGCCCGGACGGCATCGTGCGCTCCACGAACCGCGCAGGCGGTATCGAAGGTGGCATGACCAATGGTGAGGCTCTTCGAGTTCGCGCCGCGATGAAGCCGATCTCGACGGTTCCGCGCGCTCTGGCGACGGTCGACATGGAGAGCGGCGAGGAAGCAGTTGCCATCCACCAGCGCAGCGACGTGTGCGCGGTTCCGGCCGCCGGCGTCGTCGCCGAGTCGATGGTCGCGCTCGTCGTGGCTCAGGCCGCACTCGAAAAGTTCGGTGGTGATTCCATTGCTGAAACCACTGCCAACTACCGTCGTTACGCCGAGGGCATCGCAGCCCGACCGCCTCGATAGGACTCACGTATCGATGAAGCCGAAGGCTGTACTCATCGGTCCGCCCGGTGCCGGCAAATCGACCATCGGTCGACGTCTCGCGCAGGCACTCGAACTCGAGTTGGTCGATACCGACGCCGAGATCGAACGGACCACGGGTAGGACGATCCCGGAGATCTTCACCCATGACGGAGAGCCTCGGTTTCGTGAAATCGAGGAATCGGTGGTTCGCGAAGCGTTGCAGGCCACCGACGGAATCGTCTCGCTCGGCGGTGGTGCGATCCTCTCCGATCGCACGCGCGAACTGCTCCAGGGGCACACGGTCATCTACCTCGAGATCAGTGTCGCCGAAGGGCTTCGCCGCACGGGGGCGAACAATCATCGCCCGCTGCTGGCCGGCGGAGATCCCAAGGTCAAGTACCAGGAGTTGATGAGGCGTCGTCGTCCGCTGTACCGGCGTTCGGCCACGATTCGGATTCGGACCGACGGCCGAAGTCCGGCGCGTGTCGTCGGGCAACTGGTGTCGAAACTTCAAGACAAATGAACAACCGGAGCGGAGTAGTGGAGCAGTGACCGAACCCGTACGTGTAGAGGTGAAGACCGCAAGTCCTTACCCGGTCGTGATCGGCCGCGGCCTGCTCGGTGATCTCGTTGCCGAGTTCGACGGCGCGCGCACTGTCGCGATCTTCCATCAGCCGCCGCTGGCAGAGACCGCGGAGGCCGTACGGGCTGCGTTGGCGGAGAAGGGAATCGACGCCCACCGTATCGAGATCCCCGATGCCGAGGACGGCAAGGATCTTGCTGTCGCGGGCTTCTGCTGGGACGTGCTCGGCCGGATCGGCCTGACTCGCAGCGACGCGATCATGAGCTTGGGCGGGGGAGCGGCGACCGACCTCACCGGCTTCGTCGCGGCTACGTGGATGCGCGGTGTCAAGGTAGTTCACGTCCCCACCACCTTGCTCGCGATGGTCGACGCAGCAGTGGGCGGCAAGACCGGTATCAACACCGAAGCGGGCAAGAACCTCGTCGGTTCGTTCCACGAACCGGGAGCGGTGTTCATCGATCTCGCGACGCTCGAGACTGTGCCGCACAACGAGATCGTTGCAGGCATGGCCGAGGTCATCAAGACCGGATTCATCGCCGACCCGGTGATCCTGGATCTCATCGAAGCCGATCCCAAGGCAGCTCTCGATCCGTCGGGAACTGTTCTGCCCGAGTTGATTCGGCGCTCCGTAGAGGTCAAGGCCAAGGTCGTGGCCGCGGATCTGCGCGAGTCGGATCTGCGCGAAATCCTCAACTACGGCCACACCCTCGGCCACGCGATCGAACGTCGTGAGCGCTACAAGTGGCGCCACGGTGCCGCTGTCTCCGTCGGCCTGGTCTTCGCTGCCGAACTCGGACGGCTCGCGGGCCGACTCGACGACGCCACCGCGGATCGTCACAAGTCGATCCTCGATCTCGTCGGGCTGCCGACGTCGTACGACGGTGATGCGTTCGGCGATCTGATGAAGGGAATGCAGACCGACAAGAAGAACCGTGCCGGGCTGCTGCGTTTCGTGGTCCTCGACGGACTGGCCAAGCCGGGTCGCCTCGAGGGGCCGGATCCGAGTCTGCTGGTTGCGGCGTACTCCGCGATTGCCCGCGATGCGCGGCCGGCTGGCGGAACGGTCCTGTTGTGAGGATCAACGTCGTCAACGGACCCAATCTGGGGCGTCTGGGTAAGCGTCAGCCCGAGGTCTACGGCGCGACCACACACGACGATCTGATCGAATTGTGCGTCGCGGCAGGCAAGGAGCTCGGCGTCGAGGTGATCGTCCGTCAGAGCGATCACGAAGGCGATCTGCTCGGTTGGATCCACGACGCGGCGGACGCGGGGGAACCGGTGATCCTCAATGCCGGTGGCTTGACGCACACGTCGGTGGTCCTGCGAGATGCATGCGCCGAACTGACCGCAGGTCTCGTCGAGGTACACATCTCGAACGTTCATGCGCGAGAAGAGTTTCGGCACCACTCCTACCTGAGTCCGATTGCGACCGGAGTGATCGTCGGACTCGGCGTCGCCGCGTATCCGCTGGCGATCAGGTTCCTCGCCGAGCGAGGCTGAACGAGGGAAGTCGAAAAACAGCCACACGAATGCGGCCCCGAGGAAAATATCCTCGGGGCCGCATTCGGTTGTGTGGACGGTGGGCGTTACTGCTCGCGCTTGCCCAGATCGATCGCCGGGAAGACCGCGGTATCGGCGTCGGATTCCTCGACGGACATCGCGGCTCCGCTGTATGCGTGCTGCTCGGTGGGGGAGTCGTAGCCCTCGCTGACGGGCACCGGTTCGTGGTGACGCTCGTGGGACGGGGTCTGCGGAGCTGTTCCGTTCTTGCGCTGTTCACGGCTGACGAAGAAGCGTCCGACGGTGATGGCGATCATGGCGGGGACGAAGATGAGAAGGATCGTGAACGCCGCACCGGAGGTCACCTCGAAGAACAAGCCCTGCTGGGTGAGTTCGAGGGAGGGGACCAGGCTGAGTGCCCAACTGGCAGCGCCGGCGACGAACCCGCCGACCAATGCGGCCTTGAGCCACAGCATGGTCAGATCGGCGCCGTCCTCGGGTTCGGGGAAGTTCCGGCGGTCACGAATGCCGTCGATACCACCCCAGATCGCGGCGAAGACGATGACGATCAACAGGGACAGCCAGCGCAGGGTGGACCCCTGAAGTGGCCACTGTGCGATCGCTGCACCGAGCAACGCACGAAACACAACATGTATCAGGGCCATGCCGAGGCCACGTACCAACCACGCATTCATGGGTACAGCCTAACTAGAACCCATTACACCTTGTGGCCTAACCCACAGTTATTGCTGTAACCGCGAGTTTCGAGTTGATCGGCAGGTCTGCGCGGGCGGTAGGTTCGAGGGATGCCGGTCGACTTCAGAACACGCCGTGAATCCCTCAGACGCCTCCTCTCGGAGCGCGAACTCGACGCGATTCTCGTCACAGATCTCCTCAACATCAGATACCTCACCGGTTTCACCGGTTCCAATGCGGCGCTCGTCGTCAGTGCATCGGATTCAGCGTCCGACGAGCGTGAGACGGTGATCTGCACCGACGGCCGCTACCTGACGCAGGTGTCAGAGCAGGTGCCGGACCTTCGGGCCGAAATCGCCCGTTCGAGTGCTGCGCACTTGATCGAGAAGTCCACGGCGCCCGTTCTCGCGTTCGAGTCACATGTGGCGACGTTCGCCGAACATCGGGCTTGGACCGAAGCAGCGCCGAAGATCCGGTTCGAACCGGTGAGCGGACTCGTCGAACAATTGCGCATGGTCAAGGACGAGTACGAGGTGGAGTTGTTGCGAGCCGCGTGCACCGCAGCCGATGTCGCGTTGGCGCAGTTGATCGCTCGCGGTGGCCTGCGACCTGGCCGAACGGAACGAGAGGTCGGCCGCGAGCTGGAAAATCTGATGCTCGACAACGGGGCGGACGGTATTTCCTTCGAGACGATCGTGGCGGCCGGCGCCAACTCGGCGATTCCGCATCACCGACCGACCGACGCGATCCTGGCGTCGGGTGACTTCGTCAAACTCGACTTCGGCGCCCAGGTCGGTGGGTACCACTCGGACATGACACGGACCTACGTGCTCGAGTCCGTTTCCGATTGGCAACGGGAGATTTACGAGCTCGTCGCGCGTTCGCAAGCTGCCGGTTGCGACGCGCTCGCGCCGGGTGTCGAATGTGCGGCAGTCGACGCCGTCGCCCGTGCGGTGATCGACGATGCAGGCTACGGCGAGTTGTTCCTGCACGGCCTCGGCCACGGTGTGGGGCTCGAAATCCACGAAGCACCGGGGATCGGCAAGCTCGGCACCGGTACACTTCTTTCCGGCGCGGCGGTGACCGTCGAGCCGGGCGTGTACTTCTCCGGGCGCGGAGGTGTACGGATCGAGGACACGCTCGTTGTTCGTGAGCAGGGGCCAGAGCTGCTCACACTGACCGCAAAAGACCTTACCGTCGTCTGAGACGGTTTCCCGACCCCTAGGAGACGCGAAGCAAGTGGCTTCCACCAGTGATTTCAAGAATGGTCTGGTTCTGCAGATCGAAGGCCAGCTGTGGACGATCATCGAGTTCCAGCACGTCAAGCCCGGCAAGGGCCCTGCCTTCGTGCGCACCAAGCTCAAGAACGTGCTCTCGGGCAAGGTAGTGGACAAGACGTTCAACGCCGGTGTGAAGGTCGAGACCGCCACGGTCGACCGTCGTGACATGACGTACCTGTACCACGACGGCAGCGACTACATCTTCATGGACGGCGACACCTACGACCAGGTGTCGATCAGCGAGTCCACCGTCGGCGACCAGTCGCGTTTCCTGCTCGAGAACATGGCAGTCCAGGTCGCGACCCACGAAGACGTTCCCCTCTTCGTCGAGCTTCCGGTCACCGTCGAGCTCGTCGTCAAGCACACCGATCCGGGCCTGCAGGGCGACCGCTCCACCGGCGGCACCAAGCCTGCCACCCTCGAGACCGGTGCCGAGATCAACGTCCCGCTCTTCATCAACACCGGTGACAAGCTCAAGGTCGATTCTCGTGACGGCAACTACCTCGGGCGTGTGAATTCCTGAGTGTCCGGCACACATAAGAAACTCGGTGCACGCCACAAGGCGCGCAAGCGTGCCGTCGACTTCCTCTTCGAAGCCGAGGCACGTGACCTCGATCCGGTCGCACTGGCGTCGGAGCGTTCCGATCTGTCCGTCAAGGACGACGCGGTAGCACCCGTCGCGGCCTACACCGTCACGTTGGTGTCCGGCGTTGCGGAGAATCTGGACCGGATCGATCAGGTCATCTCCTCGCATCTGCAGGACTGGACGCTCGAGCGTCTGCCCGCCGTCGACCGTGCGATTCTGCGTATCGCCGTGTGGGAGCTCTTCCACGCGACGGACGTTCCGCCGGTTGTCGCCGTGGACGAGGCCGTCGAACTCGCGAAGCAGCTCTCGACGGACGACTCTCCGGGATTCGTCAACGGAATCCTCGGCCAGGTCGTTCTCGTTGCGCCGCAGGTTCGATCGGCTGCGGCCGCGACCTCCCAGCGCGCGCAGGAATCGGATTCGGGTACCGAGTAGCAAGTTTTGTTCCACCACCGCCGTGCGAGTGTCACCGTGCGCGTTGTGTGTCTGCACACAACCGGTCGGAGTCGCTGCTCGCACGGCGGGATCAGGTCTGTCGGCTGATAGGGTGGGGACCGTCAGACATCCTTTAACGATCCGTCCAGTGAGGCGGAGAAGGAGGTCGCTGCATGAGCGTGCCCGAAGGGTCTCGCCCATCCGATCTTGCAGGTCCAGGTAACTCGAAGGCGCCGGTCGGTGCCGAGGCAGGTAGCGAAACCCGCGAATTGTTGTCCGCCCAGGATGTGGGCCGGACCATCGCGCGGATCGCTCACGAGATCATCGAGAAGACCGCACTCGACGGACCCGAGGGAACTGCCCCTCGTGTGGTCCTGATCGGGATCCCGACGCGTGGAACCACCCTCGCCACGCGACTGCGCGCCAAGATCGAAGAATTCTCCGGTGTGCGTCTTCCCATCGGATCTCTCGACATCACCCTCTACCGCGACGATCTCCGGAACAAGCCGCACCGCCCGCTCGAGCGCACGTCCGTCCCCGAAGGTGGCGTCGACAATGCGCTGGTCGTTCTCGTGGACGACGTCCTCTTCTCCGGTCGCACCGTGCGCTCGGCACTTGACGCGTTGCGCGATCTGGGCCGCCCCCGCGCGGTCCAACTCGCAGTGCTCGTGGATCGTGGTCACCGCGAACTCCCGCTGCGCGCCGACTACGTCGGCAAGAACGTCCCGACCGCGAGGTCCGAGGACGTCAAGGTTCTCCTCCAGGAGCACGACGGCAGGGAAGCGGTAGTCATCTCCGGGGGTAAGAGCGCGTGAAGCACCTACTTTCCATCGCGGACCTCGATCGTGAGTCCGCGGTAGAACTTCTCGACGAGGCAGAACGGTTCGAGCAGGCACTTCTGGGACGCGAGGTACGCAAGCTCCCGACGCTGCGCGGACGCACGGTCATGACGGTGTTCTTCGAGAACTCGACGCGCACCCGGGTGTCTTTCGAGGTGGCAGGCAAATGGATGAGTGCCGACGTCATCAATGTCAGCGCATCCAGTTCCTCGGTGTCCAAAGGTGAATCCCTGCGCGATACCGCGATGACCCTGCGCGCGGCCGGTGCCGACGCACTCATCGTGCGCCACCCGGCTTCGGGCGCCGCCCACCAGATCGCAAAGTGGACCGGAGCGGCCGACGACGGTGGCCCGGCAGTCATCAACGCAGGTGACGGCACGCACGAGCACCCCACTCAGGCGCTTCTCGACGCTTTGACCCTTCGCCAGCGTCTCGGCGACATCGAGGGCAAGCGGATCGCCATCGTCGGCGACATCCTGCACAGCCGTGTCGCCCGCTCCAACGCACTGCTGCTCTCGATGCTCGGTGCCGAGGTTGTTCTTGTTGCGCCGCCGACACTGCTGCCGGTCGGTGCGCACACGTGGCCGGTCACGGTTTCGCATTCGCTCGACGCCGAACTGCCCGGACTCGACGCGGTGCTGATGCTGCGGGTTCAGGCCGAACGCATGAACGGTGGCTTCTTCCCGTCGCAGCGCGAGTACTCGATCAACTACGGCCTGTCCGAGAAGCGGCTGGCGATGCTGGCCGATCACGCGGTGGTCCTGCACCCCGGCCCGATGCTGCGCGGCATGGAGATTGCATCCGCCGTTGCCGATTCCTCCAAAACTGCTGTACTGCAACAGGTTACCAACGGCGTACACATGCGCATGGCTGTCTTGTTCCGACTGCTGGTCGGGTCGGAGGACGGTGCGCTGTGACCAGAAACGAGAACGGAGAATCACCCGTGAGTGTCCTGCTCCGCGGAGTCCTGATCTACGGAGAAGGTGAGCCCACCGACGTACTCGTCGGCGACGGCACGATCCTCGAGATCGGCGTGGACCTCGATCCGGCCACGGCATCCGAGGTGATCGATGCCGGCGGGCAGATCCTGCTTCCCGGCTTCGTGGACCTGCACACACATCTGCGTGAGCCCGGCCGCGAAGACACCGAGACCATCGAAACCGGAAGCTCGGCAGCGGCTCTGGGTGGATACACCGCGGTCTTCGCGATGGCCAACACGAGTCCCGTCGCCGATTCGGTGGTCATCACCGATCACGTCTGGCGACGCGGGCAGGAAGTCGGCCTCGTCGACGTCCACCCCGTCGGCGCAGTCACAGCGGGCCTGGAAGGCAAACAACTCGCCGAGATGGCGACCATGGCCGCAGGCGTCGGCAAGGTCAAGATGTTCTCCGACGACGGCCACTGCGTCTACGACCCACTGATCATGCGTCGCGCGCTCGAATACTCCAGTTCACTGGGCGTCCTGATCGCCCAGCACGCGGAAGAGCCGCGTTTGACCGTCGGTGCGGTCGCCCACGAGGGCCCCACGGCCGCGCGTCTCGGCCTGGCCGGATGGCCGCGCGCAGCCGAAGAATCGATCGTGGCCCGCGACGCACTGCTCGCGCGTGACGCCGGCGCCCGCGTTCACATCTGCCACGCCTCCACCGCCGGAACCGTCGAACTCGTGAAGTGGGCTCGCAGCCAAGGGATTTCGATCACCGCCGAGGTCACCCCGCATCACCTGCTCCTCGACGATTCACGGCTCGAGACGTACGACGCGATCAACAAGGTCAACCCGCCCTTGCGTGAGGCCAGTGATGTTGCCGCGCTGCGCAAGGGTCTGGCCGAGGGAATCATCGACTGCGTCGCGACCGACCATGCTCCGCACGCCGAGCAGGACAAGTGCTGCGAGTTCGCAGCCGCTCGCCCTGGAATGCTCGGCCTCGAGACCGCACTCTCGATCATCGTGCAGACGATGGTCCAGCCCGGCTTGTTGGACTGGCGCGGTGTTGCCCGGGTCATGAGCGAGCGCCCCGCGGCAATCGTCGGCCTCGACGATCAGGGCCGTCCCATCGAGGTGGGGGAGCCCGCGAACCTGACATTGGTCGATCCGTCGGCCGAGTGGACGGTCCACGGTCCCGACCTGGCGAGTGTCGCGCATAACACTCCGTACGAGTCGATGACATTGCCCGCTCGGGTCACGACCACACTGTTACGTGGCCGCATCACCGCACACGACGGGAATGTGCGGCTGCGGAGTAGCGAGGAGTAGCGCGTCATGGACAGAGCACTGTGGATCATCGGTCTGGCGATCTTCTGGGTCGCGATGATCGGCCTGATGTACGTCGGCTGGCGTGGACGCGCTCGACG
This sequence comes from Rhodococcus sp. NyZ502, assembly GCF_041464245.1. Classification (NCBI taxonomy): domain Bacteria; kingdom Bacillati; phylum Actinomycetota; class Actinomycetes; order Mycobacteriales; family Nocardiaceae; genus Rhodococcus; species Rhodococcus sp. NyZ502. The sequence continues at coordinate 2,994,474 of NZ_CP167155.1, forward strand.
CCAGAAAGACAAGATCGGCGAACTGCCGACGGTACCGGCAACCCTGGGTGAACTGCTCGTCCTGCCGACCACCGGCCTGTACGTCGGCAGCACCATCGCACCCAGTTGGCAGGACCGAATCGCCGTCGGCGACCTCGGTTTCCGCGCCACCTGCGAGATCAGCCGCTACAGCGGCGGAATTCTGGTCGAGCGTGACGGCGCGTCGGCCATCTGGATTCCGGAGAAGTCGATCCGCGCGATCCGCACGGAGAACGGTCTTGCCGGCAAGGTCATGAGCAAGGACGGCGTCCTGGTGATTCGCTGGGAATTGCCGAGCGGAACCGAGATCGACACGGGCGTGCGCGGTGACGACAAGACGGTTTATCCGGACTGGGTCAAGCCGGTGACTGCTTCGAACAAGACCGCTTCGAACAAGACGAATGACAACGAAGACGCAAGCTCTGGCGACATCGAGCAGAACGGAAAGAACGCATGAGCGGCTTTGACAACAGCCCCGCAGTACTGGTCCTCGAAGACGGACGGGTGTTCCGCGGAACCACCTTCGGTGCGGTTGGACAGACCCTGGGCGAAGCGGTGTTCAGCACCGGAATGACCGGCTACCAGGAAACGCTCACCGATCCCAGCTACCACCGCCAGATCGTCGTCTCCACCGCACCGCAGATCGGCAACACCGGCTGGAACGACGAAGACGACGAGTCGGTCGGACCGACCGGCGAGCGTGCCGGCGCGAAGATCTGGGTTGCCGGGTACGTCGTTCGTGACCCCTCGCGCGTCACCTCGAGCTGGCGTGCAACTGGTTCGCTGCAGGCCAAGCTCGAAGAGCAGGGCATCGTCGGAATCGCCGGGATCGACACCCGCGCCCTGGTTCGCCACCTGCGTACTCGCGGCTCGATGAAGGCCGGAATTTTTTCCGGTGAAGCCATCGCCGCCGATGACGAACTGGTCCGACGGGTTCAGGATCAGCCGACCATGCTCGGCGCCGATCTTGCCGGTGAGGTCAGCACCACCAGCGGCTACGTCGTCGAGCCGAAGGGCGGGGAGGCGCTGTACACGGTTGCCGCCATCGACCTCGGTATCAAGACCAACACCCCGCGCATGTTCGCCGAGCGCGGTATCCGCGTCCACGTGTTGCCGTCCAACGCGAGTCTCGAACAGATCCTCGACCTGAAGGCCGACGGAGTGTTCCTCTCCAACGGTCCCGGTGACCCAGCCACCGCCGACGGCGCAGTCCACCTCACGAAAGAGGTCATCGGACAGGGCTTGCCGCTGTTCGGTATCTGCTTCGGCAACCAGATCCTGGGCCGCGCCCTGGGCCTGAGCACCTACAAGATGAAGTTCGGCCACCGCGGAATCAACATCCCGGTGATCGAGCATCAGACCGGTCGCATCGCGATCACCGCTCAGAACCACGGCTTCGCGCTCGAAGGCGAAGCCGGTCAGGAATTCGACACCCCGTTCGGCCGCGCGGTGGTCAGCCACACCTGCGCCAACGACGGAGCCGTCGAAGGTGTTCGCCTGCTGGACGATTCGGCCTTCTCGGTGCAGTACCACCCCGAGGCGGCAGCCGGCCCGCACGACGCCGCGTACCTCTTCGACCGCTTCACCAGCCTGCTCTCCGCACGGAAAGAAACCGGAGTCAAGAACTAATGCCACGCCGTACAGATCTCAAGCACATCCTGGTAATCGGCTCCGGTCCGATCGTCATCGGTCAGGCCTGCGAGTTCGACTACTCGGGCACCCAGGCCTGCCGCGTCCTCCAGGAGGAGGGCCTGCGCGTCAGCCTGGTCAACTCCAACCCGGCCACCATCATGACGGACCCCGAGTTCGCCGACGCCACGTACGTCGAGCCGATCACGGCCGAGTTCCTCGAGAAGGTCATCGCCAAGGAAGCCTTGCAGGGCAACAAGATCGACGCCGTCCTCGCGACGCTCGGCGGTCAGACTGCGCTCAACGCCGCAGTGGCGCTGCACGAGCAGGGCATCCTCGAGAAGTACGACGTCGAACTGATCGGCGCAGACTTCGACGCCATCCAGCGCGGCGAGGATCGCCAGAAGTTCAAGGACATCGTCGCCAAGGTCGGTGGCGAATCCGCGAAGTCCGCAGTTTGCTACACGATGGACGAAGTACACGCCACGGTCGCCGAACTCGGTTACCCGGTTGTCGTGCGTCCGTCCTTCACCATGGGCGGCCTCGGTTCCGGCATGGCGTACGACGTCGACGATCTCAACCGCATCGCCGGTGGCGGTCTGGCCGCGTCGCCGACGGCGAACGTCCTGATCGAGGAATCCATCCTCGGTTGGAAGGAATACGAACTCGAGCTCATGCGTGACAGTCGCGACAACGTCGTGATCGTCTGCTCCATCGAGAACGTCGACCCGGTCGGTGTCCACACCGGAGACTCGGTCACCGTCGCCCCGGCGATGACGCTGACCGACCGCGAGTACCAGGCGATGCGCGACCTTTCCATCGACATTCTGCGTGAGGTGGGCGTCGACACCGGCGGCTGCAACATCCAGTTCGCGATGGACCCGAAGGACGGCCGCCTGGTCGTCATCGAGATGAACCCGCGTGTCTCCCGCTCGTCGGCTCTGGCGTCGAAGGCGACCGGTTACCCGATCGCGAAGATGGCGGCCAAGCTTGCCATCGGCTACACGCTCGACGAGATCGTCAACGACATCACCAAGGAAACCCCGGCTTGCTTCGAGCCGACGCTCGACTACGTCGTCGTCAAGGCTCCGCGGTTCGCTTTCGAGAAGTTCCCCGGTGCCGACGGAACTCTGACCACCACGATGAAGTCGGTGGGCGAGGCCATGAGCATCGGCCGCAACTTCACCGAGGCTTTCGGCAAGGTCATGCGTTCGCTCGAGACCAAGCGTGCGGGTTACTGGACCGGCGCCGACATCGAGACGGAGAGCCTGGATGCACTACTCGCCGATCTGAGCGTTCCGCAGGACGGCCGCATGTACGGCATCGAGAAGGCATTCGCGCTCGGCGCAACTGTCGAGCAGCTCTTCGACGCCACCAAGATCGATCCGTGGTTCCTCGACCAGTTCCAGCAGATTCACGAGCTCGGTGAAAAGCTGCGCGCTGCGGAGTCTTTCGACGAGGCTTCCCTGCGTCAGGCCAAGTACCACGGCATCTCGGACCGCCAGATCGCGGCTCTGCGCCCCGAACTCGGTGGTGACACTCACGCAGGTGAGGACGCCGTTCGCGCTCTGCGTGATCAGCTGGGCGTGCGCCCCGTCTACAAGACCGTCGACACCTGCGCCGCAGAGTTCGAGGCCAAGACGCCGTACCACTACTCGACCTACGAGCTCGATCCCGAGGCCGAGTCCGAAGTTGCTCCGCAGACCGAGCGACCCAAGGTTCTGATCCTCGGATCCGGCCCCAACCGCATCGGTCAGGGTATCGAGTTCGACTACTCGTGTGTCCACGCGGCGCAGACGCTGTCCGAGGCCGGGTACGAGACCGTCATGGTCAACTGCAACCCCGAGACCGTCTCCACGGACTACGACACCGCTGATCGCCTGTACTTCGAGCCGCTGACGTTCGAGGACGTCTTCGAGGTCTACCGCGCGGAGGCGCAGTCGGGCACCGTTGCCGGCGTCATCGTCCAGCTCGGCGGCCAGACCCCGCTCGGACTGGCGAAGCGTCTCGAAGCTGCCGGCGTCCCCATCGTGGGAACCAGCCCCGCAGCCATCGACCTGGCGGAGGACCGCGGCGAATTCGGCCGCGTACTGACCGAAGCCGGTCTGCCCGCACCGAAGTTCGGTACCGCCACCACGTTCGACGGCGCCCGCGAGATCGCGGCAGGTATCGGCTACCCGGTGCTGGTGCGTCCGTCGTACGTGCTCGGTGGTCGCGGCATGGAGATCGTCTACGACGAGGCTTCCCTCGCCGACTACATCTCGCGCGCCACGGAGATCTCCGACGATCGTCCGGTCCTGGTCGACCGCTTCCTCGAAGACGCGGTCGAGATCGACGTCGACGCTCTGTGTGACGGCACCGAGGTGTACCTCGGCGGCGTCATGGAGCACATCGAGGAAGCCGGCATTCACTCCGGTGACTCGGCGTGTGCGCTCCCGCCCATCACTCTGGGCCGGGCGGATCTCGAGAACGTCCGCCGCTCCACCGAGGCTCTCGCGAAGGGCATCGGCGTCAAGGGCCTGCTCAACGTCCAGTACGCCCTCAAGGACGACATCCTCTACGTGCTGGAAGCAAATCCCCGCGCCAGCCGCACGGTTCCGTTCGTGTCCAAGGCGACGGCCGTCCAGCTGGCCAAGGCATGCGCCCGCGTCATGCTCGGCGAATCCATCGCGGAACTGCGTGCGAGCGGCATTCTGCCGGCGAAGGGCGACGGCGGAAACACCCCGGCCGGTGCACCGATCGCGGTCAAGGAAGCTGTGTTGCCGTTCAACCGCTTCCGCCGCGCCGACGGTACCGGCGTGGATACCTTGCTCAGCCCGGAAATGAAGTCCACCGGTGAAGTCATGGGAATCGACTTCGACTTCGGTACGGCTTTTGCCAAGTCGCAGACTGCCGCCTACGGTTCGTTGCCCACCACGGGCGCGGTGTTCGTCTCGGTCGCCAACAAGGACAAGCGTTCGCTGATCTTCCCGGTCAAGCGCCTGGCAGACCTCGGATTCACCATTCTTGCCACCGAAGGAACCGCAGATGTTTTGCGGCGCAACGGTATCGAGTGCAAGCAGGTGTACAAGCAGTCGGGTGAAGATGTTCCGGCCGGTGCCGAGACCATCGTCGACCAGATCCGCAGCGGCGAGGTCGCCATGGTCATCAACACGCCGTACGGCAACAACGGCCCGCGTGTCGACGGCTACGAGATCCGAAGCGCAGCGGTTGCGTCGAACATCCCGTGCATCACGACGGTGCAGGGCGCCTCGGCTGCCGTGCAGGGCATCGAAGCAGCCATTCGCGGCGACATCGGAGTTCACTCCCTGCAGGAATTGCACGCAGGTCTTCGTCAGCCGGCACAGCAGTCGTGAGTCACAGTTGGGGGCAGCGTCTCCGGTCCGCGATCGCGGACCGGGGGCGGCTGTGCGTCGGTATCGACCCGCATCCCGCGCTTCTCGACGCGTGGGGACTGCCGCGTACGGCCGAAGGTCTCGAGACTTTCGCCGAGATCTGCGTCGAGGCGTTCACCGGTGAGGTCGGACTGGTCAAACCGCAGGTTGCGTTCTTCGAGGCTTACGGCAGCGCCGGCTTCGCCGTGTTGGAGCGGACCATCTCGGTTCTTCGCGATGCGGGAACGCTGGTCGTCGCGGATGCCAAGCGCGGTGACATCGGTTCGACGATGGACGCGTACGCGCAAGCCTGGTTGGGTGATTCGCCGTTGGCCTCCGACTCGGTCACCGTTTCGCCGTACCTGGGATTCGGGGCGCTGACTCCGACACTCGAACTGGCAAGGCAGAACGCACGCGGGATCTTCGTCCTGGCACGAACCTCCAATCCGGAAGGCGGCGTACTTCAACAGTCGTCGGCTGACGGTGTGAGCGTGGCTCAGTCGATCGTCGACGCTGCGGTCGATGCGAACGTCGACGGCCGTGACACCGTCGGACTGGTGGTCGGTGCAACTCGGGACCACGGTCTGGACCTGTCGCAGTTCAACGGCCCGATTCTCGCTCCGGGACTCGGCGCGCAGGGTGCGACGGCAGCGGATCTCGCAGACATCTTCGCGGGATCGACCGAGCTCCTGCTGCCGAACACTTCCCGCGGGGTGCTCAATCATGGTCCTTCGGTATCGGCACTTCGGGAGGCAGCAATGCGTGACCGAGACGAGATCGAAGCCGCATTGGCGAACTGATCCGTGAGTGACCTCGAGGCTCGTTCGAGCGGTGGAACCCGGTGGTACCGTCCGTCGGTGAATCGTTGGTGGCAGATCGGACTTCTCGTCGCGGCGTGCGCGCTGCTGGCCACCGGGTTCCAATCCGTCACCGGCGTACACGGCGACGATCTTGCCGTGTACCGGACGGCGGGTCAGGCCGTCCTCGACGGCTCGAACCTGTACGACGAGTCGTTCAACGCGAGACTGCCGTTCACGTATCCGCCCTTCGCTGCGCTCGTCGCCGTTCCAGTCGCCCTGGGTTCCTGGGGTGCGGTCCAGTGGGGATGGAGTTTCGTCAGCCTCCTGATGCTGGCCGCGATCATCGTGCTCAGCTATCGCGAAGTCCCGTTCACACGTAAGCGGCCAGTCGTCGTCTACGTGGGTTTCCTGGTCCTGTGGACGGCGGCATCGCCGATCTCCGATCACCTCGGGTACGGCCAGGTCGGGTTGTTTCTGACTCTCCTGTGCTTGATCGACGTGCTGGCTCGACCACGGTGGATTCCCGAGGGCGTGCTGGTGGGGATCGCCGGCGCGGTCAAACTCGTGCCACTCGTCTACATCGGTTACTACGTGATCACCGGGCGCTGGAAAGCAGTTGCGGGCGGCCTCGCCGGCTTCCTCGGCGCCACGGCTCTGGGCTTTGCGGTTCTCCCACGCCAGACGATCGACTACTTCGGCGACATCGCCTCACTCTCGGGGCGCGTCGCCGTCGGTGACCCGTCCGTGTTCGGTAACCAGTCCGTGCGTGGAATGGCCTTGCGGCTACTTCCCGAGGGCCTGGTGGGTCCGGTCTGGCTCGTCGCCTGTGCGGTGTTGGGTGTCCTCGGAATTGTCGCGACGCGGCGCGCTCAGCGCCTGCGGGGCGATCTCGCCGGTTTCACGGTGGTGGCTCTGCTGGCGGCAATCGTGACTCCCATTGCCTGGACGCACCACTTCGTGTGGTTGGTGCCGGCGGTGGGTGTACTCCTCGTTCCGATCAAGTCGGGCGTGGGGGAGGGCACTCGATCGGTCCCTGTGTGGTCCTGGATCGCGATCGGTCTCACCGCTGTCGTAGTGCTGTTTCGGCTTCCTCGAGTCGGCGCGGACATGGATATCCCGGTAGTCGGCTTCGTGCTGGAGAATTCATTGCTCTGGGCGAGCCTCGCGGTAGTGCTCGCTCTGGCCGCCCCCGGCGTGAGTCGCATCGAACCCGAGACGGTCGACGCCGGCGATCCGAAATCGTCGCTGCAGACCTGAAAACGGGCCGCGACACGCGCATAGGCGCCGAAAATGCTCGAAAATTTTGGATGTGTCGGCGACCACGTTCATTCCCGCAGGTAACGATTTCGCACACTCGCACGGGGGTGTCGCACGCTATGGGTCGAAATACATTGTGTTACAGTCTATTTCGGTACTGTACGCACGTTCGTGTGGCGTCGAATTCGTCTCGATCCAGCCGAAAACGGTGACGATCCGTGACATCGATTCGACGCGCATAACCCACCGCGATCTGCATCGGACCGCGGGGGGTGGGTTAGCAATTCGCGCCAGGCGTGAGTACGGTCGCTATCGCTGCTGGTTATCAGCGGAATAGACAAAATTTGCACACGACGAGACGGAGGAACCGTGGCCCTTCCCCAGTTGACTGATGAGCAGCGCGCTGCTGCTTTGGAGAAGGCAGCTGCTGCCCGCAAGGCCAGGGCTGAGCTCAAGGAGCGCCTGAAGCGTGGCGGCACCGACCTCAAGCAGGTCCTCAAGGACGCCGAAGACAACGAAATCTTGGGCAAGATGAAGGTTTCGGCACTGCTCGAGGCGCTGCCCAAGGTGGGCAAGGTCAAGGCTCAGGAGATCATGACCGAGCTGGAGATTGCACCGACCCGTCGCCTTCGTGGCCTCGGTGATCGGCAGCGCAAGGCTCTGCTCACCAAGTTCGACTTCGAGGCCTGAGCCGACAAGTGATGATTGCTGACGCGGCAGTGTCTGATGATTGCTGACGCAACAGTGTCAGAGAGCAAGACCGCAGTGCGGAGGGGTCGGCTGGTTGTACTGGCCGGCCCTTCGGCTGTCGGTAAGTCCAGCGTCGTTCGCGAGCTGAGAACTCGGTTGCCTGAACTCGTTTTCAGTGTTTCGGCGACCACTCGCGATCCCCGTCCAGGTGAAGTGGACGGCAAGGACTACCGATTCACCTCCCGTGAAGAATTTCAACGGATGATCGACTCCGGTGAACTTCTCGAATGGGCGGAAATCCACGGCGGCCTGCAGCGCTCCGGCACCCCCGCAGCTCCGGTCGAAGAAGCGCTCGAAGCTGGAAAGCCCGTTCTCGTCGAGGTCGATCTCGCCGGAGCACGAGCTGTCCGCAAGGCGATGCCCGAGGCTCTGTTGGTGTTCATGGCTCCACCGAGCTGGGACGTTCTGGTGCAACGGCTGACCGGACGTGGAACCGAAACGGAAGACGTCGTGGCGCGCCGACTCGAGACGGCCCGAGTGGAATTGGCCGCACAGGACGAGTTCGACACGGTCATCGTGAACGAGGATGTAAGCCGTGCTTGCGATGAGTTGGTATCCTTGTTGGTTGGGAACTGATTCCGCACCATTCGGGAACCGATTTCCACCCCGTTTCTCAGATATCCGGATCGATAAAACTAGTTCTTCAATGAAGATCTAATTCAGGAGACACAAGAGTGAGCAGCACTTCAGCCGCGTCCGCAGCAGGTCAGGGCGCTCTGCCTGCCTACGACACCCCGCTCGGCATCACCAACCCGCCGATCGACGAGTTGCTCGAACGCACCTCTTCCAAGTACGCCCTGGTCATCTACTCGGCCAAGCGCGCGCGCCAGATCAACGACTACTACAACCAGCTCGGTGACGGCATCCTCGAATACGTCGGACCTCTGGTCGAGCCCGGTCTGCAGGAAAAGCCGCTGTCCATCGCGTTGCGTGAAATCCACGCTGATCTCCTCGAGCACACCGAAGGCGAGTGAGCACCACATCTGCCGCACCCGAACCTCGTTCGGGTGTCGGGGGAGTGTCCGACGCGCCCACATCGATACGTAAGCGCATTGTCGTCGGTGTCGGTGGGGGTATCGCCGCTTACAAGGCGTGCTCGATCATCCGCAGCTTCACCGAGAGCGGTCATCACGTCCGCGTGATTCCGACCGAATCCGCTCTGGAGTTCGTCGGGCGCGCGACGTTCGAAGCACTCTCCGGCAACCCGGTTCACACCGGCGTCTTCAACGACGTCCCGCAGGTTCCGCATGTCCGTCTCGGACAGGAAGCCGATCTGGTCGTCATCGCGCCGGCAACCGCTGATCTGATGGCGCGAGCGGTCATGGGTCGCGCAGACGACCTGTTGACGGCCACTTTGTTGACCGCGCGCTGTCCGGTTGTCTTCGCCCCAGCAATGCACACCGAGATGTGGGAGCACCCCGCAACGGTCTCGAACGTGGCGACACTGCGTTCGCGCGGCGTCCACGTGATCGAACCTGCCTCCGGGCGTTTGACAGGGAAAGACACCGGAGCCGGTCGACTTCCCGAACCCGACGAGATCGTCGGGTTGGCATCGTTGCTCCTCGAGCGCTCGGACGCGTTGCCGCGCGACCTGGAGGGTCGCCGCATTCTGGTCACCGCCGGCGGTACTCGCGAGCCGCTCGATCCCGTGCGCTTTCTCGGTAATCGCAGCTCGGGCAAGCAGGGCTACGCGCTCGCCCGTCTTGCCGCGCAACGCGGCGCGCACGTGACACTGATCGCCGGGTACACGGCTGATCTCGCCGACCCCGCCGCTGTCGACGTCGTGCACATCAAGACGGCCGAAGATCTCCGGTTGGCAGTGGAAAAGCACGCACCGGGACACGACGGAGTCGTCATGGCTGCGGCTGTCGCGGACTTCCGCCCCACCACCGTCGAAGGCAGCAAGATCAAGAAGGGCGCAAACGAACCCGACTCGATCAGCCTCACCAGAAATGCCGACATCCTCGCCGGTCTCGTCGAAGCGCGTCGTGACGGCGACTTGGATGCTCGAACGGTGATCGTCGGATTCGCCGCTGAGACCGGTGACGCCCATGGTGACGTACTCACCTATGCCCGCTCCAAGCTTGCCCGCAAAGGTTGCGATCTCCTCGTGGTCAATGCGGTCGGCGAGGGCAAGGCGTTCGAGGTCGATCACAACGACGGTTGGCTGCTCGGTTCCGACGGCTCGGAGTCCGCTCTCGAACACGGATCCAAGGCTTTGATGGCCAGTCGAGTACTCGACGCCCTGGTCAAGCTCTTTCCCGAGTAGCGACACGCGCCCGGTGGTGAGAGTTACCCCACGATAATCGGGTGAGTACAAGGGTGTTGCGCAGGCGGTCCAACCGTTATCGTCGGCTCAGCCCCCAGCTAACAAAGCATGACAAAACGGTCACCGAACGGTGATTCGGATACTTCAATAAGCTGTAGTCAAGAACTCAGTCGTCGAGAGGGAGATCTGTGAGCAAGTCCGGCAGTCGGCTATTCACCAGCGAGTCCGTCACCGAGGGGCACCCGGACAAGATCTGTGACGCGATCAGCGACTCGATCCTCGACGCGCTGCTCACCCAGGACCCGCGCGCCCGCGTGGCCGTCGAGACACTGGTCACCACCGGCCAGGTTCACGTAGCCGGTGAGGTCACGACCACTGCGTACGCGGACATTCCGAAGATCGTGCGCGACACGGTCCTCGAAATCGGCTACGACAGCTCCGCAAAGGGCTTCGACGGTAACTCCTGCGGCGTCAACGTCGCGATCGGCGCCCAGTCGCCCGAGATCGCGCAGGGTGTCGATCACTCGCACGAGGCTCGCGTCGACGGAATCAGCGACGACGAGATCGACCGTCAGGGTGCGGGCGACCAGGGCCTGATGTTCGGCTACGCCACCACCGACACGCCGGAACTGATGCCGCTGCCCATCGCGCTGGCTCATCGTCTCTCTCGCCGGTTGACCGAGGTCCGTAAGTCCGGCGTGCTGCCGTACCTGCGCCCGGACGGCAAGACCCAGGTCACCATCGAGTACGACGGTGACAAGGCTGTCCGTCTCGACACCGTGGTCATCTCCACCCAGCATGCCGCTGACATCGACCTCGACAACCTGTTGACGCCCGATCTTCGCGAGAAGGTGCTTCACTCGGTGCTGACCGACGTCAACCTCACCGATCTCGACACCTCCGATGTTCGTCTGTTGGTGAACCCGACGGGCAAGTTCGTCCTCGGTGGCCCGATGGGTGACGCCGGTTTGACCGGCCGCAAGATCATCGTCGACACCTACGGCGGAATGGCTCGCCACGGTGGCGGCGCGTTCTCCGGCAAGGACCCGTCAAAGGTCGACCGCAGCGCTGCCTACGCCATGCGCTGGGTGGCCAAGAACGCTGTTGCCGCAGGTCTGGCCGACCGCATCGAGGTTCAGGTCGCCTACGCCATCGGCAAGGCAGCTCCGGTCGGACTCTTCGTCGAAACCTTCGGCACCGAGAAGACCGATCCGGCACGGATCCAGAAGGCGATCACCGAGATCTTCGACCTGCGTCCGGGAGCGATCATCCGCGACCTCGACCTGCTGCGCCCGATCTACGCGCAGACGGCGGCATACGGTCACTTCGGTCGCACCGATATCGACCTCCCGTGGGAGAGCACCGATCGCGCCGACAAGCTGCGTAGCGCAGCTGGTCTCTGATCACTGACGTACAGACGGGGCGCGGGTGGGCGCGGAAAGAGTAGCGGCAGAAGTCGATCCGGTCGCCCGGGTGCTGCCGATGCTCCCGCTCGCTCACCTCGACCGTGAATTCGACTACCTCGTTCCTCGTGAACTCGAAGCGGATGCGCAGCCCGGAGTCCGGGTGCGCATCCGCTTCGCTGGTCGTCTGGTGGACGGTTTCATCGTCTCGCGCGAGGCGACCAGTGACCATCAGGGGAAGTTCGGCTGGCTCGAACGCGTCATCTCGTCCGAGCGGGTCCTGACGGCCGAAATCGCGCAAGTCGTCGATCGTGTGGCGGAGCGTTATGCCGGAACCCGTGCCGATGTTCTCCGTTTGGCGGTACCGCCGCGGCACGCGAAGGTCGAGGCGGAACCGTGGGGGCCCGCCGAGCCGCCGTCCGCTCCTGAACCGATCGAAAATGGTTGGCATCTCTACAGATTCGGTGACGCCTTCCTGTCCGCGATTCGCGAGTCGAAAAGCCCACGTGCGGTCTGGCAGGCGTTGCCTGGTGAAAACTGGCCACTGCGCCTGGCCGAACTGGCCGGGGCCGTAGCGGCAAGTGGTAAATCCGCGATCCTGGTTGTGCCCGATCAACGCGACCTGGACCGCGTCGTCGCCGCTTGTACCGAACTCTCCGGAGCGGATGCGGTGGTAGGTCTGTCCGCGGGCCTGGGGCCGGCCATGCGATATCGGAGGTGGCTCGCTGCACTGCGCGGGACCGCCCGGATCGTCGTCGGCACGCGGAGTGCTGTTTTTGCGCCGACGCCCGAGACCGGTCTTGTCGTCGTCTGGGACGACGGCGACGACAACTTGTCCGAGCCGCGGTCGCCGTATCCACATGCCCGCGAAGTTGCCGTCCTGCGTGGCTACGTCGCCGGGTGCGCCGTCGTGATCGGTGGGTTCTCCCGTACGGCAGAAGCGCAGGTACTCGTCGACTCGGGATGGGCGCACGATCTGGTCGCTACGCGGGACGTCGTTCGTGCCCACGCACCCAAGATCACCGCGCTTGCCGACAGCGATCAAGCCTTGGCCCGCGATCCGGGAGCCAGAGCGGCTCGTTTGCCCGCTATTGCATTCGCGGCCGCCCGGCGCGCTCTGGGTGAGGGCAACGGAGTCCTGGTGCAGGTGCCTCGGCGGGGGTACGTACCGACCCTGGCCTGCGGAAAGTGCCGTGCCCCGGCACGGTGCCGTCGGTGCAACGGCCCACTGGCTCTTCCCGCTGCGGCAGGTCCCGACGGCGCCGGGACACCGGCGTGCCGCTGGTGCGGGGTTGCCGATGCCGCCTACCGATGTCACGCGTGCGGGGCGAAAGCGTTGCGCGCAGTGGTGGTCGGTGCCGGCCGGACCGCCGAAGAACTCGGGCGGGCGTTTCCCGGAGTGAAAGTTGTTCTGTCCGGGGGCAGTGATGTGGTCAAGGAACTGCCTCACGGGCCCGCGTTGGTGGTCTCGACAGTGGGTGCGGAGCCGGTGATGACCGGCGGCTACGGCGCCGCGCTCTTGCTCGACGGCTGGGCACTGCTCGGCCGGCCCGATCTTCGCGCCGCCGAGGAAACACTCAGACGCTGGATGTCGGCTGCTGCCATGGTGATTCCGCTGTCCGAAGGCGGTGAAGTTGTGGTTGTCGCAGACTCGGGTATCCCGACGGTGCAGGCGTTGGTCCGATGGGATCCAGTGGGGCACGCACAGTCTCAATTCGAGGAGCGAGACGAGGTCGGCTTTCCTCCGGCCGTTCACATGGCTGCGATCGACGGTGGATCCGCGGCAATTGCGGAGTTGGTGGATTCAGCTGATCTGCCGGCAAGTGCTGTACTGCTCGGACCAGTGGAATTGCCTGCGGGGGAGAGGCTTCCGTATTCCGGTGAGGACGAGAGCGGTGTCGCGCCGGAGCGAATGCTGGTCCGCGTTCCACGCAAGGACGGTCGCGGCCTTGCGGACGCTCTGGCACATGCGAGGGCCGCGCGCAGTGCGCGGAAGTCTTCGGGTCCGGTCCGCATTCAGATCGACCCACGCCGCATCGGCTGAGTTTCGAGTTGTCGGAGGAATCCTTGCGCTACCCGATATGACGATATATCGTCGAACTATCAACGATAGTGATGGAGGTTCGACGATGGATGCAAGTTTCCCGAACGAGGGGATGTTCGGCCGGCGCGGTTTCTTCGGCGGTTTCGGCCGTGAGCAACGGCCACCATTTGTGATGTGGGTGCCGACGGACGACGGCGCGTCGGGCGATGGTCCCGGCGATCGAGACGGTGGACGACGCGGTCGACCGCACGAGCGGCCGGGCTTCGGTGACATGCCACGCAGAGGCCATCGGCGGGGGCGTTTCGGTCCAGACGGCGGACCCGGCCCCGGCTTCGGTCCGGGCGCTCAGTTCGGTCGCGGGCGAGGACGTGGCGGACGAGGTCGTCGAGGAGATGTGCGCGCTGCGATTCTGCTGTTGATCGCGGAAGAGCCGATGCACGGCTACGAATTGATTCAGCAGATCGTCGAGCGCAGCGGCGGCGTCTGGAAGCCGAGTCCGGGCTCCATTTATCCCGCGCTGTCCCAACTCGAGGACGAAGGACTGGTGATCATCGAAAAGGTTGCCGGCCGCAAAACCGCCAAGCTGACAGAAGAAGGCGTCGCGTACGTCGAGGAACATCGCGCCGATCTCGGGGCGCCGTGGGATGACGTTCGTCTCAGCGTAGGGGAGCCGGAGCAGGACCTTCGAGAACTGATCGGCCAGCTGATGGGCGCGGCCGGTCAAGTGGCTGCTGTAGGCACACCAGCGCAGGTCAAGGCCGCAGCCGACGTGCTTGTCGAGGCGCGCAAATCGCTCTACCGAGTGCTTGCCGGTGATGACTCCGATGAAGGCGGCAATTGAGACGTCGGATACCTACTGTTCGGTAGGGTATGCGCCTCGAAGTTTCTGGTGTTACGGTCAGCTCCCTCGTAGGATCAGAGCAGGAGCAGGAACAATGTCTGGCGTCAAACGGTCTGTGGGACTGACATTTTCGGTAGCAGTGGCGCTGCTGATCGGAGCACCGCCGGCGATATCGGCTGCAGCACCGACGCTCCCGTCTGCGAGTGCCGACGCGATGGATGTTCCCCTCGTCATCGGCCCAGGCCAGGTGTCGCGTTCGGTAGCCACCGCATTCGCTCATGCTCATCCAGGATCCGCACCTGCCGGATCGAACGATTTCGGCTGTGAGCCTTCCGCCACGCATCCCCGACCGGTTGTACTCGCCCACGGAACCGACACCGAGGCGTACGCGGATTGGGCGGCCCTGTCGCCGGCACTGGCAGCTGACGGCTACTGCGTCTTCGCCCTCAATTACGGCGGTGCGATCAAAGAAGAAGACGGGGACGTCGCACACGAGACCTACGGCGTCGGCGACATAGTCGGTAGTGCCACCGCGTTCGGTTCTTTCGTCGATCAGGTGCTGACCGCGACCGGAGCGGACAAGGTCGACGTGATCGGCTATTCGCAAGGCGCGACGGTGACGCGGTACTACGTCAACAAGATGGGCGGCGACGCCTACGTCGATCATTGGGTCGGTTTGGCTTCGCCGACATACGGTGGGGTGATGTTCGGGTTGGTTCCCATTGTCCGTGCGATCCCCGGCGGAGAAGACTTTGTCGAAGACGTCTTTTCGCGAGCTGTCCGCGAGCAGATGCAAGGGTCGGATATGTTGAACACCCTCAACGCCGGCGGTGACACCGTACCCGGAGTGCGCTACACGACCATCGGGTCCACTGTCGACGAGATGATCCAGCCGTCCTCGAACATCGCGCTCCGCGGTGCCGGTGCAGAAAACATCGTCCTCCAGGATCTGTGCCCGTCTAACCTGACCGGCCACTTCCGCATGCCGTACGACCCCTACGTGATCGACGTCATCCGGACGGTCCTCGACCCCGATGCCGAGCGGCACGCTTCGTGCAGCGTGGTGCCGCTCGGCACGGATATTCCGCAAGTGGTCATCGACGCAAATTCGTGAGCTGCAAATTCGTGAGCTGCTAACTCGTGAGCACCGAGATCACGTGGGTCGGGATGTTTACTCGGCGAGCTTGGCAGTGGCCTGCGCCCACAGGAAGAACTTGTTCGTTCCGAGGTCGCGGACGGTCTTGATGTTGAACGCTGCCTTCAAATGTTCTGCGTCCGAATCGCTTACGCCGTTGAGTGCCGCGACCGGGGCGTCCGCCAATTCTTCGACGGACTTTCCTGCGTAGGCCTTGTCGAACTTACTGTCGATGCCTGCCATCTAAGTTCCTCCGTGTGATCGGTGTATCCCGTATCAGCCTCCGCCGAGTGGCGACGACAGAAACAGTCAATACCGAGGACCGGTGAATGTGCAGGGTTCTGATCAAAGAAATTGCTGAGAAAGTGGTTCGGTGTGGCGCGAGGTAGGTCGTAGCTCTCGCAGTCCTTAGACTGACAGTTCCACCCACCGACACATCCGGGAGCATTTTCGTGAGTTGCAGTCCACCGCGTTCGACAGGCCGATCGGCTGATCAGAGTCCGAAGAGCCCAACGAAACGGGAGAGCTGACATGCGCGTCGTGTTCGCCGGAACACCCGAACCCGCGGTTCCTTCACTGCGTCGGCTCATCGAGTCCGCCAACCACGAAGTGGTAGCCGTCGTCACGCGTCCGGACGCTGTGGCGGGCCGCGGTCGAAAAGTCACCCGATCGCCGATCGGTCTGCTTGCCGACGAGCACGGCATCCCGGTGCTGACGCCGGCCAAGGCGTCCGATCCCGACTTCGCGGCCGAACTCGCCCGCCTCGAACCGGACTGTGCACCCGTCGTCGCCTACGGAAACCTGTTGCCACAGAACGTCCTCGACATTCCGAAATACGGTTGGGTCAATCTGCATTTCTCGTTGCTTCCCGCGTGGCGCGGCGCCGCGCCGGTGCAGGCCGCGATCAGTGCCGGTGACGAGGTGACGGGTGCGAGCGCGTTCCGTTTGGAAGCCGGGATGGATACCGGCCCCGTGTACGGAGTGATGACCGAGCGGATTCGCGACACCGATACGGCGGGCGACCTGCTCGGACGTCTCGCGGAAAACGGCGCTGCCCTCCTCGAATCGGTACTCGACGGACTCGAGGCCGGCGAGATCAACGCGGTTCCGCAGTCTGCCGACGGCGTCTCGTATGCCCCCAAGGTGACGGTGGACGCGGCCCGCGTGCGGTGGGAACTGCCCGCTCGCACAGTGGACCGGCATATCCGAGCCGTCACACCCGCACCCGGGGCATGGACGATGATCGGTGATCTTCGAGTCAAGGTCGGCCCGATCACCGTCACGGACGAGACCCTGGCAGTCGGTGAGATCTCGGTACGCAAGGATGGTCTGTACATCGGTACCGCGACCACCGCGGTGCGACTCGGGCAGATTCAGCCCCCGGGCAAGAAATTGATGTCGGCAGGGGACTGGGCACGCGGTGCCCGACTCGACGCGGAGGTACGAGCACAGTGACCGAATCACGACGGCCGGCACGGCGGACACAGGGTCCCGGAGCCAAGAACGGCGGCGGCGGCAAGAACACCAAGCCGAAGCAGGCCAAGCGGCCTGATCCGGCAACCGCCGGGCTCGATCAACCGCGTCTGGCGGCGCGTGACGTCCTGCGCGCGGTCCGTGAGCGTGACGCGTACGCGAACCTGGTTCTGCCAGGGCTCCTGCGTGACCGCAAACTCGACGCACGCGATGCGGCGCTGGCAACCGAACTGGCGTACGGTGCGGCACGTGCTCAGGGACTGCTGGATGCGGTGATCGCCCATGCAGCGGGTCGGCCGATCGAAGAGATCGACGGAACTCTGCTCGATGTTCTCCGACTCGGCTCGTACCAATTGCTGCGCACTCGTGTCGCACCGCACGCTGCCGTCGCAACCTCGGTCGATCTGGTTCGCGCCGAAAACGGCCAGGGCCGAGCAGGATTCGTCAATGCGGTCCTGCGCCGTGTTTCCGAACGCACCCAGGAGGAGTGGGTCGAGCTGCTGGCCCCGAAAGACCCGGTCGGCCGGCTCGCCTTCGAGCACGCTCACCCCCTGTGGATCGCGCAGGTATTTGCCGACTCGCTCGGCGCTGCTGCCGGTGAACTCGAAGACGTCCTGATCGCCGACGACGCCCGCCCTGCAGTACACCTCGTCGCCCGCCCCGGCGAGATCTCCGCCGAGGAGCTTGCACTGGTGACCGGCGGCGAGATCGGGCCGTACTCGCCGTACGCCGTGCATCTCGACGGCGGTGACCCCGGACAGCTCGAGGCGGTCCGCCAAGGCTTGGCGGGCGTGCAGGACGAGGGCAGTCAGCTGGTGGCCCGCGCCCTCAGCATTGCTCCTCTCGAAGGTGAAGACTCCGGACGCTGGCTCGATCTCTGCGCAGGTCCGGGCGGTAAGGCAGCGCTTCTCGGCGCTCTCGCCGGTATCGAAGGCGGGCGACTCGACGCCGTCGAGCCCGTCGAACATCGCGCCGAATTGATCCGCAAGACCACTCGCGAGCTTCCCGTGGACGTACACGTGGCGGACGGCCGCGAATCCGGGCTCGAACCCGGATACGACCGCATCCTCGTCGACGCTCCCTGCACCGGGTTGGGTGCGCTGCGTCGGCGCCCGGAGGCACGTTGGCGTCGCCAGCCGTCCGATGTGGCTCCGCTCGTGAAGTTGCAGCGTGAATTGCTCGCTGCCGCAATCGAACTGGTTCGCCCCGGCGGAGTGGTGCTGTACTCCACGTGCTCGCCGCACTTGTCGGAAACGCTGGCAGTGGTCGCCGATGCGGTGCGACGTCACGGCGTCGTGGAACTCGACACCAAGGAATTGGTGCCAGGTGTCCCGGACGTCGGAGACGGATCGTCGGTTCAGTTGTGGCCGCACCGACACGGGACCGATGCGATGTTCATGGCCGCTTTGCGCAAGCCGCTGGCCTGATCGGATGACTTCTGGGCATCGGTAGTCGTATGGTGCCTACATGGTTACGTGGGAACAGGTTGTAGTACTGGGTTCGGCTCTTCCCTCCGTGGAAGAGTCGACCTCGTACAACACCCCGGCACTCAAGGTGGCAGGTAAGACTTTTGCGCGGCTCCGCACCGAAGCGGAGGGCGCTTTGGTCGTGATGTGCGGTCTGGACGAGAAGGAGGCGCTACTCGCCAGTGGCGAGGCGGCTTTCTTCACCACCGATCACTATCACGGGCACGGCTCGATCCTCGTGCACCTCGAACTGATCGACGAGGTGCAGTTGGGTGAGATGCTCGAAGACGCGTGGCGGATCAAGGCACCGGCCAAGGTGCGAAAGCTCCACACCGTCGTCAAGAACTGATCTGATTGCACCGGCTCCGATGTGCATGCACGGTCGGCAATGAGACACAGCTAAACTCGGCGTCGTGGCTTCCCCGATGATTGCACCGTCCATTCTGTCCGCAGATTTTGCTCGACTCGCTGATGAAGCGACTGCCGTGTCCGGCTCCGACTGGCTTCACGTCGACGTGATGGACGCGCATTTCGTTCCCAATCTCACGCTGGGTCTGCCGGTGGTCGAGAGTCTGCTGAAGGCGACGGATATTCCGCTCGACTGCCATCTCATGATCGAGAATCCGGAGCGCTGGGCGCCGCCGTACGCCGAGGCCGGTGCGTACAACGTCACGTTTCACGCCGAGGCCACCGACGATCCGCGTTCGGTTGCCCGCGATATTCGTGCAGCTGGTGCCAAGGCGGGGCTGAGCATCAAGCCTGGAACCCCGATCGACGACTACCTGGAAATCCTCAAGGACTTCGACACCCTCTTGATCATGAGCGTCGAACCCGGATTCGGTGGTCAGTCCTTCATGCCTCAGGTGCTCGACAAGGCACGCGCAGTTCGAAAGCTCGTCGACTCGGGTGAGCTGACGCTCCTTGTCGAAATCGACGGCGGCATCAACGCTTCCACGATCGAGCAGGCCGCTGAAGCAGGGATCGACTGCTTCGTCGCCGGTTCGGCGGTGTACGGAGCGAGTGATCCCGGTGATGCGGTGCGCAAGCTGCGCGCGCAGGCCGCCTCGGCGTCGCCGCACCTGACGCTGTCGGTCTGAGCCGCTCGATGGCAAAGGGTGGACAGGCGTCGACGGCTGATCTCGACGCCGCGATGCAGATCGCGCTGGCCGCAGCTGATTCCGCGCGCGGATTCACCAGCCCCAACCCACCGGTCGGCGCGGTCATCCTCGCTGCCGACGGAACCATCGCGGGCGTCGGTATGACGCAACCGCCCGGTGGACCGCACGCGGAGGTCGTGGCTCTCGACGAGGCCGGCGATGCGGCACGTGGCGGTACGGCCGTGGTGACACTGGAACCGTGCAATCACCAGGGACGAACCGGCCCTTGCTCGCAGGCATTGATCGACGCCGGAGTCTCGGCGGTTGTCTACGCCGTCGGTGATCCCAATCCGGAGGCTTCCGGCGGCGCAGCGACCCTCATGCGCGCTGGAATCAGCGTCACGGCCGGACTGCGAGCACCCGAGGTGGAGGCTGGTCCACTGCGGGCCTGGCTGCACAAACAGCGCACCGGTCGCCCGCACATCACGTGGAAGTACGCGGCCAGTCTGGACGGACGCAGCGCCGCCGAGGACGGAACGAGTCAGTGGATCACCGGTCCGCAGGCGAGGGCGCGCGTGCATGCGCAGCGAGCGCAGATCGATGCGATCGTGGTCGGTACCGGCACCGTGTTCGCCGACGATCCGTGGCTGACCGCACGTCAGCCCACCGGTGAGCTCGCGGCGCA
This sequence comes from Rhodococcus sp. NyZ502, assembly GCF_041464245.1. Lineage (NCBI taxonomy): Bacteria > Bacillati > Actinomycetota > Actinomycetes > Mycobacteriales > Nocardiaceae > Rhodococcus > Rhodococcus sp. NyZ502. Next base: position 3,014,715 of record NZ_CP167155.1, read on the forward strand.
CCAGCCCGTTCGCGTCGTCGTCGGGAAGCGCGAAATACCCTCGACGGCAAGCATTCTCGACGAAACCGCACCGACTCTGGTGCTCAACACCGACAACATCGACGAAGTAGTCGAGGCGTTGGGGGAGTACACGGACGTACTTCTCGAGGGTGGGCCCCGTCTGGCCGGAGCATTCCTTGCCGCCGGATATGTCGACGTCATAGAGGCATACATCGCTCCGATCCTGCTCGGCGCGGGCGCCTCCGCACTCGTCGATGCCGGAGTGCACACCATCACCGACGCCCACCGATTCCGTTTGGAGTCTGCGGTAACGATCGGCCCCGATATTTTGTTGAGTCTGGTTCCGGAGAGTTCTGCTCCGGGGAACGAGGAGTAGGGCGCGTGTTCACAGGAATTGTGGAAGAACTCGGCGAAATTGTCGCCAAGGAAGAACTGGTCGATGCTGCACGTTTCACGGTGCGCGGGCCACTGGTCACCTCCGACGCCGGCCACGGTGATTCGATCGCGGTCAACGGAGTGTGCCTGACGGTGGTCGACGTGCTTGCCGACGGTTCGTTCACCGCAGATGTCATGCAGGAAACCCTGAACCGCTCGAGCCTGGCGAAATTGGATGTCGGCTCTCGCGTCAACCTCGAGCGTGCCGCGGCGCTGAACAGCCGACTCGGCGGCCACCTGGTTCAAGGGCATGTCGATGGAACAGGCCACGTCATTTCCCGCTCGCCGTCCGAGAACTGGGAGGTAGTGCGGATCGCACTGCCCGACTCCATTTCCCGTTACGTCGTGGAGAAGGGTTCGATCACCGTCGACGGAGTCTCGCTGACGGTCTCCGCGCTGGGCGGAGACCGCGGGTTCGAGTACTTCGAGATCTCGCTGATCCCGACAACGCTCGAGTTGACGACGCTCGGAACCGCTGTGGTCGGTACGCCGGTCAACCTCGAGGTGGACGTGATCGCCAAGTACGTCGAGCGGCTTCACTCTGCCGGTCGGTAGGACCAGGCTGATCGGACCCGTCCGATTGGTCGTAGGGTTGTCAGTGCATCCGTCGGATGCACTTGTTGTATTCGATGATGTGAAAAGTCAAGACTTTGGAGTGCGAGCACGTGACCAGGTTCGACAGTATCGAGCGCGCAGTAGCAGATATCGCTGCAGGTAAAGCTGTTGTCGTCGTGGACGACGAGGATCGCGAGAACGAGGGCGACCTCATCTTCGCCGCCGAGAAAGCCACCCCGGAACTGGTGGCGTTCATGGTCAGGTACACCTCCGGCTACCTGTGCGTGCCGCTCGACGGTGACGATTGCGATCGGCTGGGCCTGCCCCCGATGTACGCCACCAACCAGGACAAGCACGGCACGGCGTACACCGTCACCGTCGACGCCCGTGAGGGAATCGGTACCGGCATCTCGGCGTCGGACCGCGCTGCGACGATGCGTCTGCTCGCCAACCCCGAATCCGGTGCCAACGATTTCACTCGCCCCGGTCACGTCGTTCCGCTCCGCGCGAAGGAAGGCGGAGTACTGCGTCGTCCTGGCCACACGGAAGCTGCAGTCGACCTCGCCCGCATGGCGGACCTGCGTCCTGCCGGCGTCATCTGCGAAATCGTCAGCCAGAAGGACGAAGGCGCGATGGCTCAGACCGACGAGTTGCGAGTCTTCGCCGACGAACACAACCTTGCTCTGATCTCGATCGCCGACCTCATCGCGTGGCGTCGCAAGCACGAGAAGCACGTGCTGCGCATCGCCGAGGCCCGCATCCCCACCCGCCACGGTGAGTTCACCGCTGTCGGCTACACGAGCATCTACGACGAGGTCGAGCACGTTGCGCTGGTGCGTGGCGACATCGCAGGCCCCGACGGAGACGGTAGCGACGTGCTCGTCCGCGTTCACTCCGAGTGCCTCACCGGCGACGTCTTCGGTTCGCTGCGGTGCGATTGCGGCCCGCAGCTCGACGCCGCACTGGACATGGTCGCCCAAGAGGGCCGCGGCGTTGTTCTGTACATGCGCGGGCACGAGGGTCGTGGCATCGGTCTCATGCACAAGCTGCAGGCCTACCAGCTCCAGGACGCCGGTTCCGACACCGTCGACGCCAATCTCGAACTCGGCCTACCGGCGGACGCCCGTGACTACGGCATCGGTGCCCAGATCCTCGTCGATCTGGGGATCTCGTCGATGCGTCTGCTGACCAACAACCCGGCCAAGCGTGTGGGTCTGGACGGCTACGGCCTGCAGATCACCGATCGTGTTCCGATGCCGTTGCGCGCGAATGCGGAGAACCTCACCTACCTGCGCACCAAGCGCGATCGGATGGGGCACGATCTGATCGGACTGGACGAGTACGAGGCGAACCAGAACACCGCACAGCCGGGAACCGCACTGTGAGCGGGGAAGGTCAGCCGCAGCTCGCGATCGCCGAGGCCAAGGATCTGAAGCTGGCGATCGTTGCCGGGCAGTGGCACGCGACGATCTCCGAGGCTCTGATCGCCGGCGCGCAGCGCGTCGCGCAGGAGGCACAGATCAAGGACGTGACACTGGTCCGTGTCGCCGGCGCGATCGAACTGCCGGTCGTTGCGCAGGCATTGGCGCGCACGCACGACGCCGTCGTCGCTCTCGGTGTTGTCATCCGCGGCGGCACGCCGCACTTCGAGTACGTGTGCGACGCGGTCACCGCGGGCCTCACACGCGTCTCGCTCGACGAAAGCACCCCCGTGGGGAACGGTGTCCTGACCACCGACACCGAGCAGCAGGCTCTTGACCGTTCGGGTCTGCCGGGTAGCGTCGAGGACAAGGGCGCACAGGCCTGCGCCGCCGCACTGGACACCGCAGTGACCCTGCGCCATCTCCGAGCACCATGGACCGAGGATTCGTTTCGATGAGTACACCCGGCGACAACGAGAACTGGGAACTGATTGCGTCACCGCGTAAGTCGACGCGATACGCGATCGGAGTTGCCGTCCTCCTGGTGATCGTTCACGTCACACTGGCACTCCTGCTTCGCCAGGGGTCCACCGGCGTGTACTTCCGTGCCGCGGACCAGATCGCGATGGCAGGCATCGGCACCATTCTGGCTCTCGGTGTGCTGATGTTGACGCGGCCCCGGGTCAAGGTGGGCAAGCAGGGTATTGCCGTACGAAACATCCTGGGCGAGAAGATCGTCGACTGGGATCTGTTCGAGGGACTCTCGTTCCCCGACGGTGCCGCCTGGGCACGCATCGAATTGCCCGACGACGAGTACATGGCAGTGATGGCGATCCAGTCCAACGACCGCGAGTACGCCGTCGACACGGTCGGTAAGTTCCGCGAACTGGCCGACCGCTACGCACCGGTCGCGCACAAGAGCAACTGACGTCTTCCGACCGGTTCGGTGCCCGCATCCTGCGCGTTTCCGAGTCGGTCGGTGGCGGCGACTAACCTGAAACCGTGCCGGATCCCTCGACTTACCGCCCCGCTACCGGAACCATTCCGGCTGCGCCGGGCGTCTACAAATTTCGCGATCCGCATGGTCGGGTCATTTACGTCGGAAAGGCGAAAAGCCTCCGTTCACGTTTGAACTCGTACTTCGCGGACGTCACGACACTTCATCCCCGTACTCGGCAGATGGTGACCACCGCCGGCAGCGTCGAGTGGACCGTCGTCAGTACCGAAGTCGAAGCGCTTCAGCTAGAGTACAACTGGATCAAGGAATTCGATCCGCGGTTCAACGTCCGGTACCGCGACGACAAGACGTATCCGGTTCTCGCGGTAACGCTCAACGAAGAGTTCCCGCGCTTGTTCGTCTACCGCGGTCCGCGGCGCAAGGGTGTCCGGTACTTCGGTCCCTACTCCCATGCCTGGGCCATCCGCGAAACACTCGATCTGCTGCTACGAGTGTTTCCCGCACGAACGTGCTCGTCCGGAGTCTTCAAACGACACAACCAGATCGGCCGGCCGTGTCTGCTCGGCTACATCGACAAGTGCTCGGCGCCCTGCGTCGGGCGAGTCAGTGCCGAGGAGCATCGTCAGATCGTCGAAGATTTCTGCGACTTCCTTGCCGGCCGCACGGACAAGTTGGTCAAAGATCTCGAAAAGCGCATGCAGCAGGCTTCCGAGGATCTCGACTTCGAGACCGCGGCCCGTCTGCGTGACGATATCGGGGCTTTGCGCAAGGCGCTCGAGAAGCAGGCCGTCGTACTCGGTGACGGCACCGACGCCGATCTCGTCGCCTTTGCCACCGATGATCTCGAAGCCGCCGTTCAGGTGTTCCACGTGCGGGGCGGACGCGTGCGGGGTCAGCGTGGTTGGGTCGTGGAGAAGGCAGGCGACGCCATCGACTGGGCCGCACTCGACGCCGAGTCCGACCTGCCGATCCTGGTCGAGCAGTTCCTCACCCAGTTCTACGGGGAGCAGGCGGCCCTCGACCCGGGAGCGGGTTCCGAGGCCGGGATCAGCGCAGTTCCCAAGGAAGTTCTGGTGCCGGTTCTGCCGGCAAACGCGACCGAGATCCAGGCGTGGCTGAGCAAGCTTCGGGGATCGCAAGTGCAACTGCGGGTTCCGCAACGTGGCGACAAGAAAGACCTCGCCGAAACAGTTCAGCGAAACGCGAAAGAGGCTCTGGCGCAGCACAAGCTCAAGCGTGCCGGCGATTTCACTTCGCGTTCTGCGGCGCTGCAGGGCATCCAGGAAGCACTGGACCTGGACTCGGCTCCGCTACGAATCGAATGCATCGACATCAGTCACGTCCAGGGAACCGACGTCGTGGCGTCACTGGTCGTGTTCGAGGACGGGCTCCCGCGTAAGTCGGACTACCGGCACTACGCGATCAAGGAAGCCGCCGGCGACGGTCATTCCGACGACGTCGCGAGTATCGCCGAGATCACGCGTCGGCGGTTCCTGCGCCACAACCGCGACCTGGGCGTCCTCGCGGCGTCGGCGTCGACCATGGACTCGGACGGTGGGGACCTGGCTCCCGAAGCGGCGATCGACCCGGCGACGGGCCGGCCTCGGCGGTTCGCCTATCCGCCCAATCTGTTCGTCGTGGACGGCGGCGCCCCTCAGGTCACGGCGGCAGCGGCGGTCCTCGACGAGCTGGGGGTCACTGACGTCGCGGTAGTCGGGTTGGCCAAAAGACTCGAAGAGGTATGGGTACCGGGGGAAGAAGATCCGGTCATCCTCCCTCGGACGAGCGAGTCGTTGTACCTACTGCAGCGCATCCGAGACGAAGCCCACCGCTTCGCGATCACGTTCCATCGCAGCAAACGCTCGAGGCGGATGACGGCTTCGGCTCTGGATTCGGTCAAGGGGCTCGGTGAAACTCGTCGAACCGCTCTGGTGGCTCACTTCGGTTCCGTGGCGAAGCTGAAAACGGCAACGGTCGAGGAGATCATGCAGGTCCCCGGTATCGGTGAGACCACCGCCACAGCAGTTCTGGCCGCACTCGGCACGGATTCGGCTGCAGCCGACGCGGGCGCTGAAGCTCGAGCGCTGCCAGCCGCGGTAGGGGATGATGAGCTGGACACGGAATCCGAATCGTCTGTTACGTCTGCTGACGCGCCCAGCGCCGAATCCGGTAGCGATGACGAGGGCTCCGAGTCGCGAGAATTGTCCATGCCGACGACGGGGCCGAGTGCACAGTGACTACCGACAGCGCCAAAGACAGTCGAACGATGGATTTCCTGCTGGTGACGGGATTGTCCGGAGCAGGTTTGAGTACCGCTGCCAAGGTGCTCGAAGACCTCGGCTGGTATGTCGCGGACAATTTGCCACCTGAGCTCATTTCCCGAATGGTCGGTCTGAGCTTGACCTCCGATCCGCCGGTCGATCGTCTCGCCGTCGTGATCGACGTGCGGAGTCGACTCTTCACCGGCGATCTCGGGTGGGTGCTCACCGAACTCGAGGCGGAACCGATCCACACTCGGGTGCTGTACCTCGAAGCGTCGGACGACGTGTTGATCCGACGGTTCGAACAGGTGCGCCGCAGTCATCCGTTGCAGAACGACGGCATCGACGGCACGTTGTCCGAAGGGATCGCAGCCGAGCGTCGGCAGTTGGCCGTGGTGAAGGCGGCCGCCGATCTGGTCATCGACACGTCGGCACTGAAGGCGCATCAGCTGCGTCAGAAGATCGAAACGGCGTTCGGAAACGATGCCAACCGAACGATGAAGGTGACGGTCCAGTCGTTCGGATTCAAGTACGGCCTGCCCATGGACGCCGATCTCGTCTGTGACGTTCGTTTCCTGCCCAATCCCCACTGGATCCCTGAACTTCGCCCGCACACCGGTCAGGACGCCGACGTTCGCGACTACGTGTTGTCCCGTGAGGGCGCGGAAGACTATCTCGACACCTACCGACATCTGGTGGATTTGACGATCGCCGGATATCGACGAGAAGGAAAGCGCTACATGACAATTGCGGTCGGGTGCACCGGCGGTAAGCACCGAAGCGTAGCCATGTCCGAAGCTCTCGCGAGGCGTTTGGGTTCCGAGGACGACATCTCGGTCAGCATCGTGCACCGGGATCTGGGGCGCGAATGAGTGAACCGACACATCGCTCGCGGGAGACACCCGAAGGGCCGGCCATCGTCGCGCTCGGCGGCGGGCACGGATTGTTCGCCACGCTCCAGGCCGTCAGACGCTTGACGTTCGACGTCACCGCCGTGGTCACGGTCGCCGACGACGGTGGTTCGTCGGGCCGGCTGCGCGCCGAACTCGGCGTCATCCCGCCTGGAGACCTCCGGATGGCGCTGGCAGCTCTCGCGTCGGACGAACCCGAGATAGTCGACTGGACTCGGACCATTCAGCATCGCTTCGGCGGTGTCGGCGCACTTGCCGGGCATTCGGTGGGCAATCTCATCCTGGCCGGACTGACCGAGGTGCTCGGCGATCCGGTCGTCGCGCTCGACGAGATGGCGCGACTGCTGCGAATCCGTGGCCGTGTGCTGCCGATGTCGCCGATCGCGCTCGAGATCGAAGCCGACGTTCAGGGACTCGAAGAGGACCCCCGCGTCAGCCGCTGCATTCGTGGACAGGTTGCCGTCGCGACCACCCCGGGCAAGGTTCGGCGTGTGAGACTGCTCCCGTCCAATCCGCCCGCGTGCCCCGATGCCGTGACTGCGATCGATCGTGCCGATCTCGTGGTTCTCGGCCCGGGATCGTGGTTCTCGAGCGTGATCCCACACGTCCTGGTACCCGAACTCGTCGAATCACTGTCGTCGACGAAGGCTCGAAAGGTACTGGTGCTCAATCTCGCACCCGAGCCGGGGGAGACCGCCGGATTCTCCGCGGAGCGTCACCTGCACGTACTCTCCCAACACGTGCCCGATTTCCGGGTCGACTACGTGGTGGTCGACTCGGCGTCGGTACCGGCCGGGCGTGAACGTGAACATCTGCAGCGTGCGGCGGATCAATTTTCAGCCGAAGTCAGGTACGCGGATGTCGCGGACACCTCACCGGGCGCAGCGCATGTACACGATCCGGCAAAACTGGCCGATGTACTGGCTGAACTGTCGAGCAGTGCGGCAGTAGGGGATTCGACACAGTCTTCCCTGCAAGAACAGCAATCCGAAGAACAGAGGGAGAACGCTTCGTGGCAATGACAGCGGAGGTCAAGGACGAACTGAGCCGGTTAGTGGTGACTCAGGTCAGCTGCCGCAAGGCAGAGGTCTCCGCGTTGCTGCGCTTTGCCGGTGGGCTCCACATCGTCGGCGGCCGGGTGGTCGTCGAAGCAGAGGTGGATCTGGGCTCCACGGCGCGACGTCTGCGCCGGGAGATATTCGACCTGTTCACCTACAGTGCCGATGTGCACGTACTCAGTGCGGGCGGGCTTCGAAAGTCCGCTCGCTACATCGTGCGTGTAGCGAAGGAGGGTGAGGCCCTCGCGCGCCAGACGGGACTGCTCGATCTTCGCGGGCGCCCGGTTCGCGGCTTGCCTGCGCAGGTCGTCGGCGGAAGTGTCGGCGACGCCGAAGCAGCGTGGCGCGGTGCGTTCCTCGCGCACGGTTCCCTGACCGAACCCGGCCGTTCGTCGGCGCTCGAAGTGAGCTGCCCCGGCCCGGAAGCTGCACTTGCTCTGGTTGGAGCTGCGCGGCGTCTGGGGATCTCGGCGAAGGCACGTGAGGTTCGCGGAACGGATCGTGTGGTGATCCGCGACGGTGAGGCCATCGGCGATCTCCTGACCCGAATGGGAGCCCAGGACACACGTCTGGTGTGGGAGGAGAGGCGGATGCGACGCGAGGTCCGCGCCACCGCCAATCGTCTCGCCAATTTCGACGACGCAAACCTGCGACGCTCTGCTCGCGCTGCCGTTGCGGCTGCTGCGCGCGTCGAGCGTGCGTTGGAGATCCTCGGTGAGGACGTGCCCGATCACCTCGCGGCGGCGGGTGCACTGCGCGTCGAGCATCGGCAGGCGTCCCTCGAAGAACTCGGCCAGTTGGCCGACCCGCCGATGACCAAGGACGCCGTTGCCGGACGTATCCGTCGCCTGCTGTCGATGGCTGATCGCAAGGCCAAGGAAACGGGCATACCCGACACCGAATCCGCAGTGAATGTGGAGCTACTCGAAGAGGGGTGACCTGCCCTCCGTCAGGGTGGGCTGCGCACGTTCGGGCCACGCGCATTAGGGTATGAGTCACATCGACCGATGAACCCCACGTCCGCGTCGTGCACACACGGATTCGGAGTATGCGTGGGTCAAGTTGCACACCAGAATCATGGTCAAAGGAGCGAATTGTGACTGTCCGGGTTGGCGTAAACGGTTTCGGCCGTATCGGACGTAACTTCTTCAGGGCGGTGGATGCGCAGAAGGCGCTCGGAACCACCGATATCGAGATCGTGGCAGTCAACGACCTGACTGACAACGCGACGCTCGCTCACCTGCTGAAGTACGACTCCATCCTCGGCCGTTTGCCGTACGACGTGTCGCTCGACGGTGACGACACGATCGTCGTCGGCGATCAGCGCATCAAGGCCCTCGCACACCGTGGCCCGTTGAACGAACTTCCCTGGGGCGAGCTGGGCGTCGACGTCGTCGTCGAGTCCACCGGCATCTTCACCGACGCCGCAAAGGCCAAGGGACACCTCGAAGCCGGCGCCAAGAAGGTCATCATCTCGGCTCCGGCCAAGGGTGAAGACATCACCATCGTGATGGGCGTCAACGACGACAAGTACGACGGCAGCCAGAACATCATCTCCAACGCGTCGTGCACCACCAACTGCCTCGGCCCCATCGCCAAAGTTCTCGACGACGAGTTCGGCATCGTCAAGGGTCTGATGACCACGATCCACGCGTACACCCAGGATCAGAACCTGCAGGACGCTCCGCACGCAGACCTCCGTCGCGCCCGCGCAGCTGCCCTCAACATCGTTCCCACCGGTACCGGTGCAGCCAAGGCAATCGGCCTGGTTCTCCCGCAGTTGCTCGGCAAGCTCGACGGCTACGCACTGCGCGTGCCGATCCCCACGGGCTCGGTCACCGACCTCACCGCGAACCTGAAGAAGTCGGCCACCGCCGACGAGATCAACGCTGCGATGAAGGCTGCTGCCGAAGGACCCCTCAAGGGCATCCTGAAGTACACCGACGCACCGATCGTCTCCTCGGACATCGTCACCGACCCGCACTCGTCGATCTTCGACTCGGGTCTGACGAAGGTCATCGACGACCAGGTCAAGATCGTCTCCTGGTACGACAACGAGTGGGGCTACTCCAACCGCCTCGCCGACCTCATCGGCCTCGTCGCCAAGTCTCTCTGAGCGGAGTTTCGATAACAGTGGCAGTTCAGACGCTGAAGGATCTGCTGGACGCTGGGGTCGAGGGGCGCACCGTACTGGTGCGTTCCGACCTCAACGTCCCGTTGGATGGCGGAGAAATCACGGACCCGGGCCGCATCGTCGCGTCCGCTCCCACCCTGCGGGCACTCGCCGAGGGTGGAGCGAAGGTCATCGTGACCGCGCACCTCGGGCGCCCCGACGGTCAGCCCGATCCCAAGTTCTCCCTCGCACCGGTTGCCGCGAAGTTGGCCGAAATCCTCGGTCGCAACGTGCAACTCGCCGGTGACGTCGTGGGACAGGACGCGCTGGCTCGTTCCGAAGGACTCACCGACGGTGACGTCCTGATGCTCGAGAACATCCGTTTCGACCCTCGCGAGACCAGCAAGGACGAAGCCGAGCGGGTCAAGCTCGCCAAGGCTCTCGTCGAGCTGGTCGGTGACGACGGCGCATTCGTCTCCGACGGATTCGGTGTTGTTCACCGTAAGCAGGCGTCGGTCTTCGACGTCGCGAAGCTGCTCCCGCATTACGCCGGATACCTGGTCGGCGCCGAGGTCGAGGTGCTCGCCAAGCTCACTCAGGACGCAGCGCGTCCGTACGCGGTGGTGCTCGGTGGCTCCAAGGTCTCGGACAAGCTGGCCGTCATCGAGGCACTGGCGCCGAAGGTCGACACTCTGGTGATCGGCGGCGGAATGTTCTACACGTTCCTCGCGGCTCAGGGTGTGTCCGTGGGCAATTCGCTGTGTGAAGAGTCCATGATCGAGACCTGCAAGGATCTCCTCGACCGGTACGCCGACGTCATCCACATCCCTCAGGATGTTGTCGTCGCGGACTCCTTCTCGGCCGATGCCGAGTCGAAGATCGTTCCGTTCGACAAGATTCCCGACGGCTGGATGGGTCTGGACATCGGACCGGAGTCGGTCAAGCGCTTTGCCGCGATCCTGACCGGCGCCAAGACGGTGTTCTGGAACGGCCCGATGGGCGTGTTCGAGTTCCCGAAGTTCGAGGCAGGCACCCGCGGTGTCGCCGAGGCAATCGTGGAGGCAACCGAGAAGGGCGCCTTCAGCGTCGTCGGCGGCGGCGACTCCGCAGCAGCCGTTCGTCAGCTCGGTATCCCGGACGAGGGCTTCTCGCACATTTCCACCGGTGGTGGCGCTTCCCTCGAGTACCTCGAGGGCAAAGAGCTGCCTGGCATCGCAGTACTGGAAGGCTGATCCGACATGGCACGTAAGCCGTTGATCGCCGGCAACTGGAAGATGAATCTGAACCACCTCGAGGCTATCGCCCTGGTGCAGAAGATCGCTTTCTCCTTGCCTGCGAAGTACTTCGACAAAGTGGACGTCACGGTCATCCCGCCGTTCACCGACATCCGAAGCGTCCAGACGCTGATCGAGGGCGACAAGCTCCTCCTCACGTACGGCGCGCAAGATGTCTCGGCTCATGACTCGGGTGCGTTCACGGGCGAGATCAGCGGCTCCATGCTGGCCAAGCTCGGTTGCACCTTCGTCGTGGTCGGTCACTCCGAGCGTCGCACCCTTCACGGTGAGACCAACGAGACCGTCCTCGCGAAGACGAAGGCTGCTCTCAAGAACGGCCTCACGCCGATCGTGTGCATCGGCGAAGGCCTCGAGATCCGCGAAGCGGGCGAGCATGTCGCCTACAACGTCGACCAGCTCAAGGGTTCGTTGGCGGGCCTGAGCGCGGAGGAGATCTCCAAGATCGTCATCGCGTACGAACCTGTCTGGGCCATCGGCACCGGCCGTGTCGCTTCTGCCGCCGATGCACAGGAAGTGTGTGCTGCGGTACGAGCAACAGTGGCCGAACTTGCCGACGCCGAGGTCGCGGCCGGCGTTCGCGTTCTGTACGGCGGTAGCGTCAGCTCCAAGAACGTCGGAGAGATCGTCGGCCAGGCCGACGTCGACGGCGCTCTTGTCGGCGGCGCGTCACTCAAGGCTGACGAGTTCGCGACACTGTCTGCGATCGCTGCAGGCGGTCCACTCCCGTGATGATCGGGTAGTGAGCTGAAACTGCTCGAGACTAAGACTGCGGGTGTGTGACCGACTAGGTTACACGCCCGCAGTTTTTTGTTCGCGATTCAGCTCAGGAGTTTGGTTTCCAGAGCGCCGACGAGTTCGGGAGGAAGCTCCAACCCGGCGGTCAGATAGTTCTCGACGGTCCCGTAGTGGTGCTCGACCTGCTCGAAGGCAGCGCCCAGGTAACTCGCGTCGACGGAAAGCAGCAACCGGATCACCTCGCCCTTGTCTGCATCTGTGGCAGCGGCGATCTTCGCGACTGTTGCCTCGATGTACTCGGCCGAGTACGTGTTCGTGAGCAGGTAGTCCGCCGTGATCGTTTCGCGCGGTACACCAGCGAGTGTCTGCAGTAGTGCTGCCGCCCAACCTGTTCGGTCCTTGCCCGCCGTGCAGTGGAAGAGTTGCGGCCCCTCGGTGGTCGCCAGGGCGGCGAACAACTGCGAAAATCCGTTCCGAGTGACGGGGTCTGCGACAAAGCTGCGATTGATGTTCTGCATGAAAGCTGTTGCAGCGTCCGCTGTTCGGAGAGCCATCGCTTCGGCGTGGATGTTTCCGGACAGGATGGGAATGTGGGCGTACATCGCCGGCGCCGGCACGATGTCGGGAGTTTCGTTCGCCTCGGTTTCGGAGCGCACGTCATAGACGGCGGTCAGCCCCAGCGATTCCACGATTGCAAGATCCTCGGGCGAGGGCGTCTGTACGTTTGCACGGTAGAAGACTCCGCGGCTCATCGCCTGTCCGCTGGTCGTGACGTACCCGGGGCCGGCCACGTCGCGGAAGTTGTGAATCGAAGCCAGACGTGGTGTGTCGGGCAGGGCAGTGTCGGAAAGCATGGAGCCGGCCTTTCGGAGGTAGAGTCGCGTCAACTGAAAAACTACTGAATCGGTATCTCGACAGTGTGATCGATGCCACTGACCAAGAGTCGTGCCTGGCCGGGTGCAAAGTTATGTGCGAGGCGGGTATGTGGTCAGGCTATCTGCGCGCGCCTGTATGGTGTTATCGGTTGTAGTTGTCCCTATTGGATTGGTGGACGTAGACAGACATGAAACTGTTCCTGGATATCCTGCTGGTCATCACCAGCTTGCTCCTCATCGCCTTGGTGCTCCTGCATCGCGGTAAGGGCGGCGGTTTGTCGAGTCTGTTCGGTGGCGGTGTCCAGTCCAGCCTGTCCGGATCGACTGTTGTCGAGAAGAACCTCGACCGGTTGACGGTCTTCACCGCGTTGATCTGGCTCATTTCGATCGTCGGCATCGGCCTGGAGATCAAGTTCGCCTGATTCTCGGCTCATGACTTACAGCCGGTAGTTTTTCACACACGAATTTCAGACACGGAACCCCGCCTATCGAGCGGGGTTCTTTGTTTCGGTCGATAATTGTGTGATGACTGAAACCGCGTCGCATCGAGAAACACCGCGAGAGGCCACCGAGCCGCTGCGCGAAGACATCCGGCTTCTCGGCGGAATACTCGGACAAATAGTGCGAGAGCAAGCCGGCGACAATGTGTTCGATCTGGTCGAGCGAGCCCGTGTCGAGTCGTTCCGAGTCCGTCGTTCGGAGATCGATCGCGCCGAACTGGTGTCGCTGTTCGCCGAAATCAGTACGGACGACGCCATTCCCGTCATCCGGGCGTTCAGTCACTTCGCACTGCTCGCCAACCTGGCCGAGGACATCCATCGCGAGCGTCGACGGGCCATCCACGTCAATGCGGGGGAACCGCCCCGCGACAGCACTCTCGCGGCCACGTACACCAAACTTGATGCAGCCGATATCGATTCGGCCACCGTCGAAGAAGCGCTGCGGGGCGCCCTGGTCTCACCCGTCATCACCGCTCACCCGACGGAGACTCGACGCCGTACGGTGTTCGAAACGCAGAGTCGGATCACCGAGTTGATGCGATACCGCGAGCGCACGGCGCTGAGCGTCGCAGAAACCGCTGATGTCGATCTGCAATTGCGCCGTCAGATCCTGACCCTGTGGCAGACGGCTCTGATCCGGCTCAGCCGCCTCCGCATCCAGGATGAAATCGAGGTAGGCCTGCGCTACTACGACGCAGCGTTGTTCGAGGTGATTCCGAAGATCAACGCCGAGGTTCGCAAAGCTCTGCGCACTCGTTGGCCGGACGCCGGGCTCCTGCCGGAACCGATCCTGAGGCCGGGTTCGTGGATCGGCGGTGACCGAGACGGCAATCCGTACGTGACCGGCGAAATCGTCCAGCGCGCCACGTCGCGCGCTGCGGCGACTGCTCTCGAGCATCACCTCGAGGAACTCGAACATCTCGAGCGTGAACTGTCGATGTCGGCGCGGCTGGTTTCCGTCACGCCCGAACTCGATCTGCTGGCGTCTACCTCCGGCGACGACTCTGCCTTCAGGGCCGACGAGCCGTACCGTCGCGCGATTCGCGGTATCCGCGGGCGCTTGAGCGCCACAGCACTGACGGTACTGGGGGAGTTGCCCGCCCACGGGTCCGACGACGGACTCGAGGCGTACACCGACCCGGCACAGTTGCAGCGGGATCTCGGAATCATCGACACCTCGTTGCGTCGTTTCGGTGACGAGACCATCGCCGACGATCGACTCGATCGGCTCCGAGAAGCGGTGGAGGTGTTCGGCTTTCACCTGTCCGGTCTGGACATGCGGCAGAACTCCGAGGTACACGAAAGCGTCGTCGCAGAACTTCTGGCGTGGGCCGGAGTTCACCCGGACTACGCGTCCTTGCCGGAAGCCGATCGAGTCGAATTGCTGTCGGCCGAGTTGACGACGCGGCGACCACTGACTTCGCCGGACGCCGAGTTCAGCGAATTGACCACCAAGGAACTGGCCATCATGGCGGCCGGTGCCAAGGCAGTGCGGGTTCTCGGAGCGGGTGCGGTACCCAACTACATCATCAGCATGTGTACCTCGGTCAGTGACATGCTCGAGGCTGCAGTGCTGCTCAAAGAGGTCGGGGTGCTCGATCCGGGCGTCGGTAGCGAGCCCTCGTGCCCGATCGGCATCGTGCCGTTGTTCGAGACGATCGAGGATCTGCAGGGCGGCGCCGACACATTGCTGGCGACGCTCGACATCCCGATCTATCGTGCGATCGTCCGTTCCCGTGGTGACAGTCAAGAAGTGATGCTCGGGTACTCCGACTCGAACAAGGACGGCGGGTACCTGGCAGCCAACTGGGCGCTGTACCGTGCCGAACTCGACCTCGTCGATGCCGCGCGTAAGAGCGGAATCAGGTTGAGGCTCTTCCACGGCCGCGGCGGAACCGTCGGACGTGGCGGCGGACCGAGTTACGAAGCGATTCTGGCTCAGCCTCCCGGTGCAGTCGCTGGTTCTCTGCGAATCACCGAGCAGGGTGAGGTGATTGCGGCCAAGTACGCCGAACCGCGTCTGGCACATCGCAACCTCGAAACACTCATCGCCGCGACTATCGAGTCGACGTTGCTCGACGTCGAAGGACTCGGCAGCGATGCCGACGCTGCCTACGCGGTACTGGACGAGCTCGCGGCCCTCGCCCGCACCGCGTACAGCGAATTGGTCCACGACACACCAGGATTCGTGCAGTACTTCGAAGCGTCGACACCGGTCGCCGAGATCGGGGCACTCAACATCGGCTCTCGTCCGGCCTCGCGCAAGCAGACCAAGGCGATCTCCGATCTGCGAGCGATTCCCTGGGTGCTCTCGTGGAGTCAGTCTCGCGTGATGCTTCCGGGTTGGTACGGAACCGGCGCCGCGTTCGAAAGATGGATAGACGGAGACGACACTCGGCTTGCCACGTTGACGGCCCTGTACGAGAAGTGGCCGTTCTTCCGAACCGTGCTCTCGAACATGGCCATGGTGATGTCGAAGTCGGATCTCGGTTTGGCGGCCCGGTACGCGGACCTCGTGCCCGACGCCGAACTGCGCGATCGAGTCTTCGGAATGATCACCGACGAGCACGAACGCACAATTCGCATGTACAAGGCAATCACGGGCAACGAGAACCTCTTTGCCGACAACTCGGGCCTCGAGCGTTCGGTCCACAACCGGTTCCCGTACCTCGAACCTCTCAACCATCTACAGGTCGAGCTGATCCGTCGGTACCGTTCCGGCGACGAGAGCGATCAGGTGCGTCGGGGTATCCAGCTGACGATGAACGGCCTGGCCACTGCGCTTCGTAACAGTGGCTAGGTAACAGCGGCTGGTTCTGCAGGTTTACCAGGGTGTGCGTGCGGCGACTCTAGAGCTGTCGCACGCACACCCAACGCTGCGCACCGGACCGAACGGGGACCGCAGTGGATCTGCAATTGGACGGACGAACTGCCGTCGTTACCGGCGCGGGAAAAGGTATCGGACTGGCTGTCACGCGGGCGTTGGTGGCCGAGGGAGTCCACGTCGTCGCGGGCTCGCGGACGCTCTCGCCGGAACTCGAATCGCTGCAGTCCGGCGGCGCCGTCACCTTTGTCGGCGTCGACCTCGCGAGTGTCGAAGGATCAACCCGACTGCTCGAGGTTGCAGCAGTGAGGGGCGGCGTCGACATCCTGGTCAACAACGTCGGGGCCGTCACCCCGAGAACGAGCGGTTTCGCGGCCATCACAGACCAAGAGTGGGCGGCGTCGTTCAATCTGACGTTCTTGTCGGCTGTACGCACTGTTCGCGCTGCGCTGCCGGAGTTGATCCGCCGAGGAGGCGGGAGCATCGTGACGATCAGTTCGGTCAACGCATTCTTACCTGACCCCACGGTGATCGACTACAGCGCCGCCAAAGCGGCGTTGACCAACTTCTCGAAGTCGTTGTCGAAAGAACTGGGCGGGCAGGGGATCCGCGTCAATACCGTCAGCCCCGGCCCGGTACAAACGGAGTTGTGGCTCGGCAAGCACGGAGTGGCCTCGACGCTGGCGAAGGCGAGTGGATCAGCCGCCGACGACATCGTCGAAAGCGCCGCGGCCGGAGCCGAGACTGGGCGGTTCACCTTCCCCGAAGAGGTTGCCGACCTGGTGTTGTTCCTCGCCAGCGATCGTGCGGGGAACGTGACAGGCGCGGATTTCGTGATCGATGGCGGTCTGATCAAGACCTTGTGATCATTGCTGCCTGAAACCTGATCATGTGCGCGACGGTCGACGACGTGATGCACAGGATCACTGCGGACACGATGACCACCCACAGTCCCCACCCGATGGACGGTCCGGCAGTGTGCCCTGCGAACTCGGTACTACGTCGCACGATGGACGCGGCGTTTCCGACGGCAACGATCAAGACCGCGATTCCGACCAAAGGGCCGGTGCAGTGATTCTTGATCTCGGGCGTGACGTCTCGAACCATGAGGGTGATCAGCGCGGTCACCGCGCAGAGAGCGAGGACGAGAGTGATCACTCCGCATTCGTCGATACCACTGTGGTCCAGCGCGGAGGATGACGTCCACGGGCCGAGGCTTCCGGCGACGATCCCGGCGCACGCCCAGAGCGATCCGATGAGGCTAGGTCCGAAACGGTCGGGCATGAGGGAGGGAATTGCGCGGGTCGACGGCAGCTGAAACCCGAAGGCGCGTTGGTGATCCGGCTGATTGGGTGTGAACGTCACGGGACGGACCACCTTTCCTCCGCGGCGTCGAGCCGCCCAATCCAATGCTTTTCCGGAGTCTAAGGGCCGCCCAGTTCACTTTTGCCGAATCGAGCGAAATTGATTGAACCGGCGCTAGGGCTCGAGCAACTCGGCGTGAGAATATTCGTTGCAGCCCGCACCGACGAGGCGCTTACTGTTCAAACGGCGTCGTGAACGACACTGGTTTGCCGGCGGCGCGCGCGTACGCGATCTCTCGGCGCGTGGACTCACCGATGTATCCGCGAGGGTTGACGACCAGAACCCGATCGGCGAGGTCGATCTTGCGCAGATGGAGCGCGTCGAGCAGGATCTTCTGCTCGACAGAGACCGCCTCGTCTGCTTCAACCGGCGCGACGACGATCACGCCCGCGAACGTCAGGTCGCGGTTCGCCTCCCGCATCTCTTCAGCGAATCGCGCAGAGCCGCAGATACAGACAATCTCAGGTCGATCGGGCACGGTTCAGTCTCTCATCGACGCGAGAGCCCGCGGCCACACCAGTCTCGTCAGATATCTTCGGCAACGCACCCCAGCTGTCAGTGAACGAAGTCCAGAGCTTCCTTGATCCACGCGTTGAATTCGACGTTCGAACTCGTCCCGGTTCGGTCGACGACGATCCATCCCTTGCTCATCGGCTTACCCCGCATCTCGGGCCAGCTTGCACCCTTGTGCGTCAGAAGCTCGTCGACTCGATCGGGGTCACACCGAACCATGATGTTGCCGTGTGAGTTCGCACTGGCGGCCAGCTTCCCGTTCACCATGAAGCTCAGCCCACCGAACATCTCTACTTCCTCGACGTCGTCCTCGCCCGAGAGCGCATCGCGGATACGCTCAGCCAGCGCTTTGTCGTATGCCATGGAGGCCTCCTGGGGTGGAGTTCCAGGTTAGATCAGATGGCGCAGGTACGTGTGCGGGTCGTGAAGGAACCGCTGCCAGTTCGACACCAGATCGAGGTCCTCCCAGCTCGAGGCTCGGATTCCCCATTCTCCGATCTCGAGCAGGTTGGCGTTCGGCAGCGCCGCGATGATCGGCGAGTGCGTCGCGATCACCGCCTGCGCGCCGGATTCCACCAGCTCGCCGAGCAGCGCGGCCAGTGTCAGGGTCCCTTGGAAGGAGAGTGCGGCATCGGGTTCGTCGATGAGATAGAAGCCGCCGTCGGCGGTCCTCGACGACAGGATCTCGAGCAGCGCCTCACCGTGGGAGAGGTGATGGTAAAGCGGTTCAGGTCGCTTGGGATTGGGGTTGTCCTCCAAGTACGTGTACAAACCGTGCAGGGTTTCGTCTCGGAGGTAGTACGCCCACTTCGATGCTCCGGGACTCCGCTCGATCACAAGGTCGAGGCCGCCCGGTTCACTCGATCGAGTCTGATGCCGCGTATTGGTCGACCCGCCTTCGGCATTGAGACCGAGAACGGCGGCAAGAATTTCGATGACGGTCGACTTTCCCGCTCCGTTTTCGCCGACCAGAATGGTGACACCCGGTGGAAGTTCGAGACTGTCCTGAACGATCTGCGCAACAGCGGGTACCGTCATCGGCCAGCTGCCTACGTCAGCGCCTGACGATGTCCCGGTCTTGATGCGTCGGATGGGTTGTCTCTGCACGGCCATACGCTCTCACAGGGCTCCGACGGGAAACTGGAGCTAGTGGCGCTGCGCGAGCAATTCGACGATTCGGGCCACGAGGTCGAGAGGGATCGGTTTGTTCAGCGGGAACTTCACCGTTGATTTCGCAGCCCGGTACGGGTCGACGGACTTCTCGAACTCTGCATCACCTGCCGGGAGCGGGTACATCGAGATGTGGTGTTTCCAGCCTGCGAAGTGAACCAGATTCTTCCCGTTCACTCTCATGGTGGGCATCTGATAGCTGATGGTTTCATCGAGGCCGGGGACGGTGTTGTGGATCGTCTCGCGGATGCTCTCGAGGACTCGTTGCTCGTCGGCGGGAAACGACGCAATGTATTGGTCGATCGTCGCGAATTCGGCCATGAACGGATCTTAATCACAGTCGGATTCAGTTGGCTCGCCAAAAATCCGGTCGGCTGCCGTCGGTGTCGGTGAACCCGTATTCCGTTCCGAGTTCGCCTGAACTGACCGATCGCTGATTCCATCGCTTCCGATACGGATCGGCGGCGAGGGCGGCGATCGCACGTCCGATGAATCTTGGTGACTCGGAGCGTGCGAAATCCGCGGGCGCAGTCGGACCATCCCGCTCCGGCAACAAAGCGTCACGCCAATTCGATTCGCCGACACCAAAATTCTCGAGCATCATCTCCGATCGCAGGAACCCGGGAGTGATGGCGACGGCAGTACAGCCGAACGGGGCAAGTTCGTGGCCTTGCGAAAATGCGAGCCTGTTCACGGACACCTTGGCCAAGTCGTAGAACACCGAGATGCGATAGTTCGATGCGTTGTATTCGGTAGTGCCATCGGTTATTTCGGCGACCAGTCCGCCTGGCCGATCGATCATCAGCGGCAGGAGGTGGTGCGACGTAGTGATGTGGGTGTCGATCGCCAGGCGCAGAATGTGAAAGCCCTTGTCCAGATCGTGTTCCCATACCGGCGTGTTCCACTCCGCCGGCCCACCCTTGAGTAATTCCGCGCCCCAGATGTCGTTGACCAAGATGTCGATATGGTGATAGTCGATTCGCAAGCGTTCGGCGAGATCAGCCACTTGTTTGCTCTTGAGATGATCGACGGCAATCGGCACGCCGACGCCGCCCAGCTCGGTGACCAGCTCTGCCGTCTCTTCGATGGTCTCTCCGCGCGGATAGTCCGACTGAAGAATTCCGGCAGATGTGCTCCGACCAGTGCAGATGACGGTTGCACCGGCCTCGCCCAAGGCCGCGGCGATTCCGCGTCCGGCGCCCCTCGTCGCCCCGGCAACTACAGCCACT
Organism: Rhodococcus sp. NyZ502; assembly: GCF_041464245.1. Classification (NCBI taxonomy): domain Bacteria; kingdom Bacillati; phylum Actinomycetota; class Actinomycetes; order Mycobacteriales; family Nocardiaceae; genus Rhodococcus; species Rhodococcus sp. NyZ502. Next base: position 3,034,933 of record NZ_CP167155.1, read on the forward strand.
CGCCCGCGAAGTGCGTCCGGATTCGGTGTCCACGACATTGTTCGATTGTTCTCGCCTGGATTGCTTCGTTCAAGAGTGAACGCGATCTGCGGAACCGAACCTTACTTCGCGGCGTCCAAGGTAGTAATCACTCGGATGAAGGAGGTAGGGGAGAGATGGATCGTTGTGTGGGGCGCAGTGCTGGTTGGAGAAACGGGATCTCGGGATTGAGTTCCGTTCCGTCAAAAGGAAATTCGCATCGGATCCGGACTCGGCGGGTAGTCGAAAGTCGCCACGGTGAGGAAGTCGTCGACGTACCACCAAGCCGGGAATCGCCGGAAGACGATTCCCGACCTGTGTGAATCAGATCTGTGAAATCAGATCAGGGAAGCTGTGAGGCAGCGTCCGTATCGAGGAACCAACGTGTCGCAACCAAACCGGTGGCGCCGGCGGACGGCCAGTCCTCGGCCGAAGCACCTCCGATGGCTTTGTCAACAGCCTCGGCCTTTGCAGCACCCGAGACGAGCAGCCAGACCTCTTTGGCTCGCCGAACAGCAGGCAACGTGAGGGTGATCCGCACCGGTGGCGGCTTGGGGGAGTCCGTCACCGCGACTACGAAACGCGCTTCTTCGCGAACAGCGTCGGTGTGCGGGAACAACGAGTTGACGTGTCCTTCGCCGCCCATGCCGAGCAGGTGCACGTCGAACGTCGGAACCTGATTCCCGTGTGCCTGAGCGCCCAGCAGTTGTTCGTACGCCGTCGCCGCCCCGTGGGGATCACCGTCGTAGATACCGTCAGATGCGGCCATCGCATGTACCCTGTCGGGATCGACCGGCACATGATCGAGAAGCGCCTCACGAGCCTGGACTTCGTTTCGCTCGGGATCGCCGGACGGCAGGAACCGTTCGTCGCCCCAGTACAGATCGATCTGCGACCAGTCGATGTCGCCGGGAGCTTCACGCAACTTCTCCAGAAGTGCGATGCCGGTTCCACCGCCAGTCAGCACGATGGACGCAAACCCTCGAGCCTTCTGGGCATCGACGATGGTCGTGACCAGGCGTGCGGCGGCAGCGTCGACAAGTTGGCCGGCGTCGGAAAACTTCTCTACGACAACATCACTCATAGGTCACCTTCTCCAATCCGGCCAGAGCTTCCTCGTAGATCTCGTCCGGATCGAGCCGACGCAATTCCTCGGCGAGGCAATCGCGTGTCTCTCGACGACCCAGAGAAACCAGCGCGTCAGGCTGACCGGTGCGGATCAACGTAGCGGTCGTGCCCTCCTGAGGACGACTGATGGAGATGCTGCGAGTCTCGAGCTTCAACTCGACCGTCAGCTCACCCGTACGCCGAATGACCGGACCGTCGATCTTGGCCGCCAACCAACCGGCGAGAATATCCAGTGCCGGTTCGGTTTTGAGACCGGAGACCACCGCTGAGGTGATCTTCTCGTGCGGCGGCTGATCGAGAGCCGATGCGAGGAGCGCGCGCCAGTAGGTGACGCGACTCCAGGCGAGATCGGTATCGCCGGCGGTGTACGACGCGAGTCGCCCCTTGATGGTGGCGGTCGGATCGGGGGCGCCGGTGGCATCGGTGATGCGCCGTATCGCGAGCTTCCCGACGGGGTCCTTCGCCGGAATCTCGGGTGCCTCGAGGGGCCACCACGCGACTACCGGGGTGTCGGGGAGCAGGAACGGGATGACGACGCTGCTCTCGTGATCCGCAAGCGGACCGTAGAGACGCAACACGACAACCTCCGAGGCGCCGGCGTCCCCGCCGACACGGATCTGAGCATCGAGCCTGGGCTCACTCTGCTCGTCGCCACGCAGAAGCACGATGACGCGGCAAGGGTGCTCGCGGCTTGCTTCGTTGGCGGCCTCGATGGCTTCCTCGGCATTCCCGGTGTCCCTGGTGCAGACGACGAGCGTCAACACTCGTCCCAAGGTGACAGCGCCGCCGGTCTTACGTACCTCGACCAGTTTCTTGCTGACCTGGACCGTGGTGGTGGACGGCAAATCGAGAATCACTAGGGTCGCCTCCATTCGCGTCCGGTGCGTTGCATCATTTCGTCCGCAGACGGTGGTCCCCACGTTCCGGCCTCGTAGGGTTCCGGCTTACCGCCGGCAGCCCAGTGCTCGAGGACGGGATCGAGGATCTCCCAAGACAATTCGACTTCGGCATTCACCGGGAACAGAGACGGCTCGCCGAGCAACACGTCGAGAATGAGCCGCTCGTACGCCTCCGGAGACGACTCGGTGAAAGCCTGGCCGTACGAGAAGTCCATGTTGACGTCACGGACTTCCATGCTCGATCCGGGAACCTTCGAGCCGAACCGCATGGTGACGCCCTCGTCGGGCTGCACGCGGATGACCAGAGCGTTCTGGCCGAGGTCTTCGGTCATCGTCTTGTCGAACGGTAGGTGCGGTGCACGTTTGAACACCACCGCGATCTCGGTGACACGGCGTCCGAGTCGTTTGCCCGTGCGCAGGTAGAACGGCACACCCGCCCAGCGGCGGGTGTCGACCTCGAGGGTGATGGCGGCAAAGGTCTCCGTGATGGAGTCCGCTGCGAAGCCGTCTTCTTCGAGGAGCCCGACCACCGGCAGCCCACCCTGCCAGCCGCCCGCGTACTGGCCGCGGGCGGTGGTCTCGTCGAGGGGCTCGGCAAGGCGAGTAGCCGAGAGGACCTTGATCTTCTCCGCCTGCAGATTGAGCGGCTCGAAGCTGATGGGTTCTTCCATCGCCGTGAACGCGAGCAACTGCAGCAGGTGGTTCTGGATCACGTCACGGGCCGCGCCGATGCCGTCGTAGTACCCCGCGCGTCCACCGAGGCCGATGTCCTCGGCCATCGTGATCTGAACGTGGTCGACGTAGTGCGCGTTCCAGATCGGATCGAACAACTGGTTCGCGAAGCGCAGAGCCAGAATGTTCTGGACGGTTTCCTTACCGAGGTAGTGGTCGATACGGAAGACCGTGTCCTCGGGGAACACCTTGTTGACGACGGCGTTCAGTTCGCGAGCGCTCTCGAGGTCGTGGCCGAACGGCTTCTCGATGACGACTCGTCGCCACTGACCGTCCTCGGCCTGCGCGAGGCCCGACGCCGACAGTTGCTCGAGCACCTGAGGAAACGCGTTGGGCGGAATCGCAAGGTAGAAACCGTGATTGCCGCCGATACCACGTTCGTTGTCGAGCGTGGCCAACGTGTCGGACAGGTTCTGGAAGGCCTCGGCCTCGTCGAAACTGCCCTCCACGAACCGGATACCTTCGGCGAGCCTCTCCCAGACGTCCTGACGGAACTTGGTGCGAGCGCCGTCCTTGACTGCTTCGAGGACGACGTTCGTGAAGTCCTCGTCCGTCCAGTCACGCCGGGCGAACCCGACCAAAGCGAATCCGGGCGGCAACAGTCCACGGTTGGCGAGGTCGTAGATGGCGGGCATGAGCTTGCGCCTGGCAAGGTCGCCGGTAACACCGAAAATCACCAGGGCGCAGGGCCCCGCAATGTGCGGAAGCCGTTTGTCGGTGCTGTCCCGAAGGGGATTCACCCAATCTGATGCCGCCGCGGAATCGCTCACAGGCTCAGCTCTTCTGGGTTGCTGCGCGGAGCTGCTCGGCGGTTGCGTCGAGCAACTCGTTCCAGGACACCTCGAACTTGTCGACGCCCTCTGTCTCGAGGACCTTGAACACGTCCGCAAGATCGATGCCGACTGCAGCGAGCTGATCGAAGACCGCCTGTGACTCCTGAGCTGTGCCCGAGATCGTGTCGCCGGTGATCTCGCCATGGTCGGCGAGAGCGTCGAGCGTCTTCTCCGGCATGGTGTTGACCGTGTTCGGCGCAACCAACTCGGTGACGTAGAGAGTGTCGGGGTAATCCGGGTTCTTCACGCCGGTCGACGCCCACAGCGGACGCTGAGCCTTGGCGCCGTCGGCCAGAAGAGCCTGGAAGCGCGGCTGCACCTCGAAGATCTGCTGGTACGCGTTGTACGCCAGACGTGCGTTTGCGAGTGCAGCCTTGCCACGAAGCTCGAGGGCTTCCGGCGTGCCGATTGCCGTGAGGCGGTTGTCGATCTCGGAATCCACGCGGGAGACGAAGAACGAGGCGACCGACTCGATGGACGAGATGTCGCGGCCGGCAGCCTTGGCGGTGTCCAGACCTTCCAGGTATGCGCCCATGACTGCCTCGTAGCGCTCGACCGAGAAGATCAAGGTGACGTTGACGCTGATGCCCTCACCGATCACCTTGGCGATGGCGGGAATGCCTGCCAGCGTCGCGGGAATCTTGATCAGGACGTTCGGGCGATCGACGATCTTGTGCAGCTCGATCGCCTGCGCGACGGTGGCGTCGGTGTCGTGTGCCAGGCGAGGATCGACTTCGATGGACACGCGGCCGTCGACGCCGTTCGACGCCTCGAACTGCGGAGCCAGGATGTCGCACGCAGCACGCACGTCGTCGGTGGTCACCGCGGTGATGGTGGCGTCGACATCGGCGCCGCGCTGTGCGAGCTCACGGACCTGAGCGTCGTACGCCGATCCCTTGGACAGTGCCGCCTGGAAGATCGACGGGTTGGTCGTGACACCCACGATCGACTTCGTGTCGATGAGGTTCTGCAGGTTGCCGGACTGGATGCGATCCCGCGAGAGGTCGTCGAGCCAGATGGAAACGCCTGCAGCGGAGAGCTTTTCGGTATTCACGTTCTGTGTCATCGAGATCATCCCTTCACAGCTGCGAGGGAGCGCTGCGCGGCTTCGACAGTCGCGTCGGCAGTGATGCCGAACTCCCGGAACAAGGTCTTGTAATCGGCGGAAGCGCCGTAGTGCTCGAGCGAGACGGCCTGACCGGCGTCGCCGAGGATGCGCCACCACGGCATCGCGATGCCGGCTTCGACGGACACACGCGCGCGCACGGCGGGCGGAATGACCTCGTCGCGGTACGCCTGATCCTGCTCGAGGAACCAATCGAGGCACGGCACGGAAACGACGCGGGTTGCGACGCCCTGAGCTTCGAGGGTTTCGCGAGCCTCGGTGGCCAGATGCAGTTCGGAACCGGTCGCCAGCAAGATGACCTCGGGCGAACCGTTGGCTGCGTCGACGAGGACGTAAGCGCCGCGCTTGACACCCTCGGCAGCCTTCTCCTTGGTGCCTTCGAGAACCGGGATGTCCTGGCGAGTGAGTGCCAGAGCCGTCGGGCCCGTCTTGTTCTCGAGTGCTGCCTGCCATGCGAACGAGGTCTCGTTGGCGTCACCCGGGCGGACGACGGCGAGGTTCGGGATCGCACGAAGAGCAGCGAGGTGCTCGACCGGCTGGTGGGTCGGGCCGTCTTCGCCGAGACCGATGGAGTCGTGGGTCCAGACGTAGGTGACGGCAGTCTTCATCAGTGCGGCCAGGCGAACCGCTGGACGCATGTAGTCGGAGAAGACCATGAAGGTTCCGCCGTACGGGCGGGTGGGTCCGTGAAGCGCGATGCCGTTGAGGATCGAGCCCATCGCGTGCTCGCGGATGCCGAAGTGGAGCGTGCGGCCGTAAGGCTGCGCATTCCAGTCGTTGGTGGAGATGGAGAACGGGCCGAACGAATCTGCGCCCTTGATGGTGGTGTTGTTGCTGCCGGCGAGGTCGGCGGAGCCGCCCCACAGCTCGGGCAGGATCGGTCCGAGCGCGTTGAGTGCCGAACCGGAGGCCTTGCGAGTCGCAACGCCCTTGGCGTCGGCCTCGTAGGTCGGGAGAGCGTCGGCCCAGCCGGCGGGGAACTCACCGGCGAACAGGCGGTCGAAGAGTTCCTTGCGCTCGGTCTCACGTGCAGCCCACGCGTCGAACTCGACCTGCCATGCCTTGCGTGCGTCGGCGCCGCGGGAGACGACCTCACGGGCGTGAGCCAGAGCGTCGGCGTCGACGTCGAAGGACTTGGCCGGATCGAAGCCGAGGGCTTCCTTGACCGCTGCAACTTCGTCGGCACCGAGAGCGGAGCCGTGGACGTCGCCGGTGTTCATCTTCTTCGGAGCCGGAAAACCGATGATGGTGCGGAGCAAGATGATGGACGGACGATCGACGACGGCCTTGGCCGCGGCAACCGCGTCGAGGATGCCGGAGACGTTCTCGCCACCTTCGACGTGCTGAACGTGCCAGCCGTATGCCTCGTATCGCTTTCCGACGTCTTCGCCGAGAGCGATGGTGGTGTCGTGCTCGATGGAGATCTTGTTGTCGTCGTAGAAGACGATGAGGTTGCCCAGTTCCTGGACACCGGCGAGAGACGAGGCCTCGGACGTAACGCCTTCTTCGATGTCACCGTCGGACGCGATCACGTAGATGTGATGGTCGAAGGGGGAGGAGCCGACCGGGGTCTCCGGATCGAACAACCCACGCTCACGACGCGCAGCCATCGCCATACCGACTGCGGACGCAAGGCCCTGGCCCAGCGGACCGGTGGTCATCTCGACGCCGACGGTGTGGCCGACCTCGGGGTGGCCGGGGGTCAGTGCGCCCCACGTGCGGAGAGCTTCGAGGTCAGCGAGCTCGAGACCGTAGCCCGACAGGTAGAGCTGGGTGTACAGCGTCAAGGATGAATGGCCACAGGAGAGAACGAAGCGGTCACGGCCGACCCATTCTGCATCCGAAGGATCGTGGCGCATGACGCGCTGGAAGAGGGTGTATGCCAACGGCGCCAAGCTCATTGCAGTTCCGGGATGGCCGTTGCCGACCTTCTGAACCGCGTCGGCGGCGAGCACGCGGGCGGTATCGACAGCCTTGGTGTCCAGGTCGGTCCAGTCCGAGGGGTGGACGGGTTGCGTGAGGACGTGGATCTCGTCTGTGATCGACACTGGCAGATGTCTCCTGACATGGTGTACGTGGATTGCGAGGGTGGGGTGTCCCTCCACTGCGTAACCCAGCCTAATGGTCCTGGCTGTCCGGGTCGATTCGGTTCCTCAATGGCTGCGGTCTACCATCGTTCGTAGTAGAGAACAGTGTCAGCAGTGTGTCGTGAAGAGTTAGTGCGGTAACGCGTGGTGCAAGGAGAGAACGTGCGGACAGGGCAACAGCCGAGCGGACATGGCTTCGGCAGCCCAGGTGCCGCCCCGCGGGCGACCAATACCGATACGGTGTGGGGTCGCGCAACGGGCAAGGTTCTGGCTTATATCGCGCTCACGAAGCCGCGAGTGATCGAATTGCTGTTGGTGGCAACCATTCCGGCAATGCTGCTGGCCGATCGCGGAACGGTCGACATCGTTCTGATCCTCAGCACCCTCTTCGGTGGCTGGATGGGCGCGGCGAGTGCGAACTCGCTCAACTGCGTCGTCGACGCCGACATCGACAAGGTGATGAAGCGCACGGCGAAGCGTCCGCTGGCCCGCGAGGCGGTGCCGACGCGCAACGCGCTCGTCTTCGGGCTCCTTCTCGGACTCGCGTCGTTCCTGTGGCTGTGGTGGCGAGCCAACCTCCTAGCCGGCATCCTCGTCGTGATCACGATCGCGTTCTACGTCCTCATCTACACGATGGTTCTCAAGCGTCGTACCTGGCAGAACGTCATCTGGGGTGGCGCAGCCGGATGTATGCCCGTCCTCGTGGGCTGGGCCGCTGTCACCGGGTCGCTGAGCTGGCAGCCCGTCGTGCTGTTCCTGATCATCTTCTTCTGGACGCCGCCGCACACCTGGGCGCTGGCGATGCGATACAAAGAGGACTACAAAGCTGCCGGTGTTCCCATGCTTCCGGTGATCGCCACCGAAGAGCACGTCACCAAGCAGATTCTGTTCTACAGCTGGGCAATGGTCGTCACGACGCTTGTCCTCGTCCCCGCGTCGGGCGTCATCTACGCCGCAATCACCATCGTCGCCGGTGCGTGGTTCCTGCTCATGGCACATCAGCTGTACCGCAGCGTTCGCGGTGGTGCTCAGGTCAAACCGCTCCGCCTGTTCCTGCAGTCCAACAACTATCTTGCGATCGTGTTCGTCGGCCTCGCTGTCGACTCGGTTCTCGGACTGCAGACGATCAGCGACATGCTGAGCTGATTCTGCTGTGCGCCTTTATTAACCGCGGGCGGTTAATAAAGGCGCACAGCACTTCGCTAGGGAATCAGAACGATCGACCCGGTCGTTGCCCGACCTTCCAGATCCCGATGCGCTGTTGCCGCATCGGCGAGGGGATACTCGGCGCCGACGCGAATATCGAGTTTCCCGTCCGCAATGGCGTCGAAGACATCGCCGGCACGCCAGGTCAGTTCCTCTCGAGTGCGAATGTGATGCGCGAGCGTCGGACGCGTCAGGAACAGCGAACCCGACGAATTGAGCCGCTGCGGATCGACAGGCGGAACCGGTCCACTGGCCGCACCGAACAAAGCGACCGTGCCGCGGATGCGCACGGAAGCCAAGCTCGAATCAAAAGTTGTCGCACCGACGCCGTCGTATGCCGCCGCTACTCCTTCGCCGCCGGTCAACTCCCGGACTCGCGCTGCGATGTCCTCGTCGTACCGCAGGACCTCCGCGGCGCCCGCGCCACGCGAGAGTTCTTCCTTTGCATCCGATGACACAGTCGTGATGACCTTCGCCCCGAGGCTGACGGCCATCTGCGTCAGGATCAACCCGACGCCGCCCGCGCCTGCGTGCACGAGCACGGTGTCGCCGCTCTGGATCGGATACGTCGACTTCGCGAGGTAGTGCGCCGTCATCCCCTGCAGGAGCGCCGACGCTGCGGCCGATGCCGGGACACCGTCAGGCACTTTCACTGCGACTGCGGCGGGAACAGCCACCTTCTCGGCATAGCTGCCAGTGGCAGCGGCCCACGCGACCCGGTCGCCCACGGAGAATTCGGAGACGTCGGAGCCGACAGCTTCGACGACACCGCTGCCCTCGTCGCCGGGAATGTAGGGGAGCGGACGCTTGTACTGGCCCATTCGGAAATACGTGTCGATGAAATTGATGCCGATCGCTTCGGTCTTGACGAGTAGATCGCCTGGGCCGGGTGTCGGTTCGGGTTGTTCGGTCAGCGTCAGAACGTCTGGTCCGCCGGTCTCGGTCACGTAGATGGCTCGCATGGTTTCTGTTCTACACCCGAGGCGGCCGACGCTCAGTCCATGCCTGGTGTCGCTTCCGGGCTACCGACCAGTATTGTCGAGTCATGAGCACCGATACCGAGAAGTCGGACGCCACCCCGTCCGCGCCGGAACTGCCGAAGTCCACGGTGAACGCCATCACCAAGTTCGTCGCCGAGCACGGCGGCTCCGCCAGCGCCGTCATCCAGCCGGTCGGCCTGGCCGGCGTTCGCATCACCCTCGTAGGTGCCGACGGCATCCTCGGTGATCAGGTCGTCGAGGACCTCGCCACGGCAAACGCGGTCGTCGCGTCCTTCGACAACGTCACCGTCGCCGAGTGGGAGCGCGAACTGACGAGCATCGTCACCCCGCAGGAAGGCCATTTCAAGAAGATGGCCGGTTGGGTCGCCAACCAGACTCGGTTCCCGAAAGCTCGCAACGAATCCTGAAATGACGTGTGGGGCGTAGGAACACCTTTTGGTGTTCCTACGGCCCCACACGTGTCTTGAAGCGTCAGACAGCTGGTATCGGCGAATTGGTCGGCGTGTACTGGCGGGTCTTACCCGCAGCCCAAACTGCTGCGGTCGCAGCCGTGCACAGTCCCGCACCGGCGACGTGCATGATCACCAGAACTTCCGGCACATCGGTGAAGTACTGCACGACACCGATGAGCGACTGCGCGAGGATCAGTCCCAGCAGGACCTTCAGACGGATCTTCACGGCTGCGGATGTCCCGACCGCATACAGGCCGAAGGTCAGACCCACGACCAGCGCGAGATATCCGACCAGAAGCTGTGAGTGCAGATGGACGAGCGTCACGATCTCGATCTCCAGGCGAGGCACCGTCCGGTCCAGTCCCTTGTCGCCGGCGTGCGGGCCTGCGCCCGTTACGAGAGTTCCAGCGACCAAAACGCCGGCGAGCGCGACACCTGACAGCGCGGTAAGCCAGCGCAACGGCTTCGGCATCACGACCAGAGTTGTTGCTTCGTCGGGTTCCGCGATCTTCGCGTACATCACCGTGGCAACCCAGACCATCAGCATCGACGCAACCAGGTGAATGGCGACCGTCCACCACAGCAAGCCTGTGAGGACGGTGATACCGCCGATCACTGCCTGAACGACAGTGCCGAGCGGCATCATCCAGGCGTAGACAAGCACCTCTTTGCGTCGGCGAGCGCGAGTCACCGCAAGCACGATCGCAGCGGCGACGATGACGACCAGGAAGGTCAGCAGGCGGTTGCCGAACTCGACGGCTTGGTGAATCACCGCGACCTGTCCGTGGCCGACCGGGACGAAGCTACCGGGGAAGCACTGCGGCCACGTCGGGCAACCGAGTCCCGAGTCCGTCACGCGCACCACCGCGCCGGTGACAGCGATGCCGCCCTGCGTCAGGATCACGATGAACGCGATGATTTTCTGCGTTTTCAGCGAGGGGAGAGGTAGTCGATCCACCAAGCGTAAAAATCCGGCATACACACGATTCACCACGCCAACGATCGTAGTTCCCCATCAACTACACAGTGTCGTTGGGGCCAGCTCGCTCCGCGCCTGCCCCGCGTCGTTGGGGCCAGCTCGCTCCGCGCCTGCCCCGACTCGACGAGACCAGAACTGCGCAGCCGTGGGGCCAGCTCGCGTCAGTTCGCGCGAACTCGCACGATTCCCGAGATCGTTCCCTGGAAGTACTCGCCCGACTCGGTGATGAGTGCAGACATCTGAAGGGTGTCGTTGAGGATCGTCGACGGCAGCGGAGTCGAACCGATCTGCGACCCGTCCTTCGAGTCGATCACCGCGAAGGAGTAACCGTCCAGCGGAGAGGTGTTCGGAGCACCGTCTCGTGTCACGGTGTAGATCGAGCCGTCAGCCGTCGAGAGGTGGGGTACCGCGGAGCTGCGAATCGTGTTGTCCCACACGACATGGCAACCGACCGGATCGATGTCGACGCGGGTCATTCCGCCGTTGAAGGGTGCCGTGGCGGGGACCGCTGGACCGGCACCTTCAGGAGTCGTGGGGTACGGGTATCCGTAAGTGCCGGCGACGTAGACGGAATGACCGATGCCGACGGGGGAGTTCTCGCTGCCGCTCGGTGAGCCGTCCTGGCTGGCAGCGGACAACACCGGCTGCGTGCACACCTCGGCGCCCGTGTCAGCGCGATAGACATGCAAGCTCACTGTCGGGTGGGCGTTGTCGACGATGGTCAAGAAATCGCTGCCCGTCGACGGGCCGAAGTATGTCGGCGTCGATCCGGTTCCCCAGCTGAGCTGACCCGGATTACGGGCCGGCCCGCGGTCGTACGGCTGACGCCAGTCGATGACGACCTCGTCGCCATTTCGCTTCAGTTGGTAGAGCGCGTGGGTCGTTGCGACGGCAGTGCCCGTCGGGGAGCTGGAGATGCTGTTCTGCACCTGTTCACCTTCGGGGAGCGCAATGCTGTGCGCGATTCGATCCGCGCCGACATACCCGACGGTGCCGTGCCCGGTGGCGAACCAGACATTGCCTTCCCAGTCCGGAGCGAGGCCGGTGACGTTGTCGTCGGCGGCAACCGCACCACTGAGATCGACTACATCCGCGAGTTCCAGCCGCCAACTGCCGTCCGGATTCTGCGCATGGGAAATGCGGACCAGTTGACGGTTTCCGTCGACGGCTACGAGACGGTTCTCGTTGTCGAGGTAGGCGTAGACGCCGCCGAGCAGACTGCCCTTCGCGAGCGGCAGTTGTGCTACGGATCTACCCAACGGCGTGGCGTCGGCCTTCGGATCGATCAAATGGATGGTCGGGATCTGGCCGATCATCGTCGTGCAGAGCGAGACGATCATGCCGTCGGAACCCTGGAGGACCGTCGGGCAGGCGGCCATCATCGGGAAAGCAGTCACCTCGTGGGGGCCGGTTCCTGGACCGGGCAGCGGAGTGACGTCGGACGAGCCCGCGTCACCGTGCATGGTGGAAGTACCGACGGGACCGAGGTACGGATTTGCAGGTGCGAGTGGACCGGACACCGAAGGGGTCGCCGTTGCGGGTCCGGCACACAACATGACTGTTGCGGCCACACAGCCGACGATCTGAGCTGTCCGTCGTGTACTCACGTGAACTTGAACCACCTTGCTGCGCAGACTCCGGCCACTGCGGCCCAGATGAGTAGTACGAGAATCGAAAACCAGTCCATCGAGGTGTCGAGGGCCGCTTCGAGTGCGTGTGCGAGAGCGCCGGACGGAACAATGCGGACCAGCGTGTGGACGGCGGTCGGAAGTTCGCCGCTGGCGAAGACCACACTGCCGATGCCCACCATGATGAACCACAGGATGTTGGCGAGCGCGAGAACGATCTCTGCTCGCAAAGTACCGCCGAGCAGTAGGCCAAGCGCTGCAAATGTGACAGTACCGATGGCAATGACCACTGCACCGAGTACAAGTTCGACGAACGACGGACGCCATCCCAACGCCAAACCGATAGCGCCGAGCAAGAGTGACTGCAGAGCCACGACGATGATGACGGCAGCGCTCTTGCCTGCGATGATTCCCCACCGCGGTAGCGGCGTTGCACCGAGTCGCTTGAGCGCGCCGTATCGGCGGTCGAATCCGACGGCGATGGCCTGTCCGGTGAACGCCGTCGACATCACGGCAACCATCATGACACCAGGGAGCACGGTATCGACCCGAGAATCGCCCAAATCGCCGATCGGGAGTAGACACAGTCCGATGAGCAGGGTGATCGGGATGAACATGGTGAGCAGCAATTGCTCACCGTTGCGGAGCAGAAGAGTCAGCTCCAGTTTGGTCTGCGCCGCCAGCATCTTGGCCGCCGAATTGGGGCGGGGATCCGGCGAGAAGGTGCGTGGCTCGAAGCGGTTCTCGGCGAGCCGTCGGTCTCTGGCAACGCTGATGGGACTGCTCTGGCCGTTCGACGCTGTTTCGTTCATGACCTTGATCTCCGTCATCCCCTCAGTTCCCGGCCCGTCAATTCGAGGAAGACGTCTTCCAGACTCCGTTGATCGACGCGAATGTCGTTGATCAGCACGTCCTGATCGGCACACCACGTTGCGACAGTCGCCACGGTTGCCGGATCGATTGCACCTTCGACGACATAGGTGCCGGGGTTGGATTCCTCGATGCGGAACCCGGCGAGTGAACCGGCCAGCGAATCGAGGCTCAAACCGGGAACCGTCGTCAGACGGAGTTGTCCTTCGGCGCCCTTGCTGGTGACCTCCGCCGGCGTTCCCGACGCGACGATCTTGCCGTGGTCGATGATGACCAGTTCGTCGGCGAGCGCTTCGGCCTCGTCCATGAGGTGTGTGGTGAGCAGGACGCTCACGCCGTCGCGTCGCAGAGCGTCGATGAGTTCCCACACGAGCAGGCGCGCCTGAGCGTCGAGGCCGGCGGTGGGTTCGTCCAGAAATACCAACTCGGGACGCCCGACCAGCGCGCACGCCAGGGACAGTCGTTGCTGCTGGCCTCCGGAGAGGCGGCGGTACGGGGTCTTGCGCGCATCGGTGAGGCCGAGTTTGGAAAGGAGCCAGGCGGGATCGAGCGGGTCGGCCGAGTATGCGGCCACGAGGTCGAGCATTTCCCCGGCCTTGGACCCGGGGTACGCGCCGCCGCCCTGCAGCATGACGCCGATTCGCGAGCGGACTTCACCGGAGTCGGCGATGGGGTCGAGACCGAGCACTCGAACCGTGCCGGCATCGGGGGTGACAAACCCTTCGCACATCTCGACGGTGGTTGTCTTGCCGGCTCCGTTGGGGCCGAGCAGGGCAACGACCTGGGCCGTCTCGACAGTGAGATCGATACCGTCGACGGCTCGAACACCGTCGAAGGACTTGACGACACCCTGGATCTGTACCGCCGGCGTCGACGATCTGGAGGCTCTCGAGGTCACGGGGAATCAGCGTAAGCCCCCGCCGAGTTGTCTTCGTCTACCGGTCCGCCTTTCGTGATCTCCGCTACTGGCTTGTCGCTACGCCAGGGGAGTGAATTGCGGGTGAAGACAATGAGCGTTCCGGCGGTGAGGATGGTCGCGATGACGGCCTGCACGATCATGAACGGAAGGTATTCGGCGCCGTTGGACATCAACATGACGCTGACGATCGAGGTGAAGACGACGGCAGGGATGCGGAAAATCGGCGCGGTGGCCCACGCCGCCAACGGAAGGATCGCCCACAGCAGGTACCACGGCTGAACGACGGGGAACAGGAGAACGATCGCGCCGAGCGCGATGCCGAGTCCGCCGACCGGATGGATGCGGCCCATGTAGACCGAGATCATCATCCGTGCGGTGACGAGCATGGCGACGAGAGTTGCGATGGGCCGCGTGATCGTGAGGATCGCCGTCGTGTGATCGCCGAGTCCGAGCAGTACGCCTGCCAATCCCGTGCCGACGCCCAGGAGCGTCGGGATGGACATCCAACTCCGGACTGCCGTGGCGGTGTCGAGGGTGTTGATCCAACCCATACCGAGCCCACTGGCCACGCTGATGACAAACGTGACGACAGCGGCAACGATGCCCAGGAGAATCGCGGCTCCCGCCAGGGCTTTCCAGGTTCCACCCCAACGCCGGGCCAAAGCCATGCCGACAAATCCCAGTGCAAGCAAGGACGGAATTTTGACGGTCGACGACAAGGCGATCAAACCTGATCCCGCAACGAGATAGAACAGCGCTCGCCCACGGATGGGCCCGGACCCTTCGACTGCGCGAAGAGCGATCTCGATTCCGGCGAGCATCAACCCGAGCATGAGTGCTTCGTTGTGGATGCCGGCCACCAAGTGGAAGAGCAACAGCGGGTTCGCGGCACCGAGCCAGAGCGAACTGACGGCAGAGACACCGCATCGCTTGGCCAGTCGCGGTATCGCCCACACGATGAGCGCGACGCCGGCCAATGCGAGCAAGCGGTGCAAGAAGATTCCGGCCACGATGTTGTCGCCGGTCAGTGAGCTGATCCCGCGTCCCAGCCACAGGAAGAACGGTCCGTACGGAGCCGGGGTGTCGCGCCAGATCGTCGGAACCGTGCGGGTGAGAACGTGGTCGACGCCCAGTGCCGCCTTGGGGCCGATGGCGTACGGATCGAGTCCACGGGCCGCGATTTCGCTTTGAGCCAGATACGAGTAGACGTCGCGGCTGAACATCGGCGGTGCGACCGAGAGCGGCAGGATCCACAGCAGGAGTGTGCGGTCCAACTGGGAACGGGTCATGCGCCGCGGTGCGCCGGAACGGCTGCGTATGTCCCCGACTGCAAATCGGCCCATCATCAGCCAGGCCAGAACGACGAGCACGGTTCCGGTCATCGTCATGGTGAGTGAGACCGTCGGCATACGTCCGGGAAGGCTGAGGACTCGAAGTCCTGCGGTCGGATTCTGCAGGACGGGTTGTGCGCCGGCGCCGAGCGCTCCGACTGCCATCAAGACCGCGCCGGTTGCGCCGAATCGGCGAATCCCTCGCAGTTGTGCGGTTTCCTTCGCGTTCAGGCCAGGGCGCTCGTCCTCGTCGCCGTGCAGCACCGCGGCCATACTCTGCCGGGGAGCGGATCCGAAAGGTCGAACGCCGATTGTGGAAAGCGCGAGTGCCTTGGGTTTTTCCAGCAGGATCGCGCGCGCCGATCGGGCGGTCGTCGTCTTCTCGGGGGTCTGCGGCACACCAGGCAGCGTAGCGGCTCCATCCAGCCGGACAGACAAGCACAAACAACGTACGTTGTCCGGATATTCCCGAATGTAATGCAGGTTGCCCTTAGTAGACCTGCGAAAAGAATTCCGTCACACTTGTGTTGTGAAAAGAAATGCGTCAGACCCACGAAGCAAGGAAGTTGCAGGTCAGCCCACTGTAGCGGCCTCGCCGAGTGCTGCCGCAAATCCGGTGACAGTGAGCGTCGAAGGTCAGACGCGGGCGGCAGTGGTCAAGCTGCTACTCGAAGAAGGCCCCATTACTGCCTCCGAAATCGGCACGCGCCTCGGTTTGAGTGCCGCAGGTGTCCGACGTCACTTGGATGCGTTGATCGAGTCCGGCGAAGCCCGAACTGCTTCGGCGTCGTCGCTGCGTCAGCGTGGACGAGGTCGTCCCGCCAAGCAGTTCCAGATCACCGCGACCGGTCGCGGCCGCCTCGGCCACACCTACGACGATCTGGCGGGAGCCGCGATGCGGCAACTCCGTGAAATCGGCGGAGACGCGGCAATCGAGGAGTTCGCCAAGCGTCGGGTTCAGGCGATCGTCGGAGACGTCGAACCGGCTGATCCGACAGATGTCGACAACGTCGAGGCGACAGCGGACGCAATCGCCGAAGCCTTCAACGCGGTGGGGTTCGCGGCGTCGACCCGGCCGGTCGGCAACGGCGTGCAGATCTGCCAACACCATTGCCCGGTTTCCCATGTGGCAGAAGAGTTTCCGGAACTGTGCGAGGCAGAGCAGCAAGCATTCCGGCAATTGCTCGGGACTCATGTTCAGCGTCTGGCGACCATCGCCAACGGTGACTGCGCCTGCACGACGCACGTGCCCCTCGTGTCCACCGGGAGTAGATGACCGGACCAGAGTGTTCTACAGAGCGTTGCCACCGTGCAGCGTTCGAATAGAGATTTTTCAGCTAGTTCTTCAAAGTCAGAACTGCTCGACCACAGCGACCAGCCCTCGCTGAGCCCGAGCAGCCGTCAAGAAACAAGACTCCGGAAGGAGCTCGCATGACCGTCACATCAGACCAGGCGACTACCACTGCGGCAGCAGGCACCGAGCCGCTCACGCAGGAAGAGACCATCGCGTCCCTCGGTCATTACGGCTACGGCTGGTCCGATTCCGACGAAGCCGGAGCCAGCGCGCAGCGCGGGTTGTCCGAGGCTGTCGTGCGGGACATCTCCGCCAAGAAGAGCGAGCCCGAGTGGATGCTCGACATCCGCCTCAAGGCGCTGCGCACCTTCGACAAGAAGCCGATGCCGAACTGGGGCAGCGACCTCGAAGGTATTCACTTCGACAACATCAAGTACTTCGTCCGGTCCAGCGAGAAGCAGGCCGAGTCGTGGGAAGACCTGCCCGAGGACATCAAGAACACGTACGACAAGCTCGGCATCCCCGAGGCGGAGAAGCAGCGCCTCGTTGCCGGCGTCGCAGCTCAGTACGAGTCCGAGGTCGTCTACCACTCGATCCGTGAGGATCTCGAGGAGCAGGGTGTCATCTTCCTCGACACGGACACCGGTCTCAAGCAGCACCCGGAGCTGTTCAAGGAGTACTTCGGATCGGTCATCCCGGCCGGCGACAACAAGTTCTCCGCGCTGAACACCGCCGTGTGGTCGGGCGGCTCGTTCATCTACGTTCCACCGGGAGTCCACGTGGACATCCCGCTGCAGGCGTACTTCCGCATCAACACCGAGAACATGGGTCAGTTCGAGCGCACCCTGATCATCGTCGACGAAGATGCCTCCGTGCACTATGTCGAGGGTTGCACCGCGCCGATCTACAAGTCCGATTCACTGCACTCGGCCGTCGTCGAGATCATCGTGAAGAAGGGCGGCCACTGCCGCTACACGACCATCCAGAACTGGTCCAACAACGTCTACAACCTGGTGACCAAGCGCACCAAGGTCGAGGCCGGCGGATCCATGGAGTGGGTCGACGGCAACATCGGCTCCAAGGTCACCATGAAGTACCCGGCCGTGTGGCTGATGGGCGAGTACGCCCGCGGTGAGGTTCTCTCCGTTGCGTTCTCCGGCGAGGGCCAGCACCAGGACACCGGCGCCAAGATGCTCCACCTCGCGCCGCACACGTCCTCGACCATCATCAGCAAGTCTGTCGCCCGTGGTGGTGGACGTGCGTCGTACCGCGGTCTGGTGCAGGTCAACAAGGGTGCCCACGGCTCCAAGTCGACCGTCAAGTGTGACGCTCTGCTGGTCGACCAGATCAGCCGAAGCGACACCTACCCGTACGTCGACATCCGCGAGGACGACGTCACCATGGGTCACGAGGCCACCGTTTCGAAGGTCAGTGACGATCAGCTCTTCTACCTGATGAGCCGCGGACTGACCGAGGACGAGGCGATGGCCACCATCGTGCGTGGATTCGTCGAGCCCATCGCGAAGGAACTCCCGATGGAGTACGCGCTCGAGCTCAACCGCCTTATCGAACTTCAGATGGAAGGGGCTGTGGGTTAGTGACCACGCCAGAGACCGGAGTCATCGGAGCTGTTGCCGGGGAGAACCCGACCGCTCCTGTAAAGGGTGCAGCCACAGGCTCACCCATCACGAACAAGGGTGAGCAGTTCTCCTCGTTCGACGTCAATGCTTTCGAGGTTCCCGGCGGACGTGACGAGATCTGGCGGTTCACCCCGCTGCGTCGCCTCCGGGGATTGCACGACGGCAGCGCCGTCGCCAACGGACAGGTCACCGTCGAGGTCGACGGCGGAAGCGACATCACCGTCGAGACCGTCGGCCGTGACGACGCACGTCTGGGCAAAGCCGGCGTTCCCGCTGATCGCATTGCAGCGCAGGCGTATTCGAGCTTCGAGACGGCAACGGTCATCTCGGTTGGTGCCGAGGTCGAGGTCGAGAAGCCCGTTGTGGTCACCATGACCGGCCCCGGAGTCGACAACGTCGCCTACGGACACACCCAGATTCGGCTGGCGCAGTTCGCCAAGGCGACGTTCGTGATCGACCAGCGCGGCAGCGGAACCTTCGCGGAGAACATCGAATTCGTTCTCGGTGACAGTTCGCAGCTGACCGTGGTGGCCATCCAGGACTGGGCGGACGACGCGGTTCACGTGACGTCACACCACGCTCGCCTGAACCGCGACGCAGTGCTTCGATACACCTCGATCAGCCTGGGCGGCGATCTGGTTCGCCTGTCCGCCACCGTCAAGTACGACGGACCGGGCGGCGACGCCGAACTGCTCGGCCTGTACTTCGCCGACGCCGGCCAGCATCTGGAACAGCGTCTGCTGGTGGATCATTCGCAGCCCAACTGCAAGTCCAACGTGGTCTACAAGGGTGCGCTTCAGGGAGATCCCGGATCCGGCAAGCCCGACGCGCACACCGTGTGGATCGGCGACGTTCTCATCCGCGCCGCAGCGGAGGGCACCGACACGTTCGAGCTCAACCGCAACCTGGTGCTGACCGACGGCGCCCGCGCCGACTCGGTTCCGAACCTCGAAATCGAGACCGGTGAGATCGTCGGGGCCGGCCACGCAAGTGCAACGGGACGTTTCGACGACGAGCAGCTGTTCTACCTGCGTGCTCGTGGTATCCCGGAGGATCAGGCTCGTCGTCTGGTCGTACGTGGGTTCTTCCACGAAATCATCAACAAGATCGCTGTTCCCGAGGTGCGCGATCGCCTCGAAGCCGCAGTCGAAGCCGAACTCGCAGCCGTCGGCTCCTGACCGCCCCGCATGCGACACCACCCCGTCGCTACGCTCGCCCGCCTCATCTTGAAGGAATTTCATGTCTACCAGTGACAACACCACCACCTCGGTCCTCGAGGTTCGTGACCTGCACGTCGAGGTCGCCAACTCCGATGCCAACGCCGAGCCCATCCAGATCCTCAAGGGCGTCGACCTGACGGTCCGCTCCGGCGAGACCCACGCGATCATGGGTCCCAACGGCTCCGGCAAGTCGACTCTGTCGTACGCCATCGCCGGTCACCCCAAGTACCAGGTCACGTCCGGCTCCATCACCCTCAACGGTGAAGACGTCCTCGCAATGAGCGTCGACGAGCGTGCGCGTGCCGGGCTCTTCCTGGCCATGCAGTACCCCGTCGAGGTTCCCGGCGTTTCCATGTCCAACTTCCTGCGCACCGCCGCTACGGCCGTGCGAGGCGAGGCTCCCAAGCTGCGCCACTGGGTCAAGGAAGTCAAGGAAGCCCTCAGCGAGCTCGAGATCGATCCCTCGTTCATCGAGCGCTCGGTCAACGAAGGTTTCTCCGGTGGCGAGAAGAAGCGCCACGAGATCCTGCAGTTGGGCATGCTCAAGCCGAAGATCGCGATCCTCGACGAGACCGACTCCGGCCTCGACGTCGACGCTCTGCGCACCGTCTCGGAAGGCGTCAACCGCTACAAGGAGCGCGAGAACGGCGGCGTTCTGCTGATCACGCACTACACGCGCATTCTGCGCTACATCAACCCCGACTTCGTTCACGTGTTCGTCGGTGGCCGCATCGTCGAGTCCGGTGGACCGGAGCTGGCCGACGAGCTCGAGACCAACGGCTACGTTCGTTTCACCGCGGACACCGCAGCTACCCAGGGAGCGTAATCACGATGACCACCTCGGTGCGCGAGCTCGACGTCACAGCGGTTCGGGCCGACTTCCCGATCCTGGCGCGAACCGTGCGCGACGGAAAACCTTTGGTGTACTTGGATTCCGGCGCTACCTCACAGCGTCCGGTCCAGGTTCTCGATGCCGAACGGGACTTCCTGACCACGTGTAACGCGGCAGTACACCGGGGTGCTCATCAGCTCGCAGAAGAGGCGACGGACGCGTACGAGAATGCTCGCGCCACCATCGCTTCTTTCGTGGGCGCGGATTCGGACGAGTTGGTGTTCACCAAGAACGCCACCGAGGCTCTCAATCTGGTGACCTACGTTCTCGGTGACGATCGCTTCGACCGCCATGTCGGTCCTGGCGACGAAATCGTCATCACCGAACTCGAACACCACGCCAACCTCGTTCCCTGGCAGGAACTTGCGCGCCGAACCGGTGCGACGCTCAAGTGGTACGGAGTCACCGACGACGGCCGGATCGATCTCGATTCGCTGGAGCTGACAGACGCGGTGAAGGTCGTTTCGTTCACCCACCAGTCCAACGTGACCGGCGCGATCGCGCCCGTCGAGGAATTGGTGCGACGAGCACGCGCCGTCGGTGCACTCGTCGTGCTCGACGCGTGCCAGTCGGTGCCTCACATGGCCGTCGACTTCCACGAACTGGGAGTGGACTACGCGGCGTTCTCGGGCCACAAGATGCTCGGCCCTTCGGGGGTCGGAGTTCTCTACGGCCGTCGTGAACTGCTGGCAGCGATGCCTCCGTTCATCACCGGCGGGTCGATGATCGAGACGGTCACCATGGAGGTCAGCACCTACGCGCCGCCGCCTCAGCGTTTCGAAGCCGGCGTACCGATGACCTCACAGGTGGTCGGACTGGGCGCTGCCGTGGATTACCTGAACACCTTCGGGATGGACGCCGTCGCCGCGCACGAGCACGTGTTGGTGGAGGCTGCTCTCGAAAAGTTGTCGGCGATCGAAGGTCTGCGCATCATCGGACCACAGACGTCCGAGAACCGCGGCGGAGCGATTTCCTTTGTCGTGGACGGTATTCACGCCCACGACCTCGGACAGATCCTCGACGACGAGGGCGTCGCGATTCGCGTCGGACACCATTGTGCGTGGCCGCTGCATCGTAAGTTCGGTGTCGCTGCGACGGCCCGTGCGTCGTTTGCGCTCTACAACACCACCGCGGAAATCGATGTTCTCGTTGCCGCGATCAAGCGTGCGCAGGAATTTTTCGGTGTCGCAGGGGAGTTGAACTGAATCATGCGCATGGAGCAGATGTATCAGGAAGTGATCCTCGATCACTACAAACATCCGCACGGCCGCGGACTCCGTGAGCCGTTCGGCGCCGAGGTGCACCACGTCAACCCGACGTGTGGCGACGAGGTGACGTTGCGCGTCCAGATCTCCGAGGACGGAACGGTCTCCGACGTCTCGTACGACGGTCAGGGTTGTTCGATCAGCCAGGCGTCGACGTCGGTGCTCAACGACCTCGTCATCGGGATGCAGGTCACCGACGCACTGAAGACGGTGACGGCGTTCAACGAGATGGTGAGCAGTCGGGGCACCGTCGAGGGGGACGAGGACGTTCTCGGCGACGGCATCGCGTTCGTCGGTGTCTCGAAGTATCCGGCACGCGTGAAGTGCGCCTTGCTCGGATGGATGGCATTCAAGGATGCTGTAGTCCAGATTGTCGACGGCAGTGCTGTGACGACGGCGGACAGCAGCAGTGAATTGGTCGACACTACTGAAGGACAGGGATCATGACCGAGACACAACCAGTGCAGGACGCCGAGGTCGGCGCTCCGGTGAATCCGAATCCCGATTCCACTGCGGAATTCGGTGGCGCACAGGGCAGTGGCACTGTCCCGTCGCCTGAGCGACTCGACGAACTCGAAGAAGCGATGCGCGACGTCGTCGACCCCGAACTGGGAATCAACGTCGTCGATCTCGGCTTGGTCTACGGACTCTTCGAAGACGACGGTGTCGTCACGATCGACATGACTTTGACGTCGGCGGCGTGCCCGTTGACCGACGTGATCGAGGACCAGGCACGCGGCGCACTTGTGCGTAGCGATCTGTGTACCGACATGAAGATCAACTGGGTGTGGTTGCCGCCGTGGGGACCGGACAAGATCACCGAAGACGGACGCGAGCAACTTCGCGCACTCGGCTTCACGGTCTGACAAGCAACCTCGGCACGATCAACTGAATACATTTCACCGGAGCGTCGGTGCCCGTTCGTCGGGTACCGGCGCTTCGGTTTGTTATATAGGGCCGTTTTAGCCATGATATTCAGGACAATAGTCCCAAATGGTTGTTTGATGAATATTTGCTGGAAGCTGACTGATCGGTAACATCGCAGCTGATTGTCACGATGTGATCTCCGGCGGGCGATTTGCCAGTTTCCACCCGAGCTTTCCAAAGTATTCGTCTCATTTTCGAAGTGCCCCGATCAGTTCGAAGCGTCCAGCGGACGCATATACCTGTTTGCATCATGATCAAGTTGTAAGAGGGAGATTCGTGTGGATGGCAGTCCCGACCGAGGAATCGTTTCCGCAGCTCGTCCGGACGACGAACTCACCTTCCCTCTTTCTGCCGCGCAACTTTCCCTGCTTGTCGCACAACAGCTTCGACCCGAGATTCCCGTCAGCATCGCTCAGTACGTGGACGTGGACGGCCCACTCGACATCGAGCTGCTGACCGCTGCCAGCAAACAGACCGGCCGTGAGATCGGCTCCGGATATCTGCGCCTGGTCGAGGTGGACGGGGTTGCGCGTCAGTGGCTCGATCTCGACATGGACGACTCCCTCGACGTGGTCGATCTTCGCGCCGAATCGGATCCGGAATCTGCAGCGCAGGAATGGATGCGCAGAGAGCACACTGCTGCCATCGATCCGTTCACCGATCGCCTGGTCAGGCTGGCAGTCCTGGTGCTTCGCGACGACCATTACTACTGGTACAGCCGTATTCATCATGTGGCGCTCGACGGTTTCGGCGCGATGTCGATGATGAACCGCACAGCCGAGATCTACACCGCTGTGGTGCGCGATCTGCCAGTTCCCCCAGCGGTAACTGCCCCCCTCCAATCGTTGGTGAAGGCAGAGGCCGACTATCTGGGCTCCACGCGGTGGGAGCGCGATCGCGACTACTGGAACACCAAGATGGCCGACAAACCGGGCGGAACCTCGCTCGCGTCCTCGACTGCTCCGTCGCAGGCATGGTCTCACCTACGGTCGGCGACGGTACCTACGGAACTGCGGAGCTCCCTCGAACGGCTGGCCGCCGCCCACGATGTGACGACGTCGTCAGTGGTGATCGGTGCTCTGGCGGCTTACCTCGCCCGGGCCACCGGGACCCGCGACGTGGTCCTCAGCCTGCCGGTCTCGGGGCGGACGACAAAAGCTGCTCGCAGGTCCGGCGGAATGATGTCGAACGTCGTCCCGATACGTGCGAGCGTCGATCCGCATTTCGCGGTCGGGGACTTGCTGCACGAGGTGAAGATCGAACTCACCGGCGCACTGCGTCATCAGAAATACCGCCACGAGGACCTACGACGCGACCTCAACGCCGGTGATCACAGCATCGCCGACGGACGAGGCTTCCACGGGCCGTTGATCAACCTCATGCTGTTCCATTCCGGAATCACTCTCGGGGACGCGCACGGCGAACTGAACGTGATCTCGACCGGGCCGATCGAAGACCTCTCCGTCAACGTCTATCAGACTTCCGCAGCCGAAGAGATCCAGATCGACTTCGCCGCGAATCCAGACCTGTACACCAACGAGGACATCTCGCGTCACCACCGGCGTTTCCTCGAGTTCCTCGACTTGTTCTGCGCTGCGGAATCGGGAACTCGATTGATGGATATCGACCCCGACGCCGCGGGTAAATGGATCGCCGAAGTTCAACACGCCCGCAACGTCGAGTACTGGTCTGCGACCTTGTCGAACCCCGCCGAGGAACTGGGTTTGCCGGTCGTCGCCGGATCCGGTCGAACGTCCACGCCCCTCGAGATCGAGGCAGGCCTCTGCCGGAGCCTCGAGACGATGGCGACGACGATGAACACGAGTCTGTTCGTGCTGTTCCAGTCTGCGATGGCCGGACTGCTGCGCCGCGTCGGTTCGGCCGACGAGGTGTCGATCGGCGTCTCGGTCCGAGGGTACGGCGCCTCCAATCCGGACGATTTCGTCTCGATGTTCGCCAACCAGTTGGTGCTTCGCTCGACGGTGTCGAACACCATGACGCTCACCGACCTGGTCGGTGCGGTGGACACCGTCGCAATCGAAGCTCTCGAACACGCAGACATTCTTCTGTCTTCGGTGACCGCCGCACTCGGTGACGGCCGCTGGGTCGAGACGGGCCCGTTGTTCCGGGCGATGGTCTGTTTCGAGGAGCCGCTGGATGCTCACCCGAGATTTCCGGGGCTCATGGTCGGTGCGCCTATCGGATCGGATCTGGCCACCGTGCCGGAACTGTTTGTCTCCCTGGCGATTCCGACTGGTGAGCATGCCGATTTCGATCAGCCGATCTCCGGTGTTCTGGATTGGCTCGGCACGAAGAAGCAAGCCGAGGACCTCGCCGACCGTTATCTACGAATCTTGACCGCGATGGTCGGTACTCCGCACTCGGCGCTCGGCTCAGTGGATCTACTGCGCCCGGAGGCGCGCCAGGCGCTGGTGCCGCCCGTTCTGCCGATTACCCCGGTCCGAACGCTCTCCGAGATCCTTTCCGACCGCATTCGGGCGACCCCGGAAGCGATCGCCGTTGTCGCGGGCGGCGAGCGCGTGTCGTACCGCGAACTCGATCGACGATCGAATCAGTTGGCGCGCAAGCTCGTCGATCATGGCGTGCAATCCGAGTCGTTGGTCGGAATCATGCTGCCGAAATCCGTGGACATGATCGTTGCCGCTGTCGCGGTAGTGAAGGCCGGCGGCGGATACCTCCCACTCGATCGTGCACACCCCGCCGAGCGTTTGGCATACGTGGTCGAGGATGCGCAACCGGTGTGCGTCATCTCCGATTCCACTTTCCCGAACTCCGCCTTCCCGAACTCTGACGTGGTGGTCGTCGGCGTCGAATCCGACGAATACTCCGGTGAGAGTCTGGAAACCGATGAGCGCCCGCGCGGACACGGAGCCGACAATCTGGCGTACGTGATCTACACCTCGGGGTCGACGGGCCGACCCAAAGGTGTCTCCGTCACCCACGCCACTGTGGTGCGATTGTTCGAGAACACGCACGTCGAATTCGGATTCGACGGCAACGACGTGTGGACGATGTTCCACTCGTTCGCCTTCGACTTCTCGGTCTGGGAACTGTGGGGCGCGCTGCTCCACGGCGGAACGCTGGTCCTGGTCGATCACGAGGTATCACGCGACCCTGACGCCTTCCGGGCGCTGGTCGCCGCAGAAGGCGTCACCGTGCTCAATCAGACGCCCTCGGCCTTCTACCAGTACATCGAAGCCGACCTTCGGGCCGATTCGGAGACCCGGCTCCGGTACGTGATCTTCGGTGGCGAAGCCTTGGACCTGCGTCGACTCGGGCGCTGGTACGACAATCACCCGGGGTACGAAAGTCACACGGAATCCGCGCCTGCACTCGTCAACATGTACGGCATCACCGAGACGACGGTGCACGTCACCCATCTCGAACTCGACCGGGCGAGCGCGAGTGCGCTGACCGGCAGCCGGATCGGTGACGCGATCGACGGACTTCGTGTGTACCTGCTCGACGAGCATCTCTCCCCGGTCCCGGTGGGGATCGCGGGGGAGATCTATGTCGCGGGCGGTCAACTCGCCCGTGGCTATCTGGGCCGTCCAGACCTCACCGCGGGCCGGTTCGTTGCCGATCCTTTCAATGCCGGCGGACGACGGTTGTACCGGTCCGGCGACCGCGCACGATGGATTGCGCCCGGACAACTCGAGTACCTCGGACGCGGCGACGCGCAGGTCAAGATCCGCGGATTCCGGATCGAACTCGGCGAAATCGACTCCGTCATCCTCAGCGCGCCGGGAATCGACGATGCCGTGACCGTCGTGGCTCCGACGCCGGCGGGCGGCGCACTCGTGACCTATGTGACCGCTTCCGACGTCGTGGACGCCGACGCCCTCCGAGCTCACGCCGCCGAAGCCCTCCCGACCTACATGGTTCCCGATGCCTTCATGGTCCTCGATTCGATTCCGTTGACCACCAACGGAAAACTGGACCGGCGTGCGCTGCCTTCGCCTATCCTGGCCTCCACCAAGGTCTTCCGACCCCCGACGACCCCGACCGAGGGCAAGGTTGCGGCGGTTCTGGCTGACATCCTGAGTAGTGGACCGCTCGGACTCGACGATAATTTCTTCCATCTGGGCGGAAACTCGCTGGTAGCGACGACGGCGGTAGCGCGCTTGACCGAAGCCACCGGGGTTAAAATGCCGCTGCGTGCACTCTTCGACCATCCCACGGTGTCCGGGATCGCGGCGACGATCGAGCGTGCGGCACAGACCCCGGACGCCGACGGTATTCAGGTCGTGGCCCGGCCGGCTGCACTGCCTCTCGCTCCCGCGCAGCAGCGACTGTGGTTCCTGAACCGCGTGGCACCGGAATCAGGTGCGTACAACATTCCACTGGCGGTGTCGTTGCGCGGCGCCGTCGATCCCGACGCACTCAGTGCCGCGATCGTGGACGTCGTGACACGTCACGAGTCACTACGCACCGTGTTTCCTCAGATCGGGGACAACGCGACGCAGAAGGTTCTGGGCCTGGGCGAGGGGATCGCAGGGCTCGAGTCGATCGACGTGGAACGCGGAAGCCTCGAGAGAGTGATCTTCGAATTCTCTTCGGCCGGTTTCGATCTGGTCCGCGAACGTCCGGTGCGCTACCTGCTGATCACTGTCGCCGCCGAGAAGGAAGGCGATGACGAGGAAGCTGTCCTCGTAGTGGTTCTGCACCACATGGTGGCCGACGGTTGGTCGCTCGCGCCGTTGGCTGCTGATCTCACCGGCGCCTACGCCGCCCGCGTCGGCGGCAACAGCCCGCAGTGGGCACCCCTTCCGGTGCAGTACGCCGACTACACGCTCTGGCACCGAGAACACCTCGGCGACGCGTCATCCACCGATTCACTTGCCCACTCACAGATCGCGTTCTGGAAGCAGCAGCTGGCGGGAGCGCCCGAGCAGCTCCACCTGCCGACGGACCGTCCGCGCGCACTCGACCCGACCATGCGCGGAGCCGGAGTCGACATCAGAATCGGCGCTTCCACGCATCAGAAGCTCGTTGTACTTGCCGCCGATCACGACGCCACGCCGTTCATCGCCCTGCACGCGTGCTTCGCCCTGCTTCTGGCCAGGTACAGCGGCACGGACGACATCGTCATCGGAACACCGGTGGCCGGGCGAGGGGACAGATCTCTCGATCTGCTCGTCGGCATGTTCGTCAACACTCTTGCCCTGCGGACCGTCGTCGATCGGGACGTAACGTTTGCCGCACACCTGTCACAGGTCAGGGCCGTCGACGTGGATGCCTTCGACAATGCGGACGTGCCTTTCGACGTCGTCGTGGACGCGCTCGAACTGGACCGCTCGCCCGCGCACCACCCGGTCTTTCAAGCGGCCATCACCTCGCGGATAGCCACCACCCACACAGCCGAACTGGCCGGGGTGTCGATGACGGCGCGGGCAGTCGAGACGGGGCTGACCAAGTTCGACCTCGAGCTCACCGTCACCGAACGTCACGAGGCCGGGGCCGCAGCAGGAATCGATGCCACGTTCACCTATTCCACCGACCTGTTCGACAGCGCGACCGTCGAAGCGTTGGCGCGAAACTTCGTGACACTCGTGGAATCGGCAGTGTCGGAACCGACTGCATCGGTTGGTGACCTTCGTGTACTCGGATCGCGGGAGAGTGCCTCGACGTTGCCGCGACGCGGTGTGGCTTCGGTGGGCGAATCGACGCTGGCGCAGATCCTCGGGGACACCGCGAGGACGTATCCCGACGCGATCGCCCTCGAAGACTCCGAGCGCTCACTCTCGTACGGGGAGCTGGAGCGTCGATCGAATCGGATCGCTCGATACCTCATGGACCTGGGAGTCGGCCCCGAGACACCGGTCGCACTGGCCGTCGCCCGATCGGTCGACTCCGTGCTCGCAGTCTGGTCGGTCACCAAAGCCGGTGGCGTTTTCGTCCCGGTCGATCCCCGTTATCCCGCAGATCGAGTTGCGCACATGCTCGAGGATTCGGGTGTGCGGATCGGAATTCGGTCCGCCGAGGTTGCGGCTGGTCCGGCAGCCGGTGGGAACGTCGCAGTCTGGATCGACCTCGGCGACGCGGACACGGTTGCAGAATGTGCCGCCTACTCCGACGCTGCCATCGACGACGCTGACAGAACAGCGTCGATCACTGCGGCGTCGGCTGCGTACGTCATCTACACGTCCGGCTCGACCGGAGTGCCGAAGGGCACCGTCGTCACTCACGCGGGTTTGGCCAATCTTGCTCGCGAACAACAGGATCGGTACCGGATCACCGCCGGGTCGCGAACTCTGCATTTTGCGTCACCGAGCTTCGACGGCGCCGTACTCGAGCTACTGCTCGCCGGTTCGACCGGCGCGACGATGGTGATCGCCCCTCCCGACATCTACGGAGGGGAGGCGTTGAGCGAGTTCCTCCGAAGCCGCGAGGTCACTCATGCCTTCATCACTCCGGCTGCGCTGGCGACCGTCGATCCGGCGGGCGTGACGTCACTGGAATGCGTAGTCGTCGGCGGCGACGTGTGCACGCCGGAATTGGTCTCGAGCTGGGGCAACGGGCGCAGACTGCACAACGGATACGGTCCGACCGAAACCACTGTCATGGTTGCCATCAGTGACCCACTCTCACCGGGGGAGCCGATCACCATCGGCGGTCCCATCCGCGGAATCGACGCCGTGGTGCTCGACTCTCGGCTGCAACCGGTCCCGATCGGCGGCGTCGGCGAGCTGTACATCGGTGGGCCGGGCCTTGCACGTGGTTACCACCTTCGTCCCGCGCTGACGTCGGATCGGTTTGTCGCGCATCCGTACTCGACGCCCGGTGCCCGGATGTACCGAACCGGTGACCTGGTCCGCTGGACCAAGGACCTGACCCTTCGCTACGTGGGCCGCAGCGATCATCAGCTCAAGATCCGCGGGTTCCGCATCGAACTCGGCGAGATCGACGCTGCTCTGATGGATTCCCCCCTCGTCCAGTTCGCCACGACGATTCCCGTCGAATCCGCCGCGGGTACCACTCTGGCGTCGTACGTGTTGCTGAGCGGCGACGCTGATATCGAGTCGCTGTTCGTGGGACTCGCCGACACGCTGCCGCGGTACATGATTCCGTCGTCGATCACCCCGATCGACGCCATTCCGTTGACTCCGGTCGGCAAACTCGATCGCAGAGCGTTGCCGACGCCGATACCGCGCGAAATCCTCGGAACGGGCCGTGAACCCGAGGCCGGACTCGAACGAACCGTTGCCGACGTGTTCGCTTCACTGCTCGACGTGCCCGAGGTCCGGGCCGGAGACAGCTTCTTCGATCTCGGGGGCAACTCGCTCGTCGCGACGCAGGTGTCCGCGCGGTTGAGCGCAGCGACGGGACTCACGGTGGACGTTCGCTCGATCTTCGAAGCGCCGACCGTCGAAGCGCTCGCTGCACGTCTGGCGGCGAGCGCCGAAGAATCAGACGATCGACCTGCCCTGAGCGCCGGTGCTCGCCCGTACCGCCTACCGCTCTCCGCTGCGCAACAGCGGCTGTGGTTCGTCAATCGCTTCGACCCGCAGTCCGCGGTCTACAACATTCCGTTCGCGATCCGGATCACCGGAGACATCCACGGCGATGCACTCGAGGAGGCGCTTGCGGACGTCATTGCACGCCATGAGGTGCTTCGAACGATCTACGTCGACAGCGCCGACGGCCCGAGTCAGGTCATCCGAGCAATTTCCGACGTGCAGTTCTCCGTCGAGCGCTACCGCGGATCCGAAGGTATCGAATCCGCGACGACGGAGTTCGCGGCGCGTGGGTTCGATCTCGGTTCGGATCTGCCGATTCGGGCCATGCTGGTGCGCGAGGACACTTTCGCTCACGTACTGGTCGTCGTCATCCATCACATCGCCTTCGACGGCTGGTCCCTGACTCCCTTTGCGGCAGATTTCGTCGCGGCGTACTCCGCACGCGTCTTCGGAGACGCCCCGGTTTTCACACCGCTCGACGTGCAGTACGCCGACTACGCGGTGTGGCAGCAAGACTCGCTCGGACAGGTCGGCGACCAGGAGTCTCTGGTTGCCCGCGAACTGACCTTCTGGACCACTGCCATGGCTGGTGCCCCGGACGAGGTACTGCTACCGGTCGATCGCCCACGCGGATCTGTCTCCACGACCGCCGTCGGATCGGTGCCGATCGTCATCGACGCGGCGACCGGGGAGCGTCTCGCCGCCTTGGCGAGGCGCAGTGGCTCGACGCAGTTCATGGTCGTACACGCGATCCTGGCGGTTGTTCTCGCGCGTCTCGGTGCAACCGACGACGTGGTGGTCGGCACCCCGGTGGCAGGCCGCGGGCGACCCGAGCTGGATTCCCTGATCGGGATGTTCGTCAATTCGGTACCGCTTCGCACGCCGGTCGATCACCGAGCGCCGTTCACCTCCCTGCTCGAGGTCGTCCGTGAACGCGACCTTGCCGCCTTCGCGCACCCCGAGCTGCCCTTCGAGGTGCTGGTCGACGCCCTCGATCTCGACCGGTCCACTACGCGACACCCCCTGTTTCAGGTCATGCTGTCGTACCACCAGAATGTGGTCTCGCCGCAGGTCACGGTCCACGACGCGCATCTCGAAGCGCAAGCACTCGAACCGTCCGTCGCGAAGTTCGACCTCGAGTTCACCCTGCTGGCAGGCGATTCCGAGAAGACCGAGATCACCGGGTCGCTCAGGTTCGCCGAGGCGCTCTTCGACATTGCCACCGCGGAAACGATCGCCGCGCGTGTGCAGTCGGTGGCCCGCGCCGTCGCCGCAGATCCGGACGCCGCGATCGACGACCTAGATTTCCTCAGCACCCTCGAGCGGGCGTCGCTGATGCCGGTACGAGGTCCGGCGTGGACCAGTTCGCGCACCTTGGCCGAAATATTGACGCGGACCGCCACCCGTTCAGGCGATTCGGTGGCCCTTCGATCCGGTGACACCACCGTGCTCTACCGAGGTCTCTTCGCCCGTGCATCGGCGCTTGCCCGCCGTCTGACCACGGAAGGGATCGGTGCCGAAGACATTGTGGCGATCGCGATTCCGCGCTCGATCGACTCGATCGTCGCCTTGTGGGGCGTTTCCTTGACCGGCGCCGCGTTTGTTCCGGTCGATCCGCGATACCCCGCCGATCGCATTCTGCACATGCTCACCGACTCCGGAGCCACTCGCGGAGTGACGACGGAAGCGGTGATCGAATCACTGCCCCGCCCGGTTCCGTGGATGACAATGGACGACATCCACGGCGACGGTGTCGGGCAGCCGGTTCCGGCCGCGCCGATCCGAATCGACAACCTCGCCTACATCATCTACACCTCCGGATCGACGGGAAAGCCCAAGGGCGTCAGCGTCACTCATCGTGGCCTGAGCGCGTTGGCGGCCGAGCAGACGGCGCGTTACGGCATCTCGGCGCAGTCGCGGACGCTGCACTTCTCCTCACCGAGCTTCGACGCATCCATCCTCGAACTGCTGCTCGCAGTCGGTGAAGGCGCGACGATGGTGATCGCCTCTCCCGACGTCTACGGCGGCCAGGACCTAGCCGAATTGGTCACCGATCACCAGGTGACCCACGCGTTCATCACACCGGCAGCGCTGGCCTCGGTCGATCCCAACGGGCTGGACGTCTTGCAGTCGATCGTTGTCGGTGGCGAGGCATGCCCACCCGAACTGGTCCGTAAGTGGGCACCGGGTCGCCGATTGTTCAACGGCTACGGGCCGACGGAAACCACCGTCATGGTCTGCATCAGTGATGCCTTGAGCGTGGGGGAGACCGTGACCATCGGCGGGCCCGTCCGCGGCGTGTCCGCGGTAATTCTCGACGGCTCGGCTCAGCCGGTACCCGTCGGGGTCACCGGTGAGCTCTACATCGCCGGCCTGGGACTTGCCCGCGGCTACCTCGACCAACCCGCCTTGACGGCGACGCGATTCGTGGCAGCGCCGTTCGGCCCGGCCGGCACCCGCATGTACCGGACCGGTGACTTGGTTCGGTGGACGCCGCTCGAGACGATCGAATACGTCGGACGCTCCGATCACCAGGTGAAAGTGCGCGGATTCCGCATCGAACTGGGCGAGATCGACTCCGTCCTCAGCACTTACCCCGGCGTCGAGTTCGCGGTCACCGTGGGCGTCGACGCAGCTTCCGGTGAGACGATGTTGGCGTCGTACGTAGTGCTCGGCGCCGATGCGGTCGAGATGGACGAGTTGCTGAGCCATGCGCGCCGCTCACTGCCCGCCTTCATGGTGCCGTCGGCGATCACCCCGATCGATCACGTACCGCTGACCCCCGTCGGGAAGCTCGACCGATCGGCGCTGCCGGCGCCGACACTGCGTTCGTCCGAGCGAAGTGTCGAGCCGCTGACGACCGCGACCGAACTCCAGGTTGCCGGCGTCGTGGCGGAACTGCTGGGTATCGAACAGATCAGTGCGTCGGACAGTTTCTTCGAACTCGGTGGCAACTCACTGCTCGCCACCAGACTGGCCCAGCGACTCGGCGAGTCGTTGGGCAGGCAGGTGCCTGTCCGAATGCTGTTCGAGCACGCCGAAATTCGGGAACTTGCCACCGCGCTCGACACATCCGCCGGGGCGAAGGCGCTTCCACCGATCACCGCCGTAGACCGCCCCGAGCGAATTCCGCTGTCCTACGCGCAAGCACGCATCTGGTTCCTCAACCAGATGGATCCCGGCTCACCCGCGTACAACGTCCCTGCTGCGATCTCCCTCGACGGTGCACTCGACGTGCCGGCCCTCGAAGCTGCGGTCCTCGACGTGATCGAAAGGCACGAAATCCTGCGCACGGTGTTCCCCGACTCCGGCACCGGTCCACACCAGGTGATCCAGGATGCATTCACCTCGCTCGAGTACGGAAATGCGGACACCCGTGAACCGGCAGTGCTCGCCAGAGAATTCGCGTCGCGTGGATTCGACATCACGACCCAAGCTCCCGTTCGCGCGCTCC
This sequence comes from Rhodococcus sp. NyZ502, assembly GCF_041464245.1. Lineage (NCBI taxonomy): Bacteria > Bacillati > Actinomycetota > Actinomycetes > Mycobacteriales > Nocardiaceae > Rhodococcus > Rhodococcus sp. NyZ502. The sequence goes on from NZ_CP167155.1 coordinate 3,068,315, forward strand.
TGCTCGAATCGACGCCGCAGCACCACACACTTGTCATCGTGATCCACCACATCGCGGCGGACGGATGGTCGATCGCGCCGTTGATGAAGGACGTGCTCACCGCCTACGTCGCGAGAAGTTCGGGACACGCTCCCGAGTTCACCCCGCTCGAAGTGCACTACGCGGACTTCGCCATCTGGCAGCGGGAAGCGCTGGGCTCGGTGGACGAATCCGAGAGCGTGCTAGGGGCACAGGCGTCGTACTGGCGGGAGACGTTGCGGGGAGCACCTGAATTGATCGACCTTCCGAGCGATCGAGCGCGTCCGCTCACCCAGTCGTTGAGCGGTGCCCACACCGCGGTCTCGCTTCCGGCGCACACCCGGATCGCGGTCGAGGCGGTTGCCGGAGCCAATGCGGCGACGCCGTTCATGGTGTTGCACGCTGCCTATGCCGTCCTGCTGTCCAGGCTGAGTCGAAGCACGGACATCGTGATCGGATCTCCGGTCGCCGGGCGAGGACACCGAGTTCTCGACGACCTCGTGGGAATGTTCGTGGGCACGGTCGGACTGCGCACGACGGTCGACCCCGGGTCGACGTTCGTCGACGTTCTGCGTACTGTCCGCTCCGTCGATCTCGACGCCTTCGCCCACGCGGATATTCCGTTCGAGCAGGTCGTGGACGTGGTGGCGCCGACCCGGACCACCGACCGTCATCCGGTGTTCCAGACGATGATCTCGTTCCACGGCGCCCACCCGACGACGTGGGACCTGCCTGGACTTGCCGTTCGTGCCCACGAGATCACACCGGACATCGCCAAGTACGACCTGCAGTTCACCGTTGTCGAACAGACCGCGGAGGAAGGCGGCGGCTACGAGGCCTCCCTCACCTACGCGAAGGATCTCTTCGACACCGATACGGCGGAGTCGTTTGCAGTGATGCTGGAAACGATCGTCGAGACACTGACTGCCCAGCCCTCCGCCGTCGTCGGTGACGTGGATCTTGCGGGACGTCGCCTGCGTGCGTTGCCCGGACGTCCGGCCGGCGATGCTTTGACCCTGCCGGAGTTGCTGCTTCGCGGCGCTGCCGATCCGCACGCCCCGGCAATCGTCGACGTCGCCACATCCGTCACGCTCACGTACGGCGAACTCGACCGACGCTCCGACGCTATGGCGTTTGCGTTGATCGCTCGCGGAATAGCGCCGGAAATGATTGTGGCACTGGCGCTTCCGAGGTCGGCCGACTATGTGATCGCGCTCTGGGCCGTAGCGAAAGCCGGCGGAGTGTTTCTTCCCGTGGATCCGGCGTACCCCGCCGAGCGGATCGAGCACATGCTCACCGACAGTGGAGCGGTACTCGGTATCACCAGGGGCGAGTATGCGGCCGACCTTCCGGGCGTCACATCGTGGATCGAGTTGGATGCGATCGAATTCACCACCGAAATCGAGGCAGTCCATTCCGAGACACTGCCGGACGCGCCACTCGAGTTCGACAACCCGGCCTACTTGATCTACACCTCGGGCTCGACAGGAAAACCCAAGGGCGTGTTGGTCACTCACGCGGGACTGGCAGCGTTTGCCGACGAACAGCGGGAGCGTTTCGGCGTCACCGCGCACTCTCGCGCTCTGAGCTTCGCCTCGACGAGCTTCGACGCGTCGGTTCTCGAGCTCCTTCTGGCTTTCGGCGCCGGCGCAACGATGGTGATAGCGCCGCCGACAGTTCTCGGCGGTGTCGAATTGCACGAACTGCTCGACGAGCAGACGATCACCCATGCTTTCGTGACTCCAGCCGCCTTGGCGACTGTCGATCCCGCCGGGCTCGACCATCTCGAAGCCGTCGTCGTCGGCGGCGACGCCTGTTCCGCCGACCTCGTATCTCGGTGGGCACCGGGGCGCCGAATGTTCAACGCGTACGGCCCGACCGAGGCCACCGTCGCAGTCACCATCAGTGATTCGCTGGTCGCGGGGGAGCCCGTGACGATCGGCGGCCCGATCCGCGGCGTGGACGCGATGATTCTCGATTCCCGACTGCACTCGGTTCCCGGCCAGGTCGTCGGTGAGCTCTACGTCAGCGGCGACGGTCTCGCCCGCGGGTACCTCGGCAACCCCGCACTCACAGCCGCGCGCTTCGTCGCCGACCCGCATGGACCCGAAGGCGCTCGGATGTACCGCACAGGGGATCTTGTGCGCGAAGATCGCTCAGGGGCACTGATCTACCTCGGACGCGCAGACCACCAGGTCAAGATCCGAGGGTTCCGAATCGAACTCGGAGAAATCGACGCGGTGCTGGCAGCGGAAGCGTCCGTGCATTCGGCTGTCAGCGTCGTCGTCGGGGAGGGCGTCGACGCTCGGATCGTCGCGTACGTCGTCCCGGCACATGCGGACTTCGACGCCGCCGCGCTGCGCCGTCACGCAGGTATATCGCTGCCTGCGCACATGATCCCGTCCGCTGTTGTCGTGATCGGCGCAGTCCCGACCACACCGGCGGGCAAGCTCGATCGCAGCGCTCTGCCTGCTCCCAACTGGGAGTCGCCGAGTGGACGCAGTCCGGAAGGCAGCGACGAGATCGCGATCTGCGCTGCTTTCGCAGAGGTACTCGATCTGGCCGACGTAGACACGTACGCCGATTCGAGTTTCTTCGAACTCGGCGGCAACTCACTCATGGCAACGCGTTTGGTCGCTGCCATCAAAGAACGCACCAGCATGACCGTCCCCGTCGCGTGGATATTCTCCGACCCGACTCCGGAGGCATTGGCGCGCAGACTCTTCGAACTCGAGGCAACAGTTGTGACAAGTGACGCGGATACCTCCGCACTTGCGGTAGTCCTGCCACTACGTCCGGAAGGCCGCGCCGAGCCACTGTTCTGCATCCATCCGGCCATCGGATTGGCCTGGTGCTACGGAGCGCTCGATCGCTACGTCGACTCCAGCCGGCCGCTCTACGGCCTGCAGTCGCCGGTCCTGACGGACTCCGAATTTCGGGCGGAGCTGATCGAGGACTTCGCGGCGCGGTACGTCGAGGAAATTCGCGGAGTTCAGCCGCACGGTCCGTATCACCTGCTGGGGTGGTCGATCGGCGGATTGATCGCTCACGCGGCGGCGGTGCAGTTGCAAGCCGCGGGTGAGAGCGTCGCCGACCTGATTCTGCTCGACAGCTTCGTTCTCGAAGACCCGACGATGGCGGGCGCGCAGCCTTCTCTCGCCGAACTGATCGGCGGGTTGGGGATCTCGGTCCCGGACACCGGCGAGCGTGATCTGACACCCGAGGACGCCGAAGCACTCTTGCGCGAAGCCATCGGCGATCACCCCTTGGTCTCGAGCGATCGAATCGAGCGACTGTTCGAGGAATACTCCGCAGGCGCCGAACTGGCTCACCGATACCGCCCGGGCAAGTTCGTGGGCGATCTGCTGTTCTTCTCGGCACACGCCGACACCTTCGACCCGCTGCGAACCGCGTCGGCGTGGCGACCGTTCGTCTCCGGGGTGATCATCGACCGTCCGGTGCCCACGTCACACGCCGAAATGTTCACCGAGGCAGGTCTGGAGGCGATCGGACCCGTGATCAACCTTGCGGTCGGAACGGGTCGTCACGCGGCCCCGGACGTCGACGCAGAGTTGGACGCTCTGATCGAGGTCCAAGACGTGCGCGGCTGACTCAGGCTCGTTTCTTCCTCGGTGTGGTCGACTTCGACGAGCCGGCCTTGGAGGCGTTCGACTTCGCTTCGTCCACACTGCGCTGCAGTGCGGCAACCAGGTCGACCACCTCCGCATCGGTGCCCTCTTGGTCGACCTCGGCGGCGGGGATGACCTTCTTGCCGCCGTTCTCGATCATCTCGTCGAGCAACTGCCGCAGTTGGAGCTGGTAGTCGTCGGTGAACTCGGTCGGATCGAAATCGCCCGCCATGCTCTCGACGAGCGTCTGCGCCATCTTCAGTTCCTTGGCCTTCGGCTTCTCCACGTCGTCGAGCGAAGGGAACTCTGCTGCGCGAACTTCGTCGGGCCACAGCAACGTCTGGATCACCAGGACGCCGTCGCGAGCGCGCATCGCGGCGAGGCGCGTCTTCTGTCGCAGAGTGAAATGCACCAGTGCTGTTCGATCACTCTCGGTGAGTACAGTCGAAAGCAGGACGTATGCCTTCGGCGACGCCGAATCCGGTTCGAGGAAGTAACTCTTCTCGAACAAGATCGGATCGATCTGATCGTTCGGCACGAATTCCAGCACCGGAATCTCGTGCTTCTCCGCGGCCGGGAGTTTGTTGAAGTCCTCGTCGCTCAAGATGACGCGCGATCCGTCTTCCGAGTCGTACGCCTTGTCGATGTCAGCGAACTGAACCGTGTTTCCGCACTCGGAACACACACGGTTGTACTTGATGCGGCCACCGTCTTTTGCATGGACCTGGTGAAATCGGATGTCGTGGTCCTCGGTCGCCGAGTACACCTTGACCGGGACGTTGACCAGACCGAAGGCTATCGAGCCTTTCCAAATCGAGCGCATGCCTCCCATGATGGTCGCCGCCGGCCGTTTGCGCGAGGCAAACGATCACGGTTGATCCCGAACCGTTGCGTGTGGATGGGTCGGTTCGGGGCGTATCGAGCGGGTATCCGCTTCGAGAACCCGACTCGCACACCTGGGGGGACGCTCCGATGAGAATCCGAACCTACCGTCGACGCGTCACCGCGGCGCTGGCGATTTCACTGGTTCCACTGCTGTTTGCGCCTTTGCCCGCGAACGCAGATCCGGCACGCACCGTAACCATCAGCGTCCACTCCGATGCGATGGGCCGCGACATTCCACTCGAGGTGATCCTCCCCGCCGACACGAGCGCCCCACGGCCCACGTTGTATCTGCTCAACGGCGCCGGTGGTGGCGAGGACAGTGCAACGTGGGAAGGACGGACCGATGTCCTGGATTTCTTCGCCGACAAGAACGTCAACGTCGTGACGCCGCTGGAAGGTGCGTTCAGCTACTACACCGACTGGCAGAAAGACGATCCCGTACTCGGGCGCAACAAGTGGCAGACGTTCCTCACTCGCGAACTGCCACCCGTCATCGATGCGCAGTTCGGTACCAACGGGGTCAACTCCATCGCGGCGATTTCGATGACGGCGACGTCGGTACTCAATCTCGCGATCTCGGCACCAGGGCTTTATCGGAGTGTCGGGGCCTACAGCGGGTGCGCGGAGACTTCCACCCAGCCGGGTCAGGACTATGTGCGGTTGGTGGTCGGCGCGCGGGGTGGCGCTGATCCGACAAACATGTGGGGACCGTTCGACGGTCCGGGGTGGCGCGAGAACGATCCGGTCGTGAACGCGGAGAAGTTGCGGGGGACCGCACTGTACGTTTCCACCGGATCCGGGCTGCCAGGTCCGCACGACAACCTTCAGGCACCCGATGTGAACGGAAATCCCGGAGCCCTCCTTAATCAGATCGTCGTCGGCGGCATCATCGAATCCGCGGTCAACGGGTGCACGCACGGCTTGGCGGACCGACTGAACGCACTGGGCATCCCCGCGACCTTCGACTTCAAGCCGACCGGAACCCACTCGTGGGGCTACTGGCAGGACGACCTACACAATTCCTGGCCGATGATCGCCGGCTCGATGGGAGCGCAGTAGTCGGTCCGGAGTGCTCACCTCAGAAACGGCGCGCGCATCAACGTCTTTCGGACGTGCCACGGTGACGATCGGAACAGGGTTGCCATCACCTTCGCCGTCGCGGACGCGTCCCGCCGATCGGACAGGTAGGACCGCTGAGCCTCGACCGGTAGATCGAAGAACGTGTCGAAGAATGTCGCGACCTCTCTCGAGCCGAGGGTGAGAAGTGCGTTCAGGCCAACGCGGCGAAGGGCAGACACCGCCTTGGCCGACCGCGGCCAGAGCGCCGCGTTGGGATCTCCACCGTCGGCGATTGCTTTGGCGACAGCGTCTGCCTCGGCGAGTGACGAGGCAACGCTGTATCCGGTTCCCGGATGCATCAGACCGCCTCGCCCGCCGAAACGGAGGACACCGTCGGGGAACGACTCCTTCGGGCCTTCGACTGCAAAACGGACCCGCTCGACCGGTGCGTCGTCGGGGACTTCGCAGCCCCGATTGCGAAGCCGGGTGCGCAGACGCGCTTCGAGTTCGCGGAGCCCCAACGCCGGCCGGCCGACGAGGCAGGTCTCCTCGAGGAGAACTCGCTCGTCATCGAGTGGGACCGCATAGAGAAACGACGGAGTGTCGGCGTCGGAGGCGCCGTTGTCTGTTCGCCAGTCCATGAACCAGGCTTCGCCACCACCCAGAATCGGATCGGCGAGAGCGCGGTCGACGATCACTCCGAAGGCGGTCTGCTGGGCGGTTGTCACCGTCAGTTCGGTACCCCGGGCGTCGATGACGACGGAACCTGTCAGCTGCGATCCGTCCACGCACAGGACGGCGGTCGGTGACAGTGTTTGAGCGCGCAAGGCTCTGAACTGTACGGATGTGCCTGAGAGAAATGATTGCAGTAAAGATGTATTCAATACGCAATATGTGCGATCAAGCGTTTTCTGTCTGCGGGTCCACACGCTCGGGCGTTCGATCCGGCTTGCGATCACATCGACCGGCAGCCACGACGGCAGCTCGTCAGCCCACGCCGAATAGGTCGGCGTCCACACCCGATGGGGATGCGGATCGACAACGACGACGGTGAGTTGCCGGGCGATACAGCGGGTGGCGAGTGCCCGCCCGGCCGGGCCGCCACCGACGATCACCACGTCGGCGGAGGAGTTGTCTGTGCTCACGACCGGCGCACTACATCGATCCCGTTGCGAGCAGACCGCCGTCGACCCGGACCGTTTCGCCCGTGATCCACGCCGCCGCGTCGGAGACGAGGAAGCCGACCAGGCCGGCAACGTCCTCGGGGGTGCCGAGCCGCTTCATCGGGTAGCCCGCCGACGCCTTGTCCTCGCCGGCAGCGACCAGGGCCGCCGCGAACTGCGTCTTGACGATCCCGGGAGCTACGGCGTTGACACGAATCCTCGGTCCCAGTTGCCAGGCCAGTTCTTCCGTCAGGCGGATGAGCGCAGCCTTCGACGCGCCGTACGCCGCGATGACGCCCGTCGACCGGATCCCGGCCACACTTGCCAGGTTCACGACGGCTCCACCGTGTTCGCCCATCCATGCCCGATGTGCTTGTTGGACGTAACCGAGGGCGGCAACCACATTCACGTCGAAGATCTTGCGCACGGCGTCGAGGTCCGCTTCCATGAGCGCACCGAAGACGGGGTTGATTCCGGTGTTGTTGACCAGAATGTCGAGTGAACCGAATTCGGACACGGCGCGGTCGACGGCACCGGAGCGGGCTTCGGCATCGGCTGCGTTGCCCGCGAATGCGACGACCTTTCCGCCGTGCCCCAGAGCGGACAGCTCGGATGCGGCGGCCTCGAGGGGCTCCGGCTTGCGGGCTGTGATCAAGACGTCGGCACCGCGAGCGAGGAGTTCGGCGGCGACAGCTTTGCCGATTCCGCGACTTGCGCCGGTGACGATGGCGGCACGGCCTTCGAGGTCGCGAGGACGAGTGCTGTTTACGCTAGTCATGTCCCGAACGTTAGCGGACTCACACGCTGCTGGTCGGAACGACCGTCAGGTCACGGTAAAATCGATAGTTCTTGTGTCTGTAGTCAGGCATTGTTTACCCGTATTCGTCGTTTTTCCTGAGGAGTTTGCTTGATTACCGCCACTGACCTCGAAGTTCGTGCCGGTGTCCGCACCCTTCTCACGGCTCCCGGGCCTTCGTTGCGCATCCAGCCGGGCGACCGGATCGGACTCGTCGGACGTAACGGAGCCGGAAAGACGACCACACTGCGCATCCTCGCCGGCGAAGGTGAGGCATATGCGGGAAGCGTCGTACGTACCGGTGAACTCGGATACCTCCCGCAGGACCCCAAAGAGGGCGACCTGAGCGTCCTCGCCAAGGACCGGGTTCTCTCCGCACGTGGCCTCGACACGATGCTCCGCGAGATGGAGAAGCAGCAGATTCTGATGGGCGAGGTGCTCGATCAGGAATCGCAGGACCGCGCGGTCAAGAAGTACGGTCAGCTCGAGGATCGGTTCTCGGCCCTCGGCGGATACGAAGCCGAGAGTGAAGCTGCACGCATCACCAGCAGCCTCGGTCTCGAAGACCGCATTCTCGGGCAGCCGCTCAGCACGCTGTCCGGCGGTCAGCGTCGTCGCGTCGAATTGGCGCGCATCCTCTTCGCCGCCTCCGACGGCAGCGGTGCCCGCTCGGACACGACTCTGCTGCTCGACGAGCCCACCAACCACCTCGACGCCGACTCCATCACCTGGCTGCGTGGCTTCCTCCAGAACCACGAGGGTGGACTGGTGGTCATCAGCCACGACGTCGACCTGCTCAACGACGTCGTCAACCGCGTGTGGTTCCTCGACGCCGTCCGCGGTGAGGCCGACGTCTACAACATGAACTGGAAGAAGTACCTCGACGCTCGTGCCACGGACGAGCAGCGTCGTCGCCGCGAGCGCGCCAATGCCGAGAAGAAGGCCGGTGCGCTGCGGATTCAGGCCGCCAAGATGGGCGCAAAGGCAACCAAGGCCGTCGCGGCTCAGAACATGGCCAAGCGAGCCGACAAATTGATGGCGAACCTCGATGCCGAACGTGTCTCGGACAAGGTTGCGCGGATTCGTTTCCCCGAACCCGCCGCTTGTGGCAAGACTCCTCTGATGGGCAAGAACCTCACCAAGGTGTACGGCTCGCTCGAGATCTTCACCGGTGTCGATCTCGCGATCGATCGTGGGTCTCGTGTGGTGATCCTCGGACTCAACGGTGCAGGTAAGACCACACTGCTCCGCATCCTCGCGGGCGCGGAGAAAGCGGACGCTGGTGAGCTGATCGCCGGTCACGGACTCAAGGTCGGCTACTTCGCTCAGGAGCACGACACCCTCGACGACGACGCGTCCGTGTGGGAGAACATCCGCCACGCCGCGCCGGACACAGGGGAGCAGGAACTGCGTTCGCTGCTCGGTGCCTTCATGTTCACCGGCCCGCAGCTCGAACAGCCGGCCGGAACGCTCTCGGGTGGTGAGAAGACGCGTTTGGCTCTGGCCGGTCTGGTGTCGTCCGCTGCCAACGTTCTGCTTCTCGACGAGCCCACCAACAACCTGGACCCGATCTCACGCGAGCAGGTGCTCGACGCGCTCCGCAGCTACACCGGTGCCGTCGTCCTGGTCACCCACGATCCGGGCGCTGCCGAGGCCCTCAACCCCGAGCGAGTCATCCTCCTGCCCGACGGCAACGAGGACCACTGGTCGCAGGAGTACCTCGAGCTGATCCAGCTCGCCTAACCCCCTGTGCGCCTTTTTGGTAGTGGGAACTCCCAAAAAGGCGCACAGGGGCGAAGCCCCTCAATCTCTCCGCCGCACCGATTCCTCGACCAGATCGAGAACCGCTGACAGGTTGTCGACGCCGTGGCCGGAGGCGATTCTCGCGACCAGGCCGTCCATCACCAGATCCAGATACCCGATCAGAATTTCGGTGGGGACGTCGTCACGGAGTCTGCCTGCCGATTTCTGTCTGGCGAGACGCGCACTGGTCGCTTCCGTCAGTTCTACGGAGCGCTGCGACCACTTCTCGCGGAAATCGGCGTCGTTGCGCAGTCGACGCGCTATCTCCAGTCGCGTTCCCAGCCAATCGAATTGGTCGGGCTGCGCGAGCATGTCCCGCATGACCTGGACGAGGCCCTCTTCGGCGACGACATCTGCCATCCGGCTCGCATCCTCGCTTGCGAGAGCGAGGAACAGGCCGTCCTTGTCCTTGAAGTGATGGAAGATCGCTCCGCGGGACAAACCGGTGACTTCTTCGAGACGGCGAACTGTGGCGCCGTCGTAGCCGTATTCCGCAAAGCAGCGGCGGGCGCCGTCAAGGATCTGACTGCGCCGTGCCGCGAGATGGTCTTCACTGACCTTGGGCACGGGCATCCCTCCTTTGTCGGGTTGCCTGTGAACACTTTCGGCCGTAGGCGCTGAATGTCGACTCAGTGCACAAAGCGCTCACGACCACCGATGAAACCTGGTTCGCCTTCCGGCGAAAGTGGTCGTGAGCGCTTTGTGACCCGTCAGGGGCCGAAAGTGCTCACAGGCACGTAGTGCCTACTAGCCGCGGATCATGTTGCGAAGCACGTACTGCAGGATGCCGCCGTTGCGGTAGTAATCCGCTTCGCCGGGGGTATCGATGCGTACGACTGCGTCGAACACGACCTTCTCGCCGTTCTCGCGCGTCGCCGTGACCTTCATGGTCTTCGGGGTGACGCCCTCGTTGAGCTTCTCGACACCTTCGATGTCGAAGGTCTCGGTGCCGTCGAGCTTGAGCGAACCTGCGGACTCGCCGACCGGGAACTGCAGCGGGACAACGCCCATGCCGATCAGGTTGGAGCGGTGGATGCGCTCGAACGACTCGGTGATGACGGCCTTGACGCCGAGCAGGCTCGTGCCCTTGGCTGCCCAGTCACGCGAGGATCCGGAGCCGTACTCCTTGCCGCCCAGGACGACCAGCGGGATGCCGGCTGCCTGGTAGTTCTGCGACGCGTCGTAGATGAATGCCTGCGGTGCGCCTTCCTGCGTGAAGTCGCGGGTGTAACCACCCGAGACGTCGTCGAGGAGCTGGTTGCGCAGACGGATGTTCGCGAACGTTCCGCGAATCATGACCTCGTGGTTACCGCGACGCGAGCCGAGCGAGTTGTAATCCGCACGCTCGACGCCATGGGAGTCGAGGTACTGCGCAGCGGGGGTGCCGACCTTGATCGGACCTGCCGGGCTGATGTGGTCGGTGGTGACCGAGTCGCCGAGCAGTGCGAGGACGCGAGCGCCCTTGATGTCCTTGACCGGAGCCGGATCCATCGTCATGCCGTCGAAGTAAGGTGGCTTCCGCACGTAGGTGGAGTTCTCGTCCCACTCGAAGGTGTCACCCTTCGGGGTTTCGAGGTTCTGCCAGCGGCTGTCGCCCGCAAAGATGGTTGCGTACGACTTGCGGAACATGTCCTGGTCGATCGAGGACTTGATCGTCTCTTCGATTTCCTGCGTGGACGGCCAGATGTCCTTGAGGTAGACGGGGTTTCCGTCGGTGTCGTTACCGAGCGAATCGGTCTCGAAGTCGAAGTCCATGGTTCCGGCGAGGCCGTAGGCAATCACGAGCGGCGGGGAAGCCAGGTAGTTCATCTTGACGTCGGGGGAGATACGTCCCTCGAAGTTACGGTTACCCGAGAGCACCGCGGTGACCGAGAGGTCGTTGTCGTTGATGGCCTTCGAGACTGCCTCGGGCAGCGGTCCGGTGTTACCGATGCACGTGGTGCAGCCGTAACCGCCGAGGTAGTAACCGAGCTTCTCGAGGTACGGCCACAGGCCGGCCTTCTCGTAGTAATCGGTGACGACCTGCGAACCGGGAGCCATGTTGGTCTTGACCCACGGCTTGGTGGCGAGGCCCTTCTCGACGGCGTTGCGTGCGAGCAGTGCAGCACCGAGCATGACCGACGGGTTGGACGTGTTGGTGCAGGAGGTGATACCTGCAACGACGACGGCGCCGTGGTCGAGAACGAACTCACCGGCGTCGGACTTGACGACGACCGGCTTGCTCGGACGGCCTTCTGCACCGTTGGCAGCAGAGAGAACGTCGACCGCTCCGTCGTCGGCAAACGACAGAACCGCGGGATCGGAAGCCGGGAAGGACTCTTCGACGGCCTCGTCGAGCTGGGTGTGCTCGGTCGGGTGGTTCTCTTCCACGTAGTTGTGGATGTCCTTGCGGAACGCAGTCTTGGACTCCGACAACAGGATTCGGTCCTGCGGGCGCTTCGGGCCGGCGATCGAGGGAACAACGGTTCCCAGATCCAGCTCGATGTACTCCGAGAAGACGGGTTCCTTGTCGGGGTTGTGCCACAGGCCCTGTTCCTTGGCGTACGCCTCGACGAGAGCGAGCTGCTCGTCGCTGCGGCCGGTGAGGCGCAGGTATTCGATGGTCTCGGCGTCGATCGGGAAGATCGCTGCGGTGGAACCGAATTCGGGGCTCATGTTGCCCAGCGTCGCGCGGTTCGCGAGCGGAACCTCGGCAACACCGTTGCCGTAGAACTCGACGAACTTGCCGACGACGCCGTGCTTACGGAGCATCTCGGTGGCGGTGAGCACGACGTCGGTTGCGGTGACGCCGGGCTTGATCTCACCGGAGAGCTTGAAGCCGACGACGCGGGGGATCAGCATGGAGACGGGCTGGCCGAGCATTGCTGCCTCGGCCTCGATGCCGCCGACGCCCCAGCCGAGCACGCCGAGGCCGTTGACCATCGTGGTGTGCGAGTCGGTGCCGACACAGGTGTCGGGGTATGCCTGTCCGTTACGCGACATGACGGTGGGTGCCAGGTACTCGATGTTGACCTGGTGAACGATGCCCATTCCCGGGGGGACGACCTTGAAGTCGTCGAATGCGCCCTGGCCCCAACGGAGGAACTGGTAACGCTCGCCGTTGCGCTCGTATTCGAGGTCGACGTTGCGCTCGAGTGCGTCGGCCTGGCCGAAGACGTCGAGGATGACCGAGTGGTCGATGACCATGTCGGCGGGGGAGAGCGGGTTGACCTTGTTCGGGTCGCCACCGAGGGTGGTGACGGCCTCACGCATGGTGGCGAGGTCGACGATGCAAGGAACGCCGGTGAAGTCCTGCATGATCACGCGGGCAGGCGTGAACTGGATTTCGATGCTCGGCTCGGCTGAGGGATCCCAGCTTGCGATTGCGCGGATGTGATCCGCGGTGATGTTGGCGCCGTCTTCGGTGCGGAGAAGGTTCTCGGCGAGAACCTTCAAGGAATAGGGCAATTTCTCGGTGCCGGGGACGGCCGAGAGGCGGAAGATCTCGTAAGAGTTCTCACCGACCTCGAGGGTTCCCTTGGCTCCGAATGAATCGATACTGGTGCTCACGTCTGCTCCACTCGTCTATGAGGGTCGCTACCGACGGGGCTGTGTCGGCAGCTGAAGCGAGGTACTTCGGCCGGGAAGATCCTCCGTAGCTCACGCCAATCGCACAGTTCGCGTGAGAACTGTCCGAACATCGGAGCTGCAGTAGAACCTGTCCTGACCGGTGGTACCTCTTGGTCCAAGTCTAACAGTACGCTTGTCCTGTGAGAATTCAGGGCAAGTTGACCGAAACAATCTTCATGCAGACTGCGGGCCTGCGCAACGCAGGCTTGGCTGGGTGACCGCACCCACAGCTACCGCTCGGGCGGCACGCGCGGCGGTTGTGTGTGACGCCTGGTGGCAGTCGACCTGAAGTAGGGTGCATGCAGGCCCGTCGCGGGTCGGCCGCCGAAAAACGACCTCGGAAGAACTCCCCGCATCTCAGCGGTGGACGGAATCCGAACAGCACCCGGATGAGAGATGTCTGCTCCTACAAATCACGCTTTTGCGCCTGTGCACGTGAAGTCCCCGTTGCACGTCGCTGTTCCGTCGGACGTCGATCTCGACGACGTGCTCGCGGACATTTCGACGGACGGCGTCTCCGCCCCCGCGGATGATGTTGCGGGGCTGACCGCGGTGGTGACCGACGCTCGTGAACGTGGTGTCGACTTGAGCGTCGTAGTAGTCGACGCAAATCCGGGCCGGCCGTCCGATCTTCGAGACCTGGCCACGACGGTCGGCAAAACAGAAGGCGGAACGGTTCTCGTTCTGAGCCCTGACTGGATGGGTAGCTACAGCGATTCGATCAGTCGAGTGCAGCTCGAAACTGCACAGGACCGATCTTTCGGCGAAAGCGCAAGCGTGACCGCGGACCGCTTCTCGCACGAGATCGTGGCGCCAGGTCCGCCGTGGACGCTTTACACGGTCCTTGTCATCGCAGTGGTGGCGGTTATTGCCGGAATTACCTTTGCCGTCAAGTGGCGGCGAGAGCCAGAAAACGCGCAAACCAGACATATCGCCTCGACTTCGGAAACACCAGCACCATCCGACCACCGGGCCGATTCCGTCTGACCTTGGTCCTTGTGCGAGATTTTCAGTAACTCGTCGAAAACAGGTACTCACTGCTGTTTGCGGTGAGTACCTGCCCTTTTTGGTGCCTGCATGCCATTCGACCAGCTCAAATACCGTTTGTGTTATTTGTGGCTAAAGTTTCCAAAGAGCGCTTGAGTGTCGTACGGTACAACTGGCACTTTTTGGGGAAGAAGTGTCGCAGACAGGCTGATGTTGTTCGACGCGTACTTGTCGGTTGCCTCGTTCTCGAGGTGTCGACGGTGGCGTTCGTACGGCACGTCCAGGTCGACGAGCAGCTCTCGGGCTGTGGGCGACCGGTGCTTGGTCTGCGCATTCCCTCCCCGCACGGATCGGCGACCCAGCGGGCCGTGGCGTTACACGCGAGGGAGAGTTATTTGTGAGGCAAGTAACACGTGGCGGCGAGTCCCGTCGTGGTCCTTCCCGTAAATCGATGCGCCTGGCGCAACTGGTCATCGGATTCGGCGTCGTCGGATCCCTGATCGTCGGGACGCCGGCCATGTCCTCGGCCGTACCGCCACCGCCGCCGAATCCGAGTGACTCGGATATCGCCGCGGCAGATTCGCAGGTCTCGTCGAGCGTCGGCACCGTCAGCGCGCTCATCAATCAAGTCGCATCGGCAAACGAACAGTTGTCGGCACTCGACAACGAAGTTGCGATCAAGCGTGAAGACGTCAACAAGACTCTCGTGGATCTGCAGAACGCTCGCGGCGCCGCAGACTCCGCAGCGCAGGCCGTCGGAGTCACGAAACAAGCTCTGAAGGACGCGTCGGCGCAGATCGAGGTCGCTCAGACGGACTTCGACAAGTACGCACGCTCGAGCTACGTCAAGGGCACCAATACTGCGTCGATCTCGTCGTTCCTCGACGCCAAGGGTCCTGGCGACGTTCTCGACCGCGCGCAGGTCCTCAAGCTTCTCGCCAATACGCAGAGTGCAGTGCTCGACGGTCTCCAGCGAGCACGTACCGAGCAGGCGAACAAGGATTCCGCGACCCGCCAGGCCAAGCAGCAGGCCGATGCCGCCGCCGAGGTCGCCGCGCAGCTAAAGGATCTGGCGGAGCAGGCGATTCAGATCGCGCGCAACGCTCTCGATCAGCAGGTAGCCAAGAAGGCCGCGATCGAAGCCGAGCGCAACTCTGCCCAGGCTCAGCTCGACGCCGCCCGCAACGCCGTCGCCGGCTTGCAGGGTCAACGCCAGGCATACGCGACCTGGGACGAACAGCGCCGTGCCGAGGAAGCTCATCAGAAGGCTCTCGAAGCCGCTGCCAAGGAAGCGGCCGCTCAGGCCGCCGCCCGTGCCGCAGCCGACCAGGCAGCCAAGGATCGAGCTGCCGCACTGGCAGCGGCCCAGCGTCCGCACACCGCGGTCGAAGACCCGACTCCGACCGTCATCCCGGACGACGACGACACCTGGACTGACGAAGAAACAGGGACCGACGAGGAAACAGGCACGGACGAAGAGACCGGCACCGACGAGGAAACGGTCACGACGCCTAAGCCCGCCACCCCGAAGCCGACGACGCCGAAACCCACCACTCCGAAGCCTTCCGTCACCGGAAGCGCTGCAATCGAATCCGTCATCGACCGCGGAATGTCTCAGCTAGGCGTGCAGTATGCCTGGGGCGGCGGCGACGAGAACGGACCGACGCGAGGCATCCGTGACGGCGGCGTCGCTGACAGTTACGGCGACTTCAACAAGGTCGGGTTCGACTGCTCCGGCTTGATGATTTATGCCTTTGCCGGCATCGGGATCTCGCTGCCGCACTACACCGGCTATCAGTACACCGCAGGCACGCAGGTTCCGTCTTCGGAGATGAAGCGCGGCGACATGATCTTCTACGGCCCCAACGCCAGCCAACACGTGGCGCTCTACCTCGGTAACGGTCAGATGCTCGAGGCACCACAATCCGGTTCGAGTGTCATGGTCTCACCGGTTCGGTGGGGCGGAATGACGCCGTACGCCGTCCGTCTGGTGTCCTGACCGTCAGAGGAAATGCCGCTGACACCCGCATTGTCAGGGAAGTATCAAGTTCCCGACGTGGTGTTACGGCATCGAGCGCAACTACCTGGAATAGTTGACGGGGAACACGTTACTGTCGGTACTTTTCTAGGTGAAAGCGATGGATTCTTGGTGACCTCACGTGAAGATTCGGTCGGAACGGTCGACGTAAGCAAGGCGAGTGGAAGTGCGGACGGAGCAGCACCTTCCCTGGCAGCCGACGTTCAGACCTTGGAACGAGCGATTTACGAGGTCAAGCGAGTCATCGTCGGGCAGGACCGGCTTGTCGAGCGCATTCTCGTCGGACTTCTCGCCAAGGGGCACGTCCTCCTCGAAGGCGTACCCGGTGTCGCCAAGACGCTGGCCGTCGAGACTTTCGCGAAGGTCGTCGGCGGTTCGTTCTCCCGCGTCCAGTTCACCCCGGACCTGGTGCCCACCGACCTGATCGGCACGCGCATCTACCGTCAGGGCCGCGAGGAGTTCGACACCGAACTCGGACCCGTCGTCGCCAACTTCGTGTTGGCCGACGAGATCAACCGTGCCCCGGCCAAGGTGCAGTCCGCGCTCCTCGAGGTGATGGCAGAACGCCACGTCTCGATCGGTGGCAAGCGGTACCACATGCCCGATCCGTTCCTGGTGATGGCGACGCAGAACCCCATCGAGAACGAGGGCGTCTACCCGCTCCCCGAAGCGCAGCGCGACCGCTTCCTGTTCAAGATCCTCGTCGATTACCCGACAGTGGAGGAAGAACGCGAAATCGTCTACCGGATGGGCGTGGCAGCGCCGGAGCCGCACCAGATCCTCGGTCCGGAGGAGTTGGTCAGGCTCCAACGCGTCGCCAGCAACGTCTTCGTTCACCACGCGCTCGTCGATTACGTTGTCCGGGTCATCGCCGCCACGCGTACGCCGCGTGAGGTCGGACTCGAGGACGTCGCCGGCTGGATCGCGTACGGCGCCTCACCCCGCGCGACGCTCGGCATCATCGCCGCGTCGCGGGCCCTCGCTCTCGTCCGCGGGCGCGACTACGTAGTGCCGCAGGACGTCATCGAGGTGATCCCGGACGTGTTGCGTCACCGTCTCGTTCTTTCCTACGACGCCATGGCCGACGAGGTGACTCCCGACGCCGTCATCGCCCGGGTGCTGCAGACCGTCGGACTGCCGCAGATCGCCGCGCGGCCGGTTCCTACCGTTCCCGGACCGCCCCAGCAGGGCGCACCGCAAGCACCGCAGTTCAACGCACCGGGCACAGCTAATCCGCAGGGCAACGGCGCGCCGATCGCGACCGCTGAGACGATGAGTCGCCCGCAGTGACCGAAGGCCGCGACGGTGGCCAGGCGACACCCGCCGGATCCACCGGTTCTCCGCCGTCGTTCCGATCCGGCGAGCTCAGCGACCCCAAACTCACCGCTGCGCTGCGCACCCTCGAGCTGACGGTTCGCCGTCGCCTCGACGGTGTGCTGCACGGCGATCATCTCGGCCTGATTCCCGGTCCGGGTTCGGAGCCGGGAGATGCCCGCGAGTATCAGCCGGGCGACGACGTGCGGCAGATGGACTGGTCCGTCACCGCACGGACGACGCACCCACACGTGCGTCAGTCGGTCGCAGATCGTGAGCTCGAGACGTGGCTCGTCATCGACTTGTCCGCAAGTCTCGACTTCGGGACCGCCGGATGCGAGAAGCGCGACCTGGTCGTCGCCGCAGCCGCGGCGATCACTCACCTGACCAGTTCGGGCGGTAACCGCGTCGGCGCCATCATCTCGACCGGCGCACAGACAACTCGAATTCCGGCCCGCGGTGGGCGAATTCACGCACAGGCGATGCTCCGCAAGATCGCGACGACTCCGCACGCGCCGGACGGGGTACGCGGTGATCTGGTCGGCGCGATCGAAGCGCTCAGACGCCCACAGCGTCGGCGCGGACTGGCGGTGGTCATCAGTGACTTCCTCGGACCGATCGACTGGGAACGCTCGCTGCGCGCCATTTCAGGACGGCACGACGTGCTCGGTGTCGAAGTGGTCGATCCGCGAGACCTCGAACTGCCCGACGTGGGCGACGTGGTGCTCCACGATCCCGAGTCCGGCCGGACCAGAGAATTCACCACGACGCCGCAATTGCGCGCCGACTTCGCCAGAGTCGCCGCCGAGCACCGCGTCGAGGTCAGGCAAGCTCTACGTCGTTGCGGCGCACCGCTCATGTCCCTGCACACCGATCGGGACTGGATTGCCGACGTCGTGAGATTCATCTCGGCACGCCGACACAGTTATGGTGCCGGCGCCGGAACTGGGGGCGTTCGTTCGTGAGTCTTTCTCAATTCACCGCACCGTGGTGGCTGCTGTTCCTCGCTGTCATCGCCGCGTTGGTGGTCGGTTACGTACTCGTGCAGAAGCAGCGGGCCAAGCACACACTTCGGTTCACGAACTTCGCGCTACTGGAGAAGGTCGCGCCTTCGCGGCCCGGGCGGTGGCGTCATATTCCAGCGATTCTGATGGTCGTCGCATTGGTGTTCTTCACCGTCGCCCTTGCCGGTCCGACGGCAGACAAGAAGGTCCCGCGAAACCGTGCCACGGTGATCCTCGTGATCGACGTGTCGCTGTCGATGCAGGCCACCGACGTCGAGCCGACGCGATTGGCAGCAGCGCAGGAAGCTGCCAAGTCGTTCGCCGACGGTCTGACTCCCGGCATCAACCTCGGGTTGGTCGCATTTGCCGGGACCGCTTCGGTTCTGGTGTCGCCCACCACGAATCGTGACGCGACGAAGGTCGCCATCGACAACCTCAAGCTCAGTGAGCGAACGGCGACGGGCGAAGCGATCTTCACCTCGTTGCAGTCGATCGACACGCTGTCGGCTGTTCTCGGCGGCAGCGATCAGGCGCCACCGGCGCGCATCGTGTTGCTGTCCGACGGTAAGCAGACCGTTCCCGAAAACTCGGACGATCCGCGGGGCGGATTCACCGCTGCCCGTCAGGCCAAGGACAAGGGCGTTCCGATCTCGACCATTTCCTTCGGAACGACATACGGGCGAGTCGAGATCGAAGGAGACCGAATCCCCGTCCCGGTCGACGACGCGTCATTGAAGGAGATCGCCAACCTTTCCGGCGGAAGTTTCTTCACGGCATCGAGCCTCGAAGAACTGCGCCAGGTGTACGACACGCTCGAAGAGCAGATCGGTTTCGAGACGACACGAGGAGACGCGAGTCGACCGTGGTTGGTCCTCGGCGTCGTGTTCGCGACCGCTGGTCTGACGATTGCCCTGGTACGCAGGCAGCGTCTGCCCTGATCGAGAGCAGTTCCGAATTGTCCAAATACCGCTGGTACGCGGCCCGCAGAGAATTGATAGGTTGATCGCCATGTCTACCCCTCCCACGACAGTGGTTTCCGAACGGACCGTCACCACACCTCGCTCGGTGCTCGTCACCGGCGGTAACCGCGGAATCGGCTTGGCCGTCGCTCAGCGGCTCGCCGCAGACGGCCACAAGGTAGCCGTCACGCACCGCGGTTCCGGTGTCCCCGAAGGGTTGTTCGGCGTCGTGTGCGACGTCACCGACACCGAGTCGATCGACCGTGCGTTCAAAGAGGTCGAAGCGCACCAGGGGCCGGTCGAGGTCATCGTCGCCAATGCCGGCGTCACCGACGACACACTGATCATGCGAATGAGCGAAGAGCAGTTCACGAGCGTCGTCGACGCGAACCTCACCGGTACGTTCCGCCTCTCGAAGCGTGCGACCCGGTCGATGCTGCGCGCGCGTTTCGGACGGTTCATCTTCCTCGGCTCTGTGGTGGGTCTGGCAGGACAAGCCGGCCAGGTCAACTACGCCGCGTCCAAAGCAGGCATCGTCGGTATCGCTCGTTCCCTGACAAGGGAACTCGGCTCACGTTCGATCACCGCCAACGTCGTCGCACCAGGGTTCATCGAGACCGACATGACGGCAGCACTGGGCGACGACGTCAAGGACAAGGCCACCGAGTTCATCCCGTTGCAGCGGACCGGAAAGCCGGAAGATGTTGCAGCAGTTGTCAGTTTCCTCGCCTCCGACGATTCGGCCTACGTCTCGGGTGCGGTCATCCCCGTCGACGGTGGACTCGGCATGGGGCACTGACCCGCTTTTCGTACACACACCTTTCTCGTACGTCTGAAATCAGGAGGACATCTCATGGGCGGCTTGCTCGAGGGTAAGACCATTCTTGTCACCGGCATCATCACCGATTCGTCGATCGCGTTCCACGTGGCCAAGGTCGCGCAGGAGCAGGGCGCGAAGGTACTGATCACCGGATTCGATCGTCTGCGCCTCATCGACCGCATCGCCCAGCGCCTGCCGCAGCCCGTGCCGCCGGCAATCTCGCTCAACGTCCAGAGCTCGGAGGATCTCGCCTCTCTCGCCGAGCGTGTGCGCGAGCTGGCTCCCGAGGGTATCGACGGCGTCGTCCACTCGATCGGCTTCGCTCCCCGCTCCTGCCTGGGAAGCCCGTTCATGGACGCGCCGTGGGAAGACGTGGCGGTCGCACTCGAGGTGTCCGCCTACTCGTACAGCGCACTGGCCAAGGCCTTGCTGCCGGTGCTCAACGACAACGCGTCCATCGTCGGTATGGACTTCGATCCGGCGCGCGCGATGCCGTTCTACAACTGGATGGGTGTCTCCAAGGCGACCCTCGAGGCCGTCAATCGGTACGTGGCCAAAGAGGTCGGCGTCCGCGGCATCCGCTCGAACCTGGTGTCCTCCGGCCCGATCAAGACCTTGGCCGCCAAGGCCATTGCCGGTGACAGCACCGGTCCGGGCGCGGAGTTGGACAAGCTGAACACCGCATGGGACGGTGCTGCGCCCATCGGCTGGGACGTCGACGATCGCGAGCCGGTCGCCAAAACGGTCTGCACCGTTCTCTCGGATTGGTTGCCCGGCACGACCGCGTCGATCATCTACGTCGACGGCGGCTTCCACGCGATGGTCGGCTAGTAGCACCCCTTCTACTACGCAGGTGAGTACCCGGGTGACTCCCGCCGAACGGCATCGCGCAAGATTGAACTCATGACCGTAAGTATGGACATGCAGTTCGATGCTCTTCTCGTTTTGTCGTTCGGCGGTCCCGAAAAACCCGAAGACGTACGGCCGTTCCTCGAAAACGTCACGCGCGGTAGGGGAGTGCCACCGGAGCGGCTCGACGCTGTCGTCGAGCACTACATGCATTTCGGTGGAGTTTCGCCCATCAACGCGCTCAACCGAGACCTGATCGAACGGGTCGAAGGTGAGCTGGCAGCAGCCGGCGTGGATTTGCCCGTGTACTTCGGCAACCGCAACTGGCACCCGATGGTCGAAGACACCGTTGCCAAGATGCGCGAGGACGGTGTCCGCAACGCCGCCGTGTTCGCCACGTCGGCGTGGGGTGGTTACTCCGGATGTCGGCAGTACCACGAGGACATCGCCCGTGCCCGTGAGGCGGTCGGTGACGGCGCACCGACGCTGACAAAACTTCGCCAGTACTACGACCATCCGCTGGTCGTCGGCGCGTTCGCCGACGGTGTGCGCGCGGCCCGCGCAGAGTTGCCCGAAGCGACTCGCGATACTGCGCGCCTGGTGTTCACCGCGCATTCGGTACCGAGTGCCGCAGACCGCAATGCAGGGCCGCCGGCAGAGGGCGGAAACCTCTACAGTCGACAGGTCGCCGAGGCCGCGAAGTTGGTTGCCGAGGCCGTCGGCGTCGAGGATTTCGATCTGGTGTGGCAGTCGCGATCAGGCCCGCCGCAGGTTCCGTGGCTGGACCCCGACATCTGTGATCACCTGGATACGTTGTCCGCCAAGGATGTTCGCGCCGTGATCGTGTGCCCCGTCGGTTTCGTCTCCGATCACCTCGAAGTGGTGTGGGACCTGGACACCGAGGCCAAGGACAAGGCAGCCGAACTCGGGATGAATTTCGTTCGGGCAGCAACGCCCGGCCGCGATCAGCGTTTCGCGCAGCTGGTGCCCACGCTCGTTCGGGAACTGGCCGAGGCCGAGCAGCCACTGCGACTGGGGGTCGAGCCGCTGCTCGGCTCGACCACCAACGGTCTCTCGTGTGCAGTCAATTGCTGCGCGGCCGTTCAGCGTCCCCGCTGACCGTCCGACGCTCAGGTGTTCGGATGCTTGAGCTTTCCGCAGGGCCCGGGAACGGTGGACGTGCTGCGCGAGGTGAGAAGCGTCTCGACGATCTGTCGATCCTCGGGGCTCAGTGACGGGTCGATGTAGTTGAGTTCGGGCGCGCCCAGTTCGCGGACTCGCCCGGCGAGGGTCGCGACAAACGAGACGCGTTCTTCGTCGTCGTCGTTGACGTCGTGGATCTGCAGCACCGACACCGGAAACTTGCGCAGCGTCACAGGCAGGAAGCGGGCGCCGAGCACATGGTCGACGTTGAATCCCGCCCACTGCCCCTGGTTGGCCTCCACGCATTCGGCATCGGAGTGAATTGCGCTCTCGCCGATGTACTTACGTGCGGGCAGCATCTTCTTGGGGGCAAGTTCGGATGCGCCCTGCTGAAGGACGGGAAAGTCGCCGTCCGAGTACAACCAGGGCTGGTTGGCCATCTTGATCAACCGACCGGCGTCCAGATCCGGGAGATAGCGAGACTTGAGGAGAAACGCGACGCTGTCGACCGAGATGCCCAGCAGTTCTGCGGCCTTCTGTCGGCTCATCGCGAACGTCGGGGCATTCTTCGGGGCGATCTGGATCAAATTGACCATGCGAACTCCTGTAAGTGTTCAATTGTTGCGGGCTTGGTACAGCTGACATGACAATTCGCCGATTATCAACCTCTAGCTGATTTCCGACTTGTAGATGAGTCGGTTGTCACCATCCGAGTTCACGCAACCGGGGATCTCCGATCCCGAAGTGGTGGCCGATTTCGTGGATCACTGTTCGGCGAACTTGCTCGATCACCTCGTCTTCGGTGCTGCAGATCGCACAGATGGCCCTGCGGTAGATCGTGATGCGATCGGGAAGGACGCCGGCGTACGTGGTGGTTCTCTTGGTCAGTGGGATGCCCTGATACAGCCCGAGTAGCCCCGGTCGTCCACCTTCGAGTTGAACGGTCACTGCGACATTGGCCATCTCCGCACCCAATTTCGGTGGCAGGCTGTCGAGCGCCCGCTTGACCATGTCCTCGAACTGGCTGTCGTCCACGTCGATCATCTGCCCATTGTGCGTGCGGGGGCGGGATCCGAGTGTGTCCATGTGGAAACAGTGCAGCTTACGGCTATGTTCATTGCGTGGCCGAAGACCTCTATCACCGTTACGAATTCACATTCATCGTTCAGATGCTGACAGTCTCGCAAGAGCAGGCGATCGAAGAGAGCTTGGGCGGAAGGGTCGAGGACCGACGCGGGCTGCAGCTGCTGACGCTCACCTCGGAAGGTATGCGAGCGGCGACAACGGCTATCACCGTGGTGGACCAGTTGGTGGCTGCAGGCGTGCGTCCCCAGCGGACACATCCCGATCTGGTGTCACGTCAGGACATTGCCGACCGTGCGGGGGTGACGCGGCAAGCTGTCGGGCAGTGGGTGCGAGGGGTCCGGCAGGCGGCTACGCCTTTCCCGGTTCCGTACAACTCGGTTGCCGGGGGGATCTGGTTCTGGGGCGACGTCCTGGATTGGTTGCGCCGTCAGGGGTACAGCCAGGACACCGGTTTGCGCTACCCGACGCTGGATGAACATATTCGCATCGACCGCCATATCGCGATCAATCACAAGACTGTGGGTTGATCGATCAAACGGTTTGCTTGAAAATAGCTATTGAAACAAACCGACGGTAGGTATAAAGTCCCTAAATACCTCAATCAATCTATCGGTGCGTCGGTCCTGCTCTGGGGGGAGTCTGGTCTGCGCTGCAGATACCCGAGCATGCGAGCAGGAATTCATGGTTTCGACCCCCGAAGTACGACCGATGCCCAAATCGGCCGCGCTCACGACTTCTGTGGCTATTTCCAGCGATGTAGCAACGGCTAAGCTACGTGAAGGTGTATCGGGCAGGGGCCGTCTGCGAGCGGCGACGGCGGCGCTGTTCCGGCGCTCACGCCCACGTACGACCTTCGCGCCACCGTTGAGCGTGCTTCTTCTCGTCACCTCCGACAACGGTCTCTCGCAGCGGGCCGGTCTTGTTCTTCGCGAGGCGGGACACCAAGTCCGTACAGCCGTCGTCGCCGACGCGGACGCAGTGCTGGCCGCGACTTCTTCGGGAGATTTTGACCTCGTCATCTGCCCGTTTTTGAAAGCCTATGTCCCGGAATCTGTTTGGCAGCGGTGGACAACGATCATCATCCATCCCGGCCCGCCCGGAGATCGCGGGCCGTCGTCGCTGGACTGGGCGATAACGGATGGCGAACCGATCTGGGGTGTCACGGCATTGCAGGCCGCTGAGGAACTCGACGCCGGGCCGGTGTGGGCCTGGCGGACGTTCGAACTCCGGAACGGGGCAACCAAATCCTCGGTATACAACGAGGAAGTCACCGACGCGGCGATGGAGTGCATTACGGAGGTCGTCGAACATTTCCGTACTCCTGACTTCCAGGCGATCCCATCGGACCGAGTTGCGCGGCCCGTGGCATCGGCCCGATCGAGGCCCAGCATGAAACAGGCCGATCGCGTTTTCAGCTGGGAGGAAGACGCGTCGAGCATCGTCCGCGCCGTCAACGCCGCCGACGGGTTTCCCGGCGTCGCCGTTCAGTTGGGGCTCGACCGGGTCTACGTCTACGACGCTCACCTCGATACCCACGTCGATGCAGCGCCCGGCACCATCGTCGAGTACTTCCACCAGGCAATACGTGTTGCCACCGGTGCGGGCTCCGTATGGATCGGACATGCGCGGCTCGTCGGCGCCGGCAATGTCAAACTTCCGTCGACCGCGGTCGTACGTCCGGACGTGTTCGTTCCACAGGTCTGGGAGAGTCGTTACCCCGAGACCGACTATCACCGCGACGGCGAAATCGGATATCTCTCGTTCCGCTTCTACAACGGTGCGATGAGTACGAAGCAATGCGCGCGACTGGCCTCCAGGCTCCGCTGGGCGATCACGCAGGACACCAAGATCCTTGTCCTCACGGGTGACTTCGACAGATTCAGCAACGGTATCCACCTCAACGTCATCGAGGCCGCGTCGGATCAAGCCGGGGAAGCGTGGGCCAACATCAAGGCCATCAACGAGATCGCGAAAGCGATCGTCACCTGTACGGAACAGGTTGTGGTGGCGGCATTCACAGGCAACGCCGGTGCCGGCGGGGTCATGCTCCCGCTTGGAGCCGACGTAGTCGTGGCCCGGGACGGTGTGGTTCTCAATCCTCATTACGCCACGATGGGCCTGTTCGGCTCGGAACTGCACACGTACACACTTCCGGCTCGGGTCGGCGAGGAGCAGGCCCGCAGTCTGCTGGCCGAGTGCAGTGCGATCGGCATCCGTCGAGCCTTGGAGATCGGACTTGTCGACGCGATCGGCCCCAGGCGGCCGGATCTGTTCGAGGCGTGGTTGCGCGAGGTCGCCACCGACTTGCTCGAAGGAGATCGGCTGGAATCGATGCTGGAGCGCAAACGTCTTCGACTGGAACGTGATCCGGTGGAGCCCTACGAGGAGCGTGAGCTCGAAGAGATGAAGATCGACATGTTCGGTGACCGCAACGGGTTTGCCGAGAAACGCCGGAACTTCGTGCTCAAGCTCTGATCGACACGCTGTTCGCCGACGCGACACGGGCAGTGCGAACAACGTCCCACAGTCGTCGCAGCAGGTCGTCACGCCTCTGCGCAGTGGACACGCTCGGGGCCTGATTGGTCGATATCGACGCAGCCACGGTGAGAATGGCTGCCACGTTGTCGGCGGTGTCGATCACCTGTAAATGCCGAGGTGACAGTGTCGACGGCCAGCGGTGTCCGGCCTGGGCCTGCAGGGCTTCGGCGACCAGCGTACGAGCGTCGTTTCCAGGCATTCCGGTGGCTACGGTCGGAAGCCCGCCGAGCACCTCGGCTGCGTCCCGAACAGCTTGGCGCAGTTCGTATTCGGCTTCGCGGAGTCCGATCGATTCGGCGCTGCCCGCCACAGTGGGAATGGAGAAGACCGTCCATCGCAGGACGTCCGGGCCTTCCTTCGACGGCACGAGTCCGACTCCCGGCTTGCCGACGGCGCCGATCTGTAACCCTTCACCCGTTGCGATCGCAGCGCGCGCGAACTCGGTCCCGGTGGGCAGACCACGTACATCACCGGCCGTGGGAAGGACCAGGCGGACCTCGGCAGCCTCCGAGCGCGCGATTCTGAGCAGGGTGGGCACACCGGAAGCCGTGACTCCCGGCCATTCGAGATCGTGGCGGACCGCGGTTTCCGCATCGGCGGCGCCGATCAGGTGCATCGGTGCCCACGCGGCAAGGGCGTCGATGACGTCGTCCGGCGCAGCGTCGCCGGCGAGCCATGACGCTGCCCACACGGTGAGGGTTGCGCTGGGAGAACTCATGACCGTGAAGTTTAGTTCGGCGTGGCGACATGCGCGGCCCCGGCGTTGTGACCTAGCGTGATCCGGCGTGAGCGGTGGCAACGGATACGGTGACATTTTTGCGGGTCATACCCGCAAACAGAAGCGCGTGACGCCTGAAGTGGCGGCCGAGCGTGATCTTGTCGTCGAGGATGCGGCGACGGGATTCTGCGGTGCGGTAGTCGGTTTCGAGCGCACGTACGACGGCGATTTCGTGCGGCTCGAGGACGGTCGTTCCCGGACGCGGTTGTTCGCGATGCGCGAGGCGGCCTTCCTCATCGACGGCTCACCGGTCACCCTCGTACGCCCGGCCCCCAAGCCCGTGTCCACCAGACCCGCACGGTCGGCTTCGGGTTCGACGCGAGTCGAAGGCTTACGCGCCCGCACGGCACTGCCCAGCCGGATCTGGGTGGAGGGAGTACACGATGCTGCCCTCGTCGAGCGGGTGTGGGGTCACGATCTTCGCGTCGAAGGTGTTGTCGTCGAACATCTCGAAGGACTCGACAATCTGGGGGAGCGGCTTGCCGAATTCGGGCCTGGTCCCGGCCGCCGCGTCGGGGTCCTGGTCGACCACCTGGTCACCGGTTCCAAGGAAACCCAACTGACTCAGGGCCTCGGCCCGAACGTGTTGGTGACCGGGCACCCGTACATCGACGTGTGGGAGGCCGTTCGTCCCAAATCTGTCGGAATCGCCTCCTGGCCGAAGATTCCACGCGGCGAGGATTGGAAGACGGGAATCTGCCGCGAACTGGGCTGGGGGACACCTCAGGAGGGCTGGCGGCGGGTCTACAACTCGGTCGAGAGCTTCCGCGATCTGGAAGCTCCTTTGATCGGTGCAGTCGAACAACTTGTCGATTTCGTTACCGAGCCGAACTGACGTAGCGGCGGCCTGGGTCACACATTCTGGTTAGATGGTGTTGTGGCTGCACTTATTTGGCTGATCGGAGCACTGGTGCTCGCCGGGGCCGAAGCGCTGGTGGGGGATTTCTTCCTGCTGATGCTCGCCGGTGGGGCGCTCGCTACTGCCGGTGTCAGTGCTGTCACCGACTTCCCGGTGTGGGTCGACGCCGTCATGTTCGGAGTGTTCTCCGCCGCCCTCGTCCTGGGCGTGCGACCGATCATGTTGCGTCGCTTCGGTAGTCCGCCGCCGACCCCGACCGGAATACAGGCACTCGAAGGTAAGCACGCTCTGGTTCTGGAAGAAGTGGGCGAGCATTCCGGGCAGGTCAAGTTGGACGGCGAGGTGTGGACTGCCAGGCCGTACGACACTACCGAGGTGTATCCGCCGGGCACCAAGGTGACGGTGATGGAAATCAACGGCGCAACAGCAGTCGTCTGGAGGGGACCTTAATGGCAGCACTCATAGTGCTCGGTGTGTTGGTGCTATTCGTGATCTTGGTGGTCGCGAAGTCGGTAGCACTGGTACCGCAGGCAGAAGCCGCGGTGATCGAGCGGCTCGGTAGGTATTCGAAGACGGTGTCCGGGCAGCTCACGTTCTTGATCCCGTTCGCCGATCGTGTGCGCGCCAAGGTGGATCTTCGTGAGCGGGTGGTCTCCTTCCCACCGCAACCGGTGATCACCCAGGACAACCTGACACTGTCCATCGACACGGTGGTGTACTTCCAGGTCACCAATCCGCAAGCTGCGGTGTACGAGATCAGCAACTACATCGCTGCCGTCGAGCAGTTGACAACCACGACGCTGCGAAACGTCGTCGGCGGAATGACCCTCGAAGAGACGCTGACCTCGCGTGATTCCATCAATGGTCAGCTTCGTGGTGTCCTCGACGAGGCGACCGGCCGCTGGGGCCTGCGAGTGGCCCGCGTCGAACTCAAGAGCATCGATCCTCCGCCCTCCATCCAGGAGTCGATGGAAAAGCAGATGAAGGCGGACCGCGAGAAGCGCGCGATGATTCTGACGGCTGAAGGCCACCGCGAATCCGCTATCAAGACAGCCGAGGGCGCCAAGCAGAGCCAGATTCTTTCCGCCGAGGGCAACAAGCAGGCCTCGATCCTCAACGCCGAGGGTGAGCGTCAGTCCCAGATTCTTCGGGCCCAAGGTGACCGCGCGGCCAAGTACTTGCAGGCCCAAGGCGAGGCCAAGGCCATCGAGAAGGTTTTCGCTGCAATCAAGTCCGGTAAGCCGACTCCGGAATTGCTTGCATACCAGTATCTTCAGACGTTGCCGCAGATGGCGCAAGGCGATGCGAACAAGGTGTGGCTCGTACCCAGCG
Source organism: Rhodococcus sp. NyZ502 (assembly GCF_041464245.1). Classification (NCBI taxonomy): domain Bacteria; kingdom Bacillati; phylum Actinomycetota; class Actinomycetes; order Mycobacteriales; family Nocardiaceae; genus Rhodococcus; species Rhodococcus sp. NyZ502. Next base: position 3,096,984 of record NZ_CP167155.1, read on the forward strand.
ACTTCGGTGACGCACTGAAGGGATTTGCCAAAACGCTTGGCGCGCAAGGGCAGGATGGCGTTTTCCGGTACGAGCCGCCGGCCGCCGAAGAGAATCTTCCCAATCCTGAGGACGATTCAGCCGAGGTGGCGGAGTGGTTCGAGACCAAATCCGATCCGGCTATCGCGGAAGCAGTGCGCGCTGCTGAAGTTGCTGCACGCACACCGGTCGAAGACCCGGCAGCTGCGGTCAGGCACCGCCGTGAGAGTGCGCCCGAGCAGCCTGGATTCGTAGATCCCGCGTTGCCACAGCAGGGCGAAAATCCTTGGCCGGGTCAGTTGCCGCTGCCGCCCGAGCGTGAAGATTTCCAGCAGAAGTACCCGTACCAGGGGCAGCCGCCCGAGGGTGGCCAGCGCCAGTAGACGCCTCTCGTAGCGAACGTTGATCGGGACGGGCACTCATCACCTACGTGATGAGTGCCCGTCCCGTTCCGCATACGGCGATCGCCCAGAGGACACTGACGAAGGTTCCCATGATGAACTGCTCGGACGCATGAGGTTCGCGAAGTTCCGGGTACCGCGCGAGCCCCTTGACTGCCAAGACGATCGCGATCCCCTCCGGCCAGGTTGCGAGAATCGATGCCGCCACCGCGAGCCGTTCGAGGATGCCGATCACACGTCCGCCGCGAAGAGGTCCGGCGTCCGGTGCCGGGCTCCCGTCCGGTTGGCGACGAGCGATCTTGAAGGTGGCAAGTACCAACGGTGCACCGGCCGTGGCGGCGGCAAGTACGCACAGGACAAGCGTCGCCCCGAGAGCGAAACCGGTGACCGGGGTCGTTCGGGTCGATGCCAGTGCGGCAACACCCAGCGCCGGAAGAGCCACCACGGACGACGCCCATTCGGGGACTTCCAGTCGACCACGACTGAGCGGTCCCAGTGCCGCTGCAACTGCTGGTGCCGCGGCGGCGACGGCGAGCGCGATCAACGCCAGAACGACCATGTATTCGAGCCCCCTGCTGTGTCGACGAGTTTGTACCGGTGCGAGCGTGAGCAGTCTAGGGCTGGAGTCTGACCAAAAGTCGTTCTGCGAGTCTGCGCCCGGCGAGTTCTGCGTGCCACCCGGCTGTCAGGAGTCGCTTGGACATGGCCTGTTTGGTGATTCCGAGGTGGGCCGCTGCGCTGACCTGAGTGAGTCCGCTGTCCATCAGGGCGATGGCTTTGCGTCCGTCCTTCGTCTGTCTCGTGACGATCGTTCCGAGCAAGGTGAACGCGGCATCGACATCTGCGGCGAGTTCGTCGCGTGAGCTATCCGCCGGCGCCTGTTCGACGGCAATTCTGGCCGGAGCTCGCTTGGCTCGCTCGACGGCGATCCGAGCAGCTTCGAATGCCGGTCCGCGTCCGGCCCGGGTCTGCCGTGGGAGAGGCTGCTCGACGGGACCGATCCCGATCCCGACACTCCAGTGCTCGCGCCGAATCAGCTCGAGTGCGACGAGGACGAGTAGCGCCGGATCGTCGGTCACCGCTTGAATCTCGTCGCCCGCTGTGCGCTCGAACGGCCGCAGGAGCCTGCAATCGGCCATGTCGTCGATGATGTCCCCGACGCGGTCGACATCCCGTCGGCTACCTCGCTGATCCACCGTCAGTACAAACATTAGTCAATGCTAGATAGTTGACTTTCAATAGTCAATCGTTTTGGGTTGACTCAATCAAATCAACCTCTTGGGGTTGACCGTTGTCAACGATGGTTTCGCCCGGTGAAGGCTGACGGCGAGCGTCGAACACCAGACCGGCGATGCCGATCGCAATGCAGATCCCGGACAGAATCAGGAGACGAGGATCGGCTTCGCCGGAGAGCGCATCGCCCAGAACGACAATCCCAACAGTGCCGGGCAAGATGCCGACGACGGTGGCAAGGATGTAGGGCACGATCCGGATCGACGAAATGCCGCAGCAGTAGTTCACCACCGAGAAGGGGACAAACGCGATCAAGCGCAGAGAGCCGACGGCCAGCCACCCCCGCTTTTCGATCCGCTCGTCCACCCGCCGGATCGTCGGACTCGAAATCCGTTGCCACACGACGTCGCGGCCGATGGCGCGGACCAGGTAGAGGGCCAGAACGGCGCTCACAGTCGTTGCCGCCACGGTAAGAGCGATGCCGGTCACCGAGCCGAAAAGAACCCCCGCGCTGAGCGTGAAGACGGTGCGCGGGAACGGCGCGACGGTGACTATCGAATGAACCAGGAAGAACACGAGGGGAAACGCCGGGCCAACCGAGTCCGCCCACTCTCGCACCTGGGACACCGTGGGATGTGGGGCGAGGAGGGCTGCGAGGAACAAAGCGAGCACTACCAGGACTATTGCGATCAATCTTCGGTCCAGCAGGCGTCCCATCACAGGTCACAAGGCTACCTGCGAACGGTGAACCGGGCCGACTGCCGACCCGCAATCGTGAGTCGAACATCGCCACGGGGGTGGGAAAGCGACGTGCTCCAGGCGACAATGAAACGGCGCTGTGACGAAAACCACTAGGCTTTCGGAGTGGCCTTCACCTGCAGTCCCGGCCAGTGAAACGAACTCGCGGGTAACCCGCAAACATGCTGAACAATCGCTAGGTAAGGGCCGGTTACACGTGCACGAACGACCGAATCCGCACGTCGCCCGGCCGGTCGGAAAGTGGCCACGAACAGCCCTGTGAAGAACATGACGTGATCCTCACGATATCTGGGCTCAACCGCGGGTTAGCATCACAGAACTAACGAACAAATCCGATTATCGGTAAAGCGCTCACGCAAAAAATGAGAGGGAGCGGACACAGTGTCATTAGCTTCAGAAGCCGAGGCTGTCGAGCAGGCGTACGCGGAGTGGCAGCGCTCCGTAGCCGGTGTGCTCGCCAAGTCCCGCAGAGTCGATGCGGCAGAACTGGGCCCCGAGCCACAGAAACTGCTCGAAACCGTCACCTACGACGGTGTCGCTGTCGCACCGCTCTACAGCCCACGCGACGAGCGTCCCGAGCAGAGCTTGCCGGGCACGTTTCCGTACGTGCGTGGCGTCGACGCTCACCGTGATGTCAATGCCGGTTGGTTGGTTTCCGCTGCATTCGGAACCGCCTCGGCGGCCGAGACCAATCGCGCCATCCTGGACGCCCTCGAAAACGGAGTCAGCGCACTCTGGTTGAAGGTGGGCGCCGACGGCGTTCCGGTCACCGACCTCGCCGCTGCGCTCGAGGGCGTGCTTCTCGACCTCGCACCGCTCACGCTCGATGCAGGCGCAGCGACAAACGATGCAGCCCGAGCACTCTTCTCACTCCTCGATGCACGCAGCGAAGCCGGCGACGGTGTCAGCGATCGCAGCAGTATCCGAGTTCACCTCGGTGCAGCACCGCTGACCAGTTCGTTCTCCGGCGCAGCCGACATCGAATTTGCAGGCGCAGTCGAGTTGGCCGCCCTCGCCGCCGCTCGTGCGGAAACCGTGCACGCGATCACCGTGGACGGCACGGCCTTTCACAACGCGGGTGCCGGCGACGCCGAAGAACTCGGAGCCGCAATCGCCGCCGGCCTCGAGTACCTCCGTGCACTCACCGCCCAGAGCGGCCTGACCATCGGTGCTGCGTTGTCGCAGTTGGCTTTCCGCTACGCGGCAACCGACGATCAGTTCCAGACCATCGCGAAGTTCCGCGCCGCACGTCTCGTATGGGCACGCATCGCCCAGGTCTGCGGAGCTTCCGATTTTGGTGGAGCGCCGCAGCACGCAGTCACCTCCGCCGCGATGATGGCTCAGCGTGATCCCTGGGTGAACATGCTGCGCACGACCCTCGCTGCATTCGGCGCCGGCGTCGGCGGAGCAGATGCAGTGACTGTTCTTCCGTTCGACGTCGCCCTGGCCGACGGCACCCTCGGTGTCAGCAAGTCCTTCTCCTCGCGCATCGCGCGCAACACACAGCTGCTCCTGCTCGAGGAGTCGCACCTGGGCCGTGTCCTCGATCCGTCGGCCGGGTCTTGGTACGTCGAGGACCTGACACAGCAGATCGCCGCCACCGCGTGGGCGTTCTTCCAGGAAATCGAAGCAGCCGGCGGATATCTGGCGGCACTCGAAGCGGGAATCGTCTCCGGTCGCATCGCCGCTACCAAGGCCAAGCGCGACTCCGACATCGCACACCGCAAGACCACGGTCACCGGTGTCAACGAGTTCCCGAACCTCGGCGAAACGCCGCTGTCCGCCGAAGCCGTCGAGCCCGGCCAGTCCGTCGCCCGCTACGCAGCTGCATTCGAAGCGCTTCGTGACCGTTCGGACGCGTTCCTCGCCGCCGGCGGCGCCCGTCCCACTGCGCTTCTCGCGCCGCTGGGCTCGGTTGCAGAACACAACGTGCGCACCACGTTTGCGTCCAACCTGCTCGCTTCGGGTGGTATCGACGCAGTCAACCCCGGCCCGCTCGAGGTGGGCGCCGAAGCCATCTCCGCTGCAGTCAAGGCTTCCGGTGCCACCGTCGCCGTGCTGTGCGGCACGGACAAGCGCTACGGCGAGAGCGCCGCAGCGGCCGTCGCCGAACTTCGCGCCGCCGGCATCACCAAGGTGCTGCTCGCAGGACCGGAAAAGGCAGTCGCCGACGCGACCGGCGATTCTCGCCCGGACGGATTCCTCACCGCCCGCATCGACGCAGTGTCGGCTCTGACCGAACTGCTCGACTTCATCGAGACGGGAAGCTCCAAGTGACGACACGAGAGGTCAAGCACGTGATCGGCAGTTTCGCCGAGGTCCCACTCGAGGACCCGCAGTCTCCGGCACCCACACCGCCGTCGGTCGAGCAGGCCCAGGCGCTCATCGAAGAGGGCGCCAACGCCAACAACTACGCCGCCGAGCAGGTTGTCTGGTCCACCCCCGAAGGCATCGACGTCAAGCCGGTGTACACCGGTGCGGACCGCACGGCCGCCGCCGAGTCGGGTTACCCGCTCGACAGCTTCCCGGGCGCAGCGCCGTTCCTGCGTGGTCCGTACCCGACCATGTACGTGAACCAGCCGTGGACCATTCGCCAGTACGCCGGATTCTCCACTGCCGCGGAGTCGAATGCGTTCTACCGTCGTAACCTGGCGGCCGGTCAGAAGGGCCTCTCGGTCGCCTTCGACCTCGCCACACACCGCGGCTACGACTCCGATCATCCTCGCGTTGCCGGTGACGTCGGAATGGCCGGTGTCGCAATCGATTCCATCCTCGACATGCGTCAGCTCTTCGACGGAATCGACCTCTCGCAGGTGTCGGTCTCGATGACGATGAACGGCGCCGTGCTGCCGATTCTCGCGCTGTACGTCGCTGCGGCAGGCGAGCAAGGTGTCACTCCGGACAAGCTGGCCGGAACGATCCAGAACGACATCCTCAAAGAGTTCATGGTTCGTAACACCTACATCTATCCGCCGAAGCCCTCGATGCGGATCATCTCGGACATCTTCGCGTACTCCAGCGCGGAAATGCCGAAGTACAACTCCATCTCGATCTCGGGCTACCACATCCAGGAAGCCGGAGCGACGGCCGATCTGGAACTGGCGTACACCCTCGCCGACGGCGTCGAGTACATCCGCGCCGGCCTCGACGCCGGTATGGACATCGACAAGTTCGCACCTCGCCTGTCCTTCTTCTGGGCCATCGGCATGAACTTCTTCATGGAGGTCGCCAAGCTCCGCGCCGGACGCCTCCTGTGGGCCGAGCTTGTCGCCAAGTTCGATCCCAAGAGCGCGAAGTCTCTCTCGCTGCGTACCCACTCGCAGACCTCCGGCTGGTCCCTGACCGCGCAGGACGTCTTCAACAACGTTCCGCGTACCTGCGTCGAAGCCATGGCTGCCACCCAGGGCCACACTCAGTCCTTGCACACCAACGCACTCGACGAAGCGATCGCATTGCCGACGGACTTCTCCGCCCGCATCGCCCGTAACACCCAGTTGCTGCTGCAGCAGGAATCCGGCACCGTGCGTCCCATCGACCCGTGGGGTGGCTCGTACTACGTCGAGTGGCTCACCAACGAACTCGCCAACCGGGCTCGCAAGCACATCGAAGAGGTCGAGGAAGCCGGCGGAATGGCTCAGGCCATCAACGAAGGCATCCCGAAGCTGCGCATCGAGGAAGCTGCCGCCCGCACCCAGGCACGCATCGACTCCGGTCGGCAGCCGCTCGTCGGCGTCAACAAGTACGTTCCCGACGAGGTCGACACCATCGAAGTTCTCAAGGTCGAGAACTCCAAGGTCCGCAAGGAACAGCTCGAGAAGTTGGTTCGCCTTCGCGCGGAACGTGATCCGGAAGCCGTCGAGGCCGCACTGGCGAACCTCACTCGCGCTGCCGCATCCACCGAAGGCGGCATGGAGAACAACCTCCTCGCCCTCGCTGTCGTCGCCGCCCGCGCGATGGCTACCGTCGGCGAAATTTCCGACGCCCTCGAAAAGGTGTACGGACGCCACCAGGCCGAGATCCGCACCATCAGTGGTGTGTACCGCGACGAGGCAGGAACGGTGAGCAACATCAGCAAGGCGATGGAACTGGTCGAGAAGTTCGCCGAGGACGAGGGACGTCGTCCCCGCATCCTCGTCGCGAAGATGGGCCAGGACGGTCACGACCGTGGCCAGAAGGTCATCTCCACGGCCTTCGCGGACATCGGATTCGACGTCGACGTCGGACCGCTGTTCCAGACCCCCGAAGAGGTCGCCAATCAGGCGGCCGACAACGACGTCCACGTAGTCGGTGTGTCGTCGTTGGCCGCCGGTCACCTCACCTTGGTGCCGGCGCTGCGGGAGGCTCTGGCTGCGGCCGGTCGTCCCGACATCATGATCGTCGTCGGCGGCGTCATTCCGCCCGGTGACTTCGACGAACTCTACGAGGCCGGCGCTGCTGCCATCTTCCCGCCCGGCACCGTCATCGCCGACGCTGCCAGCGGATTGTTGGAGAAGCTCTCCGCCCAACTGGGTCACGACAACAGCTGAGAAGGGGGTCACTGAAGATGGCACGTCAGCCCATCGACATTGATTCCCTCGCCGAGGCGGTGCGCGGAAATCAGCGTGCCGGCCTCGCTCGGGCGATCACCCTCGTCGAGTCCACTCGCGACGACCACCGGGCCCTCGCGCAGCAACTTCTACTGAAGTTGCTGCCGGAGGCCGGGGGAGCGCACCGGATCGGCATCACCGGCGTTCCCGGCGTCGGCAAGTCGACCTTCATCGACGCGCTCGGAATGTACTTGCTGAGCAAGGGACATCGGGTTGCGGTGTTGGCGGTCGATCCGTCGTCCACCCGCACCGGCGGCTCGATTCTCGGCGACAAGACACGCATGGCTCGGCTCACCGTCGAACCGAATGCGTACATCCGGCCGTCACCGACGTCCGGCACGCTCGGTGGTGTTGCCAAGGCAACCCGCGAGACCATCGTGCTTCTCGAAGCTGCCGGTTTCGACGTCATCCTGGTGGAAACGGTGGGTGTCGGCCAGTCCGAAGTCACTGTTGCCAACATGGTGGACTGCTTCACGTTCCTGACCCTCGCTCGTACCGGTGATCAGCTCCAGGGCATCAAGAAGGGTGTCCTCGAGCTCGCAGATCTGGTGGCGGTCAACAAGGCCGATGGCAAGCATGAGCGCGAGGCAAAGGGCGCTGCCCGCGAATTGGCGGGTGCGCTTCGCCTGATCTACCCGCACGACGCCATCTGGAAGCCGCCCGTCATCACGATGAGCGGTCTCGAAGGTGTCGGGCTGGACGAGTTCTGGGGAACTGTCACCAAACACCGTGAGGTGCTCACCGAAGCAGGACAGTTCGAGGAGAAGCGTCGCAAGCAACAGGTCGATTGGACCTGGACGATGGTCAACGATCAGCTGCTACGCAGGCTCTCGAGCAACGATCGGGTGCGTGCGATCCGGGCCGACGTCGAGCAGAGCGTGCGTGACGGTTCGCTGACGGCAGCGTTGGCGGCGGGGCGAATTCTCGACGCGTTCGACGGAAGCAACTAGCGCGGAAAGAACGAAATCCCGGGTATCCGAGCGCGGATACCCGGGATTTCTTCTGTGACGAGCTATCGTTCGCGTTTGACTGCAGGCTCGGTGAGTTCGGTCTCGACAGCGAGTTCGACTCCCGTGAAATCGCCTTCTGCCTCGGCCGGGGTGAGCGTGGACCGCTTCCACGCGTAGAACAGCAGCGCTGCCCACGCGCCGAGAATGGTCAGGTAACCGGCCACTGTGACCGCCCCGGTGATGTCGAAAGATTTGAACAGCTTCTGTGCGTTGGTCAACACGATGACGCCGCCCACCGCCGTTCCGAGCAAGGTTGCAGGTACGCGGCTGACCAGCCACGCCGCGAACGGAGCTGCGATGACACCGCCGAGCGCGAGACCGGCGACAACGAGGAGGTTTCCCGCCGACTCACGTCCCAATCCGACAAGGAATCCCAGCGACGCGGCTGACGCGACCAGAAACTCCGAGGCGCTGACCGAGCCGATCACGGTGCGCGGCGCGGTCTTTCCTCGTGAGAGCAGCGTGCTGGTGGTGATCGGACCCCAACCACCACCGCCGGATGCATCGATGAAACCACCGAACAGGCCGAGTGGGGACAGGAAACGTGCAGTGTGCGGGGTGGTACGAGCGTCCGCGACGGCCGGTGGGCGGACCGAAAAGCGTAGTGCCACATAGATACCGATGGCCAGCAGGATCGTCGCCGTGATGGGGACTGCCGCTTCGGTGGACAGACCCGAGAGCACAGTTGCGCCGATGAATGCACCGACTGCGCCGGGCACACCGAGCTTGGCGACGAGCTTCCAGTCGATGTTCTTGAACTTCCAATGCGACACACCCGAAGCGAGGGTGGTGCTGACCTCGGCCAGGTGAACAGCGGCGCTGGCCTGAGCCGGACCGAGGCCACCGATCATCAACAGAGTGGTTGCGGTGACACCGAAGGCCATACCGAGGGCGCCGTCGACGAGCTGGGCGCCGACGCCGACAAGGGTGAACAAAAGAAGGTTGAACATGAGAAGACAGACTCCGAGCGAAGAAGCGACAAAGTCAGGGGTGCAGGCAGCGAGAAATCGCCGCTCAGCAACACGCCTGATCGAAGCATGCGCTACGACGAGTGGGCCAGAACGCCATCAATCCGAGCGCAAATGCCGGGGAGGCATCGTGGCTGGAAATCTGCACGTCAGGTCCTTTGTTCTCGTTCGTTGGTGTTCTGTCCATGCGAGCATAGCCGGTGACCGGCTCGGTCAACCCACGACGCGGGCGTAATTTCCCACTCGGTGGACAAGTCGATCGAAGAATTCCGCCGGATCGGTTCTGACCGCGATATCCGCGTTGGGCTCACGCTGCCAGTGCCCGACCCAGTCCGCGACCGTCGTTCCGATCAGCAGTGGACTCTCGGTTTCGACATCTACCGTTGCCGGTTTCAGCGTCGCCAGGCTCGGATCGAGCGCGACGGCAGCAGCGAAGGGATCATGCATGTGAGCAAGAAATCCCTGGTCGTATTCACGGTGGAATTCCATGTAGAACCGGATTGCGTCGGACATATGCCTGATCACGCTGTTGGACGCGGAACTGCGGACGTCGGGACCGTCGTCAGGCGAGATGATCTCTTCCGGGGTGCTCCCGGCAGCTTCGGCGAGCCGACGCACATGTTCGGGGAACATCTCGATGGATTCGGTGACGTTGAGGCCGCAGATGATCGGGCGCCGGTGCGCGGGTACGACGGAGAACGCGTCGAACACCTCCTTGGCGGCGTGCGGATCCACCGAGACGTTCCACTCCGCGGTCGGCGTCGTGTTGCCCGGATAGTTGAACGACCCACCCATCACTACCAGTCGCTTCAGCAGAGACGGCAGATCGGGTTCACGTCTGATCGCCAAGGCCAGGTTGGTGAGCGGCCCCGTCACCAGCCCGGTGAGTTGTCCGGGGTACTCCCGGACGAGATCCACCCAGAGGTCGGTGGCGGTTCGGACCGAGCGCTTGCGACCCGAATCGGGGAGGACCGCATGGCCGATTCCTTGCGGACCGTGAGTCTCCTCGGTGGTGCGCAACGGTATGACCAATGGCTCGCGGGCGCCGAGTGCAACCTCGATGTTCGGGGCGCCGCAGAGCGCAAGCCAGTTCAAGTTGTTGGCCGCGACCTGTTCCACCGGAACGTTGCCGGCGGTGCTCGCAATCCCCAGTATCTCGGCTTCGGGGCTGGCAAGGAGATAGAGAAGCGCCAACGAGTCGTCGATACCGGTGTCGACGTCGACGATGAGCTTGTGCATGTCACTCATCGGTGGCCACCAGGATCGTCGGGGAATGCAGGACGGGGAAGTTCACCGACCGAGCGATGAAGCACTTCGTGTGTGCGGGGCCGTGAAGCTCCTGGGCCTTCTCGACCATCGACGCCTCCGCGACCAACACCGTCGGATTCAACGTCACTTCGATGAACTGGCCGCCGCCATCGGATTCCTCGATCATGCTGCCGACCGGCTGATCGCTGTAGTCGAGAACGACGACCCCAGCGGCAGCTGCCAGCCCGAGGTACCAGAGCATGTGGCACTGGGCGAGGGAGGCAACGAGCAGTTCCTCGGGGTTCCATCGCTGCGCGTCGCCGCGGAACGAGGGATCGGAGCTGCCGAGAAGTTCCGGCTTTCCGACCGCGGATATTGCATGATTGCGCGAATATCCCTGCGTGCTGGACGTTCCGGTTCCCAGATCGCCCGTCCACTGAAGGTCGAGTGTGTAGGTATGTGACTTCACAGGTCCATCTTGCCCTGAATGTGCCGGTCCCTCAGTGTGCCCACTCCGCGCGATCCGATCCCCACGGATGCGCCGGTTCGGGGTAGTCCTCGAACTCTGCCAGCGCGGGTCGTGCGGTGGTCACGTCGGCATGGTTGACAACAACATTCAGGCCGGGAGCGGTCGGTAGACCGGGATGGGCGGTTCGGCCGGGTGCGTCGAGAAGACGAGCGCCTGTGCTTGCCAGCGACACGTCGACGTCGCGGCCACGGCCGTCGTGCGAGCGCAGTGTCAACGCGTCGAGGATCCCCGCTGCCAGGAAGTATCCGGTCGAGTGGTCGAGTGCCTGCGCCGGAAGTGCGCCAGGGTTCTCACCACCCTCGAGGAACGAAATGCCGGACGCGGCCTGCACGATGCTGTCGAAGCCACGGCGATTCGCCCACGGACCTTCCCATCCCCATGCGCTGACGCGCCCGTGAATCAGGTGGGCGGGAAGATCCTGCCCGATGAGCGCTTCGAGTGCACCCGGCCGGTAGCCGGTGACCAGTACGTCTGCGGTTTCGAGGAGTTCTCGGAACGCTGCCGCTCCGGCCGAGGACTTCAGGTCGAGAAGCGCCGACCGCTTGCCCTGTCCACTGTCGAGGTGCTGCCATCCGATCTCGGGGATCGCCGGGGGATCGATCCGCAGAACGTCAGCGCCGACCAACGCCAGGGCACGCGTCGCGACCGGACCGGCGATGACGCGGGTCAGGTCGAGAACGCGTGGGCGCGTCGGATGCGTGCGGGGTTTTCCCTCGTCGCGTGCTCGGATGGATACCAGAGGCGCAGACCTCGCAGCTGCGCACTGCTCACTCAGGCGCCACTCGGTCTCGGTACGAACACGGACCGCGATGGCTCCGATCTCGGCGGCCTGCTGCTCGATCTCGATGGCGCTGAGTTCGGATATCCGTTGCGCCACTGCATCTTTGGGTGATCCATGAACGAGCGCGAGGACGGCGAGCAGGCGGTCGCGATGGTGCGGATAGTTGCCGTGCGTGCGGACCCAACCGTCGCGGGCGGCAAAGAACCCCGAGTGCTCGGAGAACCCGTTGATCGGCTCGCCGCCGATCCGGAACAGTCGATCGCTCGAGAAGGACGCGGCGATGCGCTCGGGATCGAGGGTCCAGTGTCCGTCGCCCGGGCGGGTTGACCGATGAATCGCCGAGGCGAACGCCGCGACTGAGCCCGCAGCGAGGTCGAACACCGGCAAGTGCGCCGCAAGGAAACCCGCCGAGTCCGGGCATTCGATGTGCCCGCGTCGGTCGTCGCTGTGCACCCCGACGTCACGCTGGTATTCGTCGAGATAGAACCCGTACCCGTGATCCATGCGACGCCTTTCGGCAGTTCAGTGGCCGAGAAGCTCCCGGCACTTCTCTGCCAGCGTATCGCGGAGCGGCGCAGCACGATCCGCCAACTGTTGTTGCTGACGCACGTATTCGGCGCGGCCCGCGGGAGTTTCGATACGAATGGGGGAGTACCCGTACTCGGCAAGGTCGTATGGGCTCGCGCGCATGTCGAGTTCACGGGCCAGGAGCGCGTGTTCGAAGCACCGCATCACCAGGTCGGAATCGACGAGTGGCAACAACTTGAAGCTCCACTTGTACAGATCCATACCGGCGTGCAGGCAGCCCGGCTGTTCGTGATCGATCTGAGTTTCGCGTGCAAGCGGGAGCGAGTTCTTGGGGGCCGCGTCCGGTGTGAAGAACCGGAACGCGTCGTAGTGCGTGCATTTGAGTGGCAGGGATTCGACGACCGCGTCGGTACCGGCGAACCCGAGTCGCAGCGGCACCGACTGGTGACGGATTGCGTCCTCGCCGCCGCGATAGACCATCGCCCATTCGTGGAGGCCGAAGCAACCCAGCACAGCGGGCCGCGCAGACGTCTGATTCAACAGATTCCACACGAATTCGACTGTGTGACGCCGACGCTCCAGCACTGAGGCCTCGACCGTCGCGGTACCCGACTCGTCGACGCGGTAGCCGGAGAAGGCTGCGTATTCGGCGGCGTTCTCGAGCGCGACTCCGTACCCGGGGTGCCAGCGGCGCAGTTGGGCGGGTTTGAAGTTGTAGTACGTGAAGAGGAAGTCGTGCACCGGGTGAGAGATACCGGCGCTACGACGCGCTCGGTGCGGCTCGACGAGCTTCTCCACCTCCTCGAGGTGAAGTGCCCGCCGAGCCGTCCACTCGCTCTGCGCGAGTGCGAGTGAATGCACCGAACGTGTCATCGATCAGCTGTTTCTTTGTCCGGGAACAGCATCCGTGCCGCGGTGCGTGCCGTCGCGGACCGTTCCGACGTACTCCTCGAGGAGATCCTCGAGCGCGACGATACCGATCACCACTCCGTCAGCGTCCGTGACAGCGCCGAGGTGCGAGCTGGCCCGACGAAGGCCGGCCAACGCTTCGGCCAGCGGTGTGCTGAGCGGAACGATGGGCAGCGGCCGGATATCCGACGTCGGAACGACGGTGTCCGGTCCAGCGGCCTCGTCGAGCACCTCGTCGAGCACGTCCTTGAGGTGCACGTACCCAGCCAGCGATCCGTCGCTCGCTCGCACCGGGTAACGCGAGTATCCGGTCTCGATGACCGCACGCTCGATCTCACCCAGTGTTGTTCCCGACGGTGTGAGGGGAATGGTCCGCACCTTGTCGAGAGTGATCAGGACCTCGGAGACGGTCCGATCGGTCGATTCGAGTGCCTGCTTCAACCGCCGGTGTTCTTCGGCGTCGATCAGACCTTCAGATCGCGATTCACCGATCATCGCGGACAACTCCACCGCCGAGACCGTGACGTCGAGTTCGTCCTTGGGTTCGACGCGCAGGAGCTTGAGCACTCCGTTCGCGCACAGGTTGTAGAACGCGATGATCGGGCGAGCGATCTTGATGAACGCCAGATGCACGGGAACGAGCAGCATGGCCGTCTTCTCGGGGCCGGCCAACGCGATGTTCTTGGGCACCATCTCGCCGAGCAGGATGTGCAGCACGACGACGAGCGACAGCGCGATGGCAAACGAGATCGGGTGCAGCAATCCGTCGGGCAGGCCGACGGCTTCCATCGGCACCTCGAGGAGGTGCGCAATGGCGGGCTCGGCGACCTTACCGAGGAGGATCGAGCAGATCGTGATGCCCAGCTGAGCCGCCGCAAGCATGAGCGAGAGGTTCTCACCGGCCTTGATGACTGTGAGCGCCCGCTTCTTGCCTTGCGCGACCAGTGCTTCGAGGCGGTCACGTCGTGCGGAGATCAGTGCGAACTCCGCACCGACGAAGAATGCATTGCCGGCGAGCAGCACGACGGTGAGGAGTACACCGAAGAGGTTATTCATCGTCGGACTCCTTCTTGCTGTCGTCTGCGGATTCGGGTTCGACGTAAGCGGGGACCGGCGTGATGGTCACCCGGTCGATACGGCGGCCGTCCATGCCGGTCACTCGTGCAATCCACTTTCCGCGCGAATCACCGGACGAGTCGACGTCGGGCAATTCCACCTCGTCACCCTCGTCGGGGATGCGGCCCAGTTCGGTGAGCACCAAGCCGCCGAGCGTGTCGTAGTCGCCTTCGGGAGCGGTGTACCCGGTTGCCGAAGTGACCTCGTCGATGCGCAGGAGACCGGAGCACGACCATCCGTCGCCGACGCGCTGCACGTCGAGTTCGGGTTCGTCGTGTTCGTCGCGCACATCGCCGACGATTTCCTCGATGAGGTCTTCCATCGTGACGATGCCGGCAGTTCCGCCGTACTCGTCGACGACGAGCGCAACCTGCATACCGTCGGAGCGGATTCGCTCCATGACGGTGTCTCCGTCCAGGCTCGACGGCACGACGGGAACACGTTGAGCCAGACTGTCGACGCGCGTCGTGCGCCGACGTTCGGCCGGAACGGTGAACGCGTGCTTGATGTGTACGACGCCGACCGTGTCGTCGAGATCGCCGCGAACGACCGGGAAGCGTGAATAGCCGGTCCGCGACGCCGTCACGATCAGGTCTGCGACGGTGTCCGAGAGTTCCAGCGATTCGATCTTCACTCGCGGAGTCATCAGCTCTTCTGCCGTGCGGTCACCGAACTGCAGTGAACGGTCGACGAGCATCGCCGTGCCCTTGTCGATGGACCCGCGCTGCGCGGACGTCCGCACGAGGGACCCGAGTTCCTGCGGTGATCGCGCGGAGCGCAATTCCTCCGCGGGTTCGATGCCCAGGCGTCGCACGATCCAGTTGGCGGTTCCGTTGAGGCCGTTGATGGCCCACCGGAAGATCAGCGAGAACCCTGCTTGCAGGCCCGCAGTCGCGCGGGCGGTGGGCATCGGCTTGGAGATTGCGAGGTTCTTCGGTACGAGCTCACCGAAGATCATGGAGAACGAGGTCGCGATCACGAGCGCCAGGATCAAAGACGTTGTCGAGGCAGCGGATTCACTGAGCCCGACGGCCTTCGTGACCGGTGTGATGAACCGTGCCAGGACCGGCTCGGCCAGGTAACCGGTGATCAGGGTTGTGATCGTGATGCCCAGCTGAGCGCCGGAGAGCTGGAACGAAAGAGTCTTGTGCGCGTGTTGAACCTGCCGCGAGCGTCGGTCGCCGCCACGAGCAGCTTCGTCGACGGTGCTGCGTTCGAGCGCGGTCAGTGAGAATTCGGCCGCCACGAAGAGGGCGGTGCCTGCAGTCAGCGCGATGAAGCCGACCAGGCTGAGAATGGTGAAAACGATGTCCATGTGTCATCGCCACCTGAGATGTGCACGGGGGCCGCCGGGTTTGTCTCCCGGCTCGCTAGAGGAGCCCTCCGAACCGGCGGAATCAGAAGATTCCTCGGATAAGACGACGGGTGTAGCGCCGGGTAAGTGTGTGGGTGCCTCGGGCACCGGGTTCCTTTCGTCAGAGCCGAGTAGTTCTCGGCTGTAGCGGGCTCGGTCGGGTCGCCGAAGGGCACCCGACCGAGTTTTGTTTTCTGTTTACGGATCCAATGATACCGGCGGGTGCCCGGGAGTAGGGACCCGAGCACCCGCCGACAGTCACAGAACGTGGTTCACCAACCAGACGGAAGCGGCCGTCCTTCGGCAAATCCGGCGGCGGACTGCACGCCCAGAACGGCCTTCTCGTGCAGCTCCTCGAGAGAGCGCGCACCCGCGTACGTGCAGGTACTGCGCACGCCGGAACAGATCTGATCGATCAGGTCCTCGACTCCAGGGCGCTCGGGATCGAGACGCATCCGCGAACTGGAGATGCCTTCCTCGAACAATCCCTTACGGGCGCGATCGAAAGCCGTTTCGGTGGCTGTGCGAGCGGCAACAGCGCGCTTGGAGGCCATACCGAAGCTCTCCTTGTACGCGTTGCCCGCCTGATCGACTTTGAGATCGCCGGGGGACTCGTACGTGCCGGCGAACCACGAGCCGATCATGACGTTCGACGCGCCCGCCGCGAGGGCGAGTGCAACGTCGCGGGGGTGTCGAACGCCGCCGTCGGCCCAGACGTGCTTGCCGAGCTCACGTGCCGCTGCAGCACATTCCGCGACGGCCGAGAACTGCGGGCGTCCGACGCCGGTCATCATGCGAGTCGTGCACATGGCTCCGGGTCCGACGCCGACCTTGACGATGTCCGCGCCTGCGGCGATCAGATCACGGGTTCCCTGTGCGGAGACCACGTTGCCTGCGACCAACGGGACGCCGAGATCGAGCGCCTTGAGGGTGGTGAGTGCATCGATCATTCTCTGCTGGTGACCGTGAGCCGTGTCCACGACGATCACGTCGGCACCGGCGTCGACGAGTGCCTTGGCCTTGGCGCCCACGTCACCGTTCACACCGACCGCCGCAGCGACCCGGAGTGCGCCGCGCTCGTCGACTGCGGGGTCGTAGATGCCGGCACGGATCGCGCCGGTGCGGGTGAGGACGCCGGCAAGAGTCCCGTCTTCGTTGACGATGACCGCCAGCGGATCATGCTTGGTTTCGAGCAGTTCGAAGACCTCACGCGGTGTGGCGGTGACCGGGGCCGTGACGAAGTCGGTGATCGCGACGGTACGGAGGCGAGTGAACCGATCGACATCCGCGCAGGCAGCCTCGGTGACGACACCGAGAGGCTTACCGTCCTCGACCACCACGACCGCGCCGTGAGCGCGCTTGGGAAGCAGCGCCAGCGCATCGGAGACGGCGTCGTCCGGACTCAGCGTGACCGGCGTATCGGCGACGAGGTGGCGGCTCTTGACGAACGCCACGGTCTCGGCGACAGCGTCGGTGGGGACGTCCTGCGGAATGATGACCAGTCCGCCGCGGCGGGCGACAGTCTCCGCCATGCGGCGGCCGGCGACTGCGGTCATATTGGCGACCACGACGGGAATGGTCGTTCCGGATCCGTCGGAAGAATTGAGATCGACGTCGAACCGAGAGGTGACCTCGGTCCGGTTAGGGACGAGGAAGACGTCGTCGTAGGTCAGGTCGTATGGGGGGCGTTGCCCTTCGAGGAACTGCACGTTTCACGAGCCTACCGTCGATTCCGCCGTAGCGCCCTCGGTATCGCGCGCTTGTGAGCGGGAGAGGGCGATCGTGGTCATGATCATGACGGCGACGGCGCACCCGATGAGAGCAATTCCGGGACCGTCGACGCGGAGGCGTTCGTCGAGCACTGTCATCCCCAGGAAGATGGCCGCGATCGGCTCGCCGATCGTCAGGGCGGGTAGCGACGCCGACAGCGGCCCGACCTGGAACGCGCGCTGTTGCAGGTAGACCCCGATTGCGCCCGAGGCGATCAGCGCCCACGTCTGCCATGCCGAAATCACCCCGATGACGCCGTGGCCGAGTAGGTCGGTGACGTACTTGGTGAATGCGACGGCGACGCCGTAGAAGATGCCTGCCGCAGAGCCGAGAAGCAGTGCGCGCCAGCCGCCGTCGAGTTTGGACAAGCCGCCGACAGTTGCGGCCACGGCCACTGCGACCGTAATCGTCAGGGGCACAGCCCAATCCGACCATGGAGCATTGCTGTCTCCCTCGGTGGGATCGCCGACGACGAGGAAGATCGCCAAGGAAATCGCGAGCATGATCGCCAGTGACCACGCGGAACGGGTGATGCGGATTCCCGAGAATTTGGCCGAGAGAGGCAGCGCGAACAGCAACGAGGTCACGATCAGCGGCTGCACCACCAACACCGAACCCAACGACAGTGCAACGGCCTGCATGACGTACCCGCCGCCGTCACCGATCAGCCCGGCCCACCACCGAGGACTGCGAATCAACGACGCCACCAACGCCTCGCCCTCGGGAACCGCGGACGCCGCCCGTTGCTGAGCGACCGAAGCGCACGCGAAGAGCAGTGCAGCGAGAAGTGCGCAGAGAACCGAGATCAGTGGAAGATCACCCATTCCCTCAGTGTGCGCGCTTGCCCGCCCGATTTCCGGCAGACGGCTTTCCTGCGCCGGGTGCGCCGCGACGCGGGGTCAAGCCCTTGGACGCCAGACGCTCCGAACGGGTCGGGACCGGAGTGCCGTCCGCACGGATCTTCTTCACACTCTTCGGATCGGTGACGCGCCGCGAGGAGGCGGCGCGCTTGTCGCCGTCCTTCTTCATCCGGCCTCCGGCAGCGGTCCGGCCTGCAGTGTCGTGTTCCTGACGGCCACGCTTGGCGGTGTGCTTGACGGCAACCGTCGTATCGGGAGCCTCGACCGGAATTCCCGTCGGCTCCATCGCACCGGTGATGCGCGTGAGTTCAAGATCGTCAGGACGAACCCGCACACCGTGAACCTTGATGCCTGCCTGCTTGGTCAACTTCTCGACCGAATCACGTTCTTCGTCGGTGACGATGGTGACGACGACGCCCGATTCCCCGGCGCGTGCCGTCCGGCCGGCCCGGTGCAGGTAGTCCTTCGCCTCCGCCGGGGGATCGACGTGAACGACGAGCGTCACGTCGTCGACATGGATTCCGCGCGCGGCGACATCGGTGGCGACCAGGACCGGTGTTGTCCCGTCGGAGAACGACGCGAGGGTCTTGGTCCGGTTGTTCTGTGTCTTGCCGCCGTGTAGGGCGCCGGCCGAGACACCGATCAAATGCAGTTGCTGCGCAAGACGATCCACACCGTGCTTGGTCTTGACGAACATGATGGTCCGCCCCGCCCGTGAAGCGATATGTGCGACAACGGATCTCTTGTCGTCGCGATCGACGAAGAGCAGGTGATGCTCCATGGTCGAGACGGTAGCAACCGGGGGAGCAGTCGAGTGCGACGCCGGATTGCGCAGGTAACCCGCGACCAGATCGTCGACCTTGCCGTCGAGTGTTGCCGAGAAGAGAAGGCGCTGAACGTCTTTCGGTGTCGTGTCGAGAATCTTCGCAACCTCGTCGATGAAACCCATGTCTGCCATGTGGTCGGCTTCGTCGATGGTCGTGATCACGACGTCGTCGAGAATCACCGACTTCTGCTCGAGTAGGTCGAGTAGGCGCCCGGGGGTCGCAATCAGCAGATCGACGCCGCGGGCAAGGATGTCGGCCTGACGCTTGATCGGAACGCCACCGACCGCATTTGCCACACGCAAACCGATCTCGGTAGCAGCGTCGTCGAGTGCCTTGTGGATCTGGATCGCCAGTTCGCGGGTGGGAGCGAGCACCAAACCGCGCGGACGATTCCGCTTGCTCGCCCCGCCTTTGAGGCGCACCAGCATCGGAAGCCCGAAGGCCAGAGTCTTTCCGGAACCCGTCGCACCGCGCCCGAGTACATCCCGGCCGGCAAGGACATCGGGGATGGTGGCCGACTGAATGGGGAAGGGGGCATCGATGCCGCTACGGCGCAACGCGTGCACCATCACGGCGGGGATTCCGAGGTCGACGAACGAACGCCCTTCGGTCGAGGTGGGCGAGTCGATCGTCGATTCCTGCATTTGTCCAGGCTACCGGGTATCGGTAGACGCAGATGACCGCATCTACCGATACCCGCTGTGAATCAGGCCTCGATTTCGCTGCGGTCACCGCTCCACAGTGTGTGGAACTTGCCCGGCTTGTCGATGCGCTCGTAGGTGTGCGCGCCGAAGAAGTCGCGCTGACCCTGTGTCAGGGCGGCCGGCAGACGCTCCGCGCGCAGGCCGTCGTAGTACGACAGCGAGGACGCGAACGCAGGTACCGGAATGCCGAGCATCGTCGCGGTGGCGACCACGCGGCGCCAGCTGTCGATGCCTGCCTCGATGGCCTCGCGGAAGTACGGCGCCAGGATCAAGCTCGGCAGGCTCGGATCGGCGTCGAACGCGTCCTTGATGCGGTTGAGGAACTGCGCACGGATGATGCAGCCACCGCGCCAGATCGTCGCCAGGTCGGCAGGCTTGAGGTTCCAGTCGTACTCGGCGCTGCCGGCAGCGATCTGATCGAAGCCCTGCGCGTACGCCACGATCTTCGACGCGTACAGCGCGGCCTGGATGTCGGCGGCGAACTGCTCGGCGTCAGCAGGCTTGTCGCCGAGAGAGCCGGCAGCCAGACCCTGCGCCTGAGCTGCAGCGCGCTGATTGCGGCTACCGGACAGTGCGCGAGCAAACACGGCTTCGGCGATACCGGTGACCGGCACGCCCAGATCCAGAGCGGACTTGACCGTCCAGCGGCCCGTGCCCTTCTGCTCGGCAGCGTCGACGATGACGTCGACCAAAGGCTTGCCCGTCTCGGCGTCGACCTGGCGGAGCACCTCGGCGGTGATCTCGATCAGGTAGGACTCGAGGGTGCCCTTGTTCCACTCGGTGAAGACGTCGGCAACCTGACCGGCGTCGTAGCCCAGAGCGTCGCGGAAGAGGTTGTACGCCTCGCCGATGAGCTGCATGTCGGCGTACTCGATGCCGTTGTGCACCATCTTGACGAAGTGACCGCTGCCGTCGGGGCCGATGTGCGTGCAGCACGGGGTGCCGTCGACGTGAGCGGAGATGGACTCGAGAAGCGGGCCGAGAGCCTCGTAGGACTCCTTCGGGCCGCCCGGCATGATCGACGGACCGTTGAGTGCGCCTTCTTCGCCACCGGAGATACCGGCGCCGACGAAGTGCAGTCCGCGGGCGCGGATCGCCGCTTCACGACGGATCGTGTCGGTGTAGAGCGAGTTGCCACCGTCGATGATGATGTCGCCGGGCTCCATGGCGTTTGCGAGCTCTTCGATGACAGCATCGGTCGGGGCGCCGGCCTTGACCATGATCAGGACGCGTCGCGGCTTCTGAAGTGCGGCAACAAACTCCTCGACGGTCTCGGTGCGCACGAAATCGCCCTCGGAACCATGCTCGGCGATCAGGGCATCGGTCTTCGCGATGCTGCGGTTGTGCAGGGCAACGGTGTGACCGTGGCGGGCGAAATTGCGGGCAATATTCGAACCCATGACGGCCAGGCCGGTGACGCCGATCTGAGCTCGGGGTGATTCGGTGCTAGTGGTTGACATGCTTACAGCTTTCCCTCTCGGTCCGCGGCTGTGAAATCCTGCGCTGTGCGCAGCCGAAAACGGTGCGGCCGCGACGCGCGTGAACATCAGACCGTGCATACAAAACACGGATGCAGATCACTTTAATTGCAGTGACCTGCATCCGTCTCGATACAGCTTCCGGCACAGCCGGAAGGTTCTCAGTGTTCAGTTGTCGAGCCGCAGCTCAGCGCAGGTATTACCGCTGATCGCGCTTCGGGCCGTCGAATCCGTCATAGCTACGACGGTCGGTACGGCTGCGGAAGCCGCCACCGCTGGTCGAGGCTGCACGGTTGTCGCCGCCTTCGCGGTTTCCCTGGTATCCACCGGAGGAGCGGTTGCCCTGGTAGCCGGTCGAGGGGCGGCTGTCGCGATCGCCGTACGAGCGGTTGTTGTCACGGTTGCCCTGGTATCCACCACCGGAAGAGCGGTTGCCCTGGTATCCGCCGCGGCTCTCGCCGTCACGGTTGCCCTGGTAACCACCCGAAGAGCGGTTTCCTTGGTAGCCGGTCGAGGGGCGGCTGTCGCGGTCTCCGTAGGACGGACGGCTGTCACGGTTGCCCTGGTAACCACCGCTGGAGCGATCACCCTGGTATCCACCGGAAGATCGGTTGCCCTGGTATCCGCCGCGGCTCTCGCCGTCGCGGCTTCCCTGGTAGCCACCCGAAGAGCGGTTTCCTTGGTAGCCGGTCGAGGGGCGGCTGTCGCGGTTGCCCTGGTAACCACCACTGGAGCGATCACCCTGGTATCCGCCGCGGCTCTCGCCGTCGCGGTTGCCCTGGTAGCCACCCGAAGAGCGGTTGCCCTGGTATCCACCGGACGAGCGGTTGCCCTGGTAGCCGCCACGGCTTCCACCACGATCACCGAAGGAACGCTCGCCACGAGAAGAGCTCTCGCGCAACGGTTCTCCGGTCGGCTTCTTGGCGCCGGTGATGCGAGCAAGTTCAGCAGAACCCGGGGTGACGGCAACGGCTGCGGCATTGACGCCGGCCATACCGGTCAGACGCTTGAACTGACGCTTCTGGTTCGGCAGCACGATGGCGACAACGGTGCCCTTCTCGCCGGCGCGAGCGGTACGACCAGCGCGGTGCAGGTAGTCCTTGTGGTCGGCCGGGGGATCGACGTGAACGACGAGGTCGATGCCGTCGACGTGGATGCCGCGTGCTGCGACGTCCGTTGCGACGAGGACCGGGGTGCGGCCGTTCTTGAAACGCTCGAGGACGCGGGTGCGCTGGTTCTGTGCCTTGCCGCCGTGAAGCGACTCGGCAGCGATGCCGACTGCGCGGAGGCGGTCGGTGATTCCCTCGCAACCGAGCTTGGTGCGGGCGAACATGATGGTGCGTCCGTCGCGGGCACCGATCTCGGCGAGGACTGAATCCTTCTGTCCACGATCGACGAGGAGGACGTAGTGCTCCATCGTGTCGACGCTTGCGCGGCCGTCTTCGGTGGAGTGGGTGACGTGGTTGGCCAGGAACTGACGAACCAGCGACTGGACCTCACGGTCGAGGGTTGCCGAGAACAGCAGACGCTGTCCGTCTGCGGGGGTCTCACCGAGGATCGAGCGAACCTCGGGCAGGAAGCCCATGTCCGCCATCTGATCGGCTTCGTCGAGTGCGGTGATTTCCACCGAGTCGAGGATGCAGGTGCCCTGACGCAGGTGGTCGCCGAGACGACCCGGCGTTGCGACGAGGACGTCTACGCCGCGGCGAAGCTGATCGACCTGCTTGGCGAACGGCGTTCCACCGACAGCGGGGCGAACCGTGAGTCCGAGTGCTCCGGCGTAGGAGTTGAGGGAGTCGACCACCTGGAAAGCAAGCTCACGGGTGGGGACGAGCACGAGTGCGCGGGGACGCTTGGCGGCCGGGCGATCTTCGTGGCGTGAGAGGCGGGTCAGCATCGGCAGGCCGAAGGCGAGGGTCTTGCCCGATCCGGTCTGTGCGCGGCCGAGAACGTTGGTACCGGCGAGCGCGTCCGGGATGGACTGCGCCTGGATGGGGGACGGGACGGTGATGGAGTTGCGCGCCAATGCGGCAACAAGCTGCTCGGGCAGGCCGATCTCGGCGAAGGTGATACCCGGCTCGGTGGCGACTGCTTCTTCGGCAGCGGGGGTGTTGACGGTGGGGTCTTCGATGTTCTCGGAAGACGACATTTGGACAGCGTTGGTCACGCGGAAACCTCTCCGGACTACGGGCACGTCGCGGAGCGGAAGAAGCCATGCTGAAATACACGACACAGTTCGCAAAGGGACGAGCCAGGGCACATGTCACCTGGCAATCCGAACGCATACTGCGGGGAATTGGGCTGTGTGCCGTTATATGTTGACGGACCACGATGGTGGCCGTGATCCACTCTACGCCACCGGGGACACCGAAGTCAGGTAGCCCCGCCTGTGACCTGCACTACTACACGGGGTTACGCAGGTCAAGACTCAGTATGCGTTGAAAAGCAGTCGAAGTTCGGTGAGCCAGGGCACAGCAACCGCAACCGTGGGAACAACGAGAATCGCGACCGCCCCGAGATACGCAAAAACTGCGATGCGGGGATCTGCGTCGTCGGCCGAGAGGCGCTGCACCCGGATGAGCGTCGACGGCCCGCCCGCTGCCATTGCCCCGCGGGGTGCCGTCGATCCGGCACACGCGACAAGCGCCCGCGCGAGGGGAGTGGGACCGGTAGCCCGCACGGCTGAATCGTCGGCGAGCAACTCCACCAGTAGCTGCACCGATCCCAGGGCCGACTTGCTACGAACGAAACGGGGGAACGCGTGGTTGACGGCAGTGAAAGCCTCGAGGACCAGATCGTGACGAGCTCGCAGGTGGGAACGCTCGTGCGTCAGGATGGCTTTGACCTCGGCATGATCGAGGTTCTGCAGAGTGCCTTGACTGAGAACCACGCGTTGACGCAGACCTGGCAGGCAGTATGCGATCGGTTCGTCGACGTCCAGTACCCGCAGATCGGGTGTGCGTTCCACCGACGCGGGCATGGCGCAGTCGTCGAGAAGGTCCACCAACACGCGGTGACGTGCACGGCGACGTCGGGTTCTCACAGCGACCTGGATGATCGAGAAGATCAGCTTCGCGCCGATCAGAAGCGTCAGGGCAAAAACAACCACGTACAGAATCCACAGCGGGAGCCCGAGTGCATCGATTTCGGCGGTCGGGGCCGTCGTCGGCCTACCGTCAGTGCCGGGAACGAGCAGCTGGCTGGCAATGGCCAGGCCCGAGCTGAATGCCGACAGCACCGCAGCAATTGCGACGGCTTGCCACAGAACCAACGCCGCGCGTGGAGCGCGGTAAGGCCACGTGGAGCGGCTCAGGAGTGCGGGAACCGGACCGGCCAGCAACAAGGCAAGCAGTCCGAAAACCAGTGCAGTAGTGGCGTTCATGTCCTACACATCATGCACGACGAAATCAGTTCGGCCTAGAAATTCCGGGCTGCGCAGCCTTTTTCGCGGACTCGCGCACCTCGAGGGCAGCGAGCGCTTCGCGGAGAGCATCGGCTTCGTCAGCATTGACCTGTCCCACGAAGTGGACGAGCGCCGCAGCGCGACCGCCGGACTCCGGAGCCTGGGCCAGCGCGTCGACCATCAGACTCGCGACCAGTTCTTCGCGCTTGTTGACGGGAAGATAGCGATGTGCGCGATCGTCACGCTGCTGAATCACCAGATGCTTCTTCGCCAGGCGCTGCAGAACGGTCATCACCGTCGTGTACGCCAATTCGCGATGCGTCGCGAGTGCTTCATGCACCTGTCGCACAGTTTGCGGTTCCGATGTGGACCACAAATGATCCATCACCGCGCGTTCGAGTTCACCTAGACCTGCCATTCTTCGATTCTACGGACTTCCACGACGAAATACGTACTACTGGTAGTAGTAACCACCTCGGTGGGGGTGTGGTATTGGCCATAGTGATCTGCGTGACGGTTACGGTGGTGTGAGACGACGAAAGTCCCGACAATGACGATGCCCGATAATTGCAAGCCAACAGTCGATCCGCAGAAAGTAGCCGCACGTAGATGACGATCGACAGTTCGCCGGGCACCGAAGAATCGACATCACGGGCGCGGGTAGTCACGCAGAAAGCTGCCGGCATCATCCGTTTCGGCATTCGCGACGCACCGTTGACGGTCGTTCTACTTCTCACCATGTGGATCGTGGGTGCCGCAACCGGCAGCCTCGTTCACGGACCGTCCCGCGATCTCGAGCACACGATCGGTGCCGGAATGGGCTCGATCCAGCACGGCCGCATCTGGACTCCGCTCACGTCCGTGCTGTGGGCAGGAAACCTGCTCGGGTACCTCGGCGCGACCGTGCTCCTGATCGCAGTCGCCGCACCCCTCGAACGCCGAATGGGAACGATCAAGCTTGCGATCGCCGGCGCAAGCACTCAAATCTTGGGAGTCCTGCTCGGGCTCGGCTGGGCGTCGTTTGCGAAGGTGTTTGATTCCAGTTGGGGATTCCGCCTCCACGTGGGCTCCGCGGTCGGAGCCAGTGCATGGATCGTCGGCGCTGCGATGGCCGCCAGCTCGAACATGGGCACCCTGTGGCGCCGTCGCATTCGCGTCGGAACTTTGGCGTTGACGATCACTTTGGCCTTGTTCAGTGGTCAGCTGCAAGACGTCATCCGATTCTTTGCCGCTGTGGTGGGTTTGGTGATCGGACAGTGGATCGTCGGACGATCGGCGCGCGGTGAGCGCATCGCCGGGACACAGCGAGAGGGTCGCGTCCTGGTCGCCATCGTCGTCGCGGCGAGTGCGATCGGCCCGATGATCGCCGCGCTGTCCCCGCAGGCGGTCGGCCCACTCGCGGTCCTCCGTGACCTCTTCCGCGGAGTTCCCTGGACTGTCGCCGAGGTTCGAGAACTGTGCGAGGAGTCGTCGTCGGATCCGGACTGCCGACGAGGACTCCTCGAGCTCAGACTCTCCGGTATCGGCCCGACTCTGCTCTCGCTGATGCCGTCGATCTTCGTTCTCGTGTTGAGTGACGGGCTCCGTCGTGGCCGCAGATTCGCCTGGATTGCGACAGTGTGTGCTCAGGTCGTCCTACTCGTCCTCTCGATCGGGAACTTCGTCATCAGGTTCGTCGACGCCGTCGACAGTGACAGCTTGTTCTACGGAATCAGCGATCCGAACGTGTACCGAACTCTGGTGCCGTTCCTGACACCGCTCTTCGTACTGATCCTGCTGATCGCGACACGTCGATACTTCGACGTCGCGGCCCCGGCCAAGACATACCGACGTCTCGGTGCTGCGATCGTGACCTTGCTCGCGGTCCTCGCCGTGATCTACGTCGGCGGCGGAATGCTCGCCAGGCACGGGTTCGATCGCGAGCCCACCGTAACGATGTTGCTCGCGGACTTCCCTCAGCGCCTTGTACCGCCCGTGTACCTGCAGTTGATCGATCCGCGTCTGCTTCCCGTGGACATCGAGTCGACGTTGCTCTTCGAGTGGACCGGCGTCGTGTTCTGGGGCGTCGCCGCCGTGTTGGTGTTCGTGAGTTTCCTCAAGCCGGTCAAGACCGCCGATCCCAAAGCCGCCGAACGAGCACGATCCATGTTGATCGCCGGTACCGGCAGCCCGTTGTCCTGGATGACGACGTGGAAGGGAAACACATACTGGTTCAGCGCGGACGGTTCGAGTTACGTCGCGTATCGCGTCATCGCCGGTGTTGCTCTCACAACCGGTGATCCGGTCGGTCCTCCAGATCGCATGCGCACGGCGATCGAGGAGTTTGCCGAGTTCGCGTCGTCGAACGGTTGGATTCCCTGCTTCTATTCAGTGACCGACGACGCCCGAAGCATCACTGATTACATGGGCTGGAGCGGCCTGCAGGTCGCCGAGGAAACCGTGCTCGACCTCGGACAGGTCGCGTTCACAGGAAAGCGGTTCCAGGATGTGCGAACAGCACTGAACCGGGCGAAGAAGTCCGGGATCACGGCCGAGTGGATTTCCTTCCCTCATGCACCTCTCGCGATCAAGGATCAGATAGTTGCGATCTCGGAGGAATGGGTGGCGGACAAGGGGATGCCCGAGATGGGATTCACCCTCGGCGGACTCGACGAGGTCGACGACGAACAAGTGCGGTGCCTGATCGCCGTCGACGAGGATCGCACCGTGCACGGTGTCACGTCGTGGCTACCGGTGTACCGCGACGGCAAAGTCGTCGGGTGGACACTCGACTTCATGAGGCGACGCTCCGAAGGATTCCGTCCCGCGATGGAGTTCCTCATCGCCTCCGCTGCACTGAAATTGGAGGAGGAGGGCGTCGAGTTCCTCAGTCTGTCCGGTGCACCGTTGGCAACAATCGCCGGTGACTCCGAGAGGAATGCGAACGAACCGGAGGCCACGACTTTCTCGGCGATGATGGACAGCGTGCTCGACCTACTCGGTCGCACCCTGGAACCGGTGTACGGATTTCGTTCGCTGTTGGCCTTCAAATCGAAGTTCCAGCCTCGGTACGTGCCGATGCACATGACCTTCGCCGATCCAGCCGCGTTGCCGAGCATCGGGAACGCGGTCGGACGGGCGTACCTGCCGACCGTGACGATCGGTCAGGGATTCAAACTTGTTCGGACGATTCTGGGTCGCTGATTCGCGATCGTCACGCAGGCTTTGCCGGCCCGCCGACGGCGCCGAACACGTGCCGGGTTCCGATCGGAACGATCAGCGGCCGATCCGAGACGGGATCGTCGATGACCGCAGCTTCGAGACCGAACACCTCGAGCAGAAGTTCCGCGGAAATGATGTCCTTGGGGACACCAGAAGCGACGACGGCGCCGTCGCGCATCACGATCAGATGATCGCTGTATCTGACCGCGAGATTGAGGTCGTGCAGAACCATCACCACGGTGCGCCCCATTTCCTCGTGGAGTTGATCCACCAGGTCGAGGACTTCCATCGAGTGCGCGAGGTCCAGATAGGTAGTCGGTTCGTCGAGAAGCAGAATGTCGGTTCCCTGGGCGAGAGCCATCGAGATCCAGGCCCGCTGGCGCTGACCGCCGGACAATTGATCGACGGGTCGATCGGCGAGATCCGAGACACCGGTCAGCTCCAGCGCTTCGGCGACCTCGCCCTCGTCGTCCGCAGACCACTGCCTGATCCACGACTGGTGCGGGTGGCGCCCACGTGAGACCAGATCGGCGACGGTGAGTCCTTCGGGCGCAACTGGAGTCTGGGGGAGCATTCCGAGCACCCGTGCGACTTCCTTGGTCTTCATCGAACTGATCGCCTTGCCGTCCAGGACGACCGATCCGCCCTTGGGCTTGAGCAGACGACCGAGCGCACGCAGGAGCGTCGACTTGCCGCAACCGTTGGGGCCGATGACCGTCGTGATCACGCCGGTAGGGATCTCGAGATCGAGTCCGTCGACGATGATGCGGTCCCCGTACCCGAGCGTCAGGTTCTTGGCGACGAGACGCGAAGGAGTATCGGTGGACTGGGCGATGGTGGTCATGCTGTGACCTTCCGATTGTTACGAACCAACAGGTAGAGCAGGAACGGACCACCCAGTGCGGAAGTCACGATTCCGACGGGGAGTTCCACAGGCAGAATTGTTCGAGCGATGACGTCGCTGCCGACCACCAGTACAGCACCGGTCAGCGCGGACGCCACGATGGGCGGGCCGGCAGAGCGCACCAGACGCATGGCGACCTGTGGCGCAGCCAGGGCGACAAAGCCGACCGGACCTGCTGCGGCGGTTGCGATGGCGGCCAGCGCCACGGCGGAGAGCAATAGTTTGGCCTGCGATGATTGCAAGCGAACACCGAGAGAGGTGGCGTTGTCGTCGCCCAACCGCAGCGCTCCCATGGTGAACGAAGCGATCACCGCGTAGCCGCCGACTACCGCGACAGCGATGGCTACCGGCCACATCTGATTCCAGGTGGCACCGTTGAGCGAACCGTTGAGCCACACCTGTGCGCGGGAAGCATCGTTGATGTCCGCCGAGATGAGAAGCCATCCCGTCGCTGCCACGAGCATGGCGTTGATGCCGATGCCGATCAGGATGAGGCGGAATCCCTCGACGCCTTTTCGCCATGCCAGGGCGTAGATCACCACAGCTGTCAGCAGACCGCCACACAGTGCAGCCAAGGGAATCCCCAGTGTGGCAAGCAGTCCCACGAACGACCCGCCACCGCCGAGCACGATGAGAGCAACCGCGGCGGCACTCGATCCGGCCGTGATTCCGAGGATGTCGGGGCTGGCGAGGGCGTTGCGAGCGATCGTCTGGGTGACCGCACCGGCAATGCCGAGTGCCATACCGATGAAGAGTGCGGTGAGCGATCGAGGAAGTCGGAGGTCGAAGACGATCAGGTTCTGTGTCTTGCTTCCATTACCGAGCAGGACGGAAATGACATCGGGGATCGAGATCGGATAGTCGCCGCGTCCGATGTTGATGCAGAGCAGAAGGAAGAGTGCGACCGCGAGCGCAATGCACACCGACACCGCGAGTGGACGGTAGACCAGCGAGAATCCACCGATACGAATCGACTTACGTGAGGGGACGGTCCGGGGGAGTACCCGGAGTTCTTGCTTGAGCGTCACAGACTTGCCAACTTTCTGCGGCGTACGAGAGCGATGAAGAACGGGGCGCCGAACAGGGCCAGGATGATGCCGACCTGCAACTCGCCGGGGCGCACGACTACGCGGCCGATGATGTCCGCGGTGATCAACATGACCGCGCCGAGCAAGCCCGCGTACGGGACCAGCCAGCGGTAGTCGGGTCCGGTGATGGCCCGGGCCACGTGGGGGACCACCAATCCGATGAACGCGATAGGTCCACACGCTGCGGTCGCGGCGCCGGTCAGCAGGGTGATCGCGATGATGCCGAGTGTGCGACTGAACGCGATGTTCGTTCCCAACGCTTTTGCGACGTCTTCACCCAGGCTGAGGACATTGAGACCAGGCGTACTCGCCAGGGCGATGACCAAACCGAGTATCAGGAAGGGGAGGACCTGCCAGAGAACGTCGAACCCGCGACCGGACACCGACCCGACTACCCAGAAACGGTAGGCGTCCAGACTGGTCTGGTCGAGGATGATCACGGCATTGGTCATGGCTTGCAGGAAGAACGCGACGGCTGCGCCCGCCAGAGCCAAACTCAGAGGACTCGCGCCGCCGTTTCCGATGGAGGACAAGCCGAAGACGACGATGCTGGCGACGAACGATCCTGCAAACGCGAACCAGAGGTACTGACTCGGTGCGGTGAAGCCGAAGAGATAGATCGCCATGACTACGAAGAAAGCCGCGCCGGCGTTGAGGCCGAGTAGTCCGGCATCTGCCAACGGGTTACGCGTGTGTCCCTGAATCAGGGCGCCGGCGATACCGAGTGCGATGCCGACGACAAGACCCAGGATGGTCCGCGGAGCGCGCAACGTTCGCACGATGATGTCCGTCTGGGTGCCGTCCGAACTGAAGATGGCGTGGAAGATCTCGGCAAACGTCAGGGGACGTGCGCCCACCGCGATGCTCGCGAGCATGACGAGCGCGAGAAGAACCGTGAGCACCGCGAGACCGATCAGCCGGCGTCGACGAGTTGCCCCGACGCTGTTGTCGCGCGCGAGTTCCTCGAACCCTTCTTCGCGCGCCGTGCTTTCACGGACCACCTCGATACCGGTTCGATCGAACGGCCTGCGCAGAGCCCGGCGAACACCGATGGGCTGCTTTGTCTTCGCGTCACGCGTGACCAGACCTACCCATCCCTTTCCCGAGGTCCGGCCTGTGGCACCTTCGCGGAATCCCAGGTTCCACACGAGGAGACCAACGGCAATGGCTATTGCCGTCCCACCGAATACTGCGCGGTCGGCTTCGCCGCCACCGTTCTCGTCTCGGAGCGACTGAACGACGTACCAGCCGACGAGCAACGGAAGCAGGAACACCCCCGCGTCGAAAATCCCAGCTAGAACACGCATTCGGACAGGAGCCGGGCCGCGCGGCACTATGCGCCGTCCGTACGTCTCGCTGGGTCCTCGGGGATGTCCGTTCCCGAGCGGTTTGATCATCGTCACTGGCGGTTCGAGCTCCTGGTCTTTGTGCGCAGGGAATTCGCATCTTAGGTTACGGAACCCTATGTGGGTGTGCTCCCTGCGGGGCAAGTTCCTGTGAATATGCGGTGCCCAGCGTCACAGTTCTTTACTCTTGAATTATGGTGAGGCTAACCTACATTAAGAACCACAAGACAACTTCGGCCGATTGGAGTGCACGGTGACAATCACCTTGACCACCCAGCATGCGGATGTTCGTGAATTCGAACTCCGGTCGAACGCATTGAGCCGCACCAGCGTTCGCCTACGAGCACTCAACCCTGACTACCCGCGCGTCTACGCGGTTGCCGCCATGTCAGGTGAAGGCAAACGGCGTTGGTGGCAGTTGAGTGAAGGCTTGTGCGGGGATCGGGTGCATCAGATGTTCGCCCGCTCGCTCCAGGATCTCGACAGTGCCGAAGCTGCGGCGATACAGGTCGCAACATCACTGATTCACGCTGTGGTCGGCAGGGTTGCCGCATCGATCGTCTCCGAAGGTGCCGCTTGGGATCCAGGCCTCGAGAACCTGTTCATCCACATGGACAGCGACGGCGGTATCGACTGGGCCGGGGTGATCGACGAAACTCTACGAGTTGCGCCGAACGGACGGGAGTCCGGCAGTGACGGCGTCGTCGACATGCCGTGCGAAGAAGCGCTCCTCGTCTGGACCGCGCACCGTTGCCTGACCTCGCTACGGGCGATCTACGACGCCGTCTCCAGGTGTGCGCCCGTCGACCAGTTCAGATTCTGGGGCTTGGTAGGGGAGTCGATCCTGGGCGCAGCGGCATATGTCCCCATCTTGGCCGGCGGGGGCGAATCAGCCGCTCAGCGCCGCGGGCAGGGGCTGCTGGACGCTTTTGTCGCCGCAGGGCTGCCCGTGCGTGCACGCCGCAAGGTCTCGCTGCGTCCTCGTTGGAACCAGTTCGACGAAGGGCTTGCTAAATTAGGTCAGCCTTGCCTATGATTGTGGAACACCACGCGGAGAGTTACACCCCGCGAGAGTGACGAAACTGCCGGACCGCGCCGGAGTCCTGAGGGCTGCAGAGACTCCCGGTCCTTCCCACGGCGGGTTTCACATCGAATGATGTGAAACCCGCCGGTTCTTTTTCCAGACCTGATTCCAAGCTCGAGTTACCTCTCGTGTAATCAGGTAGGGAGTGGCAGCCACACCGGCGCCAGAGAATCACAGATGGAGATGGCATGGTCGACACTGCTGAGACCGCAGAGATGATGAAACGGCTCGGAACGGGCTTCGACGCCACCATCGGCCTGGAATACACCGAACTGAGCCCAGATCGCGTGCGGGCGCAATGGACCGTCAAGCCCACGCTGCACCAGCCCGCCGGGATACAGCACGGGGGTGTGTACTGCTCGGTGGTGGAGTCTCTCGCCAGCGTCGGTGGCACCGTGTGGCTGGGCGAGCGAGGACACGTGGTCGGAGTCAACAACAACACCGACTTCCTGCGCGCAACGCGGGAGGGCACTCTCACCGCTGAAGCCACCCCGATTCATCGCGGACGCACCCAGCAACTCTGGGAAGTTCGCATCACCGACGAGAACGACCGACTCGTTTCCAAGGGACAGGTTCGCCTCGCGAACATCACCGAGGTGGCGAAGATCGGAAACTGACCACGCGGCAGTCGATCGAATGACGGAGGGCGGCTGCGGAGTTGAACTCCACAGCCGCCCTCCGCCGGTCACTCAGGTGTTGATCAGCCGGCGGCCTTCTGCTGCTTGTCGGCAGCCTTCTTGGCTTCGCCATTCGAAGCGCTGCCGGACTCCGTCGCTTCCTTGTTCTTCTTCTCCAACTCGCCCATCGCGTTTCGCGCGAAGACCTGCTGCTCGGTGGACGCCATCTGAGCACGGCCACGCCCGAAGAACGTCACCGCCCATGACAACAGCGTCGAGGCACGGGAACGGAATCCGACGAGGTAGAGGAGGTGAATTGCCAGCCAGGCAACCCACCCGATGAAGCCGCTGATCTCGAGCTTGCCCACCTTGGCTACCGCGCTGAAGCGCGAGATCGTTGCCATACTGCCCTTGTCGAAGTACTTGAACGGAACTCGTTCCGACGGGGACTTGCCGTCCAGTGACGCTTTGATCTGCTTGGCCGCGTACTTGCCACCCTGCATGGCAACCTGAGCCAATCCGGGCAGCTTGTCGAGCGACATCATGTCGCCGATGACAAAGACGTTGGGGTGCCCGGGCAGAGACAAGTCGGGATTGACCATGACGCGGCCGGCGCGGTCGGTTTCTCCGCCGCTCTGTTCTGCGAGCTGCTTGCCGAGGGGGCTGGCCTGCACGCCGGCGGACCACACCTTGCACTGCGACTCGATACGGCGAAGCGTGCCGTCCTTCTCCTTGATGATCAGACCGTCGTTGTCCACGTCGGTGACCATCGCGTCGAGCTGGATCTCGACGCCGAGCTTCTCGAGCGTCTCGGCAGCCTTGCGGCTGAGCTTCCCGCCGTACACGGGCAACACGGCAGGGGCGCCGTCGAGGAGCACGACGCGCGCTTCACGAGGATCGATCTTGCGGAACGCGCCGTCCAGCGTTCGACGGGAAAGCTCGGCGATCTGCCCGGCCAACTCCACGCCGGTGGGGCCGGCGCCGACAACGACGAAGGTGAGCAAGCGCGCACGCTCGGCGGGATCGTCCGACAGTTCGGCCTGTTCGAAGGCCCCGAGGATTCGTCCGCGCAGTTCGAGGGCGTCGTCGATCGTTTTCATTCCGGGGGCGAACTCCGCGAACTGGTCGTTGCCGAAGTACGACTGACCGGCACCGGCTGCCACGATCAGACTGTCGAACGGCGTAACCGTGACGCGTTCGAGCAGGCGCGAGGTCACGGTCTGATTCTCGAGATCAATGGTCTCGACCTCACCGAGCAGTACCTGTGCGTTCTTCTGCTTGCGCAGCACCAGTCTCGTGGCGGGAGCGATGTCACCGACCGAGAGGATGCCGGTCGCAACCTGATAGAGGAGCGGCTGAAACAGATGGTGGGTTGTACGCGCGATCATCGTGATGTCGGCATCGGCTTTTTTGAGAGCCTGAGTGCCGAACAATCCTCCGAAGCCGGAACCGATCACCACTACGCGGTGGCGGTGCGGTTCAACCGACTGGATGCTCATTCCGTACTCCTCGAGTTCTAGGCGACAGTCCTACGGTAGTCCCACCGCGGCCGAGCTTCTCTGCGAGCAGTCCGACGCGCGCCGGTGTGTCCGAATCGATCAAGCGGCCTCGAGGGTGATCACTCCCGAGGTGATCGGCTTGGCCGGACCCCGGGGTGATCACCACTTTGTCGAGGTGTCAGCTACTGGCGGACGGACAAGATGAACAGTGCGATGCACCCGCCGACGAAAACCAGGATCGACAGGGCCACCGAGGCATACCCGACACCCACTCCAATTGCTGCCCAGTCCATGTGCCCAACCTCTCTTACGGTGTAATCCGGGATTCAGATCACATCTGCCTAGAGACATCACACCTCATCTGTCCCAACTTTCGAAACCCGGCACGCCCAACCGTTGACATGCAAGTAAATGCTTGCATATTGTGAAGTTGTGAACGACCGGATGAATGCAGCCTTCAAAGCACTGGCCGATCCCACACGAAGGCTTCTCCTGGACCGCTTGTTCGTAGCCAACGGTCAGTCGCTCGGCGAGCTGTGCGACAGCCTCGACATGAGTCGGCAAGCTGTCACTCAACACCTCACCATGCTCGAGGACGCCAATCTGATCAGCACGGTCCGACAGGGGAGGGCGAAGCTTCACTATCTCAATCCCGTTGCGCTCGAGGAGATTCGAGAGCGGTGGATCAACAAGTTCGAGGTACCGCGCCTTCGTGCGCTCAGTACCGTCAAAAGAATCGCGGAGGAAGCCATGACCGACAAGCCCAGTTTTGTGTACGTCACCTACATTGCGAGCACGGCGGACAACGTCTGGAAAGCGCTCACCGACGCACAGGCCACCGCAGAGTATTGGGGACACAGCAACGTCTCCGACTGGCAGCCGGGATCGACGTGGGAGCACCGCCGGATCGACGGTTCGAACATTGCCGATGTAGTCGGCACCGTAGTCGAGAGCAACCCTCCGTCGAGGTTGGTCACCACCTGGGCTGATCCGAACGGCGAACCGGGCGTCGACATCTCTCGGGTGAGTTTCGACATCGAAGCCTTCGGCGCGATCGTGCGACTGACCGTCAAGCACACCGATTTGGCGGACGAATCGGCTCGCATGGAGGTGGCCGGTGGATGGTCGGCGGTGTTGTCGAACCTGAAGTCCTACCTCGAAACCGGAAGCACTCTTCCGGTGGCGCCGTGGGAGATGCCGGTCGGTTGACGGTTGTCGACCGGGACAAACGAGTCCCCTGAACAGGAGGAGATCGCCGTACGTTTGTCCGAACAGTCGGCCCAGTCCGGACTCAAATTCGCATAACCGTCAAATATCGGCGCGTTCAGTCTGTAAAGTTGCCAGAAGGATGCTAGCGTTTTGCCCGACATCGAGTGAGGACGACCTCGTCTCGGACGCATGGGAGAAACGCTATGGGCGGCGACGCTTTTCAGAATGTTCCAGTTGATCGACGCAAGTTCGTCAAGACAGTTCTAGCGGCCTCGGCGGTAACTGTGCCAGTCGTGACGTCGATCAGCCTCGGTGGTGCGGCGCCGGCCTTCGCAGCCGGTGACACGCCGAATCTTTCCGGAGCGCCAAGTCGTGGCCAGCAGAATCCGAATCAACCAGGCGGCGAGCAACCAGGCGGGAATCAACCCGGTGGTAATACTCCGGGAGGGAATCAGCCGGGCGGAAACGAGCCGGGCAATCCCGGATCATCGGGAAGTTCGGGATCGTCAGGAAGTTCGGGTAGTTCCGGGAGTTCGGGACCGTCCGGAAGTTCCACAGGTTCCGGATCAACCGGTAGCTCGTCAGGTTCGGGTGGAACGACGACCGCCAAACCCACCGGGCCGACAGCGCCGACGGAGCCGACCGTCCCGACTGTGCCAACCGTACCGACGGTGCCGACCACTCGCACCGAGCCGACCTTCCCGACCCCTCCGACCCAGCCGACAAATCCCACGGAACCTACGTAGCCGACACGACGCGACTGGTTCCGAGGGGGAACACCGACGATGACAGAGTTCGACGTCGCGCTACACCGCGCTCTGAAGAAGTTTCAGAGCGCGGGGTCAGTTCAGGTGAAGGAGACTCCGCCACACGGAGAACCGGCCGATCTGACTGTCGCGATCGCGACCTACGACGATTTCGACGGCGCGTACTTCACGATCCACTCGATCTTGGTCCATCATCGCGAGGTTCTGGACAGAGTCGAATTCGTCTTGTTGGACAACAACCCCGAGGGGTTGCCGGCGCCGATGCTCGAATCGTTTGCCGGTTACATCGATCGGTTCCGCTACATCCCGTTCACCGACGTTCGATCGACTGCGGTGCGGGACGTCCTGTTCCGCAAGGCCACCGGAAAGTATGTCCTTGTCCTCGACTCTCACGTGATCTTGGCACCGGGATCGTTGTCGGCGTTGCTGGCGTATTTCGATGCGGACCCGGAAACCGACGATCTGATCCAGGGACCGATGCTCTCCCAGGATTCCTCGCACATCGCGGCCACCCACATGGACCCCAAGTGGCGCAACGGGATGTTCGGCTCGTGGGGAGTTGATCCGCGAGCGAAGCAACACCCTGACGTGCCTTTCGAGATCGTCATGCAGGGCCTCGGCTCATTTGCCTGCAGGCGTGAGGCATGGCCGGGATTGAACTCGCACTTCACCGGATTCGGCGGTGAAGAGGGATACATCCACGAGAAGTTCCGGATCAACGGCGGAAAGGTCGTCTGCCTTCCGACATTTGGTTGGCACCATCGATTCGAGCGCCCGGCCGGTGTCCCGTATCGAATAAACTGGGAAGATCGTGTTCACAATTACCTGCTCGGTTGGAGTGAGGTCGGATGGGATCTCGACTCACTCCATCGTCAGTTCTCCAGGTACCTCGGTGATTCGTATCCCGAGATTCGTCACCGTGCCGAGCTGAGCGTCCAGCGACCCGAGTTGGTCTTCGGTGGGGTGGTCGTTCTCAGCGACGACGGCCGAGTCGCTCCGTGGCGTTCATGCCTGGCGGAGGCCGAGTCGATCGAACTGACCGTTCACCGTGCCATTCCGGCGGAGGACGACGCTCCGGATGGGTGGAGGACTGCGTCTGCGTTCGTCGCCGGAATCGACAAGGCCATTCTGTTGGCGTGGAAATCGGTAGTTTTTCTGGACGAGATTCGCGTGATCGAACCCGCGGTTATGTACAAGCTACGGAACATCGTCGACGACCTCCCCGCCGAAGCCGATACGGCTGTCATCCACGCACACGGCGAAGATCTGGTCGGAGCTGCACTGATTGTTCGCGCGGCGACATACGGAACTTTGCGAGACGAACTCTCACGAAGGATCAACGGACCCGTGCCGTCCGACTTCTCACTGGCGGCTTATCTGCTCGAGCGAGGCGCAGTCGACGTTGTGCTCGATCGCCCACTGTCGCCTGTCCGAGTAGGGGGAGAACCCAACCCCGTTGTCGAGGATTCTCAGTCGGACCTCGGTGTTGCCGTCGTGAATCTCGATCTTGACATCGACAGATGGAAAGCGTCCTGGCATAGATTCATTCGCTTACCGCGCGTAACAGCGGTGGAAAGAGTGTCGGCTTTCGAGGACGCGATGAATCAGGACGCGGCCTTCACCGTCTCGTGGCGTCGTGCGCTCGCTCGGGCGACTGAGAAGGGCTGGGATTCGGTCCTCATCGCTGCTGACGACGTCAGTTTGCTGGATGCCGCCGCATCGATCCTTGGCCATGCCCGCGAAGAGTTGGATCACGGCGATTGGGATGTCGTCCACCTCGGACACGACCCGAAATCGAGGGACGGAGCTCTGCTCGACGGTTCGGCACTCTTGCGCACCAGTCCTGAGAACCGTGGAGTCCACGCCGTTCTCGTACATTCACGCGCCTTCGAGCGAATTCTCGACGAGATTGCGGATCCGGAGTCAGATCCCGAAGCATTCGGACAATGGGCGGGTCACTACCGAACTCTGGGCGACTACCTGGTGGATGCGAGTGCCGGGGGAGCGCTCACGTGCCTGACGCTGTCGCCCGGCATCGCCTCCACACGCAGCCTGATTCGTTCGGGCGCAATCGAATCCGAATACTCACGACGCTTCGCACTGTGAGACCACCACCGAAACGAAATCGGATTCGCTGAATCAAGGAGATATCTTGACCGAACTACTCGAAGGTGTGAGACCGCAACGCTCTCAGACGGTGGAGAGCAACGATCTCACCGACGGTGTTGTGCTGTACGACAGTTCCAGCGAGGTTGCCCATCACCTCAACCCGGTCGCGACGTTGGTGTGGGAACTGTGTGACGGCCGGACCGTCAGCGATATTGTCCAGGCCGTGGCAGAGGTGCTCGAGATCCCTGACCACGAGGCGAAGTCGGTAGTCAACGAGACGTACGGACAGCTGAGCACCTCTCGTCTGCTGGTATGAGAATTCCGTGACAGGCAACCACGTACCACAATTCCGGGCGCACTACCTTTGGGTTGACGCGATTCTGCGCGGTTTCCGCATACCCGAGGTCGGTGTCGTCGAGCATCGGATTGCCAGTCCGTGGCCTGCGGACAACAACGTCGAAGTTCGGATTCAGCGGAATCGAGCGACATTCGGTCGCTGGGACGTCACCATCGAATCGACCATCGGCGGCAGCCGTGAAACGCTGATCGGTCTCGACGGTCTCCAGCTCGCGGAAAGCGTGTACCGCACGGTGCACCGGGATGTCATGACGGCCGCGCACGCCCGACAGTGGACACGCCTGCACGCCGCTCTGGTCGACTGCAACGGTGTGAGAGTGGCGATCGCCGGGCATTCCGGGGCGGGCAAGACCACCTTGGCGCTCGCCCTTGCCCTGCGGGGTGCACAACTGCGTGCTGACGAAGGCGTCTTCATTCGTGGTACCGAAGCTGTGGGCTTACCACGGCGGGTCCACCTCAAAGCCGGTACGTTCGACGTCCTCCCGGAGATCAAAGCGCACGATTCGCTGTATCTTCCGTACGCCCCGCCGGTGTGGGCGTTGGACCCGTCAACCTTGCCTGCTGAACGAAACGTCAGCTCGGCGGTTCGCGGAATCGATCTGGTGCTGATCCTCGATGGATGGGACGAGGGGCCGACTCGACTCGCTCCGATGCCCGTATCCCAAGCGATACAGTCGCTGGCCGAGCAATCCGCCCTGTGGTCCGACAGTCACGGAGTGACCCTGAGAAACATCGCTGCTCTACTCTCGAATGCCCCGTGCTACAGACTGATTCGACATCACGGCGACACCGGCGCCGACACCGTGGAGGAACTGGTGGCGTCATGCGTGACACCCGGTACCTGATTTCCATGTTGAAACCCGAGTGTGGGGCCGACGTCATCCGCTTGTGTTCGCAGCAGGATTGGCCCAGAGTCATCGACGCCGCTGTAAGGCACAAGGTATTGCCGCTGCTCGCCTCCCGAGCGGTCGAGGCCGGCTTCGCATCGGTCCTACCTGCGAGCTTCGCGGAAATGCTGTCGGAATCATCGGCCACCGCATCGAGTCCGGAATTGACGCTGAGCCTTGTCCATCACCGAAACACCATAAGGATCTCGGACCTCGACGCGCAGCGAGTGGAACTGCAAGAGCTGTTACACAGCAACGGATTTCCGACGGTTGCACTGAAGGGTGCCGCCCTTCTCGAGCGAAAAATCTGGCCGAACCCGGCAGCTCGACGGATGACGGACATCGACCTTTTGGTCGTCGACCCTGCACATGCCGTTCCGGCCAACGACGCGATCCTCGATTTCGGCTACCGAATGGTCCGCCCCGACGAAGTGGACTCCGACTCCATCGATCACGACGATCACCAGGAACCGGCACTCCTTCGCGACGACCGTCATGGCTCCGTCGAAATCCATTCGCACTTACTTCCGAGGTTCGCCCGTCACGCGCTGACCCGGGAGGCCGCGGTCCGAGGAATCAGCTCGGAGGCGGAAGGATCCCGCCTTGCGATGGCCGACGTGACGCTGCACGTCATCGCTCACGCGCGGCTTGCCGATCGGGCCTTGATTCGAGCCGATTTGTCGTTGAACAGTGTCTTCGACGTGGGGTACCTGCTCACTTCCGAACCGGAACTCGCTGTGACGCTCTCCAGACGCCAGTTGCCACGCGATGTCCGTCGGGCGGTGAACGTCCACTGGGCGGCGGTGGAATCGATCTTCGGCGTCAGTACCGGAATGACGACCGTCCCGGCGCGTTGGTGGTGGCGATGGACGCTGTGGTTGGCGGATCGCCCACGCCTGCACTCGCTCTACCGCGATCTGGTCATGGTGCCGCTCTTTCTCGACCGTGATCGGCTTTCCATCCGGGACGGGCGCGACCTACGTGGATGGGACTTGGCCCGCTCACGCGTGTCCCACTTCGTCCGTCGTGCGAGGACTGCCGTCGAAGATGCCGGGGGAGCGGCGTGAAAGTACTGATCACGGGCGGAGCGGGATTCATCGGAAGCACCGTCGCGTCGAAGTGCGTCGACGCCGGGATCGATGTCGTGATTCTCGACAACCTGCTGACCGGCCGCGCCGAATTTGCGCACAGATTCCCGTTCTACTGCGGCGACATCGCGGACGAGAAACTGCTCGACAAGGTATTCGCAGATCATTCCGATATCGATGCGACAGTTCACTGTGCGGCCTTGATCGTGGTCGGAGATTCCGTGAGTAGCCCGGCGCGGTACTACGAGAACAACGTATCCAAGTCGCTGACGCTGGTATCGAGTGTCCTTCGGAACGGGTGTGAGCGCTTCTTGTTCAGTTCCTCTGCGGCGGTGTATGCGCCGAGCGACGGTGGGTGTGTCGACGAACGTTGGGGGATCGCACCGCAGAGTCCCTATGCGCACAGCAAGGCTCAGTTCGAAACGATGCTCGACGACATTGCGGCGGCCACTGAATTATCGGCGATATCTCTACGCTACTTCAATCCGGTCGGGGCAGATCCGGAGCTGCGAAGTGGTACACCATCGGCACGCCCGACCCACGCACTCGGAAAGCTGTTCGAATCATATTCGACAGGAACGCCTTTCAGGGTTACGGGAACGGATTGGCCGACGCGCGACGGATCCGGAGTGCGTGATTACGTTCATGTCTGGGACCTTGCAGACGCTCATGTTCGAGCACTGGAAAGGTTCGACCGGGTCACCGCTGAATCATCACGCATGACTGTGGTCAATCTGGGCAGCGGGCGGGGGACGACGGTGTGGGAGCTGGTACACACATTCGAGAACGTGCTCGGCGAAGATATCGACGTGGTCGCTGCCGGCCGACGCACCGGTGACACTGCCGGCGCTTATGCGTCGAACGATCGTGCGTTGCGACTACTCGGGTGGGTTCCGACATTCACCCTGAAACAGGGGATCGAGGACACCGCGCGGTGGCTGGCAGTGCGGCCGCACCTGCTCAACTCGGTGTAGCCGAACGTCAGCCCGTCGGGTCGTCGTCAACGGTGATGTTGTTGCTACGTAGCCAGAAGGTGGCGTCCGGATCCCACCCGGCGAGCACGGTGGCCCCCGCGTTGGCCGACAACGGGATCGCGACGCCTGGCGTGGTCAGATAAGCCATCATGGTCAGGTGGACGGCGTCGTAATCCGCGGACACCGAAACCCAGTCCGGAATGAACCAGTCACGGTATTCACCGGTCGTGTCGTACCACACGGAGCGACGTGAAGCGGGCACAGGCAGGGGATAGGTATCGACCAGATTCGCCCAGTCCTGCGGTCCGGTGATCTCGTAGATCCGGGGCGCGCCGTAGATCCTCACCGGCTGCACCCGCGCCTCGTTCGAGGAGCTGTCTTCTTCGAGAAACACCCCGAGTGCCCCGATACCGTCCCGGGCCCTGGTTGTTTCGGTTGTACCGTTGGCAAAAGGGGTAGACCACCATTCGCCTCCGATGTGACGGTCCGGATCTTCGATCTGGTATTCCAGAAACCGGCGTTCGTAGTCGAGTGCCTCAGCGCGCCACTGTTCGAGGCCGTCTTCTGTGCGGTAAATCCGCAAGGGTAGGTCCGACCAGCCGTAAATGGGGTTTCGCTTTTCAACCAGATTCTGGTTCAGAAGGTCAGCAGGCTCGGTCCACCAGGCGGTGTGTGACGAGTCGAGAAGGGTTTGGGCGATCGGGCGCAATGCCGCGATCACCTCAGGGCGGACGAAGATCAGATCTTCTTCGTCCGGCGGCTCCCAGTAGCGTGCGCAATCTACGGCATACGCAAGACAGTGCAGAATCTCGAGTTCGGACATCTCGCCGATTGCCCGGATATCAACAGCGCCGAGAACTTGGAGCGCATGTTCCGGCGATTGAGGCCAGTGTCCATCGGATGTGCGTGCGCCGGCGCGGCATGCGTAACCGACGTTCGCACAGAAGCGACGGCCACGTGGTGAACCGAGGACGAGTGCAACGGAATCCATGTGGGTAAAGCTAGCGGACAAGCTGACGGGGGACGTTCGAATATCCATTACTTGACATAATGTAGATTATCGGCAAATTCTCGACCTGGCGATATCCGCCTCACGCCTGGTTCGTGCAACCTTCTTTGTTTCCGCCCACCCACGTCTGTCTGCCGGTACATTTGCCGGCTTTCCTGCGTTTCCGTCCGAGATCTGCGACCGGCTTGCACGACTCGACTATTGCGACTCCGCGATCGCCGGCTGAATTGCTACCGATCACCGCCGGGCCTCGCCGGCGACTGCGGCTACGCCGCGCGACCTGGACGCTCACGAGCAGAAACGACCAATAGGTGCTCTGATGTGGATTGATGCCGATAAACACGTCTCACCGACTTCTGGTTACCCCACCTCAATTCGTCACTGTGACGTATTAAGGGCGACAGGCTGGATGCGAGGTCAGTTCCATTGTCATCGCCACGGACTACTATCGCCGCATGTGTTGTATTCGACCGGTCGCTTCTCATGGTCAGTGGCCGCGATGAGCGACACACCCAAGGTCGTGCATCGCTGGCTCGCAGTGCCAGACCAGTTTGACCGATTCACGCGATTCTTGCGCGACAACGGAATTCTGATGCCGACTCGGATAGGCATCGGCGTATTGGTTTTCCTCCTGAGTATCACGATTCTGCTGAAGCGACTGGGCACTCATTCGGTACAGACCATCGGATTTCCGTTGGACGTCGTCGTCGCAGTGCTTGTGATGATCGGCGGAATTGCCCTGCCTGTCATAGCGACCACCCGTGAAAGGTCGTATTTCTTCGTCGTTGCCGGGGACTTCGCTGTTGCGGTGATCGTGCTGGCCGAGGCGAATCCGGATCAGAGATTACTCGGATGTCTCGTCTTCGGGCTCGTCGGCTCGTACATAGCCTTCTTTCACAATCTTCGAACTCAGCTGTGGCACCTGCTGTTTTCCGGGGCGGTCATCGTTGTTGCCAGCATCGGCGTGTTCACCGATGTACCTTCTGGCCTTCCAGACGTCCTGGGGCGCATTGCCTTTGCCATTCCTGTCATCACTGTCATACCGGTGGTCACGCAGATTGCTCTGGCGCTTCTGAGCAACGACGCTCAAAGCTCAGAACTCGATCCGTTGACGGACCTGCTGAATCGGCGCGGACTCGCACGGCGGACTTCCGAACTACTGCAAGCGAAATCCAGCCTCGACCAGTCCTTGCTGGTGGTGGTGATCGACATCGACAATTTCAAACACTTCAACGACACCTACGGTCACGACGTCGGCGACCGAGTCATACTGCGCACGGCCTATCGACTACACGACTGGGCCAGATCGGACGCGGCGATAGCGCGCATCGGCGGTGACGAGTTCGTCGTCGTTCAGATGATGCCGTTGCCGTACGTCGGCGATCTACTGGCCCGGATCGCGCCCATCATGAACTCCCCTACAGGCGAACCAATCTCGACGACCAGCATCGGCATAGCCATCCACAACGGCGCCTGGCCGGACGTACACGCAGCAGAAAGTGGCGTTCACGATCTACATCGCCTCGCCGATTCGGCGATGTACGAAAGCAAGAGAATGGGTGGAAATCACGTCCACTCCATCGTTCTCACCGATCAACAGCTACAACAGCCACAACAGTCAGGCGATCGTTCAGTCCTCTGAATCGTCGATCAGATGCATCGCGGCTTCCTCTGCCGACGCTGCGCCGCCGTCGATTCCGACGTCTCCGGCAATGAGTTCACTTTCCTCGTCCTCGTATCTGCCCTCGTCTTCGGCAACGAGACGCCCGACCCGACGGTTACCCACTTCGTCACCGTCCGGGAATTCTTCTTCCCGTTCGAATTCGTCGGCATCGGCGGGATCCTTCAAAGGATCTCCGAGCGACGCGTACGGATCGGGTTCTTCTTCGGCCAGGCGCTCGTCGAGGGTCTCCCCCGCTGATTCCTCGCTGCCGGTCAACCCGTGGGCATCAAGTCCCAGTGGGCGTTCCGGTGGTGAGATTCCCTCGTCGAGAATGTCGTCGACGCCTCGATCGATCAGAGTGTCTTCAGGTTGAAGCTGGTCGTCGGGATCGAGACTGTAATCGCCATTGCCGGCCGCGCCGGTGTCATCCGTGTCGCTCATACGATCAACGATGC
The DNA here is from genome assembly GCF_041464245.1 of Rhodococcus sp. NyZ502. NCBI lineage: Bacteria > Bacillati > Actinomycetota > Actinomycetes > Mycobacteriales > Nocardiaceae > Rhodococcus > Rhodococcus sp. NyZ502. Next base: position 3,141,723 of record NZ_CP167155.1, read on the forward strand.
CACGGGCACACCGAGTTGGCCATGTGCCGCGCCTGCTCGATACGTCACTCCGGAGACATTCAGCACGAACGCGGGGCCGGCACTCCGTCGAATCGGTCCTGTAGGTACTCGAATGCGGTGGGCAGACCGAGGACCGCAGTGGTGAGGTGGTCCGGGCTGGGGAACAGTTGGGATTGAATCGTGGCTCCGGCGGCGCAGTACCGCGAAATCGTGTTGACCACCGAATCGATGGGGATCAGAACGTCGTCGGGTGTGTGCCATTCGAACACCGGGGCAGTCGGCACACCCGGATAGAGTTCGACGCTGTTGTCGTCCATCACCTTTCGCACTTCAGGGCTGGACAGCAAGGATGTCGACGTCGACACCTGAGAGGCACTGCGCCCGGCACCGACCCTGAGGATGTCGTTGGTGCACGCGTTGGTGAGTTCGGCCCGCATCGACCGTCCGAGGTCGTTGAGTTGGTTGCTCAGCGGCAGTAGGTCGGGATACTCGCGTTCGAGGCCCATTGCTGCGGCGAATGCGAGGCCGAATGCCGGGTGCGGATCCTGTCCGAGGCCGTTTGCCATCTTGGACAGATTCATCGGGACGCCGCCCTCGGCTACACCGACAAGGTTGACCTCGGGTGCGTAGCTCGGGGCCAGTGCGGCCGCCCACGCGGTGGCCATGCCGCCGCCGGAGTAGCCGGCAATACCTACAGGGCTGGCGCCACTACGCAATTCGGGGACTTTCTGAACGGCGCGGATACCGTCGAGCGTAATCTGTCCGCCCAGGCGCGCGGCGCCGTACGCACTGTTGGGTCCGAGATGGTCGGGAAGGGCAATGGTCCATCCACGTTGCAGCGCGACGTTGAGGATGGGCGCTTCACGGATGACGATGTTGGGATCCGATGCGTAAAGCGCGCGAGATGGCGCACATCCCGTACCGAGTGCATTGACGATGTGCTGATACGAGAGCAACGGGCCGTCTTGTGCTTGATTCGGCGGGACCAGGATCGTGCTGACCGCGGCAATAGGCTTGTTCTCTGAGTTCGTGGACCTGTAACTGACCTGCCAGATCGCGACGCCGGGAAAGGTCATCAGGTCAGGGGCCCGGCGCACGGAGATCGGCGTGCCGGCGGTCCCCTCGGCAGCTGCTTGCGAGTAGAACGGGTCCGGGTCCGGTGCCGGATATGCGGGATCGGCCTGTGCAGTCCCCCCGGAGAGCAGTGCGGCAGTCAGTGCAGCGGCAGTCAGCATCGATCCGGTAAACACGCGTGTGGTTCGCAGTTTCAACGTTTTCCCCTCGTCCGGACCCACCCGGGGTCCATCACCCTGTGTGTTTCACTCATACCCATGTCGAACCTGGTTCAGACACCCCACTGAGCGATAACTTCTCGCAATCGTACAGCTATGGTTGCCGCCGGACCCGGTTCGATCATCTGGTTGTGTTCGCAATCGACTTCGGTGACTCGGATGTCCCCTTCTACAAACCTTCGCCATTCGGCGACATCGTGTCCGTTCTCCGTAGATCTTCCGGCTACGAAGAACTCGATGGCTCCAACGTGGACAGGCGGTTGGTGCCGATTCGTCAATTCGACGGAGTGGGAGTAACCGCGACTGATCCGCGCCAGATGCTCCGCTTCGATTCCGATTCCGGCACCCAGGGTCTGCTCCAGCAATTCCGCCGCTTCTTCGAAGGTCTCGACCGTCTTGGATCCCGCCGGCATCGCGAGCCCGGCCAGTAGTTCGGAGACCGAGAGTTCTGCGGGCTGATCGGAATCCGACGACGGATAGCTGTCGAGTATCGACAGAGTCACGTCACGTCCGCTCCGAGTGAGGCTGTGTGCCACGGCGTGTGCGATCACGCCGCCGAGCGACCAGCCGGCCAGATGGATCGGGCCGGTCGATGCCACGGCTGCAATGCGATTCGCGTAGTCGTCGGCGAGTTCGGTCAGCGAGTCGAAGCTGGGCCCGCCGCTCAGGGACGGTAGCTGAAGACCGTAGACGGGTTGATCCAGCTCGAGATGCTTGACGAATTCTGCGTAACCCCAGGACAATCCGATACCCGGATGGACGAAGAACAGTGGTGCACGATCGGATCCGGCGCGCAGCGTGATCATCGGGGCGAGAAGATCCGACGAATCGTCCGGCGAGTGTGCGTCCATTCCGTCGGCAGCCCGGGCGACTCCGGCAGGTGTCGGATCCAGGAAAAGCGATTGCAACGGCACTCGCATCCCGAGACGCTTCTCGAGTTCGATGGTGATGCGAGTGGCCACGATCGACGTTCCGCCCAGTTCGAAGAAGTCGTCGTCGACGCCGATGTGCTCGTGCCCGAGCACGGTCTCGAAGATGTCGACGACCGTTCGTTCGGTGTTGTTTGTCGGCGGTGCGTACGGGACCGTGCGTCGCTCGAAGCTCGGGGTCGGCAGTGCCTTGCGGTCCAGCTTGCCGACCGGTGTCACCGGAATGCGGTCGACGACGACGATCGCGCCGGGAACCATGTGCGCGGGCAGGCGAGAAGACAGATGGCGGCGAAGCTCCCAGTCGTCGACGGTCTGTCCTTCCACGGGCTGGATGTAGGAGGCGATCATCGTCTCCCCCGACGGCGCTTCGTGCCCGAGTGTGGCGGCGAAGTAGACGGATGGGTGTGCCATCAGGACAGAGTCGATTTCGCCGAGCTCGATGCGGAATCCGCGGACTTTGATCTGGAAGTCGCTGCGGCCCAGGTATTCGAGGGTGCTGTCGGAGCGCCAGCGCACCAGGTCGCCCGTGCGGTACATCCGCTGGCCTGGTTCGCCGAACGGATCGGCGACAAATCGGTCGGCGGTGAGGTCGGGACGATTGTGGTATCCCCGGGCGAGTCCGGGGCCGGTCACGTACAGCTCCCCGATGACTCCCACCGGCACGGGCTTGAGGTGCCCGTCGAGGACCAGTCCGGCGAAGCCGATGGCCGGTCGTCCGATGTTGATGTCCTTGCCCGGCCGCATGGGTTCACTGACGCTGGCCTGGATGGTGGATTCGGTGGGTCCGTATCCGTTGAACATGCGACGGTCGCGGCCCCAGATGTCCACGAGTTCGGGTGGGCAGGCTTCGCCACCGACTGCGAGTACGCGGAGTTCGGGTAGCGCGGAGCTTTCGATCGAGCTGAGCGCGGTCGGAGTGATGAACGCGTGTGAGACGTGTTCGTCGGCAAAGATTTCGGCCAACTCGGATCCGCCGAAGACCGTCGGTGGGATGACGACCAGGCACGCTCCGCTGCCGAACGCCATCATGAGTTCGAAGACCGAGGCGTCGAAGCTCGGTGATGCCAGGTGAGAGATCCGCGAATAGGGCTGGACGTTGAATCTCTGATGTTCCTCGGCATTGAGGTTTGACAACCCGAGGTGGGTGACGATGACGCCCTTCGGCTTCCCGGTTGAACCCGAGGTGTAGATCAGGTACGCGGGATGCCCGTGATGCAAGGGGATCGTGCGGTCGCGATCGGTGATCGCGGCTGCGCTCTGGGCGTCGATCTCGTCGACGGTCTCGGCTTCATCGAGGACCATCCACTCGACCGTGTCGGGAAGTTGACTGCGGTGAGCGTCGTCGGTGATGCCGAGTACGGCCCGCGAATCGTCGAGCATGTGGTTGATGCGATCGTCGGGATAGTTCGGGTCGACCGGCAAGAATGCTGCACCGGTTTTCGTGACCGCCCAGATCGCGACGATCTCCGCGGTGGACCGCGGCAGACCCAGCGCCACAAAATCTTCGGGACCGACGCCGCGCCGACACAGCGCGCGCGCCAGCTTCGTCGATTCCTCGTCGAGCTCGCGGTAGGTCATCGACCTCTCGCGACTCGAGAGGGCTGGGGCATCCGGGTTCGAGGCGACTGCTTCGGCGAGGATCTCCGGCCACACCCGCGCTCGAGTCGCGGCGGCACCGGATGCCGGCACCAGGGCAGCTGTTTCGTCGGCGCCGAGGATGCCGATGTCGGCGATACGTGTTGCGGGTTCGCGTCCGACAGCGTCCAGGATCAGGCGCAGTCGGTCGGCAAACCGACGAATGGTGGCGGGTTCGAAGAGATCGGTTGCGAAGTCGAAGGCTGCGGACATCCCAGCCGGGATGCCGAACTCGTCGAACTTCTCGTCGACGATCAGCTCCAGGTCCTCCTTCGCGAATTTGGTTTCCACGGTCAGTCCGTCGATGTCGAGGCCGGGTAGGTGGAAATGTGCGGGTTCGTTGTTCTGAAGTTCGAGGGCGACCTGGAACAACGGTGAGTACGACGTGGATCTGGTTGGGTTGATGACGTCGACGAGCCGTTCGAATGGCAGGTCCGAGTTCTGGAATGCGGCCAGGTCGATTTCCCGGACGTGCTCCAACAGGTCGGCAAACGTGATGTCGGGATCGACGCTGGTTCGCAGGACCAGTGTGTTGACGAACATTCCGACGAGATGGTCGAGCGCTGCCTGACCTCGGCCGGCGATCGGTGTGCCGATGGTGACTTCGTCGGCGCCCGACAACTTGGACATCAGCACTGCGAGCGCGCCGTGCAGCGCCATGAACATCGTGACACCGTTTGCCCTGGTGAGGTCCGCGAGGGCGCGGTGGGTGTTCGCGTCGATGTCGAAGGTGAATCGGTCACCGTGGAAGGTCTGTTGCACGGGTCGCGGGTGGTCGGCGGGCAGTGCGATGACGTCGTCGAGTCCGGCGAGTTGCTCACTCCAGTAGTGCAATTGGCGACTGATGACGGATTCCGGGTCGTCTTCCGATCCGAGGACGCGATGCTGCCACAACGTGAAGTCTGCGTACTGCACCTCGAGTGGCGCCCACGTGGGCTCGGTCCCTGCCGTACGCGCCAGGTAGGCCGTCATCACGTCGCGTGCGAGCGGCGCCATCGACGATCCGTCGGCGCAGATGTGATGGACCACGACAAACAGAATGTGAACGGGTTCAGCGGTGTCGAGTCGGAACAGTGCCACGCGCAGCGGCAGGTCCACCGACACGTCGAAGCCGGTCGTGGCGAGTCGTTGCATGCGCTCCGCGAGCTCGTCCTCCCCCAACGTCATTTCACGGACCGGCGGTACTGCCTCGTCGACGGTGAGCACTTGCTGAATCGGATCGCCGCCGACGGCGGGGAACACCGTCCGCAGTGTTTCGTGCCGCTCGACGACGTCGGCGATGGCCTGTTGCATGGCCGTGACGTCGAGGTCACCGGTAAGGCGAACAGCTAGTGGGATGTTGTACGCGGCTGAGCGTGTGTCGAATTGGTTCAGGAACCACATGCGCTTCTGCGCCAACGAGAGCGGGACGCTGCCACTGCGCTCCATGGGAGTGAGCGGCACAGCGCCGACGGCAGTGACAGCGCTGGAGAGCCGTTCGGCGAGCTGAGCCGTCGTCGGTGCCTCGAACAGCACGCGCACCCCGACGTCGATGTTCAGTGCGGAGTTGAGCCGCGAGACCACGCGAGTGGCGATCAGCGAGTTGCCGCCGAGCTCGAAGAAATTGTCGTCGACGCCGACCCGTTCGACGCCGAGTACGTCGATGAACGCATCGGCGATCCGACGTTCGAGGCTGGTGCCGGGCGCCCGGAATTCCACACCGGTTCCGGTGAACTCCGGCGTCGGCAACGCTTTTCGATCGAGCTTGCCGACCGCGGTGCGCGGTAGCTCGTCGACGATCATGATGCTGGCCGGAACCATGTGCGAGGGAACACGTCCGGCGAGGTGCGCGGTGATCTCTGCCCCGGTCAGCGTCGATCCTTCCTCGACGGTGAGGTAGGACGCGAGAACTGTGGCGCCGGCCGGTCCGTCGACGCCGAGTGTCACGCAATTCGTGACACTCGCCATTGCGGTGATCTGGGCGTCGACCTCGCCGAGCTCGATGCGGAATCCGCGAATCTTGACCTGGAAGTCGCTGCGCCCGACGTATTCGATGGTGTGATCGCTTCGCCAGGAGACGATGTCGCCCGTGCGGTACATCCGGTCGCCTGGCTTGCCGAAGGGGTCGGCGACAAATCGCTCGCTGGTCAGGCCGGGACGCCGGTGGTATCCGCGAGCCAGGCCGATGCCGGCGATGTACAGCTCACCGGGAGCTCCGACGGGTACGGGTTGCAGGCGCGAATCGAGGATCATCTCGTGCACGCCGCGGATCGGTCCACCGATCGTGATGGGTGCGCCCACTGTCATGGGTTCGCTGATGTCTGCCATGACGGTTGTCTCGGTCGGGCCGTAGGCGTTGACGAATTCTCGTCCGGGAGCCCAGAGGCCGACGAGATGCGGCGGTAGTGTCTCTCCCCCGACGACGACGTGCCGGAACTCGTCCAGGCCGGCCGGGTCGACGGTGGCGAGCGCTGCCGTGGTGACGAACGCGTGAGTGACGTGTTCGCGGCGGATGAGACTTGCCAGTTCGGCGCCGCCGTAGATGTCGGTCGGGACGATCACCATGGTGGCTCCGACACCGAATGCCTGCAGGTACTCGAAGACGGCTCCGTCGAAGCTGGGGGTGGCGAAGTGCAGGGTTCGAGAGTGGTGATCTGCGTGGAATCGACGCTGCTGGTCGAGTGCGAAGCTGTCGAGTCCGGTGTGGGTGACGACAACTCCCTTGGGTCGGCCGGTGGATCCCGAGGTGTAGACCACGTAGGCGGCGTTGTCCATGACCACCGGTGCACGCCGTTCGTCCTGGGTGATCGGCAGCGTGCAACTGGTGGCGACGTCGTCGTCGAATGCCTGTTCTCCGAGCACCAACCAGGACACGATGGGTGGAAGTGTGTCGATGGCGTCGACGACGGTCAACCCGAACAGCACCTCGGAGTCGCTGAGCATGTGTTCGATTCGGTCAGCCGGATAGGTGGGGTCGACGGGGACGAACGCTGCGCCGGTCTTGGCCACCGCCCACACCGCGAGTACGGATTCGACGGACCTTTCGATGCCGATGGCAACCGACGTCTCGGGCCCGGCGCCGCGGCGAATCATGGCTCTGGCCAACTGGTTCGAGCGCCGGTCCAGTTCGGCGTAGGTCATGGAACGGCTGCCGGCCGAGAGCGCGATGCGGTCGGGATAGGTGGCAGAGACGTCGGCGAGAATCTCTGGGAGCGTTCGCGCGGAGCGCCCCGGGGAGCCGAAGACCGGCGCAAGATCACGGCTCTCGAACTCCGTGAGAACCTGCAGACGGGCCAGCGGCTGATCCGGTGCCGAGGCGAGTTGCCCGAGGACGATGCCCACGCGCTCGGTGATCTTGGCGACTTCGCGGGCGGAGAAGTGCGTCGGCAAGTACTCCATCTTCAGATTCAGCGTGTCACTTTCGGACGCCACCACGGCAATCGGATAGTGCGCCGAGTCGCGTCCGTCGATGCCGAGAACGTGCATTCCCGCGATGTCGGTTTCGGCGGTCAGGGCTGTCTCGTCGACGGGATACGACTCGAATACCGTCAGGGTGTCGAAGGAACCGGCGGCGCCGACTGCTCCGGCGATGTCCGACAGTCCGATGTGGTGGTGGTCGAGCAATGACGCTTGCTCGGATTGGACGCGAATGGCCAGTTCGGCGAGGGTTTCTCGGGCGTCGAGGCGGACTCGGACAGGCACCGTGTTGATGAACAGGCCGACTATCGATTCCACGCCGGGCACCTGTGGTGGGCGTCCTGAGACCGTTCCGCCGAAGACGACGTCGTCGCGTCCGAGAAGTTCGGCGAGCACGATTCCCCATGCCACCTGTACCAGGGTCGCCATGGTCAGGCCGCGGCTTCGCGCGAACGCCCGAAGAGTCTCGGCTCGTTCGGTCGGCAGCGAGTACGAGTGGATTTCACTTGCCACGGTTTCGGCGGCGGTGTCTGCCCTCGAGAGGTGGGTGGACGTGTCGACGCCCCGTAGCGCTTCTTGCCACGCCCGTAGCGAAGTCTCGGGTTCTTGCTTCGAGATCCAGGAGAGATAGTCGCGATACGACTGAACTCGGGGCAGAATCTCGGGGTCACCGTCGGTTGCGTAGAGAGTGAGCAGGTCTCGAAGCAACAGCGGGGTGGACCAGCCGTCGAGCAGGATGTGGTGGTTCGTCACGACGAGGCGTGCTTTGTCCGGTCCGATTCGCACGAGCATGAAGCGGATCAGCGGGGCTGTTTCCATGTCGAAACGATGAGCGCGATCGCGTTCGAGCAGTTGACCGAACGCGACTTCACTGTCTTCGGCCCCGGACAGGTCGATCTCGGCCCAGCCGATGTCGGCACCGGAACGGATCACCTGCAGTGCCCGCCCTCCCGGTGCGGAGACAAATCCCGCGCGCAGGCTCGGATGACGATCAACCAAGGCCTGCGCGGCGCGGCGCAGGCGCGGCGCCTCCACCCGACCCCCGAGCTCGAGGGTCAGTTGCACCATGTACGGGTCGATTTCGGTTTCGTCGAACTGGGCGTGGAAGAGCATGCCCGACTGCAGGGGTGACAGTGACCAGATGTCGGTCAGGTCGGGGAATCTGCGCTCGAGCTGTTCGATGCTCTGTTGATCCGCGGTGACGAGATCGAGATCGGTGGGCGTGAGCTCGCGCTCGGAGTGTTCCTCCACGTATTCACTCAGTGCGCCCAGTGCTCGGGTCCAGAGCTCCGCCAGTTCGGTGACTTCGGCCTCGCTGAGAATGCCGCGGGGGAAGGACCACGTAGCGCGCAGAATCGGACCGTGTGCGGTATCGGTCGTGACGGCGTTGATGTCGAGCACCGACGCGGCGGCCAATTCGCCGCTGTGCGCTTCGTCGAGGGTCACTTCCGAGATCGGCAGCCACGGCACTTCGCCGTGCTCGGGATCCGAGCCGGCAAATCGTCCGAGGTAGTTGAACGAGATCTGCGGCGTGGGCAGCTCACGAAGTTCCTCGTTTCGATCGAGGTACTTCAGGATGCCGAACCCGATTCCGTTGTCGGGCAGGCCGAGCAGCGTTTCCTTGACGAGTTTCACGGCGGAGGCGGCGGTTGATCCCCCGGCCAGTGCATCGACGACATCGAGTCCGGTGAGATCGATCCGGACGGGGAACAAGGTGGTGAACCAGCCGACCGTGCGCGAGAGGTCGGCGCCCGGTACGGCGTTCTCCTCGCGGCCGTGCCCTTCGAGGTTGACGAGCACGTCCCCGCTGCGCTGTCCGCGCGATCGACGCCAGGCGGTGACGGCAATCGCGAGAGCAGCGAGCAGCCCGTCGTTCACCGAGCCTCCGAAATGCTGAGGCACCGTCGAGATGACGTTCTCGGTCACGGAGGTCGGAACGTCGACGCTGACGCGGTCGACGGTGGCTCCGACATCGACGGCTGGGTCGAGCCCGCGTGCCCCGAGCAATGGCTCGTCGGTCCGCATTCTCGACCACAGGTCGATCTCGTCGCGTCGCAGCGCAGCGGTCTCGGCGAGCGCTGTCGCCCAGCGACGTATCGACGTTCCGCCCGGCGGAAGTATCGGTGTTTCTCCGTCGAACGCCGAGGCATAAGCAGTGACCAGGCCCGGGACGAGCATGCGCCAGGACACACCGTCGACCGCGAGGTGATGAAGGACCAGGAGCAACCGTCCGGCTTCGGCCCGGTTGCCGTTCGAGCTGACGGGATCCAACCAGACTGCGCTGATCATCTTCCCGTGCTCGGGATCGAGGCGGCTGGATGCGTCCTGCATCGCGGTTTCCGCAGCGGCGACGAATTCTTCGCCGCTGGTGGACACGATGGAGGTTCGGCGCAGGATGTCGGGGGCGGTGATGCTCCCTGGCTCGCGGATCTCGAGTTGGTGAGTCGCGGCGTCCAGGCGCGCCCGCAGCACGTCGTGACGATCGAGGATCGTTTGCAATGCTCGTTCCAGCGCGGGGCCGGAGACATCCGCGGGCAGTGCGATCAGCGCACTCTGGCTGTAACTGCGGATCGTGCTCAGGTCACCGCGACTGCGTTCGACGAGCCACTCCATGATCGGCGTGAGCGGTAGCGGGCCGGCTCCCCCGCCGGGTAGCTCCGTGAGAACCGGTGCCGTTTCCGATGATTCGATGAGGAGCACCTTGGTGAGGCCGGCCACGGTCTTCGCTTCGAAGACGTCCCGCGGAGTGAAGACGAGGCCTGCGGACTTCGCCCGTGAGACGAGTTGGATCGACATGATCGAATCGCCGCCGAGACCGAAGAAGGAATCGTCCACTCCGATACTGCCCCGACCCAGCACCTCCGCGAAGAGGTCCGCGAGGACCGCTTCGGTAGCGGTGGCCGGCGCCCGCGTCGCCTCGGTTGTTCCCGTGACGGTGAAGTCCGGAGCCGGGAGGCTGCGTCGGTCGAGCTTTCCGTTGACCGTCAGTGGAAGCGATTCGAGGACGACGATCGCGGTGGGCACCATGTACTCCGCGAGTTCGGCGGCGACGAAGTCGGTCACCGTCGCTGAATCGACGGTACTGCCTGTTTCGGCGACCACGTACCCGACGATCCGCGGTGACGCTCCCTCCGTTCGAACAAGTGCTACCGAGGCAGCGACGCCGGGGCAGCGGAGCATTGCGGCTTCGATCTCGCCGAGTTCGATGCGGAAACCACGCACCTTCACCTGGAAATCACTGCGGCCCACGTACTCCAACTGCCCCGCGTCGTTCCACCTCGCCAGGTCCCCGCTCCGATACATTCGATCCCCCGAACTACCGAATGGATCGGGAAGGAACCGCACCGAAGTCAATGCGGGTTTCCCGAGGTATCCCCGAGTCACCTGATCACCGGCGACGTACATTTCGCCGACGACACCTGGTGGTACCAAGTTCAGTCGCCGATCGAGTACGTAGACGGACAATCCCGGTACTGCTCGCCCGATGATGCTCGCCGACGCGTGCTCGCTGTCGTTGCGGTCGAGTGCGATTCGACTGACGTGCACTGTCGTCTCGGTGATCCCGTACATGTTGACCAACGTCGGAGCCGTGTCGGCCCGCCTGTCGTACCACTTGCGCAACTGCCCGAGGTCGAGCGCTTCGCCACCGAAGACGACGTAACGCAGTGCAAGGTCGGGACCGGTGCCGTTCGGTGAGTACGCACGGTCGGCTTCGGCGAGTTGGTAGAAGGCGGTGGGCGTTTGGTTCAGGACCGTCACTCGCTCACGGCGGAGCAGTTCGTGGAACATGTCCGGTGATCTGGTCGTGTAGTAGTCGACGACGACCAGTCGGCCGCCGTGTAGCAGCGGCCCCCACAACTCCCAGACGGAGAAGTCGAATGCGTACGAGTGGAACATGGTCCACACGTCCGTGTCGTCGAACCCGAACGTCGGGGCGGTGTTGTCCATCAGAGTCAGGACGTTGCGGTGGCTGACCTGGACACCTTTGGGGCGCCCTGTGGATCCGGAGGTGTAGATGATGTACGCGACCGCGTCGGGCAGAAGTGGTGTCGTCCGGTCCGCGTCGGTGATGCGATGGGGCGCGGAGTGATCGAGGCGTACCGCGATCTCCGGCGATCCGAGTTCGACGACGTCGATGCCGGATTCGATGATCTCCGAAGGTAGGTCCCTTCGGAAGTCTCCGGTCGTGACCAGGCATACCGGCCGCGCGTCGTCGAAGAGGAACCGCATGCGCTCGGCCGGGTAGGTGATGTCGACCGGCAGGTATGCCGCTCCGGTTTTGATGACGGCGACGAGGGCGAGCACGAGATCGGTGGTTCTGGGCATTGCAACGGCAACCACGGATTCCGGACCGATACCGCGGCCGATCAGGAGTCGGGCCAGGCGGTTAGCGCGCCCGTCCAGTTCGGCGTACGTCATGGCGCCGTCGCTGTCGTTGACCGCGGTCGACGACGGATGTGCTGCAACAGCCTCGAAGAATCGGTCCGCGATGTTGTCCGCTGGAGCCGGTTCGGCGTGAGTGTTCCACTCGGTCAGCATCTGTCGACGCTCGTCGGCGCTCACGACGTCGATGTCACCGGTAGGAGTCGACGGCTCTCGGGAGACCGCCTCGAGGATGGTGAGCAGTCTGCGTGAGAACGAATCGATCAAGTCACCGTCGAACAGGTCTGTGGCGTAGATGAATTCGGCGTCGATGCCATCCGTTCCGCCATCCGCGTCGTAACGCTCGGTGACCGAGAGTTGCAGATCGAACTTGGCGACGGGTAGGTCGAACTCGACTCCCGAGACCGACAGCCCCGGCAATTCGAGTTGTGGGAGTGCATTGTTGCGGAACTCGATGAGGATCTGGAACAACGGAGTGTGCGAAGTCGAGCGTTCCGGGTCGAGTGCGTCGACCAACCTTTCGAAGGGCAAATCGGTGTGCTGGAACGCGCCGAGGTCGCCTTCGCGAACCTGGGCGAGGACGTCCTCGAACGACGCGTCGGGCGTGATCTGTGTTCGCAGCACGAGAGTGTTGACGAACATACCGACCAGGTGATCGAGTTCGGCCTCGCCGCGGCCGGCGACGGGTGTCCCGATGGCGATGTCCTCGGTACCGGCCAGGCGCGCCGCAAGTACCGCCAGTGCTGCGTGCATGAGCATGAACATGGTGGTGCCGTGCTCACGTGCCAGGTCGGTCAGCGCCCGATGGGTCTGCGGCGATACCGCGAACCGGTGGACCGAGCCGACCATGGACGGCTTTGCCGGACGTGGGAACGACGTCGGCAACGCGATCGGCTCGCCCAGTCCCGCGAGTCGGTCCTTCCAGTAATCGAGCTGACGGGTCAGAGCCGAGTCCGGATCTTCCTCGGAGCCGAGCACTTCGTGCTGCCACACAGCGAAGTCGCCGTACTGCACGGCCAGTTCCGACCAGTTCGGCGCACTGCCGGCACTGCGGGCCGCATAGGCCGCTGCCACGTCCGCTGCCAGGGGGTTCATCGAGAACCCGTCGGCGACGATATGGTGGACGACGATCACGAGTACGTGCCTGCGCTCGTCCCCGTCGACGCGCAGGACCGCGCAGCGAATCGGAACTTCGGCCGAGGCGTCGAAGCCTGCCGAGGCCAGCTCGAGGATTCGATCGGACACTCTGGCAGCAGTGACGATTTCCGGCTCCAGGATCGGCATGACCTCGTCGCTGGACATCACCTGCTGAACCGGCTGTCCGTCGATCGAGGGGAACTTCGTCCGCAAGCTCTCGTGGCGCCCCAGTACGTCCGCTACCGCGGCCTGCAATGCGGCGAAGTCCAGATCGCCGTCGAGGCGCACTGCCAGGGGAACGTTGTAGGCGGGGGACGTCACGTCGAACTGGTTGAGGAACCACATCCGCTTCTGTGCCAGTGACACGGGCAGTGGGTCCGGGCGGGATCGCCGAGTCAACGGTGGTCTGGGGTTCTCGCCGCGGCCGACGCTCTCCGCCAGACGCGAGAGCTGCCGAACTGTCGGAGACTCGAACAGTCCTCGAACGCCGATGTCGGTGCCGAGAAGTGCGTTGACGCGGGCGATGACGCGGGTCGCGGTCAGTGAGTTTCCGCCGACGTCGAAGAAGTGAGTGTCGATACCGATCGGAGACACTCCGAGCACGTCCTCGAAAACGCCCACCACCAGCCGTTCCAACTCGGTGGCCGGTGCAGTGAGTGTCTCGGCATCGGTGTCGAAACGAGGCGCCGGAAGAGCAGCCCGATCGACCTTGCCGACGCCGGTCAGCGGTAGTTCGTCGAGCACGACGACGCTTGCGGGCACCATGTGTGCCGGCAGTAGCTCCCGTGCCGCCGCCCGGATGTCCTCGGCGCTCACCCGGCGTTCGTCGTCGCAGACGACATATGCCGCCAAGGCCTGCTCGTCGGAGGGTCCGCGCACCGCCAACGTGACCGCGTACTCCACGCCGGGCAGCTGACCCAACGCCGTGTCGACCTCGCCGAGTTCGATACGGAAGCCGCGGATCTTGACCTGGAAGTCGCTGCGTCCGAGGTACTCGATGGTGCGGTCGCTGCGCCAGCGCACCACGTCGCCCGTGCGGTACATCCGCTCCCCCGGCTCGCCGTACGGGTTGGCGACAAATCGTTCGCTCGTCAGTGGTGAGCGCCCGTGATAGCCGCGCGCGAGTCCGACTCCGGCGACATACAGTTCGCCGGGAACTCCGACGGACACCGGTTGAAGTCTGCGATCGAGGACGACCTCGCTGAATCCGCGGTTCGGCGGTCCGAGATAGACCTTCTCGCCGGCCGGGATGGGGTCGCTGAGGTTGCAGGAGATGGTGGTTTCGGTGGGTCCGTAGACGTTGACGAACGATCTTCCCGGCGCCCAGGTGCGCACCAGGTCCGCCGAGGGCGCCTCGCCGCCCACCGTGATGGTGGTCAGTTCGTCGATTCCCTCGGGATCCACCGACGTCAGCGCTGCAGGCGTGATGAACGCGTGGGTGACATGTCCCTCGCGGAGAACGTCGGCCAGTTCGGTTCCTCCGTAGACGGTGGTGGGAGCTACGACCAGTTCGCCGCCGACGGCGAAGGCGAGCAGGTACTCGAGAACGGAGGCGTCGAAGCTCGGAGAGGCGAAATGCAGTGCGCGTGAATTCTCGGTGAGACCGTAGCGATGACGCTGTTCGTCGGCGAAGTTCTCGAGACCGGTGTGCGTGACGACGACGCCCTTGGGTCGGCCGGTCGAGCCCGAGGTGTAGATGAGGTAGGCGGTGTTCTCCAACCGCGGGGTTCCCCGGCGCTCGTCCTCGCGTAGCGGCGCCGCGGATACTCCGGAGAGCCGAGCGATGCTCGTCGGGTCGTCGAGTTCGAGCCACTTCGTCACACCGCCGTCGCCGGGTCTGTGGGCAGCCGTGGTCAATCCGAGCGAGGATGCCGAGTCCTCGAGCATGAACGAGATCCGGTCACTCGGGTAGCGAGGATCGATCGGCACGAAGGCGGCGCCGGTCTTGGTGATCGCCCAGACCGCTGCGACGGATTCGAAGGACCGTTCCACACAGATCGCCACCCGTGAGTCCGGGCCGGCGCCTTCCGAGATGAGCACGCGCGCCCACTGGTTCGACGCCTCGTCCAGCTCTCGATAGGTCATCTTTCTGTCACCACAGGACAGTGCGACCCGTTCGGGGAATCTGCTCGCGGTGTCCGAAAAGATGCGATCGAGTGTCCTGACCGAGCGGCCCTGCCGGCCGCGCGCGGGAACCAATTGCTGCACTTGCGAATCCGGCATCAGGCGCAGTTTCGCCAGCGGGAGATCCGGTTGCGCGGTGATCAGCTCGAGGGTGCGGAGCAGCCGGTCGGCGATCGCGTCGATGTCGTGATCGCCCAGGACTCCCGGGAAATACTCGAATTTGAGCCGCAGTCGCCCGTCTGCCGCAGAGGCAACGATCGCGAGTGGATAGTGCGCGGCATCCTCGGCGTCGTGGACGTCGAGAACGTGCATTCCGGCTATGTCGGTGCCGGAGGAGAGTCCACCGCGGTCGACGGGATACGACTCGAACACAGTCAGCGTGTCGAACGATGCAGCGGACCCCACAGCCGAAGTGATGTGCGAAAGCCCGACATGATGGTGATCGGACAACCGCGCCTGTTCCGCTTGGACGCGAACGCACAGCGCCGCCAGGGACTCTCTTGGATCGAGGCGAACTCGGACGGGGACGGTGTTGATGAACAAACCCACCATCGACTCGACGCCGGACACCTGGGGTGGTCGGCCGGAGACGGTTCCACCGAAGACGACGTCGTCGCGGCCGAGGAGTTCGGCGAGCACGATTCCCCAGGCCACCTGGATCAAGGAGGCTGTCGTCAGGCCACGGGAGCGGACGAATCCACGCAGAAGTTCCGTCTCACGTTCTCCGAGCGCTGTGGTCGTCGAGCGTGAGGTAACGCCGTCCTCGTCGACGGCGTGAGTTCCGGTGAGCAGCGTCGGGCCGTCGAGTCCGCGGAGTGCTTCGCCCCAGGCTTCGATCGACACGCTGTCGTCGCGAGTGCTGATCCAGCTCAGATAGTCCCGGTAGGGGTGTACGCGTGGGATGGCACTGTGATCACTGTCTGTCGCGTAGAGCGTCAGTAGGTCGCGGACCAGCAGCGGCATCGACCATCCGTCGAGGAGGATGTGGTGGTTGGTCAGGATCAACCGATACGCGTCGTCACCGGTTCGCAGAAGCAGGAACCGCAGCAGGGGCGGAGTGGCCATGTCGAAGCCGCGGACCCGATCCGCATGGAGAAGCTCGCGTATCTCGGTCGCCTGTTCGGTGGGGGCCAACGGAGAGATGTCGATCTCGGTCCACGGCACGTCAACGTCTGCGTTGATCACCTGCACCGATCGTCCACCGGTGTCGGTCGTGAACGCCGCGCGTAGGTTCTCGTGTCTGTCGAGCAGTGCCTGTGCGGCGCGGTGCAACCGGGACGCGTCGACGCCGTCGAGTTCGAGTGCGAGTTGGACGGTGTACGCGTCGACTGTGTGTTCGGCGTAGCGGGCGTGGAAGAGCAGTCCGGATTGCAGCGGTGAGAGGGACCAGACGTCGGTCAGTGTCGGGAACTCGCGCTCGAGGTGGTCGATGGACTCCTGGTCCAGTTCGATCAGATCGATGTCGGACGGGGTGAGTCCCCCGCGTTCGCTGTGTTCGGCATAGGTGGCCAGCGCGCGCAACGCCTGCACCCAGAGGTCGGCGATGGCGCGAGCATCGCGCTCTGCCAGCACGCCGGTGGGATAGGCGATAGTGGCACCGATGTGCGGTGCGCCCGAGATCTCGGTGGTGACGACGTTGACGTCCAGGACCGAACCCACTGGCATCTCGGACCGCGCTGCCGCTTCCAGATCGACGTCCCGGGCCAGTGCCCAGTCCCCCAGTGACTCTCCTGCTTCGGTGCCGGAGAAACGGCCCAGATAGTTGAACGAGATCTGCGGTTGGCGGAGGTCTTCGAGTTCCGCTCGACCCACCTCGTCGAGGTAACGCAGAACTCCGTAGCCGATGCCGCTGTCCGGAACACCCAAGAGTTCTTCCTTGACACGCTTGAGCACCACCGCTGCCTCTGGGGCGCTGCTCATCACTTCCGCGATGTCGATGCCGGCGAGGTCGATCCGCATCGGGAAGACGCTGGTGAACCAGCCGACCGTGTGCAGGACGTCCGCACCGGGCACCACGTGAGCTTCGCGTCCGTGGCCCTCCATCGAGATGAGTACGTTGTCGGTTCGTATGCCCTGTGCCTGCCTCCACTGCGTCAGTGCCAGTGCGAGAGCAGCAACGAGACCGTCGTTGACTGATCCACCGAAAAGCGCCGGAAGCGTGGTCAGGACTGTGTCGGACAGTTCGACGGGTACGTCGGCGACAACTCGGCCGACCGAATCGAACGTGTCGAGCCGCGGGTCCAGCGGCCGGGTTCCGATCAGCGGGTCGGCACCTTCGAGTATCGAACGCCACCGGGGCAATTCGACTCTTCGATCGGGCGCGATGTCGCGGAGCGCATGCGACCAACGACGAACCGACGTGCCCGAGTACGACGGCTCCGGTTCCTCGCCTGCATCGATGCGGTGGAAAGCCGACGCAAGTTCCGGCACGAGGACGCGCCAGGAGACACCGTCGACGGCGAGGTGGTGGATCACCAGGAGCAGCCGGCCGGTGTTGCGCACGCCGGACAACCAGACGACCCGCACCATCACGCCCCGGCCGGGGTCGAGTTCTCGACGCGCACCGCCCAGTGCGTCGACGATCGCCGCGTCGAACACCGCGGTGCCCGGCTCGGCCTCTACCTCGATCACCCGGCAAATATTCTCGGCTGCAACAGATCCCGGCTCGCCGACAACAAGCCTGCGCTCGCCGTCGAGCTCGAGGCGCGAAGGATGTCGTGACGATCGAGAACAACTTGAAGAGCCGCGGTCAACTGCTCCACACTGTGAAGCCCGTGCGGCGCGTTGAGAAGAGTCGCTTGGGAGAACGAATCGAGACCTCGGAGATCGGAGCCGAGCCGGTCGAGCCACCACTGAGCCACCGGCATCAACGGCACGAGGCCCACGCCGTCTCCGGGAAGTTCCTCGAGCACCTCGGGTTCGTCGTCCTTGGTCGATGCCAGCAAAACCGCAAGACCGGCGACCGATTTCACCTCGAAGACGTCACGCGGGGTGAAGACGAGCCCGGCATCGCGGGCACGGGCGACGAGCTGAATCGACATGATCGAATCGCCGCCCATCGAGAAGAACGAGTCGTCGACGCCCACCGATTCGACACCGAGGACATCGACGAACAAGGCGGCCAGCGTGCGTTCGGTATCGGATTCGGCGGCCCGCGAGCGTGCCTGGGTTGCTCGCAAGTCGGGAACCGGCAGGGCTCGGCGGTCGAGCTTTCCGTTGGCAGTCATCGGCAGTTCGTCGAGAACGACCACGACCGCAGGAACCATGTACGGGGCCAGAGCCGAGCCCGCGAACGCGATGACGGCCTCGGGATCCACAGTCTGAGCGTCGTTGGCAGGCACGACGTATCCGACGATCCGTGCGGCGCCTCCGTCACGTTCGAGCGTGGTCACCACGGAATGTGCAACGCCGGGATAGCGAGCCAGAACTGCCTCGATCTCGCCGAGTTCGATGCGGAATCCGCGAATCTTGACCTGGAAATCGCCTCGACCCTGGTACTCGAGTTCGCCGTTCTTGTTCCACCTGGCGAGGTCGCCGGTTCGGTACATCCGTGTGCCCGCACTGCCCGCGGGATTGGGCACGAATCGTTCGGCGGTCGTGCCGGCGCGGTTTCGGTAACCGCGGGCGAGTCCGTCGCCGCTGACGTACAGCTCTCCCGTCACTCCGACCGGGACGCGGTGCAGGCGATTGTCGAGGACCCACGCGGTGATGCCGGTCGACGGGCGACCGATCGTGACTCGATCGGTCGGGGACATCGGCTCGGTGATGCTGGCGACGACCGTCGATTCGGTTGGTCCGTAGGCATTGATCATGATCCGGTGATCGCTGACCCAGGCGGCGACGAGGTCGGGTGGGCAGACGTCGCCGCCGGTTCCGATGCACACCAGCTCGTTCAGTCCGCTCGGATCGACCGTGGCCAGTGCGGCTGGTGTGATGAAGGCGTGCGTGACGTGCTGGTCGGCGATCAGACTCGTCAGTTCGGTTCCGCCGATGATGCTCGGTGGGGCGATGACCATCGTGGCCCCGGCACCAACAGCCATCAGGAGTTCGAGAATCGAGGCGTCGAAGCTCGGTGAGCTGAAATGCAGCGTGCGCGAGGTCGACTCGACGCGGAAGCGACTGCGTTCCTGCTCGGCGAGTGCCGAAAGCCCACGGTGAGTGACCATGACGCCTTTGGGGACGCCGGTGGAACCGGAGGTGTAGATGACATAGGCCGGGTTGTCCAGGGACACCGCAGCCAGCAGCTCCGAGGCACCTATCCGCTGATCACCGATCTGTTCGAGGGTTGCGAGTGTCTTTGCCTGATCGAGCAGAACGGCGTCTGCCTCGTCGGGGACGACACCCACATGCTCGGCGGTGGTGAGAACGACGCCCGCTCCCGAGTCGTTGATCATGTGGTGCACGCGGTCGACGGGATACGCCGGGTCGACGGGTACGAATGCAGCGCCGGACCGGGCAACCGCCCAGATCGCGACCACGGATTCCAGTGAGCGTGGTAATGCCAGGGCGACAACGGATTCCGGACCGACCCCGCGGCTGATCAACAGTCGTGCAAGGCGGTTGGCGCGGCGGTCCAGATCGGAGTAGGTCAGATGGCGGTCGCCGAAAATCAGTGCAGCCCTCTGCGGTTCGTCGACGTACTTCCGCTCGAGCAACGTCGAGAAGTGAACCTGCTCGGGAAGTTCCGGTGCGACGGCGCGAATCGTGTCGAGATCACTCACGAGATCGATGTCGCCGACCGGCGTGTGCGGTGACTCGGTGACAGCACCGAGAATCCGAACCAGGTATCGAGCGAAACCTTCGACGGTCGACTCGTCGAACAGGGCGGTCGCGTAGGTGAACCCGGCCTCGATTCCGGCCGGCCGGCCGTCGTCGTCGAAGGTCTCGGCAAGCGTGAGTTGCAGATCGAAATTCGAGACGGCGGATTCGAGTTCGAGGACCTCGACGTCCAAATCCGTCAGACGAACTGCTGGCCGAGTGGTGTTCTTGAACTCCAGCATCACCTGGAACAACGGTGAATGCGACGTCGACCGCTCCGGAGCCAGCGCATCGACGACGCGCTCGAAGGGGACGTCTGCGTGAGCGAAGGCGTCGAGGTCGGTGCTGCGAACTCTGGCCAACAGATCGGTGAACGAGGCGGCGGGGTCGACGTCGGCGCGCAGGACCAACGTGCCGACGAACATACCGACCATCGGATCCAGCAGGGCATTTCCGCGCCCGGCGATCGGTGAGCCGATCGTGATGTCTTCCATGCCGGACAATCTCGCCACGAGCACTGCGTATGCGGCGTGTACCGCCATGAACATACTGCTTCGGTGTTCGATCGCGGTTTCGCTCAGACGACGGTGGATGCCGGCATCGATGTCGAATCGAACGACGCCGCCCGAGAGATCCTGCACACGCGGACGCGGTCGATCTGCGGGGAGCGCAAGAAGTTCGGGAACACTCGCCAGTTGACGTGTCCAGTACTCGAGCTGACCGGCAAGAGTGCTGTCCGCTTCGTCGATCCGACCGAGAGCCCTTTCCTGCCAGATGGCGAAGTCCGCGTACTGGACCGGAAGAGGAGACCAGTCGGGCGCCTCACCTCGATGCCTTGCCGAGTACGCGCTCATCACGTCGAACGCCAACGGTGCCATCGAGAATCCGTCGGCGCAGATGTGATGGACGACCACGGTCAGGACGTGATCTTCTTCGTCGACCTCGATCAGTTCCGCCCTGATCGGTGGAGCCTGCGTGACGTCGAAGCCCCTCGAGGTGAGACGTTCGATCTCCCCGAGTACCGCTTCGGCGTTCGCGGCGACAACCGGCAGCGCGCCCAACGCTTCACCGGGTTCGACGATCACCTGCGCCGGCACTCCCTCGACCATGGGAAACAGCGTGCGCAGCGATTCGTGGCGAGTAAGCACGTCGGTGATCGCGCCCTCCAACACGGCAACGTCCAATCGGCCTCTCAGCCTGATCGCTATGGCGACGTTGTACGCCGCGGACGTGACGTCGAATTGATTGACGAACCACATGCGCTTTTGTGCCAGCGACAGCGGGATCGTCTGTGGCCGCGGCAATGCCTCGAGCGGAAGGACTGCCGGTCCCCCTCGTGCCGTGGCGCACTCGACCGCCAACTGCGCAACGGTCGGCGCGTCGAACAACTCTCTGATCGACAAGTTCAACGACAGCGAATCGTTCACGCGCGCCACAGCGCGTGCAGCGACGAGGCTGTTTCCGCCGATCTCGAAGAAGTTGTCGTGAACACCGACTGCCCCGGATTCCAGAAGCTCCTCGAAGATCGCCGCCAACTGCGCTTCGAGCGGTGTTCGCGGCGCCAGATACGTCTGCGAACTGTCGAAGCTGGGCGCGGGCAGAGCCTTCCGATCAAGCTTGCCGGTCGAACCGAGAGGGAACACGTCGAGGGCGATGACCACCGCGGGAACCATGTAGGCCGGAAGGAGACCTCTCAACTCGGTGCGTAGACCGTCCGTGTCGATCGAAGTGCCGGTCTCGGAGATGACGTAGCCGACCAAACTATCACCGACCACGTCGTCGTGATGGACGAGAGCAGCAGCTTGCGTGACACCGGGCAGCCTGAGCAACGCTGCTTCGACCTCGGCGAGTTCGATGCGCTGGCCGCGGATCTTGACCTGGAAATCGCGTCGACCGACATAGTCGAGCAGCCCGTCGGCGCGCCACCGGACGACATCACCGGTTCGGTACATCCGGGTGCCAGACGGGCCGTACGGATCGGCCACGAACCTGTCGGCGGTGAGATCGCTGCGCCCGAGGTATCCACGCGCCAGTTGCACTCCCGCCAGATACAGCTCGCCGTGAACGCCGACCGGAACCGGATGCAGCCGCCCGTCGAGGACATAGAGCTGGGTGTTCCACACGGGCGCACCGATGGGAACGGTGACGGTCATGTCGGGGGTGAATTCGGCGGCGCTGACGTCGACGGCAGCCTCCGTGGGTCCGTACAGGTTGAACAGTCCCGCAGAACTCAGACGGGTGAACGCCTCCGCAGTGGTAGGCGCGAGGGCTTCACCGCTGCAGAACACCTGACGCAGGCTCGCACACTGCCCGGCAGTCGCGGCAGCGACGAATTCCGCGAGCATCGACGGAACGAAGTGCGCCGTCGTGACGCCTCTGTCGGCAATCAACGCCGACAGGTACCCGGGATCACGGTGCCCGTCCGGTTCCGCGATCACCAACTGCGCGCCGGTCTGCAGGGGCCAGAACAGTTCCCACACCGAGACGTCGAAGGTCACCGGGGTCTTGTGCAGCACCACGTCCGACGCGTGAAGGGGGTACGTGTCCTGCATCCACAGCAGGCGATTGACGATCGAACGGTGTGATACTGCAACACCTTTCGGTCGACCCGTCGATCCGGACGTGAAGATCACGTAAGCAGCATTGTCCGGGCGCAGGGGTCCGAGCCGATCAGCGTCGGTGATCGGCGCCGTCGTGGACACCTGACGATCGAGATCGACGTCCACGATCGGGACTCGCGCGGGAAGAGCGCCGTGGTCCTGGGGCCGGCTCAGCACGCAGATCGGTTCCGCGATGTCGAAGACGTACGCGATGCGCTCGGCGGGATGATCGGGATCCACCGGGACGTATGCCGCACCGGCACGGATCACGGCGTGGACCGCGACGAGTAGTTCCGGTGACCGTCGAATCGACACCGCGACGCGCATGTCCGGGCCGACCCCGCGGGCGATGAGGGTTCTGGCAAGTTCACCGACCCTCGCGTCGAACTCCGCATAGGTCAGTGTCCGCTCGCCGTAGACCAGCGCGGCCCCCTCGGGTGTCCGGGCTGCCTGCTCCGCCACCAGGTCCGAGAGGGTGGTGATCGGTACGGCGTGTTCGGTGGCATTCCAACGCTCGAGGACCAGTTCCGCCTCGCCCGGAGCTGTGAGATCGACGTCGCCGACGACGGATTCCGGGTAGGCAGCTACCGCGTCGAGGAGCATCGTGAAGCGATCAGCGAGGCCGGACATGGTGTCCGAGTCGAAAAGCTGGCTGGCGTAGTTCAACTGGCCGTCGAGATGGTCGCCGCGGTCGGTGAGAATGACCTGAAGATCGAACTTTGCCGCGCCCGTCGACAGTTCGTCGACCGTGACCTCGAGCTCGGGCAAAGTGACCTCGGTGGGAGCGGCGCCCTGCATCACCAGCATCACCTGGAACAGCGGCGCCTGGTTGTCTGCGAGGGATTCGACGAGTACGTCGTACGGCACTTCGGTGTGCTGCAAGGCGGCCACGTCGACGTCGCGGACGCGGGTGAGAACTTCACCGAAGGTGAGTCCCCCCTCGAGAACCGTCCTCAGCACCACCGTGTTGACGAACATTCCGACGACGTCGTCGAGAGCGCGCTCGCTCCGCCCGGCCACCGGAGTGCCGATCGTGATGTCGTTCGCTCCGGATTCTCGGCTGAGCAGGACGGCCAGCGCGGCGTGGATCACCATGAACACGCTGACATCGCTGCGCGCCGCGATCTCGCCGACCCGGCGGTACGTCGCGGAGTCGATCCGGAAATCGAGATCGTCACCGCGCAGCGAGACACCCGCAGGGCGCGGATGATCCATCGGCAGTTCCGCGAGCTCACCGCGTTCGGTGAGCGTGTGCGACCAGAACCGCAACTGCTCGGCAAGAATCGAATCCGGGTCGGACGCTTCACCGAGCGCTCCGCGTTGCCACTCGCTGAAATCGCCGTACTGCACTTCGAGTGGCAGCCACGCCGGCACGCGTCCGCTCGCCCGCGAGGCGTACGCCACCATCACGTCACGAGCCAGCGGCGCCATCGACAGGCCGTCTGCTGCAATGTGGTGCACGACGAGGACCAAGGTGTGCTCGCGTTCGTTCACCTCGAGCAGAGTCGCGCGGATCGGCACCGATTCGCTGACGTCGAATCCCTCTCGCGCGAGCTCACTCGCCCGCGCCGAGGTCGCTGCGGCAGGCACCGTTTCCACCTCGAGATGATCGAACATCTCGTCCACACCGAGAACGTGCTGGACGGGGCCACGCGCACTCTCGGGGAAAACGGTCCGCAAGATCTCGTGTCGAACGATCACGTCCCGCAGCGCGGTGAACAGTGCATCGACGTCGAGATCGCCGGTCATCGAAACCGCGATCGGAATGTTGTACGCCGGCGAACTCGGATCGAGTTGATTGGTCAGCCACATTCGTTGCTGCGCCAGAGATACCGGTATCCGGTCAGGGCGATCGATACGCGTCAGTGCCGGGGCACGTGTGTTCCGCGAGTCCGCGAGGTCGGCACGTGCTGCCAGAGCGGAGACGGTCGGCGCCTCGAAGAGGTCGAGAACGCTCAGCGTCGTTCCGAGAGCTCCGTTGACTCGCGACACGACGCGGGTCGCGATCAACGAGTCACCGCCGAGGTCGAAGAAACTGTCGTCTGCTCCCGCCCGGGTGATACCGAGCAGATCGCAGAACACCGCCGAAATTCGCTTCTCGGTCGAGGTCTCGGGGGCACGGTATTCAGCCGACCCGCCCACAGAATCGATGTCCGGTAACGCTTTCCTGTCGATCTTTCCTGCCGGAGTCAACGGAATGGAGTCGAGGACGACGATCCGCGCGGGAACCATGTGGGCTGCCAACGAAGATCTCGCGTGGGCGACCAGCTCGGAGTTGTCGATGTGTGTGCCCGCAGCCGCCGTGACGTACGCCGCCAACAGTGTTTCCCCACTCGGGCCCGCAACTCCGGCGGTGACTGCCTGTGCGACGCTCGGGTGGCGGCGCAGCACGTCGTCGATCTCGCCGAGCTCGACGCGGAAACCGCGGATCTTGATCTGGAAGTCGCTCCGGCCGAGGTACTCCAGCTCACCCTCGCCGTTCCACCGCGCGAGGTCACCCGTGCGGTACATGCGCTCTCCCGCAACACCGTTGGGGTCGGCAACAAATCGTTCGGCCGTAATCGTGGCACGCGCGTGGTACCCGCGCGCCAAACCGACACCGCTCACATAGAGCTCGCCGGCGACACCGATCGGCACCGGTTGAAGCCGCGAGTCCAGGAGGACGGTTGCGGCTCCGCGCATCGGCTTCCCGATGGTGACGGGAACATCGCTGCTCAGCGGTCCGGTCAGAGTGGCGACGACGGTGGTTTCGGTCGGTCCGTACGCGTTGAACATCGAGCGTCCGTGTGACCACTGATCCACCAGCGCGGGTGAGCATGCGTCGCCGCCGGTCACGACCACTCGTAGATCCGGTAGGCCGGCGGGATCGACTGTTGCCAGCGCGGCCGGGGTGACGAATGCGTGGGTGACCCGTCCGATACGCATCACCTGTGCCAGTTCGTCGCCGCCGTACACGGTGGGCGGCGCGATCACCATCGTTGCCGCGCCCCCGAAGGCAAGGAGGAGTTCGAGGACCGAAGCGTCGAAGCTCGGCGAAGAGAAATGCAGGGTGCGGTCTCCAGGTTCGACTCCAAACCTGACTCGTTCTTCGTCGGCGAAGCTGCTCAGCCCGCGGTGACTGACCACGACGCCTTTGGGGACACCGGTGGAGCCGGACGTGTAGATGAGGTATGCCGGATCGTCGTAGCTCAGGCGCGTACGCCGCTCGGCGTCGACGACCGGTGCATCGGAATGGTGCGAGGTGTCCAGTTCGTCGAGGAGCAGCCAATCCACCGAATCGGCGAGCCCGCCGTGGTGCTCCCCCACACTGATTCCGACTACAGCTCCCGAATCGGTGAGCATGTGCCGAATACGATCCTCGGGGTAGTGCGGATCGATCGGGAGGAAGGCACCGCCGGTCTTGGCCACCGCCCACGTCGCGGTCACCGATTCGAGAGACCTCGACAGCGCAAGGGCGACATAGGTGCCGGGGCCGACTCCCCTGTTGATCAGTTCACGGGCGAGTGTGTTCGACTCGGCGTCGAGATCCCGGTAGCTCACCTCACGATCACCGAAAACGAGCGCTGGGGCATCGGGGTTCACAGCCGAGGCCCGGCGGAGAATATCGGGGAGAGTCAACGGGGAGGACGCGGTCGCTCCCCGCGCCGGTACCAGGGACTCACGCTCGAAGTCGTCGAGGAGATCGAGGTCTCCGACCGGCGTTCGCGGGGCTGCTGCTGCGCCTGCAAGGATCCGCACCAGTCGCGAGAGGAAGGCTCGGACCGTGGATTCGGCGTAGTGCTGCGTGGAGTACGCAACCTCGAGGGCGCCGGTATCTGCGTGGACGTCGATCGCCACGTCGAGGCCGGCAATCGTGGTCTCTTGCGGGCCGTCGTTGAGGTGGACGTGCAACTCGGGCAGTGCGGGGACACCTGCCGCCGATCGAATCGACAACGTATCGCGTTCTCGAGCAAGAGAACTCACGAACTCGTCGAACGGCGCCGCCGGATCGACCTCGCAGCGCAGGGGCAGAGTTCCCCACTCGGTCCTCGTTCCGATCAGCACGTCCCGGCGCTCGGTCGATCTCGACAGCAACGCAGCAAATGCGGCATGGACAACGGCAAAGAGGGAGACGCCTTCCGTGCGCGCAAGTTCGGCGACCGCGGGATCGAGTGGGACGCTCAGCCGATTCGTACCGGTGGGCTCCGATTCGGCGTCGATTCGCTCGAGGCCCAGTGTCTCGAGGTCCAGTGTGGGGCCCTCGTCGGAGTCCCCCAGGTATCTCGCCCAGAACCGCTCGAGTTCCCTGCGCTGTGCACTGCGCGCCCCTACCTCGGCACTTGCCGGATGAATCCGGTTCATCGGCGTACCGGCCGGTGCTGCTGTCAGTTCTGCGACCAACTCGGTGAACGCCCGGTGGTGCTCGGCCAGTTCGTCGTGTCCGTAGCGATTGGGGTTTCCGCGAAAGTCGATCAACGTCTGCGCCGGATCGCCGCTCTGGTACACGTTGACCAGCAGATCCTCGACCGGACCCGACGTGACGATGTGATACTCACCGGTCAGTGGCCCGAGGGTTATCTCCTGCCGGAAGAGCATCACATTCATCATCGGGCCGGACAGACGCGCGTCGCCGACGGTCAGACCGGCATCACGCCGGATGTCCTCGAGGCTGCATCGCTGATGACGAAGCGCACCGAGAAGTTCGAGTTGCACGCGCCCGACCAGATCGTCGACACTTTCGTCCGGGTTTACGTGGATGTGTAGCGGCGCGACGTTGACCAGCATTCCGCCGGACCGCTGCAGCGGTGCCGTCGTCCTCGCGGAAACCGGCAGGTTGATCAGCACGTCGTCGTAGCCGGTACTGCGGGACAGGTAGCACGCCAGTGCCGAAATCAACACTGCGGCCGGAGTTGCACCGGAACGTGAATTCCACTCGTCCAAGGCAGCAAGGCTGTTCGTCGACATCGCGGCACTGACAAGTTCACTGCGTGCAGTCGGGGGTCCCTCACGGGTGGCCAACGTCGAACCGTGTTCGACGCCCGACACACGCTGGGCCCAGTACTCGCGGTCGGCTTCGAATCGACTCGATTCGCGGTACTTCTGGTCGAGCTCGGACAGCGTCGTGACGTCGAGCGCCTTGTTCACCGCAGGCTCTCGACCTTCGACGGCTGCGGTGTAGATCGCCGCAATCCGATTGACGATCGTCATACCGCTGTATCCGTCGAGAGCGACGTGATGAATCCTGGTGTACCACAGGTAATCCCGATCACCAGTTTGAAGAATTGTCATCTCGACGAGACGATCGCGAGTCAGATCGAGCGTCGTCGCGTAATCGTTGTCCATCCACTCCGAGGCAGCCTGCCGAGGGTTCTCACGCTCGCGGAAGTCGAAGTAGTCGATGCCCGGGTCGATCGTGAAGTCCACGATCTGGCAGGGCTCCCCATCCGGGTACATCAACCGTAGAAACGGTGATTCGAACTCGTGGGCAGCCTCCACCGCGGCGCGACTGAGCAGTTGCATGTCCAAATCGCCGTGGAACTCGATGTACTGCGCGATGAAGTACGGGACCGTCGGGTGAAGTTGCTGCGCAAACCACATGCTGCGCTGCACCGCTGACAGGGGGAACGCTCCTGCCGGCAGGCTTCGCGATCCGGTGAGCGGGTCGATCCTCTTGTCGGTATCCATCACGACCACCCCCACACAGCGTTGTGACGATCAGCGTTGTCACGATCAGCGCCGGGAAGTGTGGCTCGGGGATTGAAGAGAAACATCGCACCGCCTCGATATCGAGTGGAAACCATGTGGCGATCCTGCGAGAGCGCAGCCGAAGGTCATCGACCTCGACGAAGGGTCGCTTCGAAGTCCGAACCTCCCCGAAGGTCCGAACTCAGGATCAAAATTTGTCGTCGTCAGGCGTCAGGAGCACCGCAGTGTTGCAGTGCTCGACGCAAGGCTAGAAACCGGTTGCCCACACCTGCTCTACCGGAAACGTTCGGCTTCGCGGGCAAGTTCGGTCAACCGTTCACACAACTGTGTGAGCTCTGAACTCTCTGCGCCCTCGGCAACTGCTGTCGCCACATCTTCGGCAGCGCATCGGACCTCGAACATCCGATCCACGAGTTCGACCGCTTCGACTGCGGTCAAGATGACGGCGTCAGCCGGGATCGACGTGCCCTTGACGGCATTGCGCTGCTCGTACGCACGCTGTCGACAAGACTGGCTGCAGTACCGGCGTCGACGACCGACACCGGTCACCGCGACCTCTCGACCACACCACACACACGGGTTTCCCGAACGCGCAGACTGCGGTGATCCGACGCGTGTGCTCTCAGCCATGAATCGACACTGTACTCGAGATTCGGACGCCTTCGATGAACGCGCACGGTACCCGGTAAGATGGAGAGGTTGCGTCTTCTCGCCACACGGGAACCAATCGGGTGCTCGTGGCGTTGTAGATGAGTGTGAGCGTCTACTCCCCAAGTCAGGGCGCCCACCAGCGGTGACGAACGAAGAGAGGACACCACCATGGCAGATCGCGTACTTCGAGGTAGCCGACTCGGAGCTGTGAGCTACGAGACCGACCGTGACCATGACCTCGCGCCCCGTCGTATGGCCAAGTACAAGTGCGAGAACGGCGAGATCTTCGACATCCCGTTCGCGGACGAAGCCGAGATCCCCGGCACCTGGTTGTGCCGAAACGGCCTCGAAGGCACCCTCATGGAGGGGACTGCTCCCGAAGCCAAGAAGGTCAAGCCTCCCCGCACCCACTGGGACATGCTGCTCGAGCGTCGCTCGGTCGAGGAACTCGAAGAGCTCCTCAAAGAGCGTCTCGATTTGCTGAAGGCCAAGCGTCGCGGCGCATGAACTAGCACTTCGATCAAGACCGTCCGGTTCTACACCGGGCGGTCTTTCTCGTTCTTCGGGGAGTGATCGTTCACAAGTCGACGTCATACTTCGGCCCTTCTTCGACGTGGCAACTTCAGGATGCTTCGCGGTCCTCAAAGACACTTCAGGGCAACGTCATTCAGCATCCAGGCGCACTCGCGGGCCGACAGTGCGCAAATCCTGGACTTGCGCTGGAGAACCATCGGCACTGCTTCGTGCACCAGTGTGAGCTGTATCCCCCACCCCGCGACACACCAAACTTCGGTACACCAAACTTCGATACGGAGTGAACTGGTAGCCCAGTCACTCGGCCGGGTTGCTTGCCAAGTGACGATGGCAAGCAACCCGGCCGACTGGGGTGTGGGTGAATGTTTTGCGGTGCTGAACGGTTCTTCCGCTACTTCCCGGTCACCGAGTGATGCTCTGTGCCGCGGTTCCTTGGCGGAGGCGGGTGATTTCGTTGCGTGATTCGACGACCTGGGGGCTGTCGTCGCCCTTGCTGACAGCTAGGTCGCTGCACAGATCCAGCGCGGCACGAACGATATGTCGTCGTTGGCGACGTTCGGCGCGAGTGGGTGCGGCTTTCGCGTAAGTGCGTTGTTGTCGCCATCCGCCGGCGGCTGTCACCTCGGCGTCGGTCAGGACGCCGGACTCGATTTCCGGGGCGAGAATGTCACGGACGAAGTGGGATTCACGTGGGTGCGCCCAGACGAACGCGATCCACAAGGCAGTGAACGCGAAGACGATGTCGCCGATCATGATGACGAACACGAGCGAACTGCTGCCGCCGGCGATCGCGAGCATGGAATCCCACACGCCGTGGATCAGGATGGGTGCCACGATCAACGCCAATCCGCGTCCGATCCGCCGGGGCTGGGCCGGGGTGCCGATCAGATAGATCACGCCGGCGCAGAAAAGGGCGGTGAAGAGGGGATGAGAGACGATGTCGGAGTAGGTGCGGGTGGCGATGGAACCGAGCAGGCCGTCGGTTTGGTGGGCGCCGAAGCCCTGTGTTGCGCCGGCAATCGAGTACAGAAAGTCTTCGCTGGTCTGAAATCCCAAGCCGATGAAAGCACCGAGGAGCAGGCCGTCGGTTGCGGTGCGCACCAGGCGTGGTGCAAGCGCGAGGAGGACTACGATGCCGATGCCTTTGGCGGTTTCCTCCACGAAGGGTGCAGAGAGGCCCGCATGCCAGTCCTGAGCCCATACCTGCCCGAAAATCTTCGAGTAGAGCGAACCGACTGCTCCGTTCGCGGGTACTGCGATAGTGAACGTTGCTGCGGTGGCGCCCCAGATGAAGCCGGTGACCACTAGTCCTACGGGTTGGCGTTCGTAGCGGTCGATGTGCCGGAACCACCATGTCCAGACCGCGGCGCTGATGACGCCGACGATGCCGGCAACGAGGAGTGCGCGCCCGAAGTATCCGGCGAAGGGAGCAAACATCTGCCAGCCTTTGACGAGGCCGAATCCGCACATCCACAGGTATATCCAGAACACGACGTTGCGTGGCTGGAAGAAGTGAAATTTCTCGCCCCAGGCCGTCGTATCGAATGCGCGGGAGCGGGTTTCGAGGAGATCGGTGCTCACTTGGTGTCTCCCTCGTGTGTGCCGATAGAGGCGATCATGTCGGTGATTTCTCGACTGCGGGCGGCGATCTGATCGGGTGGGCCGACTACCTGTACCCGAATTCCCTTGCCGTCGACGACGAATGTGGTCACCGATCCGGCGGACCGCGGAGTGTCAAAGCTGACCTGGACGCCGCTCAGACCCCCGGCGGTGCTGATCGGCTGGCGCGCACCGGAGACCGCAAGCACGGAACTGCCGTTCGTCGCAAGACTCACGGCATCTGTTTGGGAGAGGAGTTCGTCGGCAGTTCCACTGAATGTGTCGGCGTCGACGCTCACGGTGACGGTGCCATCGGTCAACGTCACACGTGGGAGCGAATCGGACGCGCCATGTTGGTCGGTTCGGAAACCACTGTCGACATTCCAGCCCGCAGGTGCGGCGAAGGAGACCGTTTCGGTCACGGCCATCCGGTCTCCGGCGCCGGTTGGATCTTCGGAGGAGACAGCGGAATCGATGGCGGGCACGATCACGGTCCAGAGCATCCACACCGCCAAGATCGCGAGGGCGTGTGGAAAGACTCGTGTGTCGAATCCGAGGAAGCGGTGATCCGCTGGTGGACGTCTTCCGTGTAGGGGCTCGTGCTTGTGTGCAGTACTCGAAATAACGCTCAATTTCCCTCGTTTCCATTGCACGGCAGGTGCACTGACTATCGCAGAAACGGACAAATTCCGTGCATCAGCCGGCACCTGCCGGTCATCGAGACGATCGTGCACCAAGTTCCCGTAGGCGCGAGATCACCGAGAGCTCCTAGTCGACGGTGAACCGTCGCATCGCCAGATGTCCGAACACGCCGACCAGAATCAACGTGACGCCTGCGGTCACGGAAACGGAGTCGGTCACCAACCCCGCGATGCCGGTCACGGCTACGAACACCGGCAAAAAGTCGAACAGCCTGAAAATCGACTGCGGTGGTTCGGTTTCGAGGCCCTGAGCCTGAGCGGCCTTGTTCGGCGCATACTCGGGGTACCACTCGGTGAAGGAGATCGCGAAGAAGGTTCCGAGCAACTGCAGAATCCATCCGGTCCAGAAGTTGTCACCGTCGTGCAGCAGTGCGTCTCCGAACAGGCCCACTACGGCCGACCAGGTGAAGGCGAGAGCCCACACCGCCGTAATGACGTAGTTGATGCGCAGAAACAGTGTCGTCGTCCAATACTCTTCAGGCGTCGACTCTTTCGCGTACTGCAAAGTGAAAGGATTGCGGAGCAGGATCGATCCGAAGGCAAAGACCACCAGCGCGATGTTGGTCAGTTCGCCTCCCCAGAGTTCGAACCACCGAATCGTGTTCGCCGACGCGAGGAGGCCGATGGCCGCCAGAACGCCGAAGAACACGACGTCGAAGACCTCCAACAGCTTCACGGTGCCGCTGCGCCGGTGACTGGCCGCCAAGATCAGCAGCGACAACCCGAGGGCTGCGGCCGCGGATTCCTCGAACCTTCCCGGCCCGGAGAGCAAGGACAGCAAGATCCACGGCGACAGGCCGGCGAGCGGTGACTGCAGAACCGCGTCGACGACACTGGTTTTGTGAACTGCATCCCGGGTCTCGGACTTGTCTGGCTCGGTTTTCTCAGGCTCGGTCACAAGAAGCCGCCTTACGCAGGAACGGGTGGCACAGCGAGTACCCGCGTAGGCGCTCCTCGGAACATCGGCAGCCCTAATATCCGATGCTCGGCTCAGATTGCCGCAGTCTCCTCGGGTGAGTGCTCAGCCTGATCTCGGCGCCGGGCCAGCACTGCCATGGCAATCGCGCCGACCGCGATGATGCTGAGCACGATCTCCGGCACCGGACCTACTCGGCTGGCAAGGGTGGAGCTGGTCGAGAGCGGCACCTTCGCCACCAGGGCCGCCGGCACGAACAGGTCGGTTTGCGAAGTCACCGCACCGTCGGGAGCGATGATGGCGCTGACACCACTGGTTGCGGCGACAACGACGGCGCGGCCGTGCTCGACTGCCCGCACACGCGACATTGCCAGCTGCTGATAGGTCATCTCGGTGTCCCCGAAAGTGGCGTTGTTGGTCGGTACCGCCAGCAACTGTGCATCGTTGCGCACCGATTCCTGGAACGCCCGGTCGAACGCTACCTCGTAACAAGTCGCGACACCGATGGGCACCCCCGCTGCATGGACAACGCCGTTGCCCTCGCCGGGAACGAAATTGCCCGCGCGATCGGCGTACGAGGAGAAGTTCCGGAAGAAGCTTCGGTAGGGCAGGTATTCGCCGAACGGCTGAATGATCTTCTTGTCGTGCTGTTCCTGAGGACCGTTGGCGCCGTCCCACACGATCACCGAATTGGTGGTCGTACGATCGGCGTTCACGAGTACGGTGCCGACAAGAATCGGCGCTCCGATCGCTTCGGAGGCCCGGGTGATGTCGGCAGCGGCATCGGCGTTTCGCAGGGGGTCGATGTCCGAGGCGTTCTCCGGCCAGATCACGACGTCAGGCTGATCGACGCGGCCCGCGTCCACCTCGGCAGCAAGTTTCACGGTTTCGGCGACATGGTTGTCGAGGACCTGCTTGCGTTGCGAGTTGAAGTCCAAGCCCAACCTCGGAACGCTTCCCTGAATGGCGGCGACGGTGATCGTTCGATCACCGGAATCCATGGTGGACAAGAACGGCGACACCACGAGAGCAATGATCACGGGCACGAGGGCAGCGGCAACAGCACCGAAGAATCCTCGGTCCCATCGTTTGGCCGCGACAGCGACTGCAACTGCTGCCAAGCCGGTACCGGTCAGGGCCACCGCGAAGCTGAGCAGCGGCGCACCGCCGACACTCGCAAGAGGGAGGAGCCACCCTTCGGATTGACCGAATGCGAGCCTGCCCCAAGGGAATCCGCCGAAAGGAACGCTGGAACGAAGCCACTCGGTGAGCGTCCAGGTCGCAGCAATCCACAAGGGTGCCCATGGCAACCTCGCCACCAGAACCGCAAGCAGCCCGAACAGTCCGATGAACAACGACTCCACCGCGGCCAACGCGATCCACGGGACCGCACCTACGAACACACCGATCCACGGAAGCAACGGCACCAGAAATCCGAGACCGGCCAAGTATCCGTAACCGAAGCCGGCACGAAGGCGCAGTCCGCCGCGCCCGAAGTTCGTCAACACACACGTCAGAAGAGCGATCCCGACGGGCGCCAAGAACCACAGCGGGCGGGGTGGGAACCCTGCGAAGATCAGGAATCCACCAGCGGCCGCGTACAGCGAACGTAGCCATGCGGAACCGGTGAGCACAGCGCTCACACGGGAGCGATCACCGACAGACGCCTCTGCGCCGGCCTCACTCACTCGACGAGCCGCGCTGATAGACGACGCGTCCGCGATGCACCGACTTGATGCAGACCGGAATCGGCGCATCTTCCGCCAGCCTCGGCAGAGCGGGTACGCGCGAGCGCGGATCGGTAGACCATCGCTGAACCGAGTCGGCGGGTGCGCTCACTTCGAGTTCGCCTGCCTCCCACAACACGTAGGAGGCAGGTGCGCCCGGATTGAGGGTTCCCGCGGCGCCGTCCCGCACTCCGCCCGCGCGCCAGGCGCCGCGAGTTGCCGCGGAAAAGGCCGCACGCGGCGAGATTCCACTTCCGTCGGTGCGGTGCTGGACAGCGGCGCGCAGCATCGCCCACGGCTCGATGGGGGTGACCGGGGCGTCGGAGCTGAATGCGAGCGAGACACCCTTACCGGCAGCAGGTGCAAACGGATTCAACGCTGCTGCGCGCTCGACTCCCAGGCGCGTGGCGTAAAGACCGTCGGTGCCACCCCACAGTGCGTCGAACACCGGTTGGACGCTAGCGATGACACCCAAGGCGGCAAAGGTTTCCGCGTCGGCCATGGACATCATTTCCGCGTGCTCGAGGCGGTGACCCAACGCGGCGACCTTGGGGCCACCCAGTTCGTCGGCGACCCTGCGGAACGCGGCAGCTGCCGACGAGACGGCGCCGTCACCGATGGCATGGAACCCGGCCTGGACGCCCGCGAGGGTACAGGCCCGGATGTGTGCGGCGATCGCGTCGACGTCGAGGTAGGCATTGCCCGTCGAATCAGGTTGGTCTGCATAGGGTTCGAGCAACCACGCGGTATGCGAACCGAGCGAGCCGTCGATGAAGAGATCCCCGCCGAGTCCGTCTGCTCCGGTTTTGTCGAGGAGCGCGCGAGCATCCTCTTCGCTGTCGACACGCTCACCCCAGTAGCCCCGAACCTCCACGCCGTGATCGTGGGCCAACAGTTCCTGGAAATCGGTCAATCCCGAGATGTCCGGTCCCCCGCACTCGTGAACGGCCACGATTCCGCGTGAGGCGCAGAGATCGAGCGCAGCGGTACGAGCAGAAGCGCGCTGAGTTTCCGTCAGCAGATTCCGAGCGGCATTGCGCGCCAGGTGGTGTGCGTCGAACGTCAACGGGCCTTCGGCCGAGTATCCAGCGGTGTCGGCGAGGCCGGAGATCCCGTCGCGCAGTGCGCTCGAGCACGCGGCCGAGTGAACGTCGATCCGCGAGAGATACACCTTGCGGCCAGGGGCGGCCGCGTCGAGATCTGCGGTCGACGGCGGGGTCTGTTCGGCCCACTCGGTGTCGTCCCAACCGTGTCCCCAGATGACTGCGTCGGGATGGGCAGTTTCGGGGTTCGCGGCTGCGAATGTTCGTACTCGCGCGAGACATTCGTCCAGAGAGTTCGCGCCCACGAGATCGAGGCCGACGAGATTGAGTCCCAGTGCGGTGATGTGGACGTGGGTGTCGACGAACCCGGGAGTGACAAACGCACCACCCAGATCTTCGATCTCCGCGGCGGGGTGCAACGCCCGTCCGGCGCGCTCGTCGCCGACCCACACGACGGTGCCGTCGGTGATGGCGATCGAGGTCGCGTCAGGTGCAAATGAACTGTAGATCCGGCCGTTGACCAGCAGACGAGTAGTCACGAGCACCCAGTCTGCCTGTTAGTACTGCGGCCCCCGCGAACGGGTGGGTGTATCCGTGTCCAGAATCTCACCCTCGAGCACCAGTTCCTTGCCGTTGCTGGCGACGTACTCGGTGGTTTCGGGTGTCTCGACGATGATCTCGCCGTCGATCACCTCGCCGTTTCCGCGCATCCGCGCCGCGTAGCCGACGGTTCCGGCGAAGGCGTCACCACCGGCGGCAAATGCTGCTGCGCGCTTACCTGCCAGGAGCACTGCAAGCGGGCGCAGCGCCCAGCGGGTCGGCGGAATCAGAAGCAGCAGGCCCAGAACCGAAGTCACGAGTCCGGGTACGAACATCAACGCGGAGCCCGCCGCGACCAAGGCGCCGTCGGCGACCGCCAGTGACGGCGATCCCTCACCCCGCGTGGCCTTACGGAACCCGTCCATGACCCGTCGCCACTGCGAGCGCATGAGGATCAATCCGACAAGCGATCCGGCGAGAAACAGCAGCACTGTCCAGGCGACACCGATGGCGTTGCCCACGATGACCAAGGCTGCGATCTCGACGATCACGTAGAGGAGAAATACGGCGGCGATCATGACGTCCCCTTTCAGACGGTCTATTCGTTCAACGCTCGAGGGGCCGGTTTTTCTCCCGACAACGACGCAGAGGTGCAAAACAGGTGGGTGCTGTGAGTCACACGGGCCTTCTCTCACGCACGTGCGACTTGCCTGGCGTTAACTAACGCTCCGCTAACGATTCTAAACCTCAAGTTGACGTTGAGACTCTGCGCATGGTCAAGTCACTTCGGGCCGCATTTCCCGGCCTCATGAAATGAAGGAGCCCGACATGAGCCGACTCCCCGGCAAGACACTCGCCCGACGCATTCCCGCTGCCATCGCCGGCACTGCCGCCGTCGTGGCACTCACCGCCGGCAGCGCGATGATCAGCGCGGGAACCGCGGCCGCAGAACCGGTAGTACCCGAAGGAATTGCCGCACTGATCGCGCAGGCCGCAGCCATCTCCCCCGAAGCCTCTGCTGCTGTTCAGCAGTTGATCGGCACGGCAGGCGCTGATCAGATCACGACCGCTCTCGATCTCCCGGACATCGGCGTCACCAAGCCGCAGTCGTTCATGTACCCCGCACCGACGGTCGGGTGTGGCGTGGCCGGTGAACCCGTCACCGTCACCCTCAGCTCCGCACAGGCCGGTCCGAACTTCCCGTTGCCGCCGTGGGTCGAGGCCGACCATCTCCGTTTCCAGGCAATCCCGGGTTACGTCGGCATACCCAAGACCTCAGGGTTGAGTGTTGCCTGGATCAACGTCGGCACGTTCAAGGGCGGCATCGTCCCGTTGGACGAGAAGTTGCCCGTACTCGATACGCCGTTGCTCTCGAAGGTCGTCGACACCGGTGACGGCAAGGTGTTTGCCGCTCTGTTCGGCAATGTCGATTACGCAGACGGGAAGACCTGCATCGTGCTGCCAACAGTGGGCTCTTTTGATGCTTGAGCAGAGCGAAACGCTCGATCCCTGACAGGCGGCTGGCCTACGCGCCCGGAGTCACCAGTCCGGTCTCGTAGGCCAGCACCACAGCCTGCACACGATCACGCAGATCGAGTTTGGTGAGAATGCGTCCGACGTGCGACTTGATCGTCGATTCGGACAGGTACAGCTGCTGTGCGATCTCGATGTTCGACAGTCCCGTGGCCACGTGTCCGAGGACTTCGCGTTCGCGTTCGGTCAGGACGTCGAGAACCACCGGATCGCGCCGGGGCGCCGGACCGTCCACGATGAACCTCGACAGCAGACGACGTGTCACCTTCGGGGAGACAACCGCGTCACCGGCTGCCACGCTGCGGATAGCCGACACGAGGTCCTCGGGCGGGGTGTCTTTGAGAAGAAAACCACTCGCTCCGGCACGCAGGGCGCCGAGCGCGTGTTCGTCCAGGTCGAACGTCGTCATCACCAGGACCCTGGATTCGATCCCGGACGCAAGAATCTGCTCCGTCGCTTTCACCCCGTCGACAATCGGCATCCGCACATCCATCAACACGACGTCAGGCTTCAGCGCCACCGCCGCTGCGACCGCCGCGGCTCCGTCACCGGCCTCACCGATAACCGAGATGTCTTCATGTGCTTCGAGCACCATGTTCAGGCCCATCCGCATGAGTTCCTGGTCGTCGACTAGCAGCACGGTGATGGGCACGGCGTAAACCTATCGGGCCTGAGACGTCGGTGCCAATGCGATTGCGGCGAGCCGGTATCAATCGTGGATCTCGAGCGGCAGCTCTGCGTACACACGCCAACTGCCGTCGGGGCGTCGTCCGGTCTCGAGTGTCCCGTGCAGTACCGCCACCCGCTCACGCATTCCGACCAGTCCATTCCCCGAACCGTGGGAGAAGGTCGAACTCGACGTTCCGTTGTCGA
The DNA here is from genome assembly GCF_041464245.1 of Rhodococcus sp. NyZ502. Lineage (NCBI taxonomy): Bacteria > Bacillati > Actinomycetota > Actinomycetes > Mycobacteriales > Nocardiaceae > Rhodococcus > Rhodococcus sp. NyZ502. The sequence goes on from NZ_CP167155.1 coordinate 3,179,779, forward strand.
CGACCTCGAGCAGCACCGCGGTGTCGGTGCGGCGCACGGTGACTCGTGCCTTCGGATTTGCGCCGGCGTGACGGAGGACATTGGTCAGTGACTCTTGGACCAGGCGATGAATTCCCAGGCTGACTGAAGGACTGACGTCGTCGAGCTCGCCGGTCAGCTCGAGGCGCACGCCGAGACCAGCGGCACGCATCATCTCGACGACCTTGGCGATGCCGGCCGTTCCGTGTTGCGGCATCAAATCGCTACTGACCTCGGTGCGCAAAAGCGAGACGGTCCGGCGAAGCTCGGCAAGGGCGTCGCGTCCGGTGCTGGAGATGTTGCCGAGCGCCTTCTTGGCCAACGCGGGATTGGAATCGACCGCATACGACGCGCCGTCCGCCTGGACGATCATCACGCTGACCGCGTGGGCGACGACATCGTGGAGTTCGCGGGCGATTCGGGTTCTTTCCGTGGCCACCGCATCCTCGGCACGCCGATCCCGTTCGTATTCGGCCACTTCGAGTCTGGCGGCCACTTCCTCGTCGTAGGCGCGGCGGGCGCTCAAGAACTCGGCGGTGATCCAGGCCAGTGCATAGAGCAGGGTCGCAATGATGATCGTGAGGATCACGTCTTCGCGGATGACGAGCAACGAGAGTGTCATGTCCAGGGCAAGGAAGCACGCAAAAATCGCCCCGGTGCGTCGATCGACATACGCAACGAGTGTGTAGAGCGAGACCCCGAGCGCCAACAGGCCTGGATGTTCCGCAGCCGGATCCCCTGTCGCCCACATCATCAAGGTTGCGAAGTACGACATCGACAAAATGGACGCAGCGGACACACGCGGATATTTGCGACGCCACACGACGGGAAGGCAGATCAGAAATCCGACGACGAGCTGAGGCCACCGCTCCTCACGCGGCGAACTGACGAACGTGACTACCTCGAGCGCGAAGAACACGAGCGCCAGCGCGCTGTCCGCGATCATCGGCTTTCCTCGCAGCCACAGGCTGAACCTCCGCATGTGCTCAAGAGTGTCACAGCTGTGAAAGAGTCACCGCCGTGGATATTGCTGATTGGGGACTGCTGATGACGGCAGCGACGGCGGCGGGTTGGGTCGACGCCGTGGTCGGCGGCGGTGGATTGATTCTGTTGCCGGCGCTCTTTCTGGTCGCCCCGCAATTGACCCCACAGGCGGCACTGGCCACCAATAAATTGACGGCATTCACCGGGACGAGTGCTGCGGTGTACACGTTCTCCCGTCGAATCCCGATGGAGTGGCGGCAGATGGCGCCGGCAGCCGCGTTGGCTGCGGTGACGGCCGCGTGCGGGGCGGCGGCCGTTTCGCTGATCGACAAGAAGTACTTCATTCCGATCGTGATGGTCGTCCTCGTCGCCGTCGCCGTCTTCGTGACCATGCGTCCGACGCTGGGCACCACGATCGCGACCCATCGTCCGACGCAGCGCAAGACCGTCCTCGTCCTGCTGCTCTCCGCCGGACTCATCGGCCTCTACGACGGTCTGCTCGGACCCGGCACCGGCACCTTCCTCATCATCAGCTTCGCGACCTTCCTCGGAACCGAATTCGTTCGGAGCGCAGCGATGGCGAAGGTGATCAATCTCGGTTCCAATTTCGGCGCGCTCGCCTACTTCGCCGTCACCGGGCATGTCTGGTGGAGTTTGGGTTTGGCGATGGCGGTGTGCAACGTTCTCGGCGCGGTCATCGGTTCGCGGATGGCGCTGAGCAAGGGATCCGGATTCGTGCGGATCACGCTGTTGGTGGTCGTGATCGCCATGGTGATTCGCCTCGGATGGCAGCAGTTCGGCTGAGATCGGCGTTCGTCGGCTAGCGTCGTGTGCGTGACCGTCACCCGAGATGTCGATGCAGATTTCCTCGCCCTCCCGCTGCGAGCTGTCGCTGATGCGGCGCTGTCGGCAGCGAGAACGGCCGGCGCCCAGCACGCCGATGTTCGTGTCCACCGCGTGCTCACACAGTCGATCCGCTTGCGCGACGGCGTAGTTCAGGCGGTGTCCGACGGAGACGAGATCGGGGTCGCCGTCCGTGTGATCGTCGACGGCACGTGGGGATTCGCCTCGCACGCCGAGGTGTCCCCCGATGTCGCTGCTGCGCTGGCACGCCAAGCGGTCGAGGTCGCGAAGGCATTGCGCTCGCTCAATCGGGATCCGGTCACCCTCGCCGACGAGCCCGTCTACGCCGACGCGACGTGGGTGTCGCCGTACCTCGAAGATCCCTTCGCGACACCGACGGCCGAGAAGGTAGGCCTGCTGGTCGACTACTCCGGACGGCTTCAAGCCGCCGACGGCGTGGATCACGTAACGGCGAGTGTCCTCCAGGTCAAGGAGCAGACCTTCTACGCGGATCTGGCCGGTTCGTCGATCACCCAGCAACGGGTGCGTCTGCACCCCGAGTTCGAGGCGACCGCCGTCGACAAGTCGGCCGGCAGCTTCGAATCGATGCGCACCTTGGCGCCGCCGGTAGGCCGCGGATGGGAGTACCTCGGGGCGGAGAGCACATGGAACTGGGGCGATGAGCTCGCGCAGATCCCGGAGTGGCTGGCCGAGAAGACCAAGGCACCGACCGTCGAAGCAGGTCCGACCGACCTCGTGATCGATCCGACCAATCTGTGGCTCACGATCCACGAATCCATCGGACACGCCACCGAATACGACCGCGCGATCGGCTACGAAGCGGCCTACGCCGGTACGTCGTTCGCGACGCCGGACAAGCTGGGAACGCTGAAATACGGAACGCCACTCATGCACGTGACCGCCGACCGAAACGAAGAGCACGGCCTGGCCAGCGTCGGATTCGACGACGACGGCGTCGCCTCTCAACGGTGGGATCTGGTGGCAGAGGGAACACTGGTCGGGTATCAACTAGACCGCGTGTTCGCGCCGAGGCTGGGGCTGACGCGTTCCAACGGTTGCTCGTACGCCGACTCCGCACATCACGTTCCCATCCAGCGAATGGCCAACGTCTCGCTCTCCCCCGACCCTTCTACGGACACCTCGACCGCAGACCTGATCTCGCGAGTCGAGAACGGCATCTACGTCGTCGGTGACAAGTCCTGGTCGATCGACATGCAGCGCTACAACTTTCAGTTCACCGGTCAGCGGTTCTTCAAGATCCGTGACGGAAAGCTCGACGGTCAGGTGCGCGACGTGGCGTATCAGGCGACGACGACGGATTTCTGGGGCTCGATGGAAGCCGTTGGCGGTGAGTCGACCTGGCGCCTGCAGGGCGCGTTCAACTGCGGCAAGGCGCAACCCGGTCAGGTTGCGGCGGTCAGCCACGGCTGCCCGTCCGCTCTGTTCCGCGGAGTCAACATCCTCAATACTCGTTCGGAGGCTCAGCAGTGATCGATCCGCAGCAGGTCGTCGAGCGTGCATTGGCCGCGAGGACGGTAGACGAATCGTTGGTGATCGTGACCGATGCGAGTGAGGCGTCGCTGCGGTGGGCCAACAATTCGATGACCACCAACGGAGTTTCGCTGTCCCGGACGTGGACGGTGATCTCGATCGTGCGCGAGGGTGACATCGCGAAGGTGGGCACTGTCAGTTCCAGCAGTGTCGATCCGGAGCAGATTTCCGCGCTCGTACATGCAAGCGAAGAAGCTGCGCGCACAGCCACTCCGGCTGACGACGCGTCCGACCTGATCACGCAGTCGGCGGCAGAGACCGACTGGGACCTGCCGGCCGCCCTGACCGACATCGGTGTCTTTGCGCCGTTGGCTGCCGACCTGTCCACGGCCTTCGACGGCGGCGACCAGTTGTTCGGCTTCGCTCACCACCAGTTGCACACCACCTGGCTCGGAACCTCGACGGGCGTGCGACGTAGAACGGCTCAGGCCACCGGCTCCGTGGAGATCAACGGCAAGCGCGGCGACGCCAGCGCCTGGGTCGGATCCGGAACTGTCGATTTCAGCGATATCTCGATACCGAAGCTCTTGTCGCAGTTGACCACTCGACTCGACTGGGCGGGTAACTCCGTCAGTCTGCCTGCCGGCCGCTACGAGACAATTCTTCCTCCGTCTGCTGTGGCGGACCTGATGATCTATCTGATGTGGACCATGGAGGGTCGCGGCGCCGAAGAAGGCCACACCGCACTGTCCACCACCGGTGGAACCCGGATCGGCGAGAAGCTCGGATTGCCACTGACACTCACCTCCGACCCCGGCGCCGAGGGCTTGCAATCCGCGCCGTTCGTGATCACGACGTCGTCGAGTGAATCCGTCTCACTGTTCGACAACGGTATGGAGATCGAACCCGTCGACTGGGTCCGAGACGGCGTCGTCAATGCGCTGGCGTACCCGCGCCACGCTGCACGAGAATTCGGTCGACCTGTCGCAGTTCCCGGCGACAATCTCATCCTGACCGGTGGTGACGACACCTCGATCGAGGACATGATCGCAGGTACCGAGAAGGGTCTACTGCTCACAACCCTCTGGTACATCCGTGAGGTGGATCCGACGACGCTGCTGTTGACCGGACTCACCCGTGACGGGGTGTATTTGATCGAGGACGGCAAGATCGTCGGCGCCGTCAACAACTTCCGTTTCAACGAGAGTCCACTCGATCTCCTGCGGCGGGTCACCGAGGCTGGACGTACCGAGATCACGCTTCCCCGGGAGTGGAAAGATTGGTTCACCCGCACGGCCATGCCGCCCATGCGGATTCCCGACTTCCACATGTCCTCGGTCAGCCAGGCGCAGTGATGACGAAGGTCGTGATCGCCGGCGGCACCGGCGCTCTCGGCCGCCGGATCAGCGACGATCTCGCGGACCGTGGGTATGACGTCGTGGTCCTGACTCGCTCACCGAAACCTGGCAGGCACAGGCAGGTTCAGTGGGACGGTGTCACGGTGGGCGACTGGGCGGGAGAACTCGGCGGCGCCGCGATGATCAATCTGGCCGGCGAGTTGGTCGATCGCCGACCCACCCCGGCAAACATCGCACTACTCACCAACTCCCGGGTCGATCCGACCCGCGCGCTGGTCGAAGCGTCGAAACTACTGGCGAACCCTGTTCCGGTGTGGATCCAGGCGAGCACGCTCGCGATCTACGGCGATGCGGGTGAGGCACGATTGGACGAGGATTCTCCCCTCGCTGACGGGCCACCTCAGATGACCGACGTCGCAAAGGACTGGGAGGCAGCGGTCGAGGGTGCAAACGCGTCACGAGTGGTGATCCTGCGAACCAGTGTCGTGTTGGAGAAGGGCACACCGGCGCTCGAGCGATTGCTGTTGCTCGTGCGTCTCGGACTGGGCGGACGCGTCGCCTCGGGTAGGCAGTGGACCAGTTGGATTCACATCGAGGACTGGCTGTCGATCGTTCGTTGGGCACTCGAACCCGTTTCGGCTGCCTCGGGGGTGGTCATCGCGACGGCTCCGGATCCCGTCCGAAACTCAGAGCTGATGGCCGGGCTGCGCAAGCACCTTCACCGGCCACCTGCGCCGCCGACGCCCGCTTTCATGGTCAGATTCGGCGCGTTCCTTCTTCGCAGCGACGCTGCCCTGGGCCTGACGGGTCGTCATGCCGTATCGAAAGTGTTGGCGGACAAAGGCTTCCCCTTCACGTATCCGCGGTTCGATTCAGCGTTGGACGATCTGCTCGGCAACTGACGCGCGGTCAGGCTGCAGTGATGGCAAGTCCGATCGTTCCGGTCTTGCCGCGGCGCAGGAGACTGCCTTTCATGGTGATCCAGCCGAGGATTCCGTACCGACGTGCTATCGCGTCGCGAGCATGATCGGTGCCCGGTCCGTCGAGGATCTCGGCGACGGCGGCCACCGGTTCACCCTTGGGATTTCCCCGAGCGTCACACGCAGCGACGGTGACCGACGGGTTTCGCCTGATGCGCTTGACCTTGTAGGAATCGGTGACGGTCCACATCAGGAGCTTGTTGCCGTCCGGCGCGGCCCAGAGTGGAGTCGCCACCGGAGTTCCATCCTTGCGGAAGGTCGTGAGTAGGACGTACTTGGCCTCGGAGACGCGCTTGAAGTCGGGGTTCACTCCTCGAGGATAGGTGCGAGCGCCTCTCGCTGAACACCGACAAGATTCCGCGACTATCTGGTGACCGATCAGTACCACCCAGGAAGTGCCACTTATGCACGTTTTATCCGGTTCTTCATGACGTCAGACACGCCGTTTCGTCCCCGAACTCCATCTCGAGTTATTCTGAGGCAAACCGTCGAACTGGGGAGTCGAATTTACACATGCAGCGCCGTGACATGCAGCGTCGTGACTTTTTCAAAGCCGCCGGGGCGGGGGCGGCAGTTGCAGCCGCGGCGCCGCTCATGTCGACGTCGACCAGCCACGCCACCCCCGCACCACTGCGGGCGCTCCCGATGGGTGCTGATCACTACCGCGCGCTCGTCCCCGAGTTGTTCGCACCATCTCCTACTCCCCCGGAGCATTCCGAAGCCATCGTCATCGGGTCCGGATTCGGCGCAAGCGCCACCGCCCTCCGATTGGCGCAGAGCGGCACCCAGATCACCATCCTCGAACGCGGACTTCGGTGGCCGCATGATCCGCAACGGGAGATTCACACCTCCGACATGCTGGCCGACGGCCGCGGAGTCTTCCGGCGAACATCGTTCACCAACCTCACCGGACTCCCCGTGGCGTGCGACTACTTCAGCGGCGTCCTCGATGCCACCGACTACCAACACATCTCGGTCTGGCGCGGCGCTGCAGTCGGCGGTGGTTCCATCATCTTCACCGGCGTGATGATCGCGCCCGAGCGCCGATTCTTCGACGCAGTCTTCGGCAACTCCCTCGACTACGACGAGATGGCGTCCACCTGGTACCCCAAAGTGCGCCAGATGCTGCGTCTGAGCCCGTTGCCCGAAGACATTTACCAAACCCCGAACTTCGGTCACTCGCGTCGTTGGGATCAGGACGCTCGTCGTGCCGGATTCGATCCGCAGCGGATCGACGGGATCTGGAACTGGGACGTGGTGCGCTCAGAACTCGACGGCCGAACCCGAGCCTCGGCCACTGTCGGTGACAGCAACATGGGTAACTCCAACGGCGCGAAGTTCGACCTCACACAGAACTACATTCCCGCCGCCGAAGCCACCGGACGAGCCACCGTCTGTTACGGACATCAGGTGCTCGCGATCAGTCGCGAACGTGATGGACGCTACGTCGTCGACGTCGAATCGACGGATCCGACGGGTGGCGTTCTGGCCCGGAAGACTCTTACCTGTGACCGTCTGTTCCTCGGCGCCGGCTCGATCGGCACCTCCGAACTGCTGGTACGCGCCCAGGCGACGGGCGCGCTGCCCAACCTCAACGAACACGTCGGTAAGGGCTGGGGAACGAACGGCGACGCCGGGATGGTGCGCTCGTTCGGCTTCAGTGACGGCACTGCGCAAGCCGCACCGTCGGCATCACGCATCGTCGACGAGTCGGGAATGCCACTCTCCCTGGAAAATTGGTACGTCCCCGGCCTACCCGTCAACATCGGCATGCTCGGAACCTTGGGGATGACCCTCGACTCGCAGCGCGCCGACTTCGCCTACGACGGCGGCTCCGATCGGGTGGTGCTGAACTGGCCGAAGAACGGCAACGACGCCACCGTCGAGGCACTACGCGCCGTCCAGAACAAGATGGCCTTCGCCGGCACCACGCTGCCGTCGGCATTGCCGTTCGCGAAGGACGTCAATTCCTCGTTCACCGCGCATCCCCTCGGCGGTGCGGTTCTGGGCAAGACCACCGACGGTTACGGGCGAGTCAAGGGCTACGACGGCCTGTACGTGATGGACGGCGCCGCTATTCCGGGCAGCACCGGCACCGTCAACCCGTCACTGACCATCACTGCTCTGGCGGAGCGGAACATCGCTCAGATCATCAAGTCCGGACGCTGACTCACTTCAGCGCCCGGATCTGCCGGTGATGCTCGAGGTCTACTCCCCCTCGAGCTCGCCTTCGGTTTCGAGGTACACCTGACGCAAGCCGTCGAGTGTCTTCTGCTCGGGGTGCTCCCACATGTTGCGCTCGGCGGCTTCGAGGAGCCGCTCGGCGATTCCGTGCAAGGCCCACGGGTTGGACTGCGTCATGAACTTCTGGTTCTGCTCGTCCAGAACGTAGGTCTCGGCGAGCTTTTCGTACATCCAGTCCGCGACCACGTTGGTGGTGGCGTCGTACCCGAAGAGGTAGTCGACCGTGGCCGCCATCTCGAACGCACCCTTGTACCCGTGACGGCGCATCGCGTCGAGCCAGCGGGGATTGACCACGCGCGCCCGGAAGACACGTGCGGTCTCTTCCGAAAGTGTGCGTGTGCGAACCGATTCCGGCCGAGTGCTGTCGCCGATGTACGCCTCGGGCGACTTTCCGGTCAGCGCGCGCACGGTGGCAACCATGCCGCCGTGGTACTGGAAGTAGTCGTCCGAATCGGCGATGTCGTGCTCACGCGTGTCGGTGTTCTTGGCCGCCACGTTGATTCGACGGTAAGCACTGCGCATGTCGTCGGCTGCCGGGATTCCGTCGAGCCCACGGCCGTACGCGAAGCCGCCCCAGTTGGTGTACACCTCGGCGAGGTCGTCGTCACCGCGCCAGGTCTTGGAGTCGATGAGTTGCAGCAGGCCGGCGCCGTAGGTTCCGGGCTTCGAACCGAAGATGCGAGTGGTCGCACGCCTGGCATCGCCGTGCTCGGCAAGGTCGGCCTGCGCGTGGGCGCGCACGTAGTTCTGCTCGTCCGTCTCGTCCAATGCGGCGACCAACTGAACAGCGTCGTCGAGCAGTGCGAGCACGTGCGGGAACGCATCACGGAAGAATCCGGAGATGCGGACGGTGACGTCGATGCGCGGGCGGCCGAGCTCTTCGAGATCGATGACCTCGAGGTTGACGACGCGTCGGCTTGCTTCGTCCCAGACAGGGCGAACACCGAGGAGCGCGAACACTTCGGCGATGTCGTCGCCGGAGGTACGCATGGCGGCGGTACCCCACACGGACAGACCCACCGAGCGCGGGTACTCGCCGTGATCGGCGAGATATCGAGCGGCGAGCGACTCGGCCATCGCCTGACCGGTCTCCCACGCCAGTCGTGAGGGAACTGCCTTGGGATCGACGGAGTAGAAGTTACGACCGGTGGGAAGCACGTTGATCAGGCCGCGCAACGGTGACCCACTCGGGCCGGCGGCGATGAAGCCGCCGTCGAGCGCGTGCAGGACCTGCTTGATCTCGTTGTTCGTCTGTCGGAGGCGTGGAATCACTTCGGTGGCCGCGAACTGAAGGATCTTCACGACGGTCTCGTCGTCGCTGAGTTGTTCTGCCGCAGCGGGGTTCCAGTCGGCGTCGTACATGCCGCGAACCAGAGCGTGCGCCTTTTCCTCGACGTCGTCGACACGGTTGCGGGACTCGTCGCCGTCTTCGCTGAGCCCGAGAGCTTCGCGCAGACCAGGGACGCTCTGTTCGCCGCCCCACATCTGACGGGCACGGAGCATGGCCAGGACCAGTTCGATTTCGGCGTCGCCCTCGGGTGCGCGGCCGAGAATGTGCAGGCCGTCGCGGATCTGGACGTCCTTGATCTCACACAGCCACCCGTCGACGTGCAGGAGCATGTCGTCGAACACGTCCTCTTCGGGACGCTCCGCGAGGCCGAGGTCGTGGTCCATCTTGGCTGCCCGCATCAGCGTCCAGATCTGCTGGCGAATGGCCGGCAGCTTGGACGGGTCCAGTGCGGAGATGTTGGAGTGCTCGTCGAGCAGTTGCTCGAGACGGGAGATGTCGCCGTAGCTTTCGGCGCGGGCCATCGGTGGGATCAGGTGATCGACGAGCGTCGCGTGGGCACGACGCTTTGCCTGTGTTCCTTCACCCGGGTCGTTGACCAGGAAGGGGTAGATCAGCGGCAGGTCGCCGAGGGCTGCGTCGGTGCCGCAGTTGCTGGACATGCCGAGCGTCTTGCCCGGCAACCATTCGAGGTTGCCGTGCTTGCCGAGGTGCACAACGGCGTCGGCGCCGAATCCGCCGTTGTCCGGTGTTGCAGCGATCCAGCGGTAGGCCGCGAGGTAGTGGTGGCTCGGCGGCAGATCCGGGTCGTGGTAGATCGCGACGGGCTTTTCACCGAATCCCCGCGGCGGCTGGACCATGAGCACGATGTTGTTGAATCGCAGTGCCGCGATGACGATTTCGCCGTCCGGATCCTGCGAGCGGTCGACGTACAGCTCTCCGGGCGCTGCGCCCCAGTGCTCTTCGACGCCGCTGCGCAGTTCCTCGGGCAGGGTGGCGAACCATTCGCGGTACTTTGCTGCCGAGATGCGGATCGGATTGCCCTCGAGCTGCTCGGCAGTGAGCCAGTCAGGATCCTGGCCGCCGGCCGCGATCAGGGCATGGATCAGCGCGTCGCCGTCCTTCGCCGCCAGGCCGGGAACTGCGTCCGGGCCGTCGACCGGACCGAGGTCGTAACCGGCAGAACGCATTTCGGTGAGCAGGTCGATTGCGCTCGCCGGAGTATCGAGACCGACCGCGTTGCCGATGCGGGCGTGCTTGGTCGGGTACGCCGAGAGCATCAGAGCAACGCGACGCTCGGTGGTGGGAATGTGGCGCAGCTTGCCGTGACGGACCGCGATCCCGGCGACACGGGCAGCGCGCTCGACGTCGGGGACGTACGTGGACAGTCCGTCGGAGTCGATTTCCTTGAAGGAGAACGGGACGGTAATGATGCGGCCGTCGAATTCCGGCACCGCGACCTGGGTCGCGACGTCGAGAGGCGACAGTCCGTCGTCGTTCTCGTCCCAGGTGGCGCGGCTACTGGTCAGGCACAGCCCCTGCAGGATCGGGACGTCGAGTGCAGCGAGTGCGGCGACATCCCAGGCTTCGTCGTCCCCACCGGCGGACGCGGTAGCGGGCTTCGTGCCACCGGCAGCGAGAACTGTCACGACCATGGCGTCGGCGCGGCGGAGCGTGCTCAGAAGTTCGGCTTCAGCGGTTCGCAGAGATGCGCAGTAGATCGGCAGCGCGGTGCCACCGGCCTCGGCGACCGCGTCGCACAACGCCTGGATGTACCGGGTGTTGCCGGCCAAATGCTGAGCACGGTAGTACAGAACTGCGATGACCGGACCGCTCGCCGAGTCGAGATCGGGCGCGAAATCAGCGATGCCCCAGGAAGGCAGGTGAGCCGGCGGCTCGAAACCGTGGCCGGTGAGCAGGACCGTGTCGGACAGGAAGTGGTGCAGCTGTGCCAGATTCTGTGCGCCACCCTCGGCCAGGTAGTTGTGCGCCTCGGCAGCAACGCCGGCGGAGACCGTCGAGCACTCCATGAGGTCGGCGTCCGGCGCGTGCTCGCCGCCGAGAACGACTACGGGGAGTCCGGAGGCGAGGACCATGTCCAGGCCGTCTTCCCAGCTGCGACGGCTGCCGAGGATACGAACGATCACGAGGTCGACGCCGTCGAGCAAGGGCGGCAAGTCCTCCGAGACCAGCAAGCGTGAGGGGTTGGCCCAGCGATAGGAGACTCCGTCGCCGGCTTCCTGGCTGGCGCGGGCGCTCAGCAGATCGGTGTCGGACGTGGAGAGCAGAAGAATCACGGGTGAAGCCTTCCTGGGGTTTCGCGCCCCGTGGCACAGATCTGTCATCGACGGCGGTTGAGGGTCTGACTCGTGTTTCCGAGCGGAAACACGTCCCGCTCGAGCAACACTCACAGTGGCGCGACCGCACCGGACTTTCACCGGTTTCCTCAACTGCCGTCACTGGTGGTGGTGATGCTACCGGTCCGCAGAAGGCACTCATGACAGGTCGTACCCTGGAGCCATGCCCACGGACCGTTCACAGCCAGACGCGTGCCCGGGTGCACTGCAAGTTCACCACGCCGCCGACGGCGCATTGGCACGCGTGCGCCTACCCGGCGGACTCCTCACCCCCACCCAATTGCAGACGCTCGCCGACGCGGCGCGCGATCTCGGCAACGGGCAGATGGAACTCACCTCGAGGGGCAACGTACAACTGCGCTCGGTCTCGGATCCCGAAGCCTTCGCAGCGCGAATCGCGTCGGCCGGCCTGCTGCCGTCCGCGACGCACGAGCGAGTGCGCAACATCCTCGCGTCCCCACTGTCCGGCCGTATCGGGGGCGTAGCCGACATTCGTGAACTGGTCCACCGTCTCGATTCGGCGATCCAAGCAGATCAAGCATTGGCGGATCTGCCAGGGCGAACCCTGTTCACCCTCGACGACGGGCGCGGAGACATCACAGGGCTACGGGGCGATTTCGGACTCCATGCGCGCAGCGCCACCGAGCATTCACTGGTGCTCGCCGGTCACCACACCACTCATCTCGTCCAGGCGGACGACGCCGTCGAATTGCTCCTCGAGGCGGCTCGATCATTCCTCGACGTTCGCGACAAGCACTGGCGCCTGGCCGAGGTTCCGGACGGAATCGAACGCACCCTCGAGCAGCTGGGTCTGACCGCCGAGTCCACCGTTGCGGCGGACCTCACGCCGGATGCACGGCCCACTATCGGCTGGCTCGAGCAGCGCGACGGGACCGTAGCTCTGGGCGGCGGCCTGCGATTCGGGCTGCTCGACGCTCGGCTGGCCGAGTTCCTCGCAGCCGTCGACAAGCCCGTCGTCGTGACACCGTGGCGATCGGTGCATATCTTCGACCTCGACGAATGGGCAGCCGAGCAGGTAGTCCGGGTGCTGGCACCCATGGGGTTGATCTTCGACGAGAACTCACCGTGGCTCGAGGTCACCGCCTGCACCGGAAGTCCGGGATGCGAGAAGTCGCTCGCCGACGTGCGCGCCGACGCGATCACCGCCGTCGAGCAGGCAGAACTTCCGGTTGTCGGGCGCCAGCACTGGGCCGGGTGCGACCGCAGCTGCGGACGTCCCCGCGGGGACGTAGCGGATGTGATCGCGACGGGTGACGGTTACCGGGTGAATCCGCCCGATCGGTGATGCCTCTATCGTGTGGCACATGATCGAGTACATCCGTGACGGCGCGGAAATCTATCGCCAGTCCTTTGCCACCATTCGGGCCGAAGCCGACCTGAGCCGTTTCCCGGCGGATGTCTCGCAAGCTGTAGTGCGCATGATTCATGCAAGTGGCCAGGTCGATCTCGTCGACGACGTCGCCTTCACACCCGGTGTCGTCTCGGCTGCGCGCGCAGCTCTGCGCGACGGCGCGCCGATTTTCTGCGACGCCCAGATGGTGGCTGCCGGCATCACGCGCAAGCGTCTGCCCGCCGGCAACGACGTCATCTGCACCCTCGGCGATCCGCGGGTTCCCGTGCTGGCGTCGACCATCGACAACACTCGCTCGGCGGCTGCTCTCGAACTGTGGGGAGCCAAGCTCGAGGGCGCTGTTGTCGCGATCGGAAACGCACCCACCGCACTGTTCCATCTCCTGAACCTCATCGAAGCCGGCGCACCCCGTCCGGCCGCCATCGTCGGAGGTCCGGTCGGCTTCATCGGCGCTGCCGAGTCGAAGGAAGCCCTCATCGAACACGCCAGCGGGATCGATCATCTCGTTCTCCGCGGCCGACGCGGCGGCAGCGCGATCACCGCCGCCGTCGTCAATGCGATTGCGAGCGAAGTCGAATGAGTGCAGGCAAGCTCTGGGGTGTCGGTATCGGCCCCGGCGATCCCGAATTGGTGACCGTCAAGGCCGCCCGCGTCATCGGCGAGGCCGATGTGGTTGCGTTCCACTCCGCGCGGCACGGCAAGAGCATCTCCCGCGGAGTTGCAGCGCCGTACATGCGCGAAGGACAGATCGAAGAACACCTCGTCTACCCCGTGACCACCGAGACCGTTGATCATCCCGGCGGATACCAGGGCGCGATGGACGAGTTCTACGAAGCAGCTGCCGAACGGCTGGCAGTTCACCTCGCGGCCGGTCGAACCGTCGCGTTGCTCGCCGCCGGCGATCCGCTCTTCTACAGCTCCTACATGCACATGCACAAGAGACTGGCCGATCGCTTCGACGCCGAAGTGATTCCCGGCGTCACCTCCGTCAGCGCGGCATCTGCTGCACTCGGAAAGCCGCTGGTCGAGGGTGAAGAGATCCTCACGATCCTGCCCGGAACGTTGCCGCAGGCCGAGCTGACCAGGCGGCTCAAGGAAACCGACGCCGCGGCCATCCTCAAGCTCGGACGTACCTTCCCACCGGTCCTCCAATCGCTCGAGGATTCCGGTCGCCTCGGCGAGGCCCACTACGTCGAGCGCGCGAGCACCACACGTCAACGCGTCGAATCCGCTGCCGAGGTCGACCCGGACGGAGTTCCGTACTTCTCGATCGCCATCGTTCCGAGCCCGTCGAACAACCCTCGACCTGCGACCGAGTCTCGCGGCGAGGTGGTCGTGGTCGGACTCGGGCCGGGCGACACCGCCTGGACCACACCCGAAGTGGCGCATGAGCTTTCGTTGGCAACCGACCTCGTCGGCTACGGCCCGTACGTCGATCGCGTGCCGACGCGTCCGGGCCAGCGTCGCCATTCCAGCGACAACCGCGTCGAAGCGGAACGCGCCGCGATGGCGTTGGACCTGGCGAAGAACGGCGCCCGTGTAGCTGTCGTCTCGTCTGGAGATCCCGGCGTATTCGCCATGGCTGCAGCAGTTCTCGAAGTTGCCGCCGAAGACCAGTGGCGCGGCGTGCCGGTCCGCATCCTTCCCGGCATGACGGCGGCAAACGCTGTCGCCAGTCGCGTCGGTGCTCCCCTCGGGCACGACTACGCGGTGCTCTCGTTGTCTGATCGCCTCAAGCCGTGGGATGTCGTCGCGCGCCGTATCTCGGCAGTTGCAGCCGCGGACATGGCGTTTGCGGTCTACAACCCGGCGTCCAAGTCTCGGACGTGGCAGGTCCAAGCCATGAAGGACCTCGTGCTCGAGCACCGCTCCCCCGAGACTCCCGTCGTCATCGGCCGCGATGTTGCCGGTGCCGAGGAATCAGTTCGCGTCGTGACCCTCGGAGAGCTCGAGCCTTCCGAGATCGACATGCGGACTCTGCTGATCGTCGGCTCCTCGATGACGACGGTCGTCGAAACCGGTTCGGGCCGTCAGGTGTTCACCCCGCGGCGCTACCCGGAGTGAACATCGCACAGCGATAGCATGGCCTCATGCCCGTCAACCGGACCCGGAAAGCCAGATACGCGCGTAGGCGCAAACGCCGAATGGATCTGATGGAGCACGACCTGTCCGTCGAGCAGTGGTCCGCGCTCAAAGCGGCCTGGGGTGGCTGCGCGTACTGCGGCGAGCCGGACGAGTCGCCGCAGCGCGACTGTGTGCTGGCGATCTCCCGCGGTGGGCGCTACACGCTCGACAACATCGCACCGGCGTGCCGCTCGTGCAATGCAAGCAAATGCAACAGCGAGGTCACTCTCTGGTTGCGGCGCAAGGGGTATGACGAGAAGGCCTTCCTCCTGCGCCACGCGGAGATAGGTATCGAGATGAGGGCGCAGTTCTCGGAGCAGTCGTGACGACTCCGCACGAGTTGCGCCCGATCCTCGACGAGTTGATGGAGTTCGAACCTCTGTTTCACCGAACTCGAGTAGCGATGTCACGAGACGAGTTCGATGCGGTCGTCGACCCGGAGTTCCGGGAGATCGGAGCCTCGGGTGCGCGATACACCCGCGATTACGTGCAATCGGCAGTCGCGAGCCGGCGACTCCGCGGCGAAGTGAACGACGCCGCCGAACTCGGGTGGACGGTTGACCGGCCAGCGCTGAGCCGGATCGCGCCTGACACGTATCTGGTGACGTACCGGCTGGCGCAGGCGCATCGGGTTACCGAGCGATCATCCATCTGGCGGTTCGCCGAGAATCGATGGAGCGTGTTGTTTCATCAAGGCACAGTCGTCGAAAGTGGTTTGGAAGCATGAACGAATCGACCCACAACCCCACCATTCCGCTTTGGATGGACATCACCTTCACCGCCTTCGTTCTTGCCTGGATCTTCATCACGATTAGCGCGCTCGTGGCGATCGTGCGCACTGACTTCGAACGCTCGGGCGGCAAATTCTGGTGGTCGGCACTGGTGATCGCGGTGCCTGTACTCGGTGCGCTCGTCTGGTCACTGTTCGGTCGACCCCCGCGTGACTCCAGGTCCCGAACCTGATCTACACCGACGGCCCGGCAGTAGTCTGAGTACGGTCCGGTGCTGTCACTCTGCGCGTATCAGGGGAGAACAACGAGATGAGACCACTTCGATACTCGATCAACGTCACCCTCGACGGCTGCTGCCATCACGAGGCGGGGCTTCCACCCGACGAGGAGTCGATGCGCTACTGGACCGCTCAGATGGAACGAGCCGATGCTTTGCTGTTCGGCCGGGTGACCTACGAGATGATGGAGTCGGCGTGGCGGCGGCCCGCAACGGGGGCGTGGCCTGACTGGATGGACGAGTGGGAGATCCCGTTCGCCGAGGCAATGGACCGGGCTAAGAAGTACGTCGTGTCGAGCACGCTGAGCGGGGTCGATTGGAATGCCGAACTCGTGCAAGGCGACTTGGGGTCAGCGATTCAACGGCTCAAGGAGCAACCCGGCGAAGGTCTGTGGGTTGGCGGCGTGACACTCCCCCTGGCATTGGCAGACCTGGGACTGATCGACGAGTACGAGTTCGTTGTGCAACCGGTCCTTGCCGGACACGGACCGACGTTGCTCGCCGGTCTGCACGAGCGCATCCAGCTTGAGCTCGTCGACCGCCACGAGTTCCAGTCGGGTGCAGTCGCCGTGCGATATCGGCCCACTCAAATACCGCTCCCGGGTCAGGTATCGGACGGGTAGTCGACGCATGGCTGGACATGCGCGGTTAAAACACATGTCGTCGCCTCAGTTCGGACGAGAGAAGAGTTTCCAGTCTTGTTCGGTGTTCGGTATTGACCGGATACTCGGCACAGCACGAGCATTAGCCACCGAAGTTCTCCGGACAATCCTCGACGAGATCGAAGCATCGAACTGGATCACGAACAAGTTCGTTCCGCCCGGCGGACCGTAAGGACCACTTGTCGCTATCGAACACTCTGGCCCCTTATTCCACGGGCACTGCACCTCGAGCTGTAAGCACCCCCGGTCGAGGGCCATGCTTGCGCGCACCCTCGCGCGCCTCAGCAAAAATGGCCAAGCTGGACGGCTACTAGCGAGCGAAGGATCGAGATCGTATCGGCGTCCGACACAGGCCGGACGCCGATACGTGTTCACGTCAGCTCACAGGAGCGCCACCGCTCCCGCCGAGGTGGCGGACGAAGAACCGAGCCGAACTGTCGCGCTCGTAGTCGGGCACCGGATAGTGCCTGCCCGAGTAGGCGTGCAGCGTCTTCTCCGTCGAGCCGAAGGCATCGAACAACGCTACCCCTGACGTGCGGTCGTAATCCTTGTCGTCCCAAGGGATCCGGTACTCGACCGGGACCGTGAGCTTTCGTGCCGCTTCGATGAGGGAGTCGTCCACAAAAACTCCACCGAAGCTCACGGCAGCGATCCTGGATTCGACCGGGGCCAACATCAGCCCGGTCACGACCCCTAGCGACACGCCGCCAAAGCCGATCGGAGCGTCGGCGTCGACGTCGGGCAGCGTTTGCAGAGCGTCGATGGTCGCCTGCCATTCCGGCACTGCACGCTCCGCCAGCGATCGGTTGTACTCGACGACGATCGGAGCGATCGGCTCGTGGGCCGCCCTAGCCTGGTGGATCGCCTCGACCCACTGTTCGTCCTGTGTGTTCCGCGGGCGGTCGCCGTGTCCGGGCGCGTCGATCGCGGCGACTGTGAACCCGTGGGAGCTCACACTGTGGAGTGCGCTGGCAACCAGTCCTGGTGCCTTCTTGTGCATGCCGCCGGAGTGCCCGGACAGCAGAAGTGGTGATCCGACGGATCCGGATGGCGGTGACCAGAGCACGCCGGTGATGTCGTCTACAACGAAATGGCGTTCGATGACACCGTTCGACGTTGTCTCGGAGGTGAATTCGATGGTCTGAGAATTGGATTGCATGGTGTTACCTTTCGGGATTGCCTACTCGAGGCGCTCCCGGCGACACCTACGTCAATCGCCGATCCGTGAACACGAGTGGGAGCACCCACATGGTTACAGCGTTCATGGGTCTCACCTCCTGGCGTGTTGTCACGGTCTCGCACAAGCTATCAACCCCAACCGAAGCTCGTCCAATCATTTTTCCAGCGCGCCCGGCAGCGGTCATACCCGCGATCGGGCGACGCTCTGGCGGACGGCACGGACGTAGCGGCGCGTGACAAACGCCTGTACTCGACGTCCGATCGGAGCGCCGAGACGCACCCACCACGTTCCGGGCTTGGAGAACGCAACGATCTCGATACGAACCGCTTGGCTGGCCTCGTCGAACTGGACGACAAACAATTCCTCCCCGCATTCGGGGTGGCCCGCGCGGGTTCCGTACGCGAAGCCCTTGCGATTGGGTTCGTCTACGACATAGACGATCCGAACGGGGATAGTTACCGGACCGAGTCCGAAGGTCGCATCTTGACCCGCCACGGCGGTCGGGGCTGCCGTCCGTACGGCCAGTCCGGCTCCGCGGTGCATTCCCCAATTCGCGACGGTTCGAGCGGCAACCTCGAAATCCTCCCGTCCGGATCCGACCGTCGCGCTCTCGTGAACGTGGTGATAGCCGGCGGGGAGAACGCCTGACGTTGCGCCCACCTCGAGGTACGTCAGCCCGCCCGGGCGGGACGCCATCATTGCTCGCGTCGGTGGCTGAGGATGTTGATCACGTGGCCGTCGGGGTCGGAAGCGAAGAACCTGCGGACCCCCCACGGCTCCTCGGTGACGGGATAGACGATGGTGTCGCCGCGCTGCACCGCGGCCTCGTACGCCGCGTCGAGATCATCCACCTCGACGGAGACGTCCGGTACTACGGGCGCATGAGCGTCGTGTGTCATGACGCTGATCTGCAATGACGGATCCGTCGGCGAAGCCAACGTCACGATCCACCCGTGATCCATGACAACTTCGAGGCCCAGCACTTCGGTGTAGAAGCGCTGCGCGGCCTCGAGCGAACTACTCGACAGATCCGAAACTATCCGCGTGACGGCCATGTCCCGCAGGTTACGCCGCCGCCGGAGTCCACCGCGACTTGACGAGGCGCTCGATGTCACCGGAAAGTTCGTCGCTGACGATCCCCGGAAGCAGGATCTGCCACATCTCGTCGACACGATCCGGAAGATCCGAGCGTCGGGTGAGAACGTTCGAAACCAGCTGTACCCCCGTGAATGCCGAGGGCATGAACCTGCCGAACGATTCTGCGCTGACCGATTTTCGGATTTCACCTTCCGCCTGAGCTCTGGCGGTGAGATCGGTGATTGCCGAGATCCATTCGGCGTACGGTTCCACCGGCCCCTCGTACGTGCTCAGTTCCAGCGTGAGGCGAATGCCCGCGCGAACTATCGGCTCGTCGACAATCTGGCGTGCCATTTCGTGCGTGAGCATGATCATCTGTTCCAACGGGTCCTTGCCCGTCGCCGAAATCGCCTGCACCGACTCGATCGAGAGCCGATGCTGTTCGGCAATGATGAATTGCGCGAGCTCGTCCTTCGACGCGAAATGGAAATACAACGCGCCCTTGGTAGTACCGGCCCCCGAGACTATGTCGGCCATGCTGGTGCTGCCGTAACCAGTCTTCTCGAACTGCGCGGCCGCGCCGGCAACGATTTGCTGCCGAGTCAGCTCGGCGCGTGCTTGCTTGACCACTGAATCCCTCTCGTCCTCCAAAGGCCCCCGCCCAGCAAACCCCACGGTTCGCGCCACACTCCAGCTATACCCAAAAACTTCACAATTGCCCCACATTACCAGCGCTCCTTCCATTGCTTCAATTACGAATGCAACAAAGTCGCTGGTCAGACGTCCGATTTAGAGGGAATCTCCTCTCCCCAACGTGCTTTCGTCAACCCGCGCACGGTCCACCAACTCTCCGACGAGGAGCGTCAACTCCATCATCTGGTCGGTGATTTCCTCACGCAACTGCGTTGCATCCGCCTCGGAAATCGCGCCGGACTTGGTATCGAAAGACATCAACAACTCGATATTGGTGCGAAGTGCAGTCAAAGGAGCCAGAAGGTCCTGGCCCGCTTCGGTGATCAGACTTCTCTGGCGTGCCCGCGATTCCGACAACGTCCCGAGCATCCGATTGAAACTGACTGTCAACGACGCCAACTCGTCGTCACCGGTCACCGGGATCGGCGCAAGATCATCCGTTTCGGCGACCCGCCGCGTCGCCGCAGTAAGTCGCGCGATCGGCCGTAATCCTGTGCGTGCCACAGCATCTCCGGCTGCGTAAGCTAGGGCGATTCCGGCCGCCCCGAGTGCCGCCAACACCACTGCCAGTCGCTTGAGTACCGAACGCGTCGGCCCCAGGGATTGCGCGACAACCAAAGTCTGGCCCGCAACCGAGGGCTCGACAAGAATTCGATACGCATCGACGGTTGCGATTGTCTGCGACGAATTGCCGTCTGCGATCGACCTGATGGCGTCTGCGCTGGTGCTGAACGGCGGCAGACCGGGAGTCGCCGTCACCAAGGCGCCGTCGGCAGTGAGAAGCCCCACCGCCTGGATGACCGCTGTATCCGCGCCGGCCGTCAATCCCAGAACCGGTGTGACACCGCCGAAATTGACGGTGTCGGTGATCGCGTCACTCGTGCGCTCGAGTTGCCGATCGACGTTGCCTTGCAAATACGCGTTGAACACTATGTACACCGCCGACGCCGACACGATCACCGCGATCGCCACCAGGCCTGCAGTCAGCAATTTCACGCGAGCATGGAGCGTCCGCACGTGAATTCCCGATGGTTTTCGACGGCTCATTCCGGGAACCGACACTCTCATGCGCGGTCCCGCAGTGCGGCGTCGAAAAATCCCAACATCCCTCCAGTATGGTCACGGAACCTTAGACGAACCTGAAGCGAACGCGATGTCGGCCTCACAGCGCCGTTCCACGACCGAAAGCCGTGAGCCAGTCCATCGCCTCGGCTTCGGTATCGAATGCCGGGACGGTCGCCGGGATCGGTGGTCGTTCGACGACGATCACCGGGATCGACAATTGCCTGGCTGCAGCGATCTTTGCGTACGTCTGCTCGCCGCCACTGTTCTTGGTGATCACGACGTCGATGCTGTGAGTTCGCATCAGATCGACTTCCGCTTCGATGTCGAATGGACCACGTGCGAGCAGCAATTGCGAGTGAGGCGGCAATGTCCCTGAAGGCGGATCGATCGAGCGCACGAGAAACGAGACGCTCTTCACGCGGTCGAACGCCGAAACTCCTTGCCTCCCGATCGTCAGAAAAGCGCGTGAGCCGACCGTCGGCACCAACTCTGCGGCGTGATCGAGATCGTGTGCCGGAAGCCAAGTGTCACCGAGTTGCTCGCGCCAGGGCGGGCGTCGGTACATGGCGTACGGCACGGAATTCGCAAGGCACGCTTCGAACGCATTCTGGGTGATGCGAGCGGCAAACGGATGCGTGGCGTCGAGCACTGCACGAATATCATTGGCCGACAACCACTCCGACAGCCCTTCGGCTCCCCCGAACCCGCCGATACGCACTTCCCCCTCCGGCCATCGAGGATCACGAACCCGGCCGGCCAGCGATGTGACAACCTCGAGGTCGGCTGAACCGGCCAAGCGAGAAGCGATCACTCGACCTTCGCCTGTGCCGCCGAGCAGGAGTACGCGGCGACGAGTACCTGTCGAGGTCAGTGTGTGCTTCTCTCGCGCGCTGCCGAGTAGAGGTAGCTGTCCGGAAACCCCTCCGCAGTCAACACTCGGCCGACGATCACGACGGCCGTCTTCGTGATGCCGGCCGCATGAACAAGTTCGACGATCGTCTTCAAAGTGCCTCGAACAACGATCTCCTCGGGCCGTGAGGCGAAGGCGACCACCGCGACCGGGCAGTCCTCGCCGTAATTGTCGGCCAACTCGGATGCGATCTGTTCGATGCGATGAGCGCCGAGGTGAATCACCATCGTCGCGCCGCTGCGGCCGAGGGACCGCAGATCCTCGCCCTCCGGCATCGCCGTCGACAAGGTGGAGACTCGGGTGAGAACAATGGTCTGCGAGACGCCTGGGACAGTCAGCTCGCGCCCCAGCGCGGCTGCAGCCGCGGTAAATGCAGGAACACCGGGAATCATGTCGAAATCGACTCCTGCGGCGTCCAGGCGACGAGCTTGCTCTGCCACTGCACTGAAGATCGACGGATCACCGGAATGCAAACGCGCGACGTCCAGCCCAGCGGAATCCGCTTCGACAAGAATCGCGGTGATCTCGTCCAGGCTCAGCCGAGCAGTGTCCACGACCTGAGCTCCGACCGGGCACCACTCGAGCAACTCCGCTGGAACAAGGCTGCCTGCGTACAAGCACACAGGGCTCGCAGCGATGATCCGTTGCGCGCGGACAGTGATCAAATCTGCCGCACCGGGACCCGCACCGATGAAATGAACGGTCATTGTGTGGATTCCTCCGGCGTATCTGTGTCTGCGCCTGCAGACGGCTGACGTTTTGTGACGGACCATTGGACCACCGGAAGTTGCGGTCGCCAAACGTTGAACGCGCCCAAAGGCTCGGCGCGCTGCACCTGAAAGCGTCGCAGCGTCCCACCCTGGCGACTCATCCAGCCGAGCAGCAACGATTCAGACTCGGCGGTCACGGCGTTAGCAACCAGACGCCCGCCCACGCTCAGCTGCTCCCAGCACGCTTCGAGCATTCCCGGTTGCGTGACGCCGCCGCCGACGAACACCGCATCGGGACGCCGAACCTCGTCCGCAAACGCCTCGGGCGCGGTCCCTTTCACGGCCAACGCAGGCACACCGAGATTGAGTGCATTGGCACCGATCTGCGATACCCGGCTCGTCACCTTCTCGAATGCTGTTGCAGTGCAACGCGGGTGGGTTCTCATCCACTCGATGGCGACGGTTCCCGACCCTCCGCCGACGTCCCAGAGGTGTTCTCCCGGCGCCGGTGCGAGTGCACACAACGTCAATGCGCGGATCTCCTGCTTGGTCATCTGACCGTCGCCGACAAACGCAGCATCCGGTAGCCCCGGGATTCGAGTCAGCCGCAACGGATGATCGACCGAGATGCACTCGACGGCCAGAACGTTCAACGCGTCCACGTCCTCGTCCGCGTGATCCCACTCGTCCGCCACCGTGACGGTCCGCGATTCCTCGGCGCCGCCCAGCTGGGCCAGTACAGTCAGAGTCGATCGTCCGAAGCCCGCGCCGGACAACAGACGAGCCACCTCCCCCGGTGTCGAGCGCCCGTTGCTCAGAACCAACAGGCGCGCGCCATCGACCACTGCCGCCAAGACGGTCGCCGAGTCTCGGTTGACCAGGCTCACGACGTCGATCTCGGCCGATGCCCATCCCATTCGCGCGCTCGCCAACGCCACCGACGACGGGTGGGAGATCACTCGCACGTTGTCCGCGCCGAGCAGCCTGACCAATGTGACACCGAGACCGTGGAACATCGGGTCACCGCTGGCGAGCACGCATACTCTGCGGTCCGCGTTCTCGGCGAACATCGACGGCAACGCCGGAATCATCGGAGACGGCCAGGTCAGCCTGGTGGGCGCACGCCGTGCCCCGAGATGTGTCGCCGGGACCAAGTCCAATTGGCGCGGCGACCCCATCAGGACCTCCGCGCCCAGGATTGCGCCCTTTGCGCTCTCGGACAGCCCATCCCAGCCGTCGGCGCCGATGCCGACGATCACCACCGGGTGTGTGGTCATCGCGGCATCCGGCGCCAGATCGTCTGAGGCAGAAGCCGCATGACGAAGAACACCGGCTGCAGAATTCGCGGTACCCACACACGCGTCGCCCCGGAGTTCAGTCCCCGCACGACGGCGTCCGCGACCTGCGACGGAGTGCTCGACATCGGGGCAGGCGACATTCCCTCGGTCATCTTGCCGATGACGAACCCGGGCCGTACCAGCATCAATTGGACGCCCGAACCGTGCAGCGCGTCGCCGAGGCCGCTGGCAAAACCGTCCAAGCCGGCCTTTGCGCTCCCGTAGACGTAGTTGGCGCGGCGAACCCGGACGCCGGCGACGGACGAGAACACCACGATCTTTCCGGTTCCCTGTCCGCGCATGATCTCCGCGAGATGCGTGAGGATGCTGACCTGAGCCACGTAGTCGGTGTGCACCACCGCGACCGCGTGCGCCGCGTCGGTTTCGGCACGCGCCTGATCGCCGAGAATCCCGAAGGCCAGCACTGCAATCGAAATCCGGCCGTGCTCTGCCACTACGGCGCCCAGGAGGTCTCCGTGCGTGTCGACGGCGTCGGCGTCGAACTCGACGGTGGAGACGTCGACAGCGCCGGCGTTTTTGAGCATCTGCTCCTGCTCCGACAGCTCTCCGCTGCGTCTGGCAGCCAGAACGATGTTGCGGCCTGGCGCGAGCCTGACCGCGATCTCGAGGCCGATCTCACTTCGTCCGCCGAGGAGCAGTACCGTCTCGATGTCATTCACGTTCGCACCCGCAGTCACCGCTCCAGTGTCCTGGATTACCGTCGTGGCATGACGCTCACCCCCTCCACCACGCCATCGTCACAGCAGACTCTCACCGAAGACGGGCTGAAGTTCGTCGGTGAATACCACCTCGCGACACTCACGACGTTGCGTCCGAACGGCACCCCACACGTCGTTGCCGTCGGGTTCACCTGGGACCAGGAAGCCGGAAAGGCGCGCGTGATCACCAGCGGTGGCTCACAGAAGGCGATCAACGCAGCGCGTGGCGGATACGCCGCCGTCAGTTCGGTCGACGGTGGCCGCTGGCTCACGCTCGAGGGGCCGGCACGCGTGCTCACCGACGCGGACTCCGTGGCCGACGCCGTTCGGCGCTATGCCGAGCGGTACCGCCAGCCACGGGTCAATCCCGCGCGCGTGGTCATCGAAATCGACGTCACACGCATACTCGGGTCCGCTGCATTCAAGGAAAGCTGATCAGTCGAGGACAGTCAGGCCGTGCGGACGGTTGTTGAACGACTCGCAACCGTCCGCGGTCACGACGACGATGTCCTCGATACGGGCACCCCAACTGCCGCGGAAGTAGATTCCCGGTTCGATGCTGAAGGCCATACCTTCGACGAGTTCGATGGTGTTGCCCTCGACGATGTACGGCTCCTCGTGTACGGACAGCCCGATACCGTGACCGGTGCGGTGAACGAATACCTCTGCAAGCCCTTGTGCGGCAAGCACTTCGCGAGCTGCAACGTCCACGGATTCTGCGGAGATTCCTGGCCGCACCGAATCGACCGCAGCCTGCTGCGCCGCCTCGAGTACCGCGAACTGTGCGGCAACCTCCGCGGACGGCTGCCCCATGCTGTACGTGCGAGTGGAGTCCGAGTTGTATCCGGGCTCGACCGGTCCGCCGATGTCGATGACCACGATATCGCCGCTCTCGATCACCCGGTCCGAAACCTCGTGATGCGGATCGGCGCCGTGCGGGCCCGAACCGACAATCACGAACGCGGCCTCGGTGTGCCCCTCTTCGAGAACCGCCGCCGAAATCGCTTCGCCTACTTCAGCTTCCGTACGTCCGACGACCAAGAACTCGGCCATGCGGGCGTGAACACGGTCGATGGCCGCACCGGCTCGCCGCAACGCCTCGATCTCGGCGCCGTCCTTGACCATCCGCAATTCGCGCAAGACGCCGGTGGCGAGAATCGGCAACGCGCCCAAGGTGTCTGCGAGCGGGATCAGATGCAGCGCAGGCATCGCATCCGTCACCGCCACCTTCGCGCCGGTCGGGAGTTGCGCCGCCACAATCGCATACGGGTCGACACCGTCGACCCAGTCGAGGACGGTCAACCCGAGATCGCCCACTGCCGATTCCTTCAGCGACGCCAACTCCAACCGAGGAAGTACGACGGATGCCTTCGCCGTGTCCGCGGCGATGACCAACGCGGTCAAGCGCTCGAACGAGTCAGCCCGAGAACCCGTCAGGTACCGCAGATCCGGACCGGGAGTCACCACCAGACCGTCGAGACCTGCTGATCGAGCCAACTCGGCGGCACGAGCGATACGTGCGCCGTACACGGCGCTGGAGAATCGGGAATCCTGTTCGGCTGGAGACGTCATGGCTTACAGGTTAGTGCCGACTGGCAGGATGGTGACCATGAGTGGGCCATTGCTTCTCCTCGACGGTGCCAGCCTGTGGTTTCGTGCGTTCTACGCACTGCCCGAGTCATTCGTCGACCCCGACGGCAGACCTGTCAACGCCGTGCGCGGATTCACCGACATGGTTGCTTCCCTGATCACCAAACACCAGCCGAGTCGTCTCGCCGTGTGCCTGGACTTGGACTGGCGACCGCAGTTCCGCGTCGATGCAGTCCCGACGTACAAAGCGCATCGCGTCGAGGAAGGCTCTGACGGTGCGTCCGAAGAAGTTCCGGACACGTTGACGCCTCAGGTCGACATGATCATGGACGTGCTCGCTGCAGCGGGTATCGCGACGGCGGGTGCAGTCGGACTCGAAGCCGACGACGTACTGGGAACGCTTGCCGCCACCGAGCGCGAAGATCTCACCGTCGTCGTCAGTGGTGACCGAGACCTACTGCAGGTCGTCACCGACGAGTACGTGCCCGTCCGTGTCCTGTACGTGGGCCGTGGCCTGTCCAAGGCGGAACTCTTCGGACCGGTCGAGGTTGCGGAGAAATACGGAGTCCCCGGTGACCGTGCGGGCGAGGCTTACGCCGAACTCGCGGTACTGCGCGGAGACGCCTCCGACGGTCTACCCGGCATCAAAGGTGTCGGTGAGAAGACTGCGTCGACACTGATGCTCCGTTACGGCTCGTTGGCCGGACTTCGGGCGGCCGCAGCTGATCCTGAATCGGATATGGCCAAGGGGATTCGCGCAAAACTGACCTCACCTGAGGCAATGGCTTACCTTGATGCTGCGTTGCCGGTCGTACGAGTGGTTCGCGACGCGGACGTTCAGTTCTCGAAGGACGACCGACTCCCGGCGACCCCCGTCGATCCCGCACGCCTCGAGGAAGTGGCGGCCTCGCTGAACATCGAGCGCTCGGCCGGCCGGCTTGCCGCCGCGCTCGAGGCTGCGGCGGCAGGCCGTTCCGACCAATAGGGCGTCAGCTCGGGCGGCTGACCTCGTACGTGCCGTTGTCGTCGACAAACGTCACGGTCACGTTCGACTTCACACCCGCGATCGAAAGCGTGCAGGTGAACTTGTTGCCTGACTTGACTTCCTGGTCCGCGGGGCACTGAACGTTGCTCACGTTCTTCGCCCCGTAGGACTCGGTGACGATCTTCTCGACGCCGGCCTGAGCCGCGCTCTGATCGAGTGTGTTCTTGCCGAAGACTCCGAACACCAGGGCCACCACGACAGCGGCAAGAACGACGAGAACGCCGATCGCACCGAAGATCAGGGGCTTCTTCGACTTACCCGACTGGTTTCCGGGCGCACCGGGACTCGGGAACGGCTGAGCCTGGTTCCACTGGTTCTGCTGTCCCGGAGTCTGCCCGGGGGCCGTGGCGCCCCACGCCTGCTGCGGTGCGGCAGCCGGAGGCTGACCCCACGCCTGGGTTGCGTCAGGTGACTGCTGTTGCCCGGGCTGACCCCACGGCTGTGCGGGAGGTTGTTGCTGGGGTTGTCCCCACGGCTGTTGCTGGCCGGGTTGTCCTTGTCCAGGCTGTTGCGGCTGACCGTACGCAGGCTGACCACCCGGCTGGCCGTAGGCAGGCTGTCCCCACGGCTGTTGCTGGCCGGGCTGCGGTGTTTGACCAGGCTGACCCCACGGCTGTTGCTGGCCGGGCTGCTGACCAGGCTGCTGTTGTCCGCCCGGCTGCTGAGGATTCTGCCCCCACTGCTGCTCGTTCGGCTGCTGCTGATCACCAGGACCCCATTGCCGATTCGGATCGTTCGGTCCGTAAGGCCCGCTCATGTTCGCCTCCCACTCGAAATACCAGTCTGCGAATCAAACCACATAGTTGCGGTCATGCTGCGTCGACAGCAACTACCCCGCGACGAATTGCAGCTACCGCCCGCGCCGCAGTCTTCGCGACGTCGGCATCCGTCGAAGTCAGGCGGACCTGATCGAGGAGATCGATCACCTGACGACACCAACGTACAAAGTCACCCGCAGACAGCGCACGACCCTGCACTCCGGCCGCGATCAGTGCGTCGACAAGCGAGTTTTCGCTCGCCCAGTGATAAACGGCAGTGACGAATCCGAGATCCGGTTCCCGCGTCGGCGGCAGCTTGTGGCGAATCTCGTCCGACCGCAGTTCGCTCCACAATCGTTGAGTGTCGTTGAGGGCGTGACGAAGCGCCGCTGTCGGCACCCGATCCACGGTGTCCCCGTCCCGACGTGATTCGTAGACCACCGAGGACACGACGGCCGCCAACTCAGCCGGGCTGAGACCTGTCCACGCCCCGGTCCGCAGGCATTCGGCGACCAGAAGGTCGCTTTCCGAGTAGATGCGGCTGAGTCGTCGTCCGGATTCGGTGACTTCGGGCGCTGCTTCGGCAGTCATGTACTCACGCTCTTTGAGTAGCGCAATGATGCGGTCGAACGTCCGCGCCAACGAGTTGGTGGTGGCCGCAGCCTTTTCCCTCATCGACTGCGTTTCCCTGGCCAGCCGGTTGTAGCGCTCACCGATCCGGCTCAGATGTTCACGATCGGGCCAGCTATGGCACGGATGCGAGCGAATAGCACGTCGCAAAGTAGCGACCTCGGCATCTTCGGATGCGCCCGCCTTGCGGCGCTTCTTTCGCCGGGGGGCACTGATCCCGGTACTACGCAACGCCGAGGCCAGATCGCGCCGGATCCGGGCGGTGTGGTGATCGACATGCTTGGGCAGTCGCATCTTTCCCAGAACGTCGGCTGCTTCCGGGAAATCACCCGAGGAGAGTCGGCCGGCCCACTGGTCGGCAGTCAGAACCAGCGGACGCGGGTCCTTCGGATCGTTGTCCGGGACGAGGACCACCGCCACCCCGGAATGACGACCGATGGGAATTGCGATCACGTCACCGCGGGCGAGTGCACGAAGGGACTCCACCGCATCTCCGCGTCGGTCTTCGCGGCCCTTACGTTCGAGCGCGCGCTCGCGCGCACTGAGCCGCTCACGCAACGACGCGTATTCGAAGTATTCGCCGTCCGCACCGCCGAGTTTCTCCTGCAAACCCTTCAGTGCTTCTTCGTTCCGCTCGATGCCACGCACCAGGCCGACCACCGAGCGATCCGCTTGGAACTGCGCGAAGGAACGTTCGAGCAGCTTCCGTGAATCCGCCGCGCCCATGCGCTCGACGAGATTGATCGACATGTTGTACGAGGGGCGGAACGAACTGCGGAGCGGGAACGTCCGTGTCGACGCCAAGCCGGCGACATCCGTCGGCTCGACCCCGGGCTGCCACAGGACCACAGCGTGGCCTTCGACGTCGATGCCGCGTCGGCCGGCCCGACCCGTCAGCTGCGTGTACTCCCCCGGCGTCAGTTCGGCGTGCGATTCACCGTTGTACTTGACCAGACGTTCGAGCACCACCGTGCGTGCCGGCATGTTGATGCCGAGGGCCAGCGTCTCGGTCGCGAAGACCGCCCGCACGAGCCCCTTGACGAACAGTTCCTCGACTGTCTGGCGGAATGCCGGCAGCATGCCGGCATGGTGAGATGCCAGTCCGCGTCGTAGTGCCTTGCACCAGTCCCGATATCCGAGAACTTCGAGATCCTCTTCGGGTAGTTCCCCGGTGTGTTTCTCGATGATGGTGTCGATCTCGCGGACCTGCTCCGGCGAAGTGAGATCCAGTCTGGACCGCAGGCACTGTGCAAGAGCCGCATCACAACCGGCGCGGCTGAAGATGAAAGTGATGGCCGGGAGCAGTCCGGACTGATCGAGCTGAGCGATGACGTCAGGTCGTGGCAAGGGCCGGAAATCGTTGGAACTCTGGTAGCTGCCGCGTCGTCCGCGGCCACGCGGCTGCCAGCTCTCGACGCGTTCGAGAGCCTGACGCTGCTTGACGTGGCGAACCAGATCCTGGTCGACGAGCACGGTCTTCGGCCCGGCAGCAGGATGACTACGACTGTCGAAGAGATCGAAGATTCGCCTACCGACCATGATGTGCTGCCACAGCGGGATCGGCCGAGTCTCGTCCACGACCACAGTGGTGTCGCCGCGGACGGTTTCCATCCAGGCACCGAATTCTTCGGCATTGCTCACGGTCGCCGACAAACTCACCAGGCGTACGTCCTCGGACAGGTGCAGGATCACTTCCTCCCACACCGCCCCACGGAACCGGTCGGCCAGGTAATGCACTTCGTCCATGACGACGTGCGAAAGCCCGCGCAGTGCCTCGGAGTTGGCGTAGAGCATGTTCCGCAGGACTTCGGTGGTCATGACGACCACCGGTGCGTCGGAGTTGATACTCGAATCACCCGTCAGCAGACCGACTTCGCCGGGGCCGTACCGCTCGACGAGTTCGGCGTACTTCTGATTGCTCAACGCTTTGATCGGCGTCGTGTAGAAACACTTGCGGCCCGCCGCCAGAGCCAGATGGACAGCGAACTCGCCGACCACGGTCTTGCCTGCACCGGTCGGCGCGCAGACAAGGACGCCGTGGCCCGCTTCGAGCGCAACGCATGCCTTCACCTGGAATGGATCGAGTTCGAACTTCAGGCTGGACGCGAACGTGCTCAGTTCACTCTTGTTCATAACCACCTCGTCAGGGTTTCACACGCCGCCGACGTGGTGGCACGGCGCTCAGAGAGTGTCAGTGAAATCCTGGCCGGGCGCGTTGTCGCCGGCGGTGTCGGATTTCTCCGCGACCGGAGCCTTGGACTTGGACTTACGTCCGAACAATCCACTCGATTCGGCCTTGGGTTTGGTCGGATTGTCGAAAGCCTCGTTCAGATCGGACGGAGCCGAGATGGAGGAAGCTTCCTCGTCGGACAGTGCGCCCCAGTCTTCACCGGCTCGCTTGGCCTTACGTTTGTCGTTGAGGCGAGCGATCTGGACCGCGACCTCGAAGAGAAGCGTCAGAGCCAGCGCGAGCGCCAACATCGAGAACGGATCCGACCCTGGCGTGGCAACTGCAGCGAATACGAAGAGCCCGAAGATCAATCCTCGACGCCAGGCCTTCAAACGCTCGTACGTCAGAATGCCGGCAAAGTTCAACACGACGACGAGCAGTGGGATTTCGAAGCTGACGCCGAAGATGAGCAGCAGATTGATGATGAAGCCGAAGTACTCCGAACCACTGAGCGCGGTGATCTGGACGTTGTCACCGATGGTCAGGAGGAAGTGCAAAGCCTTCGCCACGACGAGGTACGCCAGGATTGCGCCGAGAATGAAGAGAGCGGCACCTGCGGTGACGAATCCGACCGCGTAGCGACGCTCTTTGGCGTAGAGGCCCGGGGTGATGAATGCCCACAATTGGTAAAGCCACACCGGGCAGGCAAGAACGATGCCGGCGGTGAGCGCCACTTTGAATCGCAGCATGAACTGCTCGAACGGCCCGGTCGCCAGCAATCGGCACGCGTCGTCGGTGCTGAGGTTGGCGCGACTCTCGGACGGAAGCTCACAGTACGGTCCGCGAAGCAGATCGCCCAGACTTTCGAGACCGAGTATCGAGTGTGAATACCAGAAGAAGCCGAACGCCGTGGTGATGATCACGCCGAGGAATGCGAACAACAAACGAGTCCGCAATTCGTACAGGTGGTCGACCAACGACATGGTGCCGTCTGGGTTGACCTTCCGCTTGCGGTTACGCGGGTCTAACGGAATACGCACTGTGCATCCTGGTCTTGGTCAGCAGACAACCGGGGTGAACGAATATTTCACCCCGGCTAGAACGCAGTGTGTACTAGAGCGGCTTGACTTCGGTCGGCTGCGCAACAGGTGCTGCTGCACCGTTTGCGACCACCGCGGTGTTGGCCGTCGGCAACTGTGCCGGAGCAGGCTGTGCGACCGGCGCGCTTGCGGGCGCCGCATCGTCGTTCTGCATTTCCTTGACTTCGCTCTTGAAGATGCGGAGGGAACGACCCAGACCGCGTGCTGCATCGGGAAGCTTCTTCGACCCGAACAGAATTACGACGACAACAGCGACAATCAGCCAATGCATCGGCTGCATTGCACCCATAACGACCTCCCATGATCAGATTCCTCGATGCTACCGGACACAACCGGCGCTCGGAGGTGCCAAAGCACTTACTTCAGCTACCTTTTACCTGTTTGTTTCCTGCGAACTCACTGAACGTGAAGGTTTCCCGAAGTTTTACGAACCGATTACGTCATAGGCGTCGAGCGCCGCAACGGCTCGATCATGGACTTCGGAGACCAGTTCCGGCGGATGAAGGACCCGAACGCCCTCACCGAATCCCAACACCAGCCTTGCCATCCATTCAAGTGTTCCGAAACTCATCGTCGCCTCGACCGACCCGTCGTCGTTCACGTGCTCGACGTCCAACGGGTAGTAGTCGAGCATCCACACCCACTCTTTGGTGATGAACAACCGCGCTTCCGGAAGGGAACCGTCGCCGCTGAACAATTCGAGATTCGAATCCTCCTCGAGGGCCTGCGGCGGCGGGTCGGCGGGCTCGTCGAGTTGGACGGCGGCGTCGATCCGATCGAATCTGAACAACCGCACTCCCTCGGCTTGACGGCACCACGCCTGGAGGTAGCTGTAGTTGTCGACCAACACGATACGAACGGGGTCGACGATGCGCTCGGAGACCGCGTCGCGCGAGGCGGAGTAATACGTCAATCGCAGGGCGGTCTTGTCTGCGAGCGCGGCTCTGACCGTCGCTGCTATCGGGTCTTCGGCGATGTCCGGCGCCGGCGATGTGTCCCGGTCCTGACCGATGGCTCGTGCCGCGGCCGAGCCTGCTGCGTCCTCGATCTTCGCGATGGCACGCTGCGCCGAGGACGGATCGACCATGCCGGGCATTTCCACCAAGGACCGCAGGGCGATCAGCAACGCCGTCGCCTCCGTCGAGGTGAGGCGCAACGGGCGATCGATCCCGGCCGAGAACGTGACCTCGATACTTTCCTCGGAGAAGGACAGGTCGATGAGATCACCGGGACCGTAACCGGGCAGTCCGCACACCCACAGTTGATTGAGGTCGGTCATCAGTTGAGTGGTGCTGACACCGAGCTCCTCGGCGGCCTCGGCGGGACTGATGCCAGGATTTGCGATGAAGTACGGCACGAGGTTGAGCAGCCGTGCCAACCGCGACGACAGTCGATTGCTCATCAGTGGTCCCCCTGTCCATTGCCGGTGATCGGGCTCGCCGCTGCGGCGCGCAGCTTCGCGACGACCTCAGCACGCAAATCCGGTGGGTCCAGCACCAATGCGTCCAACCCGTGACCGGCGATCAACCGAGCGGTCCATTCCCAGGATCGGACGGGGATGGCCAGCACGCTGCCGTCGCGATCGGTCAACCGCCGTTCGGACGACGACGTCGCAAGCCGCCGAAGCTCATGGGCGCGGCCGTCTGCGACCCACACCGTAGCCGTCCCGGTCACGACGCCCGAACCGGTCACGCGATCGACGACCTCGCGAAGGTCGACACCTTCAGGTTTGTGAACCGAACCGGCCGGGCCGAACTCCCTGACGTCGTCACCGATCCGTGAGAGCCGGAAGGTCCTCACCGCATCACGGTCGACGTCGTGCCCGACCAGGTACCACTTGCCGTTGTGCGTGACGACGCCCCACGGTTCGACGGTGCGCTCGGTGAACGGTTCGTTCAATGCACCGCGGTGCTGAAAATGAACTGCTCGGCCGGCGTCGACCGCTGCAAGAAGCTTGCCGAGCGCGGGCTCCGAACCGCGGGTGCGCGCGGGAATCGCGGTGACCGGGGCGGCACTGACTTCTGAGTCGACCTGGACGCCGGCCGCTCGGAGTTTGAGTAGTGCACTCTGGGCTGCCGAAATCAGTTCCGGCGACTCCCACAACTGCACCGCGACGGCGACTGCAGCAGATTCCTCGCTGGTAAGGTCCACGTCCGGAAGCTCGTAGGCATTGCGATTGATCCGATACCCCTCGACGGTCGAGAACCGTCCTGCCAGACCGGTTTCCAACGGGACACCCAGGTCACGAAGTTCGTTCTTGTCGCGCTCGAACATGCGACTGAACGCTTCGTAGTTCGCGGAATCGTTGTACCCGGCCACACTGTCACGGATTTTCTCCGCCGTGAGGAACTGTCTGGTGGACAGCAACGCGATCACCAGGTTCATCAACCGCTCGATTTTTGATGTCGCCACGCCGAAATCCTAGTGGCTATCCGATAACCGAACGCGCGCCGGACACTTTCGTGCCCGGCGCGTCGCCGCAAAACAGACCTGCTGTGTTGTAAATCGTGAAATTGGGTGACCTACATCGAAGCGATCAAACGCTCGACACGCTCGTCGACGGAGCGGAACGGGTCCTTGCACAGCACCGTTCTCTGTGCCTGATCGTTGAGCTTGAGGTGAACCCAGTCGACTGTGAAGTCCCGGCCTGCTGCCTGGGCTGCGGTGATGAAGTCGCCCCGCAATTTGGCGCGCGTGGTCTGCGGCGGATTCTCGACGGCGTCGTCGATCGTCTCGTCCTCGGTGACCCGCTTGACCAAGCCCTTGCGCTGGAGAACGTCGAAGACGCCCCGGCCGCGTTTGATGTCGTGGTAAGCCAAGTCGAGCTGCGCGATCTTGGGATCGGACAGGTCGAAACCGTGACGGTCCTGGTAGCGCTGGAACAGCTTGCGCTTGATGACCCAGTCGATCTCCGTGTCGACCTTCGCAAAATCCTGAGCTTCGACGGCATCGAGGGTGCGACCCCACAGGTCGACTACCTGCTCCACCTGCGGGTCCGGTTCGCGGTTACGCAGATGTTCGACTGCCTTGGCGTGGTATTCGCGTTGAATATCGAGGGCACTGGCCTGACGTCCACCAGCAAGGCGAACCGGCTTTTTACCGGTCACGTCGTGACTGACCTCGCGGATGGCACGAATC
This sequence comes from Rhodococcus sp. NyZ502, assembly GCF_041464245.1. Lineage (NCBI taxonomy): Bacteria > Bacillati > Actinomycetota > Actinomycetes > Mycobacteriales > Nocardiaceae > Rhodococcus > Rhodococcus sp. NyZ502. Next base: position 3,214,651 of record NZ_CP167155.1, read on the forward strand.
GGGTTGTCCAGCGCGAAATCGCGGAACGACACCCCGGCTTCGATCATCTCGAGCACCAGTGCGGCCGAACCGACCTTGAGCATCGTCGTCGTTTCGGCCATGTTCGAATCGCCGACGATCACGTGCAGGCGGCGGTACTTCTCGGCGTCCGCGTGCGGTTCGTCGCGGGTGTTGATGATCGGACGCGAGCGAGTGGTAGCCGACGAGACGCCCTCCCAGATGTGTTCCGCGCGCTGCGAGAGGCAGAACGTCGCGGCCTTCGGAGTCTGCAGTACCTTTCCGGCGCCGCAGATCAACTGGCGCGTGACGAGGAACGGCAACAAGACATCCGAAATGCGGGAGAACTCACCGGCGCGCGCGACGAGAAAGTTCTCGTGGCAGCCGTACGAGTTTCCGGCCGAGTCGGTGTTGTTCTTGAAGAGATAGATGTCGCCACCAATACCCTCCTCGGCGAGTCTCGCCTCGGCGTCGATCAGCAGTTCTTCGAGCACACGCTCACCGGCACGGTCGTGATTGACCAGCTGGATGAGGCTGTCGCACTCGGCCGTCGCGTACTCCGGGTGCGAACCCACATCCAGGTACAAGCGGGCTCCGTTACGGAGGAAGACGTTGGAGCTGCGACCCCACGACACGACACGACGGAAGAGGTAACGAGCAACCTCGTCGGGGCTCAGTCTCCTGTGCCCGTGAAAGGTGCAGGTAACGCCGAATTCCGTCTCGATACCCATGATTCGTCTCTGCACACTTCGACAGTACAACCAGAATGCGAGGTTCACCCGTGTACTTCGATCGCGTCGTAAGTCACGACTCGACAACATCGGGCGGCAGCATAGTGTGACGGTGTGAGCCTTATTCGCCGAAAAGTTGTCCGAAGCGACGTCAAAGTCATGGAAAGCACTGGAGCACTGCGCCCTTCCGTGCTCGACCCGACCATGCGGTTTCTCTCCAGAGCCGCCGATCACGGCGTTTTGTGGATGGTTGTCGCCGCCTTGCTCGCGATGATCGGCGGGCGGCCCCGTAGGGCAGCAGCACGCGGGCTGCTCGCACTGGCCGGTTCCAGCGCGCTGGCCAACGGCATACTCAAGCCCCTCTTTCCCCGCCGACGCCCACCGGCACGCGTCTGGCTGAGCCCGAAGCGAGGCGTCGACATTCCGACGTCGTCCTCGTTCCCCTCCGGACATTCGTCTTCGGCCGCGGCATTCACCGCGGCAGTGGCCATGGAGTCCCCGGTTGCTGGAGCTGCTCTCGCACCACTGGCCGCAGCAGTGGCGTACTCACGCGTTCACAACGGAGTCCACTGGCCGTCCGACGTCTTCGCAGGCCTCGCGGTCGGCGGTGCTATCGCTGCCGGCACGCGTCGTTGGTGGGCGGTACGCGACGAAGAACCCGCCGAACTCGGACCCGAGTGCGTGGTTCCCGCGCTCCCGCGCGGAGAAGGCTTGTTGGTCTTCACCAATCCTGGTTCAGGCTCCGAGGACGACGGGATCGTGGAATCGATTCGAGAACTACTACCGGAAGCGATCGTCTACGAGTTCGACGCGGACATCGACTTCGACATGCAGATCGATGCCAAGATCCCCGAGCTCTCGCCGAAAGCGTTGGGTGTATGCGGCGGCGACGGAACAGTGGTCACGGTCGCGACCGCGGCGACAAAGCATGAGCTACCACTTGCGGTTTTTCCCGGCGGAACATTGAACCATTTCGCCCGCGACGTCGGGGCGGTGAATGTCGAGGAGACCGCACAGGCAGTCGAGTCCGGTCAGGCGGCATTCGTCGACCACGCGGTGGTGCGCACGGATTCCGGAGTGACTGCACGGTTTCTCAACACAGCCAGCCTCGGTGGATACCCGGATGCTGTGCGCCTGAGGGAAAAATGGGAACCGCGTTTCGGTAAGTGGCCGGCCGCTGGAGCCGCGATGATCCGGGTTCTCGCAGCGGCGGAGCCGATGACGGTGACCATCGACGGGAAGCGGACCACAATCTGGATGCTGTTCGTCGGAAACGGGCGATACTCCCCCGCCGATCAGGTGCCGATGTCGCGTCCGGAGATGAACCGTGGACTACTCGACGTCCGCTATCTGCGCGCGGACAAGAAATTCTCGCGCTCACGTCTGCTGTTTGCGGCTGCCACAGGAACATTGGGCAGCTCGCGGGTCTACGTTCGCGAACTCGTCTCGTCGATGTCGGTTCGAGTCGCCGATTCACCGGTAGCCATCGCCACCGACGGTGAAGTGGTGGCAGACGCGCGCCGGTTCGATTTCGACACCGAACCGGGCGCGGTGGCCGTCTACCGAGTCACTCAGTAACTCCAGACCTGCAGTAACTCCCAGACCTACGGAGTATCTACGAGGGTGCGTCGCCGTTTGCCGGCGGCGCATCCTCGACTGCTGCCGGAGCTGGAAGCATCTCTTCCAAAACCGTTCCAGCGATCCGTTTGAACGCACGGCGTGGACGATTGCTGTCGAGAACGGCAACCTCGAGTGCACTCACATCGAGAGTTCGTGGTTCCGCCTCAGTGGTTCCGGCCGGTGCCGGGCCGCCCTTTTGGAGCGCCCCGACTGCAATCCGCACTGCGGATTCGAGGTCGAGGTCTCGCTGGTACGACTCGCGCATCGCCGTCACGATCGGTTCGGTCGTGCCGCCCATGACCACGAATTCCTGCTCGTCCGCGATGGATCCGTCGTACGTGATCCGGTAGAGCTGAGCCGGCGTACTGCTTCCGAAGCGACCGATCTCGGCAACACAGATCTCGACCTCGTACGGCTTGGGCTGCTCGGTGAAGATCGTTCCCAGGGTTTGTGCGTACGCATTGGCGAGCGAACGCCCGGTGACGTCCCGACGGTCGTACGAGTACCCACGCATGTCTGCGTGGACGATGCCCGCGCGGCGCAGATTCTCGAACTCGTTGTACTTGCCCACTGCCGCGAATCCGAGACGGTCGTACAGTTCGCTGACCTTGTGCAGAGCACGCGACGGATTCTCGGCGACAAAGAGCACTCCGTCGCGGTAGGTGAGAACGACGACGCTGCGCCCGCGGGCAATTCCCTTGCGCGCCAATTCCGAACGATCGCGCATGATCTGTTCGGCTGATGCGTAATACGGCATCGTCATAGCGCAGACTCCCCTTCCGGACTCACGGTCGCCGTGCGAGCCGCGACGATCTCCCTGGCGATCTCGGCAGCCCTGGTGGGCGACAACTCGACAGCGCCGGCCGAGGTGATGGTGACCGCCGTCGGATAGATCCCTCGTGTCAGATCAGGGCCACCGGTAGCCGAATCGTCATCTGCCGCGTCGTAGAGCGCCTCGACGGCGAACCGAAGCGCGGTGTCCTCGTCGATTCCCGGTGAATACAGCTTCTTGAGCGCCGATTTCGCGAACAGGGAGCCGGATCCGACTGCGTGATAGCCCGCGCGCTCCTCGTATCGCCCACCGACGACGTCGTAGGAGACGATGCGACCGGCGGTGGACGGATCGACCGCGTCCAGGTCGTAACCCACGAGCAGTGGCACAACCGCCAAACCTTGCATCGCTGCTCCGAGATTTCCTCGAACCATCGACGAAAGTCGATTGGCCTTGCCGTCGAACGTGAGTGGGACGCCTTCGATCTTCTCGTAATGTTCGAGCTCGACCGCGAAGAGCCGGACCAGTTCGATTGCGATCCCGGCCGTACCTGCAATACCCGCAGCCGAGTAGTCGTCCGTGACGTACACCTTCTGCACGTCACGGCTGGCGATGAGATTGCCCATCGTCGCTCGGCGATCACCCGCGAGCAGAACACCACCCGCATAGCTGATCGCGACGATGGTGGTGCCGTGCGGAGCTACGTCTCCCCCGCCCATGACAACACCTCCTGTGTCGGCGAAGCGGTTCTGCGGAAGATGCTCCGGTGCATGCACCCGAAGGTATTCCGAGAATGACGACAGATTCGAGCCGAAGCTCAACCGTGTGTCCCCGTCTGTGATCCGGGGCGCGCGATCCACCGTCACTGGCCGCCCTTCTGGACGTAGGCACGGACGAAGTCCTCGGCGTTCTCTTCCAACACGTCGTCGATCTCGTCGAGCAGGTCGTCGGTTTCTGCAGCGAGCTTCTCGCGACGTTCCTGGCCGGCACTGCCGTCGCCACCAGTGGTTTCGTCGTCTTCGCCGCCACCGGCACGCTGCGTCTGTTCTTGAGCCATCGCCGTCGACCTCCTTGTGTGAAGGGAGCTCTCGCGAGCATCCTGTTCGGCCCAGCAGAGTCGGTAACTGATCCCGCTCGGACCTTCACCCTACCGAGCGGCACCGTCAGGTGTGGAGAGACGCGACGGCGAGCCGCATCGGCTGATTTCAGTGAGTGAGCTGATCAACCAGTTCCGCGGCGCTGTCCACGGAGTCGAGCAACGCTCCGACGTGCGCTTTGGTACCTCGAAGCGGCTCGAGGGTGGGGATACGGATCAACGATTCACCGCCGAGATCGAAGATGACCGAATCCCAGCTCGCGGCCGCGATATCGGCACCGAATCGGCGTAGGCACTCGCCCCGGAAGTATGCGCGAGTGTCGGTGGGAGGGTTCGTGACCGCGTCGAGAACCTGCTGTTCGGTGACAAGCCGCTCCATGGAGCCGCGAGCAACCAGGCGGTTGTACAGGCCCTTGTCGAGTCGCACGTCGGAGTACTGCAGATCCACCAGATGCAATCGCGGCGCCGACCACGCGAGTCCCTCACGATTGCGGAACCCTTCGAGCAGACGCAGTTTGGCCGGCCAGTCGAGGATGTTCGCGCACTCCATGGGATCGCGCTCGAGGAGATCGAGAACCATCGCCCACTTGGCGACGATATCGTCCGCTCGCGGATCACGATCGGTCTCACGGTCGAGGAACTTCGAGACACGTTCGAGGTAAATGCGTTGCAGCGCAAGCCCTGTCAGTTCACGTCCGTCGGCCAGCGCAACGGTCTTGCGCAGAGTGGGGTCGTGACTGATGTGGTGGACGGCCGTGACCGGACGCGCCAGTTGCAGATCGGTGAGGTCGACACCTGCCTCGATCAGGTCGAGTACCAGCGCCGTTGTTCCAACCTTGAGGTACGTCGACATCTCCGCGAGGTTCGCGTCACCGATGATGACGTGCAGGCGGCGATACTTGTCCGCATCCGCGTGCGGTTCGTCGCGGGTGTTGATGATTCCGCGCTTGAGAGTGGTCTCGAGGCCTACTTCGACCTCGATGTAGTCGGATCGCTGCGAAAGCTGGAATCCGGCCTCGTCGCCGGACTGACCGAGACCCACACGACCGGAACCGCAGATCACCTGCCGGGACGCGAAAAACGGCGTCAATCCTGTCACGATCGAGGCGAACGGGGTCTCACGTGAGCAGAGGTAGTTCTCGTGCGTGCCGTACGAGGCACCCTTGCCGTCGACGTTGTTCTTGTACAGCTGGAGCCGAGGCGCACCCGGCACGCTGGATGCGTGCCGCGCAGCCGCTTCCATGACGCGTTCGCCGGCCTTGTCCCAGATCACGGCGTCGAGCGGGTCGGCGACCTCGGGGGCCGAATACTCCGGATGGGCGTGATCGACGTACAACCGTGCCCCGTTGGTGAGAATCATGTTCGCGGCGCCGATCTCGTCCGCGTCGATCACCGGCGCGGGACCGCTCATTCGCCCCAGATCGAAGCCTCGGGCATCTCGCAGCGGAGATTCGACCTCGTAATCCCAGCGTGTGCGCTTGGCCCGTGGCACGCCCGCTGCGGCGGCGTAGGCAAGCACCGCCTGGGTTGAAGTGAGAATCGGATTCGCCGACGGCTCACTGGGTGAAGATATTCCGTATTCGACCTCGACACCGATGATCCGCTGCATGACACCAGAGCCTATGTGATTGCGGCGCGGCACCCACAGGCGTGGCACAGTTGGAGGAATGCACCAACCTCTCACCGCAGACCTGAATCCCGCGGACGAGGTAGTCGCCGTGTACGACCGGACGGGTAATCCGATCGGCCGAGCACCACGTTCGGTCGTCTACTCGGGTGGGCTCTGGCACGCGAGTGCGGGCGTCCTGGTTCGTACCGGGGACGGCTCCCGCATCTACGTCCATCGCCGAACCGACACGAAAGCGGTGTTCGGGGGCTATCACGACTGTCTGGCCGGAGGTGTCGTCGATCCAGGTGAGACGCCGCAGGAAACTGCGATCCGTGAAGTCGGTGAAGAACTCGGAATCTTCGGAACGGCAGACCAGCCACTCCAACTGACGGAGATCGCTCGAAAATCCTGGGACGGCGAGTGGAACAACTCTCCGTTGCGCTGTCACCTGTTTGCGTTCGAACTCAGATACGACGGGCCGATGGCACATCAGCCCAGCGAGATCGCCGAAGGTTGGTGGTGGACGCCGAAAGAACTCGGCGCCCACCTGCAGGACCCGTCGTGGCCGTTCGTTCCGGACTCACGCGCGCTGCTGGCCGACTATTGCTGGAGCTGAACACCGCTGGGACTGAACACCGCTGGGACTGAACACTGGTGGGACCTGTGATCAGCCCGGGGTGATCGCCGAGAGCCAAGCAGCGAACGCGCTGGGGTTGCGGGTCTGCGCGAGAACGCGTCCTGGGCCGGTGAAGTCGAAGACAAATCCTTCACCGGACTTCATCGACTGAATGGTGCGCCCCTGAACGGCGCGCCGCATGTTGAAATTCATGCCGAGGTCGTAGGCGACCACGTGACCGGTATCGATCGTGACTGTCTCGCCTGGCTGCAAGTCGATGACGTCGATCGCGCCGTAGACGGCCAGCACTACTTCACCGTCGCCACTTGCCCGCAGGCCGAATCCTCCCTCACCGCCGAAGAGGTTGGACATGCCGCCCCACTTGGACTCGACCGTCACACCGTAGGAGTTGGCCAACCAGGTTCCACGGTTGAGGAAGAACGGGCGATCAGAGGTGATGGTCAGCGGGATCAGATCTCCGGGAAGCACACCAGTCACGTCGACCCAACCACCTTGCGGCGGAGCGGTATACGTCGTGACGAAAAATGATTCGCCGCTCAGCATCGACCGCTTGAGTCCCTGCAGGACGCCGCCCTGCGCCTTCGCTTCGAGAACTACGCCGGCAGAATGCGCGAGCATCGCCCCGCTCTCCACGCGCAACGGTTCGCCGGGCGCGAGGTAGCAGCGAGCGACAGTGGACGACGGATTGTGTCGAAGATGTATCTGCACGGCGGGACTCTAAACCAGCGCGACCGACCGGTCCAATCGCAACGAAGTCAACGGCAGCGACGCAGAGATCGGGCCGACAACTCTCGCGGAGTGGCCGGCCCGATCGATCTTCGTTTCGCTACAGGTACTGGCCCGTGTTCGACTCTGTGTCGATCGCGCGGCTGGCACTGGCGTTCTTGCCGGTGACGAGAGTGCGGATGTAGACGATCCGCTCACCCTTCTTGCCCGAAATACGTGCCCAGTCATCAGGATTGGTGGTGTTGGGCAGATCCTCGTTCTCGGCGAACTCGTCGACGATGGAATCGAAGAGGTGCTGCACACGCAAGCCCGGAGCACCGGTGTCGAGTACCGACTTGATCGCGTACTTCTTGGCGCGGTCGACGATGTTCTGGATCATCGCACCCGAGTTGAAGTCCTTGAAGAACAGAACTTCCTTGTCGCCGTTGGCGTAGGTGACCTCGAGAAAACGATTCTCTTCGCTCTCCGCGTACATGCGATCGACGACGCGAACGATCATCGCCTTCAAGCAGGCGGTGCGATCGCCACCGAACTCGGCGAGGTCGTCCGCATTGATCGGCAGACCGTCCACCAGGTACTTCGAGAAGATGTCCTGAGCGGATTCCGCGTCGGGGCGCTCGATCTTGATCTTCACATCCAGTCGGCCGGGACGCAGGATGGCCGGGTCGATCATGTCCTCACGGTTGGACGCGCCGATGACGATGACGTTCTCGAGCCCTTCCACGCCGTCGATCTCGCTGAGCAGCTGCGGAACAACCGTTGTCTCGACGTCGGAGGAGACTCCCGAACCACGGGTACGGAAGATCGAGTCCATCTCGTCGAAGAAGACGATCACCGGAGTGCCCTCGGACGCCTTCTCACGAGCACGCTGGAAGATCATCCGAATGTGACGCTCGGTTTCGCCGACGAACTTGTTCAGAAGTTCCGGGCCCTTGATGTTCAGGAAGTAGGACTTGGCGTCCTTGCTGTCCTGACCGCGGGCTTCTGCGATCTTCTTGGCCAACGAGTTGGCGACGGCCTTGGCGATGAGCGTCTTGCCGCAACCAGGCGGACCGTAGAGCAGTACACCCTTCGGCGGCCTCAGCGAGTACTCGTGGAACAGATCCTTGTGGAGGAACGGGAGTTCGACGGCATCACGGATCTGCTCGATCTGACGCCCGAGACCACCGATGTCGTCGTAGTGAACGTCCGGAACTTCCTCGAGAACCAGATCTTCGACCTCGGCCTTCGGGATGCGCTCGAAGGCGTACCCGGCCTTGGTGTCGACGAGCAACGAGTCGCCCGGACGCAGTTTCCTGGTCGGAGAATCGGCGTCGTACGCGATGATGTCGGCTTCGGGGTCGGCGAAGACGGCTGCCAACGGCGCTGCGAGCCAGACGATGCGCTCTTCGTCGGCATGACCGACCACCAGTGCGCGCAAGCCGTCGTCGAGTACCTCACGGAGCGTGCTGATCTCACCGACCTGCTCGTAGGTGCCGGCCTCGACGATGGTGAGTGCCTCGTTGAGGCGAACCGTCTGCCCGAGGGCGAGGGTGTCCGTGTCGATGTTCGGTGAGCACGTCAACCGCATCTTGCGACCCGACGTGAACACGTCGACGGTCTTGTCCTCGTGTACCGAGAGAAGGACTCCGTAACCGCTCGGCGGTTGACCGAGTCTGTCGACTTCTTCACGAAGCGCGATGAGCTGCTGACGGGCCTCTTTGAGGGTGTCCATCAACTTGCTGTTTCGGATGGACAACGAGTCCACCTTCGACTCCAGCTCACGCACCTGCTCCGGCGATTGTGCAAGTTGTCGGCGCAGTACTTGTGCTTCCACTCGTAGCGCGTGGAGTTCTTCTGCTGCCGCAACCGAATCCGGGTTCTCTGTCGAGCTCATGTGCGTCTCCTCCCAGTGCGATCCATCAACGCTACCGGCATAAGGCCCCAACTGTCGCCAGACACGGTGCGCGAGTGCGAATTCACACCTGCGCGCGGACCGTGCCGACTGGTCTCGAGCCAGATTTTGGTCATGTTAGCCTTGCCTACAAGATGGAGACAGCGCCTGTCTCTCTTTACAACGAAAGGTAACGCTGTGATCATCCGCAAGACTCTCATCAGCGCTTGTGCTGTCGCTGCCGTCCTGACCATGGGTGCATGCAGCTCGGACGACAACAAGGATTCGACGGCTGCAAGTTCTACTTCCGCCGCCGCCTCGAGCACCACGGCCAAGGCCTCGGCTTCCGCCACGACGTCAGCTGCCGCTGCCGCAGCGGCTCCTACGGCCGAGGAGCTCAACGCTTCGCTCGTCGCGCTGATCGATCCGGCCAAGCCGATCGAGGAGAAGACCGCTCTGGTGGTCGACGGAACCAAGCGTCAGGCCAACATCGAGACGATGAGTGCTGCGCTGGGCGGTAACCCTGCCTACGCGATCACGTTCAACGTGGACAACGTCAAGGTCGACGGTCAGACCGCAACCGCAGACGTCGCCGTCGTCAGCCCGCACGGCGCCGCCCCGGCCACCCCGTGGACCTGGGAGCTCGAAGACGGCTCCTGGAAGCTGTCCGACACCTCGGCTTGCGTGCTCCTGGAAATGGGCCGCGCTTCCTGCACCGCATAACTTCCAGCTACTACAAGAGCGGCGATCCGGATACCGGATCGCCGCTCTTGTTGTTTTCGTGTGACTACTTGGCCGCGGTGTTCGAGCCCTTGCCCGCACGCCGCTGCGGCTTCGGGGTGACAGTTCCTTCGGCGAGACGACGAGCGCTCACGAGGAACGCGGTGTGGCCTTGCATCCGATGTTCGGGGCGCACCGCCAATCCGACGACGTGCCAACCGCGCACGATCGATTCCCACGAGCGGGGCTCGGTCCAGCATTCTTGCTCCCGCATCGCCTCGACGACCTTCGAGAGCTGAGTAACGGTCGCGACGTAGACGATCAACACGCCGCCCGGCACGAGTGCCTTCGAGACGGCGGGCAGGACGTCCCACGGGGCCAGCATGTCGAGGACGACGCGATCGACCTTGCCTCCGTGCGCTTCCGGATCGAACTCGGCGAGATCGGCGATGGTCAGTTCCCAGTTCGGCGGACGTTCCCCGAAGAAGGTCTCGACGTTGCGAACCGCATGTTCGGCATGATCGTCGCGGACCTCGTAGGAGATGACCTTGCCCTCGGGTCCGACGGCACGCAGCAGCGAACATGTCAGTGCGCCGGAGCCGGCTCCGGCCTCGAGCACGCGTGCTCCGGGGAACACGTCGCCTTCGTGGACGATCTGAGCTGCGTCCTTCGGGTAGATGACCTGGGCACCGCGCGGCATGGACAGCACGTAGTCCACCAGCAGGGGGCGCAGTGCGAGATAGGGCGTGCCGTTGACCGACTTGACGACGCTGCCCTCGTCGGCACCGATCAGATCGTTGTGAACGATTCCGCCCTTGTGGGTGTGGTATTCGCGGTTCGCCTCGAGAACGATCGTGTAGTGGCGTCCCTTGCCGTCGGTCAGCTGTACTCGGTCGCCGACGCGGAACGGACCTGACGGCCGCTTGCCCGGCGCAGTGAGATCAGCTTCTGGAAGCTCTTGTTCGGGAATCTCGGCGACAGCGGACTGCACAACCTCATCCACTTCGGTCGTGCCTTCTTCTGGTTGCAGCTCGTTCGCCATGCGCAGATGATCCCTGTTCGCTTGTTTCCGGTGTCCTCGCCACCGGCTCCGACGGAGTTGTCGGACCAACCGCATAGCCTGCCAGGTGTGAGCTCTGTCGAATTGCCAACCCCCACTCCAACGGGTGCAACATCACACGAGCGCCCGCGTAGTCGGCCGGCGCTCTCTCCGTCTCGGGCGGGTGACTACAAACAATGCCCCCTGCTCTATCGCTTCCGAGCAGTCGACAGAATTCCGGAAACGCCAACCAGAGCCCAGGTCAGAGGCACCGTCGTACACGCGGCACTGGAAGCACTGTTTGCACTCCCGACCGGTCACCGGGTTCCGGATCGCGCAGCCGAACTCGTCCGTCCCGCGTGGGAACGTGTCAGTGCCGAGTCTCCCGAGGCCGCTGACCTTGTTCCGGAGGGCGAGCTGGATTCGTTCCTCGACGAAGTCGGCAAGCTCGTCGCGACGTACTACACGCTCGAAGATCCCACTCGATTCGATGCCGAGGCGTGCGAGGTCTACGTCGAGACCGAATTGGAGAACGGCGTTCGACTCCGCGGCTTCGTCGACCGGATAGACGTTGCACCGACGGGTGAGGTGCGGGTGGTCGACTACAAGACCGGAAAAGCGCCTCGCGAGTTCACCGAATCCAAGGCGCTCTTCCAGATGAAGTTCTACGCGCTCGTACTGCTGCGCACTCGCGGAATCGTTCCCGCACAACTGCGCCTGATCTATCTGGCCTCCGGCTCGATTCTCACGTACGCCCCGGATCACGACGAGCTCATCCGATTCGAGCGAACCCTCTCCGCCATCTGGAAAGCGATCCTCGCAGCAGGTGCGACCGGAGACTTCAGACCCAAGCCTGGCAAACTGTGCGACTGGTGCGATCACAAGTCACTGTGCCCCTCGTTCGGCGGAACACCTCCGCCCTATCCAGGTTGGCCGGACCTGCTGAGCACCGAACCTGTTGCCGCAAAGGAGAATTCATAACATGACGGACAGTTCGTACTACCGCTACCTCGGAACGACGGAGGAAGGGCACGAGCGGTTCGCGAGCACGCAGGCAACTGTCAGCATCTGGGGCCCGACACTGCAGCACGGCGCTCCCCCGTCGGCGCTGTTGGTACGAGCCCTCGAGCGGTGCGGTGCGCGCGACGAAACCCGTCTGACGCGCGTCGTCGTCGAGATTCTCGGACCGATTCCGATTGCCGACCTCGAAGTCCGGTCCTGGATCGAACGACCCGGTCGCCGAATCGAATTGATCGTCGCCGAACTGTGGGCAACCACCGCCGACGGATCTGCACGCGCGGTTGCGCGCGGTACGGCGTGGCGGATGGAGACGGTGGATACCGGCGACGTCGTCCACGTAGTCGATCCCCCGCTCGAACCCCGCGACAGCGGCACCCCGGGCGTTCTCGAGGGTCTGTGGAGCGTCGGCTATCTCAAGACCCTCGACTGGTCCTGGATTGCTCCGATCGGGTGCGTGGGAACCGGCAAGGTATGGGCGCGCCCCAAGCCAGAGCTGGTCGAGGGTGAGAAGATGTCTGCTCTCGAGCGTTTGTTCGCGGTGGCCGACATCTCAAACGGGGTCGGCGCCAAGCTCGACCCGGAGCACTGGACGTTTCTCAACACAGATCTCACAGTGCATATCTTCCGTGTGCCCGAGGGAGAGTGGGTCGGTGTCGCCGCCGAAACCACAACGGGTCCGGACGGCGTCGGCATGTGTGCGGGCGTGCTCTACGACGAGCAGGGTGCCGTGGGCCGTATCGCCCAGACTTTGCAGATTCGCGCCCGTTCCTGATTTCCAGGAACGGGCGCGAATGCGCGTAAATCTATTCAGGCAGTGATCAGAAAGCGCGTACCGAGCGGATGTTCGACGCGAGGATGGCCTTGGCACCGAGTTCGGCCAAGGCATCCATCACCTGGTTGTGTCCCTTGATCGGGACCATCGCGCGAACCGCGACCCAGTCGGGATCGGCCAACGGCGAGAGCGTTGGCGACTCCATACCGGGCGTCATCTTGATGGCGTCGTCGAGGATGGTGCGCGGGCAGTCGTAGTCGATCATCAGATTCTGCTGCGCGAAGACAATTCCGCGAACGCGTTCGATGAGCTGGTTGCGGGCGGGATCGTCCTGCGGAGCGCCGGTGCGCTCGATCAGGACACCTTCGGAATCGCAGAGCGATTCACCGAAAGCCACGAGGTTGTGTTGGCGGAGAGTACGACCCGATCCGACCACGTCGGCGATCGCGTCGGCGACGCCGAGCTGAATCGAGATTTCCACTGCTCCGTCGAGACGGATGACGGTGGCGTCGAGTCCGCGATCTGTGAGGTCCTTACGGACCAGGTTCGGGTACGACGTTGCAATGCGCAGGCCGGACAGATCCTCGACGGCCCAGTCCTTGCCGGCCGGTGCTGCGTAACGGAACGACGAACGGCCGAAGCCCAGTGACAGACGCTCGGATACGGGAGCACCCGAGTCGCCGGCGAGATCACGACCGGTGATGCCGAGATCCAGCTCACCGGAGCCGACGTAGATCGCAATGTCCTTGGGGCGCAAGAAGAAGAACTCGACCTGATTGGCCGGATCGAGGACTGTCAGATCACGGGAATCGGTGCGTCGACGGTAGCCGGCCTCGCTGAGAATCTCGGCGGCGGACTCGGACAGTGAGCCTTTGTTGGGAACTGCTACGCGCAGCATGGTGGATGTCCTTTCGGAAGGTGTGGGTGACGTGAGACGACATGAATCGGAAGCCCTGGACGAGCGAGACGGAGTACATCTCGCTGGTCAGCTCCGATCACAGATGTCGGTACACGTCCTCGAGGGTCAGTCCGCGACCGACCATCAACACCTGCGTCCAGTACAGCAGCTGGGAAATTTCCTCGGCTAGCTGCTCATCGCTCTGGTATTCCGCAGCGATCCACACTTCACCGGCTTCCTCGATGACCTTTTTGCCCTGAGCATGCACACCGGCGTCGAGGGCGGCGACAGTGCCGGACCCCTCGGGGCGAGTAGCAGCGCGCTCGGTCAATTCGGCGAACAAGGATTCGAAGGTCTTCACGGGTAGCTATTCTTTCACGAGGACGGAAGCGGTTTTCACACGCCCACGAACAGCGGTGTTCACAGGCCTGCGTCGAGGCTGCGCGAACTCACGAACCTGCGGGTCTGCCCGGTGATCGGATCCGGGTACTCCAACGCTCGCGCCAACAATCGCAACGGAGTCGAGAAGTCACCGGGCACTGCGGGCAGATACTCCGGATAGTAGTTGTCACCGACGATCGGGACGCCCAGCGAGTTGAGGTGCAGCCGAAGCTGATGGGTCCGGCCGGTCCGTGGGAGCAACCTGTATCGCCCGAGCGTCCGGCCGGCCGAGTCGGTGATCACCTCGATCAGTTCGATCGAGGTCTCACTGTTCGGCTCGCCCGCGATTTCGGTAGCCGTCATCTCGCCGTGAACTTTGTTGATGCGGCTGCGCACGGTGCGAGGGAAAGTCAGTTCCGGATCGAAGCCCGCAATCGCCTCGTACTCCTTGACGATCCGCTGCTCGGCAAAAAGTTCCTGGTACGGCCGTCGTAGGTCCGGTGTCACGGTGAACACGATGACACCCGCCGTCATCCGGTCGAGGCGGTGAACTGGCGCAAGATCCGGAAGGTCCAGGTCACGACGCAGGCGCACGACTGCGCTTTCGACGATGTGCGCTCCCCGTGGAATGGTCGCCAGGAAGTGCGGTTTGTCGATCACGAGAATCGAGTCGTCGCGGTACAAGATCTCGATCTCGTGCGGAACCGGAATCTCGGGGGCCGGCTCGCGGTAGAAGTACACGAACCGGGTCGGCTGATAGGGCGTTCGGCTCGTGATCTTCCGCCCGTGCTCGTCGACGACGTCCCCGGCGCTGACGAGGTCCGCCCACAGGTCCCGCTCCCCGGGATGCTCGCCGACCAGGTACTCGAGGACGGTCCGCGCCGACGACTCCGCCGGCATCCGCAGCCGGTCAGGTCCGAGACCGTTTCGGATCGGCAACGGAGCCTTGGGCACAGCTCAGTCCTGCTCGAGGTCTGGTGAACAACTCTCGCAGAGCAATTCGAGGGTTCGGCCGTCGCCGTCGATCCGGTTGCGGTACCGCGGGGTCGGAGTACCACAATCGACACACACGCCGAGTGTCTTGGCTTCGGATGAGAACTCGATGTTCATCCGCTTGTCGAACACGTACAGGGAACCGTCCCAGAGGCCGCGGTCGCCGAAAGTCTCGCCGTAACGGACGATTCCGCCGTCCAACTGATAGACCTCGTCGAAGCCACGTGAGCGCATCAGCGAAGACAACACCTCACAGCGCACTCCGCCGGTGCAGTACGTGACCACGGCTTTGCCCTTGAGATGGTCGTATTTGCCACTGTCGAGTTCGTTGACGAAATCCCGAGTGGTGGCGACGTCCGGAACTATCGCATCTCGGAAACGGCCGATCTCGGCTTCGAAGGCATTGCGCCCGTCGAAGAACACGACGTCGTCACCGCGAGTGTCGACGAGTTCGTGTAGTTCCTTGGGCACCAGGTGAACTCCTCCGCCGACCACACCGTTCTCGTCGACTTTCAGCTCGTCGGGGGCACCGAACGTCACGATCTCCGAGCGTGCCTTGACACTCAGACGAGGGAAATCGTTCCCGAGGCCGTCCGACCACTTGATGTCAGCGGTACGGAAGGGTTCGTAACCACGCGTACCACGGACATATCGCTTGACATCCTCGATGTCTCCGCCGACCGTCGCGTTGATCCCGTGCGGCGAGACGATGATCCGGCCCGTCAGGTTGTTGGACTCGGCCAGGCTGTGCTGCCACAGCTTGATCGCTTCCGGGTCCGCCAACGGCGTGAACTGGTAGAAGAGAACAATTTTCGGAATAGCCACAGCAAATCCAGCCTAACGTGCCGCGCTCGAGTGAACGTCGTGAAGATCGTGAATGGACAAGTCCACCAGAGACTCTCGAAACATTCGTCCAGGGCCGGCCGGGACGTCGACCTCACACGGAACGACGAGCACCGCGCAACCCGCAGCGCTGGCCGACGCCGTGCCGGTCGGCGAGTCCTCGATCGCGAGGCACTGCGCAGGCTCGAGTCCGAGCAGATGCGCGCCGCGCAGGTACGGATCCGCTGCCGGTTTCCCGTTGGGGACCTCGTCGCCACACACCGAATGGTCGAAGAACTCACGGCCGAGCATGCCGAGTGCCCGATCTACCAGAACTCGCTCGGTGTTGGTGACCAGTGCCGAACCCAAACCACCGTCACGCACGGTCGACAGTGCGTCGCGAGCACCCGGCCGCCAGGTCACGCCGTCCTCGAACAGATCGCCGACGCGGGTGTACATCCAGTCCTTCGCCTCGGCGATGGCATCGGGATGCTTCTCCAGGCCGAGCGCGTCGAACACCGTCGCAAGGGCGAAGGGACTCGACGCACCGATGACGGCAACGCGTGTCGCTTCCGTCATCGGTCCGCCCAGGCGTAGGGACAGCTCACGAAGCGCGATGTCCCACAGCTTCTCCGAATCGAGCAGGGTGCCGTCCATGTCCCACAGGACACCACCGAGCGTTGATTCGGATACTTCGGTCAACAACTCAGACATTGAAATACTTTGCTTCCGGGTGGTGCAGGACAAAAGCGTCCGTGGACTGCTCGGGATGCAGCTGCAGCTCCTCGGACAATTCGACGCCGATTCGTTCGGGTTCGAGCAACGCAACCAACTTGGCTCGATCCTCGAGATCCGGGCACGCGCCGTATCCGAACGAATAACGAGCGCCGCGGTACTCGAGATCGAAGTAACCGGCAACCTCGGTGGGATCCTGCTCCGCGACGGTGTGACCCTCGGGAAGCACTAGCTCTTCACGGACGCGTCGATGCCAGTACTCGGCCAGAGACTCCGTGAGCTGGACACCGATTCCGTGAACCTCGAGGTAATCGCGGTACGAGTTCGATGCGAACAACTCGTTGGCGAAGTCCGCGATCGGCTGACCCATCGTCACCAACTGGAACGGGAGTACGTCGACCTGCCCGGTGGCCTCGGCGTCCTTGCGCGAGCGAACGAAGTCCGCGATGCACAGGAAGCGGTCGCGGTGCTGGCGCGGGTAGGTGAATCGGAACCTTTCGGGTGCATCCGGTTTCGGCTCGGTGAGCACGATGACGTCGTCGCCCTCCGAGATCGCCGGGAAGTACCCGTACACGACCGCGGCATGCGCGAGGATGCCCTCGGACGTCAGCCGATCGAGCCAGTACCGAAGTCGCGGACGGCCTTCCGACTCGACCAGTTCCTCGTACGTCGGACCATCGCCCTTGCGCTGACCGCGAAGGCCCCACTGGCCGAGGAAAAGAGCGCGCTCGTCGAGCAGCCCCGAGTACTCGGACAGCGAGATTCCCTTGACGATGCGCGAGCCCCAGAAGGGAGGTGTCGGCACCGCGATGTCGGTTGCGACATCGGAACGCTCCGGCAGGACCACGGGAACCGCTGCAGCCTTACGCTTTTCGGCGATGCGCTTGGAACGCTCGTGACGTGCCTTACGCTCGGCAGCCTTCTCGCGAGCAGCGATGGCCTCCGGGCTGTCCGGCGCCGGGCCGCCACCACGCTTGGTCGTCATGATCTGGTCCATCAAGTTCAGACCCTCGAAGGCGTCGCGGGCATAGCTGACGTCGCCCTCGTACACCTCCTGCAGGTCGTTCTCGACGTAGGAGCGCGTGAGCGCCGCACCACCGAGCAGAACCGGGAACTTCTCGGCGACTCCGCGTGCGTTGAGTTCCTGGAGGTTTTCCTTCATCACGACAGTGGACTTCACGAGCAGTCCGGACATGCCGATCACGTCGGCCTTCTTGTCCAACGCGACGTCGAGGATGGTCGCGATCGGCTGCTTGATACCGATGTTGACGACCTCGTAGCCGTTGTTGCTCAAGATGATGTCGACCAGGTTCTTGCCGATGTCGTGAACGTCGCCCTTGACGGTCGCGATCACGATGCGACCCTTGCCGTCCTCGTCGCTCGCTTCCATGTGCGGTTCGAGGAATGCCACGGCAGCCTTCATGACCTCGGCCGACTGCAACACGAACGGCAACTGCATCTGTCCGGAGCCGAACAGCTCGCCGACGGTTTTCATGCCCGAGAGCAAGGTCTCGTTGATGATGGCCAGCGGAGGCTTGATCGTCATCGCCTCGGTGAGGTCGTCGTCGAGGCCGTTGCGCTCGCCGTCGACGATGCGGCGTTCGAGCCGGTCGAACAACGGAAGTCCCGCCAGTTCCTGCGCACGGGACTCGCGCGCCGACGCAGCCGAGACACCCTCGAACAGAGCCATCAGCTTCTGCAGCGGGTCGTAGCCCTCGCTACGACGGTCATAGACCAGGTCGAGTGCGGTTTCACGCTGCTCGTCAGGAATTCGGGCCATCGGCAGAATCTTGGACGCATGAACGATCGCCGTGTCCAGACCTGCCTCGGTGCACTCGTGCAGGAACACCGAGTTGAGGACCTGACGAGCTGCCGGGTTCAAACCGAACGAGATGTTCGAGATACCCAGGGTGAAGTGCAGTTCCGGGTACGCAGCCTTGAGCTGACGGATCGCTTCGATGGTCTCGATGCCGTCGCGTCGTACCTCTTCCTGACCGGTCGAGATGGGGAAGGTCAAGGCGTCGACGATGATGTCGGACTCGGCGAGTCCCCAGTTTCCCTTGATGTCCTCGATCAGACGCTTGGCGATGGCGACCTTCGTCTCGGCGGTGCGAGCCTGGCCCTCTTCGTCGATGGTCAGGGCGACGACCGCCGCGCCGTGCTCCTTGACCAGAGTCATGATCTTGTGGAAACGCGATTCGGGGCCGGCGCCGTCTTCGTAGTTGACGGAGTTGACGGCGCAGCGGCCACCGAGGTGCTCGAGGCCGGCCTGCAGGACGGCAGGCTCGGTGGAGTCGAGCATGATCGGCAGCGTCGAGGACGTCGCCAGGCGGCTGGCAAGTTCCGACATGTCGGCGGCACCGTCGCGGCCCACGTAGTCGACGTTGAGGTCGAGCATGTGTGCGCCGTCGCGGGTCTGGTCCTTGGCGATGTC
Source organism: Rhodococcus sp. NyZ502 (assembly GCF_041464245.1). Classification (NCBI taxonomy): domain Bacteria; kingdom Bacillati; phylum Actinomycetota; class Actinomycetes; order Mycobacteriales; family Nocardiaceae; genus Rhodococcus; species Rhodococcus sp. NyZ502. Next base: position 3,233,526 of record NZ_CP167155.1, read on the forward strand.
CAGGCACTTCTGGTAGTCCGCGGAGAGCATCGCCTCGCGGAAAGCCTTGGAGCCGTTGGAGTTCGTGCGTTCGCCGATCATCAGGATGCTGGCGTCCTGCTCGAACGGCACCGCCGAGTACAGCGAAGAGGTGCTCGGCTCGTGGATCGGCGTGCGCTGGGTCTTCTCGACCTGACGGACCGCGTCGGCGACCGCGCTGATGTGCTCGGGCGTCGTACCGCAGCAGCCACCGACGAGGCCGAGTCCGAACTCGGAGACGAAACCACTGAGGGCTTCGGCCAATTCGTCGGCAGTCAGCGGATACTCGGCGCCCTTGGGGCCGAGCTGCGGCAGGCCGGCATTGGGCATGACCGACACCGGCAGCGTGGAGTACTTGGACAGATGACGGAGATGTTCACTCATCTCGGCCGGCCCGGTGGCACAGTTCAGACCGATCATGTCGATACCGAGTGGCTCGAGTGCCGTCAGCGCCGCACCGATCTCACTGCCCAGGAGCATCGTTCCGGTTGTCTCGACCGTCACGTGCGTGATGATCGGCAACCGCAGTCCGAGTTGCTCCATCGCACGCTGGCTGCCGAGGATTGCAGCTTTCACCTGAAGCAGGTCCTGGCAGGTTTCGACGAGGATGGCGTCGGCGCCACCGTCGATCATGCCGAGCGCAGCTTCGGTGTACGCGTCACGCAGGACTGCGTACGGTGCGTGTCCCAGGCTGGGGAGCTTGGTTCCCGGTCCCATCGAGCCGAGTACGAATCGGGCCATGCCGTCGCGGCCTGGTCCCATCTCGTCCGCTACTTCACGGGCGAGAGCAGTGCCTTTTTCCGCGAGTTCGCGGATCCGGTGAGAGATGTCGTAGTCGGCGAGGTTGGGCAGGTTGCAACCGAAGGTGTTGGTCTCGACGGCATCGGCACCAGCGGCGAAGTACGCACGGTGGATGTCTTTGAGCACGTCGGGACGGGTGTCGTTGAGGATCTCATTGCACCCCTCGAGGCCGAGGAAGTCGTCCAGGGTGAGGTCCGCGGCCTGCAACATGGTGCCCATCGCTCCGTCGCCGATGACAACGCGCTGTTTCAGCGCATCAAGCAGGGCAGAGTTAAATGGGGCAGACATGCCGTCCAGAGTAGTGGGCGCACCGACAAGCTCTGGCCGTAGGCTGGGTGGGTGAGTCCAAGTGAGTTCCCCGTCACTCCCGACGGCCCGGTCGATTTCGATGATTCCGCGGCCTTCGAGAGCCCTGACGGCTTTGCCGTCGACAGCAGCGACCGCCTCGAGGGCGACATCCCTGTCCTACGTGATCCCATCCTCGTTGCAGCTTTCGAGGGCTGGAACGACGCCGGTGACGCAGCCAGCGGTGCGGTCGAACATCTCGAGCTGATCTGGGATGCCCAGCCGCTCGCCGAACTCGATTCAGAGGACTACTACGACTATCAGGTCAACCGCCCCACAGTCCGGCAGGTCGACGGTGTCACTCGCGAAATCGTTTGGCCGGCAACACGTTTGTCGGTCTGTTCGCCTCCTGGCAGCGAGAGCGACATCGTCCTGCTTCGCGGGATCGAGCCCAACATGCGGTGGCGCAGTTTCTGCGAGGATCTGCTCGAGCTGATCGACCAACTGAACGTCAAGACGGTCGTCATCCTCGGCGCCCTGCTCGCCGATACTCCGCACACCCGACCGGTCCCGGTGACGGGCACGGCCTACAGCAGTGAATCCGCCGCCCGATTCAACCTGGAACAGACGCGGTACGAAGGCCCGACGGGCATCACCGGGGTTCTTCAGGACGAGTGCGTTCGTGCTGGTGTACCCGCTATTTCGTTCTGGGCGGCGGTTCCGCACTACGTCTCGCAGCCACCCAACCCGAAGGCCACAGTGGCCCTCCTTCAACGAGTCGAGGATGTTCTCGACATCGAGGTCCCACTCGGGGAGCTCCCGGCTCAGTCGGAGGATTGGGAGGAAGCGGTCAACGAAATGACCGCGGACGATGAGGAAATCGGCGAATACGTGCGCACCCTGGAAGAACGGGGAGACGCCGAAACCGACATCAGCGAAGCAATCTCCAAGATCGACGGCGATGCCATCGCCGCGGAATTCGAGCGCTACCTCAGACGGCGAGGCCCCGGCAGCTTCGGACTGTGAGCAAGAACACTCCAGAAGAAGGCGGAAGTACACAGCGCCCACTGCGCCTCCGGCTTCAGCTGATCGCGCTGTACGCCGGCGGGTTCCTCGGCCCGTTCGGCGGCGGCGTGGTTGCTTCGATTCTTCCAGAGATCGGTGACGATCTAGGGGTCGGTCCGTCGGCGGCCGCCTCTTCCCTCACCGCGTACCTGCTCCCCTTCGCCGCTCTGATGTTGGTGTCGGGGACACTCGGGACGCGGTGGGGCAAGGTTCGGACGGTGCGCATCGCTTACGGCGTCTACGTCCTCGCGTCGTTGGCATGCTTCCTCGCCCCGACACTCGAGATCTTCCTTGCCGCCCGGGTACTGCAGGGCTCCGCGAACGCATTCACCACGCCGCTACTGCTTGCCTCGTTGGCGGCCGCAACACCGCAGGCACGGCTGGGTCGAGCCCTCGGAGCCTTCGGCGCTTTCCAGGCCGCAGGGCAGTCGTCGGCTCCGTTGATCGGCGGGCTGGCGGCCGAATTCGACTGGCGTCTGGCCTTTCTCGTCATCGCAGTGGTCGCGGGCATTCTGGGAGCCGTCGGACTTCCGAAGTCCGAAGCACCGGCAGCGACCACTCCCGCCCGTCTCCGCGATGCATTACGCCCCGAAGTGCTCCGCATCGGTATCGCTGCATTGCTCGGCTGGGGCGCCCTCGGTGGACTGAGCTTCCTGCTCGCCTTCCGCTTCGAAGACGAGTTCGGGCTGTCCCCCACCGTCCGCGGCCTACTGCTCACCGTCTTCGGCGTGGCCGGCATCCTCTCGGCCCGGTGCATCGGAATCCTCATCGATCGCATCGGCGCACGCTCCTCCGTGATGATCGGCGCCCTGGGCGGAGCAGTTCTGGTCTCCGTAGTCGGCCTTGCCGGCTTGGTGCCGGTGATCGCGATCGCATGGTTTGTCGCAGGCGTCGCGAGCCAGTTCGTGCTGGTCGGCGTCAACGCGGCGGTCCTCGGATCCGCGGGGCCGAACCGTGGCGGCGCCGTCTCCGTCGTCCAAGCGATGCGCTTCGGCGGCGCCGCTCTTGCTCCCCTGGCCCTGACACCGATTTACGACTCTTCGCCTGCCGCGAGCTTCCTGATCCCCGCACTACTGCTCGCCGTCGTCGCTCCCCTGATCATGCCGAAGCAACGCTGATCGATCTCGGCAATTTCGAATTCGAAGTTGTGTAGGTAGTGAGTTTCTCGGCGAAAGCGACCACCGTTGTCGCGAGGCTGTCAGGGCGAACATTATTCGGAAAATCTTGTGTTTCCGTCGTCGACAGATATTGATACCATTGGAACATGAGCGAATCTGAGTCGGAACCGGAACGGCCGATCGACATTTTTCGGCGATCGGTTGCCGTCATCGAAGAAAATTTGCCTCCTACCTGGTCTTTGTCGATGCAGCGCTCCCCCGACCTGTCCGAGGCGCCACTCCGACTCGACCTCCGCTCCCCTGACGGCTCGGTGGCCAAATTCGGCGTGTACGCCGCTCACGGTGTCCTGAGCAGCGACGTTCCCGGTATCGCCGATCGCTTCCCCACCGGTCAACCCGGCTTCGTGTGCGCAAAATATCTGTCCGAGCCGGTTCGCCGGCAGCTCGATTCCCACGCGATCTCGTACGCAGACGCCACGGGCAACGTGTCGTTGACCGCTGATCGACCCGCCGTCTGGGTGCGTGGACGCGGAGCCGACGCCGATCCGTGGCGGGGGCCCGGACGTCCTTCCGGACAGTTGACGGGCGATCCGTCAGCTCGCGTCGTGCGTGCGCTTGCCGATTTCGCGGCGCCACTGGCGATCACTGCCTTGGTGCGCCTGGCCGGTGCGTCGACGGGAGCAACCTATCGGGTGGTTCAGACACTGTCGGATCGTGAACTGGTGACCAGGCTCCCCCGCGGTGGGATCGGTGACGTCCGCTGGCCGAAGATGCTTCGTGAATGGGCGGCTGAGGCCGGGGCCAAAGCGCCGACGCCTCACGGCTTTCACGCGCCGGACGGGTTGGAAGCACTCTTCGATCAACTGCGTCAGCTCAGCGGTCACATCTACGCCGGTACCGCCTCGGTGGCCGCCGCACCCTTTGCTCGGTACGCGCCCACTCGACGTGCCCACTTCCATGCCGACAACGTCGATCAGTTCGCCGACGCTCTCGGACTACGGCGGGTGGAATCCGGCGGTGACGTGTGGATCACCGCTCCCCTCTCACCGTCTGCCTTCGACCGATTGCTCACCCGCGACGGCATCCGCATCGTCGCCCCCAGCCAAGCGTTCGCCGATCTGCTGGTCGGCCCGGACTCCGACGAGGCGGCGGCCGAGCACCTGCTCACATGGATGATCGAGAAAGAATCGCAGTGGCGACGCGCCGCATCCCCTGCTACGGATCGCCCGTAGGAAAAAGAGGGGGCGTCTCTCGCCTACCCTGTCATGGTGGAAGAAACGAGTGCGCCCGATTACGCCGCGTACGCCGACACCAATCGACTGAAGCTGTTTTCGTTCACGATCGCGGAAAAACGGGCCGAGTACCTCTGGGTACTTCGTGCCTTCGACCATGCTCGCGCCAACTACACCGTCCTGCTGCATGCCGGAGCCGTCGCGCACATCCTCGAGAAGATCGGTGGATCGGATCCGGCGGCCGATCTGTCGGCAGCAGAGGTCACTCCCCTGTTGGATCAGCTCCACGTGTGGGAGATCCTCGAGCGCAGCTACGACGGCACCCGCGCGGCCACGCTGGCCGAGTACCGCAATCGCCACTTCGTCTACCAGTTCGGTCAGGCCGGATACCAGGTCTATCGATCAGTCGAAGACGTTCTCGCCGCACGCCTGGACTCGGCGTCGCTCTCGCGTCTCGCTCTGCCGGACCTGCTCGCAGACATGTCCGAACTCGCCGAGGCCAACCGAAGCTCCGACGGCGATCTGATCTTCCGCAAGCTCAAGCGCCTCGACTCGACACTCTCCGACATGGCTGATCGAGCCGCGCACTTCTATCTGACCCTCGGGGACCTCGTACGGACCACGGAGATCACTCCGCAGGCTTTCCTCACGCACAAGGACGCTCTGCTCACGCACATGCGGGAGTTCAGCTCCGATCTGGCGCGCTACGCCCCCAAGCTCAAGGAAGCGATCGAGCACGTCGAATCCACCGGGGTCGATCGCATGATCCGCCTCGCCGCCGCCAGTGACGAACGGGTGTTCGTCCCGATCTCCGAACGCGAGGACGACTGGGCTGCGCGTTGGCGAGGATTGACCGCCTGGTTCGTCTCCGCGGAATCGGGGATCAGCGAGTCCGAGCGTCTACGTGAGGGCACGATGAGCGCGATCGCCGCGGTTCTGGCGCTCCTTCGCCGCGTCACGGAAACCCGTCGCGGCGGCGTCAGCCGTGAGAGCCAGCTCCGGCACCTCGCCGGCTGGTTCGCCGCCACGCCGTCCGAAGACGCAGCTCATGCTCTGTTCCAGGCAGTGTTCGATCTCGGCCGTCCACGCCACCTCTCGATGGTGCATCCGGACGCCGACATCATTTCTCACTCACGCTCGTGGTGGGAGGCACCGCCGGTCGAGATCGCGCGAACACTCGCCGAAACCGGTCGCCCGCCCTCACCCGGCTTGCCGAGCAAAGTCGCCCGCAACGACGGCAGCATCCGCCGCCTGCGCGAAGAGCAATTGGCGGCGCAACGTACGCGCAGCGCCGCGGCGCAATCACTCGCGTCGAACGGCGTCTATCAGCGTGAACTCAACGAGCAGGAGACCGAAGTTTTGCTGAGTCTGCTCAATGCAGCACTGACCGCGCGCGTTCCAGTGGTGGGACGCGTCAAGTGCTCCACCGGTAGTGAGAATGGGGTGAAGCTGACACTCAGTCCCTCGGACGGTTCGACCACCATCAAGACCGCCCGCGGGCGTATGCATCTCGACGGCATCGAGGTCAGTGTTCGATGAGAGCTCGCGAGATCACGCCCCTTGCCCTCGACTCGTATCAACGCGCGGCGCGAGTGATCCTGTCCAACCACCTGATCACCTCGACGTACCCGGATCGAATTGCGTTGCCGCTCTTGCGCCGTTGGGCCACCGAACTGCGTGACGACCTTCTCGAACTGTTCGGCTACCGCCTCGAGGTGACGGAGACCACCGCGCGCCTGTTCACGGTGTCGGATCGGCTCAACCCGTCGGCACCGGCCAGAACTGCCTCCGAGCGAACCTTCGATCGCACGCGTTACGCGTACCTGGCGTTGTGCCTGGCCGCATTGGGCCGCGCCGGAAACCAGATCACGTTGTCGGAGTTGGCCGATCACGTCGCGGCTGACGCAGGGCAGGTCGACGGCGTGGAACTCTCCACCGATCGTGCGTCCGACCGCGACGCCTTCGTCGACGCAGTGGGCTGGCTCGGAGTCAGAGGCGCCATCGCCCTCGCCGACGGTGACGCAAACGGCTGGGCGTCCAATCCCGAAGCGGGAGAAGCACTCTACGACATCGACCGTTCCGTCGTCGTAGCGCTGTTCCGTCCACCGCGCGCCCTGCAGCACCTACACTCCATCCGCGGACTCCTGGCCGTCGAGACCTCGAGCGCCTCCGAGGACGACGGAATTCCCGTGGACGCGAAAGAGATCGGACGCCGAGTACGTCGGGCACTCGTCGAGCGCCCGGTCGTACTGGCCGGTGAACTCGATCAGCACGAATTGATCGCGTTGGCGCAGCCCAAGACCGCGTCGGAAGTCGAACTACTGACGGGGTTGGTGGCCGAGCGCCGCGCCGAGGGAATCGCGATGATCGATCCCACCGGCCGACTCTCCGACGTCCGCTTCCCGAGCACCGGAACGATCGCTCAGGTGGCACTTCTCCTGGCCGGCGAGATTGCCGACCGCGTACTCGACGTCGACGCTCCCGAACTGCCGAAACTTCCGATCCCGCACGTGTCGGACGATCACCTGATCGAACAACTCGATGCCGCCATCCCCGAGGCCGGGATCTTCGAGGACCTCGCCGACGAGGACGACGACTTCGTGCTGCCCGTCGGCGAACCGACCGAGCCACCGCCACCCGTCACGTACCCGAAAATCGACGACGACTGGCTCGCTGACAAGGTCACCGAGTTGGTGGACCAGTTCGGGCGAACTTTCGCGGCGCAGTGGCAGGCCGATCACAACGGGCTGCGCAAGCAGGCGCTCGGGTTGCTGCAACGTCTGCGCCTGACGCATGCGGTCGACGGCGGCGTACTGGTGTTGCCCGTCCTTGCCCGGTACCGCGACGTCGTGGTCTCCGTGCGCGAACGCGATCCTCAGATCGACTTCGCGGTGGACAACTCCGCACCGGATCCGGTCGACGAATTCGGCCCCGAACCTTCCCCCAACGGCGAACTATCAGAGGTAGAGAACGTATGAGCAACGCCCGCTTCCGACCTACTCGGGCTGGAATCATCAACCTCTGGGATTACCGAGACCAAGAGTTCTCGTTCGCCGACGGTCGACTGGTTCTGCGGGGACCCAACGGATCCGGCAAGACCAAGGCCCTCGAGGTCCTGTTCCCGTTCGTCTTCGACGGCCGCATCGAACCGCGGCGCCTCAACCCGTTCGCCGGTGAAGAGCGCACGATGAAGTCCAACCTGCTCTACCGCGGTCAGGACAGCGCGCACTCCTACGTGTGGATGGAGTTCTGCCGCGGCTCCCTCGAAGATCCCGAGTCGGTGACCGTGGGCATCGGCATGCGCGCAACCCGCACCAACGACAAGGTCACCCGCTGGTACTTCGTCGCCGACGGCCGCGTCGGAGTCGACTTCTCGCTGATCGGCAACGACGATCGTCCTCTCACCAAGAAGCAGTTGGCCGAACAACTCGGCAGCGATTCCATCACCGACCGTCCCCTCGACTACCGCACAGCCATCGACGCGCGAATGTTCGGTCTCGGTGTGCAGCGCTACGACCAGCTGATCAATCTCATTCTCACGCTTCGCCGCCCCCAGCTCGCGAAGAACCTCGACCCGAAGGGCCTTTCGCAGGCACTCACCGACGGTCTCCGTCCACTCGACGATCAGTTGGTCCTCGAAGCTGCGCGTTCGTTCAGCGACATGGAGGAAGTCGGCCGCGCGCTCGAGGGGCTCGCGGCCGCCGATCAGGCAGCCCAGAGTTTCATCGGGGTCTACACCAAGTACCTGCGTCAGCAGTCTCGCGGAGAGATCGAACAGGTCAGCACCCGCCTCGCAGCGGTCACCAGAGGTGTTGCCGCCATGGACGAGTCGTCGCTCGCCCAGACCCGCAGCCGTGATGCGCGGGCAGCAGCCGAGGAGCGCTTCAACCAGGCCGAGCAGGCACTCGAGAACGCGCGCGCCAATGTCGAAGCACTGCAACGCTCGAGCGCGTACGAAGGCAAACAGCAACTCGACGACCTCGCCCAGGCCGTCGCGACGCTCAAGCTCTCGACCGAGCAGCAGGCAGACAAGTCCCGGAAAGCGCAGGCCGCACTCGCTCAACGCGGCGACGAAGCCGACAAGGCTGCATCGTCGGTCAAGCGTGCGGCCGAAGCACTCTCGCGCGCCGAGGACGAACTTCAGGCAGCAGCCGAGGACGCCGGCATCGTCTGGACTCCCCTGCCCGACGGCTCACGCAGTGACCAGATCACGGCAGCCGTCCGTGGCCATGCCGAGGAGCGTGACGGTGACGTACGCGTCGTCCGCACCGCACTGGCGACCGTCGAGAAGGCGGCGACCGAACGAACCCGGGCCGAAAACAGCTCTCGCCGTGGACAAGAGCTGCTCGAAGCGTCCAAGGCCGCGGTACTCGAGGGCGAAGCTGCCGTGGAACTCGCACGCAGTCAGTGCGCCAGCGGGCTGCGCGCGTGGTGGACCGATCACTCCTCCCTGTTTTCGGCTGTCGGCGCCGACACGTCGCTGTTCGAAGCTCTCGACGCGGCGCTCGCCGAGGTCGGCGACGAAGACGCTCCGGCGCTGTCCGCAGTTCTCGCCGAGCACACCGAGGCCGGCACCGAGACGCTGCGCGAGCGTCGACGTGAGGCCGAAGCTGAAATATCTGCATCACACGCCTCCATCGCGGCTCTCAAATCCGAGCGCAAGGCCGTCTCCGCGGAACACGACGACGCTCCGCCTGCCTTCCACGCACGCTCCGACAACCGCAGTGAACTGGGTGGTGCACCGCTGTGGCAGTTGGTGCGCTTCGCCGATTCCGTCGAACCAGACGTGGCCACGGGAATCGAATCCGCACTCCAGGCGGCAAATCTGCTCGACGGCTGGGTCTGCCCGGACGAGAAGATTCCCGAGCACGTCAGCGAGCAGTTCCTGACGGCTCTGCCCGTCAAGCAGCGTCCGAAGGGACGAACGCTGGCCGACGTCCTCGAGGTCGAAGGCAATGCCGACGTACCCGACGCTCGGGTACAGGACATTCTCGCGTCGATCAGTCTCGTCGAGGCGCCGGGCGACTCCGACGCAAGCGTCGCGATCGGCGTCGACGGCCGCTTCTGGCAGGGCGTCGCGCGTGGCCGGCACGTCAAGGCCGACGCCGAGTACATCGGCACCACAGCACGGGCGCGTCGACGCGAAGCTCGGATCACCGAGATCGACGCGGCTCTGGAAGAACTTGCCGCGGCAGTCGATACGGCCAAGGCACTGGTAGCGCAGACCAACGAGCAACTGAGCCGGATCAACTCTGCGGCAAAGGAATTGCCGAAGACAGGTTCGATCCTGCGCGCACTCAAGACGGTCACCGAATCCGCCGGCGCACTCCGTACTCGCTCGGAGGCCACGGAAACGGCACAACGCGAACTCGATGCGGCGATCGCTGATCTCGCGGCGAAGGAAAAGCAACTCCGAGCGACGGCGTCGCAGCACCGGACCCCGCATATCGGCCGTGAACTCGACTCCCTCGCGGCGGCGATCCGTCATTTCGAGAAGCAGGGCGAACTGGCGCTGCGCTGCCGACGGGAGCATGCCAAGGAAGTCGAACTCGAACGCGAGTCTCGCGACCGTCTCGACGAATCACGCGCCAATGCGGAGGAATTCGCCGAGGAAGCCGCCATCGCCGAGGAGAGTCTGCTCCAGCAGGTGCAGCGTCTCGAGACGCTGCGCGACACCCTCGGTGCCAGCGCCGAGCAGATCGACCTGGACCTGGCAAAAGCCCGCGCGAAGATCGAAGAATGCAAGGTCGAACAGCGTGCGGCGCGAAAGGCGTACGACGCCGCCGTCCTCCAGATCGGCACGGCGGAGGGTGCGTACAACACCGCCGTGGAGACTTTGCGTCACACCCTGACCGAAACCCGCAGTGATGCAGAGCGACTCGCACCCTACGCGCGCCCGGACCTTCTCGAGTTGTTGGGCGTCAAGGAACATCTGAGCTGGCCGGCAAGTTCAGCGGCGTGGATGAGCCCCGATCAGTTGGTCTACCGCATCCAGAACGAAGATCGCAGCGAGGACGCAGCCCACCCGCCCGTCCTCCCCGAAGACGTCGACAGGTTGTACCGAGCGCTCGAGGCTGCGACCTCGGCAGTCCGAGTCACCGACGGCGCCCGAAAGGCAACCCGCACGGCACTGACCTCGGCGCTGCAGGACTTCGACGCGCAACTCGCAGCGGCCGGACAGGACTACCGTCTGCAGTGGGATGCACCGGATGGGCTGACCGTCGTACGAGTCCAGGACGATCAGGGCTATTCGTCGATCGGCGAGTTCGCAACGCGGATCCACGACGCTCGCGGCGATCAGGAGCAGTTGCTCACCGAATCCGAGCGTCGCATTCTCGAAGATGCCCTGTTGACGGGATTGGCCCAGCAGATCCACGAGCGCACGGTCGACGCACGCGAGTTGATCGCACAGATGGGCACCGAGATGCGTGAGCGGCGGATGTCCTCAGGCAATACCATCGGCGTTCACTGGGTGCTCGCCGACAACCTCGACGACAGCTCGCGGGCAATCTCCAAGCTGCTGGATCGAGACGCGTCGGCCCTCGGCGTCGATGAACTAGCTACTCTGCGAGCACATTTCGCGACGCAGATCCGTACCGCCCGCGCGGCGCACCCCGAACGCTCGTACCCGGAGATTCTGTCCTCGGCGCTCGACTACCGTCAATGGCGCGTGTTCTCGTTCACCCTCATCAGCGGTGAGGGCAAGGAAGACCGTCTTACCGTCGCGCGGCACAGCGCGCTGTCTGGTGGCGAGCAGTCCGTCTCGCTGCACCTTCCTTTGTTCGCCGCGGCGCACGTCATGTTGGACTCGGCCGACCCGCACGCCCCGCGTCTGCTGGCACTCGACGAGGCCTTCGCCGGTGTCGACGACAACGGTCGCAGCGAGCTTCTCGGCTTGAGCGTTCAGTTCGACCTGGATCTCTTCATGACCGGCTACGACCTGTGGATCACATACGCAGACGTCCCCGGGTGTGCGCACTACGACCTCGCGCACTCCACGGCCGAACAAGCGGTCAGCGCCGCGCTGCTGGTCTGGTCGAACGGTGAGCTGCTCGCCGAGCACGACGGAACGGATCTGGCGAGGGCATTGGGCTCGCCGCTACGGCGCCGGGTGCCGACACCCGCCGAAGGTGCGTTGGACTACGCCTAGAAACTGCTGTGCGCCTTTATTAACCGCGGGCGGTTAATAAAGGCGCACAGCAGGGGTTCAGCGAAGCGAAATACCCAGTAGGGCGTCGACGGCATCGGCGAACTCGCCGGGTGCCTGCGTGTCGGATCCGCCGCCCTCGATGGCGCGGCGGGCCCAACCGTCGAGCGCGTCGAGCGCCTTCGGGGTGTCGAGATCGTCGGCCAGGTGCTGACGCAAACGCGCAACAGTGTCGGTGGCAGACGGCGCAGAACCGAGAGCCGCGGCCTCGCGCCACACCTTCAGGCGCGACTGAGCATCCGCGAGGACCTGATCAGTCCACGCGCGATCCTGGCGGTAGTGGCCGGACAGCAGTCCGAGACGGATTGCCGCTGGGTCCACCCCCTCACCGCGCAGCTTGGAGACGAAGACCAGGTTTCCGCGACTCTTCGACATCTTCTCGCCGTCGAGACCGATCATGCCGGTGTGCACATAGTGCCGCGCGAAACGGCGATCACCCGTTGCCGATTCGGCATGCGCCGCCGAGAACTCGTGGTGCGGGAAGATCAGATCGCTGCCACCGCCCTGGACGTCGAAGCCGGAGCCGATGCGGTTGAGTGCAATGGCCGCGCACTCGATGTGCCAGCCGGGGCGCCCCGGCCCGAAGGGTGAGGGCCACGAGGGCTCGCCCGGACGCTCCGCACGCCAGACAAGTGCGTCGAGAGGATTGCGCTTTCCGACGCGATCGGGATCTCCGCCGCGTTCGGCAAAGAACTTCTCCATCGTCGCGCGGTCGTAGCCCGACTCGTAGCCGAACTGCTCGGTCGCGTCGGCACGGAAGTAGACGTCAGGGAACTCCGCGTCGTCGACGATGTACGCGGCGCCGGACGCCACGAACTTCTCCACCAACTCGACTACTTCGTTCACCGATTCGACGGCGCCGATGTAGTCCTTCGGCGGAAGCACACGCAGCGCTTCCATGTCCTCGCGGAAGAGAGCCGTCTCACGCATGCCGAGGACGATCCAGTCCTCGCCGTCGCGATTGGCTCGCTCGAACAGCGGGTCGTCCACGTCGGTCACGTTCTGGACGTAGTGGACATCGTGTCCGGCGTCGCGCCAGATGCGGTTCACGAGGTCGAACGTGAGGTACGTGGCCGCGTGGCCGAGGTGGGTGGCGTCGTACGGGGTGATGCCGCAGACGTACATCGTCGCCTTCTTGCCCGGGGTGACGGGGCGAACCTGACGGTCGGCTGTGTCGTACAGCCGCAACGGCGGCCCCTGACCGGGAACGGACGGGAGTGCGGTATCGGACCAAGACTGCATGCTGCCGAGCCTAGTGGAGACTGCTCTGAGGCTGGGAAGGTGCTGGCTGATCCTGCTCCGGTTCGGGCGTCGACGCGAGCTTGCTCGGCCACCAGATCTTCTGACCGATGTCGTAGGTCAAGGCCGGGACCAGCAAGGATCGGACGATCAGAGCGTCGAGCAGGACACCGAACGCCACGATGAACGCGATCTGGGCGAGGAACAACAGAGGGATCACCGCCAACGCCGAGAAGGTTGCTGCCAGAACAACTCCGGCAGATGTGATCACCCCGCCGGTCACCGTGAGTCCCCGCAGAGCACCCGCCCTGGTGCCGATCTTCAGCGCTTCCTCACGCACCCTCGTCATGAGGAAGATGTTGTAGTCGATTCCCAGAGCCACGAGGAACACGAACGCAAAGAGCGGGACCACCGGATCCGCGCCGGGGAAACCGAAGACGTGGTCGAACACCAGCGACGAAATGCCCAGTGTCGCAGCAAACGAGAGCACAACGGTGCCCATGAGAAGCAGCGGTGCGAGAAGCGAACGCAGCAAGAGCGAGAGAATCACGAACACCACGATGATCACCACGGGAATGATGAGTGTCCGGTCCCGTGTCGAGGTGGTCTTCGTGTCGAGGTCGGTCGCAGTGACGCCACCGACCAATGCGTCGGCGCCCTCCACTGAGTGAACTGCATCACGCAGTCGCACGATGGTGTCTTCGGCCTCGAGCGAGTCGGCAGCGTCAGTCAACGTCGCCTGCAGGGAGACTCGCCCGTCGACAACCAGAGGCGCTCCCCCGTTCTGCACGACGCTTACGTCGCTGACACCCTCCACGCGACTGGCTGCCGCAACGGCATCCACTTGGTCTGCATTCGCGATGACCACGGCCGGTGAACCCGAACCCGCGTCGAAGTGCTCGCCGAGAATCTCCTGGCCTGCAACCGAATCGACATCGAGCAAGAAGATGTCGGACGACGAGACACCGCTGGCTTTGAACTGCGGCATCATCATCGCGAAGATCACCAGCACCAGCGTCGACGCCACCCAGAAGCGGCGCGGATGCCTACCGATTCGAGCAGCGAGCCCGGCCCAGAACCGGTGATCGTTCGCCTCGTCGTGGTGCTCGCGGTCGGCATCGAACTTCGGCTTGGTCGGCCAGTACGCCGTCCTCCCGAACAGAACCAGGACAGCAGGTAGGAAGGTCATCGATGCGAGGAAGGACGCGGCGATACCGATGGCGGCCACCGGACCGAGTCCGCGGTTCGAGTTCAGGTCGGAGAGCAACAGGCACAGAACGCCCGCGATGACCGTTCCTGCAGACGCTGCGACAGGTTCGAGCGTCGCGCGCCACGCAGTGCGCATTGCTGCGTACTTGTCCTTCTCGATCCGCAATTCTTCCCGGTAGCGAGAGACCAGCAGTAGCGCGTAGTCGGTGGCGGCACCGAACACGAGGATGAACAGGATGCCCTGGCTCTGACCGTTCAGTGCGATGACGTCCGCGTCCGCGAGCAGATACACGAGCAAGCTCGACAATCCGAGTGCGAAGATCGCCGAGAAGATCACCACGAACGGCAGGATCGGGCTTCGGTAAACGATGATCAGGATCACGATCACGACGGATCCGGCTACCAACAACAGCAATCCGTCGATACCGGCGAATGCTGCCGACAGATCCGCAACCTGCCCAGCGGGGCCCGTGACCTTGACTGTCAGTCCGTCAGGGCTCGACTCCAGCGCCGCGCGCAGCGCTTTCACGCTGTCCTTGACTTCGAGGGTGCTGTCGACCGGCAGGAACATCTGGAGTGCCTGGCCGTCGGCCGACGGGATCGGCGGCGATGAGGCGTCGCCGAATCCTTCGGTACCGACGAACGAATCGACGGTCTGGGAAAGGAAGGTCGAGTCGGCGGGCTCGAGGCCACCCGGTCGTTCCGCCACGATGATGGCCGGCACGAAGCGCGTGTCCGTGAAGCTCTCTTGAAGCTTTGCCACCTCGGTCGCTTCGGCCGACGCGGGCAGGAACGACGTGTTGTCGTTCTGCTGCACCGTGCTGAGCTTTCCGGCGAACGGACCGCCGAATCCTCCGATTGCCAGCCAGCCGATCACGAGGAGAGCTGGCACAATCCATCGAAGGCGACGAACAGGACGATTTTGTACTGGTGTGCTCACTGGGTCTCCAGGGATCGGCAGCAGAGGACTTGCCGACTATTTTGTTCAGCATGCTGAGTAATTGCAAACGGAAGGCAGAAAAATGAGCAGCGACGGCCTGGACGACTGGCCCACCGGCCGGCTGTTGTCCACCGCTGCACGCCTGGTGGAGCACTCGTGGGAGAAGGTCTTGCGGTCTCAGGACATGACGCACGCGGGCCTGATCGTGCTCCACTCGATCGCCGGTGGGGCGGCGTCTCAACGCGACATCGCGAAGAACGCCCGCGTCACCGATCAGACGATGAGCCGCACGATCGACCGTCTCGAACGAGCGGGTTACGTCACTCGTGACACCGATCCGAGGGACGAGCGTCGGCGCGTGATCGCGATAACCGACGCCGGAAGACTGACGTACGAGCGACTACTGACGCTCGAGAAGGAAGATGCGGCGTTGACCGTCGGCGTCGGGGATGTCGCCGCGCTGCGCGAACAACTACTGCGATTGGTTCGCTCACCCGGATTGACGGCAACTCGCGAACAGCAGGAAACGTCTCGCGACTAGAAGGCCGGCCAGGGAATCGTTCGATGGCCGTTCGGCTCAGGCATCACAGCGGACTCGGCGAACTGCATCGCCCGCACCGCCAAGGCCACGATTTCCTCTTCGGTGATCAGTTCGGACAACTCGTCGCCGAGATCCCCGTCGAGAGTTGTCGCGAATTCGGCGACGTCGGCGATCAAAGCACCGGGTACGGGCTGCCCGGCCCACCCCCACAACACGGTCCGCAGCTTGTTCTCCGAGTGAAGACAGATTCCGTGATCAACGCCGTACACCGAGCCGTCGACGCCTTCGAGAGCGTGACCACCTTTGCGGTCGGCGTTGTTGATGAGGACGTCCAGAACGGCCATTCGCTGCAGCCGTGGATCGTCCGCATGGATCAGGGAGACTGGTTCACCCTCCGAGTCGAAGGCCTGCAGGACCTCGAACCACCCCGGCGGAACGTTGCCGGGACTGCACAGGTCCACCATCTCGAGTCCGCCAGATCCATCCGCGCGGCGATCGA
The DNA here is from genome assembly GCF_041464245.1 of Rhodococcus sp. NyZ502. Classification (NCBI taxonomy): domain Bacteria; kingdom Bacillati; phylum Actinomycetota; class Actinomycetes; order Mycobacteriales; family Nocardiaceae; genus Rhodococcus; species Rhodococcus sp. NyZ502. Next base: position 3,249,680 of record NZ_CP167155.1, read on the forward strand.
CGGTGTCGATCCATCGCTGCACCATGCCTGGACCGAAGGGGCCGTCCCGCAACACTGTTCGCGGAATCACTCCCCAACCCAGCGCCTCGGACACGCGGTACGACGCGACCTCACGCCCCGCCAGAGTGCCGTCCGGGAAATCCCACAGTGGGCGTTCACCCCGCACCGGCTTGTAGACCACACGGGTGGACTGCTCCCCCAGAGTCGACTCACATACCAGCGTGGCGTTGCTCGCTGTGGTGATCTGACCGATCAGAGTCAGATCACCCTCGAGCAGAACGTCCGGCACACCAGGTTCGGACACGACGTCAGACCTCGTCGTCGTCTGCGTCGTCGATCGCGAAACCGAAGGACTCGCCGCGTCGGTACCCATTGGTGCGGATGCAGACGTGCCCCTCGGGCGCCAACGGTTCACCACACAGCGGGCACGGCGCGCGTCCCGCCGCGATGACGCGTTCGGACCGCAGCGAAAACTCGCGCGCTTGCTCCGGAGTCAGGAACACACGGACCGCGTCCGGACCGTCGTCGGCGTCGTCGAGGACAACCGATTCGTCGAACTCCGTCTCGCTGACGGCAAGCAGCTCCACGACGACCGCGCCGGCATCGGCGTCCCAACCGAGCCCCATCGTGCCGACCCGGAACTCCGCGTCGAGCGGTGTGACCAGCGGGCTGAGGTCGGAGACGTCGTCGGCTTGTGGCGGAACCTCGGTTCCGAAGCGTCGATGTACCTCTTCGAGGAGTAAGCCCATGCGATCGGCGAGGACCTGAACCTGCTGCTTCTCGAGCAGCACACTCACCACCCGTGATTCGTGCACGGCCTGGAGATAGAAAGACCTGTCACCGGGTTCGCCCACCGTTCCTGCGACAAATCGGTCAGGAGTGCGAAATACGTGAATCGCGCGCGACATTGCACCTCCTCGAGTTCGAGCAGAACATCACTGAATACCCATTATCCGTCACAGCTCACGCACCGACCTCTCCGCCGGGGACGGACTCCTGCGCGGGAGCCGAACCGTTGGTCGCGGCCTTCGCCGCACCGATCGCGGCGAGCACGTCTCCGGTGTCGTTGACGCGAAGAACGAACGGCAGTGTCGCCGTGTAGCGAATCACACTGACCGAGGCGGGCTCGGCGACGATGCGCTGGAACGAATCGAGATGCATCGCAAACGCGTCGGCGAGAACCGATTTGATGACGTCACCGTGCGTGCACGCAATCCAGACGACGTCCTTGCCGTGTTCTTCGGCCAGCCGTGCGTCGTGCTCTCGGATCGCGGCAACGGCTCGCGCCTGTACCTGGGCCAGCCCTTCACCGCCGGGAAACACTGCACCGGAAGCGTGGCGCTGCACCACTTTCCAGAGCGGTTCTTCCAAGAGTTCCTTGAGCGGGCGACCCGTCCAGTCGCCGTAATCGACCTCGATGAGGCGATCCTCGACCACCGGCGTCAGACCACGGTCGACGGCAATGGGGCCGACCGTCTGCTCACACCGCAACAGCGGCGAGCGGACGATCTCCGCGATGTCCAGACCGACCAGCCGATCGACGACGCCTTCGGCCTGTTTCCGGCCGTGGTCGTCGAGTTCCACACCCGGCGTTCGACCGGCCAGGGTATGGGCAGTGTTGGACGTCGACCGCCCGTGCCGCAGTAGGACAACTGTCATTCCACAACCCTAATGGGGCGGTGGCCGCACGGACGGGTGGTCGACGTCGAAACGGGCCCTATGTCGCGGACACGACCCCTGTGGCCAGCAACGCAAGGACGACTACGCCGAGAGCGATTCTGTATCCGACGAACCAGTACATGGAGTGATCGACAACAAATCGAAGCAGCCAGGCGATCGCTGCGTAACCGACCGCGAAGGCGATGACGGTTGCCACCAGCAACTGCGGACCGCTCGCGTTCAGACCCTCACCAGCCGGCTCGAAGGCATCCGGGAGGCTGAACAAACCGGAGGCGAGAACTGCCGGAATCGCCAACAGGAACGAGTAACGGGCTGCGGCCTCACGGGTGAGTCCGAGGAAAAGGCCGGCACTGATCGTGCCACCCGAACGTGAGACACCCGGGATGAGCGCGAGCGCCTGAGCCGAACCCATGATGATGCCGTCGCGTGCTGTGAGCGATTCGATCGGGCGCGTCTTGCGTCCGTAGTACTCGGCAGCAGCGATGACGAGCGCGAACACGATCAACATCGTGGCAATCAGCCACAGATTGCGTGCGCCGGTACGGATCTGGTCTTTGAAGAAGAACCCGAGGATGCCGACCGGGATGGTGCCGATGATGACGTACCAGCCCATCCGGTAATCGAGATCGCCCCGGTGCTCGGCATTGAACACACCTCGGAACCAGGCAGTGATGATCCTCACGATGTCGCGTGCGAAGTAGATCAGGACCGCCAACTCGGTGCCGAGCTGCGTCACGGCGGTGAACGACGCGCCGGCGTCACTGCCGAAGAATATCTCCGACACGATTCGCAAATGTCCGGAAGACGAGATGGGCAGGAACTCGGTCAAGCCCTGCACGAGGCCCAGGATCACGGCCTGGAGCCAGGTCATCGCTTCGCCCATCACTCACCGATCCCGGCTGATTCGAATGGGGTTACTGCACACAGGTTTCGTGTGTCGGGTTCACGTTTCACCGGCGCCACGCTACCGGGGCCCACGGCGCCGCGCCGCGCCCGGCACGTCCGTGTCCGAATACCCCGACTCGAGGCGAGCGCCTACTAGTCTGCACGTGGTGAGATCTCTCGAGTGCCGCACTTGCGCACACGAGTCGAGCGCGAGATGCAGGCGGTTATGAAGCACAGATCTGTCGGAACGAGCGGACTTCGGGTCTCGCGACTTGGGCTCGGCACACTGACATGGGGACGCGACACGGACGGCGACGAGGCTGCTGCGCAGCTACTCGCGTTCGCCGAGGCCGGCGGAACCCTGGTCGACACCTCGCCCGCCTACGGCGCCGGTGCGGCGCAACGAATCCTCGCCGAGTTGCTCGACGACGTCGTTCCACGTGACGAACTCATCATCAGCTCGAGCGCCGGCATCGACCCCACACCGATCGGCACCGACCGCGTCGACTGCTCGCGGCGCGGATTGCTCCGCCAGCTCGACGCGACTCTTCGTGAACTCGGAACCGACTTCCTCGACATGTGGCAGGTCGCAACCTGGGATCCGCTCACGCCTGTCGACGAGGTTGCAGCAACCCTCGACTACGCCGTCTCGAGCGGCAAGGTGCGGTACGTCGGAGTTCGCGGCTACCTCGGCTGGCAGCTCGCGACGGCCGTAGGAGCCGGTGGCGCAACAACACTCGCCGCGACGCAGGCCGAGTACTCGTTGCTCGCACGCGGCGTCGAGGAAGAATTGTTCGCAGCGGCGGCCCATCACGGCGTCGGAGTGTTCGCCGCAGTACCCCTCGCGGGCGGTGTGCTGACCGGCAAGTACCGCGACGGCATTCCCGTCGATTCCCGCGGCGCCGACGAAGCACATTCGCAGGATGTGCAGAGCTATCTGACCGATTCCTCGATCCGGGTGGTCGACGCAGTCGTTACCGCTGCCGACGGTCTGGGTACTTCCCCACTGGCGGTGGCACTGGCCTGGGCGCGCGATCGCGCCGGGGTGGCCAGCGCCGTCGTCGGCACGCGTGATCTCGCCCAGTTGACAGGAGTACTGGCAACCGAAGAATTGGAACTTCCGAAAGCGATTGCCGCGGCTCTCGACGATGTGAGCGCTTGATCTGTCCCGCTGATCGAAATACCGGAGGTATCGTGTTGGCGAGGGCAGGCTAACCTAGTAGGCAACGCTTGACTACAGCCTCAGGAGAATCAATGACCACGCTCGACGTAGACAGCCTTTCCGCAGACGCAGGCCCAGCCTTCTCCGAACGAATCAAGACCGAGACGGACGCAGCACACCGCGAGACGGAGCAGTCGCGATTCGTAGGCGCACTACTCGGCGGTGAGCTGACCACGGCTGGCTACGCCGCACTTCTGGGACAGACGTACCTCGTCTACACGAGCCTCGAAGAGGCCGGCCGCACACACGCCGACAACGAGTTGGTCGCCCCGTTCCTGTCCGAGGATCTGTTGCGCGTGGCTTCACTCGAAGCCGATCTCGAGTTCCTCGGCGGACCGAACTGGCGCGACGAACTCGTGGCCCTGCCGGCAACCGAGCGTTACATCGCCCGCCTGAAGGAGGTGGCGTTCGATTGGCCTGCCGGCTTCGTCGCACATCACTACCTTCGGTACATGGGCGATCTCTCGGGCGGACAGATCATCCGCCGGATGCTCGAACGCGCCTACGGATTCGAGACCGACGAACTTCGCTTCTACATCTTCGAAGGCATCCCCAAGCCGAAGCCTTTCAAGGACGACTACCGCTCGAATCTGGATGCACTGCAGATTCCTGCCGAGGAACAGCAGCGTTTCATCGACGAGGTGAATCTGGCATACCGCCTCAACGGCGACCTGTTCGCCGACCTCGAAGGCGACATCGAGAGCTACCTCGTCAAATGATGAAGCGCTTGGCCGCGGCGGCTCTGGTCGCAGCAGCCGGTTTCGGTCTGGTGGCTTGCGGTCCCAGCGACAATTCCACGACATCTCAGGGCGCCAGGACCGCGGTACTCGAAGATTCCAGCCCGGTTCCCGTGTCCGACAACCCGACCGCGACACTGCCCGTGACGGTGAAGAGCTTCGACGGCGTCGACGTGACCATCACCGACAACAGCCGGATCGTTGCGGCCGACCGCTACGGGACGCTCGCGACGACGACGGTGGCGCTCGGCCTCGGTGACAATCTCGTCGGCCGCGACACCGCAGCCAAGTTCCCCGCAGTCGCGGACGTGCCGGTTGTCACGGTCGGCGGCCAATCGCTCAATACCGAGGCAATTCTCGACCTCAATCCCACCGTTGTTCTCACCGACACGAGTATCGGGCCCAAGAGCGTCCAGGATCAGTTGCGCGCCGCCGGTGTTCCCGTCGTCTTCTTCGATCCGACCCGAACACTCGAGGGTGTGCCAGGACAACTCCAGGCCGTCGCCGACGCGCTCGGCGTACCCGCCCAGGGCGCAGCGCTGGTCGATCGGACCGAATCGGAAATCGCTGGAGCTCGCGATCTGGTCCCCACCGAGGGCGATCCACTGAAAATCGCATTCCTCTACATGCGCGGATCGGCCATCACCATGATCGGCGGTGAAGGGTCCGGAGCAGATTCCTTGATCGAGGCACTCGGCGCCACCGATGCAGGAACCGCCTCGGGCATCACACAACAGTTCGTGCCCATCACCAGCGAAGCGCTCATCGCCGCAGCGCCTGACGCCCTGCTGATGATGACGGACGGATTGGCATCGATCGGCGGAATCGACGGCCTCGAAAAGGTCCCTGGCATCGCTCAGACGCCGGCTGGAAAGAACAAACGAGTAGTCGACATGGCGGACGGAGTACTGCTCAGCTTCGGGCCGAACACCGGACGCGTCATGGCGGCACTCGCCGAAGCGATCTACGAGCCCGGTGGATCGTGAGCAAAGATTCGTGAGTGCTGATTCGTGAGTACAGAGACAGGTAGTTCCGAAGCAGGTAAGACTGTGTCGGCCGAGGATTCACACGACGTCGGGGGCGCCGACAAGTCGGCGTCTGGCCCCGCGTCGCGGTCGCGGGTGAGTGCGGTTCTGGTCAGCTTGACTCTCGCCCTCGTGATCGTCGCGGTGCTGTCGGCGTGCATCGGTCAAGTTCCGACGTCGCCTCTCGAGGTTTTGGGCAGCATCCTGCATCGCATCGGGCTCGACCTCGGTCCGATGCCCGCCCATCCCAGCGGTGAAGTGACTTTGTGGGAGGTTCGATTCCCCCGCGTCGTGCTCGCCATCTGTGTCGGCGCGGCGCTGGGATGTTCCGGTGCGCTCCTGCAGGGTGTGTTCTCCAATCCGCTCGCAGAACCCGGAGTGATCGGAGTGTCTGCGGGCGCGGCAGTTGGCGCGAGTGCTGTCATCGTCGTCGGGGGAACGTTCGTGGCCGGCTGGGCCGTTGCTGCGGCTGCGTTCGTCGCCGGGCTGGTCACCACCGCGGCGGTCTACCTGCTGGCTCGGCACGAAGGCCGAACGGAAGTAGTGACGTTGGTGCTGACGGGCGTCGCGATCAACGCGTTCGCCGGCGGGCTCATCGCGTTCTTCACCTTCGTCGCCAGCCCGTCCGCTCGCGATCAGATCGTGTTCTGGCAACTCGGCTCACTCAACGGCGCTTCCTGGAACGCAGTCCTGATCGTGGCGCCGATGACCGTCGTCGGGATCGCCGCGACCATGATGATCGCCCCACGTCTCGACCTGCTGGCGCTCGGTGAACACGCGGCCCGTCATCTGGGCGTCAACGTCGAACGGCTTCGCCAGTTCGCGGTACTGATCGTCGCTCTCTTGGTCTCGGCGAGTGTTGCCTTCACGGGAATCATCCTCTTCGTCGGCCTGGTCGTTCCGCACCTGATGCGCATTCTCGTCGGACCTGGCCACCGCGCGCTGATTCCGGCGAGCGCCCTCGCCGGCGCACTGGTTCTGCTTGTCGCAGATCTGGGCTCGCGGTCGCTGATCGACAACGCAGACCTGCCCCTCGGAATGCTGACCGCTCTGGTGGGCGGCCCCTTCTTCTTCTGGCTTCTCCGACGCACGCGCGCGCAACAGGGCGGGTGGGCATGAGCAGCCTCGTAAGAAACTGGCGCGAACTGTTCGGCCGCGTCACCCCCGAACCGAAGAGCCCAGCCGTCGGTGATGTCACCCTCGAGGCGCGCGACATCACAGTCGAACGCGGTGGTCGGCAGATTCTGGAAGGCGTGTCCATCGAAGTCCGGGCAGGCGAGCTAGTCGTTCTCGTCGGACCGAACGGCGCCGGTAAGTCGACTCTTCTTGCGGCGTTGGCCGGTGATCAGCCCGTCATCGCTGGGCGGGTGGACGTTGACGGCACCGACCTCACTCAGTGGTCGCCGATCGACATGGCGCGCCGACGCGCGGTGCTCCCCCAGAAACACACCATCGGATTTTCGTTCAGCGCTCGCCAGGTGGTTCGTATGGGACGTGCGCCATGGACCGGAACTCGCCGAGAAGACCGCGACGGCGCTGCTATCACCGCGGCGATGAAGATCTGCGATGTCGAGGGGTTCGCCAATCGGCCGTTCGCCGTGCTGTCCGGCGGCGAGCAGGCGCGGGTCGCGCTGGCCCGGGTACTGGCACAGGAAACGTCGACCATCCTGCTGGACGAGCCGACTGCAGCTCTCGATCTCGGACACCAGGAAGCGGTGATGTCCGTGGCGCGCGCTCGCGCTGCGGACGGCGATGCCGTCGTCGTCGTTTTGCACGACCTCGCGTTGGCAGCGGCGTACGCGGATCGGATCGTCGTGCTCGAAAACGGCCGCATCGCCGCTGACGGTCCCCCGGAATCGGTGTTGCACGAAGAGCTTCTGACCCGCGTCTACGGTTATCCGGTCGAGGTGTTCCCGCATCCGACAACCGGAGCAACGCTGGTCATCCCGCGCCGAGAATTCACCGAACAGAATCGATGATCGATCCCAGCCTGTTCAGGACGGCTCTCACCGTCGGCAGGCTGCGGCCGTCGCCCTCACGAACTCCGTCACCGGGACCGGGCTGTGACCAATCAGCCTCCGTGGACAGAACTGCGTCGCGGACCACACCGGCGATGCTTCGCTCGTCGGTCAGATCGATGTCGGTCACCGATCGCTCCGCGGTGGCGACGACGTCTGCAGGGGTCGGCACACTGTGCTCGCAGTATTCGCCGTATACCTCGACGAACAGCATGCTCTTTCGTACGCGGAACGCGAAAGTTCGACCGTCGGACCTGCCGAAACCGTGTGCGTGAGCGCCGACGGTGAGGTCCTCGATCTCGAAGCCCGGCCGCGCCGGTTCGGGCGGCTGTGCGCCGGAATCGGTGGGTTCTGTGGGAATCACAATGATCTCCTCGGTGATTGCAGCGTCAACCGCAACCGCTGTTCGTACGGTATCGCGTCAGGGGTGTGAGCGGAATGGTCGGTAGTTCCTCGACGCGATGAACGGCGCCCGACTGCGATCAGGGATGATCGATGACAGTCGCACTGCGTGAAGAACAGATGACAAGAAAAAGAGGAACTACACATGGCTCGCCTAGGGATCCGCACCACTGCAGCAGCAATGGGGGCGGCGGTTCTGCTGGTCACAGGATGTTCTTCCGGAGATGGCGGAGACGACCTCATCACGATCGATCCCGCAACGGCAGCGGCCTCACCGGCCACCACCAGTACCCCGGACGGCGTGGTTCACCCGTATTCAGGTCTGATCGATTCCATCACATTCGACCCGATCACGCGCAGCGCTGTAGTGGTTGCCAACGACCCCCGATCGGTGCTGGTCGTTCCTACGGACAGTTTGGCCGGCGCCGACCCCGCCTCTGCAGGCCGTCCAACAGCCCTGGATTCCGACGTACGCGACGTTTCGATCGGCTCTGACGGTAGCGCTCTTCTGTCGATGGATCGCCAGGTCGTGAAGCTGAATCTGACTTCGGGCGAACAGACGTCCATCCCGGTAGACGGGCAGGCGAATTCAGCGGTCGAACTCAACGACGGCCGCATCGCGATCGGCACGGACAATGGTTCAGTTCACATCGTCGACCCGAAGACCGATCAGTCACAGACGGTTTCGGGATTCGCATCCGTCGACGAACTCGCGGTCACCGGCGACAACCTGAGCGCCCTCGATCACCGTCAGACCTCGTTGACGGCGATCAACCTCGAAGACGGCAAACTCGGCGTCGCTCTCCGCGCCGGTGAGGGCGCAACTCATCTGGCCACCGATCGCTTCGGACGCATTCTGGTCACCGACACCACCGGCAACGAACTGCTCGTCTTCACTGCCGATCCGCTCCTGATGCACCAGCGCTACCCCGTCGGCGAGTCGCCGTACGCCGTTGCCTACGACGAGACCGCGGATCGGGTGTGGGTGACACTGACCGCGACCAACGAAGTGGTCGGCTTCGATCTGTCGTCCGGCATCCCCGTGGAGACCGGACGGTTCAGGACGGTGCGACAGCCGAATTCGTTGGCCGTAGACTCTTCCAACGGCAATCTGATCGTCGGATCGGCAACCGGTGACGGGCTGCAGGTCATCCCGTCACGGGAGAACTGATGGAAAAGCGAGCGCGCGGGATCCCCGCGCAGTGGGAGACGTCGGACGACAAGTTCGACTATGTGCCCCTTCGACTACCGCCGAACGTTTCGCGAGTCACGGCGTCGATGCGTCTGGCGATCTCCGCCGAGTTCGGCGGATGGGAACTCTCCCGAGTCCGTCTCTACCCCGACGGCAGTCGTCGCGTGCTCCTCAAGCGAAAGAAGACGCCGCTGCACGTGACCGATCCGGACGGCATTCAGCACTGATCGTCCAACAGACGACCAGAGCCCGCCGCTGACAAAATCACACCATCGAAGAGCTGGAGAATCGTGTACCAACTGCTGCTGAGCCTGATGTTCCGGGTCCCACCGGAACGCATCCACCACATTGCCTTCACCGCGATGAAACTGGTGACACGGTTCGCTCCCCTTCGCTGTCTGGTCGCAAAAGTCCTTGTCGTCGACGACCCGGTTCTGCGCAGTCAGGCATTCGGTCTGACGTTCCCGGCACCTCTCGGCCTCGCCGCAGGATTCGACAAGGACGCCACCGGCGTCGACGCCTGGGGCCCGTTGGGATTCGGTTTCGCCGAGGTCGGAACAGTGACGGCCCAGGCTCAGCCCGGTAACCCCGCGCCGCGTCTCTTCCGTCTTCCGGCCGACCGCGCTTTGATCAACCGGATGGGCTTCAACAACCACGGCGCTGGTCACGCGGCGAATTTCCTGCGACAGCGCCGCGTCACGGTCCCGATCGGTGCCAACATCGGCAAGACCAAGATCGTCGAAGCCGCCGACGCCGCGGCCGACTACACCGCCAGCGCGCAGCTTCTGGGTCCGCTGGCCGACTTCATGGTCGTGAATGTCAGCTCGCCGAACACGCCCGGACTCCGTGATCTGCAGGCCGTCGAATCACTGCGCCCGATCCTGCAGGCCGTGCTCGACACCGTCAGCGTGCCGGTACTGGTGAAGATCGCGCCCGACCTCTCGGACGAGGACGTCGACGCGGTCGCCGATCTGGCAATCGAACTCGGGCTTGCCGGAATCGTCGCGACCAACACCACGATCCGTCGCGACGGTTTGAAGACCCCGGACGCCGAGGTAGCTGCACTCGGCGCAGGCGGGCTGTCCGGTGCACCGGTCGCCGAGCGCTCACTCGAAGTACTTCGGCGCCTGTACGTCCGAGTGGGCGACAAGATGACCATCATCTCGGTCGGCGGTATCGAGACGGCCGATCAGGCGTGGGAACGGATCCTCGCCGGCGCGACACTGGTGCAGGGATACACCGGCTTCATCTACGGCGGACCGTTCTGGGCTCGCAGCATCCACAAGGGGATAGCCAAGCGCGTGCGCGCAGCCGGCTTCTCGTCAATTGCCCAGGCTGTGGGAGCTGAGAACCCTCGCTAGAGAGTGCTGTGCGCCTTTATTACCCGCCCGCGTTTAATAAAGGCGCACAGCATAGTGACTATTCGACCTCGAACGTCCCGGTCAGGGTTGCACGCGCAATCGCGTGATGGAACACGTTGAAACCGAGGAACGCCGGCGACGAATCAGGGGTGACTCCGTCGAGCGTCTCCACGTCGAGGGCATGCACCGCCACGATGTAGCGATGCGGACCGTGCCCAGGAGGCGGACCTGCACCGATGAAACCGAACCCGCCACCGTCGTGGCGGAGGGTGACGGTTCCGGCGGGCAGGACATCGCTGTCCGCCGCGCCGGCACCGGCGGGGAGCTCGGTGACGGAAGCGGGGATGTTCGCCACGGCCCAGTGCCAGAACCCCGACGCAGTCGGTGCGTCCGGATCGAACACCGTCACGACGAAGCTCTTCGTCTCGGCCGGAAAGCCGGACCACGAGAGCTGCGGTGAGATGTCTTCGCCACCGGGGACACCGAAGGCTCCACTGGCCTGAGCAAGCTTCAGCGGCTGGCCCGCAGTGATGTCGTCACTGGTCAGCTCGAAACTCGGCAACTTCGGCAATGGTTCGTACGGATCGTGCGCCATGCGAATCCTTTCTGTGACAAGAGAGCTCGATGTGCGTTGAGCTCACGGATCTATCTACGTGCTCGTCAGGAATTGAGCAGGAAATGTTCCAGAACACGTGTCCCGAACAGTAGTGCGTCCACCGGAACTCGCTCGTCGACGCCGTGGAACAGCGCGCTGAAATCCAGCTCGGGCGGCAACTGCAACGGCGCGAAGCCGAAGCAGCGAATGCCCAGTTTCGCGAATGCCTTCGCGTCGGTTCCGCCGGAGAGCATGTACGGAACTGTGCGAGCCTCCGGATCGTGGGCGAGGATCGCCTCGTTCATGGCGTCTACGAGGTGGCCGTCGAACGTTGTTTCGTACGAATCCAGCTTGGTGATCCACTCGCGGGTCACGTCGGGACCGATCAGTTGGTCCACCGTGCGCTCGAATTCGGCCTGCCGTCCCGGCAGCACGCGGCAGTCGAAGACCGCCTCGGCAGTCTGCGGAATGACGTTCGCCTTGTATCCGGCCTTGAGCATCGTCGGGTTCGCCGTGTCACGGAACGTCGCCCCGATGATGTTGGCGATCGTCCCCAACTTCGCGAGAGTCCCGTCGATGTCGGGTGATCCCGGATCGAAGTCCAATCCGGTCTCCTCGCCGACGGCGGTCAGGAACTCCGCGACCGAATCCGAGATCACGATCGGGAACTGGTGGGCAGCAAGCCTCGAGACCGCGCCGGCGAGTGTCGCGACCGCGTTGTCGTCGTGGAGGAAGGAGCCGTGTCCGGCGCGTCCCTTGGCAGTCAGACGCATCCAGCCGAGGCCCTTTTCCGCAGTCTCCACGAGGTAGAGCCGGCGGTCGGTTCCGTCAGGCCGCGGAACCGTCAGCGAGAAACCGCCGACCTCACCCACGGCCTCGGTCACTCCCTCGAACAGATCCGGGCGGTGCTCGACCAGCCACTGGCAGCCGTACTTTCCGCCCGCTTCCTCGTCCGCCACGAAGGCGAACACCAGATCACGCGGCGGTACGACGCCTTCCGCCTTGAACTGTCTGGCCAGGGCCAGGATCATCCCGACCATGTCCTTCATGTCCACGGCGCCGCGCCCCCAGACGTAACCGTCCTGGACGGTGCCGGCAAAGGGATGGACGCTCCAGTCGGCGGGCTCGGCCGGAACTACGTCGAGGTGACCGTGAAGCATCAACGCACCACGACCCGACTCGGCTCCCTTCAAGCGAGCAAAGACATTTCCTCGGCCGGGTGCTCCGGACTCGACGTATTCCGTCTCGTAACCGACTTCTTGAAGCTGCGCGGCAACCCACTCCGCGCACGCACGCTCGCCTTTGGTGGTTTCGAGTTCTCCCGTGTTCGAGGTGTCGAAGCGGATGAGGGAACTGACCAGTTCGACTACTTCTGCTTCGGCTCTGCTCGGATTCGGATTATTCGGGGTTGTGGTCATTCCACTTTCCTACCATCGAATCAAACGACGCGGGCGACCGGAATGCCCCGCAACCTGGCGATTTGGGGCAGCTCACCTAATCGGATACTCTTTCCCAGCACCGAGAAATCGGGGCCGAGTCCGAGTGGCGGAATGGCAGACGCGCTAGCTTGAGGTGCTAGTGTCCTATTAACGGACGTGGGGGTTCAAGTCCCCCCTCGGACACTCTGTGTTGAGACAGACAGGAAAAGCTCCGGTTCATCGAACCGGAGCTTTTCTCGTAATTGGCGAAGTTCCCGCACCAGGGAACAGTCCGCGCGAGCGGCGATCGAGATGGAACAGAAGTTCGAAGTGGATACAGACACCAAGAAGTCGGATGCACTGCAGGCAGATTCGCTGGAAACAGCCGATTCAGAATCTGCTCGAGCCGAACTCACCGGACTCGACCCCGCAGAACTCGAAATCTGCCTGAAGGTCCTTTCCGAAGCCGCCGAACTCGACGACGAGCATCCCGATTCGATCACCATGCAGCGCGCTGTCGGCCATCTGTTCAAGCGACTCAAGAAGAAGCGTCGCCTCGCCTCGCGCGCAGCCGTCAACGAAGCCGACCGCCAAGTGGTCGCTGCGACTGCCACCGGTTCACCCGATCGCATCGACGACGAGACCGCAGGCATTCCGATCAAGTCGAACACCGCCGGCGCCTCCGCCGGCACGCTCATCAAGGCGCGGCCGTGCTACATCTGCAAGCAGCGCTACACCGCAGTCGACGCCTTCTACCACCAACTGTGCCCCGATTGCGCTGCCACCAGCCGCAGCAAACGTGATGCCAGCACTGATCTCACCGGCCGACGCGCACTTCTGACCGGCGGCCGCGCGAAGATCGGCATGTACATCGCGTTGCGCCTGCTGCGTGACGGCGCACATCTGACCATCACGACGCGATTCCCCAACGACGCGATCCGCCGATTCAAAGCGATGGAAGACAGCAACGACTGGATTCATCGTCTGCGCATCGTCGGCATCGACCTCCGCGACCCCGCCCAGGTTGTTGCACTCGCGGATTCCGTTGCCGCACAGGGTCCACTCGACATCCTCATCAACAACGCCGCGCAAACCGTCCGACGCTCCCCCGGTGCCTACGGCGCTCTGGTCGACGCCGAGTCCGGTGCGCTTCCCGCCGGTGAACTGCCTGATGTCCTGACTTTCGGCAAGACGAGCGACGCCCACCCCGCGGCTCTGGCCGGATCGCTGTCGGACGTCGCAAGCATCACCTCCGGAAATCTGTCCGCCGACGCGGTCAGTTCACTCGCCCTCGTCGCCAAGTCGGCGTCACCCGATCGCATCGAGCAGGGCATCGCCATCGACGCGGGCGGGCTGCTGCCCGACCTCGCGCACACCAACAGCTGGGTTCAGACCGTCGAAGAGGTCGATCCAATCGAGCTTCTCGAAGTCCAGCTCTGCAACTCGGTCGCGCCCTTCATTCTCGTTTCGCGCTTGCGCCCGTCGATGGCCGCGGCCGCTGCACGACGCAAGTACGTCGTGAACGTTTCCGCCATGGAAGGCCAGTTCAGCCGCGCGTACAAGGGCCCTGGCCACCCGCACACCAACATGGCCAAGGCAGCACTGAACATGCTGACCCGCACCAGCTCCAAGGAAATGCTCGACGACGGCATCCTCATGACCGCCGTCGACACCGGCTGGATCACCGACGAACGCCCACACTTCACCAAGATGCGGTTGGCCGACGAAGGTTTTCACGCACCACTCGACCTCGTCGACGGTGCCGCCCGCGTCTACGACCCCATCGTTCAGGGTGAACTGGGCGTCGACCTGCACGGCTGCTTCCTCAAGGACTACAAACCCTCGCCGTGGTGATGGGCGGCACCGCCGCGGTGGTGACAGGCAGCACCTAGCCGCCCCGATGTGGCGATCTCGTCACCCCCCAAACCCCCGTGTCGAGTAGCTCATTTCAGGTAGAGCACAGCATTGCAGGCGATAATGGAGTGCGTACCTGCTCACCGACTCGGAGGAACCATGACGATCGCCGTCGTACACAAGGACAGCCCGGAAGGCCGCGCCGCAATCGTGGCCGCCGCACGGGAATCCGTGGGTCGAAGCGAGGAACTGCTGGTTCTGCACGTCCTGGACGACGTCAACATCGGAGGCACGGTCAACCTCGGAGACACCGAGGACGATCGGGCCGCTCTTCGCGGCGAGATCCAGTCAGCGCTCGACGCCGGTGGATTCTCGGAGACGAAGTGGGATCTGCGCACCACCGAGCACGACGGCGATCCGGTTACCGCGCTCGTCGACCTGGTCCACGACGCGGGTGTCGATCTCCTGATCGTTGGAACACGCCGGATGTCCCCCATCGGCAAGTTCCTCCTCGAACGCCCGCTGCAGCGTCTCCTACTCGAAGTGGAGGCTCCGATCCTCGTCGTCAAGGAACCCCTCCCCGCCGAGTGACCTCGGTCACATCACTTTCGGGTGCTCGTTTGTAGGCTGGCTCCATGACTGGAACCTCGCCCGCCCGAGAACTCGACATCATCGTCTACGGAGCGAGCGGCTTCGTCGGTAAGCTACTCGCCGACTACCTCGTCAAACATGCTCCCGAAGGCACGAAGATCGGCCTCGGTGGCCGTTCCCTCGAGAAGTTGGCAGCCACTCGCGCCGATCTGGGTACCGCCGCTGCCGATCTCCCCCTGATCATCGCCGACGCCGACGACGCCACCGCACTGAAGGCACTCGCCCAGCGAACCCGGGTCGTCGCCACCACGGTCGGCCCGTATGCCAAGTACGGCCACGCCCTTGTTCACGAATGCGCCTCCGCCGGAACTCATTACGTCGACCTCACCGGCGAGGTGCTGTTCCACCGCGAGAGCATCGACGCTAACCACGCCCTGGCCGTGTCGACCGGTGCCAAGATCGTCCATTCCTGCGGATTCGATTCCATCCCTTCCGATCTCGGAGTTCACGTCCTGCACGAGAAGGTCGCCGCCGACGGCGCCGGCGAGCTCACCGACACCACCCTGGTGGTCACGGCCCTGCGCGGCGGCGTGAGCGGTGGCACCATCGATTCGCTTCGCAACCAGATCGACGTGTCGAAAGACGATGCGCGCCTGCGGAAACTTGCTGCCTCGCCGTACTCGCTGAGCCCCGATCGTGATCGGGAGCCCGAACTCGGACGCCAGAGCGACGTGAGCGTGGTCGACGGCAAGAAGATCGATCCGTCGTTGAAGGGGTGGAAAGCGCCGTTCGTGATGGCGTCGTACAACACACGAGTCGTCCGTCGCAGCAATGCGCTCCGAGAGTGGGCGTACGGCAAGAAGTTCAAGTACAGCGAGGTGATGAGCGTCGGCTCATCGGTGGTGTCACCGGTGATTGCGGGCGGCGTGGCGGTCGGCCTCGGCGCGCTGGTCGCCGGACTCGCTCTACCTCCGACACGTTTCCTTCTCGACAAGGTATTGCCGGCTCCCGGTGAAGGTCCGAGCGAGAGCACCCAGAAGAAGGGCCACTTCACGCTCGACGTGTTCACCACGACCACGACCGGCGCCCGATACACATCACGAGTGAAGGCGAAGGGCGACCCGGGATACAGCGCGACGGCGGTAATGCTCGGCGAATCTGCGTTGTCGTTGGCGAAGGACCAAAAGGCTCTTCCCCCGGCCACCGGCGTTTTGACTCCAGCGACAGCGCTCGGCGACGTCCTGGTCGAGCGTCTACGCGCGGCTGGTTTCGAGATTTCCGCGCGCAAACTCTAGACAGAACGAATTTCACTTGATCGTTTCAGCTCTTCGCGCCCGATTATCGCAGCTCAGGGCGCGGACAGCGGTGGGAATACTCCCAGGTAACATTGATGTTGGTTCATGGCATCCATATGTGATGCTCCGCTTTCGGAAAAGTGAGGCTATTCATGACTGAGCGCGTTCAGGTCGGCAGTCTTCAGGTTGCCAAGGTTCTCTACGACTTCGTGGTCGAGGAGGCTCTTCCCGGCACCGGTGTAGACGCCGAAACGTTCTGGGCCGGCGCCGACAAGGTCATCACCGAGCTCGCACCGAAGAACCGCGACTTGCTTGCCAAGCGTGACGATCTGCAGGCTCAGATCGATCAGTGGCATCGCGATCACGCCGGCGCTCCCATCGACGCCGCCGCGTACAAGGCGTTCCTGCAGGAAATCGGCTACCTCCTGCCGACGCCTGCCGAATTCTCGGTCACCACCGCGAACGTCGACACCGAGATCACCTCGACGGCCGGCCCGCAGTTGGTCGTGCCGATCCTCAACGCGCGCTTCGCACTCAACGCGTCCAACGCCCGCTGGGGTTCGTTGTACGACGCGCTGTACGGCACCAACGCCATCTCCGAGGAGAACGGCGCCGAGAAGGGTTCCGGCTACAACAAGGTCCGCGGCGACAAGGTCATCGCCTGGGCGCGTGAATTCCTCGATGCGGCAGCACCTCTCGTGTCGGGATCGCATGCAGATTCAACCAAGTACGTTGTCGACGGCAGTGAACTGAAGATCACGTTGGCAGACGGTACGGTCAGCACGCTCGCCCAGCCGGAGAAGTTCGTCGGCTACCTCGGCGAGAAGGACGCACCGACGAGCATCCTGCTGCTCAACAACGGATTGCACGCCGAGATCCAGATCGACGCCTCGTCCCCGATCGGCAGCACCGACGCCGCCGGCGTCAAGGACGTCGTTCTCGAATCCGCCGTCACCACGATCATGGACTTCGAGGACTCGGTCGCCGCTGTCGACGCCGACGACAAGGTTGTCGGCTACCGAAACTGGTTGGGTCTCAACCGTGGTGACTTGTCCGAGGAGATCAAGAAGGGCGCCAAGTCCTTCACCCGCACGCTCAACGGCGACCGTAAGTACACCGCAGTCGACGGCAGCGAACTCAGCCTGCACGGTCGTTCGCTCCTGTTCGTCCGCAACGTCGGTCACCTCATGACCAACCCCGCGATCCTCGACGCCGACGGCAACGAGGTCCCCGAGGGCATCCTCGACGCCTTGATCACCAGTGCCTGTGCAGTGCACGGCCTCTCGATCAGTGACGCCAACGGACCGCTCGACAACAGCCGCACCGGCTCGATCTACATCGTCAAGCCCAAGCAGCACGGTCCCGAGGAAGTTGCCTTCACCACCGAACTGTTCGGCCGTGTCGAGCAGGTCCTCGGGCTTCCGGAGAACACGCTCAAGGTCGGCATCATGGACGAGGAGCGTCGTACGACGGTCAACCTCGCCGCCTGCATCAAGGAAGCCGTCGACCGCGTCGTGTTCATCAACACCGGCTTCCTCGACCGCACCGGCGACGAGATCCACACCTCCATGGAAGCCGGCGCGATGGTGCGCAAGGCCGAGATGAAGAAGCAGAAGTGGATCGGCGCCTACGAGGACTGGAACGTCGACACCGGTCTGGCCTGCGGTCTGCAGGGCAAGGCCCAGATCGGCAAGGGCATGTGGGCCATGACCGAGTTGATGGCAGACATGCTCGAGCAGAAGATCGGTCACCCCAAGGCCGGCGCCAACACTGCATGGGTACCTTCGCCGACCGGCGCAACGCTGCACGCGACGCACTACCACCGCGTCGACGTATTCGCAGTTCAGGACAGCCTGAAGGGCAAGCCTCGCGCGAGCGTCGACGACATCCTGACCATCCCGCTCGCTCCCAGCACCGACTGGACGGACGCGGAGAAGAAGGAAGAGCTCGACAACAACTGCCAGTCCATCCTCGGCTACGTGGTCCGTTGGATCGACGCGGGCGTCGGCTGCTCCAAGGTTCCCGACATCCACGATGTCGCGCTCATGGAGGATCGCGCCACGCTGCGCATCTCGAGCCAGCTGCTCGCCAACTGGCTGCGTCACGGCATCGTCAGCGAGGGCGACGTTGTCAGTGCACTCGAGCGCATGGCCCCGGTTGTCGACCGTCAGAACGAGGGCGACGCCGAGTACCGCAACATGGCACCTGATTTCGATTCCAACATCGCGTTCCAGGCTGCCAAGGAACTCATCCTCGAAGGCGCGAAGCAGCCCAGCGGATACACGGAGCCGATCCTGCATCGCCGCCGCCGCGAGTACAAGGCCGCCAACGCCTGATTTCACCTTCTTCGAACTCGAAGCTGAACCCGAACAGCCTCGGCACCGCTCCCGGTGTCGAGGCTGTTCGCGTAGGCCCCGAAGTTTCGTCACTAGACTGGCCGAGGACACAGTCCGTTCAACAGACATTCTTCGAGTGACCAAGGTAGGGCAAGGTACGTGGGCGAACATCGCGGCGGGTCAGGCGCCAGAGGTATCAGTAAGGGGCCGATTCTCGTCGTCGTGCTGATCGTCTTGATCGTGGCAGGCTTCTTCGGATGGAAGGCCCTCAGCAACCGGATCGACGATCAGGGACAGCAGGCAGCCGGTACGTGCGTCGAGGGCAACAAGACACTCGACGTCACCGCGGATCCGTCCATAGCCCCACAGGTCGAGGAACTGGCGAAGCGGTACACCCAGACCTCGCCGGTGGTGCGTGATCACTGCATCGCCGTCGTGGTGCACGGTGCGCCGTCCGCGTCGGTCTCGACGGCACTCGAAGCCGGTCCGGCGGCCCCCTGGGATGACGCAGCATTGGGACCACGTCCCTCCCTGTGGATCCCGGCGAGTTCGTTCGAACTCGCGCCACTGTCGGGCAAGGCCGTGATCAACGGTGATCCTCGCTCGCTCGCGAGTTCCCCGATCGTTCTGGCAGCCGGTCCCGAGACCGCGGCAGCATTGGCCGGCGCAGCATCGAGTTGGAAGTCTTTGCCTTCCGATCTGACGGTCGCCCTGCCGGTCGGAAGTACCGAAACCTCGATGGCTGCACAGGCGATCGCTGCCGACGTCGCCGATGCGGGTGCCGGACCGGTCACGACGGATCAGGCGAAGTCCGCTCAGGTCAACGCTGCGCTCAGTGCACGGGCGTTGCAGTTCCAATCCTTGCCGACTCCCCCCTCGTCCACCGCCGAAGCCCTCGGAGCACTGAGCGCCGGAACACCGGATTCGGTGAAAGCCGTTCCGGCCACGGAACAGTCGATAGCGCAGAGCGCGAACGCGGCGATGACGACGTACTCCCCCGCCGGCGCAACGCCAGTCGCGGACTATCCGGCGGTCATCGTCTCGGGCAGCGGGATCGACGAAACCGCGTCGCGCGCAGCGGCACAGTTTGCCGATTTCATGCGTGAGCCGAATCAGTCACAGTTGTTCGTCGGCGCCGGTTTCCGGGTCGAGGGCCAAGACCTTCCCGATCTCGGGGCGGTGTCCCCGGCCAAGATCTCGTCCACTTTGAAACCGGCTTCGGCGGAGACCGCAGCGGCGCTCGGTGACATAGTCGCCAACCCGGTCTCGCCGCGTAGTGCCACCATCCTGATGGACACGTCGGCGTCGATGGGTACCGACGACGGTGGCACTACCCGCTTGGCGAACATTGCCTCGGCGGTGAATACCCAATTGGGTCGCAGCCCTGACGCTTCGGACATCGGCCTTCGCGAGTTCAGCACGGGCACCGACGGAAAACCGTCCGAGCGCATCCTGGTTCCGGGCGGTTCACTGTCCGAGCCGAATCGGCGTGCCACGATCACCGATTTCCTCAACGGGCTTCGGGCCGGCGGAAAGACCTCCAAATACCCGGCGCTTGCCAGCTCCTACAAAGCCGCCGTGGACGGTTTCGACGCGGGGCGAGTCAACTCGGTGCTGCTGATCACCTCGAGTACGCCTGACGAATCCACCACGACGCGAGCCGAACTGCTCAGCGCGATCGCCGCTGCGGGCAATCCGTCGCGTCCGGTACAGGTCGACGTGATCGTCGTCGGTGCGGGCGACGACGTCTCCACACTCCAAGACGTCTCGGATCGGACGGGCGGAACATTGGTTCGGGTCGATTCGACGTCCGACCCCGCTCTCGCGGCCGCAGTGACCAAGATGCTGTCCTGATGGGGCGCGTCGCGGTTTTTGCAGTCCTTCTCGCCCTTCTGACCTGGTTCCTGCATCGCCGACTCGTTCGCGCCACCGGCATCCCGAGGCGATGGGCTCGTCTCGCCGACACTGCGCTTGTCGTCTTGGCGGTCTCGACGCTCATCGGGGTCGGCAGCGGCGAAGTCTTTCCGACATCGTGGGCGCGACCGATCGGATTTGTCGGATGGGTCTGGCTGGCTTCGTGGCTGTATCTGATTCCCGGACTGCTCGTGATCGGCCTGTTCGCCGGGATCGGTCGACTACGTGCACGCCACACGGATACCACGACCGAAGTCGACCCAGCCAAGCGTCGTACGTTGCAGTTGGCTACGGCAGCAGTCACTCTCGCGGCGATCGGCACCGCCGGCTACGGCGTCTACGAGGCGTCGGGCCCCAAGATTTCCCGCGTCCGCGTGCCGCTCGCTCGCCTACCTGAGGGCTTCAACGGATACCGGATCGCCTTGATCACCGACCTGCACGTGGGACCGGCCCGCGGGGTCGACTTCACCCGCAAGGTGGTCGATATCGTGAACTCGCAGAATGTCGATCTGATCGCGATCGGCGGCGACCTCGTGGACGGAACCGTCGCGAAAGTTGCTCCCGATCTTGCTCCGCTCGCCGATCTTCGGGCGCCCGACGGAATCTTCGGAGTCAGCGGAAACCACGAGTTCTACGCCGACGACGGCGGCAAATGGCTCGACGTGTGGGAGACATTGGGGATCACCACACTTCGCAACAGCCGCACCTCGATCCAGCATGGCGGCGATACCATCGACATCGTGGGCATCCACGACTACACGTCGCCGGCCCCGTACGAGCCGAACCTGACTGCCGCGCTCGCAGGTCGCGATCCGAATACTTTCGCCTTGCTTCTCGCGCACGAACCGCGTCAAGCGATCGAGGCATCCGAGATGGGTATCGATCTGCAACTGTCCGGGCACACTCACGGCGGTCAGATGTGGCCGCTGCGGTATCTCG
The DNA here is from genome assembly GCF_041464245.1 of Rhodococcus sp. NyZ502. Taxonomy (NCBI): domain Bacteria; kingdom Bacillati; phylum Actinomycetota; class Actinomycetes; order Mycobacteriales; family Nocardiaceae; genus Rhodococcus; species Rhodococcus sp. NyZ502. The sequence goes on from NZ_CP167155.1 coordinate 3,271,144, forward strand.
TTCCGCTGCAGCAGCCTTCGGTGCAAGGCTTGGACAGGGTCGGAAACACAGTGCTGTACACGACGCGTGGCGCCGGGGCTTGGGGTCCGCCGGTACGCGTCGGCGCCCCGCCGGAGATCACTGTTCTCGAACTCGTACACGAGAGGTGATGATCTCCGGCGGGCACACGCCTTAGTTGCCTGCGAACGCTTCGATCGGCGGGCAGGAGCAGACCAGGTTGCGGTCGCCATGTGCACCGTCGATACGACGCACGGACGGCCACACCTTCGGGCGAGCCTTGCCACGCGGGAAGACGGCGATCTCACGCGAGTACGGGTGATCCCACTGCGCTGCAATGCTTCCCGCAGTGTGGGGAGCACCGCGTAGCGGGTTGTCCTCCACCGTCCACTCGCCCGCTCCGACGCGTTCGATTTCGCCGCGAATGGCGATCATCGCCTCGCAGAACTCGTCGATCTCTTCGAGGTTCTCGCTCTCGGTGGGCTCGACCATCAGCGTGCCGACCACGGGGAAGCTCATGGTCGGAGCATGGAAACCGTAGTCGGCCAGACGCTTTGCGACGTCGTCGACGGTGACGCCGGTGTCCTTGGTCAACCCCCGGAGGTCGAGGATGCACTCGTGCGCGACCATGCCGTTCTCGCCGGTGTAGAGAACCGGGAAGTACTCGTCGAGTCGACGCGCGATGTAGTTGGCCGACGCGATGGCGGTCAGGCTGGCGCGGCGCAGGCCCGCAGCACCCATCATCCGGATGTAGGTCCAGGTGATGGGCAGAATGGACGCACTGCCGTACGGCGCTGCCGAGATCGTTCCTCCACCACCGAGTTCGGGGGCCATCGGGTGTCCGGGTAAAAACGGCGTCAAGTGTGAGCGCACACCGATCGGGCCGACGCCGGGTCCGCCGCCGCCGTGCGGGATGCAGAAGGTCTTGTGCAGATTCAGGTGGCTGACGTCGCCGCCGAATCGGCCCGGACGGGCAAGGCCGACAAGCGCATTGAGGTTGGCGCCGTCGACGTACACCTGGCCACCGGCGTCGTGTACCGCTGCACAGATGTCGGAGATCTCGTGCTCGTAGACACCGTGGGTTGAAGGGTAGGTGATCATGATCGCGGCGAGACGCTCGGCGTGATCGGCGATCTTCGCGCGCAGATCGTCGACGTCGACGTCACCGTTGGGACGGCAGGCGACAACCTCGACGCGCATCCCGGCCATGACGGCAGAAGCCGCATTGGTGCCGTGAGCACTCGACGGAATGAGGCAGGTGTCGCGGTGGTCGTCGCCCCGGCTGAGGTGGTAGTTGCGGATCGCGAGCAGGCCCGCGTATTCCCCCTGGCTGCCGGCGTTGGGTTGCAGGCTGACGTTGTCGTAGCCGGTGACCGCGACCAGCCAGTCTTCGAGATCCTTGATGATCTTCAGCAGACCGGGCGCATCCGATGTCGGCGCGAACGGATGGATCGCGTTGAACGCGGGCCAGGTGATGGATTCCATCTCGGCGGTCGCATTGAGCTTCATGGTGCACGAACCCAGCGGGATCATGCTGCGATCGAGGGCGATGTCCTTGTCGGACAGCGCGCGCAGGTAGCGAAGCATTGCCGTTTCCGTACGGTAACGGGTGAAGGCTTCGTGCTGCAGGTAGTCGGAGGTGCGCTCCTGAGCAACCGGAACCGAATTGCCCTCGGCTTCGATGGCGACAACAGCATCCTCGATCCCGAACGCGTCGAGCACGGCAAGGACGTGGTCGGCGGTCGTGGCCTCGTCGCAGGAGATACCGACATGATCGGCGTCGACCAGACGCAGGTTGATCCCGGATTCCTTGGCCGCAGCGACGACGTCGGCCGCCTTGCCCGGAACCTGAGCGAGCACGGTGTCGAAGAACGAATCGTGGACAACGGTCACGCCGCCTTCGCGCAGGCCGTTTGCCAACGCGTGTGCGCGGGCAGCGACGCGCAACGCAATCGCCTTGAGTCCCTCGGCGCCGTGGTAGCTCGCGTACATCGCAGCGAGGATGGCGAGGAGCACCTGAGCGGTACAGATGTTGGACGTCGCCTTCTCGCGGCGAATGTGCTGCTCACGTGTCTGCAGCGCCAGGCGGTATGCCTTGTCTCCGTCGGCGTCGATGGAGACGCCGACCAAGCGGCCGGGCAGCTGACGCGCATGCTTGGAGTGCACGGCCAGGTAACCGGCGTGCGGTCCGCCGTATCCCATGGGAACACCGAAACGCTGGGTGGTTCCGAAGCACGCATCCGCGCCGAGCTCACCGGGTGAGGTGATGAGCGTCATCGCGAGGAGGTCTGCGCCGACGGCAACCAGTGCGCCGCGCTCGTGAGCTTCCGCGATGATCGAGGTGTAATCGACGACTCGTCCCGAGGCACCTGGGATCTGGGCGATGACGCCGAAGAAGTCACCTTCCGGAAGACCAGCGGTGAGGTCCGCAGAGACGATCTCGATGCCGAGCGGCTCGGCGCGAGTCTCGATGACGGCGAGGGTCTGCGGGTAGAGATCGGCGTCGACGACAAATCGTGGGGACTTGCTGCGGTTCGCGCGGCGCAGGAGCGTCATGGCTTCGGCAGCGGCGGTGGCCTCGTCGAGCATCGACGAGTTTGCCAGTTCCATGCCGGAGAGATCGGCGACCATGGTCTGGAAGTTGAGGAGGGCTTCGAGACGGCCCTGGCTGATCTCCGGCTGATACGGGGTGTACGCGGTGTACCAGGCCGGGTTCTCGATGATGTTGCGCAACAACACCGGCGGCGTCAACGTGTCGAAGTAGCCGAGGCCGATCATCGACGTCGCGACGGTGTTCTGGGCTGCGAGTGCAGTCAGTTCGGCAAGTGCCTCGTGCTCTCCGACCGGAAGCGGCAGAGCGTCGAGTCCGGCAGCGATGCCGTTCGGGGCAGCGTCGAGGATGACGGAGGGAACGGCCTTGGTTGCCAGTTCGTCGAGTGAATCGACCCCGACGAGTTCGAGGATGCGCGCGAGTTCCGCGGCGTTCGGACCGACATGGCGATCGGCAAATATACGGCTTGCAGCGTCGATCACGACAACTCCCAGACAGATCGGAGGATCAGGACACACACCGAACTGCGGTGTGTTCCTCCCCCTCTGTCGCATGCTCGATTCCCGAGCGCCTGAGAGATTCGGTAGTGATCCGCCGAAGGCGGAAGCCACAGCCTTTCCCCGTCGGCGGGTGGGTTGTCCCACCGCTTTCCAGAGGCGTCGGAGCCCGTACGGTCCTTGGTGCCTGAGAGATTGACGGGGAGGTATTGCTCCTTCGGCGCCCTGATCCCGCTCACGACTGACCTTTGAGACAAAGACTGAAACAAAGACAAGTTCGGTGAATCGGTATCCGAGGCTCTCCCGTACGCCGGCGACGCAGGCTCAGTCTAGTTGACCGAAACGCCTACCTGCACCGTGGCATCCTCCAAAGAGATGTGACGTACGTTATCCGGTTTTGCGGCTGGCGCGATTCTTGCGTCGCGAAGCCAACTCGTCTTCCGGGTTGGGATCACTTTCGCCGCCGTCGGCCCGCTCGGCGGGGAAGTCGGCGATCGTTCCGGTGAGTTCACGCATCGCGCCACTGACTGCGATGCCGAATACGCCCTGCCCACCCTGGAGGAGGTCGACGACCTCTTCGGGGGACGTGCATTCGTACACGGTGGTGCCGTCGGAGAACAGAGTGATGTTGGCAAGATCGCGGACGCCACGCTTACGGAGGTGATCGACGGCAACGCGGATGTTCTGCAGTGAGATGCCGGTATCGAGCAGACGCTTCACGATCTTCAGAACGAGAATGTCCTTGAAGGAGTACAGACGTTGGCTTCCGGATCCGGCAGCGCCACGGATCGACGGAACAACCAACGACGTCCGTGCCCAGTAGTCGAGTTGGCGGTACGTGATCCCGGCGATCTGGCACGCACTGGGTACTCGATATCCGACGAGGTCGTCGGGGATGGAATCGTCCGGGAACAAGCCCGGCTGCAGCTCTTCGGAAGACATTTCTGCAGTCGCGGCACTACCAACTATGCCCGTCCCGCGCTCATTCGACTGTTCTTCCACTGCCGTCTCCCTCTCGCTTCGCCATCATGTAACCAACCTGTGCTATCAGCAGTCACGAGAATCCCGTGCCGACCGAACTTTCAGATGTGAATCCAAGGCAGGTAATTCCATGAGTGGACTTACCCAGAGTACGCCTCGATCGACAAGGCGAGAAGATCTCCACCGCACGCAACGGTAAGTTCAGGAGGGTGCATGGTCAACGCAACACGCCGACCGAGACTCAACCTCTACTTGAGAGTTGAAGACTAAAGTCCGCAACCAGTCAATTCAGGCTAACCATCAGTGGCTTTGAAATCGTCCGGCGAGATGGTGTCGAGGAATTCCTTGAACTTCTCGACCTCGTCTTCGCGCTCGTCGGGAATGACCAGACCGGCCTCGGCGAGAACAGCCTCCGACGCGAAGATCGGAACGCCGATGCGCAGGGCCAATGCAATCGAGTCCGACGGACGTGCCGAGACAGTGGTCTGCTCGTCGAAGACGAGATCCGCGTAGAAAGTGCCCTCTTGCAGGTCCACGATCCGAACTTCCTTGAGGCTCCGACCGAAAGATTCGATCAAGATCTTGATCAGGTCGTGAGTCAGCGGCCGCGCCGGCTCGACTCCCTGTTGTTCGAGAACAATCGCGGTAGCTTCGGTTTGCCCGATCCAGATCGGCAGGTACCGATCGCCGTCGGACTCTCGCAGCAACAGGACCGGCTGATTCTGAGGCTGCTCGACACGAACTCCGATCACACGCATTTCGCCCATCGAGCTTGCCTCCAACCTGACGTGATCCAGCCGACCGACTCCGATGCGGTCGTACTGAAATTCTATTCGAGTGTGCCCCGCTGATCGAGGAACTCAGCGATCGAGACTTCCCCGAACTGCCGATTTGACCAGACACGTGTGCAAAGTCAGTGACAGAGCTGCCAGCTCCCGCACCATTTCCTCGGCACGATCACGTGCTCCGGCGTCACGACCCTTGGCAACCGGTCCGGCGATCTGAGTCACCAGTCCCGCTTCGCGATCAGCAGCCAACTTGAACGCGCGCAGATGGCGAACCTCCAAGCCGTACTCGGACATCGCCTTAGCGGTGCGCGCCAACGTCACGGCATCCTCGTCGAAGAAGCCCGCCGCGCCGGGAACGACCAAACCGGTGCGGATCAGATCGGTCAGAAACCGATCGTCGATGTCAGCGCGCGCGAGAAGATCCTGACGACCGACTCGAACTTCGCGATCGACCCGGAACGCCTCGGGTGAGACATCGCCCGTAGCGATCGACAGGACGCGAGCACGACGAGGCGCAGGAACTTCTGCACTCACCGTCGCTGCGCCACTGTCGATCGCTTCGAGTTGTTCTTTGATCACTTTGAGCGGCAGGTACTGATCGCGTTGAGCGGTCAGCACGAAGCGAAGACGCTCGCAGTCCTCGACAGAGAATCTGCGGTATCCCGACGGTGTCCGTTGCGGGCTGATCAAGCCCTCGGACTCGAGGAAACGGATCTTCGAAATCGTCACGTCGGGAAAATCTGGACGCAACCGATCCAGCACGGAACCAATCGACATTCCGGGCTGGCTCTGCTGCCGCACTGCCGTCATTAGCTACCCGCACCTGCTGACGACTCGCCGACCTGCGAACCGCCGGCACGAGGGCCGGTGAGGAACACCAGACGGAACTTGCCGATCTGAACCTCGTCACCATTCGCGAGAACTGCCGAATCGACAGGCTCACGGTTGACGTAGGTGCCGTTGAGGCTTCCGACGTCGACGACGTGGAAATCTGCATCTTCCTGACGGAACTCGGCGTGACGACGGCTGACGGTCACGTCGTCGAGGAAGATGTCGCTGTCCGGGTGCCGACCTGCCGACGTCGTCGGCTGATCGAGCAAGAAGCGGGATCCTGCATTCGGTCCCCGCTTGACCACCAGAAGTGCGGCTCCGGCGGGAAGGCCTTCCACACCCGAAACCGGCTGCTCGGCGGCCGGTGCTGCAGAGGAGGTGTTGTCGAGCTCATTGAGGAAGTCCGCGCGGAAAACCGAAGTGGTCTCCGCCGGCGACTCCCCATAGCCCGCGTCGTTACCGTTCTCGCTCACTGTTTCTCCTCCTGGGTCAATCATCCAGATCATGAATCACTGGACTACGCAGTGCACTTTCTTCACGAGCATCTTTCACAGTCACGTTCGATACGGCCCTGCGCCCCGACTCGGCACATGCGTACCTAACGACCGTACCCTGCGCAGACCGCCGTGTGCAGCGAGACAGGCCGCGACACAACACGAGTTGGCCGGTCCATGCGCAGGTTTTCTACTCGGACGTGAGTCCCTTGTATGCCTCCGCGTCCAGAGTTGCCGCGAGTGCGGCGTCGAGTGTGGCCTCGTCGGCAACCTCGAGTTCGACCAACCAACCCGTGTCGTACGGGTCGGTGTTGACGAGGTCGGGCTGTCCGTCCAATTCACCGTTCGCTGCAAGAACTTTCGCAGTGAACGGAGCAAAGATGTCGGAGACGCTCTTGGTCGACTCGACCTCACCGAGCGATTCACCGGCGGTCACGTCTTCGTCGACAGCGGGAAGCTGGACGAACACGACGTCACCGAGCTGCGACTGAGCAAAGTCGGTGATACCGACTCGAACTGAGGTCGGGCCGGTTCGCTTCACCCACTCGTGCTCCGCGGTGTAGCGCAGATCGGTAGGTGTATCGAGCTCACTCACAGTGGCTTCCTTTCACAGGCCGTCCGAAAGTCGGACGCAAAAAGATCAATTTCCGGGTTGAGCGTATTGGCGCGGATTCAATTGTCGCAAGACGGAGATCGTGACCTGCTGCGATTGCTCGACGGACGACGTTCCGCCATTGCGTGCGACATTGTCGAAGACGCCTCCGGGAATGTTCAACGCTGCCGCCAATGTCGGCGGATCTCCGATCGCGGTCACAGTGTACGGCTGCTCGATCCGGGTTCCGTCCAATTCGATCTCGCCGCCGCGCCCACTCACCCACGAGTTCACGCCGATACGAATGGGTTCGCCGTTTGCACCTGCGATCGAGATGGCTTCGGCACCGGCAGCACGCAGTTCCTGGATGAGATCGAGAACCACTTCCGATCCGACGCCGCCCGCCGGATCTGTCAGGGTCATCGTCACACCCGGTCCAGTGGCCGGAGCGGTCCCCACTTGAATGGAGAGTGAGGTCAGCCGCGCCCGCGCCTCGTCCAGCGCTGCTCCCGTGTTGCCACCGGCTTCCAAAGTGGCAAGCGATTCCTGAAGATTCGCGACTTCCTGCCTCAGCGCGGCTTCGCGCCGATTCAAATTGTCGAGAACCACCAGGAGGTCGGCAGGGCGCGCGGCGTCGAGTGAATCTCCGGCCACTGTGCTGCGTACCTGTGTGGCAATCGCAACGCCGAGCACGCCCAACAGCACAGCAGCGAGGATTGCGAAGACGACGTTGGTGCGGTGTTTGGACGGTGAACGCAACTCGTGACGACCTTCACCCGCAGTGGTGACGGGAGGTTCTTCTTCCGGTTCGGTCGTGGAATGTTCCGCCATGACTCACGCTCCGAACAGTCGGCGTCGCAATGCCGCTGCGTTGCCGAAGATCCGGATACCCAACACGACGACGATCGCCGTCGAGAGTTGAGTACCGACACCCAACTGATCACCGAGCCAGACGATCAACGACGCGACGAGCACGTTGAAGACGAAGGAAACCACGAACACCTTCGCGTCGAAGATTTCGTCCAGATACGCGCGTAGTCCACCGAAGACGGCGTCGAGCGCCGCAACGACAGCGATCGGAAGATAGGGCTGGATCACGTCGGGCACCTGCGGGCTGAAAACTACGCCCAGGACGATGCCGACGACCAGTGCTGCGAGTCCGTACAGGGCGGAACCGGCCTTCATCGAACTCCTTCTGTCACTTGGGTTCTGTGGGTTCTGTTGCCACTCGGACGGCGCGAGGCGCCGCAGGCGGCAGAGTCAACGAATCGTCTTCGGCCACCGCGAAACCGACTCCGTACAGTTGCGAGACGCTAGACATTCTCACGTAGGCGTCGCTGACGACGAATTTCCGCTGCAGTGCTCGCGTGTCTCCGATCGCCTCGACGAGGTACGGGGAGAAAACAGGTTGGTTGTCGACGAGCATCGCGCCGCCCGCCTGACGAATGGTCACCGTCGGCCCGATTCGCACGCCGCCGACGGCGATCGCCTCCGCTCCCCCAGCCCATAGGGCGTTTACGACGGTCTGCAGATCGCGATCGAGAACGACGGTCTTGCCGCCGACACTCCGTTGCGACGCATCCGAGAGGTTCGGGCGTCCGGCCGGGTCCGTCAACGTCACCACCAGTCCCTCCCCGTGAACAGCTTCGGCTCCTGCGCCGGATTCGACCGCTCGCAGTTGGTCGAGGACGGCGCTGCCGCGTGCATCGCCCTCGAGTGCCACGCCGCGCGCGGCGTCGACGGCGCCGCCGAGTGAATCGCGGGACGCGGCCAGTGAATCGATTCGATCCTCCGCATCACGGACCTTCGCCACCAACTCGCTTCGAACCTCTTCGGTGCCGGTCACCTGCTTCGTCGCCTGAACAGCCGAGACCGTGACGATGAACCCGATCAACAGTGCGCCGAGGGCCAGCCACGGCCCCGTCTTCGAGGATCTGTTCTTGGTGTGCTCGTGCTGGCGTTCGAATGCAGTTGCCTCATAGCCCGGGTCGAGATGTTCGGTCATGAGTGACCGAAGCAGCGACGGTACCGGGTTACGACGGACGTCCTCCCCGGTCGACTTCATCGGGGCACGACCTCGTGGGTTCGCGCAACGTCAACGGCCTTGAGCACGTAGATCGCGGCAGTCCACACGTACAGGACGGTTCCCCAGATCAGGAAAGCGAAACCGAAGGCATGGGTGAACGGTCCGATGGCCCAGTCTCCGTGCCCGGCAAGAATCAACGGCAGAGCGAACATCAGTAGGAAGGTCGCAGCCTTGCCGAGATAAACCACCTCGGGCGGTGGCAGGCCACGCCTGCGGTAGATCGGCAGCGTCAACGCAAGCAGAAGATCACGGCCGATGAGTATCGCTGCGACCCACCAGGGAATGAAATCGCGGGCGACGAAGGTGACCAGTGTCGTCACGACGTACAGACGATCGACCAGCGGGTCGAGAAGCGCTCCCAGACGCGAGGTCTGTCCGAGCACTCTGGCCAGCTTGCCGTCGAGCCAGTCGGTGAACCCGCTGAGCATCAGCAGCGCCAATGCCCAGCCGTCCGAGTGCGTGACGAGCAGCAGGTAGGCGAACAGCGGCAGAGCGAGTAGACGCACGATACTGAGCACGTTGGGAACAGTGAGAATCCGATCCGTGGGGATCGGTTCTTGTTCGCCAGAGTTCACTGCACACACCTCGCGTCGTTCGATTGCCGTGCGGCCAGCTTTCCACAGCACGACGGACTATTCGCCGAGGCGCCGTAGCCTGAACTGTCCCGAGCGTGTCGAGCTGCCCCTATCTCCAGGCGAACACCGGCTGCTCGAGCTTGTCGATGCGCGTGTGCCGTCCGTTCAGCACTTCGCGGAACTGATAGATGACGGCTCCGGTCGGCGCATGGATCAGGCTCGTTCGGAACGGCCATTGGATCACCGGGTTCGGTGACTCCTCGATGGTGACGAAGCGCGAGTCCACGTCGAGCTCCTCCGACGTGACGGCATACACCTGGGCCACCTCGTCGGGATTGGGTACCAGTCCCCCGATGTCCTCGCCCGACCACATGACGAACGGCCGGATCACGAATCCCGAACGAGTGACGTAGTCGTCGAGCCGGCCGATGATCTTCGACTCGGGAACGTCGACACCCAGCTCCTCGGAAAGTTCCCGAACCGCTGCCTGTTCGGACGACTCGCCCGGGTCGACGCTTCCGCCCGGCAACGCGAATTGACCGGGGTGGGCGCGCATCTTGCTCGGCCGCTTCGTCACCGGGAACACTGGTGTTCCGTCCGCAGTCCGCATGACGACGATGACCACCGACGCCGAGCGCCTTCCGTCCAATTCGACCGACCGAGGTTCGAAAGCGGCAAGTGAGGCGACCACGTGGTCCCGATTCAGTAAATCTCCGTTCACCATGGCTCGACAGTAGCGCCACGAGACTGAGACCCTCAGCCAGTCTGGTCCATTTTGGCCGCTTCGCCTGATTATCGGTCTGTATTCCTGTCATGCTGAACAGGCAGAATCCACCGTGCGGCATGGCGAGAAGAGAACCTCGATGGCTGAGCAGTCCCAGACCCCCACCCCGCAGACCGACCAGAGCGCGCCGGGCGCGTCGAATCGGGCCTCTCGCTTTGCCTCCGACACGCTGAGCGTCCTGCGGCGTGTGCCGTTCACCGCGAGCGTCGTGCTCACCATCACCGTCGTCGGGATCGCGACCGGCGCCCTGTGGAATCACGTCCGTACCTACTCGTGGTTCAACGACATCGCCTACGGAGTTCCTGCCTTGCAGGAAGGCAAGTGGTGGACTCTCGTCACGGGGTGGTTCTTCGGATTGACGCCGGGTCAGTATGTTTCGATCATCGTCGTTTTTGCCTTCGCGGTCGGCTGGTGCGAATGGCGCCTGGGAACCAAGAACGCGGCCATCGTCACGATCAGCGGTCAGTTGGCGGGCGAACTCGGTGCATCGCTCCTCCTCTGGGCGGGCAGCCACACCGACTGGGATTGGGCTCGCAACCTCGCCACCCACCGCGACGTCGGCGTGACCACCGCAATCATCGCCGCACTCGCCGCGACCACAGCAACACTCCGCTCGCCCTGGCGAATGCGAGTCCGCGCCATTCTGTGTGCGTACATTGCGATCGCGTTCCTCTTCGAAGGCCGCCTCGCCGACGTGCAGCACCTCATCGCGGTCGCGATATTCCTGCCGGTGGGCGAGAAGTTCTTCGGCGACGGAGCGCGCGGGTTCATCCCCCGAACGCGACGCGAGATCCGCCTGCTCGGATTCATCGGCCTGCTCCTGATCGGCGTGGTCGAGATCGCCGTCTGGCTGTTCCCCGGAAGCGGACCGTTCGGGCCGACGGAAGCCGAAACCGGTTCGGGCTGGACGGCATTGATCGACGTGGTCATCGTTGCCCTGATCGCGGACCAGTTGCGACGAGGTCGCCGCTGGGCCTGGTGGGTTGCCGTGGTGTTCGGTTCACTGACGGTTTTGGCCACCGCCCTCGTCCTCGTCTCGGTCATCTTCTTCGACTACGAGAGCGCCGGCGCCGTCACGGTCGGTACCGCGCTGCTCTGGCTTCTCGAACTCATCTTGTTGATCAAGGGCCGCCACGCTTTTCATGTACCGATGCGGCGCAAGATTCGAGGCGGGCCGTTGTCCGGGAACGATCCGCGCGCCGCCGCTCGGGAACTGCTCAAACGACACGGCGGCGGAACCATGTCGTGGATGACGACGTGGGACGGCAACAGTTACTACTTCGGCGAGTCGGGTGAGAGCGTCGTTGCATTCCAACGGCATGTCGGTGTCGTCGTGGTCCTGGCGGATCCGATAGCGAGCCCCGACCGACTTGCCGCAGCGGTCGACGAATTCACGACGATGTCCGAAGCCAACGGCCTCACTCCCTGCTTGTTCTCCGTGGGGAAGGAGACAGCCGACGCCGCCACCCGGCGTGGCTGGCGCACCGTTCAGGTCGCCGAAGACACGATCGTCGACCTACCAGAACTGCAGTTCACCGGTAAATCCTGGCAGGACATCCGCTCGGCGCTCAACAAGGCCAAGAAGGACGACATCACCTTCCGGATGACAACATTGGCCGACGAGCCGTTCTCCGTATTGGCTCAGGTGCGCGCCATCTCCGAGGAATGGGTGGGCGACAAGGGGCTACCCGAGATGGGGTTCACCCTCGGAAGCGTCGAGGAGGCGCTCGATCGCGACGTCCGTGTCGGCTTGGCCGTCGACCCGACCGGAAGCATTCACGGCGTCACCTCGTGGTTGCCGGTGTACGGCGAAGGCGGCGTGGTTCAGGGTTGGACACTCGACGTCATGCGTCGACGTCCCGACGGGTTCCGTCCGGTGGTCGAGTTCCTCATCGCATCGTCGGCCCTCGAGTTCAAAGAACAAGGTGCCCAATTCGTCTCACTGTCCGGAGCACCGCTCGCCCGCAGCGACGACGGCGCCGACGCCGCATCGATGGACCGCCTGCTGGACATGCTCGGAGCCGCGATGGAACCGCTGTACGGCTTCCGGTCTCTTCACGCGTTCAAGAAGAAGTTCAAGCCGAGGTACGAACCCGTTTTCCTGTGTTTCCGCGACGAGGCCGACCTGCCTCGGATCGGATCGCACTGACGCGTGCATACCTGCCCGACGCAACGGCTCCTCAGCTGATCAAGCTCGCCACCAGCAAGAGTTGACGCCGTGCGGTCCTGGTTCGAGCACACGGTCGTCGACACCGGCAGGCTCCCGCTGTTCTTCCTCCTACTCGCGTTTGTCCTGACGTTCCTGTTCATCCGCTTCAGCGTCCGGATGATCCGGGCCGAGGTCTCGTGGTGGCCAGGCAATGTCACGCCCGGTGGAATGCACATCCACCACATGGTTTTCGGTTTGATGATGATGCTCGTGTCCGGCTTCGCCTTCATCGCTCTGGCCGACTATCACACCCCGATCGCCAATTGTGTTCTCGCGTCGGTGTTCGGTATCGGCAGCGCGTTGGTCCTCGACGAGTACGCGCTCGTGTTGCATCTGCGCGATGTCTACTGGGCCGAGGAGGGTCGCTCGTCCATCGACGCGGTGTTCGTTGCCATCGCGATCTCGTTCCTTTTCCTTCTCGGGGTCCACCCGATCGGGTTCGCGGGAGAGTTCGACCCGTACGAGCAGGACCGTAGCCTGGCGACGTTGATCGGCGTTGTCGTCGCGATCGTGATCCAACTCGGACTCGCCGTGATCACGTTGATGAAGGGCAAACTCTGGACCGGCTTGATCGGGCTGTTCTTCACCCCACTTCTGTTGATCGGAGCAATTCGGTTGAGTCGCCCGGGTGCGCCGTGGGCGCGCTCGCGTTACCGCGACAAGCCGGCGAAGATGAGCCGCGCAGTGGCCCGTGAACAGCGTTATCGCGAGCCGATGATCCACGCGAAGATCTACGTTCAGGAAACGGTGTCGGGAAGTTTCGGTTCCACTCCCCCGCCCCCACCACCGCTCCCCGTCGTCGACACCACAACCCCCACGTCGAAGGTCGGATTGTCGCGGCGGCTCTCGGACAGAATTCGCTGGCGTCGAACTCGCCGACGACTACGAACAGTCCCCGTCTGGCGTCTCCCGGTGATCCTCGTCGTCCTGTCCGTCGTCACCGCGAACATCCTCGTCGGGATCGACGGAGATCTCGTCAGCGACGGCGACGTCGGTACCATTTCCGAGGGCGTGGACGCCGGGGCCACCGCGACGCTGCTCAGCGTCATCGCCGGCGGGATGATCACTCTCACCGGTCTGGTGTTCACCGCCATCACCCTCGCAATGCAGTTCGGCGCCTCGCAGATTTCGGTGCGGGTGGTCCCGATGCTTGCGCAACAGCGAGTGATGCGGTGGTCGATCGGCATGTTTCTGGCCACGTTCGTCTTCTCCTTGATCATTGCGCTCGATCTGGCGCTCGATTCGGAGAATTCCTCACCGACCATCTCCACGGCGATCGCACTGCTTCTGGCATTGGCCAGTGCGATCCTGTTCATCGCGTTGGTGGCGAAGGTCGGGTCGATTCTCAATTCCAGTCGGTTGCTGCGTTGGATAGCGGCCCAGGGCCGGAGCGCGACGATTCGTGCCTATCCGCTGTACGAGGACTTACCCTCGGGCGCACCGAAACCCAGTCAGCCGCTCCCCCTACCCCAACCGCGCGAGTCCGAGAACTCCGAGAGCGCCGACGCACTGGTGATTCGCCTGCGCCACCTCTCACCCGACGGCCGGATTCTGCTGGCGATCGATCTCGCACGACTGCAGCGGTTGGCCGGCCGCTGGGACGTCTCGGTCGAAGTCGTCCCCAGCATCGGCGAGTTCGTCGCCCAGAACGCGCCCCTCTTCGAGGTACGCGGACCCTCGCTGAAGGTACGCCCGGACACCTTGATGTCGTGCTTGATCTTCGGTGACACGCACAGCCCGGTCGTCAGCCCCGGTGCAGCGCTGCAGTCGATCGTGGACATCGCGCTCAAGGCACTGTCACCCGCCATCAACGACCCGGGCCGAGCCGTCCAGGCTCTCGACCACATCGAAGATCTTCTGGTACTTCTCGCCCCGCGGGTCCGCTTCGACACGTCAACCTCGGATCTCACGCTGATCCGAGGGCAGCAACGCACCTGGACCGATTACGTGTCCGTCGCCACCGACGAGATCCGGCACTTCAGTACCAATTCCGCGCAGGTCCAGCGTCGTCTGCGCGCGGTATTCGCGACCTTGCTCGAAGCCTGCCCGCCGGACCAGCACCCTCCGCTACTCGAGCGCGTCGACGCACTCGATGCGCAATTGACCCGAGAATGGACCGGCGCACTCGACCTTCGGCTCGCGAGTGTGGCGGATCCGCAGGGATTGGGCTCCGAAGCCGGGGCGACCGGAAGAATTCACCCGCTGATCATCGGGTCTTCGGAACTTCCGGACGATCGTTCATCCGGGCAGACCGAGTCGCGTTCCCAGCCAACCTAATTGACTCGCCAATCCAGCCGACCACACCTGGAAGCTGTGCCCTCCGTCGACCTCGGCGTACTGGACGTCCATCCCTGCGGCCTTTGCGGCTTCGTAGAGCGTTTGAAGACCTGGGCGGTAGTCGTTGTCCTGTTTGCCGACCACGAACACCCCGGCGCTGTCGGGGAACTTCTTCTCCCGGAGCAGATCCTGCGGATTCACTGCCACGAACGCGGCGTCATTGCCGCCGAACGCTGCATCGACCGTCTGCTTGCGATCGCCGAGTGTGGGTTCGATCTGACCGGACAGATCCAGGAACGTCGGATATACCGCGGGGAAGTTCGTTGCCATCTGGAACGCGCAGGTGCCGCCGTAGGAAAGTCCCCCGATCGCCCACTTCCTCGGGTCGGGATCCACCTGGAGGTTCCCGCGCACCCAGTCGGGAACATCGCGCGAAAGGTACGTCGCGACGTTCCCGAGTTGGGAATCGACGCAGAGCGGATTCGCCAGTTCCGACCCGGTCCCGTCAGCAACGACGACAACGGGAGCCAAGCCCGAATGCGCAGCGGCGTAGGTGTCCATGGTCTGGACGAGACGTCCGCCCTGTAGCCAGTCCTCGGGCGCGCCTGGTTGGCCGGCTAGCAGGACCAACACGGGCAACTCCGGTCGTGGGTTGGTGAAATACGCGGGCGGTAGGTAGATCTCGGCGTCGCGGGCGCTGAATCCGGAGACCGTCCCCGCAATCGTGACCGTGCTGACCTTGCCCGCCGACGGCATGTCCGTGGGAGCCTTCCATTGCGAAACCGGTACCGCCCCGTCCTTGCCGTCGTCCAGGTCTGCGAGTGAAACCTTCTCCGCGTCCGAGAGTCCCAGCGCTGTTCCCAACGTCGGATACGACTGGAACTGCAGATTCACGTGAGCCGCGCTCGACACGACCACCAGGAGCACGGAGACCACGGTGAGCACGCGACCGTCGATCCGCGTCGCCGCAAATACCCGCGAAACACCCAGCAGCACGCCGAGAATGCCCAACCCGATCCACACGTAGACCGGACGGGCAATCGGATCGGGGAACGGGTGCCACACCTTCTCGATCAGCCAGTACAGCACGAGAGTGATCGCGATTGCCGCGACGATGCAGACCGGAATCGAGATCAGGACGTGACGCCTCGATCTCGAGAAGATCAGCCACAGAAGTGCCAGAATTCCGAGCACCGTCACCACGGGCGGAACCGGGCCCGTGACCAGCGACAGATCCGTGATCGTGTGCACGTCGTCTCCCGTCGCAGCCCTGTTTAGACAATATCCAAGAACAGGACATTTCGGAGCTGATGGCGTCAGATCACCGCGTTCGACGCCTGGGCACGTAGGTCTCGGGCCAGGTGATCCCGACGCTCGAGAACAAGCCTCCGCAGCGACGCGGGCGCCTCCGCATTGGCCTGGATCCAGGAATCGACAGCAGAGGTGTCTTCAGCTGCCGGGAAGAGTCCGTTCACCAACCGTCGGGCGATCTCGATGCTGCGTTCGGACCACCAGTTCCCCAGGGACGAGAAGTACTCTGCCGCATATCCCTCGATCAACGACGGGTCCGTGCCCGAACGGAATCCGGCGATCGTCGCATCCAGGCGGTCGTTCGAGAGTGAGCCGTCAGTGGTCGCCGACGCCCAGGCAGCCGCCTTGGTCTCGGCATCGGGAATCGACGCCGCGGCGCGGACGTACGCCGTTCGACCCGCTGACGTGCTGTCCTTGCTCAGCTCACCGTCGAAGTCGCTCACACTCGCATGGCCGGTCGCCGACAGGGCGATCCACAATGCCCACCGCAGATCAGGATCGAGAGCCAGTCCGACCGGCCCCGGGCAGGTGCCGTCGAGTATCGACCGCACCTCGTCGGCGCGAGCATCGTTGACCGCTGCAGCGGCCGACAGAGCCCGTGCCCATGCCAGCTGTCTTCCGGACTCCGGTTCGGCTTCGAACACCGCCTTCCAGGTCGTTTCCAACCAGCCTGCACTTACATTGGGCCGCAAGCTTTTCGGAACGTAGTGAAGAACCGCGTATTGGGCATCGGTCAGGATCGAGCTGAGAATCGCAAGATCTGTCTCCGCGGGAGCGAATCGTTCCACCATGTCGAGGTACCGGAACACCGAGAGCTGCGCATCACGCACCGAGTTCCACAGCGACGACCAGATCACCCCGCGCGCAAGCGGATCGCTCACGCGGTCCAGGGATGCCTCGACAGTGGACAGAGATTCCGCGTCCAATCGCACCTTGGCGTAGGTGAGGTCTTCGTCGTTGAGCAGTGTGAGTGCTCCGGGCGGAAGGTCGACCGACGTGCGTGATTCGGTGATGTCGAGTTCGACGCGTTCGGTGCGAACAAGGTCTCCGGACTCGTTGTAGTCGTAGATTCCGACTGCGAGCCGATGCGGCCTCGGGTCCGTCTGGACCAGGTGCGTTCCGTCGAGCGACAGCGTGGACACCCCGGTGGTCTGCAACCAGATTCGGGCCCATTCGCGCACATCACGTCCGGAAGTCTCCGCGAGCACGTCGAGCAGATCAACCAGCGTGGTGTTCCCGAAGGCGTGGGCCCTGAAGTACCGTCGTGCCGCTTCGAAGAACGCGTCACGGCCGACGAACGCCACGAGTTGCTTGAGGACACTGGCGCCCTTGGCGTAGGTGATTCCGTCGAAGTTAAGCTTCGCAGCTTCGAGATCGACGATGTCGGCGACGATGGGATGCGTGGTCGGCAGCTGATCTTGGAGGTACGCCCACGCCTTTCGCTTGATGGCAAATGCTACCCAGGCATCGGTGAAGCGAGTGGCTTCGGCGCTGACCAGCGATCCCATGAAGTCGGCGAAGGATTCCTTGAGCCACAAGTCATCCCACCAGACCATGGTCACGAGATCGCCGAACCACATGTGCGCCATTTCGTGCAGGATCGTGTTGGCGCGACGCTGATGCTGCTCGTCGGTTGCGGTGCCGCGGAACACGTATGCCTCGGTGAAGGTCACCAGTCCCGGGTTCTCCATGGCGCCGAGGTTGTACTCGGGGACAAAGATCTGGTCGTACTTGCCGAACGGATACGGATAGTCGAAGTACTCGGCGTAGAAGTCCAGCCCCTGACGGGTGATGTCGAAAACGTTGTCTGCATCAAGGTGTGGAGCCAACGACGCCCGGCACAGCGCACCCAACTCGACAGTGAGTTCGCCGCGACTCCACGACGACGCCACGCGGTGATACGGCCCGGCCGCGATCGCGGTGATGTAGGTCGAGATCGACAGCGTCGGGGCGAAAGTGACGCGTTGTGCACCGTCCACGGAGAGAGTCTGGGTCGCGGGCTGATTCGACAGGACTTCCCAGCCGTCAGGTGCTGTCACCTCGAATGTGAAGGGCGCCTTGAGGTCCGGCTGCTCGAAGCAGGCGAAAACACGCCTGGCATCGGCCGGCTCGTATTGCGTGTACAGATACGTCTGATCGTCAGCGTCGTCGACAAATCGGTGCAGCCCTTCACCGGAACGGCTGTAGTTGCCGTGAGCTGCCACCCGAACGACGTTCGATCCGCCGAGTCCGCGCAGCACGATCCGGGATCCGTCGTACTCCACCGGAATCGACGCACCGTCGACGTCCACGGAATCGACTGCAGCACCGATGAAATCGAGCCACGTGGACTCCACCGAGGACGTCAGATCAATTGTCGTGACCGTCGAAAAGGTCTTCACGGCGGAGTCGACCGCCGATCGCAGATCCAACTCCACCCGGTAACCGGCGACGGAGATGGCTCGAGATCGTTCGGCGACTTCGCTTCGATTCAGGTTCGCAGTACTCACGCACTCGATCCTGCCAGGCCGCGCGCGGCGATGTGAGCCGCCGTGCGCCTATCCCTTGAACGCGCCCTGCCAGACGGTGTCGAACGGCGTGTGTGCCGAGACGCGGCCTTCGATGCCCGCCGTGACGAACTTCTTTGCCAGAGCGACGGCTTCTCCCACGTCGGCGCCTTTTGCCAGCTCCGCGGTCACTGCGGCGGCCAGCGTGCAACCGGCACCCGAGACGCGCTCTTCGCCGACCTTGGGGGCGGAGAGAACAGTCACGTCGGTCCCGTCGAACAACACGTCGACGGCGTCGCCACCGGCGAGTTCGACACCGCCCTTTGCGAGCACGTACTTGGGTCCGAGATCATGGATACGACGTGCGGCCTCGATGAGGTCGTCGACGCTTTCGATGCTGTCCATTCCGGCGAGGGTGCGTGCCTCGAACAGGTTGGGTGTGACGACGGTGGCGAGCGGGAGGATCGAATCACGAAGTGCTGTATCGGTATCGAGAGCCGCGCCGGGCTCCTGGCCCTTGCAGATCAGGACCGGGTCGAGGACGACGTGGCGCCAGGACTGCCGACGCAGGCCCTCTGCCACAACCTCGATGGTGGCGGGCGTGCCCAACATGCCGATCTTGACGACGTCCAGATCGTGAGCCGCAGTGGCAGCCTCGATCTGATCAGCGATCACGTCAGGAGCGATCGGTACGAAGCGATGACCCCAGTTGTTCTTGGGATCGAACGAGACGATACATGTGGTGGTCGCTACGCCGTAGACGTCCAATGCCTGGAACGTCTTCAGGTCGACCTGCAGGCCGGCACCGCCAGTCGCTTCGGACCCAGCGATGACATAGGCGAGGTCAACCACAGCACAATCTCCTTCTTCGGACTTTCGAAACGTGCGTGGATGGCCACGAACGCGGGACCCAGTTTATCAACCGTTCCGACGTCTGGTTTTCGGCTATGCGGGCACCGGAGTTCCCCACGCGACGTCGTTGTCCTCGTATCCGAACGGCGGACCGACGAACTCGCCGCCGCAGGTGATCAGCGCGAGGGTTTCGGGTCCGTCGAGGCTGTTCAATCGCTCGACCGGCAACTCGCCGTCCTTGCTGTAGTGATCGACCGCATCGATGCGGTAGTTCCAGACTTGTCCCCCGGCGCCCGTCACGGTCACGATCGAGCCGATGTCCAAGGTGGAGAATTTCTTCCCGAAACCGTCGCCTTGATAGATGTCGTTGATGTGGCCGGTGATCACCACGGTGCCCGCGCCGGAGCCGGGAAATGCCGAATCTGCCCACCATCCGATCTCACTGACATCCTCGGGCGGAATGAGCGAGCCGTCTGCCGTCGTCTTGATCGGCAGAACGTCAGCGGTGCTGTCGACTATGCGAAGCGTGGTCGGGACATCCGGACCGTCGACCACCGCGCGAATCTCTGGCGGCAAATCTTGTTGGCCGGTCGCGAGAACGCGGGTCGGCGAGTCACCGTCGTCGGAACATCCGCCGATCAAGAGCATTGTCGCCACTACTGCAGCGGCCCACGTTCGGCTGGCCGCGGATCCAGGTGCCGCTGTCACGGACGAGAAGTCGGGCCGGACGGAATCTGGGAAATTGGTACTCGGTTTCCTACGTCACGACCGGGAAGTGCGTCACCGGAATCCCCACCGTTCCCACCGGAACCGTCACCACCGCCGTTCCCGCCACCGCTTCCATTCCCGCCGCCGCCGGGGCCCGCGCCGGGGCCGGGGCATTCACCTCCCGGATCGGTGGTGTCTCCTGCCAAGACAATCTTGACTGCCGAGAGGTTGACCGTCTGGTTCTGTGCCACTTGTCCAGGAGTTGTGACGTCGAAGGCGAGCTTGGCACGTACGGGGATGACCGAACCGTCGTCAGCGTCGGTGACCGTTGACCCTGAGCGACCGAGATCTTGGGTCAACGTCATTCTGGAGATCAAATCCTGATCTCCGGTCAAGCCGGCGCCGTCGATCCGAAGGGTCCCTCGGACGGGACTTCCGTGGGCTCTGATCGTCACCGATGCGCGAAACTCGAGGATGTCTCCCGGCACTGTCCGCCACGCCTCGATCGAGTTGATCTTCGTTCCCGGCGAACCAGTCGAGATGTCGTACCAACCGTCAATGACGGCCGGATCGAGTGACATCGAATTGTCGTTGATCTCGGGAGTGCACGCGTGGGTGAGTGCGACCGGTGATGCCGATCCCACCGCGGGAAGTGCCGTCGACACAACAGCCGCCAAGACGAAGGCCGTCGCGGAGATGCCCGCGGAGCGCCTGCCGAAGATCGTCATTCTCTCGCTACTCTTTTCCGCGGACCGCAGCTTCCGGTCAATTCAGTCAAAATACCAGTACAGCTGGACAAATAGGTCGAATTCCGTGCCGAATTCTTCTTGTTTTCTGTGAACTTCGGTTACGAGCAATTCCTCCGCACACGCGTTCCGGCAAGGGATACATCGCATCCACAGGGGCCAGAAGTTACATTTCGCCCGCACATCGGAGCAGAACGCACTGATTTCTCACCGCATTGGACAGGTATTTCCGTTTCATAGCGGTCAGCCGGTGGAACAACGATCACTACAACGAGCGTGCCGGGCACGTGTCCGGTCGCCCCCCACCGAATCAAGGGAAACCGTCATGTCGGATACAACATCAGTCAAGCAGGGTTTCGCGGTAGGAACATCGATCGGGGCAGCCGTCATCTTGGTGACGGTCGGCATCGTGCAGTTCTTCCAGGGACTCGCTGCCGTCGCCGAAAACGAAGTGTTCGTAGTCGGGATCGACTACGCCTATCAGTTCGACCTGACGACGTGGGGTTGGATCCATCTCGTGTTGGGCGCGCTCGTCGCTCTCGTCGGGCTTGCACTGTTCACCGGAGCGGCCTGGGCGCGGGTGTCGGCAGTGGTGATCTGCGCGATCTCGATCATCGCGAACTTCTTGTGGCTGCCGTACTACCCCTGGTGGTCGACTCTCATCATCGCGCTGAACATCGTCGTGATCTGGGCTGTGTCGACATGGAAGCCCACCCAGACGACGCACGCCGCTACGCATGCACCGTCAACGCCGACTCGATCTGCTTGAGTTGAAAGTATGTGTAGGTGGATGGCGTATTCCGGAGAGCCGATACTGGCCCATGACTTGCTGTTCAGGCCACAGCACTCGCTGATCGACCAGAGCCTGCATTCTCAACTCGGGGCCACGACGACAAATGGCGACGGCTTCGGAATCGGCTGGTACGGGGAAGGCCCCCAACCGGCAGTGTTCAAGAGCATCGAACCCGCGTGGAACGACTCGAACCTGCGCGAGGTCACCTCCCAATTGCGTTCCCCTCTGCTGTTCGCCCACATCCGCGCCTCGACGGGAACTGCAGTGCAGCGCAGCAACTGCCACCCGTTCCGGCACCGGCGGTGGTTGTGGATGCACAACGGTTCACTACACGGATTCCACGACATGAAACGGGAATTGGTGACTGCCATTGATCCGTCGCTCTTTCCGGATCTCGAAGGATCGACGGACTCGGAAACCTTGTTCTTCCTCGCGCTGACGTTCGGCCTGACCGACGATCCGTTCGAAGGTGTCGCGAGGGCCGTCGGATTCGTCGAGCACACGGCCCGCTCGCAGGGAATCGACAATCCGGTTCAGATGACCGTCGCCACGTCGGATGGCATCTCCACCTGGATCTTTCGCTATTCCAGCGAGCACCAGTCGAGGTCGTTGTTCTTCTCCACCGAGATTTCCACGTTGCGCAAGCTCCATCCAGAGGTGGAAGCCCTGCACCATCTGAGTGAGGAGACCCGAATCGTCGTATCCGAGCCTCTGCGCGACCTTCCTGGCGCCTGGAACGAGGTTCCCGAATCCGCCGCAGGCGTCATCCGGCCCGGACGGGACGAGATGCGGAGCTTTGTGCCGATCCCACCAGCCTGATTGGGTCATACAACCAGGCATAGCTATGAAATAGCTTGCATTCGAAGCGCTTTCACGAAAACTGAGAAAACGGAAACTCGGCACACTAGTCACGCGAGAGGATGAGCCGGAACGCCAAGCGAGCCTTCTCCGTATCCGGAGTGCCACCAGTGAGCAAATCGTTGTAGATGAACGACTCACCCACGCGAACCAGCAGATATGCCATGTCCTCGACGGGCAGGTCTGGCCGAATCTGCTCCGGTATTTCAGCTTCGATCAGCCTTCGCACGGATTCGACCATCGTGCCCTGAATCGGCCCCAGTCCAGTTGTGAGTATGCACAACGCCTTTTGCGGTTCCCGAGTCAAATACGTCCGGAAGAATTCGGTCTCGATTGTCGCCCGTGCATGGTAAGTGAGGACGTCGACAACCCTTGACGCTCCGCTTCCACCGCACTCCTCGAGGCCCATTCGCCACGTTCGGCGCGCCAGCGAATCGAGCACGTCACCGGTAATTGTGTCGCGATTCCCTGCACGCCGGAACAAGGTGGTCCGATCCACCCCCAACTCGGTGGCCAAAGCGTTCACATCGAGCGGTTTTCCGGCTGCGAACTGTCGTCGGGCGGCACTCAACGCTTCCGCGCGGATGTCACGTGTCTCGGCCATGGAGTGAATGTATCGCTGACGACGTGCTGGTCGGTAGCCGGAGGCGATCAGACGGCGCCATCGACGGCAATCGTTGCAACATTCATTGACTTTGTTGCAGGTGAGTGTTTATGGTTCCCCGGTACGTGATTCCAGTCACAACAGTTCAGTTGTTTACGGAGGAATGCGATGAACGATCACACGTGGACGACCCGACGATGAGCCCACTTCTGCAAGTACGAGACCTCACGGTTGACATTGGGACAGAATCGATTTCGAACAGACTCCTCGACCGAGTGAGCTTCGAGTTGGGGTCGGGCGAAATCACCGGCCTCGTAGGAGAGAGCGGGAGCGGAAAGACACTGACCGGACTCGCTCTGCTCGGTCTCTTGCCCCGTACGGCAACAACCAGCGGAAGCATCCGTTTGGAAGGACAGGAACTTGTGGGTCTGCCCGCCGCCGAGTTGAGGAAAATACGCGGTCGCGACGTCAGTATGGTCTTCCAGGACCCGAGTTCGGCTCTCAACCCCTCCGTCAGCATCGGTCGCCAGATCGTCGATGTGTTGAAGGCCCACCGCGACATCACGAAAGTCGATGCGGAGGACGTGGCTACAGATCTTCTCCACCAGGTCGGTCTGGCCGACCCGAGCAGAACCTTGAAGTCGTTCGGGTACGAGCTTTCCGGCGGGATGTGTCAGCGGGTGATGATCGCGATGGCCCTGGCATGCGGTCCGAAGTTGCTGATCGCGGACGAACCGACAACAGCGCTCGACGTCACCATCCAAGCTCAGATTGTCGATCTCCTTCGAGAACTGGCCGAACAGCGCGATCTTGCCGTGTTGTTGATCAGTCACGACCTCGCGGTTGTCGCCGAGGTCGCGGATCGAGTCATCACCATGTTTCGCGGCGAGATCGTCGACGTCGCGCCACGAGACGTGCTGCTTCGGCGGCCCGCGCATCCCTACACGTTCAGCCTTCTCGAGGCGGCACGCTCGACATTCGAAGAAGTCTCCTCCCAATCACCCAAGGCGCGAGGCGATTTCACCACCAAAGCCCCTACTGACGGCGTGGGTTGCCGATACGTCGCCCGGTGCAACTACTCCGAGGAGCTCTGCATATCCGATCATCCACTTCTGATCGGATCACCGGAATCGGCAACAAGATGTCACCGCAGCGACGAACTCGAGTTGCTCGGACTGGTGAGCTGATGAGCAACACCGACGTCATCGTCGACGTTAGGAATCTGGCAGTCGAGTACGGACGCGGACGCAAAGCTCTTCGCGCGGTCGACGACGTCAGCTTCTCCGTACAGAGGGGCGAAACCCTTGCGATAATCGGTGAATCAGGATCGGGAAAATCCTCGACGGCTCACGCTCTCGCGGGTCTGGTGGCTACGGCCGCAGGCTCCATCACTATGAATCTCGACGACCCGGCGTTCGGCAAGGGTGGATCTTCCCATCTCATTTTTCAAAACCCTACGTCGGCCTTGAACAATCGGATGGCCTCATGGGCTTGCGTAGCCGAGCCGATGGCGCCAGGGCGTCTGCGCATCCCACAGTCCTTGCGGCCGAAAGCCGTCGAGCTGTTGCGTCGGGTCGGTCTCGGCGCTGAGCTTGCCGACCGCCTCCCGACCCAGCTCTCCGGTGGCCAACGCCAACGCGTGACCATCGCTCGTGCACTTGCCTCCAAGGCGCCACTGATTCTCTGCGACGAACCTGTTGCCTCCCTGGATGTTTCGCTTCAGGAAGAGGTGTTGCAACTTCTTGCCGATCTCCGAGAAGAACATGACCTCACGTACATCTTCATTTCGCACGATTTGGGTTCGGTGGCACGGATCGCCGATCGCGTCGCGGTGATGTACCTCGGCCGAATCGTCGAGATCGGACCGGTTGCCACGGTCCTGAGGACTCCATCGCACCCCTACACGCAGGCACTTCTCGCCGCGGCCCCGCACATCGAACTCGAGCGGCGCAGTCGTCGGAAAGCATTGGTGCGGGGCGAGTTACCCGACCCACGGAATCCACCCTCGGGCTGTCGATTCCGCACCCGCTGCCCGTTTGCGATGGATCGCTGTGCGTCGGAAGCGCCGTCACTTCGCGCGGCCTCGAATTCCGCACACAGCTCCGCCTGCCATCTATCGTCCCCGGCCACATCGATCGGAATCTCCAACCCGCCGCAGTAAATGCGTGCCGCGTCAGTCTCCCCCTTCCGAGAAGACCAAAGCGAAAGTCCACCATATGAATCCGCGTCTGTCTTTGCGATCCCGATATCCGATCACACGCTTCCAGAATCATGGGAAAAGTGGCCCACGTGTGCTGGTAGCTGCGTTTGCACTTTCTGCTCTCGTGCTCAGCGGCTGTTCGAGCAGCGCCACCGGTACCGCCGGCGATACCGGACCTGCCGATCCGAACGCCGAACTCAAGGTCGCGACATCGCACGTGCCCGCCTCGCTCGACCCGTGTGCGGGAAACATCGGATACGACATCGACTACTTACAGTTGATGTATGCACCACTGATCGATGCGGAACCTGCCACCCAGAAGTTGCGGCCCGGAATCGCCAGCGAGTGGGGCTTCTCCGGACCGGACAACCTGACGTTCGAGATGACGTTGCAGAACGGCTTGACCTTCCACGACGGTACAACTCTCGATGCAGCAGCAGTCAAGGCAAGCATGGAACACTGCTTGAGTCTCGGAATCGTTTCCGTCCCGACGATCAAGAGCATCGAAGCAACGTCCCCAGATCACATCACGATCTCGTTGAGTTCACCTACCTCCGGCTTACCAGGGTGGCTCAACGGCAGATTGGGAATGGTGGTCTCCCCCACTGCGCTGGCAGCAGCAGGGGCAGACTTCGCTAACAAGCCTGTAGGCGCAGGGCCGTACACATTCACCAGCGCAGTCCCGAACAGTTCATACACATTCAGTCGATTCGACGACTACAAACCGGCGGGTCCACCCAGCCCTCAGCTCGCCAAGATCCAGATCCAGGTGATCTCCAATCCCACAGCGCTGACAAATGCCCTGACATCGAACGCTGCGGATTTTGCATACGGGCTCACACCGTCGAGTGCTCCGATCCTCGAACGCAACCCCAACCTGAACGTCAGTCACGATCCGAGACTCGGAGTTGCGCTCGTCGTGATCAACAACAAGAACCCCGTGGTCAACGATGTCCGCGTTCGTCTGGCGATGCAATACGCGCTCGACCGCAAGGCAATTGCGCGAGCCGCACTGGACAGCACGGAAGGAACTGCGGCGTTCGGTCAATATCCTCCCGGTTCGCAGTTCTACGACGAGGAAACCGAAGATGCATGGCCGTACGACCCGGAGAAGGCCAAATCGCTGCTAGCGGAGGCTGGGTATCCGAACGGGGTCACCGTGCGCGGATTAGCAGGCAATCTACCGCCGTACTCGACCAACGCGGTCCTTGTCGGAGAACAATGGGAGAAGGTCGGCATCAAGGTCGACTTCGTCGAAATGACTGGACCTCAGGCGATTACGGAGTTCGTCGCACACAACAGCGCGGACGTCTTCAGCGTGGGATGGCCCACGCGAGCATCCGCACCGCTCAATTTCGAAGCCTCGCTGGGTTCGCGGTCGTACTTCCGGCAGAATTCCGTCCCCAACGAGGATTTGGAGAAGTTGATCGCACTGTTGAACAACACGTATGACGAAACCGCTCAGCTCGACATCGTCAAACAGATCAATCAAGTCGTGATCAAGTCCGCTGAGTACGTACCGTTGTACTTCACTCCCGACGTGGTCGCCTACACCAAGAACGTCCACGGGGCCGTTCCTGCACTGAACGGCTCCCCCAATCTGACGTACCTCTCGAAGTCATGACGACGACCGTTGTATCGCAAGAGAATTCGTTGGCCCCCGAGCCTGAGAGCGTTCCGACCCGAAACCCTCACCGATCGCCGGTGAATCCTTACATACGGATGATCGGCGTCCGGTTCGCACAGATAATTCCTACCGCGATTATCGCTAGTTTCATAACCTTTGCCCTTATCCGGATAATCCCCGGTGGACCAGCCGAGGCACTTCTCGGTCCGAACGGCAGCGATGAAGCGATCGCGGCACTCAACGAGCGCCTCGGATTGAATCAACCTCTGCTGGTCCAGTACTGGAACTGGGTGGTGTCGGCTCTGCACGGAGATCTGGGAACGTCGCTACAGAACAGCGCCCCCGTCGGCCCACAGATCCTTGCGCGCCTGCCGGCGAGCGCCGAGCTCGTTGTACTCGCACTGTTACTGTCCGCCGTCGTCGCTATACCGCTCGGTGTGTGGACCGCGACGCGGCAGGGACGACGCAGCGATGGTCTGACCCGCACGGTTTCGGGGATCGGACTCGCGGTACCGGACTTCTTCCTCGCTATCGTGCTGGTCGATGTCTTCGCCCTCGGTTTGGGAGTTCTACCGGTGCTCGGCTGGGTTCCTCTCGAGAACAGTGTGATCGACAACCTGAGCCATTTGGTCCTACCAGCAACGGCGCTCGCTGCCGGCGCAGCATCGATTGCGGTTCGGCAGACCAGGGCTGCGATGATCGAGACACTGTCAAGTGACTACGTACGAACTGCGCGTGCGATGGGTATCGACGAGCGGAAGATCGTGTGGCGCTACGCGCTACGAAACATCGTTCCCACGATTGTCACTGTCTATGGATTGCTCGCCGTGGCGATGCTGGGTGCGACGGTCATTCTCGAGCAGATCTTCGTGCTGCCGGGCCTCGGGAGCGCTCTCGTCATTGCGATCGACACGCGAGATTATCCGATGCTTCAAGGCATTGTGTTGCTGTTCGTCGTGATCGTGCTTCTCGTGAACATCCTGGTCGACGTCGTCAACAACATGATCAGCCCACAATTGAGGAAGGGAACGATCTCGTGAGCCAACTCGCGCTGACCACCGCAGGCGAGACCCGCTCCAAGTGGGCTCTCCCTCGACTGCACCCCGGATTATGGCTCAGCTACTGCTTTCTCGGAACGCTGATAGCGGCGTCCGTCTTGGCCTCGTTCGTGGCTCCGCACAGTCCGACCGATCAGAACCTGACCAACACGTTCGCCGGTCCGAGTGCACAGCACCTGCTTGGCACTGACGGCTTCGGTCGTGACGTGCTCAGTCGATTGATCTGGGGAGGACGCTCCGCCTTCTTCGGCGTCGCGATCGCTGTCGCCGTCAGTCTGCTGTTGGGAATTCCGTGGGGGTTGATCGCCGGATATTGGCCACGCTGGATCGGCGCGTCACTCCTCCGGGTGGCGGACGCATTGCTGGCATTCCCAGGTTTGGTTCTCGCAGTGGCTATTACCGGTGTTCTGGGGCCGAGCCTGATCACGTCGATGTCAGCGCTCGGAGTCGTCTATGCACCCACAATTGCAAGAATTCTGGCTGCCGGGGTCAGCGAAACGAGGAACCGAGACTTCGTTCTGAGCGCGCGACTCTCAGGATGCCCGCCGCACGTAGTGCTGCTGCGTCATCTTCTTCCGCACGCAATCGGGCCGGTTGTCGTTCAGGTGACCGTGCTCACCGGCCTGACTTTTCTCGCGCAGGCGGCACTCTCATTCCTGGGGTTGGGAATACAGCCCCCCACTCCGAGTTGGGGCGGTGACCTATCCGATGCGTACCTGCACATCTTGAGTGCACCACAACAGATTCTCCCCTCCGGCATTCTGATTTCATTGGTCGTCCTGGCCGTCTACCGAGTGGGTGATGCCGTCCGGGACCGCATGTATGTCAGAGGGAGATAGCCGGCGTAGAACAACCATCCGACTCGACTGTTCGAAGACCACACCACCAGCATGAAGGACTATCGATGACCTCGATCGCACCAGAAACCGCGCGCCGCGTCTTCCGTGGAGCCGAACCGATACACGGCATGATCTACTTCACCCCTTTCGGCGCGGAAGCATATGCCGCACTGGGCTTTACACACCCTCGAATGGGCTACTTCGCTTCGCGGTCTGCGCCCATGGGCGCAGTAGCGGCTGAAGTCACCATCGCTACGTTCTTCAACTTCAACCCCGAACTGGTACACGCGGTGCTGCCGGAAGCCTGGACAATCGCCACCCCCGAACAGATCCTCACCGCTCGACTCGACGCTGTCGACCGTTCGCTGCGCAAGGCCTGGGGAGAACATGTCGACGGCACCGAAGTTCGCGAAGCTGCCGAACTCGCACGTCGAGCCGCGGAACGCGCCTGCAACAGACCACAAGGGCGACCCCTGTTCGGTGGGCACGCATCATTGCCGTGGCCTGAGGAGCCTCATCTCGTGTTGTGGCATGCCCAATCCTTGCTCCGGGAGTTTCGCGGAGATTCTCATGTCGCACTTCTTCACGCCGAGGGACTCAACGGTGTCGAAGCGTTGGTAGTCCACGCCGCAACCGGTGATGTTCCTGCTGCTGCTCTGCAAATGAGCCGGGCATGGGACAACGATCAGTGGGCGGAAGGCGTCGAAGGTGTGCGGGCGCGTGGATGGCTCGAAGACGGCCCCGAGCTTCACCTGAACGAGGTGGGTCGCGATCGCCGGAAGCGGGTTGAGCATCAGACCGATGTGCTGGGGTCGTACCCGTACGAGGCGATCGGAGAGACCGGATGCAGTCGACTGATCGAAATCTCGGAACGTCTCTCCGGTGAAGTGATCGATGCAGATCTCGGATTTCCGGCAGCACTGGCAGCACGTCGCCGATTGCGTGCGTGACAGCAGGTCGTGAGTGTCGAACGTGGCTGGTGGTGATACGACGAGGGTGTCACCACCAGCCCCTTCACACAATTATCGCCGAAGTCGGCTGCGCCCCCAATCTGCACAGTGAGAAGGCATCCGGATGAGACTGCCGTTGTGCCGAATTCTCCCGCGGGATGGGTCAAGATGGCTAGATGTGGAAACAGGCACTCGGGTTTGCTTTGTTCGGTGCGACCGTTGCCATCGTCACGGCGGCGCTGACACAGGGATCGGCACAGGCGTCCGCCACGATCACCCTCTTTTCGGGTGGCACCACAATCTCGGGCTTCGCGGGTGAATCGCAATGGACCTGGCCCATCGATGCTGCGGTGATCGGCGCCCTTCTGGGCGCGCTGACCGGGTTCGTGCTCCGCCTCGCGGGCGTGCGAATCTCCGGAAGCCAAGACAATCGACTGGTTCGAACTGTGGTGGCAGGCATCGCAGGCGTCACGCTTGGGCTGACGCCCCTGTTGGTCTTGATCGGAATGGCATTCACCGGGTCGGTTGATATGGGATGGTCCCCGCTCCTGGTCTATGCCGTCAGCGGTCTCCTGGCGTATGGCATTTCGGTCGCCGCCGTGTTCGGAGTCCTTCGCGCTGCCGGGGATCGACTTACTGTTCGCACGACGCGAGCGGTGGCGGCGATGCTTCCGGTCGGGGCGTTGGCGGCGACGACTGTAGGTGTCGGTACTGCGTGGAGGCTGGGCTTTTCCACCACCACTCCCACCTGGATCGCGGTCGTACTGCTGGTCGTTCTCGTATTGGCCATGACGTTCGTTGCGGCCCGGGCGTGGGCTCTACGGATTCAGCCTCGTGACTTACCAGAAGTCGCATAGGCAGTGGGACGATTGATTCGGACGGGTGCATTGAGATGAGGGGCGAACGAATCTTCGCGGGACTCGTCGTCGGCCTCCTACTGGGACTGTTCGGCTACCTGCCATTGGTACTCCTGTGGCAACACTTCGCCGATGTCCCGCAGCCGCAGCTGTATCCGAACCGTTCGTTCACGTCGTTCGGCCCCAACCCGCCACCGCTCACCTACTGGATAAGTTGGGCGGCGCCTGCCGCCGTGTTCGTCATTCTCGGACTTATGACTATTCCCAGCCGCACCGGCAGGCAATTCGCGTTGCCATTGGTGCTCGCGTTCCTTTCTGTGGCAGCAATGGTGGCGTGGTTCTGGATCTCGATGGAACTGTTCTTCAGCCCCGACTGATCACTCACTCGGCTGCGTATCGCGAACCCCACTGCGCGCACGCGCAATGGCGCCCTTGTTGCGCAATGCGATCCCCTGATGCACCGCAGCAAGTACCAATGCCAGCACTGCAGCAGGGAGGCTCCCCACCATCGACAGCAGAGAAGGCATATCAGAGCTGAAAGCTGCAAAGAAACCCAATACTGCAGCGCAAAGCATTGTCGCCGAGACGATCCAGGAAACTAATGGTCGTGGGATCACGGCTGGAATAACGCACAGAGCCACCGGCAACGCCAGCACCAAGAAGAGCTCCCGCCCGAAATAGTCGTGAATCGAGCGGTAACAATCGGCAGAACTGAGCGGGCCGAGGCCTATTTCGCAATCGGTGATCTCGTACAGCGGCCACTGTGCCGTCGCGGATCCCAGAATCCCGGTGGCGACCGCCAATACAACCCACGCGATCCGAATCCCAATCATACGAAGAGATCATGCCAGTAGGCGAAATTGCGCTCCGGAGCAGAAAGCGACTACAACTCGAAAGGGGCGGAGGTTACCTCTCTCGGTAGGACCGACCTCCTCGCGAGCGGCACAACATGTCCGACGTGCTCAACTCACGGGCTGGGTATCGAGCTTGATCGGAGCATCTGCCATCGTCGACAACTATTGGGAGACAGCACCTCTCTTGAGTGCGGGTATCGCAGTCGCTGTACTCGGAGTAGTTAACGGCTTACCGAGTTTGATTGTCACCCTGATGCACAATCGACGGCCGCAACAGGGTTGAAGTTTTCGATTATGTTTTGCGGAAGGGTGCTTGCATGGCAACACAACCGCATGGCCAGCCATAACCCCGGCGTGGAAAGTATTCACGGCGATCGGTTTTGCAGGTGTTGTCGGCGCTGCCGTGACGTACTTCCGAGACGGGTGCACTTTGGCGATCATTGGCGGGATGGTCATCCTCGCGATTGGTCTGCCGCTTACTGTCTGGTCCATCCTGCGAATGCTGCGTGAGAATCGAGGACATCGCCTTCATTGGTGGAGAACACCGCCGGTCAATCCGAGGAACGTCGACCTGTCTCGTGCTGTCGGCATTCCCACTACAATTTTCGGTGCACTGACCATCTGGCTGAATACAGCAGGTTCGGCGCCGTGGTGGTTGGCAGCAATCTTTACCGCCATTCTGATCGCGCTCTTCGGAGTAACCGTTGCCGTTCACAATATTCGCCTCAGTCAGCGAACCTGAGCTAGCCTTCAGCGCATGCCGGTTTCCGCGAGTGTCCGTGCGCGCCTTCGCTCCCACTTGCATCCAGATGACGAGATCCGGTACGTATTTCCAGCAGACGTTCTGATGAGCGCGAAACCGACGAAGAATATGTTGCAGTCGTGAACGCTGCCGACGCGGAGATCACGTCAGGACTTCCCCCGAGATCCGTTGCCGAACCTGTGAGGCGCTATTGAAACGCAGTTGCCACTCGTACAGAACCTTCGGTCAAGCTCACAAGATTGAATCAGTTGACATGCTTTTAACCTGCAGTCACATAGCCCCTTATGGATAATCGTCACAGGAGCCTGAGATAGATTGGACTGGGGCTACACGGTCTAGTCCGCGTCCGCTTCTGCCCCGACCAATATCGCGGTCTATTGCCTCAACCGGGAAAATGAGAACAACGGGAAAATGAGAATAATAGGAACAAACCTCGTGCCCTAGTGCGACCGTCAACGCACGCAGCGCTCAGAGCTCCATCTGACAACTTCGTCAAAATCGGACGGATCCACCACAACCAACGAAAGCAAAGATATGAAAATCAAGTTCGCCGCTGTATCTGTCGGAGCGCTTTCCTTGATGCTATCCGCGTGTGGTGTCGCATCAGACATCTCAGACGCACCCCCTTCCCCCACATCCACATCCACATCCACATCCGAGACTCCACCACTCACAACCACGACAGTCCCGCTGCCAACAACGACGACACTGCTGGAGACCACCCTCGAAACACCCACGCCGGCAACAATCATCGGTTGTCAATCCGGGTACAACCCGATCGAGACGACCTGGTCGGACGGCACCGTAACCGGGTACTCCGACTATTGTCAGACGGTTCGCGATGCGTTTCTCCAAAACGAGATTGTCCCAGATTCAGGGCCGACCGAGTTCGTCTGCGAATCTGGCCACGCGTGCGGGATCACCGAGGCCGACGGCGTCGTGTGCGACGAAAGTGGTTGCAGATCCACTTGGACCGAGTGAAGCACGAGGTTCCGCTCCGGATGAGCCATCACAACGAGTTCCCACTTCCAACACTTGCCCCACCTCGGGGTGTTCTGACTGCCTCATTTAGATAGAAGGATACGAAAGGTTTGGCTATCAGCTAGACGCTCAGTCGATGATCGCGGCAACCACCCGTCTACGCCTCACAGCGTGCCCATCATGCCCAGGACAATGGAATCGGTTCAACCGTTGGATCACCCAGTGCATAGCTCAAACACATGAGTTTTCCTACCAATGTTGTTAAGCGCTTAGACCCCAAGTTGGCCTGAAGGTTCCCGGACGACGACTCAAGCTGATTTGTGCGTTTGTCAACGTGTCTTGAACGTCGCCGCAGGACTTCCCCGAGATCCGTTGCCGAACCTTTGAAGGCACAAACAAAAAGGCAGTTTCTCATTTCTGAGAAACTGCCTTTTTGATCTAACTTCGGTCGGGCTGACAGGATTTGAACCTGCGACCACTTGACCCCCAGTCAAGTGCGCTACCAAGCTGCGCCACAGCCCGTCCCACGCCCTTGTTTCGGGCGCTTGGAAAGATTACATCAGGGACGGGCCGAAGTACCAATCGGCTGGTCAGAGCCGTTTCAGTACCGAATTGGACGCAGAATCAGCGGCCCTTGCGGTCACGCTTCTCGCGCACTCGGACGGATACGCGGATCGGGCTGCCGTCGAAGTTGAACTCTTCACGCAGACGCCGCTCGATGAAGCGGCGGTAGCCGGCCTCGAGGAAGCCCGTGGTGAAGAGAACGAATGTCGGCGGGCGTGTGCTTGCCTGAGTCGCGAACATGATGCGAGGCAGGCGGCCACCACGCATCGGCGGCGGTGTGGCCGCCACAACTTCCTTGAGCCAGGTGTTCAGGCGACCCGTGGGGATGCGCTTGTCCCAGGACTCGAGAGCCGTGTCGAGCGCCGGCACGAGCTTCGCCACGGCGCGACCGGTGTGGGCGGAGATGTTGACTCGCTGAGCCCACGGAACGCGGACCAGATCGCGGTCCACTTCCTTGTCCAGCATGAGTCGACGGTCCTCGTCCACGAGGTCCCACTTGTTGAATGCGATCACCAATGCACGACCCGTGTCGGCCACCATGCTCAGAACACGGAGGTCCTGCTCGGTGATCGGCTCGTGTGCGTCGATGAGCAGGATCGCGACCTCAGCGGCCTCGATTGCACTCTTCGTACGCAGCGACGCATAGAACTCCGCGCCGCTGGCATGGCTGACGCGCTTGCGCAGACCAGCTGTGTCGACGAAACGCCAAGGGCGCCCGCCGAGTTCGACGATGGAGTCGACCGGGTCGACGGTGGTGCCGGCAACGTTGTGCACGACGGACCGCTCATCACCGGACAGCTTGTTGAGCAAGCTGGACTTGCCGACGTTCGGCTTTCCGACGAGAGCAACACGACGCGGACCGCCGCCGGGGATACCTTCACGCGGAGTTTCCGGAAGCTTCTCGAGAACCTCGTCGAGCAGGTCGCCGGTACCGCGTCCGTGCGTCGCACTCACGGAGTACGGCTGACCGAGGCCCAAGGACCACAGTGCTGCAACCTCGGACTCGGTGCGTCCGTCGTCCACCTTGTTGGCAACGAGGATGACCGGAGTCTTCGAGCGGCGAAGCACTCGAGCGACAGCTTCGTCCGTCGTCGTAGCGCCGACAACGGCGTCGACGACCAGGAGAATGGCGTCAGCCGTTCCCATGGCCAATTCGGCCTGGCGGGCAACGGCCTGCTGAAGGCCCTTTGCGTCGGGTTCCCATCCGCCGGTGTCCTGGACGAGGAAGCGTCGTCCGGCCCAGTTCGCCTCGTAGGAGACGCGGTCACGGGTAACGCCGGGGATGTCTTCGACTACCGCTTCACGACGGCCGATGATGCGGTTGACGAGCGTCGACTTGCCGACGTTCGGTCGACCGACAACAGCCAAGGTCGGGACGGCAATGTGCGCTTCGCCTTCGCCGTCCGCTTCGAGATCGGCGTAATCCCACTCCGATTCCTCGGACCAAGTTCCGTCACCGGCATATTCGGTTACCAGATCGTCGCTCACTGCACTGCTCCAGTTCTGTCGCTGACCACCAACAGCAACTTGGCGATCACATCTTCAATTCCCAATTCGCTCGTATCCACCAGAATGGAGTCGTCGGCAGGGCGCAACGGCGACACTGCCCGAGTCGAATCGAGATGGTCACGGCGCTGCACATCAGCCAGCACCGCTTCGTAATTGTCTTCACGGCCTTGGCCGATGTTCTGCGTATTGCGCCGTGCCGCACGGGTTTCCGCCGATGCGGTCAAGAAGATCTTGACGTCTGCATCGGGGAGTACGACGGTTCCGATGTCGCGACCTTCCACGACGATCCGGTCTGCGCTTGCCGCCAACTCACGCTGAGTGGCGACCAGCAGGTCGCGAACTTCGGGTACGGCCGACACTGCGGAGACAGCCTTGGTTACCGCGTCGCCGCGGATCTCCTCGCTGACGTCCGCGCCGTCGAGATGCACCTGCTCGCTGCTCGGATCGGTACCGATGGACCACGGCAACGCCGCAACGGCGGCCGTGATCGCGGCGGAATCCGCCAGATCGATTCCCTGACGCAGCACGTGCAGGGTCGCGATCCGGTAGATGGCTCCGGTGTCGAGGTAGCGAGCACCCAAACGCTGCGCCAACGCGCGAGAGACGCTGGACTTGCCGGTTCCGGACGGTCCGTCCATAGCGACTACCAGCGGCATGGACGAATCGGTCACAGGCCGACCGCCTCGTACAGTCCACCGACCTCGCTACGTCCGAGGACGCGCTGCGTTCCCGGACGCTGATCGCCGAGGGCGACAACTCCGACGTTGGTGCGAACCAGACGGACAACGGGGTGACCGACGGCATCGAGGAGGCGACGCACGATGTGCTTACGACCCTCGTGCAGAACCAGCTTGACGAGCGTCTTGCCCTCGTTGATCTCGAGCACGGTGAACGCGTCCACCTTGGCCGGACCGTCGTCGAGGGTGACACCGTCGCGCAACTGCTTGCCGGTGCTGCGCTCGACAACGCCGTGAACCGTGGCGAGGTACGTCTTCGGAACCTCGAACGACGGGTGCATCAGGCGGTGAGCCAGATCGCCGTCGTTGGTGAAGAGGAGCAAGCCTTCGGTGTCGGCGTCGAGGCGGCCGACGTGGAAGAGTCGCTGACCCGCCTGAACGCGCTCGGAGACGATGTCGCCGACGCACGGACGACCGAGATCGTCGGACATGGTGCACTGCCAGCCACGCGGCTTGTTCATCGCGAGGTAGACGAGGTCCTTCTGCACGACGACGCGGACGCCGTCGACACGAACCACTGCGTTCTCGGGGTCGACACGCAGACCCTGTTCGACCACGATGCGGCCGTCGACCTCGACGCGACCCTGGTCGATCAGCTCTTCAGCTGCACGGCGTGATGCGACGCCGGCCTGAGCCAGCACCTTCTGCAAGCGGACGCCGTCGCCCTTCGGCGGGCCGTCGTGCTTGGTGATCTCGGCATGCTGGTGACGCGCCGGCTTGGCGTTGGAGACC
The DNA here is from genome assembly GCF_041464245.1 of Rhodococcus sp. NyZ502. Classification (NCBI taxonomy): domain Bacteria; kingdom Bacillati; phylum Actinomycetota; class Actinomycetes; order Mycobacteriales; family Nocardiaceae; genus Rhodococcus; species Rhodococcus sp. NyZ502. The sequence goes on from NZ_CP167155.1 coordinate 3,307,835, forward strand.
AACGGATTCTGAGAGACGACACGCTGCGGCTTCTCGGTCTTCGGCTTGCCACGCTTGTTGGTCGCCGGCGGTGTGGGAGCTGCCGGGCGCTTGCGCGGAGGTCCGTCGAACTTGGATCCACGAGGTGCGTTCGACCATGCGCCGCCACGAGGAGCGTCGGGGCGTGCGCCGCGCTGATCGTCACTACGACGGTCAGCGCCGCCACGCGGTGCGCGACGGGCGTCGACGTGGGGGGTACGGCGGTCATCGCTGCGGGGTCCGCGGCGATCGTCCGTGCGCGGGCCGCGCCGATCGTCGTTGTAGCCACTACGACGGTCGTCCGTACGTGCGGGGCGACGGTCGTCGCTGCGCGGCGGGCGACGGTCATCACTGCGCGGCGGGCGACGGTCATCACTGCGCGGCGGGCGACGGTCATCGTTGAATCCACCGCGACGGTCGTCCGTGCGGGGACGGTCGGATCCGGCGTTGCGGTCGTATCCGGAGGTACTGCGGGAAGTGTTGCTGCGTCCACCACGGGGCGCTTCGCTACGTGCGCCGCGGGGGGCGTCGCTGCGACCACCACGAGGTGCATCGCTGCGTGCGCCGCGGTTGTCGCGGGAGTTGTTACGGTCCGGTGTGCCATCTCGGCGAGCGGGATTGTTCACTTTTTTCCTGTCAGTTTTCTACTGTTTCCCGAGCGTGGTCGGGTCTTTCTCGGTGCTGACGAGCGCCGGAATTCCGGTCAGTCGTCGACTTCGGTGTCCACTACGTCAGCGGGCACGTCTGCCTTGTTCATTCTCGCAAATCGCGGATCGGATTCCAGGCTTTCGCTGATGTCGTCGATGAGATCGACATCAGGCAAGAGCGGGGCCAACTCCGGGAGCTCGCTGAGCGAGGCCAGGCCGAGCCGTTCGAGGAACAGTTCGGTCGTGGAGTACCGTGTCGCGTTGGTGTCCGGGTCAGGCCCGGCTTCCGCGATCAGTCCGCGGGCAAGGAGGGTGCGTACCACCCCGTCCACGTTGACGCCTCGTACCGCACTGATCCGCGCACGAGTCAACGGTTGACGGTATGCGACTACGGCCAAAGTTTCCAATGCCGCCCTGGTCAATTTGGTGCGTGCGCCGTCCAATAGCAGCTTTTCCACGTACGGGGCAAACTCTTGTCGCGTGTACAGACGCCATCCGTCGCCCGCGTAGCGAAGGTCCATTCCGCTGCCGCGAGCGGTCAATGCGGCCGACATCGACGTCAGGCGTTCTTCGACTCGTTCCGGCGCGGTTCCGGTGACAGATGCGAGTTGGTTCACTTCGGCCGGCGAATCCACGACAAGCAGAAGCGACTCCAGCACTGCGTCGAGTTGATCGTCGTCGAGTTCGAAATCGGGGGCGGAATCTTCGGACTCCGAGGCGTGTTCGGTAGGCTCGATCATCTCGTCTAGCTGCGAAGACTCTGGTTCCGTCGGCTCGGCGTTCATCCGTAGTCCTCCTCTGTGACCGGCGCGGCCGGGTCGTCTCCGGTCCAACTCACCATCAGCGGTCCGAGTGCTTCGGGTTGCTCGAACACAATGACCTGCCGGCGATACAACTCGAGCAACGCGAGAAATCTTGCGACTATCTCGACGGTGATCTCACACTCGGCAACGAGGTCCCCGAAGGGTGTCCACTCCCCTATGCCTCGCTCGCGCAGCAACTCGAGAATTCGCTCGGCCTGCTCGGGTATCGAGATATTGGACACATGGAGGTGATCGAGGCCCACCGTCGGCACCGGACGTGGTGTGAACACAGTCGCCGCGATCTCCGCAAAACGCTGAGGGTCGACGCCCAACAACACCTCGGGCAGGAGTTCGGTGAACTGATCCTCGACGGCAACCGAGCGCGGATAGCGCCGCAGCGCTGCTTCCTCCAACTCACCGAACAGCGCCGCAACTTGTTTGTACGCCCGGTACTGCAGCAGTCGCGCGAAGAGAAGGTCGCGGGCTTCGAGAAGCGCCAGATCCTCCGCGTCCTCGACCTGCCCGGCGGGCAACAGCCTGGCCGCTTTCAGGTCCAGAAGCGTAGCTGCGACGACCAGAAACTCTGTTGTCTGATCGAGGCCCATCGCACTGCCAAGTTCCTTGGTGTATGCGATGAAATCGTCAGTGACGGTGTGCAGGGCGACTTCGGTGACATCGAGCTGTCGTTGATTGATCAGGTTCAACAGCAGATCGAACGGGCCTTCGAAGTTCCGGAGAGTGACTCGGAAACCGGCAGCCTTGGCTGCGGTCTGAGCGTCGGTCGGCACGTTCGGGTCGATCGAATCCGGCTCGACTTCGACCGAATCTTCTTGCGATGCAATCAGTTCCACTAACGACCAGACCGGTGAATGACCTCGCGGGCCAATGCTCGATATGCCTCGGCCCCAGCCGATTTCGGCGCCCACGTCGTGATCGGCTCACCGGCGACGCTGGTTTCGGGGAATCGGACGGTGCGGTTGATCACCGTGTCGTAGACGACGTCGCCGAACACCTCGACGACTCGCGCCATCACCTCACGAGCGTGCAGAGTCCGGGCGTCGAACATCGTGACGACGATACCGGCCAACTCGAGCTTGGGATTGAGACGATCGTGCACCTTTTCGACGGTGTCGTTGAGGAGTGCCAGGCCGCGCAGGCTGAAGTACTCGCATTCCATCGGAATGATGACCGAATCGGCGCAGGCCAGTGCATTCACCGTGAGCAGGCCAAGCGACGGCTGGCAGTCGATGAGCACGTAGTCGTACCGATCGAGAACAGGGCGCAACACGCGTCCCAAGGTCTGCTCACGTCCGACCTCGGTGACCAATTGGATCTCGGCGGCCGAAAGGTCGATGTTGCTGGGCAGCAGGTCGAGGCCGTCGACCCGAGTTCGCATCAACACATCGTCGATGGACACACGCGGTTCGACCAGAAGGTTATGGACGGTCAGTTCCAGGTCGTGATGCTGGACGCCCAGTCCAGCAGACAACGCGCCTTGGGGATCGAGATCCACCAGGAGCACTCGGCGACCGTATTCGGCCAACGACGCACCCAGGTTGATGGTCGACGTCGTCTTGCCGACGCCGCCCTTCTGGTTGCACATCGCGATGATCATCGCGGGTCCGTGGTGCGCCAACGGTGTCGGTTGGGGTACCTCGCGGACCGGCCGGCCCGTCGGACCGAGTTCTTCCGCGGAAACGGTGAGGGTTTCCGCAGGTGGAGAGGCTACTGGCGTCGTATCTATTTCGAACATCGCCTCTGGTTCGGAGGGTACAGCTGGTGCTGATTCGTTCACGCGCTCGAAGAGTTGGGCATTGACATGCGGCGGCGCGGACTCCGCCGCTGGTGGCTGCGATGTCGACACGGTCCGATGCTCCCCTACTCTTTCGGCGGTTGCTCTCGGCGCCGGCAAACCCCCGAAACTGCGGTGGAGGCCGCTCGCGCTCCTTGAACGCTACCGCTTACATCACCGAATGGTCTCGCAGACACGCATGAGCCAACCAACCCCTAACGGGCACGCGGGTGTGCCTGAGCCCACACTTCGCGCAACGCGGTGACGGTGACCAGTGTGTAGATCTGCGTCGTGGTTACCGAAGCGTGACCGAGAAGTTCCTGCACGACGCGTACGTCCGCGCCGCCGTCGAGCAGGTGTGTGGCAAACGAGTGCCTGAGCGTATGGGGTGAGACGTCCGCCTTGATCCCGGCGGACGCGGCCGCGTCCTGAAGAATCTGCCATGCACTCTGACGCGAGAGGCGTCCACCGCGAGCGTTGAGAAAGAGGGCAGGAACACCGCGCGTCGCCAGGCTGGGGCGCCCGCGGACGAGATACGCGTCGACGGCGGCGATCGCCGGCCTGCCGACGGGGACGATCCGCTGCTTGCCGCCCTTGCCCTTGAGCAGCACGGAACGAGTTTCGGTATCGATGTCGTCGACGTCCAGATCGATCGCCTCGGTGATTCGCGCTCCGGTCGAGTACAGGAGCTCGAGCAGAGCGCGATCCCGCAGGTCGCGGGGCCCGTCACCGGCCGCACCGCCACCCGAAGCGTCGAGCAGGGCGATCACGTCGTCGAGAGGCAGGGCCTTGGGCAGCTTGCGTCCGGGCGTCGGCGGCTTGACCGTTCGGGCCACGTCGACGCTGACCAGACCTTCGGCGGCGGAAAACTTGTGGAATCCGCGAACCGCGATCAGGGTGCGTGCTGCCGAACTGGCCGCCAATGGTACGACGCCGGAATCTTTGTCACCCAGGCGCAGATGTGTCACGAATTCGGTGACGTCGTTCTCCGTCACGCCCGCGACGTCGTCGATGCCGCGTCCGTGCAGGTACTCCGCGTACCGATTCAGGTCGCGGCGATAGGAAAGTAGAGTATTGCGCGCAGATCCTCGCTCGACCGCTAGATGGTCGAGATACGAGTCCACCTGTCGGGCAAGCACTTCAGGCTCGCGACTTGCGTTCTCCGAATGCGCGAGGACGATCGGGCCACGGTGCGTCGGCGGGGCGTAGCGGCTTTCCCGTCGCGCGTGCGGTGGCGATCGCGAGAATGCCTGATACCGCTGTGGCATTGACGATGTCGCCGCGTAGCGCCATGTCGACGGCGTCGGCGAGCGGAACCCGCGAAATCTCGAGATCGGCTTCTTCGTGTTCGGGATCGTCGCGCTCCACCTCGTGCAACCCCTCGGCGAGGAAGACGCGAACCGCCTCGTCCGTGAACCCGGGTGAGAGAGCGACATCGACCAGCACCGACCACCGATCGGCGCCGAGTCCGGTTTCTTCGCCCAGCTCGCGCGCTGCCGCCTCGACCGGGCTCTCCCCCGCAGCGTCGAGCAGACCGGCAGGGATTTCCCACAACCGGTGCCCGAGCGGGTGACGGTACTGGTGAATCAGCACCAGGTTGTCGTGCTCGTCCAGTGCCACGACGGCAACGGCGCCGTGGTGTTCGACGACTTCCCGATCGGCACGCTGACCACCAGGCATCGCAACGGTGTCGACGCGCAACGCGATGATCGCGCCGGTGTAGACCGTCTTGGAGCCGAGGGTGTCGAATTCGTGCCGACCGGGATCGCTCATGTGTGGCTAGACCTTTTCCACGTTCTCGACTGCAGCGTCGAGCGCCGTCTCGGTGGCGGCGGTGTCGATCTTCTCGTCACCGTGGACGTCGACGGGCAGGCGCTCTTCGAGCTTGTACGTCAACGCTGCTTCGACGAAGGCGGCGAACAGCGGATGCGGGCGTGTCGGGCGGCTCTTGAGCTCCGGGTGTGCCTGGGTGGCAACGAAGAACGGATGCTGCTCACGCGGGTACTCGACGAACTCGACCAGGTGGCCGTCCGGTGAGGTTCCGCTGAACTGCAAGCCGGACTTGGCAATCCGGTCGCGGTAGGTGTTGTTGACCTCGTAACGGTGACGGTGACGCTCGGAGACGTCCTCGGTTCCGTAGGCCTGAGCGACGACGGAACCCTTGGTCAGCACGGCCGGGTAAGCACCCAGACGCATGGTGCCACCGAGGTCGGCGTCACCGGCGATGACGTCTTCCTGATCAGCCATCGTCGAGATGACCGGATGCTTGGTGTCCGGCTCGAACTCGGCCGAGTTGGCATCGTCGAGGCCGACGCTACGAGCAGCTTCGATGACGACGCACTGCAGACCCAGGCACAGACCCAGCAGCGGCAGCTTGCGCGAACGTGCGAAACGGATCGCGCCGAGCTTGCCTTCGATGCCGCGGATGCCGAAGCCGCCGGGGATCAGAACACCGTCGACGTCACCGAGAGCGGCCTGCGCTCCGGCTTCGGTCTCACAGGCGTCCGACGGGACCCAGGAGATCTCGACCTTGGACCGGTTCGCGAATCCACCGGCGCGCAGTGCCTCGGTGACGGATAGGTATGCGTCGGGCAGGTCGACATACTTGCCGACCAACGCGACCCGCACGGTCTCACGCGGCTGGTGAACACGATCGAGGAGGTTGCCCCACACGGTCCAGTCGACGTCGCGGAACGGGAGACCGAGCTGGCGAACGACGTAGGCGTCGAGGCCCTCACGGTGCAGAACCTTCGGGATGTCGTAGATCGAGGGAGCGTCGGGCGTCGAGATGCAGGCGTCGACGTCCACGTCGCACATCAGGGCGATCTTGTTCTTGAGGCCCTGCGGAACGTCACGATCGCAACGAAGGATCAGCGCGTCGGGCTGAATGCCGATGCTGCGCAACGACGCAACCGAGTGCTGCGTGGGCTTGGTCTTGAGCTCTCCGGAGGGGCCGAGGTACGGCACGAGGGAGACGTGTAGGAAGAAGACGTTGTCGCGGCCGACGTCGTGGCGGACCTGGCGAGCGGCTTCGAGGAAGGGCTGCGATTCGATGTCGCCGACTGTTCCACCGATTTCGGTGATCACGACGTCCGGGCGGTGTCCCTGCAGATCCGGACCGCTCATCTCGAGGATGCGACGCTTGATCTCGTCGGTGATGTGCGGGATGACCTGAACGGTGTCGCCGAGGTACTCGCCGCGGCGTTCCTTGGCGATGACCGTCGAGTAGACCTGGCCGGTGGTGACGTTCGCCTGGCCGGAGAGGTCACGGTCGAGGAACCGCTCGTAGTGTCCGACGTCGAGGTCGGTCTCGGCACCGTCTTCGGTGACGAAGACCTCGCCGTGCTGGAAGGGGTTCATGGTGCCCGGATCCACATTGAGATAGGGATCGAGCTTCTGCATGGTCACGCGCATTCCCCGCGCGGTCAACAACTGTCCCAGGCTCGAGGCGGTCAAACCTTTGCCGAGCGAGGAAGCTACACCTCCGCTGACGAAGATGTGCTTGGTGGCGGTACGCGTGTTAGTGCGTGACTGTGGCAAAGGGGCTCCCGTGACGACTGTGCAGGGCTTGGTCTGATGAAGCATGCTGGGGCCTGCCGACCCACGGGATTTCACGGTAACACCTATCGGGGGTCGGTGCCTACAACGCGCCGACTTTCCGCCCCCGATGTGACCGGCGTATCAATACCGGGGTGTTCAGTTGGTGGGTGCGCCGACGGTGACCGCCGCCGCTCCCGGTCCCGTGCCGTAGCGGCCGGCGCCGCCGTTCAACTGTTCCTGCAGCGCCAACGGCGTGGTGATCTTGCCCGACTCCCGATCGATGTTGTCGATGGTCGTCAAGCCCGCTGAGAGCGCCGCGTCCGCACGAGCGACGGCAACCGGACCACTGCCCTCGGCCGAGCCAGGCCGGCCCGCGAGAATCGTTCCTGCGCCGCGTCCGTCGAGAGCACCGGCGAACCGGGCGATGACGGCGCCGCGGTTACCGGTGGCTGCGTCGGATTCACTCTTGTTGTCGCCGGTGAGAACCACCGCGAGTTGAGCCGGCTTGACCGCTCCGTCGTCGTAGCTGATGAAACCGGCGCTACGCAGCGAGTCGAGCGCGAGATTCATCTCGTCCGGAGTGCTCTGCGGCTCGCTGTTCTGCCCGTTGAGAAGCAGAACCGAACCGAGCAGATCACCCGCGAGACTGCCCTGATCGACCGCACCGGTCTTGAGTGTGATGCCCGCAGGGATGACATTGGTGACGACGGTCCGCAAGCGGTCACCACCGGTGGCGTCGACAAACGAATCGGTGAGCGAGACGCGTCCGGTCACGGCACCGCCGGCGGCAGTGACGAGTCGGTTGACACCGTCGAGATCACTGGGATCCGCGTCCGGTGCCGTGATGACGACGACGGTGCGACCAGCGAGACTGTCACGCACGACGCGACCGCCGACAGCGGCATCGAAGCCGTCCGCGGAATTAAGTTGCTGCTGAAGCTGATTGGACTGTTGATTGAGGTCTTCGATCTCGTTCTGCAGGTCCGCCTTGTCGTCGCGCAGACCCGAAAGCAATCCACTGGACAGCATTCCGGAACCGAGCACCACGCCGATCGCGAGTGCCAGGAAGATTGCCGCTATGGAAATTGCATGTTGACGCATCGAAATCACTTGAAGAGCCCCTGAACCCACAGCGCGAAGCTGTTCCACGTTGCGATTGCCCAGTCGAGAACTTCACTACCGGCATTGGACACGACCAGGGCGACGATCACTGCCACCAGGGCGGCGAGCACCAGGAGCGCGATCGCGCCGCCGGACACTCGGCTTCGATACAGCGTTGCCACAGCCTTGGCGTCGACCAGTTTCGGTCCCACCTTGAGCCGTGTCATGAACGCCGACGGATTACTTTCACGACGCCCACGGTCGAAGAACTCGTCCAAGGACACCACGTTGCCGACCGTCACGATCAGTGAAGCGCCGTGGTGATCGGCGAGCAGCAACGCAAGGTCGGTCGGTGAGCAGGTCGCCGGGAACGTCATCGCCCCGATGCCGAGATCCTGGATTCGGGAAAGCCCCGCCGCATGACCGTCCTGGTCTGCGGGCAGAACAACTTCCGCGCCGGACTTGAGGGTGGAACTGGTGATCTCCTCCGGGTCGCCCACGATCAGATCGGGGCGGTATCCGGCCTTGCTCAACACGTCCGCACCTGCGCCGACACCGATCAGGATCGGCGAATACTCCTTGATGAAGGGTTTGAGGTTCTTCAGATCGGCCTCGTGTTCGGGTCCGTCGGAGACGACCACGACGTGGCGATCCTTCAAGTCGATGTCGATGTCCGGAACACCGATTCCGTCGATCAGCAAAGGACTTTCGGTGCGGATGAACTCGATGGTGTTACCCGAGAACGCTTCCAGGTGATCGACCAGGCCGGTCTTGGCCTCGATCATCCGATCGGAGATCTCGGCCTCGGTCTGCTCTTCGCCCTTGACGAGGCTCTTCTCGCCGTTGAAGATCTCGCCCTCGTGCAGGCGGATCTTGCTGCCGTCCTTGACGTTCTTGAAGACGTCACCGTCTACGGCATCGATCAGAACGATGTCGTTGGCGACGATCACTTCCGGTCCGAGGTTGGGGTACCGCCCCGAAATCGACGGCGACGCGTTGACCACGGCCATGACTCCGGCTTTCACCAGAGCATCGGCGGTCCGGCGATCGATGTCGACTTCGTCGAGGATCACGATGTCTCCAGGACCGACGCGGCGTAGAAGCTTCGCCGTGTTCCGATCGGCCCTGGCGATGCCACTGATCCCAGGCAAGGATTCGGTGTTACGTGAGAGCAATCCGGGCATCTTCATGGCTTCGATGATGAACCTGAAACCGCGTTGACCGGTGGAGGCGCGCCGACAACTACCACATCAGTCACACCAACACCACAGAACCTTCAATCTGTGACGCGGGCCGCATTCGCGATCTCGAGCAGTTCTTCGGCGTGCGCACGACCGGTCTCGGTGTCGTCCAGCCCTGCCAACATACGGGCCAATTCGACCACCCGATCCGAATCCGACAAGGTCCGCACGCCACTGCTCACCACGCCGCCTTTGTCGTCGACCTTGTCCACCACGAGGTGGGTGTCGGCAAACGCAGCAACCTGCGGAAGGTGGGTGACGACGATAACCTGATGCGTACGAGCAAGTTTCGCCAATCGGCGGCCGATCTCGACAGCAGCGCGACCACCGACCCCCGCGTCCACTTCGTCGAAAACCATCGTCGCACCGGTGTCGCTACCAGCGAGAACAACCTCGAGCGCCAGCATGACGCGTGACAGCTCGCCACCGGAAGCGCTCTTGCTGATCGGAAGTGACGGTGCCCCGCTGTGCGCAGACAGACGGAATTCCACCTCGTCGACGCCGGCAGACCCGGCATGAAGGTCTACTCCCCCGACGCTGAGCGGCGCCGAGTCCTGCGGGCCGGCAGGCTGCGAGCGCACAGTCACCTCGAGACCCGCACGTCCCATCGCCAGACCGGCGAGTTCCGCGCTGACGGCTTTGGCGAGCTTTGCCGCTGCCTTGACTCGCGCGGCGCTCAGCTTTGTGGCGGCTTCCGCGGTGAGGCCAGCCGTCTCCTCGACCTGCTTGGCCAACAGCGACAACGCATCCGACGACACGTCGAGTTTGGACAGACGAGCGCGAGCGGTATCTGCCCATTCGAGAACACCGTCGACATCGGCGGCGTACTTGCGAGTCAGAGTCTTCAGTTCCGATTGCCGCGACAGCAGCGAGTCCAGAGCACCCGGGTCTGCGGGCAGCCCGGACAGATAGGTGTTCAGGTCACCGGCAACATCGGTGACGACGGCAATAGCGTCGGCCAACCGGGAACCGAGGCCGTCCAGATCTGCGTCGGTGACCGACTCGATACGCGCCCGCGCTTCGGACATCAGGTCTAGCGCCGGCATGACCCCGACGTCGCCGCTTGCCATGTCGTCACTACCGGCGAGCGCAGCGTGCGCCTCTTCCGCAGCCGAGCGGAGCGAATCGAGTTCACTGAGTCGTCGAACTTCGGCAACTATCGCCGTGTCCTCGCCTGGCCCGGGTGCCACGCCGTCGATTTCGTTGAGCGCGAAGGTCAACTGATCTGCTTCTTGCGCCAGTTCACGAGCCTTCGACGTGCGTTCGATCAACTCCGAACGAGCATCGAGCCATTCACGACGGTGTTTGCGGTACCTCGTCAGCAGCGTTCCGATTGCCTTGTCCCCGAAGCGGTCCAGCGCATTGCGTTGCTGGTCGGGACGAAGCAATCGCAGCTGATCGTTCTGTCCGTGGACAGTCAGAAGTGGATCCGTGAATTCGGAGAGAACTCCCGCCGGCACGCTTCGTCCGCCGAGATGAGCCCGTGAGCGGCCGTCGCTGCCGACTGTCCGGACGGCGATGATGGTCCCGTCCTCGTCGCGCTCGGCGCCGGACGATTCCAGGATTCGGACGATCTCACGCTCGGTGGCCGGTGAGACGTCGTCGGCGATGAATCGTCCTTCGACGACGGCTCGCGACGCGCCCAACCGCACCCGCCCGGCATCGGCTCGCGCTCCGCTGAGGAGGTGCAAGCTGGTGACGACCATCGTTTTACCTGCGCCGGTTTCACCGGTCAGGACGGTCAGGCCCTCGTGGAACTGGGCGCTGGCCTCGGAGATCACACCAAGACTGTCGATACGGATCTCTGCGAGCACGATTAAGGCTTCCTTCCTCGCCATCCGGTAACCGGAAGCTCGAACTTGCGAACCATCCGATCAGCGAAGGGCGCAGAGTCCAACCGGACCCACTTGACGGGAGTGGCGCCGCGAACGATCTCGACGCGAGCGCCGGCAGGCAGTTCCAACGTACGACGACCGTCGCAGAAGACCAGGCCGTCGTGGCTACCGGCGACGGTCTCCACCGCGATGATCGAATTCGGGCTGGTGACCAACGGCCGCGCGAACAGCGCATGCGCGTTGCTGGGTACGACGAGCAAAGCTTCGAGTTCGGGCCACACGACAGGGCCGCCTGCGGAAAATGCGTAAGCGGTCGAGCCTGTAGGAGTGGACACGAGAACACCGTCGCAACCGAAGGCAGACACCGGTCGGCCGTCGACTTCGAGGACAACTTCGAGAACTCCCAGACGCGAACGATTCTCGATACTGGCCTCGTTGAGCGCCCACCCGCGATCGATGATCTCGTCGTCCACCCGAATCACAACGTCGAGTGTCATACGGGACTCGACGCGATATTCCTTGCGAACTACCTGTGCGAGCGCCTCGTCGAGATGCTCGGCCTCGGTCTCTGCCAGAAATCCGATCCGTCCGAGGTTGATGCCCAGTACCGGAATGGACGCTTCTTGAGCGAGTTCGGCGGCGCGCAGAAATGTGCCGTCACCACCGAGAACCAGAACTAACTCGCATCCGACGGCAGCATCAGGGCCGGGATGAACAACCGTGACGTCGAGACCCGGCGCAGAGAAGCCCGCGGGTTCCGTCATTGCTTCGATGCGCGAGCTGTCTGCTTCGTCGACGAGGACTCGCAGCCCGATTCCCGCCCGTTCGAAAATCTTCCCGACTCGTTTGGCGGTTTCCGTGATGTCACGTCGACCAGGGTGTGCGACAAGAAGGATCTCGCGCGACTCGCCGTTCGTGACCGCGTTCACTGGGGCCCTTCCTCTACAGCCTTGCGAATCATGTCCTCCACCGAAGGAATTCCCTCGGTGTCCGGCTCGTGATCACCGGGCGAACCTGTCTTTCGAAGCCACAGGAAATACTCGACATTTCCCGACGGACCGGGCAATGGGCTGGCCACAACACCTAACGTCCGCAGACCTACCTTTGCAGCAGCCTCCGACACGTCGAGCACAGCCGAGATTCGCAATTCAGGATCTCGTACGACGCCACCGGCACCGACGCGGTCCTTGCCCACCTCGAACTGAGGCTTGACCATCGGAACCAGGTCCGCGCCGTCAGCAGTACAGGCGACAAACGCCCCGAGTACAAGTTTGAGAGAAATGAACGACAAGTCCGCGACAACGAGATCGACAGTTCCGCCGATGGTCTCTGCATCAATTGCACGAACATTGGTTCGGTCGATGACGTGCACCCGGTCATCGGACTGCAGGCGCCACACCAGTTGTCCGTAGCCGACGTCGACTGCGACAACTTCCTTCGCACCACGCGTCAGCAGAACATCGGTGAACCCACCGGTGGATGCGCCGGCGTCGAGGCAACGGCGACCTTCGACCGTCAATCCTTCGGCACCGAAGGCGTCGAGTGCGCCGATCAGTTTGTGAGCACCTCGCGACGCCCACGAAACTTCCTGCTCCACCTCGACGACCCGAAGTGGCGTTCCGGCTTCGATCGCCGTCGCAGGCTTGGTCGCAACGGCTCCCGAGATGAGAACTCGCCCGGCGGAAATCAGTTCTTGCGCATGATCTCGTGACCGTGCGAGTCCGCGACGGACAAGTTCGGCGTCCACCCGTGCTCTACGTGCCACGTCAAGCCCTGTCCACAGAGGCGAGTGCCTGGACGAGCACCTCGTGTGCCTGTTCCAAAATATGTGCCTTCTGCGGAATCACACCTGCTCCGTGCTGATCGTTCGGATCCTGTTCGATGCCACCGAGGCGCGCCAGCAAACCGTCGACGTCAGAACGTATGCGTTCCGGATCGACGGAAGGGCGTGGCCCGGGCAACGGAGATCCGTTACTCGTGTTTCCGGGGTGCGGTGTCGGCGTGCTCATCGGGCACAACGTTAGTGCATGACTCTCGGTTACGCATACACCCGCACCCTCGCGAGTCGAACACATTTGCGAGAGATCAGACGAGCCAGGATGCAAACAGATCCGCCACGCCGGCATCCGACGCTTCCAGGGTCCGGAACGACGGATTAGCCCATGCGACAGGCGCAACCGCGCGTAGAAGCGACATCTCGTCCCCGACAACCGGGCCGTCGACAACCAGCGCCGACCCGTTCACGGAGACAGACCACTTGGAGTCCGCACCGACCAGCGATTCGACGGCCGGCTGATTGAGCGAATCCAGAGTTGCTGCAATGTAGGTGGGGCGCTGCTCAACCGGAGCCCGCAGTACGTCACCCGGCGTGCTCACACCGGTGAGAACCAACAACGAGTCGATCGAAACAGCTTGTGCGCCTTCGATATCGGTGTCCAAACGATCACCGACCACCAGTGGACGCGAGCACCCGCTGCGAGCGAGCGCGTCCTCCATCAGCGGTGCAGCAGGCTTACCTGCCACCAACGGTTCCTGCTTGGTCGCAGCGCGTAGAGCTGCCACCATCGAGCCGTTGCCCAGCACCAAACCCCGCTCCGACGGCAGTGTTGTGTCCAGGTTTGCCGCTACCCACAGCGCACCGGCCCGGATCGCCAAGCACGCCTCGGCAAGGATCGACCAGTTGGTCTCCGTCGAATGTCCTTGAACGACAGCAACCGGAGAATCCGCGAATTCGCGCACCGGAAGCAACCCGACGCGCGTCACCTCGTCGGCCAATGCGTCGGTACCGACGACGAGCACAGCGGCACCGGGTTCGAGACGCTCCGACAGCAGACGCACTGCCGTCTGAGAACTGGTGACGACACGATCGTCTTCGGAATCGAAACCGAGTTCGGTCAGATGCGCCGACACTGCCGAAGGCGAGCGACTCGCATTGTTGGTCACGTAGTACAAGGCCTGCGTGCCCTGACCGAGAGCGGCCTGGGTGCCGGGAATCGCATGAGCTCCGGCGTACAGAGTGCCATCGAGATCGAGCAAAAGTACGTCGTACTGAGTACGAAGCACGGTCACTGATCTTCTCCGGTCAACTCGGCCACCCGTTCTTCAGCATCCGTGTCACCCTCGAGGTCAGCAGCTGCAGCGTTGAGGAACCATTTCAGTCCGTCTTCGACACGACCAGCTGCAACGAGGGCATCGGCGTAGGCGTAGAACAGCCGAGCCGCAGCTTCACCGGTACGCGCTGCGTCCAGATCCTTGGTCTGCAGTGTGACAACTGCCTGGTCGAACTGACCGAGATCCATGCGGGCGCCCGCGACGACGATCCTCAACTCAGACGCCTCGTCGCCCGAAAGCAGGGCAGCCTCGTCGCTACGGCCGAGCTCGATCGCGCGTTCGGGTCGACCCAAACCGCGTTCGCAGTCGGCCATGACAGCGATCAGACCCGGTCCGCCAGCCATTCGACGGGCAGCACGAAGCTCGGAGAGAGCTTCAGCCCATTCACCGGCGTGGTACGCGGTGATTCCGGCAGCTTCACGAACGACCGCAATTCGGCCGGCGCGCTGACGGGCAGCGCGAGCGTGGAGCAGTGCGAGTTCCGGATCTTCGTCGACGAGCTTGCCCGCCATGACGAGGTGACGCGCAACCGTGTTGGCGTTGTCCTTGTCGAGGCTGAGCAGATCCCGACGAACGGCCGGGTCCAACTCCGTGGGCTCTACGTTGTCGGGCAAATCCGGTTCGTCAGGTCGTGCTTGCTGACGGTTGCGGTCGCCATCGCGTCCACGAGGGGTGAACCCACCCTCGCCGCCGCGACGCTGTCCGCCGTTGAATCCGCCGCCGCGGTTACTGTTTCCAGCACCGCCACGGTTGTTGTCTCCGGCACCACCGCGGCGGTCTCCGCCTGCAGCGCCGCGTGATCCACGCCCGTCGTTGTCACGACGGGGGCCACCTGATCGAGGCGCTCCTCCCCCACGGAAGGACCGACGCTCGTCGCCATTCTCCGACACAGTCATTCCTCTCATACAACGCACGAAAGGGGACCCAATATGTTGGGTCCCCTTTCGGTTAACGGGTGTTCGGCGGTGTCCTACTCTCCCACACCCTGTCGAGTGCAGTACCATCGGCGCTGAAGGGCTTAGCTTCCGGGTTCGGAATGGGACCGGGCGTTTCCCCTTCGCTATGACCGCCGTAACTCTATGAAACTGTCACAGTAACCTTCTTCTGATCACCTGGTTTCACCACCCGTCAACACCAGTTTCTGGTGTTGGGGGATGGAGAAAACAGGGTTTCTCATCAGTATCTGTGTGTTGTTTCAGATACCGCACAGTGGACGCGTAGCTTCTTTGTGGTAAGTCCTCGGCCTATTAGTACCAGTCACCTGCATGCATTACTGCACTTCCAGTTCTGGCCTATCAACCCGGTGGTCTGCCGGGGGCCTTACCCCCTCGAGGGGGTGAGAAACCTCATCTTGGAACAGGCTTCCCGCTTAGATGCTTTCAGCGGTTATCCCTTCCGAACGTAGCTAACCAGCGGTGCTCCTGGCGGAACAACTGGCACACCAGAGGTTCGTCCGTCCCGGTCCTCTCGTACTAGGGACAGCCTTCCTCAAGTTTCTAACGCGCGCGGCGGATAGAGACCGAACTGTCTCACGACGTTCTAAACCCAGCTCGCGTGCCGCTTTAATGGGCGAACAGCCCAACCCTTGGGACCTACTCCAGCCCCAGGATGCGACGAGCCGACATCGAGGTGCCAAACCATCCCGTCGATATGGACTCTTGGGGAAGATCAGCCTGTTATCCCCGGGGTACCTTTTATCCGTTGAGCGACACCGCTTCCACTTGCCGGTGCCGGATCACTAGTCCCGACTTTCGTCCCTGCTCGACCTGTCAGTCTCACAGTCAAGCTCCCTTGTGCACTTGCACTCGACACCTGATTGCCAACCAGGCTGAGGGAACCTTTGGGCGCCTCCGTTACATTTTGGGAGGCAACCGCCCCAGTTAAACTACCCACCAGGCACTGTCCCTGAACCAGATCATGGTCCGAGGTTAGAGGTCCAATTCGATCAGAGTGGTATTTCAACAACGACTCCACGATAACTGGCGTCACCGTTTCACAGTCTCCCACCTATCCTACACAAACCGAACCGAACACCAATACCAAGCTGTAGTGAAGGTCCCGGGGTCTTTTCGTCCTGCCGCGCGTAACGAGCATCTTTACTCGTAATGCAATTTCGCCGAGTCTACGGTTGAGACAGCTGAGAAGTCGTTACGCCATTCGTGCAGGTCGGAACTTACCCGACAAGGAATTTCGCTACCTTAGGATGGTTATAGTTACCACCGCCGTTTACTGGGGCTTAAATTCTCAGCTTCGCTCCCGAAGGAACTAACCGGTCCTCTTAACCTTCCAGCACCGGGCAGGCGTCAGTCCGTATACATCGTCTTACGACTTCGCACGGACCTGTGTTTTTAGTAAACAGTCGCTTCTCACTGGTCTCTGCGGCCCCACCCAGCTCAGACAGTAAATGTCGTCACCAGACAGGGCCCCCCTTCTCCCGAAGTTACGGGGGCATTTTGCCGAGTTCCTTAACCATAGTTATCTCGATCGCCTTAGTATTCTCTACCTGACCACCTGTGTCGGTTTGGGGTACGGGCCGTGTGAAAGCTCGCTAGAGGCTTTTCTCGGCAGCATAGGATCACTGAATTCGCCTCAATCGGCTACGCATCACGTCTCAGGCTATGTGCGACCCGGATTTGCCTAGGTCACGCCCTACACGCTTACACCAGTATTACCACTGACTGGCTCAGCTACCTTCCTGCGTCACCCCATCGCTTGGCTACTACCAGATCAGGTCCCATGCATCCACCAACTCGAGACCCGAAGGTCTTCTCGTGGCTTCAGGATGGTTAGTATCACTGATTCACCATGGGCGCGTTCACACGGGTACGGGAATATCAACCCGTTGTCCATCGGCTACGCCTGTCGGCCTCGTCTTAGGTCCCGACTCACCCTGGGCGGATTAACCTGGCCCAGGAACCCTTGGTCATTCGGCGGACGAGTTTCTCACTCGTCTTTCGCTACTCATGCCTGCATTCTCACTCGTGTGGCCTCCACGGCTAGGTCACCCTGCCGCTTCCATGGCCACACGACGCTCCCCTACCCATCCACACACCTGCCCAACACTCCGCAGAGTGAAGG
>NZ_CP167155.1:3330000-4020000 GCF_041464245.1 Rhodococcus sp. NyZ502
CACGAAATGACCGGCGCTCGCGGGCTTCGGCGATACGCGGACACCGCTCGCGAGTCCGGAATCCACAGGCGCCACGGAACCTCCGCCGCGGTACTGACCCCCACCCGCGGTCCGCTCACCCATTCCTTCGACTCCCCCAATTCGAGCCGAATCCGAGAGGCAGGGTTGAACACGTCTGTTCCGTTGTCCGCCAACGTGATTGCGACAGAAGCACCGAGATTACCCGGCCCTCTGGCCCATTGGTGAGATGGTCGATCCGGCGATCTCCGAGCAGACACCACATCGTGACCGGCCTCGATTTCGGCCGCTCGGAGCAGAACACCACCCGCGACACCATCCGGGCCGTACGAGATGTTCATACAAAAGTGCATTCCATAACTGCGGTAGACGTAGAGACGCCCCGCCCGCCCGAACATCACGCTGTTCCGCGGCGTTCTCCCTCGATACGAATGTGCTGCCGGATCCGGCCATGGCCCGTCCTTCTCCCCTCCGTACGCCTCGACCTCGACGATCCTCAGCGAGATGTCGTCGACGGTCAGGGTCGAGCCGAGAATTGTCAGGCCCGCTTCCAACGGGTTCTCCACATTTTCCAAGGTCTCGATGCTCACCCTTCGATTGTGCCCACGCCGTTGACTCATCGGTCGGCCGAGTCGCATAATTCAACAAGTGATGAATTATTGAAACGAGGCGAACCGTGACCACAACGCCAGCAATAGATATCCGCGGACTACGAGTCATTCGCGGCAAGCACGAAGTTCTTCACTCGCTTGACCTGCAGGTATCAGCAGGATCGATCACCGGACTGCTCGGCCCGTCCGGCTGCGGCAAGACAACCCTGATGCGCACGATTGTCGGAACACAGATCGTCGAAAGTGGTGAGGTCAGAGTGCTGGGCGATCTCGCCGGTTCCGTTGCTCTTCGCCACCGGGTCGGATATGTCACCCAATCCCCCAGCGTGTACGGCGACCTGACGGTCACTCGAAACGTCCAGTACTTCGGCGCTCTTTACGGCAAGTCCGGCGCCGACGTCGCAGCAGCGGTCGACGCCGTCGGATTGAGCCGATACGCCGACCAGACCGCCGCCGATCTGTCTGGTGGTCAACGCGGGCGAGTCTCGCTGGCTTGCGCGTTGGTGGCGTCACCTGATGTGTTGATCCTCGACGAACCGACCGTCGGCCTCGATCCGGTGCTTCGTGTCGAACTGTGGGAACGATTTGCCGACCTTGCTCGCAGCGGAACCACCCTGGTGGTCTCCAGCCACGTCATGGATGAGGCCGACCACTGCGCTGAGCTGATCCTGATGCGAGACGGGCATCTCCTCGCTCAACTCACACCCGATGAATTGCGCGCCAAAACCAGATGTGAACGCCTAGAGGACGCCTTTCTCGAGCTGATTCGGACTTCACCCGTCGGAGGCGAAATATCATGAGCATCAGGATCTTCGGTGCTACGACCGTCCGCATTCTGCTTCAGCTCCGCCAGGACCATCGCACGGTGGCCATGATCTTGTTGGTCCCGTCGTTGTTGATGATTTTGCTGTATTTCCTCTACCAAGACGTACCCACGCCACCCGGCCAGGTTTCGCTCTTCCAACGAGTGGCGATCACGATGTTGGGAATCTTGCCGTTTGTGGTGATGTTCCTGGTCACGTCCATCGCCATGCAGCGCGAACGCAGTTCAGGAACCCTCGAACGCCTGCTCACCACACCGATGGGCAAACTCGACCTTCTCGCCGGATACGGGGCGGCATTTTCGCTCTCCGCCGCCGCCCAGGCAGCCCTCGCGTGCGCGGTTGCTTTCGGATTCCTCGGACTCACCATCGCCGGCAGTCTTGCCTGGGTCATCGTCATTGCAGTTCTCGGCGCAATACTGGGCGTTGCGCTAGGCCTGTTGGCCAGCGCATTCGCGAAGACCGAGTTCCAAGCGGTGCAATTCATGCCGGTAGTTGTGGTTCCACAGCTCTTCCTCTGCGGACTCCTGGTACCGCGCGACCAATTGCCGACCTGGCTCGAATGGATCAGCAACGTCCTCCCCTTGAGCTACGCCGTCGACGCACTTCAGCAAGTGTCGATTCATGCCGACGCGACGGGTCAGATGTGGCGTGATCTCGCCGTCATGGCGGGCTTCGCCGCCGCCGCGCTATCGCTGGCCGCGGCCACACTCGATCGCCGCACTCCATGACCGACGACAGCACCGCGCCGACGCCGACTCGTTCGGGGCGACGACCGGGCAAGTCGGAGACTCGCGCGCAGATTCTCGATTCGGCGCGACGGGCGTTCTCCCAGAACGGTTTTCGACGAACAACCGTTCGATCGATAGCTGCGGCCGCTGACGTCGATCCGGCTATGATTCATCACCATTTCGGGAGCAAGGAGCAGTTGTTCACCGCTGCGATCGCGCTACCGATCGATCCAGCAAAGGTACTGGGACCGGTTCACACCTCCCCGACCGAAAACCTCGGCGAAAGCCTTCTCCGGGCGGTGATCGGGCTATGGGATTCGGAACACCAGCCGGCGATTCTGGCGGCTTTTCGATCAGCCATTTCCGGCGACGGATCGCAGTTGATCCAGAGCTTTCTGCTCGATGTCGTATTGCGCGACATCATTCCGCGGGTGGACACACCACCTGGTACCGGCTTGATCAGAGCGGAATTGGTGGCATCTCAGATGGCCGGACTGCTTGTCACGCGATATGTGCTCGGACTCGAACCACTCGCATCATTGAGCGTCGACGCTTTGGTACCGCTGGTGGCTCCGAACCTCCAGCGGTACCTGACCGGTGAGTTGCCGATCTAGCCTTCAGCCCGTGCGAGCAACTTTTCGTGCTCGTCGTCCGCTACATCGCGTGCCTCGTCGATCAACAGAACGGGAATGCCGTTCTCGATCGGGTAGGCACGACGCAGGCGCGGGTTGTAGAGCAACTCGTCCCCGACCAGCAACAGCGGGCCTTTGTCCTGGGGGCAGGCCAAAATGCTGAGCAACGTCGAATCAATAGCCACGTGTGTCCTCTCGAACCGATCAAACAGAATGTCCTCAGGCTACCGTGCTCCGGTGCTCACCCTCGTCGGCATCAACTGCGCGGCAATTGCCTTGGTCAGCCGCTTGTACGACTGCGACTCGGAATCGAGGAACCAGGTCCGTGGCCCCGGCGCCGGCAATCCGGCCGCAGCCAACGCAGTGGAGCTCGGACGGTACGACGAACCCACCGGGATCTCGTCAACCACGTGCACGATATCCGGACGAGCGTCGAAAGCGATGCGCGAGAGGGCCTCTGCAAGCTCGGCAGAACGGAACTGCCGCCCCGGACGCCATGTCACGGCAGCGACCGCGAGCTGATGCGGCGCGTCACCGACTCCGTATGCGACGGCAAGATCCACCCGCGCCACACTCGACAACGCGTCGACGATCGGCTGGGTGAACACGGGACCGCGGACCGTGGAAATGACCGTGTTCTTGTGGTCGATCAGCCAGTAGTCGCCGTCGGCGTCCCGGCGGAAGAGATTTTCGGTGGGAATCCACGAATCGCCGGCTTGGAAGAGACCTCGCATGGCTCCGCCCGAGAGATCGGCGGTGAATCCCGCGCGCCCGAGCAGCAATCCGACCTCGTCTTCAGCGCACTCACGGACAAATCCGTTTCCGTTCTCGAGGAGCCGACCACTCAGCGGGTCGTATGCCGCCAACCGCACCTGCGCGCTACCCGGCAGTGGGCGCCCCTTGGAACCAACTTTGGAGCCTGCAACATTGGCAAGAATCACGTCGCCTTCGGTCGACGCATAGAACTCGAGTACCTGCGCGGGGTCGAACGCCTCCGTTGTCCGCTTCCACAGACCATGGGGCATGCCCGAACCGATGAACAGGCGGACCGGATGACTACCGTCGATGAGAAGAAGATCCTCGTCGAGTATCTCGCGCATCATCGACCACGTGTAACTCACGACCGTCACGCCGTAGCGGTGGATTTCCTCGACGAACCTCGCGGGGTTCAGTCCACGTGAGAGCGCAATGCGTGAGCCACCGGCCATGGCACCACCGATGGTCGCGAGCAGACTCGACGAATGATGGAGTGGCGCAAGGCAGTACACGGTGTCACCGCGATCGAGATCTGCCGCCGTGGCCGTGCCGAAGGCCGACAGTGCCCACCGGTAGTTGGTGATCTGCTTGGCTTCGAGCACACCGCCGGATTCCGCAAAGATGATGAAGGCGAGTTCGCGGGCGACACCGGGATCCGGTCGGTACCACCCGGGCAGATTGACCTTCGTCGGATCGATTTGTTCGAGATCGATCACGTCGTGTGACGGATCCACCTCGAGGCCACGGGCATCGCCGCCGCCGAGCACCAGTACCGGCCGACCGGTAACCACTGCAGCATCGACGTTTTCCGGATCGGTGATGATCCGATCGACCGACCCCAGCTTGACCGCCGCCGTGATGTCGGAGCCTGGCGGAAGCATGACCGCGACGGCACCAAGTCGCGACAGGGCCGCGATGGCCGCGAGTGCGCTGGGGCGGGTCTCCATCAGGACACCGACATGCGCTGCCGGACGCACTCCCACGGAGATCAATCCACGCACGACATTGTCGATACGCGCGTTGACCGCTTCATAGGTGTGCACGCGATTGTCGAAGAGGAAGCACTCGCCGTTCGGCGCCTTTCGACGCTGCTCCGCCAGCAACTGGCTCAGCGAGATTTTGGTGTGCGGCTGAATCTGGTTGAGTCGAGCCAGACGTGGCAACGCTCGTGCCGCTTCTCCCGACAATTCGAAAGTGCCGCGCAACGCACCGGCGGCAAGGTCACTGATTCCCTTGGTGACTCCTGCACCTACTTCAGCGACCGAGGCGACGGTGTGGATGATCCGATTGCTGATCGACACACCGGTCTGGTCTTCGAGGTCGGCGCCGTAGACCATGTTCGCGATACGGTCCGGGAGGGGTCCACCCGTCTCGGTCCACTGTACGAATTCACCGGTGGTCGGCCAGGTGTGATTGGCCGCGGTGGAACCGACAACCAAACCGAAATGGCCTGCACGCAAGGTAGATTCGTAGACCTTCGCCCGCGGAGCGGCTTGACTGATGCCTCGAACCGCTTGCGGCTGGCCGATGTCGTCGACCTCACCGACGAATGCCAGGATGGGGCAGGTGATCTCGGCGAGCGAGACCAATTGATCCTTGATGACGAACCCACCTGTCATCATTCGGTTGTGCACGATGAACTGCTTGAGCAGTTCGGCTACCGCGGGCCCCGACCACGCGACCCAACCCTCGGTCGCGAGGAAGCGGCGTTGCTGCTCCCGCGGAAGCAACGCCTCACGGTCGTGCAGTTGAAGCAGAAAGTCGACGCGCATCTTCAGCGTCTTCACGGGATCGAGCAACTGGAACCCGGTACGGGCCATCCACCCGGTGACCGCCAGGCGATTGAAGACGTGATCGGCGAGGAAATCTGCACCCTTGGTTGCCAATCCCGCCGGGATGCCGAAGGGTAGCGCGGCGAGTGTGTCGACCGGACTGCCGAAGGTGATGACGCTGGCGATGTTTCGACTACGCCGATACGCGGCAGCCTGATAGGCGAACATGCCACCCTGCGAATAACCGGAGATGTGAACATCTTTTCCGGTGTGACGGTGGATGTGATCGACGATGTCGCTGAGAGCGATGATGTGATCGGCGAGGTTACGATCCCAACCGCCCTCTTCGGAGTCGGGCGAACCGAAATCGACGACCCAGGGATCAAGGCCCATCTCGTGCAGAATTCCCACAGCGCCCTGGTCACGGGTCACGTCGTACACGTTCGCCGACATCATCATCGGCGGGATCAGCAAGATCGGTGCGCCGACGGTTTCCGGGTCACTGTCCGGGAAGTAGCGCCGTAGCCGATACATCGCTGCGCGTTCGACGATCTCGAACGGCGACGTGGTCGCATCCGTTTCCAGCCCACCCAACCGGACGACCTCGAGGCCGTTTTGTGCTGTCGCAACCACCCGACGAATCGGGCCCAGCACAGACTTGGAATTCAATCCCACCATTTCACTCCCAAGTTACTCACCATGTGACGTCAGTCTCATTTTTCCCGCGCGCGACAAGCCTACTGACGGCGAATACGCGTACGCGGTCAGGGAGCAAATTCTGCTACCTGACCGCGTACGACCGAAGGACTACTGCCGAAAAGAGAGCGACAACACTCGTGACCGCGAGGTCACAGGGTCCATTCCCGCAGTGACTGCGCCACTGCTTTGACTCCGTCCAGCTGCTCGGCAACCCGCACCCCCGCGGTGCCGCCTCGCGCGTTGCGCGAAGCGATGGAACCCTCGACTGTCAGCACCTCACGAACAGCGGGTGTCAGCGCGCTGTCGACGCCGGCCAGTTCCTCGTCCGTGAGATCTTCGAGTCCGACGCCTCGCGCTTCGGCGACACGCACACACGCTCCAGCAGCCTCGTGTGCAACCCGGAACGGCACGCCCTGGCGCACCATCCACTCCGCGATGTCGGTGGCCAACGTGAACCCTGCCGGAGCAAGTTCCGCCATGCGTTCGGTGTGGAACTCGAGAGTCTGCACCAGGCCGGTGATGGCCGGGAGCAACATCTCCAGCTGCGCAACCGAGTCGAAGACCGGTTCCTTGTCCTCTTGCAGATCGCGGTTGTACGCCAGCGGCTGAGCCTTGAGCGTCGCCAGCAGGCCGGTGAGGTTACCGATCAAACGACCAGACTTACCGCGCGTGAGTTCCGAGACATCCGGATTCTTCTTCTGCGGCATGATCGACGAACCTGTCGACCACGCGTCGGCAAGCGTGATGTAGCCGAATTCCGGTGTGCTCCAGATGATGATCTCTTCCGCCATGCGTGAGAGATCGACACCGATCATCGCAAGCACGAACGCTGCCTCGGCCGCAAAATCACGCGAAGCGGTTGCGTCGATCGAGTTCTCGGCCGAGCTGTCGAACTTCAATTCCGCTGCAATGGCTTCGGGGTCGAGACCGAGCGAGGAACCGGCGAGTGCACCGGAACCGTACGGGGACACCGCAGCTCGTACGTCGAAGTCGCGAAGACGTTGCACGTCGCGCAACAACGGATGTGCGTGAGCGAGCAGGTGATGCGCCAACAGGACCGGCTGAGCCGCCTGCAGGTGCGTCTTGCCCGGCATCACGGCATCCGGATGGGCCCCGGCCTGAGTCGCCAGAGCATCGACCACGTCGAGAACGCCGGTGGAGATGCGGCGGACCGCATCCCGAAGCCACATGCGGAACAGCGTGGCCACCTGGTCGTTGCGCGAACGTCCAGCACGCAGGCGCCCACCGACCTCAGGCCCGACACGCTCGATCAGACCGCGCTCGAGTGCGCCGTGTACGTCCTCGTCCGATTCACTGGGCCCGAAGGCGCCACTGGCGACATCTGCCGCCAGACGGTCGAGACCGTCGAGCATTGTCACGAGATCGGCCTCGCTGAGCAGGCCTGCCTTGTTCAGCACACGTGCATGCGCCTGCGACGCACGCACGTCGTACGGAGCGAGGACCCAGTCGAAGTGAGTCGACTTGCTCAGCGCCGCCATGGCAGCGGCCGGTCCGGACTCGAACCGCCCGCCCCACAGCGCACCTTCGTTGGTGCCGTGTTTTTGAGCGTCTCCGTCACCGCGAGCCGTCATGGCTCAGAGTCCCAGATCGCGCTTCGCGGCGACCTTCGACGACAGACCGTGGATCTCGACGAAGCCCTTCGATGCGGACTGGTCGAAGCTGTCGCCCTCGTCGTACGTCGCGAGGTTGAAGTCGTAGAGCGACTCCGGGCTGCGACGACCGTTGACGGTGATGGCTCCACCGTGCAGGAAGAGACGGATGTCGCCGGTAACGCGTTCCTGCGTCTTGTTGACGAACGTGTCCAGTGCGTCCTTGAGGGGCGAGAACCAGAGTCCGTCGTAGACCAGCTCGGACCAACGCTGCTCCATCTGACGCTTGTAGCGACCGAGTTCGCGTTCGAGGGTGACGTGTTCGAGTTCCTGGTGCGCGGTGATGAGAACCATGGCGCCGGGAGCTTCGTAGATCTCACGGCTCTTGATGCCCACGAGACGGTCCTCGACGACGTCGAGACGGCCGACGCCCTGAGCGCCTGCGCGCTTGTTCAGTTCCTGAATGGCTTCGAGAACCGACACCGGGCGGCCGTCGATGGCGACCGGGCGGCCCTTGTCGAAGCTGATGATGAGCTCGTCGGGTGCGTTCCAGTTGACCGTCGGGTCCTGGGTGTAGTCGTAGACGTCCTTCGTCGGCGCGTTCCACAGATCCTCGAGGAATCCGGTCTCGACGGCGCGGCCCCAGACGTTCTGGTCGATCGAGAACGGCGACTTCTTGGAGACGTTGATCGGGATGTTGTTCTCTTCGGCGAAGGCGATGGCCTTCTCGCGGGTCCAGGCGTAGTCGCGGACCGGTGCGATGACCTGAAGGTCGGGTGCGAGGGCGCCGAATCCGACCTCGAAGCGAACCTGGTCGTTGCCCTTACCGGTGCAACCGTGCGAGACGATGGTGCCGCCGTGCGAGCGTGCAGCTTCGACGATGTGCTTGACGATCAGCGGACGGCTGATGGCCGAGACCAGCGGGTAGCGGTCCATGTACAGGGCGTTGGCCGCGATGGTCGGCAGGCAGTATTCGTCCGCGAACTCGTCGCGGGCGTCGACGACAACGGATTCGACTGCGCCGCAGTCGATCGCGCGCTGACGCACGACCTCCATGTCCTCGCCACCCTGCCCCAGATCGATGGCGACGGCGACAACTTCAGCGCCCGTCTCCTTACCGATCCAACTGATGGCAACAGAAGTGTCCAGCCCGCCCGAGTAGGCGAGTACGACGCGATCGGCCATGGTTTTTGTGCTCCTTCGGTTGAAAATCTCTATCAAAGAATAAGGGGTCAGGCGAGCGATTCGATCATGGCCGCGAGTTCCGCTCCGGAAAGCGGTTCTCGGGCCACCACGAAGATGGTGTCATCTCCGGCGATCGTTCCCACGATGTCGGGCATCGAGGACCGATCCAGTGCGCTCGCGAGGTAGTGCGCGGCTCCCGGCGGTGTCCGGAGAATCGCCATGTTGCCGCTGAAATCGGTGGAGACCAACAGCTCACCCAACAGCCGTGAGAGACGGTCGGTACCGCCGGACACACCGCGTACCGGGTTCCCGTCCTCCGGCACCACGTAAACACCGGCGCCGCCGTCGGCGGCACGCAGTTTCACCGCTCCCAGCTCTTCGAGGTCACGCGAGAGCGTCGCCTGCGTTGCTTCGATGCCCTCGGCACCGAGCAAGGCCGCCAGCTCCGTCTGACTTCGGACAGGGTGAGCCGCCAGAAGCGCGATGATGCGCGACTGGCGACCAGCCCGAGTGGGAGCGACGCTCACGCCGGGTCCAGTTGGGTTCGCTGTTCCAGCAGCCACACGAGCAACGCCTTCTGGGCGTGCAGACGGTTCTCCGCCTCGTCCCAGACGACGCTCTGGGGTCCGTCGAGAACCTCGTCGGTGACCTCTTCGCCGCGATGGGCCGGCAGGCAGTGCAGGACGACAGCCTTCGGATCTGCTTTTGCGAGCAGTTCCTTGTTGATCTGAAACGGACGGAAAGGTCCGACTCGATCGAGCCCGTCGTTCTCCTGACCCATCGAGGTCCAGGTGTCGGTGACCAACGCGTCGGCGCCGACGACGCCGGCCTGTGGGTCCTGCGTCAGGGTGATGGTCGCGCCGGTTTCCTCGGCGCGTTTGCGTGCTGCTGCCACGACCCAGTCCGCCGGTTCGAAGCCGGCGGGGCTTGCGATGGTGACGTCTATGCCTGCGGTCACTCCGCCGAGCATCAGCGAGTGAGCCATGTTGTTGGCGCCGTCGCCCAGGTAGGTCAGCTTCAGTCCCTTGAGCTCACCCTTCTGCTCGATCAGCGTTTGCAGATCGGCCAGAACCTGACAGGGATGAAATTCGTCGGACAATGCGTTGACGATGGGAATCGTTGCGCCCGTAGCCATTTGCTCCAGTCGCTTCTGGCCGAACGTGCGCCACACGACGGCATCGACGTAGCGGGAGAGAACGCGTCCGGTGTCCGCCAAGGTCTCTTCACGACCGAGTTGAGTGCTGCGCCCGTCTACGACGACAGCGTGGCCGCCCATCTGTGCGATGCCCATCTCGAACGAGAAACGTGTACGCGTCGAGTTCTTCTCGAAGATGACACCGACTCCGCGGGGACCCTCGAGCGGACGCCGAGCGAACGGGTCCTTCTTGAGAATCGCTGCGAGTTCGAGAACTTCGGCCTGCTGCGCAGGAGTCAGATCGTCGTCCCTGAGAAAGTGTTTCACCACGGTAGTCACTTCTCCCCCGGCTGGTCAGCCGATAGTGCACTGTCGAAGATGGCAGGTAGTGCTGCCACGAAGGTTTCGGCCTGCTCGTCCGTGAGGATGAGCGGCGGCGCCAACCGGATCACTCCGGGTTGCGCTGCATTCACAAGGTACCCGGCTTCGCGCGCTGCGTTTTCCACTGCCGGCGCGACGTCCTCGGTCAGCACGACACCCAGCAACAGTCCTGATCCCCGTACGTAGTCGACCAACGGATGGCCCAGATCTTCGATGCCCGCCGAGATCGATTTGCCCAAGCTGTCGGCGCGTGAGATCAGGTCTTCCGCTGCAATGGTTTTCAGCACGGCAAGCGCCGCCGCAGCGCACACCGGATTGCCACCGAACGTCGTACCGTGCTTGCCCGGTCCGAACAACTCTGCCGTTGCCCCGGTCGCGATGCAGGCGCCGATCGGCATTCCGCCGCCGAGTCCCTTCGCAAGAGTGATGACGTCCGGCACGATGCCGACTGCCTGATGTGCGTAGAACCAGCCGGTCCGGCCGATGCCGGTCTGCACTTCGTCGAGTACGAGCAGCGCACCACGTTCGGCGGTGATCCGCCGAGCCTCGACGAGGTATCCCTCGGGTGGCACCACGACGCCGCCCTCACCCATGATCGGTTCGAGGAACACAGCGGCGGTGTCGGAATCGACGGCCTGCTCGAGTGCCTCGACGTCGCCGTACGGCACGAACTCGACACCGGCGGGCATCGGTTCGAACGGCGCCCGCTTGGCCGGCTGACCCGTCAGAGCGAGTGCCCCCATCGTGCGACCGTGGAAGGAGCCTTGGGCTGCGATGATCTTCTTCCGGCCGGTGGCGCGAGCGAGCTTGAAGGCAGCCTCGTTCGCCTCGGTACCGGAGTTGCAGAAGAACGCGCGCCCGGTGACGTTGCCGAGATGAGCGAGCAGCTGCTCCGCCAACTCGACGACCGGCTCGCTGGCGTACAGGTTGGACACGTGGCCGAGTGTCGACAGCTGAGTAGTCACGGCTTCGACGACGGCCGGATGTCCGTGTCCGAGAATGTTGACGGCGATTCCGGCCAGGAAGTCGACGTACTGCTTGCCGTCGGCGTCGGTGAGTACGGCGCCGTCACCGCGGACGAGAGCAACCCGGGGTACGCCGTAATTGTTCATCAGCGAAGCGGACCACCGCTGCTGCAGATCGATCGTGCTCATGAGATAGCTCCCTGCTGGGGACCGGCGACCGAGGAACCCGGCACGACCATCGTGCCGATTCCTTCACCGGTGAAAAGTTCGAGTAGGACTGAATGTTCGAGCCGACCGTCGATCACGTGCGCCGACGGCACACCTCCGCGCACCGCGCGAAGGCAGGCCTCCATCTTGGGCACCATGCCGGCATCGAGACTCGGCAACAACTGAGCAAGGGCGTCGGTGTCGATCTCGGTGGCCAGCGAGGCTCGGTCCGGCCAATCGGTGTACAGGCCCTCGACGTCGGTGAGGACAACGAGCTTCTCGGCACCGATCGCCTCGGCCAGTGCGGCAGCAGCGGTATCGGCGTTGATGTTGTGGACGACACCGTCGGCGTCGGGTGCGATGGTCGAGACCACCGGAATACGTCCTGCTGCAATGAGATCGAGTACCGCGTCCGGGTTCACGGTAGTGACGTCTCCGACCAGGCCGATGTCGGTCTGCTCTCCCTCGACCGCAACAGTGCGTCGAGTAGCGGTGAACAAGTGCGCATCCTCACCGGAGATACCGACCGCGTAGGGACCGTGCGCGTTGATCAGCCCGACGAGTTCACGGCCCACCTGACCGAAGAGCACCATCCGGACGACGTCCATCACCTCGGGCGTCGTGACCCGGAAACCACCGCGGAACTCACCCTTCATGCCAAGGCGTGCCAGCATCGCGTTGATCTGCGGGCCGCCGCCGTGCACGACGACGGGGTGGATGCCGACAGTCCGCAGGAACGCCATGTCCGCGGCGAAGGCGGTCTTGAGTGTCTCGTCGATCATGGCGTTTCCGCCGTACTTGACCACGACCACCTTGTCTCGGAATCGCTGCAGCCACGGCAGCGCGTCGGCGAGGACATGCGCCTTCTGATGCTCGCTGATCACGGGATACGTCTCGGTCATGACGAGTACGCCGAGTTCTCTTCGACGTACGCGTGCGAGAGGTCCGTGGTGCGAATGCTCACGGACTCGTTGCCGATTCCCAGGTCGATGTCGAGTTCGATGTCGATCCCGCTCAGGTCCACCTCACGCGCTCCCGGAGCGCCGACGCCGTCGATGCAGACGGGACTCCCGTTGAAGGACACACTGATTCGATCGGGATCGAGCTCGATGGGAGCGATACCCACTGCGGCGAGAACGCGACCCCAATTGGGATCGGAACCGAAAAGCGCTGTCTTGACCAGGCTGTCGCGGGCGATGGTCCGGGCGCCGATCAACGCATCGGACTCGGACGCTGCGCCGCGAACCGTCACCTTGACCCGCTTGGTGACGCCCTCGGCGTCTGCCATCAACTGATCCGCGAGATCATCACACACGGCCAGCACTGCGGCGTTCAGTTCGTCCTGCGTCGGCGTGACACCGCTGGCGCCGGAGGCCAACAGGAGCACTGTGTCGTTGGTGGACGTGGCGCCGTCGACGTCGAGGCGATCGAAGCTCAGGTGGGTGGCGGCGCGCAGAGCGGTATCGAGCTGCTCGGCCGTTGCGACAGCATCGGTCGTGACGACGCACAGCATCGTGGCCAGCGCAGGCGCGAGCATGCCTGCGCCCTTGGCCATTCCGCCGACGTTCCATTTGTTCGCGTGGTGCAGCGACGCCTGCTTCGGCACGGTATCGGTGGTCATGATCGCGTATGCCGCGTCGGTGCCGCCGGAGATTCCGCCAGCGAGTTCGTGCACTACCTCGGTGACACCGGGGATCAGCTTGTCCATGGGCAAGCGGTCACCGATAAGTCCGGTCGAACAGACAGCGACCTCGATCGCGCCCGTCTCGGTGCCCCAATTACTCAGTGCCGAAGCAACTTCCTCGGCAGTCTTGTGTGCATCCTGGAATCCACCCGCGCCCGTGCAGGCGTTCGCGCCGCCCGAGTTGAGCACCACCGCGCGCAGCTTGCCCGTCGTCAGGACCTGCTGAGACCAGAGCACCGGAGCTGCCTTGACCTTGTTCAGGGTGAAGACGCCGGCAGCGGCCAGATCGGGTCCCTCGTTGAGCACCAATGCGAGGTCCGACTTGCCACTCTTCTTGATACCGGCAGCAATTCCGGCACCGCGGAATCCGGCAGGTGCGGTGACGCCCTGCGTGCGGAGCAGACGTCCCTCGGCGACGTGAACCACGTCTGCAACGGTCGCGTCAGGCTCGGTTGCGTTGTCGATCTGCTGCGGATTGTCGGTGCTCACGGAGCTACTCCCACGGTAGAGAGACCTGCGGTCTCGGGTAGGCCAAGGGCGAGATTCATCGATTGCACCGCGCCACCGGCGGTGCCCTTGGTGAGATTGTCGATTGCCGAGATGACAACGAGCTGACCGGCGTCGGCGTCAACGGTGACCCCGATCTGTACGGCATTGGATCCGATCACGGCACCGGTCTGCGGGAAGACTCCGGCAGGCAGTACGTGGATGAACGGCTCGTCGTTGTATGCCTTGTCGTAGATTTCGCGCGCTTGCTCTTCGGTGGCCGTGGTGGCTGCCGTGCAGGTCGCGAGGATGCCGCGCGGCATGGGCGCGAGGACTGGAGTGAAGGAGACACTGATGTCCTTGCCGCCTGCGGCCGAGAGATTCTGAATGATCTCAGGGGTGTGGCGATGGACGCCGCCGACGCCGTACGCACGGACGGAGCCCATGACCTCGGAACCCAGCAGATCAGCCTTCGGTGCCCGGCCGGCGCCCGAAGTGCCACTGACCGCAACCACGTTCACGTGTGAGTCCACGATCCCCGCGGCAACGGCGGGGGCCAGCGCGAGGCTCGCTGCCGTCGGGTAGCAGCCCGGAACGGCGATGCGGGTTGCGCCTACCAATTTCTCACGGGCACCGGGCAATTCAGGAAGACCGTAGGGCCAGGTGCCGGCATGAGCGCTCTTGTAGTACTTCTCCCAGGCTGCGGGATCCTGCAGCCGGAAGTCCGCGCCGCAGTCGATGATGACCGTCGACTCGGGCAGCAACTTGGCGTACTGAGCCGAATTTCCGTGTGGGAGACCGAGGAAGACGACGTCGTGACCCGAGAGGATCTCGACAGTGGTCTCTTCGAGTACCCGCGACGAGAGTGGAAGCAAGTGCGGATGATGCTCACCGAGCGTCGAACCGGCGTTGCCACCGGCGGTCAGCGAACCGATCACCAGGCTGCCGTCGACATAGGAGGGGTGCCCGAGAAGCAGACGCAGAACCTCACCACCGGCGTACCCACTGGCGCCGGCAACGGCGACTCTGATCGGCTTGCGTGCGTTCTCGGTCGTACCACCTTCAGTCATGTCACACAGTATGCATCATTGTGCATCGGAATGCATAATTACTTACCCATGGATCGCCGGATCTCCTCGAGCTTGGCCTTTGCGGCCTTCTGGCGCTCGTCCCACTGCTCGTCGACGGACTTTCCGGCAGGACTCTCGTGCGCCAGTTCGGACGAACCTATTGAAGTACCGAAGCGCCCCTCTATCTTCTCCCGAACGCGGTCGAAAGTGGGCACTCCCCCTTCGGTGTAGTCGGGTTCGGGAATTCTCGGATCGGTCGCAAGTACCACCGGGACGTCGATGATCTCGTCGACCTCCACAACGGTGTCGGGCAGTTCGACTTCTTCGGCGTCGGTGATCTCGTTCTCGTCCTCGACGCGGTTCGGCTCGAGGCTCGCGGCAGCGGTGTCCACCACGGAAAGAAGGACCGACAAACTCGGACGACGCTCGACCACTGCGCGGACGACCGCGAGGAAGTCCTTGTCGTCGAGTGCACTGGCGGCCTCGACTACCTGGTGCACGGACCCATCATGTTCGGACCCATCATTTCGTGACACTGTCAGTCCCTTCTCGAAAACGCCGACGGACAATTCCGATCCTTCCACGACCGTCCGTCGAAGGGGTCAGCGTGACGCGAGATACGCGGCAAACGCTTCCTCGCTCGAATATTCGGGGACGTATCCGAACTGTTCCTTGAGCCGCCGATTGTCGAGAACCGGTCGGTACTGGAGAAATCCGACGCGCTCCGGACCGTGTTCCGTTACGCCCAATCGCCGTCCGACGCGTAGAACGCCTCGCAACAACCATGCAGGAAGCGTCACCGTGCTCTTGCCCATCCGGGAAGCCAACTCGTCGACGGTCAGCACGCCGTCGCCCGCGACATTGAAGATGCCCACTTGGTTTCCGGTCACGGCCTCCGCAAAAGCGCCCGCGACATCGGTGTGCCAGACGAAGACGAAGGGGCTGTCGCTCCCGGCAACCTTGAGCAGCTTGCGGCGATCGAACAACGCGGTGATCTGATTGTCGACGCTCTCGCCCAAGATCGTGCCGATCCGGAAGACAACTTGTTCCAACTCCGGGTGTTCGACGCGATATTCGGCGAGCATCTCCTCGACCAGGCGTTTGTGGCGACTGTATGTGAATTCGTCGTTGCCTCGGACAGGTACGTCCTCGGTGATCCACGGTGGGTTGTCGGAGTGGTAGCCGTACGCCGCTCCGGACGAAGACACGACGACCCGTCCAACCCCGTGTTCGACGCAGGCCGCGAGCACGTTTCGTGTCCCGTCGACGTCGACGCGGTACTCCTGCTCTGCTGTCGTTTTCTTGCCGGGATTCACGATGGACGCAAGGTGGATCACGACGTTCGGTCGGTACTGACCGAACACCCGCCCCAATTCTGTGGGGTCGCAGACGTCCGCCCTGACGCGGCGGATGCGATCGTCCGGCGTGTCCTTGACCGTGAGGTCGACACAGACGACGGTGATGCCCTGCGCGATCAGTGCGTCGATGACAGCGGTACCCAGGAACCCGTTTCCGCCCGTGACGAGTGCGACGGTCATGCCGGTACCGCCTTTCGGGCGCGTCGCTTGGACCAGATCGTCGCCAGAGCCAACCCGGCGATGATGTCCCAGATCCCCCACCAGCCGGCCACGACGGCCATGCCACCGAGCCCGTCGAAGAACGTGAACACCAGGCCAAGCCCCAGCCCGGCATTGCGGATGCCGACCTCGAAAGAGACGGCGCGACGGCTGTATTCGTTCAACCCGGTGACGGCGCCGCAGAAGTATCCCAGTGCTAGGGCAACCGTGTCGTGCAGGAAGACCGCGAGCAGTACCACCCCGATGTAGTCGACGAAGTACGACGCGTTCCCCGACACCCCCGCGACGATGAAGATCAACAACGCCACCAACGAACCGTTTTTCACCCAAGGCTGCGCTTTCGCGGCGATCTCCGGAAACCTTCGTGCCGCCCAGATGCCGAGAACGAACGGCACACCGATGATCAGGGCGATTTGCGCGACCATCTCGAGCGCATTCAGGTTCACGGACTGCAACAGAGCGTCGGTCTCCGGGCGTCGGCTCCCCCAGAACGCAAGATTGAGCGGCATGAGGAAGATCGCGAGGACGTTCGACACCGCCGTCATGGACACCGAGAGTGCGACGTCGCCGCCCGCCCGGTGAGTCAGGACGTTCGAGATGTTCCCTGGCGGGCAGCACGCCACCAGGATCATGCCGAGTGCTACCGACGGAGCCGGCGAGAGAATCAGCGTCAGGAGAAAAGTCACTGCCGGCAACAGCAGGAACTGCGCAGCAATACCCACCGCCATCGCCTTGGGTTTGGTGAGCGCACGACGAAAGTCGTCGACCGAGGTGTCGAGGGCGATCCCCAGCATGATCGCGGCCAGCACCGCGTTGAGGATCATCAACGATCCCGGGTTGAAGTTGAGCACCACGTCGTCGATCGGCATCACTGTCCTCCCTTCGTCAGAGCGGCATCAAGCAGTCCGATGTGCCGCTTGATCGCCGAGCGGTAGGCGTCCTTGTTCACGTAGTAGGCCATTCGTCCCAACTTCAGGTACTTGTATCCCCCGGACAGATCGGGAGGAGGACCGGCCGCCGCCGCCGAGAATTCCCGCGCCGCGGCGGGGGCTTCGGTACGTGCGGTGATCAATTTGGCCACCAACTCGGCCTGCTCGAAACGGCCCTGCCACCCGAGACCGGATGCTTCGACCATGCCGAGAACAAAGAGATTGTCGTGGCGGCGACTCGCGACGTTGAGGAACAGGTCCGGGGCAGCGCCCGACCAGTCCAAGTCCTCGCGCGCGATGAAGGGATAGTCGAGGTGATACCCCGTGGCGCAGAGAACGAGGTCGTAGTCGGCAGACGATCCGTCGACAAACCGCACCGTCTTCCCCTCGAACCGGTCGACGTCGGCGCGCACGTGCACATCACCGTGCCCGATGTGGTGCAGGATCAACGAGTTCACGACCGGATGCGATTCGTAGATCTTGTAGTCCGGTGCCGGAAATCCGAACCGCACCGGATCACCCGTGAACTGCTTGAGTACCAAGGTGTCGACGCGTTGTTTGATCCACGGCGGCAACGGCTTTCCCTGATTCAAGGTGTCCGAGGGTCGGCCGAACAGATACTTGGGGACGAAGTAGTAGCCTCGCCGAACGCTCAGGTCGACGCACTCGGCCTGGTGGACGGCATCGACGGCGATGTCGCATCCACTGTTGCCCGCTCCGATGACCAGTACCTTCTTCCCGCGGAAGATCTCGGCGCTGCGGTACTGGCTCGTGTGCATCAACGTGCCGGTGAAGTCGCCCCGGAAAGTCGGCATGTTCGGCTTCGACAGCGTTCCGTTCGCGATGATCACGCCTCGATACCGCGCGACTGTTGTCTCACCGCTGCGACTGCGCGTGGTGACCTGCCATAGCGAATCGACCGGCGAAACGTCGACGACGGTAATGCCGAAGGCAAAGTGCCTGCGAAGATCGTGAGTATCGGCGTAGTCGCGGAAATAATCGGCAAGTTCGACGTGGCTCGGGTAGTCGGCCACCGAATCAGCCATCGGGAACTCCGCGAATGCGGTGGTGCCCTTCGAAGAGATGAGGTGCGCCGACTCGTAGACGGTGCTGTGCGGGTTGTCGATGTCCCAGAGCCCACCGACGTCGTCGTGGCTCTCGAAGCCGTCGAACGCTATCCCGGCCCGATCGAGGTTTCGCGCGCCGGCCAATCCAGACGGGCCCGCTCCGATCAGCGCGTACTTCTCCTCTGTGATCATCCGTCGAGCGTCGCAGATAGTCCGAATCTTGCAGCAATATGCCGGATAATGACGTTATGAGTGCACCAGATGCCGGCAACGGTCGCAGGATAGATGAAATCGATCTGAGGATAATCAATGCGCTCCAGCTCGCACCGCGATCGAAGTGGCTTTCGTTGGCCGAACCACTCGAACTCGACGCCGCGACTCTCGCCCGTCGTTGGAATCGACTCTCCGAATCGTCGTTGGCCTGGGTCACGGTCACTCCAGGGCCACAGGTCCTGGGCAGCATCGTCACAGCGATCATCGAAATCGATTGCTCACCTGCTCTTCTCGACACCATCGCGGCACGGCTGACTCGCTCGGCCCACGCCGTGACCATCGAAGCATCAACGGGCAGAGCAGATCTGCTCGTCACAGCCGGTACCGCGGATCTGGCGTCGATGTCGCGCTTCATCTCGGAAGACGTCGCAACGATCGACGGTGTACTGGCGACACGAACCTCGATCATCACACGCTGGTTCACCGAAGGTGGGCGATGGAGACTCAATGCGCTGGCACCGTCCGAGAAGGGTGTGCTGACCACCAGCGAAAACCGTACTGCCGTGCGCGCTCGGCCGACCGGGATATCCGAACAGGATCGCAAGGTTCTGACGAAGCTCGCTTACGACGGGCGCACTCCCATGAAGGAGTTGGCCGACGCGATCGGTGTCAGTCCCGCTGCGTGCAAACGCCAGATCGACCGGCTCACGTCTTCGGGGTTGGTGGCGCTGCGGTGTGAATTCGCGCGGCCGCTGGCCGGGCTTCCCGTGCTCGCCACTTTGTGGTGCCGCGTCGAACCCGAGCTTCTCGATACGGCGGGACGAGTGCTGAGCCGAGCGCCGGAAGTCCGAAACTGTTTCGCGGTGGTGGGCGCCGACAACCTGGTGGTTCAGTTGTGGCTGCATTCTCCTGCAGAACTCGATGCATTCGAAACTCGTCTGCGCAAGGAGATTCCGGGTCTTTGCGTCACGGAACGATCCATCGTGCTGTATTTGCGCAAACTGCTCGGCCACGTGCTCGACCAGCAAGGGCGACGGACGGACACCGTTGCGCCAGATGTGTGGCTTTCCGATTCACCTCAGTCGAAAAGCCGATAACACGACAGAGCCCACGACCACCGGCAACGGTCGTGGGCTCTGTGATCAGTTGAGGAAATCAGCCGCGCATCTGCGCACCGACGGCCTTGGACGCCGCCTCCACTGCCGCATCACGCGCGGCACTGGCCTCGTCCTCGGTCAGCGTCCGGTCGACACCACGGAATCGCAACGCGAACGCGAGCGACTTGCGGCCTTCACCGACCTGCTCGCCCTCGAAGACGTCGAAGAGGCGAATGTCTTCGAGAAGTTCGCCGCCGCCGGAACGCAGAGCTTCCTGCACCTTGGCTGCCGGAATGTCGCGATCGACAACAACTGCCACGTCCTGGAGCACTGCGGGGAACGGCGAAATGCGCGGAGCGGGCAGATTCTCGACCAATGGCAAAGCGTCGAGATCGATTTCCAGTGCGCAGGTGCGCGCGGGCAGTCCCGCGCGCTCGAGAACAGCCGGATGCAGTTCGCCCGCATGACCGACTACGTTGCCGTCAACGACAACCTCGGCGCAACGGCCGGGATGCCACGGCAGGTACTGCGCCGCACGCAGTTCCACCTCGACGCCTGCTGCAGCTGAAATGACCCGCACGGCTGCAAAAGTGTCCGAAGCCTCGGCCTGACGGCCAGGACCCCAGGGGCCGCTCGGCTCACGCAAACCACTCAACACTGCAGCGATGTGCACGGGCTGAGCCGGCAACGACGCGATCAGGTTCGCGATCTGCTCGTCCGTCGGACGACGATCCACCGGCAATGCATCCACCGGCTTGGTGTCGGGGCCCGGCAGGACGACCTGCGCGATGCCGTACAGCGACAGATCACGCTGACCGCGAGAAGCGTTGCGAGCCAGGATCTCCAGCAGACCCGGGAGCAGCGTGGTCGCCAACTCCGGACGATCGGCTTCGAGCGGGTTGAGCACCTTGCTGGTGTTGCGGCGCGGATCATCCGCGTCGAGGCCCCAGACGTCGAAGACGTTCGTCGGCAGGAAGACCGGAGGAAGGACCTCGACGTAACCGGCGTGAGCCACGGCCTTCGAGACCGTGCGCTTTCGCCGCTGCGACGGAGTCAACCCACGTCCGGCCGGAGCGGCGGGAAGCACAGACGGGATCTGCTCGAGACCTTCGAGGCGAAGAACTTCCTCGACGAGGTCCGCAGGCTGCACCAGGTCCGGACGCCACGACGGCGGCGTCGCGACCAACTGGCCGTGTCCTTCTTCGCTGACGCCGACCTCGACGTTGCAGCCAACCTGGGTGAGGCGGCGAGCTGCGGTGCCGTTGGGGTACGTGACTCCGGCGACACGGTCGGGCAGGTCGATATCCATGCGAATGGCAGCGCGAGGGGCGACATCGCCCACGTCGGTCAGGACCGGTTCGATCCGTCCGCCGGCAATCTCGACCAGCAGAGCGGCTGCGCGGTCGACGGCCGCGAGCGGAATTGCCGGATCGACGACGCGCTCGAAACGCTTGCTCGCCTCACTCGGCAGCTTGTGCCGGCGCGCCGTCTTGAAGACTGCGAGCGGATCCCAAGTAGCTCCTTCGAGGAGGATGTCCGTCGTTGCCGTTCCCACCTCGGTGGTTGCGCCGCCCATGACGGCAGCCAGCGAGATGACTCCGGAATCGTCGGCGATGACAACGTCTTCGGGATCGAGCGTGCGTTCGACGTCGTCGAGCGTCGTCAGCTTCTCCCCCGCCTTGGCGCGACGGACCACCAGGTCGCCCTGCACCGAGGTCGCATCGAACGCGTGCAGAGGCTGACCGAGTTCGAGCATCACGTAGTTGGTGACGTCGACGGCCGGCGAGATCGGGCGAACACCCGAGAGCAGAAGTCGACGCTGCAGCCACCACGGGCTCACTGCCTGCGGATCGATACCCGTGATCTTCCGCATCACGAAACGCGAAGCCTTGGACTCCGGTTCGAGGCGCACCGGCCAGGCTTCACCCTCAGCCGGGTGAGCGGGAACCGAAGCGGGATCGGCGTATTCGAGATCGAAGCCGCACGCGAGTTCTCGCGTGAGACCGCGGACCGAGAAGCAGTAGCCACGGTCCGGGGTGATGTTCAGTTCGATGATCGTGTCACCGAGACCGAGCAACTCGTTGCCGTCCGCGCCGGGTTCGGCGGTACCGGGCTCGAGCACCAAGATGCCCGAATGGTCTTTGCCGATACCGAGTTCCGAGACGGAGCAGATCATGCCGTCGGACACCTGGCCGTACGTCTTGCGAGTGGCGATTTCGAATCCGCCGGGCAGCACCGCGCCGGGCAACGCAACGACGACGAGGTCACCCTCGTTGAAATTACGCGCGCCACAGACGATGCCGCGAGGCTCGGGTTCGCCGACCTCGACCTGGCAGAAGCGGATCGGCTTCTTGAACTCGGTCAGTTCGGTGATGGAGACGACCTTGCCGACGACCAACGGGCCGTCGATCGCCTCGAGTGTGTCGAGTTCCTCGACTTCGAGTCCCACCCGGACGAACCCGGCGTCCAGCTCTTCCGGGGTCACCTCCCAGTCCGGAGTTGCCCGCTGCAGGATCTCGGTCAGCCAGGATTGCGCTACTCGCACGTCTGCTCAGCTCTCTCGTTTGTCGATAAGTCTTTGTGAAGGTTCCGCGGACCGGATCGGTCAGCCTGCGACACCGAAGGGCAGCGTGAAACGCACGTCACCCTCGACGATGTCGCGCATGTCCGGGATACCGTTGCGGAACTGCAGGGTCCGCTCGAGGCCCATGCCGAATGCGAAACCCGAGTACTCGTCGGGATCGATACCGCTGGCGCGCAGAACGTTCGGGTTGACCATGCCGCAGCCGCCCCACTCGACCCAGCCTGCGCCGCCCTTCTTGTTCGCGAACCAGACATCGACCTCGGCCGACGGTTCCGTGAACGGGAAGTAGTTGGGGCGCATACGGGTACGCGTCTCGGGGCCGAAAAGGGCACGAGCGAACGCGTCGAGAGTCCCGCGCAGGTTGGCCATGGTCAGGCCCTTGTCGACGGCCAGGCCTTCGACCTGCGAGAAGACAGGCGTGTGGGTCGCATCGAGTTCATCGGTGCGGAACGTGCGGCCCGGGCACACCACGTAGATCGGTACCTCACGCGAGAGCATGGTGCGGACCTGCACCGGCGAGGTGTGGGTACGCAGCACCTGGCGCGAGTTCTCGGGTGCCAGGTGGAAGGTGTCCTGCATCGTGCGGGCAGGGTGATCCGGCAAGAAGTTGAGCGCGTCGAAGTTGAAGTGCTCGGTCTCCACCTCCGGACCCTCGGCAACTTCCCAACCCATCGCGACGAATACGTCGGCGACCTGCTCGGAAATCAGGC
Organism: Rhodococcus sp. NyZ502; assembly: GCF_041464245.1. NCBI lineage: Bacteria > Bacillati > Actinomycetota > Actinomycetes > Mycobacteriales > Nocardiaceae > Rhodococcus > Rhodococcus sp. NyZ502. The sequence continues at coordinate 3,352,941 of NZ_CP167155.1, forward strand.
TGATCGGGTGACGCGCCCCGACGGGGTGACGATCGGAAGGCAGAGTGACGTCGATTGCCTCGGCAACCAACACCGCGGCGTCACGCTCGGCGAGGAGGACCTCACGACGAGCGTCGTACGCGTTGTTGATCCGAGTGCGGAAGATGTTGACGCGCTTACCGGCGTCCGCCTTTTCCTTGCCCGGAAGGCTGCCGAGTCCCCGGCGAGCGAGGGCGATCGGGGACTTGTCCCCCAGGTGCTCCACCTTGACGTGCGCCAGCGCATCCAGGTCAGCGGCGTCCGCCAGCGCCTTCTCGGCGTTCTCAGCCGCAGCGGTCAACGCCTCTTCGGTGAGTACACTCGCGTCGACCTCCGGCGGTGTCGCGCCCTCATTTTTGGCCACGGCTGTGACGCTCCTGTCGCTTCTCGGTTTACTTCTCGTACTGCGTGCTTCTTGTACTGCTTACTTCTTGTACTGCGAGCGAGCTTTCGAACTCGCTCGAGCATTGTCTCTGCTCTTGTATTGTCTCAGGCTTCCGCAAATGGGATTCCGTGAGGTCTTCGCGTGCGTTTTCAGCCGTGATCGGTGGCGCGATTTTGCACCCGCGCGCTTGCGTACAGGCAAATTGCCGCCGCTGTCGCGAGGTTCAAGCTTTCGGCGCGGCCATGGATCGGAATCCTGACCCGATGATCAGCCTGCGCGGCGATCGCCGGATCGAGACCGTGCGCTTCGTTACCGAACAGCCAGGCCGTCGGCTTGCTCAGCAACTCGTCGGCCTCGTCGAGATCGACCTCGCCGTCAGCTGCAGTCGCGAGAATCTGAATGCCGGCTGCGCGAATCTGCTCGATCACCGACACTGTGTCTCGATCGCGGACGACTGGCAGGTGAAACAGGCTGCCCGCCGACGAACGAACGACCTTGCCGTTATGCGGATCGACGCTGTCGCCGGCGAGGATTGCCGCATCGGCACCCACTGCGTCGGCGATGCGAATGACGGTGCCCGCGTTACCTGGTTCGTTGACCTCGACCGGCACTGCGAGCAGGCGGGTCTCCTGATGGACGGCTGCGCTCAGCGGTACGTCCAGTAGATCGCTGACGGCAACGAGTCCGGGCGGCGTGACGGTATCGCTGAGAGCTTTGATTGCTCGATCGGTCACACGAGCAACACGAACTCCAGCGGTCAGCGCCCGATCGATGACGTGCTGATAGCGCTCGGCTGCGTCCTCGGTGTAGAAGAGGTCGTGTACCGGGCGGGCCTCGCCATTCGAGAGTGCACCGTTCAACAGTTCGGTGACCGAGTTCTCGCCCTCGACGAGGAAACGTCCTGCTTTGCGTCGTTCTGCTGTGCGCAGGAGCTTGACAGCAGAAACGACCCGCGGAGTCCGCTCGGTGAGCGGGTCCACGGGCCGTTGCTGTGATGCGTGAATCAGGCTGCTTCTCCGGCAGGAGCGTTCACGTCAGCCGGCAGAGCGGCCTTCGCGAGTGCGACCAGGCCGGCAAAGGCCTCGGCATCGGAGACAGCGAGCTCGGCCAGGATCTTGCGGTCGACGTCGACCTCTGCCAGACGCAGGCCCTGGATGAGGCGGTTGTACGTGATGTCGTTTGCACGAGCTGCAGCGTTGATACGCGTGATCCACAGCTTGCGGAACTCGCCCTTGCGCGCACGACGGTCGCGGTACGCGTAGGTGAGCGAGTGGAGCTGCTGCTCCTTGGCCTTGGTGTACAGACGCGAACGCTGTCCACGGTAGCCGCTGGATGCAGCAAGAATTGAACGACGCTTCTTCTGGGCGTTGACCGCCCTCTTTACGCGTGCCACTTGAAAAATCCTGTCAATCTAGGGGCTGAAAGTACGGCCCCGGGTGGTCAGTAAGGGGGCGACTCAGATGCCGAGCATGCGCTTGATGCGCGGAGCGTCGTCAGGGCTGACAACAGCGACACCGTCGAGACGACGGGTAACCCTGCTGGACTTGTGCTCGAGAAGGTGGCGACGGCCGGCCTTCTGGCGCATGAGCTTTCCGCTGCCGGACACCTTGAATCGCTTCGAGGCGCCGCTGTGGCTCTTCATCTTGGGCATGGAGTCCTCAGTTCTTGTTACGTGGTGGATCTTGGGAAATCGACTAGCTGGCCGGAGCCTCGGGAGCGGCATCGCCGGTCGTCGGTGCTTCCGGAGCTGCTTCACTGGAAGCCGGTGCGGCCGGAGCCGGACGCGGAGCAGCCTGAGCCACTGGCGCCTGAGCGCTCTCCTGCGCCTTGACACGAGTCTTGGCGCCCTTGTGCGGTGCCAGGACCATCGTCATGTTTCGGCCGTCCTGCTTTGCCGAGGTTTCGACGAATCCGAGATCTGCGACGTCTGCTCCCAGACGCTGCAGAAGGCGGTAGCCGAGTTCGGGGCGTGACTGCTCACGTCCGCGGAACATGATCGTGACCTTGACCTTGGAACCGGCTTCGAGGAAGCGAACGACGTTGCGCTTCTTGGTCTCGTAGTCGTGGTCGTCGATCTTGGGTCGGAGCTTCTGCTCCTTGATGACCGTCAGCTGCTGGTTCTTACGTGACTCACGTGCCTTCTGCGCAGCCTCGTACTTGAACTTGCCGTAGTCCATGATCTTGCAGACCGGTGGACGGGCGTCAGGAGCTACCTCGACCAGGTCGAGGTCGGCCTCAAGGGCCAAGCGGAGTGCATCTTCAACACGCACGATGCCTACCTGTTCGCCGCCAGGTCCGACCAAACGAACCTCGGGAACGCGGATACGATCGTTGATGCGGGTCTCAGTGCTGATGGGGCCTCCTAGGTTGAACGGTGCGGTCTTCATGACCGCACGCAGCCCGTACCGCCCGCACCCCAACAAAAAAGCCCCGCTGTGATGATTGCTCATCCGCGGGGCCCGATGTCGACCGATCACATAAGATCCAGCTCACGCCGAAACCTATCTCCTCGACTGAGCGAGGAACCTGACGAAGAATGATCTCCGATAACAGGTGACCGGAACCACTGAACTGCAGTTTCACCTGCCGCGCAGAGGTGGGAGTCGGACTCCACTTGCTGCCCCCGAACAAGTCGGAGGCGGTCGTTGCAACAAGAGTAACAGGTCGCCACAGATGAAAGAAATCGGTGCCGCTCCCAGTGCTGCCGGGAGAGGCCCGATTCAACACCGTCACGGCCTGATGGAATCCTTACATCCATGAGTGAGAACTTCGAGGCAGAACAGAACACCGACGGCGCGAACCCCGACGTCCGCGAACTCTCCGAAGTTCCCGCGGTCGAGGTCATCAGCCGTGCTGCAGTGATGCTGATGAGTTCAGCTGCCGAAAAACTCGGCCTCTCCGACGCCGATCCGTCTTCCAGCCCCTACCTGGACCTCGACGAAGCGCGTCGCGTCATCACGGCACTTGCCGGACTCGTGACTGCGTCGGTCGAATACCTCGGCCCTCATGCCGGACCCATCCGTGAAGGCCTCCAAGCCCTGCAGCGCGCATTCCGTGAGGCGTCCTCGCACCCGGACGAGCCAGGAAAGGGACCGGGCGAGAAGTTCACCGGTCCGGTCTACTGAGTTGGCAACCGCCAACAAGACTCAACCGACGCCCGAGGACGTCGACGCATTCATTTCACGCGTCGACGACCGCAAACGCGCCGACGCCGTGGAGCTGATCTCCCTGCTGTCGGCCGCAACCGGCGAGCCTGCTGTCATGTGGGGCTCGAGCATCATCGGATTCGGGGCACGGCACTACCGATATGCGAGTGGCCACGAAGGTGACACCCCACTGATCGGGTTCTCCCCCAGGGCCACCGCGCTCACGTTGTACTTGTCGCTGAACTTCGACGACTACACCGACACGCTCGCTCGCCTCGGCAAGCACAAAATCGGCAAGGGCTGCCTGTACGTCAAACGGCTGAGCGACGTCGATGTGACGGCCCTGACCGAACTGATCACGGATTCCGTTGCCGCAGCCCGCAACATGATCGACTGAGTCACTCACCTACGGGGAGAAACAGGCCGAGCGTCTTCGGGCGGTTGCCCGAAGACGGTCGAATCGCGTGGTGTGAAGTGATCGTTCGTCAGCGTGGCCCGACGCATTCGATCGAGTCGAAACCACCGCACCGCGTCGCGCTGGCGACACCAGCCGATAAGAAACCACTGCCCACGGTCCTGCGCCAGAATGTGCGGCTCAACTGCCCGCACCGTCTCCGCACCGTCCCCGTCCACGTAGTGCAACGACACGACGCGGCTCTGCTCGAGACCCTGCTCGACGGCTTGCCGGTTCGCGCGCGAATCCGTCAGAGCCCCGCCGTCACCGCGAATCCACACGCGGCCACCGAGCTCCGCGACCTTACGACGACTCTCCTCGTCCATCACATCGAGCAGTTTCGCCAGCGCTGCTCGCCCATCCGGCGCAAACGGAGCATCACCCATCGCCGTCAAGGCCAACGCGATCGAAACTGCTTGCGGAACAGTGAAATTCACCGGCGGTAGCGTGGCGCGACCCACGAGTCGGTAACCACCCCCGGGGCCTGAGCGCGCTTCGATCGCCGCACCCGACATCATCAGCGTCTCGATATCCCTCTTGATCGTCCGGGTGGTGACACCGAATTCCTCGGACAATCGGGAGCACGTAGTCCCTCGATCGCCCTGTCGCCGAAGTTCCTCGACGAGAGCATGCAATCTCGCAGCTCGATTCACGTTCACCAGTGTCTCAGATTCCGATACCAAACGGTGACATAATTGGTGACACTCTGTTGTCACCAACCCGGGTGCACTGTGAGTACATGAAAACTCACATCGTTCTTGTTCCCGGATTCTGGCTCGGTTCATGGGCTTGGGATGCAGTACTCCCCCACCTCGAGCGTTCCGACACCCGCGTGACCAGCCTGACACTGCCCGGGCTCGACGCCGTAGACACAGATCGATCAGCGGTCACCTTCGACGCTCACGTCCGTGCAGTCGTCGACGCCGTATCGGACTCCGACGAGCGCACGGTCTTGGTCGTACACAGCGGCGCCGGCCCGGTGGGGTACGCCGTCACCGATCGCATCCCGGATCGCGTCGCTCGGATCGTCTACGTCGACTCGGGCCCCATGCCCGACGGCGCAGCGCTGCGACCGGATCTGGCTTCCGATGTCATCGAGATTCCGCTCCCCACGTGGGCAGAGCTCGAAGCGGACGGCAGCAGCCTCGAAGGACTCGACGAGAAAGCTCTGGAGACGTTCCGCGCCAACGCGGTACCCGAACCGGCTGGGCCCGCGCGTGAGCCGATTGTCCTGATGAACGAAAAGCGCTACCAGGTGCCGTCAACCGTCGTTTGCAGCACGTTCCCCTCCGCGGTGATCGCCCAGATGGCCGACGGAGGTCATCCGATGGCCGCCGAACTGGCGAAACTCCCCGTGACGTACGTCGACCTCCCGACCGGCCATTGGCCGATGTGGTCGCGCCCCGAAGAGGTCGCCAACGTAATTCTCGAGGCCAGCACTTCCTGATCGACAAAGCAGTGATGCCGGGTCGATTCCGACCCGGCATCACTGACCGATTTCTACTTGCTCACGTTCTACTAGCTCACGGAAGCGGCTTTCTTCCGTGGCGCGGCCTTCTTTGCGGCAACTGCCTTCGTTGCACGCTTCTTGGTGATCGGCTTGGCCTTGACCGGCGCGTGCTGTGCGGTGAGAACCTCACTGAGGAACTTGCCCGTGTAGCTCTCGGGGACCGCGGCAACGTCTTCCGGAGTACCTTGCGCCACAACGGTTCCGCCGCCGGATCCACCCTCGGGCCCCATGTCGACGACCCAGTCCGACGTCTTGATCACGTCGAGATTGTGCTCGATCACGATCACGCTGTTGCCCTTGTCCACCAGACCGTTGATCACGATCAGGAGCTTGCGGATGTCCTCGAAATGCAGACCCGTGGTGGGCTCGTCGAGGATGTACACCGTGCGACCGGTGGACCGCTTCTGCAATTCGGCGGCGAGCTTGACGCGCTGCGCTTCACCACCGGACAGAGTCGGAGCCGGCTGACCCAGTCGGACATAGCCCAGGCCGACGTCGACCAGCGTCTTGAGGTACCGGTGAATTGAGGTGACCGGCTGGAAGAACTCGGCTGCTTCCTCGATAGGCATGTCGAGTACCTCGGCGATCGACTTGCCCTTGTAGTGGACCTCGAGCGTTTCGCGGTTGTACCGGGCGCCGTGGCATACCTCGCAGGGCACGTACACGTCCGGCAGGAAGTTCATCTCGATCTTCAGCGTTCCGTCGCCGGAGCACGCCTCGCAGCGTCCGCCCTTGACGTTGAACGAGAATCGGCCGGGCTGGTAACCGCGGACTTTCGCTTCCGTGGTGGCCGCGAACAGGGTTCGGATCTTGTCGAACACGCCGGTGTACGTCGCCGCGTTCGATCGTGGAGTCCGGCCGATCGGAGACTGATCGACCTGCACGAGCTTGTCCAGCTGATCGAGTCCGTTGATTCGTGTGTGACGGCCAGGCACCTGGCGTGCACCGTTGAGCTTGTTCGCCATGACGGTCGCGAGAATGTCGTTGACCAACGTCGACTTGCCCGAACCGGAGACACCGGTGACAGCGGTGAGAACACCCAGCGGGAAACTCACGTCGATGCCGTCGAGATTGTGCTCGCGAGCTCCGACGACCGTGACCTGGCGTTTGCGATCCACCGGCCGACGAATGGCCGGAACCTCGATGAAGCTGCGACCCGACAGGTAGGCGCCGGTCAGAGATTCTTCACACGTCAGCAGTTCTTCGTACGGTCCGCTGTGGACGACCTTGCCGCCGTGCTCGCCGGCGTACGGTCCGATGTCGACTACCCAGTCGGACGTGCGGATAGTGTCTTCGTCGTGCTCGACGACGATCAGCGTGTTGCCGAGGTCGCGCAAGCGCGTCAGGGTTTCGATCAGTCGTCGATTGTCACGCTGATGCAGGCCGATGGACGGCTCGTCGAGTACATACAGCACGCCGACGAGTCCGGAACCGATCTGCGTTGCCAAGCGGATTCGCTGGGCCTCGCCACCGGACAACGTGCCAGCGGCACGCGAGAGGGAAAGGTATTCCAAGCCGACGTCGAGCAGGAACCCGAGTCGTGCCTGAACTTCCTTGAGGACCTGACCCGCAATCGCCTCTTCGCGCGAACCGAGAGTGAGGCTGTTCAAGAAGTCCGCGCAATCGGAGATCGACAGTTCACAGACCTCGGCGATGGACTTACTGCCGAAGTCTCCAGCCGCGATAGTTACCGACAGGATTTCCGGGCGCAGGCGAGCACCACCACACGCCGGGCACGGCGTGTCGCGCATGTACCCGTCGTACCGTTCCTTCATCTGATCCGATTCGGTCTGCTCGAGCCGGCGATGCAGGAACGGCATCACACCTTCGAACTCCGCGTAGTAAGAACGGGTACGGCCGTACCGATTCTTGTACCGGACGTGAACCTGCTCCTCGCTGCCTTCGAGGATTGCTTTGCGGGCCTTCGCCGGCAACTTGTTCCACGGCGTCTTCATGTCGAAACCGAGGATGTCGCCGAGGCCGGAGAGCAACCGTCCGAAGTACTCCGAACTCTGGCCCATCGACCACGGCGCGATCGCTCCGTCTTCGAGGCTCAGGTCGGGATCGGGAACCACCAGATCCGGGTCGACCTCCTTGCGGATACCGAGGCCAGTGCATTCCGGGCAGGCGCCGTAGGGCGAGTTGAAGGAGAACGAGCGCGGTTCGAGATCGTCGATCGCGAGTGCGTGGCCATTCGGGCAGGCCAGCTTCTCGGAGAAACGACGCTCACGATCAGGTGCATTTTCTTCACGGTCGACGAAGTCGAGGACCACGATGCCTTCAGCCAAGCGAAGTGCGGTCTCGACCGAGTCGGTCAGGCGCTGCTTCGAACTCGCCTTGACCTGCAATCGGTCGACCACTACTTCGATGTCGTGCTTTTCCTGCTTCTTGAGCTTCGGCGGATCGGCCAGCGAATGGACGACACCGTCGACGCGCACTCGCGAGTAGCCCTGGGTGTTGAGCTGATCGAAGAGATCGACGAACTCGCCCTTACGAGTACGGACCACTGGTGCGAGGACCTGGAACTTGATGCCCTCTTCCATCTCGAGCACCTGGTCGACGATCTGCTGGGGCGTCTGACGTGCGATCTTCTCACCACACACCGGGCAGTGCGCCGAACCTGCGCGGGCATAGAGAAGTCGGAGGTAGTCGTAGACCTCGGTAATGGTGCCCACCGTCGAACGGGGGTTGCGGTTGGTCGACTTCTGGTCGATCGACACCGCAGGAGACAATCCCTCGATGAAGTCCACATCCGGCTTGTCCATCTGACCGAGGAACTGACGCGCGTATGCCGAGAGCGACTCGACGTAGCGGCGCTGACCTTCGGCGAAGATCGTGTCGAACGCGAGGCTGGACTTGCCGGAGCCGGACAACCCGGTGAAGACGATCAGGCTGTCTCGCGGGAGGTCGAGATCGACTCCTCGCAGATTGTGCTCACGCGCACCCCGCACGATCAGGCGATCCGCCACACCAATTCCCTTCATTGTCAATCGTCCGGGGCCGTCCCCCCGGAGAAGTCTCGAGTGGCCTCGCAAACGCGAGTCCTCGAGCGATCGTCATCGTAGGCCGAGCCACCGACACGTTTTTCTCACCAGGCGAGCCCATCGCTCTACCTGCCCCTATTCGAAGGTAGCCTGCGTTTCATGACGAATCAGCCCATCGTGATCGACGACTCCTACACCGGTCAGGTCTCCCCCGATTCTGCCCCTCAGCGGCGCACAGTCGAAGGCGCCGTCATCACGAAGATGTCGGTCGGCCCCATGGACAACAACACTTACCTCGTCGTCTGTTCCACGACCGGGAAATCTCTCCTGATCGATGCGGCCAACGAAGCCGAGAAGATCATCGCGCTTATCGAACAGGAAGCACCTGTTTTCGATTCCATCGTCACCACCCACCAGCACGGCGATCACTGGTTGGCCCTCGAAGACGTTCACGCCGCAACCAAGGTGCCGACCGCCGCGCACCCCCTCGACGCAGAGGTCCTTCCCGTCACCCCGGACGTGCTCCTCGAAGACGGCGACAAGGTGACCGTTGGCAACTTGAGCCTCGACGTCATTCACCTGTCCGGCCACACGCCCGGCTCCATCGCGCTGGCTCTCACCGAACCGAGCGGACAGGTTCACCTCTTCACCGGCGACTCACTCTTCCCCGGCGGAGTAGGCAAGACCGCCGACCCCGAGAAGTTCACTTCTCTGCTCGACGACGTGGAAAACAAGCTGTTCGGAAGGTACGACGACGCGACCGTCGTCTACCCCGGGCATGGCAAGGACACGACGCTCGGCGCCGAGCGCCCGCACCTGGCGGAGTGGCGCGAACGCGGTTGGTGACGTTTCACCTGTTCCGTACTGGACCCCGCTAACCGACTTGGCTGTCGACCTGTTCACCGTTGACCCGAAGTCGCGGAAGCCAGGTCGACAGAGTCCGGCCCAGTCCTTCGACCATCCGTTCCCCGAACACACACAGCGTGCGTTCCCACGGATGGCCGAAGGTCCCTTCCGTGAAGTCGTCCCGACTGAATATGTAGTAGTCACCGTTCGGATAGACCGGGACACGCCACTCCGCAAGCTCCTTCGCAGCAGCGTGTGCCTCCGCGTCGAAGGTGTAGCCCGGATGCTGCCAATCCAGAACGACGAAGTTGGGATCGTCGTTCAAATCGGTGACAAAACAGCGCAGCGCTTCGGCGTTGATCGCATCCACGCGAGCGGCCCACGCCCCTGGAGTCGCAGCTGGCGCCGCACCCAAATCGAAGACCACGGACGGGATGGGCTCGGCGATGGCGGGCCAAGATCGTGCGTCGATGCCGGGCGTGAACCCAAAGCGGTCACGAAAGATCGCCCAGTTTCTCTCGTTCTCCTCGTCCGACAGCTGTCCCCAGCCGGTGGGAAGGGTCGAGCCGAAGTTCTGAGTCATCTTGGTGGTCACAACACCATCGTGCTCGAACGGTGCGCATACTGTGACACCTTCGAACACGCCGTATGCGGATACGCGGTAACGGATACTTCAGAACGGTGTGTCCGGATCAGTGGAGAAGTCATCGTCGCAGTACAGCGCGTTTCGGCGACCAGGAATCCGTCAACCGGGTCAGGCGTGCCGGGATCGCCGAACCGGACCAATTCCTTGTGAGATCGCTAGGGTGGAAAACGAACCTACATCGGGAGGCTTGAAACATGCTGGTACGTCGAATTGCTCGTCCACTGCTTTCCACGATCTTCATCGCCGGGGGAATCGATGCTTTGCGCAACCCTGCTCAGCGAGCAGCCAAAGCGTCACCGCTGATCGACAAATCCGTCGAGACGCTGCCAGGAGCAGTGACGCAGAAGGTGCCTGCTGATCCGGAAACACTCGTCAAGATCAACGCCGCCGTCCAGATCGGCGGCGGTGCCCTGCTGGCCACCGGCAAGGCGCCGCGGCTCGCGTCGTTGGTGCTCGCGGGGAGCCTGGTACCGACCACGCTTGCCGGTCACGACTTCTGGAACGAAACCGATCCGTCACTGCGAGCGATGCAGCGCACCAACTTCATCAAGAACGTCAGCTTGCTCGGCGGACTGATGATCGCCTCCGTCGACACCGAGGGCAAGCCGTCGCTCGGCTGGCGCGGCCGTCGCGCCGCGAAGAAAGCCCAGGCGTCTATCGCCGCGGCACTTCCATTGGTCGCATCGCAGACCGATCACACGAGCGATCGCGTCGAGCATGCTCTGTCGGTGGCATCCGAACGCGGTTCCGAGCTTGCCGAAACCGCGAAGGCACACGGCACGGATTGGCTCGAACTTGCGAAGGAGCGCAGCTCCGAGTTCGCGGAGATCGCGAGCAAGCGAGCCGCGGAATTCGGAGAGGTCGCCAAGGAACGCGGCCCGGACATCCTCGAAGTCGCGCAGAAGCGCGGCTCCGAACTGGCCGAGACCGCACGCGAGCGCAGCGCCGAACTGGCAGAGCTGGCGAGCAAGCGCAGCTCCGAGTTCGCCGAACTCGCGCTCGAAAAGAGCAACGAGTGGGCCGAAACGGCGTCGGAGCAGACCGAGGTGCTGGGTAAGCGTGCCCGAAAGCGCGCCGAGAAGGCGCTCGAAAAGGCTCGCGCCAAGAAGGACGAATTGACGCACTGAGTGCACTGAAAGACACGGTCAGGCCACCTTCGGGTGGCCTGACCTGTATCTATGCGGCAGTTCATCTGGGGGAACTAGACTGTCGTGGCGCTTTTGCAGCGCGTGAATTTCTCATCAAGCCTAGGAGATCCTTTGCCCGACGCGGACCCGTCACTGAACGAGCAAGAGCTCGAGCAGCAGTACGTGACGATGTTGTACTCCCGTCTCGACGATCTTCGAAAGTATGCCCAAACTCGCTTGAGCACGGTCCTCCTCGAGACCGGCGGAACCCCGCAAGCACGCAGTGAACGCGAATCCTTCAACGCCATGTACACCGAGGATCTCGCCAAGTACGACGCAGCCGAGAACGGAATGTGTTTCGGACGCATCGACTTCGACGACGAGCGACGCTACGTCGGCCGACTCGGAATTCTGGACACCGACAACGACTACGAAACGCTACTGCTCGACTGGCGAGCTCCGATGGCACGCCCGTTCTATCTGGCGACGCCCGCGGCACCTGAGGGCGTGAAGCGGCGACGCCATATTCGCAGTCGGAGCCGCACCGTCACCGGCATCAACGACGAATATCTGGACCTCGACGCAGCCCGCGCCGCGGGCGTGGTGACCGAAGCCGGCGGCGTCGCCGGTGAGAGCGCTCTCCTGGACGCTCTGAACGCAGCGCGTACGGGTCAGATGAACGACATCGTCGAGACCATTCAGAGTGAGCAAGATTCCATCATCCGCTCCGAGCACAAAAGCGTTCTGGTGGTCCAGGGCGGTCCGGGTACCGGCAAAACCGCAGTCGCCCTTCACCGTGCCGCCTTCTTGCTCTACACCTACCGTCAGCAACTGGCCAAGGCCGGAGTTCTCATCATCGGGCCGAACGCGACGTTTCTCGACTACATCAGCCAGGTCCTTCCTTCACTCGGCGAGACCGGAGTTCTGCTCTCGACGATCGGGGACCTGTATCCCGGAGTGCGTGCGACTCGTACGGATTCCCTCGCCGCCGGTGAGATCAAGGGTTCCCTCGCGATCCTCGACGTACTCAAGAACGCCGTCCGGGATCGGCAGGAAGTTCCGTCGAAGCCGATAACCCTTCGATTCGACACGTACGACTTGAAACTGGATCGCAAGACTGTCACGAAGGCGCGCGGGCGTGCTCGGTCGTCGCGTCGCCCACACAACCTGGCGCGCCCGATCTTCGTGGCAGCAGTCATCGAGGCGTTGGCACTGCAGATGGCCGAACTCATCGGCGGAAACCTCGTCGACGGTGGGTCACTCCTCAGTCGGGACGACATCGCCGACATTCGCGACGAGATGCGTGAGGACCCGGACATCATGTCCGCCATCGCGAAGCTGTGGCCCGAATTGTCGCCGCAGCAAATCCTCGCGGAACTGTGGACGTCGCCGGCGCGGTTGGCCAAGGCAGCACCGCAACTCGACGACGCCCAACGCGACGAGCTTCTGCAGAGCGTCGGACCGGGTTTCAGTGCGGCCGATGCTCCCCTGCTCGACGAACTGGCCGAGATTCTCGGCGTCGACGACGCCGCCGAACGCGAACGCGCACAACGTGAATGGCGCGCGCAGATCGCCGACGCTCAGGGCGCCCTCGACATCCTCACCGGCTCTGCACCACAGGACCTCGAGGACGAGATGGATCCCGAGATCTTGATGGCGTACGACTTGATCGACGCCAGCCAACTCGCCCAACGCCACGATCAAGGTCAGCGTCAGACGACGGCGGAACGCGCTGCCGGCGACCGGACGTGGACCTACGGTCACGTGATCGTCGACGAAGCCCAAGAGCTCTCCGAAATGGCGTGGCGAATGCTGATGCGGCGCATACCGAATCGCTGGATGACGTTGGTCGGCGATACAGCCCAGACCGGGGATCCGGCGGGAACCTCGTCCTGGCAGAAGATTCTCGAGCCTTACGTCGCCAAGCGCTGGAAGCTCACCGAACTGACCGTCAACTACCGAACTCCTTCGGAGATCATGGATGTCGCGCACCGTGTACTCGAAGAGATCGACCCGGAGCAATCCGTGCCCCGGTCGGTACGCGACAGCGGATTCGCGCCGTGGGCGCTCAAGACCACGGCCGAAGAATTGGAATCGACCGTGCGCCGTTGCATCGAGTCCGAGTCGCATCCCGGTATCACCGCAGTGATCGCCGGTTCCGAGGTCGTTGCCGATCTGGCGGGCATTGCGAGTGACACCGTAAGCGTCCTGTCCGTCAAGGACGTCAAGGGACTCGAGTTCGACACCGTATTGATCGTCGAACCTGCCGACATTCTCGACGAGTCACCACGCGGAATGAACGACCTCTACGTCGCATTGACCCGCGCTACCCAGAGGCTCGGCATCATTCACGTCGAGTCGCTCCCCTCGGTTCTCGACGGCGTCGAAGCAGCAGAGTTGGCCTTCGATTCGTGAGCATCACGGAGTAGGTTCGTGCGTGACACCACGAATGGTGGTGTCACTCCAATTTGTGTCGACGACTGAAGGAATGACCCCTCGTGCTTGGCCTGCCCGCAAGTTCCGCCGCACCCATCCGCAAGATCGCTCGCGTGGTGATCGGCGTCGGGATGCTTGCGGCGGTGACAGCCGGTTGCTCAGAGGATGATTCGAGTTCGACGGCTGCTGCCGGCAGCGACGACATCGCTGCTGTTGCTGCCGCACCGACAGAAAAACCGGTAGACGAGGCAGATCGGCTGCGGGCGGCGCTTGCGTCTACCGGGGTCACGCCCGCCTTTTCCGACGACATGTTGCAGGCGCTCGGTGACGGCGTCTGCCAGCAGCTCGCGGCCGGAACGGATCGAGCGATGATCATCGCGAATCTGCGGGCGGTATCGCTGAACGGAGCAAGCGAACCAATGGTCACCTCCGGAAACGGCTCGGCCGCATCGACAACACCCCCCAGCGCCGATCAGCTGGCTGAAGTGTTCGTCGATGCGGCCGAGGCCGACTACTGCCGGTAGTTCAGCGAACGGTGTGCACGATCAGGACATCGGACGTCGCCTTGCGAGCGGCATCGGAAGGCACCGATCCGAGTAGACGCCCGGTCAACGTGTTCAATCCGCGATTTCCGACGACCAGCAAGTCGCCCTTCACCTCGTCGAGCAAAGCGAGAAGCGATTCGACGGGAGCGCCGACGACGGCGCGCTCGACAACATCCTTTGCCCCCTGGGCATGTGCGCGCTCACGAGCGGTGCGAAGGATCTCGTAGGTCGGAGCGGAACCGGTGACCTGGTAGGCCTCGTTACCCAACGCATCAGCGGCAGCGCTCACGTCCTTGGGATCAGCCGGGTAGTACGCACACGCGATGACGAGCTGAGCGTCCGAGCCACTGGCAATGGCGGCAGCTCTGTCGACTGCCTTCAGTGACGACTCGGAGCCATCGGTTCCTACGACAACGGTCCGGTAGGCACTCATTCATTCCTCCATGGTTACGGGACGGACGGTACGGCCGGCACCGGGCGCAACGCTGTTGCGCCCGCTCGACAACCGCTGCGCTGACATTAGCGGGATTGTGCCGCGGATAGTGTTATTTGCAGTACACGCCACAAGCCCACAGTGAATGTGATTCTTCGTCACAGACACATTTGTTCGGTGGTGACCACTCAGCGAAGTTTGCCAAAGCGGGGCCCGAACAGCGCCGCCGGAAATACTTCCTGCTCGACCAGGGCGGTACGCCACGGCGTCGCCAATTCCAGCAACCGCTTGGCACCCTCCTCACCCAGCGCATCCCACGGAGCCAAAGCGAGGTCGTCCGTCAGGTCTTCGACGACGTCACGCAAGTCCTGCCCGTCCTCGGTCAGCGCACCGGACGAACGATCCAGCAGTTCGCGGTCCTTCAAACTCTCGACGGCCTCGTCCCACTGTTCCTGCGACCATCCGCGACGAGTCTGCGCGAATTTGCGCTGAAACCCGATTCCCGTCGCGGTGTGCGTGATCAACGCGTCCAGGCCGTTCAATCCCGCGGTCTGAAGGGCCGCAATGTGGCCGTCACCGCGATACTCACGCAGCAGTGTCAGCGCGTGCCAGAAACGCAGGTGCGGCTCGGCCGGCCAGTCGAGCGACGCCCAACCCGCGTACAGAGGGCGGCCGTCCACTCCAGGAATGTTCTGGGCAGCGATCGACACGAGTTCGGCGGCCTCGGCCATGTCCGCCGATCCTGTCACGTCTGCACCGAACAGGCGGACGTACGCCGCGTCGATTGCCCGATACCGCGCGGCGGCAACCTCTGTGGGCCTTGCCAATTCCCAGGCACGTGGGATGACACTGGCGATCAATTCAGGATTGAAGTTGAAGAAGGTGGCCGTGACGACAGTCGCGGGTGGAGCGCCGAGCGGAGCTGATCGCCCGGCAAAGTACACCATTCGGCCAGGCTCCAACCCGACGCCGACAAGTTCCTTCTCCGTCTCCGGGACGAAGTACGCCAAGGAATGGAGAAGTTCGAGAGTCCGCGCGGTCTTGCCTGCAGTCTGTGCATCCATACCTGAAACCGTAGCGGTCGAAAGCACGAACGCACGCGAGGCGACCTACTTGAGACCCGCGGCGTCCATTCCTCGAAGCTCCTTCTTCAAATCCGAGATTTCGTCTCGCAATCGCCCAGCCAACTCGAACTGAAGGTCACGTGCAGCGTTCATCATCTGATCGGTGAGTTCCTTGACCAGATCTGCCAATTCGGCCCGAGGCATCGATTTGGTGTCGCGCCCCTCGTACACACCCGCACTGACCGCACGACCGGCCTCACCCTGCGCACGCCGACCACGCGTCGCATTGCGACCCGAACCACCGACGTCCACGGACGCCGCAGTGTCCTCTGCCTCCTCGTACACCTGATCGAGAATGTCCGCGATCTTCTTGCGTAGAGGTTGTGGGTCGACGCCCATCTTCTCGTTGTAGGCGACCTGCTTCTCGCGTCGTCGCTCGGTTTCCTCGATGGCCTGCGCCATGGAAGCGGTGATCTTGTCCGCATACATGTGCACTTGACCGGATACATTTCGAGCCGCTCGGCCGATCGTCTGAATGAGGCTGGTGGAGCTACGTAGGAAACCTTCCTTGTCGGCATCGAGAATCGCGACCAGCGACACCTCGGGAAGGTCGAGTCCCTCACGCAGGAGGTTGATGCCGACCAGCACGTCGTACTCCCCCAGGCGGAGCTGACGGAGCAACTCGACTCGCCGGAGCGTATCGATATCCGAGTGCAGGTAGCGGACGCGAATACCGAGTTCGAGCAGGTAATCGGTCAGATCTTCCGACATCTTCTTGGTCAACGTCGTGACCAGCACACGCTCGTCACGTTCCGCTCGCTCGCGGATTTCGTGAACGAGATCGTCGATCTGTCCCTTGGTGGGTTTGACGATGACCTCGGGATCGATCAATCCGGTCGGGCGGATCACCTGCTCGACGAACTCACCGCCGGACTGACCCAACTCGTACTTACCTGGTGTCGCCGACAAGTAGACGGTCTGACCGATCCGCTGACTGAATTCTTCCCAAGTCAGAGGGCGGTTGTCTGTTGCTGACGGTAGCCGGAATCCGAACTCGACCAGGTTTCGCTTGCGCGACATATCGCCCTCGTACATGGCGCCGATCTGAGGAACCGTCACGTGCGACTCGTCGATGACCAGAAGGAAATCTTCCGGGAAGTAGTCGATCAAGGTTGCGGGGGCAGTTCCAGGGCCACGGCCGTCGATGTGGCGCGAGTAGTTCTCGATGCCGGAGCAGAATCCGACCTGTTTGATCATCTCGAGGTCGTACTGCGTACGCATGCGCAGACGCTGAGCCTCGAGGAGCTTGCCCTTGCCTTCGAGCTCGGCGAGTCGCTCTTCGAGTTCCGCCTCGATGTCCTTGGCGGCACGCTCCATGCGTTCAGGGCCGGCGACGTAGTGCGTCGCCGGGAAGATACGAACCGTGTCGACCTGGCGAACGATGTCACCAGTCAGTGGATGGAGGTAGTACAGTGCCTCGATCTCGTCACCGAAGAATTCGATGCGGACCGCCAGCTCTTCGTACGACGGAATGATCTCGACCGTGTCGCCGCGCACGCGGAACGAACCTCGCGTGAACGCCATGTCGTTGCGGTTGTACTGAACGTCGACGAGCAGACGCAGGAACGCATCCCGCGGCACCTCCACACCGACGTCCAGCTGAATCGAGCGATCGAGGTACGACTGCGGTGTACCGAGGCCGTAGATGCACGACACCGATGCCACCACGACCACGTCCCGTCGTGACAGAAGGCTGGACGTCGCCGAGTGGCGCAGCCGCTCGACATCGTCGTTGACGGACGAATCCTTCTCGATGTAGGTGTCCGTCTGGGCGATGTACGCCTCGGGTTGGTAGTAGTCGTAGTACGAGACGAAGTACTCGACCGCGTTGTTGGGTAGCATTTCCCGAAGCTCGTTCGCGAGCTGAGCCGCCAAAGTCTTGTTCGGAGCCATCACCAGAGCCGGGCGCTGCAGCTTCTCGATCAACCACGCAGTCGTGGCCGACTTGCCGGTACCGGTCGCACCGAGGAGGACTACGTCCTTCTCCCCCTCGTTGATCCGTTTCTCCAGCTCGGCGATAGCTGCCGGCTGATCGCCTGCCGGTTCGTACGGGCTGACGACCTCGAAGCGCGCGTCTGAGCGCTCGATGTCACCAACCGGCCGAAACTCGGAATGCGCGACCACGGGATGTTCGGAAGCAAACGCCATGAAACCAGGGTAAGCGCACCTACCGACACAATGCCCGCTCGTCCGCGTTCAGCCGAAAATGCAGTTCGGCGGTAGGTTCTTCGACCATGAGCGAGGAACGTCCCCACATTCACCGGCCGAAGGTCGAAACCTTCGACATCGCAGCTCGCACCAACGTCGATCCCAAGGGCTTCGTTCGCCCGGTCGAGCACTACCGCGAAGAACCGTGGGGGCTGTACATGGCGCGCCACGCCGACCATCCCCGGTTTCACTACCTGGAGTCCTGGATCATTCCCGAACTCGGAATTCGGGCGTCGATCCTGCACTTCACCCCGGAACACATCCGAGACTGGGATTTCTATGTCGACATCGGCGACTTCATCCGCGGCGACCAGGTCTGGACGTCCGAGGACCACTACCTCGACCTGATCGTGCAGACCGGACGCAGCGTCGAATTGCTCGACGTCGACGAATTGCTCGAGGCGAACACCGCCGGGATTCTCGACCCGAAGACGTCAGAGCGTGCGATGCTGAACGCGGCCCGCGCTATCGACGGCATCGCCGCCCACGGTCACGATCTCGACGCCTGGCTCACCTCGGTGGGCATGCCGGTCACGTGGCGCTGAGTGGTTAGAGGGACCAGCCTGATTTCTCGGCCCACTCCCATGCCCGGTGGAAAGCGGCGTCGAACCACGGCGTCTTGACTCCCAGGTAGGCGTCGATCGCAGCGGCGTAGTCGTCGATGCCGGCGGCACTCTCGGCTGCCTTGACCTTGAGTTCGGCATATTCGGCACGCGCCGACGCATCGGCGCGAAGCCAGTCGCGGAAGAGGATCGCGAACTGCTGACCTGGCCAACCGTCCACCCGAATGTGAATGTTCGCGCGGCGCCCTGGATCGGCGCTTCCGTGAATTCGCTTCGCCCACACCGCCGGATCGGTCTCGCCACCGAGGTACGACGGTTTCGGGTCGTCGGCGACGATGTGCTCGATCCGGGGGAACCCGGCAGCGGCCAGATCTTCCGCGAGATCGTCGGCAACGCCGAGGTGCTCGACAGTGATCTGAATGTCGATCACGTCCTTGGCATCGAGACCAGGCACTGCGGTCGATCCGATGTGATCGATACGGCGCGCACGGTCACCGGACGCCAACGACAACCGGCCGATGATTCGTTCGGCCTGCGCCGGCCACGACGGGTCGGCTGGAGTCAGCTCGGGCAGTGCGCGCACTACCGTGCCCTCGCGGAGGTTCTTCTCGAAGGGAACAAGTCGATTCGCCCACAAGTCGCGGACCACGTCGTCGAGTGAACCCGGCTCTCCGCTGTTGTCGAGCCACACGTCGGCAACAGCACGACGCTGATCGTCATTTGCCTGCGCTGCGATGCGCGCACGAGCGTCGGATTCAGGCATGCCGCGCGAGCCCACCAAGCGCCGAACTCGTTCCTCCTCGTCGACGTAAACGATGACGACCAGATTGAATGCCGGCGCCATCGAACCCTCGACCAACAGCGGAATATCTTGAACGAGCACTGCATCCGACGGCGCAGACGAAATCTGCTCCATCGTCCGCGCACCGATCAGTGGGTGGAGGATGCCGTTGAGAGTTCCGCGTGACGTGTCGTCGGCAAACGCCAACGACGCTAGCGCGGGTCGGTTGAGGCTGCCGTCCTCGGACAGAATCCCGTCGCCGAATGCATCGACCAGAGCGGCAAGTCCCGGAGTACCGGGCTCGACCACTTCTCGGGCGATCAGGTCGGCGTCGACGATGACGGCTCCCAGTTCGCTGAGGATTTTCGACACTGTCGACTTACCGGCTCCGATGCCTCCAGTGAGGCCAACTCTCAACACACTCGACAGTCTCTCATCTCCGCGCCCGAGAGATTCAGACACGCCTACTGATCGAACACGCCGGGGCGTTCGAGGCTCAAATACCACAATTTCGGTGACCGTGCGGTTATGTTCTAGCGAACGCACCTGTACCTGCACCTTCTCGAGAAAGTGGACGCCATGCGAGCAGATCGCGACCATCACGGTCAGCACCGCCTCGGAATGCCGAACGGCGTGCACTGCATAGAGTTTCCCGAAGTTGCTTTTGCCCTGGCAGAGCACCGTCGTACGTGGTTCACGATGCTCGTGAGCCAAGGCCGACACAGCTTCGCGTCGATGCGTAAGCGCACAGCCGAAGCGACCGCCACCTACTGGGTGCCTGCTCCCGCAAACTGAGTTCTCTTCACGAAGTACAAAATGACCGGCAACCCTTCGGTGCCGGTCATTTTTGTGTTCACTCACTGAATTGATTCTTCGCTCGCAAGTGACACCTGGCAGAGAAAAGAACCCCGCCCCTGCACGTGCAGGGGCGGGGTTCTTCACAGATCTCGCCTGATCAGATCAAGCGGTAATCCTTATGCGTTGCCCGACAGCTTCTCGCGAAGTGCGGCGAGTTGTGCATCGCTGGCAAGCGATCCGCCAGCGGACTCGGCCGGAGCGGAGCCGGCAGCAGCCGGAGCCTCGGCGTCGTCTGCAGCAGCCGTCTCCGAGGAGTAGCCGGCAGCAGCGGTGGCAGCCTCAGCGGCCTCGTCTGCAGCGGTCTTCTCCATCTGAGCGGTGTGCATCTTGTGGCGACGCTCAGCCTCGGCGTAGCGGTTCTCCCACTCTTCACGCTGCTTGTCGAAGCCCTCGAGCCATTCGTTGGTCTCGGGATCGAAGCCCTCGGGGAAGATGTAGTTGCCCTGCTCGTCGTACGAGTCGGCCATGCCGTACTTGGACGGATCGAACTCGGCGTTGTAATCCTCGTTGGCCTGCTTCAGCGACAGCGAGATACGACGACGCTCGAGGTCGATGTCGATGACCTTGACGAGTGCATCGTCGCCGACGCCGACAACCTGGTCCGGAACCTCGACGTGGCGCTCAGCGAGCTCCGAGATGTGAACGAGGCCTTCGATTCCCTCTTCGACGCGCACGAATGCACCGAACGGAACCAGCTTCGTGACCTTGCCGGGCACGATCTGGCCGATGGCGTGCGTGCGGGCGAACTGACGCCACGGATCTTCCTGCGTTGCCTTGAGCGACAGGGAGACGCGCTCGCGGTCCAGGTCGACGTCGAGAACCTCGACGGTGACCTCGGTGCCGACCTCGACAACCTCGGACGGGTGATCGATGTGCTTCCAAGACAGCTCGGAAACGTGAACCAGACCGTCTACGCCGCCCAGGTCCACGAATGCACCGAAGTTGACGATGGAGGACACGACGCCCTTGCGGACCTGGCCCTTCTGGAGCTGGTGCAGGAATTCGCTGCGAACCTCGGACTGAGTCTGCTCGAGCCATGCGCGGCGCGACAGGACCACGTTGTTGCGGTTCTTGTCGAGCTCGATGATCTTGGCCTCGATCTCCTTGCCGACGTACGGCTGGAGGTCGCGGACGCGACGCATTTCGACGAGCGAAGCGGGGAGGAAGCCACGAAGACCGATGTCAAGGATGAGGCCGCCCTTGACGACCTCGATGACGGTGCCCTTGACGGCCTCGTCCTTCTCCTTGAGCTCCTCGATGGTGCCCCAGGCACGCTCGTACTGAGCGCGCTTCTTCGACAGGATCAGTCGACCTTCTTTGTCCTCCTTGGTGAGGACGAGAGCCTCGACCGCATCTCCCACGGAGACGACCTCATTGGGGTCGACGTCGTGCTTGATGGAGAGCTCACGAGAAGGGATGACGCCTTCGGTCTTGTAACCGATGTCGAGCAGAACCTCGTCGCGGTCGACCTTGACGATGGTTCCTTCGACGATGTCGCCATCGTTGAAGTACTTGATCGTGGCATCGATGGCGGCGAGGAAGTCCTCGGCGGAGCCAATGTCGTTAATGGCAACCTGCGGCGAGGTGACGGTTGTGGAGGGCATATGTTGAATTGCTCCGGACGAGTTGTGGTCGGTTGATGGATTTTGTCGGACGAGATGCGCAACTGTGGCGTACAAATGTTGGAAGTACTTTGTGAAGTACTAGATCGAAGTACCCAGCTGCATCAATAACGAACAACCGAATACCGGATCACATTCCACACCGCGGAAGCGCACCGCGAGCTCCCTCGGTCCGACCGATTCCGAGACCTTGGTAAAGATCTCGTATAGACAATCGGTCGGATGACAGACACTCGCGTGAGTAAGACTACGCGTCGGCTATCTTGCCGGGCAAACCCGGGTACCCTGCGCCCGCATCACCCGTTCTACTGTGTTGTTCATGTCTGACGAGCGCCATGCCGCTGCCAATTCCATTCTCGGTACCAGCGGCGTCGGCCGAGTCCGTGTCGATTCGAGTGCCAGCGACTGCGCCAGCCGTGCGTGGTGGGACGCCGACGCCGACGATTACCACCGAACCCACGGCGAGTTTCTGGGCGTGAACAGCGCGGAAGGTGAATTCGTCTGGTGCCCCGAAGGGCTGCACGAGGGCGATCACCACTTGCTCGGCGACATAGTCGACAAAGACATATTGGAAGTGGGTTGCGGCTCGGCACCGTGTGCCCGATGGCTCGCCGGACATGGTGCTCGGGCCGTCGGTCTCGACATCTCGATGGGGATGCTCGCCCGCGGGCAGGACGCGATGAATGCCGGCGGACCGGCAGTCCCGTTGATTCAGGCAAGTGCGGAACTCCTGCCGTTTGCCGACGGGAGTTTCGACATCGTCTGTTCCGCGTTCGGCGCCGTCCCGTTCGTTGCCGATTCGCAGCGAGTGATGAACGAAGTCGCCCGGGTTCTGCGTCCCGGCGGATCGTGGGTCTTTGCCGTCAACCATCCGATTCGATGGATCTTCCCCGACGATCCCGGGCCGAAGGGCTTGACCGCGACCCTCCCCTACTTCGACCGCACCCCGTATGTCGAGGTCGATGACAACGGAGTCCCCACCTACGTCGAGCATCACCGCACCATCGGCGACCGGGTTCGTGAGATCGTCGCCGCCGGACTTCAGGTGCGCGACATCATCGAGCCCGAATGGCCGGAGTGGTTGGACCGCGAATGGGGACAGTGGAGTCCCCTGCGCGGCCAACTCTTTCCGGGCACTGCAATTTTCAGCGCCGTCAAACCCTGACGGCTACAGCAGCTTCGACAGGAAAGCCTTGGTCCGGTCGTGCTGAGGATTGGCCAGGAGTTCCCGCGGCTCGCCTGCCTCGACCACAACTCCCCCGTCCATGAACACCAACTGGTCGGCGACCTCGCGGGCGAATCCCATCTCGTGGGTGACGACCACCATCGTCATGCCTTCTTTGGCCAACTGCTTCATCACGGTGAGAACTTCACCGACCAGTTCGGGGTCGAGCGCGGACGTCGGCTCGTCGAACAGCATGAGCTTCGGGTCCATCGCGAGGGCGCGGGCGATGGCAACTCTTTGCTGCTGACCACCCGACAACTGGGCCGGGTAGGCGTTGGCTTTGGCGCTCAACCCGACCTGATCGAGGAGGTCCTTCGCTCGTTCGACAGCCTTCTTCTTACTGACGCGCTTCACCTGCGTCGGCGCTTCGATGATGTTCTCGAGAGCGGTGCGGTGCGGGAACAGATTGAAGTGCTGAAACACCATCCCGATGTCGCGGCGTTGTTTGGCCGCTGCTCGCGGGTGAAGTTCGTACAGTTTTCCGTTCTTCTCCGAGTAGCCCACCAGGTCGCCGTCGACGTACAGTCGGCCGGCGTTGACCTGCTCGAGGTGATTGATGCAGCGCAAGAACGTCGACTTGCCCGACCCGGACGGCCCGACGAGACACAGGACCTGACCGGGGTCGATTTCGAGCGAAATCCCTTTCAGGACCTCCAATGCGCCGAAGTTCTTACAAACTCGGTCTGCTTTCACCATGGGGGTCATTTGCGTTCTCCTCCGGGGGTATCCGGAAGCGTTTCCACTACCGTAGCTTTTCCTTGCGCGTCGGCCAGTGCCTGAAGTTGGCGTGTGGTCAGTGCTCGGGTTGCGCCCTTCGAATAGTGACGCTCGACGTAGTACTGCCCGATCATGAGCAGACTCGTGATTGCGAGGTACCACGTCGCCGCCACCATCAACAGGGGAATCGGCTCGAAGTTGGCGCCCGAGATATCGCGCGCTCGACCGTACAACTCGAAGCTGTAAGGGACCGCCGTCACGAGCGAGGTGGTCTTGAGCATGCTGATGACCTCGTTACCGGTCGGCGGAATGATGACGCGCATCGCCTGCGGTAGAACGGTTCGTCGCATCGTCTGACTCCACGTCATACCCAATGCAACAGATGCTTCGGTCTGGCCCTCGTTGACCGAACTCACGCCGGCGCGGACGATCTCGGCCATGTAGGCGGCCTCGTTCAATGCCAAACCGATCACGGCAAACAGAAACGCTGCCTGCAAGTCCTGGAGATTGATGTGCGCAAACTGATGTACGAAGGGAATACCGAGATCGATGCTCTTGTAAATCGACGGGAACAGGCCCCAGAAGACCAACTGCACGTAGACAGGTGTTCCTCGAAAGATCCACAGATAGCCCCAAGCCGCGGCGCGAAGCACCGGGTTGGGAGAGAGTCGCATGACTGCCAGAATCACACCGAGGACGATCGCGATCACCATTGCCAGCACCGTCAGCTGGATCGTTGTCCACGCACCAGCGGAGATGCGTTTGTCGAACAGATACTGACCGTAAGTCCCCCATGCAAAGGCTTCGTTGGTCGCCGCGCCGTAAACGAACAGTCCGAAGAGGACCACGACGACGACCGCGGCAATCCAACGACCAGGTCTGCGTAGTGGAATCGCCTTGATCGGCACCGGATCGCCGGTCTCAGTTGTTGTCATGTTCATCAGCTTTCCGCGCCGTTGATCTTGGATACTTCGATGACGCCGGCCTCGACACTCCAGGTCTGCGCGATCTGTTGATAGACACCGTTGTCGATCAGGTACTGCATTGCCTGCTGCAGGGCGGGACCGAGGGCGGAACCCTTCACGATCGGCCAGCCGTACGGCGCGGAATCAAAGGGCTGACCCGCAGCTTCCATCCGCCCCTTACTCCGTTTGATCGCGTAGCCGGTCACCGGTGAATCAGCGGACAACGCGTCGACTCGACCCAGGATGAGTGCGTTGGCCGCGTCGTCCTGACTGTCGTACTTAATCTTCTCGATGGGCGGCTTGCCCGCAGCAACGCATGCCTCGCTCTTGGCGGGTACTTCGTCGATGTCCTCGGTAGTTGTGGTCTGTACCGCCACTCGCAACCCACACGCATTGTTCGGGTCCACGGGATTGTCCGGCCGCTGAGCCCACTGGATACCTGCGCTGTAGTACGTGACGAAGTCGACCGACTTCTCCCGCTCCTTGGAGTCGGTGAACGAAGACATGCCGAGGTCGTAGCTTCCCGACTGGATAGCGGGGATGATCTTGTCGAAGTCGGCCTGGTTATAGACAGCTTCGATCCCGAGCACAGTCGCCACTGCGTTCATGATGTCGACGTCGAAGCCGACGATTTTGCCATTCTCATCTTTGAATTCGTTTGGTGCGTAAGGAATGTTGACCCCGACCTGCAGCTTGCCCGACTCCCTGACGTTCGGGGGCAACAGGGCGGCGATCTCGGGCACCTTCTGGATGTCAAGTGGCGGCCCCTCCGGAACGAGGCCCTCGTTGTTGGTCACACACCCGCCGCACAGTGCGACGATCAAGCCCACCAACAAGACTCGCACCACGTTGGCGCGGATACGCCCGCCACTGCTCGAGCCATAACTCACGCCACGTGGCCTTGGTGCCCGTGCGTTTTCATCGACCACGACTCTGCTCTCCACTCGTCGATCGCCGCACTTGCAACGTCCATCCGAAATTCAGTCGAACGGTAGGTTACGGCAGGAGTTCCACCGTCGCCGACTTCGCAAGATTCCGGCCTGTCGTACAAGAATCAGCGACGCAGAGTGTGTGCGTACACGACTTCGGAAAATTCGCTGGTCGATGCCAAACCGCCGAGGTCGGCGGTCGCGATGCCCGACGCGATGGTCGTGCGAACGGCATCTGAAATCCGGCGTGCTGCCGCAGACAACAACCGATCGCCACGCGCATCACCGAGCCAGTCGAGCATCATTGCACTCGAGAGGAACAGTGCCGTCGGGTTCGCCCGATTCTTCCCGGCGATGTCGGGTGCGGCACCGTGCGCAGCCTGAGCCATGACCTGCGTCTCGGAAGCGTTGATCGACGGCGCGGTTCCGAGTGAACCGGACAGCTCGCCCGCCAGATCCGACAAGATGTCGCCGAACATGTTTTCGGTCACCACGACATCGAAGTCGCCGCCGCGCCGAACCAGGTGCGCCGCCATCGCGTCGACGTGCTCGTCGTCGACGACTACGTGTGGGTACTCCGCAGCGACTGTTCGGCAGGCGTCACGGAACAGGCCGGTGGTCAGTGTGAGGACGTTGGCTTTGTGGACGATCGTGACGTGATTGCGCCGTCGCGACGCCAACGCGAAGGCAGTGCGTGCGATCCGTTCACACGCAGCGCGGGTGAACACACCGACGGCCAGCGCGATGTCGGGCGTCGGCATGAACTCGCCGCTGCCGACTGCCATGTTCCGATCCGCGTACAACCCCTCGGTGTTCTCGCGGACGATCACCAGATCCATGTCGGGGACCATTGCCTTGACACCGGGGAACGCCGCTGCCGGTCGGATGTTCGCGAACAGCTCGAACTTCTTCCGGATGACGCCGCCGGGTGTGAGTTGTCCGCGAAACCTCTCCGGATAGGACGCACTGTCGTGGGGTCCGAGAATCCAACCCTGCAGCTGCCCCAACGAATCGATGGTCTCGTCGGGAATCGGTGTGCCGTGGCTGTCGATGGCCGTGTTCCCGAGCGGAAGCTCGACCCACTCGACGGGCGGAGCATGAACCGCTGACAACGCCGCATCCACGATCTGCCGTGTCGCCGGGACGATTTCGTGGCCGATTCCGTCGCCGTGCATGAGTCCCAGCCGCATGGCCGAAGTACCGATTGCGCTCGCACCTGTCATCAGGCAATCATTGCTCACCATGGTCCAGTCGGTGGAATTGCTCCTCGATCCAGTGAGTGAGTCGGCAGTCCGAGCACAGTGGCAGCTTCTCGCCGACGCCGGTTTACCAAGTCAGGCCTCTCATCACAGCCCGTCCAACCGTCCGCACATCACACTGTTCGTCGCCCGTGAGATCCCCGCGGAGGTCGACGGACTGTTGAAGCGGCGCTTCTCGGCCCCGGACTTCGAGGTCCGACTCGGTGGCTACATCGTGTTCGGCGGCAAGCAGATGGTCTTGGCGCGCTCGGTCATTCCTTCGCGCGCACTCCTTCACCTGCACCGAGAAATAGCCGAGGCAACCGTTGGTTCGACGGCGCTTCCCGCCCACGTCGAGCCCGGCGGGTGGACTCCTCATGTGACGCTCGCCCGACGCGTCGAACCTGCACGTCTGGGTGAAGCCATTGCCCTGGTCGGTAACGACGTGATTCACGGGCGCAGCGGCGCGATCAGGCGCTGGGACGGCGAACAGAAGACGGAGTGGTTACTGACGCCGCCGCTGTGACAGATCGGGTTGCACGTCGGGTCACCAGGATTCCCGCGATCACCGAGAGTGCACCAACCGGCTGATTCCAGCCAACGCTTTCGTTCAAGACTATTGCGCCGAGAGCGACGCCCACCACTGGACTGAGGTAAGTGACGGTGGACGCCGCAGTCGGCCCCCACCCCTGAACGACATTGGTGTTCCAGATGAATGCGAGCCCGGTCCCCAGTGCGCCCAGAGCGATCATCGACAGGACAACTGCCGGCGTCAGGTGCATCGGTGTATTCGCGATGACCGGTGAGGCCAGAACCATCACGAATGCACCGATACTGATCTGCAATAACGCGACCGTGCGGGTGTCGACGCCGAGAGGAAGCACGAAACGTCTGAGGTAGACAAACGAAATCCCGTACGAGGCAGTCGCTCCCAGGCAAGCGACCTGAGAACTGACACTTCCGCCGACGCCGAGATTCCACGGCGCCAATACGATCAGCACCCCACCGAATCCGAGAAGCAACCCCAGCGATTTGTATCGCGTCAGCGTCTCCCCCGGCAGAAAGGCAAGGGAGACAGCCATAGTCATCAGTGGCGTGGTGGCGTTGTAGATGCTCGCGAGTCCCGAAGACATGTTTTGCTCCGCCCAACTGAACAGCAGCCACGGCACGATGCATTGTGTCGCTGCGAGAAAAGCCATGTGTTTCCAGACGCGAAAGTCCCTCGGTAGGCCGATCCGGCTGACCGCTGACACGAGAACCAGCGCGAGCGCACCGAAGACCAAGCGCCACAGAACTACCTGCGTGAAGGACAGACCTTCGAGCCCGATCTTCATGAAGAGGAAACTGGCTCCCCACACCACCGCAGCTGCGGTGTATTGAAAGGCCAGACTTGCCCTCAAAGGGTGAAGTCTCCGTGCGGACTGACGTCGTGACGAGTGTCGGGCGTTCGGCCGGCAAGAGCTAGTACGTTCAGGACCAGTAGGACCAAGACGCTGACGACGATGATTGCCATGTGTCCAGCCTGACGGAATGTCCCACGTGGCAGTAGTGGCAGAAAAGCCAGACTTGGACGATTTTCTGCCACTTTCCTGTTTTTCTGTCACACTCGAAAGATGCTCGCGAAAGTGGTGGTCCCACTGATGCCGATGACCGAAGCGTTCGAACTCGGCGTCGCATGTGAAGTCTTCGGCTTCGACCGATCCGACGACGGCCTCCCCACGTACGACTTCTCTCTGATCGCCGCAGTTCCGGGTCCGATCCGAACGCGGTTCGGGTACAACATCGATGTTCCGTACAACCTCGATTCTCTCGACGACGCCGATCTCATCGTCGTGTCCGCCGGCGGAACCTACGACGCCGGCGACGCGTACATGTGCTCACCGAGTCCCGACTCGAGTGTCGATCCCCTGTTGGTCAAACTCAACGAGGCCTTAGCCCGGGGCGCCAAGGTGGCGAGTCTGTGCACCGGAGCGTTTGTCCTCGGGGCGGCTGGACTACTGGACGGAAGGCGATGCACGACGCATTGGCGGCATGCAGAGAGGCTTGCCCAGACGTATCCGGAAGCCAAGGTCGATCCGGACGTGTTGTACGTGGACGAAGATCCGGTGTTCACCAGCGCAGGCACCGCGGCAGGAATTGACCTGTGCCTGCACATCGTCCGAAAAGAACAGGGTTCTCGCGTTGCCAATGGCATCGCGAGAAGGATGGTGGTGCCGCCCCATCGTGACGGTGGGCAAGCCCAGTACGTTGCCACTCCCCTCGCCTCGACGCCGAGTGCAACCCTTGCCCCGCTCCTCGACTGGATGACGGAGAACCTCGCCCTCGACCTCACTGTGGGCATGGTCGCAGCCCGCGCGAACATGTCCGCGCGCACGTTCGCGCGCCGTTTCCAAGCGGAAACGGGAACAACCCCCGCCCGCTGGCTCAGCGATCAGCGAGTACTGGCCGCCCAACATCTCCTCGAGAATTCCGACCTCTCCGTCGACGTCATCGCAGAACGCGTCGGATTCGGCGGCGGTGCCGTGCTTCGCCAGCACTTCATTCGTCTGCGTTGCACCACGCCGCAGGCCTACCGCCGGACGTTTCGGGCGACCGAGAACGCAAGCTGAAATCGGCTCAGGGAAGAATCAGCGGTTCCGGGGCGTTGCACACACCAACAGCCCGCACAATGGAAAGGACCCCTGTGGCCACCCAGACACTCACCCAGCAGAACTTCGACGAAACGATCAACGGCAGCGACGTCGTCCTCGTGGACTTCTGGGCCTCCTGGTGCGGCCCGTGCCGCCAGTTCGCACCGACGTTCGAAGCCTCTTCGGAGAAGCATGCCGACGTCGTTCACGCCAAGGTCGACACCGAGGCCGAGCAGGGAATCGCAGCGGCCGCCAACATCCGCTCCATCCCCACGATCATGGCCTTCCGCGAAGGCGTACTCGTGTTCAACCAGGCCGGCGCGCTTCCCGCCGCTCAGCTCGAGGAGCTCGTCACTCAGGTCAAGGCACTCGACATGGACGAGGTCCGCAAGCAGATCGCAGAGCAGACCGCATCTGCTGAATAGCGTGAAAAGGCTGGGCCGGAATCGAAGTCGATTCCGGCCCAGCCTTTTTCGTTGCTGCCTAGTGAGCCGCGCTGTCCCAGCTTCGACCGGTTCCCACCGAAACATCCAGAGGCACCGACAGCTCGATGGCTGTGGCCATCTTGTCCTTGACCAGCGCGGTGACCTCCTCCAACTCGGAGGCAACCACTTCGAGCACCAATTCGTCGTGCACCTGCAACAGCATGCGCGACTTCAATCCGGCGTCAGCGAGAGCCTTCTGCACGTTGATCATCGCCACCTTGATGATGTCGGCCGCAGTGCCCTGGATCGGCGCATTGAGGGCAGCACGTTCGGCAACCTCACGACGCTGACGGTTGTCGCTGTTGAGGTCCGGCAGGTAGCGACGACGACCGTAGAGCGTCGAGGTGTAGCCGTCCTTACGTGCCTGCTCGACCACCGCGTGGAGGTAATCCCGCACGCCGCCGAAACGAGCGAAGTACGCATCCATCTGCTGCTTCGCTTCTTCGGTCGAAATCTTCAGCTGCGACGCCAATCCGTAGGCACTGAGCCCGTAGGCCAGACCGTACGACATCGCCTTGACCCGGCGCCGCAGTTCTGGAGTCACCTCTTCGATCGGTACACCGAATGCGCGCGAGCCGACAAAGCTGTGCAGGTCCTCACCGGTGTTGAATGCCTCGATCAGTCCCTCGTCGCCTGATACGTGCGCCATGATGCGCATTTCGATCTGGCTGTAGTCGGCAGTGAGTAGAACGTCGAACCCTTGCCCGACTACGAATCCGTCGCGAATCTCGCGCCCCGCGTCGTTTCGCACCGGGATGTTCTGCAAGTTCGGATCGGTCGACGACAGACGTCCGGTCGCGGCAACCGTCTGGTTGAACGTCGTGTGAATGCGTCCGTCTTCGGCTACGGCCTTGAGAAGACCGTCGACGGTCACCTTCATACGCGTCGCATCACGGTGCGCGAGAAGGTGTTCGAGGAACGGGTGTCCTGTCTTGTCGAACAGACCCTGCAACGCCTCGGCGTCGGTGGTGTAGCCCGTCTTCGTCTTCTTCGTCTTGGGCATGTCGAGTTCTTCGAACAAGACCACCTGCAGCTGCTTCGGCGAACCCAGGTTGATCTGCTTGTCGATCACCTCGTAGGCCGAGTTTGCTGCGTCGGCGACCTGGGAGGCGAAACGGCTCTGAAGATCGTGCAGATGCGCGCTGTCGACGGCGATGCCGGTGGCCTCGATCTGAGCGAGCTCGATCGTCAACGGCAGTTCCATGTCGGAGAGGAGCGACTTGGATTCGATCGACTCCAACTCGGTGTCCAGTGCAGCTGCCAAGTCGAGAA
The DNA here is from genome assembly GCF_041464245.1 of Rhodococcus sp. NyZ502. Lineage (NCBI taxonomy): Bacteria > Bacillati > Actinomycetota > Actinomycetes > Mycobacteriales > Nocardiaceae > Rhodococcus > Rhodococcus sp. NyZ502. Next base: position 3,384,088 of record NZ_CP167155.1, read on the forward strand.
CGGCCTGAGCGCTGAGCATCGCGGTCTCGGCCGCTTCGGCATCGAGCTGCTCGGTGTCGTCGAGCAGTGAAAGCTGTTCCTGGCCGGATGTTTCGGCGCGCAGTTCACGCTTGAGGTAGCGGAGCGAGAGGTCGTCGAGATTGAAGCTGCGCTGGCCCGGCCGGACGAGGTACGCGGCCAGAGCAGTGTCGCTGGTCAGTCCACCGAGCGTCCAACCACGCCCACGCAGAGCATGGATCGCCCACTTGGCTTCGTGCAGCGCCTTCGGCTGCGATGCGTCGGCGAGCCAATCACCGAGAGCTGCTTCGTCTTCCGGTGTTGCCGTCGACGCCGCGATGTATGCACATTCACCGTCGGAGGCCGCGATCGCGAGTGCAGTGACGTCGCCGGCGAACGGAGTTCTGGTTCCGAGCACCGTCACGCCGTGACGCTCACCGGTTCGTGCGTGGGCGTCGAGCCACGCGGCAACCGCACCCGGGGCGAGTGCGTCGCCGCTGACCTCGAACCCTTCCTCTGCTTCGGGCTCGGACGACGACAGGGTCGCGAACAGTCGATCGCGGAGAACCTTGAACTCGAGATCGTCGAACAACGCATGAATCTTCTCGCGGTCCCACGGGGCCAACACCAACTGCTCGGGCGTGTACGGCAAGGGAACGTCGCGAACCATTTCGGTGAGCTGACGATTGAGCAGGACGTTCGCGAGGTTCTCCCGCAGTGAGTCGCCCACCTTGCCGCGGACCTTGTCCACGTTGTCGACCAGTCCCTGCAGGTCGCCGTACTCACGGATCCACTTGGTGGCGGTCTTCTCGCCGACGCCGGGGATGCCGGGGAGGTTGTCACTCGGGTCGCCGCGCAGTGCAGCAAAATCGGGATACTGCGCCGGGCTGAGGCTGTACTTCTCCTCTACGGCCGTCGGCGTGAATCGGGTGAGCTCCGAGACACCCTTCTTCGGGTAGAGCACAGTGACGTTGTCGGTCACCAGTTGCAGCGAGTCACGGTCACCGGTCACGACGAGAACCCGGTATCCGAGGGCCTCCGCCTGCGTGGTCAAGGTGGCGATCACGTCGTCGGCTTCGAAACCTTCCTCGGCCATGACCGGGATGCCCAGCGCGCCGAGAACGTCCTTGGTGATGTCGATCTGGCCCTTGAATTCGTCAGGAGCCTTCGCGCGCTGCGCCTTGTATTCGGGGAACAGGTCGGCGCGAAACGTCTGACGCGACACGTCGAAGGCCGCGGCCAGGTGGGTGGGCTGCTCGTCACGAAGAAGGTTGATCAACATCGACGTGAAGCCGTACACCGCGTTGGTGGCCTGCCCACTGTGTGTCTTGAAGTTCTCTGCAGGCAGCGCGTAGAAGGCGCGAAACGCCAACGAATGCCCGTCGAGAAGCATCAGAAGAGGGCGATCGTCCGCCTTGCCGGTGGTGCCGGCTGGAGCGGTGGACGTGCTGGACCGAGTTGTGGTTGCGGGGCTCACGGTTCATCAGTCTAGGGATCGCGACCGACATCGACGCCTTCGCCGTTGTTTACGCAGGAACAGACACAAGAATCGGACAATTGATGCAGCCTTCGCCTTCGATACGGAACCGAAACATCCCGGAAATCTCAGAACCCCATCTGAAGCGAACGGAGCCGTTAGAGTCCGGAAATCGCAGCAGCGAAACAATCCCTCTGCTGCGCGGCACTTTGTCCAGACGCGCTATTCCCGACCCGCTCGGAGGACGTACGTGGCCCCACCCGTAGTGAAACGGCAGACCCTCGCGACACTCAGCCGACTACTGGCCTTTGCATTACTGACGTTCTTCGCATTACTCAGCCTGGCCGGAACTGCTTCGGCTCAGGAACCGACCACTTCCCCTACACCGCCGACCCCGACAGCATCCGCGCCACCGACAGCACCGGTTCCCGACAACGCTGTCCCCGTCAGCGGCAATCTCAACAACGGCGGCACACGCCTCGAGGGCGTCACCGTGCGTGCACTCGATTCTTCCGGCACGGAAGTCGCCACCGGAGAATCGGCATCGAACGGCCGTTGGGAACTGGCCGTGGCACCGGGCACCTACACCTTCGAGATCGTTGCCGACACACTTCCCGACGGGGTCAGTGTGCAAGCCGCTGTCGAACGCGAGGTGGTGGCCGGCCGCGCGAACACCGTGATCTTCTCGTTCGGCGAGGTACGTACCGCCTCGAATGTCAGCTTCGGCGAGAAGCTGATCCGCACGACGGTCGACGGTCTGCGGTTCGGCCTCGTGATCGCGATCGCCGGTGTGGGTTTGAGCCTGATCTACGGCACCACTGGCCTGACCAACTTCGCTCACGGCGAGATGGTGACGTTGGGAGCCGTTGCTGCCTGGGTGATCAACACGTCCTTCGGCGTTCCGCTGATTCCCGCCACGATCCTCGCGATCTTCGTCGGCATCGGCATCGGCCTGCTGACCAACGGAATCGTCTGGAAACCACTGCGTAAGCGCAAGACCGGGTTGATCGCGCAATTGGTGGTCTCGATCGGCCTCGCGATTTCATTGCGCTACTTGATCCTGATCTTCTTCTCCGACCGCGCCGAACCGTTCGACGACTACCAGGGCCAGGTCGAGAAGAACTGGGGCCCGATCGCACTGACCGACGCCAACGCGATAGTCATGATCGTCAGTCTGGTCGTCCTGGTCGGCGTCGCACTGCTTCTGCAGAAGACTCGCATCGGAAAGGCCATGCGTGCCGTCTCCGACAATCGTGACCTCGCCGCTTCGTCCGGAATCAACGTCGAGCGCGTGATCATGTTCGTCTGGGGTCTCGGCGGCGGATTGGCCGCCCTCGGCGGTGTGCTGTTCGGCATCTCCGAACTCGGCGGACGCGTCCAGTGGGAAATGGGATTCAAACTGTTGCTGCTCATGTTCGCCGGAATCACCCTCGGTGGTCTGGGAACCGCGTACGGGGCGCTACTCGGCTGCGTCATCGTCGGACTTCTGGTCCAACTCTCGACGCTCATCATCAACCCAGACCTCAAATACATCGGCGGACTTCTCGTCTTGATCGTGATCCTCGTGGTTCGCCCCCAGGGCATCCTCGGATCCAGACAAAGGATCGGGTGACGAATATGGACATCATGGGAGCTTTCCAGGTTTCCTTCGCCCAGCTGATCGGGCCGTCGGCAATCTTCTACGCACTGTTGGCAATCGGGTTGAACCTGCACTTCGGCTACGCCGGACTGCTCAATTTCGGTCAGATCGGGTTTGCCCTTCTCGGCGGCTACGGCGTCGGCATCATGACCGTGACCTACGACCAGCCGCTCTGGCTCGGCATCCTCGTCGGACTCACCGCAGCCGGGCTCCTCGCGCTCGTGCTCGGTATCCCGACGCTGCGTCTGCGCGCCGACTATCTCGCCATCGTGACCATCGCGGCCTCGGAGATCTTGCGTCTGATCTTCCGCTCGACCGCGTCGGATTCGGTGACCGGTTCCACCAATGGCCTGTTCGGTTTCGCAGACCCGTTCACCGCACTGAGCCCCTTCGACTCGGCCAAGCAGTACTCATTTCTCGGCGTGAAGTTCTACGGAGACGACCTCTGGTCGATGGTCGTGGGGTGGACGCTGGTCTTGATCTTGTGCGGATTTGTCTACCTGTTGACGCACAGCCCGTGGGGGCGCGTCCTCAAGGCGGTACGCGAAGACGAGGACGCAGCGCGATCGTTGGGCAAGAACGTGTTCGTGTACAAGATGCAGGCGCTGGTTCTCGGCGGCGTGATCGGTGGTCTGGCCGGAGTGTTCAACGCTTTGCAGACCAAGTCCATCAACCCGGACTTCTACTCGACCGCGCAGACGTTCTTCGCGTTCGGCGCACTGATTCTGGGCGGGGCGGCAACGGTATTCGGCCCGGTGGTCGGCGCAATGTTGTTCTGGTTCCTCCTCGCCATCCCTGATGCCTTGCTGCGTCAGGCGATCTCCGGCGAGAATCCGCTGCTCTCGCTGACCGAACAACAGGTCGGAGCCACCAGGTATGTCCTGCTCGGATTGATGATTGCTCTCCTGATGGTCTTCAGACCGCAGGGAATACTGGGTAACAAGCGGGAGGTGCAACTCAATGCTTGACGCCGATACCAGAGCACAGATCTTTGCCGACGTTCCTCACCTTCCCGGATCGGCGAAACCCGATCCGGTGTTGGTCGCTGACAACGTCTCGCGGACGTTCGGCGGTCTCAAGGCCGTCGACGTCGATCACCTCGAGATTCAACGAGGGTGCATCACGGGTCTGATCGGTCCAAACGGTGCCGGAAAAACGACGCTCTTCAACCTCCTTACCGGATTCGACCGGCCGGACACCGGTACGTGGTCGATGGACGGTCAATCGCTGGGCCGCATGTATCCCCACCAGGTAGCCAGGAAAGGAGTGGTACGGACGTTCCAGTTGACCAAGGCGCTCTCCAAACTCACCGTGCTGGACAACGTACGTCTCGGTGCCACCGGCCAACGTGGTGAACGCATTTTTGCATCTCTCGTCCCGTGGATCTGGAAAGGCCAGGAACGCGAGATCACCGATCGCGCCAACGAACTCCTCGCACGATTCAAACTCGACACCAAGGCCGACGACCTCGCCGGTTCACTCTCCGGTGGGCAGCGCAAACTGCTCGAAATGGCTCGCGCACTCATGACCTCGCCCTCGGTGGTGATGCTGGACGAACCGATGGCGGGGGTCAATCCTGCTCTGACGCAAAGCCTGCTCGGACACATCAAGTCATTGCGCGACGACGGAATGACCGTCGTGTTCGTCGAGCACGACATGGACGTGATCCGAGACATCAGCGATTGGGTGGTGGTCATGGCGCAGGGCAGCGTCATCGCCGAATCCACCCCGGACGAACTCTCGTCCAACACAGCCGTCGTCGACGCATATCTGGGCAGCCACCATGACCAGGCCCTCGAGTTCGACGACAACGGAAATCCGGTGGGCGAGACGGCCGTTCTGGCCGCCGCCCTGGCTGAAGCCGAGGTCGAAACCCTCGAGTCGGGCGGGGACCTGTCGGAACCCGACGTCGACAACCTTCCGGCCGATCTCGCCGCGACGCTGGAATCGAGTCCCGAGGAACCGCGCGGAAGGCACGAGAAGCCATGAGCGAGAACCACGCACGTTCACTCACGCCTGCAGAGTTCGCCGCGACGGCCGAGGAGCATCAGCGACTGTCGGCAGGTGCCCTGATCCGCGCCGACAGCCTCGTCGCGGGCTACATTCCCGGCGTCAACATCCTGCGTGAATGCAACTTCTTCCTGAAGGAAGGGGAAATCGTCGGGATCATCGGACCGAACGGCGCAGGCAAATCGACACTCCTGAAATCACTGTTCGGACTGATACCGGTACGCGAAGGGTCGGTCACCCTACGCGAGGACAACATCACGTCTGCGCCCGCTCACGTCCTCGTTCAGAAGGGAGTCGGGTACGTCCCTCAGACACAGAACGTCTTTCAGACTCTGACCATCGAAGAAAACCTCGAAATGGGCATTTATCTGCGGCCCAAGGCATTCGCGGAACGATTCGCCTTCGTGAGTGAACTGTTCCCTCTTCTGAGTGAACGACGAAAGGTGAAGGCCGGCGCACTCTCCGGCGGCGAACGCCAGATGGTCGCGATGGGCCGGGCCCTGATGATGGATCCGTCGGTGCTGCTGCTCGACGAACCGTCCGCGGGCCTGTCCCCCATGTTCCAGGACGAGGTGTTCATCCGCTGCAAGAAGATCAATGCTGCCGGTGTCTCGGTCATCATGGTCGAGCAGAACGCGCGCCGCTGCCTTCAGATCTGCGACCGCGGTTACGTACTCGATCAGGGTAAGAACGCGTACACCGACACCGGCGCCAATCTGATGAACGACCCCAAGGTGATCGAGTTGTACTTGGGAACGCTCGCTGGAAGCAAAGAGAAGTAGGACAGACACGAGAATGGGCCAGGGTCGCGAGACCCTGGCCCATTCTCGTTGGCTGCTTACCTGCCCACGACTTACTTGCCCACCACCACGAATCCTTCTGTGGTCAGGGTGTTCTCAGGGCCGAACTTGAGCTTTCCGTACGAACCGATGGACGGCTCCCCCGAATCGTTGAAGTCCAACTCACCGGTGATGCCGTCGTAGTCGATGTCGGTTCCCGCCTTCACCAACGGCAGGCACTCGACGTAGGACGTGCACTTGGTGCCGCCTTCGGTGACGCTGTTGATGTTGGCCGCGATGTCGGTACCGGCCGTCGACTTCGCCTGCTCGGCAGCGAGCGCTGAGATCACCACCGCGTCGTATGACTCTCCGGCGTAGTTGAAGTCGATCAGAGAGGGGTTCACAGCCTTCAGACGATCCTGGAAGGCAGCTCCGACGTCCGTCAGGGGCGTCGTTCCCTGCATGGTGTCGAGCAACGGCTTCGCCACGGATTCGCCGAGAGCGTTACCCATGTTGCCGTCGACGCCGTACATCGCCATTCCGTCCGACGGGCCGATGCCCACTTCGTGCATGCGCGTGATGATCTTCGCCGACTCTTCGAAGCCCACCAGTGCCACTGCATCCGGATTGAAGTTCTTGACTTGATCGACTTCGGAGTTGAACGACTGCGCGTTCGGGTCGTAGATGATCTTCTCGATCTGATCGGAGGGGACACCCGAATCGATCAGATTCTTTTCGATGTTGTCCGCCAGACCCGTCCCGTACGGGTCGTTGAGGGCCATGATCGCTACGCGCTGACCACCGTCGTCCGAAATGAGCTGTGCGACGGCCTGAGCCTGTAGTACGTCCGTCGGAGCGGTGCGGAAGTACATGCCCTTGTCGGGGTAGCAGACGAATTGGTCCGAGGTGTTGGCAGGCGAGAACATCACGACGCCTGCGCTGGCGATCTTGTCGATCACCTTGAGCGAGACCGAGGACGACGCGGCGCCGACGATGACCTGAGTGCCTGCAGCCAATTCGCGGTCGACGGTGGTGTTGGCGGTGTCCGTTGTGGTGTCACCCGAATCGCCGGGAATCAGCTGGACCGGTTGGCCGAGAACGCCTCCGGCTGCATTGACGTCATTGACTCCCAGCTGGGTGCCCGCGACCATCGGCGGCCCGAGGAACGACAAGCTGCCTGTATCGGGAAGAAGCGTGCCGATGCGCAGCGCTTCCGTGGACGGGGTGGCGCCGGCCTTGGCCTGCTCCGGGGTGCAATCAGTCGTGACGGATGTCGTCGCGGCAGAAGCGCCGGACGTAGAGCCACTCGAAGACGAGTCATCCGACTTGTCCGAGCTACAGCCTGCAAGTGCCAGTGATGCCGCGCCGAGAACTGCAGCAGTACGCACAAGTGTTCGTCTAGCCATCCCACGCTCCTAAGATCAGCCGGTGCTCGCGCCACCCGAACTGGCGCTCGCTGTGGGATCAGACGCTAGACCTTGGAACCGTTTCGCGATCCTTCAAGAAAGCCCTGTGACCTGACTGTTATCTGAAGGTGCACAGTGTTTACACGGCTGTAGCGCTGCGCGACGTTTCGACGGTCGACGCAGCAACCGGGTAACCCGGACACTTTGCTCAAGCGTCCGGTTCACCGCCCAGAGTTTCCAGTACGACCTGTGCGACCGCCTTCATCGTGGAGCGCCGATCCATCGCGGCGCGCTGAATCCACTTGAACGCCTCAGGTTCGGTGAGCGCTTGGCGAACCATCAGAACACTCTTGGCTCGCTCGATCAGCTTGCGTGCTTCGAGCCGGTCCGAAAGATCAGCGACCTCACGCTCGAGCGCCGTCACCTCGCGGAAACGACTGACCGCCAATTCGACAGCGGGAACGAGGTCACTGATCGAGAACGGCTTGACCAAGTAAGCCATGGCGCCGGCATCGCGTGCGCGCTCGACCAACTCGCGCTGACTGAACGCTGTGAGAATGACAACAGGAGCGATGCGTTTGGCGGCAATCTCCGAAGCGGCGTCGATGCCGTCTCTCCTGGGCATTTTCACGTCCATGATGACCAGATCAGGCTTGAGCGACTCGGCCAACTCCACCGCGACCTGCCCGTCACCGGCCTCACCGACGACGTCGTAGCCCTCTTCGCGGAGCATCTCGACCAGATCCATGCGGATCAACGCCTCGTCTTCAGCGACGACAACACGACGGGGTGCGAGCTGATTGCCTTGCGGCTGCGGCGAATTCATGGCCACCATCCTCCTCCATCGAACCGCCCCGACACGAGACGCGAACGATTAGAGGGTACCGGTGTTTGACATTGAAATCGCATCTTCTAATGTAGTCATCGCAACAAGCCCTCGTATCCCAATTGGCAGAGGAAACGGATTCAAAACCCGTCCAGTGTGAGTTCGAGTCTCACCGAGGGCACCACCTGCCGCAGCTGGCCGCACCGCAAGGTTTCGGCATTCGGCTGTACCCCAGATCGACCGCCGTAGATTCGATCCATGAACGGTCACCGGCTGATTGCTCTGCTCGGAGCCATATCGATTCTCGCGCTGCTCACCGGGTGTCAAACAGACGGCCAATCCAATACTGCCGGCGAATCCAGCACTGCCGGCGAATCTTCCACCCAGGCCGCGCTCGATGCTGCAACACAGACCGGCACCCTTCAGGTCGGCTCTCCCCCTATCGATGCCCCATCCACCGAGATCTCCATGCCTCCCCCGTTCCCGAACGACACGGAGGTCCCTTCACCGACTCCGCGCGTCGACGTGACCGAGATCGACGTGATCGATCACGATGGTTTCACCCGCATCACCTATCGCTTCGACGGAAGCGGATCTGTGTTCTGGAAAACCGAATACGTCAGTGAAGCAATCCGAGCGGGTGACAGCACAGTCGTGGACGTCGGAAGTCGATCGATACTTCAAGTCGACCTGATGGGAGTCCAATCGGATTCGTCGCTCAACTCCGTATCTCACGAGGGCGAAAACATCACGCGCATAGACAGTGCAGCCAGGAACAGTGCGATCCTGCAGTCGTTTGTCGGCACGGTCGACATCCGTCCGGCATACACCGTATCGACATCCGATTCACCGTCCCAGTTGACGATCGACATCCCCAAGGCAGACAGCTGACTGTCGAATACCCAATTGCGCGCTCAGCTCAGCCATTCCAGCGCAGCGGTGCTCGACGCGGTAATTCGGTTATCGCGGGGCGGATGAATACTCCGTCTCGACACCGAGGTCTCACAATCGATCCGAGGCGATTGCGGGGTCCGGTTCAACACGACTGTCATGATTCTCACTGCATGCCCGAACGTCCGCTGCTCGAACTGCTGCTGCCAGTGTTTGTTCCAGCAGGACTGCCACCGTCATGGGGCCGACGCCACCCGGCACTGGTGTGATCGCACCGGCATGTGGGAGCGCAGCGGCGTACTCCACATCTCCGACGTTGCCCTCGTTGTACCCCGCATCGATCACCACTGCACCAGGCTTGATCCACGTCCCTTTGATCAGTTCCGGAACACCGACGGCCGCGATGACGACGTCTGCCGAGGCGACGTGGGCGGCCAGGTCGACGGTGCGCGAATGGCAGTATGTCACCGTTGCGCCTCGACGCAGGAGGAGCATTCCCATCGGCAATCCGAGTATCGGGCTTCGGCCGACCACGACAGCATGCTTTCCGGAGAGTTCGACGCCTGTGGCGTCGAGCAGGCGCAGGATGCCACTCGGCGTACACGATTCGAATCCCCCACCGGTCAACGCCATTGCCGCAAAAGATGCCGAAGTGACGCCGTCAACGTCTTTGTCGGCCGAGATGGCATCGAACGCGGCCCGTTCGTCGATGTGGTCTGGCACCGGGTGTTGCAGCAGTATGCCGTCGATCGAAGGGTCCGCCGACAACGCTCTCAGCACGTCGACCAGTTCTTCGGTGGTTGTACTCACTGGGAGTTCGACCGTCCGCGACGTCATTCCGACGGCGACAGATCGTTTGGCCTTCATCTGTACATACGCCTTCGAGGCCGGGTCCGCTCCCACGATGACGGCGGCCAGGCAAGGAACGTGCCCCGCCTCATCACGAAACTGCCTGGTGCGCACCGACAGGTCCGCGAGCGCAGCATCGGCAATTGCGCGTCCGTCGATTATTCGAGCGGCCACGTTCTGGCTGGGCAGATTTTCGGTAGACAGATTTTCGGTGGGCCGATTCTCGATAGACATGGATCCCCTTCACACAAGATGTGTGAAGCACCCAGGCGGTCGATGCCTCGCGATGTGCACTCCCCGGTGGTAATTCCCACCCGCGCCAGTCGTGCGTGGTCAGCGTACCGCGCGGTTGCTTCACCGCCACGAAACGCGTCGAGAACGCCACTCACAAAACGAGACAAATCGACATAACCTATCAATAGGTAACGATCTGACCTGCAGTTATTCCATCCTGTGCAATTAGATGGCACGATGGGGGCAACCGCACGGGCACCAAGCATTGGAGGCACCGATGGACAACGGCAAGATAAACCTGACCTATGACGGTCGGGTGTCACTGAGCTTCCAACTGGCGATTCCGCACGCACCGGACAAGGTCTGGAAAGTGATAACGGAACGCGAGTACCTCGACGCCTGGTTTCCGGCGGACGTCGATTTCGATCTCACTCCCGGCGCGGATCTACTGTTCAAGGTGACACCGGAACAAGTCGAGCGTTTCGGACTGCCCGCAGATCACGTGACGCGCGGGACGGTCATCAGCGTCCACCCGCACCGAATTCTCGAATTCCTCTGGGACGCAGACACTCTTCATTGGGAACTGGCACCGGACGGCACCGGCGGCTGTTGGCTGACTCTCACCCACACGATGGAGGACGAGGAGTCCGCGTACGCGCACGCCGCCGGTTGGCACGCGGGCTTGGAAGTTGTTGCGGCCCAACTCGATGGACGCGAAGTCGACTGGTCTCCGTGGGACCGCGCCGACGAACTCTCACCGCAATATCGCAAGTCTGCTTGATTCTGGGCCCGAGTTCAGTCTCGGGCCCGCATCTCATTCCCCTTTACGCGGGAAATGCCTGATCATTCCTTCTTGGACCACCGTCGCCAACAGCAGTCCTTCCACCGAGAAGTACCGTCCGGTTGCCAGACCGCGCGAACCTGCGGCGACCGGCGATTCGGTGGCGTACAGGACCCAGTCGGTGAACTGGAACGGGCGATGGAACCAGATCGAATGATTGACCGTCGCCGCGACGATACGATCATGACCCCAGGACAAACCATGAGTGGTCAGAATCGAATCGAGCACGGTGGTGTCGGACGAATACGCCAGCGTCGCAGCGTGAATGAGCGAATCGTCCGGCAGATCACCGTCGGGGCGCATCCACACCCGATTGTGGTTGAGTTTCTCGCCGGTGCCCTTGAGGATCCACGCCGGATCGTTGGCGTACCGCATGTCGATCGGCTTGAGCGCTGCACTGAAATGCGGCAGTTTTTCCTCGTACCCCACCAGATGATCGCCGATGGGAGGCAACGACTCCGGAAGTGGAACATCCGGGATCTCGACAGCATGGTCGAGCCCCTTGCCGGAGTCCTGGAACGCCGCGAGCATCACGAACAATTCGTTCTCACCCTGATAGGCAGTCACCTGACGGTTGGCGAACGCCCGCCCGTCGCGATGACGATCCACCCGATACTCGATGGGCGCCTTGACATCTCCGCCGCGAATGAAATGGGCATTCACCGCATGGATGGGGCGATCACCGTCGACGGTCCGCCCGGCGGCCATCAGTGCCTGAGACACCAACTGACCGCCGAACGTCCGCGAACCTACCTGTTTCGGGTGGTATCCACGGAACGCGTCTTCACCGATCTGCTCCAGATCCAACAAACCGAGGAGAGTACCGAGGTCGGTGGACGCGTTCGCGTGGGTCACTCAGTGGTCCTCTTCACCGATGCGGTGGACGTGAATGAGGTTGGTGGAACCGACAGTTCCCGGAGGGGACCCGGCAACGATGACCACGAGGTCGCCCTTGACGTACCGCCCGAGGGAGAGCAACGCACTGTCCACCTGACGCACCATCTCGTCGGTGGTGGCCACCGCATCGACCAGGAACGTCTCGGTTCCCCACGTCAGCGTCAGCTGACTGCGCACCGCGGGCAGCGGTGTGAAGGCGAGCAACGGCAGCGGCGTGTGCAGACGAGCCAGTCGACGCACCGTGTCACCGGACTGAGTGAACGCAACCAAGGCCTTGGCGTCGAGACGTTCGCCGATGTCGCGTGCTGCGTACGAGATGACACCGCGCTTGGTGCGCGGGACGTGGGTCAACGGTGGGACACGGGTCGATTCGTTCTCGACGGCCTCGACGATGCGAGCCATGGTGCGAACGGTTTCCATGACGTACTTGCCCACCGAAGTCTCGCCCGAGAGCATGACTGCGTCGGCGCCGTCGAGAACGGCGTTGGCGACATCGGATGCCTCTGCGCGAGTGGGACGTGAGTTCTCGATCATCGACTCGAGCATCTGCGTCGCGACTATGACCGGCTTCGCGTTCTCACGAGCAATCTGGATTGCGCGCTTCTGAACGAGCGGGACCTGCTCGAGCGGCAACTCGACACCGAGGTCACCGCGGGCGACCATGACGGCGTCGAACGCGAGCACGATGGCTTCGAGATTGTCGATGGCCTCGGGCTTCTCGAGCTTCGCGATGACGGGAACGCGGCGCCCGACTCGATCCATGATGGCGTGAACCAATTCGACGTCCGCCGGTGAGCGAACGAAGGAGAGTGCAATGAAGTCGACACCCAGCTTGAGAGCGAACTCGAGGTCGGCGATGTCCTTGCCCGACAGGGCTGGAACGGAGACGTTCATACCGGGCAGTGAGAGGCCCTTGTTGTTGCTGACCGGACCGCCTTCGGTGACCCGACAGACGACGTCGTTGCCGTCGATGGACGTGACGACCAGGCCGACCTTTCCGTCGTCGACCAGCAGTCGATCGCCGGCCTTGGCGTCGCGCGCCAATTCCTTGTACGTGGTCCCGACGCGATCGTGCGTTCCCTCGACGTCGTCGACGGTGATACGAACCTCTTCACCGTTGGCCCAGGTGGTCCGCTCGTCCTTGAATCGGCCGAGGCGAATCTTGGGCCCCTGAAGGTCGGCGAGAACACCGACGGCCTTTCCGGTGGCGTCCGACGCGGCGCGGACGCGAATGTAGTTTTCTTCGTGATCGGCATGCTCGCCGTGGCTGAAGTTGAGGCGCGCCACGTCCATGCCGCTCTCCACGAGCTCACGGATGCGGTCGCCAGAAGCTGTCGCAGGTCCAAGTGTGCATACAATTTTTGTCCGTCGGTTCACGGCTCGAGCCTAGTCGCTACCCCACCGCACTTCTATCCGGCATTTGCGACCTGCACTTTCTGTACTTACTCGATTCAGTTGGTCAGCTCACGAACAGCGGAAATGCCTTTGGATGAACCGGAGCCGGAAGCGCCGACTCGCCTGTGAGAAACATGTCGACGGCACGTGCGGCCGACCGTCCCTCGGCAATCGCCCACACGACCAGCGACGCCCCGCGATGCGCGTCGCCGCAGACGAATACGCCGGGTGTCCGGGTCTGCCACCCGACATCACACTCGATTCTGCCGAGTGGATCGGTGCCGACATCAAGGTCGGTGAGCAGCGGGGCGGTTTCGACGCCGTCGAAACCCAGAGCGAGCAGGACCATCTCGCACACCAGATCCGTCGTGTCGCCGGTCTCCACCAGGGTCCGTTGTCCGTCCTTCGCTCGTGACACGGCTACCGGAACCATCCGGATTGCACGGACCGCACCCTTACCGTCGTCGAGAAATTCCTGCGCAGCCCATCGGAACCGTTTGTCACTGCCCTCCTCATCCGCCGGCGAGCTGCGTAGGACCCGCGGCCACAACGGCCATGGGTCGCGATCTCGATCGCGGTGTGCCGGAGGTGGGACGTGGTAATCCAACTCCGTCACTGCGTGCGCACCCTGGCGATGCACCGTGCCGAGGCAGTCGGCGGCCGTGTCGCCGCCACCGATGATCACGACTTTCTTACCTCGCGCCGAGATGCTCGACGCACCATCACCCTCGCATTCGTGGTTGGCCGCACGCAGGTACGTCATCGCACGATGGATTCCGCGAAGACTACGACCCGGTACGTCGGTGTCTCTGGCACGATCAGCCCCGACCGCCAGGACTACCGCCTCGAAATCCGTCGAGAGGTCGTGCGCGCTCACGTTCACTCCGACGGCGCAGTCAGTGACGAATCTGGTCCCCTCGGCGGTCAGTTGGTCCAGCCGCCGGTTGATGAGGGCCTTGGGCAACTTGAATTCCGGAATTCCGTAGCGAAGCAGTCCCCCGATCCGATCGCTCCGCTCGAACACCGTGACACTGTGTCCGGCTCGTGTCAGTTGTTGAGCCGCGGCCAGCCCCGCCGGTCCCGAACCGACAACCGCAACACGGTTTCCGCTGTGAACTACCGGTGCCTGCGGCCCCAACCAACCCGATTCCCAGGCGTTGTCGACGATCGCCTGTTCGATGCGCTTGATGGTGACACCCCCCGACGTGTGCTCGTCGTCGAGTGCGAGAACGCAGGCCGTTTCGCACGGTGCGGGGCACAGATGTCCGGTGAACTCGGGGAAATTGTTGGTGGAATGCAAATTCTCCGAGGCTTCGGACCACCGTCCACGCCGAACCAGGTCGTTCCATTCCGGAATGAGATTGCCGAGCGGACACCCCACGTCGGCCGAATGGCAGTACGGCACAGCGCAGTCCATGCAACGCGAGGCCTGTGCAGATACGTCTCGATTTCGCACGACGGGATCCAGCGACTCGTATACCGGCGCCCAGTCGCCGACACGCACATCGGTCGATCTGGTCGGTGAGCCGGATCGTTTCACGTTGAGGAACCCGCGTGCGTCAGGCATGAGCCGGCTCCACCAGTTCGTTCTCTTCCACGACCTTCCGGTAGTCGACAGGCAAAACTTTGGTGAATCTCGGACTCTGGCCAACCCAGTCGTCGAGAAGTTTTGCCGCCACCGGCGAGCCGGTCGCAGCCAAATGCTCGCCGAGAATTTCGACCAGCTGACTGCAGTCTTCCGCCGAAGGCCGCTCCAGAACGACCATGTCGCCGTTGACCTTCTCTGCCTTCACGTCGAGTACGAAGGCAATTCCGCCCGACATTCCCGCAGCAAGGTTCCTACCAGTTGGGCCGATGATGACGACGCGACCCCCGGTCATGTACTCGCACGCATGGTCGCCGACGCCTTCCACCACAGCGACCGCGCCCGAGTTGCGCACCGCGAATCGTTCCCCGACACGCCCCCTGGCATAGAGCGCACCGCTCGTAGCGCCGTACAGCAGCGTATTGCCGGCAATCACCTGCTCCTCGGCCACGAAGGGTGCGTCCTCACTCGGCCGAAGCACAATTCGTCCACCCGAGAGCCCCTTTCCCACGTAATCGTTTGCATCGCCGACGACGACCAGCGAGATGCCGGGCGGCAGGAACGCACCGAGTGACTGGCCTGCCGTTCCACTGAGCACGACGTCGATGGTGCCTTCAGGTAGCCCAACGGCGCCGTAGCGTCTGGTCACCTCTGCGCCCAGCCTCGTTCCCACCGCCCGATCCGTATTGTGTACTGGCAGTTCGATATGCACGGGTCGAGCGTCCTCGAGTGAGTTCGCGGCGCACTCGATCAGGGTGCGTTCGAGTTCGCTCGAAACAGGTACACACGGCGGGTAGGCCGCGCCGGTCGGCGCGGCCGGAACGTCGAAGAGTGGTGAGAGGTCCAACGTGCGACTCTTCCAATGCGCCACCGCCGGAGACATTTCCAATACGTCTGCGTGGCCCAGAGCGTCGTCGATACTTCGAAACCCCAGTTCTGCCAACAGCCGTCGTACGTCGTCGGCGATGAAGCGGAAAAAGTTCTCGACGTACTCGGGCCGGCCGGTGAATCGCTCGCGCAGTTCGGGATTCTGCGTTGCTACTCCGACGGGGCAGGTGTCGAGGTGACATACCCGCATCATGACGCAGCCGGCCGCGATGAGTGGCGCCGTGGAAAACCCGTACTCCTGCGCCCCCAGCAACGCGGCGACGACGACGTCCCGCGCCGTGCGCAAACCCCCATCACACTGGACGACGATTCGATCGCGTAACCCGTTGAGCACCAGAGTCTGCTGAGTTTCGGCCAGCCCGACCTCCCAGGGCGTACCCGCGTGGTGGATGGACGAGAGTGCCGCAGCACCCGTCCCACCGTCGTGACCGGAGATCAGCACCACGTCGGCGTGCGCTTTGGCCACACCTGCCGCAACAGTCCCGACTCCGGCTGCGCTGACCAACTTCACGTGTATCCGCGCGCGATTGTTCGCGCATCTGAGGTCGTAGATCAATTGGGCGAGATCCTCGATCGAATAGATGTCGTGGTGCGGGGGCGGAGAAATGAGCCCGACCCCAGGCGTCGAGTACCGGGTTTCCGCGATCCACGGGTACACCTTGGACCCCGGAAGCTGCCCTCCTTCACCCGGCTTGGCACCTTGGGCCATCTTGATCTGAATGTCGGTGGCATTGACCAGGTAATCGCTGGTCACCCCGAAGCGACCACTCGCGACCTGCTTGACAGCGCTTCGACGCTTGTCGTCACGCAACCGCTCCGGCGACTCTCCGCCCTCACCGGTGTTGGAACGCCCGCCGAGAGCATTCATCGCAACCGCCATCGTCTCGTGCGCCTCCGCAGAGAGGGAACCGTAGCTCATCGCACCGGTGTTGAATCGAGCGAGAATCAACTCGACGGGTTCGACCTGATCGAGCGGAATCGGCGGACGAACCTCACACCGAAATCGAAACAATCCCCGCGGTGTTCCGCCCTGCGCGCTCAGTCGATCGACTTCATCGCTGTAGCGACGAAACATCTCACTTCGCCCGGTCCGGGTCGCATACTGAAGGAAGAACACGGATTCGGGTGTGAACACATGCAATTCACCATCGCGGCGATACCGGTACTGTCCACTGTCGGTCAACTGACGATTGTCGAACTGACGATGCTGCACTGCGGACGACGAGAACGCAGCCGTGTGGCGCATCAGAACTTCGCGCGCGACTTCGGTGATACCGATCCCGCCGATCCGGCTCCGTGTGTTGCAGAAGTATTCGTCGACCAACTCTCGACCCAAGCCCACGGCCTCGAATACCTGTGCGCCCGTGTAGGAGTGAACCGTAGCGATTCCCATCTTCGACATCACTTTGAGCACGCCGAAATTTGTTGCTCTCAGGTAGTTGTCCGACGCAGTCTTCGGATCTATCCCGGGAAGTTCGTCCTGCTCGCTGAGGGCTTGGACAGATTCGAGAGCAAGATACGGGTGGACAGCCGCCGCACCGTAGCCGATCAGCAGCGCGATGTGATGAACTTCGCGCGCGTCACCCGAGTCGACGACGAGGGAAACCTTGGTCCGCAGGCCATGACGAACCAGATCGTGGTGCACGGCTGATACTGCGAGCAATGACGGAATGGGAGCCTGCTCAGGGCCTGATCCACGGTCGGAGATCACCAGAATCTCGATTCCGGCTGCGGCGGCTGTTCGGGCGGACTCACGAAGCCTCTCGACGCCTTCGGTGAGACTGCCCCTCGGATCGAAACTTGCGCGAAGGACAGCGCTTCTCGGAGTTCTTGCGCCGTATAGTTCGGCAACCTTCGCCATCTTCCCCGGTCCGATCACCGGTTTGTCGAGAACAATCCTTCGGCACGACAGCGCCGACGCTTCGAACAAGTTCTGCTCAGCGCCGAGGGTGACACCAAGCGTAGTGACGACTTCCTCGCGAATCGCGTCCAAAGGCGGGTTGGTCACCTGAGCAAAGAGCTGAATAAAGTAGTCGTACAACAGCTTCGGCCGATCCGAAAGAACGGCGAGAGGCGTGTCGACACCCATCGATCCCAACGGCTCCGATCCTGAGCTTGCCATCGGGACAAGAATGTCCCGCAGGTCCTCGGCGTGGTATCCGAAGAGCAACTGCCGTTGCAACAGCGGAGGCGGATCGCCTCGGGCAGGCGCAGTCTCGGGGATGTCCTCGAGGTCTACCAATCCCCCGTCGACCCAGTCCCGGTAGGGGGCTGTGCTCGCGAGTTCGGACTTGATCTCCGCATCGGAAACGATCCGATGGCGAGCGGTGTCCACGAGAAACATGCGTCCCGGTTCGAGGCGCCCCTTCTCCAACACCTCGGACGTGGGAGCGTCGAACACACCGCTCTCACTGGCCAACACGATACGGTCGTTCTTCATCCGCCACCATCGCCCTGGGCGAAGACCGTTGCGATCCAACACGGCCCCGACAACAATGCCGTCGCTGAACGTCACGGACGCCGGACCGTCCCACGGTTCCATCAGACAACCGTGAAATTGGTACAAGGCCTTTATCTCGTCGGGCATCGAAGAATCGTTCTCCCAGGCTCCGGGAATCATCATCGCGATGGCGTGTTGCACACTGCGGCCCCCGAGCGTCAAAAACTCCAGTACTTCGTCGAACGACGAAGAGTCGGATCCTCCCGGGGTGCAGATCGGAAACAGGCGATCGATGTCCCCACCTAAAAGTGTGCTCCGCAGCATCGGCTCGCGAGCGCGCATCCAATTCCTGTTTCCCACAATCGTATTGATCTCGCCGTTGTGGGCGATGCAGCGATACGGCTGAGCGAGTGGCCACGACGGAAATGTGTTCGTGGAGTATCGACTGTGCACAACTGCCAACGCAGTTCGCATTCGGTCGTCGCGTAGGTCGGTGAAGTAACCGGATAACTGCGTCGGCGTCAGCATGCCCTTGTACACGATGGTTCGGGCGGACAACGAGGGGAAATACACCGCATCATCGGCCGAATGAATTCGCTCGACTTGTCTCCTGAGCGCAAACACTCGTCTGTCCAAGGCAATTCCGCCCACACTACGATCTCGCGACTCGGCGCACGTCACAAAACACTGACTGATGTACGGAGCGCACTGCGCGGCAACGGTTCCGACGCAGTCTCGGTCGACCGGCACCTCTCGCCACCCGATAATCTGCAGTCCTTCTGCCGCTGCGTACCGGTGTATCCGAACTACCGCGCGCCAACGTGCTTCCTGATCCACCGGGAGAAAGCAGTTTCCGGCCGCGTAGGTGTTCTCACCCATCGCGTTGGGTGGTGGAAGCTCGAACTCGGTCACCGCGTCGAAGAACTCCGTCGGCAGCTGAATCAGAATGCCCGCGCCGTCTCCGCTGTTGGATTCGCGCCCAACTGCGCCGCGATGGGAGAGATTGCCCAGGACCGCGAGCGCATCGTCGACAACGGAATGCAGGTGGCGTCCAGAGGTGTCTGCTACCACGGCTACACCACACGAATCGGTTTCCTGATCGGGGTCGTACAGGCCCCGAGGTTCAGGTATTCGAGAAAACAGCACTCGGCGACCTCCACGCGGACATGCAGCCGACGTGCGCTAGTTTATCAGCCCATAACCGCAGGTCGCGAGAGCAAAACGGTGACCCCCTGATACCGAGGCATCAGGGGGTCACACTTGCCGAGGGTCGTTTCGATCAGCTACGCAAAGGGCGGTTGTACTGATCGCGCACACTGCCGGTCAACATCATGATTCCGTCGATGAGCGGCCAGATGCCACCGATTCCACACGTCAACCAAGTGACCGCGATCTGTGCGACAGCCATGCCGGGCTGGTTGAGATAAAAACGTCCTGCACCGAATCCGCCGAGCAGAATGCCCAGCAATCCGGCAGTCGTCTTCGACTTGTCCGAGTACGGTTCACCGGTCATCGGGTCACGTCCGTATGGTGCGGACGGGTCGACCAGGCCGTAGCCAGGCTGAGGATAACCCTGAGCTTGTGGGTACCCCTGAGGCTGACCGTAACCCGGCTGTGAGTATCCCGGCTGGGGGTAGCCCTGCGGCGGAGCCGCGTAGGGATTCGGAGTCTGATCTGCCGGTGCACCGTAGACGGGACCGTCCGTCGGGGTTTGGGTCGGCCTCGAGTAGTCCGGCGCCGGATAGTTCTGGGCGGCGTAACTTTCCTGCGACGTGTACGGCGCTGTCGGCTGATTCGGGGTGGAATCAGAATCGGCAGCGGGAAACGCTGTGGTCGATTCGGTTCCGGTCGGCGGCGGGTAGATGGGGTGGTTTCCCCACCCCGGACCGTTTCCGACTCCCGAATACGTGTCCCAGCCTGGACCGGTGCCGGTGGTCTCCGTCGACGGCGTCTTTTCGGTGGGTGCCGAGGTTTCCGTCAACGACGCATCCGCCGTCGCGTCGTAGTCGAACGGCGACCCGAACTGCGGTGGAACCGGCGGCTGTGATCCAGACGAGTCCCCCGACTCGGAAGGTTCCGGATTCTTGTTCAAGTTAGGCAACGTACTTTCCTTCGATTCGACGACGGTACGTAATAGCTTTTGTTATCGGACTTCGAGAAGGTTCGACCTTCTCGAGGCCAGTCCCCCACACATGTTTCCTCGGTTCGCGCTCGCGACTCATCCTCGCAATGGCCGGCGAGCACCGTCCCGCGCATTGCCCGAAAGTATCACGATGCCGTCGACGAACGCCCAGATCCAGATTCCGATCGCAAATGGAATTCCGATGAGGAACGCCGACATGAACAGCGCGAAGAACATGCCGAGCAGTTGGCACAATCCGATGCCGACACTTCCGATATAGAGGCGCCCGACTCCACAGATTCCGAAGAAGCCCAGCAAGATCTGCAACAGTCCAGCGGTGGCCTTCGACTTGTCGGAATACGGTTCCCCGGTTACCGGGTGCCGACCGTACGGGGCGTAGGGATCTCCGAACCCGTACATCGATGGAGGCGGCAATGGCTGCTGATATCCGTACGGATTGGGCGCGCCGTAGACCGGTCCCTGATCCTCGGGGAATCCCCCCTGCGAATAGGGACCTGTCACGGCTTGTCTTTCTTCGACAGCTTCACCGCGTCCGACGACTCATCCGACGCTGCCGTGGAGGCGCTTGCCTCACTGGAAGCGGATTCAGCAGCATCGGATTCAGAATCTTCAGCGTCGGCGACTTTCGCGTCGGCCTTCGCCGAATCAGTTTCGGTAACTGGCGCCGCGACTCCTGCTTCGCCGGCAGCTACCGCAGCGACGTAGTCCTTCGACTTCAAATCAGCCGGATCCTCACGACCCTTCTTCGCCAGGAAGAAGTAGGCCAGTGCGGCGAAGAACACGATCCCCGAAGTGAATGTGTTGACGCGAATGCCGGCGATCTCGTAGGCGAAATCGTCGCGCATCAGTTCGACGACGAACCGGCCCAGGCAATAGCCCGCGACGTACAGAGCAAACAGGCGTCCGTGGCCGATCTTGAATCGGCGGTCGACGAGGACCAGCAGGATCACGATCAGGACGTTCCACACAGCTTCGTAGAGGAACGTCGGGTGAACGACCCGAATGACTTCTCCGTTGGAGACACCTGCCAGTTGATCGAGCTGGCCGGAAGAGTTCACACGCTCGAAGATCTCGAGGCCCCATGGGACGGTGGTCTCGCGACCGTACAACTCCTGGTTGAAGTAGTTGCCGATACGACCGATGGCCTGCGCGAGCAAGATTCCGGGCGCAATCGCATCACCGAGCGCGGACACCGGAATGCCGCGTCGACGGCAGCCGATCCACGCACCGATGCCGCCGAGGAACACTGCTCCCCAGATTCCGAGGCCTCCCTGCCACACCTTGAGTGCGTCGAGTGGCTGACCGTTCTCGCCGAAATAGGCGGGCCAGTCGGTCAAAACGTGGTAGAGCCTGCCACCGATCAGACCGAAGGGAACGGCCCAGATCGCGATGTCGAGAACGGTCCCCTTCTCGCCGCCGCGGGCGACCCAACGACGATCTCCCCACACGATCGCGACGATGATGCCGAGGATGATGAAGAGCGCGTAGGCGCGAAGCGCCACCGGTCCGACGTACCAGACGCCTTGGGGCGGGCTGGGGATATAGGCCAGCAGGTCCACAGTTGAGGTCACGACGCCACGGTAGCCGAGCGGACGCCCTCGGCGAGTTCTTCGGTGAGCGAGCGAACCGCTCCCAGGCCGTTCTCGACCGCGGAGACCAGAGCCGAGCCGACGATGACGGCATCGGCGTATGCCGCGATTTCGGCAGCCTGTGCGCCGGAGCGAACTCCCAATCCGACGCCGACGGGAATGTCGGAATGCGCGCGGATTCGTGCGGTCAGTTCCGGAGCCATCGAAGACACGGCGTCGCGAGCGCCGGTGACACCCATCGTCGAGGCCGCGTAGATGAATCCACTACTCGCATCGAGTGTCATCGCGAGTCGTTCTTCCGTCGAGGACGGAGCGACAAGGAAGATCCGGTCGAGGTGGTGCTCCTCGGATGCTTCCATCCAGACGCCGGCTTCTTCCGGAATGAGGTTGGGGGTGATCAGTCCGAGCCCGCCGGCGGAAGCGAGGTCTCGTGCGAACTTGTCGACGCCGTACTGCAGTACCGGGTTCCAGTACGTCATCACGACGGCCTTGCCGCCGACCGAACTGATCTGCTCGATCACGGTGAAGATGTCGCGAAGGCGAACGCCGTTGGTGAGTGCGGTTTCGGCTGCACGCTGGATGGTCGGACCGTCCATGACCGGATCGGAATACGCGACACCGACTTCGATGATGTCGCAGCCACCGTCGACCATCGCCTTGAACACGTCGATCGATTCGGGAACGGTCGGATAACCGGCAGGCAGGTAACCGACGAGGGCGGCACGCTTGTCAGCCTTGCAGGCGGCAAAGGTGGGTGCGAGGCGTGATGGTCGTTCGCTCACTTGTCCGAGCCTTCCGTGTTGTCGTTCTCGTCTGCTGCATCATCCGGAGCGGCTGCCTGACCTGAGGCGCCGTCGAAAAGACCGAACCAGCTTGCGGCGGTGTCCATGTCCTTGTCACCGCGACCGGAGAGATTGACGACGATGATCGCGCCCTCACCGAGTTCTTTGCCCAGTCGGAGTGCGCCGGCGACGGCGTGGGCCGATTCGATGGCCGGGATGATGCCCTCGCGGCGCGAGAGCAGCAGCAGCGCATCCATGGCTTCACTGTCGGTGACGGGTTCGTAGGTCGCGCGCCCGATATCGCTCAGGTAAGCGTGCTCGGGTCCGACGCCCGGGTAGTCCAGACCAGCAGAGATCGAGTGCGATTCGATGGTCTGACCGTCTTCGTCCTGGAGGAGGTAGGAGTAGGCACCCTGGAATGCACCAGGGGTACCGCCGGCGAACGTTGCTGCATGCCTTCCGGTTTCGACACCGTCGCCGGCCGCTTCGTAGCCAACCAGCCGTACCGACAGATCGTCGATGAACGGGTGGAAGATTCCGATTGCGTTGGAGCCGCCTCCGACGCAGGCTGTGACTGCATCGGGCAGGCGGCCGGTCAGTGCCTGAACCTGGACGCGTGTTTCGAGGCCGACCACTCGCTGGAAGTCCCGAACGATGGTGGGGAACGGGTGCGGGCCTGCCGCGGTACCGAAGCAGTAATAGGTGTTGTCCGCGTGGGAAACCCAGTCGCGCAAGGCTTCGTTGATCGCGTCCTTGAGCGTGCGCGAACCGGTCTCGACCGAAACGACCTCCGCGCCGAGCAGGCGCATGCGTGCGACGTTCAGTGCTTGACGTTCGGTGTCGACAGCACCCATGTAGATGACGCACTCGAGACCGAGCAGTGCACAGGCGGTTGCCGATGCCACACCGTGCTGGCCCGCTCCGGTCTCGGCGATGATGCGGGTCTTGCCCATACGCTTTGCCAGCAGAACCTGACCGAGAACGTTGTTGATCTTGTGAGAACCGGTGTGGTTCAGATCTTCACGCTTGAGAAGGATGCGCGCACCGCCGGCGAACTCGCTCATTCGCGTTGCCTCGAAAATCGGCGACGGGCGCCCGGTGTAATCGCGCTGCAAGCGGTCGAGTTCGTTCAAGAACGTGTCGTCCGCTCGAGCCTTTTCGTACTCCGCAGTGACTTCGTCGATAACCGCCATGAGGGCTTCCGGCACATGCCGTCCGCCGTAGACGCCGAAATGGCCTCCGGCGTCGGGATCGTGGGAGCGCTCGGTGAGTCCCGCGCTGGCCGGCGGCAGATTGCCGCCCTTGAATATTGCACCGGAGCCTGGTTCCTGAGTACGTGAAGTCACCCCACCAGTCTGCCCCAACGGTGTCGCTGGTCACCGCCCGGGTGCATCAAAGCACGCCGGGCGGGTGAAGCGATTTATCGAGACGGTTTGGGGCAGGACGGGTGCGCACCTGCATTGACCAGATCTGCGACGGCCTTGCGAGGGTCGCCGCTGGTCACGAGGCCTTCACCGACGAGCACTGCGTCGGCGCCCGCCCCGGCGTACGCCAACAGATCGGCAGTTCCGCGAACACCGGACTCGGCAATCTTGATCGTCTCGGTCGGAAGACCGGGAGCGATGCGACCGAAGGTGTTCTTGTCCACCTCGAGAGTCTTGAGATTGCGGGCGTTCACACCGATCACCTTGGCGCCGGCTTCGAGCGCGCGGTTGGCTTCTTCCTCCGTGTGCACCTCGACGAGGGCAGTCATTCCCAGAGATTCGGTGCGATCGATCAACGAGGCGAGCGCCTGCTGCTCGAGTGCCGCGACGATCAGCAAGATGACGTCGGCGCCGTGAGCGCGAGCCTCGTGAATCTGGTACGGCCCCACGATGAAGTCCTTGCGGAGCACCGGAATGGTGACCGCTTTACGGACTGCGTCCAGGTCGGCCAACGAGCCGTGAAAACGGCGCTCTTCGGTGAGAACACTGATGATGCGTGCGCCACCGGCTTGGTACGCCGCGGCGAGCTCAGCGGGATCGGCAATGTCGGCCAACGCACCCTTTGACGGGCTCGCTCGCTTGACCTCGGCGATGACGCCGATGCTCGATTCCAGAAGTGCTGCTGCAGCATCGAGTGCAGGCGGTGCAGCGGCCGCAGCAGCCTTGACTGCAGCGAAGTCGAGTACGGCTTCGCGGGCGGCGACATCAGCGCGCACCCCGTCGAGAATCGAGTCGAGTACGGTCATCGTGGCCCGAATCCTTTCTGGGCAAGAGCCCGATGTGAGATACGTCATCAGGGTGGTCTCAGCCTAGTGGGACGAAATTTTGCTACTCCGTCGGGGTACCCACGCAGGTGAGGGTTCAGTCTTACTCAGTGGGACGACCCCGGTTTCGCGCCGTTGTCTCCCCCAACTCCGTCGTCCCCGTCAGTCGCTGTCGGGTCCTCTCCGGCGTCGAGCGCATCCCACAACATCCGTTGTGTCACAGGCTCGTCCGATGCGGGTTTGTCTCCCTGACCGAGCTTGGCTGCGGCCTCGCGGCGCGCGGCAGGGTTGTCGTATTTCGACGACAACCCGCCTCGCACTGGAGGTTTGCGCATCAGAAGTACCGCCGCGCCGAGCGCCGCCACCGCTCCGACCAACGCAAGCAAGGCAGGCAATACCGAAACAGTCGTCGAGAGATCTTCCGGGTGACCGGACAACTCGGCCAAGTCCACCGCTCGGTCCGCAGAGGCTCCGGACACCAACAACTGCACTGCCGTAACCGCTACCGCGATGGCGACGAGGGCAACCAACAGTCCGACTACCCGAAGTGCCCAACCTCGCACCGCAAACGACGCCGCGATCGCCGCTAGAAGCGCGAGCGCGAGCGGAGTCATCGCCGCCGCCCAGGTGCTGCCGTCGAGATCCGTCGTCCTCTCCAGCGTCTTGCCGTCGCTCGAGGTCAGATGAACCCACGTCATTCGTGAGCTGCCCCACAGAGCTGCTGCCGACAACGCCAGCAGAAGCGTTCTCGGCACGGCGGTGCCACGAGAAACGCTTGTAGGCTCCGCTGCACTCGACTCGTTCTCACTCACTGATCGTCACCTCCGATGGTGCGCAGGGTGTGCGCCGACGCAATCGCGCTCAGCACTGCCATCGCCTTGTTGCGGGCCTCGGTGTCCTCGTAGACCGGATCCGAGTCGGCGACGACGCCGGCGCCCGCCTGGACGTATCCGATCCCGTCCTTGATCAATGCCGTTCGGATCGCGATCGCGGTGTCGGCGTCGCCGGCGAAGTCGAGGTAGCCGACGATGCCGCCGTAGATACCGCGCCTGGTCGGTTCCAGTTCTTCGATCAGCTGCATCGCTCGGACCTTGGGCGCCCCCGAGAGGGTTCCAGCGGGGAAGCATGCGGTGACGGCGTCGAGAGCGTGCTTTCCCTCGGCCAGATGTCCGGTGACCGTCGATACGAGATGCATCACGTGGCTGTACCGCTCGATGTGCCGGTAGTCGTGCACCTTCACCGTGCCCGGGCGACAGACACGACCCAGATCGTTTCGCCCCAGATCGACGAGCATGAGGTGCTCGGAGTTTTCCTTCTCGTCGGCGAGGAGGTCCTTCTCGAGCAGGATGTCGTCCTCCTCTGTGGCACCGCGCCATCTGGTTCCAGCGATCGGGTGTGTTGTCGCGACGCCCTCGGCGACGGTTACCAGTGCCTCAGGGCTCGAACCGACGATCGAAAACGCCGTCTCTCCATCACCGTTCGGCACGTTGAGCAGATACATGTACGGGCTGGGGTTCGACGCTCGCAGCATCCGGTACACGTCGATCGGTGCTGCAGTGCAATCGATCTCGAATCGCTGCGAGAGAACTACCTGGAATGCCTCGCCCGCTTCGATGTCGCCGATCAACTTTTCGACGTCGACACCGAAGCTCTCGGTGGTGCGCTGACGACGGTAGTTCGGAGTCGCTTTCGAAAATGTCGACACCGTCGATTTCGCCGGCGCCGCGAGAGCACGAGTCATCGCGTCCAACCTGGCGACTGCGTCGTCGTACGCCGTGTCGACGCGCTCGTCCGTGCCGTCCCAGTTGACGGCATTGGCGATGAGGGTGATCGCCCCTTCGTGGTGATCGACTGCGGCGATGTCGGCGGCAAGCAGCATGACCATTTCGGGGATCTGCAGGTCGTCGACCGCGGAGTCACCCAATCTCTCGAGGCGCCGCACCGCGTCGTAGCCGAGGAATCCGACCATTCCGCCGGTCAGCGGGGGCAGGTCGGGCAGCCGCTCCGAACGAAGCAGCTCGAGGGTGGCACCGAGCGCGTCGATCGGGTCGCCGCCGGCCGGAGCGCCGGCCGGAACGTTGCCGTACCAGGCCGCCTCTCCGTCCACGACGGTCAGTGCAGCCGGACTCCCGACGCCGATGAACGACCACCGCGACCACGAACGACCGTTCTCGGCCGACTCGAGCAAGAAGGTGCCGGGACGATTGCCGGCCAACTTCTCGTACGCCGAGAGCGGAGTTTCGGAGTCCGCCAACACTTTCCGAGTGACCGGAACGACCCGGTGCTCAGCTGCGAGGGCACGGAACTGCTCCCGGGTGGTGGTGGAATCGGACGCGTCACCGACGATCGCGGTGTCGGACGACCGTGCGGACATGGAGGTGGGCTCGCCGTGCATGCCTCCATCATCCCAGGCTCCCCCACACGGTCGTCGTGCGCGGGTAACCTCGGCCGAATGAAACCAGGCCAACTCGCTCCCGATTTCTCACTGCCCGACCAGGACGGGACTCCGCGCTCGCTGACGAGCCTGCTCGAGAACGGACCCCTGGTCCTCTTCTTCTACCCGGCAGCCTCGACGCCGGTGTGCACCGCCGAGGCGTGCCACTTCCGTGACCTCGGCAGCGAATTCGCCGCGGTGGGCGCTTCGCGAGCGGGCATCAGCACCGATACGGTCGAAGCTCAGTCCACCTTTGCCACCGCACAATCCTTCGACTACCCCCTACTCGCCGACACCGACGGCAAGGTAGCCGAACAGTTCGGCGTCAAGCGCGGACTCCTGGGCAAGTTGGCTCCGGTCAAACGCTCGACCTTCGTGATCGACACCGACCGCACCGTCCTCAAAGTCATCTCGAGTGAACTACGCGCCAACACCCACGGCGACCAGGCGCTCGAGTTCCTTCGCAATCGAAGCTGACCCACCTGGGCGACCTGATTCTCTGCGCGATTTGAAATCTCTAGGCGACCTGAATCGAGCGCTTCGCAAGCCCCATCCAGAATCCGTCGATCACCTGGGTGGGCACCTGTTCCGGATCGGATGACGCACCGAGCGTGACGAACAACGGGGCGAAGTGCTCGATGGTCGGATGCGCGTACGGCATCCCGGGAGCTTGAGCGCGGAAGTCGATCAAGGAATCGACGTCACCGGCAGCGAACCTCTCCCCTGCCCACGCGTCGAATTCCGCCGACCATCCCGGGGCCTGCGCCTCCGGTGACGGATCGCGCAGGAACGGTAGCCCGTGCGTGGTGAATCCGGATCCCACGATCAGTACACCTTGCTCACGGAGTGGCCGTAGGCGCTGTCCGAGATGGAGCAAACGCTCGGGATCGAGGGTGGGCAGCGAAATTTGCAGTACCGGGATGTCTGCGTCCGGGTACATCACCGTGAGCGGCACGTAGGCACCGTGATCCAGGCCTCGATTCGGCTGCTGAACCACGCGTTCGTTGTCCGGCATCAACGCGGCAACCTGGGCGGCGAGTTCCGGAGCGCCGGGAGAGTTGTACTTCGCGCGGTAGAACCTCTCGGGAAAACCACCGAAGTCGTAGATGAGCGGGGTGCCCGTGGTCGTCGATCCGATCGTCAGCGGTGCTGATTCCCAGTGCGCCGATACGACGAGGATTGCCGTCGGCCGCGGAAGGTCGCCGGCCCACGCCCCCAACTGGTCGACCCACAACGCGCTGTCCACCAGCGGCGGAGCACCGTGGCTGAGATACAGCGCAGGCATGGTTGTGGTGGACATACGGACTCCTCGGGATAGACATTCGTCGCAAGTTGAAGATTCAACCTAATATAGAACTCAACACTTGCGTCCCGCAACTATTCCCCGCAGGATTCTTCTGGACATGCGTCTGAGACGCTGTACACAAGCACGCTCCGTGCACGAAGAATGCTCGACCCGAAGGAGAAGTCACCGATGAGTGAACCGACCGCGCAGCCCGACGCGCAGTCTCAGACGAAGTGGCTCACAGCCGAGCAGCAAGAAGCATGGCTGACACTGATCGCTCTCGTGACACGGTTGCCTGCCGCACTCGACACTCAACTACAACGCGATTCGGCACTCACACACTTCGAATACTTCGTACTCGCGGCACTCTCGGACGCCCCCGACCACAAGCTCCAGTTGTCGGTACTGGCCCAGCGCGCGAACGCGTCCCTGTCCCGCCTCTCGCACGTGATCACGAAGATGGAGAAGGCCGGCTGGGTGAAACGGGAAGTCATTCGTGGCAGCCGCGGCTCCAACGCAGTGCTCACCGATGAGGGAATGGCAAAGGTGGTCGCGGCCGCACCGCCGCACGTCGCCTCAGTTCAAGGTCTCCTCTTCGAGGGCCTCGACGATCGCCAGGTCGCCCAGCTTTCGTCGTTGGGTACAGCAATGCTCACCCAACTGGACAAGGGAATCGCCGCCGGACTCGGCAAGGCCTGACCACATCCCCGAGACGAGCGACTGATGATCAAGACGGCAGCTTCGCGAGGTCGAGTGCAGCCAAGTGACTGAACAGCATGCTCGCTCCGATCGGGTTTCCACCGCCGGGGTACGTAGTCCCGCTGGCCGCTGCCATCGTGTTCCCCGCCGCGTACAACCCGGCAATCGCCGTACCGTCGGCTTTGAGCACCCTCCCGGTCGCGTCGGTCCGTAGACCACCTTTGGTCCCGAGGTCGGAGATGCCGAAAGCGGCAGCGTGAAACGGCCCTTGATCGATCGGTACGAGCGGCGAAGCCCCCTCGGAGAAGGCGCGGTCGTACGCAGTGTCTCCTCGACCGAAGTCCGTGTCGACGCCAGTCGCCGCAAACGCGTTGAATCGCTTCACGGTCTCCACCAGTTCCGCTGCGGGAACATCAATCTGGGCAGCGAGGTCTTCGAGTGTCTGTGCACTCTTCCACAACCCCGCAGCCACATACTGCTCCGTCTGGGCCATGGGTACGTTGGGTGCCTTCACCGGCGGCACTGCGCCTTCTCTGTTGTCGTAGATCATCCAGTACGGCGTGGTTACTTTCCCTGCCCGCATGTGTTCGATGACGGCGCGACCCAAGCGGTCGTACGGCGCTGATTCGTTGACGAATCGACGACCGTCGTCGTCCACGAAGATTCCGCCGGTGAACCACAGCGCAAACGCGGAGCGCCCATCTGGATGGGTGAGTCCCGGCGACCACCAGGCCTCGCCCATCAGGTCGGTGTCGGCACCCGCGGCGACCGCAGCCTGGTGCGCCTTCCCGAGGTTGCCGGGGCAGCCCATCGTGTCGAGAGCGGATCCGGGGACACCGAATTCGGCACGCATGGTCTCGTTCTGCTCGAATCCACCGGCGGCGAGGATCACTCCTCTGCGTGCCTGAATGGTTCGACGCCGACCATCTCGGTCGACGACGGCTCCGACCACCACCCCGTCCTCGACAACCAGTTCCTCGAGAGTGGTCTTCAGGTGCATGGTGGCGTTCGGGAGTTCCGCAAGAGCCAACAGGAATCGACCGATCAACGACTGGCCGCCGACGAGGTACTTCGGCAACTCCTCCCCCAGCCGTTCCGTCGCCAGCGGCGGACGAAGCGAATCACGAAGGGCACCCAGCTTGTTCGCGTTCATCGGCTTGGGAACAATGTGCCGTCCACTCGCTCGAGCCTTGGGCTCTTCACCGAAGTAGTCGGGCCACGGCAGTATCTGAAACTCGAAGTTCGAGTCCTCTTCGAGGTAGTCGATCAACCCGGCGCCACCTCGAACGTAGGCTTCCTGAACGTCGGCGGGCGTACGATCACCCACCACTGATCGGTAGTACTCCAGCGCATCCTCGATGGTGTCGTCGTCCCCGCCCCGACGAAGAACGGCGTTGCACGGGAACCACATTCCGCCGCCGCCCGAGTACGCCGTTGTTCCGCCGTACTTGTCGGTTGCTTCGATCGCAATGACGTCGAGGCCTTCGCGGGCTGCCGTGTACGCGCCGGTGAGTCCGCCGCCTGATCCCACAGCGAGTACGTCGCACGTCTCGTCCCACTTCGTCATCGTCAGCCTCTCTGATTCTGGGCACAGTTTCCGAACATGTTCTAGAAATCGTTCTAACACATGGACTTAGCGATCGCGGGGGTTCGAAATTCTGTCCCACCGAGCGGGAGCGAGACATGACGCCGAGCGGGAGCGAGAACGAGAACGAGCAGCGATAGCGCACACTTTGCTCGCACGGGTCCGATCCCGTAGTGTCTGGACACATGTCTGGTAAGACCAAGTTCGAGTCCACTCGTCGACGGCTCACACAGCAGCAAGCCGAAACCGTCGATCGATTGACCGCGGCAGCGATCACGGTCCTGCGCGACAAAGGGTTTGCGGATCTGACCGTGCGGATGGTGGCAGCGGAAGCCGGTGTCGCCGCGGCTACGGCGTACACCTATTTCTCGTCCAAGAGTCACCTTGTGGCAGAACTGTTCTGGCGCCGACTCGACGCGGTACCGCACGAGCCCTCCCCCGAGGCGGAACGAGAAGCGCAGGTCTGCTCGGTCCTTCGAAGCGTCGCACTCCTCGTTTCCGACGAACCGGAGCTGGCCGCGGCCGTGACCACGGCGATGATGGGCAACGATCCCGACGTCGAACACCTTCGGGGACGTATCGGCAAGAACATCCGCGAGCGGCTCATCGAGGCGCTGGGGCCGTCATACGATCCCGACGTACTCGAAGCACTCGAAATCTCCTGGTCCGGAGCGCTTGTCCGAGCCGGCATGGGTTACGAGTCCTATTCGCAGATCGCAGACCGGCTCGAAGTCACTGCCAGGCTGATCATGGCGGGCCGCGACAACCTTCACTAGATGGGGGTCATGGCACTCACCAGCCATGTGCCGTCGACTCGATCGAGTGTCACCTCGACTCGGCTCGACGTCGACGCTGGTGCCGGCCGCGCGATACTCGTCGTGATCTGATCGACGAACAGGAGCAATTCCGCTCGGTCTGCAGCAGCGGAGAGCACTCCGACATCGACTACTCGCGCTTTCGTGCTGATTCCCTGCTCCTTCGACTGTGGGGCAACTGTTTTCGATCCGAATTCGGTGAAACTGTCCTGAAACGATCCGCCGGCGCCTTCGGCCGCTCGTGCGAGATCGCCGTCGACGGTATCGCTGTTGTAGCTCAAGAGCTTCTCGACGAGCGTGGGCGCCACACCGATCACCTCGGCACGTGCGGTTTCAGCGTCCCCCGAACGGTGGTGACTCCAGATCGCAGTGCCGCCGACTCCCATCAAGACCAACGCTGCAAGCGCTATGACCATGCGCTTCACGGCACGAACTCCACACTCGACATCAGTACCCGCCCGTCGACGTCCTCGACACCGACGCGCAGACGGTAGGTGCGCGCCGAAGACTCTCCCGCTGAATTGCCGACCTGAGCAGATGCCGCGATCAGCACCACCCCCGATTTACCGGATTCCGATGCCAAGGCTGCGGTGTCGACACGCCCGTCGGAATCGACGGCAAAATCACGGATGGACGCGACGAACGCAGATTCGCCGGACTTCAGTTCGTCGGCAAAGGTTCCCGTACTCAGCGACTGCAGTGTCTCGAGGTCCTCGTCGACTGTGGCGGAGTGAACGTCGATCAGAGCGAGGGCTCCTGCGACCGCACCGTCGACGTAGTCTTGACGCTGGGACTCTCGCGCGCGGTCCGATCGAACTGCCAGAGCACCGAAGACGACAACGACGCTCAGAGCCGCGAGTGCAATCCAGACCAGGGCAGTGAGTACACCGCGCTTCCCTCCGACCGGATCCAGCACCTCACCTCTCAGCGATTCGTCGGCGTCAGCAACTGTTGCCACGGCTCACCCTCCCCCGGGCCGGAGTCAGCCGGAGCCAACTCCGTGTGTTGATAGTCGACTCCGTCAGGCCCGGTGTACAACTCGCCGGGCGCATTGGTCCCCGACGGCACGTACGCTTCGGGGCTCCGACAGATCTCCGGGCTCGGTGCTCGTTTGCCCGGTACCTCCATACAGGGAATGTTCCGGGATCCACGAACTGCGAAGACCGAGTTCTGCGGAACTTTGCAGTACAGATCAGCCGGGGTGTCCGGCACACTCATCTGGGTCGGGTCCCGTCGCTGATCGGCCGGAAGGTAACCGGTCGAGCACGCCGCGGGGTCCTGCGCTTGGAGGTGGAAGTTGACGTTCGCGGCGCCGTCCACCTGCCCGCGTTGGACAACGGTTTCCTGTGCCGCAACCAGTGGCGGCAAGATGACGAGCACCTGCTCCAACCCGGCGTTGTACGTCAAAGCCACCTGAGCGGTGCTGGTGAAATTGGCAAGCAGCACAGGCAAAGTGGGCTTGAGGCCTTGAAACAGCAGGTCGGCTTCAGTCGCGAAGCCCGGTCCGGTCTCGAGGATATTGCGCACGGACCCGTCGGCGACCGCCAACTGTCCACTGAGTTGAGCGACACTGGACGCCCACTGGCGAATCTGATCGCCCGTCACCACCTGTGTCTGCAGGAGCGGATCCAACTGCTGTACGAGCGTCGTAGCCGGCGTTGTGGCAGCAGACATCTGATCGACGAACGAAGTGGTCGAATCCAGCAGACGAGCCAGATCCTCGCCCCTGCCTCCGAAAGCTGCCGCGGACTCGTCGATCACCGATCGCAACTTGTCCTGCGGTACGGATGCGAGCATCGCCTGCGCCTGATCGAGGACCGGTCCGATCTCGGTCGGGATCGTGACAGCGTCGGGGCCGATCACGTCTCCGTCGGTCAGAAAGGGTCCGTCCGCGGTGCTCGGTTGCATGTCGACGTATTGCTCGCCGATTGCCGACACGCTTCGCACCGCTACTGTGAGCCCGCTGGAGGGAACGGGAACCGCACTCTCCAAAGATAATTCGGCGCGTACCACTCCCGGAGACAGACGCACCGACCTGACCTGACCGATGGTGTCGCCGCGATAGGTCACGTTCGCGTTCCGATACAGGCCGCCGGCGTCGGGCAGTTCGACTGTCACCGAGTAGCGCCCGATGCCGAGCATGGTCGGAACTCTCAGGTACGAGATAGCCGCTGCGCTCATGCCTATCACCGCCAGGATCGCGAAGATCGTCAATTGCCTTCGCACCAACTTCGTGAGAATCATCGTCCACCTCCCTGGGCGGGTTGCGCTGTGCCAGGTGGGCCGGGCTGCCCTGTGCCGAGTGGGGCGGTCAAGGGATCGACCAGTACTCCGTTCTCCACGGGGGTTTGCGGCGCCCCGAACGGAGTGCCGAAGCCGAGCCCCGACTGGAGACGATTACTCGTGAGGTCGATCAGCGCCCACAGATTGGTGTAATCGCCGCGCATTCCGTCGTCGATGGTCGTCTGAGGGAAGGGAAAGGTACTCAGGTTGCCCAAATTGTTGATCAGGTCCGGCCCCGTTTCGACCACCTTCTGCAGCGTCGATTCCAAGGAGCTCAAATTGGCTTTCAGATCGTCGCGGGTCCGATCGACCAGATCGGTCCCGACGTCCCCGAACCTACCGACCGCATCGAGCGCGGTGGTCAGGCTCACGCGCTGGGCGCTCAGTTCCGCCAAGGCAGGATCGAGCATCTCCAAGGCCTGACCGAGAACATCTCTCTGGGCCGTGATTTCACCGGCGAAGACGTCGAGATTCTCCATGGTCGTGACCATCGCATCACGTTGGCGGTCGAGTGTTTCGGTCACGGTATCCATCTGACTCAGCAGGTCGCGAGCCGCGTCGGTCCGTCCGCCGAGCGCCGTGTTCAGCTCCGTGGTGATGCTGTGAATCTGAGCGAGCCCGCCGCCGTTGAGGACCAATGACAGTGCCGTCAACGCTTCCTCGGTGGTGGGATAGACGCCGGCCGACGCGAGGGGGATCACCGATCCCTCCGACAACCGCCCTTCCGGCGCAACATCGGTAGGCGGCGCAAGCGCAACGTGTTTGGACCCGAGCAGACTGGTTTGGCCGATCTTGGCAGTCGCGTTGGCGGGCAGCGACACCGAGCCGTCGAGCGCAACCGTCACTCGTGCGTGCCAGTTGTCGGTCTCGATCGCACTGATACTCCCGACTGTCACGTCGTTGACCATGACCGGAGAGTTCGGACTGATCGACGTGACGTCGGGCATCTCGATCACGACCGAGAAACTTCCCTCACCGCGGCCGGCCGCGCCTGGCAGCGACACCGAATTCAGCCCGCTCCATTGACAACCCGTCAGAACGAGCACGGCGCTCGCCGCCACACACACTGTTCCCCACCAGCGGGCAGTCATCGTGATCCTGTCGACGGCATGAGCAGTCCGGCCAGGTCAGGCGCCGGGAGCATGATCGGAAAGCCCAACGCAGCAGTCGGTTTCAGATCAGGCTCGCTGTACATCAACTGATCCGGTAACGCGCCGAGTGCCCTGGTCGGATTGAGGCTCAGATCCGGGTAGTTCGCCTTGATCGTGTTGAGCAACGGGCCGAGGTATTCGACGCACAAATCCGCGCCCTTCTTCGAGGTGTCGTTGGCCAGGCCGGCGATTCCGCCGCAGATCAAGTCGATCGGGTTGCCGACGTTCTGGAATGCGGGCACACCCACCATCGCTCCTTGGGCCGGCCGGTAGACGTTGTAGTAGTTCGACAACGCTGTCGGAGCCAGATGCAATACCTTCTCGAGGCCTGCGCGCTTGTCGACCAGTACCTGGGACACGTCGGCCAACTTCGCGATCTGCTCCGTCAAGCCGGTTCGGTTCTGTTCGACGAACCGCTGTACGTCGACGACGGCGGCGTCCAGATCGGCGAGAGCCGGAGCCAATTGCGTCCGGCTCTCGGCGAGCACACTCGAGACATTTGCCAGTCGTCCTTGGAACTGAACGATCTGTTCGTCGCTTGCGGCGAGTGCGGTCGTGAAGGTCTGCAGGCCGCGGATGGTGCCGAACAGATCGGCTCCGCCTTCGTCGAGTGTGCTCATAGCCTCCGAGAGTTCGGTCACCGAGCGCCCCAGCGCTTCCCCGTTGCCGGCCAGTGCGGATCCGGCACCGTCGAGGAAGTTGGCGGCGGGACCGCGATCGTCCCCGACGGGACCCAAAGCATCGGCAGCCCGGCCCAGCTGTTCCTTGATCTGGTCCCACTCGACCGGGACGGCCGTTCTGTCGAGTGGGATCTCCGCACCGTCATTCAGTGCGTCGGCGCCGTCCGTCACCGCCGGCGTCAACTGCACGAAGCGGGCCGAGACCAGCGACTGGGCAACGATCACCGCTTTCGCGTCCTCGGCGACGGGAACCTCGCGCGCCAATTTCAGTTCGACGCGCATTCGATCTCCCTGTGGGGCGATCGCGGTGACGCGGCCGACGTCGACTCCCACGACACGAACGTCGTCACCGACATACAGACCGGTCGTCGAGGTGAAGTAGGCCGTCACGTTGTAGTAGCGCAGATGTTGCACCGCAAGGTATCCCGACACGACGACGATCGCCGCACCGATGACGCTTCCACCAACGACGGCGATTCGACGCCAGTTCAGCGGAGTGCGAACTCGTGAAGCACCCATCATCGAACCTCCGGAATCGGTAGCGGCGCAGGTGGTAGCCCGAACATCGCGTTGATCAACGGTTGGGTGTATTGCGCCGGCACCAGGTTCTGGACGTAGGCGTAGTAGAAGGGGCCGCTGGCCACGGTGTCACCGAGCGTGCCCACGTACGTACCGAGACCGTCGATTCCCTGAGAAAGGTTGTCCTTGTTGTTCTGCAGAATGCCGACAACCGTGTCGAGTTTGCCGAGGACCGGCTGCAACTGCGCCTCGTTGTCGTGGACGAGTCCGCTCAGCTGGGTCGACAACGCCGAGATGTTCGTGATCACCTCCCCCAGCGCCGCGTGTCGCCGATCCAGTTCACCCAACAAGGCATTGCCGTCGACGAGTAGCGCGTTGACCTGTGGTCCACGCTCGGCCAACGTCCCGGCGACGTCGTTTGCATCGGACAGCAAGGTGCGCAACATGTCGTCGCGTCTATTGACGCTCTCGGAGATCCGTGCGACACCGTCCAGTGCCGGCCTCAGGTTCGGCGCACTGTCGGACATCACCAGTCCCACTGCGTCGAGCGATTCGGAGAGTTGGTCGAGATCGATGTCCTCGACCGTCGTGGTGAGGTCACCGAGCACGTCGGGCAGCGAGTACGCCGATCTTGTTCGCTCGACCGGGATCTCGCCGCCGACCGCGATCCTTCCCGGACCGTCCAGATCGAGCGATACCGCTCGCTTGCCGAGCAACGACATCGTGGTGACGGCCGCCGATGTGCTTTCTCCCAAACCGATCGAGCCTTCCAGTGTGAAATCCACGCGCGCAAGTCCGTGCTCGACCTCGATCCGGTCCACCGTTCCGATCTTCACTCCGGCGGCGTTGACTTCGTCTCCCGGCGCGAGACCGCTGGCGTCGGCGAACACCGCGCTGTACCCGACACCCGATTTCAGGAACTGCAGATTCTGATACTGGAGCGATGCCAATACGACGGCGGCCGTGACGACCAATCCCACGACCCCCACGCGTACGGCCTGGCTCTGTGCCATCTCTCTCATCGTGGTGCGCACCTTCCGGTCGTCTGATCCACCAGGTCGACAGTGAGCGGCGTACCGTCGGCACCGTCGACCTTCAGTGCGATTCCGCACAGATAGAAGTTGAAGAACGACCCGTACGAGCCGACTCGGATCAGCTGCTTGTAGTTCGAGGGCATGGACGCGAGAATCCGATCGAGCTCACTTTGTTGCTCGATCAGCGGATTCAGGCTTGCGTCCAGCTTCGACAGGTTTCCCGCGATGTCCGGGCGAACTCCGGCGAGGAGATCGGCGAAGGCGCCTGATGCGGTGTTCACACTCTCGACGGCAGTCCCGATCATCTCCCGGTCCGCCGCGAGCCCGCTGACCAGCTGTTGTAGGTGATCGAGAGTGTCACTGAACTGACCACCGCGGCTGCGCAATTCGCTGAGCACACCGTCGAGGTTGCCGATCACTCGACCGATCAGTTGGTCGCGGTCTGCGAGAGTGTTCGTAATCGATCCGGTGTGCGCCAGCACCGATGCCACAGTTCCGGACTGGCCTTGAAACACCTCGAGCAAGGACATCGACAACGCGTTGACCTGCTCCGGGTCCAGGGCTTGAAACAGCGGCTTGAAACCACCGAGTAGCGCATCGAGGTCGAGTGCCGGTGCGGTGCGATCGACGGGGATGCTCTCGCCCTCTGGTTGCGGTTCCGCGATCCCCGGATCGTCGAGCAGTTCGAGGTATCGATTACCCACCAGATCCTGATATCGAACAGCGGCTCTGGTCGATACGGTCACGGTGTCACCCGTATCCACACTGAAACTCACGTGGGCACGGTGATTCCCACCGAATTCGACGGAGCCGACAGAACCGACCGGCACACCTGCGATGCGCACCTTGTCGCCGGCTCTGAGCCCGGAGGCGTTGACGAACTCCGCCGAGTACGACCTCGCGTCGCCACCTCGCATCTGGCCGAACACGAGGATCAGCCCGGCGTTGACGAGGATCATCACCAGAACAAAAATTCCGAACTTGACGGTGTACCCACGAACTTTCATCGGATCTCCGTCCCGAACAAGTAGCTCATCAGATCCGGGACCGTGTTCATCGGTTGCCCACCATTCGGCTGACGCTCGGGCGCAAACGGATTCACCCCGGTGTCGGTCACCAGGTACGGAGCATTGACGTTCGGGTCGCGCAGTGGAAGGCCCATACACTGCGGGCCACCTGTTGCCGCGACCTTCGGGAGGTCGTCGGGATATCGGTACGGTTCGGTTCCGGCGATCAGACCGATCGACATCTTGATTCCTGGTTGTCCGTTGTAGGCGCCGTCGCCGATCTTCTTGCTCTCCTGCAGTCCGTGGAACATGCAGGGAATCACCGGGGAGTATTCCTCGAGCAGTGCGGTGGTCGGCCGCAGTAACGACAGAACGGTGTCGATACCGTCGGCGTTTTCTCCCAGTACATCTTCTCCGGTGCGGGCGACCCCGATCACGTTGAGCAAGAGGAGATCAAGATTCTGCTGCTCGTCGAGAACAGTGGTTCCCGTCGTCGTGAGCGAGTCGAGTGTGTCCATCAAGTCGAGAACAGCGTCGCGGTAGGTCTGTGTGACGGCTGGTAAATCCGTCAACACATGATCGAGAGACTCACGTGCAGTGTTGAATTCGAGCAAGGAGGAATCTGCTTGTTCGAGTGCGACCCCGAGCCGTTCGCCGCGTCCTTGCAGAGCAGTCGAGAGGGCACCCAATGTCGAATCGAGTTTGCCCGGGTCCACCGTCCGGAGCACGGTGGTGAGTTTCTCGAACACCGTGTTCAGCTCGACGGTCACCCGGGATGCGTCGATCGTCGCTCCGGCGGCAAGTCGCGCACTACTCGGCTGCTCCGGCGAGGACAGGCTGACGAACTTCGCGCCGAAGGCCGTGTTCGACGTGATCGCCACATTCACGTTTGACGGAATCGATTCGAGCGCTTCGGGATCGATCGACAACGACAGTTGTGCGGTGGCGTCGTCAGTCGGCGTGATGGACTCCACCGAGCCCACGGTCACCCCGGCCATCTTCACCCGCGCGCCCGGATCCATCACGAGCCCCGCGCGCTCCGCGATCACCGTGATCGGGACGCGAGCGACAAACACCTGGTTGAAAGACGCGACCGACAACGCGATGACCCCGACGATCGCCGCAGCCAAGCCCAGAGCAGCCAACTTGTAGCCGTATCTGTGCACGCAGTCCCCCTAACCGGACAGATTGAAGTTGCCGGAACCGCCGTAGAGCGCGAGTGAGACGAGCAGGGTCACCGCCACGACGCAGATCAGCGAGAGCCGAACCCCGCGGCCCACTGCAGTTCCCACGCCCGACGGTCCCCCGGACGCGTTGTATCCGTAGTACGTGTGGATCAGCATCACCAGTAGTGCCATCACGAGCACTTGAACGAAGGACCATGCGACGTCGACCGGATCGAGGAACGTCGTGAAGTAGTGGTCGTAAAGACCGGAGGACTGACCGAACAGCACGACCGTGGTGAATCGTCCGGCCAGAAATGATCCCACGAGCGCCAGTGAGTACAGCGGCAAGATCGCGATCATCCCTGCGGTGACGCGGGTGCTGACGACGTACGGGACCGAACTGATCGCCATCGATTCGAGGGCGTCGATTTCCTCACTGATGCGCATGGCACCGATCTGCGCGGTCGAACCTGCTCCGATCGTGGCCGACAGGCCGATTCCCGCGATGACCGGCGCGGCGATACGAACATTGATGAAGGCGGAGAAGAATCCGGTGAGCGCTTCGACTCCGATATTTCCCAGTGAGCTGAAACCTTGGATCGCTATGGTGCCGCCCGAGGCGAGAGTCAGAAATCCCACGACCGCAACCGTGCCGCCGATCACTGCCAAAGCTCCGGTGCCCATGCTGATCTCGGCTACCAGTCGCAAAACTTCCTTAGGGTGTTTGCGAATTGCCCACGGGATGTGAGCGATGGCGCGCGCGAAGAAGACAGCTTGTCGCCCGACGTCGTCGATCGAGCGTGACGTTCGAGCCACCCGCGCCCGCGTGCGTCCGAACTTGCCGATTTGTGCCAGCGAATCCGACAGCGTCACCTCGATCACCCCGCCGTCAATCGGATGCCGACCGCGGTGACGATGGTGTTGACGACGAACAACGCCATGAATGCGTACACCACCGTTTCGTTGACGGCCTCCCCCACGCCTTTCGGCCCACCCCGTACCGACAGTCCGCGATAGCAGGCCACCAATCCCGCCAGCATCCCGAACAGTGCAGCTTTGACCATCGACAACGCCACCTCGGGCAGGCCGGTCAGCAACGTGATTCCCTCGACGAAGGCGCCAGGGTTCACGCCCTGGAGAAACACCGAGAAGGCGTAACCGCCGGCGATGCCGATGACGCAGACGAGTCCGTTGAGCAGCAAAGCCACCACGGTCGACGCGACCACCCGAGGAATCACCAGCCGAGTGATCGGATCGATCCCGAGCACCTCCATGGCGTCGATCTCTTCACGAATCGTTCTCGATCCCAGATCGGCGGCGATGGCAGTCGCGCCCGCACCTGCCACGATCAGCACCGTCACCACCGGACCGACCTGAGTCACGGCGCCGAGCGCGGCCCCGGCGCCGCTGAGGTCGGCGGCACCGATCTCACGGAGCAGGATGTTGAGCGTGAAACTCACCAGGACCGTGAACGGCACGGCCACCAATACGGTCGGCACGATCGACACCCGGGCGATCATCCAACTCTGCTCGAGAAACTCCTGCACTTGAAAGCGGGTGCGGAACAAGCCCACTGCGACATCGGCGCCCATACGGTAGAACTGGCCGAGTTCGCGCATCGGGCCCGCAAGTGCAACTCTTCCGCTGTACACGTCAATGCCCCGAAGGACATGACGTGGAGTTGCCGTAGTCGACCTTGAATTCCTTGATCCCGTTGAGCCAACCGGACGAGAGCCTGCTCGGATCGCCGAGCTTGCTGATGTCGGGCATGTGATCGGCGATCTTGCCGAAGATCAGATCGACCTCCATTCTGGCCAGGTTGGCGCCGACGCAGTAGTGCGGCCCGGTTCCTCCGAACGCGAGGTGCGGGTTCGGGTCTCGGGTGATGTCGAAGACGTCGGGGTTCCCGAAGACGGTTTCGTCGAAGTTCGCCGAGCCGTAGAGCAGTACGACACGCTGCCCCTTCGCAATCGCAGTGCCGGCAATCTGTGTGTCGACCACTGCTGTTCGTTGCATCGACGTCAGTGGCGAAGCCCAGCGGATGATCTCGTCCGCGGCGGTGCGCGGACGCTCGCGCTTGTACAGTTCCCACTGATCCGGATGCTCGAGAAATGCCATCATGCCGAGTGTCGTTGCGTTTCGCGTCGTTTCGTTGCCCGCGACAGCCAACATGATGACGAAGAAACCGAACTGTTCCGGGGTGAGTTTCTGCCCGTCGATGTCGGCATGCACCAAGCGTGAGATGATGTCGTCGAGCGGTTCCTCCCGTCTCGCCTCAGCCAGTTGATAGGCGTAGCCCAGGATCTGCGCCGACGCCATCCGAGACTCGCCGGCGAGTGACTCGTCGTCGTATCCCGTCATCTGATTCGACCATTCGTACAGCTGACGGCGCCCGTCCTGCGGTACACCGATCAGCTCCGAGATCGCCTGCATGGGTAACTCGCTGGCGACCTGGCTGACAAAATCACCGCTACCTTCCGCCACGGCAGCCGACGCTATGTCTTCTGCCCGCGCTTCCAACCCGGCCCGCATCGCTTCCACCGACCGCGGAGTGAACAAGCGCGCCACCAACTTGCGCAGCTGTGTGTGCTCAGGGGCGTCCTTGTTGATGAGAACGTGTTTTGTCGCCTCCAACTCCTCCGCCGAGATGTTGTCTTCATGCCGCGGAATGCAGCCGTTGACGTTGCTCGAGAACTCCTCGCTGCGCAACGAGACGTCGCGGACGTCTGCGTGGCGGGAGACAACCCAACAACCACCGTCGTGAAATCCGCCGGTACCCGGTTCCTGGGCGTTCCACCAGACCGGAGCGCATCGTCGTAGTTCGGCGAACTCGGCAAGCGGGACGCGCTCGCCGTACAGATGCGGGTCGGTCACGTCGAACCCGTCGGGAAGGTCGATCTCAGGCATTGCAGATGCTCCTTTACGGATGGGTGCCGGGTGCCGGGTGTTGCGTGTGAGCGCTAGTCGATCCGGTGGACCGGGTCGCTGTTCTGTGAGAACTCCTTGGCCCAGCGGTAGTCCGGCTTGCCGCTCGGCGCTCGAACGACCTCGTCGGCGATCCAGAAGGAACGCGGAATCTTGTAGCCGGCGAGGTGACTGCGGGCGTGCTTCTCGATGGATTCGAAATCCGGTTCCACACCGTCGCGGATGCGAAGCACTGCCGCCACCCGATTGCCCCACCGCTCGTCCGAAACACCGATCACTGTCGCGTCGTAGATGTCGGGATGGGCCTTCACCACGGCTTCGACTTCTTCCACGAAGACCTTCTCGCCGCCGGTGTTGACCACCATGTTTCCCCGTCCGAGGAGGGTGACCGAGCCGTCGTCCTCGATCCGCGCCCGGTCTCCGGTCACCACTGCCCGCGCGCCGTTCACCTCGCGGAATATCTCGGCCGACTTCACCGGATCGTTGTAGTAGCCGAGTGGAACGTTTCCGAGTTTCGCCAGCCATCCTTCGGCGCCCGAGCCCGGCTCCAACACTCGGTTGTCGTCGTCGACGACGACCGTGAATCTGTTGGCGCCCACTTTGGGTCCGCCACGCTGCTCGAGCCCCTTGGTTGCGAATCCGATTCCGCCGAAGCCTGTTTCGGACGATCCAACCGAATCGGAGATCATCAGATTCGGAAAGACGTCGAAGAACGCATCTTTGACCGATCCGGAGAAGAGCGCAGCGCCGGAGGCGAGCACAGCCAGGCTCGACCCATCCGGTTGCAATTCGTGATGGGCTTCGACCAGTGGACGGCCCATGGCGTCGCCGGTGATGACCATGACCTGCGGCCGATACTCGGCGACGACTTTCCAGACCTGTGCCGCATCGAACTTCGGTTCGAAGATGACGGTGTTTCCGGAGAACAGAGCGTTGAACGTCGGCATCAGTGCCGAGGTGTGGATCAGCGGTGGAAGCATGCACCACCGCATCGGTTCGGCTGCCGCGGCGCCACCGCGCGACTGCTGGTACTCGTCGGCGATCGGCTCACCCGAATAGAAGTCGTAACCGCCGGCCAATACGCGCCAGATGTCTTCCTGCCGCCAGACGACGCCTTTCGGTCGTCCGGTTGTTCCGCCGGTGTAGAGAACGTAGACGTCATCGCCGGAACGCTCGGGAAATGCATGTTCACCTGTGCGAAGCGAGGATTGGTTGCCGAGCGCATCCTCGTACGCCACTGCCCCCGGAATCGACGGTTCGTTCCCGAGAGCGAGTTCGTCCGCCGCCTCGATCACGTACTTGACCCGCGGCGTGGCCACCAAGGCCTCGGCGACCCGCTCAGCGAAACCACGATGGAAAACCAACGCCGTGAGATCCGCGTTCTCGTACAGATAAACCAATTCGTCGCTCGTGTAGCGGTAGTTCACCGTGATGGGAACGCCGCGGATCTTGAAGGCCGCGAGGACAGCAACCATCGCCTCGATCGAGTTGTGCAGCTGAATACCGATGTGCGAACCGACACCCAACCCGACGGACTGGAAGTAATGCGCCAATCGGTTGGCCCGCTCGTCGAGCTCACGGTATGTCACCTCCTCGCCGGAAACGATCAGCGCGAGGCGATCGGGCATCGCATCGACGGAATGCTCGAACAGGTCTGCAAACGTGTACGCCATAGGTTGAGTCCTTCGGGTTCGGCCGGTCAGACGACGAAGAGAGGCAAGGGGATTCCGCGATCTTCGAATACGAATGCCGCGCCGGTACTGACCTTCGTGATGGCGACTTCGACGCATTCCGGAGCGGGAGCTTCGGTGATGTCGACGGCCAGAAGAAGCCCCGCGGCATCTTCGGCCACCACTCTCACGGTGAAGTGCGGATTCACGCCGCGGACCAAAGCTTGGAGAGGATCAAGGTGCTCGCTGCCGAGCAAGGTCGGCCAACCGCCGTCGCGGTCGACAAGAGCTTCTCGCGAGATCCGCAGCTCCAGAGCACCGCCGTCCTGTCGAATCTCGCTCTCCACATACTGCTTCGGATTCAGCAAGGGATGCACGGACAGG
This sequence comes from Rhodococcus sp. NyZ502, assembly GCF_041464245.1. NCBI lineage: Bacteria > Bacillati > Actinomycetota > Actinomycetes > Mycobacteriales > Nocardiaceae > Rhodococcus > Rhodococcus sp. NyZ502. The sequence continues at coordinate 3,428,641 of NZ_CP167155.1, forward strand.
ACCAATGCCAACGATTCCAGCGTCGAAGGAAGCCCGAGCGCATCTCGAATACGCTGTGCCGCAACTCCCGCGATTCCGGTCAATTGCTTTCGCGTGATCTCGCGAGCCTTGTCTTCGTCGGCACGGCGGCGAACCGCTGCCAGAAAGCCCAACGCCAACAGATGATGCTGCACGCAGATCTCCTCTGCGATACGAACCAAGGCTGATCGCGAGAAGTCGGAAAACCTCAGGTCGGACAACAACGGACCCGAGTAGTCCGCCCTACCGTCCCCACCGTGATCGATCGGGCTCAGCTCGACCGTCACCGCGGCGGTGCGTCCGATCTGCTCGGTGTGCGCGGTCATCACGGGAGGCGTGTGCGACGGGTCGATGGAAACGGTCCAGGCGCAGTGCGGATGTCGGTCGGCGGGCCTGCGCGGTGGTCGGTGAATCGGCCGGATCTGGGCGCGCGGGTTGGTCGCGATGGCCGTTGCATCGAAAGTCGGATCCTCGATGTCGTGACACATCGAGGTCACGAACTCATCGCCCAACGGCTCGACGTCCATGAGTGCTCCGCAATGGTCGAGCCAGAATTCACCGTGCAGCGGATCGTCGACCCGGTATCGGAAGTCCATGAACTGTGGCGGAGCGCCGATGTCGAGTTGTAATCCTTTGAAGATCGTCACGACGTCGTCGCCCTCGTATCCGAGAGCCCTCTGCATGCGGCGGGTGTACCAGGGGCTGGCCGACTCCCACTCCTCGACGGCCACCTGTGCCATACCCTCGCGTCCGAATTCGACGATCAGATGCGCCATGCCCGAGCGATCGATCAGCTGCCCGCACAGGAGCAACTCGGGCACCAGCACGGCAAGGTCGCGCTGCGAGAGTGCCTCGAAGGAATCGCGCACCGACATCGGACTCACCACAGCGAAACCGGCGCGGTGCCCACCGGATACCAGCCCGGTAGCGGGTCGCCCGAGATCGATCGCTGGATCCGGCCCTGCATCCCCTTCGAGAGAGCATTGTTGCCGATCATCTCCATGAACAGTGCCGACACGTTCCCGAAGTCGAAGAAGTCACGCTGCCACGACCATTGGAAATCCCCGCCGTAGCGGAACCAACTACCACCGATACCGTAGACGGAGTAGTTGCTACCGTCCTCACGCTTGGCATCGGAAATCTGCTTCCACAAGCCGATCACGTTTCCGCTACGGTCGTCGATCACAAAGTCTTGATACGGATACTCCCAGCCTTCGAGGCCCTTCATCTCGAGACCGAGCGCGACTTCGCGAATCTCCTCGCGCCCCACCGCCATGAAATCCTGCTTGGGGCCGTAGTTCCACCCGTACGTGGCGTCCTCGGTATACATGTCCGCCAACGGTTTCCAATCGCCGGCGGCTTCGGCCTTTTTGTTCGCCTCGATCCAGCGTTGGACCATCTCGTCGAGCTCTGCGCGGTCGAAACCCGTCATCTGAACTTCCTCCCTCGAGCACATGAATTCGCTGCAATCAATCGACAATTCTCAGGGCGCCGGTCGGGCAGTACCTGACCGCCATCTCGGCTTCACCGCGGAGCGACTCGGGTGGGTCCGAGTCCAGAAGACTGACCTTCCCCCGCTTCGGGACGACAAAGATCTCCGGTGCCTCCAGCTCACACGCCGCATGGCCTTGGCACAGGTCGAGGTCGACTTCGACGTGCATGATCACCCCTCACGCCCGGGACGTGTTCGGCGCCGGTACCTCACCGCGCACGGCTGCTGCAACTGGACGACCATCTTGCTGTGGTCGTTTCGGTAGGATTCCGACGGCTGCGCCATCTCGAACTCGAAGTCCCGCAGCAGGATCGAGAAGATCGCTTTGAGCTGCATCTGGGCGAACGCAGCGCCGACGCAGCGATGCCGGCCGGCTCCGAACGGAATCCACGTCCAGCGGTTGACGATGTCCTCTTGATTCGGGTCGATGTACCTCCCGGGATCGAAGGTGTCCGGCCGGGGAAAGTCCTCGGCGATTCGATTGGAGATCGCGGGTGTCGCGGCGACAATATGGCCCTCTCGGATCTCGAAGCCGCCCACTTCGAAATCTCCACGAGCCACCCGCAACAGGATGATCAACGGCGGATGCAGTCGAAGGGTTTCCTTGACCACAGCCTCGAGAACCGGAATCTGGCGCAGGGCATGAAAACTGATGTCGGCGCCGTCGGAGTACAGATTGTCGAGTTCGTCGACGACGTCCGTCATGGTGTCGGGATGCCGCAACATCTCGATCAGCGACCACGCTGCCGTGCCGGAAGTCGTGTGGTGGCCGGCGAACATCATCGAGATGAAGATTCCGGTGATCTCGTCGGCACTGAACCGGAGGTCGCCGTTCTCGTCCTTGACCGAGACCAACACGTCCAACATGTCGCGGTCATCCTTGCCCTGCGGAGGATTCGCGATGCGCCCGTTCATGATGTCCTGTACCAGAGCGACCAACGCCAACCGGGCCTCGTCGCGGCGGCGGAAACTCTCGATCGGCGCGTACGGATCCACGAAAGCCAATGCATCCGTTCCCTGTTCGAGCTCGTGATACAGCTTGGCGAAGCTATCATCCAGTTCGTCGCGGAACTTCTTGCCGATCAGGCACGCCGACGAGGTGTAGATGGTCAGCTCGGCGAAGAAGTCGAGCAGATCGATCTCGCCTTCGTCTCCCCACTGCGCGACCATCGCCTCGACTTCGCGGCCGATCGTGGCGGCGTGCCCGCGCATCTGTTCGCCGCGCAGAGCCGAGTTGTGCAGCATCTCTTTACGCCGCTCCGGGCTGGCGTCGAAGACGACGCCTTCACCGAATATCGGCTTCATGAAGGGGTAAGCCGCTTGTTGGTCGAGATCCTCGTCGGTGGAGCGGAAGAAGAACTCGTTTGCCTCGGCTCCGGACAGCAAGATCACTGTGCGGTCGGCAAGTTGAAAGGCGCCGACGTCACCACATTCCTCACGCACCCGGCGCATGAGCGCTATCGGGTCGGTTCGCAGTTCCTCGAGATGCCCGTGCGGGAGATCCCCGCCGGACACCCGCGGCGGCTCTGGCAGTGTTCGCGACGTCTCTTGCACTCCGTGCGTCATGTCGTCTCCTGTGAGTTCGCAGTGGGAAGTTTGTCCAGTGGCGCCTCGGGCTGAACTTCGACGAGCACGATGTGTGCTCCTCGCGGCGCCGACACAACGGCGACGATGGCATTGGCGATGTCCGAGGCGCGCAGAAAGTAACCATGGCGGGCGAACCCCCACTTGCTCCACGATTCCCCGACCGGTCCGATGATCTCCGGCGTCGTGTCCATCCCCATGCCGGTCAGTGTCGGCCCGGGTCGCACGATCGACGCGCGAATGCCTGTTCCCTCGAGCTCCATTCGCATCTGACGCCCCATTGCCTCGAGCCCGGCCTTCGCCGCGTCGTACGCACCCATGAGTGGACGCTGGCGCTCGGCACAATCCGAGCCGATCAGTACGAAGTCACCGCGCTGTCGTTGCCTCATACCGGGGAGAACACGATGCGCCAATCGCTGCGCACCGACGAGGTGAACTTGGATCTGCCGTAGAAACGCCTCAGGATTCATCTCGTCCGCAGCCCCGAATTCGAGGTCTCCGGCACCGGAGACGACGATTTCCGCGGGGCCGTGGACTGCCTCTGCGGCCGAGACGAACCCGTCGACCGAATCACCGTCCGTGACGTCGAGGAAGTGGGCGAACGCTTCACCACCGTTGCTGCGGATCTTCTCGGCGATGGCTTCGCATTCGGCGACTCGACGCGCACCGAGTGCAACCGGATGCCCGAGTTCGGCCAGGGCATACGCGGTGGCTGTGCCGATTCCCGACGACGCACCACTGATCAGTGCCGGCCGGCGAACGGGATTGGGTTCGAAACGAGGCATCAGCGCACCTGCACTTTCACCGGCAGGGCCGCAAAGCCCCGGACATTTGTCGAATGAACACGCTCGATTCCGGACTCGACGACTTCGTAGTCGCTGACCCGACGCCCGAACTCCGCCAGGGCGATCTTGGCTTCGAGCTTGGCAAGGTGGGCACCGAGGCAGAAGTGCACGCCACCACCGAAACTCGCGAGTTTGCCCGACGAACTCCGGCCGATCTGGAAGCTGTCGGCATCGTCGAAGACGTCGGCGTCTCGGTTGGCCGATCCGATCAGGAGCAGGACCTTCTCCCCCGCCGGAATCGTGCGCCCGTGGTATTCGAGGTCGACAACCGAAGTCCGAGCCACGATCTGACTCGACGTGTCGTAGCGAAGAGTCTCTTCCACCCATTCCGAGGCTCGTTCGGGATCGTCGAGGACCGGTGCGATCTGCTCCCGGTGGTGCGAACCCCAGTACAGAGCGTTTCCGAGAAGCTTGGTCGTGGTCTCGTTTCCGGCCACGACCATCAGAAACATGAATCCGAGGATCTCCTGGTCCGAAAGCTTGTCTCCGTCGATCTCGGCGTCGAGCAAGGCCGAGGTCAGATCGTCCGTCCGCGATCGGCGACGCTGCGCGATCATCTCCTTGTAGTAGCCCATCAAACTGATCGAAGCCTCCACCGCAGGTTGCGGCACGTCGAGAACACCCGCCTCCCGATGCACCACCAGATCCGCCTTGCGCCGCAGTTCGGCTCGGTCGGGTTCGGGGACACCCATGAGTTCGGAGATGACGTCCATCGGCAGCTTTCCCGCCACCTCCGTAATCCAGTCGAACTCCCCCGCGCCCAGCGCGGGTATCAGATGTTGCTTCGTCAGTTCGAGTATCCGGCCGTCGAGCTCCGCAACACGCCGCGGTGTGAATCCGCGAGAAACCAACTGGCGCAACCGCATATGGCGGGGATCATCCATAGCGAGAAACGACATCACATAATGCGCGTGTGGACCGTAGGCTGCGGGGTCGAGTGATACTCCGTTTGCGCTCGACAGACGCTTGTTGTCCTTGAATCCGTCGACCACGTCCGCATATCGCGACAATGCCCAAAATCCCACGTCCGGATTGTGATACAGGGGTGATTCTTCGCGCAGACGCTTGTACGTCGGATACGGATCGTCGTGAAAGTGGTAGTCGTACGGATTGAAGACCACCGGATCGATCAAAGCTTCTGTCATGATTTCTCCAGGATCAGTAGAGCTGAGGCCTCGAGGCGTCCAGCGATTTGCGCGTAGGTTCCGTAGCCGATCCCTGCCCGCAGAAGCGCCCCGGCATAAAGCATTTCGAGCGCTTCCAACACTTCGGGTTCGCCATTCGGATCCAACGCCGAGGCGAGTCGTTGATGGATCTCGAGCCCGATCCGGCCGCGAAGATGTTCCACTTCAGGGTCGGATCCGAGCAGTGCATTGGTCACGGCGGCCGATACCTCCGGTTCGTCCGCGAGAAGCAGCGCGATATTTCGAAGTACAGACAGCACGTGCGCGGTGCGATCCAACCCTGAGCCATCAGGCGCCGACGAGTTCTGAAGTCTTCGCCAGAAAACCTCTGCGACGAGATGCTCCTTGGACGCGAAATACGTGTAGGCGGTCGCAGTTCCTACACCCGCTTCGGCCGCAACCGAACGGACAGTCAGCCCGGAAAACTCTTGTTTGCGTAGAACTTTCACTGTTGCTTCGGCAAGCCTGGCCACAGTTTCCGCCTGTTTGCCCGTGAGGCGCCTGCGAGTGGATTCGTAGACAATCGATCCCCCGCCACTTGAATCGCCCCGTTTACTGGACACGTGTCTGGACGTTACTACAGCGTCCTGTCCAGGGCAACGAAATGGGGAAACTTGGAAAATTCACCACGAACAGGCAGCAGCGACGCGAAAAGTTCTACTACAGACCGATCTTCATCCCGGCACCAGCGTCCACGCGCAGTTGCTGGCCGGTGACGAATCGCGACTCGTCCGAGGACAGGTACACGACTGCATGCGAGATGTCCGCGGGTTCGACCCACGGGATCGGCATCGCCTGCATGAACGGGAACGTCACAGCCGCATCCTCGGCGGTCGGATTCTCGAGGTCGGGACGGAACGTCCGGTACATCGGCATGCTCTGCAACATGTCGGTGTTCACATTGGTCGGATGAATCGCGTTGACGCGAATGGAACTCGGCCCGAGGGTCAGCGCCAACGAACTGGTGTAGGCCTGAATCAGCTTCTTGGCCAGGCCGTATCCGTCGCCACCCGGACCCTGGAGCGCCTGTTGCCCGTTGAATCCGGTCTGCGGCACCAGACCGGCAACAGATCCGATCGCGATGATCGAACCCCCTTCGCCGAGGTATTCCATCGACGCGTGCACTGTATTGACGACACCGAGAAAGTTCACATCGAAGGCGTCGACGAAACCGGCGGTCGACACGTGTTTGCCCAGCGGACAGATACCGGCGTTCGCCACGACGACATGCAATCCGCCCAACTGCCCTACCGCCTCGGCAAGTGCTGTTTCGAGTCCGGCGCGATCACGGACGTCGACACGCGCCGTCACCACCTGCTGCCCGGCCTCTTTCACCAGGCGAGCGGTTTCCTCCAGATCGGCTGGACTGGCGAGCGGGTATTCGTTGCTGGCGATGTCTGCGCACAGATCGAAGGCGATGATGTGCGCGCCCTCCTGCGCGAGACGGACGGCGTGACTGCGCCCCTGACCTCGAGCAGCGCCGGTCACCAACACCACTTTTCCGTCAACTCTGTTCATTTCGACCTCTCTCCTGTGGATGTGAAGACGTGGTTGTGAATGTGCGGTGAACCGTAGCGGCGCCGCACCGGACACGAGGCGGTTTTCGTCGAAGCAGATCCGAGACCCTCTCGAGACCGCTGGGCTCTCGAAATCTCTTATGCCCCAAAAACCATTGCCTCAACCACAAGTGTGAACTAGAGTCCAGACACATGTCCAGAAAGAGAGGGTTTGCGCTATGACGCTTCGACCCGCAGACAGTTCTGCACTTCTCGTCGACGGAAAACTGGTTCCCGGATCCGGCGGGACCTTCGAAGTTTTCAACCCGGCGACCGAGGAACTGATCGGCCGTGCGGCCGAAGGCACCGCCGCGGACATGGACGCGGCCATCGCCGCTGCGCGCCGTGCGTTCGACGACACCGAATGGGCACGCGATCACGGGTTTCGCGCTCGCTGCCTGCGCCAACTGTGCGATGCACTCCAGTCCCACATCGAGGAGTTGCGTGAGATCACCGTCGCCGAGGTCGGCGCACCGGTCATGCTGACGAGCGGTCCGCAACTCGAAGGCCCGATCGAAGATCTTCGCTACTGGGCCGATCTGATCGAAACCTATTCGTGGGAACAAGATCTCGGGCACGCGTCACCCATGGGGATTCCGACCCATCGCCGACTGCTCAAGGAAGCCGTCGGCGTCGTCGGCGCAATCACACCGTGGAACTTTCCGCACCAGATCAATTTCGCCAAGCTCGGTCCCGCCCTCGCAGCCGGCAACACCATCGTTCTCAAACCCGCGCCGGACACGCCCTGGTGCGCCGCGCTGGTCGCCAAGGTGATTGCAGAAGAAACCGAGATCCCGGCCGGCGTAGTCAACGTCGTGACGTCGACAGATCACTCCCTAGGCGCGCAGCTGTGCAGCGATCCGCGCGTCGATCTCGTGTCCTTCACCGGTTCCACCGCCACCGGACGCACAGTGATGGCCACGGCCGCGCAAACCCTCAAGAAGGTCTTCCTCGAACTCGGGGGTAAGTCCGCATTCATCGTCCTCGACGATGCGGACATCAAGGGTGCATGCTCGGTTGCCGCGTTCTCCGTCTGCGTTCATGCCGGTCAGGGATGCGCGCTAAGTACCAGACTTCTGGTGCCGCGCTCTCGGTACGACGATGCTCTGGCCGCGGCATCTGCCGCGATGGCGGGTATCCGAGCCGGCGACCCCAGCGCGCGCGGAACGGTGTGTGGCCCGGTCATCTCGGCGCGCCAGCGCGCCAGGGTGGAGAGCTACCTCGCCCTCGCGGTCGAAGAGGGCGGCACGATCGTGACGGGTGGGGGCCGTCCCGACGATCGCGAGAGGGGTTTCTTCGTCGAACCCACTCTCATTGCCGGGCTGGACAACTCGTCTCGCGTAGCGCAGGAGGAGATTTTCGGGCCCGTCCTCGTGATCCTTCCGTACGACAACGACGACGACGCTATCCGGATTTCCAACGATTCCCCCTACGGCCTGTCCGGGTCGGTGTGGGGCACCGATCCCGATCGCGTCGCGCACGTCGTTGCCGGTGTCAGAACCGGAACGCTGAGCGTCAACGGCGGCGTCTGGTATTCGGCCGACGCACCGTTCGGCGGCTACAAACAATCCGGGATCGGCCGCGAAATGGGCCTCGCGGGTTTCGAGGAATACCTCGAAACCAAGCTCGTCGCTTCACCTTCCTGACATTCCACACCCTCACCCCACACCCTCACCACAGAATGATCACCACGAAAGTAGGTCGACATGGGACGTTTCGACGGTCGCACCGCGATAGTCACCGGAGCAGCGCAGGGTATCGGAGAGGCGTATGCCCGCGCTCTGGCCGCGGAGGGGGCCAACGTGGTCGTGGCGGACCTCAATCGCGAACTCGGTGAAGCAGTCGCCAAGCAGATCAACGCGGACGGCGGAAATGCCGTGTTCAAGGACGTCGACGTCGCCGACGGGGAGTCGACTGCGGCACTCGCCGACTTCACGATCGAGCAGTTCGGCAGCATCGAGCACCTGGTGAACAACGCTGCCATCTACGGCGGAATGAAGATCGATTCCCTGTTGACGGTGGACTGGGACTACTACCGAAAGTTCATGAGCGTCAACATGGACGGCGCATTGCACGTGTGCCGGGCGGTAGTACCTCACATGCGAGCGAAGGGCGGTTCGATCGTCAACCAGTCCTCCACAGCAGCCTGGCTGTACTCGAATTACTACGGACTCGCGAAGGCCGGCGTCAACAGCCTGACACAACAACTCGCGACCGAACTCGGCTGGTCGAACATCCGGATCAACGCCATCGCTCCCGGCCCTATCGACACGGAGGCGACTCGAACCGTCACCCCCGGCAACATCGTCAAGGACATGGTGAAACGAATCCCGTTGCAGCGCATGGGAACACCGGACGATCTCGTCGGCATGTGCCTGTTCCTCCTCTCCGACGACGCAGGCTGGGTGACCGGGCAGATCTTCAACGTCGACGGAGGCCAGGTGTACCGGTCATGACGCAATCGGCGCCGAAAGCCAGCGCTTCGAAAACCAGACTGGGATACATCGGCCTAGGCAACATGGGCGCGCCGATGGCGCAGCGCCTCCTGGACTGGCCGGGCGGACTGGTGGTGTGTGATGCCCGCGCAGAAGCGCTCGAACCGTTCACCGCTGCGGGCGCGAGCGCAGCATCGACGCCCGCCGACGTTGCAGCGCAGGCGAGCATCATCTCCGTCACGGTGCTCGACGACGCGCAGGTACGCGAGGTTGTGTGCGGGCCGCACGGGATTCTGTCGACCGCACAGCCAGGCACTGTCGTCGCGATTCACTCCACTATCTCGGACACCACGGCGGTGGAACTCGCTGACATCTGTCAACAGCGTGGTGTTCTGCTGGTCGACGCGCCGATCAGTGGCGGTGCCGGCGGCGCAGCGCAGGGCAGGCTGGCAGTGATGATCGGCGGCTCCGACGAGGCGTTCGAAGCCGTCCGCGAGCCCTTCGGATCCTGGGCCGAGCTGGTGGTTCACGCCGGTGACGTCGGCGCGGGAACGCGAATGAAGCTCGCACGCAACCTTCTTCACTTCGTCTCGTTCACCGCCACGACCGAGGCCGCGCGACTCGCCGAAGCAGCAGGACTCGATCTCCGCACGCTCGGAAAGGTCGTCAGGCACACCGATGCGATCACCGGTGGCGCGGGCGCGATCATGCTCCGCGACACCACCGCACCGGTCTCGGAGGACGACCCGTGGTTCTCGATACTGCGGCATGTTCGCAATCTCGGGGAGAAGGACTTGGCCTTGGCCATCGACCTCGGTGATCGGCTGAATCTCGACCTGCCGCTCGCGCACCTTGCGCTCGCCGGACTCGGTGCCGGTCTGGGCGTCGGGAATGACAGCGAAGTCAGGCCGGCCGAACCTTCAACGGCATCTACTACTCGGGAGCACGCATGACCGACATCACTCACATGACCGATGCCGGTGGAACCGACGAAAGCCGCATCTCCGAGGCCCGTGCTCGTGGCGTCGCGAAGATGAACGAGGTGTACGGCTGGGAGCTTCCCGCCGACGTTCCCGGCGACTTCTTCGCGGTCACCGCCGACCACCTCTTTGCCGACATCTGGACGCGACCGGGACTGTCGGTACGTGATCGACGACTACTCCTGATCGGTGCCATCACCGCCCAGGGGCAGAACGATGTGGCGAAGATCCAGATCAACGCTGCTCTCCACAACGAGGAGTTGACCGAGCAGCAGTTCGAAGAGGCCGCAATCTTCCTGTGCCACTACGTCGGCTGGCCGCTGGCCACCGGGCTCAACAATGCGCTGATCGCCGTGAAGGCCGACAGACGTAAAGCCGCGCGCGCCAAGGAGAAGGCCGCGGCCGATTCCGCGAAAACGGACACCGACTGACTTTCGGTCGAGATACTGCCATCAGGGCATCGATCACACCCACCGATTCCCCCACCAATCAACCAGAAGAGCGAAGGATCCGAATCCATGGCCGAGGCCAGCTCAATCCGTCCGCAGTCCTCCGCAAACATCGAGCAGTGGCACTTCGAGGCTGACGTCGTCGTCGCCGGCTACGGCATTGCCGGAGTGAGTGCTTCGATCGAGGCCGCGCGAGCGGGCGCCGACGTGTTGGTGCTCGAGCGCACGAGCGGCTGGGGCGGCGCTGCGGCGCTGGCAGGCGGATTCATCTATCTGGGCGGCGGGACCCCGTTGCAGCAGGCACTCGGGTTCGAGGACTCCCCCGCCAACATGAAATCGTTCATGATGGCCGCACTCGGTCCCGGCGCCGACGAGGAGAAGATCACCGACTACTGCGAAGGCAGCGTCGAGCACTACAACTGGCTCGTCGACAACGGTGTGCCGTTCAAGGAGAGTTTCTACGGCCAACCCGGCTGGGAAACACCCTTCGACGACGGACTCATGTATTCCGGCGGCGAGAACTCGGCACCGTTCAACACGATCGCGACACCGGCCCCTCGCGGGCACGTTCCACAGATGAGCGGCAAGCGCACCGGGGAGAAGGGCGGTGGTTTCATGTTGATGAAGCCACTGATCGAGACGGCCGAAAGCCTCGGCGTACGAGCAGAATACGACATGCGAGTCCAGCGCCTGGTCGTCGACGGAGATCGAGTGGTCGGCATCATCGCCAAGCAGTACGGCAAGGAAGTGGCAGTTCGAGCACGCACGGGTGTCGTACTGGCGACGGGAAGCTTCGCCTACAACGAAGCGATGATCCAGTCGTACGCCCCACGGCTGATCGGGCGCCCCGGTGCGGCTATCGAAGAGCACGACGGAAAGTCCATCCAGATGGCGCAGGCTCTCGGGGCCGACCTCGCGCACATGGACGCCACCGAGGTCGCATTCTTCGGCGACCCCCAGTTGATGATCCGCGGCATTCTCGTCAACGGACGCGGCCAGCGCTACGTCAACGAGGACACGTACCCGGGACGAATCGGCCAGGAGACGCTGCTGCGCAACGAGAATCAGGCCTACCTGATCATCGACGAAGCTTCCTACGAAGAGGGCTGCGCCGCCGACAGTTCCACACCGTTCTTCAGATTCCAGCCCAAGTGGGTGGCCGAGACCGTCGAGGAACTCGAATCCGACATGGGTCTGCCGGAAGGCACCCTCCAGTCGACCGTAGAGGTCTACAACCGCCACGCCGCGCGTGGTGAGGACCCGGTACTGGGAAAGAAGAAGGAGTGGGTCAAGCCGATCGGCTCACCCGTCGCCGCGCTCGATCTTCGCAATTTCACCGCCGGTTTCACGCTCGGCGGTCTGCGCACGTCGATCAACTCGGAGGTCATGCACGTCTCCGGCGAACCGATCCCGGGTCTGTTTGCCGCTGGACGATGCACCGCCGGTGTCTGCGCTGGAGGGTATGCCTCCGGAACGTCCCTCGGAGACGGCAGCTTCTACGGGCGACGCGCGGGAATCAGCGCTGCCAAGGGCTGAGCGTCTCTTCTCAGATGTCAGCGTCCTCGCTGCGACGTTCGAGGAACAACGTGTCACGCCACCGCCCACCCAGTTGAGCGATACGCGACCGAGTGCCGACGACTCGGAATCCGACGGCCTGATGCAAGGCGACGCTTGCCCGGTTCTCCGGGAAAATCGACGACTGCACTGTCCAGATCTCACTGGCGTCGGCGGCTTGCACCTGTCGGCGAAGCAGCAGCTTGCCCACGCCGCGCCCGCGAGCGCCGCTACCGATGTAGATGGAGTTCTCGGCGACCCCGCGGTAGCAGTCTCGCGAGGACACCGGGCTGAGGCTCGCCCAGCCTTCGACGCGGCCGTCGATCTCGGCCACCCATCGATGATCGGGTAACCATTGCGCGTCGAGCTTCTCGGCGGATGGCACCGAGGTGGTGAACGTCGCGGTTCCGGTGTCGATTCCTTCGCGGTAGATCGAGCGGACGGCATCCCAGTCGCCGGATTCCATGCGGCGCACCACCACGTCATCGGGAAGAACTCCCAGTGTGTCTTCGACCGGACCACGAGCAGCCACGACGGCGGCCGCTGCCATCAGATCGGAGTATGCCGTTCCGGCAACACTGACAACCGAAGTGCCTTCACGCACCGAAGCCTCGACAATACCGACCTCGATCAAGGCCTCGAGGTGGGCACTCAACGCCGACGGCTCGAGTGATGCGGCGTGTGCAATCGTGTCGACGTCGATCGGACCGCCGGCAGCAAGTCGGAGCACTCGCAGCCGCGTCGGATCACCCAGGCACGCAAACCTGCGCGCAAGTACGTCGGTGTCGAGGGGAGCGAGTGTTTCTGAACTCATGAGGCGACTATAACGCCGCTGACCTGCAGTTCGGTCGGCTAGGTTCGGCAAGAGTGTCCCGGAGTGAGAAACAACTCAGCCACCGACCCCAGGGTTCGCCGGCTAACGCGCACCGATCGACGCGGCAATCATCGACCACGAGTTGTGAAGATCGTCCTGCCAGTAACCCCAAGAGTGAGTGCCAGTTGCCCGGAAATCATAGGTGGCCGGGATGCCCAAGGAGTCGAGCCGCTCGGCCAAACGCTGGGTGCACTGGTTCGTCCCGGCCTCGATGACTCCACCCACGATCACCTGGTTCGCCAGAACGCCGAGGTCGCCGTTGACCATCGGTCCGCCCAGATTCTCGTGTGGGCCGGGCAGGCCCGATCCATTGCTGATGTAGAGGTCGACCCCCCGCAATCTCTCGGCGTTGACCACAGGATCGTTGGCTACCCAGCCCGGACCGCCGGGAGGACCCCACATGTTGTCCACGTTGCCGCCGCGGAATCCGACCACGAATCTCACGTAGTCCTGACCGGGTTGAGTACTCGTCTCGGCACACCCGCTGAAAGCACCGACGGCACGGTAAACGGATGGCGCCGCCTCGGCCAGGCTCAGAACCGAGGTACCTGCCATCGACAATCCGGCAACGGCATTCGTACCCGTAGTCCCGAGCGTGGCATCGACGATCGGTGGCAACTCCTGGGTGAGAAATGTGGTCCACTTGTTCAGTCCGAGAACAGGATCGGGCTTCTCCCAGTCGGTGTAGTAGCTGTAGGCACCGCCGATCGGGTTGACGACGTTGACGTTCTTGTCGCCGAAGAAGTCGACGACGTCTGTCCGTGTCTGCCACGTCGCCGTGTCCTCGCCTCCGCCGGCGCCATTGAGTAGATAGAGGGTCGGCCGGGGCGCACTCGTGTCTGCCGGCCGAATCACCTCGAGCGGAATCACCTTGTCCATCGCAGCCGAGTAGACGTACATAGTCAGCTGACGGGCGTTGATCTCCTCGACGTGATCGAGAGCTGAACCGTCTGGAGGGGATGTTCGCGCCTGATCAGCCGAGGCAAGCGCCGCTTCACCGAACAATCCCGTCCATGCGACGAGTGCGACGACAAGCATTGCCCGAGTACGTCCGATTCTTCTCATTGCCGCTCCTCGTGCTCGATTGCGGTGCCCGGCAACAGCTCGGTGGCGCTCGCTTCGCGGGCGTGCGGCTTGGTGGCTTGAAGTTGTCATGCCCGTTCGGAGTAGCCGGAAAACATCGAGAGCACCCGGGCGAGCTCCGGTCCGATGACCGCCATGGCCGGAGGTTCGATCATCTCGTTGTGTTCGCAGCGCACGGGCACCTCCACGATCCGGCCCGTCACGAGTGGGCTCCATTCCTGCGGCGACCTGTCGCGCGGAATCGTGTCGTCTTCTCCGGATGCCAGGAAGATCAGCAGATCTCCTTCGTAGACCTGGGGAACGAACTGGTGCGTGATTCTCTGTGAAGTCTCGTACCCTCGGGCAATCCGTTCGAGGTCCCGACCGTCGACTCCCGTATCGGGCCCGAGCCTCCGGGCCAACACGGCCGCCGCCTCGTCGAAGGTCAGATCTCGGTCGGTCTGGGGTTCGAGGCCGAGTCCTCGCAGTAGGTCTCGGACGTCGAGTTCGGCTGACGCAGGGGCATCGCCGTTGTCGGGGTAGCTGTCCATCATCGCCAGTGTGGCGACGTCGCGGCCGGACGATTGCAGTTCGACGGCCATGGCGTGCGCGATGACTCCGCCGAGGGACCATCCGAGTAAGTCGTACGGCCCGTCCGGCGAAACGGCCTCCACCTCTTCGACGTAGCGATGGGCTAACTGTTCGATCGACTGATAGTCACCGTCGTCGCTGAGAGCGGGGAGCTGAAGTCCGTACACGGGTCTGTCCTCGGGCAGATACCGCACCAAGCCGGCATACCCCCAGGACAGGCCGATACCGGGGTGCACACAGAACAGCGGTCGCCCAGTCCCTTCCGTCCGCAGTGGAACAACCACGGCGAGAAGCTCTTCCATACCGGCGTCGGCTGTCGGCATGTCGAGGCGTCGAGCGATTCCAGCGGGTGTCGGGTCGAGGAACATCCACTGAAGCGGGATTCTCCGTTGGAAACGAGAGTGCAGTGCGCTGACGATTCGGGTGGCCACCAGGGAGGACCCGCCCAGGTCGAAGAAGCTGTCGGTAGTGCTCACCCGGTCGACACCCAGAACCTCGACGAACGAGTCGACCACGGCACGCTCGGTGTCGGTGACCGGCTCGCGGAACTCGGCTGCAGCCGAACCGAATTCGGGTTCCGGTAAGGCCTTTCGGTCGAGCTTGCCCACCGGTGTCATCGGAATCCGCTCGAGAAGCACCACTGCCGACGGAACCATGTGCGAGGGTAGTCGGTCGGCTGCGTACGCCCGTATCTCGTCAGTGCCGGTGGCGTCGGCAGCTGACGCACGCACGTACGACACCAGGACCGTTTCACCCGACGGTCCCGTGTGGCCGACAGTCGCGGCGAAGTCCACCGACGGATGGCGTGAGAGAACTGCATCGATTTCCCCGAGTTCGATCCGAAAACCACGGACCTTGACCTGGAAGTCGCTGCGCCCGATGTATTCGAGCGTGTGATGCACCCCATCGCCGGAGCCAACGATTTTGGCACTGTCACCGCCGGATTCACGCCAACGCACGACATCTCCGGTGCGGTACATCCGGCGCCCCGGCGACCCGTACGAGCACGCGACAAATCGTTCCGACGTGAGCGACGCCCGATTATGGTACCCACGTGCCATACCTGGACCGATGATGTACAACTCCCCCGGCACGCCCACCGGGACGGGCTGCAAACGCTCGTCCAGCACCAGGAAGCCGAAGCCCACTGCCGGCGAGCCGATATTCACTCCCGCACCGGGTTTCATCGAATCGCTGACGCTCGCCTGCACGGTGGTTTCAGTCGGGCCGTAGCCGTTGTGCAGCCTCCGACCCGGCGCCCATTGCGCGACGACCTCCGGCGGGCAGGCCTCGCCCACCAGATCGAGAACACGGAGCGCCTCGAAACCGTTGTCACCCAACGCCGCCAGCGCGGTCGGTGTAATGGTGGCATGAGTGACCTGCTCGCGCCGGAAAACATCGGCCAATTCGGCGCCACCGTACACAGCAGGCGGAACGATCACGACTTGCGCCGAGGCGCTGAATGCCATCGTCAACTCGAAGATGGAAGCGTCGAAACTCGGCGATGCCAACTGAGAGACATGAGAGTCGTGAGTGACCTCGAACCTCTCACGAGTTTCGGCCGTGAAGCTCGCCAAACCTCGATGAGTAATGTTCACTCCCTTGGGTTTCCCGGTAGATCCCGAGGTGTAGATCAGGTAGGCCGGATGATCGAGGTTCAGTTCACCGGTTCGATCGTCATCGGTGATCGGTTCCGGCGACAGCGCGGCTACCCGCCGGGCGAAGTGTGGGTCGTCGAGTTCCAGCCAGGGAACAACGTCGGGTAGGTGAGTTCGGCTGGTCTGAACAGTCAAACCGAGCGAGGCTCGGCAATCGGCGAGCATGTATTCGACGCGCTCGCGCGGATAGGCCGGATCGACAGGCACAAAAGCCGCTCCGGCTTTGGTCACCGACCAGATCGCCACCACCGATTCGATCGAGCGAGGCATTCCCAGTGCCACGAAGGTCTCCGGGCCCACACCGCGACCGCACAACTCCCGGGCAACACGATTCGACCACTCGTCCAGGTCGCGATAACTGAGCTGCCGGTTCTCGAGCGACAGGGCCACCGAGTCAGGATCGATCGCCACGGCGTCCGCCAACAACTCAGGCCACAATTTCGGAGGTACTTCGGGGAGCCCATGCGCCGGCGTCAACTCGCGACGTTCGAGATCGCCGAGTAGGTCGATGTCACCGATCGGTACCTGCGGATTCCGGGTCACGGCCTCGAGCACACGAACGAACATGTCGGCAAAACCGCCGACCGTACCGGGGTCGAAGAGATCAGTGGCAAAGTCGACGGCTCCGCTCATCCCTCCCGGTTCACCGCGATCGTCGTACTCCTCGGCCAGAAGGAATTCCAGGTCTACCTTCACTACCTCGAGTTCAGGGTCGATCCCGCGGACATCCAGTCCCGGTAGCTTCAGAATCGGTCGTTTGTTGTTCTGGAATTCCAGCGACACCGAGGAAATCGGTGCATAAGCGCTCGACCGTTTCGGCCCGACCGCGTCCACTACCCGCTCGAAGGGCACGTCGGAATAAGCGAACGCGGCGAGGTCGACTTCGCGGCAATGCTCAACCAACTCGCGGAACGATCGAGCCGGATCCACCTGTGTGCGCAGTGCGAGCGTGCCGACGAACATGCCGACCAGATCATCGAGGGCACGATCTCCCCGGCCGGCGATCGGCGTGCCGATCACGATGTCGTCGGTGCTGCCCAAACGTGCCAGCAAGAGCGCGAGCGCTGCATGCACAGTCATGAATGCAGTGGACTCGTGCTGCCGCGACACGTTCAGAATACGGCGGTGAAGATCACTGCTGATCGAGAAGTGAATCCGCGAGCCGTGAAAACTCTGTTGCGTCGGCCGGTCTCGATCGAGCGGAAGTTCCAAGAGGTCGGGAGCACCTGACAATGCACGTCGCCAGTAAGCCAACTGCTCACTGATCACCGACCCGGGGTCGTCGACTGAGCCCAGAATCTCCCGTTGCCAGAGCGCAAAGTCGGCGTACTGGACTGGAAGCGGCGTCCACTGGGGATCCCCGCCGTACGCGTGGGCCTCGTATGCAATCATCACGTCTCGGGTCAACGGAGACATCGAGAAGCCGTCAGCCGAGATGTGGTGCACCACTACGGCAAGCACGTGTTCGCGCTCATCGATGGTGAACAACGCTGCCCGCAGGGGAATTCGTGCGGCGACGTCGAAACCGGCCGAGACCATCCGGGCAAGCTCGTCACGGAGATGATGTTCGTCGGTCACCGATGTCTCGGTCAGTTGCGGCAGCTCGGCGCTCTCGGTGGGCAGGATGTGCTGGACCGGTCCGTCACCGTGGACCGGGAACATCGTTCGCAGCGATTCGTGGCGGGCGATGACATCGGACATCGCCGATCTCAAGGCCGGTTTGTCGAGTTCACCGCTCAACCGCACCACGAGCGGAATGTTGTATGCAGGAGAACTGGTGTCGAGTTGATTGACGAACCACATCCGCTGCTGAGCAAACGACAAGGGGATGCTGTCGGGTCGGGGGCGCGGTCCCAGTCGCTCCGACCCTTCGGCAACCGACTGGCCGATCACCGTAGCCAACTCGGCGACCGTCGGCGTCTCGAACAGATCCCGCACGCCCACGGTAGCTCCGAGCACCGCCCGTAGCCTCGCCGCGACCGAAGTGGCGCTCAGAGAATTTCCACCGAGCTCGAAGAAACTGATGTCGGTACCGACTCGTTCGAGGCCGAGCACCTCGCCGAACACGTCCGACACTGCCTGTTCGACCGGGCCGACCGGGGGACGGAAATCCCCTGTGGTCGTCTCGATTTCGGGTTTTGGCAACGCCGAACGGTCGACTTTTCCGACAGCGGTCAACGGAATGTTCTCCAGCACCGTGAGAACGGCAGGCACCATGTGCGAAGGCAAGCGCCGGGCCACGGCGCGAATCAGAATCCTGGTGTCCAGTCGACCCGCCGTGGGCACGACGTACGACACGAGTCGGGTGTCTCCGGTGGGGCCGGAATCGGCAACCGTAACGGCAAAACCGACGTTGGGCTCCGACATGAGCACACTGTCGATCTCACCGAGTTCGACACGGAAGCCTCGAACCTTGACCTGGAAGTCGCTTCGCCCGACGTACTCGACACACATGTCCGCCGTCCATCGCACGATGTCGCCGGTGCGGTACATCCGCGTTCCTGGGTCAGCCGGGTTGGCAACAAAGCGTTCTGCCGTCAACCCCGCCCTTCGGTGATATCCCCGTGCCACGCCTGGTCCGGCCAGGTACAGCTCGCCGGGGACCCCGACGGGAACCGCTTGAAGTCGAGTGTCGAGCACCAGTTCGCTGACGCCCCTGACGGGTCCACCGATGGTGATTGGTTCTCCGGCGGTCATCGGCGGGCTGACGTTGGACATGATCGTTGCTTCGGTCGGTCCGTACGCGTTGTACAGGCGGCGGCCAGGTGCCCAGCGAGCGACGAGGTCGGGCGGGCACGCCTCGCCCCCGAATACGACTTCCGAAAGTTGTTCCAGCCCAGCCGGGTCCACCGATGCCAATGCCGCTGTGGTGACGAACGCGTGCGTGACGGCGTGCTCTGCCAGAAGTTGCGCCAGGTCCTCGCCCCCGTAGATCCCGGGTGGAGCGATAACCATCGTCGCCCCGGCTCCGAAAGCCTGCAGATATTCGAAGAGCGACCCGTCGAAACTCGGAGTGGAGAAGTGCAGCGTGCGTGATTGTGGAGTTGCGCCGTAGCGTTCGAGCTGGTCTCGGGCGAAGTTGTCGAGCCCTCGCTGCGTGACCACGACGCCCTTGGGCACGCCGGTCGACCCCGAGGTGTAGACCACGTAGGCAGCTGAATCCAACCCGATCGGACGGAGTCGGTCGTTGTCGGTCAACGGGCTCCCCGAGAATCCCTCGCACTTCTTCGTGAAATGCGGATCGTCGATAATCAGCCACTCCGCGATATCGGGCAATCGATCTCGGCCCGCGGTGGTGGTCAATCCGAAGCTGACCTTCGAATCGATCAGCATGTGATTGATCCGCTCGTCCGGATAGTCGGGATCGATCGGCACGAACGCAGCGCCTGTCTTGGCGACGGCAAGTATCGACACCACGGACGCGAGAGAACGTGGGACACCGACCGCTACATAGTCCTCGGTTCCCAGGCCGTGCGAGACGAGCATGCGAGCAATGCGATTGGAAAGGATGTCCAGCTCGCCGTAGGTCATGCTGCCGTCCGCCGATTCCACGGCCGGTGCGTTCGGATCACGCTGGGCTGCCTCGTCGAAGATCTCCGGGAAGACGCGCGACGACCCGCCGGCCGTGCCACGGACTGGCACCAATTCAGCATGTTCGGAGGCTGCGAGCACCGACACCACAGCCAAGGGACGATCCGGCTGGGTACACGCTTCGAGTACGCGCCGCAGTCGTCCGGCGATCTCTTCGATGTCGGCGGCACCGAAAACCTCGGGTATGTACTCGAATTTCAGGCGGAGCCTGGTGTCGACCGATGCTACGAGGCTGAGCGGGTAGTGGGCAGCGTCCTTGGCTTCGACATCGGTGATCCGGACCCCCGCAATATCGGTATCGGACGAAAGCCCCTGACGGTCAACGGGATACGATTCGAAGACAGTCAACGTGTCGAATCCGATCTCCGGCCCCGCGCCTACGTGGATCTCGGAAAGCCCGAGACAGTGGTGATCCGACAGCTCTGCTTGCTCGGCCTGGATCCGCGCGAGGAGTGTGCCGATACTTTCACTCGGGCGCAGCGTGATTCGGACCGGAATTGTGTTGATGAACAGCCCGACCATGGTTTCGATCCCGGTCAGCTCGGGAGGTCGACCCGACACCGTCGCTCCGAACACCACATCGTCTCTCCCGGTCAGTGCAGCAAGGACGATCCCCCACGATGCCTGAACAATCGTGTTGATCGTCAGCCCGAGTTCACGCGCCATTCCGCGAAGTGAGGTTGTGAATTCCTCGTCCAGATCGAACACCCACTCGGCCGCCATGGTGGAGAGTCGACGCGATCGAACCGCTGGAGCCAACAGCGTCGGTCCTTCGACTCCGCTCAGCGTCCTCGCCCACACAGCTCGGGAAGCTTGCTGATCGCGGCGGCTCATCCAGGTCAGATAGTCGCGATACGCGCGCGCGTGAGGCAAGGCCGCCACTTGACCGTCGGCGGCATAGAGCGTCGCCAATTCCCGGATCAGCAGGGGCATGGACCAGCCGTCCAGAAGGATGTGATGATTGGTGAGCACGAGCGTGAACTTTTCGGGGGCGAGAGCGATCAGGGTGAATCGGATCAACGGCGCCCGTGCCATGTCGAACGGGCGCGCTCGGTCCTCGGCCAGCGCTCGATCAATTTCCTGATCTGGTGCACCCGTGAGGTCGATTTCCTGCCACGGCGCTGCCACGTTGCTTCGGACCACCTGGACGGCACGGCCGTCGGCGCTGTGAAGGAAGGCGGTACGCAGGTTCTCATGCCGGCCGAGCAGCGCGTCGGCGGCGCGGCGCAGGCGCTCCGAATCGACTGCGCCGGCTAGATCGAGAGCCACTTGTACGAGGTATGCGTCGACCGATCGTTCGGCCAATTCGGCGTGGAACAACAACCCCGCTTGCAGTGGAGAGAGTGGCCAGACATCGCTCAGGTCGGGACACCGACTTTCGAGGTCGTCGATCGCCTCCTGTCGAAGATCGACCAGATCGAAGTCCGAGGGTGTGAATCCGCCGCCGCCCGCCGCGAACTCTGCGAGTCCGGCCAGTGCGTCGAGCCACCACTGCCCCAGTTGCCGAACGTCGTCCGCACCCAGAATGTCCGGTGGGAACGTCCAGCCGGCAACGAGCTGCGGACCGTCCTCGGTATCGCTGTCGACCGTCATCACGTTGACCTCGAGGACGCTGGCGAGTGGGAGATCGACGGCCGCA
The DNA here is from genome assembly GCF_041464245.1 of Rhodococcus sp. NyZ502. Lineage (NCBI taxonomy): Bacteria > Bacillati > Actinomycetota > Actinomycetes > Mycobacteriales > Nocardiaceae > Rhodococcus > Rhodococcus sp. NyZ502. Next base: position 3,450,153 of record NZ_CP167155.1, read on the forward strand.
ACCGTCCGCAGGTCCTCGTCACGGATCGGTACCCATCCCGCTGAAGCGTCGGCGTCGGATCCACCGACGCGTCCGAGGTAGTTGAAGCTGATCTGAGGCACCGGAAGTTGCGAAAGAGTGTGTGCCGTTTCGCGGTTCAGATAGCGCAGCAACCCGAAGCCGATGCCGCGGTCCGGCACCGCCCGGAGTTGTTCCTTGACAGTCTTGGCAGCGACGCCGGCAGCCGGGCCGCCGGCGAAGGCGTCACCCGGATCCACTCCGCTCAGATCGATCCGCACCGGGAAGATCGTCGTGAACCATCCCACCGTGCGAGCAAGATCTGCCCCGGGAACCACCTGTTCCTCGCGTCCGTGCCCCTCGAGACTGATCAATGTCTCCGGATTGTCGATGCCGCGGTCCATGCGCCAGCGGACCATCGCAAGTGCCAAAGCCGTCAACAATCCGTTCTCGACGCTCCCATGAATCGCCTGCGGAACTGTCGTCGACACGGCCTCGGTCAATCCCGTGGGAACTCGTACTTCGATGTCAATGGTGGCCGAGGCGGTGTCCCTCTTCGTCAGGGCGCGCACACCCAGAGTCGGATCCGGGCCCTCGAGCACCTCTCGCCAATAGTCGATTTCAGCGACCCGATCCGGCTCGCGCGCGGCGTCGACGAGGCCATGTGCCCATCGACGCATCGAGGTTCCGACCGGAGCAAGTGACGGGTCGACGCCTGACTGCACCTGCGCACAGGCAAGTGCAAGATCGGGGATCAGGATTCGCCAGGAAACGCCGTCCGTCACGAGGTGGTGCGCCACGATTAGCAACTGTTTCCGGCTCTGCCGGTCCTTTTGAATCTGTCCGTCGGTGTCGAGCAGGACTGCCTGCACCATCACACCTGCCTCCGGGTCGAGCCGCCCCAGAGCTGCGTCGAGTTCTGTCGAGACCGTCTCCGCGGCAGAACCCCCGAGGCTCCCGTGGCGTACGACGGTCTCCGCCCGCACCGTACCTACAGGCGCAACGTCCATCCGCCGAGCGGATTCAGGATGATGCGTCGCCCGGATGCCTGCGCGGAGGATGTCGTGGTGGTCCAGCACAGCCTGCATGGCCAGTGTCAGCGTGACCTCGTCGAGCGTGGCAGGAACCGAGAGCAGAACAGATTGGGAGTACCGGCGAAAATCTCCACCACGGTCAAGCATCCATTCGACGATCGGCGTCAATTCGATCTCACCGACGCCGCCGCCAGGCAATTCGTCGACGACGACACGGTTGCCAGCCGTTCCGGCCGTCTCGGACAGCGCCGCAACAGTTTTGCGTTCGAACACCTCGCGCGGTGTGATCAGAACTCCGGCAGACCTGGCGCGCGTCACCAACTGGATGGACATGATCGAGTCACCGCCTAGAGTGAAGAACGAATCGTCGACCCCCACCTCCTCGAGTCCCAGAACTTCGGCGAACAGACTCGCAAGGATGTTTTCCGTCGCGGACGCGGGGCCACGACTTACGGTTGCCTGTCGCCCGAAGTCAGGTTCAGGCAATGCATTCCGGTCGAGCTTTCCGTTCACCGTCAGCGGCAAACCCTCGAGAACCGTCACGACAGCGGGGACCATGTGGGGCGCCAACCTCTGTGAGACATACTCGAGCAACGCCGCCGGAGAGATAGTGGCACCGGACTCCGGCACCACGTAGCCCACCAACCGGTCTCTGCGGGCTACCACCGCCGACTGAGACACGCCCACTCCGGAGAGCAGTGCAGCCTCCACCTCGCCGAGTTCGATTCGGTACCCCTTCACCTGCACCTGCAGATCGTTTCGTCCGAGGTACTCCAGCTGCCCGCTGTCGTTCCAGCGCCCCAGGTCACCGGATCGATACATACGCGCACCACTGACCGCGAGGTCGGGAATGAACCGCGCGGACGTCAGACCGAACCGGCCGAGGTATCCGCGTGAAACCTGATCACCGGAGACATACAGTTCACCCACCACACCGGGCGGCACCGGGTGCAACCGCTGATCCAACACATACACACGCAATCCGGGTAACGCCCGACCAATCACCGAGGCCGATCGTTGACGCACCAGCACACGATCGAGCGGTAAATGGCTGACGTGCACAGTGGTCTCCGTGATGCCGTACATGTTGACCAGATCTGGTGACGAAGTCCCGCGGCGGGCGTACCAGCGCGTCAACTGTCCGAAGTCGAGCGCTTCTCCGCCGAAGATCACGTAGCGCAATGACAGGGCCGCACCCCCGGTAAGCCGGTCGGCTTCCGCCAATTGATAGAAGGCGGTGGGAGTTTGATTGAGCACCGTGACACGTTCGTGCCGTAGCAATTCGAGGAATGCCTCTGGTGAACGGGCCGTGAAGTAGTCGACCAGTACCAGTCGGCCACCGTGTGCGAGTGCGCCCCACATTTCCCAGACCGAGAAGTCGAATGCCTCCGAATGGAACATCGTCCACACATCGCCGCTGCCGAAGCCGAAGAGCGCTCTGGTGTTTGCCAGCAACGTCACTACGCTGCGGTGAGAAACCTGCACCCCCTTCGGGCGCCCGGTGGACCCGGAGGTGTAGATCACGTAGGCCACCGATTCGGGTCGGAGCGGTAGCAGCCGATCTCGGTCGGTCACCGCAAGCGGAGAAAACCTGTGCAGTGCATCGAGAATCACCGGGTCGTCTACCGCAATCACTGGAATCTCGCTGTCTGCGATTGCGTCACTGTCTCGTATGTAGTCGCCGTCGGCCCGGGTGGTCAACACACACTTCGGCCGGGCGTCACGCAGCACGAAGTCCACCCGGTTTACCGGAGAAGTCGAGTCCACCGGTACGTATCCGCCACCCGCCTTCACCACCGCCAGCAATGCCACCATCAGGTCGATCGAGCGGGCCATCGCGACTGCCACCAAGGTTTCCGGCCCCACCCCCTGCGCCACCAACAGTCGAGCAAGGCGGTTTGCTCGCTCGTCGAGTTCGCGGTACGTAACCGACAATCCGCCGCAGCGCACCGCCACGGCAGCACCGGACGTCCGCGCCGTGCGATCGAAGAGATCCGACAACGAATCCTCGTCTGTTCCGGCGCCAGAGGGCGTGGGCGCAACCAGCAACCCGCTGAGTTCGCCGGCCAGAATCATGTCGATATCACCGACGACCACCGACTGGTTCTCGGTCACGGCGCCGATCACTCTTTCGAAGCGCGCCGCGATGCGCGCCACCGACATTCGATCGAAAATATCTGTTGCATAACGGAAACCGGCGCTGATACCAGCGGGCTCACCGTGCTCGTCGACGTGCTCCATCACACTCAGTTGCAGATCGAATTTCGCAACCGCGAGATCGACGTCGAGCGAGCGAACCGTCAGTTCCGGCAAGTCGAAGCGCAGTCCCGTATCGGTCTGGAATTCGAGGAGTACCTGAAACAGAGGTGAATGCTCGGTGGAACGGTCGGGCGAGAGGTAATCCACCAACCTCTCGAAGGGGATGTCTGCATGGTCCAGAGCACCGAGATCCATTGACCGCACCGCGGCCAACACCTCGGCAAAGGTTGCTCCGGATGAGACAGGTGTGCGAAGGACGAGCGTGTTGACGAACATCCCGACCACATCGTCGAACACCGATGCACCGCGACCTGCGACCGGAGTCCCGATCACTACGTCGTCCGCTGTAGTGAGCCGTGCCAGCAATACCGCCAGAGCCGCATGCATCACCATGAACAGAGACGAACCGTTCTGGTGTGCGAGTTCGTTCAAAGCTCGATGGATCTCGGGCGAGAAGTCCATCGAAACCACCGCGCCCTCGGCAGACCGTTTCGAGGTTCGTGGTCTATCGAGAGGGAGCGGCAAGACGTCCGGAATACCCGACAGCTTCGCTGTCCAATAATCGAATTCGGCCGAGGGCGAAGTTTCCGGACCAACGTCTGCGTCGACGATCTCACGCTGCCAGAGGGTGTAGTCGGCGTACTGAATCGGCAGCGGCACCCAGTCCGGGCTCCGACCTTGCGTGCGCGCGGTATATGCACTCATCAGGTCGCGTGCCAGTGGTGCCATCGAGAAGCCGTCTGCGGCGATGTGGTGAACAACGATCGCGAGTACATGCTGCTCCGGTCCGGTTCGGAGTAACCTCACGTGCAGCGGGAACTCTTCGGACACATCGAATCCGATGTCGAAGAACGCGCGCAAGTCCGTGAAAAGCCCCTCGCCGGGAATCGGCACGGGGTGGATTCGAGGAGCAGCGACCGCGGGTTCGGCGATCACCTGGTAGGGCCCGTCTGCGGACGCAGGAAAGATCGTTCGAAGGGATTCGTGCCGTTCCACCACATCACCCAGCGCGGCTTGGAGCGCACCCGAATCCAGGAACCCGTCCAGTTGTAGTGCGACGGGGATGTTGTAGAGCGGAGACGACGTGTCGAACTGGTTGACGAACCACATCCGCGATTGCGCGAACGACAGCGGAATACGTTCTGGCCGTGCCCTACTCGTGAGGGGCACACGAGTAGCTTCCTCGAGTCCAGGCTCGCCCGGCGCGGAGTCGATTGGATCTATCGAGGCCGCCAGGTCCGCGACCACGGGGGCGTCGAACAGTGCATTGACCCCCATATTGGTGTGCAATGCGGCGTTGATGCGGGCGATGACTCGAGTGGCGCTGAGGGAATCCCCGCCGAGTTCGAAGAAACTGTCGTCGGCACCCACCTGGTCGAGACCGAGAACGTCGGCAACAGCACGGGCGATTCCGATTTCGGCAGGAGTGGCGGGAGTCCGAAACGCAGCGCTCGCAAAATCAGTGTCCGGGAGGGCTTTACGGTCCAACTTCCCATGCACCGTCACCGGAAACTCCCCCAACACCACCACCACCGACGGCACCATGAACCCCGGAAGAGACCTCCGCACCCCCTCCAACACCACCACCTCATCGACCACCACCCCCACCTCACCCACCACAAACCCCACCAAAAAATCCCCACCCACACCCGACCGCAACACCACCACCGCACCAGCCACCCCCACCTGAGCAGCCAACACCGCCTCCACCTCACCCAACTCCACCCGCTGCCCCCGCACCTTCACCTGAAAATCCGTGCGCCCCACAAACTCCAACACCCCACCACACCCCCACCGCACCACATCACCCGTCCGATACACCCGAGCACCCACCACCCCCGACACCGGATCCGCCACAAACCGACCCACCGTCAAATCCACACGACCCTCATACCCCCGAGCCACCTGCACCCCACCCACATACAACTCCCCCACCACACCCACCGGAACCGGCCGCAACCGCGAATCCAACACCAACACCCGCGTATTCCACACCGGCCGACCAATCGGAACACCCACCCCCACAACACCCTCCACCCGATGAAACGTCACATCCACCGACGCCTCCGTCGGCCCGTACAAATTCACCAACTCCGCACCACACACCCCCGCAAACCGCCCCGCCAACACCGACGACAACCCCTCACCCGACACAAACACCCGACGCAAACCCGAACACCCCACCCCCAACTCCCCCACGCTCAACTCCCCCACGAACACCTCCAACATCGACGGCACAAAATGCACCACCGACACCCCCCACCGCTCGATCACACCCACCAAATACACCGGATCACGATGCCCACCCGGATCCGCCACCACCAACCGCGCACCCACCATCAACGGCCAAAACAACTCCCACACCGACACATCGAACGACACCGGCGTCTTCTGCAACACCACATCCCCCACACCCAACGGAAACTCCCCCTGCATCCACAACAACCGATTCACCACCCCCGCATGCGACACCACCACCCCCTTCGGACGACCCGTCGACCCCGACGTGAACATCACATACACCGCATGCTCAGGCAACAACACCCCCAACCGATCCCCCACCCCCACCGGACCACCCGAAAAACCCGAAACATCAACACAACCCACATCAACAAACCCCACCCCCACCGGCAAACACCCACCATCACCAACCCGCGACAACACCACCACCGGATCCACCACACCCACCACAAACCCCACCCGCTCCACCGGCGCACCCACATCCACCGGAACAAACACCCCACCAGCCCGCACCACCGCAAACACCGCCACCAACAACTCCACCGACCGCGACAACGCCACACACACCCGCGACTCCGGACCCACCCCCAACGAAATCAACAACCGCGCAAAACGATTCACCCGAACATCGAACTCACCCCACGACAACACCACCCCACCACACACCAACCCCCCACCACCCACACCAGCAAACCGCCCATCCAACACATCCACCAACGTCAAACCCCCCACCACAACCCCCACACCATCCCAACCACCCACCACCAACCCACGCTCACCGGCGACAAACACGTCGACCTCACCGACCGGTGTATCCGCGTTCGCTGCGAAGGCGGCAAGAATCCGCGACATTCGCTGTGCAATGGTGTCGACCGCGGCGCGGTCGAATGCCGCCGGCTGGTACCGCAGGCTGACCTGCAGCGTCGGTTCCGCGACCGACAGCACGGTGAGCGGGTAATGCGTGGCGTCGCGGGCATTCACAGCGGTGACGCGCATACCGGCAATGTCGGTGTTCCCGCCCATCCCCGAGGTATCGATCGGATACGACTCGAAGACCGACAGTGTGTCGAACAAATTGCCTGTCCCTACGACAGATTGAATCGCGCCGAGTCCGACATAGTGATGATCGAGCAGAGCTGTCTGCTCGCTTTGCAGTCGAGCGAGCAGCTGCGTACACGTCTCGTCCGGATCCAGTTGCACTCGGACAGGCAACGTGTTGATCAGCAGCCCCATCATGTTTTCCACACCAGACAACTCGGGTGAGCGGCCCGAAACCGTGACGCCGAAGACTACGTCGTCACGGGAAAGCATCCGAGACAGTAGGACACCCCACGCCGCCTGGATCACCGTGTTCATCGTGATCCCGCTCCGTTGGACCAGCGCACCGAGTCCGTCGCGGACCGAATCGGGTAGATCGACGGCAACCTCTTCGGGCACCAGCTGCTCCGCGATCGGCGTCGAAGGCGCCAACAACGTCGGCTCGTCGACGCCTTCCAAGGCGTCCTCCCACGCCGCGAGCGAGGTCTCCATATCGCGGTGCATCAACCATTCCAGATAGGCGCGGTAGGAGGGAGTCTCGGGAAGATCGGCCGGGGCCCTCTCGACCGGGAGACCGTCGGCCGCGTATCGCATCAACAGTTCGCGAACCAGCAACGGTATCGACCAGCCGTCGAGAACGATGTGATGGTTCGTCACCACCAACACGCACCTCGTCGGCGAGGTTCGCAGCAGCGTCAGCCGAAGCAGTGGCGGCGATGCGAGGTCGAAGGGTGCACTGCGGTCCTCGTCGAGGCGGCGCTCCAGATCTGCGTCGGTTGCCGATCCGCGATCACTCAGGTCGACCTCGGTCCAGGGAATCACGGCATCGTCGACAATCAACTGCACCGGTAGGCCGTTCACGTCGTAGAGAAACGCTGCACACAGATTCGGGTGGTTTGCGAGTAGTCCGGCAGCAGCGCCGCGCAAACGCTCGGAATCAACCGCTCCTTCGAGCTCGACGCACAACTGCGCTGTGTAGACGTCCGTCGACGTGGCCGCCAGTGAGGCATGGAACATCAGCCCGGCCTGAAGGGGCGACACCGACCAGACATCTTGCAATCCGGGGAAGTCGTTCTCCCAGCGTTCGATCTGTTGTTGGTCGACCGAGACGAGGGGAATGTCCGACGGCGTCAGACCGCCCGCATCAGGTCGCGACGCGTGCGCGGTGAGTCCGTCGAGCGCACGACGCCACAGTTCCGCGAACTCCGCGATGTCAGACCTGTCGAGCACTCCGCGGGGAAAGGTGAAAGATGCTGTCAGGCAGGGCCCGTCGACATGGTCCTCAACCGCCGCGTTGATGTCGATCACGGACGCCACAGGCATGGACGGGTTCTGGGTTCCGCCGAGCCTTCGATTGCCCTCCACCGGCAGCCAGTCCTGTGTTCCGTCAGAGGAGCTGATCCGGCCCAGATAGTTGAAACTGATCTGAGGAAAACGGAATCGGCCGAGTGGGTCGCTCTCGCCCGACAGGTACCGCAACATCCCGAATCCGATTCCATGATCGGGGATCGCACGCACGTACTCTTTGACAGCTTTGAGAGCCCGCCCGGCGTCGGCGCCACCTGCCAGTGCGTCGTCGACGTCGATTGCGCCAAGTTCCACGCGCACCGGGTAGAGCGTGGTGAACCAACCAACGGTGCGAGCGAGGTCTGCACCAGGAACCGCTCCTTCCTCGCGCCCGTGTCCTTCGAGCGTGATCAGGGCGGCAGCGGTATCCATACCGCGGCGTCGTCGCCACTCGATCGAGGCCAACGCAACAGCGGTGACGAGTCCGTCGTTCACGCCGGCGTGGAATGCCGCAGGAACCGTGGTGAGAAGGTTCCTGGTCGCCGAAGGCGAGATGTCCACTGTAACGGTGTCGACCGTGTCGTCGACGTCGATCGTGGGATCGAGTGGGCGCGAACCGATCAACGGGTCATCGCCGTCCAGGATCGTTTTCCATATGTCCAGTTCGACGCTCCGGTCGCCCACGTGCTCGACAAGCCCATGCGCCCATCGCCGGAACGACGTTCCGATCTGTGGCAGTTCGGGCGTGACACCGGCCTGGAGTTGTGCTGTCACCGACGCCAGGTCGGTGACCAGAATGCGCCACGAGACGCCGTCGACAACCAGGTGATGAATCACCACAAGTAGTCGGCCCCGCCCGGTCGACACGTCAGGTTTGTCGGCCAGGTCGAACCAGATCACGCGCACCATGTCAGCCGTGGCGGGATCCAAGCTGTCGGCCACGGCCTCGAGTTCTCCCGACGCCAAGGCCCTGAATCCTTCGTCGTCCACCGAATCGACAGCTACGCGGTGGATCAGTCCTTCGGCCGAGATCGAGCCGGGTGGTAAGACTTCCATGACCCGGTCACTCTCAACCAAGCGAGCTCGAAGCATTCCGTGGCGGTCCAGCAACACCTGGAGACCACGGACAAGGAGGTCCTGGGTGAGATCAGCGGGAGCTGTCAGCAAGAGCGCCTGGGAGAACCGTTTCACTCCGCCGCCACGCAGCCCGCCACTGCTGCGGTCGAGCATCCACTGCGCCACCGGGCTCAGTGGAACAGTTCCGACAGCGGATCCCGGTAGCTCCGCGAGTACATCAGGCCTGTCCTGCTCAAGGTGCGCCGACTCGGCAAGCGCGGCGACGGATTTGTGGTCGAAAACATCTCGGGGTGAGATAATCACACCCGCATCGCGAGCGCGGGCCACCAATTGGATGGACATGATGCTGTCGCCACCGAGCTCGAAGAACGAATCATGCACTCCTACCGCGTCGAGACCGAGAACCTGCGCGAACAGAGCGGCAAGAAGATTCTCGGTTTCCGTTCGCGGTGGCCGGTCGGGTGTGGCGGCGGACGAGAAATCGGGTGTGGGAAGCGCTGCGCGGTCGAGTTTTCCGTGAACCGTCAGCGGAACGGCGTCGAGCACCACCACCGCCGCCGGCACCATGTACGACGGCAGGCGCTTGCCTGCATGGGCGAGGACGTCTCGCGGATCGACACTCGCTCCGCGATCGGGAACCACGTAGCCGATCAACCGATCCCTGCCGTCGCCGTTCCAGACGGCCGTCACCGCCTGGGCCACGCGCGGGTGCGTCTGCAGTGCCACCTCGACTTCCCCGAGTTCGATGCGGAACCCACGGACTTTGACTTGGGCATCGGTGCGCCCGAGATACTCCAGCCGTCGGTCGGGCGTCCACCGCACGCGATCGCCCGTGCGATAGATCCGCGTTCCCGGCGCACCGAAGGGATCTGCGACAAACTGCGTGGCGGTCAACGGGTATCGCCGGTGATAGCCGCGAGCGAGAGCCGGCCCGGCAAGATACAACTCCCCCGCGACACCTACCGGTACCGCTCGCAGACGCGAGTCCAGCACTACCTCGCTGAATCCGCGAGTAGGTGTGCCGATAGTGACCGGGTCGTTCGGAGCCAGTGCCGCACTGATGCTCGACACGACAGTTGCCTCGGTAGGACCGTAGGCGTTGAACATCTTTCTGCCCGGAGCCCAGCGGGCCACCAATTCCGGCGGACACGCTTCCCCACCTGTCACGACACAACCGACAGTGGTGAGACCGTCTGGGTCGACGGACGTTAAGGCCGCCGGAGTCACAAAACAATGGGTGACGCGCTCGCGCTCCAGTAACGCCGCCAGTTCCGACCCGCCGTAGACGGTCGGTGGCACGATCACCATCGTGGCTCCAGCACCAACGGCCATCACGAGCTCGAGAACCGACGCGTCGAAACTCGGCGAAGCGAAGTGCAGAGTTCTGGATCGGGTCGTGGCGGCGAAGGTCTCACGCTCCTGGAGCGCGAAGTCGCTCAACCCGCGATGTGTGACCGTCACGCCCTTGGGTGTTCCTGTCGACCCCGACGTGTAGATCAGATAGACCGGATTGTCGATGCGAATCGGTGCCTTCCGATCCGCGTCGGTGACTTTCGATGGCGAGTACGCCCGCAGCCGTTCCTCGAAACCGGCATCGTCGAGGACCAGCCACGGCACGAGGCCGGACAATGCCGCGTTGTGAGCTCGAGACGTTATCCCCCACCCTGCACCGGAGTCGCCCAGCATGTGCTCGATACGAGCAGCAGGATGTCCCGGGTCCACGGGAAGGAATGCCGCACCTGTCTTGGCAATGGACCACACCGCCAGAACGGACTCGATGGAGCGTGGGAGACACAACGCCACCACCGATTCGGGACCCACTCCGGATTCGATCAGCATGCGGGCCAATCGGTTCGACTGCGCGTCGAGTTCGAGATAGGTCACTTCACGTTCCTCGAACACCAGCGCAACGGCGCCGGGATCCTGGGCAGTCGCCATATCTGTTGCTGCAGTCAGCAAATCCGGAAGGGTCTGAACAGCGGCGGAAATCTCACCTCGCACGGGTACCAGTTCGGCTGACTCATAGGCGTCGAGGATCTCGATATCTCCGATCCGTGATTGCGGATCCGTGATAACGCGCTCGAGAATCCGTTGCAGGCGGTCGGCGAAGCCCGCTACCGTTTCCTCGTCGAAAATATCTGTGGCATATCCGAATTCGGCGCGAAGACCGTCCGATTCGCCGGCTGCGCCGGCGTTCTGCGTCACCGTCAACTGAAGATCGAAGTTGATGGTGTCGATCTCGACGCCCACGTCGGTCACCTGCAGGTCGGGGAGTTCGAGTGCAGGCCGTTCGATGTCTTGGAACTCCAACATGACTTGAAACAGGGGCGAGTACGCCGTCGAACGTGAAGGATTCACGATCTCGACGACTCTTTCGAACGGCACGTCCGCGTGAATGAAGGCGCTCAGATCTACGTTTCGGACCTGGTCGAGGAAGTCTCCGAAAGTTGCGCCGCGGTCCACTGCAGTGCGCAACACCAACGTGTTGACGAACATGCCCACCAGGTCGTCGAGTTCGCGCTCCCCACGCCCGGCGATGGGAGTTCCGACGGCTACGTCGTCCTCATCACTGAGCCTCGCCAGCAGCACTGCCAAGGCTGCGTGCACAACCATGAAGACCGTGGCGTTGTGTTTGCGCGACAGGGCAACCACACCGGCATGCACCTTCGGACCGAACACGAACCTGATCCGTCCGCGTCGAAGCGAACGCACATCAACACGCGGTCGATCGGTCGGAATGTCGAGAACCTCCGGTGCGCCCGCAAGATTCTCGGCCCAATAGCCGAGCTGTTTCGAGATCAGAGACCGAGAGTCCGATTCCGAGCCCAACCAACCACGTTGCCACAACGCGTAGTCGGCATACTGGATCCCGAGCGGCGCCCACTGCGGTGCCTCACCGTTCACACGGGAGGTGTATGCGCTCATGAGATCTCGGGCCAGCGGTACCGTGGAGAATCCGTCGGCGGCGATGTGGTGAATCACGATCACCAGGACATGCGAGTGGACCTGGTCGTCTCGCCGCAACAAGGTGGCGCGCATCGCGACCTGCTGCATGACGTCGAAACCATCCGAAACGATCTGCCGGCAACGCTCGCGCAGCTCTTCCTCTCCCTGCACAAGTATCGGTGCAAGATCCGATACCACCTGTGAGGTAGACATGATCACTTGACGCGGGCCGTCGTCAGTGAGAGGAAAAACAGTGCGCAAGGACTCGTGCCGCTCGACGACGTCGACAAATGCCGCGTGAAGTGCACTCAGATTCACTGTGCCGTCGAGCCTCAACGCGCACGCGACGTTGTAGGCGGCGGACTCGGGGTCGAACTGATTCGCAAACCACATTCGCTCCTGCGCCGGCGAAAGTGGGATATCCGTCGTCGTACCCCGCGGCCTCAACGCCGGCTTGGCCCCCTCTCCTCCGCGACACTGCGCCAACTCGGCCAGCGCTGCAACGGTAGAAGCATCGAAGACGTCACGAATGTTGATCCGTTCGCCGAGAACAGAATTCACTCGCGCAACCAGCCTGGCCGCACTGAGAGAGTTCCCACCCAGGGCAAAAAAGTCGTCGTTCACGCCCACCGTCGACGTTCCCAGCAGATCATCGAAGATTGCGGCAACCGTCTCCTCGACCGGCGTTCGTGGCGCAACATACTGCAGCGGTTGAGGTTCGAAGTTGACGTCCGGGAGGGCTTTACGGTCCAACTTCCCATGCACCGTCACCGGAAACTCCCCCAACACCACCACCACCGACGGCACCATGAACCCCGGAAGAGACCTCCGCACCCCCTCCAACACCACCACCTCATCGACCACCACCCCCACCTCACCCACCACAAACCCCACCAAAAAATCCCCACCCACACCCGACCGCAACACCACCACCGCACCAGCCACCCCCACCTGAGCAGCCAACACCGCCTCCACCTCACCCAACTCCACCCGCTGCCCCCGCACCTTCACCTGAAAATCCGTGCGCCCCACAAACTCCAACACCCCACCACACCCCCACCGCACCACATCACCCGTCCGATACACCCGAGCACCCACCACCCCCGACACCGGATCCGCCACAAACCGACCCACCGTCAAATCCACACGACCCTCATACCCCCGAGCCACCTGCACCCCACCCACATACAACTCCCCCACCACACCCACCGGAACCGGCCGCAACCGCGAATCCAACACCAACACCCGCGTATTCCACACCGGCCGACCAATCGGAACACCCACCCCCACAACACCCTCCACCCGATGAAACGTCACATCCACCGACGCCTCCGTCGGCCCGTACAAATTCACCAACTCCGCACCACACACCCCCGCAAACCGCCCCGCCAACACCGACGACAACCCCTCACCCGACACAAACACCCGACGCAAACCCGAACACCCCACCCCCAACTCCCCCACGCTCAACTCCCCCACGAACACCTCCAACATCGACGGCACAAAATGCACCACCGACACCCCCCACCGCTCGATCACACCCACCAAATACACCGGATCACGATGCCCACCCGGATCCGCCACCACCAACCGCGCACCCACCATCAACGGCCAAAACAACTCCCACACCGACACATCGAACGACACCGGCGTCTTCTGCAACACCACATCCCCCACACCCAACGGAAACTCCCCCTGCATCCACAACAACCGATTCACCACCCCCGCATGCGACACCACCACCCCCTTCGGACGACCCGTCGACCCCGACGTGAACATCACATACACCGCATGCTCAGGCAACAACACCCCCAACCGATCCCCCACCCCCACCGGACCACCCGAAAAACCCGAAACATCAACACAACCCACATCAACAAACCCCACCCCCACCGGCAAACACCCACCATCACCAACCCGCGACAACACCACCACCGGATCCACCACACCCACCACAAACCCCACCCGCTCCACCGGCGCACCCACATCCACCGGAACAAACACCCCACCAGCCCGCACCACCGCAAACACCGCCACCAACAACTCCACCGACCGCGACAACGCCACACACACCCGCGACTCCGGACCCACCCCCAACGAAATCAACAACCGCGCAAAACGATTCACCCGAACATCGAACTCACCCCACGACAACACCACCCCACCACACACCAACCCCCCACCACCCACACCAGCAAACCGCCCATCCAACACATCCACCAACGTCAAACCCCCCACCACAACCCCCACACCATCCCAACCACCCACCACCAACCCACGCTCGGGCACGCCCGAAATTTCCGTATCCCCTACTGGCACTGTTGGATCCGACACGACCGACCGGAGGAGGCGGACGAAACGCTCGCCGAACTCGGCGACTGTGGTGCGCTCGAAGATATCGGAGGCATAGGTGAAGGCGGCATCGAAACCCATGGGGAGGCCGTCTTTGCCACGCTGCTCGGAGAGCGACAGTTGCAAGTCGAATTTGGCGACACCGACGTCGACTGGAACAACATCGACACCCAGTCCGGGTAGTTCGAGGTGGGGATCTGCGGTGTTCTGGAATTCCAACAGAACCTGGAAGAGCGGTGAGCGAGATGACGAACGCTCCGGCGCAACTGCATCGACGACTCGCTCGAACGGCACCTCGGCTTGTCCGAACGCTGCCAGATCGACTTCGCGAGTTCGTGAAAGGATCTCCTCGAAAGTCGCGGCGGTGTCAACGGTGATTCGCAGGACGACCGTGTTGACGAACATCCCGACCAGATCGTCGAGGACTTGCTCGGCGCGCCCTCCTACCGGAGTCCCGATCGCTATGTCCGGCGAGGCGCTCAGCCGTGCCAACAGAACCGCCAGCACTGCGTGCATCACCATGAACGGTGTCGTGTTGTGATTCCGAGCGAGTTCGAGGAGTTCACTGTGCACGTCTGCGGGCACCGAGAATCGGACCGATTCACCGCGCATGGATCGTTCCGCCGGTCTCGGTCGATCCAGCGGAAGGTCGATCACGTCAGGTAGACCGGCCAGGGTGGACGTCCAGTAGTCCAACTGCTTCGCCTCGAGCGTGTCCGGATCGTCGTCACTGCCGAGCAGTTCGATCTGCCATTGGCTGTAGTCGGCGTACTGCACAGGCAAAGGCGACCAGTCCGGTGCCCGTTTCGCAGCCCGCGCCGCGTAGGCGCGGGTCAGGTCGCGGGCCAGCGGCTCGAGGGATGCTCCGTCCGCCGAAATATGGTGAACCACCAGCGCAAGGACATGATCGTCCGGCGTGACCCGAAAAAGGGAGCCGCGCAGGGGCACGTTCGCGCTCACGTCGAACCCCTCGCGAGCGAGATCGGCGATGCGCCTGTCCAAGGCTTCCTCGTCCACGGATACTTCCCACGCGATCTTCGACGTCACGCGTTCCGAAGGCACTACTACCTGATGGGGGCCGTCGACCGACGCCGGGTAGACGGTACGGAGCGATTCATGCCGATCGACAACATCTCCCACCGCGCGCTGCATCGCAGCGACATCCAAGGCACCTGACAGTCGGACCACCATCGGAATGTTGTAGGCCGGGGACGACGTGTCGAACTGATTGACGAACCACAGGCGTCGTTGTGCCACAGACACCGGAATCTTGTCCCTGTACGAATGTGCCTGCAGGATTGGACGCTTCGAACGCGTGCGATCAACGCGGGATGACTTCGCATCCCGCACGTGACGGGCCAATGATTCGATAGTCGGTGCTTCGAACAAAGTCCGCACCCCGAAATCGATTTCTTCAGCGGCATTTACGCGAGCGATCAGCTTCGTGGCAATCAGTGAGTTCCCGCCCAGATCGAAGAAGTCGTCACCCGCACCCACCGTCTCGACGCCTAGAACATCGGCAAAAATCTCGGCGAGCACTAGTTCCTCAGCGCCCTCGGGCGGTCGAAAGTCGTCCGACCGAGCATCGAGCCGAGGTGCAGGTAAGGCAGCGCGATCGACCTTTCCCGCCGGAGTTACCGGCAACTCGTCGAGTAGAACAAATGCCGCAGGAACCATGTACGACGGAACACGGCTCGCGACGTACCGCGTCAGCTCGGCCGTCGAGAGCGCACTTCCGCCGGCAGGCACGACGTACGTGGTGATCGTCGCTGTCCCGGAGGGAGCCGCACGCGCCACGGTGACTGCATTCTCGACCTGCGGACACGACCGCACGACGCTGTCGATTTCCCCGAGTTCGATACGAAATCCGCGAACTTTCACCTGGAAGTCACTACGACCGACGTACTCGAGTCCACGGCCACGGCGCCACCGCACCAAATCCCCCGTTCGATACATCCGCTGCCCGGGGAGGCCGAAGGGGTCTGCCACGAATCGTTCTGCGGTCAACGCATACTTCCGGTGATATCCACGTGCGAGCGCGTCTCCCGAGATGTACAGCTCGCCCACAACACCGTCGGGGACGGGGTGCAATCGCTGATCGAGCACGATCTCCTCGAAGCCGCGGAGCGGACCGCCCACTGTGATGTCCTCCGACGACACCATCGGCTCGCCGATGTTCGACATGACGGTGGTCTCGGTCGGCCCGTACGCATTGCACAGCCGTCGGCCGGGAGCCCACCGCTGCACGAGATCCGGCGGACAGGCCTCACCACCGACCACCACTTCGCCGAAGTCCGAAAGGCCCTCGGGCGAAACTGTTCCGAGCGCCGCAGTAGTGACAAAACCATGCGTGACACGCTGGGATTCGAGGAAGTGAGACAACTCGTCACCGCCGTAGATCGTGCTCGGCGCAATCACCATGGTCGCTCCGGCACCGAAAGCCAGCAGGTACTCGAAAATCGAGGCGTCGAAACTCGGGGTCGAGAAGTGCAACGTTCGCGCATCCTGGGTCGCACCGAACCGCGAACGCTGTTCGGCAGCAAGCGCTTCCAGTCCACGATGCGAGACCGTCACCCCCTTGGGGAGTCCGGTGGACCCGGACGTGTAGATCACGTATGCGGGATTGTCGGGCCGGATCGGGCGCACCCGATCGACATCGGAGATGGAACGCACGGACAACCGTGCAAGTCGGCCACGGAACTCAGCGTCGTCGATCGCTGACCAGGGAACCGAATCCGGCAAGCGATGAAGTTCCGCGACGACCGTGAGTCCCAGTACGGCGCCGGAATCGGTCAGCATGAAGCGAACACGTTCATTCGGATAGGTCGGATCCACCGGCACGAATGCCGCGCCGGCTTTGCTCACGGCCAACATCGCGACAACCGATTCGATCGAACGCGTCATACCCAGCGCCACAATGTTTTCCGGACCGATGCCGCGGTCGATCAATTCTCGGGCCAACTTCGACGAACGCTCGTCGAGTTCTCGATACGTCAACTCGTCATCGAGATACGACAGGGCCACGCCGTCGGGGTGTGTGCGCGCCGCACCGTCGAACAAATCGGCCAGGGTGCGATGCGAAGCGCGCGGGTCACCGCGGACAGGCCGTATCGCGGATCGCTCGTCGTCGGACAAGATATCGATGTCGCCGACCATGATTGCCGGATCCGCTGTGACGGATTCCAGGACGCAGGCGAACCGCAAACCGAGGCCGCGTACCGTCTCGGCGTCGAATAGATCGGTGGCAAACGCGAGCCTCACCGAGATTCCGGACGGCGTACCCACCTCGTCGAACAGTTCGACTGCAGACACTCCGAGATCGAAGCGGCCGATGTCGCGAGGGCGCTCGTCAGCGCCGGCGACGGACTCGAACATCACCTGTACAACCGGCGCATAGGCGGGTACATCCTCCACGTGCAATGGCTGAACCAACTGCTCGAGCCGTATCCCACTGTGCGGCAGCGCATTACTTCGGACCTCGACGACACTGCCCAAGAGTGCCGTGAACGGCGTCTCCAGATCGATGCGACTCCGGATGGCAACGATGTTCGCGTCGGATCCCGTCGGCGTACCGATCACAACATCCGAAGCACCGGACAACCGGCTCACCAGGAGAGCAAAGCTTGCATGTAAGACCGCACGAGTGTCCGTCCCGAGATCACTCGCCATCGCCGTGATCCGCGCGTGGGTGTCGGTGGCGATCAGGACCTCAACCCGTCCGTTCTCCAGCGATTGCGTTGCAGGCCTGGGCCGATCGAACGGAAGTTGCAATAGTTCGGGCGCCCCGGTGAGCTCATGTCTCCAATACTCGAGGTGCCGGACTTCGCGTCGTCGTCGCTCGCCCTCCCGGGCCGTCGGGCTGTGAATGTCTGCGAGTTCGGCACCGGAATCAGACGCGATCAACTCTTCCAGCAAGCCGACAAAATTCCGGTGGTGCTCGCGTAAACCCGCCTCCTCGTATCGGATCGGGTTTGCCCGGAAGTCGACACGCAGCCTGTCGCCGCTCGGATACACGTTGACCAGAAGGTCGTCCACCGGCCCGGAGGTGACGATGTGATACTCCCCAACCACCTCGCCCAACTGCACCTCCTGGCGAAACAGCATGACGTTGACCATGGGCCCGGCATATGAGTCTTCGCCTTCCAGACCGCTCGTCACGCCTGCGTCCCGACGGATGTCGTCGAGGCTGCAGCGCTGGTGCCGCAATGCACCCATGAGCTCATGTTGGACCTGGGCGAAGAGTTCACCGACGGTGTCGACCGCTGCGACACGGATGAGCAGTGGCGTGACGTTCACCATCATGCCGCCCGAATCCCGCAGCACCGCCGTAGTCCGTCCGGACATCGGAACATGAATCTGGACAGTCTCTTTCGCCGTCATCCGCGCGAGGTACAACGCGAGCGCAGCGATGACCGGTGCAGCGTGGTTCTCGGATTCGTAGAGAAGGGCACAACTTCGGTCCGACATCAGTGTGCTTTCGAGTCGGCTCTCGGTTTGCGCGGGCCCAGAAGCCTCCGCCAGGCTGGATCCGGCGAGGGTGGTATTGCGCTCAGCCCAGTACTCCCGGTCGGCGGCGAATCGATCCGACATTCTGTACCGCTCGTCGATGTCGTACAGCGTGCGCAGCGTCGCGGCACGACTCGGCTGCGAGTCCTTTCTCGCCGCCGAGGCCGAGTACCGATGCGCAATGCGGTTCATCATGGTCATGGCACCGAAACCGTCGAGCGCAACATGATGGATGCGGCTGTACCACAGATAGTGCGCGTCACCCACGCGCAGCACAGCGGTCGCGACGATTCCGTCGACTGCCAGGTCGAGCTGTGTCCGGCAATCTCGGCGCATCCACCCGAGGGCATCCTCGATCGGATCGGGGGACCCACGGAGGTCGACCAAACCGACCGAGATTTCGGCCTTCTCATCCACGTACTGCATCGGTTGACCGTCGATCTCGATCACTTTGAGCAAAGGAGATTGAAACTCGTATGCCACCGCTCGCGTTTCGCGATCCAGCAGTTCGACGTCGAGTTCGCCGCGCAGCTCCACGTAGTGCGCTATCAGAATCGGGACTTCGGGATCGAATTGCTGAGCGAACCAGGTTGCCCGTTGGGCGGCCGAGAGCGGAAAGAGCGTCTCATCAGAAGGGTCGGTCCGACTTACCTCGAAGGGTTTCACAGCGCCCCGCCCCGCATGATCTCCGCGGCCGCCGAGTGCGTAGCCGCGTCCGAATCAACAGCGCGAAAGCAAGAGGCTGATCGCGCCTCTCAAGCAGTCGTACCCAGAATCGGCAAGCGCATGCACCGCCCCACCAGTCGATGTCACGTACGTATCGCTCATGTTTCGCGTGCCCGATATGTACTAAAAGTGTGAATGCGTCTCGTCACCTCGGTAATGTCCCACTCCGAGAAGACACATCCCCCGAGGGGAGCAGGCGCATGGACATCACCACCATTACCGACGTGATACGCCGACCACCGGATCGCCCAGGGGACGTGTGGCGTCCCGGCGACGCCTGGCTCGCGGGAGGAACGTGGCTGTTCTCAGCAGAACAACCCGACACGCGTCGACTGGTCGACCTCACCGCGCTCGGTTGGACACCACTGGAGGTCGGCCCGACTCATTTCGGTGTCGGAGCTACGTGCACCGTTGCCGAACTGTATGCGTTTGTCCCGCCGGACAATTGGCGTGCGAGTCCACTTATTCGCGTCAGCTGCGAGTACTTCCTCTCGTCTTTCAAGGTGTGGAATTCGGCCACCGTAGGCGGCAACATCTGTATGTCGCTTCCGGCCGGACCGATGATCACCCTGGCAGTTGCACTCGAGGCTTCGTTCACACTATGGGCTACCGACGGAACAGTGAGGACCGTCGACGCGTGCGACTTCGTGACCGGTGACCACCAGAATGTCCTGGAGCCGGGCGAAGTCCTTCGGAGCATCGAGTTCCCGGTGCACGCACTCACCAAACGGCACGCCCACCGCCGCTTCAGTCTCACGCACCTCGGCCGTTCGACGATCTTCATGATCGCGACGCAGACTCCTGGCGCCGACGACTTTCACCTCACCATCACCGCCGGCACCACCCATCCGATCCGGCTGACGTTCGACACCATGCCGGACGAGCACTCTCTGCGACGAGCCGTCGACTCCATTTCGGCCGACATTTGGTTCGACGATCCCAACGGAACCCCAGACCACCGCCTCCACCTCGCCCGCCACTACGCCGACGAGCTCCGAAACGAACTCACGGGGAGCCAGTCATGAGCTACACGGTGAACGACCGGCAGTTCCACGAGGAGCCGTTCCCGGGACAGTGTCTCCGGACGTTTCTTCGGCACCTCGGACACCACGGGGTGAAGAAGGGGTGCGACGGCGGGGACTGCGGGGCGTGCACAGTGTGGCTCGACGGAACACCGATACACAGCTGCATCACGCCCGCCTTTCGCGCCGACGGTCGCGCGGTAACCACGATCGAGGGACTCGGCACGCCCGAAGATCTCCATCCGATTCAGCAGCAGTTCCGGGATGCACCCGGCTTTCAGTGTGGGTTCTGCACCGCCGGGATGATCATGACCTCGGCGGCGCTCACCGACGCGCAGAAAGAAGACTTGCCGCGAGCGCTCAAGGGAAACCTGTGCCGCTGCACCGGTTACCGATCCATCGAAGACGCGGTCAACGGTGTCGGTGCTATCGAAGTTGCCCTCCCGGGACAGGCCGTCGGAACCAGCGTCGGGGCGCCGGCGGCCACCGACGTGGTGACCGGCCGAGCCGAATACACTATGGACACCGCGATCGACGGCATGCTGCACCTGAAAGTGCTGCACTCGCCTCACGCACATGCCCGCATCACCTCCATCGACACCACCGAGGCGCTCGCCGTCCCCGGTGTCCATCGCGTCTACACCTGGAAAGACGTGCCGCGCAAGCTCTTCACCACGGCAATACATACCGACCACCTTGTCGATCCGGACGACACCTACATTCTCGACAACGTCGTGCGGTTCGTGGGTCAGCGTGTAGTGGCCGTCCTCGCCGACTCCGTCGTCGCTGCGGAAGAAGGCCGTCGGAAGGTGAAGGTCGATTACGAGATCCTGCCTTCCGTGTTCGATCCGGAAGAGGCCATGGCCGACGGCGCTCCAGCCCTGCACGGATCCGACGATCCCTTTGTTCGGGATCCCGAGCACAACATCCTGCTCGAACTTCACGGTCATGTGGGCGACGTCGAGGCCGGGTTCGCCGAGGCCGACGTCATCCACGAAGGCACCTACTTCTCGCCGCGGGTTCAGCATGCGCACCTCGAGACGCACGGTTCGATCTCCTGGATGGAAGACGGACGCCTTCACGTTCGCACAAGTTCGCAGTCCCCCTCCATCGCCAAGGTCAAACTCGCCCATCTCTTCGACCTCCGCCCGGATCAGCTACGCGTGTTCTGCAAACGCGTGGGCGGCGGGTTCGGAGGAAAACAGGAAGTGATCAGCGAGGATCTGGTGGCGCTCGCCACCCTCGACACCGGTCGTCCCGTCTGCCTCGAATTCACCCGAGAAGAAGAGTTCACCACCGCGTCGCCGCGTCATCCGATGAAGCTCACGATCAAGCTCGGTGCCAAGTCTGACGGAACCCTCACGGCATTTCAGTACCGAAACATCTCGAACACCGGTGCGTACGGAAACCACGGTGGAGAGACACTCTTTGCCGGCGGCGCGGCGGTCTCGCTCTACCGCTGCGCCAACAAGAAGTTCGATGCGTATTCCGTGTACACCAACAATGTTCCGAGCGGCGCTCTACGTGGGTACGGCATGACTCAGCCCGCTTTCGCCGTGGAATCGGCCATGACCGAATTGGCCATCGCGCTGGACATGGATCCGCTCGAACTGCGTCGACGCAATATCGTCCGACCGGGCGATTCGCTCGTCGCACTCGAAGACGGCCCAGACGACGTGATCTTCACCGAAGACGGACTGGGGCAATGCATAGATCTGATCGACGCCGCGTTGAAGCGCCAACCGGTTCCCTCGCTCGGAGCGGATTGGCTGATCGGCACCGGCACTGCCAGTTCGCTACACGAGACCGCGCCACCCACCGAGCACATTTCCGAGGCTTGGCTCACCCTCGGCGAAGACTGTGTATACGAACTTGCCATCGGCACAGTCGAATTCGGTGAGGGTACTTCTACCGCCCACGTGCAGATCGCCGCGAATCAGCTGGGCACAACACCGTCACGTGTACGAATCATTCAGTCGGACACCGACCGAACCGGTTTCGACACAGGCGCTTTCGCCAGCGCCGGCCTGTTTGTCGCTGGGAACGCGGTACTTCGCGCGTCGAATGCGCTCCGCGATCGCCTACTTGCCTTCGCCGCGCACCACACCGGCGTGTCGATTGACCAGTGCTCGATGGACGACGACAAGATCGTCTGCGGTAGTACTCGATTAACACTGCAAGAGATACTCGAGGCCGCACGCCCGCGCGGGATCCGATTCACCGAGGCGCGGAAGGCATACGGATCTCCGCGCAGCGTGGTGTCCAACACTCATGGCTTCCGGATTGCCGTCCATCGCATCACAGGCGAGATCCGCATTCTCTACAGCGTCCAAGCCACCGACGCTGGGGTTATCATCAATCCAGCGCAGGTGCGGGGACAGATCGAAGGTGGCGTCGCCCAGGGCATCGGCTTCGCACTCACCGAGAACTTCCACGTAGACGCAAACGGCGCGATGATGAACCCGAATCTACGTAACTACCGGATCCCGACATATGCAGATATCCCACGCACGGAGGTGATCCTCGTCGAGTCATCAGACTCCGTCGGCCCACTCCGCTCCAAGGGCATGGCGGAGTGCTGCATCAATCCGGTTGCCCCTGCATTGGCGAACGCACTGCAGGATGCAACCGGGTCACGATTCCGGTCACTACCGCTCACCCCGGAACGCATCTACTCAGGCTTGAACCGATGACCGCGAACACGTCGGCAGACAGCGTGGCGACGGTCATCATCGGCCAGCGGGTGCGTGCCGGACTGGAGAAAGAATTCGAGGTCTGGCAGAAAGATCTCAACCGAGCCGCCGCAGATTACGCGGGCTTCCTCGGGGCAGAAATCGCGGCTCCGACGCCCACCCAACCCGATTGGGTGATCGTGTACCGCTTCGACTCCATCGCTCATGTTCAAGCGTGGATCAACAGCGCGACGAGGCAGAACTACCTCGACAGCGGGCGTCAGTACTTCGACGGCCCGGCCACGCAGCAGGTAGTGAGCGGTGGGATCAGGCCTCCGGACCCACTGCTGACCGTCGTAGTGACGCACCGAGTCGGTGACGACAGCATCGACGAGTTCCTTGCCTGGCAGGATCGCCTTCGGGAGGTGGAGAGTGCTTTCGACGGATTCCGCGGCACCGAACTGTTTCGCCCAGTCGACGGTGTGCAGGATGAATGGACCCTGCTGTATCGCTTCGACAATGCTGCCCACCTCGATACGTGGCTGACTTCCCCTGAGCGACAACAACTCCTCGCCGAGGGCCGCAAGTTTCACGACTTCGAACTGCGAACCGTGGACAATTCGTTCGGCAGTTGGTTTGCCTTCGACGAGAACGGAAACGAGGCCCCTCCACCTTCGGAGACAAAAACCTCGATCGCGGTCTGGGTCGGTCTCTACCCGACTGTCGTCTTGCTTACTTTGGCGCTGTCACCGCTGAAGCTGCCACTCTGGCTCGGATTGTTGATCGGCAATCTGCTGTCGAGCTTCATCATGAGTTTCTTCACGATGCCGTACTACGTGAATCGACTCCTGCGCCGTTGGCTGCGTCCGCCTCCGGGGATTCCTGTCGCAAAAACCAACGCACAAGGGGTGGCAATCGTCGCCGCTGTGACCTTGTTCTGGGTTATCGTCTTCTACCTCGTGACTACTCAGTTCTGGTCGCTGCCCTGAACTCTCCGGAACACGAAAAGCCAGCGCATGCAACGGGGCATGATTCTTCCCCGGTGCATACGCTGGCATTTTCAGTTATGTCCGTTCACGCGGCCGTTGGTGGGCTGTTCCCGCCGATCGGCTGCTGGAACGGATCGATCGACATCGGTGGATAGAACACCGATTTCCGATCCGGACCGATCTCCACCCGCCACTCCGTGTGATGCAGCGTCCGATGATGATGACCACACAACAAGACCAGATTATCGAGATCCGTTGGGCCACCATCACCCCAGTGAACAATATGATGAGCATCGCACCACCCCGACGGAGTCCCGCACCCCGGAAACGCACACCCACCATCACGAACCGCAAGAGCCCGCCGCTGCGGAACCGTCGCCGTTCGCGCTTCCTTACCGCAGTCGAGCGGAACACCACTCTCGTCCAACAAGATCCGGGTGACCGTGCAGTCGCACGCCAACATCCGGGCCGTGTCGATACTGATCGGACCCACCCAATCCGTCCACGCGAAACCCAGTTCTTCAGTCGACGGCAAGAGGTCTTTCAGCGCCTTGAGGTCTGTCATGTCTTTCGCCGACGCAGTCACAGTGATGTGCGGTTTCACCCCGCCCTCGACCGGACCCAACCCCGCCCACTCGTACCGGCGCAACAATTCGCAGAACCCGTCCGCCCGTCGTAGCGCCGGAGTGCGGGTGTCCTTGACGCCGTCCTTCTCCGGTGTCGGCGCAGACAGGCTCGACAGCAACGTGATCAGACGGGCCCCGTTCACAGCATCCAGATCACCCTTCACGGTCACACGCCCGTACAGGCCCTTCGACGCGTAGAACTCGTTACGCTCCGAATCCTCACCCACCGGAACGCCGTCCTCACGCTTGCCGTACTGCTTCTCGATCCGCCGAATCGCCGCCCGCACCGCATCACAATCGGCAATGTTCTTCGACGCCAACCCCAACAGAATCCCGCGAGCCTTGTCCACATCCGCCAGGGTCATGTTCTTCGGCGGATGCTGACAAAACGACGCCACCTGCCGCGCTTTCAACGCATCCACGTCACCACGGTGAAACGCATCGCCCACAACAGGCTCGAGCATCAACAACCGCGCCAACCCGACCAACAGACTGCACTCACCGATCTCCAAATTCGTCGAACCATGCAACCACTGCGCGATCGCCCGAAAACCTCTCCCGCCGAGAACCTCCCGGGAAAACATCTCCACGATCAACAACACCATCCGCGACTGCAACTCGTGCCGGACACGCACCAGATCCAGAACCTCACCCTTGAGGCCCTCACCATCCAGCTGCCACGCTCCCCGACTGTCCATACCGAAAGTTTAATCGAACACACTTTCGATAACCAGAGACAAAACGGACAACTTCGAGAACAGGAAGGCTCGAGACACGTTGACATGAAACTACTTTCAGCAACTCTCAAAACCGGATCATCGGCCGCCGAGCGGCAGAACTCCCCCGCCGACGGGATAGGGCGGCAGCGTTCCCACAAGCGTCGGTGTCAATGTGGTCGCAGACGGATCGGCACGACCGAGAGTGAATTTCCGAACTTCGGCACCCGTTCCGTTGCTGCCGCTGACGAGGAGATCCGCGCCGGTAGTCGTGCTCGTCGTGGCCACTCCCACACCCGACTCTGGAGCGGTGAACGGGTCGAAAGCTGCAACCTCCCGAAATGCCACGTCCGTCGAATGGTGATCTGGACTCTCGAGGTACATCTCGGGTGCACCGTCGAGCCTGGATCCACTCGAGAAGACGCGGATTGATCCTTCTCCTCCGAGCATGCCTGCCACTATCGACTTTGCGCCGCCCTCGGCGCCGGCCACCCAACCCGTCGACAGAGACACCCCGTCGCGGTAGCCCTGATCGAATGCCAAGAACTGCGACGTCATTACAGGACCAGCCGTATGACCTGCGTGTTCATCGGAGCCGCCCTGCGCAGCCGCCGTCGGTTCGTACAGGTCGTAGCGGAACGTCTTGATCAACGGCTCCTCGCCCGCACCCGGTGCGGTCACGATGCTCGCTCGACCGGAGTGACTGTCAACCATTCCGGTTGCGAACGTGACTCCGCTACTCGATCCCGGGTACGGCGAGAACGAACCGAATTCTGCGGGTGCGGACCTCTTGTCCGCCGGAAGGTCGGTGGAGTAAATCTTGACCTGCGACTCCATCCCTGGGCCCGAGGCAACGATGATGTTGTCCGCCAGTGCGTTTCCGTCGATATCGACGCCGCCGATGTTCACTCCGCCACGAAAACCCACATCGAAGGGGGCAAATCTTGCCAACTCGTCGGTGAACGGCACGCCGCCGACTGCGTTGTACGCCACCACTTCCGGAGCCGAGCCTGCACCTGTTCCAGCGACCAGATCAAGCACCATGTCTCCGTTCACGTCCGCCATCGCAACACTCGGGGTGCCTTCGAACGACGGGAAGGGCGTCACAGCAGTGATCAGTTTGTCGCCGTTGGCATCGAATATCTGCACCTTGGCGGGCACGCCGGCCGAACCAGGTATCGCGACGGCATATGTCGATACCTCGGGAATCACGTTGACAGTCGCCATCAAACCGTTGTCCTCGTGATTGAGTCGGTGGCAGTGAATCACAAAGGTTCCGGTGTACTCGGTGAACTTCGTCCGCAACGTCACCGATGCTGGTTCCAGCGCATTCTCGTTCTCGTCCGTCACCGGCGCCGGCACGTTCACGTTGTCGATTCCCCAGGGCTGAACGCCCGTCGTGGTACCTGCGACGGGATCCACAACTTCCGTTACCTGGAAGTCGTTGACGTGAATATGCATCGGGTGTTCGTCGTTGTTGAGGTTCGTGATCTTCCATTCCTCAACGGAATTCAGTCGCGGTTGAATCAGCGGAATGTTGGGGAACGTGTTGTCGGCGAATTCGTAGGTGAAGGCCTTCGGATCACTGTTGCTGGCCTTCTCGTTTCCGAACCCACCGGACACTGTGAGGTTGCGGGTCACGTCGGGCGTCATCGCTGCGGTATCCACGAACGAGGTGTAGGTATCGAGCTTCTGTCCGAACTCGAAGGGAGTCGTCTTTCCTTCGCCCTCGTCTGGCGTCGCACGGATCAACTGCTGAGTCGGGAACGTGAAGAATCCGTCCGCGTAACTGATCACCGACGGGTCGACGGTGACGGTTCCGAGTTCGGCGGGCGGATTGTCGGTACCGTTGTTGGTGTAGAGAATGCCTGGATTGCTCACCGGCTTTGCACCTTCGAGCGGTGGCATCTCCAGCACCAGATCGCCGGACTCCGGCATCGTCACTGCGATCGCGTATCGCGAGGCCGGCGGAATCACCAGCCTGGTTCCGTCCCCGTCCACGGGTGGCCTGACCTCGTCGAACGGGTTTCCGTCCTGCCCTACGATGGCGAACTTCGGATGGGCGCCGGTTGCGGTTTCCGTCAACGTGACCGGCATGTAGGCAAAGTCGCTGATGTTGGCAAGCACCCAGATCTCGGTCTGCCCCGGCTTCAGTTTCAGCGACGGCTGGAACTGACCGTTCACGGTGTACTGCACATCGCGTTGGTTGTCCGGCAGTGAGGGATCGGCCGGTACAGTCGTCGATTCACCCACGAAGCTCTGCAGATTGCCTGGAACGAATTGATTCTGTCCACGATGATTGGCCGGGGACAACGGTCCGGTATACCAGTTGGTGAAATACTGCGCGCCCTCGGTGGTGTCCGAGAAATTCACCGGAGCAAGGCTCGGACGGTACGTCCCGTCGGCTAGTTCCGTACCGGCGGGTGGCGTCAACGTACTGACGAATTGGGGCCAGTTCGCGTCGTTGAGCTGTCGGCCCTTTCCTTTGCGGTCGAATACGAAGTTGTACTGCAGTGCCATATCGCGAATCGGAACGTCGTTTGCCGTCACGACAGGCAGATTGCCGTCCGGCCGGCCGATTTCCAGTAGCCCGGCCAGGCCCATGTACGTCTGCTGGGCGGTGAGGGTGTGCCGGTGACTGTGATACCAGTACAGACCGTTCGGCATCGTCCCCGGAATCGCGTAGTCGTACACGTTTCCCTGGCCGGCTGGAATGTTGAGCAACACGTTGTCCGCATTGCCGTCCGGACTCACGTGCACTCCGTGCGTGTGCAGATTCAGCGGAGCCGACGTCAGCGCCGGCGGATAGATCGGCACGCCCCCGCCCGCAGGTGTGAATGCCGGATCGTAGAAGTCCTGGATCGTGAGATCCTGCAAATCGTTGTCGTAATGAATGATCAATCGCTCTCCGGGATTGACGCGGAGAGTCGGCGCCGGATAGACGTCACTCGCCGAGGTCGATCCGTCCGACGCCGTACCGCGGATGACCTCGTACCCGAAGAGCAGAAAATTCGACACGGGCGCCGAAGCGGTATCGAGCGGAATCACTCCCTGATGAGCGGACAAGCGCACCTCGAGAACACCATCTCGGCTACTCAGTTTCACCGGCTCCCGATAGTCGACGGCGGTTCCGCCAGAGCCGTAATTGCCGCCCACCTCGGGCGCCGATTCACCGGAGGTACACGCGGCCAACGCCATCGTCATGGACACCACAACTGCTGCGGCTAACGACTTTCGTCGCAGTGCGATCACTGGTTTCCCCGTTCCATGGTGGCGTGAGGTACGTCCGATCAGCGCTCACCAGCCTATCGAGAAAACATCGGCTGAACAGGATATTCACGACAAATCGCCCACCTAAGGCCTGCGTGAGTGCTGCACCTTGCAAGCAGTCTCAGCAAACCGATCAGAAATCGAGAAGCACAACCACGGGACCCGCAATTACGTTGAAACACATGAACACACCACAGAAGTCCACTTCCGACCACACGTCGCCAATCCACACATCAGCAGGGAGCGCCCAGATGACCACCGCGAAATCCGTGATACTCGACGTTCCCGACCTCGCGGCAGCCGAAGCCTTCTACAACGCTCTCGGCGTCGGAGATCGAATCCAGCTACGCGAATCGAACGAACCGACAACAGGGTTTCGTGGGTACACCCTTTCGCTCGTCGTCTCCCAACCGAACATCGTCGACGCCTTCGTCGGCGCAGCACTCGCAGCCGGTGCCACCGCCTTGAAGCCTGTCAAGAAATCCCTCTGGGGATACGGCGGAGTCGTCCAGGCTCCAGACGGTTCGATCTGGAAGATCGCCACGTCGTCGAAGAAGAACGACGGGCCGGCCACCCGCACGATCGACAGCCTCGTGCTGCTGCTCGGCGCCGAAGACGTCAAGGCCAGCAAGCAGTTCTACCTCGACCGCGGACTCGAGGTGTCCAAGAGCTTCGGTCGCAAGTACGTCGAATTCACCAGTGCAGCAAACAATGTGACACTCGCACTGTATGGTCGCCGCGCTTTGGCAAAGGATGCCGGGGTTGCTCCGGAAGGCACCGGATCACACCGTCTGACCGTTGCCGGCGCGTCTGAAACCTTCACAGACCCAGACGGTTTCGCCTGGGAAGCCGCCTGCGCTTGACATCAAGCACAGATCACCGGGAAGGCGGCCGGTATCAGACTTCGGAGTTGGCCGCGTCATGCGCCGGGTACGCATGCACCAAGGCAGTAGCGAGTTTGGGCACCGCGTGAGTGAGCGAATGCTCGGCGCTGTGTGCAATCGCATGAGCTTCGGCAAGTGTTGCCCGGGGATCGATGTCGAGTTCTGCATCGGCATGCAGTCGGTGTCCGATCCACCGCATCTTCAGATCACGAACACCGAGGACTCCAGGTTCGTGCATCAATGCATGCTCTGCGTCGTCCACCAACTCAGGTTCGACGCCGTCCATCAACCTCCGGAAGACGTCTCGCGCTGCAGTCCTGAGCACCGCCACGATGGCAACGGTGATGACAAGGCCGATGATCGGATCTGCCAACGGGAAACCCAGCGCAACTCCCCCCACCCCCAGAAGGACTGCGAGCGAAGTGAATCCGTCGGTCCGAGCATGCAATCCATCGGCCACCAGGGCCGCTGAACCGATTTGCCTGCCGACCCTGATCCGATACAACGCCACCAATTCGTTTCCGATGAAACCGATCAAACCTGCCGCCGCTACCCAACCGAGGTGCTCGATCTCGACCGGGTTGATCAATCGCCTCACCGCCTCGACACCGGCGATCACTGCCGACAGTGCGATCATGGCGAGCACGAACAGTCCGGCCAAATCCTCCGCACGCCCGAAACCATAGGTATAGCGCCTGGTCGCAGCGCGCCGACCGAGCGCGAAGGCAATCCAGAGTGGGACTGCCGTGAGCGCGTCGGAGAAGTTGTGAATGGTGTCCGCCAGCAGCGCCACCGAACCCGAGATCGCCACGATCGCAACCTGAGCAACTGCGGTGACTCCGAGCGCGACAAGACTGATCTTGACCGCCCGGATGCCGATTGCGCTCGATTCCAATGCGTCGTCGACACTGTCGGCAGCGTCGTGACTGTGCGGCGAGAACACTTCGCGGACTGCCGATCGAAATCCCTTCGGCCCGTGGACATGGCGGTGGCCGTGGCCGTGGGACGTCTTGGGTTCGTGCGTCATGACGCACCTTCTTCTTGATCGGTCCGATCGACGTTCGCCGAGCGCTCCGGGTGTATCTCCCGAAGCTCACCTTCACTACGGTGATGCCCCGGCAATCCGGGTCCGGCATGCTCCGCATTGAAGACCGCGTCCGTAACCAGTTGGCGCACATGGTCGTTCTCCAGGCGATAGAACACCGTCGTACCATCGCGGCGGGTTCGTACCAACCTTGCCATGCGCAATTTCGCCAGGTGCTGCGACACCGAGGGCGCCGGCTTGCCGACGCGTTCCGCCAGTTCGTTCACCGAGCACTCGCGGTCGACCAATGCCCACAAGACCTGCACACGGGTTGCGTCGGCCAGCATGCGGAACACCTCGACGACGAGGTCGACTTGATCATCGGGAAGCTTGCGGCGACAAACACCACTATCTGCGTTCATACGTAGATAGTAGATCATGCTGGACGCCGAAGATGACCTCTCGTCGATTCACCAGTTGTGCAAAGCTTGGCGGCAGAGCCCTTCGCCACTCGCAGACCGGGAGACAACGATGAGTACCGACGATTGGAACGCAGGAATCATTGCGGAATTTCGGGAGAACGAGGGCAAGGTAGGTGGCCCCTTCGAAGGTGCGCCCATGGTGTTGGTCCACCACACAGGACGCAAATCCGGACGCAATTTCGTGAGTCCCATGATGTATCTGGCAGACGAGCAGGATCCGAAGACCATCTACGTTTTTGCATCCAAGGCCGGTGCCCCGACCAATCCCGACTGGTACTACAACCTCGTTGCCACCGACCAGGCAGAGGTCGAGATCGGCACCGAAACATACCCGGTCTCCGTCAGCGAAGTAACCGGCGAGAAGCGTGACCGCATCTACGACGAGCAGGCCAGTCGATACCCGGGATTTGCCGAATACGCGGAGAAGACCGCTGAGATCCGCACAATCCCGGTGGTAGCCCTGACTCGCGCGTAAATCCTGGTAGCACCTCCCAGTCGTTTCCATTCGGAAACGGCTGGGATCGTTTGTACGGAATCAGGTCGCTGAAGAGGCTTTGACCTCACCCTTCGCATGCCGTCCGAGCAGCACGTATCCGACCCAGGATCCGACAACCACTGTCGCCGCGAGCGCCTGTACAAGGCCTTCGATACTCGCCGGATAGAACACGCCGGTGATGTAGTGCGAGATGAATCCGGTGGACGGCAACTCCGCGATCCCGGCCATCCGGCGGGCCCAGTTCTCGAGATTGGTCAGCGGGCAGTCATATCCGACCGCTATCGAACCGGCTCCCCAGACGACTGCAAGTAGGTGGAAACCGATGGTACGACGCCACTTCCACGCCACGAACCCACCCAGCACCACATAGAGGACAAACCCGAAGTGAACGAACACCGTTACTACTTCGATGAGCCGATACACCATCGTCGTCTCCGCTCGTGGCGCGGAAGTCCCGCAACAACCAGACTAATCCGATGTTAGTCCTCGTAGAGGTGATCTACCCGGTGTATGCAGCGGTCGTGCGAGCAGCGGCGGCTGCAGCCGCATCCGGGTCGTCGCCCGATGCGATCGCAGCTTCGGCCCACAGTTCACTGCTTCCCGCGATGAATGCCTTGGCCTCGTCGCTCGCCGACCACTCGGGTGTCTCGAGTGGCGTCGCGATCCCCAGTTCCACGTGTCGAGCCAGCCCGAGCAGTCCCATGTCCCACCCGACACCGACGGCACCTGGACCGTACTCGGCCCACCGATCCGGCTCCACGTCCGCGGCATGTTCGAAATCGAACAGAATTGCACGACGGCGCTCCTTGGTTCGGGA
This sequence comes from Rhodococcus sp. NyZ502, assembly GCF_041464245.1. Lineage (NCBI taxonomy): Bacteria > Bacillati > Actinomycetota > Actinomycetes > Mycobacteriales > Nocardiaceae > Rhodococcus > Rhodococcus sp. NyZ502. The sequence goes on from NZ_CP167155.1 coordinate 3,482,614, forward strand.
AAACTTCAGCTCAGTCGCTGCTGTAGATGTACCGCTACCTCTTCTCCAGCGGCGCTCTTGCCGATCGCCTTGCACAGCGCCACGCGCAGCGGAAGCCAGTGCGGTCCGTCGCCGGAGGGCATCAGCGTCGCCTCGAAGGGATGCTCACCATCGAGGGTTCCGAGCACCTTCACAGCGCGTCTGGTTCCCAGAATTTCCGCCGAGCCGGGCACGGTCAAGAACGTTGCGAACGCACCGTCTTTCTCGATGGGAGCGGTGAACGAGTAATCGAGCGGTTGTGGAGTCTTGTCAGTGGCCATCTCGCGTCACTGCTCAGCAGCGAGCAGGACGTCGGTGTCGAAACACGTGTGAGTGCCGGTGTGGCACGCGGCGCCCTCCTGATCGACGATCAGCAAGACGGAATCGCCGTCACAGTCGAGTCGCACCTCGTGCACGTACTGGGTGTGCCCGGAGGTCTCTCCCTTGACCCAGTACTGCTGCCGCGAGCGCGAATAGTACGTCCCCTTACGGGTTTCCAGTGTTCGCGCGAGCGCTTCGTCGTCCATCCACGCGACCATCAGCACATCACCGGTCGACTTCTCCTGCGCAACCGCGCTGAACAGTCCGGCGTCGTTTCGCTTCAGCTTCGCCGCGATTGCGGGATCAAGACTCATATGACGTTTATACCTTCCACCTGTGACTTCCGTGGAATTCCCCTGCACGGCCGCCCTAGAATGGAAGTTCCTTCGCTTCTCGCTCTGGAAGAAGATCCGACATGAACCATCAACGTCATGACGGTCCGCACCCGGAGTACATCTGCCATCTCGCGAACCCGAGTACCGATCGCGTCCGAACCCGCCACGTCGTTCTCGGCATCGGCCCAGGTGCTACCAGCAAGAATGTACTCAGCTACGCACTGACGCTTGCCGCCAAGGAGGATTCAGCCCTCCACGTCGTTCACTGCATCACGTCCGAGGACCTACCTGTCGAAACCGACTCACCAGAATTCGAAACGCGTCTGCACGACGAGATGGTGTCGCAACGCGAGCAGACAACCTCGGCACTTGCCTCGCACGCCGACACCTGGACGTACGACTGCACCTATGGAGACCCGGCCGGTGTCATTCTCGCAACCGCGGACAAATACGACGCATTTACCATCGTGATCGGATCTCCGCGAAAAGGCGCTGCCTCCGCGGTGAGCCGACTGATGCACATCTCGGTCACTTCCCGACTGAACCGGCAGAACCGTTATCCCGTGATATCGGTTCCGACCGGAGTCAGCTCGGCAAGATAGCCGAACACGGGACAAGCCCGCCTAGATGATCGAATAGTCCTCGAGCGGAAAGCGTTTCGCTTCGACGAACGCATTCCGTGTAGACGTGGGCCGCAGAATCGCAGCCTCGCCGTGCTGATTGAAGTAATAGCTTCGTGCAGTCTGGCAACTACCGCCGTAGAAGACGGAGTCCGCCAGGTTCTCGGTCATCCGGTCGAGAAACTCGGCGTTGGCAGTTTCGGTGACCTCGAATGTTTCCGCGCCGCGCCGTTTCACCTCGCCGAACAGTCGATCCATGTGCTGCATCTGGGATTCGATCGTCGTGAAGTAGGACAACCCGCTGTACGAGTACGGACTGGCGAGCGTGAGAAAATTGGGGAAATACGGAACCGCGACCCCTTCGTAGGCCTGGAAACGGTTGTCGCGCCACCACTTACCGAGGTTTCGTCCCTCTCGACCGATAACCTCGATGGCTGGAAAATTCACATCCCAGAGGTTGAATCCCGTTGCCAGCACCAAGGTGTCGATCTCGGTCTTGCGACCGTCGGCGGTGACGATTCCGTCGGCAGCGATGTGGTCGATCGGCGTCGTTTCGAGATGCACGTTGTCCTTGGTGAACGTACGGAAGTAGCTGTTGGAAAATGTGGGACGCTTGCACCCGAAGTCGTAGTCCGGTGTGAGTTGTTTGCGAAGGCTGGCGTCACTGACCTGGGACCGCAGAAACGCACGTGATGCGGCCGCCGCACCCTTGTTCAACAGTTTGACCTGCTTGTAGTGCAGGACCGCGCTGACCATGATCATTTCTAGGATCGACGAACTGACAGCGCGCGCGATTCGCTGGGTGAGCGGAATACGCGAGAACAGCTTCTGCACTGCATTCGGAATGGGGACGTCGATCTTGGGAACCACCCAGATCGGGGTGCGTTGGTAGACGGTCAACTCTGCGGCCTGACGCGCCACCTCGGGGATCAACTGCACAGCGGTGGCGCCGGTTCCGATGATTGCGGTCTTGGTGCCGGACAGATCGTAGGAATCGTCCCAGGCCGTGGTGTGGATGATCTTGCCGGCGAAGTCGTCGATACCGGAGATGTCGGGCCGATGCGGTTGCGAGAGGAAACCCGTCGCAGTCAGGAGGTACTTGGCAGTGATGTCCGGCGCGCCTTCGACGGATACGACCCAGTGCGAGGAATCCTCGTCCCAGCGGGCTCCGTTGACCACGGCACCGAACGTCATGTGCTTCCGCAGATCGTACTTGTCCGCGACGTGATCGGCGTACTTCTTCAGTTCCGCGCCCGGTGCGAAAAGCCTGGACCAGTTCGGATTGGGCTCGAACGAATACGAGTAGGTGACCGACGCGATGTCGACAGCCAGACCGGGATAGCGGTTGACGTGCCAGGTTCCACCCAGATCGTCCTCGCGCTCGAGGATCGCCAGGTTGTTCAGGCCCAGCCGCTTGAGTTGAATGGCCGCACCCATTCCGCCGAAGCCCGCCCCCACTACTACTGCGTCGTACTGCACTGCCATCGGAGAATCCCTCTCGTGAACTGCACATCAGAAAAACTGCACATCAGAAACTGACACGTCATTCCGTTATTGAGAACGGTATCATTCCTGATGTGACGAAGGCCATGACCAGAGCGGAACGAAAAAAGGCGGAATTGCGCCGCGAGATCATCGACGCATCATTCGAGTGCTTCGCCCAGCGCGGCTATCACGCAACCGGAATTGCCGACATCGCAACAACTCTCGGAATCGGCCATGGGACCTTCTACCGGTACTTCGCGAACAAGCGCGACATCATCGATCACGTCATCGACGACCTCGTCGCAAAGATCATCAGCGCACTGGCCACCGAGAATGCTCCCGACGCCGCCAGCACACTGGACGAGTACCGCGCCCAAGTGGGACGGATCGCCGAGGCGCTCCCCCGCATCTTCTTCGACGACCCCCGCATCCCGCGGGTTCTGCTGTTCGAGACGACGGGCGTCGACGCCGATCTGACGGGCCGGATGCTCGATCTACTCGACCAGTCGGCTTCGTTGACCGCGGCGTACCTGCACCACGGAGTCGAATGCGGCTATCTACGCGCCGACCTCGATGTCGACAACACTGCCCACGCCGTCAACGGCATGATGCTGGCAAGTGCGATTCAAGGATTGCGAGCCGGTTCGTCCGTCGACTGCACGGCGTTGAACCAAGCCATCAGCCGCCTCATGTTCGACGGAATCCGCGCCGAGAACGCCTAGCGAACGACGATTCCCTCGGCACGCATCGCATCCTTGACCTCCGGGATGCTCAGATCGCCGAAGTGGAAGACACTTGCTGCGAGAACTGCGTCTGCGCCCGCTTCGACTGCAGGGGCAAAGTGCTCGACCAGGCCGGCACCGCCACTGGCGATCACCGGTACGTGGACTGCCGCCCGGACAGCGCGGATCATCAGAAGGTCGAAGCCCGCTTTGGTGCCGTCGGCATCCATCGAGTTGAGCAGGATCTCCCCCACTCCCAACTCTGCACCACGCTCGGCCCACTCGACAGCGTCGATCCCGGTGCCGCGCTTGCCCCCGTGCGTGGTGACCTCCCACCCCGACGGTGTGTCCGGCTGCCCCTGGGGAACGGTGCGGGCATCGACCGAGAGGACGATGCACTGCGAGCCGAAACGCTCACTCAGTTCCTTCAGCAGTTCCGGGCGCGCAATCGCCGCGGTGTTCACGCTGACCTTGTCGGCACCGGCACGCAGCAGACGATCGACATCCGCGACCGTGCGCACTCCACCGCCGACGGTCAGAGGAATGAAAACCTGCTCGGCAGTGCGACTTACGACGTCGAGCATCGTGCCGCGATCCGACGTGGAGGCGGTCACGTCCAGGAAGGTCAGTTCGTCGGCGCCCTGAGCGTCGTACGCTGCCGCGAGTTCCACCGGATCTCCGGCGTCGCGAAGATTCTCGAAATTGACACCCTTGACCACTCGCCCGGCGTCGACGTCGAGGCACGGAATCACACGAACTGCGAGGGTCATGACTGTGGTCCTCCTGAGGACGAAGCGCGCGGATCACCGAGCGCGTTGAGGATATCGAGAATCTCACCGTGGATGCCCGGAGCGGCAGCGAGCACCGACTCCGATTCTACGGTCCACGGGCGGCCGGCCAGGTCGGTGACCACCCCGCCCGCACCGCGAACGAGCGCGACCCCGGCCGCGTTGTCCCACGCGTTGCGGCCGTAGACGATCGCACCGCCCAGGATGCCGGCCGCGGTGAAGGCCAGATCGACTCCGGTTGAACCGTGTATCCGGATCCGCGAGGACACCTTGCTGATCTCGGCGAGGAGATCGAGACGGAAACTGCCGGGGATCCGCCCTCGACTGTTGACGTTGAGCGCACCCAAGCCGACGATCGACGACGCCAGATCGGTTGGCTCCAGCGGCGGTACGGCGATTCCATTGACCAACAACGGACCGCCGGCGCGAGTCGCGTACGTGTGACCGATCAATGGAAGCCAGGTCAATCCGAGCACCGGGACACCGTCGTCGAGAAGCGCCAACAACGTTCCGGCAGTGGGCAATCCGGCCGAGTAGTTGAAAGTACCGTCAACGGGGTCGAGAACCCAGACGAGCCCGGAACCGACGTCGGGACCACCGAATTCCTCGCCGTGCACCTCGATGCCGGTCTGCTCGAACAACTCCGCGGTCAACCGCTTCTCGAGCGCAAGATCGACCTCGGTGGCAAAATCACCCCAGCCCTTGCGGACCGCACTCGGGGCGCCGACACCGGAGACGAACTGATCGTGGACGCCGTCGAGAAGCCGACCCGCAATCGCGAGAAGTTCGTCGAGGTCACGCGTCGGAGTCATCTGGAAAATCTATCCGGAAACTGCTGCCAGTGCTTCGGGGAGAGTGAAGCGACCGGCATACAATGCCTTGCCCACGATCGCGCCCTCGACACCCTGATCAACCAGGCTGGAAATGGCGAGTAGATCCTCGATGGTCGACACACCACCGGAGGCGACGACGTGCGCGTCGGTGACCGCGCAGACCTGGCTGAGAAGTTCGAGATTGGGACCGGTCAGGGTGCCGTCCTTGGAGACGTCGGTGACGACGTAACGAGTGCAGCCGTCACGGTCCAGACGCGCGAGGGTCTCCCACAGATCGCCGCCGTCGGTGACCCAGCCGCGACCACGGGTGCGGTACCGACCGTCGACGAGACGAACATCGAGGCCGACAGCGATCTTGTCGCCGTACTTGGCCAATGCACGCGCACACCACTCGGGATCCTCGATAGCGGCAGTACCGAGATTCACGCGAGCACAGCCGGTGGCCAGTGCGGCTTCCAGGGAAGCGTCGTCGCGGATTCCACCGGACAGTTCCACCTTGACCGTCAGGTCGCCGATGACGCCGGCCAACAGTCCACTGTTGGACCCACGCCCGAAAGCAGCGTCGAGGTCGACAAGATGCACCCATTCGGCACCGTCGTTCTGCCACGCAAGAGCAGCGTCGCGGGGCGACCCGTAACCGGTCTCACTTCCCGCCTCTCCTTGCACGAGGCGAACAGCTTCACCGTTGACGACATCTACAGCAGGCAAAAGGACCAGGCTCACGTGCGGTAACCCTAGTAGGTCAGGACCTCGAACCGTCTTCCGGGTCACCGAACGCTTTTCGCGTCATCCGCTTGGATACGACGCCCATTGCCGCAATCGCAGCGACGACCCCCACGAGACCGATCACGAGGCCGACGCCCGGCGATGGTTTGAGAACAACGATGACGACGGTTGCGACCGCCAGCGCAGCCACAGCGGCGCCGAGCGAGAACAACGCCAGACGGGCGAGGGAGAAATCGTCACCGCGGTTCGGTCCGGATCCCCCGGTCACAAACTCTGCACCCAGTTGCTCAGCAACTCGGCGCCTGCGTCACCGGATTTCTCGGGGTGGAACTGCGTTGCCGACAACGCACCGTTCTCGACGGCAGCGAGGAACTTTCCGCCGTGATCGGCCCATGTCAGCTTCGGGGGTGCAATGTGCTCGGACGGCGCGAGCTCCCAACTCTGCACACCGTAGGAGTGGACGAAGTAGAAGCGGGTATCGGCGTCTATGCCCTTGAACAGGGTGCTGGACTCCGGCGCCTCCACGGTGTTCCAGCCCATGTGCGGCAAAACCTCTGCTTGGAGCCTCTCGACGGTGCCGGGCCATTCGCCACAGCCCTCCGCCTCGACACCGAATTCGACTCCCCGGTCGAACAGAATCTGCATACCGACGCAGATGCCCAGCACCGGTCGGCCACCAGCCAGGCGTCTGCCGATGATTCGGTCACCCTGCACTGCACGCAGACCTTCCATGCAGGCCGCGAACGCGCCGACGCCGGGCACCACGAGACCGTCGGCCGCCAGTGCAACCTTCATGTCGTTGGTCACCTCCACCTGCGCCCCGGTGCGCGCCAGTGCGCGAGTAGCCGAATGCAGGTTGCCGGAGCCGTAATCGAGTACAGCAATCGTGGAAGCGCTCATGCCCCAACTCTATCGGGCAACCCTGCTGCCGATCACTTTGCCGCCCGCGGCCAGTACCGGGAGGAGCGCGACAACTACCGCGGAGACCGCGAAGACCCACGCATAGCCGGCAGTCGTGGCCACGAATCCCAACGCCAGTGCACCGATTCCGGTGCCGGCGTCGTAGCCGATGTTCCAGATCGCGCTGGCGGATCCGAGTTGCCTCGGGCCGGCAGCCTGAAACGCCATGACCAAGGACTCGTTCTGCACCGCCCCGAACCCCAGCCCGAAAAGGACCGCCGCGCAGAACAAGACCGGCGTCGACCCGCCGTCGACGTTGATCGCGAACAGCACCAATCCGATGGTCGACGACGCCAATGCCGGCGCGAGTGTCCGACCACTGCCGAGACGATCGGCGATCAGTCCCGCCGAGTACCGGCCGACCAACATCGACCCACTGGCGGTCGCCAACACCACTCCAGCAACGGCCGCACGCTCCGAGATTGCGATCGGCAGTAGAGACGACAATCCGCCGAACGAGGCGGACACACACGCCAGAGCGAGCACCGGAACCAAGACGGCGAACACACTCAGTCGAACGGATTCCCCGGTCGGCTGGGCGAAGATCTTCGGCAACCCGGCAATGGCCACCAGCGCGAGCGCCGGGATCAGCGCACCGAGAACGAACACCGGTGTCGCCGACCACCGTTCCATGATCGCAAGCCCCAGCGGAAGCCCCGCCATTTGTGACGCTGCGATCGCGATTCCCTGAGCACCGGTGGCACGGCCCAGAATTCGTTTGGGCGCCAACTCGGCCACCAGTGCACTGCCGGCGACCGTCAGCATGCCGAAACCGATGCCACGCACCGCGGAAACCGCCAGGACAGGGCCGGCGTCGGCCGAGATCAACAGCACCAACGACGGTGGACCGAGGAGCAGACACCCGACCGCCAGCACGCGCCGGTAGCCCTGCGTCCGCAACAACCGAGGCACGAGCAGTTGCGTCAAGACCGTGGCCGCCATGAAGACACCGGTCACCGATCCGGCAAGCGCATCCGATCCGCCGGACTGCGCAACCAGCAACGGCACCACCGGCAACAGCAACGACCAGCCACCGAAAGCTGCTGCCGCCATGATCAGGACACCGATCATGCCCGGAGTGCGAAGCAACCCCGGCGATGGAGCAGGATCTCGCGTCACAGATACAGTCACTTTTCGCGTCACAGACACAGTCACTTTTCGCGTCACAGACGCAGTGCGCCCGCTACCGCCGCCAGAACCGCCAACGCCAGAAGGATTCCCGACGCAAGCTTGTTGACCTTGAACATCGAGTAGGCGCCGCCCACGGCAATACCCGCGCCGATGAACAGCAGATAGGTGAAGAGGACGCTCACAGTGTGCCCTTCGTCGACGGCACGCCACTCACGCGCGGATCCGGCTCGACCGCCTCACGCAGAGCGCGCGCAACGGCCTTGTACTCGGCTTCGGTGATGTGATGCTGATCGCGGCCGTACAGAACCCGAACGTGCAGTGCGATACGTGCATTCAATGCGATCGACTCGAACACGTGGCGGTTGATCACCGCGTGATACGGAACGCCCGGGTACCCGCCGATGACGGAATGCACCATGTAGTCGGGCTCACCGGTGTGCACGCAGTACGGGCGACCGGAGACGTCGACCGACGCGTGCGCCAGCGTTTCGTCCATCGGGATGAAAGCGTCGCCGAAACGACGGATGCCCTTCTTGTCGCCGAGAGCCTGGCCGAGCGCCTGGCCGAAAACGATCGCGGTGTCCTCGACGGTGTGGTGAGCGTCGATCTCGACGTCACCCTTCGCCTTGACGTCGAGATCGAAGCTGGCGTGCGTACCCAGGGCGTTGAGCATGTGGTCGAAGAACGGAACGCCGGTGGAGACGTCGACGATGCCGGTCCCGTCCAGATTCAGTTCGACGACGATGCTTGATTCCCGAGTTGTTCGTTCGATCCGCGCGATGCGATCGCTCATGCCGTCTCTCCTGAATTCGTGTCGACCAGCTGGGTGCCTGCGATTTCGTCACTGGCCTTGATGAACGCGTCGTTCTCGGCTTCGAGTCCCACGGTGGCCCGCAGGTATCCGGGGATGCCGATGTCGCGGATGAGAACCCCGCGGTCGAGGTATTCCTTCCACGCCTGTGCACTGTCGGTGAACTGACCGAACAAGATGAAGTTCGCGTCACTGGGAATCACTCGGAAACCGTTGTCCGCCAGCGCCTTCGACACTCGATCGCGCTCGGCGGACAAGGCGTGCACACTGCCGAGGGTCTCGTCGGCGTGACGCAGGGCGGCACGTGCCGCCGCTTGCGTGACCACCGAGAGGTGATACGGCAAGCGCACCAACAACAGTGCGTCGATGAACGCGGGAGCGGCGGCGAGGTAGCCGAGTCGGCCACCGGCAAACGCGAAAGCCTTGCTCATGGTGCGGGTCACAACCAGCTTGGCCGGGAACTCGTCGATCAGCGTCATCGCGCTGGGGGCAGCGGAGAACTCCGCGTACGCCTCGTCGACGATCACGATGCCCGGCGCCACGTCGAGGATGCGTCGCAGTTCCGCAATGCCGACGCTGTGTCCGGTCGGGTTGTTGGGGCTGGTCACGAACACGACGTCGGGTCGACGTTCCGCAATCACGGTGACGGCAGCATCCACGTCGAGTGCGAAGTCGTCCCGACGGAAGACCTCGACCCACTCGGTATCGGTAGCGTCGGCGATGATCGGGTGCATCGAGTACGAAGGCACAAAACCCATCGCGCTACGTCCCGGACCTGCGAACGCCTGAAGAAGTTGCTGCAGAATCTCGTTCGATCCGTTTGCCGCCCACAGATTGTCGACGGTGACCGGTACACCTGTCTGCTTCGCCAGGTACGCAGCCAGGTCCGTCCGCAACGCCACAGCGTCACGGTCGGGGTAGCGGTGCAGTTCCTTCGCGGCTTCGCGCACGGATTCGGCCACATCGTCGATGAGCGCCTGGGTCGGCGGATGCGGGTTCTCGTTCGTGTTGAGCTGAACCGGAACCGTCAACTGCGGTGCGCCGTACGCCGACTTTCCACGCAGGTTCTCGCGAATCGGAAGGGCGTCGACCGAAATCGACTCTCCAGGAGCACTACTCATCGCAGAGCCTCGAATCGCAGACGCACAGCCTCGCCGTGAGCCGGCAGATCCTCCGCATTGGCCAGCGTGATGACGTGTCCGGCAACGTCTTTCAGTGCAGACTCGGAGTAGTCGATCACGTGGATTCCACGAAGGAACGTCTGCACACTCAGACCGGAGGAGTGGCGTGCACACCCGGCCGTCGGCAGAACGTGGTTGGAGCCGGCGCAGTAGTCGCCGAGACTGACCGGCGCCCACGGGCCGACGAACACGGCACCAGCGCTGGTGACCTGAGCTGCCACCCCGGTTGCATCCTCGGTCTGGATCTCGAGGTGCTCTGCCGCATACGCATTGACGACGCGCAGACCAGCGGAAACATCAGAAACGAGCACCGTGCCCGACTGGCTACCGGTCAGTGCCGTGGTGACGCGCTCGCGATGCTTGGTGATCTCGAGCTGCGCAGCCAGAGCCTTGTCGACCGCGTCGGCCAAGTCGACGCTGGTCGTGACAAGAACGCTGGCGGCCATCACGTCGTGCTCGGCCTGGCTGATGAGATCGGCGGCAACGTGGACCGGGTCAGCGGTGTGGTCGGCGAGGATCGCGATCTCGGTGGGACCGGCTTCCGCGTCGATGCCGACCAGTCCGCGGCACAGACGCTTGGCGGCAGTGACGTAGATGTTGCCGGGACCGGTGATGAGGTCGACCGGGACAAGCTCGGTTCCATCGGTGTCGGTTCCGCCGTAGGTAAGGAGGGCGACGCCCTGCCCGCCGCCGACGGCCCACACCTCGTCGACGCCGAGCATGGCTGCTGCGGCAAGGATGGTCGGGTGCGGCAATCCGCCGAAGTCGGCTTGGGGCGGCGAGGCGACAACAAGTGATCCGACGCCGGCCGTCTGAGCCGGCACGACGTTCATGACAACGCTGGACGGGTACACGGCATTGCCGCCGGGCACGTACAGCCCGACGCGCTCGACCGGAACCCAACGCTCGGTGACCGTGCCACCCGGAACGACCTCGGTGACGGTGTCCTTGCGACGCTGATCGGCGTGCACCTTGCGGGTGCGCTCGATCGCAACCTCGAGGGCTTCCTTGACTGCGGGGTCGAGTTCACGAAGTGCGCGCTCGAGCTCGGCCGCGGGTACACGAACCGAAGCCGGACGAACGCCGTCGAACTTCTCGCCGAATTCGAGGGCGGCTTCTGCCCCGCGATCACGGACGGCTTCGACCATCGGGCGAACCTGATGCAGTACCGCGTCCACATCCACTCCACCTCGGGGAAGCGCGGCGCGAAGTTCGGCCGTGGATGGGGTACGACCACGCAGGTCGGTGCGGGCAAGCATGAGAGTTCCTCTCGTACGCAAACGGGGTGCCTGTGCAAGCGGCAGCAAACCGGTCCGGCATCACAGGCCCTGAACAGCGCGCCTGAAACACAGAACTTATGTCAATTATCCAGGATAGGCGCACCCCGTTTTTCACCGGTCCACCTGCAACGCTCACTGCAGGTCCGGCGCCCGCCGCCGGGCGAGTTCGATCAGCTCGTCCCTTCGAGGTGTTGCCACCGAGATTTCACGGCCGTCATGCAGACGAAAGCGGACGCCGTCGCCGGGAGATGCGAGAATTACCCGCATACCTGGGCCGGTCATTCGATAACCGATTCCGGAGCCCATCCCGATATGTACTGCAGTGGCAGACACAACTTCGTCCCACCGAAATACCTGACGCAGCCCCGGAGACAGCGCGATCGACACTCGTTCGACGTCTGTGGTGATGATCACGCGCACCTTCCACATGTACGCGGCCAACCCGAAGGACAGGACCGCGGACAACACGGCGCCGACGTAGCCCGCCGAGTCGCGATCCACGATTGCCGCGAACCCGCAGACAATTACCAGGACAATTCCGAGGACGACGCACAATGCGACCGCCGACCGCCGCAGTAGTGGGCTCAGGGGAATGGACTCGTGAAATTCGCGCACAGCACCCCCGCCTCGATCGCCGACAACCCCACCCCGAGGAATGACACCGGGAACACGACCATCCCATTACTCGCGCTTTTATAACAAACACGTCACGCACAGCTAGGGTCCAAAGTCGTGACAGACAGTGACGTGGCCACGACCGCACCTCCGGCCTTGCCGACCCCTCAGCGATCCAGCGGACCGAACCGAGCACGGATCGTTGCGATTGTCGCATCGATCCTCGGCATAGTTTTGTGCGGATCAGTGCCGTTCCTGCCGATCGAGCAGGACACCGCCGCCGTCAACTGGCCGCAGGCCGGGTCGACGACAAGCGTCGAGGCGCCATTGGTCTCGTACACACCGTTGCGCATGGAGGCATCGATTCCGTGCGCGTCGATCAGTGAGTTGGCTGCCACCGGCGGAACGCTCGTCTCGACTGCTCCCCCGGGTGCCGCCGATGCGCGCCGCTACGGATTTGTTGCCACTGTCTCCCCCGAATCCTCCGACGCTCCCGCTCGGGTCGACGTTGTCCTACGCGATCGAGTGTTGCTCTCGACACCCGTCGCTGATCTGCCGAGTGGATGCGCACTCAGGCTCGCCGCCGAGCCGACCCGAACCACCTTCAGTGCCACCGGTTCCGAACCGCGCGTCATCGAGGGCGACAGCCGGCCACAGGTAGTCGGCGTCTTCAGCGACCTCGATTCGGCGGCAGCCGGTTTGAACGTCTCGATCGAGGCGGACTCTCGCTTCACGTCGAGCCCGTCGGTGATCAAGACTCTCGCCATGATTCTCGGGGCACTCACGGCTGTCGTGTCCCTCTTCGCGCTGCACCGCCTCGACAACCGCGACGGCCGGGGCACACGCAAATTTCTGCCCGCCCGATGGTGGAAGTTCACCGTCCTCGACGGGGTCGTCGTCGGAACTCTGGTGCTGTGGCACTTCATCGGCGCTACCACCACCGACGACGGCTACCAGCTCACGATGGCAAGAGCCTCCGAGCAATCGGGCTACATGTCCAACTACTTCCGGTGGTTCGCGGTCCCCGAAACCCCGTTCGGAACGCCGTATTACAACATCCTCGGACTCCTGGCCCACGTCAGCACCGCAAGCCCCTGGGTCCGTCTGCCTGCTCTGTTGGCAGGCATCATCACCTGGCTCGTCATCAGCCGGGAGGTTGCGCCTCGGCTGGGCGCCGCCATTCGCGGAAATCGACTCGCCCTCTGGACCGGCGCGCTTGTCTTCCTCGCTTTCTGGCTTCCGTTCAACAACGGACTGCGCCCCGAACCGATCGTTGCCCTCGGCGTGCTGCTGACCTGGTGCTCGATCGAACGCGCCGTCGCGACGAGACGACTTCTGCCGGTCGCAGTCGCGATCCTGATCGCCGGATTCACCTTGACTGCCGGCCCTTCCGGCCTCATCTGCTTTGCCGCACTCATCGCCGGAATACGCCCGATCATGCGCATCATCATCGAACGTGCGCGCACCACCGGTTACGTCGCGGCTGTCGGGCCACTGCTAGCTGCCGGACTCTCGATTCTCATCCCCGCGTTCGGCGATCAAAGTCTGGCCGCCGTCATCGAGATGCAACGCGTGCACTCGATCTCACCGAATCAGCCCTGGTTCGACGAGTACCTCCGCTATCAGTACCTCTTCAACATCTCCGTCGACGGTTCCCTGACTCGCAGATTCGGTGTGTTCGTCATGGTTCTGTGCCTTGGCGTCTGCACCGCGATGATGCTGCGCAAGGGGGGCCGGATTCCCGGTTTGGCCGCCGGCCCGTCACGCCGCGTCGTGGGGCTGACGATCGGCGCACTGCCACTGCTGATGTTCTCGCCGACCAAGTGGACGCACCACTTCGGAATCTTTGCCGGACTCACCGCCGTTCTGGCGATGATGACGGCCGTCGCCGTGGGAACAAAACTCCTGCGCTCGCCGCGCAATCGGGCCCTCTTCGCGGCGGCCGTCCTGTTCCTCCTCGCGGTGGCATTCACCGGCAGCAACAGCTACTACTACGTGTCCAGCTACAGCGTTCCGTGGTGGGACAAGCCTGTGTCCATCAGCGGACTCGGCGCGAGCACCGTCCTCCTCGGGCTGACGGTGCTGATGCTCGGCGTCGCCGCGTGGTACTTCTTCCGTGAGCCGTACACCGCGGGGAAGGAACCGTCCGCGAAGCACGCTCGACTGCTTGCCATCTCGCCACTGACGATTGCCGCAGGTGCCATGGTCCTCTTCGAGGTGCTGTCCATGGCCAAGGGCGCGGTCACCCAGTACCCAGCCTATTCGGTGGGCCGTGCAAACGTCGACGCCGTTCTCGGCCAACACTGCGGACTCGCCAACGACGTTCTGCTCGAGACCGATCCGAACGCCTCGATGCTGACGCCCCTCTCGGGCAGCGTCGCCACAGGACTGTCCGCCGGTGGGGCTACGGGATTCGATCCGAATGGCGTCGCCTCCGACCTTCGAGCAGACAAGGAAGCCACGGCTACCGGCGGCGCGAACACCGTCGACACCTCCGAGGACACCGCCGGCAACTCGGCCGGAACCGGCGGTGGCGCCGGACAGACCGGAGTCAACGGCAGTTCGGTCGCGTTGCCGTTCGGTCTCGACCCGGCGACAACACCCGTCATGGGTAGTTACGGTCAGCCCTCCCCCGGCACTCTGACCAGTGACTGGTACCAACTCCCCGACGTGGGCGAGAACGCCACACGTGGCGACATCATCTCGATTGCCGCGGCTGGTCGTGTTCGGTCCGTCGACAAGGACGGAATCGTCACCTACGGCCAGAACGTCGAGGTCGAGTACGGCACAGCGCGTGGCGTCGACGATGCCGAAACAGACGCTGTCGAAACACTCGGAAAGATCGCGCCCCTCGACATCGGCCCGGCGCCGTCATGGCGGAACCTGCGTGTGCCGTTGGATCAGATTCCCGTCGAAGCCAACAGCATTCGACTGGTCGTCAGCGACTACGACAGCAAGCCCGACCAATGGGTGGCCGTCACCCCGCCGCGGGTTCCGAAGACCCAGAAGCTCAACGACGTCGTCGGTTCACAGGCGCCCGTCATGCTGGATTGGGCTGTCGGACTGGCATTCCCATGCCAACGCCCCTTCGATCATCGGGTCGGTGTCGCCGAGGTCCCCGAGTATCGGATCCTTCCCGACCATTCCGGCGCGCTCGTGACCAGTGCCTGGCAGGACCACTACGGTGGTGGACCGTTGGGGTGGATCGATCTGCTCCTGACCGCTCAGACCATTCCGTCGTATCTCGACAACGACTGGGCTCGCGACTGGGGTTCGATCGAGAAGTACACACCGATCGATCCGAGTGCAGTACCTGCCCAGGTCGACGAAACGACCGTTCAGCGCTCCGGGACGTGGAACCCGGGATCGATGACCATGGTTTTCTGAGCGGAATTTCTGAGCGGCTGGGTCACTGAGTGACACGGTCCTGCCGCGGGCGGATCGGACGAAACGCCTGCGACTGGACACTTGTATGACTTAGTCTCCCAGGCATGGGAGCCCTGTCACGGTCTATTGCGCCTGCGCTGATGGCACTGACGTGCCTGTTCGGGGTGCTGGCCCTTCCCGCTCACGCCTCGGCTGAGGTACCGGATGACTTCCTCTGGGGCGTTGCCACCTCCGGGTTCCAATCGGAAGGTTCGTCGCCGGACAGCAACTGGTCTCGATACTCCGATTCCGGACGAACCCACGACAAGATCGGTGACTCGGTCGACTTCCGTCATCGCTACGCCGAGGACATCGACCGGGCGGCCGATCTGGGATCGAAGGTTTTCCGATTCGGCGTCGAGTGGGCGCGAGTTCAGCCCGCCGCCGGGAGCTGGAACGAGACCGAATTCGCCTACTACGACGACGTGGTAGCTCACATCCGCGCGCGGGGCATGACTCCGATGATCACACTCGACCACTGGGTGTATCCGGGATGGGTTGTCGATCAAGGCGGCTGGACAAATCCGAAGACGGAAGCCGATTGGCTGGTCAACGCAGAGAAGGTAGTCGAGCGGTACTCCGGAATCGGGGCGCTCTGGATCACGATCAACGAGCCGACTGTGTACGTTCAGCGCGAATTGACCTACGGCGGAATCGCACTCACCCAGGCGCCGTCGATGTTCGACTCATTGGTCCGAGTCCACCGGGCGATCTACGACCGCATCCATGTTCTCGATCCCGGTGCCCGCGTAAGCAGTAATTTCTCCTTCATTCCCGGCGTGTCCGAGGCGATCGATTCGGTATTCACGGATCGAGTGCGCGACAAGCTCGACTTTCTCGGCATCGACTACTACTACGGTGTGGCCCTGAACAATCCGACTGCCGCGTACGCCGCACTCGACGAGTTCTACAACGTCACGCCGCAGCCCGAAGGCCTGTACGACGCATTGATGCGGTACTCGGGCAAGTATCCGGAACTCCCCCTCTACATCGTCGAGAACGGCATGCCCACCGACAACGGAGCGCCGCGCGCCGACGGATACACACGCGCGAATCACTTACGCGATCACATCTATTGGATGGAACGCGCCCGAGAAGACGGTGCCGACGTGATCGGCTACAACTACTGGTCCATCACCGACAACTACGAATGGGGTTCGTACCGACCTCGATTCGGCCTCTACACGGTCGATGTTCTCGGCGATCCCACTGCGGCCCGAATCCCGACCGACGGCGTCGACGCCTACCGCCGGATCATTCACGAGAACGGCGTCGGGGCCGACTACGTGCCCGTCATGGCCCCGGCTTTCTGCTCGCTCGTCGATCCTCCCCGCAGCTGTACGGCTACTCGATGAGGGCCGTTTTCCGAATTTCCTCCACTCCTCGTCGTTAGGATGTCCCATGCGAACACTGCGAAATATCGCCGGAACTGCCGCTGCCACCGCTGTCCTGATCCTGCTTGCCGGAGGCGCTGCGACGGCAGCCCCGAACCCGGCCGATTCACCCCGTGAGGCGCAAGCACGCGCCTACATCGACGCCCTCGTCTCCCATGACGTCTCCGATGTTCATTTCGCCCCGGATGCGACCCGCGTCGAAGCCGGACTCAAGACGGGGTTCTCCGGACCACAGATGTCCGCCGACCTCGAAAACGGCATCCAATACCGCGTTATCCAGGGCGTCCGAGACCTAGAGATGTCGGAGGCCGGGGACATCGTCTCGACCACCTACCTGCTGGACGCGGGAATCGGCGGCACTCGCCTCATGACCGTGGAGATTCGTGAAACCTTCGAAGTCCGTGACGGTCTCATCCACGACGTCGTCGCCGACATCATCCCGGTGTCTGTGTCGTGACGCGCGCCCGATAGCTACTGGGCGGTGCACCCGAGACTCGGGTGCACATCGCCGCGAAGGCAGCCGGCGTCGAGTATCCGAGTTCAGACGCAACGGCCGTCACACTGGCCCCGGCAGAAAGTTTCGGAAGCGCGTGAAGAATGCAGGCACGCTGCATCCACGACGACGCGCTCATCCCCGTTTCCGAGATCAGCAAGCGGTGCAGTGTCCGTTCACTGACGTGGAGTCGGTCGGCCCACCGCGTGGGCGAGTCATGGATCGACGGGGCTGCGAGATACTGCGCGCACAACGCCCGCAATCCCGGGTGCCGAGGCAGCGGGAGTTCCACAGGTAGGGGCGCAAGATCGCGAAGTTCGTGCAGGATCAGCTGAAATACCGCGGCGCTGCGTCCGTGTGCGGGGAAGTCGTCCTCCACATTCAGCTCGACATCCATGTCGACTGCAGCGACAAGTAACTCACGCAGGAGCGACGATACTGCGACGACTCGGCACCTGACCGGGAACCACGGCGCTGCGGACGGTTCGATGTAGAGGCTTCGCGTGCTGACGCCGTCCATTGTCACGGCATGAGCGACACCGGCGGGAATCATGACCGCATTGGACGGCAGAACCGTCCACTCACCGTCTTCGGTTTCGACGTTCATCGCACCGTTCACAGCGAAGAGAAACTGGGCTCGTCGATGTTCGTGGGCGGCCAGCACGTGACCGGGTGGGTAGTCGGTTCCGATTGCGAGAACACCGCGGGGCGAGTGATCGACGTCGTTGATCGAGATGTTGCGCACCGGAGGAACCTACCGAGTCTGTGTCCGATTCACAATGGAACGTGGCAAACCTTCGAATGTGCGCCAACGGAGAAATCGCTACCGTTCATCGAGTGCTTCACTACTCCCTCATCCTGCTCGCTTTCGGCGCCTTGACCGGAGTCACCACCGTTCTTTTCGGATTCGGTGGCGGGTTTGTCACTGTCCCAGTCGTTTACGCTGCATCGACGCTGCGGCCGGACGTCATCGATCCGATGCATGTCGCCGTAGCATCCTCGGCGGCCGTGATGGTGGTCAATTCACTCGGTGCCACAGTCGCATTCAGGAAGTCAGGACGGCTTCGGACGGAGTACATCAGACCTCTGATCGGTCCCGTCGCACTCGGAGCCGGGCTCGGAGCGGTTGCGGCGGGCCACGTAGACGACGGCGTCGTCCGGATTCTGTTTGTGCTCTACCTGCTGGTGACAATCCTGGACAGTCTTCTGCGACAAGGGTTTCTGACACCATCTGAACCTCGCGAACATCTTGACCGTCACGGCGTCCGCGCTGTCGGGATAGGCATCGGTGCCGTCGCAAGTTTCCTCGGAGTCGGCGGGAGCGTCATGACGGTTCCGATGATGCGACGCCGCGGAGTTCCGATGGCCGACGCCGCCGCGAGCGCCAACCCGTTGAGCTTGCCTGTCGCCGTCGTCGCGACTGCGGTGTATGCGGTCTCATCAGGGCACAGTTCAGCCTCGGATCTGTCGGCGGGCAGAGTCGGCGCTGTCGACCTTCTGGCCGTCTGTGCACTACTCGCCGGTTCCCTACCGGCGATCGCGCTGAGCCGACGAATCGTCGGTGCCATACCGGACCGAGTCCATGCCGCCGCCTACATCGCTCTACTCGGCGTCGTCACGGCAGTGATGGTGATTGCTTAGCGAACGGCGTATCGCAGATAGATGACGCCGCCGTCGAAGGTTTTCTCCTCGAGCAGTTGCAGATCAAGCCGGCTTTCCGGGAGAGCTCGCAATCCGCCACCGATATTGACCGGACACAGGAACAGTCTGACTTCATCGACCAAACCCGCCGCGAAAGCACTAACCGCAACCGTCGGTCCACCGATCGAGATATCTTGTACCGCTTCACTCTCGAGCAAACGGATGGAGTCTTCATCGAAGCTCGGGACAATCCTGGTACGTGCGGTCGACACCTCGTTCAGCGTCGTGGAGTACACGATCTTGTCGATTCCACGCCAGATCTGAGCGAACTCGGCGGTCGCCGCCTCGATACCGGCAAACTCGTCCGGAGCCGAAGGTCCTCCTGCCACCGAAGAACGCTCGAGATCCTCGGATGCCATTGTTTCCCAGGGAATCATCGTCTCGTACATCCGGCGCCCGAGCAGGTACGTGCCGACTCCCCTCTCTAGCTCGTTGACGAACGCATGGACCTGTGCGTCGGGAACCGCCCAGTCGAAGTTTCCTTGCTCATCAGCCACATACCCGTCGATCGAGCAGATCGCCGAGTAGATCAGGCTCACCATCGGTCCACGTGCAGCACGTTGTCGACCGGTTCACGGGCGGCGGGTTTGAACGTCTCGCCGGTGAAGTACGCCGTCGGGATGAGCGCAGCCTGATGGAAGCCGGCCGGAATGCCCAGCAGCTCCGCAACTTCCGCTTCACGCTGCAAATGCAATGTCGTCCACGCCGTACCGAGCCCACGTGCCCGCGCGGCCAGCGCGTAACTCCACACAGCCGGGAGTAGCGAACCCCACAGGCCGGCTTGGTTCCCCTCCGGCAGCGTCTTGCCCGCCTTGATACACGGAATGAGAAGGACCGGCACCTCACCCATGTGCTCACCGAGCCACGCGACGCTGGTGCCCACGCGTTGTTGAATCGGCGCGCGATCGGGATCATCGGCGAAGAGTTTTGCCGCCGAACCGTGAGAGGCAAGGTACTCGTCGGTGACTTCCTTGTAGATCTGCCCGACTGCTGCACGCAGTGCCGGATCGGTCACCACCATCCACTGCCAGCCCTGGCGATTCGAACCGGAGGGCGCTTGCAGGGCGATCTGGAGGCATTCCTTCACCAGGTCCAACGGCACGGGACGGGTCAGATCCAGACGCTTTCGAACGGTCCGCGTTGTGGTCAGCAATTCGTCGGGTGTCAGGTCGAGTACGGGATACGACGTCATCCCCCGATCATTGCACTGTCGCGAGCAGTGAGCAGGACTGTCCGTCTACACTTTTCTGATCCCGTGCGTGCTCGTTGTCGGGAGTATTTCCCGATCAAAGGACTTTCGACATGAGTTGGCACGTCTGGTTGGCGTTCTTCGGAGCAAGTTGGGTGATCAGCCTGTCGCCGGGGGCCGGCGCCATTGCGTCGATGTCGTCGGGACTTGCCTACGGCTTGCGACGCGGATACTGGAACATCTTCGGGCTGCAGTTGGGATTGTTGCTGCAGATCGGAATTGTCGCGGCGGGGGTCGGTGCAATTCTCGCCAGTTCGACCGTGGCCTTTTCCTTGATCAAGTGGTTCGGTGTCGCATACCTCGTCTACCTGGGGATCAGGCAGTGGCGATCGGCGCCCACCGAGGTGGAGACCGACGAGGCAGCCGCGAGCAGCTCCGGTCCGATGATGATGCTTCGCGGATTTCTCGTGAACGCGAGCAATCCGAAGGCCGTCGTTTTCATGCTCGCAGTGCTCCCGCAGTTCCTGGACCCGTCGGCGCCGCTGCTGCCGCAGTATCTGATCATCGCCGCCACGATGTGCGCAGTCGACGTGATCGTGATGACCGGATACACCGGCCTGGCCGCCCGGGTGCTCACCTTGATGCGCTCCCCCAAACAGCAGCGAACCACCAATCGAGTGTTCGCCGGTCTGTTCTTCGGAGCCGCCGGCTTCCTCTCGAGCATCGGGCGTGCAGCGGCTTGATCGGTCACACGGCTCGAGAGATCACAGGCCCGCAATCAAGTTGACGACGGACGCCACGATCACCGAACCGAACAGGTACGACAGCAATGCGTGGCCGAGTGCCATCGCGCGCATGTCCGACGACTTCAAGTTGGTGTCGGAAATCGCGAAGCTCATCCCGACCGTGTACGCCACGTAGGCGAAATCGCTGTACCTCGGCGGTTCTTCCTGATTGAAATCGATTCCGCCGTCGGGGCCGGAGTAGTACAGCCGTGCATATCCGAGGGCGAAGAGCGTGTGGACCGCCAGCCACGAGATCACGACGCTGCCGACTGCAACCGATGCCGCCACTACTTGGTAGTGATGTCCGTCGGGTGCCGCCAGGAGCAAGAACGCGATACCGACCAGGCTCGCGACGGCGGCACCGAGAATCAGCAGGTGCGCGACGTTTCGGGCGGGCTCTTCGCGCGTTGCGTGGCTTGCGGTGAGCGTCGCGTCGAAGGGCCAGACCAGAATCCACGTCCACACCGTGAACACCATCGCCGCCACATCCCAGCCGATCAGAAACGCGAATCGGGGATAGCCGACCAACGCCGTGACGACACCGGCGGCCACACCGAGCAGCAGACCCGTCGACACTCTCAGCGCCGGCCCGGCACCCAGGGCGCTCCGTGGAACCGGGTTGATCGGAAGGTCGTGCGGTCGATCGTTCACGGGCTCAGTCAACCACTGTTAGAAGTGAGACGGTGGTTACGTGACACGGCGACTCAGGCGTTGCACGCACCGACTATCGGCTTGCCGTTGAATCTGTCCAGCACGTACTGCAATCCGACACCGAAATCCGCTACGGCCGGCGCGAGGTGGTTGTTGCCGCTCCCCGGATTCACCGCAGGCAAGGTGTCGATGAACAACGTCGCCTCGGCCCCGCGCGCGCACCAGTCCTGAACCAGGCGCCGGGTTTGCTCGTACGGGATGAAATCGTCGTTGAGCGCTCCGTTGACCAGAATCGGCGAGGCCGGGGTTCGCCACCCGACGCGTTGTTCCTCGATCACCTGTTGGATCTCCGGTACCGATTCCACCACGTCGGCGAGTGGTCGTCCGTCTGTGGTCCACGACGCCGTCGACTGCTTCCCGTACTTGGTTCGGGAATCGATGAGGCATTGCCCGGCGACGTCGGCGAGCACGGACCGGCCGTAGTCGTTGAGTCGAGATTCGATCGGCTCTCGGGCGGCGGGATAGCGGTCGAGGACGCCGTTGATCGTGTAACCGATCGCGGCCATCAGGCCGGTACCGTCGATATGACGCAGAACGCTTGCCAAGTCTGCCGGGGGCGCGCTCGCGTAACTCCCGACCAGATTCAACTCAGGCGCGTATTCGGGTGCCAGTTCGGTTGCAGCGGCAGTGGCGCCGCCGCCCTGCGAGTGGCCCCACAGCGCTATCGGATCGTCCTCTCCTGCCCGCGCGAGGGCTCGGGCAGCGCGTGCACCGTCCAACATCGCATGGGCTTCCTCGGCGCGATTGACGTAGGTATGAACGCCGGGTGTTCCGAGTCCGATGTAGTCGGTGACGAATACACGAACGCCCTGGGCGAGGAAAGCAAAAGCAAAAGCTGACTCGTAGTTGACACCGACACTGTCCACACCGGCACCGTAGTTCGACGGATTCCCGGGTTCCGCCAGGCGGAGCTGACCGGCAGTGGGAAACATCCTCGACGGCGCGCACTGATCACCTTGGCCCTGCGTACCCGGACCGATCACCACCGTCGGGCGGGGGCCCGCTCCTGACCACGGGGCAGCCGGCTCCAGGTACGAGCCCGACACAGCAACCTTGGATCCGTGGGTGTCGGTACTCGAATACAGGATCCGGGTCCCCACACCAGGCACTCCGCCGACGGCACCGGCCAGAGCCAGCGGTTCCGTCCGAATCACCGAACCCGGATCACCGACGTCGCCCGGAATCGCATCGTAGAAATCGTTCACAGGTTCGGCGTTCGACATCGGTGTGAACAGCAGCGAGGTCGGCAACAGCGCCGATACCGCAACGGCCGTAACCTTCAGTGCCGCGAGGACAACCTTCCGGGTGCTCATGGAAATCCAACGTATAGGCCTCAGTCGACGCGCGGACCGGTTTCGATCTGCGGGACTTCAATCGATCGATACCAACTGTCACGCGAGCGGGCCATGCCGCTGGCCCCCCGATCCCCTGGTTTCACGGCCAGAACCTGATGAATCGTAAGCCTGTGCGGCTCCTCGAAACCCAGAGCACTGGCAGCGAGATACAGCAACCAGGTACGCACCCGGGGAGCACCGACCTGTAAGACCGATGCGTCCCAGTTCTCACGAAGGTTCTGCACCCATGCGCGCAGTGTCAGTGCGTAATGCTCGCGCAACGCTTCGCTGTCACGCGTCTCGAAACCCGAAAGTTCCAGCGCATCAATGGTTTTACTCAACGGAAGGATCTCACCGTCCGGGAAGATGTACCTGTCGATGAAGCTGGGACCGTCATCGACGTTGTCCGACAACGACTTCACCGCGGCGATGGCATGATTGAGCAGACGACCCTGCGGCACGAGCAGGTCGTAGAGTTTTGCCGTGTACACCGGCAAATTGACCAGGCCCACGTGCTCGGACATGCCGATGCTCGAAATCGCGTCGTAAGGGCCATCGTCGACGTCGCGGTAGTCCTGCACCCGAATCTCGATGCGATCGGTCAAACCCGCGTCGGCAACTCGCCCCTTGGCGTATTCGACCTGCTCGTTGCTCAGCGAGACTCCGACGACGTCGACGCCGTAGTTCTGGGCGGCGTGCAATGCCATCGATCCCCAACCGCAGCCGACGTCGAGCAGTCGCATTCCCGGCTTCAGATCGAGCTTGCGGCAAATCAAGTCCAGCTTCGCGTACTGAGCAGCTTCGAGAGATTCGACACCTTCCGGCCAGTATCCGCACGAATAGACCATGCTCGGCCCGAGGAACAGTTCGTAGAAGCGATTCCCGACGTCGTAGTGATGGGAGACAGTCGCCGAATCGCGTGATCTACTGTGCCGCTTGCCTCGCTTACTACGCATCTCGATCGCCGGGGGTGACGGTGGTGGACCCACCGCTCCCAAGCCGGCGAAAGTACCGGCGGCGCGAACAATCGAGCGCAGCGGCAAGGTCGACAAACGATTCTCACCGAGCCGCGTGACCAGTTCCGGAACGTCGAGGAGCGCGAAGATATCGCCGTCTACGTCCAGATCGCCGGAAACGTACGCCCTCGCCAGCCCTAATTCGTTGGGAGAGTAGAGGACCCGCCGTAGGGCACGCCGATTCCGGAAGTGAACCTGCGCAGCGGCGTCCGGTGGCCCTGCCTCCGAACCGTCCCAACATCGCACGCGAACCGGAAGCGGAACCCCGATCACTTCCTCGAACACCGTCAAAATCTTGGCCGCGGCACCAGTCACTGATCAACCCTCCGACAAAAGATGGTTAGCCGATGACAGAAAACTTACGCCCGATTCGCGAATCTTTCGCGCCATTTGTCCGAGTTTTGGACAGTGTTCATCGCGGTTTCGGTATTCATCGCCGAGTTCAGGGCTCCACCATTCCGGCGAGGAATTCCACCAGCAGTCTCTTCGTGACCTCACGTGGCAGCGATTCCACTGCCGCGAGGACGGCCGCCATGTCCAAGGGAGAATCGGAAGAGCCCCGAGGATCCAGCCCCGCCGACGTCAACGCTGCCGCGACGGCGTCACTGGGCAACGCAAGAACATCGGCGACGGTGACATCGCCACGTTCGAATGCTCCGGCCAACTCTGCCAGGGCCGGCGGCGCCTCGGCTGCCGCCGAGCCGCGAACGTCGTCGGCACCGAGGACGAGTGCGCTGGTCAACTCGCCGAGCACAGATTGCGTCACCGGGGTGACGGTGAGGTGGGTTGTTCGAGGCAACGTCGTCCCGTCAGGTTGCGTCGACGCCGGCTGCCCTTGAAGGACGAAGCCGCGAGCACCGACAGCGCTCACCCAGCGATGCGGATCCACTCGCCGTTCGAGCGGCACGGAATCGTCGGTAGCGACCGCGAACAGTGGTCCCACCGGCGAGCCCACGACGCGAAGACCCTCGATTGCCTCGACCGTGCCGATCAGTGCACGAGTGGCCCGCTGCGCCCGGGACACCAATTCGGCGTACCCGGATTGCCCGAGGACTTGCGAAATCGCCCAAGCACCGGCAAGAGCAGCAACGGATTTGGAACCGAGAAGCGTGGGATTGACCACCGGGTACCCCGGCCAGTCCGTGAGTCCGAAATACTGCTTGCGATGCAGATCTCGCCCTCGGTGCAGCAGGACCGAAACGCCTTTGGGCGAGTATCCGTACTTGTGGAAGTCGACGGACATGCTGGTGACCCCGGGCACCCGGAAATCCCAGGGTGGCAGATCACCCCACCACGGCAACGCAAGCCCACCGATGCAGGCGTCGACATGCAGTGGAATCGAATGTGCACGAGCAACTTCCGCGACATCGGCGATCGGGTCGAGCGCCGCGAACGGGTAGCTGGGCGCGGAGACGACGATCAAGACCGTGTCTTTCCGAACTGCCGTCGCAATATCTTGTGCGCCGACGCGCCCCGACGTGGGATCTACCGGTACCAGGATCAGTTCCAGTCCGAGCAGGTGAGCTGCCTTGTGGAAAGCGGCATGCGCGGTGGTCGGAAGAACCAGCGAACCCTCACCCGGCGGGAGCCCACGGAAGTCGCGAGCTGCCTTGACGGCCAACACACAACTCTCCGTTCCGCCGCTGGTGACATTGCCGACGACTACGCCTCCGGCGTCTGTATCTGCGGCTGGGTCTGAAGCTCCATGGAGGAACTCGCGTGCGAACGCAACCAACTCACGCTCCATCACCGCGGTGGACGGGAACACCGTCGGGTCGAGACCGTTGACCGGCTGAACCAATCGAGCTGCGTCCGCTGCCAACTCGTCGAGCGCTGCGAGGCCGCTGTCGTACACGTACGACAGAACCCGGCCTCCGTGCGTCGGAGCGTCCTGCTCGCGAAGCGAACGCAACCGACTCAAGATGTCGGCCGCCCTCTTCTCGAGGTTTGCGCTCTCGACGATCTTGCCCTGAAGTTCCTCGGCCCGAGTGGAACTCATCGTTCACCTTTCGTTCTCGTGAGTGGATTCTTGTTCGGTGCGGTAATTCCGCAATACGACCAGGCTGATCGCAACCAGGATCGCCGGCACGACCGAGAAGCCAAGGGCAATTCCGGTCAGCGCCGATTCCGGTTGCACGACAGTCTCGCCCGCAGTTTTCGAAACGAAGCCGGTCACCGCGAGTACACCCAAGAACACCGCGGGTCCCAGGGCAAGGCCTGCGGTTTCCGCGGCGGTCCAGATACCACTGAGCGAACCACCGCGTTGGCGCCCACCGATTCGCGCGTCGTCCTCGATGACGTCCGGAAGCATCGCCAGCGGGAACACCTGCATGCCGGCGTAGCCGACGCCGGCAAGCGCGACGGCACCGTAGATCCACGAACCCGCGTCGACAGCCGCAAGCGTCAACAACGCCGTGGCGACGACGAACAGAACCGAAGACACCACGTAACCGCGAAGCTTTCCGTACCGATGCGAGAACCAGTACCACAGCGGCATGACGACGAGAGCTGGTCCGACGAGTGCAACGAACAGACCGGTGAGCGCACCTTCGTTGCCCATCACATAGGTCGCCAGATATTGCGCACCCGCCAACATCACGGCGGTGGCAAGAGCTTGGAGCACAAAGACGATGACCAGCAATCGGAACGCGCGGGTACGTCGTATCGCGTCGAACCCGTCCCGGTACTGCGAGAGCAACGAGCCGACCGGCGCGTCCGCGTGAGTCACCGTGTGGCGCGCGGCTCCGCGAACTGCCCAGATCATTGCCCCGCACATCAGCGCCGACACCCCGATCGCCATGACCAGATAACCGCGTGCTCCGCCCCCGGCAGCGTCGCGTAGCTCGGGTCCGCCGGCGCCGATGACCAGAATTGTCAGGGCCAACACCGCAATTCGAACCGATACCAACCGGGTGCGCTCGTGGTAATCGCCGGTCAACTCGGTCGGCAACGCGATGTACGGCACCTGAAAGAGGCTGTAGGCACTCGCCGCGAGCAGGAAGAAGACGAGCACCCACATCGCCCCGACTCCGGGGCCGGCCGACACCGGGGCCGAGAACGTGAGAATGAAGAGCAACGGCAGTCCCAGAGCGCCTGCGAGCATGAGTGGCACTCGCGTACCAGTTCGATGAGAGCTTCGGTCGCTGATCGACCCGATCAGCGGATCGATCAGGACGTCGGCGATTTTCGGGACAATGACCACAAGCGACGCGAGCGCCGCGGCAACGCCGAGCGTGTCGGTCAGGTAGTACGCCAGTACCAGACCTGGCAGAACACCGAATCCACCCGTACCGACACTTCCCGCTGCGTATCCGGCCACCACACCACGCGAAAGCCTGTCAGGCGATCTACCTTCACGAAGACGTACCGGTTTGTCTGTAGTCACCGTCCACACACTAATGTCACGACTTCGTACCGCGAGGGCAAAAGAATCCCGATGACCAGAAGTCGCTCACTCGGACGTGCCTGGCATGCCAGACTGTGACCCGATTCGCACACGAAACGAAGGTCTGAAGACGATGGTTGACCCACTGCGAGAGATCTGGCCTCCGTACGGAGTCACGATCACGTGTGGGCCCATCACCTTGCTCCCTGTGCGCGACGATCATTTCCCCGAACTCACTGCGCTGGTCCGAGCCGGCATTCACCCTGCCGAACAGATGCCGTTTCTCGTCCCCTGGACGGTGGGCACTCCCGACGAAGTGTCGCGAAGATTCATCCAATACCACTGGTCGGTCCGCGGAGCGATGACCATGACCGACTGGAAATTCGAAACAGCCATTGTCGTCGACGGAGAAATCGTCGGCTGCCAGGCGTTCGCCGCGACGGACTTTCCTACCAGTCGTACCGGTGAAACCGGCTCGTGGATCGGACGCGGGTTCCAAGGCCGGGGTGTCGGCACTCTCGCCCGACAGGCAATCTGCGCATTCGCATTCGACTCTTTGGGTGCACGAAGCGTGGTGTCATCGGCATTCACGGACAACCCCGCCTCGATCACGGTGTCCACCAAAGTCGGGTACCGCGCAGACGGCACAGTAGAGGAGTTGGCTGCCGACGGTCGCATGACCGTGCGTCGTCTCTTCACCCTCAGCCGCGAAGATTTTGTCGCACCGCCGTATCCCGTCGAAGTGACCGGCGTGCGCGCGTTCAAGACGATGCTCGGCATCGACTGAGCGAGCTACCCGTGCACCGTGAGAACCGAGAGAGCAGCGACAACCGGAAGACCAGTGACAACCGAAAGACCAGCGACAACCGGTAGAACAGACACATGGAACCCTCCGACATGATGGCCGCAGTCACCTCGTCCATGCGCGACCGTACCGGGCGCACCCTCGAAGAATGGGTTGAGGCCGTACGGACGTCCGGGGTCGACCCGCTCGATCAGAACGAAGTGCGCAAGTGGCTGAAAGCAGAGCACGGTGTGCCGCAGAATTCGCAGTGGGCAATTGCATTCGAGACTGCCGAACAGTCCGGATGGGTGGAGCCGACCGTCGAGCAATACATCGACCAGCAGTACAGCGGCCCGAAGGCAGCACTGCGGCCGATCTTCGATGAAGCCCGACGTCTGATCGAAGAACTCGGAACCGATGTTCGGGTCGAAGGCCGCGGAACCTACACGCCCTTCGTTCGCGCTCGCCAATTCGCCGCCATCGCAGCGGCCACCAAGGCCCGAGTCGACCTCGGACTACGTTTTGTCGAGGCCCCCGAATCCGAACTTCTTGTCCCGGCCAAAGCTCCCGGGCAGTCGACCCACAAGATCGGGCTCACCAGCACCGCAGACGTGAACGACGAAGTCGGATTGCTGACAGCGATCGCGTATCAACAGAACGGCCGGTAGGTCACTCACTCACCGCCACGCAAACGCTCACCGGCAGGCTGCACGAAAGTCCCTGTTCTCCTTGTCGGAGAACAGGGACTTTCTTCACCGCGGGGGAAGGTCGCTGCGACGTGTCAGCTCAGGCCGAAGAGCGCGCCGATGATGGTCCGAGCAGCCTCGAAGAGCGCGTCGACGGACGGAACACCGATTTCAGAGCTGATGGAAAAAAGGGAACCCAACATACGATCCTCCGGAGATAGTTTCTGAATGGCTTACTGCCACAAGGGAAATGCTACAGATTCTACTTGCGGAACTGAAGCAAGGGGACCACGGGAGTGACAATTCCGGACCAAAGTCCCGGCACGTTAGATCTACTGCACCCCAGTATGATTGCGATCCTTCGAATCCGAATCGACACCTTCGAGATAGCCGACGAGAACTTGGGCGACCTCCGCCAACACCTCAGTGCTCGACATTTCCGAGTGGGAGCAGTCGACCAGGTACGCCCGCAACGGCCCCACCAGTTCGGACCACCTTTCGACCAGGTGACGATGTTCAGGCAGATCATGCTGCGCCACAAACAGTTCCACTGACCCGAAATAGTGCCTCGGCGTGTGGTCCCGAACGATTCGCGACAGTTTTTCCACCCGACCCACTACGGATTCGAGTACCGTATCGGAAAGGAAATCCATACCGGTCTGCCTTCGGATCTCTGCCGCAACGTCTGTGAAAGTCAGTGCTGCAGTTTCAGTTTCAACCTCGGATAGCCCGATCTGCGCGAACAGTTCGGAAGGTTTCGGAGCCGCTTGTACCGATGGCATCATCTCCGGTAACAGCGCGTCGAGCATGAAAACCGAACCGACCAGATCGCCGGCCTCTTCGAGCTGGCTCGCCATCTCGAGCGCGATCGTTCCGCCGGCAGACCAACCCAGTAGATGGTATTCACCCGATGGCTGCACCGTCCGTACGGCATCGACGTACCCCGACGCCAACTCCGCCACCGTGCCTGGCAATTCACCTGCTCCCGTTGCCTGGATGCCGTACACCCGTCGACCCCGCAGCTGACCGACGAGTCCGGCGTAGCACCAGGCGATTCCGCTGACCGGATGCACACAGAACAACGGCGGCCGTTGGTCATCGGGGTCGCCGCCGAGCATGACGACCGTGTCCAGCGGATCCGAACGAAGCGAATCACCCTCGAAGACATCGGCATGAACGAGATCCATCCGAGAGGCAAGCTCCGCCACAGTTCGGTCGGTGAAGATCCATTGAACCGGGAATTCCCTGTTCAGGCTCTCACGCAAGCGCGTCGCCACTCGAACTGCACCCATCGATGTCCCGCCGAGCTCGAAGAAGTCGTCGTAGCGGCCGACCGATTTCGCGCCGGTCACGCCCTCGAATGCCTGTGCCACGTGACGTTCGGTATCCGAGATGGGTCGATCCACACTCGACCCTGGCTGCGGTGAAGGAGCAGGAAGTGCCGCTGCGTCTATCTTCCCCGAAGCGAGCAACGGTACCTCGCCCACTATCGTCACCGACGAAGGCAGCAGGTGCTTCGGCAGCAGGCCGGAGACGAACCCGCGAAGCTCCGATTCCGTCGCCGAACCGTTTTCCGCCAACGTCACATACGAACGGAGTTCAGCGGATCCGTGCCCGTCGTCACAGACAACGGTTACCGAGAAGGCCACTGCTCCATGGCTTGACAGAGCCGCGTCGACCTCCGCCGGTTCCACGCGGACACCCCGCACCTTCACCTGCGCGTCGTTGCGACCCAGGTACTCGAGCGCTCGGTCGTGACGCCTACGACGCACGAGGTCACCCGTGCGATACATCCGGGTCCCCACCGCATGAGGATTGGCAACAAAGCGCTCGGACGTCAGAGCCGGGGAAGCGACGTACCCCCGTGCCACATTCTCACCGGCGAGGAACAGTTCTCCCGCAACGCCATCCGGAACCGGTCGGAGCCTCTGATCGAGAACAAATGCTGTCGTACCAGGGACTGGAGTGCCGACAGTGACGTCCGCGTCAGTGATCCGTGCGGAAATCGATGCCGCGATCGTTGATTCGGTCGGTCCGTATCCGTTGACGATGCGATGTCGGGGTGACCACGCCGACGCAAGGCGCGCAGAGAGCGGCTCCCCCATCGATTCGACGATCAACGGTTGCACTGCATCCGGATCGACTGTCGCCAGGACCGTCGGCGTCACGATCAGATGTGTTACGTCGGCGGCTATCAGCAGATTCGTGAGTTCTTCTCCCCCGTAGACGAAGTCGGGAGTCAGAATCAGCGTTCCACACCCTGCAGCCGCGAGAAGGATCTCGATCACCGACGCGTCGAAGGTCGACGACGCCAATTGCAGGACTCGGGGGCCACGCTCGAGCTCGGCGATCTCGGCGTGTGCGGTGCAGACGTTCATGATTCCGCGGTGTGAAACCTCCACGCCCTTGGGTCTTCCCGTGGAACCCGACGTGTAGATGACGTAGGCGAGGTTGTCGGGGTGAGCCGGCGTTGCCGATACCTCGGCAGCGCCACCAGCAGTGCGGGATTCGTCCATCGCCACCCACTCGACGCACTCGGGCAAACTCTCGGATGCACCTCCCGCTGTCAAACCGACAACCGAACCGCATTCCTCGACCATCGTCTGCCGGCGCGCTGTCGGCAGCGCCGGATCGAGCGACAGCCACGCTGCGCCTGCACGCGCTACTGCCCACAACGCAACGATCCACAGATGCCCGCGCCCGAGCGCAACGGCCACCACGTCGTCGGGTCCGATTCCTCGGACCACCAACTCGCGTGTCCAGTGCGACGACTCCTCGTGCAGGTCGCGGTAAGTCCAGCGTCTGCCGTTCTCTTCCAGCGCGACGCCGTCGGGCGCCTGACGCAGAGCGCGTTCGAAAATGTCGGCAATCGTCAGAGGTTCGACGTGGCGAGGATTCGCAGCAGTCAGCACCGAGCGTTCGAGTCCGGACAGCAGTTCGATCTCCCCGATCACAATCTCGGGTTCCGCGGTCACTGATTCGGCGATACGTCTCACCCGCTGCATGAACAGTTCCGCGGTCGACTCGCGGAACTTGTCCGTCGCATACAGCAATCGAATAGTCAGACTGTCACCGGTGTCGACCAGGTCCCACGTCAAGTCGTAACCGGTCGACGCCCCTGAATTGTCGATGTCGAAGACGGTAATGCCGTCGATCTGCGGCAACTCCAGCGCTCGCCGGTACGCCAGCATGACCGTGAACAGCGGATGCTCGTTCATCCTGCGCGGCGGATCGACCTTCGCAACGACGTCGTCGAACGAGACGTCCGCGTTCGCCATTGCTTCCAGATCGACACGGCGAACCTCGTCCAGAACAGCAGCGAAGCGATCGGTGGAGTTGATCCTCGTGCGCAATGCGACAGTACCCACCATCATTCCGGCGACGCTCAGCAGCGCCGGATCGTTCCGCAGACTCACAGCTGCTCCCACCACGACGTCGTCCGTGACGCACTCGCGAGCGAGCAGCACGGCAATCACGCTGTGGACGACCATGAATACCGTGACGCCATGCGAACGAGCCAACGCCGACAACGCGTCGTAGGTGGCGCCGTCGAGGACTTCCGTCACCATCTCCTCGGATCGTGAAGACACGGGACTCCGGGGGTTGTCGACGGGTAGAGCCAACACATCCTCGACGCCACAAAGTGCGTCCGACCAATAGTCGAGTTGCCGGTGAGCCATGCTGAGAGAATCCTCGGGGTCACCCAAGCTCTCTCTCGCCCAGAAACTGTAGTCGCCGTAGCTGATCTCCCCCGACGAGCGATCCCAGGGAAGACCTGCCGACCTGGCCTCGAAGGCTGCCACGAAATCGGTCAGGATCGGGCCCATCGACGCTCCGTCGATCGCGATGTGGTGAACAACGATGACCAGGACCGTCAGTCCTGCAGAGTCGACTCCTGCCTTTTCGGCGAACACACGCACACGGAACGGAACATCTCGTTCGAGATCGAACGGCACAGTCGCGAATGCCGAAGCGCTCGCACGGATATCGCCGACGTGTACCGCAGTGAGATCGAATGCAACAGAGTCCATTTCAAGTTGTTGCGGACCGAATTCACCCGGAACACAGACAGTTCGCAATACGGCATGGTGATCGACGACGTCGCCGAGCGCGCTGCTCAAGACCGAACGATCGATGTCGTCTGCCAGGACCGCTGCAAACGTCAGGTTGTACGCAGTCGATTCCGGCTGAAGCTGATTGATCAGCCAGAGTCGTTGTTGCGAGGGCGCCAGCGGGGCCGGCTTGCCGGGATCACGTCGAGTCAGTTCGCGGCGTTTGCCATCGGACGCGCTCGCCGACAGCCACTGAGACATCGCTCGCGGCGACGGATTGTCGAAGACGGCGCGAACAGGCACATCTCGCGCGAAGATCGAGGCGAGTCGACCTGCCACCGCTGCCGCAGCCAACGAATCACCACCTGATTCGAACAGGTTGTGCAGAGCGCCGAAACTTCCGGACACGTGTTCCGACATGACAGCGGTGACGAGTTCCTCCGAAACCGTCACTGCTGCATCGGGCGCCTGGCTCTCGAACACATGGCGCCGCAACGCATCTGCGTCCAGTTTTCCGTTCGTCGTGAGCGGGATCGACTCCAATACGACCACGCGGCCGGGCATCAGATACGCAGGCAACATCGCGGCCAACTCGATTGTCAGCTGATCCGCCTCCACACCATCGCCGACCGCGCACGCAACGGCGATGTCGTCGACGAGGACAACCGCCGCAGCCTCGACGCCCGTGCACCGACGCAGAGCTGATTCGATTTCGGCGGGCTCGACGCGGATTCCTCGCACGCTCATCTGACGGTCGGAGCGTCCGACGAATCCGAGCCTGTCATCCGTGCGGCGATGAACCAGATCACCGGTCCGATAACGGCGGTGCCCGCCGGGTGCTGCGATGAACGACGTGGCGGTGCCGGCAGGATCTCCGGCATAGCCCATCGCAAGCCCGGGCCCGCTGACGTACAACTCACCGATCCCGGCCCACGGCACCGGACGCAGTCGCGTATCGAGCACCTCTGCACCGATTCCGGCGAGCGGGACTCCGATGGTGACCCGATGATCCACCTCGGCGACAGTGGTGACCACCGTGCATTCCGTCGGTCCGTACGCATTGAGCATTCGCGCGCGGCGACTCCACGCACGCGCGGTGGAAGGTGAGAGCACATCGCCACCGACTGCCACCACCTCGAGCGAATCGAACCGCTCCGGAGCCATCGTGTCGAGTACGGCTGGAGTGGACAACATGTGAGTGACGCCGCGTTCTGCGACGAATTCTTCGAGTGCCCTTCCGCCGAAAGCCTCCCGAGGAGCGACCGCCAAGGTAGCCCCGGCGCCGATCGCCAACATCATCTCGAGGATTGCTGCATCGAACGTCGGTTTGTAACCGTGCAGCACAACCGAGTCCGAGGTCACGCCGTACTTGCGGACAGCATCGTCGGTCAGCAGGCCCAGTCCTCGGTGGGTGACTGCAACGCCTTTCGGTTCACCGGTCGACCCGGACGTGTGAACAACGTACGCGACTGAATCCGGATACTGCCGACCGGGAACAGGGCTGCGATCGGAGAGGACTGTGCGCAGCTGCTTCAGACGTGCCGGTGGCAGGTCGGGGTCGATCGGCACGAATGCCGCGCCCGTTTTCGAGATCGCCAACATTCGGACCAGGTACGCGATAGTCCGTACCGCCGGAATCTCGTACACGGCACCCGGTCCTGCTCCCCGAGCCACCAGTTCCCAGGCTTGGGCATCCGAGGCAGAGTCGAGTTCGGCATACGTCACCGTGCGGTGTCCGTCGTCGAGAGCAATGTTGTTCGGGAATCGCGCCGCGGTGGCGGCGAAGATCTCGGTCAGCGTGCGGGACGAATCGACCTCGGCAGCAGTCCAACTGGGCGCCGCGCCCACCGCGAGATCCGAAACGAGTACTGGCACATCCTCGGCAATCGAGGTGAGCACTCTCGACAGCTGTCGGGTAACCGCGTCGGCGCTCGAAGGATCGAAAACGCTCGCGGCATAGATGAGCGCTCCGGTCAATGAACCGTCGTCAGCGGGTGCGAGCGAGACATGCATGGGGAACTTCGTTGTCGCGGTCTCGATTTCGCGAGCCTCGATCGTGAGACCGGAAACCTCCACGGCAGGGATCGCGAAGTTCTGCAGACCCAGCGCAATCTGGGGAGTTCGTCCACCGAGCAGCTCACCAACCAATTCGGCAGGAACAGAGCTGTTTTCGAACGCTGCCACATCAGCATCGAAAGCTGCACCCAACAGAAGATCGATCGGCACGTCCCCGTCGATCCGAAGGCGAAGAGGCACCGTATCCACGAACATGCCGACCACGCCGTCGAGCTGAGGCGCCCGCCGTCCGTCGACAGCTGTCGCGATCACGACATCGGGATTTCCACTCAGCTTGGCAAGCACCACCGACAACGCCGCATGAACCACCGCGAACAGCGAAACCTTCAATCGGTCGGCTCGCGCCTGCAGTGCCGAGGTGATGACGGCTGGTATCACGAAGTTCACTCGCTGCGCCACGGTATCCGGCCCGCCATCGGAGTGATCCACCGTCAGCGGAGACACAGATGTCACACCGTCGAGGGTTCGGCGCCAGAACTGCTCGACGACAGGGGAAACGTCACGTGCTGCCTCCCACGCGGCAAAATCCCCGTACTGGATCGGCAACGGAGACCATTGCGAATCCAGTCCAGCTCGTCGCTTGCCGTACGCGGTCAGCAGGTCGCCGACCACCGTTCGCATCGACACCCCGTCGACTGCGATGTGATGAAAGCTCACTGCCAGAACGTGCCTGACCGGTGACACCTGGAGCAGCATCCAGCGCACCGGCAGGTCTGCCGCTACATCGAAACCACGCGAGCCGAACTCTCGCAGCAGCACCTCGACCTCGATGTCGGCGACCAGCCGCGTTTCCATTGTCACGGAGGTCGGAGGATCCACGACCTGAACCGGTGGAGTGCCCGGATACCGGGTTCTGAGGACATCATGACGACCGACAAGATCCGTTGCTGCCTGACGCAGCGCCGCCGCGTCGAGTTCACCGTCGATCTCGATGCAGATCGGCAGGTTGTACGCGCCGCTCGCCGTGTTCCGCTGATTCAGTACCCACATCGCACGCTGGTTTCGTGACAGGGGTGCGGGCGTGGGGTCGCGGCGCGGTTCCAGTCGGACAAGATCGGTCACCGAGTCGTTCTGCTCGAGCGAATCGAGCCGGGCTGCCAACGCCGCAACTGTTGGATGCTCGAATACGGTCCTGAGCGGAACAACCAGCCCCAGAGTACTACTCAAGAGCGAGGTAACCTCCGCGGCCGACAGCGAGTTGCCCCCGAGCGAGAAGAAGTCTGCGTCGCGGTCGTCCTCATTCCCACCGAGGACGGAACCAAAAGCTCCGGCTACAACACGTTCGGTGGCGGTGGCCGGCCCCTCTGCACGGGAAGCATCCAGTGTCGGCGACGGGAGACGGGCGAAGTCGACCTTGCCGTTCCGCATCGGAAGCTCGCCCTCGATGTCGACGATGGCATGCGGAACCATGTACGTCGGAAGGACTTCTGCGGCGGCAGCGCGAAGTTGACCTGTGTCAACTCTTTCGGCACCTGAACTTCTCACGTAGGCGACCAACAGAGGACTTCCACCTTCGGCCGACCGAACCCCGACGACACAGAAGTCGACGTTCGCGACAGACTGAATGACTGCCTCGATCTCACCCGGTTCGATCCGGACACCGTTGACCTTCACCTGCACGTCGGTTCGCCCGAGATAATGCAGGCGATACGTATTTCCCTCGGATTTGGGGCTTTCCGGCTTCCACATCACCAGATCGCCCGTCCGGTACATCCGGGCGCCTGAACCGGTTGCCACGAATCGTTCCGCAGTTCGGGCCGGTTGGCCGGCGTAACCGCGAGCGAGCATTCGACCTGAGAGATACAGTTCGCCGGCGACTCCCGGCGGCACCGGTTCGAGTCGATCATCGAGCACGACGGCGTCGACCCCGGCCAGTGGATACCCGATCGATCCGTCGTGAGTGTCACCCGACAGTTGTTCGATCGACAGTGGTTCGGTAGCAAGCGAATACATCGTCGACTCGGCAGGTCCGTATCCGTTGATGACTCGGCGTCCGGCTTGCCAGCGCTTCGCCATCGCGCCGCCGAGTCGCTCGCCCCCGAACATCACCGTGGAAAGGTCCGGCAGCGAAGGATCGCCGATCGAGGCGACGACAGTAGGTGTGGCGCACAGATGAGTAATTCGCTCGCGCCTCAGTGCTGATGCGAGTCCCGAGCCGAACAGTTCTTCGTTCTTCGCCAGAACGAGCGTGGCCCCGGACGCACTCGCGATGAGCACCTCGAGCAACGTCATGTCGAATCCTGGCGCTCCGCGATGGAATACGCGAGAACCTGGCCCAGCCGAGAATCGACCGGGCAGGTCTTCGGCGATCACACCGAGCCCGCCGTTGGTCACGACCACAGCCTTGGGGGTTCCGGTCGTTCCTGACGTGAAAACTACGTAGGCCGCCAGGTTCTCGGAATATTCGCGCACCGAGTCGGTGACTTTCCCACCACCAGCGTCTTCAGCACCAGCGTCTTCACCACCAGCGTTGCGGCCGCCGATCGCTCCGGTGCCCAGTGTTTCGAGGACATCGCGTACTCGCGCCTGCGGCTGTTCCGGGTCCGTCAATGCCGGAGCTGCACCGACCTTCGCGATTGCCCACAGTTGCACGATCGACGCAATCGACCGATCTGCAGTCCAAGCAGCGACCTGGTCGACTCCAACTCCCCGGGAGCGCAACTCGTCGGCTGCGACATCCGACTGGGCATCGAGTTCCCGGTAAGTCAGTGTGTTGCCCTCACCCTCGACCGCCACAGCGTCCGGGGCGGATTCGACGCCGAAGCGCAGCATGGAGGCAAGTGTCGTACCGGAAAGTCGAGATCGATCAGGCCGGTCGACCGCGCCATGTACGGGGACGAGAAGAGCTCGTTCCGCACTGTCCAACAGGTCGATTTGCCCTACGGCGACATTCGGGTCGACAGACACTCGATTCAGGAAGCGCTCGAACCGGCCCGCAAAGCTCGATACCGTCAGATCATCGAATAGATCAGCGTTGTAGACGAATTCGAGACCGAGTTCGCCCCCGACCCCCTCGTCCGTGACGTTGACCTGCAGATCGAAATTTGCGTGCCTGACTTCAGGAGCAATCTGTGTGATGTCCAGCCCTGGTATCGACCACGCGGCGGTCTCAGCAGTTCGGAACGAGAGCGCCACCTGGAACAACGGATGTCGCGAACGCGATCGCGGTGGGTCGATCAGATCGACCAGCGATTCGAAGGGCATCTCTGCGTGCGCGAACGCCGCTACGTCACGCTGACGAACCTGCTCGACCAACCGGCCGAACGAGTTCGACGGATCGACTTCGGTTCGAAGAACAATCGTGCCGGCAAACATGCCGACCAGCTCGTCGAGTTCAGGTGTGACGCGTCCGGACACAACAGTGCCGACAGCTACGTCATTGCTACCGTTGTACCTCGCCAACAGCGCCGCGAGAGCGGCGTGTACAACCATGAACATGGTCGCGTTGTTCGATCGTGCGAGTGTCTGAAGGCCCGTTCGTACCGAACCTGAGATCTCCACCCGACAGCTCGACGCACGGGCGAACGTCGAACGTGGACGATCGAGGGGAAGCGTCACCTGCTCGGGAAGTCCTTCGAGAGCCTGCATCCAGTAGCTGCGTACCGTCTCGGGAATCCCCGATTCCCTTTGCCATGCACTGTAATCGGAGTATTCGAGCGCGAGCGGCGACCACTGCGGAGCGTGCTGCGCCGAGCGGGCGATGTACGCCGCAGTGAAGTCGCGGACCAACAATTCGAGTGATCGAGCGTCGGCGGCAATGTGATGGACGACGACAGCCAGGATGTGCTCGACAGGTGAAACCTGGAGAAGTGCCGCACGTACGGGCGGATCAACGGTGACATCGAAGCCCGAACCCACCAGTTCTGCTACACAATTCTCGGCGTCGCCGCCGTCGAGTGCCTCGAGCTGAAAGGCCGGAAGCGCATCCTCGGCGTCGAGCACCGTCTGAACCGGGCCGCCGCCGACAACCGGGTACACGGTCCGCAGGGTGCGATGGCGATTGATCACGTCACGAATTGCCAGTTCGGCCGCAACCACGTCCAGCTCGCCTGCCAAGCGCAGCACGATCGGGATGTTGTATCCGGCGGAGTCTGTATCCAACTGATTCAGAATCCACATTCGATGCTGGGAAGCTGACAGGTGCACTTCCGTGTTGTCCGAACGAGGCCCCAAGGACACGTCAGACGCGTGCTCCGCGCCGGTTCGCCCTACACCTATCCGCGCAGCAGCGATGTCTGCGAGCTGATCGACGGATGGGTGCTCGAACACATCGCGGACGTCGAGGTTGCAGCCCAGGGCGGAGTTCAGACGCGACGAAAGACGAGTGGCGATCAAGGAATTGGCGCCTTGATCGAAGAGGTTCCGGACCGG
Organism: Rhodococcus sp. NyZ502; assembly: GCF_041464245.1. Taxonomy (NCBI): domain Bacteria; kingdom Bacillati; phylum Actinomycetota; class Actinomycetes; order Mycobacteriales; family Nocardiaceae; genus Rhodococcus; species Rhodococcus sp. NyZ502. Next base: position 3,521,843 of record NZ_CP167155.1, read on the forward strand.
ATCGACATGCGGAACTTCCATCAAATCGCTCAGAATGGCTGCGACTGTCTGCTCGAAGAAGTCTCGCGACTGCCGAGTCGGCTGCGTGAGAGACACCGGGGTCGGCAACGATGCTCGGTCGATTTTGCCGTTGATCGTGACCGGTAATGACGCGAGCGCCATCAAAGCCGACGGAACCATGTGCGCGGGCAGCAACGAACGAGCAGTCCGCAAGACGCCGTCGAGGTCGTGTCCGCTCCCCGGGGTGATGTAACCGACCAAAGTCGGCCCGCTGTCGAGTTCTCTCACCACTACCGCGGCCTGCTCCACCGACGTGTGAGCCAACAGCGCGGATTCGACCTCGCCCGGTTCGATGCGGTAACCGCGCAGTGCCATCTGACCGTCGGCGCGGCGAACATATTCGAGTCGGCCGGCTCGCCAACGGACCAGATCGCCGCTGCGGTACATCCGTGATCCATCGAATCCGGGTTCAGGCACGAATCGCGAAGACGTCATCGCGGGTCGACCCAAGTAGCCTTCGGCCACCTGCGGACCCGCAACATACAGTTCGCCGACAGATCCCGGAGGGACGGGCTTCAACGACGCGTCCAGTACGTAGCTGCGCAACCCTGGTAGTGGGGACCCGATCGGCGAGACAGTCTCGTCACCGGGGACAAGATCGAAACTGGTGACATGGACTGTGGTTTCGGTGATTCCGAACATGTTGACGCCCCGCACGTCCGGGTGCCGATCGAACCAAGCCTCCACGCGCCCGGCGTCGAGGCGATCACCGCCGAAAACAATCGTCCGGAGCGGAAGCAGCATTTCCTGCGTGACTTCCGCCAACGCATAGAAGGCGGCCGGGGTCTGATTGAGAACGGTCACTCGTTCCCGCACAATCAGATCCGCGAATCTTTCGGGTGAGCGCGCGACATCACCGTCCACGATCACGAGGGATCCGCCAGTGGTCAACGAGCCCCACATCTCCCAGACCGAGAAGTCGAATGCGTACGAATGAAACATCGTCCACACATCCTCGGCGTTGAAGTCGAAGATCTCTCGGGTCGAGGCGAGCAGCGCCAACACGTTGTCCTGAGACACCACTACGCCTTTGGGAGCTCCGGTCGATCCGGAAGTGTAGATCACGTAGGCGGCGGACTCCGACTGTGCAACGGGCCAGTCGGCTGTAGCGTCAGTCGTCTCGTCCACGAAGATGACAAGTTGCTCGTACCCAACGAACCGCCCAGCAGATTCGTCCGTCGACAGAATCGCTTTCGGGCCTGCATCGGCAAGTACGTAGTGGATACGAGCGTCGGGATACTGCAAGTCGATCGGTACGTACGTCGCGCCCGCGCGAACGACAGCGATGATGGCTACGACGAGGTCGACCGATCGAGGCAGGGCGACCGCCACGCGATCACCGACTCGAATTCCTCGATCGATCAAGACAGCGGCAAGGCCCTCCGAACGAACTCGCACCTCTTCATAGGTGACGCGAGTATCGCCACTCGACACCGCGATTGCATTCGGATGCCGGGCTGCGACGGCCCCGAAGAGGTCAGGCAGCGACTGCGCGACAATCGACGGCGCCGGCACCCGAGCCGACAATTCTTCGCGTTCCGCAACACTGAGAACATCGATGTCACGCAGCATGATTGACGAGTTCTCGGTAATCGAGTCACATACTCGACGAAGCCGCTCGACCCAGCTCTGCACGGTGCCTGCATCGAACAGATCGGCGGCATATCGGAAAGTGCCGCGAACACCGCTCGCGTCGCCGTCAATCGTACGATCCTCGCGCACAGTCACTTCGAGGTCGAAGCGAGGGTGGACCGGAGGTAGCGGAGTGCCGTGCGCCGTCAAAGTTCCCATCGCGATCGCGGAGTCGGGCGCTACCGGATCGACAGCGAGAACCACTCTGAGGAAGGAATTCTTTTCACCTACGCCCCCGCCGACCGCACGGTCGACCACCCAGTCGAACGGAACGTCGGCATTGGACAGGGCCGCCACATCAACCTCGCGCACCCGAGTCAAGAACTCACCGAACGTGTCTCCGCCGCGAAGGAGCGTTCGCAGCGCGACGGTCCCGACGAACATACCGACGACACCGTCGAACGAAGGATGCGTTCGTCCGGAGGTCGGGGTCCCGATGACCACATCGGACGCACCGGTGATCTTGCTCAGTGCGATCGAAAGGCAGGCGTGCAACACCATGAAGGTTGTGCAGTCGTGCGCGCGAGCGATCTCGTTCAGCGCCGCATGGATGGGTGAGGGCAACTCGAACGTCACGTCCCGAGCCGACGACGGTTGGTCCGGCCGGCGGGATCTGTCCACGGGAAGCGCAAGAGTCGGATCAACACCGGCGAGTGTGTCGGACCAGAATTCCAGCTGGCGTCCTGCCAAGCTCTGTGGATCCGCGGGATCACCGAGAATGGTTCTGTGCCAAGCGGAATAGTCGCGGTAGTCGAGAGCGGGCGAAGGCCAGATCGGCGACCGTCCGTCGGCGCGAGCGTCGTACGCCGCGACGAGGTCCGAGACGATCGTCGCGAACGAAAGGCCGTCCAGGGCGATGTGATGGGCAACCACGGTCATGCGGTGGTCGGCGTCGCTGCCCGAGGCGAGGATCAAGCGAAGAGGCGCATCGGTCGCCAGGTCGAAACCCGCCGCAACCAAATCCGCTGACGCAGCCTCGTAATCCTCGGACGCAACCTCGATCAGAGTCACCGGAGTCGCGGTCGCAACCTGGATCGGCCACGCATCGTGATTCTGGTCGAACGAGAAAACAGTACGCAAGACGAGATGGCGATCGGTCAGGTCACCTACCGCCGCCCTCATCGCCTCGATATCCAGAGCACCACTGAACGCGACCTCGAACGCAATGTTGTACGCCGACGACTGGGGATCCAGACGGTTGAGTAACCACAGGCGTTGTTGCGCCGGTGCGATTTCCACGACGAGGTCGTCCGAAATGCGTTGGGGTTCCACCATCCACTCCGCCCGCCCCGCACGGATTACCCGGGCCAGGCGCGCCGGCGTCGGGGCACCGAACACGTCCCTGACACCAACCCGTCTTCCGAGAGCGGAACTCACTCGCGCGGCAACATACACGGCGTCGAGTGAACTACCGCCCCAGGCGAACAAGTCGGAGTGCGGTCCGAGAACTCCGACGCCGAGGACCTCGGCCATCACCGAGGCAATCAATTCCTCGTCGTACTCGATCGGACGGTTGACCGCCGCGCGCTGCTCGGCCGGCGCGGACGACGCCGGTTCGGGGAGCGCTGAACGGTCAGTCTTTCCATGGCTCGTGACGGGCAATGCTGCCAAAATAGTCACCGAACTCGGCAGCATGGAACGAGGAAGTCGGGAAGCCAGATGATCGAGCACCATCGTCTGGCTCAACGGATGAGCTGCACCTTCGGCCACGGTCACATACGCCGCAAGCGACCCGGATCGCTCGACCACCGCTGCTTGCGCAACGCCGGGAGTCGACAGGAGCACAGCCTCGATCTCGCCCAGTTCGACGCGTACTCCACGGATCTTGACTTGTTGATCAGAGCGACCCAAGAACTCGAGTTGACCGGCATCGTTCCATCGCACGACATCCCCGGTGCGGTACATGCGCTCGCCGGCACCAGTGGCACCAAAGGGCGCCGCTACGAAACGCTCCGCGGTGAGCGTCGGAGAAAGGTACCCTCGCGCCAGTCCGTGTCCCATCACGTACAGCTCCCCCGCGGCGCCGACCGGAGTCGGACGCAACCACGAATCCAACACCACAGCGGCAACGCCGTCGATCGGACGCCCGATCGGAGTATCACCGCCAGGCTCGAGTGGCTCGCTCATGAATGCCGCGACGGTCGCTTCACTGGGGCCGTACGAATTCACGATGTCGACGTGACTCGACCACGCATCCACTAGCGCTCCCGGCGGTCGCTCGCCGCCGACGTTCAGGACTCGAAGTTCCGGCAAAGCCCGAGGATCCATCGTCAACGGAACCGATGGCGTCGAGTTCAGGTGCGTGACACCTTCGAGCCGCAAATAGTCTTCGAGGTCCACTCCGCCGATCAATCCGGGAGGAACGATCACTGCGGTCGCGCCGCAGCCGTGTGCAAGCAGAATCTCGAGGATCGCCACGTCGAACGATGTGTTTGCAAGGAGCGCGACGCGGGAGGAACTATCGATGTTCAGACGCCGTGCGTGAGAACGCAGCAACGGCACAATGCCTCGGTGCGTGACCGCGACACCCTTCGGTCGCCCGGTAGAACCAGAGGTGTAGACCACGTAGGCGGTGTCGTCCAGAGACAGGTCGGCGATAGATGAACCCGCCCCCACGCGTCGATCCACCGGCCCTTCGACGGTCTCGTCGCCACTGGGATCAACGACGCACACCCAAGCCGGCACGTCCACGAGTTCGCCACCGACCACAACGGACACGTCGGCGTCGTCGAGAATGAAAGCGACACGCTCGGAGGGTGTTTGAGGATCCACGAAAAGAAGGACAGCACCAGCCCGCACTACCGCGTGGAATGCAACTACGGAATCGGTCGAGCGCTCGGTGAGGATCCCGACGACGTCGCCTCGTCCGACTCCGTTCTCCACGAGCAAGGCGCAGAGTGCATCCGCGCGAGCGCCGAGCTGGTCATAAGTGACGTCCACACCTTGCTCGCGGATCGCGACAGCACTCCCCTGCCCTGCGCCGCCTCTGATGACCGAATCGAGCGTCGCGAATCCGTCCGTCCGCGGACCCAGCGCGGGGACCAGATCCTTCACTTCATCCGTCGAGAGGATGCGGAGGTCACCGAGCGCACGGGTAGCAGAGTCGAGGAACCCCTCGAGTAGCCGAACGAACTGACGATGATGCATCGCCAGGTCACGTTCACTGTAGAGGTGCGGATTGGCTTCGAAGGAAAGGCGAACGTTCTCCCCCGCGATCGACGGATAGATGCTGAAGAACAGGTCTTCGGTGGGGCCGGATGTGAGGACGTGAAACTCGCCGACGACGTCGCCGAGCCGAATGGCTTCGTGAAACATCATGACGTTCACGGCCGGGCCCGCCGCCTCACGGGATCCGCCCTGACCTTCCTGGAAGCCCATGTCCTCGTAGCGGAATCGCTGGTGGCGTAGCGCACCGGTCATTTGAACCGAGATCTGACGCACCAGTTCTCGTGGCGACAGATCCCGTTCGAGTTGCGCACGAACAGGCACGATGTTGGACAGCATCCCACCTGAACGTCTCGACGTCGCCGTGGTGCGGCCGGACACCGGCAAGCTGAGGACTACGTCATCGGAATCAGTCATGCGACCGAGATAGGACGCGAATGCACCGACGAGGACCGCCACCTCGGACGTAGTCCACTCGGTCGCGACATCCGAAAGCTGTTTTGCAAGAGTTGGATTCAGTGTCCGAACCATCATGCGCTGCGGCATGGACGTCAGGCCGGCGCCGTCGGCGAGGCGAACCGGGCGGGGCAGGCCTTCGGACATCTCCGTCCAGTACTGCTCGTCCGATCGATACCGCGACGAGGATCGGTAATCGACGTCGAGGTCATGCAGTGCACGTACCCCGAGACCACCGAAAGGAGTCAGCGTCTTGCCATGAACCAGATGCGAATAGCGCTCGGCCACCCGAGCGGTGAGTGTCATCGCCGCATGTCCGTCGAGCACGAGGTGATGGGCGTGCGAGTACCAGTAGTAGTGCTCATCTGCCAGGTGAAGCAAGGTTGCCGAGATCAGGCGGTCAGACATCACGTCAAGTGGCCGTGAGTATTCCGCTGTCATCCACTCGTTCGCGCGCTGAACCGGGTCGCGGTCGCTGCGTAAGTCGAGGTATGCGAGATCGTCGACGATCGAATGATCGACGACCTGTGCCGGCTCGGCATCGGTAGCGACGAGGCGAACGAACGGCGACTCCAATTCATGACATGCCGTATTCGTTGCCTCGATCAGCGCGTCGACGTCAACCGGTCCGCGTAGTTCCACGTACTGAGCCACCACGAACGGAGTTGACGGACTCAATTGCTGCGCGAACCACAGCGCGAGCTGAGCCCGAGACAACGGAAAAGCACTCAACCCGTCACCTCACATTTCACCAGCCTTGTTTTTCACGAACGTTCGGTGGCTGATCACGTGAATCCATGGGAGCGAACACCACGAACGGCCGAACCGAACCCTACTGTCTCGTCTAAGTTTTCACCACTGGGCCAACACTGCTAGACATGTCGACGCAGCTTTCACGCACTCAAACGTCAGGAGCTTCAGCGGATGAACAACGACACGGTGGGACCAAAGTCCGACGACGATTCCGGGGCTGAACCGAGCGGCTCCAACACCATCCCACCGAGGGGCCCGGAGCGCGAAACCAAGGGGGCGGCCGCTTTTCTCCGAAGCCGTAGAACGGCAGTCGCGATCACCGCAACGACGCTGGTAGTGGGCGGTTTCGTGGCATGGCTCGGGTACACGGCATACGAAGCGAAAGACAACCTGGAGGCGGCTCGCGACCACGCACAGTCGGCGAAGAGCGCTCTCCTGGCCGGAGATACGGGAGTCGCAGAGTCTGCCGCGGCGGAAGCCGATCGCGAAGCATCGGCTGCATACGACAACACCCATTCACTCCCCTGGAACATCACCGCCGCAATTCCCGTCATCGGGTCGCCGTTCGAGTCGACGCGCCAGATGACCGAGGTCGTTCAGGGGCTTACGCGTGACGTTCTCGGCCCTGCCGTGACTACCGGAACTTCACTCGCACCAACGGAATTGGTGCAGCCCGGTGGGCGCTTGGCACTCGCACCGTTACGCGAAGCGGAACCGAAACTGGCCGAAACAGCTATCGCCGCGGAATTGCTGTCGTCGCAGGCACAGGAAGTTCCCGAATCGAAGTACCTGGGCCGAGTTAACGATGCCAGAGCAGAATTACAGTCGCAGACAAGCGAACTGGCTACCCTCCTGACGAACACCGCCACCGCGGCGCGCATCGCACCGGCGATGCTCGGCACCGACGGACCGCGCAACTACTTCATCGGTTTCCAGACCAATGCGGAAGCGCGAGGAACCGGCGGCCTGTTGGGTGGATACGGCATCGTCCGAGTCGACAACGGCGCCGCTCGGGTGGACACACTCTCCCCCAACTCCGAACTAACACTGGACAATCAACCGATAGACCTTGGTCCTGACTTCAACCAGCTGTACGGAAACAGTCGACCGACCACCGATTTTCGCAACAGCAACCTCAGCTCGCACTTTCCCTACGCAGCGCAGATCTGGCAGTCCCTGTGGTCACAGGAGTCCGGGGGTGAGCTGGTCGACGGCGCGATAGCGACCGATCCGATAGCACTGAGTTACCTCCTCGAGGCGGTGGGACCAGTAGAGATGCCGGACGGAGAGTCGGTCACCGCCGACAACGTCGTTGAGTTGACCGAGTCGACCGCGTACGCACGCTTTCCCTCCGACAACAAGGCACGAAAGCAGTATCTGCAGACAATCGCGGCCCGTGTCGTGGCGAAGATGACCGGGAACATCAAGTCGCCGAGCGCATTACTGGAGGCTCTGGGCAGAGGTGTCAGCGAGGGCAGAATCGCAGTGTGGAGCTCTCACCCCGACGAACAATCGGTTCTTGCCGACACCGTCCTCGGGCACACCATTCCCGATGATGCGGCTCCGTATGCCGGTGTGGTGATCAACAACCAAGCCGGCAACAAGCTCGACTACTACCTCACACGAGAAATCGACTACACAGCCCAGACGTGCACCGGCGACACCCGAAAGACAACGGTCACCGTTCGACTGACCAACAACGCGCCCGACGCCGACCTGACCGAATATGTCAGCGGGATCGTCGACAACCCCGGACGACTGCCCAATGGCACCAATGTGGCTGCAGTCACTCTGCTTGCGACAGCCGGCGCCAAACTCGATGCCGTCTCCGTGGGTGGACAGATTTCGTTTGCCGTCAACGGAACCGAACAGGGTCACCCGGCCTACATGACCAGGGCCGTCATTCCGCGAGGCCAGACGGTTGAGCTGAAGTTCGATCTGACCGAGCCCACAGCCGAGGGCGAAGCTCGCGTACCGGTCCAGCCGCTGGTCGACGACCCGAAGATTACCGTCGACGTGCCTACCTGCTGAGCTTGACCGGCAAACGTCGACGAGGCCCCTGGCATGTCGCCGTTTGTCGGGCTCGTGAACTTTCAGCAGATTTGAAACTTTGGCGAAGGCTAGCCTATGCTTCCTGACGCGCCTGGAACCGGCCGTCGGCTGCGATCCGTCGGAGTCTCACTCCTCGGCGCATCGACAACGGAAGGTTCCCCATGCGATACGCCCGTGTGCGCTCACTTCGCCGAACTGTGGCGCTGAGTGGATTGGTCATTGCCGCCCTGGTAATCGGCGGATGCAGTAACAACGACACCGCAACCGAATCGAGCAGCAGCGACTTCGAAACCGTCACCATCGAAAGTGCGCTCGGAAACGCCGTCATCACCGAAAAGCCCGAGCGAATCGTGACTCTCGGCATGGGGTCGGCGGAGACCGTAATCGCGCTCGGCACGATCCCCGTCGGCGTCGAAAAGTACGCATGGGGCAGCGACGACACCGGGTATCTGCCGTGGGTCCACGAAGCGGTCACGAAGCAAGGTGGCGAACTGCCAGAGCAGTTCACCGGCGGAACCGATCTCAACATCGAGGCGATCATCGCTCTCGAACCCGACCTGATCCTCGCCCCCTGGTCCGGCATCACACAGCAGCAGTTCGACTCACTCAACGCGTTCGCGCCGACCGTCGCCTACGCCGAGAGCCCCTGGACCATCACGTGGGAAGACCAGATCAACGTCATCGGCAAAGCCATGGGTGAATCCGAGAAGGCAACGTCCGAAATCGACAAGATCAAGTCGCAGTTCGCGGAATCGACTGCAGCACATCCGAACTACGCCGACGTCAGCTTCTCCTTCATCTACAACACGGGCCCAGGAACCCTCGGCGTCTTTTTCGCCGAAGAGCAGCGTGTGGCCATGGTCCGCGCACTTGGCCTGCAGGTGGATCCCGTCGTCTACACCTTGACGGAATCTGAAGGAACAGACTCCGCCGTCATCGGCCTCGAGAACGCAAACCTCCTCGACAAGTCCGACCTGCTCTTCACCTTCTACTCGGACCCGGCCAACCGGGCCGAGATCGAAGCGCAGCCCGCTTACCAGGCAATCCCCGCTGTGGCTCGGGGAACTGTCATCGCTCCGACCGAACAGCCCTTCGTCACCGGTTCCTCGATGATCAACCCTCTGACCGTGCCCTGGTCGCTCGAGCGCTACGTGCCGATGATCGACGAGGCAATCGCGAAGCTGAACAAGTGATGTAGATCAGCATCGTGCGATCGAGAAACCCGCGTCCTATTCGGACGCGGGTTTCTTGCCGTCGCGTTCAGCTTTGAATCGCATCCACTCACTGCTCAGCATGCGATTGTCGATGATCCACCCCATGTAATCGCGCATGTTGAGCACACGAATGTACGCGGGACCGTTGGGATTTGCGTACTGCAGGGCCTCGGTCGCAAGCTTGCGTTGATTCTCGAGATACACGTGCTCTGTTTCGAGGAATCCGCCCCACACGTCGGAATCCATGACGTAGTAGTGAGTCCGATCCCGAGGCCTGCGCGTGAGCTTGACGAACCCCCGGTCGATCAACCGACGAATATAGGTGGACACCGATCCGCGACTTGCTCCGAGTGCCTGCGCCAACTCTTCGGCGCTGACCCCTGGCGACTCGCTGATCAACAGATAGCCCGCAATACGTCCTTCGATGCGGGCCCCACCGCCGGACTGCCAGTACACGGAGAACTGGTCGATGAACCAGGTGGAGAAATCGTCACCGCGAGCAGGGCTGGCATCGCCCATTCGTTGAGCCTCCGACGTCTCTGGGTACGAACAATTCGCCACTATTGTGCCAGCACCACCGTCACCGAGCCGAAATCACCAGCCCTGGAGTGGTTGCGATGAACTCGAGCTGTTCGATTGTCAAAGGCGACGCCGATGTGGAGCCAGCCGATGTCACGAACTGGGTCACCACTACTGTTTCGCCGGAGGGGTGAACAACCCGGACCGTGTCATCGCCCGAGCCATCGGGATCGACCAGGCGAGTCACGGTGGTGGAGCCTGGCAACGTCAGTGTCTCACCCGGTTCCGGCACAGCGGTACCAACTGATATTTCGACATCGCTGCTGCCGTCCGCTGTCGAGGCGACGATCCGCTCGCACACTCCTCCCTGTCCGTAATCATCTGGAACCAACGAACCGAGCGGGCGCTCCAAAGTGACGCCTGCCGCGCCGAGATCCTTCCAACGTGCATCGAGCAACTGATTCAGTCGGTCGATATCCATGCGCGACGCAGGTGGACCGGCATTCACAGAATCGGTGTAGCAGGATGCCATCGGCGGCGGCGTCGAGTCTGGAACCGGCGCAGTCACCGCAAGCCCCGGCGCGGTCGCTAACGCGATCAGTTCGTCCATCGTCAAGAGCGGGGAAGCATCCGACGAAGTTCCGGTCGACGTGTCGACGCTGGCAACAACCCGGGATCCATCACCGAGATACGCGACGACTCCGCGCTCGCCCCCGACTTCCGAACCGTCTGTGTCTTCGAAATCGGCTCTGTCCTCGAAATCGGCGATGTCGAGCACTGTTCCGTTTTCGAGATGCTCCCGCCGATCCACCAGACCCTCCAAGCACGGCGGCACCGGCTGATCCCATGCACGCACCTGAACCGAGATATCCGCAGTCCGCCCGACGCGAGTCAAGGTTCCCTTCGCCGACGTAGAACCGCTGAACTCGATCGGGTCGACCCCGTCAGGAAACGAGGCACCCCGGTAATTCTGGATCGGCGCAAACTCGAGCGATTTCGATGGACTCGCAAATGCAACGTCGACATCGGAAGGCAGCGATTCGAGTAGTGCGTCGCTCATGGCGGTGGCCTTCGGTCCCGAGAACCATGGATAGTCCGGGTCGTCATAGCCGGGCTCACCGGCAAAACCGTAGTTGATACGCACCGGCGGACCCGGCGATGCCACCGAATCGCAGCCGGGAATCGACGCGCCCGTGTCCTCGTTCGTCACCGCCGCGACAACAGTTCCCAAGGCGACGATCGAGACGATCACCAGCCCGTCACGCCAGGTCCATTGCTCGCGGCGACGGTTCGACTCGTGTGCGGTGCGCCCAGACATTTCTCGATCATTGCCTACCACAACAACTACGTCGCTATCCGACATACCCGCTGAGGTCGTAGATCGTGGAATTTCCCACCGTTGTCGACGTGAAATTCGCTTCGACCCATTCCTGGATGACATTCGACGTGCTGTCCCCGCTTTGGCGCTCTCGCTGGCTTCCGCCCTGGCCACCGGCAATGTAGTAGTGAATTTTTCCGTCTGCCACGTACTGGATGAATTGATCCAATGTCGGTGCGGGATCGGAACTCCAACCGCCGATCGCCATCACCGCGGTATTGCTGGCCAACTCGTAGGTTGCTGCGCTTTGCGAGCCGTTGGTCGCGGCCGACCACGTGGTGCCCGCATTGACCAGCATTGCCGTCAACTCGGAAGTACTTTCACTGCCGCTACTCAGTTCTTGCCCGTTCGACGCCGGATTTACAGTCGCGTCAGAAGAATTCGGCGGAGCGTCACCGTTTTGCAGCTCTGGGCCCCCACCCATACCTCCTCCCCCGCCGATTCCGGAGTCGGACACGGCGCCGGTCGGTCCGGCCGTCGGGATGGACCCACCGTGCGCTGTTGCGGCAGTGGCAATCGCGTAAGACGCAGAACCGGTTATCCCTGCCAACGATCCAAGAATCAATCCAGCGACAGCGAGCTTGCGAAATCGATCCTTAGCTCCCACGAGAACCAGGATCGCGCCGACGACAGTGCCCGCCAACAGAATCCACTTCAGCATCGGCAGCCAGTCGGCATTGCGGTGCAACAACACCCAGCTCCAGATTCCTGCGGCCAGCATCGTCGCAGCCAACCCGCAACGTCCGATCCAACGGGCACGGACCAACCACAGAGCGTATCCACCGGTCCCGATCATCCCCGCGACGGCGGGCGCCAGCGCAACTGTGTAGTAGGGGTGGATCGTGCCGGACATGTAGCTGAAGATCAGGCCGGTAACGAGAAACCAGCCACCCCAAAGGATCAACGACGCACGGACAAGATCTGTGCGCGGTGCGCGCCCACAGGCGAGCAGGCCGAACACCAGCGCAATCAAAGCCGCAGGAATAAGCCAGGAAATCTGGATACCCATCTCGCTGCCGAACAGCCGTTCGAGTCCGGCACTTCCCCCGAAGCTCGAACCTGCACTGCCACCGGCCATTCCGCCACCGCCACCGGTGCTCCCGAAAAGTCGACCCAATCCGTTGTATCCCAGTACCAAGTCCATGACGCTGTTGTTGGTCGATCCGCCGATGTACGGGCGAGAATCAGCGGGCCACAGCCACACTGCCAACACCCACCACCCAGCCGATATGACAACGGACGCAGCACCGATCACCAGGTGGACCAGGCGAGTCCGCAAGCGCACCTGTCCGGCGATCAAATACGCGGCACCGAATGCAGGCAACACCATCAGCCCTTGCAGCATCTTGGTGAGAAAGGCAAACCCCAGCGCTACTCCTGCGAGCGCCACCCACATCGCGGCTCGACGACCGATCGCCGTGCCCATAGCCCGAATCACGAAGTAGCCGGCAAGAGTCATGAGCAGAACCAACAGTGCATCAGGATTGTCGAACTTGAACATCAGGGCGGCAGCGGGCGTAGCTGCCAACACAGCTCCCGCCACCAAACCCGCAGCGGGCGACGCCACTCGTTTGACGGCCGCATACACGAGCGCAACTGATCCGACGCCCATCAACGCCTGCGGAACTAGAAGACTGGCACTCGAGAATCCGAAGATTCGTCCGGACACACCCATGACCCACAATGAAGCGGGCGGTTTGTCGACAGTGATGAAATTCGAGGTATCGAGGGAACCGAAGAACCACGCTTTCCAATTCTGGGAGCCGGCCTGCGCCGCCGCAGCGTAGAAGGTGTTGGCGTAGCCACTCGCGGTCAGATTCCACAAATACAGGACTGCCGTTGCTGCCAACAGGATCGTCAGCGCCAATCCTGTACTGCGCGTGCGGAACCACGACGGCGAGAACTCCGCTCGATGGGCAGTTGGTGCCGGGCGCTGAGGCGGGGCCGGATGCAGAACGGCGGTCATCAGGAAGTCCCTTCACGAGTTACTGTCCTGCCAACGATCGCGTCTCCAACCCTGGCGGCACTGGGAGCCGCCTGGAAAGTTGCTGTGAATGGATCAGGTCAGGGAGCGCTCGAACAACACGACACTGAACCAACCGTTGTCGGCATCGTCTCCGAAGTCACGACGCCCTACCTCGGCGAAACCCGCGTCTCGGTAATAGCGGCGCAACCGCACGTTGGTTTCTACACAATCGAGCCGCAGGTACTGCGCGTTCTCCTGCGCGGAACGTCGATGGGCCCAGCCGAGTAAGCGTTCGCCCAACGAGGTGCCCGAGAATTCTCGGTCGATAACCAATCCGTGCACGTAGCCGGCAGGATCGTTCGAATCGGGCCAGACCACGGGGTCTGACCAGATCAACCGCAGGGCACCGACAATCCTCGACTGTTCCCGGTCTCGCGCAACAAAGAACTCCCCTCTCGAAATCTGCTCCCCGACCTGCTCGACAGACACTTCACGCGGGCGCCACTGGATGATTCCGCGTTCTGCCAACCAGTCTTCTGCCGCGTGCCGCAGCGCCAGAATCTCCGGCCCATCGGTCTCGACCGCTTGCACAACGTCGACAACCATATGACCTCCCCCATATCTGCAGCCGTTCACAACAACACGGCCTCCAGGCCCCAACCCGGGTGTATCTCCGAGTTGAAGCCTATCGGCGTGAAGTTGTGCGCCTGAACGGGTGTCACCACTCAGTCAGGTTTTGAATGTGGTGTTGGCCGGTCGCGGGTGCTGTCCGGGGTCGATCGAGGGCGGCGGGATGAACCAGGGTTTGTTGTCGACACCGATCCGGATCACCCACTTCCCGACGAACTCTGATTTGCGGTGCATCAACCGATGATGTGAACGGCACAGCAGGACCAGATTGTTCATCACCGTCGGCCCGCCGTTGGCCCAGTGCCGGATATGGTGCGCATCGGTCCACGCCGGTACACATGTGCAACCCGGGAACGCACAGCCTCTGTCTCGGGCAATCAACGCCACTCGCTGTTCGGCGGTGACCAACCTCTTCCCTGGTTTCGCATCGAGCGGCGCGCCGTGATCGTCGAGCAGGACCGTGGAGAGGAAACAATCACACCCGAGAAGCCTGGTCTGCGACACCGACAGCGGTCCCAGCCAGGGCATGTGCCCGACATCAAGATCGGACAGCTCCAGTGAGCCGTCATCACCCGAATCCGAAGACTGTGCGGCACAATCCCGATGCTCAGCCAAATCACGAGCATTGATGTGCACGTTCACATGCGGACGCTGACCACCATCGGTACCAGTCCTCGCGCAGTCCAGGTAGCGCCGGATCAGTTCGGTGAACCCATCCGCAGTCCGCTTCGCCGCCGACCGGGCATCGGGAGTCCCGTCCGGTGCCGGGGTCGGCATCGTCAGATTCGACAACGCCGACAACAACATTTCCCCGGTGAGGGCATCGAAATCCCCACGCACCACCACCCGACCATTCAAGGTCGAGGCGATCCGCAACTCATTGAGATCGACATCCTCGGCGGGCGGAATCTCATCCGATTCGAACAACCTCTCCAACGTCGCGATCACGTTCCGCACCTTCGTCGTCGTCGCCTCCACACCCGACGCAGCAGCCAACAACAAATCGATGCACTTCGGTAATGCCTCCTCCGGCATCCCCTTCGGCGGTGACTCGCAGAACGCCACGATCAACACCGCATGCTCGAACGAGCAATCCCCGCAATCGAACCGAGCCGCCACCGCCGGAAACGGCCGCAAAGCCGCACCCAACGCGGCGATCTTCTTCCCGTCCCGAACCTGCAGCATCGTGTTCGCCGCCAACCACGAACCGACACCGCGGCTGGCAATCACCTGATCATCCGGGCGCAACGACAACTCGTCCACCACCGCCACACGCACCGCCTCGAGGCGCAGAATCTCCGCACTCGCCTCGACAGCAGCAGCCCGCAACTCAGCAGCCGACAACCGCCACAGGCGTCCGCGTAACCCCACCGCAGAACCCGACACCACATCCGACAACAAGACACTCATTGAATCCCCCGATCCCCTCCCCACACAATACTCGAACATGCGTTCGAGTCAAGAGTGGTAGACCTCGAGCGCCCGCGCTACCGATTCGTCACCCGCAGGTAGCAACGGCAGTCGCACATGGGGAGTCGGAATCTGTCCCAACGCATGCAATACGCCCTTGATCACAGTCGGGTTCGGTTCGGAAAACAGAGCTCCGGACAGCTTCGACAAACTCCGCCCGAGGTCACGGGCGCCGTCCACATCGCCACTGTCCCAAGCTTTTACCAAGCGGACGAACTCAGCGGTCGACACATGAGCGGACGCCAAGATGCCACCGGCCGCACCCAAGGCCAGAAGAGGCGCGAGAAATAGATCATCCCCCGCCAGTACGGCGAAGTCGCCCGGAAGATCCGCGAAGAGTTCGACGGCAGCTGCGTCGATACCGCCCGCGGCATACTTCACACCAACAACCCCGGGCAAAGTACCCACCTCCTGCAAAGTGCCGCTGTCCAGATCGCACGCAGTTCGGTACGGCACGTGATAGACGATCAGCGGCACTGGGCTCGACGACTGCAGATGCGCGAAATGCGCCACCACACCGGCTTTCGACGGCCTCGTGAAGGAGGGAACCGGCACCAACGCCGCCGAGACCTCAGGCCACCGAGCCAGCCTCCCGAGCGCCTGCGCACTGGCCGCCGTGTCGTTACTGCCCGCGCCGACGATCAACGTCGCGCCTCTCGCACGGCACACATTCGCACAGATATCCAGAACGGTCACTCTCTCCTGCTCGGTGAGTGTTGCGGCTTCCGCTGTAGTCCCCAGCGCAACGAGTCCGACCGCACCCTCGGAGAGGACCTGGTGCGCAAGCTGTTCGAGTGCATCGGTTGCAATACGACCGTCGCTCTCGAAGGGCGTGATCAGTGGAACATGGATTCCGGCCAGGTCAACTCGAGTCGTAGTCATAGAACTCAGCCTCACCGAACAAACCTTGTAGGTCTAGTTCGCATTTCCATCGTCGAGCGTAAGCTGAGCTGATGCTCGATGTTCGCCGACTGAAGCTCTTGCGCGAACTAGCGCTGCGCGGAACCATCGTTGCCGTTGCCGAGGCGCTGTCGTTCAGTCCCTCCGCGGTGTCGCAGCAGTTGGCCGTCCTCGAACGTGAAGCCGGCGTGCCGCTGCTGGAACGAACAGGCCGTCGCGTCCGACTCACACCCGCCGGTGAGAACCTCGCACGTCATGCCGAAGCCATCCTGCAACGCCTGGAGCAGGCGTCAGGTGAATTGGTCGACGCACGTCGTGGACTGGCGGGGCCGCTGCGCATCGGAACGTTCCCGACCGCGGCACGGGCGATCCTCCCGGCGGCATTGATCGCCCTGTCTCGCGAGCATCCCGGGTTGGAACCGATGGTTTCGGAGATCGACCCGGCGGACGTCGCCGACGACCTACGAGCTGGGACTCTGGACTTGGCGTTGATTCACGACTACGACTTCGTCCCTCGCCCCACCGAACCGGGCCTGACGACATTGCCGCTCTGCAGCGAAGCCGTGTACCTCGCATCGAGTGACATCGAGTCAGATCCCCACGACGCTGTCGCATCGCTGACCGACTGCGTAGAACGTCCCTGGATTACCGCAATTCCCGGAACTGCTTGTCATGCAATGACTATTCGCGCATGCCGGGCAGCTGGATTCACCCCGAAAGTGCGACACCACATCGACGAGTTCGCCACCGTTCTCGCCCTCGTCGCTGCGGGACAGGGTGTTTCGCTGGTTCCTGAACTCGGAGCAATCCATCCGCCGCTAGGTGTGCGCCTGACGCCGATGCCCATTCGACGAAGGACCAAGATTGCACACCGAGCGGGCTCCGACGCTCACCCGGCGGTCGCAACCGTGACAAACGCGCTTCGCTCGGCCGTCCCGCAACTGCTGGACGCCGAGCAATAGCGACACCTACATGTCGAGCCCGAGGTCGAGGACCGTCACCGAGTGCGTCAAGGCACCGACAGCGAGGTAGTCGACGCCGGTTCGGGCGTACTCTGCGGCAACGTCGATGGTGAGACCACCGGATGACTCGAGTTTGGTTTCTGGAGCAACAGCGTCTCGGCGCTGGACCGCGATCTGCGTCTGCCACAGCGGGAAGTTGTCCAGCAGAACAAGTTCCACGTTCTCCGCCAGCACCTGATCGAGCTGAGTGAGGTTGTCGACCTCAACTTCGCACTCGATGTCCGGGGCGAGCTCACGGACCGCACGAAGTGCTGCGACCACCGAACCGGCAGCAGCAACATGGTTGTCCTTGATCAACGCCGCGTCGCCCAATCCCATACGGTGGTTGACGCCTCCGCCCACGTGGACTGCATATTTCTGCAGAGAACGCAGTCCGGGCAGCGTCTTTCGGCTGTCCCGCACTTTGGCATGAGTGCCGGCAATGGCGTCGACCCACTGTGATGTCGCCGTGGCGATTCCCGAGAGATGGCAGACGAGGTTGAGCATCGTGCGCTCTGCCGTGAGAAGTCCGCGGGTAAGCGCGACAACGGTGAGCACCGATTGACCTGGCGCAACCCGAGTTCCGTCGGCCACCCGATCAACGACCTCGTAGTTACCCGCGCCGATCACCTCGTCGAGAACAAGCAGTCCGACGTCGATGCCGGCGACAGTACCCGAGGAGCGTGAGACGACCGACGCCTTCGCGACCGCATCGGCGGGAACCGTTGCGGTAGAAGTGATGTCGGGTCCATAGCGCAGATCCTCGTCCAGAGCGAGCCTGACCAATGTGAGCAGCTCGTCACGGTCGAGCGGCGCGGGCAGGATCTTCTGCTCGGTCATCAATGAACTCCTGTCAACAACATGTCGGGTATTTCGAGCGCTCCATCGGCACCCATCTTGATCCGAGTGCTGCGACGCTGATTCGGATCTGTTTCAGGATAGTCGGTGCGGGTATGGCAGCCACGGCTCTCGGTTCGCGCCACGGCCACGTCGACCAATGCAGTCGCGGTCAACGTGAGCGCCGCGTCTTCGAGGTCCGGAGCAGCCACCGCCACTGTCTGTTCGGCGTCGGCAAGCGCGGCTCGCGCAATCTGGAGACCGCCTCCGTCGCGAACCACTGACGCGTGTGCCGTCATGACGGACTGCACGGTCTCTCGCGGCAGGATCGTCATCGGCTTGCGCACCACGTTGACCACTTCGGCATGAACCTCGCGACGCTCGGCAGCTGCGATTCCTGCACGCTCCCCGACTACCAAACCCTCGAGAAGGCTGTTGGACGCAAGACGATTCGCGCCGTGCAATCCCGTGCGAGCCACTTCGCCTGCTGCGTAGAGACCAGGCACTCCCGTTCGTCCATGGACGTCGGTGGCGACTCCGCCGCACGAATAGTGCGCGGCCGGAGCGACCGGAATTAATTGGGTGCGTGGATCGATGCCCGCTTCGAGGCAGGACGCCGTGATGGTCGGGAATCTCGAATCGAAACCGTCGAGCTTGCGAGCGTCGAGATAGACGTGATCAGTGCCGAGATCGCGTAGGCGTGCTGCGATTGCCCTCGAGACCACGTCACGCGGGGCGAGATCACCCAGCGGATGAACACCTGCGGTGACCGAATCACCGTTGGTGTCGACAAGAATCGCGCCCTCGCCGCGGACCGCCTCACTGATCAGGGGTCGGCGGCCTACCCCGCCCGGAGTGAAGAGCACCGTCGGATGGAACTGAACGAACTCCAGGTCCGCAATCGCCGCACCGGCTTCGAGTGCCAACGCGATTCCGTCGGCAGTCGCTCCGGGCGGATTTGTGCTGCAGGCATACAGCTGACCGAGTCCGCCGGTAGCGAGCAGCACCGCGGGCGCATGGATCACTCCGAGGCCTTCCGGCGAGGAGACGATGAGTCCGCACACCCCACGCCGGTTGGTCACCACCTGGACTGCCGCTGCACCGAACAGAACGGGGAGCCCGGCAGCATTGAGAGCCCGCTGCACTTCCGCGCCAGTGGCGTCGCCGCCGGCATGGATGATCCGACGCGTGCTGTGCCCACCCTCGCGGGTGCGCGACACCTCGCCGTCTCGCCCGCGATCGAAGACCGCTCCCAACGCGGCCAGCGCAGCAACAGCGTCGTGACCAGCTTCGACGATGGAATAGACAGCTTCCTCGTCGCACAAACCGACGCCGGCCTCACACGTATCCGAAACGTGCGACTCGACGGAATCGGTATTCAGATCGTCGACGACCGCGATGCCGCCCTGCGCGTACTGAGTCGCGGTGTCCGTCGGACCGCCCTTGCTGACCGTGAGTACTTTCAGTCCCCGCAGAGAAGCGGTGCGCGCAGCGGTGAGGCCCGCGACACCGCCTCCCACGACGACCAGGTCGGCATGAGCCTCCCAGGCGAAACGCCCGGCAGGGCTGGTCACTCGCCGCCGCCCGGATTACCGATCTCGATCATGCGCTGCACCGACTTCTGTGCACGCTTGGCCATCTCGAGATCGACGTGGACCTCGTCCTTGCCCTCGAGAAGGCAGCGAAGCAACGCGGCAGGCGTGATCATCTTCATGTACGGGCACGACGCGCGGTCGTTGACGGCCTGGAAATCGACGTCGGGCGCTGCCTTGCGCAACTGGTGCAGCATCCCGATCTCGGTCGCGACCAGAACCTGCTTGCTCTTGGTGACGCGGGCAGCGTCGAGCATTCCGCCGGTGGAGAGAATCTTGACCTTGTCCGCGGGGACCGCGCCTTCACCGGCTAGGTACAGAGCCGAAGTAGCGCAACCACATTCAGGGTGCACGAACAGCTCGGCGTCTGGGTGCGACTTGGACTTGGCCGTTAGCTCGTCACCGTTGATGCCGGCGTGCACGTGGCACTCACCGGCCCAGATCTGCATGTTGGTACGGCCCGTCACGCGCTTGACGTGAGCTCCCAGGAACTGGTCCGGCAGGAACAGAACCTCGCGGTCGGGATCGATCGAGTTGACCACGTCGACGGCATTGGACGAGGTGCAGCAGATGTCGGTGAGACCCTTCACCTCTGCGGTTGTGTTCACGTACGACACCACCAGCGCGTTCGGGTTGTCGGCCTTCCACTCACGAAGCTGCTCGGCATTGATCGAGTCGGCCAGAGAGCAGCCGGCTCTCTCGTCCGGGATCAGCACGGTCTTGGACGGCGACAGGATCTTCGCGGTCTCGGCCATGAAGTGCACACCGCAGAAGACAATCGTGTCCTCGGGCGCCTCGGCAGCGATTCGCGACAGCGCCAGGGAGTCACCGACATGATCGGCGACGTCCTGAATCGCAGGCAGCTGGTAGTTGTGCGCAAGAATCGTCGCGCCGCGTTCGCGAGCCAGACGTTTGATCTCAGCGGCCCACTCGGGGGTCGCTTCGACTCCGTTGTATCCGCCGGGGCCGTCGTGAATCTGCGAGGCCGATCCCTCCCATAACGTCGTGGTCGTCATGGCGTTCTCCTTCACCGTGAACCCGGGCTCGTCACCCAGTTCAAATCCGGACGGGCTGGCCCGGATTTGCGTATTCGAGGTTTTCGACTTAGGATCGAAAACGTGCCCAATAGTAACACCACCCACGAAGTGCTTGCAGCGGTGTTCCAAGTTCGCACCTTCCCCGCAAGCATCGCCGCAGGTGACGGCGATCACTGCCCGCAAGGGCGTGAAGAGTTGGCCGTACTGCTGTGGCAGCGTGCACTCAACCCACAGAAGGGCACGTGGTCCCTGCCCGGGGGCACTTTGCGCGACGACGAGGACCTGACGACCTCCGCTCGACGACTCCTCGCCGAGAAGGTCGACCTACGAAAGGTCGCCCACCTCGAACAGCTCTCCGTCTTCAGTGATCCACAGCGCGTGCCGGGTCCGCGCCGCATCGCGTCGACCTTCCTCGGACTCGTTCCCCTCAGCGCCGACCCACAACTGCCACCGGACACAGCCTGGCACCCCGTTTCGAAGTTGCCGGAGATGTCGTTCGACCACGGAACCGTCGTACGGCACGCGCGCAATCGACTTGCCGCGAAACTCTCGTACACCAACATCGCATTCGGGCTGGCCCCGGAAGAGTTCGCGATGTCGACACTGCGCGAAATCTACTGCGCTGCCCTCGGTTACCAGGTCGATGCCACCAACTTGCAACGCGTGCTGGGGCGTCGAGGCGTTCTGACTCCCACCGGCAACACCGCACCGTCCGGCAAGTCGGGTGGACGTCCACCCGCCCTGTACCGTTTCACCGACTCCACCTTGCGGGTCACCGACGAATTCGCCGCACTACGGCCGCCAAGCTGACACCGATCGCACTGTCAGGCAACAGCTTCGAGACTTCCGCGCTGCAACCACACCGAGGTCACGGCGCCGGCCGGATCGATGACCCGGTTGATTACACCGAACCGAGTCGTCACCCGATCGAGAATCCGATCGGCCTGCCAACGATCCGTCGGATCGGCGACAATCGCAAAGAAGCGATGGGCAGGTTTTCCCGCCATGACGCGAACCAATTCGGTGACCGTCCGCGCCGTGACTGCCACGCTCCAACCAGCGTCGAGAAACTCGGCGGCCGTGCGCGCACCGTGCTCGAATCCGATGTCCGTGACAAGTACAACTCCCCTGTTGGGGGCGATCTCTGAAACACTCATTGCCGAACCTCCACTCGGAATCAAACTTCTTGACTCCTATGTAAGTCCGCAATCTTGTGCTTCCCTTGTGCTGGTTCTGTGAGAACTCTGGGGAATTGCGCGCCCCACCTCAGACTGCCCTGGAAAGGCCCGCCCAGAAGACCGTCGAGGCCGCGTTCACCACCTCGCCCACCGGCACGTCGCCCAACATTCCGCCCGCAGCAAGCGTCGCGACGCCGTGGAACGTCGCAAAGGCAACCAGCGCAATACTTTCCGGATCACCGGCGGCAATGTCACCTGCGGCCTGAGCTTCCGAAACGAGCCGGACGGTCAGGTCCATCGTCGCGTGCCCCGCGTTGACGACAGTTTCGGCGGCGCCCGGCGCATGCTTGTTGCTGTACATCAGAGAGAGCAGGCCCGGATGCTCCAGCGCAAAATCCACGTAGGCATTGGCGAGCGAGGAGAACCGGGCCCTCGCGGTCGGTGGAGCATCCGCGACTGCCCGCTCGAGCGCACCGGTCATCCGATGGAATCCACTTTCGGCCAAGGCATCGAGCAAAGCCTGGCGATCACGAAAGTGCTTGCCCGGAGCCGCGTGGCTCACGCCCGCCTCACGCGCGAGTTGCCTCAGCGACAACTTGTCGACGCCATCTCGTTCGAGTGTTGCTTCGGCCGACGCCAGGAGTTCCTGTCGCAGGCTGCCGTGATGATACGGCTGTTCGTGGGCGGGCATGGTGGCACCATATCAAAATGTTGTCATTGACAACTATGGTGTCAGTGCCTACATTTGGGATCACCCGAACCGAAGGAGCCACCATGGCCATCGAAGTAGCCGGAACCACCGTCCTCATCACCGGAGCCAGCGCTGGGCTCGGAGTGGAATTCGCTCATCGCTTTGCCGCTCGCGGCGCAAACCTGGTTCTGGTCGCCAGGCGGGCCGACCGCCTCGAGGCACTCGCCACCGAACTCCGTGGCGCCCACGGCATCATCGTGACAGTCCTGCCCGCCGACCTGGCCGCACCCGGCGTCGGTGCATCGCTGCACCAGGAGCTGACAAACCGTGGCATCACCGTCGACTCGCTGATCAACAACGCCGGATTCGGAACACACGGGGCATTCGTGGACGAAGATCTCGAGCGCGTCACGTCCGAGATTCAGCTCAACATCGCCACGCTGGTCGAGCTGACACACACATTCCTGCCCGACCTTCTCACCGGCCGCGGAGCACTGGTCAACATCGCCAGCACAGCGTCGTTCCAGCCGACACCGGGCATGGCCGTCTACGGCGCATCCAAGGCGTTTGTACTCAACTTCACCGAAGCACTCTGGGCCGAAGCTCGCGGCAGCGGATTGACTGTATTGGCGGTGTGCCCCGGTCCGACGCGCACCGAGTTCTTCGACGTAGTCGGCTCCGAAGACGCGGCGGTCGGGCGAATGCAGACGGCAACTCAGGTGGTGGACACCGCTTTCCGAGCACTGGATCGACGCTACGCGCCGCCGACCGTCGTATCGGGACTGCCGAACTGGGTGTCCTCGATCAGCACTCGCTTCGCAACCCGCCGGTTGGGCGCGCTGATTTCCGGGCGACTGTTGGGTGACGTGCGAATGAAAGCCGAAACCAAGCGCTCGTCGACCTCGCCGGCCTAGCGACGCAACAGTTACGGAAGTTTCGGCTGGCTCTCGACTTCGGTCTGTTCGGTGTCGGTGGCCGGATCCCCAGATTCCGGATCCCCGGATTCCGGGTGGTCCCCCACCCCGAGGTCGTCGTACGGATTGAGCACTGCAAGAACCAATGTCACGACGCACGCCGCGAGCGGCTGAAACAGAAGCACGAGCAAAGTTCCGACGTTCGGGGCCCGCGCGATGATCTCCCCGACCGCCGGATTGTCGGCCGTAGGGAAACGCAGTTTTGTCACGCCCGAACCCACGAGTGCCATCAGTCCGGCACCTGCCACTGAACCGACTATCAACCCGCCCAGGGCATAAGGACCTCGACTCAGGCGTGCCAACCAGGCCGCCACAGCCGACAGCACACCGACGATCAGTGCCAGCCAGATGAACACGGCGCTCGCGTCGAACTGATGAAGGCTCTCACCCGTCAACGCGACGCCGCGCCCCTCGGACACCACCAACAGGTGCTCGGCCGGAGCCAAGAACGCCCACAGCACACCGACGAGCACGCTCACGCCCGCAATGGTTGCGGCGATCACGATCGCGGTGCGCAGACGAGTCTGCCGAAGAGAGATCACACAGAGTGACGCTACCTGCGGGCGACGTCGATCGAGTCGACGACACCGTGTCGGGAGCATTTCGCCCACCATCCGTCAGGGCTGACCTGAACGATCATGCGGCGCCCGCACTGCTCGCAGAAGCGAGGAGGCTCGAGCCCCATCGACGCCGCAGTCGGCGTCGGATCGTCGACGCCGTCGACGATCCGACGCCCGGTGAACGGGTTGTACCGCTCCTCGGTCACCGGAGTGCTCACAGAGTGTCGTTCAGTGCTTTGATCGGCATCTGCAGATCCACCAACAAATCCAGATCCTTCTCGGCGGGACGTCCGAGGGTCGTCAGATAGTTGCCGACGATCACGGCGTTGATTCCGCCGAGGATGCCCTGCTTGGCACCCAGGTCGCCGAGAGTGATCTCGCGTCCACCTGCGAAGCGCAGGATCGTGCGAGGCAGCGCGAGACGGAAAGCGGCCACGGACTTGAGCGCCTCACTGGCGGGCAGCACGTCCAGATCACCGAACGGCGTACCCGGACGCGGGTTGAGGAAGTTGAGCGGGACCTCGTCCGGCTCCAGTTCAGCCAGGTTGGCCGCGAATTCTGCGCGCTGCTCCAGCGATTCGCCCATGCCGAGGATTCCGCCGCAGCACACTTCCATGCCTGCTTCACGAACCATCCGAAGCGTGTTCCACCGCTCTTCCCACGAGTGCGTGGTCACGACGTTCGGGAAATGCGACTTCGAAGTTTCCAAGTTGTGGTTGTACCGGTGCACACCCATGGCGGCCAGTTGGTCGACCTGCTCCTGGGTGAGCATGCCGAGCGAGCAGGCGATCTGGATGTCGACCTCGTTGCGGATCGCCTCGATGCCTGCGGCAACCTGAGCGAGCAACCGGGCGTCGGGTCCGCGGACGGCGGCCACGATGCAGAACTCGGTAGCGCCCGACTTCGCAGTCTGCTTGGCAGCTTCCACCAAGCTCGGGATGTCCAACCACGCCGCGCGAACCGGCGACTGGAAGAGTCCGGACTGCGAGCAGAAATGGCAGTCCTCAGGGCAGCCGCCCGTCTTCAGGCTGATGATGCCCTCGACCTCGACCTCCGGTCCACACCACTTCATACGCACATCGTGGGCGAGAGCCAGCAGGTCTTCGAGCCTGTCGTCGTCGAGTCGGAGTACGTCGAGCACCTGGCTTTCGGTCAGGCCAACTCCTCTTTCGAGAACTTGCTCGCGCGCCTGGTCGAGGATGTCGACCGTCGCAGGGGCCGTGCTAATCGGGGGCGGGGTCACAGACGTCTCCTTCGAAACCAGCAAAATTGAACACCGTACAAGTTGAACGGTGTTCACGTTAGAGACGTGGTGGAATACTGTCAAAGGCGGGTCCGATCGACATCCGATCGACATCCGATCGCGAGCGGTCCACAGCGGGACGAAACGAGGGGTACAACAAGTGCAGTTGCGACGCGGCGACGTGCTGGACGGCGCCATGGCGATACTCGACGAGTTCGGACTTGCCGACCTCACGATGCGCAGGCTCGCAACGTCACTGGGTGTCCAACCCGGCGCTCTCTACTGGCACTTCCCGAACAAACAGACCTTGCTGGGCGCGGTCGTCGACAAGATCCTCGAAGACCTCGACGCCCCCGTCGACGCAGACACGTGGCAAGAAGCGTATTCCGAACTGGCACACAGACTTCGGTCTGCCCTACTGGCGCACCGCGACGGCGCCGAGTTGGTCAGCGCCACCTTCGCCTCGCGGATGACGAACAGCAAGGTGCGCGAGCATTTCGTACAAGCCGGGCAAGAATCCGGTCTCTCACGCGAGCACGCCCAACTCGCGGCGTACGCCCTGCTGTATTACGTACTCGGCCATACCGTGGACGAGCAGTCCCGAGCGCAGATGGAAGAAATGGGGGCACTGACCAGAGCACCCATTTCCCCCGACTCCCCCGAGGTGATCGGCGGCGGTTCCGACGAGGACCTCCTCGACGGCGATCCGACAGTGCGCTTCCAGTTCGGCCTGGACCTGTTCATCGACGGCATTCGCACTCGCCTGAATTCGATCCCCGATTCAACGCCCATCGAATCGGCTCTACGACACTCCTGACAGTCGGAGTACTGCAGTAGTGCCGGCCGCGACAATCACCACGACCACCAACGGCGCCTTGAACCAGGCGCAGATGCCTCCGGCCACCACGCCGAGCATCCGCGCCGGCCCCGCAACGTCATGCCCGGTGAAGACCGTCGATGTCACAACCACTGCGAGCAGCAGCACCACGACAGCACGATCGAGGGTTTTCTCGGCGAAGCCGGAGAGCTTCACCCGAGCGCGGAGCAGAACGCCACTTGCCCGCAAAGCGTAAGAACCGCAAGCGAACACGACGATACCGATCCAGACCGACGCGGTATTCATCGAACCTTCTCCCGGAACGGTATCGTCACCGCGATACTCAGCAGCGCAACGAGCGGAGCGGTACCCGACGGCAGGAACGGCGACGTGGCCACCGCGACTGCTGCACCGATCAGGGCGGCAAGCAGCGTCACCTTTTCCTTCAGCGCAGGCAAGACAAGGGCCAGAATGACAACCGGAAACGCGGCATCCAATCCCAACGCGCCGGGGTCTCGGACGACTCTGCCGAGCAGCCCGCCCAGGAGAGCTCCGATCGGCCACGACACCGCGATCCCGATCCCACAGAACCAGAAGGCCGCACGCTTCTGCTTCACCGAGCCCTGCGCCATGGCAACCGCGACGCTTTCGTCGTTGACCAGGTGCGCGCCGACCAACTTGCGCCAGCCCGAGCCCCTGCGCCAGCCTGAATCCGTGTGGCGAGCCTCGCCGAGAAAAGATCCCGCTGCCAATCCGTAGGCGAAGTTTCGGGAGTTGATCAGCAAGCCGGCTACAACTGCAGCGACGGCGCCGCCTCCGGCCGCGATGATTCCGATGAACAAGAACTCCGAAGACGCTCCCAGAACGAGTACAGCCAACGCCGAAAGCTGCCACAACGAGAATCCAGCCGATCCTGCCGTCACACCGTAGGACACACCGACGATGGCCACGGAGAGACAGATCAGCACGCTCACCCGAACCGTGTCTCGATCAACTGTTCGCCATAAAGAACGCATGTATTCTATGTTGAACGAAGTGACACCGTTCGTCAAGTAGAACGATCGATCGGAGAATCGAACGATGCCCAGTAATGAAACGGATACAGCGGAGACTCCTCAGAAACTGGTCGCCGTCGCACTCAAACGCGAACGTGCCCGAGCAGGCTTGAGCCTTTCGGAGGTCGCCCGGCGCGCCGATATCGCCAAGTCCACACTCTCCCAACTCGAATCCGGACTCGGAAATCCGAGCCTCGAAACACTGTGGGCACTCGGAAACGCATTGGGCGTGCCGTTCTCACAACTCGTCGACTCTCAGGCACAGACCGTTCAGTTGATTCGAGCCGGAGAAGGTCCCGCGATTGCGTCGGCAAACGCGTCGTACATCGCGACGCTCTTGGCGCCGAGCCCACCGAACGCACGACGCGATCTGTATCGGATAGTCGCCGAACCGGGCGAGCCGCGTATTTCCACTCCGCATGCACGCGGCACCACCGAACACGTCGTGATCGGCACCGGACGGGCGGAGGTCGGGCCCACTGCAAATCCGATCGAACTCGGACCGGGCGATTATCTTGCTTATCCCGGCGACGAGGAGCACATCTTTCGGGCGCTCGAACCAGGGACGACAGCGATCTTGGTGTCGGAACACACCTGAGCCGCGATGAGTTTCGCCGCTGCGGGAAGTCTGTATCTGGGAGGTGACGTGGCCAGAGCCTCGATTGCCGACGACAGTAACGACCGACAGCAGGAGGACCCATGTCCGGATCCAGCATCAGCAGCATTTTGCTCTCGAGCACCGACCCCGAACGCTTGCGCGACTGGTACGCCGAGGCGTTCGCCCCGAAGGTCGACCGGACTCCCGGCGAACCCGGCTACGACGTGCTCGACTTCAACGGTTTCTACGTGATGCTCGACAGACGCGACGACGTCGGCGAGACCAACCCCCAGCCGGGTCGCATGTTCCTCAACGTCGAAACCGACGACGCCCGGTCGATCGCACAGCGCATCGATACGCTCGGCGGAAACTGGCACGCTCCACTCGAAGACCGCGGGGGCAGTTTGTTCGCCACTGCGATCGACCCCGACGGAAACTACGTTCAGATCATCGAGTTCAGCGAGGAAGCCAGGGCCGAGATGGAATCCGGAATGACGGATTCCCAAACCACCTAGTCCGGCAACCGCTGGGAACGGAGATAGTCATGCTTACAGACACGAAAGCATTCAGCGGATTTTCGGTGACAGACATCGACTCTGCAAAGAAGTTCTACGGCGAAACACTCGGGTTGAAGGTAACCGACGGAGACATGGGACTGATTCGCCTACATCTTGCCGGCGGAACCGAGATCCTCGTTTATCCGAAGCCGAATCACGAAGCGGCGACCTACACGATTCTCAACTTCGTCGTCGACGACATCGACACAACCGTCGACCAACTGACCGCACGTGGCGTGGAGTTTCTCAAATACGACGGATTCCCCCAGGATGCGCGAGGCATCATGCGTGGCAACGGCCCCGACATCGCGTGGTTCACCGATCCCGCCGGCAATGTTCTGTCGGTGATCAAGGAGTCCTGACGCGCTTAACCGCTGAACAGCCGCGACTGCCGCTGTTCAGCGGTGTCGGTGTTGGAGCGTTCTGCTGCCGCAGTTTCACGCTCGGCAGCCAGTTGCTCGGCGCTTTTTGCGTCGACAACGGGCTCCGACGCGCTGAGGTCGGAAAACAAGCCACTGCTCGATTCGTTCACATGCCACCCTTTTGCCTGGTCATCGTTGCCGCGCGCAGATAAACCTGCGTTAGAGATCGGTCGATGGCTACTCAATTACTGCCGCCCGTACGGCGCCGACAAGACGCCGATGACTCAGCAGTTCTTCACCCAGTGTTGCACGCCTGTGTTTTCCACGAGAAATTCGGTCCAGACGGGTTGTCATCGCCCGCACGGCGGAGCAATGTGAAAGATGAGCGCGGAGCAGGTCGGCAGCACTTTCGTCGGACACCTGGCCCCTCAATTCACCGCACAATTTTTGGAGGAATCATGTTGGGAATTGCTTTGGGCCTCGGCAGCGCCGCTGTCGGAATCGGCCTCGGACTGCTCGGCGCAGGAGCGGGAATTCTGCTGAGCGACAAGACCGTCAAAACCGCACGACGTGAACTCACCGCCTGACGAGGGCGAGCGCACTGAATTTTTGGGCACTCGGGTCGGTATTCGGGTGAACGCCGCGATGCGACACCCCGCGCAGTGGGTGTTCGCACGGGCCGCGCATCGACGTGGCGTGCATACCGGCGTAGATGTTCCGACGAGCGCGCAGGACGTGCTCGACCGGTTGACGGCACTCCGAATAAGTACGTGGAGTTACGGATTCGACCACAAGTCGGTCCGTCACCTGGGTCCGATGGCGCAAGACTTTGCGGCGATTTTCGGCTTGGGATCCAACGCCCGCCGGATCTCCGCCGTCGACGCGAACGGCGTCTGCATGGCGAGCATCCAAGCGTTGAACCGCAAAATCAGTGCCCTCGAGACAGAAGTCAGCGCGCTCGAGAAGGACGTGAACAGACTGAGACGGGAAACGGGAGACACGAGCACGACTCGGAATGCATTGGAAACAAACAACAATCACATATCCACACCGCTCGACGAATTCGGTGGATCCACCGGTCTGTAGTTTGTTCGGTGTGACCGCCCCTGATTCAGACTCCGACTCAGCGCCCAACGTGATTGCCGCGCTGTTCGACGTGACGTTCGATTCAGTCGGCGACGAACATGTCGAACAGGTACTTGCCGAATTCGGCTTTGGCGCAACGGAGGTCGCGGAGACCGCGGCCCTCATCCGGGCCAGTCGGTCGGAATTTCGGCGACTTCGCCGTCGCGAGAACGAATTGGCGGTTCTCTATTCGAGTGCACGTGAGCTCGCGCAGGTTCGCGACGTGGACACACTGCTGCAGAGGCTGGTCAACCGCGCACACGACATCATGGGCACCGACGTCACGTACCTGTCCGAGTTCGACGTGATCACTCGTGACCTGAATGTTCGAAAGACGGCCGGCGCGGTCTCGCCGGAACTCCAGCATCTGCAAGTTCCTGCCGGCGCGGGACTGGTCAGCGCGATTGCCGAATCTCGAGCAGCCCAATGGGTTCAGAACTACAGCGACTACACGCAGTCGCGCCATGACGAAGTGGTCGATGCCGCGATCGTCGCCGAGGGTCTGGTGGCGATTCTCGGCGTGCCGATGCTCTCCGACGGCCAGATCCTCGGAGTCCTGTTTGCCGCCGACCGCCGGGAACGACGATTTACCGCAGATCAGATCGCCCTGCTCTCGGCGCTGGCTGATCACGCCTCGGTAGTCCTGCAAACCGCACGGGCGCTGGACCGCGCCGAGGAATCCGCCGCCGAGACCGGGCGAGCACTCGACGAGCTGCGCGAGCACGTGTCCGCGCGGGACAAATCGAACATCGTCCACCAGGATCTGATCCACGCCGTTCTCCGCGGCGGTGGCTACGCCCAGGTTGCACGAACCCTCAGCAGCGCACTCGAACGCAGCACCGTCGTCGTCGACAATGAGCTACGCCCTCTCGTCACATCGTCGGGTGAGCAGATCACGACGGTGCCGTTGTCGCTACCTCGCGCCGTGTCCGATGCCATCGACCAGAGTCGCCGCAGTGGCCGATGCACGTTTGTCGCCGATAACAGCGAGACCGTGATCCAACTCGTCAGCGCCGTCACCGCCGGAGAATCGTTCCTCGGGGCCATCTTGCTGAATCGTTCGGACGCGCCGATCGGCCCCGTCGAACTCCGGACCGTGGAACGGGCAGCTCAGGTCACTGCCATCCTCGTGTTGCAACACTCGGCGGCGGCAGCAGCGGACCGGCGTGCACGTGACGAACTGGTCGCCGACTTGCTGAGCACTGCGCCCGAGCGCAGGCGCGATCTCGAACGTAGGACCCGAAACCTCGGCATCTCCCTCGGCGAACTGGACACCGTCCTCGTGGTGTCGGTCGCTCCGGAACTCCGCACCGCCGCGCTCCGCGCAATCGGGCAGTCTCTGCCGGTAGCGGGGTTGGCGGCGCAGCATGCCGGATTGATCGCGGTGGTCTCGCGCTCGGGAAACCCGGCAGCCGCGGCGACGGTCATTCACCGCCAGATCACCGGTTCGGTAGGACCGCACGCAGTAGTCATTGCGCCGGCGACGGCGGAACGCCCCGAAGAGCTCCCGGCGCGCTTCACCTCGGCGCTGCGCACGGCCCGCCTACTCACGGCATTGGGCAAGACCGACGGCGCGGTCACGACGGCGTCATATCTGCCGTACACCGTTCTGTTCGGCGAAAATCCGGAATCACTTCATCAGTTCATCGACGAAGTAATCGGCCCGGTACTCGCGTACGACCGCGACAAGGACACCGATCTCACCGCGACCCTTCGTGCCCTGGTACGCAACGACGGGAGCCCGACCAAGGCTGCCCGCGCACTCAACTATCACCCCAACACCGTCGTTCAGCGTCTCGACCGCATCCGTACGCTCCTCGGTCAATCGTGGCGGGAAGACGAGAACTTTTTCCGGGTGTCCATGGCGACGAGGCTCGACGAACTTCGGGACGTGGGAACCGAAGAGGCCGGAAGCGGCATCAACGACAGCGCCGATGGTGCATGACACTACAATTTCGACCGATCGATGTGTCGTGAGCACGTGGCCTGGCAAGCATCGACCTCCGTACTGTGAAGCGGAGCACAGAACCACTTCAGGAGGACGACCCCACGTGTCTATGAACAACCGGTCCATCAACAGCCGCATCGCCGATTTCCGGTCCTACGACGTCGCCGCACGACGCGCCGAGATCGTCCGCCAGACCGACCTGACCGAGGCAGACATCGCGGTCTACGACGCCGCCGACGGCCTCACCATCGACCAGGCCGATCGCATGGTCGAGAACGTCCTCGGCGTCATCGGCATCCCGGTCGGCGTGGCCACCAACTTCACGATCAACGGCACGGACTACCTGATCCCGCTCGCCACCGAGGAGCCGTCGGTAGTCGCAGCCGCAAGCAACGCTGCTCGCATCGCACGCGGACTCGGCGGCTTTCACGTCTCGAGTACCCCGCCGATCATGCAGGCCCAGATACAACTCGTCGACGTCGTGGATCCGGCAGCTGCCCGAATCCGACTCCTCGAGGCACGTGAAGAAATCATTGCACTCGCCAACGAACAGGACCCGAAGCTGGTCAGTGTCGGCGGTGGCGTGAAGGACATTTCGGTACGCATCGTTTCTTCGGACAAGGCCACCTACGTCGTCCTTCACCTTCACGTCGACGTACGAGATGCCATGGGCGCCAACGCCGTCAACACGATGGCCGAGGCAATCGCGGATCGAGTGGCCGAGATCGGCGGCGGACACGTCGTCCTGCGCATCCTCACCAACAAGGCCGATCTGCGGCTGACACGCGTTCGCGCCGTGTTCGATGCCGAATTGATCGGCGGCGCAGAGGTTGTGGACAACCTGATCCATGCCGCACGCTTGGCGGAGCTGGATCCCTACCGCGCCGCGACGCACAACAAGGGCATCATGAACGGCATCAGCGCCGTGGTGCTGGCGACCGGAAATGACACGCGCGCAGTCGAAGCCGGGTGCCACTCCCATGCAGTCAACGCCGACGGAATCTACTCGTCGCTCTCGCATTTCGAGAAGAATGCCGACGGAAACATCGTCGGCACCCTCGAACTGCCCATGCCGGTCGGCCTCGTCGGCGGGGCCACCAAAGTGCACCCCGTAGCGCAGGCCGCAATCAAGATGCTCGGCGTCGAGAGCGCCGAGGAACTCGCCGGCATCATCCTGGCAGTCGGCCTGGCGCAGAACCTGGCTGCGGTCCGCGTTCTGGCCAGTGAGGGTGTCCAGCGCGGACACATGGGGCTGCACGCCCGCAACATCGCTGCCACCGCCGGAGCGCAGAAGAACGAGATCGACGCCGTGGTGGCACGCCTGATCGCGGACAAGAGCATTCGCGTCGAGCATGCCGAGAAGGTTCTCGCCGAGATCCGCGGCGGAAACTGACGACAATGACCGAAACAGTTGCAGGATCACCGGTGTGGAAGCCGGCGCCTCATCGAGTGCCGGCGCCGGGGCTGCCGACCTCGGTCCGGATCTACGAAGTCGGGCCACGCGACGGACTTCAAGCGGAAACAGCGGTGATCCCGACCGAGACGAAAGCCCAGTTCATCGAACGCCTGGTCGCGGCCGGCTCCCGCACTGTCGAATTGACGAGTTTCGTCTCACCTCGATGGATCCCGCAACTTGCGGACGCGGAAGAATTGATGGGTCGGCTGCACCTGCCGGACTCGGTACGTACGGTCGTTCTTGTCCCGAACCGCAAGGGTCTCGAGCGGGCCGTCGCCGCCGGAGCAAGCGAGGTTGCAGTATTCGTCAGCGCCACAAAGGAATTCGCGAAACGCAACCTCAATTCCACGGTGGACGGCGCGATCGCCGCGGCTGCCGAGGTCACTACGGCCGCCCGAGCCCTGGGACTTCCCGTCCGCGGCTACATCTCCATGTGCTTCGGCGACCCCTGGGAAGGCTCCGTGCCCGTCGAGCGTGTCGCCGACATCGCAAAGACCCTGATCGACAGCGGTGTCACGTCACTCTCACTCGGCGACACCATCGGCGTCGGCACACCTGGCCATGTGCTCGCTTTGCTCGGCGCCCTCCGAGAACGTGGCATCCCCACATCGCAGATCGCCATGCACTTTCACGACACCTACGGCCAGGCGCTGTCGAACGTCTATGCGTCGTTGACCGCTGGGGTATCCGAATTCGACAGTTCCGCAGGTGGTCTCGGACGGTGCCCATATGCCAAGGGCGCGACCGGAAATCTCGCGACCGAGGATCTGGTGTGGATGCTCCACGGCCTCGGGATCGACACCGGCATCGACCTGGATTCGCTCACCGATACAAGCATCTGGATGGCCGAACAGATCGGCCACTCGAGCCCGTCCCGAGTTGTCACCGCCCTCCGCGCAGCACGCACCTGACACCCGCAACGCAAGCCCCTCATCTCGCAAGCCCCTCCCTGTACGACCCCGCCATGCATGACACTGGAGAAGACTGATGTCACCACCGCAGCCGGCAACGACGCCGACCACCACAACCGAGCCGACCGAGCAGCAGACATACCTCGAGGTCTGGGGCGACACCGTCAACGGTCGACACCTCGCGATCTCCGTTGCAGTCGGCAGTGTCGTCGGCGCCTCGGCCCTTCTCGCGGCCCAGGCACTGTTCGAACGGGTCGTCAGCGAACCGTCGTTGGCCCAGGCGTACAGCCTTCTGGTCGGCATCGCGGCCTGCCTGCTCGCCGGGGTGGTCTGCGGAATCTTCATCAAGCCGAAGCGGATAGTCGCCTTGGCCGCCGCCGACGCGGAGTCGATCGACGGTGTCATCACGACGATGAGTGAACAGCGCCAGGGTCTGGGCACTCTCGCCGACATTCCGGAGCAGAGCCGACAGGAACTTCGCGAGCTGGGTCTGTACGACCACTTCGCCGCTGCCGAGGCCGAGCACGCACAGGTCTCGAACACACCGAAGGACGGTGGGCGCGCATGAGTTCGGTTCTGACCAACGAAATTCTGATTGCCGTTCTCTTCGGCATCATCGGCGCGGTCGCATTCACGTTCATCGGATTGATCTCCGGCACGGACGAGACCGCCACGATCGCACCGCTGACTCTGCTCGTGATTCTGCTCGGCGCTCCCCCGGCGGCGGTCTTCACGTTCTTCCTCTCGGGTGCGATCGCCAAACACATGACGCACGCGGTGCCGACGATGCTGCTGGGCATTCCCGGCGACACGATGGCGATTCCACTCTTGCCGGAAGCGCAGATGATGCGCTCACTCGGCATCCCGCACATCGCACTCCGCAAGGCGATCTCGGGAGCAGTGATCTCGGCGTTCGTCGCTGTGCCGGTTGCCGTTTTGTTCGCGACCATCCTCGCGCCGTTCGCGGACACCGTTCAGTCGATAGCACCGTGGCTGTTCCTGGTCGCCGCCATCGGCATCGCCTACGCCTCACCAGGCCGCTGGGCCGGGGTTGTCGCCCTCGTTCCCTTCGTCATCTTGATCCTCGGCGCTCGCGCGTTGACGTCGAATTACGATGTGTCGCTGAACATCAGCTACTTCCTTGCGATCGCAGTCGGGCCGCTGATCGCGGACCTCGCATTGACCTTGGGCCCGTCGAGCCGTAAGGACATGGAACGCAGTGAACCCAAAACCGTTGCATTGGCCCCGGACATCAAAGGATGGAAGGGATACTTCCCCAATCCTCTGAAGGTCCTCGATCGCAAGCAGATCGGTTACACCGCCGCCGCTTCCACGGTGTCGAGCGCAACCTTCGTCTTCAGCCCGGTCGCCATGACTGTTCTGATGGGTGAGCTGGTAGGTGCGCGGATCAAGAACGGCTATCACCGACTGACCACAATGGTCTCGGCGAAGAACGGTACGACGGAATCCACCTACATCGCGGAAACCCTCATCCCACTCGTCGCTTTCGGCCTTCCGCTCAGCCCGCTCGCGGCAGGCCCCGCAGCCCCTCTGTTCAACGCTCCACCGGTGTTCGAGACCAATCAGGAAACCGGAGTGATCAACAATCTCTCCACGTACCTGACGCAGTGGGAGTTCCTGCTCTACGGACTGCTCGCAGTGGTCACGGCAACGGTCATCGCATACCCCTTTGCCATGAACTACGCGTACCGCGCTGCGTCAGCGGTGGTCAAGCACATCAGTCACGAAGCTGTGATCGCGGTGTTCACGGGACTCGTCGTCGTCATCAGCATCTGGGAGGGCGGCATCCTCGGGCTTCTGATCACCGTGACGGTCGGCCTGGTCGGTGGTCTTCTCGGGCGCCTGTTCAAGATTCACGGCGGAGTTCTGTTCATGGGTTACTACGTAGCGCTGTTCAGTGTTCCTGCCCTGATCAATCTGTTCTGAATCGGTCGACTCCACCACCACGTGCGGACCCGCAACAAACTGCGGGTCCGCACGTATTTCTTCAGCTACCGACCGTGAGCGCCACGGTTCGATTGCGGTCCAACTTCTTCGCTCGATACAACGCCTCGTCAGCGCAATCGACCAATTGCGTCAGGTCTGCGTCGCCGTGGGGTGAACACGCGACACCGATGCTGACGGTCGGCCCGAATTCACCCAATACTGCCGACGAATTCTCCGCTTGCGCGCGTCGAATCATCTCGGCTGTTTCGGTCGCACCCTCGAGATCGACACCGGCCATCAGTACGACGAACTCCTCGCCGCCCAATCGGGCGAAGAGATGCTTGTCATCGAGGTGCCGCCGCACCTGATCGGCAAAACTCACCAACGCTGTATCGCCGGCACGATGACCGAGGTTGTCGTTCACCATCTTGAAGTGATCCAGATCCATCATCAGGACGCTGACCGGACGTCCAGAGGGGCGACGCGGATCGGTCGCACCCGTCACGCTGCCGCCTCGCCGCAGGAACTCGTCCCGGCGCAACGCACCGGTGAGATCGTCGTGGGTGACGGCCTGGGTGAGTGCCTCGAGCGCGCGGCGACGCTCGAGGATCACACAGGCCACCGCGATCGGCGCTACCGCCAGCAGCGACAATCCGATCTGGACCGACGCGCTGACCGGCGAGACGCCCTCGCTGGACAATCCGAGATGGCCGTCGGCCGTCAGTACCAACGTCCAGGCAGTTGACACAGCGGTGAGCACCGACGTGACAAATACATTGGTGAGCAAGGCTGCAGTCACCAGCGCCGGCATGGCAAACGCGATCGCTCCGGCACCACCTATCACCCACTCCAAGATGATGCAGACGGCCAGCAGCGCCGTCGGAACGACTGATCGACGCACAAGCGTGGCAACAGCTTTCGGTTCTCGATCCACTCGTCGAAGCGAAGGGAATGTCAGCACCAAGGGGACGATGGTCATGTAGTTGACGAACTCACTCGAGAACCAGAGCAACCAGCCGTCCCACCACTGCCCGCCGAACAGCGCGGTTCGCGATTCCGCCCACGAGCGCCGCCATCGACGCGGCGGCGACAGTCACCGACACGAGATAGCCGACGGACTGAATACTGGTCAGTCGACGGTCCTCACTGTCGACCCAGCGAAAGGCGTAGAAGCCGCTCGCAACCCCGACGATGTTGGCCGCGTTGAGCCACACCGTGGACTCCCATGCCCCACCGGTGATCAGGTCGGCTCCGACATAACCGACTACGACGCAGATCCAGGTGAGCAGTGTGGCGGAACGCGGCGACCGAAAGAGGATCCCGAGTAGCAGCGCGTTGGCCGGCCAGAAGACTGCAAGCGTGCCCGGCAGACGGCTCAGAATTCCGACCAGGCACGAGACGAAGACGACTACGCCGATAAGCAGTGCGCGACGTACGGCCGATGACGACAACGACTTTTCGACCGTGCTCACCACCTACATTCGACTGACCTACTCACAATTCGACAACTACTATCGGTGACCAAGGCGCCCCGGATGCAGGGTCGCCGCAAGACACCCGTCGAAATATACCGACCGGAATCGTACGCGAGGGACGTCGAAACCCGAGGTGCCCCACTGTGCCTTGGCTATCGATGTGGACAAATCGGATGTTACGTCGTCAGTTGGTCAAATGAAGTTCACCGAGCGTGATCGAAGCGGTGCGAGCAAACTCTCGGACACTCGCGCCTCCACTTCCGGCAGGCATTACCCCGAGAAGGGGAACACCGCTGACCGAAACCAGATCCTCGCGATTGCATCTCTCGGCGAGGTCCGGTTCCTGCGGCCACGAACCGATCACCAACCCGGCGCAGTCCACGCCGGATGCACGTAGGGTTTCCACGGTCAGTGCGGTGTGATTGAGCGTGCCCAGGCCGGACGCAACCACCAGCACCACTGGCACCGCCAGAGCCGCGGCAAGATCGCGAGCGGTGAACCCGTCGACGCCCAAGCGGACCAGCAAGCCGCCGGCGCCTTCGATCAGGGTCAAGTCGTGGGTGGTGTCCAGGTCGCGAGCAACTCGGACTACTTCGTCGAGCGCCAACAACGGCAGACCACTTCGACGGGCAGCAGTATCCGGCGCCAAAGGTTCGGGATACCGCGCCAACTCGACCAGCGTCACGCCGCCGCCGGTCAGACGCTCGATCTCGGCCAGATCACCCGCACCGTCCACGTCGACGCCGGTCTGGGCCGGTTTGAGCACTGCAACCGACTTGCCCGACTGCAAGGCCACCGATGCCAATGCAGCTGTCACCACTGTTTTTCCGACGTCGGTCGACGTTCCGGTCACCAGGAAAATGCTCATGCTCGGGCTCCGGCCAATACTTCGCGCAGTACGAGAACGATCTGCTCCATCTCGGATGCGGACAGCGTCGCTCGTGCGGTTAGACGCAGCCGTGACGTTCCTTCCGGAACCGACGGCGGGCGGAAGCAACCGACATGCAACCCCTGATCCCGGCACGCCGACGCGGCATCGAACGCCCGCTGCGGATCACCGAGAACGACTGAGACGACAGCAGATTCAGGCGACGGAGCACCGGTGACGTCCGCCAACTCGGATGCCCGGGCCAGGACGTCGAGCGCTCGCGTCGGCTCACGCTGGAGTACGGCGAGTGCAGCCCTGGCCGCGCCTACGGCGGCCGGTGCGAGACCGGTGTCGAAGATGAACGTTCTTGCCGCGTCGATGAGATGCGCGCGGATCTTGTTGTCACCGAGCACAACTCCACCCTGGCTGGCGAGCGACTTGGACAGTGTTGCCGTCACGACGACGTCGGGTTCACCGGCCAGGCCCGACTCGTGGACGAGTCCACGTCCACCGGCACCGCGCACACCGATGCCATGCGCCTCGTCGACCAACAGGATCGCCCCGTACTCGCGGCACACCTGATGCATCTGCCGCAGTGGCGCAAGGTCTCCGTCGGCGCTGAAGACCGAATCGGTGACGACCAGTGCTCGCTCTTCCACTCTGCTGCGCAACGTGTCGGCGAGAAAGCCCACGTCCGAATGCGGAGCCACG
Organism: Rhodococcus sp. NyZ502; assembly: GCF_041464245.1. NCBI lineage: Bacteria > Bacillati > Actinomycetota > Actinomycetes > Mycobacteriales > Nocardiaceae > Rhodococcus > Rhodococcus sp. NyZ502. Next base: position 3,560,981 of record NZ_CP167155.1, read on the forward strand.
GCAACCCGAGCACGTGACAGGCGGCAGGCATCCACCAGCGAGGCATGCGATCCCGCATCGGAGACGATCAACGACCCTGGACCCGAGAGCGCCGTCACCGCGCCGAGATTGGCTGTGTAACCGGAGGAGAAGACAAGTCCGGAGTCCGCCCCGACGAATTCGGCCAGTTCGACTTCGAGCAGTTCGTGTTCGGTGGTGGTGCCGGTGACCAGACGCGAGCCCGTGGCGCCCGCGCCCCAACGGCGCAGAGCCGCCGCGGCACCCTCGATCACATCGGGGTGCCGCACGAGTCCGAGGTAATCGTTCGACGCCAGGTCGATCAACGGGGAGTCGACCGTGCGAGGACGGAGTTCGCGACGCAGTCCAGCGGCCCTGCGGTCCGCTTCGACGGCCGTCAGCCAATTCAGCGAGGTGTTCACTTTTCCGACCATACTTGAACACCGTTCAACTCAATGGCTAGGGTGCATCCGTGCTCACAACCGGACTTGATCCCCATGACGTCTCCGCCATCGATGCCGATGTCCTCTGGCATCCGTACGGATCGTTTCCCGCGTCGACTCGTCCGCTGATCGTCGACTCTGCGCAGGGGGCTACCCTGACGCTCTCCGACGGCCGCCGATTGGTCGACGGGATGAGCTCGTGGTGGGCCGCCATTCACGGCTACCGCAATCCCGTGCTCGACACCGCCGCCGCACGGCAGCTCGGCAAGATGAGCCATGTCATGTTCGGTGGACTGACGCACGAACCCGCCGCTCGCCTCGGGCGACTGCTCGTCGACATCACACCACCTCACCTCGACAAGGTGTTCCTCTCCGACTCCGGTTCGGTGGCCGTCGAAGTCGCAGTGAAGATGTGCCTGCAGTACTGGCGGAGCCTCGGAAAGCCGTCGAAGAATCGTTTGATGACCTGGCGCGGCGGATACCACGGTGACACCTTCACCCCCATGAGCGTCTGCGATCCCGACGGCGGCATGCATTCTCTCTGGACCGACGTCCTGCGCCCTCAGGTCTTCGCGCAGGCTCCCCCGGCGGGCTATCTCCCCGAATACGTGCAGGAGTTGGAATCGCTCTTGGCCGAGCATCACGAGGACCTCGCAGCGGTGATCGTGGAACCGGTGGTTCAAGGCGCCGGCGGAATGCGTTTCCACGATCCCGCGTACCTGATCGACCTGCGTAACCTCTGCGACAAGTACCAAGTCCTCCTGGTCTTCGACGAGATCGCGACCGGATTCGGACGCACCGGAGAATTGTTCGCCGCCGATCACGCCGGCGTCAGTCCCGACGTCATGTGCGTCGGCAAGGCACTGACCGGCGGGTACATGAGTCTGGCGGCAACGCTGTGCACCACGGAGATCGCGGAGACCATCACTGCCGGTGAGGGCGGCGGGCTGATGCACGGCCCCACCTTCATGGGCAATCCACTCGCGTGCGCCGTCGCGGTGGCGTCGACCGAACTTCTGCTTGCGATGGACTGGCGGCGTGACGTCGCAACCCTCGAACGTGGCCTCGCTCGAGGCCTCGCCGAAGCCGTCACAATTCCCGGGGTCGTCGACGTCCGCGTCAAAGGCGGAATCGGAGTGATCGAACTCGAACAGCCGGTCGACATGCAGAGCGCGACCGATGCAGCCGTCGACGCCGGCGTCTGGCTCCGGCCGTTCCGCAACCTCGTATACGCGATGCCTCCGTACCTGTGTTCGGAGGCAGAGGTGGAACAGATCACAGCCGGAATGCTTGCAACCGCCCGCAGCCAGGCGAAACGGTGATCGGCACCGTAGACAGTCGACGAGATTCGATCGGCTGCACCCGATAGGGTCTGATTCATGGATCAACCGCCGAGCGAGACCTCAGCCACTCCCATCCCGGTATGGCCTGGCAGTGCGTACCCACTCGGTGCCACCTACGACGGCGCGGGGACCAATTTCTCGCTCTTCTCCGAGGTCGCCGAGGCCGTCGAGCTGTGCCTGATCGCCAAGGACGGAACCGAAACCCGCATTCGGATGGACGAGGTCGACGGTTACGTCTGGCATGCGTACCTTCCGTCGGTATCCCCCGGCCAGCGATACGGCTACCGCGTACACGGGCCGTACGATCCGGCTGCAGGTCTGCGATGCGATCCGAGCAAGCTCCTGCTGGACCCGTACGGAAAAGCGTTCGACGGAGACTTCGACGGAGACCGTTCGCTGTTCTCGTACGACGTCGAATCGGCGGCGGACCCCGAACCTTCAGGAGACGACGAATCTCCCGCCGTGGGGCCGCAAGAGGCTACCGACGAAACGAGTTCGGAAGCCGAATCGGACGAGGTGGGCCTCGAAGACGACTCGCCCACGGGCGATCAGGAATCGGACGAGATCCTCGAGCCCGAACCCTTCGAGCCGGAACCACTCGTCGACGAACCCGCCACCATCCCTTTCCCCCAACATGATTCGCTCGGCCATACGATGTCGACCGTCGTCATCAACCCGTTCTTCGATTGGGCGTCCGACCACTCGCCGAAGCGTCCGTATCACGAGACGGTAATCTACGAAGCGCACGTCAAGGGTATGACCGCGACGCATCCCGGAGTTCCGGAGGAATTGCGCGGCACGTACGCGGGGCTCGCTCATCCGGTGATCATCGAGCACCTCACCGATCTGGGTGTCACGGCGATCGAACTGATGCCGGTCCACCAGTTCATGCACGATCAGGTGCTTCTCGACCAAGGTCTGCGAAACTACTGGGGTTACAACACCTTCGGCTTTCTCGCTCCGCACACCGACTACTCCTCGGCCACGAAACCCGATGCGGCCGTAGCGGAATTCAAAGCCATGGTGCGCAGCTTCCACCAGGCTGGTATCGAAGTGATCCTCGACGTGGTCTACAACCACACCGCCGAGGGCAATCACATGGGGCCGACCATCAGTTTCCGCGGAATCGACAATGCCGCCTACTACCGCCTGGTCGACGGCGACGAAGAGCACTACATGGACTACACCGGAACGGGCAACAGCCTCAACGCCCGTCATCCGCATACGCTGCAATTGATCATGGACTCTCTGCGGTACTGGGTCACGGAGATGCACGTCGACGGATTCCGCTTCGACCTCGCCTCGACACTCGCCCGTGAACTGCACGACGTGGACCGCCTTTCGGCCTTCTTCGATCTCGTGCAACAGGATCCGATCGTCAGTCAGGTGAAGCTGATCGCCGAACCGTGGGACGTCGGCGAAGGCGGTTACCAGGTCGGCAACTTCCCCGGCCTGTGGACCGAATGGAACGGCAAATACCGCGACACCGTCCGCGACTACTGGCGTGGTGAGCCGGCAACGCTGGGGGAGTTCGCCTCCCGTCTCACCGGATCCTCTGATCTCTACGAGGCCACCGGACGTCGCCCTGGCGCGAGCATCAACTTCGTCATCGCTCACGACGGTTTCACCCTCCACGACCTAGTCTCGTACAACGAGAAGCACAACGAAGCCAACGGCGAGAACAACAACGACGGCGAATCGCACAACCGATCGTGGAACTGCGGGGTCGAAGGCCCCACCGACGACCCGGAAATCCTCGAACTGCGTGGCCGTCAGAGCCGGAACATACTGGCTACGCTGATGCTCAGCCAGGGCACCCCGATGCTTGCTCACGGCGACGAGATGGGCCGAACTCAGCAGGGTAACAACAACGTTTACTGCCAGGATTCGGAACTGTCATGGATGGATTGGACTCTCGCGGAAACCAACGCCGACCTCGTCGAGTTCACCAAGCGCGCAATTGCCTTGCGCGCCAAGAACCCGGTCTTCCGGCGTCGTCGATTCTTCGAGGGGCGACCTATTCGAAGCGGCGATCAGAGTCGCGACATCGCCTGGCTCACGCCGTCTGGCGAAGAGATGACTCCGGCCGACTGGGACAGCGGTTTCGGCAAGTCGTTGGCTGTCTTTCTCAACGGTGACGCGATCCCGGAACCGAACTACCGTGGCGAGCGCGTCACCGGAGATTCGTTCCTTCTCTGCTTCAACGCCCACTACGAAGATCTCGAATTCTCCACCCCCAACGCGGACTACGCGTCGGAGTGGACCGTCGTACTCGACACCTCGGTCCCCACCGGTGAGAGCGATACCGTGATCAAAGCCGGAACAACATTGGATGTAAAAGCGCGAGCATTGACGGTACTTCGCAGAACCGCTTGAGGGAGACGTGCACATGGCCCCGATAACCAGCACCTACCGACTGCAGTTGCGACCGGATGCATTCACTCTTCGTGATGCGGCCGCACAGGTGGACTACTTCGAGGCATTGGGGGTCTCACATCTCTATCTCTCCCCCATCCTCACGGCAACGTCCGGATCGACGCACGGCTACGACGTCACCGATCCGACAACCGTGTCCGAAGGACTTGGTGGCCGCGAGGCCCTGGTGGAGCTCTCGCGCGCCGTTCGATCACGTGGGATGGGCCTGATCGTCGATCTGGTCCCCAACCATGTCGGTGTCGCCAAACCTCGCGAAAATGCTTGGTGGTGGGACGTTCTCACGCACGGGCAGTCGTCGGAGTACGCGCATTTCTTCGACATCGATTGGGCCGAGGACAACGGAGCCAACGGCGCCGACGGCAAACTCTCACTCCCGGTACTGGGCAGCCCGGACGATCTCGACGCACTGACTGTCGAGAAAGATGGCGAGGAAACACTTCTCGCGTTCTACGAGCACCGCTTCCCCATCGCTGCCGGTACTGAATTCGGATCTCCACAGGAGGTGCACTCCAGGCAGTCGTACCGACTCGTACCGTGGAACGCCGGGATCGTCAACTACCGACGGTTCTTTGCCGTCAACGAACTCGCTGCGCTGCGCCAGGAGGACCCCCAAGTCTTCGAACTCTGCCATCGGCAAGTGAAGTCGTGGGTCGACGAAGGACTGATCGACGGCGTTCGCATCGATCATCCGGACGGACTCGCGAATCCGGCGGAATATCTCGGGCGCCTGCGAGAACTGATCGGACCAGATCAGTGGCTCGTGATCGAAAAGATCCTCGGCCATACGGAACCACTCGATCCGATGCTCCCGATCGACGGCACCACCGGATACGACGCCCTCAATCAGCTGGGCGGCGTTTTCGTCGATCCCGCCGCCGAACTCGAATTGACCGAACTCTCGGCAGATCTGACCGGCGACGACGGGGACAGTACGTGGTTGCATCACACCGAACGTCAGTTCAAACGCGACACCGGGCGCGGTGACCTGGCACCGGAGGTTCGCAGGCTCGTACGTGCAATCCGACGCGAAACCGGAAGTCGTTGCAGTGAGACCGAACTGAACGACGCAGTTGTCGTCGCGATCGCTCGGATGCCGGTGTACCGATCCGACTACAGTCCCCTCGCCGGTTTGGCCGCTCGGATCGTCGGCGACATGCACGAATTGGCTCCCGGACATGAACCATCGTTCAACGTGTTGGCGCAATCCCTGGTGAACAGCGGTGAAGCCTCAGTTCGCTTCCAGCAGGTGTGTGGCGCTGTCATGGCCAAGTCCGTCGAAGATCGACTCTTCTATCGGACGGCGCGCCTGGTCTCACGTCAGGAAGTCGGCGGCAACCCGGCATCGCTTGCCGTCTCCGTCGCCGAATTCCATCTCCACAACGCGGACCGAGCGAAGCGGTGGCCGCGCGCGATGACGAGTCTGTCCACTCACGACACCAAACGCGGCGAGGACGTGCGGGCACGGATCGGTGTTGTGTCTCAGGTGCCGACGCTGTGGGCCCGGCTGATTCGCGAGTGGGAAGACGTGTGCCCCAGCCCTGATCCGCTTACCGGATTGTTCTTGTGGCAGAACATCATCGGTGTGTGGCCGGCGGACGGCCGCTCGGCAGCCTCGGTTCCAGAGCTGCGCGAGCGTTTGCACGCCTATGCGGAGAAAGCCGTCCGCGAGTCCGGCGCCAGAACTTCCTGGAACGATCCGGACGTCGACTTCGAGTCGGCAGTGCACCGCTGGATCGACGAGGTGATCGACGGCCCGGTCGGTGATTCGGTCAGCGAATTCGTCGGCAGGATCGCGCGTCACGGCTGGTCGGACTCTCTGGGCCAAAAGCTGCTCCAACTTCTCGGGCCCGGCGTTCCCGACGTCTACCAGGGCACTGAGCTGTGGGAGGACTCGTTGGTCGATCCGGACAACCGGCGGCTTGTCGACTACGGAACGAGGCGATCACTGCTCGATTCCGGCGCCGCGCCGATCGACGCAACAGGAACCGCAAAGTTGCACCTCGTTCGCACGGCACTGACACTGCGGCGGGAGAACCCCTCGTGGTTCGATCACGGTGAGTACCGGCCGGTCTTCGCTTCAGGTTCCGGATCCGGTCATCTGGTCGGCTTCTCGCGCGGCCCGGCGGGTGATCCGCCTATGGTCGTTGCTCTGGCGACGCGACATTCGCTCAGACTCTCGTCGCACGGTTGGAGAGATACGCGAGTGGACCTGCCAGATGGCGAATGGGTCGACGCACTGAGCGGACAACCCGTCTTGTCTTCGGATGCGCGGGACATCTTCGCTGCCGGGCCATGTGCCCTGTTGACCAGGGTGCGCTGAGCAGTTTCCGCTGACTGGGCATTCACCCCCGAAAAGAACTTCGTCGCGCTAACTTCCGAAGAGCAGATCATCACCACTAGTCGGAGGTTTGAGCATGGCCGCCAGTCGATTCACCGGAAAAGTTGCCTTCATCACCGGAGCCGCCCGTGGTCAGGGGCGCGCCGAAGCTGTCCGGCTGGCAGAAGAGGGCGCAGACATCATCGCCGTCGACGCGTGTGTTCAATTCGAATCCACGTCGTATGCCGGCGCCACCGACGACGACCTGGCCGAGACAGTCGAACTGGTCAAGGCCCTGGACCGTCGAATTGTCGCTACCAAGACCGACGTTCGCGACTTCTCTGCGCTGTCCGCGGCGCTCGCGGCCGGCATCGACGAATTGGGGCGACTTGACGTCGTCGTCGCGAACGCCGGAATCTGTTCTGCCAACATGTCCTGGGAAATCACGCCCGAGCAGTGGCAGGAAACGCTCGACGTCAACCTGACCGGCGTCTTCCACACCGCCAAGGCAGCGATCCCGCACCTGATCAAGCAAGGCACCGGTGGCTCGATCATCTTCACCAGCTCCGTCGCCGGCCTGCGCGGCCTCCCCTTCCTCGGCCATTACGTCGCGAGCAAACACGGCATCACCGGTCTGGCCAAGACGATGGCCTCGGAGTTGGGGCAGTACAACATTCGGGTCAACACCATCCACCCACACGGCGTGGAAACCGGAATGCAGATGACGGACATGCGGCCGCTCATCGACGCCAACGCCCACACACTCGGTCCGATCTTCATGCAGACCTTGCCCGACCCGGTCAGCCAGCCGGAGGACATCGCCGCCGCCGTCGCGTTCCTCGGTTCCGACGAGGCCCATCACATCACCGGCATCGCGATGCCGCTCGATCTGGGCACCCTGATCCGCTGATCGAATCTTCTCGAGTTTTTCCCGTCCTCGGGGAATATCGCTTCCCCGAGGACGGTTGCGCGAGACATGACCAAAACTGTTGTAGCGCAGACGTACGGCACGCCCGAGGTCCTGAAGCTGGTGGACGTCGATTTACCGGCACCGAAATCAGGTGAAGTCCTGGTCGACGTGAAGGCGATCGGCGTCAATCCCTTCGACTTCAAGCTCTACAGCGGCGCTTTCGGCACCGACCCCGAGAAACTTCCCATCCGCCTCGGCGGCGAGGCAGCGGGCGTCGTCTCGGCTGTCGGCGACGGCGTCACAAATGTGAACGTCGGCGACGAAGTGATCGTCAGCCCCGGCAACGGCCTCTACTCCGAACAAGTAGTCGTGCCGGTCTCCTCTGTCACCGCGAAGCCCGCAGGCATCAGGTGGGAACAGGCAGCCGGCCTCCTTCTGGTCGGCGGAACTGCAGTCGACGCCCTCGACACCATTCGGGTCGGTTCCGGCGACACCGTTCTCATCCACGGCGCGTCCGGCGGCGTCGGCGCGATCGCTGTTCAGCTGGCAGTTGGTCGCGGAGCTACGGTGATCGGCACTGCGGGAGCCTCGAATCAGGATTACGTGCGCTCGCTCGGCGCCACGCCTGTGCTCTACGGCCACGGCCTCGAAGCGCGTGTCCGTGAACTCGCGCCGAACGGCGTCGATGCGGCGTTCGACACCGCCGGAACGGACGAAGCCGTCGATGCATCTCTGGCTTTGGTCACCGACAAGAGTCGCATCGTCACCATCGTCGCGTTCGGACGCGCCCAGACCGACGGCTTCGCTTCCGTCGGCGGAGGCAATCCGGCAAGTGCGGAAGCGCGTTTGAAGGCTCGATCCGAACTTGTCGAACAAGCCGGTTCCGGACACCTCATCGTGAAGATCGCCAAGACCTTCCCGCTAGCGGACGTGGCACTCGCTCACACCGAGTTGCAGAGTTCGCACCCCGCGGGAAAGTTCATCCTCGTTCCGTGACCTTCAGCTCTGTCTTGCCTAGGCCTTAGGGGCGAGTGGAACCAACAGGGTGGTGCCGAACGCGACGAGCACCGATTCGCCTTCGCGTTCGGCATGTACCTCGGCAGTGACGAACACCTGCTTGCGCCCGGCCTTGACCGAGCGCGCCGTAGCGACAAATGCGGTTCCGACGCCCGGACTCACGAAATTGACCGCGCAGTTGGACGCCGCCACGACACCTACCTGGGTGAAAGCAGCAAATCCGCACGCGGTGTCGACGAGTCCCGCCACGAGCGCAGCGTGCAGGTGTCCCGAGTACTGGCCCAGATCCTCACGCCATTCGAGCCGCAGACAAACGCGACCCGGTTCGGCCTCCGTGACTTCGAATCCGGCCCACCGGTTGAAGGCCGCCGAGGCGTTGACCGCGCGCAACTGTTCGAGCATTTCAGAATTTCCCATGTAGACCAGTCTACATATATTGTGGTGGATCGCTGGGGTGTTTAAGCTCCAACTCGTGGCGACTCCCCCGAAACACCGCGAAGCACTCGTACGAGCTGCGGCCGATCTGTTTCGCCGCCAGGGGTATGCGGCAACGGGCCTCAACGAGATCCTCAAGTCGAGCGGGGCGCCGAAAGGTTCGCTCTACCACTACTTTCCCGGCGGCAAAGAGCAGATCGGCGAAGAGGTCGTCCGCGTCGGCGGGCAGTTGGTCACCGACACCCTGACCGAACTCGCCGACAGCCAATCGGACGCCGGGTCGCTGCTGCGCGAGTACGCGCGGTTGCTCGCCGGATGGGTGAGCGATTCGGATTTCCACGAAGGCTCGCCGATCACGACGGTGTTGTTGGAACTTGCCCCCGATTCGGAGAGCGTGACAGCCGCCGGACAGGCGGTGTATCGACAGTGGACTTCGCTAATGCGCGACACACTGATCGCGTCCGGGGTCGGACGTGCGCGAGCGGAACGGCTTGCCGTCCTTGCAGTGTCCGCGCTCGAGGGCTCGCTGGTGCGGGCTCGCGTCGAACGATCCGGTCAGCCGATTCTCGACTCCCTCGGCGAGGTCGCCGACGTGTTCGACGGAGCAATCGCCGCGGCGCACTCGCACTGAGCGAACGCGACCTGAGCGAACGGCACTCTCGGTCTCATGAAGGCGCCGAAAGGTACGTTCGCTCGGAATCGGAGGGTGGCTCAGTCGGCTTCCGGGCGCCACCTCGAGCACCACCGCGAGCCGCGCCGATCCCTGCGACGACGACGCACGCGATACCTGCCACGGCCAGAACACTCGGAACCTGTTGCAGCACAACCAGACCGATAAGCTGCGCGAAAGCAGGCTCGAGACTCATCAGCGTGCCGAACGCCGCCGTGGACAGCCTTCGCAACGAGACCATCTCCAGAACGAACGGCACGACGGGCAGCAAGATCGCGAGTCCGAGGCCCACGAGAATCAGATGCGGAGTCAGCCGCCCGATAGCCGAGTGGCCTACGGCAATTGTCGCGGCCAACCCGGCTACCGCCATCGACACCGCCAGCCCGTTGATACCGGCAACCTCGTCGCCGACGCGCTGGGTGAGCAAAATGTACATCGCCCAGCAGAGCGCCGCACCGAGTGCGTACGCCACACCGACCAGATCGACTGTCCCGGCCCATGGTTCGGTGAGAAGCACGACGCCCACGCCTGCCAGAACCGGCCACAGAACACGGCCACGCCCCCGGAGCAATGCAACCGTCAGCGGACCCAAGAATTCCAATGCGCTTGCTGTTCCCAGCGGAAGGCGCTCCACCGCTGCCATGAACAGGAGCGTCATGCCTGCGGTGACCACACCCAGAACCACGCAAGCCAGAAACGCCTTGCGAGTGAACGCCGAAGGGCGGGGCCTGACGATGATCAGAAGAATGATGCCTGCCCAGGCGAGTCGTAGCCACGCCGCTCCGTCTGCGCCGAGCTGATCGATCAGGCCCACCGACACGGCGAGCCCGAGCTGCACGCACAACATCGCCAAAACAGCCAGGCCCACTCCGGCCCGCGCTTTCGTATCCATAGCTGAATTGAACGGGAGGCCAACCGTTCGTGTCCACGCGATTTTGACCTACATTATGTTCACGATTAGTGAATGATCGAAGGATGGAAACCCGTCGACTCCATCTCCTCCTCGAACTCTCCCGCTTGGGTTCGATGCGTGCGGTCGCCGAAGCGCACAACCTCACGACGTCGACCGTGTCCCAACAACTCGCGGCCTTGACCGCGGAGACCGGTACCGCACTGATCGAGCCCGACGGTCGCCGGGTGCGGCTGACGCCGGCCGGTCAACGACTGGCCGATCATGCCGTCACCATCCTGGCAGCCGTCGATGCAGCTCGCCTGGACCTCGATCCGGACGCGGAACCGGTGGGGACCCTGCGAGTCGGCGGATTCGCAACTGCGATCAGAACCGCGATGCTCCCCGTCGCTCGAAGCCTGCAACGCAGTCACCCGCAGGTGGACGTGATGATCTACGAATACGAACCCGTCGAGGCTTTTGCACTCCTCGAACGCGACGATCTAGACCTCGCACTGACGTACGACTACAACCTTGCCCCCGCGTCGCCGAGCCCACTACTCGAAGCAATTCCGCTCTGGTCGACGCCATGGGGACTGTGTGTTCCCGGCGACGCCAAAGCTCCCGACAAGTCCACAGAATCCGGAATCGATCTCCGCGCCTTCGCCGACACGTCATGGATAGTGAACTCACGCAACACGGCAGACGAGCGCGCTGTGCGAACCCTCGCGTCGCTGGCCGGGTTCACCCCTCGGATCACTCACCAGATCGACAGTCTCGACTTGGTCGAACTCTTGATCCTCAGTGGTTACGGCGTGGGGCTGATGCCGCTCGAACGCAAGACTCGCGAAGGCGTGCGCGTCGAACCACTCGTCGATCCGCCCGTCATCCTCACTGCCTATGCGGTGACGCGTCGCGGCCGATCGTCGTGGCCGCCGCTTCGGCTCGTGTTGGACCGACTCACGGCCTACCGATAACTCACATCCGATCAGCGTCGCCGTCGCGGCGCTGCTGCTTGGCAATTCGACGCTGCTCTTCCGCCCGTTCGCGGCACTGACGCAAGAAGGCTTCGTCCGCCGCCGGATCCTGCGCAACGGCACGTCCCGGGCGCTCGTATTCGCCGTACCCGGTTGGGCCGACGTATCCGCGGGGCGCGTTCTGTCCGCGCCCGACCACCAGCCACAGAACCGATCCCAAAGTAGGAAGGAAGATGATGATCAGAATCCAGACGACCTTGGGTAGGTACTGGATGTAGGCGTCATCTCTCGTGATGGCGTCGACGATGCAGAAAATCCACAGCAACATCGTGATGAGGCCGAACAAGGCATAGGGCACGCTGGCGATTCCTCCCGAGAATAAAAAACCCTCGCCATGCTAACGAAAACAGACCAATTAGTACATTAGATTCTGGCGAATGTTGAACTCGAGCCATCCTCGGTACGCATCGACGTCCCATCCACTGACCCGACGCAATTGCTGATGAAGCTGAGGCGAGACGAAAGCGGCAAGTATGCCCGCAGCTTTCTCGAGCGAAATCTCAGGCCTCAACAAGCCATGCTCGGAGAGACCCTCGGCTATCGACATCGCATTGACGGCCGACTGATCCGACGACTCCTCGGATAGTCGACGCATGTCGGCATCCGCACCCGAGGATTCGACCGCGACCATCATCAGAGCGCCGGCACGTTCGAGCAGTCCGATGCCCTGAGCCACGATCTGGGAGACGATCCGGCGAACGTCATCGGGGTCCGCGGCCAGGTTCGGCGCGCCGAGTGGAACCTCTTCGGCATCGAGCGCCGCAGCGAGGGCCGCTTCGAAGATCTCGAGTTTCCCGCCAGGGAAGGCTGTGAACACCGTCCGATCGGCGACGCCGGCCGAGGCGGCAATCTGCTTGACGGTGGCACTGACATACCCGTCTCGAACAAACAAGGCCGTCGCCGCATCACGAATGAGTTCACGCGTTCGCTGCGCGGAAGCTTCACGCACGCGGGAGTGGTACTGGCGTCTGCCCTCCATTGCGCACACTTTAGCCGCATTCGATGCAACGACCATGCATGGAAAGAATCGTGCAGCTCAGGAGCCTTTTCCGGGGTGATCTATCCAGCCGTCGCTACCGGGAAACACCAACGCCTCGTGGCCGTTGTCGTACCTGACCAGATAGGGAGGACCGCCGTCCTCGCCGTGCACCTCGAGAACCTCGGCAGTTACCTCCGCCTGCCCCACCACGCGCCCCTGGACGTGGAGACGGTCACCCACTTCGGCATGCATCACTCCTCCTCGCTGCCCGCTCGCGCAGGCGCAGACCAACCACTGACGTTGTTCCCGCCATGCCGACTCGGAAACCCTGGGGCGAGTTGCCGTCGTGAGAAATCGCATATTCACCGAAGATGACAGTGACGGGTGAACAGTGGTTCACTCATCGGTGAATTCCCGTTCACCATCGCCGCGTGAAGGACCGTCTCTTGGCATTGCACTCGTCTCCGACCACTCGCCGTTCAAGTCGGCTCATTACCGCAATTCTCTGTCTTTCCGGCACCGTGGTCGCGCTGCAACAAACGATGGTCATTCCGTTGTTGCCCGATTTCCCGAAGATCCTCGGCGTCAGCGCTGACGACGCCTCCTGGCTCGTCACCGTCACGCTCCTCACGAGTGCCGTCGCCACTCCGATCGTCTCCCGCCTGGCAGACATGTTCGGAAAACGACGCATGATGCTGATCTCGATGACGATGATCGTGGTCGGATCACTGGTGGCGGCGATCGGCGGCAACTTTGTCGCCCTGCTGATCGGACGTGGTCTCCAGGGCTTCGCGATCTCGATGATCCCCGTCGGAATCAGCATCATGCGCGACGAACTGCCCAAGGAGAAGGTGGCGTCGGCAACAGCGTTGATGAGTGCCACTCTCGGAATCGGCAGCGCACTCGGGCTCCCGCTGTCCGGGTTGATCTTCGAGCATCTGGGCTGGCCCGCCATCTTCTGGCTCTCGGCGATCGTGGGCGTCCTGCTGATCATCGCGGTAGCCGTCGTCGTCCCGGAATCGAGTGTTCGTACCCGCGGCAAATTCGACTTCCTGGGCGCGGTCATGCTCTCGACAGCACTCACGGCGATCCTCCTCGCCATCTCCAAGGGCGCCCGTTGGGGATGGACGAGCGAACTGACATTGCTGATGTTCGTCATCGGAATCGTGACTCTCGCATTGTGGTTCCCTTACGAACTCCGCGTCACCCAGCCGATGGTCGATCTACGAACGTCGGCCAAGCGGCCTGTTCTGCTGACCAACGTCGCCTCGATCCTCGTCGGCTTCTCGATGTACGCGAACAACCTCTCCACCACCCAACAACTTCAGATGCCGAAGATCTCCGGCTACGGCTTCGAACTGGGCGTGATGGCGGCCGGACTGTGCATGATTCCGGCAGGCCTCGCGATGGTCTTCTTCGCGCCCGTCTCCGCGAACATCACGAAGCGATTCGGAGCCAAGATCACCCTGATCGTCGGCGGCACGGTGCTCGCGCTCGCCTACATCGCGCGAGTGTTCCTGACCGGTTCGATAGCACTGATCATCATCAGCGCGGCGGTGGTCAGCATCGGAACCGCAATTGCCTACTCCGCGATGCCGATGCTGATCATGCGATCGGTTCCGATTACCGAAACCGCGTCGGCAAACGGCCTCAATTCGCTGCTCCGCTCAGTCGGTACTTCCACGTCCAGCGCGGTGGTTGCCGCCATGCTCACGTCGATGGTCATCCCGTCCGGGCCGGGCGAGGGCCTTCCGTCGATCGACGCCTTCAAGAACATCTTCTGGCTGGCCGCCCTCGCCGCCGTGGCTGCTGCCGCTGCCGCTGCGTTCATTCCTCGCCGCGGCGCAAAACCGGAAGCGGCACTTCGCCCGGTGACCCCGGAAGGGTTCGAGCTTCCCGACGCCGCCGTGTCCGAAACGGAAATTGTGGTTGCCGGTCGTGTGATCCGGGCCGACAGCCGACCGATCCGGCAGGCCGTTGTCACCGTGATGGACATGGAGGGTCGACCGATCGATTGGAGTCGCGCCGACAACGAGGGCAACTTTTCCCTCGCCCTACCCCGGCCCGGACGGTATTTGGTAGTGACGAGTGCCGACGGCTGGTCCCCTCGGTCGCAGGTGATCGCTTTCGACAGCGCGCAATCGACGCACACCGTCGAACTCGGTGACCGCCTCACCATCTCCGGCAAGGTCGGAGTCGGCGGCCGAACAACCTCGGGAACCGTCGTCACGCTCACGAAACCGACCGGCGAATTCGTCGCATCCACCGTCACCGACGGAACCGGGCACTACGGAATCGCGCTCCCGACATCCGGCCGGTACATCCTGACCGCGCTGACCGAGAGCGGACACGGCACATTGGCTCGTCAGATAGCGGTCATCGCGCAGTCCACCGTCGTCGATTTCGACGTACCCGTCGATGCCGAGCCGTTGACGACAGTATGAACGCCAGTACGAGCAACCGAACGCATGGCGATCGGGTATCGAGGCGAGCGACATGAGCAGCGGCGAAGCCAGCATCCTCACAGCAGCGAAAGCCTTGTTCGCGGAACGAGGTTACGCATCGACGACCATCAAGGACATCGCGGTCGCAGCCGGCTACTCCCCTGCCCTGGTCATGAAGATCTACGGCAGCAAAGCTCGGCTGTACTCGGCTGCGATCCCGTCCGCACCTCCGATGGACGAGGATCCGAATGCCGACGCCACCGGAGACATCGGCTGTCAACTGGTCGAGAAACTTGTCGCTCGTAGAGAATCCGACGAAACCGATCCGTGGGCAATGCTCGCAGTACACGTTCACGAGGCGCCAGATCCGGCCGCCGCTCGGGCCGAGATCAAGCAACGATACGTTCACGGGATCGCGCGCCGCATCGGCGACACGGAGCCCGGTTTGGTACGCAGCCAGATCGTCGTCTCACTGCTGCTCGGACTGGCCACCGGCATGCGGACGCTCGAACTCCTCGGTGAGGATTCACTGTCGTCGGAGGATCTGATCCGGCGCTACGGAAGGCTGATTCAAATAGCCGTCGACGAAATCGAACCGGTATCCGAGCACGAATCGTTCATCAGTGACACGGTGGAGGAATGACTACTTACCGATACCTCGACGCCGACCGGAATCTCCTCGAAGAGAAAGATTTCGAAACCGAGCAGGACGCACAGGAATACCGACTCTCCGTCCTCGGTGCCGAACACATCGAGCCCACCGACGAATGACGCCTCCGCAAAGGAAGCCGAAGCAAGGCATTCTGTAGCGTCGAGACCATGCCTGTAGCTCGCTTGGGATCGATCACCCTCGATTGCAGTGATCCACAACGCCTTGCGGAATTCTGGCGAAATATGCTGGGCGGCGAAATCACGTACAACACTGAGAAGTTTGCGACCGTCAGCACAGGCGGTGGCCAGATCACCGCAATCCGCATCGACGAACACCGCCCGAGCACGTGGCCGATGGCTGCAATACCGAAGCAGATTCATCTGGATTTAGTGGTCGATGATCTGGACATCGCACAGGAGCAAGCTGTCAGCCTCGGTGCTCAAATCGGTAGCCGGCAGAACGCGCCGGAGCGTTGCCGCGTTCTACTCGATCCCGCTGGTCATCCGTTCTGTTTGTGTCTGGCGGGTCCGAATCTGTCGCCGTGGTCAATGCCTGGCGAATCTGCGTGAGTTCGTCGATCAAGGCTTGAACGCGACGCTCGATTTCGTCACAGATCGGGCGAACTGCTTCAAGGCCCTGTCCGGCCGGGTCGTCGAGAACCCAGTCTCGGTAACTCTTGCCGGGGAAGATCGGGCACGTGTCGCCGCAGCCCATGGTGATGACGACATCCGAATCCTGGACGGCGTCGACAGTGAGGATCTTCGGAGACTGCGCTGAGATGTCGATACCGCGCTCTGCCATCGCCTCGACCGCTGCCGAATTGACGGTCTCGGCGGGTCCGGATCCGGCGGAACGGACCTCGATGGCGTCGCCTGCGAGATGGCTCAGGAATCCCGCGGCCATCTGAGATCGACCGGCATTGTGGACGCAGACGAACAACACCGATGGTTTGCTCATGACCTCGCTCTTTCTCGACTGGATGAAACCTCTTCGACTGCAAAGCGTTTGCGTAGAGCAAGGGAGACATAGACCAGCCCGACGAGCACCGGTACCTCGATCAGCGGGCCGACGACACCGGCAAGAGCTTGCCCCGAGGTGGCGCCGTAGGTGGCGATGGCTACCGCGATCGCGAGTTCGAAGTTGTTGCCCGCGGCGGTGAACGCCAGGGTCGTGGTGCGTTCATAGCCCAATCCGATTGCGGCGCCGAGGATGTAGCCTCCGCCCCACATGAGCGCGAAGTACGCGAGCAAGGGCAGCGCGATCCGGACGACATCCCAAGGCTGGGAGGTGATCTGTTCGCCCTGCATCGAGAAGAGCACGACGATGGTGAACAGCAGACCGTAGAGCGCCCAGGGGCTGATCTTGGGGATGAACTTGTTGTCGTACCAGTCGCGGCCTTTGGCGCGTTCGCCGAAGAAGCGGGACAGAAAACCTGCCAGCAGCGGGATACCGAGGAAGATCAGGACCGATTTCGCAATCTGCCAGGGCGAGGTGTCGATGGTGGTCTGTTCGAGGCCGAGCCACCCGGGCAGGACCGAGAGGTAGAACCAACCGAGCACGGCGAACATGATCACCTGGAACACCGAATTGATGGCGACCAGCACCGCGGCGGCTTCGCGGTCTCCGCAGGCCAGGTCGTTCCAGATGATCACCATCGCGATGCAGCGAGCGAGACCGACGATGATCAAACCGGTTCGGTATTCCGGCAGGTCAGGCAGAAACAGCCAGGCGAGGGCGAACATCAGCGCCGGGCCGAGAACCCAGTTCAGGAACAGGGAGCCGGCGAGGAGTTTCTTGTCCCCGGTGACTGTGTCGAGGCGGTCGTAGCGGACCTTCGCCAGGACCGGGTACATCATGATCAGCAGACCGAGGGCGATCGGTAGCGAGATGCCGTCGATCTGCACCTTGTCCAGGGCAGTGTTCACACCGGGGATCCAGCGTCCAACCAGCAGGCCGACGACCATGGCCACGCCGATCCAGACCGCCAGATAGCGGTCGAGGGTGGAGAGTTTTCCGACGACTTCGGGGTGTTCGGTGGTGGCAGCGGTGTTGCTCATGCGGTGACCTCTACGCACGCGTCCGCGACACTCACGCTCGTACCTTCAACCAGTAGAACGGCGGAAAGCTGTTGCAGCGCAGCCGGAATAACCCAGTAGTACACCCAGGTCCCGCGTCGTTCACAATCGAGTAACCCGGCCTGGCGCAACACCTTGAGGTGATGCGAGATAGTCGGCTGAGACAGATCGAACGAGTCGGAGATGTCGCAGACGCAGGCTTCACCACCCTCGTGACTTGCCACCAAGCTGAGCAAGCGGAGACGAACCGGATCGCCGAGGGCCTTGAACATCCGAGACAAGTCGCCGGCCCAATCCTCGGTCAACGGTTCACGAACGAGCGGGGTGCAGCAAGCCTCGGAATCCGGCAGCTCTTGATTCGACATTCTTCGATATTGACAGATATCGAATCAACGCGCAATCGGGCATCCGGTCAGCCGGATCCCGGACTCATCCCTCGGCGATCGCCGTTCGACGCTCGAGCAGAACAGTGTCGCGCCACACGCCGTCGAGTTCGGCGATCTTCTCGCGAAGGCCGACCGTTCGAAACCCGGCCGAATGATGGAGCGAGATGGAGGCACGGTTCTCCGGGAACATCGACGTCTGCAGAGTCCAGAGTCCGTCGGCGTCGGCGGCCATGACTTGCTTGCGCAACAACGCCTTTCCGACGCCACGACCACGCATGCCGTCCGCAACGTACACGGAGTTCTCGGCAACCCCGCGGTAGCAGTCACGCTCGGAAACCGGACTCAACGCAGCCCATCCGACAACAACACCCCCGACAGTCGCCACCCATCGATGCTGCGGCAGCCACCGTTCGTGGAGATGCTCACGCGAGGGGACCTCAGCGGCAAAGGTGGCATTTCGGGTGTCGATACCCTCGCCGTAAATACGGCGAACCGCATCCCAGTCGTCGTCGATCATGGCCCGGACAGAGACATCGTCGGGCAGATCACTCGGGCAGCACGGACGCGGAGCAAGGACTCCCATCACCACATCCGCCGCCTGCGGCAAGGCAACGCAACACGTCGGACTCATCGCGACGACCGTGCTCGTCCCTTCCTTACGCATGGTCACAAAACCCACATCGGCGAGCTTGCGCAGGTGGTGCGACACCGTCGGTTGCCCGATCCCCAACGCCTCGGCGAGCGCTCCGACGGTAATACCACCGACCGCGCTCGCTACCCGGTGAAGCAATCGGACGCGCATCGGCTCGGCAAGGCAGGCGAACCACTGGGCGTAGGTATCGGCATCGCCCTGCGCGAGGACGGAAGAACGGATCTGATCCGGGTCCGAATCGCCGACTCGCACCGTCGGAGTCTGCAGCGAAGTCATCTCTCCATTATATCGACAGCTGTCGATGGTTGCCTACATTGATGATCGTCGATACAGTTCCCCGTAGATCGATAATCGTCGATGAAAGGCACGAAAATGAACCCCCTACCCGTTGTCGTGATCGGGGCCGGCCCGATCGGCCTGGCAGCCGCAGCAGAACTGCGCGAGCGCGGACTCACACCCCTTGTATTCGAGCGCGGAACCACAGCCGGTGCTGCGATCTCCGAGTGGAATCACGTTCGACTGTTCTCCCGGTGGTCCGAACTCGTCTCCCCCGCCGCGCGGCGACTCCTCGACCAGAATGGATGGAGCTCACCCGACGGGCAGACCTATCCGACCGGCCGGCAATGGCGCGAGCTCTACCTCGAACCACTCGCCTCGGCCCTCGCCGACCTGGTCCAGTTCGACACCGAGGTGATCGGCGTCGCTCGACGCGGACGTGACCTGGTCGTCGACGCCGGACGCGACAGCGAACCCCTCTCGATTCACCTGCGGCGCCGGGACGGAACCGAGGATCGGATGTTCGCCCAGGCCGTTGTGGATGCGTCCGGCACCTGGGGCACCCCGAACCCGCTCGGTGGTGAAGGTCTTCCTGCACTCGGCGAAGGCGCTGTGGGTACTGCGATCCGGTACCGGGTTCCTGATCTCGACGATCCGGCAGTGCGGGCACAGTTCGCCGGAACGCACACCGTCATCGCAGGTAGTGGCCACTCCGCGCTGACGGCGATCGTTGCGCTGTCAGGGTTGGCAGAGCAGGCTCCGAGCACCCGCATCACCTGGGCGGTCCGCCGAGGAAACATCGGCTCTGCATTCGGAGGCGGCGACGCTGACGAACTGCCCGCGCGCGGCGCCCTGGGATTGCGCGCAAAGAAGGCCGTCGAGGATGGCCTGTTGAGAGTCGTCACCGGCTTCCGCACCGCAGAGGTGACAACTACCCCTTCGGGACAACTCATACTTGCCTCCGATGCGGGTGATCGCATCGAGAACGTGGACAACGTCATAGCGCTGACCGGCTTCCGCCCCGATCTGTCCTGGCTCTCGGAAATTCGACTCGGCCTCGACCCGGTCTTACAAGCACCGGTCGAGCTTGCTCCGCTGATCGATCCGAACGTCCACTCGTGCGGCACCGTTTACCCGCATGGCGCGAAGGAGCTCCGCCATCCGGAGCCGGGGGTGTACTTGGCAGGAATGAAAAGCTACGGCCGGGCACCCACCTTCCTGGCGATGACCGGCTACGAGCAGGTTCGCAGCATCGCAGCCGAGCTCGCCGGCGATCACGAAGCAGCGGCCCGTGTCGAGTTGATCCTTCCGGAGACCGGAGTCTGCGGCGGCGCAGGCATTTTCGACGAACCTGACACATCAGAAACCGACACAGGGAAAGCCGAGGGCGGATGCTGCAGCGCCCCCGCTCCGAAACTGATCACGCTGTCTGCACCGTCCGGCAACACCTGCGGATAGAAACAGTCCTTGACGACGGAACCAGCCCGCCGGGCTGCCACATCCGGCCGAACAAGGCATGCTGATCGTGTGCATACATTCGAAGTCTGGGCGCCAACACCGGAATCGGTCCGGGTCGAAGTCGACGGCATCACGCACGAGATGGACCGGACCGACGACGGGTGGTGGCGCGCCGAGGTCGACTGCGACAACCGCGCTCGCTACGGCTTTGTCGTCGACGGTGAAACACTCCCGGATCCGCGTTCACCACGCCAGCCCGAAGGCGTGCACCTTCGCTCCCAGTTGCATCAGCTCGACGAGGCGTCCTGGACCGACTCTCAGTGGACCGGACGACAACTCCCAGGATCATCGGTCTACGAACTGCACATCGGAACGTTCACCCCCGAAGGAACATTCGACGCCGCGATCGAACGTCTCGATCACCTGGTAGACCTCGGCGTCGGCTTCGTGGAAATCATGCCGGTCAACGGCTTCAACGGAACTCACAACTGGGGCTACGACGGTGTGCTCTGGTACACGGTCCACGAGATCTACGGTGGCCCGGACGGATTGCAACGCTTGGTGAATGCGGCCCACGAACGCGGACTCGGCGTGATTCTTGACGTGGTCTACAACCACCTGGGCCCGTCGGGCAACTATCTCGAAAAGTTCGGCCCCTACATTGCCGATGGAGCGAACACCTGGGGCCGAACGATCAACATCGGCGGTCCGCAGTCGGGCGAGGTTCGCGAGTACATCATCGGCAATGCCCTGCGATGGATGCGCGATTTCCACATCGACGGTCTACGCCTCGACGCCGTCCACGCGTTGGTCGATCACACCGGAACGCACATCCTCGAGGAACTCGCCGTCCGAACGGAAACACTGTCGGCCCATCTGGGTCGACCGCTCACGTTGATCGCCGAAAGCGATCTCAACGACGCCACTCTGATCACGCCACGAGCGGCCGGCGGGTTCGGCTTGGACGCGCAGTGGGACGACGACATCCACCACACCATTCACACGGCCGTGTCCGGCGAACGCCAGGGTTATTACGCCGACTTCGGATCCTTGGAATCCCTTGCAAATACATTGCGGCGCGGTTTCTTCCACGCCGGAACGTATTCCTCGTTCCGTGGACGGGTTCACGGCCGGCCGATCGACATCACGCATCAGCCCGCCAGCGCCCTGCTCGCATACACGTGCACCCACGATCAGATCGGCAACCGCGCGATCGGGGACCGCCCGAGCGCCTATCTGACGCCAGGACAATTGGCGATCAAGGCGGCGCTGGTCCTGCTATCGCCGTACACGCCGATGCTGTTCATGGGCGAGGAATGGGGAGCGACCACGCCGTTCCAGTTCTTCACCTCGCATCCGGAACCGGAACTCGGCGAGGCCACTGCCAAAGGCCGCAAAGCGGAGTTCGCGGCGCACGGCTGGAACAGTGACGACATTCCGGATCCGCAAGACCCACAGACATTTCTGCGATCGAAACTGGACTGGGACGAGCGAGACGACGAGACACGCGCTCGCGTCCTGGCCTGCTATCGCGATCTACTTGCCCTGCGCAGGAAGCGAATCGAGATCACCGACCCTTGGCTGGGGCACCTGCACGTCGACTATGACGAGGACGACCAGTGGATCACCTTGCGCCGCGGCGCATTACAGATCGTGTGCAATCTGGGAACGGACGCGGCCTCGGTCCCTGCCGGTGGAACCCCCATCCTCTGGTGGGATCCGCCGACACAGGACGAGACCGCGTCCGCAACAGTGGTGCCGGGGCACTCGTTCGTCGTACTCGAAAGCTGACTAACTCTCGAGATTCCGGTATTAACGCTTCGCGTTCTCTGGTGTACTCCGCAGCATTCGCAACACCAATGCGGCACTGACGAACAGAACCAAAGCTGTTGCACCGGCAGCAACGTGCATACCGTCGACAAACGCCGACTTCGCGGAATCGGCAAGCACCGAACCGAGTTCACCAGGTAGGTACGTTGCTTCCTGCAGGGCACCGCCGAGCGTGCCCTGTGCAGCGTGCGCCTGATCTGCTTCGAGCATCGAGGTGTCGATTCCCTTGCGGAAGATCGCCATCACCACGCTGCCCAGGATCGCCACGCCGAGCGCGATGCCGAGTTCGTACGCGGTCTCCGACACAGCGGACGCAGCGCCGGCGCGTTCGGGTTCCACCGAGCTGACCACGAGATCCGATGTCAACGTCAACGCGACACCGACACCAGCACCGGCCAGACCGAAGCCGATCACGAACATCAACGGGCCGCTGTCGACGCCGAGCGCGAGCAGCATCGCAGCACCGATACCGGCAACCGCAAGGCCCGCGCTGAGCACGTGAGACACCGACCACCGGCGAATCAACCAGGCCGCCGCAACCGCGGTGAATGCGCTGAGCAACATACCCGGGAGCATCAGCAGGCCGGCGTCGAGCGCCGAGTTACCCAGCACCAACTGCAGGTACTGCGAGCCGAAGAACAGGACACCTGCCAGCGCGAAGATCGAGAGCAGGTTGGTGATGACGGCGGTGGAGAACGACGCGTTGGCAAACAGCTTCAGATCCAACATCGGATCCTTCAGCATCCGCTGACGACGCACGAACACGTAACCCGCCGCGAGACCAACGAGGCCGATCACCAGCAACGTGATGCTGACGCCGTGCACCACGGATTCCTTGACCGCGTACACCAGCGGCAACATGGTCGCCATCGACAGACCAGCGCTGATGAGGTCGAATCGACCCGGATTGGGGTCCTTCGACTCCGGGATCAGGATCGGGCCGAGTACAACCAGCGCGATCATGACCGGAATGTTGATCAAGAAGACCGAACCCCACCAGAAGTGCTCGAGCAACCAACCACCGACCAACGGGCCGGCCGCGGTACCGCCACCGGCCATCGCGCCCCAGACACCGATCGCCTCGGTGCGCTGACGCGGGTTGACGAAGATCGTGCGGATCAGACCGAGGGTGGCCGGCATCAGCGTTGCACCGGAAATACCCTGCAGCACGCGGGCGGCAATGAGCATCTCGGGACTGACAGCGAGAGCGGCGATGATCGAGGCGAGACCGAAGCCGACTGCGCCAATCAGGAGCAGTTTTCGCCTACCGATCCGGTCGCCGAGCGTACCCATGGTGATGAGCAGACCGGCGAGCACGAACGAATAGACGTCGATGATCCACAGCAACTGCGTGCTGCTCGGTTCGAGGTCGGCGCTGATGAACGGAAGCGCAAGATCGAGCACCGTGCCGTCGACTGCGATGAGCAACACAGCAAAGGCAAGGACTATCAAGCCCGCCCAGTCACGCTTTGTCGCCCGAACCTCGTCGGGATTGATTGCAGACGTGTGATCTGCCGACACTGACATTGCTCCCCTGCGACTTTCTCTGAGTTCTTTCGAAAAGACTTCACTGCACCGTCCAGCCGGTACAGTAGGTCTACGGTAACAGTGAACCGTCCGAGCGGTAAAGTTATTTCCGGGTAGGGTCACATCACATGGCTGCCGACACTCGCGATCGAATTCTCGACGCACTGGAGAAGCTGCTGCTGGTCAGCGGCGTTGCCCAAGTCACGCTCGAAGGCGTTGCCGCCGAAGCCGGGGTTTCCAAGGGCGGACTTCTCTATCACTTCCCCAGCAAGGAAGCACTGCTCGCGGCGATGGTCCGCAGACTCGGAGAACGCTCGGATCAGCAACTCGAAGACGCCGTAGCAGGCGGTACGACGGTCACCGAGTTCTATCTGCAGATCCCCGATGCGAACGAAAGCGAAGAACTCTCACTCTTCCGGTCGATCATCGCGGCACTGAGAACAGTCGACGGACAACACGACGAAATCCAGAAGGCCGTCACACATGTGATGCGGAGCTGGGACAAGGGCCTTCAGACCGAGATCGCCGACCCTGTGCAGGCCGAGATCATCCGACTCGTCGGCGACGGCCTGTATCTGGCGGCCATGCTCGGACTCCCCCAGCCGGATCCCGAACTGCATCGACAGGTAGTCGAGCGACTGCGGCCCTGACCGGGGGGCGTCCCTTACGTCAGATAGCGGTACGCCGGGCTTCCCGGCTCGAGCCTCTCGGACTGCATCGGCGCGCGCTCCATCCGCTCGAGTAACGCCGCCAACCCGTCGGCGGAACCGAGTTCGATACCCACCAACGCGGCACCCGTCTCGCGATTGTTTCGCTTGACGTACTCGAACAGCGCGATGTCGTCGTCCGGCCCGAGCACGTCCGAGAGGAAGCGACGGAGCGCTCCCGGTTCCTGCGGAAAGTCGACCAGGAAGTAGTGCTTGAGCCCGAGGTGAACGAGCGAACGCTCGAGAATTTCGCCGTAACGAGAGACGTCGTTGTTGCCACCGGAGATCAGGCACACGACGGTCGAGCCCGGCTCGAACGTCAGATTCTGCAGTGCCGCAACGGAAAGCGCACCTGCAGGTTCGGCGATGATGCCCTCGCTCTGATACAGCTCGAGCATCGCCGTGCAGATAGCGCCCTCGTCGATCTGATTGACGACAAACGATCCCGAACCGGACCGCGTCTGAAGTTGACGAGCCACGAGCGGCAACGACGCGTGCGACACGACGGCGGCACCCAGACGTGAAACGACCTCGTAGGGGACATCGCCGATCCTCTTGACCGCTGCTCCGTCGACAAATGGATCGACGTCGGGAAGAGTCACCGGGCCTCCGGCAACAAGAGCGGCCGTCATGGACGCCGCGCCGGACGGCTCGATCCCGACGATCGACGTCTTGGGCGATCGCTCGTGCAGGTAGGTGGCGATGCCCGCAATGCAACCGCCGCCTCCGACCGGCACGACGATCGTGTCGAGAGGGGCGTCCAATTGCGTGAGAATCTCCGCTGCAATGGTTCCTTGCCCCGCAGCGGTGCGCACGTCGTCGAACGGCGGAACCATGGTTGCGCCGGTTTCGGCTACGTCCTCCGCGGCCGCAGCAGCGGCGGCGTCATAGGTCTCACCGATCATGAACAGTTCGACAAATGCTCCACCGTGCGCGCGGATGCGATCACGCTTCTGCTTGGGGGTATTGGCCGGAACGTAGATCCGACCCTTGATCTGCATCGTTCGGCACGCGAAAGCAACACCCTGCGCATGGTTACCGGCACTGGCAGTCACTACGCCGGCACCGCGTTCGGCCTCGTTGAGCTGAGCGATCAGGTTGTACGCGCCACGAATCTTGTACGAACGAACGCCCTGGAGGTCCTCACGCTTGAGATACACGTGTGCCCCGGTCAACGCCGAAAGACGATCGCTGTACTGCAGGGGCGTCGCCGCAATGACGTGCTGAATTCGCTCGATGGCCGCGTCGATCTCCTGCGCGTCGAGCGCGGGGACGGTGGACTTCGTTACTACGACATCGGGCGAGTTAGACACCCCGCCATTTTCGCACGTCGGAGATCAACCTTCCCACCACCCCGCCCCGCATGGTCTGCGAGGCAGGGTGGCGGTAGGTCAGCCGCGCGGATCCAACTGTGAGGGACGTGGCACGTTCCGCAGATTCGACTTGGCCATCTGTACTGCCTCGCCGACGCCGCCGTTCATCACCATCTTCGACATCGCCAAAGCGAAGCCCTTCATCTGACCACCGGTGATGGTGGGCGGCAACGACAATGCCAACGGATCGGTCACCAGATCCACCAAGGCCGGACCGTCATGATCGAGCGCGGCGCGTAGGCCCGCTTCGATGTCCGCAGGATTCTCGATTCGGCGCGAGAAGATACCGAGCGCAGCAGCAACCGCCGCGTAGTCGACCGCGGGCACGTCGACCCCGAAATCCGGAAGGCCGTCGACCAGCATCTCGAGCTTGACCATTCCGAGCGTCGAGTTGTTGAACACCACGATCTTGACCGGCAACTTGTACATCGCGACGGTGACCAACTCACCGAGCAGCATCGACAATCCACCGTCGCCCGACACCGAGATGACCTGACGCCCCGGACTCGACCATGCAGCACCCATCGCATGTGGGAGCGCATTGGACATCGATCCGTGCAGCGCCGAGGAGATGAAGCGTCTCGATCCGTTCGGATTGAGATAGCGCGCCGTCCACACGTTGCACATCCCGGTGTCGGCGGTGAAGATTGCGTCGTCGGCCGCCAGATCGTCCAAGATCGAGGCCGCATACTCGGGGTGAATCGGCGTCCGCTGCTTGACCGGATCCGTGTATGCACCAACCACTTTGGTCATCAAAGTGTTGTGCTTGGCGAGCGTATCCTCCAGGAACCCGCGGTCGGTCTTTCGATCGAGCTGCGGAATCAGTGCGCTCAAGGTGCTCGCGACGTCGCCGTGCACAGCCAGGTCCAGGCTGGTTCGACGCCCCAACCGCTCGGCCGCGATGTCGATCTGAGCAGTGCGAACGTCGTCGGGCAAGAACTGATCGTAGGGAAAGTCCGTACCGATCAGGAGCAGGAGATCGGCGCCGTGGATACCGTCGTGCGCCGCACCGTAACCGAGCAATCCGGTCATCCCGACGTCGTATGGATTGTCGTACTGGATCCATTCCTTGCCACGCAGTGAATGCCCGATGGGAGCGCCGACGGTTTCGGCCAACGCCAGAACCTCCGCGCGCGCATCTCGCACGCCCGCGCCGGCGAAGATCGCAACCTTACGCGAGCCGTTGATCACATCTGCCAACGCCTTGACGTCACCGGCATCCGGAACGACTGTCGGCCTTCGCGTTTCGACGAGCGTCGGCGGAGTGCCCTCGGCCGGGCAGTCGGCGATGTCCCCGGGAAGCACGATCACCGAGACGCCGTTTCGAGCCACCGAATGCTGAATCGCCGACTGCACCACGCGTGGTGATTGCACTGGGGTGCTGACGAGTTCGGTGTAACTCGAACATTCGATGAAGATCCGCTCGGGATGCGTTTCCTGAAAGTAGCCCATTCCGATCTGGGCGCTGGGGATGTGCGAGGCGATCGCGAGGACCGGCGCGCCCGAACGATGAGCGTCGTACAGGCCGTTGATCAGGTGAAGGTTTCCGGGGCCGCAGGATCCGGCACACACTGCGAGTTTTCCGGTGATCTGGGCATCCGCTGCGGCCGCAAACGCAGCTGCTTCCTCATGCCGGACGTGTATCCAATCGATTCCGCCCTTCTCGGAACCACCGGTGCGACGAACCGCATCGACGATGGGATTGAGACTGTCACCGACAATGCCGTAGATCCGACTGACACCCGCGTCAACGAGCTGCTGAACCAATTGATCTGCAACGGTTTTCGGACTCATCAGACCTCCATGACACACTCACGGGAGTCGGGATCGCCGACCCCCGGGAGTGACGATTTACTTGTGATTGATGCAGCGCTTCTTGTGGAATGCGGGGTTACTTGGGTTCGAGCACGAACACCGGAATCTCACGATCGGTCTTCGTCTGATAATCGGCGTAGTCGGGGTACGCAGCGACAGCGCGCTCCCACCAGACCGCCTTCTCGTCGCCGGTGACTTCCCGAGCAACCAGGTCGAAGACCTGCGTCGCGTCACGCAGCGTGACGTGCGGGTCGGCTTTGACGTTGTAGTACCAGACCGGATTCTTCGGGGCGCCACCGAGCGAAGCCACAACGGCATACGAACCGTCGTGCTCGACCCGCATCAGCGGCGTCTTCCTGACCTTGCCGGACTTTGCGCCGATGGTCGTGAGAACGACGACGGGCATGCCGTTCATGTCGTTTCCCTCGGTGCCACCGGAGTTCTCGATGCGTGCGACCTGATCGGCGGCCCACGACGCTGGACTGGGTTCGTACTCACCTGTGATTGGCATGTGTACCAGTGAACACCCACTCGAGCACCTTGGCCACCGAACCACGCCGACCAGGCCTGTCGCCCGCGGACTTCCCTGGTTGATCGATTAAGTGAGCTGCCGATCAATAAAGTTCGCTTGCCCGAACTCTCATCTCTGGCTACTCTGAAACCACAGCTTCGAACAGCCGTATCAGAAAGGGACGAGATGACCACCGCAGATATCTCCACTCGCGAATCACGCCCCTCCCCCGACTATTGCGTCGATCTGGCCGGAACTCGGTGGCCGCTGTACAAGATCGAAGCTCTCGTGGTCGGGTTCGTGCTGTTCGTCGTCGCCGGTGCCGTCACGCAGTCGATGCAGGTGGCCGTACTGACTGCCGCAACGGCCGCTGTAGTCACGTGGTGGGTACGGCGCGTGCACTACTCACACACCACCTGATCACCGCACTCCCCCGAACTCCCGCGAACCACGAAGGGACCTTGCTGCATCAGCAGCAAGGTCCCTTCGTTCGGCTCAGGTCCGCTCGGCGGTCAGACCGTCAGGCAACTCGGTCCGAGCAATGCCTTCAGGTCGCCCATCAGTGCCGAGGACGGTTCGACCCGAAGGACGTCGTCGACCTTCCACAAGCTGATTTCGGTTCCGCCAATCAGTCGGACATGGACATCGGACGTCCCCGGATGCCTGGTCAACACCTGCTTGAGAGCACTGAGCTTGTCCTTGGTGCATTGCCGAAGCGGCAGCGAGACCGACAGCGGACGCGCAACCCCTATCGCCGAAATATCAGGTACCGCAAGGTCGTTGCCGATCAGTGACATCCGATCGTCTCGGATCGAGACGCGAGCCTTGACCAACACGATGGCATCCTCGGCGATGTCCATTCCGTACACGGCGTACGCCTGCGGGAAGAACAGCACCTCGATTCCACCCACGAGATCTTCGAGCTGCACGATGCACCAGGTCAGACCGTTCTTGTTGACCCGGCGGTCCACCGAGGCGATGATGCCGCCGAGAGTTACCTGGGCACCGTCCTGGACGCCGCCTTCGAGTATCGCGGCGATGGACGTGTCGGACTGCTGGCGAAGAATGTGCTCGACGCCGTTGAGCGGGTGACCGGAAACGTACAGCCCCAGCATCTCTCGTTCGAGCGCCAGGCGATGCTTGGAATCCCACTCTTCGTCAGGAATCTTGACGTCGAACACCGAGGTGATCGACTCGTCCGCCTCGGCACCGCCGAAGAGGTCGAACTGTCCGATCGCCTCCGCCTTCTTGGTGCTCATCACGGAATCGATGGCGTCGGCATGAACCAACATCAGGCCCTTGCGCGGATGACCCAACGAGTCGAAAGCACCGGCCTTGATGAGCGATTCGGTGACCTTCTTGTTGCAAGCCATCGCGTCGATCTTGCCGAGATAGTCGGAGAAATCTGTGAACTTCGACTTCTCGGTGCGCGCCTTGATGATCGAGGCGACGACGTTGGCGCCGACGTTGCGCACCGACCCCATACCGAAACGGATGTCGTCGCCGACGGTCGCGAAGTCGACGCGTGACTCGTTGACGTCCGGCGGGAGAACGGTGATACCCAACTTGCGGCAGTCGGCGAGATAGATCGCGGACTTGTCCTTGTCGTCACCGACGGAGGTCAGCAGACCCGCCATGTACTCGGCCGGGTAGTTCGCCTTGAGGTACGCAGTCCAGTACGACACGAGTCCGTAGCCGGCGGAGTGCGACTTGTTGAACGCGTAGCCGGCGAAGGGAAGGACCGTGTCCCACAGCGCCTTGATGGCGGCTTCGCTGAAGTTGTTGTCCAACATGCCCTGCCGGAAGCCGGCGTAGGCCTTTTCCAGCTCGGACAGCTTCTTCTTACCCATGGCGCGACGCAGCAAGTCGGCCTGGCCCAGGGTGTACCCGGCCACCTTCTGCGCCAGTTGCATGATCTGCTCCTGGTAGATGATCAGGCCGTATGTCTCCGAGAGGATCTCCGCGAGCGGCTCCTCCAATTCGGGGTGAATCGGCTTGACGTCTTCCAAGGCGTTCTTGCGCTTGGCGTACGAGATGTGGGCGTCCACACCCATCGGTCCCGGTCGATACAGCGCCAAGGCGGCGACGATGTCGCCGAATCCGGTGGGCTGCATCAGTTTCAGCAACTCGCGCATACCGCCGCCGTCGAGCTGGAACACACCGAGAGTGTCGCCGCGGGCGAGCAGTTCGTATGTTGCCGCATCGTCCATCGGCAAAGTGTCGAGGTCGAGGTCGATGCCGCGGTTGGCTTTGATGTTCTCGAGCGTGTCGCCGATGACCGTGAGGTTTCGCAGACCGAGGAAGTCCATCTTGAGCAGGCCGATGGCTTCACACGAGGGGTAGTCCCACCCGGTGATGATGGCGCCGTCCTGGGCGCGCTTCCAGACCGGGATTGCGTCGGTGAGCGGTTCGGACGACATGATGACCGCGCAGGCGTGCACACCGGCGTTACGGATCAGCCCCTCCAGACCCACCGCAGTCTTGTAGATCTTCGCGACGTCCGGGCTGGAGTCGATGAGTGCTCGAACCTCGACGGCCTCCTTGTACCGCTCGTGCTTCGGATCGGTGATACCGGAGACAGAGATGTCCTTGGCCATGATGGGCGGCGGGAGTGCCTTGGTGATCTGATCGGCGATGGCGAAGCCCGGCTTGCCGAACTGGACGCGAGCCGAGTCCTTGATGGCAGCCTTGGTCTTGATGGTGCCGAAGGTGATGACCTGGGCGACCTTGTCGTTGCCCCACTTGTCCGTCGCGTAGCGAACCATCTCGCCGCGACGGCGATCATCGAAGTCGATATCGATATCGGGCATGGACACACGCTCGGGGTTGAGGAATCGCTCGAACAGCAACCCGTACGGGATGGGGTCGATGTTGGTGATACCCATCGCGTAGGCCACCAACGAACCGGCAGCCGATCCACGGCCGGGCCCGACACGGATCCCGACGTCCTTGGCGTGGTTGATCAGGTCGCCGACCACGAGGAAGTAGGCCGGGAAGCCCATTTCGTTGATGACGCCGATCTCGTAGTCGGCGCGGGCGAGGTACTCCTGCGGCGGTCCGCTCGGGAAGCGGCGATCGAGTCCGCGCATCACCTCGGCGCGCAGGAAGGTCTGCTGCGTGTGTCCCTCCGGGACCGGGAAGATCGGCATGCGGTCGTGGAACGCCCACACGTCCTCGTACGACTGCACACGCTCGCCGATGGCAACGGTGTTGTCGCATGCCCCCGGTACCTCGTTGTCCCAGATGGCGCGCATCTCGGCAGCGGACTTGAGGTAGTAGCCGTCGCCGTCGAACTTGAAGCGAGTGGGGTCGGAGAGCGTCTTGCCGGTCTGAATGCAGAGCAGCGCCTCGTGATTCTCGGCGGCGTCCTTGGTGACGTAATGGCAGTCGTTGGTGGCAAGTGGCGGAATACCGAGTTGCTTGCCGATGTCGAGCAGACCCTCTCGCACACGGCGCTCGATCGAGAGACCGTGATCCATCAGTTCGAGGAAGAAGTTGTCCGGGCCCCAGATCTCCTGCCACTTCGCGGCAGCTTCGAGAGCCTCGCGATCGTGGCCGAGACGAAGGCGGGTCTGGATCTCACCGGACGGGCAGCCCGTGGTGGCGATGATGCCCTCGGCGTGCGCCGCGATGAGCTCCTCGTCCATGCGAGGCCACTTGCCGAGCTGTCCCTCGATGGACGCGAGAGAAGACAGCTTGAAGAGGTTTCGGAGTCCGGTCGCGTTCTCGGCCACCATCGTCATGTGCGTGTACGCACCGCTACCGGAGACGTCGTCGGACTTCTGGCTTCGATCGCCCCACAGAACTCGCTTTGTGTTGAAGCGGGATTCGGGTGCGATGTACGCCTCGATGCCGATGATCGGCTTGATGCCGGCGCTCTTTGCCTCGTTGTAGAACTGGCTGGCGCCGTACATGTTTCCGTGGTCGGTCATGCCGACTGCGGTCATTTCGAGACGAGCGGCCTCCTCGAACATGGCGCCGACCTTGGCCGCACCGTCGAGCATCGAGTACTCGGTGTGATTGTGAAGATGTACGAACGAGTCAGCCACGTGCGCCTCTCTGAAGGTCTGGGAGCGAGATCGAGTGTATGCCGCGCTGCCGACACGACCGGCGACCGACGTAGCGGAGTCGCCGTGCGCCGCCTCCGGTCACGTAACCGGAACCTCGGGTTCGGCGCTCGACCTCACCGAACGCCGCGAACGTCGACTGGCGACGAAGGTGTCTGTCGTGAAGATCACCAGTGCAGCCCAGATCAGAACGAAGCCGATCCACCGTGACGCCGGCATGTCCTCGTGCATGACGGCCACACCCCACGCCATCTGGAGCGCCGGGGTGAGGTACTGCAGCATGCCCATCGTCGCCAACGGAACTCTCTGAGCGGCGACGCCGAACAGGAGCAGCGGCAGCGCGGTGACCGGGCCGGCGGCAAGCAGCAACAGGCTGTGACCGGAACCGCTGCTGATGAATGCACCGGCCCCGGTCAGGCCGAGAAACACGAGGTAGCCGACCGCGAACGGTGCGGCAACGACTCCCTCGGCAGTCAAACTGGTTCGAGGATCGAGCGGAACCACCTTCTTGACCAACCCATAGGTGGCAAACGAGCCGGCGAGCAGCAAAGCGACGATCGGAGGTTTCCCGAAGTCGACCGTGATCACGACAACTGCCATGGCAGCGAGAACGAGCGCGGCGATCTGGGCGGGACGCAATCGTTCGCGGAAGATCACGACGCCGAGCAGAACGGTGACCAGCGGGTTGATGAAGTACCCGAGAGCCGCCTCCACGACGCGGCCTGACACCACGGCATAGATGTACGTCCCCCAGTTCACGGCGATCGCCGCTGACGCCGCGGTCACCAGCAGCCAGGTGCGTGCGCTGATTCCGCGAAGCGATCCGAGGCGGCCGGCAAAGGCCAACACGATCAGCATCAACAGAAGGGTCCACACCACCCGGTGCGCCAGGATCTCGACCGGATCGGCGAAGTCGAGTAATCCGAAGAAGGCCGGGAACGTTCCCCACAACAGGAAAGCCGCCACACCGTAGAAGATCCCCGAGGACGAACGGGACTCAGCGCGTTCGTCCTTGTTCACAGAACCGGAGTTCACGGGACCGGTCCGTCGTCGGGGCCGGGAGCAACGACGTCCACGTACTCCGGCAGCAAGGGACGGACGGCCGCCAACCACGGCGAGGCGTCGGACGGCAACGCTTCCACTGCACGGACGTTCGAGTCATGTTCGACCGCTTCGAGTCCTTCTGGAGTAGCTCGCACCAGCACGCCCACCGCGCAGGCGCACCCGCCGGACAATCGCTTCGCCGACGCGAGCGCCACCTGTTGCTGACGATCGGTGTCGCCGCCGAGCGAGACCAGTCGCGTGGCTGCAACCCCGGGCGATCTGCGCACTGCTTCGTCGTTGTCGGGAACGGGCACCGACATGAGCGGCGTCTGGACGCGCTCGATCGGAACTCGGAACATGACCCTGGACACGCGAACGCCCGAGACCTCAGCGCCCGGCACCTGAACACTGCTGGTCGTCGTCATGACATCGTCGACGGTGAGTGCCTTCGTGAACGAGACCAACGCCCACACCGGCCCGTCGACCGACGCAACAGAATCTCGCGCTCGGTCGAGGTAGTCCGGGACAGCTTCCCCGCTGTCCGGACCCAGAGTGTCCGTCCGGATCGGCGGGGTCGGCACGGGATTCGCGAACCCCACGCCCACCACCGCCGCCACACCGACCACCACCGCGACGACGGCCGGCGCGGGGGTAAGCCCGCGCGGTGTCATGAGGACCGGAGAACTTCGAGTGCGTGTTCGAGATCCTTCGGGTACTTGCTCTTGATCTCGACCCAGCGACCGTCCGCCGGATGTGCGAATCCAAGAGACACGGCGTGCAGCCACTGGCGCTCGAGGCCGAGCCTTTCGGCAAGTCGAGGGTCCGCGCCGTAAGTCAGGTCGCCGCAGCACGGATGGCGCAACGCCGAAAAGTGGACACGGATCTGGTGTGTGCGACCGGTTTCGAGGTGCACGTCCAGCAGACTCGCTGCCTGGAACGCCTCGATGGTGTCGTAGTGCGTGACGCTGGGCTTGCCGTCGGCCGTGACCGTGAATCGCCAGTCGTTCCCGTGATGGCGTCCGATGGGCGCGTCGATCGTTCCGCTGCTCGGGTCGGGGTGTCCCTGCACGAGAGCGTGGTAGCGCTTGTCGATGGTCCGCTGCTTGAAAGCGCGCTTGAGCAACGTGTACGCGCGCTCGGATGTGGCAACCACCATGACACCCGACGTTCCGACGTCCAGGCGGTGGACGATGCCCTGACGCTCGTGGGCACCGGACGTCGAGATGCGGAAACCGGCCGCGGCAAGTCCGCCGATGACGGTCGGTCCCGTCCACCCGACGCTGGCGTGCGCGGCAACTCCGACGGGCTTGTCGACTGCCACGACGTCGTCGTCGGCGTAGAGGATCTCCATTCCCTCGACCGGTGTCGCTTCGATGGTCAGGGGCCGCGGCGGTTCGGGCAGGACTACCTCGAGCCACGACCCTGCGGTCAGACGATCGGACTTGCCGACGGCCACACCGTCGACGAGTACCGAGCCTTCTTCCGCGAGTGTCGCGACCACGGTGCGCGAGAGTCCGAGAAGGCGCGCGAGGCCGGCATCGACGCGCATGGCATCGAGACCGTCGGGCACGGGCATCGAACGGGATTCCCTCACTTGGTTTCTCCCTCGGCTGCAGCCTTCGATTCGGTGAGCTTCTTGTCGTCCGCCTTGTGATCACGCAGGCGTTCACCGTTGGGTTCGAAGCCGAACAGTGTCAGGACGACGAGCAGAATCGCGCCACAGACGATCGCGGAATCCGCGATGTTGAACACCGGCCACCAGCCGACGGAGACGAAATCCACCACATGTCCGCGCATGATTCCGGGAGAGCGGAAGAATCGGTCGACGAGGTTACCCAGCGCGCCGCCGAGAACGAGGCCGAGACCGAGCGCCCACCACGGTGATCGGAGCGTGCGACCGATCTTGATCACACCGATGACCACACCGATTGCGACGAGAGTGAGGATCCACGTCATCGACGTCGCCATCGAGAACGCTGCCCCCGGATTGCGCACCATCGTGAATGTGACCACGTCACCGATGATTTCGATCGGCTGCCCCGGTTTGACCGCGGCGACTGCCCACACCTTCGTGAGAATGTCCGAGAGCAGGATGACAGCGGCGATGGCAATGAGCATGGTCAGCCGGCGGGGCTTTTCGACCGGCGCAACCGCCAGGTCACCGTCTTCCGATTTCACGGCTTCCGGTTTCACGGTTTCGGGCTCGTCGGCCTTCGAGATTTCGGTAATCGGCTGATCCTCCGCGTTGACATCTCGGTCTGGGTGGTCTGTACTCACGCAACCATCATCCCTCATGTTCACCGCACCGGGTCACGCACTCTGCAACTGCGGCTAGCCTGGAGCGCGTGCCACTGCTGTCCACGACCGGCCGACGCGTTCCGTTCGCCCTCGCTGCCCTCGCTCTCACCACCGTTCTCACCGCTTGCGGCGACTCGGATCAACCTCCGAACACCCCGACCTCCTCGCCGAGTGAGGTGACTGTTCCGGTGACCGCCGCGACGGTCGAAGTTCTCGAGGCGGGAAGCGAGCCGCGCGAGGTTTTGCGTACGAACTTGCCTGTCGGCACCACGCAGACGGCGACGCTCGTCACCCAGGCCGTCGTGAGTCAGCAGATCGATCAACAACCGGCGCAGGATTTCTCTTCGCCGGAGATCACGATCCCGCTCTCGGCAAACGTGACCGCTGACGATCCCACCGCAGTCGTTGACCTCACGCTGTCGTCGATGACCTCGCCCGATGCAACGCTGCAGGCTGCGCTGAGCGGGGCCGACGGGTCTGCGGCCGGATTGTCGGTCACGGATTCGGGCGCCATCACCGCCCTACGGTTGAAGCCCTCCGCCAACTCGGCCAATGCTGCCCGCGCTGCAATCGAACAAGCGCTGGGCCAAGCGGTCTACCGGACCGTCGCACTCCCCGACGCTCCGGTCGGTGTCGGCGCACGTTGGGTGGTTCGGCAGCAAGTCAGCAGCGAAATCCTGCTCGATCAGACAACCACCGTCACGCTCACCGCGCGCGAGGGCAATCGGCTTTCGCTCGCGGTGGACGTATCGCAGACCCCGCAGAGCCCGGTCTGGAACCTGGCCGGTGACGCCGGAACGCTGAACATCGATCAGTACGTCATGGCCGGCTCCGGAAACCTCACCGTCGACCTCTCACTCCCCTTGCCGATCGACGGACAGATGACCGTCGGCGGCGACCAGGCATACGGCGACCCGGACAGCTCCTCGGTGATCCGGCAGACCATCTCCAACAGCATTCGGTGGGAATCGTGACACGCCGGTCGCTTCTCGCACTTGGTCTGACCGCAACGGCGGCACTGTTCGTCGTGACCGGTTGCGGCTCGGACGACTCGCCTGGTGCCGACACGACTACGCAGGTTTCCGCCCCACAGGTCGGCTTGGCGCCGTTCACGGCTGCTCCGGCCGCACCGCTGAGCGGGGCGCCTCTCGACCGTGACGGCCTGCAACGAGCCGCGCTCACCCTGTCCGAGCTACCTGCCGACTTCGACGTAGTTCCCGACCCGGTCGACGACCTCGGCCTCGCACCGGCGCCGGAGAATTCGGAGGCGGACAAGTCGAGCACCGACCCCGCCGTCTGCGCCCAGGTTCTGGCGTCGATAGCCACCCAGGCTCCCGGATCGGTCGCCGACCTCTCCGACATGTTCACCGGCCCCGATTTCACGAGCATCGATCAGGACTCTGCTTCGTACGCCGACGGCACCGCGGCAGCAGCAGCTTTCGAGAAACTTCAGACCACGCTGGCCGGGTGCGCGGAATATTCAGGAACCGATGCCGACGGAACGACAATCACCTATCGCGTCGGCGGAGCGTCGGACCCGAACATCGGCGACGCGTCTTTCGCTTTCCGAATCATCACGGAGAGTGGCGGTTTCACCTTGGTTGCCGACGCGATCGTGGCCGCAGTCGGGACGACGTTGACTCAGCTGTCCGCGACGGCGCCGAGTCCGATCGCCCCCGATGTTCTCCACTCGATGGCATCGGCCGCCGCCGATCGCCTGCGCGCCCAGTCACCGTAAACAGTTCGGCCGGAAACACTCTCGCGAACCTCCGGACTATGTTCTTGTGAATGGAATTGCCTCGCTGACGCTTCTGTGGTCTGTCAGCGCTCGGAAGATCGCTGTCTTCGGCCTTGGAACACGAAAAGGACGGCGGCGTTCGCAGAGCGCCGACAGCCCTCGATTCCGTTCCGTTCACCGGCACCCTGGCGAGCGTGCGAATGCATCTACGACCGCAGTGAACAGCACCGTCTCGAACATCTACGCCGAGCAGGGAATGTCAATTGGTGACGGCCACCGCGCCCGCGTCGACCAACTGGCCGTTAAGGCTCGCAAAATATCGGCTCGATGTCCGCACGCGCCGGCGTATCGAGATCAGGGTGCCACATTCGGCAGGCGTCATTATGCACACGTGCTCACGCTCGGCGAATCCGCGGCCGGCGGCGTACAGCTCGCCAACCTGGGTACGGGCCCATGCCTCGGCCTGTTCCGTCTCCGGCTCGTGTACCCAGTAGATCGCAAGGTACGAACCGTCCGCGATCTCGGCCGCGACCGGTCCGCTCGCCGGGAAGCGCAGGTCTTTGAGTCGCATCGGCGCCACCCAACGGCGACCTGCGAACCAGCCTGGACCGATCATGCAGCCCGAGTAGATATGCTCAGTCGGGATGTAACCGGTCTTTTCCAGGTAAGGCAGGTAGACGTACGACTCGACGTCACAGCGCACACCCGGGTACCGATTCCAATACCAGGTGCCGCCGAAGTCCGTTGCGACATCAAGAATCTTGAAGTTGGTGACACCGACTTTCTTCAGTTCGACGCCAGCACTGATACCCATGAAGCCGGCGCCGACGATGAGCACGTCGAGATCGGCGGTCAACGGCGGTGCGGTGCGAGAATCGCTCGCATTCGGATCGCTGTCGAACGATGCGAAAGTACCTTCGAAATCAATCGCCTGAACGGTGTCGGCCCCGGTATTCGGCAGACGTTTGTCGCGCTCGGCCGCGTACTTCTCCCGAAACGATTCGAGATCTTCCACCTTCCGTTGTGATACCCAGAGGTGCGGATCTTCTCGCACAGGTTGCCTTCGACAGTCGCGGAACCGATACGGTCCGGCAGATTTCCACTACTGCCGGACCGCCTCGGCACTGGGTCCGGCTCGCATCATGGATCCGACTCAACTTGTACACCAACTCAATTCATACACAGACAGTCGATGAAAGAGTGGCCATTCGCGCCTACGAAGGCGGGGACCGGAACCCGAGGGTCATGCCCCCGCGCGCACCACCGGGGGCATCGGATAGGTGCCGTCGATCAGCTGCGCCAGGGGGCCGTAGAAGCGAGCCGCAATCCGGAAGCCATCCGTCGCGGAGACAGGAAGCCAATTCCTGGCAAGATCAGAATCAGAGGGTCGCTCAGCCTGGAGGTAGAACGTCAACTTCCCGTCCCGAACGGCGTATTCTCCGGCTCGCGCGAGGTAACTCGTTGCGCTGTAACGGTTCTCAGAGTTTTCGATAAAGTAGCCCTGAGAGTCGTATACCGGGAGCTCCCAGAACTCGGTGACCGGCGGCAAATCCTCCACGTCGAATGTAATGGTGTAGCAGTTCGCACCATCGAGAGGGAAACCCTCGGCGTCGTCGAACAGGTAACCAATTGTGTGGGACTGAAAGGGCACTGGGGTGCCCCACGCCACGTCGTTAGCACCAGCTTTGGCACGGTAGTCGAGATCGTCGTAGAAAAGGCTGGATTGCAACTTCCACCCGCTCATATCCACCTGCGTCTTCTCGAATGCCTGCCTGGCATCGGTCCGCGCCCGCGCGAATCCGCGATCGATCACCTCGCGCTGTTCATCGGTGATCTGCGAGGGGTCGAAGCAAGTCCCCGGACGCAACCCGAGCCGAGCGAGATTCGCGAGGGCTTCCCGCTCCTTTACCGAATCCGACCGGCGAGTCATGGAAGGATCGTTGATTACCAAACTCAGGAGCTGTAGATAGTCGATCGCGGTCATCGACTTTCCGATGTCGGCAATCAGGTCCATCCGCGGAAACGTGGCGTAGTCGGACTTGACAATTGGCTGATCCACGAGGTCCGGAACGCGGCCACCGCCGGCGTGCCACAGCGAAAGTGGAGCCGCGCGGACGCCCGTCACCGCGGCCCGTGCACCGGCCAGGTCCTGCTCAGTTCGACTCGTCACTGCCACGCGAATAGTGAGCACGAATGCATCGGACGGTGATCGCACGACCTCAGTGCCAGCGAACCCGGCAGGTAGGAGGCCTCTCCACCTCGGACCAACGATCACGTATCGCTGCGGCCCATTTCCGGTGAATTGCGATCCGGCCATGAAGAACCAGTCAATGTTCGGGCCAAGTGCCTGAATACTCCAGTACCGACCGTCAGCTACGCCCGGAGCTTCGATGACGACCGGATCGTTCGACAAGTCGAACATCCCACCGGAATAGAGCGTCGAGGCATTTACTGTCGTGGCGATGCGAACCTTGGCGTCGAACAAATCGAGGATCGGCTGGAGACGATTGAGCCCGCGATATGCCGGCTGCCCCTCCAAACCCGTGTAGACGTGCCGCAATTCGTAAAACCCGGCAAGATGTATGCCCCAGTCGAAGGCATCGGCGATCAGATCGCTGACATCGTCGACACTCAAAGACTGGTCGATCATGGTGGTCATCAAGGAACTCCTCGGGAGTCGTTACGTGTCAGTGAGATTCGCTCGACGCAAAGCCCCACACATCGCCGAAGAGGCGTCAGCGACAGCCTCCTCGCACGGCCGCAGCCTTAGCGTCGATACGCCTCACACAAATTGCGTCCCAGAACTGAACGACCCGGGCAGTGCGGCGACCGGGAGCAATCGGACTCGGGCGCCGCAACTTCCATTGACGGTCTAAATATCGACCAGCATGGTCGGATATGGGAACGGATTGAGGTTACAAGCCAATTCCTGACCAGTCAACGGTCAATTTCCGCGGCCGGCAAAGGGATTGCGGCCACCGACGTCGGATGTCACCGCGTCGGCCACCTGTTTCAGTGCCAACGCTCGGTTGGCGATTTCAAGGTTGCTGATCTCGCCGCCGACGTAGACGGTCAAAACGAGAGACTGGTGACCGTCCGCGTCGAAGGTCGGGGCCGCTACCAGGCTGACTGGGTGTATTCCAGCGGAAGCGCGAACCGCTTCCCCGAGGAATCTCCGCTCGCCCAGACTCGACACCAGGTCACCGACAAGCTCGAGTACGGCAGGCGGCACGTCGTGCGCAGCAACCCCGGCCATCAGCCGGTGCAACCGCTGAACGGTCGGCGAGAGGTTCTCAACCAGATATCCTTCCGCCCGGCACTCGGCGGCCATCAGCCGGATGTGTTCGAAGTCTGTCCCGACAGCCAGCGCGGACTCGCTCCGCAGCCAACGTTCCAGCTCCTCGTCCGGTTCCCACAGCATGAACATGAGCCCCAGCGGCGGCGCGAACGGATACACGTCGCCGACACTGGCCGGCGGCTCGACGCCCGGGGGCGCGACCATCTCGAGAACCATGACATTGTCGCCAACCACGGCCGATGCCATACAGATAGCGCTGAACTGCTCACTCAGGCCCTCGAGACGGTCGCGCACCATCGAGCCCAGCGCAAAATCGCGCTGGGCCGCCCGCCCGGCCGAGACCAATGCTGGCCCAAGCCCGTAAGACTTGGTCTGTGTGTCACGAATGAGATATCCGCACGCGGTCAGTTCGGTCACGATGCCGAGACAGGTCGGTTTGGTGATTTCGCATCGGCGCGCAAGCTCTGAAAGACCGAAGCGCTTCCCCTGGTTACGCACCAAAAAGTCGATAACCTGCACTACGCGCGCAGTGGGCGGCGACACGACCTCCCTGCCTGCCGAGCGGTCCGCCACTTCGGAATCAACCATTGACCAATCCTTCCCAAGGCACTTACAGTAACGCGCATCACCTTACCGCATCGGTCGATATTTCGACCAATTGCGACACAACCTTGATACGCGCACTCCGTGCTACCAAAGTCCCTCACGGCCGACATCGCCGAATGTTCCGGGTCCGCGGACTCATGGATCGACGTTCGAATCGCCACGAAACCACAACTCAAGGAAACGAGACTGTCGTGACTCGACCTACCCCCCCACCGCCGCAACAACGCCGAGCGCCTGAACGATCAACCAAATACTATGTGGGCCTGTTGATCTCGATCGTTCTACTGTTCGAAGTCGCTCCCCTCGAATACAGCATGGTGTACCCATCACTGCGATACATGGCGGCCGAATTCAACACTCCTGACATCGGCTGGGTGGTGACCATCCTCGGTCTTGTCGGGGTCGTCAGCTTGCCGATCATCGGCAAGCTCGGAGACATCTACGGCAAGAAGCGCATGCTGATGATCGTCGCCGGCATATTCGCCATCGGAACGCTGACCTGCGCCCTCGCCCCGACCTTTCCGATTCTGCTGCTCGGGCGCGCCCTCGAGGCCGCGAGCGTCGGCATGACCCCGCTCGCTTACGGCCTCATCCGCGATGTCTTCCCACGACGCATGATCCCCGTGGCCCTGTCGGCAGTGTCCACCGGCATCGGATTCAACGGTATCGCCGGCCCGCTCATCGGCGGCTACCTCTCGACCGAGTTCGGTTACCGCGCAATCTTCTGGTTCCTCCTCGCCTATGTCGCCGTCATCGCCCCGGCGGTCTATTTCACCGCGCCGGAATCGCCGCTGCGCCTGTCCCACCAGCTCGACTGGGTAGGCGCGGGCCTGCTGGGCGGCGGATCATTGCTGCTGATGCTCTCCATCAACCAGGGTCGCTCTTGGGGATGGGACTCACCAAAGACGCTGATTGCGTTCGCGGTCTCTGCGGTCCTGATCGCGGTGTTCGTCCTCTACGAATTGCACACCACGCAACCTCTGATCGACATGCGGGTGCTGTGGGCGCGTGCCATGCGCAGCACGATGCTCGCAAGCTTACTCGGCTCATTCGCTATCGGTGGATACGCGTTCGCGTTGCCACTGATGCTCATGACGCCACGGGTTGACGGCATCTCTTACGGGTTCGGGCTCACTGCCTTCGCCTTCGCGCTGTGGACTCTCCCACATGGCATCCTCGCCATGGCGAGCGGCCCCCTGGCCGGACTGCTCGCGCGCAGCAGTGGCCCCCGGGCGAGCCTCATCGTCGCCATGACCGCGATCATGATCAGCCTGAGCCTGCTGGCCTTTGTGCACGACCAACAGTGGCAGATCATCACACTGGTCGCCATCTTCGGCGTCGGCCAGGGATTCTTCTACGCAGCCAGCGCCAACCTTGTCGTCGAAGCGGTACCGCCATCTCAGACGGGGGCGAACGCCGGCGTACTCGGCTCCAGCAACAGCCTCGGCGCTGCATTCGGCGTCACCATCCTCAGCGCGATCCTCTCCGCGCACATTTGGTCCGTCGACCAAGGCACACGCCAGATCATTTACACGGATGCGGGATTCACCTACGTCTTCCTACTACTCGGTGCACTCGGCGCCATCGGTCTCATAGTGGCGTTCACGATGAGTCACGGACGCGCCCCCGCCTCCGGCGGAGCAACGATTGGCGCGAATACTGCACGTCCTGCCGCCGCGACAATACCGGTCAAGCAACAGTCCCCCACGGAGGCCACAAGTGACTATCACGCATGACAAGTTCTCCGGCGGCACCGCCGTCATCACCGGCGCGGCATCCGGAATCGGCGAGGGGCTCGCACGACACGCGGCCTCCATCGGAATGAACGTGGTGTTAGCGGACATCGACATGCCCCGGGCCGAACAACTCGCGGCCGAACTGTCAACGGCAGCCACCGAGGCCACTGCGGTCCAGACGGACGTCAGTGACCCGTCGTCGGTGGAGGGGCTGGCCCGGGCCGCGTACGAGCGGTTCGGCTCTGTCCGATTGCTCGTCAACAACGCCGGGATCGAGGCCCCTGGCCTATTTTGGGAGGTTCCGATAGACCGCTGGCAGCGGTTGCTGTCGATAAATGTGGGCGGTGTGCTCAACGGGGTCCACGCATTCCTCCCACGAATGATCGCGTCTGGCGAGGAGGCATACGTGCTCAATCTCAGCTCTATCGGTGGCCTCAGCGCGGGCGCACTGCAATCGCCATATCTCACGAGTAAGCACGCGGTGCTAGCCCTGACCGAGACGCTCTACCTGGACGTGAAGACCGTCGGCGCTCCCATTCAGGTATCGGCAGTGCTCCCGGGCGCGGTACGGACCCAGATCTATTCAGGTGCGTCAGCCAGCGGCCTGGCCGGTGAAGCGCTTCGCGAGCAACTCGACCGGTACCTCGGCCAGGGCCTGACACCCGAGCAGGCTGCAGAGAGCATCTTCGCTCAGCTCGCGAAAGGCGCATTCTGGATCGGCACACAGCCGGAGGTCCTCGAGGCCTTCGCCGCATATCACGCGGATCATCTCACGAAGCTCACCCCGCCGGCCCCCTTCGTCGCCGTCGCCAAATGAGACCGTTCTGGTGCCCCGGTGCGTTCCGGGTCGGCGAAGACCCGGACCCTCGATTCACCCTGGCCAACGAACGCACATTCCTCGCCTGGATCCGGACCGCCCTGGCTTTGGTTGCCGCCGCCGTCGGCTTCGAGGCATTCGGCTCCGAGATGGTTGGCCCCACCGTTCACGCCACCCTGGTAGTTGGCGTGTTGACTGGGTCAACCATGCTGTCTGTCAGTGCATTTCATCGATGGATCGCGGTCGAACGCGCTTTGCGGTTGGGGCGAAGCCTCCCAGTCCCTACGTTCGCAGGCATCGCCGCGGGGCTTGTACTGGGATCCGCGCTGACGTTGTTGATGGTCGAGGTGACGCGGTGACACCCCTTCAACCCACACATGCCGACCGAGGGCTACAGCCAGAACGAACCACGATGGCATGGGTTCGGACTGGTACCTCCTTGGCTACGGCGGCGCTGATCTACCTGCGCTATGTCCCCGGCCCAACAGTCGCAATCGGTATTCTCGGGGGAAGCACGCTGATCGGTGCAGTCGGCATTATTGCAATCAGTCACCGAGGGCACCGCCGCAGATCCGACGATTTCGGGATCGGCCGCAGCTTCCCGGGGCCAACACGAAA
The DNA here is from genome assembly GCF_041464245.1 of Rhodococcus sp. NyZ502. Lineage (NCBI taxonomy): Bacteria > Bacillati > Actinomycetota > Actinomycetes > Mycobacteriales > Nocardiaceae > Rhodococcus > Rhodococcus sp. NyZ502. The sequence continues at coordinate 3,605,382 of NZ_CP167155.1, forward strand.
TTCAGCGCTGGTGTTGCTGGTCGCCACCTTGGCCATCAGCGCCGGGATCTTGGTGCTCGCCAGCCTGTGAATCGATGATGCTCCACGACCAAGCACGGCGCCCTGAACGCAATTTCACCAAAGGAGCCGAGCGCCGAGGCCAGGCGCCCCCGACACCCGAATCACCAAACCTCCAAAGTTCGACGGTTTTCGAAGATGTGGAATCCGCTGGCGGACAGGCTCACCGGCGATCAGGTCGCCGCGGGACAGACATGCGAACTCGCTCGCTGCACTGACGAGCGATGGGCAGGATCCTGTCGGCCGAAGGGTGTTTGCCGACAGGATCCGGCCCGAAGCTTCACTCGCGCTGTCGCAACTCGCGTTCGATCGTGCCTGCGTACCTCCAGCCACGAAATCTCCCGGGTGACGCTACTAAACCGTCGGAGTCGCGGTGACTCTGCGAATTCATGTCAACCCGTGGATCGCTCCAGGAGGCAAGCCATCTGCGATCCGGCCCTTTCGTCGCAGTTGCGATCAGCGAAACAGAAGTCCGTCCTCGATTGCGGCGCGGCGGGCGCAGGGCCTCTGATTCTCGCCTGTCCTTGCCTCGCATCGTAGGCCCACTCATGATTGTCACCACCGTGTGTTCTTTCGCCGCTTTCTACGATGTGTGCAGACTAGGACTTCAGACCGGATACTTGATTGATCATGGACCCTTTGACAACTGCCCGTCCACACTGAACGGTGAGAGTAGGTACGAAACAGACCAACGCGACACACTGATGTGAGGAGCCAGAGTTCATGCCGGAACCCAGAAGGTCAGATCACACCGATTACGTAGCCGTCAATCCGATCTTCTCGAGGCCTGGCGAGGATTCGGTTGCATCGAAGTACACACTCGAACCCGACGGCATGCTTCCCGAGACCGCGTATCAGATCGTCCACGACGAAACGATGCTCGACGGCAATGCGCGGCTCAATCTCGCGACGTTCGTCAGCACGTGGATGGACGATCACGCCACCAAACTGTATGCCGAGTCGTTCGACAAGAACATGATCGACAAGGACGAGTATCCGCAGACCGCCGCGATCGAAACCTATTGCTGGCGTATCCTTGCCGACCTCTGGCACTCACCCTCCCCCAAGGACGCAATCGGCACCTCGACGATCGGTTCGTCCGAAGCCTGCATGCTCGGCGGCCTGGCGATGAAACGACGCTGGCAGCACGCACGAAAAGCCGCGGGCAAGTCCACCGAAAAGCCAAATCTCATCATGAGTTCCGCGGTCCAGGTGTGCTGGGAGAAGTTCTGCAACTACTGGGACGTCGAAGCGCGTTACGTGCCGATCAGCGAGGAACACCGGACCCTCGACGGTCACGATCTGGACAAGTACGTCGACGAGAACACCATCGGCGTAATCGCGATCATGGGTGTCACGTACACCGGGATGTACGAGCCGGTCCTGGAAATCTCGAAGGCACTCGACGCGATCCAGGAAAAGACGGGACTCGACGTTCCCATCCACGTCGACGGCGCTTCCGGCGCAATGATCGCCCCGTTCCTACAGCCCGAACTCGAATGGGATTTCCGACTACCGCGCGTCCACTCCATCAACACCTCGGCGCACAAGTACGGACTCGTCTACCCCGGCCTCGGCTGGGTGGTCTGGCGATCGCAGGATCTACTTCCCGACGACCTCGTCTTCAAGGTGAGCTACCTCGGCGGCAGTATGCCGACCTTCGCACTGAACTTCTCGCGACCCGGCGCTCAGGTGATCCTGCAGTTCTACTTGTTCCTGCGTCTCGGCCACGACGGCTATCGCGCGATCCAGCAGTCCTCCCAGGACGTGGCGAAATTCCTCGCCGAAGGAATCGGGAAACTCGACGCCTTCGAACTGTGGAACGACGGTTCCGACATCCCGGTCTTCGCGTGGCGCCTCGCCGAGGGCCACACGTCCAACTGGACGCTGTACGACCTCTCGGACCGGTTGCGAGGCAAGGGCTGGTTGGTGCCGGCCTACCCCATGCCGGACGATCTCGCGGATCTGACAGTGCAGCGCATCGTGGTTCGTAACGGACTGAGCATGGACCTGGCGGCCAATCTGCTGCGCATCATCGAAGAGGAAACCGCGTTCCTCGACGAACTGGACAGCCCGATGCCGCGGCCGCGCGTCACCGAGGGATTCCATCACTGACGTCGCTTACCACGTGAAGAGCGGCCGCCCACTCCACTTCGGGAGTCGGCGGCCGCTCTGGTGTTTCAGGTGTTACCGAGAGATCAAGCAGCGCAAGCCGGCGAGGTCAGACCTGCAACGCCGACGATCTGGCAAGCGGTGGTCTTCGAGAGCTTCCAGACGCCGTCTTCGTAGACGAACGACGCCTGCAGGCCCTGCTGCAGCGGCTGGCCGTTGACGACGATGTTCAGCGAAGCTGCTGCCGTCTCGCTGCCTGTGTCGGTGACCGGGTCGAGGATCTCGACCTGCGCGCCGGCAGCCTTGGCGGCAGCAGCGACCTGGTTGATCAGCTCGGGATCCTGCTCGGCGCCCTGGACGAGGTTGACCTTGTCTGCGGCCGGAACGGTCTCGTCGAGTGCCTGGGCGACCTTGCCGTTGAGCTCAGCAGACGTCGGCAGTTCAACGGTGGTCGTCGCTGCCGCAGAGGTGGTGGTCGTAGGCTTCGCCGAAGTCGTCTTGTCGGAGTCTCCTCCGTCTGAACCACACGCGGTCATCGTCAGGGCTGCTGCGATCGCCACGGCTGCAACGGTCATCTTCTGAAGCTTCAACTTCTCAGTCCTATCCATTCGGGTGTTCACATTCGAGCGTCAGTCGAACATCGTGCTTGCTCGAGGATCGTCGACAACATTACCCAACGGTAAGCGGAAAAAGTCTAAGGACATCCTCAGAGAAGGCTGTCGACCGCATCTGCTACCTCGAGCACCTCATCGGATTCGGCAAAGGTTTTGGCGATTCCCGTTCCGCTGGAACGGGTTTCGAAGCGAACTGTCACCACTCCGTGCCCGGCACCCTGCACCCAACCGTGTCCGTATTCTGGATGCTTCACGTCCAAACCGGGGTGCCAGTAGCGCTGAGGGACACGTGCTGCCACCGGAACGTCGAGTTCGGCCTCATCGAGGGCACCCGTGAGAGTCTCGACCGGATAGCCGGGAACATCCTGATCCAACTCGGGAAAAAGTGATCCTTGCCGAACGGTGGACAAACCGGCGAATCCCACACCGACCAGGCGAATCGGCCCCAATTCCTGTGGATCGATGACCTGTTTCTGCGCAGTCGCGATGAGGATTTGGCGGTCGATGGTGGCAAACGGCAGCGTCACGGATCGAGTCAAGATACTCATATCGGACTTCTTGAGCTTCAGTACGACGGTGCGAGCAGCTCTTCCGTCCTTCTCCAGCCTGGAAAATGCTGCACGACCACTACTTTCGACGGCGGCGCGCAGTTGCGCCATCGTGACGATGTCTGCGGCGAACGTGGATTCCGCGCTGATCTGCTTGGATTCGGCACGCTCGGCGACCGGCCGATCGTCGATCCCCTGTGCGAGCCGATGCAACCCCGGTCCGACAGTGGTTCCGAGTATCGACGCCACCTCCGCTATGGGAGTGCGGGCAAACCCTCCGATGGTTTCGATGCCGAGACGCTTGAGCTTTTCCTCGGCAACAGGGCCGATCCCCCAGAGCTTCCGCACCGGCAGTGGATCGAGCAACTCGTGCTGCATCCCGGGAGGAATGACTGCGACGCCGTCGGGCTTTGCCAGTCCCGACGCGATCTTGGCGACCTGCTTACCTGCGCCGGCCCCGATCGAAGCGACCAACCCGGTCTCGGCTTTGATCAACGCCCGCAGGTCCTCGCAAAACGCGCGGACCTCGTCAGCTCCGACACCGGCCAACTCCACCGGTTCACCAAAGGCTTCGTCCACCGACAATTGCTCGAGGATCGGCATACGAAGGCGCAACGCGTCGAACGTGCGTTTACTGAGAACCGAGTACAGGGACATCCGTGGCGGCAATACCACCGCTCCACCACCGACCATCCGGCGTGCTTGATGCATCGGCATTGCCGATCGCGCACCGAAAACTCTCGCTTCGTAACTTGCCCCGGCCACCACCCCGCGCCCACCCAAGCCGCCGACCAGCACCGGGCGACCTCGCAGAGTGGGGCGGGTCAACTGCTCGGCGGAAGCGAAAAACGCATCCATGTCGAGATGCAGCACCCACCTACGACTTCGTGTGGGATCACCTTGATTCATCGGGCGTTACGGTTCTCTCAAAAGTAGGTGCAGAATTTACGTCCGCGCCTTCTTCTTCGGCGACTTCTTCTTCGGCAGGGGCAATACGTCGGCAGTCCGTTGAATGAAGGCGTGCAGGTGATCGAGGTCCTGCAACCGTTCCTCCGTCACCCGGTAATAATCCTTCGCTCCCGGGTACGGCGGAGCCAGATCGGCCTCTGATCCGAACTCCGTACTGACCTCGGTGGGTTTGACGAACAGAACGTCTCCGCAGATCAAGCCCACGATCTTCTCGTCGCAATACAGTCCGTACTCGCCGAACATCGCCCTTGCCCGCACGTCGAGCGGTTCCAACTGCTCGAGAATGCGCGCCACGGTTTCCTTGCTCGTGCTCATGAGAGCAAACTACTCCGGCACCCCGACATACAGACATTCATCGGGGAGCCGGAGTAGCTATGGCGGTATTAGACCTTCGTGATCGCGGCGCGGATACCGTCACCGAGATCGACGGCGTCGTCTCCCGCTTCACCCACCGAGAAGGAGGTGGCCAGAACCTCACCGGCGATCAATTCGCGATGACGCTCCGCCCACTCCTTGCAGTCCTGCGGAACCTCGAGCACGACGTTGATCCGGTCCGAGACGTCGAAACCGGCGGCGCGGCGCGCATCCTGCAACTGACGGATACGGTCCTTCGCCCATCCCTCGGCTTCGAGTTCCTCCGTCACCGCGGAATCGAGTACGACCAGTCCCGCACCGTCCGGCAGTGCAGCCGTCGAATCCGGCTCGGCCGCAACCAGTTTCTGCGTGTACTCCTCGGGCAGCAGTTCGATGCCCGCCGCAACCACGACGCCGTCCGCGTTCTCGGTCCAGTCGCCCGCCTTGACCGCCTTGATGACAGTCTGAACGGACTTGCCCAGACGCGGTCCTGCAGCACGCGCATTGACCGCGATCTCGAAGCGCCCGTGCACGTCGACGTCATCGGTCAGATCAACCTTCTTGACGTTGACCTCGTCGGCGATCAGTCCGAGGAACGGACGCAGACGCTCGGCATCCGGCGCCGCAACCGTGACCTCGGGCAGCGGAAGACGAACACGCAGATTCTGCGCCTTGCGCAGGCTCAGCACCGTGGAGCACACGGTCCGGACGTCGTCCATCGCCGCTACCAGCTCGGGGTTCGCGGGGAGCTCCGACGCCTCGGGCCAATCAGCCAGGTGAACCGAGCGCTCCCCGGTCAGCCCGCGCCAGATCACCTCGGACACCAGCGGCAACAGCGGCGCAGCGAGACGCGTCACGACCTCGAGCACGGTGTGCAGGGTGTCGATCGCGTCGCGATCCTCGTCCCAGAACCGCGAACGAGACCGTCGCACATACCAGTTGGTGAGCGCATCACAGAACAACCGAAGCTCGTCGCACGCGCCGGCGATGTCGTTGACCTCGAGGGCCTCGGTGATCACGTCGCGGGTGGTAGCGAGCTTGGCCAGGATGTACTGATCGAGGATGTTCTCCGAGTCGGTACGCCACACACCGGATTCCGGGGCGTACAACTGCAGGAAGCTCCAGGCGTTCCACAGCGGGAGCAATGCCTGACGCACACCTTCGCGGATGCCCTGCTCGGTCACGATGAGGTTTCCGCCGCGCAAGATCGGCGAAGACATCAGGAACCATCGCATCGCATCGCTGCCGTCGCGGTTGAACACCTCCTTCACGTCCGGGTAGTTGCCCTTGGACTTGCTCATCTTGAGTCCGTCGTCGCCGAGCACGATGCCGTGCGCAGCAACGGTTTTGAACGCCGGACGATCGAAGAGTGCGGTGGCCAGCACGTGCAGCGTGTAGAACCAGCCGCGAGTCTGCCCGTTGTACTCGACGATGAAATCGCCCGGGAAATGACCCTCGAACCATTCACGGTTCTCGAATGGGTAGTGCACCTGCGCGTACGGCATCGAACCGGATTCGAACCAGCAGTCGAGCACCTCGGGAACGCGGCGCATCATCGACTTCCCGGTCGGGTCGTCGGGGTTCGGGCGGACCAGGTCGTCGATCATCGGGCGATGCAGATCGGTCGGACGCACACCGAAGTCTGCCTCCAACTGATCGAGCGATCCGTAGACGTCCGTACGCGGGTACTGCGGATCGTCCGACACCCACACCGGGATCGGGCTGCCCCAGTAGCGGTTTCGGCTGATGTTCCAGTCGCGTGCACCTTCGAGCCACTTGCCGAACTGGCCGTCACGGATGTGCTCGGGCACCCACGTGATGTCCTTGTTCAGCTCGACCATGCGATCGCGGAACTTGGTGACCGCGACGAACCACGAGGGAACCGCCATGTAGATGAGCGGCTGCCCACTGCGCCAACTGTGCGGGTACGAGTGCTCGATCGTCTCGTGCCGCAGCAGCTTTCCAGCGGCCTTGAGGTCCTTGATGATGACCGGGTTGGCGTCGAAGACCATCAAGCCCTCGTACGGCGGAACCATCGAGGTGAACTTTCCACCCGGATCGAGCGGCTGCACGACCTCGATACCGTTGGCCGTGGCGACATCCATATCCTCCTCACCGAAAGCCGGTGCGAGGTGGACGATTCCGGTTCCGGAATCGGTTGTCACGTAGTCGGCCGAAAGCACGACGTGCGCGTTCGGATGTCCGAGGAAGAAGTCGAACGGCGGTGTGTACGACAGTCCGACCAATTCGGCGCCCTTGTGGCGGGAAACGACCTCGGGGTCCTCCCCCAGCTCACGTGCGTAATGAGCTACCCGTGCTTCCGCGAGCACGTACCGCTTTCCGTCCTCGCCGAGCACCTGGACGTAGTCGACCTCGGGATGAACCGCAGTGGCCAAGTTGGACGGCAGTGTCCACGGAGTCGTGGTCCAGATGATCGCGTTTGCGCCGTCCAATGGTGAACCCGGAGCGACCAGCGGCATGTCGACCGTGACTGCAGGATCCTGACGCATCTTGTACGCGTCGTCGAGACGAGTCTCTTGATTGGACAGCGGAGTCTGCTCGTACCAGCTGTAGGGCAGCACGCGGAAGCCCTGATAGATCAGGCCCTTGTCGTGCAGCTCCTTGAAGGCCCACATGACGGACTCCATGAAGTCGACGTCCAGGGTCTTGTAGTCGTTGTCGAAGTCGACCCAACGTGCCTGGCGGGTGACGTAGTCGCGCCACTCGTCGGTGTACTTGAGCACCGAGGCCTTGCAGTACTCGTTGAACTTGGCCAGACCCATGACTTCGATCTCGGCCTTGTCCTTGATGCCGAGTTGCTTCTCCGCTTCGAGTTCTGCGGGCAGGCCATGGCAGTCCCAGCCGAAGCGTCGCTCGACCTTGCGTCCACGCATGGTCTGGAAGCGCGGCACCAGGTCCTTGACGTACCCCGTCAGCAGGTGACCGTAATGCGGCAAGCCGTTTGCGAATGGCGGTCCGTCGTAGAAAACGAACTCTTCGCTGCCGTCCCGATTGGAAACCGACGCACGGAAGGTGTCGTCGTCGTCCCACTGTTTCAGGACTTTCTGTTCCAGTTCGGGGAACTTGACTCCGGTGTCGGCGGGGACACCGTAGTCGACTTTGGGATACCCGTTACTCGCCATGGCGATCTCCTCGTGCCAGTCGGACTCGGCACGGGGACGACGTGGCGCTTGTGCGCCGACACCGCGGTACCACCCCGTTTGCACCCCGTAGATCCGCGCTTGGATCCCGAGGTGCCACTCGATCGAGCTGTGACGGGCTCACCCGTTCGGTTCTACTGAGTTCTGGGCGCCTGAAGCGACAAGAACCGTTCTTCCGAAAGCTCCCCGGTGATTGCCGGATCACAGCCTGGTATTCGTGTTGGACAGTCTAATACTCGTCCTGGACCTTGTCGGAACTCGCCCTAGGACTTGTCGGGGCCACCCGGCGACTCGCCATGATTTCTCTGATTGTCATCGTTGGCGGTGGCTGCATCGTCGATCGACGAATTCGAGGAACTCTCGACTCGACCGTAAGGCGACGACATTCCGCTGCCCGATGCCGGGTCATCCAACGAAGGAACCGCCTTCCTGCTGGTCAGCGCACTGACCAGCAGGAGGACGGCACCTGCTACACAAATCGCGATACATGCCCACGCCCAGATCAACGACCCTGTGGTCAGGGCGACGATCAGGAGAGCGAAACCAACTCCCGCGAGAACCAACGTCACGACCAGCACGTATCAACCTTTGTCCGGTCCGATAGCTGAGCCGACGGGGCGCTCTCGGTCAGCTGTTTCCCTTGGCGAAGGACGGGCTGTAGGAATCCTGTCCACCGTCGACCGGAACGGCCGAGCCGCGCTGTTCGAGCTCTTCGAGCTGCGATTCCAGGTAGGACTTCAGGCGCACCCGGTACTCGCGTTCGAACGTCTTGAGCTGCTCGATACGGCCCTCGAGGACCGAACGCTGCTGGTTGATGGTCGCCATAATTTCGGTGTGCTTCTTCTCGGCGTCCGCCTTGAGAGCGTCTGCCTTCTCCTGAGCCTGGCGAAGCTGGGTCTCGGAGCGAGTCTGAGCGTCGGTGAGCATCGCCTCCGACTTGTTGCGCGCATCCGCGATCATGCCGTCAGCCTTGCTGCGAGCCTCGCTCATGAGCTGCTCGGAGTTGGTGCGGGCACTGCCGAGCAGCTGCTCGGACTCGGTCTTGGCATCGTTGGTGAGGCGATCCGCCATCTCCTGAGCCAGTCCGAGGACCTTTGCGGCCTGCATGTGGGTGTCGCCACTCTGCGGCGCTGCAACGGCAGCGGCGGCGGGAACCGGCGCTGCAACAGGTGCAGGCTTGGGCGGTTCGACGACCCGAGCGGGCTCCGGCTTGGGCTGCGCTGCGACGGGTGCTGCCTGCTGAGCAGGTGCCGGCGACTTCTTGGCAGCCGCGAGCTCCTGATCCAGCTCACCTACGCGCTGGCGCAGGTCCGCATTCTCTTCGATGAGCTGCGACAGCGCCTGCTCGACGAGGTCGAGGAATGCGTCGACCTCGTCCTCGTTGTAGCCACGCTTGCCGATAGGCGGCTTGCTGAACGCAACGTTGTGCACGTCAGCTGGAGTCAGTTGCGGCATGGAAGGATCCCTTCACGCGTCATTTGGCGGTCTAGCAAGCATTCAGTTGCAACACAGTCTACGTAGTGGCGAACCACTGGATGAGTTATGGCATCCATTCTGGCATACCACTCACTCGGACTGCGCTCAGCGAACAACCGACATCAGGATGATGACGATGAAAAGCAAGACCATGATGGATAGATCCAAGCGAACTCCACCGAGGTTGATCGGAGGGATCAACCTGCGGAGCAGTTTCACCGGAGGATCGGTGATCGTAAAAATGGTTTCGAGAATGACTGCGACCAATCCGGTCGGTCGCCAATCTCTGGCAAACGAACGAACGAACTCGACGATCACTCTGCCGATCAGCAACAGCCAGAAGACAACCAGCACCAGATAGATCACAGAGAGAAGCGCGTCCACACCCTCACTCTGCCTGACTTCTGCGGTGTGTCCAAAACAGACACACCGCAGCAATTCCGGAACCGGTCCGCATCGAGTCCGTCTTGTAACGGCCGGCGATGGGTCCGAATGCGGCGTCCGCCGAGGCGGGCCGCCGTTCGAATGTGCTCACGTCACCCCTGCTCAGGGGCCGGACTGCGGTCGAGACCATCATTTCTGGCTGTAGAAACCCGTCTCGGCGATCCGACGGCGCTCCTCGGCGGAAACGTCGATGTCGGCCGGTGAGAGAAGAAACACTTTGGTGGCTACCTTGTCGAAAGAACCACGCAATGCGAACGCCAGGCCGGCCGCGAAATCGACCAGACGCTTCGCGTCGGCGTTGCTCATGTCGACCAGATCCATGATGACGGGAGTGCCGTCCCGGAACCGCTCACCGATCGTGCGGGCCTCTGCGTAGCTCTGCGGACGCAGTGTCGTGATCTTGGCGAGCGGGCCGCCGTCGTCGACAACCGGCGCACGTCGCGCTTCGGGTCGCTCTGCGCGCGCGTCGACCGCGAGGTTGCCACGGCTTGCCGGGCGCGGCGCCATCGCCGGGCGGCTGCTGCGGCTGGGAACGGTGTCGACGCGGGGCCGGGAATCGTAGCGATCGAACTCCGCGTCCTCTTCGTCACGACGACTGGGCGCGTAGCTCGCCTTCGAGAAGGCAGGTTCGACGAACTCGCGGTCGTCGCGCTCGGCATAGCCGTCGTGACTACGACGGGGTGCGCGGCGAGCCTGATCGGGCTCCTCCACGTATTCGTCCTCGTAGTCATCGAGGGGAACCATGCCGAAGTAAGCCTTGAACTTATGCAGGTTGCTCATTGATCGACCTTCCTTGGCGCGGCGGAATCAATCCGACTGCGACCGGTCGCAGCGGTGTGGACGGGTTGGGCGATCACCTGAGCGATCACCTCGAGATTACTGGTCGTGAGCCGAGCAGTGCGGTTCCGACACGCACGCAGGTTGATCCGTGGCGCACTGCAGCCTCCAGATCGCCGGTCATACCGGCCGAGAGTTCGGTTGCCCGGGGATGCGATTCGAGGATCAAAAGATGTGCCCTGCGGAGGATTTCGAACTGCTCGTCCGGATCTGATCCAAGCGGCGGGACGGCCATCAGTCCCGCGAATTCGAGACCTTCGGCTGATTCGATCCGCTCGGCGAGAGGCGTTAGCTCGCCCGTCGGAACTCCGCCACGCGCGGGGTCTCCGTCGAGACTTACCTGGATGAGCGCCCGGAGCGGCTCCGTGCGCTCACCGTCCGACAAAGCACTCAGCGCAGCCCGATCGAGTGCATCGACCAGTCGCGCACTGTCCACCGAGTGAATTGCATAGGCCCACTTCGCTACCGACCGAGCTTTGTTGCGCTGCAACTGTCCGATCATGTGCCAGCGAACCGGATCATCGATCGCGCCCGTCTGTGCAGCGCCGTCGAAGTCCGCGACCTTCTCCACTGCTTCCTGCTCACGAGACTCACCGAATTCACGGCAACCCAGTTCGTACAGGATTCGAGCGTCGGACGCCGGAAAGAATTTGGTCACCGGCAGCAGTGCTACGTCGGAAACCTCGCGACCGGCGGCAAGGCAGGCGGCCGCCAATCGCGCCCTCACCGAGTCGAGTGCCGTCGATATTTCTGTCAGCCGCATTTCCGTCTCGCGCATTTCTGCCTAGACGGTTTCCTGCGCTGCGGGCGCTTCCATCCAGATCACTGCAGCTTGACGCCCGGTCAGAGATTCTCGGCGATGACTGAACAACGCGCGATCCTCGATCGTGCACCGCGGGTCCTCGGCGACACCGGACACACCCGCGGCGAGCAACTGCTTACGCAGTCCCGCACGCAGATCGAGCCCCGGCGTGCCCTTCTCGGTGCGAGTTGCGCTGCCCGGCAAGTGCTTTTCCACGTCCGCGCGCATCGCAGCGGGAACCTCGTACTGGCGTCCGCTCGCAGCCGGACCGAGGAAGGCGCCGATACGCGAAACGTCCGCGCCCTGACGCACCATCTCCGCGAGGACGCGCGGGACGATACCGATGCGGGCACCGATCCGTCCGGCATGAACGGCCGCGATCACACCGGCCTCCTCGTCGGAGAGCAGAACGGGAACACAATCTGCACTGAGGGTGGCTAGCGCCAGGCCGGGAACAGTGGTGACCAGAGCATCCGTCACCGGAATCACTTCGTCGGTCGGTTCCGTCACGACAGTGACGTTGCGCGAATGGATTTGTTCCATCCACACGAGATGGTCAGGCTCGACGCCTATTTCGCGTGCCAGACGTCGGCGATTCGCATCGACGGCTGCCGGATCGTCTCCGACGTGATCGCCCAGATTGAACGACTCGTACGGTGACGCGGAAACACCACCGGCTCGGCTGGTCACGACGCGGCGAATGCGGGTGCGGGTGGTCGACTTCTCGGTACTCAAGATAAGTGTGCTCACAAACGTCGAAAGTTGTCGTCCGGCTCAGACGTGACCGGACATCCAGTCAAGAACAGGGTACCCAGAAATTCCGGGCACCCTGTTCTCGAAACTGTTTGTAGCCCTACGTCAGCGACGCATGAAGACCGGCACGTCGACGTCGTCGTCGCCCTCGTCTTCCTGGACCGGCGCATGGCGGGGGCCACCGATCGGAGGCAAGCTGCCCGAACCGGTGGTCTCGCGCGCTGCGGAAATCGGCTGCTCGCCAGCAGGTTCGGCGGCCACCGGCGACCGGCCGACCTCACCCGCGCGCCCGGCGCCGATAGCTCCACGTCCCTGCGCGGTCGACTCCACGGGACGACGAGCCGGAGCTCCTCCGTCGAATCCCGCAGCGATGACCGTCACACGAACCTCGTCACCGAGTGAATCGTCGATGACCGTTCCGAAGATGATGTTGGCGTCGATGTGGGCAGCTTCCTGCACCAGCGAAGCCGCCTCGTTGATCTCGAACAGACCCAGATCGCTACCGCCGGCGATCGACAGGAGCACGCCGCGGGCGCCTTCCATCGAAGCTTCGAGGAGCGGGGAATTGATCGCGGATTCCGCCGCCTTGATCGCGCGTCCCTCACCCCGCGAGGAACCGATTCCCATCAACGCACTACCGGCACCGGACATGACACCCTTGACGTCCGCGAAGTCGACGTTGATCAGACCCGGAGTGGTGATGAGGTCGGTGATGCCCTGGACGCCGTTGAGGAGAACCTCGTCCGCGCTGCGGAACGCGTCCATCAGGCTGACGGCCGCGTCACCCAGCTGGAGCAGGCGATCGTTGGGAATGACGATCAGCGTGTCGCAGGACTCGCGGAGCGCCTGGATTCCGGTATCCGCCTGTCCCCCACGACGCTTGCCCTCGAAAGAGAACGGTCGCGTCACGACACCGACGGTGAGTGCGCCCAGCTTCCGGGCGATGCTTGCCACGACAGGGGCACCACCGGTTCCGGTGCCACCGCCCTCGCCTGCGGTCACGAACACCATGTCGGCGCCCTTGATGACCTCTTCGATCTCGTCCTTGTGATCTTCGGCTGCCTTGCGACCCACTTCCGGGTCGGCACCGGCGCCGAGGCCACGGGTCAATTCACGACCGACGTCGAGCTTGACGTCGGCGTCACTCATCAGAAGGGCTTGCGCGTCCGTGTTGACCGCGATGAACTCGACTCCCTTGAGTCCCTGTTCGATCATGCGGTTGACTGCGTTCACGCCGCCGCCGCCGATGCCGACGACCTTGATTACGGCGAGGTAGTTGTGCGGGGGCGTCATCGGCTCTCGCCTTCCGTGTCGTGTTTCACGCTGCTTGTCAGTGCTGCTGTCTTTGTTACTGCTGTTTTTGTAGCTTCATGCTCTTCGAGAACAACCCTAAACCTCAACCACAGGGTTAGAGTTATGTCAAGTATTCGATCTGAAACGAAACGCTATGCACCGTCGTCGCGTTCCGCCATTAGGCGCGCCGAGACACACCGAAGTATTTGCTGCGCACTGACGCACGGCTGCACCGTGCGCTATCGGACCGTCGGCAGATCGGGACTGGACACGTCGTACGTCTGCCCCGGTTGGGTCAACAGCGGAAGCGTCACAGCAGCCTTACGATCCGAGTGCTCGACACCGCCCCAGTTTACGACGCGACCGTCGAGCAGAGTCAGCGTGACACTCGAAATCGACCGAGCGGCAACCTCTCCCACCTGAAATCTCAGATCCGGCGGCAACACCGACAACACCTCGAGCGCGGCAAGCGTCGGCTCGTCGTTCCACCCGGGCGTCGGTGTCACCAGACGCGGAACCCCGGGCGGCGGGACGCCCATCTCGAAGTCGACGCCCTTCTCGTCCAGCAGGTGTGCACCCTCAGGTGAGTCGACGAAGACGACCGGTACCCGTTCGGTGACGGTGACGCGGATAGTCGACGGATACATCCGCTGCACACGAGCCGAGGCCACCTTCGGAATCGTCGCCACACGTGCGGCGGCGGCGCCGGTGTCTACCCGCATCAACGGCTGACCGGTCGGTACGGCCAGGAGCGAAAGGATCTGTTCCTCACTGACGGTCGTCGCACCGAGAACTTCGGTGCCCCGGACCGAGAGCACCGGAGACAACCAAGCCGTCAACGCAATTCCCACCACCAGCACGATTGCCAGCGGTGCCACGATCAGCGGTCGCTTGAACCACTTACGAGTCGGTGTGGGTTCGGGAGCCGGCTCCGTCGACCGTGTCGAGTATCGCGATTCGGTGCGAGTACTGCGCCGACGCGTACTGGTGGCTTGTCTGGCTCGAGGATCTCGACGCCCGCGCCGACTTCGTGCGTCGGGTGTCATCGCGGCGCGGGATGCGGCGCCGAACGCAAAGCATCGAGGATCTGTTTGCCGAGCATGGTCACGTCACCGGCACCCATCGTGATGACGATGTCGCCGGGGTGAGCCAACGCCGCCACCTGCTTCGGCGCCTGTGACAGATCCGGTTGATAGTGAACAGGTTTCGTGACCGACTGAGCGACCAGCGCACCACTGACGCCCGGCATCGGCTCTTCGCGAGCGCCGTAGACATCGAGAACGACAACCTCGTCGGCCAAGTCCAGCGCCTGCGCGAACTCCTCGGCAAACGCGGCGGTGCGTGAATAGAGATGAGGTTGGAAGACCACGATCACGCGTCCGGCTGCCGAATTGGTCGACGACGAATCGTCCTCCGGTCGAACCAGATCCGCCGCCGCGCCGAGAACCGCACGAACTTCGGTCGGATGGTGGGCGTAGTCGTCGAACACCCGGACACCACGCTCGCGGCCGGTGAACTGGAACCGGCGGTGTACGCCACCGAATCCGGCGAGCCCCTCGACGATCTCCTCCGTCTCGGCGCCGGCGTCACGGGCAGCCAGTAGAGCCGCAAGTGCGTTGAGCGCCATGTGACGACCCGGCACTGCCATCCGCACGGTTCGCGCGGCGCTCTCGCCCGCCAGGTGGAACTGCAGGACTCCCCCGACGTCGTGCGCATGGAAGCCCAGTAGTCGGACTCCGACCTCGACACCGTCGACAGGCTCGAAGGCGGTGCCCGCCTCCACTTCCTGCGCGTCTGCCGATCCGTAACCGAGTACCCGGATGTCCGAACGGCCCGAGGCCACGATTCGCTTCGCGAGATCCGCCGATCCCGGGTCGTCGAGGCAAGCAATCAAGAGCCCACCCGGACGCAACTTGTCGACAAAATCGTCGAACACCTTCACATACGCTTCGACACTCCCGAAATAGTCGAGGTGATCGGCCTCGATGTTGGTCACGACGATCACGTTGGGGTCGTACTGCAGCAGCGACCCGTCACTCTCGTCCGCCTCCGCGACAAAGACGTCACCGCTGCCGTGATGGGCATTCGTTCCCGCTTCGTTGAGTTCGCCGCCAACGGCGAACGAAGGGTCGAAACCACAGTGCTGCAGGGCGACCACGAGCATCGACGTTGTCGACGTCTTGCCGTGTGTACCCGAAACCAGGAACGTGCGATTGCCCTGCATCAGTGATGCAAGGACAGCCGGACGAAGAATCACCGGGATTCCGCGGCGAGCGGCCTCGACGAGTTCCGGGTTGTCCTTCGGGATAGCCGCGTGCGTCGTGACGACGACGGTCGGACCACCCGGCAGCAGGTCGAGAGCATCGGCGTCGTGGCCGATCCGGACCTGTGCCCCGCGTGCACGAAGCGCCAGGACTCCTCGGCTCTCCTTGGCGTCCGAACCCGAGACGAGGCCCCCGCGGGAAAGCAGAATTCGAGCGATGCCGGACATACCGGCACCGCCGATTCCGACCATGTGTACTCGCTCGAGGTGGGCGGGCAGCGCGGTCATCGGTTTCCCCTTGCGTTTTCCTGGACGGCGTTTTCCTTTGCCGCGATGTCGAGCACGATCCGTGCGATCTCGGTTGCCGCGGTGCGGTGCCCGACGTTGGCAGCACCACTGCTCATCTTGTCGAGGCGCGCGCTGTCGCTCAGCATCGGGACGACGGTACCGGCGACGAACGTCGGCGTGAGCTCGTTGTCGGAGACGATGATCGCACCGCCCGCTGCGACAACGGGTTTCGCGTTGAGTTCCTGCTCACCATTGCCGTGCGGCAACGGAACGTAGACGGCCGGAAGCCCGACCGCCGAGACCTCGGCGACCGTCATCGCGCCCGAACGACAGATCGTCGCGTCGGCTGCGGCATACGCGAGATCCATCCGCGAAAGATAGGGAACAGCCACATACGGTGCCGTCTCCGAGTACTGCGTGACTTCGAGAGAGTTCTTGGGTCCGTGTGCGTGAAGGACCGAGATCCCGGCCTTCGCCAGTTCTTCCGCTGCTCCGGACACCGCGTCGTTGAGCGACTTCGCGCCTTGCGATCCGCCGAAGACGAGCAGAACGGGACCGTCCTGAGGTAGTCCGAAGTACTCGCGAGCTTGCGAGCGGAGTCCCGCTCGATCGAAATTGGCGATCGACGCGCGAACCGGGATGCCAACGATCTCGGCGTCCTGATCGCCGCGGTTCTTCACTCCGGAACCCGGAACAGCAGCAAGCACCCGCGTCGCCAGGCGAGCACCGATCTTGTTCGCGATGCCGGCACTGGCGTTCGCCTCGTGGATGACGATCGGAATCTTGCGGCGGCGCCGAAGAACACCGCCACGTGCGGCAAGATACGCCGGAAGCGCGACGTAACCACCGAAACCGACGATCACGTCGGCGTCGACGGAATCGAGTACCTCACGGGTCTTGCGCACCGAGGCAAGGATGCGTGTCGGCAGTTTGACGAGATCCATCGTGGGCTTACGAGGAAGCGGAACCGGGGGAATGAGCTCGAGCGTGTACCCGCGAGCCGGCACCAAGGTGGTTTCGAGACCACGCGCCGTCCCGAGCGCAGTGATTCTGGTGTCGGGCGCAGCGGCCTTGACCGCGTCCGCGACAGCAAGTGCGGGTTCGATGTGACCAGCCGTGCCTCCCCCTGCCACCACTACCGACAGAGCCGATTTGTTGCCGCTCACCTACGAATTCCTCGCTCTCGAACTTCTCGTGGATCTTGTGCCCTACGTGTCGGCGCCTGCCGACGCTGACCATTCTGCCCTCCCGCGGTGCGCTTCCGTGACCCAGCGGCCGCACCTCGGTTGGAATCCGAGGAAGGGCGAGCACCTTGATCTGCCCGCTTGCGTCGATCGCCCGTCTCGATCGCGCGCCGGCCGTCGCGTCCGCGTGCCGGTTCGATCTGCCGTGCGGGCTTCGGTCGACGGATCGGCCGGCCCCCTGACGGCGGGTGGTACAGCACGGGCTTCGGCAGTCTGAGCAACTTCGAGATCTTGCCGTCCTGCCCGGAGTTCAGAGCGGCAACTGCTTCGGGCTCGTGGCGCGCTGCATTGGCGATGACACCGAACATGAACAATGTGATCGCCAAGGACGAACCGCCGGCGGAGACCAAGGGCAACTGGAGTCCGGTCACCGGCAGCAGTCCGATGACGTAACCGATGTTGATCATTGCCTGGCCGACGATCCAGGTAGTTGCAGTGGCCGACAGGAGCCGCCAGAACGGATCGATGCTGCGGGCTGCGATCCGCAATCCCGTGTAGACGAATACAGCGAACAAACCGATCACCACTGCGCAGCCGACAAATCCCAACTCTTCGCCGATGATCGCGAAGATGAAGTCGTTGTGCGCGTTGGGTAGGTAGTTCCACTTGGCGACGCTCTGACCGAGTCCGCGTCCGAAAAGGCCCCCGTCGGCGAGCGAATACAAAGCCTGCTTGGCCTGATAGTTGTTGCCCTGCAGGTCGTCGCTCTTGTTGAAGAAGGCTTGAACTCGATCGGAACGATAACCGGCCGTCATCGCCAGCACGCCCGCCACGACGACGCCCGTCACCGCGATCGAGCCGAAGAGCTTCAGTGGCAGCCCACCGAACCACAGCAGGGCCCCGACGATGATTCCCAATGCGATGGTCGTACTGAGGTTCGGTTGCGCGACGACCAGCGCGAAGACCAGCATTGCTGCGGGCACGAGCGGAATCAGGATCGACTTCACGGATCGGTCGTCCGGCCGCCGCGAAGCCAACAGATGGGCGCCCCAGATCGCCAACGCGACCTTCATGATTTCCGAGGGCTGCACCGAGAACCCGCCGACGTTGAACCAGCGACGCGCGCCCTGCGCTTCTGTGCCGATTCCCGGAATCAGGACGAGTACCAGCATGATCAGCACGACGACGAACAGCGGAAACGAATACTGCCGGAGCACTCTCGCCGGGATCCGCAGCGCGACGTAGAAGAGCACAGCTCCGAGAATCGCGAAGATCAACTGCTGGGTGAACAACGAATACGCCGAGCCACCGGACACGTACTGCTCGACGCTCGACGCCGACAGAACCATCACGAGCCCCAAGACAGTCAACATCGTGGCAATCGTCACCACCAGGTGGAACGACGCCAACGGCCGCGCCAACCAGGCACCGATTCGGGTCTTGGGACCCTTGGTCATAGCAAGTTCCCGGCTTGGCCAGGCGAATCCGTGAACGGATCGGGTAATGCGGCGACGGCGGCGGCGAAGCTGTCACCACGATGTCCGTAGCTGGCGAACATGTCCAAGGACGCGGCGGCCGGGGCGAGTACAACTGCATCACCGGGGGACGCCAACTCGGCAGCTTCGACTACCACTGCGGCCATGACGGCATCCGCGTCGGCACCCGACGGCAGCCGGATGGTGAGAGTCGAGTTGCTGCTGTTTTCGCTCACCACTGCATCGTCCCCCGACATCACGTGCACCACGGGAACATCGGGCGCGTGTCGCGCGAGCGCGTCCTCGATCACACCAGCGTCACGCCCGAGAAGGACAGCGCCGGAGAGTCGAGGGCCGACTTCGCTCACCAATTGGTCGACGCTGGCTCCCTTGAGCAGACCGCCTGCAACCCAGACGACGCGATCGTGCGCGAGTATCGACGGTCGGGCTGCGTGCGGATTGGTGGCCTTGGAGTCGTCGATGTACACAACGGACCCGACACGGCCGACCAGCGCCCCTCGGTGTGGGCCGACCTTGTGTGCGGCCAGACCGCGTTCGACGACGTCTGCCTCGAATCCGAGTGCCCGCGCCAACGCGGCGGCGGCCAGCGCGTCCATGACGCCTGCCGGGCCGGCGGGATCTATCGACGCTGCTTCGGCCAAGCGGACGTGATCGCCGAATGCGTTGTCCACGAGGTGTCCCGCTTCGACACCCAGTTCTCCTTCGCCCGGTTCACCCAATCTGAACCCGGTGACAATGTCTGCAGTTGCGCGAGTTCCCAGTTCGGAAGCGATCGCGTCATCGAGGCCGACCACCGCGACCTTTCCGCTCAGCGCCCGCGACTTGGCCTCGGCGTACGCGCTCATTCCGCCGTGCCAGTCGAGGTGATCCTCGGCGACGTTGAGGACCACGCCGGCATCCGGACGCACCGAAGGCGCCCAGTGCAATTGGAAGGACGACAGTTCGACAGCGAGGTACTCCACGCGCGGCGACGTCTCGGCGAGTGCGTCGAGTATCGGCAGCCCGATGTTTCCGCAGGCTCGGCCGACAACTCCGGCGGCGTCGAGAATCGAGGCCAGCATCGACGTCGTCGTGGTCTTTCCGTTCGTCCCCGTCACGACGAGCCATTTACGGGGTGTGCCGAAGTGCCCGCTGTGGTCGACGCGCCAGGAGAACTCGACGTCTCCCCAGATGGGAATCCCGTGACCGGCGGCGGCTGCAAGGATCGGTGCATCCGGCCGAAAGCCCGGACTGGTGACTACGAGCCCGTACTCGGTGATCGAATCCGGAGCATCCTCGATCGAGGTGGTGGTCACCATGTCCGCGCCGAGCTCCGCGCAGCGCTCCGCGAAGTCCAAGGTCGAATCGGCAACCGTCACGACAGCACCGAGGGCGACGAGAGGTTCGATGGTCGCTTGACCGGACACCCGCCCACCGGCGACCAGCACTCGCGTACCGCGGAGCCAGGACAGGTCGTTCTCGGAATCCGCTGAGCTGGTCATGGTTTTCAGCCTCCGAGCGCTGCGAGGTATTCGCTGTAGAAGAGTGCCAATCCGATAGCCGACGCAATAGCCGCCAGCAACCAGAATCTGATGATGACCGTGGTTTCAGCCCACCCGGCGAGTTCGAAGTGGTGATGGAACGGCGCCATTCGGAAGACCCGCCGTCGGCTGGACCGGAACACCGCTACCTGGATCACCACCGACGCGGCCTCCGCGACGAACAGTGCACCGATGACCACCATCAACAGTTCCGTGCTGGTGGTGATCGACAATCCGGCGAGCATGCCGCCGAGGGCAAGTGAACCAGTGTCGCCCATGAAGATCTTGGCGGGTGCGGCATTCCACCAGAGGAAACCGATGCACGCGCCGGCGCCGGCCGCGCAGAGCACCGCGAGATCGAGCGGGTCTCGGACGTCGTAGCAACCCTTACCGGGATTCGTCTCGCACGAGTAGCGGAACTGCCAGAACGTGATGATGACGTAGGCGCCGAGAACGAAACTCATCGCACCGGCGGCCAATCCGTCGAGGCCGTCGGTCAGGTTGACGGCATTGGACCAGGCGCTGACCAGTAGGTAGCAGAAGGCGATGAAGACCACGGACCCGAGTGAGACGGTGGCGATGTCGCGGACGTACGACAGATGAACACTGCCCGGAGTCAGCCCGTCGTCACCGCGGAACTGAAGGGCCAAAATTCCGAAGGCAATGGCAGCGACGAACTGGCCGACCAGCTTCGCTGTCTTGTTCAGTCCCAGATTGCGCTGCTTGCGGATCTTGATGAAGTCGTCGAGGAAACCGACTCCACCGAGCGCGGTGGTCAGACCGAGAACGAGTAGGCCGGACGCCGATGGCCCCTCCGCGTTGTCCATGCCGAGACCGATGAGGTGTGAGCCGAGATAGCCGGCCCAGATTCCGGTCAGGATCGCGACGCCGCCCATTGTCGGCGTGCCGCGCTTGGCCTGGTGACTGGCTGGACCTTCGGTTCGGATCTCCTGCCCGAAACCTTGTTTCGAGAACGCCTTGATCAGAATCGGCGTGAGCATGATGGAGACCGCCAGCGCGATGCCTGCGGCGAGAAGAATCTGGATCACTGCGAATCCCCGCCGTTCTCGCCATCGGTGTTCGCGTCACCGGTGTTGTCGCTGGGCGTTGCGGCCAGAATCGCTTCGGCGACCGTCCACAGTTCAACCGACTTGGACGCCTTCACCAGGACGAGATCGCCCGGTTCGAGTTCCGCTTCGAGAATGGCGATTGCCGCAGCTGCGTCGGGCACGACGACGGACTCGTCACCCCACGACCCCTCCATCACTGCTCCTTGATGCATCGCACGCGAGGTGCGGCCCGTCCCGACGACGATCAACTTGCTGACATCGAGTCTGACGGCCAGGCGACCGATCGCGTCGTGCTCGACAACTGATTCCGGTCCGAGCTCACCCATCTCTCCGAGCACAGCCCAGCTACGGCGACCGAAGTGCCGATCCGATCGCGCCATGGACACCAACGCTTTGAGGGCGGCGCGCATGGAATCGGGATTGGCGTTGTAACTGTCGTTGACGACGGTGACGCCGTCGGCGCGCTCGGTGACTTCCATCCGCCTCGCGGACGCTGCCTTCGTGCCCTCGAGGACACGCGCGATGTCTGCAACCGCGAGGCCGTTCTCGAGTGCGACGGCCGCCGCGGCCAGGGCGTTGCTCACGTGGTGTTCGCCGTGAACGGCCAGGCGAATACGTGCAGAACCCTGTGAACAGTTCAGTGTGAAGGAAGCCCTGGCCTGGTCGTCGACAACCACGTCGGTCGCCCGAACGTCGCAGTCTTCGGACTGACCGACGAATACGATCCGGGCCTTGGTTCGACTCGCCATTGCGGCGACCATGCGGTCGTCGGCGTTGAGGACCGCAACTCCACCGTCGGCTGCCGACGGGAGTGCTTCCACCAGTTCACCTTTGGCGACCGCGATCGCTTCACGCGAACCGAACTCACCGAGATGGGCAGTGCCCACATTGAGAACTACGCCGATCTTCGGCGGCGCGATCTTCGTCAGTTCGCCGACATGACCGACCCCACGGGCCGACATCTCGAGAACGAGGAAGCGGGTCCTCTCGTCGGCGCGGAGCACTGTCCACGGCAGACCTAATTCGTTGTTGAACGACCCGGGGGGCGCAACCACCTCGCCGCACTCGCGCAGCAGCGCTGCTATCAGATCCTTGGTCGAGGTCTTGCCGGCAGAACCGGTGACACCGACCAGCGTCAGTCCACCATCGGCCGGTGTGCCATCAGTTGCCAGTTCGTCGACGACTGCTCGGGCCAGAAGGCCGAGGGCATGCAGGACCGCGGCTCCGGACCCGTCGGTGTCGTGTTCGAGCAGCATCACTGCACTGGGACCGTCGTTCGGCACCGATGGAACGACAATTGCCGGAACTCCGACCGGCCGCGCCGCGAGCACCGCCACAGCGCCCGCTGCCACCGCCGCTTCCGCGTGATCATGACCGTCGACACGCGCTCCGGGTAGGGCGAGGAAGAGCCCACCTGGAGATACTTTGCGCGAATCGAATTCGACGGTTCCAGTCACCTGCGTCGACGAATCGTCGACGTCGTGCAGGGTTCCTCCGACGATCTCGGCGATCCGAGAGAGCGTCATCGGGATCATTGCTTGCCTCCATGTGCTGTGTTGATCGCGAATCGGCCGATCATTTCGCCCAACACCTCGCGGTCGTCAAACGGGTGTTTGACCCCGTCGATTTCTTGACCTACTTCGTGGCCTTTGCCTGCCACCAGGACGACATCTCCTGGCTGTGCCCACCGGACTGCTTGCTCGATCGCGGCGGCCCGGTCCCCCACTTCGCGAACCTCGCCGCGTTCGGATTCGGGCACGTCCATGGCGCCTTGCATCACCGAAGCGCGAATCTTCGCCGGATCCTCGGTGCGTGGGTTGTCGTCGGTGACGATCAGCAGGTCTGCGCCTCGCGCACCCGCTTCACCCATGAGTGCCCGTTTGCCGGCGTCGCGGTCACCGCCCGCACCGACCACCACGGCCACTCGGCCGGGAACCTGGTTGCGCAGCGTGGCGATCACGGCTTCGAGCGCTGCCGGCTTGTGGGCGTAGTCGACCACGGCGAGAAAGCTCTGCCCCCGGTCGATCCGCTGAACTCGCCCCGGGACGTCCACGGTCCCGAGCGCTCGAACAGCCGCGTCCGGGTCGAGTCCCGCAGCAAAACTGACGGTCAACGCCAGCGCAGCGTTGGCCACGTTGTATCGCCCGGGGAGACGAAGTGAGACTGGCCACGACTGTCCGTCCGGCCCGACCAACTCGAAGGTCTGCGAGCCGTCCTCGGCAACCTCGACTGCGCCGACCGTCCACTCGGCCTCGGCCGTCGAGGTCGAGACCGTGGTCACCGCGTCGCTCTCGTCGGTCGCGGCCAACTCGGCCATCCGTCGACCCCACACGTCGTCGACGCAGACGACGGCATGCTCGGCTCGCACCGTCGACTCAGGATCGAACAACCGAGCCTTGGCCTGGAAGTACTCCTCGAAGTCCCGATGGAAATCCAGGTGGTCCTGCGAAAGATTGGTGAACGCGCCGATGTCGAAGCGGATGCCGTCGACGCGTCCGAGAGCAAGAGCGTGACTGGAGACCTCCATGACGACGGTATCGATCCCCTGCTCTGCCATCACGGCGAACAGAGCATGCAGTTGCGGAGCTTCCGGCGTGGTCAGAGCGCTGGGCACCCGGCGGCCGTCGATTCGAGTCTCGATGGTCCCGACCAGGCCGGGCTTGCGGCCGGCTCCGGCAATCGCAGCTTCGAGCAAGTACGACGTCGTGGTCTTGCCTGATGTACCGGTAATGCCGACGACCTGCATCTTCTCCGAGGGCCGGCCGTAGATTTCCGCGGAGATCTCACCGAGCACATCCCGAGGGTTCGGATGAACGAGAACTGGGACGGACCGGTCAGGCGCCTTGTCC
Organism: Rhodococcus sp. NyZ502; assembly: GCF_041464245.1. Lineage (NCBI taxonomy): Bacteria > Bacillati > Actinomycetota > Actinomycetes > Mycobacteriales > Nocardiaceae > Rhodococcus > Rhodococcus sp. NyZ502. The sequence goes on from NZ_CP167155.1 coordinate 3,629,472, forward strand.
GCGGCCTCGATCAGTTCGAGGCCGGCCTCGTCGGTCAAGATCGCGGTCGCACCGCGCCCCAGAGCGTCGACGGCGAACTGAGCGCCATGGGTCCGTGCACCGGGCAGAGCGGCGAAGAGGTCATCGGTCACGATTCCCTGCGCACGCAGGTCGACGCCCTTGACGACGACCTCCGAGGACTGTGATCCCGGTTGCCCCACCCATTCGAGGCGAGCCCCGGACAGTTCGGAGAGCGCCGTGATCGCGGTAGCAACCGGTTGTGTCGGACGCGTCCCGGGAGCGCCGTCCGAGTTCGACGATTGCAAACGATTCGGCACTGTCACTCGACTCCTGGCAATTGTCGTTGTTCTATCGCGGTCGTTGTCTATGGCGGTCGTTGTCTATGGCGGTCGCAACGCAAGCAAAGTTCGGCGCACTGCGATGAATGAGGTTACTGCGACGTTTGAGATTACCGTGTCCGGGATTCACCCGAAGACCGTGTCGAAACCGACACACCGCAATCAGTCCGCCTGCAACACCAACTTGCGACCGGGGTCCGGCGACATCGGGACACTGTCACGCTGGAGCATCCACGACGCGATGTTGTGGAACAACGGTGCCGCCGACTGACCGCCGCCGCCGTCCACGCCGCGAACCGGTGCGTCGAGCATGATTCCGATCACGAATCGAGGATTGTCCGCAGGCGCGATTCCCGCGAAGGTGATCCAGTAGTTGGAGTTGGAGTAGCACTTGCACGCGGGATCCACCTGCTGCGCGGTCCCGGTCTTTCCACTGACCTGGTATCCCTCGACGCCCGCGGCAACACCGGTTCCTCGTTGGTTGCCGGTGTCTTCCTGAGTGACCGACCGGAACATGTCCCGAACGGTCGCCGCTGTCTGGGCGCTGACCACCTCGACGCCCTCGGGCTGCGGCGTCTCGGTCCGCGTGCCGGAAGAGTCGACAGTCGACTTCACGATCCGCGGAGGAATTCGCACGCCGTCGTTGGCAATGGCCTGGTACATCCCGGTCATCTGCAGGGTTGTCATCGAGAGACCCTGCCCGATCGGCAGGTTCGCGAAGGTTCCGCCGGACCACTGGTCGCGACTCGGAACGCTGCCCGCGCTCTCGCCGGGAAGTCCGACGTCGGTGCGTTGTCCGAGGCCGAACCTGTTCAGCATGTCTGCGTAGCGATCCTCGCCCACTCGCTGAGCGAGCATCAAGGTGCCGACGTTCGAGGACTTTCCGAACACACCGGTAGAGGTGTACGGGGCCACACCGTGATCCCACGCGTCCTTGACTGTGGCACCGGACATCGTGATGCTGCCCGGGACCTGCAGAACTTCGTCCGGAGTTGTCTTACCGTCCTCGATGGCCGCTGCTGCGGTGACGATCTTGTTCACCGATCCGGGCTCGAACGGCGTACTGACCGACGGATTGCCCATTTCGGCTGTCGGCGCGTTCTTGTCGATGCCGATTGCGGGGTTGAAGGTGCTGTCGTTGGACATGGCCAACACCTGTCCCGTCTTGGAGTCCATGACCACAACCGAAGCGTTCTTTGCGCCCGACTTGTCCTTGGCGATCTGGACCTGCTGCTGAACGTAGAACTGGAGGTCCGAATCGATGGTCAGCTCGACACCCGAACCGTTGACTGCCGGTTGCTTGTCACGCCAGCTACCGGGGATCACAGCGCCGTCGGAACCGCGGTCGTACGTTTCGGATCCATCGGTTCCGGCGAGCGTGGAGTCCATCGAATCTTCGAGACCGAGCAAACCGTGCCCGTCCCAGCCGGTCGCGCCGACGAGATTCGCGGCCAGAGAGCCACCGGGGTACTCGCGGATGTCCTGACGCTCGAGGCCGACCTCCCGGAACTTGTCCGAGATCTCGGCAGCAACCGCCGGATCCACGCTGCGCGCGAGGTACGTGAAAGTCTCGTTGCTGTTCATCTTCTGAAGCAGATCTTTTTCCGGAACGGTATCGCCGAGCTTGGCGTGGATTCCGGCGGCGATCTCGGCGAGGCGATCGCTCACTTCCGGCGCCTGCTTGTCACCCTCGGCGCCCTGCTCGATGCTCTTGGCGCGCGCTTCCTCGAGTTCCTTGCGTACCCGCACCGGCTGGAAAGTCAGCGCCTTGGCTTCCATGGTGAAGGCGAGGGGGTTTCCGTTGCGATCGGTTATCGAGCCACGTACAGCCGGATCGACCTGGGTCGTGGTTCGTTGATTGGCAGATTCCGCAGCCAGACTCGGCGCGTCGATTCCCTGAATCCACAAGAGCTGCAATGCCGCAACGGCGAGCGCACCACACATGGTGATACGACCGACTCGCTGACGAAACGGAAATGAGGCGGTGGCCGAGCGGCGCGGACGCCGACCGGGGTTGTTACGGGAGTTCTGACTCACCGACGTTCCTCAGGCGGAGCAGGCACCGCCGTCGTGGTGGCGGGTGCTGTCGTCGTGGGGATCACAGGAACCAATTGTTCACTCTGCGCGAGGTTTCGCGTGTTATTCGGAACGCTCGGCGTGGCTCCGGGAGCAACCGGCGTTGTGGTGCGCGGGGGTGTCGCAGTCGGTGCGGGCACCGATGCGGGCGCATCGAGCGGAGGCATAGCTCCGGCAGTCGCGGGAGTCGGCGTTCCGACGACCTCGACCGAACCGTCCGGATGAACTACCAGTCGTGCAGGGTCCTTGGCGGGGACCATGCCGAGAGCGCTTGCCTGATTTGCCAACTCCGGAGCCGAGTTACGCGACTGGAAGTCACGTTCGAGCGCTGCTTTCTGCTCGACCAAAGACTGGTTGTATGCACGTGCATCACTGAGTTGGTACGAATCCTCGGCAGCGCGAGTGGTCAGCAGCAGAGTCACCGCGAGACCGATGGACAGAAGTCCGATGACGGAGGCCACGAACGGCACTCTCCCCTTGAGCATCGCCCGAGGAGAGATAGACGGGCCGGCAGCAGCGACAGTTCCGGTCCGGCCTGCCGCCCGTGCGGTGCGCTTGTCGTATGCACGTTGCGCTGCACCGGATTTGCCCTGACGACTCATGCCCGCCTCCTGGAAATGCGTTCTGCGGCACGCAAACGCACCGGAGCTGATCGTGGGTTCTCTTCGATTTCCTGCTCTGACGCACGTTCTGCGCCACGGGTGAGAATGCGGAACTCCGGTCCCATACCCGGCAACTCGACCGGTAGTCCTTCAGGACTGGTGGACTTCGAGCGGGGAACCAACTCCGCCTTCACAACTCGATCCTCGAGCGACTGGTAGGACATGAACACCACTCGCCCACCGACTGCCAGTGCGTCGAGCCCGGCAGGAACGGCTGCACGAAGCGAATCCAACTCGGCATTGACTTCGATCCGCAGCGCTTGGAAGGTGCGCTTGGCCGGGTGTCCCCCCGTACGCCGCGTGGCTGCCGGGATTGTTCGGTACAGCAATTCGACCAGAGCTGCACTGGTGGTGAAGGGTTCACGCTCACGCTGCCGAAGGATCTCGGACGCAATCTTTCCCGCGAACCGTTCTTCGCCGTACGTGCTCAGAATGCGAGCAAGGTCGCCGTGACTGTAGGTGTTCAGGACCTCTGCCGCGGTCAGCCCGACCGTCTGATCCATCCGCATGTCGAGAGGAGCGTCGATCGAGTACGCAAAACCTCGGTCGGCTTCGTCCAACTGCATCGACGACACACCCAGATCGAAAAGGATCGCGTGAACCGACTCCGTCGACGGCAGACCTGCCTGTTCGAGCGCGTCCTCGATCCCGTCGTACGTGGTGTGCACGAACGTCGTTCGGTCCGCGAATGGCGCCAGACGCTCGGAAGCGATCCGGAGTGCGTTGGTGTCGCGATCGAGACCGATGAGGTGAAGGCCCGGGTACTTGCCCAGGAAGAATTCGGAGTGGCCACCGAGCCCCAACGTCGCATCGATCATGTATGCGCCCGCTCCACCGTCACCGACGGCGGTGATGGCAGGGCCGAGAAGATCGTCGGCGCGGTGCAGAAGTACAGGGACGTGCGCGAAGCCATCGGCATCCGAGGGTTCGTTCACCTCGTGATCCACCATGATTGCTCCGGCTCCTACTTTCATGATTTCCGATGACTTTTCGAAAAGGTGCTGACTTTCCGAGAAGGCGATGACTGTTCGAGAAGGCGAATGCTTCGAGGTCCCTGCCCGAAGGAGAACCTGGCGCTGGGGAAGTGCGTCAGGGTCTTTCCGGGCAGAGGCCTCGCGGCATTCGCCGGGGGCTCTTCGCCTAGACGATCTCGCTGAGAGATTCGCCTGTTGCCTGCGAATAGTCCTCTTCGTTGTCTCCGAGATACCTCTCCCAGGCTGCTAGATCCCAGATCTCGAGGTAATCGACGGAGCCGGTCACTACGCATTCCTTGGACAGGTTTGCGTAACGCCGATGATCAGCCGAGAGGGTGATTCGCCCCTGGGCATCGGCGTGCTGTTCATCTGTGCCGGCGGCCAGAGCACGGACATACGCCCGAGCTGCCGGATCATTGCGTGGAGCTGCCGCTGCCTTTCGAGCAAGCTTGACGAACTCGTCCCGGGGGTAGATGGCGAGGCTGTGATCCTGACTCTTGGTGATCATCAATCCTCCTGCCAGTTCGTCTCGGAACTTTGCCGGCAACGTGAGCCGACCTTTGTCGTCGAGCTTCGGCGTGAAGGTACCGAGGAACACTCGACACCTCCTGCGAGCTTGCGCTGAAACCCTCCCTATCGAGCGGATCGTGCTTCAGCTCTCCGCCCGAACCCACAGTACCCCACTTTCCCCCACAAACAAGGAGCACATGGTCCCTATTCAGCATCATTTGCTGATAAATAGCAGGTCAGCGCAGGTGGGGAGACGTGGGGGAAATTTGTAACCGTGTCCCGGCCCACACCGCCGTCAGATCGACCCTTTACGCCACGATCTGTTGCTCCCCCACACAAAATCGCAGTACAAGCGCGGTTTTCGAATAGACGTGAGCGGGACGAGGTCTGGTCGTGCGTTGCAGTTCGACCAGGGTGGAGGAAAGTGGAGGGCCGAGTGGAGCGAAGTGGAGGAAGCCCGCGGGCATGCCCTGAGGCAGCAGGGAGTGGCGAGTGATTCGCTCGCACGTCACTGATTCACTCGATGGATTGCCGGCGCACACGTACAACACCCACAGCAACGGCGTGTGGTCGTCCGTGCCCTGAAGAGGGCGTCACGTCCGAACTGCATCACTCTCGAAGTACGCCCGAAGAAGGGCGGGAGAGCTAGTCCTGCTCGAACCTGCGTTTGAATCGATCTTCCATCCGCGACGAGAATCCACCGCCGGACTTCCGGCCGCGTCCCCGCCCGGATCCGCCGGCACTACCCCTACCCGGCGGACCGGAGGGATGATTGCCACCTTCGGAAGCGGAGTCGGCGGCCGGCGCAGACTTACGTCCACCACCCCAGAGGAACAACACCCCTGCGCCGAACATGAACAAGAAACCGAACAGGCTGATGATCGGAAAACCGCCCGGCTTGAGCGGGAGTGCAACCCCCGCGATCAGCAGGACCAGACCCAGCACGAATAGAGCCGCTGCTTGGAACCGCCGTCTACTCGACGGCGCCCGCATACGGCCGCCCCTCACATTGGAGGCGAACTTGGGGTCTTCGGCATAGAGAGCGCTCTCGATCTGATCGAGCATGCGCTGCTCGTGCTCGGAGAGTGGCACGGTACCTCCCCCGGCACTGGAAGTTTGGCAACCACCCCACGGTGTGAGGCGGCGGGTAATCAAGTTGGACGATTACCTGTTTTCATAATACGAGCAGTTTAGGTCTCGGACCACCAACTCCGGGTACGAGTTCCGCCACAAGCGTACGTATTCGTGCCGAAGGGCCCCGATTCGGCTCCATTTGCCTGTGCGGACCAGGAAATTCCCCGGAAACAACTGCCGACACGGACCATTTGTTCACGACGCTCGCAAATGCTCGGACGCGTCCTGACCGATGAAATCTTCGACCGCCGTGAGAAAACGGCCGACCTCGGCGAAGAATGCGTCGGAATCGGAGTCCGTGATCACGATCGACACGCCGGTTTCCACGGCCGCACGCGTAGAGGACCACCCTGCGAAGAACTTCGACCACGCTCCGAACGCGGGCGCTGCGGCGTCCATCAGAACCCACGCGTTTCCGCTTCGCTTGCGCCTCGAGCCGGCACCGGCAGGAGCTGCGGCCAACACTGCCCCGGCACCACGTAGGGCCGCCAGGTAGGCACACCGGAACCGGTCGGCAGGATCGCCCGCCCCAATCGCTTCCTCTAAAAGCGCATCCGCCTTCCGGAGCAGCCCCCACGCCACACCGGACTTTCCCACTCGAGCAGTGCGGTCGCTGGCGTCCCTCGCGCCGAAGGACCGCCTCGCCGACATCGGCAATCGAGAAATTGCGGCATCCGACGGACTCGACAACTCGGCAGGAAGAGTTCGTTGGCACTTCACACGTTCAGGCTTCACACGCTCGGACATCGGGGCACCTCCTGCACCGTGAGGATCCAAGACCAGGTGGGCCGGAGATGCCCGCTTCCCTTCGGGCATCTCCGGATCACCCACATCGAACATCTGTTCGACCTATTCAATATAACTGCACCCACCGACACGCCGTCAAGAGAAGAGGTGAGACCGGTCGACCCGCAGATCGCCTGGACACCACATACGGTCGACCTCGATCGCGCAGAATTCGCGAGTCGACTCCACGAGGCACTGGCCGTGTACGTCACCGCGATGGACTATCCGCGAGGAACCGAGTTCCATCGCGCACCGATGTGGCAGGAGCACGCGAACCGGCCTGGCTGGAAGGCCGTCGGCGCATTGGCGGTTCCTCAGCAACCGTCACACGAAAATCTGCCGCTGGTGGGGATCGCTTACGGGTATCGCGGGAGCCCGGACCAGTGGTGGCATCAACAGGTACTGCACGGGCTTCGGCGCTCGGGTCGTCCCCAGAGCGAGATCGACGCGATTCTGAGCGACTACTTCGAACTCACCGAACTCCACGTGCATCCGAACGGACAAGGTCACCGGTTGGGCGAATCGCTCTTGCGTCACCTCCTCGTCGATCGACCCGAACGCAGTGTTCTGTTGTCGACACCCGAGGTGTACGACGAGGACAACCGAGCCTGGCGGCTGTACCGTCGCCTCGGCTTTCGTGACGTGCTCCGCAGATTTCGTTTTGCCGGCGACAACCGGCCGTTCGCAGTCCTCGGCCGTGGACTGCCGCTGTGAGCGCGCTTCTCGACGCCGTCGTCGTCGGCTCCGGACACAACGCGCTCGTATCGGCCGCCTACCTCGCACGCGAGGGTTGGTCGGTCGAGGTTCTGGAGAAGGACACGGTTCTCGGCGGCGCCGTCTCGACCGTCGAGCGATTTCCCGGATACAAGGTGGACCGGGGGTCGTCGGCACACCTCATGATCCGACACAGCGGCATCATCGAGGAACTCGGACTCGGCGCGCACGGACTGCGCTACATCGACTGTGACCCGTGGGCGTTCGCGCCGCCCGCCCCGGGCACCGACGGGCCGGGCATCGTGTTTCACCGCGACCTCGACGCAACCTGCTGGTCCATCGAACGAGCATGCGGGACAAAGGACGCCGACTCCTACCGGCGATTCGTCGCGGTCTGGTCGGAGCGCAGTCGACATGTCATGAAAGCGTTTTCCGCACCGCCCACCGGATCGAACCTGATCGGTGCGTTCGGAGGTCTCGCCACCGCACGCGGCAACAGCGAACTGTCTCGGCAGTTCCTCGCGCCTGGCGACGCACTGCTCGACGAGTATTTCGACAGTGAGGCACTCAAAGCAGCGCTTGCGTGGTTCGGCGCCCAGTCCGGGCCTGCGATGTCGGAACCGGGAACCGCTCCGATGGTCGGCTTCGCGGCCCTCATGCACGTCTTGCCGCCAGGGCGAGCAGTCGGTGGAAGCGGCGCACTGAGTGCTGCGTTGGCCTCCCGGATGGCTGTCGACGGCGCCACGGTCGCGCTCGGTGACGGCGTGACGTCGATCCGTCGAAACTCGAGTCACTGGACCGCCACAACCGAGAGCGGTCGAGAAGTTCACGCTCGCAAGGTAATCGCCGGGTGCCACATCCTGACCACGCTCGACCTCCTGGGCCGAGGGGGCTTCGACCGAACCACGCTCGATCACTGGCGGCGGAAAATCAGGGTCGGCCCCGGCATCGGCGCGGTACTTCGACTGGCGACATCCGCGCTTCCGTCGTACCGCGGCGACGCCACGACACGGGAAAGTACCTCGGGATTGCAATTACTCGTCTCCGATCGCGCACACTTGCGCACTGCACACGGCGCAGCACTGGCGGGGGAACTTCCTCCTCGCCCTGCGGTTCTCGGAATGAGTTTCAGCGGAATCGATCCCACGATCGCCCCGGCCGGGCGGCATCAGGTGACACTGTGGTCGCAGTGGCAGCCGTATCGCCTCAGCGGACATCGCGATTGGGCATCGGTCGCCGAGGCGGAGGCCGACCGGATCGTCGGCGAGATGGAGGCTTTCGCACCCGGGTTCGCCGATTCCGTCCTCGACCGATTCATTCAGACTCCCCGGGACATCGAGTCGGAATTGGGGATGATCGGCGGAAATGTCATGCACGTCGAGATGTCACTCGATCAGATGATGTTGTGGCGACCGCTTCCGGAACTGTCCGGCCATCGCGTTCCGGGAGCAGACGGGTTGTATCTGACCGGAGCATCGACTCATCCCGGTGGCGGTGTGTCCGGAGCCAGTGGTCGCAGTGCGGCTCGAATCGCACTGTCGGACAGCCGCCGCGGCGCGACTCGTCGTTGGATGCGTCGTTCGAGCAGGTCGTGAAGGTCACCCGCCGAACTTCACCCGCCGACACGCCCCCGCCTCGATGACTGGCTACGCCACGGCTGGCACGATGACCACTGTGCAACAGTCCACCGATCCCGCCGCCAAGCCGACCAGTCGGAAACGTTTCCTGACGGTTGCCGCGCTCGCCCTCATGCTTGTTCCCTTGCTTGCCGGGTGCATCCGCGTGCAGGTGTCGATGGGAGTGTCCGCGAACGATCGTGTGACCGGACAGGTGGTAGCTGCCGCTATTCCGGCGAACGAGGCGGACAAGGGTCCGCAGCTGACCCCACCTTCGTCGCTGGAGGACAAGATACGGGTTCAGGAGTACAAGAAGGACGGGTACGTCGGCAGCCAGGCGTTCTTCAGCGACTTGTCCTTCGGTGACGTCGCCCAACTGGGCTCCATGTACGCCGAGGGGTCCGGGTCGTTCCAGATCACCCTCAAGCGATCCGGGGACACCGTCACGCTCGACGGCAAGGCAGACCTGAAGACGGTTCCAACTCAGGGCGCCGACGTCCAGGTCAGCATCGCCTTCCCGGCACGGGTCGGCACGACCAACGGAACACGAGACGGCGATTCCCGGGTGTCGTGGACCTTGCCCGCCGGCGAGGTGTCCACGATGCGCGCCGAGGTCAACTACGCGGACCCAAGCACCCGAAGCTTCGCCGGGTGGGCAGGAATCATGGCCGGGCTGGCGCTCGGTGTCGCGATTGTCGTCGGTGCGATGGCCTGGATGGCGCGCAATCGAGCACCGATCAAGCGCGCGCCCGCCGCGAAAGCACCGGTCATGAAGACGCCTGTCACGAAATCACCTGCCAGCAAGCAAGCTGACAACAAGAATCCGAAAAACACCACGAAGTAGCGCCTGGCGATTGCCCCCCTCGATTGGTGTCGAGCGGGGCAACCGGGATCAGACGGCTTGTGCTGTCCCGACAGAGGTGTCGGGGGTGAGACCGAGTCGCTCGAGGACCTCACTGGTGGCGCGCGCGAAGTTCAACGTGATGAAGTGCAGGCACGGAGCGCCTTCGGCGATCAACCGCTCACCCATCTCGGTGGCCAAATCGATGCCGAGTTCGCGGACCGCTGCACGGTTCTCGTCCGGACCGCTTCCGGCCGCGGCGTCGAATCGACGCTCGAGAGCGGGGGGCAATGACGAGCCCGAGAGCTCGAGCATGCGCCGCACCGAGCGTAGCGACGTCACCGGCATGATCTCCGGGATGATCGGCTTGGCGCCCTGTTCTGCGTCGTACGCACTCACCCGGTCACGAAGACGCAGGTAGTCCTCCACGTCGAAGAACATCTGTGTGATCGAGTACTCGGCGCCGGCACGCAACTTCGACACCAGGTACTTCGTGTCGTATGCCAAGTCCGGAGCACGGTAGTGCCCCTCGGGGAACGATGCGACGCCGACGTGGAAGTCGCCCAGGTCACGGACCATCCGCACGAGTTCCTCGGCGTACTCGACGCCTTCGGGATGCTTCTTCCACTCGCCGAGCGGATCGCCGGGCGGATCGCCGCGCAATACGAGGATGTTGCTGATCCCACGATCGGCGTAGGCACCGACCATGGCGCGAAGCTCTTCGGTGCTGTGTGAGACAGCAGTCAGGTGAGCAACCGGCAGCAGGGTCGTCTCTTCGGCAAGTTCGCCGGTGACACGCACCGTACGATCGCGCGTCGAGCCACCTGCGCCGTAGGTCATCGAGACGAACGCCGGTCCGAGCCGCTCGAAGGTACGCACCGCACGCCACAGGCGCGCTTCGGCGTCCGCGTCACGCGGCGGCGAAAACTCGACCGAGAACGGAATACGGCTACCTGTCGAGGAAGCGATCCGATCGACGATCGACGGTGTTCGGGTGGCCCACCCCTCGCTGGAGCGGCCCCTGACTGGATCGAATGTCACCGGTCAAGCATATGTTTTCCAGCTGCAAACAAGCTCATCGCCCAGTACTGCGTATCCCGAATGTCAGGATCGCGCAGTTCACGGCCCGACCCGCCGTTGATTCCAACCCCTACTAAGCTGGGCTCCAAGCTCGCTTCCGTGTAACCCTCCGGCGCGAGAACATACCGATCTTGGAGGCCACCCTGTCCGCAGGAACCGCGCGCGTTGGACAGAGTTCGACCAACACCGCACCGCATCCGACCTCACTCGAACTGCCAGGTCTGTTCGAAGCAGCGCTCCGCGACTTCTTCGCTTCACGCCGCGAACCCGTCTCGAACATCGGCGGTGGATACGAGGAGGCCGTCAGCACCCTCGAGGCCTTCGTCCTGCGCGGAGGAAAGCGCGTCCGACCGTCGTTCGCCTGGACGGGATGGCTCGGCGCCGGAGGCGACCCGAACGGTAAGGGCGCAGACGCGGTGATTCGTGCGTGCGCCGCCCTCGAACTGGTGCAGGCCTGCGCGCTCGTCCACGACGACATCATCGACGCATCCACGACCAGGCGCGGCTTCCCGACCGTTCACGTCGAATTCGAGAACCAGCACCGAGACGAGGAGTGGAGCGGCGATTCCGCGCACTTCGGCGAGGCCGTCGCCATTCTTCTCGGCGACCTGGCCTTGGCCTGGGCGGACGACATGATCCGAGAATCCGGGATCAGCCCCGAGGCGGCCGCACGTGTCAGCCCGGTCTGGTCGGCAATGCGCACCGAGGTGCTCGGTGGCCAATTCCTCGACATCAGCAATGAAGCCCGAGGCGACGAGACCGTCGAGGCAGCCATGCGGGTCAACCGCTACAAGACCGCCGCGTACACGATCGAACGCCCACTGCACCTCGGCGCCGCGCTGTTCGGTGCGGACGCCGAGTTGGTCGATGCCTACCGGACCTTCGGCACGGACATCGGTATCGCCTTCCAACTTCGCGACGACCTGCTCGGTGTCTTCGGAGATCCGTCCGTCACGGGCAAACCGTCGGGCGACGATCTCATCGCCGGTAAGCGAACTGTCCTGTTCGCGATGGCGCTTGCCCGCGCCGACGCCGCAGATCCGGCGGCAGCAGAACTGCTCCGCAACGGAATCGGCACCCAGCTGACCGACACCGAGGTCGACACTCTGCGCCAGGTGATCACCAATCTGGGCGCCGTCACCGACGTCGAAACGCAGATCGACACCCTCGTCGAGGCAGCTGCGAACGCCCTCGACTCGAGCACGGCAACGGCAGAGTCCAAGGCTCGCCTGACCGACATGGCGATCGCGGCCACGAAGCGAAGCTACTGACTGTGGCACACGTGCACCGCACTCGAACCGTCAGCTCGCCGACCGATCGAGTCGTGATCGTCGGCGCGGGACTTGCCGGACTGTCTGCGGGGTTGTATCTGCGTGGCGCCGGCCGCGACGTCACGATTCTCGAGAGCAACAGCTCGGTCGGTGGGCGAGTCGGTGTCTACCAGGGCAATGACTACAGCATCGACAACGGCGCAACGGTGCTCACGATGCCCGAACTCGTCGAAGACGCGCTTGCCGCCGTCGGTGCCGACCCAGCCTCGACAAACCCCAAATTCGTTGTGCACAAGCTCGATCCGACGTACCACGCGCGATTCGCAGACGGCACCGCTCTCGATGTCCACGCCGACCCAGAAGACATGGCTGCCGAGGTCTCCCGTGTCTGCGGGCCGGAAGAAGCGCAGCGATACCGTGCATTGCGGCGATGGCTGAACCGGATCTTCGACGCGGAATTCGACCGCTTCATGGACGCCGACTTCGATTCTCCCCTCGGACTGGTCAATTCGCGTGACGCAGTCAAAGATCTGAGCCGGCTCGTCGCACTGGGAGGATTCGGGAAACTGGGCGGGCAGGTGGATCGCAAGATCCGCGACCCTCGCCTCCGGCGGATCTTCACCTTCCAAGCGCTGTATGCGGGCGTTGCTCCGTCTCGGGCCCTCGCGGTGTACGGGGCGATCGCTCACATGGACACCTCACTCGGCGTCTACTTCCCCGAGGGCGGGATGCGCACGATCGCCGAGTCGATGGCCGACGCCTTCACCGAGGCCGGCGGAATTCTGCATCTCGGCCGCACTGTCGAACGCCTCGAGGTGAGCGGACGGCGCGTGCACACCGTTCACACACGCGACGGCGAGCGCTTCGACTGTGACGCCGCCGTCCTCACTCCCGACATGGCCGTCACGGACTCGCTCTTGCGCCCACATACGCGATTGCGCCCGCGCCCGGTGCGTACATCGCCGTCCGCTGTCGTGATTCACGGCACTGTTTCCTCCGCGGTCGCCGACGAATGGCCCGCGCAGCGACACCACATGATCGACTTCGGCGAGGCGTGGAAGCGTACCTTCGCCGAGATCACGGCACGCCGCGGCCGCGGGCGGCTGATGAGTGATCCGTCACTGCTCGTCACCCGACCGGCGCAGACCGACCCGAGCCTGGTCTTCTCGCGAGACGGCCGGATCCGTGAACCGCTGTCAGTCCTCGCGCCGTGCCCGAATCTGGACAGTGCAAGGCTCGACTGGTCGACTCTCGGCCCGGCCTACGTGCGTGAAATCATCCTCACGCTGCAAGAACGTGGCTATACGGGACTGGTGGAGGGGTTCGATATCGATCACATCGACACCCCGCAGACCTGGCTCGAAAAGGGCATGGCCGCGGGTAGCCCGTTCGCGGCGTCACACACCTTCACCCAGACGGGGCCGTTCCGACGCAAGAACCTCGCCCGCGGCTTCGACAACGTCGTTCTCGCCGGATCGGGAACCGTTCCGGGGGTGGGAGTACCGACCGTTCTGCTGTCCGGACGGCTCGCCGCCGAACGTATTACCGGTACACGCGAGCGAGCCAGCGCGGTGGGCACTCGTGCGAGCAACTAAACTAGCCCCTCGTAACCGACCATTCATCCACGATTCACCGACTCGGGCGCTGCATGCGCCGATCGACACCGATCTCCTCGGGGGAGGAACCTGCACCGATGACGTCCTCTGCCGCAGCCACTGAAAGACCGTGGCACCTAAGGGCCGCCAATTTCCTTCGGACTCCCGAAGGTCACAGTGCACTGCTCGGTTTCTTCGGCGCAGTCATGATCACTTTCGGCGGATTCGGTGCCGGTAGCGTCCGGCGCCAAGATCCGCTGCTCGAGTCGATGCATCTGTCCTGGCTCCGTTTCGGCCACGGATCGATTCTGTCGGCGGCCATCGTCTGGATCGGTGTCCTGTGCATGATCGCCGCCTGGGTTCGACTGGGCCGCTCGACTCTGCGCGGTGACGTCTCGTTGCGCGGATTGCGCTACGTCGTCCCGGTCTGGACGTTTCCGCTGCTGTTCGCGGTGCCCATGTTCAGCCGTGACGCCTACTCCTACCTGGCGCAAGGCGCGTTGTTGCGCAACGGCTTCGACCCGTATGCCGTCGGCCCCGTCGTCAATCCGGGAATCCTGCTCGACAACGTCTCCAACGTGTGGACAACGACAACTACCCCGTACGGTCCGGTTCACCTTCTCCTTGCCGACGCCATCGTTCGGCTGACCGGTGAGAACGTCATCGCCGGCACGATGCTGTTGCGGATCACGATGCTCCCCGGACTCGCCCTGATGATGTGGGCCGTTCCCCATCTCGCGACGAAGCTCGGCGGAAACACCTCGATCGCCCTGTGGCTCGCAGTACTCAATCCCCTCGTCCTGATCCACCTGATCGGCGGCGTTCACAACGAGATGCTCATGGTCGGCCTCATGGCCGCAGGCATTGCGCTCGCTCTCGAACGCAAGCACCTCTTCGGGATCGGGCTGATCGCGCTTGCCGTCGCGATCAAGGCAACCGCAGGCGTCGCACTTCCCTTCATAGTCTGGATCTGGATGATCCATGAGCGGGAGGACGCCGCAGCCGCCGGGCGAGAACCGGCGTCACCGATCCGATCGTTCGTCAAAACGGCCGGCGCAGGTTTCGCGGTGTTCGTGGCGGTACTCGGATCCACCTCACTGATCGCCGGAGTCGGCCTCGGCTGGACGACGGCACTCTCCGGTTCGGCAAAGATCATCAACTGGCTCTCGCTGCCCACGATCGTGGCGCACATCGGAACCATGGCAACCTCCTGGTTCGCCGGCGACCATTTCAACGACATCCTCGAAGTCTCCCGGACCATCTCGGCGGTTGTGTTGATCGCGATCATCGCCGTCGTGTGGTGGCGCTACCGCAAGACCGAGCGCGACGCCGTCATGGGCATCGTGATCGTGATGGTCGCCATCGTCGTTCTGTCCCCCGCAGCACTCCCCTGGTACTACTCCTGGCCGCTGGCAGTAGCTGCCGGTTTCGCAATGTCGCCGACGACTCTCGCCGTACTGACCGGGCTGTCCACCTGGCTGATGCTGGTGTTCCAGCCGGACGGATCGATCGGCCTGTACACCTTCCCGCACGTGGCTCTGGCCATCGTCGCTGCCGTGATCGCGGCGATGTCCTTGCAGACGGAAGACCCACTGCGACTTCGTGGACGCAAACACGAGAAACCGATCGAAATGACGTCAGCCGCCTCGGCGCCCTCGACGTCAGGATCTGCGTGATCCGCGTGTCATGAACGCACTGCCTGCGTCCTATGAATTCTGCGAGGACGTGACGAGGGAACACGGCCGAACGTACTTTCTGGCCACCCGGTTGTTGCCCGTACCTCGACGCCGCGCAGTTCACGCGCTCTACGCATTTGCTCGCGTCGTCGACGACATCGTGGACGAACCCTCGGGTCCGCATGAACGAGGCACGGTGCTCGCCGACGTCGAACGTGCAGCCGTCAACGCACTCGACAACCCCACTGCGACAGGTGGCTTCCCGTCGACGGTTCCCCTCGACCTGACACGCGTACTCCCCGCCTTCGCGGATGCTGTGAAGACGTTCGACATCCCGCGCGCATATTTCGACGCCTTCTTCGAGTCCATGCGGATGGACGCCCCCGACACGGCGAAGTTTCGACCCGTCTACGACACGATGGACGAGCTTGCCGAGTACATGTACGGCTCCGCCGTCGTCATCGGTTTGCAGATGCTCCCGATTCTCGGAGTGAGCGTTCCGCAGCAGGAAGCTGTAGTGCCCGCGTCGAATCTCGGTGAGGCGTTTCAGCTGACCAACTTCATCCGCGACGTCGGTGAAGACCTCGACCGGGGACGTCTGTATCTACCGGCAGGCGAGTTCGCCGCATTCGGGGTCGACATCGAGATGCTCGAGCACGGGCGCAGAACCGGAACGGTGGACGTTCGGGTCAAGCGCGCGCTGGCGCACTTCATTGCCGTGACGCGGGGGCGGTATCGGTCTGCCGAATCCGGCATCCCGATGCTCGATCGGCGGGTCCAGCCGTCGATCCGCACGGCTTTCGTGTTGTACGGAGCAATTCTCGACCAGGTCGAGCGCGCCGACTTCCGGATACTGCATCGACGTGTGTCCGTTCCCGGACGCACGCGACTTCGAGTCGCTGCGCCGGGTCTGGTCCGGTCGGCAACCTACGCGGCGAAAAACCGCATGCGGTGAGTTGTCAGAAGGCCGGCAGCTCAGAAAGCCATGGCCTGTGCGCGGCGGATGACCTCACGCGCGAGATCACCATGCAGTGCGTCCACCGGGCGCCCCGGCAGGGAATCGTCGGCCAGGAACAACCAGCGGAGGATTTCGATCTCGGTGTAACCGCCGTCGTGCAGCACCGCCAGCAGACCGGGCAGCCACTTGACGATCTGGCCGTCCTCGCCGAAGAACACTTCGGGGACACCGAGAACGCCATGCCGCTTGACTGCGATGATCTTGTGATCGCGAAGCAACTGGTGAACCTTGCTCACCGGCAACCCGACGTTCTTCGCCACATCCACAAGCTGGAACAGGGAAACCGAAGAATCCAGGACATCATCACAATAAGGAATCGCGCTCACCGCGAGAAGTTTATCCGGTCCGGCGAACCCGCTGTGTACCGCCCGGTGCAGTGCTCGAAACTGCCGCTCCGCTCAGGTCACAGCGCTCTGTGACGTTGTCGAGACTTCCGCGTCGGTATCGCTGGCTACGATGGACGGGATGCGGCGTATCAGTAACCGGGATTTCGCGGTGGATGTGAATCGGTGCCCTCACTGCGGGAACCAGTACGCGGTATACAACCACCCACATGCTGACAGCTACCACCCAGACCGCAAGCAGACAGATCGCAAGCACGGAGGAACAGTCATTACGGAGGTCGAGGGTTGATCGGCGAAATGCTCGAGCGCCGCTATCGAGTGGACGCACCGATCGCGCGCGGCGGTATGTCGACCGTGTATCGAGGCCTCGATACACGGTTGGATCGGCCTGTCGCGATCAAGGTGATGGACCCGCAATTCGCCGGCGATCCAGCGTTCCTGACTCGTTTCGAGTTCGAGGCCCGGGCCGTGGCCCGACTCAAGCATCCGGCCCTTGTGGCCGTCTACGACCAAGGCAGCGATCGCAATCACGTGTTCCTCGTGATGGAACTCGTCGACGGTGGAACCTTGCGTGAACTCCTTCGTGAGCGCGGACCGATGCCGCCACACGCAGTCGCTGCAGTCGTGGCACCTGTCCTGGACGCGTTGGCGGTGGCGCATCGAGCGGGACTGGTTCACCGTGATGTCAAACCCGAGAACATCTTGATCTCGGACACCGGCGAAGTGAAGATCGCCGACTTCGGATTGGTGCGTGCAGCTGCGGCAGCAACCACCACCTCCAACAGCGTGATCCTCGGCACCGCGGCCTATCTGTCGCCGGAACAGGTGACGTCAGGAATTGCCGACACTCGAAGCGACGTCTATTCCACCGGCGTGTTGATGTTCGAACTTCTCACCGGTACAACACCGTTCACCGGCGATACGTCACTCTCCATCGCCTACCAACGCATCCACGACGATGTCCCGCGCCCAGGTTCACGTATCCCCGGTGTACCGGCGCAGTTCGATCGTCTGGTTGCCGAAGCCACTCACCGCGAGCCCGCACATCGTTTCGCCGACGCCGGTGAGATGGCAGCTGCACTTCGCAGTGTGAGCGAGCAACTGGAACTTCCGTCATACCGCGTTCCCGCTCCGCGTCGAAGCGCCCAGCACCAGAGCGCGCAAGTTGCCCCGGCCCGGCCACAACCGGCGCCTGCGCCTCCCACGGAGGTACACCCGAACTCTGCTGCGCGCCCGAACCCTGCTGCCACGACGGTATTGGCGTCCGGCGTGGCCCCGGCTGTGGCAGCCACCACGGCGCTCGGCACGGGCTCTCCTCCCCCTGGCGGTATCCAGCACACTCGCGCGGTCACCGCACAAACTGCTCGTCCGGCGACGGTCGACGGCGACTCGGATTTCGACGACGGTTCCGATTTCGGCGACGACCACCCGGGGCACGACGATCCGCATGCTCATTTTGTCGAGGCACGTCGTAAATCGCGACGAGCCACCCTGATCTGGCTGCTCGTCATCGCGGTCCTCGCGCTCGCGTTGGGCTTCGGCGGATGGTGGATGGGCTCGGGCCGCTATACAGCTGTTCCCTCGATCGACGGGCTGACCAAGGACACTGCGGTCACCGCTCTGCAGGACGCCGGGCTCTCCCCCGACGTCCAGGGTCAGTACTCCGACGCCCAACCCATCGACACGGTGATCGGGACGGACCCGGCCTCCGGCTCGAGGGTTACCAAAGGCTCGACCGTCGCGCTGCTGACTTCGCTCGGGCGTCCGACTGTCCCGCCCATTCCGGCCGGCGGCGACGTCTCGGCCCTGGGCGCACAACTCGCCGACCGCACTCTCGTCGCGGTCGACGGCGGGGACACATTCAGCTCCAAGATCCCGATCGGCGGCGTGGCCGCGCTCGACCCGGCACCGGGAACCGAAGTTGCCGTGGGCTCCTCGGTCAAGGTCATCACATCCAAAGGGTCACCGCCCGTGGACATTCCCGATGTGAAGGGCATGTCCGAGAACGCTGCGCGCGCCGCCCTCGACAAGGTAGGCATCTCAGTCAGCACCACCAGAACAACGTTCGACGACGCCGTCGAGGGCGGTAGCGTGATCGGCACCGATCCCGCAGTCGGGTCCTCCGTCAACGCCGGCACCTCCGTGGTTCTGCTCATCTCCGATTCCGTCAAGGTTCCCTCGCTGATCGGCCGCTCCGTCTCTTCAGCACGCGAAGAACTCGGCCGCCTCGGCCTCGAGATCACCGTGCGTCAGCTCACCCAGAACGACAGCTCGGTCATCATCAGCCAGAGCGTCAAGAACGACCTCGTTGCCAAGGGCACCGACATCAGCGTCGTCGCAATTCCCTGACAGTCCGCTTCGGCCTAATCTGAATTCATGGCCACGTGGGAACCCGAGAGCATTGGGATACTCGACTTGCCGTCGGGGAGATCGATTCGGGGTCGAGGACTCCGCAATCCACTTCCTTCGGGACCTCTCCCCACCTTCGGCGTCTATCTGACCGGTAAAGAACCTCCCGACACCGAGTGGGAGTCGGAGTGGGTCCGCTGGCGAGATTTCTGGTTGCCTAGCGATCCCGATGCGCTGCGCAGGGCCTTGCACGAAGTGTGGGTGCGCTCGGAAACCGAAAGAGTCGAGATCGCGTGCGGTGGTGGATACGGCCGCACCGGAACAGCGTTGGCCGCTCTTGCCGTCATGGACGGAGTGCCCAGTAAGGACGCCACCGCGTACGTTCGCGCACGTTACTCACCTCGCGCCGTCGAAATGCCCTGGCAGCGCCGATTCGTCACACGATTCACGCAATAGCGAACGCCCCCACCTGCGCGAGCGGGTGAGGGCGTTTGCCGAAAATCAATGCCGGGCGCGAATCAGCTTCGGCGAAGCAAGGTTTCAGCCTCGCAGCATCTCGGCCACGAGGAACGCGAGCTCCAACGACTGTTGGGTGTTCAATCGGGGGTCGCACGCCGTCTCGTAGCGACCGCCGAGATCGAGGTCGGAGATGTCCTGCGCGCCGCCGAGGCACTCGGTGACGTTCTCACCGGTCAGCTCGACGTGGATGCCACCCGGATGCGTGCCGAGACCGTTGTGGACCTCGAAGAATCCCTGAACCTCGTCGACGATGCGGTCGAAGTGGCGCGTCTTGTACCCGGTGGAGGCTTCGTGGGTGTTGCCGTGCATCGGATCGCACTGCCAGATGACCTGGTGACCGGTGGCTTGGACCTTCTCGATGATCGCCGGCAGCAGGTCGCGGACCTTGCCGTTGCCCATGCGCGAGATCAGAGTCAGACGACCCGGCTTGTTGGTGGGGTCGAGACGCTCGACGTATTCCACCGCCATTTCCGGCGTCGTGCTCGGGCCGATCTTGAGGCCGATCGGGTTGGACACCAACTCGGCGAAGGCGATGTGCGCGCCGTCGAGCTGACGAGTGCGGTCACCGATCCAGAGGAAGTGAGCCGACAGGTCGTAGAGCTTGGGGTGATCGCTGTCGTTGTCGAGACGCAGCATCGCGCGCTCGTAGTCGAGAACCAGGGCCTCGTGGCTGGCAAAGATCTGTGCCTGGTGCAGGCTCGGATCGGTGACGCCACACGCGTTCATGAACTGCAGGCCGCGGTCGATCTCGGCTGCCAGTTGCTCGTAGCGTGCGCCCGCGGGCGACGCTGCGACGAATTCGCGGTTCCAATCGTGCACCTTGTGCAGGTCGGCCATGCCGGCGCCGGTGAGTGCGCGAACCAGGTTCATCGCGGCGCTGGCGTTGGCGTATGCACGCACCAGTCGCGAAGGATCGTGGGCGCGGACTGCCTCGTCGGCGACGAGCGAGTTGATCATGTCGCCGCGGTAGGACTTCAGACCCAACGAGTCGATGTCGGCCGAGCGCGGTTTGGCGTACTGGCCGGCGATGCGAGCGACCTTGACGACCGGCATCGAGGAACCGTAGGTGAGCACGACGGCCATCTGCAGCAACGTGCGGATGTTTCCCTTGATGTGCGGCTCGGTGTTGTCCGCGAAGGTCTCGGCGCAGTCACCGCCCTGGAGCAGAAATGCCTCACCACGCGCGACCTGCGCGAGACGCTCTTGCAGCGCCTCGACTTCGCTGGCCACCGTGATGGGAGGCACGCTCTCGAGCACAGTCCGCATGGCGGCCGCCTGGTCAGCGGGCCACGAGGGCTGCTGAGCAGCGGGCTTCGCGAGCGCCTCGTCGAGCTGCTTACGCAGTCCGGCAGGCAGCGGCGGGAGTTCGGGCAAGCGGTCGATCGGCACGTCGACAGTCCAGTTCACCTCTACAGGATATTCGCTCGCTCGTCGGCGCGTCACACAGGCTCTCGATCGCAGCCCAATCGGAACACTTCCCGCGCACCGAAACCTGGGTCAGCGAAGTGACCGTGCAGCCGAAATGGCGTCGAACTTCACGAGGTTGTGCCTGGCGTCGGCAAGTGCGTCGTGTGCGTCGGCGGGCGCCGACGGGAGGGCAGGACTGCCGTTGTCTTCCCAGAACTGTCGGAGTTCGCGGGTGTACCGCGGCATCGACTGCGGTAGTTCCGTCATGTCGCCCCACAACTGGCACAGCGCGACGTGGTCGTAGGCGGCGACCCACGCCCAGAGCTCCGGAACCACCATCGGCCGCGGAACGAAGAATTTCAGAAGATCGTCGCGGATCTTCTCGCGTGATTTCCACAGCGGCGACGAAGGCTGCGGCAACTTCGGCAGCACGTTCTTGCGCACCCAACTACCTGCACGGGCGGGATCGAACTCCGTCGAAACCGCGTAGTACTCTCGGCCGTCCTCACAGACAACGCCGATGGACACGAGATCGATGGTTCGACCGTCTTCGATGAATTCACAGTCGTAGAAGTAGCGCACGTCCGAAAACTATGCCGCACGCGCAGGCTCTGGAGCCAATGCGCGTGCGGCCGGTGTGGGAAATCTCTAGCTGGCTTGTGCGTCCGGGAGCGAATCCTTGTCGGTCTTCGCGGATTCCTTCGACTCGGCCGAGGCCACGAGATCGACAACCGACTCGCTGCCTTCCGCCGGAACGTCGACGGCAGCTTCGGGTTTCGTGAGCGCCTGGTTCTTGAGGCTCGCCGCGTAGATGTCCACGTACTCCTGGCCGGAGAGTTTCATCAACTTGTACATCACCTCGTCGGTCACAGCGCGCTCGACGAAGCGGTTTCCGCCCATGCCTTCAAAGCGGGAGAAATCGATGGGTTCGCCGACGATCACGGTGACCTTGGCGGGACGCCACATCCGTGAGCCGATCGGATTCATCTTGTCGGTGCCGACCATCGCTACCGGGATCACCTTGACGCCCGATTCAAGTGCGAGGCGCGCCATTCCGGTCTTGCCTTTGTAGAGGCGACCGTCAGGCGAGCGCGTCCCCTCGGGGTAGATACCCAGCAGGCTGCCCGAACCGAGGACCTTGAGACCGGCGTTGAGTGCATCCTGCGCCGCGTCTGCACCGGTTCGGTCGATGGGGACCTGACCGACCGCGGTGAAGAACCACTTCTGGAAAGCGCCCTTCAGACCGGAACCGGTGAAGTACTCACTCTTGGCAAGGAACGTGATGCGGCGGTTGACGCGAAGCGGAAGGTAGAACGAGTCCAGAACCGCCTGGTGATTGCTGGCCAGAATGGCCGCCCCGTCAGTCGGAATGTTCTCGTGACCCTTGACCGTCGGACGCCCGAGCAGCCAGAGAATCGGCCCCAGCAACACATACTTGAAGAGCCAATACCACACGGCGTCCCTCCCATTCACAGCTGAATTTCGCTGAGTACGACCTTACTGCCGACCGGTAACCCCCGCTACACACGCCCCTGCAGGATCGACCCGATCACAGTCCGGCAGACGTGGTTCCAGCGCCGTCGACCCCACCGAGATCCTGAGGCACTACCGATCGGGCCAATGCGGCGGCGCCGACCATGCCCGCAGCTTCGCCCAGCTGAGCGGAACGGATGCGGGCCAGTGGGCGGTGCTTCGCCCCGGTCAACAATGTCGCGTACTGCTCGCGGGCGTCGTCGAGAAACAGTGGGGCAGAACTCGCGACGCCGCCGGCGATCACGACCAGATCGGGATCGTAGACGTCACCGACCATGGCCAGACCCACGGCCAGCCAACGGGTGAACTCGGCGATCGTTGCCAGCGCGAGTGGGTCACCGTCCTGCGCGGCGTTGGCGATCCGGCGACCGGTGAGCGAACCAGGATCCACCGCAACCTCACGCGCCAGGACCGTCGACGCGGCCGGGTCGGCGGCAAGCAGTTCGATTGCCGTGTCGACGAGCGCCGTTCCGCTGCAATAGCGCTCCCAACACCCACGTTTGCCACACGCGCACTGACGCCCGCCCGGAACGACCTGGATGTGGCCCAGTTCGGGGGCGACGCCGTGACTCCCCCGGTACAGCTCACCGTTGATCAGCAGCGCACCACCGATGCCGGTCCCGATTGCCACCATCACGACATTGCGGCCACCTGCGGCCGCGCCGAATCGATGCTCCGCGAAAGCCGCTGCATTGGCGTCGTGTTCGAGAACGACCGGCAAGCCGAGCCGCTTGCTCAAGTCACTTCCGACCGGCGCGTCCACCCACGGCAAGTGCGGAGCGAACCGAACCGAGCTTCGATCGGAGGTGATGAAGCCGGCGACCGCCAACCCCACGGCCGATACCTCGTGCCTGGTGACCAATTCGCGCACGACGCGATCGAGACCGTCTTCGAGTGCCCTGGCCGACTGCGGGGTCGGGGCTTGAATCATCTCGAGCACTTGTCCGTCGACGTCCACGACGGAGGCCCTGATACTCGTCCCGCCGACGTCGATGCCGACCGTCAAGATGTCGTCCATGGTGGAGTCGGAGACCGCTTTCAAGCGGCGCGCGCTCATCGCGACGATTCCCGCGCGAGCGGCGTCCGCTGGAGTGCGCACCCTGAATCGGTGCCTCGTGCGTCGGTGACCATTGTGTCGATTGTGCTCATCTCGGGCCGTTCGCTCTACCCGGGGTACTGAGTCAGTCCTTGACCGACACGTTGATCGGGACAAATGCCGCCGTCCGAGTTCGCTCCGCACCTGGCGTCGTCGGACCGCCTTCGGGTCCACGATCGGGACCTGACGGCCCCCCGAGAAACTCGTCGAGAATCTCACGAAGCAACGCAAGGAATGCTGCTGCTTGACCCGCGAGGAATGCCAACAGTTCGTGGTGCTCACCGCGAACCAGTGCGGCGAGGGCGCACACCGGGCACCAGCTGCAGCCGGTGAACACCGGCTGCGTGTCCGTGGACGCCGAGTCACTCGCAACGTCGGCCGTCGCTGCTGCGGCCTTCTGCAGCACCGGTTCCAGGCGCGTCAGAACGGTTTCCGCCAGCGCGCGAAACTCCGCGACGAGGCGCTCGTGCTCTTCGCTCATACCGGCCACACCGCGGGATCCGGGCTGAACCGGATGATCAGGTAACTGCCGTCCAACTCCGCCCCGTTCACGACACAACGACGCAGCACCGACGCCAAACGAACTCTGCGTCGTACGCCGTCTGCTCCCACCAGCACATCGTCCTCCACCCGGCCCAACGACAACGACGACGGATCCACGAGCGGAAGGTACATCCGCATCACGTACACCGAATCGACTCCGGTCCCGGACTCCAACGACACCACGATGTTGTCCGCGGTACCGACGGTGCCCGAATCCGTGCCCGTTCCACCCTCGAACGTGGCCGCGATCTCGCCCAGAGCGGCCAACCCTACCGGTTCGGCGCAAGCGCGTTCGACCGTTGTGACGGACATTCCATCGGTTGATCCACGCAGTTCGTCCACGACGAGTGCCTGAGCCGCCCGGATCGACGCGAGCCACTGCGCCGCCGGTGAATCGTCGACACCCTTCCCGGCGGACGAGTTGAACTGCGGGACAAGGTTGTTGACCACAATCCCGTCAACTCGCAACCCGGCCAGAGCCAGCCCGGACAACGTCCGACGAGTCGCCGCGACCGACACGCCGTCGGCCGACGTCACCACACGCACGCCGGTGTTCTCCCGATCCGAGAGGTGAACCGCGATCCGATCCACCGACGCGAGCACGCGTTCGACGACGGACACGAGCAGGAGCAGCCGCATGTCCGTACCTGTCACAGCGACCATCCGCCTGTGCCGCGGCCACAATCGCTCGAGATACTCCGACACCATCGACGGCGAGCCGAGTATCCGCAGCGCTTCGGCGGCGGCCGGACAGTCCACGATCACGAGGTCGTAGTCGCCGCTGTCCGAGAGGTCGACGATCTCGGCGAGCCCGAGCATGTCTTGGATGCCCAGGGATCCCGTCAACTCTTCCGGTTCCAAGCCCTCGAACGACGAACCGTGTTCGTGATCTCCCGCTCCGAAAGTTCCTGCAGCGTCGATCAACCCCGACAATCCTCGGAACTTGTCCTCGAGGAGCGCTGACGTGTCGAGTTGCCGGACGTCGAGACGCTCGGTGAGAGATGTGGTCGTTCGCGGATTCGGCACGGCCAGGACGTCTGCAAGAGAACCTGCCTGATCGATCGACACGAGCAGCACTCTCGCCCCATCGGTCGCAGCCGACACAGCAGTCGCTGCGGCAAGCGTCGTCGTGCCTACTCCGCCTTTACCGACGAACAGTTGGACGCGCGATCGTTGCTCCGGCACTCAGCCCTCGACTCGCTTCTTCAGTTCCTTCAGAGCTGTGTCGGTGATGATCTTCTCGGCCTTGCGCTTGAACAGTCCGATCATCGGAATCGTCAGGTCGACCGTCAACTCGTATGTGACCGACGTGGTGCCGTTCGGGCCGGGCTCGAGTGTGTACGAACCGAATTGGGACTTCTGAATCTCGCCCGAGATCAGCTCCCAACTCACCGCCATACCGTCCGGTGCCCACGAATACTGCAGTTCGTAGGTGTCCTTCACCATCCCCGCGTCGAGGACGAAACGTACTCGGTCCGCGCGGCCGCCCTGTCCCGGCGCCGTCACCTCGACGGACTTCGCCGCGGCCACCCACTCGGGGTACCGCTCGAAATCGGCGATGACGTCCATCACGGCGTCGGCAGGAGCGTCGATGCTGATCAACCCCTTGGTCTTCTCGGCCATACGACTGCGCTACCTTCCTTCGTCAAAAGTCCAGAACCTGCACAACGTGCAGTGCTTCGATTATCAGTCCGGTGCTACTCCGGCGGCACGTCCCGCTTCGAGTTCGCGTTTGAGCTGGAACGACATGACCTTGCCATCGACCCGACGCTTGCGGTTCATCCCGGCGAGGTCGAGGGTCGCCAGATCGGACGGCGATACGCCGACCGGCTCACAGTGCAGGAAGTAGTGCGCGATCGTCCCGTCCATGACCGGTTCGAGCCACACCTCCATGGTGCCGACCAGCTGACCTGACACTCCCCAACGGAATCCTGCGGGACCGCGATCTTCCCGGACTTCGAGCTCGAGATCACTGAACCAGCGACGCCACTGCGCGCGCGAGGACAACAGTTCGGCGACCCGCTCGGGCGGGGCGGCGATGAAAGTCTGGTCTGCGACCTGAATGCTGCTCACCGAAGTAGCTTCACATATCGCGTCCGCGAAGCGTCGAGGGGTGTCGCAACACTACATACCGGACAGACTGTAAGCCTGGCCACAACTGCGTCGGACATGCGACTACAGTAGGAGACGAAAACCCTACTCGTCAGTATTTCGCAGTGTCGGAGGTATTTCGTGCCTGAGTTCAGCGCACCCCAGACGTTCACCATTCCCGAGGATGCCTCCGCGGTCGACTCGGTCTTCGCCTTCGCGAAGACGAAGCCGGCGGCGGTTGTCTACAAGCGCAAAGTCGGAAATGCATGGGTCGATGTCACTGCAGGCGATTTCGCCGCTCAGGTGACTGCCGTCGCCAAGGGCCTCATCGCGATCGGAGTCGAGCAGGGCGACCGCGTCGGCCTCATGTCGGCGACGCGTTTCGAATGGCCGCTCGTCGACTACGCCATCTGGGCAGCCGGTGGCGTGACGGTTCCGATCTACGAAACCTCCGCAGCCGAGCAGGTTCGTTGGATTCTCGAGGACTCCGAAGCAATCGACCTCATCGTCGAGAACGACACTCACGCCGCGACCGTGAAGGACGTCGCTGCAGCCGCACCCGCGCTGCGCACGGTCTACCAGATCGATGCCGCGGCGGGCGGTAAGGGTGTCGTCGAGGAATTGACCGCACTGGGCGCCGACATCTCCGACGACGACGTCCACGCCCGCGTCGCGGCACTGAAGGCATCCGATCCCGCGACCCTGATCTACACGTCGGGCACCACGGGCCGACCCAAGGGCTGCCAGCTGACGCACTCCAACCTGATTGCCGAGTCGAAGGGCATCCTCGACTCCAACCTCGGCACGCTGCTCAAGACTCCTGGCGTCCGCACGCTGATGTTCTTGCCGCTCGCGCACGTTCTCGCTCGCGCAGTCAGCATCGCGTCGTTCGACGCCGGTGCAGCGCTGGGGCACACGAGTGACATCCCGAACCTCGTTCCGACGTTCGGCGAGTTCAAGCCCGACTTCATCCTCTCGGTGCCGCGCGTGTTCGAGAAGGTCTACAACAGCGCACGCGCCAAGGCGCACGGCGACGGCAAGGGAAAGATCTTCGACGCGGCCGCAGACACCGCCGTCGCGTGGAGCGAGGCGCAGGACAAGGGCGGCGCCGGCATCGTTCTCAAGGCCAAGCACGCTCTCTTCGACAAGCTCGTGTACTCGAAGCTGCGCGCAGCGCTCGGCGGGCAGTGCCAGCTGGCCATTTCCGGTGGTGCACCTCTGGGCGCTCGACTCGGCCACTTCTTCCGCGGTATCGGCGTCACGATCTACGAGGGCTACGGACTGACCGAAACCACCGCGGCCTTCGCCGTCAACACCATCGGCGCACAGAAGGTCGGTTCTGTCGGAAAGCCGTTGGCCGGCAACTCCGTTCGTATCGCAGAAGACGGCGAAATCCTCCTCTCGGGACCGGTGGTCTTCACCGGCTACTGGCGCAACGAGAAGGCCACCGCCGAGTCGATCGAGAACGGCTGGTTCCACACCGGCGACCTCGGCACCGTCGACAAGGACGGCTACATCACCATCACCGGCCGCAAGAAGGAAATCATCGTCACGGCAGGCGGCAAGAACGTCTCCCCCGCTCAGCTCGAAGATTCCCTTCGCGCGCACCCGCTGATCAGCCAGGCCATCGTGGTCGGCGACCAGAAGCCTTTCATCGGCGCCCTCATCACCATCGACGCCGAAGCTCTTCCCGCCTGGAACGAGCGCAACAACAAGGCCGCAGGAACCACAGCGGCCGACCTGGTTTCGGACGGCGAACTGGTCGGCGAAATCCAGGACGCCATCGACGAGGCCAACAAGCTCGTCTCACACGCCGAGGCGATCAAGAAGTTCCGCATTCTTCCGGTCGACTTCTCCGAGGACACAGGCGAACTCACGCCCACGATGAAGCTCAAGCGCAACGTCGTGCACGAGAGCTTTGCCGCCGACATCGAAAAGATCTACGCCAAGTAGGTTTTCGGCAAGCAGCTTCTCGCAGCAACGAACGGCCCGCACCGAATTCGGTGCGGGCCGTTTGCGTTCGAGTCCCGGTAGCTCAGCCGAGGAGATTACGCAGCTTCGAAGCGAGCGTGTCCCACTTCCAGTCTTCGGCAACCCATGCCCGGCCGGCTGCTCCCATCGCGGCCGCGCGATCACGATCGGACAGCACCTCGATCACGGATTCGGCGACGTCGCGAACAGAGGTGCCGTCGACCACGAGCCCGGTCTTGTTCTGCTGCACCGTTTCCGGAGCGCCACCACTGCGCCCGGCGATGACCGGCACACCGGTAGCCGAGGCCTCGAGGTAGACGATTCCCAGTCCTTCGACGTCCAATCCGGCGCCTCGGGTACGGCACGGCATGGCGAACACGTCGGCGATCGTGTGGTGCGCCGCCAACTCTGCGGCGGGCACCGTGCCCGTGAAGACGACGTGATCGTCCATCCCGGTCTTACGCGCCAATTGGCGGAGATGGTCCTCGTACGGCCCACCTCCGACGATCACCAGTACCGCCCCGTCAATGCTCTTGCGTACGGTCGGCAGCGCCTTGATGAGCATGTCCTGCCCCTTGCGTGGCACGAGCCGCGACAGGCACAGGATCGTGGGCCGCTCGCCCAGCCCGTATCGCTTACGCAGTTCCGCGCGGGCGACCGAGTCCGGGTGGAACACTGACGTGTCCACTCCGGAAGGAAGGTGCTCGAGCGCCGCTTGCGGGCCGAAGGCCGCCGAGAACCGCCCACGGGTGTATTTGCTGACGAACGTCACCGCATCGGTGTGGTCACCGATCACACGCAACGACTGCCGCGCACCGGGAATCATCGACCATCCGACCTCGTGGCCGTGAGTACTCGCGATCACTCGGCTCGCTCCGGCGCGTCGAACAACCGGTGCCAACAACGCCAACGGTGCTGCCGCACCGAACCAGACCGACTCGCAGTCGTGCTTCTTGACCAACTTCGCGGCTCGACGAGCGACAAAGGGCGACGGCAGCATCAGCGTCGTCGGGTGCCGAACGACCTCGAAAGGCTGTGCCGCATCGAACTTCTTGTGCGAGTCGCCCCGCCACCGCGGTGCGTACACCACCAACTTGTCCGGCGGCAGATGCCCGGCGAACGTGTGGAGATAAGACTGGATACCTCCGGGGCGAGGAGGAAAATCGTTGGTCACCAAGAGGGTCCGGCGCATCCGTCCACCGTAGGGCACTCGGTGCTTCAAACGTGCGAAGGGCACCTCGCCGCTGCAATCGACCCAGCCGCGAACTACTCAGCCCAGATGGCTGTTGGTCCAGTCGACCCATC
This sequence comes from Rhodococcus sp. NyZ502, assembly GCF_041464245.1. Lineage (NCBI taxonomy): Bacteria > Bacillati > Actinomycetota > Actinomycetes > Mycobacteriales > Nocardiaceae > Rhodococcus > Rhodococcus sp. NyZ502. The sequence goes on from NZ_CP167155.1 coordinate 3,658,921, forward strand.
CGGTTCGCAATTCTTCGGTTCCGACGCCAACGACCGCTCGGATCCGCGAATCGAGGTCTTCGGCCGTCATCTTTCCGGAGGCGAGAGCGCGAAAGAGGTCGGTCAGCTTTGCTTCTCCGAATCGATCGGCGATATACGCGTTGATCGACCACGCCGATTCGTACGCCAGTGAACTCACGACCGGTACACCGCTGAACTGCGTGTCGTCCGGAAACTCGGTCGGAGTATCGCCGGAGCGTACCGCTGCCGCCAGAGTCGGCGCGATCTCACCCCAGGCCCGCGAGGATCCACGGTTTCCCGCGTATTCGGCAAACCCTTCCAATACCCACATCGGCGACCCGTCACGGGTTTTCGATCGGGCGGCTATGTGCATCAGTTCGTGGCGCAACACCGTTCGCCTGGTGATGTCGGTCAACCTCGAAGCCGCGGCAGGCGAGAAGACCACTCGCTGGCCACTCACGTCGGATGACCCGTCCGCCGTCGCATCCGCGACCGACACTGCGGCAATCGAAGCGCCGTCGTGATGGGAGCCGACCAGTGCGGTGAATTCCTCAGCGGACCCCGCCACCATGAGCACCGCGCGCTCGGACCACCACGGCCCCCACAACTGCGTCGTGTTCTCGATGGCTGAGTCCACATCGGCAGCCAAAGCGTCGACGAACGCCTGCTGACCCGGGTGGCCGATCACCAGCGCGTTACCCGCAGAATTCTCGGCGACGGCAAGCGGGCCGAAGTCCCAGGGGCCGTTCCAGGATTCGCCCGCCGTTCGGGCGCCGTCCAGTCCGACGATCGACCCGTCCGCAAGAACCGACCACTGATCGCCGCGTTTCGCGAGCGTCATGGACACTGCCTTGCGCGTGGGCAATGCGTCGACGCCGTCGAGGGCGTACCGCAACAGAACTTGCGCATTCCATACTTCGACGTCTCCGTCCGGCGCACCGGTTCGCGGCGCCGGAGTCAGGCCGCCGCTGGGAATCTCGTATCCCCAGTCGGAGAATTCGAGCGCTCCCGCTGCAGTGGCTCGTCGAACTTCCGCCTCGAGCGCACCGGGTGCGGCGGCACTGTCGACGAACTTCGCCAGCCCCGACGGATCGTCGGACATCTGAGCCGCGGCCCATGCATCGAGAAAGCTCTGGACTTGAGCGCTGCGTTCCGCGTCCTGTTCGGCGGCGGCATTTTCGTCGGAATCGGACCTGTTCGTCAGGAAGATCGTCAGGCCCAGAACGAGCACCACGGCTACACCGAGCGCCACGAGGGCCGGATACTCCCAACGGCGTGGTCGATCTGCGCCGACGTCGGGCGTCGTCATCGGTTCAGTCGGCACGGTGCCGAGTGTAGGAGAACTCGACTCGACGCTTCACGGCGGCTGGCCACACGCCGCTCGGGCGCAGCAAGCCGTCAGTAACGACGCGCAGTGGAGAACTCCATGCCTGCCATCGACTGGACCTTCACCGGTACGCCGAACGTCGACGCATGCAGAATGTTTCCGTCGCCGGCGTAGATGCCGACATGCGAGTTGTCGCTGTAGAACGTCACGACGTCGCCGGGCTGTAGTTGGTCCCTCGACACCGGTACACCGCCCTGCGCCTGCGCTTGGCTCGATCGCGGCAGAGTCTTTCCGATCTGCTTGTAGGCCCACACCACCAGACCTGAGCAGTCGAACTCGTTCGGGCCGGTCGCGCCCCAGACGTACGGGTCACCGATCCGCGTGAGGCCTGCCTGCAGAGCAGCAGCACCCGAGCCAGGGGTCAAGTTAGCCAGAATTTTGCTGAGATCGACGTCCGGCGGGAAAGGCGTACCGCTCAGTTGGTTACGTTCGTCGTCGGTGAGATTCTGGAAGGCTTTGGTCACGTCGGCGATCTGCGTCTGCAGTTCACTCTGCTTGCGCTGCAAATCGTCACTGAGCGCGCGGGCTTGATCGGCGGCGGTTCGCGCTTCTTCGGCCGATCGCTTCGACGCTTCCGAGGCGGCACGCGCATCGGCAGTGGCTTGGTTGAACTGAGAGACCTGTACTGCCGCGTCGTTGGAAATCACGTCGAGCGCAGACATCTGGTCGAGCAACTGCTGCGGCGAGTCGCTCACCATCAACGCAAAGAGGCGATTGGTTCGCGCACCCTGGTAATTCGCTGTGGCAATACGGTTTACCGCCGGAGCGAACTCGGCGACGCGCGCCGAAGCCGCGTCGAGAAGACCCTGATCGGCTGCCGATCGCACGTCCGCATCATTCGCGACTGCCAGCTTCGCGTCGAGGTCGATCTGCGCGTTGTGCAGCGCTTCGTTGGTCTGCTCGGAAACCCGGGAGAGTTCACCGAGCTTGTCGAGCGCCTCGGTGGGGTTGGTGATGACGGGGTCGGCACCGGCCTGCATCGAAGGCCCTGCAACGAGTCCGAACGCCAGCACTCCCACTGTTAATGCGGCCCGTACTCGACTGTTGTTTTTCGATGAAACCACGGAATGCAACTCTCCGTCTCGGTGAAGCGACGCCGACCGGGGCCGGTCGACGATCTGTTAGCTGGCTGTCAACTATCCACAGTACCTGTCTCGGCCGCGCAATGTCTCGATAAGGTTACGGAACGGCATACGTTTGTGTCTACTCGCCGGTAGGCGTGTCGGGGTGAAGTACCGGGCGAATTGTCGCGAAACGAAAATGTGGGCCCCGAATCGAAGATTCGAGGCCCACATTCGAAGATCCGGAGCTCCCCCGAGCTCCGCCGCATCACAGCGGCGGATCGTTCCGACTGCCTACCGGAGACAGCCGTCGAGCGTGTTCAGAAATCAGTAACGGCGAGCGCCGTCGTACGGCATCGAGGACACCGGAGCGAGCTTCACGGGCTGACCAGCGGTCGACGCGTGGATGACATTGCCGTTACCGGCGTAGATGCCCGAATGCGATCCGCCGTAGAAGGAGATCACGTCGCCGACCTGAAGATCGGACTGTGCGACGGCAACGCCGGCTGCAGCCTGGTCGTAGCTCGTGCGAGGCAGGTTGAGACCGGCCTGCTTGTATGCCCACTGAACGAGACCGGAGCAGTCGAATGCGTCCGGGCCGGCTGCGCCGTACACGTACGGGGAGCCCAGCTTGCTCTCTGCGGCGCGAACTGCCTGCTCACCAACACTGGAGATGGGAGCGGCCGGTGCAGCCGGTGCGATGTCGGTGATGCCCGGAATGACCGGCAACTGAGGAATAGAAACGCCCGGAACCTCGAACGTGCCGACGCCGGGGATGGTGATGGGGTCTGCCGAGGCAGGTGCAGCGGTTGCAGCGAATGCTCCGACTGCGAGCGCGCCGGCTACTGCCAACTGCGCTGAACGCTTGAAACTCTGTGACGCCACTTAAGGGGTGCTCCATTTCTTCCATTCATCCGCCGACCGAGTTAGCTGACGGGTTCGGGCTGGGAAGATCAGCCCTACCCGCGTGGTCTGCAGCGATCCTGCGTGCTGCACCCCAGGCGGGATTCACCCCAGTGGAAACTTGGGTTCCCGGTTCGGGTTCCTCGCGGAGATCCCGATTAGGCGGTTCCTGACGATGCCGGTCCTGTTTGGTCCGGCAAGACTTCGTTAGGTCTCAGGAAGGTTACGAAATGATCGCGACGATGTCGACCGCTTCGTGACAATCGTGCCCGATTCGCCGGAAATCGTGGTGCCGCGCCCGCGATACGCCCGGCGGGTCACGGGGAGATAACAACAGGTCGGTTCGGCGACCCACTCCAGGCCGTCAAACCCGCGCCCGCTACCCACTGCCAAGGCTCACCAAACCCGACAATCCGATCTTCCATGCAGTTCAACGATGATTACTTGAAACTAGAACTTGTTCCGGTCACGGACGCGGTTTCAGCCGTCGACAGACGCACCGAAGACCCCCTCGACTCGCCCTACTCACAAGTAGGCGCGCGTCCACATTCGCGAGTTCCCACCGCAAGTGTGATCCTCGTCTCTCCTACTTTTGTCGGGCGTTCATCGACCGATTTCGCAACGGAAGTCCGTGCGGGTCGGATTCCGTGTCTGCACTCTCGAATTCGTGTCGGGGGGTACTTCTACTGTCTGCGGTGTGAGTCCCGCCTCGGCCCGAGAATTTCCGTCTCCGCCCCCGTTCTCCGACGGGGAGAAGTTCGACGTCGGGCGGCAACTGAGCTTCGACGAACTGGACACACCGCTGAGCGAGACAACATTTGTCGTCGTCGACCTCGAGACCACAGGGGGCAGCGCCGACCAGGACTCCATCACCGAGATCGGCGCCGTCAAGATCCGCGGCGGCGAGGTACTGGGCGAAATGGCAACACTCGTCGACCCCGGCCGGTCGATTCCGCCGTACATAGTCGAACTGACCGGAATCACCACAGCCATGCTGATCGGTGCACCTCCCATCGAACGTGTCCTGCCTGCTTTTCTCGAGTTCGCCGAGGGCGCGGTGCTGGTGGCACACAACGCGCCGTTCGACATCGGTTTCCTCAAAGCAGCGGCGTCACGCAGCGCGCGCCCGTGGCCTGCGTTCCGTGTCCTGTGCACCGTCAAACTCGCCCGGCGCGTACTCACACGCGACGAAGCACCTTCGGTGAAGCTCTCCGCACTCGCCCATCTCTTCCAAGTGACCACCCAGCCGACGCACCGGGCTCTCGACGACGCGCGTGCGACCGTCGACGTCCTCCACGGACTGATCGACAGGGTCGGAAACCAGGGTGTCCACAGTTACAGCGAACTAGTCGACTACCTGCCCAACATTTCCTCGCATCAACGGGCCAAACGGTCCTTCGCCGCAAACCTGCCGCGAAGCCCCGGTGTCTACCTTTTCCGCGGTCCTTCCGACGAAGCCCTCTACATAGGAACTGCTACCGACCTTCGACGCCGCGTCCGCAACTACTTCACCGGTTCGGAGACCCGCGGCCGGATGAAGGAAATGGTCGCGCTGGCCACCCGTGTGGACCATGTCGAGTGCGCGCACGCTCTCGAGGCCGGGGTGCGTGAACTACGACTGCTGAGCGCGCATGCGCCGCCGTACAACCGTCGCTCCAAGTTTCCCAAGCGAGGTTGGTGGATCACCCTCACCGACGAGGCGTTTCCGAGACTGTCCGTGGTTCGCACGCCCACGGCCGATTCGATCGGCCCGTTCACCTCTCGCGCCGACGCAGTCGACGTCGCCGACACCGTCGCAGAGTTCAGTCGTCTGCGCACGTGTACCAAGCGTCTCGGACGCGGCGCCGTTCACGGCCCTGACTGCCCCGCTCGCGAACTGGGGGCGTGTCCAGCCTCCTGGACCCCGGAAATCAACGCAGAGGACTACGCGGCCGCCCCTGAGGCCGTGCGTGGATTCTTCCGAGGAACCAACGACGCTCCCCTCCAACAGATGCAGGCCCGGATCGACGAGCTGTCCGCACACGCGTTGTTCGAGAATGCTGCTCGTCTGCGTGACCGAACGGTCGCAGTCGCCACCGCAGTGCGGCGCACTCAGCGACTCGCTGCAGTCGCGGCGATCGAACAACTCGTTCTCGCCCGCCCCACCGGAGACGGCGGCTGGGAGCTGTCGGTGATCCGGTCCGGGCGTCTCGCGTCCGCCGGGCTCGCCAGACGTGGGACTCACCCGATGCCCGTCGTCGACGCCATCACCGCGGCGGCCGAAACCGTCCTACCGGACGACGCCCCGTTCCGCGGCGCGTCACCCGAAGAACTGGGACTGATCGCAAGGTGGCTCTCGTCGGACGGTGTCCGAATCGTGTCGGCGACGTCCGGATACGTCGAACCTGTGAGCGGCGCCGGCAAGTGGGAAGCCTGGTGCCGACTCGCCCGAGCCGGAACCGAATCCGAACATCGATGACGTAACGGCGGGGCGGCACCCCTAAGCTCGATCGAAACCACCGGGTCATCACAACCCGCAGGGAAATCGAGGAGAGAAATGATCAACGCCATCGTCATGATTCACGCCGAGTCCGCTCGGATCCCGGAAACCGCGCAGGCCGTCGCCGACCTGTCCGGAGTGACCGAGGTCTACTCGTGCGCAGGTGACGTCGATTTGATCGCCATCGTGAAAGTGCGTGACCACGCCCAGATCGCCGACGTGGTCACCGGAGGAATCAACAAGGTGCCCGGCGTTCTCCGAACCGCCACACACATTGCGTTCCAGTCATTCTCCAGCGCAGACGTCGAGGCCGGTTTCTCGCTGGGTGAATAGCCCCTCGATCAGGCTTGGTCGGCCAGCTCGGCGGTGAGCGCCGCCCACTTGTGAAGCAGTTCAGCGCCCGCGCCGCTGTCGATCGCGGCAGCGGCTGCAGTCATCCCGGAAGAGATCGCACTCTCGAGATCGTCGCCGACACCGTTGAATGCCGCGATGGCTGCTCCCGCGTTCAGCAGGACCGCGTCCCGGACCGGCCCCTTCTGCCCGGAAAGCAGCGTTCTGGCGACGGTGGCGTTGATTTCGGCGTCGCCTCCACGCAACTCTTCGAGAGGAACGCGGTCGATTCCGAGGTCACGCGGATCCAGCGTGACAGTTCGCACACTTCCACCCCCGACGATGTGAACCGTCGACGTCGTCGATGTGGTCAGTTCGTCCAGTCCGTCGTCTCCCCGTACCACCAACGCCGAATTGCCGCGCTGCGCAAGGACTCCCGCGACGACCGAGATCAGTTTCGGAAATGCGCACCCGATCAGCCCGGCACGCGGACGAGCCGGATTGGTCAGTGGACCGAGCACGTTGAATGCCGTCGGAATGCCGATTTCCTTGCGAGGCACCGCCGCAAAGCGCAGTGCAGGATGGAAGACCGGCGCGAAACAAAAGCCGATGCCGACCTCTTCGACACACCTCGCAACCTGCTCCGGCCCGAGGTTGATGCGAACGCCGAGCGCCTCGAGCACGTCGGCGCCACCGCTCTTGGACGAAGCAGCGCGGTTGCCGTGCTTGACAACTCGCACACCGGACGCGGCAACCACGATCGAGGCCATCGTCGAGATGTTCACCGTGTTGGAGCGGTCACCACCCGTGCCGACGATGTCGACGACGTCGGAATCGACCGGCACGCGCCTGGAGTGTTCGAGCATCGCGGCGGCGAGCCCTTCCAACTCCGCGGGGGTTTCGCCCTTCATCTTCAGACCGACCCCGAAAGCAGCGATCTGAGCGGAGGTGGCGTTGTCCGACATGATCTCGCCCATAGCCCAGCGACTGTCGGCTTCCGACAAGTCACTGCCGTCCGTGAGCAAACCGAGAATCATCGGCCAGGACCGCACCAGTGCACTCGAATCGACGTTCACGGCGTTGGATGCGTCGGTGCCGGCCATAGTGCCTTGGTCCCCTGTCGTTCAAGTGGGCTGGATTTCGAGATGTCGTTTCGAGCTGTCGTTTCGCGCTGCCATTTTGTGCTGCCGATGACCCTCGCAGCCTAGTCAGTGAGGTAACGAGGAAACCGAATAGGGCCGCTCAGGACTTTCTGCGACCGCGTTTGGGCGGCGCCTCCGCAAGTATCGGGGGCTGGAGCGCGTCCCACCCGGCGACCGAACCACCGAGTCGCTGCGCCAGACCAGCCATTCGTGACCGCTCCTGGGAGCAATGCAGGGCGTCAAGCACCTGGACACGCTCGAAGACGACGCGAACCGAATTCTCGACCACCGGAGTCACGTCCTCGGGCCGACCCACGCCTCGCACATATCCGTCCTGGGCGACGATGCTCTCGGCATCGGCTACCGAGCCCTCCGGGAGGTCGAGATGGTGCCGCAGAACCACTTCGGACTCCGCCCTGAACTCCGGCTCGGTGGAGGCGGCACGTTCGAGAGCCGTCGAGCTCGCCTCGGCGTCGTCGAAGCCTTCGGCAACGACGACCAGATCCGACCGCCCTGCATCGAGCGGTGTCGGAATCTTCGTGCCGAAAATTCTCAGGAACCACGGTCTACTCTTGTGTGTAGCTGCCATCGCGCCAGCATATTCCGACCACGCCACCAGCGCGTTCGCCGCCCGATCCCGCGAACTCGAGCCGAGCGACGCGCCGATGGTGGACCCGAGTGGTCGTCTCTTACGACGAAGCGTCATACTTCTGTCTGTGACGAGCGCAGTAGGGACTTCAGGATCGGCAATCACCCAACGCGTGCACTCGCTGAACCGGCCGAATATGGTCAGCGTTGGCACCATCGTGTGGTTGTCAAGTGAGCTCATGTTCTTCGCAGGGCTCTTTGCCATGTACTTCGTGGCACGAGCTCAGGCGAACGGAAATTGGCCGCCGGAGCCAACCGAATTGAACCTGTATCTGGCCGTGCCGGTGACCTTGGTGCTTATCGCATCTTCGTTCACCTGCCAGATGGGTGTCTTCGCGGCTGAGCGTGGCGACGTCTTCGGACTTCGTCGCTGGTACACCATCACCTTGGTCATGGGGGCGTTCTTCGTCGCCGGCCAGGGTTACGAGTACTACCACCTCGTGCACGAGGGCACCACGATTTCGAGCAGCGTGTACGGCTCGGTGTTCTACATGACCACCGGCTTCCACGGTCTGCACGTCATCGGCGGTCTCATCGCCTTCGTCTTCTTGATCGCACGTACCCGGGTCAGCAAGTTCACGCCCGCCCAGGCCACCGCCGCGATCGTTGTTTCGTACTACTGGCACTTTGTCGACATCGTGTGGATCGCGCTGTTTGCCACGATTTATTTCATCCGTTAATCAGCTGTACGCCCCAGGCAGCCCCTGACGTCCAGTTCCGTCCCGACATACCAAAGGGATACAGATGAGTTCATCCCCCCCTCCCGCATCCGATAACTCAGCGAATGCCGCGAAGTCGCGTCGCCAGCGGAAAATCCGCCGGCGCGTCACTGGCGCGCTCGTATTGATGATGGGATTGATCAGCGCAGGTTTCCTCGCTTCGGCGTTGACACCAGCTCCGCAGGTTGCGACCGCCAGTGACGATTCAGCAGCCCTGATTCGTGAAGGCAAGCAGCTGTACGACACGTCATGCATCACGTGCCACGGCGCGAACTTGCAGGGCGTGCAGGATCGCGGTCCCAGCCTCATCGGCGTCGGCGAAGCAGCCGTGTACTTCCAGGTCTCCTCTGGTCGTATGCCGGCAGCTCGCAACGAGGCCCAGGCTGCACGCAAGGACCCCAAGTTCGATGCTGCGCAGACCGACGCCCTCGGCGCTTTCATCCAGGCCAACGGCGGCGGCCCGACGCTCATCCGCGACGAGAACGGCGAAATCGCCCAGTCCTCGCTGCGCGGTGGCGACGTCGGACGCGGCAGTGAGCTCTTCCGGCTCAACTGCGCGTCGTGCCACAACTTCACCGGCCGCGGTGGCGCACTGTCCTCGGGCAAGTACGCCCCGGTCCTGGATCCGGCCAGCGAGCAGCAGATCTACGCTGCCATGGTTACCGGTCCCCAGAACATGCCGAAGTTCTCGGATCGTCAGCTGACGATCGAGGAGAAGAAGGACATCATCGCCTACGTCAAGTCGTCGGGCGAGTCGAAGGACCCCGGTGGGTACGGGCTCGGTGGCCTCGGTCCGGCCTCTGAGGGTCTCGCCATGTGGGCCGTCGGAATCATCGCTGTCGTCGGTGCAGCATTGTGGATCGGAGCAAGGTCATGAGCGACGCTGGCCAGCATGGCGGCGATACGCCTAAGAAGTACACAGATGAAGAGCTCGACGCGATGTCACGCGACGACCTGGTCAAGCTGGGTACCAATCTCGATGGCGTCGATGTCGTCTACCGCCGTGATCGTTGGTCGGTAAAGGGCACCAGGGCGGAAAAGCGCGCCGAGCGCAACGTCGCCTTCTGGTTCGGCCTCGCCGGCGTTTCGGCGATCGCGTTCATCGCGATCTACCTGTTCTGGCCCTGGGAGTACGCAGGCGCCGGTGACGAGAACTACGGCAAGTACAGCCTGTACACCCCGCTGATCGGCTTGACCATGGGTCTGGCGATCCTCGGCGTCGGCATCGGTGCCGTTCAGTTCACCAAGAAGTTCATCCCCGAAGAGGTCTCGATCCAGGACCGCCACGACGGTGGTTCCACCGAGGTCGATCGTCGCACGATCGTCGCCGAGCTCGGCGACACCCTCGAGACGTCCACCCTCCCCCGCCGCAAGGCCATCAAGCGCAGCTTGATGTTCGGCGGCGGCGCACTCGGCGTCATGATGGTCATGCCCCTCGGCGGACTCATCAAGAACCCGTGGGCCAAGGGCGACGACTCACCTCTGTGGGTGTCCGGCTGGACCCCGAACTACCCGGGCGAGACCATCTACCTGCGTCGTGACACCGGCCGTCCCGAGGACATCGTCCTCGTTCGCCCGGAAGATCTCGATGCCGGTTCGATGGAAACGGTCTTCCCGTTCCGCGAGTCCGACCGTGGCGACGAGCACGCTCTGCTCGCAGCACTACGCGGCATTCGTAACTCGGTGATGCTCATCCGCCTCCGCACGGAAGACACCGCGCGTGTCACCAAGCGTAAGGGCCAGGAAAGCTTCAACTACGGCGATTACTTCGCCTACTCGAAGATCTGCACCCACCTGGGTTGCCCCACCTCGCTCTACGAACAGCAGAGCAACCGTATTCTGTGCCCCTGCCACCAGTCGCAGTTCGACGCACTGACCTACGGCAAGCCGATCTTCGGTCCCGCTGCTCGCGCACTTCCGCAGTTGCCTATTACAGTGAACGAAGAGGGCTTCCTGGTCGCCGACGGTGACTTCATCGAAGCACTCGGCCCGGCATTTTGGGAGCGTCGACCGTGACCACAACAACAACCAAACCGTCCAAGATCAGCGCGGCAGCGGCTGGACAAGCGGAGGCTATGGACTCCCGCTACCACCTCGCCGCAGGCATGCGCCGGCAGATCAACAAGGTCTTCCCGACGCACTGGTCCTTCATGCTCGGCGAGATCGCGCTCTACAGCTTCGTGATCCTGCTGATCTCCGGTGTGTTCCTGACGCTGTTCTTCGATCCGTCGATGGCACACGTCGTCTACCAGGGCGCATACCAGCCGCTTCGCGGTGTCACGATGTCTCGCGCCTACGAGACGACCCTGAACATCTCCTTCGAGGTGCGCGGCGGTCTCTTCGTTCGCCAGATTCACCACTGGGCTGCACTGATGTTCGCGGCGTCGATCATCGTTCACCTCGCTCGCATCTTCTTCACCGGCGCCTTCCGTCGCCCACGTGAAGCGAACTGGGTCATCGGCTGCCTGCTGCTCATCCTGGCGATGTTCGAAGGCTTCTTCGGTTACACCATCCCCGACGACCTGCTCTCGGGCACCGGCCTCCGCGCCGCCTTCGGTGGTATCACGATGAGTATCCCGATCGTCGGTACCTGGATGCACTGGCTGATCTTCGACGGCGACTTCCCCGGCGACCTCATCATCCCGCGTCTCTACGTCGCTCACGTGCTGCTGTTCCCGGGCATCATCCTGGCTCTGATCGCCGGCCACCTCGCGTTGGTCTGGTACCAGAAGCACACGCAGTTCCCCGGCCCCGGCCGTACGGAACAGAACGTCGTCGGCGTCCGCATCCTCCCGGTCTTCGCGATGAAGGGTGGCGCGTTCTTCGCCATGACCTTCGGCGTGCTCGCACTGCTCGGTGGTCTGTTCCAGATCAACCCCGTGTGGAACATCGGTCCGTACAACCCGTCACAGGTCTCGGCAGGTTCCCAGCCCGATATCTACATGATGTGGACGGACGGCCTTGCTCGACTGTGGCCGGCGTGGGAGATCTACCTGTTCAACCGGTACACGATCCCTGCAGTGTTCGCCGTCGCCCTGATCATGGGCCTCGTCTTCGCACTGTTGATCGCGTACCCGTGGATCGAGAAGCGTCTCACCGGAGACGACGCTCACCACAACATCCTGCAGCGCCCGCGCGACGTGCCGGTCCGTACCGCTATCGGTGCGATGTCCATCGCGTTCTACCTGGTGCTCACGATCTCCTGCATCAACGACATCATCGCGTATCACCTGCACATCTCGCTGAACGCAATGACGTGGATCGGCCGTATCGGCATGGTCGTCCTTCCGCCCATCGCGTACTTCGTGACGTACCGGTTCTGCATCGGCCTGCAGCGCAGTGACCGTGCAGTCCTCGAACACGGCATCGAGACCGGCATCATCAAGCGGATGCCGAACGGCCAGTACATCGAGATCCACCAGCCGCTCGGCCCCGTCGACGAGCACGGACACCCGATCCCGCTCGAGTACCAGGGTGCTGCTGTCCCGAAGAAGATGAACAAGCTCGGCCTCGCCGGCAAGCCCGGTAGCGGTAGCCTGATCACCGCTGACCCAGTCGAGGAGAGCGAGGCTCTCGAAGCCGCTCATCACGAAGCTGAGCACGAGCAGCTTCAGATCCTTCTGGACTACCAGAACCGAACCAACGGCAAGTCCGATGGTTCCAGTGGAGAACTCCACTAAGAACGTCAGTTGACCAGTGAGGCCCCGAACCGGATTCCGGTTCGGGGCCTCACTCGTTCTCTGAGCGATTCAGTATGGACAACCTCCAAGTGGGCACCACTCCCCCGGTTCGTCGTCTGAGCGCCGACAACAGCAGGCACTACGCTTTGCTAGACCTCGAGCACAGTCGAATAGTGCTCCACCGTCGGGAACGGCTCGTAGAAGTGATGGAGAAGTTCTCGCCACTTCTCGTATCCTGGCGACTTACGGAACCCGATGGTGTGTGACTCCACGTCTTCCCACTCGACCAGCAGGAGATATCGCTCCGGTGATTCCAGGCAGTGCGAGAGCCGCAGCCTGATGAATCCGGGAACCTCGGAGATGATGGTTCGGGCCACGTCGAATGCGGCCTCGAAACGCGCTGACTGCGACGGATCGACCTGCAGGACGGCATGTTCGAGAATCATCTACCGAGTGTTGCACGTTCTCGGGAGTCCCCTCGAGGCGTTGTCGCCTGGTGAGATACTCGGACCATGACATCCCATGCACGCGGCACCTTCGAGATCGATCTTCGCCCCGCCGATCCTGAGCTCTCCGGACGCGTCGGACGCTTCGAGTTCGACAAGACGTTCATCGGCGGCGTCGAAGGCACGTCGTCCGGACTGATGCTGTCCGCGGGCGATCCGACAGCCGGTGCAGCGGGCTATGTCGCTTTGGAGTTTGTCACGGGGCAGGTCGACGAAGCTGTGGGATCGTTCGCCCTTCAGCAGTTCGGTCAGATGATCGACGGAACGCAGAAGCTTCTGTACGAGATCGTGCCGGGGTCCGGAACCGGCGAGTTGAAGGGCATCGCAGGCACTCTCGAGCTGGAGGTCGTCGACGGTCTGCACCGCTACGACCTCGAATACTCGCTCCACGATTGACAGAGAGCGGTTGTTGACAGGCACCCTCCTACCACCGAAACGTACATAAACGACAACAGAGGCGCCGTACCCGGGTGGGTGCGGCGCCTCTGTTCGAGTGCGGGTGAAACTAGTGCTTCTCGGGTCCGGTGTAGTACTCGAACACCAGGCCTGCGGCTGCGGCGAGCACACAGACAACTGCGACTGCGATGAGCCACGGCTGGAAGTACGCCAGCGACACTGCCGCGAGTGCAGCAGCAGCGGCAAGCAGGATCGGCCAGAAGCTACCCGGGCTGAAGAAGCCCAGTTCTCCTGCACCATCCGAGATTTCAGCGTCGTCGTAGTCCTCGGGACGGGTGTCCAGACGACGGGCGACGAAGCGGAAGTAGGTACCCACGATGAGCGTCAGACCTGCAGACAGGACGATGGCCGTCAGTCCGGCCCACTCGATACCTGTGCGTGACAGAGCGGTGAACACTCCGTAGATGATCGCGACGAGAATGAAGAACATCGTCAGGATCTCGAAGAGCTTGGCTTCGATCTTCATATCAGCACTTGTCCTTGTTCAGTGAAGAGGCTGGCCGGCTCAGTTGCCTGCAGTGGCGACGGTTGCCTGACGGTACTCGCGGTCGGTGTTGAACGGCGTGGTCGACGTAGCCACCGGCGACTGACCGATTGCCTGCAGAGCCTCGGCGGTCGTCAGACCACCCTTGCCCTCCGCGTCACCCTTGCGCAGTTCGATGTACTTGGCGAAGTCCTCGGGCGAAACCGCACGAACCTCGAAGTTCATCATCGCGTGGAACGTGCCACACATTTCTGCACAACGCCCGACGAACGCGCCTTCCTTCTCGATCTCACTGATCTGGAAGATGTTGTCCGAGTGGTTCTCCTTGGGGTTCGGGAGAACGTCGCGCTTGAACAGGAACTCAGGCACCCAGAAAGCGTGAATGACGTCCGAGGAAGCAAGTTCGAACTGGATCCGCTTGCCGGTGGGCAGAACGAGGATCGGGATCTCCTGGCTGGAGCCGACGGTCTCGATCTTGTCGTAGTGCAGGTAGCTCAGGTCCTCGGTGCTGTTGCCGTGGATCGGGCCGGGAACTTCTTCCCCGTGTTCGTTCACGGTCGAGCCCTCGGTCTTGGCAGCCTCTTCGGCCTCGACGTCGATTCCGTTGTACTTGGCGGAACCGTCACCGAACTCGATGGAGCGGTAGCCGAACTTCCAGTTCCACTGGAAGGCCGTGACGTCTACAACGACGTCAGGGTTGTCCGTCTTGTCCAGAACATGGTTCTGAACGATGACGGTGAAGTAGAAGAGAACCGCGATGATGACGAAGGGAACTGCCGTGTAACCGAGTTCGAGCGGCACGTTGTATGCCGTCTGACGCGGGAATTCCGGCGAGTCCTTCTTCTTACGGTGGAAGATGACGGCCCAGAAGACCAACCCCCACACCAGCACACCCATGACGAGGGCGGCTACAACCGACCACGTCCACAGCTCACGCATGCGCGTCGCCTCCGGGGTGATGCCCGAAGGCCACCCGAAACGAAGCACTTCGTTGTCGATGGAGCAACCCGACAGCAGCAAGGCAGCAATGCCCAGAGATACTGCCAGCCCCGCTCGCCGAAGGATCCGACCTTGCGCCACGTTCACGCCTTCCTGATCGCCACAAAATTCAACTAGGGCATGCCCGGAGGGAAGGCCCAATTACTACGCAGCGTAGACCAAAGCCGGGCGCTATCCATCCTCGGGTCCTCGCCCGTGTCGCGGCGGACGTCACACAGCTCTCTCAGGTGCTGCTCAGGAACGGCTCAGGTCGTTTCGGCGACGCACATCACGTCGATTCGTTCCGCCGCGATCGGCAGGGACGTCGATCTGCGGCATACTTTCGTCAAGAGTTCGTTGACCTCTCCCCGACACTCGTGTCCGGGAGCCTTCTGTACAAAAATTCTGAATCGAGGAACCGGACGCTGTGTGTGGACTGCTCGGGCTACTGACATCTGGCGGAACCAGCGAGGACGCCGTCTCGCGGGTCGACCAGGCGATGCATTGCCTTCGTCACCGCGGGCCGGACGAACACGGGACGTGGAACGACGATCACCTCGTCTTCGGGTTCAACCGCCTGGCGATCATCGACATCGCTCATTCCCACCAGCCGCTGCGTTGGGGCCCACCGGAGAACCCGGAGCGTTATGCGCTCACGTTCAACGGCGAGATCTACAACTACTTGGAGATCCGCGCCGAACTGGTCAAGGACCACGACGCCAAGTTCTTCACCGAGGGCGACTCCGAGGCCATCGTCGCTGCATTCCACTACTGGGGTGAGGACGCGGTCCGGCGCCTGCGCGGAATGTTCGCGTTCGCGATCTGGGACACCGACACACGCGAGCTGTTCATCGCGCGCGATCCGTTCGGGATCAAGCCGCTGTTCATCGCGACCGGCGCCGGCGGCACCGCGTTCGGCAGCGAGAAGAAGAGCCTGCTCGAACTCACCGATCTGATCGGCATCGGTACCGAGCTGGATCCGCGTGCCATCGAGCACTACACCGTTCTGCAGTACGTACCGGAGCCGGAAACACTGCACAAGCAGATCCGACGCCTGGAGTCGGGCAGCTTCGCCCGGGTGCGTCCGGGCGAGGAGCCCACGTTCACGCGGTATTTCACGCCGAAGTTCCCGGCCAAGCCTTTTGCACCTGGCACCGAGAAGGCGCGCTACCAGGAAATCGCCGAGGCACTCGAGGATTCGGTCGCCAAGCACATGCGCGCCGACGTCACCGTCGGTTCGTTCTTGTCCGGTGGTATCGACTCCACGGCGATCGCGGCGCTGGCGATGCGCCACAACCCCAACCTGATCACCTTCACGACCGGTTTCGAACGTGAGGGCTATTCCGAGGTCGACGTCGCTGCAGAATCTGCCGCAGCGATCGGCGCGAAGCACGTCGTCAAGGTGGTCTCCCCCGCCGAGTTCGCCGCTGCCATTCCCGAGATCGTCTGGTACCTCGACGACCCGGTAGCCGATCCGGCATTGATTCCGCTGTGGTTCATCGCGAAGGAAGCGCGCAAGCACGTCAAGGTCGTGCTGTCCGGCGAGGGTGCTGACGAGCTGTTCGGCGGCTACACGATCTACCGTGAGCCGTTGTCGCTCAAGCCTTTCGAGTACCTCCCCAAGGGACTGCGTCGGGCTGCCGGCAAGTTGTCCGAACGCATCCCGGACGGCACTCGCGGCAAGAGTCTGCTCAACCGCGGTTCCTTGACGCTCGAGGAGCGCTACTACGGAAATGCTCGTAGCTTCAACGACGCTCAGCTCCGCGCCGTCCTGCGCGATTTCCGCCCCGAGTGGACTCACCAGGACGTCACTGCGCCGATCTACGCGCAGTCACGGGACTGGGATCCGGTTGCGCGGATGCAGCATCTCGACCTGTTCACCTGGCTGCGCGGCGACATCCTCGTCAAGGCAGACAAGATGACGATGGCCAACTCGCTGGAACTGCGTGTGCCGTTCCTCGATCCCGAGGTCTTCGACGTCGCGTCACGCGTACCGCTCGATCAGAAGATCACGAAGGACACAACCAAGTACGCACTGCGCCAGGCCCTGGAAGGCATTGTGCCGCACCATGTTCTGCACCGTGCGAAGCTCGGATTCCCGGTTCCCCTACGCCACTGGCTGCGCGGCACCGAACTCTTCGACTGGGCACATCTGCAGATCGAGGAGTCGGGTACCGACCACATCTTCGACAAGCAGGCCGTCGTGAAGATGCTCAACGATCACCGCGAGGGCGTGTCCGACCACAGCCGACGCCTGTGGACCGTCCTGACCTTCATGGTCTGGCACGGAATCTTCGTGGAGAAGCGCATCGTGCCGCAGATCCAGGAACCGGTGTACCCGGTCAATATCTAGGCCTTCGGCCCCGTGAGCGGTTAGGGAGTCTCCGGACTCCTCAACCACTCACGGGGCGGAGCCCTACTTCGGCAGGATCGTCGCGATCTCGTCCGCTGCCGCGCTGCCGTATGCGTCGGTAAGGCGCTTGAGTGCCTCGTCGCGATTGAACACCCACTCCTGCGTTCCCACGGTCTCGAGAATCAACACAGCGACCAAAGATCCCAACTGTGCAGCACGCTCAAAGCTCAGACCGGCGCCGTGTGCGAGCAGGAACCCGGCGCGGAAGCCGTCACCAACGCCCGTCGGATCCACCTTGCCGGTCTCGGGCACTACGTCGACGCGCACCCAATTACCTTCGGCGTCAACAATTTCCACACCCTTGGAGCCGAGGGTGGTGACACGGATGCCGACCTGCGCGCGGATCTCTTCCTCGCTCAGACCAGTCTTCTGCTGAAGCAGACCCCACTCGTACTCGTTGGTGAACAAGTACTTCGCGCCGTGAATGAGCGCCTTGGCCTCGTCACCGGACAGGCGGGCAAGCTGCTGCGACGGATCCGCTGCGAACGGAATCCCGAGCAGACGGCATTCGTCGGTATGGCGAACCATGGCCTCGGGGTCGTTGGCGCCGATCAGCACCAACTCGACTGCGCCCGCAGTCTTGGCCACTGCCGCGAGTTCGATCTCGCGAGCCTCGCTCATCGCACCGGGGTAGAACGACGCGATCTGCGCCATGTCCTCGTCGGTGGTGCACACGAAACGCGCCGTATGTGCCTTGTCCGAGATACGGACCGCGCTGCAGTCGACGCCGTTGTCCTCGAGCCACGTGCGGTACTCGGCGAAGTCGGCACCGACTGCGCCGACGAGTAGCGGGGACCCACCGAGCACGCCCATGGCGTAAGCGATGTTGCCGCCGACACCACCGCGGCGAATCACGAGATCGTCGACCAGGAAACTCAGCGAAACGTGGGCGAGCTGATCGGCGAGGAGCTGATCGGCGAAGCGGCCGGGGAAGCGCATCAAGTGGTCGGTGGCGATGGAACCGGTTACCGCAATAGTCACGGATCGTGGCCTTTCAGCGAAGTGAGTATATGAATGAAAGAGGAGCAAAAGTTCACGTTACCGCCCGTAGCGCCGTCATCGGCGCCCGAGCTGTCGGATCGGAACGGTCTACGTACGAGTCACCACAAACAACTGACGCGAAACCGAATGTCGGTTCCGCGTCAGTTGTTCGTGAATTGAGTTGTGATCGACAGACTCAGTTGAACGAGTCACCGCAGGCGCAGGAGCCTGTTGCATTGGGGTTGTCGATCGAGAAGCCCTGCTGCTCGATGGTGTCGAGGAAGTCGATGGACGCACCTTCGACGTACGGCGCGCTCATCCGGTCGACAACCAGGTTGACGCCGTTGAAGTCGACAGTGAGGTCACCGTCGAGCGTGCGGTCGTCGAAGAACAGCTGGTACTTCAGTCCGGCACAGCCGCCGGGCTGCACTGCAATACGCAGCGCGAGGTCGTCGCGACCCTCCTGATCGAAGAGTGCCTTCGCCTTGGCGGACGCGGCCTCGGTCATCTTGACGCCGTGGGTGGCGGTCTCGTTCTGCACAGTCATGGGCTCTCCCTAATGTTCGTACCAACCCGTGAACGCTTCAACGGTACGCCGCTGCCGACTTATTCCCGCCAGTCCTTTACCGGGTGCGATTCGTCTTCATCCTATCCGGTCTTCCCGACACGGCAACGGCGCGTCGACGCTTGTGGATCCTCAACTCCGGACGCCGCGCCAGATGTTCCACTCGCGCGCCGTGTGTTCGGCGAGTCCCTCGAGACACGCCGACGCCTCCTCCATCGCACGTTCCACCGACCCGGCGAAATCCGTCACCGACTTCGCCGCGACTATCGAGGTCGACGCATAGTCCGCCTCGTCGAGCGTCACCTGGCCGGCAAAGACGAGCGTCGGAACGCCGTGCGCTGCCCCCGCCGAAGCGAGCGTTGTGACGAGTTTGCCGCGCAGAGATTGGTGGTCGAACTTGCCTTCGCCCGTGATCACCAGGTCAGCGGAAGCCAGTAGCGCGGCCTGTCCGGTGCGATCCGCGACGACGTCGGCCCCGGATCGCCGCTGTGCACCGAGCGCAAAGAGCGCGGCACCGATACCACCCGCGGCGCCGGCACCCGGAAAACTCGACACTCGTTTTCCGGTGACGGACTCCAACTGTTCGGCCCATCTCGCGTTGCTCGCTTCGAGGACTGCGACGGCTTCGGCGTCGGCGCCCTTTTGCGGGCCGAACACCGCTGCCGCACCGTGCTCGCCGAGAAGTACGTGTTCGACGTCGGTGGCGGCGACCAACTGAATGCCTGCCGTAGCCGCCGTTGCAGCCTGCAGGCCGCCCAGCGCCTCCACCAGTCCACGTCCCCCGTCGGTGCAGCAACTCCCACCGAGTCCGACGACAACCGTCTTCACGCCTGCCTCGAGCGCGACAGCAATCAGCTCTCCCACACCGAGACTGTGCGCGGCGAGTGCGGTGTCCCGCGTCGGCGGACCTCCGAGCAGGCCGAGCCCGACGGCCTCGGCGGACTCGATGTACGCCGTGTCCGAATCGAACAGCCACGTGGCGTCGACGGCGGCGGTCAAAGGCCCGGACACCCGTGCAGTCCGGATGTCGCCCCCGGCCGTGGCCAAGACGTCGACGAATCCCGGACCACCGTCGGATTGTGGCGCGGTGACGACGTCGTCTTCGGGTCGGCCACGTCGCCAACCGGCAGAAATGGATTCGGCCGCTTCGACGGCCGTCAACGTCTCACCGAACGAATCTGGAGCAACTATTACCCGCATAGCCGAAGTCTAAGAGTCCCGAATGACCCCGATGTTTCACGATCTCGCGCGTTTCAGTGCCTCGGGCGATTGGGTTTTTCAGAAAGACCGAGGTCGGTTTCCCAGACCGTGCACTTATCCAATAGCCTGGAGGTGTGAAATTGTTACGCCGCGGTGACTCAGACAACTCCGACAAACGTGACGTCGAGGGCACTGAGGCATCCTCGGCCTCCGAAGAGGCGCCCATCGAGCAGGTGGGCAAGGGCCGCCCCACACCCAAGCGTCGTGACGCCGAGGCGAAGAGGCGTGGCCCCGTTGCCCCTGCCCCGCTGACCGCGAAGGAAGCCCGCGCCCGCCGCAAGGCGACCCGCGGCTCCAAGGAGGACCGCAAGGCCGAAGCCGCCGAGCGTCGCGCATCGTCGGCAGACCGCCGCGCCCGCATGCTCGCCGGCGAGGACAAGTACCTGCTCCCCCGCGACAAGGGACCGGTTCGCGCCTACGTCCGTGATTTCATCGACGCTCGCCGCAACCTCGTCGGGCTGTTCATGCCGCTCGCGTTGATCCTCATCATGACCATGTTCGTCACGCCCGCGCTCCAGCAGATCGTCACACTGGCAATGCTCGTGATGATGCTCTTCATGGTCGGTGAAGGCATCTGGCTCGGTCGCATGATCAACAACCGCGTCGCCGAGCGCTTCCCCGACAGCACCGACGGCGGCTTCAAGCTCGGCTGGTACGCGTTCGTTCGCGCGTCGCAGATCCGCAAGCTGCGCGCACCGAAGCCTCGTGTGGGGCCGGGCGACGCAATCTGAGCGTGACGAACACGTATAGAACTTTGGTCCTCGGCGGCGCGCGGTCTGGTAAGTCCGCGCACGCCGAGGATTTGGTTTGTGGAGGCCACTTACCCGAAAGTTCGGCACCGATCCGGTATCTGGCGACAGCCAGACGTGATGTCTCCGACGCAGACTGGGAGAGCCGGATCGACCAGCACCGCAACAGGCGGCCTTCCCATTGGTCGACTGTCGAAACCGCAGATGCCGGCGATCTCGCGGCGCAGCTCGAAAGCGATTCACACACAGCGACGTTGGTCGACGATCTGGGAACGTGGCTGACCACGGAACTCGATCGGCAAGGCGCCTGGGACGCACCGCGCGGCACCGTCACGCCCGCTGCGGACAGCCTGGTCGCCAGTGTCGAGAACTATCGCGGACACCTGGTGCTGGTCAGCCCCGAAGTGGGTTTGGCCGTCATCCCCGAGACGCGGTCCGGACGATTGTTCCGCGACGAGATCGGCACTCTCAACGCTCGTATCGCGGCGGTGTGCGATCGTGTCGTACTAGTGGTTGCAGGGTTACCGCTCATCTTGAAAGATACTGCTGCACAACCGGAAGGCACGATGTGAGTACCGAGGCCAATCCAGGGGCCATTTCAGGGGCGAATCCAGATGCCAACCCTGACGTCGCGCCAGTCAGTAGCGCCGACTTCGAACCCGTCACCCCGCCCGACCGCGAGGTGCGAGCGCAGGCCGATGCGCGTCAGCGTGATCTGACCAAGCCGGCCGGTTCGCTGGGCCGACTGGAGGCTCTCGCCGGCTGGGCATCAGCCTGCCAAGGAGTTTGTCCCCCACACGCTTTCGCTCGGCCTCGCGTCGTCGTGTTCGCGGGTGATCACGGAATCGCCCGCAACGGCGTCTCCGCCTATCCGCCGGAAGTGACCGCACAGATGGTCGCCAACTTCCTCGGGGGCGGCGCGGCGGTCAACGTCCTCGCCGAGGTTGCCGGCGCCACGGTACGCGTCGTCGACATCGCAGTGGACGGCGATACCGATCCGTCCGTCTCGAACCACAAGGTGCGCAGGTCTTCCGGGTCCATCGACCGCGAAGACGCCATGTCGAACGAGGAAACCCTTCAGGCCATCGCCGCCGGCCGAGCGATCGCGGACGAGGAAATCGACGGGGGCGCAGATCTCCTCATCGCCGGCGACATGGGCATCGGCAATACGACGCCCGCAACCGTACTCATCGCCGCACTCACGGACAGTGAACCCGTCGCGGTCGTGGGTCGAGGTACCGGTATCGACGACGCCGGATGGATCCGCAAGACCGCAGCGATTCGCGACGCTCTCCGGCGTGCCCGTCCGCACGTTCGCGACACAGTCGCGCTGCTGCGCACGTCTTCGGGTGCCGACCTCGCCGCGATGGCCGGCTTTCTGGCCCAGGCAGCTTCGCGTCGCACGCCGGTGATCCTCGACGGCGTAGTGGTCACCGCAGCCGCCATGGTTGCCGACGAACTGGCTTTCGGCGCACGTGAATGGTGGGTCGCCGGACACCGCTCCACCGAACCCGCCCACACCATCGCATTGACCCGCATGGGTCTCGACCCGATCGTCGAGTTCGACATGCGTCTCGGTGAAGGTTCAGGCGCAGTCACAGCGCTCCCGATTCTTCAGGGCGCAGTGGCAATCCTGGGCAAGATGGCGACATTCTCCGAAGCCGGTGTCAGCACTCAGGGCAGCGCACCTGTCGACGAACCCGAGTCGATCGACCTGACCAAGACCGATACGGCGGAGTGAGCGTGGCGGGCCCGCTGTCCGGAGTGCCGCTGGCCTTCTCGTGGCTGACGGTCCTTCCGGCTCGTGGTCCCTCCGACATCGATCGAACTGCCGGCCGTCGCGCCATCGCCGCAGCTCCGCTCACCGGGATCGCTCTCGGCATTGCCGCGACGTTTCTGCTCTGGGGCACAACCAGTATCGGCCTGAATCCCTATCTCGCAGGCTTGCTGACGGTCGGTGCGCTCGCTCTCGGGACACGCGGGATGCACGTGGACGGACTGGCAGACTCCGTCGACGGACTGGGTTGTTACGGTCCACCGGAGCGCGCCCGCGAGGTCATGCACAGCGGCGGTGCCGGACCGTTCGGGGTCGCGGCGCTGTTCATCTTCCTTGGGCTGCAATCGGTCTCCTTCGGCGTCCTCGCTGTTGCCGACTCCCCCACGCAGTGGATCGCCGTTCTCGTATCTGTCGCTGCGGGTCGTGTGGCCGTCGTTTTTGCCTGCCGCCGAGGTATTCTCGCGTCTGGCCCGAGCGGATTCGGTGCGCTCGTCGCCGATTCACAACCGTTGTGGGCCGCAATCGTGTGGTCGGTTCCGCTGATCGCCGCTTCCGGCTTTGCCACCGACCGGTGGTGGCTCGGCCCTCTCGTGACCGCGTCGGCGCTGGTGATCAGTGTGCTGTGCGTGCGTCACTGCGTCCGTAGATTCGGCGGACTCAACGGAGACGTTCTCGGATTCGCACTCGAACTCACTGTGACGCTTACGGCCGTCGGCCTCACTCTCGGACTGTGATCCGACGTCGTGCGAGTAGGTGTCCTTGCGTACGAAGGTTGCCTCGCGGCCGAGATCTTCGTTTTCACCGACCTTCTCCTGATCGCCAATCGCGTCGCTGATGGAGCGCCCGCCGACCCCTTCGAGGTATCGGTCATCGCAGCGTCCGGCACGCCCGTCGTTGCGGCAGGTGGATTTTCGCTCGGCGTGCAGGAGGGGCATCACGACATCGATCACCTGGTTGTGCCGGGGTTCGAACTCGTGCCGTCCGAAGACCCTGCGACGCGTTTGTCGCTGTGGGACAGAGAAATCGAGTTCATCCGTGCGTGCGAGGCGCGCGGCGTTCGGGTGTCGTCGGTCTGTGTCGGCGCGTATCTGCTGGGCGAGGCGGGACTGCTCGACGGACGCCGATGTACGACGTCGTGGCTGTACGGTGCGGACCTCGCAAGTCGTTACCCCGGTGCGACGGTTCGAACCGACTCGTTGATCGTCCAGGACGACGGCGTCACCACCACTGCTGCGTTCACCGCCGCGCTCGACCTCGCAACAGCACTCGTGCGCGAGCATCTCGGCGACAAGATTGCGCGTACGACCGCAAGAATTACGCTGGCGCCCGAAAACCGAACCAGTCAAGCTCCGTACATCCTCGACTCGATGCTGCCCGCCAAACACACACAGTTTGCCGACGACGTCGGAAGGTGGCTGGTCGAACGGATGGCGGAACCTTACGACTTGGATTTGCTGTCGAGTGCTTTTCACCTCAGCACCCGAACCATGCTTCGGAAGTTCAAGGACGAGACCGGGGAATCGCCGCGCAGTTATCTGCAGCGTGCACGGATCCGAAAAGCGAAACGGTTGTTGGAATCGACCGACTGGCCTCTCGGAAAGATCCTGGGGCACATCGGCTATCAGGATCCTGGAACCTTTCGTGGCCTGTTCACCGACCGCGTCGGCATCAGCCCGGCCGACTACCGAAAGCGATTCCGCAACGGCGGCGCCGGATAGGTGCGAGGCGAGCCCGCCCGAAAACATGGCGAACCGCCCTCTTCTGTAGTCGATCCCGCGCCGAAAGACTGTGCAGAGGAATTGTTTCGACTACTGAGAGGGCTCACCGTGCCGAACCGGAGCATGACCGAAGACGATCCGCTCGAAGACTTCGACCGTCGAACGATCACCATCGACGCAGTGGCGAAGTCCGTGTACGTGGCCGGCACCGGTCCCGCAGTAATCGTCATGCCGGAGATGCCGGGCATCAGCCCGCATGTAGCGCGATTCGCCCGCTGGGTGCGCGACGCCGGTTTCACTGTCTTCGTTCCGTCACTGTTCGGCCGCGACGGAGCGGTCCCCACAGTGAACGAGGGGCTGACGGTATTCAAGAGAGCCTGCGTCAGTGCAGAATTCCGCGCCCTCGCTGCCGACGAACCGAGTTCGGCGGTCCGTTGGCTGCGTTCACTCGCCGCTTCCGCCCATGAGGAGAGCGGCGGACCTGGCGTCGGCGTGATCGGAATGTGCTTCACCGGTAACTTCGCGTTGTCGATGATGCTCGAACCCTCGGTCATCGCGCCGGTTCTCGCCCAACCGTCGTTACCGCTCGATCGACCGGACGAAACCGACAGCGGGCCCGAAGAACTCGAAGCCGTGCGCTCGAGACTCGAGGCCGAAGACCTCACGGTGCTTGCATACCGCTTTCGAGGTGACTCGTTCTGCCGCGCACAACGATTCGCCGCCTATTCGAAGGCCTTGGGCGAGCGCTTCGTCGGGAAGGTACTACCCGACGAAGCGGCCAACGCGACAACGTCGCCGTTCTTCGAACACGTCATTGCCAATCCACACAGCGTGGTGACGGCTCATCTCGTCGACGAGGCGGGATCGCCCACCACCGTCGCACGAGACGAGATTCTGCAGTTCTTCCGGGAGCGATTGCTCGCGGAACGAACCAGCGATCAGTGAAGTTTCGTCATCCAGCCGTGGGTGTCGGCGAAGGTTCCGCGCTGGATACCCGTGAGGGTGTCGCGCAGTGCCATCGTCACCTCACCCGGCTCGCCGTCGGCGATGGTGAACTCGCCCTCGGCGGACTTGACGCGTCCGACGGGGGTGATGACTGCTGCTGTGCCGCAAGCGAAGACCTCGGTGATTTCACCGCTCTTGCACTTGGTGCGCCATTCGTCGGTGCTGATCTTGCGCTCCTCGACGGCGAAACCGGAATCGGCGGCAAGGGCGAGCAACGAGTTGCGCGTGATGCCTGGCAACAACGAACCGGACAGCGACGGCGTCACGAGGCGAGCGTCGGGGCCCGAGCCGAAGACGAAGAACAGGTTCATTCCACCCATTTCCTCGACGTACGTGCGCTCGATGGCGTCGAGCCAGACCACCTGGTCGCAACCCTCGTCGGCGGCTTGCGCCTGGGCGAGGAGTGAAGCGGCGTAGTTGCCGGCGAACTTGGCCGCGCCGGTACCACCGGGGGCCGCGCGAACGTATTCGGTGGACAGCCACACACTGACCGGCTTGACGCCGCGCGGGAAGTACGCACCGGCAGGCGAGGCAATCAGCAGGTAGCGGTACTCGTCGGCGGGACGGACACCGAGTCCGGCTTCGGTGGAGAACATGAACGGACGGAGGTAGAGCGCGTCCTCGCCACCGGCTGCGGGAACCCAGTCGAGATCGACGTCGATCAGTTCGGTGATGGAATCGATGAACATCTGCGACGGGAGCTCCGGCATGGCCAGACGGCGCGCAGATGCCGCGAAACGCTCGGCGTTGGCCTCGACGCGGAACGAGCTGATCTCGCCACCCGGCTGACGGTATGCCTTGAGGCCCTCGAAGATGGCCTGTCCGTAGTGCAAAACCATTGCGGCCGGATCGAGCTCGATGTTTCCGTACGGCAACACCTGGGCGTCGTGCCAGCCCTTGCCCGCGGCGTAGTCGATCGAGACCATGTGGTCGGTGAAGTGCCGCCCGAAGCCGGGCGCCGCCAAAATGTCACGGCGCTCGGCGTCGGACTTCGGGGACGAGCTCTGAACACGAACGAAATCGGCGGCACCTGTCATGGGCGCAATCCTATCGAACGTGAAAAAGCTCTCTACTTGGTGTTGGTCTCCACGAACGGAGGAGACACCACGACGCACCGAAGAGCACGACCACGGACGTCGACTTCGATCTCGTCGCCGGCCGAGACATTGGCACCGGAATCGAGGAGCGCCAACGCAATTCCCACTTTGAGCGAGGGCGAAAACGTCCCCGAGGTGGTCTCGCCGATTGCCTCGCCGTCACGCAGAACACCGAGGCCGGCACGAAGCACGCCGCGATCGAGAGCCTTGATCCCCCAGAGTTTGCGAGCCGGGCCGGCAGCCTTCTCGTCGGTCAAGGTCTCTTTGCCCCAGAATGTCGGCTTCTTCCAACCGATCGCCCATCCGCAGCGCGCTTCGAGCGGAGAAATCTCGAGCGAAAGCTCATGCCCGTGCAGCGGATACCCCATCTCGGTACGAAGAGTGTCACGGGCGCCGAGTCCGGCGGCCTGCCCACCCTCGGCGCGCACTGCCTCGAGAAGCGCGCGGAACAACGGCTCGCTGTCGTCCCACCGCGGCAGGAGTTCGTAGCCGACCTCACCGGTGTAACCGCTGCGGCACACACGAACAGGCACGCCGTTCCATTCCGCATCTTCGTACGCCATGTACTCGATCTCGGTGGGAAGTCCCAGAGCGGTCAGAACCGCCACCGATTTCGGACCCTGCACTGCCAGCACACCGTAGGCACGATGCTGATCCTCGACGGTGATTCCGTCCGGTGCCACAGCGACCAGAGCCGCAACGACGTCCGCGGTATTGGCTGCGTTCGGGACGAGGAAGATCTCGTCGTCGCTGACGTAGTACGCAATGAGGTCGTCGATGACACCACCGGACTCGTTGCAGCACAACGTGTACTGAGCCTTACCCGGCCCGATCTTCTTCAGGTCGTTGGTCAGTGCGGAGTTCACGAATTCCGCGGCGCCCGCGCCACGCACGACGGCCTTGCCGAGGTGACTGACGTCGAAGAGTCCGACATTCTCACGCACAGAGGTGTGTTCGGCCACGACGCCGGCGTACGAAACCGGCATCTGCCACCCCCCGAACGGCGCGAACGTCGCGCCGAGTTCGACGTGGACGGGGTGGATCGGGCCCTGCAACAGTTGTTCGTCGGTCATGGCCCACAACCTATCGGACTTCGCCGATCGAAACATGTCCGCAGCGAGAGCTCACCCGGCCGTGACGATCGCCCGTCCGCAAACTGCAAAGGGCCTAACATCGACTCAGGCATCCGCCAGAACCGGACGCATCGCACACTCACCTCACAGGAGACACCTTGAGCACTCGCACAGCCCGATCGTTGGGACCCGACCTCGTTCTCGCCGGCACAGTCGCCAAGCGCGCAGAGATACTGGTCGTCGGTCTGACGTCGGGTCCGGACGGCCCCGAAATCGCACTCAGCGAAGGCATCGTCGCCGAAGACGTACTCGCCGAGATCCTCGACAGCCTCATCGCCGTCGGCGCCACGGGCAAGCCCGAGCAGCTCACTCGTGTCCCGGCACCGAGCGAACTGTCGGTCACCAGCGTTCTCGCCGTCGGACTCGGCTCTGCCGACAAGCTCGGCAGCGAGCAGATCCGTAAGTCCGCCGGCGCCGCAGCTCGCTCGTTGTCCGGCATCGACACCGTCGCAACCACGCTCTCGATCCTCGACCTCGGTGCAGCCGCCGAGGGATTTGCGTTGGGCGCGTACAGCTTCACCGAATTCAAGTCGTCCATGACGGCTCCCGGTCCCGATTCGCAGCCACTGGCCCGCGTCGAACTGCTGGTGCCGTCGCCGCGCACGAAGGAGACCAAAGCGACGCTGGCACGGTCGGCTGCCATCGCCGAGGCCGTCGCCACCGCACGCGAGTTCGTCAACACTCCCCCGAGCCACCTCTACCCCGCCGAGTTCGCCGCGCGCGCGAAGGCACTGGGCGTCGAGGCCGGGCTCACCGTCCAGGTTCTCGACGAGAAGGCACTCGAGAAGGGTGGCTACGGCGGAATCATCGGCGTCGGCAAGGGCTCGTCACGCCAGCCGCGTCTCGTCCGCCTCGAATACGCGTCGAAGAAGCGTGGTGCCCGCAAGGTCGCACTGGTGGGTAAGGGCATCACCTTCGACACCGGCGGAATCTCCATCAAGCCCGCCGCCGGTATGGAGAACATGACCTCGGACATGGGCGGCGCCGCAGCCGTCATCTCCACCGTCGTGCTTGCCGCCAAGCTCGGCCTGCCCGTCAACGTCGTCGCATACGTACCGATGGCCGAGAACATGCCGTCCGCGACCGCCCAGCGTCCCGGCGACGTGCTGACCCAGTACGGCGGAATCACCATCGAGGTCGTCAACACCGACGCCGAGGGCCGTTTGATCCTTGCCGACGCGATGGTTCGCGCGGGTGAGGACAATCCCGACTACATGATCGACACCGCCACCCTGACCGGTGCGCAGATGGTCGCGCTCGGCAACCGCACCCCCGGAGTCATGGGCACCGACGAGTTCCGTGACCGCGTCGCCTCCATCTCGCAGAGCGTCGGCGAGAACGGCTGGGCCATGCCGCTGCCGGAGGAATTGCGCGGAGATCTCGACTCCAAGGTCGCCGACATGGCCAATGTCACCCAACACCGCTGGGGCGGCATGCTGGTCGCAGCTCACTACCTCAAGGAATTCGTTCCCGAGGGTGTCCAGTGGGCGCACATCGACGTCGCGGGGCCGGCCTACAACACGTCAGGGCCGTGGGGTTACACCGGCAAGGGCGGTACCGGCGTTCCCGTTCGCACGATGATCTCGGTCCTGGAGGACATCGCGGTAAACGGCTGACCCCTTGCTGTGCGCCTTTATTAACCCCCCGCGGTTAATAATGGCGCACAGCAGTTCAGGCGCCGTCGCGCAATTCCTGCTCTCGGGCCCGCTTGCGTTCGATTCGCTTACGTTCGTCGTGATCGCGCATACGCTGCGGATATCCCGTCTTGCGGACGTCGTAGACCGGGATCTTCAAGTCTTGTCCCAATTTGCGGGCGCCACGTTCGCCGCCGACACGACGACGAGTCCACTCCCCGTCCTTCGCAACCAGGACGACGGTCACCTCGGTCACCGTCGTCTGCGGTTCGACATAGGCTTCGACGCCTTCGTGCGAGTGCGCCCAATTCGCCAGATGATCCGCATCACTTTGCGCTGCGGCCTGAGCCGCACTCGGCGGACGCTTGAAACGATCGAACAGTCCCACGGTCGTACCCTCCTCGGTACCGACGCCGCGGATGCACCCCGGCGATATGTCAAGTTTGCCAGGCGATGTCCGTTGTGCCTGCGCACGACATACCGTTTGGTCCGCTTACGACGTTACAGCCGGACCCCCGACGCATACCTACTCGCCAGTAGCCGACACACCCGAAACGGACGGCATCCCCCTCATCGGACACGCCCGGCGTATCAATGGAAAGATGAACGACGGTGACGCCGCGCCCGCGCGTCGACATCGGCAAAATAGCTACAAGTAGCCGCACGTCGCGCGCCACTCGAGCACAATGCATTACGACCACAAGTCGACAAAATTCAACAACCCGAACACAACTGTCGAGGAGTCAAAAGACATGGCCTTCTCCGTCCAGATGCCAGCCCTAGGTGAGAGCGTCACCGAGGGAACTGTCACACGGTGGCTCAAGCAGGAAGGAGACACGGTCGAAGTCGACGAACCCTTGCTCGAAGTCTCCACGGACAAGGTCGACACCGAGATTCCGTCTCCCGTCGCCGGCGTCCTGACCAAGATCGTCGCGCAGGAAGACGACACCGTGGAAATCGGTGGCGAGCTCGCCCAGATCGGTGAAGCCGGCGAAGCCGCAGCACCCGCGGCAGAGGCACCCGCCCCCGCCGCCGAGGAAGCTCCCGCCGAGGAAGCGCCGGCTGCCGAAGCTCCCGCTGAAGAAGCTCCCGCTGCCGAGGCACCCGCCGCTTCGAGCGGTTCCGCTGAAGGTACCGCCGTGACGATGCCCGCCCTCGGCGAGTCCGTCACCGAAGGCACCGTCACCCGTTGGCTCAAGGCTGTCGGCGAC
Source organism: Rhodococcus sp. NyZ502 (assembly GCF_041464245.1). Classification (NCBI taxonomy): domain Bacteria; kingdom Bacillati; phylum Actinomycetota; class Actinomycetes; order Mycobacteriales; family Nocardiaceae; genus Rhodococcus; species Rhodococcus sp. NyZ502. The sequence goes on from NZ_CP167155.1 coordinate 3,689,237, forward strand.
GAGGTTGCCGTCGACGAGGCGCTGCTCGAAGTCTCGACCGACAAGGTCGACACAGAGATCCCGTCCCCCGTCGCCGGAATCCTGCTCGAGATCAATGCGCAGGAAGACGACACCGTCGAGATCGGTGGCCAGCTGGCCGTCGTCGGCTCCGGCACACCCGCCGCGGCTCCGGCACCCAAGGCCGCTCCCGCAGCACCGGCCGCACCCCCTGCCCCCAAGGCTGAAGCACCGAAGGCTGAGGCACCCAAGGCCGAGGCACCCAAGCCTGCTGCCGCACCGGCCGCCCCCGCTCCGAAGCCTGCTGCGGCTCCCGCACCGGCGGCTGCCCCCGCAGCTTCCGGCGACAGCAGCCCGTACGTCACCCCGCTCGTGCGCAAGCTCGCAACGGACAACGGCGTCGACCTCGCGACCGTCACCGGCACCGGCGTCGGCGGCCGCATCCGCAAGCAGGATGTGCTCGCCGCTGCGGAGGCCAAGAAGGCTCCCGCCGCCGCTGCTCCTGCTGCAGCACCCGCGGCCGCACCGGCCGCCACCGCAGCCGCAGGCGTCCGACCCGAACTGGCACACCTGCGTGGAACCACGCAGAAGGCCAACCGTATTCGGCAGATCACGGCCACCAAGACACGTGAGTCGCTGCAGAACACCGCTCAGCTCACGCAGACCTTCGAGGTGGACGTCACCAAGATCGTCGCCCTGCGGGCCCGTGCCAAGGCCGGCTTCATCGAGCGCGAAGGCGTCAACCTGACGTTCCTTCCGTTCTTCGCCAAGGCAGTCGTCGAGGCGCTGAAGTCGCACCCGAACATCAACGCAAGCTACGACGAGGCTGCCAAGCAGATCACCTACTACGACGCTGAGCACCTCGGCATCGCAGTGGACACCGATCAGGGCTTGCTCTCCCCCGTCATCCACAACGCCGGCGATCTCGGCCTGGCCGGCCTGGCCCGAGCCATCGCCGACATCGCCAAGCGTGCACGCTCGGGTGGCCTGAAGCCGGACGAGCTCTCGGGTGGCACCTTCACCATCACCAACATCGGCAGCCAGGGCGCGCTGTTCGACACCCCGATCCTGGTACCGCCGCAGGCGGCCATGCTCGGAACCGGCGCGATCGTCAAGCGCCCGATGGTGGTCACCGACGAGAACGGCAACGAGTCCATCGGCGTTCGCTCGATGATCTACTTGCCGCTGACCTACGATCACCGTCTGGTCGACGGCGCCGACGCCGGCCGATTCCTCACCACTGTGAAGCAGCGGTTGGAAGAAGCCTCGTTCGAAGCTGATCTGGGCCTGTAAGCAACTGCTCGGCCGGCCGGGGCGTCATCTCCATCAGGAGGTGGCGCCCCGGCTTTTTCAGTACGGTCGGAGATATACGTTCGGATATCGAAGCACGCTGAATCGAAGGAGGCTTTCCGAATGCGAGTAGTCATCGCCGGCTCGTCCGGTTTGATCGGAACGGCCTTGGTGTCATCGTTGCGCTCCGACAACCACGACGTGGTGCGTCTGGTGCGACGCTCGACCGCCGGCCCCGACGAATCGCGTTGGGACCCGGACCACGACCGTCTGGACCTCTCCGTCCTGCAGGGCGCCGACGCCGTCGTGAACCTCTGCGGCGTCGGCATCGGCGACAAACGGTGGTCGGGTTCCTACAAGCAAGCGATCCGTGACAGCCGCATCGTCGCGACCGACGTCTTGGCCGAAGCGGTCGCGAGTCAGAAGGTTCCCGTCCTCGCCAACGCGAGCGCCGTCGGCTATTACGGCGACACCGGCGACAAGATCGTCGACGAGGATTCGCCGGCAGGCACAGACTTTCTCGCCACGACGTGTCGCGATTGGGAACTTGCCACCGAACCGGCGCGTGCGGCGGGTGCCCGCGTCGTCAATCTGCGGTCCGGCGTCGTGATTTCACCTCATGGGGGCATGCTCGGTCGGCTTCGGCGCCTTTATTCGTTCGGCCTCGGCGGGCGACTGGGCAACGGTCGCCAGTACTTTCCGTGGATCTCACTCGAGGACGAGTGCGACGCGATCAAATTCGCGCTCACGAATTCCGAACTCTCCGGTCCCGTCAACCTGACCGGTCCGGCCCCTGTCACCAATGCCCAGTTCAATGACGCCATGTCCCGTGCGGTCCACCGCCCGGCTCCCTGGATCGTTCCCGGGTTCGCACTCGAAGCGTTGATCGGAGAATTCGCCAAGAGCGGCATCCTCGGTGGCCAGCGCGCCATTCCCGCAGCTTTGGAAAAGGCGGGATTCTCTTTCCGCCACAACACGATCGGCGAAGCGCTGGCGGCCGCACTCGGTTGATTCCGAAGTCGGGCGTAATCTCTACGTCCATGAGCAGCGCTGCCGTTTCCGCCCGGTTCTCGAAACTGCCGATCGCCGTCGAGCAACTCGGTTCGATCGACTACAACGCCGCGTGGGACCGCCAGCGTGAGCTCGCGGCAGTGCGGGCGGACGACATCGGACCGGACACGCTACTGCTCCTCGAACACCCGCCGGTGTACACGGCAGGACGACGCACGGAACCCGAAGATCGTCCCGTCGACGGCACGCCTGTCATCGACGTCGACCGCGGCGGGAAGATCACCTGGCACGGCCCCGGCCAGCTGGTGGGATATCCGATCGTGAAACTGGCCGAGCCCATCGACGTGGTGCGGTATGTCCGACGCATCGAGGAAGCACTGATCACGGTGTGCACGGACCTCGGCCTGAACTGCGGGCGCATCGACGGCCGCTCCGGCGTCTGGCTGCCTGCCGAACTCGCAAACGGGCAATGGAAGCCCGAGCGCAAGGTTTCTGCCATCGGCGTGCGCGTCCAACGGGGCGTGGCACTGCACGGCTTCTCCCTGAACTGCAATTCGGTCCTGACCGGATTCGACAACATCATTCCCTGCGGCATCCGTGACGCCGGGGTCACGACGCTGTCGCATGAACTCGGTCGCGACGTCACCGTGGACGAAGTCACTCCCGCTGTGACCGAGGCAGTGATCGCTGCTCTCGACGGAACCATGCCCGTCACCGAACGGAACGTCGAGCGCGTCACCTTCGAAAGCGCCTCGCCTACTCCGACTTTTACTACCGTTCAGTACAGCTGACGGGCTCGCCCGAACCCCGTTGCAGTAATCACCGGGCGTAGGATCACTGTCGTGACTATCGCCCCAGAAGGACGTAAGCTGCTCCGTCTCGAGATCCGAAACGCGGAGACGCCCATCGAACGCAAACCCAACTGGATCAAGACCCGAGCAAAGATGGGCCCCGAGTACACGGAGCTCAAGGGCCTGGTCAAGCGTGAAGGTTTGCACACCGTCTGCGAGGAAGCGGGCTGCCCCAACATCTACGAGTGCTGGGAAGACCGCGAAGCCACGTTCCTGATCGGCGGTGAGCAGTGCACACGCCGCTGCGACTTCTGCCAGATCGACACCGGCAAGCCCGAAGCCCTCGACCGCGACGAGCCCCGTCGCGTCGCGGAAAGCGTTCAGGCCATGGGCCTTCGGTACTCCACGATCACCGGCGTCGCCCGCGACGACCTCCCCGACGGCGGCGCCTGGCTCTACGCCGAGACCGTCCGCAAGATCCACGAACTCAACCCGGGCACCGGCGTCGAGAACCTGGTTCCGGACTTCAACGGCAAGCCCGAACTGCTCGACGAGGTCTTCGCCTCACGCCCCGAGGTCCTCGCACACAACCTCGAGACCGTCCCCCGCATCTTCAAGCGGATCCGTCCGGCATTCCGGTACCAGCGCAGCCTCGACGTCATCACCGCAGCACGCGACTACGGACTGGTCACCAAGTCCAACCTGATCCTCGGCATGGGCGAAACCCCTGAAGAGGTCACCGAGGCGATGGCAGATCTCCACGCCGCCGGTTGCGACATCCTCACCATCACCCAGTACCTGCGCCCCTCGCCCCGGCACCACCCCGTCGAGCGGTGGGTCAAGCCCGAGGAGTTCGTCGCACACTCCAAGGCTGCAGAAGCGATGGGCTTCGCCGGCGTCATGGCCGGTCCGTTGGTTCGCTCGTCGTACCGCGCCGGCCGCCTGTATGCGCAGGCCATGGCACATCACGGCCGTGAACTTCCCGAGGCGCAGCGTCATCTGACCGAGGGCGGCGACGCTTCCCAGGAAGCCAGCTCACTCATGGCGCGCCTGAATCGCTGATCCACTTTTTGCTGTGCGCCTTTATTAACCGCGGGCGGTTAGTAAAGGCGCACAGCAATGGACGTATCCTGGGTACATGGCGAACGGCAGCAAATCCGGTAAGGGCAAACCCACCAAAGAGGCAAAGGCTGCAGCGAAGGCTGCCCGCAAGCAGGCTTCCAAGGAACGTAGAACTCAGCTCTGGCAGGCATTCCAGATGCAGCGCAAGGACGACAAGCTCCTCCTGCCGCTGATGATCGGCACCCTCGTCGGTGCGGCTCTGGTCTTCTTCCTGGTCGGCCTCATCTGGGGCCTTCAGTGGTTCCTGCTGCCGATCGGCATCGTTCTCGGTCTCCTCGGCGCCTTCATCATCTTCGGTCGTCGCGTCCAGAAATCGGTGTACAAGAAGGCTGAAGGTCAGGCCGGTGCCGCTGCGTGGGCGCTCGACAACATGCAGGGTGCGTGGCGCGTCACGAATGCCGTCGCCGGCACTACCCAACTCGATGCCGTTCACCGCGTCGTCGGACGGCCGGGTGTCATCCTCGTCGCCGAGGGTTCGCCGCAACGCGTCAAGGGCCTCCTCGCGCAGGAGAAGAAGAAGACTGCCCGCCTCATCGGCGACACCCCGATCTACGACATCATCATCGGAAACGACGAGGGCCAGGTTCCGCTCTCGCAGCTCCAGCGCTACTTGAACAAGTTGCCCCGCAACATCGACACCAAGCGCATGGACAACATCGAGGGTCGCCTCGCTGCACTGAGCGCACGCGGCGGCGGAGCAGCGCTTCCCAAGGGCCCGATGCCCGGAGGCGCGAAGATGAAGGGAATGCAGCGAACCATTCGTCGTCGCTGACACTCCCCCACAGCAAACGAAAGACCCGGGCCCATACGGACCCGGGTCTTTCTTCGTTCGAGAAGTTTGTGTCAGCGCGATTTCACGAGCAAAGTGCCGGTCGCGCGGTCCTGCATACCGCGACCGTCGATGTCGGTGATGGTCGCGGGAATCACGAACACAAGCAGTGCCTGACGTCCGAGCGCGCGCACGAAGCCCACTCGAATCGGGCCTTCGATTCGTGCAACCTGAAGTCCGAGGACGAACTGCCCCGGTGTGAAGTTGAACAGCGCCACCGTGACGACGCCGACTGCGAACCACACCATCAGCGTGACAGTCGAGGTCATACCGTCGAAGAAGTCGCCGGTGATGAGCGAGGCCACTCCCACAGCCATCACCCAATCCACCAACAGTGCCGCGATACGACGGCCCGAACCGACCAGCGAACCCGGACCCTCCTGAGGGAAACCGAGGAGCTCGCCACGGTACGACTGCTCACGGCCGTCCGCGCTCTTCGGCAAAGCTGCTTGCGGCCCAGAGAGCCAAGTTCCGGTGATACGTGCCATGCTGTCCAGGATAGGCGTCGCAGCACCGTAGTCCAGATTTGCCGGGTTTTAACTGTGTGGCCGGTCACATGGACTTCGGAAATCCCCAGGATGCTGCGACGCGTAACACTGCCGAAACAAAGGGTTGACGAGCGGGCAACACCAGCTCCCTACCGTCTGCCTCGACGGATTCAACCGACATCACTTGGCTGAAGCGACTTAAGGAGCACAAGCGTGGCGTTCACCACGGCCGAAGAGGTCATCAAGTACATCGCGGACGAGAACATCGAGTACGTCGACATTCGGTTCAGCGACCTGCCCGGCGTCCAGCAGCACTTCTCGATCCCGGCGTCTGCTTTCAACCAGGACGTGTTCGAGGACGGCCTCGCATTCGACGGATCTTCGGTCCGCGGATTCCAGTCGATCCACGAGTCCGACATGATGTTGCTTCCCGACGTCACCACGGCGCAGATCGACCCCTTCCGCAAGGCGAAGACCCTCAACATCAACTTCTTCGTGCACGACCCGTTCACCCGTGAGTCCTACAGCCGCGACCCGCGCAACGTTGCCCGCAAGGCCGAGGAGTACTTGGTCAGCACCGGCATCGCGGACACCGCATTCTTCGGCGCCGAGGCCGAGTTCTACATCTTCGACTCGGTTCGCTACGACTCCGGCATGAACTCCGCGTTCTACGAGCTGGATTCCATCTCCGGTTCCTGGAACACCGGCGCAGAGACCAACGCCGACGGCTCCCCGAACCTCGGCTACAAAGTTCGCGCCAAGGGTGGCTACTTCCCCGTCGCTCCGTACGACCACTACGTGGACCTGCGCGACGAAATCTCCACCAACCTGACCAACGCGGGCTTCGAGCTCGAGCGCGGCCACCACGAGGTCGGCACCGGCGGACAGCAGGAGATCAACTACAAGTTCAACACGCTGCTCGCAGCTGCTGACGACCTGCAGTTGTTCAAGTACATCGTCAAGAACACCTGCTGGCAGCACGGCAAGTCCGCAACCTTCATGCCGAAGCCGCTCTTCGGTGACAACGGCTCGGGCATGCACGTCCACCAGTCCCTGTGGAAGGACGGCAAGCCCCTCTTCCACGACGAGTCCGGCTACGCAGGCCTCTCGGACATGGCGCGCCACTACATCGGCGGCATCCTGCACCACGCTCCGTCGCTGTTGGCCTTCACCAACCCGACGATCAACTCGTACCACCGTCTGGTGCCGGGCTACGAAGCCCCCATCAACCTCGTGTACAGCCAGCGCAACCGCTCGGCAGCTGTCCGTATCCCGATCACGGGCAACAACCCGAAGGCAAAGCGTCTCGAGTTCCGCGCACCCGACTCCTCGGGTAACCCGTACCTCAACTTCGCTGCACAGATGATGGCCGGCCTGGACGGCATCAAGAACAAGATCGAGCCGATGGCTCCGGTCGACAAGGACCTCTACGAGCTTCCCCCGGAGGAGGCTCGCAACATCCCGCAGGCTCCGACCAGCCTCGAGACGGTCATCAACCGCCTCGAAGCCGATCACGAGTACCTGACCGAGGGTGGCGTCTTCACCACCGACCTGATCGAGACCTGGATCTCGCTCAAGCGTGAGCAGGAAATCGCTCCGGTCAACCTGCGTCCGCACCCGTACGAGTTCGAGCTCTACTACGACGTGTGATCCGCTTGACCCACTGACCAGCACTGGAAGGTAGAAAACGTCCCTTCGGTACGCAGTCAGTACGCAGTAGTTTTAACCGAGTCCATCCGCTTCGTGATCACAGCATCGATCGCCAAGCGGGTGGACTCGTCTGCATCCGGCCACATGTGCCCATAGACATCGAGCGTCGTCTTCGCACTCGCATGTCTCATCCGCGCCTGAACAGTCTTGATGTCCGCACCCGATGCAATGAGAAGTGACGCCAAGTAGTGACGCAGATCGTGGTAGCTGAACTCATCCGGCAGATCGATCTCCCCCGCATCCTTCACCGCCCGCAAGGCTCGCTCAACCAACCACGGTGCTGCAGCCTTCCCTGCGCCGTTCGTCACCATCTGTTCGTGAGGCCACTGATTCACCGACGCCGAGAGCATGAGCGCCAGCGTCTGAGGTACCGGAATCGGAACCTCGCTCCCCCGCGTCTTCAACGGCTTGTCGGGCCACTGCTGTTTCGGGTAGACAACTCCCCTTATGAAATCAACGTCAGTCACACGGAGCGCCGACGCTTCCGCTATCCGAAGGCCAGCGAATGCACCGAGCAGGATTGCCACTCGATAATGCTCGGGCATTCCGTCGTGCAGCGCCCACAACTGTTCTGTTGTAATTACGTAGACCTTGGCGCGACCCATTGGTGGTGACGTTCTACGGGAGCAGGGATTGCGCCCGAGCAGACCATCATGAACCGCATCGCCAAGAATCTGCGCCAGACGTGAATGCAACGCGTAGACGTACGAGTCCGCGAATCCGTCTACCTTCAGTTTCGACGTCCACGCCTTTACAGCCGATGGGCGAACAGCAGAGAGTTGTATCTTGCCGAACTCGGCAACAATCTGCGCGATGTGAGTACGCGCCTGCCTGACCGTCGAGTCGCGGTGTACCGCGTAGCCGAGAATCCACTGATTACACCATTCTTGGACGGTGAGCTGTGCATCACGCGGTGCCACGTGCGTGCCCTGGGTCAGTGCCGTAGTTGCACTATCGAGCCAGTCCTGAGCGTCCGCTTTGCGCACAAACCGCTTTGTATGCTCCCGGCTTTGATCGTCTACATACCTTGCGCGCCAGCGCTTTCCCTGTCCGTCAAGCTTGGAACGCGTGCCGTCTGCCTTCTTCCAGAGATCCTCGACACCCGCACGCCTATTGCGCTTCGGCGGCACTCTCAACCCTTCCCCGACGCAGGTAATCGATCAATCCCAAGTAGTGCACAACCTCGTCCGGCACATCCTCCTCGTCGAGACCAAGGCTTTCGGCCCCCCGAAGCTTCGCCCACGAATCCGCCTTCGAAGCCTCCGCTTCGGAGACGAGTTCGTGGAAGATATCCAAAAACGAAACTTCCAGATAACCTCCAGTTCCGAAGCGGGCGAGCGTCTCAAGGTCAGTCAATTCATCCGCTGTAAATCGTTGCTCGCTCCCCGACATGATCGCAAGGCGCGCCGCAGCTGCCGCAGCGACCGAAACGTGCTCGATATCTTCCTCAAGTTCACTCACCCGCGCTTCGGCCAGAATTCTTTCTCGTCGCAGCCCTCCTTCCGTGAATTTCAGATACATCGCCGCGAGTTCTACTGGCGAATCACGGCGCCCGGGAAGGAGATCGTGAACTGGAACCCCGAAGACGTTTGCGAGGGCGTATAGCTCGAGGATGGTGGTCGGCCTAGCGCCTCGCTCCATCCGAGTGATTGTCGTGGGGTCAACATTCTTTCCGAGTTCCTCGCTGAGCCGCGTCGCTAATGCGGTTTGACTCAGGCCCTTGTCTGTACGAAGTCGTGTCACGAGCTGACCAAAGAGTTCACCTACGTCAGTTTGCTGCATGAGGATCAGTATGCAGACTGCTTGCCATGCAGGCAAGTGTGTGCAATCCTTTTGCTGCACAGGATGCAGCTTGCGTTCTGCATGAAATGCATTATCTGATGCACTACACAGGAAGGTTGTCGACTTTGGCAACGGAAATCATCACTACGAAACAGCTCTGCGCGGAATACGGGATTCCGGAGGCCACCCTGAGGTGGTGGCGTCATACGGACCAGGGACCGGCGTCGTTCAAGCTCGGTATGAAGCGCGTCGTCTACCGCAGGGGCGAAGTAGAGAAGTGGGTCGCATCGCGGGAGATCGCCACCACCCGCGGGGGGGTTGGCTGATATGGCTGACTTGATGGCCCACAGCTCCGCAGGTACCGACGTAGTTGCAATGCCCTACACAGGAAAGGTCAGTCTCCGGATCGGACAGCACTTCACGTTGATCTTGACGGTCGACGAAGCGCGCACCGTTATCGCTCAACTCGCTGAAGGCGTAAGGGAAGTCGCCGAACGCCAGACGTCACTTCGGTTCAACGCTCAGAAGATTGAATGATGGCCAGATACGAGAAAAGCGGATCCGGCCAGGGATCCGCTTCTCGAATTCTCAATTGCCGTCAGACAATCAATCAGATTCACGCTAACACAGAGAGCCTCAATATTTTGATCAGCCATGACCCGTCTTGCAGGCGCACCAGGTGTCAGTGCGCGACACGCGCGAAGTCGGAGGCCACTGCGTGAGATCGTTCGAACGTGTAATTCGGGCATTCGAGGACGCTGGAAGCATCGTCGACCTCAACTCCGCTGGCGATCGGGCCACGATTCAATCGCCTGGTCACAGCGACAAAGACAGGTCGATCAGTGCTATGTACGGACGAGATAGGACTCTGATTTACAGCCATGCGGATGATCGCGACGAGGTGCTTTCCAAAGTCGGTCTCACGATGCACGACTTATTCGACAATCGGAGTGGTGTGACCTACCGATACCAAGGTGGGCGGGTTGTGAGGCGCACGCCGGACAAGCAATTTCCGCAGTCGGGGAACAAGGATGATCGGTCGCTCTATCGCGTTGAAACCCTCCCCGAAGATCGAACCTTAACCGTTTACGTTACGGAAGGTGAACAGTGTGCGGACGCGCTCGCTGTGCTTGGTGTGGCGGCTGTATCGCCGCCCCAGGGCGCCAATACTGCAGCTAGTCGTTTTGACTGGAATCCGCTGTCAGACAGGAATGTTCAAATTGTCGCGGACAAGGATGTGGCTGGGCGCAAGCATGCCCAGGACGTCGCGAAGAACCTCAATGGGGTTGCCGAGACCGTAACGATTGTCGAAGCGAAAGTTGGAAAGGATGCCACTGATCACGTGACCGCGGGGCACGATGTCCACGAGTTTGTTCCGGTGACGGTCACGAACCATAGCGATCCTGATGACGGATTCTGGAATGAACGAAAGGTTCTGGCGCATATCCGGGACTTCGCTCGAGCGCGTCGAGCTGGTCCATGGTCGACGCTCGGCGTTGTACTCGCCCGTGCGATAGCCTCGAATGAGCCCAACGTAATGCTGCCTCCGACAGTGGGAGCTGCGGTGTCTATGAACCTCTTTCTCGCTGCAGTAGGGGCTTCCGGTGCCGGTAAGGGTGCATCGGACGGCGCAGGGTTTGCAGCTGTCGAATTCGTCGACTTCGGGAACCGCAAAATTGAGATTGATCAGCCGAACATCGGCAGTGGCGAAGGACTCGCTCGTGCATTTCGGGCACCCGACTCCGATGACCGCGAATCATCAGCTCGAACCCGTGCGTTGATTGCGGTGTCGGAAATCGACACGCTGGCAGCTCTCGCAGGTCGAAAGGGCGCCACCTTGATGGCTGAGTTACGCAAGGCCTACATGGGTGAATCGATCGGATTCAATAATGCGTCGAAGGCTACAACGTCGGCAGTGAGGAGCCACTGCTACCGCCTGTGCCTCACTGTCGGCGTGCAGCCAGAGAATGCAGCCCCGCTGCTTGATGACGCGGGTGGTGGAACCCCGCAGAGGTTCGTGTGGCTGCCTGTAAGTGACCCGAATGCACCCGACATGCGCCCCCCTGAACCTGCGCCGTGGGTGGTCAAGTTTCCGCGGTGGGAAACCACCCAAGAGCTTGTCGCTATTCCAGATAGAGCTCGCGAGGAGATGGACGCTCACAGAGTGGCCGTACTCCGAGAGAACGCCGAGAATCCACTCGACGGGCATGTGATGCTCTGCCGACTCAAGGTCGCTGCCGGATTGATGGTTCTTGATGGCCGCAGCGTCATGAGCGACGACGACTGGCGATTGGCAGAACAGGTGATGGTCGTATCGAGTCGCACCCGGGGGAAAATTGAGCAAGTGCTGTCCGAACGGAGTCGAATGCGGCGCACGGCGCAAGCAGTCGCTCGAGGTGAGGATGAGGACACGACCGCTGCCACCCGGATCGACAAACGGATCGATCGCATTGCGAAAAACATTGCCCGCCAACTGAGAAATGGGGCGATGACTCGCGGCCCGTTGCGTCGTTGCCTGAGTTCGGCGGACCGCGACGAGTTCGATCCAGCGGTTGCACTAATGATCGAGGATGGATCAGTCGCAAAGCGAACTGATGGAGATAAGGAGTGGTACAGCCTTTGCTGACGGGCTGGGGTGGAAACCTCCACCACGGCGTCCACCTCGATTTATGCAGGTCAATGCACAATTCTTAGGGTGGCGATAGGGGTGGAGGATTCCACCCCTATCGCTTCGGCCGTACGACGAGCCTTGACCGCCGGCGCCCAGACCGCGGAATCGACAGCGCTCACCCCCATTCTTGCCATGCCGAGAGCTAGATCCGGCCTGGCGAAGACCGAGCGCGAGATGTCAGCCTACTGAGGCAGAATGGCTCCAGACCAACCAGCCAACGGTAGGGTTGGCACAGAGTATTGGGATTCAATGAGAAGTCGGGGAAACCTTGAGTAAATCGCTACTGGAACAGCTGCCTGGAATCGTCTCGGATGGAAAGCGCAAGGCCGCGCAAATTCTGGAGAACCTCGAGGGCCGGAACCGGGTCACGTTGCAGACGCGTGAGCTGGTTATCCCCAATAAGGATACTTCGGAAGCGGACCTATTTCGAGAGTTTCAAAGTGGCGATATAGACCGCGACGCTCCGAATCGTCTTGTTTACGGGGACAATCTCCTGGCCATGGCCGCTCTCCTGGCTGGGGATTCGGACCATCCCTCCATGCGCGGGAAAATTGATCTAATTTACATTGATCCCCCATTTGATTCGAAGGCTGACTACCGGTCGAAGATTACACTTCCGGGTGTTACTCTAAATCAGAAGCCGACTGTCATGGAGCAGTTTGCTTATTCCGATGCATGGTCGGATGGAACGGCATCGTATCTAGCCATGATTGTCCCTCGCTTTATATTGATGAGGGAGTTACTATCGGAATCGGGATCTTTGTTTGTTCACCTCGACTGGCATGTCGGCCACTATGTAAAAATTATCTTGGACGAGATCTTCGGAAAAGAAAATTTCCGAAACGAAGTAGTTTGGCATTATTACAACAAGATGCAGGGCAATATCGGTCGATTCGCCTCGAATCACGATACCATATTCGTCTACAAGAAAGATCAAAAGCCAGTTTTTAATACGTTGAGGGAACTGCGAGACGCTCCTAAGACGCAACAAAAGCGGGCATGGGACCCAGTAACAAAGACTTTGAAGCAGGCGCGTGACGAAGACGGTAAACTTATGTACTACGAAGACACACATAGAACTGTCGATGATGTTTGGCGTTTGCCGTACATTATGCCTGCTGATAAGAAGCAAAAATTGGACTACGCAACGCAGAAGCCAGAGGCACTGTTAGAGAGAATTATTCAGTCGGCATCTAACCCCGGCGATATAATTGCCGACTTCTTCGTAGGATCTGGGACAACGGCAGCCGTGGCCGAACGGACAGGTCGTCGTTGGATTGCAACTGAGCTAGGTAAACCTGCGATGATGATAACGCGAAAACGGATGATAGACCAGCAGTCAAAACCGTTTCTCCTTCAAGCAATAGGCGATTATCAGGTCGAACAGGCCAAATCTGTCCTTGGCCGTAAATTTCGTGTTGGCGAGCTTTCTCAGGTTGTTCTTCAGCTTTTTGGGGCAGTCCCTCTGCCGCCCGAGATCAACCAAGGCGGTGCGTTGGGACGAATCCCTACAGATAAGACGCTGGTGATCGCGACGAGTCCGAATGCGCTGGTGACGGGGGCGACATTGAAGCGTGCTCAAGCTGCTCGACTCGCCACAATGGGTGGATTCGACAAGGTCATAGTGCTCGGTTGGAACTTTTCGGATTCAATTGGACACGACATTGAAGCCTTGAATGATGATCGCCTTGAAGTTTTGGTCATTCCACCGGACCTGCTCGACCGCCTCAAGAAGAAGGGGTCCGTAGAGAAGCTGGCGAACGAGGTCAGATTCGCGACGCTGCAGTACTTGCAAGCTTCCGTAGTAAGCCGAACCCAGCAGTCGGATTCAGAAACAATCACCGTAAATTTGGAGAACTACGTTTTGCTCTCTCCTGACGCTATCAACTTGGATGAGAAGAACCGGGAACAGCTGGTCAATGTTATGAACCACGAGCCGTTGGCGCTCCTCGAATACTGGGCAGTTGACCCGGACTATGACGGTCAAGTTTTCCGCTCAGTTTGGCAGGATTACCGAGGAAATATCGAAAATGACGGCGATGAGCTGCGCGTGGTTACCACTGCCGAAGTGGAAGTCCCATTCAAGCCGAGCTCTCGTCGCGTCTGTGTGAGAGCAGTCGATGTGTTTGGGTATGAGTCCGAAGTTATCATAGAGAAGGTCGAGGTCGAGGCATGAGTGTCATTCGAGACAACTTTCCTCTAGCAGCGGCACTTCAACGAATCGTTGACGAACAGATGCCCGACATCGTCAAAGGTCAGCCGACCGCATTGATTGATGAGGTTACTCCGACGACTGCGGAACTATTGAAGTACTGGTTCCAGGATGACTACGTTCAGCTACGTCCCGTAAATTTTCATGAGGGGCAGCGCGCCGCAATTTTACAAATAATCTATGCTCATGAGGTTCTGAAAGCGCCTAACCTCGAAAATCTCTACCGTCAAATAGCTTCCGAGGCACTTCTTAGCGGAGATACTCTCGCGGAAATCAGTCGAAAACAGAATAACCATCCGAAGTATGCCGCAAAAATGGCGACTGGCACTGGCAAAACTTGGGTGCTGAATGCCCTCCTTATTTGGCAATACTTGAATAAAGGCAACTATCCGGACGATGAACGGTTCACATCCAACTTTCTGATCGTCGCTCCTGGACTCATCGTGTATGATCGCCTACTTGATTCATTCCTGGGTAAAGAGCGTCATGGCGAGCGCGATTTCAAAACATCCGATATTGTCAAGCATCAAGAGATATTCATTCCCGACAATTATCGTGACCAGATATTCGGATTCGTCCAGTCATCTGTAGTAACCAAAGAAGATATCGGCAGGAAGGTTACAGGCAGTGGTCTGATAGCCATCACAAACTGGCACCTACTTGCAGGAGTAGAAGATCCCGATTTTATACTCCCGACTGACGCGCCTGGTGCTGACATCGATGCAAAGGCGGCCATTGAGAGTTTCTTCCCTATAAGTCCTGGGCTGAATGCTGGTAATAGCCTAGACGTCCTCGATCGAAAGCACTTGCGCGGCGGTCCACTGGAGTGGCTGAAAGACCTTTCAAGTCTCATGGTCTTCAATGACGAGGCGCATCACATTCACTCGATCACAAAGGGGCAGCAAGTTGATGAGGTCGAGTGGCAAAAGAGTCTCACCGAGATAGCGTCAACCAAGGGGAAGCGGTTTGTTCAGATAGACTTCTCGGCTACACCCTACAACGAAGTAGGAAAGGGCGCGAAGAAAGGGATCAAGTATTTCCCGCATATTGTAGTTGACTTCGATCTGAAACAAGCTATGCGTTCAGGGCTTGTAAAGTCCTTGGCACTTGATAAGCGCAAAGAGATTGCAGACCTTCCACTCGATTTCAGCGCCGAGCGCGACTCCGGAGGTAAGGTAACCGGACTGTCATCGGGTCAACGCACCATGCTTCGTGCGGGCCTGAAAAAACTCTCAATGCTGGAAACGAGCTTCGGTCACGTAGATCCAGACAAACATCCAAAGCTTATGATTGTATGTGAAGACACATCGGTAACGACCCATATTGAAGAATTTCTCCACTCGGAGGGGTTGGCGGAAGAAGATGTCTTAACTGTCGACTCTAACCGCAAGGGTGAGATGTCTAAGTCGGAATGGGGGCTTGTTCGGGAGCGACTGTTCGATGTAGATCGTCACAAATCGCCGAAGATTATAGTCAGTGTCCTGATGCTGCGCGAGGGGTTTGACGTTAACAATATCGCGGTCATCGTTCCACTGCGCTCGAGTCAGGCACCAATTCTCCTGGAACAGCTGATCGGACGAGGACTCCGATTAATGTGGCGCGGGGACGAAACGATCGATGAGATGAAGCGGGACACGCGAAGGCGGATCGCCAACAAGCTTGAGCCAGCGAACTACTTTGACGTTCTCTTCATTGTCGAACACCCCGCGTTCTCGGCTTTTTATGATGAACTGATGGCCGAAGGACTTGCAGGTGAAGTCGGAGACGAGTCGGACGCGACACCGCAAGCAACCGGAGACCTGGAATTGGTTGAGTTGCGGCCAGGGTACGAGAAGTTTGATTTCCATATCCCGATGATGGTCCGAGATCGGGAGGAAGAGCTCAGAACGCCGATACTCGACCCCTATCAATTGCCGCGATCCCGGGTCCTGTTTGCTGACGCTAAGAAGTTTGTCGGTAAGGGTGACCGATTCGTTTCAGTTGACGCACAAACCAAGACACAGTTTGGCGATTACCGCGTCGACGGCGGTGTCATGACGGCAACCGGATACAACGACTTCCTGTCACGTCTTACCGTCCGCATAACCGAAGCATTGGGCGGTTCGCGAGCTGAGATGACTTCCAGCGCGAAGAAGTACAACTCGTTGGCTGCATTCCCTATGCTTCAAACCTTCCGACCTCAACTTCTCGGATGGATCGATACCTACATTCGAAACCGATTCTTCAACCAGGTAATCGATCCGTTAGCGGACGAGAACTGGCGGGTGTTATTGACAGACATGATCGCGAACGAACTTGCAGGGAATATATCGTCAGCGTTGGTGCGGTCGCTGACTCAGGAAGTCGTATCGATTGCCGAAGTAAACTTACGTCGATTGTCCGAGGTTCCAACACTCAGTGTCAGAACGTCGTCGTGCGTCGAGGTCACTAAGTGCATCTATCCGAAGCTGCCATTTCCCACGCACAGTGGTGGCCTCGAACGTAAGTTCCTAGAATGGGCAAACAACGATACCAACGTTGAAGCATTTTGCAAGATTAGCGAGTACAAACATACCTTCATCCAACGACCGTATCTAAAGGCTGATGGTATGCCGGCCCGGTACTCGCCAGATTTCTTGTTTCGTACGGAAGAAATGATCTACGTCGTTGAGACGAAGGCGGATTTCGCGCTCTCAGATATCAATGTTCATAGAAAACAGGCCGCAGCAATCGCCTGGTGCGAGCAAATCAATGAACTTGAACCATCTCAACGTAGCCATCGACGGTGGGCTTACGTTTTGCTTGGTGAACAAGCCGTCAAGAACTCGATTGCAGGCAACGAGAGGACTTCTGACTTGCTTGATCGCACGCGATTAAGGACACGTGCAGAAGAAATTGCACAGGAGCAGATTTGGTAAACCCAAATGTTGATTGAACCGATATGCCTAGCTATCAGCTTCAACTATGACGGCAACGGCGGTGCGAGTATGCCACACAACCGGCCGTCGCAGGGTCAAGCGTGTCTCGCAAACGATAGAGTTCTGCGTTTCCGATCGATATTCCACCCGATACACACGCACACCGCGACACGCATGCTTCGGAGAGGTTGAGTGGCAGGTCGACTCGGCAATTGAAGGGGCAAGGGCCTATACCAGGTGGATGCAGGTGTGGAATTATGTCGGCGCAACTGACTGAATTGAAGACTGGAGTTTTTCGATGAGTACGCCTGTCGAGATCGTCAATACAGATTGGCCGGGGATCGCCACGTCAGGAGTGATCGCTGGTCTCGTTTCGACCGGAGCAGTTCTAACAACCTGGAAGCTGAGCACGAAAAGCGAGAACAAAAGACGCGACACGACAGATCTCTCTGTGTGGCGTGAATACCTTCTTCGTGCCGAAAAAATATTCGAAGACGACGCGATGCGGAGATCGTCGGAGGAAAAGGATGCAGAAAAGTCGGGTCACGTACCCCATTCTGTCTGGGACAGTAAGGCCTTCAACAATGTGGAAACCGAGTACTGGGCGATGCTGCATTCTGCACCCCCCGGTCGCGGGACCTCGGCCGATGTAATTCGTCAGTGCCTTGAGGCGGAATTCGATTTTCTGAGCAATCGTTTCGGTCCGCGCTTAGCAGAGAAGCAGGCATACGAGCTGGAAGAATCATTGCAAGCGGAAATGAAAGATGCGTTACGGAAATTTCGTGCATGTCCCGACGGCGGTGATGAGGAAAAACAGCTGAAGGTGCTGTTCGATGATGCGCATGCGCACTGGGGGTTCGCTCGTTTGGATAGTGAGGATGCATTCCGATGGTCTGCGGAATGCAGAAGTAGGACCCTGCTCCGAACGATCCGAGTACTCAAGGCCAAGAGCTTTGAATGGGCATCTGCAGGTCGAGGACTAAGAGTCAGGTCGGAGATCAGAAGGCGCCAGAGCGACCTCCGCTACAAGGCCACTCACTTGTGCGAGCGAGGGCAGGATCGTCAGGAGGGTTACTGGGAGTGATTCGCTTCTGGCGTGGCATTGACTGTCTTGAAAACGATCGATTGATGCGACTGCGACCACCCGGGTCCGTCGATTAGATTTCGCCTGGTCGCTGTCGCGCGCCACCGTCTTGTAATCCCGTCTCATAACCAATAGTCTCATAACCGAGGGGTTGACGAGATAATGAGACGGAAGCGAGACAATGGCAGTCATCGGATACGCACGGGTGAGCACCACCGAGCAGAATGCGCAGCTTCAGTTAGACGCGCTCACAGCAGCAGGTGCAGCCCGGATCTTTACCGACCACGGCGTTTCCGGTTCCAAGACCACGCGCCCCGAGTTGGATGCGTGCATCGACCACCTGCGCGAAGGTGACGTACTCACCGTGTGGAAGCTCGACCGACTCGGCCGCAACACTGTCCACGTCCTGCAACTCATAGACGAACTCACCGAGCGCAGAATCGGATTTCGTAGCGTCACCGAGGGCCTGCATACCGATGGACCGATGGGAAAGGCGATGCTGACGATCATGGCCGCATTCGCTCAGCTCGAACGAGACACGATGATCGAACGCACACGTGCCGGACTGGTTGCGGCTGCCGCGAACGGACGCAAGGGTGGACGGCCCCGCAAGGTGACCGATGCTGATGCGATCAAAGCTCAACAGTTGCGCGAAAAAGGTATCAGCGCTCCGGACATTGCACGGATGCTCGACTGCTCACGTGCGACGGTCTACCGGTATCTCGCGTAACTCTTGAACCGATATAGATACAAAACGCGTCGCAGATGTCAATTGGTCACACCGTAATTGTCAACGTAGTGCAGCATCAGATGCTGACCGTTGAAGCCAAACGCTCGCCGGACGCACATTACCCCAATCTACCTGTATAAATACACTCTTCGGCGTCAGCCTTAGCCCCGAAGTAGCCCCCTGCCAACTCTGATTGCGCCAAACGCTGCGGCGCGATGCGCGTCTCGTGAGCCGCCGACGGAAGCTTCCCGGAAACCCTTCCTGATCGAAATTTGACCCAACTGAGTTCAGGCCAGACATAATGCTCAGATGATTCTCGAAATACTCGCGCAGTCGGATGCGGGCGGCAACGATTGGTATTCAACAGTTGCTGCTGTGGCCGCCACGACAGCAACGGTAGGCGCGGCAGTAGGTGCGCTAATTGCGGCGAGGGAACGCGGATTAGATTCGGAACAGACCCTTGACCAAGCAGAGGCCCTCGCCCGGCGAGCACACAAAGTCGCCAACAACGCGAAAGCGCAACTGAGCGAGCGGCTAGAAACGTCACAGCCAGAGTTAGAGGCTGCGGAAGATTCAAGTCATCCTTCACTTCAATACTTTGATGTTTCCCATCACACGGACATTCTCGTTGCAAGCCTTGAGGCAGATTTCAGCTCCATCGCTGACGAACAAGCACAGATCTATCTCGCGCACTTGCGTGGGGCCGAGTCTCAGAACAACAAACTTCGAGCCGTTTCGCTCTGGGTTGGTTTGGTCGGAATTTTGGCAATCTTCGCTGGTTGTGGAGTCACTATGTTCGCCGCCGTAGACATCGGCGTCTTCACGGCG
The DNA here is from genome assembly GCF_041464245.1 of Rhodococcus sp. NyZ502. Lineage (NCBI taxonomy): Bacteria > Bacillati > Actinomycetota > Actinomycetes > Mycobacteriales > Nocardiaceae > Rhodococcus > Rhodococcus sp. NyZ502. The sequence goes on from NZ_CP167155.1 coordinate 3,708,679, forward strand.
GCATGCGGTGCCGTTTCGACCGGAGTCGGCGCCCTAATTTTCAAGCAGGCCAATGCCGCCGAGGAAGTCGCAGCGCAGAATTTCGCCAAACTCAATGAGTCGGTTGCAGAGTCAGAGCGACTGAGAAGAGCAGTCAGTCTTGTCTCGCAACTATCGGATCAGAGTCAGCGCGAACACATCTTGTCCACCATTGCACTGTCACTAGTCTTCGACGGGGCGGCGCCTGCAGAACTTTCATCTGCACTGACAGTTGCGGTTGAGCGTTCGCGAACGGATCTACCTAGCCTTTGATTGCTCACACTTCTAGCGACTCCGGGATTGCTTGCGCGGCAAACGCTGCGGAGGCGGTCTGGCCCACTTGTCGGTACGAGGAGTCACAATGAACGAATGCCTGATCCCCAACTGATCATCAACAATATCGCTCAGTCATCCCCATGGTGGCAGGCTTGGCTGCCGTTACTCGGCTCGGCAATATTAGCGTTGGTGACCCTGCTGGGGATCTTGAAGACAAACAGCACTACCCGCGCCTCGATTACCGCAGCTGACACCCGCGAGCAGGAGCGGTGGCGTCGGGATCGCGTCATCGACTACGCGGCCGACTTCCACGATGAGTACTCACGACTCGTGGATCTTTGTGTAAAGGGTATGTACGATCCACGTTCTGTTCTCGAGGAACCGCCTGCCGCCGAGAAGTTGCACTATTACATGTGGGACTTCCACAAACTTGTCGATATCCAGGCGAAGGCTGTCGACCTGCAAGTACGGAAACTTCAACTCGTTTGCCACGAAGGGACATCCCAAGCTCTGAGCGCGGCGCATGATTTGGTGTTCGAATTCAAATCTACGACTCGAAATCGTTTCCTGGCCCAGGACCGATGGGACGGCCTCCAAAGCACTTCTACGAGTGATCCGGAGGAGATCGCACTGTCGAATGAAGTAGAAGAGACTAGAAGTCGCTCCGAAGCTGTCGTCTCGTCGATGCGCGCAGCGATTCCGGAGCTTGCCGAACTCATTCGGGCTGACGTTGGAATTTCGTCACAGCCACCATCGACTCCTAGCTCCACATCTGACGTACGTTTGACGACTCCGGCTTCGACTGCCCGAACGCCGCACCCATTGCGTCGGTAACGGCGTCGCGGGCGTCTTCGTAGAGGCGCCCGTAAATGTCCATCGTCACCTTGAATGAGCTGTGTCGGAGATGCGCCTGGATCCTGTATCGCCTTGGTCTCGGTCAAATCGTCGAGGTCGTTCGCCAATCGTTCGGCTTCATCACGAATGTCTTGGCGTCGCTTCTCCCGCAGTTCCTTTCTCCGACAGGGTCATTGACACGGAATGCAATCGATGGAATCGAGTTCCAGAGGCGATCAGGAACAATCCAAGCGCGATGCCGGTCGACCTCGATCAAGGCAGGCACCTGATCGGAGTTGACCTACTCGATGCGGTCACTCAGTTCCGAACTCGTCGTAGTCGTCTCGCCTACCGACTGCTCGTGTTCACTGTCATTCCGCATGGCTTCGATTATCGCAGTGAAGCCTGCCATACAGGGGAGCTTTGATCGTGCCCTCAGTGGTGACTCCCCTGGGGGGAGTACCTCCCCCCGGCATCGATCACGCCCCCCCGACTCGCTCACGTGATCGCAACCTGTACGGGTTTCCAGGTCTCGAATGGCATCGAACGTATCTACGTCCTACGGGTCTAAATCCGCGATGCTCAGACTTATGGCAACGGGAACACCTCACGTCGACTGATAATCGTGCGATATCGTATGTGGCACTTGCTAAACCGTATCCACTCTCTCTGCGTGCGTAAAGCCCGTGATGATTCGGCAACTTTCGCAGAGCGAGGGAAATCCGAACACGAAGGACTGCGATATTGAAGATTGACGAAATCGAAATTGGCCACGACTACGCCTACCGTGTCGGCGGTCGAGGCGCATTCACCCGTGTGAAATGTGTTGAGATTCAAAAGAGAAGTTCCCCGCCTCGCGTGGTTGTCCGTTTTGAGGCTGACGGAGTCAAGGATCGCGTAACCCCTGCCAGGTTGCACGTCGAGTGGGACCGCCGCGATGCACTCATGGAGAAGGAGAGCCGGCAAGCCGCAGTCCGTAAGGCTTCGCTCGGTTACAACGATCCGCGGGAAGACGCGTGCCATATTGTATTCGACGAACTGATTGATCGAACTATTGCTTCTGCAGGGCACAGCAGAGAGGCAGGTGTCATCACGATTTCTGATGTTGATGCGTTGGCTCGAATTCTCGAGATTGACCCTACTCATCTGGAATCTGACTCATTGGCGTTCCGTGACGGTGATGATTTGGTGGCGCCGTGGGCGACGACAAGCCTTGTCCTGTCCAGGCTATGCAAACTGAACTCCGAGAAGATTTTGAAGCGGGTGGAGTCGAATGAGCGGGAGGCCGCTGCGAGGATCCGCGAGCATGGCAGCGATGATCCATGGTGGTCGGGGTTTGAAGAAAATCAGGTGCAGGCGCGGAGTATCTTGAGGCAATGGTGCGGAACTGAAGCAGTTGAGCGGCGCGATGAGCTGATCGTGCTACGCGAGCAGGTGAAACACGCGTGGGATGCGGCTGAATCAGCGATCAAACTGCTGGGGAACTACGGGTACGACACCGATGCTGACCGACTGAGCCGCGAACTTCATTCTCTTGATTAAGGCCAAGCAACGCGCTCTGGTCATCGTGAGTTGATAGCAGCCAGAAATGACGCATTCGGTACGCAGAGAGTACGCAGTAGATCCGAAATTGTTCAGTTCATGCCAACGGTTCCAACGGCATATCCGCAGGTAGATTCATTTCTTCGACAGATGCCAACAACAGCAAACGCTGAGAACGCAGTTCGAGCTCTACTACGACGTGTGATCCGCATCCTGACGTAAGTCAGACCTGCGAGTACCGAGTCCACCCGTCCCGCTTCTGCGGGGCGGGTGGACTTGTTTCGTCCGAGGGAAATCCCTCGGACAGATGATGACCGGCCTTCATACCGGACGCGGTCGAATCGCGGATCAGCCGCGGGCACGTTGACCGATGGCCGCATTGTGGACGATATGGGCGATTCGACCTGCCCGTGTTGCGTCTCGATCGGCACTGACGATCCACCACAGCATCTGTTTGCGGGCGCTGGGCGGAAAACTGTCCCAGTTGCTTCGCGCTTGCGTGTCCAGGTCCAGCGCCGCCTGCAAGTCAGATGGTTCCTCGAGGTCTTCGACTTGGTCGAGAATCGTCCACCAACCAGTGGATTTCGCGGCAGCAATGGCACCACGACCAGCAGCGGTCATGAGGCCACGCGCCTCCATATCAGCTGCGCGTTCGCGGTTGAGTCGGGTCCAGGAACTCTTGCGTCTCCGCGGTGTGAACAGTTGCAAATTGCGCTCTTCGTCGAAGATGGTGTTAGTGGAATCGATCCACCCAAAGCAGATCGCTTCCTCAACGGCCTGAGGGTAGGGGCAGCGTGGTCGGCTGGTGGTGGTGCGCCAGGAGCACAACCACACTCCACGGCCTGACGTGTGATTGTCCGTCAACCAAGTTCGCCACTGTTCGCGAGTCTCGGCGTGGATGATCGGGTAGTCGAACTTCCACGTCGGGGGGTGGACGGAAGCCGGCGGCGATGATTTCGAATCGGTCACTTACTCTCCAAGCCTAGAGGGAATCGGATACGTGTCTCGATAGACGGGGGCCTGCGCAGGGAACACGTCCCCGCGGCAACTTGGACGTGAATGGTCTTGTCGCGCAATCCTCTTCTGACTGTCATGGTGGCGAGACCCTGAGGTGAAGGGCGAGCCGACTGACGGTGTCGGCAAGCTCGGTTGGTTCGATGACGACCACTGGGGCGGTGAGCGCAATGCGCGCAACCGTCATGGCGAGCCTGCCGAGATCTTCGCTGCGGATCTCGACAAGGCAGCGGTCCGCTGCCACCTCGATCGGTGTGTGGTCAATCCATCTGAGTACGCCCGCGAGGTCGGCGAACGTAGCTTCGATGGCGAGTTTTGCATCGTGATGACGGGGTGGCGAGCCCACTGATCTCGCGACGAAGCCTGCCGCGTCACCGCCCGGGATCTCGCGTGGCGTGAAATGACTGCCTGCCAGCCAGGGCTCCGAGAGCCGGTCCAGTCGAAATGTTCGCCAATCCGAACGATGGTGGTCCCATGCTACGAGATACCAACGACGCCCCGCCGTGACAAGGCGGTGCGACTCGACGAGTCGTCTGCTGCTCTCGCCATCACCTCGCCGATAGTCGAAACGAACGTGCTCGTGGTCACGACATGCCGCAGCGAGCACACTGAGTGCTTCGGGATCGACGATGTCGTCATTTGCCCGCCGCATGGAACTGACGCTCGAATGCAGTGCCGACACACGTCGGCGAAGTCGATGGGGCAGGAGTGTTTCGATCTTCGTCAGCGCGCGCAGCGCCGTTTCTTCGATGCCTCCGATGGCGGCCTCGGCGGCGTAGCGCAGTCCGACGGCTACCGCCACGGACTCGTCATCGTCGAGGATCAGGGGCGGCACGTGCGCCCCCGTTGCAAGTCGGTAGCCCCCGTATTTTCCGGACGTGGAATCGACCGGATAGCCGAGGTCGCGTAGGCGATCGATGTCGCGGCGCACCGTCCGCTGCGTGACATCGAGTCGTGCGGCAAGTTCGGCACAGTGCCAGAAGCGATGAGTCTGAAGGAGCGAGAGCAGTTGCAGTGCTCGGCCTGTGGGATCGTTCCGCATTTCTTCAGATTGCCAGCGATCTAGGACTTTATGTGTCCACGATGCTCCCTATCGTCGGAGCAACCGGTCGATCCAGACACGAGATCGGTACTCGACTCAAAGGAGCATCCGTGAATCCATCCGACTTCCCCAGGCCCGTCCACATCCCAGTGAACGGCGTGGAACTCGAAGTCTTCGAAGCAGGGCGACACAATGCCGGGAAACCCATCGTGTTGTGTCACGGATGGCCAGAGCACGCCTATTCCTGGCGATACCAGGTGCCCGCCCTTGTCGAGGCGGGCTACCACGTCATCGTCCCGAACCAACGCGGCTACGGCAATTCGTCACGTCCGACCGAAGTGACGGACTATGACATCGAACATTTGGCGGGTGATCTCATCGCACTTCTCGATCACTACGGCTACGACGATGCCACCTTTGTCGGTCACGATTGGGGTGCCTTTGTCGTGTGGGGCCTTACCCTGTTGCACCCGGACCGGGTAAACAAAGTGATCAACCTGAGCCTGCCCTACCAGGATCGCGGAGAGCAGCCGTGGATTGAGTTCATGGAAGCCGTGCTTGGCGGTGATTTCTACTTCGTCCATTTCAATCGACAGCCGGGCGTCGCGGACGCGGTGTTCGAAGACAACACCTTCCGGTTCCTCCGCAACCTGTACCGGAAGAACGAACCCCTCAGGGAACCTCAGCCGGGTATGGCGCTGATCGATCTCGCCAAAGCAGAGACACCACTCGGTGAGCCCCTGATGAGCGATAGAGAATTGGCCGTTTTCGTCTCCGCCTTCGAATCGACAGGATTCACGGGCAGTGTGAACTGGTACAGGAACCTTGACCGCAACTGGCATCTGCTGGCGGAGGTGGACCCGATCATCCAACAGCCCACACTCATGATCTACGGCGACCGTGACGCGATCGCGAGAGCTGAGAACCTGACAGAGTTCGTGCCCAATGTGGAAGTAGTCAATCTCGATTGCGGTCACTGGATCCAACAAGAAAGACCCGAAGAGACCAACCAAGCGATCTTGAACTGGCTGGAACGGCAGGATGCCACATAGTTTCAAGGCTAGGTGCGGTCTCAGTGAAAATGTCAGTCTCATTCAAGTCCAGTAGGGGGCTTGATCCGGACCGACCGTCTTCGAGATTTGGCGAGAGCGGCGGTAAACAAACCATGCACTCAACCCGACGATGGGCACAAGCCAAATCCCGACAGAGAAGGCGACAGCGCGCCACACACCGACTCGCCCGGACACAGAAACCACATCGGCCGTTCCGACAAGACACAGGGAAAGCCAAATCAAGGCGAGAATGAATCCGCCGCCGTACAGAAGAAAGAATGCTTCGAATCCGTCCATGCAGTCCATTCCACTGTCGGCGCAGTCCTGAAGCCCAGCCGCACCGAGTAGGGAAATGTTCACGGTGGCGATGCTACGGGCCAGGGCGTCCCGAACTGCCGAACAAGCGGGCGGATTCGGCGATGCGAACGCCGCTCAGCCCGAACAAAGTAGAAGCCCCACCCCCGTGGGGAGGGCGGGGCTTCCTCTGGTCCGGCGCTCACGCACAGTGGGAGGGTGGTGGACATGCCGGACCGACGACACGGCAGGGAGTCAAGCTGCCGCGCCCAAGCGCTGACCTGAAGGAATGCGCCTGAGATCGTGGTTACGAGAACCATCAAACCAGACAAACTGGACGCATGTTCAGGAATCGAGAGATTCGACCCCCGCACGTCAGAAAGATCTCACTGCACCCGATAGGTTTCACTGCGGACAGGATCCACCAACCGCCGCATGACCTCGTACGCGCGGTCCGGATCCGTGTACGGCGGAATCATCATCAAAACGAGTTGACGACCATAGATGTCGTCGAGATACATCAAATCGTGGGGCTGGCCAGGGTACGGACCCCGCACTTCCAGTCCGTCGACCTCGTCGATACGACGCTGCGCGCTGCTGATCGTGTTCCAGTCGAACGCAACCCGCGCGATCGGCCCCAACCTCAGCGAAAGTGCGGATATCAGATCGTGAAGCTCCGCCGTGACGTTCGTGGTCCACGGGAACCACGCGCCGTCAACCGATGCCTTGACGGCACCTTGCCCACGAAGCAGGAATCGCGGAGTCCGCGTCGGCGACGGGAAAGGTTGCCCGACATGGCGCTGCGGCGCTTCCATTGCATAGTCGAGAGTGCTGATGTGCGCCATGACGAGGCTCCTTGACGGAGGATTCGTGGAACCGTCAGGCAGAGGTGCCCGGTCGTGGGTTCCATACCTTCAGACTACTCCGCTACGCAATCCCGACTACGCATCGACGGAAATGATCACGCCGGTGTCGCCGTACGGGAACGGACCATTACCGATGTGACCAAGGGTGTTGAAGAATTTCGAAATAGGCACCATCACACCGTATTTCGCTTTGACTTTGCTGCGGATCTCGTCGAATTCAGCTCCACCGCTCACCAACTGAGCGGTCCCGGTGACCGGCGACGCACCGTCGGCAACCTTTCCGCGGTTGTTGCACGGCACTACGGTGACGCGTGGGTTGTTTCGCAGCCGCTTGGCCTTACCCGATTTCGAGGAAGTCCAGAAGCCGATACGTCCGTCAGGCAGAGGCACGACCCACGTCGGCGTGGCTACGCCGTCACCGCTCTTACGGAATGTGGTGACCGAGATCGTCTTCTCTTCGCCCAGGGACATGAAACGAGCGTATGCCTCCACAACCTCCACGACCATGCACGCGAATGAATTTTCTCTACCCCAGGAGTTTCAAAACGGACAATTATCCGGACGAAGGTGAACAACAGGTGCCGAGTGGTGGAAATGTCGCGGAACGACCACGTCTGAGGTCGATTTGAGGCCCGGAGGTGTTGGAACATGACTTCTCGTGAATGCGGAACTCATCGTTCTCCTCGTCGTCGTCGTAACCGCTCTGGGGTTCGACTTCACCAACGGTTTTCATGACACTGGCAACGCTATGGCCACGTCGATTGCAACCGGCGCCCTCAAGCCCAAGGTGGCAGTCGCTCTGTCTGCTTCCTTGAACCTGGTCGGAGCTTTCCTCTCGGTAGAGGTTGCTGCCACCGTGGCCAAGGGCGTGGTGAACCTCGGAAATGTGGGTGGCCAAGCGCTGCTCACCATCGTCTTCGCCGGCCTTGTCGGCGGCATCATCTGGAACCTGGCAACGTGGTTGCTCGGCATCCCCTCGAGTTCCTCACACGCACTGTTCGGCGGCCTGATCGGCGCCGCCATCGCGTCCCTCGGCATGAGCGGTGTCGCCTGGAGCGGCGTCCTCAGCAAGGTTGTCATCCCCGCAGTTCTCGCTCCCGTCGTGGCCGGCTTGGTTGCCGCGGCCGGCACCTGGCTCATCTACCGCATCACCTCCAACGTCGGAGAAGAAACCAAGGACAAAGGTTTCCGACTCGGCCAGATCGGTTCGGCTTCGCTCGTTTCCCTCGCACACGGCACCAACGACGCTCAGAAGACCATGGGCGTCATCTTCCTCGCCCTGGTCGCCCACGGAACCATTTCCGCCGACGCGGACATGCCGTTCTGGGTCAAGCTCACCTGTGCGCTCGCGATCGCTGCCGGAACCTACCTCGGCGGTTGGCGAGTCATCCGCACTCTCGGCAAGGGACTTGTCGAGATTGCCGCACCACAAGGCATGGCAGCCGAAGCATCCTCTGCTGCAATCATTCTCACCTCCAGCCACCTCGGCCTTCCGCTCTCCACCACCCATGTGGCGACGGGTTCCATCATGGGAACCGGTCTGGGACGCAAGGGCGCCGAAGTTCGTTGGGGCGTAGCCGGACGTATGGCGGTCGCCTGGTTGATCACTCTTCCGTCCGCTGCAATCGTCGGCGCTCTGTGCTGGGGACTGGCCAACATCGTCGGCGGCCTGCCCGGTGTCCTGGTCGTCTTCGCCGTGCTCATCGCGTTGGCCGGCTGGATGTACCTGCGCTCCCGCAAGGAGCCCATCGATCCGAGCAACGTCAACGCCGAGTGGGACGGCGGCCTGGTGCCTGCAGAGGTCCCCGGTCCGGACGCCCGCGTCACCACCGACGTCAAAGCCTGAAAGAGGGAATCGACATGGATATCTTGAAAAACACCGTCGACTCGCTCTGGCAGGTCGTACTGGTCGGCCTCCTGCTGGGCGCCGGACTACCGGCGATCTTCGCAATCGGCCTGAAGTCGCTCGACGCCGGACAACGTGGCAGTGGCGGCGGGAGCACTGCCGTCGCGGCTCGCAGTCCGTTGGCCGTGGCAGGCGCAGTGGTGTGCTTCGCGGTCGTGCTCATCGCGATCGTCACCGGAATCCTCTTCATCATGCAGGGCTTCCTCAGCCACACATTCGGCATCGAGATCTTCTGATCCCGTGCGCCCTCACGAGCGGAAAGACATCACCGTGACTGCACCGACTCCATCCCTTCCTCAATCCATTCTTGACTGGCTTCGCGCCGGCTACCCCGAAGGCATACCGCCCAAGGACCGCATTCCGCTGGTCGCATTGCTACGACGCAAACTCTCGGACGCGCAAATTCGAGACATTGCCATCGGCGCTGCACTCGCAGAACTGAGCGACGTCAACAGCGACCAGGTGATCTCGAGCGACGAGATCAGCGCTCAGATCGCCGATCTGACGAGCCAGACTCCCTCGGACGAGGACATCGCGCGCGTTGCCTCCGTCCTTGCTGCCGCCGGGTGGCCCCTCGCCGATCTCGACAACCACTGAAGCTCGATTCGTTGAGTCTTCCACCACTTCTGGCTTCGATACTCGGCTGGCTGCGTGCCGGGTATCCGAACGGTGTGCCGGAGCAGGACTACGTCCCTTTGATGGCCCTGCTCCGGCGACAACTGTCCGACGACGAGATCGCCGTTCTTGCTGACGATCTCGTCGCCGGCTTTCCGCTTCCGGTCGATCCGATCGACTTTCCCGGTTCGGTCGATCCGATCGACATCGGCGTCCTCATCACCAAGGTCACCGACGATATTCCGCACGAATCGGACGTCGCTCGGGTACGTGAACACCTGATTCGTGGAGGTTGGCAAATCGTGGCACAACCTCCGGTCGACGACGCCTGACGGCATTACGGTAAATCGGACCAGTTTGATAACGAACCGGTAACGGTGCCGTCGAGGTCAATACAGACCACTTAGTGTCATAAGGAATTCCGCGCCTCGGGGGGCTCGGTCGGATTTCGGTGTGCAAGCACCTTTGGGGCGGGAGTGATACATGCACGAGGCTCACACAGATTTGGCGAAGAACCCAGATATTTCGAACCCGGATCTTTCGAGAAACCGTATTTCGAAACGAATCAAGCGTCGGATCCTGGGCCTCGCAGCGACAGCACTCGCACTCCCCCTGACCGCAGGCCTGATCAGCGGATCGGTAGCGACCGCAGCGCCCGCGCGTACCGCCCCGGCCGGTGGCTACGAGGAAGTGTTCGTCGACTCGTCGATGGGACCGATCAAGGTTCAGATCCAGTGGGCTTCGCGCGGCGGCAACGCGGCGCTCTATCTTCTCGATGGCCTACGAGCACGCGACGACCGAAACGCATGGAGTTTCGAGACCAACGCTCTCGAGCAGTATCGCGGCGACAACGTCACCCTGGTCATGCCGGTCGGCGGGCAGTCCAGCTTTTACTCCGACTGGTATGCGAACAGCAATTTGAATCGCCAGCCGGTCACGTACAAATGGGAAACCTTCCTCACCCAGGAACTTCCCGCCTATCTGGAATCGCGCGGCGTCTCCCGAACCAACAACGGCGTGCTCGGACTGTCCATGGGTGGCAGCGCGGCACTGACGCTAGCCGCCTACCACCGCGATCAGTTCAAGTTCGCCGGTTCGCTCTCGGGATACCTCAACATCTCAGCTCCAGGCATGCGTGAGGCGATCCGGGTGGCCATGGTCAGCGCCGGGTCCTTCAATGTCGATGCAATGTGGGGACCGCCGTGGAACCCCGCTTGGCTCCGCAACGATCCCTTCGTGTTTGCACCCGAACTGGCTGGGCTCTCGCTGTACATATCCGCTGCGAGCGGCCTGCCCGGGCAGTTCGATCAACCGCGTCGGCCCGTCGACTTCGTGAATACCGGTAGTGCCATCGGGCTCGAGGCCCTTGCCTTGATGAACTCACGGGCATTCCAACTGCGCATGAACTCCCTGGGAATTCCGGCAACGTACAGCTTCCCGGCCAACGGCACTCATTCGTGGCCGTACTGGGGTGCAGAACTGTGGAAGGCCCGAGGCCAGATCCTCGACACCCTGAACGCTTGGTGAACTGACAACGACTCGATCACCGACAACCGCAGGCCCCGACCGATATTCGTTCGGGGCCTGCGTCGTTCGAATTCAGAGCGCGGCAAAGAGATCCACGGTATTGCCGTCGGGATCGAGAAGAACGGCGTAACGCTGCCCCCATACGGCGGCGAAGGGCGCCTTGTGCCCGGGGAAGTCGGCTGTCATGCGCTGATACGCCTCGTCTACTGCGGCGGGAGTCCCGAAATCGAAGGCCAAAGCGACGGGGTGTCGACCTTCCCCGACAGCGAAGTCCGGATCGAAGCTCGCGATGGTGGACAGCGCGTCCCAGGCCAGCCGAAGCCCACCGTCGAAAGTGAACTCCACATGCGGAGCGTCAGCGGGTGTTTCCGGAATGTCGAGCCCGAGGGTTCGGTAGAACGCGAGGGAACGCGCGAGATCGTTGGTGACGATTCCGACGAGATCGAGTCTCGGAGAGACGGACACGGTATTTCTCCTGTTTCGGGTCGAGAAGTGATCGGCGAGTGTGTGACGATGATCTGATGACCGGCACTGACACCCTCGCTCTCGACGGTAGTCGGACGGTAGCGTCGAGTCTTGAACAAAACGGCCACACCTATGTCGAGACTCGGATCACCGGTTCTGCCGGCCTCTTCAGTTGCACGTGGAAAAGCACCAGCGAAGCCCATACGCCCACGGAAGCAAAGCGGATTCTTCCCGATCTCTGCGCCGACTTCATCGTCGACAGCACCGGAAAGTCGTGGCTCGTCGGACCTGCCACCGGTGCCGATCTGGTTTCGGTCGCCGCCGGTACAACCATGTGGGGCATCCGGATCAATCCACCGGCTCTGCGGAGCCTGCTCGGCACAGCTGCCGACGCGGTGCAGGATTCGAAGATCGCCTTCGACGACATCCTCACTTCCAGACAAGCGCGGGTACTTGCCGACGCCCTGAGCCACGAGGCAGTCGACGCTCACCTACTGGGCCAGTTGTGGCGCGGACTGGAACCCGACCACGGAATCGAGCGTGGTTACTCCGCGCTCATCTCCTCCCCTTCCACGCCGATACGAGAGATTGCTGCAGACCTCGGTGTTTCCGAACGTCATTTCAGACGATCGATCACATCGGCGGTCGGGCTGTCCCCCAAACTGATTCAGAAGGTGCAACGAATGCAGGACGTGTTGACTCTCAGCCGCGGCGCAAATCTCACGCTGTCGTCGCTGGCCGGTCGCGCCGGCTACGCCGACCAAGCCCACCTCGCACGCGATACGCGTGCACTGGCAGGCCTGACACCGACTCAGCTACTGCGCGAGCACCGGTAACGATGAGTGAAGAACTGTTCGCCGCCCTCGATCACCTGGCTGCCACGTCAGCTGTCGTGATCGATCGCCCCCGAGGGTCGGCACACCCGCGGTACCCCGATGCGATCTATCCGCTCGACTACGGCTATCTCGACGGCACGGTCAGCGCGGACGGCGACGGGATCGATCTGTTCCGAGGCTCGGCCGTCGGCAACGGTGTTGTCGCCGTGGCCGTTGTTGCCGACATCGTCAAGAAGGACGTGGAAGTCAAGATCCTTCTCGAATGTACTGCGTCTGAAATCGACACTGCCACAGCATTTCTCCGCGACGTTCTAGGTCTCGGTGCCACTGTCTTGCGGCGCGCCGTCAGCTGAGTTCGTCGAATCGCGGAACAAGATGCTCCGCAACCCACTTCGCTTCCTCGATCAGAGGCCAACCTGCCAGGATCAGTGCAGTCAAACCGGTTCGGCTGCGAAGCGTGCGTACCGAGTCCGTGATCGAATCCGGATCGCCGACGTAGTACACGGCCGATGACCCGGTGCCGAAGATGTCGAGGGGTGACCACGCCGTGATACCCGCGTACAGCCCGTCACCGACGTACAACTCCTCCGGTTCCGGAAGTCGGCCGGAGGCAATCTTGTCCGCCCAACCCTGTCGCTGAGCGTCGCGGGCGGTGAAGGTCTTGAGGTCTTGCTTCCCCTGAGTACGACGACGCACTGCGTTGTCCAAGACATGAGCGATCTGCTCGACGCCCGTCTTCTCGAACAACGAACGGAACCGGTCGTGCGCCTGCGCCTTGGTGGGGCGAACGATCACACCGGTGAGCGCACCGAAGTCGGTGAACTCGCGCCCGGCTGCCTCCGCCGCCGCCCGTGCGGCAGAGAATTTGTCTTCGATGAACGAAGTCTCGCGCAGCATCGCCAAGTAGGTGTCGAGCACCTTGCCTGAATTCGCCAGGCCTGCAGGCGAATCACCGGTACCCCACAGCTGAACCTGATGCCCAGCGGGCGCATCGATACGCAGTGGTGTGTTGGGAAAGTTCGACTCCGTGCCTTCGGCGTAGATGCGGCGGAAGTTCGCCCAGTACTGCTCCCCCAACTCGTAACGCTCGTCGTGGGGCACGTTCATGTCGTACTTGGTCAGGATGTTCTCGCGTCCGTTGACCGAGTTGATCAACAGTCGGCCGCCGCTGAAGGCGTCGAAAGTCAATGCCTTCTCCGCCAGCAGTCGCGCCGGCGTCATGTTCGCGTAGACAGCGACGAGGAACTTCATGCGCGTGGTGTGCGCTGCCGCCCACGTCGCCGAGATGAACGGATCGTTCGGCCAGGTGGCAACAAGCGCACCTTCGAATCCGCCGTCGTCGATGGTCTTCGCGAGCTCGATCTGCCTGGCCCCGTCCACGGGGAACAGCCCACCGGGGCTCCACGGGTAGTCCCCGTCGGCCTGGGTGAGATACCAGAATGTCTTGATGCCCATCAGTTCTGCACTCCAGCCGGCAGGTCGAACGATTCGATTCGGGCACGTGAGCGGATGGTGTCCGCATTCACGTTGTAGAGCGCGTCGAGGTACGCGACCGCGAAAGAACCAGGACCTGAGGCATTTTCCTCGGCGATCTCCGATGCCACGGCAACATGCGTATGCGCGGCAACCAATCCGTCCAGCGCGGTCGGCGTCACGGCGAGGTAGGCAGCGACCAGGCCTCCCAGAGAGCAACCGGTACTGGTCACGCGCGGCAACTGAGCGCTGCCGCCGGAGACTCGGACGCCCCGGGTGTCACCGCCCGCATCGCGGCCGACGATGTAGTCGACCGGTCCGGATGCCGACACGGCATCGGCATGCTTCAAGAGTGACAGAGCGGCGGGCACTGCGTCGGCGGACGCGGAGGCACTGTCGACGCCGCGGGTGTCACCGCCGAGTCCCGCAAGCGCGATGATCTCCGACGCGTTCCCTCGGATGGCGTTGGGGTGAAAGCGCAACAAGTCCACAGCGATACCGCTCCGCCAGGGCAGTCCACCGACACCGACGGGATCCAAAACCCATGGCGTACCCGCAGTTCGCGCCGCTTCTGCTGCTATCAGGAAGGCTTCGGCAGTCCCGTCGTCCGGCGTCCCGAGGTTGACGAGCACTCCCCCGGCGACGGCAGCGAACCCACCGGCTTCGTGAACGTTGTCGATGTGAGCGTTGCTTGCGCCGGCAGCGAGCAGAACATTGGTCAAGAAGTTCGCAGAAACGATGTTGGTCAGCGACTGGACGAGCGGTACCTGATCGCGGAGTGCGTCGATCGCCGACGCGACGGTTTCGACAGAGACAGTGTCAGACATGAGAATTCCTTCAGGACGGGAGGTAATTGAGGACTGCGGCGATTCAGGACCGCGGACATCGAACATCCGCAAGCGCGCCGCCGGGCTCACCGCCGACAACCATCGGCAAAACCGGATCTGCAGTCCATTCCTCCAACGAGCCGTCGTAGACCTTGACGTCCTCATAACCGCCGCGGATCAGCGCAAGTGCTGTCAGGCACGCCGAAACTCCACCGCCGCAATAGATCACGACAGGGTCGGCGGCGGTTGGTAGAACGTCAGCAGATTTCGACAACACTTCCTCGACTGGAAGCATCCTGGAGTCGGTGTCGAGGAGACTCTTCGCGGACAGATTCACGCTTGACGGAATGTGTCCGCGTCGCGAGTATCTCGTCTTCTCCGTTCCCTCGTACTGCTCAGGCGCGAGAGCGCACACCAGCGTTCCGGCTTCTTCTCCTGAGGACAGTGAGGCAACGCGAGGTAGATCGACCCACAGGCCAAGGTCCGTCACACTCCAACGCTTCGACGCCGACGTGTGGGTGACGTCGTCGCCGCTCGCGAGGGCGAAGCCGCATCGAGTCCATTCGGCGAGGCCACCGTCGAGGACCCTTGCTTCGATGCCGGCGTTGCGAAACACCCACCAGAGCCGTGATGCCCAGGTGGTCGAACCCTGGTCGTAGATCACGATTGTCGCACCCGGTTCGATACCACTGGATTGGAGATCGGACATCAACTGCTCCGTTGACGGGCGTGTGAAATGCAGCGCCGCTTCCCTTTCGGAAAAGACGTCCATGAGGTCGACGTGTCGGGAACCCGGGATG
Source organism: Rhodococcus sp. NyZ502 (assembly GCF_041464245.1). Classification (NCBI taxonomy): domain Bacteria; kingdom Bacillati; phylum Actinomycetota; class Actinomycetes; order Mycobacteriales; family Nocardiaceae; genus Rhodococcus; species Rhodococcus sp. NyZ502. The sequence continues at coordinate 3,724,066 of NZ_CP167155.1, forward strand.
TGCGAGGAAACCCAGCCGTCGTACCCGGACTCCGGGCGATAGTCGCCGTCGAATCGCGCGGGAGGAAAATGAACCGTCGCGTCGAGCACAGCGACGCCTCCCTCGCGCAGCATCGCGTCGAGTTCAGCAGCACTCACCAGCGGCGACGCGGTCTCTCCAGCCACTTCAGACCCTCTCCCTCGGAAACGAACAAGCACGAACCTAAATGAGTACTAGCGTATACGCAAGTACTCACTCGTCGCCGATGGCATAATCGAACGCGCTCTACTTGCATGCACAGGAATGAGGACACATGGATCTCGACGCCGATACGAGCACCACCGATCTGCTGGTGCCGGAGGCTGCGCTCGGCCGGTCCGATCAGACCTCGCGGCAGTACCTGCGCCTGCGAGCCGACATCCTGGCCGGCAAGTTCCCCCAGGGCGCTCCGCTGCACGAGACTCAATTGTGCGAATCGTACGGCGCATCGCGTACCCCGATCCGCGAGGCACTCAACTGGCTCGCGCACGACGGTCTACTCGAACGAGCCGCCCGCGGTTTTCGTGTCCGCTCCGGCACTCCCGAAGACGTCATCGAAATCTACGCAGCGCGGGTTGCCCTCGAATCGGAAGCCGCCGGCGCCGCCGCACTCCGCCACAGCGATCTCGACCTTGCCCGCCTGGACGGATTGCACGAGTTCTGCTGCACTGCAACAGAAGGCACCGAGGTTCGTGCCGGAAACTTCAAGTTTCACGAGGCCCTCTGGCAGGCCGCCCACAATTCCACGATCACCTCATTGCTGATCCGCCTCACCACCCAACTGCGAATCTACGACAGCGGCCCGCCGTCGAACTACGGCGAACCTGACCTGCTCAATTCGGAGCATCAAGAGATCCTGAACGCCATCCGCGCCCGGGACGAATCGTCCGCACGTGGTCACATGCGCAACCATCTCGAGCGCAGCCGCGACCAACGAATAAGGATGTTCGCCAGCCGCTGACTTCAGACAGCCCAGATTTCTGCACGCCGACGCCTGCGCCGCCGTCGCTCAGACGGGGAGCGTGCCGGTCTCGAGGTCGTACACGCTCTCGGCCGGGCTCGACATCACTCGATCCGCCATCTCCTGCTTGAGCTCTGTCAGCCGTGACTCGTCTTCGGCCGTCCGGTCGGACTTACGGGACAGAGTGATGAACTCGTCGACGACGAACCCCTCCCGAACAGTCAGCGTGACGCTCGCGCCGCGATAGGTGATCCGAAATACGTACAGCGCGAGCGTGTTTCCACGTTCACGCCTGGCCAAGGAACTGTCAACGGTGTACCGCCCTTCGGTCACCGCGCGCGTGACCAACTCGAACGAATCGCGCACTCCTGGTCCGCCGTGTGCGGTGGTGACGACCAGCTCGCGACGCTCGACGGAGCCTTCCCCGCCGAGCACACCGAGAGCGCGCTCGAGAACCTTGTAGGCATGCGCCACGCCGCCCGGGGCCTGCGGACCGTGATAGCGGAGGGCGTCCTCGTACGTGAAGTCGAGCGTCGTCCCGTGATCGGTCACGGTGAGCGTGGTGGTCATGATGGGCGTCCTTGCCGATCAGTGCTGGCGGTCGATCGGATTGATCCGCGAGACGATGAGCGGATCGATCGGGGTGAAAGGAAAGTGCGGCAGATCCCGTTCCGGAACACCGAACGAGGCCGAGAGAACGCCGCGTGAGAACGCGGAAGCCGTTGCACGGTAGCCTATGTCGCCCGGCGTCGGCTGGTCGAAGAAGATGAGGAAGTTGATGTCCTCGTCACCTAGAACCTCGATGTGATGGGGATAGGCACGCGGAACGAAATACACCTGACCAGGCTCCAGTAGGTAGGTGTCGAGCGAACCGTCCGGATCGAGGACCGTCATCCGCCCGTGACCACGATGCACGTATCCCATTTCGGCAGTGACGGGATGCCAGTGTGGCTCACGCATCCCACTCTCGCGAATAGTCAACGAGTACATCGAAAGATCCTCCAGCGCCGCCCAATACTGCTTGCGCGCCACTTTCGCCTGTCCGTACGGATATGCGAGAGGCGCGATCTGGCCTTCGAGATCGAAGAGATGCGCGTTGGGAAGGCCGGCGGTATCGGGAACGACGGCGGCGCCGTCCCGCCGAACTATCTGGGACGCATCGGCTCTACCGAAGACGTCGAAGGCCGATGCGGCGAGATCGTACGTATTGCCGAGCACCGCGTTCGACATTGCGCTGACGCTACTCTGCAACGAAAAGTGCTGCGGCAGAGAAGTACGCAGGGCGGCGATGATCTCCGCCTCCTCCTCTCCGACATTCTCGATGTGATAAATCGCGCCGGATTCGACGTGATACATCTGCCCCGCTCGCACCACGAAACTGGCGAACTCGTCAGCATTGCCCAACATCGAGACGAGCACGGTTCCGCTGGTGACGTAGGCGATCTGGTTCGCGTTGACGTTCCATTGTGGTTCACGGATCGCGCCGGGACCGAGAACAATTCGTTTGATCGACAGACCGGACAGGATCGGCAACGAACTCGTGTCGAGCTGCGAGATCGACCCGAGTTCGTTCTCGAAGACACTGGGGCCATTGCGTAGTGAGGCAACGTGTGTAGACATGGCAATTTTATCCTTCCCACTCTGGTCCTTTCGACTCCGCTCCCTTCCGCCTCGCTGACGTCAGTCCTCGATGAACGCGAGAATGTCCTGGTCCAGTGTCTTCTGATATGAGCCGTAGATGCCGTGAGGTGCGCCCGGATACACCTTCAGCGTGCCCTTCTTCACCAGCTTGATCGCCTTCTCGGCCGCTGCGCCGATCGGCACGATCTGATCGTCGTCGCCCTGAGCGATGAGGAACGGAACGTCGATGGCTTCGAGATCGGAGGTCTGGTCCGTCTCCGAGAATGCCTTGACGCAGTCGTAGGCCGCGGCGAGGTTGACCAACATACCTTGCCGCCAGAAGTCGTCCTTCGCCCCTTGCGAGACGTCGGCACCTTCGCGGTTCGCGCCGTAAAAGCTCTCGCTGAGATCCTTGTAGAACTGCGATCGGTCTCGCAGAACTCCCTCACGGATGCCGTCGAAGACCTCGATCGGTGTGCCTTCGGGGTTGCCGTCCGACTTGACCATGATCGGCGGTACGGCGCCGGCGGTGATCACCTTCGCCACGCGCCCTTTGCCGTGCTGCGCCGCGTACCGGACCACTTCCCCGCCGCCGGTCGAATGGCCAACCAGGACCAGGTCTTTCAGGTCGAGTGTGTCGATCAGCTCAGCCAGGTCCTTGGCATATGTATCCATGTCGTTGCCGGTGTACGTCTTCGACGAGCGACCGTGTCCTCGACGATCGTGCGCGATGGTCCGGTATCCGGCGTCGGCGAACAACTTCATCTCGACCTGCCACGCGTCAGAACTCAGCGGCCACCCGTGGCTGAGGACGATCGGCCGGCCGACGCCGTGCTCGGTGTAGTAGATCTCGGTTCCGTCGGAGGTGGTGATGTAGGGCATGCTCTGCTCTTCTCTGTCGAGTCGTGGACTGAGATCCGGACACGGTGCCCGGTTTCCTCACTCTGCGAGTGCCCACTACGGGGGCAGTCGACTCATCGATCGACAGAAATGTGCGTGGGGGCAGAAGACTCCGGCCCGACACCACGAAGCGTGGTGCCGGGCCGGAGCCTTCAGTCAAAGGGAAACGATCAGTAATCGTCCTCCGTGTAGACGATCATCCCGCGCAGATTCTTTCCTTCGAGCATGTCGGCGTACCCCTCGTTGATCTCCTCGAGCTTGTAAGTCTTGGTCACCAACTCGTCGAGTTTGAGTGCGCCGCTTCGGTAGTGATCGAGCAACTTGGGAATCTGGGACCGTGGCCCTACCCCGCCGAAGATGGCTCCCTGCAAACGCTTCTGCAGAAGGGTCAGCTCGAAGAGGCTGAGCGTCACCTGCGAATCCGCGTAATGCCCCATTCCGACGACCACGACCTGTCCACCCTTGCCCGTCGCGCTGAGCGCGGGCTGAATGATGTCGCCGTGAATCTCGCCCACGGTGATCACGGTGACGTCGGCCATCTTGCCCCAGGTGATCTCGCCGATCACCGGTAGCGCTTCCTCGAGGGAGGCAAAAGTGTGTGTGGCGCCGAATTCCTTTGCCTTGTCGCGCTTGAACTCGACGGGATCGATCGCGATCACAAATCGTGCTCCGGCGGACGCCGCACCCTGCACCGAGTTGATTCCGACGCCGCCGACGCCGACGACCACCACCGTGTCGCCGACCTTGGCTCCACCGATCGCGGTGGCCGATCCCCAACCGGTGGCAACACCGCAGCCGAGCAAGGCCGCCTTGTCGAGCGGGATGTCCTTCTCGATCTTGATCACCGACGCCTCGTTGACGGTCACGTACGGCGAAAATGTTCCGAGCAGGCACATCTGGATGACCGGCTCGTCGTCGAGGGTGACGCGGTACGTCTTGTCGGAGATCGCCTGCCCGGTCAACAGGCCGGCTCCTTCGTCGCAGATGTTCTGCAGACCCTTCGCACAGGACGGACAACGTCCGCACGCCGGGATGAAGGCGAGAACCACGTGGTCGCCTTCTTCGACGCTCGCGACACCCGGTCCGACCTTCGTCACCACTCCGGCTCCTTCGTGCCCGCCCAGGGCCGGGTAGAAGGGCAGCGGGCTGGCGCCCGTACGCAAATGTTCGTCCGAATGGCACAGCCCCGATGCGGCGAGTCGGACCTGCACCTCACCCGAGACCGGGTCCCCCAGCTCGACCTCTTCGATCTCCCACGCCTGACCTGGCGCCTTGACTACCGCTGCCTTGACCTTCACCTGCACTCCTCGAAATTCTTCGTGATGCACGGACGACGAAAGAACGCGCCGGCATTTGTGTCGCCGATCACACTCCATGTACGAGTGTGCCTGAAGTAGCCCGAGAATACCGTCGGTCCGTGTGCCTTTTTGGTAGCCGCCTCTACCAGAAAGGCGCACGGCTAACATGGACACAGTGGCCAAGGGAACTCGCAAGACCAGAACTCGCAGCAGTACTCCCGAGCGAGGCGAGTCCGGTCCCGTCGCCGGCACTTTTCCGATCGATACCGGGACGTGCGAACTAGTCCGCGATCAGTACTCCGATGACAGTTGGATCATCCAGATCAACGGAGTGCCCAGTTCCCACGTGAACGTCGCGGATCCCACGGTGCTCGATTTCGAGTACATGCGGTGGATCGCGCATCTGGTCGATTCCGAACGTGACAAGGCCGAGCGCCTGCGGGTGCTTCATCTCGGCGGTGGCGCCTGCTCCATGGCCAGATACTTCGCCGCCACCTACCCTGACGCGCGTCAAGTGGTGGTCGAAATCGACGGTGCTCTGGCGGAACTCGTACGCGATTGGTTCGACCTCCCGCGCGCGCCTCTTCTGCGCATCCGCGTCGGAGAAGCCCGCGCCGTCACCGAAACTCTCACCGAGTCCACCCGGGACATCGTGATTCGAGATGTCTTCGCCGGCAGCACAACTCCGACACCACTGACGACGGCGCAATTCACCACCCACGTACGACGCGTGCTCGCACCGGGCGGCATCTACATCGTCAACTGCGGCGACACCCCGGATCTCCAGGGCGCGCGCAGCGAGGCCGCAACCATCGGCGCACAGTTCGAACACATGGCGATCATCGCCGATCCCGCGATGCTCAAGGGCCGCCGCTACGGCAACATGATCATCGCGGGCAGCGACGTACCGATCGGCGGGCAACCCGCGCTCGCGCGCGAGCTACTCGGCGGCGGAGTTCCCGCCCACGTGTGGCAGAACGCCGAAGTCCGCAGGTTTGCCGCGAACGCGGCGATTCGGCAGGACTGACCGAGAGCGCTACTCGCCGCCGAAGACCCTCTCCACCACAGCTTTTGCCCGACGCGTGATGCGCAGGTAGTTGTCGAGGAACTCCCCTGCGTCGTCGCCGTATCCAGCGACCTGCGCCACCGCCGCGAGAACACGGCCCGGGCCGGGAAGCTGATCGGTCGGCTTGCCTCGCACCAGAACGAGGCAGTTGCGTGCCTTCGTCGCGGTGATCCAGGCGTCACGCAGCAGTTCGACGTCACCTTCGCTGAGCAGTTCCGCGGCGCCGATGGCGTCGAGAGTCTCGAGGGTCGACGTGTTGTGCAGCGACTCGATCTTGTCGGCGTGGCGCAGCTGCAGCAATTGCACAGTCCACTCGATGTCGGCCAAGCCGCCGCGACCCAGTTTGGTGTGCGTCGCCGGATCGGCTCCGCGCGGGAGCCTTTCGGAATCGACTCGCGCCTTGATGCGCCGGATCTCGCGCACCGCCGCATCACTGACGCCGCCCTCGGGGTAGCGGGTCTTGTCGATCATGTGCAGGAACCGCAGTCCCAATTCAGGATCACCGGCAACCGGGTGCGCACGAAGCAGCGCTTGAATCTCCCACGCCTGAGCCCACTTCGCGTAGTACGCGTCGTAGGACTCGAGAGTGCGCACCATCGGACCGTTACGGCCTTCCGGACGCAATCCGGTGTCGACTTCGAGCGGTGGATCTGTACTCGGTGCCCCGAGAAGCTTGCGCACCTTGTCGGCAATGCTGTTGGCCCACTTGACCGCAACGGTCTCGTCGACGCCCTCGCGGGGTTCGCACACGAACAGAACGTCCGCATCGGATCCATAGCCGAGTTCGCCACCGCCGAGTCGACCCATGCCGATGACGGAGAAACTGGCCGGCGCCTCGGTCCCGAGTTCGGCGACGCTGGCCTTGATCACCGCGGAGAGCGATGCATTGAGCACCGCGGCCCACACCGAGGACAGCGCCTTGCAGACTGCAGGAACATCGAGCATGCCGAGGATGTCGGCCGACGCGATTCGCGCAAGTTCGTGTCGCCGCAACGAGCGGGCCGCAGCAACAGCACGATTCGGATCACTGTGTCGGCCGGAGGCGGTGAGGATTCCGCGAGCGACGTCCTCGGGCTTCGGCTCGACAAGGCGCGGTCCACTCGGCGAATCCGCGAACAAGCGAATCACGTCGGGAGCCTTGATGAGCAGGTCGGGTAGGTACGCCGACGAGCCCAGCACGGTCATCAGACGCTCGGCCACCGCAGCCTCGTCGCGGAGCAGGCGCAGGAACCACGTCTGGTCGACGAGCGCGTCCGAGAGCCTGCGGTAAGCGAGCAGACCTGCATCGGGATCCGGTGTGTCCGCGAGTGATTCGAGCAGAGTCGGCAACAGGAGCGCTTGAATGCGCCCCTTGCGTGAAGCGCCACTCGTCAGTGCAGTCAGATGCCCGAGAGCATGCTCGGGTGCCGTGTAACCCAGAGCGGCCAACTGCCGAACCGCGGCTTCTGGTCCCAGGACCAGTGCTTCCTTGTCCATCCGCGCCACCGATTCGAGAAGCGGGCGGTAGAACAACTTGGCGTGCAGGCGGCGAATCCGATGCGAATTCCGCTTGATCTCGGCGCGCAGGACTCCCAGGGAATCCAGACGACCGTCTGGCCGCATGTGCGCGGCGCGGGCCAGCCAACGCAGCGCTTCCTCGTCGTCCGGCGGCGGCAGGGTGTGTGTGCGCTTGAGCTTCTGCAACTGCAGACGGTGCTCGAGCAGGCGCAGGAATTCGTATGACGCAGTCAGGTTGGCGGCGTCGTCGCGGCCGACGTATCCACCCGCCGCCAATGCAGTCAGTGCATCGACGGTGCTCTGGACATGCAACGAACTGTCGGCGCGCCCGTGCACCAATTGCAGGAGTTGGACGGCGAATTCGACGTCGCGCAAACTTCCGCGGCCGAGTTTGAGTTCACGCTCACGCAGTTCGGGGGGAACCATTTCCTCGACGCGTCGACGCATGGCCTGGACTTCGGGGACGAAGTCCTCGCGCTCGGAGGCGATCCACACCATCGGGCTCATCGCCTCGGAGTACTGGCGACCGAGCTCCATGTCGCCGGTCATCGGACGAGCCTTGAGCAGTGCCTGGAACTCCCAGGTCTTGGCCCAGCGCTTGTAGTACGTGATGTGGGATTCGAGGGAGCGAACCAATTCTCCGCGCTTGCCTTCGGGCCGCAGCGCAGCATCGACCTCGAAGAATGCGGAGGTACCGATACGCATCATCTCACCGGCAACGCGACTGGCCGTCGCATCGGCCGGTTCGGCGACGAACACCACGTCGACGTCGGAGACGTAGTTCAGCTCGCGCGCACCACATTTGCCCATGGCGATCACGGCGAGCCGGATCGGACAGCTGCCCTCGGGACACACCGTTGCGATGGCCACCGCAAGTGCAGCGGTCAGCGCGGCGTCGGCCAGATCGGAAAGCTGGTGCCCCACAGTCTGATACGGCACCACCGGCTCGTTCTCGACGGTCGCCGCAAGATCAGCCGCAGCCAGCAGCATCAACTGGTCCTTGTAGCTCTTACGCAGAGCAACAACAGCTTCCGGCCCGGTCACCGTGGCGCGGTAGGTCAATGAACCTTCGGTGGCACCCTCGTCGACAGTTGCACCCACGACCTCCAGCAAGGCTGCAGTCGCCTCGTCCTTGGTCGGCAGAGCGGTGCCGTCGAGCAGTTTCCAGCCGATCGGATCCGCGGCCAGGTGGTCGCCGAAGGCCGACGACGCACCCACCAGTGCGAACAAACGGCCGCGCAGGCTCTTGTCCTTGCGCAGGACCTGATCGAGTTCGCGCCACCCGTCGCCGAGCCCGTCCTTGATCCGCACAAGGGTGCGCAGAGCGAGGTCGGCATTCGCGGCACGCGAAAGCGACCACAAGAGTTCGATGCTCTCGGCGTCGACCCAACCGAGCTGACGCAACTCGTCGGCAGCGGTGGGCTCGACCAGCCCGAGTCGACCCGGTCCTGGAACTGCTGATCTCGCAGCGGGCGGTTTCACCGTCACAGACCGAGGTAGGTCTTGAGCTCGAACGGCGTCACGTGGCTGCGGTATTCCTCCCACTCACGACGCTTGTTGCGCAGGAAGAAATCGAAGACGTGCTCGCCGAGTGCTTCGGCCACGAGCTCCGACTTCTCCATCTCGCGCAGAGCGCTGTCCAAGTTGCTCGGCAGTTCCTTGTAACCCATGGCGCGACGCTCGGCGGAGGTCAACGACCACACGTCGTCTTCTGCCTCGGGCGGCAAGGTGTAGCCCTTCTCGATGCCGCGAAGACCGGCAGCAAGCAGGACCGCGAAAGTCAGGTACGGGTTGCAAGCCGAGTCTGGGCTACGGATCTCGACGCGACGTGACGACGCCTTGTTGGGGGTGTACATCGGGACGCGGATGAGAGCCGATCGGTTGGACGGGCCCCACGACGCGGCAGTGGGCGCCTCTCCCCCGTGAACGAGTCGCTTGTACGAGTTGACCCACTGGTTCGTGACCGCACTGATCTCGTTGGCGTGCTCGAGGATGCCGGCGATGAACGCCTTGCCGGTCTCGGAGAGCTGCATCGGATCGTCAGGATTGTGGAAGGCGTTGGTATCGCCCTCGAACAAGCTCATGTGGGTGTGCATCGCGGAGCCGGCCTGATCGCTGAACGGCTTGGGCATGAAGCTCGCCCGAACGCCTTCACCGATCGCGACCTCCTTGACGACGTACCGGAACGTCATGACGTTGTCGGCCATCGAGAGTGCGTCGGCGTAGCGCAGATCGATCTCCTGCTGACCCGGCGCGGCCTCGTGGTGGCTGAACTCGACCGAGATACCCATCGACTCGAGTGCGTCGATGGCATGGCGGCGGAAGTTCGGAGCCGAATCGTGCACAGCCTGGTCGAAGTATCCACCCGAGTCGGCCGGGATCGGCGGAGTGCCGTCGATCGGACCGTTCTCCAGCAGGAAGAACTCGATTTCCGGGTGAACGTAGCAGCTGAAGCCCAAATCGCTGGCCTTGCTCAACTGGCGACGCAGGACGTGGCGCGGATCTGCCCACGACGGCGAACCGTCGGGCATCGTGATGTCACAGAACATGCGCGCGGAATGCTGCGCACCGTCCTTGTGGGCCCACGGCAGGATCTGGAATGTCGAAGCGTCGGGCCGAGCGACGGTGTCGGCTTCGGAGACTCGAGAGAATCCCTCGATGGCGGAACCGTCGAATCCGATTCCCTCCTCGAAGGCGCCTTCGAGTTCGGCGGGGGCGATCGCCACCGATTTGAGGTACCCGAGAACATCGGTGAACCACAAGCGGACAAACCGAATGTCGCGCTCTTCCAGGGTACGAAGCACGAATTCTTTTTGGCGATCCATGCACGCGAGACTAAGCAAGCCACGTTAAATCTGTGTTACATCAGTGGTCCCGGTTAACAGAGTGATTGGTCACCATCGAATAGGCGCAGCGTACGGCGTCGCGCCGGCTAACATGTCAGACCCTCTTCCGGAGCCTTCAAGTAAACGAAGTAGTCGACGACGGCATCGTCGACGCAGGAGTTTCCGTCCAGAACCACCGTGTGTTGGGTTCCGTCGAACGTGATCAGAGCAGCGCCCAACTGCTTCGCGAGATCCACTCCGGCCTGATACGGGGTCGCCGGATCCTGCGTCGTGGACACGACGACCAGCTGCGGCAGACCGGCGTCAGCGAGTGCCTGGGGGTCGAGCGCGTGAGGGCTGCCGGTAGCCGGAACGGGCCAGAACGCGCACAGGTCCAGCGGCGCTTGACCCGTCCCGCGGCCGTCGTCGAGGAACGGCGCCGCCTCGCGGTACCGAGTGTCGGATTCGCCGGCCTCGGCGCGGTCGGTGGTTGCCGGATCGTCCACGCAGCGAATGGCGTTGAACGCGTCGTTGATGTTGGAGTAGCTGCCGTCATCCTCACGGCCTTCGTACATGTCGGCGAGATTGAGCAGCGAGTCGCCGCGTCCGTCGGCCAGACTCGACAGACCCCCACGCAGCGGCGTCCACAACTGTGGCGAGTACAGAGCTTGCTGCACGCCCGTGATCGCGTCGGAATAACTCAGCCCGCGCGGATCGGTGGTCTGTGCCGGCTTCTCGATCAACGGATCGACGAGTGCCTGAAAGCGTGCCTGCGCCTGCGCCGGATCATCACCCAGCGGGCAATCCGTTCGCGAGACACAGTCGGCGACAAAGGCGTCGAACGCGCCTTGGAAGCCCTGCCCCTGCAAGACCACTTCGTCGACCGGATCCTGCTCGGGGTCGAGCGCGCCGTCGAGGACCATCGCTCGGACGTTCTGCGGAAAGGTTTCCGCGTACGTGGATCCGAGCCGGGTCCCGTACGAGAACCCGAGGTAGTTCATCTTCGGATCGCCGAGAACGCCCCGAATGACGTCCATATCTCGCACCACCTCGTAGGTACCGACATGAGCGAGGAACTCCGTACCGGTCCGCTCAGCGCACTTGGCGGCGTAGTCCTTGCTGTCCGCCTCGGCGAGAGCGATGCCCTCCGGCGTCATGTCGACGTTGACCTCCGCACGCTCCGCGTCGGTCTCCTCCGGCGTCAAACACCGAACCTGCGGGGTCGACGCCCCGATCCCCCGCGGATCGAAGCCGATCATGTCGAAACGTTCCTGCAATTCGGTGCCCGAACCCGAGGTCGCCATCGACAGCCCGGACCCACCCGGCCCGCCGGGGTTCAGCAACAGTGAGCCGATGCGGTCGCCGGTTGCCTTCGAACGCGAGATCACCACCTTCGCGGTGTCGCCGTTCGGATTCGCGTAGTCGACGGGAACGCTCACCTCGGCGCAGTCGATCCCACGCCCCAGCGGCGCAGTTCCTTCTTCGACAAATTGGTCGCACGAACCCCAGTCGAGCGTCTGCTCGTAGAATTTCTCGAGGCCGGACGGCACCGCGGACGCGGCAGAACCAGCAGGTTCCACTGATTCGGGCGTGCCTTCCGAACTGGTGCAACCGACAACCAACACGAGCACTGCTGCGCTTCCGGCGAGGGCACCGGAGAGGCGAACGAACTTCGACATGCCATCGATGGTGCCAGGAAACCGCGATAGCCAGCGGTTCGCCTCGTCTCGGCACCTACCTGATACGCGCGCGGTGATGTGACCCATTGCACCCCGTCAACTATTCGTGTCGGCGATGTCCGGTGGCAGACTGAACACGTCATCACCCACACCCGGGGACCCGAAGGCGATCAACGCTCAGGGCCTCGAGGCCAGAAAGGGACAACGATGTCCGAAACACCTCTCTACGGTTCTGTACCCAGTGCAGTTTCTGTACCCACTGCAAGCTCTACCGATGCACCGAAGCGTAAGACGCGCATTCACCACCTCGCCGAGATGAAGCAGAACGGCGAACGCTGGTCGATGCTCACCGCTTACGACTACTCCACGGCACGCATCTTCGAAGACGCAGGCATCCCGGTGCTGCTCGTCGGCGACTCTGCCGCCAACGTCGTCTACGGCTACGACACCACCGTGCCGATCACCGTCGACGAACTGCTCCCGCTAGTGCGTGGCGTGGTTCGCGGCGCCCCGCACGCACTCGTCGTCGCCGACCTCCCCTTCGGCACGTACGAGGGTTCCGCCGAGCAGGCCCTGGCGACTGCGACGCGGTTCATGAAGGAAGGCCTCGCGCACGCCGTCAAGCTCGAGGGCGGCGAGCGGATGAGTAAGCAGATCGCGGCTATCACCTCGGCCGGCATCCCCGTCATGGCTCACGTCGGATTCACCCCGCAGAGCGTGAACTCGCTCGGCGGTTTCCGCGTCCAGGGTCGCGGCGACGCGGCCGAGCAGCTTGTGGCGGACGCCATTGCAGTCCAGGAAGCCGGGGCGTTCTCCGTCGTCATGGAAATGGTTCCGGCCGAGATCGCGGGCCAGGTCAGCCGCAAACTCACCATCCCCACCGTCGGCATCGGGGCCGGTTCCGAATGCGACGCTCAGGTACTCGTCTGGCAGGACATGGCGGGTTACACGAGTGGTAAGACAGCCAAGTTCGTCAAGCGTTTCGGTAACGTCGGTGACGAACTGCGTTCCGCAGCCGCAGCCTATGCATCAGAAGTTCGCACTGGCGCTTTCCCGGCCGCAGAACACAGTTTCTGATCCGAGACCGGCGAACGCCGCCTGTCTCTCAACCAGCCAGGGGTGCGTTCAATGATCGGTAACCGTCGAAGTTCTACTGCCGCAGCTGTAGTCGGCGCGGCAGCTCTCGTCACGGTGCTGAGCGGATGCGCGGGAGGGTCCACCAACTCTCCCGCGCCCAGCAGCACTACGCCCGCGAGTTCCACCACGACGGCGCCGGCAACAACCGCGTCCGGTTCGACGTTCACCGACGCTCAGGTCCAGCAGTTGTGCTCGGATATGGAAGGGCAGCTGCAGAACTGGCGGACCGTCACCCCGACGCTCGGCAAGGGCGGACTGAACACGATCGTCATCACGTGGGCGACGCAGAACGGCATCAACCTGCTCGATCTCGCTCAGAACCGCGAAAGCATCGACGCGGCAACCTCAGCCGCGTGCCCCGACGTCCGGAGCGGCGCGATTTCCGCACTCGAGATCCCCGATCTCGCCTCCGGCCTGGTGGGCTTCTGATGACCGACACGTCAGCCACTTCAGGGCAGCCGTCGGCTCTCCGGAGTCTGTATCCCCCGATCGAGCCTTTCGTCACCGGCTTCCTCGATGTCGGTGACGGCCAGAGCATGTACTGGGAAGTCAGCGGAAATCCGGACGGCAAGCCCGTGGTGTTCCTGCACGGTGGCCCCGGCGGTGGTGCGCAACCGGCGGTACGCCAGTTCTTCGATCCGGCCGCATACCGCATCGTTCTACTCGACCAGCGCGGCTGCGGGCGGTCCACCCCTCACGTTGCCGACGGCGCCGACCTGTCGGTGAACACGACGGACAAGCTGCTGGCCGACATCGAAGCCCTGCGTGAACATCTTTCGATCGACAAGTGGATGGTCTTCGGCGGGTCCTGGGGTTCCACGCTGTCCATCGCCTACGCCGAAACATTTCCTACGCGCGTCACTGAGCTGGTCCTGCGCGGGATCTTCCTCCTGCGTCGTAGCGAGATCGACTGGTACTACAACGGCGGCGCGGGAAACATCTTCCCGGAGCGCTGGGACAAATTCCTCGAACCGGTACCCGAGGCGCAGCGCGGCGAAGACCTCGTCGCGGTCTATCACCAACTGCTCCATTCCGAAGACCCCGCCGTCGCAGCCCGGGCAGCCATCGCCTGGTCGGCCTGGGAAGGATCGACGAGCTACCTGTACCCACAGGCGGACAAGATCGAACAGAACTCCGAGACCAGGTTCGCCTTGGCCTTCGCTCGTATCGAGAACCACTACTTCGTCAACGGCGGATTCTTCGACGAGGGTCAACTCCTACGCGAAAGCTCCGCACTGCACGGCATTCCGGGGACGATCGTCCAGGGCCGCTACGACGTCGTCTGCCCCGCCACCAGCGCGTGGGCGCTGCACAAGGCGTGGCCCGAATCCAAGCTCGTGATCGTCGACGACGCCGGACACTCCGCCATGGAGCCCGGCATCGCACATCACTTGGTGGAAGCCACCGATTCGTACCGGTAGCTCGCTACGCCGGGAACGTGAACTCCACCGTCCGTTTGACGGTGTCGACGGCGGTGAGTCGCACCTTTGCGCGCTCACCGTCGTCGGGCGTTCCGACGCATTTCGCAATCACGGCGACCGACGGGACAAACACTTCCGCCGAGCGCTTTCCGTCCTTGGCGCGCATCACCACTGCGTCGAAGACCTCGCCGACCCGGCCGTCGAGCAGCGTGGACTCGGTCAGATCGATGCACGCACGGTCGACCTTGTTCGCCAGCGAGTCGGACCCACTCATGATGTCGGGCAGCTCGGGAAGGGCAGTGCGCGCCCATTCCGGTACCGGCGTACCAGCTGTGATCGCCAGACACACCTCGGTGCTGAAACGATCGGACAGCCGGCGCAGCGGAGCAGTCACGTGAGCGTAGGGCGCTCCGATCCCCGCATGCACCGTCAACTCCGGTAGTCGGCCGTCGAAGGCCGCGTAGTCTGCCCCGCGCAGCAACGACGGCGCAACCGACATCAGCGCCATAGTCGACGGCTCGTTGGAATCGAGTCCGGCAAGAATCTGCCCGACGCTTTGCCCCTCCGGCCACGTGATACCCAGCGCCACTGCAGTTCTCCGCAAGGTCCGAACCGCGGACTCCTCGGCCGGCGGCAGCGTGCGAAGCAACCCGATACCTGCGTCGATCATCATGCGGCCGGCACACATCCCGGTCAGCAGCGACACTTCTGCGTTCCAGTCGTCCGCTTCGGTGCGTGGCTCCAGTTCGATCCGCCAGCGAGCCGAGGACTCGTCCTCCGGCTGATCCCGAACCACTGACTGCTCGGGCAGTTTCAGCTCGATGGCACCCCTGGCAACCGCCGAGACACTGCGCAATCGTCCGAACTCCGGTAGTGCGGCGATGGACGGATGCAAGGTTCCCGCGTCGGCATCGCGCTGCACGGTCGAATAGTCCAGACGTGCCACCGATTTCACCAGAGCGCGTCTCACCTGCCACGACGTCGGCTCGGCCTGCGCGTCGAGTTCGATCCGCCACAGCGCGGCGGGACGAACCACGTCCGGCAGCAGACTCGCCGATCCCTCCGACAACGCTCGGGGATGCAGCGGGACGGAACCGTCCGGGAGATAGAAGGTTTGGCCCCGCTTGCGGGTTTCGATGTCGAGAGCGCCACCCGGCGTCACCACCGCCGCGACGTCGGCGATCGCGTAGTGCACGACGTACCCGGTCGAGATCTTCTCGATGTGCACTGCCTGGTCGAGGTCCATCGATCCGGGAGGGTCGATGGTCACGAAGGCGATACCCGTTTCGTCGACACGCCCGGCACCGAAACGATCCACGGCATTCTCGGCCTCGGCCTGCGCCGCAGCCGAGAATGCTCCTGGCAAGTCGAACTCCGCCCGAACCACTCCGAAGTCGATTCCCTGCACCATCATTCGACTTGCGGGCACGCATCCTCCATGATCGGTTCGGGCCGGTGTAGCAGCAGTACCGGTCCCAGTTGTTCGAGTCCCGGCCGTTCCAAGGCTCAGTTATTCCAAGGCTCAGTTGTTCCAGTCTTCGTCTGCCCGATCGGCGGCTTTGTTGCGTTCGGCAGCGATCTTCAATGCATGCTCGGCAGAGTCCCGATCAGGGTACGGCCCCATCCTCGTCAGCGAGGACGCACCCTTTCCCTGCGTGACGGAACCGTCGGACACGTCGAAGTACCAGAGTCGATCTTCATCAGTCATATCCACAGTGTGACATCAGAGTGAGATAGAAGCTTGTAGATCGCTGTGAGACTGATATTCTTTCTACTTGGCCTGGCAGGTGAGAACCGGACATTCGAACGGTGAGTTCTGCTTGAATGCCCAACACAAGCTACGAACAGAAAATGGAGTGCGCATGTCCGCAATTCTTTACGATTACCTCCTCCCGCTCATGGGCCATGACGCGGCAACGTACTGGGCTACGCTGCTGGTCATCAAGCCTGTCTGACAGCTTTCGACCATAGAGAAGACCCCCACCGATCCGGTGGGGGTCTTCTTTGTGCTCTCTTGCAGATCGCGGGCGGACGAGTCGGCGTGTAAGCCGGATCCTGTCCTGCGGCACCGAAGTGCCGAGTGGCGACCATCCATCTGGGCACACCGTCGCCGGGTGCCTCGAGCGGTTCACCCGCAGGCTCGGGCGAGCAGCCCTCGAACACCTGCGCAGCCGCACCGCGAGCGATGCGACCTTCAACCTTGCTCCGGGCGGGGTTTACCTAGCCACCCCGGTCACCCGAGGTGCTGGTGCGCTCTTACCGCACCGTTTCACCCTTACCTGCCTCGAAAGGCAGGCGGTCTGTTTTCTGTGGCACTGTCCCGCGAGTTGCCTCGGGTTGCCGTTAACAACCGCCCTGCTCTGTGGAGTCCGGACTTTCCTCGGCCCCAGGCCTGTGCGCGATACGCGCTGGTTCCAGAAGCCGCGGCCGCCCGGCCAACTCGTCCGCCCCCGTATGCTACCGGGCGCCTGTCGGTGGCCGGCACTATGGTCACCGTATGACTCGGTACGTGGCCCTGCTACGCGGTATCAACGTGGGCGGCATCAACATCAAGATGGCGGACCTGGCGAGAGTCTTCGGTGACCTCGGATTCCAAGGGGTGAAAACCGTGTTGGCCTCAGGCAACGTTCTGTTCGACAGTCCGAGCACCGACATCCCGACGCTGAAGAAACAGATCGAATCCGCCCTTGCCCGCGAGTTCGGCTACGAGGCTTGGGTGTTCGTCCTCGACCTTCCGACACTGCAGGCGATCGTGGACAACTACCCGTTCGAGCGCGAACGCGAGGGTTGGCATGCTTATGCGATGGTTGCCTCCGAGCCGGAAATCCTGGAGGAATTGAGCACTGCAGCAGCGCAACTCGATGCCTCGGTCGAGCGTGTGGCGGCAGGCGACGGAGTCCTGTACTGGGAGGTCGAGAAGGGGCAGACCGTCAAGAGCGCGTTCGGCAGGAACACCGGAAAACCGAAGTTCAAGGCGTTCACCACAACCCGAAACCTGAACACGCTCTACAAACTGCTCAAATGACGCTCGCCCCGACACGGAGCACCATCGCGTGACTCTTCTACCGATCCTGCTCGTCGTCCTCGTCCTCGTCTTCGCGATAGTGCGTCCACGCGGGCTTCCCGAGATCGTCATCGCCGGGCCGGCAGCTGTCGTCGTTCTCCTGACCGGCGTCGTAACTCTCGACGAAGCCCGCGACGAACTGGCGAGCATGGCACCCACCGTCGTCTTCCTGGTTGCCGTGCTGGTTCTCGCTCATGCCGCCGATGCTCTCGGCGTCTTTCGCTGGGTCAGCCAGATCCTGCAGCAAAAATCCCTCGCCGATCCACACCGGTTGCTGATTTACGTATTCGGCGCCGCTGCCCTGACCACGGCGGTCCTGAGCCTCGACGCCACCGTCGTACTTCTGACACCCGCAGTGATCGCGGCCGCACGATCCATCGGAGCAAGTCCCCGGCCGCATTCCTATGCCAGTGCGCACCTGTCGAATTCGGCGTCGACCCTGCTGCCGGTGTCCAACCTGACCAACCTCATCGCGTTTGCCGCAACAGGTTTGACGTTCTTGCACTTCACCGCATTGATGGCGTTGCCGTGGGTCGTGACGATCGCTGTCGAGTACCTGATTTTTCGACTGTTCTTCCGTTCGGAACTCGCGCGGGGCGACAGCGCCGAACCGCCGGTGGCAGCCAGATCTGCGCCTGCGCCGATTCTGCCGCTGACGGTGATCGGAATGACGCTGCTCGGTTTCGCGGTTTCGGGTTTCTTCGGGATCGAGCCCGCCTGGATCGCGGTGGTGGGTGCGAGTGTCCTGGGAGCGATCGCTCTGGCTCGGCACCGTACGACCGCCGCCAAGATGCTCTACGCTGCCGACCTCTGGTTCTGCGCGTTCGTCCTGGTTCTCGGAATCATCGTCGCCGGAGTCGCGAACGGGCCGGTGGGCGAATGGATTGCGCAGATCCTGCCAGGCGACACCAGCTACGGCTCACTGCTCTTTGTCGCCGCGGTAGCGGCGGTTGCGTCCAATCTCGTCAACAACCTGCCGGCAACCTTGCTGATGATCGCAGCGCTCGGAACGGCGGCACCTCCAGCGCTGGTGCTTGCGATGTTGATCGGCGTCAACCTCGGCCCCAACCTCACCTACGTGGGCTCACTGGCAACGATGCTCTGGCGACGAGTCGCCACCAGCGCGGGCGCACCGCCCACGCTGGCGACATTCACTCTGCTCGGGGTCATCACGACGCCACTGACGCTGCTCGCCGCCGTGAGCGCCCTGTGGTTGGTGATCTGATCAGAGGCTGATCAGCCGTCGGGGCTCTTTCAGCGAAGGTGTGACGTGTCGTTGACCAACCGGACCGAGGCTCCCCCGTCGGGATAGAACTCGGTGATACTCAGCGACGCCAGATCCAGATGCAACCGGTACAGCAACGACGGCCCGGCATCGAGGGCCAGCTGCACCAAAGTCTTGATCGGGGTGACGTGAGAGACGACCAACAGCGTCGCGCCGCCGTAGGTCGAGATCAGGTCGTCACGCGCGGCGACGACTCGTTCGCGTACCTCGTCGAAACTCTCGCCGCCCGGTGGACGCACCGAAGTGTCCGAGAGCCATTCGCGATGCAGGTCCGGGTCACGCTCGGCTGCCTCGCGGAACGTGAGTCCGTCCCAGTCGCCGAAATCGGTTTCGATCAAACCCTTGTGCTCGACGACGGGTAAGCCGAGCACGCGGGCCGATGCCTCTGCCGTCTCACGGGTTCTGCCGAGGGGTGAGCAGACGATGGCGTCGATACCGCCTCGGTTCCCGAAGCGTCCGGCTGCGCCGGCAGCCTGCGCGCGGCCCAGTTCCGTGAGCTCCGGATTCCCACGTCCGGAGTACCGGCGATCGACCGACATCGCTGTCTGTCCGTGACGTAGCAACAACATTCGTGTCGGCTTGCCGGTGGTGGCGATCCATCCCGGAGAGCCGGCGATCTGCGGCTCCGACGTCTCTTCGGACGGCGCGGCAGGTGCAGCAGGTGCGGGGGCCGAAGGTGCGACTGGGCCGGTTTCGATGCCGGCAGCCGCGTCCATCGCCTCGTTGGCAAGGCGATCGGCATGAGAGTTCTCGCCGCGAGGAATCCACGTGTAGGTCACTCGCGAGAACTGCGTCGCCAGCTCGGCAGCGCGCCGCTGCAGCGGAATCATGTCCGGGTGCTTGACCTTCCAGCGCCCGGACATCTGCTCGACGACCAACTTGGAATCCATGCGGACGTCGACCGTCGACGCGCCGAGTTCACCGGCAGCGGTCAACCCGGCGATCAGTCCGCGGTACTCGGCGACGTTGTTGGTCGCGATACCGATGCTTTCCTTGCGTTCGGCCAACACCGAGCGCGAGGCGTCGAACACCACCGCTCCGTAGCCGGCCGGACCGGGGTTGCCCCGCGATCCACCGTCGGCCTCGACGATGACCTGCGAGAGAGTCACAGACCGGACTCCTTGGTACGCACCATGATTGCATTGCACTCTGGGCAACGAACTACGACGTCGGCCGGTGTCGCGGCGATTCGGGAGATCTCGCCGCGGTCGATCTCGATCCGGCAAGCGCCGCATCGGCGTGCCTGCAGAAGCGCCGCGCCCGGTCCGCCCAGGCTGCGCTGCTTCTCGTAGACAGCAAGGAAATCGGCGGGAAATTCACCGACGAGTCGTTCACGATCGGCAGCGCAACGCTCCTGCGCCTTGTCCAGATCAGCGACGGCATCGTCGCGGCGACGCTTGGCGTCGATCAGCTCTTCTTCGGCCTGGGACAGCTGGGCACCGGCGTGATCGTGATCGGCCTGCAACGCCTCACGCTGCTCCATCACTTCGAGCAACTCGTCTTCGAGGAGCCCCTGACGCCGGACCAGGCTGCCGAGTTCGTGTTCGAGTTCGGTGAGCTGCTTCGCCCCGACCGACCCGCTCTGCAAGAGTGTGCGGTCACGATCCTCGCGCTGACGAACCGCGTCGACCTCGCCTTCGAGCTTGCGAATGTCGCGATCGATGTCGTCGATCTGGATTTCGACGGCTACGGACGCGTCTTTACGGCTGATTCGCTCGGCCTCGAGACGTTCGACTTCCTGCTGCTCGGGAAGCGCTCCGCGTCGGTGGGTGATCCGAGTGAGCTCAGCATCCACCCCGGCGAGGTCGAGAAGCTTGGATTGCACCTGTGGTTCGACGTTCACGCTGTATAACTCCTGCTGTAAGTCCGATGTCGGCAGTGCTCGCGAAGGACGGCTCTCGAAGAACTGCTCTTGAATTGTTCGTGCAACCGTACCTTGCAGAGCGCTGCACTAATGCGCACTCAAACACCATGGATCGGTGCGAATTGTCGAAACCCGGCTTTCCCACTCCGGATTGTCGGCAAACGCGGCGTCGAGCACCGATTTCGCCTGCGCGCACCACGGGTATTCACTCGCCCAGTGCGCGACGTCGACCAGAGCCGGGCCACCGGCGCGTAGATGCTCGTCCGCGGGATGATGCCGCAGGTCCGCAGTGACGTAGACGTCGGCGCCCAGTGCCGCCACCACGTCGAGATACGAGTCGCCGGAACCGCCGCACACCGCCACGGTACGAACGGTCGCGTCTGGATCTCCGGCCGCGCGAACACCCCACTCGGTCGAGGGCAGTGAGCGCGCCACTCGCGCGGTGAATTCCCGCAAGGTTTCGGGGTGGTCGAGCTCACCCAACCGCCCCAGTCCGAGTGAACTGGGGAACGCTGCGAGTTCGAAGACATCGAAGGCCGGTTCCTCGTACGGATGGGAGGCACGCAATGCGCCCAGCACTGCGCTTCGCTTTCCGCGAGGGGCAATCAATTCCACACGATTCTCGCGAACCTGCTCCACAGCGCCGACGGTCCCGATCGTCGGATTCGCTCCGTCGGCGGGCAGGAACTGACCCGTACCCGTGACGGTCCAACTGCACTGGCTGTAGTCACCGATCCGCCCAGCCCCGGCCTCGAAAAGTGCATCCTGCACGGCCGATGCATTCTCCACCGGAACCATGACGACCCACTTGTCGAGCGGCTGCGTCGGCTTGGGTTCGATCGGACGCAGCACGGTCAGGCCCAGAGCCTGCGCCAACGCGTCGGACACTCCGGGGTCGGCCGAGTCCGCATTGGTGTGCGCCGAGAACAGCGCGCACCCCGCCTTGATGAGCTTGTGAACCAACGCACCTTTGGGTGTGTGAGCACCGACGGTGTCCACCCCACGCAGCAGAAGTGGATGGTGAACGACCAGAAGGTCGGCACCGGAGGCGATGGCGTCGTCGACCACTGCCTCGGTCGGATCCACCGCGAAAACCACTCTCGTCACAGCGTCGGCCGGATCGCCGCAGACCAGGCCGACCGAGTCCCACGATTCCGCCAGGGCCGGCGGATACGCGGATTCCAGCACGGCTATGACGTCCGCAAGGGTTGGGCCACTCACAAGATCTCCTTCATCGCTTCGATCAGTACCGCAACCTGCTCGGCTGGACGGACGGCCACGCGCAGCCGATCCGGGCCGAGTCCGGGAAAGGTGTCGCACCTGCGGACGGCGATTCCGCAGGCACGCAGGTGCTCTCGCATCGTGGCGCCGTCACGGACATCGATGAGCACGAACGGCCCCGCAGCGGGTTGGTGCACGGCAATCCCGATCTCGGTCAGTCGCCGCGACATGTCTCGGCGGTCCACGGCAATCGCGTCGGCTTTGATCCTCGACTGCTCGACGGCAAACGGTTCGCAGCACGCCGTGATGGCCTCGATCTGCAGACTGCCCAATGGCCAGTGGGCTCGGCCGTGACTGAGTCGAGCCAGAAGATCGGGAGAGCCGATCGCGTATCCACACCGCAATCCGGCGAGCGCCCACGTCTTGGTCAGGCTCCGAAGGACCAGTACATCCGCCGACTCGACACCGGCGATGCTCTCCGTTTCGCCTGGGACCGCGTCGCCGAAGGCCTCGTCCACCACCAGGATCCGGCCCGGCTGACGCAATGCCAACACATCGGCCTTGGGGTGAAGCACGGACGTCGGGTTGGTCGGATTGCCCAGAACGACAAGGTCCGCGGATTCGGGTACCTGCGCGGTCCGAAGCTCGAAAGGCGGCTCCAGAATCACTTGAGTCACCGGCACACCGGCCTCTCGCAGTGCCAGTTCCGGTTCGGTGAACGACGGATGGATCAGCGCTGCCGAACGAGTGCCCAGACGCGGCAGCATCGCGAATCCCTCGGCACCGCCCGAGAGCAACAACACCTCTTCGGGCCGGCGCCCGTGCCGCTGCGCGACCGTTTCGCGAGCCTTCAGTTCCGCTGCGGCCGACGGGTACGAACCAAGCGTCGCCAGCCCTGCGGCCAGCCGATCCCGCAACCACTTCGGCGGGCCGGAGCCTTGAACGTTGACGGCAAAATCGAGTAACCCGGGCTCCGCTTCGACATCGCCGTGATGTCGCAAGCTCTCCAGGTCAACCGTTCCGGTACTCACCCGGTCAGCCTACGGTCGAGCACCGTGCGCGGACATCACCCCTGCCGTCCGGGACAATGAGTGCCGTGACGACACCACCGCTCGACCGCTTTCCCGTAGTTCTGTTCGATCTGGACGGCACCATCACCGATTCCGCTCCCGGCATTCACGGCGGCTTCCGACATGCGTTGGCAACTGTCGGCCATCCGGAGCCGACGGAAGCGATGTTGGCATCGGTGATCGGCCCGCCGATGGTCGACACATTCAGGTCACTCGGTATGGCCCCGGCGGACGTGGATCGGGCGATCGCCGCGTACATCGAGCGTTACGACGCGACCGGGTGGCAGGAGAACTCGGTGTACGAAGGCGTGGACGTCGTCCTGGGTAAGGCTCGCGCGAGCGGAACCCGACTGGCCGTCGCCACCTCCAAGTCGGAGCGATTCGCCATTCGAATCCTCGAGCATTTCGGCCTGGCCGAGCACTTCGAGTTCATCGGCGGCGCGAGTGACGACGGAACTCGTCGGGCTAAACCCGATGTGATCGCGCATTCGCTGACCTCACTCGGGATCACTCCCGTCCTCGCATCCGACGGCGGAACCCCCGACGTTCTCATGATCGGCGACCGTGATCACGACGTGCTCGGCGCCGCGAAGTACGGCATCCCCACCGTCGTCGTCGAATGGGGCTACGGTTCCGCCGAGGAAGCGCGGCAAGCGTTTCGCTCCGTATCGTCGGCATCCGAACTGGGAGGACTTCTCGATGGCCGCCACTGAACCACTCCACGTGACTGAACCACTTCATGTGACGTTTGTGTGCACCGGCAATATCTGCCGGTCACCGATGGCCGAAAAGATCTTGCTCGCGCATCTGGACCGTGAAGGCCTCGCCGACCGAGTCCGTGTCAGCAGTGCAGGTACCGAGGGGTTTCACACCGGTAGCGAGGCCGACGAGCGGACCAACGTCGTGCTCCGAGCGGCCGGATATCCGACGGGCCACAGTGCCGCGCAGGTCAATGCAGATCATCTCGCGGCCGATCTGGTCGTCGCCCTCGACACCGGCCATGAACGTGAGCTTGCTCATCTCGGCGTGCCAACCGAGCGTCGGCGCCTACTGCGATCGTTCGACCCCGAGGCTGACGGAGAATCGGTTCCGGACCCGTACTACGGGGCTCAGGAGGACTTCGAACTGGTGCGAGACCAGATCGAAGCAGCCATTCCCGACATACTCGACTGGATCCGCGAGCGAGCCTGAACCCGGAGCAAAATTCACTCCCGTTCGGGCAACGGATACCGTGGACGTGTGCGAAGACTGAAATTCCTGTTGCGGCCCGGTTGGTTGGTACTGGCAGCTGTGGTCGGGCTCTTCGCCTACCTGTGCTTCACCGTGCTCGCTCCGTGGCAGCTCGGCAAGAACACGAAGACCGAGCACCGCAATGATCTGATCTCGAACTCGATCAACGCGGAGACCGTGCCGATCGGTGATGTCATCGCCGATTCGACGATCGCACCGGACGACGAATGGCGAAACATCACCGCGGCAGGCACCTATCTGCCGGACGCCGACATCCTCGTTCGACTGCAGTCCATCGAGGGCGCACCGTCGTACGAGATCCTGACGCCTTTCCGCCTGGACGACGGTCGCACGATCCTCGTCAATCGCGGATACGTTCGGCCGATCAACGGCGCCGAGGCACCGCCCATCGCCGCGCCGCCGACCGATCCGGTCACTCTCAACGGTCGCGTGCGTCTGTCGGAAGGCACCGCGCCCGGCCGAGTTCCGATGTTCGAGGACGGCGCGAAACAGGTCTACTCGATCGACGCACAACCTATCGGCGAGTTCATCGGAACGGACCTCATCGACGCGTACATCCAACTCGAACCCGACCAGCCCGGCGGCCTGGGGACGATCCCTCTCCCCCAACTCGATGCAGGTCCCTATCTCTCGTACGGGTTCCAGTGGCTGGCGTTCGGCATCATGGCGCCGCTCGGACTGGCCTACTTCATTCGCGCGGAGTGGCGCGAACGTCGCAAGGAGAAGGCAGCTCAAGCAGCTGTCGACGGTTTCGCAGCGGACGACGCCGCTACCGAGACGACCCCGGAAGCGGCAGTGTCCGCGCCTGCCGCACCCCCCGCCGAACCGGCTCGTACCTTCAGCCGTCGCAAGAAGCCGGAGCCGGAATCAGTGCCGCTCACGGCGCAGGAAGCCAAACTTGCCGATCGATACGGCAATACCCGCTGAAATACCCGCTGACACCACAACTGCACTGATCTGCACCGCCGACGAAAGCCTCGCCGCGCGGCGCAGATCGTTCGGCGTCGGCACAGGCCCGCGGCCGAGGACGGGACGCATCTCCACCCCGTGCGCGTACTCGGTCCGACCACCCAACGAAATGCCCAACGCCCCTGCCGCCGACGCTTCCGCGACGCCCGCATTGGGGCTTGGATGAGCCGCTGCGTCGCGTTTCCACGCTGCCAGTGATTCCTGAACCGAGCCGCCCACCACCGGTGCACACGCAGCCGTCAGCGCACCGGTCAGCCGAGCGGGGACGATGTTGACCAGGTCGTCGAACCTCGCCGCAGCCCACCCGAATCTGAGGTATTTCTCGGAGCGGTAGCCGATCATCGCGTCGAGTGTGTTGGCAGCGCGGTAGACGAACAGACCCGGCACGCCCACAATTGCACCCCAGAACATTGCACCGACGCTTGCATCCGAGGTGTTTTCGGCGACCGACTCCAGCGCTGCACGCGTGAGGCCCTCCTCGCCCAGCACCGATGGATCGCGTCCACAGAGTGAAGGAAGTAGCTCACGCGCTTTCGTCAGGTCACCATCGACCTGTGACGCCTCCAATCGAGCGGCCATGTCGATGCCGGTGCGTGCAAGCGACGTCCCGCCGAGCACAGCCCAGGTAGCCATCGCTGTCGTACCCGTGACGGCCACCCAACCGGCCCGGCGCGACGCTGTTTCGGCTGCGAGCCCAAATCCTGCGGTGCCGGCCAAGAGCACGGCGACATGAAGTGTTCCGGCCGCGCGCGAGTCCCGGTAGGACATCTTCTGCAGCGCGATGGCCGCGGTTCCGAAGCCGGCAACCGGATGGAACCGCCCCGGATCGGCGAAGACCCGATCCGCGACGAAGCCGAGGAGAAGCCCGGCAGCTCGCGCATTGAATCGAGACTGGGACGAACGAACCGAAATCTGCACGAGCGTAGTTGTAGCAGCGACGCTCGTTCTCTGGCCAACCGTCACGTGTCTGCACGAGCCGATCTCTACCCGTCCCAGTCGATCGTCAGGTAGATCAAGCGGTGCATTCGGTTGATTTCCCAGACACGGGCAATCCCGGTCGCCAGTGCGTCGCTCTGGGAACGAACCCGGATCGTCTGCCCCGCGAACAACGCAACACTGAGACTGGGCATCTCGGCGATGTGTATGTGCGGACGGGTGGGATGCACGCGCGTCGGGTCGACGGCTACTTCGATCACAGAACTGGACATGCGTCCAGAATGGCGTATTGCGGACAATTCGTTGTCGAAAACGAAAAACCCCCGATCTGCGTCGACGCAGATCGGGGCTTGAATTCTTCGGTGGGCGCGGAGGGTTTCGAACCCCCGACCGCTGGTGTGTAAAACCAGAGCTCTACCACTGAGCTACACGCCCGAACTCCCGGTGAGACCCTCACCGGGAGTGCTCTAAGACTCTAGCGCGGCAAGCGCGTTTGCCCAAAGTCCGTGGTCACGGGCTTCTCCGGGGCCGTTCATCTCGGCAAAACGAATGATTCCGTCTTTGTCGATGACAAAGGTGCCACGATTCGCGAAGCCCAACTTGTCGTTGAACACCTCGTACTTCTGAGCGACCTCACCGTGCGGCCAGAAGTCCGACAGCAAGGGAAATGTGTATCCCTGCTCAGCTGACCAGATCTTGTGAGTCGGCGAAGCACCGACAGAAATCGCGAGAATGGCGGTGTCGTCGTTCTCGAACTTCGGAAGCTCGTCACGGACCTTGCAGAGTTCCCCCTGACAAGTCCCGGTGAAGGCCAACGGATAGAAGACCAGCAGAACGTTCTTCTTACCGCGGAAATCTGCTAGCGAGACTTCCTGGTTGTTCTGGTCCTTCAAGGTGAAATCCGG
Source organism: Rhodococcus sp. NyZ502 (assembly GCF_041464245.1). NCBI lineage: Bacteria > Bacillati > Actinomycetota > Actinomycetes > Mycobacteriales > Nocardiaceae > Rhodococcus > Rhodococcus sp. NyZ502. Next base: position 3,751,053 of record NZ_CP167155.1, read on the forward strand.
TGCCTGGGCACCAACTTCGAGAGGCATGTGCGATTCCTTGGGAAAGTGCGGAAAGGACCGGGTCAGCGCTTGTTGGCCGGACGAGCCTTCGGCTGAACCAGTCGACTTCCCGACCAGTCACCGAGGTTGGCTGCCGATGTCTGCGTCAGGCCGGCAGTCGGCGCCGATTCGGCGATCTCGCTGGGCTCGACGTGTCCGTCGAGACCGGTCTTGGGAGTGAGAACCCACACGAAGCCTTCGTCGGCGAGGGGCCCGATGGCATCCATCAAGGCATCTACCAGGTCACCGTCCTCGTCGCGCCACCACAGCAGCACGACGTCGATGACCTCGTCGGAATCCTCGTCGAGCATTTCCCCGCCGATGGTTTCCTCAACCGCGGCACGAATGCCGTCGTCGGTATCCTCATCCCAGCCCAGTTCCTGCACCACCATGTCAGTGGTAATCCCGAGTTTCTGAGCGTAGTTCTGGGCATCCGCCGCGGCGACCACGGTGGGGTCCTCCTTTTGTTGATGGTGTGTGGCGACCCCGCACACCTACCGTTTGACGATCAATTAGGGAAAGCGAACATGGTCTGAGGCGTTAGCGCAAGCCGACCACGCCGAAAACTTTCACCAAAGATCGTCTTCTGACACACGGCGAACCTTACGCCTGCGGATTACCGCAGGTCACAGGGATCCACATTCATCGAAGATCGACCTGCGAATCGAATTGCTCGTATCGCTGATCGAATTGATTTCATCGGCCGAATGATCACTCTCGATCACGACAGCAGATGAACGTAGGTTCGCGGCCAATTCGGCGAACAGTCCGGAAAGTTGCGCCGGAAGTTCACTCGCGACCGAGTCGAACCACGAGGCGGTGTCCCTGGCCGACGAAGCAGCAGCGCTTGCTTCGGCTCTCAGGTCGGTCTCACCATGATTTCCGGCGTCGACATAGGCGTTGAACGCGACCACGTCGTTTTTCGATCGAGAGACCGCTTCCTCACAGATCGCGAACGCCGCCTCTGCCGCATCTGCCGCCGCTTTCGACGAGGACGCGGCGGCCATCGAAATACTCACCTCGGATTGGTATGCAGCCACGTGCGCTTCATTGGGTACTGCCGATCCGGTCACCGCCGCCGAACATCCCACGATCACCGACAGTCCCACTGCGATCGATCCGACCGAGACCCACGCCCCGACCCTGCCGTAATTCATTTCTTTGTTTATTTTTTCCCACCCCTTCATACGTTCCGATCGATCCCCCAAGCCTGTGACTACGGGGAACCATCACACCCTGCGTCACGCCGAAAAACGCTACCCGAGAGTAACCAGAGGCGAGGTGTGCCGGACCGACCGGGATGGTGAAAGATGAGGTACGCGCCATATTCACGATGGAAGTGCGTCGGACCTAACAAGGCCTCGATCACCTATGTAAGGACGCCCCACCACGCGTCCCCAAACCAATGAGGAGCACACGTTGTCTGACCTGATCCAGGGTCCCGCGTCCGGGCAGAACGCCGATTCCGGCGCCGCCGGCGAGTCGGGTTCGCCCGCGTCGAATACGCCGGGGGGAACCGACGGTCGCGTTCGCGTCATTCGCGAAGGTGTTGCGTCGTACCTGCCGGACATCGATCCGGACGAGACCACCGAATGGCTCGAATCATTCGACGGACTTCTGGATCGATCCGGACCCACGCGTGCCCGCTACCTCATGCTCCGCATGCTCGAACGCGCCGGCGAGAAGCACGTCGCACTCCCCGCGCTCACTTCGACCGACTACGTCAACACGATTCCGACCGAAAACGAGCCGTGGTTCCCCGGTGACGAAGAGGTCGAGCGCCGCTATCGCGCCTGGATCCGTTGGAACGCCGCGATCATGGTCCACCGCGCTCAGCGACCGGGCGTCGGCGTCGGCGGTCACATCTCGACCTATGCATCCTCGGCAGCGTTGTACGAGGTCGGCTTCAACCACTTCTTCCGCGGCAAGGACCATCCCGGCGGCGGCGACCACATCTTCATCCAGGGTCACGCCTCCCCCGGCATCTACGCACGCGCCTTCCTCGAGGGCCGGATCCCCGCGGAACAGCTCGACGGATTCCGCCAGGAGAAGTCCCACGCCGACTTCGGCGGCGCACTGCCGTCCTACCCGCACCCACGGCTGCTTCCCGACTTCTGGGAATTCCCGACGGTCTCGATGGGCCTCGGCCCGATGAACGCCATCTACCAGGCCCGGTTCAACCACTACCTCAACGACCGCGGCATCAAGGACACCACCGATCAACACGTGTGGGCGTTCCTCGGCGACGGCGAAATGGACGAGCCCGAGTCACGCGGCCTCGCTCACGTCGCGGCAACCGAAGGCCTCGACAACCTCACGTTCGTGGTGAACTGCAACCTCCAACGCCTCGACGGCCCGGTCCGCGGCAACGGAAAGATCATCCAGGAACTGGAATCGTTCTTCCGCGGTGCCGGCTGGAACGTCATCAAGGTCGTCTGGGGTCGCGAGTGGGATGCGCTGCTGCACGCCGATCGCGACGGCGCACTGGTCAACCTGATGAACGTGACGCCGGACGGTGACTACCAGACGTACAAGGCCAACGACGGCGCGTTCGTACGCGATCACTTCTTCGGACGTGACCCCCGCACCAAGGAACTGGTCAAGGACCTCACAGACCAGGAAATCTGGAACCTCAAGCGCGGTGGCCACGACTACCGCAAGGTCCACGCCGCCTACGCAGCGGCCATGGCACACAAGGGCCAGCCGACGGTCATCCTGGCGCACACCATCAAGGGCTACACCCTCGGTAAGCACTTCGAGGGCCGCAACGCCACACACCAGATGAAGAAGCTGACGCTGGACGATCTCAAGGCGTTCCGCGACATGCAGCACATCCCGATCTCGGACGCCGAGCTCGAGAAGGATCCGTACCTGCCTCCGTACTACCACCCGGGCGCCGACGCACCCGAGATCAAGTACATGCTCGACCGTCGTAAAGCACTGGGCGGGTTCCTGCCTTCCCGCAACACCGACGCTGCTCCGCTCAAGCTCCCCGAGGACAAGACGTACGACGTCATCCGCAAGGGTTCGGGCAAGCAGGAAGTCGCCACCACCATGGCGATCGTGCGCATCCTCAAGGAACTGTTGCGCGACAAGGAGATCGGCAAGCGAATCGTGCCGATCATCCCGGACGAGGCTCGCACGTTCGGCATGGACTCGTGGTTCCCGTCGCTGAAGATCTACAACCGCAACGGTCAGCTCTACACGTCCGTCGACGCCGAACTCATGCTCGCCTACAAGGAGAGCCCGATCGGCCAGATCCTGCACGAGGGCATCAACGAGGCCGGTTCGACGGCATCGTTCACCGCAGTCGGCACGTCGTACGCCACCCACGGTGAACCGATGATTCCGCTGTACATCTTCTACTCGATGTTCGGTTTCCAGCGCACCGGCGACGGCCTGTGGGCGGCTGCCGACCAGATGGCTCGGGGATTCGTTCTCGGCGCCACCGCCGGTCGTACAACTCTGACCGGTGAAGGTCTCCAGCACGCCGACGGACACTCGCTGCTCCTGGCATCCACCAACCCCGCAGCTGTCACGTACGACGCCGCGTTCTCGTACGAGTTGGCGCACATCGTCAAGGACGGCTTGCGCCGCATGTACGGCGGCACCGAGGGCGTCGACGGTTTCGGTGGCGAGAACATCTTCTACTACCTGACCATCTACAACGAGCCGTACGTTCAGCCGGCCGAGCCCGAAGGTCTCGACGTCGAGGGCTTGCTCAAGGGCATCTACCTCTACAAGACGTCCGAAGCATCGGGCCCGAAGGCACAGATCCTCGTCTCCGGTGTCGCTATGCCCGAGGGGCTGCGCGCGCAGAAGCTGCTCGCCGACGAATGGGGCGTCTCGGCCGACGTCTGGTCGGTCACGTCCTGGGGTGAGCTGCGCCGCGAAGGCGTCGAATGCGAACGTCAGGCGCTGCTCAATCCGTCCGAGGATGCTCCGGTTCCCTTCGTCACCACGGCGTTGTCGTCGGCCCAAGGCCCTGTCGTCGCGGCTTCGGACTGGATGCGGGCGGTCTCGGACCAGATCCGTCAGTGGGTTCCCGGCGACTACACCACGCTCGGTACGGACGGGTTCGGGTTCTCCGACACACGCACTGCAGCGCGTCGCTACTTCAACGTCGATGCCGAGTCCATCGTCGTTGCCGTGTTGATCGGTTTGGCGAAGGAAGGATCGATCGAGCGGTCGAAGGCCGTCGAAGCAGCGAGCCGATACCGCATCGACGACGTGAATGCTGCTCCCGAGCAGACCGGGGACACCGGTAGCGCCTAAGTCGTAGGGCAACAGTCCCAGCGATCGAAAACAGACCTACGCCCATCGCCGCGGGTGTCATCTCGACATCCGCTGCGGCGATGGGCGTAGGTTTTTCTCATGCCCGAACCTGATCCCGAGAAACCCGAAGAGGGCGTACGCCGCACTCGACCACAGTCGTCCGGGTTGCAGGCTGTACTCGCCCGCCGTCGTCAGGTTCGCGATCCACTTCCAGAAGCCTTGCTCCGCCGCGTCAAACAGTTCTCCGGCCGGCTCTCCACCGAGGCCGTGACCGTGATGGAGGAGCAGCTTCCGTTCTTCGACAGTCTCGACGCTTCGCAACGCGCCGACGTTCAACTGTTGGTGCAGACGTCGGTGGTGAATTTCCTGGAATGGCTGCGGCAACTCGACTCGGAGATCAGCTTCGGATACGAGTCGTTTCCGGTCATCCCTCAGGATCTTGCTCGACAGCTCACGCTGCGCCAGACCGTCGACATGGTCCGGGTGGCGATGGAGTTCTTCGAGAAATGGCTGCCGGCTCTCGCCCGCAACGATCAGCAGCTGATCGCGCTGACAGAAGCCGTCCTGCGCTACGGGCGTGAACTCGGTTTCGCAGCAGCGACGGTGTACGCAAGCGCTGCCGAGTCGCGGGGTGCCCTGGACACGCGACTGGAAGCGCTCGTCGTCGACGCCGTCGTGCAGGGAGACACCGGCTCGGACATGCTCTCTCGCGCCGCCACCTTGAACTGGGATGCCACGGCTCCGGCCACCGTCATCGTCGGGTCTCCCCCGCCGGACGAGCGGGTCTCGGTTGCCGGCACCGTCCACGCGACTGCCGCCGCGCACGGGCGCGCTGTTCTCGCCGTGGTGCAGGGTCCGCGACTGGTGATGATCGTCAGCGGCGAGCTGAGCAGTAAGACGGAAGGCAGCCAATTCCTTCAAGACCTGCTCATGAGTTTCGCCGACGAGCCGGTGGTGATCGGCCCGACGACACCCTCGTTGAGCGCAGCGCACTTCAGTGCGTCCGAAGCTCTGGCGGGAATCAAGGCTGTTGCCGGGTGGCGCGGCGCACCTCGTCCCGTTTTCGCGACTGAACTGCTCCCGGAACGGGCACTACTGGGAGACGCCGCTGCCGTGAAGGCTCTTCGCGATTTCCTCGTCGCACCTTTAGCTGAATCCGGCACAGTCTTGACCGATACTTTAGACAGTTATCTCGACTGTGGAGGTGCGGTTGAGACTTGTGCACGTCTTCTGTTTGTTCATCCAAATACCGTTCGGTACCGCTTGAAGCGAATCGCCGAAGTTACCGGCCGGGATCCAACGAATCCACGCGACGCGTATGTACTACGGATCGCCGCTACCGTGGGCCGATTGACACAAATCGATCTCAAATCGAACAATTCGGTTACTTCAGTCACATCTTTAACATCCGGACAAACAAACCTGTAACCCCTGAGCGTCCAATTTCGATGGCCGAGCGCGACGTGGGATTTTGTGGGAACCCTACAAAACACTTCGCCAGAGTTCATCGCGACCGACATCTCGCAGGTCGCTCGCGGCGGTGTTCTCTTAATAAGTGATTTCGTTGCTCGCCCCGGGACAGGGCTCTCAGACACCCGGCATGCTCAGCCCCTGGCTGGCACTGCCCGGAGCACAAGACCGCCTCGAAGTGTGGTCGAAGGCAGCCGGCCTGGACCTCGTCCGACTCGGCACGACCGCGACCGCCGAAGAAATCACCGACACCTCGGTAACCCAGCCCCTCGTCGTTGCCGCTGCTCTGCTGGCATACGAGGAAATCGAATCACGTGGGCTCCTCGGCGCCGACGTCATCGCTGCCGGCCATTCGGTGGGTGAACTTGCCGCTGCTGCGGTCGCCGGTGTTATCTCCGCTGACGACGCGGTCGCGCTTGCCGCCCTCCGTGGCGCCGAGATGGCCAAGGCTTGTGCGCTCGAGCCCACGGGCATGTCAGCCGTTCTCGGTGGAGACGAAGCCGAAGTGCTCGCACGAATCGAAGAACTCGGGCTGGAAGCAGCCAACCGCAATGCGGCCGGCCAGATCGTGGCGGCCGGACTGCTCACCGCGCTCGAAGAACTCGCAGCAAACGCACCCGAAAAGGCCCGAGTCCGCGCACTACCCGTCGCCGGAGCTTTCCACACCCGCTTCATGGCGCCTGCGCAGGACGCCGTCGCAGCTGCTGCCGCCAAGATCACCCCTTCCGATCCGACGCGCACGCTGCTTTCCAACTCGGATGGCGCACCCGTCTCCTCGGGCGCCGACGCCCTCACCAAGCTTGCCGCGCAGGTAACCCGCCCCGTTCGTTGGGACCTCTGCTCCGCGTCGTTGCGGACAGCAGAAGTCAGCGCGATCGTGGAACTCCCGCCGGCCGGAACCCTCGTCGGAATTGCCAAGCGTGAAATGCGTGGCACACCGACGGTGGCCCTCAAGAACCCGGAGGATATCTCCGCACTGTCCGAGCTGACCTAGCTCGGACGCCCACCCGGCCGATCAGCCCGAACGGCGGCCGGACGTTTCACCCCACCTCAATCGATCAAGAAGGGAGCCACACCAGTGGCCCACACTCAGGAAGAAATCATCGCGGAACTCGGCCAGATCGTGGAGGAGGTCACCGGTATCGAGCCTTCCGAGGTCACCGTTGACAAGTCCTTCGTGGACGACCTCGATATCGACTCCCTGTCCATGGTCGAGATCGCCGTTCAGACCGAAGACAAGTACGGCGTGAAGGTCCCCGACGAGGATCTCGCAGGCCTGCGCACCGTCGGCGACATCGTCGCGTACATCCAGAAGCTCGAAGCCGAAGGCGCCGAAGCCAAGAACGCAGAGTGAGCCGACCGTGACTTCCGCTTCTACCCGCAAAGGGAAATTCCCCGACATCGTCGTCACGAGCCTCGCGACGTCGACCTCGGTGGCTGGTGATGTGGATGGCACGTGGAAGGCGCTACTCGCCGGCGAAAGCGGCATCGGAATCCTCGATGACCCGTTCATCGACGAGTTCGACCTTCCCATTCGCATCGGCGGGCACCTGAAGGTTTCACCGGACGAGGGCTTGTCCCGCGTCGAAATTCGACGGATGAGCTGGGTGGAACGCCTTGCCCTCACGTTGAGTCGCACGGTCTGGAGCAACGCCGGCAGCCCTGAAGTCGATCAGGACCGCCTGGCCGTTGTCATCGGCACCGGACTCGGCGGCGGCGACACGCTCATCGACGCCGTCGACAAGCTCCGTGGCGGCGGATACCGCAAGGTGTCCCCGTTCTCGGTGCAGATGGTCATGCCCAACGGACCGGCCGCAACGGTCGGACTCGAACTCGGGGCCCGCGGTGGCGTCATCACTCCGGTGTCGGCATGTTCATCAGGTTCCGAGGCAATTGCTCACGCTCACCGCATGCTTGTCATGGGTGACGCGGACATGGTTGTGGCTGGTGGAGTCGAGAGCTTCATCGACGCCGTTCCGATCGCGAGCTTCGCCATGATGCGTGCGATGAGCACCAACAACGACAATCCGGCCGCAGCTTCACGTCCTTTCGACAAGGACCGCGACGGATTTGTCTTCGGCGAAGCCGGCGCCCTGATGATCCTCGAAACCGAGGAGCACGCAAAGGCACGCGGGGCGACGATTCACGCCCGCCTGCTCGGTTCCGGAATCACTTCGGACGGGTACCACATCGTGGCACCGCATCCGGAAGGCCTGGGTGCGGCGCGAGCCATGACCCGAGCAATCGAGATGGCCGGACTGACGAAGTCCGACATCAAGCACATCAACGCCCACGCCACTGCGACGCCGATCGGTGACATCGCAGAGGCAAAGGCAATCAACGCAGCGGTCGGCAATCACGCTGCGGTGTACGGCCCGAAATCCGCGCTGGGACACTCGATCGGCGCTGTCGGCGCCCTCGAATCAGTCCTCACGGTTCTGGCAGTGCGTGACGGGATCATCCCGCCCACGCTCAACGTTGACAGCCAGGATCCAGAGATCGATCTCGATGTCGTCAAGGGTGAACCCCGAACCGGCTCTTTCGATTTCGCACTGAACAACTCGTTCGGTTTCGGTGGGCACAATGTCGCGCTCGCCTTCGGTCGGGCCTAGCCCGAACCGCGGTTTGCATCTGTCCGCGGGTGTCGTTGCAACACAACGTCACCCGCGGACAACACCGACCTTTCGTTCCACCCAAGGCTCGTACTGAAGGAGGACGCGATGACCATCCTGGCCCCCGTGACAAAGTCCGAATCATCGACAGACCCGCGCGATCCTCTTGCGCGCCTGGAAAATCTGTTCGACCCCGGCACAACAGTGCCGCTCCACGCCCGTGACAAATCCGGTGTGCTCGCCGCGTCCGGAAACATCGACGGCGTCCGCACCATCGCGTACTGCTCCGACGCCACTGTCATGGGTGGCGCCATGGGCGTCGACGGTTGCAAACACCTCGTCAAAGCCATCGATACCGCTATCGAGGAAGAGTCCCCCATCGTGGGCCTCTGGCACTCCGGTGGCGCGCGTCTGGCTGAAGGCGTCGAGGCGCTCCACGCCGTCGGACTGGTCTTCGAGGCCATGGTCCGCGCGTCGGGTCTCATACCTCAAATTTCCGTCGTGCTCGGCTTTGCCGCTGGCGGAGCCGCGTATGGTCCAGCCCTCACCGATGTCGTGATCATGGCGCCGGAAGGCCGAGTGTTCGTCACCGGGCCAGACGTAGTTCGTAGTGTCACCGGCGAACAGGTCGACATGGTGTCACTCGGCGGTCCGGACACACACACCAAGAAGTCGGGTGTCGCGCACATCGCCGCACACGACGAGGCCGACGCATTGCACCGCGCGCGCCGCCTGGTCTCGATGATGTGCGAGCAGGGCGAATTCGATCAGCGGGCAGCGGAACTCGGCGACAGCGATCTGCGCGCCATGATGCCTGCCTCCGCGAAACGCGCGTACGACGTTCGTCCGATCGTTCACGAAATGCTCGACAACGTCGAAGGCGAGTCGAGTTTCGAAGAACTGCAAGGCAATTACGCTCGGAGCATCGTCACCGGTTTCGGCCGGATGGCCGGACGCACCGTTGGCGTCATTGCGAACAACCCACTGCGACTCGGGGGGTGCCTGAACTCCGAAAGTGCAGAGAAGGCCGCTCGATTCGTGCGACTGTGCAACGCATTTGGCGTGCCGCTCGTGGTCGTCGTCGATGTTCCCGGGTATTTGCCGGGCGTCTCGATGGAGTGGGAAGGCGTTGTCCGACGCGGAGCGAAGTTACTTCACGCCTTCGCCGAGGCAACGGTCCCCCGCGTCACCGTCGTCACTCGAAAGATCTACGGCGGCGCCTACATCGCGATGAACTCGCGAGCACTGGGAGCCACGGCCGTATTCGCTTGGCCCAACTCCGAAGTAGCCGTGATGGGTGCGAAGGCTGCTGTCGGCATCCTGCACAAGCGGGCCCTCGCAGCTGCACCGGACGACGAGCGTGAAGCATTGCACGACCGACTCGCTGCCGAGCACGAGGCAATCGCGGGCGGCGTCGACCGCGCGGTCGAAATCGGCGTCGTCGACGAGGAAATCGACCCGGCGAAGACTCGCAGCATCGTGACCGCTGCCCTCGCGTCTGCACCATCTGTCCGCGCGCGGCACAAGAACATTCCGCTCTGACAACCCTGGACAGCAAGGTGGGCCTCGCCGATACGGCGGGGCCCACCTTTGTCATTCAAGTCTTTGTCGTTCAAGCCGCGAGAGCACTCCGGGTTCAGGATGGACCTCGGTCAGCTGACACGCCTTCGCAGCCATGTCACTTCGGCACCTTCGCCTGAACTCCGGAAGGGTTCAAGTTCCTCGTCCCACGGTGCGCCTATCGCCCGATCGATTTCCGCGGCGATGTCTCCACCGGAATTCATGATGGACCGCAGTTTCATCTCCCCTACGACGACATCACCGTTCGCACTGGTGGATCCGCGCCACAGGCCCAGACCGGGCACATGGCTGTACCGTTCGCCGTCGACGCCGTGACTCGGGTCCTCGGTGACCTCGAACCGCAACATCGGCCACGCGCGTAGCGAGTCGACCAGGCGGGCACAGGTTCCGACGGGACCCGTCCAGTCCGTCGTCGCACGCAGAAGCCCGTCGTAGGCAGGCTGTGAGGTCCATCTGAGCTTGGCAGGGCTGTCCAACGTGGCGGACAAAGCCCAATCCACGTGCGGGCACAGCGCCGCGGGCGACGAGTGGATGTAAACCACACCAGTCGTCACGTCCGCGAATTGATTCATTTCGCGCACTCGAGCCTCCTGCTTCGACGAGGGACGTCTTCCCCAACGACCTCTGTCGAGTTCGTGCAGCACGCTCGATTGAACAGTGTGCCTTGTGTTACCCGTGTTGCGCCAGTGGAAGGAGAGAAATTTGTGCTCTACCGCGAAACTTCACCGACCACGCCATCCGACAATTCGGTCCACAAAGGCTTGGCCCAATCACCGAAATCGCGATCGGTAAGCACGACGCACGCAGTATCGATCGTGGGATCGACCCACAGGAACGTCCCGGACTGGCCGAAATGACCGAAGGTAGCGGCCGAGTTCTCGAGACCCGTCCAATGCGGACGCTTGTCGCCCCGAATTTCGAATCCGAGCCCCCAGTCGTTGGGGCGCTGAGAGCCGTAACCCGGAAGAATTCCGTTGAGCCCCGGGAACTGCACAGTTGTCGCCTCTGCGAACGTCTGCGCCGAGACCAGAGTCGGCGAGAGCAGTTCAGCCGCGAACTTGGCCAAGTCGTCTGCCGATGCCTGCGCACCGTGACCGGCCGGACCGACAAGAGCCGCGCTGGTCATCGCCAACGGCGCGAACACCGCCTCGGCCAGATAGTCGGCAAATTCGATCTCGGTCTCCCGGGAAACCAACTCGGCAAGCACCTCGAACCCCGCACTCGAGTAGATCCGCTTCGACGCCACCGGCGCCTGAACAACACGTTCGGCGAATGCCAATCCCGAAGCATGTGCGAGGAGATGACGAACGGTCGACCCCTCAGGCCCGGCCGGCCCATCCAACTCGACCGCCCCCTCCTCCACTGCCACGAGAATCGCGTAGGCGCACAACAGTTTTGTCACCGAAGCCAGGGGGAAAACATGCGCCTGGTCGCCACTGAAACCACGAATGCGGTCGCCCTCACCGGGATTCTTCCCGGAGAGGACGACCGCTGCCGCATTGTCGACCGGCCACTGCTGGATTACGTCGAGACTGTGAGTACTGGGCACCCGATCAGACTACTGGCACAAGAGTTGCGCTTCCGATCACCAGTCAGCTTCGGTGTAGCGGATGACGCCGCGGATGTTCTTGCCATCCAACATGTCCTGGTAGCCGTCGTTCACGCCTTCGAGCGTGTAGGTCCGAGTCACCATGTCGTCGAGGTTCAGCTTGCCTGCCTTGTACATCGCGAGGAGGTTCGGCACGTCCTGGCGAGCGTTGCCACCGCCGAAAATGTTGCCCTGAAGGTCCTTCTGAAGCATCGCCATCAGGAACAGGTTCAGCTTCACATCCATGTCCGTCAGGTGCCCCATTGCGGTGACGACACAACGGCCGGCCTTTGCCGTCAGAATCATCGCTTCTTCGACGTACTCACCCCTCATTTCGCCGACGGTGATGATCGTCTTCTGTGCCATGCGGCCATACGTAGCGTCGATGATCGGCTGAATGGCAGCGGCAGCGCTTTCGAAAGCGTGCGTTGCGCCGAACTTCAGAGCCTGCTCACGCTTCCACGGCACGGGGTCGATGGCAAAGATGTACCGGGCGCCCGATGCAACTGCACCCTGTAGCGCACTGATACCGACGCCGCCGACACCCATGATCACAACGTCTTCGCCGGGCTTCACATCGGCGATGTGGGTTGCCGATCCCCAACCGGTCGGAACGCCGCAACCGACGAGTGCGGCAACCTCGAACGGAATGTCCTTGTCGATCTTCACCACTGACGACTGGTTCACGACCATGTAGGGCGAGAACGTCCCTAGCAGGCACATCGGGATCACGTTTTCGCCGCGAGCCTGGATCCGGTAAGTGCCGTCACTGATGGCCTGGCCGCTGAGGAGGCCCATCCCGAGGTCACACAGGTTCTGATGACCGGCCGAACACGCCGGACAGGTTCCACAAGCCGGAATGAAGGACAGAACGACGTGGTCGCCGACCTCCAGACCCTTGACCTCCGGGCCGAGCTTGGTGATGACGCCCGAACCCTCGTGCCCACCCATGACGGGGAACGACGGCATCGGGGTCGCGCCGGTGACGATGTGGTGATCGGAGTGGCACATTCCGGCCGCTTCCATGCGAATCTGAACTTCGCCGGCTACCGGCTCACCGATCTCGATCTCCTCGACGGACCACTTTTCATTGAGGCCCCACAGGATTGCACCCTTGGTCTTCACGTCACTTCACCCTTTCATTCGCACACCCGCATCTATCTCTGTGACCATAGCCACAAATCTGCGAAATTGGAACGTGTTCTAACGAAAGATTTTGCACTGCAGGTCAGACGTCCAAATGACCTGGCACAACCGGCGCGGCAACAACGGAATAATGACCCACTGAGTGGGACAGGCCACACGGGCACCCGAAAGTAGAGCCGCCCCGAAAGCACGCAACCATTCGACTCCACCTCCCACCAATCGGTCGGACACAGAGCAGCGGGTCTGAAACAGGCCTGGGCATGTTCTGGTGCATCTGAGGTTTGGCCCCTCAGGTTTTGAAGGTGGTGTTCGCCGGCCGTGGGTGCTGCCCGGGGTCGATCGAGAGCGGCGGGATGAACCACGGTTTGTTGTCGACACCGATCCGAATCGCCCATTTGCCGACGAACTCGGATTTGCGGTGCATCAACCGGTGATGTGAACGGCACAGCAGGACCAGGTTGTTCATCACCGTCGGCCCACCGTTCGCCCAGTGCCGGATATGGTGCGCATCCGTCCAGGCTGGCACGCATGTGCAGCCCGGGAACGCGCAGCCTCTGTCGCGGGCAATCAACGCAGTCCGTTGTTCGGCGGTGACCAACCTCTTTCCTGGTTGCGCATCCAAGGGCGCGCCGTGAGCGTCGAGTAGGACGGTGGACAGGAAGCAGTCGCACCCGAGAAGCCTCGTCTGCGACACCGACAGCGGTCCGAGCCATGGCATGTGCCCGACATCGAGATCCGACGGGGACTCTTCACCATTCGAGGGCGCGGCGGCGCAGTCCCGATGCTCAGCGAGATCGCGCGCGTTGATGTGCACGTTCACGTGTGGGCGTTGGCCGCCGTCGGTTCCGGTTTTTGCGCAGTCGAGGTAGCGGCGGATCAGTTCGGTGAACCCGTCCGCGGTCCGCTTTGCCGCCGACCGTGCGTCGGGGGTTCCGTCGGGTGCCGGGGTGGGCATCGTCAAATTCGACAGGGCCGAGAGCAGCATTTCGCCGGTGAGGGCGTCGAATTCCCCACGAACCACCACCCGACCGTTCAAGGTCGAGGCGATCCGCAGTTCGTTCCGATCGACATCTTCGGCGGGCGGAATCTCATCGGATTCGAAAACGCGCTCCAAGGTCGCGATAACGTGCCGCACCTTAGTCGTCGTCGCCTCCACCCCCGAGGCTGCCGCAAGCAGCAGGTCGATACAGCGAGGTAACGCCTCGTCCGGCATCCCCTTCGGCGGGGATTCGCAGAACGCCACGATCAACACTGCGTGATCGAACGAGCAATCCCCACAATCGAATCTCGCTGCTACCGCGGGAAACGGCCGCAGCGCTGCGCCCAGGGCGGCGATCTTCTTCCCGTCCCGAACCTGCAGCATCGTGTTCGCCGCCAACCATGACCCGACTCCACGGCTGGCAATCACCTGATCATCCGGACGCATCGACAGTTCGTCCACCACCGCCACCCGCACCGCTTCCAGGCGCAGAATCTCCGCACTCGACGACACCGCAGCCTCACGCAACTCGGCAGAAGACAACCGCCACAGGCGTCCGCGTAACCCCACCGCAGAACCAGACACCACATCCGACGACAAGACACTCATTGAATCCCCCGATCCCCTCCCCAAATCATACTCGAACACCCGTTCGAGTCAAGAGTTTCTCGAGTAAATCCACCGAGCGTCCCGGAATCACCACACCGCATTGATAGGCGAGAACCACCAGTTGCGCGCGGTCGCGGACATCCAGTTTTGTCATCGCCCGGTTCACGTGCGTTTTTGCCGTGACCGCGCTGATCACCAATTCCGCAGCGATTTCGTCGTTGGACATCCCGAGGGCAACGAGGGTTACCACTTCGAGTTCGCGTGGGGTCAACTGACCGAAAATCCCAGAAGTCGAGTCGGCCCGCGACGGAGTGGAAAGGAACCGAGAAATCAACGCGCTGGTCGCAATCGGCGACAGCAAAGAGTTCCCACCTGCGACCGTCCGAACAGCATCGAGTAGATCCTCGGCTCGGATTCCTTTGCCGATGAAGCCGCTGGCTCCCGCCCGGATCGCCTGTGCCACATGCTCATCCACTTCGAAGGTGGTAAGAATCATCACGTGCACGTCGGTCAAATCCGGATGATCGGCAATCATGGCGGTCGCTTCGACTCCGCTGGTGCCTGGCATTCGAATGTCCATCAATACAACGTCGGGTCGGTGCTCGAGCGCCGCCTGGAATGCCTGCTCTCCGTCTGCCGCCTCGGCGACCACCTCCATGTCCTCTTCCGAACCTATCAGCAGCGCAAGCGTTTGACGGAAGAGCGCCTGATCGTCTGCCACTACTACCCGAATACTCACGACTCCTCACGCTCCGAACCCCTGGACACCGAGACAAGCGGTAGTTGGGCGTCCACACGAAATCCCCCGTCGGCGCGGAATCCTGCTGAGACCTCGCCTCCCATCGCCTGTGCCCTCTCCTTCATTCCCAGCAGTCCGTACCCGGGTGGTGACGTCGAAGGCACTGCCGTTCCGGAGTTTTCGACCGACAGCATCAGAACCTCGGCTTCGTATGACAACGACACGGTGACGGCTCCTGGCAGCGCATGCTTGCTCGCATTCACGAGTGCCTCCTGGATAATTCGGTACGCTGTGAGATCTACTGCGGGCCCGAGTGGGCGCAGCGAACCCACAGCGCGCACATCGATTTCCATTCCTGCACTGACGAATTGATCCACCAGTGCCGGTAGATCCGAAAGCCCCGGAGCCGGCTTCATCGAGCGATCACCGTCCTGAGCATCACGGAGAACTCCGACCGTGGCCCGAATTTCATCGAGTGCCGCCTTGGACGTTTCCTCCACTCCGCGTAGTGCAGTCGTCGCCTTCTCCGGGTCTTTCCCGATCAAGTGCGACGCGACCCCGACTTGCAGGTTGACCAAGGCAATGTGGTGCGCGACAACGTCGTGCAGGTCTCGCGCAATCCGCATCCTTTCTTCGACGACGCGGTGTCGGGCCTCGTCCTCGCGCATTCTTTCCGCTTGCACCGCACGCTCTTCGACGGACTCCAGATATGCACGGCGAGAACGGACCTCAGCGCCGGCGAAGCTCGCCATCAGCAACCAAGACAACAACCCCAGCGCTTCCTGTAGGAGGTTGTTTCCTACTCCGAGGAAAATCGTGACAAGCATCAGCGATCCGACTGTGATTGCCGCTGCGAAAAAGGTCTTCCGGCGGTCACTCGTGCTGGCAATGTAATAGAGGCATACCATCGCCGCCGAACCTGTGCCGGCATTCGGCGGCGCCGACAGCGCAATCATCAAAACGCCGAGAAATACTGCCACCGCGAGTGCCGAGAACGGATAGCGCCTTCGGAACACGATGGTTGCGGCTGCAATAGCTGTCACGACAACTCCCACAACCGTGACCTCGCGGGTCTCATTGCCGTCGAGCGCGATGCGGTGCGCCGTCCACGTGGCAAGGAGCACGAGGATGGTCAGTGCCAGGTCGATGGTGCGCGGGTGTTCCGCACACCATCGACCCCACGTCGATGTCGAGGTCATCGATCTACCGTATCCGGGTCACACCGACAACTTGTCGCTCGTGGGTTCACTGGATTCCTTCGAATCTGCGAGCAGCGCAGTCAACTGCTCCCCCTCGACATCGACGTTCGGGACCAACCGGTCCAGCCATGAGGGGAACCACCATGCCTTCGAGCCCAACAGGGACATGACGGCCGGTACGACGGTCATACGAATCACGAAGGCGTCGAACAGAACCGCGAACGAGAGTCCGAGTCCGATCTGCATGATGAAGGCGTCGCCGCCGAAGATGAAGCCCGCGAAAACGGCGATCATGATCAGCGCCGCGGCCGTGACGACTCGCGCGCCCTGGTCGAAGCCCTTCACAACTGCTTCATCCGGTCCGTCACCGTGGACGAACGCTTCACGCATTCTGGTCACCAGGAACACCTGGTAGTCCATCGCCAACCCGAAGACGATGCCGATCATGAAGATGGGCAACATCGCCACAACTGATCCGGTTTGGCCTTCGATTCCGAGAATGCCTGCGAACCAACCCCACTGGAAGATCGCGACCAGCACACCGAACGTCGCGCCGATCGAGAGCAGAAATCCGAGAGTTGCCTTGAGCGGTACCAAGATCGAGCGGAACACCAGCATCAAAAGGATGAAGGCGAGGCCGACGACCAATGCGAGGTAGGGAACCAGGGCGTCGGCCAGGCGATCCGAAACGTCGATCGTCAACGCTGTCTGACCGGTGACCGACATCGTGGCTCCGGTCTCGTCGGTCAGTGATCCGGCGACCTCACGTATATCTGCGACGAGCGCCTTTGTTGCCTCGGTTTCCGGGCCACTCGAGGGAACCACCGTGATGACTGCTGTATCGCCGGCCTGATTGAGTGCTGGCGGCGTCACTGCCGCTACGTCGGGCAGAGCACCGAGCTTTTCCTGGGCGCCGCTCAATGCCGCTGCCGGATCTGCGGCGTCGGCAACGTCGACGACCACCATGAGCGGACCGCTGAACCCGGCACCGAACCCCTCGGATAGTCGGTCGGTAGCCCTGGCGGCAGTTGTGTCGGGCACTGGTGGGCTCGCCAAACTCAGGTTGATTCCGAAGGTGGGGATCGCCAGCAATCCCAGCCCGAGGACTGACGCGAGCAAAACCGGAACTCGACGCCGGATCACGAACTTGGCCCATCGCGAGCCTGCGCCTTCCTTCGTCTTGCGATGCGTCAACTGACCACCGGACGCAAGCAGGCGACGATCGGATCGGCTCAGAACGCGCGATCCAGCAAATCCCAGCGTGGCGGGCAGCAGGGTCAGTGAAATCACCACTGCAACAGCAACTGCAAACGCCGCAGCCAGACCCATGCTCGTCAGGAACGGGATGTTCACGACGAACAGTCCTGCCAATGCGATGAGCACCGTCAACCCCGCGAACACTACGGCCGAACCCGCCGTCCCCGCTGCGCGGCCCGCAGCAATTTCCGGATCATGTCCGTCACGTAGTTCGGAGCGGTAGCGCGAGACGATGAAGAGCGAATAGTCGATCGCCACGGCGAGCCCCAGCATCATTGCCAGGACGGTTGTGCTCGAACCCAATTCGATGAAACCAGTTGCGATAGTGATCGTGCAGATCGCGATGCCGATGCCGATCAACGCGCTGATCAAGGGAAGCCCTGCTGCCACCAACGAACCGAAAGTGACCGTCAGGACCACAGCGGCGATCGCGACGCCGATCACTTCGCCCATCGATTCGGCACTGCTTTCCATCAGCACGTTGCCGGCAACATCGACTGCCAGCCCTGAATCCGCGGCGTCGTGGACGGCGGACTCGAGCAGTTCTTTCGAGCTGTCCGGCAAGTCGATCGAGTCGGCGGTATAGGAGACCTGCATGTATCCGATCGTCCCAGTCGGCGACACTCCGCCGGAGGCATACGGATCCGATACCGCTGCAACCTCGGGGTCCTTCCCGAGCGCAGAGACCAAGTCACTGACGGATTGTCGAATCGCCGGATCGGTGAGCGTCGTGCCTGCCGGAGATTCGAAGACGATGCGAGCACTGGCTCCGTCGGTGGACGATTGCGGAAATCTTTCAGCCAGAAGATCTTGCGCCGCTTGTGATTCGGTGCCCGGAATCGACAACGTATTGACGGTCGGACCGGACAGCGTTGCTGCGCCTACTCCGCCCGCCACCAGCAGGACGACCCAGAAGCCCACCATTGCCCAACGGCGCCGAAACGCGAGTCGCGAGAGTTTGTACAGGAATATCGACATGCGTGTCACTGTGCCGATACACGACCCCGTCGCACATCGTGCACAGGTAGACAGTTCGACGTACTGCGCTCGCAGTAGGGCGGTGGTCCCCAGTGCTAGACGGGCAGGCCCAACTCCCTTGACCACGGCGGATCCGCCCCGGGACGTGACACGGTGACGGCTGCCGCGCGTGCGGCAAAGGTCAACGCGGCCGACCAATCTGCCTCGGTGAACGCACGCACAACAGCGACGTCGAGTGCGTCGTGACGATCAAGGTAGGCCAACAGGGCTCCGTGAACGGTATCGCCCGCACCGATCGTGTCCGCGACGTCGACCGCGGGCGCCGGCACCGAAACATCGAGTTCCTCGGTGATCAAACGCAACCCGTCACCACCACGGGTGAGCAGGACGGCGCCGACGCCTTCGTGGAGCCACTCGGCGCCGTCGACCGAACCCAACCACTTCGCGTCGTCGTCGCTCACTTTGAGAATATCGATGGCGGGCAACCACGAACGAAACCGTCGTCGATACGCGTCCGGGTCGGAGATCACCGCCGGACGAATGTTGGGGTCCACCATGGTGAGTCGACCGCGGGCGTGTGCTTCGTGCAGCAAAGCTTCGTAGGCAGAGGCCCCGGGCTCGAGCACCAGCGACAGCGTTCCGAACGAGAATGCCCGGGCAGAGGGAAGTTTCGGCAGCGCGAACTGTCGATCCGCCGTTCCCTCGAGGTAGAAGGAATACCGCGCACCTCCGTCCGCTGCAAGGTTCACGACGGCCAGAGTTGTCGGCTCGGGCCCACGTTCGACCCCAGTTGTGTCGACATTGGACGCGGCCAGCGAGTCGATCATCCGATCTCCGAAGGCGTCGGTGGACAAGCGAGAGACGAATCCCACGTCGGATCCGAGTCGGCCCAATGCAACCGCAACGTTGAACGGTCCACCGCCCAACTTGGGCGAGAAGTTCTCCCCCACCGGAACCAGATCAACCAGTCCCTCACCACACACCACGACGGATCGTTCGCGTGTATCACTCATCGGTAGACCCTAACCTTCTCACCAGTCGAAGATGGATGTGACCTGCTCGGCACGAACGAGTTCGGGTGCCGAGCAGGTCACGAATGCGATGGGATTCAGCTACCCACACGCTCGCCCGTAGCCGGGTCGAAGAGGTGAACGAGGCCGTCCACCCGCTCGAAGCCCAGCGTCTGGCCGTACTGCAGCTTCGATCGCCCGCCGGTGCGTGCGACGAGCGAAATCGGATCGGATTCCGTGCCAGGTACGTGCGCGTAGATGTACGACTCGTTGCCCAGTTCCTCCACCAGGTCGATCTGAGCTGCGATTCCGTCTCCAGCCGCAACCACCTGGAATTGCTCGGGTCGAATTCCTACTGTGACCGAGTCCAGACCGGCCGCGGCGATTGCCGCCATCTGCTCGCGGTCCAGCGGAACCTCGACGTCACCGAAACGCACCCCACCCGAACTGACCGGCGCCGTTACCAAGTTCATACCTGGAGATCCGATGAAACCGGCAACAAACGCATTGGCCGGCCGATCGTAAAGTTCGGTCGGAGAGGCGAATTGTTGCAACTTGCCGCCCTTGAGCACTGCCACTCGATCACCCATCGTCATCGCTTCCACCTGATCGTGCGTGACGTAGACGGTGGTGGTTCCGAGACGACGCTGCAACGCCGCGATCTGCGTGCGGGTCTGGACGCGTAGCTTTGCGTCGAGGTTGGAGAGCGGCTCGTCCATGCAGAACACTTGCGGTTCACGAACGATTGCACGGCCCATGGCAACTCGCTGCCGTTGACCACCGGAAAGCTTGGCCGGCTTGCGGTCGAGGTATTCCGTCAGGTCAAGCAGTTTGGCCGCTTCGGCCACTTTCTTCTTACGCTCCTCGACGGGCACACCGCGCATCTTCAACGCGAACCCCATATTTTCCCCGACGGTTTTGTTGGGGTACAGCGCGTAATTCTGGAAGACCATTGCGATGTCGCGATCCTTGGACGGGACATCGGTCATGTCCTTGCCGTTGATGGTGATCGCGCCGGAATCGATGTCCTCGAGCCCTGCCAACATGCGCAGGGCCGTGGACTTTCCGGAACCTGACGGACCGACGAGCACGATGAACTCCCCGTCGTTGATGTCGAGATCGAGTGAATCGACAGCGAGGGTCCCGGCACCTTCGTAGATGCAAGACGCTTTCTGGTACGAGATTTCAGCCATGACGAACTCCTGAGAGGGTGAGGAGAATTATTTGATTGCACCGAAGGACAGGCCGCGCACCAGTTTGTTCTGGGCGAACCAACCGGCCAGGATGACGGGCAATGCCGCCATGGTCGCTGCCGCGGAGAGCCGAGCCCAGTACAGTCCCTCGCCGGTGATGAACCCGACCAGGAAGACCGGAATCGTCTGCGCTTGAACAGCTGTTAGGTTGACTGCGAAGAAGAATTCGTTCCACGAGAAGATCACGCAGATCAGCGCAGTCGCAGCAATTCCGGGCGAGATCAGCGGGAGGATCACCTCGCGAACCGAGGTCCACAAACTCGCGCCGTCCATGCTGGCAGCTTCGAGAAGTTCGCCGGGGACTTCGAGAAAGAACGAACGCATCATCCACACTGCGATCGGCAGATTCATCGATGTGTACAAGATGACCAGCGCCCAGATGTTGTCGAGCAACCCGATGTCGTTGACGATCACGTACAGCGGCACGATTGCAGCGACGACTGGGAGCATCTTGGTACTGATGAAAAAGAACAGAACGTCCTGAGTCTTGACTACCGGGCGAAGCGACAATGCAAACGCAGCCGGAACACCCAGTAGCAGAACAAGAATCGTCGACATGGCCGTCGCAAATGCGGAGTTTGCCAGCGTCGTGCCGAGACCGGAGTCGAGGACGGCACGGAACTGTTCGAGGGTGGGAGTGAAGAACAGCTTCGGCGGATCCGTGTAGGCGTCTGCCTCGGTCTTGAACGCGGTGAGGACCATCCAGAAGACCGGGAAGAAAAATCCGAGAGCGGCGATCCACGCCACAACCGACCACGGACTGAACTTGCTGCTCTTCTTTTTCTTGACGACGGGCTTGTCGGCCGTCGCGCTTGTCGTCTCTACGGCAGTCATCACGCCGCCTCCTCGTTGCCGGTGAAGCTCTTGAAGATCAATCGGAGCGCAAGTGTCGACACGATGATCGTCGCGATCACTGTCACGACACCCATCGCCGCAGCTTGACCTACGTCGAAGCCGAGGAACGCGCGCTGGTAGATGTAGAACGGCAGGTTCGAACTGGCCACGCCTGGCCCGCCCGACGTCATCATGTACACCGCGTCAAAGGTGTTCACGAGGTAGATCGCACCCAGAACTGCACCGAGTTCGATGAAACGGCGCAGGTGCGGCAGTGTCAGTTCGCGGAACATCGCAAACGGCTTGGCTCCGTCCACCCGTGCGGCTTCGAGGATGTCTCGGGGCATGGACTGCAAGCCGGCCAGAATGAGCAGCATCATGAAAGGCGTCCACTGCCAGATCAGATTGATCATGACGGCGGCGAGCGGAAACTTGCTGACCCAGTCGACCTGGCCGACACCGAAAGGCTGGAGGACGAAGTTCACGATACCGAACACCGGGTCGAACATTGTTGTCTTCCAGAGCAATGCGCCAGCGACGGGGGTGATGAGAAACGGCGTGATCAGCAGTGTCCGCACGATCCCGCGACCGAGGAAGGCTCTGTCGAGTAGCAGTGCCAACGCGAGTCCGAGGATCACCGAAACGATGACCGTCCCCACGATCATGATGACCGTGTTGACCGCGACTTCCCGAAACTGACTGTCCTTGAAAACCTCGATGTAGTTGTCGAACCCGTTGAAGTGCCGCGATCCCGGCCGGACAAGGTTCCACGACTGCGTCGAGTAGTAGAGGGTGAACAGAAACGGAATCTGGGTGACGACGATCGAAAAGATCAACGCCGGCAACAGGGGACCTCTACGACGCCAACCCTCGGCGCGGGAGATCTTCTTTTCGACACGGACCGGTGGCGTGTCGTCCACCGTAGTTCTGGGCTCGGCAACCGTAGTCATCGGTTCTCCTGATAGGTCTTGCCGACCACCTCGGCATACTGCTGGGATTGTTCGAGTGCTTCTTTCACGCTCTTCTGACCCGCGATGGCCGCACTGATCTGCTGGCTGACGCGAGTGCCCAGGTCCTGAAACTCAGGGATGGTTAGGAACTGGACGCCGGTGTACGGAACCGGTTGCACTGTAGGGTTTTTCGGATCTGCATTGTTGATCGATTCGAGGGTGATCGGACCGAATGCCTGTGCGGCCTCTTGATATTCCGGAATCTCGTAGGTCGATAGGCGACTTCCCGGAGGAACTCTCGACCAGCCGAGTTCGGTTCCGACCTTCTGGATGTAGTCCTTGTTCGTCATCCAGGAAATGAACTTCCAGGCATCATCTTTGTTCTTTGCCGACTCCGGGATTCCGAGCGCCCACGTGTAGAGCCAACCAGGATCGGACTTCTCGACCTTCGGGGCCTTCGCATATCCGATGTTGCCGACTACCTTCGACGACGCAGGGTCCTCGAGAACCGACACAGCCGACGTCGCGTCGTACCACATCGCCGTGTTGCCTTGCGCGAATTGTGTTGCACATTCACCGAATCCGCTTGTGGCAGGACCCGGCTGACCGTGCTCCTTGACCGTGTCCACGTAGAACTGAACCGCATCCTCGACCTGCGGACTGGTCAGCTGCGCATTCCAATTCTCGTCGTACCAGCGTCCACCGAAGGTGTTGATCACTGTGTTCAGCGGTGCGAGTACCTCACCCCAGCCAGGCTTTCCGCGCAAGCAGATTCCCGCCATCTTGGCATCCGGGTTGTCGAACTGCGCTGCCCAACCTGCGACTTCTTGCCACGTCGGGTCTTCGGGAACTGTTATCCCCGCCTGATCGAACAGATCCTTGCGGTACATCAGGAACGACGACTCCCCGTAGAACGGAACCGCGTACATACTGTCCTCGTATGACAGAGAAGTCTTGATCGACGGTACGAAGTCGTCCTCGTCGTAACCGGGCGTCTTGTCTGCATACTCGGACAGGTTCGTGAGCCAACCGTTGGCGGCCCACTGAGGTGTCTCGTAGTTGCTGATCATCACGACGTCGAACTCACCGCCGCCGGTTGCCGTCGACGCCGTGATCTTGGCGCGCGCCTGGTTCTCGGAAAGGCTGACGAATTTGAGGTCGATGCCAGGGTTCTCGGCTTCGAAAGCCGGCGCCAGTTTGATGGCGTCCTGCATCTGCGAGTTCGACACCATCGCGATGGTGACTGTTCGTTCGCCGGAACCACCGAGCGCACCAGCGCCCGCACATCCCGACACCAGGAGGCAGAGCGCCGCCGCGGCAGCGCCCCACACTCGTCTTCCTGTTTTCACGGATTACCTTCCTTCACACTTGCGTGTCAGTCGCGCGCTCGGACCGCGAAACTCGTGAGATCGCTAGCCTTCGAGCAGCCACTGGGCGCACTCGACGTCGGTGACGAGTACGTTTGCCAAACCTCCGCGCAATGCGCCCAGAACGGCCTGGCGTTTGTGTGTTCCCCCCGAAATCAGAATCGTCTGATCGCAGGATTTCACTGCGTCGAGCGATACTGAGACCGTTCGCTCAGGCAGTGGCCCCTCCACTGGATTGCCGTCGATCGTGTAGAAACGGCCGCCGATTTCACCGACAGCGCCTCGACTTTCCAACTCGTCCAGCATGGTCGAGTCGACGAAGCTACCGGCAAACAAGGTCGTGGCAGTCGAGACGGCACCAACTCCGAAAACCATGATGTCGGAATCAGTTCCGGCTTGCAGCGCCTTCGAGATCACCGAGTCGTTTCGCATCGACTCCACAGTCGCCGGGTCGGCATACAGCGGAGCGTTGAGACGAATAGGATTGGCCTGCAACTGTTGTGCACATCGGCCGATGGTGAAGTCGACACCGGTTTGGTAGTCGGTCACCGTCATGGAGCCGTCAAGTTGTACCACAGCCGAGCACTTCGCCGCCTTGTCTGGCAAAGATCCTGCTACCGCAACGGTTTCCGGACCCCAGGTAAACCCGAGAACGCTCGACGGCTGCAGACGACGAACCAGAACTTCCGCTGCTCGTCGGCCGAGCGCGTCGAAGTCCGGATCGTCCGAGTCCGAATTTGCTTCGGGCACAATCAAAACTTCGGCCAACCCGAAGTGCTTCTCCAGTTTCGATTCCAACTCCGTGTTCACCGAACCTTCGAGCTCCGGCGGTACCAAAATCTCGACCCTGACCAAACCTTGCGTCCGCGCCCTGGCCAACAGTCGCCCGGCTGTCGGCCGCGAGACGCCCAACTTCGCTGCAATCTCCGCCTGAGTGGCACCTTCGAGGTGATACATGGTCGCTGCCCGCAAGGCGAGCCGCACATCCTCGGAAGCGGGCAACTTCGACGTCTTGAGTCCTGTGGGCTGAGCCGACTGGTTCACACGGTCTCCTTGTGCATCAGGTTCAAAGTTTCTCGATCGTGAGCAAATGCTCACTAGATGTTCTTATGCTCATTAAGCTAACATCTACGTTGTGACCCACACAACAGTTTCCGGAGAATCCGTCGATCTACCTGCGACAATTCGGGCAAATGTCCTCGTTGAGACCGGAAAGATGCAGATGGTCGAGAGACCACGACCCTCCCCGAAGGCGGGTGAAGTCCTCGTTCGCATCCATGCCGTGGGCGTGTGCGGGTCGGACGCGCACTACTTTCACGAAGGTCGCATCGGCCCTTACGTAGTGAACTCACCGCTCGTTCTCGGACACGAAGCATCGGGACGCATCGCCGCGGTCGGTGACGGCGTCGACCCAAGACGCATCGGGCAGCGTGTCTCCATCGAGCCTCAGAAGCCCGATCCGACAAGTCCCGAATCCAAGGCAGGCAGATACAACCTCTGCCCTCATATGGAGTTCTTCGCGACGCCGCCGATCGACGGTGCGCTGACCGACTACGTCACGATCGGTGCCGACTTCGCCCATCCCATCGCAGATTCCGTGTCCTACGAGGCAGCTGCGCTGTTCGAGCCACTCTCCGTAGGGATCGCCTCAGCCCAGAAGGCGGGGATCACTGCCGGCTCTCGGGTGTTGATCGCCGGCGCCGGCCCGGTAGGAATCGTGACGACGCAGGTGGCCAAGGCATTCGGCGCGACGGAAGTCATCGTCTCGGACATCGACGCGGCCCGACGTGATGTGGCCCTGAAATTCGGCGCAACAACCGTCGTTGATCCACGTGAGGGCGACGTACGCTCGCTGGCCGTCGACGCATTCATCGACGCCTCGGGTGCCACGGCCGCGGTGATCGACGGGATTCACGCAGTTCGGCCCGCTGGGACCGTCGTTCTGGTCGGAATGGGTGCCGACGAGATACCGTTGCCGGTCCCGATCATTCAGAATCGCGAACTGATGCTGACCGGAGTGTTCCGGTACGCCAACACGTGGCCGATCGCCGCCGCATTGGTCGCTGCCGGGCGCGTCGATCTGGACTCGATGGTCACAGCACGCTTTTCACTCGAACAGTCGCAAGAGGCCCTGGTGGCCGATCGCATTCCCGGCAGCATCAAAGCCGTAGTCATTGTCGCCGAAGGAGACTAGTACTTTCATGGAACTCAATACGAAGACCCTGCTCGACTTCGATGCTGCACTCGAAGTGCCGACCTACGACCGGAGCAAAGTTACTACCGGCATAGTGCATTTCGGTGTCGGAGGCTTTCACCGTGCACACCAGGCCATGTACATCGATGCTCTCCTGCGACGCGGTGAGGGCTTCGACTGGGGAATCTGCGGAGTGGGAGTGATGCCGTCGGACAAGCGAATGAAAGACGCACTCCGCGCGCAGGACGGCCTCTACACGCTGGCGCTCAAGCATTCCGACGGAACCCTCGAGGCCCGGGTCATCGGGTCGATCGTCGAGTACCTGTTCGCTCCAGAGGATCCGGAGGCGGTGATCGAAAAGATGGCATCCGAATCGACGAAAATCGTATCTCTCACCATCACCGAGGGCGGATACAACATCTCGCACACTACGGGCGAGTTCGACGCGTCCCATCCCGATGTGATGCACGATCTCGAGCCGGGAACACTCCCCCGCACCACCTTCGGTCTGATTTGTGCGGCACTCGCACTCCGTCGCGACCGGGGCCTCACCCCGTTCACGGTCATGAGTTGCGACAACATCGAAGGCAACGGATCGGTCGCCAGGACGGCTGTCGGAGCGTTCGCCGCTCTGAAGGATCCCGAACTTGCGGAGTGGATCGACGAGAACGGCGCCTTCCCCAACTCCATGGTCGACCGGATCACACCCGTCACGACAGCCGAGGTGACCACCGAGATCGCCGAGACGTTTGGCGTGGACGATCAGTGGCCGGTCGCAGCTGAGCCGTTCACCGCGTGGTTCCTCGAGGACGAGTTCACCTCAGGCAGGCCACCTCTGGAGAATGCCGGCGTCAATCTCGTGCCGGATGTTCGCCCGTACGAACTGATGAAACTGCGCCTTCTCAATGCCAGCCATCAAGGCATCGCGTACTTCGGCTACCTTGCCGGATACCGCCTGGTCCACGAGGCATGCCAGGACGAACTCTTGTCAGGGTTCCTGCTCGACTACATGAATCTGGAAGCGACGCCGACCCTTGATCCGGTACCCGGCGTCGACCTCGATCAGTACAAGAAGACCCTCATCGAACGATTCTCGAACCCCCAGATCCGCGACACGATTGCACGTCTGTGTGCCGAGTCGTCCGATCGAATTCCCAAGTGGCTGTTGCCCGTCATCCGGAACCAACTCGACACCGGTGGGTCGATCAACCTGTCCACCGCAATTGTCGCTAGCTGGGCCCGCTACGCCGAGGGCACAGACGAGAACGGAGATCCCATCACCGTCGTCGATCAGCTGTCGGACGCTCTGGTGCCGCTCGCCCAGAAACAGTCGAGCGACCCGTTGGCCTTCATCGGGTACCGCCAAGTGTTCGGCGATCTCGTGGACGATCGCCGATTTGTCGCTAGCTTCCGAAAGACCCTCGACTCATTGCACTCCGTCGGAGCCAGAAGAACCCTCGAGGAGGTGCGCGGGCTCTGACTACACCGAGACGTCGTGCAGGTGATGGATCGGATCGTGAATGAAGTAGGCCGCCAACGATTCGACGGTGAACGCCGATCCGTCACTGCGGAGACCCCGTCGTTGGCGGCTACCCTCTGGCACGGTTTCGAAGGCATTCGCGACTTCGGCCGCGGCGTCGGACAATTCCGATGCCACCGTTGCCGGATCTTGGTCGTTGTACCGCTCGGCCTCAGCTGTTGCGTCTTGATCCCAGTTCTCGAATAGCGGATCGTCGAATTCGAGCATCTGTTCCAACCGCACCTTGAAGATCCGGAACACGTCGCGTACGTGGGCGGAATACTCCAGCGCTGACCATGTTTCGCTGTCCGGTCGCTCCGTCACATTCTCGCCCTCCAGTACCTCGGCCCACGAGACGGCATTGCTACGCACAAGATCTGGAACATCCGCGAACGCAACAGCGGACGAATCAAACCCGCACTCGCCGCATGGGCGTTCGAGGACCCAGGTCCAGTTCTTTGTATCCGGGGTGATCGGCATGCATCGAGAATAGTCCGCGGGAGCGGAGTCGGTCTGCTTCGATTGGCCGATGAAGCGCATCATGGTCGGTATTGCGATTCCATTCGTGCTGATGCTTACTTCGTGTGGCGGGGACGGGGGCGACGCCGAACCACACGAACTCGCCTTCACATGCGACGACGCACGTGCGTACCTCGAAGTTTTCGGGACGGTCGAGGCGGCGTTGGCCCGGCTACAGAGCCCTGGATGGAACGATGTCCCTGAACTCGCGGGTTCCGCCAGCGCCTGGGCAGCGTTCACACCACAACAGCAGACTGCGATAGTCAATTCACTTCATGCGGCTTCCCGAGGTGAATGTTGATCCGTATTTCGGTGCCGGTATCCGGCATCTGACTCCGTCGACAAGATTTGCCGGTCGATACTCGGACCGGCCGAAGAACTGGACATACTCCGACCGATTCCACGTCGCCGATCGATCGAGTCCGCGATGACATGAGCGGGCCGCACGACGACTGGAGAGGATTCGACGCTGAGGCGCGTGAGCGCACCAAGAAGCCTTCGAAGCAGCGGAATCGGGATCGAGCGACCGAGCAACGCCGGAGGCCTGATTCGCCGGTCGCACAACAGAATTACAAACGACGACGTAACTACGTCATTCCGATCGTGACAAAATACTCGTTCGTCGGCGACGGACCGATCACTTCGATTTCCTCGACGGGTCTCGTCGCCCCTCACGTGAAGGGCGTCGAGTCGACATGTACCCCTTCCGAACGCAGTAGATGCTCGGCCGCACCAATCAACAGGGAAAGGGATTCGTACGAGAGTCCCTCGATCGCATGGATCAGCCTGTCAGGCGCCGGAATCGACCGGTCGCCCGGCGAACCCTCGGATCTCCGTACAGAAAGGACGGTCGAGAGTTCTCGTTGATTCACCACCTGACCTGCGCTGTTCGCTCGCTCAAACATGGCATTCAGCCGCTGGACCAGTTCCTCACCTTCAGCTGATCGAAGAGTGTTGCCGAACAGCCTGTTTCCATGATCGGCTTCGACACCAGGCCCGATCGAGTTCTTGATTGTCACAGTATGTTCTCCGTTACGTTGGTCTGTCAGGTTGATCAGGGGTGCGACCCGGCGCAATTCGCAGAGCCTTTATCCGTGCCGCCCAACGGCGTCGCGTCCATCGACAGCAGACGAATCTCCCCCGGCGCCCATCGGCTTCCGATAGCGAGACCTTGAAGTTGCTGTTCACTTGCAGTTCGTCGTTACACTTTAACAATATTTGTAACGCATCGACAAGTGTTTTGTTCCGATTGCCCGGTTTTGCACCCGATCGAGGCAACTACTGAGCTCTCGCGGGCTGCGGATTCTGCAATTCACGAAGCTCGGCAAAATGGATCCGACGCAGACAAGGACGGCGAGACAGCCCTCGTTGGCTCTCATTTCCAGTGATCGAGCACGAAGTCCTCAATGGTGATGACCCAAGTCCGACAGCGCTTTTCAGACAGGGAAAGGGCCCCGCAGTTGCGGGGCCCACTATCGTTGCCGTTCCTTGCGTAGAGTCGTTTCCGACAGTCGGCTGCCGGTCAGCGCGTCAACATTTGGGTGCAGCCGAGCCGCGGGGGGGACGGCTCGACTGCCTTGTACCTACACCGGTAGGCACGTCTAAAGCGTGACACTTCTGTACGTCGAGCACATACGCTGAAATACCCGGATAGGTACCTACTTTTCCTTCACGTCCGGCACGTCGCTCGCTCGGTTGCGCCCAATTGCACTGCGCTCCCGATACTTGTCGAGGATTGGGTATCCGGATCCGAGACTTTCACCTCGTCCGAGATCGACGATCGCGGTACGACATTTACTTGTGTAGCCACGAAGGATCAACTCAGCCGTACCCGCATGCGCGTTGCGTGCGATTCAATACCAACTACGTGTGGGCAACTGCACCAACTACCTGTGGGCAACTGCCCTGTTGATTGCACTCTGCGCACTTGTCGCCGTTGCGATCGTCGGCAGCATGACTTTCGACAAACGTCATTGGGTCTGACCTGCGGGCTCACGGCAACTGAACGTGGGGCGGGCGGGGCTCGAACCCGCGACCAATGGATTATGAGTCCACGGCTCTAACCGACTGAGCTACCGCCCCATCCGGATGCGATGCATCGCGGCGAATCCGAATGTTACCGGCACATCCGACGCGGATCACAATCGGGCAGGCGGTGACGCGTTGCACTCTTTCGAGTCGAGTCTTCCAAGGTTGGTCGGCACAGGCGCGATGAGCCGATACCGTGGGAGTGCACACCCCACGGAACAGGATCACCACATGAAGCTTGCACTGACCGAATTCAAGAACTCGAAGGCCACGATCCGGATCATCATGTCCGACGGCGCGAAGCTGAACGGCACCGTCACCGATTTCACCGAAGACACTCTCGTTCTCAATTCTCCGAATGGTGTCTACTACATCAACCCCAGCCACATCGTCCGACTGTTCGAGCCTTCGGATCGCGCAGCGAAGTAAGCGCACCGGCCGAACAGTTCGACGGTTCCGCCGAAAGCCCGACGCAGAGTATTGCGTCGGGCTTTTCGTATCTCCGTCGCCATCGTCTTCGCTTCGCGTTCACTGATGCTGATGCCGCCTATCCTCTGCGACATGGCGAACGACAGCGGACCACCTGAACTCGTGTTGTTCGACTTGGGTGGCGTGCTGTGTCGATTCGAGCCTGACCGTCGCGCCGCAGAACTGGCCGCGGCCATCGGCGTCACGGAAGACGAGATTCATGCCCTCGTGTTCGCGTCCGGGTTCGACCAGGAATGCGATCTCGGCATTCACTCCGAAACCGCGATCCTGGAACGCTTTCGACGACTCGGGTTTCCTGGTGACCGCGACGAGCTACGCCGAGCCTGGGCCAAGGCCTTCATCCCGGACCGCGCGGTCATCGATCTCGCAATCGCGCTTCGAAGCGAGGGGGTCGTGGTCGCCACACTCTCCGACAACGGACCTGTTCTCTTGGCCGCCATCGAGAGTGTCGTAACTCCATCGGCAATCGACGAGCATGTTTTCTCCTGCATGCTCGGAGCTACCAAACCCGAACCTGCGGCCTTCCTGGCTGCGCTGGAGTTGCTCGATGCGCGTCCACAGCAGACCTTCTTCGTCGACGACAACCCGGTGAACGTCCTCAGCGCTCGACGGCTGGGAATTCGCGGCGAACAAGCAAACAAGGCGGCAGACGTTGAATCGGCACTTCGATCGGTGGGTCTGCTGCGAGCGCACTAGGTCAGACAAAAACAAGGTCAGACCACAACAAGAAAGCCCCCCACCCGATTTCTCAGGTGAGGGGCTTCGCTGCTCCCCCGGCTGGACTCGAACCAGCAACCGTCCGATTAACAGTCGGAAGCTCTGCCAATTGAGCTACAGGGGATTGTCTTGCTCGCTTCGCCCGTTCCGGCGTTGCCTGAGAAACTGTAGCGAATCCTTCACCGAAGTACCAAATCGCCTGCCCAGCGAGTCATCAGGCAGGATGGAGTCAGGACGATCGGTGCTGGAGGGAAGCAGGAATGATGCGTTTGTTGATCGGTGTTGCAGCTGGGTACGTCCTGGGAACCAAAGCGGGCCGCGCACGATACGAGCAGATCAGCCGGGCCGCGAAGGCGGTGGCCACCAGTCCGGCCACCAAGAAGGTGTTGGACGCGTCACGGCAGAAGCTGGCCGACTCACTGAGTACTCAGCCCAAGCTCGAGCCGATGAAGCCGATCAACGAGGAGACTACGATTCTGGTCCCCCACGACCAGTTGAAGAAAAACCGTTAGGTCAGACGCTTTGGTCGCCGACAGCCTGCTCACGCAGCTGTCGGCGATACTGCTCCAGCGCCACGAGGTCGCCGAACAGTGAGTTGTACTCCTCGGGGGCTGCAGCAGGTGAAACGCGCTGAAGCTTGGATTTGAGGTCGGCAACCTGCTCGCCCACCCACGCTTCCTGCAGTCGTGCGAGCACTCCGTTGATGTAGCGCGGAACCGTGTCTTCGTCACACGGCATCGGTTCGACGGCCAGCTCAGATACAACCGAGGCCACCGTCATGTCTTCGACGCCCTTGGTGACGACTTCGATCCACTCGGCGCCGCCGAGTCCCTTGCTCGTTCCACCGGCGTCAGCCATTGCCTGTCTGATGACAACGTAGGCGGGGTGGGTGAACGTCTCGGGCGGCAACGAGTCGAAGACACTGCCGGCGATGCCAGGGTGCTGCAATGCGGCCTTGAGGACAGCTCGCTGCGTCGAGAGCGCGGGATCGTTGGGCCGGGGCCTGGAGATTCCGATCGGCAGCGCAAGCGCATCGGCAGCAGGTTGGTCGACAACCTGACGACGCTTGGGCGCCGGTGACGATCCACGCGTCGACGCCCGTTTGCGAGCTTCGTCACGCACGCGTCGTCGAACCGACGGAAGATCGTCCCAACCGACCCATCCGCACAACAGATTCGCGTAGCTGTCGCGCAGAGTTGATTCCTTGATCTGCGCAACGACGGGCACGGTACGACGCAGTGCCTCGACGCGACCTTCAGCGGTCTCCAGATCGTGTTCGGTGAGGATGGACTTCACCACGAACTCGAACATCGGAGTGCGCCGTGCCACGAGGTCGCGAACGGCGGCGTCACCAGACTTCAGTCGCAGATCGCACGGGTCCATTCCGTCGGGCGCGACGGCGACGAACGTCTGCCCGGCCATCTTTTGATCACCCTCGAACGCCTTCATCGCAGCGGCCTGCCCCGCGGCATCACCGTCGAAGGTGTAGATGATCTCACCGCGAAAGTAGCTGTCGTCCATCAGGAGTCGGCGGAGCATCGCAAGGTGCTCCTCACCGAAGGCGGTCCCGCACGAAGCGACGGCGGTCTTGACGCCGGCCAAATGCATCGCCATGACGTCGGTGTAACCCTCGACGACTACCGCCTGGTGCCCCTTGGCGATGTCGCGCTTGGCGAGGTCCAAGCCGAACAAGACCTGAGACTTCTTGTAGAGAATCGTTTCCGGCGTGTTGACGTACTTACCCGGCATGGTGTCGTCGTCGAAGAGCTTGCGGGCACCGAAGCCGATGACGTCACCGGCGACGCTGCGGATCGGCCACAGAAGTCGGCGATGGAACCGGTCGATCGGACCTCGCCGGCCTTCTTTGGACAGCCCGGCTGCTTCTAGTTCTTTGAACTCGAAACCTTTGGACATCAAGTGTTTTGTGAGAGTGTCCCAACCTTCTGGCGCGTATCCACACCCGAACTGCAGGGCCGCTGCACCGTCGAAGTTTCTCTCGGTGAGGTAGTCGCGAGCCGCCTGGGCATCGGGTTCGCGCAGACGAGCGGCGTAGAACTCCTGAGCCGCCGCGTTTGCTGCGATCAAGCGTGCACGGGTGCCGCGATCGCGCTGAACGGACGGTCCGCCGCCCTCGTACGAAATCGTGTAGCTGAGTCGATCCGCCAACTGCTCGACGGCCTCGACGAAGCTGATGTGATCCATCTTCTGCAGGAACGAGTACACGTCACCACCCTCACCGCAGCCGAAGCAGTGGTAGAGGCCGTGGTTGGGTCGCACGTGGAACGACGGCGACTTCTCGTCGTGAAAGGGACACAGACCTTTGATCGAATCGCCACCGGCACGCTTGAGTGAAACGTATTCACCGACGATGTCCTCGATGCGAGTGCGTTCGCGAATGGCCGCGATGTCTCTGTCAGAAATTCGGCCCGCCACGTACATCAGTCTAGGCGGTCCCCCGGCACCTCCTGACAACGATATGTTGATGGCCGACTCTGCACCGCAGCGATGGGACCGACGATGACTGAAAACGCCTCGAGCGCGCACGAAGGGCGATCAGGAACCCGATTCGGCGTGTACGAGTTGCGTAGCCTCCTCGGCCGAGGCGGAATGGGTGAAGTGTACGAGGCGTACGACACCTCGAAGGATCGCCTGGTCGCACTCAAGTTGCTCCATCGAGAGCTTGCGGCCGACCCGTCATTCCAAGCTCGTTTCCGCCGAGAATCTCGCGCCACCGCCGCCCTGAACGAACCGCACGTGATCCCGGTGCATGACTGGGGCGAAATCGACGGAGTCCTCTTCATCGACATGCGTTTGGTCGAAGGCCACACATTGCGAGCCGAGTTGACCGAATTCGGCCGACTCACGCCTGTACGAGCCGTCGACATCGTCTCGCAAATCGCGTCGGCGTTGGACGCCGCCCATGCCCGCGGGCTCATCCATCGTGACGTCAAACCAGACAACATCATTCTCACGAACAACGGCTTCGCCTACCTCGTCGACTTCGGAATCGCATACTCACAGACGGACACGAAGATCACCACCGAGGGAAGCGCAGTCGGTTCGTATGCATACATGGCGCCGGAGCGGTTCGGAATCGAAACGCCGACGGCCGCAGCGGATGTCTATTCCCTGGCTTGTGTCCTCTACCAATCACTCACCGGAACAACACCTTTCAACACCACAAGCATCGAGCATCTGGTCAATTCGCACCTGAACGCTCCGCCGCCACGCCCCACACTGGCGGTTCCGTCGCTCCCGCAAGGCCTTGACGCCACCGTGGCTCGCGGCATGGCAAAGGATCCCGCACACCGCTATCCGACTACGGGAGCGCTCGCACTCCAAGCGCGGCAGGCCCTCTCGACGACCCACACCCCCGGTGCCGCCGGCGGATTGCAACCCACGATCGTCGGGCAGCCCACCTACACCACGGCGAATCCCGCTCACGGGAACTACACGCACATCGTGACAAAGACCAAGCGAAACCGAGCACCGATCGCGATCGGTGCGGCTGGAGTTGCACTCGTTCTGGCCGCAGGAGGCACGGCGGCCTGGGTGACGCTGGGGAATTCGGGCCCCGAATCACCAACCGCTGTAGCAGCTTCCACCGCCACGTCGGCACCGGCACCCATTCAGGATCCGGTCAGAACGCCGAAGCTCGAGCCGCTACCCACCGCCGGACAGCAGGCAACCACCACCACGCGGGCGCCGAACCCCGCCACGAAGAACGGCGACCTCGGGGTGAGCAAGCCGATCACCGTCCCCTCATGCAAAGGAACCGGAATCGTGGTGTTGGCCAATGCCACCGATCCGGCAACGTACGCCAGCGAGATCCAGAACTACCTCGACGCGTTCCCCGGCTCGAAATACCTACGCACAGACCAGTCCTGCCCGTCACTGCGTCAAGTCTCCGATTCGGGGACGGCGATCTACACGGTGTATCGCGAATCCGGGAACACCGAGTCGAAGATCTGCAAGGACGTTCGCGCAGCAGGTGGCGACGCTTACGGCAAGTGGCTCGATACCACTACCGACCCGTCGACGCGGATGACTTGCTGAGGGCGTAAGTGGCTCAGCCCCAGCTGGCCTGCGCGCCCAGGCTCGCTTTGTCCACCCGTTCGAGCCGACTCTCCGTGTACGACGCGATCTGATCCACCACCACCCGGACCCGAGCACCGTCGTCTGCGGCGCGTTCCCACGCGGGCAGCAGGATCGGATCGAGCCCGGCCGGCGCAGTTGCCAGCAGCCATTCCGCGACGCGATGAACACGATCACGCTGCCGATCCTGACGCGCTTTGTGTCCGGCGTCGGACATCACGTAGTACAGCGCCACGGTCTTGAGCAATGCCACCTCGGATGCGACGGCCTCGGGTATGTCGAGGTCGGCTTGATAGCGCGAGAGGGGTCGGTCACCGTGTGTCAGCCGGGTGCTGGCGATCGCCGCGGTGGCGAAGCGTCCCACCAATTCACTCGTCAGATTCTTCAACGCGACGGAACTTCCGAGTGTTCCGTCGAAACTTCCGACCCCGCGTACGACGGGGAGTTCGGACAGCCGTTGGGCGGCTTCGATCAGATCGTCGACTACCAATCCGCGAAACTCGGAGGCCCCCAGTTCTGCCAGTGCGCGCTGCTCGGACGGATCGGCAAGCGAGCGAAGGTCGATGCGGCCTGCGATCACCCCGTCCTCCACGTCGTGCACGGAATAGGCGATGTCATCGGCCCAGTCCATGACCTGAGCTTCCAGGCATTGCCGACGCTCGGGCGCTCCCTCGCGAACCCAGGCGAGCACCTCTGCGTCGTCGTCGTATGCCCCGAACTTCGCGCCGGGCTCAGGGCGGGTCCAGGGATACTTGATGGCTGCGTCGAGTGACGCCCTGGTGAGATTGAGGCCTGCGCTCAGACCGTCGGGGCGCAGGATCTTGGGTTCGAGGCTGGTCAAGATCCGCAGATTCTGCGCATTGCCCTCGAAACCTCCGCAGTCCTTGGCGACTTCGTCGAGGGCCTTCTCGCCGTTGTGACCGTACGGTGGGTGCCCGATGTCGTGCGCGAGACCGGCGAGGTCCACCAGGTCCGGATCGCAACCGAGTCCGTCGGCAATCCCTCGCCCGATCTGTGCGACCTCCATCGAGTGTGTCAACCGCGTACGAGGCGTGTCACCGTCGCGCGGGCCGACAACCTGGGTCTTGTCGGCCAGCCGCCGCAAAGCCGCGGAGTGTTGGACGCGGGCCCGATCTCGCGAGAAGTCCGAACGATGCTGCGCCGCTGCGATCTGCGAACCCGGCAACCCCGCTCGCTTCGGCGCCTCGACGACACGACGTTCGAGGTCGTGTTCGGAGTAGGTGCCGCCTCCGTAGGTGGTGTGAGCTGTCATGGTCTCTATTGCCCTGCCGTGTAGGGGAAGTCTGCCGAGAAGTGCGTGAGCTGATACCAGAGCAGCGCGCCGGTTTCGCGAGCGATTCCGTGTAACTGGGATTCGCGGGTGAACACAGCCGGGCCTTGACGAGTAGGTGCGGTCCACGCTTGAAGGCCCGTGTCGCGGGCCATCGTCCGCGTTCGCAAGGAGTGCCACGGATCACTGACCAGGACGGCGGAATTGATTCCCTGCGAAGACATCTCGGCACTGACTGCGTCGATGCTGAGCAGTGTGTCCGAACCGGTCTCCACCGCGGTGATCGCACTCGAAGGAATTCCGCGATCGGTCAGATACATCTTTCCCGACGCCGCTTCGGTGTACTCGTCGCCTTCCTGTTTACCGCCGACAGTGATGATCTGCGGAGCCACTCCGCGCTTGTACAGCTTGTACGCCTGCTCGAGTCGGGCCTCGAAGACGGACGACGGAGTGCCGGAATACTGAGCCGCGCCCAGAACGACTATCGCGTCGGCCGGCCGCGTGTCGTCGATGCGCGCCACCTGCCACACCCGGAACGCAGTACCCCCGACCAGAACCACGGCCATCAACACCGCACCGGCGATCAGACGGCGCGTCCAGCGAGCCAATCCTGCCCCGAAGCCGCCCGCCCGCGAGGGTGATGGGTCGTGGGGGCGGTTACCGAAAGCAGGTTTCACTCCCGCAATTCTGCCAGTTCGCAGCGATCACCTCCGATGCCGACGCGCCACAACGGATAGATTTGCGTCATGGCCCTCGCACCACACTTCGCGCAGTTGTCCTCGGTAGAGCAGAGTCGGACAACCACCCGACCCGTTCGGCGTCGGGGAAGCGCCGCCGCCGTCGCTGCGATTTTCGCTTTGCTGGCGCTCGTCTTCAGTCCTGCGCTCGCCTCGGCGGACGCCCCGATGGTGTTGCCGAATCACATCACCGACACCTCCGGGGTCCTCGATTCCGGGCAACGCAGCGATATACAAGCCGCGATCGATCAACTCGGCGAGGACCACCAGATCGATCTGTGGGTCGCGTTCGTCCCCGATTTCAACAACCTGGGTGGCCAGGCGTGGGCACAGCAGACAGCCACGAAGTCGACGCTGAGCACGAAGTCCGTCCTGCTTGCAGTTGCCACGGCGGAGCGTGCTTACTTCCTCGATGTGCCCGCTGAGCTGAGCAACATCACGGATTCCGACATCGAATCGATCAATACCGACGCGGTGGAACCGGCTCTCGCCGAGGATGATTGGACCGGCGCGGCAATTGCCGCAGCCGGCGCACTCGGCGACGCGAACAACACGAGCGGCGGAATGGGAGTCGGAACACTCCTCATCGCGGGCGGCGCTGTGGTGGTCGGGACGGGCGGTGTGGTCCTGTACTCACGCAAGCGCAAGAACGACAAGAACAAGGCAAGCGTCGAAGCCGCGAAGAACATCTCCCCCGACGACATCGCCAGCCTCAACGCACTCCCGCTGCCGACGCTCGACGAACGCGCGAAGGAGATCCTCGTCGAGACGGACAACGCGATCGCCGGCAGCCAGGAGGAGCTCGATCTGGCCCGCAGCGAGTTCGGAGATTCCGCCGTCGCACCCTTCTCGGCAGCATTCGACAAGGCCAAGGCCACCCTCGCCGAAGCCTTCGCGATCAGGCAGCGACTCGACGACGCCATCCCGGAAACTCCCGATCAACGCCGACAGATGCTGATCGACATCATTTCCTCGTGCGGTCGAGCCGACCAAGAACTCGAAGCTCGCGTCGAGGAGTTCGACGGGCTTCGCGACCTTCTCATCAACGCCCCCGCACGTCTCGATGCGTTGACGCAGAGTGTTGTTTCTCTCAGCGTGCGCTTGCCCGAATCCGAGGCGATTCTGACCAAATTGAAGGATCAATTCCCCGCGCCGACGCTGGCATCTGTCGTGAACAACGTCACGATGGCCAGTGAACGCCTGACGCTCGCCGAGAAGTCGATCGAGGAAGGCCGCGATGCCACCGCGCTGCCGGCCGGTAAGCAAGGCGCTGCCGTCACTGCGATTCGCACGGCCGAAGCCGCCCTCGATCAGGCACGCAAGCTACTCGACGGCGTCGATCACGCCGCCGACGACATCCGAAACGCCATCGCGACACTTCCGTCCGCGATGGACGACGTCCAACAGGGCATCACCGCTGCGGACGCTTACCTGGCGCAAGGCGGGCAGAAGTTGGCGGACGCGAAGGCCGCAGCCCAGGCAGCGTTGGCGAATGCTCAGACGTCGAAGGACAGCGATCCGCTGACAGCCTTCAACCAGATCGTCGCAGCCGACGCCCAACTCGACGCGCTTCTTGCCGACGCTCAGGAGCAGAAGCAGCAGCTCGAACGTGCACAGCAGCGCCTCGCCCAGGACATTCTGGCCGCACAGGCTCAGGTGACCGCTGCAGGCGACTTCCTCGGAACCAGGCGCGGCGCGATCGGGGCGGAGGCGCGCACTCGCTACGCCGAGGCTCAGCGGCACCTGCAGGCGGCCCAGCAATTGCAGGCCTCGGATCCGTCGAAGGCACTGCAACACGCCCAGGCCGCGACCACCTTGGCGACGCACTCACTTCGCGCCGCGCAGAACGACGTCAACACCTGGGAAGCAAACCAACGACCCCGCGGTGGCGGCGGCGATGCGACGGGAGCGATCCTCGGCGGCATCCTGATCAACAGCATTCTGCGAGGTGGCGGCGGGCCCCGCTCGTACGGCGGACCGAGCAGCAGCGGACGCTCCGGTCGCGGTGGCGGCGGCGGTGGTTTCGGCGGCGGGGGCGGCGGCCGAACCAGTCGAGGCGGCGGCGGCCGGTTCTGACGGATCCCGTCGAGGTAGTAAAATCCCTACTTTGTTCACGACCGCACTCGTCGTACGCTTCATCCGGCAAGTCGGGATCACAGATCATACGAAGGTGTTATGGAAAGCGTCGCCCCGCAGATAACCGTCGTTGTACCTACATACAACGAGCGTGAGAACCTGCCAAAGCTCGTCGATCGCCTCGCCGCGTTGAAGATCCCGAACCTGCACGTCCTCGTGGTGGATGACAACTCCCCCGACGGCACGGGTGAGGTTGCGGACAAGTTGGGTATCGACGGTCCCATCCCGGTCGGAGTGCTTCACCGCACGGTCAAGGACGGACTCGGCCGTGCTTACGTCGCGGGCATGAGCCGGGCTCTGGCAGAGAACGCAGACATCGTCATTCAGATGGACGCAGATCTCTCGCACCCGTCCGAAGCGATCCCCGCCATGATCGAGATCCTCACCACTACCGATGCGGCAGTCGTTCTCGGCTCCCGCTACGTCGAAGGCGGCGCAGTCGCCGGCGACTGGCCGTGGCACCGCAAGGCCTTGTCCGCCTGGGCGAACTTCTACGTCAACGCTATTCTGCGACTGCACGTCAAGGATGCGACCGCCGGCTTCAAGGCGTGGCATGCAAAGACCTTGCGCGACATCGACGTCGAATCGGTGCAGAGCAACGGCTACGCGTTCCAGGTCGAGATGAACTACCGAGTTGTTCAGCGCGGCATGAAGATCGCCGAAACGCCCATCCGCTTCGAGGAGCGCACCGAAGGCGTCTCCAAGATGAGTCTCTCGGTTCAGTTGGAGTCTGCTCTGGTGCCGTGGAAGCTCAAGTTCGGCAAGAAGTCCCTGTGACCTCGGCGGCCGATCGAAAGTAGTCGGCCGTCTGCGTGTCCGACGGGTAGAACGATTCGATCGCAATCTCTGCGAGCGTGACGTCGCGCGGCGTACCGAACACGGTGGTGGTGCTGAACATCGCCAGTTCGGTATCGCCGACGCGTACACGCAACGGAACCAGCAGGGAATTCGCGCGGTCGTCGTGCCAGTCTCCGCCGCTCGGATAGGCGCGCAGCTCGTCGAGCAACGACGACAGCTGCGCATCCGCACTGACCTCCACTTCCCGAGCCAGCCTTGTGAGCAGGTGGGCCCGCCACTGCGCGAGGTTCACGATCCGCGGCGCCATGCCCTCGGGATGCAAGCTCAGACGCAATACGTTCACCGGTGGTTCCAGGAGGAAATCAGCGGCGCCCGCGGTCAAGATTCCCACGGCCTGGTTCCCGGCGACCATCTCCCACTGCTGATCGACCACCACGGCCGGATACGGGTCATGCGCGTCGATGATGCGATCGATGGCCTCACTCACCGCTGACATCGGCGCTTCTGCCAACGACTTCTGCGAGTACTCCGGCGCGTGGCCACTTGCCAGCAGAAGCGTGTTCTGTTGTCGTAGAGGAACATCCAGACATTCGGACAGGTGAAGAATCATGTCCCGGCTCGGCTTGGAGCGGCCGGTTTCGATGAAGCTCAGATGCCTGGTCGACACTCCTGCCGCCGCCGAGAGTCCCAACTGAGTGAGCCTTCGCCGCTCCCGCCACCGCTTGAGTTCGGAGCCCACGTCCATCGTCTCGAAGGTCATTCTTTCAAGTTAGCGACCCGAGGTAGCCGAGGCCATGACCTCAGAGGTAATCGACCCGAAGCAGTTTCGGAGGAACAGTGGTCTCAGCCGGCGAGGCCGCCGGACATTCACCACCGGAAACTGATCAAGGGAGCGACCATGAGCGACTTCGACGCAATCGCCGACGCCTACATCGACATGTGGAACGAAACCGATACCACCGCCCGTAAAGCACGGGTCGAGCAATTGTTCGCACCCGGCGGTCGCTACACCGATCCGCTCGCGGACGTCACCGGACACGATCAGATCGACGCGATGATCCACGCTGTGCAGCAACAATTTCCGGGCATGCACTTCACCCTCGTCGGACCGGTGGACGCGCACCACCGACAGGCCCGATTCGGTTGGGCTCTCGGCCCGTCGGGGGCCGAGTCACTGATCGACGGATTCGACGTACTCGAACGCGACGACGACGGCCGGGTGACGCTTGTCCTCGGGTTCCTCGACAAGGTGCCTTCGGCCTGAATCGGGACTACCACCGACAGCGTTCGTCACGAAGGCT
The DNA here is from genome assembly GCF_041464245.1 of Rhodococcus sp. NyZ502. Lineage (NCBI taxonomy): Bacteria > Bacillati > Actinomycetota > Actinomycetes > Mycobacteriales > Nocardiaceae > Rhodococcus > Rhodococcus sp. NyZ502. The sequence continues at coordinate 3,792,763 of NZ_CP167155.1, forward strand.
GTCGGTGGTTCGTGGCATCATCGGTGCCGATGAACGCCGACGGATTTACCTGGTCCACACCGATTCCCGAGTCCGAGGGTGCTGAGTACGGCGCTCACACGTTGACCGTCAACGGCCTTCCCACCGTCTATCGAACCGCCAAGACGACGCCGACCAAGCTCGGTCAGTTCGTCACACTGTGGCGCCGTTCCGAGGCCGGGCCCATCCGCCCATTCGACGCCAGCGACCGCGTGATGCTGTTCGTGGTGAAGGTATACGACGAAGAGCATTCGGGGCACTTCGTCTTTCCCGTCGAAACCCTCGTCGAACACGACATCGTCTCGACGAACTTCTCCGGCGGTAAGCGCGCTGTCCGGGTCTATGCGCCCTGGGTTACGCCGACCAGCGCGCAAGCAGTCAGAACTCAGCGCTGGCAGATTCGGCATTTCGGCGAGTTCCCTGATGTACTCAGCTCGACTGTGTTCAGCTCAACTGCGTTCAGCTCAACTGCGTTCAGCTCAACTGATACGTCGCGATGATGACGCCTGTTGTCGTAGGGACGCTGTCGGTGAGGGTGAACTGAGCGAGCGCAGCTCCGTCGGGGAATAATCTGCGCCCGGTTCCGAGAACCAGCGGATGTATCAGCAGAGTGTAGGTGTCGACGAGACGCCGATCGGCCAAGGACGTGATCAAGTCGCCACTGCCCAGAATCACCAGATCCGGGCCCTCACTTTCCTTGAGCGTGGTGACCGCGTCGGCGGCATCGCCTTTCAACAAGGTCGAGTTCTTCCACGGCAGCGGTTCACCCAAAGTCCTTGAAACTACGTATTTCTGCGTGTTGTCGAGCACCTCGGTAAACGGATTGTCGGTCTGAAACGGCCAGTACGAGGCGAAGTTTTCGTAGGTTCTGCGTCCGAACAGCAACTCCGATTTCTTCGCCATCCCCTCCCCCATCTTCTGCGCCATGACGGAATCGTTGAAGGGTGCTGCCCACCCACCGTGCTCGAATCCGCCACGACGGTCCTCGTCCGGCCCACCAGGTGCCTGCATGACACCGTCGAGAGTCACGCTGTTGGTCACGCTGAGTTTTCTCATAACTTCGATCCTGCGCCTGAAGGACCATCGGGGAAAGAGAAAACGGGCGGTCCTTCTCGATTGAGAAGGACCGCCCGTCAGCTTCGAACGAGAATCAGGAGCCGATCAGCCGTGCGGCCAGGTAGCTTTCCACCTGATCGAGGGCGACGCGTTCCTGCGCCATGGAGTCACGCTCACGCACCGTCACAGCCTGGTCTTCGAGAGTGTCGAAGTCGACCGTGATGCAGAACGGTGTGCCGATCTCGTCCTGGCGACGGTAACGACGACCGATGGCGCCGGCGTCGTCGAACTCGACGTTCCAATTCTGACGCAGCTGCGCTGCAAGATCTTTGGCCTTCGGCGTCAGGTCCGCGTTACGCGAGAGCGGCAGAACGGCAGCCTTGACGGGAGCGAGTCGACGATCCAGGCGGAGCACTGTGCGCTTGTCGACGCCGCCCTTGGAGTTGGGCGCCTCGTCCTCGGTGTAGGCGTCGACCAGGAAGGCCATCAGCGAACGCGTGAGACCGGCCGCCGGCTCGATGACGTACGGCGTGTACCGCTCGCCCGTCGTCTGGTCGTAGTAGTTCAGCTCGGTGCCCGAGTGCTTGGAGTGCGTCGAGAGATCGAAGTCGGTACGGTTCGCGATACCTTCGAGCTCGCCCCATTCGCTGCCCTGGAAGTGGAAGCGGTACTCGATGTCGGTCGTGCCCTTCGAGTAGTGCGAAAGCTTCTCCGGCGCATGCTCGTACAGACGCAGGTTGTCCTTGTTGATACCGAGGCCGGTGTACCAGTCAAGGCGGTAGTCGATCCAGTACTGATGCCACTGCTCGTCCTCGCCCGGCTTGACGAAGAATTCCATCTCCATCTGCTCGAACTCACGGGTGCGGAAGATGAAGTTGCCGGGGGTGATCTCGTTGCGGAAGCTCTTGCCGATCTGGCCGATGCCGAACGGCGGCTTCTTACGCGAGGTGGTCAGCACGTTGGCGAAGTTCACGAAGATGCCCTGTGCGGTCTCGGGGCGAAGGTAGTGCATACCCTCTTCGCTCTCGACGGGGCCGAGGTACGTCTTGAGCATCATGTTGAAGTCGCGCGGCTCGGTCCACTGGCCGACGGTGCCGCAGTCGGGGCAACCGATGACATCCATCGAGACGTCGTCCGGGTTGTCGAGCTTCTTCTTCTCCGCGTACGCCTCCTGCAGGTGATCCTGACGGTGACGCTTGTGACAGTTGAGGCACTCGACGAGCGGGTCGTTGAAGACACCGACGTGACCGGACGCGACCCACACCTCGCGGGGCAGGATCACCGACGAGTCGAGGCCGACGACGTCCTCGCGGCTGGTGACCATGTTGCGCCACCACTGGCGCTTGATGTTCTCCTTGAGCTCGACACCCAATGGGCCGTAGTCCCATGCGGACTTGGTACCGCCGTAGATCTCACCGCACGGGTAGACCAGGCCTCGCCGCTTGGCGAGATTGACAACGGCTTCGATCTTGGACTTGGGTGCCACTCGATTGCTCTCCATCTGGGTAATAGATGCATGATTTTCGTGCGCTTTTCGCACCATCAGCCTATCTGGCGGCTGCCACGCACTTCCGTCCAAGGTTGACATGCATACTTGTGCATATCAAAATGAAAGTGATTTGCAATAATGTGGTGAGATGGCTATGCCCGGACATCATGATCTACCCCTCGAAGGAGCCTCGCTGTGAGCATTGCGGATACCGGCGATCTCCACAAAAGCCATGATCATTCCGACCTCGGACACACGCACGACCCGTTCGAAGCCGCACCGCCCGCGCCCGTGCCGCCCAAGGAAACCCTGGCGGCCGCCGGCGAAATTCTGCGGGCGCTCGCTGCACCCGTTCGGATCGCGATCGTGCTTCAGTTGCACGAGTCGGAGCGTTGCGTTCACGAACTCGTCGGAGCTCTCGGTGTCACTCAGCCACTCATCAGCCAGCATCTGCGCGTACTCAAAGCAGCGGGCGTCGTCCGCGGCGAGCGCAACGGACGAGAAGTTCTCTATCGACTCGTCGACGATCACCTCGCACACATCGTCGTCGACGCTGTCGCCCACGCCGAAGAAGGATGAGATTCCACCGCATGAACACCCCGGGCAGTACGACCTCGAAACGTGGACCGGCCACAGTCGGCGTTCGTTCCACGAAACAGCGCAGCGCCATCTCCGCCCTGCTCGACGACATCGACGAATTCAAGTCGGCACAGGAATTGCACGACGAACTGCGCAAGCGAGGTGAAGGCATCGGCCTGACCACCGTCTACCGCACGCTGCAGGCACTCTCCGACGCCGGAACCATCGACGTCCTACGCACCGACACAGGTGAGTCCGTCTACCGACGCTGCTCCTCCGGGCACCACCATCACCTGGTGTGCCGCAACTGCGGATTCACCGTCGAGGTCGAGGGCCCGACAGTCGAGCAGTGGTCACAGACCATCGCCGAGGACAACGGTTTCACCGAAGTGAGTCACACCGTCGAGATCTTCGGCACCTGCCGCGACTGCGCCGCCGCCTGAGAGCGTCAGGGAATCAAACCCTGCCGGGCGGTATCGGCACCGGTGAGCGCCAGTAGCAACATCGTGGTCAGTGCCTCGTCGTCCAGTCCGGCGGCAGGGAACGTGTAACGCAGGATGACGTCCGCCAGACTGCCGTGGCCGAACACCGCGATGGAGCCGAATTGGATGGTGCGATTTCGCTCGGCCACCTTGCGATGCAGTGCCGCGCTGACCGGTCGGTCCCATGCGAGAACGCACGTCATGGACAGCACGTCCAGACCCTCGGACAGATTCATCGCCTGGATGGAACACAGCGCGCCGGAGTACTGGAAACCCAGTGATCCGTCGGCAGCCACATCGACCGTCACGAAATGCGCCAGCGAGGCGGCCGCGCGTTCTTGTAGGCGGGCTGCTTCGTCGGTGGTGTCGGTCATGTTCTCCCCTGTCATTTGACGCCACCGAATCTACGGTCACGTGAGGCGTACTCGACGCAGGCGGCCCAAAGGTCGCGGCGGTCGAAATCGGGAAACAGCTTCTCCTGGTACACCATTTCGGCGTAGGCGGATTGCCAGATCAAGAAATTGGACGTCCGCTGTTCCCCCGACGGACGCAGGAAGAGGTCTACGTCGGGCATGTCGGGTTCGTCGAGGTACTTGGCAACCGTCGCCTCGGTGATCTTGTCCGGATTGATCTCACCGGCCGCGACACGCTTCGCGATTTCCTTTACCGCATCGGCAATTTCGGCCCGGCCGCCGTAGTTCACACACATGGTCAAGTTCATGACGGTGTTGTTCTTGGTCAGTTCTTCGGCGATCTCGAGTTCCTTGATCACGCTGGCCCACAGGCGTGGCTTACGACCGGCCCAGCGAACACGCACACCCATTTCGTTCATCTCGTCGCGTCGACGGCGGATGACATCACGGTTGAAGCCCATCAGGAATCGAACCTCGTCGGGACTGCGCTTCCAGTTCTCGGTGGAGAAGGCGTAAGCGGAGAGCCACTCGACACCCATCTCGATGCACCCGCAGACGGTGTCCATCAGGACAGCTTCGCCGCGTTCGTGCCCGGCGGTTCGGGGCAGACCGCGCTCCTGCGCCCATCGTCCGTTGCCGTCCATCACCAAAGCGACGTGGCGCGGGATCAGTTCGGTTTGCAGGATCGGCGGGGTTGCCCCGGACGGATGTGGGTCCGGTGGTCGGATCACCCGGTCAGCAGCAGAATCAAGCGGAGTTCGCGGTTCGCGTCGTCGAATCACGTGTTCCATCCTGCCTCACGGGCAAGTCGACCTCGACGGCTGCATGCGGCCTCGAACGCTCGATCAGCGGCAACGTCCGCAATTGGCGCTCGAGATGCCACTGCAGGTGTGCCGCGACCAGTCCGCTGGCTTGCGTCCGCAGCGTCGCGGGCGCCGAATCGGTACCCTCCCACTCCCCTCGGAGCAGGGCTTCCATCAAGTCGAGCACTCCGGGCGACGGCGTCGCAGCACCCGCCGGGCGGCAATAGGTACACACGGCTCCGCCTGCGGCGACATGAAAGGCCCGGTGCGGTCCAGGAGCACTGCAGCGGGCGCACTCTTCGAGGGCAGGCGCCCAACCCGCATAGCCCATGGCTCTCAACAAGAACGCGTCGAGCACGAACTCGACCGGTCGTGCCTGCTCGGCGATCGCACGCAGTGCTCCCACCGTCAATCGCTGAAGCTGCGGGGCCGGCGCGCGTTCCTCGCCGGCCAACCGCTCGGCAGTTTCGAGTACGGCGCAGGCCGTGGTGTACCGGCTGTAGTCGTCGACGATGTCGGTGGCGAATGCGTCGACCGTCTGCACCTGAGTGATGATGTCGAGATTCTTGCCCGGAAGTAGTTGCACGTCGATGTGAGCAAACGGTTCGAGTCTGGCACCGAATTTGGAGGTGGTTCGGCGGACACCTTTGGCCACGGCACGTACCAACCCGAACTGACGGGTGAGCAACGTGACGATGTGGTCGGCTTCGCCCAGTTTGTGCAGGCGCAGCACCACCGCCGTGTCTCGATACAACCTCACTCGACCAGTGTCCCACGTTGTACCGAGGACCGATCCCGATGCCGCGCCCGATGACAAGTCGGAAACACGGCAGGTCCGTCCGGATAGACTGGCGCGATGCCGAGCGACGCAATTGCGCAACCTGTCACTGCAGAGTTGACCGGTCGCGAAGCGCGGTGGGAGCGACACAACTCCGAGCGTCAGAAACGGATACTCACCTCGGCGGTCGAACTGATCGAAGAGCGTGCGGCAGGTGCCGAGGTGTCCGTCCAGCAGATCGCCGATCGTGCCGGCCTCGCCAAGTCGGTGGTGTACCGCCAATTCAGCGGCCGAGACGACCTCGATCGACGAGTCCGAGCGTTTGTGCTCGGACAATTTGCGGCGGCCCTGGACGCGTCGATGAGCATTTCGGTAGGCACTCTCGACCAGATCCTGACCCGAACCATCAGCGCCGTCGCCGAGTGGATCACCGAGCATCCGCGGATTCACGAGTTCATGGGTACCGGCCCCACCGACTACGACGACGAGAGCATCGACGCGATCAGCAGTCTGAAGGCCACAATCGCCGACTCCGCCCGCACCACTATCACCGAAGTCGGTCGATCCGTGGGGATCGACTCCTCACCCTTCGATTCACTACCGTTCGCAGTGGTGACAATGGTCGAGGGCACGCTCACCCACTGGGTCCGAAGCACCGATCCGAAGCCGAGCCGCGAAGAGATCGTCGCCGACCTCGCGAAATACACCTGGTACATGTTCGACGGCGTTGCCCGCTCGAGCGGACTACAGATCGATCCCCATGTCGAATTGTCCACGCTCATAGCCGAGCTGGTGTCCTCCGACGGAGGAACTTCGCGGCCGGACTAGATCCGGGTCTTGTCGGAACGCTTCGGCTCGCCGCGGTAGCGGGCGTAGTCGCCGTCGATGCGCAGCTTTCGCCACGCACGCTTCGACACCGGATTCATCAATCCGAGTTCGTCTGCCAGGGCTCGCATTTCGCCGAAGTAGTTACCCAGGATGCGGCGTGAATGCGGGCTCCCCCAGAAGGCGCTCTTCATCACCTCGTCCGGGATTCCGAATTCTTCGGCGAATTCCTTTGGCGGTGACATGATTTCACCCGCAAGCCAACGCATCGCGCCGGGGAAGGCGACCGATGTGATGGCTCGACTCGTACGACTGAGTCTGGGGACGTGATTGCGCAGGAACTCGTGAGCAAACGAGATGTGTCTCGCTTCTTCGGCGATGTGAATCTCCATGGTGCGGAGCATCGCCGGCGGCGTGTCCTTACCCTCACGGATGAGATCCTTCTGGAAGTGGTCGATCGGTTCTTCACCAGCCAGAATGCCGATGAAGAAGATGACCGGGAACTTTGCTCCCAGCACTCCGATGATCGGCGACAGCCGCCGGAACATCGGACGCATACCCGGCACGTCGATATCCATGCGATTGACGAGTTCCTGGAACATCTGGATGTGATTGCACTCTTCGGTCATCTCGTGCAGGCAGTACCGGAACTCAGGCGACTGGTTGGGTAGCGCCATGATATATTGCAGCATTCCCCGGATCAAGATGCTCTCGAAGGCCGAACCCACCTTGGTCACGTTCGCCTGACGCCACATTCCCATGGCGATTCGACGCTCCAACGACTGATCCTGGTACCACTGCGTCGCCCCGAGGGGGTCCGACACGGACGAGAGCACCCATCTCGGATCATGCGGATCGATCGCGAACTCTGGTGAATCCCAGTCGATGTCGAGATAGGGATCGAAACTGCGGGCAACTGAGCCCTCGGACAAAGTCTGCAGTACCTGGTGGTACGGCTTTTCCACTTCGATCGACGCTGACCGAGCCATCGGTGTCTCCTCACGGCCAGTCCGTCGATTGCAGTCGACGGACTTGAATGAGGTCAAACATAATGGGACACCGCGTCCCACGCAACCCCCTCGGGGGCCTATTTCAGGCCCGACGCAGCGGGATGATCTCGCGAACCTTCTCGTCCCGGAGATACAGTCCCGCCCACATGACGATTCCGGTGTAGACGGCAAACAGGGTCGTGCTCAGCAGAGGCTGTTCAGCTCGAAGGTTGGTCAACACCGCTCCCCCCAGGTAACCGGTGAGCAGAATCGCGCCGAGTATCGACGTTCGCGGAATCACGTACAGCGCAAGGCAGATCAGTTGCACCACCCCAGCCGTCAATGCCAGCGAGTCCGGCAACCCAAGTTCAGCCGACGCATCCTTGACTGTCTGAAGGTTGAGAATGTGGATAATGCCGTCGAAGAGCATGAAAACGACGAACAGCCCACTCAGGACGTATCCGAGCTTGCGAGCCGTGGCCGAAGGTGTCGTCGTCGTGGCGCTACCGGAAACAGTTTCGTTGTGGACGGGCTGGGTGGTCATCGGAATCTCCTGGGGCGAAGGCGAGCGGCCGGTTGCCACTTCGCTTGCAATTACGACTCCCGAGCGATCGAAAACTCATCGCGCCGGCCGTTACAACGCACCCGGCGTTCAGGACGATTCACCTCACGTGGTCTGATGGACGGTGACACGGGGTGCCGAAAAAGTCGGCTGAGATCAGACCCGATGAACCTGACCAGTTAGCACTGGCGGAGGGATGTCGACATGACCGAACAGCAATTTCAGCGCGCACTCAGCCTGGACGAGCAGATCGTTCTGATCACCGGTGGCGCCCGCGGGCTCGGCGCCGCACTGAGCCGAGCATTCTCCCGCTCGGGGGCCCGGGTGATCGTGAACTACAACAAGAGCCGTGACGCCGCCGAGACCCTGGTCACCGAACTGGGTGAGGATCGTGCCTTCGCAGTCCAGGCGGACGTGACGGACCGCAGTTCCGTCGACCAGTTGTTCTCCGCTGCACGCGAGCGATTCGACGCACCGATATCGACCGTGGTCGACAATGCACTCGTCGACTTCTCGTTCAACGGCGACGCCCGGCCGAACGCGGACACGATCACCTGGGCCGACTTCGACTCTCAACTACGCGGAGCCGTAGCCGGAACACTCAATACCACCCAGGCAGCCCTCCCCGGCATGCGCGAACTCGGCTTCGGCCGAATCATCACTGTCGGAACCAATCTGGTCCAGAATCCGGTAGTTCCGTACCACGACTACACCGCTGCCAAGGCCGCACTGTTGGCACTGACACGGACGCTGTCCGCCGACCTCGGTCCGGACGGGATCACAGTCAACATGGTCTCGGGCGGCTTGCTCCGCACCACCGATGCGAGCGCCGCAACACCGGAAGCCGTGTTCGACATGATCGCGGCAAGCACTCCCCTGCGCCGAGTCACCACGCCGGACGAATTTGCCGACGCTGCACTCTTTTTCGCCTCCCCATGGTCGCGGGCCGTGACCGGCCAGAACCTGGTTGTCGACGGCGGACTCGTCAAGAACTGATGGGCGCACAGCTGCGGATAGGTGCGTTCCTGCTCGGTTGCGGACATCACAGTGCGGCATGGCGTCATCGCGACTCACCGGTCGAAAGTCTCGGCGACATCACGTATTACGAGTCGCTCGCCCAGATCGCCGAACGCGGCAAGCTGGACGCCGTCTTCTTCGCTGACGGTCACAGTGTTCGCGAACCCGAGTCGGGTGCGTCGTGGTTTCTCGAGCCGATCACCGCATTGACTGCCATGGCACGAGCGACAGCGGACATCGGCCTGGTGACCACCATTTCCACCACTTTCTACACGCCGTTTCACGCGGCGCGACTGTTGGCCTCGCTCGACCACATCAGCGGCGGACGGGCCGGCTGGAACGTCGTGACCTCGATGTTCGACCAGGAGGCGCGCAACCACGGACTCGAGGCGATGCCCGATCACGCATCCCGATACGAACGAGCCGACGAATTTGTCGAAGTGGCCCTCGCATTGTGGGATTCATGGTCGGAAGACGCGCTGATTCTCGACCGGTCGGGGCGTTTTGCCGACGCGAACAGGATTTCTCGAATCGATCACGACGGCAAGCATTTTCGGGTGGACGGGCCGTTGACGGTTCCGCGCTCCCCGCAAGGCCGGCCGGTGTTGTTCCAGGCCGGGGCGTCCGAGCAGGGCCGCGATCTGGCGGCGCGTCGCGCCGAGGCAATCTATTCGGTTGCCTACGACTTACCCAGCGCACAGGCCTACTACGCGGACGTGAAATCGAGAATCGAGCGAGCCGGCCGGGATTCGAACTCTGTCGCCGTGATGCCGGGACTGGTCACCTACGTCGGCAGCACCGTCGCCGAGGCCAGGGCGAAGAAGGCCGAACTCGATCTCCTGCTGCCCACCGAACAGTCGATACGCCAACTCTCGTTGTTCACCGGACAGGATTGCGAGAACTGGGATCTCGACGGGCCCGTGCCCCCGTTGCCTCCACTCGAAGCGTTCACAGGGCCGCAGGGACGCTACGCCACTATTTTGCGGATCGTCGAGAAGGACGCACCGACTGTGCGGGAGCTCCTCGGGACGCTCGCTGCGGGTGGTGGTCACGCAACGATGATCGGAACACCGGAGTCGATTGCCGACGAGATGGGATCCTGGTTGAACGGCCGCGGTGCCGACGGTTTCAATCTGATGCCGCCGACCTATCCGCAGGGTCTGGAAGATTTTGTCGATCACGTGATTCCGGTGCTGCAGGCGCGTGGGTTGTTCCGTCGCGAATACGAGGGAGCGACTCTGCGAGAAAACCTCACCTAGTCCGGCAGTAGCGGCACCGACAGGTCCGGATCGCGTCCCAGGAGCACTCCCCTCGTGAGGGCCGCGGAGCCGAACTTCTTCCGGACACTGTCCATTGCCGAGTCGAGGGCGGCAGTGTCCGGACCCGCGAATCCTCGACCGTCGAAGGGCAATTCGAGTTGTTCGGCGCCGTCCCGATCCAGGTTGGAGACAGCGACACCGATCAACGTGATGCCCTTGTCCGCGATCATCGGTATCGCTTCGTCCAGCAGCACCATCGAGGCGCTCAGCAATTCCGCTGTGTCGGCGGTGGACCGGCGCAGCGTGTGAGATCGAGTTGCCCGCGTGAAATCCGCGAAGCGGAGCCGGAGCGTGACCGTGCGCCCCGTCCGCTGCGCCGAACGCATGCGTCGACTGACACGGTCGACAAGGGACATCAACGACGCATCGAGTTCTGCGCGGGGATGGGATCCGCGACCCAGCGCATGCTGAGCACCCATCGAACTGCGGCCACGATAGGCGCGGACGGGGCGCGGATCTCGATTGTGTGAGAGTGCGTAGAGATGGCGACCGGCGCCGCCCCCGAGAATCGAGACGATCGAGGATTCGTCGTGCCGAGCGATGTCACCCACCGTCACGATGTCGAAGTTTCGCAGCTTCTGGGCCGTGATCTTGCCGACGCCCCACAGCTTCTCGACCGGCAAGGGATGCAGGAACTCGGTCTCGCCCTCCGGCGGCACTCGCAGCAATCCGTCGGGTTTCGCGAATGCACTGGCGACCTTGGCCAGGAACTTGGTGCGTGCGATTCCGACCGTGATCGGTAGTCCGACCTGCTCGGCCACATCGCGTCTGAGGTTGGCTCCGATCTGCAGCGGGTTTCCCACGATCTTGGCGAGCCCGCCGACCTCGAGAAAGGCCTCGTCTATGGAGATTCCTTCGACCAGCGGCGACGTGTCGTGAAAGACGTCGAACACGTCTTTGCTCGCCTGCGAGTACGCCGACATTCGCGGAGGGACAACTATCGCCTGAGGACACAGTGATCGAGCCTGACCACCGCTCATGGCTGTGCGAACCCCGAACGCCTTGGCCTCGTAGCTTGCCGCCAAAACCACCCCACCGCCGACGATGACCGGCCTGCCGGCCAGAGTCGGGTCGTCGCGTTGCTCGACTGATGCGTAGAACGAATCGAGGTCCGCATGCAGGATCGTTGCGTCACCCGTGGGCCGACTACCGCCAGAACAGTTCCCGCCAGAACGAGTATCGCCGGGGTGCTCACCTGGCGTTTCTTGGTCCAGCGGTTCATATGACACGAACATATGTTCCCATGCCCCACCGACACTGCGTAAGGTTCGGAAATAGATTCCATGGAATTAATCACGAATCGGGCGTACGGTGAGAAAATGATTCCACGGAATGCATATCGGTTCGGAGTCTGCTCGTGACCAGATCAGCCCTGAGCAGGCACTTCGACAACCTCATCCGCTTCGAAACCGAACTGTGGACGGCCGTCGACCAGCGACTCCGAATCGAGCACGACCTGCCACTGAGTCGATTCGAGCCGATGCAGATCATCGACAGGCTCGGCTCCTGCCGGGTCTTCGACATCGCCGAGGCCCTCGCGATCACCGTCGGTGGCACGAGCAAGCTGGTGGATCGAATCGAAGCGGCTGGGCACTGCCGTCGAAAATCCAATCCCACCGACAAACGATCCTCACTCATCGAGTTGACACCCGAGGGCAATGAGCTGTTGCGGCGGGCGAAGGCAACGTTCGACGACGAATTGGAGCGCCGTCTCGGTTCCGTGCTGACGCCCGACGCTCTCGATCGGTTCGGCGCCACACTGGCCACGCTGCGTGAAGCCAACCGAATCCTGACACCGACCACGAAGGAAAAAGCATGACCGACACAATGCGCGCAATCGTGCTCGACGCCCCCGGCCCGCCAGAAGCATTGACTATCAGAGTGATTCCGATACCCGTGCCGATTGCGGGCTGGGTACTGGTCCGGGTGAAGGCTTTCGGCCTCAATCGATCCGAACTTCACACCCGCCTCGGCCTCGCCGAAGGCGTGACATTCCCGAGGGTGCTGGGCATCGAGGCCGTCGGCGAAGTGGTGAACTGCCCCGGCGGGGAGCTCACCGAAGGCCGGCAAGTCGCCGCCATGATGGGTGGGATGGGGAGGACGTTCGACGGCGGTTATGCCGAGTACACGTGCGTTCCCGTCAGTCAGGTCGTTCCCTTCTCGAGCGAACTGGACTGGTCGACAGTGGGAGCTGTTCCCGAGATGCTGCAGACGTCCTACGGCTCGCTGACGGTAGGACTGGACGCGAAATCCGGTCAATCCCTGTTGATCCGGGGAGGAACCTCCTCGGTCGGCATGGCAACCGCAGTCCTGGCGAAGCAGTGGGGACTCACTGTCCTTGCGACCACCCGAGATGCGAGCAAAGCGTCGTCGTTGACCGCGATCGGGGTTGACCACGTTATCGTCGACGACGGTGCTGTGGCCGGCCAGGTTCGAGACATCCTCCCGGGCGGTGTTGATCTGGCCCTCGAATTGGTCGGAACACCAACACTTCCCGACACGTTGCGCGCGACCCGCGTTCACGGCACCGTGTGTTTCACGGGAATGCTGTCCAACGAGTGGACAGTCAAAGACTTTTATCCGATCGACTACATTCCACGCGGAGTGCGATTGACCTCGTACGGTGGGGACGCGTCCGACCTGCCTGCCGACGTACTGCAAGACTTCCTCTCCGCTGTGGCGTCAGGCGAGGCGGTGGTACCGATCGACGAGGTGTTCGCGTTCGAGGACATCGCGCGAGCACATGCCAAGATGGAAGCCGGTACGGCACGTGGCAAATTGGTAGTTGTGCTCTGACCTGGCTTCTCACACCACGAATCGATAACCCATTCCTGCCTCGGTGATCAAATGCTTGGGGTTCGCCGGGTCATCCTCGAGCTTCCGACGAAGTTGAGCCAGGTAGACACGTAGATAGTGGGTCTCGGTGTCGTACGCCGGTCCCCACACTTCCCGAAGCAACTCCTTCTGCCCGACCAGCTTTCCGCGGTTGCGCACAAGCATCTCGAGCATGCCCCACTCGGTCGGAGTCAGGTGCACCTGTTCACCGCGCCGACTCACTGTTTTCGCAGCCAAGTCCACCGTGAAGGACGCGGTCTCGACCGACGGTTCCGAAGTGTCCGCCGCGGAGGTTCCCCGCCTCGCCGCAGCGCGCACGCGGGCCAGAAACTCGTCCATCCCGAAGGGCTTGGTGACGTAGTCGTCCGCACCGGCGTCGAGAGCCTCGACCTTGTCCGCGGAATCCGTGCGCGCCGACAGCACGATGACCGGCGCCGTGCACCAGCCACGCAGGCCGGCAAGCACTTCGGTGCCGTCCATGTCGGGCAGTCCGAGATCGAGTACCACGACGTCCGGTGGACGCTCGGCAGCAGCCCGCAAGGCACCGGCGCCCGTCGACGCGGTCACCACCTCGTACCCGCGCACCGAAAGATTGATACGCAGAGCTCGCAGAATCTGCGGTTCGTCGTCCACTACCAGGATTCGACTCATGATCCATTCCCATTCGTACCGGCCGCAGCCAACTCCACGATCATCGTCAATCCCCCACCAGGTGTGTCTGTGGCGCTGACCGTTCCGCCCATCGCATCGACAAATCCGCGCACCACGGAAAGTCCGAGGCCCACTCCGCCGGTGTTGTCGCGATCTCCCATCCGTTGGAACGGCTGGAACATCGTTTCGGCCTCACCTCGCGGAACACCTGGGCCCGTATCGGCAACACTGATCACCACACGATCACCGAGTTGCGCCGCCCCGACGCGCACCGGGGTTTCTCCCCCGTAGCGCAGAGCGTTGTCGACGATGTTCGCAATCACCCGCTCGAGCAGACCTTGATCTGCTTGCACTGCAACGGTACCCACGTCGACGACTACACTTCGAGCCCGCGAATCCGAGCGTCCACCGATGCCGAGGCCCAGCAACGCGCGGTGAACCACCTCGTCCAGATACACCGGCCGCAGCGTGGGTTTCACCACCCCGGCGGCAAGTCGGGACGAGTCGAGCAAGTTCCCGACCAGCGCCGTCAACTGATCCGCCGACTCCTCGATGGTTGCCAACAATTCAGCGGTGTCTTCGGGCGAGAACTCGATGTCGTCGCTGCGCAGACTCGACACCGCCGCCTTCACTCCGGCGAGAGGCGTTCGCAGGTCATGGCTTACCGCTGACAGCAGGGCTCGACGCAGTTGATCAGCCTCGGTGAGCGCGGCAGCCTTGCTCGCCTCGACTGTCAGTTTCTCCTGGCGGATCATCCCAACTGCTTGGTGAGCCACCACCGTCAGCACTCGTCGATCCCGCGCACTCAGGTCGGGCCCAGCCAACAACAGCGCGTATTCCCCGTCGTTGACCTCACAGACCGTATCCGCTTCGTCGTCCGTGGTCGGCGGCTGCGTACCCACGGCGGCGATGACTCCGTCGTCGTGATGAATGACGGAAACCCCTCGCTGGCGATAGATTTCGAGTGCCTTCGCCAGAAGTGTCGACAGATCCGCTCCGCGGAGAACTGATCCCGCGAACAGTGTGAGCAGTTCGGCTTCCTCGGATGCGCGCTTCGCCTCGCGGGCGCGTTTTGCTGCGGCGTCGACCAGAACGGCAACTGCCACAGCCACGATCAACAGCACGACAGTGGTGATGAAGTTGTCAGGTTCGGCGATGGTGAAGCTGTACCGCGGATCGGTGAAGAAGTAATTGAGCAGCAGTCCCGAGATCAGGGCCGACAATATCGCCGGGCCGACGCCGCCGAGGAGGGCGACCAGAACGACCACGACGAAGAACAGTGCGTTCTCGCCGTTGACCCCGGAGATTCGGTCGACGAGACCCATGATCGCGGCCGCGAGCGAAGGCACGACGAGCGCCGCAATCCACGACAGGACCCGGCGCTCCGAGCGCCCCAGCACCGAAATGCGTCGTCGCGCCGTCGCTTCCTCGTGCGTGACCATGTGAACGTCGATACCACCGGACTGCTGAACCACAGCAGCGCCGATCCCCTCGTCGAGGATGCGAGCCAGGCGGGAACGCCGCGACGTTCCCAGCACCAACTGTGTGGCGTTCTCCTCACGCGCGAACTCGAGGAGCGTCGACGGTACGTCGTCACCGACAACGGTGTGAAGCGTGGCGCCGACTCCGACAGCCAACGCGCGCACCTTGCCCATCTCTGGGGCCGAGACGCCGGTGAGTCCGTCACCGCGTACGACGTGGACCACCATCAGCTCGGCGCTCGACTTCGACGCGATTCGAGATGCGCGTCGTACCAGGGTTTCCGACTCCGGTCCCCCGGTCACGGCAACGACGACACGCTCGCGCGCTTCCCAGGTATCGGTGATCTTGTTCTCGGCCCGGTATTTCGCCAGTGCGGCGTCCACCTGATCGGCCACCCACAGCAGAGCCAGTTCGCGTAGCGCCGTGAGGTTTCCGCGTCTGAAGTAATTGCCCAAGGCCGCATCGACCCGTTCCGGTGAATACACGTTTCCGTGAGAAAGTCTGCGGCGCAGCGCCTCCGGGGTGATGTCGACCAGCTCGACCTGCGCCGCACTACGCACTACCGCGTCCGGAACCGTCTCCTGCTGAACCACGCCGGTGATGTGCGCGACAACGTCGTTGAGGCTTTCGAGGTGTTGCACGTTGACCGTGGACAGAACGTCGATCCCGGCTTCGAGCAGTTCCTGTACGTCCTGCCAGCGCTTGTGATTCTTGCTCCCTGGCGTGTTGGTATGTGCCAACTCGTCCACCAGGACAAGGGCCGGACGCCGAGCCAACACGGCCTCGACGTCCAGTTCCGGCATCCGTGTTCCGCGATAATCCACCAGCTTGGGCGGCACTATTTCGAGGTCTCCGATCTGCGCCGCGGTGCGGGCGCGGCCGTGTGTCTCCACGACGGCCGCGACCACGTCACAGCCACGATCTCGACGCCGATGAGCCTCACCGAGCATCGCGAAGGTCTTTCCGACGCCGGGCGCAGCGCCGAGGTAGATACGCAATTCACCACGTTTGCGTGCCCTACCGAAAGATTGACCGACCTTCTCCGAAGAACTCACGTGACAATCATCCACCAGTCGTCGGCGCAGCACACGTAGGTGCCGTCAATCCGAGTGCCAGGTTCAATTCCAGTACGTTGACTCGCTCGGCTCCGAGAAATCCGAGTTGCCGACCGTCGGTGTGCTCGGCCACCAAGTCCCGCACCTGGTCTTCCGAGATGCCGTTGTTCGCCGCCACCCTCGCGACCTGCAGTTGGGCGTACGCCGGACTGATGTGGGGATCGATACCCGAGCCCGAACCGGTGACTGCGTCGACGGGAACCGATGCAGGGTCGACACCCTCACGTGCCGCGATGGCTGCCCGGCGCTCGATGACGAATCCGGCCAGAATCTCGCTGCTCGGCCCCTGGTTGGACGGCAGTGCCGCAGCGGGATCACCGGTGGCAAACGGATCCTCGTCCGAAACGGATCCGACAACACGATTGTGGAAGAACGGGTCCTGCTGCCCTTCGGCGACCTGCGGATCGACACCCACCCAGGCACTGCCGACCACGCAACCGGCGGCATCGGTGACCGGTGAGCCTTCGGCAGATCCGGAGCTGATCCGGCTGACACCCCACACCGCGGCGGGATAGACCACACCGAGAACGACGGTGAGCGCGAGCAATACGAGCAAACCCGCCCACACCTGTTTGGCAAAACCGATAGTGAAACGCATGTCAGGTCACCCAATTCCAGGAATCAAACGTACGACGAGATCGATCAACCAGATACCGACGAACGGTGTGATCACACCGCCGAGACCGTAGACGAGCAGGTTACGTCCGAGCAACTGCGATGCCGTCGACGGTCGGTATCGAACACCCTTGAGTGCCAACGGAATCAAACCGATGATCACCAAGGCGTTGAAGATCACGGCCGAGACGATCGCCGATTCGGGGGTGGCGAGACGCATGATGTTCAACGCGTCCAGCTGCGGGTAGATGCCGCTGAACAAGGCCGGCAGGATTGCGAAATACTTCGCCAGGTCGTTCGCCAACGAGAATGTGGTCAACGCGCCGCGGGTGATCAGCAATTGCTTGCCGATTTCCACCACCTCGATCAGCTTGGTGGGATCGGAATCGAGATCGACCATGTTCCCGGCCTCTTTGGCTGCCGAGGTTCCCGTGTTCATCGCGACCCCGACATCCGCCTGGGCAAGGGCGGGAGCATCATTGGTCCCGTCACCGGTCATCGCGACGAGACGTCCGCCTTCCTGTTCCTTCCGAATCAGGGCCAGTTTGTCTTCCGGGGTGGCCTCCGCCATGAAGTCGTCGACGCCCGCCTCGTCGGCAATCGCCTTCGCGGTCAACGGATTGTCGCCGGTGATCATGATCGTGCGAATACCCATCGCCCGGAGTTCGGCGAACCTGTCAGCCATTCCCGGCTTGACGACGTCGGACAACGCGATCACGCCGAGGATCGAGATACTCTCACCTTGCTTGACGGCAACTACCAGCGGCGTTCCGCCGGCTTGGGCGATGTCGCCCACGGTGTCGGTCACCGCGGTCTCCGCGTGTCCACCACCACTGACGACCCAGTTCATCACCGCATCTGCTGCACCCTTTCGGATTTGGCGTCCGGAGTGGTCGAGTCCGCTCATCCGGGTTTGTGCCGTGAACGGAACGAACTCTGCGCGTTCCTCGTCCAGCGTCGGCTCGGCAGCAAGACCGAACTCCGCTGCGCACAGCTCGACGATGCTCCGTCCCTCGGGAGTTCCGTCGGCCAGGCTCGACAAGCGAGCTGCCGCAGCAAGATCGTCGGCGGATACACCGGGCGCCGGATGGAGTGCGGTGGCCCGGCGGTTACCGAAAGTGATGGTTCCGGTCTTGTCCATCAACAGGGTGTCGATGTCGCCCGCAGCTTCCACCGCGCGTCCCGACATCGCGAGAACGTTGCGCTGGACGAGGCGGTCCATGCCCGCGATACCGATCGCCGAGAGCAGCGCTCCGATGGTCGTCGGGATCAGGCAGACGAGAAGTGCGATCAGCTTGATCGGATCCTGCTCGTGCCCCGCGTACAAGCCCATCGGGCCGATGGCTACGACGGCGAGGAGGAAGATGACGGTCAACGACGCGAGCAGGATGTTGAGCGCAATCTCGTTGGGTGTCTTCTGACGTGAAGCACCCTCGACGAGCGCGATCATCCGGTCCACGAACGAACTGCCCGGTGCTGCGGTGATTTCCACGACGATGCGGTCCGAGAGAACCGTCGTACCACCGGTGACGGCGCACCGGTCACCACCGGATTCACGGACCACCGGCGCGGATTCACCGGTGATCGCCGATTCGTCTACGGAGGCAATACCTTCGACCACGTCGCCGTCGCCGGGGATGACCTCGCCGGCAACCACTATCACCCGATCGCCGACCACCAGTTCGGTGCCGGAAACCGATTCGATCGCACCGCTCATCGTGATCCGATGTGCTGTGGTGTCCTGCTTCACCTTTCGCAGGCTCGCCGCCTGCGCCTTGCCGCGCCCTTCGGCCACGGATTCAGCGAGGTTCGCGAAGATCACCGTGAACCAGAGCCACAGGGTGATCACCCAGGAGAACACCGAGGGATCGGCGATCGCCATGACAGTGGTGATGACGGAACCGACGAACACCACGAACATGACCGGGTTGCGGGCGAGGTGGCGTGGGTCGAGTTTGCGCACGGCCCCCGGCAACGCGGTGATCATCTGCCGCGGGTTGAAAACGCCTGCGTGTACTTGACGGGACTGCCCTGGATCAGCCTTGTCGGCGGCGTCTTGCGCTACCACGGGTTTCTCACTGATACGCACGGTCATTGAAGAGCCTCCGCTAGCGGGCCCAGCGCGAGGGCCGGGAAGAATGT
The DNA here is from genome assembly GCF_041464245.1 of Rhodococcus sp. NyZ502. Lineage (NCBI taxonomy): Bacteria > Bacillati > Actinomycetota > Actinomycetes > Mycobacteriales > Nocardiaceae > Rhodococcus > Rhodococcus sp. NyZ502. Next base: position 3,811,933 of record NZ_CP167155.1, read on the forward strand.
AAGTGCAGCAACAAGAACGACGGTGCCGGTCAACAAACCGGTGAACATCGGTCCGGACGTCGGGAGGGTGCCGGCCGTCGGCGCCACCTTCTTCTGCGAGGCAAGAGCACCGGCCAAAGCGAGAACGAAGATGATCGGCAGGAATCGGCCGAGAAGCATGCAGATTCCGAGAGACGACTGGAACCAGTCGCTGGTGACCGTCAGACCGCCGAAGGCGCTGCCGTTGTTGTTGGAGGCGGAGGCGAAGGCGTAAAGCACCTCACTGAACCCGTGGATCGATCCCGGCGTGCCCGGATCTCCCCCATTGCCTTGATAACCGGTGGTAGAACCGAGGATGACGGTGATGGCGGTACCGATCAAGACCAGCGCGGGCATGACCAGAATCGACAGCGCCGCAAGGGTGATCTCGCGTCGACCCAACTTCTTGCCGAGATATTCGGGCGTGCGACCGACCAGCAGTCCGCCGACGAACACTGCGATCAATGCCAGCACAAGAATCCCGTAGAGGCCGGTTCCGACTCCACCTGGCGCAATTTCGCCGAGCAACATGTTGAGCAGGACCGCGCCGCCGCCGAGGGGTGACATGCTGTCGTGGGCCGAGTTCACCGCGCCCGTCGACGTTCCCGTGGTCGCCACCGCGAACAACGCCGATCCGGGGATTCCGAAGCGAACTTCCTTGCCCTCCATCATCGAACCAGCTGCTGTGGCGGCAACACCGCGTGCGCCGGATTCGGCAGCGAGCGTGACTGCGAGCAGCCCGCTCCACAGGATTCCCATCACTGCCAGCAGGGTGAGGCCTTGCCTACGATCCCCGACGAGAGTTCCGAACGTTCGGGTGAGGCAGACCGGAATCAACAGGATCGCCAGGATCTCGACGACATTGCTCAACGGGGTGGGGTTCTCGAACGGGTGCGCCGAGTTGGCAGCCAAGATCCCGCCACCGTTGGTGCCGAGTTCCTTGATCGCTTCCTGGGACGCGACGGGGGCCAGTGCATTGGTCACCGCATTGCCGTCGAGGCCGGTGGAGGCGAAACCGCTGTGGAACGACTGGATCACTCCCTGGCTCAACAGGATCAGGGCGATCACGAAGGAGAACGGGAGGAGGATGCGCAGAGAACCACGCGTCAGATCGACCCAGAAGTTGCCGATCTCGCCGCCCCTGGCCACCCGAATGAAGCCGCGAACCAATGCGATGGCCACCGCCATGCCGACCGCTGCCGAGACGAAGTTCTGCACCGCCAGACCGACGGGCTGAACGAAGTTGCTCATCGTCGTTTCCGGCGTGTACGACTGCCAGTTGGTGTTCGCCACAAACGAAATCGCGGTGTTGAACGCTACGGCAGGACTGACCCCGGACAGACCGTCACTCAGCGGCAGTACTCCCTGAATCCGTTGCAGGAAGTACAGGAACAATGCGCTGGCCAGCGAGAATCCGAGAACGCTTGCGGCGTAGCCGTACCACGTCTGCTCGGCCCTGGAGTCGATCCGACCGACGCGGTAGATCACACTCTCGACCCGAAGATCTCGCGTCGACGAGTAAACACGCGCCATGTAGTCGCCCACCGGAACGTAGGCGATTGCCAGAACGACGAGGACAAAAGCGATCTGCAGGCCGGCTGCAAGAGCGGGCGACATCAGAACCTCTCAGGATCTACGAGTGCAACGAGCAGGTAAATGACCAATGCCGCGGCGACGGCGATCAGAACCACGCTGACCACACCGGCAACCGTCATTTGGGAGCGCTCGCCTGTAGGGCGCGCAGTACCAGCGCGCACACGAGAAAACCGCCGAGAATCAGAGCAACGTAGGCCAGATCGGCCATGAGCTTCCCTCTTCGAAATCTTTTGCCGTGCTGCTGTGCATCGCAGCCATGACGCGCGGTCGCCCTCGACCGGATGCGCTCTCTCAGCTTCGACCTCCGGAAAGGCCGATTCCGCGTCTCTGACGATCCGCTTACGCACCGACCTGGCGTCTTGACGCGATCTTGACGCGAAACCGAAGTTCACTAATACTGAAACAAGTTACTGTTCGTTCGAACGAACAGTTTTGCGAAGGGAACCTGATGACTTCTCGAACCGACCACGATCTCGCCCCCGGTCTTGTCGACCAGGTTGCGAGTCTGGCCTCGGGCGCCACCTCGTCCGTCGCGGCCACCGAGGCAACGCTGAGCCGGATCGAGGCCACTCAGCCTCACCTCAATGCGTTCAAGATCGTGCGGCGAGAGAAGGCACTCGAGGAAGCTGCCGAGGCCGACAGACGTCTCGCACTCGGCGAGCGTCTGCCGCTACTCGGTGTGCCGATCGCAGTGAAGGACGACGTCGACATCACCGGCGAACCCACGGCCTTCGGTTGCCCTGGCGATTTCCCGGCCAAGACCGAGGACTCGGAGATGATTCGACGCCTCCGCGACGCCGGCGCAGTGATCGTGGGCAAGACCAACAGCCCGGAATTGGGCCAGTGGCCGCTCACGAGCGGTTCAGCCTTCGGTTACACGCGCAATCCGTGGTCGCGTCACCACACTCCAGGCGGATCGTCGGGCGGCACCGCCGCGGCCGTCGCCGCCGGATTGGTCAGCGCCGGAATCGGTTCCGACGGAGCCGGTTCCATCCGAATCCCCGCGGCCTGGACCAACCTCGTCGGAATCAAACCGCAGCGCGGGCGCATCTCAACCTGGCCCGACGCCGAAGCGTTCTACGGCCTGACGGTCAACGGACCGCTCGCTCGCACCGTCGCCGACGCGGCACTGCTGCTCGACGTCGCTGCCGGCAACCATGACGGCGATCTCCACAAGCCGACACCGGTCACCGTCAGCGACGCGGTGGGACGCGACCCCGGAAAACTGAAAATCGCGCTTTCCCTTCGCAATCCGTTCACCGCCACTCCCGTGAAGCTGGACCCGGAAGTGCGCCTGGCCGTGCATTCGATCGCCGACACGCTGCGGGAGCTCGGACACCACGTCGTCGTCGACGATCCCGCATACGGCCTGATCTTCGGCCTGAACTTTCTGCCCCGCTCACTCGTCGGGGTCCACGACTGGCTCGGACGCGTTCCCGACCCGACACTGGTCGATGCCAGAACACGCGGAAATGCCCAGAACGGCAAGCTACTTCGCGGCGCACCTCTGCGCGCGGCCCGCGCGGCCGAGCCACGGATGCGAAAGCGGATCGGAGCGATCTTCGACACCTACGACGTCGTCCTGGCACCCACGACGGCAACTCCACCGATCATGGCGACCGCGATCGACGGCATCGGTGGCTGGGACACAGACAAGGTCATGACCGGCGCCTGCCCGTACGCGTGGCCGTGGAACGTCCTCGGCTGGCCCTCGGTCAACGTACCGGCCGGATTCAGCAACACCGGCCTTCCCATCGGTGCGCAGTTGATGGGCAACGAGAACACCGAACCTCTGTTGGTCTCCCTCGCTTCACAATTGGAATCGGTCCTGCGTTGGGATCAGGTCCGCCCCGAGCCGTGGTGGTGACTCGATGAGTAACCGGGACGTCCGCGCGCGAATACTCGACGCCGTTCTGCACGTCGTCGGTACCGACGGCATCCCGGGTGTGAGCAACCGGCGCATCGCCGCGCAGGCCGGCGTCTCACTCGGATCGATCACGTATCACTTCGCCAGCCAGTCGGACATGCTCCGCGCTGCTCTGTCTCGTTTCGTGACAGACGAGACGACGCGCCTGCGCGCCTTGGCCGAGGAGTACCGCGACAAAGGTCTGAGCGTCGAGGACGCCGCGGCAATAGCCGAAAAGGTGACGCGAGATCTTTCGTTCTCGGCCGAGCGGATCGCGCCGTTCGAGATGTACATCGCCGCCGGGCGCGACCACGAACTCCACGAAGTCGCCGTCGAATGCTTCGCCGCCTACGACGATTTGACCGTCACGATTCTGACGGCACTCGGTGTACCTGATCCGGAGTCGATTGCATCGACGCTCGTCGCCGTCATCACCGGCCTCCAACTCCGACGCCTGGCCACCGGCGTCGACGAGCAGGACATCGGCGCGGCGATCCTCAGGGTCCTCCGGCCCTAGAAGCCCAGCCGGCCGAGCTGCTTCGGGTCGCGCTGCCAGTCCTTGGCGACCTTGACGTGCAGCTCCAGGAAGATCCGCACACCGAGCAGCTTCTCGATCTGCAGGCGCGCACTGGTACCGACTTCCCGCAGACGCGCTCCGCCCTTACCGATGACGATGCCCTTCTGACTGGGCCGCTCGACGTAGAGCAACGCATGCACGTCGAGCATCTCGCCCTGCTTCTCGGTGCGTCCCTCGCGCGGGATGACCTCCTCGATCACCACAGCCAGGGAGTGCGGCAATTCTTCGCCGAGCCCCTCGAGCGCAGCCTCACGGATCAGTTCGGCCATGAGCACCTCTTCGGGCTCGTCCGTCAGTTCCCCGTCCGGGTAGAAGGCCGGGCCCTCGTCCATCAGACCGGCGAGGACGTCGACCAGGATCTCGACCTGTTCACCCGACTTCGCGGACACCGGAACGACCTCGGATTCGGGGCCGAGCAGGGTGGACAGCGCGAGCAACTGCTTTCCGACGGCGTCGCGGCTGACCTTGTCGATCTTGGTCACGATGCCGACCAGCTTGGTCTTGGGCGCCATCTGACGGACCTGCTGCACGATCCAGCGGTCTCCGGGCCCGATGGCCTCGTCGGCCGGGATGCACAGGCAGATGACGTCGACCTCGGAGTACGTGTCGCGAACCAGGTCATTGAGGCGCTGCCCGAGCAAAGTGCGGGGCTTGTGCAGTCCAGGGGTGTCCACCAGGATGAGCTGCGCATGCTCGCGGTGAACGATGCCGCGAATCGTGTGGCGCGTCGTCTGCGGGCGCGAGGACGTGATCGCGATCTTGCTGCCGACCAACGCGTTGGTCAGCGTGGACTTGCCCGTATTGGGTCGACCCACGAAACACACGAAGCCTGACCGGAATTCGTTCTTGCTCATAACTGCTCCTCGCTGAACTCTCGCTCAGTCATCGGTGTCTTCTGTCTCTTCGTCTTCCGACGGCGGGATGCGCTGCACGAACACCGTGCTGATGCGTACCCGGCCTCGGCCCGTATTGGTTCCCTCGCCGCGCAGGATCAAACCGTCGTACTCCACTTCGGAACCGGGAAGTGGCACTCGGCCGAGTACGTATCCGATCAGCCCGCCGACGGTCTCCACCTCGTCGAGTTCGAGTTCGAGATCGAACAATTCACCGAGGTCTTCGATGGGAAGTCTCGCGGATACGCGGAACATTCCGTCACCGAGATCCTCGATGGGCGGCGTCTCGTCCTCGTCGTACTCGTCGGCGATCTCACCGACGATCTCTTCGATGACGTCCTCGATCGTGACGAGCCCGGCGATTCCGCCGTACTCGTCGACGAGTATCGCCATGTGGTTGCGGTCGCGCTGCATCTCGGCCAGCAAGCTGTCGAGCGGCTTCGAGTCGGGAACGAAGACGGCGGGCCGCATGACGTCGCAGACGTTGACGTTCCGGCCGCCGTCGGGCAGGTGGTAGGTCTGCTTGACCAGATCCTTGAGGTAGACGACACCGAGCACGTCGTCGACGTTCTCCCCGATGACCGGCAGGCGCGAGTGACCACTGCGGACGGCCAACGACGTTGCCTGCCCGGCATTCTTGTCGTTCTCGATCCACACCATGTCGGTGCGGGGCACCATCACCTCGCGCGCCGACGTGTCTCCGAGTTCGAAGACGGACTGGATCATTCGGCGTTCTTCGTCGGCCACGACGCCGCGTTCCTGCGCCATGTCCACGAGTTCACGCAACTCGATTTCCGACGCGAACGGGCCGTTGCGGAAGCCCTTACCCGGGGTCAATGCGTTACCCACGAGGATCAGGACGCGACTGATCGGCCCGAGCAGAACCCCGATCCACAGCAGTGGCAGCGACGCGGCCATCGCGATGGAGTACGCATGTTGGCGCCCAAGCGTTCTCGGTCCGACGCCGATGACCACGTACGAGACGAGAACCATGATCACCGCGGTGACGGTCAGTGCCCAGCCCAGCGAGAGGACGTCGATCAGGCCGCCCACGAGTACGACGGTGGCCGTGATCTCGCACAAAATGCGAAGCAGGACCATCAGATTCACGTATCGCGGACGATCGGTCAGGATGCGTTGCACTCGCGCGGCGCCGGCTCGCTCTTCCTTTGCCATCTCGTCGATCCGCGCCGACGAAATGGTGTTGAGCGCCGAGTCGACGGCCGCGAAGACACCACCGACCGGGACAAGAGCAATCGCCAGAACAAAGAGCGCTATGGCGCTACTCACTACAGAACCCCCGGATAACTGTTATCGGTCCACTCCGTCGACGAAACCGGTCTTACCGAGCAGCTTCTGATCGCGTTCGGCCAGTGCTGCTTCGCGGTCGATACGGCGAAGGTCTTCGTACCACTCTTCGAGGAGGCTGTTCTGCAAGCCGAACATCTCCTTCTCCTCTTCCGGCTCCGCATGGTCGTAGCCGAGAAGGTGCAACACACCGTGGACGGTCAGGAGGGCAAGTTCGTGAGCCAGTGAATGCCCGGCCTTGTCAGCCTGATCCGCGGCAAAAGACGGACACAGCACGATGTCGCCGAGCATCGACGGCCCCGGCTCGGGGGAATCGGGACGGCCACCCGGCTCGAGTTCGTCCATCGGGAACGACATGACGTCGGTCGGACCCGGCAGGTCCATCCAGCGAACGTGCAGATCCGCCATCGTCGCGGAGTCGACGAGAACCATCGACAGCTCGGCCGCCGGATGGACATCCATCCGAGCGATCACGAAACGGGCAACGCTGATCAACTCCGGTTCGGAGATGTCCATGCCCGATTCGTTCGAGACCTCGATGCTCATGTGCGACGCTCTTTCCTGGGAAAAGTAGGGGTTGATGCGTCGCTCAGCCTACCGTCGCGGTGAATGAGCATGTGCAGCGCGGCGCTGCGCCCGGTTTCCGACCGCCAACTCGCCGGACCGATCCGATTCGTGACGCTCGTAAGCGTCGACGATGTGAGAGACCAGCCGATGACGTACGACGTCGCTGCTGTCGAGAGTGGCGAAATGAATATCGTCGATCCCGGTGAGGATTTCGGATGCCGCGCGCAGACCCGAACGGGCCCCGCCCGGCAGATCGACCTGGGTCACGTCTCCGGTGACCACGATCTTGGAACCGAACCCGAGGCGGGTCAGGAACATCTTCATCTGCTCGGCCGTGGTGTTCTGCGCTTCGTCCAAGATGATGAAGGCGTCGTTGAGCGTCCGGCCACGCATGTAGGCGAGCGGAGCGACCTCGATGACTCCGGCCTGCATCAACTTCGGAATCGCCTCGGGATCCATCATGTCGTGCAATGCGTCGTGCAGCGGGCGGAGATACGGATCGATCTTCTCGTGCAGCGTGCCGGGCAGAAAGCCCAGTCGCTCGCCGGCCTCGACTGCCGGCCTGGTCAAGATGATCCGAGAGATCTGCTTGGCCTGCAACGCCTGAACGGCCTTGGCCATGGCGAGGTAGGTCTTGCCGGTACCGGCCGGGCCGACTCCAAACACGATGGTGTTCTCGTCGATGGCGTCGACGTAGCGTTTCTGGTTGAGGGTCTTCGGCCGAATCGTCTTGCCCCGACGCGAAAGAATGTCCAGGGAGAGCACCTCGGCCGGAGACTCGCCGACCTCGTTGGTGAGCATGCCGATGGTTCGTCGAACAGCGTCCGGGGCAATGGGCTGCCCCCGACCGGCCAGCGACGCCAATTCACTGAACACACGTTCTGCCAGCGCCACGTCTGCAGCCGTCCCCGACAAGGAGATGGTTCCGCCACGTACATGAATGTCGGCACGAAGCTCACGTTCTATCGCGGTGAGATTCTCGTCCGTCGCCCCCAGGATTTGACGCACGGTCTCCGGCGCCAGATCCATACTCGAACGGACGGTGCGCTCTGCGGGCAGAGCGCGCTCGGTGATGGTGGTTACACGGTTCCCGTCGAGTTCACTGTGTTCACTCACGTGGTGAATATGGCCTGCTTTCTGGTCCGATCAGCCCACTCGACTCGTGAGCCTCGATACTTCGAAGTCTAGCGCCAGAGTCGGACACGGCCCACTTGTTAATCGTCCCGGCCTAATCCTCGCGGCGACCGGACGGCAGCGATTCGCGGATCCACTCCGACGCTTCGGCGACGATCTCGGAGCTTCTGTCCGGACTGATACCCGCGATGACCAGGCACACGGCGGCAAAGGATTCGCCCGAGTCCGTGATGAGCCCACTGTTGGCCTGATCGAACAAAGTGATCGTGATCGCCTCGGTCATCGCTACCAGAGTCTCGGCCGGCAGGTATTTCGAGAAGGTTCCGTCACGCTGACCGCGCTCGACGACGCTGATACTCACGGCACGCGCGGGCTCCATCAGATCGAGAATCCGCTGCTCCCCCAACTCTTTGCGAGCAAAGCTGAGCAGCATCCGGAAGCGATCACCGACCGGCCATGACAGCAATGCCAGTACGGCAGTCGCCAGATCCGGGCGCTCGGGCGGCTCGCCGGCTTGGCTCAGCGCAGCTACGAGATCGGTCGACGCCTCGTCCACGATGCCGTTGATCAGCGCCTCTCGGCTGTCGAAATGCGCGTACACGGTTCGCCTGACCACACCGGCAGCCTTTGCGACATCGTCCATGCTCGCATCCGGATCAGCAGCGAACGCCGTGATCGCCGCCTCGATGATGCGATTGCGATTGGCCGCGGCCTGACTACGACGCTGCCGTCCGCCCGATTCGGCAGTTCCCGAAACGACTGTGCCCGAATGCGTCAACGCGCGTTCCACCTCTTTCGACTGCCCAACTGTGATCTAGGTCAATCATAGTTGCACATCGGTGTGCAAGTTATTAACTTACACATCAGTGTGCAAATAGATCGAGGAGTGTCTTCGATCATCAGGAACGGAGTCGCGTCATGACGACACTCATGAGCAAACCTGTCTCGGAGATGGACCAGCCGTACTCACGGCGGTGGGCCGCGCTCGGGGTGTTGTGCCTGAGTCTGCTGATCGTCGTGATGGCGAATACCGCGCTGATCGTCGCGGCGCCGGACATGACCAGAGACCTCGGCCTCACCAGCACGCAACTTCAATGGGTCATCGACGGCTACACCGTTCCCTACGCCGCATTGATGCTGCTGTTCGGCGTGATCGGTGACAAGTACAGTCGCCGCGGCGCACTTCTCGCCGGACTCGCCGTGTTCGCCGGCGGCGCCGTCTTCGGCAGCATCGCGGACACCACCAACGCCGTCATCGCGGCACGAATGATCATGGGCGTCGGCGCCGCGATCATCATGCCCGCGACGCTTTCGCTTCTGGTCGCTACCTTTCCCAAAGCGGAGCGATCACGCGCCATCGCGGCGTGGGCGGCGACGTCGGGTCTCGCGATTGCACTCGGTCCGCTGTTGGCCGGATGGATTCTCGACAGTCATTCCTGGAGCATCACTTTCCTGATCAACGTCCCGATCGCCGCAGTCGCTGCCGTCGCCGCCGTAATTCTGGTGCCGCCGAGCAAGGCCGAGCACCTGGGCCGGATCGACTGGATCGGCGGCGCACTCTCGGTGGTCACCATCGGCTCGCTCGTGTACTCGATCATCAACGGATTCCACTTCGGGTGGACCGGCGGACCCATCGGTGCCGCGGTACTCGCTGCGATCGGCCTCGTCTCGTTCGTCGTCTGGGAACTGCGTCACCCGCAGCCACTGCTCGACGTCCGTAAGCTCGGCCAGCGCATGGTCGGCGGCGCGACGCTCGCCGTACTTCTGCTGTTCCTGGCCGCCTTCGGCGCCATCTACTTCATCTCACAGCAGTTCCAGTTCATCCTCGGCTACGGCGCACTCGAAACCGGTGTTCGTTTGCTGCCCTTGGCAATTGCCGTTTCGATCGGCGCCGTTGTCAGTGGGCGGATCACTCCGCTGATCGGCGTCCGGGCGTCCATCGTCGGCGGCATGGTGGTCGCCGCGATCGGCGTTCTGATTCTCACGCAGGTCGACGGCGATTCGGGCTACTGGATGTTCGCAGTCCCACTGATCCTGCTCGGCCTGGGCATCGGTCTCAGCGAACCGCCGGCCACCGACGCCATCATGGACAACTTCTCCGAGGACGATCTCGGTGCTGCGGGTGGCCTCAACGACACCGCCATCGAACTCGGCGGCTCGCTGGGTATCGCGATCCTCGGCTCGATCCTCGCTGCGAGCTACAAGGATTCGATTGCCGGATTCATCGATGGAATGCAGGTTCCGCAGTTGACGGGCGAACTTGCGCAACAGGCCGCGTACGCGATGGAGGTGTCGGGCGAATCCGTCGGCGGCGCTTCGTTGGTCGCCGAAGAGATGGCAGGCAACCCGTTGGCTGCAGCTCAGGCAGGGCCGTTGCTCGACGCCGCAGGCAGTGCCTACGCCGACGCGATTTCGGCGGCCAGTTGGGCGGGCGGTCTTGCACTGTTCGTGGGGGCAGTTGTCGTGGCGTTCATCCTGCCGGGCAAGAAGGCCCCTGTGGAAGTAGACCCCGCGTCAGTCTGACGTGCCCGGAGCCAGCGGGTCTTCGGCGAGAACCAACTCGCGGGAGACCCGCCACGACTCGGTCGAGGGTGAGAGAAATGCGTCGTGTCCTTCGCCCTCGATCACACGCAGTGCCACGGGATCACCAGCCGCTTCCGCGGCTTTCGCGTACCGGGAGCTCACCTTGGCCGGCACCTGCAGATCGTCCGCACCCGTGACGCACACAACGGGGACGCCGATCGGCAATCGATGCTGCGGCGACGCACTGCGATACAGATCCGGGTCCGCGTCGAACGGAACGCCGAACAGATCCTCGATGAAGCTGATCCGTCGTCCACGCTCGCCTGCCGACGCCAGATCGAGTGCGGCCGCCTGTGCGATGACCCGTTCAGGCCGGGTGAACGTGTCCTTCTCCCCCGCCAGCCACACTGCAAGATGTCCTCCGGCCGAATGCCCGAGCAAGCGAATCTGATTCAGATCCAATTCGGCCGAGGACTTCGCGGCAACCAGTCCGGGGATTTCGTCGTACGCCGTTTTCACGTCGGCGGACATCTCCGGCCAACCACCGCCCGCCCCGAGACGGCGGTATTCGATGTTCCACACCGCGACGCCGTGCCGCGCGAGTTCGACGGCAAATGCGGTGCCCAGAGTCAATCCGTACTGCCCGCTCCAGAAGCCGCCGTGGATCTGCATGACGACCGGGATCGGGCCATCAGCGACTCCGTCGGGAACGTAGAGATGCCCGAACTGCTGCTCGTGTCGGCCGTACGGAATCTTGAATCGAGGCACCGAGGAAATCTATCTCAGGCGAGGGCGCTGCCTGCGGCCCAGTCTGCCCAGGAAAGGGTCCAGTCGCCGTTCTGCCACACCTCCAGCGGAGCGCCGCCGGTGTTCTTGATCTCGACGACATCTCCCGGCTGCGAGAAATCGAAGAACCATTTGGCATTGGCCGCACTGAGATTGAGGCAACCGTGCGAGGTGTCGGTGTTTCCCTGCGCCCAGACGGTGCTCTCCAACTCGTGAAGATAGATACCGTCGGTGCTGATGCGGGTGGCCCAGTTGATGGATTCCTTGTAGCCCAGGCGCGAGTTGATCGGCAGACCGTAGGTCGACGAATCCATGATGACGGGGTTGGCCTTGTCCATCACGGTGTACGTGCCGGGCTGGGTCCAGAACGAGAGCGTCGTGCCGCCGATCGTCTCGGTGCCGCCCATTCCCATCGAGGTCGGCATTTCCTTGATCACCTGACCGTTTTCGTAGACGGTCACCATCTTGGTGTTGTCGTCGGCGACCGAGACGTGGGAGTCGCCGATCTTGAAGGACACGGTGTCGTCCTGCTGGCCGTACAGTCCGTTGCCGAGCTGCTTGCCGTAGATGTTCGCGTTCACCGAGACCGTCGTGCCTGGTGCGTAGTAGTTCTGCGGTCGCCAGTGAACGTTCTGACCGTCGACCCAGTACCACGATCCCTGTACGGGCGGATCGGTTGTGACCAGCAGAGACTTCTCGGCCGCGGCCTTGTCACCGATCAACTCGTCGAAATGAACGGCGACGACGGTGCCGACACCGTACGTGCCACCGTCCGATATCGAGGCGCCACCGGTGGTGTTGATATACGCCCGGGTCTGGTTACTCGGCGCGACGGTGGTCAGCGTCGTGTTCTTGGTCGTGGCAACACCGTTCGCGTCGACGGCGTCGACGACCAGCTTGTAGGTCTTGCCGTATCCGAGTGGTTCGCTCGGTTTCCAGGACGTCTTGTCCGGCGTGGTGATACCGGCGACTTCCTTACCCTCGGGATTGGTCAGCGCGACGGTCGTCAGTGTTCCCTTCGCGACCTGGACCTCGATGGGGTCGAGTGGACTCACCGGAGTTCCGCCGTCCGCCGGTGTGACGGTGACGAGCGCCTCGCTGGTCGGAGTAGTGGTGACGGCGCTGCTGGAGGAACCCGTGTTGTCTCCGGTGGAGACCGTGCACCCCGCGACGAGCATCAACGCCGCCGCGGCACACACCGCTCCAACGATTCGCATATGCGCACGTGACGACATCTGGCCTCCTGAAATCCCCGAACCAACTCACGCCGAAGGCGACCCCCGACGTCTTTACGATAGTGCGCAAATCTGACACTTCGCTGAGCGCCGGATCCGATTCAGCTCGGGATCACAACAAGATCAGTGCAGTGGCCGTGGTCCCCAGCGATCGGTCAGCACTCCGATCGCGCCCAGAGCAACAGCCCCGGCGGTCGACGTGCGCAGGACCGTCGGGCCGAGAAGCACCGGAGTGGCCCCGGCCTCCGACAACGCGCTGATCTCCGAATCGTCCAGCCCACCTTCGGGACCGACAACCAGAAATACCTCGTCCGCGCTCGCCAGCGGCAAACCGGCCAACGGCGTCGTCGCCGATTCGTGAAGCACCGCAACCACAGCGCCACGGGCAACGGCGTCACGAACCAACGCGATCACCGCCGGCGTCTTGTGCAGTTCCGCAATTTCCGGGACGAACGCGCGTCTGGACTGCTTTGCCGCAGACACTGCCGCACTTCGCCAGCGTGCGACGCCCTTGGCGAGCTTGGGGCCCTCCCACTTGGCGACACACCGCAAGGACTGCCACGGGATCACCGCGTCGATCCCCGCCTCGGTCGCCAGTTCGACGGCCAACTCGGAACGCTCGGCCTTGGGAAGTGCCTGAACGAGGGTCACCAACGGCTTGGGCTGCTCGAGAACCTGAACGTCACTGACCAACAGTTCCAGGCGGTCCTTGCCGACGCTCGTCACCTCGGCGTCGGCTACCCGGCCACGGCCGTCGGCCAACACCAATCGCTCGCCGACGCCGATCCGGCGGACAGTGGCCGCGTGGCGACCCTCCTGTCCGTCCAGAACTGCGATTTCACCGACGCCGGGAACCGGGTCGAGAAAGAAGACCGTTGCGGCCACCGTCAGCGGCCGCTGAATGCTTCGCGAAGACGCGAGAACAATCCACCGCTGTTCTGCGAGGCCGTCGAGACAACCTCGGCCTCGTCACGATCGCGGAGCAGCTTGAATTCCTTGAGCAGCTTGGACTGCTTGTGATCGAGACGGCTCGGGATGACCACCTCGAGGTGAGCGTGCACGTCGCCGCGCACTCCCGACCGCAGTTTCGGCATGCCATGACCGCGAAGAACAGCAACGTGTCCGGGCTGGGTGCCTGGCTCGATGGTGATTTCCTTGGGGCCGTCGATGATGGTGTCGACGGTGACAGTCGTACCGAGCGCTGCGTCGACCATCGGAACGCGGATCGTGCAGTGCAGGTCTTCACCGTCTCGAACGAAGACATCGTGCTGCTGCTCGACGATCTCGACGTAGAGGTCGCCGGGGTGTCCGCCGCCCGGGCCCACTTCACCCTGCGCGGTCAAACGGATGCGCATGCCACCGGCGACGCCCGCGGGAACCTTCACGGTGATGTCACGCTTGGCCCGAACTCGGCCGTCGCCGCCACACTTGTGGCAGGGATCCGGGATGGTCTCACCGGCACCGCGGCACGTCGGGCAGGGACGCGAGGTCATGACCTGACCGAGGAACGAGCGCTGGATGGATTGAACTTCGCCGGCACCGTTGCAGGTCTCACAGCGGACAGGCTTGGAGTCGCCGTTGGTTCCGGCTCCGGTGCAGCTGTCGCACAGAATGGCCGTCTCGACGGTCACGTGCTTGCTGACTCCCGTCGCACATTCTGCGAGGGTCAGCTTGGTGCGAAGCAACGAGTCGGCTCCGGGCTGAACGCGACCGCGCGGCCCACGACCTGCGCCGCCACCGCCGCCGAAGAATGCTTCGAAGACGTCGCCGAGGCCGCCGCCACCGAATCCGCCGCCGAAGCCACCACCGCCGCCACCACCGGACTCGAGCGGGTCTCCGCCGAGATCGACGATGCGACGCTTCTCCGGGTCGGTCAGGACCTCGTAGGCCGTCGAGATCTCCTTGAACTTGGCCTGCGCCGCCTCGTCAGGGTTGACGTCCGGGTGCAGTTCGCGTGCCAGCTTGCGGTAAGCGCGCTTGAGCTCCTGGTCTGTCGCGTTCTTGTCGACGCCGAGCAATCCGTAGTAATCCCGTGCCACGTTGAGTCTCTCGTCCTTCTCTTACTTCTAGGTTTTCCTCAGTCCTCGCGAGGAGGCGTGCCGACGAATGTCGACGTCCGTCATCGCTCGGAGAGAACTTCGCCGATGTATCTGGCAACGGCGGCAACCGATGCAATTGTTCCCGGATAGTCCATCCGAGTGGGTCCGAGCACACCGACACCACCGAAAACGGTACCGGCCGCGCCGTAGCCAGTCGAAATCACGGAGGTTCCGCGCATCTGTTCGACCTGCGTCTCTTCACCGATCTGAACGGTGACCGTGCCGGAGTTCTGCGTCGCAGCGAGCAGTTTGAGGACCACTACCTGCTCTTCCAGTGCTTCGAGCACTGCGCGCAGCGAACCGGGGAAGCCGGCCAGACCGGAGAAATCGGCGGCGTTGCGCGTGAGATTCGAGGTTCCGCCCAGAACGAGACGATCTTCCGGATGTTCGACCAGGGTCTCGACCAGAACCGTTGCCGAGCGGATCACGGCGTCGCGAAGGTCGGCCGGAGACTCGTCGGCCAGTTCCGCCACGGCAATCGACGCGGCGGCCAGGCGCTTGCCTTCCAGTGCTCCGCCGAGAAGCGTGCGCAACCGGGAAAGGTCTTCGTCTTCGAGGACGTCTCCGAGTTCGACGATTCGCTGATCGACGCGGCCGGAATCGGTGATGAGAACGAGAAGCAGGCGCGCCGGCGTCAACGCGACCACCTCGAGGTGGCGAACCGACGACGCGGACAGCGACGGGTACTGGACAACCGCGACCTGACGGGTCAGTTGCGCGAGCAGTCGCACACCGCGGCGCAGAACGTCGTCGAGATCGACACCCGACTCCAAGAACTCGAGGATCGCTCGACGCTCGGGCCCGGACATGGGCTTGACGTCGGCGATGCGATCGACGAATTCGCGGTATCCCTTGTCGGTGGGGACGCGGCCGGAACTGGTGTGCGGTTGGGCGATGTAGCCCTCGGCCTCGAGGAATGCCATGTCGTTGCGCACAGTGGCGCTCGACACTCCGAGGTTGTGACGCTCGACCAGTGCCTTGGATCCCACCGGGTCCTGGGTGGAGACGTAATCGGCCACGATTGCACGTAAGACCTCGAAACGCCTGTCGTCGGTACTCGACATCGTTGCCACCTCCGTTTCCTGAAAAGAACGAACACCGACATTTACACATCGGTTTCCACTGGCAGTCTAATCGCCCGAGCGCCAGAGACGGCTGTTGCCCTTACTGTGGAGTGAGATCGGCGAAAGGTCGATCGCACAACCATGGACAAGGCGGCACATGATCTTCAAAGGCGTGATGGACGGCAAACCGTATCCCGATCACGGACTGTCTCTACGCGACTGGTCGAAGTTCCCTCCACGTCAGGTTCGACTCGACGAGATCGTGACCACCACGAAGGTCCTCGAACTCGATCGCCTGCTGTCGGAGGACTCGACCTTCTACGGCGATCTGTTCCCGCACGCAGTGCAGTGGCGCGGCACTCTCTACCTCGAGGACGGTCTGCACCGAGCGGTTCGTTCGGCCCTGCGAAACCGCGTCGTGCTGCACGCGCGTGTCTTCGACTTCGACGCGATGCCCGGTGTCATCGAGGGAGTCCGCTGACGCTCAGGCGATAGTCACGAGCAACGCAGGTGTCGTTTGCCCCGGCCAGGTTCCGGTGAGCGTCGCCGAGCCCGACACTCGATCTGCGTCGATCACTCTCACCACGGTCAATTCCAGATCTCCCGCGCTGATGATCGTGTCGGTGCCGACTGTCGAGCAGGTCACGGATTCGACTGCCGGTACGGAAGCGCCGGCCGTACCGCTGCCTACTACGTGAGCCGTCACGGGGATGCGATCGGCGGTGTCCGCGAAGACCAGTTCGACTCCGGCCCCACCGGTCAGAATCGCGGTCGCCACCGCGCTGACGTAGACCGGATCACAGCATGCGTCGTACACCCACCGTTCGCCGAGTACCGAATGATCCATGGTCGCGATCAGTGCGGCGTCCGCCCCGTCCAGCGGAGCACCACGATAAGTGAGCGGGACCTGAAGAATTCGACCGTCGGCAGAGCGCATCAGGTGCGTCTCGATTCCGACCTCACCGTCCGGGTCGTCGAAACGATAGGCGTCGACGCGTTCGAGCGTCGAACAGTCGACCGACCCGAGCCACGGCTGCTTGGGCACCCACGCTCGGAGCAGGTCGTTCTTGGACGGATTCAGCTGCGCACGATGAATGATGGCCACCACGGCCACATTACGCGGCGAAGGATGGTGGCGCGTCAGGTCAGGATCGTGCGAATCACCGCATCGGCGAGCAGGCGACCACGGTCGGTGAGAACCACGTGATCGTTCTCCATCACGGCCAACCCGTCGACTACCACCTGTTCGGCCGAAAGACGTTCGGATGCAGACAGTTCCGACAACGGAAGTCCCGTACGCAACCGTGCGGTCAGCATGACGCGCTCCATGTGTTCGTCCTCGGCGGTCAGTTCTTCGCTGCCGCCGACGGGAAGTTCGCCGAGCGCCAACTGTTCCGCGTACCGCGCCGGGTGCTTGACGTTCCACCACCGCACTCCGCCGACGTGGCTGTGCGCGCCCGGACCGGCACCCCACCAGTCACCGCCGTCCCAGTAGCCGAGGTTGTGACGACACCGGGTGTCACCGGAGTCCGCGGTTTCCGCCTTTGCCCAGTTGGAGACCTCGTACCACCGCAAGCCTGCCTCGGACAGGCGTGAATCGATTCGTTCGTACCGCGAGGCCAGCACGTCGTCGTCCGGGGCGGGCAGCTCGCCGCGCCTGACCTTGCGAGCCATGGCGGTGCCGTCCTCGACAATCAACGCGTAGGCCGAGACGTGATCGACATCGGCGGAAAGGACCGCATCGAGTGAGGCGTCCAGGTCTTGATCGCGCTCCCCCGGGGTTCCATAGATCAAATCGAGATTCACGTGCGAAAAACCAGCTGCGCGAGCCTCTTTCGCGGCAGCGACAGCGCGACCGGGGGTGTGCGTGCGGTCGAGGATCTTCAGAACGTGCTGGGCGGCCGACTGCATGCCGAGGGAAATCCGGGTGAATCCGGCACTGCGGAGAGCACCGAAGAACTCCGGCGACGTCGATTCGGGGTTCGATTCCGTGGTTACTTCGGCGCCGGACGCCAGGCCGAAGCTGCTCCGCACCGCCGACAGCACGTCGGCCAATCCGTCACCACCGAGCAGCGACGGCGTTCCACCGCCCACGAACACGGTCTCCGCCGCCGGGGCGCCCGTCATCTCGGCCGCGAGATCGAGTTCGCGCCGCAGACCTTCCAACCACGACTGCGGCGAGGCGGAAGTTCCGAGCTCTCCGGCCGTGTAGGTGTTGAAATCGCAGTACCCACACCTGGTGGCACAGAACGGGACGTGGATGTAGATCCCGAACGGCCGTTTCCCGACACCCTCGAGCGATCGCGCGGGCAAGGCGAAGGGCGTCGCCTCGCTCTGTCGAGTGGGAGTCGTGCTGGTGGCATTCACGCCTCCAGTGTCCCAGCATCCGGAACGCACACCTATTCAGCCTGCGATGCAGGTCGGCGTACGGCTTGAACTCGATATTTCCCCCGTTTTTCGTGGAAATACGCACCCGAGTCGGAATTATCGAGTTGACGTGGCACAATGGTCCGCATGACCGGACTCGGAGTGCGACTTGTGGCGCGTCGCCATGTCGACTTCAAGCGTGTGTGCAGCTCGTCGTGTCTGCACCTGTGTAGCTGTTGATCTTTCACTGATCTTCCAGCCTTTCCCGCTCATCTCCATCTGCTTCACCGAAACACTCTCTGCAGAGAAATGCCTTTTCAGGGACGCAGCTTCTCCAGCTGTTCGTTTTCGTGAGCACACCTGCCGGCCGCGAGCTTTCCGAGACCGAGGACAGCCCCCTCGATTTCCGACACGGACCGGTGCGTCCCGATCAGACACCGCCACAGTTCATCGATAGTGCGTGCCGCGTGCCGATCAACCGCCCAGATCCAGGAGTTCATCGATGACGTCGACCACCGACGCCGCCACACCCGCCGATTCGGCAGCTGCCGAAGCCCGGCCTGCACGCGCTGCGCGTCCCGCCAAGCGTCGCGCCGAAGGTCAGTGGGCCCTCGGTTACCGCGAGCCTCTCAACGCCAACGAGCAGGCCAAGAAGGACGACAACCCGCTCAACGTTCGGGCCCGCATCGAGAACATCTACTCCAAGCAGGGCTTCGACAGCATCGACAAGGGCGACCTTCGCGGCCGCTTCCGCTGGTGGGGTCTCTACACCCAGCGCGAAGAAGGCTACGACGGCACCTTCACCGGCGACGAGAACATCGACCTGCTCGAGGCCAAGTACTTCATGATGCGCGTGCGTTGCGACGCCGGCGCTCTCAACGTCGAGCAGCTGCGCACCATCGCCGGCATCTCGAAGGAATTCGGCCGGAACACCGCCGACCTGTCCGACCGCGAAAACGTCCAGTTCCACTGGATCGAAGTCGAGAACGTTCCGGAGATCTGGAAGCGCCTCGAAGCCGTCGGACTCAAGACCACCGAAGCGTGCGGTGACTGCCCCCGCGTCGTCCTCGGTTCTCCCCTGGCCGGCGAATCGCTCGACGAGGTCCTCGATCCCACCCCGGCGATCGACGAGATCGTTCGCCGCTACATCGGCGACCCCAAGTACTCCAACCTGCCGCGCAAGTTCAAGACCGCCATCTCCGGCCAGCAGGACGTCGTTCACGAGATCAACGACATCGCCTTCATCGGCGTGAACCACCCCGAGCACGGCCCGGGCCTCGACCTCTGGGTCGGCGGCGGACTGTCCACCAACCCCATGCTGGCGCAGCGCGTCGGCGCCTGGATTCCGCTCGACGAGGTCCCCGATGTCTGGGAGGGCGTCGTCTCGATCTTCCGTGACTACGGCTACCGCCGTCTGCGCGCGAAGGCCAGGCTCAAGTTCCTCGTCAAGGACTGGGGTATCGAGAAGTTCCGCGAGGTTCTCGAGACCGAGTACCTCGAGCGCCCGCTCATCGACGGCCCCGCGCCCGAGAAGCCCAAGCGCCCGATCGATCACGTCGGCATCCAGAAGACCCGCAACGGCCACAACGCAGTCGGTTTCGCTCCGATCGCCGGCCGCGTCTCGGGAGACATCCTGGCTCAGGTCGCCGACGCCGCGGAGAAGGCCGGCAGCGACCGGATCCGCTTCACTCCGTACCAGAAGCTGATCATCCTCGACGTCGCCGACGAGACGCTCGAGCCGCTCATCGCCGATCTCGACGCGCTGGGCCTTCCCGCCCGACCGTCACACTGGCGCAAGAACCTGATGGCCTGCTCCGGCATCGAGTTCTGCAAGCTCTCGTTCGCCGAGACCCGCAAGCGTTCGCAGGTGCTCGTGCCCGAACTCGAGCAGCGTCTCGCCGACATCAACAGCCAGCTCGACGTGCCGATCACCATCAACATCAACGGTTGCCCCAACTCCTGCGCTCGCTCGCAGATCGCCGACATCGGCTTCAAGGGCCAGCTCGTCGACGACGGTGAGGGGAATCAAGTCGAGGGTTTCCAGGTTCACCTGGGAGGCAGCCTCGGATTCGACAGCGCCTTCGGACGCAAGCTGCGCCAGCACAAGGTCACCAGCGTCGAGATGGGTGACTACATCGACCGCGTCGTACGTCAGTTCGTCAAGAACCGCAACGAAGGTGAACGGTTCGCCGAATGGGCAGTGCGCGCAGACGAAGGAGATTTGCGATGACAGTGGACATTTCGCGAGCAACTGCCGACGAGCTTCGGTCCATCGCCGAGCGCGGTGCAGTAGAACTCGACGGAGCCAGCGCGCAGGAACTGTTGCAGTGGACCGAGGACACGTTCGGTGACTCGTACATCGTGGCGTCGAACATGCAGGACGGGGTGTTGGTTCACCTTGCCGCACAGGTGCATCCGGGCGTCGACGTCCTATTCCTCGACACCGGCTACCACTTCCCCGAAACCATCGGCACGCGTGACGCGGTCGAGCAGGTGTACGGCGTCAACGTCATCAACGCTCGTGCGCTGGCAAGCGTCGCCGAGCAGGATGTCGCCGAGGGCAAGGATCTGTTCGCCCGTGATCCCAACCGCTGCTGCGCACTACGCAAAGTCGCGCCGCTCAAGCAGACACTGTCCGGGTACAGCGCGTGGGTGACCGGCATCCGCCGCGTCGAAGCGCCCACCCGCGCCAACGCTCCCCTGATCTCCTTCGACGAAGCCTTCGGACTCGTGAAGATCAACCCGATCGCTCCCTGGTCGGACGAGGAGATGCAGAACTACATCGACACCAATTCCATCCTCGTCAATCCCCTTGTCGACGAGGGATATCCGTCCATCGGCTGCGCACCCTGCACCAGCAAGCCAGCCCCCGGCAGCGATCCGCGTAGCGGTCGTTGGGCCGGTGCCTCCAAGACAGAATGCGGGTTGCACGCATCATGACAGTTGACTTGACACCTTCACGGCCTCAGCTCGACGGCACACAGTTCGATACTCTCGACGCCCTCGAGTCCGAAGCGATCCACATCTTCCGAGAGGTGGCCGGCGAATTCGAACGCCCGGTCATTCTCTTCTCGGGCGGTAAGGACTCCACCGTGCTGCTGCACCTGGCGATCAAGGCCTTCTGGCCTGCGCCGTTGCCGTTCACCCTGCTGCATGTCGACACCGGCCACAACCTGCAGGAAGTCCTCGACTTCCGCGACCACGTGGTGGCCAAGTACAACCTGCGCCTGCACGTGGCCAGCGTCGAGGAGTACATCGCGGACGGCCGCCTCACCGAGCGTCCCGACGGTATCCGCAATCCTCTGCAGACCGTGCCGTTGCTGGACGCGATCTCGGAGAATCGCTTCGACGCCGTCTTCGGTGGCGCTCGCCGCGACGAGGAGCGGGCACGTGCCAAGGAGCGGATCTTCTCACTGCGCAACGCTTTCGGCCAGTGGGATCCCAAGAAGCAGCGCCCGGAGCTGTGGAACCTGTACAACGGTCGCCACTCCCCCGGCGAGCAGGTGCGCGTCTTCCCGCTCAGCAACTTCACCGAACTGGACATCTGGCGTTACATCGCTCGCGACAACGTCGAACTCGCCAGCATCTACTACGCCCACCAGCGTCCGGTGTACCAGCGCGACGGCATGTGGATGACCCCCGGAGTCTGGGGTGGGCCGGCTGACGGCGAAGAGCTGCAGACCCTTTCGGTGCGATACCGCACCGTCGGCGACGGTTCGACCACCGGTGCTGTTCTCTCCGATGCGGCTGACAACGAAGCGATCCTCGCCGAGGTTGCGGCATCACGTTTGACCGAGCGCGGCGCGACCCGTGGCGACGACCGAGTTTCCGAAGCGGCCATGGAAGACCGCAAGCGAGAGGGCTACTTCTGATGAGCGATCTGCTCAGACTGGCAACTGCCGGCAGCGTCGACGACGGAAAGTCCACCCTCGTGGGCCGCCTGTTGTACGACACGAAATCCGTTCTCGCCGACCAGATCGACGCCGTGACCCGTGCGTCGGTGGACCGCGGTCTCGACACCCCTGACCTCTCGCTCCTGGTGGACGGACTGCGCGCCGAGCGTGAGCAGGGCATCACCATCGACGTGGCGTACCGCTACTTCGCGACCCCCAAGCGCACCTTCGTGCTCGCCGATACACCGGGCCACGTGCAGTACACCCGCAACACTGTCTCCGGTGCCTCGACGGCTCAGCTCGTGATCCTGCTGGTCGATGCTCGCAAGGGCGTCATCGCGCAGACTCGCAGGCACGCAGCGGTTCTCGCGTTGCTCGGTGTCCCGAAGCTCGTTCTCGCCGTGAACAAGATCGACCTCGTCGAGAACCCCGAAGAGGTCTTCACCTCGATCTCCGCCGAGTTCAACGAACTCACCAGCTCACTTGGCTGGGCAAGCGAAGACGTCGTCGAGATCCCGGTGTCGGCACTGCACGGTGACAACGTCGCCATCCGCTCCGACAAGACCCCGTACTACACCGGCCCCACGCTGATCGAGCACCTCGAGTCGATTCCGGTCGACGCCGAGCCACATCGCGTCGGTCTGCGTTTCCCGGTGCAGTACGTGATCCGCCCCCGCACCGCAGAGTTCCTCGACTACCGCGGCTACGCCGGTCAGGTCGCTGCCGGTTCCGTCGTGCCCGGCGACGAAGTGGTGATCCTGCCCTCGGGTACGCGCACCACCGTCACACGTATCGACACGGCCGACGGCGAACTGGACGTCGCCCACGCCGGACGCAGCGTCACGCTGATCCTGGCCGACGACGTCGACGTCTCACGCGGCGACACCATCGCATCGCCGTCCGACGCACCCGAGCCGATCGGCGAATTCGACGCCACTGTCTGCTGGCTGGCCGAGAAGTCGCTGCGCCCCGGTGCACGTCTGCTGCTCAAGCACGGCACGCGAACGACGCAGGCCATCGTGGGCAGCTTGGTGGAACGCTTCAACGAGCAGGACCTCACCACGGATCAGGGCCCGGACACTCTCGAGCTCAACGAGATCGGCAAGATCTCGATCCGGGTGGCCGAGCCGATCGTGGCTGACGACTACGCCGTCAACCGCC
This sequence comes from Rhodococcus sp. NyZ502, assembly GCF_041464245.1. Lineage (NCBI taxonomy): Bacteria > Bacillati > Actinomycetota > Actinomycetes > Mycobacteriales > Nocardiaceae > Rhodococcus > Rhodococcus sp. NyZ502. Next base: position 3,835,060 of record NZ_CP167155.1, read on the forward strand.
ACACCGGCAGCTTCCTGCTGATCGATCCCGCTGGTGGAAACACTCTCGCAGCCGGCCTGGTGGGCGACGTCATTTCCGCTGTCGAATTGGGCGAGCGCGTCTAAGTCGATGGTTCCGCTCATCGCTGTTGCGCACGGCAGCCGTGACCCCCGTTCTGCTCGGGTGATCGCGGCTGCTGTGGCAGCTCTTCGTGAAGTCCGGCCAGACCTCGATGTCCGGCTGGCGTTCCTCGACCTCAATGCACCGTCCATCGATCAGGTCCTGGACGGAGTTGCACACGACGGCCACACTCACGCCGTTGTTGTTCCGATGCTGCTGGGCAATGCCTTCCACGCCCGGGTAGATCTGCCCGGACTCTTGGCCGCTGCCGCGACACGCCACCCCCAGTTGACCGTGTTCCAAGCAGACGTGCTGGGTCGCGATGCTCGGCTGATCGAGGCAGTACGCGAGCGAATTCTCGAAGTGGGTGCCCGGCCGGACGATCCGTCGGTCGGTGTCGCTCTTGCGGCAGTCGGCTCGTCCGACGCGCGCGCCAATGCCGCGACCGCAGAATTGGCGTCCACTCTCCTCGGCGGAACCAACTGGTCGGGCGTTCGAATCTGTTTCGCGACATCCGCGGAACCGACAGTTACCCAGGCGATCTCCGCACTCGAGCAGGACGGCGCCGAACGTGTTGTCGTCGCGCCGTGGTTCTTGGCTCCCGGCCTACTGACCGATCGACTCAGCGCTGCCGCAGCAACTGCATGTCCGCGCGCGCGTTTCGCCGACACGATCGGTGGGCACTCTCTACTGATCGAAACGATGATCGACCGTTACCGACAAGTCGCTGATGCACTACCCGGCCGTCTGGTCCGCTCCGCCTGATCCGGTTTCACAGGCCGTTATCAGATTGTTACCGTAGTGTTGGATCTGTCCAGCTCGCGAAGGTACCTCCTTCGCCTGCGAAACAGATCTTTGGGTGCAATCCCCTCAGAGCGCCGCGAGAGGGAACACCATCACTCACAATCTTCGCCTCGGCACAGCCGGCATCGCATGGGTCCTGTCGGTGCTCTACCTGCTTGTCGAAATCTTCACAGCCGGAGCATGGAAGACGCCGTACAGCTTCGCGCGCGACTCCATCAGTTCGCTGGGCGTGACGACATGCAGCGTGGATTCATGTTCGCCGATGCACGACGTGATGAACGCGGCCTTCATGATCCTCGGTGCGCTCACCATCCTCGGTGCGGCCTTGCTGCACAAGTACATTCCGGACGGTCGTGCGAAGAAGTGGATTCTCGGTCTTGCCGTCGTCGTTGCATTGAGCACCGCGGCCACCGGCCTCTTCCCGGCGAACGACGGGACCTTCGTTCATTGGACCGCCGTACTTCCCGGCTTCGTCGCACGTCATGCCGTTCTCGTCCTCATGGCAATTCAATTCTGGAAGCACAGCAAATGGATCGCAGTGTGGTCAGGGTTGTGCGCGGCTACCGGAATCGTCGGTGCCGTACTGCTTCTCGGACGAACCCTCACTTTCGGCCTTGGTGAACGCCTGACGCTGTACCCGCTGCCTATGTGGATGGCCGTCACCGGCGTCGCGGCCCTGCTCGCGTTGATGCGCCGAACCGTGTTGAAGAACGTGGAACTGACACTGTCCGGTAACGGATTCATCACCGCTCTGTTGTCGTTGCGCCCGCGTCGATCTCGCGCGGCAGTGCCCACCGACGTTCTCGCACCACGGGAGCTGACCGGTTTGTAGCGAACCGGGGGTGAGCAGGGACACACTGGTAAGGAGGCGACGCGAGGAGACTTCCATGACCAGTGCATCTGTTCGACACGGAATCGTGGCCGGTATCGACGGCTCGGCAAGCGCGGTCAACGCCGCGAGGTGGGCAGCTTCGGCTGCAAAGAGATTCGACGAACCACTTCGCCTGACCCACGTGCTGCCAGGACAACCCGAGTCCGGTGGCGGTACAAACGTCACCGACGAAGAGATGTTCGACCACCACCTTCGCGTCGAGGGTGCAAAACTGCTCGACGAGGCCGAGGACGCCATCCGCGATGATCACACCGACGTCACCGTCGAACGTGGCCTCGTGACCGGTACTCCCGCAACCACACTCGTCGAACTCTCGAAGTCGGCTCGCATCGTTGCACTGGGTCAGGCCGGCACCAGCGAAATGCAGTCCGTGTTTCTCGGATCCGACACCATTCGGATGGTCAACCGCGCGCACTGTCCCGTGGCCGTATTCCGCGGTACGGGTGATCACGCGATGGCCGACACCAGGCCCATCGTCGTCGGCGTCGACGGGAGCAAGCTCAGCGAACTCGCCGTCGCGCATGCCTTCGAGTTTGCCGCGTTCCTCGGCGCACCTTTGGTTGCGGTCCACACGTGGAACGAGCACGCCTCGCTGGGCGGGTATTCCGAAGCCAGGCGCTTCGTCGACTGGGGACCGTACGAACAGCATGAGCATGCACTGCTGTCCGAGTGCCTCGCCGGCTGGACGGAGAAGTACCCCGATGTCGAGGTCACCCGCAGTGTCCAGCGCAGCGGACCGATGAAGGCACTGCTCGAGCACTCGGCGGAAGCCCAACTCGTAGTCGTCGGTAGCCACGGCCGCAGCCCGTTCATGGCGTCGATAGTCGGTTCGACCAGTCAGAGCCTCATCCACCACGCCCAATGCCCGGTCCTCGTCTGCCGAGAGGGCTGAACTCGTCTCGCTGTTGCCCGGCCCCCAACTCTGAGCGAACGGCACTTTCGGCGCCATCAGGAGGCCGAAAGTGCCGTTCGCTCAAACAGGAGTGGGGGTACAACAGGTCAAACAGGGCGAGCGGGTCATACCTGGCCGACCACGCTCACCGTGACCGGCTCCTGCACCGGCGTCGACACCGGGGTCTCCGGCAGATCCGGCACCCGGGTAGCACGCGCGTACACCGTCTCCCCCGCCTCGAGGTGCAGCGCTGCACTGTCACCGCGCGTGACCTGAGCCGAGAAGAGCTCGCCGGTTGCCTCGTTGCGCAGGTCCACTCGAACCTCGAAGCCGAGATACACGACGCGCTCGACTGTTGCGCGTGTGACGCCGAGCGACTCGGCCGTTCCGGATTCCTGCGCGAGAGCCATGCTCGGATCCCGGCCGAGACGGATGTCATGCGGACGGACCAACTGCCCGTTGAGCTTCGCGACGGATCCGAGGAAGGACATCACGAAGTCGTTGGACGGGCGGTCGTACAGGTCGGCAGGTTCACCGATCTGCTCGATCCGCCCCTTGTTCAGCACCGCGATGCGGTCGGCGACGTCGAGAGCCTCTTCCTGGTCGTGGGTGACCAGGACGGTGGTGACGTGCACCTCGTCGTGCAGGCGACGCAACCACGTGCGCAGGTCGGCACGCACCTTCGCGTCGAGCGCGCCGAAGGGCTCGTCGAGCAGGAGCACCTGCGGATCCACAGCCAGAGCGCGTGCCAACGCCATGCGCTGACGCTGACCGCCGGAGAGCTGCGCGGGGTACCGATGCTGAAAGCCGTCGAGACCGACGATCCCCAGTAGTTCGTTGACCTTCTTCTCGATCTCCGGCTTCGGGCGCTTGCGGATCTTGAGCCCGAACGCCACGTTGTCCCGCACGGTCATGTGCTTGAACGCCGCGTAGTGCTGGAACACGAAACCGATGTCACGCTTCTGCGGCGACACGCCGGTGACGTCCTTGCCTGCGATGGTGATGGTTCCCGAATCGAGTTCTTCGAGCCCTGCGATCGAACGCAGCAACGTCGACTTTCCCGAGCCACTGGGCCCGAGCAATGCCGTCAACGAACCCGAGGGAATGTTGACCGTCACGTCGTCGAGCGCCGCGAAATCACCGTAGTTCTTGCGGGCCCCGGTCACTGTGATCATGTGGTGCTCCTCTTACGGTCCAGCAGCGTCATCAGCAACAGGACAATGATGGCGATGCCCATCAGCAGCGTTGCCGCCGAATACGCACCAAAGGTGTTGTGGTCGTCGATGTATCGCGAGTGCACCAGCAACGTCAGTGTCTGGGATACCCCCGGGAAGCCGGAAGAGACCATGATGACTGCGCCGAATTCACCGAGCGAACGCGCCACCGTCAACACGATTCCGTATGTCAGGCCCCAACGGATCGCGGGCAAGGTGATCCGCCAGAACGTCTGCCAGCCCGAGGCACCGAGCGTCGCGGCTGCTTGTTCCTGCTCGTCGCCGATCTCGTGAAGTACGGGTTCGACTTCCCGGACGACGAAGGGCAGCGTCACGAAAATCGTCGCGATCACCATGCCTGGCAAACCGAAGATGACCTTGAACCCCAACGATTCGATTCCGCCGAACCAACCGTTGGCACCCCACAGAAGAATCAACGACACACCGACGACGACGGGCGAGACCGCGAAGGGCAGGTCGACCACCGACTGCAGAACTCCGCGGCCCGGGAAACGCCCACGCACGAGTGCCAGAGCAGTGACGACGCCGAACACGACGTTGATCGGGACCACGATCGCCACGATGATCAGCGAAAGATTCAGCGCGGAGATCGCTGCCGGTGTCGTGATCGATTCGAGAAACGGGCCGATTCCGTTCTCGAACGTTCGCGTCAGGATCACACCGATCGGCACGACCAGCAACACGAACAGGTAGACGAGAGCGATGGTCCGCAGACCGATCTTCGATCCTCTGGACACGTTCATCGGGAACTCTCCTCACGTCGCTGTCCCCGCGATGCGAAGATTCGCAGGACGAACAGCGTCACGAATGCGATGGCCAGCAACGCTACCGAGACGGCAGCGGCGTTGGTCGGACGATCGATCTCGATCTGCTGCTGAATGTACTGCGACGTCATCTGTGTCACGCGTGGGATGTTGCCGCCGATCAGAACGACCGAGCCGTATTCACCGATCGCTCTGGCGAACGCGAGGCCCGCACCGGAGATGACGGCAGGCGCCAACGTCGGGAGAACAACCGAGCGAAAGATCGTCCAGTTGGAAGCTCCCAACGACGCAGCGGCTTCCTCGACTTCGCGGTCGACCTCCATCAGCACCGGCTGCACGGAACGGACGACGAACGGCAAGGTCACGAAGGCCAATGCCACGATCAGTCCGGGCTGAGTTGCATTGAGATGGATGTCGATCGGTGACTGCGGGCCGTAGAGGGACAGCAGCACGATCGATGCCACGATGGTCGGTAGCGCGAACGGCAGATCGATCATCGAGTTGACGATGCGCTTGCCCGGGAAGTCGTCCCGGACCAGCACCCACGCGATGATCGTGCCCATCACGACGTTGATCAATGCCACGATCACCGAGACCAACAACGTCACGCGCAACGACGCCAAGGCGACGGGTGCGGTGACGGCGTCCCAGAATCCGGAGATCCCCTCGTCGAACGCGGTGGCGGTCAACGCGGCGAGCGGAAGCAGAACGATGACGGAGAGCCACAGGGTGGCCACTCCGATTCCGAGCGGCCCCACACTCCCCGTGACCCGCGCGAGTTTTCGCCGACGAGCCACGGGGGTGGGGTCAATAGTGTCAGTCACGTCAGTCTTACTTGGTCGCGTTGTCGTAGATCACTGCGATCGAACCGGTGTCCTTGGTGAACAGAGCACTGTCCACGGCCTTCCAGCCGCCGAGGTCTGCAATGGTCCACAGCTTGGTCGGCTCGGGGAACTTGTCGGTGAACTTGGCAGCGACGGCGGGATCAACGGGACGGAATCCTGCTTCGGCCCAGAGCGTCTGACCCTCGGTCGTGTACAGGTAGTCCTTGAACGCGGTCGCCTTGTCGAGGACCTTGCTGTTCGAGATCACGGCAACGGGGTTCTCGATCTTGAAGGTCGTGGGCGGGGTGACGTGCTCGACCGGGTCGCCGTTGCCTTCGATGAACAGTGCTTCATTCTCGTAGCTGATCAGAACGTCACCGCTGCCCTGCAGGAAGGCTTCCGAAGCCTCGCGTCCCGACTTGGGCTGGATCTTGACGTGATCGTTGACCAAGGCGGTGACGTAGTCGAGCCCCGCCTGCGGGTTCTTGCCACCGTCGCTCTTGGCGGCGTACGGCGCCAAGAGGTTCCACTTGGCCGAGCCGGAGCTGAACGGGTTCGGCGTGACGACCTCGAGGCCGGGCTGAAGCAGGTCGTCCCAGTCCTTGATGCCCTTCGGGTTCCCCGGACGCGTCACGATGGTGACTACCGATCCGAACGGAATTCCGTTGTAGGCGTCCTGGTTCCAGTTCTGATCGACCAGACCGGCATCGACCAGGCGGGTGATGTCGGGCTCGACGGAGAAGTTGACGAAGTCTGCCTCGGCGCCGTCCTTCACCTTGCGCGACTGGTCGCCCGAGGCGCCGTAGGAAGGATTGAAGTTGACGTTCTTGCCCTCGTCGGTCGCCTGGAAGGCTGCGGTGAGCTTGTCGAAGCCAGGCTTCGGCACGGCGTAGGCGAACAGGTTGATCGTGCCGGCGCTACCGTCGCTGGCGGCGCTGTCACCACCCACGGTGTCGCTCGAGCCACCACTGCACGCTGTGAGTACCACGGCCCCCATGGTCGCGATAGCAGTGAGAAGTGTGCGGGAACGGCGTTTCATTGCAGATACCTTCCTGAAAGGACTGACAAACGAGGGTTGGTCAAACGACAAGTCCGAGACCTCTGGGGCTGATTCCATCGGGATGTTCAGACATGGAGAGCCGACGGGCGATGAGCCCTGAATCGGGGGCGCGAGTTACGCGCAGAGAAGTTCGAGTGGGGTGCGCAGCACCACCGGAGAGGTCGAACTCAGGAAATCAACAACAGGCGACGTCAGCGACGTCGAGCATGCCGACAGCAATCAACGCCAACTGGTGGCGGATTACGGGAGCTGTTGCTTCGGACACGCGGTGGACTTTAGCAGAGCACCGGCGCCCGCTCTAATCGGGAGAACTAACGGGTGAGAAGCCACGCGACGATCACGAGGAGAATCAGGGCTATCAGGGCGAGAGTGACCCGTGAGCGGGGCATCAGCTTTCCTCTACTTCTCGAGAATTCCTACGCAACCAGCCGAAGAGCGGCAGAGCGAGAACGGCGGCCAACGCGCGATCCAGACCGATGGCCACCAGGCGGCACAGCGGAACGACGACGACCAGGACCAACGCGACCTGCGGGATGAACGGGAGCCCCGCCATCCACAGCTCGAAGCTGTCCCACCAATCCGCAATCCGATCCACGCCAACACCCTATCCTTCGGACGATACGGTCCCGACAGCGTGTGGATTGGACGTGTGCCGATTCTGGCCGGATGATGGCCGAATGAGTGCTGACGACGAAGTGGTGCAGACGATTCCTCCCGCCTCCACGGGTCACCATCGAAGCAACTTTCCCCCGATCGACGACTATGCGTTTCTTTCCGATTGCGAAACCTCGTGCCTGATTGCCCGTAACGGATCTGTCGAGTGGATGTGCGTTCCCCGCCCGGACTCCCCCAGCGTGTTCGGTGCCATCCTCGACCGCAGCGCAGGCCATTTCCGTATCGGCCCCTACGGCCAGAACGTGCCGGCCGCTCGGCGCTATCTGCCGGGTGGACTCATTCTCGAGACCACCTGGCAGACCGAGACCGGCTGGCTCGTCGTCCGCGACGCCCTGGTTCTCGGTCCCTGGCACAACGTCGACAAGCGATCGAACACGCACAAGCGCACACCGACCGACTGGGATGCCGAACACACCCTTCTCCGTACGGTCAAATGCGTCAGCGGCACCGTCGAACTCGAGATGAGCTGTGAGCCCGCGTTCGACTATCACCGTGGCACGGCGAATTGGGAGTACACCGGAAAGGTCTACGAGGAAGCAACGGCAACGTGTCGCTCCGCCAAGCCCGGCGACCATCCCACTCTGCGCTTGACCACCGATCTCCGACTGGGTCTGGAAGGTCGTGAGGCACGGGCCCGGACGCGACTGGTCGAAGGCGACAACGTGTACGTCGCGCTCTCGTGGTCGGATCTTCCCGCGCCGCAGACGTTCGACGAGGCCGCCGACAAGATGTGGCAGACGTCCAAGTCCTGGCGTGAGTGGGTGACGATCGGCAAGTTCCCCGATCACCCGTGGCGCGGATACCTACAGCGCAGTGCGCTCACACTCAAGGGGCTCACCTACGCACCGACCGGAGCCCTGCTTGCGGCTTCGACGACCTCGCTACCGGAAACACCAGGCGGAGAACGCAACTGGGACTACCGCTACGCGTGGGTTCGCGACTCCACCTTCGCACTGTGGGGCCTTTACACGCTCGGGTTGGACCGTGAGGCCAACGACTTCTTCAACTTCATCTACGACGTGTCGAGTTCGGACAACGGTCAGCCGCATCCCTTGCAGGTGATGTACGGCATCGGCGGCGAGCGCACACTCGAGGAATCCGAACTCAACCATCTGTCCGGCTACGACGGCGCCCGTCCGGTGCGTATCGGCAACGGGGCGTTCGATCAACAGCAGCACGACATCTGGGGCACCATGCTCGACTCGGTGTACCTCCACATCCGTACCCGCGAGCGTGTCCCCGAAGCGCTGTGGCCGCTGCTCAAGAAGCAGGTCGAGGAAGCGATCAAGCACTGGCGTCAACCCGACCGCGGGATCTGGGAGGTGCGCGGTGAACCGCAGCATTTCACGTCGTCGAAGATCATGTGCTGGGTCGCACTCGATCGCGGCGCCAAGCTGGCAGAGATGCAGGGCGAGAAGAGCTTTGCGCAGCAATGGACGGCCATCGCGGACGAGATCAAGGCCGACATCCTCGCGCACGGTGTCGACTCGCGCGGAGTTCTGACACAGCGGTACGGCCACGATTCACTCGACGCGTCGCTCTTGTTGGCACCGCTGCTGCGCTTCCTGCCGGCCGACGATCCGCGCATCCGGGCGACGGTGCTGGCGATCGCCGACGAGCTCACCGAAGAGGGGTTGGTCCTGCGCTATCGCGTCGACACCACCGACGACGGATTGAGCGGAGAGGAGGGCACGTTCACCATCTGTTCCTTCTGGTTGGTGTCCGCCCTCGTCGAGATCGGCGAACTGGATCGCGCAAAGCATCTCTGTGAGCGCCTGCTCGGGTTCGCGAGCCCGCTCAAGCTGTACGCGGAGGAGATCGACGCGCACACCGGTCGCCATCTGGGTAACTTCCCGCAGGCGTTCACACACCTGGCGCTGATCAACGCCGTGGTCCACGTGATCCGCGCCGAGGAAGCTGCCGAAGCCGGAGCTTTCCAGCCCGCGCACAACGCAACCTAGACCCCCTGCTGTGCGCCTTTATTAACCGCCCGCGGTTAATAAAGGCGCACAGCAGGTCTAGCCGGCCACCGCTTCGAGCTGCGGCGTGATCGATTCGAGCGAGTACTTCAGCGACAGCGACGACGGAGTGTTCAGGCCGGCAACAGTCGGATAGTCGACGATGGCCAATCCGCCACCCTTGACTGCAGGCAGGTCGGCAAACCCCGGCAGCTTCATCATGTCGTCGAGCGACCCGCCGTTGGGCAGCAGCACCACGACGTCGGCGCTGAGAGCGTCGACCCGTTCCGGGCTGAGTATCAGCCGGCCACCGGTCACACCGGCCTCGTCGACCAGCTTGGGCGGCAACGACATTCCCAGACGCGTGAACAGTCCCGAAGCACCGTCCTTGGGATCAGCGACGATCACCAACTGCGACGTCGGGAAGACGTACTGCGACAAAAGAGCGGTCTTACCCTTCAGCCCCGGCAACCGCTGTGCGAGCGCATCGATCTGCCCGTTTGTCGCCTCGACGATCTCGTCGGCTCGCGACTCCTTGTCGAGAACCCGGCCGAGAATCTCCACCTGGTCCTGCCACGGATCGACCTGGACGTCGGACAGACCGGCAATTGTCGGAGCGATCTTGCTCAACTGGTCGAAATCGTCCTGATCGGCGACGGAGAACCCGCCGAGAATCAGATCGGGATCCAAGGCTGCAATTTCTTCAGCTTTGAGCGGGACACCGAACTGCTGGATCGCCGAGCGATCGAGTTCCTTCGCCGACGCGTCCACGCCACTCTCCCACGGGAACAGACCACGCTCGTCGCCCATCGGGCCGGCAGCCAGGTACCCCACCGGCTGGATTCCGAGTTCGAGCAGAGCGTCGAGCCACTGGGTGTCGGCCGCGACGATGCGCGTCGGCGTCCCGGTGATCGTGGTGGCGCCGAACTTGTGGTCGATCGTGGTGACCCGACCGCCCGCGATCTCGTCGGCGTCCGAGGACGAACATCCGCTGATACCTACGACCAGCGCTCCCAAGAGAGCCACCGCCGAAAACTTCATCGCACGCACGAAAATACTCCTCCACTAGTTAGCAGAGGCTTACCTTCTCATATGGGCCCCGGTTGTGTCCGACCTTGCTTTCAGGCGAAACGAGAGAGCAGACGCTCCGCATCGGCGCCGATGCGTCGAACCACGTCGCCGGCCGGATGGGTTCCGTGTACGAGTCCGACAGCTTCTCCGGCGTAGACGACTCCGCTGTGGGGATCCGACGGGTCGTACGCCTTCGCCAGCATTTCCTCATCGGCGTCGACTCCGTGCCAGGCGGCAGTGAACTCGTTGGCCACCGCGCGGCCACCCCACCGCTGCGGCCACGGTTGACTGCGCGCTCGGTCGAACACCGAGGTGTAAATCGTGTCGGCACTTCCGGCTTCGACGACGCGGTCGCGGGCATAGTCCGGCCCGACCGTCTCCGGGCTGGCGAGCAGCGCCGTTCCGATCATCACGCCTTCCCCGCCGGCTGCCAGGACTGCGGCCAAACCGCGGCCGGTCCCGATTCCGCCGGCCGCCAGTACTGGAAGTGATGTCGTTTCGAGGATCTCCTGCAGCAGCGGCAAGGTTCCGATTCGGCCCGTGTGACCGCCTGCCTCACCGCCTTGCGCGATCACGCCGTCGACACCCGCGGCCTCGACAATGCGAAGGTCTTCGAGCGTATTGATCTGTGACACAACGGGAATGCCCGCATCGTGGATTCGTCCGACATACGAGGCGGGATCACCGAACGACAAGGTGATCATGGTCGGCTCGACGGCAATCGCGGCGTCGAGCATCAACTCGTTCTCGGGCAGCGACCACGTCATCAGGCCGACGCCGAATTTTCCGCCGATCGACCGGGCCACCTCGGCTTCGGCCTCGATCCACTCCGGTGTGTTGTACCGAGCCGCGCCGAGCAGACCCAACCCGCCGGCCGCCGATACAGCTCCGGCGAGCGCGCCGCCCGCGCGCCCACCCATGGGCGCCCCGAGAACCGGGATTTCGATTCCGAACTCTCGGGACAACCAGGTGGTGACCATGCGCTCCTACTTCTTGGGCTTCTCGCCGACCGATTCCGACGTCAGGGCCGCCACGAATGCTTCCTGCGGCACCTCGACGCGACCGATGGTCTTCATGCGCTTCTTGCCTTCCTTCTGCTTCTCGAGCAGCTTGCGCTTACGGCTGATGTCGCCGCCGTAGCACTTGGCGAGAACGTCCTTGCGGATTGCGCGAATGTTCTCGCGCGAGATGATCTTCGCGCCGATCGCGGCCTGGATCGGAACCTCGAACTGCTGGCGAGGAATCAGCTCACGAAGCTTCGACGTCATGCGTCCGCCGTAAGCGCCGGCGTTGGAACGGTGCACGATCGAGGAGAACGCGTCGACCGCCTCGCCCTGCAGCAGGATGTCGACCTTCACCAGGTCGGCCTGCTGCTCACCGGCCTCTTCGTAATCGAGGCTGGCATAACCCTTGGTGCGGGACTTGAGGGCGTCGAAGAAGTCGAACATGATCTCGCCCATGGGCAGTTCGTATCGCAGCTCGACACGAGTCTCGGAGAGGTAGTCCATGCCGCCGAGCTCACCGCGACGGGACTGGCACAGCTCCATGATGGCGCCGACGTACTCACTCGGGGCGATGACGGTGCATTTGGCGACGGGCTCGTAGACCTCGCGAACCTTGCCTTCCGGCCAGTACGACGGGTTGGTGACGATGACCTCGGCCCCGTCCTCCATCACGACGCGGTAGACGACGTTGGGCGCGGTGGAAATCAGTTCGAGGCCGAACTCACGCTCGAGGCGGTCGCGGGTGATCTCCATGTGGAGCAGGCCGAGGAAGCCGCAGCGGAAGCCGAATCCGAGGGCAACCGACGTCTCGGGTTCATACGCCAGGGCCGCGTCGTTGAGACGGAGCTTGTCGAGGGCATCGCGCAGCACGGGGTAGTCCGAGCCGTCCATCGGGTAGAGGCCCGAGTAGACCATCGGCTTGGGATCGCGGTAGCCGACCAGCGGTTCGGTCGCGCCGTTGCGGGTGGTGGTGACGGTGTCACCGACGCGCGACTGACGGACGTCCTTCACACCGGTGATGAGGTAGCCCACCTCGCCGACGCCCAGACCGATACTGGCCTTCGGCTCGGGGGAAATGATGCCGACCTCGAGCAGTTCGTGTGTAGTACCCGTGGACATCATCGTGATCTTCTCGCGGGGACGGATCCGACCGTCGACCACACGCACGTAGGTGACCACGCCGCGGTAGGCGTCGTAGACGGAGTCGAAGATCATCGCGCGGGCGGGACCGTCAGCATCGCCGACAGGCGCAGGTACCTGCTTGATCACCTCGTCGAGCAGTTCCTTGACGCCCATACCGGTCTTACCCGAGACGCGCAGGACATCACCGGGCTCGCAGCCCGTGATGTGCGCGATCTCTTCGGCATAGCGGTCGGGATCCGCGGCCGGGAGGTCGATCTTGTTGAGGACGGGAATGATCTTGAGATCCTTCTCCATCGCCAGGTAGAGGTTCGCCAGCGTCTGAGCTTCGATGCCCTGAGCTGCGTCGACCAGCAGAATTGCGCCCTCGCATGCTTCGAGCGCGCGGGAGACCTCGTACGTGAAGTCGACGTGGCCGGGTGTGTCGATGAGGTGGAGGACGAACTCTTCGCCGTCGACGGTCCAGGGCAGACGAACGTTCTGAGCCTTGATGGTGATGCCGCGTTCACGCTCGATGTCCATACGGTCCAGGTACTGCGCACGCATCGCCCGCTCTTCGACCACACCGGTGAGCTGAAGCATGCGATCTGCCAGCGTCGACTTACCGTGGTCGATGTGCGCGATGATGCAGAAGTTCCGGATCTGCGCAGGATCCGTGAACGTCTTGTCGGCGAAGCTGCTGATGGGAGACCCCTTAGTCGGACCGGCACCGGCCCGGATCCGGGCCACTGTCAACCCTCAGGATATCCAAGTCTCGGCGCCGCCGTACCAGGGGTTCCCACGGGTGGGTGATTATGCTCGAACGCTATGGCAAGCATGTGGAAGCAGATCGGCAGAACCCTCGGCGCCCTCACGGTGGAGAAGGGCCCTGCGTTGCTGCGCCAGCTGCAGTCCTCCACGTCTCAGTCGTCTGCCTCGAAGCCGGGTCCGACAGGCCGCCCGATCGCCGCGCGAACGTCTCCGACCGCACATCGCGCCCGCAAGGTCGAGTACTCCCCCGACCTCGACGGCAAGGCCGATCCGGGCGAAATCGTCTGGACCTGGGTTGCCTACGAGGAGGATCCGACCCAGGGCAAAGACCGCCCGGTGCTGGTTGTCGGCCGCGACGGCGACACGCTGCTCGGCCTGATGTTGTCTTCGCAGAGTAAACGCGAGGGTGAGCGCGATTGGCTCGCAATCGGTTCGGGTCCATGGGACGGCGAGGGAAGGCCCAGCTGGGTCCGGCTCGACCGGGTGCTCGACGTTCCCGAGAGCGGGATCCGGCGCGAGGGCGCCGTCATGGATCACAAGAAGTTCGACGCGGTCGCGGCAAAACTTCGGGCCGACTTCAGCTGGAGCTGAAGCCGACCCGGACGATGGAAACAGTGTCGATCAGCTGTCCATACGGTTGAACCGTCCGAAGAGTGCTCGATAGATGAGTGCACCGAGCGCACCGCCGATGAGCGGGAACACGATGAACAACCACACCTGGCCGAGTGCACCGTCCTGGAACGGCGCGACAGCGAGGCTTCGAGCGGGGTTGACGGAGGTGTTGTCGATCGGGATCGAGATCAGGTGAATGACGGCCAGGGTGAAGCCGATGGACACCCCGGCGAGAGGCACGTCGGAGATCTGGTCGGTCGACGCGAGAACGACGAATACCAGCAGTGCTGTCAGCAGGATCTCGATGATCATGGCGGCACCGATGCCGTAGCCGTCGGAAACCACGTTTCCGAGAAGATTCTTCTCGGCAGACGGACTGTGTGCGCCCCAACCGTTTGCACCCAAACCGTCAGCAGCACGGTTGTACGCCGGGAGACTGTTGGCCACCGTGTAGATCACGACGCCTGCGACCAAGCCGCCGATCACTTGCGCGACAACGTAAATCGCCGCATTGACGGCTGAGATTCGCCCGATCACGAATTGGCCGAGAGTCACGGCTGGGTTGACGTGGCAACCGGAAATCGGGCCGATCGCATATACGAGGAACAGCAGGGTCAGGCCGAATGCGAAGGCAACTCCGAGGTTGCCGACTTTCGCACCTGCAAAGACGGCAGTTCCGACTGCGGAGAACACGAGCACGAATGTTCCCACCGCTTCGGCCGCATACTTCTTCACATCCGAGATCGGTTCGATCTCAGTCAATTCCTGTGCAGTTGGAGACATATTCCCACCTTCTTCTCATCGAACGGTAGTAATGCTCACGCGCCTAGATTTGCCGGACTTTACGCAAGCCTGGTGATCTCCACAACAACTTCGAGATCTGTGGAGCGTCCACCGGAAAAGATTCCCTTCAATGGCGGCACATCCGAATAGTCCCTTCCTATTCCGACCGAGACATGCTGTTCATTCACAGCTATCGCATTGGTCGGGTCGTATCCCCACCACGCGCCGGTCCACGCTTCGATCCACGCGTGCGATTCGCCGACCACCGTGTCCCCGACTGCCGCATCACGTTTGGGGTGGAGATAGCCGGAAACGTATCGACACGGTATTCCCATCGTTCGAAGCAATACCAAGGTCAGATGCGCATAGTCCTGGCAGACGCCTTTCCGTGCCGACCACGCCTCGACCGCCGACGTATGCACTCCGGTCGTACCCGGAACATATGACATTTCGCCGTAAACCCATTGCGACGCAGCCACTACTGCATCTTCAGGTGATTTATCTTTGCGCAATTCCTTGGCAATTGTCGCCAGCTTACGATCACGCGGAACATATCTCGTGAAACTCAGTTGTTCGTTGAATCGATCTTTAATCGCGTTTCCCGACAATTCATCCCAGTCGACGGTTTCCTCGGGCTGAACGAACGGTTCCGTCTCCACCACCGACAGTCCGGTCACTTCGAGTTCCGTGTGCGGGGCGTGCAAGTCGAAGGCGGTCACCGCGGTGCCCCAGTAATCGGTGTATCGGTAGGAACGTGTGGCCGGCTGGGTTTCGACGCGCGTGAGTATCACCGTCTGCCTGGTGTCGCCGCGAGGTGTCAATCGCGCTTCGTTGTACGACGACGTCACCGGGGCGTCGTACGCATATCCCGTGGTGTGCACGACCCTCATTCGCCAGCTCACAGCTCTCCCTCCACCGTCGACTCCGCATACGCGGCGCCGGCATCCGTCCACGCGACCCACGGCGCAGCGTGGAAGTACTGCAATGCAATTGCCTCACCCAGTTCGCGGCAGGTCTCCTGCCAACCGAGCAACCGTCCCTGCAGATCCTCGAGCAACACGCCCTGCGGCAGGAACTCGAGTTCGCTGCGTGCGCGGCCCAGAAGCCGCGGCGCCTCCGCCCGGATTCCGACGCGACTGCCCGGCTGCGGGTCGAGCTCCTGCAGGCACTTCTCGGCCTGCCTGATCGAATGGAACACCGAGCGCGGAAAGAGTCTGTCCAACAAGATGAACTCGACGACGCGATTGGCGTCGAGTGCTCCGCGATACGTACGCAGATACGTGTCATGTGCGCCCGCCGAGCGAAGAACGCTGACCCATGCCGGCGACGACGGGCGGTCACCGGCGCGCGCCAGAAGCATCCGCACGATCATGTCGACACGTTCGATCGACCTGCCCAGCAGAAGGAACCGATAGCCGTCGTCGCGACTGAGCGTGGAATCCGCCAGGCCCGCGAACATCGCTGCGCGTTCCTCCACATAGCGGAAGAACTCGTGTGGCCCCAGCCTGCGTGAGGCACGTTCACGCTCGGCCAGTCCGTTGTACGTGGTGTTCAGGCACTCCCACATCTCACTCGACGTGACCTCACGCGCCCCGCGAGCATTCTCACGAGCACTTGCCAGCGAGTCCACGATCGAACCAACCTGGTTGCGGCTGAACGCAACCAGATCGGTGAGCGAGCGCACGTCGAGCTTGCCCTCCGGCGCCTCGATGCCGAGGACACGCAGGAGCAGACGCGACGTGCGGTCCGGGTCGACGGTGGCGTCGTCGAGCAATTGATGGACGGCGACGTCGAGGATCCGAGCAGTGTCGTCGGCGCGCTCGACGTAGCGGCCGATCCAGTAGAGGGACTCTGCGTTGCGAGCAAGCATCGGTCACCACGCTCCGTTCACTGATAGTTCTTGGTAGCTGGGCACTTCCGAGGTGTTCACTGTTGCTGCTGCTGTTGTTGCTGCGAGGTGCTCAGTTCGGGACCCTGCACCGGCTCCGCGGATTCCGGGGGCTCGGACACCAGTTCCTCGCCTGACAACTCTGGGTCTTCGTCAGAGGTGCGACTCGCAAGCACCCACGTGTCCTTGCTTCCGCCGCCCTGGCTGGAGTTGACCACCAGCGAACCTTCCGGAAGTGCCACCCGGGTCAGGCCGCCGGGCAACACCCACACGTCCTCACCGTCGTTGACGGCAAAGGGCCGCAAGTCCACGTGGCGCGGCGAGAGAACATCGTCGATCTTGGTCGGCACCGTGGACAACTGCACGAGTGGCTGCGCAATCCACCCGCGCGGGTCTGCCTTGATCTTGCGGGTTATCGCGGCCAGTTCCTTGGGGCTCGCGTCGGGTCCGAAGACGATTCCGTAGCCGCCGGACCCTTCCACCGGCTTGATGACCAGTTCGGCGACGCGGTCGAGGACTTGCTCGCACTCCTCGTCCAACCAACAGCGGAACGTGTCGACGTTCTGCAAGAGCGGCTTCTCACCGAGGTAGTAGTCGATGATCTGCGGAACGTAGGTATAGACGAGTTTGTCGTCACCGACTCCGTTGCCGACGGCGCTCGAGATCACCACGTTGCCCGCCCGCGCCGCATTCAGTAGGCCTGCGACGCCGAGAATCGAATCCGGACGGAAGTGCATCGGGTCGAGATACTCGTCGTCGATGCGGCGATAGATGACATCGACCTGGCGCTCGCCTTCCGTAGTGCGCATGTACACCATGTTGTCGCGGCAGAACAGGTCGCGACCTTCGACGAGTTCCACACCCATCTGACGAGCGAGCAACGAATGCTCGAAATAGGCGGAATTGGCGATACCCGGTGTGAGAACAACCACTGTCGGGTCCGCTTCGTTGAGTGCAGCACCCGCACGCAGCGCCCTCAGCAGGTGTGTTGCGTAATCACCGACCGCCCGCACCTTGTGGGACATGAACAGATCCGGGAACACCCGAGTCATGGTGCGACGGTTTTCCATCACATAGGAGACACCGGACGGAGATCGCAGATTGTCCTCGAGAACTCGGAACTCTCCCGCCTCGTCTCGGACCAGGTCGATACCCGCGACGTGAATTCGCACACCGTTGGGCGGCACGATGCCTGCCGCTTCACGGTGGAAGTGCTCACACGAGGTGACCAGGCGGCGCGGCAACACGTGATCGCGCAGGATTCGCTGCTCTCCGTAAATGTCCGCGAGAAACAACTCGAGCGCCTTCACCCGCTGTTTGATGCCCTTTTCCAGCCGCGACCACTCCTGGGCAGCGATGACGCGTGGCACCAGATCCAACGGGAAGGGTCGTTCCTGCCCGGACAGCGAAAACGTCACACCTTGGTCGATGAATGCGCGTCCGAGTGCGTCGGCACGCGCGGCGAGGTCGGCGCTGCTCGTCGGCGCCAGGGCTTTGTACACACCCTTGTACGGACCACGCACCGAGCCGTCGGGCTCGAACATCTCGTCGAAAGCCAACTCGTAGCGACCGATGTCTGAATATCCGTCGAACACTGCGGCAGGACGCGCTCGGGTGGTGGTCGAACCTGTTTTACTCGAACTTTTCGAAGGCGGCGGCGTCATAGGGCAACATGCTGCTACAAGTGGGGCTATTCGGCAGCGCGGCGAGAAATCGGGCGCTCGGTGTACCCTTCTCGACAGACGCAACGTGCGACGGTTTGGGTTCTTGGGCCCTCGGCTGGTAATCTTGCCAGTCGGTGCATCAGTGCGCCCACAGCTTTCTCGACCGTAACCAGCTAAAGACGACAAGGATTTTACGCGTGGCCAACATCAAGTCCCAGGTGAAGCGAATCCGTACCAACGAGGCGGCCCGACTCCGTAACCAGTCGGTGAAGTCCTCGCTGCGTACCGCGATCCGTTCATTCCGCGAGGCTGCGGCAGCCGGTGACAAGGACAAGGCCAACGAGCTCCTCGTCTCCACCAGCCGCAAGCTCGACAAGGCAGCCAGCAAGGGCGTCATTCACGCCAACCAGGCTGCCAACAAGAAGTCTGCACTCTCGCAGGCTGCCAACAAGCTCTGACGTTTCCACTGTGACGGTTCGCCGTCACACTGGATCGTCTCGATAGCCGCCAGGTCGAAAGACCAGGCGGCTATTTTGCGTATTCAATCGGGTCAGTGCGAAGACCCGCCATCCATGTCTTGCAGCGAATATGTGGAGCGGGCTGCAACCATCTGATGATGGCGATCAACGGGCACGGGAAGCGCCCTCGCAGCTGGTTGTTCACGACTGTCTTCTGGGCGGTCGTCGCTTTCGGCGTAGTGGCCGCCCTGGGAATCCCTCGTTGGTGGGAATCATTGACGGTTGCAGTCGTCGGAGGTGCCGCAAGCTACGGATGGTGTAAGCGCAGGCAACGTAGCGAATTCCGGATCTTCCTCGGCGTGATGTGTTCACTCGTTGCGATTCTGGCGTTTCTCGCCGTTGGACGAGCGCTACTCACCACCGTGAAGGTGCCGGTGGACAGCATCGGCCAAGAAACCATTGTCTGCGGCAGTGTGGTGAATCCGGTGTCGCACGACTCACTACGGGTGACCGACATCAGAACAGGTGAACCAACGACACGACCTCAGGCCATTCCGCTACTCAGTTGGAGCAAGCCTGCGTGAAATGCCTCGACTACCGGGCGGGTGAGGCCACGGCCGCCACTGTCGTCGGACTACTTCTGGCCGGACGCGCAGTAGGCCACGTTGTACTCAGTTCTTCCGCAACGCGCACACTTTCCGCACTGCCATCTCCAGGGCGAAGGACGAGTCGACTGCGGCACCCTTCACGTCGGCATTGAGGGCGGCGACGATCTGCATCGCAGCGCCGATCGACGTGGGATCCCAGCCGCCGACCTCCTTGATCGCCTTCTTGACCTTCCACGGCGGCATTCCGAGATCCGACGCCAACCGGAACGGGTCACCGCCCCGTGCAAACGGGCCGACCTTCGCGATGGTGTGGACTGCGTCGGCGAGGGCATCCGCGAGCAGAACATGGGCTGTTCCGATCTGATCTGCCCATCGGAGCGCCTCGAGCGCACCCCGGGTATCGCCGACGATGACTTTGTCGGCCACGTCGAATCCGGAAACCTCGGCCTTGCCCGAGTAATACTTGTGGACTGCATCCACGTCGATCTTGCCGCCCGTATCTGCCGCCAATTGCGAGCAGGCCGACGCGAGTTCGCGGAGGTTGGAGCCGACGCTTTCGATCATCGCGGCGATCGCATCTGGCGCAACCCTGACGTCTGCGGTCCGAAACTCACCCCGGACGAAGTCGACAAGCTGACTCTTGTTCAGTTTTCCGCAGTTGTGAACCGTCGCCCCGAGCTTCTCGAGGGCCGGTGCCAACGCTTTCGCGCGACCGCCGCCCGAGTGCACGACGATCAGAACCACACCTTCTGCCGGCTCGCGTGCAGCCTCCAGGACAAGCGCTACGGCATCTTTGCCTGCTTCTGCAGCCGATTCCAAGACGATCACACGGTCTTCGGCAAAAAGAGAAGGGCTGAGCAACTCGGCCAACTCGGGAGCATTGGTGTCGCCCGCGCGCATCTTGGTCACCGGGAGATCCGAAATACCCTGTCCGCGGTCACCGCGGACAGCTCTGATGAGCTGCGATACCGTGCGGTCGATCAGGAACTCGTCGTCCCCGAGAACAAGATGCAGCGGATCGACTCCAGACGGATTACTCACCCGAAGATGGTCCCACGAGGAACCGACACGATCGACACAGACCCGCCGCCCCCGCCGTACACAGCGACGGTGCCGTCGACGTCGGTCCGAACCACCGCCCCGCCCAATGAATCCAGTTCATCGAGAACCTCCGCATTCGGGTGCCCGAAACTGTTGCCGACGCCGACGCTGATCATCGTCAACCTCGGACGCACCGCTTCCAGAAATGCCGACGACGTGGTCCGAGAACCGTGATGGGGCAGCTTCAACACATCGGCCTTCACGTCCGCTCCCGATCGGAGGATCGCCTCCTCCCCCGCAACTTCGGCGTCGCCCGTCAACAGAATTCGACCCGCGCCCGTGTGCGCCATCACCACCAGCGACTGATCGTTCGCGGCGTCCGCGCCGTCCCCCGCATCGCGGGGAGCCGGAACCAACGGACCGAGAACCTCCACGTTCACCGATCCCAACGTCAACTCCATACCTGCGCGCAACGAGACAACCGGAACGGCCTGCGAGTCGGCGGTATCCTTCACCGCCCGAAAACCTGACTCCGGCAACAACATCGACCCGACTCCGATCGCAGCGACCGAACGCCCACTCAGGACTGCTTCCAATCCACCGATGTGATCGGCATGAAAATGACTGATCATCAGCAACGCGATGTCGTTGACGTCCAACATGTTCAGGCAACGATCCATCGATGTGGGATCAGGACCGACATCGATCAC
The DNA here is from genome assembly GCF_041464245.1 of Rhodococcus sp. NyZ502. Classification (NCBI taxonomy): domain Bacteria; kingdom Bacillati; phylum Actinomycetota; class Actinomycetes; order Mycobacteriales; family Nocardiaceae; genus Rhodococcus; species Rhodococcus sp. NyZ502. The sequence continues at coordinate 3,855,992 of NZ_CP167155.1, forward strand.
GATCACCCTGCCGTCTCCAGTCGAGAGCACAAGACCGTCCCCCTGACCGACGTCGCACATCACCAGCGCCCACCCCGGAGCAAAACGGCCACCCCCGAACACGTGTTGAAAGATCAGGGCCAGAACAACTCCCAGAACAAGAACGCCGAGCACCCATCTCGAAATCCGATTCCACAGCGTCAGGGCCGCGGCCAGTAGGACTCCCACGACGACGAGGGCACCGATGAGTCCTGACGGCACTACCACCGACGCTCCGGGAAGCGCCGCCGCCCGCTCGGACACGCACAGCAGCCACCCCATCGGCGGCCGCACCAATGGCGCGACGAACACCGCGATCGGTGGACAGATCAGCGCACACAAGGCAATCACCGCACCGAACACCGTGATGATTCCGATCACGGGCGCCACCGCCATGTTCGCGGCAATCGTGACTACGCTGAAGGTTCCCGCCATGGCGCCCACCAACGGTGCAGTCACGACAAACGCAGCACCCGAGACAGCTGTCATCTCCGAAAACCAACGGGGCCAGCCTCTTCGGCGAAGCACGTCCACCCACACCGGCGCAATGATCACCAGCGCGCCCGTGGCAGTAGTCGACAGCGCAAACCCCCAGTCGACGGCCAGCTCGGGCATCACGACTACCAGAACGATGACGGCGGCGGCAAGCGCAGGCAGCGCCTGTTTGCGCCGACCAGTGACCAGACTGAGCAGGCCTACCAAGCCCATCACCGACGCGCGTAGAACACTCGGCGACGGCCTCGCGACGACAACAAAGGCAACGAGGGCTACCACCGCCAAAGCGGCGCCGACCCGTGGACTGAGCGCCGCGGCTCTGACCAACAGCAGAACGGCCCCGAGCAGAATGCTGATGTTGGCGCCGGACACCGCGGTGAGATGGGAAAGTCCGGCAACGGTGAAGTTGTCCTTCACCACCGGCGACAGCGCCGACGTGTCTCCGACGACGAGGCCAGGCAGCAGACCCGCCTGATCCGGCGGGAGTGCAGCCGAGCACGCAGCCGCGAAACGAATGCGCACCACACTTGCCCATCGCTGATACCAGGGCACTTCTCCCACCGCGACGGGAGGCCCTTCGGACGTGATCACGGCGAGCGTGGAATCGCTACGCCATGGCTGACTCGCCCGGCCACGAACCGTGAGGCTCTGCCCTGGAACAACTTCGAGCCACGACGAACTGGGCGCCCGGATGGTGACCAAGCCGCCTCCGGAGTACCTGCGGTTCTGGGCAGTCACCGAATTGACGGTTGCCCTGAAGACGACCTGACCTTGACCCACCGCGCCGGAGACCGCGTGCGGATCCTCCGAGGGTTCCACTTCGACACTCACCCAAGCTCCCTCGAGAGAAGCTCGGGTCAGTGGGTGCCTCTCCGCCTCGGACGCCCGCCACCCGCCGACGGCACTACACCCGGCACCGAACAGCAATGCAACCAACATGATTCGTACCCACCCCGCTGATGTCCGGCGCACAACCACGTAAGTGAGGAGTGCCGCTGGAACCGCACACGCCACCGCCAGTACCCACGCGGCGACCGGGCCAAACAGGATCCCCACCGCACTGCTCCCCCACACCGCGACGGCAGACGGAAGCAGTCGAGCGTCGAGGACCGGCGAGGCTTCCGGTTCGTTCACACCGACACCAGCACTCGCAATTTGGCCAACCTTGCCGGGCCGATCCCGTCGACTTCCCCCAATTGTTCTATGTCCGTGAATTTTCCGTTGGATGTGCGCCAGGAGATGATCGCCGCAGCCGTTACCGGCCCTACCCCGGGAAGCTCGTCCAGTTCGGCCTCGGTGGCGGTATTGAGGTTCACCAGCCCAGCCCCGCCGGATTCCCCCGTAGCTGCGGGGCTGGTCCCTCCTGCAGTGGTACTCGAAGAAACACCACCGGACTGATCGGCCGCACCAACCACGATCTGATCGCCGTCGACAAGTTTCTGAGCCAGATTCAGGCCCACCGTCTCCGCTCCGTCGAGCACGCCACCTGCCGCAGCAAGCGCGTCGGCGATGCGCGAGCCCGAATGAAGATTGACAAGCCCAGGCGTGCGCACGAGCCCGACGACACTGACCACCACAGCCTCGGGCGGCTGCTCTGCCACGACGCCGGTCGGTACAGGACTGGCTGATTCACCATCGCCGGCAGTCACATTCTTCTCCGTGACATTCTGGGGCGAGGGCAACGTTGGGACCGCCTGCATGCTCGGAGAATCCCACCACACGGCGAACAAGCCGATTCCCGTGGCCAGAACTGCAACGATCGCCAACACCCAGGTCGCCGACCGACTCGGGCGCCAACGTGTACCGCGCCAATGTTCGGGCAATCGGTCGAACCGTGACGAGTCGGGCTGAGCGTCGTAGTCGTCCTCGTCGAAGTCCCGAAGCCACTCGGGGGACCTCTCGAAAGACCCTGAATCCTCGAATTCGTCGACGGCCGGTCGCTGCCGGTAGTTTCCGTCCATCGCCGCGAGGCGATCACGCGCCCGCTCGCGCTCCTCGCTGATCCTCATGACTGGACGCTAGCGAGAGACCTCGCCACCGAAGACGATGAATTTCGACCTGTGGAGAACTCGGGGATTGTGGAGAAACGATCAGGTGTTCGCGTCGATCTCCGGCAACGGGCACACCACAACACCGATCGCGCCGACACCGACGTGCGCTCCGATAACCGCGCTGAAGTCGGTAACCACGGATTCCGCTACATCGGGAATGCGCTCGGCCAACTGTTCGGCTATCCCGTCGGCACGCTCTCGTGCTCGCATGTGATGCACGGCTATCGCCACGCGGCCGAGACCGGCGCGCTCGACTGCCGAATCAACCAAGCGTGCAAGCGCTTTGGTGGTGGTGCGCGTTTTTTCGCCGAGCACGAGTTTGCCGTCCACCAGATGCAGGATCGGCTTCATCGCCAATGCAGTACCCAGCAACGCAGCGGCGGTTCCGATTCGTCCGCCCCGACGCAATTGATCAAGTTTGTCGACGACGATGTAGCAGCGCCCACGGCTGGCGACGTCGACCGCCCGGCCGTACGCCTCTTCGAGTGAAGCGCCCTTCTCGGCCAAGCGTGCAGCTTCGAGAGCCGGATAGCCCAAACCCATACCGGCGGACTGTGAATCGACGATCCGGACGGCGCCACCGAATTCCTGGGCTGCGACTCGTCCGGCTTCCCACGTTCCCGACAGTTGACGTGAAATGTGAACGGCGAGAACGCCGTCACCGTCGCTCATGTCCAGGGCGCGTGCATACGCTTCGGACAACTCGGCGGGCGACGCTCCGGCCGTTGTCACTCCCGACAGGTCGCTCGGCATTGCGTCGACGCCCTCTCGCAAGTCGCAACCGTCATGGAGCACGTGGAGCGGAACAACCTGAATGCCACATGCGTCGGCCGACTCCTGCGGGATGCAGGCGGAGGAATCCGTGACGACGACGACCGGCATTCTGCTACCCGACTTCGCTCGGCGGTGATACCAGTTCCGGCGAAACCAGTTCCGGCGAAACCGTTTTCTGCGACTCGACCCCGCGAATCGCAGCGATCATCGCGCGGGCTACACCGACGTGACCGTCCCAACCCCAGTGAATGCCGTCAGGATTGCCGTTCTCGGAAAAGACGTTGTCACGCACTGCATCTGCAAGGTCGACTACGGGAACGTCTTTCTCCGTAGCCCACTCGGTGATCGCGGACACCGCGGCAGGTCGTCCGGCATGCACGCTGGCGTAGGCATCACTGCGGTGCACTGACGGCAAGGTCGCGATCATCGGCAGTTCCGGCCGCATGTACTCCAACGCATTTCGCGAGCTTTCCAGATACTCGACGCTCAGCTTGGGAGGAAGTGCGACCGGGCGGCCCAGAGGTGCAAGCCGCGGCTGCAGCCATTGATAACCCTCGCGCACCACGCGTCGAAGCGCGGGTGGCCGAACGTAGCGAATGGTCTCGCGGAGCGCGGTAGGCAGCGGAGACGGTAGCGAGTCCATACCGCCGACCGCGAACACGACGGCGCCTGCCCGCGGCACCGCCGCCCACACACGAGGATCCTGAGTCAGTGCCCACCACGCATCGCGGCACGTCCAGCCGATACGGGCGACCAGCTCGACGTCCCAGCCGAGTTCGTCGGCCACGATGTTGGGCCAGATCCGTGGGTGGTCTGCCGCGAGGCCGCCTTTGGGGCCGAAATACGACAGCGAATCCGCGAGTACGAGGAGGACGGGGCGCTGCCCGTCGGCACTTTCAGAGGACGTCATTTGCGACACTCGCAGAAGCATTCCATACGTCGAGTCGCCACTCGATCGACTTGACGTCCCCGTGTCCGCTGAGTTGCACCCAACTGGTGTTTCCCAATCCGCCGAGGACGGCCCAGCGATCGACGGGTAGGTCGAGCAATGCCGCTGTCAGTGCCGCGATCAAGCCTCCGTGCGCCACCAGAACCACGGGCCGTTCGGCCCAGTCCGGGTGCGTCTCGAGCAATTCGTGAACTACGGGGAGGCTGCGATTCGCGACGTCGATTCGGCTTTCGCCGCCGGGCGGCGCCAACGTGGCATCCGCCCGCCAGGCAGATCGCACACCGGGAGTGCGCTCGTCGACGTCGTGATGAGTCAGGCCTTGCCATTCGCCCAGGTGTGTCTCACGCAGACGCGTGTCGGTGAGTACCGGAAGTCCGGCGGCATCACCGACTGCGACGGCCGTGAAGTACGCCCGACGCAGATCCGAGGACACGATCGTCAACGGCCTGCGATCGGCGATCACCGGACCTGCACTCTTGGCCTGCGTGCGTCCCAACTCCGACAGGTCGGTGTCGAGTTGCCCCTGCATCCGAGAGTCGGCGTTGTATTCGGTCTGTCCGTGACGCAGCAGGATGAGCCGGCGGACAGGGTTCGACGCCGCACTGGGCGCCGGCGAAGTCACAGCGAGGGATCCTGCGCGTCCGGCTCGGAAACCGTGTCGGTCTCGAACACCGTGTTGGCGTCGGCGGGGCCGGGACGGTTCTGTCCGAGGCCTTCGACCTCGACCGTCGGGCAGTCCTTCCACAGACGATCGAGAGCGTAGAAGTTGCGCTCCTCGTCATGCTGGACGTGGACGACGATGTCGGCGTAGTCGAGCAGTGCCCAGCGGCCCTCGCGGGTGCCTTCACGGCGGACCGGCTTGTGTCCCGCTTCGCGGAGACGGTCTTCGATGTTCTCGACAATCGAGTTGACCTGACGCTCGTTCGTCGCAGATGCGATGACGAAGCAGTCCGTGATGACCAGCTGTTCGGACACATCGAGCACCACCACTTCGGTGGCCAGCTTCTCGTCGGCTGCCAAGGCCGCGATGCGTGCCATGTCGATGGCTTCGGTGTTTGCGCTCACTCGATGTTCTCCAGTTTCGTCTTCAGAAAGTACTTGTTGTGCTCGGCTAGCTCGATTCGGCGCCCGGGACGGCTTCCGACTTCCCCGGTGCGGGCTCCGACATCGTTGTAGCTCCGTCGCGGCGCTCCGCGTCGACAGGTCGATACAGGTTCCGCTTCGAGATGTACTGCACCACTCCGTCCGGCACCAGGTACCAGACGGGGCGGTCTTCACTTGCCCGACGCCGACATTCGGTCGACGAAATGGCAAGTGCCGGAATCTCTATCAACGTGACCGCGTCGGCGGGCATGGTGTCGAGGTGACCGGCCAGGTGCTCTGCATTGAGATCGAAACCCGGTCGCGATACCCCGACGAACTTCGCCAATGCGAACAACTCTTCCCAATCTTGCCAGGAAAGGATGCTGGCCAGCGCATCGGCACCGGTGATGAAGAAGAGTTCGGCGTCAGGGTGGTAGGCCCGGAGGTCTCGCAGCGTGTCCACGGTGTACGTCACTTTTTCACGGTCGACGTCGACCCGAGAGACGGAAAACCGCGGGTTGGAGGCGGTGGCGATGACCGTCATGAGGTACCGGTCCTCGGCAGGACTGACGCCCTTCCCCTGCTTCTGCCAGGGCCGCCCGGTGGGGACGAAGATCACTTCGTCGAGTCCGAACCGGTCGGCGACCTCACTGGCCGCAACGAGGTGGCCATGGTGAATGGGGTCGAAGGTGCCACCCATCACTCCTAGGCGTCGAGCACGTTCCACCGATAGTCCCTTCTGCACGAGTGTCGAGCTTACGGGTCAGACCGGCAGCAGACGGGACACGACGTCGGCAAGCTGCTGGGCCGAGCGGCACTCGTGCATGCTGATGACCTCGTTGTAGACCTTCGCCGCGGAGTCACCCGTTCCCCATTGCCCCTTCGGCTCGGGGTTGAGCCAGTGCGCGTGCTTGGCTACTGCCACCATCTGCGACAGCGACTGAAGGTTGGGATCGCGGTAGTTGTTGCGACCGTCGCCGAGTACCAGTAGCGACGTGCGACTGGTGATCGACTGCGCAAACTTCTCCTGGAACACTCCGAAGGCGTGTCCGTAGTCTGAGTGGCCGTCGTAGGTGATCAGTTCGGCCTCACGCACCATCCGTGACATCGCTGATCCGAGGTCTGCGTTCGAGTCGAAGAACCGCGTGACCTCGTCGGTCGTGTCGATGAACGCGAACACCCGCACGCGCGAGAACTGCTCACGCAAAGCGTTCACGAGCAGCAGAGTGAAATGGCTGAACCCCGCCACCGAGCCGGATACGTCACACATCACCACAAGTTCGGGCCGCGCCCGCTTCGGCTTGCGCTGCACCAGATCGATCGGCACTCCGCCCGTCGACATGGACTTGCGCAACGTACGACGTAGGTCGATCGAACCCGCGCGAGAGCGGCTGCGACGCACGGCGAGACGACTGGCCAACAAGCGAGCCAGGGGTGCGACGTTCTTCTTCAGCGTGGTGAGTTCGGCATCGGACGCTCGCAAGAAGTCGACTTCCTCGGCGAGTTTCGGAACGCCGTACGTGGCGACCCGCTCCTTGCCCAAATTCTCGGCTGTGCGTCGACGCGTTTCCTTCTCGACCATCTTGCGGAAGTCCGCGATGCGCTGCGCTGCCGTGCGCTTGGCGACCTCGGACTGATAGTCGGAGTTGTCCTTGCCCTCTGACCCGGAACCCTCCTGGTTGCCGAGCAGGCCCTGCAGGATCTTGTTGAGCAACGCCTCCGGGGCGACGTCACGCAGCGCCTGATAGGCGGAGAACGACGGGCCGTTACTCGACTGGTACTGCCCGAGTTCCTCGACCATCGCGGCGGTCAGGAGTTCGGTCATCTCCATCGCCTCGTCACTGCCGTCTGTCAGCAGTTCGGCAATGAGCTCACGCAATGCCTGCAGGTCGATCGAGCCGTCTGGCTTGCGCGGCAGTGTGACGTCGACGTCGCCGACCGCACGGTCACCGATCGCCTTGGGGAACCACAGGTCGAAGACGGCGTCGAACGTCGCCCGGTGGGTCGGCCTGCGCAGGAGCGAGCATGCCAGCCCTTCACGAAGCGCTTCACGATCGAGCAGGTCGAGAACAGACATGACCTGACCGGCGTCGACTGTCTCGGACGGGCCGACCATGATTCCGCGTCGTCGCAAAGCCTCGACAAAATCGACGAGGTGACCGGGAATCCCGTGCGGCGCTGCCAGGCCGCCAGGTGAGAGCGGCGACGTCGATGCTGCGGGAGCCATGTCAGACCTCAGTTCAGCCGAAGTTCAGCGGCGGCACGCACCTGGTCCGACTGGTGCTTGAGGATCACGCCGAGCGTGGCGCGAACGGCATCGTCGTCGAGAGTGTCCATGCCCAGAGCAAGAAGGGTGCGTCCCCAGTCGATGGTCTCGGATACCGAAGGGACCTTCTTGAGCTGCATTCCGCGAAGAACACGAATGGTGTTGACCAGCTGCTCGGCAATCGCTTCAGGAAGCTCCGGCACACGGCTTGCGAGGATGCGACGCTCGAGGTCGGCGTCCGGGAAGTCGAGATGCAGGAAGAGGCAACGACGCTTCAGAGCCTCCGAGAGTTCGCGAGTGGCATTCGAGGTCAACACCGTGAACGGCTTGCGGGTGGCGGTAATGGTTCCGAGCTCGGGGATCGTGACCGCGAAGTCGCTGAGCACTTCGAGGAGCAGACCTTCGATCTCGACGTCTGCCTTGTCCGTCTCGTCGATCAACAGCACCGTCGGGTCCTCGCGGCGAATGGCCTTGAGCAGTGGACGTGCGAGCAGGAACTCCTCCGAGAAGACATCCGCCTTCGTCGAATCCCAGCTGTGGTCGACCGCGACATCACCCCTCGCTCCGCTCGCCCCGCCCGACTGAATCCGAAGAATCTGCTTCGCGTGGTTCCACTCGTAGAGTGCACGAGCCTCGTCGACGCCCTCGTAGCACTGCAGACGCACCAGTTCTGCGCCCGTGGTCTGGGCGACTGCGCGGGCGAGTTCCGTCTTTCCGACACCGGCCGGGCCCTCGATGAGCAGCGGCTTGCCCAGACGATCGGCCAGGAAGACTGCCGTCGCGGTGGCCTTGTCGGACAGATAGCCGGTTTCGGCCAGCCGTTCGATCACGTCGTCGACGGTCGAGAAGAACGGCGTCGTGTCGGGAAGTGCTCGGTCCACGGTTAACTCCTTGAGAGGTGGGGCAAGTCTGGTGAACTTTTCAGGCGGGTCGGGTGTGCCCGTCGCCCCAGACGATCCACTTGGTGGACGTCAGTTCCGGCAGCCCCATGGGGCCACGCGCGTGCAGTTTCTGGGTGGAGATGCCGATCTCGGCGCCGAACCCGAACTGCTCACCGTCGGTGAAGGCAGTCGACGCGTTGACCATCACTGCCGCAGCGTCGACTCGAGCGGTGAACTCGCGGGCAGCCGAGAGATCGGACGTCACGATGGCTTCGGTGTGGCCGGTTCCGTACTGGTCGATGTGCTCGACGGCAGCGTCCAAGTCCTTGACGACCTTGAGGGCGACGTCGAGGGTGAGGTATTCCTTCGACCAGTCGTCCTCGGTCGCGGGAACCAGTCCCGGCAGATCACCGTGCACGACGACGTCGTGCATCTGGAGCGCTTGGAGCAGCTTCGGCACGGCAGTCTCGGCGATCGCAGCGTCGACCAGGACGGTTTCGGCTGTATTGCAGACACTGGGCCGACGGGTTTTGGAGTTGAGAAGAATCTTCTCGGCCATCAGTAGATCGGCGGCCGAGTGAACATAGACGTGGCAGTTACCGACACCGGTCTCGATGGTGGGCACGGTGGCATCACGCACGACGGCGCTGATCAAGCCGGCACCGCCGCGCGGGATGACGACGTCGACGAGGCCGCGGGCCTGGATGAGGTGCGTGACCGTCGACCGATCCGCACTCGGCAGAAGTTGAACGGAATCCTCGGGCAGTCCCTGGTCAATCAACGACGCGCGCAGAGCCGCCACTAACGCTTCGTTGGACTTGACCGCCGAGGACGAACCACGAAGCAGCGCAGCATTTCCCGACTTGAGAGTGAGCCCGAAAGCGTCGACGGTAACGTTGGGGCGAGCCTCGTACACCATGCCGACGACACCGAGCGGAACGCGCTGCTGGCGTAGCTCCAAACCGTTCGGCAAAGTAGATCCACGAAGCACTTCACCGATCGGATCGGGTAGTCCGGCAACCTGACGCAAACCCGACGCGATGCCCTCGATCCGCTCAGCGGTCAGACGAAGACGGTCGAGCAGCGATTCCTCGGTGCCGCCCGCCTTCGCGGTGTCGATATCGAGAGCGTTGGCCGCGAGAATCCGATCACTTGCCGCGAGTACCGCGTCGGCTGCGGCGTTGAGCGCAGCATCCTTCTGCGCGGTGGTCAGCAGAGCCAGGACGCGCGAAGCCTTACGGGCTCGGCGTGCGGCGTCGTGCACGACGGACTTGGTGTCGGACGCGTTCGAGTCGACGGTTTCTGCGTTGGAAGTCACAGCGGTCATGAATACACATTAACCACCCACCGTGACGGCCTGCTCGGCGGAACGAGGCTGTGACCACCCGGGACCATTCCGGCGGACCGCCGGGGAACAATTCCGATGCGGGGCGCTGTTGCACCCACCGACCTTCTTCTTCGAGTCAGGAGCCATCCGTGAGTGTGTTGTTCGAGCCTTTGACCCTGCGCGGCGTCACCATCCCGAACCGCGTCTGGATGGCACCGATGTGCCAGTACTCCGCTGACGTCATCGGCGACCAGGTCGGAGTGCCCAACGAGTGGCATCGCACGCATCTGGTGAGCCGTGCAATCGGCGGCACCGGCCTGATTCTCACCGAGGCGACGGCCGTCAATCCCGAAGGCCGCATATCGGCAGCTGATCTGGGGATCTGGAACGACACGCAGGCGCAAGCCTTCGCCGAGATCAACGCGCAACTCGCGTACTTCGGCGCAGTGCCCGGAATTCAGCTGGCCCACGCCGGACGCAAAGCGTCGACGCAGGTTCCGTGGCGCGGCGGCAAGAGTCTGCCCGCCGACGACCGACTCTCGTGGCAGACGGTTGCCCCGAGCGCGGTTCCGTTCGGTCACCTTGCCGATCCGGTCGAGCTCACCACGGAAGGCATCGAGAAGGTCGTCGCGGACTTCGCAGCGGCGGCTACCCGCGCATTGAAGGCCGAATTCAAGGTCGTGGAAATTCACGCGGCCCACGGATACCTGATCCATCAGTTCCTCTCCCCCGAGAGCAACAAGCGAACGGACCGCTACGGAGGCAGCTTCGAGAACCGCATCCGATTGCTCCTCGAAATCCTGAGCGCAGTCCGCGAGGTGTGGCCGGCCGAGCTACCGCTCTTCGTCCGGGTCTCGGCGACCGATTGGCTCACGGAAGAACGTGGGCTCGACGTCGACAGCTGGACCGCGGATCAGACCGTTGCCCTCGCCAACATCCTCTCCGACTACGGCGTCGATCTCGTCGACGTGTCCACCGGCGGTAATTCACCGGCGGCCAAGATTCCGGTGGAGCCGGGATACCAGGTTCCGTTCGCCCGTCGCCTGCAGAACGAGAGCCTGCTACCGGCCGCCGCCGTCGGCCTCATCACCGAACCCGAACAGGCCGAGAAGATCGTCGAAGACGGAAGCGCAGTGGCGGTGCTCCTCGGCCGCGAACTGTTGCGTGATCCCTACTGGGCGCGCCGGGCGGCCCGTGAACTGAACGCCGAGGTAGGACCGCATATCCCGTCGCAGTACGCCCGCGCCTTCTAGCCCGAAAATCGGCTCCCGCGCACAACTTTGATAGCGTAAGCGTCTTACTTGCCGGTAGTCCGGAGCCCTGTGGGCTCCGGACACTGCCGCGGGCCAGAGCCGTGCGACGGGGGTCGCAACGAGCCACAGGGCACGCGGACGCTCGATTTCCCGACCGGCTCATCGGCGAGTGGGCAACGAAAAGATGCGTGCATCAGGTACGTGCCCCGCTCGGTTCGATGATTGCGCTGGGGAGCGCATGTCATGACTACACCAGAGAACTCGATCAGCGCTCTCGAAGTGGCCGAATCACCCGATGTCTGCGTCACCGACAATGCGTCCGTCAAGCGCGCTGTCAAGGCAACGATGCTCGGAAATGCCATGGAGTGGTTCGATTTCGGCGTTTACGCATATCTAGCTACCACTATCGGAAAAGTGTTCTTCCCGGACGCGAGCGGCAGCGCTCAACTCCTCTCTACCTTTGCAATTTTTGCGGCAGCCTTCATCGTCCGCCCACTCGGCGGATTGTTCTTCGGTCCACTCGGTGACCGCATCGGACGCAAGAAAGTCCTGGCCACCACCATCATTCTGATGGCGGGCAGCACCTTCGCCATCGGCCTCATCCCGAGCTACGAATCCATCGGTATCGCCGCCCCGATCCTGCTGGTACTCCTACGCCTACTGCAGGGCTTTTCCACCGGCGGCGAATACGGCGGAGCCAGTACGTTCGTCGCCGAATACGCACCGGACAAGCGCCGCGGTTTCTTCGCCAGCTTCCTCGAATTCGGGACTCTGGCAGGATATGTGGCGGCAGCGGGCATCGTGACGATCATCCAGACCGTCGTCAGTGCCGAGGACCTACTCCAGTGGGGCTGGCGCATCCCCTTCCTCATCGCCGGACCTCTGGGTCTCATCGGCCTGTACCTCCGTCTGCGTTTGGAGGAAACTCCCGCATTCCAGATGATGGAGCAGGCCGAAGAGCGCTCCCTCGCAGATGAATCCACAGGCAAGAAACTACGCGAAACTCTCGTCGACAACTGGCGTCCGCTTGTTCTGTGCATCGTCCTGGTGGCCACGTACAACATCGCTCACTACGGACTGCTCAGCTACATGCCGACGTATCTGACCAACACGTTGGGTTACGACGAATCCCACGGACTCGTTCTGATGATCATCGTCATGATCGTGATGATGATGGGAATCAGCTACGTCGGAAAGTTCTCGGACCGCGTCGGGCGTAAACCCTTGCTGCTCAGCGGTTTCATCGGATTCTTCGTCCTGTCCCTGCCTGCCTACCTTCTGATCGGCGTCGGCAACTACGTGACGGTCTTCCTGGGACTCGCAATTCTCGGTGGCTTGCTCCTGCTGTTCGTCGGAGTGTTCCCGTCCGTGCTTCCCGCACTCTTTCCGACCGGAATCAGGTACGGCGGCTTGGCAATCGGATACAACCTCGCGGTCTCCATCTTCGGCGGGACCACTCCCCTGGTGCTCACCGCCCTCGAAAGTGCAACGGGCAGCAACTTGGTCGCACCGATGTACATGATGATCGCCGCCGTGATCGGCGGTATCGCAGTCCTGATGATCCCCGAGACCGCACGCAAGCCACTCGACGGCTCTCCGCCCTCCGTCGCCACCGACGAGGAAGCACGTCGGATCATCCGCAAGGTTCGTCGAAAGAGAATGAAGGCCGATAACCTCGAGGTATGAGCACGCCTCGAATCGTCGTCGTCGGCAGTATCAACATGGATCTGACCACGTCAGTATCCAGATTCCCAGCTCCGGGAGAAACGCTGCTCGGCACTGCCTTTGCCACCGCGGCGGGAGGCAAAGGCAGCAACCAGGCCATCGCCGCCGCGAAAGCCGGTGGGGACGTGTCGTTCGTCGGCGCGGTCGGCGACGACGGTTTCGGCACCCAATTGCGCGAGACCCTGCAAGACGCCGGGGTCGACACCGCGTTGCTTCGTAGTGTCGACGGCCCGAGTGGCGTTGCCGCCATCACCGTGAGCGAGGACGCGGAGAACAACATCATCGTCGTCCCGGGCGCCAATTCCTCGGTCACCTCGTTGTCAGAAGCAGACCTCGACGCGATCGCACACGCCGACGTTCTCCTGTGCCAACTCGAAATACCCCTCGACACGGTCACCGCAGCGGCCCGGCACGCGCGTGCCAACGGAACAACTGTCATCCTCAATCCTTCGCCGGTACAAGACCTTCCGGGCGCCCTGATCGAGTCTGTCGACATCCTGATCGTCAACCAGACCGAGTCGGAGCAGTTGGCCGCGGTCACCGGTCGCGTCCGATACCTCGTCACGACGCTCGGGGCCGGCGGCGCGGATCTCCGGTCGGGCGAGGAGACAATCCACGCCGACTCCCCGGCCGTGACACCCGTGGATACAACTGGCGCAGGCGATGCTTTCACCGGCGCCTTCGCCGTGGAGTGGGTGCAGGGCCAGGACCGCGCCCTGCAGTTCGCTGCCACGGCGGGAAGTCTGGCGACGACGGTCCGCGGCGCGTCGGTGTCGTCACCCACTCGCGCTGCGATCGAAAAAGTCCTGAACCGACAGCTTGACTCTGACACCGTGTGAGGTCGTAAAGCTGTAGGTATCGGGTTCGTGAGAGAGAAACGGGGCGAGCAATAATGTTGAGCATCGGAGACTTCGCGAGAGCAGGTCGTGTGTCGGTGCGCATGCTCCGCCACTACGACGCCATCGGCCTGCTCACACCCGCGAGGGTCGACGCATCCACCGGGTATCGCTCGTACACCGCGGGCCAGTTGGCGCTGCTCAACCGCATCGTCGCTCTCAAGGAGTTGGGCCTGACTCTGGCCCAGGTCCAGCAAGTGGTGGAGTCGGCGGTCACCGTCGACGAGATCCGCGGGATGCTCACGCTTCGCCGAGCAGAACTCGAAACCCGAATCCAGGAAGACACCGCGCGACTGGCGCATGTACAGGCGCGCCTCCGCATCATCGAAAGTGAGGGACAGATGTCCGCATACGAGGTTGTGATCAAGTCCGTTCCGGCGCTGCGGGTCGCGGAGTTGACCGGTACCGCCAAGACGATGGATCCGTCGTCGATCGGCCCGGTGGTTCGCGGGTTGTACGAGCGGCTTTGTACCGGTTTGGATCGCGCCGGTATCGCCGCGATCGGACCCGCCGTCGCGTATTACGAGGATGCCGGTGACGACGAGAACGTCGTCGTGCATGCCGCGCTGCCGGTAGACGCGGATCCCGAGGGCGACTACGAGTTCGCTGTGGTGGACCTGCGAGCCGAAGAGCACGTGGCCTCGCTGATGCACAAGGGTTCGATGGACAACTGTCTGCCCGCCTATCAGGCACTGGCTCAATGGATCGACGCAGCGGGATACCGCAATGCCGGCCCCAGCCGTGAGGTGACGCTGGCGTGCCCGGAGGATGTCGACGGCTGGGTCACCGAGCTACAGGAACCTGTTGCCAAGGCCTGAAGCCCCGCACGTGTCGGCAGGGTCGTGCACCATGGGGTCCATGACCACCGCCACTGCCCCAGCCATGCGCGACGAAGCCGAGCGGCTGCTCCGCGAACTCGCGGGGCCGGATGCCCGGCTACGCGAGGACCAGTGGACGGCCATCGAGGCGCTGGTGGTGCAGCGCAAACGCGCGCTCGTCGTACAGCGGACCGGCTGGGGCAAATCTGCGGTCTACTTCATCTCGGCGAAGCTGCTCCGGGCAACGGGCCACGGCCCCACCGTCATCGTCTCTCCGTTGTTGGCCCTGATGCGAAACCAGGTCAGTTCTGCCGAACGTGCCGGAGTGCGCGCCGCAACCATCAATTCGGGCAACGTCACCGAATGGGACGACATCCATGCCCGCGTCGCAGCCAATGATCTCGACGTCCTTCTGGTCAGCCCCGAGCGCCTGAACAACCCTGACTTCCGCGATCAGGTGCTCCCGGCCCTGGCAGCTGATGCCGGCTTGGTAGTGGTCGACGAGGCTCACTGCGTTTCCGACTGGGGCCACGACTTCCGTCCCGACTACCGCCGCATCAGGACCTTGATCGCCGAACTCGGCGAGGGCATTCCCGTCCTCGCAACCACGGCGACGGCCAACAACCGCGTCGTCGAGGACGTGTCCGCCCAACTCGGCGTCGGCGGTGAGGAAACCCTCGTCCTTCGCGGCGGGCTCGAACGCGAGTCGCTTCACCTCTCTGTAGTCCACATTCCGGAGGCGACGGCGCGCGCTGCCTGGCTTGCCGACATGCTCGAGACGCTGCCGGGATCGGGCATCATCTACACGCTGACGGTTTCGGCCGCGCGCGACCTCGCAAGCCTGCTCTCCGAGCGCGGCCATACTGTCGCCGCCTACACGGGCCAGACCGATCCCACTGAACGTGAATCTCTCGAGCAGGACTTGTTGGGTAATCGCGTCAAGGCTCTGGTGGCCACCTCGGCACTCGGGATGGGCTTCGACAAGCCTGATCTCGGGTTCGTCGTCCACCTCGGCGCACCGTCGTCGCCGATCTCGTACTACCAGCAGGTGGGCCGCGCCGGTCGTTCCACCGACAGGGCAGACGTGATCCTCCTGCCTGGCGCCGAGGACAAGCAGATCTGGAGTTACTTCGCCTCGGTCGCCTTCCCCCGCGAGCACCTGGTCCGCAGCGTCATCGAACACCTCGACACCGAAAAGGCTACGTCGACACCGGCACTCGAACCTCTGGTGGAGCTCAATCGCACGCGTCTCGAGATGGTCCTCAAAGTCCTCGACGTCGACGGCGCGGTCAAACGCGTCAAGGGCGGGTGGATCAGCACCGGCGAACCCTGGGTGTACGACGCCGAGCGCTACGGCCGACTCGACGACGCTCGCCAGGCCGAGCAGGCCGCAATGGTCGAGTACCAGAGCATCACGACGTGTCGAATGACCTTCCTGCGTGAACAACTCGACGATCCTGGTCTGACCTCGGAGAACTCACAGTGCGGTCGCTGTGACAACTGCACAGGCAATCGCTACGACACCACTGTCGACACCGCTGCCCTCGACGAGACTCGGGCGCGCTTGCAGCGCCCCGGATTCGACCTGGAGCCGCGCAAGATGTGGCCGACCGGCCTGAGCAAGCTGGGCGTCAAGCTGTCCGGGAAGATCACCGAGGGGCCCGAAACTGGGCGCATTCTCGGACGGATGTCGGACCTGGGCTGGGGTCAACGTCTCCGCGCGCTTTTCGACGGTCCCGACGCCGAGGTACCCGATGCGGTGGTCAGCGCGTGTATCAGCGTTCTGGCGGCCTGGAATTGGGCCGAGCGCCCCACCGGTGTCATGGCCCTCGAATCCACGACGCATCCGTTGCTGGTGTCGAGCCTGGCTGCCAAGCTGGCCGAGGTCGGGCGATTGACCGACCTGGGCACCCTTCGCTTGCGCCCCGACCACCCTCCGGTGTCGGCAGCGAACTCCGCCTATCGCGTGTCCGGACTGGTCGATGTTTGGGAAGTCCCGGACATGAGCATCCACCAGGGACCGATACTACTTGTCGACGCAATCGCCGATACCGGTTGGACTTTCACGATGGCCGCACGCGCACTTCGACAGGCTGGTGCTCACTCTGTACTTCCGTTGGCGCTCGCAAGCCCGAAATAGCGAGTTTTTGCCCGAAATAGTCGCTCCGACAACGGCAAAAGTTACATAATGTGAGCACCATCACATTCATGTCCTCACCTGGGGCGCAACGGGTTCCACACGGCCCGAAACGGACATCTGCATGACTTCGACAGCAATGATTGTTACGTTCAGATGACCGATGAAGCCTGTTGATACGAGAGCTATCCCGACCACCGCGCCGGACGCGGTGTTGTTCAGAAGCCCACAGATCGATGACGGAGTCCGGCTCTGGGAGATCGCACGTGATTCGAAGGTGCTCGACCTCAATTCGAGTTATGCATACCTGTTGTGGTGCAGGGATTTCAGCGCGACGTCCATCGTCGCGGAGGTAGACGGCCGCGTAGTCGGATTCGTTTCCGGTTATACCCGTCCCAGCGCTCAGGAAACCCTGTTCGTGTGGCAAGTTGCGGTCGACGAAGACCAGCGCGGCAAGGCAATTGCTGCCCGCATGCTGTCCGACTTGATGGATCGCACTGCCCCACTGGGTGTTACACATCTGGAGACCACGATCAGCCCCGACAACGAGGCTTCGATCGCACTCTTCACCGCGCTCGCACGTCGGCGCGAAGTACCGATAACCAGGCAGACCTTGTTCTCGCCCAACGATTTTCCCGATGGACACGAAGCCGAAGATCTTTACACGATCGGCGCCTAGCGCACTTCGCGCTCGGCATACAGCATGCCCCGGAGGAACAAAGAAGATATGAATATCAACGAAGCAAGCATTTTCGAAACCCTCGAGTCCGAGGTTCGCAGCTACTGCCGTGACTGGCCCGCAGTGTTCACCAGCGCATCCGGATCCTGGATTCGTGACGAGAACGGACGCGACTACCTCGATTTCTTCGCCGGCGCCGGCGCACTCAACTACGGTCACAACAACCCGGTGCTCAAGTCCGCACTGGTCGACTACATCATGAACGACGGCATCACGCACGGCCTCGACATGTCCACTGTCGCCAAACGCGAATTCCTCGAGACCTTTCAGCGCAACATCCTCGAGCCACGCGGACTGGACTACAAGGTCCAGTTCCCCGGCCCGACCGGCTCGAACACCGTCGAGGCTGCATTGAAGCTGGCTCGCAAGGTCACCGGACGTTCGGCAGTCATCAACTTCACCAACGCATTTCACGGAATGACACTTGGTGCACTCTCCGTGACCGGTAACTCGATGAAGCGCGCGGGCGCCGGTGTCCCCCTCGTGCACACGACACCGATGCCCTTCGACAACTACTTCGACGGCGTCACCGAGGACTTCCAGTGGTTCTCCCGCGTTCTCGATGATTCCGGCAGTGGAATCAACCGCCCCGCGGCAGTGATCGTCGAAACCGTGCAGGGTGAAGGTGGCGTCAATGTCGCTCGCCCCGAATGGCTTCGGGCGCTGGCAACACTGTGCTCGGATCGCGGAATCCTGTTGATCGTCGACGACGTCCAGATGGGTTGCGGCCGTACCGGCCCGTTCTTCTCCTTCGAAGAGGCCGGAATCGTTCCCGACATCGTCACGTTGTCCAAGTCGATCAGCGGCTACGGAATGCCGATGGCGCTCACGCTGTTCAAGCGTGAACTCGACGTCTGGGGACCGGGCGAGCACAACGGCACATTCCGCGGCAACAACCCGGCGTTCGTCACCTCCAAGGTGGCACTCGACCACTACTGGTCCGACGACGCCCTCACCAAGACGACGCTGAAGAAGGGCGCACGCATCAGCGAATGCTTCGCCAACCTCTCCGATCAGTTCCCCGGCGAGGTCTCGCACCGCGGGCGTGGCTTGGTTCAGGGCCTCGTCTTCGAACAGCCCGAGCGCGCCGGCAAGGTCTGCCAGTTGGCATTCGACGAGGGATTGCTCGCCGAGACCTCCGGACCCTCCGACCAGGTTGTGAAACTGCTTCCCGCACTGACGATTACCGACGACGAGCTCGAGCACGGCCTCTCCATTCTGGCCGAGGCGACACTCAAGGTCTGCAGCTAGAGGAAGGACTCTCCCATGATCGTTCGCACCACCACCGAGATCACCGACACCGACCGCGACATCACGAGTGAGGACGGAAACTGGCGCAGCAAGCGCATCGTCCTCGGCGGCGACCGCGTCGGGTTCTCGTTCCACGAGACCACCATCAAGGCGGGTTCGGTCAACGAGTTCCATTACGCCAACCACGTCGAGGCTGTCTGGCTCGTCGAGGGCACCGGCAAGCTGATCGACCTCGACAACAACAAGGAATACGATCTCGCACCGGGGTCGATGTACCTGCTCAACGGCCACGAGCGTCACCGCGTCGAGCCGGACACGCAGATGCGCATGCTGTGCGTGTTCAATCCGCCGGTCACCGGGCGTGAGGTGCACGACGAGAACGGTGTCTACCCACTGGTGGAGGTCCCCGCGTAGCGTCTAGTCATGGCGACTGACACCTCTCCACGCGTAGCGATCGGCCCCGTCCCCGATGCACTGCTCGACAGCGCGGTGCTTCGGGGCGGTGGTCTGATCAGTCCGATCGACACTGCGGACGCCCTGATCTGGGCGGGCTCACCCGAGACCTTTCCGTCGGAGTTACCGGCGTCGGTCAGGTGGGTGCAGCTTCCGTCGGCGGGAATCGAGGATTGGTTCGACTCCGGTGTGATTCCGAGGGACACAGAAATCACGTGGACCTCGGCGGCCGGTGCGTTTTCGGCGTCGGTGGCCGAGCATGCACTCATGCTTCTCTTGGCCGGAGTTCGCCACTTGCCTGCACACATCGAGGCTCGAACGTGGCGTCAGTTCGAGTTCTTTCCCAAGATCGGCACCCTTCGTGGCTCGACGGTTGCGATCATCGGCGCAGGCGGTATCGGCCGCGCGCTGATTCCGATGCTGGCCGCGCAGGGGGCGGACAGCATCGCAGTCAATCGTTCCGGTAGCCCGGTCCCCGGGGCGATCTCGACGCACCCCGCATCCAGGATGGATGAAATCTATTCTCGCGCAGATCACTTCGTGATTGCTGCGCCCGCCACCCCGGCCACCCGTCACCTCGTGGGCCGTGCGCAGTTGGCGGCGATGCAACCCCATTCCTGGGTGATCAATGTCGCGCGCGGATCACTGGTCGACACCGACGCACTGGTCGAGGCCATCGAGTCGGAACAGATCGGCGGCGCCGGTCTCGACGTCACCGATCCCGAACCCCTCCCGGACGGTCACCCACTGTGGGATCTGACGAATGCGATCATCACACCCCACGATTCCAATCCGCCAGGCGTTCGCCCCGCCGCGTTCGCGGATCACGTCTCCAAGAACGTGACCCGCTTCGCGAAGGGTGAGGCGCTGGCTGCCCTCGTGGACCCCGTAGCCGGATACTGAGCACGCCGCCGAAGCTCGAATGCTCGGACGACGGTTGCCACAAATTACTGTGACGACTGCGTCTCCGGAAAGAAAAGCGCCCGCGCCCGGCGAGCGACCTCTTCGGCAGGTACATCCTCGACCTTCGTGCATACTGCCCACCTGTGGCCGAACGGATCGAGAAACACTCCATGCCGGTCGCCCGAAAATGTATCGGCCACAGCCGTGACCAGCGTGCCTCCCTCGGCGACTGCCCGAGCGACAAACTCGTCCGTGTCCTCGGTGTAGACGACGATCGACGAATGCACCCAGCCGTCCTGCGGTGATTTGAGACCGAAGTCCGGCATCTCCTGCGAAAGCTGCAGCATCGAATCGCCGATCCGGATCTCCGCATGCATGAGGGAGCCGTCAGGTGCGTTCATCGCATCGACTATCTCAGCTCCAAGTGCTCGTTTGTAGTAGTCGAGTGCGGCATGGCCGTCCGGCACCGCAAGGTAGGGAGTGATCGTGCGGTAACCAGCAGGGATCGGGTTCACTGTGTTCATGTGTACGAGTATTGGCGATCGCACACGTGTTCTATTGAACATTTCGGACTTCCTCCGCGCCTCCGTCTCGCACACGCGCCTATCCTGGAACGGTGCCTACCGACAACAGCCGCCTCGACGCCCTCCCCGAGCTCCTGGCCGGCCGTCGCCTGGCAGTTCTGACAGGCGCCGGCATCTCGACAGACTCCGGAATCCCGGACTACCGCGGCCCTGATTCGCCACCGCGCAATCCGATGACGTTCCAGCAGTTCATCGGCGATCCGGCGTTTCGGCGGCACTACTGGGCGCGCAACCACATCGGCTGGCGATACATGGACAGCTCCCGCCCCAACCAGGGCCACCGGGCCGTCGCGGCACTGGAACGAACAGGGCGAGCCGTCGGCGTGATCACCCAGAACGTCGACCTCCTGCACACCAAGGCCGGCGCGCGAAACGTCATCGACCTCCACGGCACCTACGCGCAGGTTCGATGCCTGAGCTGCCAGCGGCTGATCTCCCGTACCACTCTCGCGGAGAGACTGGAAGAAGCCAATCCTGGATTCGCCGAAACAGTCGCTGCTGCAACAGGAGTCGAAATCGCACCCGACGCAGATGCCGTGATCGAATCCACCGCACACTTTCGCGTCGTGGATTGCGCCGTGTGCGGTGGCTTACTCAAACCGGACATCGTCTACTTCGGCGAATCCGTCCCCAAGGAACGCGTCGCCCGTGCGTACAGCCTCGTCGACCAATCCGACGCACTGTTGGTAGCCGGGTCGTCGTTGACCGTGATGTCCGGCCTACGTTTCGTCCGGCATGCCGCCAAGACCGGGAAGCCGATCGCCATCGTCAATCGAGGCACGACTCGCGGCGACGAATTCGCCGACCTCAAGCTCGAAGTCGGTTGCGCTGAAGCACTTTCCGCCCTCGTCGAGCACGAAAGCTACAGCGCCACCAAGTCGTCCGCGTGAACCACAGGACGCTGCATGTCGGCCGGTAGATCGGTGGTGGAGCGCCCCAGGATCTCCTCGATCTCCGCAGCGTCGAACGCAACGACACCCCGGGCGACGGGCTTCTCCCCCGGCCCCATCAGGGACACGACGTCGCCGGCGTGGAAGTCACCGGATACACCGACGATGCCAGCGGACAGAAGGCTTCGACGCTTGGACACGACCGCGCGGACGGCGCCTTCGTCGAGGTGGAGGTCACCCGATGTGTCAGCGGCGTGACGAACCCAGAATCGGCGGGCCGACAATCGCGTCGGCCGGGGCGCAAATGCCGTTCCGACATCGGCACCACTGAGTGCCTGCGCAGCGTCCGATGCTGCCGCGAGCAGAACTGGCACGCCGGAATCAGCGGCCAGGCGTGCTGCTGAGAGCTTCGACGCCATGCCTCCGGTACCGAGGGCGCCACCCGAACCGGCAACCACACCGTCGAGATCCTCGGGACTGTTGACCTCGGGAATCAGTGTGGCATCGCCCTTTCGGGGATCCCCGTCGTACAGTCCGTCCACATCCGACAACAGGATCAACGCGTCGGCGCCGACCAGATGAGCAACCAGAGCAGCCAGCCGATCGTTGTCACCGAATCGAAGTTCGGTGGTGGCAACGGTGTCGTTCTCGTTCACGATCGCCACCGCGTGCAATGCCCGTAGACGATCGAGTGTCCGTTGGGCGTTGCGGTGCTGCGTCCGTCGAGCGATGTCGTCAGCCGTGAGTAGAACCTGCCCGACGGTACGGCCGTAACGGGCGAACGACGTACCCCAGGCGTGAGCCAGAGCCAACTGACCGACGCTGGCCGCAGCCTGCTTGGTCGCGAGATCCCGCGGTCGCTTGGTCAGTCCCAGCGGCGCCAGTCCGGCCCCGACGGCACCGGACGAGACGACGACGACATCGGAACCCGCACGCATGCGAGCCTCGATGGCATCGGCCAACAGATCGAGTCGGTGAGTATCGAGTCCCGCCACCAGACTGGTGAGCGCAGACGACCCGATCTTCACGACGATACTGTGAGCCGACGCTATCGACTCCCTGGTGGACCCGAGCACAGTCCCGTTCCCTCTCTTCGGTTTTCGTCCTGAAATCGCGTGGGTCAGGCGTCTTCGTCGAGCAAGCCGCGGCGGACACGACGCGCGTGCTTGCGCTCGTCCGCGCCGATGCGCTCCACCTGATCGAGACGCGGGTCGGTTCCACGGCCCGTGCGGGTCAGATCGATACCGGCCGGCGTCATCGGCTCCCACTCGAAGCTGACGTCACCGATGGTGACGGAAGCTCCTGGCTGAGCGCCCTTCTTGACCAATGCGTCCTCGACGCCCAATCGAGCAAGACGGTCGGCGAGGTAACCAACGGCCTCGTCGTTGTCGAAGGCGGTCTGACGAATCCACCGCTCCGGGCGGGTGCCTCGGACGACGAACCCACCGGGAATATCGGGATCCTTCTCGATGGTGAAGCTGGAATCCTTGACCTTGACCGGGCGAATGACCTGGCGCTTCGGCTCGGGCTTCGGATGAGCTTCGCGGTAGTCGCGGACCATCTTCGCCAGCGCGAATGTCAACGGTCGCAATCCTTCTCGGCTCACCGCCGAGATGGTGAAGACCGGCCATCCGCGAGCTTCGATCTCAGGCGTGACCATTTCGGCCAATTCGGCGGCCTCGGGAACGTCGGTCTTGTTGAGGATGACGACGCGCGGGCGCTTGTCGAGGTCACCGAGTCCCGAATCGCCGGAGAGCGCAGGCGTGTACGCAGCCAGCTCTGCTTCCAAGGCGTCGATGTCGGAGATCGGGTCACGTCCCGGATCGAGGGTGGCGCAGTCGATCACGTGCGCCAATACGGCGCAGCGTTCGATGTGGCGCAGGAAGTCCAGGCCCAAACCGCGGCCTTCGCTGGCACCGGGGATCAGCCCTGGCACGTCGGCGACGGTGAAGGTGGTGTCGCCGCTCGAGACGACGCCGAGGTTGGGGACCAGAGTGGTGAAGGGGTAGTCGGCGATCTTCGGCTTGGCCGCAGAGAGAACGGACACAAGCGAAGACTTACCGGCGGAGGGGAATCCGAGCAGACCGACGTCGGCTACCGACTTGAGTTCGAGAACCAGGTCACGCTCGACACCGTCCTCACCGAGGAGTGCGAAACCGGGAGCTTTGCGGGCTTTCGACGCCAGCGCTGCGTTGCCGAGTCCGCCGCGGCCGCCCTGAGCGGCGTCGAAGCGTGAACCGACTCCCACGAGGTCGGCAAGCACGTTGCCGTCGGTATCGAGAACCACAGTTCCATCCGGAACCTTGAGGATGAGGTCTTCACCGTTTGCACCCTCGCGGTTGCTGCCGGCGCCCTGCTTGCCGTTGGTCGCCTTCGCGTTGGGATGGAAGTGAAAGTCGAGGAGGGTGTGGATGTTCTCGTCGACCACGAGGATGACGTCGCCACCGCGACCTCCGTTGGCACCGTCCGGACCGCCGAGCGGTTTGAACTTCTCGCGGTGTACGGAGGCGCAACCATTGCCGCCTTTTCCAGCGCTGACGTGCAGCACAACACGGTCAATGAATCGGGACATGACTGCCGGATCCTTCCTCAGTCAATTGCGGGTCTCACGCGATGAGCTGAACTTCTGGTGAGCAGGGTTGCTCGGGGCAAAACGGGTACTGCTTAAACAAACGATAGGGGCGGACCGGGTTATTTCAACCCTGGTCCGCCCCTATCGGGAGCTTGGAACGCGTCACTCTCTTACCGAAAGCAGAACCGGCTTACCGAAGTAGAACCGATGACGCACAACTAGCGAGAAAGACTAGACCTCAGCCGCAACGACGGCCGGAACGATGTTCACGGTCTTGCGTCCACGCTTCTGGCCGAACTCGACTGCGCCGGCAGCGAGAGCGAACAGGGTGTCGTCGCCGCCACGGCCGACGTTGACGCCGGGGTGGAAGTGCGTGCCGCGCTGGCGAACCAGGATTTCGCCTGCGCTGACCGACTGGCCGCCGAAGCGCTTCACGCCGAGGCGCTGGGCGTTTGAATCGCGACCGTTACGGGAGCTGGATGCACCCTTCTTATGTGCCATGCTATTGACCCTCCTCGGGTGAAATTAGCTAGAAAGAACTGGTTACTTGATGCCCGTGACCTTGAGCACCGTGATCGGCTGCCTGTGGCCCTGACGCTTGTGGTAACCGGTCTTGTTCTTGAACTTGTGGATGCGGATCTTCGGGCCCTTGGTGTGCTCGACGATCTCACTGGTGACTGCGACCTTGGCCAGCTTGGCCGCGTCGGTGGTCAGGTCAGATCCGTCGACCACGAGAACGGGAGCAAGCGAGACAGCAGTGCCGGGCTCACCCTCGATCTTCTCGACCTTGACGAGGTCACCAACAGCGACCTTGTACTGCTTTCCGCCGGTCTTGACGATCGCGTACGTTGCCATCGGAGGGCTACCCCTTGCTTCTTCGAACTTGCTCGCGCTGCTGCCTGAGGCTTCAAATGCATCGCGACTGGTCTGGTTTATGTCACCTCGGCTCGGCACTGACGTACCGGGACATTCACGCGCACTCTAGGCACACGGAATCTCTACCGCCGGGTGGCGACCCTCCAAGGTTACGGGAAAGCAACCGTCAGGGTCAAACCGCCCCGCCGAGGGGTGGTGCTTACTACTCTGTACTGCTTCTACCAGCTGAAACTTCGGATAACGGTTGGATGTCCTCGCTCATCGCGAAGTCATCCAACCGACCGAAAGCCAGTAGTTCTTACTCTCCGTCTACCGGAGGCCCTGCGGGACGTGCTGCTGCACGCCTGCGACGGGGTCGCTTGACGACGACAACTTCTTCCTCAGCCGGAGCTTCGGTGGCCGGAGCCGGAACGTTTTCCACGACCGCTTCTGTCACGGGTTCCGGAGTCGGAATCACGAAGACCGTGCCCACCTCGGGAGCTGCCTCGGCAACCGGTGCCGACGCTGCCCGCGACGCCCGGCGACTACGCCGACGACCGCGCGGAGCTGCTTCGGTCGAAGCTGCGGCCGACTCGTTGTCCACTGCGGATACTTCTTCCGCAGCAGAGTCCACAACAGGAACGTCATGGTGCTCAGCAGCAGCAGGAGTATCGATCGGCCGATCTTGTTGCCGATCGGCACTTTTGGATGCATCGTCCCCCGAAGACACACCGGCGGAATCAGACTCGGTCGAGTCGGCCGCGACGGTCTCGTCGTCGTCGTGGTGATGCGAGGCCATCGCCAATGCCACCGGATGAGCCCGCTTGACCGTCGCGTCGACGGCCGGAACCTCCGGCGCCGGAGCTTCCTGTCCGTTGGACTCGGTCGAAGCCGACTTGTCTCCGCGGCCACGCTTGTTCTTGCGCGAGGTACCGGAATCACTGCGCTGCGAGCCCGAACGCGATCCTCCGTCGTCCGAGGACTTCACCTCGACGGGCTCGGAATGGACGATGATGCCGCGGCCGTGGCAGTGCTCACAGGTGGTCGAGAAGGCCTCGACCAATCCGGTGCCCAACTTCTTGCGCGTCATCTGCACGAGCCCGAGTGACGTGACCTCCGACACCTGATGGCGCGTGCGATCGCGACCCAGGCATTCGGTGAGCCGACGCAGGACCAGGTCCCGGTTCGATTCGAGAACCATGTCGATGAAGTCGACGACGATCATTCCGCCGATGTCCCGCAGGCGCATCTGGCGAACGATCTCCTCGGCCGCTTCGAGGTTGTTACGGGTGACGGTCTCTTCGAGGTTTCCGCCGGCTCCGGTGAACTTGCCTGTGTTGACGTCGACGACGGTCATGGCCTCGGTGCGGTCGATCACCAGGGTGCCGCCGGACGGCAGCCACACCTTGCGATCGAGTGCCTTGGCCAACTGCTCGTCGATACGGCGAGCGGCGAAGACGTCGATACCGTTGTTCGGCGTGTACTTCTCGAGCCGCGGAAGCAGGTCGGGCGCAACGGAGTTGATGTAGTTCTCGACCGTCGTATGCGCCTTCTCGCCCTCGATGACCAGCTTGGAGAAGTCCTCGTTGAACAGATCGCGAATGACCTTGACCAGCATGTCAGGCTCTTCGTACAGCGCCTGCGGGTTGCCGGACTTACCGGTGTCCGCAGCCGCGGCCTGCTCCTCGATGCCGGCCCACTGAGCCTGCAGACGAGTCACGTCGCGCGCCAACTCTTCTTCGCTGACGCCCTCGGACGCCGTGCGAATGATCACGCCGGCGTCGGCGGGAACGATGTCGCGCAAGATTTCCTTGAGACGCTTGCGCTCGGTGTCCGGAAGCTTGCGGCTGATACCCGTGGACGTACCACCGGGCACGTAGACGAGGAAACGACCGGCAAGCGAAATCTGTGTCGTCAGTCGAGCACCCTTGTGGCCGACCGGATCCTTGCTGACCTGAACGAGCACCTGATCGCCAGGCTTGAGAGCCTGCTCGATCTTGCGCGAGTTGCCACCGAGACCGGCAGCCTCCCAGTTGACCTCACCGGCGTAGAGAACACCGTTGCGGCCACGTCCGATGTCGATGAACGCAGCTTCCATGCTGGGGAGCACGTTCTGGACACGTCCGAGGTACACGTTGCCGACCATCGACGCGGACGCCGAGTTGGTGACGAAGTGCTCGACCAGCACTCCGTCTTCGAGGACTGCTACCTGTGTAGTCGCATGCGGCTGACCGCTGTCTGCCCGATCGCGCACGACCATGACGCGATCGACGGCCTCACGACGCGCGAGGAACTCCGACTCGGTCAGGATCGGTGGGCGACGTCGGCCGGCGTCACGACCGTCGCGGCGACGCTGACGCTTCGCTTCCAGACGTGTCGAACCACTGATGCCCTGGACCTCGTCCTTGACGCGGGTCTTGTTGCGAGGTTCGCGCTCGTGAACGACGGTGTTCGGCGGATCGTCCTCGGACGTCGCAGTCGCGTCGGTGGCGCCGTCGGTGCCGGTCTTGCGACGACGACGACGGCGGCGACGGCGGCTCGATCCGTCGGCATCGAGATCGGAATCGTCGGCATTCTCGGAATCCGCATCAGCGGTGGACTCGGACTTATCACCGGATTCTTCGCCGGCAGCATCGTCGGTTTGCTTCTCGACTGCCGCAGGGGCAGATTCCTGCTCCGATTCGGTAGCGGTATCCGACTCTTCGTCCGACCCCTGCTCGCCACCCTGTTCACCGCGACCACGTCCACGTCCACGGCGTCCACGACGACGGCGACGCGGCTGATCGTCGTCCTCGTCCTCGGACTCGGCGCTCTCGCCCTCGGTTTGCGGTGCGGTCACAGCCGGCTCTTCGACGGCAGGAACTGCAACCGGCGCTGCCTCGGGAACGACGGTTTCGGCTTCCGCGGTTGTCTGCTTCTCTTCGACGACCGCCGGTGCAGCAGGCTCGCGGCGTGCGCGACGGCGACGCGGAGCTACCTCGGCGGCTTCGAGATCCGGCTGCAGGAACAGCGGGACCTGCGGCGCGGCGGGAGCCACCTCGGGCTGATGGGTCTGCGGTGCTTCGAAGGAAGTGAACAGATCGGACTGCTCGGCTTCCTTGCTCGGCAGCGCAGCTGCGGCGTCGAGTCCAGCGCTGATCTCGGCGACAGCCGGATCCACTGTTTCTTCTGCTGCAGGTTCTTCGACGACGACCTTTTTGCGAGTGCGACGAGCCCTGACAGGCTTCTCGGCCGGAGCCTCTGCAACAGGAGCAGCCTCCACGGGAGCTTCTGCAGCAGGCTCCTCGGCAACCGGCGCCTCGACAACCGGGTCGATGAGGGTGTCGAGCTCGGCGACGACGGGCTCGATGGCCTCGGCCGCGGAAGTCAACGAGGCATGAATCCGCTGAGCGACGTCACGGTGGAGACTCGACTGCGCGCTGCGCAATTCGGTACCGAGCGCTGCGGCTTCGGCAAGGACCTGCTTGCTGGTGACGCCGAGCAACTTCGCCAGCGCGTGTACGCGCATCTTGTCGGGAAATTCCGGGGTGGTGCTGGAATCTGATTCGGTTGGGGATTGATCGGCCACGTAAGTCTCCTCAGCCCCCGGGCGCGTCCAACCCAGAAGTCGAGTTGTCACGCGGCCACGCGGGAGCGTGCTGTGTGTACTCGCACTCAGAAGTGAGTACGAGATTGTAAGGTCTCGCTCCGCATGGTCCGCAATGCCCGTTATTCACTGCGAGCACATGAAGTGCCTGGCTGGATGGCCGTTGTCCTGTGCGCGAGCGCCTGATCATCCAGCGTGCAGAGGTCCAGGGATTTCCTGTTGACCTGGAGCAGCGATGAAAGGGCATCGAACCTAGGTGTCATCCGGTTGAACGTGCGTAAAACAAATTGCGGTTCAACTGAAAGCAGTATCCCACACCAACGCGCCTGCAACTGCAAAGGGCGCACCGATGTGGGATACGTGCCGAGAATTCGCTGTGGAGATGTGGGCCGAAGGCCCGTTCATGTGGGCCAGAGGCCCGATCGGAGATTCAGATGGACGACAGCGCGGGGAACCACAGAGCGATTTCACGCTCTGCCGACTCCACGGAGTCGCTGCCGTGAACGAGGTTCTGCTGCGCTTCGAGTCCGAAGTCGCCGCGGATCGTACCCGGAAGAGCCTTGTCGACCGGGTCGGTTCCGCCGGCCAACTGACGGAAAGCAGCGATGGCTCGGGGGCCTTCGAGCACTGCGGCCACCAGCGGACCGGAGGTGATGAACTCCAACAAGCTCGGGTAGAACGGACGCTCGGCGTGTTCTGCGTAGTGGCTACCAGCCACCTCTTCGGAAGCTACGCGGAGGTCGAGTGCTGCAATTGTCAGGCCTTTGCGCTCGATACGGCTGAGGATTTCTCCTACGTATCCACGGGCAACGGCGTCGGGCTTGATAAGTACGAGGGTGCGCTCAGTCACAGCGGACAGCCTAAATGGTCAGTCCCGCTGACCGGGAAGCAGGCCCTTGTCCATCCGGCGCTTGATGTCTCTCTGCAGGTAGACGAGGTATCCCCAGACGATCCCGAAGGTGATCGCCACACCGGCGATCGACGGGTGGACGAAGAAACCGAACAGAAGAATCACCTGCAGCGCGACGTTGAACCCCATCGCCCACGGCTTGCCCTGGATGCCCGCACCCAGAATCATCAGTACCGCCAACCCGATGATGAATCCCGCGGAGGCCGCGGTGAGGCCTCCGCCGACGACCGCGACAACCGGCAAAGCCAGCAGCACGACGATCGCCTCGAGGATCAGGGTTCCGGCCATCACTCCGCGGAAGCTTTTCCACGGGTCCTTGGTCGGCGGCCCGAACTCGCCGGCAGTGTCTCCGGGCTCGTGGTCTCCGGACTCGGGATTGGCATCTGACGGGGTACTCACGCGGGGTCCTTTCCGAACAGCGTGCGGGCGGCGCCTGCGGTCACGACGGATCCCGTCACCACCACACCCGCCCCTGATACGGCCTCACCGGGTTCGGCGACCTGCTCGGCGATTTCGATCGCGACTTCCAAGGCGTCGGCAAGCACCGGCGCAACGACGACGCGCTCGTCGCCGAACTTCGCGACGGCGATGTTCGCCAGTTCTTCGACGTCCATCGCCCGGGGTGACCCGTTGTGGGTGACGACGATCTCGTCGAAGACGGATTCGAATGCAGTCAAGATGGCGTCGACGTCCTTGTCCGCCATGACGCTGACCACTCCCACGAGCTTGCGGAAGTCGAACTCGGCGGACAGTGCGGCCGCGAGAGCGCGAGCACCGTCTGGATTGTGGGCGGCGTCGAGAAAGACCGTCGGCGCACTCCGAACACGTTCGAGGCGACCGGGATTGACGACCGAGGCGAACCCGTTGCGGATTGCATCCTGATCCAGTTGTCGATCCGGACCGGCACCGAAGAACGCTTCTACGGCAGCGAGCGCGAGCGCGGCGTTGCGCGCCTGATGCTCACCGTGAAGGGGGAGGAAGATGTCGGTGTACACACCGCTCAAGCCTTGAAGTTCGAGCTGCTGTCCGCCCACCGCGATCTGGCGAGCAAGCACCTTGAACTCCGAGCCTTCACGAGCGACCGCGGCCTCCACCTCGACAGCACGCCGCAGCAATACCTCCATGACTTCGGGAGTCTGCTCGGCGATGATCGCGACGGTGTCCACCGGAACCAGGTCCTCGCGGCCCTTCTTGATGATCCCGGCCTTCTCCTCCGCGATCCCGGCCAGGTCGGTGCCCAGGTACTCGGCGTGATCGAGGCTGATCGGGGTGATCACCGCAACCTGCCCGTCGATCACGTTGGTGGCGTCCCAGCGTCCGCCGAGGCCGACCTCGACCACGGCGACGTCGACCGGCGCCTCCGCGAAGGCCGCATAGGCCATGGCGGTGAGCACTTCGAACTTGCTCATCGCCGGTCCCCCGGCTTCCTCCGACTGTGCGTCGATCATCTGCACGTACGGCTCGATCTCGCGGAACGTGTCCACGTAGAGCCGCGGCGAGATCGGATGACCGTCGATGCTGATCCGCTCGGTCGCGATCTGCAGATGAGGGCTGGTGGTTCGCCCGGTGCGACGATGCAGAGCCGTCATCAACGAATCGATCATGCGCGTCACCGACGTCTTACCGTTGGTTCCCGTGACGTGCACCGACGGATAGTTGTGCTGAGGCGAGCCCAGGACATCCATGAGCGCCTCGATACGAGTCAGTGACGGCTCGATCTTGGTCTCGGGCCAACGTTTGTCGAGTTCTGCTTCCACCAGCGCCAGTTCGGCGATGTCGACCGGAGTCGGAACCGAACTCTGAGCGTCGAATTGGGACGGTTCGTACGAACTCACTTGTCGGCCAACTCCTTCAGACGTCCCGTGATGCGCTCGATCTCTTCGACGGCGATCTGGCGACGTGTCTTGATCTTGTCGACGACGGCGTCGGGCGCCTTCGCCAGGAAGGCCTCGTTCGCCAGCTTGTTGTCAGCGGTGACGAGCTCCTTCTGCGCTGCCGCGAGGTCCTTTTCGAGCCGCTTCTTCTCCGCGCCGAGGTCGATGGTGCCCGAGGTGTCGATGTCGACAGTGACGGTGCCCTGGCTCAGGCGCACCTCGACGGAGATCGACGCGGTGAATCCCTCTTCGGGTTCGGTCAGCTTGGCCAGCGCCGCCACGTAGGCGAACTGGCCGTCCATGCCGGCCTCCGAGAGCCCGGACGCACGAGCCGGGACCTTCTGGGAAGGCTTGAGTCCCTGATCGTTTCGGAATCGTCGCACCTCGGTGATCAGCTTCTGCGTGTCTTCGATCCTGGTTGCGGCCTGGGCGTCGACTGCCTCACCGGACAACGTGGGCCATTCGGCGACGACGACGGACTCGCCGCCGGTGAGCACCTTCCACAGGGTTTCGGTCACGAACGGAATGACCGGGTGCAGGAGGCGGAGCAGTGCATCGAGAACGTTGCCGAGCACGGCGCGGGTGTTCGCGGCGACGGCCTCGTCGGCGGCGAACTGCACCTTGGCGAGTTCGAGGTACCAGTCACAGACCTCGTCCCACGCGAAGTGGAACAGGCCTTCGCACGCCTTGCTGAACTCGTAGCGATCGAATGCGGCGTCCGCCTCGGCCTGGACCGTGTCGAGACGGTCGAGGATCCAACGATCGGCGTCGGTCAGTTCGCTTCGAGCGGGCAACGGCGCGGGAGCAGCGCCGTTCATCAGAGCGAACTTGGTCGCGTTGAACAACTTGGTCGCGAAGTTGCGCGAGGACTGCGCCGAATCCTCACCGACGGACAGGTCGCTGCCCGGGTTGGCGCCGCGTGCAAGTGTGAATCGCAGGGCGTCGGCGCCGAAACGATCGACCCAGTCGAGTGGGTCGATACCGTTGCCGCGAGACTTCGACATCTTCTTGCCGTACTGATCGCGGACCAGTCCGTGCAGGAACACGTCCTTGAACGGCATCTGCGCGCCGGACTTACCCGGACCGGCGGTGATCGACTCGTCCTCGGACACGTAGGTGCCGAACATCATCATGCGGGCGACCCAGAAGAACAGGATGTCGTAGCCGGTGACGAGAACGCTGGTGGGATAGAACTTTTCGAGTTCGGGCGTATTGTCCGGCCAGCCCATCGTCGAGAAGGGCCACAGTCCGGAGGAGAACCAGGTATCGAGGACGTCGGGATCCTGGACCCAGCCTTCCGGCGCCGTTTCGTCAGGACCGAAGCACGCAACTTCACCCTCGGGGCCGTACCAGACCGGAATGCGGTGACCCCACCAGAGCTGACGGGAAATGCACCAGTCATGCATGTTGTCGACCCAGTCGAACCAGCGTGGCTCCTGGCTCGCCGGGTGAATGACGGTGTCCCCGTTGCGAACCGCGTCACCCGCAGCCTTGGCGAGCGTCTCGACCTTGACCCACCACTGCAACGAGAGACGAGGCTCGATGGCCTCGCCACTGCGCTCGGAGTGCCCGACGCTGTGCAGGTACGGGCGCTTCTCGGCGACGACGCGTCCCTGCTCGGCGAGAGCTTCGCGAACCTTGACGCGAGCCTCGAAGCGGTCCATTCCGTCGAATTCGGTTCCGGTGTCGGCAATCTTGCCGGTCTTGTCCATGATGGTGGGCATCGGCAGGTTGTGCCGCAGGCCCATCTCGAAGTCGTTGGGATCGTGAGCCGGCGTGATCTTCACAGCGCCGGTTCCGAACTCGGGGTCGACGTAGTCGTCGGCGATGATCGGGATCTGACGCCCGGTGAACGGATGATCGAGAGTGGTGCCGATGAGGTGCTTGTAGCGCTCGTCCTCGGGATGGACCGCTACTGCGGTGTCACCGAGCATTGTCTCGACGCGAGTGGTCGCGACGATGACGTGCGGCTCGTTGTCGTCGAGCGAGCCGTAGCGCAGGGAAACCAGCTCACCCTCGACGTCCTCGAACTTCACCTCGATGTCGGAGATCGCGGTCTGCAGCACCGGCGACCAGTTCACGAGACGCTCGGCGCGGTAGATCAGGCCCTCGTCGAACATGCGTTTGAAGACTGTCTGGACTGCGCGGGAGAGGCCCTCGTCCATCGTGAAACGATCACGACTCCAGTCGACGCCGTCACCGATGCGCCGCATCTGGCCACCGATGGTTCCACCGGATTCGCGCTTCCAGTCCCAGACCTTGTCGATGAACAGCTCGCGGCCGAAATCTTCCTTGGTCTTTCCGTCGGCAGCGAGTTGCTTCTCGACGACGGACTGCGTGGCGATACCGGCGTGGTCCATGCCTGGCAGCCACAGCACCTCGTAGCCCTGCATCCGCTTGCGACGGCTGAGCACGTCCATGAGGGTGTGATCCAGGGCATGGCCCATGTGCAGGCTGCCGGTGACGTTCGGGGGCGGCAGCACGATGGAGTAGCCGGGCTTGTCGCTGGTCGCGTCGGCCTGGAAGTACCCGGCGTCTACCCAGCCTTGATACAGATCGGCCTCTACCGCGCTGGGGTCCCAGCTCTTGGGTAGGGCGTCGGCGGGGGTCTGGGGGTTCTCTGGAGCTGCACTGGTCACCACTTGATCCTAATGACTCCCCCGTCGTGAACGAATTCGCCCGTCGGCCGCCGCAGCGCACACGAACGACTGCCCCGCAGTCCGGGGTCAGCCGAACAAACGATATTCACCGATCCGCTCCGCTGACAGGATCGCTCTGAAGGACGACCGACCAACGACCTGTGGAGCAAATATGTTGAACAACTGGAGTTCTCGCCGTCCCGGCGTTCGAACCTTGGCGGCGGCCGCGACGATCGGAGCGGCGGTTGCCCTCGTGCTTCCGGCGACTGCGTCTGCTGCCCCCGGCATCGAAGAAAGTGTGCAAGGAAGCATCGACAGTGGCAGCGCCACGATCAACGGAAGCGTCGGCGATATCGGGAACGACATCGCAAACGGCATCGCCAGCGGCAGCGTGGGTGACATCGTCGGCGGGATCGCCACTGGGAACCTCAACGACGTCCTCGGCGGCCTGAACGCCGGCTCGACCAGCGCGACGGACATCGTCAACGGCCTGGCCAGTGGCAACGTCAGGGACATTCTCAGTGGCCTGGCCAGCGGCAGCGGCGGCGGCGGATCATTTGCGCCCACGCAGCGCTGCGACGCCTCGACCGTCTCGGGCGGCGCAGGAATCACCAGCACCAAGCACGAACTCGGCCGCGGTGGCCCGACCTCGTTCGTGCTCGGCTACGAGACCGAAAACGTCCCGGACCTGATCGAGGTGTACTACGAAGGTCGGTTGATCCACAGCACCGGATACATCGGCGACAACATCAACGAGGGAACTGGTTCAGCTGTCGTCAACGTGCCCGCCGGTGGGGCGTCGTCCGTTCTGGTTCGCGTCACGGGCCCTGACCACACCGAGTGGTCGTACACCGTTCGTTGCCCCGGCGCCTGATTCCGGTCCGGATCCACGCGAAGACGCTCGTGCCTCGTTCGGTGTTTCATCCGAACGAGGCACGCGCGGGTTCAGCCCAGAATCTCCGGTAGCGCGACATCTTCGCCGAGAACGTGCTCGGAGAGGAACGCGGTGACCACCTCGTACCAGATCTTGGTGTGCTGCGGCTTGAGCACCCAATGATTCTCGTCGGGGAAGTAGAGGAAGCGATGGTCCGTTTTCCCGTCGTCGTCGGCGGGCAGACCTGACTCGGCAAGCAGTTCGTACCAGAGTCGCAAGCCCTCACCGATCGGAACCCGGTAGTCCTTGTCGCCATGGATGACCAGCATCGGAGTCGTGATGTCCGCGACGTACAGATGCGGCGAATTCTCGACGGCCATCTCAGGCGACATCTCGCGCTGCCAGTACCAGGCAGCGTCCGTCGTCGGGCCGAATTGATCGAGTGCCCACAGACTCGCGTGGGTGACGATGGCGTCGAAACGGTTGGTATGTCCGGCAATCCAGTTGGCCATGTAACCACCGAACGAACCACCCATCGCGCCTGTTCGCTTGGGGTCGATCTCGGGCTGGGCGACAGCAGCATCGGTGATCGCCATCAGATCGGTGAAGGGCGCCTTGCCCCACTGACCCCACCCCCGCTGGACGAAGTCCTGGCCGTATCCGGTCGAGAGCGCGGGATCTGGTAGCAGTACTGCATAGCCCTTGGCGACGAGCAGCCACGGATTCCACCGCCAGGACCAGGTGTTCCACGAACCGAGTGGGCCGCCGTGGACCCAGAGAAGCAATGGCACCGGTGCATGCGGCGCGGCGCCCGTCGGCAGCGCCAACCAGCTACGCACCGTCGAACCGTCCTCGGCACGCGCGGTGATCTCGGTCAGTGTTCCCGGCAGCTCCGGCAAAGTGTCGGGCCCACGAAGTGCGGTGATCTCACCTGATCGCAGATCGACCCGCACCACGTGCGGGGGCGCTTCGTACGAGGCTCGCAACGCGTAGATCGACTCACCGTCCGGCGCCACTCGAACGTCGGTGTACGCCGCGTCGTCGGCTGTCAGGCGCACTGGTTGGCCCCACAGGTCGATGGTGAAGATCGGACCGCGGCCGCCGTCGTCAGCGGTGACGACCAGCCCGGATCCGTCGGGTAGCCAGGCAAGTGAGGTAGGCCAGCGATCCCAGCCGTCGGCGACGCCGGTCACGGCACCGGATCCGAAGTCGTAGAGCTGCAGAGTCATTCGTGGTGCGGACTCCGGTGTGGTGAGTGTCTCCCGGATGAACGCGAGCTTGGTTCCGTCCGGCGAGAGCACCGGGTTGTAGACGTCCGCGTCGGCCTCGTCGACAAGCGTGACTCGGTCACCGGTCACCGTGTCGATCCGAACCAACGTCGATCGGCGGGCGGCACTCGCATCGCCGACAGTCCACGTGGTCACGACGAAGAGACCGTCGTCGGAAATCGTGGTCGACGTCTCCCGCAGCGCTGCGCCTGCCGTCGGTGTGATGTCCCGCAACTCGACGGATTCCTTCGAATCCGTCTCGGCCACAACCAGATGCGGATGATCGGGGCCCAGGTCGTGGTCCCAGTGGCGCACCGGATAACCGGTGTGCAGCATCGCCGTGACTTTCTTGTCCTTGCGCGCCGATCGCACCTGATCGTCCTGGTCGAGGCTGATCGCCGAAGCCATGACCGACGTCTGGGCCACGAACGTCGGCGCCGCCTTCGCCGCTGATACCGACGAGACACCACCGGGACGCGAGATCAGCAGCTGAGCTTCTCCGCCCGCCGCTGGTAGGCGCCAGAGTGCTGGTTGCGGATCACTCTCGCCCGGCACGGCTCGCGTGGCAGTGAAGAGCACGTCGCCGTCGAACGCGAAGGCAGCACCGGACTCGCTGGTCGAACCCCAGGTCAACCGACGCGCAGGACGCCGGCCTTCCGGGTCGATCTCCCACAACGAGGACACGTATTCGGCGCTCTTGTCGTCGAGAACGGCGCGCGCGCAGATCAGCAGCGAGCCGTCAGGTGACAACACCAGGCCGGACAACCTGGCCAGAGCGATGTAGTCGTCGAGTTCGTCGAACGGTGTGCCTGCGTGGAGCTCGGGAATCTGGGTCACCACTAGTTCGTATCACGCGCCCCGCGGTTGACGCATCATTGCGTAGATCGTCGGCCCGCCGCCTGGCATGACGATGTCACGGGTCACTTCGAAACCGAAGCGGTTGTAGTACGGGATGTTCGATTCCTTGCTGCTCTCGAGGTAAGCGTCGACATGTTGACGGTCACAACGCTCCAACCGAGAGTTCAGCAGCGCTTTGCCGTATCCCCCACCGCGCGCCGCGCTGCCGGTCCCGACGGTCGCGAGATACCAGTGCGGCGAATTCGGGTGTGCTCCTTCGAGAACGGAGCTGACCTCGGCCGCGTGTCGTAGGCCCCTGCCGAAGACACGCACCATTGCGGGCAGGCTCACGAGCCCGGAAATCCACGACTGCTTCCACCGCCCCGGCGGATCCCACAGAGTTGCCCCGCCGATCAGGCCGTTGTCGTCGGTGACCACCTCGACGCCGCCCCCGGCGAGGTGGTGGTAACGAGCTTCTGCGGCAAACAGTTTCGTCAGGCGATCAGCCCTGGTGGCCTCGTCCGGCAACATCCACGCCATCAAGGGATCATCTTCGAACGCCTCGGCCAACACTGCCGACAGTGCCGGAATATCGGATCGGACAGCCGGCCGTACGTGTACACCCATGAGGCGAGAGTACCGCCGACTGTCCGAATCACTGGACTTTGAACAGCGCTGTCCTTGAACCGATCAGACGAGCAAGCCCGCAATCCGCGGCGGAATCTGTTCGAGCGCGTACGGCAAGCTCAGTACGGTGCTCCACGTCATGGCTTCGGCAGCAGCGTCTTCCAGAATGATCGCGCGGCCGTCCTTCACGACGTCGAGTTCCTGGTAGATCGGGGTCTTGTCCAGCTCCGCGCGAAGCTTGTCGCCGTAGCCGCCACCGGCGTACCAGACGAGTACGTCGACGTCCGCGAGCGAGAGTTGCTCGGTGCTGATCTCGGCGAAGTTACCCGTGATCTGATCGGTGACAGGCGGATTCACGAATCCGAGTTCGGTGAAGAACCGCACCTTCGGGTCTTCCGGTCCGTAGACCCCGAACTGCCCCGGCCCCTTCAACGCGCCGACCAGAACGGTCTTGCCGGCAAACGCCGGATTGGCCGTCTTCACGTCGGCGAACTTCTGGTCGACGCCGGCGATCAGCTCGGTGGCCTTACCCTGCTGCCCCAACGCTTCGCCGATGATGGTCGTCTGGTTCTGCCAGGGGATTCCGTAATCCGCGAACTCCTTGGGCTGCGCCACCGTCGGCGCAATGGCACTGAGTTTGTCGTATTGCGCCTGAGTGAGCCCGGAGTAGGTGCCGACAATGAGGTCGGGTGTCGTGGCAGCGACCTTCTCCATCTGAATGGTGGTGCCCGCAGTTCCGATGATCTCGGGAGTCGCCCCGTTCAGCAGCGGCTGCGCCCAGGGCCACACTCCGTAGGGGTAATCGCCGTACCAGTCGAAGGTTCCGACCAAGGTCCCACCGAGCGCCAGGATCGCATCTTGATCGTTGTATCCGACACTGACGATCCGCTGCGGATCCTTGGGCAACTCCGTAGCCCCGAACTTGTGGGTGATCGATTCCGCAGAGTCACCGCTGGGAGGTGTGTCCTCGTCGTTCGAACTGGAGCAGGCTGCGGCGAATGCCAGCAACGCTCCCGACGTGCCGATCAGAAATCCGCGCCGGGTCAGCCGACCTGCGTCCGTTCGATCCATGTTCCTACCCCTTAAAGTCTGCTGGTTCGGTAGGTAAGGCTAGCCGATGAAAGCTTCATTCCGGCTAGTTCGACCGGCCCATTCGATGGCAGTACCGCGCCGTTCGGGCCACTATGGAGACATGACGCGCCAGGGCCCCTCGAAGGACATCGACGAATCGGATCTCGAAGTCACGCACCCCAAGGACTACGCCGCCGGAGTTCCGGCCGTTCTGGTGTCGCTGCAACGAGGAATCGAGCAGATGGGAGCCTTGCGGACCGCCCGAACGCTCACCAGACTCAACCAGCGACACGGCTTCGACTGCCCGGGGTGTGCGTGGCCGGAGACTCCCGGACATCGCAAGCCCGCCGAATTCTGCGAGAACGGAGCGAAGGCTGTTGCCGAGGAAGCAACGCTTCGCACCGTCACACCCGAATTCTTCGCGGAGCACTCGATCGCCGATCTCGAAGGCAAGACCGACTACTGGCTCGGACAGCAGGGGCGACTGACGCACCCGATGGTCCTGACGCCGGGAGCAACCCATTACCGGCCGATCGACTGGGACGGCGCGTACGCACTGATCGCCGAACATCTGAACGGCC
This sequence comes from Rhodococcus sp. NyZ502, assembly GCF_041464245.1. Taxonomy (NCBI): domain Bacteria; kingdom Bacillati; phylum Actinomycetota; class Actinomycetes; order Mycobacteriales; family Nocardiaceae; genus Rhodococcus; species Rhodococcus sp. NyZ502. Next base: position 3,895,179 of record NZ_CP167155.1, read on the forward strand.
TCGCATCGCCGGACGAAGCGGTGTTCTACACCTCCGGTCGCACGTCCAACGAAGCCGCGTTTCTCTACCAGTTGATGATTCGCAGCTACGGCACCAACAACATGCCCGACTGTTCCAACATGTGTCACGAGTCGTCCGGAAGCGCACTGACCGAATCCATCGGCATCGGCAAAGGCTCGGTGACGGTTCCCGACCTCGAGAACGCCGATCTCATCCTCATCGCCGGACAGAACCCCGGCACCAACCACCCTCGAATGCTCTCGACGCTGGAGAAGGCAAAGAGCAACGGCGCCAAGATCATTGCCATCAATCCTCTACCCGAGGCGGGATTGCGCAGGTTCAAGGATCCACAGAAGGTGTCCGGCGTGATCGGGCACGGAGTCGACATCGCGGACGAGTTCCTGCAGATCCGGCTGGGCGGCGACATGGCGCTGTTCCAAGGCCTGGGGAAGCTGCTGCTCGAGCAGGAAGATCGCGCTCCCGGGACGGTCGTCGACCGCGCTTTCGTCGACCGGTACTGCGCCGGTTGGGACGAATACGAGAAGCACATCCGCGCGGTCGATCTCGACACGGTACTCGAGGCAACGGGTCTGTCGATGGCACAGCTCGAGGAAACGGCTGCCGCACTTGCCCGATCCGAGCGAACCGTCACCTGCTGGGCCATGGGGATCACTCAGCACACACACGGAGTCGCCACCATCGAAGAAGCAGTCAACCTGCTGCTCATGCGTGGAATGATGGGCAAACCCGGTGCCGGCGTTTGTCCGGTGCGAGGACACTCCAATGTCCAGGGTGACCGCACGATGGGCATCTGGGAAAAGATGCCGGAAGAGTTCCTGGCCGCGCTCGATACCGAGTTCTCGATCTCGAGTCCCCGCAAGCACGGATGGGACACCGTCGACGCGATCCGCGCCATGAACGCAGGCAAGGCAAGCTTCTTCATGGCGATGGGCGGCAACTTCATCCAGGCAAGCCCGGACACCGCAGCGACTGAAACAGCGTTGCGTCAATGCGAACTCACCGTGCAGGTGTCCACCAAGCTGAACCGCAGTCACGTGGTCCACGGGCAGACCGCGATCATCCTCCCCACCCTCGGACGCACCGACCTCGACGTCCAAGCCGGCGGAAAGCAGCTTGTCTCCGTGGAGGATTCGATGTCCATGGTGCACCTGTCGCGCGGACGCCTCACACCGGTCAGCCCCTACCTGCGTAGCGAAGTCGCCATCATCTGCCAACTCGCCCGCGAACTACTCGGCAACGATCACTCCGTCCGCTGGTCGGCCTTCGAGGGCAACTACGATCTGATCCGCGATTCCATCTCACGGGTAGTGCCAGGCTGCGAAAACTACAACTCCCGCGTTCGAGAGCCAGACGGATTCCAACTCCCCCACCCGCCGCGTGACTCGCGTGAGTTCCGCACGCAAACCGGCAAAGCCAACTTCGGCGTGAACGACCTGCACTGGATACCCACTCCGAGTGGGCGCCTGATTCTGCAGACGATGCGCAGCCACGACCAGTACAACACCACGATCTACGGCCTCGACGACAGATACCGCGGCATCAAGGGCGGACGCAAAGTCATCCTCGTCAACGCCGAAGACATCACCGCGCTCGGATTCCGTGACGGCGATCTCGTCGACATCGTGTCCGAGTGGACAACACCCGACGGCACACTCGAAGAGCGTCGGGTCACGGAATTCCGCATCGTCTCCTACGACACCCCGCGCGGCAATGCTGCGGCGTACTACCCGGAGACAAATCCGCTCGTTCCCCTCGAACACGTTGCGGCCAAGTCGAACACGCCGGTGTCGAAGGCCGTCACCGTTCGACTCGAAGCATCGGGCGCCTGAGATGGGACGAGTCACCGCACGAACACCGGTCGTTCGAATCTCGGGTGATCGGGTCGTCACGCGCCCCGACACGCTGGCCGTCGAGGAACCACTCGAAATGAGAGTGGGCGGTCAGGTGCTGGCAGTGACGATGCGGACCCCCGGCAACGACGTCGACCTCGTGCACGGATTCCTTCTCAGCGAAGGTGTCATCGCCACCCGCGACGACGTGAGCGTCGTCCGCTACTGCGACGGCGTCGACGAATCCGGTGCGAACACGTACAACGTCCTCGACATCGCTCTCGCTCCCGGAGTGCCGTTGCCCGACCACACCACCGATCGGAACACCGTCGTCAGTTCCGCGTGCGGCGTGTGCGGCAAGACCTCGCTCGACGCCGTCCGAACCACGACGCGACATCCGCTGGTCGGTGACACGACTTCCGTCACCTCGACCATCCTGTCGGCCATGCCGGTCACACTGCGGGAGAGCCAACGGATCTTCGAGCGCACCGGTGGCCTGCACGCGGCCGGATTGTTCACCGCCACCGGCGAACTCCTGGCACTGCGCGAGGATGTCGGCCGTCACAACGCCGTCGACAAGGTGATCGGTTGGGCCATCACCGACGGCCGAGTGCCCCTCTACGACACGATCTTGATCGTCAGCGGTCGGGCGTCGTTCGAACTCGTCCAGAAGGCCGTCATGGCCGGCATTCCGATCCTCGGTGCTGTCTCCGCGCCGTCGTCGCTGGCCGTGGAACTAGCGCAGGAGTCCGGGCTGACTCTCGCCGGTTTCATCCGCGGCGATTCGATGAATATCTACTCGCACCCGCACCGAGTCGAGGTCACGTCGAACTCGCGCGCAACTGAGCCGACAGTCGCACAGCGGAGTTGACTTCCCCGTAGCCCTCGTATCCACCCACCCGCTGCACGACCTCGAAGAACAGGTCTCCCCCGACGGTCGGGGTGAACAGGTGGAAGAACTCGCCGTGAGCGTCCGCGTCGTAAAGAATTCCGGTGCTGCGCATCCGGTCGAGCAGTTCCGGATTCAGTCCGAAACGCGCGTCCAGATCGTCGTAGTAGTTCGGGGAAATGGGTAGCGGAGCAAATCCCCAGTCCTGCATGGACGCAGCGGCACCGAAGATGTTCTCACACGCGAAGGCGACGTGGCTGACGCCGCCGCGACGGACCGTCGGCAGCCCACTTCGACTTCCCTCCACCATGTTCAGCGAGATGCGCAGGGTATGTCCGTCACCGCCTTGAACGAGCGTGAGCGCCTGGCTTCGCATGAGGCCGACAGAATCGGTGACGTCCTGCCCCTCGTGTGGTTGCATCTCGAACACGGACCGCAGGAGCAGCATGATGCCGTCCCAGCTCTCGGCCGGAACCGCCAGTGCCACGTGGTCGATCCCGGTGAACACTGCGCCCTGTTCACGATTGCGCTCGGCGGGCAGCGGGTAGATCTCGAATGCCGATTCCCACGCTGCAGCGCTGCCGGGGCCACGAAGGTCGATCGATGTCGCATCGGTGACCTTCAGGCGTACGACGTCCGGTACCTCGGAGTTCTCGTCGCTCGACCCCGGCAACTGCACGCGCGTCGCCGGCACTTCGAGAGCCAGAGCGCGCTCTCCCCACACCTCGGGTTCGGTTGCCCTGATGCCGATCTGAGTCAGAACCGGTAGATCCGCAGGCAGCCCGGGCGCCGTCCACACCGTGCCCGCAGTCGCATCCACGGCAACGGTGAGCGGTCCGTGCCGCCACAACTGCAAATCGTGATCGTGGTGCCGTCCGACAAGATGAAAACCGACGCGGGAGAGCATCGAGTGCACGTGGTCCTGTTTAGCCGGACCCGCAGCGATTCGCAGAGACACGATCCCTTCGAGCGGGGTGCGCTCCGGAGCGGTGAACAGCGTGGGTCCACCGGCGGCAGGGTTCGCGGCAGCGACCTGTTCTTCCAGATGCAGGAGCGACCGATGAGCGTCGATTGCCGTCCGCTGGGTGTCGGCGCGGCGGAATACGTCGTTGAAGATCTCGAGCGACCACGGTCCGTCGTAACCGGTGGCGTAGACATGCTGAGCGAACGCATTGAGATCGAAGCTGCCCTGCCCCGGGAAGTTTCGGTGATGCCGGCTCCACTGGAGGATGTCCATCGCCAAGAACGGAGCGTCCGCCAACTGGAGGAAGAAGATCTTCTCGCCGGGAATCTCGCGAATTCCGGCGGGATCGTCACCGCGCGAGAGGATGTGAAAGCTGTCCAGACAGGTACCGAGCGAAGGATGGTCGACGCCCTCGACGATCTGCCACGCATGGCCGTACGTGTTGACGTGGGCACCCCACGCGAGCGCCTCATAGGCAACCTTCTTGCCGTGCTCGGACGCCAGTTCGGCGAGAGCTCCGAATTGCTCTGTCAACTGACCGTCATCGTGACTCGCGGTCTTCAGGGGCGAGGAGCACACCAGGAGCGTCTCGCACCCCAGTTGATCCATGAGCTCGAATTTGCGTTGCACTCGAACAAGATTCCGAGCAAATTGGGCCTCGTCCACCGTGTCGAAGTCACGGAACGGCTGATACAGATCGAGGGTCAAGCCCAGATCCGCAGCCCTCGTTCGTAATTCCTTCGGGGACCACGGCGAAGCAACAAAATCCGGCTCGAACACCTCGAAGCCGTCGAAGCCGGCAGCAGCGATGGCGTCGAGCTTCTCCTCGAGAGTGCCACTGAGCGATACCGTCGCGATCGACGTCCGGACCGGGGCACTCACAGCGCTGCCGCAGTCTGTTCGCCGTGTACAAGTTCCGTCATGTGCGCGAGCATCCGCTTACTGTCGGGCTCGATGCCCGTGAAGATCCGGAACGCGTCGACGGCCTGGAAGACAGTCATTCCGCCTCCGCTGAGCGTCGGGGCTCCGATCAACCTTGCCTGACGCAACAGTTCGGTTTCGAGTGGACGGTAGACGATTTCGGCCACCCACAGATCAGGGCGAAGCAGATCCGGCGAGAATGCCATTCCGGGATGAGCCGCCATTCCCATCGGCGTCGCGTGGATCAATCCGTTTGCCTTGCCGAGCACTTCGGCGAGGTCGCTCGTGTGCCGCGCCTCGACAACCTGCGCCGGAAACTGCTGCGCGAAGGTTTGTGCAAGTTCCTGCGCGCGAGGCAGGCTCGAATCGACCAACGTCAGCGTCCCGACGCCACGGGTGAGCGCGGCATAGGCAACCGCCGCACCAGCTCCGCCGGCACCGAGCTGCACGACACGATCGAGCTGTGCTCCGGGAAGTCCGTCGTCGAAATTTCGGCCGAAGCCCGACCAATCGGTGTTGTGTCCGATCGCCTTGCCGGCGTCGAAGAGGACCGTGTTCACCGCTCCGAGCCGGCTCGCATCCGGCGAGAGCTCGTCGAGGTGCTCGATCACCAACTGCTTGCACGGGTGAGTGATGTTGAGGCCGCGGAACCCGAAACGTCTTGCATAGGTGAGAAGTTCACCGATGTCCGACGGCGCCATCCCCATCGCATCGAGATCGAGGATGCGGTAGACGTACGGCAGGCCCTGTCTGCGCCCTTCCTCCTCGTGCATGATCGGAGTCAAGGAGGCTCCGATGCCGGTGCCGATCAGACCGCAGAGGATCGAATCACTCATCAGTTCTTCCCTTCTCGGACGCAGACGAATTCGACTGCGGCGCTGTAACCGTCGATTCCCAATCCGCAGATGACAGCGTCGGCGATCCCGGACACGTAGGAGTGGTGACGGAATTCTTCGCGGCCATGGATGTTGCTGATGTGCACCTCCACGACAGGGGCATCGAGTGTGACCAGAGCGTCACGCAACGCAATGGAGGTGTGCGAGTACCCACCGGGATTGATGACGATGCCCGCAACGTTTCCCCTGGCCTCGTGGATCCAATCGATCAGTTGGCCCTCGTGGTTCGACTGCTTTGCCTCGACCATCGCCCCGAACTTCTCGGCCGCCGCTACACAGCGGGAAACTACGTCGTCCAGCGTGTCTCTCCCGTAGAACTCCGGTTGGCGCTGGCCCAACAAATTCAAGTTGGGCCCGTTGAGGACCAGAACCGGTAGAGATGAAGTCATCAGGGGCACCTCGGGGTTGACGCTCGAAACTAATGTACGAACTAGTGAGTTAGTTCACTGGACGTTACTCCCCCGACGCGGACTCGACAAGCAAAGTCGACAAACTGCTGACAGATAGAGTGAACACATGGTTTCCGAGCAGTCAGTGAACTCCGTGGTGTCGAAGCCGGAGAAACGACGCCGAAACAGCGATCTGACCAGGGTGAACATCATCGCCGTCGCCACCGAGGAGTTTGCCGACAAAGGCTTTGCCGGCGCCCGAGTGGACGAGATCGCAACCAAGACTCACACCACCAAGCGCATGATCTACTACTACTTCACCGACAAGGAAGGGCTGTACAAGTCCGTCCTCGAACACGCGTACAGCGTCATTCGTGCGCAGGAACGTGAACTCGACCTCGAGGGATTGAAACCCACGGCAGCAGTCCGCGCCTTGGCCGAACTCACCTTCGACCACCACGAACAACACCCGAACTTCATTCGGCTGGTAGCCAACGAGAACATGCTCCGCGGTGAGCACATCGAGAAATCCGAGCTACTCAGCGGTCTCGGCGCCCCCGCCGCCGACCTGGTCTCGCAGATCCTCCACGACGGACAGCAGTCGGGAGCATTCCGCTCCGACGTAGATGCTCTCGATATTCACATGTTGATCAGCAGTTACTGCGTCTTTCGTATCGCCAATCGTTACACCTTCAAAGCGCTCTTCGACCGCGACCTGACCGACTCGACGCATCGTGAGCATCTTCGAACAATGCTCGGCGACATGGTTGTTGCGTTCTTGACCTCGAAGGCGCCGTCCTGACCCACCCCGAAGTCCGAAAAATCCCCCTACGGTGGTGAGTGGAACTCACAGCTGCCACCGGGAGGAATGACGTGACCGAGAATTACGTAGACGGGCTTTCACTCGAGGAGAAGGCGTCGTTGACGTCGGGCTCGGATTTCTGGCACAGCCAGTCCGTTCCCGGAATCGAATCGATACTCCTGACCGACGGTCCGCACGGAGTCCGGAAACAACCCGAGGGCGGCGACGCACTCGGACTCGGCCACAGCATTCCAGCGACATGTTTCCCACCGGCGGTCGGGTTGGGCTCGTCGTGGAACCTCGACCTCATCCGCCAGGTCGGTGAGGCTCTGGGCGACGAGGCCAAAGCCGAACAGGTCTCGGTCCTCCTCGGCCCAGGCATCAACATCAAACGATCACCCTTGTGTGGCAGGAATTTCGAATACGTCTCCGAGGACCCATTCCTCTCCGGCCGCGTCGCGGCAGCGCTGATCACCGGCATCCAGTCTCGCGGCGTCGGAACCTCGCTCAAGCACTTCGCTGCCAACAACCAAGAACACGACCGGATGAGAGTCAGTGCCGACGTCGACGAACGGACGCTGCGCGAGATCTATCTGGCCGGCTTCGAATACGCCGTCAAGACCGCGGCCCCGACGACGGTCATGTGCTCGTACAACAAGATCAACGGTGTGTACTCGAGCCAGAACCATTGGCTGCTCACCGAGGTACTCCGCGAACAGTGGGGCTTCGACGGCCTCGTCGTTTCGGACTGGGGAGCGGTCAACGACCGCGTGGCGGCACTCGCAGCGGGCCTCGACCTGGAAATGCCGCCGACCGGAACCGATACCCAGATCGTCGACGCCGTGCGCGGCGGCGACCTGGACGAATCAGTGCTCACCACTGCCGCCGAGCGCCTGGCGACGCTGGTGGCACGCACCGCCGCCGCGCGCACCGAAGGCCACACGTACGACGTCGAGCGTCACCACGAACTGGCACGGACCGCTGCAGCGGAGTCCGCTGTCTTGCTGGCCAACGACGGAGAACTGCTGCCGCTGACCCCCGGCGGGCAAACCGTCGCGGTGATCGGCGAATTCGCGTGCAGCCCGCGGTACCAGGGAGCCGGCAGTTCACAGGTGGTCCCGACCAAGCTCGACAATGCTTTGGACGCGATCCTCGACCTCGAAGGCGCCGACCGCGTCACTTTCGCACCGGGCTTCACCTTCGACGGCACTCCGGACGACGACATGGTCACCGAGGCTGTCGACGCCGCACGCCGCGCCGACGTCGCGGTGCTGTTCCTCGGACTACCGTCCGCCACGGAATCCGAAGGATTCGACCGAACCGACATCGAACTGCCGGCTGACCAGATCGCCCTGCTGGAAGCGGTCCACGGCGCGAACCCGAACACGGTCGTCGTGCTCGCCAACGGCGGTGCGGTTGCGATCGAGCCTTGGAAGGATCATGCCGCCGCAATCCTCGAGGGCTGGCTACTCGGCCAGGCGGGCGGCTCGGCGATTGCCGATCTTCTGTTCGGCATCACGAATCCGTCCGGCCGCCTGACGGAGACCATTCCGCTTCGCCTCCAAGACAATCCGTCGTATCTGCATTTCCCGGGATCACAGCAGCACGTCCGCTACGGCGAAGGCCTGTACGTGGGATACCGCTACTACGACTCCGCACTGCGTGAAGTGGCGTACCCGTTCGGGTTCGGGCTGAGCTACACCACCTTCGACATCACCGATACCTCCGTCGAGGCCGGTGAGAACTCCGCCGAAGTGACCGTCACCGTGCGCAACAGCGGCGACCGATCGGGCAGCACCGTCGTTCAGGTCTACGTCCACGACGCCTCGGCAAGCATCGATCGACCCGCGCAGGAATTGAAGGGCTTCGCCAAGGTCCACCTCGACCCCGACGAATCCGCGACTGTGACCATCACGCTCGACACCAGGGCATTTGCCTATTGGTCCGTCGCGGCGCAGGACTGGGCGATCGAACCTGGCGACTACGAGATCCGCGTCGGCTTCTCGTCTCGGGACATCGCAACCACCGACACGATCACCCTGGCCGGGAACGTCGGCGTCGGCACGCTCGACGCCATGTCGACCATCGGCGAATGGCTCGCCCATCCCGTCGGCAGCGCAGTTCTCGGCGCCGCCATGGCTGCCGCAGCGGGCGACGGTGCACAGGCGGTCGGCCCCGAGATGATGGCACTCGCAGGCTCGATGCCGCTCGGAAAACTCGCCACCTTCGGCCTCGGGATCACCGAGGAACAGGTGGAGCAGTTGGTGGCGGCCGCAGCACAGCCGGCCTCCTAACTCTCTGAACTGCGGTTTCGACGAGCAGCGTGACCGCCAGTAGATTTTTATGAACTATTTGGTTAATAATCTTGTGTAGTTGCTGTGGCGTCGGTTACATTCCTTGTATCGCTCTCCGCACAGACGTTCTTTATACGAACACAATCGGCGGATGTAGAGCCTCCACGACGCTTCCACCCAGGAGATGAGCATGTCAGCTAGCACGGTTACACCGTCCGGGCCCGAGGCGGGATCCTTGGCAAGGCCGGATACGACCAAGGTCAAGCGCGCCGCAACATCGTCGTTTCTCGGCAGCATGCTCGAGTACTACGACTTCTACATCTACGCCTCCGCCGCTGCGCTCATCTTCCCCACGGTGTTCTTCCCGGACAGCGGGCATGCGGCTCTACTTTCGCTGGCCACCTTCGGTGTCGCGTACGTCGCGCGTCCCCTCGGCGCTGTAGTCCTCGGCCATTTCGGTGACCGCGTCGGCCGCAAGAAGATCATGCTGCTCACGCTCATTCTGATGGGCGCAGCCACCTTCCTCATCGGATGTATTCCCAGCGCCGATTCGATCGGAGTTCTTGCACCGATCCTTCTCGTCCTGATGAGAATCGCCCAGGGCATCTCCGCTGCCGGTGAACAGAGCGGTGCCAGCTCACTGACGCTCGAACACGCCCCCGAAGGCCGACGCGCGTTCTTCTGCAGTTGGACCCTCAACGGCACCCAGGCCGGCTTCATCCTCGCCAGCCTCGTATTCCTGCCCATCGCCGCGCTCCCCGACGACATCCTTTACACGTGGGGCTGGCGAATCCCGTTCTGGGGCAGCCTGATCGTTCTGGTCGCGGCATACATCATGCGTCTCAAGCTCGAAGAGCCCGAAGAGTTCACCGAGCAGCAGGAATCCAAGACCGTCGCCAAATTGCCTGTTGCCGATCTTCTTCGCACCCACAGCGCAAATCTGATTCGCGTGATCTGCTGCGCTTTCATCGCCGTCGTCTCGACCATCTTCTCCGTCTTCGGTCTCGCTTTCGCCACCACCGAAGAAGTGGGGATTCCGAAGTCGACCATGCTCTGGGTTGCCATCGCAGCCAACGCCGTAGCCCTGCTCAGTCAGCCCGCCTGGGCGATGCTCTCCGACCGGATCGGTCGCAGGCCGCTGTTCATCGGTGGCGCCCTCGGTAGCGCGGTGTTCATCTACGTGTACTTCGGCGCAATCGCCAGCGGCAACGTTCCCCTGATCTTCCTCGCCGCAATCGGATTGATGTCCGTCTTCTACGCTGCCCCGAATGCCATCTGGCCGTCGTTCTACTCCGAGATGTTCAACACCAAGGTCCGCTACTCGGGCATTGCGATCGGCACCCAGGTCGGCTTCGCCCTCGCAGGCTTTGCCCCCGCCATCGGCAACGCCCTCATGGGCGGCGACAAGACACACTGGATGCCCGTTGCCATTCTGACTTCGGTGGCCTGCGTCATCTGCGCGCTCTCGGCGTTCACCGCCAAGGAGACGTTCCGCACTCCCCTCAAGGAACTCGGCAACCCGATCTAGCCGAATACCCGACAGACATCCTGCACGAACCACTGTGTTGCACGAACCACTGTGTTGCACGAACCACTGTGGCCCGGCATCTCGCGAGAGATACCGGGCCACAGTCGTTTTGAAGTTCTACGCCGTCTTGTCGCGACGCTCGCCACGTTCCGGCTTACGCGGAACGATGGTCGGAAGTACGTTGTCGTTGACGGTCTCCGCGGTGACGACCACCTTTTCGACGTCGTCACGGCTGGGAATGTCGTACATCACGGGAAGAAGAACCTCTTCCATGATGGCGCGCAGGCCACGAGCGCCGGTTCCACGCAAGATCGCCTGATCGGCGATAGCGTCGAGCGCTTCTTCGGTGAACTCGAGCTCGACGCCGTCCATGTCGAACAGGCGACGGTACTGCTTGACGAGAGCGTTCTTGGGCTCCGACAAGATCTGAACGAGCGATTCCTTGTCGAGGTTGGTCACCGACGCGATCATCGGCAAACGGCCGATGAACTCGGGAATCAGACCGAACTTGATCAAATCCTCCGGCATGACCTCGGCGAAACGATCGACCGTATCCAGTTCGGCCTTCGACCGAACCTCGGCGCCGAAACCGATACCGCGCTTGCCGACACGATCGGAGACGATCCGCTCGAGACCTGCGAAAGCGCCCGCGACGATGAACAGCACGTTCGTGGTGTCGATCTGAATGAATTCCTGGTGCGGATGCTTACGGCCACCCTGCGGCGGGACGCTCGCCTGCGTACCTTCGAGGATCTTCAGCAACGCCTGCTGAACGCCTTCGCCGGAGACGTCACGCGTGATCGACGGGTTCTCGCTCTTACGGGCGATCTTGTCGACCTCGTCGATGTAGATGATTCCGGTCTCGGCGCGCTTGACGTCGTAGTCGGCAGCCTGAATCAGTTTGAGCAGAATGTTCTCGACGTCCTCACCGACGTAACCGGCCTCGGTCAACGCCGTCGCGTCAGCGATGGCGAACGGGACGTTGAGCATCTTCGCGAGAGTCTGAGCGAGATACGTCTTGCCACAGCCGGTGGGGCCGAGCATCAATATGTTGGATTTCGCGAGCTCAACCGTCTCACCCCGCGCGTCACGGCCCTTGTCGCCGGCCTGAATGCGCTTGTAGTGGTTGTAGACGGCCACGGCCAACGTCCGCTTGGCGGAGTCCTGACCGATGACGTAGTTCTCGAGGAATTCTCGGATCTCCGCAGGCTTGGGAAGCTCGTCGAGCTTGACCTCGCTCGATTCGGCCAATTCCTCTTCGATGATCTCGTTGCAGAGGTCGATGCACTCGTCGCAGATGTACACCCCGGGTCCTGCAATGAGCTTTTTGACCTGCTTCTGACTCTTACCGCAGAAAGAGCACTTGAGCAGATCCCCGCCGTCGCCGATGCGTGCCATCTCGTGAGGTCCCTACTTTCCATCATGTACGTGCACTCGCCGCCACTCGATCGGTCGAGACGCTCCGCAGTACTTCGGTAGTTGTCAGATCAGACAAACTGATCGAACAAATCTGGTCGAACAATCGCAGAACGCCGGTCGAGAACCAGCCCGTGAAGTGACGGTACCCGCAGATCCCGAACGGGGTCGACCTGTTCTCGGCGTTTCGTCTGCGGATAAAAAAGAAAAGAGTCGAGATTTCAGCCTGGCAAGCGCTCCACCAGGCACTTCTCGACGTGTCCGCCTCGTGTCGGGAATCGGGTAACAGATCCTCGACACGAGGCGGAAATCGACTACTTCTGTGCGCTGAGCTTCCGGTAAGCCAGCACGTCGTCGATGATGCCGTACTCCTTGGCCTGCTCGGCCGTGAGGATCTTGTCGCGATCGGTGTCGACGCGGATGGTCTCCGGATCCTTACCCGTGTGCAGCGACAGCGTGCTCTCCATGAGCCGACGCATACGCTCGATCTCCGCAGCCTGGATCTCCAGATCGGAAACCTGACCCTGGATACCGCCCGTAGCCGGCTGGTGGATCAGAATGCGCGAGTTGGGGAGCGCGAAGCGCTTGCCCGGCGTACCGCCGGCCAGAAGCACGGCAGCTGCCGAAGCAGCCTGACCGAGGCAGACGGTGGAAATGTCGGCACGGACGTACTGCATCGTGTCGTAGATCGCCATCAGCGCGGTGAAAGAACCACCGGGCGAGTTGATGTACATCGTGATGTCGCGGTCCGGATCCTGCGATTCGAGAACCAGCAACTGCGCCATGAGGTCGTTGGCGGACACGTCGTCGACCTGCGAGCCGAGGAAGATGATGCGCTCCTCGAACAGCTTGTTGTACGGGTCGGACGTCTTGACGCCGTAGCTGGTCTGCTCCGTGAACTGGGGCAGGATGTAACGCGATTGGGGGCCCGACGGCGCCTGGCCGCCCAGCGAGTTAGCTCCGAAAAGATTGGTCATCAGTTCTCCAAAGTATGAATTGGGCAGCGAAAGGACGGGCGAACCGGCTCAGTTGCCGGTGCCGCCGGCCTGATTCGCACGGGAGACGACGTGGTCGACGAAGCCGTACTCGAGAGCTTCCTTCGCCGTGAACCAACGGTCACGATCGGAGTCCGCGGTGATCTGCTCGACCGTCTGGCCGGTGTGCTGAGCAATCAGCTCGGCCATTTCGCGCTTGGTGTGCTTGAACTGCTCGGCCATGATCGCGATGTCACTGGCGGAACCACCGATGCCGGCGGACGGCTGGTGCATCATGATGCGGGCGTGAGGCAGTGCGTAGCGCTTGCCCTTGGTGCCTGCCGAGAGCAGGAACTGACCCATCGACGCCGCAAGGCCCATGCCGAAGGTGGCGATGTCGCACTCGGCGAACTGCATCGTGTCGAAGATCGCCATACCTGCGGTCACGGATCCACCGGGCGAGTTGATGTAGAGCGAGATGTCTCGCGTCGGGTCCTCGGCCGAGAGCAGCAGGATCTGTGCGCACAGCTTGTTGGCGATGTCGTCGTCGACCTGGGTACCGAGGAAAATGATGCGCTCTCGCAGCAAGCGCTCGTACACCGAGTCGCTGAGGTTCAACCCAGCGGTCGCTGAAGTCATGGCGGGACTCTGCAAAGTCTCCAGGTGATTGGAAGTCACGGTACCTGCCTTCTATGTGGATCTACTTGTGCGGTGGATCGTCTATGCGAAACACTTCTACTGACACAGACAGTAACGAAGTAGGGCGGCACCGGAGTCCCGGTGCCGCCCTACTTCGCTCAAAGCGGAAAACTCAGCGCAGTCGATCGTGGTGAAAACACCCGTCCGCCTGCGTTTTTACTTGTCTTCGCTCTCGGCGGAATCAGACTCGTCCGCTTCGGTTTCGGCCTCACTGCTGCCGAACAGCTCTGCGGTGTCGACAACTGCGCCGGAGGTGTCCTTGACACCGGCCGACTCGACGACGGACGCGAGAGCCTTGCCACGACGGACGTCTGCGAAGACGGCGCCGAGCTGGTTGGCCTGCTGGATCTGCTGGATGAACTGCTCAGGAGCCATGCCGTAACGCTGCGCCTGGAACAGGATGCGCTCGGTGAGCTCGTCCTGACCGACGGTGACGTTGCCCGCATCGGCAATCGAGTCGAGCAAGAGCTGCGTCTTGACGGAGCGCTCAGCGGCTTCCTGTGCATCCTTGTCGAACTCTTCGCGGCTGCTGCCCTGCTCTTCGAGGAGCTTGTTCAGTGCCTCTTCGTCGTGATCGAGACCGTGAACGGCGTCGTGCAGTGCAGCGTCGACCTCAGCCTTGACGACAGCCTCCGGCAACGGAACCTCGACGGTCTCGAGCAGCTGCTCGAGAACCTTGTCGCGGATCTGACCGGCCTGCTCGACCTTGCGGACGCGTGCGACGCGCTCACGGAGGTCAGCCTTCAGTTCTTCCAAGGTGTCGAACTCGCTGGCGAGCTGAGCGAACTCGTCGTCCTCAGCCGGAAGCTCGCGCTCCTTGACCGTCTGCACGGTCACGGTGACAACAGCTTCCTTGCCTGCGTACTCGCCGGCGACCAGCGTCGACGTGAAGTCCTTGGACTCCCCCGCCTTGAGGCCGATGATGGCTTCGTCGAGGCCCTCGATGAGCTGGCCCGAACCGACCTCGTGCGACAGTCCGCTCGCGGTTGCCTCGGCAACGTTCTCGCCGTCGACGGTGGCCGACAGATCGATGGAGACGAAGTCGCCGTCCTCGACTGCGCGGTCGACGCCGGTGAGGGTGCCGAAACGCTGACGCAGCGAAAGCAGCTGCTCTTCGATGGCTTCGTCGGTGATCTCGATCGGATCGACCTCGACGTTGATGGAGCTGAAGTCAGGGAGCTCGATCTCCGGGCGCACGTCGACCTCGGCGGTGAACTCGAGGAGCTCGCCGTCTTCGATCTTGGTGACCTCGATCTCGGGCTGGCCGATGGCCTTCACGCCGGCGCTGGTGACAGCCTCGGAGTAACGCGACGGCAGAGCGTCGTTGACGACCTGCTCGAGCACAGCGCCGCGACCGACACGCGCTTCGAGGAGGCGGGCCGGAGCCTTGCCGGGACGGAAGCCGGGGAGACGAATCTGCTGCGCGAGGGCCTTGTAGGCCTTGTCGAAATCAGACTTGAGTTCCGCGAAGGGCACCTCAACGTTGATACGGACTCGCGTCGGGCTGAGCTGCTCGACGGTGCTCTTCACGAAACTTCGCTCCTTCGTCTGGTCTTGCTCACAACTTGTGTTGAATCGGTACTGCTGTCTGGCGCGGCACTTCACTCCCGGACTTACTGGAGGTGAAGTGCCATGTACGTACTTGTCGGGATGACAGGATTTGAACCTGCGACCCTCCGCTCCCAAAGCGGATGCGCTACCAAGCTGCGCTACATCCCGTTTCCGATCACATGAAACACACGATACGGCCATCCGAGGCCACTAAGACAGCGGGCCACCAAGGGCAGCCACCATCGGTGACCGCGCACAACCCTATCGCGCTCACTACTCTCTCACGAACCCGACCGCCATTTGTACACGGCCCGGCTGTCGACCCCGTCAGTATGTCATCCGACGGCAGCCACATACAGCCTTGCCTCAACTGCCATTCAGAGCCGGAATCAGAAGTCGCGCCTGCGGCCGAGACACCCCGACTCGCCGAGCAATTCGCCAATTCCCCAGGTGAACGACGGTCTCGAACTTCTCTGACCCCCCGATTATGAAATCCGGTGGGGCATTGGGTACAGTTTCGTATCGCAGACGACGAACACGGCGATCCCGAGTTGTCGTATGCACGGGGATGTAGCTCAATGGTAGAGCCTCAGTCTTCCAAACTGATCACGCGGGTTCGATTCCCGTCATCCCCTCCATCAGGAGGGAAACTCCACAAAAGATCCGCATCGGCCCAGCCGGTGCGGATCTTTTGTATTCCGACTTTGTCCACTCAGACCACTCCCCTGCGGTACGTATCCTGGAGTTGTCCGGATCGATTCTGCTCGGGAGGCCACGTGACCACGATTCTTCTCATACTCGTCGTTCTGGCCGTAGTCGTATTCCTGGTCATGAAAAGCCAGCAACGCGGTTCCGGCCACAGCGCAACACAACTCGACGATGCGAAAGCCGATGCCCGGCAGTCGATCGAACGCCTCGGCGGTCAGGTCTACAACCTGACCGGCAGTGACGACGCGTCGCGCCAAGCCCTCGCCGACGCGGCCGAACGGTACAACGCCGCAGGCTCGCAGATCGATCAGGCCGCAACGCCGGTCCAAGCACGTCTCGCGAAACAGACTGCACTGGAAGGGCTTTACTACATCCGCGCGGCACGGGTGGCGATGGGCATGGATCCGGGACCGGAAGTTCCTTCCATCGACGGACAGAAGGCTGCCGGTTCGGTCACCGAAGACCGTGAGGTCGAATTCGAGGGCCGCAAGGTCGCCGCATCACCCAATCCGTCGTCGCACACACCCAACTACTACCCCGGTGGCCGAGTCGCCGGACGCCCGGTCCCGGCCGGCTGGTACTCCGAACCCTGGTGGAAGCCTGCCCTCGTCGCCGGCGCCTGGGGTCTGGGTTCGATGATGCTGTTCTCGACCATGTTCTCCGGCATGGCCGGGGTTCCTTACGGCGCAGAAGCTTTCGCCCAGGGTGGCGATCCCGGCGCCGATACGGGAGCCGGCGACTCCGGCGATCAGGGCATGGACGCCGGTGATTCCGGTGCGGACCAAGGAAGTATGGACAACACGGATTACACCGCAGACGGCGGCTACGACGGTGAGGGCAGCGACTTCGGGGACTTCGGTGGTGGTGGTGGGGACTTCGGCGGCTTCGACTTCTAAGCCGACTGACACACCGGGCACCAGAACAGGTTTCGCGCCTTCATGACGGAATGCAGGATCGGTGTGCCGCACACGCGGCACGGCGATCCTGCTCTTCTGTAGACATAGGTACGCGGACGATCCTTCGCGTACGCCGGATCTCCGTTGTCGTGCTCGGCGCGAACGACGTGCATCTTCCCCCGCCTGACGCCGACTTTCATCAATTCGACTAGGTCTGCCCACATGGCGGTCCACTCGCCGTGAGAGACGAGATTCCCCGGTCGTTCAGGGTTGATTCCGTGACGAAAGAGAAGTTCGGCGCGATAGACGTTGCCGACACCCGCCAGGACCGCCTGGTCCATCAGCAGGGCGCCGATTGCCGTCTTGGACTTGGAGATTCGCAACCAGGCCTTCTCTGGATCCGCGTCGCGGCGCAGTGGGTCCGGCCCGAGTCTGGCCTCGATCGCGGCGACCTGAGGAGGTAGCAGGACTTCGCAGGCGGTGGGACCACGAAGGTCGGTGCCGAAGTCGGCACCGACCATTCGCATCCGGACCTGGCCTACCGGTTCTTCCATCGGCAGGGCGGCGTCGGTGAACTTTCCGTACAACCCGAGGTGTACGTGAACTGTCAGACCGTTGTCGTACGTGTGCCAGAGGTGCTTTCCCCAGGCATCCGAGGACGTGAGTACGTGTCCGTCCACCAGGCGCGCGTCCTCGGCGAATCTGCCTTGCGGACTGAGGACGCGGACCGGTGAACCGACGAACTTGCGGGCATGCAACCGTGCCAGCCGGTGCAGGGTATGACCTTCAGGCACGGAACAACTTTCGGATCAGGCTTGCGGCAGAGCCGGTGCGACGCCGGTCTTCTCGTACTCGGACAGGATGTCAATACGACGCTGGTGGCGCTCTTCACCCGACCATGCGGTGGCGAGGAAAGCGTCGACGATGGCAAGCGATTCCTCGAGGGAATGCATACGCCCGCCGATGCCGATCAGCTGAGCGTTGTTGTGCTCACGTGCCAGCTTCGCCGTTTCGACGCTCCAAGCGAGGGCGCACCGTGCGCCGGGAACCTTGTTCGCTGCGATCTGCTCGCCGTTGCCACTGCCACCCAGGACGATTCCCAGGCTGCCTTCGTCGGCGACGACGCGCTTTGCGGCTTCGATGCAGAAAGCCGGGTAGTCGTCCACGGCGTCGTACTCGTGAGCACCACAGTCGATGGCCTCGTGGCCGTTCGCTTTCAGGTGTTCGATGATCTCGTTCTTACGTTCGAATCCGGCATGGTCGGCACCCAGGTATACGCGCATGGCGACAATTCTCTCAGGCCCGACCAGCCGGGCGCACCCGGGTCGACGTCACACTTTCAGGAACACGCATCACCGCGCGAGCACACCTATCGTGGTGCCCATGTACCCCGTCAACGGCCAGGCCGCTGCACCCGCCGTTCGTGTGTCACCGGGCAGTGACGCCGTTCGCCACCCGTGGGAAATCCCGCTACTCGTGCTCGCGGTGCTGACGACGGTCGTCACTTATGTGGTGGCGATCGTTCTGATCGCTGCGGGTGATCTGTCGACGTGGATCCTCGTGGTGCTCGCGGCTCCGATCCTGCTGTTCCTCGCGCGAGGTCAGCTGTACGGATCGCAACAGGTCAACGGAATCAAGATGACGCCTTCACAGTTTCCGGAGGGGTATCAGCTGGTTGCCGAGGCTGCGGCACGATTCGGCATGAAAACTCCGCCGGATGCCTACGTCGTGCTGGGGAACGGACGGATCAACGCGTTCGCGTCGGGGCACGGATTTCGCCGTTTCGTCGTCGTCTACAGCGACCTGTTCGAAGTCGGTGGGCAGGCACGCGAGCCCGATGCGCTCGCATTCATCATCGGCCACGAGGTCGGCCACATCGCTGCCGGGCATGCGTCGTACTGGCGCCAGTGGGGACAGTTCGCGTCGAACTACATTCCGGTGATCGGGTCTTCGCTGTCGCGTTCCATGGAGTACACGGCGGACAACTTCGGCTTTCACATGCGTCCGCAGGGTGCACCGGGCGCGATGGGCGTCCTCGGCGCGGGAAAGTATCTGGTGGGTCTGGTCGGGTTCGACGAACTGGCCGATCGGGCGACACTCGAATCCGGGTTCTTCCCGTGGTTCGTCAACATCTTGTCGTCGCATCCTGTGCTGACCTGGCGTGCGGCTGCACTTCGCAACCGCACGCACTCAGGGCATCTGTTCTTCCGGCCGGGCCAGCTCTACCGAAATCCGACGCTCACTGCCGCTCAGTCGAACTGAGGATCCTCGTTGCGGGTCCGCTTGAGCTCGAAGAAGTGGGGGTAGCCGGCCAGCGCGACTGCGCCGTCCCACACCTTGCCTGCGTCCTCGCCGCGCGGGATGCGTGAGAGCACGGGGCCGAAGAACGCCACGCCGTTGACATGGATCGTCGGGGTTCCGACGTCGGGTCCGACGGCGTCCATGCCCTTGTGGTGGCTCTCGCGCAGAGCCTCGTCGTACTTGTCGGTGTCGGCGGCCTCGGCCAGTTCAGGTGGCAGGCCGACCTCGGCGAGGGACGACTTGATGACGTCGGCGAAGTCCTTGTTGCCCTCGTTGTGAATCTTCGTCCCCATAGCCGTGTACAGCGGCAGCAGGATCTCGTCACCCTTCAGCTGCGCTGCAGCGATGGCGACACGGACCGGGCCCCAGGCCTTGGCCATCATCTCCCGGTACTCGTCGGGAAGGTCACGGCCCTCGTTGAGAACCGCAAGGCTCATCACGTGGAACTTGGCCTCGATGTCGCGTACCTGCTGGGCCTCGAGAATCCAGCGTGATGTGATCCAGCACCACGGGCAGAGCGGATCGAACCAGAAGTCAGCAGTGTCCGTGGTCTTGCTCGAGGTTGCGCTCACGAAGAAACTCCCTATCAGTTCATGTCGGTCAGGTCATATCAGTTCCGGGACATACTCCCGTCCTGCCAACAATCATGAACCCGCAATCCTTCCCGCGCTTTCCCCCGAACCACCTCCCGATCGCAGTAGTGTCGAAAAGAAACGAGTACGAAGGAGTGGTTCAGTAATGAGCACCAACCGGAGATTCGTGATCGTCGGCGGCGGGCTCGCGGGCGCAAAGATCGCAGAAGCCCTGCGTGACAGAGATTTCGACGGTGAGATCACCGTATTGAGTGAAGAAGACCACCTCCCGTACGAGCGTCCGCCGCTGTCGAAAGAGTTCTTCGCAGGCAAGAAGACACTCCCCGAATTCACCGTCCACGACGGCGAGTGGTTTCGGGACCATCATGTCGATCTTCGCCCGGGAACGACGGCAACGGCCATCGACCCCGCTGCGCACACCGTGTCACTTCCGGACGGTTCCACGATCAGCTACGACAAGCTCGCCTTGGCCACCGGTTCGCGGTCGCGGCGCCTCGACATCCCGGGATCCGACGCCGAGGGCGTTCACTACGTGCGAACAGTCGATCAGGCCGCCGCGCTGCTGCGCACCCTGGCCGCCGACAAGAAGCTCGTCGTGATCGGTGCCGGCTGGATCGGCCTCGAAATTGCCGCGTCAGCTCGCGGTTTCGACGTCGACGTCACCGTGCTCGAGCATGCCG
The DNA here is from genome assembly GCF_041464245.1 of Rhodococcus sp. NyZ502. Lineage (NCBI taxonomy): Bacteria > Bacillati > Actinomycetota > Actinomycetes > Mycobacteriales > Nocardiaceae > Rhodococcus > Rhodococcus sp. NyZ502. The sequence goes on from NZ_CP167155.1 coordinate 3,915,530, forward strand.
GACTTCCGCTCGAATCGACCCTCGGCCCGGAAATGGGTGAGGTCTTCGCCGCACTGCACCGCCAGAACGGGGTGGACTTACGCACCGGCACGGACGTCACCGCAATCTCTGTCGACGGCGGTCACGCCTCGGGCGTCACTTTGAGCGATGGAACCGTGATTCCGGCCGACGCCGTGTTGATCGCTGTCGGCGCATTGCCGAACACCGAGTTGGCATCGGAGGCGGGTATCGACGTCGACAACGGGGTTCTCGTCGACGCCGGTCTGCAGAGCAGCGACCCCGACGTGGTCGCAGTGGGTGACATCGCGGCCGCACAGCATCCGATTCTGAATGCACGAATTCGGGTGGAGCACTGGGCAAACGCACTCAACCAACCCGAGACGGCCGCAGAGACCATGTTGGGACGGCCCGCCGAGTACGTCCGCATGCCGTATTTCTTCACCGATCAGTACGACCTCGGAATGGAATACGTAGGTCACGCACCGCACGGCGGCTACTCGAGTGTCGTCACTCGCGGCGACGTTGACAAGCGCGAGTTCCTGGCATTCTGGCTCGATTCCGCGAACAAGGTGCTCGCCGGCATGAACGTGAACATCTGGGATGCCGGTGACGCCATCAAGGAATTGGTCGCGTCTTCGCGTCCCGTCGATCCGGAGCGGTTGGCCGATCCGGAGATTCCGCTGGCAGAAGTGTCCGCTTGAGTGAAGTCGTTCTCTTCGTGATGGGATGGACGTAATAGATCCGCACCATCTACGAGGAGATCTTTGTGGTCGCACCGAACCTGACACGCGAAACCGCAGCGCAACGGTCAGCAATCCTGACCGTCGAGAACTACCTGATCGAACTCGATCTCACCGACGGCAAAGACGCACCCGGCGAGGAGACGTTCTCCTCGAAGACCACCGTCACGTTCACCGCCACGGCCGGAGCAAGCAGCTTCATCGACATCGTCGCGGCCAGAGTCCATTCCGCGGTCCTCAACGGCACCGCGCTCGACGTCTCCGGCTACGACGAGTCGACGGGCATCAGCCTGCCTGATCTCGCTGCCGACAACGAGTTGGTCATCGAGGCCGATTGCATCTACTCCCACACCGGCGAGGGACTGCACCGATTCGTCGACCCGACCGATGACTCCGTCTACCTCTATTCACAGTTCGAGACGGCCGACGCCAAGCGCATGTTCGCGTGCTTCGATCAGCCTGATCTCAAGGCCACGTTCGACGTCCGCGTCACCGCTCCCACGTCGTGGAAGGTCATCTCCAACTCCGCGGTCGTCGAGACCCTTGCCGCCGATCCCGGCAAGCACGTCTTCAGGACCACCCCGAAGATGAGCACGTACCTGGTAGCGCTCATCGCCGGTCCCTACGCGCAGTGGACCGACAACTACTCCGACGAGCACGGCGACATCCCGCTCGGAATCTTCTGCCGCGCTTCGCTGGCCGAGTTCATGGACGAGGAGCGACTGTTCACCGAGACCAAGCAGGGATTCGACTTCTATCACCGCAACTTCGGTGTTCCCTATGCTTTCGGCAAGTACGACCAGCTCTTCGTCCCCGAATTCAATGCCGGCGCGATGGAGAATGCCGGCGCCGTGACATTCCTCGAGGACTACGTCTTCCGCTCCAAGGTGACCCGCTACTCGTACGAACGTCGTGCCGAAACGGTCCTGCACGAAATGGCGCACATGTGGTTCGGCGACCTCGTCACGATGGCGTGGTGGGACGACCTGTGGCTCAACGAGTCGTTCGCGACCTTCGCTTCGGTCCTGTGCCAGACCGAGGCCACGGAGTACACGAACGCCTGGACGACGTTCGCCAACGTCGAGAAGTCGTGGGCGTACCGCCAGGACCAGTTGCCGTCGACGCACCCGATTGCCGCGGACATTCCGGACCTGGCCGCCGTCGAGGTGAACTTCGACGGCATCACGTACGCGAAGGGCGCCAGCGTCCTCAAGCAGTTGGTGGCATACGTCGGACTCGAGCCGTTCCTCGCCGGACTGCGTGAGTACTTCCGTGAGCACGCATTCGGAAACGCAACCTTCGACGATCTGCTGGGCTCACTCGAAAAGTCCTCGGGCCGTGACCTTTCCGACTGGGGTCGGCAGTGGCTCAAGACCACCGGTTTGAACATCCTGCGCCCCGACTTCGATGTCGACGCAGACGGAAAGTTCACCCGCTTCGCCGTCCTGCAGGACGGTGCTGCACCAGGCGCCGGCGAGCGGCGAATCCACCGGATCGCCATCGGCATCTACGACGACGTCGACGGCAAGTTGGTACGAAGCCATCGCGTCGAACTCGACCTCGATGCTGTGGAAAGCACGGATGTCCCCGAACTTGTCGGCGTCGCCCGCGGTGCACTCGTGTTGGTCAACGACGACGATCTCACCTACGGCTCCGTGCGACTCGATCCCGAATCGTTGGCGACGGCGATCGAGCGGGTCGGCGACATCACCGACTCACTCCCCCGCACCCTGGTCTGGTCGGCGGCGTGGGAAATGACCCGTCAAGCCGAACTGAAGGCACGCGACTTCGTCGCGCTGGTCGAGCGCGGCATCAGTTCGGAGACCGAAGTCGGTGTGGTGCAACGTCTCTTGCTCCAAGCCCAAACCGCCATCGGCTCCTACGCAGATCCGGCCTGGGCCGAGGCCGAAGGCGCGGCGAGCTTCGCCAATCGGTTGCTCGAACTCGCACGTGAGGCAGAGGCCGGGTCCGACCACCAGCTGGCATTCGTCAACGCACTCACCGGCGCAGCACTCTCCCCGTGGCACACCGAGGTACTGCGCGAATTGCTCGACGCCGATCCCTCCACCGTTGGGCTCGACGGCCTGATCGTCGACACGGACCTGCGCTGGCGCATCGTCGGGGCACTCGCGGCCGCCGGTGAGATCGACGCCGAAGGAACCGCAACTCCATTCATCGACGCCGAAGCTCAGCGTGACCCGACCGCTGCGGGCGCTCGTCAAGCCGCGGCGGCCGCGGCCGGACGTCCGCAGGTCGCTGTCAAGGAAGAGGTCTGGGCAAAGGTCGTCGGCGACGACTCCGTGCCCAACATCACCGCGCGATCGATCATCGGCGGGTTCGCTCGCGAAGGCCAGGACGAATTGCTCGAGCCCTTCGTCTCCCGCTACTTCGCCGATATCGCGGCGGTGTGGGAACGACGCTCGAGCGAAGTGGCACAGACGGTCGTCATCGGGCTGTACCCGTCGTGGTCGATCTCGGACGAATCCGTAGCGGCAGCAGACCGGTTCCTCGAAGGCGACATCCCTCCCGCGTTGCGTCGCCTGGTCGTCGAAGGCCAGGCCGGCGTGGTTCGTTCACTCGCAGCACGAAAGTTCGACGCGAGCTGACATGCGAAAGGCCGGTGACCGCGTCGATTCTCACGAATCGACGCGGGCACCGGCCTGTGTCTGACAAACAGTTACGGCGCTGAAATTGCGGCTGCCATAACGCGGATAGCGCTGATCAGTCCGTCGATCAGGTTGCCTTCACTGAAGGATGCAACAGCTGCCGTTGCTCCGAGCTGGGTAACACGATCGGTGACCCGATCGGCGATTGCCCGACCGCTGCGAACCTCGACGGTGCGCTGGTTGGGCGAAACGGCGATCAGGACGGAACGCTCGGCTTCGGGCGTGGTCGGGAACAATGCGTCGGCACCCGCTGCCGGATCAGAACCGAGATCACCGACGTACGCGTTGAACCGCACCTTGGTGGCCCGCGTCGCTTCGGTCATCGCGACGTCGAGCGCGACCAGATCCATGGTCTCGAACGGAAGATCGTCGGTGAACGGCTCGCCGATGCGATGCACACCGGATACGCGTCCACTGGACGTGACGACGCTGCCGACGGGCAGGTCCTCGGGCGCTACTGCGAGCGCGGTCGAATGATCACCACTTGCCACTTGCGGACCCTCCGATCAGATCAGCCGAACCGGCTTCGATTGCGTGTGCACTGCCGTGATGGCCACCGCGAACGGTGACCTCGTCGACAGCACTCCACAGCACGGGAGCGTGATCCCACGACTCACCGAGATGGAACGCCGGCGGAACCGGTCCCGGCGTCTTCTTCCCGAGGAAGGACGCAGCCGCGAAGAACGCGGTGATCAAGGCCGGAATCCCAACGTATATCAGTACTACCTCGAGAATGCTCACACCAGATAACGTAGCCCAGAACGCCAGGAAGGAAAGCGTCAGGGCCACAAATTCTCGGGCAATTTCGTTTCGGTGACGCTAGAACTCAATTCAGGCTGCGCCCACGCCGACACATAGCTCAGGCTGCGCCCACGCCGACACATAGCTCAGGCTGCGCCCACGCCGAGATAAGGCATCCACGCCGGATGCAATTCCTTGGTCGCCGCGAGCAGACGCCAGTGAGGTCCGGACGGCGGGACCAATTCCGCACGGAGGGTCCATCCGAGTTCGCTGAGCATCTTGTCGGCCTTGCGGTGATTGCAGGGGGCACAGCACGCGACGCAGTTCTCCCACGAATGCCCGCCACCTCTGCTGCGAGGAACGACGTGGTCGATGGTTTCGGCTTTGGCTCCGCAGTACGCACATCGGAAGTGGTCACGATGCATCAGCGCGGCACGAGTCATGGGGATGCGGGCGCGATATGGAACGCGCACGTAGGTGCGCAATCGAATGACCGAGGGAACCTGCACCGACCAGTCCGCGGAATGGACTACCGGGCCCTGTTCGTCCTCGTGGACGGTATCGGCCTTGCCGCAGGCCATCAGTACGACCGCGCGCCTGGCAGGAAGGGCGGTCAGCGGTTCGTACGTGACGTTGAGCAGTAGCACCCGACGTTTCACCCACTCGGGGACGACGCGATCGGGAGGGAACATCTCGAGGTGAGAATGCTCGTCGGAAAAGAGTGGGTCGGTAGTGTGCGCGAACCCGTCAGGAACAACTTCCAGAACAGCCCCTAACGCGTGGTCGTTCCGCGCGCTAGTGGGCTGGAGTTGTCGGTGATTGCGTGCAGTATGTCGGTTCTTCATACGACCTCCGGGAGACTGCCCCCAAGTTGACCACGGATGATCGCGTTACGCACTCCCATTTCGAACAAAATTGCCAGGACGGCCGGTGAATTTCCGGTGAATGGGTACGCACTCCGACTCGATACAACCGTCGTCGACCCGGAAACCGACCACTACGGCCGTCAGGCACAATGGAACTTGCCATGAATGACGTACAGCACGACGTGCAGCAGACCTTCTACGACGCCGTCGGCGGAGCCGAGACGTTTCACAAGCTCACCGCGCGATTTTACGAAGAGGTCGCGAAGGACGAGGTTGTGCGCCCGCTCTACCCCGAGGCCGATCTCGGCCCGGCCGAGCGGCGGATGCGGATGTTCCTCGAGCAGTACTGGGGCGGACCGCACACGTACTCGGAGGAACGTGGACACCCGCGTCTGCGGATGCGCCACAATCCATTCGTGATCGGCCCGATCGAGCGTGATGCGTGGCTGCGGTGCATGCACGTCGCCATCGCGTCCATCGACGAGAAGACTCTGAGCCCGGTGCACCGCAAGCAGTTGATCGACTACATGGAGATGGCTGCCGCGTCCATGGTGAACTCCGCTATCTGACCGTCTACCTAGCCTTCGGCCTGAACACGCGCGCGACCCGGCGGACTGCTCGTACCCCGAACGACACCGTGGGATGCAGGGGCGAACTCAAGATTGCATGCTTGCGCACGTACTCTTCGACCTCCCACTCCGACCAACTGCCCGCACGGAAGAGTGCGGCATCGCCGACACTCAGGGTTCGCTCGGCGATTCCGTCGGCCTGAACGGTGACCGACCCTTCGATGATGTGCACGATTTCGTCCGCGTGGAAGTACCAGCGGAAGCGCCCCTTCGTGCAATCCCAGACGTGTGTAGTCGTGGTCCCGTCTTTACTCGCCGACCATTGCGCCGACCGTGCAACCGGTGTGCCGAAGATTATCCAGTCGCGGTTGATGGGATCATCTTCGAGCAGTACATGATCCAAACTGACCGCTTCGATTGCCGACAAAGTCAAGGCCAAGCCCCCTTGGTTGAATTCCCGAATACTTCTCCCCCGGCAGTAACACCAAAGTTGCCACATGGTGTCACCGCGTGAATGCAAAGTACACCAAGGCTAGGTAAAGAGTCACGCTTTTGCCGTGTCCAAGTCGTGAGAGTGCCAGACGTTTGGCACTATGAACTGCTGTGAGCACCCCCGCGGATTCGTCCTCTGTAAGCCGGCCCGAAGCCCCGTGGTGGAACGAGGCGGTCTTCTATCAGATCTATCCGCGTTCCTTTGCCGATTCGGGCAGTGACGGTATCGGCGACCTCGGCGGAGTCGAGGAGAAACTCGGCTACCTCGAACTGCTCGGCATCGACGCGATCTGGTTGAGCCCGGTGATGAAGTCACCGATGGCAGACCACGGCTACGACGTCTCGGATCCTCGCGACATCGATCCCCTGTTCGGTGATCTGGCGACGATGGATTCGCTGATCACGTCGGCCCACGAGCGCGGAATCAAGGTCACCATGGACTTGGTCCCGAACCACACGAGTGATCAGCACGAGTGGTTCAAGGCAGCCCTGGCGTCGGCGCCAGGTTCTGCGGAGCGATCCCGCTACATCTTCCGAGACGGCAAAGGTGAAAACGGCAACGAACCGCCGAACAACTGGCCGAGCATCTTCGGCGGCCCGGCATGGACCCGCGTCAGCGAAGCCGACGGAACACCCGGCCAGTGGTACCTGCACATCTTCGCCAAGGAACAGCCCGACCTGAACTGGGACAACCCCGAGGTCTTCGACGACCTCGCCAAGACTCTGCGCTTCTGGCTCGAGCGCGGAATCGACGGATTCCGCATCGACGTGGCCCACGGAATGGCTAAGCCCGACGGTTTGCCGGACCACGACTGGGAGCTCAACGAGCTCATGCGCAATTCCGACGACGACCCGCGGTTCAACAACCCGGCAGTTCACGAAATCCACCGCGGCATCCGCAAGGTCATGGACGAGTTCCCGGAGGCGATGACCGTCGGCGAGATCTGGGTGAAGGACAACCAGAAGTTCGGCGAATACATCCGGCCAGACGAACTGCATCTCGGATTCAACTTCCGACTTGCAGAAACCGAATTCTCCGCCGAGTCCGTCCGGGAGGCCGTGGAGAACTCTCTTGCGGCCGTCGCCGAGGTCGGGGGTGTGCCCACGTGGACGCTGTCGAATCACGACGTCGAACGTGAAGTCACGCGCTACGGCGGGGGTGAGATCGGAACCCAACGCGCACGGGCGATGATCCTCGTCGAACTGGCGCTTCCGGGCGCGAGCTTCATCTACAACGGAGCCGAACTCGGCCTGCCGAACGTCGACCTGCCCGACGAGGCACTACAGGACCCGGTCTGGGAACGATCCGGACATGCCGAGCGAGGACGCGACGGCTGCCGAGTGCCCCTTCCGTGGGAAGGAAGCGAACCCCCGTTCGGATTCACCACCGGTGCGAGCACCTGGTTGCCGATGCCACGCGAGTGGTCGACACTCACGGTGGAGGCGCAGATCGAGGACGTCGACTCGATGCTCTCGCTTTATCGCGCCGCCCTCGAACTTCGTAGCGCCAGGCCGGAGTTCTCCGGCGCCGACATCGATTGGTACGGCAGTCCCCCCGGCTGCCTCGCTTTCCGTCGACGCGGTGGTCTGATCTGTGCTCTCAACACCACGGAGGTGCCGATCGCACTGCCGAACGGGCAGCTGCTGTTGAGCAGCGCACCACTCGTCGACGGTCAACTACCCGTCAACGCTGCGGCGTGGCTGATCTGAGAGAACACGCACCCGCCACCTGAACTCCTATCGTGCGACCATCAGCGGTATCGAACCACCGCGGTGACGGTAGATCGAACCGAACCGTGCATCGAGCCGCACCCAGGATTTGCTCGCCCGCACCCGAACCAGTTCCGAGGCGTCGATCTGCTCGAGGTCGATGTCGGCGGTCATCGCCTCGGACCCGGCGTGCGGAACGAATCCCATTGCGGTCAAGGCAAAAACAACCCGCATCGAGATCCCGACCGTGCCGGACGGACCACTGACCTCGAGCACGTCCTGATCGAGCAACGACGCCGGCGGACCGTGACTACTTCCATGCTCCAGTGCCAAGGCGTTGCCCCGCTGCGCCAGTTCGATCAGCACCCGGGCGGGTACGTCGTCCAGGTGCTCGAAGCCGTCCATCGGCGGCAACGCCCCACGCCACGCCGAATCCATGGCGAACCCCGGATCGATCAGCTCACTTGTCGCCTGCTCCACCGCCGAGAGCAACTGATCGCCGGCAGCCGAGGTGTCGTCAGGGTTGATGGTGCCCGCCACGGTTCGCGTAGCGAGAGCGTCGAAACCCGTTGACGCCCAAACGCTCAGGTGAGCATCTCCGCGTCGACGCATCCGGATGACCGTGGACTCGTCCAAACGCAAGGCATGACCGATGAAGCCGGCCAAGTTCTTTCGCTCGGCCTCCTCGGGCACGGTCAGTACACGTTCATGCACGTTGCCAGCTCTCCAAGTACTCGCGCTCGGGCCCGCTGAGGCGACGCAAACGTTGAGTGTCGATATCGAAGGCCGCGATCTGAGTCGACGCCACGATGGACGGCGGGACACTGAGATCCGCACCGCGGGGGCGAACCTCGTACGCGATGGTGAAGTCCACCGCGCGCACCTTTTCCACCCACATGAAGACGTCGAGCGGCGAATCGTCGTGCCGCAGTTGCCCGCGGTACCGCACATGGAGATCGGCAATCACGGCCCCGTCACGCAGGGTGACCGTCGGGCGCGAGTCTTCGAACAACCAAGGAATCCGCGCCTCTTCGAGCAACGTCACCATCCGTGCGTGGTTGATGTGCTGGAAGGCATCCATGTCGGACCACCGAACCACAACTTCGGCGTGGAATCCTTCGCTCAACGTCCTACCTCCGATCGGGTGCCCATGCTGCGCACCATGCTACGAACCTGACGCGCCGCCACCGAGAGCGTCGCGAGGTCAAGCGTCCCAGACTCGAAGATCTCGACGAGAGCTGCCCTCGCCCGACTCAGCCGCGAGGCGTTGGTCGACTCCCATTCGTCGATCTTCTCCTGCGGCGACTCCCCCGGCTCGCCGCCGGCCAGAACCTCCATCGTCAACTGCCGCAGCGAACTGTAGAGGTCGTCTCGCAACGCGAGCCTCGCGAGCGAGTGCCATCGATCGCCGCGCTCGAGTCCCGAGACCGCGCTCAGCAACCAGTCGATTCCCAGATGCGCGTCCAAGGCGTAGTACAGCTCCGCAACTTCGGCGATGTCGTGATCTGCGATGTCGGCGATATCCGCGATGTCGAGCAGGCAGTAGACATCCAGCAGTCGGAACACGTCCAGCGCCAACGCTTCCGGAGCCCCGCGATCGATCACCGATTGAGCCCGCACCAGCAGATCGTCGAGTTGATGGCCCGCAAGCAGCCCCGGGACCAGAGGTGCCGTAGCCCGATACGCCGCCGAGTAACGCGCAACCTCGGCGCCGACGGCGATCGGCTGGGGCCGATTGGCCAGGAACCACCGCGACGCGCGGTCGAGCAAGCGGCACGACTCAACGATCAACTCGTTTTCGATCTCTGCACTGACGCCCGCCGAGCGGATTCGCGACCACACCTCGTCGAGCGCAAACACCTCTCGCACAGCGGCGTAGGCACGGATCGAGTCCGTACTGCTCGCTCCGGTCTCCTCGGCCAATCGGTAGGCGTACGTGATTCCGCCGTTGTCGATCACTTCGTTCACGAGCATCGTCGCGACGATCTGCCGCCGCAACGGGTGTGCCTTGATCTCCGTTTCGAACCGATCGCGAACAGCGGTCGGGAAGTACTGCGGGATCTGCTGGGCGAAGAAATCGTTGTCCGGCAACTCGGTTGCGAGCAGATCGTCCTTGAGTGAAAGCTTCACGTGCGCCGTCAGCGTCGCCAATTCCGGCGACGTCAGACCCACACCGGCCTCGAGTCGACGCTCGATCTCCTTGTCGGTCGGCAACGCCTCGAGCTTGCGGTCAAGGCCACGTGCCTTGGTCAGATCCGTCAACTGACGGCGGTGAACACCGAGCATCTGAGAAGCGGTCACGCGGGAGATTCCGAGCAGCGCGTTCTGAGCAATGTTGTCCGCCAACACCAGCGCCGCCACGTCGTCGGTCATCGACGCCAGCAACGGATTCCGTTCCTGCGTGGGCAGTAACTGCGAACGCACGAGCGAATCGAGAAGAATCTTGATGTTCACTTCGTGATCGGAGCAGTCGACGCCGGCCGAGTTGTCGATGGCGTCGGTGTTGATGTGACCGCCGCTGGCGCTGAACTCGATTCTTCCCAGAGCAGTGACGCCGAGGTTGCCGCCCTCCCCGATCACCTTGACCCGCAGATCTTGACCGTCGACACGCACGGCGTCGTTGCTCTTGTCGCCAACCTGCGCATTGGTCTCGGTCGACGCTTTGACGTATGTACCGATTCCGCCGTTCCACAGCAGATCCACCGGTGCCGACAGAATCGCCTGCATCAATTCCGGCGGCGAGAGCTTCGTGACCCCCTCGGCCAGACCCAGTGCGATCCGGACGCTTTCGGCGATCGGAACCGACTTGACCGTGCGGTCCCAGACGCCGCCACCTTCACTGATCAGGCTCTTGTCGTAGTCGGCCCATGACGACCGTGGCAACTCGAAAAGTCGTTGACGTTCGACGAACGAGCTCGCTGCATCCGGGTTCGGATCGAGGAAGATGTGTCGATGATCGAACGCGCCCACCAGACGGATGTGCCGACTGAGGAGCATTCCGTTGCCGAACACGTCTCCGCTCATGTCGCCGACGCCTACCGTCGTGAAATCCTGCGTCTGCGTGTCGACCCCGAGTTCGCGGAAGTGCCGCTTGACGCTTTCCCAGGCGCCGCGAGCGGTGATACCCATGCCCTTGTGGTCGTATCCCACGGAGCCACCGGAGGCAAACGCGTCGCCGAGCCAGAAGTCGTACTTGGCGGCAACCGAATTGGCGAGATCCGAGAACGTCGCCGTGCCCTTGTCCGCGGCGACCACCAGGTAGCGATCCTGATCGTCCTTGCGCACCACTCGATCCGGCGTCACAACTTCGCCGGTAGCCGCGTGCACGTTGTCGGTGATGTCGAGCAATCCGGAGATGAAGGTGGTGTAGCAGGCCTTGCCGGTTTCCAGCGTCGCCATTCGATCAACGGCCGGATCACCCGTCGGCAGAGGCGGATTCTTCACGACGAAGCCGCCCTTGGCGCCGACCGGCACGATCACCGCGTTCTTGACGGCCTGAGCCTTCACCAAGCCGAGCACCTCGGTGCGGAAATCCTCGCGCCGGTCGGACCAGCGGAGCCCGCCGCGCGCGACTGCGCCGAATCGCAGGTGGACGCCTTCGACCTCGGGTGAGTACACGTAGATCTCGAAAGCCGGCCGCGGCTTGGGCAACTCGCTGATCCGTGAGGGATCGAGCTTGACCGACAGGTAGTCGCGAGAGCGGCCATCGGCGTCGACGACGTAGAAATTGGTACGCAAGGTCGCCTTCACCAAGGAGAACATTCCACGCAGAATGCGATCGGCATCCAAGCTGAGTACCTCGTCGATGGACGCACGCAACTGCTCGTCCAATTCGGCGACGCGAATGTCGTCCTGCTTCTCGGGGTCGAACATCGCCTCGAACAACTGCACCAATGCAAACGCGGTCTGCGGGTGTGTAAGCGCGATTCCTTCGATGTGGAACTGACTGTACGGAAATGTGGCCTGGCGCAGATACTTTGCGTAAGCACGCAGCACCACGGCTTGCCGCCAGGACATTCCGGCCCGCAGCACCAACTCGTTGAATCGGTCAGCTTCTGCCCGGCCGAACCAGACTGCACCGAATGCAGCCGTGAATCGCTTCTGGACCTCGGTCAGCGGGGCGGTACTGGTCTCGAGCGGCACCTGCGCATCGAGGTCGATCTCGACCGACGCCCGAAGATCCGCCGGTACCGACAATCCGAAATCGTAGATCCAGCACTGAACACCGTCGAGTCGCTGCACGACGTGCGGCCGCTCGTCGAGAACTTCGACGCCGAGTGACTGCAGCACCGGTAGCACCTGGCTCAACGAGATACCGTCGCCGCCGACGAAGAGCGTGAAGCGCCAGGCACCGGGCGCGGAGTCCACAGCACGATAGAGCAGTACGTCGATCGCGCCTGGCGCCAACGCCTCGAGTCTGGCGATGTCGGCCAACGCGCGTGACGGTTCGAAGTCCTCCTTGTATCCATCGGGAAGCACCCGCGAATACCGCTGCACCAGTTCCGGATCCACACCTGGACTTTCACGAACAAGGTCGTTGATGCGGTCGTCCCAGCTACGACTGACTTCGGTCAACAGAGCCTGAACTCGCTCGCGGTTGGCCTCGGAGACATCCAGATGAACCGGCTCACTGTCCGGATCGCGCCGGATCGTCACGTGCAACAGCGCAAGATCGTTCTCGGTAACCCGGGCGGTGTAATCGACTGTGCCTGGTCCGAATTCGCGCCACAACAGGTTTTGCATCGCCAGTCGCACCCGCGTCGTGTACCGGTCGCGGGGTAGATACACCAAGCAGGATACGAACCTTCCGAACGTGTCCTCGCGGACAAAGAGTCGCACCTGTCGACGCAGCCCGATGCTGTGCACGGCGTGCACAGTCTCGAACAAGGTCTCGGCATCGCTCGAGAACAACTCGGTGCGCGGGAACGACTGGATGACCTCGAGCATCGCCTGACCGGAGTACGAATGCAGGTCGACACCGGCACGCGCGATTACTTCGCGGACGCGGCGCTCGATCAGGGGAATCGCGAGGACGTTCTCGTGGAGGGCGACAACGGTGAACACTCCCAGGAACCTGTGCTCCCCCACAATGTTTCCGTTGTCGTCGAGGATCGAGACGCCCACGAAGTACGGGTAGACAGCGCGGTGCACCGTGGCGGGGAACGATCCCTGAGTCAGGACCAGAAGCGGTCGATCCGGGAGATCTGCGACGGGAGGCAAGCTCATCGGGCCCTCGGTGACCGCGTCGGAGCGCAGCACACCGAGTCCACTACCCGCGACCGTACGTGAACCGTCCTTCGTGCCCTCGAATCGCCGGTATCCGAGCACGGCATAGTTTCCGTCCGCCATCCACCGCAGCAGCCGGGCGGTGTCGGAGAATTCTTCGGGGGTGATCCTCCCGGAGGCAGTTTCTGCGGCACTCTCCAACTCGTCGGCAACGCGCAGTTGCAATGCCTTCATGTCCGGGGTGTCACCAACCACCTGGCGGACGTCCGCGAGCACCTTGCCGAGGTGTGCTTCGATCGCGTCGAGAGCGGAATCCTCGACTTCGGAGTCCAACTGGACGTGCATCCAGGATTCTTGGATACCGCTGTCGCCCAAGGACATCAGATTGCCCGAGTCATCGCGTTCAACCGTCAGGATCGGATGGGCGAATTGACTGATTCCCACACCTTGTCGGTTGAGCATCGCGGTAACGGACTCGACGAGCAACGACATGTCGTCGGTGACGATCTGGACGGCAGCGCCGAGACCCTCGGATCCTGACGGGCGGTACACACGCCATACGGCCGTGCCCGGGGTCCGCTGCCTCCCGAGCGCAAGATGCGCGAGCAGGACTCGATCCGATCGACCGTTGATGACGTCGTCGCTGTCACCCTCGTCGATATGCGTGAAAAAGGCCTCGCGAAGACGCGTCAACAACGTCGCTTCGTCGAGGCCTGTGCCCTGCTGCCGTACACGGTCTGTCATTCCTGGCTCACATCCTTGTGGGTTCTGATCGCCGCGACCAATCTCTGACTCGAGACTAGCCGCGGCAACCAGTACCTAGGGTGAACTGAGAAACGAAATCTACGATGTCGTCATCTGAACAAGCGATGCTTCGAGCACCGCGCGTTCGCTGTCCGCCAGCGGTCTGGACTTTTCGGACACCGTGTCGAATCCGACCATCAACGCGTCGCCGAAAGCGCATTCGACACCCGCGTTGTCACGGATGACGTGCCGAACCGTGAACGAGGAAGTCCCGACGTGAGTCGTGAAGATCTCCACATTCAAGGGACCGGACCGATCGGTGACCGGCTTGAGGAACTCGACGGTCATCTTTCGAACCACGAGGTATCCCGGCCGGCCGCCGAGCGGCGCCAGTTTCGCTTCCAGGAACTGGATGCGCGCTTCCTGCATGTACTCGACGTAACGCGTGTTGTTGACGTGACCCAACCGGTCGGAATCGCCCCACCGGACCTGGATCTGCGCTGTGTACACGTCGGACACCGGATCAGTCCCTGGTGAGCTTGCGGTGAGTCACGCGGTGCGGGCGTGCGGCGTCGGGGCCGAGTCGCTCGACCTTGTTCGCCTCGTAGCCCTCGAAGTTGCCCTCGTACCAGTACCAAGCTGCCTCGTTGTCGCCGAAGCCACCTTCCCACGCGAGGATGTGGGTACAAGTCCGGTCCAGGAACCAGCGATCGTGCGAGATCACGACGGCGCAGCCGGGGAACTCTTCGAGAGCGTTCTCCAGCGAGCCGAGGGTTTCGACGTCGAGGTCGTTGGTGGGCTCATCGAGCAGGATCAGGTTGCCGCCCTGCTTGAGCGTCATCGCCAGGTTTAGGCGGTTGCGCTCACCACCGGAGAGGACGCCGGCCGGCTTCTGCTGATCGTGGCCCTTGAAACCGAACGAGCTGATGTACGCGCGGGAGGGGAACTCGGTCTGGCCGACGACGATGAAATCGAGCCCGTCGGACACGGTCTCCCAGACCGTCTTCTTGGGGTCGATTCCGGAACGGTTCTGGTCGACGTAGCTCAGCTTGACCGTCTGACCGATCTTGACCTCACCGGCGTCAGGCTCCTCGAGACCGACGATGGTCTTGAACAGCGTCGTCTTACCGACGCCGTTGGGGCCGATGACGCCGACAATTCCGTTGCGCGGCAACGTGAACGAGAGATCCTTGATCAGAACGCGACCGTCGAAGCCCTTGTCGAGGTTCGAGACCTCCACGACCACGTCACCCAGGCGCGGCGGTGCCGGGATCTGGATCTCGTCGAAGTCGAGCTTGCGCGTCTTCTCGGCTTCGTTCGCCATTTCCTCGTAGCGATCGAGACGAGCCTTGTTCTTGGCCTGGCGGGCCTTGGCGCCGGAACGAACCCATGCGAGCTCGTCCTTGAGGCGCTTCTGCAGCTTCTGATCCTTCTTGCCGGCAACTTCGAGGCGTGCAGCCTTCTGCTCCAGGTAGGTGGAGTAGTTGCCCTCGTACGGGTACAGGCGTCCGCGGTCGACTTCACAGATCCACTGCGCGACGTGATCGAGGAAGTAGCGATCGTGAGTCACGGCGAGGATTGCGCCGGGGTAAGCAGCGAGATGCTGCTCGAGCCACAGGACAGATTCGGCGTCGAGGTGGTTGGTGGGCTCATCGAGGAGCAGGAGGTCGGGCTTGCTCAGCAGCAGCTTACAGAGCGCAACGCGTCGCTTCTCACCACCGGAGAGGTGGGTGACCATCTCTTCCGGCGGGGGGCAGCGCAGGGCGTCCATAGCCTGCTCGAGCTGCGAGTCGATCTCCCACGCATCTGCGTGATCGAGCTTCTCCTGCAGCTCGCCCATCTCTTCCATGAGCTCGTCGGAGTAATCCGTAGCCATCAGCTCGGCGATCTCGTTGTACCGCTTGAGCTGGACCATCGTCTCTCCGAGACCGTCCTCGACGTTCTCGCGAACAGTCTTGGTCTCGTCGAGCTCCGGCTCCTGCATGAGGATGCCGACGGTCGCGCCCGGGGCCAGGAATGCCTCGCCGTTGCCCGGCTGGTCCAGTCCGGCCATGATCTTGAGGATGCTGGATTTACCAGCGCCGTTCGGTCCGACGACACCGATCTTCGCGCCGGGGTAAAAGCTCATCGTGACGTCATCGAGGATGACCTTGTCACCGTGCGCCTTGCGCACCTTCTTCATCGTGTAAATGAACTCAGCCATGACCGCCAGCCTATCGGTGTTTGCCCTATAACCCACATTGCGCGTTGGCCGTCACTCCGATGCGGGTTCTGCGGACAGTCCGAGGTCATCGACCAGATTCACCGACATGCTCATCGACCCCCACGAAAACCGCGATGGGGACACCTCCGGGTGTCCCCAGGACGGCTCAGATCATTGCCCTGTGGATGCCCTTCGGCTCGCCACCGAGCTGCGAGAGCGTCGACGCATGGAAAATGGAACCGGGTACGTGGATCGCATGTGCCAAACCGGCATGAGCATCACGCCAGAACCGCTGCATCGGCGTGTTCAACTGCAAAGCCCCACCACCGGAACGAGCAAAGATCTCGTCCACCGCCCGCACCGCCCGCCACGCCGCAGCAGTCTGCGTACGCCGACCGATCGCACGAAGCTCGAACGAAACTTCCTGCCCCTTCTCCGTCATGTCCCAAAAACGATCCACCGTCTCCAAGATCGCAGCCCGAGAAGCAGCGATCTCGGCCGCCGCCTCACCGATCGCGAACAGCACGTACGGATCTTCCTTGATCGGAACACCACTGACCGTCACACGCTCACGCTGCGCCGCCATGTTGCACGCCAACGCACCCTCGGCGATACCGATCAACGACGAAGTGATCCCCAACGGGAAAATGCACGAGAACGGGAACTTGTACAACGTCTCCGTACGACCCGCTTCCTTCCACGCCGTCCCGTCGAAAACCTTTCCGGCGTCGATCGTGCGGTACGTCGGCAAGAACGCATCCTTGACGATCAGATCCTTCGACCCCGTACCGCGCAGACCCACGACATTCCAGCTGTCCTGGTCGATGTCGTAATCCGAACGCGGCAACAACACGTGCAGAATCATCGGCGGCATCAACGGCTTACCGGACTCGTCACCGACCATCGCACCGATCATGATCCAGTCACAATGATCGGTACCGGACGAGAACGACCAACGACCGTTGAGGATGTACCCACCCTCGACCGGCCTCGCCACACCCATCGGCGCATACGGCGACGCCATCCACGTATCAGGATCGGTTCCCCACACCTCTTCCTGAGCCTTGCGGTCAAAGAACGCAAGCTCCCACGGATGCACACCGACGATGCCGCTGACCCAGCCCGTGGCACCATCCATCGCGCCGATAGCCATTGCCGTCTCGGCGAATTCACGCGGATGCGCCTCGAGGCCACCGAACTCCTTCGGCTGCAACATCCGGATGACGCCGGAGTCGCGCAAACGCTTCGCGCTGCCGTCCGTCAAGCGCATCAGCTTGTCGCCCTCGACCCCGTCAGCGCGGATCTCGTCGGCGAACTGTGAGATGTTGTCCAGAACCTGACCCATGATCTTTCCGCCTCCACTGATAGTCGATCAACGACCATTAAAGTAGAACACGTTCTAGAAACTTGCGGAAGTGAAATGGCCGACATTTCTTACACTCACACGGTCTGCAGTTCCGACGGGAGTTCGACGGCGTCGCTACCCGAGGCCGCAAGCAACTGTGCGTATCGCCCACCTTGTTGCACAAGTTCGTCGTGGGTGCCCTTTTCCACAACCACGCCCTGGTCGAGGACCGCGATGAGATCCGCATCTCGAACCGTGGAAAGCCTGTGCGCCACAACAAGAGTGGTGCGTCCGACCATCAGCTCGTCGAGCGCGTCCTGCAACGCACGTTCAGTGCGATTGTCCAAGGCGCTCGTCGCCTCGTCGAGGACGAGGATCGGCGGATTCCGCAGGACTGTGCGCGCGATCGCTATGCGCTGTTTCTCACCGCCGGAGAATCGGTAGCCGCGCTCGCCGACCATGGTGTCGTACCCGTCGTCGAGACCGGAAATGAACTCGTGGATCTGCGCGATGCGCGCTGCCTGCTCGATCTCGGCGTCCGTGGCGTCGGGTTTCGCGAACCGAAGATTCTCACGAATAGTCGTGTGGAAGAGATACGTCTCCTGCGACACCACACCTACCAGGTCGGAGACCGTCGCCAGATCGAGGTCCCGCTGGTCGACGTCGTCGATTCTCACCGATCCCGCAGTCGGGTCGTACAGACGTGCGGCCAAGTATCCGAGAGTGGTCTTGCCCGAACCCGTGGAGCCGACAAGCGCCAAGGTTCCGCCGGCCGGGACCGCGAGGTCGATGTTGTCGAGGGTCTTGCTGTCGGTTCCTGGATACGAGAAGTCGACGTGGTCGAACCGAAGTTCGCCGGACATCTTGGTGCGGTCGAAGCTCTTCGACTCTTCCGGATCCGCGATGTCGATCGGCAGATCCAGGTACTCGAACACGCGACTGAACAGTGCCATCGAGCTCTGCACCTCGACGCCCGTGTTGAGCAGCATCATGGTGGGGCGGAACAATTGTGTTTGCAGCGTGGTGAATGCGACGAGGGTGCCGACGGTGATGGTGTTGCCGTGATCGAGAGTGAATCCGGCAAACCAGTAGACCAGTGCAGGCATGGCTGCGAAGGTGATCGACATGGTCGCCATGCGCCACTTGCCGGCCATCATGGCCCGGAGTTCGACGTCTGCGACTTCCGCTGAACGCTCGGTGAATCGATCCGTCAGAGCCGACTTCGCGCCGGTCGTCTTGCCGAGGAGAATGCCACTGACGGAGAGAGATTCCTCCACCTGGACCGACAGATCACTGAGTAGCTTCTGCCGCTTACCCGAGATCTTGCGGCGCTCGTCACCGATCTTGCGTGCGATACGGATGAACACCGGCAAGATCGCCAGCGAGAAGATGGCAAGCCGCCAATCCAGAAGGAACAGAGCAACAATGGTGGCTGCCACGGTCGTTGCATTCTGCGCGATGGACGTTGCCGTGTTGGTGACCACCGACTGCATACCGCCGATGTCGTTGGCAATACGCGACTGAACTTCTCCGGTTCGGGTTCGAGCGAAGAATCCGAGCGACTGATTCTGCAGATGCGAGTAGACCCGCACGCGCAGTTGGTGCATCAGTTTCTGGCCGATGCTGTTGGACATCCAGGTCTGCGCCACGCCGAGACAGCTCGTGATCACGGCAATAGCGATCATGCCGATGGCCAGAACGCTCACGAGTCCGAGGTTCTTGTCCGGGATCGCCTTGTCGAGCATTTCGCGTAGGAGCAGCGGGCTGCCCAGCGCCACGATCGCGCTGAGTGTGATGACCGCGGTGACGATGGCGATCTGAGTTCGATACGGCGCAAACAGTCCGAGTACGCGCTTTGCCGGTACGGATTCCGCCGGAGTGATCTCGACAGCGGATCGTTCGATGTTTCGCATGTGATCTGGTTTCACGTTCTACCTCCTGGAGGCTTTCTCACCCTAGTTTCATATTGATGAGGTTACCTCACTATGAGGCTGACACCAACAACGCTAGACTGACGCCATGCATTCCCGAGAGCGCGAACTCACCGACGTCGTGATGTCCGTGGCACGGCTCATCCGCCGACGTCAGGTGGCAGCGCTGGAACCATTCGGTCTCTCGCCGTCGCAAAGCCGAGCGCTGCGAGTACTGACCCGAGTGGGCGAGCCGGTTCGACTCGGGTTTCTTGCCGAGCGATTGCGCATCGTTCCGCGGTCGGCGACCGACGTCGTGGATTCCCTCGAAGAGGCCGGATGGGTGCGCCGCACTCCCGATCCGAACGATCGGCGAGCTGTATTACTCGAGCTCACCGACGCCGGCGCTACCCTCGCTGCCGACGTCGCGAAAGCTCAACGACGCGAATCCTCGGATGTGTTCGACGACCTCGACGAGTCGGAGCGAGCAACTCTCACCGAACTTCTCGAGCGGGTGGACGCGGGGCACGACTCTCGGCCCCGCGACTGCCCGAAACCTTCGGTGTGAGTCCTCACGCAGCGACGGTGTCGACTGCGTCCTCGACATTCTCCGCCGACGTCGGCTTACTCTGACGCTCGATCTTCGAGATGCAACGAGCAAGGTCCGCGCCTACCGCAGTCGCCCGTAGCTCGAGATCGGAACGAGGCACACCCTCTTTGGTCGTGTACTCGTTGGTGCGCAACTCCCCCGCCACCATGACCGGATCACCCTTCATGATGGATGCGCCGACGCCGGTGACCAACCGCCGCCAGCAGCTGACCGTGAGATAGAGGGTCGCTCCGTCCGTCCACTCTCCGGTCACCGCGTCTTTGCGACGCGTGTTGCTCGCCATCCGAAAGCTCAGCACCTCTTCGCCACTGGTGGTCTGCCGCTTCACCGGATTGGTGATGACGGTTCCGACAACCGTTGCATGCGTTTCGTACATGTCCGATCCCCCTTCGAACTCCAGAACCCGCCAACTGCCGCGGGGCCGATCATTGCGTCGGCAGTTTCGATTGTGGAACGGCAAACGCCCGGCTCGGGATCTTCGATTTACACCTGTGCATCGGTGGAACAGCTGTGGAGAAACAGCACTGCCCGGACCGAATGGCCCGGGCAGTGTCGGAGCTAAGTGCTAGTGGAGGATTCGTCGGATTTCTTCTCGCTGGGTGTCCCGTCCGCAGAGTCCCCGCTTGTAGTCTCCGTGTCAGCAGCCTCACGGGGTTTCCACCCTTCGCGGTCCCGCCTGGCCAATTCGGCGAACATGGCGTTGTGAGCAGCGAGGTCGGCGTCGTGGTCACGCTCGGCCGCACGGTCGGTTCGGCGCGCTGTCCTGCCATCGCTGCGCGACCACTGAACCAGTAGCGCGAGCATGACCACCATGAGCGGGATCTCGCCGGTCGCCCACGCGATGCTGCCGCCCAGCTGCTGATCGCCGATCAGGTCGTTGTTCCAGCCGAGGCCGAGCGAACGGAAGTACGCGCCGCCCATGACGGCGGTGGTGCTCATCAATGCCACGCCGAAGAAGGCGTGGAACGGAAGTGAGCCGAAGACCATTGCCAGCTTGGTCACTGGCTGCAATTGACGTGGTGACGGGTCGATTCCGATCGCCACCCAATAGAAGAGATAGCCGCTGAGGATGAAGTGCAGGTTCATCAGCAGGTGAGCGCTGTGCGAGTCGACCGTCGCACCGTAGATTCCGCCGAGATACAGCGCGTAGAAACCGCCGACGAAGAGAACTGCCGCCACGATCGGGTGGGTGATGAATCGCGAGAACGGGCTGTGCAGAGCGGTCAGAATCCACTCGCGAATGCCGGGCACGCCGTCCTTGCCTGCCGGATCCAGGGCCCGCAGAGCCAAAGTGATCGGCGCACCCAGAACCAGCAGGACTGGGCCCAACATCGACAGCGCCATGTGCGCACCCATGTGAACGCTGAATACTGCCGGCGCGTACTTGCCGACGCCCGACGACGTGGCGATCAGGAGCACCGCACAACCGCTCATCCAGGCGATGGTTCGGCCAACAGGCCAGGAATCCCCACGCTTGGCCAGCTTGCGCAGACCGATTCCGTACAGAATCGCCGCGGCGATCGCGGCGGTGCCGAACATGAGGTCGAATCGCCAGTCCGTCACGAAGGCCATGAACGACGGCGGGTCCGGAAGGTTGTAACCGAGTTCGACCTCGGGGATCGAGGGAATCGACAGCGGCGGGGGCGGCGGGGTACGACCGAGGCCGATCGCGAGACCGATGGTTGCCGCCATCACGATGCCTTCAGCGCCGGCAAATCGAATCAGGGCAGAGCGACTCTTCGGATTCTCCGCCAGCGCCGGTAGCGCCCGACTCCGCTGAGCCCAACCGAAGAACCCGAGGATGATCAGTGCAACTGTTTTCGCGACGATCAATCGTCCATACGTCGTGGTGAAAACGTCGTCGAGAGGCAGACGGACAATCGCGTTGATGACGCCGCTGAATCCCATGACGACGAAGCAGATGGATGCGACCGTCGAAAAGCGTCGGGCTGCTACGTCGGTGTAATCGCCGCCGCGGCGCGCGTGTGCCAGTAGCGCGAACAACCCGCCGGCCCAGAGCGAAGCCGCCACGAGGTGCAGGATCAGACTATTGGTAGCGATGTCATGCGAGCCGCCCGAAGACGAGTGACCGGTGAGAGCAAGCGGCATCAGTCCGAGGAGACCGACCAGCAGCAGGAGCGGAGTCCACCACCAGCGCAGTGTCAGTCGGGCCAGGATCGCCAGAACAACCGCGATGATCGCCGTCCAACGCCAAGCGCCGGCGATCTCGACCTGATCGAGTCCCGACCACAGGTTCGCCGGTTTGATCGCTTCGGCAAACGGCTGACCCGACGTGTCAGAGAGCGTCAGAGGCACCATCATGAACGAACAGATCGCCCACACGATCGCGGCGTGCGATGCAGTTCGGACTGCCCGATAGCCGTCGACGTCGAGGACACCCGACTTCTGCGGCGGCACGAAGAACGCGGCCAGCAGCAGTGACCCGATCGCGATGACCGCGGCGATCTCCCCCAGTGCGCGCATCGCGGGCAGGCCGTATGTGGTGATCGGGCCTGGATCCGGGATGCCCAGAAGAGTCAGTGCCTGCGACGCGGAGAATCCCACCACGATGGCTGCGGTGAGCCCTGCGATGAGTCCACTGACCACGAATATCGCGGTCGAAGAAGCGGGTGCACCGCTGTGCTGTGTGGACTCCGGTGGGGAATCTGTCGGCGCGAGGTCGGGTGTAGCCATACCTCAAGGGTAGGACCTTCGCGAACCGACTACGACAACGCGTCGGAGTTGGGCGGCGCGCGTCACATCCCGAACCCTCGAGTATGATGTTCCACGCGCCTCCGTAGCTCAGGGGATAGAGCAAGAGCCTTCTAATCTCTTGGTCGCAGGTTCGAATCCTGCCGGGGGCACCACAAGATTTGATTCACGGATAGTCACACTGCGTGGACGAGCGGCCACTGGGCAGAGCAGTCCGATACGGACCGAAACCTAGCCCACAAATTACGTGCCGTCCGCAGTAATCTGCCTCGCATGAAGAAGGCACTTCCGAAGACCCTGAAGTCACTCGCCCGGACCGTTGGAATCCTGGCACTCGCGATCGTCGTTGTATCCGTCGTCGAGCGGTTCACCGGCGCACACCAACCGACGACCGGTCCCGCGTCGTTGACCGGGCCCGACCAATCGTTGTAGCCCTTCCGTTGCGGCAAAGGTCGTCTGACGAAGTTCTGCGACGACGAGTCGGTGGGCAAGAGTCCACCAATGGCGGCTGAGTCGCGTGCAACACACTGTGCGGAGCGGCCCGCGAGTGTCACAGAATCTCTGGGCTCCGGATCCCAGGGCGTAACAGCAACCGGGGCAGTCAAACCTTGCGGGCAGCCGTGGGTGTAGCGCCATTGACACAAGCTGCGTCAGAATGGTTGCGCGAGAACTTGATTCGAAGGTCCGATTTCGCGAAGTGTCCAGAGAGCTGCGAAAAGTACCGTCTGTGGGACCTCGCGGCCACTCGGTACGGTTGCTCGGATGTGGCGACTGCGCACCGATCGAACCGGCCGCATCCGCCGTCAGCGACTACGCAACGACCGTCACCATTTGACTCCGGGCATCGAAAGCGCTTGAAAAGTAAGCCATTTCATCGTGCCGAGATGCGCGAGAACGACCTGAACTTGCGAGGTCTCGAGATCTTCGAAGAAGCCTCCGACGTGGCATTTTCCGAGATCCACACACATCCCAGGCAGTGCCTCATCCGTGCGCACAAGAGCGTCGCCAATAGTCGCCGCGA
Organism: Rhodococcus sp. NyZ502; assembly: GCF_041464245.1. NCBI lineage: Bacteria > Bacillati > Actinomycetota > Actinomycetes > Mycobacteriales > Nocardiaceae > Rhodococcus > Rhodococcus sp. NyZ502. The sequence goes on from NZ_CP167155.1 coordinate 3,939,085, forward strand.
CGCGTGATCAGCTGGACTGACGTAACCGTACCGAAGGCTTTCTACGAAAAGCTGGGCGAACCTTTGTCTAGAATGGCCATGTCGGCCCCAGAAGCATTATCGACGGTTAACTCAGGCCGGAATCCAATCTGCTAAGAAAACGAATCTAATGTGACCCCTATCTCTGAATCCTTTCAGAACAGGGGTTTCGATGACCAGCGACTGAATTCACCCCCAAATTCACCCTCCTCCTATACGCAGAAACATGATTTGCATTTATGCCGAGCGTGTGCGCACAGATAATTCGCTCCACGCCTTGTCGTTCCGACAGCAAATAAGGGGCGGTGAACTGCATAAAGGCCCATTCGGTACAGCAGCGCCGACCCGGCTCGGCCGCTCACCGATTGTCGACAGGGGCCAAGGCAGGTATATAACTGATGGTCGAGATCGAATTGTGATGAACCAGCCAGTTAACTCGAAATAAATCAACGGAAGATAGATATAGCCAGGTAAGCGCAGTTCTTCTTGCATGGACGCACGTCCATGGCGTGTCCAGCTATGCGATTTGCTCGTGTTAGATTCCAGATTGCGCATCGCCCGGTTTGCGCCTTCTGCGTTGTTTGCGCGGAATTTGCATCTTCTCGCGAACGGCCCCGCGCACATTTCTTTACGTTGTGCCAAAGAAAGGAATTTCATGAAAACCGTCACGGCAGCGAAGCACGCAGCACGAAGACTCCCCCTCGGAGCCATCGCACTGTTGCTATTGCTATCCGGGATGGTGCTCATGCCCGAACTGCAATGAATCGCGCAGGAAAGATCCTCGGCCGCAGCCTTTAGTACCTCGTAGGTCGTCGCGTTAGGTAATACCGGCGGTCGATCTTTCTTGGAATTTCCTGGCCTACCCAGAGCCGGCCGTCGGTCTGCGCTGGCGCCAACCAGGTCCGATTATCAACTGTTCGGCTCCGCAATAGGACGCCTGAGAATCACCAACGCTCGCATCCAGGCTCCAGAGCTGCTCAAAGGTCTTGTTTCGCTATTCGCCGGCCCCGGAAACGGGGCCCAAATCATGTGTTCTGAACGAAAGGTGTTCGTCATGCGTAACCGTGTCTTCCCGCGTCGTGCCGGGGAGGGGGTGGTGTCTCGGTGGGCGGCGTTGGGGATGCTTGTTGCGGTCCTGGCGCTGGTCATATCGTCGTTCTCATTCGTCCAAGTTGCCTCGGCAGATGACATCGGGACCTCGACCACCACAGGTCCGACCACCACAGTTCCGAACACAACGAAGCCGCCCGTAACTACGACGGAGGCGCCACTGAAAACGACGGCGCCGCCTACTTCCACGTCGGAGTCACCCACTTCTGCGAAACCGCCGATCACAACCACAGCGCCCCCGTCTACGACTTCTGTGGCGGCGCAGCGACTGGCCGCACGCGGAGTCAATCCCGGCATCGATGTGAAAATCACCGACGTCCAGGTCGAGGGAAAGAACGACCAGCAGATCACGGTCGGGGACTCCGTCACGGTGAAGGGCACCTGGGACGCGTCAAGCGCGAGCCCGCAACCGGGCGACCAGTTCACCATCGGATTCCCTGACGAGTTGAAGCTCCAGTCCAACCCGACGATCGCGCTCGAGGGCGACGACGGGACGGTTTGGGGCACATGCGATCTGGTTGCTTCCACCAATCTGATGACGTGTGTTCTCTCCGATGCCGTGGCGGATCGCCCGGACGAGGTGAAGGGCGATTTCTTCGTCTACACCAAGGCGGTCGCGTACACCACGTCAGAGACTGTGGATTTCACGATCAACAACAAGGTCACGCCGGTCGAACTGCCCGGCACGGGCGGCATCACCGACGGCCGCGTAATCGGCGAGTCGACGAAGTCCGGCAAACTCCAGGACAACAAGCAGTCAGTGCGGTGGACCATCGACATCCCCGGCGCCGATCTGGCCAAGTTGGACGCAGGCAACACCGGTTCGGTGACCCTGAGCGACGAGCTCTCCGACAACATGAAGGTGTGTGCGGGCAGCCTGCTCAACGCGAAGCTGTGGTCCGGTCGCCCGGGCGATCTCAAAGAGACCCCCGGCGGCGTCACCGTCACCCAACCCGACGCGGGTGATCAGGTCACCATCAAGATCAACAACGGCGCGCCCTTCGAGGGCAACAAGCTCTACCGCATCGAGTACACCTCATGCACGACCAGCGGCGTGGTGGATCTCAAGGGGACTCAGTACACCAACTCCGTGACGATCGGTGACAACACGGTCGCTTCGGATGGCGTGGGACAGGACTATGCGCCGCAGACCGAGCCTTGGAAGGGTGGCTACCTCGACGGCGGCAAGCGCAATATGGAAGCCGTCTGGACGATTGTGGTCCCGGGCACCGACATTGCCGCCAACAACCACAAGATCGACATCACCGACACCTTCGGCGGCCCCCATGCGGTCTGTGCCTCGGGCGTGCAGGTAGTCATCGAGAAGTCTGACTACCTCCCAGGGCGGGAGAACGAACCCAACTACCGCACTCCTGCCGCAGGATTCACCATTGCTCCCATCGGCGCAGTAGCCGGCGCGAGTACCTTCACCGCGGCGATCACTGTGGATAACCCGGCCACGTTTAACGAAGAGCAGTATTACTACTTCACGTACCGGACCTGCCTGACCACCACAGAGGTGCCGGACTCCGAGGACCATCTCACCAACTCGGCGGTCGTCAACAAGACGTCGATCACGGGAAAGACTGAGGGGCCTGGGTTCACGAGCGGCAAGAACGGCGCGATCAACACCACGTCGCAGCCTGTCGGCGGTGTGGAGCAGCCGGCAGGCACCACCCTCAATTGGACCGTGGAAATCTCAGGACACGATCTCGAGGGCCTTACGGAACCGGCGGTCATCAACGACAGGTTCTCACCGAACATGACGGTGTGTGAAATCGGCGGCGATCTCAAGAGCAACCTCAATCTCAAGGTCGTCGCGCAAGACTTCTTCGACGGCAACAAGAAACGCGATATAACCGACGCCACCTCGGTGGCGCGCGCCGACGGCGGTTTCGATCTCACCCTCCCTCGGGACGCGGACGGTTACAGCCGTCAGACGAAGTACCTCGTCAGCTACACCCTGTGCACCAGCAGCGGCGGACTGGACCAGCGCGACACGGAATACTCCAACACCCTCACCTATGCCGGCAAGCAGACGCTGTCGAAGAGCGTCAAGCAGGAATGGGGCGGCGGCGGCACAGGTCAAGGTGTGTCGCGGGGCTCGTTCTCGCTGCTGAAGGAGATCGCTCCCTTCTCCGAGAAATTCCCGGAGGACACCGAGTTCACTGTGAAAGTCGAGGAGTTCGCCCCCGGGCAAGATCCAGCGACCGACGCCCCGGTGAGCTCCTACGAGATCAAGGTGAAGGCTGACGGGACACCGGTCAGTGGGATCAACCCCCGCGGAACCGGCTGGCAGATCCGACTGTCCGAGATCAACCTCCCCACCGTTGACGGCGTGTACTTCGAGAGAGGGACGTTCCGCCCGTCGGAGGGTGTGACGCTCAACGGGGACCGCACCGAGGCACTGGTGACCATCACGCCGAAAAGCAATGTCGGTGTCACACTGCTCAACAAAGCGAGTCTGGGATCGGCGCGGATCACCAAGTCCGTCATCGGTGACGGAGCGCGCACGGGACTCGAGGCTTTCGTTGTCAACGCAGAGATCGCCTTCGGTGACGACGCCGCCGGCAACGAGTTGCGTCAATTCACCCTGAAGGACGGTCAGCACTACGACCTGGGCAAATTGCCCATCGGAGCGAAAGTCACCTTCACCGAGGTCCAACCGATGAACACCGACCTCGTGACGTGGTCGCTGCCGGTGATCAGCCCGAAAATGCTCACCATCGGCACCGATGCGTCGGCGAACACGGTCTCCGTCACCAACGAGGCCACGATCACGCAAGGCACCTTCGAAGTGAGCAAGAAGCTCACGGGCCCGAAGGCGTTCGACAAGGCCGTACCGGCCAGCTTCGACGTGATTGCCACCTGGCTCGACACGGACGACAACCCGCAGAGCAAGACGCTGTCTCTTCCGTCCGACGGCACGGCGGTTTCGTTCGGCGAGAACCTGCCGGGCGGCACCGAAGTCACACTGACAGAGCTGGTTCCGGCAAACGGTGACGGTCTCGCCTATGGCGTGCCCGCATACTCCGGGAATGTCAGGATCAGTCCGGACAACGACGCGGTGGTGACCATCGGCAAGGATCTGCGCAAGATCGAGGTGTCGAACTTCGTCGACGTCAACGACGGCACTCTACGCATCGCAAAGCAGGTCGGCGGTGAGGCCGCCGAGGCCGTCGGCGACGACGTGGAGTTCACGGTCGAGGCGCGTTGGCGCGACGGTGTGGGGTACCGCACCCAGGTGCTGAGCGTCAAGCAGGGACAGACCACACCGCTCGGCGTCGACCTCCCTGTCGGCACCGAGGTGACCTTCACCGAGACCGGCCGTCCCGATGTCGACGGAGTCGAGTGGGGCGCGATCTCCTGGGGCACCAGCCCGGAAGGCGAATCGTGGCTGCACTCGAACCTCGACGGCACCGCGACGGGCATAGTCTCCGACGACCCGACCGACGGTCGGCTGATCACGCTGTCGAACGAGGCGCTGTGGAAATTCGGATCGGTCGAATTCACGAAGTTCATCCTCGACGCTGACGGCAACCCCGTCCGCGCACCCGAGGCCGACCTGCCTGACAGCGCGACGTTCGAGGTCCGTATCGACGGGATCGATCCGGCACTCCCCGCTGGAACTGATTTCCCGGCAGTGGGCCACACCATCACCCTCGATGCCGCAAACGACTGGAGCTGGACGTCCGACGAGGTTGTGCCGCGGAACACCGTGATCACCTTCTCCGAGGTCGACCCCAAGCCACTGGCCGGTATCGACTGGGCGCGGCCGTACTACTACGTCTCCGCGGATGCCGGTGACGCCGATTACCGCGACACCGTCAAGGCGGTGGCCGGTGAGAAGGCTGTGGTGGAGATCTACAACCGCCCGATCCCGACCACCGAGGTGGATATCGACAAGATCGTGACCGGCCCCAAGGGCAGCCAGGTGGCCAAGGACGGATCCACGATCTTCCAGGTCACGGCTACGTGGACGGACATCGACAATGAGGCGCGGTCTTGTGTTCTCGATGTCAAGCCGGGCGCTTCGGTCACTCCGACCGCCCAGTGCGACGCAGCCGTCATCGACGGCCGGGTCCAGTTCCCGCTGAACACCGACATCACTTTCACAGAAACCGGTGCTCACACCGACGTCACCAACGTCAAGTGGGGTGAAGTGATCTGGGGCGTCAAGGAAGGCAAGGCGGATGTCTCGAAGATCGACGGCGAACCGACCGCAACTTCCGTCAAGCTCACCGGCGAAGCAAACAAGTCGGTGGTCCTGGGACTCGAGAACAAAACCAGCAGCAATGGGCTGATCATCATCCCGATCCCGATCCCGCTGCCGCCGTGGGAAATCCCGACATGGCCGGGCTCTGAAGTACCCGGAGGATCAGGCACTGACGTGTCGACTCCCGGCAACAACGGTGGTGGACACAACGGTGCTCCGGGCACACCTGCTCCGGGAAATCCTGCTCAGGCCAAACCGGACCAGTCATCGTCCCTGCCGGTAACCGGCGCGAACGTCATCTGGCTCGCCGGTCTAGCGCTGGCACTGATCGGCGGTGGCGCATGGCTCACCCTGCGTAACCGCAAGCGTGCACCCGGCCAGGAGTAACTCCCAACCAGAAATACCGAAACAGGGCGGGTGCGACATACACCTGGTCGCACCCGCCCTGTTTCACCGTCACGACGCATCTATCTCGCGGCCGCCGCCGCGGCCCACCCCTCGAAGGAGAAACACCATGTCATTCCCCCCGTTCCCGATCGTCATCGAAGGCATCGAGACCACTGGTTCTGCCGCGATCGACGGCCTCGGTCGCCTGTCCGTACTCCTTTACGATCTCCTCGGCGGTACCGGAAGCGCCACGATCAACGCGGGCAGCTAGTTCGATACGGCACCAATTCGACCCATCAGCTAGCTCGGTAGATCTGTGAAGAGGAGACCCCGGTCCGTGAGCGATACCGAAGTTCCAGGGCGTCGTCGGCCGGGCGCAGGCCAGGTAATCGGCGAACTGCTCCTCACGGCCGGGGTCGTCATCCTGCTGTTCGTCATCTATGAGGCGTTCTGGACCAATATCGTCTCAGGGCGGCTGCAGGACGAGCTCAACAACAGTCTGGAGGAATCCTGGGCCGAAGTCCCCGAAGCCTCAGGAGCGATCGATGGTCAGCCGGTGTCCCCGCTGATCCCTGTGCTCGGCGAGGGATTCGCGCGCGTGCATTTCCCCACACTCGGCGCCGCGTACGCAATCGTCGAGGGCACACGCAACGAGGACCTGCGGGCCGGCCCCGGCCACTACCCGGACTCGCAGATGCCCGGCGAAGCCGGAAACTTCGCGCTCGCCGGGCACCGCAATGGTTCCGGCGCAGTCTTCCAACACCTGGATCGACTCGATGCATGCGATGCCGTCGTCGTGGAGACCGAGTTCCAATGGATGACGTACCGGTTGCTCCCACTCGACCAGGCCTCGCCCGAACGTCGCGCTGCGGCGAAAGCCTGCTTGAATCCCGAGCAAGCCGATCGTGTTTCCGAAGGCGACTACGTCCATCTCCTCGGGCGGCACATCACCGTGCCCGGGGATGTTGCGGTCGTCAACCCGCTGCCCGGAAACCCTTGGGCCGAGCCCGACGCCACGCTGGAAAGTATGTTGACACTGACCACGTGCCATCCGCTCTACTCGAACAGCGAACGCTTGATCGTCCACGCGGTTCTCGTCGAAACAATCTCGAAGACTTCGGGCACCATTCCCGCGGCATTCCAGGAGCAATGAATGTACGGATACCTCTGGGGAGCGCTCCCCGGCCCCCGACCAGTGAAGGCCCTGCTGGCGATCGTTCTCGTGGTCGCGGTGGTGCTGCTACTCATGGAATTCGTATTTCCTTGGATGTCAGAGCATATGCCCTACTCCGACGTCACCGTATAGAGCGCCCGTGCAGGTCGGCCGACACCGGCACGAGGCCCGGCTGGCGCCCGAAGGCGCTGTCCTACAGCGGACTCGACGGACCTACGATGATTCTGGCGTGTCGATGCAAACCAGTTTCCGCGTGTGTCGGAACGGGTCGCCTAGTTGACACTCGAGGCTCTCCGGAATGTTCGTTCGACGCCTGAGCGAGCACTGAGACCTGACTCCGCCGCTACAGAACCTTCGTGAAGATCTGCGCCGGCGCTGCCGTCTCGAGCTTGGCCAGCGCCTCAACCAACCTGACGAAGTGCTCGGTATGGGTGTGGGCGTCGAGGTGCTCCTGAGATTCCCATTCCTCCACCAACACGAGCTCGCAGGGATTGTCGGTGCGCTGCAGTAACTCGTAATTGATGCAGCCGTCCTCTTTTCGGGTCTCGGTGACAAGTTCGTCGTACAACCGAAGCACTTCCGCGAGATCGCCCTGCTCCACTGTGGTTGGCACCAAAACCCTGATCACAAAGACTCTCCGATTCGACTGTCCTGCAATAGCCCGTCGGCTCGAAGTCTGCCGTAGACCTCCGACAGATCGACATTTCCGTTGTGACTCGAAGTTTGCGGACAGGCGCAATATCTACGAAACACCCCCGATACCGGAGGTTCGTAGGGTTTGCCGAAGTCGGGCTCGCAATCAGCAGCGCAGCCCTGGGCCCGGGCGAGGGGTAAGCACATGAGTGGAAATGCAGTTCGCTTGCAAGCGATCAAGGACGTCGAGGCCTACACACCTCCGGTGGTCAGTTTCACCACCGACGAGACACCCGGCGAGGTGTTCGGTGCCAACGTCTTCAACAAGGTGGTCATGCAGAAGCGACTGCCCAAGCTCGTCTACAAGTCGGTGATGGCGACGATCGAGCAAGGCAAACCGCTTGATCCCATGGTCGCCGATGCGGTCGCGTCGGCGATGAAGGACTGGGCGTTGGAGAAAGGCGCAACCCACTACGCCCACGTCTTCTATCCACTGACCGGGTTGACCGCCGAGAAGCACGACAGCTTCCTCGAGCCGGTCGGCGACGGCAGTGCACTGGCGGAGTTCGCCGGCAAGACCTTGATCCAAGGTGAACCCGACGCTTCGAGTTTCCCGAACGGCGGGCTGCGCAACACGTTCGAGGCTCGCGGATACACCGGCTGGGATGTCACGAGCCCGGCCTACGTTCTCGAAAACCCCAACGGCAACACACTGTGTATCCCGACCGTGTTCGTTTCGATGACCGGCGAAGCGCTCGACCACAAGACTCCCCTGCTGCGTTCACAACAGGCAATGGGTTTCCACGCCGAACGAATCCTTAAGTTGTTCGGCCATACCGATCCCGAGCACATCGTGTCGTTCTGCGGACCCGAGCAGGAGTACTTCCTGATCGATCGACACTTCTTCCTCGCCCGCCCCGACCTCCTCAACGCCGGCCGAACACTCTTCGGCGCAAAGCCGCCCAAGGGCCAGGAGTTCGACGACCACTACTTCGGGGCGATCCCGGAACGTGTGCTCGGATTCATGATGGACACCGAGCGGGAACTTTTCAAACTCGGCATCCCCGCCAAGACGCGGCACAACGAGGTTGCGCCCGGCCAGTTCGAAATCGCCCCGATGTTCGAGCGAGGCAACATCGCCGCGGACCACCAGCAGTTGCTGATGACCACTTTCAAGACCATCGCCAAGAAGCACGGCATGGAATGTCTGTTCCACGAGAAGCCGTTCGACGGTGTCAACGGCTCCGGCAAGCACGTCAACTTCTCACTGGGCAACTCCGAACTCGGCAGTTTGCTTGTCCCCGGCGACAATCCGCATGACAACGCCCAGTTCCTCGTATTCTGCGCCGCAGTCATCCGGGCCGTCCACAAATACGCCGGCCTCCTGCGCGCGTCGGTCGCATCGGCAACCAACGATCACCGCCTCGGCGCCAACGAGGCTCCCCCGGCCATCATTTCGATCTTCCTCGGCGATCAACTGGCCGACGTCTTCGAGCAGATCGCCAAGGGCGCCGCGACATCGTCGAAGGACAAGGGCACCATGATGATCGGCGCCGATACCCTTCCCGTCCTACCGACCGACCCGGGCGATCGCAACCGTACGAGCCCATTTGCCTTCACCGGCAACCGTTTCGAGTTCCGCGCGCCAGGATCGCTGCAAACAGTCAACGGCCCGATGGTCACCATCAACACGATCATGGCCGAGGCCTTGGACTACATGGCCACCGAACTTGAGGCCGCGGTCGCCGACGGCGCCGATTTCGACACCGCCGTCCAGAATCTGCTCACCGAGATCATCACCAACCACGGTGCGGTTGTCTTCAACGGCGACGGTTACTCGGAGAACTGGCAGATCGAGGCCGAGTCTCGCGGCCTGCCGAACCTTCGCACGACGCTGGACGCCCTTCCTGAACTGATCACCGAATCCTCGATGGAACTCTTCGAGAAGTACAAGGTCTTCAACCACCGGGAGATGCACAGCCGCTACGAGGTCGGACTCGAACAGTACGCACTGAGCATCGGCGTCGAGGCACGCCTGGCCGCCGAAATCGGTACGACGCTGATTCTTCCGGCTGCAGTGCGCTACCAGACGGAAGTTGCGCAGAACTTCGTCGCACTGAAGTCTGCCGGCCTCGAACCGGATTCAGCACCGCTCGAAGAAGTGTCGGCGCCCGTTGCGGCTCTGCGCACAGCGCTCGCGGCCCTGCGCGCAGCAATCGACACCGACGCCGGCGAGTCGCCATTCGATCAGGCCAAGCACGCACAGGACGCACTCCTGCCCGCCATGGCAGAGGTACGTGCAGCGGCCGACTTCCTCGAAACCATCGTCGCCGACGATCACTGGCCACTCCCGACGTATCAGGAAATGCTCTTCATTCTCTGAGTATCACCCGAATATCACTACCCACAGAACTATGGCCTGCAACTCGATCGAGTTGCAGGCCATAGTTGTCGAATCTTGCTCGGCTAGCGGTCTTCCGGCATCGTGACTTCGAGTACGCGAGCCTCACCGGTGGTCGCGGGGTCAGGACGATCGCGCGAATCCGACGACGCCATCTGGAGTCCGTTCAAATCGGTCCGCATGTAGATGACGTTGTAACGGTCCCACGTGGGGGCGACGAATTCGAGGAACTGTCCGCTCGCCCACGGGTGCATGAATCCGCCGTACAACGCGGGCAACGTGATTCCACTCAACAGGGTCTGCGTACCACTCCACGGGCCTTGCGGTTGGTCGGCCTGACGGATCACCAGGTTGCCCTCGGCACTGGTGTACATGGCAACGTACTTGTTCAGGTAGTCGTTCCACTGCACTGCGAGTTCACTGACCGGTGCCTTGATGACCTGAACGGCATCGGTATCTCGCGGACTCCAACCGGAGCCGTCCCAGTATTCGTAGGCGCCGAGATTTCTGATGTCGGCGCCGGCCACTCGCGCCAGGATCGCCTTACCGAAACGACCTGAGGGAGTTCCGTATTCGTAAATGTAGCCGTCCCGACCGTCGAGGAAGGCGCTCTGCTGGAAGTTGGAATTGATCGGCGATACTGCCGGAATCCCCGGAATGCCAAGTCCTTCGGTATTGGCGCGAACTGTCGCCGGATCGAGTTCCCAGTTCTCACCGTTGTCCGTGGAGAAAGCCAGAGCCGAGTAGTTGGTGGTCCAGGCTCCAGGTTCGTCCCACGACCGAACGGACATGAATCTGATGTACTGCACACCACCGTAAGAGATTCCAGCGGTCGGGATGGTGGTGAACTCACCCGGAATGCCGAATCCCGGAATGATCTCCTTGGAATGATTGGGGCCGTCCAAAGGAGAACTGTCGATCTTCATCCCGTCGGCAATGGCGGTGTCGTTGCTGCGGAACAATACGTTGCTGCGCCAGTCGTCACCAGGGGTGTCGCAGTCGCCCACCGTGTCGCCGAATGCCATCAGCACGTCGTGATCCGGCCCCGAAAGACCGTTGTCCCACATGATTCCGAGGTCGGTACCCGACACGTTGAACCGCTCGATGGTGTTGTTGGGACTGCCTGGGCCAGTGACCATTTCGATCGCCTTGGTGCGGCCGGTCAGCACCGGCAGAGCACCGTTGGGGGCGCCGGTGATCCAAGGCAGCGCGTTGGCGAGGGAGCCGGTACCGGCGGATCCACTGCCGAGCGATCCGGTCAGCGAGCCGAGCGAACCCGTCATCGATCCGGCGGAACCACTTCCTCCCGAACCGCACGGTCCGCCGATCGCCGACGCAGACGGTGCTGCGGCAATCGTCGCGGCAATCGTGACGACGCCTATCGACAACATCGCCGACATGGAGTGTTTTTTACGCACGTGCAGCCCCTCTGATCATTTCGACTCCCGTTCGGACCACAGGCACAGTGATCCCCGACCGCAGAAGCAAACCATTTGGACTGTGTTAAGAGAGTGAAAGCTGAGCAAATTGTTATAAATCGCCCGTTCAACTGACACAAGTGACAGCTGTGTCCGATTTCACCTTCACAGGACAGTTGTCCGATACAGCAATAAAGGCGCCTAGTATGTAACGGAAATGTAAAAGAGTTCTCACAACGAGGTAGGTGAGCGGTGTCCGTACGTGACCGCGTAGCGCAGATTTACGATCAGGTTTTGGTTCGCAATGCAGGAGAGCCCGAGTTCCATCAGGCCGCCGCAGAGGTCTTCGAGTCTCTTCACGTAGTGCTCGAACGCCACCCCCGCTACGCCGACGCCGGACTCATCGAGCGGCTCTGCGAGCCGGAACGCCAGATCATCTTCCGCGTGCCGTGGACCGACGACCAGGGCAACGTTCACGTCAACCGTGGCTTCCGCGTTCAGTACAACAGTGCACTCGGCCCCTACAAGGGCGGCCTGCGCTTCCACCCCAGCGTCAACCTGGGCATCGTGAAGTTCCTCGGCTTCGAGCAGATCTTCAAGAACTCACTGACCGGCCTGCCCATCGGCGGCGGCAAGGGTGGCTCGGACTTCGATCCCAAGGGCCGCTCCGACGCAGAGGTCATGCGCTTCTGTCAGTCCTTCATGACCGAACTGCAGCGTCACATCGGTGAATACACCGACGTTCCGGCCGGCGACATCGGCGTCGGCGGTCGCGAGATCGGCTACCTGTTCGGTCAGTACAAGCGGCTGACCAACACGTACGAGTCGGGCGTCCTCACCGGCAAGGGCATCACCTGGGGCGGATCGCAGGTTCGCACCGAGGCCACCGGCTACGGCGTCGCGTACTTCGTCGCCGAAATGCTCAAGGCGAAGGGTGAAGGCCTCGAAGGCAAGAACGTCGTGATCTCCGGATCCGGCAATGTCGCCATCTACGCAATCCAGAAGATCCACCAGCTCGGCGGCGTCGCGATCGCCTGCTCGGATTCCTCGGGATACATCGTGGACAAGAAGGGCATCGATCTCGACCTCCTCAAGGAGATCAAGGAAGTTCGCCGCGGCCGCATCAGCGAGTACGCCGACGCAGTTCCGCATGCCGAGTTCATCGCCGACGGTTCCATCTGGGACGTGCCGTGCGACGTCGCACTCCCCTGCGCGACTCAGAACGAGCTCGACGAAGATGCCGCAAAGACCTTGATCGCCAACGGCGTTCAGGCCGTTGCCGAAGGCGCGAACATGCCCACCACCCCCGGTGGCATCCAGCTCTTCCGTGACGCGAACGTAGCCTTCGCACCCGGCAAGGCGGCCAACGCCGGTGGCGTTGCAACCTCCGCTCTCGAAATGCAGCAGAATGCTTCGCGTGATTCCTGGAGCTTCGAGTACACCGACGAGCGTCTCGCCGGAATCATGCGCGGCATCCACAAGCGCACCATCAACACCGCTGCCGAGTACGGAAAGCCCGGCGACTACGTGCACGGCGCGAACATTGCCGGCTTCGTGAAGGTGGCCGACGCCATGATTTCACTGGGCGTCATCTAGAGATTTCCGCACCACAGACAGCAGTACAAAAAGGGTGATTTCACCCTGAACCGGTTCCCGTACATCGGACTGGTCGAATCAATACCTAGGCCTCGAGGGCCCTGGGTCCGCGAGGACCCAGGGCCCTCGAGCTTGCTCCGAGCAAATCGCCCGCGACGAGCACCGTAGGCGCGGCAATGATCCCAGACGGAACTCGTGGTGTCCTCCGAAACCGTTTTCCGCTCTGACGTCGAAAAACACCGTAAGTGGACGATTGTTTAGGTCCGCAGCGCGTGGGGCATATGGACTTATCTTCACATTTGTCCATTTCACAGTTGGACGATCGTTCATGTGGTAGAAATCACAACGCCTGGCGCAATTCGATCCGCAAATTTCAGCGGCGAGTATGCCCCCGAACAAGGCCTCAGCGTGTACCCCGCTTCGTAACGCGCCGAGCCTCCGGGTGCCTGTGCCAGGCGACGCACCTGTCTAGAGGAGGCCACCCATGTCCCCAGCGCTGCTGAACAACCCGGGACCGCTCATGTTGGGAGGCAAGCCCGCCTCCACAGCGGTCAACGACGTCATCCCACTGGCAAGCGATCTCGTAGATCACCTGTCCCGTGCCAACCCGACGTTGACTTCCCTCCAAACGGAGGCAGTACGTCGGGAACTGATTGCGGTGATCGTGCAGGGGCTCCAAGTGGGGATCCAGCTATTGGATCACCGCAAACTTCCCACCGACCAAGAGTTGGACGGCATTCACACGATGACCGTCCAACAAGCATTGAAAGGCGTGCCACTCAGCGCGATCCTCAACTTGACCAACGAGGGCATCAGCACTTTTCGCACCCTCATCCTCAGCCGGGCCGACGCCGAGGACTCCGCCAATCTCGGGGATCTCAACGAGTTCTTGTTCGCACTTGCGCAGCGGCTTCACTCGTTCATCTCGATCAGCTATCTTTCGGCTCTTCCTGCCGGTTCCCAACTCGGGGAATACTCCGCCGGCGCTCTCGTGAAAGCCATGCTGGACGGCGACGATCCCACCCAGCTTGCGTTGCAGATGGGCGTTGAACTCGCACCCCGCTATCTCGTCCTGCGGCTCCTGGTGAACCTGCCGCCCATCCGCCCGGGAGCACGCAACGGCAACCACCAGCGCATACAGGCCTACCGTGACCTCTCCGTCGCTCAATCGAAAATCGCGGCCCACTTCGGGTCGGCGCTGCTCGAAGCTCCTGCACCGCAACGTGGTCTGGTCCTGATCGAGGGCACACCCGACTGGGGAACAGTGTGCGAGGTCATCCAACGCGCACGCGCAACGGTCGGGGTGGAGATCACAGCAATCGCCGAGAACGCCGCGGTACGAGATATCGCCGCCGCCCAAGCAACCACTCACGAATTGGCGCAACTCGTGCGGCGCCTGAGACTGCCGGCGCGGTCCTACCGAATGGAAGACCTCGCGCTCGAGTATCAACTCACTCGGGGTGGCGCAGGCCGCGACAGCTTGATCAATCTTCTCAAGCCACTCGACGGCAATCCGGAACTGCTGCAGACATTGTCCATACATCTCGCCAACGGCCAGCATCGTCAGCGCACCGCGTCGGCGCTCGGCCTGCACACCAACACCGTCGACAATCGAATCAAGCGCATCGCAACCCTGACCGGATTGGATCCGGCCCTGCCCTCTGAACTGCTCAAACTGCGCGCTGCCATGATCTCGCTGACCTTCGCAAGCACTGATGTGGACAATCGTCCAGCGAAAATGTGAACACTCACATCCTCGCTATTAGCTGTCCACGTGTGGCGCCTGGACCCCACTTTTCCGCTCCGAACCGGGCTATAAAAGTGTGGTGCGAATCACCGCGCAAACCAGTAACAATTAAGGGGAAACACATGATCAACGGCCAGGATAACGCTCTCCTCGGTGCCTTCTTCGACACCATCCTGCAGCTCTTCAACGCGGGCAGCACCGGCACGGGCTCGACGGATGGCGGCGGCGTCTCCTAGGACGAATCTCGGGCCCTGTGCGAGAGAATCTCTCGCACAGGGCCCGCTCCAAGCCGCCTGACACTGTGATGGCGGTGACCACGGTGACCACCACGTCGCCACCGCTGAAACCAGGAGCAAGCACATGATCGCCGCACCAACCACAGGCGCTTTGGCCGTCGTCTTGAACACCGTCCTACAGATGTTCAACGCCGGCAGCAGTTTCCTCTACACCGACAACTCTCCGATTGGCGGCGGCGGCGAAACTCCCACGACGCCTGCTCCCTGATCGACTTACCCGCTCGCATCACACAGTCGCGGCACAGACAGGAACCACCGTGATAAACCAGCACACCCTGGGCAGCCTGGTCATCGACTTCGGCTCACTCTCCCGAGCACTCGGCTTCGGCAACGGCTCCATCGTGTCGCTCGGCAGCACCGGAAGTGGCTGAAACAGCCCGCCTGACCACGTCGACGATCCCGTCGCCGCTCACCTTCTCACCACATCTCGAAACAGAAAGCAGGTCCCCCTGTGCCTACAATTCCGCTCACCGGCGACCCCATCGTCATCAACATCATCGTCCAGCTACTGAGCGCGGGCAGCAGCAATGCACTCGCACTGGGCGGAGTCGGTAGCAGCGGTCTCGGTAGCACCGGGCTCGGCAGCTTCGACTCGGCGAGCCTCGGCAGCGCTGCTTAGGACCTCACTTGTGATCGGCGTTCGATCCGCGTCTTCGGCCGCCGAGGCAGTCCACGAAACCCGCGTTGCCCTCCGTCATCTGTGACGGAGGGCAACGCGGTCGTTCAGGCGAGACGGCTCGCGGTTACGCGATCAGGCCGTCCGCCGCGGTGAATCAACGCCAGTCTTCAGGTGGATCGCTGTCGTCGTGCTCGATGGTCACGGACTCCGAACGATCGTCAGCTGCAGCCTTTTTCGCTGCTTCACGCATCTCGATTCCGTCGGACACCCAGTCGCCGATCTCGCGCGTCACGTCTCGAACGGCCCCGGCGATGATCATCGCGATCGAGCCCACGTGGTTGGCTGCACTTTCGGTCAGTTCCTGGACCGTGTCCTTGCGGCGTTCGAATTTCCCGACCATCAGTGTGTGCCTCTCAGGCTGCAGTTCGCTGGCGCTCGACGATAACACCGGGAGGGGTCGTCGACTTGACCAAACCGGGCGGAAGAGCGAGCTTGAAGATCTTGCCCCATACCGAACCGATCTGCTTGAAGAACCCACCGGTGTTGTACGGCAAACCGTACTTCCCGCACAATTCTTTCACCTGGGGAGCGAGTTCCGGATAACGATGCGCAGGCAGGTCCGGGAACAGGTGGTGCTCGATCTGGTGCGAGAGGTTGCCGGACATGATGTGGAAGAGCGGGCTTCCCTCGATGTTGGCGCTGCCGAGCATCTGACGCACGTACCACTGCCCGCGAGTCTCGTCGGCCGTCTCGTCCTCGGTGAAACTCTGGACACCGGTGGGGAAATGGCCACAGAAGATGATCGAGTACGTCCACACGTTCCGGACCAGGTTGGCGGTGACATTCCCCGCGAGAGTGGTCACGAACAGCGGCCCCGTGAGAACCGGGAAGATGACGTAGTCCTTGAGGACTTGCTTGCCCGCCTTGTTCCACCAGCCCTTCAGGAGCGGCTTGACGTCGTGCCACTTGCGTTTGCCCTGGATGACGTTCTCGATCTCGAGATCGTGCATCATCACGCCCCACTCGAAGAGCACCATCAAGGCGAAGGCCCAGACCGGATTACCGAGGTAATAGGGGTTCCACTTCTGCGCGTCGTCGATACGCAGGATGCCGTATCCGATGTCACGGTCTTTGCCGAGAATATTGGTGTACGTGTGATGCATGTAGTTGTGCGAGTGACGCCACTGGTCGGCCGGGCACACCGTATCCCATTCGAAGACTTCGGAATTGAGCCCTGGTTCACGCATCCAGTCGTACTGACCGTGCATGACGTTGTGGCCGATCTCCATGTTGTCGAGGATCTTGGACACGCTCAATGCACCGACTGCCGCGAGCCACACCGGAGGCAGGAAGCCGAGGTACATCAAGCCGCGACCTGCGACCTCGAACCCGCGCTGAGCCTTGATGATCTTGTAGATGTACTCCCGATCCTCCGCTCCGAGCGAGGCGACGGTGCGATCGCGCAATGCGTCCAACTCGCGGCCGATCTCCTCGACCTGCTCGTACGTCAGGACGACGGGAGCGTCGTCCTTCGCATCGGAACCGTTGCCGAGGAACGGGAGGGTGGGAAGTGAAAGTCCAAACATGTCGGTCTCCAGACAGTCGTGTGGAAAATGGGACTTCAGATGTCGACGGTGACGTCGCCGACGGGAGCACTGACGCACAGCTGGATCTTCTTGTCCGGCTCGTCGTCTGTCTCACCGGTGCGCACGTTTCGGGTACGGCCCGCCTTCTTGACGGAGGTGCAGGAGAAGCAGATTCCCATCCGGCATCCGTACTCGGGATTGAGGCCCGCAGCTTCTGCTTGTTCGAGAAGTGTTTCGCCGGAGTTCTCGGCCGCCACCCCACTTTTGGTGAATGACACCTCGCCGCCGGCCTCCCCCGGCTCGGCCACCGCCGGCGCGAACTCCTCGGTGTTGAGCAAGTGCTCGACGTCGACCTCACGGAACACCTCACGCACTCCCCGCATCAGTCCGGGAGGTCCGCAGAGATAAGCCTGAGCGTCGATCGTGTCCGGATCGGCGATCCAAGGAGCCACCGCGTCGAGGTGCCCGCGATCGAAGAAACCTTCGAGGTCACCTCCACCGCTTTCGGTGTACACGAGTACCAGTTTCACGTTCGGGTTCTGCTCGGCGATGGTCTTCAGCGCGCGCGTGTACGCCACGTCGGCATCGGTGTTCGCGTAATGCACGAACACGATCTCGCCCGAGTGCTGCTCCTCCACCAGCGTCCGAAGCATCGACATGACCGGGGTGATTCCACTGCCGCCACTGATCAACAACACCCGACGCGGGCGGTCGCCGGGAAGGGAGAACACCCCGTCTGCCTGCGAGAGGCTGACAACGAGCCCGGGCGCTGCGTTGGCGTACAGATACTGCGACACCAAGCCACCCGGATGGGCTTTGACGGTGAGCTCGATCAGCCCGCTGCGCGTAGACGCGCCCCCGGCCGGCGAGTAGCAGCGAGTGTGACGAACACCGTCGATCACCACGCCCAACTGCACGAACTGGCCCGCCTGAAAACCGCGCCACTGGCGCGTCGGGCGCAGCGTGAGAGTGACGGAGTCAGCCGTCGGATGGTCGACAGCGACAACCTGCGCGCGAATGTCACGAACGGTCGCCATCGGGTTGACCAACTCGAGGTATCGGTCGATCTGATGTGGAGCAGCCATGGCTTCGATCAGTCCCACCAAGGACAGTCCGCGCCGAGGTGTGGACTTCGGTGTCGTGTTCTCAGGAGCAGATGCGATTGTCATGACCCTCCTCGTACTTCGATTGCCGGGTATCTCGATTGCTGCGCTAGCTTCCCCCGACTGCGTGAATTCAGTGTACAAATGTTCACCGAAGATAGTGTGACAGGTGCACACAAGTACATGTCAACAAGAATGTGATCCGAGTTACACGAGTTGCCGAAAGGAGCCGGAATGCCTGTACCTACACTCGACGTCGTGACGAAGGCCGGACCGGTGAACCCAGAGCGCAGGGAACCCGACAACAGGGAGCCGGAAAGTCGTGCCGCAAAGAAGGAACGCACACGCCAAGCGCTCCTGGACACTGCCATGGACCTCTCGGCCGATCGGGGCTTCGCCGGAATCAGCTTGCGAGAGGTAGCCAGGGAAGCCGGGATCGTTCCGACTGCGTTCTACCGCCACTTCGCTTCACTGGAGGACGTCGGTGTCGTCCTCGTCGAAGAGAGCATGCGCATGTTGCGCCAGATGCTGCGCGACGCAAGGCGTAATCCCAGCACCAAGGACGCCGCTCCGTCACTGGGCATCCTTGTGCGACAAGTGCATACACACGAGCGACAGTTTCGGTTCCTCTGCCGCGAACGCTACAGCGGCGTCAGTGAGGTACGACGTGCGATAGCCACTGAAATGCGGTTGTTCGTCAGCGAACTGACCATCGACCTCTCCAGAATTGCCGGACTGGAAAGCTGGTCGTCGGACGATCTGGAAATGGCTGCCGACCTGATCGTCTCGACGATGTTCAGCGCTGTCGTCGAACTGCTGGACGCCGGGACGGCCGGGTATCGCGACGAAGCCGCCGTCATCACACGAGCCGAGAAGCAACTGCGAGTCATCATGCTCGGAATGGCCACCTGGAATCCACCTCGAAACTGACCTCGGGTTCACCTTTTCGACGTACGGTGAGAGTCATGTCTTCCACGAGTACATACGAAATCCCCGTTGGCGACCTCACCTTCGACGTACTGATCTCGGGCCCGGACGACGGCATTCCGCTGGTAGCGCTGCACGGCTTCCCGGAGAGCGCCGCATCCTGGGGCAAGGTCACACCACTGCTCACCGCAGCGGGCTACCGCGTTATCGCACCGAATCAGCGCGGTTACTCCGCCGGCGCACGCCCCGAAGGGGTGGATGCCTACAAGATCGAGCACCTGGTAGCCGACGTCGTCGGATTGCTCGACGCACTCGGCCTGTCCGACGCGCATCTGGTCGGCCACGACTGGGGTTCGGCGGTCGCCTGGCAGGTCGCCGGTCGCCATCCGAACCGGATCCGCAGTCTGACCGCGATCTCGGTCCCCCACCCCACCGCCTTCGGCTGGGCACTCCGCGAGGACGAGGACCAAAAACAACGCTCGTCGTACATCGGACTTCTCCGACAGGAGGGCAAAGCCGAGGAAGTGTTGTCGGAGGACAACTTTCGCCGGCTGCGCGCCATGTTCGACGGCCAGATCGATCCTGAATTCGCCGACGAGCACATTCGTGTCCTGAGCGGGGAGGGCGCGCTGACCGGCGCCTTGAACTGGTACCGCGCGATGACCCGCGACTTCGGCGATATCGATCGCACCACCGTGCCGACCACGTATGTCTGGAGCACCGGCGACACAGCGCTCGGCCGCGCAGGCGCAGAACGCTGTGGTGAATTCGTGGACGCCCCCTACGAGTTCGTCGTGCTCGACGGCGGAAGTCACTGGATTCCGGAAGAGCGAGCCGAAGAGTTGGCCGAGGCGATCCTCGCACGTGCAGGATCCTGATCGCCGCGACGAATTCGGCTCTATGTATGTTGTCATACATAGAGCCGAATTGATTCCATCACCAGGAGTTCTGCGATGACCGAGACCGTTGCACCACCCCATCCTTTCGACGCTGCTGTCGGATTGACGCCACTCACCGCCGGCTTGTCGACCGGCGAGACCAAACCGGCGTACAACAACATGGTCGGGCCGTTCGGCGGCGTCACCGCTGCCACGTTGCTCGAATCCGTACTGAAGCACCCCGAACGCCTCGGCGATCCGCTGTCGTTGACCGTCAACTTTGCCGGTCCGATCACCGAGGGCGCCTTCGAGATCTCCGCCCGGCCGGTGCGCACCAACCGCTCGACGCAGCACTGGTCCATCGAACTGTCTCAGGACGGAACCGTCGCCACTACCGCGACGGCAGTGTTCGGTACCAGGCGTGAAACCTGGTCGTCTACCGAGATCACGATGCCGGAAGTTCCGTCGGCCGAAGACGTTACGCTGCTGCCGTTCCCCGAGTTCATCGCCTGGGCACAGAACTACGAGATGCGCTTTGTCGAGGGTGCGATCCCCGACCTGGAGTCGGGCGAGCATCCCGACTCGACCACGACACTCTGGGTGCGCGATCAACCGGCACGCGCTCTCGACTTCACGTCGCTGACCGCACTGTGCGATGTCTTCTTCCCACGAGTCTTCTTGCGCCGAGGCAAGATGGCTCCGGCTGGAACGGTCTCGATGACCATCTACTTCCACGCCGACGCTCAGACGCTGACCGAACAGGCAGACAATTCCGTCCTGGGAACGGCGCGGACCCAACGGTTCGGAAACGGATACTTCGATCAGTCGGCCGAAATTTGGGGCAGTGACGGCGCATTGCTCGCTACGACACACCAGTTGGTCTACTTCAAGGATTGACGGGAAGCGCACTGTCCCCTTCCGGCGCTTTCACCATCGACAATGCGGCAAGGCCGACGCCGAGAACCACCAGCAGTCCGATGATGCCGGCACGGTCTGCACCGAAGAGCCATGCGAACAGGCCGAACAGTGTCGGTGCCAAAAACGACACTGCTCGGCCTGTGGTCGCATACAGGCCGAACATCTGACCTTCACGCCCAGGCGGGGTGATGCGCGCCAGGAAGGTTCGTGCCGAAGACTGAGCGGGCCCGACGAAGAGGCAGAGCGCGAGACCGAAGATCCAGAACATCACCGGCCCTGACACCGCGATCAGGATCGCGCCGACCACGATCATCGACGCCAGCGAGACGGTGATGACCTGTTTCGGTCCGATCCGATCGTCGAAACGTCCGGCCACCAATGCACCGATTGCGGAAATCACGTTGGCCGCAACACCGAACAACAGCACGTCGGCCGCACTGATTCCGTAGACGTTGACAGCCAGCACGGCTCCGAAGGTGAACACGCCCGCGAGACCGTCACGAAAGAGCGCGCTCGCGATCAGGTACCAGATCGTGCGCCTGTCGACGTTCCAGAGTTCGCGCAGATCGCGCCACAACACCCGATAGGAGTCGAGGAACCCGGCCTTGGACGCTCCCGGATCGACCGCGGGGCTGGGCAACTCGGGAACCTTGAAGAACACCGGAATCGCGAAGACCGCGAACCACACTGCAGCCAGCAGTGCCACCATCCGGATGTTCATGCCGCCGTCGGTGGTCAATCCGAGGAATCCCCGAGTGTCGCCGTCGCCGACGATGAACCCGAAGTAGCACAGCAACAGCAGCACGATTCCGCCGAAATATCCCATGGCCCAGCCGAAGCCGGAGACTCTACCCAGATTCTCCGGTGTCGACACCTGCCGCATCATGGCGTTGTAGGGAACGCCGGCCAGTTCGAAGATCACCGAACCGATTGCGAGCAGAACCAATCCGAGCCACAGATAGCGGTAGTTGTCTTCGACGAAGTAGAGGCCCGCCATCGAGAGCACGGTGATGCCGGTCAGTATCGCGAGCGAGAGTTTACGTTGACCCGACGCATCGAAACGTTGTCCGGTGATCGGAGCGAGAATCGCGATGAAGAAGCCGGCGATTCCGAGTGCCCAGCTGAGCCACGTAGTTGCCGAAATCGTGCCGGGAAGGTCGTCACCGACCGCGTCGGTGAGATAAACCGAGAAGACGAACGTGAGGATCACTGCGTTGAATGCGGCCGATCCCCAATCCCACAGCCCCCATGCGAACACTTGACTCTTCGTGGCCGCACCGCCGATGCCTGCGGGTGGCTCTGCCTGCGTGCTCGTGGACTCGGCGCTCATACGGCGAAGCCTAACTGCGCGCGGGCGACTCGGCGCCTCTCTCCGAAGTCGACATACAAGACGCTCTATGCACCCGAGTTAGTACGCACTTAGTTGCATACGCACCTGAGTGCATAGATACTTTTTCCATGGCACTCGAACATGCGTTGCTCGTCTCCCTTTCCGAACAGGATGCGTCGGGATACGACCTCACACGCCGGTTCGACAAGTCGATCGGCTTCTTCCACAGCGCGACGCACCAGCAGATCTACCGAGTCCTCAAGCGAATGGACGAGGCAGGCTGGGTGGAGGTGGAAGCCATCGCGCAGGACGGCCGACCGGACAAGAAGATGTACCGCGTCAGCGATGCCGGCCGCGCCGAACTGACCCGATGGATCGCAGAGCCGTCCGAACCGAACCACCTGCGCAACGAGTTGGCCATCAAGATCAGGGCCGCTGCGCACGCCGATCTCCCCGCTCTACGACGCGAAGTCGCTCGCCACCGCGAGGGCCACGCCGCCCGCCTCGACGTCTACCGACTCATCGAAAAGCGTGACTTCCCCAATCCAGCAGCGCTTTCCGGCTCTTCACTGCACCAGTACCTCGTACTTCGCGGCGGCATCCGCGTCGAAGAAGGATTCACCGACTGGTGCCAGGAAGTTCTGGACGCATTGCCCACTGGCGAGTACGCCATCGAAGACACCGGCGAGTACGCCACCGAAGACACTGGCGAGCCCGCCACCGAAGACACTGGCGAGTACGCCACGGAAGGACATCTTCAGTCATGACGGATACACAGTTCCCCCGCCTGCTCGAACCGCTCGACCTCGGATTCACGACGCTGAAGAACCGCGTCGTCATGGGATCGATCCACACCGGCCTCGAAGATCGCGCGAAGGACACCGACCGCTTGGCCGAGTACTTCGCCGAACGTGCCCGTGGCGGAGTCGGCTTGATCATCACCGGCGGCTACGCGCCCAACCGCACCGGTTGGCTCTTACCCTTCGGCGCCAAGCTGACCAACCGCATCGAAGCGCGCCGTCACCGCCGGATCACCAAGGCGGTTCACGACGCGGGTGGAAAGATCGCCATGCAGATCCTGCACGCCGGTCGCTACAGCTACCAGCCGTTCAGTGTCTCCGCGTCGTCGATCAAGGCCCCCATCAATCCGTTCCGTCCGCGCAAGCTGACCGGCCGTGGGGTGCGTTGGCAGATCCGCAACTACGTTCGCTGCGCGCGTCTGGCCAAGTCCGCGGGTTACGACGGCGTCGAAATCATGGGCGGTGAGGGCTACTTCATCAACCAGTTCCTCTGCGAGCGCACGAACAAGCGCACCGACCAGTGGGGCGGCAGTTCCGAGAACCGTCGACGCATGGCAGTCGAAATCGTGCGACGCACACGCAAGGCCGTCGGCCCGAACTTCATCATCGTGTTCCGGTTGTCGATGGCAGACCTGGTCGAGGGCGGTCAGACCTGGGATGAAATCGTCTCGTTGGCAAAGGAAGTCGAAGCTGCCGGCGCCACGATCATCAACACCGACATCGGATGGCACGAGTCACGGGTGCCCACCATCGTCACCTCGGTTCCCCGAGCAGCCTTCGTGGACATCACGAGCAAGCTCGAGAAGCACGTCGACATTCCGGTAGCCGCCTCGAATCGGATCAACATGCCCGAGACTGCCGAAGAGATCCTCAACCGCGGTGACGCGCAGTTGATTTCGATGGCCAGGCCGATGCTCGCCGATCCCGACTGGGTGAACAAGGCAGAACGCGGAGCGTCCGACGAGATCAACACGTGCATTGCCTGCAACCAAGCCTGCCTCGACCACGCCTTCGTTCACAAGCAGGTCTCCTGCCTGCTCAATCCGCGCGCGGGCCGTGAGACCACGCTGATCCTCTCCCCCACTCGGCGGACCAAGAATCTCGCCGTCGTCGGCGCCGGTCCTGCCGGACTTTCCGCAGCACTCAATCTTGCTCAGCGTGGTCATTCGGTCACGTTGTTCGAGGCCTCGGACAAGATCGGCGGGCAATTCGGGATCGCACAGCTCATTCCGGGTAAGGAAGAGTTCGCCGAGACCATTCGCTACTACACCCGCATGCTGGACGTGGCCGGAGTGACGGTCAAGCTCGAAACCCGCGTCGCACCGGCAGATCTCATCGGCTCCTTCGACGAAGTCGTGGTTGCCACCGGCGTGACGCCGCGGGTTCCCAAGATCCCCGGCATCGAGAACCCGAAGGTGCTGACCTACGCCGAGGTCGTCCGAGAGGGCAAGCCCGTCGGCAAGTCCGTCGCCGTCATCGGTGCCGGCGGCATCGGCGTCGACGTGAGCGAATTCCTCACGCACCCCACTTCCCCCACTCTTCATCTCAAGGAGTGGAAGCAGGAATGGGGCGTCACCGAGCCCGAAATGGCCCCGGGCGCTCTCACCACTCCGGTACCAGAGCTCTCCGAGCGGGAGGTCTATCTCCTCCAACGCAAGCCAGGACGCATCGGCGCCGGCCTCGCGAAGACCACCGGCTGGGTCCACCGGGCGGCCCTCAAGAACAAGGGCGTCCACGAGCTCTCGGGCGTCAACTACGAGCGCATCGACGACGCCGGCCTGCATATCACCTTCGGTGAGAAGCACGAGAAGCCCCGACTTCTCGAGGTCGACACCATCGTCATCTGCGCCGGGCAGGAGTCGGTTCGCGATCTCGTGGACGAACTGACCGTCGCGGGTGTGGTGACCCACATCATCGGCGGCGCGGATGTCGCTGGCGAACTCGACGCCAAGCGTGCCATCGAACAGGGCACACGACTGGCCGCGAAGATCTGACCGGCTACGCTGACTGATCGTGAGCCTGCCGACACCCACAACCACAGCCCGCGCCGTAGTGACCGGCGCCTCCTCCGGCATCGGAGAGGCACTGGCCGCTGATCTGGCATCACGCGGACACTCCCTGATCCTCGTTGCCCGTCGTGGCGAGGTCATGGAGGCCCTCGCCGAGAAGCTTCGCGCCGCGCACGGCGTCGAGGTGGAGGTCCGTGCATCGGACCTCTCCGACAGCGCGGCGCGTGCCGTTCTGGTCGAGGAACTCGGTGGCCGCGACATCAGCATCCTGTGCAACAACGCCGGTATCGCCACCTTCGGGCCGATCGCCGAGCTGGACCCGGCCTACGAGCGCGACCAGGTCGAGCTCAACGCCGTTGCAGTGCACGATCTCACGCTGGCCGTGCTGCCCGGCATGCTCGCGCGCAAGTCCGGAGCCATCCTGATGGTCGGGTCCGCGGCCGGCAACATGCCGATCCCCAACAACGCGACGTACGCAGCCACCAAGGCGTTCGTGAACACCTTTGCGGAATCGTTGCGAGGTGAACTCAAGGGCACCGGAGTGAACGTCACCCTGCTCGCCCCAGGCCCCGTACGCACCGAAACCCCGGACCCGGCCGAAGCGTCGATCGTCGACAAGCTCGTCCCGGACTTCTTCTGGATCTCGAGCGAGTACACCGCCAAGGTCTCGCTCGACGGCCTGGCCGAGAACAAGATGCGCGTCGTACCGGGCATCTTGAGCAAGGCGATGTCCGTCGCGGGCGGTTACAGCCCGCGTGCCGTCGTTGCGCCGATCGTGGGCACGTTCTACAAGAAGCTTGGCGGCTGATTCACTCAAACTTCTCAGAGCAGGCCATAGCAGACCATATAGTCGGTTAATGGCGATGCGAAGAACACTGGCAGTCGGGGCAATCCTTCTTTTGACCGGAGGGTTGCCCTTACTGCTGCCCACGGCAGCGAATGCATGTTCGTGCGCATCATCGGCTACCCCGGAAGAAGCCGTGAGCGTCTCCAGCACCGTTTTCCTCGGGACTCCGACGGAGAAAACTTCGGACGGGCTCGAGGACACCTACCTGTTCGACGTCAGCCGGGTCTACAAGGGCGATCTGGCATCGGTGACGTCGGTGGGGACACTCGCGAACGGGAACGGTTGTGGCACAAGCTACGTGCTCGGCACCGAGCAGCTGATGTTCGTTTCTGCGCCGTACGACGTCGACGCCGAGCACGAGGGGCACAGCTGCGGGCCGGCTACCGAAACCGGGTTCGACATCCAAGCGGCGGTCGAGTCCGTGTACGGCGCCGGTTACGCCCCGAGTGCCGGCGGAACTCCGTCCGTTGGTGTGTCCGCCGACCGATCGACGGTCATCGGCGGAGGCGCCGCGGTGGCATTGCTCGCGGTGCTCGGTTGGTTCGGATGGAAGCGCCGGCGAGCACAGTAAGTCGAGGACGTCAGAGCCGCGTCAACCTCGTTCGGCGGCGCGTCAAGTAAGCGTCAAGATCCGCCCCACCGGTGATCTTCGGGAGTAGATCTGAAAGTAGCCCGCAACACGGCGGGTCACCTTCAGGAGATCGACGTGACGCTACTCGAAATCTTCCCCTCCCTACGCGGCGCAATGACACCGCGTATGGATCCTGCGTTGTGGCCCATCAGTACTCGCCACGACCACAGCGGGCGTGTCTGCATCGGCGACGTCTCCCTCGAAGAGATCGCGGACCAGTACGGCACACCGACGTACGTCGTCGACGAGGCGGACGTGCGGCACCGCTGCCGCACGTATCGAGAGATCTTCCCCGACTCGGAGATCGTGTACGCCGGCAAGGCACTGATGATTCGAGCGATGGCTACCTGGGTCTCCGACGAGGGACTCGGGGTGGATGTCTGTTCCGCCGGTGAACTCGCCGTCGCGCTTGCCGCGGGCGTGGACCCCCACCGAATCATCCTGCACGGCAATGCCAAATCGGTTTCCGAACTGAGGGCGGCGGTCAACGCGGGTGTCGGCCGGATCGTCCTCGACTCCCCCAGCGAAGCGGTACGGCTCGCGTCGGTGTGCACCCACCGACAGAAGGTGTTGGTCAGAGTCACACCCGGCATCGACATACACGGACACAAGGCAGTGTCCACGGGCATCGTGGACCAAAAGTTCGGCCTACCAGCGTTTTCCGAAGAACTGGAACATACGGTATCCGTCGTCGCCAACGCGACGCACCTGCAGCTCATCGGCCTGCATTGCCATCTCGGCTCCCAGATCACCGATCCCGAACTCTTCCGCCCCGCGATCGAGACGATGATCGCACAGATGGACGACATACGACGCACGCATCGAATCATCCTCACCGAACTCGATCTCGGCGGTGGCCATGGGATCGCCTACGTGCCGGGAGATGCCCAATTGGATCTGACCCGCCTCGCTCACGTCATCGACGAAACTCTCGACGACGCGTGCACCCGAAACCGCTTCCCTCGCCCCGAAATCGTGCTCGAGCCTGGCCGAGCGATCGCTGCGCGGGCCGGAGTCACGCTCTATCGCGTACAGAACATCAAGTCGATCAGCGGGGGACGAACCTTCGTCTCCGTCGACGGCGGGATGAGCGACAACCCTCGGGTGTCGTTGTACGACAGCCACTACGACGTCGAACTGGTGAACCGACATTCGCGCGCACCGCTCCAGGAAGTCACCGTCGCCGGGCGACACTGCGAATCGGGCGACGAAATTGCCGTCGGAGCAAGGCTTCCCGCCGACCTACATGAAGGTGACCTGTTGGCAGTGCCGTGTACGGGCGCATACCACCACAGCATGGCCTCCACCTACAACAGCGTCGGCCGGCCGCCGGTCGTCGCCGTGCTGGGCGGGATTGCGCGGCCGTTGATCAGGCGCGAATCGATCAACGACCTGCTGGCCCGCGAGGTCGGCATCTGACCTCGCGGGCGCCTGAGCCTCAGCGCCTGCGGCGACTACCGGTGCCGAAGATGTTTCGCGAAATCTCGCGTCCCGCAGCCGAAGCCGCCGAGCGCAGGAAACTCTTGACAGCCGAGTTGCCCAAGATCTGCTCGGCGATGTTGGGGCCCTCCGGCTCGGCCGGCGGCGGTGGCGGCAGATCGGGCAGCGACGGAAGATCCAGGGACTGATCCGCTGTCGGAGCACCGGCCACCTTGGCCGTCAGCTTCTCGTACGCCGACTCGCGGTCGATGGTCTGGCCGTACTTCTGATTCAGCGGACTCGACGACGCGGCCGCCTTGATCGCGTCGTTGCCGATGGTGTCCATCAGCGACCTCGGCGGACGAATCTTGGTCCAGGCCACCGGCGTCGGCGCACCCTTTTCCGAGAGTACGGTCACGATGGCTTCACCGATGCCGAGTGAAGTCAGTGCCTTTTCCAGGTCGTAGTGCTCGGTCTTCGGGTACGTGCGGACGGTCTTGTTGAGGGCTTTCTGATCGTCGGGCGTGAAGGCACGCAGGGCGTGCTGAACCCGCGCACCCAACTGTGACAGCACCGAATTCGGAATGTCGGTCGGAAGTTGCGTGCAGAAGAACACGCCGACGCCCTTGGAACGAATGAGCTTGACCGTCTGTTCGACCTGCTGCAGGAAGGCCTTCGACGCGTCCGCGAACAGAAGGTGCGCCTCGTCGAAGATGAACACGAGCTTCGGCTTGTCCAGATCTCCCTCTTCGGGCAGCGTCTGGAACAGGTCCGCGAGCACCCACATCAGGAAGGTGGAGAACATTGCCGGGCGCGCCGCCTGGGCACCGAGTTCGAACAGCGTGATCACACCGGCACCGCCGACGACACGCAGCAGATCCTCGGTTTCGAGTTCTGGTTCACCGAAGAAGGTGTCACCACCATCTGCTTCGAGGTTGACCAACGCGCGCAGAATCACTCCCGCCGTCGCCGAGGAAACTCCGCCGATACCCTTCAGATCGGCCTTGCCCTCAGCGCTTGTCAGGTGGGCAATGACCGAACGCAGATCCTTGAGGTCCAGCAGGGCGAGGCCCTGAGTGTCGGCCCAGTGGAAGATCAGCCCGAGTGTCGATTCCTGAGTCTCGTTGAGGCCCAACACTTTACTGAGCAGGATCGGCCCGAAACTGGTGATGGTCGCGCGCACCGGGATACCGATTCCGTCAGTACCCAACGACAAGAACTCGACTGGCATCCCAGCGGGAGTCCACGAATCGTCGCCCGTCTCGACTGCGCGAGACTTCATCTTCTCGCTCGGATCCCCCGCCTTCGACAGACCCGAGAGATCGCCCTTGACGTCGGCCATCACAACCGGCACACCCGCGGCGGACAGCTGCTCGGCGATGCCCTGCAACGTCTTGGTCTTGCCGGTACCCGTCGCACCGGCGATCAGACCGTGACGGTTGATCGTCGCCAACGGAATCCGCACCCGCGCGGTGGGATCTGCCACACCGTCGATCACCACCGAGCCGAGCTCGAGTGCCCGCCCCTCGGATGAATAGCCCGCCGCGATTTCAGCGGCAGCACCCGAGGGCGCCTGAGCAGCGGGGGTGGCTTCGGCCGATGCTTCGGCCTCAGCGGCAGCCGCTTCCTTCTCTGCTTCCTCAGCTGCTGCAGCGGCTTCAGCTGCAATCCGAGCGGCTTCGGCAGCGGCAGCCTTGGCAGCTTTCGCCTTCTCCGCCGGCGTCAGCGGCGCTGCTCCGTCCTTCGGATCCACGGTCATCGAAAAGCCCTCCTCGTTGCAATGCGGCGAAGTTCTTGTCATCACCCGAACGCCGTCTCACACACGTCGAGTTTCCACCGCAGACCTTATCCCGCGCCCGCGCGCACTACTGTGTTCCTGGTGCAGGACAAATTGGTATGGATCGATTGCGAAATGACCGGGCTGCGACTCGAGTCGGACAAACTCATCGAGATTGCGGCTCTGGTGACCGACAGCGACTTGAACATCTTGGGCGAAGGTGTGGACATCGTCATCCACGCCGACGACGACGCGTTGGCTGCAATGCCCGACGTCGTGAAGAAGATGCACGCAAAGTCGGGACTGACCGAAGAGGTTC
The DNA here is from genome assembly GCF_041464245.1 of Rhodococcus sp. NyZ502. Lineage (NCBI taxonomy): Bacteria > Bacillati > Actinomycetota > Actinomycetes > Mycobacteriales > Nocardiaceae > Rhodococcus > Rhodococcus sp. NyZ502. The sequence continues at coordinate 3,969,244 of NZ_CP167155.1, forward strand.
GTAAGTCGACGGTCACCCTCGCCGAGGCGGAGAAAGAGGTGCTCGCGTACATCCGCAAGCACGTTCCCGTCGCCGGTACGGCTCCCTTGGCGGGTAATTCAATCGCCACCGACCGCGGATTCATCTCACGGGACATGACGGCACTGGACACATACCTGCACTACCGGATGATCGACGTCAGCTCCATCAAAGAACTCTCCCGCCGCTGGTACCCGCGAATCTACTTCGGCCAGCCCGAAAAAGGTCTCGCCCACCGGGCACTCGCCGACATCAAGGAATCCATCCGCGAACTCAAGTACTACCGCGGCACTGCATTCGTCGCGGCGCCCGGACCGTCGAGCGCGGAGATCGCAGCCGTCGTAGAGGGCTTGGGTCCCGCCTGACCTGCCGATTGGCTTCCTGACCGACTTTCGCGCTAGTATCTCTTTCGTCAAAGCAGCCGGGTCAAACCGGTGGCCGAGGCAATGGTGGGCGTAGTTCAGTTGGTAGAGCACCAGGTTGTGATCCTGGCTGTCGCGGGTTCGAGTCCCGTCGCTCACCCAAGCGGAACCCCCGAAGATGTCGAAAGACATTTTCGGGGGTTCTTTTGGTTTGTGCGCCAGCCCCAATCTCCCCTTCCACAGCCGGGTGAACGTATCGCTCCCCTTCTCTGACGGGGGCAGCGATACGTTCACCCGAAGTGGGTGGGGTGGCGACCGCGACAAATCGCGCGCTCCCGAGCAACCCGTGCCCGGGCCGAGCGAACGTACCTCTCGTCGCCTCAGATAGACCGAAAGCCACTTTCGCTCACATCGGGGTAGCTGGAATTCGCCGCAAATGGCCCAGCCGTCGATCACTCGGGCGACGGTTCCGGCTCCCAGACACCTACGACGGTCCCCTCGCGAACATGTCGCTCGTACGCCGAAACCTTGTCGTGGATGACGTTCAGGTTGTCCTGCATCGCAGCGATCCTGGATCGAATCAACTCCTCATGCGACTGTAAAAGTGAAAGCCGCTCCTTCTCGTTTCCTGGACCTGACCTGACCAGAGCGGCGAATTCGCGGATCGTGGCGATCGGCATACCCGAGTCTCGGAAGCGATTACACAGCTTCAACCAAGCGACATCGCTTTCGGAGTACACCCGACGCCCACCTGCCGAGCGCGCCACCTCGTGAACGAGCAATTCCTCACGTTCGAAGTATCGAAGGGAATCGATACTGATTCCGGTCTGGACAGCGACGTCACCGATTGACATTTCGCGCATTGCCTGGCGACCTTTCCTTGACCTGGAGTGCACTCCAGATTTTACGGTCGCAGCCATGAATTCCATCCAGCGCAAAATCAACACCGGATACTCCCGAGTCTCCACTGCCGACGACGTACTTGCCGGACAAGATTTAACCGGCACAACTGCTTTGGTCACTGGCGGGTACTCCGGACTCGGATATGAGGTTTCGCAGTCACTTTCTTCGGTCGGGGCGCGAGTTGTAGTTCTTGCCCGCCGACCAGAACAGGCACGGAGCGCGGTGGCCGACATTCCGGGTATCGAAGTGCGAGCGTGCGACCTGTCGGACCCGAGCAGTGTCAGATCGTGTGCGCGAGAAATTCTCGAATCCCGGATCACTCCGGACATCATCATCTGCAATGCGGGGGTCATGGCCTGCCCGGAACTCCGTGTCGGCTCCGGATGGGAATCACAATTCGCGATCAATCACCTCGGGCACTTTGTACTGGTGAACCTGCTTGTGCCAGCCATGCCCGCAAACGGCTCTCGCGTAGTAGCGGTCTCGTCGGCGGGACATTTTCTGTCGGGAGTGCATTGGAATGACATACATTTCCGCAACGGTTACGACCGCTGGCTTGCGTACGGTCAAGCCAAGACTGCCAATGCTCTATTCGCTGTACAGCTGGCGAGCTCCGGTGCTTCACGCGGTATCAGTGCGTTCTCCGTCCATCCCGGGAGCATCCTCACTCCCCTTCAACGTCACTTCTCTGCATCGGAGAAACACGATCTCGGATGGACGACGTCGAATGGCGACGCCGTGCCGGGGTTCAAGACTCCCTCCCAGGGCGCCGCTACAACGGTGTGGGCAGCGACGGCACCGATACTCGCCGATCACTCCGGCGCGTACCTCCAGGACTGCAACATCGCGGACGTCGCGCAGACTGATGACATGAGCGTCGGCGGAGTGAAACCTTGGGCTACCGATCCCGCCGACGCACGCAGATTGTGGACACTGTCCGCTGAGATGACCGGAGTGGACGCGTTCGGTCGACGCTGACACCGAGCGAACGTACCTCCCGTCGCCTCAGATAGACCGAGAGGCACTTTCGCTCACAAAAGGCGTGCAGATACAGAAATGCCCCCAACCGGACGGTCGGGGGCATTCTGGCGTTCAGCGCTTCAGGAACGCACTCAGACGTCCGCGTTGCCGGTCTTCCAGACGCTCCAGGGAATGTTCCAGTCACCGAGGCCGTCGGTGCCGGAGAGAGTGCCGCCGACGGTGTTCTTGACGACGACGATGTCCCCACGCTTGGTGTTGTCGTAGACCCACTTGGCGTTGGACGGGCTCAGGTTGAGGCAGCCGTGACTTGTGTTGGAGTAGCCCTGCTGCCCGACCGACCACGGCGCCGAGTGGAAGAAGATACCGCTGTAGGACATTCGGGTCGCCCAGTCGACGGGGGTCTTGTAACCCTGCGCCGAGGTGACCGGGACGCCGTACGTGGACGAGTCCATGATCATGTTCGCGAAGCGGTCACCGATGATGTAGACGCCGTTGTCGGTAGGAGTGCTGTCCTTGCCCATGGAGGTGGGCATGGTCATGACAGTCTCACCGTTGACCTGGAAAGTGACCTGCTTGGTGTTGTCGTCCGCCGTGGCGATGACGGCATCACCGATGGTGAAGGAACTCTTGGCGTCTTCCTGCCCGAAGACGCCCTTGCCGAGATTGCGCCCGTACACGTTGACGCTCACGTCGACCTTGGTGCCCGGTGCCCAGTAGTTCTCCGGACGCCAACGGACCTCACGATTGTTGACCCAGTAGAACGCACCTTCGACGGCCGGAGTCGTGGTGACGGTGATCGCGGCTTCGGCAGCCTTGCGATCTGGGATGTTCTCGTCGAACTGCACCGCGATGGGCTGACCGATGCCGACCACGTCACCCTCGTTGGGCAAGACGTACGGCTTGGTGACGTTGCCGGGTGCGCTGGTGGTGAAGGACGTGACCGTCGTACTTGCGCCACCCAATCCGAATGCGCGGGCCTCGATTTTGTACTTGCGGTTGTAGCCGAGTGGCTCGGTGGTGGTCCACGACGCACCGTCGGCAGCAATCGCGCCGGCAACTGCCTTGCCGTCCTGATTGACCATCGTCACGTCGGACAGAGCGCCGTCAGCGACGTTGATCTTGACCGGGTCGCCCGGCGAGAAGCCGACAGCGCCGTCGGCAGCGGTCGAGGTGAGCTTCGGCTTGATGAGTTCGGTGAGCGGATTGGAATCGATCGGCGCCGACCCTTCGGTACTGACGTCCTTGCCGCCCGACGTGCACGCGGTCATCAGAACGAGAGCACCGAGAGACGCCGCGATCATCGCCGCGCCCTTCGACGCTCGACCGTTCCCCCCGCGCACGGACAGACCCCACCTTTGACGACTCATCGTTCGACTCCGCTTCACAATTTCTCCGACTAACTTCCGCGTCACATGCGAATCCCACTTACCGGAAGGCAAGTGGGACTTGCGGTATGACTGCGCTGCACCAATGATGCCAGGCGCGCTCGTTACCAACGGTCATGAAAGGCCACGCCGTCAGTAACGTTCAAGTATCAATCGCTCCGAACCGTCCGTTTTGTTACCGCTTTCAGCGGATTTCCTCCGATCGGACTACAGCGGTGACGCCTCCACCTGGCGATTTGCTCCCGAACCGGCGATTCGGCTAATGTTCTGTCTCGCAAGAGCGAGCGCCTATAGCTCAGTTGGTAGAGCAAGTGACTCTTAATCACTGGGTCCGGGGTTCGAGTCCCTGTGGGCGCACTTGCAAAGGTCCCCACCTTCTTCGGAAGGTGGGGATTTTTCTTTGTGTCGTGGTGAACAGGTTGTGGTGAATAGACTTCACAGTTATCGGAACCACGGCCTGGAGGATTGATGACCGAGCGCGAAACCACACCGGGCAGCGAGCTGGCATTTGCCGGGGTTGCGGGTCAGGCCGCTCTGATCCGGTCCGGAGAAATATCGGCCCGCGAGCTCACCGAGAACACACTTCGCCGTATCGAACGCCTCGATTCGACGCTCAATGCTTTTGTGCGAGTTCTCGCAGACGAAGCGCTCGACGAAGCGACACGTCTCGATCAGCGCCAGGCCGACGGCCACAGCCTGGGCCCACTGCACGGAGTCCCGATCGCGATCAAGGACGAGAACGACGTCGCCGGAACGCCCACGACTTACGGCGGTGCGGCAGCAACTCGCATCGCCTCCGCTGACTCGGAGGTCGTTCGCCGTTTGCGCGACGCCGGCGCGGTGATCGTCGGCAAGACGACGATGCCCGAGTTCGGCATCTGGCCCTTCACCGAGACCGCCGCAAACGGCTACACCAGAAACCCTTGGGACACTGGCGTATCCACGGGCGGATCGAGCGGAGGATCTGCGTCGGCCGTCGCTTCGGGAATGGTCGCGGCGGCGATAGGCGGCGACGGCGGCGGTTCCATCCGACTGCCTTCGGCGTTCTGCGGGTTGTTCGGACTCAAACCGCAGCGCGGTCGGGTGAGCACCGCGCCGAACCGAAACCTCTGGCGCGGACTCGGCACACTAGGGCCTCTCACTCGTTCCGTCGAGGACAGCGCGCTCGTGTACGACGTGATCACCGGTACCACCGGGATCGACGACTACACAGCCGAAACGCTCCGCACCAGCTTTGCCGAGTCAGCCGCGTCGGCGCCCGCGCCACTTCGCATTGCAGTGTCCACTCGGAGTCCGGTCCGGGGCGTCCGCCCGTCCCCGGAGGTCGTTGCCGCGGTGCATTCGATCGCAGAGATGTTGAGCGCGTTGGGACATCACGTCGAAGAACACGATCCCGAGTACCCGGACGCAACTGCAGCATTTCTCCCGCAGGTACTCGGCGGCGTCCGCGACGAAGCACTGCGCGTCGATCATCCAGCGTTACTCGAGAAGCGCACACGAGCACTCGCGTCGATCGGCCGGATAGCCGCTCCCGCGCGCGTCGGGAAATTCGCTTACCGCAAAGGTGAGCGAATCGCAGCGACGGTCAACCAGGTCTTCGACACCTTCGACCTGGTCCTGATGCCGACCACGCCCGCGCTGCCACGCCCGATCGGACAACTCGAAGGAACCAGCCTTCTGTCAGCAGTCCGCAAGGCGTTGCCGATCGCCGCCTACTGTTCGATCTGGAATGTCTGCGGCAACCCGGCGGCCGCTGTGCCCGCCGGGTTCTCCGAACGCGGACTCCCCCTGAGCGTCCAACTGGTCGGGCGCAGCGGTGGTGAACCGACGATTCTCGCCGTCGCACAGCAGTTGGAAAGCACCGTCCGCTGGCCGGATTCGCACCCTCCACACTCGTGAATTCCGGAAGCGATGTAACCATCGTCACCACGATGAACACGCGTTTTGCAAACTCCTGAGCCTGTCGGCTAATGTTCTGTCTCGCAAGAGCGAGCGCCTATAGCTCAGTTGGTAGAGCAAGTGACTCTTAATCACTGGGTCCGGGGTTCGAGTCCCTGTGGGCGCACTTGCAAGAAGGCCCCCACCTCACCAGGTGGGGGCCTTCTTCATGTTCTGTCTTCGACAACTCGGGTCAGCGAATGATCTTCCGGACCACGAGTAGTCCCACCACTGAACCGACTGCGATCAGCGCGTACTTCACTGCCGGCTCGTTGAGCTTGGCGAGCACCGTCTTCTTGGTGTTCTCGACCAGCCGCTTCGGGTTGGTGCGGACCGTCAGTTCGTCGAGTGTGCTCGCGAGCTGGTTACGCGCCTTCTCGATCTCGCGTTCGATGCTCTCGGTGTCCCTGGGCACGTGTCCTCCAACTTGTCTGTGTTCTGCTGCTCTGTGTGCGGGTCTGCTGTGCGGACGCAGCGCGCCGACACTTCGCTCTACCGTAGAGGAGCAGAATGCCCTCGCGCCCACCTGCCGCGCAATTTCTCGACTAACCTCGATTCCCGTGACCGAGAACAGTAGATTGTCCGCCGGCGACGTCGCGCCGGATTTCACACTCCCAGACGCCGATGGCAACGAGGTTTCCCTTCACGATTACCGCGGCCGCAAGGTCATCGTGTACTTCTACCCGGCGGCCAGCACCCCTGGGTGCACCAAGCAGGCCTGCGACTTCCGTGACAGCCTCGCCGAGCTGAACGGCGCCGGCCTCGAAGTCATCGGAATCTCGCCGGACAAGCCCGCAAAACTCGCGAAGTTCCGCGATACCGAAGAGTTGACCTTCCCGCTGCTCTCCGATCCCGAGAAGGCGACGCTCGAAGCCTGGGGCGCGTTCGGTGAGAAGAAGATGTACGGCAAGACCGTCCAGGGCGTCATCCGCTCGACGTTCCTCGTCGACGAGGAAGGCAAGATCGAGGTGGCCCAGTACAACGTCCGGGCCACCGGCCACGTCGCCAAGCTACGACGCGATCTGTCGGTCTAACTCCCGTACCGGCTCAAGAACAGAGCCTCCGCGAAAGCGAGATTCTCGATCTCCGACGGGTCGACGCTTTCGTCGGGCGCATGAATGCGGCATTGCGGTTCCTCGACGCCGATCAACGCGATCTCCGCGTCGGGGAACTGCTCGGCCAGTGCACTGCACAGAGGTATCGATCCCCCTTGGCCGGCAAATCCGACTTCGCGGCCGTAGGCATCGGTGAGCGCGGACTTCAGCTGCGCGAAACCTGCACCCTCCGTCGAGGACGAGAACGGCGATCCCGTCGATTCCGGAACGACCTCGATGTGGACGCCCCACGGCGCCGCCGCGCGGAGGTGGTCCGTCAACAACTTCTGTGCCTGCGCCGGATCCGTGCCAGGCGGGACACGAAGATTCAGGCGCGCCGACGCGCGGGGCGTGATCGCCGCCGCCGAACCCACGACCGGCGGGCAGTCGATACCCAGGATGGTCAGCGCCGGACGAGCCCACACCTGCTCGGCAACCGAACCGGAACCAGTCAACTGCACCCCTTCGAGCACCCCGGCGTCGGAGCGGAACTGATCGCCGTCATAACTGACACCCGCCCACTCCTGATCGTTGGTCAAGCCTTCGACAGTGGTGTTTCCGGCGCTGTCGTGCAGCGTCGAGAGTATGTGCACCAGCGCGGTGATCGCATCGGGCGCCGGTCCACCGAAGACACCGGAGTGAATCTCACCCTCGAGCGTCGACACGTGGACCACAACGTTCGCGATCCCGCGCAATGACGTCGTGATCGTCGGCTCCCCGACTTCGGTGTTGCCGGTATCGGCGATCAGGATCATGTCGGCTGCAAAAAGTTCAGGCCGCTCTCGCACCAGATCCTCGAGACCGCCAGTGCCCATCTCCTCGGATCCTTCGGCGACGAACGTCAGGTGGGCGCTCGGATCCACACCGGCTGCGGCGAGCGCTCGCAGAGCTGTCAGATGCATGACGACGTTGCCCTTGCAGTCGGAAGCGCCCCGTCCGTACCACCGTCCGTCGCGCTCGGTGAGCGTGAAAGGCGGGGAGCCCCAGAGCTCTTCGTTTCCGGGCGGCTGAACGTCGTAGTGGCAGTACAGCAGAACGGTCGGAGCACCGCCCGGGCCTGGTCGACGCCCGACAACCGCGGCCGAACCGTCGGAGGTCTCGATCGCCTCGATATCGGCGAAACCCTCAGCCCGGAATGCCTCCAGGACCCAATGCGCAGCGGCCGCGCATTCTTCCGGCGGATACTGCCGTGCATCGGCGACGGACTTCATCGCCACAAGTGCACTCAGATCCTCACGGGCACGCGGCATGAGTTCACCTACCGCGGTTCGCAGTTCTTCCGTCATCGTCTCCCTCTCCTCGGCATCGAATCTCGGTGTGCCCGAAGAATCTCAGTCTGCCCGAATCGGACGTAGGCAGGCGCCAGGATCGCCGTTGCGCCACACCGCGCAGCAACCTCTTCGGCTACTGGACAGTTGGTCACCTAGTATCGAGGTGTGGCAACAGCATCGGGACTCGTGTGCGCGCACCTGCGCGGTGCGTTTCGACCGATCACGACCGCCGAAGTAGGTGGCCGATGACACCGGATAATGCACAAGTCCCAAATTCGACAGAAAACACCGATAGCCTGGAAGACGTGCAGCCCACGACTCGTCACCGCGCGCGGCGACGAGTCGACCCAGCACTGGAGAATCCCCAGAGCCTCGAAGAACCGCAGGAACTGCTGCCGCGCAAGCGTCCGACGCAAGAGCGCAGCCAGCGTAAATTCGACGCACTCCTGGCTGCGTCACGGGAACTCCTCACCGATGTCGGTTTCGAATCGTTCACCTGTGAAGAAGTCGCGGCACGTGCTGACGTCCCGATTGGGACGCTTTACCAGTTCTTCGCGAACAAGTACGTCATCGTGTGCGAATTGAACCGCCAGGACCTCGTCGGGGTCCAGCACGAGCTTGCTCAGTTCGGCGGCGAAGTACCCTCGCTCGACTGGTTGCGGTTCCTGAACAGTTTCGTCGATCACATGGCCGGGCTGTGGACGTCTGATCCGTCGCGCCGCGAGGTCTGGCTGGCGATGCAGTCGACGCCGTCCACGCGGGCAACCGGAGTCATTCACGAAAAGCAGTTCGCCGAGACCGTAGCGAAAATGCTCGGCCCGTTGACGCCTCGTACGCGGCGAGATCGTCGCCTGATGATGGCGGAAGTTCTTGTCCACGTGGTGTATTCGATGCTCAATTTCTCGGTTCAGGACGGCCAGTCGCATGCCGACGCCGTCGCCGAACTGAAAAGGTTGATGATCGCGTATCTCCTCGTCGCCGAGAAGGAATCCCGCATGAAGGACTAGTCGAACGACAAAGAGCCGGTCTCCCCTTGGGAGACCGGCTCTTTCGTGTCCGGCAGCGCTACTCCGGGTCGGATTCGATGACCGCGAAAGCGCCCGCCATGTCCCCGTCGTGCGTGAGCGAGATATGAATCTTCACTCCGGTCAGGTGTTTGGCCACGTCACCGCGAAGCCGGATGCCGGGGCGCCCCCAGGCGTCCGAGACGACCTCGATCTGATTGTGGATCATTTCCCCCAGCACCGGTGGGCCGGCGAAGAGAGCAGTTGACCATGCCTTGATCACTGCTTCCTTCGCAGCCCACCGGGCGGCGAAATGTCGTGCCGGTTCGGAGCTCCGGGTAGCGGCGTCTCGACGCTCGCCCGGTGTGAAGTTGTCGAGCATTGCCGTTCCCGGCCTGTTCAATTGCTCGGCGAACTCCGACACCGTCACGAGGTCGAAACCGATACCCAGAACTCCCATACCGTGACTACTACTTGCAGCCGGGCAGATTCGAGCGGTACACCTGGTCTGCGCCGAGTCGTGCGTCCTCGCTCAGCAGCATGTCCGCTTCGAGCTGACGCGACGCCTTGGCCGGCGTTCCGTCGGCACCGAGGCGACGATCCGCCGGGCGCTCGTAGAGGCTGTCGCCACCGCACATCGCCTTCGCGAGGCGACGCTGACCGTCGATCGTCCGCTGCTGGGCCGCAGCAACATAGGCGTCACGCTTGTCGGCCGGAACCGACTCGACGAATGCCTGCGGGTGCACGACTGCGATCAGTCCGGAGACGTGACCGAAGCCGAGGCTGGTCAGCAGGCCCGCGCGCAGCGGAAGATGCTCACCGAACTTGAGCGGCTGACGTGCCCACACGAGGTGCTCGAACTCGGCCATCTTGTCGTCGACGCAGTCGAGGCTGCGGTTCGGCGGGACGATGCCCTGGCTCAGTACCTGGCAGAGCCCGATCAGCTGGAAGGCTGCGGCACCACCCTTGGCGTGACCGGTCAGGCTCTTCTGCGAGACCACGAACATGGGCGCACCTTCACTGCGTCCCAATGCCCCGGCGAGGCGCTCGTGCAGCTCTGCCTCGTTGGGATCGTTGGCGGCAGTGGAGGTGTCGTGCTTGGAGATCACGGCGATATCGTCGGCGCTCACGCCGAGTGCGTTGAGCGAGAGTGCGAGCTGCGAATCCGCTCCCCCACGTCCGGCGCCCAGCGCTCCGAGTCCCGGTGCCGGGATCGAGGTGTGGACACCGTCGGCGAACGATCCGGCCCAGGCGACCACACCGAGGACGGGAAGACCCATCTCGAGTGCCAGGTCACCGCGAGCGAGGAGAATCGTTCCGCCACCGGCCGACTCGACGAATCCGCCGCGGCGACGATCGTTGGCCCGCGAGAAGCGGCGATCCTCGATGCCCTTGGCATGCATGTCCTCGGTCTTGGCAGTGGCCGACATGTCGCCGAAGCCGATGATGCCTTCCGTGCTCAGATCGTCGAACCCGCCGGCAACAACCAACTGCGCCTTGCCGAGTCGGATCTTGTCGACGCCTTCTTCGACGGATACCGCTGCCGTGGCGCAGGCGGCGACGGGGTGAACCATCGCGCCGTAACCGCCGACGTACGACTGAACGACGTGCGCTGCAATGACGTTCGGCAGCGCTTCCTGCAGGATGTCGTTCGGACGGTTCTCGCCGAGCAGCGTGTCGATGTACAGGCTCCTCATGGAGGTCATGCCGCCCATGCCGGTGCCCTGCGTGTTGGCGACCAGGCTCGGGTGTACCCAGCGGAGCAGTTCGCTCGGAGTGAAGCCGCCCGTCAGGAAGGCGTCCACCGTTGCGACGATGTTCCAGAGTCCGACGCGGTCGACCGAATCTGCCATGTCGGCGGGGATGCCCCACTTGGTGACGTCGAAGTTGGTCGGAATCTGACCGCCCACACTACGAGTCAGCTTCATCTTGCGCGGAACGCGGATCTCGGTGCCTGCGCGGCGGGTGACCGTCCAGTCTCCGGACTCGGCGGAAACCGTCGCCGTCGTGTTCTCCGGATCGGATTCGACGAAGGCCTGAGCCTCTGCCTCACTGCCGACCACGAAGCTCAGATCCTTGTCCAGGAACACGGAGGTGAGCAGCGGAGCGGTGTTGTCGATCATCGCGCCCTCGTCGACGTAGCGACGGATGCCGCAACGCTCGACGACTGCGTCGTGGTACTTGTCGGCGATTTCCGCCTCGGGTACCAGGTCACCGGATTCGACGTCGTACCAGCCCGGCTTGGGATCGTTCTCCCAGACGATGAGTCCGGTGTTCCACGCCAATTCGAGAACGCCTGCGGCAGAGAGCTGCTCGTCGACCTCCATCTCGAAGCGGGTACGCGAGGAACCGTAGGGTCCGAGCTCTCCGGCACCCACGATGACCACGAGGTCCGCGGGGGTGACGTCCAGTTCGGGCCAGCTCGGAGCCTTGACCGAGTCGTCGATGCGAGCCGGCGCGGGCAGCGCCAGGATGCTGGACTCGTCCACTACTTCGTCGACAGCCTCGGCGATCTCGGCCACCTCGGCAGCTTCCTTGGCCAGTGCGGCGAGGTCGAGGTTCGCCTCGGCGAGCCCACCGGTCAGGTCGACCTCGAGCGGAGCCTCGGCAGCAGCGCGCCGCGACTCGCGGGTTGCCGTCTTCAGCAGTTCGGTCGCCATCTCCTGGGTGGACCAGGTGCGGACGCCCGCAGCTTCGACTGCGTCGACGATCGGATCGTTGTGACCCATGAGTCCGGTTCCGCGAACCCAACCGATGACCGCATGTGCCAACGTGACCCGCTCGGCCCAGTTGCGCTCGGCCTTCCAGCGATTGACCACGGCGATCAGCGAAGCCTTGGCCTCGCCGTAAGCACCGTCGCCGCCGAACGTTCCGCGGTTCGGCGAACCGGGCAGCACCACGTGCAGGTGCGTGTCGACGTCGCTGTCGTAACCGATCTTCGACAGACCGCCGATGAGGCGCTCCACCGACCAGAGCAGCACGCGCATTTCCATTTCGGCGCGAGCGCCGGCGTCGGAGAGTTCGCCGCCGACACGGGGAGCTGCGAACGGGAAGAGCATCGTCGGCGTCATGGCCGGCTTGATGAGCTTCTTTGCGCCGCCTGCGTTCTCGGTGGCTTCGTTGCCGATCCAGTCGATCAGTGCGTCGACGTCGGTGTACGACGCCATGTTCGCGGGAACCACCCAGAGGGCTGCACCGGCGCGAGCGTACTCGCGGTACAGGTCGCGGTAGAAGCCGAGACGCTGACCGTCGAGCCGCGAGGTGGTCACGAATACCGTTGCGCCACCGGCAAGGAGCTTGCCCGTGACTGCTGCCGCGATGGAACCCTTGCTGGCGCCCGTCACTACTGCGACCTCGCCTGCCCACTCGGGTGCGTCGGATTCTGCCGCAGCAGCCGCATCAGCGATGCGGGTGTAGACCTCGGCGAGTGGGGTGCGGCCTTCGTCGGTTGCACGGGTGGCCCACCACTTCGCCTGTGCGGCGACGGTGGAGCCGGCACCGATGAAGTTCTCGACCGACAACGCGGTGTCACCGAGCCAAATGCGAGCGAGATCCTCACGCGCACTTGCCCAGCGGTCGTCGAGCAGCACTGCCTTCTGCGCGTCGAATGCCGGAGCAACCAGACGCGGCCAGTCGGAGCCGAGTTCAGCCGAGACCAGGTCGACCAGTTCGGTGTCCTCGACCGTCGTGACTGCTGTTTCTTCGTTCAGTCCGAGCTGCTCGAGCACCAGGCGTGCGGCCGAGGCCAGAACGCCGTTGCGACCGGTGATGTTCTCGGTGAACTCACCCAGAGCGGCTGCGTCGACAGTTCCGCCGCTTCCGCCGCCGGTAGCCGGCAACGAGACGCTGACTCCACGAGCAGACCCGACCGAGGCAACTGCGCTGTCGATGACTGCGTCCACTGCTGCAGCGTCGGCCAGTGCGCCGGAGCTCAGGCCACCGAGGTCGCCGCCGCGGATGCTGGCGCCGTCACGAGTACCGAGAGCCACTGCTGCGGTGACGTGGTGTGCCCAGCCGTCGCCCAGTTCCCAGACCTTCTTGACGCGGTCGGCGATGTAGCCGGGACGCTTGCCCGAGGGGCCGAAGACCTTGCGCAGGTGATCGTTGATCGAATCGGAGAGCACCGGTCCGAACGGCTTGTACGTACGGGCGAGCTTGTCGACGGTTGCCCCCAGGGAGCCCATGTCGGCGTCTGCGGCCCCGTCGATGGCACCGAGGGAGAGCTCGGAGCCGAGGTCGACCAGAAGCTGGTTGCGACGCGAGGAAACGCCGTCGCACAGTGCCTCGATCGTGTCCGCAGGGCCGACCTGATCGGGACGGAGCTTGGTCCACAGGCTGATCAGGACCTTCGTGGCGTCGGGCGCCTTGAAGGTGAGGTCGTCCGGACGCGGTCCACCCGAAGGTGCAGCCGGCGCGGCAGCGGCAACCGGAGCAGCGGCCGCGGCGGCCGGAGCAGCCTGCGCGGCAGGCGCTTCGATCTCGTCGTCGTCATCGACAGCGGGGTCGACGTCGGTGCCGTAGACGATCGCAGCTTCGCGCTCGACGTTGAGAACCTCGACCGGGTAGCCGAAGCGGCCCGGCAGCTTGAGGGTCTGCGACGCGAGGTTCGCGACGGTCGGGGCAGCGCCGAGACCGATCTCGACGAAGCGTTCGACCCCGAGCCCTCCTTCGGACTCGTCACCGAAGAGCAGGTCCTGCGTCTCGATCCAACGGACCGGGCTGGCGAACTGCCAAGCCAGCAGCTCGATCAGGATGATGCGGGACAACTCGTGAGTGCGCGTTGCGTAGCTGTCGAAGTCTGCGAGGACTTCCTGCAGCGGCTCGGACGGCACCAGGTCGGCGATTTCCTGAACGAAGTCACGACGCAGCGAGAACGGCTTCGGAACCAGGTTCGGGATGTAGCGGCCGATCAGGATGTCCGGATCGATGTCGTGCGGGAGCAAGTCCTGCAGGCACACGCGGAAGTCCGCCACGCCACCGCGAAGGACGGTGGAGTGGAACGGCACGTCGATGCCGGGAACCTGGATGTATGCCCGCTTGCCACCGAATTCTGCTCGGCGACGGTCGATTTCGACCTCGAGTGCGTCGAGACCGGCTACCGAGCCGGCAATGGCGTACTGGCTGCCGCGCAGGTTCAGGTTGACGATTTCGAGGAACTCACCGGAAGACTCGGCGACACCGGCGACGAAGCCCTGCACGTCGTCGTCGGAAACACCGATCTGCGACGGGCGGATAGCGGCCATGCGGTAGTCGGAGCGTCCGGCTTCGTCGCGGGGAACGAGCTGGTGCATGGCCGAGCCACGCTGGAAGACGACCTCGAGAAGCGCTTCGAGCGGGAAGACCTCGGCGACAGCGGCGAGTGCGTTGTACTCACCGACCGAGTGACCGGCCAGAAGCGAATCCTCGATGAAGGTTCCGGACTCGCGCAGCTCGGCAACCTGGGCAACACCGAGAACGGCCATGGCGACCTGGGTGAACTGGGTCAGGTGCAGGACACCGTCGGGATGCCTGTGCTCGACACCACGGGCCTTGACGGTCACCGGGTTGTCGCGCACGACAGCGAGAATCGAGAATCCGAGTGCCTTACGAGTGTGCTTGTCCGCGCGCTCCCAGACGTCGCGGGCGGCCTTGGAGCGTGCGCGAGCGTCGAGGCCCATGCCCGGGCGCTGAATGCCCTGGCCGGGGAAGGCGTAGACGGTCTTCGGCGCGGCGGTGCGGCCGGTGGCGACCATGACCAGTTCACCGTCGATGCGGCAGCCGACCTCGACGATTTCCGCGCCCTGGTCGATACCGACACGATCGACACGGACGTCGATCTCGGCGCCGGGTCGAACCATCCCGAGGAAGCGAGCGGTCCAGGCGGTCAGGCGGCGCGGCGGGACGCGGGTCTCGGCCGGGTCGACTGCGGTGACTACCTGCTGCGCTGCGGCGGAGAGCCACATGCCGTGCACGATCGGGGTTCCGAGGCCGGCCAGCAGAGCGGCGTTGTCGGAGGTGTGAATCGGGTTGTGGTCACCGGAAACCTGAGCGAAGGCGCCCATGCTGACCGGAGCGAGGATCTTCGCGTCACGGCGACGACGACGCGAGGTGTCGACAGCCGCATCGCTGATCGATCCACCGGCGCGAGCCGGGTCGGCGAGTTCGCCTGCACCGGTGCGTCCGCGGATCGCGAAACGCTCGGTCATGGTGACGACTGCGGGGGCGTCGAGGCCCTCGCCGAGCATGGCACCGACCTCGACCTTGACCTCGACGACACGACCGAGGTCGGTGTCGAGAACCGAGGCGACCTCGGCATTGACCACGAGAATGCTTGTCTCGGAGGGAAGTTCACCGACGAAGTCGACGGTGTGGTCGAGGTGGACCAGGTCGAGCATGCCTTCGATAACGGAAAGACTGTCGAGCTTGGCTGCGCCGAGGACTGCGAACACTGCAGGCCAGCATGCTCCGACGACGACGTCCGGAACAGCCTTGCCGCTGACACTGAGCGTGGTGGGCAGACCGGAACCGGTGACACCGGCGTGATCGGCGATTCGATCGGGAACCCACGCGACGTTGAGGCGAGCCTTGCCGTTCTTGACTGTCGGAAGTTCCTGTCCGGCAGCAACTGCCAGGAGCGCGGACATCGCACCTTCGGCATCGGCTTCGGTGACAACCGGAGCGCCGCCGTCGACGACGGACTCGGGGATCGTGATCGTGATGTCGACGGACTTGCCTGCCACCAACGGAACCGAAAGCAGCACGTGCGAGGAATCGACGACGGTCAGACTGGAACCGGTGGTGCCGTGAACTGCCTTGTCGGCAGACTCTGCACTCCACTCGTCGAGGTCGCCGAGACGACGGACGGGGTTCTGGGTCAGGCGGCCGGCCCACTGGAGGTCAGGAGCCGAGAGAACGGCGTCGAGAAGTCCGGGTGCGGAATCCTGGTGGCGACGGCTCGCGAGTGCCACCGGAGTGGTTCCGGCAGCAACCAATTCGTCGTAGGTCGCCTTCTCGAAGCGATCGAGCAGGTCACCGACCGGCTCGTCGACACGGGTGATGCCGGCGACGGCAACGGTGCCGGGGATGACGCAAACCTGATCGGCGGTGTAGCGGGGGTCGTGTGCCTGCCACAGGGAGTCGCTGCGCCACCAACGACGCACGTCACCGTCGACGACGGGAACGAAGTTGACCGGCTTGCCCGGCGTCTTGCACAGCGAGATGAAGAACGAGACGTCTGCGGGATGCAGAACGGTGGTCGAGTAGTCCGGGTACGACGCCTGCAGTGCGCAGATCGCAGCCTCGGGGCGCTCGAGGGTCTCGGCGTCAGCGAACAGCGTGGGGATCGGGCCGCGGTCGACCGGGTGCAGACGCGCCTCGGTGCGCTGGAGCATCTCGCCGAAGCGAGCACGCCAGGTGATGTCGAGCCACGGGCTCGACGTCGCCTCGACGATGGCGTCCTGAAGATCGGCGCCGCAGTCGAATTCCTTCGCCGCGTCGATGCCGACGGTCAGCTCGAGGTAGCGGCGCAGCCACTGTGCGTACGTCATGGTCTCGACGTCGCCGAAGTACGGCTTGGCGGTGACGTCGAGGGCGGCGATGATCTCGTCGCGGCGCTCGGCCACTGCCTCGGAATCGCCGGCAACCTCGTCGAGGAGGCGCCCGGTACGCGAAGCCGCGTTGTCGATCTCGTGGATGTCGGCACCGAGCTGGCTACGGCCGGAGGCCATTCCGCCTTCAGCGGTACCTGCACCGACCCAGTCCGGCGTACCGGGTGTGTCGACGAGGAGCTGCTTGACCTCGGGAGAAGTGGTGGCCTCGAGAGTCGCCATGGCTGCGGTGCCGACCAGGATGCCGTCGACGGGCATGGCCGGGAAACCGGCTGCGGCGGACCAGCGACCGGTCAGGTAATCGGCTGCGCGCTCGGGTGTTCCGATGCCGCCACCGACGCAGATGACCAGGTTCGGACGTGTACGCAGCTCGGCGTACGTGTCGAGGAGCAGGTCGTCGAGGTCTTCCCACGAGTGGTGTCCGCCGGCGCGGCCGCCTTCGATGTGGACGATGACCGGGAAATTCGGAACCTCGTTGGCGATGCGGATCACGGAGCGGATCTGCGCCACGGTGCCGGGCTTGAATGCAATGTTGGTGATGCCGATCTCGGACAACTCGTCGATGAGGGCAACAGCCTCTTCGAGTTCCGGGATACCGGCGGTGACGATGACGCCGTCGATGGGAGCACCGGCGGTACGGGCACGCTGCACGAGGCGCTTGCCACCGAGCTGCAGCTTCCACAGGTACGGGTCGAGGAACAGGGAGTTGAACTGGACCGCGCGGCCCGGCTCGAGCAGCATCTTCAGCTCTGCGACACGGTCTTCGAAGATTTCTTCGGTGACCTGCCCGCCACCGGCAAGCTCGGCCCAGTGACCGGCATTGGCTGCCGCGGCGACGATCTTGGCGTCGACCGTCGTCGGCGTCATACCTGCGAGCAGGATGGGTGAACGACCGGTCAGCTTCGTGAACGCGGTCTCGACGCCGATACGGCCGCCGGGAAGCGCAACGGGCTTCGGCGCGAACTCGGACCACGAACGTGAGACCTCAGGTGCTGCACCGGGGGTGAGCAGATTGCGGTGTCCGCCGCGGGTGGCTGCGGCAATGATGCCGATGCCCTGTCCACGCAGCGAAGAGGACGTCATACGGGTCAGCTGATCGCTGGGTCCGAGATCGAGAATCCACTTGGCGCCGGCGGAGATTGCGCCGTCGACAGCCTCGACCCAGTCGACCGGATCGACGAGGACACCCTGTGCAAGTTCACGCGCACGGTCCGCGTCGAGACCGCAACGGGTCGCCCAGCTGCCGACGAGTTCGACGGCCTCGGTCAATGCGGGGTGATGGAAGCCGATTTCGGTGTCGAGCGGATCGAAGGACGGCGCGAAGACGGAACCGCCACGCTTCTTACCCTCACGCTCGCGGGCTTCCTCGGCTTCGATCTGTTCACAACGCTCTTGCACGCGTGCCAGCTGAGCGGGCGGCCCGGCGAGAACGACGCGGCGACGGCCGTTGCGGATGGCGAGGACAGCCGCGCGCTCAGGCGCCACACCCTCGGCAAGCTCGGCGACGATGGCGGCGAGACGCTCGGGATCGACGCCCGAGACCGCAACCATCGGCTTCGCGGAGGCGCCGGCGATGACGCCGCGGCGACGGCCGACCAAGCTGGCAGCAGCACCGACTAGCTGTGCGACGGCGAGGAGTTCACCGTCGTCGTTGCCCTGCGCGGCTACGGCAGCCGTGGCCAGAAGGCCCTGCGAGTGGCCGATGACGGCAGCCGGCGGGTTACCGGCTACATCCAGGCCCTGAGCGGAGAGTGCACGCAACGCCGCAAGCTGCGTGAGGAAGACGCCGGGGAGTGACACCGGAGCTGCGGTGAGCGCGGCAGCGGAAGGCCCGGCCGACTTCTCACCTTCTTCTTCGTCGACGATCTCGGCTTCGAGCATCCACGCGATCGGATCGAATCCGACCGGGCGAACCACGAGGAGATCCTGTGCGACGGGCGCGAGGCGTGCTGCTGCGTCGTTGACCAGATCGGTCAGAACGGGCTCCAGTCCGTTGTCACGGCTGAGCTCCTCGAGCGAGGTGAGCCAGGGAGCGCCCTGTCCACCGAAAGCGATTGCGTAGGAAACGCCGTTGTTCAGCGAATCGACGAGGGCACCTTTGCTGGTCGTGCGGGACTGTCCCCCATCGACGCCGAAACGGCGTCCACCCTTCGAGTCGCGTCCGTTTCCTGTAGGTGTCGTGTCATCGATCGTCACGCGTACGTCCTCTCCTGGTCACCTCTGCGGCGAGGTGGGATTTGCGGTGTGCTGCCCGGCTGAAGTGCTCGCGAATTCGTCGAGAGAATCGACGGAGTCAGGGCGTTCGTGCAAGACAAGGTTTACACAGAATCATGAGGATTTCCTCACGTTTGTCGGCACCCTGGAAATCTGGACTTTCGGGGCCGTGATCTTCCTCACGAGACTTCGAGAAAGTGACTCGCGAGTAGGTCGCGAACGCCCTGCCTGGGACTGTTACCGGGATTTCCAGAAACCTGAGGAACCCCTCATATTTATTGTTACCAATTCGTGACCTCCTTGACGGACGGTCGATCCCGTGCGTTCCGGGCCACAATCTGTCGGACCCCCTCGCTACGTTCAGCGCGTCCACACCGGACAACTTCTCGGGGGGAGAAATCATGAAAGACACAGACGTAGTCAGAGCGGCCGAATTCATCGGCGCCGAGCTTCCGCGCGAGGCGTGGCCGCATTGGAATCAGGGATGGCCGCGCGAGTCCGAAGCCGCCCTTCTCGACGCGATCTTCTCGTCGCGCGCCGCCTACGGAACACCGAAGACCGGAGTCCGCGCCGTCGTCGACCGTTGGCGCACACACCGCTCGGTAGCCGCCGACGATCGCCTCGACAGCTTGCCCGCCCTCGCCGCCTTCACCGACCGTGGCGACGAGCTCGCAACGATTCTCGGCAATCGCCAGCGCGTGCCGGGCAACTACTTCACCAAAGCCGAGGGTGCGGCTCGTGCGGCCAAGGCGCTCGTCGATGCCGGTTGCAGGTCCAGTGCCGACGTCGAGGACACCGAAAGCCTCCGTTCGGCAGTCGTCTCCGTTCCGGGGCTCGGCCCCAGGACCTTCGAGACACTGATGTTCCTGTCCGGGAGGTTGACGGTAACTTCGATCGACCTGCTTGCACGGTTCGCCACCGAAGCAAGCAGTAGCGAGAAATTGTTGTCGAGCACCGACGCAGCCGAGTTGCTCGTTGCGGTTGCCGAACATCTCGATGTCGATGTTCAAACGCTCACCCACGCTGCGTGGCGATATCAACGCACCGCTGAGCAACCGCGCCGATCGGAGAGATCCGCTACGCCGCCGGCAGCGGATCCACTTGCCACAACGGCGTGAGAGCGCCCGGGCGCATCCCGACCAGGGTGGTGTGCCCGCGAGCGATTCCACTCGCGTATCCTTTGAATTCCGCGCGCGAGTGGCGGAATTGGCAGACGCGCTGGATTTAGGTTCCAGTGTCTCAGGACGTGGGGGTTCAAGTCCCCCCTCGCGCACAACGAAAAGCCCCGCCGGATCAGATCCGGCGGGGCTTTTTCGGTTCTAGATCAGGCTCAGCGCTTTCGAGCCTTGACCGGCGGGGTCATGTATGTCGTCCGGCTCGGCGTCAGCCCCAGACGGACCGAGCTCTCCAACCACGTGATCGCCGACGCCGTCGGATCCACAACCGGAACGTGAATCCCTTTGCCATGCAGCCTGTCTCGGACTGCACTGGTCACACCGAGCATCCCGGTGCAACCGAGAACGACGGAATCGGCCTCGCCGTTCTCCACTGCCACAGACGCCTGTGCGGCCAGTCGATCGATCAGTTCCTCCCGATCGGTGAGGCCCAGCACCGGCATGTCCACGACTCGAATACTGCCCAGCCGACTATCGAGCCCATACCGCCGAGTGAGCGATCGCAGAATCGGCACGACGTTCGGCAGGATAGTCACGACACCGACGCGATCGCCCAGACTCATCGCTGTCAGAAATGACGGCTCGAAGCCGCCGACCACCGGTGCGCCGATGACCTCTCGGGCGGCATGCACTCCGGGATCGGCGAAACATGTGATGAACACACCGTCCACGCCGTCGGCTGCCGCTTCCTCGACCCTCTGCACTATCCCGGGGCCGGCAAGTGCCTCGTCGTACTCGGACTCGATGCTCGCCGTACCGGTAGGCAGCGAAACGACGTCGACCGTCGTGCCGGGCGCCGCCCAGTGCTCCACCTCGGCTGTCACCGCCGGAGTCAGTGTGGTGTCGATGACCGGGCGAATCACTCTGATGTGCATGAAACACTCCCCTGCTTTCGGATACGCGCCGAGGTTATCGATGCAGTACAGCCGGGAGAATGTGTTCAGTGCCCTGGCGTTGCGGGTGAGAATGGGCATAGCGCACAGGTGCTGTGGAACGGCTCCCACGACACGCCGTGGCACGGCCTCTACGACACCGTGTCGGAGATCGCAGGGCGAGGCACTATAGCTCTCAGGTACCGTCTTAGTGTGTCCAAGAACGCTACTAAACGCCGACCTGCGCTGATTCTGCTGGTCATCGTGTCAGCTGCCGGCTGCCTCGCGCTCGGCTGGTGGCAGTGGGAGCGCTTCGAAGCCGTCGGAGGCTCGGGACAGAATCTCGGGTACGCGTTCCAGTGGCCGCTGTTCGCGGCGTTTGTCGTGTACGCGTATCGCAAGTTCGTTCAGCTCGAAGACGTGGACCCCGAAGAGGCCGAAGCCGAGGAAGCCGCCGCGGAGCCGCGTGAGATTCCCGCCGACCTCTTGCCGCAACGCCCGCGGGCCGAGTTCGACGATGTGAACCTCGACGTCGACGACCCTGAAGCCCGCCAAATGCTGGAATACAACGACTACCTTGCGCAGCTCGCCGCTCGCGAGTCCGATAGGAGCACGACGTGAGTACCGGTTCGGAAGCGAGCATCGCTACCCCCGCGGTCAACGCAGAAAAGCAGAAGAAGGTTGCGTCGGCGCTGGTCCGATACCGCGTTCTCGCCTGGATCACCGGCCTCTGGCTGCTGTTCCTGACCGGTGAGATGGTCTACAAGTACCTGATTCTCGACAATTCGGCGGACGCACCGTCGTGGTTGTTCTACATCGGCCAGATCCACGGCCTGTTCTACATGCTCTACCTCGTGTTCACGATCGACTTGGCGATCAAGGCCCGGTGGAAGCCCGGTACGACGGTTGCCACCGCGCTCGCCGGCACGATCCCGTTCCTGTCGTTCGTGTTCGAGCACAAGCGAACTGCCCAGGTGAAGCAGGCTTACCAGCTCTGAGTTTCAAAAAGTGGAGCCCTGAACGCAGACGCGTTCAGGGCTCCACTTTTCGGATTCGGTTCAGTCGGCCAGCGCCGCCAGAGCCGGAACGAGCTGTACGAGCGCGCGCCCTCGATGTGACGCCGCATCCTTCTCGGCCGGGGTGAGTTCTGCGGCCGAGCGGGTGTCGCCGTCCGGACGGAAGATGGGGTCGTATCCGAAGCCGCCGTCGCCGGCTGGTTCGCGGCCGATCACCCCGCGCCATTCGCCGCGCACGACGGTCTCGTCGCCGCCGGGGATCACCAGTGCACAGGCGGAGACGAATGCCGCGCCTCGACGCTCGTCCGGCACGTCTCCCAGCTGAGCCAGGACCAGAGCCGTGTTGGCGCCGTCGTTTCCGTGAGTGCCCGACCATCGCGCGGACAGCACACCGGGCATACCGTTGAGTGCGTCGATCTCGACACCGGAATCGTCTGCGATGCAAGGCATTCCGGTTGCAGCTGCTCCGTCACGCGCTTTGGCGAGCGCATTCTCCTCGAACGTCGCTCCGGTCTCGGGGGCTTCGGGGAACGGCGGGACCTCGTCGAGCCCGACCAGTTCGATTCCGTTCACTCCAGCGGCGTCGAGCACCCGGTGAAGTTCCTTCAGCTTCTTGGCATTTCGGCTGGCAACCAGTACTCGTACGCTCACAGCTCAGGCACCGAACTTCTTCTTGGGTTCCGGATTCTTCGGTTCGGGTAGCACCCCGGGATACGGCTCGGCCAGCGCTTGACGCTGGATCTCGAAAAGTTGCTCACAACCAGCCAGAGCGGAGTCGAGCAGCTTGTCCAGCGTCGAGCGTGGGAACGTGGCGCCCTCACCGGTTCCCTGGATTTCCACCAGCGTGCCGGTATCGGTGGCCACGACATTCATGTCGACCTCGGCGCGCGAATCCTCTTCGTACGGAAGATCGAGGCGCACTCGTCCGTCCACGACGCCGACGCTGACGGCCGCTATGCCACACGAGATGGGCTGCGGGTCGGAGAGCAGGTCGGCTGCGCGCAGGTACGTCACGGCGTCGACCAGGGCTACGTATGCCCCCGTCACTGCCGCGGTGCGGGTGCCGCCGTCGGCTTGGAGGACATCACAGTCGAGGGCGATGGTGTTCTCACCGATTGCCGCGAGATCGATGCACGCTCGAAGTGATCGGCCGATGAGTCGACTGATCTCCTGCGTGCGGCCGCCGACCTTGCCCTTGACCGATTCGCGGCCACTGCGTGTGTGCGTGGCGGCGGGAAGCATCGCGTATTCGGCTGTCAGCCAACCCAAGCCGGAGCCCTTGCGCCAGCGGGGTACACCCTCTTCGACGCTGGCCGTGCACATGACGCGAGTGTTCCCGAACTCGACCAGAACGGATCCGGCCGGGTGACTGGTGAACCCGCGGGTGATCTTGACCGTGCGGAGCTCGTCGTCCGCCCTACCGTCTTCTCGTGTAGTCACCTTCGTGAGCCTAGCGGTCGCCCGGTGAGCGCTGCACCGAATGTGAGGGGAATCAGATGTCGTAGACACTTCCGGCGGAGACGGCATGCACTGGTCCGGAGAATTCGGATTTCGCTTCGGCGATCACGTCTTCACGCGATGTCCACGGCGGGATGTGCGTTAGGAGAAGTTCCTTGACGCCGGCGAGCGCAGCCACACGGCCGGCTTCCTTACCGGAGAGGTGAACTCCCTCGGGGCGATCCGGACTGTCGGTCCACGACGCTTCGGAGAGCAACACGTCTGCACCACGCGCGAGTTCGACGACGTTGTCGCACATTCCGGTGTCGCCTGTATAGACGAGGACGCGGCCGTCGGCGCCGGTGATCCGGAAACCGTAAGCCTCGGGTGGATGATTCATCCGGCGGGCGACGACGCTCAGTTCACCGAACGTCACCGGCTCGTTCTCGGCCCAGAGCCGGACGTCGATGGTGTCGGAGATGTCGTCCATCTCGCCGGCGCACTCGGCGGAGGACACTCCGATGCGGCACGCGGTGTCGGTGGGGCCGTAAACCAGAGCACGGCCGACCGGCGGGTTGGGGTGATAGCGACGCCAGACGAGCAGGCCGGGCATGTCGAGACAGTGGTCCGCATGAAGGTGCGAAAGCAGGATCGTCACCTCGCCCGGATCGGCGTATCGCTGCAACGCCCCAAGAACTCCCGGGCCGAAGTCGATCACGAGCGGCGGAGTTCCCGGTGCCGTGAGCAGGTATCCCGAAGCCGGTGAATCCGGACCCGTGACGCTGCCGGAACACCCCAGGACGGTCATGCGCATACCGGTCATGCTGCCACGTCTACCCGTCTGGGAAAAAGCTCTTGGTGGTTTTGGCGCGTCGAAGTCACACCGCAGTGAGGGTGTGACCCACGTCCGTTCAGAAACTCGGTGGTCGAACGGCCGGCGCCGACCCGGCGCGCTTGGCCCTCTCCCCCGACGTCAACGCCCAGGCGGCAACCACGCCGCCGATCGCTCCGAACAGATGCCCTTGCCAGGAAACCCGTGGATCGCTCGGCAGAACGCCCCACAGCACTCCGCCGTACACGACGAAGACGGCAACGCCGATCAGGATCTGTGTGAAACTCCGCGTGAAGAACCCGCGCACCAGCAGGTAGGTGACCCAGCCGAAGATCAGCACGGACGCACCGACGTGATTCGAGTTCGAGCCGGCGAACAACCAGGTCCCGACGCCGCCGATCACCCAGATGATGCCGGTCGCCGCGAGTCCCCGCGCAATTCCCGACACCAGCACGAGGTATCCGAGGATCAGCACCGGAATGGTGTTGGCGATCAGATGACCCCAGTCGTCGTGCAGCACCGGGGCGAACAGGATTCCCCACAGGCCGTCGAGCGTGCGCGGGGTGACGCCGGCGTTCTGGACATTCTGACCGGAGATGACATCCACGATCTCGATCACGTAGAGCAGGATCGCGAAGCCGCCCACCAACACGGCCGACTGCTTCCACACCGAGGGCGGACCGGATTTCGGTGCCGGCGTCCGGGTGCCGAAGTCCGGACTGTTGAAATCCATCCTCATCGTGTGCGTCCTCCACCGTCGATCCGGTCTTCTGATCCGGTCACTCGCGACCAGGCTCAATTCGAGATTACCGCCGATTCCAGGAGTGCTGCCTAGAGAAATGCGGACGGGAAGAGTTCGCGGTAGCTCGGGATTCCGGCTACCGACGTGGCGTCGAGAATCGCTGTGACGATCGCACGTTCGACCACCTGGGCCGAAGCCGCGCACACCGCGTCGAGTATCGGCAGATCGTTCGGGAAAGCGTCCGGAACCGTGATCTCCGAATTCGGAGTGTGATCACCGGTGGCGAGCGCAAAGATCGTGTCGCCGTCGAGCGGCGAATGTGCGGGCCGAATCGCTCGGGCCAGGCCGTCATGACCTGCGACGGCGACGCGTCGGCACCCGGCTTTCGTCAAGGCGGCGTCAGTGGCGACCACACCGATCGTGGTGTTGAGGACAGTTCCCTTGGCTGCAACGGCATTGGCCGCCGCGAGTTCGGACGCGTCGGGGAGCCTGAGGCCGAACGACTCCGCGCCGTCCGAGCCGACGCCCCACGGCAGGCCTGTTCTGGGGTCGAAGACCGAACCCACCGGATTCGCCACGATCAAGGCGGAGACCGTAGTCCCCTCGGCGGGGCCGTCGGCGATCACGACGCTGGCCGTTCCCACCCCACCCTTGAGCGCTCCGGCTCTGGCACCTACCCCCGCGCCGACCGTGCCCGTGGCGAATTCGCGCGAAGCAGTGTCGGCAGCGAGGAATCCGAAATCGCCGGTCGGACGAACGGTCCAGTCCCCCACCGGCAGATCGAAGATCACGGCGCCGGGCACGATCGGTACCACCTGGCCGGGAGCGCCCATCGCGATCCCGTGATCGTGTTCCTCGAGCCAGCGCATCACTCCGTCGGCCGCGGCAAGTCCGTAGGCACTACCGCCGGTCAACAGCACGGCATTGACCTGCTGGACCGAATGGCTCGGGTCGAGCAGATCGGTCTCGCGGGTACCCGGACCGCCGCCCCGGACGTCGACTCCGGCGACCACACCGGCCGACGCGAGCACGACCGTGCAGCCGGTGGCTGCGCCGCTTCCGAGAGTGGCTCCCTCGTCGAGCTTGTGGTGATGACCGACGGCGAGGCCGGCGACATCTGTCAGTGAATCAGTGGGCCCGGTCCGCGTTGTGGTCATGGCATGAGCGCCTGGACGAGGGAGTCCTGCATCCACGTCAACCAGTGATAGACGTCGAGATGTGGGGCTCGCGGGTCGTCGGGTTCGAGGCTCTCCGGTGTGTCGGCGTCGATGCCGAGATTGGTTCCGAGCGCGAGACGGACGTCGTTGAGCGAGGACAGCCAGGCGTCGGCCTGTTCCTGCGTGAGAACGACCTTGCCGCCGGCCTCCGGAAGCGAAGCCAACAACGTGCGAGCGGACTCACGCTTGGCGTCGATGATCTCGGGTTCGTGCAAACTGCGCAGCGCGCCGTTGACATTGGCGCCGGCGTCGTCGAGATCGTCACTGTCCGGAGCGACCTTGTCCGGATCGGTGCGCTGGAAGTCGGGAAGCAAACGCGCCAAGACCGGATTGTCGGGCGTCTCCGAATTTCCGGTACGAAGACCCGTCAGCGCGGCGAGCTCGTCTTGCGGCGCCGAAGACGAGCGCTCGTCGAGAAGCCCGGTCACCGACTCCACGAGCGAGCGCAGAACCGCCGCCTCGTGGCCGTCCATCTCGGACTTGAACTTCACTCCGCCGAGTGAACTCTTCCTACTCCACGTCCGCACGCGTCGGACTCCCGTCTACGAGTTAGGCGAACAAATCGGTCGAAAAAGTGCTTTTCTCAGGTGTCGTCGCGTTGCATCGTGGCCCAGAGACCGGCAGCGTGGAGGCGACGAACATCGGCCTCCATCTTGTCGCGCGAACCGCTCGAGACCACGGCCTTGCCCTCCGAATGGACCTGCATCATCAAGTCGGTGGCCTTGGCTTTGCTGTAGCCGAACAACTTCTGGAACACGTAAGTCACGTAATGCATGAGATTGACCGGGTCGTCCCAGACGATGGTCACCCAGGGCCGATCTGCGGCTTCGATGGTCGAAACAGCCTCCGACTGCTCGGGCGTGGCTTGAGGAGAGGAAGCCGTAGCGCCTCTCATCGTTACGTTCGCCGAGTAAGTGCCGGACACGGTCGCGCCGCCGAAAACCATGTATCCAGGGTACGGCGCGACGAGAGGCGACAACACCCACCCACGTCGTCTCGCGCATAGAGTTGTGTGCGTGCCTACGCAAATTTCCGACATCCGCGACGCCGGTGCCAGCACCGCACTGCTCACCGATCAGTACGAACTGACCATGCTCTCGGCGGCTCTCGCCGACGGATCTGCCTTCCGCAACTGCAGTTTCGAGGTATTTGCACGGCGGCTGCCAGACGGTCGTCGCTACGGCGTCGTCGCCGGTACCGAGCGCCTTCTCGACGCACTCGAGCAGTTCCGGTTCGGTGAACCGGAACTGGCGATCGTTGCAAAATTTCTCGACGACACGACCGTCGAGTGGCTGCGCAACTATCGATTCTCCGGTGACATCGACGGCTACCGCGAGGGCGATTTCTACTTCCCCGGATCACCGATCCTTTCGGTCCGCGGAACTTTCGCCGAGTGCGTCATCCTCGAAACCTTGATTCTCTCGATCCTCAACCACGACAGCGCGATCGCTTCGGCCGCAGCCCGCATGGTGAGCGCAGCGGGCGGTCGACGGATGATCGAGATGGGCTCGCGTCGTACACACGAACAGGCCGCCGTCGCCGCTTCACGTGCCGCGTATCTCGCCGGCTTCGACGCCACCTCCAACCTCGAAGCCGCGCGGCGTCACGACGTACCCAGTGCAGGTACCAGCGCGCACGCCTTCACTCTCCTGCACACCACCGAAGACGGTCCGGACGAGGCAGCGGCATTCCGCGGTCAGGTCGCGGCACTCGGCGTATCCACCACGTTGCTCGTCGATACCTACGACATCACCGAGGGTGTGAAAACGGCTGTCGCCGTTGCCGGTCCCGAGCTGGGCGGGGTTCGCATCGACTCCGGCGATCTCGGCGTTCTTGCTCGTCAGGTACGCCAACAACTCGACGATCTCGGTGCTACCAAAACACGCATCGTCGTCTCCGGCGACCTGGACGAGTACGCGATCGCGGCTCTGCGCGCCGAACCCGTCGACTCGTACGGCGTCGGCACTTCCCTGGTCACCGGATCAGGCGCCCCCACCGCCGGCATGGTCTACAAACTTGTCGAGGTCGACGGAATCGCGGTCGAGAAGAGAAGCACCAACAAGGCATCTCGCGGCGGCGCAAAGAAGGCACTGCGCGTAGTACGTCCGACCGGAACGATCGTCGAAGAAGTCATCTACCCCGCCGGATCACCGTCACCTGTCTCCGAGGCGGACGGCGCGACCGAACTGCTGATCCCGCTGGTTCGCGAAGGCAAGGTCGTCGACAGCGCGCCGACGCTCGAAGAGAGCAGAGCAGTTCTGAAGGCAGGGCTCGTGAGCCTGCCGTGGGAAGGCCTCAAACTCTCGCGCGGAGACTCGGCTGTGCCCGTTCGATTCACCGGAGGTGAGCACCAGTGAGTGCAAAAGCACTGATAATTGTCGACGTTCAGAACGATTTCTGTGAAGGTGGCGCTCTCGCGGTCGACGGCGGCGCTGCGGTTGCGGGAGCCGTCAACGATTTCGTCAACTCCCACGAGTACGACGCCGTAGTCGCGACTCGCGATTTCCACATCGACCCTGGGGCGCACTTCTCCGAGAATCCCGACTTCATCGACAGCTGGCCGGTTCACTGCGTCGTCGGGACAGCCGGCGCCGAGTTCCATCCGGCGTTCGACGCTTCCGTCGCCGGGTCGGCGATCTTCTCCAAGGGCGCCTACAGCGCGGCCTACTCCGGTTTCGAAGGAGCAGCCGAGGACGGCACGACGCTCGAGGACTGGCTCCGCGCCCACGAGATCACCGACGTCGACGTGATCGGAATTGCCACGGATCACTGTGTCAAGGCCACGGCCGTCGATGCCGCGCGCGCGGGGTTCGCCACGACTGTCCTTCTCCCCTTCACCGCTGGTGTGTCGACCGCCACGATCGAGTCGGCATTGGTGCAGATGCGGGAGGCGGGAGTGCAGCTGATCGGGCGAGACGAGGCCTCGTCGGAAGAAGACTCGAATGCCGGGGAACTACCCCGGGAATCATCCGTGGACGTTTCTGACGTAGGGATCCATTAACCTTCGTGGGTGGCCGATCAACTCCCGAACGTTCCCGAACTGCTCCAGACAGCGGTGCGGTCGCTCGGCGGTGCCGAACGAACCAGTCAGCTGACGATGGCGTCCGCCGTGGCGCACTCGATCGACACCGGCGAGCATCTGGCCGTCCAGGCCGGCACCGGTACCGGTAAGTCGCTCGCCTACCTCGTTCCGAGCCTGCGCCACGCGGTCGAATCGGGACGCACCGTGGTCGTGTCCACCGCCACCATCGCGCTGCAGCGTCAGCTCGTCGACCGAGATCTGCCTCGACTCGCCGATGCCCTGAAAAAGCCACTCGGCCGACGCGCAGAGTTCGCAATCCTCAAGGGCCGCAACAACTACCTGTGCATGAACAAGATCCATACCGGCGCGTCCGAGCAGCCACCCGAGGACGAGTTGTTCGATCCGTTCACGGTCTCGCGTCTCGGCCGGGAGGTCGTCCGCCTCACCGAATGGTCCTCAGACACCGAAACCGGTGATCGGGACGAATTGGTGCCGGGCGTATCCGATCACGCGTGGCGGCAGGTCAGTGTCACCTCCCGCGAATGCATCGGTAAGAACCAGTGCCCGGTCGGTGAGGACTGCTTCGCCGAGCGCGCCCGAGTCGAGGCGTCGAAGGCCGACGTAGTGGTCACCAACCACGCACTGCTCGCGATCGACGCCATCACCGGCATCCAGATCCTGCCTGACCACGACGTCGTGGTGATCGACGAGGCCCACGAGTTGGTCGACCGCGTCACCGGCGTCGCCACGGCCGATCTCACTGCCGCCTCGATCAGTGCCGCGGCCCGGCGTTGCGGCAAGATCGCCGAAGAGCAGGATGCCGATCGCCTCGAAGCTGCCGGCGAGGGGTGGGCTGGACTCCTCGAGGAATTGCGCCCAGGTCGCTGGGAAGGCCTCCCGGACGGGGCGGCACCCGCACTGGCTGCGATCCGCGACGCGGCCTGGTCGCTGCGCACCGCTATCGGTCCGGCCAAACCGGGAATGGCTGCTGCAGATCCCGAAGCCGCTGCGGCCCGCAACGCCGCACTCTCGTCCGTCGACGACGTCCACGACAGTGCCGTGCGTATTCTCACCGCTTTCGACGAACCCGACCCGGCCAAGCGCAAGGACGTCGTCTGGCTGTCCTCGGACGAGTTCCGCGGATCGGTGCGGCGCTCCGTCCGGATGGCTCCGCTCTCGGTCGGCGGATTGCTGCGCTCGCGACTGTTCGCCGAATCCACCGTCGTTCTCACTTCCGCGACACTGACCGTCGGCGGATCGTTCGACGGTCTCGCCGTCAACTGGGGTCTTCCTGCGGAGTCGTCCGCGCGCCCCGACTCGGGTACCGCCATCGGCACCGAAGCACCTTCTGACGCTTCGGCTTTCCGCTGGAACTCACTCGACGTCGGGTCGCCCTTCGACCATGCAAAGGCCGGCATCATCTACATTGCCCGCCACCTGCCCACGCCCGGCCGCGACGGCCTCTCCCCGGTCTATCTCGACGAGATCGCCGAACTCGTCGAGGCTGCGGGCGGACGCACCCTCGGCCTGTTCTCGTCGATGCGCGCCGCCAAAGCCGCCTCGGAGGCGATGCGTGAACGCCTCGACACCCCCATCCTGTGCCAGGGCGACGACGCCACCGGCACCCTCGTCAAGGCCTTCGCCAAGGACGAACCCACGTCACTGTTCGGCACGTTGTCCCTGTGGCAGGGCGTCGATGTTCCGGGTCCGTCACTGAGCCTCGTCATATTGGACCGGATTCCGTTCCCGCGCCCGGACGATCCACTGTTGATGGCTCGCCAGCAGGCTATCGAATCCCATGGCGGTAACGGCTTTCTCAGCGTCTCGGCCAATCACGCGGCGCTGCTCCTGGCACAGGGCGTGGGTCGCCTGCTTCGAAGCACCGACGACAAGGGCGTGGTGGCCGTGCTCGACCCGCGTCTGGCCACGGCGAGATACGCGGGCTACCTTCGCGCATCACTGCCTCCGTTCTGGGAGACGACCAACCCCGAAGTCGTCCGCAAGGCACTCACCCGCATCCGCGACTCACGTCCCTGACCCAGTTCTCACGCGGGCACAATTCTGCCCCGGTACCGACCGAACGGACCGGGGCAGAATGTATTACGTCAGACGCTCGGAGTGGTCACCAACCCGAGTTCGGAGGCATCGACCAACAACCGGTGATGCGGCAACACCCGCACGGTGTAACCCACGGAGCCGGAGACCGGAAGCGCAGCCTCGGCTTCGAAGATCTCGGCTCCGTCCTCGGTTCCGAAATGTGTCATCGGGAACGTCACCACGTCGGTGAGTTCCTCGCCTGGGCTGACGCGTCCCAGGACTGCCTGAATCTCCACATCCGAGACCGACAAGCCGCCGAGGCGGACCTTGGCTTTCAAAGAGATGGTCGCACCGATCTCCGGAGTGTCCGGCAAGCCGGAACCGTCCACCTGCTCGACGGCGACCGACGGCCACTGCGACTCGATACGGCGACGGAACTCGGCCACCTCACGCGCGCCGGCAAAATCGTCCGCCACTACCGCTCGAGCTGATTCCGCCGAAGGGGCGTAGTAGTCGACGGCGTAGTCACGAACCATGCGTGATGCCAACACCTTCGGGCCCAGATTCTCGAGGGTGTGGCGAACCCTCTCGACCCAGCGCGTCGGCAGATCGGCTGCATCACGGTCGTAGAACGTCGGCAGTACCGCGTGCTCGAGAAGTTCGTAGAGGGCGCTGGCTTCCAGATCGTCACGCCGCACGTCGTCGAGAACACCGTCGGCCGTCGGAATGGCCCACCCGTTCTCGCCGTCGTACATCTCGTCCCACCATCCGTCGCGAATGGAGAGGTTGAGGCCGCCGTTGAGCGCGGATTTCATGCCGGAAGTACCGCACGCCTCGAGTGGGCGAAGCGGGTTGTTGAGCCACACGTCGCAGCCCCAGTACAAGTAGCGGGCCATCGACATGTCGTAATCAGGCAGGAAGACGATGCGGTGACGCACATCCGCTTCGTCGGCGAACCGCACGACCTGCTGGATGAGTGCCTTACCGCCGTCGTCGGCGGGGTGCGACTTGCCGGCCACCACCAACTGCACCGGACGTTTCTCGTCAAGCAACATCGCACGCAGACGCTCGGGATCACGCAGCATCAGCGTCAACCGCTTGTACGTCGGAACGCGCCTCGCGAATCCGACTGTCAAGACGTTGGGATCGAATACTCCAGTGGTCCAGCCGAGTTCGGCCTCGGTCGCGCCGCGTTCGAGCCAGGACGCTCGGACGCGACGACGAACTTCGTCGACCAACTTGCCGCGCAACGCATTACGTGTTTCCCACAGTTCGGTTGCCGACAACTCGTGCAGGCGCTCCCACCCGCGTGCTTCTTCGAGTTGCTCCTGACCGACGATCCGCCTGGCCACGTCCATCCACTCCGGCGCCGCCCACGTCGGCGCGTGAACACCGTTGGTGACCGAACCGATCGGCACCTCGTCGGCGTCGAAGCCCGGCCAGAGACCGTTGAACATGTCGCGGCTGACGATGCCGTGCAACTTCGAGACGCCGTTGGCTCGCTGGCCCAGGCGAAGACCCATGTGCGCCATGTTGAAGATCGACGGATCGGCTTCACGCCCCATCCCGACGATGCGGTCGACGGTCAGGCCGGGAAGCAAACTCGATTCGTTCTCGCCGTTCGCTCCGCCGAAGTAGTGACGGACCAGATCCGCCGGGAAGCGGTCGATTCCGGCGGGAACCGGAGTGTGCGTCGTGAAGACCGTTCCGGCACGGACCGCGGCCAGAGCCGAATCGAAGTCCAGACCGCTGGTGGTGACAAGTTCCCGAATCCGTTCGATGCCGAGGAATCCGGCATGCCCCTCGTTCATGTGGAACACCTCGGGATCGGGCAATCCGTACGCCGCGGTGTAGGCGCGCACCGCGCGGACGCCGCCGATACCCGCGAGGATCTCCTGCTTGATGCGGTGATCCTGGTCCCCGCCGTAGAGACGGTCCGTGACGCCGCGCAGATCCGCGTCGTTCTCGGCGATGTCGGAATCGAGCAGCAGCAACGGCACTCGTCCGACCTGAGCGATCCACACTCGCGCACGCAGCACCCGGCCACCGGGCATGGCGACGTGAATGACGACCGGCGATCCGTCTTCGGAAGCCGGGCCTGCGTCCGTCAGCAAACGAAGAGGCAACCCTTG
The DNA here is from genome assembly GCF_041464245.1 of Rhodococcus sp. NyZ502. NCBI lineage: Bacteria > Bacillati > Actinomycetota > Actinomycetes > Mycobacteriales > Nocardiaceae > Rhodococcus > Rhodococcus sp. NyZ502. Next base: position 4,002,482 of record NZ_CP167155.1, read on the forward strand.
AGGGTCGTGCGGCGGGTAGTGCTCGGCCTGCCAACCGTCGGCGGTCAGCGACTGGCGGAAGTAGCCGGATCGGTAGAGCAGTCCGACGCCGATGAGCGGCAGCCCGAGGTCGGACGCGGCCTTGAGGTGATCGCCCGCCAGGATGCCCAATCCACCGGAGTAGTTGGGCAGAACTTCGCTGACTCCGAACTCCATGGAGAAGTACGCAATTCCGCCGGGTGACGATGCGCCCTTGGCCTGCTGGGACTGATACCAACGCGGGGTGCTCAGATAAGCGTCGAGATCAGCTGCTGCAGTGTCGAGGTCACCGAGAAATGCCTCGTCACTGCTGAGTTCGTCGAGACGGGTGGGGTCGACTTCCCCGAGCATGCGGACCGGATCGAACTGGACTGCTTGCCAGAGTTCGGGGTCGAGTCGCGAGAACAGATCCTGTGTCTCGGGATGCCACGACCACCGAAGGTTGGTGGACAGGGGGCCGAGCGCGGCAAGGCGCTCCGGAAGGTGGGCTCGGACAGTGAACCGACGCAAGGCTTTCACCCCGCGAACCCTAGTCGAGTTCCTTGCACTCTGTCCGGTGGAACCGAACGCCGAGCCGACCTGACCACCGACAGACCCGAATTCGTCGTTATCAGCACTCCGGCGCCGCACCCACTACGGTTGAACCCGGCGAAAGAACGTTTTACCGCGATCCATCATCAGAAATGGAGCTTCCCGTGTCAGGACGCCTCGGTATCGACGACGTGGTACCCGAGATCTCGGGTAACTATCCGGCAAAGGCCGTGGTCGGTGAAGTCTTCCCAGTGCACGCCACGGTGTGGCGAGAAGGCCACGACGCCATTTCCGCCACTCTTGTCGTGCGTGGTCCGCGCGGTACCAAGCCGCTGCGCATTCCGATGGACCCCGGGACCGAACCGGACACCGTCGACGCGGTGTTCACGCCGTCCGCCGAAGGTATGTGGTCGTTCCGGATCGAGGCGTGGAGCGATCCCATCGCCACCTGGAAGCACGCCGTGGAAGCAAAGCTCGCCGTCGGGCAGGGGGCGGCCGAGTTGGCCAACGACCTGGAAATCGGTGCGCGCCTGTTCGAACAGGCCGCGCACGAGGTACCGCGGGGCAACAGGTCCAGGCTCGAGGCCGTCACGGCGTCGCTGCGCAGCGATCAGGCGCTGACTGCTCGCGTCGCGCCGGCCTTCGCCTCCGACGTCGCCGAACTGCTCCGCGCCACTCCGCTCCGTGAACTGGTCACCAAGGGCGAGTCCCACCCCGTCGTCGTCGATCGCAACCGTGCACTGTTCGGATCGTGGTACGAGTTCTTCCCCCGCTCGACGGGCGGTTGGGACGAGAACGGGGTGCCGCAACACGGTACTTTCCGAACCTCGGCCGAAGACCTACCCCGCATCGCCGCAATGGGTTTCGACGTCGTCTACCTTCCGCCGATCCATCCCATCGGCGAGATCAACCGCAAGGGACGCAACAACACTCTCACTCCCGAACCCGGTGACGTCGGCTCGCCGTGGGCCATCGGCTCGGTCGACGGCGGGCACGACGCTGTTCACCCGCAACTCGGCACGCTCAAGGACTTCAGGGCCTTCGTCGCTGCGGCCCGCAAGCTCGATCTCGAAGTGGCACTGGATCTCGCGCTGCAGTGCGCCCCGGATCATCCATGGGCCAAGAAGCATCCGGAGTGGTTCAACGTCCTTCCCGACGGCACCATCGCCTACGCCGAGAACCCGCCCAAGAAGTATCAGGACATCTACCCGATCAACTTCGACACCGATCCTCGCGGTCTGGACAAGGAAATCCTGCGAGTCGTCCGACACTGGATCAGTGCCGGAGTCAAGATCTTCCGGGTCGACAACCCACACACCAAGCCGCCGAACTTCTGGGAGACGCTCATCTCTGAGGTCAAGAAGACCGACCCCGACGTCCTGTTCCTCGCCGAGGCATTCACTCGTCCGGCGCGCATGTACGGCCTTGCCCGGCGCGGGTTCACGCAGTCGTACACGTACTTCACCTGGCGAGTTGCGAAGTGGGAACTCACCGAATTCGGTAACGAGCTGGCGGCGAAGGCCGACGAAGCCCGACCGAACCTCTTCGTGAACACGCCGGACATCCTGCACGAGTCCCTCCAGCACGGTGGGCCCGGAATGTTCGCTCTACGAGCAGCTCTCGCCGCCACCCTGGCGCCGACGTGGGGCGTCTACTCCGGTTACGAACTCTACGAACACCAAGCCGTTCGCCCCGGCAGCGAGGAATACCTCGACTCCGAGAAGTACGAACTTCGGCCGCGCCGTTTCGCCGAAGCAGCAGCGCGAGGCGAATCTCTCGAGCCGTGGATCACCGCACTCAATCGCATCCGGCGTGCACACCCGGCCCTGCAGCAGTTGCGGAACCTGCACTTTCACCACATCGACAACGACGCGTTGATCGCCTACTCGAAGTTCGACGCCTCGACCGGTGACGCCGTCCTGACGGTGATCAACCTCAACCCGTTCGCTGCAGAAGAGGGCACCGTCTGGTTGGACATGCCGGCGCTCGGACGCGAATGGCACGACCACATGACCGTGCTCGACGAGGTAACCGGTGAGCAGTTCAATTGGGGCCAAGCCAATTTCGTCCGCCTCGAGCCCTGGCGTTCGGTGGCGCACATCCTCGCGCTCCCACCCGTTCCGTATCCGGCCCGGATCTCTCTGGCCTACCAAGCACGCAATGCGCACCGCGCAGGTGGAGGCAAGTGATGTCAACCGAGAAGTTCCCTTCGGGTATCGCACCGGACAATCACGATCTGGAGCTGTTGGCGCGCGGTGAACATCACGATCCGCACAGTGTCCTCGGCGCCCATCCCCACGCCGACGGCACCGTTCTGCGAGCGTTGCGTCCCAACGCCGAGTCCGTCAGCGCCGTCATCGGCGGCAAAAACTTTCCTCTCGAACATGTTTCGAACGGAATCTTCGCGGCTCTGGTCCCCTACCCCGACCTGATCGACTATCGCTATTCCGTGACGTACCCGGGTGGACACACGGTTCTCGCAGCCGACCCTTACCGATTCCTGCCGACTCTCGGTGAACTCGACCTTCACCTGTTCGGCGAAGGTCGGCACGAACGACTGTGGGACATCCTCGGTGCACATCCGCGTTCTTACGAGACACCGGACGGACCCGTCGACGGCACCTCGTTCGCCGTCTGGGCTCCGGCCGCCCGCGGCGTGACCGTCGTCGGCGACTTCGACGGGTGGAGTGGGCAATTCGCCCCCATGCGAGTCCTCGGATCCACTGGGGTCTGGGAACTCTTCCTGCCCGACATCGCAGTCGGTTCGCTGTACAAGTTCCGGGTCCACGGCCACGACGGCTCCGTTCGCGACAAGGCCGATCCCATGGCATTCGGTACCGAGGTCCCGCCGGCGACTGCATCGCGAGTGACCACCAGTTCGCATGAGTGGAACGACGCGGCCTGGCTCGAAACCCGCGCCGGTGTCGATCCTTCGCAGTCCCCGATGAGCGTGTACGAGGTGCACCTCGGATCGTGGCGTCCCGGACTCGACTACCGGCAGATGGCCGAGCAACTCGCCGTCTACGTCACCGAAACCGGATTCACCCACGTCGAACTGCTGCCCGTCTCCGAGCATCCGTTCGGTGGATCGTGGGGGTACCAGGTCACCTCGTACTACGCACCGACCTCCCGCTTCGGCACCCCGGACGACTTCCGCTGGTTCGTCGACCACCTGCACGCCGCAGGGATAGGTGTCATTGTCGACTGGGTGCCTGCACACTTCCCCAAAGACGAGTGGGCCCTGGCTCGTTTCGACGGAACTCCCCTGTACGAGCACGCCGATCCGCGTCGCGGCGAGCAGTTGGACTGGGGCACATACGTATTCGACTTCGGTCGCCGCGAGGTCCGAAACTTCCTCGTCGCCAACGCGCTCTTCTGGCTCGAGGAGTTCCACATCGACGGACTGCGCGTCGACGCCGTCGCATCGATGCTGTACCTGGATTACTCACGCCCGGAAGGTGGATGGACTCCCAACATTCACGGCGGCCGCGAGAATCTCGAAGCCGTTGCGTTCCTGCAGGAGATGAACGCCACCGTCCACAAGAACCATCGAGGAGTCGTCACCGTCGCCGAGGAGTCGACGGCGTGGCCCGGAGTCACTCGGGCGACCAATGTCGGCGGCCTCGGATTCAACATGAAGTGGAACATGGGGTGGATGCACGACACCCTCGGGTTCCTCGGTCACGACCCGGTACACCGGACCTACCACCATCACGAGATCACGTTCTCACTGATGTACGCGTGGAGTGAGAACTACCTGCTACCGATCAGCCATGACGAAGTGGTGCACGGCAAAGGAACTCTGTGGACCCGGATGCCCGGGAACGACTTCGCCAAGGCGTCCGGCCTGCGCTCACTGCTTGCATACATGTGGGCGCATCCAGGCAAGCAACTGCTGTTCATGGGACAGGAATTCGGTCAGAGTGCGGAATGGTCGGAAGAACGCGGCCTCGACTGGTGGCAGCTCGACGATCAGTACACCGGCACTCTCCATCGCGGCGTCCAGCGACTGGTCGGCGATCTCAACTCCGCGTACCGACGTCATCCGGCCATGTGGACCCTCGACACCTCGCCCGGTGGATACTCCTGGATCGACGCCAACGACACCGAGAACAACGTCCTCAGTTTTCTGCGTTACGGTACTGACGGTTCGATTGTCGCCTGCCTGTTCAACTTCTCGGGCAGTGAGCACTCGAGCTACCGCGTCGGGCTACCAGAGCCCGGCCGATGGGTGGAAATTCTCAACACCGATGCCGAGGTGTACGGCGGCTCCGGAGTCGGGAACCTCGGAGCGGTCACAGCAACGTCGCATTCGTGGCACGGTCGGCCAGCCTCCGCACAGGTGGCGCTGCCAGCTGCTGGAGCGATTTGGATAAGTCTGGAGCGTTGATGGTCGGCCGGCGAGTAGTCATTGTCACGTCGTCACTGTTGGCAGTGGCAGCACTGCTCGCCGGTTGTGCCCAGGGAACGAGTGGCCACGCCGTCTCGATTTATCACGATCCCTTCCGCGTCGCCGGACTCGACGCAACGGCAGGACCAAGTGGGTTGCGTCCGGGAGCCCCCAACGCCGACCGAGCAATCACCGGCACCGACGGCGGGGACATCGACGCGCTGGCAGCCAACGCCATCACAGACATCGAAACCTACTGGGCCGCCGAGTACCCGGCTCTGTTCGACAAGCCCTTCGAACCGGTCGACGAGCTGATCTCGTGGGACCCCACCGAATCGAACGGCCCGGACTTCTGTGAGGAGACCACCGAAGAACTCATCAACGCCGGGTACTGCAGCATCGATCACACCATCGGTTGGGATCGTGAATTGCTGCTGCCCGAGGTGCGGGAGAAGTTCGGTGAAGTGGCCGTCGCGTTCATCTTTGCGCACGAGTACGGCCATGCCGTTCAACGCAAGGCCGGGATCGTCGGCGGTAAACGAGACGCAGCCCTGGTGCGCGAACAGCAAGCCGACTGTTTCGGTGGGGCCTTCTTGCGGCACGTCGCCGAGGACAAGGCCGCGCACTTCACGATGAACACCTCCGACGGACTCAACAAGGTGTTGGCGTCGGCGGTCGCCATCCGCGACGAAGACCCTAATGATCCTGAGAGCCACCATGGTTCGGCGTTCGAGCGCGTCACCGCCACTCAGATCGGCTTCACCGACGGCGCCGGTGCGTGCGCGAAGATGGACGCCGACGAAATCGAGTCACGACGTGCAGACCTCCCGCAGCAGTTCGCCGAAGGCAACGATTCCGGAGAACTGCCCGTCACCGAGGCAACTCTCGACGAGTTCGTGAAGACCTTCCAAGCGATCTTCGATCTACCCGAGCCGCCGAAGGTCGTGTTCACCGGCGCAGACACCGGGTGCAGCGATGCCGTTGCGACCGAACCCGTCTCGTACTGCCCGTCGACGAACACCATCGGAATCAGCGTCGACGACCTTGCCGAGCGCGGCACGCCGGGTCGCGTCGGGCGACGCGAGTTGATCCAGACCAACATCACCGGTGACTACAACGCCTATGTCCTGCTCGCGTCGAGGTACACCCTCGCGATGCAGAAGGAGAACGGCCAATCGCTCGACACTCCGCAGACTGCCCTGCGCGCGGCCTGCTTGTCCGGCGTCATCACCGCAGCACTCAGTCCCACCAACGCCGCGGCGTCCGGAGCACAGGTCACACTCTCCCCCGGCGACCTCGACGAAGCCGTATCGGGGCTGCTGACCGACGGCCTGGCTGCCAGTGACGTCAACGGTGAGACGGTTCCGAGCGGGTTCGCACGTGTCGACGCGTTCCGGACCGGCGTTCTCGGTGGTCGGGAAGTGTGCGACAGCCGCTACACGGAGTAGCGACTGCCGGTCCACACGTCAGTAGAGAGCGGAAGCCAACTTACGACGGGCCGCGATGACGATCGGTTCTGCCGGGTCGAACAGTTCGAACAGTTCGAGCAAGCGCGTCCGAGCGGCAGCCTTGTCGTCGCCGGCAGTTCGCGAGACCACCGAGATCAAGCGGGCGAACGACGCCTCGGGTTGCTGGGCGAACATTTCCAGGTCGGCCGCAGCGAACTGCAGTTCGAGATCGGACGGATCAGCATCCGCGGCCGCAATCGACTCGGGATCGACACCCTGAACCCGAGCCATGAACTTCACCTGGCGGACAGCGCTCTTGGCCTCCGCATTGTTGGGTTCGGCGTCGAGAATTTCCTGGTACGCAGCGATGGCGGCGTCGAGATCGCCCTCGTCCAGCGCGGTTTCAGCGGCCACGAAGCGAGGATCCTCGACCTCCTCCACCGGTTCGTCCGCGTCGGAGACCGGCCCACTCAACTTGCCCTCGACAGCTTGGAGGACTGCGTCGAACCACTGGCTGAGCTGCGCCTCTGGCTGAGCGCCCTGAAAATCGGCCAACGGCTGACCAGCCGCGACAGCAACAACCGTCGGAACCGACTGGACACCGAATGCCTGCGCGATACGAGGGCTCACGTCGACGTCGACGTTGGCAAGAATCCACTTGCCGCCGGCTCGCGCTGCAAATGATTCGAGAACTTCGGTGAATACGACCGAGGGCTCGTATGCGCGGCCACCGATGTTGACGATCACCGGCACCTGGCTCGACTTCAGCAGGACTTCGCTTTCGAAGTTCTCCTCGGTCACCTCGATCACTGCCCCGGAGACAGCAGAAACGGCCCCGTCGCCGCTGGTGTCACGCGGCGGTGGTGGGGCCGTGGCCCGCTCTTTGAAGGCGGACAAGTCGACTGCGCCGCTCATGGCGGCAGCAACTGCGGACGAACGCGCGGGGGGCCTGGAACCTGGTCGAGTCACGGCTCCCAGTTTGTCACGAGTTGCGAGAAGCTACGTAGAGGGATGCAGCACTCAGACGAGCGCCGCGTTGCCCTTGGACGCATCGAACTCCGTGGACAGCTCACCGAGCTTGCCGTTTCGCACTGCCCAGCGTTCGAAGATGACGGTGCCGAAGGGCGGAACGCTCGAGATCAGCGCAAGGATCGTGGTCTTGACGTCCCACTTGAGCGACCACGCGGTCAGGAGTGCAACAACGATGAACACCAGGAAGCCGGCGGTTCCGTGGACCATTCCGGGGATGCGAATCGCTTCTTCGTGTCCGAGGACCCACTTGAAGAACATGGCAACCAGCAAGGCCGCCCAGGTCACAGCTTCCCACCACGCCACCAGACGGAAGCGTTTCGCGGGAGTGGATACGTCAAAGATGTTCGCCATGAGGCCATTGTGCCCGAACAACTACGACGCCCCGTAGTTGTGTGAGGAAAACCACGGGGCGTCGCAGAGCGAGAGCGCTCGTTCAGGTGTATTTAGACACTCACGCCTTGGGGACGCGGACGATGAGTGCGTCGCCTTGTCCGCCGCCGCCGCAGAGTGCGGCTGCGCCGATGCCGCCGCCGCGGCGTTGCAGTTCGAGGGCGAGGTGCAGGGCGATGCGGGCGCCGGACATGCCGAGGGGGTGGCCGACGGCGATGGCGCCGCCGTTGACGTTGACCTTGGCGGGGTCGAGGCCGAGTTCGCGGGTGGAGGCGATCCCGACGGCGGCGAATGCTTCGTTGATTTCGACGAGGTCGAGGTCGGTGGGGTCGATGCCTTCCTTCGCGCAGGCTTTGGCGATGGCCCGGGCGGGTTGGGACTGGAGGGTGGAGTCGGGTCCGGCGACGACGCCGTGGGCGCCGATTTCCGCGATCCAGGTCAGGCCGAGTTCTTCGGCTTTGGTTTTGCTCATCACGATCACGGCGGCGGCGCCGTCGGAGATCGGGGAGGCGGAGCCGGCGGTGATGGTGCCGTCCTTGCTGAACGCGGGACGCAGTTTGCCGAGGGATTCGGTGGTGGTGTCGGCGCGGATGCCTTCGTCCTGGGCGAAGACGATGGGCTCGCCCTTGCGTTGGGGGATGGAGACGGGGACGACTTCGTTGTCGAAGAGGCCGTCTTTCCAGGCGCGGGCCGCGTTCTGGTGTGAGGCGGCGGCGAAGGCGTCCTGCTCGGCGCGGGTGATGTGGGCGGTTTCTTGTTGGTTGACTTGTTCGGTGAGCAGGCCCATGGCCTGGTCGGTGAAGATGTCGTGGAGGCCGTCGTAGGCCATGTGGTCGCGGAGGGTGACGTCGCCGTATTTGAAGCCTTCGCGGCTTTTTTCGAGCATGTGGGGTGCGCGGGACATCGATTCCTGCCCGCCGGCGACGACGATGTCGAATTCGCCGGCGCGGATGAGTTGGTCGGCGAGGGCGATGGCGTCGATGCCGGAGAGGCACACTTTGTTGATGCTCAGGGCGGGGACGTTCATGGGGATGCCGGCGGCGACGGCGGCTTGGCGGGCGGGCATCTGGCCGGCGCCGGCGGTGAGGACCTGTCCCATGATGACGTAGTCGACTTGTTCGGGGGCGACTGAGGACTTGTCGAGGGCGCCTTTGATGGCGATGCCGCCGAGGTCGGACCCGGAGAGGTCTTTCAACGATCCGAGGAGTCGACCCATCGGGGTACGAGCTCCCGCAACAATCACAGAACTGGTCACGATTTCCTCCGGCTGCAAAAGAGAGATAGTCGTCGGTTCCGTGCGGCCTAAGAGCCAAGTCACATCCCGACGTGTACTCCTCAAACGGTAGCGCTACCGTGAAAGGTATGACACAGACCTCCCCCAGTTCTGCACTCGCACCTTTGTCGTCCGACCTCGTCGTCGCGATCGATCACGTCGGAATCGCGGTGCCCGATCTCGACGTGGCAATCGAGTGGTACACGCAGCACCTGGGCATGGTGTCGACCCACGAGGAAATCAACGAATCGCAAGGCGTGCGTGAGGCCATGCTCTCCGTCGTCGGCTCCCCCGCCGGATCCACTGCCGTTCAGCTGCTCGCGCCTCTGGACGAGAACTCGACCATCGCCAAGTTCATCGACCGAAGCGGCCCCGGCCTCCAGCAGCTCGCCTACCGGGTCACCGACATCGACGCCATCTCCGCCGAGCTTCGCGACCGCGGGGTTCGGTTGCTGTACGACGCTCCCCGACGCGGTACGGCCAACTCGCGCATCAACTTCATCCACCCGAAGGACGCCGGCGGCGTCCTGGTGGAACTGGTCGAACCCGACGCGAGCCACTAGCAGACCCGACTCCAGCTCGTATGCCAGGTAGATTGTCGCCATGGCATACGAGCAGGACCGCGGTTCGATCCAACTTCCGTTCCAGATCGCACGGAAGGGATACGACCGCGACGAGGTACGTAACTACTTCGAGCGATTCGACGCGGAGCTGCGAGTTACCGCGGCTGATCGTGATGCTGCCGCTGCGCAGGCCCGTGACCTCGCCAAGCAGCTCGACGATGCACGCGACGACATCGACGACCTCCGCAAGGACGTAGACCGCCTCTCGGTACCGCCCACCACTGCGGAGGGCATGAGCGATCGCATCAGCCGCATGCTGCGCCTTGCCTCCGACGAGGCCTCGGAGGTGCGCGCGAAGGCCGAGGCCGACGCAGCCGAGATGACCTCCATCGCCGAACAGGACGGCGCCCGCCTTCGTGGTCACTACGAGTCGCTGATCGCCGAACTCGAGGACCGTCGCAACGCGATGGAAACCATGCACGAGCAGACCATGGCACAGGCCCGTACCGAAGCCGCCCGGATCGTCGAAGCCGCGCAGGCCGAGCGGGATCGACTGGCTGCCGAGTCCGAGGCCAAGCGCACTCAGATCCGCGAAGACTTCGACATCTCGATGTCGGAGCGCCGCGCCAAGGTCGTCGCCGCCGTCAACGAGCTGGAGTCGTCGAGCAAAGCAGAGGCCGAGCGTCGACTCGCCGATGCGTCGCACGAGGCTCAGCGCAGGCTGCAGGCCGCCACTGATCAGTCCGAGCGCAAGATCGCTCACGCGAAGGAACTCACCGAAGAACTGCGCGTTCTCCGAGGCCGAATCCTGGCTCAGCTCTTGGGCATTCGCGGACAACTCGATTCGGTTCCGGCCATGCTCGCATCGGTCAACCGGGAGAGCGAACTCCTCGATGCACCGCCCGCTCCGGTCATCGTCGAAGCCGAGGAAGATCTCGAGATCGAAGACAAGAAGGCCGACGCAGATAAGGTCGACGCAGATCCGGTCAAATCAGAACCGAGTATCGACGAAGACGACGTTCTCGAGGACTCGGACGAGACGAACACCGCCGAGATCGACACCCGCGCCGTCGAGCAGCGAGCCCAGTCCAGGAACTGATCGACGCTCAGGACCACCGTCTGGTCAGGCTGCGCGTACCGCGGCCTGACCAGCATCCGGTGTGCCAGTGTCGACGCTCGTTCGCGCCGCCCGGTTCCGAAGGCCACGTGACCACGTGAGCGACGCCGGGTCTGATGTCGTGATCACAACCGGGGCATCGATAGAACTTCGTCGCGTTGGAGCCGGGTATCGGCCTCACCATGTATATTTCACCGCCCGGACCGGGTTCCTCCCGGACCAGCGCTCCGCCGAACAACACACCGCTTGGTGACGCCGACTCCGCGCTCGAATCCCGCGCACGCCGAGTATCCGTTCGACGGGATTGCTTCGGCGAAGGTTTGCGGCGCGGCATGGTTCGAGTCTAAACAGCGTCAGAAGAGGCGGAACTCGGTGCTTTCGGTGCCCCGCAAGGCCTCGTAGTCAAGGACCAGGCAACGGATCCCACGGTCGTTGGCCAAAGTCTTTGCCTGCGGCTTGATCTGTTGCGCTGCAAAAACTCCCGTGACCGGCGCGAGCAGCGGATCGCGGTTGAGCAATTCGAGGTAGCGCGTCAACTGCTCGACGCCGTCGATCTCGCCGCGACGCTTGATCTCCACCGCCACCGATGCACCGTCCGCGTCTCGGACCAGAAGGTCGACCGGCCCGATGGCCGTCATGTACTCACGCCGCACCAACGTGTAGCCGGGGCCGAGTGTCTCGACATGCTCCGCCAGAAGTTCTTGAAGGTGTGCCTCGACACCGTCCTTGATCAATCCCGGATCGAGACCGAGTTCATACGACGAATCGTGCTCGACCTCTTCGAGAGTGATCCGCAGTTCCTCGCCCGCCTTGTTGGTGACGACCCACAGGATGTCGTCGCCGTCCCCGGTGGTCTCGACCAACCAGCACGGCGGACTCATCCAGTTGAGCGGCTTGTACGCCCGATCGTCGGCATGGATACTGACCGAGCCGTCGGCTTTGACCAACAGCAGTCGTCTTGCGGTAGGGAGGTGGGAGGTCAGGCGTCCCACATAGTCGACACGGCAACGAGCAATAACTAGGCGCACCGGACCACCCTAAGCGATCATTACGACTACTCTCGACACACTATGCAGCGAAGCCGTGTCCCGAGTGCGCCCCTGGGGTCGTGGCTGCTCGGATCCACCGACGAAAGCCCCAGGCGCCGCCGAATCCGCGTCCAGGCACTACTCACCGCGCCCCTCCTGGTCACAAACCTGATCGGAGCGGTACTGGCGATCGTGCTCATCGGATTCGTGGTTCCCGGACCCGCGATCATCCACCCCGAATTCGCATGGATCAACTTCATTGCCGTGCCCGTCTTCATCGGGTGTGTCTTTCTCATCGGACTGCTGTGGGGCACCAAACGGCTGATGCGGGATCTTCGATGGGCCACCGAGGATCACCCACCGACAGAGCAGAATCAACGCGCGGCGCTGCGCGGGCCCTGGCGACTGACCCGAGTGCAAGCCGTCCTGTGGACGGCCGCGCTCATCACCTTCACGACCATGTACGGAATCGTCGACCCCGACACCATTCCGAAAGTTCTGTTCACCGTGGCTTTCAGCGGTATCACCACGTGCGCTTTCTGCTACCTGCTCAGCGAGTTCGCACTCCGCCCGATCGCCGCGCGTGCACTCGAATCCGGAGCACCCCGCAAGGCTGCCGTTCTCGGACTGACCGGCCGGACAATCCTCGTCTGGCTGCTCGGAAGCGGAGTTCCCGTCACCGGCCTGATGCTCGTAGCGGTCTTCAGCTTCATCCGGCCTGCTTCGTGGCAAGCCCTCGCGACCGCGATCCTCGTCATCGGCGGGATCACTCTGTGCGTCGGACTCGGGCTGACATACATCAACATTCGGTCCGCCGCGGCCCCCATTCGGTCCGTGCGACGAGGAATGGAACAAGTCACCCGTGGCGACCTCACCGCGTCCGTCGTCGTGTACGACGGAACGGAACTGGGACTACTGCAGGCCGGCTTCAATCGCATGGCCGAGGGTCTGCGCGAGCGAGAGCGAATACGCGACCTCTTCGGGCGCCACGTCGGACACGAGGTTGCCGCAAACGCGGTTCGCCGAAACCCGGAACTCGGCGGTGAAGAACGTGACGTTGCCGTACTCTTCGTCGACGTCATCGGATCGACCACGATCGCGGCCACCAACTCCCCTACGGCGGTGGTCGCTCTACTCAACCGTTTCTTCGACGTCATCGTCGACGAGGTCGACGCACACGGCGGATTCGTCAACAAGTTCGAGGGCGACGCAGCGCTGGCGATCTTCGGAGCGCCGACGACACTCGACGATCACGCCGGCAGCGCACTCGCCGCTGCCCGCAAGATTCAGCAGCGCCTGCGTGCCGAGGTTCCGGAAGTGAGCGCGGGAATCGGCGTCGCCGCAGGTGTTGCCGTAGCCGGGAACGTCGGTGCGCGAGAAAGATTCGAGTACACCGTCATCGGTGATCCCGTCAACGAAGCGGCGCGACTGTCCGAAGTTGCCAAGACGGTTCCGGGTAACGTCGCCGCATCCGGTCGGGCTGTGGCTGCCGCTGACAGCGCCGAGGCTGCACAGTGGTCGATCACCGAGAACATCACCCTTCGCGGCCGCCTCGAACAGACCGAGCTCGCGATTCCGTGCGACGCCCTGGAGTCCGAGACCAGCCCGTCAGACTCCGTGCCCGTTCAGCCCTGACCCCACCTCCCCCCTGAGCGAACGGCACGTTCGGTCGATCCAAGGCGATCAACGCCACGTTCGCTCGATGACTTTCCCGCTTCCCGACCGTCTTATATCGAAACAGCGGAAATCCGACGATGCCGGGGAGATGGGTACGACTATGAAACTGACAACATTTACCATCGTCACTCTCGACGGGGTGATGCAAGGACTCGGTGGGCCGGACGAAGATCGACGCGGCGGATTCGAACGCGGCGGATGGTCCGCGCCACTGGTGGACACAGAAGCCATGTCTTACCTCGTCCAGGTCTACCAGCGCGCCGACGCCTTCCTGTTCGGTCGGCGGACCTATGACATCTTCGCCGGTTATTGGGGCGCGTTCGAGAATCCAGAGGTCAACCCGATCGCAAGCGCCTTGAATACGCGGCCCAAGTATCTTGCCTCGAAAACGGTCACCGATCCGGAATGGAAGAACACGACAGCCCTTTCAGGTGACACCGCCGCAGCGATCGGCGAACTGAAAGCCAGACCCGGCGGCGAGCTTCAGGTGCACGGCAGTGGCGAGTTGTGCCGCTGGCTTCTCGCGAACGATCTCGTCGACGAGATGATCCTGCTGATCGTTCCGGTGGTGGTAGGCCAGGGCACGCGACTGTTTCCCGACACCGGACCGGACATCGCACTCGAGCTGGCCGAATCGCGAGCCACATCAAAGGGCGTGACGATTCAGAGGTATCTGCCGGCTGGCCGGCCGAAGTATGCGACTGCCACCGCCGACGGCATCGACTGATCCGGGCAAAGCGCCTGTCGTCCTCAGGCGTGTTCCCGCCCCTGATGGTGTGAACGTACCGTTCCCCTCGTCTAGGAGGGTGAGTGTGTCGTTCACTCGATCCCGGACGGGGTGGTGTGCCGGCGGGGGTGCTTCCGCCCTTTGATGGTGCGAACGGTGCGTTCGGTCGATCTGAGGCGACGACAGTGCCGTTCGCCCGAAGTCGGGGGGTGTTTCGGGGGGTGTTTTGGGTACGAGAAAGCCCCCCAACCAGTACTGGTTGGGGGGCTTCTCTAATGTGTGTTCGGCGGTGTCCTACTCTCCCACACCCTGTCGAGTGCAGTACCATCGGCGCTGAAGGGCTTAGCTTCCGGGTTCGGAATGGGACCGGGCGTTTCCCCTTCGCTATGACCGCCGTAACTCTATGAAACTGTCACAGTAACCTTCTTCTGATCACCTGGTTTCACCACCCGTCAACACCAGTTTCTGGTGTTGGGGGATGGAGAAAACAGGGTTTCTCATCAGTATCTGTGTGTTGTTTCAGATACCGCACAGTGGACGCGTAGCTTCTTTGTGGTAAGTCCTCGGCCTATTAGTACCAGTCACCTGCATGCATTACTGCACTTCCAGTTCTGGCCTATCAACCCGGTGGTCTGCCGGGGGCCTTACCCCCTCGAGGGGGTGAGAAACCTCATCTTGGAACAGGCTTCCCGCTTAGATGCTTTCAGCGGTTATCCCTTCCGAACGTAGCTAACCAGCGGTGCTCCTGGCGGAACAACTGGCACACCAGAGGTTCGTCCGTCCCGGTCCTCTCGTACTAGGGACAGCCTTCCTCAAGTTTCTAACGCGCGCGGCGGATAGAGACCGAACTGTCTCACGACGTTCTAAACCCAGCTCGCGTGCCGCTTTAATGGGCGAACAGCCCAACCCTTGGGACCTACTCCAGCCCCAGGATGCGACGAGCCGACATCGAGGTGCCAAACCATCCCGTCGATATGGACTCTTGGGGAAGATCAGCCTGTTATCCCCGGGGTACCTTTTATCCGTTGAGCGACACCGCTTCCACTTGCCGGTGCCGGATCACTAGTCCCGACTTTCGTCCCTGCTCGACCTGTCAGTCTCACAGTCAAGCTCCCTTGTGCACTTGCACTCGACACCTGATTGCCAACCAGGCTGAGGGAACCTTTGGGCGCCTCCGTTACATTTTGGGAGGCAACCGCCCCAGTTAAACTACCCACCAGGCACTGTCCCTGAACCAGATCATGGTCCGAGGTTAGAGGTCCAATTCGATCAGAGTGGTATTTCAACAACGACTCCACGATAACTGGCGTCACCGTTTCACAGTCTCCCACCTATCCTACACAAACCGAACCGAACACCAATACCAAGCTGTAGTGAAGGTCCCGGGGTCTTTTCGTCCTGCCGCGCGTAACGAGCATCTTTACTCGTAATGCAATTTCGCCGAGTCTACGGTTGAGACAGCTGAGAAGTCGTTACGCCATTCGTGCAGGTCGGAACTTACCCGACAAGGAATTTCGCTACCTTAGGATGGTTATAGTTACCACCGCCGTTTACTGGGGCTTAAATTCTCAGCTTCGCTCCCGAAGGAACTAACCGGTCCTCTTAACCTTCCAGCACCGGGCAGGCGTCAGTCCGTATACATCGTCTTACGACTTCGCACGGACCTGTGTTTTTAGTAAACAGTCGCTTCTCACTGGTCTCTGCGGCCCCACCCAGCTCAGACAGTAAATGTCGTCACCAGACAGGGCCCCCCTTCTCCCGAAGTTACGGGGGCATTTTGCCGAGTTCCTTAACCATAGTTATCTCGATCGCCTTAGTATTCTCTACCTGACCACCTGTGTCGGTTTGGGGTACGGGCCGTGTGAAAGCTCGCTAGAGGCTTTTCTCGGCAGCATAGGATCACTGAATTCGCCTCAATCGGCTACGCATCACGTCTCAGGCTATGTGCGACCCGGATTTGCCTAGGTCACGCCCTACACGCTTACACCAGTATTACCACTGACTGGCTCAGCTACCTTCCTGCGTCACCCCATCGCTTGGCTACTACCAGATCAGGTCCCATGCATCCACCAACTCGAGACCCGAAGGTCTTCTCGTGGCTTCAGGATGGTTAGTATCACTGATTCACCATGGGCGCGTTCACACGGGTACGGGAATATCAACCCGTTGTCCATCGGCTACGCCTGTCGGCCTCGTCTTAGGTCCCGACTCACCCTGGGCGGATTAACCTGGCCCAGGAACCCTTGGTCATTCGGCGGACGAGTTTCTCACTCGTCTTTCGCTACTCATGCCTGCATTCTCACTCGTGTGGCCTCCACGGCTAGGTCACCCTGCCGCTTCCATGGCCACACGACGCTCCCCTACCCATCCACACACCTGCCCAACACTCCGCAGAGTGAAGGGGGGCTATTGCGTGAATGCCGCAGCTTCGGTGGTGTACTTGAGCCCCGCTACATTGTCGGCGCAGGATCACTTGACCAGTGAGCTATTACGCACTCTTTCAAGGGTGGCTGCTTCTAAGCCAACCTCCTGGTTGTCTTCGCGACCCCACATCCTTTTCCACTTAGTACACGCTTAGGGACCTTAGCTGGCGATCTGGGCTGTTTCCCTCTCGACTACGAACCTTATCGCCCGCAGTCTCACTGCCGCGCTCTCACTCACCGGCATTCGGAGTTTGGCTGATTTCGGTAAGCTTGTGGGCCCCCTAGACCATCCAGTAGCTCTACCTCCGGTGAGAAACACGCGACGCTGCACCTAAATGCATTTCGGGGAGAACCAGCTATCACGGAGTTTGATTGGCCTTTCACCCCTACCCACAACTCATCCCCTCAGTTTTCAACCTAAGTGGGTTCGGTCCTCCACGACGTCTTACCGTCGCTTCAACCTGGCCATGGGTAGATCACTCCGCTTCGGGTCTAGAGCATGCCACTACGATCGCCCTATTCGGACTCGCTTTCGCTACGGCTACCCCACACGGGTTAACCTCGCGACATGCCACTAACTCGCAGGCTCATTCTTCAAAAGGCACGCCATCACCCCCAGCAGTAAACTGCTCGAAGGCTCTGACGGATTGTAAGCGCACGGTTTCAGGTACTATTTCACTCCCCTCCCGGGGTACTTTTCACCTTTCCCTCACGGTACTAGTCCGCTATCGGTCACCAGGGAGTATTCAGGCTTATCGGGTGGTCCCGACAGATTCACACCAGATTTCACGGGCCCGGTGCTACTTGGGTTTCCATTACAACAGTCACAAAGTTTTCGTGTACGGGATTCTCACCCTCTACGACAGGCCGTTCCAGACCACTTCCACTAACCCTGTGATTTC
>NZ_CP167155.1:4022500-4227500 GCF_041464245.1 Rhodococcus sp. NyZ502
GCCGCCGCTCCGGGGCAACTTTTCCAGCCTATCCCAACCTGGCCACCGGCGCAAACCGCTGAACATTCGGGGAAGAACTGGAGGTGAAGCACAACCATACACGATGGAAACTACTTCGAAATTTGGTCAGGCACTTCGTACAACCTCGTGTCACTCGCCGTAAAGGCGGGAGTCGGTGTCCGTGTCGCTCTGACTTGGAATAAGTTACGCGAACCTTCAATCAATTCACAAATCGCCTGGTCACTACAGCGATTGGCCTGCTAAGGCCAGGTCAGACTGTTGCGCCTATCTGCCAATCGCGAATAGACCCGAGTGTGACGCCGAGCACCGAACCTATTCGGAGCCCACCCGCTCGATCACTCCCCCGAGTCCACGGAGATTCTCGACGAATCGCGGGTACCCACGGTCGATGTGGAAGATGTCGTGAACTTCGGTGGTTCCGTCCGCAACCAACCCCGCAAGCACGAGCCCGGCGCCGGCCCGAATGTCCGAAGACCACACCGGCGCACTCGACAGCACTGGAACTCCGCGGATCACCGCATGGTGACCGTCGGTACGAGCGTCGGCGCCGAGTCGGATCATTTCCTCGACAAATCGGAAACGCGATTCGAATACGTTCTCGGTGATCATCGACGTGCCCTCGGCAACCGCCGCCAAACCGATTGCCATCGGCTGCAGGTCGGTGGGGAATCCGGGGTAAGGCAAGGTTGCGAAATTGACCGCCTTAGGCCGTTCGCGCTGGATGACACGGAAGCCGTCGACCTCGGGAGTCACCTCCGCGCCGGCTGTCCGAAGCTTGTCGAGGACCAACCCGAGATGCTTGTGGTTCACCCCGCGAACTCGGACGTCACCCCTGGTCATGGATGCCGCGACACCCCACGTTGCAGCGACGATCCGATCGCCGATGACACGGTGCGTAGTCGGTTCCAACTTGCGGACGCCTTGAATGGTGAGCGTCGAACTTCCGCCGCCAGATACCTTGGCGCCCATCTCGTTGAGCATGTTGCACAGATCCACGATCTCGGGCTCACGTGCAGCGTTGTCGATCACTGTCTCACCACGGGCGAGGACCGCTGCCATCAAGATGTTCTCGGTTGCACCCACAGACGGGAAGACCAGGCGGATGTTCGCTCCATGCAGGTCGTCTGCCTCGGCAACTACACATCCGTGTTCGATCTCGCTGCGCGCACCCAACAGGCGGAGCCCGGATTGGTGCATGTCGAGGGGCCTCGAACCGATGGCGTCACCGCCAGGCAAGGCAACAACAGCGCGTCGACAACGCGCGACCAGCGGACCGAGAACACACACTGACGCTCGGAACTGTTTCACCGCATCGAAGTCAGCGTGATACTTCGGCTCGGCCGGCGTCGTGATCCGCACTTCGGAATCTTCGAGTTCGACTTCGCAGCCCAGACCTCGCAGAACGTCCGCCATCAGCGGTACGTCGAGAATGTCCGGGCAGTTGGTCACGACAGTGGTGCCTTCGGCCAACAGCGCCGCGGCCATCAGCTTCAGCACACTGTTCTTGGCCCCTCCCACCAGTACTTCACCTTCGAGGCGGTTACCCCCGGTCACAAGAAAGTGCTCACTCACGGTTCACAGCCTAGAGCCACAACCTCGTCGGCACCGCGCCGGTACCGTAGCCCTATGTCTGTTCACCTGACGAAGATCTACACCCGGACCGGCGACGACGGGACCACGGGCCTCAGCGATTTTTCCCGCGTGTCCAAGAACGATCCGCGTCTGATCGCCTACGCAGATTGCGACGAGACCAATGCAGCGATCGGTGTGGCCGTTGCCCTCGGCACTCCCCCGGAGAATCTCCTCGCAATGCTGCGCCAGATCCAGAACGACCTTTTCGACGCAGGTGCCGACTTGTCCACCCCCGTGGTCGAGAACCCGAAGTACCCGCCGCTACGAGTGACTCAGTCCTACATCGATCGACTCGAAGGATGGTGCGATGAACTCAATGAGCAACTGGCACCGTTGAATTCGTTCATTCTGCCGGGCGGTACCGCCTTGGGAGCCCTGCTTCACGTAGCAAGAACCGTCTCGCGGCGTGCGGAGCGTGCGGCTTGGTCCGCCATCGATACGAACCCGGAGGACACGAGCGTGCTCCCCGCGAAATACCTCAACAGATTGTCGGATCTGCTCTTCATCATGGGAAGAGTGGCAAATCCTGAAGGCGATGTGCTCTGGAAGCCCGGCGCCGGGGCTTGAGCGGGACCGGTCAGGCGGTGCGTCGCCTACGGGCGCGCCCGTCCGGCCGCGATTCCACCCAGGACAGGAACGCTGTCAATGCTCCACTGTCCAAAGCGATTTCGTAGGCCGACGAGCCGTCATTGACCTTGACCACGACGATGTCGTCGCTCATGATGTCGAATTCGGTACCCGAGGGAGAACGACGGCTCTCGACCTCGATACCTTGACGATCGATCCTGGAGTCCGGGCCCGGCCGCAGACTCGACAGTTTGAAAAAGACAAAGGTGCTTTCGCCGTAGCGAATGATTCCGTGACGCCACCCGCTGTCCCCCGGGGACGGCAGAACACGAAGCAGTGCAGCGGTACCGCCGCGACGCAGAACCAGCAGACGATACAGAAAAGCCGCGACGAGAACCGCGAGCAGCACAACCAGAATGATCAACACAGTCATTCCGAATGTCACTGTTCGTCGGCTCCCGTCGCGGCTTTACTCGAGTAACTTACGCGCGCTCGACGGCCCGGAGCTGACCCTTGGCGACCGCAATCGCTTCGAGGTCGCCCGAGTTCTCGGCCAAGACAGCCTTGGCTGCCTCGACGTCGATGTCCTGTGCCATGTCCGCGGACTCGGCAAGGATCGTCACCGTCGTCGCAGTGACGGAGAGAAATCCTCCGTGTACCGCAGCAACGATACGCTCGCCGGCGACCGAGGTGATCGACACGGTTCCGCCCTCGATCAGCTGGCCGAGGACCGGCTCATGCCCAGGCATGATTCCGATTTCACCCTCGGTGGTCTGAGCGCTGACCAGCGTCGCCGAACCAGACCACAAGCGCTGCTCGACGGCAACGAGTTCTACGGTCATCTCAGCCATCGTGGACTACTTCCCGGCCATCTTCTTGGCTGCAGCCTCGACGTCGTCGAGTCCACCGCAGCTGTTGAATGCCTGCTCGGGCAGGTGATCGAACTCGCCCTTGCAGACGCGGTCGAAGGCTTCGATCGTGTCGCGGAGCGGCACGACGGAGCCGGGCTCACCGGTGAACTTCTCGGCAACGATGAAGTTCTGGCCGAGGAACTTCTGGATACGACGGGCGCGGCCGACGAGGACCTTGTCCTCTTCCTGAAGCTCGTCCATACCGAGGATGGCGATGATGTCCTGCAGTTCCTTGTACTTCTGCAGAATGCGCTTGACCTCGTTGGCAACGCGGAAGTGCTCGGCACCGACGATGCCGGGCTCCAGGATGCGGGAGGTCGAGCTCAGCGGATCCACAGCGGGGTAGATACCCATCTGCGAAATCGGGCGCGAAAGCTCGGTGGTGGCATCGAGGTGCGCGAACGTCGTAGCCGGCGCGGGGTCGGTGTAGTCGTCGGCGGGCACGTAAATAGCCTGCAGCGAGGTGATCGAGCGACCACGGGTCGAGGTGATGCGCTCCTGGAGCTCACCCATCTCGTCCGCCAGCGTGGGCTGGTAGCCCACTGCCGAAGGCATACGGCCGAGGAGGGTGGAAACCTCGGAGCCTGCCTGCGTGAAGCGGAAGATGTTGTCGATGAACAGCAGAACGTCCTGGCCCTGAACGTCGCGGAAGTACTCCGCCATCGTCAGTGCGGACAGGGCGACGCGCATACGCGTTCCGGGCGGCTCGTCCATCTGGCCGAAGACAAGGGCGGTGTCCTGGAGGACGCCCATCTCTTCCATTTCCAGGTGGAGGTCGGTGCCCTCACGGGTACGCTCACCGACGCCTGCGAACACCGAGGTGCCCGAGAACTCGCGAGCGATACGCGTGATCATTTCCTGGATCAGAACGGTCTTGCCGACGCCGGCGCCACCGAACAGGCCGATCTTTCCACCCTTGACGTACGGGGTGAGGAGGTCGATGACCTTGATGCCGGTCTCGAGGATCTCGGTCTTACCTTCGAGCTGATCGAAGGCTGGTGGCTTGCGGTGGATTCCCCACTGCTCGCCGTCGCGGCCGAGGCCCGGGGTGTCGAGGCAATCGCCCAGTGCGTTGAACACGTGGCCCTTGACGACGTCACCGACGGGAACCGAGATCGGCTTGCCCGAGTCGGTCACTGCAGTGCCGCGGACGAGTCCGTCGGTGGGCTGCATGGAAACGGTGCGGACCAGGTTGTCACCGAGGTGTTGTGCAACCTCGAGCGTCAGCGTCTTGGCGACCGAGGGAAGCGTGATCTCGGCGTTCAGGGCGTTGAACAGTTCAGGAACAGCGCCACGCGGGAATTCAACGTCCACGACGGGACCGATGACCCGCACGACGCGGCCGGCTACGGCCGAAGCCGAACCTGCCCCGTTGTTTTCGGTTACTGCTGCGGTCATGTGCTAGTCACTTCCTGCGCTCGAGGCGAGCGCGTTGGCGCCGCCGACGATCTCGCTGATTTCCTGGGTGATCTGGGCCTGGCGAGCCTGGTTGGCCTGACGGCTCAACGTGTTCACCAGTTCGTTTGCGTTGTCCGTCGCGGCCTTCATGGCAGTACGACGGGCTGCCGACTCCGATGCCGCAGCATCGAGAAGCGACGAGAAGATACGAGTGCTGACGTACTTCGGGAGAAGAGCGCCGAGAAGCTTCTCGGGCTCGGGCTCGAAGCTGAAGTCCGCGACGGGGCCATTGTCATGGTCGTCGTCGTGGCCGTTGGTCAGCATGTCGTCACCGAGTTCGATGCGCTCTTCCGACACGAAGACCTCGAGAGGAGCCATACGGCGAACCTCGGGAGTCTGCGTCAGCATCGACACGAACCGGGTGTAGACGATATGGAGTTCGTCGACGCCCTCGATCGTGCCTTCACCGTTCGGAGCGGCAACCTGGTTACCCGAACCAGCCATGAACAGCTCCACCAGGTGGCGGCTGGCCTTCGCGGCATCCGAGTAACCCGGATCCTGCGAGAAGCCCGTCCACGCAGCACCGATGTCGCGGCCGCGGAACGTGTAGTAGCCGAGCCCCTTGGAACCGAGCACGTACACGACCGGCTCCTTGCCCTCGCTGCGGAGGAGAGCCATGAGCTCTTCTGCCTGCTTGAGGACGTTGGAGTTGTAGCCACCACACATGCCGCGGTCACTGGTGACAACGAGGACCGCTGCCCGCTTGGGCTCCGGACGCTCGTTGAGCAACGGGTGATCGAGCGAAGCAGACGCACTCGCCAATTCGGTGAGTACCTTCGTGATCTCCTCGGCATACGGCTTGGACGCGGCGACGCGAATCTGAGCCTTGGTGATACGCGAAGTCGCGATCAGTTCCTGTGCCTTGGTGATCTTCTTGGTCGAGTTGACCGACTTGATACGAGACCGCAATTCGAGAATGCTCGCCATCGATCAATCACTCTCCCTTCGGAATTCGCAGTGTCATGGGCGCGTACGTCACTTGCTGACGGTCTTGCGCTTGACGTTGATCTGCTCGTTCGCGACCTCGTCGGCGCCCAAAGCGTCAGCCTCGGCTTCGTTCACGACCCGGCTTCCGTCGGATGCGATGAAGCCTTCCTTGAACTTGTTCGTCGCGGCGATCAGCTCAGCAGCGTTGTCGGCATCGAGTGCCTTACCGCCGTTGATGCTGGAGTAGACGCCAGCAGCCGAGTGCTTGAGGTCTTCGAGCAGTTCCTTCTCGAAGCGACGGACGTCGCCGATCGGAACGCTGTCGAAGATGCCTTCGCCGGCCAGGTAGATCGAGACGATCTGGTCCTCGACGGGGATCGGGCTGTACTGATCCTGCTTGAGCAGCTCGACCAGACGGGCGCCGCGCTCGAGCTGAGCCTTGGAGGCAGCGTCGAGGTCGGAAGCGAAGGCGGAGAACGCTTCGAGCTCACGGAACTGAGCCAGTTCCAGACGCAGCGAACCGGAAACCTTCTTCATGCCCTTGGTCTGTGCAGCGCCACCGACGCGGGAGACCGAGATACCGACGTTGATCGCGGGGCGAACGCCCTTGTTGAACAGGTCGGACTCGAGGAACACCTGACCGTCGGTGATGGAGATGACGTTGGTCGGGATGTAAGCCGAGACGTCGTTCGCCTTGGTCTCGATGATCGGCAGAGCCGTCAGCGAGCCACCGCCGAGTGCGTCGGACAGCTTCGCCGAACGCTCCAGCAGACGGGAGTGCAAGTAGAAGACGTCACCGGGGTAAGCCTCGCGTCCCGGCGGGCGACGCAGCAGCAGCGAGATGGCGCGGTACGCCTCTGCCTGCTTGGTCAGGTCGTCGAACACGACCAGAACGTGCTTGCCCTGGTACATCCAGTGCTGGCCGATGGCCGAGCCGGTGTACGGTGCGAGCCACTTGAAGCCTGCGGAATCAGATGCCGGAGCAGCAACGATGGTGGTGTATTCCATCGCGCCCTTCTCCTCGAGGGCAGCCTTGACGCCCGCGATGGTGGAACCCTTCTGACCGATGGCAACGTAGATGCAGCGCACCTGCTTGTTGACATCGCCGGAATCCCAGTTGGCCTTCTGGTTCAGGATGGCGTCGATGCAGACCGCGGTCTTGCCGGTCTTGCGGTCGCCGATGATGAGCTGGCGCTGGCCGCGGCCGATCGGGGTCATGGCGTCGATAGCCTTGATACCGGTCTGGAGCGGCTCTTCGACCGGCTGGCGCTCGAGCACCGAAGCGGCCTGGAGCTCGAGTGCACGGTTCTCGGTGCTCTCGATCTCGCCGAGGCCGTCGATGGGCGCACCCAGCGGGTCGATGACGCGGCCGAGGAAAGCATCGCCGACGGGAACCGACAGAACGTCGCCCGTGCGCTTTACTTCCTGGCCTTCTTGAATGTTCTGGTAATCGCCAAGGATGACGGCACCGATTTCGGTGGCATCCAGGTTGAGCGCGACGCCGACGATTCCACCGGGGAACTCCAACAGCTCGTTGGACATAGCCGAAGGCAGGCCAGAGACGTGCGCAATGCCGTCACTGGTGTCGGTCACTGTGCCGACCTCCTCACGGGAGGCCTCCGGGGAGTAGCTCGCGGTGTAGTTGTCGATCGCGCTACGGATCTCGTCGGAGGAGATCGTCAGCTCCGCCATGTTTTTCCTGCTCTCGGTGTCTGGTCTTCGAAAAGATCTGGAGTATGTGTTCGGCTGAAGGACTACTTGAGGTTCTTCCGCAGTGCTGCGAGTCGACCCGCTGCGCTGCCGTCGATAACCTCGTCGCCCACCCGGACGACCAAGCCGCTGAGGAGTTCTGGATCGACCTCGACGTGCACTGCTACCGGCTTCCCGTAGGTGCGGGTAAGAGTGCTCGCCAAGCGATCCGACTGCTCCGAGCTCAACGCCGAGGCGCTGCGAACGTGAGCAACGGTGGTATCGCGCTGCGCTGCGGCAAGATTCGACAGCTGATCGAAAGTGTCTGCGGGTGCAGACTTCAACCGGCCGACAGCCTGTCCGGCGAGTGCCTCGGTGACCGCGGTGACCTTGCCGTAGAGCAAGCGGGAGAGGAACTCACGCTTGCGGGCTGCGGGAACCGACAGATCCGAGAGCGTCTGCTCCAGGCTGGGATCCCCTGCCACGATGCGACCGAGACGGAAGAGCTCGTCCTCAACGGTGTCCAACTGGCTCTGATCGGCTGCGGCGCGGAGCAGAGCTTCGCGTCCGAGCAGTTCGAGCGAGTTGACCAAGTCGCGGGCCGCAGACCAGTCCTGGCCTGCAGCTGCCTTCACGGTGGCGAGCGCCTCGGCGCCGACCTTTCCGGAGAACAACTGCTCTGCCAAAGCCTGGCGACCAGCGGCCGGTGCCGAAGCGTCAGCCAGCGCGCTGCGAAGAGCGCGCTGGCCGTCGAGTACCTCGACCACCGAGAAGAGCTCGGACCCAGCCTGAGCAGAAGCAGCAGTTGCGGCTCCTGCAGAGACGGCGCCCAGGGCACTGCTCAGCGCAGAACGAGTCTGCGCCAAGGCTTCACGGCTCGCTGCGTACATGTTGCTCACTTCCTGGCTGAATCAGCGCTGACGGTGTCGAGCTCGTTGAGGAAACGATCAACCGTTCCGGCGCGCTTCACGTCGTCGGCGAGGGACTCCCCGATGACCTTCTCGGCCAGGTCTACAGCGGTCTTGCCGAGATCCGAGCGGAGCTCAGCGACGATCTGCTGACGCTGGGCGACGAGCTGGCTGTGGCCTGCGGCCACGATGCGGTCGCTCTCGTCCTGCGCCTGAACCTTCATGTCAGCGATGATCTGCTGACCCTGGGTACGCG
Organism: Rhodococcus sp. NyZ502; assembly: GCF_041464245.1. Classification (NCBI taxonomy): domain Bacteria; kingdom Bacillati; phylum Actinomycetota; class Actinomycetes; order Mycobacteriales; family Nocardiaceae; genus Rhodococcus; species Rhodococcus sp. NyZ502. Next base: position 4,030,870 of record NZ_CP167155.1, read on the forward strand.
CTTCCTCACGGATCTGCGCTGCCTCGGTACGAGCTTCGGCGAGCTGCGCGCGGTACTGCTCGAGCGCTGCTGCTGCCTCCGCCTGTGCGTCTTCGGCTTTCTTGATGCCGCCCTCGATCTGCTCGGTGCGTTCGGCCAAGACCTTCTGGAACTTCGGAAGAACGAGCTTCCAGAAGACGAAACCAACTACTACGAGCGCGACCGCGGACCACACGATGTCGTATGTCTCGGGGATGAGGGGATTGTGTTCAGTCGTCCCCTCCGCCGCGAGAATTGCGATGGTGGCTGCCATGTCGGTCTTAGAAGATGAAGCCGGCGACGAGGCCGATCAGCGCGAGGGCCTCGGTGAATGCAATACCGAGGAACATGGTGGTACGAACCTGGCCGGCCATCTCGGGCTGGCGGACCATGCCTTCGATTGCCTTGCCCACAACGATGCCCACGCCGATGCCGGGGCCGATTGCTGCGAGGCCGTAGCCGATGGCTCCGTAGCCGCGCGACTTGGTCTCGACAACTTCCTGAGCGAGGTAAGCGATGCTCATGGTGTTCCATTCCCTTTCTGTTGACCTCCGCCGGATTCGGCAAGAGGCTCAGTTCTTGGTGTAGCTGGTGAGGAGGTAAAAGGTCAGTGCTCGTCGGCGTGGAGCGCCAGATCGATGTACACCGCGGTCAGCAGCGCGAACACGTAAGCCTGCAGGAAGATGACCAGCAGCTCGAAGAACGTGAATGCGATACCGGCAATGATCGACGGAACACCGAAGATCGCCTGGAATCCGCCGGACACGAAGAAGAAGTAGTTCGTCGCGCTGAAGAACAGCACCAGCAGGATGTGGCCGGCCAACATGTTGGCCATGAGACGAACCATCAGCGTGAACGGGCGCAGGATGAAGGTCGAGATGAACTCGATGGGCACCAACAGGAAGTGCAGGGGCAGCGGGACGCCGGGAACGACGATGCTGCTCTTGACGTACTTGAAGAAGCCGTACTTCTTGATTCCGACGTAGTTGAACACGATGTAGGCGAGCGCCGCGAGTACCAGGGGCATACCGATTCGTGCGTTCGGCGAGATGTTCAGGAAAGGAATGATGCTGGCCAGGTTGCTGGCGACCACGATGAAGAAGATCGTCGTGATGACCGGCAGGAAGCGCTTGCCCTGTTCCTTGCCCAGGATCTCCTCGGCGATGTTGATCCGAACGAAGTCGAGCGCAAGCTCAGCGGCGTTCTGAAGTCCGCGGGGAACCAATCGAGGGCTGCGCATCGCGATCACGAAGAAGGCTGCGACCAGCACCGACATCAGCAGACGAATCAGCATCAGACGGTCGAGCTCGAAGGGGCCCGCGTGGATCAACACGGAGGGCGGGAAAAAATCGTCTAGTGACGGCGCATGGAATTCATCCGCGGCCAGGGTGGTGACGCTCAGCGTTCTCTCCCGTAGTCGGTCCGCAGCCATCATTGACTGCGGTTCGATCGGACATTGACGATCTACAAGTCGACAAGTTCGACTCGCGCATTCGTCAGCAGCTGGAGAACCCTAGAGGGGCCTGGCGTCTGTCGGTGTCGGCGACTCTCGTCGACTCAGTGGTCAGAATTTCGACCACCTGCGAGCACATGGCATCATCGGCTGAGTGTTACTCGGCCCACCATTGCTCTCGCTTGAACCGAACCTTATCAAGTCATCTACGACATTGTGTAGATGGGGTACCTGGAAGTCCGATTAGTTACCTCTTGTAGTACTACTCGTCGTCGTCGACGTTGCTGCTGGGAGTGGGATCGACGTACGGAGTTTTGGTTCCCAGGACGCCGTAAGTCTCCGCACCGAGCACCACGACCAGCGACATGATGATGACCAGGACGAGGGCGGTCTTGTTGTAGAAATCCATGTCCGAGAGGACAAAGAGAACCACCATCGCGAGAATCATCTTCAGCAGCCAGGTACCGAGCAGAACGGCACCGGCCGTGAGCGCAGGCAGCTTCGCTGTGAGCAGCACGCCCAACGCCGTGAACAAGATGAACCCGCCGCCGACGGCTGCGCCGATCAGAGCGCCGTAGACGCCTTCCTTACCGGCGAAGAGCCCGCCCAGGAGCGCGCCGACCACGGCCAGCGCGATCAGCCCCATCACACCCCACTTCACGGCCGACTTCATGGCGGCGGTCGAATCAGGGATGGGTTGCGAGGCAGGTACAGGCTGCGGCGTGTTCGTCACGATGCCCAAGGGTAATGGATCGGAAAACTTGGCTAGCGACGCTGCTGCTTGCGATCGATCAGCGAAGGCACCGCAGTGAAGAACAACGCAAGAACCAAACCGGCCGCGACGAGTACAACAACCAGCTGACGATTGAGCAGCGAGGATCCGACGGCACCGAACGCCAGGACGCTGACCCACAGGTAGATGACCAGCACAACTCGTCGGTGCGTGTGTCCGATCTGCAAGAGGCGATGATGCAGGTGCATCTTGTCCGGACTGAACGGACTGACGCCCGCTTTCGTCCGGCGGATCACGGCCAGGAGCATGTCCAGCATCGGGATGAACATCACAGCCCCGACCAGCAACAACGGCGCGAGGAGGCCGACGAGGTCGCGGGTTCCGTAGGCAGTGAGCGGAATACGACCGGATGCACTGGTGGAGATCGCGGCCAGCATGAGACCAATCAACATCGACCCGGAATCGCCCATGAAAATGCGCGCTGGATTGAAGTTGTGTGGAAGAAAACCGAGACAAGCGCCTGCCAAAGCCGCCGCGATCATCGCCGGCGGGTAGACACTCGCGTCGCCGCCCTGATCGTGGAGAAGACCGATCGAGAAGATGAGGATGGCGAGCGCCGCGATCAGACCCAACCCGGCGGCCAATCCGTCGAGACCGTCGACAAAATTCATGGCGTTGATGGTCGCGACGGCAACAGCAACGGTGAACAGTCCGGATTGAATCTGATCGAGGATGATGGTGGACCCACCGTCACCGCCGAACGGGTTGTAGATGATGAACCAGCTGACGCCCATCACCACGAGAACGCCGGCAGCAGTCACCTGACCGACAAATTTGGTGAGGGCGTCGAGGCCCCACCTGTCGTCGATCACACCCACGAGGACGATGACGGCGCCAGCTACGAGCGCAGCGTGTACGTCAGGACTGCCGAAGCCGAAACCTCTTGTGAGCGCGGGTAATTGCTGCGCAAACAGCAGACCGACAGCCATGCCGATATACATTCCGACGCCACCGAGGCGCGGAATCGGCTCGACGTGAACGTCCCGATCACGAGGAATCGCGACAGCGCCGAACCGCAGCGCCAACAACCGGACTGCGCCAGTCGCCAGGTAGGTCACCACCGCCGCCGTACACAGCACGAGCAAAAGTTCACGGATGGGAACACCCGCTCCCCCGCCACCCTGTGCCAGATACGTGGTCGCCTCGTAGGAAGTGATCACTGCTCGAGATCACCCGTCTGGCGGGCATAGGCAGGCTTTGCCCGGATCAGTTCGCGAACGCCGTCGGCAACTGCTGCCAACTCGGCCTCTCCTGACGTGGTGGCGGGGTCCGCGACAACTGCGCGCGCGATCAACTCCCCCACCACGCTCATGTCGGAGCGGTTGAAACCCTGGGTCGTGACGGCCGCGGACCCGACGCGGATTCCGGACGTGACGGCGGGCGACTGCGGATCGAACGGAATCGCGTTCTTGTTGAGCGTGATCGAAGCCAGTCCGCACCTACGCTCGGCGTCGACGCCGGTGACACCGCTTGCGCGCAGGTCGAGAAGCGCCAGATGTGTGTCGGTTCCACCGGACACGGTGCGCAGACCGCGAGCTTCCAACGACAGCGCGAGCGCCGATGCGTTGGCAACCACTTCCTGTGCATACCAACGATATTCCGGCGTCGACGCCTCTTTGAACGCAACCGCTTTCCCGGCGATCGCATGCATCATCGGGCCGCCTTGAATGAAGGGGAACACCGCGCGATCTACAGCCGAGGCATGCTCGCTGCGGCACAGGATCATTCCGCCGCGCGGGCCTCTGAGGACTTTGTGCGTCGTCGCGGAGACGACGTCGGCGTACGGAACGCACGACGGTATCGCCCGGCCTGCCACGAGTCCGATGAAGTGGGCGGCGTCGACCCACAGGATCGCACCGACCTCGTCTGCGATCGAGCGGAAGGCTGCGAAGTCGATGGTGCGGGAGTACGCGGTCGCGCCGGCGACGATGATTTTCGGCTTGTGCGCCAGAGCCAGGGTGCGAACCTCGTCGTAGTCGATCAATTCGGTGGCCGAATCGACGTGGTAGGGAACGGTGGTGAACCACTGCCCAGAAAAGCTGACGCGAGACCCGTGAGTCAGATGCCCACCGTGCGGCAGACTCATCGCCAATACGGTGTCGCCGGGCTTGGCGAATGCGGCGTACACCGCGAGATTCGCAGTGGCCCCCGAATGCGGTTGGACGTTGACGTGCTCGGCGCCGAACAGCGCCTTTGCCCGATCGATCGCCAGATTCTCGGCTACGTCGACGTACTCGCACCCGCCGTAATAACGCCGACCCGGATAGCCCTCGGCGTACTTGTTGCTCAGAGTCGAACCCAAGGCAGCCAGTACGGCAGGGCTGGTGAAGTTCTCGCTCGCGATGAGTTGAAGTCCGTCGCGCTGACGCTCGAGTTCCGCCAGCGCAACAGCCGCGATCTCGGGGTCTGCCGTGGCAAGCTCACCGAAATCCGGTCCCCAATACGTGGATTCCCCCGCGCGCTCGCCGCCGGCGCCGACCATCGTTACGAAACTCCCTCTACGAGACTTTCCGGACTGGTGCCCAATACCTCGGCGATGGATTCTGCCGAGACGGCACCCACTCGCAAGATACGCGGTGAATTGCCGGTCAGGTCGACGATCGTGGAAGCAACGGCGTGTTCGGCCTTACCCCCGTCGAGATACACGCTGGCAGATCCGCCGAGCTGATCTCGGGCTTCCTCGACGGTAGTTGCCGGCGGACGCCCCGAAATGTTGGCGCTCGAGACGGCAAGCGGTCCGACATCGCGCAACAGTTCGAGGGCAACCGGATGCAAGGGCATGCGGAGCATGACGGTTCCGCGGGTATCACCGAGGTCCCAGGCAAGTGAAGGCGCCTGCTCGACGACCAAGCTCAGTCCGCCGGGCCAGAACGCGCGGATCAGATCCCGCGCCTGGGGGCGCACGCTGTAGACGAGCCCGTCGATGGTGTTCCACGATCCGACCAGTACCGGGACGGGCATGTCTCGCCCGCGTCCCTTGGCGCGCAACAGACTCGTGACAGCTTCGCTGTCGAACGCGTCGGCGGCGAGTCCGTAAAGGGTGTCGGTGGGGAGAACTACGAGGCGGCCGGCCTTGAGCGCGTTCTTCGCGGCGGCCAAGCCGGCGGTTCGGGAATCTGTCTGACTGCAGTCGTACACGGTGCTCACTCAGCCATCCTTTCACTCTGCACTTCGGGCGTTCGATTCCGCTGCGCTTCCACGTCGGTGGCGACACGTCTCGCGACGACGAAACGCGGACGACCGGCAAGATCGGGATGCTGTGCAACGTCGCCGAATACCCGGCGCGCCGAGAACAGCGCAGCGACGCCGTCGCCGTTGGTGTCGTCGTGCTCGATGCCTGCCGCGCCGCCGATTCGAAGCCACCTCGCGATGTTGCTGATCATGGGTTTGATGACGGACAGACCGTCGGCGCCACCGAACAACGCGGTGTGCGGGTCGTAATCCATGACCTCAGGCTGCAATTGCGCGCCTTCGGGGATGTACGGCGGATTGGACACGACCAGATCGACGCCGCCCTCGAGCCCTGGCAACAGGTTCCGATCGGTGACATCACCCTGATGCAGATGGATCGGTGTATCACCGGCCGCCTCGCGGTCGGCAGCGTTACGACGCGCCCATGCCAACGCGGCGGGCTCTTTCTCCACGGCGTGAACGACGGCGTCTGGACGGGCCTCGGCGATGGACAGCGCGAGTACACCCGATCCCGTGCACAGGTCCAGAACTACCGGCGGCTTGCTTCCGCAACCTTCGAGGAACGAGAGCGCCCAACCCATGAGCAATTCGGTTTCGGGCCGCGGAATGAAGACACCCGGACCGACAGCGACGTCGATGTTGCCCATCGATGCGACTCCGATGATGTGCTGCAACGGAATCCGCTTCACGCGTTGCGCAACCAACTCGTCGAACGCCGCGATGACCTCAGGATCGACCAACGGAATCAGCCCGAGACGCGTGCGTTCGACGCCGAGCAGGTGGGATGCCAACAACTCGGCGTCGGTGCGTGGGCTGGGCACACCGGCGGCGTCGAGCTGTTTTGCAGCTTCGATCAGCGCCAAACGAAGTGGAAGTCGACTCACGGGTACAGCCTGCCACGCTCGACCGACACGCGGTTCACCGAGTTCCCGGCGGGACGGAGGTCAGTCATGGTCTGCATCTACTCGGCCGCGAGACGCGCCTCTCGGTCCGCCTTGCCCAATGCGTCGAGAAGTGCGTCGAGCTCACCGTCGAGCACCGCGTCGAGGTTGTGCGACTTGAATCCGATGCGATGATCGGTGATGCGGTTCTCAGGGAAGTTGTAGGTGCGGATGCGCTCCGAGCGGTCCACCGTCCGAACCTGACTCTGGCGACCTGCCGACGCTTCTGCGTCCGCGGCTTCCTCGGCGACTACCTGCAAACGGGCTGCAAGCACCTGCATGGCGCGCGCCTTGTTCTGGAGCTGCGAACGCTCGTTCTGGCAGGTGACGACGATGCCGGTCGGAAGGTGCGTGATTCGGACAGCAGAGTCGGTCGTGTTGACGCCCTGACCGCCCTTGCCGGACGAACGGTAGACGTCGATACGCAGGTCACTCTCGTCGATCTGGACCTGCTCGACCTCTTCGGGCTCCGGGTAGACCAGAACGCCGGCGGCCGAAGTGTGAACGCGTCCCTGGGATTCGGTGACGGGCACTCGCTGGACGCGGTGAACCCCGCCCTCGAACTTGAGCCTCGCCCACACTCCGTCCGGGGTGTCTGACTTGCTCTTGATCGACAGCGTGGCTTCCTTGTATCCGCCGAGATCGGAGACTGTCGCGTCGAGGATCTCGACGCGCCAGCCGTGCCGTTCCGCGTAGCGGACGTACATGCGGGCCAGGTCCGAGGCGAAGAGCGCGGATTCTTCGCCGCCCTCACCGGACTTCACTTCGAGAACGATGTCGTCACCGTCATGCGGATCACGCGGCGCCAACTGATCGGTAAGCGTCTGCTCGAGCTGCGCGACCTCGGCTTCGAGATCGGGGATCTCGGCGGCGAAGCTGGAATCGTCGGCGGCTAGTTCGCGCGCGGCTTCCAGATCGTCCTGCGCAGCGGTGAGCTTGTTGTACGTCGACATGATCGGCGAGAGCTCGGAGAACCGTTTACCGACGCGCCTGGCAGCGGCAGGGTCGTTGTGCAGCGCCGGATCGGACATCTGTGCTTCGAGACCGGCGTGCTCCGCCAAGATGTCGTCGATGGCCGAGGGCTGGGTTGCGCCTGCCATGGTTCGCTCCGCTCTGAGTTTCGATTCCTACGGTGCGCGCTTGAAGGTATTTCGACGCCGGGACCCGGGAAACGCGCAAACCGAGTGCAGGCACAAAAAAGCCGACGCCCGATCTGCGCATGGCAGATCGGGCGTCGGCGGAACAGCTAGGACTCGGTGGCCGGGACCTTGCTGTCTGCGCGCTTGCCGTAGCGAGCCTCGAAGCGAGCGACGCGTCCACCGGTGTCGAGAATCTTCTGCTTGCCCGTGTAGAACGGGTGGCACTGCGAGCAAACCTCGACGTTGATGCGTCCGGACTCCTTGGTGCTGTGGGTCTCGAACGTGTTACCGCAACCGCAGACGACGGTGGTCGCTACGTAGGTTGGGTGGATTCCTGCCTTCATGGTGTCCCTTTCAATGGTCGCCGGGTCGACGTCGCCAATCGACATCGTGAACCGGAACCGGACTCGGCCGTTCAGTATGCCAGATGCGGTACCTCACCGGATAATCCGCGTCTCGCACGCCTCGGGGTGGCTGTACGAAGTTGTCAACGCACTGCCCCTCGGTTTTGTTCCGCCCACGCAAAAGGCCCACAACCAGCTGGTTATGGGCCTTTGACGTCGAGTCGATCAGTCGTCGATCGCACCCGGTGCGGTCTTGGAGACCTGCATCAGGAACTCGAGGTTGTTCTTGCTCTTCTTCAGTCGATCGATCAGCAGATCGATGGCCTGATGCGAGTCCAGACCGGACAGGACGCGGCGGAGCTTGTGCAGCACCGCAGCTTCGTCCGGGCTCAGGAGCAACTCGTCCTTACGCGTGCTGGACGGGTTGACGTCCACGGCCGGGAACACGCGGCGTTCGGCGATCTTGCGATCGAGCTTGAGCTCGGCGTTGCCGGTGCCCTTGAACTCTTCGAAGATCACGGTGTCGCCGGTGGATCCGGTCTCGACCATTGCGGTAGCGATGATGGTGAGCGATCCACCGTTCTCGATGTTGCGGGCAGCACCGAGGAAACGCTTCGGCGGGTAGAGCGCCGTCGAGTCGACACCACCGGAGAGGATGCGTCCCGACGCCGGCGAGGAGTTGTTGTACGCACGACCCAGACGCGTGATGGAGTCGAGCAGTACGACGACGTCCTTACCCATCTCGACCAGGCGCTTCGCACGCTCGATTGCCAGCTCGGCAACTGCGGTGTGATCTCCCGGCGGGCGGTCGAAGGTGGAGGAAATGACCTCACCCTTCACGCTGCGCTGCATGTCGGTCACTTCCTCGGGACGCTCGTCCACGAGGATGACCATCAGGTAGCACTCAGGATTGTTGGTGGCGACGGCATTCGCGATCGCCTGCAACACGCTGGTCTTACCTGCCTTGGGCGGGCTCACGATGAGGGCGCGCTGGCCCTTACCGATGGGCATCACCAGGTCGATGACACGCGTGGTGAGAATGTGCTGCTCGGTCTCGAGGCGCAGACGCTGGTTCGGGTACAGCGGCGTGAGCTTGTTGAACTCGGGGCGCTTCTTCGCGGCCTCGACGTCGCCGCCGTTGACCGTGTCGATGCGAACCAGCGGGTTGAACTTCTGGCGCTGGCTGCCCTGCTCACCGTCACGCGAGACGCGGACGGCACCGGTGATGGCGTCGCCACGGCGAAGGCCGTTCTTGCGGATCAGGTTCATGGAGACGTAGACGTCGTTGGGACCGGCGAGGTACCCGGACGTACGCACGAAGGCGTAATTGTCGAGGACGTCGAGGATGCCGGCGACCGGCTGAAGGACGTCGTCCTCACGAATCTCGGTCTCGCGTGAATCGTTGGGTGCGCCACCCTCACCGCGGTCACGACCACGGCCACGGCGCTCGCGGAAACGGCGTCCGCGGCGTCCGCGTCCACCCTCTTCGTCGTCGTCCGGCCCGTTGTTGCGGTTGTCTGTGCGAGGACCGGCGTTGTTCTGGCCGGCGTTGTTCTGATTGCCGCGGTCCTGGCGGTCCTGGCGATCCTGGCGATCCTGGTTGCCCCGGTTGCCCTGGTTCTCGCGCTGGCCCTGGTTGTCGCGCTGGCCCTGGTTGTCGCGGTTGCGCTCGCGGCGGGGACGCTCGTTGCCCTGCTCGGCGGGAGCCTGATCAGCGTCGGACTTGCCCTCGGTGCGCGCAGGACGCTCGGCCGGAGCCTCGGCCTTGGCGGTCTCGGCGACCTTCGAAGAATCGGCGGCCTTCGCGGTGTCCGCGTCGGACTTCGCCGAAGGCGCTTCCTGCTCGATGCTCAGTTCGCCCTGGTCGGGTGAACCTGCACGACGAGCGGCGCCACGACGCTGACGTCCGCGACGGGGTGCGCTCTGATCGGAATCCTCGGCGGATTCGGTACGCGCAGGCGCGGCCTCGGCAGGAGCCGACTCGGCTGCCGGAGCTGTTTCGGCTGCGGGGGTTTCGGTGCGTGCGGCGCGAGTGCTCTTGGCACGAGTGCGCGCAACGGGTGCGTCGTCGAGAGTGAGTTCACTCTGTGCGGGTGCAGCCTTCGCGCTGCCGCCCTGGCGCTCCTTGATGGCTGCGATCAGGTCACCCTTGCGCATGCCGGAAGTGCCTTTGATGCCCAGTTCACCCGCAAGAGTGCGGAGTTCGGTGAGCACCATGCCGGAGAGTCCGGCACCACGGCGCGTTTCGGCACGCTTCGTGGAGGTCGCCACCGCACCGTTCGATGCTGAAGATGACGCCTGAGAATTGTCGCCTGATTCCGACCCGGCGGGTGCAGAAGTGGCGATGAGGTCCGTATCGGTCACGGAGGTCCTTTCCTTCCCTCACTCGCACTGCGCAAAGTCGAGGGTTCGTCCCGCAGTTCGATTGAATAACGAACTCGGTGGTGCCGTACGTGGTTGCTGTCCAGAACTGCCGGCTTGTCCGCCGTCACATGATTGTCGGAAACTCTCGCCTCAAACTTTTCATGCGCTCGCAAACCTGCCCAACGCGCCTTCGTCGACGATTCACTCCCCCGTGTGTTGAACCCCAGAGTGATGGAACCTCTGAGTGTTCGATCCGCGGAGGATTCAAACCTTCGGAGAAGGTACAAGCGTGAGGATCATGCCTGCGAGAATCATGCCAAGGACTGTGGACCCCGATTGGGAAGGAGTTTTGCCCCCTGGTGATGCACCGGCGACTGACGCGCACGATGTACGGACATAGCCCAGGATAGCGCCCAAACCTGAGTCCGGCAAGAATTTGGACGACTGGGTGTGTCAGTTCACTACCGATCGGTAGTGGGCGATCACCTGGACCAAGGCAGGGATCAGACCGTCGTCGTGGATACTTCGACGCCGTCGGCGATGTCCAATTCGAGCACACGTAGTCCGTCTGCCCGCGCCGCTTCCGCGAGTTCGACGGGGAAAGGTTCTGTGCTGAGCGCCAACACGGTGGGGCCGGCTCCCGAAACGGTCGCAGCGATACCCGCCTCGCGCAGGATCCCGATCCATCGCGTCGTGAGCGGAAGCGCGGGCGCGCGCTGCGCCTGATGCAGGCGATCCTCGGTGGCCGCCATCAACAGATCGGGCCGAGCAGTGAGCGCAACGACGGCGAGCGCGCTGCGGCTCGCGTTGAACGAGGCATCCTGGTGCGGAACCAATTCGGGCAGGAGCCCGCGAGTGTGTGCGGTGGACGACCGCTCCTCGGGAACCAGTGCCACAGCACGGATGTCGGGATGGACGTCGAGTTTGGCCGCGGAGTAGATCGGCTCGTCGCCTTCGACTGCCGGTGGGCAACTCCACGAGACGACTGCGCCACCGAGAACACTGGCAGACGCGTTGTCCGGGTGACCTTCGAACTCGGACGAGAGTTGAACCAACTGCTCTTCCGTCAAGCCGATCTCGGCATCGAGAGCGCGCGCCAGACCGTTGGCTGCTGCCAATCCACCGACAGCCGCGGAAGCCGAGGATCCCAACCCGCGCGAATGTGGAATCGCGTTGCGGCACAACACGTCCAGGCCACTGGCCCACACTCCGGCCGCCTCGAGACCACGCTCGATGGCGCGGACCACGAGATGCGAAGGACCCCAGGGCACGTCGGCAGCGCCTTCACCTTCGACGCGAATCTGAAGGCCTGAATCCGTTGTGGTGACCACGATTTCGTCGTACAACCCCAACGCCAGACCGAGGGTGTCGAACCCCGGCCCCAAGTTTGCACTCGAGGCCGGGACGCGAGCAGTCACCGAAAGGCCGATAGGCAGGGTTATAGTCATGTCAGACACCGGATTCCGCGGAGTGGTCGATGAATCCACGGACACTATGCAAGCTCGAGGGCAGCCGCGACGGCAACGGGATCGACACCGATCGGCTCGACGTTCGGCATACCCTTCAAAGCCGTGTCAGGATCCTTGAGACCGTTACCGGTCACCGTGCACACGACGGTCAGGCCCGGCTCGAGCCAGCCCTCTGCACGTGCGGCGAGCAGGCCGGCGACGCTGGCTGCCGACGCCGGTTCGACGAAGACGCCCTCGGTGGCGGCGATCAGACGGTAAGCCTCGAGGATCTTCTCGTCGGTGGCGGCACGGAATGCACCGTTCGACTCTTCCTTCGCGGCGACAGCGCCGTTCCAGGACGCGGGAGAACCGATTCGGATTGCGGTGGCGATGGTTTCGGGATCCTTGACGGGTGCACCGTTGACCAGCGGAGCCGCTCCGGCTGCCTGGACGCCGAGCATGCGGGGCTTGACCGTGGTCAGACCGTCCGCGTAGTACTCGGAGTATCCGCGCCAGTACGCGGTGATGTTACCGGCGTTTCCGACCGGGAGTGCGTGCACGTCGGGAGCCTTGCCGAGGACGTCCATGATCTCGAATGCCGCGGTCTTCTGGCCTTCGATGCGCACCGGGTTGACCGAGTTGACGAGGCCGATGGTGGGGAACTCGGCCGTGGTCTTGCGTGCCAGCTCGAGGCAGTCGTCGAAGTTGCCCTGGACCTGAATGATCTTGGCACCGTGCATGACTGCCTGCGCAAGCTTGCCCATGGCGATCTTGCCCTGCGGGATGAGCACGGCGCAGGTCATGCCTGCCTTGGCTGCATACGCAGCGGCCGAGGCGGAGGTGTTGCCGGTGGACGCGCACAGAACTGCACGCTGGCCACGGGCCAAGGCGTCGGTGACGGCCATCGTCATGCCGCGGTCCTTGAAGGAACCGGTGGGGTTGAGACCCTCGACCTTGAGGTAGACGTCGCAGCCGGTGATCTCGGAGAGGTGGCCGGCCGGCAGGAGCGGGGTGCCGCCTTCGCGCAGGGTGACGGTCTTCCAGTTGTCACCGATCGCGAGACGGTCCCGGTATGCCTCGATGAGACCCGGCCATGCCTTGTGGACGGGGTTGACGATGCCGGTCATTGTTCAGTGCCTTCCAGTCGCAGCACGCTGGTCACAGCGGTGACGAATTCGAGTTCGTTGAGAGCCGCCACGGTCTCGGAGAGAGCCGCGTCGGTTGCTACATGAGTGACGACCACCAGACGCGCGCCGGCGCCGGCGCCCTCCTGGCGGACGACGGAGATGCTCACGCCGTGCTTGGCGAACTCGGCGGCGACTGCGGACAGCACACCTTCCTTGTCCGCGACCTCCATGTTCACGTAGTAGCGCGTGAGGATGTCGCCCATCGGGGCGACCTTCAGCTTGGCGTACTTGGACTCGCGGGGGCCGCGGCCGCCGTGAACCTTGTTGCGCGCAGCCATCACCAGGTCACCCATCACCGCGGAAGCGGTGGGGGCGCCGCCTGCGCCCTGGCCGTAGAACATGAGCCGGCCGGCGTTCTCTGCTTCCACGACAACGGCGTTGAACGCGCCGTTGACCGAGGCCAGCGGATGGCTGAGCGGAACCAGCGCCGGGTACACGCGAGCGGAAATCCGCTCCTTGCCCTTGGGCGTGACGATGCGCTCGCAGATCGAGAGCAACTTGATCGTGCACTCGAGTGCCTTCGCCGACGCCAGGTCGGCGGAGGTGATCGTGGAGATTCCTTCGCGGTACACGTCCGCGGCAGTGACGCGGGTGTGGAACGCGATCGACGCGAGGATCGCTGCCTTCGCCGCGGCGTCGTAGCCTTCGACGTCCGCGGTCGGGTCGGCCTCCGCGTATCCGAGGCGTCCGGCTTCGGCGAGGGTCTCCTCGTAGTCGGCGCCGGTCTCGTCCATCGCGGAGAGGATGAAGTTGGTGGTGCCGTTCACGATTCCGGCGACCTTGTTGACACGGTCTCCGGCCAACGACTGTGTGAGCGGGCGGATCACGGGGATCGCACCGGCAACAGCGGCCTCGAAGTACAGGTCGACAGAGTTGGCCTCTGCAGCCTCCGCCAATTCACCGGTGTGGTCCGCGAGCAGCGCCTTGTTGGCGGTCACGACCGACTTACCGGAGTTGAGGGAAGAGAGAATCAGCTTGCGAGGGAGCTCGATTCCGCCGATCACCTCGACCACGATGTCGACGTCGTCACGACCGACCAGGGACTCGGCGTCCGTCGTCTGCAGTTCCTCGGGAATTCCGCGGTCCGAGCCGATACGGCGGACGGCAACCCCCCGCAGTTCCAACGGGGCGCCGACGCGAGCTTCGAGTTCCTCGGCCTGCTCACGAATGATCCGGACGACCTCGCTCCCGACGTTGCCGAGGCCGAGAACGGCCACACCGATAGCGCGATGCGCCGATTCGCTCGTCACTGCGATACCTCCAAGCTGAGCAGATCTTCCACTGTTTCCCTCCGCAGAATCACGCGTGAGACTCCGTCACGCACCGCCACCACGGCTGGGCGGGTGAGCAGGTTGTACCTGCTCGACATCGAATAGCAGTATGCACCGGTCGCTGCTACCGCTAGTAAATCACCGGGCCCGACGTCCTCGGGCATCCAGGTGTCCCGAATGACCACGTCACCGGACTCGCAGTGCTTACCGACGATACGTGCAACGACGGGATCAGCCTCGGAAGTTCGCGAAACCAACTTGGCTTCGTACTCCGCACCGTAGAGGGACGTGCGGATGTTGTCGCTCATCCCGCCGTCGACGCTGATGTAGCGGCGTGTCAGCGAGCTACCCACCGTGACGTCCTTGATGGTGCCGACCTCGTAGAGCGTCACCGTGCCAGGTCCGGCGATGGCGCGGCCGGGTTCGACGGCAAGCGTCGGCTCCGGCAATCCGGCCAGTGCGGACTCGTTGCGCACGATGTGGCCGAGCTTTGCTGCCAGTTCGTCGACGGGCGGCGGGTCGTCGGAGGGGATGTACGAGATCCCCATGCCGCCGCCGAGGTCGATGATCGAAATCTGCTTGGTCTTCTCGACTCCGAACTCGGTGACGACGTCGCGGAGCAAACCGATCACGCGGTGCGCTGCCACCTCGAAACCGTCGACGTCGAAGATCTGCGAACCGATGTGGCTGTGCAGGCCGACCAGGCGCAAGTTGTCGGCAGCGAAGACGCGACGGACCGCGTCGATCGCCGCTCCCCCGGCCAGCGAGAAACCGAACTTCTGGTCCTCGTGTGCGGTGGAGATGAATTCGTGAGTATGCGCTTCGACGCCGACGGTCAGTCGGATCAACACGTCCTGAACGACACCGGCCTCACCGGCGACACGATCGAGTCGGTCGATCTCGATCGACGAGTCGAGCACGACGTGTCCGACGCCCGCGGCGACACCAGCGGCCAGTTCGGCGACTGACTTGTTGTTGCCGTGCATGGCAATTCGCTCGGCCGGGAAGTCCGCGTGCAACGCGATCGCCAGTTCGCCGCCGGAGCAGACGTCGAGCGAGAGGCCTTCGTCGGCGACCCAGCGTGCGATCTCGCCACAGAGGAATGCCTTGGATGCGTAGTGCACCTTGGCATCCGGGCCGAAGGCGCGGGCCATGTCACGGCAGCGTGAACGGAAGTCGTCCTCGTCGATGACGAACAACGGAGTGCCGTACTTCTCGGCAAGTTCACCGACCTTGACACCCGCGAGGGTCACTTCACCGTCGTCGCCGCGAGAAGCGTTGCGCGGCCACACCTGCGGTGAGAGTTCGCCGAAGGCTTCGGGGCTGGTCGGACGGTCGGGCAAGCCGGGGGCCTGCAACTGCTCGGCATGCTTGGGGCCGGCGGGGTGCGCGTTCACATTTGCTCCGGTGCGGTGACGCCGAGCAGTTCGAGACCGTTGGCCAGGACCTGTCGGGTGGC
Source organism: Rhodococcus sp. NyZ502 (assembly GCF_041464245.1). Classification (NCBI taxonomy): domain Bacteria; kingdom Bacillati; phylum Actinomycetota; class Actinomycetes; order Mycobacteriales; family Nocardiaceae; genus Rhodococcus; species Rhodococcus sp. NyZ502. The sequence continues at coordinate 4,046,479 of NZ_CP167155.1, forward strand.
GGCGCAGAGAGCCAGACGCGCGCGGTGCACGTCGGTGGCGTCTTCGTCGCCTTGCGGAAGGATGCGGCACGCGCCGTAGAAGCGGTGGTACGCACCCGCGAGTTCTTCGAGGTAGCGGGCAATACGGTGCGGCTCACGCAGATTCGCAGCGCTCGACACGACGCGTGGGTACTCGCCGATCGTGCGGATGAGGTCACCCTCCTGCTCGACGGTGAGCAGGGCGAGGTTGCTCGCGTCGGCGGACAGACCGAGGTCTGCGGCGTTGCGAGCGATCGCCGAGAGGCGTGCGTGCGCGTACTGCACGTAGTAGACGGGGTTCTCGCTGCTGGTCTTGGTCCACAGGTCGAGGTCGATGTCGATGCTCGAGTCGACCGACGAGCGGATCATGACGTAACGCGAGGCGTCGACGCCGATTGCCTCGACCAGGTCGTCGAGGGTGATGACGGTGCCTGCACGCTTGCTCATCTTGACGGCAGTGCCGTCCTTGACGAGGTTGACCATCTGGCCGATCAGCACCTCGACGGTGTCCGGATCGTCGCCGAATGCGGCAGCGGCAGCCTTGAGACGGCCGATATAACCGTGATGGTCGGCGCCGAGCATGTAGATACAGAGGTCGAACCCACGTGCGCGCTTGTTCTGGAAGTAGGCGATGTCACCGGCGATGTAGGCGGCGTTGCCATCGCTCTTGATGACGACGCGGTCCTTGTCGTCGCCGTAGTCGGTGCTCTTGAGCCACCACGCACCGTCTTCGTGGAAGAGGTTGCCCGAACCCTTGAGGGATTCGACGGCCTTCTCGACCGCACCGGATTCGAAGAGCGAGTTCTCGTGGAAGTAGACGTCGAAGTCGACGCCGAAGTCGTGCAGGGTCTGCTTGATGTGCGTGAACATCAATTCGACGCCGATGGCGCGGAAGGTTTCCTGCTGCTCGTCGGCAGGCAGATCCATGACGTCGGGACGCTGCTTCAGAACCGAGGCGGCGATGTCGGCGATGTATGCACCGGCGTAACCGTCTTCGGGAGCTGGTTCACCCTTCGCTGCAGCGATCAGCGAACGCGAGAAGCGGTCGATCTGGGCACCGTGATCGTTGAAGTAGTACTCACGTGTTACCAGACCACCCTGCGCGGACAGAATGCGTCCGAGCGCGTCTCCGACTGCGGCCCAACGGGTTCCACCGAGGTGAATCGGTCCGGTGGGGTTGGCGGAGACGAATTCGAGGTTGATCTTCTTGCCGGCGAGGGAGTCACCCGAGCCGTACGACGCACCGGCTTCGAGAACCGACACGACGATCGCGCCCTGGGCGTCCTTGTCCAACCGAATGTTGAGGAAGCCGGGCCCGGCGATCTCGGCGGATTCGATTCCGTCGGCAGCGGTGAGGGCTTCGGCGATCCAGCCCGCCAGCTCGCGGGGATTCGTGCCGACCTTCTTGGCTACCTGCATGGCAATGTTGGTGGCGTAATCGCCATGCTCGGGGTTGCGTGGTCGCTCGACGGTGAGGGTTTCGGGTAGCACGGATACGTCGAGGCCACGATCGGCAAGGACGCTCGCTGCGGTTCCGCGGAGCAGTTCGGCAAGGTCAGCTGGAGTCACAGGTATTCATCCTATTGCCTGCACACCGGAAGTGGAGACTCGCCTCACGCCTCGCTCTCCGTGAACGTGCGCGGGGCCGCTGTGGCGTGTCGCACGCCACTCTCAAAGTTTGCCCTCAGACTCGGAAAGTACAGTGGTAATGCCCGAGCTACCACCGCGTACCTTCATGCGCGGGCGCGCCACACCTCAAGCCCACACACCGAAAGAGCCCAATCGATGCCAAGCGGTTCCGATAGTCGCGGTCCCAACAAGAACTCCGGGGCCAAATCAGCCAAGGCCATCAAGGCCGCCAACAAGAACAGTCGGCCGGCCAAGAAGGGCAAGGGCGGCGTCCCCGCTCCCCGCCAGATCCCCTGGCTGTCGATCGGCGCCGGTGTGGCTGTGCTCGCACTCATCGCCGTGCTCGGTATCAATCTGTGGCCCAAGGTCGAGGAGCGGCAGGCCCTCGAGCCGTACAAGTACAGCTCCGAGAACAAGGATCCGTCCGACAAGATCGACGGCGTCCTCAAGATCGAGTACCCGGCCGGCCAGCACGTCGATTCCACTCAGCGCGTGGCGTACGACCAGACCCCGCCGTTCGGTGGCCCGCACGACGCCACCTGGGCTAACTGCACCGGAACCGTGTACGCCGACCCGATTCGCACCGAGAACGCCGTCCACTCGCTCGAGCACGGCGCCATCTGGATCACGTACAACCCCGATCTCGTCGACCAGGACCAGATCGACAGTCTCGCCGGACGCGTGAACGGCAAGTCCTACATGCTGATGTCGCCGTACCCCGGTCAGAGCAGCCCCATTTCTCTGCAGTCGTGGGGCCATCGCCTCGAGATCGACAAGGCCGACGACGATCGCATCGATCAGTTCATCACTGCGCTGAACCAGAACCCGAACGTCTACCCCGAGGTCGGCGCGAGCTGCACCAACCCGCTGTTCACTCCGTCGACGTCGCCGTTCGATCCGACACCTCCGGGCGCCGACGCCATCCAGATGGACGGCACGGGCGCTACCCCGGCCACCGACGAACAGATTCCCGCCGGTGGATAGTTCGACGAACACCGATCAGTCTTCGAAGCCGAGTCAGCGCACCGCACTGCTGATCATCGGTCTGATCGGCGCGATCGCCGTCGGTTTTGCGCTCGGCGCACTGACCAACCTCCTCGGACCCGATGCGAAGTCGTCACTGACCGTTCCGGCTTCGGATTCGGTGGACGTGGGCTTCGCGCAGGACATGAGCGTGCATCACAGCCAGGCCGTCGACATGGCGGCCATCGCCCTGACGAAGTCCACGGACAACGACGTACGCACGCTGGCGTTCGACATCTTGACCACGCAGCAGAACCAGCTCGGTCAGATGCAGGCGTGGCTGACCATGTGGGATCAGCCGCTGTCCAAGGTGGGCCCGTACATGGAGTGGATGTCGTCGGATTCGGGCTCCGGCCATGGATCGCACGGGACTTCGGCCACGATGGACATGAGTCATTCCGGGCCGGTCGACACGATGCCCGGCATGGCGTCCCCCGAGGACCTTGCGGCTCTCCGCGCAGCGGAAGGTCTGCAACTCGACACCTTGTTCCTGCAGCTGATGCTTCGTCACCACGAAGGTGGGCTTCCGATGATGGAGTACGCAGCAGCCGACGCCACCGAGGGGCCGGTGCGCAGCCTGGCGCAGACGATGGTCAACACGCAGCAGAGCGAGTCCAAGCTGATGACCGACATGTTGGCAGCTCGCGGCGCAGTGCCACTGCCCATGAACTGAGCAGAACTGAACTGAGCCGAGAATGTTCAGACCCAACTGGGCCTGGTCCTGAATTTCAGGACCAGGTCCAGTTTTCTACTTCCGGCATGTCTTCGAGGTGCTCGACGATGTAACGCGAGTGCTTTTCGAGTTGTGTGCGGCAGAACTCCGCCAACTCGGACGCCCCGGCCGGCCGACGCTTGGAGCGTCGTAGCGCCTCGATCACCAGGTGGTAGCGGCTCATCTTGTTGAGGACGACCATGTCGAACGGTGTTGTGGTTGTTCCCTGTTCACTGAATCCGCGAACGTGGAAGCGCTCGGGACTCGGACGCCCGTGAATCAGTTCGTGCACGGCACGCGAGTATCCGTGGAATGCGAACACGACGTCGGTCTGCGCGGAGAACAGATCGAGGAAGACCCGCTCCCCGAATCCGTGGGGATGCTCGGTTGGCGTCAGCAAGGCCATCAGATCGACGACGTTGACGACGCGGGTGATCAGTTCGGGTGTGTGATCGCGCAGCAACTGTGCAGCAGCCAGGATCTCCTGCGTCGGCACATCTCCCGCGGCGGCCAGGACCACGTCCGGTTCCTGTCCGCGAGCCTCGGTTCCGGCCCATTCCCAGACCGAAGCGCCCGCCGCGCAGTGCTCGTGCGCTTGCTCGAGCGTGAGGTACTGCAGGTGCGGTTGCTTGTCCACGACTATCAGGTTGACGTGGTCGGTACTACGCAGGCAGTGGTCCGAGATCGAGAGCAAGGTGTTGGAATCCGGCGGCAGCCACACGCGGATCACACTGGGTGCCAAGGGAATAACGGCGTCGATCATGCCGGGGCCCTGATGACTGAATCCGTTGTGATCGTTGCGCCAGCACGTACTGGTCAACAGCACGTTGAGCGAAGCGACGGACGCCCGCCACGGCAGGTCGACGGCATGTTGGAGCCACTTGGCGTGCTGGATGAGCATCGAGACACTTACCATGGCAAATGCTTCGTAGCTCGCGAACATCCCGTGTCGGCCCGACAGCAGATAGCCCTCGAGCCAACCCTCGCAGAGGTGCTCGCTGAGGACCTCCATGACACGACCGTCCGCGGACAGCCCGTCGTCGTAGTCGGTGATCGGCAGTTGCCAGCAGCGATCGGTTGTCTCGAATACGGCGCCGAGGCGATTGCTAGCCGTCTCGTCCGGACAGAAGAGTCGGAAGATCCCGCCGCTGTCCTCGGTTTCCGTGGCGGCGTAGATGTCGCGCAGAAGCTCGCCGAGCACTCGCGTCGTCTCGTGGAAGGTCGAACCCGGCGATTGGATGGGAAGCGCGTACTTTTCGAGCGGCGGCATCGGGAGATCGACGCGAAGTCGTCCACCGTTCGCGTAGGGAGTGCTCCCCATGCGCTTGTCCCCCGTCGGCGAGAGCGCCGCCAGTTCCGCGGCCAGTGATCCGTTGGCGTCGAACAACTCGTCCGGACGGTACGACCGCATCCACTCTTCGAGTTGCCGCAGATGCGATTCGTTGGTTCGCACGCCGGACAACGGCACCTGGTGCGCACGATGTGTGCCCTCGACCAAAATTCCGTCGACGGTGTGTGGACCGGTCCATCCTTTTGGCGTCCGCAACACGATTGCCGGCCACGAACCCGTCCACTCCTCTCCGCGGCGTGCGGCACCCTGCATCTCGCGGATCTTCTCGTGCGCCTGCGAGATCGCTTGATACAGCTGAGGAAACACCGCGTCGGGGTCGTCACCGGAGACGACGATCGGCGCCCACCCCTGTCCACCAAGATAGGCCTGGATGTCTTCGTCGCTGCTGCGTCCGTAGACCGTCGGCCCGGCGATCTTGGCACCGTTCACGTGCAGGATCGGCAACACCGCGCCGTCGCGTCGTGGATTCAGGAACGCCGGGAGCTTCCACGAACCGGACAACGGCCCGGTCTCCGCTTCGCCGTCGCCGATCACACAGGCCACCACGAGGTTCGGATGATCGAAGGCAGCGCCGGCCGCATGGGCAAGGGCGTAGCCGAGTTCGCCGCCTTCGTGGATGCTTCCGGGTGTCTGCACACTCACATGGCTGGGCACTCCGCCGGGAGCGGAGAATCGCCGACACATCCGGTGGATGCCCTCGGCGTCGTCCGAGACTTCCGGATAGATCTCCGAGTACGTTCCCTCGAGATACGTCGACGCGACCAGCGCCGGACCGCCGTGCCCGGGACCGGTCACGTAAAGCCAGTCTGCGCCGGTGGCGACGATGTGCCGATTGAGGAGCGTGTAGATCATCGACAAGCCGGGGCTGGTCCCCCAGTGCCCGAGCAGTCGGGGCTTGATGTGCTCGGCACGCAACGGTTCCCGCAGAAGCGTGTTGTCCTTCAGATAGATCTGCGCGACGGTCAGGTAGTTGGCCGCTGCCCACCACTTCAGGTCGAGCGCGAGCTGGTCTTCGGAATAGTGGTGATCGGTCATCAACGACTCCCGTACCTCACGAGGGTGCCCGAGCAGTCCGCCCGAGCCTGTGCTCAGAGCCGAGCCTAGGCGTAAAAAGCATCCGAGTCAGTCGGTACAGATGATTCGACGACCATGGTCCCCGGCCGCATCCTCGACTACCTCACGCGAGGACGCCATGCCGAGACGGGTGCCGGTTTGGTCTTGTCCCCCCGTGATGCGCTACGCTAACGCAGCCCAATCGGCACACCGAAAGTTCGGTGCGCCCCCGTAGCTCAGGGGATAGAGCGTTCGCCTCCGGAGCGAAAGGTCGCAGGTTCGAATCCTGCCGGGGGCACCACGAAGACGCAGGTCAGCGATTGATCGTCGACCTCTTCACGGTGCCACACCAAAATATTCAGGGCAATCTACCCGACTACTGTCGATCTCATGCCTCGCATCGATCCTGCTCCCACGTACACGATGCGTCAGCTTGCTGCGTTTGTCGCGGTAGCCGAGACCGGAACGATCAGTGCCGCGGCCGAGCGCCTGCACCTCTCTCCTTCCGCCCTGTCCGCGGCGCTCACCGAACTCGAACGCGCGCTCAAAGTTCAACTGTGCGTTCGCCGTCGCTCATTCGGCATTCAACTGACCCGCACCGGTGAATCCGTTCTGGTGCGCGCCCGGGCGCTACTTCAGCAAGCCGGGGAACTCGAATCCGATGCGCTCGGAACCGGCGGAAGCGTGTCGGGGCCCATCGCGATCGGCTGTTATCCCGCTCTGGGGCCGACGGTGTTGCCGTCGATGATCGCCGGGTTCACCCGTGAGAATCCTGACGCGCAGGTGGAGTTCCGCGAGGACACTCAGAATCGGCTCCAGACACATCTCGAGAACGGCGAGTTGGACCTCGCAATCGCTTACGACCTGGACCTGTCTCCACAATTGCGCACAGTTCCGTTGGCCATCCGCGAACCCTTGATCGTCCTGGGTGCAGAACACCCACTCGCGCGGTCCGAGCGACCGATCCATCTTCCGGACCTCGCGGAACACCCGATGGTTCTCCTCGACGCGCCGCCGAGCACCAAACACGCGCTCGACGTCTGTCGCGCAGGCGGATTCGCCCCGAAGGTTGCCTACAGAACTGCGAACTTCGAGACGGCGCGGGCATTTGTCGGCCGTGGCCTCGGCTGGACGCTGCTACTCCAGCGGCCCAAGATCGACGTCACGTACGAGGGGCTCGAGGTGGTCGTCAAGACCATCGCTTCCCCCGCCGTGCCGTCGGTGCACGTAGTTCTCGCTTGGCACCAGAACACTCGCCTCAGCCGCGTCGCACGCGCTTTCATAGAATTCGTTTCACCCTCAGAACCTGCCCAATAGTCCCGCTACCAGGCAGCGGAGCTGGTTCCACGTATTTTCCGTGCAAGAACCTCCATTTCTTTCGCTTTTCAATTGTTGTGGCGCACGTCATTGTTTCTTCAAGCCACATTCATCTCGAAAGGCACTTCATGACCTCCATCGCCTCACCGACCGCAACGCGCGCCGCCGCGACGGTCAAGGCGCGTAAGGCCGCCCTCGGCAGCTTTGTCGGCACCGCCATCGAGTGGTACGACTTCTTCATCTACGGCACCGCCGCCGCACTCGTGCTCGGCAAGCAGTTCTTCCCCGGCACGTCCGATCTGGCCGGCACCCTCGCCGCCTTCGCCACCCTCGCCGTCGGATTCGTCGCGCGTCCCATCGGCGGAATCGTGATGGGCCACTTCGGCGACCGCATCGGACGCAAATCCATGTTGGTCACCTCGTTGATGCTGATGGGCTGCGCCACCGTTGCCATCGGGCTGCTACCCAACTACGCCGCTATCGGCGTCTTTGCCCCCATACTCCTGGTGACCTTGCGATTCGTTCAGGGACTCGGTGTCGGCGGCGAGTGGGGCGGCGCAGTTCTGGTCGCCACCGAAAACGCACCGGAGGGCAGGAAGGGGCTGTACGGCAGCGCACCACAAATCGGTGTTCCCGCAGGAGTACTGGTGGCCAATCTCGTCTATCTCCCCCTCGCCGCCTTCATGGACGACGATGCATTCAACTCCTGGGGATGGCGAATCCCGTTCCTGCTCAGCGCAGTTCTGGTGGGCGTTGCGATGTGGATCCGTCTCGGCCTCGAGGAAAGTGACGAGTTCACCGCGTCCAAGTCCGAGGCACCGGCGGAGTCCATGCCGATTCTCGAGGTTCTCACCAGACACTGGAAGACTGTGCTCCTCGCCGGTGGAACCTTCATAGCCACCAACGGAATCGCGTACGCGTACATGGTTTACGTCCTCAAGTACGGCGAGACCGAACTCGGCTTCAGCAAGACCACGATGCTCTTTCTTCTCATCGCATCCTGCCCGTTCTGGATGGCGGGAATGGCTTTCAGCGCTCACAAGTCGGACACTCTCGGACGCCGGACCGTCTACATCCGCAGTTCGATCACCCTGGTAGTGGCGGCAGCGGTGTTCTTTCCGCTGATCGACACAGCGATCGTTCCGGTGATGCTCGTATCGATGATCGCCCTCGGCTTCACGCTCGGCTGCTGCGCCGGCCCACAAGCGGCACTGTTCGCCGAATTGTTTCCCGCACACATCCGCTACAGCGGAGCGTCACTCGGCTACCAGATCGGCGCAATCCTCGGCGGCGGTCTGGCCCCGATGATCGCCACCGCGCTCTACGCCGCCTTCGGCACCTCGTTCGCCATCACCGCCTACTTCGTGATCATTGCCGTGATCAGCCTGGTTTCCATCCTGCTGCTCCCGGAACCTCAATTGATCCCGAAAAACACTGCCGCACAGAAAGCCTCGTGACCATGTCGACCTACTTTCATCCGAAGAAGTACGCACCCGAGGACTTCGCCTCCCTGGCGCCTTCGGCCGACGCACTTCCCGTCGTGATCGTCGGAGCCGGCCCAGTCGGCATGGGCGTAGCCATGGGCTTGGCGCAGCGCGGCATTGCCGTCACGATTCTCGAAGCGGCCGATCAGGTCTCGTTCGGCAGTCGCGCGATCTGCGTGTCACGCCACAGCCTCGAAGTTGCCGAACGCCTCGGCTTCGGTGCCGAGCTCGAAGACATCGTTCTGCCGTGGGTGGGTGGTCGGAGTTACTACCGCGATCAGGAAGTACTGCAGTTCCGCATGGCATCCGCCGAGCACGACGCGCGTGGACCCATGGTCAACGTCTCGCAATCAGAGTTCGAGCAGATCATGACCGACAAGCTGCTCGCTTACCCACTGGTGAACTTCCACTGGTCGTCGTCGATCGCCGGCATCTCCGTCGGTGACAACGAGGTGACTCTGACCGTCGACACCGCGTTCGGAACCCGCGAACTGCGCGCGGCGTGGGTCGTTGCCGCCGATGGTGGACGCAGCAAGATGCGCGAACTCAGCGGAATCCGCTTGCAGGGCAACAGCTACGAGGGCAACTACGTCATTGCCGACATTCATTGGGAATCGGAACTCCCGGCCGAGCGTCTGGTGTGGTTCGACGCACCCAGCAACCCGGGGTCCACGATCATCATGCATCGCCAACCACGGGACATCTGGCGCATCGACTACCAGCTCGACGCCTCGGACGATCCGGAAGCGGAGACGCAAGAAGATCGCATCCGTGACCGCATCACGCGTCACCTCGAATGGCTCCAGAGCGACATCCCCTGGACCCTGGAATGGTTCGGCTTCTACCGCGCCCACGCACTCGCTCTGGAAGATTTCACTCACGGCCGTGTGCTTTTTGCCGGCGACGCCGCGCATCTCGTTCCGATCTTCGGTGTTCGCGGCCTGAACTCGGGCATGGAAGACGCCGAGACCTTGGTGTGGCAACTAGCCGCCGTCATCAACGGAGCTGCCGATTCCACCATCCTCGACGCGTATTCGAAGGAACGTCGCAGCGCGTGGCAGCAGAACGTCGACAACGCAGGCAAGTCGACGCTCATCATGTCGCCGGGAAGTCACGGCTACCGGACCACCCGCGATGCCGTACTCGAACTCGCCACCAAGCGAAGCGAATTCGCGCACCTCATCAACCCGCGCCAGTCGAGTGCGACGCACGCCCGGCTCTCCCCGCTGACGTGGCCGACAGCTGCGGGCGCCGAGGGCGTACTACCCGGCGATCCGTTGGAAGACAGGGTCGTCCAGGTCTCGGCGGACGGTTCATCTACCTCCTTGAACAGTCTGCGCGGTACTGGATTCGGCCTGCTGGCTTTCGGACTGTCAGCTGAGCTGGTATCCGAACTCGACACGCAAGCCGAAATCCTTGCTCAGGCCCTTGCACCGGAAACCGTACGCGTGATCACCGTGGGAACTACCGACTCCACGGTTCCCGATGCCGAAGGCAATCTCGCATCTGCCCTCGGCGCTCGTGTCGGCGAAATCTTCGTGATTCGGCCCGACGGATTGGTGCTGTGCCGCATCAGCGATCCCACGCAATTGAACGACGTGGCCAAACACCTCACCGCCGGCACTGCGCCGACGCACTTCGATACGGCACAGTCGGCGACAACTGCGGTGGTCGACGACGAGGGCCACCGCGAACACGTCTGGTTGGCACTGTCGAACGCACTCGATCAGGCTGATCCGTCCGACCGCGAAGCCATGTTGGTGCGCCTTGCCTTGATTCTCGGTTCGCAAGCTACGTCGACGAGCTTCGACGTAGCACTGAAAGACGCTGCCCTGAAAGACGCAGCCCTGAAATCTGCCACCCGATAGTTCAGACACAGCAACTCGGCCGCGCAGGATTGTCTCCTACGCGGCCGAGCGCATTCGCGGATGAAGCGAGTATTCAGTTCACCTCGGCCAATTCCTTTTCTTCCTCAGCGCGCCTTTCACGCACGGATCTTCCCCGCAGCGACCTTCCACGTACCAGCGGCGAGACGGTGATCGCCAAGCCCACCAGCGCGACTCCGGTAACCAGGATCAGTCCGGGATGGAACTGCTCGAATCCGGCGGTACCGGCGCCGGACGCGGTGTGCGATCCAGCGGTTACGAGGGCAGTGGTGAGAGCGAGCACGAGCGCCGCACCGACCTGAGCGGAGGTGTTCACCAGCCCGGACGCCAAACCCTGCTCCGAGTCGTCGACACCCGAGGTGGCCTGGGCCATGATCGAGGTGTACCCCAGCGCGAATCCGAGTCCGAGCAGGATGACGCTCGGCAGAATCGCCACGACGTACGACGGTGAATCGCTGCCCGCGAAGAGGAACCAGAGGTACCCGACGCTGAGCGAGGTCAGTGCCGCGATGATGAGCTTGGCACTGCCGTACAGGTCGACCAGCCGTCCGACGAACGGCGATCCGAATGCGACGATGATGCCCGCGGGCAGCAGTGCCATCGCCATCTTCAGGGGCGACCAGCCGAGGGCCGATTGCAGGAAGATCGTCATCATGAACTGGAAGCTCAGGTAGGAACCGAAGAGCGCGATGATGGCCAGATTCGCACGAACGATAGTGCCGACGCGCAGAAGCCCAAGTCGCACAAGCGGATGCGCCACCTTCTTCTCCACGAAGAAGAACGTCGCCAGAAGCACGGCTGCGACGGCGAACGAACCCAGCGTCATCGGGTGTGCCCATCCACGGGTCGGAGCCGAAACCATCGTGTACACCGTGAGAAGCATTCCCGTCACCAGGGTGACGGCGCCGACGAGATCGTGTCCCCCGGTATCTGCGGGACGGTCCCGCGGAATGAGGAAGTACCCACCGATCAGCGCGATGACGGCAAACGGAACCGGCATCAGGAACGTGAATCGCCAACCGGCACTGGTCAACAGCCCACCGAGGATCAGACCGGACGAGTAACCACTGGCGCCGAACACGGAGAACACCGACAGCGCACGGTTACGGGCCGGACCTTCCTTGAACGTCGTGGTGAGAATGGACATTGCGGTCGGAGCGGTGAAGGCCGCAGCCAATCCCTTCACGAATCGTGATGCGATCAGCAGTGTTCCGTTGTCGACAAGGCCACCGACCAGCGAGGCGATTGCGAACACGGTCAGTGCGATCAGGAAGACCTTCCTGCGCCCGAGAAGATCGGCGGTACGTCCACCGAGTAGCAACAGGCCGCCGAATCCGAGGACGTAGCCGTTGATGATCCACTGCAGCGAGGTAGTGGACAGGCCCAGTTCATTGCCGATGGACGGTAGCGCGACGCCCACCATCGACACATCGAGACCGTCGAGGAACAACACGAGGCAGAGCACCGCGAGGATGCCCCACAGCTTGAGGGACCAGCCCTCCCCTGTGGCCGGATCCGAGGATTCCGTAGAAACCGGGGCGTCCGGCGAATCGAATGGTTTGAGTGTCGAGTCTGTGCAAGTCACGTCAGCGAGAATAGATGCACATGCACATAATGCACAAGCATTTAATGCAATTGCACGTAATCGAGTCTTCAACTAGAATGCGGTCGTGACGTCGGAATCCGAATTGCGCAACACCTGGCGCTCGCTGTCGACCAGCTACAACGACATCGCGTGCGAACTCGATCGCCAGATGCAGTCGGCGCATGGGCTGAGCATGAGCGACTTCGAGGCTCTCGACCGACTCATGGACGCCACGTGCGAACGTCCACGCATGCAGGAGCTTGCCTCGGAGATGTACCTGAGTCCCAGCGCGCTCTCCCGTAGCGTGGCCCGTCTCGAGAAGGCCGGACTGGTTCAGCGAGCACTGTGCGAGGCCGACCGGCGCGGAGTCTTCGTCGACGTCACCGACAAAGGACGTCAGGTACACGCGGACGCCAGCAAAATTCAACTGGCCGTACTGGATTCACGCCTGCGCGAGCAGTAGCCACACGTCAGCGGAGCACAACACAGCGCCCGGCCACCGGGTGAGGGCCGTTCCGGACTAGACTGAGCACATACCGACGCGCCTTTCTGTTGCCGTCGGCGATCGACAGCAGCGCAGCCAGCACGCTTTCACGCGGTCCTGGCCGAGGCAATCTGCCAGCGTTCCTGCGGCTTCTGCTAGTCCCTCAGGCTCCTGCCTGACATCTCTACCTGCTCCTATCGAGAGATACACAATTGAACAACGCACGCACCCTTGGAGTCATCGGACAGTCGAGCAAACCGGCAGAACGCCGGTTGCCGATCCATCCTGCGCACTTCGATCGCATCGATGCCGAACTACGTTCTCGGATCTACCTCGAAGAAGGCTACGGTCACCCCTTCGGCTACTCCGACGACTACCTCTCGCGCCTCGTTGCCGGAATCCGCACGCGCAAGCAGATTTTGGCGGAAACCGATGTGGTTCTGCTACCGAAGCCGTTGGTGCGTGACCTCGCCGAGCTACGATCAGGTCAGGTTCTCTGGGGCTGGCCGCACTGTGTCCAGGACACCGAACTGACACAGATCGCGATCGACAAGAAACTGACTCTCATCGCCTTCGAGGCCATGAACTTCTGGCACAGCGACGGATCGTTCAATCTGCATGTGTTCCACAAGAACAACGAGCTCGCCGGTTATTGCTCGGTACTGCACGCCCTGCAGTTGATCGGTTCCACCGGTGACTACGGCCGGCGTCTCACCGCTGCCGTGATCGGTTTCGGAGCCACTGCACGCGGCGCGGTCACAGCACTCAAGGCGCACGGTATCCACGAAGTGGACGTCCTCACCCAGCGTGGAGTCACCGCGGTCAGCTCCCCCATCCACTCGGCGCGCATGGTCTCGTTCGACAACAACAACGGTGACGTCCGTGGCAGCCACGTCATGCTCGACAACCACAGCGTGCCGGTGCCCGGCTTCTTGGCCGAGCACGACATCGTCGTCAACTGCGTACTGCAGAACACGGACGCCCCACTGACGTTCTTGACCGAGGAAGATCTCATGGACTTCCAACCGGGAAGCCTCATCGTCGACGTCTCGTGCGACGAAGGCATGGGGTTCAGCTGGGCTCGTCCCACCTCGTTCGCGGATCCGACCTTCATCGTCGGCGACAACATCACTTACTACGGCGTCGATCACAGCCCATCGTACCTGTGGAACTCCGCGTCGTGGGAGATCAGCGAATCACTTCTTCCCTACCTGCCCACTGTGATGGCAGGAGAGACGGCCTGGAAGGCAGACGAGACCGTCGACCGCGCCATCGAAATCCGTGACGGCGTCATCGTGAATCCCGCCATTACGCGTTTCCAGCACCGCTCGTCGGACTACCCGCACGCTGTCATCGCGGAGTAGGCGCCCCGATCAGGCCTGGCCGGCTGCCGCATTGATCGGCGCCATGTCGAAATAGTCGCGCCAGGCTTTGATCTTTCCGTCCTCGACTTCGAACACCCCCATGACCGGGAGCGCTACCTCGGCGCCGTTGATGGTGAAGACGTCGACGCGCTCGTTCATGACGGTGTTGCCGTCCGCGACCTGACGCTTGATCTGAAAGTCGATGTTGCCGAAGGCACCGACAAACTGCTCGATGAACGCCCGGACGGCCTCGCGACCGACCACGGGCTCCATCGGGATGTTGTGATAAACGACGTCATCGGTGAAGTAGTCGACGATCTTTGCAACATCGGCGTCTGCCCACAGCGCACAGAAATCGGTGATCAGTTTGTCCGATGTCATTGTGTTCCAGCCTCTTTCGAATCGTCTTCGTGGGGTTCGATGATTGCCAGGATGCTTTCGATCTCGCCTGCCGGTATCCCGAAGTACTCGGTCACGAAAACCGTGACGGCCGGTGCCTGGCCGGGTGTTCCGAGGTCGAGCAGATACCGGGCTACTACGCTCTCGCCCCACTCACGCAGCGCGAGTTCACGTATCGCCACGATTCCGCGATATTGCTGGCCTTGTTCGAGCTCGTTGCTGATGAAGGCGCCGCTGTCACCGGTTCGCTGACCGTTCTCGACCCGCCAGGCGTCGGCGGCGAAGCGGACCTTCGCTGCGTCATGAGTGAGCAATGCGTTCACGTATTCACGCGCCATGGCGACGCGTCCGCTGACCGCAGACTCCGTGGAGTGCTTGGCAATTGCGCCCAGGATCGACTCCGACAACTCCGGTCGGCAGATCACGAGATCCGGCAGGTACGGATGAGATTCGTTGTAGAGCAGCGGCGAACCGTCGATGCGGCTGCAATGCAGTCCCGCCGCCTGTGCGACGCCGACGGGCGCAGCCGAATCCCATTCCCACTGCCCACCGGCGTGCAGGTACGCGTCGACCTCGCCGCGCACCACCGCCATCGCCTTGGCGCCGGCCGATCCCATGTGCACCACGTCGGCGCCGAGTTCGGCTGCCACCGCTTCGGTGAATGCGGGTGGTCGCGATCCGCTGACTACTACGCGGAGCGGCGAGTTGGCGGCAACCGAAGCTGCCTCGTCGCCACTGGAGTACACCGCTCCGAGCGCCGGCTGAGCAACCGCGGCTGCGGTAATTCCGCTACCGCGCTCCCAAAGCGCCACGTGCACTGCCCAATCCGCATGATTCGGCAAGCCGTATTCCTTGGAGCCGTCCAGCGGATCGATGATCCAGACCCGAGCTGCATCCAGACGACTGCGATCGTCGGCAGATTCCTCAGAGAGCACGGCATCGCCCGGCCGCTCGGCAGCCAACCGGTCGAGGATGTAGGAATCGGCGGCCTTGTCGCCCCGGCGACCCAGTTCACGACCGTCGTCGACACCCAGACCCTCGGCTCGGATCCCCAGGAGGATCGCACCGGCGGCCTGCGCCAATTCCGCCGCGAGTGCCTCGTCGGCGATTCTGCTGTGTGTGGATTCGCTCACCGGTCCAACACTTCCATAATTCGCAGCGCAAGTTCGGTAGGCGTTCCGTCTTCGGGTCTGATCACCAGCTCGGGACTTGTCGGAGCTTCGTAGGGATCGTCGACTCCGGTGAATCCCGTGATTTCCCCGGCCCTGGCCTTGGCGTACATGCCCTTGGGGTCTCGGGCTTCACATTGCTCGATCGGGGTGTCGACGTAGACCTCGACGAACTTCAGCCCGGCGGCCTCGTGCGCCGCCCGCACTCGATCACGATCTTCGCGGTACGGGCTTATCAGGCAGGCCACTGCCACTGCACCTGAATCAGCGAACAACTGCGCCACCGAGCCGACTCGGCGGACGTTCTCGGCGCGGTCATCGGCACTGAATCCCAGATCCGCGTTCAATCCGTGCCGGAGGTTGTCGCCGTCGAGGCGGTACGCCGGAATACCCGCGGCCACCAAGCGGCGTTCGAGTTCCACCGCGATCGTCGACTTACCCGAGGCCGAGAGACCGGTGAGCCACACGGTGGCGCCGGCAGTCGCACGTTCCTCGCGAGAAACCTCCGAACTGTGCCAGACGACGCGCGATTCCTTGAGCGTCGGACCGTTGATCATTCCGGCGGCGACGGTATTGCCCGTGGTCTCGTCCACGAGAATGAAGCTGCCCGTCACGCGGTTGCGGCGGTAGGGATCGAACATCAACGGCTGCTGCGTCTTGATCGAGATGCGGCCGATCTCGTTGAGGGACAGAGATTCTGCCTTCTCGTCGCGGTGCAGAGAATTGACGTCCAGCCGGTAGTCGAGCTTGACGATCTGCGCTTTCGTGGAGCGCGTGGTGTGCAGCAACGAGTAGCGATTGTTCTCCGACAGAGTTGTCTGTTCGGTCAACCAACAGACCATCGCATCGATTTCCTGCCCGACCTGCGGCCGGTTGTTGAGCCGACACAATTGGTCCCCGCGGCTGACGTCGAGATCGTCGGTCAGCTCGATGCATACGGCCGAGGGCGCAAACGCTTCGTCGATCACGTCACCGCCCGGCCCGTGGACTGCCTTCACCGTCGAGGTGAATCCTGAAGGCAAAGCCACGATTTCGTCGCCGGGCTTGAAGACGCCGCTGGCCACCGTTCCGGCGTATCCACGGAAATCGTGGAGGTCGGCGTCGGTCTGCTTCTGCGGACGGATCACGTACTGCACCGGAAACCGAGCGTCGATCAAGTTGCGATCCGACGCGATGTGCACCTGCTCGAGATGGTGCAGCAGAGAAGGCCCGTCGTACCAGGACATGTTCTCGGTCCGGGCAACGATGTTGTCCCCCAACAGCGCCGAGACCGGAATGAACGTCAGGTCGTGGACGTCCAACTTGATCGCGAACTGTCGGAATTCTTCCTTGATCTCCTCGAACCGTTCCTGAGACCAGCCCACCAGGTCCATTTTGTTCACACACAGCACGAGGTGGGGTATCCCCAGGAGAGTGGACAAGAAGGCGTGCCGCCGCGTCTGTTCGAGCACCCCTTTGCGAGCATCCACCAGGATCAGGGCAAGGTCGGCCGTCGACGCGCCGGTCACCATGTTGCGGGTGTACTGCTCGTGCCCGGGAGTGTCCGCAATGATGAACTTCCGATGAGGGGTCGCGAAATACCGGTGGGCCACGTCGATCGTGATGCCCTGTTCACGCTCGGCGCGCAATCCGTCGGTCAGTAGCGCGAGGTTGGCGTACTCGTCGCCGCGTTCTCGACTGCTCCGTTCCACGGCCTCGAGTTGGTCCTCGAAGATCGACTTGGAGTCGTAGAGCAACCGGCCGATGAGTGTCGATTTTCCGTCGTCGACACTGCCCGCTGTAGCGACTCTCAGCAGTTGCGGCATCAGAAGTACCCCTCTTTCTTACGATCTTCCATGCCAGCTTCGGAAATCCGGTCATCAGCCCTGGTTGCGCCACGCTCCGTGATACGGCTCGCCGCAACTTCTTCCACGACAGCGCCCGGTGTTTCGGCCGACGATTCGACACATCCGGTACACGTTGCGTCGCCGACCGTACGGAAGCGCACCAACGCCTCGTAGGACTCTTCGCCGGCGCGAAGCTCGAGGAAACGGGTGCGTGCCAACAACATTCCGTCGCGTGGAACCACCTCGCGACGATGGGCGTAGTAGATGCCGGGGAGGTCGATCTGCTCGCTCTCGATGTACTGCCAGATGTCGAGCTCTGTCCAGTTGGAGAGCGGGAAGATCCGAATATGTTCGCCCTTACGGTGTTTGCCGTTGTACAGGTTCCACAGTTCAGGTCGCTGCACCTTCGGATCCCATTGCCCGAACTCGTCCCGGAAGCTGAACACCCTCTCTTTGGCGCGCGCCTTCTCCTCGTCTCGGCGAGCACCACCGAACACGGCGTCGAACTTGTTGTAGCGAATTCCGCGCAGCAACGCGTGCGTCTGCAGGCGATTGCGACTGGAACCGACTCCGGTGTCCTCGATGACGCGTCCGGCGTCGATGTCGTCCTGCACGCTGGAGACGACAAGACGCAGGTTGAAGCGATCGACCGTCTGGTCGCGGAATTCGATCACCTCGTCGAAATTGTGACCGGTGTCGACGTGCATCACAGCGAACGGCAGTGGGGCAGGCCAGAATGCCTTGGCCGCTACGTGCAGCATCACGACGGAATCCTTACCTCCGGAGAACAGGAGGACCGGCTTTTCGAAAGTCGCTGCGACTTCGCGGAAAATATGGACCGCCTCCGCTTCGAGTGCTCGCAGATGCGACAACTCGTAGGCGGGCGGGGTCTGGAGTGTTGCCATGTCTTTTGCTCCTGAGCATCACGTACTCCGTGCGGAACACCATTCCGCATCGGTACATTTATGTACCGGACTGGTTCTAAATTGAACGCAATCACAGAATAGAACTCGTTCTACCCAAAGGTCAATGACCGGCAATCAGACGTCACAGACCGCGAACCGGACTCCTGCCACCAACTTCCGCCGTCACCGCATCCGCCGCCGCAACCAGCGCCGCGGCGCGGCGCTCGATCTCGGCGCCCGTGATCGCCCCACCCACATACAGAGTGAGCACAAGGGCCTGATGCCCCTCGGCGTCGTAGGTCGGGGCGGCAATGAGACTCACCGGATGCTCGTCGTCAGAGCTGATGTCGCGTCCGAGATACACCCTCTCGCCCAGGCTCGAGACCATCTCACCGAGCAGTTCACGCACCTCCGGCGGAAGATCGTGCGTCGCAACGCCCGCCATCAGCGTGTGCAGTCGCTGCCCGACGGGATCCAGACTCTCGACCAGATACCCCGCAGCCCGACACTCGCGGACCACGTTCCACAGACGCTCGCGATCCAAGCGCACCGGTAGGCTCGGCTCTTTGCTCAGCCAACTGTCCATGTCGTGATCCGAACCCCAGAGGACGTACATCAGTCCGACCGGTGGAGCGAACGGGTACACCTGACCGACCTTGGCGGCGCGACGCGCGCCGATCGGTCCGGTCACTTCGAGAACGCTGATCTGATCACCGATCACACCGGACGCCGTGCACGTCGTCCCGAACTCCGTGCTCACTTTCTCCAGATGGGTGCGGGCAATGGGTCCGACGGCAAATCCCCGCTGAGCTGCACGTCCGGCTGCGATCAAGGCCGGACCGAGCCCATAGGTCTTCGACACCTCGTCCCGAGTCAGGTATCCACGATCAGCCAGCGCCGTGAGGATTCCCAAGCAGGTGGGCTTGCTGATCTCGAGCGCGCGGGCCAGTTCCGACAGCCCGAACCGCTGATCAGGGCGACCGACGAGGTAGTCGAGCACCTGAACCACCCGTTCGGTGGGAGGCGATTGTCTCCCCCTCGGGCGTCCCTCTTCAGGCGTCTTCTCCGGTCCACCCATTGACCACTCCCTAGAACGCGTTCTATTGTCGAAATACCCAACATCTACCAAATAGGTACATATTTGTACCACGACGCTCTGGACCGGCGACATAGTCGGAACTGTGAGGAGCCAGCGTGCTGACGGACCCGTTTGCCGAGGCGATCGCCGAAGCCGAGAAATTGATCGAGACTGCGCCGCACATCAGATCCGAACAGGATCTACTGGAGGGATACCAATATCTGGCCGGCGGAATAATCGCGACGACGCATGCCGCCTGGGCCGGCGAAAAGACCCATCCGAGTTTCATCCAGGGCACCGGACCATTCACCAAGATGGGCCTCGACAACCCCGACACTCTGTACTTCGGCGCCCGAATCAACGACGACAAGGAATACAAGGTCACCGGAAAGCGCGGCACCACAGCCGATCTCAGCTTCCAAGTGTTGAGTGGGAACTACACCAACTCGAACGTTCCCGGAAGCGAAATTGCCTTCGACGACCGCGAGCTGGAGATAGACGACGACGGCAACTTCGTCGCTTGGTTCGGCCCCGGCCCCGCCGACGGACGAGCCAACTACTACACCCTGGCGCCCGGATCCTCGCAGCTGGTTGTTCGCGAGGTCTACAGCGACTGGAGTCAGCAGCGCGGCGTGATCCGCATCGAGCGCACCGATTCGATCGGGATCGCGCCGCCACCTCTCACCGCCGAAGAGACCGAGAAGCGTTACGCCCGGGCTGGGAAGGCACTGGTCACGCGGGTCAAGACGTGGCTCCAGTTCCCGGAGTGGTTCTACCTCAAGCTCGCGGTCAACACCATGACCGAACCACGCCTGACACCGGGCGGGCTGGCAACGCAGTACTCGTCGGTGGGACATTACGAACTCACCGACGAGCAGGCGATGATCATCACCGTTCCCGCCTCCGACGCACCGTATCTCGGCTTCCAACTGGGGAGCCTCTGGTACATCTCACTGGACTACGTCAATCATCAGACCTCCCTCAACAACGGCCAGGCACAGGTCGATCCGGACGGGATGGTTCGAATGGTGGTCAGCGAGAAGAACCCCGGTGTCACCAACTGGATCGAAACCGTCGGACATCCGCGCGGCATTCTGCAGTTCCGTTGGCAGCGCGTGTCCCGCGAGCTGACGCCGCAGGACGGTCCCACCGTCGAAATCGTCGCCGTCGCAGATATTGCGAAGCACCTGCCGCATTTCGACACCAACGCCATCACCGCCGAGGACTGGGCAGCACGCATTGCCCAGCGCCAGGCCGCCATCGACAACCGAATGCTGGGGTAATCATGACCGCCTTGCTCGAAGACCGTGTAGTAGTCATCTCCGGAGTCGGCCCGGCACTCGGCCGCGCTCTGGCCCTTCGATGTGCGTCGGCCGGCGCGAGTCTTGTTCTCGCAGCACGTACGCAATCGCGACTCGACGACGTTGCGAAGGAAATAGTCGATGCCGGTGGGCGCGCCGTCACCGTTGCCACCGACATCACCGACCAGGCTTCCGCCGAGAATCTGGTGGCCGAGTCCATTGCCGCCTACGGCAAAGTGGACACTCTGATCAACAATGCATTCTCGATTCCGTCGATGAAACCGTTGGCTCGCACCGATTACCAGCACATCCGCGACAGCATCGAACTGACCGTACTGGGTGCGTTGCGCCTGACTCAGCTGTTCACGCCGGCACTTGCCGAGTCGGACGGCTCCGTGGTGAACATCAATTCGATGGTGTTGCGGCATTCGCAAGAGCGTTACGGCAGCTACAAGATGGCGAAGTCGGCCCTGCTCGCCATGTCGCAGTCCCTGGCCACCGAACTCGGCCCGCAGGGAATTCGTGTCAATTCGATTGCACCCGGCTATATCTGGGGAGACACCCTCAAGGGATACTTCGCGCACCAGGCGGAGAAGTTCGGCATGACCGTCGAGCAGATCTACGAGCACACTGCGTCGAACACCGACCTCAAGCGCCTGCCGACGACGGATGAAGTATCCGACGCGGCGATCTTCCTGGCGTCTCCGATGGCCAGCGCGATCACCGGCCAATGCATCGACGTCAACTGCGGCGAATTCCATCACTAGGAGCACCATGACTGAACGCACTCACGTCGGCACCGTCGAGGATCTCCACGCCTCGGCGACGCGGATGACCGGACTGACGGACTTCGGCGTCGACGATTACACCGAAGCTCTGTCGGTCCTGCTCGAGTCCTACGACCGCGACGAGGATCTGACGCCGTTCGGCAGCAAGATCTCTCGGGTATTCCTTCGCGGCGCCCTGGTGGCCCGTCTGCTCAGCGAATCGGCGTGGAAGGAGCATCCGGAACACGCCGACGTCAAGATCGAGCGACCGATCTTCGTCACCGGATTGCCACGGACGGGCACCACTGCCTTACACCGCCTCCTCACGGTCGACCCGGCTCACCAGGGCCTCGAGATGTGGCTGACCGAGTTCCCTCAGCCTCGCCCGCCTCGCGATACGTGGGAATCGAACCCGGTCTTCGCCAAGATCGAGGAGACATTCGGTCAACACCACGTCGAGCATCCCGAATTCATGGGCGTGCACTACATGTCGGCCAGCGAAGTCGAAGAATGTTGGCAACTCTTGCGTCAGACGTTCAAGTCCGTGTCGTACGAGTGCCTGGCAAATCTACCCACGTACTCCGCATGGCTGAAGGACCAGGAGTGGTCGAACGCCTATGCACGACACAAGAAGAACCTGCAGCTGATCGGTCTGCCCGATCAGGATCGACGGTGGGTCCTCAAGAACCCGAGCCACCTGTTTGCGCTCGACGAATTGATGGAGGCGTACCCCGACGCTCTCGTCATCCAGACTCACCGCTCCCCTACGACGATCATTCCGTCGGTGTGCAGCCTGGCCGCCCAGGCGACAGAGGGTTGGTCGAACACGTTCACCGACAAGGTGATCGGCGAAAGTCAGCTCGAATTGTGGGCCAGGGGGCTCGAGCAGTTCGACAGTGCACGCGCACACCACAATCCCGCGCAGTTCATCGACGTCGACTATCAGGACTTCGTCACCGATCCACTGGGAACCGTCGAGAACATCTACACGCACTTCGACATCCCGTTGACATCTACCGCCCAGCAGTCGATGGAGGCCATGCACGAGGAAAGCCGCTCGGGTGCTCGCAAACCGTCGCACAAGTACACGCTCGAGGAGTTCGGCCTGACGAAGGAGCAGGTGGAAGAGCGATTCGGAGCTCGCTGACCACGGTTGGTCGACGACCTTGCTGACGACCTTGCTGACGACTGAAGCCCCCGCCGAACGGCGGGGGCTTCAGTGATCAAAACGCGGTCAGCTGCTGAGATGCTCACCCAGCAGTCGGTCCAACTCGACCGGCGCCTCGTCCGAAATCCAGTGGCTCACGCCGCTGAGAACCTCGAACCGGTACGGGCCGTCGACAAACGCGGGGGTGAGCGCAGACCCTTTGGGGCCGATGGCGGCGTCGCCGTCACTCCAGACGTGCAGGGTCGGCACGGTGACCCTGGCAGTTGCGGGGTTCGGCTTGGTCATCCACATCGCGCGGTACCAGTTCAGACCGCCGCGTAGCCGACCGGGAGCCAGCATGGCGTTCAGATCGCGCCGCGCGTTCTCCGGCGTCTGCCCGCTCGAAATCAGGAACTTTTCACCTGCCGACGTGGAGGACAGAATCTTCTCGGGGACGAAGGGCAATTGGAACGCCCCCATGTACCACGACTTCAGTCCCTGTGTGCTGGTCACCATCGCCTTGACGAACGCCAGTGGGTGCGGAACCGACACCGCGGTCACGGTATCGAGCAAGTCCGGCCGTTCGGCGGCCACCTGCCATGCGACTGCGGCACCCCAGTCGTGGCCGACCAGGTGCACTTTGCCCACCGCGAGCGCGTCGATCAGTGCGACAGTGTCAGCGGCGAGTTCGGACCCACGGTACGCCCAGCGCGCTTTCGGCCTGGCGCCGGGTGAGTACCCTCGCTGATCCGGTGCGACGGTCCGGAAGCCGCGGGCGTGCAGTAACGGCGCAAGGTGATCCCATGAGCGGGAATCCTGCGGAAACCCGTGCAGGAGAACCACGACCGGACCGTCGGCGGGTCCTTCGTCGCGTACGTCGAAGGTCAGCCCGGACCGGGAGTACGAGGTGAGGCGATCCGCCGGTGTAGTCATAGCGCCACGCTAGTCTTCGCGGCCCTGGTAACCGGAGCCTTTTCACCGGCACGCAGGAACTGACCTGTCTTTTCGATTCCGAATCCGGGGGCGAATTCGCCGTCGCGGTAGACGAGTCGGCCGTTGATCACCGTAGCGACCGCTGCGTCGTCGCTGCGGTTGACCATCCGGCTGATCCCGCCGTACTCGGGAACCTTTGCCTCGAACAACCCGTCCACCGACCCGTCGAGCCCGGCCGGGTCGATGACAACGAAGTCCGCGCGGTCACCCTGGCGTAGATGCCCGGCGTCGATGCCGTACCAGTCCGCCAGTTCGCCCGTCAGGCGGTGGATTGCGCGCTCGATGGTGAGGAACGGCTTGCGGTCACTCTGAGCGTCCTTGACGCGCTTGAGGAGTCGCACCGGGTAGTTGTAGAACGCCATGTTGCGCAGATGCGCGCCGGCATCGCCGAAGCCCATCTGCACACCGGAACTCGCGGCGAGTTTCTTCGCGAACTTGGGCCGGTGATTGGCAATGGTGGTGCGCCAGCGAAGATCTCGCCCGTACTTCACCACCAGGTCGAGGTACGCGTCCACCGGGTGCACTCCGCGGATGTCACCGACCTGACCGAAGTTCTTGCCGATCAACGTCTCGTCCGGGCATCCCACGATGACCGCATCGTAGAAATTGCGATGCCAGATGCGGGGTGAGAACTTGTTGTCGTAGTCCTTACGGAATGCGCGACGGTACGACTCGTCCTGGAGCAGTTCGTTGCGCTCCACCTGGTCCTTGAGGTGCAAAGCGGCGGCGCCGGCACCGAACTCCTCGAACACGACCAGGTCGATTCCATCCGCGTAGACGGTGAAGGGAACCGGAAGGTGCTGCCACTTGAAATCGGTCTTGGCGAAGCGATTGAGCAGTGGGGCCGCAGCGAGCATGAAGTACACGATCACCGGATAGGCCTTCGAATCCGCACCGGAGAGCAGCGACGTCTTGAGCGGCTTCTTGCGTCCGATCGCCGAGCTTTCGGCGAAGAACGCCGCGACGTTCGGATGCAGGTTGATGGTCGGAGCGCTCTGCAAGATCTTTCCGCGATCACGAAGGATGCGGTTGAGGAATCGGAACTCTTTCCACCGTGCATACGTAGACGGCAAAGAGCGAGAACGATATTCGTCGCCGTCGATCTTGTCGAGGGCATTGGTCATCGACGACAGGCCGAGCATCCCAGCGTCGATGGCATCCTCGAGCATCGAGCCCATCCGGCCGAGTTCCGAGCGAGTCGGCTTGACCTTCTTGTCGGTGCCGCGCCCCAGTCCGAGTACGTGCGTGCGGATGTCGGAATGACCGATGAAGGCCGCGACATTGGGTCCGAGGGGAAGGGCTTCGAGGGCGGCGGTGTACGCCGCGGGACCGGTCCAGGTCTTGTTCGCTTCGAGGATGCGCAGCACCGCGTCGTGGGGAACTGCTTCGACCCGGCTGAACAGATCCGCGATCTCGCGCGGCGTCGAATACACCGTCGACAGCGAGCAATTGCCGAGCACGACCGTCGTGACGCCGTGGCGAACCGATTCCGGAAGCCCTGGACTGACCAAGGCTTCGGCGTCGTAGTGCGTGTGGACGTCGACAAAGCCGGGGAGAACCCATTTGCCGGCCGCGTCGATCACTTCTGTGTCCGGCCCGATCTCGAGGCGCGTCGTGGACACCTCCGCGACCACGCCGTCTCGAATTCCGAGATTACGACGCAGACCTGGAGCCCCCGTCCCGTCGAACCACAACCCGTCGTTGACCACGATGTCGAAAGCAGACACTGTCGGACTCCTCGCCTCACGTATGTGTTACCTCACGTTATAGACAGCGTTGAGTAAAAGTCAATGAACCTTCCGAACCAATACATAAGATGACGGAATGGCTGCAGTCCCCCGCTCCCCCGAAGACCGTCAGAGGCAAATCCTCGAGGTGGCAGTACACATGTTGCGGACCGAGCCTTTCGACCAACTGTCGATGGATCGCGTCGCAGCCGAGGCCGGTGTCTCGCCGCCACTGCTGTTCCACTACTTCAAGAACAAGAAGGGTTTCCAGAACGCCATCCTCGAGGCCGCCTCGGCCGATCTCGAAGATCGAATGCGACCGGATCCCGAGCTACCCATCACGTCCCAGCTGCGCTCAGGCATCGAGACATTCGTCGACGCCGTTATCGAGCACCCCACCATTTACCTCGCCGTGATGCGCATGGCCGGCAGTGGCGACGTTCGAATGCGCACGATCTACCGAGGCATGCGCCGCACTTTCACCACGTGGATCGTCGCTGCGCTGACGAATCTAGGCATCGAATCGAATGCGACCGTGGAGGCGACAATCGCCGGGTGGCAGGCATTCATGGAGGAAATCGTCGTCAACTGGATCGACGAGCCGACGCTCGAGCGAGGCGAAATGGTCGACCTCTGCGAACGAATCTTCTACCACTGCCTACCGGCAGCGGGCATCAGCGTGGAGCAAATAGTGGCAGCCACCGTTGTCGCGACGGCCAGTGAGTCCGGCGCAACACAACTGTGATCTTCGTGCCGGGGTTTCACAGGTGGTCACGATTGGGTATCTTGCTTGCAGTGGCACTGGACCACGACCCCAACACATGAAGGATCCAACATGGAGTCTGTCGAAAACGTATTGCCCGAGGGTGTCAAGCTCGAAGACGTCTTGAGTGTCCTCAAGGTCGCAGTTGCGGGCATCGGCCTCATCAGCGCACTTTCGGCATTCAGCTGATCGCAAAGCGTCATCGACAGGCCGGACTTCGGGGAGTCCGGCCTGTTTTTTGTTTACGTTCCTGAACAATCCGTGAACTTTTCAGCAACTTCAGCGCAAAGCGGTCATTTCGACCCAAACAAGCGTCCAGTTTGCTAACTTGTGTCTGCGACACAAGGTCGTACAGAAACACCACGCAGACACAACCTTGTACATACAAACCTGTACATACGACACGGAGGACCGAAACATGGGTTCCATCAACACCCTCAGCGCCGTCATCGACATCATCAAGGTCGTCCAGCCGTTGATCGCCAAGCTCAACCTCAGCTGATTCGCTTGGACCACACCCCTGCCAGGGCGTAACTCGAAATGGGGCCGACATCGTCGGCCCCATTTTCCGTAGGTGCCCTATCTCAGCCGAGTGCCTTCTTGATCTCTCCTGCCAGTACCGACGCCAGCTGCGGCGGCACCGCATTGCCGATCATGGTGCGCACCGCTCCCCACTTACCCTCGAAGACGTAGTCGTCGGGAAAGGTCTGGAGGCGAGCAGCTTCTCGAACGGTCAACGATCGCGTGTGTTTCGGATGCACGTTGCGTGAAGCCGAGATCATCCCGAAAGTGGTTCCGACCGTGGACGCCGGCTCGTCCCACCGGAGGCGCTTGTACGTCGTGTTGTATCCGGACGACGGTCGCATCGCCGGATCTTCGTTGTCGTGAGCCGACATTCCTTCTGGTACATCACGCAGCCACCGCAAGACGTGCTCGGGATGTTCGACGGCCCAGTGCAGCGGGTCCGCCTCGCAGGCCTGCCCGGATTCCAGCGGGGCCAGGTCGACGGTGGCGTCGCGGAAAGTCCTCAGCGGTGCAACATCATTCACGCCGTGAGTCTTCGGCGGGAAACGCAGCGGCCCGATACCACTGTCGCGGCGGGTCGCCACGATGAACACTCGTTCCCGGAACTGCGGCACTCCGTAATCCTGCGCATTCACCGTGTTGACCGAGGCGTCATAACCGCATGCAGCCATCTCGCCGAGAATCCGGTCGACGACCATCCCACCGTCCGGGTCTTTCATGCTCAGCAGCAGCCGAACATTTTCCATCACCACGACCTTCGGCCTCACCAGATCGGCGAGCTCGAGTAGGTTCCGGAAGAGATGGTTACGCGGATCGTCGCGGTCTCGCCGGCCGGCGAGACTGAAACCCTGACACGGCGGCCCCCCGGCCAACACATCGATATTCACCTGTGCCAGAAGATCTTTCACACGGGCTTCGTCGATCGCCCGGATGTCCTCACCGAGGCACTTCGCGCCGGGGAAGTTCCGATCGAAGGTCGCGCGCGCCTCCGGCACGACTTCGATGTATCCCTCCACCGAAAACCCCGCCATCCGAAAGCCTTCGGCCATACCGCCACAACCGGAGAACGCCGTCAATACGGTGGGGCCACCGTTTCCTGCCCCCGCGACCGCACGCCTGGCCACCGAGGCGGGGTCGTTGACCGGTGTCGCTCGACGCGCACGGGTACTACCGCTCGATCGCTTCCGGGGGGCCGCGTACGTGCCCTCACGCTTGGCCGCTTCCAGCGCGGAGAGGGCCGTGAGGACTGCTCGTTCCGCCGGTGGCTTCGGATACGCCTTGTCGAGTTCCCACGCGGAGACGACGGCTGACGAGACTCCCGCCTGGCGGGCGAACTGGAACTGACTGATCCCCACGTGCAAGCGCCGCGATCGCAGGTCCTGTCCCGAAATCAATTCAGTGCCTCACTCATGTGGTCCGCTCGCTCCGGCAGCCCAGACTATCGCAGCCGACCCCGCGAACCAGGACCACACAAGAGAGACCGGCAGGCGATATGCCTGCCGGTCTCCGAGACGAGCGGATGACGGGACTCGAACCCGTGTGAACGGCTTTGCAGGCCGGTGCCTAGCCACTCAGCCACACCCGCGTCAGTGAGTAACTCTGCCCTGAGTGACGATCTCGAACCACAGTTCCGCTCAGCATGATTCGAGTGCATTCTCACCAAGCGTTCCAGTCTCTGGGAAAAGTGCGGGCCCTTCGGGAACAAATCGGTCAGTCTCGATGCTGACTCCCTCGGTGGGCGCAGGTCATTCGATTGCGGCCCGAAATTCGACCGAACGACCGAGCAGTTCGCCAGACCCAGACAACCCAGAAGGTTTCATGAGTGCCGAGAACACCGCCGTTGCCCCGCACGTCAAGGCAGCCCCGCCCATAGAGGCAGCCCCGCCTGTGAAGGCAGCTCCGCTGGAAACGAGCAGTGTCGATCGTAAGCCGAGCGTCGGCAAGATCCTGGCCCTCGGTTCCATGACGGCGCTCGGGCCCTTCACCATCGACATGTACCTGCCCGCGCTGCCGGATATCGGCGCCGATCTCGGAGTCTCGTCGTCAACGGTTCAGCTGACGATCACCGGAACCCTCATCGGCCTCGCGCTCGGACAGCTGTTGGTCGGGCCGCTCTCGGACACCCTCGGCCGCAAGAAGCCGCTGCTTGCCGGAATCGGCGTCCATATCCTGGCTTCGCTGCTGGCAGTCTTCGCACCGAGCATCGCTGTCCTCGGCATCCTGCGGGTTTTCCAGGGCATGGGCGCGGCAGCCGCGGCAGTGGTCACCATGGCGATCGTCCGCGACCTCTACAGCGGTAACACCGTTGCCGTCGTGATGAGCCGGCTGATGCTCGTGCTCGGTGTGGCACCGATCCTGGCGCCCAGCATCGGCGGCGCTCTCCTCGTCGCCCTCGACTGGCGCGGAATCTTCGTCGTCCTGGCGTTGATCGGCGTCGGCACAGCGATGATCGGTGCGTTCGGACTCGCAGAAACACTGCCGAAGGAAAAGCGTCGCCCGAGCGGATTGAAGTCGGTTCTCCGTACCTACGGTTCGCTGCTCGGCGACCGCACATTCATGGTCCTGACGCTCGTCTCCAGCGTTGGCATGGCGTCATTGTTCGCGTATGTCTCAGGCGCGTCGTTCGTCTATCAGGATCAGTACGGCCTCAACCAGCAGGAGTTCGCGCTGCTTTTCAGTGCGGGCGCGATTGCGTTGATCGGCGCTTCGCAGGTCAACGTCCGACTGCTGGACCGCTGGACTCCTCAGCAGATCACCAAGTGGGCGCTCGTGGCTGCGGTTGTCTCAGGCGCTGTAGTCATCGCTGTCGCGGTCCTGGAACTGGGCGGGCTCGCCGGATTCGTGATCGCACTGTGGGTCATGGCCGGTGCCATCGGGTTTGTTCTGCCCAACGCCCCGGCACTGGCGCTCGCTCGTCACGGCGAAGCGGCCGGTACTGCCGCGGCAATGCTCGGTGCATTCCAGTTCGGCGTCGGTGCGGCCATCGCGCCCGCAGTCGGTCTACTGGGAAACACGAGCACAGCCCTGGCCGTCACGATGACGGCGTGTGTGTCGCTCGGCCTGATCGCTCTTCTGGCTACGACCCGAAAGAGTGAATCGGTCTAACCGGCAGCGGAGAACCACTCGCTGTAGAAGGTGGCAAGTCCCAGGACACACGAGATCGCGACGAAGATCCAGAATCTTGCGATCACGACGGTTTCCGGCCAACCGAGTAACTCGAAGTGATGATGGATCGGGGCCATCTTGAATACGCGTCGGCCGGATGATCGGAAGACCAGAACCTGGATGATCACCGACAGGATCTCAGCCACGAACAGGGCGCCGATGACGACCATCAGCAGTTCGGTGTGCGTCGTGACGGACAGACCGACAACCAGGCCGCCGAGTGCCAAGGAGCCGGTGTCGCCCATGAAGATCTGAGCCGGGGCGGCATTCCACCAGAGGAAGCCGAGGCACGCCCCGCCTGCGGCGGCAGCGACGATCGCTAGATCGAGAGGGTCACGAACGTCGTAGCAACCGGCGGCAGGCTCGAGGACACACGAGTTCCGGTACTGCCAACCGGCGATGACGACGTAGGTCCCCAGGATCATGCCCATCGAACCGGCCGCGAGACCGTCGAGGCCGTCGGTGAAATTGACGGCGTTGGACCAGGCGAACACCAGAATGCAGAAGAAGACCACAAAGCCGATGGCACCCATGGAGAACACCGAGATGTCACGAACATGGGACAGGTACTGGCTTCCGGGAGTGACTCCGTTGTTGTTGGAGAACTGCAGGAACAAAATGCCGAAGATGATGGCACTCGCCAGCTGACCGACGGTCTTCGCTGTCTTGTTGAGCCCGAGATTGCGCTTCTTACGGATCTTGATGAAGTCGTCGAGAAAGCCGACGATTCCCAGTGACGTGGCGAGCGCGAGAACCAGCCAACCGGATGCAGACAGCCGCGGTAGCCGCGAGCCGAATCCGATGATGTGTGCCGCCAGGTAGCCCGCCCACATACCGGCGATGATCGCGATCCCGCCCATCGACGGGGTGCCACGCTTGCCCTGATGACTCTGCGGACCCTCGATCCGAATCTCGTGCCCGAGCCCCTGCCGCGAAAGCACACGAATGAGAAACGGAGTCAGGAAGAGCGCGACGAACAACGAGACGCCACCCGCTACGAGGATTGAAATCACCCGTGGGACTCTACAGACGTAAGCGGCTGCGACACACAATCAGACAAGGCACCCGACCGCTTGCCAGCATGGGATGATCGAACTTATGTCTCCCCCCGCGCCGCTCCCCCTCGACCCCATCGAAGAGGCGCATCGTCAGTGGACGAAGCACGGTTGGAGCGATGTCGCCGACGGTATGGCTGCGGTCACGTCGGTGATGCGTGCGCAGCAGATCATGATGGCGCGGGTCGAAGAGGTACTCAAGCCTCTCGGGCTGACCTTCGCCCGCTACGAACTGCTGACGCTTCTCACCTTCACCAGGTCGGGCGCACTCCCGATGGCCAAGGCAAGTGCCCGACTCCAGGTTCACCCCACCAGCGTCACCAATGCCGTCGACCGTTTGGAGAAAGCGGAGTTGGTCAGGCGGGTCCCGCATCCCAGCGATCGCCGTGCAACGCTCATCGAGATCTCCGACGCGGGTCGCGCACTGGCCCTCGAAGCGACCGAAATGCTCAACAGCAAGGTGTTCGCTCACCCCGGACTCCAGCAGGACAAGCTCGAGCAATTGGTGACGATCCTCACTGAACTTCGCAAGACTGCGGGTGACTTCGACACCGGCGGCGCACCGACCAAGTGGTGAACCGACCACCCGTACACACAAAGAAACTGCCCTCACACTCTCGACGAGTGTGAGGGCAGTTTCAGCGCTGTTGAAATTCAGCGGTGCTTGAATTCTGCCGACCGCTTCTCCACGAACGCGGTCATGCCTTCCTTCTGATCCTCCGTCGCGAAGGTCGAGTGGAACACCCGACGCTCGAAGCGGACGCCCTCGGCGAGGGTGGTCTCGAAGGAGCGGTTGACTGCTTCCTTGGCCATCATCGCAATCGGCAGCGACATCTCGGCGATGGTGGTTGCGGTCTTCAAGGCATCGTCGAGCAGATCGGCGGCCGGAACGATCCGGGCAACCAGGCCTGCACGTTCGGCTTCTTCTGCGTCCATGTTGCGGCCGGTGAGGCACAGCTCCATGGCCTTGGCCTTGCCCACGGCGCGCGTAAGGCGCTGCGAGCCACCGATACCCGGAATGACACCGAGCTTGATCTCGGGCTGGCCGAACTTCGCGGTATCCGAAGCGATGATGAAATCGCAGAGCATCGCAAGCTCGCAGCCACCACCGAGCGCGTATCCGGAGACGGCGGCGATCAGCGGCTTACGAGCTGCTGCGACGCGATCCCACGGGGTGAAGAAATCCTCGACGTATGCGTCCATGTACGTCTTGGACTGCATTTCCTTGATGTCGGCACCGGCGGCGAAGGCGCGCTCGGAACCGGTGATCAGGATGGCTCCGATGCCGTTGTCCGCCTCGAGGTCGGCAACCGCGGCGACGACCTCGTTCATCAGCTCGGAGTTCAGCGCGTTGAGAGCCTTCGGGCGGTTGAGCGTGATGACGCCGACGCGACCCTTACGCTCGAGGATGATGGTGTTGAAGTCGGTCACTACTGTCCTTCGGTCGAACGGTCACGGATGTCGTTGATGATGGCAGAGAAGTCCTGACCGCCACCGCCTGCGGCATGGAAGCGACTGTAGAGCTCGGCGGCCTTGAGTCCGATCTCCGCATCGACGCCGTTGTTGCGCAGCGCATTTGCTGCCAGACCCAGGTCCTTGTCCATCAGTGCAACAGCAAAGCCAGGCTGGTAGTCGTTGTTGGCCGGGCTGGTGGGCACCGGTCCCGGTACCGGGCAGTTGGTGGTCAGTGCCCAGCACTGCCCCGAGGCGTTGGACGCCACGTCGAAGAGCGCTTGGTTGCTCAGGCCGAGCTTTTCGCCCAACACGAACGCCTCGCTGATCGCGATCATCGAAATGCCGAGGATCATGTTGTTGCAGATCTTGGCTGCCTGGCCGACACCGGCGTCGCCGCAGTGAACGACCTTGCGGCCCATCACGTCCAGCAACGGTGACGCGGCTTGGAAGTCAGCCTCGGAACCGCCGACCATGAATGCCAGCGTGCCTGCGGTAGCCCCGACGACTCCACCGGAGACCGGTGCGTCGACGCTGCGGTGACCGGCCGCTTCGGCCTTGTCGTGTGCCTCGCGGGCGTCGGCGACGTCGATGGTGGAACAGTCGATGAACAGCGTGCCCGGTGTTGCCACCGGTAGCAGCTCTTCGTACAGACCCAGAACGTGCTTACCGCTCGGCAGCATCGTGATCACGACGTCGGCACCGCGAACGGCGTCGACCGCCGAATCCGCCACCGATGCACCGTCTTTGACTGCCTGCTCCAGCGCCGCAGGTGCCAGGTCGAAACCGACGACCTTGTGTCCGGCCTTGACGAGATTGGCCGCCATCGGGCCACCCATGTGACCGAGTCCGATAAATCCAATGGTGCTCATTAGTGATGCTCCTTCGGCGGTGATCAGTTGCCTTGCGGTTGAGGGGCGAGTCCGAGCTCGTTGTCGCCCAGCGGGGCGAAGTAGGCGTCGACGGATTCTGCCGTGACGTCGTCGAGAGTTGCCGGCAACCACTTCGGGTTTCGGTCCTTCTCCACGACCTGGGCGCGAATGCCCTCGACCAGATCGTGTGAGGCGAGCGCAGCGGTCGAGACCCGGAACTCCTCGTTGAGGACTTCTTCCAAGCTTGCTGCTTCCTTGGCATGTCGCAGGGATCGCAGGGTCACCGACAGTGCAATCGGGGACTTGCCGAGAATCTGCTCCGCTGCCTTCTCCGCTTCGGGGATTCCACTTGCGCGAAGACGCTCGACGATGGTGGATACGTCGTCGGCGGAGTACGCGGCGTCGATCCAGCTCTGCTGGGCCAACAGTTCCGACACCGGAGCCGGCTCCGCGTACTGCGCCACGGCGTCGGCAACCGAAGACGACGCGAGTGCGGCGATGAACGTCTCGATGTTCTCCGACGGGATGAAGTGGTCAGCGAAACCTGCTGCGATGGCATCGCCGGCGCTCAGTCGCGCCGTGGTGAGCGCGATGTGCGTCCCGAGTTCACCGGGAGCACGCGAGAGCAGGTAAGTTCCGCCCACGTCTGGAATGAAACCGATTCCGGTCTCGGGCATTCCGATCATCGAGCGCTCGGTCACGATGCGAATGTCGCCGTGTGCGGACACTCCGACGCCACCGCCCATGACGATCCCGTCCATGATCGCGACGTACGGCTTCGGGTAGTTCGCGATCTCGGAGTTGAGGATGTACTCCTCACGCCAGAAGTCGAGCGAACCGGTCTTGCCGTCCTTGGCGTCATGGTAGATCGAGACGATGTCGCCGCCGGCGCACAGACCACGCTCGCCGGCGCCCGTGAGTACGACTGCCTTGACGTCGTCGTCGGACTTCCATTCCTCGAGGGCCTTGGCCATCGCCTTGACCATCGAGTGGTTGAGGGCATTGATCGCCTTGGGACGGTTGAGAGTGATGAGCCCCAGTCCGTCACGCTTTTCGATCGATACCTCGAGCTCGTCGCTCATGCTGCTCCCTGCTTTCCCTGACCTGATGCGACCACGCTGCGGGCGATGACCACCCTCATGATCTCGTTGCTGCCTTCGAGGATCTGATGAACCCGAAGATCGCGGACGATCTTCTCGATCCCGTACTCAGCAAGATAGCCGTACCCGCCGTGAAGCTGGAGGGCCTTGTTGGCTACGTCGAATCCGGTGTCGGTGGCAAAGCGCTTGGCCATCGCACACAACTCCACGACGTCGGACGCTCCGTCTTCGAGTGCGGCAGCGGCGCGCCACAGCAACGTCCTGGCCGCTTCGAGTTCGGTACGCATGTCGGCGAGCTGGAACTGCAGGGCCTGCGACTCGATCAGTGCCGAACCGAAAGCTTTGCGGTCCACCAGATATGCGACTGCCTTCTCCAGCGCTGCCTGGGCCCCACCAACCGAACAGGCGGCGATGTTCAGCCGGCCGCCGTTGAGACCTTTCATGGCGATGCGGAATCCGCTGCCCTCTTCACCGAGCATGTTGGCGGCAGGAACTCGCACGTCTTCGAAGATCACCTGACGGGTGGGCTGCGCGTTCCAGCCCATCTTGATCTCGTTGGCACCGAACGACAGTCCGGGCGAATCCTTGGGCACGATGAACGCCGAGATCCCCTTGGCACCGGCAGATCCGGTGCGTGCCATCACGACGTACACGTCGGAAGTGCCTGCGCCGGAAATGAACTGCTTGACGCCGTTGAGGATGTAGTCGTCGCCGTCACGAACGGCCTTGGTGCTCAGGCCCGCAGCATCGGAGCCAGCGCCGGGTTCGGTGAGGCAGTAGCTGCCCAGTTGATCCATCGAGCAGAGTCCGGGAACCCACTTGTGGCGCTGTTCGTCGTTGCCGAACTGGTCGATCATCCACGTGACCATGTTGTGGATGGAGATGTACGCGGCGATCGACGGATCGCCCTTGGCCAGCTCTTCGAAGATCCGGGCAGCGTCGACGCGACTCAGCTCACTGCCACCCACGTCTTCACGAATGTAGATACCGCCCATTCCCAGGGACGCCGCCTTACGGAGGACGTCCACCGGGAAATGCTTGGTCTGATCCCACTCCACTGCGTTGGGCGCCAGATGCTCGGCCGCAAAGTCGCGGGCAGTGTCACGAATCGCCCGCTCGTCATCGGTCAGAGTAAACATGGAAAGTGTTCCGATCAGTTCATCGTGGGGATGACGAAGTGGTTGTCAGGAGCGGAGTCTACGGAGCGACCCTCCTGACCTGCTTCCTTCTTGCCGGAAGGCCAGCGCTGCGTCACGGTCTTGGTCTTGGTGTAAAAGCGGAAGGAGTCGGGACCGTGCTGGTTCAGGTCACCGAATCCGGAGCGCTTCCAGCCACCGAAGGTGTGGTACGCGATCGGGACCGGGATCGGCACGTTCACGCCGACCATGCCGACGTTGACGCGAGCGGTGAAGTCACGCGCGGTGTCGCCGTCGCGGGTGAAGATGGAGACGCCGTTGCCGTACTCGTGTTCGGTCGGAAGACGCAGTGCCTCTTCGTAATCGGCAGCGCGGACCACCTGAAGGACGGGTCCGAAGATCTCTTCCTTGTAGATGCGCATGTCCGAGGTGACGTTGTCGAACAGGGTTGCGCCGGCGAAGAATCCACCTTCGTGGCCTTCGAGGGTGAAGCCGCGGCCGTCGACGACTGCCGTTGCGCCCTCGTCGATGCCGATCTGCACGTAGTTGTTGACGCGGTCGAGGGCATCCTGGCAAACGAGCGGTCCGAAATCGACGCCTTCGTCGTCACTGCGACCGATCTTGAGCTTCGCGACGCGCTCCTTCAGCTTCGCAACAAGAGCGTCCGCGGTCTCCTCGCCGACGGGAACGGCAACCGAGATGGCCATGCAACGCTCGCCGGCGCTGCCGTAGCCTGCACCGATCAGGGCGTCGGCAACCTCGTCGAGGTCCGCGTCCGGCATGACGATCGCATGGTTCTTGGCGCCACCGAAGCACTGTGCGCGCTTGCCGTGAGCTGCGGCCGTCTCGTAGATGTACTGAGCGATCGGCGTGGAGCCGACGAAGCCGACAGCCTTGATTCGGTCGTCGGTGAGCAGAACGTCGACAACTTCCTTGTCACCGTTGACCACGTTGAACACACCCGCGGGCAGTCCCGCCTCGAGGAACAGTTCAGCCAGGCGCAGCGGGACGGAGGGGTCGCGCTCGGAGGGCTTGAGGATGAAGGCGTTACCGGCGGCGAGGGCGGGGCCGGCCTTCCACAGCGGGATCATCGCGGGGAAGTTGAAGGGCGTGATGCCTGCAACGACGCCGAGCGGCTGGCGCATGGAGTACACGTCGATGCCGGTGCCGGCACTCTCGGTGAATTCGCCCTTGAGCAGGTGCGGAGCGCCGACAGCGAACTCGATGACCTCGAGGCCACGCTGGATGTCGCCCTTGGCGTCGGCGACGGTCTTGCCGTGCTCGGACGAGAGGAGGCGGGCCAGAGAATCCATCTCGGCCTGGGCGAGCTGCAGGAACTTCATCAGCACGCGGGCACGCTTCTGCGGGTTGAACGCTGCCCACACCTGCTGCGCCTCTTCGGCATTGGCGATGATGGCTTCGGTCTCGGCCTTGCTCGCGAGGGGAACGCGGGCCTGCACCTTGCCGGTGTTGGGATCGAACACGTCCGCAAATCGATCAGATGTCCCGGGAACACGCTTGCCACCGACGAAGTGCGTCAACTCGTGAACCGTCGCATTTTCAACCATTGTGCTAACCCGTTCCTTGCTCGTATGGACCGCCCAGGAGGCAGCAGTGAATATGTCTACCATCCTATAGTTGGATGTCCATGTATGTCTAGAGCCCAAGGGCTGTGCGCCTTTATTAACCGCGGGGGGTTAATAAAGGCGCACAGCGCGGAGCGCGGCTGCCGCTTCCTGCGCGACTACTGCATCGGTGACGTCGTATCCGTCCGATCCCCCGCCCGGGCCACCGGACACCGCGACAACCTTGCGTGCCGAGAGATGCACCGCATCGACGCCGACGGCGGCGATTGCCGGGATGTCGTCGACGGTGATTCCGCCACCGGCCATGATCTGGATCCGGCCTGCGGCATGTTCGACCATTCGACCGATCTCGTCGAGTCCCTCACTACAGGTATCGGCACCCCCGGACGTCAGCACGCGGGTCACGCCCAGGTCGATCAGTTCGTCCAGCGCGGTCAGACGGTCGGTCACCACGTCCATCGCACGATGTACTGTCACCTCGACCCGCGCACGGTCCACGCATCCGATGATGCGGCGCAGCACGACGGTGTCGATCGAATTGTCTTCTGTCAGCGCGCCGATCACGATGCCGGAAGCTCCACCGGCCACAGCAGCATGTACGTCGTGCTCCATCACCCACACTTCGTCGGGTGAGAACACAAAACCTCCGGCGCGCGGACGGATCAGCGGGTGAACCGCGATCCCCACCTCCGTCGCAGCCTCGATCACTCCGATGCTGGGCGTCAATCCCCCCGTCGGGCCGAGTGCCGCACACAACTCGACTCGAGTCGCTCCCACCGAACGCGCGATCCTCGCCCCCCGCACGTCCTGCACAGCCAGCTCCAGAACCGTCATGTCAGAAGGACTGCCACGACGGCTTGTGTTCGAGCGCATACCGGTAGTAGTCGGCAAGTTTGAGTGAACTGGCCGCAGCTTCGTCGATGACGACGGTGACATGGCGATGCAATTGCATCACCGAAGCCGGGCAGAAAGCAGACAACGGACCTTCGACGGCAGCGGCGATCGCGTCAGCCTTGCCTTCTCCGGTCGCGATCATCACCAGATGCCTTGCATCGCTGATGGTTCCGAGCCCCTGGGTGAGCACGTGATGTGGGACGTCGTCCACACCGTCGAAGAAGCGTGCGTTGTCGATCCGGGTCTGCTCGGTCAGCGTCTTCACGCGAGTTCTCGAGGTCAACGACGATCCGGGCTCGTTGAAGCCGATGTGGCCGTCGGTACCGATGCCGAGCAACTGCACGTCCACTCCCCCGGCCGCCGCGATGCTCTGGTCGTACCGGGCGATCTCCTGCTCCGGGCACGGCGCTTCACCGTTGGGACTGGACACCATCGCGGGATCCAGGTTGACGTGATCGACGAACTCCGACCGAATCACCGAGTAGTACGACTGCGGATGGCGTTTCGGCAATCCCAGGTACTCGTCGAGCAGGAATGCCCGAGCCAGCGAGAAGTCGAGTTCGGCGTCGCGATGCCTCGCTGCCAGTTCACGATAGGTTCCGATCGGCGACGACCCCGTTGCGAGACCGAGCGTCGTCGCCCCGGCTCTGACGTAGCCTTCGACGATGTCCGCGACGGTCGAGTCGACCTCCGCGGGTGTCGGCTGAATTACGATTTCCATGATTTTTCCTTTCCGGCGACTTTTCCGCCGAGTAGTACACGCCCCAGGCGCAAGTGACGATCGGTGATCAGGATGTCGGCTCGGCAGCCCACGGCTAGCGATCCGATCAGGTCGCCGAGCCCCAGCAGATGCGCTGGGCTCCGAGTTGCCGCTGCGACAGCGTCTTCCAGCGCGACGCCGCCGTCGAAGACGGTGCTGCGCAGCACGTCGAGCAACCTCGCGGTCCCTCCGGCGATCGCGCCGACCGAGCCGTCGGTCGTCGCGAGCCGTGCGACGCCCGCCTGTACGGTGACGTCGAGCGCACCGAGTTGGTAGTCGCCGTCGTCCATTCCCGCAGCGGCCATCGAATCGCTGACCAAGGCGATCTGGTCCGGTCCGACAGCATCGAAGACCATCGACACGGTCTCGGGTGCAAGATGCACACCGTCTGCTATCAGTTCCACCACCATCTCGCCTCTCGCGGCAGCCGCCAGGCACGCCGCGACGGGACCCGGAGATCGATGGTGCAGGGGCGGCATCCCGTTGAAGAGGTGGGTCGCGCTGATCTGTCCGGCCCAATCCCCGTGCACCGCAGCATCGATCCGCGCCGACGTCGTTGCCGCGTCGGCATCGGTGTGACCGAAACTCGGCACGATGTTGCGATGACGCATGATCGCGAGCAGCTCTTCGAAATTCTCGGTCTCGGGCGCCAAGGTCATGGACCGCACGGTCCCCCGCGCGGCGTCACACACGGCTTCGAGCAGATCCGGATCACCGGGAATGATCGCTGCCGGATCCTGGGCACCGCAGCGGACGCCGTTGATGAACGGCCCCTCGAGGTGGATACCCAGAAGTTCTCCGCGTTCGACCAGATCGGCGAGCATCGTTGCTTGTCGCACCAGATCTGCGCGCGGTGCGGAGACCAGGCTGGCCAGCATTCCGGTCGTGCCGTGCTCACAATGATGCGCCGCCGCGCGGCTCGCTCCATCGGCGTCGGTGTTCGGGAAACCAGCACCCGCGGCGCCGTGGCTGTGGACATCGATCAAGCCGGGCATGATCACCGCGTCGGTGCGTTCCGGAATGACGACGACGGGTGTGGACGCCACATAGTCCGCAGCCGAGCCGACCCAACTGATCTTTTCGCCGTCCACGACGACGACTCCGTCGTGAATCTTCCCGGCCGGAGATCCGATCACAGTTCCCCGCAATACGATCGGATCGCCGACAGTAGCCGAGCCTGATGTACTCATGCCGACTCGCGAATCCGCGCGACGGCCGCTCTACCCTCGATCGGGTTTCGCGCGCCCCGCGCCGCCGCGGCCATGTCCTTGCACACCGCCAGATCGAGAGAGGCCAGTTGCGCGCGAACTGCGCCCAATGCCGGGACCGACATCGACAGACTCGTCACGCCCAAACCGACCAGAACCGGAGCCAACAGCGGGTCCGACGCGGATTCTCCGCACACACCAACAGGTTTCCCGGCATCGGCGCCAGCCTGACCGACCATCGCGATCAGATCGAGGACCGCCGGCTGCCACGGATCGAGCAGTTGGGCCAGGCCTCCGGCCATACGATCCACGGCGCAGGTGTACTGGCTCAGATCATTGGTACCGATACTGACAAAATCGAGGTGCTCGAGGATATCCTTCGCCCGCAACGCTGCAGCTGGAACCTCGATCATTGCTCCGACCTTGCCGATCCCCCGCGAACGCGCAAGTTCTGCAAAGTCTTTCGCCTCGTCGGCCGTAGCTACCATCGGCGCCATGACCCACAGATCGGCGCCCGTCGCATTGCCTGCCGCCGCGAGGGCGTCGAGCTGGCTGATGAGTGTGTCGGGATAAACCGTGCCGACACGGAGCCCGCGGATACCAAGGGCCGGATTCTCCTCGACCCCGAGATCGAGAAACGGCAACGGCTTGTCCGAACCCGAATCGAGAGTGCGGACCACCACCTTCTGTCCGGCGAAGTGCCCGAGCACCGACGCGTACGTCTGTGCTTGCTCCTCCACCGACGGTGCGTCGTGACGCCCGAGATACGAGAATTCGGTACGGAACAGTCCGACGCCCTCGCAATCCGCCGCTCCGGCCCGCGCGGCGTCCTCGAGGGTTCCGATGTTGGCCGACAACCTCACCGCGAACCCGTCACGCGTGCGTCCTGGACCCTGTGCCGAAGCCGACTGCTCTGCCACGAACGATGCTTCGAGGACAGCGCGCTCGCGCGTTTCTGCCGAGGGATCGATGGTGACCGTCCCGGTGGTGCCGTCGAGGATGAGAAGTTTCCCCTCCGCCAGCAGATCGGTTCCCGAACAGTTGACCACGGCCGGGATTCCGAGCGACTTCGCCAAGATAGCCGTATGGCTGGTCGGACCTCCTTCGGCAGTCAACAATCCGACCACGTCACTGGTGCCCAGCGTCGCTGTATCCGCCGGAGCGAGGTCGCGCGCCACCAGTATGTACGGGTAACCGGGAGTGGGGATTCCGGGCATCGGCTCCCCTCGAAGAACGGCCACAGCTCGCTGCCCGAGATCGCGCAGATCGGTTGCCCGTTCGGCCATGTACCCGCCGAGCGCCGTGAGCTTTTCACAGAAGGCGTCGAAGGCGACTGCGACGGCGTGTGCGGTCGGCAGCCCCGATTCCAGGTTCGCCTTGGCCGCCTTCACGATGCCCGCGTCGCGCGCCATCGCAGCCGACGTCGTCAGGATCTCCGCGGAGACGCCCTCGACTGTCTTTGCACGCGAGAGCAGTTCCTCCGCGACGGCGTCCAGTGCCTCACGGATCCTGATCAGCTCCGCCTCGGGACTGCCCGTGATCGGGTCCGCCGCCGAGGTCGGCTCAGGCGTGGAGAATCGCAACCACGGCGCGCAGACCGAACCCGCGCTCACTCCGATACCCGCGATGCGGTTGTCCACACTCGCCGTCATCAGGCTTCGTCCAGTTCGGATGCGAGAAGCTCTGCGAGCGAACCGACCGCAGCGTCGGCGCCGTCACCGTCAGCACGCAAGGTCACCGAATCCCCGAATGCTGCACCGAGAGTCATGACAGACAACATGCTGGAGGCATCGACGGGTTCGCCGTCGCCGAGCGCGATGGTGACGTCTACCGGTAGATCGGCTGCGGCGCGCGCGAAGAGCGCTGCGGGTCGTGCGTGGAGTCCGACACGGGATCCGATTGTCGTGGTTGCGATCGCCATGTTCAGCGTCCTTCCAGTTCCTTGTCGAGCTTGTTTTCCAGTTCGGCGACGAGCGGGGCGTCGGTGCGGCTGTCACCTTCGGCAGCCAGTGCCAGTTCGGCCTCGAGCAGCGCTGGGTCGGGCTCACCTGCAGCCACCTCGACCTCTTCTTCTCGTCCTGGCGTGCGCAGATTCCACTTCTTGATGACGAAGCTGAAAAGGAAGTAGTAGATCACGGCGTAGCCGAGTCCGATCGGGATCAACATCCATGCATTGGTTGCCTTGCCGAAGTTCAACACGTAGTCGAAGAAGCCTGCGGAGAACGTGAATCCGTCGTGAATCCCCAGCGCATTGACCAAGGCCATCGACGTTCCGGTCAGGAGCGAGTGGATGACGTACAGGGGCCACGCGACGAACATGAAGGAGAATTCGAGCGGCTCGGTGATACCGGTGAGGAATGCGGTCAGGCCGGTGGAGAGCATGATGCCGCCGACGAGCTTCTTCTGAGAAGGCTTGGCGTTGCGCCAGATTGCGAAGGCTGCAGCGGGGAGGGCGAACATCATGATCGGGAAGAAGCCGGTCATGAACGTACCGGCGGAGGGGTCGCCGGCGAAGAACCGATTGAGGTCACCGCGAACGATCTGACCGCTCGCGTCCTGGTAGTCGCCGATCAGGAACCACACGGCGGAGTTCAAGATGTGATGCAGGCCCGTGGGGATCAGGAGGCGGTTCGCTGCGCCGTAAATGCCGCCGCCCACAACGGTATTGGAAGCAACTGCTTCACCGACCCAGTTGAGGCCGGAGTTGAACAAGGGGTACACGAATGCCATCAGGACACCGACCACAAGACCGGTGATCGCTGTCAGGATGGGAACCAGCCTGCGCCCGTTGAAGAACCCGAGATAATCGGGAAGCTTCGTTCGATAGAACCGCTGCCACAAGATCGCCGACAGCAAGCCCATCACGATACCGGCGAGCACACCGTAGTTGATCAGGGATTGATCCCCGTTCGGGTCGGTCTTCCCTTCGAGGACGATCGGCGACATCGCCTTGAACACGCCGTCGATCACCATGTAGCCGACGACGGCTGCCAAGGCAGTCGATCCGTCGGCCTTCTTGGCCCAGCCGATCGCGATACCGACGGCGAAGATCAGCGGCAGCCACGTGAAGACTGCTTGTCCTGCCGCAGAGATCACTGCAGCAGCACTGTGCATCGAACTGAATCGCCCGAGCAGGTCGTCCTGGCCGAGGCGGAGCAAGATTCCCGCAGCCGGCAGAACGGCGATCGGAAGCATCAAGCTTCGGCCGAGGCGTTGAACCCCGGCGAACACTTTCGATTCCTTCTTCGGGGTGTCTTCGAGAGTCATCAAGGACCTTCTTCGTTCGCCGGGCCGCGTCGCGATCGGCCGCTGGTTCTGGAAATTCGGGTGTCGTACACGTGCAGGTTTCGTGAAAATGCAGGTCACGGTTCTTGCTCGGAAGTGAGGCCGAAACCGTTTTGTCGAAACTGTTGTGGAGCCGGACTTCCAACGGGTACTGTCCGGTCATAACCAGTTGTAGTTTTACCTGGTGGAGGCGAGTTGTCAACACCCAAATGTGACATACGTAACCGGGATAGCCTTGACCAGCAACTAGTCAGCCCACCTGTACGACCGTTCAACGATCACGACCAACCCGACAATCAGGAGCAGCAAATGTCGAAAGCGGAAGCAATCATCAAAGGCCTCGGCGGCGCAGAGAACATCGTCGAGATCGAGGCTTGCATCACCCGCCTGCGTACCGAGGTCAAGGACGGAGCGAAGGTGAACGAGTCCGCTCTCAAGGCTGCCGGCGCACACGGCGTACTCAAGGCCGGAACGGTTGTCCAGGTCATCGTCGGGCCCGAGGCCGACACCCTTGCCGAGGACATCGAGGACATCCTGTGACGGTCGTCCTCGCCCCGCTCCCCGGTCGGGTCGTCGCACTCGCTGACGTACCGGACCCGGTGTTCGCTCAGCAGATGGTCGGCTCGGGCGTCGCGATCGAACCCGCCCGCGGTCAGGGCCCGCTCACGGTCGTGGCGCCGATCAGCGGAAAGATCCTGAAACTTCACCCCCACGCGTTCGTGATCTTCGGCGAGAAAGCCACCGGCGTGCTGGTCCATATCGGCATCGACACGGTCAAGCTGGAAGG
Source organism: Rhodococcus sp. NyZ502 (assembly GCF_041464245.1). Lineage (NCBI taxonomy): Bacteria > Bacillati > Actinomycetota > Actinomycetes > Mycobacteriales > Nocardiaceae > Rhodococcus > Rhodococcus sp. NyZ502. The sequence continues at coordinate 4,090,285 of NZ_CP167155.1, forward strand.
CGACGGATTCACCCTCATCGCCGCCGAGGGTGACACCGTCGATGCGGGTGATCCCATTGTCAGCTTCGATCCAGCGCACATCGACACGACCGGTTACTCGGCGATCTGCCCGGTAGTCGTGATGGATTCCAAACCGGACACCGTCGAATCCCCTTCCGTCGGTGGGGACGTCGCCACTGGCGACACTCTGTTCGACTGGTCGGCGTAACGCAAAGGGCGAGCACACCGGAAGGTGTGCTCGCCCTTTCGCTTCGAACGATGACTATTGGTCGCCGCGCGTTTTGGGCCGCGCTTGGCCCTGGACTTCCATCTGCAACTGGTAGCGGTCGGATCGGTACCAACTGCGAGTGTGCTCGACCGGTGCGATCTCGCTGAACGACACTCGATCGAAGTACAGAACCGGAGCGCCCTTACGAGTGCCCAGGAGAGTCGCGATCTCCGTACTGGCACCATCGGCACTGACTGTCTGCTCTGCCCGATCGATCGGCTTGTCGTACTTGTCGGCGGTTGCCCGATAGATCGAACCCGTCAAGTCCATGTCGAGTAAACCCGGCAACAGTTCGGGATTGAACCAGCCGTCGTCCACGCTCACCGGCTCGCCGTCGGCAAGGCGCAAGCGCTTGACGTGGTAACCGTCGGAACCCGGTCGCATATTCAGTGCGGCAGCAGTATTTTCGGGGACCGGCCCCTGTTCGCTGACCAGGACCACCGTCGTGGGGTGATGCCCCTGGGCGCGCATTTCCTCGGTGAAGGATGCAAGGTGCAGCTTGGATTGGACAGCACGGTGCGCAACGAAGGTTCCCTTGCCACGCACGCGAACGAGGTGTCCGTCATTGACCAGTTGCCCGATTGCCTCGCGAACGGTGATCCGACTGACGCCGTAGTCCTGCATCAGGTTTCGCTCGCTGGTCATCAAGTCGCCAGGCTGGAGTTCTTGGGTGCACTTGCGCAGGAGAATGGTGCGCAACTGTTCGTGTTTGGGTATTGCGCTGTCGCGCAAATGAACGGGCATCACAGCGACTGTCCCTCCGAGAAATGAATAGTCGTCTATTCGCCGACGACAACGACCTGAAATCGCAGGCAGGTCCCGACCGGACCGGTCCAATTAACGATACTGGAATTTACGACAGGAAACTAGCACCAGTCCGGAGTTGTCCGATTTCAACCGTCCAACCGTCGGTAGATGGACCGTATTTCGTCCAAGGCGACGTTCTGCTGAGCCATGTCCAATCCCAATGCCGCAACCGCCTCGCGCAACCGCCTGATATCCAGATCGTCGATCGCCGCGCGAAAAGGCACCTTCGGTAGCGCAGGGAGGGCAGCCGCGATTCCGAACCAATTCTCGACGTCCACCGAAACAGTCGACTCGTCTTCCACTCCCCCGATCAACTGCTCCAGGTCGACCCCGCGAAGTCTCAGCAACCTGAGCGGATCGGTGTCGATTCGCTCCGCGGTCAAGAACGCCACGGCCGCAGCGTGTTTGCACGGCCAACCGACATCGGGGCAGGTGCAGTCGAAGCGAAAAGCCGACGGGCCGTCCGGTATCAGTTGAGCAGCAAGCATGTCCGGGACAACGCCGGACACCAGTGCGGCAAGACTTCCCGGCACGCGGCGGATCTTGGTGATGATGTCGTCGATATCCGATTGGTCAAGGGTGTCGATCGACAGCGTGGAAACGAACGGTTGAAGTTGGCTGCCCTGAACCTCGGCCGTCACCACTCCTGGTTCGATGTCGAGCGCCAAGACCTGACCCGAACGCGCATACGTACGCCCACGCGTGACACGAGGTTTGTCGCCGATCTCTTCGACGACCCGAACAAAAGCCTTGCCCCAGAACGTCCTCCCGAACGCTGGACGAGGCTTGACCGGCGCGGGTGCTCGCCGTCGAGGCCCGGTGTACTCGCTGAAATCGGGGCCCTTGCCGCGCGGACTCATTCGCCCACCGCGTCGTCGCCGAGTCGCAACAACTCGTCCAATTGCTCGACGCTCATCTCCGTCACCCAGTTCTCACCGGTCCCGACTGCAAGTTCGGCGAGTTCACTTTTACTCGCGATCATCGTGTCGATTCGCTCTTCCAAGGTTCCGACGCACACCATCTTGCGTACCTGAACGTTCTTTCTCTGACCGATGCGGAAGACACGGTCCGTCGCCTGGTTCTCTACCGCCGGGTTCCACCATCTGTCGAGGTGAACCACATGGTTGGCCGCCGTGAGATTCAGACCCGTGCCGCCGGCCTTGAGCGAGAGCACCATGATGGGCGGGCCGCCTTCACCTTGGAATGCCTCGACCATGGCGTCGCGCCCGGCTTTCGACACTCCGCCGTGGAGAAACGGAACTTCGGTGGTGAACCGGTCGGCCAGGTACGGCACCACCAATTCGCCGAACTCACGAAACTGTGTGAACAACAGAACCTTCTCGTCGTCGCCGATGACCGACTCGACGATGTCCTCGACCAGTCCGAGCTTTCCCGAACGGTGTTGCCCGCGGCGCATCACCGGCGAACCGTCGCGCAGGAAGTGCGCGGGATGATTGCACACCTGTTTGAGTTTGGTCAGCGCAGACAGGACGGCGCCCTTGCGCTTCATCCCTTCCGTCCCCTTGATCTGCGCCATCATCTCGTCCACCACGGCGCGGTACAACGCGGCCTGCTCTTCGCTGAGATTCGCTCGAACCGTCATCTCCAACTTCTCCGGGAGATCCGCGATCACGGCGGGATCGGTCTTCACGCGCCGCAGCACAAAGGGGGACGTGACGGCTCGCAGTCGCGAGACGGCAAGCTGATCTTTTTCCCGCTCGATCGGTACGACAAACCTTTTGCGGAACATCTGCTCCGAGCCGAGCACACCGCGATTGGCAAAATCGAGGATGGACCGCAGCTCGTCCAGTCGGTTCTCCACCGGCGTTCCGGTCAGAGCAACACGATGATCCGCGGGTATGCTGCGAGCAGCTCTCGCCTGAGATGTCTTGGCGTTCTTGATGTGTTGAGCCTCGTCGAGCACTACGCGCCGCCAGTCGAGATCCTTGAGGGCCGCGACGTCGCGGGTCATGAGCGCGTAGGTGGTGATCACGAGGTCACTCTCACGAACTGCCTGTTCCAACTCCGCCCCGGTAGCGCGATCCGAACCGTGATGAACGTAGACGCGCAAGCTCGGCACGAATCGCGCCGATTCACGCTGCCAGTTACCCACAACCGACATCGGGCACACCAAAAGGGTTGCTGTCTTGGACTTCTCGTGCGCAAGTAACGCCAACAGTTGCAGCGTCTTACCCAGACCCATGTCGTCGGCCAGAACAGCGCCGAGCCCGAGAGCACTCATGTACGCCAACCAGTCGAGACCGCGTCGTTGATACGGACGCAAAGTCGCGTTGACCGTCGACGGTACCGCCACCTGCCGCGGAGCCACCGACTGGTCGAGCAGTGCCGAGGCCCATCCGGTTGCTTTCACTTCCTCGACCGGCAGGTCTTTGAGGTCGTCGGCGATCAAGTCCTTGATCAGATCGACGATCGCTCGGTCCCCGCTCGAGTGCCGCTGACTGACAAAACGAGCCGCGCGGGCCAGGACGTCTTTGTCCGCCTGAACCCACTCGCCGCGCAACTGGACCAGATCGGACTTCGCATCGACGAGTCGGGTCATTTCCTCGGCGGTCAGTACCTTGTCTCCGAGCGCCAATTCCCAATCGTATTCCAGCAATTGGTCCATACCGACCGTACGATTCTCCGCAACGATCGGAGATGCCGCCGAGGTCACGCGCACACGCAGGGATGGAGACACCACGTTCCATGCGCGAGGAAGCAGCAGCGTGATCCCTCGCTCTCGCAGGACAATCGCGCCGTGTCCGACCAGGTCCATCACGACAGGTGTGGGCAGCAACAGGTCGAGGCTGTCCTCGTCGCGCGGCACGTCGCGAAAACGTGGGTAAGCCTTGATTGCGTCTTCGAGCTTGCGGCTGCCGAGCTGGATACGTTTGGGATCTGCCCGGTGCAGTCGAACACGTTCGGGCGCTTCACCTTCAGGACGCAAACACACTTGCAGACGCCACAGCGCATCGTCGTCGGGATCGGAATTGTCGTCGAGTTCAGGCTCGATCAGCCGCAGAACCAAGTCCGGCTCTCCGGCGGTGAACGTCGACCCCCATTCGGCGAGTCCCTCGGCCGCTCGTAACGACACGTCGTCGAAAGCGTCCCCGGACAACACGGCCTGCCACAGCGGGGTCTGCACCACCGGATGTGAGTCCCCGAGAGCACGACGAACGATCGGGTCCGTGAGTTCGTTCGTGATGTCTTCGATCGTCGCCCTCGGCGAACCGACCGCCCGCTGCACCGGCGGCATCGCCACGACCAGTTCGCCGATCCAGGCGCGCTGGCGTTCCCCCACCGACAACTGCCAGCGTGGCCACCAACTTCCTTCAGCCCGCGTCAGTGCGGGGACCACCCGTCCGGCGCGCACCCACCGGTCTATTCCTCGCGCCACATGTACGAGAAAGTGCAGGTCTCCCGCAATTCGCTGATCGTCGGCCTTGAACCGCAGCAGGAGATCGACTGCGTCCGGCGGCGCCAACGCAACAGCTGCGTACTCACTCTGCAAAGGCCCGCCAGGTACGGGCGGCATAGCGACATTCACACGATGACGGAACTTGCGATGCAGGACAGCACTGACCGGATCACGGGGATCGTCGGTCCCGGCACCCTCGTGCCCGTCGACCCACAGTTTGAGCCCCGATCCCGGTGACCAGAGTCCATGCAGCATCCGACCATCCAATCAGGTGCCACCGACACCACTTCCCGCCTACCGGGCAATAGGCTGGCAGGCATGACGACGGCATACGGCTTCACCGAGTACGGCGGACCCGACACACAGTCCTACTTCGACGTCACCTTGCCCCCGCCCGGTGCCAGCCAACTGCTGGTGTCGGTCCGAGCGGCGGGCGTCAACCCCGCTGACTGGAAAGTTCGCGCGGGTACTCGAAAAGATACTGTCCCGGTGACGCTGCCTGCGGTTCTGGGCCGCGAAGTGTCCGGTGTTGTCATCGGAGTAGGTCCGCGGGTCACCGAGTTCGAGGTCGGCGACGAAGTGTTCGGCGCTACCGCGACCGGCTTCGGCGGCTACGCCGCGTCGACATTGCTCAACGTCTCCTCGACAGCACACAAGCCGCCTACCGTGTCCTGGGCCGATGCCGCAGTGCTGACGGTTGCGGCAGGAACGGCCTACGACGCACTCCACGATCTCGGTCTGAAACCCGGGGCGACACTCCTGCTGCTCGGCGCCGGCGGCGGCGTTGGTCGCAGCACGATCGCGCTTGCTCTGGCGCGGAGTATCAACGTGATCGGTGTCGCGAGCGAGTCCAAGAGAACCGCGATCGAGGAAGCGGGAGCACGTTGGGTTGCGTCGGGGGACGGCTTCGCAGACGACGCGTCCGCGTTGTCCCCAGTCGGAGTGGACGCGGTTTTCGACCTGGTCGGCGGGGACACTCTCACTCGCGGCGCTGAGCTCGCCCGACCGGACGCACCGATCCTGAGCATCGCCGATCCTCTGGCGGCGAGCCGACTCGGCGGCGGTGGTGTCGAACGCCGAAGAACTACAGCAGTATTCACGGAGATCGCGGCGCTCGTGGCCGACGGGATCCTCGACCCGTCCGTGTCCGGGCGGTACCCATTCTCCCGCGCTGGGGAAGCGCTCGCTGCAGTCGAAGACGGCCATGCCGCCGGCAAAGTGGTGATCGAGTTTGGCTGATTCCTGTCGGCCCCCGATGGTTCAATCACCGTCTACGACGGACGGCGTTGAATCACCGTCTACGACGGGCGGCGTTGAATCACCGTCTACGACGGACGGGGGCACAGGTGGTTGCACGGTTATCTGCGATCCTGTCGACGCTCGTGCTCGTATGTCTCGTCGCGTCCTGCGGATGGTTCGGGGACGAGCGTCTCGAGTCGGCCCCGGGCAGCCCGACACGATCGGAGCTCGAATCGCTGCTGTCCCGGACCGCGATTGTCGACACCCGACCACATCCGGGTGGATACCAGCGCGGCTGCGGTAACGGCGAGGCCTGCGTCTTCGGCCCCGCGTGGTCCGACGACCAGGACGCACCTGGTGGCCACGACGGGTGCGATACCCGCAACAACGTCCTGGCCCAAGATCTCTCGGACGTGGTGTTCAAACCGGGAACACGTGACTGCGTCGTACTGTCCGGCGCGATGACCGACCCGTACTCCGGAGATCGCATCGAATTCGAACGCAGCCAGGCCAAGTCCGTCCAGATCGACCACGTCTTCCCGCTCGCCGCGGCCTGGGACTTCGGCGCGAACTCCTGGACTCCTGCGTTGCGGATGAGGTTCGCGAACGACATGTCTCTGAACCTGTTGGCCGTCAACGGCCCCGACAACCAGGCGAAAGGCGACAGCACGCCCAGTGACTGGTTGCCGCCCGATCCTGCGTACCGATGCTTCTACGCCGGCAAGTACCTGACCGTCGCGATTTCCTATGGCTTACCAGTCAGCCGAGCTGATCATTCGACCCTGACGGACCTTGCCACTCGCTGCTGATCTAGCGGCAGTCCTTCACCACTCGCCCACTCTGGATGACGAGTGCGATCCGCTCACGATCGGCAAAGATCGAGGGATCCGTCAACGGATTGCCGCGGAAGGCAACGAGGTCGGCGAACTTACCGACTTCGATGGTGCCGACCTCGTCGGCGATTCCGAGAATGTCGGCGTTGATCCGGGTAGCGGAAACCAGTGCATCCATGGGTGTTTCGACCTTGGCGCGCAGGACCAACTCCATCCCACGGCCCGTTTGATCGGTACCGATGAGGTCGGATCCCAGCCCCACTCTGACCCCGGCATTTCGAGCGGCGAGGAGCCCGTCGATCTGCCCCTGCATCATCTTTCCGATGCGAGCCGAAATCGATTCGGGCAGACCCGCCGACGCCGCACTGTCCGAGAGCGCCTGCACCACAGCCAACGTCGGCACCAAGGCGACGTCGTGCTCGGCCATCAACTTGGCGGTCTCGTCGTCGATATCGGAGCCGTGCTCGACGCATTTTGCCCCGGCAGTGACAGCGTTTCGGATTCCCTCGTTGTTGTGGGCATGCACCGTGACATAGGTACCGCGCGCATTGGCTTCCTCGACGGCAACTTCGATCTCGTCGACCGTGAATTGGGTATCGGTTAGCTTGTCGTGAGTCGATACCACTCCCCCGGTGACGCACAGTTTGAGGAAGTCGGCACCCCTGCGAAACGTCTCGCGAACGTTTTTTCGCATCTCGTGCGGACCGTCGGAAAGCAGAGACATACAACGCAATCCGGGGATGTCGTGATCGGACCAGTCCGAAGTCGGCTCCCACTCGGCCGCCAGGTGTCCGTGTCCACCGGTCTGGCACTGGATCGGGCCGCACTGAATGATCCGCGGACCCGGAATCTTGCCCGAGGCGACAACTCCGGCGAGTCCACCGTCGATTCCGCCGCAGTCACGAACAGTGGTGAATCCCCCGTCGAGGGTCGATGCGCAGGTCGCGAACATGTCTGCAGCGAGCTCGGCTACCGAGATCTGACGCCGCAGACTCGGTGCGAGATCGCTCGATCCACCGAGATGAACGTGCGCGTCGATGAGGCCGGGCGTGATTGTCAGCCCGGTGCAGTCCAACACCTCCGCCCCCGCAGGTGGCGTGCCACCGAGTGCACTGATGCGCCCGTTTTCCACAGCAACAGCGCAGTTCTCGATCGGGTCGGCGCCCGTCCCGTCGATGATCGTTGCACCGGTCAGCCATACGACAGACATATTGAATGTTCCTCCGACGTGTACCGATCGCCGGAAGATTCCGCCGACATACCGAATAGGGTTCGGTTAGTATGATGCATATCGGCTCCCGAAATCAAGGAGTTGTCATCACTCGATGAAGTCCGAGATTGCTGACGAATCCCTCACCAGGAGAATCGATGCCGCGTCCCACCCAGCCGATACTGTCCACGCGAAACATCACCGACGCGGCTCTGGATGCTGTCGACGCGACCGGCGACTTCACCATGCCCGGGATCGCCAAGCAATTGAACGTGACTCCGTCTTCGCTCTACACACATATTTCGGGTCGATCCGAGATCGTCGAACTCATGCGCATCCGCGTGATGTCGTCGATCTCTGTCCCCGAACCACCCGCAGGATGGAGCGAGCGGATCAGCGCGTGGGGGTGGGCCTATCGCCGAGCTGCCGTCGAACATTGGCGCCTCATCCCGCTACTCATGACACGCAGCGTCCGCACCGAGGTGACTTTTGATATCGATACTGCACTGGTTCAAGCATTTTCGGACGGGGGTTTCAATTCGGCCGATACGCGTCACGCAATCTCCACACTCGACAGTCTGGTTCTCGGATCCGTCGTGAAACTCTCGACGCCGGATGTCGCGTGGACTCAATCCTCCAATCCGAGCGAGGTCACGCGCGAGGCTACGACCCCGCTGCGAACCGACGACACGTTCGACTTCGGCCTGCGAACCCTGATCGCCGGATGGATGGCTCAACGCGTTGTTCGTCTGTATACCGAACCTCATTCGGATTCCGACGTCACTTCACGGTGAACGACCTGGTGTGCCATCCCGTGGCGCCACCGGGAATCGGCGGAGTGCGCTCTTCCACCTGAACGTTCCCGTCCAAATCCGTCGCTCTGACCTGCACCGTGTGCAAACCCGAGCCTGCATCCCACATCCACGACCATTGACGCCAGGTGTCGATCGAGTACTCCTGCGCCAGTGTCGCCTGTTGCCATTCACCGTTGTCGACGCGAACCTCGACCTTCTCGATCCCGCGATGCTGCGCCCAAGCAGTTCCCGCCACCAGCACCTGTCCCGGCTCGATCGGCGCCAAAGCTGCCGGCACCTCGATACGCGACGACGTCTTGATCGGTGCCTGCGCACCCCAACCGCGCTGGGTCCAATAGGCCTCGACCTTGTCGAAACGCGTGAGTTCCCACTCCGTCACCCACTTGGTGGCGGAGACGAAACCGTACAGGCCGGGAACTACCTGCCGAACGGGATAACCGTGCTCGAACGGCAACGGCTCACCGTTCATCGCCACGGCGAGAATCGCGTCACGGCCGTCGGTGACTATCTCGACGGGAGTCCCGACCGTGAAGCCGTCGACGCTGGTCGAGAGGAGCATGTCGGCGTCGGGATGGACACCGACTTCGTCGAGCAGGTCCTTCATGGGATAACCGATCCACTTCGCGTTTCCGGCCAGAACGCCGCCCACCTCGTTGGAAACACACGTCAGCGTGATGACCCGCTCGATGGGCGTTCGCGCCACCAGATCGTCGAACGACAACGTCATCTCCCGGTCCACCATTCCGTGAATCCGCAGTTCCCACGAATCCGTCGTCAATTGCGGAACGAGGAGAGCCGTGTCGATTCGGTAGAAGTCGTCGTTGGGCGTGATGTACGTCGATGCACCCGAAATCCCGATGTCCGCACCCGCCGGAATCGGCGGCGCCGGGTCAGCGGCGGTGGGCACGACAAAATCTTCACGATTCGCTACTGCTCCGGCGATTCTCTGCCCCACGAACTTCCCGGCCGCACCCGCTGCCGCAGCCACTGCCAACGCCGCACCTGCCAGCAGAAGGAACTGACGACGAGGCAACCACGAGTCGGCGACGCCAGGCGAGAGCGGCACCTCCAGCTGTGTGATCAGCAAACGCAGTGTTGCGACGCCCGCCACCACACCGACCAGTGTCGGGAACACGTACATCGCGTCGGCAGTCGGCCGCTGCATCGCCGCATACACACCAACCGCGCCCAGAAGAACGAGAATGACGCTGCCGATCGGGCGGCGTCGCCGTTCCAGGAGCCCGGCCACCGCACCGAGCAGAACGATCAAGATCGACATTCCGATGAACAGCGCCGGCTTGTCATTGGTACCGAAAGTATCGATCGCGAACTCGCGAGCCCACGCCGGCGTTCGGTCGACGGTAGTCGCACCTACCGCGTAGAAGGGCGACGCGTCCGGGTTGATCGGCAGCGCCACCAGTTCACCGACGCCCAGGACGACAGCCGCGGCCAAGACCCCGGAGATCGCGTGAGCAGCCCATCTACGACGCGGTGGACGAGATTCGGTGCTCGGGTGCTCGTCGATGTTCTGTGTGACCATGTCGTCTCGGCTCTGTCGGTGCGAGTGGTGCTTCGATCGGATACCCGACATTCGGCGCTGCGGGCCATCCGGATGGGTGCACTCCTCCATCAAGAACTACTCCGAACTCGCGATTAGAGTGGGAACGATGACCGTCGACCTCAACAAGGACACGCTCCTGTGCATGTCGCTCTCCGGGCGACCGAGCAACATCGGCACCAGATTTCACAATTACCTCTACGAAGAATTGGGCCTGAACTTCGTCTACAAAGCCTTCACCACCGAAGACGTGCCAGCCGCGATCGGCGGCATCCGAGCACTCGGGATTCGAGGCTGCGGGGTGTCGATGCCGTTCAAGGAACAGGTCATCGAGCACATCGACGTCATGCATGATTCGGCCAGCGCCATCGACTCCGTCAACACGATCGTCAACGAGTCCGGAGTGCTGCACGCCTACAACACCGACTATCAGGCGGTGGCCGATCTACTGCGTGACAACAACGTCGACACGAGCCTGTCCGTCGCTGTCGCCGGCAGCGGTGGCATGGCAAAAGCAGTCGTCGCCGCGGTGCGCGACACCGGATTCACCGACGTCACCGTGATCGCCCGCAACCAGCAAGTGGGGTCATCGCTTGCGAAGCAGTACGGCTTCGACTGGCAGGCCGAACTCGGTGAGCTTCGTCCCGGTGTGCTGATCAACGCCACCCCGATCGGTATGTCCGGCGGCGCAGAAGCAGATGCACTGTCGTTCCCCGAGCACGCAGTGCGCGCAGCCGATGTCGTCTTCGACGTCGTCGCGATGCCTTCGAAGACGCCACTGATCGCGTTGGCGACCGAACTCGGCAAAACGGCGATCACAGGAGCGTCGGTCATTGCCCTTCAGGCCGCCGAGCAGTTCGTTCTCTACACCGGTGTGCGCCCGAGCGCGGAGCAGATCCAGCGAGCGTCGGAATACTCACGGGCGTAGGAACCACGTCGCCGTGAACGAGACCGGGGAGACTCCACCTCAACAACTCGCGCGGAACTTCAACGAGTTGTTGCAAGAGCTGCGCGTCGCGCTCTCTGGTGTGCAGATCCTGTTTGCCTTCCTGCTGGCCGTGGCATTCACCGAACGCTACGAGGAAGCGTCGGCGTACATCCGCGGCATCCACTTGGTGACGGTGATCCTTGTTGCCATCTCGTTCGGGTTCCTGATGGCACCCGCGGTCTGGCATCGCATGCTTTTCCGCCGTGGGCACCGCGAGAACATATTGCCCGTGGCCAACCGATTCGCCCTGTGCGGCATAGCCTTTCTGGCCGCCTCCATGACCGGCACGGTCCTGTTGATCGCCGAGGTCGCCGTCGGCGGAGTTGCCGCAAAGGTTTTGGCAGCGTGCGCCGCGATCATGTTCACGGCGCTGTGGTTTCTCGTGCCGTCATTCATCGATCGCACCAAGAGCTGACTCAGGCTCCGGTGTCGACGGCGCGAGTGCTGTCGTTGGACCACTGTGACCACGAGCCCGGGAACAGCGTCGCGTCGTAGCCGGCGATCGCGAGCGCCGCGATCTCGTGCGCTGCAGTCACTCCGGATCCGCAGTACACCGCCACCTTGTCTCCGACGCCCAGTCCGGCGAATCGCTCACGCAGGTGGGTCGTATCCAGGAATCGCCCGTCGCCGGTGATGTTCTCGGCGGTCGGCGCGTTCACCGCACCGGGGATGTGCCCTGCGACGGGATCCATCGGCTCGACCTCGCCGCGGTACCGCTCCCCGGCTCGGGCGTCGAGAAGGACACCGCCCTCGCTCGTCCAGTTGCCGACACCGTCGATGTCGACAGTCGGCATGTTGCCGCCGGTGAAAGTCACGTCGCCCGGGCTGACGGACTCGCCGATACCGGCCGCCAACGGCAGTCCTGCGGACTCCCAGGCCTGCAGCCCGCCGTCGAGCAGTCGGACATCCGAGAGTCCGGCCCACCGCAGCAGCCACCAACCACGGGCAGCGGCCGTGTTGCCGGTGGCGTCGTAAATCACCACCGAATCACCGTCGTCGATTCCCCAACGACGCGCCGCGGCCTGCAGGTCTTCGAGACTCGGCAGCGGATGCCTTCCCTTGCCCGGCGACGGCGGCGAGGCAAGTTCCTCGTCGAGGTTCACGAATACCGCACCGGGAATATGGCCGTCGCGAAAATGCTGCTCGCCGTTCGAATCACCCAGCGCCCATCGGACATCGAGCAATCGCGGCGCAGCGCCGGCCTCGATGAGAGCGGACAGTTCTTCGACGTCGATCAGCACGGGAAGTGTCATGAGCCCATCCTGACACGACCACTCATGCAACCCCGAAGAAGGCACCGAGGCCCACCAACAACACTCCCGTCACCACGTCGATTCGCTTGCCGACGCCAGGGCGACGCAGCTTCTTGCCGGCTCCGGCCGCCAACACCACCACGATCGCCCACCACAGTGCCGCGGCGACCACCGTCGCGCCCGCCAACATCAACGTGCGCAGCCCTGCGCCTTCACCCGGCTCGATGAATTGCGGGAGTAGCCCGAGAAAGAACAACAGCGCCTTCGGGTTCAGCAGGTTCGAGAGGAAGCCGTAGCGAAATGCCGTGGTGACCGCGATCGGTTCTTTCGCTGCCGGAATTCCCTCGTCCGAGGCTCGGGCTTTGAAAGCACTTCGAATCGCGGAGATGCCGAGCCAGGTCAGATATGCCGCCCCGGCGTATGTGAGCGCAGAGAGCAACTGTGGCCGTGTCGCCACAAGTGCGGAGAGACCAAGTGACGCGGCAGCGGTGTGAACGAAGAGCCCGGAAATCACACCGGCGGCCACCACCGCGCCGGTCCGACGATCTGCCAGAGAATGACGCAGGATCAGGACAAAATCCGGTCCCGGCGTGAACAGGACGATGGATAGCAGGGAGCCGAAAGCGAGCCATTGACCGACACTCATCCGAAATACCTCACACCCGAGCTGATTCGAGACACATGTTCATGCCAGGAGTGTGCAACTGGATCCGGGAAGTTCAAAACGACTCCGGATATAGTTCGGCAGATGACGAAGAATGAGCCTCTGGATCCGGTGGACTGGAAGATTTTGGCCGAATTGCAGAACGACGCGTCGATCACCAACAAGGTGTTGGCCGATCGAGTCGGCTTGGCGACGTCCTCGTGCCACGAGCGCGTACGACGCCTACGTGCCAACGGAACGATCAGCGGTATCCACGCGGTTGTCGATCCGGCAGCCGTTGGCCGGTCGATGCAGGCGATCATCGCCGTTCAACTGCGACCACACCGCCGCGACCTCGTCGACCGGTTCACCGCCGACGCCCTAGCACTGCCGGAAACGCTTGCGCTCTTCAACGTCTCGGGGCCTGAGGATTTCTTCCTCCACGTCGCGGTCCGTGACAGTGCTCATCTACAGCGAGTATTGATCGACCACCTCGCCGCACATCCCGAGGTCTGGCACGCCCAAACGCACCTCATCTACGGCAAAGCGGTCACCTCACCCATCCGACCGGACAGGTAAATCGGGTCTGGGGCGGGTCGGGCAGAATCACTGACCATGTCGGACTCCACAGATACCACCGAACCGGAAGCCGTTCGCAGCAACTCGCAACCGATGAGCGCAGGCATCGTCACGGCCCTCGTCGGCTTCACCAGTTCGTTCGCGGTGGTGCTCACCGGCCTCGCGGCTGTCGGTGCGGACGCAACCGAGGCGGCGTCCGGACTGCTGGTTCTGTGTGTGACCCAAGCGTTGGGAATGCTCTGGCTCTCACGCCGGTATCGGATGCCGATCACCCTGGCCTGGTCGACGCCCGGTGCCGCTCTGCTCGCCGGCGCCGGAGCGGTCGAGGGTGGGTGGCCGGCCGCGGTCGGAGCATTCATCGTCGTCGGAATCGCGATCGTGCTGACCGGACTGTGGCCGACGCTCGGAAGGATCATCTCGGCAATCCCGACGCCCCTCGCGCAAGCGATGCTCGCCGGGGTTCTGATGCCGTTGTGCCTGGCGCCGATCATCGCCGTCCGGGACGCACCGGCAGCGGTCGCGCCCGTCATCCTGGTTTGGCTTGCCGCGCAGCGCTTCTCCAAGCGATGGGCGGTTCCGCTCGCGTTTCTCACAGCAGCGGTCGTGATCGGGATCAGCCTCGTCACGTCGGATCGAGTGCTCGACGCCGGCGCCATGATTCCCCGCATCGATCTCACCGCGCCGTCGTGGACCTGGCAGGCAATGATCGGCATTGCGATTCCCCTCTACATCGTCACGATGGCTTCGCAGAACATTCCCGGTGTGGCCATGATGAATTCGTTCGGATACACCGTTCCCTGGCGGCCGTCGATGATCGTGACGGGTATCGGCACCATCGTCGGCGCACCGGCCGGTGGCCATGCGATCAACCTCGCGGCGATCAGCGCAGCCCTGGCCGCCGCCCCCACCGCACATCCGGATCCCAAACGTCGATGGATCGCTGCCTTCACCGCAGGCTGGGCGTATCTCGTTCTCGCTGCCGGCGCGGCCGCGGTGGCCGCTCTGGTAGCCGCCGCACCGGCCGGAGTCGTGGAAACTGTTGCCGGACTGGCGCTCCTGGCAACGCTTGCCGGCGCCCTCACTTCGGCGCTGAGCGAGGCGAGTGAACGTGAAGGCGCCGTGGTCACGTTTCTGATCGCCGCATCCGGGGTCAGTATCCTGGGAATCGGATCGGCATTCTGGGCGCTGTTAGTGGGGCTGATCGTGCGTGCAGTCCTACAGGGCACCACCCTGCCCCCACTCTCGCGAAAGTCCTCACTACAGTCGAAGCCGTGAGCACAGCGCAGACGCCCCCGTCGATCAGCGAGTTTCCCGTTCTCTGGCCCGTCCCGACGCGGTGGGACGACAACGATCACTACGGCCACGTCAACAACGTGACCTACTACTCGTACTTCGACACCGCGGTCAACGCCTGGCTGATGTCTTCCACAGGAACCGACATCCGCACCCTGCCTGCCATCGGCGTCGTCGCCGAGACGTCGTGCCGGTACCTGAGCGAGCTGTCGTTCCCCGAGCAGTTGCAGGTGGGTATCTCCGTCGAGAAGCTCGGCACCAAGAGCATCGTCTACGCGCTGGCGATATTCCACGAGGTCGAAAGCGGCCATTGGGAACCTGCCGCGACCGGGCGCTTCGTGCACGTCTACGTCGACGCCGACACCCGTAAGCCGGTGGAGATCCCGGCGGCCATCAGATCGGCAGCCGGGACCTTGACCGAAAACTAGCTCAGGCCGAGCTGATCTGCCGTCAAGACGGCGCGTGCAACGATTCCGTCGATCAGCGCGACCGTCGGGCCGCCGTGCTCGGCCTTGTTGCGCGGATCGTCGAGAATGCGTCGCAGCACGCCCTCTGCGATGATCGAGAGCTTCCACAGAGCGAGTACGTGCCAGTATCCGACCGCTGACACGTCGCGGCCAGTCGCCTCGACGTAGGCAGCGACCAGCTCGTCACGGTTCGGGAAGCCTTCCAGCGTGGACGCCATGAACGGACCGGCAACCTTGTCACCGGCTTCCGGCCAGTACGCGAGTAGCGCACCGAGATCCGCGAGCGGCTCCCCCAACGTGCACAGCTCCCAGTCGACGACGGCAACGATGCGCCCCTCGGCCGGATCGGTGATGACGTTGTTGAGGTGGAAGTCGCCGTGAACCAACGTCACTTCGTTCTGTTCCGGAATGTTTCGGTGCAGAATCTCGGCCAATCGGTCGACATCCGGAACATCGCGGGTCTTCGACTTCTCCCACTGCGCCGACCACCGCTTGAGCTGACGCTCGGCAAAGGGCTTGCGGCTGGCCAGGTCGTCCAGCCCGGTCTCTTCCAGGTCAACTCCGTGGATGCTGGCGAGGGTTTTGGGCATCGCCAAGCCGACCGCGCGACGCTCGTCCTCGGTCAACTTCTGAGCCACCGGAACGCCGTCGATCACAACGCCGTCGATGTAGCTCATGAGGACCAGCGGAGCGTCCGTGATCTCCGGATCTTCCGTGATGCCGAGGATCTTCGGAACCGGCACTTTGGTTCCCTGGAGCGACGACAGGATGCGGTGCTCGCGGACGACGTCGTGCGCGGACGCCAACAACGTGCCGAGTGGAGGTCTGCGCAGTACCCACCGTCCTCCGCCCGCATCCGTCACGGAGTAGGTCAGGTTCGATTGCCCGTTACCGATCCTCTCGAAAGTCAGTGGTGTCGTGGCGCCGACCCCCAGTTCGGCGATCCACGCGGAAACAGCTTCTTCGTTCAAACCGACTGCAGTCACCGCACCGATGCTAGCGGTTGAAGTCCGATCGGTTGGCCGTACCGACACGTTTGTTACTCGCCAGTTCGCAGTTCAGGTCTTGATACGGCAGTGAAAATACTTGCGGATTTCCCAATCAGGGGGATCCTGATGGTAGAGCGACAACTGCATACGACACATCGGGATTGTGCGGCGTACTCACGAGGCGCGCCGGGCATGAGCAGAAACCGAGGTGAGCGAAGATGATCGACAACCTCGATTATCCGGTCCAACTCATCCAACCGAACGGCGCACGAGTGTGCCGTCCCGAATTCGACCGCCTGATAACAGACATCGGGCCTGACGAACTGCTGTCGTTGTATCGCGATCTCGTCGTGAGTCGCCGAATCGACACCGAAGCTGTTGCCCTGCAGCGTCAAGGCGAAATCGGTTTGTGGGCTCCGATGCTAGGCCAAGAAGCCGCCCAGGTCGGTTCCGCGAGAGCGCTCGCCCCAGACGACTTCGCGTTCACCAGCTACCGCGAACATGCCGTCGCGTACTGCCGGGGTGTTCCCCCCGAATTGCTGACCACCATGTGGCGAGGAATCTCCCATTCCGGTTGGGATCCAGAACAATTCAACGTCACCAATCCGGCGATCGTCGTCGGCTCCCAAGGGCTGCACGCCACCGGATACGCACTCGGCGCACACCTGGACGGCGCCGAGATCGCAACGATCGCGTACTTCGGCGACGGCGCCACAAGTCAGGGCGACATCGCCGAGGCGATGGGATTTGCCGCCAGTTTCCGTGTCGGCGTTGTCTTCTTCTGCCAGAACAACCAGTGGGCAATCAGTGAACCGGTATCCCTCCAGTCACGCACGCCCATCTCACATCGGGCAATCGGTTACGGCATCCCCGCGAACCGCGTCGACGGTAACGACGTCCTTGCCGTGCTCGCCGTGACGCGCTCGGCGCTCAATCGCGCACGCGAAGGCAGCGGCCCGACGTTCATCGAGGCGATCACCTGCAGAATGGGCCCGCACACGACCTCCGACGATCCGAGCAGGTACCGCACCGATACGGATATGTCGGAGTGGAGAAGCCGCGATCCGCTCGAGCGAATGCGTCTGCTCCTCGGCCGTCGCGATCTTCTCGGAGAAAACGAACTCAGCACCATCGCGGCAGCCGCCGACGACGTCGCCGCTGGACTGCGACGCGCAACCATCGCGCTCGCCGATCCGCCCCCGTCAGCGCTCTTCGATCACGTCTACGCCGAGGCACACCCACTGATCGACGCTGAACGCGAAGAGCATCGCGCGTATCTCCGTAGCCTGGAAGGGGCTTCGTCATGACCGTCATGAATCTGGTGACCGCGCTCAACACCGGCCTTCGACGCGCACTCGAAGACGATCGTCGCGTTGTCATCATGGGCGAGGACGTCGGCCGTCTCGGCGGCGTATTCCGGGTTACCGACGCCCTGCAGAAGGACTTCGGCGACACCCGGGTGATCGACATGCCCCTCGCCGAATCAGGGATCGTGGGAACAGCTTTCGGTCTTGCCTTGCGCGGATATCGGCCTGTCTGCGAAATTCAATTCGACGGGTTTGTCTACCCGGCTTTCGATCAGATCGTCTCGCAGGTGGCCAAGATCCAGTACCGCACCCGAGGCGCTGCCTCTGCGCCACTGACGATTCGGATTCCCAGTGGCGGCGGAATCGGTGCGGTGGAACATCATTCGGAGTCGCCGGAAGCGTACTTCGCTCACACCGCGGGACTGCGGGTGGTGTACCCGAGCAATCCGATCGACGGTTTTCACATGATCCGCCAATCCATTGCGGCCGACGACCCGGTGATATTCCTCGAACCCAAACGGCGCTACTGGGACACCGCCGACGTGGATACCGATGCCGCGCCCGAGCTTCCGCTCCACCGTGCCCGCGTCGCTCGCCCTGGAGACGACGCGACAGTGGTTGCGTACGGATCCATGGTCGCCACCGCACTCGACGCCGCGCGGATTGCCGAAGAAGAAGGCCACGATCTGGAGGTCGTGGATCTGCGTTCACTCTCCCCCATCGACTTCGACACGATCGAGGCTTCGGTGAACAAGACAGGCCGGCTTGTCGTCGTCCATGAGGCGCAGAAGTTTCTCGGCGTCGGCGCCGAAATCGCAGCACACGTCGCGGAACACTGCTTCTATCAGCTGGAGTCACCGATCCTGCGGGTCACCGGATTCGACATCCCCTACCCGCCCGCCAAGCTCGAGCGATTTCACCTTCCGGACGCCGACCGGATCCTCGCGGCGCTCGATCGAACGCTGGCAGCATGAGCACGGCGCACGAATTCCGGTTACCGGATCTCGGCGAGGGCCTGACGTCCGCCGATCTGGTCGAGTGGGCGGTCGGCGTCGGCGACACGGTGGCACTCAATCAAGTTCTCGCCCAGGTAGAGACAGCCAAAGCTCTTGTCGAACTGCCGTCGCCCTACGTCGGCATTGTCAGGTCACTCCTCGTCGAACCTGGCTCTACCGTCCCGGTCGGCACTCCGATCATCCGCATCGAGGAGTCTTCAGATTCACCGTCTCCAAGTGATTCGCAGTCTCCGAGTGTGCTGGTCGGGTACGGACCCGCGGCCGAGAGACCGAGCCGACGACGGAGCAGGATCACGCCGGACTCGCAATCCGCGGCGAGTACCGAGCGACGGCCCGCAACCCCCGCGGCGCGGCGCGCGGCCCGCGAAGCCGGCATCGATCTGAGCGAAATCACCGGCAGCGGATTCGACGGTGCCGTCACCGCGGCTGACGTCGCAGACGCGCTTACCGTGCAGGCGCCTTCGGATAACGCGACACGCCTGGCCCCGTCCGGCATACGAAAACAGATGGCGTCGGCGATGGTTGCCAGCACCCGCGCTCCGCAGGCCAGCGTCTTCCTCACCGCTGATGTCACGCCTTCGATGGAACTGCTCGGCAGGCTCCGTTCCTCGGAGGCGTTCACCGGACTGTCCCTCACTCCGCTGACTCTCGCTGCCAAGGCAATGGTGGCCGCCATCGCCTCGCACCCGATGGTGAACGCGCATTGGGACGAGGCCCGCGGCGACGCCGTCATCGACGATCACGTGAATCTCGGCATCGCCGTCGCCTCCGAACGTGGACTGTCCGTGCCCAACATCAAGAGCGCCCAGACCCTGAGCCTGGTCCAACTCGCACGCGCGGTGACCGAACTGACCGTCGCTGCCCGTGAGGGAAAGACGGACGTCCATCACCTGACCGGTAGCACCGTCACGATCACCAATGTCGGAGTCTTCGGCGTCGACGGCGGCATTCCGCTTCTCAATCCAGGAGAAGCCGTCATCCTCTGCCTGGGCTCGGTGAGCGAGCGTCCGTGGGTGATCGAGCGCAAGATCGAAGTGCGGAGCGTCGTGACACTGACGTTGACGTTCGACCACCGCGTGCTGACCGGTGAGCAGGCCGCGAGATTCCTCTCATTTGTCGCAGAGATGCTCGCGAACCCGGACCTGTTGCTGACTCACCTGTAGAAAGGAACGAGTGAGCGTCAACCCCACCGACCGCGCAGTCCCCACCTCCGCCCTGGTGCGCGCCCGCGCCGGCATCTTCGGCATTTTCGGCATCAACGGATTTCTCCTCGCGATGTGGGTCGTCCACATCCCGTCCATCGAACACCGAGTGGGGATCAGTCACTCGACGCTCGGCTCACTGCTTCTCCTTCTTGCTGTCGGAGCCATTGCCGGTATGCAATTGAGCGGTCCGCTCGCCGATCGATACGGCAGCAGGCGCATGGTCATCCTGGCGGGTAGCGGGCTGGCATTCGCCACTCTCGGCCCGGGATTTGCCACGAACACCTGGCAACTGGGCGCTGCACTTGTTGTATTCGGCTTCGCGAACGGCGCGTTGGACGTGTCGATGAACTCGCAGGCCGTCGAGGCCGAACAGTTGTACCGGCGCCCGATCATGGCGGCCTTTCACGGCATGTTCTCGGTCGGTGGCGTATTGGGCTCTGTCATCGGATTCGGCACTCTCGCACTGGATCTTCCGCCGTACGTCACGCTCAGCATCGCGTCGGCAATCGGCTTGCTGGCAGTCTGGTTGTGCTCGCGACCCCTTCTCCCTCACGTCGACGTGCATGCCGAAACCGGGTCGACTACCGGAAAGACACACGGCAGATTCTCGGCTCGCGTACTTGCCCTCGGAACCCTCGCCTTTGTTCTGATGCTGGCCGAGGGAGTGGCAAACGACTGGAGCGCGCTGCAGGTCAAGGAAGATCTCGGTGTTTCGAATGCCGTTGCCGCACTGTCGTTCGGCGCATTCTCCGCCATGATGACCGTCGGCCGGTTCACCGCGGATCGGATCAGCGCGGCGGTAGGCCCGGTGGCCGTGGTTCGCTACGGTGCGTTGCTGTCGTCCATCGGAATGCTGACCGTCGTGGTATCCGGCTGGCTACCACTGACGTTGCTCGGTTGGGCCCTGTTCGGCGCCGGCCTGTCGGGATGCATTCCGCAGATCTTCACCACGGCCGGAAATCTGGGCTCAGGTTCGGCCGGCACCAACATGTCTCGCGTCGTCGGCATGGGATACATCGGATTCCTCGCCGGTCCGGCAACCATCGGCTGGGTCACCAAGCTTGTGCCTCTCACCACAGCAATGTTGATCCCGTTTGCATGCGTCCTGGTCGCAGCGGGTTGTGCGGGTGTCGTTCGGCGCGATTCTCCGACCGCCTACAGACCTCACAGCTGATCCTCACGATCGGCACAGACTCAACAGGGATGCTGGTACTCGTGACCGTCTCGACCTCCACCCAGCACCCCGCTCCCTCCACAACCACTCGCTTCCTCGTCCTTGCCGCGATCGCCGTCGTAGCGCTGGGCGTCTTGTATTTCGTGCGACCCACCTCGCCCGGTTTGAGCGTCCCGGAACAGGTGCGCGCACTTGCCGAGTGGACGGTAGGCCGATTCGACGTCACCGCTGTACTCGCAGCCACTACCGCTCTGGCCGTCGTCTCGATGGTCCGCGGACTGCCATACGGCATCGGCGCGATCCTGCTCCTCGGAATGGGCGCCAATCTCACCAACGCGGCATTCGGTTCCTGGCTCCCCGATGTGCCCCAGGACCTATTGCCCAGCGGTCACGTCGCAGCGGCGACCGCGCTGTACTGCTCGGCGATCTTGATCTCCGCCCCGCAGTGGCGTCCGGTGGTCGCCGGGCTCGGATTCGTCGGAGTTGCTGCGATCGGTGCCAGCGCGCTCGCCGCCGAGCTGAGCGGCCTTTTCGGAGTGATAGCTGGCATTCTGATCACCCTGGTATGGGCCTGTGCCGCAGCCATTTTGATGGCACGATCGCCCATCGCCGCGAAACGTGAAGAGCTACGCCCGGATACGGCAGCCATCGCGTTCTCCAGGCACCGGAGCATCCGACTTTAGTCCTAAATCTTTGGGATTCAGAGATTTTCGCCGATAGCTCTCCCGCCACGGTTGGACATGACGTATGTTCTGAAATGTCCGAATCAAGTAGTTCCACAGCGAAGGAGTCTTTACCGTGAGCCTCGAAGATCTGAACCCGCTCGAACTGATCCAGAAGTTGATCGAACTACTTTCCGGCTTCTCTTCCGACCCCGAAACCCCCGAGGTTCCGTAAAACGTCGCCAGAGGCGCCTGTTCCGAGTTTCGTCTCGGACCAGGCGCCTTTGTCGTTTCAGCACAAGAAGTCGTTTCAGCACAAGAAGTCGTTGCATCACACGACATCTTTGCAACACACGGCCACGAAAAAAGGCGTCCACTCGCAGCTGCGAGTGGACGCCCCTTCCGAGTACCAGCGCTAGAGCGCCTTGAGTTCCTCGGTTACTTCGGAGACCGACTTCTTGGCGTCACCGAAGAGCATCGAGGTGCCCTCGGCGAAGAAGAGCGGGTTCTCGATACCGGCGAAACCGGAGTTCATCGAGCGCTTGAGCACGATGACGGACTTCGACTGGTCGACGTTGAGGATCGGCATTCCGTGGATCGGTGAGCTCGGATCGTTGCGCGCCGCCGGGTTGGTGACGTCGTTCGCACCGATCACCAAGGTGACATCGGTACGAGAGAACTCGTCGTTGATGTCGTCCATTTCCTTCATCGCGTCGTACGAGACATCCGCCTCTGCGAGAAGAACGTTCATGTGACCGGGCATACGGCCGGCGACCGGGTGAATGGCGTACTTGACCTCGACACCCTTCGACTCGAGCAGTTTCGCCATGTCCTTGACGGCATGCTGAGCCTGCGCGACGGCAAGTCCGTATCCGGGTACGACGATGACCTGGTTGGCGTAGGCCATCTGGATGGCCGCGTCGGCGGCCGAGGTCGCCTTTGCCGTGCGCACGACGCCGTCGGAGGATGCGGCTTCACCGCCACCACCACCGAAGCCGCCGGCAACGATGGCCGGGATGGACCGGTTCATGGCCTTGGCCATGAGGTTGGTCAAGATGGTGCCCGAAGCACCGACGATCATGCCGGCGACGATCATCGCCTGGTTGTTGAGCGCCAAACCTGCAGCAGCAGCTGACAAACCGGTCAGAGCGTTGAGCAGCGAGATGACGACGGGCATGTCCGCGCCGCCGATGGGCAGCACGACCATCAGTCCGAGGATGCCCGAGAGCACGAGCACGCCGACGATCCACAGTGAGCTGGTCGGGCCTTCCGGTGAGATCGCCTTGATACCGATGATCACCGAGAACGCGACGGCGGCAATGAGCAGCAGAGCATTGAGCGGCTGCTGGAGCTTGCCGATTCCGATCGGACGACCAGGCAGAGTTTCCTGCAGCTTCAGGAACGCGATCACGCTGCCCCAGAAGGAGATCGATCCGATCACCGCGGCAAAGAGCGAAGCGATGACGATGTGTACCGTCGGCGATTCGCCGTGCTGGAATGCGGTGAAACCGTCCGAGTCCAGGAACTCCGCGTACGCGATCAACGCGACCGTGCCGCCGCCGACACCGTTGAACAGTGCCACCAACTGCGGCATGGCCGTCATCTTCGTCCGGAGCGCCGGCGGAACGCCGAGCACGACACCGATGACAAGGCCGGCAGCGATGAGGATCCAGTTCCCCATTTCCGCATCACGAATGGAGATCAGAGTTGCAACGACGGCGATGAGCATGCCGACCGCGGCGATCTGGTTGCCGCGGACTGCGGTCTTCGGGCCGGTAAGACCCATGAGGCCGTAGATGAACATCGAGAACGCGACAATGTAGAGCGCATTGACCAGGTATTCCATTACTGGTCACCATCCTTCGACACAGACTTGGCGGCCGGCTTGGCCTTGAACATCGCCAACATGCGGTCCGTGACCACAAAACCACCGACAACGTTCACGGTTCCGAAGACGAGCGCGACGAACAAGATGATCTGCAACCCGATCGAGGGATCGTGCACCTTGCCCAGGACGACCAACGCACCCAGGACGACGATGCCGTGGATGGCGTTCGTACCGGACATCAACGGGGTGTGCAGGGTGTTCGGAACTTTGGAGATCACAGCGAAACCGACGAACCCGGACAACACCAGGATCGCGATGTTCGCCAGAAGTGATGTGTACATCAGGCGCCCTTCTCTTCACGGGTGACGCACGCACCGGCCAGAACCTCGTCGGAGAAATCAGGCGCCAAGGCACCTTCCACCAACATGAGTTCGATCAGCGCGGAAATGTTCTTCGAGTACAACTCGGACGCATGCTCCGGCATGGACGCCGGCAAATTCAACGGAGAGCAAATGGTCACGCCGTGCTTGACGACGGTTTGACCCGGCTCGGTCAGCTCGCAGTTACCACCGGTTTCACCCGCGAGGTCGACCACCACACTGCCCGGCTTCATGCCTTCGACCGCGGCAGCGGTCACCAGGCGCGGCGCGGGACGACCCGGAACCAGAGCTGTGGTGATCACAACGTCGAAGCCCTTGATCGCATCTTCGAGTGCCTGCTGCTGCTTCGCTCGCTCGCCGTCGGTCAACTCGCGGGCGTATCCACCCTCGCCCGCCGCATCGATTCCGAGGTCGAGCCACTGTGCACCCACCGAACGCACCTGGTCGGCGACCTCAGGACGCACGTCGTACCCGGTAGCGCGGCCACCGAGACGCTTGGCTGTCGCCAGCGCCTGCAGACCTGCCACACCCACTCCGAGGACCAGAACCGTCGCAGGCTTCACCGTGCCCGCAGCGGTGGTGAGCATCGGGAAGAACCGCGTCGACTCCGATGCTGCCAACAGAACAGCCTTGTACCCGGACACGTTCGCCTGCGAGGACAACGCGTCCATCACCTGCGCGCGAGAGATACGAGGAATCGCCTCCACGGCGTATCCCTCGATGCCGGCAGCCTTCAACTCGGCGATGCGGTTGTCCGCATTACGCGGATTCAGGAAACCGATGAGCTTCGCGCCGGTACTGATCCGGGCGATCTCTTCTGTCGACGGAGGCGCAACCTTGACCACCACGTCAGCAGTCCACGGATCGCCGATCTTCGCGCCGGCAGCGGTGTACAACTCGTCGGGAATCAACGCCCCGAGACCGGCCCCGGACTCGACGACCACGTCGACACCCTTGCCGATCAAAGCGGACACAATTTTCGGCACCAATGCGACCCGACGCTCACCATCACTCGATTCTCGAGGGACGCCGACCGACGGACGCACTTGTGCGCTCTTCGATGTTTCCATTTTCCATTACCTTCTGCGGTTGGTGGTTCGCCTGCTGCGACGAGCGGCAACCAGCATGTGATGAGCGGAAGATGACCCGCTTTTGGGTGAATGGTGACTGATAGTAGCCAGAGTTAACGCGGCGTAGGGAAACCGACGACGCACTTTCTCCATCTGAATCGAGTCCGAACAGTATGTTTGGACATACCTGAAGAAGCCTGCTGTGAGGCCGATCACACCGGAATGGCGGACTATTCCACTATTTGAAACGGCCGAAAGACGTAAAGGCATCAGAATGACGCGCCGAATAATCACCGTCGAGCGAGTTTACGAACCGGCTTCCGAATGTAACGCCGTCCGACTCCGCGTAGACCGACTCCGGCCACGCGGCCTCAAACGCGAAAACCTGCAGTACGCCTCGCACCGTCCTCGGATGCTCGACCCGTTGTTCTACTGACAGCAAGCAAGGACCTGCCGTACGGTCACGCGCAGGTCCTTGCCGACTATCTCGCAGAATTACTCTGATGTCCTAGTATTTCACTAGAGCATCAATTGCTCACATATTGAGACCGCAACTTGTGCTTGACGAGCTTTCCTGTAGCGGTCCTAGGCAATTCGTCGGCAAAGTCAATGCTTCTCGGAGCTTTGAAATGTGCGACCTGACTGCGAACGTATTCCAGCAATTCCTCGGCGACATGGGCACCAGGCTCGATTCCCTCCGCTAGTTGGACAACCGCCTTGACCTGCTCACCCATTTCCTCGTCGGGAACACCGATGACCGCCACGTCGAACACCTTCGGGTGCAAAGTAAGGATGTTCTCGGACTCCTGTGGGTAGATATTCACACCACCGGAGATAATCGTGAACGCGGCGCGGTCGGTCAGATAAAGGAAACGCTCGGAGTCGATATAGCCGATATCTCCACTCGTCGTCCACGTCGGATGATCCGGATGCTGCGCGGCAGCCGTTTTCTCGGGATCATTGTGGTACCGGAACGGCAAAGTCTCCCGCTCCCAGAACACGGTACCGATCTCGCCGACCGGAAGATCGCGCCCGGCGTCGTCACAGATGTGCACGATCCCCATCACTCCGTCACGCCCGACGGAACCCGGATGCGACAAGGCCTGCTCACTGTTGATGAAGGTAGCGCCCGAACCCTCGGTCGAGGCGTAGTACTCGTAGATCACCGGCCCCCACCAGTCGATCATTGCCGTCTTCACTTCGGGCGGGCAGGGAGCAGCAGCGTGAATGGCAACCTTCACCGTCGAGACGTCGTAACGATCACGGGTCTCCTTCGGAAGTTTCAACATTCGAACGAACATCGTCGGTACCCACTGACTGTGCGTCACAGCGTATTTACCGATCAACTCCAGCGCGGTTTCGGCTTCGAATGCATCCATCAAGATCACGGTTCCGCCGACCGAATTGATCACGCCGCAAAAACGCAGGGGCGCCGCATGATAGACCGGAGCCGGGCACAAATAGACTGTGTCGGAATCGAACCCGTACATCGGTGCGAACACCGCGGTGTACGGATCCATGGTGGTGTTCACCTCACCCTCCGGGAGATCTCCTTTGATCCCCTTCGGCCTGCCGGTCGTTCCCGACGAATACAGCATGTCAGCCCCACGCGGCTGCGAGTCGAGTGGAGCAGTGGACTGCGCATCGACCGCGTCTTCGTAGTCGTCGAAGCCCTCGAGGGCGCCGCCGTACACCAATCGGTGCCGCACGCGTGGAATCAGCTTCTCGTCCAACGGAACTGCTGCGGACGCCTGCCCCGACGCCACCAGAATTGTCGCCTCGCAGTCGTCGACGATGTAGGCAGCCTCCGCAGCCGTGAGATGCCAGTTCACCGCGGTGATGTAGAGGCCGGATCTCAACGCTGCCCAGTACACCTCGAACGCCCGGAGATCGTTGTTCGAGATGAGAGCGACGTGGTCCCCAGGCTTGGCACCGACACTTCGGAAGTATCGCGCCAACTGCGTCGACCGTTCGTCGAGTTCCCGATAGGTGATGGACTCACCCGTCGCAGGGCGAATGACGGCGGGCTTGTCCGGTGTGGACTGGACAAAATTTCCTGGAAACACGAAGACTCCTCTGTCGGTGACGACAACGCCGCGTGAGCCTGATTCGGCGTCGACAATCCTGGTCTACCACAGGAACTCTGCCACCCTCGGAGGTTTGGCGACACCGACTCGAAGCATGGGAATGCCCGCTCACTTATCCGCCGGGACATACAGTGAGGAGAACCGCACCGTCCGAAACAGGAGATGTCCACATGAGTGGTTGGCCCCAGGACTCAGTAGTCGACGCATTGACCGAGGAATGGAGAGTCATCGACGCACTGCTGGCCGAACTCGACGGCGATCAGTGGTTGGCACCGTCGAACCTTCCGGGGTGGACGGTTCACGACATCGTGTCCCATCTGATCGGTACGGAATCACTGCTCTCGGGCATCAATCCGCCGTCGATCAATCTGGACGTGCACGCATTGCCCCACGTCCACAACGAGATAGCGGCGTTCAACGAGCGCTGGGTCGAAGGCCTGCGGCGGACACCGCACTCGGACCTGCTGACCCGATATCGCGAGATCACCGCCGAACGAACCGAAGCGCTGCGCTCGATGACCAGCGCGGACTGGGACGCCGAGACACAAACACCGGTCGGTCTTGCGCCCTATGGCCGGTTCATGCGTATTCGGACCTTCGACTGTTGGATGCACGAACTCGACATCAGAGATGCAGCTGGCATTCCGGGTGAGGAAGGCGGATTGCGCGCGGAGACTGCATTCGGCGAAATCACCAGCGCGCTCGGATTCGTCGTCGGAAAACGAGGAAAGGCGCCAGAGGGAGCACGGATCACTTTCGAACTCGAAGGGCCACTTGCCCGTTCACTTCACGTCTCGGTCGACGCGCGAGCAACACTCGTCCCGGAGCTGGACGGTCCGGCGACCACGACCATCTCGATGAGCTCACCGCTCTTCACCCGAATTGCCGGTGGCCGCGTCCACGCGTCGGATCACCGAACCGACATCTCGCTTCGCGGTGACATCACGGTGGGCACACGCGTCGTCGACAATCTGGCGTTCACGATTTGAGGGCTGGGTGGGTAGGTCGCGAAGGTACTGAGAAGTGAAACTGTTTCTCTCGTCCTACCGATTCGGCGATCACCGCGAGGCTTTTGTCGATCTCGTAGGCCGCGGCGCTCGCATCGCGGTCATCGCCGCGGCTGCAGATTCGTGGCCCGCCAATGCCCGCAGTTCAGCAGTCACCAGCGAATTGACTCCGCTACGGGCAGCGGGCTTTACCGCCGAGGAAGTGGATGTCCGAGACTTCCTGGGTGCATCGGAAGCACTGGAACTCCGGCTCCGCGAATTCGACTGCCTGTGGGTTCGCGGCGGAAACACGTTCGTCCTGCGAGCTCAGCTAGCTCGAAGTGGCGCTGACAGGGTCATCGAGATGCTGGTTCGTTCAGGCGTCGTGGCCTATGCGGGATACAGCGCCGGAGCGTGCCTGGCGACTCCGACTCTGATCGGGCTGGACGCGTCGGACGACCCCGCTGAAGTCATGCCAACGTGCGGTATCGACCCGATCTGGTCCGGGCTCGCGCTGATCGACTTCGCGATAGTGCCGCACGGCGGCGATTCGCTACTCGAAGATCCACAGGTGACTGCGCGGACGGTTGCGGCCCTGACCACGGCGGGCGTGCAATTCACCGTGCTCACCGATTACGAGGTGATACTCGTCGACCGTTGATGTAACGCAGACGGTTGATCTTGACGCAGACTGAGCAGTCGACTCGGCCCGACCGGATCAGCCGTGCTCTGCCACCGCGGTTCCGGCTGCCGGCGACTGACGCTCGAGCCTCGTCCACGCGATCTCCCAGCGCTTGACAGAGACCTCGTCAGCGTCCTCGAGAAGGGCGTCGAGGAGCAGGCGTGGATTTTCGCGCCATGCCAGTTCAGCGGCATGAACTTCCGCAGCCGAGAACAACCCGGAAGCCTCGAGATCACGAATCCATTCGCAGATCTCGCCTCGGTGAATCCGTGCGATGGTCTCGTATCCCAGACCTTCGTCAAGGAAGTCGTACGAAAAAATTGCGGCAAAGTAACTGTTCGACTCACGCTGCCCGAAAATCATGTGCGTTCCTTCCTCGAAGTTGTCCGACGAAGACTCGAAATCGAACCGTTGAGCAGCGACGCCAAAGTTTTTTTGGCGAAGTTGTAACGCTTCTTCTATCCCCGACGATTCAAACGCTAACCCCCCGAGCGGGTCTTTGGGATCACGTCCGAGAAACGATCTGATGACCAACGCAATACCCCTGGGGTTTCCGGCCGCTCGCACCCATCATCGACACGCAACCAGCGCGCCGCTGACCTGCAATTTGCCCGTTTCAGGCCCTCCACTTAATCCATCCGAACAGACGACAAAAAACTTTGTGACCGGTCCCACATATTGGGATGTTTACGATCGTGATGCATATGTATCACCCGTTGTGGGCACAAAAGTACGGGCAAATCGGCACGTACAGACCAGTTTTGTTCGTTCTCCATGGCGACGAAGGTCCCTTGAACGGTCGTCCAGTTGTAGTTGCGCTAAGTAACGGATCCCACGTCGGCAACCGATATTGCGGACGGCCTGCCAGGTAGCGTGCTCCAGAGAACGTAGACGCGGCGCGGCGCAACCGGCCGCCCTTTCGAAACGGAGCCCGAAGATGACCGAGACAGTGGCGCACAATCCCGCGGAAACGCGTTTCGAGATCCGAGTCGACGGCGAACTCGCCGGTTTCGCCGAGTACTCGGACCATTCCGGCGTCCGTGATTTCCACCACACGGTGACCTATCCGCAGTTTCGTGGGCGCGGGCTTGCCGCCATCGTGGTGCGTGAAGCGCTCGATCAGACCCGGAACGAGGGATTGAAGATCCTTCCGACGTGCTCGTACGTCGAGAAGTTTGTTGCGGAGAACCCCGTCTACCAGGCATAACCGAACGAGAACGGCCGGCGAAAAACCAGTCGCGAACCTGCAGACCCCGCTGCTAGCGTCGATGGTGCCGTCGTCGAAATCCTGGGCGGCACCATCTCGGGGAAGGAAAGAACGTGGTCGCCTCAGCAGATCGGCGTCCACCTGCGTCCACGGACGTAGCTATCCCCAGCTATCTCCCTCTCGTACTGGTCAATCTCGCGACGCTGTTCTCGGCGATCGGCAACGGTATCGCCATCGTCGTGCTCCCCTGGCTGGTGCTCGAACGAACCGGTAAGGCTACCGACGCGGCGATAGTTGCCGGCGCAGCAGCCATTCCGCTACTCGTGTCGAGCCTGTTTTCGGGGACATTCGTCGACAAGTTCGGACGCCGTCGAACGTCGATGATTTCCGACGCTCTCTCCGCGACGTCCGTTGCAGCGATTCCGATCATCGCGGCCACCGCGGGCTTGACGATCCCGGTGATCGCGGCGTTGGCCGCACTCGGCGCCGTGTTCGACCCCGCCGGAATGGCGGCGAGGGAGTCCATGCTGCCTGCAGCGACTCGGACCGCCAAGTGGAAGCTCGATCGAACCAACAGTGTGTACGAGGCCAACTTCAACGTCGCGTATCTGATCGGCCCTGGCATCGGCGGTGTCCTCATCGCAACGATCGGAGCGGTGAACACGCTCTGGGTCACGGCGGCAGGTTTTGTGTTCTCGATAGTCGTGGTCGCCTTCATCCGGCTTCCCGGCGCCGGAGTGCCCGAACACGAACACCGTCCGAAATCGATCTGGCACGGCACACTCGACGGTCTTCGGTTCGTCTGGAACAACAAACTGCTGCGCACCCTGGCGCTGATCGACATGGCAGTCGTCGCGCTCTACATGCCGGTGGAGAGTGTCGTGTTCCCGGTGTACTTCACAGAGTTGGATCAACCGGCCCAACTCGGATCGGTGTTGATGGCCTTGGCGATCGGCGGCATCATCGGCTCTCTCGCCTACGCCCCACTGGCACCGATCATGTCCCGGCGGCTGATCATGATTTTTGCCGTCGCCGTTCTCGGCATAGCGATGCTGGCCATGGCGCTTCTACCTCCGCTGTGGGTGATCCTCGTACTTGCCGGACTGCAGGGTCTCGTCTACGGACCAGTCGGCCCGATCGCCAACTACGCCATGCAGACGCACAGCCCGGAGCACATGCGCGGACGCGTCGTCGGTGTCATGACGTCGACGGCCTACGCCGCCGGCCCGCTCGGCTACCTCGCGGTCGGCCCTCTGCTCGATCAACTCGGAATCGCGTCGACCTTTGTGGCCCTGTCGATTCCGATCATCCTGATCGCCGCAGTCTGTGCCTCTCTGCCGGTGCTTCGCGAACTGGATCGTCCGCGGCACTCGACCGACGTCAGTTGAACCCCATCACGTCGTTGCCCCAGGCGACGCGCAGTCCGTGATCTGGGTCGCTGACGAGGGTGTCGGCGGAGTCGATCAACAGCGTCGACCGCTTCTCTTCCTCGTACGGCGCCCAGTGCTTCGAGCCGTCGAGGGCCGCCGGCACGGCATGCCTGGCGAAGGCCAACCATCGCCGTTGGATACGGCCGGCCACCTCCATCGCAGCCTTCCGTCCGCCGAGCCAGAACGTGGGGTCGACGTTCAGGGTTCCGAAATTGCCGAATACATAAGGTAATTCGGTCGCGTGGCCCGCGCCGATCCGCGCCGCCTTGAGCATCGGCGTCGCGTGATCGAAGCGGTAGACCCACGTAGGGGAATGCCTGCAGTGCGCGTCGGCGATCCACAGGGTCGGCATGCGAAACGCCGCGTCCCGTGAAAGAGCCAGCGCGCCACTCGGTTTCGCATGGTCAGGGTAAGCCGACATGATCTCGGCAAGTTTGGTCGCCGAGATGTCGGGGTGATCGTCAGCCAGTAATTGGAGCATTGCCTCGACGGACTGCGCACTCACCGGCATCAGCGGAGACTTCATGAACTTGAAGATCGACGCCTCGTCCTTGTTGGAACCGATGATCAGTGGGATTCGGTGCGCGTAACCCTTCTGGAAAGCCGCAACCGGGTAGTGCGGCACCAGATCGCGATCGACAACGGGTGCCATCGCCAAAGTTCCCGGAATCCGGGTCGGAATTTCGTTGACCAGGTCATCGCTTGCCTTGACGAGCAGTTCCAGATCCGTGGTCAGCAGATCGCCTGCGTCTTCGGGGTCGATCGAGAGCAGTTCGAGAAACCGCTCCGCCACGGTCTTGGCGCGCTCGGCCCCGTAGACGGAGGTCGCGGGAGGACTCTGGGCAATCGCACGATGGAACAGACCTTCGGCGCTCGGACAGGTCATGAGCGTCGTGATGGATCCTGCGCCGGAGGACTCACCGAACACGGTCACCGCACTCGGGTCACCACCGAAGGCGTCGATGTTGTCTCGAACCCATTCGAGTGCCGCAATCTGGTCTCGCAGACCACAGTTCGATTCGAAAACGGTATCCGCGGTGGAGAATGCAGACAGGTCCAGGAATCCGAGTGCGCCGACGCGATAGTTGAAGGAGACGAGAACGACGTCGCCGGTTTCAGCCAGATGACGGCCGTCGTAGATCGTTTGGGCGGCGGATCCGAGGCAGTAGGCGCCGCCGTGAATCCACACCATCACCGGTCGCGGCGTGCCGTCGGGTCGCGGGGCCCAGACGTTGATCGACAGGCAGTCCTCGTCGATTTTGAAGGCCCGATCGATCGGAACCGCCGGACTCTGGCCTTGCGGCGCGATCGGCCCGAACTCACGACAGTCGCGCACCCCGTCCCACGGCTGTGCGGGTTGCGGCGCTCGGAACCTCCGCTCACCCACCGGCGCCGCTGCGTAGGGCATGCCCTTCCACGCGAATACACCGCCATCCGGATACCCGCGGGCTTCTCCGCCTCGCGCCCGGATCACCAGAGTTCCGTCCTCGCCGAGATTTGGTCGAACGTCGGTCTCCATGTCTGAATCCCCTCCCGACCCGCGCGTGTGGCAATCAAGACCAAACCTACCAATCTCGGACGGGTGTGCGCCGAGTACACAACCCCTCGGTGTTAAGGTCGCCTAGTTCTGACACGGGGTGCTCCGCATGGGCGGGGCTGAGAACACACCCGGGAACCTGATCAGGTAATGCTGACGAAGGGATGTCATGGCTACTACGCAGCCTGCATACAATTCTGCCGAAAACTCGGTGGCCACAGCGCCGTCGACGGATCGGTTCACAGATCGACTCTGGGCCGAGACGAAGGCCCTCCGCGAGTCGATCGACTCACTGGAGTTCCTCCGCCGCCTCGGCGACGGAACATTGCCTCTCGACGCGTTCCGCACGTACATCGAGCAGGACAAGCTTTATCTCGAGGGATATTCGAAAGCGTTGTCCCTGGTCGCGGCCCACGCCCCGGATCCGCAGTCCGCGGGCTTCTGGTCGAATTCCGCGTCCACGGCAGCGACAGTGGAATCTGCGCTTCACGACGGACTTCTCACCGGTGGAATTCTTCCAGCGGGATCGGGAAGGCTCGAGCATTCGCAGGCCTGCCTGGGATACGTCTCGTATCTGACGGCGACTGCAGCAACTGCGCCTTACCCGGTCTCCGCAGCGGCAGTACTCCCCTGCTTCTGGATCTACGCCGAGGTCGGCCGCGATCTTGCCGCTTCAGCGCGCGAGGTACTCGACGCCGATCCGTCGCATCCGTACGCACAGTGGGTCACGACCTACGACGCACCCGAATTCCACGAGTCGGTGGCGCAGGCCCGCGTACTGGTCGATGCTGCGGCCGAAGCTGCCACCGAGACAGAGCGTGAGGCGATGAGTGAAGCATTCCGCATCGCCAGCCGCTATGAGCTGATGTTCTGGGATTCCGCACTCCACCAGCAGCCTTGGCCGGCGTCGTGATGTCGTTTGCGGCGCTGCGCCGCACGCTTGCCACGTCTGCCGCGATCGCAGCCGCGTTCACAGTTCTGACCGGATGCGCCTCTGACACCGGCTCTTCCGACGGGACCATTCGGTTCGCACTCGACTGGACACCGAACACGAACCACACCGGTTTGTACGTAGCACTCCAAGAGGGCTACTTCGAGGACGCCGGCCTGGACGTCTCGATCCTGCCGTACAACAACACCTCGCCCGACACCCTGGTCGATGCCGGCAATGCCGAGTTCGGCATCAGCACACAGAGTCAGGCCACGTTCGCCCGTGCAGCCGGCGCCGCCACGACGTCCGTCATCGCGCCACTTCAGCACCGCGCCACCGGCATCGGCGTGAAGGCGGATCGTGCGGACATCACGCGCCCACGTGATCTCGACGGGAAGACGTACGCCGGGTTCGGCGATCCCGGCGAAGTCGAAACGCTGCAGCAGATCATCCGCAACGACGGCGGGACCGGGAACTTCACGACGGTCACGCTCGGAACTTCCGCGTACGAAGCCGTGTACTCGGGCCAGGCAGACTTCACCGTCTCCTACTTTGCTTGGGAAGGCCTCGAAGCGGAGCGAAACGGAACTCCGATGCGGTACTTCCAGTACACCGATTACGGCTTCCCCGATGCATATTCGATCGTGATCAACGGCAACCAGCAGTGGTTGAAGGACCATCCCGACGAGGCACGCAAGTTCGTCAAAGCCGTTCAACGCGGATATCAGACTGCTGCCGACAACCCGGACCAGGCCGCGCAGGATCTCATCGACGCGAACCCCGGAGCATTCACCGACGAAGACCTCGTGCGTGAGAGTCAGCGGATGCTCGCCGCCGACTACATGAAAGACGCCAACGGTGTTGTGGGCGCCCAGAATCTCGAAACCTGGTCGGGCTACTCGGGATTCCTCTTCGAGAACGGATTGCTCGCCGGACCCGACGGGAAGCCGTTGACCCAGAAGCCGGACTGGTCGGAGTACTTCACCAATGAGTATCTCGACGCGTCCTGACGTGAGCGGACGGTTGGTCTCGACCATGCGGCGGGCGCTTCCCGCGCTCGCCGTGGTGGTGCTCCTCGTGGCGGCGTGGCAGATCTACGTCGAGATCAGTGGGATTCGGCCGCAAGTACTTCCGTCTCCGGGGCGCGTTCTGTCCCAGGGGTGGGACAACCGCGAGATCATCTCCGGCCACGCCTGGTCGACATTGCAGGTCACGTTGGTCGGCTTCACTGTTTCATTGGTGTTGGCCTGGATTCTTGCTGTGGTCGTGGACTTTTCGCCGTGGTTGTCACGCGCGCTGGTACCACTTTTTGTCGTCTCGCAGACGCTGCCGATCATCGCCATCGCGCCGCTGATGATCATCTGGTTCGGCTTCGGGTTGTTGCCGAAGGTGTTGGTGATCGCCCTTGCGACGTTCTTCCCCATGACCATCGGACTCATCGAGGGATTTGCCGCGGCCGATCGGGAAGCGGGCGCTCTCCTGCGCAGTATGGGCAGCACTCGCTGGCAGGAGTTCCGATACGTTCGCCTTCCTTCGGCAATTCCGCGATTCTTCACTGCCCTGCGCATCGGCATCACGTATGCGGTCGTGGGTGCGGTGTTCTCCGAATACGTCGGCGCTACTTCCGGTTTGGGTATCTACATGAGCACCCAGAAGAACTCCTTCCGCACCGACCTGGTGTTGGCGGCCGTACTGGTGACCGCGTTGATCAGCGTCACGCTGTACTTGCTGACGTTCGCCATCGAGCGCATCGTTGCACCATGGGCGATGAACGAAAGGTCGCGGACATGACTGACCCGATGGTCGAGGATGCAGTGGTCGAAATCCAGGACCTGACCAAGAGGTTCGACACGGCCGGAGAATCGCGTCTCGTGCTCGATTCGGTGTCCTTTGGTGCCGACGCGGGCGAATTCGTGTCGGTGATCGGGCCGAGCGGCTGCGGCAAGAGCACGATCTTCAACGTCCTGGCCGGGCTCGAATCCCCGACCGCGGGTTCGGTCCGTGTGGGCACGCGCGCAACGGAATCCGAAGCAGCCGTCGAGGTGCACACCGCGTACATGCCGCAGAAGGATCTTCTGTTCCCTTGGCGCTCGGTACTGGACAACACGGCCCTCGGTTTGGAAGTGCAGGGAGTCGGCAAGAAGGAAGCACGCGAGCGCGCTCGCGAGTTGTTCCCGGCGTTCGGACTGTCCGGATTCGAGGACGCCCGGCCGTCACAACTGTCCGGCGGCATGCGCCAGCGAGCGGCGATGCTGCGCACCGTTGTTCAGGGCAAACCTGTCCTGCTGCTCGACGAGCCGTTCGGCGCACTGGACTCGTTGACCCGCACCGAGATGCAGGCCTGGCTACAAGACGTGTGGCAGCAGTACCGGTGGACCGTGCTGATGATCACCCACGATATTCGTGAAGCGATCTATCTGTCCGATCGCGTGGTCGTTCTGTCGGCGAGGCCGGCAACGGTCAGGTGCGTCGTCGACGTTCCCTTGCCGAGGCCACGCGAACTGGACATGATCACCTCGCCCGAGTTCGCCGACGTCGAGCGTGAACTGCTTGCCGTACTCCACGACGAGACGCGCAAGTCGCTACACCCCTAGCGGTTACTGACAATGCGCTGAGAGCGCGCCGATTTCACCTGCCGTTCAAGAGAAAGTGCATCGCAACGGTGCAACTTCGCGTAGGATGTCGCGGCGCGTTCGCCCAAAACGCCTTAATATCAGCAAGATCCGAACGCTCGACACGCAATCCGTCAACGCTGCACAATTCTCTGTACTCTTCGGTAACGTACACTCGGTCGCCTACGAGACCAACGGCCAGAAGGTAACTGGACGGTAAAGCGGAATCGTGGAGGCACAGTCATCGCAACAGATTTGGAAAGGGACAGCGTGAGCACACTGCAGTCAGGTCAGAGCCTCGGAGTCGGCCAGGAACTCAAGTCCGACAACGGCGCATACACCCTCACCTTGCAGGACGACGGCAACCTGGTTCTGTCCGAGGGCGGACAGGCTGTTTGGGCCGCAGGCACCAACGGATCCGGCGCCAACCGCGCCGAGGTGCAGGCTGACGGAAACTTCGTCATCTACAAGGACTCCGACGCCGTGTGGGCATCGCAGACCGCAGGCAACGACGGTGCCTCCCTCTCGGTTCAGGACGATCGCAACGTCGTTCTGTCCGTCGGCGGAAATGCTCTGTGGTCTTCGGACACTGCAATCGCAGCGCCGGCCGCCGAGGCTGCCCCGGAGCCCGCTCCGGCACCCGAGCCCGAGCCTGCCCCCGCCGCTCCGGCAGCGCAGAGCTACACCGTCGAAAGCGGCGACACCCTGTGGGCGATCGCAGAGCGTTTCTACGGTGACGGCAACCAGTACCAGCGCATCGCGGATGCAAACGGCATCCCGAACCCGGATCTCATCAACGCCGGTCAGGTACTGACGATCCCCGCCTGATTCACTGCTTGACCTGGCCCTGGGTGCCGACGTCCGCGTCGGCACCCAGGGCCTTTTGTGTTCTACGCCACACGGATTCGCGTCCCGCCCAGCAGACCCTGATACTCCATTGCGGCATCTTTTCGCCTACAGTACTTCCGTACTGCTCCCGAAGGACAGGTGTGCATGAAAGACAGAACAGTCATGATCGGCGCTGTCGCAGTGGCCGCTCTTTCTCTGACATCAGGCCTCGTTTTCGGCGGAGCAGCCGGCGCATTCGGTGCCGGCGGCCCTGTGGTGAAGCCTCCCACTCTGGTCTCGTCGGTTTCCGTGGAGTCCGTCGCCGGGATCGAACCGGCCGCGTTCTACAGCTCGGTTGCAGTCCCCACGGTTGTCATCCCGCCGACGCCGACCTGGCGAATCGCCGACGAGACGACTGCTCCTCGTAATCAGCCGCTTGTGGTGACCGCGACAAGCACGAGCTCCACCACCTCGACTACGACGGCCACCAGTACGACAACACCCGTCTCATCCACGACAACTGCGTCGGCTACCGCGACCTCGTCACCGACCGCGACGGCCACAACCACCAAGACCAGCACCACCCCCGTTGTCACGACCGGATCCACGCCGCCCGTCGTCGAGGTCTCGCCCGTTCTCGCCGGATAACCCTCGCTCTTTCGCCCGCACACCGCCTGGCGTGACGGCGGTTACAGGCACACTTCAGTCGCCGCTCTCGAATAACCGATCTACCTGCAACTACCTTCCTCGTCGTCACGGTTCGTGGTCCGCTGCAATCCGGTCGACCGGAAAAGGACAGCAGCATTGTCGGAGCCTCGCGATACCGTATAGGTCTGAGCTTTTGCGGAAGGAGGTGGCTGATGAGCGCAATGGGCTTCGATCTCGATGTCAGTGTCGACCGGGCGTGGGCAGAATTTCAACGTCGCCTCGGCGATCACATTTCCATCATGGTCGACGGCGACGTTCTTGCCGTGGAATCGTCCACCGGCGACTTCGATCCAGCTGACGGCGCAGCGCCATGCGTTCAGTTCCTCGTGTGGGACGAGAACACAGTCCGCTGCGAGGTTCCTTCCAACGACTTCCTTCATCCGCGCTATCGACTCGACGATGCCGACGAACAAAAGTTGATCGCACTCGGCTGGAATCCGCCTTCCGAGAATCTCGAGGATCCGAACAACTCCCCCGCCTTCTGCGTCGACAAGGCGCAGAACTGGGCCGATCAGCTCGCAGCGATGACTGTCGCTGCATTCCGTGATGTGTTCGGTGTGCACCACCCGGCTTTTCTATCCAGCGATCTCACCGGCAACGAGCAGACTCCGGATTTCGATCCGTCGGTCGTCGAGTCGACAGAACTTCCGACACTCGACCCCACCGCGGCCTACATGCCCAACGACATCGACCACCTCAAGGAGTTGGTCACTCTCGCTTTGCTTCCCATGCTCGGCACTCTTCCCGAGCGAGACAGCGACGGCGACATACCCATTCGTGTCGGTTCGACTGTCATGTTCGTCGGTCCGCTTTCCGAGTCCATGGACGTGCAGTTGTTCTCCCCACTCGTTCAGGACATCAGCAACCGCACCCGTGCAGCCGAGGTCATCGCCGATCTCAACCGCAAGTGGTCGCGCATCAAGTTCGTCTTGATCGACGACCGTCTGTCGGTGTTCCTCGAGGTGGCGGGTTCGCCATTCGTTCCCAAGCAACTCACCGATACGTGCGCCGCCCTGACATCGTTCCTGCGTACCGTGGACGACGAGTTCGCCGCACGCGTCGGCGGAGACCTCTTCTTCGCGAACAAGAGCAGTGATTCCTCCTCTCTACAGCCCGATCTGACAGCCGAGGACCTGCCTCCCGAACTCGAGACCCTGCTGCACCTCGATCTGGATGTGGCCGAGGATCTCGACGCGGTAGCCGATGTCTGCGGTCGTGATCGCGATCTGATTCTTCAGCTCCTCCACATCAGCAACGAATGGCAGATTCAGCTGCGTAGTCAGGCTGTGGACGCCCACAGTCGCGGGGACGCCGAAGAGGCGGCGGGCTACGAGGATCAGGTCGGCGGGTGGGAACTCATGGTCGACCGTCTGCGCGGGGCTTTGCGACTGGTGGTCCTGCCCAATTCTCGGACCGAGACGCCGGCAAAGCCGCAACCTGAGCAGATGGGCTTGTTTGCCGATCCCTTGCAACAGAGCCTCTTCGACGATCCGTCCTGATAACACGGATCGGCCTTCCCGCTATTCGAAGTGGGATTTGACGATCTGTCCGTGGACGCCCACGGTTCGATCGACTACCTGCGAGACCGTGAAATCGGCTGCGGCAGAAAGATAGGCGTAGGCCGTCGCTCGATCCATTCCGCGATCATGCTCGAGG
Source organism: Rhodococcus sp. NyZ502 (assembly GCF_041464245.1). NCBI lineage: Bacteria > Bacillati > Actinomycetota > Actinomycetes > Mycobacteriales > Nocardiaceae > Rhodococcus > Rhodococcus sp. NyZ502. Next base: position 4,129,951 of record NZ_CP167155.1, read on the forward strand.
AAGTCGAGTGCGTTGACCACCGCGCGCCGCATGGCGCCGTTGAGGTCACTGTTCTGCCCATCGACCGAACCGTTGGGGTCGGACAGGCCGATCGGAATCCAGGCCTCCTCGGTCTCGGCGAACGGGTATCCGAAAGCCACCGATGGAGCGTCACCGGAATCCTTCTTACACACGCTGAGTCGGAACGTGCCGCGCAGCGATCCTTCCATCGCGGTCAACGCTGCCTCACCGTCTCCCATCGCCATGTGGGGGTCACCGACGTAGAACAGGGCGCCTTCGGCAAAGACCGGCAAATAGAAGGTTGATCCGACACCGAGATGCCTGATGTCGATGTTTCCGCCGCCCAGCGTCGGAGGAATGGAGTTCGACGACGGGGATGTCGGGTCGGCATCCGAGGAATAGGCAACTCCCATCATTCCCATGAAGGGCCGCAGGGGAAACCGCACCTTCGACTGTCCGAAAGGCATCACGCCCTTGCCGTCTTCGATCGCCGTGAAAGTGGAAACACCGCCGTACTTCAACGGGTCCTTTGTTGCGCGCCCGTCTGTGGCGACCGGCGGCATGACTTCGTCCAGAGTGATTCCCGCTGGAGCGGTTCCGTCTGCTGTGACGGCGAGAGCGCCCTTGCCGTGTCTGCTCGACACAACGCCGTACGGCACGCGGGGAATGGCTTCGAGAGTCTCGATCTTGAGTACGTCTCCAGGCTGGGCGCCTTCGACGAAGACCGGGCCGGTGACGACGTGCGGTCCGTCCTTGTCGAAGTTTCGTTCGGTTCGGTTGTATTCGGCCGCAACGGCAATCGCATCCTCGAGCACGTCCTTCTCGGAAACGCCTTTGCTACCGAAGTATTCGAGAGGATTGCGCCCTTGATCCTCGAGAATTCCCTCGTGCGAGAGGGCGTCGATCGTGACGGTCTGGCCCGACTTCATCCGCATCACCTCGCGGGTGTGGATGTTGGGCACATAACCCCACATGACGTCCGACGGATCCGAACTCAGATAGTGATCGCCACTGACGTTTCCGCTGCCCGGTTGCAGAATCGGAATGCCATCGGCGAACGGTAGTGCAGAGGAGGACGATCCAGCCGGTGACGCGTTCGAGTGCGCGCATCCCGAAGCCACACCGGCAACTCCTACGCCCGCACCGAGGGCAGCGACTGCCCTCATGAATCCGCGTCGGCCAAGACCTTTCGTCAGGTCTTCGGCTGCGTTGCGGGCAAGAGTGTATTCCATCGAGATTCCTCCGGAGTGCGTGACGATGTACGACTGCGAAGAAAGCTAGACCCGATTTGTTACTCGTTCATTACCATCTCATGGCAAGGAAATACCGCTGACTGAGAATGAATTCAGCGACGGCGAAGCCGCCAGAGCGAGGTCGTCTCTCGTGCCCGGGCAGCGTGAAGCGCATCGGTTCGGTCACTGACCTTTGCGTGCGTCGGTTTGACGTCCATGCGATCGACAACAGTGAGCCCACCGGCCGCAATCAGATCGTGCAGTTCGGATCGCGTTCGGAGACCGAGGTGTTCGGCAATGTCCGAGAGGATCAGCCACGCTTCTCCCCCGTCGTCCAGATGCGCTGCGACACCAGTCAGGAAGCCCTTCAGCATCGCTCCAGCGGGGTCGTAGACGGCGTATTCGATGGGCGAGGTGGCCTTGGCCGGAATCCAGGGAGGATTGCAGACCACCAACGGAGCGGTGCCTTCGGGAAAGAGGTCTGCTTCCACCACGTTCACCTGATCGCCGTAGCCAAGCCGCGAGAGGTTGCTACGAGCGCATTGCAGTGCCCGGGGGTCCTGGTCGGTGGCCGTCACTACCTTGACACCGCGCTGCGCCAGGACGGCAGCAAGAACGCCGGTGCCGGTGCCGATGTCGAAAGCCGATTCCGTCGACGGCAGTGGCGCAGACGCGACAAGATCGACATACTCCCCGCGGACGGGTGAGAACACTCCGAAGGCGGGATGCACTCGTGCGTCGAGAGCCTCGATGAAAACACCTTTGCGGTGCCACTCGTGAGCGCCGATCGCGCCGAGGATGTCACGCAACGAGCGAACCGAAGGCTCACCGGTAATCCCGAAAGCTTCGGTCAACGCGACTTGCGCGTCCGGGGCTCGCCGGAGTGGAATCGACAGATCTGCATCCAAGGGAATGAGCAGCATGCCGAGGATCTGCGCGCGGCGTCCTTGGGTCTGCCGGTGGAGATGGAAGGCTTTGGCTGGGTCGTCGGACGCTCGGCGCGGCTTGCGGTCGATGCGCGACGCGACGGCCTTCGACAGTTGGCGAGCGTTCTGAAAATCTCCGCGCCACAACAACGCCGTGCCTTCGCATGCCAAGCGATAGGCGTCGTCGGCCTTCATCGTGTCGTCGGCGACAACGATGCGCTTGGGCACCGGGGCGTTGCTCGTCGAACCCCAACGGGCCGATTGCTCGGCGTCGTTCTCGGTCCACACAGCGAATTGTTCAGTCATGTAAGCCCTTCCGGCGTCCGACGCATAGCGGCCGGTCTACCGGCTGATGTGGTCCAGATCTGCAAAATCTGCTCGTCTGGTGTCCACACTAGTCGGGACCGGCCGCGCTACATGACTGCGAGAGGGATGTCAGCCCTTGGCGACGCGAGCTGCCTCGGCGATCCGAGCCTCGGCGACCGCGTCAGCAGCCTCGCCGGCGAGGATTCCGTCCTTCTTCGACTTCGCGAAGATCTCGGTGACCGTGTCGAAGATCTTCTCGACCTTGAGCTTGACCTCTTCGGCCGAGTTGCCCTTCAGCTCGCCGGCGACCTGGATGAGGCCGCCGCCGTTGGCCACGTAGTCAGGGGTCCAGGTGATGCCGCGGTCGCGGAGAATGTTCTCGACCTCGGGCACGGTGAGCTGGTTGTTGGCAGCGCCGCAGACAACCTCGGCCTTGATCGAGCGTGCGGTCGTGTCGGTGAGGGTTGCGCCCATCGCGCACGGTGCGTAGACGTCCAGATCGGCGTCGATGATGCTGTCGACGATGCTCACCTGCGGGAAGTCCGCCTTGACGCGATCGAGCGCTGCGGCGTTGACGTCGGTCGCCAACACGGTTGCGCCGTCTGCGAGGAGGAGCTTGATCAGCTCGTAGCCGACCTTGCCTGTGCCCTCGACACCAACGGTCTTGCCTGCGAGCGACGGAGTGCCCCAATGCGACTGTGCCGCGGCGCGCATCGACTGGAATACGCCGAGGGCCGTCATCGGAGCGCTGTCGCCGGAACCGCCGACCGTAGCGTTGCGGCCGACGACGAAGTCGGTGTTGCGACCGATGATGTCGAGATCGTTGGAGTTGGTTCCGACGTCACCAGCGGTGATGTAGCGGCCACCGAGGGTCTGGACGAATTTTGCGTAGGCGCCGAGCAATTCGTCGGTCTTGGCCGTTGCGGGGTCGCCGATGATGACAGCCTTGCCGCCGCCGAGGTCGACGCCGGCAACCGCAGCCTTGTAGGTCATGCCGCGCGAGAGGCGCAAAACGTCTGTGACTGCGGCAGATTCGTCGGAGTACGGGTAGAAGCGCGTTCCGCCGAGCGCGGGACCGAGCGTCGTGGAGTGGATGGCGACGATGGCCTTGAGGCCGCTCGCGGGATCCTGGAAGAAGCTCACCTGCTCGTGGGGGTAATCGCGCAGGTAGTCGGCGCGATCGAACACGCCCGCAGTGTCGTCATGGGAAACAACGGAGTTCACGGGCTCGGCGGTGAGAGTCATTGTGGGATAGACCTTTCCGAAGGATAAACGGGGCGCAGTCGAAATATTGGGACGAATTGGCCGTTGGGTACTATTGGGGACAAATAACCCAAAGAGAATCCCGCTGAGCAATTCGTGGAACCAATGCTCTGCCTGAGTTACGATTTGGTCAATGCAAATCTCTTGAACTAGTCAATTCGATCATCCAGTGACTCATATCACTGAGGAGAGGTTCACAAAGTGCTCAGCATCGACAAGCTCGACGTCCAGTTGCTCGGTCTGCTCAGCAAGGACTCGAGGATGAGTGTGGCCGAGTTGGCCAACTCGTTGGGCGTCGCCCGCAACACCGTCCAGTCGCGAATGAAGCGCATGGAATCCAACGGACTTCTCACCGGGTTTCGGCCGAATCTCAATCTCCCCGAGGTCGGTATCCCGATTCAGGCATTTGTCGGTCTGGAACTCGAGCAGGGCAAGATCAGCGCAGTCGCTCGGAGTCTGACCGAGTTGCCCGAGGTGATCGAAATTCACGCCACAACTGGTCGCGAGGATTTGCTCGTTCGCGTCGCCACCTCGACGCACGCGGCGCTGCAGAAGTTGGCCGAGCAGATCGTGTCACTTCCAGGCGTCACGCATTCGACCACGACCATCGCTCTGACCAATCCCCTTCCGTATCGAATTCAGCCTCTCCTCGAGCACCTCACCAATGACGCCGGATGGGGTCGTTCGACCGCCTTCCCCCGTCAGCAGGACTAGGACGGGTGGTCGCGTCGATGCTTCCCAGTGCGCTAGTTTCATGGTTATGAGTGAGATCCAGGGACAGCGCATCGCGTTCATTCAGGCGACGTGGCATCGCAACATCGTCGACCGTGCACGCGACGGATTCACCGACGCGATCGTCGAGCTCGGCTACCCCAAGGACACGGTTGATTTCTTCGAGGTACCGGGAGCTTTCGAGATCCCGCTGCATGCTCGGCGGTTGGCCAAGACCGGCCGCTACCAGGCCATCGTTGCCGCAGGTCTGGTCGTCGACGGCGGTATCTACCGGCATGACTTCGTGGCGACGGCTGTCATCGACGGTCTGATGCGCGTGCAGCTCGACACCGACGTTCCGGTCTTCTCGGTGGTCTTGACGCCGCATCACTTCCACGAGCACGCCGAGCACGTCGACTACTTCAGCACGCATTTCGTGAAGAAGGGCGCCGAGGCTGCTCGCGCGGTCGACGCCACCGTCAAGTCGTTGAAGGCCCTGCCCACCAACTAGTCGTTACCCAAGTCTCGCTGAGTCGAATGCCATCGGCTCAGCGAGATTTTTTGTGTCTATCGAGGGGTCTCGACGCTTGCCAGTGCGGAGGCATTCGAGTCGTCGACTTCGCCGTAGCGGTCGACGCATTGCTGGAAGAAGTCCCGCATCTCGGTGATCACCTGGATGTGGCTGCTCAACGACTTCTCCAACGAATCCTCACCGCCTACCGCCTTCTTGGAGAATTTCGCGGCGAGGTTGATTCCAGACTGGAGTGTCCCCATACCTGAGACATTCTCAATCCCCAACAGATTCCTATGCGCCTCGTTTAGTACGCCGAGAAACTCAGCACACGCCAACACGACATCCCGCGCAACGTCTGGAGCAAGGTCCAACTGAGAACCCGCCGTCACATTGTTCCAACCTGATCTAGTCACAGAGACCTCACTTTGGTAGGACATGTTCAATATCGACCGATACTCGCTGCGCTACAACACAACTGGGCTCTTCCTGAGCTTCGGACAGCATTCTTTCGATATTGACCCAGATTGAGCCTTGCTCGACTGGGAACGCAATATAACAACCATTACCGTCCACATCGTCAACGCGTTGGAATTGGATACCGTGCCGTGAACCGGCGCGCAGTTCCTCGACACCTCGGTAGTCAGCATTCCGTCGCACATCGTCGACGGCGCGCGCTGTTGAATACACGGTTAAGAAGTACCAGGACCCGCTCCACCCACAGATCTTCCATCCTGGCTGCTCAACGCCCGCGATATCAACTTCCTCGGTAGCCGGATCAAGCCCCACTTCTTCCAACACCGAGTCCGGGATGTCCTTGCACGGATCGAACAGACCCTCTTGGCCGGATGCAGGCTCAGCCGCCCCCTCCACGACTGAGCTGCATCCTGCCGCAGCCCACACCAACACCCCAGCCATGAGCAGTCGCCCAACCCCCACCGACCCCCGCATGACACCCCCTGTTGATGTGGACCCACTGTATTGGATGCACCGGAGGCTCGATCGGTTCCCGCAATCTTGAAATTCCCAGTTCAGGTTCGCCGGTTCACTCAGAGCGCATCGTCAGCGATTGACGCTCAGCTCAGCAGTCGCATACTGGAGAGGTTGACTACGACTTCGGGAAGGCACCGAGTGAGCGCACCGAAAGCCCCGGCCAAACCAGCGATCCTCAGCGTCGACGACGATCCTGGTGTTTCGCGTGCCGTCGTTCGAGACCTTCGCAAACGGTACGGAGAGAAGTACCGAATCATTCGTGCGGAGTCCGGCGACCAGGCTCTCGAAACCTTGCGTGAAATGAAACTTCGCGGCGATGCAGTCGCTGTGATCGTCGCCGATTACCGCATGCCCGGTTTGAGTGGAATCGAGTTCCTCGAACAGGCAATGGACCTGTATCCCGTAGCTCGTCGCGTTCTCCTCACCGCGTACGCCGACACCGATGCTGCGATCGACGCCATCAACGTCGTCGACCTCGACCACTACCTCCTCAAGCCTTGGGATCCGCCGGAAGAGAAGCTGTACCCCGTCATCGATGCGCTGCTCGATGCCTGGGCAAGTTCGAGTCATCACCCCGCCGAGGAAACCAAGGTGATCGGCCATCGTTGGTCCGAGCGATCATCCGACGTCCGAGAGTTCTTGGCACGCAACCAACTTGCCTATCGCTGGTACATGTCAGACGAGCCGGAAGGCCAACGACTGCTCTCGGCTGCCGGTACCGACGAACTGCGGCTTCCCGTCGTCATCGCATCCAATGGGGATGTCCTTGTCGAGCCCACTGACGCCGAACTCGCCGACAAACTCGGGTTGAGTACCACCCTCTCCGAAGACTTTTACGATCTCGTTGTCATCGGCGGCGGCCCTGCGGGTCTGGGCGCTGCTCTGTACGGCGCTTCGGAGGGACTTCGGACGGTTCTCATCGAACGGCGGGCGACTGGCGGTCAGGCCGGCCAGAGTTCACGAATCGAGAACTACCTCGGCTTCCCCGACGGAGTTTCCGGCGCACAGTTGGCCGATCGCGCGAGGCGCCAGGCAACCAAGTTCGGCGCCGAGGTCATCACCGCGCGAGACGTCACCGGTTTGGAAATCAACGGCTCGGCCCGCACCGTGCGTTTCGACGACGGTTCGTCGGTCGACGCCCACTCGGTCATCTTGGCGACCGGTGTTTCCTATCGCCAACTGTCGGCGCCGGGGCTCGATACCTACACTGGCCGAGGGGTCTACTACGGGTCAGCTGTCACCGAAGCCGCTCGGTGCAGCGAACAAGATGTGTACATAGTCGGCGGCGCCAATTCGGCAGGCCAAGCTGCGGTCTATCTCTCCCGCGGAGCTAGGTCCGTCACCATTCTCATTCGCAGCAACTCGCTCGAAGCCTCGATGTCCTACTACCTGATTCAGCAGATCGAAAAGAATCCGAAGATCACCGTGCGCACGTGCACGGAGGTAGTCGGCGCTGAGGGTGACGATCACCTCGAACGAATCACACTGCGTAACAGAGCCACCGGAGAAGAAGACACTGTCGATGCTCAGTGGTTGTTCATCTTCATCGGTGCCGCTCCCCTCACCGACTGGCTCGGAGACGTGGTGGTCCGCGACGGAAATGGCTTCGTTCTTGCCGGCCCGGACCTTCCGTCCGAAGGCGTCACACCGGAGGGGTGGCCGCTCGACCGCGCACCACATCATCTCGAAACCAGTGTCCCCGGAGTGTTTGTCGCCGGGGACGTACACGCCGAATCGGCCAAGCGCGTCGCGTCGGCCGTCGGAGAGGGCGCGATGGCCGTGATGTTCGTCCACCGCTATCTCGCTCAACAATAGGGAGATTCGATGTCCATTCCTGAATGCAGCCCAGACTTGCTTCGCACCCTGTTCCTGTTCGAGAAGCTCACCGACGATCAGCTCGAATCACTCTGCCAGGCAGGCCATATCACCGAGATCGATCGAGGTCAGGTCTACCTCGAAGGTGAGCCTGCCACCTGCTTCTACGTCCTCATCGAGGGCGAGGTGGTGCTGTCCAAGCTGTCGGGCGGCGAAGACATCGAGATCAACAGGACCACCCAGCGCGGCGTCTACTCGGGAGGATGGACGGCGTATCTCGGCGATCGGGTACCGCAGGTCTACGCGGGGTCGATGCGAGTGACGACTCCTTCGACGTTCTTCGTCCTGGACGCCGACAAGTTCGGCAACGCGATGCGCGAGTGGTTTCCGATGGCGGTACATCTACTCGAGGGTGTCTTCTTCGGCAAGAAGAACACCCAGCAGATCATCGACCAACGAGAACGACTGCTGGCGCTTGGATCACTGTCGGCGGGATTGACTCACGAGCTCAATAATCCCGCAGCCGCGGCGGTTCGAGCGACCGCGTCTTTGCGCGAGCGTGTCGCAGGCATGCGTCACAAACTGGGAATGGTTGCATCGGGCACCTACGACCGCGATGCCCTCGTGACGCTCATGCGGCTTCAAGAGGAAGTTGCAGAGGTTGTCGCCAAGGCGCCGACGCTCACTCCCCTCGAAGCCTCGGATCGAGAGGATTCGTTGGGTGAATGGTTCGAGGATCATTCGATTCGAGAGGGTTGGGATCTGGCTCCGACCTTCGTGCAGGCTGGTCTCGACACCGCTTGGCTCGAGAATGTTGCTGCAGCCGTAGACGAGTCGGTGCTAGAAGGCGCAATTCGCTGGCTGAATTACACCATCGAATCCGAACTACTGATGAACGAGATCGCCGACTCCACAACGAGAATCTCGACGCTCGTCGGTGCGGCGAAACAGTATTCTCAGATGGATCGCGCTCCCTTCCAGTCCATCGATGTCCACGAATTGCTCGACAGCACGTTGATCATGTTGGGGCAAAAGATCGGAAGCGGAATCGAAGTCGTCAAGGAATACGACCTCGCGTTGCCTCCGATCGACGCCTACGCCGCCGAACTCAATCAGGTGTGGACCAACCTGATCGACAATGCGGTGTCTGCCATGGACGGATCGGGAACACTCACCGTTCGGACAAGCCGCGATGGCGACCGCGTGTGCATCGAGATCTGCGACACCGGCGCCGGGATTCCCGATGACGTCATCGACAGGATCTTCGAACCCTTCTTCACGACTAAGCCTGTCGGTGAGGGAACCGGTCTCGGCCTTGATATTTCGTGGCGAATTGTGGTCGGCAAGCATCGTGGTGAGCTTCGGGTCACGTCGGAGCCCGGTAACACCCGGTTCAGAGTTTTGCTGCCCATCGCGGGCCCACCGCGGGATACGCGCGACGACTAGCCACCTTGCACGGCCGGTAGGCAAAGCGCACGATGAAATGACCGACTTCAGTCAGCGAGAGGGTGGACCATGACCGACGGACTTCCAGCGGGGATCGATCCGAGTGTGCCGCCCAGTGGCGCGGGATGCGTTGAATGCGATGCGAGCGGCGGTTGGTGGGTGCACCTGCGTCGATGCGCGCAATGCGGTCACGTGGGGTGTTGCGACTCCTCACCGTCACAGCACGCAAGCAAGCATGCGGCCTCGACGAAGCACCCGTTCATGCAGAGCTACGAACCCGGTGAGGATTGGTTCTGGAGCTTCGAAACCAACGAGGCGTACGACGGACCTGAATTGGCTGCGCCCACTTCACATCCCGTAGATCAGCCGACGCCGGGGCCTAAGGGTCGTGTCCCAGCCGATTGGCAGCAACACATCCACTGACTCAGTTCGGTTGGTCGATCGACCTCAAAGTCGAGGCGTTCGACGACTCCTGATCCAATGCGTTGTCGATGCAGGCTTGAAACAGAGCCTGCATTGCCTCCACGACCGCGATATGACTCGCCAACACATCGACGAGCGCATCCGGGCCGCCAACCGCCTTTTCCTCGAACTTAACCTGCAGTGCCCGGGCGGATCCGAGAGTGCCGAAGCCTCCCACTTGCCCGAGATAGTTCGCATCGTCCGACAGTGACCTGAACAGCGAAATTAGATCATCACACGCCTTCGCCAGATCCTCTGCGACCCTCTTCTCCAGATACAAACCGGACATCACATACTCCAATTCACTACGAGTCGAATCTCTTCCGAGCGTTACTCGGGAAGCAGCGGTAACACGGTCAGACCGACCCGCTCAACCAGTTCACACGGAGTTTCGGGGCGCTGGTCACCGACTTTCGCACCCACTCGAATCATCGCCGTGGACTGAGCAGTCGCGAAGGCGATATTGCACGCGGTGTCCGCCTTGTCATTGTGTTCCTGGAACATCAGGACCTGTCGGCCGGCGAGTTGAATTCGATGTAGATCGCGCATCACCGGATTTGCTTCGACTTCCGCAAGCGAGTGTGTTGTGGAAGTCAGACGGAGGAAGAACCAAGATCCTTCCCACTTGCATATATTGAACCCATCGATATGGGTGTTGACTATGTCAACCTCTTTTGTTGCCGGGTCAACTCCGACTCTCTCCAATTCCTCATTGCTGAGAACCTCACACGGATCAAACATCCCAATCACATCGACAGGGAAAGCCTCGCCCTCGACGGTCGAGGAACAACCCCCAACCAACAGCGCGGCCGCGACCAGGACCACTGCACCCCTCACTCCCACAGCACTCCCCCTCGTTCGCGGCCCGCTCACCGTATTGGACGCTCCCCAGCACCGATCGGTTCCACGACATTGCATTCCGTTGCAACCCTTCACCCACGCCGATAATCGGCCTAGCGTCGATCTACCAGGGGATTCACAACGAAGTGAGGTGCGGATCAATGAAGGCAGCACGGTTCCACGGGCAGAAAGACATCCGGATCGAAGAGATCCCTGAGCCCGAATTGCGGCCAGGAACAGTCAAGCTGAAGGTCGCATGGTGCGGAATCTGCGGCACCGATCTCCACGAGTACCTCGAGGGACCGATCTTCATCTCCGCACCGGGCCACCCGCATCCACTCTCACACGAGAATGCGCCGGTCACGATGGGCCACGAGTTCTCCGGCACCGTCGAAGAGGTCGGCGAAGGTGTCACGGACGTCGAGGTCGGTGAAAATGTTGTCGTCGAGCCGTACTTCGTCTGCAACGAGTGCGCCCCGTGCAAGGCGGGCAACTACCACCTGTGTACGAAGATGGGGTTCATCGGCTTGGCCGGCGGCGGTGGCGGGCTCAGCGAGAAGGTCGTCGTCGACCGTCGCTGGATCCATAAGATCGGCAACATCCCGCTCGACGAGGCAGCCCTCATCGAACCGTTGAGCGTCGCCCATCACGCAGTCGTGCGCAGTGGAGCCGAAAGCGGCAACGTCGCCATCGTGGGCGGAGCCGGACCGATCGGACTCCTCGTTGCGGCAGTTCTCAAGGGTCTGGGTGTCACGACGATCGTCACCGAACTCAGCGAAGCCCGCAAGGCCAAGGCGCTCTCCAGTGGCGTGGCCGACTACGTCATCGATCCCACCACCGAAGACGTCAAAGCGCGCGTCCTCGAACTCAGCGGAGGCATCGGCGCAGACATCGGCTTCGAGTGCGCAGGCGTCAACGCGGTCCTCGACACCATGCTCGACACGGTCCGGCCTGCTGGAGTTGTTGTCAACGTGTCGATTTGGGGCAAGCCCGCGACCATTGACATGCAGAAGCTGGTCCTCAAGGAAATCGACCTACGCGGAACCATCGCGTACGTACGCGACCATGAAGCGGTCATCAAGATGGTCCAGGACGGTGTCGTCGATCTGGCGCCATTCATCACCGGTCGTATTCAGCTCGAAGAATTGATCTCCGAAGGATTCACCACTCTGATCGAGCACAACGACACTGCAGTCAAGATTCTCGTCAGGTCGTAACCGGACGGGGCACCTCCGGGCCCACCGCAGTCAGGGACCCAGGTGCCCGCCCTTTGCCCCATCCGATCTTCTCTCGGTAGCGGCCGATGTGATCGTCCTCGATCACATCGGCCGTTTCCAATGGTGTGGATTGCGGATGCACATACAGCGCATCCGTCGGGCAATATGCCTCACACATGAAGCAGGTCTGGCAATCCGATTGGCGCGCAATCACCGGGACGCCCGAGGGCGTCCGGTCGAAAACATCTGTAGGACAAACGTCTACGCACTTGTCGCAACCGATGCAGTCAGGCGCGGACACCAGCTCGATCATGACGCCACCAATGCAGACCCGACAGGTTCCGACGTTCGGGTCCACACCGAATCCAAACCTCCGGTGAGAACGTGATGATGCTGCGTTCCATCGAGTTCGGGATAATCGTCACGCTTGCTCATTCCCCGAGTCTCGGTCCGCGCCAACGTCGAGTGGTACATCCAGCGACCGACGGCCGTGATCGCGGCAGCCTGCCGCGCCGCCATCCGACCTGCTGGATCCGCGCCCAGATCCGCACTCACTGCACCCCACAGCGATTCGAGCTCACCGAGCGCTGCGGATACTCGATCACCGCTGCGGAGGTAGTTCTTGTCGAAGGGAATCAGCTGCGCCTGAGCAGCTTTCACCACATCGTCGGCAGCAAACCCGGTTCGTACCGGATTACGCAATCCGACGGTTCCGGCTCCGCGAAGACCACTGGTAGACCCACGTCCGACCGACAGCGCATAGCGCGCAGCACCGCTTCCCGCCCACGAACCAGAAGACATCGCCCACGCGGCGTTGTGACTTCCCCCGCCGGTAAACCCTCCGCAGATTCGCTCGCGGGTCGCAGCGTCCCCGGCGGCAAACAGTCCTGGAACGGATGACGCGCAATCGTCATCGACGACGTTGATTCCCCCAGTGCCGCGCACCGTGCCTTCAGCGAGCATGCCGACCTCGAATTTATCGGTGAAGGGATCGATTCCGCGGCGATCGAATTGCAGGAAGAAGTTGGGTTGCCCCAGCCTCATTCGACGCTGCACCTCAGCGTCGGCCCGATCGATCTGCGCGAAGACCGGCTCGTTCCGCAACGTGCTGGCGATGACGGACCTCCCCTTCGCCGAACCGGCACCTTCGAGCACGCTTCCGTCTGCGTGAAAGAACGTCGCGTACGCGTAGTAAGCCGTCTTGGTGATCGTCGATCCGGCCGCTGCGATTCCGTACGCGTTGGAGAACTCCATCCCAGAGAACTCCGCTCCGACTTCGGCTGCCATCAATGCACCGTCACCGGTATCGACGTTGGTACCCAACGCACCGGACAGAAACGCACAACCTCCACTGGCGACCACTACCGCGCCTGCCGAGACTCGGTAATCCTGTTGCTCGTGGCGTTGGTAGCCCGCCGCTCCGCGAACTCGCCCGGCGTCGTCCACCAACAACTCCAGCGCCGGCGAATGATCGAGGATCCGCACACCGGTTCGACGAATCCAGGTGCGCATCCGTCGCATGTACTCAGGCCCCTGCAAGCCGGTGCGGATCTGCTTGCCCGTGCTGGAGTCGACGGGGAACGGATATCTGCCCTCCACCGCGAGGAGATCCATGTTGGAGTATGTCTGCTCGAGGACGCGGTCCATCCAATGGTGGTCGGCAAGATATCCGCCGAGCGCCTCACGACCGGCCTTTGCCCGCTCACGGGCAGTCGTATCCGGTTCGACGTACCAAACACCCGTTCCGGAGGGGGCCGTTGCGCCGCTCGTTCCGCAGTAGCCCTTGTCGACCAGGACGACGTCTGCACCGGCCTTGGCCGCGCGCAACGCTGCCCACGCGCCGGCGGGGCCACCACCGATCACCAATACATCGGTGGAGAGTTCGAGGACGTCCGTCACTGGCCAGCTCCTGTCAGAGGTCTACGCAACACTTCTGTTGCCGCAATATTCCTCGAACGAACTACCCAGCGCCACAGTCAGAATCACTGTGAACTCAACCGGTCGCTACGACGCTTCCCGCTCCTCGTCGGTGCACAACGCGGAGTACTTGGCGAAGGCTTCCTGCAAGGTCAGCGATTTGCGTCGCTCGGCGATGTCGCGGGGCTTTCCCTGTGCAACACATCGACGAGCATGCTCGATCACAGCTTCACGAATGACGCTGGAAATGTCCGCGCCCGTGAGCTCTTGGAGGGTCTCTAGGGCCCTCAGTTCCTCTACGTCGAATCTCACCGTTACCGATCGTCTAGCCACGCTCAGGATGTTACTTGCGGGTACACCAAATTTGGTGAGTTACATATGCGTCGAGTCGAATATCTTTGGGCGCCAAAACCTTCGAATTCCGATCTACGTGGGTAAATAGTTTTCCACTCACGGCACTCATGTAATGCAACGCACACGGCGCTAGCCAGCGTGCCGACGGACACTGTCGCTGTCTATGCTTGCGAAACACTGCCTTCGATCGGAGATATACCGCGTGAGCATCGACCACATCGTTTCCGCAGTCGACGGCGATGCTGCCGAGCGAATCAAAACGGCCCTGACCCAGAGAGCCGCAACCTCGGCGGACACGACCACGCTGGTGTTCGACGGCGTCCGGATCGAGATTCCACCGTCGGTCGGCGACGCCGTCGTGCAGCTCCTGACCTACCTCGCTGCCGGGGACAGCGTCGCCCTCGGGCCAGTCGCAGAGCTCCTCACCACCTCGCAGGCAGCAGAGATCCTCGGCGTTTCGGACACGTATGTGCGCAAACTCGCCGACGCCGGGAAACTCCCGATCGAACTACGCGGCACCCACCGCAGGTTCCGCCTCGACGACGTGATGGCTTACCGCGAGCAGTTCCCCAAACGCGCCTAGCTCTTCGCGTACATTCCTTCGATCTCTTTCGAGAACCGATCGACGACGACATTGCGCTTGATCTTGAGCGTCGCTGTCATCTCACCGTCTTCCTCGGTCAGATCGCGATCGAGAATGACGAACTTCTTGATCGACTCTGCATGTGAGACAGCGGCATTGGCGTCGTCGACGGCCTTCTGCAGCTCCGCTCGAAGGTCCTTGTCGTCACGTAGTTCGGCGACGGTGGCACCAGAAGGCTTGCCGTTCTCCGCCTTCCACTTCTCGAACACCTCGGGGTCGACGGTCAGCAACGCCGTGATGTAGGTCTTCCCGTCGCCGACGACGACTGCCTGCGAGACGATGGAATGCGAACGGATACGGTCTTCCATCGGGCCGGGCGAGACGTTCTTGCCGCCCGCCGTCACCAGAAGATCCTTCTTGCGTCCGGTGATGGAAAGGTAACCTTCGCTGTCGAGTTCACCGAGATCACCGGTTCGCATCCAGCCGTTGACGAATGTCTCTTCGGTGGCCTTGTCGTTCTTCCAGTATCCCTTGAAGACGACTCCACCGTTGAGTTCGATCTCGCCATCCTCGGCGATGCGAACCCCGTTGCCGCCCATCGGCTGTCCGACGGTTCCGATCTTCTGAGCACCCGGGACGTTGACGCAGTGCGCTGCTGTGGTTTCGGTGAGGCCATAGCCTTCGTAGATCGGAACTCCGAGCCCACGGAAGAAGTGCCCCAGTTCAGGAGTGAGGGCGCCGCCGCCGGAGATCGCGAACCAGCACTCGCCGCCGAGAGCCGCGCGAAGTTTCGAGTACACGAGCTTGTCTGCCACTGCGTGCTTCACCTTCAGGATCAGCGAGGGACCGCCCTTGTCGAGAGCCTGGCTGTACTCCTTTGCAGTGGCTTCTGCGAAGGCGAAGATCGCGCCGGGAATCTTTCCACCGGACTCCGCCTTGCGTGCTGCGCCGTCACGAACTTTTTCGAAGACACGCGGAACACCGAGGATGGTGTTGGGCTTATAACGCTCGAATTGGGTTGTGATGGTGGCAAAGTCGGACCAGTGCGCCTGCGACGCACCAGCTTCGAACGTCGCAAGGGACACCGCGCGGGCCAGTACGTGCGCGAGCGGGAGGAAGGTCAGGACTCGGTTTCCCGGAACCGCCACCTTGCCGATCGATGCCGTGAGAATCCCGCGCACCTCGGACAGGAAGTTACGATGCGTGAGGATGCATCCCTTGGGACGGCCTGTGGTGCCGGAGGTGTAGACGAGTGACGCCAGATCGTCGGCCTTGATGCCCGCGAGTCGCTTCTTCAACTCGGTATCGTCAACGTCGGCGCCCTGTGCGGTCAGCTTTTCGACTGCTCCGTCGTCGATCTGCATGACGGCCTTGAGAGAGCTTGGCGCGTCCTGGAACAGCTGCTCGTGCGCGCCGGTTTCGACGATCGCGATGACGGCCTCGGAGTCTTCGAGGATCCAGCTGACCTGCCCCTGAGACGACGAGTCGTAGATCGGAACGGTAGCGGCGCCGGCAGCCCAGATGGCGAAGTCGAAGAGCGTCCACTCGTATCGGGTCGCGGAGAGGAGTGCGACGCGGTCGCCTGCCTGCACCCCGGCTGCAATGAGACCGTTTGCGACGCCGGTGACCTGCTCGGCGAACTCTTTAGCCGTTACATCTACCCAACCCTCGCCCTTGGGGCGGGAGAACACCGTCAGTTCGGGCGTGCGCTCGGCGTGAGTGAAGACGGTGTGCACCACGGACTCATTGTCGGAGATGGTGAACTGGGCTTTGGCGCTGTACTCACTCACAGGGTGTCATCTCCGTTGGTCTGCGATTCGATGCTGATTCTGAAGCGGTGGAGTGCGCGGGCGAAGTCTGCGACCTCGGACTCGGTCCAATCGTGCAGCCTGCCGGCGACTTGGTCGAGCCGACGCGCGTCGGCGGCGTCGAGGTATTTGCGGCCAGCCTCCGTGAGGTGCAGCGGATTGCCCTGACGAACGGATCCCGGATCGGCATACACCCAGCCAGCCTCGATGCACCCGCGCACTTGGCGCGAGATGGTCGAGCGGTTGACGCCGAAGACTTCGGAGATCTCCGTGGCCTTGCATCCGTCATTGCGGCCGATGAAGGAGAGGAACGAATGCTGGGCGATCGACGGGTGGTCATCGGAATGCCGATCCCCCGTCATCAACTGCCGCGTCAGGTGCACCAGCTCGTCATGAACCGCTGGTGGACCGGTGAGCGCCATTGCTCCGTCGTGTTGCACTGGGCAACTATAACGCTGCCCCCAGTCCCGATTGCAATATGACCGCCGCCACCGACAAGAAGTCCGTCGGTGGCGGCGTGAAAAGTTAGACCAGATCCTCACCGTTGCGGCGAGCAGTTGCCCAATCCTTGAAGAATCCCTTGCTGATGACTCCCAGCACGACCAAGACCAACGCCGGCCAGATCAGAACATAAATGGTCAGTAGAGCTGTACTCATTCGTAGCCCTTCCACTTGTCTCGACGGTTACTTTCCGGACGCTCCCACGGCAGGAAGCTCGTCATCGTCGAAGTCTCCCGTCCGCTGCTTGATCAGTTCGAAATCGAACGTCTCACGCTGATTGACGGACATCGCAAAGCACACGACGGTACTGACGGCATAGGCCACCAAAGAACCGCTGAGCGTTGGGTAGTCGTGCAGGAAGCCGATTGCGAACGGCGCGGACAGCACGATCGCCAGGCCACCGACGATCTGCGCAACCTTCAGGCCGAAGAATCCAAATGCCATGAGCCCCAGCACCACTCCGATACCGACAACGGCAACGATGTCGGAGAAGATCCCGAACATCCCATCCATCGGCACCCAACTGAATCGGACGGGCAAGAAGGCGGCAAGCGCCACCAGAACCGACACAGTGAAGGCCTTGTTGGTGACCTTTCCCCAATAGAAGCTCGCGATAACCGGGAACACCAGCGCGCCCCACAGCGCGCCGACGAACACCAACAGATCAAGAATGCTCAGTTGCAGACTTGCCAAGGAGATAGCCGCCGCCGTGGCAACTATCATCGTTACTCGGCCGATGAGCAGCATCCGTCGAGGGTTCGCATTGGCCTTGCCTGCGACGGCTTGGCCGTAAACGTCGGTCATCACGATGGACGAGAGCGCAGCAAGGTCCGAGTCCGCCGTCGATGACAGCGCGCCGATGATCATGACAAAGAAGACAGCCAGCAAAATTCCGGGCAGGTACGACGCGGCCATCTGCGGAATCAGATTGTTGACGTCACCATCCATCGGCTCGATTCCGAGGTATAGAGCGAGAACACCCAGCATTCCGACACCAATGACCGTTGCGCCGTATCCGACGGTTGCGGTGATGAAGGTGGGCTTGATCAGGTCTTCGCGGACCGCGAACAGACGTTGGGCAATGGTCTGGTTGCCGATTGCGTAGGCAAGAACTGCTGCGATGTACGGCGCGCCCTGCTCGAAGAAGGCAACGCTCGAGAAGAAGTTGCCCTGCTCAGCAGTGAGGTTGCCTGCCCCGGATTCGAAGGCTGCCGGGAACCCTGCCGCAAAGAAGATGAACGGCACCAAAACCGCTACCGCACCGAGCATTCCGATCAGCTGAACGAAGTCGGTCAACACCGAAGCGCGGAAGCCCGACCACAGTGTGTACAGCAAAACGCCCAGCGCAACGATGAACACACCCTGGATGAAGTTGAACGGCGAAAGTAACGCGATCAGCAGACCACCAGCGAGGAAGTTCGACATCAAACTGATGAGACTGCCGACGATATTGGAACCCGCGAGCATCAGCTGACTCGAGCGTCCGTGCCGCGCGTACATGACCTCAGCCAGCGTGTGGGCTTTCGGTGCCACTTTACGAATTCGCTGGCCGAACGGATAAATGAAGAGAATCATCAACGCGCCCCACAAACCGTAGTGAATGGGGCCGGAGATTCCGTAGGTGTAGCCAGAAGTGGCAGATGCGTACATCGACGACGCCCAAATCCAGGTGGCCGTCATACTCGCGGCCGAAACACCAAATCCTAATTTGTTTCCGGCGGTCATAAAACCGTCGGCATTTTCCTGTTTCTTACCAATACGAAGAGAAATCAGAAATGTTCCACCATAAAAAGCAACAAGCAGTGAAACAATTACCAAGGTACTGAACTGGACCATGTCGGACCCCGTCACATGCCACATCCTTCGCACATAATCGGCAGAGCAAAGCACAAAACCCCTGTTCAGGATCTTTGCGCTTCGTTTCTGCACGCCCTAGGAGCGACCGCCATACCAACACCGGTCACATATTCAATTGACTAGCAACACGCACTTCGTCTTTTCGGAAACCCAACCTCCACAAAATAAATCTTCTGCGCAAGCTTTTGGCTCGACCACGCAATTCAACAACTGAGAATCGACCATAGCATGATGGCAATTTCGAACAAAAACTCCGATATTTTCCCACCCGAAAATATTCATGTTTCCGCCGCAGTAAAATCGTGCGCTTCCAGCGCATATAACAACTCCGCATCGATTGAAATCGATGCTCGATTCGATCGCATACCTACATCGACAGGACCATCCTGGCAAACCGTCGGCCCCACTCGGGATCGGCGGAAACATGCTGGTCCAGCGGATTGGAGACAATCGCCCCGATCATTCGCAAGTACACGAGAGTGTCTCGCACCATCCACGTCCAATCGTCGTCCCCGAGTCGTGTTCCGTCTGTTGTCGACCAACCCAATGCCGTGAGGCCTTCGATCATCACTTCACTACGTTCGGACTCCGACAAGCCGGCAGCCAACGTAAGGAACAGAATTCGGCCGGCTTCCTGCGCCAACTCACCCTTTCCCAACGGCATGGCCGACACGATGTGACGCCACAGCTCGCCTTCATATGCAAGCACTGACGCGCCGAGTCGAGTCAGAAGCAATGTGCCTCGGAGTTTCCGGACAAATCTCAGTGTCTTTGCGACTTCAACGAGTACTGCTAATTGCGAGTCACTCCCTGCCGTGACACCGATCCAGTCGCTGCCCCAATCGAGTTCGTCTCGGGCGGCCGCAACATGGTCCGAAGGAAGTGCCCCGGACGCCGTCAAAACAATCCCACCACCTCGCGCGGAGTTCAGCAGCCACAGCAGTTGGCGGGTTGCTCCTTCACGCATCACCTCGAAATAGTTGTCATATCCGCCACGAAGCTCCGCTTCGGCAACTGCGGCAAATAGTTTCGGCGCGGAATGAACAGACAAGCGGCGCAAGAACTTCTCGAACAGCAAGCTTCCCACAGGCGGCGATTTATGCAGTGCCACTGCAATGATGACTGCTGCATTGGACTCTGCGGGAACAAAACGTTCGGGATCGAACAGTCCGGTACTCGCCTGCACATTCAGGAACTCGCGATACCCGATCGGACCGCCAGAATCCTCCGGCGGGCACGCTCTCTCGCCGTCGAGACAGGATGGCTCAGGAATCGGCTGGTCTTCGACAATCTGCTCGAGAACCAACGTGTGACTCCACCTTGCGCGGGCGTTGTACTCATAACGGACGTACTCCCCTACCGCGGTAACTGCCTCGTCGATCCGGACTTCGTCCTCACCAAACTCGTCTTCCTGGTATCCGTCGCGCTCGATCACATCTGGCGCGATATACCGATCTGGGCCATTGTCCGTTGAATGATGGACACTCACCCACTGATGAGCGTGTTGATCTCCCCACCCCATCACCGCCTGCACAATCGAATGAAGTTGGTCCAGTTCGATATTCGACGGAACCGAAAACCGTCTCCAAATAGGCGGCGTGATGCAATCGAGTTCGATCCGCATGACAAAGTTCGCCACCTCCGGCCGTCGACGCTGATTCCGCATCTGCCTCGGCGTAAGGACCTTCATCTGGCTTTGCGCCGCTTGATATGCAGCTACCAAACGCAGATGTGAAGCTCGCCGAACTCTCTGACCCGTCATGCATGGAGGCTAGATCTACCTACCGACAGCCGAGATACTCACTGCCACAAGGCTGTCCGATTTGTCGGGGCTCGCATCACGTCGCTGGTCGGCTGTTAAAGTCCTGATCGCGCGGACCTGCCCAGGCATTTTCAATCATCCACTGCGCGGACAATAGTGTGCGCCGATTACCGTAGACCTGACAGCTACCGCACGAAAACAGTGCCCAGCGCCTGCTCGGACTGGCACAGAACATGAGGATCCATGAGCGACCAAGACACGACCGCCGACCAGCCCCTCCACATCAACGGCGCAATTGCCTTGGTGACGGACGAGCGCGACGAATTGGTTCGCCTGTGCGTTCAAACTCTCGCCGAACTACTGGGCAGTGAGCCTGCCACCGATGACGACGGCGACATTGTCGTGCCGGTTCACGGGTTTGTCGTCTACGTAACTGTTGCGGATGACGGCCCTCAGATCAACGTCTGGTCCTCGGTCCTGACGGGCCTCGGCAATCCCTCGCACGCTGCGACTCGACTGATCGAACTCGCGCAGGAATGGCCACGCCTGCGCTTCGCCTTCAGCGGCGACCACCTACTGGTCTCCACGATGCTCGACGCCGATCCCTTCGCTCCGCAGCATCTGCTGAACCTGATCGACGAGGTTCACGACTTCACTCACGAACTCGACGACGATTTTGCTGAATCCTTCGGAGGGTCCCTCGACTGCGACGCGGATGACGACAGCTACGCCGGCGAATGCAACACCGGTGGCTGCGGCGACGATTGTGACTGCGATTGCGGCGATGACGCAGACGGCGAGCTCAGCATCAGGGCCGTCACCTCGACGCCCAGCAAGTAAGCAATAACCCACGGCTAGTATTGCGTGCGTGCATCTCTGCGATTGCGGAGATGCACGCCCGCTGACGTTTGTCGTCGCTCCGCGGGACGCCGGAAGCCTTCGACGGCGAACGCCCGTTCGGACAATTGAGCGAAGTGCGAGCGCGGCTATACCGCTACGGTCGCGAAACGTGCCGGGATCGCCACATACCGATCGAAGACGCTGGATTCGAACCGCCAGAGGCATGCGTTCACTGGTGCCAGGCAAGAACTTACGATCTGCACATCCTCGACGACGGAGCCAGCGTCGACCTCGACTGGTGGAACTCCCACCTGCGTGATTCCGAGCATGACATTCAGCTACGCGGTCGAAATGACGATGGAAAAATCGTCACCGCGGGACTGGCAACCGTGCAGCGAAATGACCTTCGACTTGGCAGCGAACTCGTCAGCGCGACCCACGACGGTCTCGGACTGCTATTTCTCTGCGCGGCGTGGCAAAGCGCTCACCGGGACCGCCGCTTCAAACGCAGATTTCCCGACGTATTCGGCGCGCCAGCGACAAAGGGCGACGATCCGTTGCAGGCGATCAAGTCCATCCTCGATTACTGCTTGAAAACTCGCACCTTGCCGGCAATCCACCGCGGAACCTGGTCAGGGTGGCCCGTGACACCGGGTGTTGGAGTTTCTCTCCTCGCTGCATTCATGTGGGCAGCCGAGGTATCAGAGGCAGGTAGCCGCGCACAGTTGATCGACCAATTCGGGGTCTCGACCCTAATTCACGAAGGCTGGCTGGAAGATTCATCGGTCAGCAGCTTCACGCTTCGTAGGTACCACCGCTACAACCAACTTCTTGGTTCGTGGGCAACCAGTGCCCAAACACGCCCCGAATTGATCGAAATGTGGCTGATCAAGCGCTGGAATGCGCGAGTTCAAGAGGCCCGCCACGGCGAACGTACGATGCCCACGCTGTTCTGAACTTCTAAACGACGTCATCCAAGTAGTACGCACTCCAACAACCATTCGAGCACGCTAGTGATCGTCGCAGATACCCGAGCGCGGCAGCTGAACCCGGCAGGTCGGACACAAGGCAGCAATCGGTTCTGGTTGAGGTTTCGCTCTCCGCCTCTGGGCGATGACCGCCGGCGGTAAAGCAGGAGCGCCGCCATCTGAGGGGATAACGGCACCGAAGTACTTGTAGCACTGGAGCCGCGCCTCAGCTGCATGTTGATCGAGGTCTTCAGGAATTTCAAGTCCAGCGACTTCGAGTACGTAGCGGTACCCATCACCAACGCTCTGATCCTGCTTGACACACAATGCAGTCAGCGATGGTAGGCCCTCGGCGGCGGCTCGGTCGACAACCTGACCGAGCACACCACCGATCCAGTTTCGCATCTGCGAGCGGCTCCGAATCCCGGTGCTCGCCTGAACTTTCTCGGCAAGATCCTTGTAGGTGATGAACGCGTGATAGTTCGACGCAACATCCACGAGAACGTCAAAAGCAGCGGCAGCCCACACCGACGTGGCGTCCTTGAACGGGACAGCCGTGCCGTCCGAAACTCTCCAGGTTCCTGGAGTCTGTACGCCTTCTAGTTCCGAACTCAGTTCACTCACAATGTTTCTCCCACCAAGTCGGAAATCTTCTCGGTGCCAAGCAGTGCTAACTGCTCCCGCGCACGCGAGCCTGCCACATAAAGAATCCGGCGCAGCTTCAGTTCACCCTGAACGCGATCCACCCCGGTCAATCTCTTGACGTAGAAGGGCGGGAATTCGCCTTCGCCGAGCCTGCACATTGCAACTGCTCGGAACTCCAGCCCCTTCGCACGGTGCATCGTCATAACGCGGACCGCATCACCACTCTGGTCCTCGTCTGAACGATCAGTCACGATGACGCTCTGAATACCCGAGGATTGGAGCGATTCAGCCAGGTCTTTGACGCTGTCTTTGTCCAATGCGAAGACTGCGATGTCGGAGAGATTCAAGCCTTCGCCGACCCATTTCTGAACCTGGGCAGAAAGACCCTTGTTCTCATCCGCGATGTTTTTACGTACGAGGACCTCAGGCGCAGGCCCGCCGAAGACTGACCGCGCACCCGCGAGGGTGTCCGCTGCCAGATCGAGGTCGTCGACTTCAGTGTCTGCAACGCCCAAGCACCATTGCAGAATTTCTTTCGATGTTCGGTAGTTGATCGTGAGGCGACGCGATCGGCCCCTCGTCTCAATTCCGTAGCGAGAGAGCGGCGCCGGGCGGCCGTAGATGCGTTGGTGGGCATCACCAACGATGAACATGTCGTCGCTATCGGCAGGCACCAACGCTCGCAGCAGCTTCCAATGGGCAGGATGAAGATCCTGTGCCTCGTCAACCACTACATGTCGATACCCCAGTTGGTCGCGAAGCGTCGTGTCGGACAGCAATATTGCGGCTGCTTGAGAGGCCAGCTGAGTGAAGGTCATCAGACCCTGGGACCGCATCAAGCTTTCGAATTGCTCGATTACCTTCCAGACATCAGCGCGCTGAGGCCGGCTCAGACGCTGACTCCGACCACTTCGGGGCACTCTGAGATAGCCGGCTTCATCGACAATCGCATTGCCCAAGACAACCTGCGACCATTCATCGGCCAAGAATGTGGCGTCCCAGGTTCCCGTGGCAACCAATGCCGCGGAAGACCACAGTTCTCTCACCTCGGAACTATCGGACGACACAAACTTCGTGTTTGCGACTGCAATTCGTCCGGCATCCGATGCGGTGACAACCCGTCGGGCCAAGGCGTCAATGTTGACTACATCAACTCGATCCAGGACCTTGGGTCCGGCCAGCTGTCTGAGCTGGGATTCAATAGTCCGAGCAAGGTTCTTGGTGAATGTAGTGAACAGAACCTTCGTCGCGGCTCCTTGCGAATCGAGCTGTCGAGCAAGGAATCTCGCGCGGTGAATCGCCGTTACGGTCTTGCCCGTGCCAGCTCCACCCGTAACACGGAAGGGGCCATTCCAACCCTTGTGGGTCGCGAGTTTGCGCTGAAGTGGATGCAGCCACACGCGCCATTTCGCGAAGTCTCCTTCAAGAACAGCTCGAAGCTCGTCTTCATTTTCACCGTCGAAGCTTGTGAAGCTCAGTCGTGACAGCGGTCGTTGCAGTGCAGCGGAGAGATCCTCGACGTCGACTTCACCAGGCTCGTCAACCACGAGGTCTGCCCACACATCATCCGGACTCTTGCCGTACACCAAATCAAGCACGGCACTGCCTTGCGACGAAGGAAGTGCAGTGACAATGGATTCCAGGGTGTCCTCATCGGACACCTTCTTCAACTGCTCGGCGATCTCGGATTCGACGCCAAATCGTTCCAGGTCCTTTTGACTGACCTTCGCAGGCATCAAAGGTTTGACGGTATCAATCGACTGCTGAACCTGTCGCGCTTTGTCCACGGCTTCGTCAAGGGCCAATGAGTCGAACAGCTCGGCCGCGCCAGTCTTCGGATTGACCTGAAGCGTGAGCTTGCTGGCGTACTCGTACGCGTCATCGTGCTTCTTGACTGCGACGAGGTACAACGTGCTGGTTTCCGAATCCTCCCCTGCAGCAATGAGGACAGCACGATAGTTGTCAGTGACTCGAGCGGTACGCACGTGTTTGGTCTTTGCGAGCTTCGGGATCTTGAAATCCAACCCGGTTGCATCCGGGTCCTGCTGCAACTTCACCATGAAACTGAGGACACGACTGCGCACGCTGCCGTCGAGGCTGTCATAGGAGTCTTGAAACAGGTCATGCATCAGGACGTGTGTCTTCACTTGCTGCTCCCATTCACGGCATTCTCCAGATCGCGGGCAAGCGTATCCGGAACGTTCTCGTCCTCGACGGTTTGTACTGTCCATCCGTCCTTCGCGAGCCATTGGTCACGGTCGTCGTCGACATCAACGACGACGGCAACCTTTGCAGCGGGCCACGCAAGTTCAACCTGCCAGATACTTTGATCTGGGCCCACTTCTGCACCGGCTTCGGGCACATCCATGGCGGCTGCAGCCATGATCTCGATCAGCTTCGCAAGGACTGGATCTGTGTAGTCCCGAACAACCGCCCATTCAGGTGCCAACTCGGCGACCTTGCCGGCTGTCGCGGATTGTGTAGGAGCTGACAACGGAATGTGCGACTGCGCCAAAGGATCAACGCAACGTCGAGTCCATATCTCCACCATCCGCATCGGCATCTGATGTCCAAAACGCGGAAGCGTGAGAAACTGAAGAACGTTCGCCCATCGCAGCCATTCGCGCCATTGCGCAGCGTGCTCGGGACCACCAACCTCTGTGTGGCGGTCGTCCAGCACGCTGAGTACTCCCGTCGTGGGAACGTGGTCCGCGGGATCGGCAACCACGATCAGCGGCAATCCACTCAAGCCGGTACGGGGTACCAGCATTACGGTTCCGTCTGATTCTGAATCCGCCTTGGTGCCACCGAGAAATGAATTCAGGCTCGCGTCAAAGCTTCCCGGTTTCACCATGATCGGGGCATCAGACCCGTGTCTTCCCGGATTTACAATGGCCAATACGGTCCCTTGCGCACCATCACCCCACACTGCAGCGTCGGGGTCGGCCAGGTACTCGATCATGAAGTCGATCGGGTTTCCCCACAACAGTTTCAGACGGGGATCGTCGATGCCAACACTCGCAGTATTCTGTATCTGTTGGTGAACAAGGTCCGGCACTGCAGCCTTCAGAGAATTCGAAATAAAGGCCTGAACATCGTCCCATGAAATCGACCACACTCGCCGGCCGTCGCGACGCAGTGCATCCCGCTTCACCGCATCGTCATCGGTTCGGTTGTGCTCAACGCTCGCATGAAATTTCGCGCCGTCCAGATACACCGCAACGTCGCACCCCTGCGCGTCGCTTCGTGTCAGGAGGAAGTCCGGTTGCGTCGCAATCGATCCTGCTCTGACGTCAACCAACGGTCGCATACGCCACCGCCGGGGCTCTCCGTCGGGATTCGCGAGTCGCAGGTCCAGCTCTTCACCCTTTGAACCGATAGCGGCTTCGATTGACCATCCCTCTCGAGACGTGATCCTTTCCTTGAGCGCCTCACGGAACTGCAGTTCCAGTTCGCTGAGTTGAACTTTGGTGATGTCCACTGTGCTGACGGTCGGAATCTTCTCGACGTCCCAATCTTGAAGGAAGTTGTCGAGCAGCCCTAGTGCCGATTCTCTTGACGCATTGGGCATTTCACGGGACTGAAGCACTCCGTACAAGCATCGGTGGCATGCGGCACGGCCTTCTAGTCTGCACGGGCATGCCGCAAGAACATCCCGTGCGAGGGTGAGAATATGCCGCAAGCGTTCAGGCTGCCCAAAGCGGTCGAGGTAGCCGGTGCCGCCCGGGACAGTGTCATGCAAGACGAGGAAGCGCCTCACCGAACCCATACCGTCACTCATGCTCGAGGCAACAACCGCAAGATGCTGGGGGTCGCCACCGAAATCACGCCGCAGTCCGAGCAGCAACGCTCCCTTGAAGGATGTCATTGTCGTCTCGAAATGCAACAACGAAACCGGCAGCAACAGCCGGACAGCTTGCGTTTTCAGTTCATGAGAGAGCAGCAGCTTCTCCCATTTTTCAGCTGTACCCCGCCTGGTCGCGCAGTAGCCCCGGTGGCGGGCCTTATCCTTTTCGGTCGCCTTCTTGGCGACGACGCCGCAGTGGGAACACGTGGCGAATCCTGCTGCCGAGAGCGTCTCTCCGGCAATGATCGTCTCGTTGCCAGGCACATCACCTAGACCCACATTGATCGAACGTATTACCGCAGACCGCGCGTACTCGGCGCCGAAAACGGTCTCTTTCAGCTTCCATGCGTCGACGATGTCCACGGGGTCGATATCAACCCCGGTGACACGGCCGAAATACGTTTTGGTTCTGTCGTCGGCGTCCTCATCAATCAGAACATCGTCGAGCCGGTGCACCGCTGATACCCGCTGCAATGGCAGAACCTTGTGCACAGCACCGGCATCGGTCACTGCTGAGCTATGGCATCGCGGACATGCGGTCAATGCCGCCGAAGCGTTAGTTGTCCCCCACCCACAGGACGGGCACAGCCTGGTGTTGGCCCACAGCGGTTGCGATAGCGGCCCGACATCGACGGCGTCGACCTCCACTCGTTTGCCGCTGGCGTAGAAGTATGCGCCCGGAGCCAACTCGGTGAGGGCGCTACTGCTGCTTCGTTCGTAGGTGAGGTCGAGTGCTTGCGGCTCTGGGGAATCGTCTTCGTTTGCGGTCCACCACAGGTGCACGTCGAGCGTGGTGGAATCGTCGAGCAGGTTGTAGTTCGGCAGTAGCCCGACCCCACTCAAACCCGTCAACGTCTCTTGACGTCCGCGCTCACGTAGTTGATCGCCAAGTGCTCGCGACTCTCCCATACATCGCTTGCGATCGTCCTTTTGCTTGTCGTCGAGATGACCATGCTTGTCGATCTCCGCCACAGTTTTGGCGAGATCGTTGAGACGACTCCGAATCTCGTCAGAATCCGTTTGCCACGCCAGTGCTACTCGCGCCGCGCTCTCACGGAGCCCTCCGCCAGCGAAGTCCTTCACCGAGGACTGCGCTTCCGGCACAAGCTTCTTACCGAACAGTCCAAGGAACTCTGCGCGCAGAGAGTCAGCGTCCGCAGTCGCAGCGTCGACCACAGCGCGCAACCACGCTCCATCCGCCATACCTCCGCTCAACGCTGCGCTGAGCTTGGGTGGCATCACAGGTACGACGCCGAGACCACCAGTTGCGAGGCGGTCCAACGCGAATGCGAAGAACTGCCGATAGAGCAACTCCGTCGCATTGAGATATGCACCAGGAGGCAGCACCTCACCGGCGAGCAGGTGGCCTGGCTGGGCAAAGTAGTAGAGGTCGCGCGGCGAACTAGGCACAGCAGCGAGAACGAAGGCGTTGCCTGTCGAACGGCCGGCACGTCCGATCCGCTGAAGGTAGCTCGCGGTGGACCGTGGCAGCGAGGCTAGTGCGACGGTACTCAGATCGCCGATATCGATACCGAGTTCCAGGGTCGGCGTACACGCAAGGATGTTGGGGTCAACAGGCGAGCCACCGCTCTTGAAGCGCGCCTCCACTTCCTCTCGCTCTTCCCTGCCAAGCAGCCCGGTGTGCTCCGCACTGACAATGCGCCGGATTCGTCCCGACTGATACATCTTCCGGTAGAAGTTTTCGGACTCCAACTCGACCAAACTCAGAGTGCCCGGGCACCGCATTCGTGGGCACGGAGATCCTGTCCACAGTGACTGCCGCTGCTTCGAGCTGGGCTGCACGTGATGACAGATCGGGCACTGCAACCGAGCAATGTCATTGGGATCCAGAATGATCCGGTCCGGCGTGATGCCGTAAACCTTGGATCCCTTTTCGCCACTGCGTCGTTCGAGTGGCCCGTCTTCGCCTGCGAGAGAGTCGATCACGTCTGCGAGTAGCGCTCTAGCTTCAGGCGCCGTCACTCCAAGGCACCGCCTCGTCCAATCGGTCAGCCAAGACTCACCCCGCGGATTTACCGCCATGAAGTCTGTGTCGCCAGCCGCACCAGTGGTCAAAAAGCCGGGAGCAGGTCGTCCAAGCGGGAACTTGGGCATTCCTTCAGCGCTACCGCCCCAAATCGACCAGCGCCTGCCTTCATCACGGATGTAGCGCGTGAGCCATTGGTGGTAGACACCGCCGTTCACCCGAAGATGCTCCAACAACCCCAAGATCCAGATGTCATAGCGCGGGCCGCTCACGGACTCAGATTCAAGCTCGAGCTGTTGTGGCCTCTGGTCAGGAACCTCGAGACTGAGCTGACCCGAGGGCCCCCCACCAAGACTCAAGCTCAGCTGTGGCAGGTTCTGGTGAATGTCGTGAGCGCGCCGCGAAAACAGCGGCAGATCAACGTCAACATCGACAGCCATCGCGCCAGTGAGCTCGAGCGTACGACCCACGCGGGCATTCAATCCTGCTTCCAGTTGCGCTTGGAAGGCGATCCGCACCCCCAACAGTTCGCGCATGCGGCTTCTAGGATCGTTCTCCAACCACGCGCCGTCCACTCCCGTACGACGTACAAAGTCTGGCGGAGTGATGGAGTAAAGCTGATCGACGGGAATGTCGGCGACAAGTCGATCGGACGTTTCCTTGAGAGTTGTCCGTTCGCCGTAAGTCGCGCCCAGCAGAGCGGATCGAAAGTTGAATTGGAACGCGCGCCCCTCAATGAATGCCGCACGGTGTGCGGCGTCCTGCACAGAATCGGTGAAAACGAGGGTCTTCTTCTCGCTATCGGCTAGAAGAGTGGATCCGAACTCGCTGGTGAGCCCCACACTCAGGAGGGTGGCGACACTTGATCCCATGAATCGGATTGCGTTCTTCGCGCCGCACGAGGGGCATGTCTGATCGAATGCCGCCTTTTCGTCTGGAGTGCAATGGACCGCAAGAGCATTCGCACTCGGGACTGACCCGATTTCAAGCGTATCGGGGTCGAGATAGCTGACGCCTTTGTCACTTTCATCGGCGAGGAGCAGGGCACGTGTTTTGAATCGGGTGGTCAGCCGGGCACTGTCTCGCCAGATTGTGACGGGATCATGGCCGAGCTCGTCACCGAGTTCTGTTGTCGTTGCAATCCATCCGGAGTGTCCGCATACGCGGCAGTGTGCCGCGGGCAGAAACGTGCCTTCGGTTGGTAGCCCGTCATGCCACCAATCGAATCTGGTTTCGCGACTGAGGCTTCGGAGCATGCGGGTAAGTTCCCGCACCCACAGCTGAACCTGAACGTTGATCATCGGCCGCAGGTTGCCGTTGTCATCCTTGATTCTCGCAACGGACATCAACGCAAGGAACTTGAGCAGCGCCTGCTGCACCTCGAGAGGTTTCGTCGAGTTATGCACCCCCCAAGGGAGGACACCGGCCTGAGTGATCCTCGTGACCGCATCAGCCGGCGTGAGGGGCTCACCACCAAGAGTGTCAATCACAACGCGAGTCAAGAAATGAGTCCGCAGAGTTTCGCCAATTTCCACCGGGTCGGCATAGTCGATCTCAGCCGCGTGCGCGCCAGGTTCCGACGAGGGTTGAAGCACGGCTCGCGCCAACGGTTCCCATGATCCGGCGACTGAGGCATCTACCTCCGGAGCATCCAGGATCGCGTCGACCGAAGGGATCTCAAGCCCAAAATCGACGTGTGGCACAACATCTGCAGCAGACAATGAGGTTTCGGTGATCAGCGATTCTGGTGCAAACTCGGTACCGAAGATCGTTTCAGCGAACTCTCGCAGTTCATCCGAGCGAGTGCCTCCACCAAGTGTCGCAGATGTTGCGACGGGAGTGATGCGGCCCAGTGGCCGTCCGTCCTCTGCAACACCGGTTCGCGCGCCGAGCCTGCGGATGAGCATCGCAACATCAGTTCCCTGAGCCCCGTCGTATGTATGAAACTCATCGAGCACAAGGTACTGCAGGGTAGCTGCAGCGTTGTCCCACAATGGCTTATCGCCTGATCGGAGCAGAAGTAGATCGAGCATCTTGTAGTTGGTGAGCAAGATGTCGGGCGGGTTTTTCCGTAGCTCGTCGCGGTGGTCGACCAGCTGGTTGCGGGTTCGAGCTCGACGACGTCCCTCACCTCCGATGTAGACGCCCGCTGTGACCTCGCTGAGCTGAGGATCGTCGTGGAGGTAGTTCGCTAGACGACGAGCCTGGTCGGTGACCAATGCGTTCATCGGGTACAAGATGATCGCTTTGATCCCCTGCTCTCCCCTAGCGGCTGATCGCCGGGCGTGGTCAAGAAGCGGCACCAGGAAAGACTCAGTTTTACCTGAGCCTGTTCCCGTGGTCACGATCGTCGGCTGTGCACCTTGCCCATGTGTTGAGAGTCGATCGAATGCCTGCGCCTGATGCTCAAAGGGTTGGAACCCCTTCGGCATCCATTCCAGCGGCGATTTCCAACTCTTCGCCACTTGTTGGTACGGCGTGCGCAGCTTCAGATACGGCCCCCGGAAGATCCCGGTCTCGGGATCACGCAGGAACTCGCTGAGCGCGTTGCCCGCATTGGCATCTGCCAGCGAGAAGGTGGTGGACAAGTATTCGGTGATTGAATCCCGCGTTTCCTCTGCTAACAGCGAAGGGAATGTTGGGGAGGCGTCCTTAACCATTCAGACCCAACCTCTGCTCGAATTCGGCGTAGGCGGTGCGCATCTCCGCTTCACGGTCAGGCTTGTAGAACCACGGTTCATCGTGGTTCTCGTCCTGGGAGAAAGGCATGTAGCGATCGAGGAGGTCGCCGCTATCCTCGCCATTAAGATATGCCTGCAGCAGTTTGTAGTCTTCCTTCTGCTGTTTCACACCCTGCGCCTGATGATCCTTTGTGATCTTGCGCCCCCGGCTGTCAAAGTACATCTCGTACTCGTATTTGCGAAGAACCGGGAACTGAGCACGAAACATCAATGCCAGATGATCCGCGGAAAGTCCGAGCATGAGCGCCGCCAAGGCATCAATCTCAACAAGGGCAGCACGGCGCTCAAAATCAGTCCGGAGCGGAACATCCTTGGTCCAATTCGCCTGATTCATATCTAACCCGACGAGCTGTGGGAAGGCTGGCGTCCAAGAATCGCTCGTGAATGAATCCTGATTGAGATCATCCCAAAGTGGGGCATAGTCACGTGTGAGACAATTCAGACGAAGGGTGCGATGAAGTAGATAGGGCCACGCACGATGCTCAAAAGGCGCAGGAAATCGATCGATGAGCTCTGAGGATAAGTTCGCCTTTCCGCTTACCTTAACCAAGTAGTCAAACGGAAGCGAAGCCCATAGCCCAGCTGTCAAGACAGTATTTCGGACTTCCGTCAGAGCATTGTAGTCCAAGGCCGGACCAGGCATCGATCCTCCCGAACCGACTGCCGCTGACTGCACACCGTGTATGTGACTCGCACCTGGAGGAACAATCGCAGCGTGCAACGAACGTTCAAGACCCGGCTGAGTCATTCCCCGCCAAGCAACCCGCCAATAGTCAACCGCTGGACGGCCTCCCCACTGTGGAATTCCTGCGTCATAAGTCTCACGATCACAGGCACGTTGATAGTTTGTACGCGGAATCACCGAATCGGGCAGCACTTCAAGATCCCAAGTAGTGTAATCAAACTTACTCTTACAGAACTCATTGGGTTGTCGTGCAAATGGAGTTGCGACGGTGAAGTGTGGCCCCTGGAGTATGACTTCATCCCATGAATCCGGATACTCCGTGCGCCATTCGATATAGCCGTCTTGCTTCGCGCCTTTCTCATGCCAAAGGCTAGTCCAACGATAGCCTACGTCCGCGAGCCTGGCGGCCTGATCTGCTATCACTGAGAGGAGTTCCACCTGCTCGTTGGTAAGCGGGCGGAGCAGCCTAGCCTTCGAAGCACTAGTCCCTCGTTCGTCGAACAACCTTCCCCAGTCGGAGAGTACGGCCTCGTCGATCCAGGTTAACCTTGAACGGTGAGGCCTCACATCTCGCCCACCCCATAGGTATTGAATCCCTGGCAATTCACCCTCACCGTTATGTTCGTACGAGCCGTCAATCGTCGACGGATCGCACAGCGATGCGATCTGAGTGAAGCCGATACTGGCTGGTGGACCATAAACGTGCAGGCCGAAAACAGCCATCCCTCCAACACCCTCAAAGAGATCGAGTTCGTTGAAGAACTGGTAGTGGCGCCGGAGTCTGCGATAGGCAGTGTCCCGAAGAAAACCGGCCTTTGGATCCGTGAAATGACTTTCTGGGTGAATCAAACCTGAAACACCAGCGATAGTCGTGTTACGCCAAATACGCTCCATGAAATTCGTATAGAGGTTGGTCTGCACGCCTGCGAGCACCGGGTGCTCAACAACTGACCCAAGGTGCTCAGCAGTTCCCGCCCATGCAGTCAGATCTCCAAGATACTGCGCCAATACTTCATCCGCGCTGAGTGCCGCCATTCTCCTAGTCTTGAAAACTTTCTCCGAAATCTTATCTTGGAGCATGAAATAGGGGTCTCGTTCCGCGAGTACCACGTCGTCCTTCCACACTGGCCGCACCCACGGCGGATTACCGACCTGCAGATCGAAACCACCAGCCCGGAAGATATGTGCGAAATCCAGCTCCCAATGAAAGAACCCTTGCTCGTTAGCAATTCCGCGCGCCGTCCCGAGCCACTTGTGCTTCGAAACGAGCTGCCACACCGGCCGCATGCCGTAAAAACCGCGCTCGAGTTCATCCATCTTCGATAGCTGATCGAAGCTCTCAACGGTCTCGTGGAACATTCCCTGGTCTTCTGCGCCCTTACGCAGCCCATCAGCGCCAAGGAGGCCTTCGAGCGCCTTCATCCATTCGTCTAGATTTGGCGGACCCGGGTGGTTGTCTTTGTCATCGTCAGAGTCCTCGATCGACCCAGTTAAGGGCCAGAACCACATCGCGCACCACACATCCATCGCGAGGCGCAGGCGCATGTACGGCCCCTCGGGATCGAGCAGCTCAGATTCAACTTGCTCACGCGTTGCGGCCGTCTCTACAGGGTCGATCTCAGAACCCCACACGTTAATGCGCCGCGACACCTCTCGTTCGCTGATTTCGAGCCGACGGAGCGCCAGCTCCCATAGTCGCTCCACACGACGTGATAGCGCTCGAAGACGATCAAGCTGCTTCAGAGTTGGCTTTTTCGTAATATCAGATCGCCACTTCTTCAGTGCTGCAGTGGCTTCCGGAGCCAACTCCTTGACTTGCTTCGCGTCTGCCACCGCCGCCCATCCCTCGGCAGGTAGAAGGAAATGATGAATCTCGCCCTCCGCGATGGGCCCTTCGGACAGCGGCCTATCTGTCGGGGGTGTCTTCAACCAGCTTTTCTTCGCCCTCCCGAGCGCGGTGAAGTCGTAGGTCGCGCGGCGCGCCCCGATCAAAGAGTTGCCACGGCGAAGGTGCAAACCAAACCATGGCGCTTGCAGTCCCTTGTGCATCACATTGAGCCAGAGCGACACCTCCGCAAGTTCAACAGCGGTGGCGTTAAGGTCCACACCGTAGGCGCGATGAAGCGCCAGGTATGCCTTGACCTTCTGCAGCTCGGTCGCATAGTCCTCCGGCTGAATGCGGTCGCCGAGTTCATTCTGGCGACGGGTCAGATACTCAGCAGAAAGCTGATTGATTGCCTCGTTCAAGAAGGCTCCACTACCGAGCGCCGGCTCACAGATCCGGTACTCGAGAATCTCGGCCGCAGTCGTCTCGTCAGTGATCAGTTCGGCAAGCGAATGCTTGACAACAGTCTTGGTCAACACTTCTGGGGTGTAATACGAGGCACTGCGCTGGCGATCACGGCCGGACAGCCGAAAAACAAAGCTCCCTTTCGGATGTCGGACGATATCCTTGCGCCCTGTCAGTCGATCCTCGCGCCAAACAATATCGTCAGCGTCGTAATCGCCCGACTTGGTGGATGGCACGAGCCATGAGCCCTTGTCCGCGTTGCCGTCCTTCGCTACCTCGACCATGTCGTCATCGGCAATCAGGCCTGAGTAGGACATCAACCCCTCGTAGACGGCACCCAACTGGTTGATGCCGAGCTGCGCATATGAAATGTAGCCACGCTGCTTGTTCTTGTTCTTCGAAGGCTTCGACAGCAGAAGGAGGGTCAGCACTTCCTGCAGTACTTTGTTGCTGATCTTTACGTCATCAATCAACGGCGTACGAGCAGGATCGAAGAGGTCCGAACGCATCGCTTCGAACACGAGGCCGTCGCCATTTCGATTCTCAGCGCCATGCCCATCGTTGACGAGCCTGAATAGCAGGTTCAGAGATTCATGCAGGTGATGTCCGCCAGCCGATTTCCCTGTCAGCGGTACCTGGGTGATTTCGCGCAGGCGGTCAACGCCATAACCGGATCCGTACTCGGGTGCTCCGACCGGCAGAATTCCAAGCTCTGGTCGCGCTTCAGCGAAGAGTAGGAACAAGATTCGATACAGAAAGCGCAGCGACTGGATAGTCAATTCCTTAGGAAGCTCAGGAATGCCATTGACCGGCCTGCCCGCCCCACGACGCTGATCAAGAACTTCGTTGGCGATCTTCTCGATCGAATTACGAAGTCCCTCACGAAGGTCCTCGCTGACACCTACTGCGTGTTTCTCAGAGTCTTCGGTAAAGGCATCCAGCGCCGTCTTGCCGTCATCGTTCGGGAGCAATACGTCTGCAGACCAAAGACCAGCATGGTGTGCGAGTTCGCCCGTTGATTTCTCATCGCGACGGTCCAATGCCGTTGCAACATCGAACGCCAGGTACCGGCCTTCAGACCAGCGGGCGGCATCAGTCAGGAGCACGACGCTGCCCGCAATCACGAGCAGATATCGCGGAGCATGGTCACTGACGAAGAGCTGAGTGACAGCCTTCGATACTGATCCCAGCAGCTCGGTCTTTGCACCTGTAAT
Organism: Rhodococcus sp. NyZ502; assembly: GCF_041464245.1. Classification (NCBI taxonomy): domain Bacteria; kingdom Bacillati; phylum Actinomycetota; class Actinomycetes; order Mycobacteriales; family Nocardiaceae; genus Rhodococcus; species Rhodococcus sp. NyZ502. The sequence continues at coordinate 4,165,672 of NZ_CP167155.1, forward strand.
CGACAGTTGCAGAGGGGAAATCAGTTCTGCATCCGCCGAGAACAGCGCATCGGCGTCGATAGCCGGTACGGCCTGCAGGATGTGCAGCGCGTCCGTCGCAGAAGCACTGGCGAAGCGCCCCAACAATGGGACGGCGATCGGTGTTTCACCCTGGAAGGTTTCGAGAACAGTTTCGGTGCTGTCGAAACCGACTGCGCTGAGCAGCATCCGATGAAGGTCGGTCACCGATTCGACGAAATCCGCCTGACTCGGTTCGGGTAGCTTTCCTAGCGCCGTCAAATAGCTACCGCTGATGGCCGACAGCCCCTTAACAGGAGTGTTCTTGCCCTGGGAATCGAGTTCCTTCCAGCCTTTCGCAAGATCCTTCAGCTTGTTGGGGAAGACTTCGGCGAGCCAATGCTCAGATAGATAGTCATTGACGTTGGAGACTGAATCGAACATTGGTTACAGACCTGCTTTCGGCACAATCACAGCAACGACGCGAACAAAGGGGTCACCGCTGGCAGCGAGTGAGTCGATGAGAGCAGAAGATTCGTCGATGGTCTCCGAGATCTCCAGCTTCGATCCGGTTCGCCGGCCGGAGTCCGTCACTATCTCGAGAACTGTTTGTTCCCAACCTTTCAGGCTCTTTCGATACTCGTCGATACGCCGGAGCAAGTCAGCTTCGAAGTCGTCGCGGCGGTCACGAAGGTGTTCAGTCGCAGCATCTACCGCAGCGGAGACCATGGCCTGCAACACTTCCAAATCCACGTCGCCAAAACCAGCATTCGCGGCACCTTCCCTGATGCCCGCTTGATCCAATGTCTCGTCGAAGTCGCCGACTTCGGGATTGTCAGGTAGCCCGCGAACTGCACCCCAGTGCGCAATTGCCGGTTTCCCCTTGGCATTCGACCAGACTGCCTGAGTTAGGAAGACTGGCTCGCTGACAGCTCCTGACAGAACTGGTATCTCGTTGCGCCCGAACCGAGACACCGATCGGTCAGCCGCCCAATCAAGAACCGGGTGCACTGGAGCAAGGAAATGGACGTCCGGCCACGCACTGTCAGTTGACTTCCGAGCTTTATCGAGCCGGCCTTCGGCGAATTCAACACTCCCCGATACTCGGAGGCGGTCGACAATTTTCTGTTCGACGAGATATTCAGAGGGCAGATCACGAAACCGCGGCACAAGATCTGCCGGCGGGTTGAAGGCGATCATGTCTGTATCTTCGTCGCGAGCGATATCCAAGCCGTGGCCGCCGGGTTCGGACGCGACGTCCTTCAATGCGTCCGCGAGGAAATTGTCGTCGTCCTGGAACAACGAACGCTGTGGGGCGCGCTCGGGTGTCGGGTCGCCGGTATGACTGCCGGCCGTTACTTGGAGTTGCGCAAACGGATTCAGGGCTGCGGGCGTCGGCTCCGGAACGACGTCATCCAAATCCTTCCCTTCACGAATCGCCTGGATAACAGTCTTCTCTTCGATGTCAGCGTCATGCACATCAAGGAGCACTCCGGCGTCACCCAACGCGAGATTGGCTTCGTGTTCCTTCAGAAGGAGCTTGGTGACCACGCGCAAATCGCTCGGCACGTCATCGGAGTCGCTGGTGAGTGCTAATGCCGCAATCTGCGGTTCATGCATTTGCCCGTAGCGATCGATGCGGCCGTTGCGCTGCTGAATCCGAATGAACGACCAAGGGAGGTCGTAGTGCACGAGCTGGTGACATTCCTTGTGCAGGTTCAGGCCTTCGGAAGCCATGTCGGAAGCGAGTAAGACTCGAATTTCAGAATTAGCCTGGCCGAAGCCCTCCACTACCGACTGAACCTTCTCATCAGGAAGTCCGGCATGCAGCACCTGCACTGCCTTAACTGGAAGCTTGAGGGCCTTCGAGACCTCAACCCCAAGCCACGTCAGGGTGTCGATTCGCTCCGAGAACACAACGACGCGGGTCGTAGATCCCTTCCCCACACCGACAGACTTCAGATGCTCAACGAGCGATTTGAGCTTCGAAGATCCTTGTTGATCAGCTTCTTCGGCGAGAACATCCAAGCGCACGAGCGCTTTTGCCTCTGGAGATGATGCGGAGTCGAGAGACTTCAACCGTCGACCGACACTTGCGCGGAGGGCCTTGGGGGACGAGAGAAATGCCTTGAACAGTGTCCAGGGAAAGAGCTGACGTCCTTGCCCCGTGACGACAGAATCGCCCGCCGGGTGAAGCCATACGTCCTCGAGTTCGCGCAACACAGCTACCTCGGCCGCATTGGGAACAACCTCAATCACGCGTGGGGTACGTCGTTGCTTCCACCGATGCGCGACATCCAACTTGACGTCGGGTGAATTGCGGTGCCTTCGGACATAGAGGTGCTCGATATCCTTGGCGGTGTACTCCTCACGATCTGCAATGGCGGTTGAATCGAGGAGATTGATCAGTTCTGCAAATGACTTTGATTCCCCGTTATGGGGCGTGGCACTAGCCAGAATTAGTGCATCAGTCTGTGCTGCAAGAAGTCTGGCAAGTTCGTTGTTCTGGGATGTGCGGTTGATCAAGTTATGGCACTCGTCAATAACGACGGCGTCCCACTGCTGATCCTTCAAGTGGTGCTTGTACTTGGCTGGGTTCTTTAGGGTATCGATCGAGACGATGACCCGCTTGTAGTAACTGAACGGATTTCTCGAACTCGGCAGCGTCTGCTTAACCTTCTGAATACCATTCGAGTCCAGACGCACCAACGGTATGGCGAACCGCGTCCACAGCTCATGCTGAAACTGTTCGAGCACCGCTCTGGGAGTGACAACCAGGATGCGCTCGCCACGACCACGCCGGATGAGCTCCGACAGCAAGATACCGATCTCGAGTGTCTTGCCGAGTCCCACCGCATCCCCGATGAGTATTCGGGGCCGGAGATTCTGTAGCGCTTGTGCAGCCGGCCGCAGCTGGTAATCCATGCGATCAAGCAGTGCCCGGTCGCCTACGGCAATACGGGTGTCGCTGGTGGGAACTGGACTGCCCCGTCGGACAGACTCGAGCCAGAGCCTCGAACGGCGGAATCCTGCAGATTCATCGATGACCAGCTTGCCGTCCCGCGGATTCAGCCGGTCAATCTTGTCGAGAGCTCCGAAGAACACCGCGTCCTGATCTCGAACCAACTCACTGACCCCAGTGACCTCGACGCGAGCCCCATCACTTTTGGTGTTCCGGACTGCTCGAACGAGCCATTCCTCGTCACGAACAACTACGCGTTCACCTGCGGCAATATCAGCCACGTGTCACTCCTCATATCGGACAGCCAGATCAGATTAGCCCGCGAAACAAACCCGTCCGTGCGGCACTCCGGGCAACGGCCAGACACATCACATGGTGGGGCGCCATTCAGCACCCCACCATGTGATGGCAGACCTAGCCGGTAGCGACAACAGCGCTGAACAATCCTTCGTTCTCTTGATTGTTTTCGGGCGAACCGAACAACAACGCACGATCCAAAAAGGTGTTGTTCAGCTCGCACGATGTCTCAGGAACCAACACACAGGCATGACACGCTGCCAGGTTAAGCGCGTCAGTTCCGGATGCACCTGCTTCGACACAGACTGGGTCGGCTGAGCACCAGGACAGTCGGATTAGTCCTTCATGGAGTGCACTTGCGAAGGACTCGGGCTCTGCCTGTGAAGCTACGCCTCCCAGGCTTCCTGCCGAGTCAGAACTTGCTGTGTAGATCAGCAGCCCGGCCATCTCGTCATCGACAAACAGCCGTTCGCGCAGCGATGCCGCCGGATACCCCGCGTCAAGCGACAGCTGATCGATCAACACATGCGCGAGCGTATGAAGCGCCACCTTCACGATGTCGACCTCGGCAGCCTCCGTTCGCCCAAATTCAACTGCCTGTCGATCTGCGGCTCGCTTCAGCAACTTGCGACGATCCTGAGCGAATCGCTTCTTCTCCCAATCATCGAGTTGAGCCCGATCAAACGCTACAAACACACCCTCGCCGATGACTTCAATCGCCGGAAACCAGCTTTTCCGGCCGTGCGACAGTTCACAGAGACCGTCGGCGCCAAGTTCATTCACGCCGTTAAGCCGCGAAAAGCCGTACAGGGCGCGAACTTCCCGAAGTCGGGTTACCTTACGCACTTCCGTGACACAGTCCGGCAACGACGAGTCACGATCCATTTTGATACTGACGAAGTCGGAGCCTTGACTCTCGTCACGGCCGTCAATCAGCGCCGAATACTCCTGCTTCCGGAGCGCTTCTTCCGTAAGTTCCTCATCCTCGTCGTCTCCTCGGCGACGTTCAGCCTCGGCGTTGATCTGATCGACCGAAAACTTTCCGGTCGAGGAAGCCGCGATATTCGCTAAAAGTTTGTCAGTCACGGCCTCGGGGTCCGCCAGAGCAATCCAATGCCGGTCTACAAACTTCGCAAGAGCCTCCGAGTACGGAGGAATCGAGATCGCAGATCGCACGGCAGGCAACCAGACGTTCGACGCACCGCGCTGAAGCACCCTCGGGATCTCCGCGCAATCCTGCTTGTGATCGAACCCCAGCCAAGGCCGCGCACCACTGCAGTGACCGTATTCGGCAAGAGCTTTAGGGCCGAAGGTTCCGTCCAACGACTTCGGATTCACGCCGCAGGTGCACGTCAGAACCAAGTCAGCCAGCGACGAAGTCTTACCAAGGGACTGCATACGCATCTCATGGTCTTCGCCCTCACTGCTTTGTCCCTTGTGAAGCCAGCGGTAGTACGGAAATTCGTCGATGTGCCCCTTGTTGCATGCAGTGATCAGACGAAACGGTGCCAGGTCAGCCTTGTCCTTACATTTATTACATTTCGCGACGTTCCAATCCCCCGAGAGGTCAAAGATCGATCCGATCCTGCGGCAGGACGGGCATACCTGAGTGTAAGGAAATCTGATTACCGGGACATCTCGAGTTGTTCCTGCTGGCGGTGACTTCAACTCCCGAACCCGCAGCGAACGCGCAAGGCGTGGCTCGCTGACGATTGGCGCTCGACTCTCATTCCAGTCGTCCAACCCAGTGATCATGAAACTTGTTGATTCTGAGGGGAATAGCCCACCAATTCCGTATGTACTCAGGAGCTGGCTGCGGCGTGCCTTGGCGCCAGTTGTCATTATTTTCTCCTCATCGGAATCTGATACAAACCAGTCTCAGCATCAACGTCGCGCATGCTCTCAAGGGTTGGCCAGGGAGCTTCACTCTGCGAGTACTCGATCGTGTCGTTGGTCAATGCGGTCGCGGGATCCACCAATAGTGCCGCATCCAGATTCTTGGAATTTCGATACTTCATACGAGGCTTTTGTTCGCCGGCTTCGGCCCACACTTCCAGCAGTTTGTCGATTTGGTCGCGCGTATCGTCGGATTCTTCCGAAGCCACTTCTGCGACCCGCCGCTCCAATATGTCCGCCACCTGCCGGAGACCGTCCCAGTTGTCTTCCGCCAGATACGCAGAACCGTCAGCAGCAAGTCCTGGAACCAGCAGTCTCGCAAGTGAAACCAAGACACCGTGCAACCCTCGATCTCGGGCACGCGCCGCGAAAGGAGTCGCACTTGTCGCCTCCACTGCCCGGTAAAGCGCTTGGTGGTAGGGAATGAAGCTCTCGTAGTGTGAACGGTCACGAGACCTCGCGGAGTTGAAGATTGTGACTACCAACCCCGGATACTTACGGCCTACCCGGCTGGTGGACTGGATGTACTCGGCACTCGACTGTGGTTGCCCCATCACCGCCATCAATCCGAGTCGGTCGATATCGACCCCCACAGAAATCATGTTTGTCGCCAACACGACGTCGTCTGGCGTTCCGTCGCTGACCGTCCTTTCCATCTGCTTCAACGCACCTGGAATTTCCGAGGATGGCACACGACTTGTGAGCTCATTCAGACGACGAATCTCTCGTGGGTCTCCCTCGCTCCTATTAGCTACAACCCGTAGACGTTCTCTAACGTCTCCTTCGACCTGGAGATACGCACTTCCGAGAACACGCAAACTGTTGAAGTAGCCCAGCAGGGTCCAATAGGGATCGCGCGTGTCATCGTCTCCCTCGAGATCCTTTGCTGCCTGTAGCAGCGCCGAATAGACACGCACCATCAGCGTTGCGTGGCTTGTGCCCGGAGTCATGATGCCTACGTATCGACGTGTTCCGTGGGTGTCGCGCGGTGCCGGTTCTGCAAAGAAGGACTGATCTGGGTCGACCCCTGGCGGCGGGAACTGCGCTGCGTCCCTGGCAAATACCGACTTGATCTGCTTCTCAGCACGCCTGATGGTGGCTGTCGATGCGATGATCTTCGCCCGGCCGCGAGTAGTACCTTCCGCCAAATTCTTCACCTCGCAGGCAGCATCAATCGCGGTTTCATACAACCCGACCATCGAACCCAACGGACCTGAAATGAGATGCAACTCATCCTGAATGATCAAATCCGGCGCATAGCCGACTCCGTCACGAGCAAAAAGCTTGCCTACGTCAGCCTTCCACGCCATTGCCGCAAATTTGTCGACTGTGCCCAGAATCAGCTCAGGGCGAGCCCGATAGATATCCTCGTCTACAACATGTACTGGTAAGCCGTCCGCGAAGTCACAACCAGTCGTTCCACACGCAATATGCAAGTGCCGTTCTGGAGCAGTTTTCACCGAGTAGTTCTGATAGTCCAGTTCACTTCCGCACCAAGGACACTGCGTAAGTTGAACTGGATTCTTCTCGGTCAACTCACGACCAGATTTCAGGTCACGCAGCGACCTCTTAGCTTCGTCCAGCGTATTGGGTGTGCCTCCGGAACCAACCCACAGGCCGATGGAGAATGCGCGCGATCCAAGTTCGGGATTTGCCAACCGCACAGTTTCAAGAGAACACATAAGCATCGTGGCGCGTTCGAACTGTTGGATTGTCAACAGCCGCAGCGTATAGCGCATGATGACGGCGACACCGACCGCCTTTGGATCCTTGAGACGTCGATGAAAGATCGAGAACGCAACCAGGCCGAGGTATGCCTCAGTTTTTCCTCCACCTGTGGGGAACCACAGAAGGTCTGCGATGTCACGATCGGGATGTGCCGGATCACTCAAACCAGGCAGGTTAAGAAGAATGTACGCAATTTGGAACGGATACCATTGCTGATCCAAGCCCTCATCAGCTGTGCCAGTAGCTCCCGAACGAACCCATACCTGCCGTGCACGCTGCAACTGCATAGCTTTGTTGGACAACCGGAATGCCCGCATCGTGTCGGTATCGTTCTGTAGACGGGAGATTCCTGCATCGATGCGATCGGCCGCCTGCTTCGCGGCTTTCATATTGTTGCGTGCGATGTCCACCAGGTGCGTCCCGACGTCAGCGGTACCGTCGTCGAGCGTTGCCTCGAGGTTTTCAATCCACTGTCGATACTGTCGCGACATCGCGCGCAGGCTCCCCAAGACCTCCGCATCGGTCGCGTCGGATAGAAAGGACATGCGCAGATTGACCGAATCGTCAAGGATGCCCGGCCTCGCACGTGGGACTTCATGTGTTGGGAGGAACGTTGTCGCAACTTGGGCGATGCACTCGCCTACGGCATCTGCCCCCACCCATTCGACCGCGCATCCGTGACCGATCGCGAAAGTTCGCATGTTTCGGTACAACAGAGCGGCGCCGTCAAGGTCAGGATCAGAACCAAGATTTCGCTGACGCGAGCGATCAACGATCGCCGGCGAATCGGTGTCAATGATCAACCCGACTTGGAACCACGCTTTCCCGTCGCGCAGTTCACCTTTCACAGATTCCCGGGTATTGCGCAAGGCCACAGATACCGTTACTGAACCTTCGCGGGCGGGTCGCACATACACATAAAGCTCCAGCCCTTCCGGCATTTCGGGCCGGTAAGTTCCTGGCACGTCAACTGCATGAATGACGGGTTCGATGTCGAGCTCATGACGCTGCCAATCACTTTCCCGGCGGCGTTTCGGCTTCTCCCCGCCGTCGTCTCGCGACTCCAACGGAAGGTAGTACGCGGCCTTGGCGGAGATCTTGACCGTCGTTGCGGCGTCCAACTTCACCGAGAACGTGAGCCCCATCGACGACGGGAATCGCATACGAGCCTGAGCGACCGGGCTGTCTTCGGTCGCAGTCTGATCGCTCGGCTCAGTCCCGTCCGGCTCAGGTTCTTCCTGCAATACCTCATCAGCCGGCCACAAGACCCCGACGATGTACCGATCCAATGGTGCTTCCTTGATCACCTCAGATGCACCATCCCCCGGACCGATCACATCGCGGGACAGCTCCTCGACCATCTCGTCGCGGAACCGATATTTTTCGTCAAGCGAAGAATCAACTGGCGAGCTCACTGCATGTCCTCCATATTCGACCAATCAGGTTGTGCCAGACCAAAAACTCGCGGAGCCAACCAGAATCCTGCAAAACTGACATCCATCTTTTCCGACTTCGCCGGATCTCCCGCCACTGTCTCCACCGAGACAACCGACAACCCGGTTACCGAAGCAGGCCACGACCCGCCTTTCAGGTTGAATGCCCTCTTGAACTCCTCGTTGAAGGTCTCACTGGTCCGTCCGATCGTGTGACCGTCTTCCGTCGTCAGCAAGTACATCGGCAGCTCTGACGTAGACAAATCCAGGTCGAGTGTTGCCTCAAGTCTCTGACCAACCAATGCGTCATCACTAAGTCGAGACTGAATCGCTGCCGCGCTCACTTTGCCGTTACCGACAGGGGCATCAACTTCGACATCGTTGTATCGAAATTCCACAGATCTTGTTCGCTTGGTCTTTGGCTTCTTGCCCGGCACCCGCTCCATCAACCGATCCCGCAACCAAAACTCGGATCTAAAACTCGCCCAGTCCTTCGGAAGCCTGCACAGAAATAGGTCATCGCGCGCCCTACTCAGCGCAACGTACCGACCACGCATCACTACCCACGGGTCTTCGTCCTTCCGCGAGAAATTCGGTTCTACAACGAAGACACGTTCAAACTCGAGCCCCTTCGCTTTGTGCACCGTCGAGACGATGACGTCGGCCGTGTCAGGTTCGGTCAGGGTCAATGGAATCGCGCCCGACCGAATCAACGTACGCAGTCGAGAAAGATTGAGCTGATTATGGTTTCGCGAATCACCTTCTGCAGACTTCAGTAGGTACCATCGGTCCTCGGCCACTTCCGCTGAACAGAACTGGGACAGCGCCTCCTCGACCTCCGATCTGGGAATACGCTGCCCCACCAATGAACCCAATGCCTGCGCGACCCACCTCGCGGCGCCGAACTCTTGTGCAGTCCGTCGAACAACATGGCCCACACCGGCTTCGCGCAGGTACCTCGACACACGAAAGACCTCAGCATTGGTGTTACACAAGATGGCGGTGCGCGAGCCTTCTTGGTGAACCGAGGAAGCCCAATCCTCGATGTCTCCGCGGTCGATGAGGTTCTGTTCAAATTCGTCGAGGACGGCTCGCCCTTCGTCGGCGTTTGCTACCTCGCGCAGAACTTCCCCGAGCTCGATAACCTGCTTGGGGTCCAACCCACGTGCACGATAGTTGTCGCCTAGCCCAACTTGCCTGAGCCCGAATTCATCTCGCAGCGCCTCGAAGACAGCAGAGGACGGAGTCTTCGTCTTGGAATCCTCGAGTTGAAAATCGTAGATCCCTTGAAGCGGGTCGCCTAGCGCAGTGATACCGACATCACGATCCAACTTGCGAAGCAATGCCAGCACAAAATCCGCGCGGTCCCCCACTAAATCCTGGACCTCATCCATCACCACATGTCGGAGTGTCTCGATCTCATAAGGAACATCGTCACCGTCGACGAGCAATTTCGTTGCCTGTCGAATCCGCGCTTCAAAGGAGCCCACCGGCTCAATATCTGCGTCCAGCAAAAGGCGGCCGGCTAGCGAATCGAATGTACGTACATTTGCTCGAGCTATATCTCGCGCATCTAAGCGCAGCTTGACAGCTTGTACCGCGGCGCGCGAAAAGCTCAACACCAAGATCTCGGTAGAAGCAGACAACTCCTCTTCGGCAACCAGACGGCCGATACGTGACGCCACCACTTCGGTCTTGCCTTGACCGGCCCCGGCAACGACGAGCAATCGCTCACCGATGGGAGCGTCTGAAACCTCGCGCTGTGGAGCATTCAATTCCATTGCACACTCTGGCCCACTCATCACTACCTCTTTCGCAACCGCCGAAATGATGGATCGTCATCTCGGGTTCAAATGCGTCAATATTGTCATGTTCCGAAGGAACCGCCCTCGCACCCGGTGCGCGATTCGTCGATCAAAGTAATGCTCCCAGCGCGGCAGCGCTTTCAATCTATATCGGTCAGTAAGCGCTGACTGTTGCAACAACGCCAAACACCTGGACCCAAGGAAATCGATCACTGGCACCTGTCAGACGATTTCTCATCACCTTGCTCGGCCAATTCTCCCGAGCCCCGATGAACAGACAACCGACGCCTAGCCATGCCGTCGCAGTCGGCGCTACCAGGTACCCTTCACGTGTGCGCGCGAACGAATCGACGATCCAGGTACTCGACCTCTTCGCAGGCGCCGGCGGGCTGACGCAGGGCCTCCACGAATCCAGTGCGAGATACCGAGTCGCAGGGGCAGTCGAAATGGATCGAGCCGCTGCTGAAACGTACAAACAGGTCTTCGGTGAAGTCATGCATCAAGGCCGGATCGAGGATTGGCTCCAAACCCACACGGTCCCCGACGTCGATCTTGTTGTCGGCGGGCCACCCTGCCAGGGTTTCTCTGCACTTGGTCGTCAGGATGCTGACGACGCCAGAAACCAGATGTGGCGTCACTATGCAAAAACGGTGGCCCTCGCCGGCCCGAAGTACTTCGTACTGGAGAATGTCCCACAGTTCCTGAAGTCGCCAGAGTTCCAAATCTTCTACAAAACTACTCAGGCCGGTGGCGAACTCGCTGACTACGTATTAACGCCTCATACACTGAACTCGGCAGATTACGGCGCACCGCAAGCGCGTAAACGCGTCGTGGTCATTGGGCGGCATCGCGACATGGAAGATCCTGGCGAACCCAAAAAAACACATGCCGACGCGCACCTCACCGTGGGCGAGGCTCTCCGTGGGATCAAAGCCCATGTAACCGAACAACTCCTGCCAGAAGGTCGCTTCATAGAATTGGAAGACGGCAAGATGCTGCCCGGTGAGTTCAAAACAACCGAACTGCATCTAACTCGAAACTTCGAGCAGCTCTCGCTGGATCGATTCGCAAGCATCCCGATCGGCGGAAACAGATTCGATCTGCCCGACGAGCTGAAGGCGCCGTGCTGGCGAAGGCACACAACTGGTTCCGGCGACGTCATGGGACGGCTCCACTCGGACCGACCGTCGGTGACCATACGCACCGAATTCTTCAAGCCAGAAAAGGGTCGCTACCTCCATCCCACAGAGAACCGAGCAATCACCCACTTCGAAGCAGCTCGATTGCAGGGATTTCCAGACGATTACAAGTGGGTAGGCTCGAAAACCGCGATCGCGAAGCAGATCGGAAATGCAGTGCCCATCAAGCTCGCATCAGCAATCGGAACACTTCTCTCTCGGCATTTATAACTGTGCGACGGATAAGGTGTCGGTGAACGGGATTCGGCGACGCCAGTCTCGATACTGATCTTGGGGGAGGTGCTTCAATGGAGCAAGACAACATTCAGAAGCTCGTCGACGAGCTCTACCGGGGCCGCTCGCGAGCGTGGGACGCAGCGCTGGTAACCACTCAGACGTTTCTGGAAACACTGGCAGACGAGCTGTTGGACAACGTCGACCGTGACCGAATGAACGCCAAGAACGCGCGTATCAAGTCGCCCGAACGCGCCGCAGACAAAGTTCGTCGCAAGATCGCCGAAGCAAAGATTGCGGTGCCAACGACACCGGAAGCGGTGATTGACGCCCTCGGCGATCTGGTCGGCATCAAGGTATTGTGCAAAAGTCCCAGAGACCAGCTTGCGTTCAGTCAAGCACTCGAGACGTCCTGCCGTTCGTCTCAATGCTCGATGCGTTTTGCAGAAGAACCAATCGACTACGTCTCCAGCCCCAAGGACAGCGGATACCGCGCGTACCACGCCGTTCTCCTCGTTCGGGTCCCAACCCATCAAGGCGATCTCGATGTAAAGGTCGAAGTTCAGATCAAGACCAGACTCCAAGACGCATGGGGCGAGTTGACGCACGAAGACATGTACAAGCCTGGAGAGGCGCTGAAGCCAAACGAGTTTCACAATAACTACGCCAAACAAATGGCGGGATTGCTGGCGCAAGTTGACGAAATGGCTGACAGTCTCGCTGAAGAGCTTGATCAGCAGACTTCTCCATTGGCACCGTCTGAACGTGGGCCGGCCCCTGTCTCAAATGGGAATAGTGAGCGCCCCGCAACCATATCTGCGCGGGTCACGAAGACCGGGCCCAAATATGCCCTTGCTGTCGGTCCCGATGGGCGTCGTGGATTGATTCCTGCTCGCTCTGTTCGTGAAGCCGTCCGTGAGACAAAACGGATCGATGTTGATGCGTATCTCAGCATTGGCGATGAAGTGTCCGTCAATGTCGAAGAAACCGACGACGCTCTGTATTACCACCCGATCAAAATCGGGTGATTCGCTCGTCCCGACTTGATCTTGGAGTGCTCACTTGTCGCTGATCGCCTGGCTCGACACGTCCGCTGAGGAAGAACGACGAATGCGCGAACTCGTTGTGCTCTTCAGCGAACCCGGAACCCTCGACAATCTCGGTATCGGTCAGATCCGAGACGGACTCGCAGACCGCCTGTTCCCCGGGATCTCCACCGTCCAGACGCGGGCCCGCTATCTGGTCCTGATTCCGTGGACATTCCAACGAGCAGCGCTGCGCAAATCAGGTGCAGCGCTGGTCAAAGCTGCAGACCGAGAACAACGCGAGGTACTGCTCGCACTCCGCGAGGCCGGCCACACTCAGGGGCTGATCGGACGGGTCGCCGGCGCAGCGGTGCGGGTACTCCCCTCCGCGATCTACTGGAATGCACTGCAGACCTACAGGATCCTTCGCCACGACACCCGACCACAGCACCTGCCACAGTCGCGCAAGGGGGAGGCAAATGACGACGAGATGCACGACACCTCACCGTGGTCGACGCTCCCTCTGCCTGAGTCATTCCCCGCGGATGTGACAGACCAGGGGTTTGATCTCTCTGTGGCGGAGGCTAATTGGCTTCGCGAGCGGATGGTCGTGACCTGCGACGGTTCCTTGCTCGCGCATCTACTGAGCCAACCGACGATGCCTGACCTCAACGTCGATTACCTCTGGGATCTCGATCTGGATGCAGCACCGCAGGAGCTTCACGGCCTGGTCGAAGACACCGAGCTGTTCTCGCTTGCCCTGCACGGCGCGTCGCTACTCTACAACTTGATGGTGGGCGAAGCGTACGAGCGCCACGAGCTGACAAGCGTGGAGGCACCCGCGCAGCGGTACCGTGACGAACTCGAGCAGTGGAGCGAGCGGTACTGGAATCATCCACTTGCCCCGACCTGGGACCGGTCGCGGTTGTGGAGCCGGTTCCCAGCACTGCCATCGCGAACGCGGCAATTTGCCGAAACCTGGATCGACGGCATCAATGACCTTGGAGCGGGCGCGCCGGCAGATTCCGTCGAACTGCGAAAACTCATCGGCGATCGTGAGTTTCAGAACAAGGGCGCGCAGTCGCGTCTGACAAACGAGAAACAACTGCGACTCTGGCAAGGCGCGTCCGGCGCCAGTCGACTCCAATTCCGTTGGCCACAAGCATCACAAATACTGAGCGACATCTCCGAAGGACTGAACAATGCTGGCGCCTGACGAACGAGCCACACTGGTGGATCAACTGCGGCCACCGGCAGGCTCTCGGCTCGACCACCTGGTGGGAACTACATTCACCCTCGACCTACAGGCCGCGTTGGTACCTGCACTCGCCTTTGCGTCACCGTCCCATGCGACGGATCCCCTTGCAATGCTGGCGTCTATCCGCATCTGCGCCAACGCTATCGACATATTCCATCAAGCCGGACACATTCGAGTTCCTGAGCGAACGAATGCACTCATGGCCTTCCTCGAGCCCGCAGTCCATGCTGTGCGCAGCAGACCAGGGACACTCTTTCACCCCAAGATCTGGTTGGCCAAGTACATTGATGACGAAGACGCGGTCAGTTTCCGACTCCTCGTTCAGAGCCGAAACCTGACGCGGGACAATTCCTGGGACATGGTTGTGGCACTCGACGGCACTATGGGGAGCGCGCGAAACAAGACCAACAAGCCGCTGAGGGCATTGCTTCAATACCTAGCTGACGATGCCACTGTCTCGCCGTTGGAGCCGACTCGACGCGGACGTGTGCATGCATTGGCCGACGACGTCAGGTTTGCCGAGTGGACTGCGCCGGAGGGACTCTCGGATATCGCCTTCCATGTGTTCGGCGTGCCAGGCCATAAACCATCACCAAACTTCGAAGGCACACGGCACCTCGCCATTTCACCGTTCCTGGGCGACGACGGCTTCGACACTGTGATTCCGGGTGAACGGGTACTCGCGAATGTCATCAGCCGCGCAGAATCCTTGGAACAGCTCCGCCCAGACACCCTGAGCTGGTTCGAGGCGTCGTACGTGCTCAACTCTGACGCAGGAATTCCTGATCCCGAATCAGACTCGGCAAATGTCCAGGGCGGTTTACACGCCAAGGCCTATGTAGTTGAATACAACCACTCGGCAAGACTTTTCATCGGTTCTGCAAATGCAACCGCTGCGGCATTCAGCAAAAACGTCGAGATTCTGGTCGAAATGACCGGCGCAAAAAAGAAATTCGGAATCAATGCCATGCTTAGCAGCGGCGGACTCGGACCCATCATCAGCCCGTACGAAGCCACCGGTGGCGCAGAACCGGATGAAGCCGATGCCGTTCGCCGTGAACTCGACAAGACCTTGCGAGCTGTTGCATCAACTCCGTTCACCGCGACGGTCCAACCGGCCGGAGAATTCTTCGATTTGCTGATCGAAACTGCTGTAGCCATACAACTTCCCGATGGTTACACCGCCACGATCGAACTGACCACCCGCCCCGGATCGGCAGTTACCATGACGGCCGACAAACCCGTTGACTTCATCAGTCCCGGGCTGACGCTGGTCGACATCACGCAGTTCCTCGCAGTTCGTGTCGCTGAACCTGGCGGATCGAGCGGCGGCACAGTGGTTGTTGCCAACCTGATCAACGAGCCCGACGAGCGCCTCGACGAAATCCTTGCATCGCAGCTGAAGAAGCCCGAGGATGTTTTGCGCTTTATTGCGCTAATGCTGTCCATCTCCAATGGCGGGGACAGTGCAGGCGGAGCATTCGACCAGATGATCCGCGGTCAAGGCTCCCAATCCGGACCGCTCCCCGGCATTCTCGAATCACTCCTACTCGCTCT
This sequence comes from Rhodococcus sp. NyZ502, assembly GCF_041464245.1. Classification (NCBI taxonomy): domain Bacteria; kingdom Bacillati; phylum Actinomycetota; class Actinomycetes; order Mycobacteriales; family Nocardiaceae; genus Rhodococcus; species Rhodococcus sp. NyZ502. The sequence goes on from NZ_CP167155.1 coordinate 4,181,042, forward strand.
GGCGACGGCCCCGGCCGTCCTCACCGATATGGACGGCTTCATTCGCCGACTCCATCGTGACGACACACGTCGCGACCTGCTGCCTCCAGGATTCTCCGCACTTTGGACGGATATTCACTCTGCCGCAACGGTTCTGAATCGGAGAAACGCATGAACAAGAAATTCCGCGCCGAAACAATACTCTCCGGACTACGCGACTTTCAGCGGGACACCGTTGACCATGTATTCGAGCAGTTCTACAAACCGGATCCCAGTCGCCACTTCCTCGTCGCAGACGAAACTGGACTCGGCAAGTCGATGGTGGCGCGCGGAATCATTGCGCGCACAATCGAACACCTTCAACAAGGCCCGCCCGGTACCGAGATCAACATCGTGTACATCTGCTCCAACATCGACCTCGCGCGACAGAATCTCGAACGTCTCAATGTCACCGACAACAAAGACATCACACACACCAGCCGGTTGACACTGCTCGCCACTCACAACCGCAGACTGGACTCCGTAGAAGACAACCTGCGCGTACCCGTCAATCTTGTTTCACTGACTCCGGATACATCATTCAAGACGGGACTAAGGACCGGCCGTTCCGATGAGAGGCAACTGCTGTTTCTGTTGCTCGATCGCGAGTTCCAGTTCTCAGCCACCCAACGCGTGGCTGCGCTGACGATCCTGCAGGGTTCCGTCGCTTCCTTCGATACCTTCGAAAGGGACGTCGCAGTTTTCGAGGAGAAATTCGGCGATTCGATTGATCCGTCGATCTTGGAAGCGTTTGTTGCCACGATTAACGCCGGCGAACCGTCCATCGCCGACAGGTTGTTCGACCTGATGAAAAAGCCGATCAACGATCCCGGTCGAAACTCCGCCATCACGACCCTCATTGCAGATTTGCGGTACGAACTTGCTCATGCCAGCGTAAATTCGCTGGCGCCCGATCTTGTGATCATGGACGAGTTTCAGCGGTTCACAGAGTTGATGGACGAGACGACATCCGCCGGCGAACTTGCGCGCCATCTGTTCGGTCACCACGGGACACGGGTACTTCTTCTGTCTGCAACGCCATACAAGCCTTATACCGAGGCCGACGATTCCGGTGCCGATCACTACTCCGATTTCACCAAGACGATTGATTTCCTCGCTGATGGTTCGAAGCTGGTGAAATCCAGTGACGTCATGGCGTTGCTAGAGCAGTTCCGCAATGCCGTTATCGAGGATCGCGAAGCCACGCAAACGATGTCAGACCTACGAAACCTCCTCTTGTCCTTGATGTGTCGCGTGGAACGCCCGGCCAATTCAGACAACACAATGGTTCGGGAACGCAGGTCCACGATCTCTGGAATCGAACCTCGAGAATTACTCGGGTACGCGGCCCTGCGCCGCCTCGCCAGGGAACTCGACGCCCAGTTCAGCGTGGACTACTGGAAGTCCGTTCCCTACTTCGTCAACTTCATGAGCAACTATCAGTTCGGTCGGAAGTACGCTGCAACCGTCGGCAGTAGCGAATCGCGTTTACTCGACATCAGCAGAGTCGACGCCGCTGCTGTCAGACAGTTCGCTGAGATCGAAGCGGGCAACGCTCGGACTCGAAATTTCCGCGACGATACCGTCGATACGGGCTGGGAAAAACTACTGTGGATCCCGCCCAGCCTTCCGTACCTGACCCCCGGAGGTCCGTTTGCTGATCCCAATCTGGCACAGACGACGAAGCGACTGGTGTTCTCCAGCTGGTCGTCAACTCCTCCCGCCGTCGCATCAATTCTGAGCTATCACGCGGAACATCGCTTGATGCAAGGACATTCCTCGATAGTTCCCAACGATCCGGATAGTCTCCGAGCCATCGGTTCACCGCTCGAATACCGCGGATCCAATCCGCAGATGACCACCCTTGCCCTCTTCTGGCCGATGCCACATCTCGCAACAATGTCGGATCCACTCGCCCTTGCTCAAGACCACGTCGACCCGGTTGATACCGTGTCCTTCGAAGCCACTGTGGTGGAGCGACTTCAGTCGACCATTCCGCGTGGTCGCGGAACTTCGTCTGCGACCGGGGCACAACACTTCTATTGGTCGTGGCCGATGCATATCGATCGAGAGCAATTCGACGTGTTCGATTTCAGCTCGGACGATCAAGGATGGCTCCGCAATATCTTACAGTCGCACCATGACTCAGATGCCGAGGCGGCTGACGAGGCAACTAGTCTCGATCCATTCCTGACCCTCGCCGAGAGCACCACAACGCTGACCGACGGTCGGATACCGCCCGACCTCGTCGAGGTAACTGCCAAACTGGCGGCGCACTCTCCAGCGAATTGCGCGTGGCGATCGCTGAAACGATTGCGGATTGCCCCGAGCGTTGCAGAAGGCGACATCTGGGGAGCTGCTGCCACTATCGCGTCAGGACTCCGATCAACGTTCAATCGTTGGCAATCCGCAGTGCTTCTGCGGCAGCTCTATCCGGACTTACCGTATTGGCGACAGGTTCTGCAGTACTGCGCCGACGGTAATCTCCAAGCAGTCCTCGACGAATATCTCGGGCAATTGACACCGACCCACGACAGCGAGCCTCTCGACGTCGATCAGATCTACGCCATCGCCAATTCTGCAGCCGAGGCGATGTCACTTCGAGTGGGTCAGAGCCTGTCGCACGACCCCATAGACGAAGCCGATAACATCCGCTTCCGAACTCACCTTGCCGTTCAATACGGCGGTAAATCCGAGAGCGACGAGTCGTTTCGACCGGCCCTTATTCGCCGTGCATTCAACAGTCCGTTCTGGCCGTTCATCGTCATCTCGACCAGCGCCGGCCAAGAGGGAATCGACTTCCACCCTTGGTGTCACCATGTGGTGCATTGGAATACACCGTCGAACCCCGTTGACTTCGAACAACGCGACGGTCGCGTCAACCGGTTCCGTGGCCATGCTGTGCGGCGCAACCTAGTCGAGCGCCACCGGATCAGCATTTTGGGTGCTCACGACGTCCACCCCTGGACGGCCGCGTACGCCATCCCGGACGAAGAACTCGGCGGGCTGGTACCGGATTGGATCTACTCTGGATCTCACAAGGTGATTCGCGAACTGATGCCCTATGAGTTGAGCATCGACGGCCCTCGACTGGAGAACTCCAAAGCCGGAGTTGCCCTCTACCGCCTGGCATTTGGGCAACCGCGACAAGAAGACCTGATCGAACTACTCCAGCATCGGGATGTAGACGCCGAAGCAGCCGCCGCAATGCGACTGGACCTCACTCCACCGTCTCGAGAAACAAATCGAGGTCAATCATCCACTTCGACACCGTAGCCGACAGCCATAGCACCGAGTCCGTGGTTATGCCCCTGACCTACCGCCCGAAGCCGCCAAACATTTCCGCGGCGGTAGATCTCGGCGAGAACCATGGTCCGCTCAACCGTTCCGAGATCGAGTACAAATGTGGCAAATGTTCCGTCGGAACCATCAATGCTGACCGAGACTGCTCCTAAGTCGCCGAACGTCTTGTCACCGTCGACTGCTGCTGCGATGACAACACGTTGACATTCCGCAGGCAAAGAGTCGAGATCTGCACGGACACTCTGCTCACTGTCACCGTCGACGGAGAGCTCGACTGCGCCGTCCTCATCCACGGTGTTGTTGTAGAAGACGAAATCCTGATCCGAATCGACCTTGTTGGTTCCGTCAAGGAGAAAGGCAACCACATCGACGTCGAATTCGTCTCCAACGTTCTCTGCCCGCCACGCAACATTGATCGACCACAACGACTGAGCGGCAGGAAGATCGACGACCTCGCCACGCATCAAAATCGGTGCAGACAAGCGTGATTCGAGCCTCATGTGGGCGGGAACTACACCCGAGACCAACGCCTCGTTGACGTCGGATTCCGTGATCTTAGGAAGCCCTCGATCCGTGACCCTCGCCATCCGCTTGTCGGATTCACCGCCTTCCAACACCAAAACCTCGGTGACCGCGGTTGTGAAGTTGAGAGACGGACGAGCACCGAGCTGCAGGATGCGCGACCGCATGATCACGCCGTCGAGATGAGTACCGCCGAGAATCAGAACGCGACGCCCCTGCCACGCCTTCGCCTTGCGATTTGCGAGCGGGGATGCAGTCGCGATCGATGATGGCCGTACCCCGGCGGTCGATTCGTCGGGACGATGTTGCGCAGACACGATCATCTCCGGCACCAGGACCACCTCGCGCTCGACCTCGACTTCCGGCGCTGTCATCGTGTCAGGCACGGGTTCAACAGTGCTCACTCCCACGGAAGCGCCCTCAATCTTGATCTCACCCGGCACTGCACGTTCCAACAAGTGCTCCAACTGCTGCTCCGAGATCACGGGAATTCCATCCGACTCGGCCTTACGTACTTTCGAGCTTTGAGATGCAGTGTTGTCACACACCAGAACACTCGTCTGTCGACTCACGGTATTTGTGAACTCGAATCCCGCATCCGTGAGGCGGGCAGCCAGCGTAGCCCGGGGTGCGGATGTCGGACCACTGATCGCTATCTTCATTCCTTGGACCAAGCCGCGAGTCAGATCTAGGCGTCCGGGGTTGGTGAATGACGACGGCACTCGCTTGATCTCGCGAGAGTGGACCGTGGCCCGGCGGTCCTTACACCCCACCACCGGAAGCGGAAGTTGCAGCGTTTCCGCGAGAGATGCGCTCCTGCCGAAGACCTCGACGAGTACCCGCGCATCGTCGTAGGCGTCGTGCGCACTGACCTGTTCTATCTTCCAATACTCGGCCAGTGTTGCGAGCCTGTGATTGGGTACGTCGAGCTCCAGGCGTCGCGAGAGCGCCAAAGTACACAGCCGCTTCTCGATCGGGGTGCCAAAACCTGCGCGTTGAAACTCTGCGTCGAGGAAGCCGTAGTCGAACGACGCGTTGTGTGCCACCATGGTCCGGCTTGAGAGCAAGTCGGCGAATTCCTCAGCAATGTCTTCGAAACGCGGCGCACCAGCCAAGCGGTCGGGAGTGAGGTTGTGAACGTGGACGGGCCCCGGATCGCATCCTGGATTGAGCAGAGTCGAGAACTGACGCTCTACGGAACCATCCTCACGCAGTACTAATGCGGCGATGCTGAGCACACGATGCGATGCCGACCGCATCCCCGACGTCTCGACGTCGAGAACAACCCAGCGGTGGTCCGCAGGCAGACGAAGCGTCTCGGCGTGGCTCAACGCACTAGTCATTCGGTACCTCCCATAACGCCCATCAGCTGTTCGACTGCGGGCACCAATCTCACCTGGATATCATCGCGCATGGGGCCGACACGTCGGTTTTCGACCCGGGCCAGGCGCCAAATTACTCATCGTTAGCGCCCTTTGCCGACTGATTGTGCCAATGAAATTCCAGATCCGTCGTCAACTATCCAATCGATCCATCCATTGCATTCGACGTCGTCGCCGGCAATTACCGATTTGGCAGCAGTCGCCGCGCCACCCGGATCTGCGAACGTTCGCCCTTCCAGTACTTGGAACCCAGCAGCGCGTGTGACCTTTACTCCGCCCCCAACCTGGTCGTAGAGCGCCACGACACGGTATCCCTCAACATCCATATAGATGCGAATGCTGTTCTTGGTCGCCAGCGTCCGTTCGACGACCTTCCGAGTGCTTGCTCTCAGCGACAATGAATTCTGGCCCACTGAATTCGAGTTGGTCGCATGCTTCGCCGGAGTTTTAGGCAACGGCGACGTCAGAGCAATTCGTGGGACTGCGATATTTGTCTTTGCAACACCACCAGTGCCACACCCAATGTAATCCCAGCGATCGCGGCCGCTCACCACAATCGATCGCGGAATCGGATGCAGTTGACGTGTCAGTCCCGGATTCGCGATCATCCATTCGTCGATTTCGTTGCGGACCGACCGTGAAATATCGAAGGCCGAACATATGTAATGGGCCTGGGGCTGTTCAGAGGGATCGACAAAGATCCACGACGTGGCGTGAGTGTCATCAAGCGATCGATTTCCGTCATCTTTCGATGCGAACCAATCACCTGCTGTGGGGGCCAGCACTCGCGCAACGCGACGGATACCGTCTGAGCCAATGACAGTCAAAGCAGTCCGACGTGAGTTCTCGACCAAAGTGGCTCTACCGCCCTGCGCTTCGATTGCTTCGATCAGGGCGCGAAGTTCCTGATCACTTGGGGGCACGACTGCTTGCTTAGGAGGTTTATCAGCAACGACCTCGACGCCGGGCGCCGAATGGTCGACCCGTGATTCGAGTACCTGAGAGCTACTTCCTGCCAAAGACTCCCATAGTTCTGCCAACCTTTGAAGAGAAACACTCTGGAGCGGAGTGCCATTCGCAGCACAGCGCAGCTGCTTCAGTCCGGGATTGGGCGCAATAGCTGCTCGGGTATCCCTGAGCGCCCACAGCCGCGCAACACGATCCTTCCGACTCGTCCGGTCCTGCCCACCGTCACCGACCAACACGCCATCAACCAAGGTCCAGCTGACGCGTCCGTCCAAGTTTCCTGCCATAAGAGTTTTTCGGATCTCGTCATCAGGCAATAATTCAATCAGTTCATCCCAAGTTGCAAGCCCCTCAAAATCGTCGAAAACGTCGAGGATGGCTTCCTTCGTCCAGCTATTGGACTCCGACGCAGTCACGGCTGCATGATCCGGATCGAACTCGGTCGGATCGCTTTTCACAGGCGCATCTAGTACTTCTGCAGCAATGTTCATTTCTACGTCTTCTGGACGCTCCAACAACCAACGTCTCAGCAAAGCTGCTGCATCTGCACCGCTTACTGAACGTACCTCGTCGGCAATGTCCAAGATCTGTCTAAGAAACGTTTCATGCGCACCCGACGCCGGATCCTCCGAGGTACCTTCGACATACACAATTGCAAAGATCGCATGGCGGCCATCATGTTTGGGCCGAATGATCCGGCCCATCCGCTGGACCATCTGACGCCGGCTTCTACTTGCCGCGAGAATGAGCCCGAGTTCTGCTTCTGGTACGTCAATTCCCTCGTCCAAAAGCCGCGGCGTCGCAAGTGCAACCACCTCACCGACCCTAAATCGTCCCAGCAACGCTGCTCGTTCAGCAGGTTTCATCCCACTAGTCATCGCTTCCGCAGCAACACCTTGGTCTGCGATCATCGCTGCCGCCGCTTCAGCGGCCGCCACTGTCTCAGAAAAGAGAATCGACCGAGCAGGCCCCCGCATTGCGGAGCCAATCTGTCTGAGCAGATCCAGCTTTGCATGGCTCTGAGCGAGAATAGAGCGCCGATCATTGAATGCCTTCATGAACTTTCGCGCCAGAAATGTTGCAGGACCGGCATTTTCGTCATTCGATAGTCGATCAACTTCTTGCATGAATAGCCCGAACGGCTCGGCGGGGATGCCACAGTTGTTGATCAACTTCGTGCGCGCGGACCTTGCCCGCTCGTCAGCATCTTCGTAATCGTGACGCTCCTTCGGAGTGAACCGAACCGCTATGTTCACTACTCGGACAGGAGCGAGGATCCCCTCTTCGTAACCACGCCGGTAGTCACAACCGTCGATGGTCGATCCGAAATAGGGACTCAGTATTGTATCGATCGAATCATCACTGCGTTCATAGGTCGCCGTCAAACCGAGCCGCTCCTGAAAGTCATCGGTCAGTGCCCGCGCAAAAGCCGAAGCCCCGTAACGGTGCACTTCATCCGCCACCAGCAGACAACCGGAGTTAGCATGGAACGATTCACCGCGAACTGCGGATTGAACGGTCGAGATCAAAATGCGATGCGAGACAAGCGTATCCCTGAACTTGTCACCTCGCCGACCAATTTTTGTGTTTGGGACAGCTCGCTGAAGGACTGAATGCCATTGCTCCATCAGGTCTATTCCAGGCACTAGAACCAGGCTCCGGAGCCCTCTCGAATACGCATCTGCAATCGCAGCCACGCCGACGGCCGTCTTACCCGTTCCCGTGACAGCTTCTACAACGCCACCTCGCCCCGCCACAATCCACTCCTGAAGCGCATGTTCCTGCCACTTTCTTAGTGGCTGCTCAAGGTAGTTGCGTGCAATCGGGAACGCCCTCCCGCTCAGCACATGCCACTTGCGAGACATGCCGCCATCATGATCAAACACGTCCGGGTGGTCGAACAATATTCGCTCCACCATACTGGCCGTGCAACTCGATTCCGCGAGCCGGCCTACCAATTCCTCTACCGAAGACTCGGGGACTTCCCGTAGCAAGTTCAGCACGCGCGACGACACGGTTAGCACTTGGCGCCCCTCCCTCATGTCAGACAGCTCGACTAACGTGTCATTTTGTTCCCTAGAGATATCACCACACACCGACACCAAGGATGCGCAATGGATGCTCGACCCCACACCATCCGAGAAATATTTGGTTCGGACGAGTGTCTGATCGTCCCGATCTTTCAAAGACCATACGTATGGAAAGAAGATCGTAACTGGGAACCTCTATGGAACGACGTCGCGAGCATGGTGACGCTGTTCGCGGATGACGACGACGCCAATCCTCACTTCCTCGGGGCGGTAGTTCTGGATCATCTCAAGGCCACGAAAGGCTCGATTCCGTCGCGTCAAGTTGTGGACGGTCAACAGCGCCTCACCACATTGCAAGTGCTACTTGCAGCAGTGAGAGATGCATTTACGACGCGAGGTGTTCCCGACCGATACATAAATGCACTGCGCCAGCTCACACGTAACCAAGACGAACTATCCACTGACCGCCATGCACGCTTCAAAGTCTGGCCGACGTTAACCGATCGTGGTCCGTTTTCAACCATCATCGTGGCGGACACTCAGCACCAGATCGACGAACTACTCACCGACAGCGATTCTGATTCGGTACTCCTTGACGCATACAGGTACTTCTTTCGACGTGCCCTCCAATGGCTCGAAGAGTTCGTTGGATCCGAGGCCCAAGATTCCGCTGCCAATTCGCTGGTAAACGTCCTCCGCGATGGGCTGCAATTAGTCGTCATCAATCTCAGCCAGCACGACAATGCACAAGTGATCTTTGAGAGCCTCAATGACCGTGGCACACCCCTGCTTCCGAGCGATCTCATCAAGAATCTCCTATTCCAACTAGCAGAGTCTTACGGCCATGACCCCGAGACCCTTTACAACCTCTACTGGCAACCGTTGGAATCGAAGGCATGGAAATCAGAGATCCGGCAAGGCCGACTGAACCGATCGCGGCTCGACGCCTTTTTCGCCCACTATCTGACGATGCGGCTGGGCAAGGAGATCCTGGCACCAGCACTCTTCACTCAATTTCGCACCTTCACAGCGACGCTTAGTCGCGAAAGAATTCCGGATCTGATGTCCGAGATCAAGCGATTCAGCAGCATTTACGAGAACCTCACGGAATCGAAGGGTGAAAGTTCCGATGAGACACTCTTCCTCTCCCGCCTGAGCGTGCTTGATACAACCGTGATCACACCAGTATTGTTGTTCTTATTTGACAGCTATCCATCACACGAGAGAAGTGCAGCCCTTCAACTGCTCGAATCATGGCTGGTCCGCCGAATGGTATCCAGACTGACCAGCAAAAACTACAACCGCATGATGCTTGAGCTCCTCCACCTACTGAAGCGCCGAACAGAACCTCCTACCACGACGATCCGCGAGTACCTGCTAAACCAGTCCGCGGAATCCGGGTTTTGGCCGACCGACGAGGCCGTTCAAGATGTACTCCTTACGCAACCGATTTACCGCCAACTGACCCGAGCACGAATTCGACTCGTGCTGGGTGGATGCAATCGAGCGCTGGCACCCACGGAAGAGTCCGCTACCTCTGACCTGGCTATCGAATACCTTCTAGCACCCAATCTTCGGGACGCTCCAGACGAAATTCTCGACACGTTAGGCAACCTAACGCTATTGCCGAAAAAGCTTGGCGCAACAGCTTCCACTGCGTCTTGGGAGAAACGACGGTCATTGATTCTGGAGACCACCCCATCTGGAGTCAACCAACTGCTTCCACTCGATTTCGGGCCCCAGCAAATTCTGCAGCGGAGTGTCAGACTTGCCGATTCCTTCTGCAAAGAGTGGCCGCACCCGCTCTCCATCCCTGTTCCAGTCTCGGTCCCTTCAAGTCGACCCACGCCGACCGACCGACCTCGAATAACACCTCCTGCCCCGCCTCAGGTGGATATCGCCAGCCATGTCAACGAAGTGTTCAGATCGATGCCGATCGGCACTGTGCTGACCTCTGTACAAATTGCCAGTCTGCCGTCAGCTTTCTTCGGGCTAGGTCAGCTCAGGGCCGACCACGTTGAATCAGGTTTAAGACTGTTGCCGGGCTATCTCAACATTATCGAACGAAATCCTCTGACAATCGAAAAGATATATGTTGCAGCACTTGCCAAAGAATCTCAGCCTCCAGATCCCGCAATCAAACGAAAACACTACACCGAAACAATTCAGGTCCTCCTCAATCAAGGATTGTTACAACCCGACGACGAACTCGTCTATCGCGAACCGAAGAAGAACCTTGTCCATCGAGCCCGCGTTCGACATGACGGTGCGATCTTCGCTGGTGGGCGCGAGTTTTCTTCCGTATCAGCAGCACTCACGCACTCAGTCGGCCGGTCGGCGAACGGATGGGAATGGACCGTTGTTCGGACCAACCTAACGCTGAGCGATATGCGAATCCAGGCTCAGGCACCGAAGTTCAGCAGCTAGCTGGTCATTTTTGCACCGTGCAAAAATACGCAAAGCCAGCGGACCAAGAACTACAGCCACAACCGACTTCAGCAAGTGCATCACACCCACACCTCAGGAGCTAATGGTGAGTCAAAATTACTGGCACAAATCGGCTTTCATGAAGACTCGGCACGCCTGCACACTCGTCGCGCTTGCAGGTCTACTGGCACTCTCAGCCTGCTCGACACCTCCAGCCGAAACCGCACCCTCGACGACCGCAGCCTCGTCCACTCCTCGATCGGAGGCTACAGCGAATCCCCTGACTACCCCAATCACATCCGACGTCGTGGTCACGTCAGTAAGCGCGACTGCTGTTCAATCCATTCCACCCACCACCGAAGCGCCTACTCCCGCGGCGCCGGTCGTGGTCGAATGTCTACACGGCACACCCGGCCCTGCGCGGATGAGCGACGGAACGATGGCATTTTCACAGTGGTGCTTCGATCAACTCGGAGGAAACAAATACTTGGAGAGCGAGCGCCAGGCAAATACCTTCAATTGCGACGGGACTGTCTGCCGAAATCCGTACACGGGTGGTTCATATCCAGATCCGAATGCAACCGTGCCAGTTACTACCGTGAGAACCGCAACTCCGGCTGAAGTTATCCAAAACCAACAAGGCGTCGCCGAATCAGGATGCTCGACGTCGGGTTGCATTCAGACCTACTTCGGATGCCGCGATGGGTACATAACCGGAGAAGTTTGCAGTCGGTGGGGATTCTGAATCGGCCAGAGAGTCAAGGCGTCACCAGCCCCTACCTGAACGCACTCCCCTTCGAGGTAAGAGTCTTCACCCGCTCGACAGTCCAGATCGCAAGCACATCCACTTTGCGCTTGCGACCCGTCTCCTTGTGCGTATCCATTTCCTGCTCCGCGATGATGTCCTTGATCCCGTCGGCATCGAGGGCCGAAAGACGCTCCAAGAGAGCCTCTTCCCCATCAAGCTTGAAGACCTCGAACGGGTCGAAAGCCCCCGGCTCCCGCTTCACCTTCGGTACAGCAGCACGACGACGCGGCGCCGGCGCAGAAGCAGGTACCACAACGGCGGATCCATCCGACGGAACTGCGAAAGCGCTTTCGATTGCCTTCGCGAACCGCGGGGTACGGGCAGCTTCCTCCGCGACGACCTGAACCAGCTTGGCCAGCAACACCGAGGCCGAGGCATTAGTTGCACCCAACTTCAAGAGCGCGGCACCGGTCTCCTGCACCTGCACGCGACGACGCGCCTCATCGATACCCGCACTCATAGCTTCGCCTGCGCTTCCGTGAGAATGTTCTGCGTAATTGCACGCATCTGATCGAACTGACCTGCGTTGCCGTACTTCACCTTCAAAGTGCTGTACGGGTGAAACTCCGCCGACGCGGCAATCTGATTCGACTCCGCGAGATATTCCGGCAATACGTGTGGGACGTTGGGATCGCGCCGAAGATTTCGCACAGTCGTGCGGTGCACCGCCGAGTTGGACTTGTACTTGGTGATCACCAACCCGAGTTCGAAGAGTTCACGGCCGAGTTCTTTGCCGAACTTCGCGATGTGCGTCTGGATCTGCGGAATGCCGTACGTGGAGAGTACATCCGGGATCGTGGGGATCACGTAGCCGTCAGCCATGGCCAATCCGTTGAGTGTGATCGGCCCGAGATTCGGCGGGCAATCGATCAGAACATAGTCGTAGTACGGCATCACCGGGGCGACGGCATCCCTCAACAATTCAACCGGCTTGGTGGAGTTCCGATCAGCAACCCGAAGGGCACTGATCTCCTCCTGCAGCTCGATCAAATCGAGAGATGAGGGAAGCAGATCCACACCCGTCACTCGCTTGACCGGCGAGACTCCGCGCTGAATCGAAGCTTCGAGATCGAAGTTCGACGTGCCATCGACAGCGTCACGGAAAATGGTTGCGCTGGTCAGCCCTTGCTTGTTGAGTTCGAGCCAGTGATCCTCACTGATCATCATCGTCGTCAGATTGATCTGCGCATCGAGGTCGATCAGCAGCACGCGCTGACCGAATTCGAGCGACATGAACTCGGCCAACCCCGCGGTGATCGTCGTCTTACCGACGCCGCCCTTGAGGTTGATCGTCGCAATCGTCTTAGCCATCAGAACCCATTCCTGTCTCCCACCACAACACACCTAGTTCGCATCGACGATCGCCCCTGTACCTGACTGCTTCACCCGAAAACCGATTCGCCCCAACGGCTCCGCCGCGTGCGGAAGCGCGTACGAGAACAACGTCGCAAAATCGCGCGAGTCCACGGGACCAGCCTGTGCCCGTTTCAACTGACGAGGAGCCGGATCGTTCGCCAATACCAGAATCAATGCACCGCGAGTCTTCCGATGAAGTGCACCCGCAAGCGGTCCACCGTTCTTCTTCGGGCTGCCCGCAATGTGCTCGATCGCATCGCGCTCACGAACTGCCGTACCGGTGAAACCTGTTCGGTACTCGCGTTCCTGACGCTTGCGATTGACGATCGGAAGTTTCTCGTGCCAACCCTTGATCTCGATCGGCTCCCGGGTCTTGGGATACGGCAGCAGAACTGCGAAGTCTTCGAGCAATCCGGATTCGATTGCGGTCGAAAGCGCTTCGCGGTGGGGACCGAAATCCCACCCGTTCGCCCACTCGAACTGGTCGACGGCCTCCAACACCACATGGGCAGGGACAATGCCGTATCGCGCAGTGAACGATCGCGAAACATCATCCTTGTCAACGAAATTGAAGGACCCTGTTTCGCCCAACGACTTCAATAATGGTGCAACCGCGTCGAAGTGCCGAGCGTTGATCGAACCGTCACCTCGCGGGGGCTGCATCGTGAAGCTGAAACTTTCACCGCCCATGCCTCGATAAACCAGATCGGCGTTGAACATCTTGTTTCGAGCCGTTGGCCTCAGCCACGGCAGCTGCTGAAACACCATCGGCGGCACATCGCGTGGAGTGACCCACGGTTCGCCCTTCTCGTTCACGCCGCTGAACCGAGTGAGCTCGTTCCGGAACTCCTGCTCGTCCCGAACGATCGCCTCGAACGCCTTGTACATGTCGTAGTCCGCGCCGGCGGGTCCGCCAACCGTGCGGCCGATGAACAGGCGCACCAAGTCTCGGTACCCGGGGCGGAATCCGAACCATCGTCCCATCTGCATCAATGTGTCAGCTTGGCCCGTTCGACGCGTATAATAAGTGATGGTCAGGCCCTCGACCGTGAAGCCGCGACTCAGCTTCGTGCCGCCGACCAGAATCTTCCACACGCCGCGTTCCTGGAAATCGAGGGAATCCTGTTTGTAGTCCTTCTCGGCCGCACCGTTGACCACGATAACGGGGCTGGTTCCCTCGGAAATCTTGTCGTAGGCAGCGCCGATGAATTCCTCCAACTCGGCAAACGAACCAGGATTCTCCAGTTCACTGCCCCGAGCCGCACTCACCACCGCAAAGTCTTCGGCCCAGAGCTTGTCCAGCCGGGAAAGACTCTTGGCCTGGCTGTATCCGGCCGATTTCCACAAGGCCTTGAAGTCGTCGGCTACGGCGTCATGCTCGGCCTGCTTCACCGATTCGTGCACCAGCATCGTGTGGTGCCGATACGGCTTGGCGCCCTTCGATTCCCGGAATAGCTTGATCGCCCCGGTCAGGACAAACGAGTCGAGCGCTCGCAACTGCTCGGCTGAGCGATCCTCGTCGCACTCGGCCCGGAGATCCCGTACGTACGCTTTCTGGTTCGAATTGGCCGGAGTCTTGTCGTCGTCTTCGAGATCGTCTAGATCGTGGAAGTCCGCACCACCCATGTACGGGCCGGGCCGCTCGAGACTGACGATGAAGTCCGAAGGAAAGACGTTGACGCTGTCTTCCGGATCGACAAACACATTGGCAAAAGGTGTTGCGGTGTAACCGATGTACTGGGCACGCTCGAGTAGACCGAGGATCTCGGCAATCTGACCGTTGATCGCCGTCCGCTCGACCTGCTCGGTTTTCATCTTCTTCGGATCGATCGTGTTCACCGATGCCTGATCGGCTTCGTCGTCGATGATCAGGGCAGGAATCTGATCGAGTTCGGTCGGCACTTTCTTCAGATCGGCCACCAGCTTCTTGAGGCTGGAGACGTTCTTCTTCACGACCGCGATGCGAATATTGCTGGGGTACAGATTCTTCGGATCATTCAGCGGAAGGGAGTGATCCACGGTTTCGAAGTGCAGTGCGCTCAGGCCCGCGAGCAGGCTCTTGTAGTCAAAGGTCGAGGTGGTGAGTCGACGGATAGCCGGGATTTCATTGGTCTTGTTCGGATCGATTTCGTGTTCGAGAAAGTTCCCGTCCCGCCAGTCCTCGTCGTTGGCGTAGTCGTCGTCCACACCGGCACTGATGTTTTGACGACCGACCAATTCCATGTCGAGGCGTCGCTGAGTCTGGCTCCGGAGAATCTCGATCGTGCCGGTCAACACGATGACCAAGCGGTACCCAGCGTCGATCGCCTTGGCCACCACGCCGCTGAAATTCGCCGTCTTCCCGCTCTGGACGTAGCCGACCACCAAACCTTTGGACTGATACGGCTCGGGCCGCGTCGGATCCGCAAGCCGGTGCACAACCTCAGTGGTTGCAATGTCCAGCTTTCCGATTGTCGCCTCGTCCCAGTTCTTGTCGGCTAGAACTCGCTTGTAAGCGCGCCAATAGAAGTCGTGCTCGCGGCGGCGTTCGGAGGTGTACCAGGGGTCCCACGGCTGCTGAGCCGCAATGACAACGGGCCCACCTTCGCGAGGGAAGTGCGCATCCATCTCGGCGTGGGCGTCGACCGGCAATCCCAACAAGTCGTAGATCCGAGCCCGCCGTTCCGGACTTTGCGGAACAGTCGAGCCTACCCACGTCTCGACACTTTCCGCATCCCACTGCCGTAGACGCGAGGTGAGCGCCGTTCGTACACCGACAGCACTCTCATCGAGGAACACATCGATGATGTCCGCGATGGTCAGGCCATCCGGATAGCTCGCTCGCAGGCGCGCGTTGACCGGGTAGAGCACGTTCTCGGGCGGAAACCCGTCACCGAGTTCACGCGCAACCGCACGGAATACTTCATCACTCACTGCACTACCTGCTCCCGGTGCGCTGCCACTGCGGAAATCAACACTTCCTGCCACGCCTGCATCTTTTCCCTCTGACGAGCGCCGATTCTCGTTCCTTCGAACATCTCACTCACCAACAGGAAGACAAGAGTCTTGAGCACCGGAGCATCAGCCGGGTCGAGACTGCGACGTCCGAGCAGATCACGCCGAAAACGCGCATTGATCCACAAAGTCCGAGTCTTGAGGTCGACTTCGAAGAACTGATCACGCGCCAAGGCTCGCCAACCCACAGCAACAGGATCATCACCGACGCTGAATTCGAAGGCGTCGCTGAAGGAATCGAGCACGTCTTCCGGAAAGCCGGATGCCGGCTCGATGACGCTGATCGGCCGAGGTGCAGAACTTCGGGCTGCCCGCACGACGCGCTCGGCATCCATCAGATACGAACGGAATCCACCGTTGCAATCCGTGAAGACGGCCCCGTCGACGGCAGCCGACGCAGTGGCGTCGAGCGTCACCCCCGATTTCTCGGGATTGATGGTGATGTGCTGCAGCAGAGAATCGTTCAGATCGACAGCAATTCGTGCCAATCCGTGGTCCGGTCGGCCCCGCACTATCGCGTTCCAGCCGCCGATCTGCAGGAGTCGATCGTGCCGATAGAAGTAGAGCCCCTGCTGGTCGCGGCCGGGGGCGCCGTGGATGCGAAATTCCGGTGCATTGCTCCGGGCGGGCCACAGGTGAGCTTCGGCGGTTACTGTGGCACCGGCGATCGACACGGTAAGTGTCCGAGGGTAGTTGGGGTCGCCTGTGCGCGGATACCGGAACGGGTCGATGGCACTGACTGTGCGCAGCGCGCCGGCGCGTCCCGCTTCGACGTCGAAGACATCCACAGTCAGAGCGATCCGGCCGGATTCGATGAGACGGTGAAATACGACGCCGAGGTGACTGCGCACGTCGTTGATGGTCTGTTCGAGCCAGCTGGTCTGCTCGTCCGCGTGCGCGGACATGAGAAATGTTGTGATGCCGCGCCATTCGACAACAGTTCCGGTGTCGAAGGGAAAGCGGGGCGTGACTGCGTCGAAGAATTCTTCGGCTTGCCGGTCCTCGATCACCGAAACTGACTGACGCCCCTGCACTGAGGCCGAGTCGATCTCGCGGCCCTGCGTCGGGTGCCCGGACTTTCGAGACCACACTCGGAGCAACCGAGCCTGACTCAACGACGCCGCCTTCATCCCTACACCGAAATGACCCAGGTCCCCGGCGGCATAGTCGCGTCGGCGGCCGTAGGTCATCGCGGAATCAATGGTGTCACTGTCCATGCCGGAGCCGTTGTCGATCACCATCATCGACACGATCCGTGTGCCGTCCTGAACGAACCTGATCAGCACGTGGGAGGCCTCGGCGTCGAGGCTGTTGTCGATCAGATCGGCGAGGGCTGTCGCGATGGTGTGGTGCAAGCCGATGGCGCCGGCGAGGGACTCGTCCGCAGCAAGGATCTTGGTGCCCACTATGCGAGTGTCCGCGACGTCAGTCATGGGATGCATCCTTACCCTCTACCTCGTCGATTTCGGATGCTTCGCCGCGCCTCCATGCCGCCTCCAGGAAGTCCAAAACCACGTCTTCACCACGATCTTCGTACGCGCGCAGTATCTTTCGTGGACGGTCTTCGCCGTCCAGACACACGGCTTCGGCGAGAATCCGCACCACATGTCTCGCGGCAGTTCGCAATGGCTCGCGATTGCCAACCTCTGCAAGTGCCTGACGTAGTGGGTCGATGTCAGAGTGAACGATCGCCGGTCGGACCACGCGGAAGGTTCCGTCTTGCCACAGCTCGAGCAACACGTCTTCGCCCTCCACAGCGGAGAGTTCACGCAGGAATCGGCGGATAGTGCCGAACGTCGGCTGCGCTCCGGTCCACCGAACTGCTTGAACGCCGAGGTGGCTCTCCAACTCGATGGTCTCACCGCGCACACAGCCGGCAGCGACTGCAACACCGGCGGGTACAGCAAATCCGGAGCCCCGCAGATGATCTGCGGTCACAGTCAGTCGATACCGCCACGTACTACCTGACCGGTACAGGCGGCGAGTCAACTCTGGCGTCTTCGCAGTGTTGCGTGTCCGCTTGCGCCGGACTATCCCGTCACCACCAATGTTGAACTCACTGGCTTCTTCAGCCTCTCCCGAAGAAACCGGTTCCTCCCCAACGGAATCCGCGCTTCCCCAGGCGTGCAGCCGCCACACTGCGCCGTCGAGCGCCACGCGATCGTCGGCCTCGAGCGCGCGCTCGATCGACCGCTCACTGCGATCGGACTTCAGTAAGTCCACTAGCTCGACGACGGACTTCGGCGATCCGACGGCTTCGAGCGCGCCGACTGCCAGATCGGAGATCCGACGCGCACGCGTCAGCGCAGACTCCGCCACAACGACAACGCCGCACCACGCAAGCCACTTCTCCAGTTCGCCGCGTGACATCGACACCACTTCGGCGACGTCGTCGAGTGCAACCACACCGTTCGGGGACTCAAAGTCCTCGAGCAAGGTCTGAGTCCGCTTCTTGGCCTCCGCGACGCCCGGAGCGGCAGCCCAACCGTCAGTCACCTCGAAGTAGTCGTCGAGACGGTCCAGAACCAACCACAGCGGAACTCCGTAACCAGGCACCTCCGCCGCGATGCTCGGATGCACGTCGAGGAGGCGATCAAGCGAAGCTACCGGCTGAATCTCGACCCGCAGGCTTGCAAGCAGGTTCCCCACCGCCGTCCCGAATCCGCACGCCGCGTTGAGTTTGGCTTTCACGTCGGCCTCGATCTGCCCGACTCGCCCCGAGCCCACACCGAGCTTGGCTCCGATCGCTCCCCTGCGCTGCGGAACTCGCGCCACGATCCGCTCACGCAACACCAACGACTCCCGCTCATCCAGCTGCGAGAAGAGATTGTCGATCTCGTCCATCGCGTCGGTACGGTCCGTGTCGGGCAAGTCGTTCGGCGTCAGAGCCGAGATCCGGGCGGCAACTTCCTGAATCGAGGCCGGAGATTCGTCGTCGATCTCGACGGTGACGAGTGGTCTGCTGTCCTGACCTCGGACCCGTCGCCACATAGCAAGCTGAGCGAGATCGTCGAGCAGCGCTGTGATCGCGGGTGGGGCACCTGCTTCCTCATTGGCCTCGACGCGGGCGAGCGGAGTCGTCATGACCGCACAGACCAACAGGTTGAGCACTATGTCGTGCACCGTCTGTTCGCTCGTTCCGCGCACGCCGAAGATCTCAGCGGTCGTGTGCATCAGCAGTCCGCCGATTGCTTTGTCGGTGGTGAGCCGAGACAGTGCAGTCACTGCGCGAGTATCGAGACTCAACACCTCCAGCGGGAGATCTTCACCAAGTAGCGGAAAGCTCGCTCTTAATACCGCTGCCGCGTGGTGAGCGATGTAGAGGGACGCCAGCTCGGAGAGAACCTTCTCGAGATCGACCTCGAGAACAGTGAACGACGGCGCTTCGCTGAACCACCAATCAGGTGACGGTGCCAGCGGCTCGAGCAGCGCAGCACGATCGGATACGTAGTCGTCCAGCCAAGGAAACAGATCGACCCACAGCGTCTGACTCAGCTCGTTCGCGGGAAGCGAGTTCACACCCAACGTCAACGCACTACTCCCACTCACGGATACCTTCATTGCGGTCAAAACCGACCGCGATGTCGGTAACAAGTTACTGCAGCTTGTGAGCGGTCGCAGCGCCGGACCTGCTTACCCGACAGTCAGACTTCTCCGCTCAGTCGACGGCGGTGAAACCCTTCGCCCGATCTTTGTCGGCCGAGGTCCACAGCGTCGTCGACAGTTCGGCCTTCACCAGCGGGATGACCTCCTCGGCAAAGCGGCGCAGAGTGTCCTTCTGCTGCTCGAAGTCGAGCACGTGATTGACCGACACCGATTGGAAATCGTGGCCGTAGCTCTGGTGGTAATCGAGGATCTTCTCGGCGACTCGCTCCGAAGACCCGACCAACGCCGGCCCGCGGTCGACGGCTTCCTCGATCGTCCGGAAGCTCGTCGACTTTCCGACCGCTTTGGGGTCGTGCTTGCGTTTGTCAGCTTGTGCAACGGCGCCCTCGTAGATCGGACGGAACTCTTCGATGGCCTGCTCGGTCGTGTCGGCGAGGAACAATCCGCCCGAACCCGAACCGACATACGCCTTGGCCGGGTCATATCCGTACGCCAGGTACTGCTCGCGGTAGTGGTCGATCAGCACTTTGTAGTTCTCACGAGGCTGGAAGGCGTTGGCGGTGACGATGGGGTCGCCCCACTTCGCCGCGAGTTCGACGGCCTCGAACGAGGTAGCCGATCCGTGCCAGATACGGAACGGGCCGTCGAAAGGACGCGGTAGCGTCGTCGCGTCCTCGAGCGAAGGCCGGTGCGTTCCCACCCACTTGACGTTTTCCTCGCTGATCAGCAGTTTGAGGAGTTCGTAGTTCTCGGTGAGGTACTCGTACTGCTTGGCGATGTCCAGACCGAGGAGCGGGTATTGAAGAACCTCGTTGCCCTTGCCGATCACGATCTCGAGGCGTCCCCGGCTGAGTTGATCGATGGTTCCGAAATCTTCGGCGACTCGGATCGGGTCGAGTAGCGAAAGGACCGTGACACCTGTCGACAGCAGGATTCTGTCTGTGGCCTGCGCAATTGCCCCCAAAACGACGGTTGGCGCCGACGAAAGAACCGGCCCGGCGTGGCGCTCACCCACCGAGAACGAATCGATACCTAGTTCTTCGGCGAGAACCGCCAGTTCGACGACGCGGTTGAGCCGATCGGACGGGGCAACTTCCTCGCCGGTCACTGGATGGGGTGGGTTGAAAATGATGTCCAGAACCTGAAAACGCATGACCCGTCTTTCTCGATAACCGCACAGCGCGCCTGTCCCTCGGAGGCTAGTGCGCGGCGGCTCGACGGATCTGCCATCCGAGGACGCGCCCAATTCAACGAACTCGCGAAACACTCTATTCAGCAACATTTTTCGCCTCAATGAGACCATTCAGTCGATAAAACTCTCACCGATCCGAAGTCGACCGAAAACATGCCGAACTCCCGCCAGGCAGGACCTGTGTCACCGACCAATCGAGCGCACGGTAAACATGAAGTACTAAGAGTGCGTTCCCTTATCGTTAAGAGGTACTTGATATGAACGGTGCGGCAGCCATCGGTGATGGCATATTTCAGATTCCTGTCCCGATCACGGACAACCCGCTCGGGCACACGCTCGTCTACGCCATGGAATCCCCCGGCGGACTGATCTTGGTCGACGCTGGTTGGGGCGACGACAACGGCTGGCAGGGCCTAAACGCGGGGCTCGCCGAGATAGGGCATTCGGTGACCGACATCGAGGGGGTCGTAGTCACGCACTTCCATCCGGACCACACCGGACTGTGCGGGCGGGTCCGCGAGGCATCCGGCGCCTGGATCGCGATGCACGAGGACGACCACTACCTGTTCGATCAGATGTCGACTGCACGCGACGACGAGTGGATGGCCTACCAGCTCGAGAACATGGAACGCGCTGGAGCCCCCAAAGCCGACCGCGATGCCTTCCGGTTGACTGCCGCGGGTGAGTCTCCCGTGGGCCCCGAGTCCGCTCCCGACCGCCTTCTCGCGGACGACGAGATCATCGCGCTGACCGGCCGCGGCCTCCGCGTTGTCTACACCCCCGGCCACACCCCTGGCCACGTCTGCTTCTACCTCGACGACGCCGACGTCATGTTCACCGGCGACCACGTCCTGCAGAAGACAACCCCACACGTCGGCAACTTCGTGTACCCACTCGACGAGCGTGACGCCCTCGCCGATTTCCTCGACTCGCTCGCACGGGTGCAGAACATGAACATCACCCGCGGTCTCGGCGCTCACGGCATTCCGATCGACGACGTCGGAGGTCGCGCCGGCGAGCTGATCGAGCACCACCAGGAACGACTCGATCACCTGCTGCAGGAGTTCGCCGACGACAAGCTCACCGTGTGGGACGTCGCGGCAAAGATGAAGTGGTACAAGCCGTGGGCCGAGATCTCCCCGATGGGAAAGACGATGGCGCTCTCCGAGGGCGCAGCTCACCTTCGCCATCTGGTTGCCCGAGAGCAGGTCTCTCAGGTTCCCGGCTCCGAGCCGGCGCTCTTCGCTCGCTCCGTCTGAAAGAACAGGGCCGACAAGCACTCCGCTCGTCGGCCCTGATCTCTATTCCGCTTCGGCCTGATCGACTATTCGGGTCGACGCGGATCGCGGGACCACCACCACCGGAACCGGCGAGTACCGCACGATCTTCGCTGCCCGACTGCCGAGGAACACCCGGGCCAGTGGACCCGCCTTGCTCGAGCCGACCGTCAGAACGTCACCTCGATCCCACTCGACGCCCTCGAGCGCCTCGGCCCAGTTACGGCCATGGCTGATAACCGATTCCATGACGTCGGGTATTTCGGGCAGTGCACGCACGCGCTCGAAGGCAGCGTTGGTCTCACGCTCGACCACCTCGGCCCACTCGGAGATGATCGGCGAATCCCCCTCGGTCCCGAGCGTGGTCGTGTACTGCGCGTTCGCACGAACTGCAAACGCCGCCAACCTGAGTCCGGCATCGACACGCGCAGCCACAGTCGCGGCGGCGAGCACCAGATCGTCCTGATCTGGTGTGCCCGAGTAGGCGGCGGTGACGCGGCGAACCACCTCACCGGGCTTGGTTCGAAATCCCCTCGGCGCCAGCGCGACCGGAACGTCGGAGCTGTGCAGCAAGCGGGAGGTGACACTGCCGAGAGCCACGTGACCGAACACCCCGGCTGTGGACGAATCCAGGACGATCATCTTGGCTTCGTGCTCGTGAACAAGATCGAGCAGGCCACTCGACGTCGACTGAGCCTCATGCACGACATAGGTCACATCGACGTCGGAGGGCATGTCTGCCCGCGCTTTCGCCAGCGCCGCTTCGGCTTCGGCTCGCAACTGCTGGTGGTATTCGGCGTCGACACGCGCCATTCCGGGCGGTGGCGGCGAGGGAATCACCGCGCAGATCACCAGCGGTTCACCGGACGAGCGCGCCAACAGCGTTGCAAGATGGACGGTTCCGGAACTGTCACCGTCGGGTGCGTATCCCGCGAGCAGCGTCATGACTCGGACTCCGAGCCCAATTCGGCGCGGTTCTTCGCACCGAGGCGCGAGTGCTTCATACCGTAGGCGAAGTACCAGATGATCGCGACGGTCACCCAGACGAGGAACACGTAGATCGTGACGGTTCGGAGGTCCTTGATGATCCACAGACAGCCCAGGATCGAGAGGATCGGCGTCACCGGATAGCCGGGAACTTTGAAGCTGCGCGGCAGGTCCGGGTCACTGCGCCGCAGGATGATGACCCCGATCGAGACCACAAGGAAGGCCACCAGGGTTCCGATGCTGGTCATTTCGGCGAGGAAGTTGATCGGAATGAAACCGGCCAGAATGCTGATGACGACACAGACGATGATGGTGTTGGGCACCGGCGTCAGAGTCCGCGGGTTCACCTTGTGGAAGATCGACGGAATCATGCCGTCGCGTGACATCGCGAATAAAATACGGGTCTGACCGTAGATGACCACGAGCGTGACGCTGCAGATCGAGATCACCGCACCGGCGGCCAGAAGCGTTCCCGGCCAGGTAGATCCGGTTACCTGTTCGAGGATCGCGGACAGTCCGGCTTCCTGACCTTCGAACGATGCGGAATCCTGTGCACCGATCGCGACGGCGACAACGGCGATGTAGATCGCGGTGACGGACACGAGCGCAATGAGGATCGCGAGAGGGAGATTGCGACGAGGGTTCTTCACTTCTTCGCCGGCGGTGGACACAGCGTCGAGGCCGATGTACGAGAAGAAGATGATTCCGGCGGCGGACATGACGCCACTGAATCCGAACGGTGCGAAGTCGGCGAAGTGATTGCTGTTCCATCCGGCGATGCCGACCACGATGAAGAGCAGCAGAATTGCGAGTTTGATCGAGACCATGATGGCGTTGGCCTTGGCCGATTCACTGGCGCCGCGGATGAGCAGAACACCGCACAGGCACACCAGGATCACTGCGGGCAGATTGATGATGCCGCCCTGCTCCGGCGCTTGTGACAACGCGTCGGGGATCTGGAACCCGAAGAGGTTGCCCAGTAGCTGGTTCAAGTACTGCGACCATCCGACGGACACCGCCGCGGCCGAGACTCCGTACTCGAGAAGCAGACACGCGCCGACGGCCATGGCCGGAAGCTCTCCGAGCGTCGCGTAAGCGTAGGAATACGACGAGCCCGACGCCGGGACAGCTCCGGCCAACTCCGCGTAACAAATCGCTGTGAGTCCCGCGACGACACCGGCAACAACGAAGGAGATGATCACTGCCGGACCCGCAACCGGGACTGCCTGCGAGAGGACGAAGAAGATACCGGTGCCGATCGTGGCGCCGATGCCGAACATGGACAACTGCGCCAAACCGATACTGCGGGTCAGCTCGCCGCCGTTGGTATCTGCGCCGGTCTCCTGGTCTATCTGCAAAGCCGGCTTGCGCCGAAGTACGTGTTTGACGAGAGTAGCCATCGACGCTCCTCTAGAGTGCCTGGTAGGAAACTGTTGTATCCTCATACTGCACGTAAGTGTCCTGCGACACAACAGTTGGAGCAAAGTTGCCCAGCTCACGCCAACCGTCCGGTCTCGAATGCCCGGATCGTGAACCGCCTTCGGAGAAAACGGGGAGATCATGACCGGACCGACCATCACCGTCGACCTGCGTCGTATCGAACAGAATGCGCGCGTCCTCGTCGAGGCGTCCAGCGCTCACGGTATATCGGTGGCCGGTGTCAGCAAATCTACGTGCGGCTCCCCCAAAGTGGCACGAGCAATGGTCCGCGGCGGCGTCACGCAGATCGCCGACTCCCGCCTGGACAACCTGGCCCGCATTCGCCGCGACGGCATCACCGTTCCCCTGATGCTGATCCGCGCACCGTCGCTGAACGAGATCGACGACACGATCCGCTACGCGGACATCAGCCTCAACTCGGAGTTGACGACGATTGTTGCTCTGGGCAGAGCAGCACGGGCGCGAGGAGTAATCCACGACATCGTGCTGATGATCGACCTCGGAGATCTCCGCGAAGGGATCCTGCCGGCGGAGGCGTTGGATGTAGTCGCCGAAATCCTTCCCATCGAGGGCATCAGACTGATCGGAATCGGCGCGAATCTCGCGTGCGTCGGCGGCATCCAGCCAACCGTCGACAACCTGTCGAATCTGGTCTACATTGCCGACGAAATCACGAAGCGGTTCTCGATCGAACTGCCGATCGTTTCCGGCGGCAATACGTTCTCTCTGCCACTCCTCGAGACCGGAACGATGCCCGAGGGGATCAACCATCTGCGTTTGGGTGCCAGCATCGTTCTGGCCGAATCACCGACTCCCCCAGGACTGTACGAACTGCTGAACAACGACGCCTTCACTCTCACCGCGGACATCATCGAGGCCAAGATCAAGCCGTCGCGGCCGTATGGAGTCTCAGGGGAAGACGCGTTCGGCCGACGCCCCGTCTTCGACAACGAGGACAAGCCGAGCCGACGCCTGATCTTGTCCATCGGCCGCGAGGACATCTCGCCGGAAGGCTTGACCCCGATAGATCCGCGCCTGAAAGTGATCAGCGCCAGCAGCGATCACCTCCTCGTCGACGCCGGAGAAACAGGTGACGAATACCGACTGGGTGGCACCGTCGACTTCACGATCGATTACGGCGCGCTCTTGATGGCGATGACATCGCCCTACGTCGAAAAGCGCTACGTCCTGGGCACCGAACCGATCGATGCCAATGCGACCGTCGAATTGATCGATCTCGAAACTACCGGGCTGGCAAGCCATCTCCTCGATCACGGTCTACGCGAGGACATGTCCGGAATCGGTTTCAACTGCATTCAAGCCGAGAACGCCGCCGCGGATCTCACAACGCTGCCGCTGTGGCTCACTACCGAGGCCTGGCAGAACACCAGAATTCCGATTGCCACCGAACCCGGAACCGATTTGGGTGCAATCATTTTCGCCTCCCACGGCGATATCGAACAACTGCTGTCGTCGGCGGCGGATCTGCACGGCCCCAGTTTGGAGAACACCGTCTTGGTGGGGGTCAAGAACGCCACGGTCGATCACAAGCGCGCACTCGACGAGTACGGGGTATTGCTGGTGACGATCGACGAGATCGATCGCCATGGCATGGCGGCCTTGATGCCTCGCGTTCTCGCCGCGGCGGGACAGGGTGTGAACGGCGTCCACGTCCACTTCGACATGGACATCATCGACGGGCGTGTTCTCGGCGTCGACGACACGACACATCTGGGCGGCCTCACATTCCGAGAAGCGCACCTCGCCGCCGAATTCATCAGCGAGACCGGCCTGACGAGATCGATTTCGATCGGCAGCGTTGCGGGAGCGGATTCCGATCCTCTCGGCCGTCAGGCGACCTTCGTCGACGGACTGGTTGCATCGCTGCTCGGGCGCAAGGTGGTCAAAGCCTGACGTTGTCGGCAGCCCTTGCGAGAATCGTTCGATGATCACGCGGAGCTCCGGTCAGCACGTATTCATCGCACTCGGCACGCCGTGGCTCGATGCCGTGGTCGCGTTTCTCGAACCCCGTGCCCGTGTCGATCCCTGGATCATGCGCGGAAAGATGGCCATCGGCGACCTGTTGATCACTGTTCTCGACACCACGCCTCGCACGCTGCTCTGCATCGAGACCGTGGCTGCGCCGTTCGACGGCACGTCGCCGATTGAAGTCGATGAACGCCCGTACGAACTCCACGGTTTGCCCACCGTTCCCGAACTCGAACAACGATGGTCCATCACGTTTCCCACGGACCCGGGGCCGGTCGACGACGCACTGGCCGACCGGATTCTCACGGCCGGCCAGTCACACTACGCGCACTACTTCGGCGACATCGACACGCTGGATCCGACGTCCACAGCTGCCCACGCCCGAATGTTGATGAACGAGCGGGGAAACTGCACAGGTTGCCGCTCACCGCTGCCGTTGCGAATGTTCAACAGCGGCGATCGCCTTCACTTTCATTCCGCATCACGGATCTTCAGGCAGGCTGAACCTGGTGACGACTACCCAGCCGTCCTGTGCCGCAAATGCACCGGAAGGATGGCCACGTCCGGGCACACCAACTTCATCGACTACATGCTGTCGAAGAATCCGTCGTGCCCACTCTGCGGTGCACACAGAACCGCTCAGTGTTCCCCGGGGATGCCGGTCCATCCATTCGATCACCTACCGTGGCTCGCCGGAACAGGCTGCGTCGTGGGACCGGACACCCCGGAATGGACGTGCCGAGCATGCAATCACTCATGGGGACAGATGTTCCCGCCGGATCACCCGCAGCACGACTGATCAGTTCGCGACAAAGCCGGGAAGCCGGTCGATGTCTGCAACGATCGAGAACTCGGATGCATCGCCCTTGATGATGCGGCTCTGCTCACCGTGGACGTCGACGGGAACGTCACCGGCCAACGTCACGCGGTGCACACTGCGGGCCTGAGTCCCGTAGTCGGCGATACCGTAATGCTGAGTCGCCTGGTTGTCCCAGATCGCCAGGTCGCCGGCCGACCAGTTCCATCGAACAGTGTTTTCCAACTTGATGATTCGTGCCTGCAGGATCTGGTAAAGAGCTACCGACTCCGACGGCTTGAGCCCGACGAACTCCTTGAAGAAGTGACCGAGCAGGAGGGTCTTCTCCCCCGTCGCCGGATGGATACGCACCACCGGGTGTTCGGTCTCGTAGATCTCACGGGTGAATTCGGCGTAGTAGGCCTGGCGCTGCGCGTCCACCGGATTCGCCTGATCGACAACCTCGGCATAGTCGTAGGCATTGGTGTGAACGGCCCGCAAATTCTCGACCAAGACTTTGAGCGAAGGCGGCAGTTGGTCGTACGCAGCGGTGGTCGACGCCCACGTGGTCGCTCCGCCGTACTCGGGAATGGTCGTCGCTCGCAGAATCGAGGCTTTCGGAATGCGGTCGACAAACGTCACGTCCGTGTGCCAGCTGTTGGCGGCACGGTCGAGCACCAACAGCTTGTCGCCCCTGGACTTCACCGTCGGATGCGGGGTGGTCTGGGTGCCGAGGGTTCCGGCGAATTCGTACTGCGACGTGTCGTCGAGATGCCGCTGCCCACGGAAGAACACAACCTTGTGCGCTGCCAGCGCATAGTTGATCGCGTAGGCGGTCTCTTCGGACAAGTCGCCGGAGAGATGGACGCCGTCGATGCGGGCGCCGATCAGCTCGCCTACTTTGTGGACGGTGATTCCGCCGGCAGCGTAGATCTGCTCCGGGGTCTGGGTGACACGTTCGAGTTCGGTGACGGACATGGCGATCTCCTGTGAGTCGGTCAAGCCTGCGGGCACGGCAGTCGTCATGGCGCTGCCTACCGTGAACACTCAATCATTTACGCTGCGCGCCCGAATACGGTTGAACTCGAGGTGATCTCAAAGTTCGCCGCTCCCTCGCCGGAGAATATTGCCGCTCACTGGGACGAGGCCGTCGTCGTTGTCGTCATGAGCTGTAGCGTGCGATCTGCCGCACCCAAGTCTACGGAGGACAGCATGCAACCCGAGGGCCCTGCCGAACAGATTCGTTCAACGCTCGCTCGCATCGCGCATCTTGCCGATACCGGCTCGGTCGAGGATTACGTGGAGCAGTTCACCCGCGAGGCCGAATGGAACATGCCGGCCAACCCCGATCGCGGTATCCCCGCACAGGTACGACGCGGCCGCGAAGAAATTGCTGCTGGAGTAGTCGAGCGCAGGGCGGCCGGAATTCAAGGGCCTGGCACGTTCACGCGTCACATCACCACCGCGATCGCCGTGGACGTGACCTCGGAAACGACAGCCCGCGCGGATGCGGTGTGGACGTTCTACGTCGACACAGCCACGTCGCCCGAACTCAGCGGCGTCGGGAGCTACGCGGACGAGTTCGAACTCGAAGACGGGCGGTGGCGACTGTCGCGACGAGTGATCTCGCGCGGCTGACGGTCAGTCTTCTTCGCCGGTGATCGCCTCACACCAGTCTTCGACCTGATCGATCCCCTCTTCCGTCCATTCCGGGCTCATGTCTTCGAGTGCATCGAAGACCACCTCGCAGGTCAGCATCTCTGGTGAACCCTCCGACCCCGCTGCCTCGGTTCGCTCCGCAGACGCTGTCGCAACTGGGCCGGCGGCCAGCGCAACCGCCACCGCGCCTGTTCCGACCATCGCTTTCACACGCATCGGTTCTCCTCCTTCACTCTCGCTTCGGTCCTCGGGGTACCCGACTCGCCCCGCGCTACCCATCCCCGTCACTCATGTCCGACTTTCGGCGCCGACGGCATAGACTGAGCTCGTCGCCACCACGCTCTCGCAGCGTCGGGGGCGACAGATACACAGCTGGATCAGAATCGGAAGGCATCCCATTACAGAATCTCCCGCTCCGCACGACATCTACTTCGTACCCCCGGAGCAGGACAGCCCCAATCCTGTGGAGCCGGCGTCGGCCGCGTCACGCGCACGGATGGGCGAGCTACCCGAGACCGTCCGATTCAAGAATCGTTTTGCCCTCGCGATCACGACCACCACGCCGCTCGAAGCGATGGTCGAAGATCTCCTCTTCATCCGCGACATCCTCGACGCCGCAGGAATCGAGTATCTACTCGTCCGCGGAAACGACGAGCGCCCCGTGATCGCGGTGAGCTGGACCGAGCGCAAAAACCTGCGGCAGGCACTTGTCGAGGGATGCGCCAACGCACCCTTCTATTCCAAAACCGTCGACGCGAAGAAGAGTCCAGCGCTCCTTGTCGCGGACGGTGCCCTGTCGAAAACCAACAAGTCACGGATCTTCCGCTTGTTCCGTCCGAGGGTTCACGTCGCAAGCGGTATGAACTACGGCGCGAACATCGGCGTTCAGATCGAATTGTGGTCGATTTCCGACGAAGAAATCGTCCTACCCGTCGAGAACTCACTGACACGACGAACCGTCCTCCCCGAAGAAGCTGTCCGAGGAACCGTCGAGCGATTCGGCCGGATCTGGCCGACCATCGAGAACATGTTCGCCGATCATGCCTCCGATATCAGCTTCGATATCGATCTTGTCTTTTCCTGGGTCGACGGTTCTTCCAAAGAGTTTCAGGCTCAGCGCGCCAAGCGCATGCAGAACTACATCGTCGGCGAGGGCGACGAATCAGAAGCGCGCTTCCGTCAGATCGACGAGCTCAAATACGCACTTAGATCTATCCACATGTACGCGCCGTGGATCCGGCGGATCTTCGTCGCAACCGATTCCGATCGTCCGGACTGGCTTGCCGACGATCCGCGAGTCACGTTCATGCCCAGCGAAAAGTTCTTCGCCGATCCAAGTGTGTTGCCCACCCACAATTCTCAAGCTGTCGAGTGCCAGCTGCACCATATTCCGGGTCTGGCAGAGCATTTCCTCTACTCCAATGACGACATGTTCTTCGGTCGCCCCGTCGGCCCTGACATGTTCTTCTCCCCCGGTGGGATCAGCATGTTCATCGAGGCCGACACCAGAATCGGATTGGGACACAACGACAACGACCGCAGCGGGTTCGAGAATGCGGCCCGCGTCAACCGCCGTCTGCTGCAGGACCGCTTCGGTCTGATGACCACCAGACATCTGGAGCACGCAGCGACGCCACTACGCAAGAGCGTGATGGCCGAGATGGAACGCGAGTTCGCCGAAGACTTCGCGGCCACTGCAGCAAGCACCTTTCGCGCGAGTTCCAATATCTCGGTGACCAATTCGCTGTACCACTACTACACGCTCATGAGTGGACGGTCGGTGGTGCAGAAGTCCGCAGCCGTCAAATACGTCGATACGACGGTCAAGGCCGGTTTGCGCGACATGGACTCACTGCTCGCCAAGCGCTCCATGGACTTCTTCTGCCTCAACGACGGCAGCGCTCCGGAGATCGATCTGGAACTTCGCACACGCAAGATCACGGAGTTCCTGGAGAGCTACTACCCCATCCCGGCGCCCTGGGAAGCCTAGACGAAACGAGGGCCCAGCCGATTTCGGCTGGGCCCTTGCTACTTCGGTCGATCAGCGTGCTGTCACATGCTCCCGTTGCACCGGAATGGGCAGTCCGAGATTGTCACGCAACGTCGTTCCTTCGTAGTCACTGCGGAGGACACCTCGATCCTGCAACAGCGGCACCACGTCGTCGACGAACTCGTCGAGGCCGGTCGGCACGAGGTGCGACCCGAGGATGAATCCGTCCGAACCGTCGTTGCTGACAAACGAATCTATTTTCTCGGCAACCTGCTGCGGTGTACCCACGATCGGTCCACGCTCGAACTGATCGATCACCACTTCGCGCAGATTCAACTTCTTGCTCTCGGCGACCGCGCGCAGTTTTGCGACGGTCGCGAAACGATCTTGGTGAATGAAGGCGCGGCCCTGGATGATCGGCGGAGCCTCGGGATCCGGAGCGATATCGGGTAGTGGTCCTTCGGGGTCGTACTTCGACAGATCGAGATTCCAGATCTGTTCGAGCAGAACCAAAGCGGTCTGGCCGGTGACCTGCTGGTCGCGAATCTCTCGGTACTTCTCGATCGCATCTGCCTCCGAGGTGCCGAGAACAAAACTCGCCGACGGCAGGATCTTGATGTCGCCCGGGTCACGTCCGGCCGCAACGGCACGTGCTTTGATATCGCGATAGAAATCGGCCGCCTCGGGCAACTGACCGTACGGTGAGAAGATCGCGTCGGCATTGCCGGCAGCAAAATCGCGCCCCTGCGGCGACACCCCGGCCTGCAGAATAACCGGGCGCCCTTGCGGGCTACGCGGCACTGTGAATCGGCCGTTCACGTCGAAATGCGATCCATGAAAGACGAATTCACCGGCATCCGGTCGCGCGAGAAAGCGCCCTGATGCCTTGTCGGCCACGATGTCGTCGCTTCGCCACGAATCCCACAGTTCACGCACCAGCGCTACGGTCTCCTCCGCACGCTCGTATCGTTGCGCGCGGTCGAGGTATCCACCGCGGCGAAAGTTCTGGCCGGTGAATGCGTCGAACGAGGTGACGACGTTCCAGGCGGCACGCCCTCCGGACAACTGATCGAGCGTCGCGAATTGGCGGGCCAGTTCGTACGGCTCGTTGAACGTGGCATTGATAGTGCCGGCCAATCCGAGGTGTTCGGTTACCGCCGCCAACGATGCAAGGACCGTGAAGGTGTCCGGCCTACCGATGATGTCTTGGTCGAAAATCTGTCCCGCACGCTCACGAAGGGCGAGGCCTTCGGCGAGGAAGAAGAAGTCGAACTTCCCACGCTCGGCGGTTCGAGCGGTGTGCTCGAAAGAATCGAACTCTATCTGGCTGCCCGCCTGCGGATCCCACCACGCAGTGTGATGGTTGACGCCGCCGAGGTAGGCACCCAGGATGACCTGCTTACGCTTCTGAGAACTCATGAGAATCTATTCCTCGTCTGTCAGGCGGCCGGAGTACCGGCGGCGTAGCGGTTGGGAACGTCGATGGGTAGACCAAGGAGTCCGCGAAGATTCGCCTGCGGATATTCGGTGCGGAATACGTTGCGTCGCTGCAATTCAGGCACCAGCTCACCTGCGATGGCGTCGACGTCGTCCACGACAACGCCCGGCCGCAAACGGAAGCCGTCGATTCCCAACTGCTGCCACCGGAGAACAAGATCCGCCAACTCCGCAGCAGAGCCGGTGAAGGTCAGTGCGTCCGAACGGTATTCGGCGCCGGCCTGCGCGTCGAGGCGAGCGAGCCGTTCCTTTCCGGTTTCTTCCGGCGTATCGAAGAAGACGACGATGTCGGTGAAGACCCGAAGCGGTTCGCCGGTGCGCTGCACGTGTTCTTCGGCTGCTCGCACTTCACCCAGGATTGCCGTGACCTGCTCGTCGTCGAACGGCGTCACGAACACCAGATCGGCCGTCCGCGCCGCCAGCTCGTACGCGACCCGCTGATGAGCCAATGCGGTGACGACGGGATGCCCCTGCGGCGGGCGCGGAGTCACCGACGGTCCACGGACCGAGAGGTACTTTCCCTCGAAGTCGATGTAGTGCAGCTTGTCCCGGTCGATGAATCGGCGCTGCTCCACATCACGGATCTCGGCGTCGTCCTCCCAACTGTCCCAGAGTCTCCGGACGACGTCGGCTGCCTCCGCAGCTTCGTCGAACAGCGCGCGCACGAAGTCCGGGAGGACGCCTGAAACGATCAACTGACGGTCGGCATCGGTGAGCGCTGGGATGTCGCGACGCCCGAACTGTGCTGCCTCGGATTCCGACGCCGACACCTTCACCTGCCATCCGGCGCGACCGCGCGAGGTGTAGTCCAGCGTGGCAACGGCTTTAGACACGTGGAACGGTTCGGTGTGAATGGTGGTGATGGTCGGGATCAAGCCGATGTTGCTCGTGATCGGTGCCAGTCGGGCGGCCACGAGATGTGCGTCGAGCCGAGCGCGCACCCGGTCAACCGCGTCGTCGACAGGCTCGAGTGGGTTGGCCGGCACCGAGAGACTGTCCTCGATGGTGACGAAATCGAGCAGACCACGCTCGGCGGTCGTCACCACGTCAGTCCAGTACGACGCGCTGAACAGCTCACTCGGGCGCGAGTGCGGCTCTCGCCAGGCCGCTGGGTGCCAACCGGCACCGTCCAGCGCTACGGCGAGATGCAGCGGAGCAAGATGAGAAGAAGGGGTCGAGGTCATCGGCGCATACTCCTGTTCGAGAACTACTCGGGAGCGCACAGTGCCGACCGCAGAAACCGTCAGCACCCGACTGACGGTTCTCGTGGCGACTGCCGCTTGCGACACGCACCGCGCGTATCGCCAGGTGTGATTCCGGGGCACCCCATCGGCATGAAGGGTTGCCGTCCAGCTAGCCGGTCCTTGTTGCTGGAGCTCTGCACCTACCTCGACGGTAGTGAGTACGCGACCGCCCGGCAATCACCCGGAACTGCGCGTGGGTGCCGGAAACCGCCTGCCACCTCAGATGATCGAGCGTGCCGCCTTTTCGCTCTCGAGGATTCGAATGCCGGCAGCACTGAGTCTCCGGGCACCCTCGGCCGCATCGACGGGCTCACCGACCGTCACGTGCGCACCGAGTGGAACGACCGAATGAACAATTGTCTCGTCGTACACGTGCACCAGATTGCACCCCTGAGCACCGTCACGACCACGCTGACCACCGACTTCCACGTTCAAGTCCTGGGTGTAACACGTCGACGACGCCACGGAAACCGGAATGCCGGCGAACGTCGCCGTCGTCGAATAGTGCAGATGCCCAGCAAGAATCGCTCGGACGTCGCTGCCACGCAAGACGTCCGCCAACCGGGACTGATCGCGCAACTCCACCAGAACCGCGAGATCCTGAATGCACGGAACCGGCGGATGATGCAGCGCCAGAATTGTTCCGTCGGGCGCCGGCACCGCCAATTCTGCTCGTAGCCAATCCAATTGACGATCCGAGATCTCACCGTAGTGGTGACCGGGAACCGACGAATCCAGGGTGATCACCCGCAGTCCGTCAAGGTCGTAGACGTTGTCGACGGGATCATCGGTGGCGTCCTCGCCCAACAGCAGAGATCTGAACGTAGGGCGGTCGTCGTGGTTGCCCATCGCCCAGACGACCTGCGCATCGATCTCGGCCGCCACGGGTTCCACGATGGCTTTCAATTCCGCGTATGCGTCGGGGTGTCCCTGGTCGGTCAGGTCGCCGGTGAATATCAGTGCATCCGGGCGTGCGCCCGAGGCCACGATCCCGCTGAGCACTTCCCGCAATCTCGTCGACGCATCCACGGCGTCGTACAACTCCCCCTGAGCCACCAGATGCGTGTCACTGAGGTGCACCAGGAAATGCTTCGGACGCGGGTACTCGGCATTCCGAACGCTCATCGGTCTCTCGCTTCCGCTTGCCGACGCGTAGGCGCCGGTGCGGCACCTACTGATCGTCGAGACTAGTCAACCGACCAACAGTGACTGATCGGGGCACACCCGACGAACACGAAGCGAACTCCCGCGGCGACCCTCGGGATCGAGTAGTTGAAGCTGCGAGTAGTGTGTGGACAGTGTTGTTCCTGACCAGTCGGCGTTACGTCGACCTTCGCCTGCAGGCGAGCGCAATGTGTACGCGCTCGCTCTGACCTGACGCGTACCAGGAAACATTTCTTCGAATCTGCCCGGCCTCTGGTGCCGCGCTGCGTTTCGCTCCCTTGATTTTCGAAAGGCATAGTCATGCCCAGCTCCACCTCCACCGGCGTGCCGGAAAAGTCCACGTCCCGTTTTCCGTCCTGGGCGACGGCATTCGGACCGCAGATCGTCGCCGGTCTCGTACTCGGTGTCATCATCGGTCTCGTCGCCCGGGCAATGCCTGATGCGGCCGACGGCAATGTCAACTGGTTGGTCGGCACCGTGCAGACCATCGGTTCGAGTTACGTCAAGCTGCTCACCGTTGCGGTGATCCCGCTGGTGTTCACCGCCATTGTCAGCTCCATCGCCAATCTGCGCCAGGTCGCCAACGCCGCTCGTCTGGCTGTGCAGACCTTGCTCTGGTTCGCGATCACCGCTTTCATCGCTGTGATCATCGGCATCATCGTCGGCCTGATCACCGATCCCGGTTCACGGACCGACGTCGCCGCCGAAGCCGCGAAGGAACCCAAGAGTTCCGGCTCGTGGTGGGCGTTCATCACCGGACTGGTTCCGAACAACTTCCTGGGGTTGGGTGCAAAGACTTCCGTCGCCGAAGGCGTGGCGACTACATCGCTGAGCTTCAACGTCCTGCAACTGCTCGTCATCGCCGGCGCAATCGGCATTGCTGCACTCAAGATCGGTCCCAAGGCTGCTCCGTTCCTCGAGTTCAACGCATCGCTTCTCGCGATCGTTCAGAAGGTCCTGTGGTGGATCATCCGACTCGCCCCGATCGGCACCGCTGCGCTGATCGCCAACGCTGTCGCCACCTACGGCTGGGATGCAATCGGCTCGCTGGGCGTCTTCACCGCCGCCATCTACATCGGTCTGGCCATTGTCTTCTTCGTGGTCTACCCCATCCTGATTGCCGCACACGGTCTCTCGGTTCGAAGCTTCTTCTCCGGTGTCTGGCCCGCAACTCAACTCGGGTTCGTCTCGCGCTCGTCGATCGGCACCCTGCCGCTGACCGAACGCGTCACCGAACGCAACCTCGGTGTTCCGCGTGAGTACGCCTCGTTCGCCGTTCCGCTCGGTGCCACCACGAAGATGGACGGTTGCGCCGCAATCTATCCCGCGATCGCGGCAATCTTCGTCGCCGGCTTCTACGACGTTCCGCTGACCTTCACCGATTACCTGCTGATCGTCGTCGTTTCGGTCATCGGCTCGGCAGCAACGGCCGGAACTACGGGTGCGACAGTCATGCTCACACTCACACTCTCCACCCTGGGTCTTCCCTTGGCCGGCGTCGGACTGCTCCTCGCAGTCGAACCGATCGTCGACATGGGCCGCACCGCAGTCAACGTCACTGGCCAGGCACTGGTCCCGGTCATCGTCGCAAAGCGTGAGGGAATCCTCGACAAGGAGCGCTTCGACGCTCCCCGCAACGGTGACCCCTTCGCCGAGGAACTTGTCGACGCGTAACCCTCGATGACTACAGCAGCGTCCTCGCACCTGAGCAATACGGTGCGGGGACGCTGCTTTTCACCCCAGATTTCACCCTTACCGAAATAAACCATTTGGTCGTTATGACCAGTATGCTCAGCCGGCACAGCCCTCAGAAGTGGAAGGGCTGCCCAGTTGAACACGAGGTCACATGAAGCTCCGCCGTCTGGCATTCAGCGTCGCAGGTTGCGCCGCAATCACTCTGGTTGCCGCACCCGCCGCTCAGGCATCCACGGTTTTCGATTTCCTACCGATCGAGATCGCACGCATGATTCCGACTGGCTCTGCCGACGCAGTCCAGCCGTTCCTTCCCCCGGTCTTCGCACCGCCGGCGCCGCCCGCTCCGCAAACGCCCCAGAACCAGCCGGCGCCGCAGAACACTCCCGCACCAGCGCGGTACTACCAGAACTGCACAGCCGTTCGTAATGCCGGCGCAGCTCCGTTGTACCGGGGCCAGAACGGATACGCCCCGCATCTCGACCGCGACAACGACGGCATCGCCTGCGAGTGATCCAACGCTCGGGTTGTGGTGCATCCACAACCCGAGCACTGTTGTCGAACCGTCAGACGCCCAATGCCCGGGACAGAGTCGGCCACGCCTTCGGCAGTCGTTCACGCCAATACGCCCACGCGTGCGTGCCGTTCGGCTCGTAATCCACCTGCGCCGGAATCTTCAGCTCCTGCAACCGCGCGTCGAACATCTTGGTGCAGGCGTGCGCAGCAACCTCGATGCCGCCGCCGATCACCAGACGCTCGAGTAGTTCCGGAGTCTGCAGAGTCTCGTCGGATCCGGGACGACCATTGGCCGTCGACACGTAGATTTCCTTGCCACGCAACTTCTCTGCATTGATCAACGAATCGTGTGCCTCCCACTCCGGGCCCCCTGGCACACCCCAGATGTTGGCCGGATCTCCGCTTCGAGAAGAAATCGTGGCCTGGACGGCAGTTCGGCCGAGCGGATCCATCGTGGAATAACAGCCGCTGAACACGGCAACGCCGCGATACATGTCCGGAAAGCGTTGGGCGAGCATCATTGCACCCATCGCGCCCATGGAATTGCCGGCAATCGCGTTGATTCCGTTGGTCTCGAGTCGCGCGTCGATCAGCGGTGGCAACTCCTCGGTGATGAAGGTTTCCCACTTGTGCAGTCCCAGCCGCGGATCCGGATTCTCCCAGTCCGAGTACAGGCTCGCGATTCCGCCATTAAGCATCACGACGTTGACGTTCTTGTCGGCGAAGAACGCCGGGGCGCCGCCGATCGTCATCCATCCGCTGCTCTTCTCTCCGGCGTCGACGCCCTCGAGCATGTACAGCGCCGGGCGCGGAACCGAATTGTCCGCGGGTAGCAAGATCTCGACGCCGACCTCGCGTCGAAGTGCAGGCGACGCCACCGTCAGCCTGACAGCCTGCGGTGCGGTCACCTTCTCGCCGACGATGGCCGGGACGACGATGTCGTCGCGCAGCTCCGGCTTGGGGCCCGGATCCTCCTGAAGCGGTCCTGGGATCGTCGACCCCGAACTCACGCTGCCCTCGACGCTGCCCAGACTTCCCGAGCTTCCCGAGCTCCCGGAACTCGGCGCTGCCGTCGACAGTCCGCCCAACTGCAAAGAAAGTGCACAGACGGCCAAACACACCGCACCTGTGCGCGCAGATCGGATCCACGCACGCCGCTCAGTCCTCATGAAACTCCCAAACCAGTCAAAGATGTTTCCGTGAACATACCGTGCAGTTCGGACTTTCTTGGACAAACGACCACGACAAGATCTGTCGGACGCCGCTACTACGCTGGCCCCGTGCAACAGGACTCAGTCAAGGCCCTCGACCTCGACCGAGTTCGCGCTGTCGTCGGCACGACAACCTACGACCGCGGACTTACCTACCTGCGGCAGAATGCGGTCGTGTCCATCAGTTGGAACGGCACCCCGGATACCTTGACCGGGGCCGTGGCGGGGACCGCGCGGGAGCCGTACACCTGCACAATCTCGATAAGTCACAGCGTGGCCGGTGCTGCCACATTCACGCGTGGCATCTGCACGTGTCCCGTGCGGATGAACTGCAAACACGTGGTCGCGTTGGTACTCGCAGCGGTGGCCGAGGCGAACACGACGCCACGACAACTCGGATGGGACCGCGCGCTCGAGGAGTTGCTCCGACCAGACCCGGCCGGCCGTACTACACGTGGACTTGGCATTCAATTCACCACCCGAACCAAGGGCGCATCGACAAGGCTCATCATCAAACCCGTACAACCAGGAGCGAGAGGGTGGATCTCCGGCGGGCTCGCCTGGAACAAGCTCGGAAGCACTTTTCAGTTCCCCGCAGATCACCTCCGGGTTCTACGCGACATACATCTCCTCCACAGCGCCGGCAACTACTACCGAAATCAAAATGCCGCGGAAATCGATCTTGCCGGGTTCGCGAGCCCGCAACTCTGGTCGCTTCTTCGTGAGGCCATCAGCGTCGGCGTTTCACTCGTTCACTCGAAGGCCGGCCTCGGCAACATCTCCCTACTCGACGATGCCAGCATCTGCCTCGACGTCCACGGAGCGGAAGACAACAACCTCCGTCTCACTCCCCGAATTCAGACCGATGGGCACATCGTGACTCATTCCGACTGGGGACTGGTCGGCACGCCGGCACATGGCGTCTTCGCGCTCGACGCCGCCAACGCGATCACTCTCGCACCACTGCACACGCCGATAACTCACCAATTGAGGCAGTTGATCGACTCCGGAAAGTCAGTCGACATACCCGCCGAGCATCGGGATGCATTCACGTCGCGGTTCGTGTTCAAAC
The DNA here is from genome assembly GCF_041464245.1 of Rhodococcus sp. NyZ502. Classification (NCBI taxonomy): domain Bacteria; kingdom Bacillati; phylum Actinomycetota; class Actinomycetes; order Mycobacteriales; family Nocardiaceae; genus Rhodococcus; species Rhodococcus sp. NyZ502. The sequence continues at coordinate 4,220,180 of NZ_CP167155.1, forward strand.
TCGGAAACCTCGCTCCCGTCATATCTTCCGACGGTGCTTACAACCCACCGACTGTGTCCGGTCCTCGGCTACAACTGATGGCCACTTACGCGGACAACCACCGCATCGACATCGAATCGGCATGGAAGTACACCGTCGATGCCGACGAACTGATCATTTCTACCGCAGACACAACCACCGACGAGTCCGAGATCCGCAACCACGTTGCCGAAGATGCCATTGCCAAGAGCCTCGGTGCGGCCGCGGCGAAGGCCACTCTCGCGGGAACTTTGACCGGCCTCGATTCCATGCAGTTCACACTCGACCTCCTGCCCCAACTCGAAGCGCACGACGCCATCGACCTCAAGGTTGCAGGAACCCCTGCCGACTACCGGCCTGCAGACGATGCTGTCGTGATCGGCCTCAGCACATCAGCCCCCGACGGGGACAGCGGATCCGACTGGTTCGACCTCGATGTCACCGTCGATGTTGCGGGACAAAGCGTTCCGTTCACAACACTGTTCTCTGCTCTGAGCAAGGGCGAGACTCACATACTGCTACCGGACGGCGCCTTCTTTCGGCTCGACGCACCTGAACTACTCGGTCTGCACCGTCTCATCACCGAAGCGCGGTCGCTACTCGATCGGCCTACCGGCAAACTCGGGATCAGCAAATTTCAGGCCGGACTGTGGGAAGAATTGACGGCGCTCGGAAGAGTCGAACATCAAGCAGCAGCATGGAAGAAGCAGATCGCAGGATTGCTCGGCAGTTCGGGCATCGATCCGGTCGAAGTCCCGGACACGTTGACGGCAACGCTACGTCCCTATCAGGTCGACGGATTCCGTTGGCTCAATTTCCTGCGCCAGCACAGCCTGGGCGGCATACTCGCCGACGACATGGGCCTGGGCAAGACACTGCAGACCCTCGCAATGATCTGCGCTGCAAGGCAATCGAATCCAGCCGCGCCTCCCTTTCTGATCGTCGCACCCACCAGCGTCGTATCCAACTGGAAGTCCGAAGTGGCGAAGTTCGCACCGACCCTCCACACCGCTGTCATCACGGACACGCTGCGCCGCAGAAAAACCGATCTGGCCGCACTCGTCGGCGGGGCGGACATCGTCGTGACGTCGTACGCTCTCTTTCGCCTCGACACCGATGCGTATTCCGCCGGCCGCTGGTCCGGACTGGTACTCGACGAAGCCCAATTCGCCAAGAACCACAAGTCCAAGGTCCACCAGTGCGCGAGGGCGGTGAACGCACCGTTCAAACTCGCGATCACCGGTACACCCATGGAAAACAATCTTCTGGAGTTGTGGTCGCTCCTCGCAATCACTGCACCAGGACTGTTTCCCAGCCCCACCACCTTCACCGACGTCTACCGCACTCCCATCGAAAAAGACCGTGATACAGAACGATTGGCGCAACTGCGACGACGCGTCAAACCGCTGATGGTGCGGCGCACCAAGGAACAGGTGGCCGCAGACTTGCCGCCCAAGCAGGAGCAGGTACTCGAGATCGAGTTGCATCCGAGCCATCGCGCGATCTACGACACCCACCTGCAACGCGAACGGCAGAAGATTCTCGGACTGCTCGACGACGTCGACAAGAACCGCTTCACGATCCTGCAGTCGCTGACGCTGCTACGCCAACTCAGTCTCGACGTCTCGCTGGTCGACGAGGAAAGCGGACCCGTCCCATCGGCCAAGGTCGACGCTCTCGTCGAGCAACTGGACGACGTCGTTGCGGGCGGACACCGCGCGTTGATCTTCAGCCAATTCACCGGGTTCCTTGGTTCTGTCCGCAACCGACTCGACGCGGAAAAAATTGCGTACAGCTATCTCGACGGTTCGACGCGCAATCGCGGTGAAGTGTTGGAGGAGTTCAAGTCTGGTGCAGTCCCCGTCTTCCTGATCAGCCTCAAGGCTGGTGGCTTCGGCCTCAATCTCACCGAGGCCGACTACTGCTTCATTCTCGACCCCTGGTGGAACCCGGCCGCCGAGGCACAAGCGGTCGACCGTACTCACCGCATCGGGCAGACACGAAACGTCATGGTCTACCGCCTCATTGCCAAAGACACCATCGAAGAGAAGGTCATGGCACTCAAAGCCAAGAAGTCGGCATTGTTCTCGAATGTCATGGACGCCGAAGGCACACTGGGCACCGGACTCGACGCCGACGATCTTCGCGCGCTGTTCGAGTGAGGTGCCTATTCGGTCGAACCGCACCTACCCGCTCACGGTAATGTGAGTCGCGAACGGACAACACAGAACTCCCGAACGAAGAAATCCACTTCGTTCGAACGAGAGGAACCTGAATGGGCGTCACACTTGCCAAGGGCGGCAACGTATCTCTGTCGAAGGCCGCACCCAATCTGACCAAGGTCGCAGTCGGTCTCGGCTGGGATGCACGCAGCACCAGTGGTGCCGACTTCGACCTCGACGCCAGCGCGTTGGTCACCGGCCCGGAACGCAAGGTCCTTTCCGACCTTCACTTCGTCTTCTACAACAACCTTCGCTCGCCCGACGGATCCATCGAGCACACCGGCGACAACCTCACCGGTGAAGGTGACGGCGACGACGAGGTCATCAACGTCGACCTCCCGGCTGTACCGCCCAACGTCACCAACATCTTCTTCCCCGTCTCGATTCACGACGCCGATGCGCGACTCCAGTCCTTCGGACAGGTCACCAACGCCTACATCCGCGTCGTAGATCTGTCGAACGGCTCCGAACTGGCACGCTACGACCTCTCCGAAGATGCATCCACCGAGACAGCCATGCTTTTCGGTGAGCTCTACCGCCACAATGGCGAATGGAAGTTCCGTGCAGTCGGACAGGGATACGCATCCGGACTCGCCGGAATCGCCCGCGACTACGGCGTGAACATCTGATCTCTATCGGTACACGAAACGGGGTTCGATTCGGCATTGCCGGATCGAACCCCGTTTCGGTTGTCTGCGTCGACGCGCGAGTTAACGCCGCAGGATCGCCCTCGCGAGGTGAACAGCCCAGGGCGAGTCCGCTTTGCTGCCGAACTTCCCCAGCTCGTACCCCGTAGCGCCGATCAATCCGAGCACCTCTACGGTGCTCCCTGACGTGTCACGTCTGGGAGTCTGAGCCCCAGCCATCAGGATGCTCGACGACCGAATCGGCTCCAGCGCTCCCGCGACGAAACGATGACGATCCGCCGGCGACATGCCGGCGGCTACAGCAAGGAGGACAAGGAGTTCCACCGCTCTCTGCGAGCCGCCGGGCGCAACCGGAACTCCCTCGACGATCACCGACCACGTCATTGACGCGTCCCGCTCTGCCAACTGTCCCCGCTTCGTCAGAACAATCTGCCCTTTGTGCTTTCGCACCAGGCCGAACTTCTTGAGCACTGCGAAGAGTGATCGCCCTTGTGGAAGGTTTACAGGTCCCAGTTCAGGTTCGTCGAGCATCGCGTCGACCGTCGTGAAGAAATCATCGGCACCGATCCCTTCGACACCGATCAGAGCCAGAACCGCTTGAATGCGTTGGCCCGCCTCGACGTGGACCAACTCCCCGATTGCCGACTGATCGTCAATGCCTGCTCGGGCGAGGACCGCGTGCAGTTCCGGGACTCGCGAGGGTCCCAGGCATTCGACGAGCTTTGCAATGTCGTACGACGCAGCGATCTCGTCCGGTCTAGGACTATGCAGTCGATTATTGACCTCAGCGATCTCGAATCGTGTCGGCTCGAAATCAGTTTGTGGCCATTCGAGGGTCCATTCGTGGGAGCGCAGCTTCTCCGAAGCGAGAACACCGAGGAGTTGCTCGTACTCGTCAGGTCCGACACATTCCTCCGGCGGACAAGCACCGCGACCCGCGGCACACACAACTTGGAACCCTTCGGGCAGTACTTCGGAAGATTCAAGTGTCAGCGTGTGGCGCCAGTTCCCGAAGCGTCCGTAGCGATAACTGATTTCATCGCCAGGCGAGACCATGACCTCGTCCAGGCGTACCGCGGACTCTACGATCGCCGCTCGGCCGGCCCGACGCTGCTCGGCGTTGCTCCCGGAAGCTACGTACTCTTCGACCTCGCCGGGAAATCGGCTGCCGGACTTGGACCACGCGTGCGATTGACGGTCACTCCACCCCATTGCCCGTTGAACCACCGAATGCAGGTCATCCAGATTCAGATCCGACGCGACGAGGATTCGTCGCCAGATCTGAGTGGAAACATTGTCGACACTGATACGTATCGCGTATTGCGCCGGTACCGCGCGCCTCTTCGAACGCAACGATCGCGCAATCTGAATGCCCCCACGCCCTCCGCCAGCTTCTAGTACAAACCTTTGCAGTTCTTCAGGTTCCGTCGGAACGAGTCGCAAATGCGACACCCTCGAGCTGCTCAACCCCACCATGAGACTCAGCCTAGGCCAAAGTGCTAGGGACGAAGGCACAAAATCGGAGAGTACTTCGGACTTATGAGACGGTTCACAATCTATACCTTGGCTAACAAGTCGCTACGTGCGTCGGCGGCGGCATCTTCCTCGCCCAATTCCTGCCCTGATGGTGTGAACGTACCGTTCCCCTCGCCTAAGAGGGTGAGCGTGTCGTTCACTCGGTCCCGAACAGGGTCCGCGAGCCGGCCGTGCTCTTCTGCTCGTGATGGTGTGAACGGTGCGTTGGGTCGATCTGGGGCGACGACAGTGCTGTTCGCTCGAAGTCGGGGGTGTTTTGGGTACGAGAAAGCCCCCCAACCAGTACTGGTTGGGGGGCTTCTCTAATGTGTGTTCGGCGGTGTCCTACTCTCCCACACCCTGTCGAGTGCAGTACCATCGGCGCTGAAGGGCTTAGCTTCCGGGTTCGGAATGGGACCGGGCGTTTCCCCTTCGCTATGACCGCCGTAACTCTATGAAACTGTCACAGTAACCTTCTTCTGATCACCTGGTTTCACCACCCGTCAACACCAGTTTCTGGTGTTGGGGGATGGAGAAAACAGGGTTTCTCATCAGTATCTGTGTGTTGTTTCAGATACCGCACAGTGGACGCGTAGCTTCTTTGTGGTAAGTCCTCGGCCTATTAGTACCAGTCACCTGCATGCATTACTGCACTTCCAGTTCTGGCCTATCAACCCGGTGGTCTGCCGGGGGCCTTACCCCCTCGAGGGGGTGAGAAACCTCATCTTGGAACAGGCTTCCCGCTTAGATGCTTTCAGCGGTTATCCCTTCCGAACGTAGCTAACCAGCGGTGCTCCTGGCGGAACAACTGGCACACCAGAGGTTCGTCCGTCCCGGTCCTCTCGTACTAGGGACAGCCTTCCTCAAGTTTCTAACGCGCGCGGCGGATAGAGACCGAACTGTCTCACGACGTTCTAAACCCAGCTCGCGTGCCGCTTTAATGGGCGAACAGCCCAACCCTTGGGACCTACTCCAGCCCCAGGATGCGACGAGCCGACATCGAGGTGCCAAACCATCCCGTCGATATGGACTCTTGGGGAAGATCAGCCTGTTATCCCCGGGGTACCTTTTATCCGTTGAGCGACACCGCTTCCACTTGCCGGTGCCGGATCACTAGTCCCGACTTTCGTCCCTGCTCGACCTGTCAGTCTCACAGTCAAGCTCCCTTGTGCACTTGCACTCGACACCTGATTGCCAACCAGGCTGAGGGAACCTTTGGGCGCCTCCGTTACATTTTGGGAGGCAACCGCCCCAGTTAAACTACCCACCAGGCACTGTCCCTGAACCAGATCATGGTCCGAGGTTAGAGGTCCAATTCGATCAGAGTGGTATTTCAACAACGACTCCACGATAACTGGCGTCACCGTTTCACAGTCTCCCACCTATCCTACACAAACCGAACCGAACACCAATACCAAGCTGTAGTGAAGGTCCCGGGGTCTTTTCGTCCTGCCGCGCGTAACGAGCATCTTTACTCGTAATGCAATTTCGCCGAGTCTACGGTTGAGACAGCTGAGAAGTCGTTACGCCATTCGTGCAGGTCGGAACTTACCCGACAAGGAATTTCGCTACCTTAGGATGGTTATAGTTACCACCGCCGTTTACTGGGGCTTAAATTCTCAGCTTCGCTCCCGAAGGAACTAACCGGTCCTCTTAACCTTCCAGCACCGGGCAGGCGTCAGTCCGTATACATCGTCTTACGACTTCGCACGGACCTGTGTTTTTAGTAAACAGTCGCTTCTCACTGGTCTCTGCGGCCCCACCCAGCTCAGACAGTAAATGTCGTCACCAGACAGGGCCCCCCTTCTCCCGAAGTTACGGGGGCATTTTGCCGAGTTCCTTAACCATAGTTATCTCGATCGCCTTAGTATTCTCTACCTGACCACCTGTGTCGGTTTGGGGTACGGGCCGTGTGAAAGCTCGCTAGAGGCTTTTCTCGGCAGCATAGGATCACTGAATTCGCCTCAATCGGCTACGCATCACGTCTCAGGCTATGTGCGACCCGGATTTGCCTAGGTCACGCCCTACACGCTTACACCAGTATTACCACTGACTGGCTCAGCTACCTTCCTGCGTCACCCCATCGCTTGGCTACTACCAGATCAGGTCCCATGCATCCACCAACTCGAGACCCGAAGGTCTTCTCGTGGCTTCAGGATGGTTAGTATCACTGATTCACCATGGGCGCGTTCACACGGGTACGGGAATATCAACCCGTTGTCCATCGGCTACGCCTGTCGGCCTCGTCTTAGGTCCCGACTCACCCTGGGCGGATTAACCTGGCCCAGGAACCCTTGGTCATTCGGCGGACGAGTTTCTCACTCGTCTTTCGCTACTCATGCCTGCATTCTCACTCGTGTGGCCTCCACGGCTAGGTCACCCTGCCGCTTCCATGGCCACACGACGCTCCCCTACCCATCCACACACCTGCCCAACACTCCGCAGAGTGAAGGGGGGCTATTGCGTGAATGCCGCAGCTTCGGTGGTGTACTTGAGCCCCGCTACATTGTCGGCGCAGGATCACTTGACCAGTGAGCTATTACGCACTCTTTCAAGGGTGGCTGCTTCTAAGCCAACCTCCTGGTTGTCTTCGCGACCCCACATCCTTTTCCACTTAGTACACGCTTAGGGACCTTAGCTGGCGATCTGGGCTGTTTCCCTCTCGACTACGAACCTTATCGCCCGCAGTCTCACTGCCGCGCTCTCACTCACCGGCATTCGGAGTTTGGCTGATTTCGGTAAGCTTGTGGGCCCCCTAGACCATCCAGTAGCTCTACCTCCGGTGAGAAACACGCGACGCTGCACCTAAATGCATTTCGGGGAGAACCAGCTATCACGGAGTTTGATTGGCCTTTCACCCCTACCCACAACTCATCCCCTCAGTTTTCAACCTAAGTGGGTTCGGTCCTCCACGACGTC
>NZ_CP167155.1:4230000-6253160 GCF_041464245.1 Rhodococcus sp. NyZ502
CATATCCGGTATTAGACCCAGTTTCCCAGGCTTATCCCGAAGTGCAGGGCAGATCACCCACGTGTTACTCACCCGTTCGCCGCTCGTGTACCCCGAAAGGCCTTACCGCTCGACTTGCATGTGTTAAGCACGCCGCCAGCGTTCGTCCTGAGCCAGGATCAAACTCTCCGTTGAAGACTCTAGATTTCGCGGGCAAGCCCACTAATCAGTCATAGACAAAAAGAGTCAAATCACTAGCAAAAAACTCAACTAGCAAAAAATGTGTCGGCAACCATTCAGACGGAAGAATGAACAATCACCGACGAAAAATACTCACACCACACACAAACCAACCAAACCCCAAGAGGCGGTTGATCATTCGCGGATGTGAAGTACCAAAAAAATTTTGGCACTGACATTCATCGACACACTGTTGAGTTCTCAAAGAACACGCACACACCATCACCACGACCCTATGGCCGCCGCTCCGGGGCAACTTTTCCAGCCTATCCCAACCAAGTCACCGGCGCAAACCGGAACCCCGTGAAGAAAAACTGGATTGTGTTCGCCAGGCACTTCGTACAACCTCGTGTCACTCACCCTCGCAGGTGGGAGTCGGTGTCCGTGTCGCTCTGACCTGGACAAAGTTACGCGAAGATCAACACAACACCAAATCGCCAGGTCAGAGCACTGACGCCGGTTAACAGGCGATACTTTTCTCGAATTTTTACTTCTCGCGATGACTTTCTGCGCCCACTGCGGTCTGTATGAGCAGGAACCAACAGGAACCGAAGCGTTCAGTAATCAGTCAACCGAGTTCAAGGAGCACCCAATGTCTCGTCTTCTCTTCGTCAACATGCCTGTCAAGGACGTCGTCGCTACCCGTGCATTCTTCAGTGGCCTCGGCTTCGAGTTCAACGACATGTTCAGTGACGAGAACACTGTCTCGATGATCGTCAGCGATTCCGCCACCGTCATGTTCCTGAACGAACCGCGTTTCGGGGACTTCATCGCCGACGACATCTGCGACACGTCGAAAGCTCGTGAAGCACTGATGTGTGTGTCGGCCGACAGCAGGGAGGAAGTCGACACCTTCGTCGACGCGGCGATTGCTGCCGGCGGCAGCAAGTGGATGGAGCCCCAGGATCACGGCTTCATGTACGGACGCGCATTCCGCGACCTCGACAATCACGTCTGGGAGGTCATGTGGATGGACCCGGCTGCGACTGTTCCCCAGCAGTAACGCACAGCAACAGCAGTAACGAGCAGTCGCGCGGGTCCCTCCATACTGGGGGGGCTCGCGCAACTCCTTGCCCCTACAACTCGGCAGGGCCCCTACAGCTCGGCAGGCAATCCGAACCGTGCGAACAGACTCAGATCGAAGAAACACGTCACGTGCGAGATCCCGGACTCGGTGACATCGAGAACGTGCAACTGGAAAGCGCGGTGAACACCATCGGGCTCGCGCATGTAGAGGCCGAACGCCGGCTGTCCGTTCGCAGCGGTCGGAAGCAGGCGCATCGCTCCTGGTCCGTCGGCCGGGCATTTGGTTCCGATGAGTTGCCCGATTGCCTCGGGGCCCTGGTACCAACCCTCGAACGGAGGCATCTCCCAGATGGCTTCGCGCGTGAACAGTTCGACGATGGCCTCGACGTCGTAGCTCTCGAAGCTGTGCACGTAGTCGCGAAGCAACTTCCGGGCAGCCTCGGTAGTCGGTTCCACGAGATCGTCCTCGGTGGGTCCGATGTGATTGATCTGCGCGCGAGCCCGCTGCAGCAGGCTGTTTACCGCAGTGGTTGTGGTGTCCAGCGCCTCCGCAACTTCCGACGCCTTCCACTGGAGAACGTCACGTAGAACCAGAACCGCACGTTGGCGCGCGGACAAGTGCTGCAAAGCGGCAACAAGCGCGAGCCTGACCGAATCGCGATTGACGACCATGACGGCCGGATCATTGACGTCGCCCAACGCAGAATCGGCGATCGGTTCCAACCAGGCAATCTCGTTGCGCTCGATCAAATCGTCGGCCGGGTCCGAACTAGGTGCGCCGAGGCCGGTCGGGAGGGGACGCCTCGATCTCCCCTCCAGCGCGGTCAGGCAGGTATTCGTCGCGATGCGGTAGAGCCAGGTCCTGAGAGATGACTGGCCCTTGTAACCGTCGAACCCGCGCCAAGCCCGGATGAACGTCTCCTGGACCTGGTCTTCGGCGTCGTGAATCGACCCCATCATGCGATAGCAGTGCGCCAGCAACTCGCGGCGGTACGGATCGGCAAGAGTGAGGAAATCACTGTCCAACGCCTGATCGACTGTCATTTGTTCAGACTAGTGGCCGAGCGCCCGAAACACAGGCGTCGGCGAGAATTCGATCAGGCAGGCGCCTGCACCGCAGTCAACCTGGATCTCTTCCGGAGAACGAACCCCAGTGATTCGTAGAGTCTGATCGCATTCGTATTCGATTGCACTGCATGGAGAAATGGCAGCTCGCCGCGCTCGCGAATCCCGGCAGCGACGGCACGGATCAGCGTCGTACCCAGGCCTCGCCCCCGAAAGTCGCTGTCAGTGCACACCGCACTGATTTCCGTCCATCCCGGAGGGTGCAACCGCTCCCCCGCCATGGCAACAAGTCTTCCGTCGACGCGAATGCCGTAGTAACTGCCCATCTCGACGGTACGAGGAAGAAACGGTCCTGGCTTGGTGCGCTCGATCAATGCCAGAATTTCGGGAACGTCGCCCGTTCCGAGAAGTTCGACCGACGGATCAACGGAGACTTCGAGTGCGGATCCGTCCATCTGCACCGAGCCGAACTGATCCACAACGCGCCACCCTTCCGGCGGGCGGTGATCAAATCCTCGCAAACCTACTGTGCCGCCAGGACCTACGAGCGTGAGTAGGTTCTCCCAGTCCTCGGCGTCCAACTCGGGCGGATGACCGACAAACGGCGCGACCGTCGGGTCGTATCGCGCAACTCTCCCTGCCCAGCGAGCGAATTGCGCATGATGTCCGCGAAGTCCTTGTCGCACAGGATCGTCCAGCGGATGGGTGTCGACATCCGTGTCAACTGTCTCGACAAACGACGCCAGGGTCGCCTCCGTGGTCATCGAACCTCTTCCTGCCCTATTTGCCTGTGATGGAGGCGAACGAACCTCCCCGCCCACCTCTATGACAACGCTAGGAACACTTGCTGTCGTAGTCGCCGGATAGAATCAAGATGATTCTGACCTCGACCTGTATTTCCGGCGTCAATCAGGGCTCGATTGCAGATCTGCACCAGGACATTCGTCGCGACGCCTCACCAACCGGAAGGCTATTTGGCATGAGCAACTCCGACCCGATCAGGTCTGCATTCGACCAGTTGCCCCTGAAGGAGATGGACGCTGCAACGCTGGTCTTCGCCATCGAGAGCGCCGTCGACGAGCTGGCGATCTCGGGTGAAACCCTACGGCTCGCCATGGAGGTCGCGACCCTTGCGCACCTCGATCAGTTCAGAAAGAACGGGATCAAGTCCGACGAGGATCCCTACATCGTTCATCCCCTACGAAATGTATTGCGGCTGCTTCGGTACGGGTGCTCCGATGTCGAGATCCTGAGCGCAACCGCGCTTCACGACACGGTCGAAGACCGACCACACGCCGTCATCGCGCTCCTCGGTGGCCAGACTGCAGACGACATGTCCGCATCCGAAGCGCAGGAACGTGCGTCAACACTCATCGCCTCGCGCTTCGGCCACAGAATCTCCGAACTTGTTGAGGCAGTGACCAATCCAATCGACTACCCATGCGACAACACCACCGCCGGATATCAGGATCACGTCATCCGCGCGATAGCGGATCCCGCAGTGTTCCTCGTGAAGTTCAGTGACTTCGTCGACAACGCGGGAAGCGTGAAGTACCTGAGCCAGACCGACAGGCTGAGACTGGTCACGAAATACGAACCACTCGTGGAGCACTTCAAGCGGACTTCACTTGCTCTCGGCAACGGATTGCACCTCCCCCCCTCAGGACTCGACGCGATCGCAAAGCACATCGCAACCATCGAAGGCGATTTCTCGAATACGGTCCGACCGGACATAAAAAATACTCGCCAGTAGTACCGATCAGTAATAATCGAGCAACCCAGAGAATTCTCCGAATATGCGATTTTGTTACCAGTGAGTATTCACTTTCTTGCCGATTTCATTACCATCGTGATCCGTGTCACAAGTCCGAATTCGATTGCACCGCAATGATTTAACGCCATATGTGTAACCGTGGTTCACGTTGACTAATATTCTTCAATTCGCCCAGGTGACATGAGCGTCGACATACTGCATTCTTAGATAAACCAGGGATTCCCTGGAAGCAGACACAATATGTTGCTGATTCGTGATTGGAGCGGTTCTGAGTCCACGCCTGCAGGGTGGCGCACAAGGCACACAGTGTCTCAGCGCACACAGCGCCTCGGTGCACACAGTGCTTCAGCGCAGGGGACTCGACGAACCGGAAGGGCAATCACTTGCCGACGCGCAACCGGGGGAAACACAGCGCATCGCGGCGTAGTTCACGAACCGGGGAATCCGGGTATGTGGGACACGGTCGGCTCATATCGCAACGTACGTGACGAAGAATCTCATCAAGGACGGTGGCAGTGACAATGTTCAAACGAATCGCAGTGGTCAATCGAGGTGAGGCCGCGGTCCGGCTGATCAGGGCTGTACGCGAACTGAACGCCGAACACGACTACGGCATTCGCGTCATTGCACTGCACACCGAGGCCGAGCGCCGCGCCATGTTCGTCCGCCAGGCCGATGAGGGCGTGACCCTGCGCAGCACCGGCACCGGTAGCCCGTACCTCGACTACGCCGAACTCGAGCGAGCACTGCTCGCAGCCAAGGCCGACGCAGTCTGGGTCGGCTGGGGCTTCGTGGCCGAGGATCCCGCCTTCGCGGAGATCGTCGCGAAACTGGGCATCACGTTCATCGGCCCGAGCGCCGACGCGATGCGCCTGCTCGGCGACAAGGTTGCCGCCAAGATCCTGGCCGAGAAGGTCGGCGTACCGGTCGCCCCGTGGAGCGGCGGACCGGTCGAAACGCGCGCCGACGCTCGTCGTCATGCTCAGTCCATCGGATATCCCCTGATCATCAAGGCCCGAAGCGGCGGCGGCGGACGCGGTATCCGCAAGGTCTGGGCCGAAGACGAACTCGAAGTTGCACTCGAGCGCACGCAGGGCGAAGCAGAGCGGTCCTTCGGCGACCCCGTCGTCTTCCTCGAACGCCTTGTCACCGATGCACGCCACGTCGAGGTACAGGTCATCGCCGACAACCACGGCAATGTCTGGGCTCCGGGCGTTCGCGACTGCTCGATTCAGCGTCGCAACCAGAAGGTCATCGAAGAATCCGCCTCCCCCGTCCTGACCGAAGAACAGTCGGACCACCTCAAGAAGGTGTCGGCCGAACTGGTCAAGGCAGCCGGATACCAGGGCGCAGGCACGGTCGAATACCTCTACCAGCCCGAGAACAAGCTCTTCACGTTCCTCGAGGTCAACACCCGTCTGCAGGTCGAGCACCCGATCACCGAGGTCACCACCGGAATCGATCTCGTCAAACTGCAGATTCTGGTCGCCAGTGGTGACGAATTGGTCGGTGACTGCCCGCCCGCATTCGGCCACGCCGTCGAAGCCCGCCTCAATGCCGAGGACGCGGACAACGATTTCGCGCCGGCACCCGGCACCGTTCAACTCCTCAAGTTTCCGCTCGGCTCCGGCATCCGGGTCGACACCGGTATCGCTGCCGGGGACGTCATTCCGCCCGACTACGACTCGATGGTCGCGAAGGTCATCGCCTGGGGCCGCAACCGCTCCGAGGCACTTGCGCGCCTGCGTACCGCCCTTCGTGAAACCACTGTCGTACTCGACGGCGGCACTACCACCAAGTCGTTCCTCCTCGATCTACTCGATCGCGACGAGGTCATCTCGGCATCCGCGGATACCGGCTGGCTCGACCGCACAGGCGCCCTGACCGGCACCACTCGTCGCGCGGACGTCGCACTGATCGCCACCGCCATCGATGCTTACGACGCCGAGGAGTCCCTCGAGCGTGCGGCCTTCCTCGCCTCGGCACGCGGCGGCCGTCCCCGCGCCAACCACGCGATCGGCCGTACCGTCGAGCTCAACTACCAAGGTCAGGCATACAAACTGACCGTCGGGCGTATCGGCCCGCACCGCTACCGCGTCGACGGAGACGCCGGCGACATCGAGGTCGACGTCGATCGTCTCGGCGACTTCGAGTCACGGCTGGTGATCGGTGATCGGCGCTTCCACGTCGTTTCCGTCGTGAGCCCGGCTCGCTATCTCGTCGAGGTCGACGGCATCAGCCACCAGATCAGCCAGGACGACGCCGGAGTGGTCCGCGCGCCGGCTCCCGCCGTCGTGGTGGCTGTACCGGTCGCGGTCGGCGACGACGTCGAAGCCGGCTCCACCCTGGTCGTACTCGAATCCATGAAGATGGAGACCGCCGTTCGCGCACCGTACGCGGGCAAGGTGCGTGAAGTTCTCGCTACCGTCAACTCTCAGGTCGATGCCGGCGCGCCGCTCCTGCGCGTCGACCAGGTCAGCGAGGAAGCTGTCACGGAGAAGGCTCCGCGAGTCCAATTCGATCTTCCGGCGGCAACTTCCGGTTCCGATACCCGCGCAGATGCATTGGCACAGCTGGAAGCACTGACCGCGATGATCAGTGGCTACGACGTCAGCGGTAAGCACGCAAATGCTGTTCTGGCCGAGTACGACGCACTTCGCAGCGCACTCGAATCCGAGGACCGCGAACTGGTACAGGCCGAACTGGCTGTGCTGACCACCTTCGCCGACATCTGCGAACTCTCGCGCAACAAGCCCACCTCGGGTGAGTCCGCGAAGGACGAATCCGTCCACAGCCCCCGCGAGCACTTCCACACCTTCCTGCACTCACTCGACTCCGAGCGCGAAGGTTTGCCGGCGTCGTTCCGCACGAGACTCGAACGGGCACTTCGCCACTACGACGTCACCGATCTGGAAGATCGCCAGGCCGTCGAGGAAGCGGTGTACCGACTCTTCCTGGCTCTGCAGCGCATGGAAGCCCAGATCCCCGTCATTGCAGCACTTCTCGAAGGCTGGCTCGTCGGCGACAAGGCTCCCGGTTGCTCGGCGCAGGAGCTCAACGAGGTTCTCGATCGACTCATCGTCGCGACGCAGGTCCGCTACCCCGTCATCGGCGACGTCGCCCGCAACCTTCGCTTCCGGTTCTTCGACGAGCCGCGCATCCGCAAAGTTCGCGAAGACGTCTACGACGGAGTACGCGGCAACCTCGCCTACCTCGAAGAGCAGCCGGACGCTGCAGATTTCGACGAGCGAATCGCCAATCTCGTCGCCACTCCCGAACCGCTCCTGGACCTGTTGGGTCGAAAGATCGGCCTCGGCAACCGCGATGGCGGCCCTCTGCTCGAGGTCATCACGCGTCGCTACTACAAGATTCACTCCTTCGAAGACGTCCGCGTTTTCGAGCACGTCGACCGCCGTTTCGTGACCGGCAACTTCGACCTCAAGGGCGACGGGCTACATCTGGTCTCGACGGTGGCCGAATTCGACGCTCTCGGAACGGCTCTCGACGATGTCGCAACAATCGCGCAGGATGCTCCATCCGGTCGCGGCCTGGTAGTCGACATCTACCTCGACTGGCCGAATCAGCCCGCCGACGGCGACACGCTCGTCGAGACGCTGCGCACCGAACTCTCGCGCAACGAGACGATCACCCGGTCCCGCCGCGCGACTGTGATCATCTGCAATCCGAATGGGGAGCCGGTCCGCTGGGTCACCTTCCGCCCGATCGACGGTGAACTGGTCGAGGACAACATCATCCGCGACATGCATCCGCTCACGGGTCAGCGTCTGGACATGTGGCGTCTGAAGAACTTCAACGGCAAGCGTCTGCCGGCTCCGGAGAACACCTACCTGTTCCACCTCTCCGCCAAGGAGAACCCGAAGGACGAGCGCCTGATCGCTCTCGCGGAAATCCGTGACGTGACACCGCAGCTCGACGACGAAGGCCAGATGGTTGCGCTTCCGGCCATCGAGCGCACACTTGCCGCGTGCCTCGACGGCATCCGCCGTGCGCAGTCCCAGCGCGGAGACAAGCGTCGACTGGCAGCCAACCGCGTCGTGCTGTACGTGTGGCCGGTCGCCGACGTTCCCAGCGAACGCTTCTCCGTGATCGCTCAGAACGCAGCCCGACTGACCGTCGGCGCCGGGCTAGAAGAGATCACACTCATCACCCGCCTGAAGGACCGAAAGGGCGGCGCGCCCAAGGAAGTTGCGCTGCGATTCTCCTACCGCGCAGGTGCCGGTGTGGTCATCAACAAGACCACGCCTCCCACTGAACCGCTGCTCCCCCTCGACGCGTACGCCCAGAAGGTCCAGAGTTCGCGGGCACGCGGCACGGTGTACCCGTACGAGCTGATTCCGCTCCTGACCGGCACCAAGGGCACCTTCGTCGAGCACGACTTCGACGAAGCGGGCGTCCTCTCACCTGTCGAGCGTCCGTACGGGCTCAACAAGGCCGGCATCGTCGTCGGCCTCGTGAACACTCCGACGCCGCGCTATCCCGAGGGAATGACCCGTGTCGCGCTCTTCGGTGACCCCACCAAGGCGCTCGGTACCGTGGCCGAGGCCGAATGCTCACGCGTGGTCGCTGCCATCGACCTGGCCGAGAAGTTGAACGCCCCGGTCGAGTGGTTTGCACTGTCCTCGGGTGCCACCATCTCGATGGAGAGCGGCACCGAGAACATGGACTGGGTCTCCCGTGGCCTGCGCCGGATCATCACCTTCACCCAGAACGGCGGTGAAATCAATATCGTCGTCACGGGAATCAACGTCGGCGCTCAGCCCTACTGGAACGCCGAAGCCACCATGTTGATGCACACCAAGGGCATTCTGGTGATGACCCCGGACAGCGCGATGGTGCTGACCGGCAAGCAGTCTCTCGACTACTCCGGTGGTGTGTCGGCCGAGGACAACTTCGGTATCGGTGGTTACGACCGCGTCATGGGCCCCAACGGCCAGGCGCAGTACTGGGCACCCGACCTCACTGCGGCGTGCGAGATCCTGTTCCGTCACTACGCACACTCGTACCTCGCTCCCGGCGAACGGTTCCCGCGCCGCGCAGCGACGACGGACCCCGTCGATCGCGACGTGCGTAGCTTCCCGCACACCCACCCGTCGAGCGACTTCGAGACGGTCGGCGACATCTTCTCCTCGGCGAAGAACCCGGATCGCAAGAAGCCCTTCGACATTCGCACCGTGATGCGTTCGGTGGTCGACCAGGACCACTCTGTTCTCGAGCGTTGGGCCGACATGGCCGGCGCCGACACGTCGGTCGTTCTGGACGCGCACCTCGCCGGACATCCGGTCACAGTGGTGGGCATCGAATCCCGCGCGATCCCACGTAAGGGGCACTTCCCCGCCGACGGTCCCGACACTTGGACGTCGGGAACGCTGTTCCCGAACTCGTCGAAGAAGACTGCCCGCGCGATCAATGCTGCGAGCGGCAACCGTCCGATCGTGGTGCTGGCCAACCTGTCCGGCTTCGACGGTTCCCCGGAGTCGCTGCGCAACATCCAGCTCGAGTACGGCGCCGAGATCGGCCGCGCCATTGTCAACTTCGACGGACCGATCGTGTTCTGCGTCGTCTCCCGCTACCACGGCGGCGCGTTCGTCGTGTTCTCCGGTGCGCTCAACGACAACATGGAAGTTCTTGCTGTCGAAGGCTCGTTCGCGTCGGTACTCGGCGGCGCCCCCGCCGCCGCAGTGGTCTTCACCCGTGAGGTGAACACCCGCACCAACAACGACCCGAAGGTGCAGCAACTGGAGGCAGACTTGGCAGCAGCCAAGGATGACACGGAGAAAGCACATCTGCGCGTAGAACTGAACGCTCAGCGCATCGCCGTCCGCTCCGACAAGCTCGGCGAAGTGGCATCCGAATTCGAAGCGATCCACAACATCCAGCGGGCCCGAGAGGTCGGCTCGGTGGATGAGATCGTCCCTGCCGCAGAACTGCGTCCGCAGATCATCGCAGCAGTCGAACGCGGCATGAAGCGCGCACTCGCGCAGTAAGTTTCTCCGCACGTCGAGCGGTCCCGCGAAATGCGGGGCCGCTCGATTTGTGTCCAGGCAGCGCCTGCGTCAGACGCCCTCGAGCGCCTCTCCGATCTCTTCGAGGACGTGATTGTGCTGCTCTGTTGCGAGCAGATGCCCCGCTGCAATGGTGACTGCCACGGGCCACTCGATGATCTCGAAGGCGACCATCAGTCCCATCACCGCAAAGTAGGCGATCTGCTCGGGTCTCGGAACAGGGATGGCACCGACGATCGGTAGCTCCAACTCGATGCTCCGTGCCGAACGGACGGATTCGACTACCGCGCGGTGATCGACGGGGTTCGTGTGGTCGACGGTGTTCTGGGACATGTCACGATTCCTCAGGATTCATCTCGGGTCGCCCGGGAGTTCGGCGACGTGTCACTTCCAGCAGCGACGCTCACAAGCGTGTCCGATTCACCGGTTTCCGCTTCTTTGATTTCCACGTCGCTGATTTCCACGCTGTCGCGGGCGCTGACTCCCCCGGTTCGGGAGGTGTACGCAGTGCTCGTTCGCGTCGGGATCTTGCGAATCGTCGACTGACCGTTCGCGTTCTCCTCAGTTGCGGCAATCCGCTCCAACGCCCGCGGGGCCAGCGCCGCGAGCAGCGTCGCCGCCGACGCGCAGACCACCGCTTGGCCCCAGGCGATGGGACCAAGCGGCGTGCAACCGAGAAATTGGCTCACCACGGGTGTGCTGACGAGCGTCGCCAGCGCCGCAGCGGATCCGGCAACGGTTGCGACCACCAGCGGACTGCGTGATTCGAGCAGCGTCTGCCCCAGTTGGGTGCCCACCAGGGCAACCAACGCCACCGTCGACGCTCGCCGCCTCCTACCGCTCGCCCGGGCCAGAAGCCACGCTGCCAGCGCACCGATTGCCGTGGCACCGCCGCGGACAGCGATCGTCTGCCACAACGCATGAGCGTCCATCTGTTCGGACTTCTCGGATCCGTTCTCGGACGGGGTGCTCACCGCAAGCGCGGCAGCGGGCAAGGCGTCCGTCATCAGATTGACCAGTAGCAACTGCCTTGCGTTGAGCGGTGATTCGCCGGACAACGCAGAACCGATCAGCGCGAATGCGACTTCACCCGCGTTGCCTCCGAGCAAAACCCCTACCGCTGATCTGACCCGCCGCCACAATTGACTGCCCTCGTCCAATGCGTCGGTCACTCCGCCGACACGGCCGTCGAGGAGCACGATGTCTGCGACGCCGCGCGCCGGATCACTGTCGGTCGACGCCACCCCGATTCCCACGCTGGAAACTCGGATCGCCGCAGCATCGTTCGCGCCGTCACCGACCATGGCGCACACCCGCCCGTCGGTCTCCAACGCTTGCACGATCTCGACCTTCTGCTCGGGTGTCACGCGCGCAAAGACGCTGCTGCCGCGGACCGCATCCCGTCTTTCGGCGCGAGAGAAGTTCTCCCAGTCAGGACCGGTGACAACATCCTCGCGTGCGACGTCCAACCCCAGTTCGGTGGCGACCGCGGCCGCTGTTGTCGGATGATCCCCGGTCAGCACGCGCACTTGCCGTCCGTCGCCTCGAAGTTCTCGAACAAGTTGCGTTGCTTCGGGTCTGAGCGTGTCCGAGAGTCCGAGAAGGCCGACCGCTTCCAACCCCTCGGAGCAACACTGTTCGAGAAATTGCGAGTCTTCGCCTGCGCGTCGCGCGTCGTGTTCCGACAACTCGCGCTGGGCGACGGCAACCACCCGCAGTCCGCGTCCGGCCATGCTTTGAACGTGCTTCGCCGACACAGCATTCGGATCTCGTCCTGCTTCGGTCACGAATTCCGGCGAACCTTTGAGTGCGATCCGCCTGCCGAGCAAAGCTGCCGAGTACGGCCGCCCCGACCTGAACGGAACGAGGTTGTTCGCCTCGACGTCACCGAAAACCGAAGCATCGTCCAGAGCTTGCTGGGCTGCATCGACGACGGCGGCATCCGTCGAATGAAACACGCGATCGTCGCGACTTCCCAAGGCACTGCGCGCCGCAACTTCCAGAATCTCGCTTTCGTCCCAGCCGTCGACGCGTTCGACCGCGGCCACCCGTAGCTTGTTCTCGCTGAGGGTTCCGGTCTTGTCGAAGCAGACCACGTCGACACGACCGAGCGCTTCTATCGATCGTGGCGCACGAACCAACACTCCTGCTGCAGTGAGCCTTCGCGCTGCGGCCTGCTGAGCCAGAGTGGCAACCAGAGGCAGCCCCTCCGGCACGGCAGCCACAGCTACGGCCACACCTCCGGTGACGGCGCGGCGCAGACCGGTACCACGAAGCAGACCCGCGACTGTCACCAACGCCCCACCGCCGATACTGGCCGGCAGGGTCGCCCTCGTGAGTTCGCGAAGTCTGTTGGTCAGGCCCACAGCAGGTCCGGATCGGGACACACCGACATCGGCACGCCTGGTCACCGTTCGGGCTCCGATGGCCGTGACCACGCCACGACCGGATCCGGCAAGCACTGTTGTCCCTGCGTAGGCCATGCACCGTCGCTCGGCCAGTGGCATCCCAGGGGTCGGGTCGGTCTGCTTGTCGACGGGCAGGGACTCTCCCGTCAACGACGACTCGTCGACTTCCAGTGATTCGACGCTCAACAGGCGACAATCTGCGGGCACGATGTCCCCGGACTCGATTGCCACGACGTCACCGAGTTCGAGCGCGTCGGCCGCTGTCTCGACCGTGCCGTCGTTGGTTACTCGCCGAGCTACCGGTTCCTGAGTCCGCAAGAGCCGCTGCACCGCCCGCTCCGAATGAAGCCGTTGAACAGCGGACATCGCGGCATTGCCGACCAAGACCGAGCCGACCAGGACGGCGTCTACCGGTGAACCGAGGACTGCACTGGCAGCGGAGCCGGTCGCCAACACAGGCGTCAGTGGATCCGCCAATTCTGTTCGCAACGCCGACAATCCGTCACGGATCAACCTGAACCGTGCGGGCGCTCGCACACGAGCTTCCGCACGGTGCGGTGTATGTCGGATGGATTCGGATAGTTCGCGAACGACAGCATCACCGTCCATCTCATGCCAGGTATCGCTCGGAGTACCGACAGGGACGGGCGCTTGAATCACAGATCGGGACAGGGTGTATCCGGTCCACAGTCCCGCGGCCGAACCAGCCGTGACCGGCCCCGGCCCTGCCCCTCGAACTCCCGGAAGCATGATCAAGGCACCCAATGCCGAAGAACCTGAGGAGAGTTCGACACCGCGCCTCGTCGCTGTTCGAGCAGCCGGGAGCGCATGGACAACCCGCCACGCCCCGGCCAAGTCGGTGTGGATGTCGGCACTCACGTGCTCGCCACTCGGTGGTGAAATCCCGATGCGTAGCACTGCCTGCCCCGCTATCGCCCTACTCGACACGATCGCAACTGTCCGACCCTCGGCCACCAACGCCGAGAGAGCCTCGCGCAGGCCGGCTTCGGCAGTCGATTGCGCCGGATAGAGCTCGTCGAATCCACTTCGCAGTGATCCGAGCCCGTCGTCGTCGATCGTGACGGCTGCGACCCCGGCCGCACGTATTTCGCCTATCAGTTTTTCCGCCAGACCTTTTCGCACGGGTCGCACGACCACTTCGGCGCCGCCGATGCGGTGCCTTCCCACTCCGACAGTTCCGTCGTTCAGAGCTTTCCTGGCTTGTTCCCACACTGCGACGCGATCCGACTCGGCCACCTCTCGTATGTCGGAAACCCGGAGCGAGTCGTCGAAGAGGACGCTCGGATCGACGAGGACGGTGTCAATACGATCGAGCATGCGTAGAGCCGCAGAGTCCGAAACGGCGGTGTGGTGCGTCCGACACAGACCGTATGACACACCAGCAGCGAATGATTCGCGCGACATCCGAAGCGGCCGCGGCGCCGAAACCTTGATACTCGTCGCGACGGTGTCACCGCCGGCGGACACGGTAGCCAGTGCAGCCCCGGCCGCCAGCTGAACCCCAGCGATCCTGTCGGCATAACGCTCCCCCGGACCACTCGGGTCAGGCCTCGTGGAAGCACCGCGACCGCCAGGTTCGAATGACCACACCCGCCGAGAGTTTCGCGCCGCCAGAGTTTCGCGCAGCAGCATCGTCCGCAGCCCGAAATCCACGCCCAATGACGCAGGCGCATAGGTCAGAACATCCGCGAACGACGTCGCCGACTCCAATGCGAAGTCGGTGAGCGAACGGCCAAGGCGCTGTTCGATTCGCCGACGCACCCGGGGTTGATAATTGATCGCCGACGCGGCCGCCGAGACATAGGCGGAACCTGGGATTCGCGGGGCACCGAATATCGATCCCGCTGCTGCAGGAATCATCCCCACACCCGCCAACGCGAGGGTGCCGGTCCGCAACGCCACGTCACTGACAGCGGTTCGCGGAATCGTCGAACCGCCCACCAACGCGAGTCCCGACAACGCCAGGCGCGGCGGCAAAGTTGCCACCGACACCGCACGCCGGGCCATCGCTGAGAACATCAGTGAGAGGATCGAGTGTGCGAAGAACTGTGAGTTCGATCCTGTGACCGGCCGGCCGCCTTGTGGGAGTTTCCGCTCGATTCCTTCTTTACCTGTTCCGGCTTGCTCGTGCGGCCAACCGCCTTGACCTCGCGATCCGGCCGACCGCTCTTGCGATCCCATTCGTGGAGTACCAGGGCCGTGCCGCCGACTGCCAAGAGCACCGGCCATTCCACCAATCCCGCCGCACCCACGGCCGCCATCGTGAGAACCGCCGTCGGCGTCGAGGAACTACCCGCACGAATTCCGTCTCGGACACCCTCCGCCGATCCGCGTATCCCGCCCGTCACTCCACCGATCACTCCACCACCGACGGCTCCGGCCACCGTCGTCGTTGCGTCTGCCACACCACGAACGACGCGGGTGGCTTCGTCCACAATCATCATCGGACGCTCCTATCAGCAGTCCATCGAAGAATTCAGTATTTGAGGCCATACCCAACACCGACGGCGGCAATCACGATCCGATACATTTTTCGGCGAACCTGGCGAGGGCGCGCCATCGCCAGCGCCGTGAGAGGGTACGGTGCGGGATGCAGCGACCACCTTCATCGACGGGAGTTCCACACAGTGGCGATCATCGGAAATTCGGACCTCGACATCTTCCGACTTAGCTTGGGCGGCAACCCTTTCGGATGGACAGCAGACGAGAAGACGTCCTTCGAGATCCTCGACTCGTTCGCCGAAGCCGGTGCAAACTTCATCGACACCTCCGACTCGTACACGGCGTCGGCTCCCGGCAATTCCGGCGGGGAATCCGAAACGATCATCGGGAAATGGATCACCGATCGGGGACTGCAGAACGACATCGTCGTCGCCACCAAGGTGGGTAGCCATCCCGATTTCAAGGGCCTGAAGGCCGACAACATCGCGGCCGCAGCTGAGGCGTCGCTGCAGCGACTGCAGACGGACTGCATCGATCTGTACTACGCACATTTCGACGACCCGCAGACTCCGCTCGAAGAAACGCTCGAAGCCTTCAACGCGTTGGTCGTCGCCGGCAAGGTTCGCTATCTCGGAATCTCCAACTACAGCCCCGACCGCGTCCGGGAGTGGCTGCGGATCACCGAGGAGAACGGTTACGCCGCGCCCATCGCGCTGCAACCGCACTACAACCTGGTTCACCGCAAGTCGTACGAACCCGAACTTGCCCAGATCGCCACCGACAACAACATCAGCGTCTTCCCGTACTTCGCTCTCGCTTCCGGCTTCCTGACCGGAAAATACAAGACCCGCGCGGACATCGAAGGCAGCTCCCGCGAACGACTGACCGCCGGATACTTCAGCGACGCCGGACTCGACGTCGTCGCGGAACTGGCGACAATCGCGCAGGCACACGACAGCGAGATCTCGACCGTCGCGCTGGCCTGGTTGCTGACTCGACCGGGCATCACCGCACCGATCGCGAGCGTCAGCCGGCCCGAGCAGCTCCCGGCGCTACTGGATGCCCCGAATCTGGTGCTCTCGTCGAATGAACTGGACACTCTCGAACGGGTGTCGGCGGCAGTCGGAGCCTGAGATCAGGCAGTTTTGAGATGAGCGCCGAGGGCCGTGTTGTTGATCGTCCAGAACGACCAACCGTCATGGCTCTCGGTGTCGCCTGAGATGTGACCGGTGACAGCATTTGCGGCCGCGGTCGGATCTGGGAATCGGCGGCCTTCCATCGGTCCGCGCATGATCTCGACGACCTCGGTGGTTTCGTCGAAGCGCCCGACCCAGCGATATCCGTGGCAATCGGCTGTCATCTCGAGGCGATTGTCGACGACTTCGATCTCCTCGACACCGCTGGCGCGACGCTTCTTCGCGGCAACTGGCGACGTCTTACGCTTGGTCGCAACCGGGGTCTCGACGTAAATGCTCGGATCCTTGACCGCGGCCAAGCCCAGCGCATCCCAACGATCGTGACCGTGCACGACGCGCCCACGCGGAATCGCGTGATGGCCGGTGCGATTACGTCCGGGGCTGTCCATGATCCACAGGTCGACCTCGGCGCGGATGTCGTCGGCGACCTCGTTGGAGGGCAACATGTAGAACTCGTGCGGATCTGCTGCCAGATCGACGAACACCCAGAACTCGGAGCGGGTGTCGTCACTCTCGAGCGACTCGTCCTGACGCCTGGCCTGCCAGTCACCGTCGAGCTTGGAACGCACGCGGACGATTCGGCTGACACCGTCAGCGCCCGTCACCTCGACGGGATTACGACGTGAGTGCGTGAGACGGACAGCCTTGCCCCCACGCTGCGTAGCTTCGGAAATG
Source organism: Rhodococcus sp. NyZ502 (assembly GCF_041464245.1). Classification (NCBI taxonomy): domain Bacteria; kingdom Bacillati; phylum Actinomycetota; class Actinomycetes; order Mycobacteriales; family Nocardiaceae; genus Rhodococcus; species Rhodococcus sp. NyZ502. The sequence continues at coordinate 4,246,850 of NZ_CP167155.1, forward strand.
AACGCATTGATGCCGCGGCTTGCGGTGTCTTCCATGATCGACCTGTCTCGAGCGGGTACGCCCGCATCACCGGATCGGCATCGGGGTCGAGCATTGAGCGAAATCCCGGCCCTTACTTCGATCGTGTGGCCGGTCAGTACCCCCGACCTTACAGCTCCGGCGACGGCCTGACTACGGCGCCCGACGCTCGTTCCCAGAGGTCAGCAGTGCAATGTCCCCGTAAAGCGCCGCCCGGTGAGCGAACATCAGCTCTTCCACACCGTCGAATTGATCCCCGACGTAGTGCGTGTTTGCAGCCGAAAGTTCACGTGATCCCGAGCGCGCAAGTAGGTCGTCGATCCGGCTGTCGAGGCTCGCTGCATGCGCAACCGCGCGCTGCGAACTCAACTGATCCTCGGCCCGTGCGACCAGGTCACCGATCCGCGCGAGGGCCGCCACGCGCTCGACCAGCTGGTCCCAGACCGCGCCGAGCGCTTCCCTGCGCGAAGCGATTCCGGCTCGGGTTCCCTCGTCGCGTGCCAGTGCAGCCGCGTCGTCCAACTCCGCAAGAATCGAACGCAGCGCGACGGTGTCGACCGCGATCTGGGTGATCTCGTCGGCCAGGTCGAGTTGGTTGCGTTGAATGACGAAGTGGTCGGAATGCCACGCGCTGGAGCTTTCGATCCGGTCGAACAGATTCCCGGCGAGGTAAAGCAAGGCGTCGTACTCACCGGCGCGTCCCTCGGGTTCTGAATCGACCAGTCCGTCGAGGACTTCCGCGATGCGCCTTCCGGCATCGGCGATGACACCGGTTCCCTGGACCTTCCCGAACTGGGCGGCGAGTTTGTCGAGTGCTGCGTTTCCACTGCTGGCCACGACACCGAGCCCCACCGGCAGCTTGGCTGGAACCGGTGTACGGGTGAGCCCGGCAAAGAGAGCCTCGCGTTGCTCGACGTCGAGATGCAGGCCGTCGCGCCGGTCCTTGCGGATGGCACGGACACTGCTCGCGAAGTGACGATTGGAATGCACGATCGCCGACCGCATCGACTGAACGCGCTTCTCGAGCGCCTGCACCCGTCGTTCGAGGACAACCTGAACAGGGCCGATGCGAGTTGCGAGCAGTCGACGCCTGGTGCGGGCCAGCTCGTCGGTGAGATACCGCAACGCCGAGAAGCCGCCGATCTCCGGGAACGAACGTCCGACACTGCGCCGGTTCGCCAGGATCGATCGCGTCGACTCGTCCCCATACCCCCCGGCAATCAGCAGCGCGACATCATCGGACAACTCCGGCCGGTTCGACTCGACTGTCCCCGCCGCACACCACTCCCTCACTCGGGTGGAGATGAGCGTTCGCCGTTCGGTCACCGACGCCACGACAAAGACGTCATCAGTTCCGTCTGTCATCTCACGCCTCCTTGTGGTCGCCGGCTACCACTGTTCCAGAATCTGCCGACACGCGCCCGACCCCTGCGACCCAGCTCGACGCACCCCTGCCATACCGTAGGCGGGTGACCTCCCTGCGATCAGACGCGCACGCAGGTCACTCGCGCGCATCGAAGACTGATCCAGCAGTTCAACCGCTGCTTCCCGACCTCGCGATCGAACAACTTCAGTCCTTGTTGCAGGTTCGTTCCTGGACTCTCGCGGAATGGTTCGCGATGGCCGACCAACGCGGATTCCTCGCGCCCGCTGCCAGCGTTCCGCTCTTCATGGAAGCCGCGCTGAAGTATCCCGAGCACCGCGAGGCGCTACTTCGCCTCGCCGGTCGACGCGGGCAGTACCTGGCGGAGCAGAACCCGGATTGGGCCCAGCTACGAAGAATCGGATCACGCCGGGACGAGCTGTGGCTTTCGCCCGATCCGGACGACCGCACGGCCTGGTTCGATTACATACGTACGGTCGACCCGGAACTGGCGAGCGAAGAGCTCGAGATCGCTTGGGACGACGAGGCCACGGCAAGCCGGCTGCACTTCCTCGACCATCTCGACGTCGGGCTGGGTGAACACGACTACGCACTCCTCGAGCGTGCACTCGACGATCCAGCCGTGCGGGTCCGTGAGCGTGCAATTCAACTACTACGGCAACTCCCCCGATCTCCGTTTGCCTCTCGAATGGTCACTCGGGCTCGGTCCTGGGTGCGGCTCGAGACGAAGCCCTTGCGGCCGCGCCTTGCCGTCCGATTGCCCGGCTCGCTCGACGACCTCGCATTTCGTGACGGCATCGAAGACGTCCACTACAAGAACAAGGGCATCCGGCGCTGGTGGTTACGGCAAGTCGTGACCGCCACTCCGCTGACGCTGTGGGAATCTATGGCCGGTTCGCCACGCGAGGCCCTCACCATCCCCATCGAGAAGCAATGGCGCGCAGTGATGATCGAATCATGGACTGCTGCAACCGTTCTCCAGAAGAACACCGCGTGGGCGTCGGCATTTCTGGAGCGGGACGGGCGCACGACCGACCGGAGAATCGTCGCCATCGCGGACCCACGCGAGCGCGTCGAGTACATCGTTGCCGGCCACGCGGACGAGTACCTTCTGGGCGTCGACGGCAGCGCACTACTCGACGGCATCGACCGCCCATGGCCCCTGGCCGTCGCCGAAAAGTTGTTGAATGCCTTGGAGAACGAAGCGATGGAGCATGCTGCGACGGGTGAGGACTTGGGCATCCACTCGCGTCACAGTCACTTTTCCACCCTGCGAAGCGTGCAGGCGCGCTTCCCTTTCGACGCCGTACCGCTTCTGCAGGACGCGGCGGCCCGAACGAGTGACCCCGGGTGGCAACACGCATTCACCGACAGCGCCGTCAACATCGAGCAGCGCCGACTCCGCTTGGACGTCCTGCGCAATCACCGCTGAACGACGAAGGGGCCGCATCCTTGGAACGGAATGCGACCCCTTCGTCGTTCGTGAAAGATCAGACCACGCTGACCATCTCGTGATCAGCCACACCGGCGGCCAACACCCGAAGGTGATCTTCGGTGCTGCCGAGGGTGTGCTCGATGGCGACGAGTCGGCTCACGTAGTGCCCCACCGGGTACTCTGCGGTCATACCGATACCACCATGCATCTGGATCGCCTCCTGGCCGATGAGCCGAGCCGAACGCCCGATCTGCAACTTCACCCGCGAAGCGATCACTGGATCGACGACGCCGTCGGCAAGGGACATCGTTGCGTACAGACTCATGCTGCGTGCCAACTCGAGCGAGACGTACAGGTCGGCGGCGCGGTGTGTCAGTGTCTGGAACTTTGCGAGGGGAACCCCGAATTGCTTACGCGTCTTGAGGTATTCGGTGGTCAGGCGTAGCGCCTCTTCCATCGCTCCGACAGCCTCGGCGCACAGCGCGGCCTGCTCACGGATCTGCGCGGCCTGGATCAGAGCAGTAGCGTCACCGCCCTCACCGAGTGCTTCGGCCGGCGTATCGGTGAACTCGATCTGCGCCCCGCGCAACCCGTCGTGAGTGGCGTAGGACTTGCGTACCAAACCGGAGGCATCGCTCTTGACGAGGAACAGTCCGACGCCACCGCCGGGGAGCGCAGCGCTCACGACCAAGATGTCCGCCGTCGCGCCGTGGCCGACGGGATTCTTGATACCGGTGATGGTCCAGCCGCCGTCGACCTGCGCCGCCGCGGTGGCCCGTTCGGTTGCCGGCCAACGGATTCCGGGTTCCTGATCGGCGAACGCGAGGAACGTGGTGCCCTCGGCCACTCCGGGAAGAATCGACGAGCGCTGCTCTGCACTGCCACCTTCGGAGATGAGGCCGCCCGGCGTCACGACCGCGTCGAGTAGCGGCTCGGGTGCCAAGCGTCGACCGATCTCGGTCATGACCGCGCCGATTTCCACTGGGCCGGCGTCCATGCCGCCGTCGTCCTCGGAGAATGTCAGGCCGAGCAAGCCGACCTCGGCCAACTGCTTCCAGACCTGCGGGCTCCACCCGGGATCGGAGTCGATGATCGCGTTGCGCTTCTCGGCGTCGTAGCTACGCGCGAGGAGATCCTTGGTGGTGTCGCGGAGAAGTTTTTGTTCGTCGTTGAGTTCGAAGTCCATGCCACGCCTCACAATCCGAGGATCGAGGAGGCGATGATGCTGCGCTGCACTTCGCTCGATCCGCTGTAGATGGATACCTTGCGGTAGTTCAGGTACGTCGGGGCAGTGTGCTGTGCCCAGCTCGCGGAGGCGATGTCGCTGCCCGCGTCGTACGGCAGTGAATCAGGGCCGGCCACGTCCATCAGCAGTTCGACGCTCGCCTGCTGCAATTCGGAGCCACGAAGCTTGAGCAGCGACGACGCCGGGTTCGGCTGGCCGTCAGCGGAACTGGCGACCACCCGGAGCTGAGTGAGCTCGAGGGCAAGCAATTCGTTTTCGAGTTCGGCGAGGCGAGCAGCGAAGAGCGGATCTTCGAGCAGTGTTCCGTTACCGACCTTGACCTCGGCAGCGCGAGCCTTGGCCTGGGCCAGACGAACCTTCGAGAAACCGACGCGGGTGACACCGGTTCGCTCGTTGCCGAGCAGGAACTTGGCGTAGCCCCAGCCCTGGTTCTCTTCACCGACCAGGTTCTCTCCCGGAACGCGGACGTCCTCGAAGAACACTTCGTTGACCTCGTAGCCGCCGTCGATCAGCTTGATCGGGCGGACCGTGACGCCAGGCGTCTTCAGATCGACAAGGATGAACGAGATGCCGGCCTGACGCTTGGGCGCATCGGGATTGGTGCGCACGAGGCAGAAGATCCAGTCGGCGTACTGTCCCAGCGTCGTCCAGGTCTTCTGACCATTGATGACCCAGTCGTCGCCGTCGCGGACCGCACGGGTCTTGAGCGAAGCGAGATCGGAACCGGCCTCGGGTTCGGAGAATCCCTGGCACCACCAGATGTCGAGGTTGGCAGTCGCCGGAAGGAACTTCTCCTTCTGCTCCTGCGAGCCGAAGGCCGCGATGACCGGACCGACCATGTTGGCGTTGAACGCCAAAGGTTCGGGAACCGACGCAAGCTGCAGTTCGTCGAGCCAGATGTTGTGCTGGACCGGGGTCCAGTCCTTGCCGCCCCACTCGACCGGCCAGTGCGGTACCGCCAGACCGTGAGCGTTGAGGATCTGCTGCGCCTCGACCATACGGTCGCGCCCCAACTCCTCGCCGTGGGCGTACGCCTCCCTGATGTCCGCGGGGATTTGCGTACGGAAGAACGTCCGCATCTCGTCGCGGAACGCTAGTTCCTCGTCGGTCAATGCCAGGTTCATCGGGATTCCTTCGCACTCGAAACCGGATTCATGTTCGGTTCGACCGTACCCCGACAGCTATGGAGGCGGAACAGGTACCGCAAAAGACGGCACTCGGGGCCGACCTCCTACACGGTTTTCAGGACCAACAGGTAACCCCCGCCCGCGGCGTCGATGCTTGTTTCGACATTCAACGCGGGAGCCAGACGCGACAACCGATCGATCAGCCAATCCGACGCTTCCTGGGCGTCGTCCTTGCCGGGGCAGCGAGCGACGGCGACGCGGCCACCCTTTCGCTCGAGCTGCTCCACGACCCCGATAATCGGGGCGGGATCCACGACGAACAGCCGATCCGGCCATTCCACAACAGGTTTGACCGCACCCTTCTTGGTGTTGCATGCGCGGTGCGCCAAGCGTTCGACGCCACCTTTGGTCTTGCCACCCTTTTTTGCGGTATTGATGCTGTCGATACTCGGGCCGCGCGGATCATTGACGGACATGTCGGGATCGACCGGTTCGTCACACAGCCAGCAGCGCCAGGATTCACGTTCGCCGACTTCTTGAAGGGTGCTCATGTGGCAACGGTACCGTGCGCACTTTCGGCTGTTACCGCTACCAAAAGTGCGCACGGGGCTGAAGGCCCTACATGTCTGCAATCGCCTCGAGCGGCTTTGTCTTGGCCGCTCGGTTGGCCGGCCACAGCGCCGCCAAGACACCCACCACACCCGAGCCGATCAGCATTCCGACCACCTGACCCCACGGGATCGTGATCTTGTCGAGGCCCTGATCCGCGAGAGTGCTCACGAAGGCCCAACCGAACGCGATGCCGAGAACAACTCCGACCGCCGCGCCGTACACCGCGATGAGGACCGACTCGAGGTAGATCGTGCGTCGCATCTGTCCTCGCTGCATGCCGACAGCTCGCAGCATTCCGATTTCTCGTCGCCGCTCGACCACCGAGAGTGCCAGGGTGTTGATGATGCCCAGGATTGCGATCACGACCGCGAGTGCAAGCAGTCCGTAGAGGATCGCCAACAACGTGTTGATCTGCTGGCCCTGAGTTCCCTTGAACTCCTCACGATCCTGCACCTGGACGACGACGTACTTCTCCGTGGCCGTTTCGAGCTCGGATCGCAGCGTTGTCAGATCCGCGCCAGGCTTCGCCTTCACCAGCACCACGAAGTCCGGCAGACTCTCGGCCGGCATCAGCTTCCTGTACGCCTCGTCCGAGACGATCCACGAGCCGATCAGCTGGTTGTCCTCGAACACTCCCGCGACAACGGTCTGGTACTCGACGCCGCCAGGACCGGTCAACGTCTGGGTCGAGCCGACAGTCCAGCCCTTGTCATCCGCAGTCGACTTCGAGACGAGCATGTTGTTGCCGGTCAGATCGACCGTGCCCTCGAGGATCTTGTACTCGAGCACGCCTTCGATCGGGCCGTCGAACGAAGCGCCCTGCTCGTCCTCACCGTCGACCTTCGCACGCACTCCGTGCAACGACGTCGCGCTCTGCACGTCGGGCACCTGTCGGACCGCGTCGGCCGCACCTCGCGGCACGCCGATCGCGTTGGGACCGGTCAGGATGTAGTCGGCCGAAACACCCACGTCGACAAGAGCATTGATGCTCGCCTTGGCCGAAGAACCGAACACTCCGATGACCGTCACCAGCATCAGACCGAGAGTCAACGCGAATGCCGTTGCGGCCGTGCGACGGGGATTGCGCACCGCATTGGTACGAGCCAATCGCCCGATGGCACCGAACGGCTTGGCGAACACGGCACCGAGCGCGCCGACGATCGGCCGCGACAGCGCGGGAGCCCCGAGAAGCACCGCGATGATCAACGAGAACGCACCGAGCCCGACGATCAGCGCCGCGCCACCACCGGTACCGCGAGAGCCGAACACGAGCAGTGCCACACCGATCACGCCGAGAATCGCACCGATCAACGTCCGCACTCGCAGTGAGTCACCGGTAGAGGCGAACTCCTCACGCATGGCCGCTACCGGCGGGATCTTCGACGCACGACGAGCCGGGGCGTAAGCGCTGAGCGTCGTGACGACGACGCCGACCACCAACGCGACGATGATCGTGCGGGCACCCACCTGGAGCGGGCCTTCCGGCAGACCGACGTCGAATGTGTTGAGGAGACTGCGCAATCCGTAGGCGAGACCGATACCGCCGAGCAGACCGATGATGCTGCCGATGAGTCCGACCACGAGCGCCTCGGTGACCACCGAACGGCCGACCTGCGCTCGGCTCGCACCGATCGCACGCAGCAGCGCCAGCTCACGAAGACGCTGCGCCACGATCATCGAGAAGGTGTTGTAGATGATGAACGTTCCGACGAGCAGAGCAATCGCGCCGAACGCCAACAGGAAGTAGTTAATGAAGCTCAGCGCCGAGTCGACCTCGGCCTTGGTCTCCTCACGAACCTGGTCGCCGGTCTGCACCTTGAGATCGGGGAAAACCTGCTCGACGCGTTGCTGCAGTTCCGTCTGCGACACCCCGTCGCCCGCGACGTCGATGTACTCGACGTGTTGGCCGTCGGTGAAGAGTCCACGGGCCTGCTCGTCGGTGAAGAGCGCGCCGATGAACCCGCCGGTGTCACTGCCCGCCCCCTCGTATATGCCGGACAACGTCACGTCCACGATTCCGCGGGCCGGTGCCAGAACCTTGGCGGAGTCCCCCACCTTCAGTCCGGCTCGCTCGGCGGCGCTGGTGTTCAGCGCGACCTGACCGGTCTGCGTCGGAGGCGCGCCCTCGACGAAGGTGTCGGGTTCGGCAATCGCCTGGCCCGGCGGTAGGTAGGACTGACCGATACTCGGCGCGCCGCCGGTCTGAACAGCGCCGCCGTCTGCGTTGATCAGGACGATCTGTCCACTGACGGCCGGGGCTACCGCTCGGACACCGTCGACTGCGGCAAGTTTGTCGACATCCTCGACCGGAACGCCACTGGTGTTGCGCTCTTCCATCGATACCCGGACGTCGACGCCCTGGGCGGTGTTCTCGAAGATCGAATCGAAAGTCTTCTGGAGGGTGTCGGTGAAAACGAACGACCCCGCCACAAAAGCCGTGCCGAGCACCACGGAGAGAACCGTCAGCGCAAGTCGCACCTTGTGTGCCGCCAGGTTGCGCAGGGAAACCTTGCGCATCGGCGAGTTACTTACCGAAGCCATGTGCTCAAGCCCCGGCTTCCACGTTCACGACCGCCTGCGGAGCGTCGAGCCGCTTCATACGATCAAGGACCGAATCCGCCGTAGGCTCACGCAATTCGTCGACGATCTTGCCGTCCGCGAGGAACACGACACGATCGGCGTACGCCGCTGCCCGCGGATCGTGCGTCACGATCACCACGGTCTGGTTGAACTCGTCCACGGCCGCCCGCAGGATCGAGAGCACCTCACCGGAGGACTTCGAATCGAGGTTTCCGGTCGGCTCGTCGCCGAAGATGATCTCCGGCTGACCCGCCAGCGCACGCGCACACGCCACACGCTGCTGCTGACCACCCGAGAGCTCTCCCGGCCGATGATCGAGGCGATCCCCGAGACCCAGCTTGGTCAGGACGCTGTTCAACCAGGTCGGGTCCGCTTTGCGTCCCGCGATGTCGAGCGGCAACGTGATGTTCTCGAGCGCGGTCAGGGTCGGCACCAGGTTGAACGCCTGGAAAACGAAACCGATGCGATCGCGTCGCAATTGGGTCATCTGTTTGTCGGAAAGCGTCGTGAGTTCCGTGTCACCGATGAGAACGGAACCCGAACTTGCGGAATCCAGACCGGCGAGGCAATGCATCAGCGTCGACTTACCGGAACCGGACGGCCCCATGATCGCCGTGAACTCACCGCGGGCGAAATCTGCGGACACCGAACTGAGGGCGTGCACCTGGGTATCTCCGGTGCCGTAGGTCTTGGACAGGCCGACTGCGCGGGCCGCGACATCCTGGGCGTGCGAACTCATGATCGCCTTTCCTGTTCACTTCGGTGCTACTTTGCGGGCGTGACGGGCGCCCGTGAAAACACGGACGCCCGCAATGGTTGGTTCCATCCTGTCGGGTGGCGGGCGCGCCCGCCATCGGGGACCACCCTGATATCTGCGGCCGAGCCGGTCAGGGTCGGGGGAATGCGACCCCTCCTGCTTGTGCGCATTGACTGGAAACAGCGATACGAAGACCGGGCGCACATTAACCTTGTGACACCAATCACACGAGAGAGGCGGCCGAATGTCCGACGCCACCGCTGGAATCATTTTCGATCGGCTAGAGCACTGGGCGACGGTCAAGCCTGATCAAGCAGCGATGACCTTCCAAGGGACCGAATTCACGTGGGCTCAGTGGCGGGACCGCATCTTGCGTATCGCCGCCGCCCTCGCCGAATCAGGCATCGGTGCCGGCGACACTGTCGCGTTCGTCGACAAGAATCATCTGTCCTGTCTCGAAGTCACCTACGCCGCCTCACTACTCGGCGCCGCGAATGTCGTTCCCAACTGGCGACTTTCGAGCGAAGAGCTGGATTACGTCCTCGCGGACTGTGGCGCTCGCATTCTGTTCGTCGGCAGCGAACTACTCCCCCAGGTCGTCGCGATGCGAGACCGCTTGACGGCCGTCGAATCGATCTTCGCCGTCGGCGGTGAACACGACGAATTCGAGCCGTGGATCGACGAGGTCACACCGCTGCACTCCCGCCCCGAGGTGAGCCCCGATGCCACCGCTCTGGTTCTCTACAGTTCCGGGACGACCGGTCGCCCCAAAGGTGTCCAGCTCACGCATCGAAACCTGTTCGCGCACAGCAACAATGTCCTCGAAATCCTGCCGGCCCACGAGGATCACCGATTCTTGATCGCGATGCCGATGTTCCACGTCGGCGGAACGTGCTACGCCATCATGGCAATTCACACCGGTGGCCGCTGTTACTTCACGAGAGAAGCCGACGGACCGTCGATCTTCGCCGGTCTCGCCGCCGGAGCCAACATCGCCTTTCTCGTCCCACCGGTCATTGCCGGAGTCCTGGCCGCAGGCGAGCAGGCGGTCGCCGCCTTCAAAGCATTCAAACGCATCACCTACGGCGCCGCCCCCATGCCGCTCCCACTGTTGCGCGCGGCACTCGCAGCGTGGCCGGACACCGAATTCGTGCAGGTCTACGGCATGACCGAAATGGCAGGCGTCATTACCGCGTTGATGCCGGACGTTCACCGCGACGAGTCGCAGGTCGAGCGCATGGCATCGGCAGGTACGGCGATCCCCGGCGTCGAGATGCGCGTGGTGGACCCCGTCACGCTCGAGGACGTGCCCACCGGAACGACCGGTGAGCTGTGGTGGCGATCCGAACAGTGCACACCCGGATACCTGAGTAAGCCCGAGGCGACGGCCGAAACGATTACCGCAGACGGGTGGCTGCGTAGCGGCGACATGGGCCGCGCCGACTCCGGCGGGTTCGTCTTCATCGAGGACCGCCTCAAGGACATGATCATCACCGGCGGCGAGAACGTCTACTCCCCCGAGATCGAACGAGTACTGGTGGAGCATCCGGCAATCGCCGAGGTCGCGGTCATCGGCGTTCCCGACGACCGTTGGGGTGAAACCGTCAAGGCTGTCGTGGTTCTCACTGCCGAAGCGCAGATCGACGAAGCCGAACTGATCACCTATACACAGGAACGCCTCGCAAAGTTCAAGTGCCCGACCAGTATCGACGTCGTCGAGATTCTTCCCCGCAATCCCACCGGAAAGATCCTCAAACGCGACCTCCGCAAACCGTACTGGGAGAACCGCGAACACAAACTGGTCTGAGTTCGCGTGCTGTAATGGGGCGGTGACTTCGCGCCGCCCCACCACACCCAATCCGACCGATCCGTGCCCGTGCGGCAGCGGCAACGCGTTGGCCGAATGCTGCGGCAAGTACATCAGCGGAGTAGCGCACGCACCGACCGCCGAAACCCTGATGCGTTCGCGTTACACGGCTTTCGCTGTGATGGACGACGAATATCTCACGCAGACTTGGCATCCCGACCATCGTCCAGCCCAACTCGATCTCGACCCCGACCAGAAATGGCTCCGGTTGGAGATCCTGGACACCGAACGGGGCGGGCTGTTCGATTCCGACGGCGTCGTGGAATTTCGCGCTCACTACACATTCGGACGCGAGCGGGGAATGATCCACGAACGCAGTCGATTTGCGCGAACAGAGGGTAAGTGGCTCTATGTCGACGGCGATATCGGTTAGGTAACTCCGGGCACCGCCGCCGCGGATCCCGATAACGCGAGCCCTACGATCGAGTCATGACAACGAACCGGACGAGATCATTTGCCGCTGTCGCTGCCATCGCAGTGGGCGTGAGCCTGACTGCCTGTTCGCAGGACGCGGAGACCACTCCCACGGCAGCCACCTCGGCCGTCACCTCGACCTCGACCTCGAGTGCAGCAGCGTCGACCACAGAACCAGTCCCGACGGACAGCTCCGACAAGACGTCGGCTGCGGGCACCGAATCCAAGCTCACCGTCGTCGACATCAGAGTGGGCGAGCACGACGGATTCGATCGTGTCGTCTACGAAATGGGCGGAACCGGCACACCCGGTTGGCGCGTCAAGTACGTCGACGCGGCGACGCAGGAAGGCAGCGGTAAGCCCGTGGACATCAAGGGTGCCGCAGTGATCCAGGTCCTGATCGACGGTTCCGCATATCCCTTCGACAGCGGAGTCGAGCAGTACTCCGGCCCCAACCCGGTCCCCGGCGTCGGCGGAGTCGTGACCGAGGTCAACGGGTCCAACGTCTTCGAGGGAGTCACGCAGTCGTTCATCGGCGTGACCGAGAAGCAGCCGTTCACGGTCACGACGCTCAGCGACCCTCCTCGCGTGGTGGTCGACGTGGCCCGCTGAGGCCGCACTTGACCTGAAGTTTGGTTGAGGTTCTACCTTCGTGTCGTACCGGCCACGTAATCTTCGTGGCCGGCGACCGGAGGGGCGAAGTCATGAGTATGGAAGTCACCGCGTGGAACGCGATGTACAACGCGATGCACGCGCAAGAAGATCGGCGCCCGTTCTCGAAGGCGACACTGAAGCGGATCGCGACGTTCGCAGTTCCACAGAAACGCAACCTCAGCTGGTACCTCGTACTGAGTGTCGTCACTGCTGCGCTTGCCGTGGCAACACCTGTCCTGGCCGGGCGTGTGGTCAACGCGATAGTCGGCGGCGACGCCGTCGACGTGGTCGTCAAACTTGCCGCCCTGATCGCACTGGTAGCACTTCTCGAAGCCGCTCTGGGCCTGTTGACCCGGTGGCTCTCGGCCAGCATCGGCGAAGACCTGATCCTGCATCTGCGCACCACCGTCTTCGATCACGTCCAGAAGATGCCCATCGCGTTCTTCACCAGAACTCGAACCGGAGCACTGGTCAGCCGTCTCAACAACGACGTCATCGGCGCTCAGCGCGCCTTCAGCGACACCTTGTCCGGAGTGGTCAGCAATCTGGTCACCCTGGTGATCACGCTGATCGTCATGCTCGGGATCTCCTGGCAGATCACCGTCCTCGCGCTGCTACTTCTCCCGATCTTCGTCATCCCCGCACGGCGCATGGGCGCAAAACTTGCAGCACTCAATCGTGAAGCAGCCAACCATAATTCGCTCATGAGCACCCAGATGACGGAGCGGTTCTCCGCTCCCGGCGCGACTCTGGTCAAGCTGTTCGGCCGCCCGTCGCAAGAATCTGCGGAGTTCGCGGTTCGCGCCAGGCGTGTGCGCAACATCGGAGTCCGGACCGCAATGCTGCAGTCCGTCTTCGTCACAGCGCTGACGCTGGTCTCGGCCCTTGCTCTTGCCCTCGTCTACGGACTCGGCGGTTTCTACGCGCTGCGCGGACAGTTGGACGCAGGCGCCGTCGTGGCGATGGCATTGTTGTTGACGCGGCTGTACTCGCCGTTGACCGCACTGGCCAGCGCCCGGGTGGACGTCATGAGCGCCCTGGTCAGCTTCGAGCGGGTATTCGAGATTCTCGATCTGGCGCCGCTCATCACCGAGAAGCCCGATGCACGCACGGTGCCGCAGGGCCCGGTGTCCGTCGAGTTCAAGAACGTCACTTTTGCTTACCCATCCGCGGACAAGGTGTCTCTCGCGTCCCTGGAGGAAGTCGCGATCCTCGACACCCGCGGCGGCGAGGACGTGTTGCACGACCTGTCGTTCCGCACCGAAGCAGGACAGATGGTCGCCTTGGTCGGCACGTCCGGTGCCGGAAAGTCGACCGTGGCGCAGATGATTCCGCGCCTCTACGACATCGACTCCGGTTCGGTCGAGTTGGGCGGCGTCGACGTCCGCGACCTCAGTGCCGATTCCATCCGGGAGACCGTCGGCATGGTCACGCAGGACGGGCACCTGTTCCACGAGAGCCTTCGATCCAACCTGCTCCTTGCACGACCGGATGCCACCGAAGAAGATCTGCGTGAGGTTCTGGAGCGCGCACGGCTCACCGACCTGGTTGCGTCGCTGCCCGACGGACTGGAGACCGTGGTGGGTGAACGCGGTTACCGCCTCTCGGGCGGCGAGCGTCAACGCCTGACCATCGCACGCCTGCTCCTGGCCCAGCCTCGCGTCGTCATCTTGGACGAGGCCACCGCGCATCTCGACTCGACGTCGGAAGCTGCGGTTCAGGAAGCACTCGGCGAAGCACTCGCCGGGCGGACTGCGGTGGTGATCGCTCACCGATTGTCGACGATCCGTTCCGCGGACCTGATCCTTGTCGTCGAGGCAGGCCAGATCGTCGAGCGCGGCAACCATGAGGAACTGCTCGCGCGCGGCGGCCGCTACGCCGAGTTGTACCGCACGCAGTTCGACACCAACGCCCGGAAGAACGGCGCCCTCGCACCGACGCCGATCTGATACCGCGCAGCGCCTTGCCCCCCACACAGAAAAGCCTTGCCCCCCACACAGAAAACAGGCGCTGTCCTCCTCGCGGAGGGCAGCGCCTGTTTCAGTCTTCATGACAGTCGTTGAAGCTGTATGTCAGTCGTTGTAGCGATCGCGTCCGCCACCGCGGCGGTCGTCACGTCCACCACGATCGTCCCGGCCACCACGGTCGCCACGGCCACTCGGACGACCCTGCGGCGGCCCGAAATCAGGCTGCAGCTGGATCAGGACGCCGGAGATGCGTGTGCGACGCAAAGCTTCGAGAGTCTCGTTGGAGAGGTCGGCCGGCAGCTCGACGATGCTGTGATCCGGGCGAATGCTGATGTGCCCGAAGTCGCTTCGACGAAGCCCACCCTCGTTGGCGATGGCACCGACGATGGCACCCGGAACGACGCGGTGACGCTTGCCGACTGCAATGCGGTACGCGGCCAGCTCCTGGCCCTCGGGCCCACGCGAGCGCGGGGCCGGGCCATCGTCGAAACGACGGGGAGGACGTGGTTCACGAGGCTCGCGCTCACGACGCGGCGGTGCCGGCGGCTCGGGAGAAAGCAAGAATGCTTCGCCGTCGCGCGACTGCAACGCCAGAGCGGCAGCGATGTCGATGAGCGGAACGTCGTGTTCCTGGTCGTAGTCCTCGATCATCTTGCGGAACATCGCGAGATTCTCCGAGGCCAGGCTCTCGGTGATGGAGTCACCGAACTTGGCCACGCGCTGGGCGTTGACGTCGTCGACACTGGGAAGCTGCATCTCCGCAAGCGGCTGACGGGTCGCCTTCTCGATGGACTTGAGCAGATGACGCTCACGCGGGGCGACGAACAGCAACGCGTCACCCTGACGACCGGCGCGGCCGGTACGACCGATGCGGTGGACGTACGACTCCGTGTCATGAGGGATGTCGTAGTTGACGACGTGGGAGATTCGATCCACGTCGAGGCCTCGAGCAGCAACGTCGGTCGCGACGAGGATGTCGAGGGCGCCGTTCTTGAGCTGACCGATGGTCCGCTCACGCTGGGCCTGGACGATGTCACCGTTGATCGCGGCAGCCGAGTGCCCGCGGGCGCGCAGCTTCTCCGCCAGGTCTTCGGTGGCCTGCTTGGTACGGACGAAGATGATCATCGCCTCGAATGCCTCGACCTCGAGGACTCGGGTCAGTGCATCGAGCTTGCGCTGATGAGCAACCTGAATGTAGCGCTGCGTGATGTTCGAGGCGGTCGACGTCTTGGACTTGACGGTGATCTCGACCGGATTGTTCAGGTACTGCTTCGAGATCCGGCGAATCGAGCCGGGCATCGTTGCGGAGAACAGGGCGACCTGCTTGTCGCCGGGGGTGTCGCGGAGGATGCGCTCGACGTCCTCCTGGAACCCCATCTTGAGCATCTCGT
Source organism: Rhodococcus sp. NyZ502 (assembly GCF_041464245.1). Taxonomy (NCBI): domain Bacteria; kingdom Bacillati; phylum Actinomycetota; class Actinomycetes; order Mycobacteriales; family Nocardiaceae; genus Rhodococcus; species Rhodococcus sp. NyZ502. The sequence continues at coordinate 4,262,302 of NZ_CP167155.1, forward strand.
CGGCCTCGTCGAGAACGAGGTACTTGAGATTGGTCAGATCCAGGGTGCCCTTTTCGAGATGGTCGATGACACGACCCGGGGTACCGACGACGACGTGTGCGCCGCGGCGCAGGCCCGACAGCTGGACGCCGTAGCTCTGGCCACCGTAGATCGGCAGGACGTTGAGTCCGGGGATGTGCGCGGAGTACTTGCCGAAGGCCTCGGCAACCTGAAGCGCCAGCTCACGCGTGGGAGCAAGCACCAGCGCCTGGGTCTGCTTGATCGACGTGTCGATCCGCGACAGAACGGGAACTGCGAAGGCTGCGGTCTTGCCGGTACCGGTCTGTGCGAGGCCGACGACGTCCTTGCCTTCGAGCAGTGGCGGAATGGTGGCAGCCTGAATGGGCGAGGGCGACTCGTAGCCCACGTCTGACAGTGCCTTCAATACCCGATCATCGATGTCGAGGTCGGCAAATGTTGGGGGTTCGGGGTCACGCTCAATATCACTCATTTGACCAGCAGTTTAGCGGATAGAGTATAGACACGACGACATACCGGGGGTGCTTTTACGACAGATCCACCCTCCCAGCGGGTTTCGCCTAGCGTAGGAAGCATGACCGAAGCCACCGCAGCCACCCCCTCCCAGACCGTTGTCGCGATTGCCCAATTCGCCCCGGGGACGGACAAGAAAGCCAACCTCGAATCACTGCGATCACTGGCTTCCGATGCAGCAGCACGCGGCGCGAAAGTTGTCGTGGCGCCGGAATACTCGATGTTCACCGCACCGAAGACGGATGAGCGTTTGATCGAGTCCGCGGAGGACCTGGACGGCGAATTCGGTTCGGCGCTGGCGTCGGTCGCCGCGGAGTTCGGAATCTTCCTCGTGGCAGGAATGAACGAGCGGATCGACGACGTGAGCAGAATCTCCAACACCCTCGTCGCGATGGACCCGAACGGCGAACTGGTGGCGACCTACCGGAAACTGCATCTCTACGACGCTTTCGGTTACCAGGAGTCGGCCGTGATCCGCGCGGGCGAGATCACCGAACCGCAGACTTTCGGGTGCGACGGCCTGACCTTCGGCCTCCAGACCTGCTACGACCTGCGCTTCCCGGAAGTCACCCGGCGCATCGTCGACGTCGGCGCAGACATCTTGCTCCTGCCCGCCCAGTGGGTGCCGGGGCCGCTCAAGGAAGACCACTGGACCACTCTCGTGCGCGCCCGGGCCATCGAGAACACGATGTACATCGCAGCGGCAGATCAGAGCGCGCGCGGCGGCGCGGGTGCCAGCATGATCGTCGACCCGATGGGCGTCGTGATGTGTTCACTTGGCGAGCAGGTCGGGGTCGCCACCGCACTCGTTTCGGCTGCTCGCATCACCGAGGTACGCGAGAAGAATCCCGCTCTCGCGCTGCGGAGGTTCACAGTCTCGTCGCGGTGACCTGCAGCGAGTAGCGTCGAACTGGTCGGGGTTCGAGCTTCTCGAGGACAACGCAGTGACCCAGTATCGGGATCGATCTTCCGCCGGCAAATTTCTGGCCGGGCGGCTCGAGACCTTGCGTATCGACAAGCCCGTCGTTCTCGGACTCCCGCGCGGCGGAGTTCCGGTCGCAGCCGAGGTGGCTGCGGCACTGAACGCTCCGCTCGACATCGTGGTGGTGCGCAAGCTCGGCAGTCCGTACAACCCGGAACTGGCGATGGGCGCCATCGGTGAGGGCGGCGTGCGGGTCCTCAACCACGACGTCATCGCAGCGGTTCGCGTCTCGAAAAGAGAACTCGTCGCCGTCGAACGCGACGAGCGAACCGAATTGGAACGGCGGGCGCATCTCCTGCGCGAGGGGCGGACCCCGGTTTCCCTCCACGGACGCACTGCGGTGATCGTCGACGACGGAATGGCTACGGGCGCGAGTGCCGCCGTTGCCTGCCGATGCGCGCGCACCGCGGGTGCTGCCGCCGTGATCGTCGCTGTCCCAGTAGCGTCCCCCGAAGCCATGAGAGTGATCGCGTGCTCCGCCGATCGGGTCGTCTGCCCCTTCGTTCCTGCCCTGTTAGGCGGCGTCGGTGCTGCATTCGAGGACTTTCATCAACTCAGCGACGACGAAGTGCTGTCCTTCCTCGCCTGAGTGCACACCTCTCCAGCCTGAGCACAGTCCAAGAGATCTCTGAGAATTTGTGATGTATGCAACATTTCGCTCCTCGGTGCCGATAGCCCAAATGGAACAAAAAGAATTCGGCTTTCTGGAGGAACCGTGACCATCTCGACCGATACCGTCGACGCCGTCGCAGCTGCGTGCCGTGACCGCCTGGGCGACCCTTCCGCCTGGGTTGCGTCAGACGCTTATCGACAGAGCCTCGCCCTGTGCATCATCGAATCCGTTCAGTCCACGTCGGGTCACAGCGAAGTGACCGTCGTCGATCGCTACCTGGCGTACCGGAAAGCCCGCGAGGACAAACCCGTCACGGATGGCGCACGTGAACTACTCCGCACCTTCGAGGAAGCCGGCAGTTCGGACCAGTGGGCAGGCAAGATCGGCTCGTACAAGCGTCGCTACACGGCGACGGGTGTCCCGATCGAGGCACGGCACATCCAACAGGTCGCCGAGAAACTCCATCACTTGCGGATCAACAGCGTCGAGGACCTGCTGTCGGCCGCCGATTCCGACAACGCTCTCGAAGCCGTTCACCATGCCTGGGTGGACGCGTGCGGAGACGGTTCCGAAGTGACCTGGGCCCACCTGTTGATGTTGGCCGGAATTCCGCACACCGATCTGGGGACCGCTGCCGACACCTTCATCAGCGCGACACTCGGCACCACCGAGTTGCCGGGAGACACCTCGGAGATCCTTGCAGCTACTGCAGAGCAACTCGCAGTGGATCCGGACCGATTGGACTACGCAATTCGGCGGTGGCTGTCCGTGCACGGTCGCACGCTCCAACACGTCGCCTGAGTACCTGTAAACAGGCGGTCACACTAAACTGCAGGTCAGCGCCCGACCAGTTCTACCGAATAGTAACGACAGTGCAAAATGACGACTAATGTGATGCAATGCACATCAGAAATGTCAGTAGTCACTGGAGGGGTCAATAGTGCGCGAGTTCTCAGTTCCACAGTCGTTCTCAATTCCGGAGAACGTATCCATGGCCGACTCCGTGTTCCGTCACGCCGAAGAAGACCCCACATTCGTGCCGTTCAAGAGGCCGTCGAACGGTGGATGGGTCGACGTCACTGCAGCTGAATTCGCGAAGCAGGTCTCCGCAGTTGCCAAGGGCCTGATCGCTTCGGGCGTCGAGCTCGGCGACCGCGTCGCTATCCTGTCCGCGACTCGCTACGAGTGGGTCGTTCTCGACTACGCCATCTGGACTGCCGGCGGATGCACCGTCGCGATCTACGAGACCTCCTCCCCTGATCAGGCGCAGTGGATCCTCGAGGATTCAGCGACGACACTTCTGGTCGTCGAAACGGCCAAGCACGCGGAGACTCACAAGGAAGTCACCGACGGCGCAGAAGCCCTCCGCGAGGTTCTTGTCATCGAGTCGGGTGCGATCGACGAGCTGTCCAGTCGCGGTTCGGCAATCACCGACGAAGAACTGCACACTCGTCGTCACCAGGTCACCGCTGCCTCGCCCGCGACCCTGATCTACACCTCCGGAACCACCGGACGCCCCAAGGGTGTCCAGCTGACGCACTCCAACTTCTACGCCGAGTCCAACGCCTGCCGCCTGGCGATGCCGGAGTCCATGGTCCCCGGCAAGAAGACTCTGATGTTCCTGCCGCTTGCCCACGTATTCGCGCGAGCGATCTCCTTCGGCGCTTTCGACGCCAAGGTCACCGTCGCCCACACGTCGGACCTGACGACGCTGCTCGAGCAGTTCGCCGGCTTCAAGCCCAACTTCATCCTCTCGGTGCCCCGCGTGTTCGAGAAGGTGTACAACTCGGCTCGCCAGAAGGCAGTCGACGGCGGTAAGGGCAGCATCTTCGACAAGGCTGCTGCCACCGCCATCGAATACAGCGAATCCCTCGAAAAGGGTGGCCCCGGACTGGCACTCAAACTCAAGCACGCGGTATTCGACAAGCTCGTCTACTCGAAGTTGCGCGCAGCTCTGGGTGGCGAGTGCGAGCGTGCAGTCTCCGGTGGCGCAGCCCTCGGCGCGCGCCTCGGCCACTACTTCCGCGGCGTCGGCATCCCGATCTACGAGGGCTACGGACTCACGGAGACCAGCGCCGCAATCACCGTCAACACCTCGAGCGCGCAGCGCGTCGGCACCGTCGGCAAGCCGATCAACGGCCATGCAGCACGGATCGCAGAGGACGGCGAACTCCTCCTGCAGGGCCCGGTCGTGTTCGCCGGCTACTGGCACAACGAGAAGGCCACCGCCGAATCCATCGTCGACGGCTGGTTCCACACCGGCGACCTCGGCTCGATCGACAACGAGGGCTACGTCTCCATCACCGGACGCAAGAAGGAAATCATCGTCACCGCGGGCGGCAAGAACGTCGCACCGGCAGGCCTCGAAGATTCCCTGCGCGCGCACGCTCTGATCAGCCAGTGCCTCGTCGTCGGCGACGGTCAGCCGTTCATCGGTGCACTGATCACCCTCGATCCGGAGACTCTGCCCGGTTGGGTCGAGCGCAACGGCCTGCCCGCCGGCACCCCGATTGCCGATCTGGTGAAGAACGCCGACCTGATCGCCGAGATCGACTCGGCCGTTGCCGACGCGAACAAGAAGGTCTCCAACCCCGAGCAGATCAAGAAGTACACGATCCTCGAAGTCGACTTCACCCAGGAGACCGGTGAATTGACGCCGACGCTCAAGCTCAAGCGCAACATCATTCACGAAGCTCACAAGACCAAGATCAGCGACCTGTACGCCTGATCGATCGTCTTTCACGAGTCTGGCCCGGTTCGAATGCGAACCGGGCCAGACCCGTTTCACTGTCCGGCGGAGAGTAGTTCCTTTTCGATCTCGGATGGAAGGCCGTGCACCGCACGATCCTCCCGCTGAGTCGGCAGAGTTTCCCGCTGCATCCACTCCCAGGTATCGCGCACGGTGTCTTCGACGGGCCGGCACCGCAGCCCTGCTTGCCCCGCCTTGGCGGTGTCGGCTTCGAGGAAGCCCGCGAACTCACCCTCCTGCGGCACCCAACACGGAAGTTGTGTCCACGGCTGCGCTCCAGCGGCCGCCAGCCTGTCCTCGTCGATCCACACGAGTTCAGCGTCCGAACCGGTGGCAACCACGCACGCCTGGAGGAGTCCGGAGGTAGTGGTGTGGCCGGACGGGCTGATGACGTCGTATGCCCCGCTGATCCCGGCGGCCAGTCCGGACAGGACAAAGGTTGCGATGTCGCGGGCATCGACGTACTGCAACGGTCTGGTCGGCACTCCGGGAGCAACGACACGTCCGCCCGCCGCGATACGCTGCAGCCACCACGGCAACCGCCCGATGTCCTCGCGCGGGCCGAGGATCAACCCTGCCCTCGCGAGTAACGCGTCCGGAAAGGATTCCAGGACAGCGAGTTCGGCCCCGCGTTTGGCGGACGCGTAATCGCTGTAGTCATCGGAGGTCGCAGATGCGGCCACCACTGGTGAGGTCTCGTCTACGTGCAAGCCCCATTGGTAGACGGATCCACTGGAGATGTATGCGTACCGGTCGACGTGACCGAGTAAGACGCGCGCATTTTCCCCGATCACTCGGGGGCTACCCGACCAGGTGTCGACGACAAGATCCCATCGACGATCACCGAGCGCATCAACCATCGCACGCTGATCGGTGCGATCCGCGAACAGGACCTCCGCTGTAGGTGGTGGCGCTCCGGTGAGCCCACGATGGAGCACTGTCACCTCCCAGCCCCGAGCCAAAGCGGCATCGACGAGAGCGTGGCCGAGGAACCGTGTTCCTCCGAGCATCAACAGCTTCATGAGGGCCATCGTCACTTGAAAAGCGTCGTGCGGCAACACGTTCGTCTGGTAGCGCAATTTCCGGCGACTGGGGCACGGACGAACCGCTCAGATACCTCGTCCGGGATTGAGAACGTTCTTCGGATCGAATGCGGCCTTGACTGCAAGCATCATTTCGCGTTCGGTCTGGCCGACCATGTCCGCCATGTACGGCGCTTTGAGAACCCCGATACCGTGTTCACCGCTGATCGTTCCGCCCAACGCCAGTGCGCCGGCAACGATGTCGTCGAAAGCTCCGCGCGCACGATCCTGCGCACCCGGTTCGGCAGCGTCGAACACGATGGTCGGGTGGAGATTGCCGTCGGCGGCGTGACCGAAGGTTCCGATCGTGACGCCGTGGCGATCGGCCGCTTCACGAATGCATTCCAACATGGACGGCAACGCCGGCACCGGCACCGCGACGTCGTCGAGAAGTACCGTGCCCAACGCCTCGAGAGCCGGCAAGGCCATGCGGCGCGCGGCGGTGAACTCTTCACCTTCCACCGGATCGTCGGTGTGGAAAACCTCTCGGACCCCGGCACTTTCGCACGCCGCGGCGCAGTCCGCTGCCTCGGCGGCCGCCGACCTACCGTCGCACTGGATGAGCAGCATCGCCCCGGCCGATTCGTCCAGCCCCATCTTGGTCAGCCGATTGACGGCGCCGATGGTGACGTCGTCCATCAACTCCATCTGACACGGTTCGGCCACTGCCGACACGGCGAGGACGGCATCGATCGCGGACTCCGCGGAATCGAAGAAGGCGACCACAGTGGTCGCGGCAGTGGGCGCCGTACGCAACCGCATCGTGGCTTCGACGATGACCGCGAGAGTGCCCTCCGACCCGACGAGCAGATGTGTCAGGTCCAGCCCCGCAACGTTTTTGCGCGTCCGTGCACCGGTACGGATCACACGCCCGTCGGCGAGTACCGCCGTCAGGGCCGCAACGTGATCACCGGTGACGCCGTACTTGGCGCAACAGATGCCGCCTGCATTTGTCGCCAGATTGCCGCCGATACTCGAGATGGACCGGCTTCCCGGATCCGGTACGTACCAAAGACCCTGCTGTGCAACAGCTTCCGCCAGGTCACCGTTGATCACTCCGGGCTCCACCGTGGCGGTGCGCGCGGCACGATCGATCTCGAGAATGCGATCCATGCCCGCGACGCTCAAGACGATGCATCCGTCGAGTGCGTTGGCGGCGCCGGCCAACCCGGTACCTGCCCCTCGTGTCACCACCGGAACGGCGAGTTCGTGGGCCACCGTCATGACCGCAACGACGTCGTCGACCGTCTTCGCCTTGACCAGCGCGGCGGGCCTTCCGGCTGCGGTGAGCAGTGATTGATCCCGGACGTACGCACCCATTCGGTCGGGATCGGTTGTCGCCCTGTCCCCCACCGCTTTCTGCAGACGCTCGCCCAACAGATCGATACTCGTGGTCATTGCGTTCGTCCTTCGTAGAATCCGCGCACATGGCGCTCGACCAAAACGGCAGCCTCGTCAACTGCACCGCGCTCGATCGCGTCGGCGATACCCTCGTGCTCTGCCAGCAGTGCGCCGAGCGTGGCCGCCGAGTTCTCGCGCGAGTCGAGTTCACTCAGCAGGTAGCCGGCGATGCTGTCGCGGAGAACCGTCATGACCAACCCGAACGCCTTGTTCCCGCCGGCTCCGGCCAGCGCAACGTGAAAGTCGACATCGGCGTCGTGGAATGCGACCGAGTCGTCGGCAAGGGTTGCGACGCGCATCCGCTCGATCGCAGCCCGGGCGCCGTTCGGCACCGCGACGACAGTGCGCAGCGCAGCAGCTTCGAGCAGCACTCGCAATTCGACAAGATCGCCCAATGGAACTGCACCCACCTGCAACGCCGTGCTGAGAGCTGTGGCTGCGGAATCGGCCGTATGCTCGTGCGTCACCCGAGGCCTGGCAGTAGAAGTGGTGTCCGCGCCGGTCAACAATCCCTGCGCTTGCAGGACCCGAAGGGCCTCACGGACCGTCGATCGCCCCACCGAGAACGTCTGCGCGAGTTCCTGTTCGGTCGGCAATGCCTCGCCGACGGGAAGCGAGCCGTCGAGTATGGCAGCACGGATTCTTCCCGACACGGCAAGGCTGAGCGGCATGCGCGACAACGGAGTCGTATCCATGCCGCGACGCTACCACCCCTTGCCTGCTTGTCTGACAAACTGTTTAATTGAGGAGATTCGTGACCCGGACCACAACAGAGAAGGTGTCGACCATGACCGACAAGCTCGAATTGGATCCCGCGACCACCGCCGTCGTGCTCATCGAGTATCAGAACGACTTCACCACCGAGGGCGGTGTCCTCCACGAGGCCGTCGCACCAGTCATGGAATCGAACGGACTCCTCGCGAACACCGCCGCGCTGGTCGATGCGGCCCGGGCGGCGGGTGTCACCGTGATGCACGCACCGATCACCTTCGCCGAGGGGTACAACGAAATCACCTCGCATCCGTACGGAATCCTCAAGGGCGTCGTCGACGGAAAGGCCTTCGTGAAGGGTTCGTGGGGCGCCGCTATCGTCGACGACCTCACTCCGAAAGACGGCGACATCGTCATCGAGGGCAAGCGTGGACTCGACACTTTTGCCAGCACCAACCTCGATTTCATTCTGCGCAGCAAAGGAATTCGCACGATCCTTCTCGGCGGTTTCCTGACCAACTGCTGCGTCGAATCGACCATGCGCACCGGATACGAGAACGGTTACCGGGTCATCACACTCACCGATTGCGTGGCAGGCACTTCGGTCGCCGAACACGAGAACGCGATCACCTACGACTACCCGATGTTCTCGCACCCCGTCACGTCGAAAGAGGTGCTCGGCGCGCTCTCCTGAGAGGACTACCTGGAATGCGCGAGAAGGAATTCACGGCTGACGTTGGTGACACTGGCGTGAACCTTCTCGTGCAGCAGGTCGTGACCGGCGTCCTCGAACTCGCGCATCTCGACGTTGCGCAGCGTCCGCGCCCAGTCCCGGACGGGATCGACCGGGGCGATCCGGTCGTCGGTACCGTGAACGACCAGGACTGGGATGCCCGCGTCGGAGAGTTCCGCCCACCCGTGTTGCTCGACCGCACTGCGCGGGATGCCGCACAGCACTGCGGAGGCAAAATCGTGATCGCGATGAGCCAGCATCGTCAGCGCCGTCACGGCACCTAACGAATGACCCATCACCGCCTGCGGAACTTCGGGCAGTTCCGCCAAGGCGATGTCAGCCAGCGCGGCTGCATCGGCAGCAAGATCGGAGAGCGGAGCCCCGACTCCCGGATCACCCTCCGACAAACCGTGCCCGGTGTGATCGATCGCCCACACGTCGATCCCCGACGCCGTCATTGCGCCCGCGAAGCGGTGATACTGGCCGCTGTGCTGGCCGAGACCGTGCAGAAAGACCAGTGACACCGTGGGCACCGCACCCCCTGCCGCCGGCCAATGCCGAAAGTGCACCTGACCGGTTCGTCCGTCGAAGAAAGGCATGATCGTCATTCTGCACGCCGCTACCGATATCCGCGGCTCGTGAGCGATTACTGGTGGGTTGCCTTGTCGGTGAGCGATGGCACAATCGCCCTGTGTTCCTACTCGATGATCAGATCGTCTACAGCGCCAGCGACCTCTCGGCTGCGGCCTCGTGCGAGTTCGCACTGCTGCGGCAACTCGACGCCCGAACCGGTCTGATCGCGGCCGAGGCCGCCGAGGCGGATCCGATGCTCGAACGGACGTCGAGCCTCGGCGACTCGCACGAGCGCGAACAGCTTCAGAAGTTCATCGATCACCACGGAGACGGCGTCGTCGTCATGCCGCGACCGGAACACTCACGCGCAGGCATGACCGCTGCCACGTTGGCCACCGTCGAGGCAGCACGATCGGGCGCGCCAGTCATTTATCAGGGAACCTTTTTCGACGGCCGATTCCTCGGGTTCTGCGATTTCCTCGTCCGCGAAGGCGACACCTACGCGGTCTACGACAGCAAGCTCTCCCGGCACGCCAAGGTGTCGGCACTTCTACAACTCGCCGCATACGCGGATGCGTTGGAGCGCAATGCAATTGCCGCCTCCGATCAAGTTCATCTACTGCTAGGCGACGGCAGCACGTCGTCGCACGACATCGGAGACATCGCGCCGGTATTCGCGGCACGTAGAGCTGAACTCGAACGAGTCCTCGACGAGCACCGCGCCGAGGGGAAACCGACACAGTGGCTCGACGATCGGTACCTGCGTTGTGGTCGATGCGACACCTGCAGCGTCGAGGTCGAAAGCCATCGAGACCTGCTGCTGGTTGCGGGCGTCCGCGGCAATCAGCGTGAACAGCTGATCGTCTCGGGGATCACGACAATCGACGAACTCGCCGCGAGCACCGGCCCAATCGAGGGCATCCGCCGGGAAACACTCGACAAACTCCGTGCACAGGCCGCGGTTCAACTACGCCAGGAACTGTCCGGCGACGCCGAATTCGAGGTCTACGAACCCTCGGCGCTCGGCGGACTCCCCATCCCCGACGACGGCGACATCTTCTTCGACTTCGAGGGCGATCCGCTCTGGGCCGAGGACGGGTCCACCGATTGGGGGTTGGAGTATCTGTTCGGTGTGGTCGAAGGGCCTGCGGACGACTACGTGTTCAAGCCGTTCTGGGCACACGATCGCGAGGGTGAGCGCCAGGCGCTCCTCGACTTCCTCGATTACGTCACCGCGCGTCGAGAAGCTCATCCAGGCATGCACATCTACCACTACGCCGCGTACGAGAAATCGGCGCTGTTGCGCTTGGCCGCACGTCACGGTGTCGGCGAGCAGACCGTGGACACCCTGCTCAGCGAGAACGTGCTCGTCGACCTGTACCCGATCGTCCGCGCGTGCCTGCGGATCGGACAACGCTCGTACAGCATCAAGAAACTCGAGCCGCTCTACATGGGTGAGCACGGCCGCGACGGCGACGTGACCAATGCCGCCGCTTCGGTTGTCGCTTATGCCGACTACTGCGAATTGCGCGACGGCGGACAAGCCGACCAGGCCAGGGAACTTCTTCAGGGCATCTCCGACTACAACGAGTACGACTGCGAATCCACTCTGCGCCTGCGCGATTGGCTTGCCGAGCGCGCCGCAGAACACGGCGTCGAACTTCGTGAGCCGACCGGGCAGATCAAGATTCCACTCGAGGAGCTCACCGAATCGGAGATCGCGCTCCGCGAATTCGCAGGACACAAGGCAGGTTCGGCGCGTACCCCCGATCAGCAGGCAGCTGCTCTACTGGCTGCTGCGGTGGGGTACCACAATCGTGAGCGGAAGCCGTACTGGTGGGCCCACTTCGACCGATTGGTCACACCGATCGAAGACCTGGTGGACATCCGCGACGTCATGGTGGTCGAACAGTCCGAAATCGAGGCGGACTGGCACAAGAGCACTCCACGTCAGAAGAAGTTCCGTCGACACATTCAGCTGACCGGAAGTTTCGGCACCGGAACGTCTTTGAGCCCGGGCAGTGATCTGTTCGCTCTCTACGCAACCCCCTCCCCCGATGCCGTTGCAAGCGAGAACCCCACCCAACGCGGCACCAGCAGCGTCAAGGTCACGGCCGTGGTCAAGTCCGAAGGACTCGACGTGGTCACCGTCGAAGAACTGCTCGGCGGTGACGAATACATCGATTCCCCGGTCGCGTTGGCACCTGGTCGTCCGATTCCCACCGGACGCATGGAGAAGTCCATCGCCGCTGCCGCGTCCGACGCCAGCGAGAGCCTGCCCGAACTGCCACACATCGCGGCAGTCGACATTCTCAGGCGCAGCACCCCGAGAACCCTCTCGGGTTCACCGCTGCCACCTGTCGGCACCGACAACAACTACGCCGACGCCATCACCGCCGCACTTCTCGACCTCGACGATTCCTACGTGGCGGTGCAAGGTCCTCCCGGTACCGGCAAAACCTACACGGGCGCTCGTGTCGTCAAGACACTGATCGAACAACACCATTGGCGAATCGGCGTGGTGGCACAATCACATTCGGTGGTCGAGAACATGCTTGGCGGCATTCTCAAGGCCGGCGTGGACCCTGCACTGGTCGCGAAGAAGGGCAGCCGCAGCAAGACCGCAGAATGGCAGGACATCGCATCCGAAGAATATGCGAGATTCATCGCCGAGGCCGAAGGCGTCGGCTGCGTCATCGGCGGCACTGCGTGGGACTTCGCGAACACCGATCGTGTTCCGGCGGGCAGCTTGGACCTGCTCGTGGTCGACGAGGCGGGCCAGTTCGCGCTCGCCAACACCATTGCCGTCGCGATTTCCGCGCGAAACCTGTTGCTGCTGGGCGATCCGCAGCAGTTGCCGCAGGTGAGCCAAGGTACTCACCCCGAACCTGTCGACGAATCGGCGCTCGGTTGGCTCGCCGAGGGACACGGCGCACTGCCACCCGAACTCGGCTACTTCCTCGAGAAGACTTGGCGGATGCACCCGGATCTGTGTGCGCCCGTGTCCGCATTGTCGTACGAGGGCAAGCTGCATTCCCAGGAAACCGTGAGTGCGGCAAGAAAACTCGACGGACTCGCTGCCGGAGTGCACACGGTGTTCGTCGATCACCGCGGCAATTCCACGTACTCCCCGGAAGAGTCCCACGAAATCGTTCGCCAGATCCAGGGCCTTCTCGGTACGCCATGGACCGACCCGAGCGAGTTCGAGGGAACCCGGCCCCTGGAGCAGGCGGACATCCTCGTGGTCGCGGCATACAACGCCCAGGTCGGTACCGTTGAGCGCGATCTCACCGAAGCCGGTCTCACGGAGGTCGAGGTCGGGACCGTCGACAAGTTCCAGGGCCGCGAGGCCGCGGTGGCAATCGTGTCGATGGCCGCATCTGCCGTCGAGGACGTCCCGCGAGGGATGTCGTTCCTGCTGTCGCGAAACCGTCTCAATGTTGCTGTCTCACGCGGCAAGTGGTGCGCGATCATCGTCCGATCACACGCGTTGACGCAGTACATGCCGAGCACGCCCGCAGGATTGGTGGAGCTGGGCGCGTTCATGAGGTTGACGAGCTAGCCAAATATTTTCACACCCAAAGCCTGTCCTACCCGAAACACTGCCCTTCGCCGCGGTAGGTGGGAACCGAGGTTCGGGTGCCGTCGGCTTCGACCACATACACGCGGTCGAAGCGCTCGCACAGCTCGCCGGCCTTGGCGTGACGGAACCATACGCGGTCGCCGATCGCGATGTTTCCGGCTTCCTTCCCGGTGACCGGCGTCTGGACTTCGCCGGCACCTTCGTTGCGGAGCAGTTTGAGACCAGCGGGCCAGACCGGTGACGGAACGCGGGTGGCTCCGGCAGGTCCCGACGCGATGTATCCGCCGCCGAACAGGGTCGTGACGGACGGCGTCGGCTTGCGCACGGCCGACAGTGCGAAGAACAGCGCCGGATCGGGACGGAAGGCGCGGTAGCGGTCGAACAGGGTCGGTACGTACAGTCCGGAGCCTGCTGTTACCTCGGTCACCACAGGATCGGCCGAACTGACCTCCAGCGACCCCGTACCGCCGCTGTTGACGATCTCGAGTGCACCCACGGCATCGGTGACGGCCGCGACCACAGCGCCCCTTCTGGACGCCAGTTCGCGGGCAGAGGCCTTCTTGACCCAACCGATCGGAGCGCTGGTGTCCGGGAGGCCGGCGATCTGGGCTTCGTAGAACATCACTCCGACGACGGAGAATCCGCGCTGACGAGCACGCGCCGCGAGTGCGGCGACCGCGGCAGGTTCGCGCAGCGGCGAGCGTCGTACGCCCAGATGGATCGGGCCGATCCGCAGTGACGCGTCGACGTCGAGACACACGCGGACAGGCGCATCCCCCGTCGACGCCGAACGAATGAGGTCCAACTGCGCATCGTCGTCGACCATCAAGGTGATCGATGCGAGAGCGGTGTCGTCGGCAGCGAGATCCGCGATGGCGCCACGATCGGCGGTCGGGTACCCCATCAGGATGTCCCGTGCGCCGAGCCCGACCAGCCACAGAGCCTCGCGCAGTGAGTACGCCATGATTCCGCGGAATCCGCCGGACGCGGTCAGTGTGTCGCCGAGAGTTTCAGCCAGAACCGTCCGACAACGAACCGATTTGCTCGCCACTCGCACCGGGGTTCCACCGGCGCGGCGCACCAGGTCGGCTGCATTACTGCGCAGTGTGGTCAGATCCAGAGCAGCCAGAGGCGGGTCGAGTTCTCGCGTGGCAGCAGTGAGTCGATCAAGGGTCCTGGTCACAGATGATCCAATCGTCGCGGCGTGCGACCAGTCAATCACCAATCCTGGACGTATGTCCAGGATGGCGGTTCTACTGAGGCGCGACCACGGCTTTGTTGGCGATTACCTGAACCATTTCTCCGAACTCGGCAATAGTCGCGTCGGAGTCACGATCGACCAGCCATCGCAGAACAAGGCCGTCGATCATCGCAAGACTCAGTCGCGCAATCGAACTCAACGGCTCCGTCCACACCGTGCCCGATATCTTGGCGCACTCTTCGAGAAACGACACCGCGAGCTCATCCATGATTCGGTACTGCTCAAATGCAACCGCCCCAGCACGTTCGGCTCCGAGATTGCGACTACGCAGTGCCTGCGCAGTAATTTCGTAGGTCAACAACTGGCGATCCGGGGTTGCCTCGATGGTCGGCCACATTCCGGTCAGGCCGATGTGCAGCAATTCCCTGAGCCCCTGCACGCCACTGAGATCCGGCGCATGGCGGACCTGCGCGAACGCATACTGCATCGACGCACTGAGCTGCAGAATGAGCGTTTCACCCATTGCCGCGATCAGCGCTTCCTTGCTCTCGAAGCAGTAATGAACGACGCCGAGCGATACCCCGGCCTCCTCTGCCACCGCCCTTACCGTCACAGAACTGACACCGCGCTGTTCCGCAATAGACAAGGCGGACTCGACCAATTGTGTGCGGCGTTCGTCCGCCGGGAGCCTGTTCAGCATCCAATGATCGTAGAACGCAAATGACAAAATCTTCGCGCAATACTTGCCTGGACGACCGTCCAAGTACATTATTGCGTAATGGCTTCGGACACTTGGCAGAACTGGGCGGGCACTCAAAGCGCCGCGCCGCGTCGCTTTGCGACGCCGACAAATACCCGTGAACTTTCGTCGTTGGTCGCCGAGGCCGCCTGGCGTGGCCAACGTGTGAAGGCCGTCGGCGCCGGCCACTCGTTCACCGGTGTCGCGGTCACTGACGGTGTCCTCGTCAGCCTGGACAACTTGAGCGGAATCGACTCGATCACACCGACCGACGACGGTGCGCTGGTCACTGTTTTTGCAGGCACTCGCCTTCATGCTCTCAACGACGCCTTGTGGCAACGCGGATATGCGATGGCCAATCTCGGTGACATCGACGTCCAGTCACTGGCCGGCGCGACGTCCACCGGCACACACGGCACCGGCGCACGATTCGGCGGTATCGCCACGCAGATTCGCGGAATCGAGATCGTTCTCGCCGACGGATCCGTCGTTACCGCAAGCGCCGACGAAAACGTCGAATTGTTCGAAGCAGGCCGCCTCGGATTGGGCGCAATCGGCATCATTTCGAAGATCACTCTCGCCTGCGTCCCGCGATTCACACTTCGCGCAATCGAGGAACCCGACACGCTGTCTCACATACTGGACACCCTCGAGAGCGATCGTCTGGGCTTGGACCACTTCGAGTTCTACTGGTTTCCGCACACCGACCGTGTCCTGACGAAGAGCAATACGCGACTGCCCGGAGATACCGAACCCGATCCAGTGGGCAAGGTCCGCGCGTTCGTCGACGACGAACTCCTCTCGAACACACTCTTCGAAGGCGTCAACCGCGTTGCCACCCTGGCGCCGGCCGCGATCCCGAGAATCAACAACGTGTCGTCTCGATTGCTCGGCGCCCGGGAGTTCACCGATCGCAGCTACCGAGTATTCGCGTCTTCGCGCCGGGTGAAGTTCAAGGAGATGGAATACGCGATCCCCCGCGAACACGTCACCGAGACACTCCACGAAATCGACCGCTGGATGAAGAAGTCCGGAACTAACGTCGCATTCCCCGTCGAAGTACGTTTTGCTGCCGCCGACGACCTCTGGCTCTCCACTGCTCACGGACGCGACACCGCATACATCGCCGTACACCAGTACCACCGACGCCCCGAAACCGAATACTTCGCCGCAGTGGAGGCAATCGCGCGCGCCGTCGACGGCCGGCCGCATTGGGGAAAAATGCACAACCGGACCGTCGACGACCTGCGTCCTACGTACGACCGACTAGACGACTTTGTCGCCGTTCGAGACAAGTACGACGCGAATCGTGTGTTCGACAACGAATACTTGCGTCAGGTACTCGGCGACTGACGGTCAGTACCGCAGTAGTTCCGCTTTTCGCGCATCGCTCGCAAACGAGGCCTTGATCGAGTTCCGGGCGAGGGTGTCTCGCTCGGCCTCCGTCAGACCCAGGGCTCGGCCCAGTTCGGTGAAATTGTCGTCGACATATCCCCCGAAGTAGGCCGGGTCGTCGGAGTTGACCGTGACGATCAAACCCATCTCGAGCATCGATCGAAGCGGATGATCCGACAGCGAATCGAACACCCGCAGACGAACGTTCGACAACGGGCAGACCGTCAGTGGAATCTCCTCGTCGACCAGACGCTCGATCAGGGCAGGATCCTCGAGTGCCCGGACTCCGTGGTCGATCCGCTCGGCGCCGAGAATGTCGAGCGCCTGCCAGATGTACTCGGGCGGTCCCTCTTCACCGGCGTGAGCCACAACGTGCAAACCCTCGGCACGCGCGCGGGCGAACACGTCCTCGAACAGTGACGGCGGGTTGCCGACCTCCGCGGAGTCGAGTCCGAGCCCGACGATCGGAGCCTGCAGGCGAATTATCTCGGAGAAGATCTCCTCGGCGTCTTTGACGGGCTGATCTCGGAGGATGGCGGCGATTGCCGCGCTGCTGAGCCCGAACTCGCGCTCACTCGATGCCACCGCATCCATGATCCCGTCCAGGACCTCGGTCAGCGGAACACCACGGACCACGTGCGCCTGTGGATTGAAGAAGAACTCGGCATGCGCGACGCCGGCGGCAGCCGCGCGGCGGAAGTACGCTCGCGTCAGGTCGGCAAAATCCTCCGCGGTGCGCAGGACGGCCATGTTGGCGAAGTAGAGATCGAGGAACGACTGCAGATCGGTGAACTCGTACCTCGACTTCAGATCGTCGATATCCTTGTACGGCAAGTCCATTCGATTGCGCTCGGCAAGTCGGTAAATCTGTTCGGGTTCCAGAGAACCCTCGATGTGCATGTGCAGCTCTGCGACAGGTGTAGCCATGTCGGTGTTACCGCCCCTTCCAGACCGGGGCGCGCTTCTCGGCGAACGCCGTCGCGCCCTCGCGTGCATCTTCGGACGCGAACACCGGCGCCATGACCTGCAACTGCTTCGCGAAAGCTTCGTCGTCGGACCAACCGCCGGCCTTGACGATGATCTCCTTGGTGACCGCAACCGCGAGCGGTCCGTTGCGGGTGATGCGCTCAGCCAGCTCCAGCGCGCCTTCGAGCGCCTTACCTGGCTCGGTCAACGTGTTCACGAAGCCGTAGCGGTAGGCCTCCTCGGCTGTGAAACTGTCACCGGTCAGGGCCAGTTCCAATGCCTTCTGGTACGGAATCCGCTTGGGCAGGCGCAACAATCCGCCTCCACCTGCGACCAGCCCTCGCTTGACCTCCGGGATACCGAACTTCGCTTCGGACGACGCGACCACCAGGTCGGTGGCAAGCACGAGTTCCGTGCCGCCTGCCAACGCGAAGCCCTCGACCGCCGAAATGATCGGCTTACGCGGCGGCCCTTCCGTGAATCCGAGACCGCGTCCCGGCACGAGTACGTTCTCGCCGGCCACGAATGCCTTCAGATCCATACCGGCACAGAAGTTTCCGCCGGCTCCTGTCAGCACCGCCAAGGACAGATCGTCGTCCGCATCGAGCTCTTCGACCGCAGCGGCCAATGCGTGACTGACCGCCGAGTTGATGGCGTTACGCGCCTCGGGCCGGTTGATGGTGATGATCAGTGTCCGCCCGCGCCGCTCGGTGAGAACCTCGTCCGCCATGATGTCCCTCTCGTTTGTCGACCACGCTCGCGTGACTACGCGACGTTGCGTTCGACAATACGGACGAAGCCATCGGGGTCGATCTGCGCGGTGTCGTGAGTGCAGAACCACCCCTGGGTGAACCTCGTCGAGGTCGCTTGCGGCGAGTTCCAATACCGACGCGTGACACTCGGTCCACGGCACAGCAACTCACCGAAACCACCTGGAGCATCCGGGCCGTACAACGCCACTTCCATTCCACCGAAAGCGATTCCGACGCTTCCGAGGTGGGTGGGTGCCGACTCGGTTGGCAGAATGAGACCAGCCCCACAGGTCTCGGTTTTGCCCCACCCGATCACATGCCGAGCGGCCGGGAACAGGGTCAGCAGCTTGGATTCCTGTTCGGCCGTGATCGGCGACCCGCTGCAATCGATCCACTGAACCGACCTCGAACCGGCACGCGCCGCCGGTCCAAGGGTGAGCAACCGTGGCTCGAGCAGGTCCTCGGGCCGCCCGGTCACGATGTCGACGGTATGCACACTCTCACGCCAGAAGTCGCCGGCGAGGACCACCGTTCCACCGACCACCAACGTCGCGAGCACGTGCACGAACTGCCGCACCGACTTGAAGTCATTGTCCACCAACAGATTTCGCACACCTTCGACGCCGTAATCGCGCGAGTGCAGAATGCCGACGATGGCGGAGAGCACGTTCTCGTTGCTCAACTCGACGCCCAGCATTTCGCCCGAAGAATCGGCGGTGTACGCGAGGATCGCCATCTCCTCCGGGGCGGCACCGTCGTCGATGAACGGAACACCGTGTGGGAGTTCCCCGTCGAGCACCAACACCGAGCCACTGTCCGCGATGACGAAGTCCGCCGCGTCGTCGCTCAGATGAACACCCACGGAGACTGGAACACCGCCGGCGAGAATGACGCCGAGGCACGCCTCCATCCACCTCACCCCGGCGGCGACGCGAATGGCCACACGGTCCCCGATCTCGACGCCTCGCGACTTCAGCCCGCCTGCGACCCGCGACGCCTCGGCCCACAACTCCGCGAAGGTGACCTGTTCGCCGTCGACCTCCTCCACCGCGATGCGTGAGGAGAATCGATGAACGGCGATATCGAGGAGTTCGGACAGCGACGGGTCGAGTTGGCTGTACCGAAGCACCCCGTCACCCGCACGGGTGACACGGGCGTCGGCGAGGAGCTGAGTCGAACACGGGTATTCCACAAGCGTCGACCGCATCGATACCTCCACGTCACTGACAACCCACCGGCCATTCGACTATATGACGTGGATCACAGTTCGTGGAGGTCTCTGGCGATAATCGTCGCAAACTTACTTTCCGGAGTAGACCGCTTTGCCCGGTCCGACCTCGAGGAAACTGCGGACAGCGCCGCGTAGGTCATCGGTGGCGAACAGCGCACCGGACACCCCGGGAGTCACCGAATCCGCGTGGGCGATCCCGCCGGAACGCCAGGCCGCCACGATCTGCTTGGTGGCGTCGTGGGCTCGCGTGGGCCCGTCCGCCAACCGGGCCGCCAGGGCACGCGCCGCAGCATCGACATCGTCGTGAACGGCATTGACGACGCCCCACGAGTGCAGAGTTGCGGCGTCGTAGAGATCGCCGGTCATGACCAACTCCCGAGCCCGTCCAGAACCGGCGCGCTCGGCCAAACGCTGCGGTCCACCCATGGACGGCGTCAGACCGACCACTGTCTCGACCAGTCCGAACTTCGCCTTCGGCGCCGCGAGGATGATGTCGCAGGCCAAGGAGATCTCGAAGGCAGCAGTCAGCGTCAGCCCGTGCGCCGCGTAGATGACCGGGCACGGCAACGCCTCGAGCGGATGGCAGATCTGGGCGAACAGTTCGCGCCACAATTCCGCTCCCTGCTCCGGGTTCAGTCCGTCGAACACATGGACGTCGACGCCGGCCGAGTTGACCTTGCCCTCGGCGCGCAGAAGCACAGCGCGCGGTGGGTTTTCGGTCAGCGCTGCAACATCGGCGATGACGGCGTCGAACATGGCCTGATCGAACAGATTGAGTGGTCCGTGCGCGAACGTCAGGACAGCCACCTCGGCACCACCATCGGTGGTGAAGCGCTCGAGACGGGTGGGATGCGATTCGGGAGCAGTCATGCCGCCACACTGCCACATCGAACCGGCCTACGATCGTCGGGTGGACGGTCTGAGAAATGCACTCGCGGACGTTGTGGGACATCGGTTCGTCGTCGACGACGCCGACGTGTTGGCGACCCGTTCCACCGACCAGACAGGGCGCTACAGCGGGCGCGCCAGCGCTCTGGTCCGACCCGGAAATACCGCCGAAGTCTCGGCAGTGCTGAACGTGTGCCGCTCGCGCGGCGTACCGGTCACCGTTCAGGGCGGGCGAACCGGTCTGGTCGCCGGGACGGTGCCCGAGCACGACGACGTCCTGCTCTCCACCGAACGCCTCCAGGCCATCGGCGAAGTCGATGTTGCCGCCGGTCGGATCACCGTCGGTGCGGGAGTGGCACTCGCGCAGGTACATTCGGCGGCCGCTGCCGCCAGCCTGAAATTCGGCGTGGACATAGCTTCACGGGATACGGCGACGATCGGCGGCATGGTCTCCACCAATGCCGGTGGCCTGCACACGGTTCGATACGGGAACATGGCCGAACAGGTGCTCGGACTCGAGGTGGTACTCCCCGACGGGACCACGGTGCGCCGGTCACCGAAAGTGTTGTCCGACAATTCCGGATACAACCTGCCCGCACTGTGGGTGGGCAGCGAGGGAACTCTTGGGGTGGTCACTTCCGTCGACCTGAAATTACGGAAGATACCGACTCACCGCGTCACATCGCTGACCGGTTTCGACCGACTGCAAGACGTCGTCGAGGCGGGGCGAGTGTTGCGCACTCTCGACGGCGTCGACGCACTGGAGTTGGTGGACGGGCGCGGTCTCGAACTGGCCGCCCACCATTTGAACGCCGCGGTGCCGACGGGGCGACCGTGGTACCTGCTCGCCGAGGTGTCCGCGGCCCACGATCCGCTGGAAGACCTGGCCGAGCTGCTCGAACGCATCGACCCACCGCAGACCCCGGCCGTGGCGGTCGACGATCCCGGCTCGGCGCGTTTGTGGGCGGCGCGCGAATGCTTCGCCGAGGTGGTCGGATTGTTCGGTCCCCCACTGAAATTCGACGCGGCGCTGCCGCTGGACTCGCTTGCCACCTTCGCCGAGGACGCCGCGGCGGTGATCGCGAGTCGTGCCCCCGAGGCAATTCCGATCCTCTTCGGACATGTCGCCGAGGGAAATATCCACCTCAACGTCCTGAACTGCCCGAACGCCGACACCGTGTACCGCAGCGTCCTCGAACTGGTTCGCGATCACGGCGGAAACGTCAGTTCCGAGCACGGGGTGGGCTCGCTCAAACGCAACTATCTGGACCTGGCCCTCTCTGCGGAGGACATAGCCACGATGTGGGCGATCAAGCGAGCCCTGGACCCGAGCGACTATCTCAATCGTGCAGTGATGTTTCCCGACGCGCTTCGGCACTGACGGCCATCGCGTCGTCGTGTGCGTCGCCGCGCAGAGGCCGAGCGAAGCACACCGAAGCGACGAAGCCGATGAGCAGCACGCCTGCGGGCAGCCAGATCGACTCCGACATCGCCGTACTGAACGGTTCACGGACGAACTCGGGTAGGTGACCCACTCCGGCTTCGGAACTGCCGCCGGTCAGACCCTGTGCCGCCAATCGTGCGGTGATCAGTGCTCCGATCGCGGCACTGCCGAGAACCGCACCCACCTGCCGGGTGGTGTTGTAGACGCCGGCGCCGGCGCCGGCCTGCATCGGAGGCAGGTTGTGTGTGGCGGTGGCCGCGAGCGGTGACCAGATGCATGCGTTGGCGAAGCCGATCAGGCCGATCGGCAGGAGCAGTTCCCAGATCGCGACGTCGGGAGACATCACCAGTGCGAGCCAGCCCAGGGCGATCGCGAACAGCAGGAAGCCGGTGCCCGCGATGTAGCGCGGATGCGTCTTGTCGACGAGCTTGCCGATGATCGGCGCAAAAATGCCGGTCAGCACGGCCATCGGAACGAGGAGGAGCGCCGACTGCGTCGGGGAGAGTCCGCGAACTGCCTGGGTGTAGAACATCAGCGGAAGGACCATCGACGTGATCGCGAAGCCCATCGCGGTGATGGCGACGTTGGCGAGCGAGAAGTTGCGGTCCTTGAAGAGTTCGAGTGGGAGCAAGGGCTCGTTCTTGTTGCGCGACTGGTAGAACACGAACACCGCGAGCAACACCACACCGGCGCCGATCAGGCTCCAGACGAATCCGTTCCAGTCGTACGAACTGCCTTCCTGGATTCCGAACACGAGCAGGAACATGCCTGCGGCGCTGAGAATCACGCCGGGGATGTCGAACTTGTGCTCGCTGGTCGGCAACGACGGAACAAGCTTCCAGGCGAGGAGGAAGGCGATGACACCGACCGGGACGTTGACGATGAAGATCCATTCCCAGCCGAGATTGTCGACCAACACACCACCGGCAAGCGGACCGACCAGCGTCGCAACACCGGCAACCGCGCCCCACAGGCCCATTGCGGCGCCACGCTTGTTCGGCGCGAACGTGCGTGTGATGACGGCCATCGTCTGAGGCGTCATCATTGCGGCGCCCAGACCCTGGAAAGCCCTTGCCACGATGAGCATCTCGACGCTGCCGGACAGACCGCACCACAGTGAAGCGCCGGTGAACAGTACGAGGCCGATCATGTACAGGTTCTTCGGTCCGAACCTGTCACCGAGCCGGCCGGTGACGAGCAGCGGCACCGCGTACGCCAGCAGGTACGCGCTGGTGACCCAGACGACCTTGTTGATGTCGGTGCCGAGGTCCTCCATGATCGCAGGGTTGGCGACAGCGACGATGGTGCTGTCCACCAGAATCATGAAGAACCCGATACACAGCGCCCACAGCGCGTGCCAGGGATTGACCTGCTTTTCCATCTTCAGTCCTTAGGTAGTGCGGACGAGCCTGCGGAGCCGGCCAGCCGGTCGAGAAGTTCTTGTGAGAGCCAGGGCATTTCGCCGCTCTCGATGTCTGTCACCAACGCGCCGATCCACTCTCTTTCGGCGACGGTCAGTGCGTGGGCGTAGTCCGCGCCCACCGTGAAGATTCGTGGTTTTTCCGCCGCCTTCAGCGCTTCGTAGTCGGCCTCGAATTTCGCGATCGTCTTGTCGAGGTGCGCGAGACGAATTCGAAGCATCTGACACGCGGTGGACGCGGAGAGGTTGTGCATTTCGGCGAGCGCGAGCGGCAACCGCGGATACTCCCGCACCGGAACCGCCAACATCTCACGTAGTTGATGCTCGAGGGCCTCGCGGCCCCGGGCGGTGATCTCGTACGTCGTCCGTTCGGGCCGGTTGCCCTCACGATCGGTCCCGATCGAAGCCAGAAGTTCCTGCTTCTCCAACCGGGAAACCGTGTGATAGAGCGATCCCGGCTTGATCTTCACCAACTGATCGCCCCGGCGAACCGAGGCCAGTTGATACATCTCGTACGGATGCATCGAACGCTCGGACAGCAGGCCCAGAACGGTGATTCCCAGAGGCGTCAGTGACACGTCACCCATGAGTCCCCCTCCCTGACAAGCCGCAATTGACTATTTCTTGACTATTCCACCTGAAATAGTCCACCTGGAATATACGACCTCTGTCCATCTCGATCAACCCGTTCGAATCGGACTAGCCTGTAGCGAGTGGACGAACATCACCTCGACATCATCCGACTCGCTTGGGCACGTGAACTGGGCCTCGGCGACTCGGCACTTCGGCCGGCACACACGGCCCGCGTCGTCGGCGACGACATCCACGTTCTCGATCTGGCAGGCTCAGGTGCAATCGTCGGGCCGCAGTGGTTCATCGAGCGCACCGAGGACATCTCCGTCGACGCCCTGCTGCAACCGGCGCGTCTGCTCGAGATCGCCGGCGATCACGGCGGCCGAATCACCGGCCCCGTCGATCTCGCTTTCCTCGGCGACTACACGGACGCGCCACCCGACGAGCAACTACTGATTTCCCACGACATCGACGATGCCCTCGCCGTCGCTGCGCTGTGCCCACCCGACGACAGCACCACAGCCGACCTCGGGAACCGGACGCGGTGGTTCACCGCCCTCACCGATTCCGCCGAGGTGCTCGGATGCGCGGCATACTCCGAATTTCAGGGATTCGTGGCAGATCTCACGACCCTGACTGCTCCAGCGCATCGCCGTCACGGAATCGGCTGCGCAGTAACGCTTCTCGCTGCGGAGGACGCTCTCGATTCCGGATTGATCCCGCAGCTACGCACAAGTCGCGGCAGTGCGATCGGAGCGACGCTTCCACGTAAAGCCAAATTCGACGTTCTGGGGGCATACGCTCGGGTACACGTGCACCTGCCCAGTTGACACTCGAACGAGAGGGACCGCGGATGAGTACGGAAGACGGCGCGAGCGAACCGACATTCGTCGAAGAGGGTCGTGAATTCAAACGCGACACCAACTACATCCCGACCCGGATCACCGAGGGCGGCCGCGACGGGTACCCCGTCGAACCCGGGCGATACCGGTTGATCGTGGCACGTGCCTGCCCGTGGGCAAACCGCGCCGTCATCGTCCGCCGCCTACTCGGCCTCGAAGACGTACTGTCGATGGGCATCTGCGGTCCGGTTCACGACAAGCGAAGCTGGACTTTCGATCTCGACCCGGGCGGCGTCGATCCCGTACTGAAGATCCCGCGACTGCAGGACGCATACTTCGCCCGAGATCCCCACTACCCCAGGGGAATCACGGTGCCCGCCATGGTGGAGATCGCCACGGGCAAGGTGATCACGAACGACTACCCACAGATCACCCTCGACTTCTCGACGCAATGGAAGAAGTACCACCGCGAAGGCGCACCGGATCTGTACCCGGAGCCTCTGCGAAACGAAATCGACGAAGTGGCCGAGTACGTTTTTCGCGACGTCAACAACGGCGTCTACCGCTGCGGTTTCGCCGGTTCACAGCAGGCGTACGACGAGGCATACGACACGCTGTTCGCTCGCCTCGACTGGCTCACCGAACGTCTTGCCCGGCAACGTTTCCTGGTGGGCGACACCATCACCGAAGCCGATGTGCGCCTGTTCACCACGCTGGCGCGGTTCGATCCCGTCTATCACGGCCACTTCAAGTGCAACAGAAGCAAACTCAGCGAGATGCCGGTGCTGTGGGACTACGCGCGCGATCTGTTCCAAACCCCCGGATTCGGTGACACCATCGACTTCACACAGATCAAAGCGCACTACTACATCGTGCATTCCGAGATCAATCCCTCCGGAATCGTGCCCAAGGGACCGGAATTAACGCACTGGCTCGAACCGCACGGACGCGAACAGTTGGGTGGCCGACCGTTCGGGGACGGCACACCACCTCATCCGCCCATCCCGTCGGAAGTGGTTCCGGCAGAGCACTGGGCCACCAGGTAGGTCGCGGGGGGCTACTCCCCTGCGTACGTGCCGAAACTCCAGTACACACCTTCGGGATCACGGCAGGTGAACCCCCGCGAACCGTAGTCCTCGTCGCGCAATCCCTGCGTGATCGTGGCGCCCGCCGCGACAGCGCGTTCGTGGAGTGCATCGGCGGCGTCCGCGTCGTCCACGACGATGTACACCGAACCGATTCCAGGCGGCAGGCCGGCGATCGCAGAATCGGTGCGCGGCGAACCCAACATGATGCCGCCACCGCCCGGCCAGTCGAGTTGGGCGTGGTCCACCACGTCTCCCTCTCCGTAGACGGCCTTCTCCACGAAACCGAAGGTGCTCACCAGAAAGTGGATTGCCGCACGGGCGTCGAGGTAGCGCAGCGTCGGCCAGATGGTCGTCGAACGAGATTCCGAAGTGGCGGTCATAACACTCGAACTCCTGCCTGGGAAAACTCACGAAGAAAACCGAGTCTCGTACGAGCCTATGGCCCCGGTGATCACCGCCGCCAGCGAAAACTTCACCTATTCTCGAGATACGGTCCACCTCGCTTCAGAGGAGGACAACTGTGGAGGGGCAGCAATGAGCAAGTCGACGAACAACGACAGCGGGCGTATCGAGAAGGTCCTCGTTTCCGTTCTCGACAACGGAAGCCGCCTGCAAGCGCCCGCAGTGGCCAAATACGTCAACCATGTCCGTAAGGCCCACCCCGACGAGTCACCTGCTCAGATCGTCGAGCGGATGGAGAAGATGTTCATTCTCGCCGTGACCGGAAGCGGCAGTGCCGTCGGCGCCACCGCCGCCGTGCCGGGCGTCGGAACGGTCGCGTCCATCGCTGCCGTCGGTGCGGAATCGGCTTTCTTCCTCGAGGCGTCAGCGCTGCTGACGTTGGCAATTGCGTCAGTGCATGGAATCTCCGTACAGGATCACCAGCAACGACGTGCCCTGGTCCTGGCAGTCGCCCTCGGCGAATCCGGTATGGAGATCGTGCAGAAGGCCACCGGAATCACAGCCAAGAACTGGGGAACGGCAATCACGAGCAAGATTCCCGGACCCACGATGAGGGGAATGAACAGCACCCTCGTGCGGAAATTCGTGACCAAGTACGCCGCCAAGCGCAGCGCACTGATCCTCGGCAAGCTCGTTCCCGCCGGAATCGGTGCGGTCATCGGCGGTGCGGGCAACCGTGCAATCGGCAAGGGCGTCGTCAAGAATGCGCGCGAAGCCTTCGGACCGGCACCGGCCAGGTGGACCGACCACCTGATCGTGATGCCTGCCGACGATGCCGCAGTGCTTCCCCAGACGGAGACACGCCGGGCCATCCGCAGATAGCCGTCCGGGCCGTAGGCTCGCATCACGTATTCGCCGCCGACCCGGGAGCAGCATTGACGAACACCGCAATGGGATCCTTCTCTGCCCCCATCGAGATTCGTGGGTTGACGAAGACGTTCAAGGCGGCGCGCGCGGTCAACGACCTGAGCTTCGACGTTCAGGCGGGCTCGATCACCGGGTTTCTCGGCCCGAACGGTTCGGGCAAGACGACCACGTTGCGGATGCTCCTCGGACTGGTGTCACCGACGTCGGGATCGGCCACGATCAACGGCACCCCGATGCGTTTGCTGCCCAACCCGGCCCGGACCGTCGGCGCAGTACTCGACGTCGGCAGTCTCCATCCGAAACGAACGGCGCTCGGACACCTCGAGATCTACGCGGCCGCTATCGGCATGCCGACTCAGCGCGCGGCGCAGGTGCTGGACATGGTCGGTCTGAGATCGGTCGGAGTCCACAAGACCGGCACCTTCTCGCTCGGGATGCGCCAACGCCTGATCCTTGCCACCGCGATGCTCGGTGATCCCGAGATCCTCGTGCTCGACGAACCCGCGAACGGTCTCGACCCCGAGGGCATGGCGTGGCTTCGTCAGTTCCTGCAGACCTTCGCCGGTTCCGGCCGAACGGTTCTGATCTCGAGTCACGCGCTTCGTGAAGTGGAAGCGACCGTCGACAGCGTGGTCATCGTCAGCGCCGGCTCACTCGTCTACCAAGGGACCATGGACGAACTTCGCCGCTCGCAGCGCAGTCGACTGCTCGTCTCGTGTTCCAACCCAGCGCTCCTCGCCACGGCATTGGCCGCTCGCGGAATCATCGACGCCCAGATCACGCAGGACGGACGGCTCGCCGTGGGCGGCACCGACACGTCGGTGCTCCCACCGGTGGCATCCGCCGCCGGTGTCACGATCTTCGGCGTCGCAACCGAAGGCGCAGATCTCGAGCAACTGTTCCTCGCGATGACAACACCGCAGTACGCGGTTCCCCAGGTCGGATACCACCGCCCACCCGGTCCCGGTTCCGGACCGGGCTATTACGGCCCTGCCGCATACGGACCTTCCGGAGGACACCGATGACCACGCTCGTGCGCGCGGAGACACTCAAAGTTCTCACCCTGCGCTACTGGTGGGCACTGGCCATCGCACCGGTCGTCGTGGCCGTGCTGATTGCTGCCTCCACCAGGACGTTCGTCGAAGCCGTGGCCGATTCGGCAGACACCACCTTCGACGTCGATGTCGTGTCCACCGGCGTCAGCCTCGGTGTCTCCAACACTCTTGTCCTGGTGTTCGCGGCTGTCTTCGGAGCACTCACCGCCGGATCCGAATTCGGCTACAAAACTCTCACCACGACGTTCCTCACAGCTCGGGGCCGTGACGGAGTTCTCGGCGCAAAACTTGCCGTCGTCGCGGTATTCGCCGTCGGCTACGCGTTGGCGGTCGAAGTAGTCAGCATCGGCGCGATGTTGCTCTTCGGCCGGGACTTCAGCTTCACCACCGATCTCTTCGCCATCTGCGCCGCAGGCATTCTGGCGTGCGCTCTGTGGGCACTGCTCGGCGCCGGGGTGGCACTGCTCACCGGTTCGTCGATGGCCGGTGCCCTCTCGGTCATCCTGTGGTTCGTCTTCGGTGAATGGATCGTCCGCGCAGTGCTGCTCGCGATGGATCTCGGCGGGGTCGGGGCCGCGCTTCCGGTGTCGGCCACGATCGGCACGATCATCAATGCGGCCCCGTCGATCGACGTCGACGCGTTTGCGTCCTGGCCGAGCGGCCCGATGATGCTGGCAGCTTGGGTGGTTCTGTTCTGCGGGCTCGGTTGGCTGCGGACCAGGACCCGCGACATCACCTGAAAAGGCTGTCTGGGGCCGGGTCTACCGTGGATCTCGATGAACACGATCAACACGGACAGTCCAGTAGCTGGAGAGGTCGATCGAGCTCCGGGCTGGATCCGCCGCTTGGCGCACGCATGCTGGTTGCACCGAAGAGTTGCCATCGGCGCGCTTCTGGTGACCGTCATCGCTTCGGCGATCGACATCTCGTTTCCTCTTCTGACCCGCTATGCGCTCGACGCCGCAAGCCAGGAGAACCCAGGCAAGGTGATCGGGTTCGTCGCGCTGGCGATCGCGCTGCTCGCGGTCGTCCGCTTCGCGTGCCAGTACGGCCGACGGATGCTTGCCGGCCGACTCTCGCTCGATGTTCAACACGACTTGCGGCTCGCCTTGCTCGGCTCGCTGCAACGCCTCGACGGACGAGGGCAGGATCAGATCCGCACAGGCCAGGTGGTATCCCGGTCCATCACCGATTTACAACTCGTCCAGGGTTTGCTCGCGATGGTGCCGATGTCCGCGGGTGCGCTCCTGCAATTCGTGCTCGCGATCGGCATCATGGCGTGGCTCTCGCCGCTGTTGACTCTCGTCGCTGTCGCCGTCATCCCCGCAGTAGGGCTGGTGGTGTTCCTGATGCGACCGATGCTCTTCGCCGCAACATGGTCCGCGCAGCAGCGGGCCGCCGACCTCGCCCAACATGTCGAGGAAACCGTCACGGGCGTGCGCGTCGTCAAGGGATTCGGGCAGGAACAACGAGCCGTCGACCAACTCGAAAAGCGCAGCCGCACGCTGTATTCGGAGCGTCTTCGCGCCGCGTGGTTGAACGCGAAATTCGCGCCGACCATGGCCGCCTTGCCCCAGCTGGGGCAGGTGGGAGTGATCGCCCTCGGCGGGTATCTCGCACTGCACGACAAGATCACCGTGGGAACGTTTCTCGCGTTCGCCACCTACATCGTGACGATGACCGGCGTCACCCGAACTCTGTCGTCGGTCATCGTCATGGCGCAGCTTGCGCGCGCCGCTGTCGAGCGTGTCTACGACGTCATCAACGCTCAGCCGGACATCGCCGATCCAGACCATCCGGTGGACCTGCCCGACGGTCCTCTCGGAGTCACCTTCGACGACGTGGCATTCGGATTCGACACCGAACGCGACGTCCTGACCGGGCTGAACCTCCGCATAGAACCGGGCGAGACCGTCGCCGTCGTGGGGCCGGCCGCGTCGGGCAAGACCGCGTTGTCCTTGCTTCTCCCCCGGTTCTACGCCCCGACTTCGGGTGTAGTGACCGTCGATACCGCGGGCGAGACGTTCCCCATCGGCGAACTGCGCACAGAACAGCTTCGTGCCGCCGTCAGCCTGGTCTTCGACGAACCTTTCCTGTTCTCGGACACCATCGCCGCCAACATCGCACTGGGGCGCGAGGACGCCTCCGACGAGGACATCCGCGCCGCAGCTGCATTGGCACAGGCAGACACCTTCATCGAGGCACTCCCGGACGGATACGACACCGTTGTCGGTGAACGAGGTCTGACGCTGTCGGGCGGCCAGCGTCAGCGCATCGCGCTTGCCAGGGCACTGCTCGTCGACCCACGGATCCTGGTCCTCGACGACGCGACCTCCGCAGTCGATGCGGCTACCGAAGCCGCGATCTTCGACGCGTTCCGGGCCAGACGGCGCCAGACCACGCTGATCCTCGCGCACCGGCGATCCACCTTGACGCTGGCAGATCGGGTCGCGGTTCTCGACGGCGGACGGATCATCGACTCCGGAACCGTGGACGAACTGGAAGCGCGATGTCCGCTCTTTCGCGCCCTGTTCTCCTCGCCGCCGGAACTACCGGCCGAACTCGACGACGTCGACTCCGATGCTTTCGGACGTGACCGCAGCGAGCCGACAACCGAGCAGTTGTGGCCGCAGGCACCGGAATCCGAAGCCGACAGCACAGCCGCTACGACGCAGGGTGCGGGCGGACCGATGGCCGGAGCGCTCAGCGGAATCGCGGTGACTCCGTCTCTGCGGGCAGCAGTCGACGCTCTCTCACCCGCACGCGAAGACCCCGGAATCGCTCCTGAGAGCCTGCGCGAATCGAATCCACAGTTCTCACTACGACAGATCTTGAGGCCGGTCCGCTGGGTTCTACTGGCGGTTGTCGTGTGCCTTGCCCTGGACTCCGCAGCGGCGATCGCATTTCCCTCCCTCGTCAGATACGCGATCGACCACGGAGTCGTGACCGCGGACAGCAGCACGCTCTGGATAGCGACGGCATTCGGCGCGCTCCTGGTCGCAGCGGACTGGGTCGTCGTCGCGGTCATGACGGTGCTCACCGCCCGGGCCGGCGAACGCGTGTTGTTCGGGCTCCGCGTACGCAGCTATGCACACCTGCAGCGCCTGGGTCTGGACTACTACGAACGGGAATTGTCCGGCCGCATCATGACGCGTATGACCACCGACGTCGACGCGCTCTCGTCGTTCATCCAAACCGGTATGTCGACGGCGATCGTGAGCGTCCTGACCGTCGGCGGAATTTCGATCGCCCTCCTGGCGACCGACGTGACGCTCGGCCTGGTGGCGCTGGCCGTCATCCCACCGCTCGTGGTTGCGACCGTGATCTTCCGCAAGATCTCCTCGGTTGCCTACAGCCAGTCCCGCGAACGGATCTCGCTCGTCAATGCCGACTTCCAGGAGAACATCGCCGGTCTGCGAGCGGCTCAGGCCTACCGCCGCGAAGAAGGTGCGGCGCGTAGGTTCGCAGAACGCTCCGAGAGCTACCGCCGATCGCGGATGCGGTCGCAGCGAGCCATTTCGATCTACTTCCCTTTCATTTCGTTCCTGTCCGACCTCGCGTTGGCCGCGGTCGTGTTCGTCGGTGCGCACCAGATCGCCAACGGATCGACTTCGCCCGGCGTACTGATCGCTTTCGTGCTCTACCTCGGTCTGCTGTTCGGACCGATTCAGCAACTCTCACAAGTGTTCGATGGTTACCAACAGGCAAACGTCGGATTGCAACGAATCGGCGACCTGCTGCGCACTCGCAGTTCGATCGAGACTGCCGACAGCGAGGATTTGATCGCGATCTCCGGACGACTCGACGGCGCCGTCCATCTCGACGGGGTCGGGTTCCGGTACTCGGGTGCGGACGTCGACGCCCTCTCCGATTTCGATCTGCAAATCCCGCCGGGCACGACCGTCGCTCTGGTCGGCCGAACCGGTGCCGGGAAGTCGACGGTCGTGAAGTTGCTCGCCCGCTTCTACGACCCGACGTCCGGATCGGTCGACGTGGACGGAACCGACATCCGGAACTTCCACCTCTCGCAGTACCGACGTCGCCTCGGCGTGGTCCCACAAGAAGCCCATCTGTTCACCGGCACGGTCGCCGACAACATCGCGTACGGCAGGCCGTCGGCGTCGCACGCGGAGATCGAGGAAGCGGCACGTTCCGTCGGCGCACTGAATTCGATAGCCGACATGCGTGGAGGCATGAATCATCCCGTCGGCGAGCGCGGCCAGGGGCTCTCGGCGGGCCAACGCCAACTGATCGCATTGGCCCGTGCCGAACTCGTCGACCCGGACCTTCTGCTCCTCGACGAGGCGACCGCGACGCTCGATCCCGCGACCGAACGAATGGTGCTCGAAGCAAGTCGGTCGGTCACCCGGAAACGGACTTCCGTCGTCGTAGCTCACCGCCTCGCGACAGCTGCCCGAGCGGACCTCGTTGTCGTAGTTGACCGGGGACGTATCGTTGAATACGGCCCGCACGATGTTCTGCGGTATGCCGGTGGTCACTACTCGGGACTCTGGGATGCATCGCAGGCGCGTGAGGGGAATAATCTGACGTCGAGAACTGTCATCGAAGGCAACCCCGTCGCGTGACAGTCGGCACGGATTTGTACCGCCGAGAGGTAGTGCG
Source organism: Rhodococcus sp. NyZ502 (assembly GCF_041464245.1). Classification (NCBI taxonomy): domain Bacteria; kingdom Bacillati; phylum Actinomycetota; class Actinomycetes; order Mycobacteriales; family Nocardiaceae; genus Rhodococcus; species Rhodococcus sp. NyZ502. Next base: position 4,294,806 of record NZ_CP167155.1, read on the forward strand.
CGATCGCAAGATCACGGACTTCCGTGAGACAGCTCACAAATTGTGTGCCGCACAATTGCTCGTCACACGCTCGGGCTAATCTCATGTATATAGGCGCTCTGATCGGGTACCGAAATAGAAACGAGGCGAACACCTGCCGTGAGCAGCAGTTCTACATCCCAATTCGGACAGAACCAGTGGCTGGTTGACGAGATGTACCAACGCTTCCAGGACGATCCGTCGTCCGTGGATCCCAGTTGGCACGAATTCTTGACCGATTACTCGCCGGACTCGGCGAACACGGGAGGTGGAAACGGGACTGCCTCGAACGGCAACGCGGCTGCACCCGCCGCTGTTGTAGCTCCGCCTGCTGCTCCCAAGGCCACGCCTCCCGCCCCCAAGACCGCACCTCCTGCGCCGGCTGCCAAGGCTGGCGCTCCGGCCCCCGCGAAGACGGCAGCGCCCGCCGCCAAGGCCGCCCCGGCCCAGCCCGCAGCAGCCAAGCCCGCGGCCGCTACTGCCAAGCCCGCCCCTGCCGGCGGAGCCGAGGAAACCAAGGTTCTCCGCGGCGCCGCAGCCGCAGTCGTCAAGAACATGTCGCTCTCGCTCGAGATCCCGACTGCAACCAGCGTGCGTGCCATCCCCGCGAAGCTGATGTTCGACAACCGCATCGTCATCAACAACCACCTCGCGCGTACCCGCGGCGGCAAGATCTCGTTCACCCACCTCTTGGGTTACGCGATCGTCCAGGCAGTCAACGCGTTCCCCAACATGAACCGGCACTTCGCCGAAATCGACGGCAAGCCGAACGCGGTCACGCCCGAGCACACCAATCTCGGACTCGCGATCGACCTTCCCGGAAAGGACGGCAACCGCTCACTGGTAGTTGCCGCCATCCGGAACACCGAGTCGATGAACTTCGTCCAGTTCCACGCGGCATACGAGGACATCGTCCGACGCGCCCGTGAAGGCAAGCTCACCGGCGAAGACTTCACCGGCGTCACCATTTCGCTGACCAACCCGGGCGGTATCGGCACGGTTCACTCCGTTCCTCGCCTGATGAAGGGCCAGGGCGCCATCATCGGTGCCGGCGCGATGGAATACCCCGCCGAGTTCCAGGGCGCCAGCGACGAGAAGCTGGCCGAGATGGGCGTCGGCAAGTTGATGACTCTCACCTCGACCTACGATCACCGCATCATCCAGGGTGCCGAGTCGGGCGATTTCCTGCGCACGATCCACAACCTGCTGATCAGCGACGAGTTCTACGACGAGATCTTCCACGCGCTCGGCAACCCGTACGAGCCGGTGCGGTGGCGCAAGGACGTGCCGGAAGGCGCTGTCGACAAGAACACCCGCGTTCTCGAACTGATCGCTGCATACCGTGACCGCGGCCACCTCATGGCCGACACGGACCCGTTGCAGTTCGTCAAGGACAAGTTCCACAGCCACCCCGACCTCGACGTCATCAGCCACGGCCTGACGCTGTGGGATCTGGACCGTGAGTTCAAGGTCGGCGGCTTCCACGGCCAAGAGAAGATGAAGCTGCGCGACGTGTTGAGCGTGCTGCGCGACGCGTACTGCCGCCACGTCGGCGTCGAGTACACGCACATCCTCGAGACGGATCAGCGTCAGTGGATCCAGGACCGCGTCGAGGGCCATCACGCCAAGCCTTCGGTCGCTCAGCAGAAGTACATCCTGAGCAAGCTCAACGCCGCCGAGGCCTTCGAGACGTTCCTGCAGACCAAGTACGTCGGCCAGAAGCGCTTCTCGCTCGAAGGCGCAGAAGCAGTCATCCCGATGATGGACGCCGTGATCGACCAGGCCGCCGAGCACCAGCTCGACGAGGTCGTCATCGGCATGCCGCACCGTGGCCGTCTCAACGTCCTTGCCAACATCGTCGGCAAGCCGTACTCCAAGATCTTCACGGAGTTCGAGGGCAACATGAACCCGGCAGCCGCTCACGGCTCCGGCGACGTGAAGTACCACTTGGGTGCCAGCGGAACGTACATCCAGATGTTCGGTGACAACGACATCGCTGTCTCCTTGACCGCAAACCCGTCGCACCTCGAGGCCGTCGACCCGGTTCTCGAAGGCCTGGTCCGCGCCAAGCAGGACATCCTCGACAAGGGTGAAGAAGGCTTCACCGTCCTGCCGCTCATGCTGCACGGTGACGCTGCATTCGCCGGTCAGGGCGTTGTCGCCGAGACGCTCAACCTCTCGCTGCTTCGCGGTTACCGCACCGGTGGCACCGTGCACATCGTCGTGAACAACCAGGTCGGCTTCACCACCGCTCCGGAACATTCACGCTCGTCCGAGTACTGCACCGACGTCGCGAAGATGATCGCCGCACCGGTCTTCCACGTCAACGGCGACGACCCCGAGGCTTGCGTCTGGGTTGCTCAGCTGGCCGTCGACTTCCGTGAGAAGTTCGGCAAGGACGTTGTCATCGACCTCATCTGCTACCGCCGTCGCGGTCACAACGAGGGCGACGACCCGTCGATGACCCAGCCGGCCATGTACGACGTCATCGACACCAAGCGCAGCGTTCGTAAGAGCTACACCGAGTCCCTCATCGGCCGCGGTGACATCTCGCTCAAGGAAGCCGAAGACGCACTTCGCGACTACCAGGGCCAGCTCGAACGGGTCTTCAACGAGGTCCGTGAACTCGAGAAGTTCCAGCCCGAACCGTCCGAGTCCGTCGAACTCGACCAGACTCCCCCGGCTCGCCTGACCACGGCTGTCGCTCCCGAGGTCCTCGAGCGCATCGGTGATGCGTTCGTCAACGTCCCCGACGGCTTCACCGTTCACCCGCGCGTCAAGCCGGTTGCCGAGAAGCGCCGCGAGATGGCCCGTGAGGGACATGTCGACTGGGCGTTCGCAGAATTGCTCGCGTTCGGCTCGTTGGCCGAGCAGGGTGCCTTGATCCGCCTCGCGGGTCAGGACTCCAAGCGAGGAACGTTCACGCAGCGTCACTCGGTCCTCATCGACCGCAAGACCGGCAACGAGTACAGCCCGATCGCCAAGATCGCTGCCGACGCCGAAAACGGCGGCAAGTTCATGGTCTACGACTCCGCACTCACCGAGTACGCAGGTCTGGGCTTCGAGTACGGCTACTCGGTCGGTAACCCCGACGCTCTGGTCCTGTGGGAAGCGCAGTTCGGTGACTTCGTCAACGGCGCGCAGACCATCATCGACGAGTTCATCTCTTCGGGTGAGGCCAAGTGGGGTCAGCTCTCCGACGTCGTGCTGCTCCTGCCGCACGGTCACGAGGGTCAGGGTCCGGACCACACCTCCGGTCGCATCGAGCGTTTCCTTCAGCTGTGTGCAGAAGGCTCGATGACCGTTGCGGTTCCGTCGACTCCGGCCAGCTACTTCCACCTGCTGCGTCGCCATCACCTCGACGGCATCCGCCGTCCGCTGGTGGTTTTCACGCCCAAGTCGATGCTGCGTAACAAGGCTGCCGTCAGCAACGTCGAGGACTTCACGACGGGCAAGTTCCGTTCGGTCTTCGAGGAGCCGGCATACGAGAGCGGCGAAAGCGCACGCGAATCGGTCAAGCGGGTTCTGCTGGTCAGCGGCAAGCTGTACTGGGAACTCCTGGCGAAGAAGCACAAGGACGAGCGTGACGACATCGCCATCGTGCGCATGGAGCAGCTCTACCCCGTGCCGAAGCGTCGCCTCAAGGAGACCCTGGACCGTTACCCGAATGCGGATCAGTTCCGTTGGGTCCAGGAAGAGCCCGCAAACCAGGGTGCGTGGCCGTTCCTCGGGCTGGCTCTGCCGGACCTTCTGCCGGAGACCTTGACCGGTATCAAGCGCATCTCGCGTCGTCCGATGTCCGCTCCCTCTTCGGGATCGAGCAAGGTCCACGCGGTGGAGCAGCAGGAGATCTTGGACGAGGCGTTCCTGCCGACCAACTGATCTCAGTAATTTGACAAGGGCCGGGCCCCACATTCCGCAAGGAGTGTGGGGCCCGGCCTTTCTGCGTTCACGTCAATTCGATTGCAGCAGACCCAGATCCGGCCCGGCATCGAAGCCGACGGCGGCCAGTGCCAACGCGGGCAACGACTGAACCGTCAGGTCGATCAGTTCCTCGCGGGTGATGGCGGGCGCTCGGAGCCAACTGATGGTGGCTTCCTCGACGAACGCGATCCAACCGCGAACGGCCAACTCCACCTGAGGTGTTCGAGTCAGGCCGATCTTCGGGAGCTGATCGAGGGTTCTCTTGGCCATGATGTCGCGAGTCTGCTCGAACACCTCACGCATCTGCGGATCCCCGCTGGCGGTCCCCCGGAGCAGCGAGACGTAGGTATTGCGGTTCTCGGTCACGTAGTCGACGTACGACGCCAGCACCGAGCGGAGGGTGAGCATCGGATCGTCCGACTCGCTCGGCTCGGTGCGCTGGAGCATCTGTTCACTGCTGTGTCGGACGATCGCCAGATGGAACTCGCTTTTCGACGCGAAGTAGTGGAACAGAAGCCCCCGCGAGACACCAGCCTGATCGGCGATGTCCTCGACGGAAATCTGTTCGAGCGGCCGTTCGGCCAGCATCCGCGCCCCGAGGTCGATGAGTTGCGCTCGGCGTTGCGCAGGGTCGAGCCGCGTTCGCTTTACTGCGTCCATGCTCAATAGACTACTGAATATTCGTCAATAAGCTATTGACCGTGACTCAATAAAGGCATATCGTTCCCTACATGAGTCTTCCAGTTACAGATACCTCAGCACCTGCCGCGGATACTCGCCACGTCGGCACACTGATCATCGGCAGTGGTTTCGCCGGTCTCGGTGCGGCGATCAAACTGGCACAGGCCGGCATCACGGACTACGTCGTTCTCGAGCGCGGCAACGACGTCGGCGGAACCTGGCGTGACAACAGCTACCCGGGCGCCGCGTGTGACGTGCCGTCGCATTTGTACTCGTACTCTTTTGCACTCAATCCGGAGTGGACGCGCTCCTTCTCCACTCAGCCCGAGATCTACAAGTACATCCAGTCGGTGGCCAACCGCCACAAGGTGCTCGACAAGCACATCTTCGACTGCGATGTTCTCTCCGCACGCTGGGACGAGGCGTCTGCTCGGTGGCACGTCAGCACCAACAAGGGCGAATTCGTCGCAAAGATCGTCGTCTCGGCCGTCGGCGCATTGTGTGAGCCTTCACTTCCGGACATCAAGGGCATCGACGGCTTCAAGGGCGAGATCTTCCACTCCTCGCGTTGGAACCACGACGCCGATCTGACCGGCAAGCGTGTGGCCGTCATCGGAACCGGCGCCTCGGCCATCCAGATCGTGCCGGCCATCGGCAAGAAGGTCTCGCATCTCGACGTGTACCAGCGCACGGCGCCGTGGATCCTGCCCCGCGCAGACCGCGAGTACACCAAGATCGAGCACCTCGCGTTCAAGTACCTCCCCGGCTTCCAGAAGTTGTGCCGCACCGGTATCTACTGGATGCGAGAGACGCAGGTCGTCGGCCTGGCCAAGGCGCCGGTCTTCATGAAGCCGCTGCAGTTCGCCGCCGAGCGTCACCTGAAGGCCCAGATCAAGGACAAGGATCTTCGCAAGAAGGTCATGCCCAACTTCCAGATCGGCTGCAAGCGCATGCTGATCTCGAACAACTACTTCCCCACCCTCGCCCAGGACAATGTCGACCTGGTGACCGAAGGCATCGAGGAGGTCACCGCCAACGGGATCGTCTCGAAGACCGGCACCACGCGTGAGATCGATGCCATCGTCGTGGCGACCGGATTCCACGTCACCGACTCCCCCACCTTCGCGGGAATCTTCGGCAAGGACGGACGCTCGCTCGCCGAGGTCTTCGAAGAGACCGGCATGCAAGGATACAAGGGCGCGGCAGTTGCCAACTTCCCCAACATGTTCTTCCTCGTCGGACCCAACACCGGCCTCGGACATTCGTCGATGGTCTTCATGATCGAGTCGCAGATCAACTACCTGGTCGACGCGATCGCCACCATCGACAAGTACGACATCGGCACCATCGAGGTGCGCAAGGACAAGCAGGACAAGTACAACAAGGACCTGCAGGCAGCTATGTCCAAGAGCGTGTGGAACAACGGCGGTTGCGCCAGCTGGTACATGGACAAGCACGGAAACAACACCACCCTGTGGCCTGGCTTCACCTTCCAGTTCCGCAATGCCACCAAGCATTTCGACCTCGCGGCATACCGCAGCGTCGCCACCTCGGATCTCGGCGCCGTCGGCACCGCGACCACTTCACAGATCGACCTCGACGACGAGAAGGCAGTAGCACAATGAGTGATTTTGCAGGCAAGGTCGTAGTCATCACCGGAGCGGGATCGGGCATCGGTCGCGCACTAGCACTGAACCTGGCCGGCCAGGGCGCCAAGTTGGCAATCTCCGACGTGGACACCATCGGGCTCGCCGAGACAACGCGTCTGGTGGAAGCCATCGGCGCCGAGGTGAAGTCGGACCATCTCGACGTCACCCAGCGCGAAGCGGTTCTCGAGTACGCCGACGCGGTTGTCGCCCATTTCGGCAAGGTCAACCAGATCTACAACAACGCCGGAATCGCCTACCACGGCACCTTCGAGAAGTCCGAGTTCAAGGACTTCGAACGTGTCATGGACGTAGACTTCTGGGGAGTTGTCAACGGCGCCAAGGCATTCCTTCCCCACGTCATCGCCTCCGGTGACGGGCACATCGTGAACGTGTCGAGCCTCTTCGGTCTGCTGTCGATGCCGGGTCAGAGCGCATACAACTCGGCCAAGTTCGCCGTTCGCGGTTTCACCGAGTCGCTTCGCCAGGAAATGCTGATCGCCAAGCACCCGGTGAAGGTGACCTGTGTGCACCCGGGCGGAATCAAGACCGCCATCGCACGCAACGCCACCGCAGGCCCGGGTGAAGATCTTGCGGTCTTCTCCGAGTTCTTCGACCGCAAGCTCGCGCGCACCACTCCGGAAGATGCCGCCAAGACGATCGTCAACGGCGTTCGCAAGAGCAAGCCGCGAGTTCTCATCGGGATGGACGCAATCGCACTCGACGCCTGGGTTCGCCTCGTAGGATCGGGCTACCAGCGCATCGTCGCGATCGTCGCCGGCCGAATGATGCCCAAGTCCAGCTGAGTTCGTTTCACAGCGCAGTTCGTTTCACAGCGCAGTTCGCACAAAGAGTCAGGAGCCCTGCCGGTGAGCACGTTCACCCTTCCGCTGCCCGTGGTCGCATTCTTGTTGAAGCCGTACTTCCGTCTGGCTTTCAACTCGCGGCTGCCGTATCGGATTCAACGTCTGTTGCTCGAGGCCGGGGCACCGCTACAGCAGGTTCCAGCGGGTGCCGTCGTGCGCCCGCTGGAGCTGGCTTGCCGACCGGCAGAGAAGATCACCGTCGGCGCAACCGAGCGCCCCACCGCAGTTCTCTACCTGCATGGCGGGGCGTACACGCTCGGTTCGCTGTCCACACACCGTTCTCTCGCAGCTCATCTCGCCCGTGAGTCGTCCAGTGCGGTCTTCACCTTGGACTACCGTCTCGCGCCGGAGAATCCGTATCCCGCCGCTCTCGACGACGCGGTCTCGGCCTTCATGCAGTTGGTCACCGAGTTCGACTATTCGGAAGACCGCGTTGCCATCGCCGGCGATTCGGCCGGTGGCGGCCTGGCCGCGGCGACCGCTATTCGTCTGATCGAGCGTCACGGCGTGACCCCCGGCGCGCTTGCCCTGATCTCACCGTGGGTCGATCCCGGCGATCGGGGTGCCACCAAAAAGGCCGACCTGGTGGTCAACACAGCGTGGTCCTTCGACGCCGCCGACGCCTACCTTGCCGGAGTCGACCGTACTGATCCCGGCTACGCACCGATGCACGGCAAGCTCGACGGGTTGCCACCCACCAGGATTCACGTCGGTTCCGAGGAAGTCCTTTACCCGCAGATCATGACGTTCACCGACAAGCTCTCCGCTGCCGGCGTCGACGTGTCCCTGGTCGAGTACGCAAGACTGTGGCACGTGGCTCACGCACAGGCGTCACTGGTGAAGGAAGCAGCAGACGCCGTTTCCGACCTCGGCCAGTTCATCGCATCGAAACTGATTCGCGCCAAGGATGATTCGAGTTCAGCAGTGGGCTCGAACAGTCACTGACGGGTGGCCCACTCCGTCCATGTCACTGACGGGTGCCCCACTTCGTCCATGTCACTGACGGGTGCCCCACTTCGTCCATGTCACTGACGGGTGTCCCACCAGGTGCGGGCGACTTCCGAGGCTGACGCCTTGCCGGTCCGCACCTGCTCGATCATTGCGGCGAGATCGGTGGTGGACAGTTCACCGGCAACGACGCTGAGCGCCTTGACAGCCGAATCTCCCAGTGCGCCCGCTCGAAAGAGCGGAACGACATTCTGCGCAGCCAGAACGTGATTCGAATCAGCGAGCACTGTGACGGCATCGGATTGTGCCAACGCCGACAGCGTCGTGGTTCCGAATACTTGTGCACCGGGTACGTCTGCCGGCGTTGCCTGATCGACACCGGCGAAGACACACTCGGCGCCCTCGGCCAACTGTTCCACTGCCCCGTCCTCGACGAATCTCGCGGAGACGAGCGGCCTCGCCGCGGCACACGAAGGAGCAAAGGCTTCTATCGTCTTCGCTCCCAACGACTGTGCGTATCCGGTGTCGAGTGCGAGGACCGCACGATCTTCGGCCATCGCATAGTCGGAGACCGAAAGACCTTCCGGCAGAGAGCGACTCAAGGCTTCGAAGACGTCGTCGGCCTTGCGGGCCGGGGATGACGGGTCGTAGTGATCGAGCAGCGCGCCGGTGAACTCGGGCACCAAAGTGACTCGCGCTGCGTCCAGAGCCTCGAGTGATTGGTTTCGGCCACCACCCACCGATTCGACGCGAGCCGACAGGCCGGAGGAGGAGAGCACCGTCGAATACACCTCGGCCAACACCGAACTCTCCACCGATGCGTCAGCAGCCACCACGATCTGGTCACGAGACTCCGCTTCGGCACCCTCTACCACCGAATCACCGTTTGCGCATCCGCTGAGAATCGGCAGGACCATCAGTGCTGCAACAACAGTCGAATACTTCGTGCGTGTGCTCTTCACCGAAATCCTCACATCCAATCCCATGGATCGAAAACCGTGCCATGTCGGTACCTATCGTTACACTTGTCGGGCGATGCGCGGTAACCAGTCCTGACGCAGCCACTCGGTGGCGGCGCCGTCGAAGTCACTCGGGTGGCTTCGCCACAAGGGAATGGTTTCCGACGCCCGAAACACGGGACGCCCGAAAAACCGGAAGGACGCTCATGCGCACCTCACGATTTCGTTCCAACCGTTGGCTCGTAGCCGCGGCAACCGTTGTCTCTCTGACTGCACTGACAGCGTGCGGTAGCAGCGACGGTGACTCCAACAGCGATCCCAACGCGATCGTCGTCGGCTCCGCCAACTTCACCGAATCCGAGACGATCGCCAACATCTACGCCGAAGCACTGCGTGTCAACGGGTTCGATGTGTCCACGTCGTTCAACGTCGGCAGCCGCGAGGCGTACATTCCGGCACTCAAGGACGGGTCCATCAGTGTCATTCCGGATTACACGGGAAATCTCCTGCAGTACTTGGATCCCGACAGCACGGCCACCAGCTCCGCTGACGTCCTCGCTGCTCTTCCCGCAGCTCTCGGGTCGGAATTGGCAATTGCGACGCCTGCATCCGCCGAGGACAAGGACGCCGTCGTTGTCACGAAGGAAACCGCTGACAAGTGGAACCTGAAGACGATCGCCGATCTGGCTCCGCATTCCGCCGAGGTCAAGTTCGGTGCTCCGGCCGAGTTCCAGGAACGTCCAGCCGGATTGCCCGGTTTGAAGTCCAATTACGGCCTCGACATCTCAGCAGCCAACTTCGTTCCGATCGCCGACGGCGGCGGACCGGCAACCGTGAAGGCTCTCTCCTCCGGTGACATCACCGCGGCAAACATCTTCACGACGTCGGCCTCCATCCCGGAGAACAACTTCGTGGTTCTCGAAGACCCGAAGAACAATTTCCCGGCTCAGAACGTGGTGCCGGTGCTGCGCGCGTCGAAGTCTTCCGACAAGTTGAAGACAGTCCTCGATGCGGTGTCCGCCAAGCTCACCACCGAAGAGTTGTTGGCACTCAACGTCCAGGTGTCCGGCGACACCAAGACGGAGCCGGCAGCGGCGGCCAAGGCGTGGGTGACGGCGCAGGGCCTCGACAAGCCGGTCTCGTAGTCACGTGATCACCTTCGAGGGCGTCACCAAGCAGTATCCGGACGGCCCCACCGCCGTCGACCGTCTCGATCTCACCATCGAGGCCGAGTCGTTCACGGTGTTCGTGGGGCCGTCCGGGTGCGGCAAGACGACGTCGATGCGCATGATCAACCGGATGATCACACCGACGTCGGGCAAGATCTTCGTCGACGGTCGTGACATCGCCCAGACCGACGCGGTGAAACTGCGTCTCGGCATCGGGTACGTCATCCAGAACGCCGGCTTGCTTCCGCATCGCACCGTGATCGACAACGTCGCAACAGTTCCGGTACTGCGCGGTGAGTCCCGCCGCGCCGCGCGCAAAGCCGCGTTGGGGGTACTCGAACGAGTCGGTCTGGACATCTCCCTTGCCACCCGCTATCCCGGGCAACTCTCGGGTGGGCAGCAACAACGTGTGGGAGTTGCGCGAGCATTGGCTGCCGATCCGCCGATCCTGTTGATGGACGAGCCCTTCAGCGCCGTCGACCCGGTGGTGCGTGAGGATCTGCAGACCGAAATGCTCCGTCTTCAAAGCGAACTGAAGAAGACGATCGTCTTTGTCACCCACGACATCGACGAGGCAGTCAAACTCGGTGATCACATTGCCGTCTTCGGTCCCGGCGGGCGGCTTCAGCAGGTGGCGGCACCTCGCGACGTGTTGGCCGCTCCGGCAACGGATTTTGTCGCCGGATTCGTCGGACGCGATCGCGGCTATCGGGGATTGTCGTTCCGCGCTGCCGACGAGGTTCCGTTGCACCCCATACGCACGGCCGTCGAGAACGAATTGAAGGCTCTACGTCTCGAATTGGGCGAATGGGTTCTCGTGGTCACGGACAACGGAACCCCGCAGGGATGGATCGACGTGACCGGCGTCGAAGGCCTGCGCTCGGGACGAACCCTTGCTCAGTCGACGTCTGCCGGTGGTTCGCTGTTCTCCCCCGGCGGCGATCTCCGCCAAGCACTCGATGCGGCAATCTCGTCGCCTTCCGGTATCGGTGTTGCCGTCGACGGCGAGGGCGCGGTCATCGGCGGGATCCTCGGTTCCGAAGTCGTTGCGAAATTGGCAGATCAGCGTCGACGCGAGGACGAGGAACGCAACCGCGTCGCCTTCACCGAGGGATTCGGGTCGTAGCGGCATGCGCTGGCTCATCGACAATTTCTCGACGGTCGTGGATTACTCGAAGACCCATCTGTATCTGGCACTGCTTCCTTTGCTGATCGGTCTCCTGATTGCCGTTCCGGTCGGAACAGCGATCCGCAACGTCAGATGGCTGCGCCGAATCACGTTGACCCTGGCGAGCATTGCGTTCACGATTCCGTCGCTCGCGCTGTTCGTCACCATCCCCCAGTTGTTCGGACTCAAGACCCTTGATCCTCTCAACGTCGTGATCGCACTCAGCGTGTATGCGACGGCACTGCTCATCCGGGCAGTACCCGAAGCACTCGACTCGGTGCCGGACAACGTCATCGACGCCTCCACCGCCGTCGGTTTCACACCACTACGACGCGCTCTGACGGTCGAGTTGCCATTGGCGCTGCCGGTGATGATCGCGAACATCAGAGTTATTGCCGTTACCAATATTTCGCTGGTGTCAGTCGGATCTCTGATCGGAATCGGCGGGCTTGGAGTCCTGTTCAAACAAGGCTACGACCGCGACTATCCCGACCAGATCGTTGCGGGCATCATCGCGATCGTCGTGCTGGCACTGGCGCTCGATCTGATCCTCTATCTGATCGGCCGATTCCTGACCCCGTGGACCAGAACGTCGACCTCGTCGAAGGTTCCCGCCGTCCTGTCAGCCGAGGGGGAACCCGTATGAGCATCTTCACCGGGGCCTGGGACTTCATCGTCGATCCCGGAAATTGGAGCGGCGACACCGGAATCGGCACCCGCATCCTCCAGCACCTCTGGTACAGCGTTCTGGCCGTGGCACTTTCGGCTGTGATCGCGGTGCCCATCGGATTACTCATCGGCCATCTGCGTCGCGGTGAGATCGTGGTCGTCAGTCTGGTCAACGCACTGCGGTCACTGCCCACTCTCGGCCTGCTGACCTTCCTCGTTCTTCTCATGGGTCTGGGAGTGATGCCGCCGATTCTCGCCCTCGTCATTCTTGGTATTCCCCCACTACTCGCCGGCACGTACGCCGGAATCGCCAGCGTCGACCGTGGCGTCGTCGAGGCCGCACGGGCGATGGGTATGACCGAACTCCAAGTGCTCTTCCGCGTCGAGATACCCAATGCGCTGCCATTGATTCTCGGCGGACTGCGTAACGCGACACTGCAGGTGATTGCCACGGCAACGGTCGCCGCCTACGTCAACCTCGGCGGCCTCGGCCGGTACATCTTCGACGGTCTCGCGCTCTACAAGTACGACCGAGTGGTCGTCGGCGCAATCCTGGTCGCGGTTGTGGCTCTCGTCGTGGACGGCTTACTGGCGCTGGTGGTCTGGGCATCGGTTCCCGGCACCGGCAGGCTACGCCGAACACCCGACCTCACTCGTCTGTAGCTCTCGGTACACACGAAAAAGCCCCGATCGGAACCTTGTGTGCGGGTTCCGATCGGGGCTTTCGTAGTCCCTCTTAGCTGGTCACGCCCTCAGCATGCGCTGCGGCCGCGACGGCTTCCGCTACTGCGGGTGCCACGCGAGGGTCGAGTGGGCTGGGGACGATTTTGTCCGCCGCCAACTCGTCGCCGACCACCGACAGGATTGCCTCGGCGGCAGCGAGCTTCATACCTTCGGTGATGCGACGGGCGCCGGCGTCGAGCGCGCCCTTGAAGACACCGGGGAAGGCAAGAACGTTGTTGATCTGGTTCGGGAAATCACTACGGCCCGTCGCCACGATCGCCGCGTACTTCGACGCGGTTTCGGGGTGAATCTCCGGGTCCGGGTTGGAGAGTGCGAACACGATCGACTCGGGAGCCATCGAAGCGATGAGCTCCTCGGGGATCTTGCCCGCCGAGACACCGAGGAACACGTCAGCACCTTCGAGAGCCTCGATGGCACCACCATGCAGGTCACGGGGATTGGTGCGGGCCGCGAGTTCTGCCTTCACGTCGTTGAGGTCGCTGCGCTCACCCGAGATGATGCCCTTCGAGTCCAGCACGATGACGTCGCTGATTCCGGCGGCGAGCAGGATGTTCGCGCAGGCAACACCCGCAGCGCCGGCGCCGGAGATGACGACCTTGAGTGTGGTGATGTCGCGGCTCTGGACCTTCACGGCGCCCTTGAGTGCCGCGAGGACCACGATGGCGGTTCCGTGCTGATCGTCGTGCATGACAGGGCAGTCGAGAGCTTCGATGACGCGCTTCTCGATCTCGAAGCAACGCGGCGCCGAGATGTCCTCGAGGTTGACCGCGCCGAAGCTCGGACGCAGTCGGATGAGTGTCTCGACGATCTCGTCGGGATCCTTGGTGTCGAGAACCAGCGGAATGGAGTTCAGTCCGGCAAAGTTCTTGAACAGCGCCGACTTGCCCTCCATGACGGGCAGCGACGCGCGGGGGCCGATGTCGCCGAGTCCGAGAACCGCGGTGCCGTCGCTGACCACGACGACGAGTCGGTTGGTCCACGTGTATCGATCGGCGAGGGTTTCGTCTGCAGCGATGGCGCGGCTCACCTGAGCAACACCCGGCGTGTAGGCGATCGAGAGGGCCCGCTGCGTATCGAGCGGTGCTGTGGTCTCGACCGAGAGCTTGCCACCGACGTGAGCGGCAAAGATTTCTTCGTCGGTCAACTCGACCTTGGGTACGTTGATGGCTTCAGTCACGAGGGACACGATGACACTCCTGATTAGTCCAGCCTCAAGCGGGGCTGGGTTACTGGGAAGTAATCCTTCGGACCGCTGCGAAACTACGTTCACAACGGTCAGAGATCATTTCTTCCGCGAACGACTACTGAGAAGAAGAGCATTCGGCGTGCGCGAGAAAGTGGGCCGCAATACATCCGAAGCGTCATGGTGTGGGGCGGGTGAGCCCTGGCGTATCCATGCAATCTAGGTTTCGGGAGAAATTCTGACGAAACCTGCACTTCGGGGCCGGGCTGTGGCGCCGCCTCGAAGTAACTCCAGTTTGCCACCAGAGTCGGATCACAATCAAATCCTCCAAGCGGTCGGATTCCTCACCACACTCGAACCCGAGCCGTCATCCCCACCGTGTCATCCCCACCCAGTCATCCCCACCGTGTCATCCCCACCCAGTCATCCCCACCACTGCGTCACCAACAACAGCCCCGCCACCACGAGCACGACCACCGATCCGGCAACCGCCGCGATACCCCGCCTGCGGTCGCACCAGATCTGCGCGGCGAGAGCAACCACCGAGGCCGCAATGTGCGCGGTGATCGACGTTGTTCCCGGACCCGGGAATCCGCGGTTGCCGCCCAGATATGCCGAACCGATGATCACGAGTGTCAAGACCACGATTCCGGCCGCCACGGTGCCACTCAGGGCGCGTAGAGCGCGGACCAGCAGCCATTGTCGTTTGTCGGCGGGATAGTCGTAATCGTCTTCGTACTGATAGTCCTGATATTCCTGGTACTGGTAGTCGTCCTCGTACCTGTCGTTCCGGTCGTACCTGTCGTCGTATGTCATCTCTTACGCTCCCGCGACGAATCCGCGGACTGATTCCGCAATGAGTTGAACCGCGATGGCGGCGAGCAGAAGACCGGCGATGCGTGCCAGCAGACTGATGCCACCCTCGCCCAGTATCCGGATCAGTGCGGTCGAGAAGCGCAGGACCACGAACAGCACGAGGTGGATGGACAGAATCGCCAACGCGATCGCCAGATACGACGCCGCTTCACCGTCGGCCTGGGCGACAAAGACGATGACGGCCGCTATCGCACCGGGACCGGCCATCATCGGCGTTCCCAGAGGAACGAGTGCGACGTTGACGTCGTCGGCTCCCTGCGGACGGTTGGAGGCCTTTCCGGTCAGCAGTTCGAGTGCGATGAGAAGCAGCAGCAATCCGCCGGCGCCCTGCAACGCCGGAATGCCGATGTGGAGGTAGTTGAGGATCGCCTGACCGCCGATGGCAAAGACCGAGATGACCGCCAGGGAGACGGCGGGGGCCTGCCATGCCGCTCGGTTGCGATCTTCACGGCTTTTGCGGCCGACCAGTGACAAGAACACCGGGATGACTCCGGGCGGGTCCATGATCACGAACAGCGTGATGAACACGGTGAGGTAGAGCGTGGTGTCGAGCATCAGCGCCCCAGTACCTCCACGCCGGTGGCAGCCGAGACGAGTTTGTCGAACTCGGCCTCGTCCGTGAGCTCGTCGCCGAGTCCGATCGTCTTGTTCTCGCCGTGGTAGTCAGAGGATCCGGTGACTGCCAAACCGAGGTCGACAGCCAGGCGGCGCAGGACGTCACGATCGTCGCTGCGATGGTCCGGGTGATCGACTTCGAGACCCCCGAGACCCAGCTCGGCCAGATCACGGATGTGGTCGAGCGCAAGCAATCCGCCGCGCGAACGCGCCCGTCCATGCGCAAGGACAGTTACTCCCCCGGCCGCTGCCACCAGTTCGACGGCGTACTCGAGCGGAGTGTCGTACTTGGGAACGTCGTATCGCCCTCGACTGGACAACAGGTCGGAGAAAGCCTCACTGATGCTCGACACCACTCCCGCTCGCATCAGGGCCGCTGCGACGTGCGGGCGTCCGACGGACGGACCGGCGTCGGCGAGGATCTGATCGGGATCGACGGGCAGACCGTCACGCGCCATCATGGTCGTCATCACCCGGATACGTTCGACGCGTTCGGCGCGCAGTCGCTCACGTTCTTTTGCGAATTCGGGGTGCGTCGGATCGAACAGGTACGCAAGCAGATGTACAGCGACCGGCCAACCACGCTCACCTCGACCTTCGCACGACATCTCCATCCCACGAACCAGGCTGACGCCGGCCGGCAAGGCCTGCGCCGCCTCGGCCCAGCCCGAAGTCGTGTCGTGATCGGTGATGGCGACGACGTCGAGTCCGGCGTCGGCTGCGGCGCGCATGAGGGCAGCCGGGGTATCGGTGCCGTCCGATGCGTTGGAGTGGGTGTGAAGGTCTATTCGCACTGTTCCAGTGTGTCAGCAATCGGCAACTTCATCGCGCTCCGGTGGGCGAGCCGGAAGCTGACGTACGATTACGCCGCAGCGGCAGCGCAATTCGATCAGGTGTCGCTGTAGTGCCGTTCCCCTGCCGTTCCACTGCATTACAGACCGAGAAGGAGCGAGCGTGCCAACCATGCCGTCACTGCCGAATTGGTCGAACGGCAAATCGACGCAAGCCGATGCGCCCAAGATCCCCGTTCCGGCAGCCCGCGCGATCGTCGACTGCGCGGTCTACGTGGACGGCGTGCGGTTGCCGGGCAAGTACACGCACCGCGCTGCGTTGGCCGAGGTTCGTAGTCGCGACAACGCGTTCGTCTGGGTGGGCATGCACGCTCCCGACGAAGGTCAGATGCAAGATGTAGCAGCAACTTTCGGACTCCACGAGCTGATGGTCGAGGATGCCGTCCATGCACACGAGCGCCCGAAACTCGAACGCTACGACGACGTCATGTTCCTGGTGCTGCGCACGGTCGTCTACGTGCCGCACGAGTCCGTCGCGACGGCGAGCGAGATCGTCGAAACCGGCGAGATCATGGTGTTCGTCGGCCCCGACTTCGTGGTGACCGTCCGGCACGGGGATAACTCCGAACTGGCAAGCGTGCGCAAGTCACTCGAGCAGAACCCCGAGCGCCTCACCATGGGCCCGTTCGCGGTGTTGCACGCGATCACCGACCACGTCGTAGACAGCTATCTCTCCGTCATCCAACTCGTCGAACAGGACGTCGACAGCATGGAAGAGTTGGTGTTCAACCCGCGGAACACCGTTGCCGTCGAGCACATCTACCTGCTCAAACGTGAAATCGTCGAACTACGACGCTCGGTCACTCCACTCGGATTGCCACTGCTCCAGCTGACCCAGCCCGCGGGCGGCCTCGTCCCGAAGGAGATCCGGCGATACTTCCGTGACGTACGAGATCACCACACGATCGTGGCCGAACGTATCTCGGAATACGACGAGGTGTTGAGTTCGCTGGTCGACGCCGCACTCGCGAAGATCGCGGTGCAGCAAAACACCGACATGCGCAAGATCTCCGCGTGGGTCGCTATCGCCGCCGTGCCGACCGGCGTTGCCGGTATCTACGGGATGAACTTCGAGAACATGCCGGAACTCGGTTACAAGTACGGCTATCAGTCCATCCTGTTCCTCATCGCGTCGGTGTGTGTCGGCTTGTTCTTTCTCTTCCGTCGCAACAACTGGCTGTGAACCTCGCACGCTGACTCCCTGTACTTGCCACCGTCGCAGGCGGACAATGGATATGGGTACGCATTTTCATTACGTTCCCGAAATCCATTTTGCGACAAGCAAATTCAGATCCAAGGAGAAGTGGAGCAGCAACCATGCCTACAGTCGAGCAATCCGTGGAGATCGCGTTGCCACCCAAGGACGTCTGGGAGTACATCGCCGTCGCCGAGAACTGGCCCAACTGGGAGAATTCGATGGTCGAGTGCAAACAGATCACCGACGGCCCGATGGGCGTGGGAAGCCGCTGGCACGGTGTCTCGCGAATCCTGGGCAAGCGTCTCGAGTGGACATCCGAATTCACCGAGTACGACCCACCGAGATCGTCGAAATCGACGTCCGTCGAAAGTCCGGTCAGCTTCTCGCAGACCACGACCTGCGAAGAAGTCGGTGACGGCACTCGGGTCACCTACCGACTCGACAGCGAAAGCGGCCTGGGAGGAGTATTCGGCAAGATGGCCGACCCGATCGTCACGAAAGCATTTTCACGGACGGTTCGGGTAAGTCTCGAGAACTTGGCGGACATCCTCGTGCACGCCGAATGATCTGACGGACAAAGCGCCAGCGCAGCTAGAGCGAGGCAGCGGAACGGTGCGGATCGCGGATGTCGATCCCCGCCTCGGTCCACGCTTCCCTCAGTGCCTCCGCGCCGCGCAGACGCACCCAGGCGGCTTCGGTACCGGTCAGGGGGACCACACCAAGGAAGCGCACCGGGTCGAACGGCTCCGGCAGCGTCAGGTCTTCGATCCCGCTGTCACCGAGAAGCACCGCCGTGAACGCAGTGTCCTTCCACAGCGGCTCGCCCAGGTCCAACAGTGCGTCCTCGAGCAGCACGACGCCTTCGACGGACGGCGCCGCGGCCAGCACCGCGAGCGTCCTGGCCACACCTGACGCCACACCGGTGCCACCGCGCAGCGTGAGTACCAACTCGGCGCGGGGTCCGCGTGTGGGGTCTGCGACCAGTTCGTTGGGGTCGCCCATCGGATGACGCGAGCACCCCAGTGTGACGTAGCGGACCAGGCCGTCGGGTGATTCGAAACGCAGCACGTCCAGCGGTTCGACACCGAGGAACGTCACTGAGGCCGCGGTGGGGTCCGGCCCCTCGATGCTGCTGACGAGATGGGCCCGGACGGAAGATACGACGCTGTCTGACACTCGTCCATCTAAACACCGTGCCCGCGAGGTTCGCAGCGCAGATACCTCGCGGTGGCGGTAGCGTCGTCGAAATGGTCTCCGTTCTCGCTGTCAGCGACGAGACTGTCGAATTCCTGTGGAGCAGTCAGGTTCGTTCACTCGGAGTCGACGTGATCCTGGGCGCGGGCGATCTG
The DNA here is from genome assembly GCF_041464245.1 of Rhodococcus sp. NyZ502. Classification (NCBI taxonomy): domain Bacteria; kingdom Bacillati; phylum Actinomycetota; class Actinomycetes; order Mycobacteriales; family Nocardiaceae; genus Rhodococcus; species Rhodococcus sp. NyZ502. The sequence goes on from NZ_CP167155.1 coordinate 4,313,670, forward strand.
CCGTTTGCGTATCTGGAGTACCTGTCTGACCAACTGAATGCGCCTTGCGTGTTCGTTCCCGGAAACCACGACGCCGATCTGTCCGGATATTCGAACAAGAGATCGGGTTGGACGCGGGCCGGGATGCCTGCGCAGTGGCCAGGGCCTACCGGCGCAGTCAACGCCGACGGACGCATCGTGACCGTCGCCGGTCTGCGGATCGCGGGCCTCGGTGGTTCCATCCGATACAACACGGGTTCCAATCAGTGGTCCGAGCGCCAGCAGAGCCGACGCGCTCGCTCGCTCGCCTGGCGAAACGCCTGGCAATCGCGGCTTCCCGGCGGCCGGGCGGGCGTGGATGTGCTGCTCACCCACAGTCCCGCCCGCGGTGTCGGCGACGCCGAGGATCGGCCACATCGAGGGTTCGAATGCTTCACGCCTTTGATTCACAACCTCGATCCGACGGTGATGGTCCACGGACACATCCACCCGCACGGGCGAACCCCTCTCGATCTGGAGGTAGGCCGGACTATCGTGCTCAATACCGTCGGCTTCACGCTGATGGAGATTTCCCCAGGTACTCCGCCGACGATCGTGAGGCGCCGACATGGCTCGTGACACCGGATTTCCCACAGCCGACGCGGAAAACGACTTCGCTCGTCAGCGTCGACGTGCCGACGTTGCCCGTCTGGTCAGTTGGCTACGACGCGAACCCGACGACGTCAACGCGATCCTGCCGTTCGACGAGGTTGTCGCAGCTCTGGGCAAGGTCGGCGAGAAGTCTCTGGGGCTGCAGGTCGTCACCATCGAATCAATAGTCGGAAGTGTCGACCGCACAGGTGATTTCGACAGGTACTTCCGTCCGACGTCCACTCACTCGCGCGCTCGTTGGGAGCGACTTGCGGTGGCGCAACGACGCGGCGAATCGGTACCACCTGTTCAGTTGTATCGCGTCGGCTCCATGCATTTCGTGATCGACGGGCACCACCGAGTGTCCATTGCGTGTGCGATGCACCAGAAGACAATCGACGCGTACGTCACCGAGATCATCACGCGTATCTCGCCGGAAGGCATCACTCAGCGCGCTGATCTGCTCATCAAGGATCATCGTCGACTCTTCCTCACCCGCGTTCCGCTGCAGGGTTCACAACGCGAAGCCGTCCAGGTCACCGACCCGTGGGAGTACGCCGAACTCAGTGAGTGTGTGGAGGCGTGGGGTTTTCGGCTCATGCAGGAGAAGGGTGAGTTCCTCGGCCGAGACACCGTCGCCCGCCGCTGGTTCGGCGAGGAGTTTCTGCCCGTCGTGCGAATGCTGCGGGGTGCCGACATGTTGCCCGAGCACACCGACGCCGAGGCCTACTTGTGGATCGCCCGGGAGCGGTACCGACTGGTGCGGCGGCACATGTGGAACGACGAGATCGTGGCCGAACTACGCGATCGAGCACCGCGAAAGCACAAGCCCGCTACGTAGCGACAGCGAACCGCACCTCACGGTTCGGGATCTTCGGGTGCATGAATTTCAGCAACGCACGCGCTTCCTTCTCGATGGATGCGAGCGCGGTCTTCGGTTGCTGCGCAAACAGAGTCGCGCCCAATTCGACCGTCTCCTTGTCCGGCGTCACCGTCGCGAATCCCACCACCTTTCCGCGCACCAGGATGGCGGGCTTGATGATGCCGTTGACGGTGAAGACACGAGTTCGGTACTGCTCGTCCATGATTCGCGAGCGGTCGGCGTGCGAGAGCAGGATGTTGTCGAACGGAGCAAGGATTCTGACCGGCGGTGTTCCGGAGGTCGGTCGTGGCGCGTCCGGCAGGTCGAACACCTCGGCCCCTTTCGCGTTGACAAAGGTGACCAGGCCGGGTCGTAGCCGCTCGAATACTTCGGCGAGTCTGGTCAGACCCGACCACGCCTGAGCGTCCTTCACGCTCGCGGGGCCGAAGGCAGCCAGATAGCGCAGCACCATCGCGTCGGGATCCGGCGATGAACTCACCTCTGCGCCAAGCCAATTCTCCAAGGTCGTCAGTGCCGGTGCTCCGGATCGTCCCCACAGACCTCGCGGTGGGACCTGCACCATCGGCAGAAGCCCTCGAACTCCGTGCGCCAGTCCCTCGGCCGCGTGACCGGGAAAGCGCTCTGCCAGTAACGGTCTCATCTGCATCTGAGTGAGCGGCCCGTCCGCTACCAATTCGCGCCCCGCCCGCGCCAGCGCGTCGAGATCCAACCCGGTGAGCGCAGCACGCTGAGTGCTGTTGGTGTGGAGATCGCGTTCCATGATCGTCTGAACCGTGGCCCGGAAGGGACCCGCATCCGCGGCCGAAAGAGCAAAGACCGTGCCCCGCATGGCAACAAGCCGCACCACCTGGCGCTTCTCGACAAGGGTGGAGAGGTCTTCTGCCGCAAAGTTCTTCAGCCGCGCCCACAGCGCCAGATAGGGAGGCGTCGGCGCCTGGGCTTGCAGACCCGCCAGGTGCTCGATCGCATCCAACGCGCTGACCTCGGCCCTCCGCAGCAGGAACTGCCTCGCCAGTGTCGCCAGGTTGAGCTCGCGATCGGTGATCAGTGTCATCGACAACTCCTCAGCGCTCGTGGTCGGATTCGGTGACGATCTGGAACGGTATCTCGACTCGCGCGAGGGTTCCGGACTCTTCACCCGGCCCGACCGAGAACGAGCCACCCGCAGCAACCACCCGCAACTCGTGCGAGAGCAGCCCTATGTGGCCGGCGGCCCGTCGTTCGGCAATCCGATCGACGCTGATCCCCCGGCCGTCGTCCGAGACCACCAGCACCGCACGGTGGTCCAGTCGTGCGAGCTCGATCCGAACATTGTGCGCACCGGCATGTTTGACGACGTTGGCCAGCAGCTCTCGTGCGGCGCCGAACAGGACGTCGTCCGCGGACGTGCGCAGATCGTCGTTCCAGCCCGAAGTGTCGACGTCGACCACTACTCCGCCGCGTCCCTGCGCCGATCGCGCGAGGTCCCCGATTGCGCGGGCAAGACCCACGTGAACAAGGACAGTGGGATGCAACTCCGAGACGGAGGATCTCAACAGCGTTGTCGCTTCACCGAGCGCTTTCCCAGCTCGCGCCAGGGCGACAGGCTCCGCGCTGTCCGCCAATTCGTCGAGATCCATCCGCGCCGCGAGGACGTACTGCAGCGCCCCGTCGTGTAATTGCTCCGACAGTTCCGTGCGCTCACGCTGCTCGAGCCCCATGAGCTCGGCAAGAAGGCTCGTGCGATGCCCGACGAGGTGCCCGATGGTCAGCACGCGTGATCTTTGAATCCGAGTCAGTCCGATTGCGCCCGCGCCTACTCCGGCCAAGGCCATGGTGCTCAGCAGGATCGACGGCCACGGCTCGGAGTTCGAAGTCATCGTTGCCCAACTGGAAACGAAGAACACACCGATCGTGCAGGCAACGACGCCGACACACACGTCCGTCCGCAGTTGCGTACACGCCAGAACCGGAATGACGAAGAGCCCGTTACTCAAGATGTCGGCGGTCCAACTCTGCTCGGCCGCGAGACCGGTCAGCAATGTCAGAGTTGCGAGCACGGCAAGGTCGACGAACAAGCCGAGCCAGATCATCGTCACCGGGCCGGTGCCGCCCTTGCGGATCCACAGCGCCACGGCTGCCGACCAGAGTGCATAGGCGCCCAGAATCGCGAAACACCATCCCGCGTCGTTCATCGGCGGGACGAAAATCAGTGTCAGGGCGATGAACAGCACCAGAGCGCCGCGCACCGTCAGTTGGAGGTACGCACCGCGGTAGGCGTGTTCGCGCATGATCCGCTCGAGGTCCGGGCCACCGGGCAGGTGCTCGGTTCGTACCGAGGATTCGTTCATCTGTCCTCCTGTGCCGCCCATCCCAGTTCCCTGTGAATGAGCTTCGCACACGAGATTTCACAATCAACCCGCAATACCGTGAATGGCACAGCATTCACCGAACCTCGAAACCACGCAGGAGTGCTCATGATCTCGACCCGAGCAAGCAAGCGCCGCATCGCCACTCGATTTGCCGTCGCCGGCGCCCTGGCAGCGGCGCCGATCGCCGTGGTCGCCGGGACAGCGCAAGCCGCCCCGGCCTCCACCCATCACGAACAATTCGGCCGCCTGGTCCCCCTACCCGAACCGGCCGACGCAGCGCCCGGCCCCGAACAGGTACCGCTCCCCTGGGGCGCGACGTATTCGGTCACCTTGCCCGGGTAAAGGTCACAGCAGCAGATTGGCTCCCGTACCGCCGTCGAACACTGCGATCTTGGCGGGATCGAACCAGAGATCGACAGACCTGCCCTGGGCCACCGTGGACTCGGACGAGAGCCTGGCAACCAGTTGACCGCCACCAGCGACGGCCGTTCCCGAATCGGCGGCGAGTTCCTCGAGTTCACGAGAATTGACGGCGGGGCCACCAGCGAGGAAATACGCGTACTTGTCCGAACCCATCGATTCCAGCACGTCGACGTCGACGGTGAACGTCCCGCCGTGCGGCTTCTGCGCTGCATCGACCAGCGCCACGTCCTCGAAATGCTCCGGTCTGATACCGACCACCACGTCCTTGCCCGAACCGCTGCCCGAGATCTTCGACTGCGCCGCCGCTGGCAGGCGAACATCGCCGATCGGCGTGCTCACACCGTCGGCCGTCAACTGTCCGGGGAAGAAGTTCATGGACGGGGACCCGATGAATCCCGCCACGAACAGATTGTTCGGACGATCGTAGAGTTCCTGCGGCGCACCGATCTGTTGCACGATTCCGCCGCGCAGCACGACTACCCGATCGCCGAGCGTCATCGCCTCGGTCTGGTCGTGGGTCACGTAAATCGTTGTCGTACCGAGTCGCTGCTGCAGACGGGCGATCTCCGTCCTCATCTGCACGCGCAGTTTGGCGTCCAGGTTCGATAGCGGCTCGTCCATGAGAAACGCCTTCGGGCTGCGCACGATTGCGCGTCCCATCGCGACACGCTGACGCTGACCGCCCGACAGGTTCGCCGGTTTGCGATCGAGATGCTGGGTGAGGTCGAGGACCCGCGCAGCGTCGTCGACCTTGGCGTTGATCTCGTCCTTGGACATCTTCGCCAATGTCAGTGGGAAAGCGATGTTCTGACGCACCGTCATGTGCGGATACAGCGCATACGACTGGAACACCATCGCGATGTCGCGGTCCTTGGGGGCGCGTTCGTTGACGCGTTCACCCGCGATCCGCAACTCACCGGTCGAAATGTCTTCCAGCCCGGCAATCATGTTGAGCGTCGTGGATTTTCCACAACCGGACGGGCCCACGAGAATGATGAATTCTCCGTCGGCGATGGTGATGTCGACATCACTGACCGCCTTGGCTCCGTCCGGGTACAGCTTGGTCACCTTGTCCAGCACGATCTCGGCCACAGGCTTATCCCTTCACTGCGCCGGAAGTAAGCCCGGCCACGATACGACGTTGGAAGAACAGAACAAAGATGATGATCGGAATGGTGATGACCATGGCGGCCGCGGCGATCGACCCGGTGGGCTCCTCGAATTGTGAAGCGCCGGTGAAGTTTGCGATGGCCGCAGGGGCGGTGATGGAGCGTTCGGTCGACGTCAGCGAAATCGCGAACAACAGGTCGTTCCAGCAGAAGATGAACACCAGGATTCCCGCAGTGACGATGCCGGGCGCGGCCAGTGGAGCCACCACCTTCCGGAACGCCTGCCCCGGAGTCGCGCCGTCCATCTGCGCCGCCTTTTCGAGTTCCCAAGGAATCTCTTTGAAGAACGCCGAGAGCGTGTAGATCGCCAACGGCAACGCAAAGGTGATGTACGGCAGGATGAGTCCGGCCCAGGTGTCGAAGAGTCCGAGCCGTCGTTCGATGTCGAACAGCGGGCTCACCAATGAAATCTGCGGGAACATCGCGATCAGCAGGGCAACAGCCACCAGCAGCTTCTTGCCCGGAAAATCCAGGCGCGCAATCGCGTAAGCAGCCATGGTTCCGATCACCACGGCGATGACCGTCGAGATGAGTCCGATGCCGATGGAGTTGATCAGAGCACTGGTGAAGGCGCTGGTGTCGAAGATTCCTCGGTAGTTGTCCAGGGTCCACTTCTCCGGAATGAACTTGCCGTCCTTGATGGTTCCGGCGGGCTTGAAGGACAGGCTCGCAATCCACAGGACGGGAACCAACGCGTACAGCAAGACCAGAAGGTTGACGACGGACCAGCTGATCTTGAGTCTGGGAGTCACGGTCATGTCAGCGTCCTTCCGTATCGGATCCGGGAGCCGAAGCACCGAAAAGTTTGATGAAGATGAACGCGATCACGGCCACACACACGAAGATCAACACGCTGATCGCGGATCCGATGCCCAAGTTGAATGCCTTGAACAGATTGTCGTAACCCAGAATCGACACCGACCCGGTGTCGTTCGCTCCCTTCGTGAGCACGTAGATGTTGTCGAAGATGCGGAATGCGTCGAGTGTGCGGAACAGCAGAGCGACGAGGATGGCGGGCTTCATCAGCGGAAGGATGATGCGTACCAACCGGGTCCACGCGCCGGCGCCGTCCACCTGAGCCGCCTTGAGAAGGTCATCGGGCACGAGCGCCAAGCCGGCGAGCAGGAGCAGCGCCATGAACGGCGTCGTCTTCCAGACCTCGGCAAGGACGATGATCGCGAGCGACGGGATCTGGTCGGTGAGCGGCGCACTGCCGTCGGGCAGGAGATTGGCGAGGTAGCCGGTCCCCGGCGTCCACGCGTAGTACCAGCTGTATGCCGCCGCGACGGTGACGATGCCGTACGGGATGAGCACAACGGTGCGGACGAGCCCCTTACCCACGATCGTTCGGTGCATCACCAGTGCGATGGTCAGTCCGAGAACGAACTCGATGACGACCGAGACAACCGTGATCGACGTCGTCACCGCGAACGCTTGCCACCAGTAACCGTCGGTCAGCACCGACACGTAGTTGTCGAACCACACGAACTTTCGTTGATCCGGGAAGCGCAGGTCGTAGCGCTGCAAACTCAGCCAAACGGCGTAGACCACCGGATACGCGGTCACCGCGATCATGAGAATCGCGGCCGGGGCCACCAGCCAGAGACCGAGTCGACGCTCAGCCGCCTTTCCGTCGGACATCTTCGACTTCGCGGAGTGCTTCGGCTCCGGCGATGGCGTCGCGACTGTTGGTGCAGCTCCCGAATTTTCGCTGTCGATCGTCACGGAATCAGCCCCTCGGAATTGACTGCCTTGCGTACCTGCTCGGCAAGATCGTTCACGGTCGATTCCGGATCGATGTTTCCCACAGGGTTCAGCGTGGCAGTGATGAGCGTCGAAATACTCTGATAGGCAGGAGAAACCGGCCGAACCGAAGCGGTGTCCAGGCTGTCGCGAACCTCACGCCACGCCGGGTACGCCTCCTGGAACGCCGGGTCGTCGTACAGGCTCTCGAGAGTCGGCGGAACGCCACCGGCTACCGCGTTGTTGCGCTGATTCTCCTCGTTACGCAGACAGGTCAGCGCATCGAAAGCGAGGTCCGGATGCTGGCTGGTCTTGGCCACCGCCACGTTGAAGCCGCCGATCGTGACCTCGGCCGGCTTACCCTCGATCACCGAGGGATACGGAGCGGCAAGGAAATTCCGTTCTCCGTTCACCGTGAGCACCGTGTTTCCGGTGTTCTCACTGGTGACGTTGCCCTTGTCGTCGATGTACGGCAGATCGCCCTTCTCGGCGTTCTCCATGATGCCGGGCAGCACGAACGGCCAGTTGACCTGGAAGGCAGATTTGCCGCTCTCCATACCCAGTCGCGACGACGCTTCATCCCCCTGCGAGATCGAGGGATCCGCACCCTTGGCGGTAGCGACGCGCTTCATGACGGTCAACGCCTGCTGGGCAGCATCACCGTCGGCCACCGTCACGGTTGTTCCGTCCGGCCCCACCACCGATCCGCCGGCACTGGCGAGAAGGGTGTTGAACCAGACCATCAATCCTTCGTACTGCTTGCCCTGCACACCGATCCAGCTGGGGCGCCCCTCCGCGGCCAGGCCTTCGGAGATGTCGATCATCTGATCCCAGGTCTGGGGTGGTTGCCCGTCCGGCATCAAATCCTTTCGATACCAGAGCAATTGGGTGTTGGTGTTCAATGGCGCCGCATAGAGTTGGTCCTGCCACTTCGCCGACTCCAGCGGACCCTCGAGCGTCCCGTTGCTGACCTCGGCCGCCACGTCGTCAGGAAGCGGCAATGCCCATCCCGCTTCGGCGAATTCGGCAGTCCACACCACGTCGAGCGTCATCAGATCGAGTGACTTGTCGTTGCCGGTCAGACGCCGGGCCAACTGAAGTCGCTGGTCGTCGGCACCCTTGGGCAGAGTTTTCTGCTCGACCCGGTACGCGCCGTTCGACGCCGCCGAACAATTGGCGGCGGCCTCCGCATACTGCTCGGCGCCGTCGGCAGCGGTGTAGAAGGACAGCACCACGCCGTCGTCATTGTCCGATCCGCACGCACTGAGCAAGGGCGCCAACAACAATGTTGCCGCGCCGAGCAGCCCCGCCCGCAATTTCTTCTTCTGTCCCGCCCGCGATCTCTTGTTCTGCACAGCCGTCCTCCTCGGGCGGCGAGACGGCGCAGTCGTTACGGCTGGCCGACGCACCACACATCGGCACTTTTGCCGGAGAAGGGACCTATTTCCTTGTCCGGCAAACGGTCACGGGAAGCGAGTACTACCTCGCCCGCGTGTACATAAAGTAACCGAGATCACACAAGTTGGCAGCCCGAGCGAGAATGTCAGATGGCGAGCTTGGCGAGCAGGTCGCGCGCCGACTCCGCCGTCTTGGGCTCACACAGTACGTCGTAACGTCCGGCGACCAACTGCATCGTCGAGGCGAAGTCCCGCTGCCCACGCGTCGCGGCGTACGGAATCGTCGTGGAGATGACACCGAAGATGATGCCGCCCACGATGCCCGCGATCAGCGGAGCGAGGAAACCACCGGTGACGATTCCGAGCACCAGGCCGAAGAAGACACCGAGCCAAGCACCGGAGACGATGCCGCCACCGATCACCTTGGCCCACGTCAACCGACCGAGAACTCGCTCGACCTGCATCAGGTTCACGCCGACGATCGTGACGTCCTGAACCGGGAATTCCTGATCGGAGAGGTAATCGACTGCGCGCTGCGCCTCGGCGTAGGTGGGGTACGACCCGATGGGCCATCCCGAAGGCGGTGTCGGCAACGCTCCACGGCGCGACCCATTCGACGATTGACCGAGCGGATTGGACATGGCTGGCTGCGCTCCTCTTTTCGGGCACGTCATCCACGCGGATGACGCAAGTACATCTACCCCCTATTGTGCCCTTTACAGACCTGATTCGTTCGGCTATGCGAGCGTCAGGCGTGTTCGGGCGGCGTGAATTCCGAGGTGCGCGTCATCCCCGCGGCGCGGCCCTTGGCCGAAATCACCAGTGCCATCTTGCGACTCGCCTCGTCGATCATCTCGTCGCCGAGCATGACGGCGCCCCGCCCTCCCCCGGCAGCCGAGGTGTGGAACGCGTACGCGTCCAAGATGAGTTCCGCACGGTCGTAGTCGGATTGGCGCGGACTGAACACCTCGTTGGCCGCCTCGATCTGCGTGGGGTGCAGAACCCACTTGCCGTCGAAACCGAGCGCTGCCGTTCGCGCAGCCGACCGAGTGAAAGCCTCGACGTCGCGGATCTGCAGGTACGGCCCGTCGATGGCCTGGACGCCGTGCGCCCGCGCGGCCATCAAGATGGTCATCAGGATGTGGTGATACGCGTCACCGCGGTCGTAGCCGTCCGGTTGCTCACCGACGACCAGAGTTCGCATGTTCAAGCTCGCCATGAAGTCGGCCGGGCCGAACACGAGCGCCTCGACGCGGGGACTCGCGGTGGCGATCGCGTCGATGTTGGTCAAGCCGATCGCGTTCTCGATCTGCGGTTCGATCCCGATCTTGCCGACCTCGAGACCGTTGGCCTTCTCGACCTGCGTCAACAACAAATCGAGCGCCTGGACGTGACTCGCATCGGGAACCTTGGGCAGCAGAATGGCGTCCAGATGCGCTCCGGCGCGGCCCACCACCTCCACGACGTCGGCATACGTCCATTCGGTGGTCCAGTCGTTGACCCGGACGACCTTGACCTGTTTGCCCCACCCGTCCTCGGCCAACGCGTCGCCGATCGACTCCCTGGCCGCCTGCTTCGCCAGCGGCGCCACCGCATCTTCGAGGTCGAGAAAGATCTCGTCGGCGGGCAATCCCTTCGCCTTGTCGATCATCTTCCGACTGCTGCCGGGAACTGCCAATACCGATCGACGGGAACGGTTGCGTGAAGTCATTGCGGACTGCCCTTCTCGATTTTCGGTGGCGCCGTTACAGATTTTGACGCTGGACGAATTAGCCTTGCAATCATGGCAGCAGCAGGCAAGGTATTTGCAGCCAGGCTTGCCGGCCTGGTTGTACTCGGCCCGGACGGCGAATCGATCGGTCGTGTGCGCGACGTCGTCATCACGGTCCGCATCGGACGCCAGCAACCCCGCGTTCTCGGTCTGGTGATCGAAATGTTCACGCGCAAACGTATTTTCGTTCCGATGTTGCGTGTGACAGCAATCGAACCGAGTGCAGTCACCCTCACCACCGGCAACGTCAGTCTGCGGCGCTTCAACCAGCGCCCGGGCGAAGTGCTCGCTCTGGCGCAGGTACTCGATTCGCATGTGCGCGTGGACGACCCGGAACTCGAGGAGCTTCACGGCGTCGACACGATAGTCGTCGATCTCGGAATCGAATCGACGCGGACGCGAGACTGGGTGGTCTCCAAGGTCGCGGTTCGCGGCCATCGCGGACGCCTCGGTCGACGCGCGGCGATTCACATCGTCGACTGGCAGCACGTCGCCGGCCTCACCCAGAGCGACCTCTCACTCCCCGGCCAGGGCGTAGCTCACCTGCTTCTCCAGTACGAAGGCATGCGACCCGCCGATGTGGCCAACGCCATGCGCGAACTGCCGGAGAAGCGCCGCCACGAACTGGCCGTGGCGCTCGACGACGAACGCCTCGCCGACGTCGTGCAGGAACTGCCGGCGGACGACCAGACCGATCTGCTGATGCACCTGGAAGTCGAACGCGCCGCCGATCTACTCGAAGCGATGGATCCCGACGACGCCGCCGACCTGTTGGGCGAGCTGCCCGAAACCGAGGCCGAGTCACTGCTTCAGTTGATGGACCCGCAGGATTCCGAACCTGTTCGACGCCTGCTCGAGCATTCCCCGGACACTGCCGGTGGTCTGATGACGCCCGAACCGGTGGTACTGACGGCCTCGACGACGGTCGCGGAGGCCCTTGCCCGCGCCCGCAACTACGACGTGACCCCGGCGCTGTCGAGCATGGTCTTCGTCGTACGTCCGCCGACGGCGACTCCGACCGGGCGGTATCTCGGCTGCGTCCACTTGCAAAAGCTTCTCCGCGAGCCTCCCGCCAGCCTGGTAGGCGGACTACTCGACACCGACATGCCCCGGTTGGCCCCGGACGACTCGTTGGCGTCGGTCACCCGATATTTCGCGACGTACAACTTGGTATGCGGGCCGGTCGTGGACGACGAGAACCACCTGATCGGGGCCGTGACGGTCGACGACGTGCTCGATCACCTCCTGCCGGAAGACTGGCGTGAGGATTACTCCGACGACGAGGAACTACTCCGATGAGCGAACGGGCGTCGAGCACGACCGCACGGCAACGACTGGAAACGCCCCGCGGAAGCCGCCGGTTCAATCTCGATTTCGACGTCGAAGCTGTCGGGCGCGTCAGTGAACGCATCGCCCGCTTCCTCGGCACCGGGCGTTATCTCGCAATCCAGACGATCATCGTGATCGTCTGGATCCTGATCAACGTGTTCGCGGTGGCCCTGCAGTGGGACCCGTACCCGTTCATCCTGCTCAACCTGGCCTTCTCCACCCAGGCCGCCTACGCGGCGCCGCTGATCCTCCTGGCCCAGAACCGTCAGGAGAACCGCGACCGGGTCTCGCTTGAGGAGGACCGCTCACGCGCCGAGCAAACCAAGGCGGATACCGAATTCCTCGCCCGAGAACTCGCAGCTCTGCGTATCGCCGTCGGCGAGGTTGCCACCCGCGACTACCTGCGACGGGAGCTCGAGGAGATCAAGTCGATCCTTGCTGCCGACGGCGAACCGACCCCGAAGAAGAAGCACCGTGACTCGAATACTGCGAAACAAAGTCACAACTAGCTGAGCGTTCGCTGAGTTTTGCTGCACGCACCGTGACCGATATGTAACGTAAGTCACAGCAATATGGATATCACGGTGGGTACTCCGGAGCGGGAGCGCCAGCAAAGGGGAATCGTGCGAGTACGCGGAATGATTGCAGCATCCACACTGGTGGGGGGACTGCTCGTCGTCACAGGTCCAGCGGCCCTCACTGCCGGAAGCGCACCGACCGGAGGGTCACAGGTTCCGATCGCACTGGCGGGCTCCGCCTCGATTGCGCAGCCGGACTCTGTCGACTTCCTCCCGACGCCCCGCACGGTCCGAACGCAAAGATCGGCCCCGCCCAGCGATACAGTCGCCGGCGCCCCGGCAGCGCCCAACGCTGCGGCCGTCGTCCTCACCTCTCTGGGCATCCCCGAGATCGTCCTGAACGCGTACCGCTCCGCGGAGCTGGTGATGATGACCGAGGCACCGGGATGCGGAATCCCCTGGCATCTTCTGGCCGGCATCGGACGCATCGAATCCGGTCACGCCAACGGCGGCAAGACGACCTCGGTGGGTACGACGGTCACCCCGATCCTCGGCCCCGTCCTCGACGGACGGCTGGCAGGCAACGAAGTCATTCGGGACACCGACAAGGGCGCAATCGACGGCGACCCCACTCACGACCGCGCCGTCGGGCCGATGCAGTTCATTCCGGCCACCTGGGCCGGATATGCCAGCGACGGCAACGGGGACGGAATCAAGGACCCCAACAACGTCTTCGATGCGGCGCTCTCGGCAGCGAAGTACCTCTGCAGCGGCGGACTCAACCTGCGCGATGTCGCCCAGGAGACCAAAGCTGTTCTGCGATACAACAACTCGGCCGCTTACGCAGCAAACGTGATCATGTGGTCGACGGCATACAAGAACGGTGTCATTCCTTCCGGTCAGCTGCCGTACACCTCGGGCATCAACACCGGCAGCTCCGCGATCAACGCCGCCGCCTCGGCAGACTCCGCCGCTTCGGCCGTACTCGCCGCGGCTGCGGCTACCGATCCGGCGGCCGGCGACAAGGAATCAGCGTCGACGACGCCGACCCCGACCACCACTCCCCTCTTCCCGGGTCTGCCGGACATGCCTGCACTCTCACCCGAGATCCAGGCACTGATCCCGCCGGGCGTCATGCCGACCAGCCCCGCTCCGGGACCCAACGCCGCCCGGAACGCAGCTCCCGGTCCGATCATCCCGCTCCCCGTCCTCACCTCACGGGGTCTCGTGTGGCCGATTCTGACGGCCGAGGGATGGCGCTGGCCCGACGACATGTGTGTGATCCTTCCGGACCCCGCAGCCCTCGACGCCTTGCAGGACGGCATCCTTCTGCCGTGCACGATCCCGGGCATGGCAGTGGCCGCCACGGCACCCGCCACCACCGACGCGGCTCCCGCGGAATCCTCTCCACCCGCCGCCCCCTCTCCGGAGCCCGCACCGGCACCCGCACCCGCACCGGAGCCCGCTCCGGCCCCGGCTCCGGCATTCGTGCCGTTCTTCCCGGGCCTACCCGGCATGCCCGCTCTGTAACCGAAAAATCACGAAAGAACAGTGCATATGCCCCAAACTGCCCTTCTAGATCACGGTTGAATAACGGAAACGCAACAAATCAGGTAGCCTCGACTCCGTCAGTTGAACGGAAAACCTCCTCGCGGAGGTTCAGGAGGCATACACAGTGGGTCGGCACAGCAAGAAGACAGATTCGCACATCCGTCGAAATTCGGTCATCGCGCTCACCGGACTCATCCCTATCGGACTCGTCACCGCAGCCAACACGGCCGGCGCCGCTCCCAAGGTCCCGTTCTTCAACACCAGCTCCGCCGAAACGGTGGATACCGCCGCACAAGCCACGCAGGAACCGCAGGCGCAGATTCTGCCCGCCGTCGAAGCAATCGCCGAGCCGGCTCCCGCCCCCGCGCCGGAACCCGCGCCGCTGGCTCCCGTGCAGGCAACTCCCCCGCTCCCCGCCTCGATGGCCGAGGGCGCACTCGGAATCCCGAGCGTGAGCGTCGCCGCCTACCAGAACGCCGAGCGAATCCTCGCTGTCGAGAAGCCCAACTGCAACATGCACTGGACGCTCCTCGCCGGTATCGGCCGCGTCGAATCCGGCCACGCCAACGACGGCAAGGACGCCGACGCGAACGGCAACCTCTACAAGCCCGTGATCGGCCTGCCACTCAACGGCAGCCTCCCCGGCCAGGCCGTCATCATGGACACCGACGGCGGCGCCCTCGACGGCGACACCGTCTACGACCGCGCAGTCGGCCCGATGCAGTTCATCCCGTCCACGTGGAACCAGTACGCCGGTGACGGCAACGGTGACGGAATCGCCGACCCGCAGAACCTTTTCGACTCCGCACTGACCACCGGCAAGTACCTGTGCGACGGCGGACTCAACATGCAGGACGTCACGCAGGTTGCCTCCGCGATCCACCGCTACAACAACTCGGCCGCCTACGTCGCCAACGTTCTGGCCTGGTCGCTCGGGTACTCCACCGGCATCGTGCCCGCCGCATCGGACCTGCCGCGCATCCACTGACCTACCTGGACTTACCATGGAGTCATGTCTGTACTGACCGAGTCCGACGTTCGCTCCGCGCTCGCGCGAGTTCTGGACCCAGAGATCCGCAAACCCATCACCGAACTGGGGATGGTCAAGGGGATCTCCCTCTCCAGTGACAACAGCGTCGACATCGGCATCTATCTCACGACCGCCGGCTGCCCGATGCGCACCGAGATCACCGAACGCGTCACCAAGGCCGTCGCCGATGTCGCCGGGGTCGGTGCGATTCGCGTCGAACTCGACGTCATGGACGACGCTCAGCGAACCGAGCTTCGCAAGTCGCTTCGCGGCGATTCCGCCGAGCCCGTCATCCCGTTCGCCCAGCCCGGTTCACTCACCCGCGTCTACGCCGTGGCCTCCGGCAAGGGTGGCGTCGGAAAGTCCAGCGTGACAGTCAATCTCGCGGCAGCAATGGCCGCGCGCGGACTGTCCGTGGGTGTACTCGACGCGGATATCTACGGCCACTCGATCCCCCGCATGCTCGGCACCGACGCCAAGCCGACTCAGGTCGAGCGCATGATCATGCCGCCCGTCGCCCACGACGTGAAGATGATCTCCATCGCGCAGTTCACCCAGGGCAACACACCTGTCGTCTGGCGCGGACCGATGCTGCACCGCGCGCTCCAGCAGTTCCTCGCCGACGTGTTCTGGGGCGATCTGGACGTGCTGCTGCTCGATCTGCCGCCCGGCACCGGTGACATCGCCATCTCGGTGGCTCAGCTCATCCCGAGCGCCGAGATCCTGGTCGTCACCACACCGCAGCAGGCTGCTGCAGAGGTCGCCGAGCGCGCGGGCGCGATCGCCCTGCAGACCCGCCAGCGCGTCGCCGGCGTCGTCGAGAACATGTCCTGGCTCGAACTTCCCGACGGCACCCGTATGGACGTCTTCGGCGAAGGCGGCGGGCAGACCGTCTCCGATCGCCTCACGAAGGCCGTCGGCGCCAAGGTTCCGCTTCTCGGACAGATCCCGCTGGATCCGTCCGTCCGCGAGGCAGGCGACGCCGGGACGCCGATCGTCCTCAGCGCTCCCGATTCACCCGCAGCCATCGCACTCAAGGACATCGCCGACAAGTTGGCCGTCCGTCAGCGCGGGCTGGCCGGAATGTCGCTCGGTATCAACACGGTTCGCAACCTGTAGAACCCCCTCATACGGAAGGGCGCCTGTCACCGATCGGTGACAGGCGCCCTTGCGTATGTCGAATCTAGGTTGCGTCGAAGTCCACAGGAGGACGTTCGCCGGCGGTGAGTGGCTTGTCCTTCGACAGCGTCTTCGGCTCCTGCACTCCGCTCTGCGGCTTCTTGTCGAAGTTGCCCGTGAAGATGGAGTCGTCGCCGTCGAGGAGGTGCTGGGTGATCACAGCGCGCGGCGTCATTCCGCGCAGCTTGTTCAGATCTGCGAGCGGTTTACGCAGATCCTCGAAATCGGTACCCAGTTCTTCCTTGAGCTGATTGGAAGCGCCCGAAGCATATTCGCGCACCTGCCTCAGGGATTTCGTGACCCAGGAGACCGCACCAGGAAGCCGCTCAGGTCCCAAGATGACCAGAGCCGCTACGAGGAGGATCATGAACTCGCCCCAACCGATGTTGCCAAACACAGGGTCAGCCTACTGTGTGCTCGCTCGGTGCGCGCATGTCCTGATCAACCTCACAGGAAGATCGCAGGGGCCGATCAGTCCGACACCGGCGTGACCGAAATGTCGACCTGCCGTCCGTCGCGGATCAACTGAACGTTGACAGGCTGATCGACGGTCGTCGCGTTGACCGCAACCACCAATTCGTCGGCGCTTGTCACCGGTCGGTCACCGACCTTGACGATGACGTCACCCTCGACGATCCCCGCACGTTGAGCGGGGCTGCCGTCGCGCACGTTGGCCACCGCAGCACCACTGGTCGCGTCATTGACCGCGGTGCGGGCATTCACGCCGATGTCGGGGTGATGAACCTTGCCGTCACGGATGATGGTCTGAGCCACCTCGGTGACCGTGTCGATCGGAATCGCGAAGCCGAGCCCGACCGAACCACCGGACTCACTGAGCATTGCGGTGTTGATGCCGATGACGCGGGCTTCGTCGTCGACGAGCGCACCACCGGAGTTGCCGTGATTGATCGCCGCGTCGGTCTGGACGGCGTCGATGACGGCGTTGGTGTCAGTGCCTTCACCCGACAACCGCAGAGGCCGGTTCAGTGCACTGACGATCCCGCGGGTGACAGTCTTGCTCAATCCGAGCGGTGAGCCGACGGCGACGACGTCGTCGCCCACCTGAACATCCTCGGATTTTCCGAGCTGAGCGACCGTCAGATTGTTCGCCGACACCTTGAGCACTGCGAGGTCTGTCTTGACGTCACGTCCAACGATCTGGGCGTCGGTCTTGGTTCCGTCGGAGAAGATCACCTGGATCTTCGCGTCCTGAGCGGGCGGAACGGCCGAGGAGATCACGTGGTTGTTGGTGACGATGTATCCGGCGCCGTCGATGACCACACCGGAACCCGTGCTGCCCTGGTCGCCGACGGCGACCTGAATCGACACCACGGATGGCAGTACCGCGTCGGCGACCTTCGCCACCTGAGACTCCGGCTGTTCCCCACCGCCGGATTGAACGAGCGTGACACGTGAGCTGGTGAGTGAACTGCGATCGGCAGTGATGACAGTGGCAAGCAACCCACCGACGAGAGCGATGACAAGCGCAATGCCCGCAAGCGCGGCCAGTGCCGAGGGGGCGACCTTGCGACCGAACAACAGCTCACGCACGTCGAGTTTCTGGGCGGGAGGCAACTGCACCGGCGCCTCGGACTCTGCGGGCTTGCCGAGCGAGACGGCGGATTCAGGATCACGCCACGGATCACGCGGCGTTTCTTCGTCGGGTGTGTTGTTCGCCGACGCCTCGGGATCGCGACCGATCGACTCGGTGGCGTCTGCCGGTCGACCGAACGCTTCGGCCAGAACCGGGTCCGGATTCCCGATCACGACGTCGGAAGACGGGGTCGATCGCGTGGCAATCGGAGTGAACGAGCCCTCGACTCCACTCGGCCGACCGAACACCTGGCGCGAGGCCGGATCGATCTGGGGTCGATAGACCGGACGGGGGTCGAGAACCGGCGCATCTGCCGGTCTGTCCACCGAACCGTTTGCCGAAGAATCCGAACTCACTCCGGAGTGCCCCCTTTTTCCGTCAGTCACATGGTCCAGTATCACTGATCCGCGCCGGGACGCTGGCGCGCGGCGTCATTTGCGCCAGCGACGGGACAACCTCTTGCTGATGGTGGAGAAGCCGGCGGGTTGATTACCGACGGAACTGTCGGCGTTTTCCGAATTCGGCCCGGTAGTCGGACTGTTGCACGAAGGAATCTGGCTGAGAAGTCCCACCAGGGACAACGGCATCGTCATCTCGCCGCTTCGACGCAGCGCACCACGTGCCTGCTGCTGAGCATCGACGGCCGCAGCGCACTCGGCGCAGATCGAGATGTGATGCGAGGCCCGCAAGTAGGCCTGCATTCGGAGTTCTCCGTCGACGTAGGCAGCGATTGCCTCGCTGGCCAGATGTTCGGTCGAACCGAACTGGCGATGTGCCCGCGCCTCCGTCATTCGTCCCTCCAGGTGATTGACCACGTCCCGCTCTGTAGCTCGAACCCGACCGTCAGAAACCGACGAGTTCGGATTCGGCTGCGCGCTGCGCTGCCAGATGATCACGAATCGCCTGTCGCCCACGATGGATACGGCTACGAACCGTTCCGAGCTTCACTCCCAGTGTGGCACCGATTTCCTCGTACGACAGACCTTCGATGTCACAGAGCACGACAGCGGCACGAAATTCAGGTGCGAGCGAGTCCAGTGCGGCTTGCAGACCTGCGTCGAGGCGCGCGTCGTGGTAGATCTGCTCGGGGTCGGGACCGGGCGAGGGAACGCGGTCGTAGTCCTCGGGCAGCGCTTCCATACGGATGCGATTGCGTCGGCGAACCATGTCGAGGAACAGGTTTGTGGTGATGCGGTGCAACCAGCCCTCGAAAGTTCCGGGCTGATAATCGGAGAGCGAGCGGAACACCCGGATGAAGGTGTCCTGCGTCAAGTCCTCGGCGTCCTGGGCATCGCCTGACAACCGGTAGGCCAGGCGGTACACCCGGTCACCGTGCTGACGCACGAGTTCGTCCCAAGACGGCATGGAGGACTTCTCACCAGTTGCATCGAACACAGCAGTGCCGATCAATTCGGAATCCACAGCCGATTCCGTCGTCAAAACTTCCGACTCTCGAGGGCGAGGCTCGTCGTTGACCTGGTAAATAAGTTGATCCTCCTGCTCGGGATCGCGTAGTTCGATCACCGCGTTGTCCGAATCACGTGATGCGCGATATTCGGGAGAACCAGCCGATGCTGTGATTTGTTCCCGATCACCGAGCTGCGAAAGATCAACTTGGTAGAAATCGATACCGCCGTGCGATCTTCGATCCGGCGATGTATACACCTTTTCTCATCGCGGTGTGCACGCCATATGAGGAGCCTGAGGGATTCCTGAGAATCCTGGTGACTGCGCGCCTTGCAGCGACAATCCGAACCGCCCGATAACCTCATGAGCGTGACCCACGCCGAACAGATACTCCGCCACGTCGAGGACGTAGTTTCCGAGGACGAGATTTTGACCGCGGCGCGAGATCGAGCGCTGGATCTCGGAGCCCATCCGGTGACGCCCGCCGTCGGTGCGACGCTCGCGATGTTCGCGAGGATGCTCGACGCGAAGACGGCCGTCGAGGTGGGTACCGGAGCCGGCGTGAGCAGCCTGTGGCTTCTGCACGGAATGCGCGACGACGGCGTCCTGACCACGATCGACAGCGAACCCGAACATCAGCGGGCCGCCAAGCTGACCTTCCGCGAAAGCGGAATCGCTCCGGCACGCACTCGCCTGATCAACGGACGGGCTCTCGACGTGCTTCCCCGGCTCGCGGACGGCGGCTACGACCTGGTGTTCGTCGACTGCGCCGCGATCGACCACCCGCACTACGTCCGCGAAGGTGTCCGCCTGCTGCGCTCCGGCGGTGTCATCGTTCTGCACAACGCCCTGGCCGACGGCCGCGTTGCAGACAGCTCCGCACGCGACGCGACAACGGTTGCGGTCCGAGAAGCGGCAAAGGCCGTGACCGAGGACGAGCGACTCATTCGAGTCCTCCTCCCCCTCGGTGACGGCCTCCTCTGCGCGAGCAAGCTCTAGATCCAGACGCCCTTACCGATGGCGACGACGCCACCCTGACTGACGGCAAATCGTTCGCGGTCACGTTCGAGATCGACGCCGATGATTTCGCCGTCACCGACGACGACGTTCTTGTCGAGGATCGCTCGCCGTACGACGGCACCCTTGCCGATGCGCACACCCGGCATCAGCACGCTGCCCTCGACGGTCGCACCGTCCTCGATCATCACGTTGGAACTGAGTACCGAATTGCGCACGGTCGCCGCGGACAGGATCGACCCCGCACCGACGACCGATTCCTGCGCGAGTCCGCCCTTCACGAACTTTGCGGGCGCGAGATTCTCGGTGGCGCCGCGGATGGGCCAGCGACGGTTGTAGAGATTGAAGATCGGGTGCACCGACACCAGGTCCATGTGAGCGTCGTAGAAGGCGTCGAGGGTACCGACGTCACGCCAGTAGCCGCGGTCTCGATCGGTGGCGCCGGGAACGACGTTGTCCTTGAAGTCGTAGACCGACGCCTCACCCGCGGCGACCAAGGCGGGAATGATGTCTCCGCCCATGTCGTGGTCGGAATCGGAGTTCTCGGAATCAGCGCGGATGGCGTCCACGAGCACCTTGGTGGTGAACACATAGTTACCCATGGACGCGAACGTGGAATTTGGGTCGTCCGGTGTGCCGGGAGGATGGGCGGGCTTTTCCAGGAACTGGGTGATGCGTCCGGACTCGTCACTGTCGATGCAGCCGAAAGCAAAAGCCTCACTTCGCGGTACACGAATACCCGCGACCGTCACGCCTGCCCCGGATTCGATGTGGTGCTGAACCATCTGTTCCGGATCCATCCGGTACACGTGGTCGGCACCGAAAACCACGATGTACTCGGGGTCCTCGTCGTAAACGAGATTGAGCGACTGCAGGATTGCGTCGGCGCTGCCGGTGTACCAGCGCGGCCCGAGCCGCTGCTGGGCCGGGACCGGGGTGATGTACTCACCCGCGAACCCGGACAACCGCCACGTCTGCGAAATGTGGCGGTCGAGTGAATGTGACTTGTATTGCGTCAACACACAAATACGCAGATATCCCGCGTTGACAAGGTTGCTCAACACGAAGTCGATAAGTCGATATGCACCTCCGAAGGGCACTGCGGGCTTCGCTCTGTCCGCGGTCAGCGGATACAAGCGTTTGCCCTCGCCCCCGGCGAGCACGATTCCAAGCACATGCGGCTGGCTTCTCACACCGCTAACCTATCCGCACTGGTGAACTCCCGCTAGCGAAGCAGTCCGAGAGGTCCGATCGTGTCCCCCTCCGAACGGTCGGGGATAACGTGATCGGTAGCCGGATCGACCACGGGCGGTTAGGTTTAGCGCGTGCGAGTCGCGATGATGACCAAGGAATACCCGCCGGAGATCTACGGCGGCGCAGGAGTACACGTAACCGAGCTCGTCGCTCAGATGAAACGGCTGTGCGAGGTCGACGTGCACTGCATGGGCGCCCCGCGCGAAGGCGCGATCGTCCACTCTCCCGACCCCGCTCTCGCCGGATCCAACCCGGCCCTGACGACGCTCTCCACCGAACTGCGCATGGCGGACGCCGCGGCCGGTGTCGACATCGTCCACTCCCACACCTGGTACACCGGACTGGCCGGGCATCTCGCGTCGGCTCTCTACGACGTGCCGCACATCCTCACCGCGCACTCACTCGAGCCCAGACGCCCGTGGAAGGCCGAACAGCTAGGCGGCGGCTATCGGATCTCGTCGTGGTCCGAACGCAACGCCGTCGAGCACGCAGACGCGATCATCGCCGTCAGTTCCGGTATGCGACTCGACGTCCTCGACGCGTACCCCGCTGTCGATCCGAGTCGCGTTCACGTAGTCCGCAACGGAATCGACACCGAGGTATGGCATCCCGGGGGATCTGCGCCGGGAGCACAGTCCGCACTCGCGTCGATCGGCGTCGACCCGGCAAAACCCATCGTGGCCTTTGTCGGACGCATCACGAGGCAGAAGGGCGTCGGGCACCTCGTCGCGGCAGCCCACCACTTCGACCCGGAGATTCAGCTCGTGCTTTGCGCCGGCGCTCCCGATACGCCGGAGATCGCCGCCGAGACGGAGAAGGCGGTGGCCGAACTCGCCCGGCACCGGGGCAATGTCTACTGGGTGCGCGAGATGCTCCCGACCGAGCAGATCAGGGAAATACTTTCGGCAGCAACGGTATTCGTCTGCCCTTCGGTGTACGAACCCCTCGGGATCGTCAATCTCGAAGCCATGGCGTGTGAGACCGCCGTGGTCGCTTCCGACGTCGGCGGCATCCCCGAGGTGGTCGCCGACGGCGTCACCGGTCGACTCGTGCACTACAACGCCTACGAGCCGAACGCATTCGAGGAATCGCTCGCGGCCACCGTCAATGCCGTTGTCGCCGACCGAGAAGGCGCCGACGCGATGGGTCGTGCGGGCAGGATCCGTGCGATCGACGAGTTCTCCTGGGCCGAAATCGCCAAGCAGACGCTCGAGGTCTACGCGGACGCCGTCACGAGACGCTGATCCGCGTCAGATCTTGCGATAGGTCGAGACCGTCGCCGACGCGGTGACGGTACTCGGCTGCGGCAGCTTCTCCACGGCGGCAGCCAGATCGGCGGGCGTCAGGTGTCTCGCCGACGGTCCCATCCCCACCAAGTCGAGGACGTCCTGGTGTGAGAGTGACATCGTGAACTCGACCTCGTCGCTACTCACACGCTCGAAGTATCCGGCCATCGACGATTCGAGACGTTCCACTTTGCGGTCGTCGACCCGGACCATCGCGAGAATGTCGATCAGCTCGCGCAGATGCCTGTCGGTGGGCGTCAGAACCACCAGAGCGCCGTCTTCGGCGAGAACTCGATGGGACTGCGGACCGTTACGAGGAGCAAACACACAGAGCACATGAGAGAGCGCTCCGCCGCGAATGGGCAGTGGTTGCCAGACGTCTGCGACGATCGAACCGATTCTTTCGTGGACCTTCGCGGCACGCCGGGCCGCGAACTTGGACACGTCCAAGGCTATCGCCCGAGAATCAGGCAGCGAATCCACGACGTGTGCGAGGTATTGTCCTGTGCCTGCGCCGATTTCGACGATCCGCGCGGGATCCGACCCCGCCGTCGTCGCGCAGGCCCGGGTGACGGCATCCATCAGCGGGCCGAAGTGGCCGGCGCCGAGCAATCGTGCACGCGCGGCAATCATCTCGGCACTGTCGCCGGTGAACTTCGTGGCACCGCCACTGATCAGGCTCACGTAACCCTGACGAGCGATATCGAATCGATGTCCGCGGTCGCACTCGGCGGCGCCGTCCACCAATTCCAGATCAGCAGCACACTGCGGGCAGGACAGAAGATCGATCACGGCGGCAAGCATTGATCCGTCCTTTCGGCTACCGGCGGTGCGCACACACTTCAGGCCCCGTACCGAAACGGATACGGAGCCTGCGTGCAATCACGTGCTGTTGTTCGTACTGCTACAACCTGGACCCGACTAGCTGGTGACGTTCGTGAGTTCCACACCGAGCGCTGCAGCTTCATCCGGGGTCAGCTCGACGACGAGGCGTCCGCCACCCTCGAGTGGAACCCGCATGACGATTCCTCGTCCCTCTTTGGTTGCTTCGAGGGGACCGTCCCCGGTCCGGGGCTTCATGGCCGCCATCCTCTGCTCCCTCCAGATCTGCGCTGCATTGCTCTGCGCCTCGACTAACGGTGCGCCCCGCCAACAATCAGCGAGGCTCGTACCCTCCATTGTTCCCTATGGATGCGGGAACCGGGAATCTGAGTCACATTTAGGGGTGTTCAGTCGACCGTCACACCTGCGCCGGAACCCAGCAATCAGCCACGTGATCATCGACCATTCCGGTGGCCTGCATGAGCGCATAAGCCGTGGTAGGACCCACAAACTTGAACCCGCGCCGCTTGAGTTCCTTAGCCATGGCAGTCGACTCGGGAGTGACCGCGGGAACCTCTGCAATTGATGTCAGTCTTCTGGTGCGTCGAGGCGGCGAGAACGACCAGAGTAACGAATCGAGGTCCAGATCGGGCGAATTCACGAGCACTCGGGCGTTGGAAATCGTCGCCTCGATCTTCGCGCGATTGCGGACGATCGCGGCATCGGAGAGCAATCTCTCGACATCCGCAACTCCGTACGCTGCGACCTTGTCCGGATCGAACCCGTCGAAGGCTTCGCGGAACGCCTCGCGTTTGCGCAGAATCGTGATCCACGAAAGTCCCGATTGGAATGCTTCGAGGGCGAGTCGTTCGAACAGTTCGTCGCGCCCGTGCAGAGGACGCCCCCACTCCTCGTCGTGATAGTCGCGATAGAGCGTGTCGCCGGGCGTCTCGACCACCCAGCCGCACCGAACGAGTCCGTCGGCCATCAGCCCTGGGAATCCTTCGATTCGGATACGGTCTCAGGCTCCTCCTGCGATGCTTCGGCCTTGGCCGGAGCATCCGCTTTCACCAGGACCTCACACCGCTCGTCACGGCCCAGTTGTGCACGCAGAGAATCGATTTCCAACCCGAGGCGATGCAGGGCCCAATCCACTTCACTCGCCTTGTAGCCACGCAGCACCTGCTGAAAACGCAGCGCGTCGACATCCGCCCCGGTGACGTCCTCTGCCGGGAGTACGGTCGCCGTCGTGCCAGGAGGCAGCGGCGGCAGCTCTTCCGAGCGCCCGAACACAGCGCTGGCGGCGAGGAAGATCATCGCGCCGACCAGAGCCATGACAATCAGGTACAGGAGGATCGTCATCATGGACCGATACTCCCATGCCCGAGTGTGAGCGGTCAGACCCCCGCGGTGCGCACTATCGAATTCATCGGGGGTCGATCGAGTAGCGAAACCTCGGTGGTCTCGGGCACGAAAGAATCGCCGTCGACCAGGAATTGGGTCAACCCGGCACCCGAATCCTCGATCCCGCACCGCCGGAGCATCGTTCCGATGATCTGCCGGCTCATCACACCGAGGTCGGCGAGCGGCCGGTTGCGATGCTTGCGCACACCGAGATTGACCTGACCGATCGCCGCCAGCCCCAACGTGTCGTACGTGTCGAGCAGAAGGCCGATCTCGACGCCGTAGCCGGGCGCGAACGGGACAGCGGACAGCAGCTCACGGGTGCCCGCGTATTCACCGCCAAGCGGTTGCAGTACCGACGTGAGTTCCGGCCGCAGCGCGGCCAACATGGGCCGCGCAACCAATTCCGTGACTCGCCCGCCGCCGTTGGCATCCTCCGTGCCGCTCACGCGCAGCGGACGGCGGTAGTAGCCCTTCACCAGATGGATGCCGTCAACCGTGAGCAGCGGCCCCAGCAGTTTGGGCACGAACGCCGGATCGGGATTGATGAGATCGGAGTCGACGAATGCGATCAGATCGCCGGTCGTTGCGGCGACCGAACGCCACAGCACCTCACCCTTGCCCGCGGTCGGCGGGATGGACGGGACCGCGCTCTCACGACTGATCACCGTCGCCCCCGCCGCGCGAGCACGCTCGGCGGTACGGTCGGTCGAACCGGAATCGAGAACGATCAACTCGTCGACCAGGCCACCGAGCAACGGATGAATGGTGTCGACTACCGCGGCAACGGTGTCCTCTTCGTTGAGTGCGGGCAACACCACCGAGACGGTTCGGCCACCCTTCGCCCGTTCGAGCTCGGCGACCGTCCAACTCGGATGGTCCCAACTGTTGGCGTCTGCCCATACGCGGGTCGGGCCCGCACCGGTGATGCTCATGCCAGACCTCGAACCGTACGTACCGGGGCACGGCGTCCCTGGATCGCGGCCACCATGTCGACTACTCGACGGGTGGACGCCACCTCGTGAACACGGAACACCCGGGCGCCGCCCGCCGCGGCCATTGCTGTCGCTGCCAATGTTCCCTCCAACCTCTCGGAAAGCTCCACACCAAGAGTCTCCCCGATGAAGTCCTTATTACTCAGCGCCATCAGCACTGGCCACCCGGTGTTTACAAGAACGTCCACTTTCCGCAACAACTCGAGCCCGTGGAAGGTGTTCTTACCGAAATCGTGGGTGGGATCGATCAGGATCGCGTCACGCGGAACCCCGAGTGCCAGGGCGCGCTCTGCCGCCGACACGACCTCGGTGACCACATCTGCGACGACGTCGTCGTAGCGGACACGATGCGGGCGGGTGCGCGGAACCGCGCCACCCGTGTGCGAGCAGACGATCCCGGCACCAGTCTCGGCAGCAACCAGGACGAGGTCGGGATCCGCACCCGCCCACGTGTCGTTGATCAGGTCGGCGCCTTCGGCGCGTGCCAACCGCGCGACGCCGCTCCGCCAGGTGTCGACGCTGATGATCAGCTCGGGGTACTTGGCTCTGATCGCGGCGACGAACGGAACGACTCGCCTGACCTCTTCGTCGGCGTCGACGAGGTCACCGGGCCCAGCTTTCACTCCCCCGATGTCCACCAGATCGGCGCCTTCTCCGACAGCCCGATCGACGGCAGCCATCGCTGCCGAATCCGAGAACGTCGCGCCCTGGTCGTAGAAGGAATCGGGAGTGCGGTTGACGATGGCCATCACCAGTGCACGGTCGACCGCGACCGGACGCCCACACAGGGTGGGCGCCGGACCTGGCTGCGCGGTAGAACCGGGGAGTGAAGACATGCCACTCATACTGGCATGACGGAACTCGGTCTAGCCCTTGGGTACCGAGCCCGCCGCGACCTTTCCGACGTATTCGTCGTACGAGTCCACGTAACCACCCTCACGGCCTTCGAGAACGTGCAGAGTGTCGGCGCCGACGTCGTAGCCCTCGTTGCGCAATTCCACCTTGCGCGACTTGAAAGTGCTGGTGTGTTCGAGTGAGTCGACGATGCGGATGAACAGCGGGACCGCGTAGTTGGGGAGCTTGCCGTAGAGGTGTGCCGCGACTGCACTTCCCCCCAAGCTTTGACCGTCCCGCAGCTTGACCGCCGCCATGCCCGCGCGACCGTCGGTGCCCGGAATCTCGACGCCGTAGACAACTGCTTCCTCGACGGCCGGGTGCGAACTCAGCGCGCCCTCGACCTCCGTGGTGGCGACGTTCTCTCCCTTCCAACGGAAGGTGTCGCCGAGACGGTCGACGAAGGCGACGTGGCCCCATCCCTGCTTGCGCACCAGGTCTCCGGTGTCGAACCAGGTGTCGTCGTCCTTGAATCCGCCGCGTACCAGTTTGCTGTTGCTCGCCGCTTCGTCGGTGTAACCGTCGAAAGGCGCCCGGTCGGTGACCTTCGACAGCAGGAGTCCGACCTGACCCGTGGAAACCTTGCGGAGTCGACCGTCGGCTCCACGCAACGCTTTTCCGGTGTCCTCGTCGAACTCCACGACGGCGTGCGGCAACGGGCAGATGCCTGCTGTCTTGTCGACGTTGAGTGCGTTGACGAACGCGATGTTGCATTCGCTCGCACCGTAGAACTCGGCGACGCGGGGTACGCCGAACCGCTGGGTGAATTCGGCCCAGATCTCAGGGCGCAGACCGTTACCCACCATCAGCCGAACAGCATTGTCGCTGTCGGTCGGCTTGACCGGCTGGTTGAGCAGATAGCGGCACAGTTCGCCGATGTAGGTGAACGCGGTCGCCTTGTTCAGTGCGATGTCGTCCCAGAACCGCGAGGCCGAGAACTGACGTCCGATCGCGATTGTCGCACCGGACGCGAGCACCGAGGACAGCGAGACCGTCAACGCGTTGTTGTGGTAGAGCGGCAGGCAGCAGTACAGGGTGTCCGAGCCGCGCAAGCGCACGCCCATCAACCCGAGGCCCGACATCGACTTCAGCCAACGGAAGTGAGTCATCAAGCTGGCCTTGGGCATTCCGGTGGTGCCCGAGGTGAAGATGTAGAACGCCTTCTCCTTTGCCAGCACCTCGGCGGTGACCGCGGGGTTGGACGGATCAGCCGTCTTCGCCAGATCCGCGAGTTCGCTGACGAGAAGTTGGTTCGGTCCGCTAAATCCGGCGGGCAACGATTCGAGGGCTTCTTCGCACTCGTCGGCGACCACCAGGACGCGCGCATCGAGAAGCGTAAGGCTGTGTGCCAGAACGTCGTCGCGCTGGTTGTAGTTCAGCATGCCCGCTGCCGCGCCGAGTTTTACCGCGGCCAAGGCGATCAGCAGCGCTTCGGGAGTGTTCTTTGCCAGCACTCCGACGACGTCTCCGCGGTCGACTCCTCGACCACGGAGAACGTCCGCGTAGCGGTTCACCAGTTCGTTGGCTTCCGCGTAACTGGTCGCGTGGCCCTCGAACCGGATGAACGGGCGCGACGGGTGCGCGTGCGCGGCCTTCTGGAAGATCAACCCGATCGATTCCTTGGCCGAAGGCTTACGGGTGAGCCCGGCGGCCCCCCGCGCCAGGATCGGCACCTCGGTGATCATCGACGGCAGTTTTGCCGCCAGATCGAGCAGGCCGACGGTCGAACGGGCTTCCGAACTCATGGCTCCCCTAACACGTATCCGGCGCCCATTCGGCCGCCCAGTCTGCGGCCACCTTACTGCACGGTAATAAAGCCCGCCATGCCCCAGGTCAGGGTTTCACGCACGCGTCTGATCAGGATTTGACGCACGCGTCGAGCGCGGCCTCGACGTCCGTCCTCACCAGCAGAGTGTCCAGCGCCTGACGCCCGACGAAGCCGGTACCGTCGAGCTTGTTCAACCACTCGAGCAGGCCGGTGAAGTGGCCGACGGGATCGAGCATCACGACAGGTTTCTCGTGCATTCCCAGGTAGCCGGCTGTCCACGTCTCGAACAACTCTTCCAGCGTCCCGATTCCGCCGGGCAGCGTGATGAACGCGTCGGCGTGGTCTTCCATCAGCTTCTTGCGTTCGCGCATGGTGTCCGTGACGATCAGTTCGTCGGCGTCAACGTCGGCAACTTCCTTGTGCACCAAGGCTTTCGGGATGACGCCGACGGTCCAGGCACCCGCCGCGCGAGCGGACTCGGCGACAGCGCCCATCATCGACACGTTGCCACCGCCCGAGACCAACTGCCATCCGCGTCGACCGATCGCGGTTCCCACCTCGGCAGCCAACGCCAGGAACGATTCGTCCACCGGCCCCGACGCGCAGTAGACGCAGATCGAGTACTTTTTGTCGGAATCGGTCACCATTCTTCTTCTTTCCCCAGATCTGCGGCCTCGTCGACGCCCTTGTCGGCGTTGAGGACGATTCGTACTGCTTCTTCCACGCTGTCGGTGACGTGCAGCAGATTCACGTCACCTTCGGAAATCTTGCCGTCCCGCTCGAGGGTGCCGCGAATCCAGTCGACGAGTCCGGACCAGTACTCGGTACCGAACAGGACGATCGGGAAGCGCGTGACCTTGTGGGTCTGGACCAGGGTGAGTGCCTCGAACAGCTCGTCGAGTGTTCCGAAGCCGCCGGGCAGGCAGATGAATGCCTGGGAGTACTTCACGAACATCGTCTTGCGTGCGAAGAAGTACCGGAAGTTGATTCCGAGATCCACCCACTCGTTGAGTCCCTGCTCGAACGGC
The DNA here is from genome assembly GCF_041464245.1 of Rhodococcus sp. NyZ502. Lineage (NCBI taxonomy): Bacteria > Bacillati > Actinomycetota > Actinomycetes > Mycobacteriales > Nocardiaceae > Rhodococcus > Rhodococcus sp. NyZ502. The sequence goes on from NZ_CP167155.1 coordinate 4,343,092, forward strand.
AACTCGATGCCGAGGCCGATCGAGTATCCGCCGGCCTCGCTGCAACCGCGGTTGGCAGCTTCCATCACCCCTGGCCCACCACCGGTGATGACGGCGTACCCGGCCTCGGCCAACGCCGTTCCCAGCTCGCGCCCGGATTGGTACTCGGGATGATCGACCGTGGTGCGGGCCGAACCGAACACCGTCACCGCACGCGGGACCTCGGCGAGTGCGCCGAAACCTTCGATGAATTCGCTCTGGATACGCAGCACACGCCACGGATCGGTGTGTACCCAATCCGTGGGTCCGCGCTTGTCGAGCAAGCGCTGATCCGTCGTGGTCTTCTCGTCCTTGCGCTTGCGTCGAAGCTGAACCGGCCCGCGGTGCTTGATCGACGAGCTCTGCTTCTTCGAAGCCGAATTCTTCTCTGGTGCCATGCGGCAAGGCTAACGGTCAGGCCGACAGATACTTCCTCAGCACGGCCGCGACGTCGGTGATCTGCTGCACCGGAACGTGCTCGTCGCGCTTGTGCGCGAGGTTCGGATCACCCGGTCCGTAGTTCACGGCAGGAATGCCGAGCGCCGAGAACCTGGACACGTCGGTCCACCCGTACTTCGCACGGAACTGACCACCGGCCGCCTCGATCAGGGCGGCAGCGGACGGGTTCGCCAAGCCGGGCAGCGCGCCAGGCGAGGAGTCGGTGACCTCGAATCCGAGGCCCAGACCGTCGAACACTTCGCGCACGTGCGCCTCGGCTTGTACCTCGCTGCGATCGGGCGCGAATCGGAAGTTGACGTCCATCTCGGCTTCGTCCGGGACGACGTTTCCGGCGACGCCACCGGAGATCCGCACCGCCGACAAGCCCTCGCGGTAGCCGCAACCGTCGATGTCGACCGAGCGCGGCTGGTAACTCGACAACCGCTCCAACGCTCCGCCGAACTTGTGAATGGCATTGTCCCCCAGCCAGGACCTGGCCGAATGGGCACGAGTTCCCGAAGCCGTCAACCGCACCCGCATCGTGCCCTGACACCCGGCCTCGATGAAACCGGCCGTCGGCTCACCGAGAATTGCGACGTCCGCCGCGAGCCATTGCGGGATCTCGCGTTCGATCCGTCCCAGGCCGTTGTACGTTGCGGCGATCTCTTCGCAGTCGTAGAAGACGAGGGTCAGATCGTGGGCCAGGTTCTCGATGGTGGCCGCAAGGTGTAGGAAGACCGCGTCGCCCGACTTCATGTCCACGGTCCCGCAGCCGTGCAGGATGTCGCCGTCACGCCGCGAAGGAACGTTGTCCGCGATCGGCACCGTATCCAGATGTCCGGCGAGCATGACCCGACTGGGCAAACCACGCGACGTACGCGCCAACACGGCATTGCCGTTGCGGATGATCTCGAAGCCCGAAGTCTGCTCACGCAGCGCATCCTCGACAGCCTGCGCAATGACGGATTCGTCGTGCGAGACGCTGGGGATGTCGACCAGGGCGGCCGTCAAGTCGATGGGGTCCGAAGCAAGATCGAGGATGCTCACACGCACCAGCCTAGGCCGGTGCACCCACCACCCAGTAATCTCTAGTCCCGTGAGCGCACAGGGAGCAACAGCAGTAGGTATCGCCAACGTGACCGCGGACGGAACCGTCCTCGACACCTGGTTCCCGGCACCGGAGCTGGGAACATTCGACAAGACCGGTACCGAGAACGTCGAGGGAACAGATATTCCTTCCGATCTTGCACTGCTGGCAGGCACTGATGACGCTCGCGAGGTATCGCAGGTCGTCGTGCGCACCACCATCGCCGATCTCTCCAAGGCGCCGGTCGACGCACATGACGTCTACCTGCGCCTCCATCTCCTCTCGCACCGTCTCGTCGCACCCCACGGTGTCAACCTCGACGGCCAGTTCGGCCTGCTCAGCAACGTCGTGTGGACCAACTTCGGCCCGTGCGCCGTCGAAGGTTTCGAGCAGGTTCGCTCGCGTCTGCGCATCCGCGGCGTCGTGACCGTGTTCAGCGTCGACAAGTTCCCCCGCATGGTCGACTACGTCGTGCCGTCCGGAGTCCGCATCGGTGACGCGGACCGTGTCCGACTCGGTGCACACCTCGCCAGCGGAACGACCGTCATGCACGAGGGCTTCGTCAACTTCAACGCCGGCACCCTCGGCAACTCGATGGTCGAAGGCCGCATCTCCGCGGGCGTCGTCGTCGACGACGGATCCGATGTGGGCGGCGGCGCCTCGATCATGGGCACCCTCTCCGGTGGAGGCAAGGAAACGATCTCCCTCGGCAAGCGCTGCCTCCTCGGTGCAAACGCCGGCCTCGGCATTTCGCTCGGCGACGACTGCGTCCTCGAAGCGGGCCTCTACGTCACCGCCGGCACCAAGGTCACCGGCCCGGACGGAACCGTCGTCAAGGCCAAGGAACTGAGCGGCAAGTCGAACCTTCTCTTCCGTCGTAACTCGGTCTCGGGTGCCGTCGAGGTCGTGCCGTGGAAGGGCACCGGCGTCGAACTGAACGCTGCTTTGCACGCTAACGACTGATGAGTAGCACCGACGTCTCCGACGGAACAACCACTGCTCTCGGCCACGGTCTCAAGGTCCGCCATCTGACGATGATGGGCCTGGGCTCGGCAATCGGCGCCGGCCTGTTCCTCGGAACCGGCGTCGGTATCGCCAAGGCCGGCCCGGCCGTCCTGATCTCCTACATCCTTGCGGGCGCCGTCGTGGTGTTCGTGATGCGAATGCTCGGCGAGATGGGCGCCGCGATCCCGGCCAGCGGTTCCTTCTCTCATTACGCGCGCCTGGGGATCGGCGAGTGGGCCGGATTCGTGATGGGCTGGCTCTACTGGTTCATGCTGATCATGGTGCTGGGCGCCGAGATCACCGGGGCTTCGGCGATCGTGAACGACTGGGTGCCGTCGATCCCGCAATGGGTTGTCGCCCTGGTTTTCGTGGTGTTCTTCGCCGTGGTGAACCTGGCGAAAGTCAGCAACTTCGGTGAGTTCGAGTTCTGGTTCGCCGCAATCAAAGTCACCGTCATCATCGGCTTCCTGATCATCGGTGTACTGCTGGTGTTCGGCCTCCTGCCCGATACCGACCCGGTCGGTACGAGCAATCTGTTCGGCCAGGGCGGCTTCATGCCCAACGGGCTGTCCGGCATTGCCGCAGGACTTCTCGTCGTGGCATTCGCCTTCGGTGGGATCGAGATCGTCACCATCGCCGCAGCCGAATCCGAGAATCCGGAACGCTCCATCGCCGTCGCTGTCCGGAGCGTCGTGTGGCGCATCAGCGTCTTCTACATCGGCGCCATCTCGATCATGGTTCTGGTGCTGCCCTGGAACGACCCCGAACTCGAGAGCGGCCCGTTTGTGGCCGTCCTGAACAAGGCGAACATTCCAGGCGTTGCCGGGTTCATGGAACTCGTCGTAGTGGTGGCGTTGCTTTCCGCCTTCAACGCCAACATCTACGGCACCTCTCGCATGGCGTTCTCACTTTCGCGCCGCGGCGACGGACCCGCCTTCATGGCGAAATTGTCGAGCACCGGAGTTCCGACCAATGCCGTTCTGCTGTCGGTGTTCTTCGGCTTCGTCAGCGTCCTGCTCAACTGGCTGCTCCCCGACGACCTGCTCGGCATCCTGCTCAACGCAGTCGGCGCTGCGCTGCTGGTCATCTGGATCTTCATCGTCGTCTCGCATCTGCGACTGCGTAAACAACTCGAAGCGTCGGGCAAGCTGACGGTTCGGATGTGGCTGTTCCCGTATCTGAGCTACGCGACACTCGCGATGCTCGGTGTGTTCGTCGTCCTCATGCTCTTCGACGCCGATGCCCGTGCACAGTTGATCTCGACCACCGTGTTGTTCCTCGTGATCGCGGCATTGGGTTTCCTGAACGCCCGTTGGCGTAAGCAGAATCAGCCCGTCTGATCCGTGTGCCTATGCATCCCGCCTGTTCACGACGACGATGCTGAGACCGAATACGACGAGCACGAAGAGGGCGAAGTAGATCAGGCTGCCCCATGGTCCCCAGTGGAAATCGACGCCACCGCTGGAACCGAGAAAATTGTTGGCGTTCATGAACGGCAGGAACGGCATGATCTTCTCGCCGATACTTCCGAACAGGTTGAAAAGATTCTCGATCAGCAAGGGCCACAACAGCAGAAGCGCGATCGCACCTGCAGACTGCCGGAGCAACGCGCCCACTCCTACGGCTAGAACTACGCAGAAGAACGCGTAGATCGGTGTTCCGTAGACGACCCGCCAGTTCTCGTCGCCGGACAGAGTCAAGAATCTTCCGGCGTCACCTGCCGTGGCCTTCGTGAGGGCGAAGGCGCCGAACGACAACACGAGAGTCAGCACCGCTCCGAACCCACCGATGAGGCCCGCTTTGGCGATGAGCACCGAGGCGCGGTTCGGAACTGCCTGGAATGTGGTTCGGATTGTCCCGAAACGATATTCGCTGGTGATCGCGAGGGCCGCCATGATCATCAGAACCAACACACCGAAGCCGGTCACTCCACTGAGTGCCCCCGACACTGTCGGCATCATTGCACCGTTGGGGTTGCTGAGCGACGACTTGGCGCTCAGTCCGAAAACGGTAGCGAGTCCCAACCCGAGCACGATGATGATGATCGTGCACCACAGCGGCGACTTGGTCGTGGTGATCTTGATACGTTCCGCACTGAGAACAGCCATTACAGTGCACCTCCCATAGCCTGCTGCGTGTTTGCCTGCTGCGTGTTTGCCTGCTGTGTATTTGCGTGGTGTGCACCGACACCCGGATCGACACCGGATGCGTGGTACTGGACATCGTCCCCGGTCAACTTCATGAACGCATCCTCGAGCGACCCCTGCACAGAAGCCAACTCGTACAACACGATCCCCTGCGAACCAGCCAACCCACCGATCACATCGGTGGTCGAATCCACCACCACCAATGCCGGGGCAACACCGGAACCGTCCTCACGCACCGTCAACCCCTGCGAGAGCAACACACTGCGCAACGCATCGAGCTGAGGACTACGCACCCGCACCGTCGACTCCGACGAACGATCCACGAACTCCGCCACCGTCGAATCCGAAATCAACCGACCCCGACCGATCACCACCAACTGCTCCGCCGTGAGCGCCATCTCCGACAGAAGGTGACTCGACACCAACACCGTGCGGCCCTCAGCCGCCAACCGCTGCATGAACTTACGAATCCAGACGATGCCCTCCGGATCGAGACCGTTGACCGGCTCGTCGAACAACAACACCTTCGGATCCCCCAACAACGCACCCGCCAACCCCAGACGCTGCGACATACCGAGCGAGAACCCGCCGGCCTTCTTGCCCGCCACCTCGGACAATCCGACCAACCCGAGCACCTCGTCGACGCGGGACTTCGGGATCCCGTTCGAAGCAGCCATCCACTGCAGATGTGCACGCGCACTGCGATTGGGGTGCACCCACTTCGCATCCAGCAACGCACCCACCGTCCGCAACGGCGTCTTGAGCTCGCGGTACGGCTTGCCCTCGATCAACGCCGCACCCGACGTCGGCTGATCCAAACCCAGGATCATCCGCATCGTCGTCGACTTGCCTGCACCGTTCGGGCCCAGGAAGCCCGTCACGATGCCCGGCTTGACCGTGAACGACAAGTCGTCCACCGCTTTCGTCGGTCCGTAAACCTTGGTCAATCCCCTCAGCTCGATCATGAGGACCAGTCAACCATGAAAACCGAACTGTCGGAACTTTCAGACGCCAACGGAGAAAGGCGTTGCGTCCGTTCGCTGTCGAGGCTAGTATCGAATGTATGTTCGACACTACCGGGGGGTAAAAGTGACGACGCAAGTATCTGAACAGGCCATATCCAAACAGGCGATATCCGAAGAGACCATCGGACAATTCCGAGCATCACTCGTCAGCATGGATCGATCCATCGACAACGCAGCACGCGTGGATCTTCTGCGCGCTTTGGAAGAGTTGAAGGCCAGTTGCGCTGGTGCCCAGGCATTGCTGGCTGCCGATCTCGACGCGTTCACCCGCAACGACCGCAGCGAACGGGGAGTGCCGCGCGCATACCAAGGCCGTGGAATCAACGCGCAGATTGCCCTCGCACGGCGAGAGTCGGCTTGGTTCGGAACTCAGCATCTGAACCTGGCCCGCGCACTGAACGACGAGATGCCGCACACACTTCGACTACTCGTCGACGGCTCCATCAGTGAGCATCAGGCGACGATCCTCATGCGCGAGACTTCATATCTCACCGCCCAGGATCGCGCTACGTTGGATCGCGAGTTCTGCTGCGACGCTGCAATCTTGGACGGATGCGGCAACCATCAACTGACACAAAGAATCCGCGCACGCGCTGCCGAAATAGACTCCGACAGTGTTGCCAGACGAGCACGCAAAGCCGTGGGAGACAGACGAGTGACGTCACGGCCTGCGCCCGACACGATGTGCTGGCTCAATGTGTTTCTTCCCGCGGCCGAAGGTATCGCCGTGCACGCCACGCTCAGGCGCGACGCAGATTCCGTACTTGCCGGCGGGGACAAGCGCACCCGAGCGCAAATCATGGCTGATCTCCTGGTCGAGCGGGTTACCGGAATCGGCCGCGCCACACCGACACCCGTCACCGTGAATCTGGTTGTCTCCGACCAGTCATTGTTGGGCGACAATTCCGCCCCGGCGTACGTCCACGGGTACGGACCTGTACCAGCCGCTATTGCACGCGAATGGATCACCAAGGCCAGCGAAGACTCCGAAACGGTGGCAACGGTCCGAAAGCTCTACGCACGCCCCGATACGGGCGCGCTGACCGCAATGGAATCCACGGCGAGAACCTTCCCGAAGGGGTTGGCGCGATTGATCGAACTCCGTGATCGAAGCTGCCGTACTCCGTGGTGCGACGCGCCGGTTCGCCACCGCGACCACATTCGCGATCACTCGAGGGGTGGACTCACCAGCGCAGCCAACGGTGCCGGGTTGTGTGCGGCATGCAATTACGCGAAACAGGCCTCGGACTGGACTGCCGAACCTGTACCAGGTAACCGGCACACCTTCACCACGACGACACCTACCGGGCACCGGTATTCGTCTGAGGCTCCGCCACTTCCGGCACCCTGGACCAGTCCGGATGCGGCCTAAGTTCCTCGGTGAGCCAATGCGTTCACGAACACCTCGGAAATCTCCGAGGGGTCACGAGCGATGTACGTCGAACCGCCCGTCACGCGGGAGATATCGGCGAGCGCCGCCGCATCTGCGTCATCGGTGATGCCGATGGTGACGATGATGACCGGACGCGCCGGATCCTGCTCGCGTGCAAGAACATCGAGCAACTGTTCACGGCTGATGCTGTCAGGATCTTCGTTTGCGCCGTCGGTCAAGATGATGACGCTGTTGACCGCTCGCGGATCGTACGATTCCTGAACCTTACGGAATGCGGCCAGAGTCGTGTCGTACAAACCTGTGGCGCCACGTTTGAGTTCGGTGAGCCGGTTCGCCTGATCTGCCATCAACTTTCGTTGAGTCACACCGTCGACGATCGTGTCGTAGCGCCTGATCGGCACCAATTCCTGGAAGTCCTGGGTTCCGTTCATACCTTGGGAAAACGCCCAGAGACCGGCAGCGACGCTGTCTGGGAAGACCTGATTGCCGGCCAGAGCAGCAGCAGTGGTCAACTGCATGCGCGTCTTGCCGCCTGCAGCCGGGTAGTCCATCGACGCAGACACGTCGATCGCAACGAGTGTCCGGATCGGCTTGGCCATCAGAGCCCAAGCGCCCAGCGTTTGATCGGCCATCGACTGTTCGGACACGGTCAGTGCCGTGACGTCACCGACTCCACCTTCGACGGCTCCACCGCCGGAAGTACGGAACCCGCTGCGCGTCAGCACTTCCTGAGCAGATTCACTGTGCAACAGCTCGGCGATGGCGTCACTCTTCTTGGCTGCGGCGTAGTGCCGGTCCGGTGCCGAAGCACTGACCACCAGGGGGTAATCCATGATCATGGTTCCCGTCGCCGGTACTGTCGCGGAAATCTTCGACTCGGCCTTCGTGAACTCGACGACCTGTTGCTCGGTCGAAACACCGACCTTTCCGGAGCTGACCAATTCGGTGAGCATCTTCTGTCCTACCGGCTGATCTTCGGTACGAACACTCTCCGCTTGCGCATGGGGTACGAGTGCCGCTCGAACGGATTCGGAGGTGGCCCCGGTTTCCGCGAGAGCTCCGAGAATGGGCGCCGACGCAACCCCTGTGAACAACGGATTGCCCAACGCCAGATCGGGAACCTGTAGCGCCGCGAGCCAACTGGCAAACTGTTCGCCACCGCCGGAGGCGAGAACGACAGGCGAGGTGGCGATCGAACCGCCGGCGGCAGCGACCGGCCCCTTGGCCGTCAATGCAGCTTTGCCCACCCACGCTGTCGAATCCGGTATCCACATGTCCGGAGCGTCCACGCCCTTACCTAAAGTTCCCGCAACGTCCCCGGGCAGCGCAGAGGTAACCGTGATCCGCGAACAGCCTGTCTGCTCCGGCGACGATTCTGCGAGGATCTCCGTGACTGCCGGCGCGATCGCAGGATCCGCTGCCAGCGAGTACTCGTCGACGCTCTCGCAGGAATCGGACTGTGTTGCCTTGAAGACCACCACCCCGGTGGCGATTACCGCGACGGCAACCAACCCACCCACTGCGTAGAACCCGATCGACCGCCCGCTGTCAGGACTCGAATGCCGTCCGCCCGCCATGAAATCTGCCCTTCCGAGGCCACTCGCACTCAGGCATACCGACGGTATGCGCGCGACTGGAACTGTCCCTACCGGGCGGTAGTGTAGCCAAGAACACAGAAATTCCAACTAGCGCTGAATCGTCGGAGAACCGGCGAGCCCACATTTCGGGACAGGCCGGCCGAATTCACGAACCTTCAAGCGTCGCAGCGACTTTTCAGCAAACCGACCTGCCTAGAGCAGCTCACGCTTCTGAACCTTGCCCATCGCGTTACGTGGCAGAGTCTCGGCAAATCGAACCTCACGGGGACGCTTGTGCGCCGACAACTCCGCCCCGACCAACTCGACCAATTCGGCTTCGGTGACCTCGGGAGTCCCGGGCTTACGGACTACGACGGCGATGATCCGTTGCCCCAGATCGGCGTCGGGGACACCGATCACCGCAACTTCGGACACCGAAGGGTGCCCGAGGATGGCGGTCTCGATCTCGCCGGCGCCGACTCTGAATCCACCGGATTTGATCAAGTCGATGGATTCGCGGCCGACGATTCGGTGGAACCCACCCTCGTCGATGACGGCGACGTCACCGGTCTTGAAGTAGCCGTCCTCCGTCCAGGACTCGGCGGTTGCGTCCGGACGGTTCAAGTAGCCGTCGAAAAGCATCGGCCCACGTACCTGTAGGCCGCCGATACTCTCGCCGTCGTGCGGCACATCGTTGCCCTTCTCGTCACGAAGACGAGTCTCGACTCCGCGCAGCGGCACGCCGACCCACCCCGGGCGTCGCTCGCCGTCGAAACGCGTGCTCAGGGTCAGCATCGTCTCACTCATGCCGTAACGCTCGATGGGCGTCAATCCTGTTCGCTCCCGCAGCTTTTCGAAGACCGGCACGGGAAGCGGCGCACTACCGGAGACCAGAAGTCGGGCACCGGACAACGCGCGGGCAGCTTCTTCGTCTTCGGCGATACGCGACCAGACGGTGGGGACACCGAAGTAGAGGGAGCCTTTGGCCCTTGCGTAGTTTTCCGGCGTCGGCTTGACGGTGTGGATCACCCGGCTGCCGATCCGGAGGGGGCCGAGGATTCCGAGAATCAGTCCGTGCACGTGGAAGAGCGGAAGCCCGTGTACGAGGGTGTCTCGCCACGTCCAGTCCCAGGCCTCGGCGAGCGCGTCGAGCCCGGCTGCGATAGCCGAGCGACTGAGCAGAACGCCCTTCGGTGGGCCGGTAGTTCCGGACGTGTACAGGACGAATGCTGTGGACTGCGGTGCCGGTTCGGGATAGCTGTGCCACGAGCGAGCGTGCAATCGGACGGGAACCACGGGCAGGCCTTCGCAGTGGTCGTCCGTTTCGCCGAGCCACGCCTGGGCACCGGAGTCACGCAGAATGTGCTCTCGCTCAGCCTTCCCCGAGTCCGGCGGGACCGGCACAACGGTGACGCCGGCAATCAACGCCCCGACGACGGCGAGAATCGTTTTTGCTGTGGGAGTTGCCAATACGGCAACCCGATCGGCCTGCGCCACTCGCTCCGCGACCGAGGTCGCGGCACCGAGAATGGCACTCCGCGAGAGAACCGTGTCACCGATCGTCACGGCGTCATCGAGGTCGTCACCGCGGGCAACAGCAAGGGGGTTCAAGGATCTCAGCAGCACCACGACAGCATCTCACAGCGCGGATGGTCGCAAACTTTCTCCTGCCCGACGCGCGTCCATCGAGTGCGGAGGGAACAGCGTCACCAGCGCAGCCCCCAAGAGCGCCCCGGAAAGCACCGCGAATCCGTGTGCGTCGTCGACCGTCACCAATGTTGCGCCGCCGACGACAATCACGACCGTCAGAACAATCTCAGGCATTCGCGGGCGCACCAGAACGCCGATCCCCGCGGCCGCCGCTGCCAGAGCAAGCGTGGCACCGGAGTTGCCTGCGCCGGTCGACGGGAAGACTGCGGTGGTGAGCAAACCGAACAACAGTTGACCGAGCAGGAAGAGAGCCCAGCCACGTGCGGCGCCCCAGAGCCGAAACGCAAGCGGTGCAACCACGGCCAGCGTCGCGAGATTGGTGACAGTTCCTGCGGCCCCTCCGTCCTGAACGAGCACGGAGGTCAGAATGCGCCACCATTGCCCGTCACGAATCAACGCGGGATCACGACGAAACATCTCGAGCAGTCCCGGCATCGCCGCCTGCAAGATGGAAGGCACTGCAACCATCAGCCAGAGGAGAGCTGCCGAGAGTGGGAATTCTCCGAAAACTCGACGACTTTTCAACCACACGAGCATCAGTGCAACCGAGGCAGCAACGACAGCAAAAATCAGTACCGCGTCCAAGCCGCCGGTCCCTGAGGTGGTCACAGCGCGACCTTACATCGGACCGATACCGACATCAGGGAACCTGACACCTGGGAAAGCACACGATTCAGGCGGAGAGGCGCTTTGCTGCCGCGGCGATTCGTTCGTCTGTTGCAGTGAGCGCGATCCGCACGTGCTTGCTCCCGCTCGGTCCGTAGAACTCACCGGGGGCAACGAGGATCCCACGATCGGCGAACCAACTGACCGTCGCTCGACATTCCTCGCCGCGCGTCGCCCAGAGGTACAGACCTGCCTCGGAATTGTCGACGGTGAATCCGGCGCCTCGAACAGCTTCGATCAACACACTACGACGCTCGCGGTACCGCTCGCGCTGGATGTTCTCGTGTTGGTCGTCGCCCAAGGCTGCGGTCATCGCCGCCTGGATCGGTAGCGGCAGAATCATGCCCGCATGCTTGCGCACCTCGAGCAGTTCCGACACCAGAGCCGGATCACCGGTGACGAACCCGGCGCGATAGCTCGCGAGATTGGACGTCTTCGAAAGTGAGTGGACCGCAAGGAAACCGGTCAGATCACCGTCGTTGACACGAGGATCGAGAATGGAGAGCGCATCGGCTTCCCACGTCAATCCGAGGTAGCACTCGTCGGAGACGACGATGGCGCCGCGCTCGCGCGCCCAGGCCACGACCTTCTGCAAGTGCTCGAGGCCGAGCACCTTGCCGGTGGGATTCGAGGGCGAGTTCACGAAGATCATCGCCGCCGACTCGGGACCGAGCTTGTTCAAGCCGTCGGCGCGCAGGACACGAGCACCTGCCAGTTTCGCTGCGACCTCGTACGTCGGGTACGCCAACTCCGGAATGACCACCAGATCGCCGGCTCCGAGACCGAGCAATTTCGGCAGCCACGCGATCATTTCCTTGGTACCGATGGCCGGCAGCACCGCTGCCGGATCGACGTCGGGAATGTTGTAGCGGCGATCCAGTGACTCCGCCACGGCCTCGCGAAGCGCGAGCGTGCCATGAGTCGTCGGGTATCCGGGCACCTCGGCAACAGAGGCCAGAGCCTCCTGAATCACCGGGTCCACCGGATCCACCGGCGTCCCCACGGACAGGTTCACGATGCCGTCGGGATGAGAGTGCGCCTTCGCCGTGACATCGGCGAGCGAATCCCACGGAAAATCAGGAAGCCCAGCGGCCACCGGAGTACGAGACAAGATCTCTATTCCTCACCCATGGGAGGCAGCGCCTTGATGAACGGCGTGTCGTAGTCGACCTTGCCGAGCTTGGCCGCTCCACCCGGCGAGCCGAGATCGTCGAAGAAATCGACGTTGGTGCTGATGTACGCGTTCCACTGGTCCGGGACGTCGTCTTCGTAGAAGATGGCTTCGACGGGACAGACAGGCTCACACGCGCCGCAGTCGACACACTCGTCGGGGTGGATGTAAAGCATGCGTCCACCCTCGTAGATGCAGTCGACAGGGCATTCTTCGATGCACGCCTTGTCCATCACATCTACACACGGTTCAGCAATCGTGTAGGTCACTGCCGATCTCCCTGCCTTCCTGTCGTGCATCGCCGCCGCAACACGCAGTTGCAAGGGGCCGAAAATCCGATACGACTCTCACGTACCGCGGGAACAGCCTATTATCCCCCTGCCGACCGACTCTGAGCAGGCGGGGGTAACACATTTCAGCCTACTGCGGTGATGTTCCTCGACCGAATCGCGATCCACTTCTCCCCCAGAGCGGCCGCGCGTACCAGTGCGCCCCGCTCACCGAGGTAATCCGCCACGACGCCGACCACCGGAATCTTGCCGATGATCTCGTACGGTTTTGTCCGAGACGGCCGCTTGTGCAACTCGTCCGTGATGGCACGAAAAGTCTTGGACGTGCGCCACAACGTTCCGATGAGCGCGAACGGGCGCCAGGTCTCGTCGGCGCCGCCGGCTGATTTCTCGGCGAAGTCCTCTCCGGTGAGAAGCTCTCGAGACTTCGTCTCACGCCGGCACAGCACCGACGCCAGGAGGTCCACCTGCTGATCCCGTTCGGTCACTCCGTGTTCACGGGCAACCGCAACGAGCACAACGGCCTGATTCGCGAAGGCCAGCAGGTCCTGGATCGGCAACCGATTGAGGAGGACGCCGAAGATGCCGGGGAACGCCACGGCAACGGTGTTGAGTGCACCCAACCGGGTCGTCCACCACTTCGAGCGCTGCTCGTCGGTCATCACCGACCACGCCGCCGTCCCGGGGAACTTGACGACGTCGAGGACCCAAGCAGCCGCGTCCAACACCATCGCAGCAGCGTTTCGCTCGGGATCGGTCGGCTCGAACGTCCGACGCTTGATACCGAGCGGATCGCTGTAGGCGAGGTCGAGAACCGGGTTGATCCCCCACACCGCTCGATCGAGAACCTCGACGACCTTGCGGTCCCCCAGTACGTCAGCCATCAGGCAATCGCTCCTTCGCGTCGTGCATGTGTGGTGGTTCGTTCGCGTGCCGGACGTCCGATTCCCTCGGCGATGGCGCGCAGTTCTGCGACGGTCTTCTCGGAACCGTGTTCGGAGCCGGCCATCCGCGAGATCGTCTCCTCCATCAGCGTTCCGCCGAGGTCGTTGGCGCCGCCGTTGAGCATCATCTGCGTTCCGGTGATGCCAAGTTTGACCCAGCTGGTCTGGATATTGGGTATGCGGCCGTGCAGCATGATGCGTGCCAACGCGTGTGCAGCGCGGTTGTCCCGATTGGTCGGCCCTGGCCGGGAAGCGCCCGCCAGGTACAGGGGCGCGCTCTGGTGAACGAACGGCAGCAGCACGAACTCCGTGAATCCGCCTGTACGGTCCTGGATTCCGCGAAGAACGTTCAGGTGCCCGACCCAATGGTGCGGCTGATCGACATGCCCGTACATCATCGTCGAACTCGACCGCAGCCCCACCTCGTGCGCCGTGGTGACCACTTCGATCCATTCCGCCGTCGGCAGTTTGCCCTTGGTGAGGATCCAGCGCACCTCGTCGTCAAGGATCTCCGCTGCCGTACCGGGAATGGTGTCCAGGCCCGCCTCACGAAGGGCCGTCAGCCAATCCCTGATGCTCTCACCACTGCGCGATGCACCGTTCACGATCTCCATCGGAGAGAACGCGTGGACGTGCATCGACGGCACGCGCTTCTTGACGGCCCGGACCAGGTCGGCGTAACCGGTGACGGGAAGTTCCGGATCGATACCGCCCTGCATGCACACCTCGGTTGCGCCGGCGACGTGCGCTTCCCACGCACGGTCGGCGACCTGCTCTGCCGACAGCGTGAACGCGTCGGCGTCACCCTTGCGCTGCGCGAACGCACAGAATCGGCAGCCCGTGTAGCAGATGTTGGTGAAGTTGATGTTCCGGTTCACCACGTAGGTGACGTCCTCGCCGACGGCATCCTTGCGCAGCGCATCCGCCAGTGCCACAACGGCTTCCAGGCCCGGGCCCTCCGCCGTGGCAAGGGCCAGGTACTCGTCGTCGGAACATCCGGCCGGGTCGCGTTCGGCACTGCGGAGCGCAGCCAGCAGATCGGTGTCGACGCGAATCGGAGCACTGAGTTCGAGGACCTGTTCGCGCACGGTCTCCCAGTCGCCGAACGCACTGCCCAGGTCACTGCGGGTCTCGGTGTTGCGCCCGTCCGTGTCGATCTCGGTATTGAGATCGACGCGTCCGCTCGATTCCCACGACTCGTCCGGTTCCTGCCACGGCCGGCCCACCGGCTTGGTGTCGGGCAGGGCGAGGCCGGTCTTGGGATCCGCCAGCGCCTGCACGTGACCCGCAATACGCGGATCGATCCACGGAGCCCCGGCCAGGACATATGCCGGCTGAGCCGCAGTGCGTTCGGTCAGCGTGAAGCCGCCCTCGGCGCTGATCTCGGCCAAGGTCTCGAGATTCGGCCAGGGACGCTCGGGGTTGACGTGATCGGGGGTCAACGGTGATACCCCGCCCCAGTCGTCCACGCCTGCGCCGAGCAGCGCGAGGCACTCGCTGTTCGAGACGAGATTCGGCGGACTCTGAATCCGCATCGTCGGCCCGAGCAGCAGGCGTGCGACGGCGATGGCCGCGAGAAACTCGTCGAGTCCAGCATCAGGCGTATTGCGCATCGCGGTATCGGGCTTGGCCAGGAAATTCTGAATGATCACTTCCTGGATGTGGCCGAACGCCTTCTGCGACTTGCGTATCGCCATGATCGACTCGGCACGTTCGAGGAAGTTCTCCCCGATGCCCACAAGAATTCCCGTGGTGAAGGGGATGTTCAGTCGGCCTGCGTCGGTCAGGGTGCGTAGCCGAACCGCCGGGTCCTTGTCCGGGCTGCCGTAGTGGCACTCACCCTTGTCGGTGAACAGCCGGGTAGCGGTCGTCTCGAGCATCATGCCCATCGACGGCGCAACGGGCTTGAGCCGCGAGAGTTCCTGCCAGCTCATCACACCGGGATTGAGGTGTGGGAGCAGGCCTGTCTCCTCGAGTACCCGGATCGACATCGCTCGCACGTAGTCGAGGGTGGAGTCGTAGCCGCGTTCGTCCAGCCATTGCTTGGCTTCCGGCCAGCGAGCCTCGGGGCGATCCCCCAGCGTGAACAACGCTTCCTTGCAGCCCAATTCGGCGCCTGCCCTGGCAATGTCCAAAACCTCGTCCGGTTCCAGGAACATGCCGTGCCCAGCGGCACGCAGCTTCCCTGGCACCGTGACGAATGTGCAGTAGTGGCACTTGTCCTGGCACAGACGGGTCAGCGGAATGAAAACTTTCCGCGAATACGTCACGGTGTTCGGCCGACCCGCTGCCAGCAGACCGGCATCGCGAACCTTGGCCGCCGAAGAACACAGATCGGTCAGATCGGTTCCCCGTGCCTGCAGCAGCGTTGCCGCCTCGTCGACGTTCAGGGTCGCTCCGTCGCGTGCACGACGGAGAACTCGCCGCATCGCCGACGCTGACGGGCCGGGCGACGGACTGGACGAGGCGGACGCGGAAATACCTGGCATCGGAAGCATGGTGGGTTTGCCGGAGTCATCACCAGTTCGGTTCACCTAGCGATCATGCGCCATGTGGGACGACTAGTGCCACCCGGTGCCAGAAGTAGGAGGCCTCACCGCCCCGACACCGCCTCGATCACGACGGCCGGTAGTCGTCGTCGACCGCAACCTCGACTCGTTGATCCACGACGTCAGCCACTGGCGCGTCGAGCGGAATGTCGGTCAGATCGGGTTCTTCAGGGGCGTTCGGATCTACGGGTGTCGATTGTTCGAGCGCATCTGATTCCGGAGCCTCCGGGTCGAATGTCGCATCTTGTTCGGTCATCACGTGCTCCCTTCGCGGTCGCCACACTCCACGATAGGGCCGATGTCGACAGATCGCCCCTCACTCGACCAAAGTAGTGCCCATGACTGCGCCGCAACCGCTGACCATGGCCGACCCGTTATGGCGACCCAGCACCAAAGCCCCGAGGCTGTGGGCAATCACTGCCTCACTGTTCTGGGTACCCGTCATCGTCGCCGAAATCGTCTGTGCCGTCTTGGTACCCGGAATCCCGTCCTGGGTGGTCGGCACCGTATTCGCAGTCACCGTGCTCTTCGCTGCCACCTACATTCTGATGGTCCCGGCGTGGCGGTATCGCGTCCACCGATGGGAGATCAGTGACACCGCGGTGTACACACGCACCGGCTGGTTCACCCAGGAGCGACGCATCGCACCGATCTCGCGCGTGCAGACCGTGGACACCGAGCGCGGACCGATCGACCGCATGTTGGGTCTGGCAACCGTCACGGTCACGACAGCGTCGTCGGCCGGGGCCGTGAAGATCTCCGCACTCGACCAGGAAGTCGCCGACCGCACGGTGGCTCAACTGACGGAGATCGCGGGTACCAACGTGGGAGACGCGACGTGAACGAGAAACAGTTGGGCGACCCGACCGCGATCGAGATCCCGGTAGAGGCGGAAACGGCAGCTGCCGAGGCCGCGGAAGAGGAACAGCCCTGGCTCCGCCTCGACCGACGCATGCTTCTGGTCCACCCCGTCAACGAAGTCGTCAAACTGCTCCCGGTCCTACTCGTCTCCGTAGTTCTCGGCAGCCAATCCGGAAACCACTGGTGGGGACTCGGCGTCGTCACTCTGCTCGTCATCTTCGGTTTGTTGCGGTATTTCACCACCACGTACCGAATCGGACCCGTCCACGTTCAACTGCGCACCGGGGTCTTCCAGAAAAAGCTGCTCTCCGTCCCGCGTAGCCGCATCCGATCCGTCGACGTCGAGGCCGGGGTCATGCACCGGTTGCTCGGACTGTCGATCGTGCGCATCGGTACCGGCCAGCGCGCCGGGAGCGGCCACGATTCGAACAAGTTCGAGCTCAACGCCCTGTCGACCGCCCTGGTTCCGGACCTACGCGCCGCACTGTTGGCCGGCGCCCAGCAAGCACGGCGACTGGAAACCCCGGGCACGCCGGTCGAAAGCATCACCGAACCGGTCGACACCGAAATCGGTCACTGGGAACCGAGTTGGGTTCGCTACGCCCCCTTTTCGTTCACCGGAATCGCCATCATCGCAGCCATCATCGGCATCTCGTTCCAATACGGCATCGGCACTGCCGTCGCGAAATCCTCGGCAGTGAGCGACAGCTTCGACTCCCTCGAGAGCCTCGGCATCGCACTGATGGTCGTCATCGCACTCGTCGTGCTGCTGGTGCTGTCGAGTGCACTCGCCTGCGTCCAGTACCTGATCGCGTTCGGCAACATGAAACTCACCGACAACGGCCGCATCCTGCATGTCAGTCACGGCCTGTTGAAGACTCGGCAAACCACACTCGACCGCGCCCGCCTCCGCGGCACGACGCTCAAGGAACCGCTCCTGCTGCGATTGGCCCGCGGCGCGCGGCTCGACGCCATCATGACCGGGGTCAGCGCCGAGAAGAAGGAATCTTCGCTACTGCTCCCGCAGGGACCGCGCAGGGAAGCCGAGCGAGTGATGGCCACCGTGATCGGTGACTCACGCCAGGCGTCCGCCCCGCTGATCCCGCACGGCCCGGCCGCGCGGCGTCGCCGGTACACCCGAGCACTGTTCCTCGCCGCGGTGGCGTTCCTGGTCTGTGTGGCGTGCGCGGCTTCTGGACTCGATGTACCGATCTACGCGTGGTTCGGGGTCGCCGTACTCGCCATCGGTGGCACCGCCCTCGCCTACGACCGATACAACGGCCTCGGCCACGCAGTACTACCCGGATGGTTGATCACCCGAAACGGCTCGCTCGATCGCCAGCGTCACAGTCTCGAATCCGAAGGTGTCATCGGATGGACGGTGCGCGAGACGTTCTTCCAACGACGCGCGGGAGTGGCAACCGTCGTCGCCGCGACGCCCGCCGGCACCGGAAGCTACGAGGTGATCGATCTCCCCGCCGAGAACGCGTGGGCATTGATCGAAGCCGTCACTCCGGGCGGTGGCGACGTGTGGGCAGGTCGTCGATGATGAGCCGCGCCAGCGAACCGAGACGCGATCGCTCCGGCTGGATGGTCGGAACACCGAGGAGTTCCAGCGGGGCGGCCGTCACCGGTCCGACGCAGTAGGTCGGTACCGGTCCGCGCATAGCTGCGACGAACCGCTCCAGCTCGCCCATTTCTTTTGCCGTGCTGAGCATCGAGGAGACCGCGGGGGCACTGGTGAAGGTCAGCGCGTCGATCGCACCGGAACGAACTGCAGCGACCAACGCGCGGACCGGCGACTGATCCGGCGGCCGGATCCACCGATAGACCGATACCGGAGTGACAACCGCGCCGATGTCGGCGAGGGAGGCGCTCAGGTCCGTCAACGGCTCCCATTCGGTGATGGTGCCGTGCAACTGGACTGCGATGCGCAAGCCTGCCACTCCCTCGCTTCCGAGATGTGCCAGAACTTCCTCGGACGACTCACCCGAAGGCGACCATTCCTCGCGCAGTCCGGCGCCTCGGATGGCACCCGTCGCCTTGGGGCCGCGGGCGATGATGCGCGTGTGG
Organism: Rhodococcus sp. NyZ502; assembly: GCF_041464245.1. Taxonomy (NCBI): domain Bacteria; kingdom Bacillati; phylum Actinomycetota; class Actinomycetes; order Mycobacteriales; family Nocardiaceae; genus Rhodococcus; species Rhodococcus sp. NyZ502. The sequence continues at coordinate 4,362,046 of NZ_CP167155.1, forward strand.
GCGAGAGCCCCGAGGAACTCCTCGGTCAAACCCCACGAGGCGACGGCGTCGAGCCAACCCCTGAAGCCGATCCCGGTACTGATCACGACCAATTCCGGAGGATCGGCAATCAAAGCGGACGTCTGAGTCCTCAGGTCTCGATCGTCCACCAACGGCAGCACATGGATCACCGGTGTCCGCACGATCTCCGCGCCTCGACGTTCGAGGAGCGTCGCAAATTCTTCGGCACGCCGTTCTGCGGTCAAGGCGATAGTCGCACCCGCCAAATCATGTTCAGCCACAGGCTGAGTGTCCCTTATGCACGGGTCAGTTTCCTATGCGCGCGCCGAGAACTATTGCGAGCTGAGGGTGGCGAGTCTGTTGATCGCCACTTTGAAGAGGAAAACGGCGGCCGGAGCGATCGCACCGACCAGCAGCAGGAAGGTCAGAGGGGACGAAAGCACGAGTACGTCGCCGCCGGGGCCGCCCACCATGCACACCAAGAACCCGACGATCCAACCGGCGAGCGGCAATGCGGCCCTACCCGGCGTCGTAACCGTGCGGGCGGCGATCACCAATACGAGGTTCGCGGTTGCGGCTACGAGAATGCTGATGGGAAATGCCGTCGTACCGAGATGAGTCGGCAAGAACAGGACGGACAACACCGCGCACAAGAACCCGTCGAAAATCAGGACGCCGAGGATGACAGGGTCGAGCCACGACAGCGACGTTCCTGTCGAGGCGTCCGTGTTGTTCTCGACGCTCGTCATGGTTTTGATAGTGGTCTATCGGTCGTCATCGCGCGAGCGCGGGGTCCCTCCCGACAAGCACCCCGGCTCGCGCCCGAAAAGCACGAAGCTGATCAGGGAACCGGCGGGAACCCGAGCAGAGTCAGCAAATGACTCTGCTGATCTGCGAATGCGTAGAGCGACCCGTAATACAAGTCGTGGTAATAACCAGCCATCGGACGCAACGAATCGACGAAGGCGACGATCTGGTTCTGCAGGTCCCAGTTGTACATTTCTTCAGCCCCCAGGCTTTGCTGTTACCGAAAGGACCACCCATCCGGTGACACGCATCACACACCACTACGGCGTCGATCACAATGCCTGAGAGCCGACGCCCAGGTCAGCTGTGCAGCCCGCCGAACAGATCGCGCTCGCGGCCGTCCTCACCCACCGGACCGAGCGCGCCGGCGGCCAACACGAAATGCTCGACCGTCAGGATCGGTTGGACCACGTTGTTCGACAATGCGAACTCGGCTCGGCTCGGGGCTACCGTCACCTGAGTGGCGTGGGCGCTCAATGCCCTCGCCTTCGCATCGATGACGCCTCGAACGTCGATTGCCGTCGTCACGTCTGCGTCCTCGACACTCGGCAATTCCCCGGGCTCGGGCAGACGCCAGTTCTCCGGGAACTCGGAAATCGCCGCGATGCCGCGTTCGAGTCCGCTGCGCTCGGTCACGGTCCAGTAGAACTTCGGAGTCGACCACGGCTCGCCGGTCTCGGGATACGCGGTCGTTCCTGCAGCTTCGACCGCCGCTGTCGTGATCGCGTGCGCCTGGATGTGATCCGGGTGCCCGTAGCCGCCGTTGGGGTCGTACGTGATCACGACGTGCGGCCGAATCTCACGAATGACGGCGACCACCGCGCCAACTGCTTCGTTGAGTCGAGCATTGACAAAAGCACGGGGATTGGCGGCCGAAGGTGTGCCGATCATTCCGGAGTCGCGATACCGACCGGCACCGGCGAGGAAGCGAGGAGCGGCACTGCCCAAAGCCGACAAAGCAGCGCTCAGTTCCGCGATCCGGTAGCCACCGAGTTGATCGGCCTCGGAAGCCACGAGCCCGGCCCACGCATCACCGATCACTTCGCCTTCCTCCCCCAACGTGCAGGTGAGGACTGTGACCTCGACGCCTTCGGACGCGTATCGCGCGATGGTGCCACCGGTGGTGATCGTTTCGTCGTCCGGATGTGCGTGTACCAACAGAAGTCGCTTCGCCGACGCGGTCACTTTTCCACCCTCACCCAGTCCGTAGCGTTTCCGAATATCCCCACCTGCACCGGCCCGTCGAGGACCACGCCCTCGACTCCGGTCCCGACCGCGACCAGCGCTCGGCTCTGCACGATCGGCAAAACCGCCGCAAGATCCCACAGCTTGGGTTCCGCATCGGCGATCAACGACCCCAGATCCCCGATGCCACTGAGCGCTTCGTCGATCCGACCTTGCAACGCCGGATCACACAGCCCGGACAGGTTGCTCGGAGCCTCGACGCTTGTCGTTCGGATGGGCTCCGGTGTCTGCGACGGCGTCGGTGCGGGCACTGCCGAACTTGTTGCCGGAGTGGAAGGTGCGCTCGGGCAACTGAACCGCGAGGCCAGCGAAGTGGCCGTGTCGGCGCCTGCCCGGCTCCAACCGACGATCATGTCGACGCGTCCTGTCGTCAGGTCCTCGCCGTAGAGTTCCTCCGGCGCCACCGATTCGACGGTCGCCAGGATTCCCACGTCACGCAATTCGTCGGCAGCGGTGTTTGCCACGGCGATCGCGATGTCGTCGTTTTCGGGAGCGCCGATCAGCAGCGTCAACTGGGCGCCGTCACGGACGATCGATCCGACCGTTCCAGTGCCCGTGACGATTCCGGTGGGCGGTGCCGTCAGGTAGCCGGCTGCGGTCAGCTCGCCCAGCGCCTGCTCCCTGGTCGGTTTCGGCGGCGCGGTGGGCGCATATCCCGGATCCGACGGAGCGAGGATCTGAGCTTTCACCGGGGCCGACGCCGATTCACTCCCTGCCGCCACCACGGCGAGCAGGTCCGGATCGAGCAGTCCCAGAACACCTTTACGCACCCGAACATCCGCGAAGTTCTTGCTTCGCCCGTTCACGTTGATGTCGAGAGTGCGCGGAACGTAGGAGAATGCCGTCCTGACACCCGGGATTGCAGACAGCTGAATATCCGTGGCACTACCCGAATGAACCTGCGCCACTTGGGCATCGTCGGTACGCAGCGCATCCGCCAACTGTGCAGCCGTTCCTCCGCGTCGCAGAACTATCTGATCCGGGTCTGAAGGCTTGCCCCAGAATCGGTCGTTGCGTTCGAGCACGATTTCGTCCCGGCCGCGGTCGACCGAGCGCACGTGAAAGTGGGCTCCCGACACCGGAATCCCCTCACTCAGGCCGGTGCTGAAACCGCCGGGAGTGTCCTTGATCAGGTGGGACGGAAGAATATCGGTGAACAACTCTCGCCATGCCGGATACGGCGCACGCATCACGACGTTGACCGTTTTGCCGCCGCCGGACGAGTTCACGTCGTCGATCATCTGATAGCCCGCGGGATTGACCACTCCGGGAACCGAGATCATCTGCTGCCACAGGTAGCGAAAGTCTTCTGCCGCAATGGGAGCGCCGTCCGACCATTGGGCTTCGTTGCGCAGTTGGTAGCGAATCGTGAACGGGGCCTCCGACGTCACTTCAGCGGAAACGAGGAAAGAATCGTCGATCGCCCACTCCGTCGCGCCAGGTTGTGTGGGCGAATTGATCGGGCGAAACGCACTGGGCAGTACGAGGTTGCCGACTGCGGAGTTGACCGGCGACTGATCCGCGAGCAGGTGCGGGTTGAATCCGCCTCCCACCTCGTCGATTGCCACAGTGACCTGCTTCATCGCCGGAACGACCGGAGTCGGTGTGGGCTTGACGGTTTCGGTGCTCTCGACCGGAGGCGGCGGATCGGCTGTACATGCAGTCAGTGACAACGCCGTCACTGCCACTGCCAACGCCAGGTAGCGACGTCCTGAGGCCACAGACAATTCCTTCCGTACGGGGCCGCGTCGCCCCTTCGCACTCGATTTCCAGGCAGAACTTTGCCCGGAAACCATGAAGGCGAATGTACCTTTCCGCCGAAAACTCGGCTGAAAGGCACATCCGCCTGTCAGGTTGTAACCGACGAAAGACTACAGAGCAGCCTTGTCGCGTGCCTTGCTACGTGAACGCTCGCGAGCGCGCTCGGTTGCGTTGAGGTGCACCTTGCGGACGCGAACGTCCTCCGGGGTGACCTCGACGCACTCGTCGCTGGAGCAGAACTCCATCGCTGCTTCGAGTTCGAGCTTGATCGGCTTTGCGAGGGTCTCCATCACGTCTGCGGACGACTGACGCATGTTGGTCAGCTTCTTCTCGCGAGTGACGTTGATGTCGAGGTCTTCCTGACGCGGGTTGATACCGACGACGTGTCCCTCGTAGGTGTCTGCGCCGGGCTCGACGAAGAAGGTTCCACGGTCGGCCAACTGGATCATGGCGAACGGCGTCACCGTGCCGGAGCGGTCCGAGACGAGCGAGCCGGTGTGGCGCGCACGGATCTCGCCGGCCCACGGGCCGTATCCGTCGAACACGGCATTGGCGATACCGGTTCCGCGGGTTTCCGTGAGGAAGTCCGTGCGGAAGCCGATGAGGCCACGCGAAGGAACGATGAACTCCATGCGAACCCAGCCTGCGCCGTGGTTCGACATCTGGACCATCTTGCCCTTGCGGTTGGCCAGGAGCTGCGTGATGGCGCCGAGGTACTCCTCGGGGCTGTCGATGGTCAGCTCTTCGAAAGGCTCGTGAACCTTGCCGTCGACGAGCTGCGTGACAACCTGCGGCTTACCGACGGTGAGTTCGAAGCCCTCACGACGCATCTGTTCGACGAGGATGGCGAGCGCGAGCTCTCCACGACCCTGGACCTCCCACGCATCGGGGCGACCGATGTCGAGGACCTTGAGCGAGACGTTACCGACGAGCTCCTGGTCCAGGCGGGACTTGACCATGCGTGCAGTCAGCTTGTGACCCTTGACGCGACCGACGAGCGGTGACGTGTTGGTGCCGATCGTGACCGAGATTGCCGGCTGGTCGACGGTGATGCGGGGCAGTGCGACCGGGTTCTCCAGATCAGCGAGGGTGTCGCCGATCATGATGTCCGGGAATCCTGCGACGGCGCAGATGTCACCGGCGACGGCGACCTCACCGGGAACGCGCTCGACACCGATGGTCGTGAGGAGTTCGGTGATCTTGGTCTTCGTGACGACGGGCTCGCCGTCGACCTCGCGGCACCAGGACACGGTCTGGCCCTTGCGCAGCTCGCCGTTGTGGATGCGAACGAGTGCGAGGCGACCGAGGAATGCGGATGCGTCGAGGTTGGTGACGTGAGCCTGCAGCGGTGCGTCGACCGAGCCCTTCGGCGCGGGGACGTACTCCATCAGCACCTGGAAGAGTGCGGTGAGGTCCTCGGCGTCGGGAGCCTTGCCGTTCTCGGGCTGCACGGTCGATGCCTTGCCTTCGCGACCGGACGCGTAGAGGACGGGAAGTTCGAGTGCGAGCTCAGCGGCTTCGGCGGCCTCGTCGGACAGGTCCGATGCGAGGTCGAGGAGCAGGTCCTGAGCCTCGGTGACAACCTCTTCGATGCGGGCGTCGGGGCGGTCCGTCTTGTTGACGACCAGGATGACGGGCAGCGAAGCGGCGAGTGCCTTGCGCAGCACGAAACGCGTCTGCGGCAGGGGTCCCTCGGAAGCATCGACGAGCAGGACGACGCCGTCGACCATGGACAGGCCGCGCTCGACCTCGCCACCGAAGTCGGCGTGGCCGGGGGTGTCGATGACGTTGATGACGGTGATGGAACCGTCTTCGTTGACCTTATGTACTGCGGTGTTCTTCGCGAGAATGGTGATGCCCTTCTCGCGTTCGAGGTCGCCGGAGTCCATAACGCGATCGACCAGCTCGGCGCGCTCCTCGAACGCGCCGGACTGACGAAGCATGGCGTCGACGAGGGTGGTCTTGCCGTGGTCGACGTGTGCGACGATGGCAACGTTACGGAAGCTGGTGATGGTCACGCGATGGCTCTCCTGGCTGAGTTGATTCGGCCACGCGAAAGTCAAGTCGCACGGCTCTTCTGGTGGCCGCTGCACGAGTGTGTGATCCGAATCAGGGCACGAATCGCCTGAGAAGGCACCGCGGCCTAGTAAATACTACTCGCTCCGGGCTGATACTCCTGCATTGTGCGGCCTCTATCACCGCCCCCACCAGCGAATAGTGATCTGCACCACGCCGATGCGCGTAGGATTACGACCTGGAGAAACAGGTCATTTAAGGGTACGCTAACCTCGTTCCAAGAGCGGGCTCTCCGCCGTAGTGAAACAGGAAAGCCGCAGCGTCACATGGGAAAAGTCAAGGCAAGCAAGGTCTCGCAGCTCAAGCCGAAGAAGAAGTGCTGCCGCAAGAAGACGCGGTGCATCAAGTGTCCCGTCGTCATCATGCGGATGAAGAAGCTCGAGAACGAGGGCGCATCCAAGAAGGAACTGAAAGCGGGTCTCAAGAAGGCTCGTGCGGCGTAAGCGCGCTCAATTCCGCGAGTAACTCGGGGATCCAGGCTCGATCGTTGTCCACCAGATCCATCGACAACAGTTCTTCGGCGTCGACCCATGTCAATTGAGCATGGTCGAGCGCGACCGGTTCTCCCGACACCAACTCCGCCCGGTAGGCCCGCAGGACCAACCCAGGCGACAGTGGCACGTCGACGCCGATTCTGGCGCCGCATCTCACCTCGACCGCCAGTTCCTCGAGCAGCTCCCGCGCCAACGCGTTCTGTGGCGATTCGAATTCTTCGACCTTCCCGCCCGGCAGCTCCCAACGACCGGCCAAAGCCGGCGGACTCGTCCGCTGCGCGAGGAGCAGCCTTCCCTCGCGGAAGATCGCACCGGCGACAACTTCCCGATCCCTTGCAGGTGCATCACTCATCGCACCATGATGGAGTATGGCCACTTTGTTGTCCGACTCCGCGATCCAAAACGCTCTCGACGAACTGCCCGCCTGGCAACTGTCGCCAGGGTCGATCACTCGCACGGTCGACTCCGCGACATTCCCGGACGCCATCGCGCTTCTTCAACGCATCGCGGCAGTCGCCGAGGCCGCGGATCATCATCCCGACATCGACGTTCGCTGGCGAAAGGTCACGTACACGCTTTCGACACACTCGGCGGGCGGTCTCACGGAACTGGACTTCGACCTTGCCCGTCGAATTGACGTACTCGTCGACGATTCGGTCCGTTTCGACTGATCTTCGAGTGAACAAACCTCGCAATCTGACGTAACAGTTGCATCAACTTTCACATAGATCACTTCAGTCACAGGTATGGTCGCCGTAAATCACGATCGAGGCCGGTCATGCCATAGACTCCCCCCGGTGCGTAGCTGCTCAGCAACTGAACAGCTGTACAACCCGGGGGCTCTGTACATAGAGTGACCCCTCGAGCCGTCAAACGCGGAGCTCGCCTAGGCGCCCGCGCGGTATGACTAAGGATGGGGAAACAGTGCTTCGAACCCGAGGTATGCGAAAGGCGTTCACCGCCGTCGCTATTGCCGCAGTAGCAGGACTGGCATTGCCGGCACAGGCAATGGCCGATCCGGCAGCACCGCCCGCACCCGAAAGTGTGCCGATCGAGTTCCTCGCATCGTTTGCGCCCGCCATCATCGGCGCCGCCGCAGGTCCGGCCGATGTTGCAGGCGGACCGCAGCAAGCGTTGCTCGACCAGGCTCGCGCGATCCTGAACTCCCCCGGCATTCCGCCCGAGATCAAGGCCACCCTCGAGAAGGTCATCACCTTCCTCGACGGCAGCGGCGGCGGCGGACCGGCGATCCCGGACGAGAACGCCCCCGTCATCGCGCAGTTCCTCTACCCGACGCTTGGCAAGGGCTGCATCTCGGCCACCGCCGATTCGGTCGGAACCGCACTTGCCGTTCCCGGCCCGGCTCACCTGCCTCCTCCCGGTCCCGCTGCCGGTCAGGCCGGATTCGTCTTCACCGCTCTCGGTACGGCTCCCGCCGTCGACGACCAGCCGGTGCCGATGACCGTCACCTGGGTCAACATCGACAACCAGCGCAGCGCCACCCAGAACTTGACCAACGCCGCACGCATCAACCCGGACGGCCCAGCCACTCTGTCGGCTATCGCCGATACCGGCCCCGGACGCGTTCTCTCGGTGATCAGCGGTTCGCTGACCACCCAGCCGGAAGGCGCAGATCGCATCACCTGCAGCTTCCTTCCGACCGTGGGCATGTTCGCGGTAGCTTGATCGAAGTCTTGTGAAAGGGACCCACCGAATTTCGGTGGGTCCCTTTTGCATCTCCGATCACCGTGATAGACCCGATAGATGGGACATCTACGAGTGGACATCACGCACGGTCGTCCAGAGAAGAAATCCGGCCCAGACCAGTCGATACGGTCACACAAGTCGACGCGATCGATACTGTCCATCCGATCCGAGGGGTCCATTCTCTCGATCGGATCGGCGTACTCGATCCTGTCGATCGGTAGCGTCGGCTCTTTTCTTTCGATCGGAAGCATCGGGTCTACGGCGTCGGTCCTGAGTTCGGGCTCGTTCGCCAGTCTCGGGTCCGCGCTGTCCGGTCTCTCACGTTGGTCACTGCTCTCCTGGCGTGGAAATCATGCAGCCCCCGAAGAACACCCGAAACTTGTTGTCATTGCGCCGGAATCGGATTCGAGCGATCCGGACCGCTCACTACGATCCGTCTCGCACTCTCAGACCTGATTCGGTCGCGGCCATTCGCGGCCTTCCAGCGCTTCGACCGAGGTATTGAATTGCCGCAGTAGGTCACCGAGCGCGAGACGCTGCTCCGGCGTCCACTCGCGGAGGACCTTTTCGACACCGGCTGTCGAATGTTCGCGATCAGCACGAAGTTTCGACAGCCCCTGCGCCGTCGGCCGGACCTTTCGCGCGAGCCCTCCGTCCGGATCCTCCACTCGCTCCACCAAGCCCTGACGCCTCAGCGCGCCGATCTGCCGGTTGATGGTGGAGATGTCGAGCGAGAAAGCGCAGGAGAGTTCCTTGAGGCTCATGGGATGTTGCAATTCCAGTCGACCGAGCAGTAGATACGCCGACCGGTCCAGATGAAGTTCGGCCCGTTGTGCGAGCGCGTGGTAACGCGAGAGCAGAGTCAACTCGTACTCGATATTCACCAGATCAGGGTCCCGGTCCATCCTCATATTGTGCAGACTACACACGATGTGTAGCGTGCACACTGGGGCGAACGCACCAATCAGAACACGCCATGGCGGGAGCCGCATGTCCGTTCACGCAGGGTCGTCCAATGTCGACGAGAAAATCCCCGACACGAACTACGCATCCTCGGGTCCAGTGCTCACCGTTCTAGGACTGTGCGGAATCGTCGTCGCCTTGATGCAGACGCTGGTAGTCCCCATCATTCCGCAATTGCCGCACCTGTTGAACTCCACTCCCGCCGACACCTCGTGGGCGGTCACCGCAACACTCCTCGCCGCCGCGGTGATCACGCCGATCAGCGGGCGCCTCGGCGACATGTTCGGCAAGAAACGAATGCTGCTGGTCAGTCTCGCGATGGTCGTTCTGGGCTCGGCCATCTGCGCGATCGCACCATCACTGATCGTGCTCGTTGTCGGCCGTGCACTTCAAGGAGCATCGGTCGGGGCAATTCCATTGGGCATAGCCATCATTCGTGACGTTCTTCCACCGAAGAAAGTGGCCGGCGCGATGGCGGTCATGAGCGCCACCCTCGGCGTCGGCGGTGCGATCGGACTGCCGATCGCCGCGGTGATCGCCCAGAATGCCAACTGGCACTTCCTCTTCGTCACATCGGCAGCGTTCGGGCTGATCTGCATCGCACTGGTTGCGTTCGTCATTCCCGAATCGACCGTACGACGCCCGGGACGTTTCGACTTCGTCGGTGCGCTCGGCCTCACCGTTGGTCTGATCACCCTGTTACTCCCCATCACCAAGGGCGGAACCTGGGGATGGGGCGACGCGAAAACCCTGGGGCTCCTTGCGGTTTCCGCGCTCAGCTTCCTGGTGTGGGATGGTGGGAACTTCGACGCAACGCACCGCTGGTGGACCTCCGCGTATCGGCCCGGCCGCAAGTTCTCTTCACCAACTTCGCGTCGATCGCCGTCGGTTTTGCCATGTACGGCAATTCCCTGACGCTCCCCCAACTGCTCATGGCACCGACGTCCACCGGTTACGGACTCGGACTGTCCATGGTTGCAGCGGGGCTCGCACTGGCCCCCGGCGGACTCGTCATGATGGCGCTCTCGCCCGTCTCCGCTCGAATTTCGGCGTGGCGCGGCCCGCGAATCACGTTGATGCTCGGCGCCCTCGTCATCGGATTGGGTTACGCCTTCGCATATTTCACGGTGTCGAGCGTCTGGCAGGTCGCCGTGGCCGGAATGTTCATCGGAGCGGGCGTCGGGCTCTCGTACTCGGCCATGCCGGCCTTGATCATGGGCGCAGTCCCCATCACGGAATCTGCAGCCGCGAACGGACTGAACTCACTGATGCGATCGATCGGCACGTCGACGTCTGCCGCGATCGTGAGCGTCGTCCTGGCCGGAATGACCATCACCGTCGGCACCGCAGTGATCCCCTCGTTCGAGGCGTTTCGTGCCACGTTCCTGATCTCCATCGCCGCCGCCGTCGTGACGATGGTGTTCGCCGGGTTGATTCCCAAACAGAAAGTCTCGTAAGGGAATCAACCCGGCGGAGGACTCACTTCTCCGAAGAGCCTTCGATGCTGCCCGTCTGCAACTTCGACAGAAGTGTGTAGATGAAATTGATGATGATATCCACGTGGTGCCCTCTCACATAACGGGTCCCCGACCCGACAACGACGGTACCGCAGAACTCTTCTCCATCGAATCGCCGACAATCAATTCTGCAACGTGTTCTAATTTGAGGCGACGACTACCCGAGGAGCCTTTCATGACCTGGTCACGCACCGAACTCGAAGACGCCTTCGCGGGTTACCAGAACACCGTTGTCGAGTGCACTCGTTCCGGCGATTGGAACGCCTTCGCGGACATGTTCACCGAGGACGTCGTCTACGTGGAACACGCTTTCGGCACCCTCAATGGCCGAGAGGCCGTACGCAAGTGGGTCACTCGCACGATGACGGAGTTCCCGGGGCACCGCATGACCGAATTCCCGGCCAACTGGTTCGTGATCGACGAGCAGCGCGGATGGATCGTGTGCGAGATCGACAACCCGATGGAGGATCCGGGTGACGGATCCAAGCACGGAGCCGCCAACATCACGATCCTGCACTACGCCGGCAACGGACTGTGGTCTCGCGAAGAAGACGCCTACAACCCGATGAACTTCCTGTCGATGGCAAAAGCATGGTGCCTCGCCGCGGAAGCGGCGGGCACCCTCCCCGATGACGCCAAGGCCTGGCTCGCCAAATTCGGCGCTATGGTGCGATAGATCCTGTCGGCAACGAGGATCCGACCGGCTGGGCCGGACCGACCGCACCGGCCAACGACCACTGCCCGTAGTCCCGAGTGAGGATCGAGTTCAGATCCACGCCGACGCCGTCGACCTTGCGCTTGTCGATCTCGAACTGATGCAGGTTTGCCCGCGGGTGCACATACCCTGCGGACGAGCCCCAGTTGTGCTGCCAGAACCAGGTTCCGACGCCGGCACTGATCATTGCGTCGATCACGCGAGTGTTTCCGTAGACGCCGAGCGCTCCGTTGCCGACAACCGAGGCCCACCCCTCGAGGTACGGCGCGATCAGCGTAGTGATTTCAGTACTGGTCGGGTTGTCGTCGATCGACGCGTAGATCGGGCGACCGGACGGCCCACCAGCCGCCGCATGTAGTTCGAGGCCACGGGCAGCATGACGCTTGCCCGCTTCGCGGGCCCCGCGCCAGTCCGCCGTTCCGCCCTTGCCGAATTGATAGCAAGAAACGACTTGAAGTCCGGCCGCGGTCAACGCGTCGGTTTCCCGCGCCAGTACGGGCTTGCCGACCATCCAATCGGCGCCCGGGCGCCTGTCCGAGACGTATCGAATGGCGCCCGCATACCCGGCGGCCTTGATTGCCTGAGCGGACGGCACACCGGCGGCGTAATCGAGCAGGGTCCCGAGCGAACCGGCATTGGCCACCGACGTCGTACCGCTCAATGCAGCGAGTCCGGCAGCCGCCGATCCAGCCGCTGCGTACTTGAAGAGGTTTCTTCGCGAGACGTGCACAAAGCTCCGATCATCGGCGTGTCCCGCTCGAAGTGGCGGGCAGGCAAGCTATCTTCTTTCGCTCGCATTCCACCACAGTCACATCAACCCCGCCATGCACTTGGCCAACAATGCTCACATTGTCACCAAATTGGACGCTAGACAGATAGTCAGACAGACTCAGTGGCCCCCGAAGACATCGTCTTCGGGGGCCACTGAGTCGGCCTAGCGGCCGGAAGCTATCAGCTGAGCGAGGTGAAGAAGCTCAGAGCGCTGAAGAGATCAGACGCGTTGCTGAAGAAGTCGTTGAGGAAGGTGAAGGCATCCGAGAATTCTGCGCTGCTCATGCGATGTGCTCCTGTCGAAGATACGGTCCAGAGGATTGCCGCCACGTGAGTGGCTGCTGGCGATAAGAGTAGAGGTCTTCCGTTACTTCCGCGACACCAAATGTGTCCGGGACGTTACATTTCGACCCCTTCGGGACACGGACATACACACAGGTGACGCCCACCGGCAGTGATCAAACTGTCACCTACGGACGATTTATTGACGTATTCCGAACATCGTTCCCGATAACAGCTATCTGGCAGCATCAAACCTGTAGGCGGACCGCAAGATTGGCAAGCCTTACTTAACAGAGAGGGCGTTGCTCCCGCTAGAGCGCGTACCAGCAGATTGGCCAAATCCCCCGCGGCAATGTGGCCACGCGAGCTTAGTCCGGGCGCAAACATTCAGCCACAGTTCGAGTTAGCGAGATCTTTACGCCGAAAACGACCATCCCGACTGACCGCGGGACCGTACCTAGCAGTCATCATGGTGACGCTATTCACACCGATTTGCGGAACTCCAGGCTCCGATAGCAGCCCTATCTCGCCACCAATCGAACGTTCGAGGGCACAGTGGAGTTCATGAACCTCACAAAAAAGAAATCCTGGAGTGAGCTGTCACCCGCGCAACGCCGCGTCGTCGCCGTGCTCGCAACGATTCAGTCCCTGTTGGCGATCGCCGCGTGGACAGACCTGGCGCGACGCCCTGCCAATACGGTCAACGGCAGCAAGAAGAAGTGGGCGGCGATCATCTTCGTCAACTTCTTCGGGCCACTCACCTACTTCCGCCGAGGCCGGATTCAGTCGAAGTAGTCCCAGAACTGCAGCCACTTCACCGACGCGAAGAGCGTCAGAGTCACTGCGTACACCGCAATTACCGCCGCGACGCCGCGCCAGTTGGTGCGGGGAACGGCGCCGTCGACCGGGTCCAGCCAATGACGGAACCATCTCGTGACCGTCGGCATCAGGAACCACGTCATGGCGCCGACGCTGACTATCTGGCTCAACCACATCGACAGCCACGGCGGCGCTCCGATCCCGTCGAGCAACGGCCCGAGAAACCTCGACAGCGTCATCACCGTCGGATAGAGGACGAGCAGGATGATCATCGCCGTCTTCCAATTCGGCGTCGCGCGAGTCTGCCCGTTCTCCGTACGCAGAATGGTGCCGAACGGTGTCGACCGCGTGGTCTCGGTGAAGTCCTCGGCCAACTCGGCCCGCAGTTTCGGTAGTGCTGCGGCCCTCTCGGGCGACGCCATCCACACCGCCAACTGCTGCTCTGTCCGAAACCGAAGGACGGACTTCCACTGGGTGGAGTCGGTGACCGACCGCAACAACATCACCGACTCGTAGCCGGAGAATCGCGAACTGAGATCGATGAGGTGTCGTTGCGTTCGCAGAAACTCGTTCTCCTTACCCACGACGACGGCGTGGTCGTACACACCGATACCGGGCGGCGGCAGCACGCCGTCGATCAGAACGAGATCACTCGTCTGCGCCAGAATTCCCGTTGCAGCAGCTGATCTTTCGAGATCGCGGCGATCAGTCGACTCCAGCCAACGATGAAGATCGTCGGCACTGTCGAAAGTGACGGACACGCCGTGCGACACCGGTTCCGGTTGATCACTGATGCCACAGCTCAGGTAGCCGTCGAATCGACCGGCGGTCTCGGCCGCACGCTCGACCCACGCCCGGAATCCCGAACTCGTTCGGTGGTACCCGGTGATGGCAGTTGCGGACACGTCAGCCCGATATCCGGCGCCCTTGCACGTACACGTGCGCAATCGCGGGCTCGCGCATCGCCATCAGGAGCCCGAAGAGCGTCTGGTCGCGGGCGAGTATCGGATCATCCGAACGCGTTCCGTAGTTGACGAGCCCGGCGAGCGGCGGCCACCCGGACGGATCGATCACCAGGAAGTCGGCCTCTTTGCCCTCGTCGAAGTTGCCGATCCGGTTCTCCATGTCCAGCGCGCGAGCACCGGCGAGTGTTCCGGTGAACAGCAGTTCGGCAGGGTGCATCGACACTCCGTCGTCGCCGGCTTCGGAGATGTGAACCTTGAAGGCGTCGCCGAGGACTCGGGTGAGCAGGCACTCGTCGCCGCCACCGAAGTCCGATCCGATCGCGATGTTGACCCCTGACGCAACGGTTCGTTTCCACGGCATGGTGCCGGAGCCGAGAAACTGCTGGGAAGTAGGGCAATGTGCGATCGAGGTTCCGGTCTCGGCCATTCGTGCGAGTTCGGAGTCCTGGCAGTGCACCGAGTGCGCGAGTATCGCGCGTGGACCCAGGAAGCTCTTTCCGCCGACCTGTGACCCGGGGAGGAACTTGCCGTCGTACGTGTCGAGATAGGTCTCGACCTCGTACTCGGCGAGTGTGGTCGCCACCTCGCCGGTTCCGGGCCGATTGTTCTCGTTGAGATGACTGTGGAAGTAGACGCCCCGGTCACGGACGGAGTCGTACAACTCCCCCAAGTCCTTCAGCGTCCGTGTTGTCACCGCGAGAGAGAAGCGGGGAACCACTGCGACGTGAATGAGCGCAGTGTTCACGTCGCCGGTGTCGGCCGCGTGCCACTTGTCGATCTCCTCGCGGGTGAGTCTGATCGCGTCCTCTTCCGAGGTGATCAGCGCGGCGGCGGAGGCCGGGCCGGTGGTCTGAATCCCACGTCCGCTGACCACTCGAAGGCCGCGTTTCAGAGTTTCCGAGAACAGGGCGTCCTGCGCGTGCGGGAAGGCCGATCCGAACACCATCGCGGCCGTGGTTCCCGTGGCGATTCGGCGAGCGCAGAAGGCCTCGGCAGCGTGCTGGGCGAACTCCGGATCAGCGAATCTCGATTCGGAGGGAAAGACGCACAGGTCGAGCCACTCGAGGAGTTGGCCGCCGCCGTAGGCGTCGCCGGCGTAGGTCTGCGGGAAATGAATGTGTGCATCGACGAATCCGGGCAGCAGGAAACCCGGTCGGTGGTCGTGGGTTTCAGCGCCTTCGAGACCGCTCGGGAGTGATTCGAATTCTCCGCAGTAGACGATCGTTCCGGCATCGTCGATAGCCAAGACGCCGTCAGGGATCGAGACGAGCGACTGCGCCGCATCCTCTACCGTCGGACGACCGGAGATGTGGAAGACATGGCCTCGATGAAGGTGCGTCACTTACTGAGCAAAGCACAAAACTACCCGGCGCCGCGCGGCGAATGCTGTCCTTTTTGTCAGATATTGGGATCAAGCAAGAGTTGCATGCCAAACAAGAGCCGCAGCCAGCGCACCGGCACCGTTCAACGACCAATGCAGAGCAATCGGCG
This sequence comes from Rhodococcus sp. NyZ502, assembly GCF_041464245.1. Taxonomy (NCBI): domain Bacteria; kingdom Bacillati; phylum Actinomycetota; class Actinomycetes; order Mycobacteriales; family Nocardiaceae; genus Rhodococcus; species Rhodococcus sp. NyZ502. The sequence goes on from NZ_CP167155.1 coordinate 4,377,659, forward strand.
CAATGAGGCTGCCGCTGCGATGACGAAGCCAGGTGAAGACGAGACCGGCCGCAGCGGTGGCGAGAACAGCTCCGAGGATGCCGGCGACCTGGCCGACGACTCCGGTACCGAGAAAGCCGGACAGCCCTTCGTTACCGCTGGTCAAACCCATCGACGACGCGATGTGCCACAGTCCGAACATCAGAGAACCGGCAGCGGCGACGCCGCGGAATCCACTGACCCGGTTCAACGTGCCGTGCAGGACGCCACGGAAAGCCAACTCTTCGGGAATGACGGTCTGCAGCGGGATCACGATCATCGACGCGATGATCGCGCCGGAAATAGTGGCGTAGCGATCCGCCATGAAGAAAGGACGTGTGAGCGGAAGCAGAGCGCCGACGGCGACAACGGTCAGCACCAGGCCGACGGCAGCAAGCGCGTACTTCGAACCTCGCCGCAGGTCACGAGGGGACAGCCCCAATTCCGCCCACCCCATTCCCCGGCGCTTGGTGAGCGCCAACAGGACGAGAGCAGAGATGGGTACCGTCGCGATGCTTGCCCAGGCGGTGGTGAAATGCGCGATCAGATTGGTTCCCACCAGCACCACGATCACAACAGCGATATCCACGTATGCATGCATCCGCGGAAAACGAGGAGCGGTCGCTTCGATCTCCACTGGGCCGCCGCTCGTTAGCTGAAAGTTCACTTTTTCCAGTGTACTGACGCACGAGAACTGCCCGCCACTGTTTGCGAACACGCTCACAGTGACGGGCAGGTCCCGAAACAGCTCTGATCAGGCGACGAGCGTGCTCGCAAACTTCGGAACGGCGTTGTCGATTGCGTAGGTCAACCCCGGTACCGAGCCACTCGAGAACGCATTGACGAGTGCCGGGTCATCGAGGATCAACAGATGTCCCTCCTGAGCCGACGGGATTGCGCGCAGTAGCGGATCGTTCGCAAACGCACTGCTGTCGAGGAAGATCGGAAACAGCACCGTGAGATCCGCGTCGAACAGGTTCAGGTTCTCGTTGGCGACCGGGATGTAGAAGTTTCCGGTGGCTTTTTCGGTGATCGCCGTCGGGATCGTGAAGCCGAGGCGGGTCGTGAAGTCTGCGCGTGCGTCGCCGGGTACGTACACGCCATAACCATCGGAACTGTAGGCGCCGACGGCCGCTGTCTTACCCGCAAAGCTCGGATTGGCGGCAATTGCAGCGTCGAACTTGGCGTTGAGGCCGGACAGTAGCGCCTTTCCTTCTGCTTCCTTGCCGAGAGCCTTCGCGACGAGTTCGGTCTGCTGCTCGACCGTCGTCCCGTAGGCCGTGGCGAGACCTGGAGGCGGCCCGACCGTCGGCGCGATGGTACTGAGCTTGTCGTAGGTGGCCTGCGTGTTGTCGCTTCGCGTCCACAGAATGAGGTCCGGTTCGAGCGCGATGACGTCTTCGACGCTCAAGTCCATCGTTCCGAGGATCTTCGGGCCCGTGGTGAACTCGTCCGCAATCCAGGGTCCGACGCCCTTGCCACCGAACGCCATCCAGTCCGCGACACCGATCGGCTGTGTTCCGAGGGCAAGTGCCGTCTCGGCGTCCGACCAACCGAGCGCGACGACGCGCTGCGGGTTGGCCGGGACCTCGACGTCGCCGAACATGGTCGAGACGGTTGCTCCCGCCTCCGCGGGTGCGTCAGCGCTGTCGCTGCTGCAGCCGGCAAGTCCGGCGACGGCGAGCGAGGCGGCCAAGGCGGTGACTGCAATCTTCATTCGAGAGACTTTGATTCGCATGGTTACCAGCACTCCTCCAACGCTCCAGCGAGAATTAGGGAAGGCTAGCATCAGCTAACGAAGGCTGTCGCCCATCGGCCAGATCGTGTTCAGGACGCGTCTGCGGCCCGTTCGAGCTCCGCGATATCGATCTTCTTCATCTTCATCATCGCGTCCGTGGCGCGTTGCGCCTTGGCCCGATCCGGATCCTTCATCAGTTCGAGAAGGCGATTCGGGACTACCTGCCAGGACAATCCAAACTTGTCCTTGGCCCATCCGCACGGGCCCTCTTCCCCACCCTCGGTCAGCCTGGACCAGTAATGATCGACCTCAGCCTGATCGACGCACGGAATCTCGAAAGACACTGCTTCCGAGAACGTGAACATCGGTCCGCCGTTCAATCCGGTGAATCGCTGACCGTCGAGCTCGAAGCTGACGGTCATCACCGATCCCGCCGGCATTCCGGAAGGCGATCCCTCGACGTATCTTTCGATTCCCAGGATCTGCCCGGAACCGAACACCGAGATGTAGAAGTTGGCTGCTTCTTCTGCTTGGTTGTCGAACCACAAACAGGGAGTGATGGAAGGCATGTTCTGTCCTTGTCGGAGAGGTTACGAAACAGGTGTACAGGGTTATAGACCCGGCCCGAAGCGGAAACTCATCGCAAGGAACTGCTCAAGCGGACAACGCAGAGTCGAGCATCGGCCAGGAGCGAACGAGTTCGTCGCGCCAGTACGGCCAACCGTGCGTCCCCACCGGTTGAGCGCTGCGGGTGACATCGACTCCGCGATCGCGCAACACCTGCGTGATCTGGTCGGTGCACAGGTTCGATCCCAGTTCCATGACCCCGCCGACGACCAGTACGCGCCCCAGGGCAGGAGTATCGAGGGTTTCGTGCGGGCCTGGTAGTCCCGACCCCGAGGCGAGATACACCTTGGTTCCGCGGAGCTTGTCGGCATTGGCGAAGATGTCGTGCTCTTGCCAAGCCTCACTGCCGGCCGGACCCCACATCTGCTCCGAACGGGCATTTCCGTTGATCACAACAAGATCGGTCAACGCCTTGCCGAATCCCCCGACAGTTGTGTAGCAGCCGCTGTAGCCGGCGACCGCGTCGTACAACCCGGCTGAGCGCTGGGCCAGGATCAGCGCGGCTTCTGCGCCCATCGAAATCCCGCCGATTGCGTTGTGCCCGTTGGTCGCGAACCTCTCGTCGATCAGCGAGGGAAGCTCTTTTGTCAGGAACGTCTCCCACTTCAGACGACCGAATTTCGGGTGATCTTCCTGCCAATCGGTGTACATGGTGCCGGTCCCACCGATGGGGAGTACGACGTTCACATTCTTGTCGGCAAAGAACGGGACGATATCGCCGTTAGCCGGAGCCAGCCAGTTGTTCTCTTCGATCTGCCCGGAATTGCCGTCCAGGAGATACAGCGTCCCGCGCGGTTCCGAGCGGTCGGCAGGAAGCAGCACTTTCACCTGCATGGTGCGCCCCATGGCGGGACTCGCGACGTCGAGAAGAACCAAGCGCGAAGACAGTTCGGTGACACTCGTTATCTTCGGGGTCTCGTCGGCGAGCGCGGTCGAGGGCAACGCAAGAAGTGAAATCAAGGCGAGCGCGCCGACGAGAACGACGCTTCGAAGGCTTGCTCGATGGGGCCTCACACGCCGAGCGACGCGGCGATCATCGGCCACGAGTCGTGTAAGTCGTCTTCCCAGTATCCCCATGAATGCGTTCCTGCCGGCTTGAAGTTGTAGCGAATGTTGTTCATACCCAAAGCGTTCGTCCTGTCCGCAAGCTGGGTGGTGCAGTAGTGAGTTGCCGCCTCGATTCCGCCACCGAGAACAAGCTGCAACGCCAAATCTGTGACGCCGTTGCCGATCCGCGGATCGGCAAGTGTGTCGTACGGACCCGGAATTCCGGTTGCGGTTGTGATGTACATCGGGATTCGAGGTAGCTTGTCCGCGTTGACAACCGGATCGTGAGCCGGCCAACCCGGACCATCGTACGGACCCCACATGTTTTCCGCGTCACCCCCACCGACGGCGACCACGAGTTTCACGAAGTCCTGCCCGATGCCCGGACTCGTCATCGCGCACCCGCTGAAGGACCCGACACTCTTGTACAGCGCGGGCGCCGCCATAGCCAGATCCAGTACCGACGTGCCTGCCATCGACAGGCCTGCCAGTGCGTTCTCGCCGGTCGTCGCGAACATCGAATCAACGACTGGCGGTAGTTCTTCCGTCAGGAACGTGGTCCACATGTTGACCCCGTTGTTGTTGCCGGATTTCGCGAGGCCGGGGTCCGGCCGCTCCCAATCGGTGTAATAGCTGAATGCTCCACCGAGAGGGGTGACCACGTTGACGTGCTTGTCCGCGAAGAACTTCGGTGCGTCGGTCCGCACCGACCACGTCGCGTCGTCTTTTCCTCCGTCTACTCCGTTGAGTAGGTAGAGCGTCGGCGCGGGCGTCGAGGTATCAACCGGCCGCAAGACCTGCAACGGTATGTCGCGCCCCATCGACGGTGAGTACACCGAGATGTCGACCAGCCTGCTGTTCACTGATTGAGCGTGACCCGGTGCGCCGAGAAGGTCGAACCCGCATACCGCCGTGGTCAGCGCGACGAAGACGCGGAAAACCGTTCGTAACGCACGAGTCTCGATCATCCGGGTCACTCTCTTCCGCAGCGGAACCTTTCGAACGGTACCGCCTGAAACAGGCAAACCCGACGTGATCGTAAAAACTCGATCCGGTCGACACGGAAAGGCTCACGCACCGAGTGCGTGAGCCTTTCTCGTCAGACGACGCTTACTTGGGCGTAACCGTGCCGCCGCTGAGCGTGGTCAGTGCGTCGACGAGACGCTGACCGAGGTTGTTGACGCTTCCGATGGCTTCACCGAGAGATCCCATGAGTTTCCTCCTGCAGTTTGTCGAAATTGAAGTAACTACACCCGGAGCGGGCGTGGCAATGTCGCGCTGAATTAGGGGGTGGGGTCCTTGGAGATGGTCTCTACCGATCCCATGAAGGTCTTGAGCAGACCGTCAGCGCTGAACAGTGATCCCAGGCCCTGAACAACAGCGCCGAGAATTCCTTCCATTGAACCCATGTGAATCTCCTTGAGAGGTCAGAGGTCAGCTGCCAAAAGCACCCGACAGTGCTGTGACAGCTGCGTCACATCTGTAATGTATCCGTGACGTGGGTAACAGTAATCATACGAACGACCAGTTGGCAAAGGATTCCGACAATGGGGTCATTATTTCGACTAATAAGGTCTGCTACTGAAAAAATTCCGGCCAATCGGTCGAATTTGACCAATTCTGTCGCCGCATTGATCAACCGCCCCAAATCCTGCGGTTACCCACCAGTAAACTGAAATCATGTCTAGCGCAACCTCACTCACGCAGGTAGCTAATTTCCGGTGGCACCGCCATCAACTCGACCGAGCGGTTGTCGGTGACGCCGATCACAGCGATTGCAGCATTCTCGATCTCGGGATTCAGAACACCGGACCTGACGGAGCCGCCTGGGCCCTGCGGATCCGCGGCGTCCGCGTCGACGCCACTGAGCTCGCTCTTGCCTGGACGTTGCGCGGAGCCCCCCACTATTACCGTCGGGGTGACCTGCCTGCCATCGCCGTCGCCACGTCGCCGTTCAGCGAAGCCGATGCAGCCAAGCGCATTTACGACGCGAATCGGCCCCTGAAGGCCGCCTGCATCCCGACGCTGACTGCCCTGCAAACAGTTGCTACTGCGATGCGGGACATCGTCTCGAAACCAACCGTCAAGGGCGAGATGTCCGCGCAATTGACCACGCGGGTCACCGAGCCCTATCTGAGATTCTGCCGCCCGTGCAACGCCACTCATCTGTACGAGATGCCGTTCCGGCTCGCGGCACTGCAGGCAGGCCTCGAGCTACAGCCGGACACATCTCCCCCAGTGCTCGAACGCATTCCGGGTTGGCGCCGACGCCCATTCAGCGCCACGGGCGCAGACGCAGATTCCCGCTTCGACGTGATCCGGGGTTATCTGCGGTTCTACGGCCCCGCGACTCCTGCTCACGTCGCGTCGTTTCTCGATGCTCCGGTCAGGGACGTCAAAGCCCACTGGCCAGTCGATGCCGAGGAGATCGAGGTGAACGGCGAGAAGCGGTGGATTCTCGAACAAGACCGCGAAGACTTGTTCGGCTCCCCCAGCGATTCGAGTACGCGCTTGCTCGGGCCTTTCGATCCGTATGTACAGCTCAAGGATCGGGAGACCCTGGTTCCCGATCCGACCGCCCAGAAGACGGTGTGGCCGACCCTCGGGCGACCGGGCACGGTGGTGGTCGGTGGCACGATCACCGGATTGTGGCGACCACGAGCATCCGGAAAGAAGCTGAAGGTCGCGATCACCCCGTGGGGAACGTGGTCACGATCGGCCCGCGCAGCAGTGGCCGAGCAGGCCGAAATACTTGCCGAATTTCGCGGCGTCGAGCTCTCCGAACTGGTCGAAGTATCTTGATCGAGCCAGTGGCATCCGGATAATTCCAGCTCACACCCGCCCCGATTCGGAGAAGGAAACCCCCAACGATAACCTGAATGCGACCTTCGCACGCACCCTTGTTCAGGAGAGATGATGGCCGACTTCCTCTATGAGGACCTGTTGCCGATCGGTGATGACACCACCGAGTACCGATTGCTCACCACCGAAGGGGTGTCGACAGTCGAGGGACCGGACGGCCGCACCTTCCTGCAGGTCGAGCCGGAAGCGATGCGCTTGCTGACCGAAACGGCGCTGCACGACATCTCTCATTACCTGCGCACGGATCACCTGACGCAGCTCGCGAGCATCCTCGACGATCCCGAAGCGTCGAACAACGACAAGTTCGTCGCGCTCGACCTGCTCAAGAACGCCAATATCGCCGCTGCCGGCGTTCTGCCGATGTGCCAGGACACCGGAACCGCCATCGTCATGGGCAAGCGTGGACAGCACGTACTCACCCCCGGCGACGACGAGAAGTCCATTGCCCGCGGTGTCTACGACGCCTACACGCGTCTGAACCTGCGCTACTCGCAGAACGCCCCCATCACGATGTGGGACGAGAAGAACACCGGCAACAACTTGCCCGCGCAGATCGAGCTGTACGCCGATACTGCTGCCGGACATGAGAACTCGTACAAGTTCCTCTTCATGGCCAAGGGCGGCGGAAGCGCCAACAAGTCCTACCTGTACCAGGAAACCAAAGCGATCCTCAATCCCGACTCGATGATGCAGTTCCTCGAGGCGAAGATCCGCTCACTCGGCACCGCAGCCTGCCCGCCCTACCACCTTGCAATCGTCGTCGGCGGTACTTCGGCCGAGTTCGCGATGAAGACGGCGAAGTACGCGTCGGCGCACTATCTCGACGAATTGCCCACCGAAGGCGCCATCACGGGTCGCGGCTTCCGCGATCACGAGCTCGAGAAGAAGGTTTTCGAGCTGACGCAGAAGATCGGTATCGGAGCACAGTTCGGCGGCAAGTACTTCTGCCACGACGTCCGCGTCGTCCGACTCCCCCGCCACGGCGCTTCGTTGCCCGTCGCCATTGCGGTGTCCTGCTCGGCAGATCGACAGGCGAAGGCCAAGATCACCCCGGAGGGCGTGTTCCTGGAACAGCTCGAATTCAACCCGGGCCGTTTCCTGCCCGAGGTCACGGACGCTCAGCTCGACGAAGAGACGGATGGCATTTCGGGTACCGGCAAGGGCGCTGCGGTCAAGATCGATCTGACCAAGCCGATGTCGGAGATCCTCGCCGAGCTCTCCAAGCACCCGGTGAAGACTCGTCTCTCCTTGACCGGTCCGCTCGTCGTGGCACGCGACATCGCGCACGCCAAGATCAAGGAACGCCTCGACGCAGGCGAAGAGATGCCGCAGTACCTCAAGGATCACCCGGTGTACTACGCCGGCCCCGCCAAGACGCCCGACGGCATGGCGTCCGGTTCGTTCGGCCCGACCACGGCCGGCCGTATGGACTCGTACGTCGAGCAGTTCCAGGCCGCCGGTGGCTCGATGATCATGCTCGCCAAGGGAAACCGCTCCAAGCAGGTCACCGACGCCTGCAACTCGCACGGCGGTTTCTACCTCGGGTCGATCGGTGGACCGGCCGCTCGCCTGGCGCTCGACTGCATCAAGAAGGTCGACATCCTCGAGTACGCCGAACTGGGAATGGAAGCCGTCTGGAAGATCGACGTCGAGGACTTCCCCGCCTTCATCGTCGTCGACGACAAGGGCAACGACTTCTTTGCGCACACCGGTGAAGTGACCCTGACGATCGGCAAGCGTCCGGGTCTGTAGACACGTCAACAGCAAAGAGCCCCGGCGAGTTTCGATCGCCGGGGCTCTTTTGTGTCTTTGTCAGGTCCAGAGCGCGGCCACGAATACGGTCACGATCGACAAACCGCCGACGACGTGCACCAGATTCGGATTGGGCTGGCCCTTCTTCTGCTTCGCCCGGGTGATCTCGGCAAGCGCCACGATGACCAGCGAAAGCACCAGCTTCACAGCGATCTTCGCGTGAATGTAGTTCTTGTCCAGGGCGCCTTCGCCCAACCCGACGATGATCAGGCCGGACACGAACTGCATCCTGGCACCCCACACCATGACCTCGGTGATCGAAGGAGCCTTGAGGACGGTGAAGTAGCTACCGACCAGGGCAGCCATGCCGAGTAGGTGAATCACTACAAAGACGTTGTATAGAACAGACATACAAGCACTTTAACTTGTACCTTGTTCTGGCCGAACGGAACTGCGACTTCTCTCAGAGAATTCCGGCTTCGGATGCGGCGGAACGATATTTCGCTGCCAAGGTGTCCACCGTCTCGTGTGCGTTGAGACCACTGGGATTGGGCACGATCCACAGTTTTGCCCCCTCGAAATCACGGTCCTGACGCCCGGCCTTCGCCTTCTTGTCACCGAAAGCTGTTCGATAGGCGGTGATCCCGGCGAAGGCAACGACTACTGGATTGGTTGCGCGCACGATGTTTCGGACCCGAACTCCGCCAGTTGCGAGTTCCTCCGACGTCAATTCATCGGCGCGCGCAGTTGCCCGCACCGCCAAATTGGTGATGCCCACTCCCCGATCGATCAGATGCTGTGTGTCAGCGTCCGACATACCCGCGGAAGGATCGATCGCATGCTCGATTATGCCTGCCCGCAGCAGTGCCGGATAGAACCGATTACCCGGTCTGGCGAAATGCGCGCCGGTCGCCGCCGTCCACAGTCCCGGATTGATACCGACGAACAACAGCCGGCAATCCGGCCCGATCAGATCCTCGATCTCGGCGTCTCGGAACGATTCCAGTTCGGCGCGCGTGAATCCCATGCAGCCAGTACATCAAGCCGTCACGACAGCGCTTCGCGCACCTCGTCGATCGCGTCGTGCATCATCTGCTCGTACACATCGATGTCCGGAATCGAGGCCGGACTGCTGGTGATGCTGATCGTCACAGTGTCCCCGACCCCGTGTACGCCGTGGGTCAACGACATGACCGGCGACAAACTCGGGAAGCCCGCTGTGAACCGAACGACGCCGCCTCCGAGCACCAGATCCGCGTCACCGCGCGCGACACTCGACACCACGGTGTTTCCAGTGACCTCGTCGGGTACTGCCGTGAAATCGTATTGCTGCACGCCCCAACGGACCAGCGGGCCGGGAACAGCGTTCAGCGCGAGATCCGACGCTGCGCTGGATGGATGGGACGCACGTGCGCGACGCTCGTCCATCGACTCCCTGATCAATTGGGCTCGCTCACGAAGATCATCGACTTCCGGGAACAGCCCGACACCTGCATTGCGGAAGTGATTGCGCGCCGTGGGTGTACCTGCCTTGGCGATGGTCACCTCAGCTCCCAATTCGGGCGGTACCGAGCCGTCTCGCTCGGTGAGGTAGTTCGCCATCGCTACCGAGATGGCTGTCATCGCTCCGACTGTGACGGATACGCCGTCGCCACGGAAATCTGCGCTGTCCCGCACGACCATGCGCACCAGTCGGTGCGGTCCGGGAGGGATGTTCGAGCGCACCTTGGGACGGCTCGCCGCCTGCGGCGCAACAACTCCCGATTCGGTGTCCGCCTGCAGCTGTAACTGCGCGCGGTGCCCCGCCCGGCCGTCGCGGAACAGCGAAACAAGTTGGCCCGGAAGGCGCAGGGCGGCGCGGCCCAGAATCTCGGCTGATCCGCTACGCCGCACGTCCGTCTTCTGCTTCGCGGGCGGTTGCGGCGAGAACAGCTGGCGAGCAATCGCCGACGCGCGTTTGCCGTCCGCCAGAGAATGAGCGACCTGCAGAACTGCGATCAGCGCCGGGCCACTGCAGCGCGGCACGCCGGTGACGCCGTGAAACAGGTGCAGCGTCCACGGGGACTCGCGCGGGTCGACGTGGTTCTCGAGTAGTTTCTCCATTCCGTGAATGCACGAGAGCCACGAGTTTTCGGGCAGCTCATGCACTCTCACCAAGGAGGCGTCGACCGGCATGGGCTCCCACACCGGATAGTCGAGGTGCCACGGTGATTCACGAATCCGAACATTGAGATCCGGAATGAGCGACGCTCTTTCGACCACCGAGCGTCGTAGCTCGTCCATGTGCTGGCTCTGCCCGTCGAAACAGTAGAGCAGCAGCTGATCGTTCGGGATCTTCTCCGAAATCCAGAAGGTTTGGGCATCGGTGGGCGTCATCCGTAACACCGGGAGACGGTACCACCGGCTTGTCAGCTCTTTTCTGCAGCAGCTTTCAGCTGGGACAGGCCCTTCTCGAAATCCTTTCCGACAAGCTTGTCCATGCTGAAGATGAAACCGAAGATCTTGAAGAACAGATTCTTCTTTCCGGTCATCTTCCACGTCACCTGAACTTCACCGGAATTCGGCGAGATGAGAAACGTGGTGACGTTCTGCGCCTTGAACGGCTTGAGGAAGGCCAGGTCCAAAACTACTCGTTCATTCGGGACGGATTCGGTGATCACCATCGAACCGGAGCCCGCCTTCTTGTTTCCCGCCCAGGCGTACGAAGCCCCGACGCCCGCGTCAGGACCCGCGTACGTACGCTGCATCGCCGGGTCGAGACCTTCCCACGGCGACCACTGAGTCCACTGATGGAAATCGTTGATCAACGCGAAGACGACCGGTGCTTCTGCCTTGACGATCGTCGTACGTTCTACCAGGAATTCGTCGGAATTCTGCGAAGCCATCGTCGATCTCCAATTCTCGGGCGTGACAAGTGTTCGGAATTATCCACGGTCGACGAGATCGGAGCGAGTCGACACTCAGTCCCGCAGGCACAGGCAGAAATAGTGACCGACCGGGTCGCGGTACACGCGGAAAGTCTGATGTTCCGGAATGTCGGTCACCCGCTGCGCACCCAGGCTGATCACCCAAGCCTCGGCGGGTTCAAGAGAATCCACGAACAGATCCAGATGGATCCCGACACCGGAGGTCGGCCAGTCCACCGGAACAAAATCCGGAGCGAGCTGAAATGCGAGCCGCCCCCCGCCGGGCCCTTCGATCACGTGCCAATCATCCTCGTCGCGAACACTTTTCCACTCGAGGACCTGGACGTAGAAGCTGGCCAATGCGGCCGGATCCGGGCAGTCCAGGACTGTGTAGTCCATACCGATGTTCGGGCGCGTCACTGTGCCTTCTTCTCCTGAACTTTCTTACGCACGAACAACAACGGAAGAACCAGCGTCGCAACGGCGGTTACCAGCCACACGACGACGGTTCCCAGAATCCACGTCGAGACACCGGAGATCGACAGATTGGAGAAGAGCGACGCCACCAACAGCGCGACAAATGTCGACACCAATCCGATTCCGCCGAGAAATGCCGGTGCATGGCGCTTTGCCACCGTGGCGATGAACGGCGCCAGGACCGACTGCGCAATCGCAAAGATCACGACCGCAACGATGAATCCGGATGTGGGCGCCGAGAAGCCCGAAAGAATCAACGACGCAACTAGAAGCCCGACAGCGGCAGAACCCAGGAAGATCGCGGCGCGAATCAGGAAGCTGATCATTTGTTGATCCTATATGTCGGATATCAAGGAGAACAGATATTCACAATCCCAGAGATTCCTGCACCTCTCGCAATGTCCGGGCAGAAGATCGGAGCCCCGAAGCCTCCATTTTCGATAGCGGCACTTCGAGGACTCGGCCGGCACCAGCACGACCAACCATCGTGGGAAGGGACAGGCAAACGTGCTCGAGTCCGTGGACGCCGCTCTGCAAAGTCGACACCGGCAGAACCCGTTGTTCGTCCCGCAACACGACTTCCGCGATGAATGCGCTCGACAATCCGATGGCGAGGTTGGTCGCACCCTTACCCTCGATGATCTCGTAAGCACTCTCGACTACAGACTTCGCTACTTTCGCGCGTAGGTCGGGGCCGAGGACGCCACCCGACGGTCCCACGAACGAGGTTGCCGGCACTCCGCCGATGGTTGCGCTCGACCAGAGCGGAATCTCGGAATCCCCATGCTCGCCCACGATGAAGGCATGAACGTTCTCCACCGCGACTCCGAGTTCGGTAGCCAGCAGGAATCGCAATCGGGCCGTGTCCAGCACGGTCCCAGATCCGAAAATTCGGCCGCGGTACGACGGTCCCGCAGCCTGGATCGCTGCGTAGGTCGCCACGTCGACCGGGTTGGTGACGAAGAGAAGGACCGCGTCCGGTGACACCGCCAACAGTTGTTCGGTCAGTGTCTGCGCGATCTTGACGTTCACCGCGGCAAGTTCGAGCCGCGACTGACCGGGATGCTGTTTGGCGCCCGCGGTGACGACGACCAAGTCGGATCCCGCGGTGACCGAGATGTCATCGCCTCCGTCGACAGTGCACGGCGGTGTGAACTGGGTGCCGTGGTTGAGATCGAGAACTTCGGCCCGGACCTTTGCGCTGTTGGTGTCGTAGAGGGCGAGCGCGTCGGCCGATCCGCGTATCAGGCACGCATACGCAATTGCGGTGCCGACACTTCCCGCACCGACAACGGACACTTTTCGTCTGGATGAACGATTCGGCGTCGTCATGGGTAAATGGTGCTCGCTCGATAACGATTTCGCAGTACAACGGATTGCCAGTCTCTTCTCAGGGTTTGGATGCAGACCTCTCAGAATCGACGTGGATGATCGCTGACATGGCTGAGGTAACCGTTCTTGCAGTTGGCGGCACCGGCGAATCCCACGTCGGCGACCACGGCGCCCGTGTGCGCGGACTCCTCAGTGCCGTCACCGACGAACTCGACAGTCGATTCGATTCTCGCTGGGTCGCTTATCCCGCATCGTACGGTCCGGTCGCCGACGGTGGCCTGAGCTTTCGGCACAGCACCGCGATGGGTGTGAAAGCCCTCACCGCCGAAATCGCACAGACAGACGGCCCGGTCATGCTGATCGGATACTCACAGGGATGCACCGTGATCCGCTCGGCTCTTCCGACGCTGAACCGCGCCAACATCATCGGAGTCGGACTGATCTCCGATCCTCAACAACCGGCAGGCGTGATCGAAGGTTGCGAGGGACACGGAGTTGCCGGCGACGGACCCGAGATCCAGCCGTGGATTCCGGTCAAGTGGATCGGGCACCCGCAGGACATGATCTGTAATGCCAGCGACGACAGCTACATTCGCGACATCGCAGACTTGACGCGCTGGATGTCCTTCTCGCAGGCACGCGTGTGGGCAGGAAAGGTTTGGGAACTACTTCGTAGCAATGCTTTCCAGAATGCGCAGAAGACTCGTTTCAGTCCCAAACAGTGGCGTACCGATCTACGACGTATTCGCACCGCGTTCCTCGAAGTACTTGGTTACCTGCCGACGAAGTTGAACCTGAACCAATTTCAGCTCAAGAACCCTCGCGGCGGTAGACACATCAGCTACGCGATCGAACCTCTCGACGAGAGCGGACTGACCGGGTGTGAGCTTCTGGCGTCGTGGATGAAGGTCCACGCGAGCGGCGTCGGGCAGCGCATTCACGCGGCCTGACCTTTACCGTTAGTTTACCTAGCGAACCCCGGCGAGCCATTCGACGCCTCTACGTTCCTTTCATGCAACTGAGCAGAATATTGTCGTGCGCCGCCGTAACCGTCGCACTCCCCCTCACCGCCCTGGCGGCCCCGGCCGCCGCATCGCCAACCGGCAGTCTCGACTGGTCCGGTTCGTTCGGTAGTTCAGCGCCCCAGCCGGTTTCGACGTTCGACGTCCAAGCCCACCGCGGCGGGCTCGGCCTGTACACGGAAAGCAGCCTGGCCGCGTTCGCGAATGCCCTCGAAATGGGCGTCAGCACACTGGAACTCGATACCCAGATCACCGAGGACGGGATCGCTGTCGTCACGCACGATCGTAAGATCTCGAACAAGAAATGCCTCGACACCGAGCCCGCAACTGCGGGTGACCCGGAGTTCCCGTACGTCGGCAAATTCGTCAACACGCTGAGCCTGCAGCAGATCAAGACCATGGACTGCGGCACTCTCCCCCTTGCCGGATACCCTGAACAGCAGAATGTTCCGGGAGCGAAAATGCAGACGCTCGAAGAAGTGCTTGCCCTGGTGAAGTCGTACAACGCACCCGGAATCAAGCTCAACATCGAGACCAAGGTGGAAGCGGGAGCGCCTCACGAGACCGCCCCGCGTGAGCAGTTCGTCTCTGTAGTCCTCGATACGATCCGGGCAGCCGGATTGTTGGACAGCGTCACCATTCAGAGCTTCGACTGGGGCTCGCTCATGCTCACCCGTCAACTCGCGCCGAGTGTCCCCGTCGTTGCGCTCACAAACGGCGACTTTCTCCAGGTAGGCAAGGACGGAGCGTCACCGTGGCTCGGCGGTCTGGACATCGATGATTTCGGTGGCGACGGCATCGCGGCGGTAGCAACCTTTGGTGCCTCCGCCTACTCCCCCGTCCAAGGAACTCCGCAGGGCGGAAAGGTCGGGGATCCCGGTTTCACCCTCTATCCGACAGCCGACATGATCGCGAGCGCACATGCGCGTGGCATGAAGGTCATCCCGTGGACCGTCGATGATCCCGCCACCATGCACGCCCTGATCGACCTCGGTGTCGACGGGATCATCACCGACTACCCCGATCGTCTCCGAGCCGTTCTGGCCGAGCGAGGCATGCCACTACCTGCACCTGCGGTCAAGAAGTAGCCTCCACCGCGCACCGAAGCAGGTACCTGAACAGGTACTACGGCCGATGTCCCCGGGGTCCCGTCGGCCGCATCCTGGACAGGTACTTGCTCGGGTGATCGGAGGTGAATTCTGATGATGTCTTTGAAGGATCAGTTGGACAACTGCGAATACCTACTTGCCGACGCGGAAATGGCCGGCGACTGGAATGCTGTCCGGCGATTCAGGGAATACCGGCTCAGGCTCGTTCGACAACTGTGCAGGCAAAGGGCCGCCGGCCTCTGCGCCTAGAGGCCCGACCTCAACCGTATCTGAGCTGGTCCCTCTGGGCGGTTACGATCCGCCGTCGCCCGAGTCACAGTCGGGTGCTCTCACCAATTGAGCTACAGAAGGTATGGCCCGCAGTGCTTTTCGACTGCGATCTTTCTCTGCCGAACCATACGGGCCCGCATCTCTTCCGCGCTACTGATTTTCGAGTAGACGATCTACACCGACCACCGCTGTGAGTTCGGTTTCCGCGTCCCCGCGGGGACGTCCCCGTCGAGGCCACACCGAATCACCGCTGACCAGTAGTCGATGGGATGATGACCTGCGTGTCCATGTCCCCACCGCTGCCCGTCAAGAACGGGGTTGGCCCGACGCGCCTACGCATCCCGCTCTCTGGGCCGTGGGCGACGATCGCCGAGTACGTCGTAGCCAAGTTCGACCATCTGGACGCCGAGAACCTGTATCGGCGGTTCGACGACGGCGAGTTCGTAGATACCGACGGCCACTCGATCTGCCTGAACACAGAACTCAGCGCGCACCGGTTCGTCTGGTACTACCGTGAGTTGCCGGCGGAGGACCCGGTGCCGTTCCACGAGGAGATCCTGCACACCGACGACGATCTCGTCGTCATCGACAAGCCACATTTTCTCCCGACCACTCCGAGCGGGCGATACCTGCGTGAGTCGGCGCTCGTCCGACTGCGGGTCCGTCTCGACAACCCAGATCTGACCCCGATCCATAGACTCGACCGCGGCACCGCAGGGGTGGTGATGTTCTCGGCCCGCCCCGCGACGCGCGGCGCGTACCAGTCACTGTTCGAGAAGCGTCAGGTCACGAAGGTCTACGAGGCGGTGTCGGCGCGACCGACCCGGCGGGGCCGGGATGCACCAGCGCTCGACGTCCCTCTCGTTTACCGCAACCACATCGAAGCTCGACGCGGCGAGTTGCGAGTCGTCGTCGACGACAGCCGTGAACCCAACTCCGAGACCATGATCGAGGCGCGAGGGATGGGCGTGAGTGCCTCCGGACGTGCTGTGCTGCACACGGTTCTACGTCCGCAGTCCGGACGGATGCACCAGTTGCGAGTGCACCTGGCAGCTCTCGGCGCCGGGATCCTGGGCGACCGGCGATACCCCGACCTGCTGCCCGACGCGCCGGACGATCATTCCCTCCCACTCCAATTGCTCGCGAGGGAACTCGAATTCACCGACCCGTTGACTGGGAGAGCGCGGCGGTTTGTGACACGTCGGACGCTCAGCGAGATACCCGCGTTTGACTGCTGTGCCCACCGGCAATTAGAGAGTCAAACTGCTGATTCCGTATCTCAGCTTGCTTGCGAACTGGTTCCAGGGCGCGAACCTGCTTCGGGCCGCATGTGACAAGCGAGATGCTTGGAGACCAGCGGCCGCGCAGTGCGGCGTATTCCCCCGCCACCGTTGGAACCGGTGCCCAACGACCTGTTGGAGTCCACACAAACGGACGAGGCGGTGCCTAAAATGCGAAAAGTACGGGTTACCGCTGTACCGCTCTCGCCCCCGCCATGCGGGCCAGCCGGCAGGCGCCTGCCACGAGTGACCCGTACCGGTGCCGCCCATCTCGACATACGCCTGCTCATGGCCTCAATCCGAACGAAATCCATCGACGTTGCGGCGCTGCGGTGACTGTCTGCGCGATGGCTGATTCTCTGGAAGCTCGCCGAGTCGAGTCAGCCATGCCATGTCGCCTCTCAGCCGGGAAACTGCTCACTTCTCAGCCCGTCGGCGAGCCATTCATTGGCCTGCCGCTAGACCGGAACTCGGCTACACATCGCCACGTAGCAACCTCATGACACCAACCCCTCATTGTCAGGTGCCTCCGACAAATCGTCGTCGGCGTTCATCCAGGCAAAGGCGGCAGTTACTGCGTCCTCGTCAGTCCCGAGGATGCCCAGTCCCTCGCGCGCGAGGGAGTAGAACTGTTCCACCCAAGACCCAGCTAGCTCGACGTTCCCTCCGGGGTTCAGCGACAGACTGGGTATTAGGTGCATTCCGTGGAGAACATTCAAGCACGGCTCCATCGCATGCGTTTCGACTGACCACCATTCGGAGTGCGCTACCCCGCTTGAGAGGGAGTACGCCTGCCGGTAGAAGTCCAGCAGACCGGATTCCTCCGCCATCGCCCGGATCGACTTGCCGCCAGCGAAGGTGTCTCGTGTGTCAACTGTCCGGTGATCAACAACGTCGTGATTGTGGCTGAGGCGCTGAAGTTCGTCGATGCTTTCGCGAAAGCCAGCGGTTCGCGCATCGTCGGGCAACTCATCTGAGATGCGGGCGTAGAGCTTTGCCTTACCTGCCCCGTATTCCTGGAACTGTCTGTAGATGGCTGGATCCTGCAGCGCCATCCAGTGGAGATTTATTTTCGTCTCAACCAACATGCGAGCTATATGCGCGCCATGCTCTAGACACCACAGATCGGGGGCGCCCAGCACCGCGATGAGATCACGCCCGGCTCGGGCCACAAGCCCGGAAATCACCTCCTGCCGTTCGTTCGAGTAGAGATGGGCCGGGGCGGTCTCCAGCGCCTCGACGAAGCTGCTCATCACGTCCATCGTGAACCTGCGCAGATTCTCACCATCCACGGACATGGATGTCGGCTCGGCTTGATCGGAGTGCGCGGCTGATGCAATGTTCCCGGCCGGTTCGCCGTCATCCGGTTCAGTGCGGCCGTCATGGGAATTTTCGACAGCCCGCTTCCGGACGCAACGAGATGTCATAGAGTTCACTCCCCAGAAAACACGTGCCCACTTAATCGCTTCATCGAAGTAACCCGGATCGTTGAACTTCACCATCGCTTTGTGCGCGCCCCAGGAAGCACGAACCATGGAATCTGCTGCCGCGCGATTGTCCAGATTACCCGGGTAGTCTTTCAGGAGTTCGATCATCTGGGCATCAGAACTGAAGGTTCCCGCCTGGACCGCACTCCAGGTGCGCAGGCATTTAATGAGCGCTTCGCGGTGGCCGCCGCGTAGGACCGAGAGCAACGCATCGCGAATAAGGTCCAGATCAGGTTGCGCTGGGGGTTTGACCTCGATGTCGCCGACAAGCCACGGTGCAGGGCGGAACGGATATGAGACCAGCGCGCGAACAACTCCCGCCGAAAGCAGGCCTTGACGGTCGGCCTCCGATACAACTATTCCGACTGAGTTGGGGAACTTCTCGGCAAGGCCAGCCAAGTGTGTAAGGCGTCCATCCAACGATTCCGCGACAAAGGCAACTTCCCCATGGTGCGCGAGCGATTCCTGGACTGCCTTCTGCCACTTCACGAATCGTCGAATGCTGTCGTTCCCGTGCTCAGCCAGGACGAGTGCGGGCCAGAGAAGGTCCGGGAAATCGTCCTTGATCCAATTCTCGATGCCCAGCACACCCGTCGCAGCGAGCGGGGACTTGTAGACGCGACCCTTTCTTACATGGCCGACCATAGGTCCAGCGTGTTGGTTTGGCTTCGGGAAGCTCATGTAAAGAAGCTACCCTCTGGGTCTGACGCGGCAGACTTGACGACGTCACGTCCCCGGATCTCGGGGCATGACCGCGACTCGACACGAGTATGGGCAGCACTCTGCACGTGGGTACGGAACCCCGGTAGTTTCTAGCGCTGTCACCAGATGATTCGACCCGACTCAGCCAACGAGACGAGGTTGACGGGCACTCTGGTAGATATGGCCCGTCTTCCTGTGCGGATGTAAGGGTTAGACCGAAAGCGGCTACACGTTGAAGCGGAACTCCACCACATCGCCGTCGGCCATGACGTATTCCTTGCCCTCCATGCGGACCTTGCCGGCAGCCTTGGCCGCGGCCATGGAACCCGCCTCGACGAGGTCGTCGAAGGACACGATTTCAGCCTTGATGAAGCCGCGCTCGAAGTCGGTGTGAATGACGCCGGCAGCCTGGGGCGCGGTGTCACCCTTGTGGATCGTCCAGGCGCGAGCTTCCTTCGGACCAGCCGTCAGGTAAGTCTGCAGTCCGAGGGTGTGGAAGCCGGTGCGCGCGAGAGCGTGCAGGCCGGGCTCGGTCTGACCGATCGAGTCGAGCATTTCCTGGCGATCTTCCTCGTCCAGCTCGAGCAGTTCCTGCTCGACCTTCGCGTCGAGGAACACGGCGTCGGCCGGAGCGACGGAAGCGCGCAGGTCCGCGATCTTCGCCTCGTCGGTGAGCACAGACTCGTCGGCGTTGAAGACGTACAGGAAGGGCTTGGTGGTGAGCAGGCTCAGTTCACGCAGCAGCGAGAAGTCGAGCTTGTCCTTGACGCTGAAGAGCGTCGTGCCCTCGTTGAGGAAGGCCTGAGCCTTGAGTGCCTCGTCGTGGGCCGGCTTGAGCTCCTTGTTCTTGCGAGCTTCCTTGTCCAGACGCGGGAGAGCCTTCTCCAAGGTCTGCATGTCGGCGATCACCAGCTCGGTCTCGATGACCTCGATGTCCGAGGCCGGGTCGACCTTGCCGTCGACGTGGATGACGTCGTCGTCGGCGAAGACGCGAACTACCTGGCAGATGGCGTCCGCTTCACGGATGTTGGCCAGGAACTTGTTACCCAGGCCTGCGCCCTCGGACGCTCCCTTGACGATGCCGGCGATGTCGACGAACGACACGGTCGCGGGGAGGATGCGCTCGGAGCCGAAGATCTCGGCGAGCTTCTGCAGCCGCGGATCGGGCAGCTCGACCAGACCGACGTTGGGTTCGATGGTCGCGAACGGGTAGTTCGCTGCCAACACGTCGTTGTTGGTCAGTGCATTGAAAAGGGTGGACTTGCCGACGTTGGGCAGTCCGACGATTCCGAGGGTAAGGCTCACGGTCTGTGGATTCTACGGCCTCGCGGCGACGTGACGGGTACTCGCCCCACCGTCACGTCGCGGCAGGTGATCAGTTGTAGGTATACGAATCGACGGACGACACGATCGCAACCAGGAAGATCACGTAGAACGCGATGAACAGCACCCAGCAGATGACGGCTATCAGGAGCGAAATCTGCCCGAGCTTCTTCACCCGCTCGGACGCGTACTGCGCGCCCTGGTGATCGCCCATCGCCCACTTCGGGTAGATGTCGTGGAGATGGTTGAACGCGGCGAACGCGATAGGCCAGAAGAAGATGATCGACGCGACGGCCCATCCCGCGTTGGACTTCGGCGGACCGTACTGAGGCGCCGCGTACGTGGGAGCAGCGCTGTACTGCTGGGCTGCGCTGTACTGCTGACCGGTCGGATACTGCTGTCCGGCTGAGTACTGCGGGTCGGTCGGGTACTGCTGGCCCGTCGGATATTCCTGGCCTGCTGAATATTGCTGACCGGCTGAATACTGCTGGCCTGCCGGATACTGCTGCTCCTTCGGATCCTGCGGGTCGGTCGGATATTGCGGTTCGGTCATCATTCCCCCAAAGAGTCGGATTCGGTTCTCTATCGCAGAACCTAGTGGAGACTTACCGCTGCCGTGTCACAGTGAGCGCCTACGCTCTCGAGGTGACTCGGATGCTGATCGTGCTCTTGATATGGATAGTGGGTCTCGGCACCGCCGCGCTCGCAATTGTCGCCTCGCCCGGATGGTGGGTGATCGCTGTCGTCACACTCGCGCTGGCGGCCATGGGCACCTACGACCTCACTCAGAAGTCCCACAGCATCCTCCGTAACTATCCGGTCCTGGGGCACGCGCGATTCCTCCTCGAGAAAATTCGACCGGAGATCCAGCAGTACTTCGTCGAATCATCCACCGATGGAATGCCATTCGATCGCGAAACGCGAGATCTGGTTTACGAGCGGGCAAAAGGAACACTGGCGGAAGAGCCCTTCGGGACCGAGCGCGACGTCAATGCGATCGGCTACGAGTTCATGACGCATTCGATTCGCGCACGGACCGCCCCCGACACCGTTCCCCGAGTTCGCCTCGGCGGACGCGATTGCACGAAGCCGTACGACATCGCTCTCCTGAACGTCTCCGCGATGAGCTTCGGGTCGTTGTCCGCCAACGCAATCGAGGCCCTCAACGCCGGCGCAGCCAAAGGCGGCTTCGCTCACGACACGGGCGAAGGCGCGATCAGTCCGTATCACCGCAAACACGGCGGCGATCTGATCTGGGAAATCGCCTCGGGATACTTCGGATGCCGGACCGAGGACGGCCGATTCGATCCTGACCGTTTTGCCGAGCGCGCAGGCTCCGACCAGGTGAAGGCCATTTCGATCAAGCTCTCGCAAGGTGCGAAACCCGGGTTGGGTGGCGTGCTTCCCGGAGTCAAGGTCTCCCCCGAAATCGCCGAAACCCGCGGGGTACCCGTCGGCCAGACCGTGATTTCGCCACCCGCGCACACCGCGTTCAGCACCCCGGTCGAACTGGTCGATTTCATCGCGACCCTGCGAAAACTGTCGGGAGGCAAGCCGGTCGGGGTGAAACTGTGTGTCGGCTCGCGTCGTGAATTCCTCGGAATCTGCAAGGCGATGATCGAACGCGGCATCACGCCCGACTTCATCATCGTGGACGGTTCCGAAGGCGGCACCGGCGCAGGTCCGGTGGAGTTCGAGGACCACATGGGCATGCCGTTGACCGAGGGCCTGATGCTGGTGCACAACGCTCTGGTGGGAACTGGTTTGCGCCCTCTCGTGAAAGTCGGCGCTTCCGGAAAGGTGGCGAGCGGTTCCGACATCGTCAAACGCATCATCCAGGGCGCAGACTTCACGATGGCGGCCCGCGCAATGATGTTCGCAGTGGGCTGTATTCAGGCCCAGATGTGCCACACCAACCGCTGCCCGGTCGGCGTTGCCACTCAGGATCCGGCACGCACCCGCGCACTCGACATCCCCGACAAGAGCGAGCGCGTCTACCGCTTCCAGAAGGCAACTGTCGCCAGCGCACAACAGATGATCGCGTCGATGGGCATCGATTCCTTCGACCAACTGCAACCGGGAATGCTCAACCGCCGCGTCGACGGTCTCACCACTCGCACCTATGCCGACCTGTTCGACTGGCTGATGCCGGGCGAACTGCTCGACTCCCCGCCGCAGAGCTGGCTCACCGATTGGATCGACGCCGACGCTCACCGATTCTGACGTCGGTCGACTCCCGCGTTTCAGATCGCGCGGATTCACCCTTCTGGTCCTACAGTGACAGATGGCCCGCTGTGACGGCGGCCACACGTGCACTAGTGGACGGAGTTCGACGATGAGCTTGACGACTGCGCCGGAACCAAATGTCGAGTACCTGAAAACCGATCCTGACCTGCCACCTGTCGGCGTCATCGACAAAACACCCATCTCCACGACTGCGCGCGTCGTCTTCCTTGTTCTCGGACTGGTCGGCGCGGGCGCCTGGTACATGATTGCGATCGTCCGCGGTGAACACATCAGTGCCGTCTGGTTCGTGTTGGCCGCAATTTGCACTTATCTGATTGCCTACCGCTTCTATGCGCGGTTGATCGAACGCAAGATCGTCAAACCCCGCGACGACGTCGCCACTCCCGCCGAGATCATGGAGAACGGCGCCGACTACATGCCGACCGACCGTCGGGTGCTGTTCGGTCACCACTTCGCGGCAATCGCCGGTGCCGGCCCCCTGGTCGGACCCGTGTTGGCCGCACAGATGGGATATCTTCCGGGAACGATCTGGATCATCGTCGGCGTCGTGTTCGCCGGGGCGGTGCAGGACTTCATGGTCCTGTGGATCTCGTCGAAGCGCCGCGGGCGCAGCCTCGGTCAGATGGCCCGCGAAGAACTCGGCCTCGTCGGCGGCGTCGCCGCACTGATCGGCGTGTTCGTCATCATGATCATCCTCATCGCGGTGCTCGGACTTGTGGTCGTCAATGCGCTCGCCGAGTCCCCGTGGGGAGTGTTCTCGATCGCGATGACCATCCCCATCGCGCTGTTCATGGGCGTGTACCTGCGGTATCTGCGGCCGGGCAAGGTTTCCGAGGTCTCCCTGATCGGCGTCGTCCTGCTTCTCCTGGCCATCGTCTCCGGTGGTTGGGTAGCCGATACCGGTTGGGGCGCAGACTGGTTCACACTCTCGAAGGTCACCATTGCGTGGCTGATGATCGCGTACGGATTCGCCGCTTCGGTGCTGCCGGTCTGGCTGCTCCTGGCACCGCGCGACTACCTGTCGACGTTCATGAAGGTCGGCACCATCGCGCTGCTGGCCATCGGAATTCTGGTCGCACGACCCGCGCTGAACATGCCGGCAGTGACGCCGTTCGCCTCCAACGGCGAAGGCCCGGCCTTTGCCGGTTCACTGTTCCCGTTCCTGTTCATCACCATTGCCTGTGGCGCACTCTCGGGCTTCCACGCACTGATCGCGTCCGGTACGACGCCGAAGCTGCTCGAGAAGGAAAGCCAGACCAAGATGATCGGGTACGGCGGCATGCTGACCGAATCGTTTGTCGCGATCATGGCTCTGGTCACCGCCTGCATCCTCGATCAGCACCTGTACTTCGCACTCAACGCTCCCGCGGCACTGACCGGTGGAACACCGGAAACCGCAGCCGAATACGTCAACAATCTGCCCCTCGGCACTGCCCCCATCACACCGGACGTGCTGACTCAGGCAGCCGAGGCCGTCGGCGAAGAATCGATCATCTCGCGAACCGGCGGCGCCCCGACGCTCGCGTTCGGAATGTCCGAAGTGCTCAGCGACGTCTTCGGCGGCGACTCGCTGAAATCGTTCTGGTACCACTTCGCGATCATGTTCGAGGCGCTCTTCATCCTCACCACGATCGATGCCGGCACCCGCGTCGCTCGATTCATGCTCTCCGACTCGCTCGGCAACTTCGGCGGTCCGGCGAAGAAGTTCAAGGACCCGTCGTGGCGCATCGGCGCGTGGCTGTGCTCGCTGATCGTCGTCGCTGCCTGGGGCGCGATTCTGCTCATGGGTGTCACCGATCCGCTGGGCGGAATCAACACACTCTTCCCGCTCTTCGGCATCGCCAACCAGCTACTCGCCGCGATCGCACTGACGGTGGTCATGACGATCGTCATGAAGAAGGGCCTGTTCAAATGGGCCTGGATTCCCGGCGTGCCGCTGGTGTGGGACCTGGTCGTAACCATGACCGCGTCGTACCAGAAGATCTTCTCCGACAACCCCGCGATCGGGTACTGGGCTCAGCACAACGTGTTCAAGGACGCGAAGGCTGCCGGCGAGACGGCGCACGGTTCCGCGAAGACTCCGGAGGCTATCGATGCCGTCATTCGCAACACCTTCATCCAGGGCACGTTGTCGATCATCTTCGCGTCACTGGTGATCGTCGTGGTCATCGCCGGGATCATCGTATGTGCCAAGGCAATCCGAGCAGGCGGGCTGCCGACCACCGAGTCCCCGGAAGAACCGTCGAAAATCTTCGGACCCGCCAGCTTCATTCCGACGCCAGCGGAGAAGGAAATCCAGAAAGAATGGGACGAGCTGATCAAAGCCGGGAAAGTCCGGGCGCCCGGCGCCGCACACGGAGGTGGGCACTGACCATGACGACGGCGACCATGACGGCAAAACTCACCACAGCGTTCCGCGGAACGCTGTGGTGGGTTCGCTCGGTGATGGGTGATCTCGACTATCAGCGCTACGTCGAGCACACCCGACGCCACCACGCCGACTCACCGGTAATCAGCGAACGAGAGTTCTGGCGCCGCCGTCACGCAGCAGCCGACGCCAACCCAGGCGCCCGCTGCTGCTGAATCCGGTCAGGGGCAGGTGGCCTTCGCGAGTTCGTAAATGTGGCCGGCCTGCTCGTCGGTGGGCTTGTTGCCGTTGTTCTCGGCCAGGTCGGTGATCTTGGTCTTGACCTCCGCCTCGTCCGTGCCGTTGGCGACCTCGGTACACGTGGTCGTCAAGATCTCCTCGATGTCTGCATCGTCGCGGTTCTCCGCCAACGGTGCGTAAGCCCCACGGAACGTGGCGACGAACAGCGCCGTCTTGCCCTGATCGATGGCGTTGCCCGCTGACTGTTTCGCCGTCTCGAGCGCCTGTTGCCCGCTCGTGACTGCCTCGCTGATCTTGTTCTGCGCGTTGTCCTGATCCTCGGTGCTACACGCGGTGAGCCCGAGAACGACGATTGCTGCTGCCCCGACTGCTGCTGCGATTCTCATGACGGAAATGTTAGTCCGATCAGCATGCTTCAAAACACAGTATTGCAGCGCAACACACGAGTTATCGCATGCAGTCGTTACGATCAGCTCAGCTAGATCACCGGATTCGCACATCGGCGAGGAGATCCCTGCGCCGACGGAAAGGACGATCAGTGAGCGAGCAAGACAAGGGGACGTCCGCAGGGGTGCGCAAGCGCGACCGCGGCGAGATCATCGGGCAAGGGGGTATGTGGCTCGCAAAATGGTCGTTGGTGTTGGCGTCGATTTCGCTGGGCGCCTGGATTTTCGGCTGGCTGATCGAAAAGCTCTGGGTCATCATCCTGCCGGTGGCTCTGGCTATCGTTGTTGCGACAGTCATGTGGCCGCCGACCCGCGGCATGATCAAGCGCGGGATGCCACCGGCCGCGGCAGCCGGCATCACCCTGGTGCTCTCGATCGGAATCCTGGCCGGTGTGATCGCCGGCATCGTTCCGTCAGTGGTCAGCCAGGCCCCCGAGCTCGCGAACAAGACCACCGAGGGCATCAACCAGGTTCAGGACTGGCTCCAGGGTCCGCCGCTGAACCTGAAGGACGACCAGATCGACAACGCCGTCCATGCCGTCATCACCAAGGTGCAGGAAAGTGGAACCGCCATCGCTTCAGGCGTTTTCAGCGGCGTGAGCACAGCGAGCTCGTTGTTGGTCACGCTCGGTTTGGTCCTGATTCTCGCTTTCTTCTTCATCAAGGACGGACCGAGGTTCATCCCCTGGCTCCACGCTGTCGGCGGCGGCCGTGCCGGTCGGCATCTCGAAGAGGTCCTCACCCGCATGTGGGACACGCTCGGCGGATTCATCAGGACACAAGCACTGGTGAGTCTGATCGACGCGGTCTTCATCGGCGCCGGACTGCTGATACTCGGGGTCCCGCTGGCACCGGTGCTGGCAATTCTCACGTTCATCGGTGGCTTCATCCCGATCGTCGGTGCCTTTGTCGCCGGCGCCCTGGCCGTGTTGGTTGCGCTGGTGGCCAACGGTCTCACCACCGCCATCATCGTGTTGATCATCATCCTGGCCGTTCAGCAGATCGAAGGAAACGTCCTTCAGCCTGTGCTGCAGAGCAAGTCGATGAAACTCCACGCCGTCATCGTGCTGCTTGCCGTGGCCGCCGGTAGCTCGCTGTACGGCATCGTCGGCGCGTTCCTCGCAGTGCCCGTCGCCGCTGTGGCAGCAGTTGTCATCCGGTACATCGGCGAGCAGATCGACGAACGCGCAAGCGACAACGAGCCGATGCCCACCGGCGATGCGTCGGACATCCTCGAGGATCAAGACGACGACGCCGAGTCAGAGGTAGAGAACAAAAAGGCCTGATCAGCCCGCGATCACCTTCACCGAGGAGCCTGCACGTCCGCGAATGACGTGCAGGCGACTCGGGATTCGCTGCCTCATCTCGTCCACGTGACTGACGATGCCCACCACTCGTCCACCGTCGCGAAGCTCGTCCAACACAGCCATCACCGAGTCGAGGGTGTCGGCGTCGAGAGTGCCGAATCCTTCGTCGATGAACATCGTGTCGAGAACGATTCCGCCGGACTCCGCCGCAACCACATCGGCAAGTCCGAGGGCCAAAGACAATGACGCCAAGAATGATTCACCGCCCGAGAGCGTCTTCGCCGAGCGAACGACACCCGTGAAGTCGTCCCGGATGTCGAGCCCCAGACCGCCGCGGCGACCCCGAGAACCTGCCTCGTCACTGTGCACTAACTCGTATCTGCCCCCGGACATCCGCTGCAGCCGAACCGATGCCGACACGGCGATCTCTTCCAACCGCGACGCGAGCACATACGCTCGCAGCGACATCTTGCGACTGTTCTGACCTTTGCCGGCGATCACGTCGGCAAGCGCCGCGAGTTCGTCGTGCAGTTCACGCTCAGGTGCAACCGCTTCGTATGCCTTCTCGAGTTGTCCGCTGAACCGTTCGAGATCCGACACACGGTTCTCGGCCAGGGAAGCAGCTGCAACAGCCGAGTTCACCACCTCGGCGCACTGAAGAGCACGCTCGCGAGGACCGTCGACGTCGACTGTCTCGACTTCGCTCACCGCAACGACCTCGGGGTCGTCGAGGACCGTCCGAGCGGCCACCTCGAGGTCGCGTGCTTTGGCGAGTTCCGTTTCGATCGCTGCGATTCGGGCCGGCGATCTCACCCCTTCGATCGCAGCCTCGACCGAATCGAATCCAGCAGCGGCCGCCGCAGCGGCCAGTTTGGTCGACAGTTCCGCCGATCGCGCCTGCGCACGAACGGCGTCGTCACGCATCTCAGACGCCGCCGAGGCAGCGGAGGCAAGCCTTTCGAACCGCGAGCGCTGAGCAGTGATGGTCGAATCTTCTCCCACCGCAGCGACGATCGCCGCTCGAATCTGCTCGACCGTGGCCGACAGAGTCGTCGTACGCTCGGTCAGTGCCGCCAATTCGGCCGTCAGAGAAGCGGATTCCTGTTGCAGCTCGCCGTCACGCTCGTTGAGATGCCCGAGCTTGTCGGCCAACCCTCCAACCTGACCGGCAGAGTGGGTCGCCTCGTCAACGGCGTTCCGAGCCGCGGCGCGGAGCCTGTCGAGTTCTGCGACGTCGCCGTCCCCGCCGCGGGCGATCACCCGGTCGATGTCACGGTCGACGGTTACCTGGCGGTCGACTACCTTGCTCAGGGCTTTCTCGGCCGCACGCTCGGCTGCGGACGCGACTTCCAGATCGGGCTCGGTGACCGTCACGACATCAGACTGCGCCGGCGCAGGGTGTTCACGCGAACCACACACCTGGCATGGGTCACCGGGCGCGAGTGAACTCGCCAACTCCGCAGCCATGCCCTCGATACGCTTCTGCACGAGGTCGAGCCAGCGCCCGCGAGCACTCTGATGGGCGTCGCGCGCATCCAACACCTGCACACGAATCTTCTCGGCTTGCGCACGCAGAGAGACGAATTCATGAGCCGCTGCCGCAGCATCCGATGCTTTGGCCAGTGCAGCTTCGAGGCCGGGCAGAGCCGCGTGCGCGCGTTGCGCATCCTCCAGTCGTTGGCCGGCCGAGCGCACCATTTCTGGCAGTTGAGTGCGTTCAACCGCGATGGCATCGATGCGCTCGGACAGAGCGTCTCGCCGAACTCCGAGTTTCTCGATCTCGGCTTCTGCCGCATCGGCTCTGCGGGCATCCTCCGCCATTGCGTCCAGGCGAACGATCTCGTCACGCCAGGTCCGGATCCGAGCTACGACGCGTTGACGCTCGTCGTCGGTGGGTGGCCACACCTCCGGCACGAAAATCTCCGGACCGCCCGTTGCGGAGTAGGTCGACATCGCTGCGGTCATCGATTCGACTGCGGCAGCGAGGTGCAAGCCGGCAGCGTCCACATCGCCGGCGACAGCGGCCACCGGCAGTGCGCGCTTGGCGGTCTCGAGTTCAGCGCCGATCACAGCTCTTTGGGCGGCGCCCGTATTGAATGCTGCGAGTTCAGCGGTCGCACGATTACGGCGAGCGACCAGATCTGCGGTTCGCTGCGCAACGGTGAGCACCCGATTAGCCTCGGCTGCTGCATCTTTCGCGGTCACCAGCTCCGCAAGACTTGTATCGCGGGTGTCCTGAGCCTCGGCGAGGAGTTTGCGCGACCATTCCAGTGGGTGTGCCTCGGCGCCTACCTCGAGTCCCGCAGCTGTCTCGACCTTCGCGAGCAGCAGCCGCACGGATTGCTCCCTTGCCGCGAGCGCGGTCGCACTTGCCTTTCGCTTGGCGTCGAACCATGCCTCGACGGAGACAAAACGCTTGGTGTCGAACAGACGCTCGAGCAGTTTGCCTCGCTCGTCACTCTCGGCACGCAGGAATTTGGCGAACTCACCCTGCGGCAAGAGCACCACCTGGAAGAACTGATCAGCGCTCATGCCCATGAGGCGGTTGATCTCGTCACCGATGTCAGGGATGCGCGAAAGATTCTCGCCGCGGCCGTCCAACCACGTCAGTGTGGCCTTTGCATTCTCTGTGATCGAACCGGTCCCGCGCTTCTTCGGACGCGAATACTCTGGACTACGAACAAGTTTGATTCTGCGACCACTGATGGTCGCTTCGAGTTCCACGCGCGGCACCGAACCGGCGGGCGCGTGATCGGACAACAATCGCTTGCCCTCGTTGCGCGCACCCGGCACCCGCCCGTACAGGGCAAACGCAACCGCGTCGAGGATCGTGGTCTTGCCTGCACCGGTGTCGCCGTGCAGAAGGAACAGCCCGTCTGCACCCAATCGGTCGAAGTCGACCTCGACAGTGTCGGCAAAGGGCCCGAAAGAGCTGACTTCGAGTTTGTGCAGCCTCACGCGGTTTCACTCAGTTCTACCGTGGACTCCTCGGCGCGCGCGGCAGCGCTGAGCGCTTCGGCCATCAACGTGACCTCCCGCTCGGACGGGTCACTACGCACGGCCGAGACAAAGCCGCGGGCGATCTCCATGTCGGTTCGACCCCGTACCGCGTCGCGATACTTGAGATCCGATTGTCCTTCCGGCCTTTGCCATTCGAGGTGAACGGCAAACGGGAAACGTGCCTGGAGCTGCCTCATGGCATCGACGGGACGAACCGGGTCGGTGAGCAAAGCGGAGACGTAGCACTGCTCGGAATCGGCGTACTTCGACTCGGTGAGAAGTTCCTCGAGAGTTCCCGTCACCTGGCTCAGCCCCCGAATCACCGGAAGATCGAGGCGCTGCACCGACGACAGACCGGCTGCGTCGAGTTCGATCAAAAGCGCAGCCTTGCGGTGGCTGCGCTCACCGAACGAATACGGCAACGGTGAACCTGAGTACCGCACACTCTCCGAGAGCATCTGCGGAGAATGCAGGTGTCCGAGGGCGACATAGTCGACGCCGTCGAATTCGCCCACTGCGACGGTCTCCACTCCGCCGACCGAAATGGAGCGTTCCGATTCAGACGCCTCACCGCCCACGACGAAGGCATGCGCGAGCAGTACCGACCGAGTCAACGGATCGGTAGCTGTTCGTTCGGCGAGGTCTCGCCGAACACGCGACATGGCCGCTCCGAGGATGTCGGAATGAGTACGAGCCCGGGGCACGTCCAACTCGACGCGCGTGATCTCCGGCTCGAGATACGGAATCCCGTAAAAGGCGACGGGCCCGAACTTATCGCTCAGCATCACCGGAGTACCGATCTGGCCGACTCGGGTGATCAAGTGCAAGCCGCCGGCAGCGGCAAAGGATGCCCCGGCTCCGAGCCGCACCGCGGAATCGTGATTGCCGGACGTCGCGACGATGACCGCCCCCGCCGCCCGGATTGCCTCGAAGCCTCGATTGCACACGGTGACCGCGTCGGAACTGGGAATCGAGCGGTCGTAGATGTCACCGGGCACGACCACGACGTCGACGCCGTGTTCGCGGACGGAATCTGCGATGGAACCGAGCACACTCGCCTGATCGGCCAACAGATCGACGCCGTGAAAGGTGCGACCTACATGCCAATCGGAGGTGTGCAGAATCTTCATGAATCCGACGGTAGAGCAGCCCACCGACACCGCCGATCTCCCACGCTGACGGCTTCGTCGGTGTGCCCCAACCCACGAGCGTCCGGTGACCCTGCACACAATCCGTCCGGTTCGTTTGGCGAAGAACCCGAAACCATCGCGCCATCGCGTCGATAAATGCGCCAGCCACGACCCGCACAAACACGGCCGACAACGCAAGAACCGCTAATGTCGTTATGTGTCTGCAACCCAACGTGCTCGCTCCGGGGTACCGCTGGACAAGCGATCGCTCATCGTGACCGTCCCCGGCCTGCCCTGGTGGGGAGTGATCCTGCTTGCTGCCGGTGTGACCGCCGTCGGCGTACTGATCGATGCCACCGGAGGCGGCGGAGAGCTCACCGCGGTGTTCTCGACGTTCTACTTCCTGGGCTGTCTCTTCGCTGTGGTTGCCGCTTCGAACAAGGCCCTCTTCACCGCGATGGCCCAACCGCCGTTGCTGCTCTTCGCTGCGGTGCCGATCGGGCACACGCTCATCGGCAAGGACAACAGCACCGCGCTGCGCGATATCGCGATCAACATCGCGTACCCGTTGGTCAACCGCTTTCCGATCATGTTGGCCGCAACCGTGGTCGTGCTGATCATCGGTGGCTTCCGGTACTTCCTGCTCAATCAGCGCCCCACCGGGCCCGCGCGCTCGACCCGCTCCCGCCGCTCGACGGCCACCACTCGTGACTCCTCTGCAGTTGCCACGCGAGAACAACCCGCACCCGAGACCGGGCGTCGACGCAGAGTCTCGGACGCGCCCGTCCCCGGGCCCCCGCGTCGCCGCGCCCCCGAGGTGGACGAGCAGCCCGCCTACCGAAGCACCCCCAGGCGCGAGCCGATCCAGGACGAGCGTCCGCTGCCGCCTCGGAGAAGCCCTCAGCCACCCAGGGTCGATCGCACGCACCAACCGCCTACGCGTCGCCCCCAGCCCGACAGTCGGCCCGTGGCAGACGACGACTACCCGTCGTACGGTCGCCGCCGGGCGCCCGAGCCCACTCCGTCGCCCAGACGTGAGGAGCGGATGGAGCCCTTCTTCGCTTCGGGTGACGACGTATCGCCGCCGCTGCCCCCTCGCCGCCGCCCACCCGGAGTCGATCTTCCCGCGTATCCGCCGCCGCGAGTTCGGTACCGCGATCGCGAAGAGCCCTGAACAGACGCGCCCGGTAGCACAAAAATGCGGGGCACCTTCCAGATGGAAGGTGCCCCGCATTTTCTTGTTTCAGGACGTGCGCGCTGCTCGCAATTCACGGGGAAGGGCGAACACCAGAGTCTCGTTGGCAGTGGTGACGGGTTGAACGTCGTTGTATCCGTGCTCGGCAAGAAGTTCGATCACGCCGCGCACGAGCACCTCGGGTACCGATGCGCCTGACGTGATGCCGACTGTCTGGACACCCTCGAGCCACGCGAGATCGACCTCACGGGCGTAGTCGACCAGGTACGACGCGGCAGCGCCCGCCCCGAGCGCGACCTCGACCAGGCGAACCGAGTTGGACGAGTTCCGCGAACCCACCACGATCACGAGATCACACTCGGGAGCCATCGCCTTGACCGCGACCTGACGGTTCTGCGTGGCGTAACAGATGTCGTCGGACGGCGGGTCCTGCAGATTGGGGAAGCGCTCACGCAGGCGCGCGACGGTCTGCATCGTCTCGTCGACGCTCAGTGTGGTCTGGGAAAGCCAGATGACCTTCGACTCGTCACGAACCGTGACCGCGTCGACCGAATCCGGGCCGTCGACGATGGTGACGTGATCGGGAGCCTCACCTGCGGTGCCCTCGACCTCCTCGTGGCCTTCGTGGCCGATGAGCAGAATGTCGTAATCGTCGCGGGCGAATCGCTTCGCTTCCTGGTGCACCTTCGTGACCAGGGGGCACGTCGCGTCGATCGTGCGCAGGTTCCGCTCGGCAGCCGAGTCGTGGACGGCCGGCGACACACCGTGCGCCGAGAACACGAGCAACGATCCCTCGGGAACCTCGTCGGTTTCGTCGACGAAGATCACGCCTTGATCTTCGAGCGTCTCGACGACGTGGCGATTGTGGACGATCTCCTTACGCACGTAGATGGGAGCGCCGTGCTTCTCGAGGGCCTTCTCGACGGTCTCGACCGCGCGGTCGACGCCGGCGCAGTAGCCGCGAGGCTCGGCGAGGAGCACGCGCTTGGCGCTGCCCTTGCGGGTGGACGGCGAATCAGCCGAGTGCGCGATACCGAGATTGAGAGGAACAGCCGAAGACATGTGATCAGCCTACTGGCACCTCGAACGTGAGACACTCCGGCAAACGTGAACACCTCGGTTTCGGGCTCCGATCGAAGGTTCCGAAGTAAACGAGTACAGCCGTCACAGGCAAGTCGGCTACCGATTGTCGGAGCTTTGCGGCAAGCTGTGGGAATGATCCGACCACCGTTCGTGGCGCGCGTTGCCGCGGGACTCGCCGTCACCGCGATGGAAGAGGCAAAGAAGTTGCCCACCACCGCCGTCGCCCTGCCGATGACCGCCGTGAGCCAGATGCTGCAGACAAGCATGCGCGTGCAGCAGTCGATCACCTCGCTGGCGATCAAGGGCGATCAGGCATTTGCACTGATCAATTGGTCTTCCGAGGACGAACAGCCCGAGTGGGCGGTCTTCGACGAAGACGTCGATGCGCCTGCTGACCCGACGCCTTCCACCGGATCGACCACCGCTGACACCCCGACCAACGCCGGTCGCTTCGCGCTCTACTCGCTCGAGCCGACTGCCCCCATCGAGGAACCCGCACCCGTCGCCGAGTCCGAATCCACGGCAGCTACGACGGACGGACCTGCCGAAGAGCCCGAGATCGTCACCGAACTCGACTACCCCAACCTCACACTCGCACAGCTCCGTGCGCGCATCCGGACGCTCAGCATCGACGAGCTGACCGCAGTCCTGGACTACGAGAATGCGACGCTCGCCCGGGCACCGTTCCAGACCATGCTCACCAACCGCATCACCACAGCCAAGGCAAAGTGACTTCCGCAACGCCCCCCGCTTCATCGCAGCGATCGTCCGGCGCCAGCAGCGCTGAGCAGCCGTGGCCGGTCCGCACGGTTTCCGCCAAGGTCGCCGGCTGGATCGATCGGCTCGGCAGCATCTGGGTCGAAGGCCAGATCACCCAGATCAATGCACGCCCCGGCACCCGAACGGCCTTTCTCGTCCTGCGTGATCCGTCGGCAGACATGTCGCTGTCGATCACGTGCTCACCGCAGTTGTTGCACAATTCCCCGGTGCCGTTGACCGAGGGCTCGCGTGTCGTGATGTTCGGCAAGCTCTCGTTCTACACCGGACGCGGAACGGTGTCGTTGCGTGTCACCGAGATTCGCGCCGTGGGTATCGGTGAGCTGCTTGCCCGCATCGAGAGACTGCGCGCCTTGCTCGCCGCCGAGGGCTTGTTCGATCCGCGTCTCAAACGGCCGCTTCCGTTTCTGCCCGGCACGATCGGCCTGATCACGGGCCGAGCCAGTGCGGCCGAGAAGGATGTCGTCTCAGTCGCCCATCGTCGTTGGCCAGCAGTTGCCATCGCAGTGCGTAACACCGCGGTTCAGGGCCCGACTGCTGTTCCCCAGATCATCGAAGCGCTGAAGGAACTCGACGCCAACCCGGTAGTCGACGTCATCATCCTCGCTCGCGGCGGCGGTAGCGTCGAGGATCTCCTGCCGTTCTCCGACGAAGCGCTGTGCCGCGCCATCGTGGCCTGCACGACGCCGATCGTCAGTGCCATCGGACACGAGCCGGACAGCCCGCTCAGTGACCACGTCGCCGACCTGCGCGCAGCCACACCCACGGACGCGGCCAAGCGCGTCGTACCCGACGCGGTTGCGGAAGCTGCCCTGGTTGCGGATCTGCGTGACCGCAGCGCTGCGGCACTGCGCAGCTGGGTCAAGCGTGAGTCTCATCTGATCGAACAGTTGCGCACTCGACCGGTCATGGCATCACCGCTGCTCGCGGTGGACCGTCGCGCCGAGGAGGTCGAAAGGCTCCAAGCCGCCGGGCGACGCGATGTGACTCGGTTGATCGACACCGAGTCCCGAACGATCGAGCA
Source organism: Rhodococcus sp. NyZ502 (assembly GCF_041464245.1). Classification (NCBI taxonomy): domain Bacteria; kingdom Bacillati; phylum Actinomycetota; class Actinomycetes; order Mycobacteriales; family Nocardiaceae; genus Rhodococcus; species Rhodococcus sp. NyZ502. The sequence goes on from NZ_CP167155.1 coordinate 4,412,428, forward strand.
TCTGCGCGCCCGGCTCACCACGCTGGGCCCCGCCGCGACGCTGGCCCGCGGGTACGCAGTCGTGCAACGTGTTGTCGCCGATGGCGATCCGGAGGTTCTGCGCTCGGTCGAGGACGCGCCACCCGGTACCCAGATTCGAGTTCGACTTGCAGACGGCGCCGTTCGCGCCGCAGTGATGGGAAGAGAAAAATGAGCAACGCCACCGACACCGACATCAACGAACTCGGCTACGAAGCAGCCCGGGACGAACTGGTGAGCGTCGTGAAGATTCTCGAACAGGGCGGTCTGGACCTCGACGCGTCACTCTCACTGTGGGAGCGAGGCGAAGCGTTGGCCAAGCGCTGTGAAGAGCACTTGGCCGGCGCGAGGGCCCGCGTCGAAAAGGCTCTGGCCGAAGCGGACGAGTAGCGTCCGCTCCGACCGCAAATCCTATGGCGTGATCGGCTGCGCTGCGCCGACCTTCTCGGCAAGTATCCGGAACTCTTCCGGCGTCGCCGCGCCCGTGAGCAACAGGCGAACATCCCCGACGTCCGTGACCCAGATCGACTCGACACCTTCGCCGCCGAAGACGTTCCACGTATCGGCACCGACGGTCTCGACTCCGGTCGCGAATCGCTGTCCACCGGCAACATGTGACACCAACGGGAATTCCTCGGCGTTGCTCTGTGTCAGCTGGATGTAGCGACCACTGGTCGTGATGAATCCCACAGTGCTCGAATCTCCGCCGCCGTCGCCGGAGATGATCTTGCGACTGCCGGAGTTCGGAGTCCACCCGTCCGGAACACCGGGATTACGGATGGGAAATCCGAGTTCCTTCGCGTCGTAGTTCAGAGCTGCGTCCACATCGACGCTCGGGATAGGCCCCTGTGTCGGGCCGCCAGGACTGAACGTGCACTGGCTGGCGATGCCCGCAATGATGATGCAGAACAGCACCAACGGTACGAGAGACCAGACCATGTCTTTGTTGTCTTCGAGAATGCGGGGTTTCTTCGATGCCACACCCCCAGTATCCAGGTACTCCGCAGTAGATACGATTCCCGGTCCCCCTCGAGCGAGACAAAACGTCTCTGCGGCGACCCGACAGCGCACGTAGCCGCTCCCATCTGGGACAATGACGCCTGAAGAAACCACTGCGTCGACACACCCCGTCGACCGCGACCGCGCCAGGAGGCACCGCACATGACGGCCAGCAGCACTCATCGTGAGACCCCGGACCGTAACCTCGCACTCGAATTGGTCCGAGTCACCGAAGCCGGTGCTATGGCTGCCGGCCGCTGGGTAGGCCGCGGCGACAAGGAAGGCGGCGACGGAGCAGCCGTCGACGCCATGCGTCAGCTCGTCTCGTCAGTCTCGATGCGCGGCATCGTCGTCATCGGTGAAGGCGAGAAGGACGAAGCGCCGATGCTGTTCAACGGCGAAGAGGTCGGAAACGGCGACGGCCCCGACTGTGACTTCGCCGTCGACCCGGTCGACGGCACCACCTTGATGTCCAAGGGCATGCCCAACGCAATCTCTGTTCTGGCTGTTGCCGAGCGTGGCGCGATGTTCGATCCGTCGGCCGTGTTCTACATGGAGAAGATCGCTGTCGGGCCGGATGCCGCAGATGTCATCGACATCAGCGCACCGATCGCCGAGAACATCAAGCGCGTAGCCAAGGTCAAGAAGGCGTCGGTCTCCGACATCACGATCTGCATCCTGGACCGCCCGCGTCACAACCAGCTGATCCAGGACGTTCGCGACACCGGCGCTCGTATCCGTCTGATCTCCGACGGTGACGTTGCCGGCGCGATCGCCGCAGCGCGTCCGGAGTCCGGCACCGACATGCTCGTGGGCATCGGCGGAACGCCAGAGGGCATCATCGCCGCAGCAGCCATGCGCTGCATGGGTGGATCGTTGCAGGGCAAGCTGGCCCCCACCGACGACGAAGAGCGTCAGAAGGCCATCGACGCCGGTCACGATCTCGATCGGATCCTGTCCACCGAAGATCTCGTCTCGGGCGAGAACGTCTTCTTCTGCGCCACCGGCGTCACCGACGGTGACCTCCTGCGCGGCGTCCGCTACTACGGCGGCGGCGCCAGCACGCAGTCCATCGTGATGCGTAGCAAGTCCGGCACCGTTCGCATGATCGACGCGTACCACCGTCTCGAGAAGCTGCGCGAGTACAGCTCCGTCGACTTCGACGGCGAAGAGGGCGCGGTTCCCCCGACGTTCTGATGGGCTCCGCCCCGTGAGTGGTTAGGGAGTCCCTGCACTCCTCAACCGCTCACGGGGGACGTAGTCCCCTACCCGCTCTCGAAAAGTGGCAATGTGGAGCCATGACGGAGAGCAACGATCAACAGTTCCGAATCGAACACGACACCATGGGCGAAGTTCGGGTGCCCATCGACGCACTGTGGCGAGCACAGACCCAGCGTGCAGTCGAGAACTTCCCGATCAGCGGGCGCCCGCTCGAGCGCACCCAGATCCGCGCAATGGGCCTGCTGAAAGCAGCGTGTGCGCAGGTCAACAAGGACCTCGGACTCCTCGACGCGGACAAGGCCGACGCAATCATCGCCGCCGCGAACGAGATCGCCGAAGGCAAGCACGACGATCAGTTCCCCATCGACGTCTTCCAGACCGGCTCGGGAACCAGTTCGAACATGAACGCCAACGAGGTCATCGCATCCATCGCGAAGGCCGCCGGTGTGGACGTACATCCCAATGATCACGTCAACATGTCGCAGTCCTCCAACGACACCTTCCCCACCGCCACGCATGTCGCAGCTACCGAAGCAGCGGTCACCGATCTTGTTCCGGCACTGGAACATCTGCATGCTGCGCTTGCCACGAAGGCGACCGAGTGGAAGACCGTCGTCAAATCCGGGCGCACCCATCTGATGGACGCTGTGCCGGTCACGCTCGGTCAGGAGTTCGGCGGCTACGCACGTCAGATCGAGGCCGGCATCGAGCGCGTCAACGCAACACTCCCCCGCCTCGGCGAGCTGCCGATCGGCGGAACAGCAGTCGGCACCGGTCTCAATGCTCCGGATGGATTCGGCCCCAAAGTTGTTGCCGAACTGGTCAAGTCGACCGGCGTCGACGCGCTGACTCCGGCGAAGAACAGCTTCGAAGCGCAGGCCGCGCGTGACGGACTGGTCGAGGCATCGGGCGCGCTGCGGACCATCGCCGTCTCACTGACGAAGATTGCCAACGACATTCGGTGGATGGGATCGGGTCCGCTGACCGGGCTCGGCGAGATCGCACTCCCCGATCTGCAGCCGGGTAGCTCGATCATGCCCGGAAAGGTGAACCCGGTCCTGCCCGAGGCAACTACTCAGGTTGCGGCTCAGGTGATCGGAAACGACGCCGCCATCGCGTGGGGTGGCGCCGCCGGAGCTTTCGAACTCAACGTCTACATCCCGGTCATGGCTCGCAACCTGCTGGAGTCGTTCACCTTACTGGCCAACGTCTCTCGACTGTTCGCCGACAAGTGCGTGAGCGGACTGGTCGCGCACGAGGAGCACCTCAAGACACTCGCCGAATCGTCGCCGTCGATCGTGACGCCCCTCAACTCGGCAATCGGTTACGAGGAAGCCGCAGCCGTCGCGAAGCAGGCGCTCAAAGAGAAGAAGACGATCCGTCAGGTCGTCATCGAGCGCGGACTCGTCCCGGACAAGCTGAGCGAGGAAGAACTCGACAAGCGTCTCGACGTTCTGGCGATGGCGAAGGTCAAGGACTGAACAAACAAAAGAGTGGCGGTTTCCACTTCGGAAACCGCCACACTTTTCCCTACACCGTAGTGGTTGCCCGCCACTCGTCGGTGCGATCGGGGCTCGCCTCGGCCAATGCTTTCAGCGTCGCTTCGCGATCGAAATCCTTGCCGTACACGGGAGTTCCCGGCTGCTGACGCCAGGAATCGTCGATCGTTCCCGCATCGACGGGATCGAAGCCCAACTGATTGATCAGATCGAAGACGACCTGCTTGTTCGCGTCGTCGTCGCCGGCGACGGGTAGCGCAATGCGCCCCTCTGCACCTTCGGGAAGCCCCTTCTCGAGGAGATGCTTCCACCAGATTCCGTTGAACGCCTTGAACACCGGTACACCCAGGTGTTCCTGCACCCATCCGCTTTCGGTCTGTCCGCCCTCGATGGCGGCGATCAGACCGTCACGCTGTTGCGGGTAGTAGTTGTTGGTCTCGATGACCGGGGCACCGGCGACCGCACCGCTGAGAATCCCCGCCGGTAGATCAACCACGTTCTTCTGCGGAATGCTCACGATGACCAGCTCGGCACCCTCGGCGGCCTCGGTGCTGCGGACTGCCTTCGCGCCCGTCTCCGCTTCCAGTTCTGCAAGCGTGTCCGGTGTCCGCGAGTTCGAGACGCGCACGTCGTGACCGAGCGCAGCGAGCCTACGTGTGAGCGTGCCACCGATCTGACCGGCTCCGATGATTCCGATGCGCATGACCCTGCTCCTTCGTCGTGTGCAGTGGCGATCGCGCCACCGCTGCATTCGTCAACGACGAGAACGCACCGGGTCATTCCGCACCGACCATTTCAACTCCCGTTGATTCAATCGGTTGACGGATCGAGCGCGAGCCTGATGCGGACACTGACCGGGTCGGTCTGCAATCCGCGAAAGGCAGAGGCCGTCAGCGCCGATCTGATCTTCCCCGACGCAAATGTCTTCACCCGCGCCGGCACGTCGTCGTCCGGCATGATCTGGGCCTGTCCGTCCACCCACTCGCCGCGGCGACGGATCCGAACCTTCGGCGTCGCAGAGATATTGGCACCCCACCCCGTGCCGGTGCCATGCTGCGCAATGACCCACGCCTCGTCACCGTCGTAGGTGATCGCAACGGGCACTCGGCGGGTCAGACCGGTTCGGCGTCCAACCGTCTCGATCTCGGTCATCAACGACGGCATCAAACCGATCCGATTCAATCCGGTGACCAGCGGATTGGCGAAGTACTTCCCGACTGCGACTTCGATTCTTCGTCTTCGTGCAACTGACGTCGGTACCGGCATGTCGTTTCCTCTCCTCCGAAGCTGGTGCTCGAAGCAACAGCTCTATACCGCACGATATAACCACTGTTCGGGAGTTTTGCCACCAAGAATCTCCGTCGATACCCACCACCTGCACACAACACTTGACTGTGTCTGCCGGTTACATCTAGTCTCAGATTCGTTCCTATACCGATCGACATACTGGGAGGCAGTGATGAACACACCTCGAGACGCCTCGTTGCCATGACCGGCCCGCAGACGCGTTGTCCGATCGCCGCAGCGCGTCGCAAGTGGGGAGTACCAAGAGAATCAGCGGCACCAGATGATTCGAACAGCACTGCGATTGCATACGATGGCGGGATGGCCGACTCCGATTCCCGCACTCTGATGCTGGTCGGCGCCATCAATGCCTTCCGTGAACACGGGATCGCGACGACCTCGCTCACCGAGATCGTCGAACGCTCGGGAACTCCCCGCGGGTCGGTGTACCACTACTTTCCCGAGGGCAAAGGACAGCTGGCCGGCGAAGCAGTTGCCTACTTCGGCCGGGGCGTCAGTGCCGCCATCAGTTCGATGATCGCTCAGTCTTCCCCACCGGAGATCATCGACGCGGTTGTCACGATATTTCGAAACAGCTTGGTAGAGAGCGATTTCACCTCCTCCTGTCCGGTCGCAGCCGCGGCAGTGGAGGGCGCGTCGACGCCGGCGGCATTAACTGCTGCGGGCGAATCCTTCACCTCGTGGGAATCGCTTCTCACATCGTTCTTCTGGCAGCAGGGACAGCCGTCCGAGACTGCAGCACAGTGGGCAACCGTCGTGATCGCGTCAATCGAAGGCGCGACGCTGATGGCAAAAGCTCAGCACACCACGGCGCCTCTCGATCGCATCGGCGCTCACCTCAAGGCTCTGGTCTCGGCCCCGAGCTGACCAACCCTCTTTCTTCCAACCGCTGCTGCCGTCCGCGCAGGAGCAGAGATGGCGTACAAACATGTCTCACACACTTGCACCGGCGCCCTCGGCGCCCATGATGACCAAGTCCCGTCGATTCACTGCGCTGATCTTCATCTGCCTCGCCGAACTCCTTGTCGTGCTGGACAACACAGTGGTCAACGTCGCATTGCCGACGATGAGCGTCGACTTGTTCGCCAGCGTCAGCGACCTGCAATGGATCGTCGACGCGTACACGTTGACCTTCGCCGGGTTCCTACTCACTTTCGGCCACCTGGGTGACCGCTTCGGACGCCGCCGAGTGATGATCATCGGCTTGATCGGCGTCGGTGCGATGTCGCTCGTCGGCGCTTTGGCTTCCAACCTCGAACAGGTGATCATGGCGCGAGCCGCCATGGGTGTCTTTGCCGCAGCGGTCTTTCCGGCTACATTGGCCATGATCACCAACATCTTCACCGACGCCAGAGAACGAGCCATCGCCATCGCAGCCTGGACCGCAATGGCCGGCTTCGCGATTGCCATCGGCCCGACTGCGGGCGGCTGGCTTCTCGAGCACTTCTCCTGGCACTCGGTGTTCTGGATGAACGTTCCGGCAGCACTGTTGGTCATCGTGGGTGTGCTGCTGGTTGTTCCGGAATCGAAGGCGCTCCACGTCGGCCGATTCGATTTCGTCGGAACAATCTTGTCGCTACTGGGCATCGTCATTCTGGTGTGGACCATCATCGACGCACCACATCGCGGATGGGTGTCGACATTCAGCATCACGGGATACCTCTCTGCGACAGTGTTGTTGGCCGCATTCGTAGCATGGGAACTGCGCACCGACGCGCCGATCCTGAACATGAATCTCTTCCGAATCCGGCGGTTTTCTTTCCCCGCCTTGGCTATTGCGGTCAGCTACTTCAGTATGTTCGGGTTCTTGTTCCTGATCACGCAGTACTTCCAGGGCGTTCGCGAATACTCGCCGCTCGAATTCGGCATCCACTCTTTGCCTTTCGCCGCCGCTGTCGCCGTGGGCGCCCCCGTCGCCACCTTGGCGGCACAGAAACTCGGCACGACCGCAGTGATGGTGTTCGGCCTCCTCGTCCTCAGCGGCGGCATGTTCCTGGCGGGTCGGACGACCGTCGAGACGCCCTACCTCGGACCCGTCGTGATCTCGATGGTTCTCATGGGTCTGGGCCTCGCAATTGTCCAGGGACCGGCGACCGACTCCATCATGTCCTCGGTGCCCCTCGACGAAGCGGGCGCAGGTTCGGCAGTCAACGACACGACGCGTGAGCTCGGCGGGACCCTGGGCGTCGCCGTCATCGGTTCGATCGTCGCCTCGTACTACACGTCCAAGGTGGCTCCGATCGTCGACGCCATTCCCGACGCCGTGATGTCGGCGCAGGAGAAAGGCTTCGCTCGTGAGTCCGTACTCAGCGTCATCGAAATCCGCTCCCGCGACATCAGTCCGCTCTTCGAGCAGCAGAAGGACAGTCTGATCTACACGATGAAGACCGCATGCCTGGAAGGCTTCGCCATCGCGTCGTACTTCACGGTCGGAGCAGCATTGATCACCGCTCTGCTGGTCGCGTTGTTGCTCCCTTGGAAGCCGGTCACGGAAGGCTCCATTCTCGGCAGTCTGACAACCAAGACCCCGAAGTAGCTACAAGGTTTCCCGATTTGTCCCAATATCAGCCCGCCGTTCCCCGATACTGGATTGACCGAGTGGTACCGACGACAACCCTGCTAGGGAGAATCTCGTGTCCATCACCAGTAGAAACAGCTCGCGACTGTCGGCAGCGGCGGTTCCGGTAGTACTGACGGTCGCCCTGCTCGCCGGATGCTCGTCCGATTCAGACAACACCTCGGCGCCCGGGCCGGTCGTCAGCGACGCCAGCCCGGGTCTCGACGCCGGGGTGCCGATCCCGGACGGGCAAATCGACGACGCGGTCGGGAAGCTCGACGACCTCGCGAACGATCTCATGGCAAGTTCCGGTGTTCCCGGCATGGCGGTGGCCGTGGTGCACGGAGGTAAGACTGTGTACGCAAAGGGATTCGGGGTTCGTGAGTTGGGTAAGAGCGCCACCGTCGATGCCGACACCGTGTTCCAACTGGCATCGGTGTCGAAATCGGTCGGGGCCACGGTGGTCGCCCACGAAGTCGGAATCGGGACCGTCGACTGGGACACTCCGGTGATCTCGAAACTGCCGGGGTTTGCGCTTGCCGATCCGTGGGTGACCGACCACCTCACGATCTCCGATCTCTACACGCATCGGTCGGGGTTACCGGACCACGCCGGCGACGGGCTGGAGGACCTGGGCTACAACCGGGCCCAGGTGCTCGAAAAACTTCGCCAACTACCGCTCAATCCCTTCCGAATCACATACGAGTACACGAACTTCGGCGTCACTGCCGGTGCGGAGGCCGTTGCAGCCGCGGCGGGCACCGATTGGGAAACGCTGTCGCAGAACACGATCTACGGTCCGCTCGGTATGACGTCGACGTCTTCGCGGTTCGCCGATTACCAAGCCCGAGAAAATCGAACAGTCGGCCACATCCTCGAAGACGGAAAGTACAAGGTAGGGCCGGTTCGGGACGCCGACGCCCAATCCCCCGCCGGTGGAGTCAGCTCCTCGGTGAACGACATGGCCAAGTGGTTGGACATGGTGCTGTCGGGCGGTCGGTATCAGGGGCAGCAGGTCGTTCAGACGGAGGCGCTCGTGCCCGCAGTCAACCCGGAAATCGTCTCGCGCCATGCGCAGGAAATCGGGGAACGCTCCGGCTTCTACGGCTACGGGTTCAACGTTTCCGACAGCGCGGCAGGCCGTGTGACCGCCAGCCACTCCGGCGCCTTCCTGCTCGGTGCCGGGACCAATTTCGTGACGATTCCCTCCGCTGACGTCGGCATAGTCGTTCTGACCAACGGCACGCCCACCGGCGTCGCAGAGACCTTGACCGCCGAATTCGCCGATCTGGTGCAGTTCGGGAAGATCACCCGTGAGTGGCGCCCGCTGTACGAAGCGTCCTTTGCCTCACAAGCCGACCCTGAGGGCGAACTTGCCGGGAAGACGCCGCCGGCCTCCCCCGCTCCCGCGCCACCGACAGACCAATTGACCGGCGACTACGGCAATCCGTACTGGGGTCCCGCGCTCGTGACGCAGCAGAACGGTGCGCTGACCTTGACCATGGGTCCCGCGGCCGCGACGTACGCTCTGACCCACTGGGACGGAAACACCTTCACGTTCCCGCTCAGCGGCGAGAACGCACCGGCCGGGACGGTCTCGAAGGCCACCTTCGACGGAAACTCGCTAACCTTGGAGTACTTCGATCACGATCATCTCGGTACCTTCATCCGGGCAACACCGGCCGAATAATCAGCCAAGGACACCCCATGAGTAGTTCGACAGCCACGGTGAACGCAATGTTCGCGGCCCTCACCGATTTCGACGTGGACGCCGCAGCCGAATTGATGACAGACGACATCGTCTGGCAGAACGTCTCGCTCCCCACCCTGCGAGGCAAGAAGACCGTCGTGCGAGCGCTACGTCTGGTCACCAAGCCTTCACTGAAATTCGAGGCGGAGATGCACCACATCGTCGGCGACGAGTCCACGGTGCTCACCGAACGCACCGACATCCTCACCGTCGGACCGCTGCGCATCGAGTTCTGGGTATGCGGAACTTTCGAACTGCGCGACGGCAAGGTCTGCGTCTGGCGGGACTACTTCAGTCTGCGAGACGTCGCGTGGGGCGTGGTGACCGCGGTCGGCCGCGCAGTCGTCGGGACCGGGACACGAAGTAGGCTTGCTCCGGCCTGAAATCACCTGCCGAAAGCGAGCGAACCTGCCATGTCCGAAAACACCACGCCTGACTCCTTCGACGCCGGATTGGCTGTGCGCACCGAAGTCATGGGGGCCGATTTCGTCGACGCCGCCTTCGAGCGCACCCGGGGAACGGACAGCGAAGAACTGCAGAACTTCGTGACGGCCAACGTCTGGGGTTCGGTATGGACGCGTCCCGGACTCGATCGCCGCAGTCGCAGTCTGATCAATCTGGGGATGCTGATCGCGCTGCGCGCCGAGAACGAACTCAAAGGCCACGTACGTGGGGCATTGCGAAACGGCTTGACGCGCACCGAGATCGTCGAAACCGTGATCCACGCGAGCGCGTATTGCGGCGCTCCGGCGGGGCTGGCGGCGATGCGTGTCGTGCAGGAAGTTCTCGACAACGAACTGGGACCGCTGCAAAACTGAACAACTTCAAACCCAGGCATCTCCCCGTGCAGACCGAAGTCCGCACGGGGAGATCACTTCTCAGGAAGTGGGGCCGAACTCCTCGAGCATGTCGGTCACCAACTCGGCGATCGGCGAACGCTCACTGCGCGTGAGTGTGATGTGCGCAAAAAGCGGGTGCCCCTTGAGCTTTTCGATGACGGCCGCAACTCCGTCGTGCCTGCCCACTCGCAGGTTGTCACGCTGCGCGACGTCGTGCGTGAGGACCACTCGCGAGCCGGTTCCCAGACGAGAAAGCACTGTCAGCAGAACATTTCGTTCGAGCGACTGCGCTTCGTCGACGATCACGAACGAATCGTGCAGCGACCGACCGCGAATGTGCGTCAGCGGCAACACTTCCAGCATTCCGCGGGCGAGAACCTCTTCGAGAACCTCTGGCGAGGCCAACCCGTCGAGAGTGTCGAAAACGGCCTGAGCCCACGGGCCCATCTTCTCGCTCTCACTACCGGGAAGGTAGCCGAGTTCTTGTCCGCCAACGGCATACAACGGACGGAAGACGACAACCTTGCGCTGAGTGCGGCGTTCGAGAACGGCTTCCAAACCTGCTGTCAGAGCCAAGGCCGATTTACCGGTGCCCGCCTTACCACCGAGAGAGATGATGCCGATGCTCTCGTCCATGAGGAGATCGAGCGCAATGCGCTGCTCGGCGGAGCGGCCGTGCAACCCGAACGCCTCGCGCTCACCGCGCACCAACTGGATGCGCTTGTCGGGAGTCACCCGACCGAGGGCGCTCGACGAACCACCGAGCAGGCGAAGACCCGTGTGACACGGTAGATCTCGCGCTTCGTCGAGGTCCAGGAAACCCTCGTTGAACAGCTCGTCGATGTCCGTCGAGGCGACGTCCAGCTCAGTCATGCCCGTCCATCCGGATGGCACGACGTCGTGAGCGTGGTACTCGTCGGCAGGTAGTCCCACCGCGCCTGCCTTCACACGAAGCGGAATGTCCTTGCTGACGAGGACTACATCCTTGCCCTCCGCAGCAAGATTCAGCGCACACGCCAGAATCCTCGAATCGTTACTGTCCGTGCGGAATCCGACGGGCAGGACCGCAGGGTCGGTGTGATTGAGTTCGACCTGCAGTGTCCCGTTCTCGGTGCCGATCGGCACCGGACGGTCGAGGCGGCTGTATTCGATCCGTAGATCGTCGAGCATGCGGAGCGATTCTCGGGCGAACCATCCCAGTTCGTGGTGGTGCCGTTTGCCTTCGAGTTCACTGATCACGACCAGTGGGAGTACCACGTGGTGTTCGGCGAATCGAGTGACAGCCCATGGATCGGACAGTAGTACCGAGGTATCCAAGACGTACGTGCGAAGTGCATCTCCCGAATGATTCCCGGCTGATAGATCAGCCCGGGCCGAGTGGGCAGAGACGGAGCGTGATGCAGTCACGTTGGGCTCCTAGGTCTGCGCGGCACCCGCGCAAACTCAGCTCGCTGGGCCGGACGGCTCTGGTGTCAGGTGACGCTGTGTCAGCTGAAACAAGGGCCGGGCGCCGGCCCTCTCGTACTGAGTGTTTCAGTCACGATCAGAACCTCCCGCACAAGTAACTTCTGGTTACTCGTTACTGCCGACGGTACTGCGGATCGGACACTCGCGCCACGGAACGAGCCGCACATCTGGTGAACGCCAGGTAACAAAATGCCACTCGTGTGATTCGGCGTCACTCAGGACTCGATCAGACCCCACTTCGCGGCGCGCACCGCTGCCTGAACCCGCGAATTGGTTCCGGTCTTGACGAAGATGTTCTCGAGATGGGTGGCGACGGTGCGACGGCTGACGAACAACTCCTCGGCGATCTCTACATTGCCCGCGCCCCTGGCCACCAATTGCAGTACTTGGATCTCCCGTGGGCTCAGATGGACACGATCGAGCGCCACCTGGTCCCCCACGACGCGCGAGCAGGCTGCGCTGGACGCCGCCACCACCTCCCGTACGCGATCGACGACGCCGGAATCCGCGAAGCTCATGTGCAGCAATCCGGTCACCTCACGGCCGGAGAACCCCAATGCGACCGAGGCACCCTCGGCGTACCCGGACGGCCGCAGAACATCGGTGACCATCTCGACCTGCTCGAATCGTGGCACGTCCTGCCAGAACACGGGCACGCCCGAAGCCTCGCGAATGATGCCGAAGAGATTGCGATCGGCGATGAAGTCGTCGAGCAGGAACTCGAGCACCCTGTCGTCGTATCCGGAACTCGCCAGAGCCCGATGCCTTCCGCTCGACGGGTCTCGGTACGTGACAGCCGCAGCCGAGTACGCGAGTCCACGTGCGCGGAGTTCTTCGGCGCACAGGCCGAGAATGCCGTACGCCCCGGCCGCCGGCGATCGCGGCGCGAACATGTCAGGTCCAGCGCCGCGATCAGGCAGTACAGACGTCATCACATCAATCTAACCAATCGTGTGAGCTAGGCCACGACCAGTGAATCGGCCGGCTTCTTGTCCGCCCACGGACGTGCCGCTTCGAAGTTCGCGGCAGTCCGCAGGACCAGTGCGTCCCGGCGGTGACGTGCGGCGATCTGCAGCCCCACCGGTCGACCGTCGGCGGTGAATCCGGCGGGCACGGTGATCGCCGGATTGTTGAGCATGTTGTACGGGTAGGTGAAGAGCCAATCGAGCAACTGCTCACGCAGCGACGCACCCTCGAGCCACGACGGCGCGAACTGACTGAGCGGGAACGTGGCCGAAGCCAAGGTCGGCGAGACCAACACGTCGTAGTCGTTCATGAACGCGGTCCACGTGTCCCACATGACGCCGCGGAATGCGTCGGCCCGCCCGACGTCGACACCGGTGAGCCGCTCGGCCTCGTGCATGATCTCGATCAGGTTGTCGTCGACCTCGCCGCGCTGGTTCTCCCAGTCGAGCAAGTCGTATTCGGAAGCGAAACCGGGAACCCAGATGCCGTTCCACATCGACTCCGACGGATTTCCCCACTGCGGGGTCGCCTCGGTGATCCGGGCACCCAATTCCTCGAATGCCGCCAGCGCGTCGAGGCACACCGCCAGCACCTCCGGATCAACATGGCCGAGGCCGAGATTCGTCGACCACGCGACGCGAAGCCCCTTCACGTCACCCTTCGCCGCTTCGACGTACGAGGTCTCCGCACGCTCGATCGAGAGCGGATCCGCATTGTCCGGCCCGGCCATGATGTCGAGCATGAGCGCGTTGTCGGCGACGGTCCTGGTGATCGGACCGTGGTACGCCCAGTTGTAGAACCGCCCGGCCAGAATGGTCTGCGGAATGACGCCGGTGGTCGGTTTGAGCCCGACGACCCCGCAGAGTGCCGACGGGATACGCACCGATCCCGCGCCGTCACTGCCCTCGGCGAGTGGCCCGAGGCCCGCAGCCACGGCAGCCGACGCACCGCCACTGGACCCGCCCGCGCTGTTGCCGAGCTTCCACGGGTTGTGCGTCGGCCCGTACAGGTGGTTGTCCGTGCCTCCGTAGTAACCACTTTCGGGAGTATTCGTCTTTCCCAGGAACAGTCCGCCGGCGCCTCGCAGCCTGTCCACGACGACGGCATTTCCCGTCGCGATGTTGTCGGCCATCGGCTTCATCCCGAACGTGGTCGGCAGCCCGTCGACTGCCGTCAGATCTTTGATCGTGAACGGAACGCCGTGCAGCGGGCCGAGTTTCTCGCCCGCTTCCTGTTGCCGTGAGAGTTCGGCCGCATCGCGCGTCACCTGCTCGCGATCGAACTGGACTATCGCGTTGATCGACGGATTGACGGCGTCGACGCGCTGGATCATCGCTTCGGCAATCTCGTTGGGCGAGAGACTGTTCGACGCGACCGACGCCGCCATCTCGGTAGCGGAGAGCCAATGCAGATTCTGTTCGGTCATGGGGTTTCCTTCGCCGGAGGGGTGATGCTCTCAGGCTAGGAAGCGCCGAACTCGGCCACCATCGGTCATGTGACCGATGCCACAATCCGCGACTGGCAAAAAACCAGCGGCCCGGCCCCTCGCAAGGGACCGGGCCGTCGGTGAAGGAGTTCCTAGACGTTCTTGCTGAGCAGGCCCCAGTTCTCGAGACCGTCGTACAGCGGAAGGTCGAGGGCGAGCTTGGCGACGCGCGCACGCAGCGCCGGCAGATCCGCGTTGCCGGCCAGAGCGGTACCGATGATGTCGGCGACCTCGGTGAACTCGGCATCGCCGAATCCGCGAGTGGCCAACGCTGCGGTACCGATACGCAGACCGGAGGTGGTCATCGGCGGGCGGGGATCGAACGGAACAGCGTTGCGGTTGACCGTGATGCCGATTTCGTGCAGAAGGTCCTCACCCTGCTGGCCGTCGAGCTGCGAGTTACGCAGGTCCACGAGCACGAGGTGGACGTCTGTGCCGCCGGTCAGGACGCTGATGCCCTGGTCTGCGACGTCCTTGTTGCCCAGACGCTCGGCAAGGATGCGCGCACCGGAAAGGGTGCGTGCCTGACGATCCTTGAACTCTTCACCGGCAGCGATCTTGAAGGTGACTGCCTTGGCCGCGATGGCGTGCATGAGCGGTCCACCCTGCTGACCGGGGAAGACAGCGGAGTTGAGCTTCTTGGCCCACTCTTTCTTCGCCAGGATCAGGCCCGAACGCGGACCACCGAGGGTCTTGTGGACGGTCGAGGAGACGACGTCTGCGTACGGGACGGGCGACGGGTGCAGGCCTGCGGCAACCAGTCCGGCGAAGTGAGCCATGTCCACCCACAGGTACGCCCCGACCTCGTCGGCGATCGCACGGAACGCCGCGAAGTCCTGCTGACGCGGGTACGCGGACCAGCCGGCAACGATGACCTTCGGCTTCTCGGCGAGGGCGATCGAGCGCACCTCGTCCATGTCGATGCGGTGATCTTCCTTGCTGACGCCGTAGGACGCGACGTCGTACAACTTGCCGGAGAAGTTGAGCTTCATGCCGTGCGTGAGGTGACCGCCGTGTGCAAGGTCGAGGCCGAGCAGCTTCTCACCCGGGTTCATCAGTGCCATCAGAACAGCAGCGTTGGCCTGTGCGCCCGAGTGCGGCTGAACGTTCGCGAACTCTGCGCCGAAGAGTTCCTTCGCACGGTTGCGCGCCAGATCCTCGATGACGTCGACGTGCTCGCAACCGCCGTAGTAACGACGTCCCGGGTAGCCCTCGGCGTACTTGTTGGTCAGGACGCTGCCCTGAGCCTGCAGAACCGAGCGGGGAACGAAGTTCTCCGACGCGATCATCTCGAGCGTGTCGCGCTGACGAGCCAATTCACCAGCCATCGCCTCGGCGACTTCGGGGTCGAGTTCGGCGAGTGATGCAGAGTTGACGTCGGAGCCGGGCACAGCGGTCATCGAGGAATCTCCAAGCTGGATGCGGAAACGAATGCGTCCAGTCTACGAAGTTCGCTCCCGCCGTCTCCACCCGGCACTAGGCAGCACGCAGAGAGCTGGGGACCAGCGGCTCGTCGAGCAGCCTGCGGAAGCGTTCGGTGCGCTCCGCGCCCACCGGCACCTCGTCCAGCCAGCCCCCGAGCAGCCGGTATCCCTCGACATACGTGCTGGTGTATGCCCGCCACAGCGGCGAAGACAGGAACTTGAGCGATTGGCGAGCGCGTTCCGGCGTCGACAGCGACCACCGTTCGAGGAACAGCGCCACGTCGTCGAGGCTGCGCCCCTCGTCGTGCAACATCAGCGCCGCATCCTGCCGGACACTCAGCAGTTGCCCCGACGCGGCGGAGAGCCGTTGCGCCTTTTCCCCGTCGAAAGACAAGCCGAGGTCGGCGTAGATGTCCTGCGCCCACAAACCCCAGTCCGGGCCGACAATCGCTTCCAGCGCCAAATCCGCGAGGCCTTCGGCCATGATGCACTGCGGCGTGTTGACCAGGAACAGTGTCTGCTCGAGCTGGCCCGAACCGACCAGACCGGCTTCCTTACGGCAATGCTCGGTGTGATGGCCGGGGTAGGACTCGTGCGCGATCAGCCGCGGCAGGTTGGCCATGAACTGCGGCAGATCCGAATTGATCGCAACCTTGGAGCGGTAGTCACCGAGGTAGTAGTTGAAGCCGGACCACGGCTTGTCCCCCACCACTTCGTATTCGACGGTTTCCGACGCGGGAAGCCCGAACGTGCCGCGGACCAGATCGCGCAGCGCACTCGACATTGCCTCGACGCATTCGTTCAGTTTCGCCGCGGGGATCTCGTCGGCCTTGCGATGGGCCTGCACCCGCTCGGCCAACGGTCCCGGACCGGACAGAACTTCACCCATCAACCGGTGAGCGTCGCTGTAGGCGTCCTCGTTTCCCTTCTCGATTCGGACGTCGAAGTACGCCTCGACCTCGTCCACGAAGCCGATGTCATCACCCGCGAACTTGCGCCCGGAGCATTCCAGGGCGCGAAGGTGTACGTCGACGAAGTGGGCGCGTTCGGCATTCAGACCACTTCCGGCCAACTCGCCCCGCAATTCACGTGCCGTGCGGGCAAGTTCACGCGGATCGGGCTTCGGGGCGCTCTCGATCTGCTTACGCAGCGCCGGGTCACCGGTGAACGCGTCGACGAACCCGTCTTCGAGACGGTCGAAACCCAGTCCGAGCAGCAGGTATTGGCGAACAAGTGTGTCTGGATCCATAACCACCGAGCCTAGTCGCTCGCTCCGGAATGCCACCCGGCGAAAGTCCCGGACGTGGCACCGAGCACAATCCGACTATGCACTCGGATCGTGCGCACACGCGCCTGGCTTGCTCGCATAGCTGTTTCGTCCGCCGGGCCCCGGGTTCACTACGTGCCGGTGAGCTGGGCTGATGGCGCGCACCAACGAATCGAGTCCCTACGTCGAGTTCGACCGCAAGCAGTGGCGGACACTGCGTAAGTCGACGCCACTGGTGTTGACCGAGGACGAGTTGTACGGCCTGCGTGGTCTCGGCGAGCAGATCGATCTCGAAGAAGTTGCCGAGGTTTATCTCCCCCTCGCACGTCTGATCCACCTGCAGGTGGCGGCACGCCAACGACTGTTCGCGGCCACCGCGACCTTCCTCGGCGAGAAGCATCCCGACCGTCAGGTGCCCTTCGTCATCGGTGTCGCCGGTTCGGTCGCGGTCGGAAAATCCACGACTGCTCGTGTGCTGCAAGCTCTCCTGGCCCGCTGGGATCACCATCCGCGCGTCGACCTCGTCACCACGGACGGATTCCTCTATCCGACCAGGGAACTCCAGCGTCGGGGCATCATGCACCGCAAGGGTTTTCCCGAAAGCTACGATCGCCGCAAGCTGTTGCGCTTCGTCACCGAAGTCAAGTCCGGGGCGGAAGAGGTAGCGGCGCCGGTCTATTCGCACACGTCGTACGACATCATCCCGGGCCAGTACCACCTGATCCGCCAGCCCGACATCCTCATCATCGAGGGCCTCAACGTCCTGCAGACCGGCCCGCGTCTGATGGTCTCCGATCTGTTCGACTTCTCGATCTACGTCGACGCCCGCATCGAGGACATCGAAGCCTGGTACATCCAGCGGTTCCTCGCGCTACGCAACACGTCGTTCGCCGATCCGAACGCCCACTTTCACCACTACTCCGGCCTCTCCGACCGTGACGCGACCATCGCGGCGAAGGAGATCTGGAACTCGATCAATCACCCGAACCTGGTGGAGAACATTCTCCCCACCCGTCCCCGCGCAACCCTGGTGCTGCGCAAGGACGCCGACCACACGATCAACCGGCTGCGGCTGCGCAAGCTCTGAGACGGCTCAGGCGCCGAACCGGCGGTGGCGCGCCGCGTAATCGCGCAAGGCTCGAAGAAAGTCGACTCGACGGAACTCGGGCCAGTACGCCTCGGTGAACCAGATCTCCGAATAGGCGCTCTGCCACAACAGGAATCCGGAGAGCCGCTGCTCGCCGGAGGTGCGGATCACCAGATCCGGATCGGGCTGTCCCGACGTGTACAGATGCCCGTCGATGCCGTCGACCGTGACGGCCTGGATCAGTTCGTCGCCGCTCAGACCCGCACCGATCTTGTCGCGCAGGAGCGATTGGACGGCGTCGGCGATCTCCTGACGCCCGCCGTATCCGATCGCGACGTTGACATGTGTCCCGGTTCGGCCGCTCGTCCCCGCCGCCGCTTCCCGCAAGCGCCTGGACTGCTCGGGAGGCAGAAGATCGAGAGCACCGACGATCTGCACACTCCAGTTCTTGCCGGGCCCGGAGATCTCTTCGACGACGTCGGTGATGATTTCGAGGAGGGTGTCGAGCTCTTCCGGCTCGCGGCGCAGGTTCTCGGTCGAGAGCAGGTAGATGGTTGCCATCTCGATTCCGGCGGCGTCGCACCACTCGAGCAATTCGGCAATTTTGAGCGCGCCCATGCGGTGCCCGTGACTGACATCGGTGAAGCCGTTCTCGCGAGCCCATCGCCGATTTCCGTCACACATCACGGCTACGTGCCGTGGGTGCGCGAGACCGTCGAGATGACTGAGGAGTCGTCGCTCGTAGATGCTGTACAGCAGTCCGCGCAGATTCACCGTGACATCACCATGGTGTCAAAGACTACGCCCGGCAGTGACAGCCACATGCGAGCGCCGTCACGCTTTTTGTACGCGTCGAAAACCCGCAGGTAGGTTATGCTACTGATGCGTAACCTACGGTACCGTAGGTTACGCGGTTCGCAACAGTACGGAACGAGAGGGGTTGCACATGACGGCATTCGGGCTCGAAGAGCTTCCGGTCAAACCACGCATGCGCGGTTGGATCCATCTGTGGGCGCTCGGTGTCTCCGTCGTCGCGGGCATTGTTCTCGTCTCCGTAGCCGGCGCTCAGGTCGGCGCCAAAGCGGCTTGGGCGACCGCGATCTACAGCGTCACGATCTGTGGCCTCTTCGGCATCAGTGCGACGTATCACCGCATCCAGTGGCAGACGGTCAAGGGCCGTACGTGGATGAAGCGTGCGGACCATTCGATGATCTTTCTCTTCATCGCCGGCAGCTACACACCGTTCGCCATGCTCGGCCTCCCGACTCACACCGGCAAGATCATCCTCGCGATCGTGTGGGCAGGCGCGCTCGCCGGCGTCGCACTCAAGATGCTCTGGCCCACCGCCCCGAAATGGGTGGGAGTCCCGCTCTACCTGCTCCTCGGTTGGGCGATCGTTCCCGTGGTCGGTGAACTGACGCACCAGGTCGGTGTGGCGCCGATGGTGCTGCTGCTCGTCGGCGGAATCTTCTACAGCGTCGGCGCAATTCTGTACGCGACGAAATGGCCAAACCCGTGGCCCACGACGTTCGGGCATCACGAGTTCTTCCACGCCGCGACGGTCGTCGCAGCGATCTGCCACTACATCGCGGTATGGCTCGTCGTGTTCAACTGACTCGCCAGTTCCACCACCGTCGTCACCGGCCGATCACACACGAATCCCCGACAGATGTACGCGGCTTCACCTCCGTCGACGAGGGGTCGATCTGCAAGCAGCGGTGAAGAATCCGGCGCTCCGCCGACAACCACTGCACCACCCGGGGCAAGCCGGCGGGCATCGGCCAACAGCGAACCTTCCCCGACGACGGCCACCTGTATCGGACCACGCAACGACGCTTCCGCCACCGCGAGCCAGTGCCCCGCCGACCGAGGCGCACGCTCGAGCGGCAGCGTGGCCCTCGCCAGCGCGTCCGCCGCGACCTGGGCGTAACGAGAAGAGCGCTCGGCATCGGTCAACGCCGCTGCGGTCAACAGAGCCTCCGCGACGCTCGACGCACCGGACGGCGTCGCGCCGTCCAACGGGTCTCGGGGCCGAGTCACGAGCGACTCCGCGAAATCGGCCGTGTCGAACCAGCTTCCCGGCTCGGACGGATCAGCGAAGTGGTCGACAGTGACGTCGAGCAACTGCTGCGCCGCATCGAGCCACCGCGCCAATCCCGTTGCCTGGTAGAGAGCCAGGAGGCCGGTGGCCAACATTGCGTAATCCTCGAGCACGCCCGTCGGGGCGCCGACAGCCCCGCCGAGGGAAGCGCGACGCAAGTGACCGTCCACCAGGTGAAGGTCGAGAAGAGCGCCTGCGCACTCGGCCGCCGCGGTGATCCAGTCGGGTCGGTCCAGGGCAAGTCCGGCTTCCGTCAAGGCCGTGACGGTCAGCCCGTTCCAGGCCGTCACCACCTTGTCGTCGCGGCCGGGCTGTGGACGCTGAGCCCGGGCGGCACGGAGAGCGTCGGAGACCGTCTGCCAGCGCGACCAGTCGTCGGGGTCACGGAGCAACTGCAGTACCGACGCACCCTCTTCGAAGGTTCCGGTATCGGTGACCCGGAACAACTCCGACGCCCACTGCCCGTCCTCCGCGCCGAGAATCTCGACCAGCTGCGTCGGCGTCCATACGTACGTGAGGCCTTCGACGCCGTCGGTGTCGGCATCGAGAGCCGAAGCGAAGCAACCGTTCTCGGTCAGCAGATCGGAGAGCAGGAACCTTGCGGTCTCCTCGGTGACGCGAGTGGCGAGGTCCGATCCGGTGCGCCGCGCCCAGTGCGCGTAAAACCGCAGGAGCAGCGCATTGTCGTAGAGCATCTTCTCGAAGTGCGGAACCACCCACTCGGCATCGACCGAGTACCGCGAGAATCCGCCACCCAACTGGTCGTAGATCCCGCCACGTGCCATTGCTTCGGCGGTGCGCTCGATGCCGCCGAGGATCTCGCCCGAACCTGTTCGCTCGTACTGTCGGAGCAGCCCCTCCAATAGTGCCGACGGTGGAAACTTCGGTGCCCCACCGAATCCCCCGCGCGGGACGTCCTCGTCGCCGAGGATCGACCGACCCGCCGCGTTCAGCAGCTCGGCGTCGATGGGTGCTCCGCCGTACGGAATCCCGCCCGACGCGCGCTGAAGTTCCGTGACGATCGACTGTGCCGCGTTGTCGACCTCGTCGCGCCGATTCGTGAAGGTGTCGGCTATCGCTTCGAGAAGCTGTGTGAACGACGGCATTCCGCCGCGAGGCGTCGGCGGGTAGTACGTGCCGCAGTAGAACGGTGAACCGTCGGGAGTCAGGAAACAGGTCATGGGCCAGCCGCCCTGGCCGGTCATCGCAACCGTCGCATTCATGTAGACGGCGTCGATGTCGGGACGTTCTTCTCGGTCCACCTTCACACAGACGAAGTTCGCGTTCATGACGGCCGCGATCTCGTCGTTCTCGAACGACTCGTGCGCCATGACGTGGCACCAGTGGCACGCCGAGTATCCGATCGAGAGGAGAATCGGCACGTTGCGCTCGCGCGCCCACTCCATCGCTTCTTCGCCCCACTGTTGCCAGTGGACCGGATTGTCGGCGTGCTGACGCAGGTAAGGGCTCGAGGACCCACCCAGGTTGTTCCGCATCCGTGGGTCCATCGCCGCTACCTCGTTCGTCTCAGGATTCTTGCTTGGGCTTCTTCTCGGTAGAGACGTTGGGTTCCGCCGGGCGCGGAGCAGTGATAGCTCCCCGGTCGGTGCCTTCGTCTGCCTGCTGATCGAGTTCGGGATGATCCGGTTCGAACGTCTCCGGCAGCTTCTTGAGCTGGCGGTTCATCGACCGAACCAGGAGGATCACACCGATGAGCAGCGCAAGAATCACCAGCAGGCCGACCGGAGAGGACTTTCCGAACTCCGGGCCGGATGGGTTACTCGGGGTCTGAGCAAGAAATTGTGTGGTGCCGAGAACTACCTCGGCGGACAGAGCATTCACTTCTGAGCGTCCTCTTCGAGACCTGCGAACAGGTCGGTTTCCGGAATGGACGTGGTGACCCGCGTCTTGGCGAGCTCGAATTCCTCGGTGGGCCAGATCTTCTGCTGAATGTCGAGCGGCACAGCGAAGAACGAACCGTTGGGATCGATCTGCGTCGCGTGTGCGCGCAGAGCATCGTCACGCTGGGGAAAGTAGTCGCCGCACGTGACCTGAGTGGTCACCCGGACCATCATGTCGCCGCGTTCGGTCTTCCACTTCTTGAGCCAGTCCGCCATCGGGAACGGCTCACCGCGACGCTCGTACTCCTCCTGGAAGAGTTCGAGGCGCTTACGGATGAATCCGTGCGAGTAGTAGACCTTCTTGATTTCCCACGGCTGACCGTCCTCGGGGAAGTACTCGGGATCGGCGGCGGCTTCGTAGGCTGCCATCGTCACCTCGTGGCACCGGATGTGATCCGGGTGCGGGTATCCGCCGTTCTCGTCGTACGTCGTGACGACGTGGGGACGGAACTCGCGAATCACCTTGACCAGAGCGCGCGTCGACTCTTCGAGCGGAACGAGGGCGAAGCACCCTTCGGGCAGCGGCGGAAGAGGGTCGCCCTCGGGAAGCCCGGAATCGACGAAACCGAGCCAGCGCTGCTTCACGCCCAGGATGCGAGCGGCCTCGGCCATCTCCTCCTGGCGAACTTCGCTGATTCGATCGCGGACACCGGGAACGTCCATGGCCGGGTTGAGAATGTCGCCACGCTCACCCCCGGTGAGCGTCAGGACCATCACTTCGTGGCCTTCGGCTGCATAACGGGCGGTGGTGGCCGCACCCTTGCTCGACTCGTCGTCGGGATGGGCATGGACGGCCATGAGCCGGAATCCGCTCACGTGTTCGTTCACCTCAACTTCACCTGTAGCCGTTGCCGGCAGTTCACCTGTAGCCGTCACCGGCAGTTCACCTGTAGCCGTCACCGGCAGTCTTCGAATCACACGCTGTGCACCGCTCGGATTACTCCGGGCCGTTGCCGTCAAACGTACCGACTGCCGACAAACCTACCGACGGCGCGACGGGATACGTCCTCTATAGTTCCACCCGAGAGTTCCTGGCGCAGCCGTGACCCCTTCGGTAATCCGGCGGGACACAGTCAGTTGCTGCACGACACGCGAACTCGAGTCTTCGAGAGCAGAGTGATGAGCAAACCGCTTCCCCAAGATCGGTACCCGAGCACAACTCGCACGGGCAGTCCCCGCAAGTGGATGGTGTGGGCTCTGACCGCTCTCGTCATCGTCGTAGGCGGCGGAATCGCGTACTACGCGTACGGAAAATTTGCGGTCAAGGAAATCGAGACCGAGACCATCTCGTTCGACATCGCCAACGACTCCACGGTGAAGATCCGTTTCACCGTCACACGCGACGACTCGTCGCGTGAAGCGATGTGCATCGTGCGCGCACGCTCGAAGGACGGCTCCGAAACCGGTCGACGTGAGGTCTACGTCCCGTCGTCGGAACATCAGACCCTCGAGTTCAACACCGAGGTCAAGACGTCCCAGCCGCCAGGCATGGCCGACGTCTACGGCTGCAGCTTCGACGTTCCGGAGTACCTGACCAAGAGCTGACCTCGGAACGCACCCACCCTGCCGGACGTTTGACGCCGGACAGGGCGGGTAGTCATGCGTGATAGAATTGCCCGATACACGGTTCCGGGTGGAACCGTGTATTGCTGCATTGACGCAAGGTTTGACGGCAAGGTTGCATCCCTGGTGGTGCTTCTGTGTCGTTGTTCGCTGCTGTTGCAGCGATCGTCGAGGGAGCCCCCGGCTCCGACTACTAGGGAGTGATCGAGATGACCGAGACCCAGGTGACCTGGCTTACCCAGGAATCACATGACAGGCTCAAGAACGAACTCGACCAGCTCATCGCCAATCGCCCGGTCATCGCCGCCGAGATCAACGAGCGTCGCGAAGAGGGCGACCTGAAGGAGAACGGCGGCTACCACGCTGCCCGCGAAGAGCAGGGTCAGCAGGAAGCCCGCATTCGCCAGCTCCAGGAGCTGCTGAACAGCGCAAAGGTCGGCGAGGCCCCCACTCAGTCCGGTGTCGCACTGCCCGGATCCGTAGTCAAGGTCTACTACGACGGCGACGAGAGTGACACCGAGACGTTCCTGATCGCTACCCGCGAAGAAGGCGCACGTGACGCCAAGCTCGAGGTCTACTCGCCGAACTCACCGCTGGGCGGCGCGCTGCTCGAAGCCAAGGTCGGCGACACGCGTGAGTACAACCTGCCCAACGGCAGCACCATGAAGGTCACGCTGCTGAGCGCGGAGCCTTACCACAGCTGATCGGCTGTACCAGCTCTGAAAAGTAGCGCCACCTGACTCGGTCGGGTGGCGCTTCTTGCTCTGTCGACGCTCGCCGTTTCCTGCCCACTCACACCACGCGGCGAGCCTTCATGCCGGCGAAGATCGGGCCGACCTTCACCACGTCGCCGAACGTGGGTGCGTGAAGCATCTGACCGTTGCCGACGTAGATCGCCACGTGGCCGGGGCCGCCTGCCTGCCAGTTGCCGAACAACAGGTCACCGGGCTGCGCCTGATCCAGCGGGATCTCGACGCCGACACCCCACTGCGTCTCCGAGGTCCGGGGCAGAGTCACCCCGGTGGCCGCGTGGATCGCGTACGACGTCAGCCCCGAGCAGTCGAACCCGCCCATCGACGGCCCGTTGATGTTTCCGCCACCCCACACGTACGGCAATCCGAGAAACTTCAGACCGGCCTCGACGACGCCGCCCACCGCTGCGGCGAGGTTGTTGTAGTCGAAGGGCGCAAGCATCAGGGCGAACGAGTCCTGCAACGATTTGATCTGGGCGACGAACGGAGCGGCGACCGCCTGCTCCGCAGGAACCTCGCCCGACTTGTCTGCCGGAACGCCGCCCGCTTCGCGAACTGCGTCCGGCCCGACGTCGTAGGCAGCGAGCGCGAGGTCGACGGTATCGCCCTCGACCTCACCGGACTTCTGCCAGGACTGCGCTTGCTTCACGAGATCGCACAACCGGTATCCGGTTGTCATCACCGGATCGGCAACGCCCAGGATGTCCATCTTTCCGTCGCCGTCACCGTCCTTGCCGTATGCCGTCCACGCTGCGGTGGTGAAGCGGCCAGGCCCGCGCCCACCTTCCGGTGAGATGTCGGTATCGGGTCCGTACTTGAATCCGTTCTCGACCGAGTACAGCGAGGCGATCACCGCGGGCGTGATCTCCGAGCACAGAGCACCGGCCTTTTTGATCCACGGCGCGAACACTGCCACCGCTCCCACGGGCGCCAATGTCGCTCCCGGAAAGTTGGAGGGTACGGAAGGCACGATTCCCTCAGGTGTGTCCTGAGTTCGTGCCGGTCCGTTCCAGGCTGCAAGTGAGACTGCAGCATTCGAAGACTCGTTCTTCTCGACTTGTGCGGGCGCTCCGAGAGTTCCACTCATCACGCCCAGTGCGGTGCCGATCGACACAGCGATCGCCAGGACACCGACTGCCATCCGAACCTCCGATAAACCTCTGAAAATCCACGTACGTGGTCGTACCCGAAACTTGTCGGTGCGAACATCTACTCTTTCGAACATGCATTCGACACGGCTCAGTCTCGCGACTCCTGTAACCAATGTCTCATTTATCTCGGCGGGCGTTACGCAAATGACTACAGACGCCAAGGCTTTTCTCAGGTTCGGCGTGCAAGCTGAGTCCATGAGCGACGATCGGCCACGACCCGCCCGGGGACGCACTACGGTGTATCGACCCGTTCGCCTCGCCCTCGCAGCCACGGCTGTGGCGGGAGCACTCGCAAGCGGCGGACTTTCACTCGTTTCTTCTCCCACTGCCACGGCACTCGCACCGGACACGTCGGCTTCTCACACCAAGAATCCCGTAGCGAAGCGGCCCGTCGTGGTCGCCGGATTCGGAACCCCGGACGCCGTCTCCAACGGTTCGTGAGTACTCCGCGCTCGGCCTCCGAGTGGCTCACGTGGGGGGTTCAGGCCCGGGTCGTCGTCACCGACCCTGAAGTCCTTCCCTCCGCGGCCAGCCTGGTTCGCGGGTACCTCACCGCTGCCGACGCCGCCACCAATCGAGATCGTGCCGACTCCGAGATTCGTACCTATGTCAGCGCCGCGAGCAACGTCGACGGCGTCGCCGTGACCCCGATGTTCGCGCACTTCCTCGAAGACGCGTTGGCTGTCGCACGACTGACCGACGGCAAACTCACGCCGACGGCCGGGTCGGCAGACCCTCACTCCTGGTGGAAGATTCGCGTCGAGAACAACCGCGTGTACAGCCCGGACGACGTCGTTCTCGATCTGTCCGCGACGGCCCGCGCCAGTTCAGCGGACCACTGTGCCGCGTCCACTGCGACTCTTCTCGGGTGTGGCGTGCTGGTCGGCCTCGGCGGGGACATCGCGGTTGCCGGCCCGGCGCCGGAAGACGGCTGGCAGATTCAGGTGCAAGACCTGCCCGGCGACCCGACCTGCCAGGTAGCACTTCCGTCCGACTGCGGGATCGCCACGGCCAGCACCGTCAAGCCACTGCACCGCGAATCGACGGCGACGCCGATGTGGCGCACGGTGTCGGTGATTGCATCCTCCTGCGCCCAGGCCGCCGCATTCAGTCGGGTTGCGGTCGGCATGGGCGGTTCGGCCATCGACTGGCTACATCAACTCGACGTACCCGCCAGGCTGGTCGACCAGGAGTACCGCGTGACGGTTCTGGGCGGCTGGCCTGACGAGTAACTCGCCTCAGTTCTGCAGTCGTACTGCGTAACCGGCGCGGTCGAAGGCCGTCAGAAGTTCCGCCTTGTTGTCCGGGCCACGCGTCTCGACGGTGAGGAAGACTTCCACTTCGTCGAGTGCAAGTTCGCCACCGGTACGGGAATGGATGACATCGACCACGCTGGCGCCGTTCGCTCGAACCACTTCGAGCAACGAGACCAGTGCGCCCGGCCGATCGTCGATGGTGATGTGAACTCCGAGGAACCGTCCGGCCGCTCGCAGACCGTGCGAGATGACGTGCGTGAGAAGTAGCGGATCGATGTTGCCGCCGGAAAGCACGGCGCACACCGGCCCTGTCAGTCCCAGCTCCTCCGGAGTACAGGTCATCAAGGCCGCGACGGCCGCGACGCCGGCCGGTTCCACGATGAGCTTGGCGCGTTCGAGGCACAGCAGGAGCGCTTTGGACAGCGCTTCCTCGCTGACCGTCACCACGGCGTCGACATGGGCGGCAACTTCGGCGAACGGAACCTCGCCCGGGCAGCCAACGGCGATACCGTCTGCCATCGTGGACATCGACGCCAAGGCGGTCGGCTTCCCGGCTGCCAACGACGCCGGCCAGGCAGCCGCGGTCTCGGCTTGCACTCCGACGATGCGGACCTGCGGGCGCACAGCTTTGACGGCTGCAGCCACTCCCGCGATCAAACCGCCGCCGCCGGTGGGAACGAGGATCGTGCCGACCTCAGGCAGTTGCTCGAGGATTTCGAGCCCCACAGTCCCCTGCCCCGCCACGACGTCCTCGTGGTCGAACGGGTGGACCAGAACTGCTCCGGTTCGGTCCGCGAATTCGCGAGCGGCCACGAGCGCTTCGTCGACAGTCGAACCGTGCAGGTGGACCTGAGCTCCATATGCCTTGGTGGCCACCAACTTCGGCAGCGGCGCACCCGTCGGCATGAAGACGGTCGACTTGATTCCCAATTCTGTTGCAGACCAGGCAACTCCCTGCGCATGGTTACCGGCACTGGCCGCCACCACGCCCGCTGCCCGTTCCTCTGCGGAAAGATTGGCAATGCGGTTGTACGCACCGCGCGGTTTGAAAGAGCCGGTGCGCTGCAGATTTTCACATTTCAAACTCACGGCGAAGCCGGTGGTTTCGGACAACACTCGCGAGGCCACGACCGGGGTGCGTCGCATGACCGGGGCGAGCAGTTGCTGTGCAGCCTTTATCTGTTCGAGATTCACGCATGCCTCCAGAAAGTGCGCCTCCACACCCTCGTGAGGTGTGAAGGCGCACTGCAGATTCGAAGTCGAATTACTGTAGAGCGAAGATCAGGACAGCGCTTGCTCGATGTCGCCGACCAGATCGGAGGCGTCTTCGATGCCGACCGACAGGCGAACCAGATCGTCGGGAACCTCGAGAGCGGAACCGGCCGTCGAGGCGTGGGTCATCGCACCGGGGAATTCGATGAGGGATTCGACTCCGCCGAGAGATTCTGCCAGCGTGAAGATCTCGGTGCGCGAGCACAGGTCGAGAGCTGCCGCCTTGCCGCCCTTGAGGCGGACGGAGATCATGCCGCCGAAGCGTCGCATCTGCTTGGCCGCGACCTTGTGCGACGGATGCGAAGCCAGTCCGGGGTAGATGACGCTGGCAACCGCGGGGTGGCCGTCGAGCAATTCGACGACCTTCTCCGCGTTGTCACTGTGACGCTCCATGCGCAGCGCCAGTGTCTTGATTCCGCGCAACGTCAGGAACGCGTCGAAGGGGCCGGGAACGCCGCCGGATCCGTTCTGCAGGAAGGCAAACGCGGTGTCCAGTTCTTCGTCGTTGCAGACGAGAGCGCCACCGACCACGTCGGAGTGTCCGCCGATGTACTTGGTCGTGGAGTGCAGCGCGATGTCGGCACCGAGCTGCAGCGGCTGCTGCAGGTACGGCGAGGCGAAGGTGTTGTCCACCACGATCTTTGCGTTGCCCTCGTGGGCGACCTCGGCAAGGAGCTCGATGTCACCGATATTGAGCAGCGGGTTCGTGGGCGTCTCGACCCAGACCAGCTTGGTGTTGGACTTCATCGCCGCGCGCACCGCATCGACGTCGGACACCGGAGCCGGGGTGTACTCGATCCCCCACTGCGTGAACACCTTGTCGATGAGTCGGAAGGTTCCGCCGTACGCGTCGTCGGGGATGACCAGGTGATCGCCGGGTCGAAGTACCGAACGGAGCAGGCAGTCGGTGGCCGCCATTCCCGAACTGAACGCTCGGCCGTAGGTTCCGGATTCGAGCGCGGCGAGGTTCGCCTCGAGTGGGCGACGGGTGGGGTTACCCGTTCGCGCGTACTCGAAGCCACTGCGCATTCCACCGACGCCGTCCTGGGCGAAGGTGGAACTCGCGTAGATCGGCACGTTGACCGCACCGGTCAGCGGATCGGGTTCGTAACCCGCATGCACCGCTTTCGTGGAGAAACCCTGCCAGCTGATGTTGTCGGCCTTGCTGCGTTGCTCACTCATGGTCCCCAGCCTAATGGCGCCGGTGCCGGCGCAGGAATCCGAACTCAGGAATCCGAACTCAGGAAACCCAGGAGATCGTGGCGCGTGATGACACCGACCGGCTTGCCGTCGTCGACGACCATGAGTGCGTCGGTGTCCCCGAGCGCCTTCGTGGCAGCCGAGACCGGCTCGCCGGAACCGATGAGCGGGAACGGCTTGCTCATGTGCTTCTCGACGGAATCCGCAAGGTGCGCACGGCCTTCGAAGACCGCGCTCAGCAGATCCCGCTCGGACACACTTCCGGCGACCTCGCCTGCCATGACCGGCGGTTCCGCACCCACGACGGGCATCTGGGACACGCCGTACTCGCGCAGGATCTCGATCGCGTCGCGCAGGGTCTCCGACGGGTGGGTGTGAACGAGGTCCGGCAGCTCGCCCGACTTGCCACGCAGAACGTCGCCGACGGTGGGGACGTTGGTCTTGCCGTCGAGTGGGGTGCGCAGGAATCCGTACGACGCCATCCACTGATCGTTGAAGATCTTGGACAGGTAGCCGCGGCCACCGTCCGGGAGGAGGACGACGATCAGGGCGTCGGGGCCCTCACGCTTGGCTACTTCGAGGGCAGCGACGACGGCCATACCGCAGGAACCGCCGACCAGCAGTCCCTCCACGCGGGCGAGGCGACGCGTCATCTCGAAGGAATCGGCATCCGAGACGGCGATGATCTCGTCCGGGATGGACGGGTCGTATGCCGACGGCCAGAAGTCTTCGCCGACGCCTTCGACCAGATACGGACGACCGGTGCCGCCGGAGTAGACGGAGCCCTCGGGGTCTGCGCCGATGACCTTGACCTTGCCGCCCGAAACTTCCTTGAGGTAGCGGCCGGTGCCGGTGATGGTGCCGCCGGTGCCGACGCCCGCGACGAAGTGCGTGATCTTGCCGTCGGTGTCGGCCCAGATCTCGGGGCCGGTGGTCTCGTAGTGGCTCTCCGGTCCGCCCGGGTTGGAGTACTGGTTGGGCTTCCAGGCGCCGGGGATCTCACGGGTGAGACGGTCGGAGACGCTGTAGTAGCTGTTCGGGTTGTCCGGCGCGACGGCCGTGGGGCACACGACCACCTCGGCGCCGTAGGCGCGCAGGACGTTGCGCTTGTCTTCGCTGACCTTGTCTGGGCAGACGAAAACGCACTTGTATCCACGCTTTTGCGCCACGAGCGCCAAGCCGATTCCGGTGTTGCCCGAGGTCGGCTCGACGATGGTGCCGCCCGGCTTCAGTTCACCCGAAGCCTCGGCTGCGTCGATCATCTTGACGGCGATGCGGTCCTTGGAGCTACCGCCAGGGTTGAGGTATTCGACCTTGGCTGCCACCGTGCCGAAGTTTTCGCCCGTGACGGACGTGAGCTTGACGAGTGGGGTGTTGCCGATGAGGTCGACGACGTGTTCCGCGATGCGCATTCGTCCATGTTCCCAGATGAAAGAAAACGGTGCGCGCGGACGTCGGGCGAAGGTGGTGCAATCCGGCTAGATTGGCAAGTGTGAGTCGAACCGGACTGAAAGCGTCGGTGGCCACGGTGGTGGCCGGATCGAGTGCAGGCACGCTCTCCTGGTTGGGCTACAACTATCTGATGTCGCAGGCGGGGGCGGCCCGCGGGGTGATCGGTCGCAATATCGCCAAGCCACCCGAGGCGGACGGGGTGTACGCGCCCGGCGCCGACAACCCGGAACTCTGGTGGCGGGCCGTGCCCTTCGATCTCCACTTGATGATCTTCGGCGATTCGTCTGCGGCCGGCGTGGGCGCGCTGACGGCCTCGGAAGTTCCGGGTGTCCAGGTCGCGAAGCTGCTTGCGAGTGAAACCGGTAAGCGAATCCGTTTGAGCACCAAGGCCATCGGGGGCGCCACCTCCCGCGGGTTGAGTGGGCAGGTCGACGCCATGTTCGTCGCCGGTCCTCCCCCGGACGCTGCGGTGATCCTGATCGGCGCCAACGACGTCACCGCCAAGAACGCGATTCACGCGTCGGCTAAACGCCTCGGCGACGCGGTTCGACGCTTACGCGAGAGCGGCGCCGTCGTTGTTGTCGGCACCTGCCCGGATCTGGGGGTGGTCACGGCGATCCCGCAACCTCTGCGCTCCGTGGTGCGCGAATGGGGCCATCGCCTCGCACTCGCCCAGGCGGCCGCGACCAGAAACGCCGGGGGTCATCCCGTTCCACTGGCCGACCTGCTGGCCAAGGAATTCCTGGCCTCGCCCGACACGATGTTCTCGGCCGACCGTTTCCATCCGTCCGCGGCCGGATACGAACTCGCGGCGAAGCAGATCGTCCCGGTTCTCGCGTCGGCTCTGGGTGAATGGCAGGGTGGCCCGCTACCCGAGCTCCCCCACGTTTCGGAGGCGGCGCAAGCCCGCACCGTCGCGGCCCGACTGACGGCGGCGGCAACCCAGTGGAAAGCCTTCGCGAGACGCACAAAACCTGCAGGTCAGCGCCCCGACGTCAACTGAGTGAGACTGCGTGACCACCATCTGGGAGCGGCAACGTAAATTGTAAGTCGAAGCTGCATTCAACTTGCCCTGCTCGACGGCGTTTCAAGCCGCCCCACGAGCAGTACACAAAAGGAGTTTTCATGCCCGAGGCAGTAATCGTCTCAGCAGTACGGTCGCCCATCGGCCGCGCAATGAAGGGTTCGCTCAAGGACATCCGCCCGGATGACCTCGCAACTCAGATGGTTGCCGCCGCGTTGGCAAAGATCCCCGAGCTCGACCCCACCGAGATCGACGACCTCATGCTCGGTTGCGGCCAGCCCGCCGGCCAGTCGGGCTTCAACATCGCCCGAGTCGTCGCCGTTCAGCTCGGCTACGACTTCCTCCCCGGTGTCACGGTCAACCGTTACTGTTCCTCCTCGCTGCAGACCACCCGCATGGCGCTGCACGCCATCCGCGCAGGCGAGGGCGACGTCTTCATCTCCGCCGGCGTCGAGTCCGTCTCCAGCTTCATCACCGGCAACGCCGACGGCCTCCCCAACACCAAGAATCCGCTCTTCGACGCAGCGCAGGCCCGTAGCGCCAAGCTCGCCGAAGGTGGAGTCGCCTGGACCGATCCTCGCGAAGAGGGCCTGATCCCCGACGTGTACCTGGGCATGGGCCAGACCGCGGAGAACGTCGCTTCCGCCACCGGAATCACCCGCGAAGACCAGGACCGCTGGGCAGTTCGCAGTCAGAACCGCGCCGAGGAAGCCATCGCTCGCGGCTTCTTCGAGCGTGAGATCACGCCCGTCACGCTCGCCGACGGCACCGTCGTCTCCAAGGACGACGGCCCCCGCGCCGGCACCACCTACGAGGGCATCAGCGGCCTCAAGCCCGTCTTCCGCCCCGACGGCACCGTCACCGCCGGCAATGCCTGCCCGCTCAACGACGGCGCAGCCGCACTGGTGATCATGTCCGACACCAAGGCAAAGGCACTCGGCCTGACCCCGCTCGCTCGCATCGTCTCCACCGGCGTCTCGGGCCTGTCCCCCGAGATCATGGGCCTCGGCCCGATCCAGGCCGTCAAGAACGCCCTGAAGATCGCCGGCAAGTCGATCTCCGACATCGACCTGTTCGAGATCAACGAGGCATTCGCAGTGCAGGTCCTCGGATCCGCTCGCGAACTGGGCATCGAAGAGGACAAGCTCAACATCTCCGGTGGCGCGATCGCGCTGGGTCACCCCTTCGGTATGACCGGTGCCCGTATCACCAACACCCTGATCAACAACCTGCAGGAGCAGGACAAGACCTTCGGCGTCGAGACCATGTGTGTCGGCGGCGGACAGGGCATGGCAATGGTGATCGAGCGCCTCAGCTGATCCCCTGAGCACGTCGAAAGCGGCCGCCCGGCTTCTGCCGGGCGGCCGCTTTCGTGTGGTCGTGTTTCAGGTAGTCGTGAACTTCCGAGCAAAACTCCCCAACTCGCGAATCAACTCTCGCGCAGCGTCGTCCTCACGCTGCACGGCAGCGCGAGCTTCGTCCGCCCATCCGTGACGGAGCAGTCGTTTGGCGGCAAGGACTGCCGGTCCGACGTTGGCGGCAATCTGCTCGGCGCTCTCGCGGGCGCGTGCCTGTACCTGGTCGGCCGGCACGGCGGCTGTCGCCAGTCCGTAGGCGGCAGCTTCGACGCCGCTGAGCCACCGGGCCGACAGGATCAGCTCGGCGGCTCGCTGCGTTCCGATCACCTTGGGCAGCAACCAACTACTGGCAGCTTCGGGAGCTGTACCCAGCGAAGTGAACGGTGCCCGCAGACGTGCGTCCTCGGCAACGTAGACGACGTCGCAGTAAAGCAGCATGGTCAGGCCGATGCCGACGGCAGCGCCGTGTACCGCGGCGATCAATGGCTTCGGGAACTCCACCAGCGCGACGATCAGCGGTGCGAATGCGTGGCCGAAGTCGGCGTTGTCTGCGCCTGGTTCGGCGAGTGCGCGTAGGTCGACGCCACTGGAAAATGCCTTGCCTGCGCCCTCGACGATCACCACGGCCACGGCTTCGCCCGACGCCGCGTCGTCGAGCGCTTTGGTGAACGCTCGAAAACCGGCTGCATCAAATGCGTTCAGGCGACTCGGATTATTGAAGGTCAGCGTTCGCACTGCTCCGGCATCCGCGACCAGGATGGGTTCAGAGGTGTTTGTCGACATTCGCTCCCCTTCGTTCCAAACCAAGCAGTTGCTAGGTATCCAAGCACCGTAACCGTCCACAGACGACAAAAGAAGGGCCCCTCGCGGGGCCCTTCTTCGTGTTACGGATCGACTCGAGAACTAGTCGTTGTTGAAGTAGCTCAGCAGACGCAGGATCTCGACGTACAGCCAGACCAAGGTGACGGTGAGGCCGAATGCGACGCCCCAGGCTGCCTTCTCGGGCGCCTGTGCGCGGATCAGCTGATCAGCGGCGTCGAAGTCGAGCAGGAAGCTGAAGGCTGCGATGCCGATGCAGACGAGGCTGAAGATGATGGCGACGGTTCCACCGTCACGCAGTCCCAGTCCGCCCTCGGTGAAGAAGCTCGCGACGAGGTTACCGAGCGCCAGAACGACAACACCGATCAACGCACCGATGATCATTCGCGTCAGACGAGGTGTCACCCGAATCGCACCGGTCTTGTAGACGACCAACATGCCGAAGAACACGCCGAAGGTTCCGAGGACCGCCTGCGCAATCAGCATCGACGCGTCAGCGCCTTGGAGTTGGAAGGTGAACATGAACGACAGCGCACCGAGGAACAGGCCCTCGGCCGCGGCGTACGCCAACACGATTGCCGGGTTGTCCATTTTGCGACCGAACGTCGCGACCAGAACCAGAACGAGGCCGACGAGACCGCCGCCGATGACCAGCGGGGCTGCGAGGTCGGCGTTGTTGTTGACCAGGAAGTACGACACCAGTGCCGAGATCGTCAGCACACCGAGCGTGATGCCCGTCTTGGTGACGACGTCGTCGATCGTCATGGCCCGCGAGGTGGGACCGGTCTGGTACGGCTCGGCCGGAGCGTACTGCGGCTGACCGAACTGCTGGGTTGCCTGCGAGGCGCCCGCCGTCGCAGATCCGAACGAGGCGTATCCGTTGCCCTCTTGCTTGGGCAGATTGCGGAACACCGGGTTGCTGGTGGTGCGCACCGTGATCATCCCTTCATCGTGGTGGCCTACGACGGGTGCGTCGCGGGTTCGCCGGACGGATCCGAGTTTCCGACACGGTCCGTGTACCTGACTAAAAGTAAAGCACTCGTAATTTACAACGTCGAAGCTTCGGTTGTAGTTCCCGGCGCATTTCCGGAAGATCAACACTCTTCGACACTCGTCCCTTTTCGATACTAGGACGGTTTGACCGACTTCATCACGATGAACTTCGCGTTCTTCGCCATCGCCTCGCTCGGACCCACCGCGGCTTTCAACGGTTCGCGGTACCCCAGATGCGCGTTGTGAACAGTCCACAACTCGCCACCGGGACGCAGGACACGGCCGGCAGCTTCGAACATCTTGAGTGCTCCGCCGGTGTGGACCGCCGCGCCGACGTGGAACGGCGGGTTCAACAGAACCAGATCCGCGCTCGCACTGGGCAACGAACTCACGGCGTCGTCGCGCAGGCCGCTCACTCGATCGCCGACGCCATTTGCGGACGCGGTCGCCAGAGCCGAAGCGACGGCTGCCGAGGACTGATCCGTTGCGATCACGTGCACGTCCGGGAACTTCCGCGCGATCGCCGCCGCGAGAATGCCGCTGCCACAACCCAGATCGATCACGTCGCTCAGCGGATCGACCGCAATCTTTCCGAGGTTCTCCAGGAGCAACCGGGTGCCGATGTCCAGGCTCGCACCGGCAAACACTGCGCCGTGAGCAACGACGTCGAGGTCGAATTCGTCGAGGCGTTCGGTCACCGGGAACGTGATAGCAACATCGGGCTTCGGTTCCGAAGCCTTGAGTACGCGGGACTTCTGACGCCCACGCGAGGCGCTGACGTCGGAAAACGATTCGCCGAGAACCTTGTTCATCGCTGGGGTGATGTGCTTGTCACGCCCACCGGCGAAGACACGAACCGCCGGGTCGGCGTGAAGCGCGATCAGCTGGGCGATCTCGGCAAGTTCGGCGAGGCTACGCGGCAATTGCATGAGCACGACGCGGGCGCCGCTGAGCAACTCCTCGTCCAGTCCGTGCGAGGTGAAGGCGTCACTGAATCCGAGTTCGCGCGCATTGTTCGCGAGGGCCAGCTCTCCGGTGAGCGGATCCTGGTGAACGCGCACGGCGGCGATTCCGTGCACGAGCGCAACACCGGCAGTCAGCGCACCGTAATGATCGCCGATCACGACGACGGTGCCCGCCGGTGCCGCGGCAAGAGCGTCGGCGGCCTCGTCGAGGATCAGACGATCAGCCGCATCGACGGCAAAGAGATTGGGTGCCTCGACATCGGGGAATCGGCGCAGACGATCGAACAGTTCGGGTGTGTCGGACATGCCACCAGTCTTTCAGGTGGAACTACGCAACACTCAATCCCCCGACCAGCAGGTGATCAGTTCGACATCCCTGTCAGTTCGACATCCACTGCACGACGTTGTCGACGGTGTCGCGTTCGGTGCGGAATCCGTTCACCGGGTGGTCGGCGTCGGGGTATCCGAACGAGATCGCGCAGACAACCTTGCGAGTGTCGTCGATACCGAAATGCTCGTGAATGAACTTGGAGCTGCCCGCGAGCGCCGCCTGCGGGATCGTGGCGACCCCCAGACTCTGGGCCGCGAGCAGGAAGCTGTTCACGTACAACCCGCAGTCGACTGCGCCGTAGGTGCCCAATGCCTCGTCAGTGGTGATGATCGCGACGTGAGGAGCGCCGAAGAGCTCGAAATTCTTCATCGTCTGTGCCGCGGATCCGGCGCGGTCACCGTGCTCGATTCCGACGCTCGAATACAGCGCCATCGCGCAGTCGAACCGACGCGACTTGTAGATGCCCTGGTACGCGCGCGGGAACTCGAAGTCCGACTCCTGGGCGTTGGCCATCACGTACTCACCGAGGCCGGCGCGGAATCGCTCGGTGCCCTCCCCTTCGGTGATCGCGACCTGCCACGGTTGCGTGTTGCACCACGACGGCGTCTTCTGCGCCAGCCGAAGGATCTCCTCGATCACCTCACGTGGCACCTGACGGTCCTCGTAGGCACGGCAGCTGATCCGGGCGTCGAGCAACGCTTCCAGGCTCGTATCCACGACGATGCTCTCGGTCATGTGTTCTCTCCTCGATCAGGCTGCACTACAACACTTCGCACGATAGAACTACCGCCTCGACGCAATCGTCAGCGGGTCACCTTTGCGAAGGCCGACACCAGCTCGCCGAACTCTGCCATCGCCGCATCCGGATCCGGATCTACTGCTGCCAGCGCAACCAGCACATCGGTGGCACCGGATTCGAGCAGCTGCTCGGCGCCGATCATCGTCGCCGGGAGGTCGATCGAACCGTCGGACCCGCGTACGACGGTCAGTCGCCCACGGACCTGCAATTCCGCTGGATCGCGTCCGAGATCCGCCATCGCTTTGCCGATGACGTCGATCCCTTCACGTAGGTCGTCGTCCGCGGCACCCATGATCGGAATCCACCCGTCACCCCAGGTTGCGACGCGTCGTACAACGGCCTTGGAGAGCGAACCGGACACCCAGATCGGGATTCCAGCGGCCGGACGGGGCGCGCAGTACACGTCGTCGAACTTCAGACGAGGGGTGTCGATGCTCGCCGGCGCCGAACTCCACAGGGCCCGGCACACTGCGAGAGCGTCGTCGAGCAGTGGTCCCCTTTTACCGAAGTCCATACCTGCCGCCTCGTATTCACGTTCCTGCCAACCTGTTCCGACGCCCAGGTCGAGTCGGCCCCCGGAGAGCAGATCGAGTGTCGCGGCCGTCTTGGCCAGTACCGCTCCCCCGCGCAGCGCCGCGATGACGATTCCGGTCCCCAAGCGAATTGTCTTCGTCTGTCCGGCAACAAAAGCCAGGACGGTCAGCGGCTCGAGCCAGTTGGCGTCGGGCTCGGTGGGGAACGCCGACCACGTGTACGCCGAGTTGTCCGAGCCCATCACCACGTGATCGGTGACGAGGACCCGGTCGAAGCCGGCAGCTTCCGCGTTCTGACAGACCTGCACGAGTTTCGCGTAGGAGTCCTCCGCGAGAGTGGTGCCGAAGTTGGGAACGTTCAGACTGAAAGTTGTCATGTGTCAAGCCTTTCGGGGCCGGTTGGTCCAGCCACCCTCTTCTGTGGGGAACCAGCCTCCGGCAGCGTGCGAGCCGCCGTCGACGTGGATCACGGTTCCGGTGATGTATCTCGCCAGGTCGGAAGCCAGGAACAGTGCGGGGCCGGCAATGTCGACCGGCTGGCCCGGTCCGCCCAACGGTGCCCACCCCGGCCACTTGTCCCAGTCGTCGGCGGGAACGATCGTGCGATACGGCACCTGTACCGACTCGATCAGATCCGGGGCAATGGCGTTGACGCGCACTCCGGTTCGACCGATCTCCACACCAAGGCTCCTGGTGAACTGTGTCAGCGCGGCCTTGTATGCCGAGTACATCGTGTGGCCCGGGATCGCTCGATGCGCCTCCACCGTCGTCAGGTTCACGATCGATCCACCCAAACCGCGGTCGATCATGCCGGGAAGCAGGGCATGGGTCAGACGCACGACGTGATCGAAATTGATGCTGCCGGCCTCGGACCAGAAACCGGGATCCGTACCGGTGAACTCTGTCGGCGGGTTCAGGAAATGACCCACGTTGTTCACCAGGACGTCCGGCGCGAACTCGGTCAACGCGACGGGGACTTCCCGCGTCCGCACGTCGTACTCGAGATAGTTGATCGAACCACCTGCAGCCGAGTCGAATTCGACGTCGCCAAGAGGAGCCACGTCGACAACCAGAACTGACGCGCCATGCGATGCAAATGCTCGAACAATCGCTGCGCCGATTCCCTGGGAACCGCCTGTGACCACTGCCTTCTTACCCACCAACATCGGCCCTGGGGAGTACGCCGATCCGACCACCACGAAGACACCCTTCTGCAGTTCGATGTGAAGCACTTCGGCGTACCGTCACACATCGATCGGCAAAACGGGCGCAAAGTTCTCACTCAGTGGTAGCCGCGACACCCCACCTGCTCGAACCGCCGAGTCGCCCATTCAAATAGTGCGGAATCTCGGCTGCCCGTATCGGCATTCCCTCGAGGTACCCCTGGATCACGTCACATCCGCACTCGGTCACTATCGCGCGCTGCCTCTCCGTCTCCACGCCCTCGGCGACGGTGTCCAGCCCCAGAGACTTGGCAATCGCGATGACGGCTCGCAAGACAGCGAACCTCGAATTCGAGGGATCCGCGTCCAGCGGTGCGACGAACGCCCGATCGATCTTCAACCGATCGAGCGGCAGCCGGGCCAAGCTGGCAACCGAGGAGAACCCTGTGCCGAAGTCGTCCATCGCAATGGCGATGCCGAGCGCCGAGAGCTGTACCAACACATCTCGGTCGGCGTCGTCGATGACCAACGATTCGGTCACCTCGATCTCGAGTCGGCTGGGGTGGAGGTTCACCTCGATCAGTGTCCGGCGTACCGAGTCGACGTATCGACTCGAACGCAGTTGCACCTGAGAAACGTTGACGGCAACCCGAATGTCCTCCGGCCACGTTGTCGCCGCCGTGCAGGCAGCCCTCAGAACACCTGCACCGATCGGCACGATCAAGCCGGTTTCCTCGGCGACCGAAATGAAGTCTCCCGGCGAGACGAGACCTGAAGTCGGATGGTTCCACCGCAGCAGAGCCTCGAACCCGACGACAACTCCCGTCGCGGCCGAGACCTGTGGCTGATAAACCAACTCGAACTCTTCGTCGATCAACGCACGACGAAGATCCAACAATGCCCTGGCCCTACCCGTCGCACGATCCCGCAAAGTCGCATCGAAGGCGCGAATCTGGTTCCGACCGCTCTCCTTTGCGTGGTAAAGCGCGAGGTCCGCGACAATCACCAGGTCTTCGAGGCTGTCGGCGTCGTCGGGCATCGAGCCGTACCCCAGACTGGCACGAATGCGAATCTGGTTGCCGACCAGTGAAAATGGTCCTTCGAATGAGTCGAGAATCGTTTGGAATCTCTTCTCCACCTCATCTGCACTCCCGATGTCGTCGAAGGCTAGGTCGTCGAAGGCGATGGCGAACTCGTCACCCCCCAGTCGGCCACAGATCTCGTTCGATCGCAGAACGCTGTGCAGTCTGCCGGCAACATCGCGAAGCACGTCGTCTCCGATGTGGTGTCCCAACCGGTCGTTGATCGACTTGAAGTTGTCCAGATCCAGAATTGCCAGCCACACCCTGTGTCCGTCCCGAATCCGCGAAGACAGTTGAGCGTTGAAGCTGTACCGATTTCTGAGACCGGTCAACGAATCGATCTCTGCCAATCGCAAGATGTTCTGGCGCTGGTGATACGAGTGCGTGATATCGGATCCGACACCGCGCCACCCGTAGGTCGCCCCATCGCCACTGCCCGGGTGACCTGACATCGACCACCAGCGAGTATCGCCCCGAACGACGACCTGCATGGTGAGGTCCCGAAACGCCGTCCCGGCTTGAAAATTCGCGGCGAGGAGATCAAGGGACTTCCTGCCCACATCTGTTCGGGACGCGCCGATCCCGATCAGGATCTCGTGCATTGTGCGGCCCCGAATCTGTGCTGCCGGCAAACCGACCTGCTCGGCGAATCGATACGACACGGTACTGGCGATACCGCGCGAATCGGTCTCCCAGAGCCAATCCTGTGCTCCGTCTTCGAGATCGTTGAGCAACAACTCGACGAGATCTCGTTCGTCCTCGGCTATGAGTTCGGCGCGTAGCCGTCTCTCGAAAAGTTTGGCCAACAGCAAAGTTCCGCTGTAGAGCGAACCTACAAAGACGACCAGCACCCCGATCAGCACGAAACGCGATGTGCCCGGTTCCGTCCAGAACGCCCCGGCCAACCCGACTCCCACCAGGCTGATCCAGACCACAGTGATTCCGCGAAACATCATGGTGGGAAACACGCCGACCGCGATCCCACCGATCAAGGTCGAGCTCAGTACCAACTCGTCACGAGGATCGAGCATCGGGAAGAGAACGAGAGCCAAGCACGCCAGGAGCACTCCCCAGACAATGATTTCGACTGTGAGTACCACCAGTTCGGTGGTCTGGGACTCGGAGACGCCGAGACGCGAGCGCCGGAGCCAATACACACTGAATCCAGCGCTCGACAACAGCATGACGCTCGACCAGGCGAAGGTGAACCATCCGGCATCCACCGGCAGAAGCACCACGATCGCTGACAAGGCAACCGCCGCGGTCAGAAACGACCACGGCAGTACGCGCGCGGTGAACCGCAGTCGTCGATCGAGTAGGCGACGGCGATCGTAATCCGAGAGGTGTTGTTCCGTGCCGCTGCGACCGAGTTTGCGCACCGACGTCCCGACGCGACGCCTACGGAGTACTGCCGGGTCACCCACGTCGGCCTGCTACCGCCGCTGCGACCGCGTCGACCGACATGGCTCCGCCGGCGATGTATCCCTGAACAGTCCTCACCCTTGCAGCGGCCACGGACTTCAAGTCCTCCTCACCGTCGACTCCCGAGACGACGACCTCCATTCCCAACGCGTCGACCAGATCCACGACAGCTTCGAGGATCGACCGTCCACCAGGCACTGCACCCGAAATGGAGCGCTCTATCCGGACTCGGGTGAACGGAAGGCCGGACAGTGATGCGAGCGAGGAGAATCCGGCGCCGAACTCGTCCACGGTCAGCGCGATTCCCATGTCCGCGATGGCGTGCAACGCAAACTTGGACTCGTCGGTGATCGCCGATGATTCGTTGAGTTGGAGCTCGAGCTGATGTGCACTGACACCTGATCGTCGAAGCGAATCCCCTATCGCGACGACAAAGGAATCCGATTCGAGCTGACGCGTCGATACCGCGACGGCTACCCGCAGGTGATCAGGAAGGCGGGACGCCGCCTCGCAGGCCAACTCGAAGACGGTAGTCCCCAGTGAGTACGCCAAACCGGTGTCGTCTGCGACGCTCATGAATTCGGCGGACGTAACGGCACCGAGGCGGGCGTTGTGCCAGATCACGCGGACTTCCACGGCCACGATCTCGCGGGAAACCACGTCGATCCTGGGCAACAGCTCGAGTTCGAGGTCCTTCTCCGCGACAGTGTTTCCCAGATCTTCGAGCAGGCGGGCCCGCCGATCGGCCACGGACTTCATCGAGTCTCGATATTCACGTACGGCCCCGCGCCCGGATTCCTTTGCCGCGAACAAAGCCAGGTCCGCAGCGCCCATCATCTCGTCGGCGGAGGACGGCAGCTCGTCGGGGAGGTAGTACCCGATGCTGCATCCGATCTCCAACCGCGTACCAGCCACTGTGATCGGCTCGTGCAGAGTTTCGATGTAGCGGCCGAGCAGAGTACGAACTTGTGAGCTGTCACCCACATCGGTGAAAAGAACCGCGAACTCGTCTCCCCCCAGACGTGCGAACAACTGTGACACCCCGCCGGCTTCGGACAGGCGATCCGCGACCTCTCGCAGAACCGCGTCGCCAACGGTGTGTCCCAGTGTGTCGTTGACCGACTTGAAGTTGTCGAGGTCGAGCATGGCCAACGCGAGACCACTTTCGCTTGTGTACGGCTCGCGCAGCAGTCGCTCGAGCTCGGTCCAGAAGCTGTGCCGGTTCGGCATACCGGTGAGTGCGTCCACACGACCCATCCGCACGATCTCGTCACTCTGCAGTTTTACTTCCGTGACGTCGGAACCGACTCCTCGCCAGACGAACTCGTCGGGTGTACGGCCGGGGCGCGGGCGTCCGGAGATCTGCCACCACCGAATTTCACCGTGAACTCGGACCGGAACGAGCACGTCGACGAATGCGGTCTTCGTGTGGCGGGCCTGCTGCAACTCCATGAGCGCATCGATCCCGCCGGGGATCCGTAGGGTGCCCAACTCCATGAACAGGTCCTGCCACGCCGTTCCCTGCAACTCGGTGGAGTCCAGCCCCGCTTCGACCGCGAGCCGCGTCGGGATTCGGTTGAACTTGCCTTTCTGGTCCGTCTCCCACACGAAGTCCCCGGCGTTGCCTTCGAAGTCTTCGAGAAGCATCTGCACGACCGATCGTTCCGACGCGGCGCTCAATTCAGCTCGATAGCGAGATTCCAGGTTGCCCGAGACCACTATCGTGCCGCCGATCAGAGCCGCGCCATAGGCGATCATTCCAATGAGAATTCGTTCGAACTCGGGTCCCGGCTGAAGCCAGAATGCCACCCCGAGGATTATCAGATTGGACAGGACCCAGGTGACCCCCACCACTCGCAACATCGCGGTGGCCACGGCTCCGGCACCGGTGATCGATGTGGTGACCGCTATCAGGATCAGATCGCCGGAATCGTCCAGGATCGGGTACAGGACCAGGGCGAGCGAGGAATACAGGATCCCGACTACAGCAAATTCGACGATGAGAAACGCGTAGGACATCCGGTACGTGGGTGTGATCAGGTTGAAATGAATGGCGAGACCCACGCACATCCCCACCAACCCGATCACGCCGGACAGCAATGGCCACACACGCGGCAGCGGTCCGCCGTCCGGGGGAATTACATACAACGTCAGCCCGAGTGTGACGACGAGGTGGACGGCAGCGGCCCATGGCAGCACGCCGAAGGTGACGGCTATCTGCTCACGAGTTACGTCATCACGTTGGGCGGGCGTCAGTCTTTCTCTCTGGCGGGGTTGCAGAAGCGACAGGACTGGCATCACTTACCTCCCGCTCCCACGACGCAATTGAATCGGACGTCCGACTCAGCAATTCTTCCGTAATTGGACGTTGCCGTGTCAACCAGTGCGTCCACCCTATTTCGGAGTCGCGTCTGCCCACAGACACAGTAATCAGCAAACTGCTGGTCTGCC
This sequence comes from Rhodococcus sp. NyZ502, assembly GCF_041464245.1. Lineage (NCBI taxonomy): Bacteria > Bacillati > Actinomycetota > Actinomycetes > Mycobacteriales > Nocardiaceae > Rhodococcus > Rhodococcus sp. NyZ502. Next base: position 4,455,901 of record NZ_CP167155.1, read on the forward strand.
GCAAGTTGGCGCCGCAAGTTTGATGCCCATGGGTTGAAATTAGACATGAGGGACAATGGCCGGAGATCGCCGATCACGTCGGTGGAGATTCCTCGACGGGTAACACGATCGGACTCATTCGAGTTCAGACAAGGACTATCACGATGGCAATCGACTACACCCGACGTTCCGGCGAGTCCACTCCGTCGCAAGCACCGGTCAGCCTGAGCAAGATCACGCTCACCAAATCGGCACCGACGGTCAACCTCGCGAAGGCGGGTGAACGACAAGGCAATATGCGCGTGAACCTCAACTGGTCACAGGGGGCACCACCGAAGAAGACCGGTTTTCTCGCCAAGCTCGCCGGCGCAGGCTCTGGTGCGGTCGACCTGGACCTCGGATGCCTCTACGAACTTGCCGACGGGTCCAAGGGAGTAGTTCAGGCCTTGGGTAACAGTTTCGGTTCACTGACTTCTCCGCCCTACATCTCCCTCGACGGCGACGACCGCAGTGGTGCGAACACCGGCGGCGAGAACATGCACGTCAATCTTGGTGACCCAAGCGCTTTCCGGCGAATCCTGATCTTCGCGATGATCTACGACGGCGCTCCCAACTGGGCGGCGGTGGACGGCGTCGTCACCTTGTATCCCACCAACGGGCCGGAGGTGGAAGTGCGACTCGACTCCGCCAGCAACCAGGAGCGACTGTGCGCGATCGCTCTCATCCAGAGTTCAGGTCAGGGCGTGACGGTGACGCGCGAAGTTCAGTACATCAACGGCAGTCAGTCAGATCTCGATCGGGCCTACAACTGGGGAATGAAATGGGCTGCCGGACGAAAGTAGGGGCTGCGGACGGGATCTCCCCCATCCGAACGACAATGTCCGAATCATCCACAATGTCGCAAGTTACTGGATAGTGTCGAGAAGTGGGGTCGGACATGAGGGGTCACGCTCGACACCGATAGTGGGTCGGTGACGCTATGTGCTTGGCGGCGCCGACGTTCGACCGGAAAGGCCCTCGATTTCCCCCGAGATCGAGGGCCTTTTCGTATCTTGCGTCACTGTTCGCACCCTTTCATTAGTTGATCGTTAAACTAGGCGTTCGTCCAACATGCACCGATGGAGAACGTGAATGTCCACGAATTCAGATCGACGCCCGCGCCTGCCCGTGAGAATCGCCTACCTCGCCGCAGGAGTTCTCTTTGTCGCCGCCATGCTCCTGTTGGCAAGCGTCGTCAACCCTGATCGGGACCGCGATTTCTCGATGAACCACGTCCCCGCGGGGACGTCGACGACCGCCTTCGCCGCAACGTCCGACCTCGGCTAACGAAGGTACCGGTACGTAAGTGGCGCACGTCACGAACTGTGGGTAGTTTCAACGCCGATGGTTCGCCGTAGGTCGGTATTGAGAGGGACGGCCAACCACTGCCCTGCCTGGTTGCCCCACCCAAGCAGGCAGGGCACCCCAGATCAGGCAGGCCCCCCAGATCAGGCAGGCACCCCCGATAATTTAAGCCTCAAGTAACTGTTACTCGGGAAAGACTTGTATCAAACGGGGACGAATCGTACATTTCATCCGGCAGTCGGCCTTCGTCCGACGCCTTTACCGTCAATGTCGACGGAACTTCTCTGAACACCACCACAAGTCGGCCACTTGTCGTGACCGCATTCGTCCTCGCGAAAGGCTCGCCCATGTTCGATTTCTTCGGCGCAATCTCCGGCTTCTTCGGCCTACTTTTCGGCACCGGCTCGTCGAGCGGGAGCTCGGGAGGAAGCAGCGACGCACCCGTCGCCCCGCCTACCTGATCCACAAGCCTCACCCGGCACCGATCCGCCGGGTGAGGCTCTCGCGAATCTCTTTGAAACACAACGTAACAGCACTTCAACTCCACCGACTTTTCTGCGGATCCACGCCGACACACTCCGGCGTCCGGACAGTTTCACCACATCGCCTGCAGTAATGGGTCCTGTGTCCGCCATTCTCCGTCGAGGCACACCCGCAGACCTCCCAACCGACAAGGCATGTGTTCGCCGTGAGCCGGTGTCCGTTGGGGCAGCAATCCGGGGATTGCTCGGTCAACCGCATCTCCACATTTTCGCACACATGTTCGACAAGTTGGTACTGCACGCTGCACATTCGATTACACCGGCCGCTTCCGGTCGGCCCGAGCGCAACTATCCCTTCCGTCACTTCGGTCTGCTTTAATACGAAGGCTTTGTCGGGGGTTTACCAATGTCCGAAGTTGTCGAGTTTCTGCGAGCATACGCAGGCGAACACGGGGTTGAACTATGGGTTTCTTCAAGAAGGCGGCTGTGACTGCTCTAGCGGTCGCTGCAGTCGGAGCATCAACAGGGATCGCATCAGCTGATCCGTCGACCGACGTGAATTACGAAGCGAAGGTCGTCGACAAGTCGATCGTCACCACCATCGACGCCGGGCTGTTCAAGGTGTCCGGCGACGGCAAGTCCGTCGTCTTGCAGGACAGCAAGGGAGCCGACCTTGTTTCCCTGCCTCTCGCATACAACCTCGGGGATCTACAGTTCCCCTTCGATCGCACGATCAGTGAAGACGGTAAGACCCTCACGCTGACACCGATCACCGATTCTGCGAAGGCAACACCTCGACCCGAGAGTGCGCCTGCGGCAAAGGAATGGACGCCCGTCGCCTCGCCCGAGGAGAATGATCGGGCGATTGCGCACTTCCAGAGCCAACTCGGCCTCGGCACTCAGGTCGGCAGCCTGCTCGGCACCATTGTCGGCGCCGGAATCGGTTGCGCTGTCGGCGCTCCGCTGGGCTTGACCATCGTCGGACTCCCCGTCGCCGCGGCACTGTGCCTGGGTGGCCTCGCAACAGGCGCCGGAATCGGCGGTGTCGCCGGAACGATCCTCGGCGGCGGCGGCGCGGCTGTCGTAGCCGGCATCGATCTCGTCAACACGCTGAATGCTCCTGCCGGGACGACCGTCTGGGCTCAGTAGCCACTTGGTGGTCAGTCGCTGCTCCACGGAAAGCCCCGCCCGCCCGAAGAGGACGAGCGGGGTTTTTCGATTCAATGTGCAGGAGGATCTACGTGGTGCCCCCAGTCGGACTCGAACCGACACTTGACGGATTTTAAGTCCGTTGCCTCTGCCAATTGGGCTATGGGGGCCTTGCCGCACCCGACGGGTCGGGTGCGGCAGGGATCAGACTATCGGGTCGGTCTGAGCTACCGACATCGCGATGCCGTCGAGTATGTCGTGTTCGCTGACAACCAGTTCGGTGATCCCGGCTTTGGCTTCGAACGCTTGAGCCAGCACCGTGGTGATGATCGCTCCGCCGCCGATGACGTCCACCCGCCCCGGATGCATCGGGCCGAAGGCAGCACGATCAACCCGAGGCATAGCAACGAGACGCTCGCACACGTCGAACAGTTGATTGAACGAAATCCTCGACAGGTGCACCTTCTCGGCGTCGTACTCCGGAAGATCCTGCGCGATCGCGGCCAGCGTCGTCATGGTTCCAGCGACACCCACCCACGTGTGCGCCTTCTCGACGGGTACGACCTCGAACGCCTCGGCAAGTTTCGCGGTCGCGAAAGCCGTCGCCTCGGAAACCTGCTCTGCTGTAGGCGGATCCGACGGTAAGCACCGCTCCGTGACGCGCACACAGCCGATGTCGGTGGAGTACGCAGCCTGGACGCCCGACGTGTCGCCGAGGACAACTTCGGTGGATCCGCCGCCGAGATCGACCACCACGAAGGGGCCCTCGGACGGATCGAGTTCTCCCACAGCACCGCTGAACGAGAGGCGCGCCTCTTCGTCGCCGGTGATGACCTCTGCTCCGGATCCGGGAATCACCGCGCCGAGCACGTCCCGCGTCATCGTGAAGAATTCTTCCCGATTCGCAGCGTCGCGAGTAGCCGAGGTGGCGACCATGCGAACGGCGGTTGCTCCGGCATCGGCGATCATCGACGCGTACTCGACCAGCGCGACCCGGGTGCGTTCGATGGCCTCGGGCGCGAATGTCCCTGTCGCATCAACACCTTGACCGAGTCGCACGACGCGCATCTCGCGCCGGACATCCACCAGACGACCGTCGGCGCCGACGTCGGCGATCAGCAGTCGAATGGAGTTGGTACCGCAATCGACTGCGGCGACACGGCGAGTCACCGGTCGGTGTTGTCGGCATCGTCGATGCCAGGCCAGTCCGCGGGAATTGCAGTGCCGCGCAGCTTTCCGTGACCGGCCAACGCGACGGACTCGTCACCGAGCGGATTGACGCCGGGTCCCTTGGCAAGCGAATGTGCCATCAGCACGTGCAGGCACTTGACACGATCCGGCATCCCACCGCCGGCAAAGTCGGTTCCCAGAGATTCGATCGCGTCCCGCTCGGCAAGGTACGACTCGTATGCCCGTCGATAGGCCGCGGCAAGTTCCGGATCCTGGGTCAGGCGTTCGGTCATTTCACGCATGACGCCGGCAGATTCCTGACGGCTCGCTTCGGCAGTCAGTCGCGGGTCCGTGAGGTAGTACAACGTCGGGAACGGTGTTCCGTCCGGAAGTTTGGGGGCGGTCTTGACCACGCCCGGCTGACCGTCCGGGCTGCGGTACGCGATCTCGATCACTCCGCGTGGCTCACGGCCCAATTGAGCGGCAACGGCGTCGAGATCCGCTTGTGAAACCTGTGGGGAATTTTCGGACGTGTTGCTCACCCGGTGGGTACTCCTTGTTCTTCTGGCTCTATCGGCGCCAACGGCATCGGGGCCGGTGTCGTCGTCTCGGGAACCACTGGCGGTTCCGAAATCGTTTGCCACAGATCGCGATACCACGGACCTGTGAGCGGTGTTTCCTTTTCCTGCTTCTTCTCGGGTTCCTTGTAGTCACCGGGAAGCTGAACCTGGAACGGGGTCTCGCCCGGTTTGACGTACCGAAGGCGTTCTCGTGCAAGAGCTTCGATGTACGCAGGGTCGTCGAAGCGCGCGTTCTGCCCTTGCAGCTTTCGCAGTTCTTCCTCGAGTACCTGACGTTCCGCCGCCACCTGCGCGGCATCCGAACGCTGGCTGATGTAAGTACGGAGCGGCACTGCCAGTGTCAGCGCCAGCATGAGCACAACCATCGCGAGCACAACTGCCCGACTGGTGGACAAGCCGAAAATGGTGTTGTCCGACTTCGGAAGCCGAGACCAGAACTTGTTGGTTCCGCTCTTCCCCAGGGCCGACTTCGACCCTCGCGCCGACGCTTTCTCGGCGGAGACCCCCGGTTGCGCGGGGTCTGTCACAGCGGAATCGACTGCTTCCGGATCTACCGAAGGTTCCGACACGCGTGCGCGTCGGGCACTGTCCCGACGCGCACGCGACGGTGTGTCCCCACGACGGGAACCACGACCCCCCGGACTTCCGCCGGGGGATCGTGGCTTACCGCGCTGTGCAGACACTACTGAATCTTAGATTTCCGTCAGGCCTCGAAAGCGAAGCGCGGGAACGCAACCTCGCCGGCGTAACGTGCTGCGTCGCCGAGGTTTTCCTCGATGCGCAGCAGCTGGTTGTACTTGGCAACGCGCTCGCTGCGTGCCGGAGCACCGGTCTTGATCTGGCCGCTGCCGACGGCAACCGCGAGGTCGGCGATGGTGGTGTCCTCGGTCTCGCCGGAACGGTGGCTCATCATCGTCTTGTAGCCGTTGCGGTGAGCGAGATCGACGGCGTCGAGGGTCTCGGTCAGGGTGCCGATCTGGTTGACCTTCACCAGGAGTGCGTTGGCCGCACCCTTGACGATGCCTTCTTCGAGGCGCTCGGGGTTGGTGACGAAGAGGTCGTCGCCGACGAGCTGGATTTTGTTGCCGATCTGATCGGTGAGTGCGACCCAGCCGTCCCAGTCGTCTTCGTCGAGCGGATCCTCGATGGAAACGAGCGGGTAGGCGTCGATGAGCTCGGCGTAGAACGCCGCCATCTCGGCCGCGGTGCGGTTCTTGCCCTCGAACTTGTAGCCGGTGCCGTCGGTGTAGAACTCGGTGGCAGCGACGTCGAGAGCGAGCGCGACGTCGGTACCCAGCTTGAGGCCGGTCTTGTTCACGGCGATCGTGATGAGGTCGAGTGCTTCCTTGGTGCCTGCGACGTCGGGCGCGAATCCGCCTTCGTCGCCGAGACCGGTGGAGAGGCCCTTCTCCTTGAGAACCGACTTCAGGGAGTGGTAGACCTCGGCGCCCCAGCGCAGCGATTCCTTGAAGCTCGGTGCGCCGATGGGAGCAACCATGAACTCCTGGACGTCGACACCGGTGTCTGCGTGTGCGCCACCGTTGAGGATGTTCATCATCGGGACAGGGAGAACGTGAGCGTTGGGGCCACCGACGTAGCGGAACAGCTCGAGGCCCGAGGACTCGGCGGCGGCGCGAGCCACGGCAAGCGAGGCACCGAGCAGAGCGTTTGCGCCGAGACGCGACTTGTCCGGGGTGCCGTCCGCGTCGAGCAGCGCCTGGTCGACCGTGCGCTGCTCGGTTGCGTCGATGCCGATGATGGCAGGAGCGATCTCGCCGAGCACAGCCTCCACGGCCTTCTCGACGCCCTTTCCGCCGTAGCGTGCGCCACCGTCGCGCAGTTCGACGGCTTCGTGCTCACCCGTCGAAGCGCCGGACGGCACCGCAGCCCTGGCGAAACTTCCGTCTTCGAGCAGAACCTCGACCTCAACCGTGGGGTTACCACGGGAATCAAGGATCTCGCGAGCTCCGACCTGCTCAATACTGGCCACTGTGTGGTTCTCCTTCGAATGGGCTTCGCATTGGGGCACGCTCTGCGTGCTTGACACTTGGGCTCCGACCCCTCCGGTCGAAAGAGGACCACGATCGCGGCTGGGCCTCTGCAGTGCCAGCACCTCTGTAGTGCCAGCACACAGCCTAACCGCACGGGCCGAAGGCTTCTTTATCGACGCGCGGTCACGGGTCCGACCTGCGGATCGATCACCGTCAGTCCGGCCGTACCCCGACTGAATACGCCGACGCACGATCACGAACGAGCGCGAGATAGTCGCCCGAGAGGTTGTACGCCATCAGTGCCTGCTGCCATCCGGCAGCGGAAGTGAGGTCTCCCCCGCGTGCACACAGGTAGCGGGCGGCCGTGAGGGCAGCGTCGTCGATGTTGTCGGGGTCCACCCGGCCGTCGCCGTTGGCGTCGACTCCCCATTTGAGCCACGTTTCGGGGATGAACTGCATGGGCCCCATCGCACGGTCGTGCACTGGATCGCCGTCCATCGCCCCGCCGTCGGTGTCGGGGATCTCGGCAACTCCCGGGCCACCGTCGAGGGGGATTCCCCGAATGATCGGAGCAACCTGGCCGAACGCGTCGACCGACGAGCCGTCGTAGGTCCCGTGGCGGCTCTCGACGCTGCCGATACCGGCCAAAGTTGTCCACCCGATTCCGCAGCCGGGAAGCGTCTCGGCCATGACCGCAGCGGCGTACCCGTAGGCCTCGAGTGCCGTCGTCCCGATCCCGATGTCGTCCGACAATCCCGCTGCCCAGTCGGCGAGTTGATCAGCACTGCGGCCGGGAGCATTGATGTCGATCGGCGGCGTCGGAGAGCCGGTACCTGGGGGTATGCCCTCGGGAATAGCAACCTTCGGTTCGTTCGATCCGCAAGCCACGACGCCTGCGCCCAGCAAAGCTGTTCCGGCAGCTACTGCTGCTACGGCTCGCGAGAGACGCCGGGGACTTCTGCGGGCTACGGGAGTTCGGTACACCCCTCCATCATCCACATGCGAGTGAACTACTCCCGAATCCATTGGTAAAGAACAGCAAAAGTACAGGTGAGGGCATGGTTCGCCGTCGATGATGGAGTATCTTCTTCTGAGTTAAGGCTGGCCTAGCCTCACGAACTTGTCCGAAGCTGTTACACCCTTCCTGTCAGGAGTCGCCCGTGCCCGTGTCGGTACTCGCTGCCGCGAGCACACCATCAGTTGCCACCCAGTTATTCGGCAGTGGCCTGATCGGTCTGCGCGAAGGCCTCGAAGCGGGCATCGTGGTGATGATTCTCGCCGCCTACCTCGTGAAGGCGCAGCGCAAGGACGCACTGAAATGGGTGTGGCTCGGCGTCGCGATCGCCGTCGCGATGGTGGCGATCATCTTCTTCGCGATCCACTACGGAACGTCGACGGTCGACGGCCTGACCGCAGAGATCATCGCGGGCGTTGCCTCCCTGATCGCCGTCGTCATCGTCACGATCATGGTCCTGTGGATGCGTACGGCAGCGAAGAACATTTCCGGAGATCTCAAGGCGGGGATGGAAAAGGCGCTCATTGCCGGACCCGTCGCCATTTTGTCGCTGGCATTCTTCGCGGTCGGTCGTGAAGGCGTCGAGACAGCGTTGCTCATGGTGGGGTACGCAGAGAACACCGCCGGCAGCTCCTGGCCGCTGGTCGGACTGCTCCTCGGAATTCTCTTGGCCGCCGTCTTGACCGTCGCCATGTACTTCGGCGCCCTCCGTCTCAACCTCACGACGTTCTTCCGGTACACGGCGATCTTCCTCATCGTCGTAGCCGCCGGAATCCTCTCGTACGGTGTTCGCGCTCTGCAGACCGGAAACGTCCTGCCGGGCGGTTCGAATCTCGCGTTCAACCTGACACCCGGCTACGACCCGTCGACCTGGTACGGCACCGTCCTCGCCGGAATCTTCAACTTCCGCCCGGACCCGACCGTCCTGCAAGCCGTCGCATGGCTCGTCTACCTCGTAGTCGTCCTAGCACTCTTCCTGCGTCCCCTTCCGTCGAAGCCAACCGAGCCGACGGCCCCGCCCGCGCACGACACACACGTTCCCGAGAAATCCTGAGAGGCATTGCCGACATGCGTAAATCCACACTCGTACTGGCCACGGTCGCGGTACTTCCCTTCTCCCTCGCCGCGTGCACCGAGAAGACGACGGCGAACGACGGCGACATCACGGTCACCGCCACCGACGACTCATGTGAGGTCAGCGCCACGACGGGGACGACCGGCACGTCGACCTTCCAGGTGACGAACAACGGCTCCAAGGTCACCGAGTTCTACGTCTTCGCCGAGGGTGATCGAGCGATGGGCGAGGTCGAGAACATCGGCCCAGGACTGACCCGTCAGCTGATCGTCTCTCTCCCTGAAGCAGCGACCTACCAGCTCGCCTGCAAGCCGGGCATGGTCGGAACCGGCATCCGTCAGGACTTCGTCGTCACAGGCGATTCGCAGGCGGCCACCGACGAGAGCGGCCAGCTCGCCGAAGCCGCCGACGGTTACCGTCGCTACATCCGCAGCCAGATCGTCGCGCTGCAGGACACCGCAGCTCAGTTCGTCGCCGCAGTCCAGTCCGGCAACGTCGACCAGGCGAAGGCACTGTTCCCGATCGCACGTACCTACTACGAGCGCATCGAACCCGAAGCCGAGAGCTTCGGCGAGCTCGATCCCAAGCTGGACCTTCGCGAAGCGGATCTCGAGCCCGGTCAGGTCTGGACCGGGTTCCACCGCCTCGAGAAGGATCTGTGGGTGACCGGGCTTCAGCCGGACACCAACGCGGTCGCAGATCAGCTGCTCGAAGACATCCAGTACCTTGCCGACCAGGTGAACGCGGACGATTACACGATCGATCCCACCAAGATCGCCGGCGACGCTCAAGGGTTGCTCGACGAGATCTCGAAGTCGAAGATCAGCGGAGAAGAAGACATCTTCTCGCATACCGACCTCTGGGATTTCCAGGCCAACGTCGATGGCTCACAAGCGGCGATCGCGGCACTGAACCCGATTCTGCAGGAACGTAATCCCGAGCTCGCCCAGCGCATCGCTGACCGATTCGCCGACCTCGACGCTGCGCTGGCGCAGTTCCGGGTCGGCGACGGATTCGTGTACTACGACACCGTGACCGAGGCGCAGCGTCAGGAACTCTCGCGTAAAATCGATGCTCTGTCCGCCGAGGTCAGCCAGGTCCAGGAAGTAGTCGCGGGACAGTAGATGACTGATTCACCAGAAGGCATACCCGCTGCGGAAAGCGCAGCACCGCAGGCAGTCTCACGGCGCCGACTGTTCGGCGCGGTGGGGGCCGGCGCCGTCCTGGCCGGTGCCGGTGCCGTCATCGGGCGGGTGACCGCCGACGAGAGTTCCGGCGCCGATCACGCAGACGTGGTGGCCTTTCGCGGCGAGCATCAGGCAGGCATCACGACGCCGGCCCAGGATCGTATGCACTTCGTCGCTTTCGATGTGACGACGAAGTCGCGCGACGAACTGATCACGCTGCTGCAGACGTGGACGGCGATGGCCGAACGAATGACGGCGGGTCAGGAAGCAACCGAAGACGGAGCGACCGGCGACGGTCCGTATGCACCACCGAGCGATACGGGTGAGGCACTCGATCTCGCGCCGTCGCAACTCACCCTGACCATCGGATTCGGACCGTCACTTTTCGACGACCGTTTCGGGCTCGCAGACAAGAAACCTGCTGCCCTGCTCGATCTCCCCCACTTCCGTGCGGACAACCTCGACCCGAATCGCAGCGGGGGCGACATCGCCATCCAAGCGTGCGCCAACGATCCCCAGGTTGCCGTCCATGCGATCCGCAACCTCGCGCGAGTCGCGTTCGGGACCGCGTCGGTCAAATGGTCGCAACTCGGGTTCGGACGAACATCCTCGACCTCGACGACGCAGGCGACACCACGAAATCTGTTCGGGTTCAAGGACGGAACAGCCAACATCAAGGCGGAAGATCCAAACGCACTCGCCCAGCACGTCTGGGTTGATCCCACTGACGATCAGGCCTGGATGGCAGGCGGATCATTCCTCGTCGCCAGACGAATCCGCATGCTGATCGAGCAGTGGGATCGCGCAGTACTCAAGGAACAGGAAGCTGTCATCGGCCGCTCCAAACGGAGCGGAGCGCCGCTCGGTGGCAAGGACGAGTTCGACGAGCTCGATCTCGATTCCAAAATGGGACACGACTTCGTCATCCCGGAGGATTCACACGTGCGCCTGGCCTCTGCCGAGGAACTCGGTGGGATTCAGATCTTGCGCCGCGGATACAACTTCACGGACGGCTCCGATGGCTTCGGCCACCTGGACGCGGGACTGTTCTTCGTTGCGTACTGCCGGAATCCGGTCGAGCAGTTTGTTCCGATGCAGCAAAACCTTTCACGACACGATGCGCTGAACGAATACATCCAGCACGTCGGTTCTGCGGTCTTCGCTTGCCCCGGCGGTCTCGCCGACGGGAGCTACTGGGGCGAAACACTGTTCAACCCCAAATAGTCGATCAATTGGTTGGATACCACACTTGCTAACAAACTTCGAGTAATTTTATATATCGAACTGATAACAATCTTGGGATCAATGGTCCCGAAGGTGATATCTCGCCCATACGATCTGCGCATGAGAATTTCAGCACTTCTTCGAATTGCCCTTCTTTCAACGACTCTGGCGACGGCAACGATTAGCTTGCCTCCTCTTATGTCGCCAGCACGCGCAGCAGATCGTTTTACGGTCTATGCATACGACGAGTTCAATGGCCCTGCAAATTCAGCCCCCAACCCAGCCATCTGGCGCTACGAAACCGGCGGAGGTTGGGGGAACAACGAAAAGCAGGTGTACACCGACTCGCGGTCCAACTCGAGACTGGATGGGCAAGGAAATCTCCTCATTCAGGCCCAAAAAGTAGGCAACACAATCACTTCCGCACGACTTGGAACTTTCGGCAAGGTCGACTTCACTTACGGACTAGTCGAGGCGCGAATAAAACTGCCAGCAGGAAAGGGCATGCATCCGGCATTCTGGACGCTCGGCACGAATCTATATACAGCCGGTTGGCCCGGCTGTGGCGAAATCGACGCAATCGAAACCATCAACGATGCGAAGACATACACGAGCGCCGTGCACGGCCCTACCAAATCAGGAACACGAGTGACCGGAGTTTGGGACCGCAGTGTCGGCGGCGCACGACCCGGCACCGACTTCACCGCATTCCACACCTACGGGATACTCAAGCGGCCCGGACGAATCGAGACCTACATCGACGGCGTTCGAATGCTGTACCTCGATCGGTCACAGGTATCCGGAGCGGAGGCATGGGTGTTCGACGCTCCCGCATACACCTTACTGAATATTGCCGTTGGTGGAACCTGGCCAGGTTTAACCGATTCCACCACACCTTGGCCATCCACGATGACTGTCGACTACGTACGTTGGTTCCACGAGAACTGATACGCGGAGTTACCGACATTCATCCAGCAGTGCGGTGGGATCGCAAGCGACCGCTCGAAGCACCCTCCTGATCATTTCGGTATCGAATACGTTGCTGTGGAAGGTAACTGAAAAGTGACGTCGCCCATCGATCTCTGCACCGAGGAACGCGATTCCTTCCGCTCCATATGGATCGGTGGCCGCCACACACAGCGGATCGCCTGTCCATCTGATTTCATCCGAATTGGGAAGACGACCTATGTCCGAGTATGAAACCAAGGCGTGAGGCTTGATGCTCACGCTCGCCTCGGCGACCGTGGCGTGGGACCTCCCGAGGACCGAAGCTACAGTCGCCTTCGCACTGATCGCTGAAAGGGTCAGCAACGGGTGACCCGAAACGAGTGCCCCCGCGATACCCCGACTGACCTCCGACAAAGTCACGGATTCACCCACCGGAACATATTGCCCCACAGCAAAATTACCATTGACCACGGTCGACGGATGCGCATATCTGCGCGCGTCCATCAACACGAGCGCATTGGACGCGGTTTCCACTCCATGACCTCGCAAGGCAGCAAGAAAAACAAACAGTGTTATCGCGCGCAGAGACGCCGACGGTGCGTGCTCGTCGCGCCAGCACACTAGTCGACGTGCAACTTGCGGATCCATCGGGAGCGAAAGACTGACCGGGTTGGGCCGCCAGGGCGTCCGGCGAGTCGCCGAAACCGCCTCAATCCGTGTTCCACGCACGTGCGAATGCCATCGAACGGCCGCTCCGAGCCGCCGAGGATCAGCTGCAAAAGACCGAATAATTGTGCGCGACAAAGGAAGTCTCGACTCCGCTGTATGCAGAGATGAGGGTAGTTGCCCTGATTGAGCGGTGCTGACAAGGGCAGCCCACAATCGCGAACCACCGATCCCGTCGGAGATGCCGTGCGAACCCAAACATGCAACATACTCCCCCGACGCAACGATTCGGATCGACGAGTGCGTCAAATCCGAATTGAATACGGCGGTCGCAAATCTCGAAATGTCCGCCGCGTCGGTGGGCGGAACTTCTTCGACTGCCGCGCCAACAGCATCCGGATCGAACAGCCAACGACGGCGAGAGGAATCCGCGCGCAATCCGAACCTCGTCTGCGGACCGATCCGAGCAATCTCGATCAGCGCGCTCCGCAGATCACTCGACGAGATGACACCAACTGGTCCGCCGATGACGAGCGCACGATCACGAACCCGCATCTGATCAACTGCAGAAATTTTGTACCTAGACATTATTCACTTTCAAGGCGTGAATCGAATCCAGTCGACGGTCAAGGTCGACACCTCCGGGGTGGTTGCATCCGTCGGCCCGGGCCATTCTCCGCCCACCGCTATGTTCATTACGACATAGAACGGCTTGTCGAATACCCATTTGGAGCCGTCCGGCGACTCGCTGCGCAAATACTCGCCCACCATTACACCGTCGATGAAGATCGAGATGGAGTCAGATCTTCTCGTCACCTCGTAGACATGGAAGGTGTCCGAGGCATCACCGCCGAGATAACCATCCGACGACATCTTCCACTTGCCTTCTGTGTGTGCAGAAGGATCGGACCACGGACCGTGGATTGCGTTGTGATACTCAGTGGCATTGTGCACCAACTCCATTACATCGATCTCGCCGCTCTCCGGATAGCCCACCGTCGCCAAATTCTCGCCGAGTAACCAGAATGCCGGATGGATTCCCTGCGCCATCGGGAACTTTATGCGGGCAGAAATCGTGCCCTCGGTGAACGAAAACTTGTCCCTTGTCACGATCCTCGCCGAAGTGAATCCCCCCAGGACCCGACGAGCTTCGAGCACGAGATTACCGTTTCCATCCAAACGCGCGTTTTCGGCGTTGTCGGTATAGATCTGCTTCTCCTGATTTCCCCAACCTCCGCCCCCGACATCGAATCCCCACATCGCCGCGTCAGGAGAATCCCCTGCAGCACCATCGAATTCGTCTGTGCCGAAATCGCTCGAGACCATTCGCATCATTGGACTCGGGGGTTCACCGGTGGTGCACGAAGTAGCCAATAGTAGTGAGGCCACCGAGAGAATCATCCCAGCCCGCACCACGACACGCGTACTCCCACTCATTTCGCAACCCTTCGATAGACGTCAATCAGTCGATCAGCTCGCGCTGAGACCGCGTGGTCCTCCAATACCGACCTGCGTGCACCGGTCACCAACCGAGCGCGAAGCTGCCTGTCATCCAGAAGGGACAGAATTCTCCCGGCCACGTCTGCGGAATCACCCGGTACGGACAGCAGTCCGTTTTCACCATCGACGACGTAATCGAGGAAACCGTCGGTCCGACTGGCCACCACCGGAGTACCAACTGACATCGCTTCGATCGCTATGAGCCCGAAGGGTTCTCGCACGGAGGGAACACACAGGATGTCAACCGACCGCAAAATGGCCGCAACATCGTTCCGTTGTCCGACAAATCTGACAGCACCAGGAGCCAATTCCGCAGCTTTTCGGCGAAGATTCTCGCCATAGCGCTCGTTCCCCGGGCTCGACCTGCCAACGATGACCAGATGTAAGTCCTTGCCGCGGGAACGGATCTGGGATACTGCCTCGATCAAGGTGTCGATTCCTTTGACAGGGTCGACCCGTCCAATGACTGCGACCAATGCAGAATCGGGGGCATCGGTGAGCTCAGCTCGCACCGTAGCTGGTCCTGGCGCAAAGACCGCCGAATCGACGCCCTGAGGAACTACTGTCGTCTTTCCCTGAGCCGCCTTCGAAAGCTGCTGCCGTGCAGCATTACTCACTGCGATCGCGGCTGAGGCCCCACGAACGGCCGAACTCAGCAGACTCCGACCTCGCCCCGGGTCGAGTATGTCGTGAATCTCGAGCACAACAGGTGTTCGCGCCAACCTGCCAGCCGCAACGCAATCCAGATGTGACAAGAGCGAATTCGAGTGGACGACATCAGCACGCCGAGCATGTACCAAAAGCTTTGAAACCCACGTCGCAGACCGCGGGATCTGCGACAACAACTTCGCCGGAGTCTGAGAAGCGCCAGAGGAATCACGCAGACCGACACGCGCCCCGTCTGGCATCGGTATGAATTCGAGTCCCATCTCGTTCCACGTCTGTTCGAGCTCACCACCAGAGGGCGCGGCCATGACAACGTTCACACCTTGCTCACCGAGACGTGGGAGCAACCGAATAACACTGTGCTCGATACCCGTGACATCGCGAGTCAGCGTCGACGCAAGAATTCGCAGCCTGCGATCAGCCATCGTTACCACTTTCATCCTTAACGGCCACTCGCTCGAAGACTACGAATCCACTACCTTCGAGGAAGACTTTCCACATCGGGTCCAACCGCATTCGTGCCTCCAGATTCGGCAATGCGTCCCGTGGGGAGAGCCCGAAGTACCAATTGTAGAAAACCATTTGATCGGAAATCGCGAAGTACGTTGTCCGGTGGTCAGCGACGAAGTATTCATTGAACTTCGCGTACTCTTCGTCAGTCGCAAAGTCTGCACCGTAGAAAAGAGTCGCGGCCTCCGGTTGCACATCGAACTTCGGATCCAGGCCGGCCAACCGCAGATAAGCCTGAGTTGGCCGATCAGGCCACGCCGGGGACGGAACCCTCAGTACACCATAGGGATCCGCCGACTCCAACACCTCGGAAGCGCCCTTGACTACTGCAGGTTTCGTCAAGTAGGCGAACCACGCACCAAAATACGCTTCTGATGAAGACAGCGTGACACCGATGAGCAGGATGCCCGTCGCTATTAGCTTCATCCTTGAGGCTCGGCACGCGCGGAGCATCGCAGTGACCGGAAATGCAAGCAGCAGGGAACAACCCACCAAACAGTAAAGATAGACACGAAAGATCGCTTCACCACCATAGCCTTGCCCGGCCAGAATGGCGAGGGGAGAAAACGCGACAATCGCGAGAGCAAGTACCGGCATCTTCTTGCACCACATGATAATTGCCGTGACCGCGGAAGAAACCAACAGTCCGACAGTCAAGAAACGCATCGTCTTACTTGCAAATGCCTGTCCTGCAGTCGGCGTGAGATTCGCTCCGGCGAGGTTGGACTTCGCGTTCGACGTCACGTCGAAAGAGAATTTCGCAAAGTCACCTGCACTGTCCCAGTTGTAGATGAGGAAACCAATGGCTATTGCAGCGAACACGAATGTCAACCACCACGGCCGAAGCATTCGAAAGATCATGAGCGCCAACAGGATCAATCCCATCCAATACGGAGTGAGTTGGTGAGTGACTACTATCGCGCAGAAGACCACGATCATGACGACGACAAGGTTAGGTCGGTCTCGCGAGGATCCAACCAGGGTTAAGAACGCAAGAACTAGGATCAGAGCCAGCGATTGAGGGGCGAAGTAATCCTGCGCCACCCAATTGAGCACCTCGAAGAGAAACGTGGCGGAAATAGCGGTCGGGACATCCAGCCTCCACGCCCTCGCCATGCAGTAGAACAGAATCACCATGAGGAGATGCGCAGCGATCGCGAACCAGTTCGCAACGGTTATGTCCGGCACGCCGGTAACGCGAGAGAACCAAGCCGTTGCCGTGAAGAGGCCAGGCCACCCGTTGTACACATCGACACCTCGTGCCAGGAAATGGCTTCGCTGGATCAGATCCGTGACCCCAAGATGCTTGTACGTCCAGGTATACAGCGGCACATCGGACGCCATGAGTGTCGCGGTCCTCTGCACGAGCGCAACAGTCACCACCGCGCCGAACGCTGCACGGTCGTTCCTTCGTGACATTGCGACTGCGAAGCCGATCACCGACAAAGTGATTGCACCGGCGAAGAACGGTGACGCCGCGAACAGCAGGCCGAAATCCGACGCCTGTGCAGTCGACAGCGAAGGGGCAGCGATCCACCAACTCACCAGTGCTGCAACGAGAATCCCCCACGAAATCCAATCGCGCCTCTTTCTGTCGGATACGACAGCAATCGTCAGCCGGTCAGTCCGAGCATCATATGACTTCGTCGACGACAGCTCGTTACGCTCCTTCAATCTCGTCATGACCGCCGGAACCCCGACAGGACAGCCCCGATACGTCGCTTGAGGTTTTCGCGACCGGAAACTTCCGGGCGATTATCGAGGGTGAGAAGTCGAACTAGAGATGCTCCGATGGTAGCGAGACTGGGAATCACGAGCTGCGAAAAGGGATAGTACTCCTCGATTGTGGTCATCAGGAATGTCATCAGCACGACGATCGAGATCCCCAGGGCCGGAACAGCTGCGACCCGTACGTAGCCAGGTTGATCAGGCATGTACGACATAATTGCCGCACCCGGGCCGACCGCGACAAAAACGATCACGGCTACACCGGTGAGAGCGCCGATCGCGCCCAGGCCGGCGCCGACCAGACCACAAACTCCACCGACCAATCCCAGAATTGCCAGTCTGTGCTCGTCGGTCGGCCACCGCGCGTCAACCATCGCAGTCGCCCGACGAATCGACCTAGCGCCGGGAAATTCGACGGCTATCGAACTGCGCACCGGGCGCGTTCCCTTCGGGAGAAGTGGTCGCCCCCGCAATCCCCCCAAACGCGAGCGCACCAACGCTGCGGGGCCTCGCAACAATGCGCGCCGCTCGATCCAAGGCAATTTGTCAAGATCGGGTGTAAGTCGAATCTGACCTTCTTCAGGTTGGGAGACGCTCCCGAAGTGCGAAAGTCCCTTGACCATACGCGTCGCCAACATCATCGCTATTCGCGGATCCATAGCGAGTTTCGTCAACCAGGCTCCCAAGCCGAGGCCGTAGTCGGCCATCTGTTTACTCAATCCCGCTGAATCGATGCGATGGCGGTGCCAGACTCGCGCAGCAGGCGCGTAGACCAGCGCACCCCCGTCGAGAATGACCCTGACGAACATGTCGATATCTTCACCGCCGCCTGATGGCGATCCCACCCCTAGCCCCTCGTCGAATCCGCCGAGTTCGAGCATCACGGATCGTCTTACCGCGAAATTGGCACCCGTCCCGAAATCGCCCACACGGAAAGGGAACAGAGCGTCGTTCTCAGGCGGAGCTGACAAGCGGTACGTCGTTCGCACAAGATTCTTCGACCAACTCACGCGACGATCGAAAAAGGCTTGAGCAGGAGTCGATACCTCACCTGTCGGCACGAGACCTGTGACGATGTGGACGTCCTCCGCGACTGCGAATCCGCCGACCAACTCACGGAGCCAGTTCTTGTCAATCACGACATCGTCATCCGTAAATGCCACGAACTCTTCAGTGGCCGCAACTAGGCCTATGTTTCGTGCCTTGGACAGGCCACGTTCCGGCGCATCAACGATCCGAACTCCGGCAAAAGCGTCCACTATCGGCGGTGTCAACCCGGACGAAGGATCGTTGTCCACGACAAGCACGTCGTAGTTTCGGTAGTCGAGATCGGCGAGTGAAGTCAAAACTTCACGGAGCATGTCCGGTCGATTCATCGTGCAAATGATCAATGTGACAGGCACTTCGGGAGCCGGTGAAGTGGTTACAGGCTCGGATTCCGGCAAGTAGGCCAGTACTTCCTTCGATCTGATCATTCCGTTCGCGACTTGAACCTCGACAAAGGCAAATGATCCGTTGAGTCGGGCGACCAGCAGGCGAGCACGTCCGTACGCTGTTCCCCCGGTCAATTCGATGACACTCGATGCAAGTAGCTCCCACTCGTCCACCTGACCTATCCAAATGGCCCCTGCCCACAATTCGATTCCGGCCGTCGGCGTCATCACCGGATCGAGATTCGTGAGTCCATCACGCCGAAGGCCCTGTGCGGCTGGCTCACCGGCGTCCTGATTTCTGACATCTTCTTCAAACCTCATACTGAAACACCCGCCTTCTTATTGCATCTCGACGCCGAGCTATCCCGAAGACTGCGGCGATGCTAGCCGCCGTCTGGGCCACACCGACAGCAACCGCAGCACCCACAGCTCCCCAGAGAAAGCACGCGAAAGGCAAGACCACCATGAGAAGTCCGGCGAACAGACCGTTGATGACCACCAATGGTCCGATCTCGCGCCTCGCTCGCTGCAACGCAGACCACACCACGAACATCGTTCTCATCAACGACCCGATCGCAAGGATGATCACGACAAGTTCGGCATCCAAATCCAGATACTCGGGATCGAGTATTCCGAAGATAATCGGTGCACCCAGCGAGACCAATACCCCGCCCACCGCGACCAGAACAGAAACCCTCACAAACAAAACCAACGCCATCTTGGAACCATCTTTCGGGTTCTTCGAGGCGTGAACCACGAGGGAAGTCCCCATGGCAGAGCCGACGAATTCGAGAGTCTGTGCGATGCTCATCGAAAGAGAGAAAACTGCGCCCTGAACTGGACCGGAATAGGCGGTGACGAGAAATGGCATCAGAAGGATCACCCCGACACCCATGGCTTGGGTCGGGACAGCTTGCCTGCACATTCTCACGACCTCAGCCGACGCGTTGCCTTCAGTCCACAGGCCAGGGGGCGAGGTAGCCGATCGCCGTTCGACGATACGGCCGATCATCAACCGCATGAACACAACCGACGCTCCGCCTACCACGACCGTCGACATGACCACCGGTTGCCAATTCGCTAACCACACCAACGCGAGAAGAACACCAATGCGACCAGCGCTGACGATCCCGTTGATCAAGGGCAGCTTCCGGGACTCGTCCAAACTGGTCAAAGTGCTGTTCTGCAGAATGAACATGCCCCAGACGACAACACCCACAAACACTAGGCAGGCAACCGGAATCGAGCCCCTCACTTCCGGAATGAACCAAACCGCCGCGACTGCTGCAATGACGCCCACAGGAACCGACAACATGTAGAACACCCGCAGACCTCGCCGGTGCACGGCGCCGAGGCTTGCACCTGCTGCGGGCATCATCGAATTGAAGACATCGCCGACTCCGGTACCGATTACCATTGCCGGAGCGGTAACGAGCGCAAGCAGCGCTGTCATGACGCCCAGCTGTGCCGGCGGTAAAACTACAGCCGCGACTGCCCAAAATCCCATGCCTAGTGCGGCATTGATGACCTGGGACGACGCCATCGACGCTGCATCCGCGTAGATTCGCGGTCCCTTGTTCGTCATCACGGGCCTACAAAGTGCCGACGCCTGCACACGATAGCGGACAGGGCGCCCATACCCGCCGAAACGATTCCGGCAACTACGGCCCCTGCCCTAGACAGGGACACCCGACCCCCCAAGACGTATCGCCGAAGCCCGCTGGTGAGAACACTGCGCACGTAGTCACGCTCATCGTCGAGTTCCTCCGAGCCGTTCCGGTCGTCTCGCAGTTCGATCTTTCCCTTCCCCTCGGAATAGCAGCGGGCCAGGAAGAAGCGAAACGTGCTGCGTTCCAAAGGAATATCGTGATCGATCACCGATGTCGGCACGTACATCCAATGAAAGTCGTTGCCAAGTTCCGCCATTCGGATACACAGGTCGGTATCCTCGGGTTGCGATCGCTCGCCGCTCTTGCCGAACCCGACTCGAAATCCTCCGACCGCGCGGAAAGCCGCTGTACGAACGGCCATGCTGCCACTCCAGACGTTGCGAACACGGGAGGTCTCGATCGGCATTCCGTGAAACGATTCTCCGACGACCCACCCGAATTCGTCCGGAAACCAATCAGGCTTGGGTGATCGCCATACTGCCCTGTACCGTCCGCCCGTCCCGACGACCCGCTCGTCCGCGAACGGTTTGATCAGCTCCGACAACCAGCTGCTGTCAGCAATCTCGTCGTCATCGATGAAGGCAGTGTAGGGCGTCGACACGACAGCAACTCCAGCGTTGCGAGCGCCAGACGCACCTCGAGGCCCGTCCTCGTAGGAGATCACACAGATGCCCGGCATTTCGCGGCGCAAGGTGTGCGCGAGCGAGCGATTGTGGTCGACCGCAACGATGATCTCGGCAGGCTGCAAGGTCTGCGCTGCAATCGAATGAACAGCAGCAACTATCCCCCGCAACCGCTCCATCGAATAACAAGCCATGACGACGCTTACCGCACCGCTATTCGAATTGAGGCCATGTCGTGTGACCATGGTCACGTCTCCAATCATTGTGCCGGCCGATTTCCCGTCCCGCTCGCGTCCGGACCACCGCCTGGACACACAGACCAAAACATCTCAGTCGCCACAAAAGCCCAGATTGACAGACTATCGGTCTGTTCTTTGGTTATTTACTTGACGGTTCCCCCGCCGACTGTCGTGGACCAATGTACCCCAGTAACGTCCCAGCGATCATTTCACCGATGCGGTACAACCGAGGTTGTGACGTTTCTGAAATGGGCATGCTGGACCACCCTCGTCGTGGGCGCAGGACTGCTCGTCCTTCGATACTTGCCGCTACGCAACCCCGCACTGCTTTCACTGGTGATCGCAGTGCCATACCTACCGCTCGCAATGGTGCCTGCAACGCTGACATTGCTCGCCACTCGCGAGTGGGTCGGCTCGATCATCGGGCTGGCGATGATCATGTTTGCAATCGGCACACAGGTCGCGGTGCCCGTCACCCCGCCTCGGACAGGCGAGGCCATGCGAATCATGTCGATCAATGTCGCAAAGGGTGCGGCCGACGTGGACGCAGTCGTCGATGCAGCGAGACTTCACAACGTCGACGCTGTCGCGGTACAGGAATTGACCCCGGCCTTTGCGGCCGCACTGGAAGTTGCAGGAATGCCCGGGATCTTCCCGTTCAGCGTCATCCGGCCAGACAATGACGCACGAGGAACCGGACTGTGGAGCCGATTCCCGATCAGCGAACCCCGTCAAATGGACGGGTTCGGGTTTGCCTGCGTCGCAGGAACAATCGAATTCAAAGGCGGAAAATACGACCTGGTGGCGACACACATCACAGCCCCGATACAAGATCAGGATTCCACGAACTGGATCAATGAACTCGCACAAATCCGCGCACTATTGGACACGAATCTCAACCCACTCGTTATCGCCGGCGACTTCAACGCAACCGTCGATCACAGACAGTTTCGAGGTTTACTGCATGGTGGAACGCAGGATGCCGCGAGGCAGGCTGGTCGGTTCTACGTGAACACCTTTCCCGCGAACTGGTCGTGGCCGCCATTCGCCGCTCTCGACCATATTCTCGTCCCGCCCGAACTGACGGCGACGACGTTCGAGACCGTCGAGATCGCTGGCTCCGACCACCTCGCAATCGTGAGCACACTCGTTCAGCGCTGACGAAAGTCAACTTTCCGCAACTGTCTGGCAATTTCCAAAACAAACCTGTAGATTGTTTTGGGGCAGATCAGCTGTCGATGAGTACGTTCTCGACTGAGGACATCCTCTCAGTCCAATCGGATGTCGAAGGATTCAGATGCGGTTAGCGCGCGGTCACGTCGAACCGGCAAGCTCGACATGTCATTTCGGAGCGTCACCGAGCACTGCTGGGAACACCATCGAGATAAACAAGAGCGCATCCTCAACGCATGTGGCCACCGATGGCGGAAAGTTCACGACTTGGTTCGGCAACGAGGCTTCGCCACTGTTCGGCACACTGCACGTTCCGGCTGGGGGCACAGCACGCGGAGGGGTCGTGCTGTGCCCTCCGATCGGAAAGGAGCATGTCGATTCTTATCGCGGCCTGATGCTCCTGGCTCAAAAACTTTGCGCGCAGGGCATGTTAGTCCTTCGGTTCGACTATCTAGGCACAGGTGACTCGTCCGGTGAACAGACCCGAGAAGACGCTGTCCAGATATGGGAGTCGAGCGTCGTGGAGGCTGCTGAGTTTCTCCAGTCCTGCGGAGTTCGCGAGATCACACTGGTCGGGCTGCGAGTAGGCGCGTTGGTCGCAACTTCCGCGGCGTCGAGGATACGAGATATGACGACGCTGGTACTTTGGGACCCCGTCATCCGTGGGCGCACGTTCGTTCAGCAGCAGAAGGCATTGAATCGGCTCACAGCGTCCCCCGATGCCGACGATCCACTCATCCCGCTCGTCGGGATGTCGGTGCACCCACTTGCTGCACAACGTCTTTCGGGTATGAATCTCACTGCGCTCCCCATCGACCCTTCAATTAAGGTCCTAGTTGCGTCGCGGCCAGAGCACGCCGACACTGCACGAGTAAGACAACTCGTAGAATCACTGTCAGCTGACCACATGAACATCGACGGCCAGGCCCCCTTCATCGAGCCAGCCGACTTCGCGGTCCAAATACCCTGGCATACAGTGTCTTCTCTGGCGCAATGGATTGGCGATTCGACGCGCTCGCCACGCACAAGTGTCACCGCACATCTTCGTCATTCCACGACCTTGTTGAACTCTCAGTTCGAAATCCCGATCACCGAATACATCTCCTACGCCGGCACGAACCGTATGCTGACTATCCGCACAGCGCCGGCCTCGAGCATCCCCGGCGGCCCGACTCTAGTTCTATATGGCACCGCGTCCGAACACCGGATCGGTCCCAGTCGCCTTTGGGTTGAGTTGGCAAGAGAGTTGGCAGGCTACGGAATCACGACTATCCGCTTCGACCGCACTTCAACCGGCGAAACGACCGCTGCGCAGGATCGAGAAATCAGCACCATCTACACACCCGAGCAACGCGCTGATGGCGTAGAGGCGGCCAGAAACGCTGGCGTGTGCCCAGAAAACCTGGTAGTTGCCGGCTTGTGCTCCGGATCGTGGAGTGCCGCAATCGCTGCCGCAGAACTCGGAGCAAATCGCGCAATACTAGTCAACCCCCTTCGGTGGACTACGCGACAATTAGAGTTCACGCGAAGCCAGTCTCTCGCGCCTGCAGAATGCTCGCGAGGAACCTTCGCGCTTCGAGCACACAACTGGGCCGTCAGGTTCAAGGACAAGCTTCGTGACCGATTGCCGTATCGCGTCTGGCTCGCCTTGGGTCGGATTGGTCTCGTGCAGGTCCCAGAGGTGCTTCTCGCGCCGTTGGTCCAAGCAGGCGTCGCAACGACAGTGCTTGTATCACCAACCGATGAGGAATGGTTTAACGAGAATCGCGGTCGCAGCGGAGTCCAACGCCTACGGAAAGCGTTCGGCACCATCGAGATTCGACAGCTTTCGCAGGGTGATCACGCGTTGATCGGACCAAGGATTCGCGCCTCGGTTCACAAGGAAATGAAGAATTCAATCTTGACGACGTTTGGAATCCCGAGTTCACGACTACTCTCAGTGCCGCCGGAGGCTTTGAGTGATTCGGCTCAGGAGACCACTGCTGCGGCGAAATCGAGTGCATTCACATAAGCCACAATCACTCCCCGACCGCAAGTGCCGGTGGGCGTCATTTGCATGTCCGCAGCGACACTGCAGATTCGAACCGGTGAGGCGAAATGTCGACATCCAACAATGTTGGCACATCGAGATCGTCTCGTGCGGGGATTGAACGTAGGAAGGCCCTCCCGCCGGACAGGTGGGAGGGCCTTCGCCAGTCACCGACTACTTTGCGCGAGCCGCTTCCCGTAGCGGAACCCGACGCTCACTCCGGATGGTTCGCAGTACTCGAAATCCGTCACGTACTGCGTTGAGATTGCTCTCGCCATAGATACGGTCGCGCTCGTAGCTCGGCACTTCGGATATCTTCAGTCCTGCATTGGCTACCCGAACATTGATCAAGGTTTCGATCTCGAAACCGTCGCCCCATTGCGCCTCCGCGGTACCAGTCTCCGGCAGGTTCATGACAGGTATGTGGCGACGCCAGAACGCGTTGTAGCCGTAGCATAGGTCGCTGAAAGACGCACGGAACTTGATGTTTACGATTCCATTCAGTGCTTTGTTTCCAAGTTTACGAGAAAAAGTGATGTCATCGCTCCCCCCTCCTTGCGCAAACCGTGTCCCCTTGGCAAAGTCGGCCCCCTGCACAAGCGCATCGACGAACAAAGGAATCTCCGCAGGGTCCGTCGAACCGTCAGCGTCGATCATGACGACAATGTCACTCGTTGCCGCCCGAAATCCACATGCGAGTGCGTTGCCTTTCCCTCGTCTCGTCTGCGTTACGATCGTCGCCTTCGGCCACAACCGCTTGGCAACATCCACCGAATCATCGACCGAATGGCCATCGACGAAAACGATCTCATCGATTCCGTCAGGCATCCGTTCTGCAACGTAAGGCAGATTTTTCGCCTCATTCATCGCCGGCACCACCACCGTCACAGAGGGACGCTGTGAAGCCGGTGCATGCTCCTGCTCGGATATCTGGATGCGGTCAGTTGTGTCCACGCTCATTGGTCCTCTGTCTCCCCGGTTGCGTCCCCCGCCAGATATCAAAAACGGTGAACCTTTGGCTTCAAGCAAATGGTTGGCCAACCGCCGAACGCCCCACCGTCCGACGAAGACTGGCTCGCCTCTCGCTTGACCTGTACCGAACCAACGGTTGGTACCCCCAACCCTGCACGTAGAGCGGCACGGTCTGCTTGTCTGGAGATAAACATACCTTGAGTTTGTTTATTTCGCAGCCTCGAACTCAGGTGACCTTCCACTCAGCTACAGAACGGCAATCAAATCACGGGAGCCGCCGAATTCGCCAAGCATCAGCCCACCGTGCGGTCGAACGAGCAGAAGGCTCCTCGCCCTGCACATTCACCGAATTTCTCGCCGACGACTGAATCATCGACTCCGCATCACGAAAGTGTTCAGCAAAGCGCTGAGCCTCGAGGCGAAGAGCCTCGTCGGCGTCAAGGGACCGCGCAACCGCGTCCCGCAACTCAACCGGTACCAGGTCCTCGGGGAACCCTCCACGGACAGCCCTCTTCACATACTGCTCAGCCAGCATCGCTGCGGGTTGGCTTTGTGCAATGCCGTCGAGCTCTGAGGCACGCGACTTCTCCTCCGCCTTTCGCTGATCCCATGCTCGCTCCTGCGCCGCAATGTCGACCGACTCCGACGGTTCGCCGGCCAGGTGTGGGCTCCGGTGGCAGAGTTTCGCCACCAATGCGCCGGCAATCGTGTCTATGTCGACTGGCGGTGCAGTTGGCTCGCACTCCGCTATCCGTGCATGAAACAACACCTGCAACAAAAGGTCACCGAGTTCCTCGTTCAGCGCCTCGCGGTCGCCGGCCAGAATCGCATCGAGCACCTCATACGTCTCTTCCAGGAGGTAGTTCGACAAGCTCTCGTGAGTCTGAGCAACCTCCCAGCCGCCAAAACTCCACATCCGGTCCATCAACGCACTCGCTGCGACAAGTCCGTCGCCCTTCACGCGTTCAGCGGCAATCAAACGTGCACCATCCTCGAGCCTGCTGCGCGCCGCCTCACACTCGCGGTCGGTCGTCACCAATACCCGGGCGCCGGGTACAGACTCGGCAAATCGGTCCCGAACCTGCGATGGCACATCTTCGGCAATCTCGACAGGACCGGCGAGGGCAGTCAAGGCATCAATTGGAACGGACATGGGGCGAAACGGGTCGAGCACGACCACAGTCGGCAGGTGGTCGCCATCTGATATCTCGTTCACCGTGTGCTCACGCCTCGACCAGGACGGCACCGGCGGCGCGCCCGTCAATCGCCAGGATGAAGTCCGCGATGTACTGGAGCAATTCGACGTCCCGCAGGCGATCCGAGCCGACTCCGCCGGTGCGAGGCAGCGGGAGTTGCACGAGCCCGGTCGTTGCCCGGTACTGCGCGCTCGGATAGATCCTCTTGAGCCTGATCTGTTTGGAATCGGGCAGTGACATAGGCGAGATCTTGAGCTGAGTTCCGGTGACGGCGACTTCCTCCAGTTGATACTCGCGGCAGAGCAGTCGAAGCTTGGCCACCGAGATCAGCCGTCGAACCTCTTCGGGCAGTGGGCCGTAGCGATCGACCAGTTCTTCGACTACGGCAGCGATGCCGTCGGAATCAGTTGCCGCAGCGAGCTTGCGGTACCCCTCCAACCTGAGCCTGTCACTGGTGACGTAGTCGGGCGGGATGTGCGCGTCCACCGGTAGGTCGATCCGGACTTCCTTCGTGCCCTCGTCCATTGTGATCGGTTTGCCGTCGGCTGCAGCCCGGAAGGCTTCGACCGCCTCACCGACCAGCCTGACGTACAGATCGAACCCGACCCCCGCGACGTGGCCGGACTGCTCTGCGCCCAGAACGTTTCCGGCTCCACGGATTTCGAGGTCCTTCATCGCGACGGCCATACCCGCGCCGAGGTCCGAATTCTGCGAAATCGTTGCCAGTCGGTCGTATGCCGTTTCCGTCAAAGGCTTTTCGGCCGGGTACAGGAAATAGGCGTATCCACGTTCACGACTACGCCCGACGCGTCCGCGAAGCTGATGCAACTGCGAGAGGCCCAGCGAATCCGCACGTTCGACGATCAGTGTGTTCGCGTTCGAGATGTCCAGACCGGTTTCGATGATCGTGGTACAGACCAACACGTCGAAGTCGCGTTCCCAGAATCCTTGCACGGTCTTTTCGAGAGTGTCCTCGTTCATCTGACCGTGCGCGACGACGACGCGAGCCTCCGGGACGAGTTCGCGGATCTTCTTGGCTGCCTTGTCGATCGAGCTGACACGGTTGTGAACGTAGAAGACCTGACCGTCGCGCAGAAGTTCACGCCGGATGGCCGCGGCAACCTGCTTGTCCGCATACGCGCCGACGTACGTGAGGATAGGATGACGTTCTTCCGGCGGTGTGAGGATCGTGGACATTTCGCGGATCCCGGCCATGCTCATCTCGAGAGTACGAGGAATCGGGGTAGCCGACATCGTCAGGACGTCGACGTGGGTGCGTAACGCCTTGATGTGTTCCTTGTGCTCGACTCCGAATCGCTGTTCCTCGTCGACGATCACAAGCCCGAGGTCCTTCCAGCGAATACC
The DNA here is from genome assembly GCF_041464245.1 of Rhodococcus sp. NyZ502. Taxonomy (NCBI): domain Bacteria; kingdom Bacillati; phylum Actinomycetota; class Actinomycetes; order Mycobacteriales; family Nocardiaceae; genus Rhodococcus; species Rhodococcus sp. NyZ502. Next base: position 4,483,816 of record NZ_CP167155.1, read on the forward strand.
GGTCTGCAGCAACCTGTGAGTACCGACGACGATGTCGATCTCACCTTCCGCCATGCCGGCGATGATTTCCTTCGAGTCCTTGGCGTCGGTGAACCGGGACAGCCCTCGCACCTTCACCGGGAACGACGCCATTCGTTCGGTGAAGGTCTGAAGATGTTGCTGTGCAAGCAGAGTCGTCGGCACCAGCACCGCCACTTGCTTGCCGTCCTGCACTGCCTTGAACGCGGCGCGGACGGCGATCTCCGTCTTGCCGTACCCGACGTCACCGATGACCACCCGGTCCATCGGAACCGGCTTCTCCATGTCGGCCTTGACCTCACTGATAACGGTCAACTGGTCGATCGTCTCGGTGAACGCGAATGCGTCTTCGAGTTCCTTCTGCCACGGTGTGTCCGGGCCGAACGCATGCCCGGGAGCAGCCTGACGCGCTGCGTAGAGCTGAACCAGCTCGCCCGCGATCTCACGAACTGCCTTGCGGGCTTTACGCTTTGTGTTTGCCCAGTCGGATCCACCGAGCTTGCTCAGCGCCGGCAACTCCCCACCGACGTATCGGGAGAGTTGATCGAGCGATTCCATCGGGACGAACAGACGATCGCCCGGATGACCGCGCTTGCTCGGCGCGTATTCGATGACCAGGTATTCACGACGCGCCCCACCGATGGTGCGTTCGACCATTTCGACGAACCGCCCGATACCGTGCTGATCATGCACGACCATGTCCCCTGCCGACAGCGCGAGGGGATCAACCTGATTGCGGCGCTTGGCCGGCAAGCGCTTTCCGTCGCCGACCGCAGCAACGCGGTTGCCGGTCAGATCGGACTCGGTGACGATCACCATCCCAGGCGTCGAGTCGTCGCCGGCGAGTACCAGTCCGTCGTGCAGTGATCCGCGGAGCACCGCGACCTGTCCACGGGCGGGGGTAGCGCCGGCATCGAGCATCTTGGCGGGCACTTCGGCTTCACCGAGTCGCTCCACGACGCGGCTTGCGGTTCCGGCACCTGCCACCACGATCGCCGCGCGACCGCCCGTGCTCACGTGCGCCCGAAGGCTGACGAACAGCTCGGCCAACAGGTCGTCGGAACCGCGCACCTGCGGTGCCGCATGCACCGGGAGTTCGAGTTCTTCACCGTTTCCCGACGCCAGCGGGCTGACTGTCCACCAGGGTCTGCCGGCAGCTTCGGCAGATTCTCGAACATGACGAAGCGACCGGTACGCGGAGGCACCGAGATCGACTCCTCCGCCGTTGAGGATCGACGTGTCGAGCGGTGCAGCGCCGCCGATCGACGCCGCCGTCCACGATGCTTCCAAGAATTCCTGGCCGGTGCGCACCAGGTCGGTGGCGCGGGTGCGCACCTTTTCCGGATCACACAGAAGAATGTGCGCCCCTTCAGGAAGTACATCGGAAAGTAGCTGCAGTTCACCGGGTTTGAGAACCGGGAGCAGAGCTTCCATCCCCTCGACGGGGATACCTGCCGAGATCTTGTCCAGCATCTCGACCAACGACGCGTCAGCCTGGTTCTCAGCAGCGAGTGCGGCAGCTCGATCACGAACATCAGCTGTCAGAATCAGTTCACGACACGGCGGCGCGATCACGGAATCGACGTCGACGTCCGCTAGCGAACGCTGATCGGCAACTGAGAAGTACCGAAGCTCGGATACCTCGTCACCCCAGAATTCGATACGGACCGGATGATCCGCCGTGGGCGAGAACAAGTCGAGAATGCCACCACGGACCGCGAACTCACCACGCTTTCCCACCATGTCGACGCGGCTGTACGCCATCTCCACCAGACGAACCAGAACGGAATCGAAATCGATCTCGGTGCCGACGCGCAACGTGATCGGTTCTATCTCGCCCAGGCCTGGCGCCATCGGCTGAACGAGGGAACGCACCGTGGTGACGATCACCCGAAGAGGCGATCCGTACGAGGCGTCGTCTGGCCTGGCGAGTCTGCGCAGTACCTCCACCCGTCGCCCAACGGTATCCGCGCTCGGCGACAGTCGCTCGTGCGGCAATGTTTCCCACGACGGAAACTGCGCCACTCCTCCACCGAGCATCTCGGTGAGTTCCGAAGTCAGATCGTCGGCTTCACGACCGGTGGCTGTCACCAGCAGCACCGGCGTGCGAGCGGCGAGTGCAGCGGCGATGAACGGCCGAGCCGGCTTCGGAGCCACGATGTCCAAGGCGGCCGATCCGATGGATTCGATCACCGGAGTGAACGCGGCATCTGCGAGGGCGACCTCGGCGAGTCCAGCGAGCGCAGTCTGGGCAGAGGACAAGGAAGTCAACGAACGCGCTCCTGAACAGTGATGACGGGTTGCGGACGCACAGCCCGAGCGCAATATCCCCACCGAGGCAGAGTTGTGCGCCGGTTCGATTCTATCGGTGTGCGATCTCGCAGCGCAGTCCGATCCGTTCAGTTTCCCGTAGCACTCGTCTTCTTCGACGTCCGCTTGGACGGCGAGGATTGTGTGACCGGAGTGATCGGCGGCGCCACGGCCGCACTCACATGCGAGTTGAGCGCCCGAACGCGACCGATCACTTTCGTCGCCTGACCGGTTCTCCGTAGTCGTACAGTCCTGCGACCGTTCGGCGCGAGGTGGAACCAGGAGTCTTCGGGCTCGAAGCCCTGCAGTTCGAGGGCAACGTATTGGGCGGAAGCATCCGTCGAGACGTCGACTACCCACTCTTCGTCACCGACGTTGCGCGCTGTGGCAACAAGTCCGACCGATCGCTCGCGAGGCCGCGCCGAGCCACCCAGGAGGTGGACCACTTCGTCCACCATCTCGCCGTCTTCGTCTTCGAGTGTGACGGTGACGGCGTCGTATGTCCGCGCCCCGAAACGAAAGACGTGAGTGAGGTCGGTGAAACGTCCGACAAGGCTGTCCACGGACCAGGTCAGACTTGAATGCGCTTCCACCTTGACCGGTAGCGCGACGTCGACCGGGACGACACCTGACCGACTGTGCGCTCGAAACCTGATCTCGCCGACGACAGGTTCGGCGGTCTCGTTGATCGCGTCGAGCCTCAATCCGTCCATACCGTCGTCCGTGACGAGGAGCGCAATCGGTTTGGCGCTCCTACGGAGCACGAACCACGGAGCTTTGGGGCTGCCGCTCCAATCGAGGACCCCCCATCCCGGTCCGGGCTCCAGGTCTCGCAGTGCGAGTGTCAAGGCGCCGTCGCACCGAGAGTCCGGGCGACGCCAGTATCCGAGCGTCGATGCGAACGCCTCACATACAGCTGCTCGCCCCAGGTCGAGATAGCGTTCCGGGTCGGACCACCGGACTTCACGAGCGTCTTCGCCGAAAAGCGCGTGGACGTAGTGGTCCCGAACATCCTCGAAATCCCACGACGATCCGTTGTCCCTAGGCACCGCGGCTTTCCATGCCGGGTGGTGCCCCGCGACGGCGAGTGAACCGAATTCGTTCTCGATCACGGCATTCGACGGTGGAATCGAAAATGCCAATGATTCGGTCGCAAAACGTACTCGCGCGCTGAGCACGTCGGCCAGTGGACGACGATAGGCACCCACCCCGAAGTAGTGAGCGACCCCGCTTCCGACATGCGTTGCCAATTGCTCGCCCCCGCGAGGCGCCGAGGGGGACGACGTCACGTACTCGAGTTCGGGTGCCACCGTCGAGATCAACTCCGGCAGTCTCGAATGAATGAGCGGGATGTGTTGATCGACCAAGCCCAGCATGGTCGGCTGCTGTTCGGTCTCGCTGCCGCCGCAGAAGACTGCCAAAGCGGGATTTCCGCGCACTCTGTGCAAGAACTCGGTGACCTCGGAGGCAACGAGTTCGAAGAATTCGTCGGTGTCGGGCGGATCGAGCGTCGCCAACATCATGTCCTGCCACACGAGAATGCCCAGTCGCGCGCATTCCTCCCAGAAGTGGTCGCTCTCGTAGACCATCGTCCCCGGGATTCGAATCATGTTCAGGCCGGCCTCTGCCAGGCGTTCCAAGACGCGAGTGGTGCCGGCGTCGCCTTGAAGCGAGATCGGGTCGGTCGGCACCCACACCGAACCACGGCAGTACACCCGGATGCCGTTGACATACAAACGGAATCCACCATCGGATCTGTCGACCTCCACCGTCCGGAAGCCAACTGAACCGAGATGCTCGGAGACTCCGACCGCTTCCATCGTCACCGGATAAGTGCGCGGGGTGCCATGAGTGTGCGGCCACCACAACTTCGCTTCCGGCACTTCGACGACGCCGGACACCTCGAGAAATCCATCCGGTCCGGCGGATACAGCCAATTGCCGCGAGTGTTCGCCGACACGCACGGTCACGTACTCCAGCGAGGCCGGCAATCCGGTGAGCCGAGCACTGACGGCAACGCGACCGGTTGTGCCGTCAACACTCGCATGCTTGACAGCAGAGACTACGGCGACAATCCCCTTGTCCAACAAGCGGATACCCCGCCACGGACCCACCGGTACCGGCACACCACTGAACACGGGAGCCATACCGAGCATCGTGGTTCGGATCCACCGAAGGCCCTGCTCACGGACCATCGACGAGCGCCAACGTCCTCGAGGACGCCTCGATCTCAAAATCGCGGAGAGAGAATGAAAATGAACAGCCACCTGGACACGTTTACCAGCGCCGACTCCGGCCGGAATGCTCACTTCCCCAGGTGCGAACATGGATTCAGTGGACGCGACACGGACACCGCCGATCCAGACATCCGCAAACGCCGTCATACCGTCGAACTGGAGCAGCCACGACCCCTCACCAGTCGTGGCCACGGTAGTCACGAACCACCAGTCCGACGATGAAACGGATGATTCTGAAACAGACGACGAAACGGACTTTGTGCGTCCGGCGTCCGTTTGCGCCGCACGTAACGCACCGACGACTGTTCCAGGCACGGACGCTGCGACCCACTCGGTCACGGCTTCGAGGGCATCCGGGTCAGATATGGATCCGGGTTCGGTTGCAGCGCATCGCCATATCGCGCCGGCCAGCAGGTCTGCTGACGAACGTGGCACTGTCAGACCAACCTCAGGTGTCGATGCGAGTCGACGCCGACTGTGTCGGCAACGATTTCCATCGCCCTCTTCCACGACACGGCCATCTCGTCGAGTTGCTCACGCGGGTCCACCGCGCGGCCCCTGGAGGCACGCGCCATCTGAAACTGCACGCTCTTGGCACCGGATGCCACTTTGCGGAAATCTGGCGCAGCTTCGCCTGTCCCGGAGAAACCTGCAGTGTCCAAGAACTCGCTGGCGTCGGCGGCCAGCTCCGCGCTGGCCCCGCACTGACGAAGTAGCCCGAAGGACCAGAGGTGAAAGGCATCCATACCCGCCCCCTGCACCCATTCGAGGTCGTCGATCACCTTGCGTCCCAGCTCTCGCACGGGATTACCCACCGCTCGAACCGCTACATTCCGCCGAGCCACTTCGGCGATGTTTCCGGCGTTGGTCGCGTGAACCGGATTCAACCTGATCTGTTCGACGTAGGGCACGAACGAAGGAAGTGAGGAACGATCGAGATCGAAGACGCCGGAGAAATCGTCGCCTCGCAGCAAGTAGTACCCGCTGTTGTGAAAGTACTCGAGCTCGCCGGCAACGCGATCGATCCGATTGGGCACGATCGTGGTCTTGGTGTGCCCCTCGTGATAACTCGTTCCAAGAGTGTCGGGAAGCCAGTATCCGTCCACTTCAACCGTCGACAGCATCCCAACCGCGAGGTTGTCCTCGACGTGGATCAGCGGTGCCCGCCAGACGTTCATCTCGGCGACTTCGATTCCGTACAGCGCGTAGATGTCCTCGGCCTTGAGCTTGAGGAACGTCCACTGAGTCCCGTCGAACCGCGATGAGAAGGCACATGCCAATGCCGGGACGGGGTCCAATCCCAGCGAATGCAACACTTCGATCCACAGATCCGTGTAGCAGTTGGTCTGCGCCCACACGCGGTCGTCCTGGTGCAACGAATGGGGCCGGTAGCGATCAGGTGAAATGTCGATCAGCCGTGACATCAGATGCCCATTCGTTCACGAACGGAGGTTGGCCATGCAGCCACGTCAAGACCATGAGTCCGCAACAAGGACAACGCGATTCGCTCCATCCCGAAGCCGACGCACGAGCTGTGTGCCACCTCCCCCTCCGCCGTTCGGATGTCGAAGTTGACACCGAAATGGTCGAGATGGTTGTTCGAGGACACGATCGCCGTGCCCTCGTCGAGATCTCCGTAGAGCCGAACTGTCAGTTCCGTCTTGAGATTCTCTTCACGCTGGTTGGCTGCAAGCATCTTTCCGGCGCGCCCGAAGAAAGGATCATTGGCGATCACCGGGGTAGCGTCGAGTTCGAGCCGGCCGAGCACCTCGAGCCCCCGCTCGATCCAATGCTCGCGATGCGCTCGCGCTGCCGCGGCGTCACCGATCGTCACGAACTCGTGCATCCGAAACGCTTGCATGCGAGCCGGATCGATCGCCGGTTCGTGCCGGAAGCAAAAACCGTAGATGTCCAGCAGCACGCCGCCTTCGGGCAGAACTCCGGTGTACCGCGCATAGGCAGGATGGCACGCTGCGGACACGAGCATGGTCTCGGTCGGCTCGAGGTGGCGGTCCCACGATTGTCCCTCGGCGCGATCGGCCAGCAGTCGCGCGTGATCGCGATTGGAACCGGCGAAGGTGTTGATGGCGCCGGTGAGGTTGGGAAACGAAGCGATGTAGTCGGTGCGCTCGAAACTGCTCCGCGGGAACACCGGCGGGAACCGCAGCCGAGTCGCGGCGTCGCCTGGCCCCGCTGCAATCACCACTCGGTCGATACCGTCGACGATGTCCTCGAACACGCCGGAACGCCCGTAGAGTCCCGGCACCTCCGTCTCGACGAGAAGTCCTTCGACGAGCAGTTCACGTTGAAATGCAGCCCGGGCCCGATCCAGATCGGTCTCGCCTGTCACAGTCTCGGTCGTCACAGTCTCGTTCGTCATAGCGTTCCCCGGTATCCGATGGCCATGTGCGCTGAACCTGCCATGATTCGATCGTTGTTCACCATCACCGCTGCGCCGTGCGCGTCACGAAGGTGCCGACCGAGCGAGAATTCGGTGTCCTCGCGATATCCCGAGATTCCACAGATCAACATTGTCTGCCCCACGATTTCCACCACCGCTGTCGACGCTGTGACTTTCAGGTTGTTCATTGCGAGCGAAAATCCCACCGCTCCCGTCGCCTCGAAATCGGCAACGCCTTCCTCCGCGTGGACTGCGCGGTCGTACCTGCGTGCAGAGGCGCCGACGAGATCGGCGAATTGTTGTGCCGAAGCGGCAACTTCGGCGAGCCGCAGCGCTCCGGGGGAAGTGACCCCGGGCTGCTTGCGGGCGGCGGCACGCACGTACTTGCGCGCCTTCTCGACTGCAGCGTCGGCAATTCCCAACCACACCGAACTCCAGACGACGTGCGAGACCGGAAGCATCGTGTGGGTGGAGATATCGGAATACGGTACGTCGGCGACCATCTCCGGCGTCGAGGTGGCCCGAAGGATGTAACCGAGACTGCAAGTTCCCCTCAGCCCCAGCGTGTTCCACTCGGTGGTGCGTTCGAGCGTCAGGTCTGGGGTACGACACACCACGAGAACCTGATCGTTCGGCTGACTCTCCGGTGTTCGCCGAGCCGTCACGACTATCGCGTCGGAGTGTTCACCGTACGAAATGACAGGCGCGTTCTTGATCAACAGCAGGTGACCGCCCAAGTCTTCCACCGCGCAGTAACTCCGGCTGACGTCACCACCGATTCCCAGCTCAGTGGTTGCCGATGCCAACAGCAATTGCTTGTCGACCGTTTCTTCGACAAACTCGCGTAGTGCTTCGGTGTTGCCGTGCTTGACCAACGAGTATATCTGCGTCTGATGCATCGCGAAAATCATTCCGCTTGCTGCACAGCGCGTTCCGATCACACGGGCGATCTGCGACACTTCCTGCAGCGAGAGCCCTTCGCCGCCTAGTTCCCTCGGCACAGCTACGGACAGCAGCCGTTCGCTTCGCATGGCGTCGACAGCTTCACGCGGAAACCTTGCTTCTGCATCGACTTCGTCGGCCCACACCGCTGCAACTTCGTCGGCCAACCGTGCGGCCCGCTCGAGGGCCGTTCCGGTGGAGCACTGCGATTGCGGAGCGTTCATGCAGCACCCAACTCCGTCAACGCACCCTCGATCGCCTTGACGCTTGCGAAAGTACTCTTCCGCAACAACTCGTCAGGGAACTCGATGTCGAACGAATCCTCCAGCGCCAACATGACATTCACGCTCGCGTGCGACGTCAAACCCAACTCGTAAAGATCGGCCTCTCCGTCGATCGTGCTCACGTCGACTGCCAGCCGACCGTGCTCGACGAGCACTTTCCGAATTGCCTGATCAATCATCAGCGATGTCGTCCTTCTTTTCGATGCGAGCGCCCGAGCGTGTTGCGATCACCATTGCGATGGCCACGTCCGCTTCGTGCGAGATAGATACTTGAAAATCGTGCAGATCCTGGGTCCGCGCGAGTTCCGCGGCATTACCGGACAGCGTCACCCCACAGCCACCCCACTCGGCCCGAGTGATTTCGATGGAACTCCACGGAACGGGAACGTCACCAGGCCGCAGTACCTTCACCACAGCCTCTTTGGCGGCGAAACGTGCAGCCAATCGTTGATCCCGCGCCGGCCCGGCGCACGTCTGCAATTCGTGCGGGGTGAAGGTCCGATCGAGATACCTCCGCCCGAAGAGTTCGATACTTCGAGTGACATCCACGACGTTCACTACGTCACAGCCGATCCGCGGGCCGATGTCGAGCATCGGCGTCGGCGCAGTGTCACCCATCTGTTGACTCCCCATCTGGGGTCGTACACGCCGGGCAGCCCCCTATGCTGCCCGGTGCGCCGACGCCGTCACCCTGCCCTGACAAACCTTCATTCTCAGCAATTCTTCAGCTACCGATAGAACATACCGCAATCCGAAGATTGACGGCAAGATCGGACTTTCAGATTCCCATCAACACTATAAACATACTCTTAGTTTGTTTCGAATGCAGAACAAAGAGAACAATGTCCCTACCAGGACATTTGCAGTAAATTGACCAAAGGAGCAGTGCGGAGAGCCAGTGATTTCAGTGATCACTGGCAAGGCGACGGGCCGCGAATTGCCTGAAGTACTCCACTTTCGATTCCGGGACCACGATCGGAAGTATCAGGTTCCACGATGCCTTCATAGAGTCCGAAAGCTCACGAACGGTCCCGGTCGCGGCTGCCATTAGCCGAACTCCCGACGCAACTTCCAACAGGAAACGAGCAATGTCAGCAGAATCCGCGTCCGAACGCAGATCACCTTCGTCGGCCGCACGGCTGGCAAGTTCACGGTAAATGTCGAGCCACACGTCCAGAGTCGCCGGCCCGGAGCCCCGATAGTCCCCGATCTCGACCAACAAGCGGAACGTAGCTCTAACCATGGCGTCATGCGCACCGATGTCGACGATGACCGACGAAATACCGATCAGTGACTCGAGCGCGGGAGTTCGACGGTCCAACCAGAGCTCACATTTTGCGTCGAAACGTGCCGAACCCTCGTCGATCACGGCCCGCGCGAGTTCTTCCTTGGACCCGAAATGGAAGTACAGGGCGCCTTTGGTCACCTGCGACTCGGCGATGATCTCGCTCAAGCTGGCATTGGCATAGCCCAGGCGCAAGAACACACCCGCTGCTCCGCGCAGCACCGAATCACGGGTGGCTTCTGCCCGCTCTTGCCTCACCATCGATCCGGCCTCCAATCACCACACATCGAACGAATTCTTGGTCTTACCCGTTCACAGCGTCAAAATGGATGGCACGGTTCGGCATTCAACCCACCCTGCAAACAAATGAGACATTTGCCCATCAAACGATCGTGATACAGCGAACACAGCTTAGACCGCGATCCATCTCTGCGCGGCAGGCGCGCCTGGTTAACCCTCCAATTGTGGATCGGCTTCCAGATTCGTCAGCCCATTCCAACACAAATTCACGAGGTGAGCGGCGACAACTTCCTTCGACGGAGTCCGTTCGTCGAGCCACCAAGTAGCCGTAGTGGACACCATGCCGACAAGCGCCTGTGCGTACATCGTTGCTAGTCCGGGGTCGAAACCGCGTCTGGAGAAGTCCCCCGCCAACAGGTAGCCCACCTGACTGATCGCGTCGTTGAGGAGGCTCGAATATGTCCCACTGGGCGCGACAACGGACGAATCGCGCACGAGTATCCGAAATCCGTCGGTGTGCTCTTCCACGTAGGTGAGCAAAGCCAACGCAACCCGCTCGACTCGAACTCTCGAGCGATTTTGTGAGAGCGAAGACGTGATCATCTCGAGGAGTCGCGACATCTCCCGGTCCACTACGACGGCGTACAGCCCCTCCTTGCCGCCGAAGTGCTCGTACACGACAGGCTTGGACACGTTCGCGCGCTGGGCGATCTCCTCGATCGAGGTCGCTTCGTATCCCCGTTCGGCGAACAATGCCCGCCCGATCTCGATCAGCTGTTGCCGACGTTGGGTACCGGTCATCCGGATCCGTGTCACTCGTTCGGGAACTGGATCCCCGCCACCCGAACCGGACACCGTCGCCATTGTCTTCCTCTCGCCGACACACAAATCACTGCTGTGGACGCTCAGCCTATCGGGACTTCAGGGGCCCGATCGGAGGAGCGGTTCGACCTACGGCGGGTCGGCATGCGATTATTCTCTCGCGCGTTCGGCCGCAAGGCTCGGCAATGCGTGGCAATCCGCCGTGGTGTAATGGCAGCACCTCTGATTTTGGTTCAGATAGTTCAGGTTCGAGTCCTGGCGGCGGAGCTGGTGAACAACATGCTTTCCCGAGCGGAATGTATGTCTTGATCGACAGTTTGATCGACAGAGGGAGCTCAAACCAGTGCAGACCGCCGTGATCGTTCTCGCAGCGGGTGCCGGTACACGAATGAAGTCGAAGACTCCCAAGGTCCTCCACACTCTCGCCGGACGCAGCATGCTGGCACATTCGCTTCACGCGGCAACCTCACTGAATCCCACGCACCTGGTGACCGTCGTCGGTCACGATCGTGAGCGTGTCACCGAAGCCGTGAACGCAGTCGCCGGGGAACTGGACCGTTCCGTCACCGTCGCTGTTCAGGACGAGCAGAAGGGCACCGGGCACGCTGTCAGTTGTGGGCTCGAGGGGTTGCCGGCCGACTTCTCCGGGACCGTACTCGTCACAGCCGCCGACGTGCCTCTGCTCGACGGAAAGACCATCGCAGACCTCCTCGCCCAGCACACGGCTGCTCCCGCGGCCGCGGTGACGGTGTTGACGTCGACGGCCGTCGACCCCACCGGCTACGGGCGAATCCTTCGTACGACGGACGGCGAGGTGAACGCCATAGTCGAGGAGAAGGAAGCCACCGATTCGCAGCGCTCGATCACCGAGGTCAATTCAGGGGTCTACGCCTTCGACTTCGAAACTCTCCGCGACGCGCTGGCGTCCCTCGACTCCAACAACGCACAACACGAGTTCTATCTCACCGATGTGATCATGATCGCCCGTCGCGCGGGCAAGCGTGTTCGTGCTCAGCACATCGCGGATTCGGTTCTCGTCGCGGGCGCCAACGATCGCGTGCAGCTCTCGACGCTCGCCCGCGAGATGAACCGTCGGATCCTCGAGAAGTGGATGCGTGCCGGCGTCACCGTCGTCGATCCTGCGAGCACATGGATAGATTGCGACGTGCACGTCGCACAGGACGTGACGCTCCTGCCCGGAGTTCAGTTGACCGGCACAACCTCGGTGGGCGAAGACGCCGTGATCGGCCCGGATACCACCTTGGACAACGTGACCGTCGGTGAGCGCGCAGTAGTCGTCCGCTCGCACGGGACCGACTCCGTTGTCGGCGCGGACGCGGCTGTGGGCCCCTTCGCCTATCTCCGGCCTGGTACCCGCCTCGGGGCACACGGCAAGATCGGCGCCTACGTGGAAACCAAGAACGCGGATATCGGCGAGCATTCGAAGATTCCGCATCTTACCTACGTCGGCGACGCCACCATCGGCCATCACAGCAATATCGGAGCTTCGAGCGTCTTCGTCAATTACGACGGGGTGAACAAGAGCCGTACTGTGGTGGGGTCGCATGTCCGAACAGGCTCCGACACCATGTTCGTCGCCCCTCTCGTCGTGGGAGACGGCGCATACACGGGTGCGGGCACGGTCTTGAAGAACGACGTACCGCCTGGGGCGCTCGCCGTCTCGGGTGGGGTGCAGCGCAACATCGAGGGCTGGGTCCAGAAGAATCGTCCCGGCACACCCGCGGCCGATGCCGCTGCAGCAGCTGCACAACCTGACGGCCCTGCAACAACCTGACAGCCCTACAACAACCTGACAGCCCTGCACAACAGACAGCACAGATCACCACCAGATCGACCGGCAAGTACAAAAGGACGGCATGAACCAGTGACTGCGAATTGGATCGACAACCAGAAGAACCTGATGTTGTTCTCGGGTCGCGCACATCCCGAGTTGGCGGAGCAGGTGGCGAAGGAACTCGATATCCGCGTCACCCCGCAGACCGCGCGCGACTTCGCGAACGGTGAGATCTTCGTTCGATTCGAAGAGTCGGTTCGCGGCTCCGATGCGTTCGTCCTGCAGAGTCATCCGGCACCGCTGAACACGTGGGTGATGGAGCAGCTCATCATGATCGACGCTCTCAAGCGTGGATCGGCAAAGCGCATCACCGCCGTTCTTCCGTTCTACCCGTACGCCCGCCAGGACAAGAAGCATCGCGGACGCGAGCCGATCTCCGCTCGCCTGATTGCCGACCTGCTCAAGACCGCCGGCGCCGATCGCATCATCACGGTCGACCTGCATACCGATCAGATCCAGGGCTTTTTCGACGGCCCCGTCGATCACATGCACGCACACAGCCAGTTGGCCAACCACATTCGCGCGGGCTACAACCTCGAGAACATCACGGTGGTGTCCCCCGACTCGGGCCGCGTTCGTGTCGCCGAGAAGTGGGCCGACTCGCTCGGCGGAGCACCGCTGGCATTCATTCACAAGACGCGCGACCCGTTGGTACCCAACCAGGTCAAGTCCAACCGCGTCGTCGGTGAGGTCGAAGGTCGCACCTGCATCCTGATCGACGACATGATCGACACCGGCGGAACCATCGCCGGCGCGGTCAAGGTGCTCAAGGAGGCCGGTGCAGGTGACGTCGTCATCGCTGCAACCCACGGCGTCCTCTCCGACCCTGCGGCCGAGCGTCTGTCGACGTGTGGCGCGAAGGAAGTTGTTGTCACCAACACACTTCCGATCGACGAGTCGAAGAAGTTCCCGACGCTGACGGTGCTGTCCATCGCACCGCTGCTCGCTCGCACCATCAAGGAAGTTTTCGAGAACGGTTCTGTGACTTCGCTGTTCAACGGCAGCGCCTAGTCTCACGCCGCACTACGGGCGCGTACCTGTGACTTCACGGTCACCGGTACGCGCCCGTCGTCGTCTTCGTGAACCTCTCAGAAACAGACCACCCGGTCATCATGAAACCACCTGTGGGACACACGAATACCACCGAATGCGACGATTGACATGATCTTGATCACGCTCCCGTCGAGAAACCCAGGTCGATGTTGGGGCGGTGTTCACCGCGCCGCAATCTTCGCCTAGTGTGGCTCGTCGTGATCGACGCGCAAACCCTGGAATCCCGGCCCGAATCTCATTCCCTGAATTCATCAGTTCCGACGATCCGGCGGTGGCGCCCAGGATCTTGTGTCTGGTGCGGAGACGACAACTCCGTGGACATGTTCCGCAACGAACCCCGCTGCGGAAAATGCCGTGAAAACGAAGGCATCATCGACGACGCCAAGCGCTTCCTCGGCATGTACGGTCTGCGCCCGCTCGGCGGCACGCTGCAGTCCGACGACGACGAAGAGCGCGAGTACCGCGTCAACGCACGCGAGGCACGCCGAGTCCTGAACGAGATCCGTATGGACGTCCTTCCTGATGCGGCCGCTGTTCGCAAGGCAATTCGGCCCCGCGCCGCAACGGTTGTCGCCGACACGTCACCCGCACGCGCTTCCCGCCCCGCCAGCACGGGCACAGCGACGCGCGTTGCCGCTCCGGTCAAGACCGACACCGTGGACATCGACACGCTCCAGACGCGCGTCCTAGGGCTTCTCGATCAGCTCGGTTCGATCGACGAGCAGATCAAGGTCGCCGAACTCGCACAAGGGTTGCCGGCTCGCGCACGACTGAGCGATCTGAACAAGCAGAAGGCCACGGTTCTTCGCACGCTGGCCGCTCTCGAGAAGGCCCGCATCGCCGCCTCCAACTAATTCCCCTCGCGTCCGTCCCACGGCCCCGTCTCACTTGCGAGACGGGGCCGTTCTGTTTGAGCAGGTACCTTTACGAATCGTGAATGACATCACCATCACTTTCGTCGTGCTTGCACTGGTCGTGGCGCTGTTCGTGATCGGCCGAATCCCGGTCGGCATCATCGCGATCGGCACTGCCCTGGCGCTGTACGCCACCGGTGTGATCACGATGGAGCAGGCGCTCGCCGGATTCGGCGATCCCACGGTGGTGTTCATCGCCGCGCTTTTTGTCGTCAGCGAAGCCCTCGACGCCACCGGTGTCACCACGTGGGCGGGCGAGAAACTGCTGGCGAAAGTCGGCGAATCCCGAGTCCGTCTCGTGAGTGCGATCATGTTGCTGGTTGCCGCGTTGACCGCATTGATCAGCGTCAACGGGGCCGTAGCCGCGTTGGTACCGATGGTGGTCGTCTTGGCGGTACGTCTCGGTAAATCGACGTCACAACTGCTTCTGCCGTTGGCATTTGCCGCCCATGCCGGATCGATGCTCACCTTGACCGGAACACCGGTCAACATCATCGTTTCCGAAGCCGCCGAGGAATCCGGGGCCGGTGCTTTCGGGTTCTTCAGTTTCACCTTGGTCGGTGCGCCGCTCGTATTGGGAACGATTGCGATCGCCGTACTTCTCGGTCCTCACGTCCTCCCCCATCGTGCGGGGACGTCGATGTCGCCTGACCTGAGCCGGCATGCCAAGACCCTCGCGAAGCAGTATCAGCTCATGGGAAAGGATGCGCCGTCCGCAGAGCCCTTGATCACCAAGCACGACGGCGTGGTCGAAGTGATCATCCCGCCGCGCTCGGAAATGATCGGCGACAGGGCTTTTCCGGGCATGGTGACCGACAGTGGAGATCTGGTGATACTCGCAGTCCAGCGCGCCGGTGAGGACTGCGGCCCCAAGGGCGTCAAGTTGGCGGCCGGTGACACGCTTCTCCTGCAAGGAAGCTGGGACGATCTCGACACCCACACCGCCGTCGATCCGAACGTCCTCGTGGTCGACGCGCCTGCCCAGATCCGTAAGCAGGCAGCCCCGTTGGGAACCCGCGCGGTCATCGCTCTCGTCGTCGTTGCGGCGATGGTAGTGATGCTGACGTTCGGATTGGTGCCGTCCGCGATAGCCGGACTCCTCGCGGCATGTGCGATGGTGCTGCTACGAGTCATCAGCGTCGAGCAGGCGCATCGGTCCATCTCGTGGACCACGTTGATTCTCGTCGGCGGAATGATCCCGCTGTCGACCGCAATCCAGCAGACCGGCGCGGCCGAAAAGCTCGCGCATGCGTTTGTCGACGTCGTCGGTGGGGCAAGCCCGTATGTCGTCGTCGCTGGACTCTTCGTCGTGACGGCGACTCTGGGCCAGCTGATCAGCAACACTGCAACCGCGTTGATCATCACGCCGATCGCGATCTCGGTCGCCATCGAACTCGACATCTCGGTGCTGCCCCTTCTGATGACGGTCACCGTCGCTGCCGCGGCCTCCTTCCTGACGCCTGTAGCCACTCCCGCGAACATGATGGTGATGGGCCCTGGTGGTTACGAGTTCGGCGACTACTGGAAGCTCGGACTCCCGATGTTGTTGTGGTTCCTGATAGTTGCAACGGTGTTGATCCCAGTGATCTGGAGTTTCTGATGTGCTCACCGAAGGTCTTGTCGGAGGTCTACGAATCGATAGGACGCGAAGGCAGGAAGATCAGCCGTCGATCGATGTTCGCGGCGCTGGGCACCGGTGCCCTCGGCGCGACCGTCATGGCCGGCGCTGTACAGCCCACTGCGTCGGCAACGCCATCGGGTCGGACCATCGTCGATCTGACCCACGTACTGACGCCGGAGTTCCCGGTGTGGCCGGGCGCGCGCTCGTTCGAGATGAGGAACCTGGCGAAGATCGCCGACGCCGCCGGATCTCTGGGCTCGCTCGGCTCCGCCGGGTCAGGTGGAAACTTCTACCTCAACGAACTCCGCCTCGAAGAACACACTGGTACTCACATCGACGCTCCCGCACACGCCAGTGCGGACGGAATCACCGTCGAGAAGATTCCCGTCGCCGACCTCGTCGTGCCGATTGCGGTCGTCGACATCAGTGCCCGAGCCTCCGTCGACCCCGACACACTGCTCACCCGCCAGGACATCCTCGATTGGGAGTCCCTCCACGGGACCATCGCTCCCCGCAGCCTGGTTGCGATGAACTCGGGTTGGGATACCCGGGCCGGTGCCGGTGGCGCCTTCACGAATCGAGATGCACTCGGCGTGCAACACACACCGGGATTCAACCCCGAGGCGATCGACTTTCTCGTCCGCGAGCGCAACATCGTCGCCGTGGGCTCGGACACCCTCAGCATCGACGCGGGCCGAAGCACCACCCACGGGGCTCACCGAAGCGCTTTGGGCTCAGGAAAGTACGCAGTCGAAGCCCTCGCAAATCTGTCCGCACTTCCGGCCGTCGGCGCCACGGTGATGGTGGGAGCGCCGACGCATGCGGGTGGTTCGGGTGGTCCGTGCCGGGTCATCGCCTGGTACTGAAGATCAGGGCGTAGGCGTCACCCGCAGCACCTTGTCGCCGGCGCCGTTGTCGGTGGTCACCAGGAGCGAGCCGTCGGGCGTCGGGGTCACCGACCGCAAGCGACCGAACTGGTTCTCCAACCCGAAGGTCTGCGCGTCGACCGAGCGTCCGTCGGCACTCAGGCGGAGGAAGATCAGTTCCTTGCTCTTGAGGCCACCCATTACGAGCGCACCGTCCCAGGCACCCCATGCAGCTCCACCGGTGAAGGCAGCGCTGGCGGTAGCCAACGTCGAGCTACCCGAACGCCACACCGCCGCAATCGCTCCCGGCACTCGCACGGGATCGGTCATCGGCACGGATTCGTCGTACGTTCCGGGAAGCCGATCCGGGCGGTAGCCGTAATTTCCGCCGGGGGTAAGCAGGTTGACTTCGTCGTCGACGCTTGTGCCCTGTTCAACCGAGTACACCCGGCCGGTTCCGGGTTGCACGGCCAAGCCTTGGACGTTGCGGTGCCCGAGCGTGTAGACCGGGCTGGAAGCATTCGGATTCCCCGCCGCCGGAGTTCCGTCGGCGTTGATGTGCAAGACCTTGCCGCCCAGCGAATTCGGATCCTGGGGGACGCTCGGCGTCGCGGTGTCACCCGTCCCGACGAACAGCGTTCCGTCCTGCGCCGCAAGAATTCGGCAACCCCCGTGACGCCCGGACGAGACCGGGATTCCTGGCAATACAGTTCCGGTTCGCGTGAGTGCGGTCCATCCGGCGTCGACGGTCCACGCGATCACTCGAACGTCCGTGACTCCCCCAGCGCTGAATCCCTGGCAGGTGTAGAGGGTGCGCGACTGAGCGAAGTCGCGGGCAAGCGCGATACCCATGAGGCCGGTTTCGGACTGCGCGTAGAGATCCGAAAGGTCAGCAGCGACTGGACCTGTCGTGTTGTCGCCTCGGCGAACGAAGAATCCGCCGGATCGTTGTCCGGTCAGGATTGCACCGTCCGGGGCCGCCACCACGTCCCAGGGGTGGTCGAGTCCGTCGACCAGTGTGGTGACCGACAACTGCGGGAGGGTGTCCTCGATGGGTATGTCCGGGTCGTCGCTCCCCAACGATCCGGTGCTTCCGTTGCCGAAACTGCCGGGGTCGAAGGGGAATGGTTGAGCCACGCTCTGCGTTACCGGCATCACCAGTACTGCAGTCAGGGCCACGGTCAATGCGGCGAGCTTCGGATGACGCACGCGTTCTCCTCGGGTCGGAAACCGTTCTGCGCCTCACTATAAACAGACAAACACCATTTTTCGGGCCCTCTCGCTATACCCGCAGGCCACAGGAGAAACGAAACCCCTTCAGAAGTCGGCAAACTCCGGCAAAGCGTTCGCCAGTGGGGATGCGTTACGTCTTGATGCAGATCGTGCCTTCCGCCAGCCGGGCACACTCCAGTCCAGGAGGTATTCGAGATCCGCTTCCACTCCCCTGTCCCGAAGTCCGAAACGTCGTTCCAGCGCATCGTCGTCCGTCAAGTGCAGTCTCGCCGCGTCGGGCACTCTCAGTTCGGGGTCACAGAATGGGCCTACGGGCGCGGTAACCGTTCGTCGTCCTGACGGATCTTTCCACTCCAGAAGACCACCTCCGATTTGCTTCACTGTCCACCTGCCAAACGTCTTCAGTCGGTGATGTTTTCGACACAGACAGGCCAAGTTCCGTTCTGCAGTAGGCCCTCCCTGAGCGGGGTTGCCGTGATCGAACGGCACCGTGTGATCGATATCGCAACTATCAGAACGCACAACACAATTCGGAAAGCGGCACGTACCGTCTCGCGTCCTTACAATCGTCACCAACGCCGCGGACGGCTGGTACGTGGATTCACCGCGCCGCGAACCACTGTTCCTTCGCGAGCGATTATCCCTTGCCGCAGCGGGCAATATCTCCGGTGAGCGCATCGACCGACCTACGCCGAGCACCGGTCCGGCTGCCCCCGCAGTCGAACAATGTTGCACCTCGGACGGTGCAAGGGTGAGGACTCTCTGCCACGTGGCGTCCGCGGCGATCGCGCGCGCAAGGTCGGCATCGATGTGGCCGTACCCCTGCAAATAGCCTGGCAGGTCGTCGAATCCGAGCAGGGTGGAAGCGTTGACACCCACAAGAATTGTCGCAATCGGGAGCGCGGAGGTCTTCGTATCATCCCTACGGGTGCAATCGCCGTCGCACTGACAATCCAACGACGTCTTTCCTTCCGCCAATGCGATCAGTGCATCGGCACGCCGTTGCCCGAAAGTTCTCGGATCGGAACCACAGACCTGCATCGACATCGCACGGAGCCTCGTGGCCAAAGTCTGAGCGCCGACCGCTGGAAGCATTCCGTCCAGAGTCGACATACCGTCGTGCGACGCGCACGTCCGAACGTCCCGATCCGCCTCCGCACGAACTCGCCTGGCACGCACCCCATCAGGGTCGTGCCGAGCAATGAGACCTCGTGCGCGCGCCTTCAACTTGTTACCGGTTACACGGCAGGCACCGTCCACGAGGAGTCGCTCGATGTCATCGAGCGCGTGCTCGGAGACGTTGGCGAGAGCTTCGGACAGTGCCATCGCTTTGGCCAGATCGATGTCACCGCAAGCAAAAGCGGCCGCCACCCGCGGAAGTCGCCAGCGCAGGTCACATCCCAGTGCAATCATTTTCTGCGCGGCGTACTCCGTAATGCTCAGTATCGACGCGATCTCCACGTGCGCGAATTGACCCCGAAAAGCCTCATTGACTCCAACCGCGGCATCCTCCTCACAACGGTCCAAGTACAGCGCAGTGACCGCGTCGATCTCGAGGAAGTGGGCGCGCGCGATTTCCGCATGCTGCCGAAACAGCGCGTCCGCGGAAGTCTTCGATTCGAACATATGAGCGATTCTACGGGCGCCCACCGACAAGTTTTTGCGAAATCCCGGGGTATTCACCGATACCTTTTGCGCTCCGATGTCACTACGTTCAATCGCATGACTCAGCATCCGACACGAGATCAACCGTACTTCGGCATAGCGATATTCGAGTTGGGGAAGAATGACGGGGTCGGGTGCTTCCACCGAGAGGACTGTTATCTCATCTGGGCTGGCGACCCCGCTGAGGCGCAGTCAAAATTCGAGCGCAAGGCCGGCGAGCAGGAGTATCCGCTCGGCGCGAGCGATGACCAGTCCTATGTAAAACTCGCGCATCTCGTGGATCTTGCGCCGGTGTCGGACGCTGTCCATACTGGCACCGCAGATCTCTACTCTCGACACTTCTCAAATATTGCCGCCTACAGAACTTTTGAGACACTTCTAGGGGGAGACAGCATCCTCTGACAAGCGCCCACTTCACGCCCGCTGCGCACACAACAGCGCAAAGCGCTGATCCCGATCCGTCCACACCTTCCGCACCCCGAAGCCCGCGGACGCGAGTTCCGCGGCAATCCCCTCCTCGGTGAACTTCGCCGAGATCTCGGTGCGCAGCTGCTCGCCCGCTGCGAAGGTGATCTCCAGATCCAGGTCGTCGATGTGCACCGAGACTTCACGAAGTGCTTCCAGGCGCATCTCGATCCACTCGTTCTCGCCATCCCAGAGCGCGACGTGACGGAAGTCCTCCAAGGGAAAGTTCGCTCCCAGTTGCTTGTTCAGGACCGAGAGAACATTGAGATTGAACTGAGCAGTCACACCGGCAGCGTCGTCGTAGGCGGGCACGAGGACTGCGGGATCGATCACCAATCCCACGCCCAGGATCAGGTTCTCACCGGGATCGAGCACCGCTGCAATGCCCGAGAGGAACTCGGCGCGTTCTGCCGGAACGAGATTGCCGAGAGTTCCACCGAGAAACGCGACCGCCCGCCGTCCACCACCTGGCAGATGATGCAGCGAACCGGTGAAGTCACTGACCACCCCGACCACATCGATGCCGGGGAATTCGGCACCGACTTGCTGCGCCGCACCTTCGAGGGCCGTCACCGAAACATCCTGTGGTACATACGTTCGCAGAGTCCCGCGAGCCGTCATCGCGTCGAGGAGCAACCGCGTCTTCTCAGAGGAACCTGAACCCAGTTCGATCAGGATCTCGGGTTCGGTCAACGCCGCGATCTCGTCGGCGTACCGAGCGAGCAGGCCGCGTTCGGTACGGGTGGGGTAATACTCGGGTAAGGCCGTGATCTCCTCGAACAGTTCACTTCCACGCGCGTCGTAGAACCATTTGGGCGAGAGCCACTTCGGCGTAGCGGTCAAGCCCTCCCTGGCCTCGGCTCGCAATGCGTCGACCGATTCGGCCGGTGTCAGATAAACCTCGAGCGTAGGGGTTTTCATTGTTCTCCCATCGGTATCGGGGTGATGATCAAATGGCCGGGACGCGCGCAGACGATGTGCCGGTCCGGCACCTGCTCCCAGTCCGGTGAACGATCGGACGGTTCGGAAACGATCAGTGCCCGCGACTCGTCGACCCGCGTGTACAACGTGTGGCCCCACGCCGTGGCCCACAGTTCCTGCCCGTCGCCGAACAGGAGGTTCAATCGTGAATCCGGTGCCGCCGCAGCCACATCGTGAACGAGGCTCGTCACGGCGGCTTCCGCGGGCTTCGACTTCAACCGATGCCGAAGCACTGTCCACAACAAGGCAGCATCCGTCGGCGCGGGCATCTTCAGCAATTCGACGGCCGGAACTTCTGCTGCCAAGTCGGCGAGTGAGCCAGGCCAACCGGATACCGCTCCGTTGTGGCTGAAAGCGTAGGTTCCGTCGACGAACGGTGCGCAGGCACCGATCTCGACGGCCATCCCCTCCGTCGCGGAACGTACGGCGGCGAGAACGGATCCGGAAATGATGTGGGACAACGTCTCGTCGACTGTCGGGTCCGACCAGATCGGCGAGATACTGCGGTACCGTCCCTGCCTTCCACCGTTCCACCACACCGCGCCGAATCCGTCGGCATTGATGGTCCCGCCGCCACGCATCTCGCGAGGTGCCCACGACTGTCGCATCAGTGAGTTCTCGCCGTCGTGGAGGAGTTCACGAACCGAACGCGGCGGCCCGAGATAGCCGAGGTGCCGACACATGTCAGGATCTACCCGAAATCGTTCTGGCGCAGCGAAAACCCGAGAAGATCTGGCGCCTGATCGGGTGGTCCCAGTTGCGGAACGTCCCCCGGCAGGCAACCCTGTCGGTCCCGAACGATCCCCCTCGCAACACTTTGTAGTCGCCGCCGAAGAACACCTCCGAATACTCCCGATACGGGAAGGCCCGGAAACCCGGATACGGATGGAAACCCGAAGACGTCCACTCCCACACGTCACCGATCAACTGCTCGACACCCGCTGCCGACGCACCCGCCGGGTACGAGCCGACGCCGGCGGGACCGAGATGGCGCTGACCGAGATTGGCATGATTCTCGTCTGCGGACACGTCCCCCCACGGGAATCGTCGCGATCTTCCGGATTCCGGATCCCACCGCGCGGCCTTTTCCCATTCCGCCTCGGTGGGAAGCCGTTTGCCTGCCCAACTCGCGTAGGCCTCGGCTTCGTAGAAGCTCACATGCACGACGGGCTTGTCCGGTGGGACCGGCGCCTCGACGCCGAAAGTCTCGTGCCACCAACCCGAACTGTCGCGTTCCCAGAACAGCGGTGCACGGAGTTTCGCGTCGACGCGATGCCGCCAACCGTCACGGGACCACAGTTCCGGTCGGGAATAGCCGCCGTCCTCGATGAATTCGACGAACTGCCCATTGGTGACCGGGAATCTGTCGATCGCGAAGTCGGTGAGATAGACCTGATGCGCCGTGCGCTCATTGTCGAGTGCCCACGGTTCGTCGTCGGTCCCCATGACGAAGGGGCCGGCCGCGATGGTGACCTCGTCGAGTTCCGGCATGCGGGCCGCTTGCGGAGCGGGAGTCGCAACGAGTGCCGTGGGCCCCGAACGCAATTGGTGGGTCGCGAGCATGGTCTCGGCGTGTTGCTGCTCGTGCTGCGCGATCATCCCGAAGGCAAAACCGTCCATGTCGAGTTCTGTGCGTCCGAAGGTGCTGGCTTCGAGCACATCCCAGACCTTCCCGCGAACCGTACGTACGTATTCGCGCGCCTCGGCCGGGTTGAGCAGGGGAAGTGTGGGTCTCGACGATCTCGAATGCTTGAACGCGTCGTACAGCTCGTCTATGTCGCTACGCACCGGATCGCGGCCACCGACATCTCGCACCAGCCAGAGTTCCTCTTGATTGCCGATATGCGCCAGGTCCCACACGAGTGGACTCATCAACGGGGAATGCTGAGCGACCAATTCGGTATCGTCGACGCAGTCGGTGAGCAGCGTCGACCGTTCACGCGCTCGCAGAAGTACGGCCTCGACCGCTTCCTTGGTGATCTCCCCCCTCATGTGTCGCTCTCACCGGGCACAATTGCGCGACAACACCGTTCGGCTGCGGCATCGAGAAGACGGACGAACTGCGGCTCCGGCGCGTACGACGCGGCAAGCGACATCAGAGAGGTTGCCGCCGAACGCAGTTCGACGTCGTCCAAACCGAACTCTGCCGCATCCCGCCATCTCCCGGCCGTCGACGCTGCGGCATCACTCGCCTCACGCATCACGGCAGGCCCGGACAGCAACGCGTCGATCGCTGCTACCGGTACTCGCCACAGATCTCCCGGCTGCGCATCGATGTAGCGAACCTCCAGATGGCCGACAGCGCGAACCGGCGGGAACAGCGTGGACAGGTGATAGTCCAAGTCCGCCCAGACGGGTCGGCGTCCGATCTCGGCATCCACAGCGCCGTCTATCCAGTCCCCGAAAGTGGCACCCCGCGGAGCCGTCCAATCGTCGCCCTCGTTTCGCACACACATCAGCGGAACATCGAGCGCCCAGCCGGCGTAGTCCTGCACTTCCGGGACTGCGACCGTTCGCCAGGAATCGAGTTCGAGCCACGTCCGCATGCGTTGGGACGCCCAATCCCCTCTCGGAACCCCTTGCAAGCGTGGAGAACACGCAAACGCAGCGATGAGCGCCGGCCCCATGTCCCCGAGGAGCCGCCAACGCTGGGCAATGGACTCCGGGCTGCCGCCGGCATCGACACTGACCTGCACTGCTGCTGTATTGCACATCATCAAGGTGCCGTACGGTCCTATCCCGGCGAAGCGGGATTCCATTGCGCAATAACGTGGCAACCGGAGAATCCGGGAAGGTGGTCGGGCGACGTCGGCCGCGGCAGAACTGATTTCGATGGAGTACGACGCGAGGAGTGTTTCGAGAGTACGACGGTCTTCGTCGAGACAGTCACACAGTTCTCGGGCGGACGTCCGCGGCGCTGACGAGAGTTCGATCTGTCCGCCAGGTTCTACGGTGACGAGGCTGCCACGAGGAAGCGGAACCGCTGGTGAATCCGGGTCGATACTGGTGGGCGCATATCGCCCGAGTGCCTTTGCCAGAGTCGCTGCTGACGGCCGCTCCCCACCGGGAACCTGGCTGGTCAGCCACTCGAGCTCAGCTCCGACCAAACGGGGTGGCCCCTGTTTGAAGCACACACCACCGACGTAGGCCTCGGCCGCAGGACGTGAATCCACCTGCGTGGTCTGTGCTGCTGTCAACGCTGCTGTCACCATTCGACTTCCCCTTCGGGCGGTCTTCGCGGTCGCTACCGACGATAGAACGCCAACGTCCGAGATGCACCCTTTGTGGTGTTACGTGTCGTTGAATTTCTTCAGTCGTATCCACCGGTACCCACAACCGGCCAGAACCACACCTGCGCCGGAAACAACCGCGATCCACGGAAGTGTGACCACCAGAACGACACAACCAGCCGCGCCGACCGCTTGCAGCCACTTCGGATACATCCGGTCCACGCCGCGTTGGCTGTACGCACTCACGTTCGCGACGAAGTAGTAGAGCAGCACTCCGAACGACGAAAAGCCGATCACCCCACGAAGATCGGTTGTCGAGACCAAGGCGATCACAACGGCACCGACCACAAGTTCCGCATGGTGAGGGACCCCGAACCGTGGATGGACTGCAGCGAGGGCCACTGGCAGATCGCGCTCGCGGGCCATCGCCATCGCCGTACGACTCACGCCGGCGATCAGAGCCAGCAGCGCCCCCGCCGACGCCGCCGTGGCACCGATCACCACTACGGGAACGGCCCAACTCCAACCGACTGCGCCCACCGCATCTGCCAGTGGTCGCGCCGAATTCGCCAGCCGATCAGGTCCCAGCGTCACCAACAGCACCACCGCTACCAGCGCATAGAGGATGACGGCGACGGTGAGTGCGATCAGGATCGCCCGCGGAATCGTTCGACGCGGATCACGCACTTCCTCCCCCAGCGTCGCGATCCTGGCGTACCCGGCGAAGGCAAAGAACATCAGTCCCGCCGATTGCAGAACGCCGTACCACGACCCGAATGCGAGATCCGGGAGCTCGCGCACTGCACCAGGACCGACGACGGCAACCACCAGCGCTACACACAGCGCCGTCGTCGACACGGCGACGATCACCCTGGCCATGTGCGCCGTCCGCGTGACTCCGCGGTAGTTGACTGCAACCAGCGCTGCCACCACCAATACCGCGACGGGGACACGCCAGGCCGTAGGCGCAACATACGTCGCGAAAGTCAGAGCCATTGCCGCGCAGCTCGCGGTCTTCCCGATCACGAACGACCAGCCGGCGGCAAACCCCCACCAGGGTCCGAGCTGCTCACGTCCGTAGACGTAGGTCCCACCTGAAGTGGGGTATCTGGCCGCAAGCTGCGCCGACGACGTCGCGTTGCAGAATGCGATGAACGCTGCAATCGCCAGGCCCACAAGCAACCCGGTACCGGCTACTGCGGCAGCGGGCGCGAACACCACGAAGACTCCGGCGCCGATCATCGCGCCGAGGCCGATCACTACGGCATCGGACGTGCCCAGTCTTCGCTCCATCGGGACAGCTTCGTTCACAGGTAGTTTGAACCACACCGACATGAACGGAAGGTGCCATGTTCGATCTCGACACGATCCGCCGCGACACTCCCGGATGCCTTGACAAGGTGTTCCTCGACAGCGCGGGATCCTCGCTCCCGCCCGAGCCGGTGCTGACCACGATGATCGAGCACCTGAGACGTGAAGCCGACGTCGGCGGATACGTCGCAGCTGCTCGTCAGAGCGGCGCCCTCGCTGCTGTTCCCCATTCGCTGGCCCGGGTCATCGGTGCTCAGGCAACCGATATCGCTTTGACGGACAGCGCGACCCGCGCGTGGAACGACTTCTTCGCCTCGGTTTCGCTCGGACCTGGTGATCGAATCCTCATCAGCGGAGTCGAATACGCGAGCAACGCCATCGCTGCACTGGGGCGGGCGCGTTCGACCGGTGCCCACGTCGAGATCATCCCGAGCGATCAGTACGGACGCATCGACCTCGACGCACTCGAGAACATGCTCGACGATCGGGTTCGCGTCGTCTCCGTCGTCCACGTCCCCACCAACGGCGGCCTGATCAACCCCGTCCGCGAGGTCGTCGAACTCGCGAGGGCCCACGGCTCGCTCGTTCTACTCGACGCATGCCAGTCCGTCGGCCAATTGCCCATCGACGTCACCGAACTCGGCGTCGACGCCCTCAGCGCAACCGGCCGCAAGTGGCTCCGCGGGCCACGCGGAACCGGATTCCTGTACGTCCGCCCCGGACTCGTCGACGCACTCGAACCCGCTGCGATGGACCTGCACGGAGCGGAATGGACCAGCGAGAACAGCTTCGTACCCGCACCGGACGCAACACGATTCGAGCTCTGGGAAACGAGTGTCGCTGCGCGCCTGGGTCTCGGCGTCGCCGCCGACTATCTGCTCTCGATCGGCACCGACACGGCGTGGGAGCAGATCGAATCCCGAGCAGTCACGCTGAGGGAAGGTCTGGCAGCGATTTCCGGAGTCGAAGTCCGCGATCGAGGAACCCAACTGAGCGGCATCGTTTCCTTCACCGTCGACGGTATCCCCGAGCACTTGGTGCGGGATCAGCTTGCAGCACAGAACATCACCGTTACCGTCAGTGGTCGCGGGTCCACCCTCCTCGACATGGATGCCCGCGGGCTCGATGCCGTGGTTCGCGCATCGCCGCACTACTTCGTCGACGAAGCCGACCTGGACACATTTCTGGGCGCGGTCAGGGGATTACAAACCTCCCGTTGACCGGGACCATGCCTGATCTGTGGAAGTCGAAACTGCAACTGTGGGGTGATCAGCAGTTTCGCCTTCCGAGAGGACTATTCGCATGGCCGACCCCACCGTCAGACCGATCTCCGCTGCCGACATCACCACCTGGGACTACGAGGCCGACGTCGTCGTCGCGGGATACGGCATCGCCGGCGTCACCGCTGCGATCGAAGCAGCGCGTGCCGGCGCCGAGGTGCTCGTCCTGGAGCGGACGGGCGGTTGGGGCGGAGCCGCGTCACTGGCTGGTGGATTCATCTACCTGGGCGGTGGAACGCCGTTGCAGAAGGCGTGCGGGTTCGAGGACTCGGTCGAGAACATGAAGACGTTCATGAAGGCAGCGCTCGGCCCCGGAACCGACGATACGAAGATCGACGCGTACTGCGAGGGCAGCGTCGATCACTACAACTGGCTCGTCGACGCCGGGGTCCCGTTCAAGGAATCGTTCTGGGGTCAGCCCGGCTGGGAACCGCCGTACGACGACGGCCTCATGTACTCGGGAGGCGAGAACGCCGCGCCGTTCAACACCCTCGTCGATCCCGCGCCCCGCGGACACGTTCCGCAGATGTCCGAGAAGAACACCGGCGAGAAGGGCGGCGGCTACATGCTGATGAAGCCACTCGTCGAGACGGCCGAGAAGCTCGGTGTCCGAGCAGAATACGATCTGCGCGTCCAAACTCTGGTGGTAGACGGCGATCGGGTTGTCGGCGTCGTCGCCAAGCGTTACGGCAAGGACGTCGCGATTCGCGCACGCAAGGGCGTCGTGCTGGCGATGGGCAGCTTCGCGTACAACAACGAGATGGTGCGCTCGAACGCACCGCGTATCTTCGGCCACCCGGCGGCCTCCATCGAGGCGCACGACGGCCGCGCAATCCAGATCGGTCAGGCACTCGGCGCCGACACCGCACACATGGACGCCACCGAGGTCGCGTTCTTCTGCGACCCGCAGTTGATGGTGCGCGGCATTCTTGTCAACGGCCGCGGTCAGCGATACATCCCCGAGGACACCTACCCCGGCCGCATCGGCCAGGCAACGCTGTTCCAGCAGGACAACCAGGCATTCCTCGTGATCGACGAAGCTGCGTACGAGGAAGGCATGAATGCCGAATCGTCCAGTGCACAGTTGCGGGCGCAGCCGAGCTGGGTGGCGGAGACCGTCGAGGAACTCGAAGGCGAGATGGGATTGCCCGCCGGATCGCTGCAATCCACCGTCGACCTCTACAACCGGCACGCGGCTGAAGGTTCGGATCCGGTGCTCGGCAAGAAGTCCGAGTGGGTGAAGCCGATCGTCGGCCCGTTCGCGGCAATCGATCTCCGTGGCCGCACAGGCGGATTCACGCTGGGAGGATTGAAGACCACCGTCGAATCCGAGGTTCTGCACGTCTCGGGTGCGCCGATCCCCGGACTCTTCGCAGCGGGTCGCTGCACGTCCGGTGTCTGTGCGGGCGGTTACGCCAGCGGGACAAGTCTCGGCGACGGCAGCTTCTTCGGACGTCGTGCCGGAATCAGCGCGGCGCGCTAGATCACCACAACTCGCACACCGTCGGCAAAGCGGTACGGCTGAGTCTGCAGGACCGCGCCGAGGTGTTTCCTCAGTCTGGACACCTCGGCGCGCACTGCCACGACATGCTCGCGATCACCGAAGAGCACTTCGCTCAGGCCTGCGGCATCCACACCTGCCGAACCGACGGCTGCCAGTGCCCGCAAGATCTGGGCGTGACGCGGCGAAAGCGCGCGCGTCCAGTTGGCGTCACCACGCACCGTCACCTGCGGCGATGCGCCGAGGGCCAGCTCCAGCTCGATCAACGGCCCGCCGACGCCGGTGCGCAACAGCCAGCCGTCTCCGAGCGGCTCAGGCAGACACATCCCCAGACCTGGCACGATGACGGGCTTTCCCGCACTGGGTGCTGCCACGCGGTCGGGCGCGGCAATCCCGCTGGCGCCGGCCACCCAGCCGTACTCGTCGACCACCAATGCCGGACCTGTTCCTGCCGCGAACAGCGGTGCCGCCCGCGAGCGCAGGCGCTCGAGCGAAGCCGCGTGCTCGCGCCACAGCGTCGCCTCCGCGAGGCGAACCGCGGTGCGCACCAGCGCGACGGTGGTGGGATGCACCGAAGCTGCGGATCCACTGATGTCCACCACGCCCAGGATCTCGCCCGTCCGTGGGTCGTGCACGGGCGAGCCGGTACACGACCAATTGTGATGCGTGGGCGCATAGTGCTCGGCCGAGAAGAGTTGCACCGCAGAGTCTTCGATCAGCGCGGTACCTATCGCGTTGGTCCCCACCGACTGCTCCGACCAGCGTGCGCCTTCCGCGAACCCGAGAGCGTCCGCCGCACGTTTGACGGTCTTCGCCCCTTCGCGCCAGAGCAGGACACCGTCGGCGTCGGCAACGACCACGATGAAGCCCGCGTCCTCGGCGACCTCGGTGAGCGTGGTTCGCAGTTCGGGCAGAACGCTTCGCAGCGCGGTACGCGAACGCCTCGCCTCCAACTCGGAGAAATCGGCGACAGTAGACGCACCGCAGTGATCCGGCGTGAGCCCGCCGGCGGCCACCCTCGACCACGACCGCGCCACGACGGTCCGCGGCTGCGCCGGTGGTTCCTGCCCGGAGAGAACTGCGTCGTGCACCCGACTGAGTAGGCGAGCATGCTGCGACAGGTCGGTACCCGGCACGACGGCACCGAGCCGACTGCCTTCGGGAGCGTTCCCCACGGTGGTCACTCCGTCAGGCTACCGCTTTCGATGTGACGCGAACCACGTCCACACGGCCAGGTCCCCACCACCTGCGATTAGCGGCCGGGAGCAAACTCCGGTAACGTATCCAAAGTTGTCTCGGCGAGGGTGAATCGCAGCAGTTCCACACGTTGCAGGTTTACCGTGATCGACGCGGCTACGGCTCAGCTCGAGCGTTTCGCTCCTGGCCGTGTGCGCGCCTGTCCGCCTTGCCGCAGGCAAAACCACACGTCAGTAAACCGAGCACGAACCCCGTGAGTTGTAGGAGCCGTTTCATCATGTCTGAAGAAAACAACCTCGTCGCCGTCGTCCGCACCGAATTCGGCAAGGGCGCAGCTCGCCGCGCACGTCGTGACGGCCAGGTCCCCACGGTTCTGTACGGCCACGGTGAAGATCCCCGCCACCTCAATGTGCCGGCTCGCGACTTCGCCGCCATCCTCCGTGCACACGGCACCAACGCCATCCTCACCCTCGACATCGAGGGCACGGAGCAGGTTGCACTGACCAAGTCGGTCGTCGTGCACCCCATCCGCAACTACATCGAGCACGCCGACCTCCTCGTCATCAAGAAGGGCGAGAAGGTCACGATCGACGTGAACGTCATCGTCGTCGGCGATGCTGCTGCAGGCACGATGGTCGCGCAGGACGCATCCACGATCTCCATCGAGGCCGACGCGCTTCACATCCCCGAGCAGATCGAGGTTTCGGTCGAGGGTCTCGAGATCGGCACCCAGATCCTGGCCAGCCAGCTCGAACTGCCCAAGGGCTCGACCCTGCAGGCTGACGCCGACACCCTGATCGTCAACGTCGTTGCTGCACCCACCGAGGCAGACCTCGAAGAGGGCGCAGAAGCTCCCGCCGCCGACGAGGCTGCAGAAGAGGCCTGATCCTCTCGGTTCCAACAGAACTCACTGCGCGCGGCGCGTCATTCCGATTCGGAGTGACGCGCCGTTCGTGCGTAGCAGGAAAAATCAAGCCAGAAAGTAGCGTCCGTTGAGCACAGATACCGCCCTCGTCATCGGCCTGGGTAATCCCGGCCCCCAGTACGAGAAGACCCGGCACAACGTCGGCTTCATGGTCGCCGGCACCCTTGCCGGGCGCATGGGCGGAAAGTTCAACGTACACAAGAAGAGTGGTGCCGAAATCGTCGAAGGTCGCCTCGCCGGCCGGCGCGTGATTCTCGGAAAACCACGCTCGTACATGAATCTCTCGGGTGGCGCTGTCGCCGGTCTCGCGCGGTTCTTCTCGGTCGACGCCGCGAACATCATCGTCGTCCACGACGAACTGGATCTCGATTTCGGGACGATCAGACTCAAACTCGGCGGCGGCGAAGGCGGCCACAACGGCCTGCGGTCCATTTCGAGTTCGTTGACCACCAAGGACTACCTGCGCACGCGCGTCGGGATCGGTCGTCCGCCGGGCCGCATGGACCCGGCGGACTACGTTCTCAAGCCGTTCTCGTCCACGGAGCGAAAAGAACTCGATCTCGTATGCGAAGAGGCTGCGGATGCAGTGGAGCTACTGCTCGAACTCGGGTTGGAAGCCGCACAGAACCGCCTGCACTGACGGTCAGTTACCCAGCAGTGCAGCCGAATTCGCGCGGCGGAGCTTCCCCGACGACGTCTTCGGGATACTGCCGGGACCCAGGACCGCAACGGCGCGAGGTCGGACACCGACGTCGGCAACCACGGCGTGGACCACTTCGCGTTCGATACGCTTGACCTCTTCCGGATCTTCGAAAGCGTTGGTCTCGACGGCGACTGCAAAGCTCTCACGCTTCTGGCCGGCGTCGAGACGAATCGCGACGGCATTTCCGGGACGCACACCGGCAACGGTTCCGGCCGCCCGCTCGATGTCTGTGGGGTACACGTTCCGGCCGCCCATGATGATGACGTCCTTGACTCGCCCGCACACCACGACCAGTCCTTCTTCGGTGAAGTACCCGACGTCACCGGTGTCGAGCCAACCGTCGGCGTCCTGGGCCGGCTTGTGTCCGTCGACCGTGACGTATCCGGGGGTGACTGCCTTGCCGCGAACCTCGATGATTCCGACACCGCGGGCCGGAAGCACCTGACCGTCACGGTCGACGATGCGTCCCTCGAGGTCAGGCACCATCTTGCCGAGTGTGGCGAGGGCACGAGCGTTGGGGCGATTGGACGGCACCGCTCGAGACATCGATTCGAGAAAGTCTGGATCGACGTAGTCGAGGACCTGACCTTGATCGGGATCCGGAATCGACACGGCGAGCGTGGTTTCCGCCATTCCGTACACGGGCGCCAGCGCAGTCGGGTTCAAACCGAAACGCGCACCTGCCTCGGCGAGTGCATCCATCGTGTCGGGATCCACCGGCTCGGCGCCGTTCCACATGTATCGGACGCTGGACAGGTCGACTGCCCCGTCTTCCGCCTGTGCGAGTCGACGAGCCAAGAGCGAGTACGCGAAGTTCGGTGCGGCGGTGACGGTTCCGCCGTACTTGCCCATCAGCTCGGCCCACAGCACCGGGGTGCGCAGGAAATCCATCGGCGTGATGCTGATGACCTCTGCGCCCACCTGCATCGGGACCGTGAGAAAACCGACCATGCCCATGTCGTGGAAGAGCGGAAGCCAGCTCACCATCACGTCGTCTTCGATGGAGAACTTGATGCGGTTGATCATGGCGTAGGCATTTGTGTAGAAGTTCTCGTGCGTGATCTGCACGGCCTTGGGCGAACCGGTGGAACCGGACGTCAACTGCTGGAGTGCGATATCCGATTCGGCCGTCTCCACGGGATCGATCGACGTTCCGCTGCGAAGCTCGTCCACCGTCACGACGGTGATGCCACGCTCTTCGAGGAGCGGCTTGGCCGCGTCGAAGGGCGCACCCAGAATGACGGCTTTCGCGGAGATCATGTCGATCACAGTCTCGGTGTCCTGAGCCCAGACGCCCAGATCCGTTCGGGGGGTCGGCTGATGCAGCATCGTCACCGACGCACCGCGCATCCACGTCGCCTGGCAGGCAGGTGCGATGTCGACGGGCTGTCCGGCGAGAATGCCGATCGCGACGCCGCGATCGATACCGACCTCGGCCAGGCCGCCGGCCATGCGCCGAGCCTCCTGGTGGATGTCGCCCCAGGTCTGACGGAAAGCGTTGTCCGGCTCTCCCGTCACCAGGCCGCGGTCGGTGACTGCGGCGGTCGCATACATCTCTTCGGTGAACTTGCTCAACGCAACTCCTCGGTCAGTGTCACTCTTCGATCAGTGCAACTCTTCGCAGGACACAAATGGCTGTGTGTTCGAACACACACATACATGGATAATCAGCGATCGTTCGCCGAGTGTTACGCCGCAGTGGCTATTGCATGGTGGTCTGCGAGTATCCTTTCTCTGTTGTGCTGCCGCACTCTCCACCTGTCCGCGCACCGGCACGTCGCCGGCACCGACGCCCACTTCGAGAGGTTCTTCGTTGACTACCCCGTCCGACTCGACCGTCCCTTCCGACTCGACTGTCCAGTCCGACACCGAAGGCCCCGATTCAACCGAGAGCGGGTCGGTCGCGGTCACGACGACGACCAAGGGCCTGTCCGCCGAGGCAGAGCGTCGCCGCACCTTCGCCGTCATCTCGCATCCCGACGCCGGAAAGTCGACGCTGACCGAAGCGCTGGCACTGCACGCGAAGAAGATCTCGGAGGCAGGAGCCGTCCACGGCAAGGCAGGCCGCAAGTCGACGGTCTCGGACTGGATGGAGATGGAGAAGGCCCGCGGCATTTCCGTCAGTTCCACCGCACTGCAGTTCAACTACCACTCGTCCGAGACCCCGGACGAGCAGATCAACGTCATCAACCTCGTCGACACCCCCGGTCACTCCGACTTCTCCGAGGACACGTACCGCGTCCTGACCGCCGTCGACGCGGCGGTCATGCTCATCGACGCTGCCAAGGGCCTCGAACCGCAGACTCTCAAGCTGTTTCAGGTGTGTCGTCACCGCGGCATTCCGGTCATCACCGTCATCAACAAGTGGGACCGTCCCGGTCAGACTCCTCTCGAACTGCTCGACGAGATCAGCGAACGGATAGGCCTCACACCCACCCCCCTGTACTGGCCGGTCGGCATCGCCGGCGACTTCCGCGGACTGCTGCGGCGCGGTGAAGACGGTGAGGCTCGCGAGTACGTCCGCTTCACCCGTACCGCAGGCGGCGCGAAGATCGCCCCCGAAGAGGTCATGGACGCCGACGCGGCGCTCGCCAAGGAAGGCTCCGAGTGGGAGACCGCGGCCGAGGAGAGTGAACTGCTCTCCGCTACCGGCCAGGACCACGATCAGGAGATGTTCCTCGCCGGTCAGACTTCCCCGGTGATCTTCGCGTCCGCGATGCTCAACTTCGGCGTCCGCCAGATCCTCGACACCCTCGTCGAATTGGCGCCGCCGCCGCGTGGGCGCGAAGACCTCAGCGGCAAGCCGCGCGAGGTCACCGATCCGTTCAGTGCGGTCGTCTTCAAGGTGCAGGCCGGTATGGACACCGCGCACCGCGACCGTCTGGCGTTCATGCGCATCGTCTCCGGCGTGTTCGAGCGCGGCATGGTTGTCACACACGCCCAAACCGGCAAGCCCTTCACGACCAAGTACGCCCAGACGGTATTCGGACGTGAACGTTCCACCGTCGAATCCGCGTTCCCCGGCGACGTCGTCGGCCTCGTCAACGCCACCGCACTCGCACCCGGCCACACGCTGTACACCGAGAAGAAGGTGGAGTTCCCGCCGATCCCGTCGTTCGCGCCGGAACACTTCTCGATCCTGCGCGCCGAAAGCGCCGGCAAGTACAAGCAGTTCCGCCGTGCTGTCGACCAACTCGATTCCGAGGGCGTCGTCCAGATTCTCCGCAACGACATCCGCGGCGACGCCTCCCCCGTCATGGCGGCCGTCGGCCCGATGCAGTTCGAGGTCGTCGCAGCACGCATGAAGGCCGAGTTCAACGTCGAGGCCAAGATGGAACCGCTCGGCTACGCATTGGCTCGCCGTACCGACGCCGCGTCCGAGGTCGAACTGAACCGTCAACGAGGTGTGGAGGTCTTCACCCGTTCCGACGGTGTTCTGCTCGCCCTGGTCAGTGACAAGTGGCGCCTGCAGTACATCCAGAAGGAACTCCCGGATCTGACGCTCGAACCCCTCGTCGCTGCTGCGGACTGATGAGCCTGATCGAGGCGCTGTTCGACGCCGAACTGCACATCGGCAGCGCCACGATTCTCTGGCGAGAGATCATCGGAAACGCGTTCGGAATCGGCTCCGCGATCGCGGGCGCGCGACGCTCGGTATGGGCGTGGCCCGTCGGTATAGCCGGAAATGCCTTGTTGTTCACGGTGTTCATGGGCGCACTTTTCCACACGCCGCAAGAGCTCAATCTCTACGGCCAGGCCGGCCGTCAGTTGTTGTTCATCACCGTCAGCGTCTACGGGTGGACTCAGTGGCGACGCGGGGCACGCGACTCCGGTCGCGCAGTCCTGCCCCATTGGGCGACAACTCGCGAGCGCGTCGCCATGATCGCCGTCATGACCAGCGGCACAATCGCTTTCGCCTGGATCTTCGACCTCCTCGGCTCGTACGGAGCGTGGGCAGAGGCCTGGATCTTCACCGGCTCCATCCTCGCGTCATACGGCATGGCGCGCGGCTGGACCGAATTCTGGCTCATCTGGATCGGCGTCGACGCCGTTGGTGTTCCCCTTCTTTTCCGAGCCGGCTATTACCCTTCGGCGATCCTCTATCTGGTCTATGCATTCTTCGTCCTGTGGGGCTTCGCAATGTGGCTGCGCATTCAACGCCGAACTCCACAAGGGGTGTGACCGTAAACCAACTCCTGGTATGTTTGCGTCGATTAAGCAAACCGGCGGTCTGTTTACGGGCATCAGGAGCGAAACAATGGAAGACAAGAATTCTCACGGAATAGCGGGCCCCAACGGTTCCGGCAACGGATCGAGAGCCAATAGTTCCGCAAGTAATGGTTCTGCAAGCAATGGTTCTGCAAGCAATGGTTCTGCAAGCAATGGTTCTGGGAGCAACCTTTCCACGGGTAACGGTTCCAGCAGTGCCACCGCCACAGCGGATTTTCTGTCGACCGCACCCAAGCAATCCGATGCATTCACGTTTCCGCTTCCTGCCCGAACCACGGCCGCACACAGCAGCGGAGAGGACCTTTCAGTGCCAGCTTCAACACGCGAATCATCGAGGACGCTCGAAACTCGGAGTCGTACCGTCGTACGTCGCGACGCGATGGGCGTAGCCGCCGTTCGAGTGGCCGGTCGACTCACCCACACCGAACTCATCGCAAATCAGGCCTCACCCTCGAGCGCACATTCCTCCGATCCCACGACGGATCTGGACGAGTTGCTCACGATGCTCGGCAGCTACCTGTTGTCCTCGGGGTTCGAACATCCCGAAATCCACGCCAAGCTGGGCGGACAGTCGATCGTCGTCAACCTCGTATCGCCGGAGATCAGCGCGAGCTGATCTGGGCCCAGCTGCCCCTTAGGGCCACAGCACTGCTCGTGTCCATGCTCGGTCCGAGCCGCGCCGGTACAACCACCGCTGATGCCGACGCCCGGAGTCTGCCTGCCAGAACTCGACAGACTCCGGCTGGAGGCACCACGCACGCCAGTCCTCCGACACGAACCCTGGGTCGTCGCTGATTCTTGCTTCCGCAGCGGCCACCGACGTGTCGTACGCCCCTAAGTCTTCGAGCACCTCGCTCTGCTCACTTGCCGTCGCCACCGCTCTCGCCGTGACGGAGCGTTCGACGAAGTCTCGGCGTCGAAGTGCGTCGTCGCCCTCGCGAACCGTTCCGCGAATCCGGACCTGTTGGCCTGTTTCGCGCCAGTAGAAGGCGAGCGATGCTCGCGGATTTTCTTTCAACTCAACACCTTTCGGCGAAGCAGCTGAACCAGAGAACCAGAACCCACCCTCGGTCACGTCCTTGAGGATGAGGAAGCGAGAATCAGGCATACCGTCGCCGTCCACGGTCGAGAGCGCACACACGTGTGGCTCGACGACGCCGAAGGCTACGGCCGCACGGAGCCAGTCGAGGAACAACTCCCCCGGCTTTTCCGGAAAACACTCGGGCGCGGGCGGCGGAGTTCCGGTCAGCGCGGGGATACCGCGAATCCACGTCCGTACGTCAGGCAGCGAAAAATCTGCATCAACCATGAGCCGACTCTAATCGCGGGCGACCTCAGGAGACGTTGCGAACGACCGAGTCGCCGAACGACGGTTGCTGCAGCAGCGCCCACTTGTTGGACGTCAATCGGAAACTCGGCATGTCGGCGAGCGCCACCACCGATTCCCAGGTCCGCTCGTAGCTCGTGTGGGAGATTCGCCATTCACCGTCGCTGCAGCGGGTGTATCTGTCGTGATAGAAGGCCGATCCGCGAAGCAGCATGCCGTCTTCGGGGATTACCACTGTGTCCGCGAGGCACCAGATCCCGGTTGCGGTGTCTCCGTCGACGTCGATCTCGGGTTGCCCGCACTGATGTTCGGTGATGATGTGTGATCCGAGAGTGTTCTCGAGGAAGGAGACGAACGAATCTCGGGAATCGAAACTGAGTTGTTCTCCGTAGATCGCGGTGGCGTCGACGGTCAGAGTGTCGGCGAATTCGACCCACGATTTGGTGTCCAAGGCGCGTGCGTATCGGTACTTGAGTCTTTGGATGAGAACAATCGCTTCGAGATCCATGATCCCCGCCTCCCGGTGCAGCAACCACCCGTCCTATGTGTGCACATTAGCCTGTATCACGCCGAAACGGGCATTACTCTCAAAGCTAGTAGAAATGTCAGCCGATAACACGCTTTTCCAGGCCGTCGAGCATGATCGTGATCTTCTCGTCCAACCAACCTCGCCCGTGCCACGTCGATTCGTCGCCGATTCCCTCGATCAACGACTCCGATGCATTCCAACTTTCCTGATACGCCTGTCGCGCGGAACGTGAATCGGCGGAGCTGACGGTCTTGTCCATCGCCGCCATCATTGCGAACTGCGTCATCGTCACCTCGGAGATGAAGTCCACCGCCAATATCGCATCGTGGGGTGTGAAGCCTTGCGCAGTCAACGAACCGACCAGTTTCTCCACGATCTCGATTATCGCCGGCGGCGTGCCCGGAACTGCGAGACCGACCTGGGCCAGACCTGGATAGCGCTCGAACGAGGACCACAGAACGTCGCAGAAATCCTTCAGGAATTCGCGCCACGGACGATTCGTATCGGGCCATACAGTCTGACGCACAACATGATCCGAGCAGGCACGCAGCAGCGCTTCGCGGTCTGCGAAGTAGCGATAAAGTGCAGAATGACTGACGCCCAGCCGCTTTGCCACGCTCGGCATGGTCAGTTCACTCAGATCACCGGCGAGGGCGGCCTCGACGATGTCCACTGTCGACAACGTCGGCGGCCGCCCCGTCTTCTTTCCGGTCTGCATTCTGCTCAGCTTGCCACCAACCGCCATCCCGACGCACGGTGGCGCTGATTCCAGAACGCGGCGTAGTTCCCACCGGCTGCGAGCAGGACTTCGTGGGTGCCCACTTCGACGATCGAACCGTCGTCACCGAGCACGATGATCTGATCTGCGGCCACGACGGTCGACAGTTTGTGAGCGATCACGAGCAGTGTGCTTTCCCTGGCGAGTTCTTGCATCGCACGTTGAACGTGTGCCTCGTTCTCGGGATCGAGCGCGGCCGTCGCCTCGTCGAGCAGAACGACAGGTGCGCGTTTGAGGAGTGCGCGTGCAATGGAGACCCGCTGCCGCTCTCCACCGGACAGTGCCGTCCCGCCCTCACCGACACGGGTGTCCCAACCCCGCGGAAGCCGCTCGACGATTTCCGCGACGCCCGCGATCCGAGCCACGTCGAAGACTTCTTCGTCCGTGGCTTCGGGGCGGCCGAGGCGGATGTTCGCGATCAACGTGTCGTCGAAGAGGTACACGTCCTGGAAGACCAGAGACAGCTGCGACATCAGGTCGGCACTCGTGAGGTCCCGCACGTCGACGCCGCCGACACGCACCACACCGGAGTCGACGTCGTAGAAGCGCGAGATCAACCGAGTGACGGTGGTTTTGCCGGACCCTGACGGACCGACCAACGCCGTCAACGACTTCCGTGGCACGTCGAAGGAGATGTTTCGCAGAACCTGCCCACCGTCCGCGTATCCGAAGTCGACGGCGTCGAACTGCACTGCCGTCTCCCCCGTCGCCGTCCCGCTGGTATCGGGTTCGACCATTGGTTCAACTTCGAGGATCTCGGACATTCGCCGGATTTCATTGCGTGCCATTCTGATTGCACCGCCGAACTCGCCGATCTCACCCAGCGGCTGGATGAACCGTGCGGTCAGTCCGAGTAGCGCGATCAACGTGACCGGATCGATGTCGCCGCCGAGCGCGAGGAACGCGCCCAAGATGATCACGGCAGAGAACACGAATTGCAGGGCGATCCCGTTGACCACGGACCCGATCACCACGAACCACAGTTGTGAACGACCCGCAGTGTGTTGCGCTTCGATCGCGTCGTCGAGCGGTTCGTACACCCCGTGGGTGCGTCCGAAAGCACGCAGGACCGGTTGGCAACGCGCGTATTCGAGCACTCGATTGTTCGATTCGACGGCCGCTGCATGAGCCCGATCGTCGGCCTTGGCAGTCATCGTCGAGGCAAATCGTGCTGCCGCGAAGAGAATCGGAACGCTGATTACCAGCGCGAGCCCGAGCCGCCAGTCGAAGAACAACATGCACACGACAATGGTTGCCGGGCTGGCAATTCCGGAGATGATCGGTGTCATCAGGTGCGCAGCGGCCCCCATCACCGAGATGGTGCCCTTGCTGGCAACCTGCGATACCTGCCCGAGTCGGCCGGCGCCGAACCAGCCGAGCGGCAGAGTGACGAGATGATCTCCCAGGCGCAGATGCATCGTCCGCAGCAGAGTGAGGGCCGACTCGAAACCCTTCATCGCCTGCAGGTAGTGCGCAATCGAACTGATCACAGCGCATACGGCCATGGCGGCGAGCCACCGAACGAAACTGCCCCAGCTCTGATCGAACAGTGCCTGCACCGCAGGGACCAGAAGCGCCACTGCCAAACCCTGCATCACGCCGTACAACACTGCCCACACCAGGAACTCGCGATAACGGCCCTGATTCTGCGGGCCGAGTATCCGGAAGAGGTCGCGAATCATGAGTTGGCCTTTCCTGCTGCGTCAGACTTACCTGCGGTGTTGCGTTCAATCGAGTCGGCCCGACTGTGTTCAATCGAGTCGGCCCGACTGTGTTCAATCGAGTCGGCCCGACTGTGACTCGCCCACATCCGGGCATAGGTTGAACCACTCGCCACAAGCTGATCGTGCGTGCCCTTCTCCACGATCCGTCCGGCGTCGAGGACCACGATCTGATCGGCACTCACGATCGAAGCCAACCGGTGCGCGATCACCAGCACGGTGCGCCCCACCGTCAAACGCGACAGCGCTTCTTGGATATCGGCTTCGGACTCCGGGTCGGCGAACGCGGTTGCCTCGTCGAGCACGAGAACAGGAGTGTCCGCGAGAATCGCACGCGCGATGGAGACTCTTTGGGCTTCACCACCCGAGAATCTGGCGTCGACCCCGACCACCGAGTCGTACCCCCTCGGGAGCGCTTCGATTCGGGTGTCGATCTGCGCGGCTGCGGCAGCGGCCTTCACCTCGGCCGAAGTCGCCTGCGGTCGGGCAAGCCGAATGTTGTCGAGCACGGTCGCTTCGACCAGCTGCACGTCCTGCAGAACGAATCCGACGTGGCGGTACAGCTCGTCGGTAGCGACTTCCCTGACGTCGACACCACCGATGGCCACGGATCCGGCACGCACGTCGTGGAACCTCGGAACCAGCGTTGCCAGCGTCGACTTACCCGAACCCGAAGGTCCGACCAGCGCCGTCACCGTACCCTCCGGCAGCGTCAGATCAATGTCGGTCAGAACGTCGGCGCCGTCGTCGTATGCAAAGGAAACTCCGGAGAATCGAACTTCGTTCCCCACAGGCTTTTTCGGATGATCGGTTTCCGGCAGAGCGTCGGTTGCGAACAGCGCGATCAGTCGCGCCGCAGCGGCGGCTGCCTCACG
Source organism: Rhodococcus sp. NyZ502 (assembly GCF_041464245.1). NCBI lineage: Bacteria > Bacillati > Actinomycetota > Actinomycetes > Mycobacteriales > Nocardiaceae > Rhodococcus > Rhodococcus sp. NyZ502. Next base: position 4,524,615 of record NZ_CP167155.1, read on the forward strand.
GCGTGCCTGCATACCGAAACCGATGGTCGTCACCGACACCGGAATCACCATCGCGACAAGAGAACTGGTCAGCACATCGACGGGTGACACCCATCCGGAGTGAACGAACCACGAGCCGAGGCCAAGGTTGACCACCAGCACAACCGGTGCGCTCAACGCAATCGAGGCCAGCGCCTCGGTCCGGAGCATCGGGCGAACCCAGCCCTCGTACGAGACGGCAAACGCCTTGGCAGCGTCGCGGTATCGAGAATGTGACTGCTTGTCCTGACCGAAGGTCTTGACCACTGCGATGCCGGTGACGAACTCGACGATGGTGTTGCTGATGGCCGCGATGCCCTCATTCATCCGGCTCATCTTGACGGCCATGTCCTTGGTCATCATGGCGTAGGCGATCATGTAGATCGGGAGGGTGGCAATCGCGACCAGTCCCAGACGCCAGTCGATCGAGATCACGTAGCCGAGCCCGACGAGCGGCACCGCGATGGCGCCGGTGGTCTCGACGGCGCTGTGCGCAACCAGGTAGTGGAGATCGGAGATGTCGTTCTGCGCGGCTTTTCGCACGGTTCCGGACGAGTGGGAGGTGAACCAGCCCAGTGGAAGTCGACCCAGTGTCGCTGCGATTCGACGCCGAAGCACAGCTTGAAGATTGACATCGGCGAAGTGCGTCACGATCAATGCACCGCCTCCGAAGAACGCACGCATACCCAGACCGAAGACGACCACCCACACGATCGTCCAGACGCGAGACGAGTCGATGTCGCCGCCCACGATCAGCGTCTTACCCAACTCGGCGATGGCCACGTACGGCACGATGGCCGCGACCGCGGCGATCACCTGCATCACCATCGCGATGGTGGTCCGTGTACGAACTGGCGCAAGGAGTTCGCGAAGCGCGCTCTTGTGCGCCGCCGCTTCAGCTTTGGCTTGCGAGGCTTCGGCCGCCGCTCCTTGTGATACGTCGGCCTCCTCAGATGAAATGTCTGCTTTCGTAGCCTCTGTCGTCGTCATTTCGAGAACGCCTTCCATCGGGTAACTGCGTCGGCGTCGGATGCGATGCGGCCTTGGAGTTCCGCGCCGGTGAGAGTGCGATCGGCAAGAGCCTCGAGGTCTTCGAGGATCCAGTAGACCGCGAAAGGATAACTGCCGAACCAAAGTTCACCGCTCACGTCCACTGTGCGTCCGGCCTTCACTGCGGAGATCTCGTTGAACAGTGGATTTGCGTGAACTAGAGCGCCGTCGTAGATGTTGCCCGAGGTCACCACCATCGCGTCCGCCGCGTGCTGTCCGACCTCCTCGCCTGACACCGAAGACGTGGCAACACCTGTGTTGGGGCCGATCTTCGCGTCGAGTTCGGCTTGCGGGCGCCCGAAACCGGCTTCCTCGATGATCGAGGACATCGGCGACTGTGGGATGACGGTGTACATGCCGCCGGAGAATCCCACCAGCACTGACAGCGTCTGCGGTTGCGCCTCGACCGTTCCGGATACTTCGGCAAATTTGGTCTCGAGCCTCGACACGATTTCGCGAGCTTCGGACTCTCGACCCAGTGCCGTCGCCGCGGTATTCAGAACTTCGCGCCACGGCGCCGCATAGGCGAGCACCGTCGTCGGGGCAATCTCGTTGGCCTGCAAGGTGATCGACGTCAACGAGCCGACATCACTGAGCAGGATTCGGTCAGGATGAACGGCCGCGATCTGCTCCACATCTGGTGATTGGAAGAACGTCGGTTTGTCGACGACCTCGATCCCCTCACTCTGCAATATCTCCTTCGCCGCCTGCGACTGCAGCGTGGCGAAGACCGTATCGGGCTTGACCCCGAGCGTGAGTGCGTTGAGCGCTGCGAACTCGTCCAGTGCGAGCAGTTTCTGAGGTGCAGGTACGGCCGACGACTCGCCTGTTTCCGATGCGTCTGCGTCATCGCCGCCCACGGAGCAACCGACAAGCGCCGTTGCTGTCGCTGCGAGTGCCGTTGCTCGCAGGCCCCACTGCTGCCGCATCCTTCTCTCCCCGCTTTAGTTACACGCTGTCTCGATTAGGGGAGCCTACAATAAGTCACGCCTTTTGTGCAGTCCTCGTCGCTGGAAGTGCAATCGCCGGCAGACAGGCGACAACACTGATGACGGCACCCATCACGAACGCCAGCGCGAACGAGTCGCCGGAAATGCCGATCGCCAGGACCGCTGTGGTCACCGGGGCGCCCACCGCCGAACCGACGGTTCTGATCACACTGTTGACTCCACTGGCTGCTGCCATTTCCGATGGCGGGACGATCGAGGCAACCAACAGAGCACAGACCGCGAACCCCACGCCGTTCCCCAATCCGACGAGGGAAAAGAACGCCACGATCGCAACCACCGAACTCGGCCAGATCGCGAGTCCGACTGCGCCCGCCGCCATGAGGGCCAGCGCTATGACAGCGGGCACCCGCGGCCCGAATCGCCGCGCGAGAGCCGGCGTCAAGCGGCCACCGAGAAAGACGAGGACAGCGGCGGGCAAGAGCGCCAAGCCGGTCTGCACAACGGTGAATCCGCTTCCATACGTGGACGTTTCCGGCGCCTGGAGGATCCGCGGCAGACAGAGATAGAAAATGTACGGCACGAACCCGAACACCAGGGTGAGTGCGCTGGTAATCATCATCGGCTTGTCCCGAAAAACTCGCATGTCGACGATCGGCGCGTCGTGGCGGGAATCGACGGCAATCAGTGTCGCGAACGAAACGAACGCGACTACCACCAGACCCCAGAATCCGAGCGACAAAACTCCCCAGTCGGAGGCTTTCGTGATCGCCAATAGCAGGCTCACCAATCCGAACGCCAGAGCGCCGGCACCGGCCCAGTCCGTCGGCATACCCGGGCGGCGATGCGAGCCCGGAACCACGGCCACCACTGCGACCAATGCGAGCACGATCAAGATCCCGGTGATCACGAACAACCACTGCCAACTGCGATACTCGAGGATGACACCGCCGATCACCAGTGCACTTCCGGCACCGATTCCCAAAGTCCCAGCGAGCCAACCTATCCCTGAAGACAACTCGGGACCTACTACCGTTCTCCGCAGTACTGCCATCGCAAGCGGGAAGCTCGCCATGCTCACTCCCTGGACAGCTCGAACGACAAGCAGCACCCCGATATTCGGGGCGGCTGCCGCGGCAAATGTCGCGAGAGCGAAGATGATCAGGACGATCACCAGGACTCGCTTGTCGCCGAATCGGTCACCCATCGCGCCGACTATCGGAGCCATCACCGCGGCCGCCAACAGGTACGCCGTCAGGATCCAGCCGGTCACCGCCACGGACGTGTCGAAATGCTCACCCAACACCGGCAACGCCGGTACCAGCATGGTCTGCATGAGCGAGTAGACGAGTACCGCCCCCGCAAGCGCGGCGATCACCCGGCTCCCGGATCGCGTGGGCGCCTCCGCCAAGGTTGTCATCGACACCTTCCTCCAATCATGAATCGAATCGGAACGGAACACTCCGTTCCGATTGAGTAAACCATGCATTGCTAGCCTGTGGGAATGGCGAAAGAGAATGCGAGCCTCCCCGGACGCGCCCGAGAAGCCGCAGACAACGACGTCACCGTACTGCGAGCAGCGCGCGAGATTTTTGCCGAACAGGGTTGGAATGCACCGGTATCGGCAATTGCCACCCGGGCCGGAGTGGGAGTAGGCAGCATCTATCGCCGATACCGAGGCAAGGAGGAACTGGCGCAATCCCTGCGCGTCTGGGCGATCGACCACCTCGCCACCCTCGCCCGAGAGTGCATGAGCACCGCGAAAACCGATGAAGCCGTATTGAAGACGTTCTTCTCGCGATATCTCACCGAATCAGTGGGACCGCTCATTCCGGTCCTCGGCGGCAAGTTACCTGAACACGCCGAAGTCACTCGTGCCGCCGAAGAATTGGAGGCCGCACTGCAATCGATGGTCGACGTCTGCATCGACGCTCGCGAAGTCCCGCCCGACTTCACTGCTGCTGACGTCATGCTCATGACAGTGCATCTGCGGCCGACTCTGCCGATCGAGGGTGATCGAGCCACCGAAATACACACGCGCTATCTCGACTTCATGCTCGACGGACTTCGTGGCGGAACACCTCGACCAACGATCACTCCCCCGTCTTGGAGCGAATGGCTTCAGATGTGGCAGGGCAACTGACCCCGAGAACACCCGAATGACATGTCAGGTTAGGCTTACCTAGCTTATTTCGCCATGTTCGGAAGGTTCTCATGAAAATCAATCGCCGGCTCGCCGGCTTCGCCGCACTACCCGCCGTCGCCACGCTCCTACTCGCCGGTTGCGGAAGTAGCGACGCAGCGCCCTCTACCGAGACCAGGTCTGCCGACCAGTCCTGGAGTTACACAACGGGATACGGAAACACGATCACCCTCGACCACGCCCCGGAGCGGATCGTCGTCGACGCGTACTCCGCTGCGGCTCTGTGGGACTACGGCATTCGGCCGGTCGGCATCTTCGGTTACGGCGTCGGCAATCCAGACGTCACCGATCGCGCTGACGAGTCGACGATGACCGTCGTCGGCCGTGAAGGTGAACTCAGCGCGGAAGCTCTTGCGGCGCTGGACCCAGACCTGGTCATCGGGTACGGCAACAGCGACGACCCGACACGATGGACTTGGTGGGACGAGCCGATGGGCAAGACCGTCAACAATGTTGCACCGTTTGTCGGCGTCAAGTTCTCCGGAGCCTCGACACCGGACGTGTTGAACGAGTACGCCTCACTCGCCGAAGCACTCGGCGGGAACACCGACACAGTGGCAGCACGCGAGGGCAAGGAAGCATTCGAATCCGGTGCAGAGCGCATCCGAACTGCTGCGGCCAAGGTCGACGACATCGAAGTCCTCGCCCTGAACGGTGACAGCTCCGAGTTGTACGCAGGCACAACGGCGCTCGCTCAGTTCGGGTACCTGAAGGAACTGGGCGTGAAGTTCACCGGTCCGGGAGGCGACAAGGGCTGGGCCGATCTCAGCTGGGAACAGGTACCGGACTATCCGGCGGACATCGTGTTCCAGTTCGCGAAGTCGGCAGAGGCATTCGCGGCATCACCCGTGTTCGTCAAGCTGCCCGCGGTGACCGCGAACCAGGTGATCGACTTCGACGACAAGCGTCCCAACACCTACGCCAATTACGGCGCCTGGTTCGAGCAGGTTGCACAACTACTCGACCAGGCCCGCAACGTCGCCTGAATTACTGCCCAGCAGTGATTCGTCCGGCCGCTTCCTCGAGAACGTCGAGGAAGATGGCCGCGGTGAGCGCAAATCCTTGGTTGTATCGCGCGTCGCTGGTCAACACGTTGCCCGCTTGAACTGCAGGCAACCGCTGCCACGTCGGCTGCGACTTGATCGCGTCGAGCGCTTCCTGATCGCGTGCTTGGGCGATGATCACATCCGCCGGAGCCAAGGTGTCGAGTTGCTCGAACGACAACTCGAACGAGTTCTCTGCATTGTCGTCGTCACGGAAAAGCACGTCCAGGCCGGCATCGAGTGCAACACTGATTCGCAGATTCCGCTGATGCACAAGGAAGCCCGTCGGCGTCTGAACGCCGAACACGATCTTCTTTCCGCCCAGCTTCTCCTGCAACATCGGTCGCAGTCTCGCGAGCTTGTCGTCGTACTCCGCAATGGAAGCCTCGGCGATCGTCACCCGGTCGAGCTGGCTCGCCTGCGCCATCAGAGCACCTCGCCAGTCGACCGGGTGCCCGGCAATCGGTTCGACGTCGTCGCCGACGACCAACAGCGGCGCGATGGAAGACAAGCGCTCGGTGCCGTACCAGTCACTGGTGTATCCGATCGCAGTGATGACGATCAGATCGGGCTCGAGAGCGAGCAGAGCCTCGAAGTTGGTGGAGAAGTCGCCGGCGACGTTGACGAAGCTCGCGTCCTCGATGGTGCGGCCGGGAAACTGGAATCCTGCCTTGGCGTCGGGGAACCAGAAGTTGCCCGATCCGACGATCGGGTAGTCCATCATCATCGCGAATTCGAGGTCGACGCGGCCGTCGAGCACCACCACACGCTTCGGGTCGCGCGGAACGTCGCCGCTGAACTCGGCCCACGTGTACGGGAGAGTGTCACTGGCAGAGTCGGATTCGCCATCGGAGCTTCCGCAGGCGCTCAGCGCCAATGCTGCAGCCACACCAGCTGCGCCACCGAAGAATCGGCGTCGCGAAATGCGGTCGACGATCTGAGCCCACTCCGTGTCGGTAACCTGCGCATCCAGGACGAGTGTCATACCTTTGCTCCTTCGATGTTTCGCTGACGCTCGCGTCCCAGCGGAATGACCAGCGGTGTGTGGGAAACCGGATCGTCGATGATGCGGCACGCCATGCCGAACACCTCCTGCACCAGTTCTTCGGTGATGATCTCCGCGGGCGGGCCCTCGGCGACCACCGCGCCGTCCTTCATCGCGATGATGTGAGTTCCGTAGCGGCACGCGTGATTGAGATCGTGAAGCACCGCCACCAGCGTGTGTCCGTCGTTCTCGTTCAGATCGCGGCAGAGTTCCAGCAGCTCGATCTGGTGCGCGATGTCGAGGAACGTCGTCGGCTCGTCCAGTAGCACCAACGGAGTCTGCTGCGCGAGAACCATAGCTACCCAGACACGTTGGCGCTGACCACCGGACAGTTCGTCGACCGGCCTGGCCGACAGATCCGTGACCTTGGTTGCTTCCATCGCCTTGATGACGGCGGCCTCGTCCTCTCGGGACCACTGGCGGATCAGCTTCTGGTGCGGATAACGCCCTCGCGCAACCAGATCGGCGACTTTGATTCCGTCCGGCGCGATCGACGTCTGCGGCAGAAGCCCGAGTCGCCTCGCAACTTCCTTTGCCGGGTACGACGTGATCGTCTTACCGTCGAGAAGGACCTTGCCGGTGGTCGGCTTGAGCAACCGGGACAGCGCACGCAGAAGCGTCGACTTGCCGCAGGCATTGGGACCGACGATGACGGTGAAGCCACCGTCGGGGATTTCGACGTCGAGGTGTTCCGCGATGACGCGCTTGTCGTAACCGATCGTGACGTCCTCGGCGCGAAGCCGATTCGTCCTTTCGACCACGACGGCGGCCGTACTTGTCTCGTTCACGCTGTTCCTCGTTCCTTCACCGATCACTGCTTACGTGCCTCTCGCGCGAGAAGCCATACGAAATAGATGCCACCGATGGAGACGGTGACGACGCCGACCGGCAACTGTGTCGGCGCGAAAGCTCGCTGCGCCACCCAGTCGCTGACCATCAGCAACGCGCCACCCATTGCTGCCGACGGCAGCAGGGTCACTCCGGCACTACCGGTCAATCGCCTCACCAACTGCGGAGCCGCCAGCGAGACGAACCCGATGGGACCGGCCGCTGCTGTCACCATGGCCGTCAGGGCGACGCCGAGAACAACCAGGGAAAGCCGCGTGGGTTCGGCCCGGACGCCGAGCGCCTTGGCGGCGTCGTCGCCCATCTCGAGCATCTGCATCCGCCTGCCCAACACCAGGATCAGCGGAACGAGGATGGCCAGCACGACGACCACCGGCCACACCTGAGTCCAGCCGAGTCCGTTCAACGAACCGGCACCCCACACTGCGGCAGCCATGGCGTCGTCAAGTTTCGCCTTGAGGATCATCCAGGTGTTGACCGAGCCCAACATCGCGCTGATGGCGATACCGACGATGATCAACCGGAATCCCTGCACACCTCGCTTGTACGCAAGGAGATAAACAACTGCTGCGGTGGCGATTCCGCCCACCAGAGCACCGACTGCGATCTCGTAGTAAGTACCACCGATGAGGAGGATGACCACCAGAGCGCCCGTGTACGCACCGGAGTTGAAGCCGATGATGTCCGGGCTACCCAACGGGTTCCTGGTCAGCGATTGGAAGATCGCACCGCTCATACCGAGCGCCGCACCGAGCATCAGCGCCAACAGAACTCGGGGCAGACGCCATTCCACGACGACCATGTGGATACGCGCGGGGGCTTCGCCGAACAGTGCACCGAGGACGTCCCCGATCGGCACTTGGTAGTCACCACTACCGAGCGCGATGACACCGATGGCCAATGCAAGCGCAACGAGGACGAGGCAGACTGTGACCGTGCGGACGTCGATCCGCGCGGACCAGCCTTCTTTGGGTGAGCGCACCACCGTGGTGGCGCGCCCGAAATCGATGCTCACAGACCGCTCACCTTGCTTCGACGCACCAGCATGATCAGCACCGGAGCGCCGATGAAGGCCGTGACGATGCCGACCTGAAGTTCACCCGGGCGCAGCACGATTCGGCCGACGACGTCGGAGAAGAGAAGAAGAATCGGCGAGCACACCAACGTGTACGGGAGAATCCATCGCTGATCCGGTCCGACGAACCATCTCGCGACGTGCGGAACCATCAATCCGACGAATCCGATCGGCCCGGCCGCAGCTGTCGCCGCGCCGCACAGCAATGTCACCGCGATGACACCGAGGATGCGAGTACGAGTGATGTTGGCACCGAGCGAACGTGCCAGATCGTCACCCAGGGCCACCGCGTTGAGTTGGCGCGCCAACGCGAGCGCCAGGAAGAGCCCGATGAGAATGAACGGTGCGACGGCGAGAACGATTTCCAACGAACGCCCGCTGAGTGAGCCGGCATTCCACTGGCGCATCTGGTCGAAGGCGGTCGGGTTGAGCAAGGTGATCCCGGACGAGATACCGCCGAGCACGGAGCCGATGGCAACACCGGCAAGCGTCAGCCGAATGGGCGTCGCACCACCTCGACCGATCGAGCCCAGCGTGTAGACGATCGCTGTGGCTATCACCGCTCCGAGGAAAGCGAACCAGATGTACGACCAGATGCTGGTCAAGCCGAAGACCGCGACGGCAACGACCATCGCGAAGCCCGCGCCGGCATTGACACCGAGAATTCCGGGATCAGCCAAGGGATTTCGTGTCATCGCCTGGATGAGGCCACCGGCCACACCCAGTGCCATACCGACTATCAGACCGAGCAGAGTACGAGGTAGCCGCAGATCACGGATGATCACATGATCATTGGAATCGTCGTAGTTCACCAGCGCGTCGATCACGGTGCCGAACGGAATGGTCTTCGATCCCACCGCGATACTCAGCAGGAGCACGGCGGCGAGCACCACCAGGCACACCAGAAGACCCGCCATACGACGAGAGTTGGTCGATACCAGCCCGTCCGGTTGCTTCTGCTTCTCGTGCAGCGACTCGTCGATCAGTTCTTCGGTGTGTTTGTCGACTGCGCTCTTGTCCGCCGCACCGCTGTCGACAGCACTCTTGTCGAATCCAACGGTCACAAGCCGGCGCTCTCTAGAGTCTTCTCGACCTCGTCGCGGATCTCTTCCTCGTCGCGGTCCGATTCCCAGGCCGCATCGAGTGCCGCGCGGACACTTTCGTCGAGGGCCTCGTACTTCGCGTTCCACACCTCGGCTTTGTACGTCCAGTAGCCGATGACCTTGTACTGCTCACCCGGCAACTTCAGTTCGTGGCGAAGGTACTTGCGGATGTCACGGAGCATCGTGCTCTCGCCTGCAACCCACACGTATCCGAGTTCGGTGGGCAGGTTCATCGCGCGAACCGCGTCCGGCAACTTCGACGGTGCAACACCGTTGCCACTGCCGACCAGCCAGATGAACTCGACGTCGGCCGACGAGGTGATCTGCTGCTTGTGAGACTCGTCCACCACCTCGACGATCGCCTTGGCCGACATCCCGGCGGGCAACTGTTCGATCAAGCGCCCGAGTGCGGGGAGTCCAGTCGCGTCGGCGACGAACACCTGCCAACGTGCGTCGGCCGGGGGCTCGTAGAGGCCACGAGACTCGCCGATCGCCAACTTGTCACCGATCTCGGCCTTCTGCGCCCAGTCGCTGGCGATACCACCCTCGTGAACGACGAAGTCGATCGTCATGCAGCTGGTTTCGGAATCGAACCGTCGCACGGTGTACGGCTGGCACGGGGACGGTTCCTCTCCCTCCGGGTATCGCCAACCGCGCGGTGCATCCGGATCTTCCGCCGGAAGAACGAACTTGCCTGTAGCCGGGACCGGGAAGTGGAGGCGCAGGTATTCGTCACCGGTACCGGTGGTTTCGAAGGCGGTCAGCTCCTCCCCACCGAACACGATACGAACCATTCCCGGGGTCACGTACTCCTTGTGAAGTACCTCGCCGAACACAAGACTCACAACAATCTCCAACATCGATGGAACATGAACCGGACCCGAACACGAGGATCCATCCGACTTCCGGACATAGTTAACCCGCGCTAAGTAAGGTAGACCTTAATTTATTGCAGTGTCGTCGATGAGTCGATGCCTTCTCCGCTGCAACGGGGCCAACTACTATCGCAATTCGGCCAACGCAATACGTATGGCCTGTTCACGACAAGTATTGGCACCGGTGTGACTTCTGACTACCGCCCACGATCCCTAGCGTGGACCCAGTGCCTTCGACACCACTTCTTTCGGCCGAGACAAACGGTCCCCCAACCAGCCCGGCGATCACGCCGCGTCAGGTAATCACACGCGCGATCGCTTCCGAAGGTCGCGGAGCCAAGCTGGCGGCCGCGTCCGTCGGCTTCACCGGCCACCAGGTCGCGGAAGCGTTGGTGCCGGTGGTGATCGGTGCGGTCATCGACCGTGCTGTGGCGACCAACGATGCCGCCGCACTCGGAAAGTGGATCCTCGTTCTCGGAATTCTCTTCACCGGCTTGTTGCTCAGTTGGCGCTTCGCGGCGCGCATCTCCGATTCCGTCACCGAGCACGGAGCACATCGCTTGCGGATGGACATCGCGCGCCGAGGCCTCGATCCGCACGGCATGTCGCCGCGGCGTATGCCGGGCGAGGTCTACTCGATTGCAACATCCGACGCGGGTTCGGTGGCCGGATTCACGCACACGCTGAGCACCAAACTTGCGGCCGCCTGCGGAGTGCTGACCGCCGCGATTTCGCTACTGGTGATCTCGGTGCCACTTGGCCTGCTCGTCATCCTCGGCACTCCCCCGGTGCTGGCTCTCATGCAGGTGGTCAGTCGGCCGCTCGAACGCCGAGCCGAAACCGATCAGTGGCAGGGCGCCAAGGCCGGCGCGCTAGCCGCAGATCTACTCTCCGGACTCCGAATCCTCTCCGGAATCGGCGCCGGAGATGCTGCAGCGCAGCGGTATCGGGCAGCCAGCCGGACTTCGTTGGAAGCAACCCTTCGCGCACAGAGATACCAAGCGATGTACTCCGCCGCCAACGTTGCGATCGCCGGCGCTTTCCTCGCCGTCATCGCGTACGTGGGCGGACGGATGGCAGCGTCCGGGAGCATCTCGGTCGGTGAATTCGTTGCCGTGGTTGGTCTGGCACAGTTCCTTCGCGGTCCGTTGATCGACATCATCTACTTCGGCGCCGGCCTGGCACGGGCACGCGCCTCGGCCAACCGCGTCGCAGCACTTCTCGGGACCGGCGAGGCTGTCACTCCCGCGGGTGAACCTGTGTCCCTGAATCACTCCGAGTTCCTGACGCTGCACGACGTCGTGTTGGCCGGAGCGTCACCAGTCGATCTCGACGTCAAACGCGGCGAGATCATCGGCATCGTCACCGAGAATGCCGCCTGGGCGGATGCGTTGGTCGACGCACTGGCGCGTCGAATCGAGCCTTCGAGCGGAACAATTCATCTCGGCGACAACGCCATTCACGAGCTGCACATCGACGAACTTCGCACTCACGTTCTGGCAGCACCGCACGACGCGGCACTGTTCATCGGCACAGTCGGCGACAACATCGACGCCCTCGCACCGATCGGCAGCCGCAACGACGAGGCCATCGCCGCTGCTGCGGCAGATCAAGTGATCTCGGCACTGCCGCTCGGCCTCGCAACCCGAGTCACCGAGCAAGGGAATTCTTTGTCCGGCGGTCAACGTCAGCGCATCGCGTTGGCGAGGGCACTGGCGAGCGAAGCTCCCGTCCTGGTCCTGCACGATCCCACCACTGCCGTCGACTCCGTCACCGAAGCGCGCATTGCTCGCGGGATCGCCGAGGTACGCGGGGCGCACGCCACAATACTTCTGACCAGCAGCCCCGTGCTGCTCGATATCTGCGATCGGGTGATCGAGCTGTGAACGAACTACTCCCCACCGCAACACCGAAACAAGCGCGGCGCGCGGCACTTCGGTTGATGGGACCCCACCGGATTTCCGCGATCGCAGCAGTCGTCACCCTGACCGCCGCGACCGCGATCGGTCTGCTCACACCGCTGGTCCTCGGCGCCATGGTCGACGCCGTGACCGACGCAGACGGCGACGCTGTCTCTCGCATCGGCACACTGACTCTCGCGTTGGTCGGTATCGCGGTTGCCTCATCCCTTCTCGTCGGAGTGAGCAACTACCTGCTCGCCGGCGTCGGCGAGCGCGTTGTCGCCGACCTTCGCGAAGAAGTTGTCGTCCGGGTTCTCGACCTTCCGCAGAGCGACGTCGAACGGGCCGGGCGCGGAGATCTCGTCTCCCGCATCACCGGCGACGTGCGGTTGGTGACCCGGGCCGTATCCGAAGCACTTCCGGTTTTTGCCACCGCGGCACTGACCATCGTGTTGACCCTGATCGGATTGGGTAGCCTCGATTGGAGATTCGCCGTCGCCGCGGTGATCGCGGCACCCATCCAGATCCAGGCGCTGCGCTGGTACCTCTCGAGGTCGGCACCGGTCTACCGCGAGGAGCGGGAGGCAGAAGGTGCACGTGCGCAACAGCTCCTGGACTCGCTGAGCAACTCCGACACCGTCGGATCGCTTCGCCTGGCGCAGCCGCATCTCGAACAGATCGAATCCCGATCGATGACGGCCGTCCGGCTGAGCTTGTTGACCACGCGTCTACGCACCAGGTTCTTCGGCCGGCTCAACATCGCGGAGTTCATCGGCCTGTCCGCTGTGCTGATCACCGGCTTCTGGCTGGTGAAGGACGGTCAGATCAGCATCGGTGCCGCCACCGCCGCAGCCCTGTTCTTCCACCGCCTCTTCGATCCGGTGGGCGCGGTTCTCAGCGTGTTCGACGAATTGCAGGAAGGCACAATCGCGTTGGCTCGCCTGGTCGGAGTCACGCTTGCGCCCGTGCCATCCGCACCGACCGATCCGCAGGAACCTGTCGACAGCTCAGCTTCTTTGGAACGCGTCACATTCTCGTACCGAAGCGGCGACGCTCCTGTTCTGCGAGACATCGACATCACCATTCCGGCAGGAACCGTCACCGCACTGGTGGGCGCTACCGGAGCCGGAAAATCTACAGTCGCAAAGCTGATCGCGGGAACCTACGAACCGACCGAAGGCGTCGTGAAGATCGGGACGGTGCCCCGGAACGAACTGCCACCGTCGACATCTCGGAGCGCGGTGGCCCTCGTGACTCAGGAGGTCCACGTCTTCGCCGGCACGTTGGCCGAGGATCTGCGGCTGGCCGACCCGTCGGCAACCGACAACGACATCACCGCGGCGCTCGATACCGTAGGCGCGTCGGATTGGCTGCGGGCTCTCCCGGACGGACTCGAAACCGTGGTCGGAGACGGTGGACACCGGCTGACCGCAACACAGGCCCAACAACTTGCGTTGGCAAGAATCGAACTACTGGATCCGCCGCTGCTGATTCTCGACGAGGCGACCGCCGAAGCGGGCAGCGCCGGAGCCAGGGTCCTCGACGATGCCGCTCTCGCTCTGACCCGGGGTCGCACTGCTGTCACAGTGGCACACCGACTCTCACAGGCCGTCGACGCCGATCAGATCCTGGTGATGGACCACGGCCGCGTCGTCGAGCACGGCTCTCACGACGAGTTGGTCAACCTCGGGGGTCGGTACGCGGAGCTGTGGGAAGCGTGGTCCGCTCCGCGGAGTTGACCGCGACGGTTGCACCGAGCACTTCCGCCCGGTGCAACCCAACTCATGCGTGCAGAAGGTACGGCACCGATTCGGGCGCCACACTCCGCTTGTTCATCATGCTGCCGGGTGTGCGGCCGGTGACCCGGCGGAACACCGCGACAAAGGCACTCGGAGTTTCGTATCCGACCCGCCTACTGACAACCGAAACCGGCACTCCAGCAGCTAAATACGTCAATGCTGCGCGGACACGTACCTGAATTCGCCACTGCGCAAAAGTCATTCCAGTGCCCTGCGCGAACACACGCGTCAGCGTACGGACGCTACCGCCAGCCGTCAGCGCCCATTCGGACAGCGACCGCTGGTCTGCCGGATTGGCGACCAACGCTTCGGCGACGAACAACGCTCGCGGATCGGTCGGCATCGGAACCTCCACCGCAGCAACTTCGAGCGGCTGCAACATGTCGAAGGCCACCCGCTCGGCGCGACTGCGCGCCTCGTCGGGCATGTTCCGCCGATGCATGTGCAGGAGTACCTCACGCAGGAGAGCGCTGACACCGAACAAGCCCGGAACACCCGACGGCGCCTCGTGAGCCTCGGGCCGGAAGTAGGTGCAGAAGAACTCCGTACCCGGACCGGCCTTCACGGCATGCAACGCCCCGGCAGGCAGCCACAGTCCGGCCGAAGGCGGCACCTCCCAAGTGATGCCGTCAGCGACAACCGTGAGCATTCCACCGGAGTTTCCCCAGATCAGCTCATGTTCAGGATGACGATGCGGGGCCCACTGCCGCTGATGAGAGAGCTTCAGAGTCACCGTTGTCATCGAGTAGGGGTGATCGATGGAACGCGGCCCCACGGGCACCGAAATTCTCTCTGCCACAGCTGTCATGAAGACGAGTATAGGACTTTCGTTAGGCATACCTAAATAGGAACCCGAAAATCGTTGACTGTGACCCCAGAGTTACACATACCAGGGTCCCCGATATCGTGACTGCAACTCCCGGCTACGGGTCGGCAACGAGAGGTACATGATGGTTGACGCATCACGAATCCCGGTCATCGTCGGCGTCGGCGATCTGCGCTGGAATCCTGCCGACGGGCACCGCGAACCCCTCGATCTGATTCACGACGCCACCGTCGCCGCGTTGAACGACAGTGGCCACGCTGAACTGGGAACACAGATCGATTCCGTGTTCGCGATCAAGACAGTCAGCTGGTCGTACGACGATCTCCCCGGGCTGCTTGCCTCACGATTAGGCGCGACCCCCACGGTCACCTCTACCTCGCCGATCGGTGGCCACTGGCCCGCGGCGCTCCTCGATCGGATCGGCGCGGCCATCGCTCGCGGTGAATCCTCGGCTGCTCTGCTCGTGGGCGGCGAATCGCACGCCAGCAGCACCGCGCTGCGAAAGTCCGGAGTCGCCCCCGACTCGATCGGGTGGACAGCCGCGCCCGGTGGGCCTCCCGGATTCGATCCGACCGACCTGGGAAGCCCCGAAATGCAGCGCGCCGGTTTCATCGTGCCGACTCGTGTCTACCCGCTCTTCGAGAACTGTTTCAGTGCTGCCGAGGGCCATGACGCCCGTGAATCGCTCGACTGGTCCGCGCGGATGTACGCCGCGTTCTCGGAACTGGCTTCGAAGAATCCCGCCTCCTGGACGTCGGAGATCCGATCGGCAGACGAGATCGGCACCGTCGGCCCCGGCAATCGGATGGTCGCCGAGCCGTACCCGCTGATGCTCAACGCCATGCCTTTCGTCAATCAGGCTGCGGCCGTTGTCGTCTGCTCGTTGTCGACGGCCCGCGAGTTCGGGATCGATGAAAACAAGCTGGTGTACCTCTGGGGCGGCGCAGGTGCGAGTGATCCGTTGGACATACTCAGCCGCAACAGCTTCGACAGCTCGGCCGCGATGCATGACGCCGTACATCGCACACTCGACGGTGCCGGAGTCGGCGCCGACGCACTCGACATCGTCGATGCCTACAGCTGCTTCCCGATCGTGCCCAAGCTGTTGATCCGCGAACTCGGACTTCCCGATACCGCGATCCCAAGCGTCACCGGAGGACACTCGTTCTTCGGTGGACCGCTCAACAGCTACACCCTGCATTCCGTCGCTGAAGTCACCAGGCGAATTCGCGACGGCGCGAACCTTGCCCTCGTCCACGGCAACGGTGGATTCCTCACCTACCAGCACTGCGTACTGCTGTCGTCCGCCGCTCACGCTGGCGGGTACGTCGGTGATCCCGACGCACGCGCGCTAACTGCGGAGGTTCCGGAACTGATCACTGATTACACGGGCACGGCGGAAATAGTTACGGCCTCTGTCGAATACGGCCGCACCGGGGAGCCTGAGATCGGGTTCGTGATCGCGGCAACGCCGGACGGCGGCCGCGTCGCCGGTCACACCGGTCCCGAGAATGCCGCCGAACTGACCCAGCTTCGCGGTGACAACCCTCCGTCGATCGGGCGAACTGTTCACATCAGCGACGAGAACGGGCGACTCACGCTCACGTTCTGACAGTAGCGTTCTGACAGTAGACAGCCGTCAGCACCGGGGCATGGTTGTGCCCCGGTGCTCACGTCTTCAGTTGTCGCGATTCACGCCGCGGTGGGTGGGCTGTTCCCGCCGATCGGCTGCTGATACGGATCAACAGACATCGGCGGATAGAACACCGATTTGCGATCCGGCCCGATCTCCACCCGCCATTCGGTGTGGTGCATCGTCCGATGATGATGACCGCACAACAAGATCAGATTGTCGAGATCCGTTGGGCCACCATCGTTCCAGTGAACAAGATGATGGGCATCGCACCACCCCGACGGTGTCCCGCATCCCGGAAACGCACACCCACCATCACGAACCGCCAACGCCCGCCGCTGGGGTAGCGTCGCGGTCCTTGCTTCTTTGCCGCAGTCGAGCGGAACACCGTTCTCGTCCAACAAAATCCGGGTGACCGTGCAGTCGCACGCCAGCATCCGGGCAGTATCGATACTGATCGGACCTACCCAATCCGCCCACGCGAAACCCAGTTCCTGAGTCGACGGCAGTAGATCCTTCAATGCTTTGAGGTCGGTCATGTCTTTTGCACTGGCGGTGACTGTGATGTGCGGTTTCACTCCGCCTTCGATCGGACCCAGCCCCGCCCGCTCGTACCGCCGCAACAACTCGCAGAACCCATCCGCCCGTCGTAATGCAGGCGTGCGGGCGTCCTTGACGCCGTCTTTCTCCGGCGTCGGCGCCGACAGGCTCGACAACAACGTGATCAACCGGGCCCCGTTCACAGCATCCAAATCACCCTTCACGGTCACCCGCCCGTACAAGCCTTTCGAGGCGTAGAACTCGTTACGCTCCGAATCCTCACCCACCGGAACGCCGTCCTCGCGTTTGCCGTACTGCTTCTCGATCCGCCGGATCGCCGCCCGCACCGCATCACAATCAGCGATGTTCTTCGACGCCAGGCCAAGCAGGATCCCGCGGGCCTTGTCCACATCCGCCAGGGTCATGTTCTTCGGCGGATGCTGACAAAACGACGCCACCTGACGGGCTTTCAACGCATCCACGTCACCGCGATGAAACGCATCGCCCACCACGGGTTCGAGCATCAACAACCGCGCCAACCCGACCAGCAGACTGCACTCACCGATCTCCAGATTCGTCGAACCATGCAACCACTGAGCGATCGCCCGAAAACCCTTCCCACCGAGAACGTCCCGGGAAAACATCTCCACGATCAGCAACACCATCCGCGACTGCAACTCGTGTCGGGCGCGCACCAGACCCAGAACCTCACCCTTGAGGTCCTCGCCATCCAGCTGCCACGCATCCCGACTGTCCATGCTCAAAGTTTAATCGAACATACTTTCGATAACCAGAGACAAACCGGACAACTTCGGGAACATGAAGACCTGAGACCTGTTGCAGTACATCACCATTCAGCTAGCCGTCAAAGACGACGCGATAGAGGACGTATCCCGCGAAACACACAATCGCAACAACGCACAGCACAAGCAGGATGTCGAAAAAGACGGGCCGGGTTGGGTTTCGAGCCTGGTCGATGAGAGGCGTCGAAGACGAGGCGGGCGTGCCACACGGCAGCGCACGGCACTACTTCGCAAACCAGCGTGGACTGATAGTCGAGGTGGTGCGACACCTTCTGGACGGTGATCTTCCTCGCCCGGGCGAGACGCCGAAGCAACAGGTGGCCCGGTGGCTGGGGCCTGAATCCGGCCGCACTCGGGCGCGTTACGAACTGATCATCGCGTCATTCCACGATCCCGACCTCGCAGTGGAACTGGTGCGTGGTCGGGATCGGTTTGTCGACATCCTGGTCGAACGCGGCATGACCTCGTCCGATGCAACGGAGTTGGTCGCAGCACTGGACGGGCTCGTTCTGGACGCACTGCTGCGCAGGCATGCTCCGGAAACCCTGGATCCCGAGCGAATCTTCAAGAGGTTCGCAGCGAAGTTCCCCTAGCCGTCCAGCTCGGCGAAGAGCTCCATCCACTGCTCTTCGGCGGCTTCCTTGTCGGCGATGACCTGCTTGAGTTCTGCGCCGAGTTTCTGCAGCTTGTCCGGGTCGGTGGCCGCGTCGGCGAGGGAAGCGTGCAGCTTCTTCTCTCGGTCGTCGAACTTCGCAATTGACCGCTCGAGCTTCGAAAGTTCCTTGCGTGCAGCGCGATCCGCGGCGCCGTCGCGGACCTGCTTGCTCTTCGACGCACCACTCGCCGTCGAAGCCACCGACGGGTTGTCGCCATCCCCCATTGCTGCGCGCCGACGCAGGTAGTCCTCGATACCGCCGGGCAGGTTGGTGAGCTTGCGGTCACCGAAGAGCGCCCAAGTGGTGTCACAGATGCGCTCGATCAGGTACCGGTCGTGCGAGATGACCACCATGGTGCCCGCCCAGCCGTCGAGCAGATCTTCGAGTTGCTGAAGCGTGTCGATGTCGAGATCGTTGGTCGGCTCGTCGAGAAGCAGGACGTTGGGCTCGGCCATGAGGACACGCGTCAACTGCAGACGTCGGCGCTCACCACCGGAGAGATCACCGACTGGGGTGCGCTGACGCGCCGGCGTGAAGCCCAACCGCTCAGCCAGCTGACCCGCCGATACTTCCTTGTCTCCCAGCGTGATTCGCTCGGCTACATCCTTGACCGCGTCGAGTACGCGCATGTCGGTCGGTAGATCGTCGAGTTCCTGCTTGAGCCAACCGATGTGGACGGTCTGCCCCTGAATGCGCTTTCCGGCGGCAGGCTCGAGTTCGCCGGCCAGAGTCCGCAGCAGAGTCGTCTTGCCCGAGCCGTTGACACCGACCAGGCCGACACGCTCACCTGGAGCGAGACGCCAGGTCAGATCCTCGACGAGTACACGGCCGTCCGGAGTCTCCAGACGCGCGTCTTCGAGTTCGATGACAACCTTGCCGAGTCGACGCTGGGCGAAGGACGCAAGTGCCACCGCGTCACGAGGTGCCGGAACGTCGGCGATCAGGGCCTCCGCGGCCTCGATGCGGTACTTCGGCTTGGACGTACGGGCCGGCGCACCGCGGCGCAGCCATGCGAGTTCCTTGCGTGCAAGGTTGCGTCGACGCTCTTCGGAAGCGTCAGCCTGACGCGAACGCTCGGCGCGAGCGAACACCCAGTCGTTGTAGCCACCCTCGTAGCTTTCGACGCCGCCGCCGACAACCTCCCAGGTGCGGGTGGCGACGGTGTCGAGGAACCAGCGATCGTGGGTCACGACGACAAGCGCGCTGCGACGCGAGACGAGGTGCTCGGCCAACCACTGAACACCTTCGACGTCGAGGTGGTTGGTGGGCTCGTCGAGCACCAGCAGGTCGAGGTCCTGAACCAGGGCCGCAGCGAGAGCCACGCGGCGACGCTCACCGCCGGACAGGCCGTCGACCTTGGCGTCCAATGCGGACCGCTCGCCACCGGCGCCCAGGTTGTCGATGCCGATACCCGAGAGCACCGAACGGATGCGCGCGTCGCCGGCCCATTCGTGTTGCGCCACTCCGAGCGGCCCCAGGACCACTTCACCGACAGTGGAGCCGGGAGGCAGCACACCGCGCTGCGTCACGACGGCCATACGCAATCCGCCGACGCGGCTGACGCGTCCCGAATCCGGCTGCTCCACACCCGCGAGGACTTCGAGCATGGTCGTCTTACCGCCACCGTTGAGGCCGACGACGCCGATGCGCTCGCCCTCCTCGACGCCCAGGGAGACCCCGTCGAGCAACGGCTTGACGCCGAAAGACTTCGACACGTTTTCCAGATTGATCAGATTCGCCATCAGTGCTGTCCCTTTGCCGCATTGTCGAGTATTCGTGCTCCGGGAACGGGTCCGCTCGCCACGCGAACGGTGCGGCACACCCCCGCTCCCGCAAGTTCTGCGCTCACTTCCACCGCGGACTGTGCGTCGGCGCAGAGAAAGGCGCATGTCGGTCCGGAGCCGGAGACGATGCCGGCCAAAGCTCCGGCTTCGACGCCCGCTCGAAGCGTCCGTCGTAGATCCGGGTTGAGTGAGAGTGCCGCAGCCTGCAGATCGTTGCCGAGCAGCGACGCAAGCAGATGAGCGTCACCCGTGGTCAGTGCCTGGATCAACGCATCGGCGCTCCCCAACCGTTTCGGGGAGCCCTCTGCCCGCAGCTTGTCCAGCTCGCGGAACACGACCGGTGTGCTCAAGCCACCCTTCGCCAGCGCCAACACCCAGTGAAAAGTGTGGCGGGTCAACACGGGGACAAGTTGTTCGCCGCGGCCGGTTCCGAGGGCAGTGCCACCGTGCAGCGAGAACGGAACGTCACTCCCGAGGCGTGCCGCAAAAGCGTCGAGATCAGGCCGCGAGAAGTCGAGCTTCCACAAAGCGTTGAGCGCAACCAAAGCGGCGGCTGCGTCGGCACTCCCGCCGGCCATTCCGCCTGCGACGGGGATGCCTTTCTCGATGACTATCTCGACGTTCGGGGCCACGCCACCCTCGACGGCGAGCATCTCGGCGGCACGCCACACGAGGTTGGTGCGATCGGTCGGCACGGCCGCGGCGTCGTCGCCGATCACCCGCACGGTCAAGGTGTCCGCAGGCGTCACCGTGAGGGTGTCTGCCAGCGACAAAGCCTGAAAAACCGTCGTCAGCTCGTGATAGCCGTCGTCTCGCAGGTCCCCGACGGCAAGGTGGAGATTCACCTTGGACGGGGCCCGGACGACTACGGGGCGTGGAACGACGGAGAGCACAAGGAACAACAATAGGCGCTGCGAACACCTGGGCGAAAACCTGCGACCACAGCACCCCGTCCGACAGCCAGCACACCCACGCTATTTCACCGCGCGCACACCTACGCCCAGACCGACCACCGCCACGCCCAAGGCGGCGACGATTCCTGCCAGAACGCTGCTCGACGCGAAGTCTCCGGCAAAGAGTGCCCGCTCGGCGTCTACGACGTAGCCGAGCGGATTGATGTTCACGAGGACCTTCATCCAACCTGGTGCGTCCTCGAGTGGAAGCATGGTTCCCGACAGGATCAGGAGCGGGAACATCAGCGTCTGCTGAACGACCCAGAACATCCAATCCTGCTCCCGCACAGCCAGAGCGAGAGCGTACGAGAGCGCACCGAGTCCGACGCCGAACACTCCCAGCAGGACTATCCCGAGCGCGGCTCCCGCTGCATTGACGTCCAATCCGAGCGGAAGTGCGACCAGAATGATCAGAATCGCCTGCGCGGCAAGCGGAACCATCTCCTTGCACGCTCGCCCGATCAACAAGGACGAGCGTCGGAGCGGAGTCACCAACATTCGCTCGTGCGATCCCTGCTGCATCTCCATCAGGAGGTTGGACCCGGTCATCGTCGTTCCGAAGATCGCGATCATCACCAACACACCGGGAATGAACCAATTCCATACGCCGTCACCGGTACCCGGAACCCCTTTGAGCAGAGGCCCGAACAACGCCAACAGGATCAGCGGCTGGATGAGGCTGAAGATGACGCTGACCGGGTCACGCAACATCGGTCGCAGTTCACGACCCATCACGATCGCGCTGTCTCGAACGATGTTGCCGTGCGCGCTACGTGGGGTATCGAGTGTGATTGTCATGGCGGGTTCCTGTTCGTCGTAGTTCTTCGTCGTAGTTCTAGGAAGCGACCGCGGCGGCGCTCTCGCGCAGGCTGCGGCCGGTGAGAGTGAGGAAGACGTCGTCGAGAGTCGGCCTGGTGATGTCGGCAGTAACTGCGCGGGCGCCGCGGGTATCGGCTTCACGCAGCAATACCGGGAGCGTCGAATCACCCTCGCCGGCACGGATACTCACCGAGTTTGCCTCGACCGTGACGTCACGCACAGTGACAAGTTGCTCGGCCACCGACGCTGCGATGCCGGCCGCTTCGGCACTGTCGAAGGTGAGCAGAAGATGATCCCCCGCGAGATCCGCTTTGAGTGCGGCAGCGGTGTTGTCCGCGATGACAGTGCCTTCGTCGATGACGATGACCCGCTCTGCCATCGAATCCGCTTCTTCGAGGTAGTGCGTGGTCAGCACGATCGTGGTGCCCATCTCGCGCCGCAGCCGGAGGATGTGGTCCCAGAGGTTGGCCCGACTCTGCGGGTCCATGCCCGTGGTCGGCTCGTCGAGGAACAGGAGCGGTGGGCGATGGACCAGGCCCAGAGCGATATCGAGCCGCCGTCGCTGCCCGCCGGACAGCGTACTGACCTTTCGAGTACCCAACTCGGTGAGTTCGAGATCACGCAGCAATTCGTCGGCCCGGACCTGCGAGTCGCCCTTGGGCATTCCGTAGCACAACCCCTGCGTCACCAACTCGTCGCGAACCCGCTGGTTGTGGCCGGCTCCGTTCCCCTGTCCGACGTATCCGAGGCTGGAGCGCACCTCGTTTCGTGCCGCAGCGATGTCGAATCCCGCGATCCGCGCAGTACCGGAAGTGGGCTCGAGCAAGGTGGTCAGCATGCGCAACGTCGTCGATTTTCCGGCACCGTTCGGCCCAAGCAAGGCAACCAACTCGCCCTCCGCTACGTCGAGAGTGACTCCCTTGACTGCTTCCACGAGCTTCTTGCCCTGGGCGAAGTGCTTGGTGAGCGCCTTCGTCTCGATCATCGGTCTGCCGTCGTTGATGCGACTCATGATGTGCCCCAATTTCTTCTCGACTGATCGGATGTGGACCAACCTAAATTCAATTGAGGACGCATTGGGTCCTAAATGTTTGGCAGACTTCTGGCCATGAAGGAGACATCGGCTCGCCTACTGCGGTTGCTGTCACTGCTCCAGACGCGTCGAGACTGGTCCGGTGCCGAACTCGCGGACAAACTCGCGATCACCCCGCGCACAGTCAGACGTGACGTGGACCGCCTCCGCGATCTCGGCTACCCGGTCGACGCGACAGTCGGAGTCGGTGGCGGATATCGCCTGGGAGCGGGCGCGGAGATGCCCCCGCTACAGCTCGATGACGAAGAAGTGCTCGCGGTGGCACTTTCACTGCAGTCCGGAGCGACCGGCTCTGTGGTCGGCATCGGCGAGGCCTCGATGCGCGCGCTGGCGAAGCTGCGGCAGATCATGCCGTCGAGGCTGCGACACCGTCTGGAGTCGCTGTCGATCGACGTCGTGCCACGCGAGCCCGCCGCGAGCGCAGTCGATGCGTCGGTCTTGTCCGCCATCGCGTCGGTGTGCCACAACCACGAACGCCTGCGATTCGACTACAGCACTCACGACGGCACCCAGAGCCGGCGCGAGGTGGAACCGTACCGGCTCGTACGGTCGGGTGTCCGGTGGTATCTGGTGGCATGGGATCTCGCTCGCGAAGACTGGCGATCATTTCGCGTAGACAGAATGGAACCCAAGATCCCCACCGGCCCACGATTCGTGCCGCGGGAACTACCCGCCGGTGGTGCAGCAGACTTCGTTTCCCGCGGTGTCGCTCGGGCCTATTCCTCCACGCGCGCAACAGTTCTACTGCATGCACCCATCGAGCAGATAGCACCCATGGTCAGCGAACAGTGGGGATCGGTGGAGTCCACCGACGAAGGGCGTTGCGTCATAGTGCTTTCGGGCACTTCTCTGCGATCGATCGCACACTGGCTCAGAGCTTTCGACGTCGATTTCACCGTTGTGAATCCACCTGAACTCCGCGAGGAATGCCGCACGATCGCGGCGGAGACGGCGGTCGCCACTCAGCGGTATCTCGATGCATGACAGCGTTTTTCACCCAAATACAACAAGACCCCAACTCCGAAGAGTTGGGGTCTTGTCAGTACGTCATGCGTCGGTTGCCCGACTCACATGGACGTCTTAGACGATGGTAACGCCGGTGGCCTGCGGGCCCTTGTTGCCCTGACCGATCTCGAACGCCACGCGCTGGTTCTCCTCGAGAGTGCGGAAGCCGCCACTCTGGATCTCGGAGTAGTGAACGAAGACGTCAGCACTGCCGTCTTCGGGAGCGATGAAGCCGAACCCCTTCTCGGAGTTGAACCACTTCACGATGCCCTCTGCCATGTAAATCTCCTCTAACACAGTGTCAACAGGCAGTCGCTTCGACCGCCCGGGTCACTTACTACGACCGTTCTGAGACAAATCCGTGGAGGATGTCCAAACGCTCGCAACCTAACCATTTGCGAGCGTGGAAACACAAACACAAACACTTACGACCACCACAAGTAGACCACACATCCGCCGTGTTGTCTTCCCTGAGGCCTTCATCACTGCCCAGCCCGTTGACAGGCATACCCCCTGGGGGTACCTTCGATTGCAGAGCGATACCTACACCGGGTATCCGTAAAATAAGCTTTCCACAACCGAAGGGATCTGCGATGACCACCGCCGAATACACCGTTTCCGGAATGACCTGCGGACACTGCGTCGGATCCGTCAAGGAAGAGATCGGCAACATCGCGGGAGTAACCGCGGTGGATGTCGAACTGGCGAGCGGACGCGTCGTTGTCACCAGCGATGCTCCCGTCTCCGCAGCCGACGTCGTCGCAGCAGTCGACGAAGCCGGCTACGCAGTCGTACCAAGCTGAGTCAGCCGTGCGCACCTCGACAACACTTGCCGCCTACGCCGTAGGGCTGGTCGCCGTCTTCGGCGCCGCCCTCGGCGTGGGGGCCGCAATCGGAAGCCCGATAGACATGTCCACCACCCAGCACAGCACCCACGAATCAACCACAGAATCGATGCCAGGCATGGATTCGGCAACACCTGCAGGACTCGAAGTCTCTTCCGGCGGATACACACTCACCGATGTGACCGCACCCGGTCGAGCTGGGGAGCCGGGAACCTTGACCTTCCGGATTCTCGACGACACCAACACGCCCGTCGTCGATTTCGACCTCCTGCACGAGAAGAAACTCCACCTCATTGTCGTCCGAAACGACACCAGCGAATTCCGCCACGTACATCCGTCCCTCGCTGCAGACGGCACCTGGTCGATCGACTGGGCCTGGCCCGCCGCCGGCACCTACCGAGTCTTCGCGGACTTCGATCCCACCGACGGCACCCAACTGACACTCGGCCGAAACTTCGACGTGGCAGGCGAATTCACTCCTGCGCCGCTACCTGCGAAGAGCGCGACCGCAACCGTCGACGGATACACCGTGACTCTCGACGGTGATCTGACCACTGCCGGCGGCCCGATCACGCTGAGCGTTGCTCGCGACGGAGCCCCGGTCACCGATCTCGATCCGTACCTCGGTGCCTTCGGTCACCTCGTTGCCCTGCGCACCGGCGACCTCGCCTACCTGCACGTGCACCCCGAAGGCGAGCCAGGCGACGGCGTCACAGCTCCTGGTCCGGACATTTCCTTCCACGCACAGGCACCGAGCGAAGGCACATACCGGCTGTTCCTCGACTTCCAGCACGAGGGCGTGGTTCGGACCGCCGAATTCACTGTTGATGCAGGCATTTCCACAGCTTCAGTTCCAGACAATCACGAGGGAGGGCACTGATGACGTCACCGACTGCGGTCGACAATGCTGCCAACTCGAGCAGCGTCGAACTCGCGATCACCGGGATGACCTGCGCCTCCTGCGCGTCACGAATCGAGAAGAAGCTCAACAAGATCGACGGCGTCACAGCCACCGTCAACTACGCGACGGAGAAGGCCAAGGTCACCTTCCCGGACAGGGTACCCGTCGAAGATCTGGTCACTGCCGTCGAGAACGCCGGTTATTCCGCCGCGCTCCCCAAGCCGCCCAGCGCGCCGGACACCGTCGACCCGGATGCGGAAACCCCGCAGGATCGTGATCTGCGCGAGCTCCGTACTCGCCTGATCATCTCGACTCTTCTCTCTGTGCCGGTCATCGCTATGGCGATGATTCCTGCGCTGCAGTTCGACAACTGGCAATGGCTCTCCCTCACACTGGCCGCACCGGTCATCGTGTGGGCGGCCCTCCCCTTCCACCGGGCTGCCTGGGTGAACCTGCGTCACGGCGCGGCCACGATGGACACGCTAATTTCGCTGGGCACCATCTCGGCCTTCGTCTCGTCGCTCTACGCACTGTTCTTCGGCACTGCGGGCGAAGCCGGTATGAAGCACGCCTTCCGGCTGACGGTCGACCGGATGGACGGCAGCGCCAACATCTACCTCGAAGTTGCCGCGGGCGTCATCACGTTCGTGCTGGCCGGACGCTACTTCGAGCACAAGTCCAAGCGCACGTCCGGCGCCGCACTACGCGCACTCATGGAACTCGGTGCGAAAGACGTCGCGGTATTGCGCAACGGCGTCGAAGTACGAATCCCCGCCGAAGAACTGGCAGCGGGCGACTCCTTCATCGTCCGGCCCGGCGAGAAGATCGCCACCGACGGCATCATCACCGAGGGCCGCTCAGCCGTCGACATGAGCATGTTGACCGGCGAATCCGTGCCGGAGGAAGTCGGTGTCGGGGACACTGTCGTCGGCGCCACCGTTAACGTCGGTGGAACCTTGACCGTCGAGGCCACCCGGGTCGGGAGCGACACCCAACTCGCCCAGATGGCGGCACTGGTCGAAGACGCACAGAACGGCAAGGCCGAAGTTCAGCGCCTCGCCGATCGGATCGCCGGTATCTTCGTGCCGGTCGTCATCGCGATTGCCGTTGCGACACTGGGCTACTGGCTCGGTACCGGCAACCCCATCGAGATGGCGTTCACCGCTGCGGTCGCCGTGCTGATCATCGCGTGCCCCTGTGCTCTCGGATTGGCAACGCCCACAGCTCTGTTGGTGGGCACGGGCCGCGGAGCCCAGATGGGAATCCTCATCAAGGGACCCGAGGTGCTCGAATCGACGCGCGCAGTCGACACCGTCGTGCTCGACAAGACGGGAACCGTCACCACCGGTCAGATGACATTGCTGGACACCGTGGTGGGCGAAGGAACAACCGTCGACGAGGTCCTTCGGCTGGCCGGCGCACTCGAACATCGCTCCGAGCACCCCATCGCCGCAGCGATCGCGAAGGGTGCGACCGAAGCCGTGGGCGAATTGCCTACGGTCGAGGATTTCGTGAACGTCGCCGGGCGCGGCGTGCAGGGAATGGTCGACGGTCACGCCGTCGTCGCGGGCCGAGACGCGCTGCTCGCCGACTGGTCGATGCCGTTGCCGGAAAATCTCCGCGAGGCGAAGGCTGCAGCAGAGAAGGCCGGGCGCACCGCAATCGCGGTGGGCTGGGACGGCAAGGCGCACGGCATCCTCGTGATCGCCGACGCGGTCAAGGACACGAGCGCCGAAGCAATCGCGCAGTTGAAAGCACTCGGCCTCGAACCGGTTCTGCTGACCGGTGACAACGCCACCGTTGCTCGCACTGTCGCGGATCAGGTCGGGATCAGCACCGTCTTCGCCGAGGTCATGCCTGCGGACAAGGTCGACGCCGTCAAGAAACTGCAAGCGGAAGGACGCGTCGTGGCCATGGTCGGCGACGGCGTGAACGACGCGGCAGCCCTGGCTCAGGCCGATCTCGGCCTGGCGATGGGCACGGGTACTGACGTTGCGATCGAGGCCAGCGACATCACTCTGGTGCGAGGTGACCTGCGGTCGGCAGCCGATGCAATTCGACTGTCCCGCAAGACGCTCAAGACCATCAAGGGCAACCTGTTCTGGGCATTCGCCTACAACACGGCTGCGATCCCGCTGGCTGCGGCCGGCCTGCTCAACCCGATGCTCGCCGGTGCCGCAATGGCATTCAGCAGTGTGTTCGTGGTGAGCAACAGCCTGAGGTTGCGGCGGTTCAAATAAGGGGGCAAGCCCCTGTGCGCGGTTAGGGAGTCCCTGCACTCCTTAACCGCGCACGGGGCTATTCGCCTCCAGCCAGCCGAACGAAGGCTGCTGCGTCGAGCATCTCACCACGCGTCTGTGGCTCGATGCCGGCAGCGAGGAGCCGTCGTTCGGCCTCGGCAGGCGAACCTGCCCAACCGCTGAGCGCGGCACGCAAAGTCTTGCGGCGCTGCGCGAATGCGGCGTCGATCGCCGCAAAAACCTGCTTGCGGTGCTTCTCGTCCATCGGCCACGGCGGCTCCGCATACCGGTCGATACGAACCAGACCTGATTCCACCTTCGGCACCGGCCAGAACACGTTGCGTCCGACGGCACCGGCGCGGCGAACCTCGCCGAAGAAGTTGGCCTTGACGCTGGGAACGCCGTAGATCTTGCTTCCCGGATCAGCCGCCAGGCGGTCGGCAACCTCGGCTTGCACCATCACGAGTGCGGTCCGCAGACTCGGAAGCGACGCGAACAGGTGCAACAGCACCGGCACCGCGACGTTGTACGGCAGGTTCGCGACAAGCGCGGTCGGCTCGCCGGGAATCTGCGAAGGCAGCACACGCATCGCGTCGGCTTCGACGACGGTCAGGCGATCGGCCAGTTCCGGCGCTCGCTCGGCCACCGTCTTCGGCAGGCGAGCCGCGAGGTTGGGATCGATCTCGACCGCGATGACCCGATCGACCACGTCCATCAGCGCCATCGTCAGCGAACCGAGACCAGGCCCTACCTCGAGAACGACGTCGTCACGTGTCACGCCTGCCGTGGTGACGATGCGCCTCACGGTATTGGCGTCGTGAACGAAGTTCTGCCCCAACTGTTTCGTGGGCCGGACACCGAATTCCTCGGCAAGAGCGCGCACCTCGACCGGACCGAGCAGGGCTGCCTGCCCGCGCGGAGTAGCGATGGGTTCGTTCGATTGTTCGGCGTCTGACACCAGTAGAACTTATCCCAGTCCGAGGCGACCCGAGCACGACGGCCATGCGCCCCAGCCCTGAGTGCGCTGGGTCTGTGTCGCAATCGCGATCTGTTCTTCACGGGTGGCGAGGTCGGCGCGGGGCGCATACTTCAACCCGCCCTGTCGTTCCCAGGTGTTCTGATCGAACTGCACGCCGCCGTAGAAACCGTTGCCGGTGTTGATGGCCCAGTTACCGGTGGCCTCGCACTGTGCGAGCGCATCCCACGTCGAACCGTTCTCCACGGGCGGCACCTCGGTGCCCGGCTTCGTTCCGACACGCACGACCTTCGGCTGCGCCGGTGTGGTGATCGTCTCCGCGACCTGGGTACGTCCGGCTTCGACACCGTTGACGAGATTCACGGCGAACGTCACGTCACGCACGCCGGGCACGCCCGGGTTCTCGACGATCGTGCGGCTCTGGTTCATCGTCGGATCCTCGATGCGCTGATCCGGCGGATCGAGCGGCAAGGTCTCGACCTTGCTCTCGGTGCGGTTGCGCGTCACCGTGACCTCCAGGCCCTCGGTCAGTGGAGCGTCGGCGGCGGGAACCACCGTGTCCGACTGCTCGAGCGGAGTGCCGTTGGCGGTAAGGAACTCCCCGACCGTCGGCGCCGCGATACGCACGTCTGCTGCCGCGTTTGCGCCGTCGACCAGTTTTGCGACGACCGGTGTCAGCACGTCGAGCGCGGCGCCGTCCAGCGGAAGACGCTGCGAGCGCGAAGCCGACACGTGCACATCCGCCGCGACGTCCAACTGCTTCAACGCGTCGTCGACGGTCAAGGCTGTGGTCCAGAGCTTCTGCGGCTGACCGTCGACCGTCAGCGTGATCTCACGGGCACGACGGAGCACCACGGTGTCGCCGTCGGACAGCGAAGCGTCGGCCGCGGGAGCAACTGCATCCTTGTCACCGATCGGGTAACCCGCGTCCTCGAGAGCGCCGTCGACGTTGGTCGACATGGTGCTCAGGCGAATCTGCTCACCGTCGACATCGAGAGTGATGGTCTTGTGCCGGACGACGGCCAGAACACCACCCACGAGAACCGTCAGGAGAAGAGCGGCGATCGCCGAGTACAACAACGGCGACCTGGTCGAGTTGATTTTGGCGAACGGTGACATCGGTTCCTGTGTTCTGTGAGGTGTGAGCGCGTCAGCGCAGGCCCAATTTGCTGGTGCAGGACGGCCAAGCACCCCAGCCCTGACCGGCGCGGACCTTCTCGCCGATCGCGATCTGCTGTTCACGTGATGCGAGGTCGGCGCGAGCTGCGTACTGACCGCCGCCGAATGCTTCCCAGGTGCTCTGGGTGAACTGAAGTCCTCCGTAGAAACCGTTGCCGGTGTTGATGGCCCAGTTTCCGGTCGCCTCGCACTGAGCAATGGCATCCCACGTCGACGCGTTGGACACAGCGGGAGCGGAAGCCTGCTTGGTACCGACCTTCACCACTGCTGCGACCGGTTCCTTGATCACGGTCGCGGACAGTTCGGTTCGTCCGGCCTCGACGCCGTTGACGGTCTTGACCTCGACGGTCGCCGTGCGCTCACCCGGAACACCCGGGTTCTCGACGACGGTCTTGTCCTTCTCCAGCTCGGGATCCTCGACCTTGTTCTCCGGCGGCGCGATCGGCTGCGTCTCGACGCGAGTGTCCGTGCGGTCGCGAGTGACCTGGATGGTCAGGCCGTTGGTAACGGGTGTCTCGGCGGTGGGAACCACCGAGTCGGCCTGCTCGAGCGGCGTATTCTTGGCCGCGAGAAGATCGCCGACGGTCACGGCGGCGAGCTTGACCTCCGCCGCGGGAGCGCCACCGTCGCTGACGCTGACGGTCTTCGGGCTGACGACGTCGAGCTCGGTCCGTTCGAGCGGCAGACGATGCGAGCGCGAAGCCGAGACTGCGAAGTCGTCGGAAACATCTACCTGCTTCAATGCCTCGTCGACCGTCAATGCGGTGGTCCAGATGGTGGTCGGCTGACCGTCGACGGTCAGAGCCAACTCACGGGCACGGCGTAGTACGACGGTATCGCCATCGGACAGGGAGGAATCGGCACTGGGTGCGAGCGCGTCCTTGGGATCGACCGGGTATCCGGCGTCCTCGAGAGCGGTACCGACGCTGCTCGACATCGTGGACAGCGAAATCATGTCGCCGTCGACGTCGAGGGTGATCGTCTTGTGCCGAACCACGGCGAGCGCACCCCCGACGATGAGCGTCAGAAGCAACGCACCCACCACTGAATAGAGAAGTGGTGACTTCGTGGAGTTGATCTTGGCAAAAGGCGACACAGGAAATCCCAAGGCAGACGACGTTCGATCACAATACGGTAACGACCGAGCGTTGTATCGGCAACCAAATCACAACGAAATGCGACTTTTGTCACGGAACGGCAACGGCGTGTCGTGTGTTCTACACTTTCCGGCTCCGATACCCGTGTATCGATTCAGCTCTGGGCGCAGTATGTTCTCGTCTGGTTCAAAGCAGTCCGGCGATCCCGGGCGCGACAGAAGAAAGCTGGGCGATAGTGCGAAGAAGATTCGACAGACCACGTAATGCCAGGTGGCCGATCCTGGCCATCCTGCTGGCGCTGATCGCAGCGCTGTTCGCCCCCGGAATCGCGAGCGCGCAACCCGGCCGCACCTACACGATCGCCACCGATCTGACATTCGCCCCGTTCGAATTCGAGAACGAAGACGGCAAACTCGTCGGCATCGACATCGACCTGCTCAATGCGATCGCCGAGGACCAAGGCTTCAAGGTCGACATCAAGCAGCTCGGCTTCGACGCGGCCCTTCAGGCCGTGCAGGCCGGGCAGGCGGACGGCGTCATCGCGGGCATGTCCATCACCGACGCCCGCAAGCAGGTGTTCGACTTCTCCGACCCGTACTTCGAGTCGGGCGTGCAGATGGCGGTCCTCGAGACCGACAACGACGTGAAGTCGTACGAGGATCTGAGGGGCAAGCGCGTCGCCGTCAAGAACGGCACCGAGGGCGCCAGCTTCGCCGAGTCCATCAAGGACCAATACGGCTTCACCACAGTCTATTTCGCCGACTCCGCCAGCATGTACGACGAGGTCCGCACCGGGAACTCCGTCGCAGTCTTCGACGACTACCCCGTCCTCGCCTACGGCATCACACAGGGCAACGGCCTCAAGACGGTCACCGAAAAAGAGGTGGGCGCGAGCTACGGCTTCGCAGTCAACAAGGGCCAGAACGCCGAACTGCTCCAGATGTTCAACGCCGGACTGCAGAACCTGCGCGACGACGGCCAGTACGACGAAATCGTCTCGACCTACCTCGGTCAGGGCGCGTCGACGTCGGACAACTCCATCATCGGCTTGATCAAGAGCACCTACCCGCAGCTTCTCAAGGGCCTGTGGTTGACGATCGTTCTCTCCGTCGTCTCGATCGCGATCGCTCTGGTCCTAGGCGCGATCTTCGGTCTCTGCCGCGTGTCCACCAACATGTTCGTCCGAGGTATAGGCACAACCTACGTCGACATCTTCCGCGGCACACCGCTGTTGGTGCAGGCATTCTTCATCTACTTCGGCATCCCGGCAGCCCTGCATTTCCAGATGTCCGCCTTCACCGCAGGCATCATCACGCTCTCGCTCAACGCCGGCGCGTACATGGCTGAAATCGTCCGCGGCGGCATCCTGTCCGTCGACAAGGGACAGATGGAGGCGTCACGAAGCCTGGGCATCAGCTACATGAAGTCGATGCGAAAAGTCATCATGCCGCAGG
This sequence comes from Rhodococcus sp. NyZ502, assembly GCF_041464245.1. Classification (NCBI taxonomy): domain Bacteria; kingdom Bacillati; phylum Actinomycetota; class Actinomycetes; order Mycobacteriales; family Nocardiaceae; genus Rhodococcus; species Rhodococcus sp. NyZ502. The sequence continues at coordinate 4,557,324 of NZ_CP167155.1, forward strand.
CAATTCGCACGATGATCCCGTCGTACATCAACCAGTTCGTGATCACCCTCAAGGACACGTCGATCCTGTCGGTCATCGGACTCGCCGAGCTCACTCAGACAGGGCGCATCATCATCGCGCGCAACTTCCAGTCGTTCAACATGTGGCTGATCATCGGCGTCATGTACTTCATCATCATCATGGCGCTCACCAAGCTGTCGAACCGCCTCGAGAAGAGGATCAACAAGTGACCGAAACAGCCGTCAACATGGGCAAGTCCGCCACCGAGGTCAAGATTTCGGTCAAGGGACTGAAGAAGTCGTTCGGCGACAACGAGGTCCTCAAGGGCCTGGACGTCGACATCAAGAGCGGTGAAGTGGTCTGCGTCATCGGGCCTTCCGGTTCCGGCAAGTCGACCTTCCTGCGTTGCCTCAACCGCCTCGAAGACATCACCGCCGGATCCGTGCGCGTCGACCAGTTCGACCTCACGAACAAGGATGTCGACATCGACAAGGTGCGCCAGCACATCGGGATGGTGTTCCAGCACTTCAACCTGTTCCCCCACATGAGCGTCGTCGAAAACGTGATGCTCGCTCCGGTGCAGACCGGGCGATCGACCAAGGAGCAGGCTCGCGAGATCGCCGTCAAACTGCTCGGCCAGGTCGGCCTCGCGGAGAAGGCAGATGCCAAGCCCGCCAGCCTGTCCGGTGGGCAGAAGCAGCGCGTTGCCATCGCCCGCGCACTCGCGATGAGTCCGGACATCATGCTCTTCGACGAGGCCACCAGCGCCCTCGACCCCGAAATGGTGGGTGAGGTTCTGCAGGTGCTGCGCGACCTCGCCAAGCAGGGCATGACCATGGTCGTCGTGACCCACGAGATGGGCTTCGCCCGTGAGGTTTCCGACCGAGTCATCTTCATGGCCGACGGATACATCGTCGAAGAAGGTAAGCCGGAGAGTCTGTTCGGCAACCCCCAGCAGCAGCGCACCCAGGACTTCCTGGCGAAGGTTCTCTAGGGGCAAGCCCCCTGTGCGCCTTTTTGGTAGTGGGGACTACCGGAAAGGCGCACGGGTGGTGGCCAATTCGACGACAACGGCCGTCTCCATCCAGCCACGACGACCGGCAACCAGCGACGACATGCCGCGAAAAGACCGTGGGACCTTCTCGACTCGAACGTGATCGGTGCTCCCAGGTACCAATACCCAGTGCCTGGGTTCTTGTTCGACAAACTCGCCGCGCTCGAGTCGGATCGAGAGAACGATCCCGGCCGTAGGTTCCACGTCGTCGGGATAGATTCCTCCATGAACCGTCCCGTCGAACCACAGCGACTCACGTGTGGGGTGCAAAGCCCACGCAGATTTTTCGCCGACCACCGGCAACGGTGCACAGCACTCGAATTCCCACGTTTCGATGCGGACTGTGACCACGTTGTAGTCATTCATCTGAATACTCCGCGCAGTAGACGAACCGGGACACGACCGTCCCGGGCGCGGAGTTACCTGTCAGACCACCATAGCGTCAGAGCTTGTAGACGCGCTCCGCTGTCGCCGTGGACGCTGCTGCCAGCGCCTGCGGATCCTCACCGCGGATGTCTGCGAGCGCGCGCACTGTGTACGGCAGGCAGTACGACTCGTTGGGCGCACCGCGGAACGGGTGCGGCGTCAAGAACGGCGCATCCGTCTCGACGATCAGTTGATCCGACGGCACCAACAGCGCGGCCTCACGCAGCGCCTTCGCATTCTTGAAACTCACGGTTCCCGAGAAACTCAACACGTAGCCCGCGTCGATGCACGCACGGGCCATCTCCGAATCCGAGGAGAAGCAATGGAACACCACGGTCTCCGGCGCGCCTTCCTCGTGCAGCACCCGCAGCAGGTCCTCATCGGCTTCGCGATTGTGAATCATCAGCGTCTTGCCGAGACGCTTCGCGAGGTCGATGTGCCACCGGAAACCGTCGACCTGCTCCTCGATGGTGGCGCACCCTTCGAGCTTGCCTGGCCAGTAGAGATCCAGCCCGGTCTCCCCCACCGCGACGACCCGCGGATCGGACGCCAACCGTTCTATCTCGGCTCTGGTGTCGACATCGAGGACGTTCGCCCTGGTCGGATGGATTGCGACGGCTGCGTAAACCCTCGAATCCCAGTTCGCAGCGTCGACGGCAAAGCGTGCGGCATCAAGGTCGTCGGCCACCGTGACGACCCGTCCGACGCCGACGGCTTCGGCCCGATCGACAATTTCGGCCACGGTCGCAGCGTCGTGCGCACCACAGGCGTCGAGGTGCGTATGTGCGTCGATCAGAGGCGACAAGGGCTCAGGGGCATCGGGGGCGGGACGGTCTTTGCTCACGCCCGATAGAGTAAGCCCACCATGACTGTGCCTGCCTCACCCTCCCAGACCCCGCGCCCGGACTCCGCTGCCCCGGAAGGCGCGGAACGATCGCCGTTCTACATCACGACAGCGATCGCGTATCCCAACGGCGCTCCGCACATCGGCCACGCGTACGAGTACATCTCCTCGGACGCGCTCGCCCGCTTCAAGCGGTTGGACGGTCATGAAGTGTTCTTCATGACCGGCACCGACGAGCACGGTCTGAAGATGCAGCAGACAGCGATCAAAGAGGGCATCGACGTCCGCGAACTCGCGGCTCGGAACTCCGACGTGTTCCAGAACCTCGACAAGGTCCTGAACATCTCGTACGACCGCTTCATCCGCACCACCGACGCCGACCATCAGGTCGCCAGCAAGGCGATCTGGGAAAAGATGGCTGCATCGGGCGACATCTACCTCGACACGTACTCGGGGTGGTATTCGGTTCGTGACGAGGCCTTCTACACCGAAGCCGAGACCACGCTTCTGGACGACGGCACCCGTCAGTCGACGGAGACCGGCACTCCGGTGGAGTGGACCGAGGAGTCCAACTACACCTTCCGTCTCTCGGCCTACGAGGACCGTTTGCTTGCTCTGTACGAAGAGCATCCCGAGTTCATTGCCCCCGCGACTCGTCGCAACGAGATCGTCAGCTTCGTCAAGGGCGGCCTCAAGGACCTGTCGATCTCGCGCACCACGTTCGACTGGGGCGTCGAGGTTCCCGGAGACCCCGACCACGTCATGTACGTCTGGGTCGACGCCCTCACCAACTACCTGACCGGCGTGGGTTACCCGAACGTCGACTCGGCGGAGTTCGAGAAGTTCTGGCCCGCGAGCCTGCACATCATCGGCAAGGACATCACGCGTTTCCATACCGTGTACTGGCCGGCGTTCCTCATGTCTGCCGGCATCGAACTGCCAGAGCGGGTCTTCGTCCACGGGTTCTTGTACAACAAGGGCGAGAAGATGTCGAAGTCGGTCGGCAACGTCGTCGACCCCATCGCGATGGTCGATCAGTACGGCCTAGACGCGGTCCGCTTCTTCCTGCTCCGCGAGATCTCGTACGGCCAGGACGGCAGCTACAGCCACGAAGCAATCGTGACGCGTATGAATGCAGACCTGTCCAATGAACTGGGCAACCTCGCGCAGCGTTCACTGACGATGGTCGCGAAGAACTGCGATGCCCAGGTACCGACTCCCGGCGAGTTCACCGAGGACGACCTGGCGATGCTGGCGTCGGCGGATGCCCTGCTTGCCAAGTGCCGCAGCGAGTTCGACGTGCAGGCGCTGCATCTCGCACTGGAAGCCATCTGGGGCGTTCTCGGCGAGACCAACCGGTACTTCTCCAAGCAGGAACCGTGGGTTCTGCGCAAGACGGATCCGGCACGCATGGCGACGGTTCTGTACGTGACGCTCGAAGTGGTCCGTATCGTCGGGCTTCTCGTTCAGCCGGTGATGCCCGACGCGGCGTCACGCATCCTCGATCTGCTTGGCCAGAGCGAAGAGAACCGGCAGTTCGCCGACATTGCGGTTCGCATCGACGCGAACCGGAAACTGCCTGCTCCGGCGCCAGTTTTCCCCCGCTTCGTCGAGGAATGAGCTAAGCGAGAGTGCCGCACGTGGGGTCCGAAATATCCGCCTACCGGCGGATGTGTCGGACCCGACGTGCACACTCCAGCCATGACCACGAATAGAACATACATTCGAACCAGCGCTTCGGCGCAGACACTGCCATGGAACGGAGCACGGGTGTCCACTCAGGAGGTCAGCCCTCAATCCGTTTCCGCGGTGCGAGATCTCGTTTCCGAACTGTCCGCGGCGTACGACCGCGGATGGCAGCCGGCGGATCTGATTCACCTGGCGCGTCGAAGTAAAGAAGCGTCCGACGCCGATCTCGCCGCCACCACCATCCTGTTCGACGCGAAGGCGTCGCGCGCCTCCGATCGCGCTCCGCTCGAATGGGTGGGGCAGTTGCAGACGATCGGCGAGCAGTATCCGAAGTCTCGGCACATCGCTTCTCGAATCACCGTGGACGACGACGTTTTTCGCTCCCTCGCGGCCGGCCTTCTGTTCCAGGATCCCTACTTCCTCGTTTCGCAGATCGTCGACGTCGCGCGATCGTGGATGCGCCTACCTCAGTGGACGGTGTTGCTCGCGCCACCATCCACCTGGCCGTCGCAACGCACCGATACCAGCTATGCCGGCGTCGGCGATACCGAGGTCGACGCCAAGGTACTCAAGCGAATTCGTGGACTACTCGCCAAAGCGGAAGCAACCAACTTCGCGGAAGAAGCCGAGATTTTCACCGCGAAGGCCCAGGAGTTGATGACCCGGTACGCCATCGACTCCGCACTGCTCCACAGTCGCGCCGGGGTCACCGACACATCCGTCAATGCCCGACGCATTCACATCGAGAACCCGTACGTGAAGGAAAAGGTTCACCTCCTGACCGAGATCGGCGAATCGAATCGAGTCAGGACTGTCTGGTTCAGCGACATTGCACTCGCGACCGTCGTCGGCACTCCGGTCGACCTTCAGCAAGTCGACATGCTGTTCACTTCCCTGCTCGTACAGGCAACCCGTGCAATGCAATTCGCCGACTCGAGCAATCGTGGCGGCTCACGCACCACCTCGTTCCGCAAGGGATTCCTGGCCGGGTTCGCCAGCCGCATCGGACACCGCCTGCGTGACGCCGGCACCAAAGCCACCGCCGAAGCGGCCGACGCGGCATCGATGGACGTCGCGGATCTTCTGCCGATCCTCGCCACCACATCCGAGGCCGTCGACGCCGAATTCGATCGATTGTTCCCGACAACCCGTAAGACTCGCGGACGGTCCGTGGACGCCGAAGGCTGGCACGCCGGCCAGGCTGCAGCCGACGACGCCAACCTGCGTCCCGGCACACCCGCCGTGAACCGCTCCCGCTAGTCCTTGCGCGCAGCCAGGACCGTCTCGTACAACTCACGCTTGGAGACTCCGGCCGTTGCGACCAGAGCACACGCGTCCTTCAATCGTGCTCCCCCCTCGACCAGCCTTTCCACCTCGTCGACCAGATCGGCAGGATCAGATGCCACCAGCACTGCGCCTTCGAGCACCACCGTGATCTCACCGCGAACGCCCTCGGCGGCCCAAGCAGCTAACTCCCCGAGAGTGCCGCGCTTCACTTCCTCGTAGGTCTTGGTCAATTCCCGGCACACAGCCGCGCGGCGATTCGGCCCGAGCACTTCCACCGCATCTGCGAGGCAGTCGGCAAGGCGATGAGGCGCTTCGAAGAACACACACGCTCGCTGCTCGGTTGCCAAGGCAGAGAGCCACGTCTTGCGCTGCCCCTGCTTACGCGGCGGGAACCCGTCGAAGCAGAACCGCTCGACGGGCAATCCGGAGAGTGCCAGCGCCGTCGTCACCGCCGACGGACCGGGCAAGCACGTGACGGCGAGGTTCTCGGCTACGCAGGCGGCGACAAGGCGATATCCGGGATCGCTGACCGACGGCATGCCCGCGTCCGTGACCAGCAGGACGGTCTTGCCTTCGGCGACGTCGGCGACCAGCGCGGGCAGCCGGGAAATCTCGACCTGATCGTAGAAACTGACGATCTTCCCGGTGATGGTTACCTCGAGCGCGGACGCCAGAGACTTGGTGCGTCGTGTGTCCTCCGCAGCAACGACGTCGGCGGTTGCGAGAGCAGACCGAAGACGCGGAGACGCGTCACCGACATCTCCCATGGGTGTTGCGGCGAGTACCAAGCGACCAGTCATACCTGACAGCCTACGATTGCCAGGTGACTGTGCAGACGGACGAGCGGCCAACGCCCGCCACGAGCGATCGGGTAATGCGTAGTCCCGGCCCGCTGGTACCGGATCCTGATTTCGGCCCGACCGACAGATTGCGCGGCTGGATCGTCACCGCTTTCGTCACCGCTATCGCGGCGATCACACGCTTCACGATGCTCGCCTACCCGACCGACGCCGGCACACCTGTCTTCGACGAGAAGCACTACGTTCCGCAGGGCTGGCAAGTTCTGACCGGTGGCGGCATCGAAGACAATCCCGGTTACGGATTGGTGGTACACCCGCCCATCGGTAAGCAGATGATCGCGATCGGCGAAGCACTCTTCGGTTACAACGGTTGGGGGTGGCGATTCTCGTCGGCCCTGGTCGGGACACTGATGGTCTTGCTGATCATCCGGATCGTGCGCCGCATGACGCGCTCCACGCTGATCGGCGCGATTGCCGGAATCCTGCTCATCGTCGACGGCGTCACCTTCGTCTCCTCACGCCTGGGGATGCTCGACATCTTCCTGGCTTTCTTCGTCCTCGCTGCTCTCGGATGCCTGGTGGTCGATCGCGACCAAGTCCGCGAACGGATGGCGAAGGTATACGAAGAGGGCCGAATCGGCGACTCTGCCTGGGGTCCGCGGCTGGGTTTCCGGTGGTGGAGGTTCGGCGCCGGCATCCTGCTCGGCCTGGCCTGCGGAACCAAGTGGTCCGGCATGTACTTCATTCTGTTCTTCGGATTGCTCAGTGTTGCCTTCGACCTGTCAGCGCGCCGCGCCTACCGCGTGCAGCGCCCATGGGTCGGCACTGCAGTTCGCGACATCGGGCCGGCTCTGTATGCGTTGGTGATCATTCCGCTCGGTGTGTACCTCGCGAGCTACTGGGCCTGGTTCACCAGCGAGACCGGCGTCGACCGTCACGCCGTCGGTAACGAGATCGGTGAGGGCGGCACATGGAGCTTCATTCCCTCCGCGCTGCGCTCACTCTGGTACTACAGCGGCAACGTTCTCCAGTTCCACGCCGGTCTGACCAACTCCGCCGGAAACCACCACCCGTGGGAGTCGAAACCGTGGACGTGGCCGATGGGGCTACGACCGATGCTCTACTACTACGCCGACGGCGAGCAGGTCACCGGTTGCGGGGCCGCCAGCTGCGTCAAGGCCGTGATGCTGATCGGCACACCGGCGATGTGGTGGCTGGCCCTACCGATGTTGGCGTGGGCGATCTGGCAGACGTTCGTGCGCAGGGACTGGCGATACGCCGTGGTCCTGACGGGCTACGGTGCCGCTTACCTCCCGTGGTTCGCGACGCTCGACCGCCAGATGTACTACTTCTACGCAGTTGCACTCGCCCCGTTCATGGTCATGGGATTTGCGCTGGTCCTCGGCGATGTACTGGGCAAGGCGAGCGCGTCCGTCGAGCGTCGTACCACCGGACTTCTGGCAGTCAGTCTGTACATCGGTCTGGTCGTGGCCAACTTCGTCTACCTCTGGCCGATACTCACCGCCATGCCGATCACGCCGGAATCGTGGCAGAACCATCTGTGGTTGCCCAGCTGGAAATAACCGGACGACAAAGGGGCACCGAACCGCAGTTCGGTGCCCCTTCACAGTTCAAGTCCTACTCCGCTCAAGTCCTACTCCACTGACTTACCCACACGGCGTCCTCGGCGCGGGCGTAGGAGAGCACGTTTCTGCTCCTTCGCCGCAATGATGATCGGGTCGTGCGAAAGATCCTTGTACAGCGAGAAGCACAGTCCGATCATGACCAGCACGAACGGCGCCGCAGCGATGATCGTCATGGTCTGCAAGCCGTCGAGCGCTTCGGAACCACCGGTCCACAGCAGAAGCGCCGCGACGCCACCGGTCAACATGCCCCAGAACACCACGACCCAGCGACTCGGTTCGAGCGTTCCGCGCTGCGAGAGCGTCCCCATCACCATCGACGCAGCGTCGGCGCCGGAGACGAAGAACACTGCGACGAGCAGCATGACGAGGACAGTCGTCACTCCGGCCAACGGCAGATTGTCGAGCATGCCGAACAGTTGAGCCTCTTCCGAGCCTCGGCCGGACAAGCCGATTCCGTCGCGTTCCTCGCCGATGCCTGCGCCGCCGAAGATCGCGAACCAGAGCAAGCTGACAGTCGTGGGAACGGCGATGACGCCGACGATGAACTGGCGGATCGTGCGGCCGCGGCTGATGCGGGCCAGGAACATGCCGACGAACGGCGTCCACGACACCCACCATGCCCAGTAGAAGATCGTCCACGACGAAAGCCACGCGCCGGTTTCAGGATTCGACGATGCACCCGTGCGGGCCGACATCTGGGCGAGGTCGGAAACGTATGCACCAATGGTCGTCGGGAGCAGATTGAGAATCAGTACGGTCGGCCCGAGAACGAACACGAACAGGGCCAAGATCAGCGCGAGCACCATGTTGATGTTGGAGAGCCACTGAATTCCCTTGGCCACACCGGAAACTGCCGAAGCGACGAACGCCAGGGTCAGCACCGCAACGATGGCCACGAGCAGGAATACGCCGGCTTCTTCCATCCAGCCGACTACCTCGAAACCGGAGCCGATCTGAAGTGCGCCGAGCCCCAAAGATGCTGCGGTGCCGAAAAGCGTCGCAAAGATTGCCAGGATGTCGATGACCTTGCCGATCGGCCCTTCGGCTTTGCGACCGAGCAACGGGATGAAGGCCGAACTGAACAGTTGCTTGCGTCCTCGGCGATACGACCCGTACGCAATGGCAAGGCCCACAACGGCATACATCGCCCAAGGATGAAGACCCCAGTGAAACATGGTGGTAGCCATGGCAGTTCCGACGCCACCGTCGGTGCCGGGAGGCGGAGTCACGTAGTGCGCAAGCGGTTCCGCGACACCGAAGAACATCAGGCCGATGCCCATGCCGGCGCTGAACATCATGGCGATCCAGCTGACGGTTCGGAACTCGGGCTTCTCACCGTCTTTGCCCAGCGGAATGTCGCCGAATCGACTGACAGCGAGGTAGATGGAAAACAGCACGAAAGCCGAAGCTGCGAGTACGAAGAGCCAGCCGATGTTCGTCACCAACCAGCCGAGAACACTTCCGGTTACCGAGTTCAGGTTGTCGGGAGCTACGAGACCCCACACGACAATAGCCAGCACCGCTGCGGCCGCCACGGAAAACACCACGTAGTCGGTCCGAACGCCTACCCGAGTAAAGCCCGTCTCCGGGCGCTCTTCGTTGGCCCCGGAATCTTGTTCGGATCGATCAGATTTCGTCACCATAGATGACTACGTTCGTCACTTTGTGGGCCAAAAGCAAGCTGGAAGGCGGGCTCAACAGCCGTTGAACCCGCCTTCTCACCCCGATCAAGCTGGGGTTTTAACCCAACCGTTGCCCTTGCCGATCAATCCGTCGATGCTGATGCGTCCTGCGCCGATAACAGCGATCAAGAGCGAACCGACACCGAGTGCGACGACGAGTTCATAGCCGCCGTTGTCTATGAAGACGCCCTTGTCGGCGTGCACGATGAAGAACGCGCCGACCATGTCGAGGAACAGCAGTGCGCCGACGAGCGGGGTCAGCAGACCCGCGATGAGCAGGATGCCGCCACCGAGTTCGATGGATGCTGCCAGAACTGCAGAAATCTTGGGGAGCGGGGCGCCCATCCCTTCGAATGCGGCCTGCGTTCCGGCGATCTTGTAGGTGAAGAACTTCTGCCAACCGTGGGCGATGAAGATGATCCCGAGGCCGACACGGGCGATGAGGAGTCCGAGGTCACGAGCAATCGACGAATTCATGAGCCAAGACTGACAGCTTTAAGTTGAAGCGTCAACTTAATCAATGTGTCACGCACCTCTCAATGCCGACTCCACCATGGCGACGATCTCAGTGTCGGAGTACCCGAGCGAGCGGACCTTATGCGCAAACGCGGTCGCCGCCTGCTCCGCCTGCGCCTGCACCGGATCGGTCCCCGAAGCGATGAACGTCCCTTGCTTTCCCCTCGTCTCGATCACGCCCTGATCGCTGAGCGCGCGATAAGCCTTCGCGACGGTGTTGGCCGCCAATCCCAGCTCCGAGGCCAATGCACGCACCGTCGGGATCTTGGTTCCCGCAATCAATCCGCCGCCGTGAACCTGCTCGATAATCTGTTGCCGCAGTTGGTCGTACGGAGCTGTGGAGGAATCGTGTTCGATAGCGATCTTCATCGTCACCCTCGTCGTATCTTCTCGGTCACAGCATCTTCTCTCTCACAAACCCTCGATCGCTTCGCGGATCGTATGCGGGCCGGAGGTCAGAACCAATATCTTGCCGACACTGGACGGCGCGTCGATGAGCGCTTCGATCACTGCGGCGACATCTGCACGAGGCACAGAGCCTCGATCGACGGGTGGCTCTGCAAGAAGGACTTCACCGGTGGGGTCGTCGTCTGTCAGAAGGCCTGGCCGAAGAATCGTCCAATCCAGCGAAGTCCTTGTCTTCAGGTCTTCCTCTGCTGCAGTCTTCGCCCGCAGGTAGGCGGCAAAAACCTCGTCGGTGTTCTCCGGTATTTCGTCACCAGCACCCATGGCGCTGATCTGTATGAACCGACGCACTCCCGCTTTCTCGGCGGCATCGGCCAACAGCACCGCCGCAGCTCGGTCTACGGAGTCCTTCCGCTCGATCGAGCTACCAGGTCCGGCGCCCGCGGCGAAGACCGCGACGTCGGCACCGTCGAGTACCTTCGCAACTTCCTCGACCGTGGAGGATTCCAGATCGATCACCACGGGGAACGCGCCGAGTGTGCGGACCGCACCCTCGTGCGCGGAGTTGCGGATCAACGCTACCGGCCGATCACCATGTCCTGCCAGCAGGTACGTCAGGTGCTGCGCGATCTTGCCGTGCCCACCGGCAATGACCACGCGCCGTTCGTCCACACTTCGATGTTCCGTCATCGTTTTCTCCTCACAAGTCGGTACTTCAAGTGCAGCGCGCCGGAGGTGTCCGTTGTTCCCCTGTTTGTCCCACGAGTTCGGACACAGAGGCAGAATGACGGACATGGCATCTGCAACCATCTTCCACAATCAACGGTGCAACACGTCGCGGACTGTTCTCGGACTTATCCGCGACGCCGGCATCGAACCGACCATTGTGAAGTACCTCGATACTCCGCCTACCCGATCCGAGCTGGAAAAACTCCTCGCCGACGCCGGCCTCGAGCCCAGCCAAGCCGTTCGCAAGCGCGAAACGCAGTACAAGGAACTCGGGCTCGCCGATGCATCCGAATCCGAGATCCTCGACGCGATGATCGAGCACCCGATTCTGATCGAACGCCCGTTCGTGGTCACCGACAAAGGCACCGTCCTCGCGCGGCCTGCAGCCAAGGTGGAAGAAATTCTCTGACAGCGTCGACGGCTTACAGCGGATCGCGGGCGATCGGGCAGGACATGCACCGAGGACCACCTCGGCCGGACCCCAGTTCCGAACCCGCGATTCGCAAAACCTCGATACCCGAGGCCTCCAGCCTGGCGTTCGTTTCGACGTTGCGCTCGTAAGCGACGACGACGCCAGGCTCGACGGCGAGGGTGTTGTTTCCGTCGTCCCACTGCTCACGCTCGGCAGTCACCGTGTCGAGTCCGGTGTCGATCACACGCAGTTTTCCGATTCCCATGGCGTCGGCCGCCGCTTCGAGGAACGGCGTCGCACCGCGAATACTCACCCCGTCGTCTTCCTTGCGCAGAGTGAACGCCGCCAGGGTGTCCTGAATGGCCGGATACATGACGACCGCGTCGGCCTCGACCATGGTGCAGACCGTGTCGAGATGCATCGACGCTCGGCGTTGCTCGATCGGAACAACCAACACCGTGTGGGCGAGGCCGTCGTCGAACACGCTACGCGCCAATGCTTCTGCTCCGGCGGGTGACGTACGTTCACCGACACCGATTGCGATCACCCCCGGCGCGAGAAGCAGCACGTCACCTCCCTCGACAGGAGCCGTGTGCGACTCGTACGCGCGGCGCACGCCTTTGAATCGAGGGTGATGCGCGTAGACGAGATCCGTTATCGAGGATTCGCGAGCTCGCGCTGACAACGCCAAGGACGTGATGATGACCCGTGGCCCGACCCAGAACGACGAATCACGGGTGAAGAGCAAGTTGGGCAACGGGTCGATCACGAAGTCACCGCCGTGATGCATCCTGCGCACCAACGAGGTCGAGTCGGCATCGATCGGCAATTCGTCGAACGTCATTCCTGCAGTAAGGATCGACGAAAGCTCCTTCGGCTCCACCTTTCGCAGGTAGGCGGCCAGGTGTTGCCCGAGCGCGTGGCCGATCTTGCGTGCGTCGACGGCGGCCGCGATTCCCTGGATCCTCGCTGCGCCACTGACCTCGAGCGCCTCGGTGAGGAGATCGGACAAAAGCAGTACCTCGACGCCGCGCTCACGAAGGACGGTCGCAAACTGATCGTGTTCTTCCTGCGCGCGGTCCACCCACGGCAACGCGTCGAACAGCAGCTCGTCGTTGTTGCGCGGAGTCAATCGTTTCAACTCGTCGCCAGGACGATGAAGAATGACCGATCGCAATCGGCCCACCTCGGAATCGACACCGAGGGGGACGGAGCCAGAAGCGTTCATGAGTGAACACTAATCCCGTAGGCCCCACCCAGCAGGGATAAGCAGCTGTCGTACCGGCCCGCGTAACGTCTGATCCGACGCAGGCGAGAGGACCAGGCAATGAGTAGTACGGATCAGGCGGCGCTGAACGGCGCCGGAATCGAGAGGTTCACCGGGCGCTGGGTCGGCGCTGGAGCCGGACATTTCCCCACCATCGACGACTTCGAGTACTCCGAGGAGATCGAGTTCGCGCCCACCCCGAAACCGTTTCTCACCTACTCGTCGCGCACTCGTGGGCTCCCCGACGGACGACCGCTTCACATGGAATCGGGATACCTGCGCCCAACACCGGGTGGTGAGCTCGAATTGCTGGTCAGCCAGCCCACCGGATTCGTCGAGATCCATCGCGGCACCCTCGACTCCGAAGGCACTCTCGCCTTGACCCGTCTCACGCTCGCAGCATCACCCGACGCAAAACCGGTTCACGACGTTCGGCGAGTCATGCGCGTTCAGGGCGACACGCTGACATACGACCTGTGGATGGCGCACGGCGACACCCCGCTGACGCATCATCTCCACGCCACCCTCCACCGCGCGACGGACCGGTAGTCGCCATGGAGATGCCGTCGTGGAAGGCAAAGGAACTCACGCCCGGCCAGCTCTCCGAGCGCAGCGGTGTCGCCGTCTCGGCCCTGCATTTCTACGAACGAGAAGGCCTCATCGTCAGTCGCCGGACCAGCGGAAACCAGCGCCGATACCAACGAGACACGCTTCGACGCGTCGCCTTCATCAGAATCTCGCAACGCGTCGGCATTCCGCTGTCGGAAATCAGAGAGGCCCTCGGCACACTTCCTGAAGGCCGTACCCCGAACCGCGCAGATTGGGAAAGATTGTCGACCGGGTGGCGGCGCCACCTCGATCTACGCATCGAGCAACTGGAACGTCTACGGGACAACCTCACCGGTTGCATCGGTTGCGGGTGCCTCTCGTTGGAGGGGTGCGCCCTCGCCAACCCGCACGATCAACTCGCATCCGCCGGCCCGGGTGCGCGCGTTCTGGAAGTAGATTTCGGTGCAGGCTCAGGCGAGAAATGACTCGACGGCGTCCCGATCGCGCCCCAGCAAGTCCTCGACGGTCTTCTTCAGCAACTTCTCGATCTGGCCGCCGATGATCGGCATCTTCACCTCAGCCGTTCCGTCGACGACCAACCGCGTGCAGGACTCGGCGGCGGTGAGATCGAGCGTCGTCTCGATTCGGATCGGCAGTCCCCGCGCGATTCCGGTGACCGACCCTGCTGCACGCCCGTCTGACAGAGGTCCCCACCGATCGACCCGTTTCAGACCGAGCCGACTCGGCGCAACCTTGGCGACCAGGCTCGGGAGGGAGGCGGAGTCGATTTCCTCGGACACGGATACTTCGATCGATCCGTCTCGAACTTCGATGTCCGAGGTGGCATAAAGGTCTCCGAGTCTGCCTTTCCAATAATTCGGGTCGGTCAAAGTTCGATGCACGTCGTCGATCGGATATTTGAATTCGATATCGAAGTGAAAACTCTTCGGCATGACTTTGGTCCCTATTCGACTAGATAAAAGTCCCGGCGGAGTTAACGCTCATCGCTTGAGCAATTTACTGAACTGGTCGTTCGCTTTTTGCATCACGAACTCGTAAGGCAGGGCGAATTTGCGCGCCCACCAGTATCCGAATCGGATGTCATTGGACGTATATAAGAGGTACGTATTCTTCTCGATTCCCCGCAGAATGCACGACGCCACCTTCTCCGGGGAGACAGCACGCGCCTCGAACCGGTGCGTGAGTTTTTCGACCCGCGGGTCGTTCCTGTCGATACCCGCTATTTCCACGGTTCCCACCAATGGCGTCTTCACCCCACCCGGCACAACCAGACTGACCCCGATTCCGTGCCGCTTCAGATCGAATCGCAGCACCTCGGACACCCCGCGAAGGCCGAACTTGCTCGCACTGTAGGCGGCGTGCCACGGCAGGGCCAAAAGTCCGGCAGCCGAAGACACGTTGACCAGGTGTCCACCCTTGCCGGCACGAATCATGGGTGGAACAAACGTCTCCATGACATGGATCGGCCCCATCAGGTTGACGTCCACCATGGACTTCCAATGCCGATGTTCGAGGTTCTCGATAGTTCCCCACGCTGAAATGCCGGCGATATTCATGACGACATCCATCGAAGAAAATTGAGTGTGAATCTCGGTACCGAATTTCACGACCTCGTCGTAGTCCGAGATATCGAGCGCCTTCGCCATGCTGACCGTGCCGCCGCCGGCGCCGACCATCGCGACCGTCTCTTCCAATCCGACGCTGTTGATATCGGTGAGAAACAATTCGGCGCCGACCTCTGATGCACGCAGCGCAGTTGCACGTCCAATTCCACTACCGGCACCGGTGATCAGGCATTTCTTGCCGTCGAGCGACCTTACAGACATGGATGAACACTCCCCCGCACTCGTACTGTGGACATGCGGGAAAGTCTACGCACGCACGGTGCGGCCGCCCTGAAACACGCAAGACGACCAGCGGGGCACGGCCGTACTCCGCGCAAACACCGCACAGAGACGACCGCAGCGAGCACTAGAGACGCTGCATCATCTGCTCTTGATAGCCCTTGACCGTACGGTCGAGTTCTTCCGCCGCTACATCGTCCCCACGCTTGCGTGCGTCGTGGGCTCGATCCTGAATTTCACGGATTGCGCGGCGCAATTCATCATCGCTCATCGTGTGTTTCATGTCACAATTCTGCACCCACTCGGAGGGTTTAGCTAGCACAGATCGCAATCCGGCAAACCGTTCAAGGTTCAACCCCGAGGTGATCCGCATGACATCGCAACCAGCCACCCTGATCGCGACCCCAAACCTTCAAACATCGCTTGAACTGCAGTTTTTCAATCGAAATAGTTGTGAAAAACCAGGCTAACGCATAGCTAATATCGCCAAAACGGGTAAAAGGTTTGATATTGGGCAGATTGGCCAAGTACTGGAAGGTTCGAATAGCGCAGTCGTAGCTGCACATTTCCGTGTGGCGGAAACTCAATGTGCGCTGAGACATAGCTGAGCACTCATTGGCCGGACGAATCGAATCTCGGACACATTTGACAACTAGTCTACTAAACAGACTACGGTGAGCTACCGATCGGTTATCCGCGTGATACCGTAGGATTCACTGAACGGACAATTGCTAGCTAGAGAGGATTACGGGGCGGTTCACAATGGCTGACTTTGCAGAACGATTGAACAAACTGTTCGACAGTGTTCATCCTCCGGGGCGCAAACCCCATACCAACGCCGAGGTTGCGGCAGCGCTCATCGAAGACGGCCATCAGATCTCCAAGCCGTACATCTCGCAGCTCCGCTCGGGACAGCGCACCAACCCCTCAGACGAGACAGTCGCAGCCTTCGCCCGGTTCTTCAAGGTGAAGCCCGACTACTTCTTCAACGACATCTACGCAGCCAAGATCGATCACGATCTCGAACTGCTCTCACAGCTCCAAGGCTACGGGCTTCGCCGCCTCTCGAGCCGTGCATTCGACCTCTCGGAAGAATCGCAGAATCTACTCACCACGATGGCTGAAAAGCTCCGCGCGAGTGAAGGTTTGCCAGAGGTTCCGCCTGACGCGTCACGCTGATGTGAACGTGCTGAAGCACTGACTCGATCTCGAGCACTGCAATGACATGGAGTAGGTCGACTACGAACGTCGACCTACTTTTGTCGTTTCATCGAGTTCTTTCGCCAACAACAACACCCATCGGCGCGCCGACATCTTCTCAGGAGGCGCAATCCACCTGGTGTCCAACACATCCGAGGCCAAGGGATCGGCGATCCACCCCGCCAAAATCCCCGCGTGTGCAGTGACGGCCCGCGGCGGTTCCTGACCACCGACGTCGAACATCCCGGCGCCGGACTGGATGTACATCGCATCCATGATCTGCGCGATCATGTCCGATGCCCGCAGCACAGACGTACTCCCGGCGCTGTCCGCGTCGACTACCTCGGGGAATCGCTTGACGAGAAGCGCGTGCATCCGCCGCAGCCGGTACAGATCTCGTCGCGCACGTAACCAGGTCTCGAGAAGCACCCACGTGATGCCCAGCGCAATCAGAACACTCGAGGCAGCGATGAACCACACCCCTGCGCCCGTCCAGATATCCGATTCGAGTGCGCCGGTGCCACCGATCGATTCGACAAGCATCACGACGACCACGACGAGCAGGATCGACGAACCGGTCACGATCAACGCGATTCCGCGCCCCAACGGCGCCCACGCAACGTGCCGTAGCCCCGTCGAAATGACAAGGGACAGAGCGACGATGATAAAGATCAGAGCCGGCGCCGGGTAGCCGAAGAGAACCGCGATCGCCACCAGGAGCCCCACCGAGTACAGCACGGTGGCGAGGCCGCGCATAGCCGGACGTGACATCACCGGCCACGCAGACACGGCGCCGACTGCACTGGCCGCAGACAACGCTGTCCACAAGACGATGACGATCATCGCGGCGGCATGCTGCTCCGGCGCAATGCGATCGACGATGTCCCATACCGCAGGCACCATGACCGTCGACGACAATGCGACCGAGAAGCCGGCGAAGACCATCGACATTCGCAACGGCGTCGCGGTGCGCGCGACAACTCGACCCAGTCTCGCGCCGGCTGCAACCCAGACGAGAAGGGCCACAGCCCAAAAGATCATCCGATCGCCTCGTCGTACCGCAACACCGACAGCGGTGTCCCACGGCCACTCATCGTTCGCAGACGCATGATCAACATCGACGCAAACGTCTCGGCTTCCCACTCCGCGATGTCGTCCATCGGCACGGGTTCGTTGCGCCGCAGAGAACGTTGACTCAACATGTAGGCGATCAAATCGTCACTGACCTCGAGCGTCGCCTCGGCGATCTCGGCACCCTCGTGGCGAAACACTATGTGCCCCAACTCATGTGCCAGAGTCCGCTCGACATTGGGTAGTCCGGGAGCCAAAACGATGACGTCGTGGTCGTCGTAGGCCCGGCGCTGACCGCACACTCCGGTGGCGAGAGGGGTTTCCAGATCGATCTCGATCGGGCGCCCACGCTCGCGGGCGACTGTCTGCACCACCGTCAGCAGTGACACTGCCTCCGACGACGCTGCTGCGTCGCATACGGCATCCACCGCGGCCAGAACGCGGCGATGTGAACGTCTGTCCGGCACGACTCACGCACCTCCCTGTGATCCGGGTGCCAGGAATTCGGCACGCGCGGCAGCCAATCGTGCCTTCTGCAGCGATGCTCCGCGGAAAGTCAGTGCTCCCGCACCGGCCGCTACCACTGCCATTCCGCCTACACCGCCGGCGACGGCGGCGGCGTTGAGAATCGGCGGAAGCCCTTGAGTGAACGCCGTCGGAAATGCCTGCGGGTTGTCAGTCGGAGCCGCGACGTTCGGAACGTTCGACGGTACCTGCGGAGCTACGGGTGCGGGTGCGGCCAGAACCTCGGGTGCGGAAGGGGCTGCGACTGCGCCCGGCGCAGCGTTTGCCGGTCCACCGGCAGAGGGTGCAGGCGCTCCGCCGCCCGCTGACGGTCCCTGCGGATCAGACGGTCCAGCCGGCGGAGCCGCTACCGCGGACGACTGCTCGGAACTCGGCTGCGATTCGGAAGGAGACTGTGTCTCGGAGGGTGCTTGGCTCGAAGGACTCTCGGTCTGCGAAGTTGCGTTGGTCGCGGGGGAAGCGCTGCTGCTCGGACGTTGCGACGCCGAAGGGTTGGTCGTGGGCTCAGTCGTCGTCGGCTCAGTCGTCGTCGGCTCAGTCGTCGTCGGCTCAGTCGTCGTGGTCGGCTCAGTCGTCGTGGTCGGCTCAGTCGTCGTGGTCGGCTCAGTCGTCGTGGTCGGCTCAGTCGTCGTCGGCTCAGTCGTCGTGGTCGTCGGCTCAGTCGTGGTCGTCGGCTCAGTCGTGGTCGTCGGCTCAGTCGTCGTCGGCTCAGTCGTCGTCGGCTCAGTCGTCGTCGGCTCAGTCGTGGTCGGCTCAGTCGTCGTGGTCGGTGTCGGAATTACGGTCGTGCCGCAGTTGTGACGGTGACAATGCCAGCCATAGTTGCCGTTGCCGTTGTTGCCGCCACCGTTGCCGTTGTTGCCGCCACCGTTGCCGTTGTTGCCGCCACCGTTGTTATTGCCACCGTTGTTGCCGTAATTGCCGTTTCCATTGCCGTTGTTGCCACCACCGCTGTTGCCGCCAGGTTGGGCGGCGACGATGGCGGGGAAGACCGATACGGCAAGGACGCCGATACCCATCAGGCACATCACAGCAACAAGCATCATCGCTAGCCGTCGTGGCTGGCTCATCGACATTCCTCCCCGACACATACGTCCGACCTGCGGAAAACTGCGGCAGACTCACCGTGCCTATCGCACCGGACACACCCTCGTTACATTTCCGGCAAACATGTATCCGCCCAAGGATCATCCCTCACTTGGAAGCTCAACGGTCCGGATCAGCGGTCGCAATCGTATGAAACGGCGCACACTCAGATCGAATCTTCGCAATTCGGGCAGGCCCTGAAAATGCAGGAAAGGGTCGTTCAACTTTCGTTGAAAGACCCTTTTCGCTGGTACTTCTTGGTGGAGCTGAGGGGAATCGAACCCCTGACCTCTTCGATGCGAACGAAGCGCGCTACCAACTGCGCCACAGCCCCGTGCCACCGCCTCAGCGGTGCTCGGCAACTCTAACAGGAACGAATACTCCCGTTGGAATCACCCGACACGAACTTTCGGCCCGACAAGATCGGCCCAGAAGATCACTGACCGGACGCGCGACGCATCTCGGTGTGCCTGATCTCTTCTTCGTAGTGATCCAGGTGATCGAACACCGGATCTTCGTCGTCGACCTCGAGGACAACCGCTCCTGGCCGACGCAGTCGCGCCGGAATCAGGCGAAGCTCTTCGTCGGTGTGCGATTCGACTCCGAGTCGCGATCGGTTGAGGCGTTCGGTACGACGGCGGCGAATCTCTTGCTCGATCCGAACCTGCCGACGCAAGTACGCCATGTACCCGCCGAGGCCGCACACGGTCAGCGCAAACAACCACCACACCATCGGCGAGATGATCAATGCGAGAGCGCCCGAGAGAATCGCGACGAACGCAAGTCCCAGCAATGTCCGCTGACGGAATGCATACCGCGCCTCCCGGGCGATGGCATCCGCTTCGGGGTCGAATCCGCCTCGGCCGCGCCGAACCGGAACAAATTCTCCGACCGGTGCACGACCGCCGGCGTAGTCGTCTTCTGCGTGAGTGTCCATCTGGTCCTCCGCGTCGTAGCTGCTGCGCACTGGTTCTGGTTGCCAGTTCGGATCGCTTCGATGTCCTGCTGCCGGCCCGCGCTGAACAGGGTTGCTGTCGCCGCGGTGGAGTACTCGAGTCGCGAGTGCCGCGTCACTCGTCTGCCGGATCCTGGGGCGCTTGTTGACAAGCATCGGCACCAGGACGAACAGCCACACGGCCACCAGCCCGATCCACACGAATGAGCTAGGCATGCCGCGGCCTCCTCCCGATCACCTACCAGCACCTATGCCAGCCGTTGACGAGTCAAGGTTAACGGCCGACGCCCTCGCATCGTTGCCGACGCGCCGAACCCCACCATACTCATGTGTCACACGCGTACCGAACTGAACTTCCGGTTCAGTCCCAAAAGTCTCAAGTTCTGGTTGAATCAAAAACCACATTTTCCCGCCCGAAAGTAGGACTACTCAGCGGTAACTGCTGTTTAGCTCGCGTTTCTCACGCTTCTGGCGCCGTCTTCGTCACACCCACGAAGCACGTCCGGACCGCACCAATCTGTCGACGACGGTGGTGGGTACTTCCTCGATGGTCATTCCGACCAGAAGATGATCACGCCATTGGCCGTCGACATCGAGGTAGCGCTTGAGAAGACCTTCCTCCCGGAACCCAACGTTTCGTAGGACTGCGCGACTCGACGCGTTCTCCGGCCGAACAGTGGCCTCCACTCGATGCAGACCGACCTTCGAGAATGCGTGATCGAGTGTGAGTGCAACGGCAGCTGTGGCTACGCCCCCACCGGTCACGTGCGAGGCGACCCAATAGCCCACCCAGGCGGACCGCAGAGCGCCGCGCACCACATTTCCGATGGTGACCTGCCCGCAGTACTTCCCGTCGAGTTCGATCACCAGGGGAAGGATCCTGCCCTTGCGCGCTTCGGAGCGAAGGTTTCCGCACAGGGACGGCCAGACGGTGATGTGGTGGCGAGCATCCCAGGGCGATTCTCCGGTGGGCTCCCACGGCTCGAGGTGCTCGCGATCGCGAATGCGGAGACGACTCCACACAGCAGCGTCACGGAGCTTCACGGGGCGGACGGTCACCACTCCCGCGGGCACTCGCAGCGGGCCGAGATCTTCCGGCCATCCTGGATGGACTGACATCACACCCCACTCGGGTCGGCGTTACCCACGTTGGGCGAGAAAAGCTACGTCGACTTCTTCACCGATGTGCACTTCGGTGACGTCTCGATCGACCAGAACCAAGCAATTGGCTTCCGCCAAGGTCGCGAGGAGATGTGAGGACGCACCGGGCGCACCCCCGAGGGCCTGCACCAGGTACTCCCCTGTCGCTTCGTCACGCATCAGCTGACCACGCAGAAAACCCTTGCGATCGGCAATCGACGTGATCGTTCCCACTGTCCGCGCCTTCACTACTCGCCGCATCGGCTGGCGGCGTCCGAGCGCGATTCTGATCAGCGGGCGAACCATGACTTCGAATACCACCAGTGCGCTGACCGGGTTGGACGGTAGGAGAAAGGTCGGAACCTCGTCCCTTCCCAGCTTTCCGAAGCCTTGCACCGATCCCGGATGCATGGCAACGCGCTCCACCTCGAGTGTCCCCAGGTCGGCAAGCGCCTCACGAACCTCGTCGGACGCTCCGCCGCCCACGGCACCGGCGATGACAACGATTTCCGAGCGAATCAGCTGTCCCTCGACTACTTCGCGAAGACGACGAGAGTCGTTGCCTGCGATTCCCACACGGTTGACGTCGGCGCCGGCATCGCGCGCTGCGGCGGCGAGGGCATACGAATTGACGTCGTAAACCTGACCAGGCCCCGGCGTGCGATCCACGTCGACGAGTTCTCCACCGACGCTGATGACGGAGAGGCGCGGACGGGGATGGACGAGTACTTTGTCGCGGCCGACCGCGGCGAGCAACCCGACCTGTGCGGCTCCGATGATGGTGCCTGCCCGAACGGCCACGTCGCCCGGCTGGACGTCGTCGCCTGCACGGCGAACGTAATCGCCCGAACGCACCGGCTCGAAGATCCGAACGCGAGCGCGACCACCGTCGGTGTTCTCGAGCGGAAGAACTGCGTCGGCCAGCGTGGGCAAAGGCGCGCCGGTGTCGACTCGGACGGCCTGGCGAGGTTGCAAGCGGATCGGTTGGCGTGAGCCCGCCGTCACCTCACCGACCACCGGCAAGCTGAGGTCGGTAGGCTCGCCGTCCTCGCCTCGGAGGTCGGCTCCGGCGCCGGCGACATCGACACTGCGAACCGCGTAACCGTCGATGGCAGCTTGATCGAATCCCGGCAATGGGCGTTCGGTCACCACTTCCTCGGCACACAGCAGTCCCTGCGCCTCCGAGATGGCGACCCGAACCGGACGGGGTGCCACTGCAGCAGCGGTAACCCTGGTCTGCTGCTCCTCAACCGACCGCATCTGGTCCGCGTCCTCCTGTGTCTGGAAATTCGGTGATATCCGTCAGCTCATGATGCCTTGCCGCCGAAAAGGGACAAGCACATTGATACTGCGTTATCGGGCGATCAACCACCGTGGCGACACGCTCAGCGGTCGAGCCGATCCGCGAGCCACTTACGCAAGGACGGGCCGTAATCGTCACTGTCGAGCGCCAGGTCCACCGAAGCGCGGAGGTACCCGCCGGGGTTGCCCAGGTCATGACGCGTTCCGCGGTGCACCACCACGTGAACCGGATGGCCCTCGGAAATCAGGAGAGCGATGGCGTCGGTGAGTTGCAACTCACCGCCGGCTCCCGGCTCGATGCGACGAAGTGCGTCGAAGATCGCACGATCGAGCAGATAGCGACCTGCAGCGGCAAAGGTCGACGGCGCGTCTTCCACAGCCGGCTTCTCGACCATGCCGACGACCTTGAGGACGTCGGGATTGACCGCGTCGGGAACGATCTCGACGTCGAAGACGCCGTAAGCGCTGACTGCGTCTTTCGGGACGTCGATTGCACAGAGAACGGATCCGCCGCGCTTGGCCCGAACTCGCGCCATGATCTCCAGGACGCCACGCGGTAGTACGAGATCATCGGGCAGAAGGACCGCGATGGCATCTTCGTCGTCGTCGAGAACCGACTCGACGCAACCGACTGCATGCCCGAGGCCGAGGGGCTGCTCCTGAATCACGGAGTCGACTTCGAGCAAACCCGGCGCTTTGCGCACCTTCGCCAGGGCAGCGAGTTTTCCGCTTGCTTCCAGCTTGCTTTCGAGCACGAGATCCTCGACGAAGTGGGCAACCACGCCGTCTTTGCCCGGGGACGTCACGATGACGAGCCGCTCGGCTCCCGAGTCCGCAGCTTCACCTGCCACCAGTTCGATACCCGGTGTGTCCACGACCGGCAGCAATTCTTTCGGAACCGTCTTGGTGGCAGGCAGGAAACGCGTACCAAGTCCGGCTGCGGGAACCACGGCCGTACGGAAGGCCCTCGTGCTGCTAGCGACAACGTCTGTCATGCCAACACCTTAGCCGCCGCTTGTTACCGCTCGGTCAGCACGACGAATATCGTTGCGGGGTGACACCTCAGACAAAAGCACAATGGCGACAAATCACACTCGCAGCACGTGATGCAGTCTCCGAGCACACTCGAAACACGGAAACTGCGGCGTTGATCACGCACATACGTTCAGTGATTGTCGACGGCTCGGTCGTCTGTGCGTACGTCCCCACCCGCACCGAACCAGGATCCACCGATTTGCTCGACGCCGTTGCCGAGATCGCTCAGCGTGTACTACTTCCGATCACCGGGGAGCCGGGACCGTTGTCCTGGGTCGAGTACAGCGGCGCGGACGGTTTGCGCCCCGCGAAGTACGGCATTCGAGAGCCTGTCGGACCCGTCCTACCACCGGAAACCCTGTCCGACGTGGAATGCATGCTTGTCCCTGCTCTCGCGGTGGATCTTCGCGGAACACGCCTCGGCCGTGGCGCAGGCTTCTACGACCGGACGCTCGGGTCGGTCGGACCACAGACTCGGCTCGTGGCAATTGTCAGAGACTCCGAACTCGTCGAGGCCTTGCCTGCCGACGACCACGACATTCCCATGGGCTGGGCATTGACGCCAAGCGGCGGTCTCACGCCGCTCCAAGGCGATTGATCTGCGGGAATAGATCCCTGATTAGCGCTGTTGGCACTGTCACTTGTAGAGTGCTAAAGGCTGCGGTGTAAATACGCGGCTGCTCGAACATCACAGTGCGGAGGAAGCCCGGTGCCCACCTACTCATACGCATGTACGGAATGTGACAACCGTTTCGACATCGTCCAGTCCTTCAGCGAAGATTCGCTGACGGTCTGCCCAGCTTGCTCAGGCAAGCTCCGCAAGCTGTTCAACTCTGTTGGCATCGTGTTCAAGGGCAGCGGCTTCTACCGCACCGACAGCCGCGGCGGCTCCGGGACTGCGAGCGAGCCCGCCAAGAGTGATTCGGCACCCGCTACGGAGTCCGAGTCCAAGTCGGACTCCTCGTCGACATCGAGTTCGTCGACCAGCACGCCGGCGCCCGCAAAGGCTGCCGCGAGCTGATTTCCACAACCTCCGGGTTGTCCACAGGTTCACATTGTCAGGGCCGGAAGCACCGCTTCCGGCCCTAACGTGCATGAATGCCGTCAGCACGTTCTCGCTCGCCGAGGCGCTCCGATCCACTGCGCGCCCAACTCGATCTCAGCCCGAGCACCTTCGATCGCGTCGTCGAACTGACACGGGGCACACGATTCCGCACGGCGACAGTCCGTAAGATCGCAGCCGTTGTCCTCGCCACACTCGGCGTTGTTCTCTTCTTTCGAGGCGATCCCGCGACCGATACGGTCGCCGTAGTTGTCTCGAGCCGCGATCTCACTCCGGGGCAGGTGATTGCGGATTCGGATGTCGAGATGCGAGAGATCGACTCGAAACAACTTCCCGAAGGAGTTGTCTCCGACACCGACCTGGTGGTCGGAAGAACCGTTGCCGGCCCGATTCGCTCCGGAGAAACCGTCACCGACGTGCGCGTTCTCAGCCCACGGCTGGCCGGGTTGTCGGTAGGAACCGACGACGCCCGCATCGTCCCCGTCCGATTGGCCGATGCGGCCGTCGCGGACATGTTGCGCAGCGGGGACGTCGTCGACGTCCTGACCGTCGGCCCTGACACATCCCGCCCAGACACACCCCACCCCGACACACCCAACGAATCAATTGCCGACAAGGCCCCACAAATTCTTGCGGCAGGAGCGGTAGTCGCTTTGGTCACCACGTCGGAAAGTACACGTAACCAGCAGGAACAGGTGATTTTGCTGGCCCTGCCGACACCAGCAGCCAACGTCGTAGCCGCGGCATCTCTGTCCAATGCGATCACCGTGACATTCCGCTGACCGCACAAAGCGTCCGAAGCTCCTCTAGGATTTTTCCAGTCGGTTCGGTATCAACGGACCATCTGGCACTTGCCATCGGAGACTCGAGGGGACACCGACATGCTCAAGGGATTCAAGGACTTCCTGCTTCGCGGAAACGTGCTCGACCTGGCCGTCGCGGTTGTCGTCGGCGCAGCCTTCACCGCCATCGTCACGGCATTCACCAGCAACATCATCAACCCACTCATCGCAGCTATCGGCGGATCCGACGAATTGGGCTGGGGAAAGGAGATCATTGCCGGTAATTCCGAAACCTTCGTGAATATCGGTGCTGTGGTCACCGCGATCATCAACTTCATCATCATCGCAGCGGTCGTCTACTTCGTGCTGATCGTCCCTGCGAATGCGGCGAAGAAGAAGTTCGTCTCCGAGCCCGAGGACAAGGAAGCCAGCGAAACCGATCTGCTCATCCAGATCCGCGACATCCTCTCGGCCAATGCCGGTGGCGCCGACACGGGAGCGCACGCCAAGACTCTCGAATAGGCAGTGCTCACAGAACAAATCAGGCCCTCGGACAATTGTCCGGGGGCCTGATTTACTTCTCAACCCCCGTGGTGCGGGGGCCGCTGACTGCGCAGCCAGTCGTCGTCCGAGGACCGCGAGGATCCTTCGGGACCCCGCTCGTCCGACGTCGTCTCGGGAAAGACGTCCCCGAAGATGCGCGCCAGGCGCTTCTTGTCGACTGACGGCTTCTTCGGGGTATCTGGTTGCTCCGACAAACTGTCTCAGCCCTCGAGGCTGGAGAGCTCGGCGATCACGTGACTCGCCAAAGCCGTCAGGGTTGCCATGCCGTCGCGAATTGCCGGCCTGGTCGACGCCAGATTGGCGACCACGGTGCTTCCCGAAACTCCGACGAGGCCGCGGGACAAGCCTGCTTCGAGCGATCCGGCCGAAAGACCGGAAGCACGAAGTGCTTCGGCAATTCCCGGGATCTCGCGATCGAGAACCTCAGCGGTCACGTCAGGAGTGACGTCACGCGGGGATACCCCGGTACCGCCGACCGAGATGACGAGGTCGACGCCACCGATGACTGCGGTGTTGAGAGCGTTGCGGATCTCCACTTCGTCGGCGGCGACGGCGACCGTCGCATCGACGAGAAAACCCGCTTCGTTCAGCAGTTCCGTGACCAGTGGACCGATGGAGTCGGTGTTGTCGCCGTGGGCTGTGCGATCGTCGACGATGACGACCAGAGCGCGGCCGGCCGATGTGGCTTCGAGTTCCATGACTCCTACCGTAGTGTCCGATCCCGACGCCGTTGCGATCTGGCCGAAGATCGGGTCGATCGTCTGCTGATCGCCGAACATCATCGACCGCCCTGCGCTGCCGCGGTTCCCAACGTGACGTCGACGGTCTTGGTCTGCCCGCCGTCGCTGTACGTGATCGAGACCTTGTCGCCGGGAGCATGTGAACGCACTGCCGCGATCAGCGAATCACCATCTGCGACAACACGATCGTCGACCTTGGTGATGACTGCACCCTTCGGGATACCGGCCTTGGCGGCCGGCCCGTCAGCAGTGACATCCATGACGGTTGCGCCGTCGGCGTTGTCCTGCGACGGCACGGTCACGCCGATCATGGCCTGAGTCGCCTTGCCGGTCTTGATCAGTTCGTCGGCAACGCGGCGTGCCTGATCGATCGGGATGGCGAAACCGAGGCCGATCGAACCGCCTTGGGTACCCGACGACGCTCCGAGCGAGGCGATCGCCGTGTTGATGCCGATCAGCTGGCCGTCCATGTTGACGAGGGCGCCACCGGAGTTGCCGGGGTTGATCGCTGCGTCGGTCTGCAGAGCGTCGATGACGGTGTTCTGGTTGCCGGACTCGCCGCTCGTGGACACCGGGCGATCGAGTGCGGAGATGATGCCTTCGGTGACCGTGCCGGCCAGGCCGAGTGGGGACCCGACGGCAACCACCTGCTGTCCGACCTGGACGTCGCCGGAGTTGCCGAGATCGATGGGGGTGAGGTCGTTGCGACCGTCGACCTTGATGACGGCGATGTCGGAGACGGGGTCGGCACCGACCAGAGTGGCCGAGGCCTTGGTTCCGTCGGAGAACGCAACGCGAAGTTGCGCTCCCTGTGCGCCGGCAACGTGGTTGTTGGTCAGGATCAGACCGTCGGAGGACAGGATGACACCGGAGCCCTCACCGCCCTGTCCCTGCGCGGTGGCTACCTCGATCTGCACGACGCTCGGCACGACCTTCGAGGCAACGGCCTGAACCGAGCCGGCGGGAGCGTTGGACGTGTTGGTCGCAGTGGGCTTCGGAGCGTTCAGAGAGTTGGTGACCGTCGCGGTTCCACCGTTGCGGTCCGCGACGACGGCGCCGACCACGCCACCGACACCACCACTGACCAGGACCAGGGCGAGAGCGCCGGCAACCAGCGCCATGCGTCCCGACTTCGGCTTTGTGGTGGTCGAACCGGAGTTCGGCCCCTGCAGCGGTGCGGGGATCTGGTTGTGGCCGCCGCCCGGGCCGTTCGGACCGCCGGGGCCACCAGGGTTGGGTGCGCCGTACGGGGCGCTCTGCTGGTACGCGGCCTCATGGGCACCGTGCGGGTGGCCGAAAGCCTGCGTGGGCTGCTGCTGCTGCGCCTGCCCGAAGGCTTCGGTGGGCCGGCCTTCAGTGGGTCGGGCTTCGGCGGGTCGGGCGAACGACTCGGTCGGCTGGTACGGCTGCTGAGGCGCCTGCCCCTGAGGCTGCTGCGGCGGCACGGGAGGCTGGGCCTGAGGTGCCGTCGGCTGTGCCTGAGGTGCTGTCGGCTGCGCCTGGGTGGTGGGCTCGCTGTTGGGCTGCTCGGGCCGGGTCGGCCCGACGTTACGGTCCTCGGTCATCGGCTCGCTTTCGTCTACGGTGACCACCGGACGGGCAGTCACAACTGTTCTGCCGACAATGCTGCCTTGCGCTGCTGAGAAGGCGCTGAGACGTGCCTGTCACTTTACCCAGAGTTCGACGTGAAAAACCGGTGTTGTCGGTTCGGCCCGAAAGACTTTCGGGCCGAACGCATTAAGCCGTGACGTCAGTCACCGAAGCGAGGGACCAACGGGTCTACAGAACACGCTACTCGGCACTCGGCCCCGGTTCACCGGGAAGCACGATACGAACAAGCGCTCCCCCACGATCGGATTCGTCGATCGCGATGGTGCCGCCGTGCTTGACGACGACCTGACGCACAATCGCAAGTCCCAGACCCGATCCCGGCATCGAACGTGCCGCAGTCGACCGGTAGAAACGATCGAACACCAACTCCCGATCCTCCTCCGGAATGCCAGGTCCCGCATCACTTACGGTCAATTCCAACAATCCTTGACCCACCGGACGCATTTCGACGCGTACCTGTTCGCCCTTCGGACTCCACTTCGCAGCGTTGTCGAGGACGTTCAGCACGGCACGCGACAGGCCCGCTTGATCTCCGTAGACGTACCACGGAGTGGTGACCGCCTCGAACTCGATTTCGTTGCGCCTGCGCCGCGCTCGTTCGAGCGCACGCTCGACGACGTCGCTGACGTCGACGCGCTCGTACACGGTTTCGGGTGCGTCTTCACGGGCCAGGTCGACGAGGTCGCCGACCAGAGTCGACAGTTCCTCGATCTGCGCGACGACATCGGCACGAAGTTCTGCCATGTCCTCGTCGGGAATCTGCGGCGCACCGGGGCGACTGGACGCGATCAGCAATTCCATGTTGGTGCGCAACGAAGTCAACGGCGTCCGCAACTCGTGTCCGGCGTCCGCGACGAGGCGCGACTGACGCTCGCGGGACTCGGCGAGCGCCCGCAGCATCGTGTTGAAACTCTCTGTCAGGCGCGCCAATTCGTCGCTGCCGGTAACGGGGATCTGCGTCAGATCGTCGGTCCGAGCGACTCGTTCGGTGGCAGCAGTCAGCCTGGCAATAGGTCGTAAACCGGTGCGGCCCACGGTAGTACCCGCCACTGCCGCAAGTATGACGCCACACCCGCCGACCACGAAGAGCACCCAGGCCAGACGGTCCAGTACCGCAACGGTCGGCGCGAGCCGCTGACCGATCACCAAAGTGCTGCCGTCATGGGTTCGTTGAGCCAGCACTCGCTGACCGTCGACGGTTCGCAGCGAGGAATCCGATTCGCCACGCGCTACGGCGTCTTCGGCTTCACCGATCGGCACGTCGGAACCGGGCGGCTGGTACGTGCTCAGGTCCGAGAAGATCAGGGCCACACTGATGTCGGTGGTGTACAGCGTCGCACCGGAGATGTAGCGAGGATCGAATCGCACGACATTGCTGTCGATGAGCACCGCTGCCCTGGTACGCAACTGGTGATCGACGTCCGCGTAGAGCGCACGCGAAACCACCGCGTAGGCAGCGATCGCCATGACTGCGACGGCAATGGCCACCACCGACGCGGCGAGCAGCGTCACACGCCAACGCAATGACACCGAACGGGTCAGTGGCATCGGCGGGCGCATTTCGACGGACGCTTGGGTGGTGGAGGATTTCTTCGGTTCGGCGTTCTTGCCGAACGGAGCGGTGATCACGGAGGCGTCTCCCGCAGGACGTAGCCGACTCCGCGGACGGTGTGGATCAACCTCGGTTCGCCGTCGGCTTCCGTCTTGCGACGCAGGTAGCCGACATACACCTCGAGGGCATTGCCGGACGTCGGGAAGTCGTATCCCCACACTTCTTCGAGAATGCGTCCACGGGTCAGCACGCGGCGTGGGTTGGCCATGAGCATTTCGAGGAGGGAGAACTCGGTGCGCGTCAGGCTGATCGATCGTTCGCCGCGCTTGACCTCACGGGTGACCGGGTCGAGGGTGAGGTCCTCGAACGCCATCATTTCGGAATCGGCGTCCAGATCGGGCGCGGTGCGGCGAAGTAGTGCACGCAACCTGGCAAGCAACTCTTCCAAAGCGAAGGGCTTGGGCAGGTAGTCGTCCGCTCCGGCATCGAGGCCGGCCACTCGCTCGCTGACCGAATCGCGGGCGGTGAGCACGAGGATGGGCAGGTCGTCGCCGGCACTGCGAAGACGACGGCACACTTCGAGTCCGTCGAGTCGCGGCATCATGACGTCGAGCACGACGGCGTCGGGCCGGTTGGCGAGGATCTTCTCGAGTGCGTCGAGCCCGTCGACCGCGAGCTCGACCGTGTAGCCGTTGAAGCTGAGCGACCGCCGAAGCGACTCGCGAACCGCCCGGTCGTCGTCGACCACCAAAATACGCATACCGACAGTTTGGACTGAAGTGCTGAGATGCGGCTGAGAGGGTCCGATTCCGGCCTCCGGCGTGTCGCGGTCAGTCCCGGGTTCGCCTCGGCCCGGGCAGGCTCCAATGACGCCATAACGCAAGCAGTCTGAACACCGCGGCGAACGCCGTGCCGCACACCAGCGCGGCGTTGGTGGACAGTCCGGCTTGCGAGACTGTGACCACCAACGCAGCGCCGAGCAGTGCGGGAACCGCGTACAGGTCCTTGTGCAGGAGCAGTGGCACCTCGTTGACGAGAACGTCGCGGATCACGCCGCCGCCGATCGCCGCGGTCGCACCGATCAACGTCGCCGCCAGCGAACTGGCGTTGTTGTCCAGCGCGATGACGGCGCCGGTACTCGCGAACAAGCCCATCCCCAGTGCGTCGAGCGCCAGGATTTCACGACGCAGTCGATTGAGCGGCTCGTGGAGGTAGAACACGGCGAGTGAGGTGGCGGCGGCCGTTCCGAAGTACGGCCAACTGCTCAGAGAGCTGGGCGGATGGACGCCGAGGAGAACGTCGCGGACGATACCGCCGCCGATGCCGGTGAACACACCCACCGAGCACACCCCGAAGATGTCGAGTCGCTTGGTGACGCCCACCAGGGCACCCGAGGCCGCGAACGCCACGATGCCCACCAGTTCGAGGATCCTCAGCAGCACCGGCCAAGGATCGCACGGTCAGATGCGGCTCGGGTCGATCACCCCGAGTCGAACTGCTTTGACCAGTCGCCGAGGGACTCGGTGGGTCTGGCCGAAGGCTGTGACCTCGACCAGATCGGGCGCCGTCGCCTTCCACTGGGCACGACGGCTGCGCGTGTTGGAACGGGACATCTTCCGCTTGGGAACGGCCATCAGAGTGCCTTGCGCTTTCCGTAGCGCCGCTCGAACTTCTCGACGCGTCCGGCGGTGTCCATCACACGTTGCGCTCCGGTCCAGAACGGGTGAGAGTCGCTCGTGACGTCGACGACCAGCAGCGGGTACGTGCCACCATCTTCCCATTCGACGGTGCGCTCACTCGTCACGGTCGATCGGGTCAGGAAGCTCTTGCCGGTGCTGGCGTCCTGGAAGACCACCGGGTGGTAGTCGGGGTGCATCTGCTTCTTCATTCGTTTCCCTCTCGCGTTGATTCGGTTTCGGCATAAGGTGATTCGGATTCGTCACACGGGTCTTCGTGAAACTCGCCGAACGGGTCTTCCCACGTTGCCCACGACGCTTCGTCCGCCAATTCGTCGTCGGTGACCAAGGCGTGCTGCAGTGTTCGGTCGATCTCGAGCGGGTTCGCACCGCATGTGAGAACGACCATCGAGGTGTCGCGATCACCGAAACGTTCGTCCCATTTCAGGGCCGCGAGTGCACGGCGTTCAGCTGGAACGCGGTCTCGTTCCTCCGGCGTCATCGCGGCAAGCCAGGTGTCCGCGCTGGCAACTCGCAGGCCACCGCCCGCCGATTCGAGCCAGAGCGCTTCACCCGGTTGCGTCGCCACCCAGACTCGTCCGCGGGAGTACACGACGCCTTCGAGCAGGACGTCGATCGCCTCGTGCAGACGACCGGGGTGGAACGGCCGGTTCGCGGTGAACTCGACGAGCATCACTCCGCCGTCGTCGTCGAGCGGCGGCTGGCGACGCAACAGCGGTGAGTGAGCGTCGGCCAGTTCACCGCGTCGCGCATCCGCAGGCACCTCGAGGAGCAGTGCCTCGATGTCGTCTCCCTCATCGAAGACGGGTACCCGTGGAGCGATGCGCGCGAGAACCGCGTTCAAGCGGGACCGCTGCCAGCCGTCGAGCGCATCGGACCCGCGTAGGACGAGCGCGTCGGCGAAGTCGACCTGCCCGACGACGACCTGAGCCAGGGTGCGGTCGTCGTCGAGAGCTTCGTCGCCGGTGGCGTCTGCCAGCCAGGTCGCCGCGTCGATGCACGTCACGACGGCGTCGACGCGGACGTCCCGCTGCGCCGGTCCGTCCAGTTGGCCGACGACGCCGGTTACGACGACGTGCTCGATCGCCCAGCACAGCGCCTCGGGCTCGAGTTGCCGGTCCAACAGCAACACGATCCGCTGCACCGAACTGTGCGAGTGAAGCCGGCGCAGGAGCGGCAGCAAGTCTTCGCGCAGGGTGCAGGAGACGCAGCCGTGCGCGAGCTCGAGGATCGTCTCGCGCTCGGACACAGTGCCGGCAGACCCGGCACTCCCGGTCATCGAGGTGACCGTCCGCCGGACCACCCCTTCACGGACGTGGCTCAGGTCGTGGTGGACCAGAACAGTTCCGGTTCGCAGCAACGCTCGTGCGGTGTGTGGGGTGGATTCGCTCATGCCGGCGACCAGGACCAGCGGAGTCCTGCCGTCCAAGATCGTGTTCACAGCGGGCCTTTCTGGGAATGATTGTCATTACCGAGGTTGAACGGTACATTGATCTCACCGCATTGTCGAAAATGATTGTCATCTGCAAGTTGAAAGGAACACCCATGTCGGCTCACTGCCAAGTGACCGGACGTGTGCCGGGGTTCGGAAAATCCGTCTCGCACTCTCACAAGCGTTCGAACCGTCGCTGGAACCCGAACATCCAGCGCAAGACCTACCTCCTGCCCAGCGAGGGGCGTCGCATCACACTCACGCTCTCGACCAAGGGCATCAAGACGATCGACCGCGACGGCATCGAATCCGTCGTCGCCCGGATCCGCGCGCGCGGCGAGAAGGTCTGAGCAGATGGCACGCAACGAGATCCGCCCGATCGTGAAACTCAAGTCCACCGCGGGCACCGGGTACACGTACGTGACCCGCAAGAACCGTCGTAACGACCCCGATCGACTCGTACTGAAGAAGTACGACCCGGTGCTGCGAAAGCACGTCGATTTCCGAGAAGAGAAGTAGGCATGGCCAAGAAGTCGAAGATCGCGAAGAACAACCAGCGACGGGTCGTCGTCGAGCGGTACGCGGAGCAGCGGTCCGCTCTCAAGGAGACGATCCGCTCCCCGAAAAGCTCGGCAGAGGAGCGCGCGAAGGCCCAAGCGACCCTGCAACGTCTACCACGCGACGCCAGTCCGGTACGATTGCGCAATCGAGACGCTGCGGATGGACGTCCGCGCGGCCACCTGCGGAAGTTCGGGCTCTCCCGGATTCGCGTGCGAGAAATGGCGCACCGTGGGGAACTGCCTGGCGTACACAAGTCGAGCTGGTAAGGAAGTCGGATGGCAGTCAAGCGTTCACCGTCGAAGAAGCCACGCCCCGTAGAGGGTCGTAAGCCCAAGAAGAACCCGTTGTTCGCAGCGAAGATCACGCATGTCGATTACAAGGACATCAACTTGCTTCGCACGTTCATCTCGGACCGCGGCAAGATCCGCAGCCGTCGCGTCACGGGCCTGACCCCGCAGCAGCAGCGTCAGGTCGCCGTTGCAGTGAAGAACGCACGCGAAATGGCGTTGCTCCCCTTCACCGCCGCCCGGTAGTCATACGTGCTCGGTAGTCACACGTAGAAGTACCGAAGAGGTCGCGCAGTCACTCGACTGCGCGGCCTTTTTGTTGCCCTGACTAAGATTTTCCCGAAGTCGTTCATTCCAGTCGAGAGGTGCCCGCAGCGTGTCGGGAGTTGTTGCGGGTTTCACCGTAATTTTTGTTGTCATCGCGGTCGGGTATCTCCTCGGCCGTCTCGGCACCCTCGGTAGCCAAGGACAGTTCGTTCTCGGTCGACTCGTCTTCTTCGTCGCGACGCCTGCCCTGCTGTTCACCACCCTCGCGTCGTCCGATCTTTCGGTGATCTTCTCGCCGACGCTCGCCGTTGCGTCGGCTACTGCCTTTGCCGTCGGCGCTCTGTACGTCGTCGTCGCAAAGATCTGGCTCAACCGGCCGCTACCCGAACTGACCATCGGCGCGCTGTCGGCTTCGTACGTGAATTCGGCCAACCTCGGAATCCCGATCGCGGTGTTCGTGCTCGGCGATGCCACGTTCGTCGCGCCGCTCCTGCTCTTTCAGATCGTCGTGTACTCCCCGATCGCCTTGACGATCCTCGATCTGACGGCCCTTCGCGGCGCGGATGCCGAGAAGCTCTCGTTGATCGACACCGTCACCGCCCCGTTCAAGAATCCGATCGTGCTCGCGGGCGCTGCGGGGTTGATCGTCGCGTTGATCGGTTGGGTACCGCCCCGGCCGCTGATGCAGCCTTTCGAATTGATCGGCGCGACGTCCGTACCCGGTGCGCTGTTGGCATTCGGGCTCTCGCTCTACGGCGTGCGGGTGCTGGAGAAGGGCTCGAGTCCACGCCGCGACGTCGCGCTGGCATCGACGCTCAAGATCGTGGTCCAACCTGTGCTGGCCTATCTGATGGCGCATTTCCTCCTCGGCATCGACGGTCATCAGTTGTTCGCCATCGTGGTCGTCTCGACGTTGCCGACGGCGCAGAACGTCTTCATCTATGCAAGCCGCTATCGGCGCGGAATGGTCCTCGCCCGAGACAGTGCCTTTGTCACCACTTTGGCGTCAATTCCCGCAATTGCGCTGGTCACAGCGCTACTCGCTTGAGCAGGGTTACGGTGGATTCATGCGTGTACTAACCCTCGCCGTTCTGGCCTGCCTTGCTGTGGCCGGATGCTCCGTCGGGGCCCAGACCACGGGGCCGGTTGCCGCACCGACTCCGATGGCGGCCAACGAAGCAAGTCCCGCCGACTGGTCGCTCGGAACCCCCGTTCCCGACGAGGTCGACGACAGCGAGATGGGCACGGAGTTCGACAGCCGCACCGACATCGTGGGTGCGACGGCCACCATGTTCGAATCGTGGTCCGAGGTCGACGATCACACGGTGGCAGTCCACTTCGTGACCGGTACTCCGGAGTGCTACGGCGCGTACGCAACCGTCGAAGAGACTGATACGACGGTGATCGTCACGCTCCGAACCGGAGCATTGCCGGAGGCCGCGGACAAGATGTGCATCTTGGTTGCCGTGTTCGGCAGCCTGGACGTTCCGCTGAGCCGACCGCTCGGCGATCGCCACGTCATCAACGGCTAGCCGCGCCTAAACGGCACAAGATCACCGATCGAACACGCCGTTTCGTCAGGTGTGGTGTGCGTCTCCTCGGGACAGACTGAAAACCGACACCCGTTCACTCGCTCGTCGGCATCTTTCGACTCGAGCGGTGCTCAACATGAAGGAGCTCGCAAGTGCCTACTCTCCAGAGAGACGTTGCAATCGTCGGCGCCGGCCCCTCTGGCCTGGCAGCTGCAACCGCGCTGCGCAAGGCCGGTTTGACCGTCGCTGTGATCGAAGCGCGCGACCGCGTCGGCGGCCGCACGTGGACCGACACCATCGACGGAGCAGTTCTGGAAATCGGCGGCCAGTGGGTCTCCCCCGACCAGACCGCGCTGATCTCCTTGCTCGACGAACTCGGCCTGAAAACTTTCGAGCGCTACCGCGAGGGCGAGTCCGTCTACATCTCGTCGGCAGGTGAGCGGACGCAGTACACGGGCGATTCCTTCCCCACGAACGACACCACGAAGAAGGAGATGGACCGTCTCATCGACGAGATGGACGATCTCGCAGCGCAGATCGGCGCCGAGGAACCGTGGGCACATCCCCTCGCCCGCGATCTCGACACAGTCTCCTTCAAGCAGTGGCTGATCAATCAGTCCGACGACGCCGAGGCACGTGACAACATCGGTCTCTTCATCGCCGGTGGCATGCTCACCAAGCCCGCCCACTCGTTCTCTGCCCTGCAGGCCGTACTCATGGCCGCTTCCGCAGGCTCGTTCTCCCATCTCGTCGACGAGGACTTCATCCTCGACAAGCGAGTGATCGGCGGAATGCAGCAGGTATCGATCCGCATGGCAGAGGCCCTCGGCGACGACGTCTTCCTCAACGCACCCGTGCGTACGGTGCAGTGGAACGAATCCGGTGCAACGGTGTTGGCGGACGGCGATGTTCGCGTCGAGGCAAGCCGAGTGATCCTGGCCGTACCGCCCAACCTCTACTCCCGAATCTCGTACGATCCCCCGCTGCCGCGTCGTCAGCACCAGATGCACCAGCACCAGTCCCTCGGCCTCGTCATCAAGGTTCACGCGGTGTACGAGACGCCTTTCTGGCGCGAAGACGGCCTCTCCGGCACCGGCTTCGGCGCGTCCGAGGTAGTGCAGGAGGTGTACGACAACACCAACCACGAGGACGATCGCGGCACCCTGGTCGCGTTCGTCTCCGACGAGAAGGCCGACGCGATGTTCGAGCTTTCCGTCGAGGAGCGTAAGGCCACGATTCTGGCCTCACTTGCCCGCTATCTCGGCCCGAAGGCCGAAGAGCCGGTTGTGTACTACGAATCCGACTGGGGCTCGGAGGAATGGACCCGCGGTGCGTACGCAGCGAGCTTCGACCTCGGAGGCCTGCACCGCTACGGCGCGGATTCCCGCACGCCCGTCGGCCCGATTCACTTCTCGTGCTCCGACATTGCGGCCGAGGGGTACCAGCACGTCGACGGTGCCGTTCGGATGGGTCAGCGAACCGCAGCCGACATCATCGCTCGCAGCAAGGCCTGACGGCCGCTTTGCCAAGTCTCGATCATTGCCCGGCAGTCACGATTGCCGGGCAATGATCGAGAGCAGTAGTTCGGCCCGAACCCTGGCCACTTCCAGCCGACAGTCGATCAGGCTCTCCACCTTCGCCATTCGGCTCCGCAGTGTGTGCCGGTGAACGCCCATCGTGATGGCGGCCGCTTCCCAGTGTCCGTTGGCCTCGAGAAATGCCCGCAACGACGCCAGCAGTTCGGTGCCGTTGTCACGGTCGTAGTCCTCGATCGGTGTGATCATCGTTTCCGCCAGCGTGTTGAGCACTTCACGCGTCGAATCGAAAGACAGCAGCACACTTCCGGTCAGCGCCGCGAATTCCAAAGGTTCGCCACCGATTTCCGCCGCCGACGCACACAGCTGGGACTGTTCGACGGCGACCGCCAGCGCAGCGACCACCCGTCGCGCGCTCAAGCCGACACGAAGCGCGCGAAGATCCGACCTCGATACCCCGCCGAGCAGCTCTCGGGCGAACTCGACGTCGTCGGTTCCACGCAGCAGCACCGTGACGCGAGTGTCGTTGATCCGCGAGAACAACTGCCGCCCCGCCTTGTTCATGAACTCGGCAATCTCGGCTCCGACGCGTCCCGCTACGTCGGACGTGTCGGCAAGAACTGTCAATCCTCGGATCATTCCCTCGCCGTCGGCGGCATGCCTGATCTGTTGCCACGCCGGCGCCGGGTCGCGATCCTCGGTGAGCAGCAGCCCGAGGGCGTGCGAATTCAACTGATCCTGAGTAGCACGCAGGCGCGCAGGTTTCTCGAAGTCCAACGCCAACAACGAGTTCGCGTGACCGAGCAGTATCTGATCGACGTAGCTGAGCGCCGAAGCACTGATCACCGCCAGGTATCCGTACGGCGTTCGCCCGACGCTGATCTGCTGCACCGCGATCGACGCTCCAGACCTTGCGAGCGTCACGCTACTGGAGGCACCGCCCCCGAGAGTTGCTCGCAGTTCGTCGATCACGTCGTCCGTCGGCAGTTGAGGTGAGCTCTCGAGAACTCTTCCGGCGACGTCGAGAAGAAGCACCGTCGCCGAAGTCGCGATCGCCAGTTCACGCACGGTTGCGGCAGTTCCGCCGGAAATGACGGCACGCGTCATTCGCGGTTGCGCCCGCGACGCCCGGAGGACAGCTTCATATTCCTGCTCTGCCAACCGGCTCATCACACGCTTGACGACGGCAGCAAAAGGCGTCGGCAGCGGCACCTCGATCAGCGGGAGTCCGATCTCGTCGGCGACGGCCACCAGATCGGCCGGGACCTCGGGGTACGAGAGCCCGGTTCCGAATCCCACCGCCGCCACACCTGCCGCGTCGAGCATTCGGAGATAGCGGCCGCGCTTTTGCTGAGTGGACGGCAATCGGATGCCGGTGGTGAGGATG
Source organism: Rhodococcus sp. NyZ502 (assembly GCF_041464245.1). NCBI lineage: Bacteria > Bacillati > Actinomycetota > Actinomycetes > Mycobacteriales > Nocardiaceae > Rhodococcus > Rhodococcus sp. NyZ502. The sequence continues at coordinate 4,595,819 of NZ_CP167155.1, forward strand.
AATTCGCCGCCGGTCAACCACCGGAAAGGGTCGAGCAACTCCGTGGCGTGCGCAAATGTGATTTCGCGACCGACGCCCTGGGCGCCGCCTTTGAGTTCCAGCGCGAGGTCCGGCTGCGCCAACATCCACCGCACAGCGATCGTCATGGGCTGGACTGTACAACTCGGCGCGTCGGCGATCAAAGATTTCACCTTTTTGGCAGCTGCCTTTACTTGTGAGTCAGCGCACACTTGCTCACACACGCCCCACAAAGTGCGAGTTCCGTGCTGATCACCTCGGCCGGAACTCGTTCGACCTCGAGAGGAACCGGTACCGATGTCGATCGTCGTACTCGAGAACTACATCAACGGTGAATTCGTCGCCTCAGCCGCGACGGAAACACTCGACCTGATCAACCCCGTGGACGAGAGTGTGGTCGGTCGTACGCCGGTCTCCACGAAGGAAGACGTCGACGCCGCCGTCGAAGCCGCACAGAGAGCATTCGAGACCTGGGGCAAGACGACGCCGAGCGTGCGGCAGGCTGCACTCCTCAAGCTCGCCGACGCCATCGAAGCGCACAGCGACGAAATCGTCGCAGCCGAAAGCGCCAACACCGGCCAGGCCCACCAGATGATCGCCGACGAAGAGGTCAAGGTCGGAGCCGATCAGATGCGGTTCTTCGCCGGAGCCGCACGACTTCTCGAGGGCAAGGCGGCCGGAGAGTACATGGAGGGTTTCACCTCCTACGTCCGTCGTGAGCCGATCGGCGTCGTCGGTCAGGTCACGCCCTGGAACTACCCGTTCATGATGGCGCTGTGGAAGATCGGGCCCGCCCTCGCGGCCGGCAACACGATCGTCCTCAAGCCCAGCGACACCACACCGGGCAGCACGCTGGTCCTGGCGAAGCTCTCGAAGGGCATCCTGCCGGACGGTGTGTTCAACGTCGTGCTCGGCAACGGCGGAACCGGCGCGACGTTGGTGGAGAACCCGGCCCTCGGTCTCGTCTCGATCACCGGTTCGGTGCGGGCAGGCATCGCTGTCGCCGTGTCCGCAGCACAGCAGCTCAAGCGCGCGCACCTCGAACTGGGCGGCAAAGCGCCGGCGATCGTCTTCGGCGACGTCGACATCGAGAAGACCGCCACCGGCATCGCCGAGGCAGCGTTCTTCAACGGCGGCCAGGATTGCACCGCGGCCACTCGCGTGATCGTTCACGAGTCCATCCACGATCAGCTCGTCGAAGCCCTCGTCCGGAACGCCGAGAAGCTGCGCCCCGGAGCGCCTTCCGATCCTGATGCCTTCTACGGCCCGCTCAACAACATCAATCACTTCAACGCCGTGAGCGACAAGATCGCGAACCTGCCGGCGTCGGCCAAGATCGTTACCGGCGGAAAGCGTTCGGGCGAAACCGGATTCTTCTTCGAGCCGACCGTCATCACCGGCGTCGCGCAATCGGACGACATCGTGCAGGAAGAGACTTTCGGTCCTATCCTCACAGTCCAGAGCTTCTCCGACGAGAAGGAGGCGATCACGCTTGCCAACGACGTTCGGTTCGGCCTGGCCTCGAGCATCTGGACCAAGGATCACGGTGTCACGCAACGCGTCTCCGCTGCTCTCGACTTCGGTGCGGTGTGGATCAACTGCCACATCCCGCTCGTCGCCGAAATGCCGCACGGCGGCTTCAAGTATTCCGGTTACGGCAAGGATCTCTCGGCCTACGGAGTCGAGGACTACACCCGTCTCAAGCACGTCATGAGTTCGCACGACTGAGTCGCCGCCCCTCCTGCTGTGCGCCTTTATCAACCCCCCGCGGTTAATAAAGGCGCACAGCAGATTCCTCCAATCCGGAAAAGAGCCACCATGCGCCTTATCGTCGGATACCTCGCCACACCCAGCGGTAAAGACGGGCTGGTCCTCGGGGCCCAGCTCGCGCGCAGTCTCGGCGCGCAACTCGACATCTGCATGGTCCTCCCACCGGATCGGACACTGCCGGCCAAGGTTCCCTCGGAAGCCGGCTACGACGACATCCTCGCCGCGCGTGCACACGACTGGCTCGCCGAGGCGAAAGCGTCGGTGCCCGAGGACATCCAGGTGGAAGTACACCTGAGCTTCCACGAGTCGTTCGCTCAGGGCCTGCTCGACGAAGTGGACCGACTGAATGCGCTCGCGATCGTGGTGGGAGCTTCCGGCGACGGTTTGCTCGGCCGTCACGCGATAGGTTCGGTCTCGACCGAACTGCTTCACTCCGCCCATGTCCCGGTAGCACTGGCGCCTCGCGGAACGCGGCACTCGGCGGCCACTGCTATACGAGAGGTCACCTGTGCACTCGGCACCCGTGTCGGCGCCGACATCGTCTTGAACACCGCCGTGCGCGCCAGCGAACTGATGCAGGTTCCGCTGCGACTGGTCTCACTGGTAGCGCTCGACCCCCAGAACGATCTGCGCGATCATCGCGACACCGCCGAGTCGGCCAGGGAGCGTGCACGAAATCACGCTCAGGACACACTCGACGTCGCAAGAGCCGCGCTCCCCGCGGAGTTCCCCATCGAGGTCATCATCGCCGACGGGTCCACCGTGGAATCGGCAGTGCGTCAACTGGACTGGCAGGACGGCGATCTCGTGATGGTCGGTTCCAGCCGTCTCGCGCAGCCCCGCAAACTGTTCCTGGGCTCGACCGCCGCCAAGATGCTGCGCGTACTGCCCGTACCCATGGTCGTAGTGCCCAAGCACGAATTCACCCAGCCGGAGGCACTGTCATGACCAGCACCGAACTGAGTTCCAAAGGCCTCGCCACCGGCAAGATCGGCATGATCTCCGGCGCGGTGCTCGGAATCTCCTCCGTGGCACCGGGTTACACCCTGACGGCCAGCATCGGATTGATCGTCGCTGCGGTCGGTCTCAAGATGCCCGCCATCTTCATCGCCGGCTTCATCCCGATGTTCCTCACCGCGTACGCTTACCGCGAACTGAACTCCGACACTCCTGACTGCGGAGCGTCATTCACGTGGTCCACCAAGGCATTCGGACCGTACGTCGGCTGGATGTGCGGCTGGGGCATGGTGATCGCCACCATCATCGTGCTCTCGAACCTCGCTGCAATTGCCGTCGACTTCTTCTATCTGTTCATCGCGCGGGTGGCCGACAATCCCTCCATCGCCGATCTGCCGGGCAACAAATTTGTCAATGTCGGCACCACACTCGTCTTCATCGCCCTGGCCACGTGGATAGCGAGTCGGGGAATCACTACCAGCGAGCGCGTGCAGTTCGCACTCGTCGGCTTCCAGATGGTGCTGCTGGTCGTCTTCGCCGTCGTTGCACTGGTTCACGTTGGCGCCGGCGACGCCCCGGCCGGATTGTCCTTCGACCTGAGTTGGTTCAACCCGTTCAGCGGACTCGCCATCGGTGCGTTTGTCATCGGACTCACCGGATCGATCTTCGCGTTCTGGGGCTGGGATACCTGTCTCACGCTGGGCGAGGAGTCGAAGAACCCCAAGAAGACCCCCGGCCGCGCCGGTTTGCTCTGTGTCGCAACCATTCTCCTGACCTACCTGCTGGTCGCCGTTGCCGCGATGATGTACGCCGGCGTCGGCGAGGAAGGCCTCGGCCTCGGCAATCCCGACAACTCCGAGAACGTCTTCGGCGCTCTGGCCGACCCGGTACTGGGCAACTGGGGCGGAATGCTTCTGTTCCTCGCGGTCTTCGTCTCTTCAGTCGCCAGCCTGCAGACCACGTTCCTGCCCGCGGCACGAACCATGCTCGCCATGGGTGCATACGGAGCTTTCCCCAAGAAGCTCGCCGAGGTCTCGCCTCGGTTCCTGGTGCCGTCGTACGCGACCGTCGTGGCAGGCGCGGTAACCGCAGTGTTCTACAGCGTCGTCACGTTCCTGTCCGAAAGTGCTCTGCTCGATACGATCGCCGCACTCGGCATCATGATCTGCTGGTATTACGGCATCACCGCATTCGCGTGCGTGTGGTACTTCCGCAAGACGCTTTTCGAGAGCGTACGAAACTTCGTCTTTCGGCTCGCGTTCCCACTCATCGGTGGCCTCATGCTGCTTGCGGTGTTCGTCATTTCGGTCCAGGAGAGTATGAATCCGGACAATGCCAGCGGAGCATCCATCGGCGGAATCGGCCTGGTCTTCTTCCTCGGGTTCGGAATCCTCATCCTCGGCGCGGTCCTGATGATGGTCATGCGAGTGCGCAATCCCGAGTTCTTCGAGGGCAAGACCCTCAATCGCGACACGGAGGCTCTGCGCGACGAGAACGACCTCAGCGTGTCCTAGGAGTCACTAGCTTCGGGGGCCTGCGCGATCAGGCCCGCCATCAACACGCGCAAGCCGAATTCGAAGGCGGCGTCGGCACGTTCGGGATTTTTCCCGGACGTTGCCAACGCCGCCTTCATCGCGTCGTTGGCTTCGGGTCCCGACGCCCACTGGACGTCCGGCGCCGCCAGGTCCAGGGCCGAACCGAGAACAAAACTGTCGACGGTCGTGATCGCGTGCAGTGTTTCGGTCGGGTCGAAGCCACCATCGGCAAATGCCTGCGCCAATGCGTTGTAGAGGGTGAACGCCACACCGGCCTGCACCGTCTGGGCCGTGAAGAGCGGAATCAGACGAGGATGCGCGGCGTAGCTTCGCCGGTACTCGGCTGCCAGCGCCGCGACGGTCTCACTCCAGGTCCCCGAGGCCGACTCGACGTCGATTCCTGCCATCAACTGCGCCCTCATCAGTTCGACGATCTCGGCTCGTCCGGAAACGTGGTTGTAGAGCGAGGACGGTCGAACCTTCAGTCTTGCGGCGAGTCCCGGCATGGTGAAGTCGCCGGATTCGTCCACCGACTCGATCGCTGCCTCGGTGATGATCGCCGGCGAGAGCAGTCGTTGCGATGGCCGCGGCATATGTCCTCCTGTAGTGATCCACACCGTTCGGGGCGCTGCAAAAAACAATTCCTCGAAAGTCCTTGATCAATCAGCGCTCACCCACCATACTTAACGAATCACATTCGTTTTACGTTGAACGTCGAATACCCGAGCACCGAGGAAACCCCATGCTGACGATCACCGCCCTCACCCCACCCGAGTCACCGGCCGCGACTTCGCCGTCCACGTCCACCCCTCTGCGTGTAGGTCTCGTCCAACATCGCTGGCACGAGGACCAAGACGACCTCCACGCTGAATTGAGCGAAGGCATTGCGTCCGCAGCGAAGCTGGGCGCTTCCGTGGTCTTTCTTCCGGAGCTGACGCTCAGCCGCTACCCCGCTTCCACCCCGGCCGGCGACAATCCCGGACGCGCGGCGGAAGACCTGCTCACCGGACCCACTTTCGCCTTCGCCACCAAGGCCGCTGCGGAGAACCAGGTTCTCGTTCACGCGTCGTTGTACGAGCGCAGCGACGCCGAGGACGGCCTGGGCTTCAACACCGCGATCCTGGTCTCGCCCGGGGGTGAACTTCTCGGTCGTACCCGCAAGCTCCACATTCCGGTGACGGCCGGGTACTACGAGGACACGTACTTTCGCGGCGGTCCGTCCGTGGACGCATACCCCGTTCACGAGGCACTCGGCGCCAAGTTCGGACTCCCGACATGCTGGGACGAGTGGTTCCCCGAGGTCGCACGTGCATACTCCCTCGCCGGTGCCCAGGTCCTGGTGTACCCGACGGCGATCGGCTCGGAACCCGATCACCCGATCTTCGACACCCAACCGCTGTGGCAGCAAGTGATCGTCGGAAACGGTATCGCCAACGGCACTTTCATGGTTGTCCCCAATCGCCACGGCAGTGAAGGTCTCATCACCTTCTACGGTTCGTCGTTCATCTCGGACCCGTACGGACGCATCCTCGTTCAGGCTCCGCGCGACGAATCAGCCGTCTTGGTCGCAGATCTCGACCTGCAGCACCGTGAAGACTGGCTTGCGCTGTTCCCGTTCCTGGCCACTCGCCGACCCGACACCTACTCGGCCCTGACCGCACCGGTGAACACTGCAGGAGCCAACCGATGACCTGGCGCATGCCCGCGGAAAGTGAGCCGCACGAACGTACCTGGATGGCGTACCCGAGCGCCGGATACTCTCTCGGGGACACTGCGGAAGAGCAGCACGAAGCGCGCTCGACGTGGGCGGCCGTCGCCCACGCCGTCGCCGAATTCGAGCCGGTCACCGTCGTCGTCGATCCCGCCGAAGTCGAAGAAGCACGAAAGTACCTGTCCGAGAAGGTCGACATCGTCGAGGCACCTCTCAACGACGCGTGGATGCGCGACATCGGGCCGACGTTCGTCCTGTCCGACGAAGGCCGTCTCGGCGGAGTCGACTGGGTGTTCAACGGCTGGGGTGCACAGGATTGGGCGCATTGGGACAAGGACTCGAAGATCGGCGCATTTGTCGTCGAACAATCCGGTGCCCAGTTGATCGACTCACCAATCGTCAACGAGGGCGGCGGTATTGCGGTCGACGGTCTCGGCACCGTCTTGGTCACCGACACCGTCCAACTCGATCCGGGACGAAACCCCGACCTGACGAAGGCCGACATCGAGGCCGAACTCGCCCGCACCATCGGCGCCAAGCACGTGATCTGGCTTCCCCGCGGATTGACTCGCGATCAGGAGACGTACGGAACGCGCGGACACGTCGACATCGTCGCTGCCATCTCTTCCCCCGGAGTTGTACTCGTCCATGACCAACGCAATCCGGTGCACCCCGACTACGCCGTCAGCAAGACGATCATCGAGTTGTTCGAAAGCTCGACGGACGTCGGCGGTCGGCCGTGGAAGGTCATTCGGGTACCTGCGCCCGAGATCCTGCGCGACGACGAGGGATTCGTCGACTACAGCTACATCAACCATCTCGTGGTCAATCGCGGAGTGATCGCCTGCAGCTTCGACGATCCGGCCGACGCCGAAGCGGCCCGGATCCTTGCGGCCGCCTACCCCGGGCGCACCGTCGTCACCGTCGACGCCAGACCGCTGTTCGAACGTGGCGGCGGCATCCACTGCATCACCCAGCACCAGCCCGCTGAACAAGACTGACGACGGCAGAATTAGCGGCGACCTCGCATGTAGTCACTCACGACCGCGGCGCCGAGGCCGTCCAGGTCCGGCGCGATGACGCGTCCACCCACACGGTGCGCCATCCGGTCGACCACCCTGGCCAGACCTGGATCCTCACCGAGGCGGAAGAACGTGACCTTGGCGCCCAGCCTGGCCACCGCGTCGAGTGCTCGAACCGTCAAACCGAGGGTTCGCGCACTCGGCGGGTAGTCGAACCTGGCTTCTCCGTCCGCTTCGAGATGAGCCGTCGGCTCACCGTCGGTGACGATCAGTACCACCGGCTGTGCGTTGGAGTGGCGTCGAAGATGCCTGGCCGCCAACAACAGTGCGTGGTGCAGGTTGGTTCCCTGGTCCCACGCGCCGTCCAAACCAGCGAGCTCCGACGGGCTCAGTACGTGCGCGTGGCGTCCGAAGGCGATCAACTGCAGCTCGTCGCTGCGAAACCGCGTGCTCACCAGATGATTGAGTGCCAGAGCGGTGCGCTTCATCGGCACCCAGCGATCCTCCATCACCATCGAGAACGACGTGTCCACCAACAGAGCCACAGCAGCCTGACTACGCTGCTCGGTTTCGGCCACCTCGACATCGACGACGCTCAGCCGCACCGGCATTCGGCCCGGGTCACGTAGGACGGCGTTGGTGATGGTTCTCGTGACGTCCCACGGCTCGGTGTCCCCGAACTCCCATTCGCGGGAAGCTCCGGTCGGTTCGCCCATCGCACCTGCCCGACGCGTATCGCGTTGACCGGTTCGCGAAGACAGTTGCCCGGCGACGTCACGCAGAGCGGTCTGTCCGAGCTGTCGCATGGCTTTGGGCGACAAGCGCCATTGACCGTCTGGTGCGCGATCGAAGAAACCCTGTTCCTGTAAAGCCTTTTCGAGATCGGCCAGGGTGCGAGCATCAGCGGCGGCTTCGTCGCCGAGTTGCCGCGCGAGTAGCTCGGGGTCGATGTCGTCGAGCGCTGCGCCTGCATACTGCTGCGACAGTTGATCTGCCAGCGATTCCAGCTCGGCGATGTCCTGCAGGGCACCGGTTCCCTCACCCAACCCCATTCCGTTGTCGCCGCGGAACTGTTGCGAACCTTCCCAGTCCTCACCTGGCCGAGCCGCCTGAAGAAACTGGTCGAGTTGACTCAGCTCACTCATCAGGCTCGGATCGCCGAACGCCTGCTGCGCCAACGCATCCAACTCGTCACGCTGCTCCTGCGAGAGCGAGTTACGCAATCGTTGTGCGGCCGCCGCGCGCTGCGCCAACGAATCCAGAAGTTCGTCGACGTTGCGCGGGTTGTCCGGGAAATACTGCCCGTGCTTGTCCATGAACTCCGCAAACTGCTCCGGAGTGTCGACACCCCGAGAGTGCGCATCGAGCAGTTGATTCAGATCTGCCAGCATCTGGCGAATCTGCTCACGATCCTCGTCGGTAGCGCCCTCGAGTGCCTGCTTCATTCCCGAGAAGCGTTGATCGAGAACCTCACGTCCGAGCAGATCACGAATCTTCTCGTAATCCGCGCGAGCCTGTTCGCTGCGCCAGTTGTAGTCGGCCAGATCTTGCACGGCCTGAGCTGTCGACGGCGGTAACTCCTCGATCCGCATTTCGTTGAATCGTGCGTCGTCGTCGAGAGCACGTGCCAGTTCTTTGCGCTCTTCGAGCACCGCCTTGTCGAGAAGCTTACGAACCTCGTCGAGCGTTCCGTCGAGATTGTTGCGGCGTAGCAACTCACGTCGGCGCCGGTTCGCCTGGGCAGCAAGGTCGTCGAGCCCGCGCATGTCCCGGTTGCCTCGGCGCAGGAGCTCTCGGAGGGCATGGCGCGGCGACGTGCCCGACAACACGTCGTCGCCGATTGCTGCCAGGGCCTCGCGCAGATCCACGGGAGGCGCGAGCGGATCGGGACCACCGTCGTAAGGCCCGTACCGCGGATTGTGGATCATCACTGCCCCTTACGAATATACCGAGCGGCCGCCCGGGCCTTGATCTTTGGAGATCCGGCGCGCGAGGTAAAGCCCTTCGAGGGCAAGTTCGGCACCGGCGGCACGCTCGCCGTCGGATTGCGCACCGAGACGTTCGGCTACTTCGTCCAGGACCTCGAGGTCCGGAAGCTCGTCGAGAAATGCCTTGGCCGTGACAGATTCACCGGTGACGATCGTGTTGCCCATCTCCACCGCAGCAACCAGCATCCCCAGGTCGATCCCGCCGAGACGTACCCGAACCGTATCGGCGGTCGCGCGACGCAGCAGGTGCTCGAGCACCTCCAGTTCCCGTCCCTCTTCACCGGATTCGAACTCGACCTTGCCGCGAAGAACCTCGACCACGGACTCGAGATCGACGGGCCGTGCAACAGGATCGGCTTCGCCGAGCACCGCTGCCCGTCGTACCGCGGCGGCACTGACGGTTTCCGCGCCGGCGACGGCAAAGCGTGCCGACACACCCGATCGCTGGTCCACCGAGGTGGATTCGCGTAGCAAGCGCGTGAATCTGGCAAGAATTTCGAGAAGGTAGTCGGGCACCTCCGCGGCCAGGTGCGCCTCCTGCTCGATCACCGCGATCTCGCCCGCCAGCTCGACGGGGTAGTGAGTGCGGATCTCGGCGCCAAAGCGGTCCTTGAGTGGTGTGATGATGCGCCCGCGGTTGGTGTAGTCCTCGGGGTTGGCGCTCGCGACAAGAAGAACGTCCAACGGAAGCCGAAGCGTGTACCCGCGGACCTGGATGTCCCGCTCTTCCATCACGTTGAGCAACGAGACCTGGATGCGTTCGGCGAGGTCGGGGAGCTCGTTGATGGCCACGATTCCGCGATGCGCGCGAGGCACGAGGCCGAAGTGAATGGTCTCCGGATCGCCGAGGCTCCGGCCTTCGGCAACCTTGACCGGATCGACGTCGCCGATCAGGTCGGCGACCGAGGTATCCGGCGTCGCCAACTTCTCGGAGTACCGCTCGCTGCGGTGGCGCCAGGCGATCGGGAGGTCGTCGCCCAGTTCCTTGGCTCGACGTATCGAAGCCGGGGTGATCGGCTCGTACGGGTGCTCCCCCAGTTCCGAGCCTTCGATGACGGGCGTCCACTCGTCGAGCAGGAGCCCGAGAGTGCGAAGCAGCCTCGTCTTTCCCTGACCTCGTTCGCCGAGCAGAACCACGTCGTGGCCGGCGATCAGCGCCCGCTCGAGTTGCGGGGCGACCGTGTCCTCGAACCCGACTATCCCGGGCCAGGGGTCACGGCCGTCCCGCAACGCGGCGAGAAGATTCTCTCGTAGTTCTTCCTTGACACTTCGCTGTACGTGTCCGGAGGCGCGTAGCTCTCCGAGGGTTTTTGCGACAGTCACCACTCCACGCTACGAGTGTTTTCGGGGTTTCGCCTCTCGCCGAGGAAGTTCGGTCGCTCAGCCCTCGATGTTCTCGGGATTCATCCAGATGATTTCCCAGATGTGGCCATCGGGATCCTGGAAGCTGCGGCTGTACATGAAGCCGTGATCCTGCGTCGCGTTACCTTCGGAACCGCCGGTCTCGAGCGCCTTGTCGACGAGGGCGTCGACGGCCTCACGGGTCTCGGCCGAGAGACCGAGCAGCGCTTCCGTCGACGTCGAGGTGTCGGCGATGCCCTTGGTGGTGAAGGTCTTGAAGAAGGGCTCGGCCAACAGCATCACGACGATGGTGTCACTGATAACCATCGACGACGCATTCTCGTCGGAGAACTGCGTGTTCTTGGAGTATCCGAGGCCCTCGTAGAAGGTGGTGGCCTTGCCGAGGTCCTTGACGGGCAGGTTGAGGAAGAACATCGGCTGCGGGTTTGTCGCCATGAAAGGTCCTTCCGAGACTTTGCTGTGCGCCTTTATTAACCGCCGGCGGTTAATAAAGGCGCACAGTAGACCTAAACTCCACCCATGGATACCTGGGTGTTGCCGGCCATGCTCGGCCTCGGACTCGCCGCAGCGTCCGGAATGCGAACCTTCCTGCCGCTGCTGATGCTCAGCGCTGCCGTCCACTTCGAACTGTTCGGGATCACCGTCGGCGAGTCGATGCGGTGGATCGGATCGACCGGCGCGCTGGTCGCATTGGCAATCGCCGCGGTGGTCGAACTGGGTGCCGACCTCATTCCGTTCGTGGACAACGCACTCTCGGTGATCGGGAACGTCACCGGACCGATTGCCGGAGTGATCGCCGCCTGGGCGGCATTCAGTCATCTCGACCCTGCGATGGCCGCGTTGGCGGGCATCATCGTCGGAGCGCCGACGGCGTTGACGTTCAGCGCCGCGCAGACCGGCACTCGCGCGGTCAGTACAGCCACTACCGGTGGGCTGGCAAATCCCGTCGTTTCCGTCATCGAGGATGTGCTGACTTTCTTCACCTCCTTGATCGCGATGATCTTGCCGCTCCTGATCATTCCCCTGCTCGCCGCGCTCTTGTGGTTCAGCTGGCGTGGCTGGCGTCGTGTCCGGAGTCTGCGCACCGCCTGACCGCACCGACCTGGTAGACAAGTCGTCATGTCCGACACCGAGATCTCGTTCCAATCCGGCGACGTCACCCTGTACGGGAGTCTTCGCCTGGCCGCCTCACCCGACGCCCCTGCCCCGGCCGCGCTGATTCTGGCCGGCAGCGGCCCCACCGATCGCAACGGCGACAGCGCCCTCCTCGAAGGCGACATCGGAACTCTGCGGTTCATCGCGGATCTTCTTGAAAAACAAGGGATTTCAAGCCTGCGTTACGACAAGCTCGGCAGTGGCGAAACCGCCCTCGGTGACTACGACATCGAGGACATCGCCGATCTCGGCTTCAACACTTTTGTCGACGCCGCCTCCGACGGACTGGACTACCTCGCCGGGCAACCCGGTGTCGATCCCGAGCGCTTGTTCGTGGTCGGACACAGCGACGGCGCCGTAGTCGCACTGGCTCTCGCCACCGCGAAGGAGGGCGCCAGAGTCAGTGCCCTCGCATTGCTCGAGCCACTGAGCGTCAGACTTCTCGATCTACTCACGACGCAGATTCACCGCCAGCTCGATGCGGTCGTCGGCGCCGGTCAGTTGCCGGTCGAACTGGCTGACGAACTGCGCGTCGCGCTCGCCGATGCCGTCGAGTCGCTGCGATCCGAGGGCACTGTTCCGGATGACCTGCCCGAGCCGCTGCAGAATGCGGGACTCGTACACGCCAATGCCAAGGCACTCGCCGAGGAAGACGCATTGGACCCGGTTGCGCTCGTGGCGGCGCTACCGGCGGGCATGCCCGTTCTCACGAGCTGCTCGGACAAGGACATCCAAGTCATTCCCGCCGATGTCGCGGCACTCGACGCCGCGCTCTCACATACAGCGCTGACTTCCGTGCGGATGCGCAACGCCAACTTCGTACTCAAGGACATCGGCGACGAACAGTCCACCGGTGCCGACTACGTCGCGCCGCTTCCGTACTCGGCAGAGTTCTCGGAGCCCTTCACAGCGTGGGTCCGTTCGTTCTCCTGATCACGTACAGACCGAACGTCCTCTTTTTCAGGTAGAAAGTTCCCTCCGCGAACCATCGCGGAGGGAATTCTGCTTTCTACGCCTGACCTGCAATGAAGACTCTTTCAATCCAGCGAACCTGGGGACAGAAGTCACCCGGAGTTTACGTTCGCGGCGCTTTTTATTGGTGCGAACCCTCGATCCGTGCTGTACGGTCATCCATTAACCAGCAACGCCACACAGAAAGGAACGGACATCATGTCGCTACACCCGCACGTCGTATCCGTACCTTCGTGGCGCAGCTGCACCGCAGACAAGCACATTTTTTCGGCCGCAATGTCGGCCAAGCACATGGGCAACAAGCGCGGTGTACTCCGAGAATGATCCCCAGTTTCACCGGATTCGTTCTCGGCACCCAGGGCAAACGCCTCGGGTGCCTTTTCTTTTACCTTTCACACGCAGGAGCACCACATGAAACTTCGAGTCAACCAACTGTCCATCGCGCCGCCGTATGTCGATCTGCCCGGTGACCTCACCGGATACGCCGTCACCCTGGATCTTTCACACTCCGATGCGGCCCACGAAGCTACCCTCGGCGCATTGATCAGCGAGATCCGCAGTCGCGGAGCCTCACGCGTCGTCATCACCGGCTCACCCCGCGAACTCCAGGGCACCCACAGCAGCGCCGCCTGAAAGACCCGGGCGGCCTGAATGCAGAACGGGCCCCGAACTCCCGTTGAGGAGTCGAGGCCCGCTACCGACGCAGGGGTCAGTGCGCGAAGTGGCGCGCACCGGTCAGATAGAGAGTGACACCGGCTTCCTTGGCTGCGGCAATCACTTCGTTGTCGCGAACCGAACCACCCGGCTGCACAACAGCCTTGACGCCGGCGTTGAGCAGCACCTGCAGACCGTCAGGGAACGGGAAGAACGCGTCCGAAGCTGCAACCGAACCTACGACGCGGTCACCGGCTCGCTGAACAGCCAGATGCGCTGCGTCGACGCGGTTGACCTGGCCCATGCCGACGCCGACAGAGGCACCGCCGGAAGCCAGCAGGATCGCGTTGGACTTCACCGAACGGCTGGCGCGCCAAGCAAATTCGAGGTCAGCGAGAGTCTCGGCATCGGCAGCCTCACCGTTGGCGAGGGTCCAGTTGGCCGGGTTGTCGCCGTCGGCGTCCAAAACGTCGCGCTGCTGGAGCAACGTACCGCCGGAGATCGGACGCAGTTCGATTCCGGTAGCGGTCGGAGCGGCTGCCTTCAGAACACGAATGTTCTTCTTACGCTGCAGAACCTCGACAGCTCCGTCTTCGTACGAGGGCGCGATGACGACCTCGGTGAAGATGTCGGCGATCTGCTCGGCCAGTTCGACGGTGACCTCGCGGTTGGCAGCGATCACACCACCGAAAGCACTGACCGGATCGCACGCATGCGCCTTGCGGTGGGCGTCGGCGATGTCGGTGCCGATGGCGATGCCACACGGGTTGGCGTGCTTGATGATTGCGACGGCCGGATCAGTGAAGTCGTACGCTGCGCGCCACGCTGCGTCGGAGTCCGTGTAGTTGTTGTACGACATCTCCTTGCCGTGCAACTGCTCCGCCTGAGCCAAACCTGCAGGCGCAGCCGGGTTTTCGTACAGCGCAGCGTCCTGGTGCGGGTTCTCGCCGTAGCGAAGAACAGCGCTGCGGTTCCAGGTCGCACCGACCCAGGCCGGGAACAGCGAACCGTCCTCGTCAGCGGCGATCGTGCTCGTCATCCAGCTCGCAACCGCGACGTCGTACGACGCAGTGTGCTGGAAAGCCTGCGCTGCAAGCACAGTGCGCTCACGCAAGGTGAATCCGCCACCGGCAACGGCAGTCAGGACGTCGGCGTACCGAGCCGGATCGACCACGACGGCAACCGACGGATGGTTCTTGGCTGCAGCACGCACCATCGACGGGCCGCCGATGTCGATCTGCTCGACACACTCGTCCGGGCTAGCGCCCGAGGCAACCGTCTCGGTGAAGGGGTACAGGTTCACGACAACCAATTCGAAGGTCGCGATGCCGAGTTCCTCGAGCTGAGCGAGGTGATCCGGCTTGCGGGTATCGGCGAGAACGCCGGCGTGGACGCGCGGATGCAGCGTCTTCACACGGCCTTCGAGGCATTCCGGGAATCCGGTCAGAGCCTCGACCGGGGTCACGGGGATTCCGGCGTCGGCGATCTTCGACGCGGTCGAACCGGTCGAGACCAACTCGACACCGGCCTCGTGCAGGCCCGTGGCCAGCTCGATCAGACCACTCTTGTCGTAGACGCTGACAAGTGCACGGCGCACAGCCTTGCGTTCACTCACTGGGGATCACGGCCTTTCGTCCATCGGAAACCACTCCGCGCGTAGCAACAGCGGCGATGACGTCCGCCAACAACCGTCGCTCCACAATTTTGATGCGTTCATGCAACGAAGACTCGGTGTCGTCGTCATGCACCGGCACAGCTTCCTGCGCCAAGATCGGCCCGGTATCAACTCCGCCGTCGACGAGATGCACCGTGGAACCGGTGACCTTCACGCCGTACGCCAGAGCGTCGGGAACCGCGTGCGCGCCGGGAAAGGCAGGCAGCAACGCGGGATGAGTGTTGATGATTCGGCCGCCGAAACGCTCGAGAAAGCTGGGGCCGAGGATTTTCATGAAGCCTGCACTGACCACGAGATCGGGTTCGTACTCGGCCACTGCTGCTGTCAGCGCCTCGTCCCAGGCGGCACGATTTTCGTAGGTCTTGATCGAGACCTTGAAGGACGGGATCTTCGAATCCGCAGCGTGCTCGGCGGCGAGGCAGTCACGATCTACACCGACGGCAACGATCTCGGCGGGGTATCCCTCGGCATGCGAAGCGTCGATCAGCGAAGTCAGCAGGGTTCCCGCGCCGGAAGCGAGTACGACTACCCGCGCGACAGAGTCGCGAAATTGGACCCTGTCGGGCATTGTCGGCTGCGGATTGTCGGCCGAGGCAGTCAGCGCACTACTCCTGAGAACTGGAAGATGATGCGGCCGGAGTATCGGCCGCATGACAGCCTAGTCGCTGGACTCCTGCGGCTTCGAGGGCAGGTCGGTCTCCGGCTCGGCCCCGGCTGTGGGGTCCGCCTCGGGTGCCGCGACAACCTCCGCGTCGACTACTTCGATCTCGACGGTTTCCTCTGTCACTACCTGCACGGGTTCGCCTGATTCTTCGACAATTTCGGCTTCGACGACCTTGGTCACTACCACCGCAGATTCCTGGGCGAGCACTTCGTCGGCGTTTTCGTCGTCCTCGCCATCCGTTGTGGCCGCGGCCGTGATCGCAAGTTCGGGCTCGGATTCTCGAGCCGGTTCAGCCGTCGGCGGCGCAACCTCGTCCTTCATGTGTCCGCGGTGTGAGAACCACATCGCGAACAGCGCCGAGACGGTTCCGAACAATCCCAGCCACGCAAAAGTCAGAAGACCGAAGCCCCACCACAGGACCTCGACGGTGCCGAACTGCCCGAGGTCTCCCCCCGCAGCAAGGGCAAGCAGAGCCATGACGACGCCGGCACCGGCAGCTGCCGTCAGCACTGCGAGCACACTGTCCTGCCCGGCGATGCGTCGAGCGCAATCACGGCCGAGCATCACACCCACCGCAGCCGGAACGACCAACAGCACCGGCCAGATTCCGCCGGCGACGCCTTCCGGAACCGCTCCGAGAAGGGGCAAGGGTGGCAGATCTCCACCGATGTTGCCGAACACGCTGATGGAGACGTTTCCGAAATCGGCCGTCGATCCCGTCATCACCGCGGCTGCACCGACCACGAGGTTCGGCAGGTAGAGCAGCGACAACACCGTCAATCCCAGTACTCCGACAAACCCGTTGCCGCGTGCGAGTAGGTCACCGACCGTCGACCACGACACGAGTAGTGACACCACAACGGCCACGGCGCCCGCAGCCAGCAGCGCTGCCGACGCGGCCGCGGCCGGACGAACAGCGGCAGATGCCCACGGCGGAATCTCGGCGACGACGCGATCCCAGTGCGCAGCAGCAACACCGACGGACGCGGCGATCAGGTGAATCCCGGCGACCCAGCCGAAAGCGGCCAACGTGTTGGGGCTCGACAGCGGAATTGCCGCGGAGGCGTCGGCGACAACGGCGAGAGCGATTGCCGTGATAGTCAACGGCCCGGCTACTGCCGCCCCCACCAGGCGGAGGGTGTCGTCACGGGAGTCGGTGTGCACCGCAGTCGACGCGCATCGGCGTGCAACCACCCACATCATGACGGCCGTCGGAAGCAATGGCAGTACACCGAGTTGGACGCCGCTGATAGTCGCCGGCACCTGGTGGATGACCAACCAGGTGGTGGCAATGGCGCCGAAGGTTCCGGTCAGGTCGCTGCTCGCCGATACCAAAGTGACCACGACGACAGCCGCGATCAGCAGCATCGTCAGGCCCGACGGTCGGAAGGCGACAGTCAGCAACTTGCGTGCCAGGTCCGGGTTCGGTCCCGGGCGACCGCCGCCGACGCGGCCGCTGCCAGTACGACCACGTCCGGGTCGTGAGGACGTGGGACGGGACCGGGTGCCATCAATCAAAGAACTCATCCCCTCGAGGGTTTCACTCGACAGTGCGCCGCGCACTCAGGCGCGCCGTCGGGCTCACGGAATGTGGCCTCCACCCGCAGCGGGTCGGAGGCCACATTCATGTTCGTGAAACGAAGAAGTACTACTGCTGACGCTCGTCGGGGTTCTGCGAGCCGAAGACCTTGGTCTCGGCCGCGGAATCGCTGCTGCCCTGGTCAGGTTCCGCAGACGGCGTCGGCGCTTCGAAAGTAGGCGGCTCGAAGCCCGTCGGCTGCTCGGTCGAGCCAGTCTGCTGCTGGTTGTACGGCTGGCCGTAACCGCGTGGAGCGGTGAACTGATCCGACGAGTAACTCGGGTTCGGCTGACTCGCGGGCTGAGAGGTCAGCGGATAGTAAGACGACGTCGTCGCGGCCGACGAGTCGGTCTGTCCGGGATTCTGCACAGGGTTCTGACCGTAGGGAGGCGCAGTCTGGCCGTAAGGCTGCGAAGCGGTCGGGTCTGTGGGGGCGGCGTGCGCTCCCCCGTATCCCTGCTGCTGCGCCTGCCCGTACTGCGGATTCTGCTGGTACTGGCCCGGCTGCTGAGCCTGCTGAGGCTGGCCGTACTGAGCCTGTCCGTATCCCTGTGGCTGACCGGGCGCCTGCCCCGGCGCCTGGCCGTAAGGCTGCTGCTGACCGTACTGCTGAGCTACCGGTCGGGGCGCGGGCGCCTTCAGGATTCCGATCTCGAACAACAACGCGGCGACTGCGACGACGGTCTGCACGAACGAGAGGATCAGCACGATGATCAGGCCCCAACCGAGGCTGATGTCGACGTAGTCGCTGGTACCGACGGAGAACGCGGCGAACACCAAAGCGAAGAAACCCGTGAGGGTGAGCGCTGCGGCAATGCCTGCATACGACTGCTTCGGGAGCAGCGAGACGCCTGCGACCACACCGCCGGCGAAAACGAATCCGAGGCCGTAGATGCTCGATTCGAAGAAACTCGAACTGGTATCCAGGCCGCTACCGATGCCGCTGCTGCTTCCACTGATCGACGTGAAGGGCGCAAAACCGAACAGGAAATTGATCAGGCCGAGTGCCGCGACGGCGATGAGCAGGATGAATCCGAGATTCTTGGTTCCACCGCCCGCTGCCGGCTGATTCGGTGGCCCGAAGCTGGGCCCTTGCGGCGTGAACGTCATGACTTCTCCTCGTAGACGGTCTTCGATGGTTACCAGCGTATGTGTCTCGACTTCGCACGCTAACACCGACAGGAGACAATGGGCAGATGCCCTTCACCCTCGCGCCCGGCGCCGACCACGTCGTCGAAACCGAGGTGAAGCACTCACGATTCATCGCCGCGCTTCACCGGGTAGACGACGCCGAAGCCGCCACGGAGTTCGTCGCGGAGCAGAAATCGCTGTATCCCGATGCGCGCCATCATTGTTCGGCTTTCGTGATCGGATACGAGGCGAACTCACGCGTCGAACGTGCACACGACGACGGTGAACCGGGCGGCACTGCCGGGGTGCCGATGCTTCAGGTTCTCAAGTCTCGAGATCTGGTCGATGTGATTGTTGTCGTCACGCGCTATTTCGGCGGAATCAAGCTCGGCGCCGGTGGATTGGTCCGCGCGTATTCGGGAGCGGTCTCGGTGGCTCTCGATTCGGCCGAGCTTGTGGCCAGGGAGAGAAAGGTCCTGCGCACTTTGGCGATCCGGCACTCAGAGGCCGGTCGGGTGGAAGCGGAGCTGAGAGCGCGGGGCGTCTCGGTGCTTGGAACTACGTATGGATCGAAGGCGGTGATGACGCTCGCCGCCGGTGACGCCGACGATCTCGACTCGATCGTCGCATCCATCACATCCGGTGCCGGGCAGTTGGAACCTGCCGGGTCGATGTGGGTCGATACCACTGTGCGTGGTTAAGGAGTCCGGAGACTCCCTAACCACGCACGGGGGCGAAGCCCCTTACAGGGACTGAAGAATCTCGCGAGCGAGAGCAGCGGTAGCGGACGGCGTCTTGCCGACCTTCACGCCTGCAGCTTCGAGAGCTTCCTGCTTTGCCTGAGCAGTTCCCGAGGAACCGGAGACGATGGCACCGGCGTGGCCCATGGTCTTGCCTTCGGGAGCGGTGAAGCCTGCCACGTAGCCGACGACCGGCTTGGTGACGTTGGCCTTGATGTAATCGGCTGCACGCTCTTCCGCGTCGCCACCGATTTCACCGATCATCACGATGACCTTGGTCTCGGGATCCTTCTCGAACGCCTCGATGGCGTCGATGTGGGTGGTTCCGATGACCGGGTCGCCGCCGATGCCGATGGCGGTGGAGAAGCCGAAGTCACGGAGTTCGTACATCATCTGGTAGGTCAGGGTGCCCGACTTGGAGACCAGGCCGATGGGGCCGGTGCCTGCAATGTTGGCGGGCGTGATGCCGACGAGGGCCTCACCCGGGGTGATGATGCCGGGGCAGTTCGGTCCGATGATGCGGGTCTTCTTGCCCTTGGACTCGTTGTACGCCCAAGCGTAAGCGGAGTCCTGAACCGGGATGCCCTCGGTGATGACCACGAGGAGCGGGATCTCCGCGTCGATGGCCTCTACGATGGCGTCCTTCGAGAAGGCCGGGGGAACGAATGCGATGGAGACGTCTGCGCCGGTCTCCTTGATTGCCTCTTCGACCGTCGCGAAGACGGGGAGCTCGACAGGGGAACCGTCAGCTGCAACGTGCGAGACCGCGGTGCCGGCCTTGCGAGCGTTGACGCCGCCGACGACCTGGGTGCCGGCCTTGAGCATCAGAGCGGTGTGCTTGGTGCCCTCGCCGCCGGTGATGCCCTGGACGATGACCTTTGAATCCTTGGTGAGGAAGATTGCCATTGTTCTGTGAGTCCCTTACTTCGCTGCGTGAGCGAGTTCGGCGGCCTTGTCGGCGGCCTCGTCCATGGTTGCGACGACCGTGACCAGCGGGTGGTTGGCCTCGGCGAGGATGCGACGACCCTCTTCGACGTTGTTTCCGTCCAGGCGAACGACGAGCGGCTTGTTGGCCTCGTCACCCAGGGTCTTCAGTGCGCCGACGATGCCGTTGGCAACTGCGTCACACGCGGTGATGCCGCCGAAGACGTTGACGAACACGCTCTTGACCTGTGCATCGTTGAGGATGACATCCAGGCCGGCAGCCATGACTGCAGCGGAAGCTCCGCCGCCGATGTCGAGGAAGTTGGCGGGCTTGACGCCACCGTGGTTCTCGCCGGCGTATGCGACGACGTCCAGCGTGGACATGACCAGGCCTGCGCCGTTGCCGATGATTCCGACCTCACCGTCGAGCTTGACGTAGTTGAGGTCGTTTTCCTTGGCCTTGAGCTCGAGGGGATCGGTAGCGTCGCGATCCTCGAATGCCTCGTGGCCGGGCTGACGGAACGCTGCGTTCTCGTCGAGGGTGACCTTGCCGTCGAGGGCGAGGATCTGATCGTCAGGCGTACGAACGAGGGGGTTGACCTCGACGAGGAGTGCGTCTTCGCCGATGAAGACCTCCCACAGCTTCTGGATCGTCACGGCCGCTGCGTCGAGCACCTCTGCGGGCAGCTTTCCTGCCTCGGCGATGCTGCGCGCGAACGCGAGGTCGACGCCCTTGACTGCGTCGACGGGGATCTTGGCGAGAGCGTCGGGGTTCTCCTCGGCGGTGACCTCGATCTCGACGCCACCCTCTACCGAGCACATGGCCAGGTAGGTGCGGTTGGTGCGGTCGAGCAGGAAGGAGATGTAGTACTCCTCGGCAATGTCACTTGCCTCTGCGACCAGCAGCTTCTTGACGACATGGCCCTTGATGTCCAGGCCCAGGATTGCCTCGGCGTTTGCCACTGCGGCATCCACGTCGGGCGAGTACTTGACGCCACCGGCCTTGCCGCGGCCGCCTACCTTGACCTGTGCCTTCACCATCACGGGCTTACCGATTTCTTCGGCAATCTCGCGTGCGCCGGCGACTGTGTCTGTAACACGTCCAGCCGAAGTCGGCACTCCGTGCTTGGCGAAGAGTTCCTTCGCCTGGTATTCGAAGAGATCCATCTGCTCACCGTCTCGTCTGCGTTGTCACCCGCTCGAGGGGTAGGAGCGGGTCTGTTCTGGACTTTAACCAGTTGCCGCGTTCGGTTTGCGCCCGCATTGATGCTATGTGGCCCAAGTCACGCGCAATTGCCCGATGAGGCACGCCTCACCGATTCGGCAAGGTGGCCACACCGAATTTGTCAAGCATCAGTCTCACTGATTCTTGCGCTCGAGAACGCTGCAACGAGAAGCAACACTATGCCCGTGGCCGCTGTGATCGCACCCACCCCCACGGTTGCGTCCGATATGCGCGATGACGTGAGTGGCCACTCACCCACATACACCAGAGCTGCCACGGCAGATCCGATCAGCAATGCCGCGCCCCGCGACGGCCGCGCGGACGCTGCGATCACAGCGGCGATCACGACGGTGACGCCGACGAGCAGTTGACCCCAGACGTCAATTCCCCACGGCCACTCCAGAACTGAGGCCGCCGTATAGGCGTCGCCCTGATAGAGGGGAAGCGCGGTTCCGATCAGGACAGCGACGGCGCCGATCCCACCGACGAGAAGCACCAGCCCTCGCGAACCGCCACCTACCGACGTGTCGACATCCTCACGCTCGGCGCTTCCCGCCAGCCAGACGAGCAGTCCCGTCGCCGCAGCGAGGAAAGCCGCGCCGCAGAGCACGAAGGCACCGGCCCCCAACCCGACGCCCGGTACGTCCGTGGCGATGACAGCCGACTGCATGACAGCGGCGACTCCCATCACGACCGTGGTCCACAACACCCCGACGGCCGGCCGCACCACCGCGGCGCGGCCCGGGGCGAACAAGCCCAGACCGGCGACCAGCAGTACAGCAGCCGCGAGCAAGACAACTCGAGACGAAAGCATGGACGGTTCGGGGATGTTCTCCGGCAACGACAGGACCGGAAGTGCCACCCCCAGGGCTGCCACTGCTGCGGTGACAACTGCGCCGATACCGGCAACGCGGTGAAGTCTGTTCACCCGCGCTTGCGCCGCCCGGGACTGAGCCACCATCGCCGCTTTCAGCGCACCCTTTGTCGTCTTCGCGGGTGCGCGAACCACACTTTCAGCGGGAATCGCATCTGTTTCACGCCTGGAAGCGAGGTAGGGAGCTGAAACTCCGATCACGGCGATGACCACGGCGGCCAGTGCCCCGACCACCGATCCCGAACCGACGCCGATCCGATCGCCGGCCGCGAACCCAGCCATCACCCTGGTTCCACTGACTGCGAGTGCGCCGAGACCGACACCGATCAGGGCGCCGCAGCCCACCGGTCGCGAGATGGACGTCAATGCCGCCGCGACCGCAACGAGTACCGCGACGCCGACCAATCCCGTACCGACGGCGGTAGCCGCCGCCGAGTCGACGAGCGGTTTGACCAGAAAGATCGGATCCTGCGAACTGAAGGAAGGACCGAACAGGGAGAGCACGAACACCACCGCGGCCAGAATCAGCAGCGCTGTCGGCCACCCACCGATCCGCCCGCCAACCGATCGCCCGTCGAATTCCGCGGCGCGAGCGCTGCCGTATCCGTCCCGCTCCGATTCACGATGGACGACCATGAAGCCGAGGACACCGGACACCACAAGAAGTCCGTGGCCCGCGAGCGCGAGATAAGCGCCCGGACCCGCATCGATCGAACCCGCCGAAATCGGACGGAAAAGGTCCAAGCGGTTTGCATCGATTGCGTCTACGAACAACTGAACGTCGAGGATCGCCGCGCCGAGGGACACCGCGCCGATACCTGCCAGGAGTCCACCTGCGAAGGCGGGCCTGCGCCCCGAGGTGAGCACCGCAACCAGCGGCACGACGATCGTGCAGACGGCAGCGAAGAGAGCGGCGGAAGCAAGAGCCCCCGTCGTGTCGACCCCGCGGCCACTCCCGACTCCGACGACGGGACTGGCTGCCACTCCGACGGCACCGAGCAGTCCGATTACCGCCGCGAGTGGCGCCCCGGACTTCACTCCGGGGTCGTCGAAACGCGCCTGCGACGTAGTTCCAGGTGTTGTGGACACTCGATCGACGGTAGTGCCTGAATGGACCGGTGATCCGGTTGTGACACGCGTGATCACGAAACGAGATGATTCGTCCGTTTTGCCCGGATCGACATATTCCCAGGTCAAGCTGTGAGGCACGTCACATAATCGGACAGGTTTCCGCTACGGCTTGCGCCCATCGCAATCATTTCGTTACCGTCAGTCGGTCTAAGTCACGGGCTGATCACGAACTCGAGGAGAGAACCGGCATATGCATCACCGCAGCCAGTTCACCGCTAGTAGGTTCTCGAACTCAGCTCCAGACGAGGTCACGACCACTTATCCAACGCACTCGGCCAGGCGTTACACCGAGACCAAAAGTTCTGAGATCTCTACCGATATGTTCACTCGAAATTCATCCTCCACGTCGTCAGATTCCGACTCTCACGAGTTCGTCGAGTCCGACGTGATCAGCACCCCCACTTACGCCTCCTCCGCACCGACAGTCGATGTCGAATCTCCGGTTCGCCGCAGCGGTGCTCACCGACTCCCCACCCCTCCCTCCGCTCTCAAGGGCCGCGCCGCCGTTCTGGCAGTTGCAGCCGGCGCGGTTGTCGCCGCGGGCCAGGCAGTTGTCAACGACGGTTCCTCTTCTGCCGCCGACCACTCGGAAGTTGCACTCGCCAACGAGTCCTCCGCGATCGGTACCACCGCAGAACCGCAGGCCGCTCAGTTCGCTCCGGCCACCTCCACGGCAGCCACCACCGAGGCCGACGCTCCGCAGGTCCTCAACGTCGCAGCGCCGACCGACCTCTCCCAGTTCAGCAACCTGCTTGCCAAGGGCCAGCGTTTCAGTGACGAGCGCGCAGCACGCGAAGCCGCTGCCCGTCGCCCGCTGTTCGCCCTGCCGGCAGTGGGCACGTTCACGTCCAACTTCGGCACCCGCTGGGGCACCCTGCACGCCGGCGTCGACATCGCCGCCCCGATCGGGACGCCCATCGTCGCCGTCGCCGACGGCAAGGTCATCGATTCAGGTCCGGCTTCCGGGTTCGGCATGTGGGTACGCCTACAGCACGCAGACGGAACGATCACCGTCTACGGCCACATCGACACGTCCACCGTCACGGTTGGTCAGCAGGTCATGGCCGGCGACCAGATCGCCACTGTCGGCAACCGCGGCTTCTCCACCGGCCCGCACCTTCACTTCGAGGTTCATCTCGCCGGCGAGAACAAGATCGATCCCCTCCCCTGGCTCGCCTCACGCGGCATCAGCCTCGGCGTCGAGCAGGACTGATCGCAAGCCCAACGCTTCTGATGAAAAACTTCCGGCCCGCACCTTTCCAGGTACGGGCCGGAAGTTTTTGCCTGTCTTCTACAGCTTGACCATCGGCACACCGCCGATGAGCATCAACCGCACCTTGCCCGCGCTACCGAAGTCGATGGTCACCGTCGCGGTGGGGCCAGTGCCCTTGGTTTCCAACACGGTGCCCAGACCGTACTTGTCGTGACTGACGCGGTCACCCGTGGCGAGGACCAGAACGTTGTTGCGGCCACGCGCGGCCCCGAAACTGGGAGTCGACGCGGCCTTGCCGGACCCTCCCCCGTAGTTCTGCCCGCCGCCGTATCCCTGGCCGCCCTGGCTGCCGTAGCGGCTTCCGCTGCCGTAACCCGGCCTGCCGCTTCCGAATCCGCCACCGGTGCCCGGATCCTCACGGCGCCAGTTGATCAGGTCCTCCGGGATCTCCTGGATGAACCGCGACGCCGGGTTCTGGATCGGTTGCCCCCACGCCGAACGCATGATCGCGCGCGTCAGGTACAGGCGCTGCCTGGCACGGGTGATGCCGACGTAAGCAAGTCGACGCTCTTCGGACAGCTCCGCCGGATCGCCGAGGGCGCGCATGTGCGGGAACTGCCCGTCCTCCCAACCGGTGACGAAGACGACCGGGAACTCGAGGCCCTTGGCGGTGTGAAGCGTCATCATGGTCACGACGCCGTCGTCGGAGTCCGGCAGTTGATCGGCGTCGGCGACAAGCGATACCCGTTCGAGGAAGGCGGCAAGCGAACCCGGATCGGGTTCACCTTCACGCATTGCTGCGGTTTCCTCGTCGTCCGGATCGATCAGCCCGGCCGCGTTTCGCGCGTCGGAACTGAATTCCCTTGCCACGCTGACGAGTTCGTTCAAGTTGTCGAGTCGCGCGCCATCCTGCGGATCGCTGCTCGCCGCAAGCTCGGCGCGGTAGCCGGTGCGCTCGAGCACCGCCTCGGCAACCTCACCGATGTCACCGAGCTCGAACGGTTCGTCCTCGTCGGCGGCCGCTGTCGGTAGCAGGGCCCGCAGCCCGTCCATCATCTCGAGGAACGACGCGATGGCCTTCTGTGACCGCGTATTGAGCAGCGCCACTTTGCCTTCCGCGCCGTCACGGAGAGCGGCGGCGAAGCTGATGTTGCGATGCTCGGAGTGCACGGCGACGCAGGCTTCGGCTCGATCACCGATACCGCGTCGGGGCGTGTTGAGAATGCGTCGCAGGCTCACGGTGTCGTCCTCGTTGGCGAGGACGCGCAGATACGCGACGATGTCCCGAACTTCCTTGCGCTCGTAGAAGCGAACGCCGCCGACCACCTTGTACGGCACTCCGAGTCGAATGAAGATCTCCTCGAGCGCGCGCGAGGAGTTGTTGGTCCGGTAGAACACCGCGATGTCGGCGAACTTGGTCTCGCCCTGGTCCACCAGCCGATCGATCTCCGAGGCGACAAACGATGCTTCGTCGTGCTCGTTGTCTGCAACGTAGCCGACGATCAGTTCGCCTTCACCCGAATCGGTCCACAGACGCTTTTCTCGTCGGCCGGTGTTCTTGGAAATCACGGAGTTGGCCGCAGACAGAATGTTCTGCGTCGAACGGTAGTTCTGTTCGAGAAGGATGGTCCGAGCATCCGGGTAGTCGCGTTCGAACTCTTCGATGTTGCGGATAGTGGCTCCGCGGAACGCGTAGATCGACTGATCGGCGTCACCGACGACGCACAGTTCGGCCGGGGCAACGGCGTGGTCGGACTCGCCGGCTCCACCGACCAGTTCACGCACAAGCATGTATTGCGCGTGGTTGGTGTCCTGGTACTCGTCGACGAGCACGTGACGGAAGCGGCGGCGGTAGTACTCGGCGATCTGTGGAAACGCCTGAAGAAGCGCGACGGTCTCACCGATGAGATCGTCGAAGTCGAGTGCGTTCGCCGCACGCAGCCGCTCTTGGTAGTGGCCGTAGACCTTGGCGATCAGTCGCGGAAGTTCGGCCGGATCCTGATCGGCTGCGACAACCGCCTCTTCCGGTCCGACGAGTTCGTTCTTCAGGTTGGAGATGTGAGTGGCGAGAAGGCGCGCGGAGAATCGTTTGGTGTCGAGCTCGAGGTCCTTCGAGATCATCGTCAGCAGTCGACGCGAATCGTCGGAATCGTAGATCGAGAAATTCGAGTTCAAACCGGGCAGGAGCGCCGCCTGTGCTCGCAGGATCCGCACGCAACTGGAGTGGAACGTCGATACCCACATGGCGTTGGCACGCGGTCCGACAAGAGCTGCCACACGCTCGCGCATCTCGGCCGCAGCCTTGTTGGTGAACGTGATGGCCAGGATCTGACCGGGGGTGACACCCCGTTCGGCCAACAGATAGGCGATGCGACGCGTCAGCACTGCAGTCTTGCCCGAGCCGGCGCCCGCGACTATCAGCAACGGCGAACCGGCATGGACCACGGCCTCGCGCTGTTGCGGGTTGAGACCCTCGAGGAGGGCGTCCGAACCCGCGTCGTGTCCCCGCGCGCCGCCCCCGTCGTGCTGGGAATGTCCGTCGTGCTCACCGAGTGCTGGGTACGTGTTCATCGCCTGTCCACGCTACCGGCGTCCACCGACACGGTCGTCAGTGCGTCCACCTGCTGGTAGAGGCACTTGGATTACCTGTGTCGAGCATGGCAAACTGGACGCTATGTTCAGCATTTCCGTTCGCGACAACACGGCCGACCCCGTCGGCCCGCTGTGGCGTTACTTTACGTGCCCCGGACCTCGGTGCACGTGATCTGAACAGCTCACCCGCCCCTGGTCCGAATCGGATCCGGGGCATTTTCGTCAGTGTGCCTGGATCGGTAACGACCCGAGCCGAGACCACGATCCACGCAGTAGGAAGAGGAGACGAATAGCAATGAGCACCCAGGCTGCAGCCCCCCATGGAAATACTGTAAATACTGCTCCGACAGACGTCGAGATCCCCCAGAGTGAGGCGGAGATCGACGAACTACGGAAAGAAATCGACCGTCTCGACGCCGAGATCCTCGCGGCCATCAAACGTCGCTCCGAGGTCTCCCAGATCATCGGCCGTACCCGGATGGCATCGGGTGGTCCGCGTCTGGTGCACAGCCGCGAGATGAAGGTCCTCGAACGATTCAACGAGCTGGGCCAGGAAGGCCACACCCTCGCGATGCTGCTCCTGCGCCTGGGCCGCGGACGCCTGGGCCACTAGCGCACGACCTGTTCACTTGCGAACGGCCACATCGGATGCCTCTGGCAGTCCCGATGTGGCCGTTCGCGTGTGTATCAGCTCTCGAGCGCGATGTACTTCGTGTTCAGGTATTCCTCGATCCCCTCGGTCCCGCCCTCGCGGCCGAATCCGGATTCCTTCACGCCACCGAACGGCGCTGCCGCGTCCGAGATCACTCCGCGGTTGACGCCGATCATTCCTGATTCCAGTGCATCGGAAACCCGAAGCGCACGGTCGAGATCCCTTGTGAAGATGTACGCGGCCAGTCCGAACTCGGTGTCGTTGGCGGCTGCGATTCCCTCGGCTTCGGTGTCGAAGCCGGTGATCGCGGCGACGGGTCCGAACACCTCTTCTTTCAGAATCCGCGCGCTGGCCGGAACGTCTGCCAACACCGTGGCTGGATAGAAGTACCCTTCACCACCCGGCGCTTCGCCGCCCAGTCGCACCTTCGCCCCGGCATCCACCGCATCTGCAACCAACTCCGCGACCGTGTCGAGTTGGTTCTGGTTGATCAGCGGGCCGAGCTTCGTCTCCGGGTCGGTACCGGGTCCCATCGTGAAAGTCGCCATCTTCTCGGTCAGCTTGGTCGTGAACTCTTCACGCACGGCGTTGGCGACGTGGAACCGGTTGGCGGCGGTGCATGCTTCGCCTCCGTTGCGAAGCTTCGCCAGTACCGCGCCCTCGACTGCCTTGTCGACGTCCGCGTCGTCGAACACCACGAAGGGTGCGTTGCCACCCAATTCCATCGACGTGCGGAGCAATCGCTTCGCGGACTTCTCCACCAGCATCTTGCCGACGCCGGTGGACCCGGTGAAGGTGAGCTTGCGCAGTCGAGGGTCGTCGATGAGAGGGCCGGTCACTTCACCGGATTTCGATGTCGGCAACACCGAGAGGACTCCGTCGGGCAACCCGGCTTCGGCCATGAGCTGAGCAAGCAACAACATCGTCAACGGGGTCTCCGAGGCGGGCTTGACGATGATCGTGCAGCCGGCGGCCAACGCCGGGCCGATCTTGCGGGTACCCATCGCCAACGGGAAATTCCAGGGAGTGATGGCCAGACACGGTCCGACCGGCGCCTTGGTGACAAGGATCCGGCCGTTGCCCGCCGGCGCCGGCGTGTAGCGCCCGCCGATGCGAACGGCCTCCTCGCTGAACCACCGGAAGAACTCCGCCCCGTACTTCACCTCGGCGCGACTTTCGGCGAGTGCCTTGCCCATTTCGAGGGTCATCAGCAGCGCCACGTCCTCGGCTCGCTCGGTGATCTTCTCGAAAACGGCTCGCAGGATTTCACCACGCTCGCGCGCAGGTGTGCTCGCCCACTTCGACGAGACGGCGACGGCTTCGTCGAGAGCGCGCAGCGCGTCCGCGGGGCTCGCATCGGCGACATCGGTCAACGATTTCCCGGTCGCCGGATCCGCCACCGGGAAGGTCGCGTTGTTCTCCGCGGGCACGAACCGACCGCCGACGAACAACTGGGTGGGAACTGATCGAATGAATTCGAATGTGTCCATGGGTTCCATGATGCTCGTCGGAGCCGCGTCCGTCTGCCCGCGAGCGAGACTCACGCGGAAGTTTCCAGCTTGTGCCACTAAAGTCGATGATCGTGAGCACTGACATCACCGGAACCTCAGCCTGGCAGAAACTGCGCGCTCATTACGCCGACATCGAAGGCGTTCACCTGCGAGAACTCTTCCAGGACGATCCAGCCCGCGGGCGAGAGCTGACGATCGACGCCGGTGATCTTCACATCGACTACAGCAAGCATCGCGTCAGCCGCGAGACTCTCGCGCTGCTCGTCGACCTGGCCCGCGAGGCCGGCGTCGAGGCACGACGCGACGCGATGTTCGCGGGCGATCACATCAACACTTCCGAAGACCGCGCCGTACTACACACAGCGCTGCGTCTGCCCAAGGATTCTGCGCTGACCGTCGACGGTCAAGACGTCGTCGCCGACGTTCACGAAGTTCTGGACGCGATGGGCGCTTTTGCCGATCGTGTGCGCAGCGGCGAGTGGACCGGAGCTACCGGCAAGCGCATCCGCACCATCGTCAACATCGGCATCGGCGGTTCCGACCTCGGGCCGGTGATGGTCTACCGCGCATTACGGCATTACGCCGACGCCGGAATCAGCGTCCGGTTCGTCTCCAACATCGACCCTGTCGATCTGGTCGGACAGCTCGACGACCTCGATCCGGAGACGACGCTCTTCATCGTCGCATCCAAGACGTTCTCCACCCTCGAGACCCTCACCAACGCGACAGCGGCAAAGCGTTGGCTGTTCGCCGGTCTGGGCAGCGAAGACGTCTCGGCCGTAGCCAAGCATTTCGTCGCAGTCTCCACCCACGGTGACCGCGTGGCGGAGTTCGGCATCGACACCGCGAACATGTTC
This sequence comes from Rhodococcus sp. NyZ502, assembly GCF_041464245.1. Classification (NCBI taxonomy): domain Bacteria; kingdom Bacillati; phylum Actinomycetota; class Actinomycetes; order Mycobacteriales; family Nocardiaceae; genus Rhodococcus; species Rhodococcus sp. NyZ502. Next base: position 4,625,731 of record NZ_CP167155.1, read on the forward strand.
GGGTTCTGGGATTGGGTCGGCGGGCGCTACTCCGTCGACTCGGCGATCGGCTTGTCGGTCATGTGTGCCGTCGGACCCGTTCGCTTTGCGGAGTTCCTCGACGGTTTCCACCAGATCGACACGCACTTCCGAAACCAACCGCTCGAGCAGAACGCGCCGGTCCTCCTCGGCCTCATCGGGCTCTGGTACTCCAACTTCTTCGGCGCACAGTCCCGCGCAGTTCTGCCCTACTCCAACGACTTGCTGCGCTTTCCCGCCTACCTGCAGCAGCTGACCATGGAGTCCAACGGCAAATCGGTTCGCGCCGACGGCTCACCGGTGACCACGTCCACCGGTGAGATCTTCTGGGGCGAGCCCGGAACCAACGGCCAACACGCCTTCTACCAACTCCTGCATCAGGGCACCTGGCTGGTGCCTGCCGATTTCATCGGGTTCGCGGAATCCACCGACGATCTGCCTACTGCGGACGGCACGGGATCAATGCACGATCTGCTCATGAGTAACTTCTTCGCTCAGACAAAGGTTCTCGCGTTCGGGAAGACTGCCGAAGAAATCGCGTCAGAGGGCACTGCTCCGGAGCTGGTGCCACACAAGGTGATGCCAGGCAACCGACCGTCGAGCACTATCTTGGCGAAGGAGCTGACCCCCTCGGTCGTCGGTCAGCTGATCGCACTTTACGAGCACCAGGTATTTGTCGAAGGTGCTGTCTGGGGTGTCAATCCGTTCGATCAGTGGGGCGTCGAACTCGGCAAGACACAAGCCATGGAACTGGGGCCTGCGCTCTCTTCCGAAGCAGCACCCGGCGACCTCGGCGACACATCCACAGATGCTCTGGTGCAGTGGTACCGCAGAGAGCGCGGACGGGCCTGACTCACGCGGCCGCCGGGCCGAACCAACTTTCCGTTGTGTACACGCGTCCGGATCGGTCGACGAGCCGAGCCCGAAGCTCTTGCTGTTCAACCCATTTGATGGCGCTTATCCCCCGGATCAACGCAGCTTCGCTCGCGGCGTACGCCCACACCGCGTCGTCAGCAATCACCGAGACCTGTGCCCATTCCGTGGAGGGCCGCTCCTGGTTCGGCTCCCAGGAGGGCAGCTCCAGCGCCCGCGCCGTCGCCATCGCGGTTCCGTTGATCAGTTCGACTTCTTCGCTGTCCGGCACCGGAATCTGCCAGCCACCAGCCGGTGCATGGCCGGCCGTGGCGATCACGTCGCCGATCCGCACAGCAACGCCGCATTGTAATTCGGCGGCGACGATCTGCGCGGCGCGATCGACGGTGTCGGCCTTGGCAACTCCGGTGATGTCGAACGACGCACCCCAGGGCGCGTACACCACGTCTCCGTCGAGCTGTACGTCCTCGAACGTCGGGGTCGGGTGCACCGGAGGGATGGATTCGTCCTCGGAGTAGTTGTCGGCAAGCGGATTGACTGCACCGCCGGTCATACGGGCAGCCCACAGCGCCGACCGCAGCAGAGCCGACATACGTCGTGTCACTTTGACCGGAGTTCCCTGAGCGAGGTTGACGGCGTGAATCTCGGCGTCTCCCCGGCGAAGGTCGCAGACCGCTTCGGTTTCGTCGATGGCAGCTGCGATCAACGCGTGCGCAGTAGGCAGCGCAGCGCCCTCGGTGACGTCCACCTCCACGGCGGAATCCCACATCGCCCACTTCTCGACACTGACCATGTCAGTCCTGCCCTTCGAACACACTGTGTTGTAACCAGTATGCGCCGGTCAGCAACCCCCGTGCCATAAAGCGCTTCCGAGGCCGAGGCACACATGCCGCAGGTTGAGCAGCGCACGGCGGGGACTGGATGGTAGATCTGTGCGACAGAATTGCCGCCTGGACTGTCGCCCTCCGTGTGCAAGACGTGTAATCCTCCACATGGTTCTGACATGCACCTGACTGCGACGACGTCGACTACTACTGGCGCAGCGGGCAATTCCGATCCGAAAGACGCAGAGTCGACGCTCGACATGTCCGGCCGACCGGCTGCGCTTCGAGCCCGGTCCGCCGCAGCAACAAGCCCGGGCGGCGCTGATGTCACCGCATGAACCTTATGTCACCGCATGAAAAATGGGGACCGACGAGAAGCACTGTGTTCCAACGTCGATGACATACCAATCGGCCGCTTTCAATGCGCGTCACTTTCGCAGGTGGACACACCTGAGCGCTCACTCTCGAGTGCAGCAAAATACGGGCCCACCACTGCGCGCGAGCGTCGAGCAGAGCACCGAGAAGAAGTCCCGAACACGCGGCGCGCCAACCGCCGGCACGACGACGCCCGGTGCCCGGCGGCAGCGCTTCGCACGTTACAGACCGAGCAGGAATGCATCGACACAAAATGGATAGGACCGGCTGAAAGAACCTGCAGCACAATGGCGTAACCACCACCGTTCGGCTTATACGCTACCGCCGTACACCTTGGCAAAACGAACGGTCAGTACGCGGCGAAAATCACATACTTTACAAAGTCTTTGGAATTTCTCTGCGCCAAATATCCGCAGGTGAAAGGACTTTCGACCAGAGTCCAGAATAACCGTGTCGTCTACTATGTGAAAACTGCGAAGTAGCTGTGACGCTGGGTCACGCTCGAGGGAGGAATTGTGACCGATTCATTCAAGGACCGTTTGAACGCCTTGTACCCGGCCACAGCACCGAGACTCACCAACGCACAAGTTGTGGAAGCCCTTTCGCAACGTGGATGCAAGATTTCGACACCGTACCTCTCGCAACTCCGGAGCGGTGTGCGCACGAATCCATCGGAGCAAGTCGTTTTGGCATTGGCCGATTACTTCGGCGTGGCAGCAGAGTACTTCTTCGGCCCGACACCTCGCCAAGATCCCGAACTGATTCCGGAAGAAGACCGTTCGGTTGTCGAGGAGTTCCACGACAGCGAATTACGTTCTCTGGCCATAAAAGCGGTCGATCTCTCCCCTGAATCGCAGGACTTGCTCTCATCGATTGCGGAGAAACTTCGCTCGTCCGAAGGACTCCCGGCCGTCCCTCCGGATTGCAGCACCTACACCCCACCGTTCACTCGCGACTAGTCCGGAGCGAAGATCAGCGAGTCAGATCAGCTAGTCAAGCGGCCCAATAGTGCCGAAGCTGTGATGATTCCGAGCAGCGCGGCCCCGATCAGCACGCCGAAGTCGACGAGGTAGTCGGTCGGCATTCCGATCAGCAGACCGCGCAGCGCTGACACCTCGTAGCTCAGCGGATTGATGCGACTGAGCCACTGAACCCACGTCGGCATGAGTTCGACCGGGTACAGAGCGTTGGACGCGAAGAACAACGGCATGGTGATCGCCTGGCCGATGCCCATCAATCGATCTCGTTTGAGCACGATCCCCGCGATCGCAACCGACAGACAGGCGAAGAACGCCGAGCCGAGGACAACGACAGCCACGACGCCGAGCAGCTTGATCGGGTTCCACGTCATGCTCACGCCCAGCAGCGCCGCTACAACGACTACGACCACGGCCTGGGCGACCGCACGGATACCGGCTGCAAATGCCTTTCCGGTGACCAGCGCGGCTCGTGGCGTCGGCGTCACCATGAGTTTGGTGAGGACTCCCGCGTCACGCTCCCAGATGATCTGGATTCCGTAGAAGATCGCAACAAAAAGCGCGGACTGCGCAATGATGCCCGGCGCGAGAAAGTCGAGATACGGTACGTCGCCAGTCGGGATCGCTCGGATATGACTGAACGTCTGACCGAAGATCACCGACCAGAGGATCGGCTGGATTGCGCGCGTGACCAATTCAGATCGGTCGTGCCGCAACTTCTGAACCTCCACGAGGCAGAATGTGTGAATTCTCGAGAGCAATCGAGCAAAACCGTTGGTAGTGGGATCAGCCCAAGCGGCGCGCTGTGCGACGGGCAGTGCGGACATCGCGGAGACCTCCTGACTTGCCGCCGGTGAGGTCGTCGCCGGTGTAGTGACGGAACACGTCTTCGAGAGTGGCCTCCGGCCCCAGTTCGGCGGCCAACGCGCTCGGCTCGCCCACTGCACGAAGTGCACCGTGATGCATCAACGCAACACGATCACACAACTCCTCGGCTTCTTCCATGTAGTGCGTCGTGAGCAGCACAGTCATGCCGTACTGCTTCTGCATCTCCGCCACTCGCTGCCAGACGGATTCGCGGGCAATGGGATCCAACCCCACCGTCGGTTCGTCGAGCACCAGCAGCGACGGTCGGTTCACCAGTGCCTGCGCAAGTTCGAGCCGTCGCACCATACCGCCGGAGAAACCCGACGCGAGACGCTCACCTGAATCGAGCAGATCCACCATCTCGAGCGCCTGGTCGACGCGCTCGCGTCGTTCGGACCGCGGAACGTCGTACAGTCGCGCGAACCAGGTCACGTTCTCGCGTGCGGTCAATGCGCTTTCGATCGAGAGCTGTTGTGGCACGTACCCGAGGTAGCGCCGAATGGTCATCGCTTCGCTGCGAACGGAGCGACCGAGAATTCGAATGTCACCCTCTTGCAGAGGAAGTAACGTGTTGAGCAACCTGATCGTCGTCGTCTTTCCTGCGCCGTTGGGACCGAGCAGGCCGAAGCATTCCCCCGCGTTGACGACCAGACTCAGGTTGTCCACCGCCCGATGACCGCCGAACTTGTATGTGACCGAGTCGATCTCGACCGCGGGTGCGTCAGGGTCAGGCATGTGTACTGCTCGGCTCCTCCACCACTGCGTCAGCATCTCACTGCCCCCCGCCTTCCGATCCGGCTGCTGCCAGAGCGCTCGCCAATCGAGACAGGGCCGGTACAGCAGCCTCGATACTTGCCCTGTCCTCTGCGGTCAGAGTCGACAATGCCTGACCGACAATCACACTCCGGCGATCACGCCACACCTCGACGCGGGCGCGCGCCTCGTCCGCGAGCACCAATCGCGCGACGCGTCGATCAGCCTCGTCGGCAACCCGTTCGATCACTCCCGCGTCGACGAGCTGCCGCACCAAGGTGGACACCGTGTTTGCCGCGACACCCAATCGCCCGGCAGCCTCGGCCACCGACAGACCCGGGTTGCGTCGTAGCAGCCTGACGAGTTCGATCTGGGCGCCGGCGAGCGGTCGTTCCGCAAACGGCCGCCCCGACGCCTTCCTCGTGCCCCGGCGCAATTGTCCGAGCGTCTCCAGGACGTCATCCGCAAGATCTGCTCCGCTTCCATCCACAACCTCACAATAGCTCTGTAACAGAGCTATTGTCGAGGAATCCGGACGCCCGGCGTTTTCAGCTCGTCCGCAACGGGTATCCCCGATTGCTTGTCCCGAGCACTCCCGCCCAGAACGGAGACGTCATGCGCAGACAGTGGTTGTTCGCGACAGTTGCGAGTAGCGCCCTGATCCTCACCGGTTGCTCGCCCGACGCCCTCGATTCCGGGGACAGCGCAGACAACGTCACTGCCATTGCGACGTCGCTGTCGCCACCCGCCGCCGCTGATGCACCCCTGCTGAAGACCGCCGACTCCCCACTCGGGACGATCGCCGTCGACGGCGAAGGCATGACCGTCTACGTCTACAACCCGGACGAGGAGAACTCACAAGCCGGGTCGTGCGACGAAGCGTGCCTGCGTTACTGGCCGGCGGTCACCTCGGTCACGGATTCGCCGATCGTCGAAGGAATCGACGCCGTCATCGACACTGTCGACGGGCCTGAAGGATCTTTCCAGATCACCGTCAACGGCAAGCCCGTCTATCGGTACCTCGACGACAAGGTTCCCGGCGACATGCTCGGACAGAGCGTCGGCAGCCTGTGGTGGATGATCGACGCCGCCGGCAACCCTGTGTTCAAGACCGAGTAGCCCTCAGTTGTACGGCTGCCGAGCGGTTTCGGGGTCGCCGTACGTGATTGCCCGTTCCCGACGCGTTTTCGACGCCAAGGTTGCGCCCCAGTTGAGCACCGTGCTGGCGCGGTTGCGGAAACCGGCGAGGAATGCGATGTGGATGATTCCCCAGGACACCCACCCGATGAACCCGGACAACTGGACCGGCCCTGCCTGAAGCAACGCGTGGCGTCGCGAAATGTAGGCCGCGGTTCCAAGATCGCGGTACTTGAATGGTTTTCGGCTGGGCACGCCGTTTTCGACGGTTGCCGCGATCCGGGCACCGGCGTGCCGACCACCCTGCATCGCAACCTCGGCCACCCCGGCAAGTTTGTCCCGGGACATGAGGTCGCCCACCACGTAGACGTTCGGGTGGCCGGGAACGGTCAGATCGGCTTCCACCTCGATGCGGCCACCGCCGACCTGCTTCACACCCAGCGCCGTGGCCAGTGCCTCGGCGAACGGCACCGCTTCGACGCCCGCGGTCCACAAAATCGTGCGGGTCTCGTACTGCCGCTTCTCTTTTGTCTTCTTGTCCGTCGTCTCGATGCTGGTCTCGCACACGTCGGTAACGTGTACTCCGAGGTGCGTCTCGACGCCGATCCCGTCGAGAGTACGTTTGGCGGCGGCCGAGAGCTTGCGACTGAACGAAGGGAGCACCCGATCGTCGCCGTGGAAGAGCAGCACCCTTGCCTCGTCCGGGTCTATGGACCGGAACTCGTTGGTCAGCGCGTGCATTGCCAATTCGCGGATCTGCCCGGCTAATTCGACGCCGGTGGGTCCACCGCCCGCCACGGCGAAGGTCAGCCACGGCCGACGTTCTTCCGCCGTCGGGAGCGATTCGGCCATCTCGAACGCAGCAATGAGACTGCGCCTGATCGCCAAAGCGTCGTCGAGGGTTTTCATGCCAGGCGCCCATTTGATGAACTCGTCCTGGCCGTGGTACGACTGGCGCATTCCAGCCGCCACGATCAGGTAGTCGTACGGCAATTCGAAGGTCGACCCGTCGAAGCGACTGGCAGTCAGTATCCCGGCGTCGGCGTCCACCGACTTGGCCTCGCCCAGAACGACGTTCGTGTTCTTGTTGTCCTCGAGCAGATGTCGCAGCGGACTTGCGATCTGCCCTTCGGAGAGCAGACCCGTGGCGCACTGGTATAGCAGGGGCTGGAAGACGTGGCTGGTCCCTCGGTCGATCAGAACCACCTCGACGTCGGCCTTCTTGAGCCGTCTCGCTGCGTACAGTCCACCGAAGCCGCCACCGACGATCACTACGCGGGGCTTACCGTTCGAGATGTGGATGCTCATCAGACAAACCTCGCTGTCACGGAGTTGGGCAGGAATCGTAGGGCCGCATCTATCCCTTGCCACTTCAGGCCTGGTAGCGCCGCTCGTGTGGTTTCCTTCTCGATGGCGTCGACCATGGCACTGACGCCTTCGTCCAGACTGGCCATGAGCGCTGCGTCGTCGCCGGCGCCGGCGGACATGTCGGTCTTGATGAAGCCCGGCAGCAGGGTGGTGACCCGAATAGGTGTGCGCGCCAACTCGATACTGAGCGCCTCACCCAGAGCCGCTACCCCGGCCTTGCTTGCCGAATAGGCCGCTTTTGGCCCGGGTAGCCCCCGATCCGCGCTTATCGAGGACACGAGAACCAGGTGTCCGGCGTCCTGCGCGCGGAAGATCTCGAGCGCAGCTTCACACTGCGACAGCGCGCCGACAAAATTCGTCTGCGCTGTTGCAAGATTCGCGTGCGCTTTTCCGGTTCCGATCTTGGCGCCCTTGCCGAGCCCGGCGTTCACGATCACCCGGTCCAGGCCACCCAACTCGTCGCGCAGCTCACCGAAAACCCGGACGACGGAATCGTGTTCGGTCACATCGAGTTCGCGCACTGCGACGCTGATCGACGGGTACTGCGCCACCAACTCCCCTCGCAGCGTGTCGAGACGATCCGTCCGCCGGGCACACAGCGCGAGGTCGCGACCGGCCGCGGCGAATCTCCTGGCCATCTCCTCCCCCAGACCCGAACTGGCACCGGTGATCAAAATCTTCTGCCGCGTCATGGGTGCAACTGTAGCCACCATCGAGCTCTCGTACCCGGCAGTAACCGAGCGAACTCGGACCGATCCGGCATACCGTGGAGCAATGACCGACGAATTCGATGTCATCGTGATCGGCGGTGGGCCCGCCGGCGAGAACGCCGCCGCATACGCCATCGCCGGAAGTAATCGCACCGCCGCAATCGTGGAACACGAACTGGTCGGTGGTGAATGCTCGTATTGGGCCTGTATGCCCAGCAAGGCACTACTGCGCCCGGGGCAGGTCCTCGAGGCGGCCGACGCCTTGCCCGGGATCCCGGCCGGACCGCTGGACGTCGATGCCATTCTGAAACGGCGCGACTCGTTCACCCACAACCACGACGATTCGTCCCAGGTCGACTGGGCAACCTCCGCGGGCATCACCGTGATCAAAGGCCACGGGGTCATCGACGGCGAGCGAGCAGTGACCGTCGACGGGACCCGTAAGCTCCGTGCCCGCCAGGCCGTCGTACTCGCCACGGGAACGACCGCCACCGTCCCGAAGACACCGGGATTGCGCGAGGCACTCCCGTGGACCTCGCGCGACGCCACCAACCTGCACGAGGTTCCGTCGCGAGTGGCGGTCATCGGCGGCGGAGTGGTCGCAACTGAGTGCGCAACGTGGTTGTCGTCGTTCGGCGCTCACGTGACGTTGCTCGTGAGGGGCGATGCTCTGTTGAAATCAGCAGAACCGTTTGCCGGAACGATGGTGGCCGAAGCACTCGGCGCCCGCGGTGTGGACGTTCGACTGAGCACTGCCGTCAACTCGGTCTCACGCCCCGATGCCAAGGACACCGGCGAAGGTCACATCCACGGTGGACCCGTCAGCATCGAGACATCGTCCGGCGTGATCGAAGTCGACGAGGTCATCGTCGCGGCGGGCCGCGGGCCGACATCTGCCGATCTCGGCTTGTCCGTCATCGGCCTCGAGGACGGCAAGTACGTCACCACTGACGATCACCTCTGTGCCCAAGGTGAGTGGCTCTACGCCGTCGGCGACATCAACGGTCGTTCTCCCCTCACCCACATGGGCAAGTATCAGGCGAGAGTCTGCGGAGACGTCATCGCCGCGCGGGCCGAGAGCCGCGGACTCAGGGGACCTCGGTACACGGCGTCGGCGGACAACGGACAGGTCCCCCAGGTGGTGTTCACCTCACCCGAAATCGCCTGGGTGGGACGCACCGAGAAGAAAGCTCGCGACGACGGCTACGACGTCGAAGTCGTGGAGATCGAACTCGCCGTCGCGGGATCTTCGCTGCTGCGCGACGACTACTCGGGGCGCGCGAAGTTGGTGATCGACAAGGCCACCGACGTGATCCTCGGCGCTACCTTCGCCGGGCCCGAAGTATCCGAGCTGGTGCATGCGGCGACAATCGCGGTCGTCGGCGCCGTACCACTGGAAACTCTCTGGCATGCGGTGCCCTCGTATCCGACGGTCAGTGAAGTCTGGCTTCGATTGCTGGAGGCTCGCCGCTGACGCGCTCCCGAAGTACGTATAGTCGCGACATGGCGTCCGACATACTTGTGACCACGGCCGACGGCACCCTGCGCGGCCGCCGGGTGGGAAAACTTCGTGCCTGGCGCGGAATTCCCTACGCCCGGCCGCCGGTCGGAACACTGCGTCTGACGCGACCACAGCCGGTCACGCCGTGGATCGGAGAACGCGACGCGACCAGGTTCGGCGACGCGTCTGTCCAACACAAGAAGGGGCTGTTGCTCGCGCCCGGGAAGTACCAGCCGAGCAGCGAGGACTGCCTGACGCTCAACGTGCTCGCCCCCGCGAACACCGGCAATACTCCGCGTCCCGTCATGGTTTTCATCCACGGTGGGGCAAACACCATCGGGACCTCGGCCACCGGCTTGTACTCGGGCGTGTCCCTCGTCGAACGCGGCGACGTCGTCTACGTCTCGATCAACTACCGACTCGGCGCTCTGGGCTACCTCGATTTCACCCCGTTCTCCACATCCGAGCGCGTATTCGACTCCAACCTCGGACTGCGCGATCAGGTCGCGGCCCTGCAGTGGGTGCAACGCAACATCGCCGCCTTCGGTGGGGATCCTGAAAAAGTCACGATTTTCGGTGAATCCGCCGGAGCCACCGCCGTCACCACCCTGATGGCGACTCCGGCCGCCAAGGGACTCTTTGCCCGCGCTATCGCCGAGAGTTCGGCTCCGGATCTGGTCTCGAGCACGCAGCGATCGCATGCCTGGGGCGCGCGTTTCGTCGAGATCCTCAATTCAGGCCTACCACCCGCGAAGGCCCTGACCTCGGCGACAGCCGTCGAATTGGGCAGAGCCGGAAGCAGACTGGGCGCCGAGGTACTCGCGAACACACCTGGACTACATCCCTTCGGACCGGTCGTCGACGGCGACTTCCTCCCCCGCTCCCCCTTGGACGCATTCAAAGAAGGATCGGCACACCAGGTGCCGATGATCATCGGCACCAACAGACGGGAGGGGACGCTGTTCCCGAAGGTGCTCGACGCACTTCCGACCAACCCGTCGCGCATCGACACCATGTTTGCCCTCACCGATCCCGAGGCCGGGAAGCGCATCCTCGCGACCTATCCCGGCTACCCGGACGAGCAGTCCGCGATCGACGTCGGCGGAGACGTCACGTTCTGGCACCCGTCCGTGGAGTTGATGCAAGCGCACGCACAATCGGCGCCGACGTTCGCCTACCGATTCGACTTCGCGCCGACGATGATGCGCTGGCTCGGCCTCGACGCCACACACGGATTCGAGATGTTTGCAGTCTTCGGCATCGGTGACACCCTTGTCGGGCGCGGCCTCACCCTTCCCGGCGGTCGACGCGGACTGCGCGCAGTCACCGAATCTGTTCAGGGACACTGGCTTCACTTCGCCGAGCACGGCTCGCCGCGCGGATCGTGGCCGCGCTACGAGGGGCAGGAGCGTCGGACCATGATCTTCGACGAGATCGTCCGCGTCGAGAACGATCCCAGACGTGAACAACGCTTGGCCTGGGCGGGATACAGCGGTTACCGTAGCCACGGCACCGACATCTCCCTACCGTGACGAGCCCCCTCGAGATCACTCTCGATTCCGGAGTCGTGCGCGGGCGCCTCGATCGAGGACTGCGCACCTGGCGAGCAATCCCCTACGCAACGGCCCCGACCGGTCCTCGGAGATTTCGCGCACCGCAGCCGGTCGAGGCTTGGAATGGTGTCCGCCCGGCGGAAGCATTCGGCTCTCCGTCTCCGCAGCGCAAGAGCAACTTCGACGAGAACTCACTCTTCGTCAATGTCGTGGCCCCGCAGGTACCGTCGGATTCGTTGCGACCGGTCATGGTTTTCATTCACGGCGGCGCGTACAACGGCGGGAATCCGTCGACGCCCATGTACCGCGGAACGAGCCTGGTCGAACGTGGCGACATCGTCTACGTCTCGATCCAATATCGTCTCGGCGCGTTGGGCTACCTCGATTTCAGTGAATATTCCACTGCGGAACAATCATTCGAGACGAACCTCGGATTGCGCGATCAGATCGCCGCGATGACGTGGGTCCAACGCAACATCGCCGCTTTCGGCGGCGACCCGAACGCCGTCACCGTCTTCGGTGAATCGTCCGGCGCCAACGCGGTCACCACTCTGATGGCAACGCCGGCGGCACGAGGGCTGTTCGCCCGGGCCATCGCTCAAAGTCCGCCGGCTGCTTCGGCATACGGAAAAGAGCGAGCGCACCGTTGGGCACGCGAGTTCCTCGAGATCGCACAGGCTCCGGATACCGATCCGGGATCGTGGCTGCGCTCCGCTTCGGTGAAGGACCTGGTCGCTGCCGGCGAAGAACTTGCACGCCGCGGCGCGGACGAAGAACCCGGAACGCGGGCATTTGCCCCCGTGGTGGGTGACGACGTCCTTCCCGAACACCCGCTCGACGTGTTCGCCGCCGGACGCGCCCACCCCGTTCCGCTGCTCGTCGGTTCGAATCTCCACGAGGGAAGAATCTTCCCGCGCGTTCTCGACATCTTGCCTACCGACCCGGTTCGGATCGAGAAGATGTTCTCCCACACCACCCCTGAAGTGAAAGCACGTGCGCTCGCGGCGTATCCCACGTATCCGCACCGGTTTGCTGCCGCAGATCTCGGCGGCGACATCACGTTCTGGGAGCCCGCGATACTCTGCGCACAGGGTCATTGCCAGGTAGCTCCTACCTACAGTTACCGCTACGATTTTGCGCCTCGCCTGCTCAGACTCGTCGGCATGGGCGCTACCCACGCCACCGAATTGCTTGCGGTCTTCGGGCGTTCGGATGCACTCACCGCGGCCTTGACCGCGGTCGGTGGGCGCCGCGGACTGACTGCGGTGACCTCCACCATGCAGCGCCACTGGATCCATTTCGCCCGCCACGGAGTGCCGGACCGGGATTGGCCCGCCTACTCCGTACCGGAGCGGCAAACAATGATCTTCGACGAGACGTCCCGAGTGGAGAACGACCCGATGGGTGAGCGTCGACGGGCTTGGATCGGCTACGAGCACAGGCGCTGAAGCCCGATCAGAAGAACTGACCTTTCACGAAACCTGCGAGTAGGACGGCAAATCCGCCCACCTCACCGAGGATCAGCAGAAACATCCCGAGGTGCAGGGGCGGACCGGCGGACTCGAACTGATTGTCGGTGTCCTTCATCGCACCGTGAGCGATGTAGCTGAATATCGCTGCGAGAAAGAAGAACACGACCACTGCGGCACTGGTCAGGTTGATCCACGTCGGCCACGCACTGAGTTCGACGAACACCGCGATCAGCAGCGTCGCAAACGAGTACATCAGGGCAGCGCGGTGTGCGATGTCGACATACGGATGGGCGAGGTGATTGTCCGAAGTGGCCATCTGTCGGTATTTCCAGATTCCCAGGCACAGGGAGAGAAGGAAGATCAGACCGGCCGCGAGAAGCGTCAGTGTCGTGTCGATCCCCAGCGTCATCTGCCCACCCCGCAGTGCGTTTCCAGCGAGTCACCGCTGGGTGATCCAGCCGAAGGCTTGTCGTAGACGACAACCAGCACCACCGCACGATCCGCCGACACCGACCGCATCCGGTGCGGCGTATTCGCGTCGAAGTACAAGCTGTCGCCGGCGTCGAGGTGCATCGTCTGCCCGGGGATTTCGAATTCTACGGATCCGGAATGCACGAACACGAACTCCTCTCCCGTGTGGTCCATGAACTTGGGACCCATCACCGAGGCCGGATGAACCACGAACGGCTGCATGGCCTTTCCGACCAGTGACGGCGCGATCGGATCGTAGACGGAAGACTGCACGGAGTTGGCCGGGTCGATCACGCGGTCCTTCGCGCGCACGATCGTCATGGCATTTCCCTCCATACTGTCCGAGAACAGTTGCCCCACATCGGCGTCGAGCACACGCGCAATCTTGAGTGCCACCGCGATCGACGGGGTACTGATACCCCGCTCGACCTTGGAGAGATAGCTCTTCGTCAGACCGGTCTGCTCGGCCAGGCCCTCGAGCGTCAGACCGGCGCGACGCCGATGTGTTCGCAAAAACGCTGCCATTCGGTTCCCCTCACGAGACTTTGTGTCATCACCCTACCAATACATTGACCTGCGGCGATCAGCGATGCCGGAATCGAGGGTTGCGCATTTCCGTCCTATATGACACTTTGTGTCTTATAGGTGACTGAATGTCATTGATTTCCGGGTCCCGAGAAAGGCACACCCCATGACCGACACGATGCATGCGAGCAAGCAGGAACTCATGGCCACCGCCGAGACGAAGATGCTCACCGAAGTAACGACAGGTAGTTGGACTCTTCGACAGAAGATCGCACTGACCTGCCGGGCACTGTCGGACGCCGGCCACGACTCCGGCCTTGCCGGACAGATCTCCGCCCGCGGTGGGCAGCCAGGAACGTTTGTCACACAGCGACTCGGCCTCGGGTTCGACGAGATCACCGAGGACAACCTCCTGCTCGTCAACGAGGATCTCGAAGTCCTCGACGGGGAGGGCATGCCGAACCCCGCCAACAGGTTCCACAGTTGGATCTACCGCGCACGACCCGACGTCAACTGCATCGTCCACACACACCCACTACATGCGACGGCGCTGTCGATGCTCGAGATTCCCCTCGTCGTCTCCCAAATGGACATCGCGCCGCTCTACGACGACTGCGCATTTCTCGCCGACTGGCCCGGGGTTCCCGTGGGAAACGAGGAGGGCGAGATCATTTCGGCTGCACTCGGCGACAAGCGGGCAATTCTGCTCGCCCACCACGGCCAACTCGTCGTCGGCAACACGGTCGAAGAGGCATGCTCTCTCGGGCATCTGATCGAGCGAGCGGCCAGACTGCAGTTGCTGGCGATGGCTGCCGGAGACATCAAGCCGCTACCGCCTCGCCTGGCGAAGGAGGCACACGATTGGACACTGACTCCTCGGCGCAGCGAGGCGAACTTCGCTTACTACGCCCGTCGCGCTCTCCGCAATCATCCCGACACACTGACCAACTGACTTTTGTTTCCCACCAACAGAACTGAGAGCCTCATGAGCAGCACCATCAAGGGAATCGTCGCCTATCCCATCACCCCGTTCGACCGGGACACCGGAGCATTCGACCCCAAGCCGCTACACACGCTCCTCGACAGCATGATCAGCAGTGGTGTCGACGCGATAGCCCCACTCGGCAGTACCGGCGAGAGCGCCTATCTCGACGATGCAGAGTGGGAGACGGTCGCTCGGGAGACTGTCGACTACGTCGACCGCCGAGTCCCCACCGTCGTCGGAGTGTCGGATCTGACGACGGCGGGAGCACTCCGCCGAGCATCGATCGCGGCAGACGCCGGAGCCGACGCAATGATGATCCTCCCCACGTCGTACTGGCATCTGGGTGAGCAGGAGATTCGTGAACACGTCACCGCGGTGGCCGATTCCGTCGACATTCCCACGATGATCTACAACAATCCGGCCACCACCGGGATCGACATGTCGCCGGAATTTCTCGTCGATCTCGTCTCCACCGTCGACGGCGTCACGATGATCAAGGAATCCACCGGCGACATCACCCGGATGAACCGCATCAACGAACTGAGCGGTGGCACGATCCCCTTCTTCAACGGCAGCAATCCTCTTGCACTGCAATCTTTCTCTGCCGGTGCAAGCGGATGGTGCACGGCAGCCCCGTGTCTGGCCCCCGAACAGGTGGTGCACTTCTGGCGTCTACTCGAATCCGGTGATCGGTCGGGTGCCGCCGCTGTGTTCGAACAGATCGAGCCGCTACTGAAGGTCCTCGTCAGTCGCGGACTGCCGTCGACGGTCAAAGCCGGGTTGGAATCTCTCGGCATCGACGCCGGCCTTCCCCGCCGGCCCCTGCTGTCCCTCGACGACAACACCAGGACAGCTTTGTCCGACGCTCTGTCGGTGGCTCGCGGTGTAATCGTCGCGTCGTGACCTGACGTGGGAGTGGGTTCCGGCAAGATGGGATGCACACCGACCGAAGGAGGGGCACCATGTCCGTAGAATCACGGTCTGCGAGGATCGCCGTCACCGGCGCGACCGGTCATATCGGCGGACTGGTGGCCCGGTCGTTGGCCGACGCCGGTGTCCCACAGCGGCTGATCGCACGGTCGGTCAACCGATTACCGCAGCTCCCCGGTGCCGATTCGGCCGAGACCACGTACGGGGATCAGAAGCGCGCTCTCGCGGCTCTGGCCGGAATCGACACCCTCTTCATGGTCTCGGCGGCCGAAAGCGCAGATCGTCTGGATCAGCACCGCACCTTCATCGACGCCGCAGCGGAGGCCGGGGTCAGGCACATCGTGTACACGTCTTTCCTCGGCGCTGCTCCGGACGCGACGTTCACGCTCGCTCGCGATCACTGGGTCACCGAAGAACATATCCGCGCTTCCGGGCTCGCATTCACCTTCCTGCGCGACAGCTTCTACCTCGATTTCCTACCCGCTCTCGCCGGTGAAGACGGTGTGATCCGCGGACCCGCAGGGGACGGTCTCGTCGGCGCGGTAGCGCGCTCCGACATTGCTGCCGTCGCTGTGTCGGTTCTGCAGGATCTGGATTCTCATGTCGGACAGACGTACAACCTGACCGGACGGGAGGCACTGACGCTCTCCGAGGCCGCGAGCATCATCACCGAAGTCACCGGCAAGCGAACCACGTACGTCGAGGAAACGCTCGAGGAAGCTTACGAATCGCGGGCGTCGTACAACGCACCCGCTTGGGAACTCGACGCATGGGTGTCGACGTACACCGCAATCGCGCAGGGTGAATTGGCGCTGATCACGGGCACCGTGGAGGACCTTGTCGGCCGGCCTGCGCTCACGCTGCGTGAATTCCTCACAGCAGAAACCGCCTGATGCCACCACGCAAAGCAACCACGGCACGCAAGGCTGCCGCAAAGAAGGCTGCACCGAAGAAGGCTGCACCCAAGAGGAACACGACCAGAAAGACCGCCCCGAAGAAGACTGTCGCAAAGAAGAGCTCACGCGCGACGATGCCGGATGTGCCGACTGCCGGCCCTGGTGAGAGAGTCTGGCTCCTCGACGTTCCCTTTCGGACGCCGGCGCCTGGTGCGCAGTTCGTCAAGAAATGGAAGAGCTACGCGTGGGTCGGTACGGAGTTGCCCGTAGAACTCGCTCCATTCAAGGCACTCCCCTTCTCTTATCAGCAGTGGGTAGAGGACGACATCAATGACAGCACCGGTGAACGTCCCGTTGCTGCACCCAAAATTCCTCGGCCCGAGCAGGTTTCGGGGGCTGCAGCCGTCGTCGATGCCGCTCGCGCCGGCAAACGCGGATTTCTGTTGGCAGACAATGCAGGCCTGGGTAAGACGCTGATCGCAGTGATGTCTGCCAAGACGATTGCCGAGGAGCGCGGCGAAACCAACATCCTCGTCCTCGTCGATCGACCCGCACAGATCACCATTCCGCATTGGCGCTATTCCATCGCCTCGGTGGGCGACGGTGGATTCCGCTGGTTGATCATGTCGCCTGACCAATTGAAGAAGCTGATCGCGCGAAACGGCCGCCCCAAGTACACGTTCGGTGTGGTGATTGCCGACGAGGCCCAGCTGTACAGCAACGACACACAGCGCACGGCGGCATTCGAGAAGGTCGCGCGCTTTTCGAATGCTCACGAGCAAGCGCCGTTCGTCCTGTCCGTGACGGCAACACCGGGACACACGCCGGCCGACCAGCGTTACCTGGCACCGCTTTTCGCGCAGCTGCATTCAGAACCTTCGGAGTACTGGTCCGACCTGGGCGCCAGGCTGGTCGAGTCCGGCCTTCCGCTGGACAAGTCCTACGGGAAGTGGACGTGGAGCGCAGAGGCGAAGGAATCACCTACGCTGCAATCTCGAGCGCTCGAGACCGTGCGTGGGTGGATGTCGAACAGCAAACCGCCCTTGATGATTCATCGACCGACTCCGTGGGGACCTGTTCCGCTCGACGGTATGCCGATCGACCTCACCCATGCCCAGCGCGCCGAGTACGAGACGGAGTGGGCCGAGTACGCCTACGAAATGGGATTGGCCCGCAAGAGTCGCAACATCGCGCGCGGCCGTGCGCTGGTTCTGCGCTACCGACAGAAAGCGGGCATGATCCGCGCCGAGTCGACGGCCCAGTGGGCGCAGGCGCAGGTCAAGGCAGGCAAGCAGGTGTTGGTGGCCGTCGAATTCGTCTCCACGGCAGGTGATCCACTGGTCGAGATGATCGAAGACGCCGGGATCTCGGTGGCAAAACTGTTCGGTGCGGTGCCGGACAAGGAGGGTCAACGTCTGCGGTTTCAACGCGGGGACGCACCGGTCATCGTCTTCAATGTCACGACCTCGATCTCGCTCCATGCCAACGAAGCACTCCCGGACGGCACTCACGCGTCCCCGTTGCCACGGACGGGAATCTTTCATCAACCGCGATACTCAGGGATCGCGGCAGAACAGACGTTCGGTCGGTCGCATCGCGACTACCAGACGTGCCCGTGGGTCATACCCTTCGGCGTGGGCACCAAGGAAGAGGACGTCGCCACGGTCATGTTGCGCAATCTCAATTCGGTCACAGGTCTGAAAGGTGGTGATCGATCCGGTCTGCGGTCGCTGTCCGAACTGCTCGGCGTCGAGTGGCTAGAGCCTGATGTCTTGACCTCGGAGGGTTGATCTTCCAACGACCGTCCAACGCGCACAAACGAACGGTTTCGGCGGTATGCCCCAATTCTACTCCACCAAAACCGAATTCGGCTGACCGCTTCATTCCTTTCGGGACCTTGGGACTCAGGTATCTGTGACCAGACGTGGCAGACTCTTTCGAGTCGAGGTGCACCAGCCTCGAAACAGTGCCGAGAATGCGAGGGGTCCGATGCGCAATATCTACCGGTCATTGATGCGCAATGTCGGCCATACACAATGGTTCTCGGATCTCGGCAAGGATCTGGTTCCGCTCGATCGAGCAGTGCAGAGAGTGTCGGGAGGCAAGCTCTCGCTGGTCGGAGAGAACACCGTGACTCAGCTACTGCTCACCACGACGGGCCGTAAGACCGGCCGTTCTCGCACCACGCCACTCCTGTACGCACCTGACGGCGATGCGTTTGTCGTCGTCGGTTCCAACTGGGGGCAGGATACGCATCCAGCATGGACACTCAATTTGATGGCAAACCCCACCGCAATCGTGACAGTGAAGGGCGTCGAAATACCGGTCGGTGCGAGTCTGGCGGAGGGCGCCACGCGTAAGAAGCTGTGGGAGCTCGCGACCACCACGTGGCCGCCGTACGAAACCTACGCCGATCGAGCATTCGGGCGCCAGATCCGCGTATTTCGACTCCAACCTGTCAAATAACTGCTGCCGGGCGCAGGATGGGAAGGACCACCCTGCCGATCTCAGGAGCATTCGCGAATGTCCACAGCACTGACTCACGCAGAAGACACACAGATCACAGCTTCCAACGGGCGGATCGCACTGGAGCCGAACCCCCGCCGAATTCGAGCCTTCTTCGCTGGTCACGCCGTCGCAGACACCACTCGTTCGGTATACCTTTTCGAACGCGGCCGCCTGCCGATGTACTACATCCCCCTCGCGGACGTTCGTACCGAATTCCTCGTCCCGACGTCGACGACCACCCATTGCCCATGGAAAGGTGGCGCCACCTACTGGACGATCGAGATCGGGGATCGCCGGGCCGAGGACGCCGTCTGGACCTACCCTGAACAGTTCGACGGTTCCCTGGATCTGAGTGAGTACGTCGCATTCTATTGGGATCGCATGGACGCCTGGTACGAGGAGGATCAACAGGTCTTTGTCCACGCCCGCGATCCATACGTACGTATCGACGCACTCCCCTCGTCCCGCCACGTCCAGGTCTTTGTCGGCGACGTACTGGTCGCCGAGACGAGACGACCCAGACTGCTCTTCGAAACCGGACTGCCCACGCGGTACTACATTCCGAGAATCGACGTTCGCAGCGAGTACTTTGCGCCGTCCCCGACCACCACGGCCTGCCCCTACAAGGGCACTGCGTCGTATCTGTCGTTCACCGGCACAACCGAACTCGCTCCGATCGAGGATCTGGCGTGGTTCTATCCGTTCACTACCGCCGAAGCGTCCGGGATCGACGACCACGTGTCGTTCTATCCCGAACGCGTCGGCAAGATCCTGGTGGACGGTGCCGAAATCTGAAAGGTGCTGGAGCCGAGAAGGTGTGGGTGCCTACCCCACTGCAACAGGGGATTCCGGGATTCGCAGTTCAGCCGTCTCCAGTCGGCGATCATGCACCCACACCATCGCCGTTGCAACGGAGAAGACCAACCCGGCGATGCATACTCCGTTCCAGCCGTACGACTTCCACACCACTGACCCCACCGCCGAGCCCACGGCAGCACCGACGAAGTAGGTGGTCATGTACACGGAATTCACACGCGAACGTGCTTCGGGGACAAGGGCGTAGATCACGTTCTGGTTGCTGACGTGCACTCCCTGCAGCGCGAGGTCGGCAAGGACGATGGCAACGAGAAACCACACCACGTGGGTGGCACCGGCGACAAAGGGAAGCCACGACACCAAGAGAATCGCGATGGCGCCGCCGGTCGCCAGCTGACCCAATCCCCGATCGGCCAGTCTGCCCGCCACCGTCGCCATCAAAGCTCCCGCCACACCGAGTAGTCCGACCAAGCCGATTTGAGTGTCGCTGTAGCCGAATTCGCCGGACAGAAGAAAGGCCATCGTCGTGAAGACGGTGCTGACAGCAGCAAAAGCCAGTCCGCCCATGGCCGATCGGGTTCTCAGGCGCGGCAAGGTCGCAGCCAACTTCCCTACCGAAGCGAGCGTTGCGCGGTAGCTTGCCTTCGGGCGATCTGCGGAATCGGAAGGCAGAGATCGCCACAATGCCACGGCCATCACCACCATCAGCACCGCCGCAACCTTGTATACCGTCGACCAACCTCCCAGTCCGGAGAGGACGCCGGCAACGCTGCGCGCCAGCAGGATTCCGATCAGCAGTCCGCTCATGATCGTGCCGACCACCTGACCGGACCTCTCAGGTTCGGCCAGCGAGGCGGCAAACGGAATGAGCACCTGGGCGGCGACCGAAAAGACTCCAGCGACAGCGATTCCCACTGCCAGCGTGGCAAAGTTGGGCGCAAATCCGCTGACCGCTTGACCGGTCGCCGCCAGCAGCATGAGCCCTACCGTCAGCTTGCGTCGGTCCACCATGTCGCCCACCGGAACCAGAAGTATCAATCCGAGTGCATACGCGACCTGCGCGATGGTCACCGTCGCGGCCGCTGCGGAGGCCGACACATTCAGGTGATCTGCGATGGAATCGAGGAGTGGCTGGTTGAAATAGTTACCGCCCGCGCACAGGCCCGTCGCCGCAGCCATCAGCAGCACTATCGGTAGTCCGAGCCTCGGACGCGCGTCGCTTGAAATCATGTCGTCAAGCATGACCGCCTACACCGACGCGCGTCCAATAGATAGATATGCATGATCTATCTCCAGAAACGATAGATTGGTGCAATGGAACTACGTCACATCCGCTACGCCCTGGCAGTCGCGGAAGACAAACACTTCAGCCGAGCAGCGTCGCGGTTGCACGTTTCCCAGTCCGCCTTGAGTGCCCAGATCAGAGACCTCGAAAAGGAACTGGGAGTCGAATTGTTCAACCGGAACAGCCGAAACGTCGGCCTGACTGCTGCAGGCGAGGTTTTTGTCGCCCGCTCCCGCGAGGTACTCGGCGCCGTGTCGAGACTCGTCAGTGATGTCTCGGCACGGAGCAACGAGCAAGTGCGGTTGACGGTCGGCACCATCACCTCGGCGGGGCGCGTCGACGTCGGACGCGCGCTGGCAGATCTGACACGGCGCCACCCTGCAATCAACATCACCGCGCGACCGTACGGCAGTGAAGTAGTTATCGAGGGAGTCCGGTCCGGTGCAATCGACGTCGGCATTGTCGGATTGGCCGCAGGTCGCCTACCCAAGAGCTTTGCCGCCGCACCGCTGTGGAGTGAACCCACCGCAGCGTTCGTTGCTCCCGACCATCCCTTTGCCCAGGCTTCGTCGATCAGGCTCGAAGACCTACGCGATCACACTCTCGTGGACTTCGCCTCCGGCAGCGAGGCCCGTGTCCAAACCGACCAAGCCTTCGCCGAATCACAGGTCCCTCGGGGAAAAACACTTGAAGCCAACTCGGTAGACCTGATCTGTTCACTGACCGCCAACGGCCTGGGCGTAGGTTTGCTCCCCCAGTCCATGAGCGCCCTGCACCCCGAATTGGTCTGTATTCCGATCACCGATGCGCCGCATCGGATCGTCCACGCAATCACCGAACCCACCCATTCGTCGGCGCTCGCCCGCGAGTTCGTCGAACTACTCGCAGCGCAGTTCGCTACTTGAGCAGTTTCGACATTCGCCTGTCCGCCAACGGTTTACCGCCGGTCTGGCACGTCGCGCAGTATTGAAAAGAGCGCTCCGCGAACGACACTTCGCGTACGACGTCACCGCACACCGGGCACGGAAGTCCGGTACGAGCATGCACTCGCATCCCCGAGCGTTTCTCACCTTTGAGCCGGGCCGCGTCCTGACCTTCCGAACGCTCGATCGCGTCGGCCAGCGTAGATCGCATCACGGCATACAACGTCGAAATCTGATCCGGCGTCAGCCGCGACGAGGTCGCGAAAGGCGAGAGTTTCGCGGTGTGGAGGATCTCGTCCGAGTAGGCGTTCCCGATACCGGCGATCAACGACTGCTCGACTATCGAGTTCTTGATCCGCGCCGACGTTCCGCCCAGAATCTGTGCGAACTCGGCTTCGGTCACAGCCATCGCGTCCGGCCCCAACCGGGCGATGCCCGGAACCTCCTGCGGATCGTTCACGACCCAGACGGCGAGGCGTTTCTTGGTGCCGGCTTCGGTGAGATCGAATGCCGGCGTCAACCCTTCGGGTGTGAAGAAATGAACGCGCAGCGCCAACGGCCCCTTCCCCGGCTTCGGCGGCGTCGCCGATGGATTGTCCAGCCAGCGCATCCAGCCGGCACGGGAGAGATGCGTGACCAACCACAACCCGTCGCAATCCAGAGCCAGATGCTTCCCGAAGCGGGCGGCGCCCGTGACGTCACGCCCCTGCAGAGCAGTGATCGGCGGATCGAAGGTCTTGAGCACACTCAATGCAGCGATGTCGACGCGTCCCACCACTGCGCCGACCGCGTGCTGACGAAGGAACCCTGCCAGCGCTTCCACCTCGGGTAGTTCAGGCATGGCAACAGACTAACGCCGACCACGGACACTCACAGCGCGCTCAGTCCGTTTCCGTCTGCAGCACCACCGAATGCCCACCGCGTGCCTTCGCGGAGTACATCGCCCGATCCGCTCGCCGCAGCAGAGTCGGGTATGCGACCAGCGCATCATCCGCTGATTCGAAAGGCCCTGCAATCTTCGCGATTCCGACGCTCATCGCCACCTCGGGATGATCGGGCGAGGTGATCGTCGAACGGAGTAGCTCATGTTCGAGTCGATGGAACGAGTGTTGATCGACCGAATCGACGATGACGAACTCGTCGCCGCCTATCCGTGCGATCAAGGCCGCCGGGCCGGCGCATTCGACCAGCCTCGATCCGACTTTTTCGATCACAGCGTCACCGACGGTATGTCCGTACTCGTCGTTGATGGCCTTGAATCGATTGATGTCGACGGCGGCGACTACCAAGAGCGCCGAGTGC
This sequence comes from Rhodococcus sp. NyZ502, assembly GCF_041464245.1. Lineage (NCBI taxonomy): Bacteria > Bacillati > Actinomycetota > Actinomycetes > Mycobacteriales > Nocardiaceae > Rhodococcus > Rhodococcus sp. NyZ502. The sequence continues at coordinate 4,648,800 of NZ_CP167155.1, forward strand.
GTGTACGACCGCTCCAGCAACAGTCGTACTTCGTCGGCCAGTCCCCTCCTGTTGAGCAGTCCCGTCAGTGGGTCCAATTGCGAGTTCAACGCGTCGGTGCCGAGGATCGAGAAAATGAACTGACAGGCAAAGGGAATCACGTAGATTGCCGCGCCGACCAGTACTACCAACGCGACCAGAACCGGAACATCCACATCGTTTTCGACCACGGCCGTACGTGTCACGATGCCGATGACCACGACGAATACCCACAACATGTGAAGGCTCTGCATTCGAGCATTGTGGAAGAACGCGATGTATCCGCCGATCACCGAAAACATCACGGCGTGTGCCAGTGCTGCAAGTGGATTGGAGTACAGCAGCATTGCGGCCGCTATTCCCAATTCCGAGTAGAGCACAAAGGCGTAAGACCAGGAACGGGAGAGATTGCGCCTCGTCGAGAGGGCGACGGCCATCATCACGGTTATGACCATGATGACTGCGTTCGCGGTGCGCGCGTGCGAAGTGGTCGGTCCCTGTGGACTGAAGCGAGTGAGGAACATGATCACGGTGACCAGCACCAACGAGCAGACGACGAGAAACCGCGAGGCGACGGTCAACCCTTTGTCCGCGAGATAGCGATTGAAGGTGTCGAATTGGTCCGGACGCCGATACCAATCGACAAGTTGAGAAGAGATCAGCCGGAACGCGGGACCCGAGAGCGGTCGTCGAGACGCCACGGCGTCCGAACGCTCAACACTCTCGGCAGATTCCATAGGGTCAGGGTAATCCAGTCAACTCCCCGCAATCAGACAATTTTCACTGTTTGCCGTCCCACATCACAACCTGATCGCCGCCGGCGGCCTTCGCGCGGTACATCGAGGCATCGGCTACTCGAAACAGTTCCGTCAACTCCTCGTCGGAAATAATCGACGACCATTCGGCAGAGGTGATCGCGACTCCGACGCTGGTGGTCACTACCGGATCACGATCGTCGATTCGCAAGTGCCTTCGCAGATTGTCTTCGAACGCAGGCGCTGCGCCGACGTCTATCGTGTCTACCAACACGAACTCGTCCCCACCGAATCTGGCGAAGAGCGCCTTCTCACCGCCGCACCACCGCAGTCGATCAGCAATCTGGCGAAGTACGAGATCGCCTTCTTCGTGCCCCTGTGAGTCGTTGACGCTCTTGAACGAATCGACATCGACAATCGCGACGACATACGACGACTTGCTCGACGCATGCCCCGTCGCCCCCATTTCGACAACAGCTCGCTGCAGCCCGCGCCGATTCAGAAGCCCTGTCAACGGATCCACATCCGAACTGTCCGCGTCGGAGCCGAGAAGTGAGAGGACGAACTGGCAGGCGAACGGGATGACCACGATCCCGGTAGCGATGATCAGACACAGTGCGGTGGCCAACGCAGGATCCGCGTAGACCGCGACCTTTCGGCCGACCACTGCCAGAACCACGATGGACAGCGCGATGTGAACCGCCTGGAGTCTCGCGTTGTGAAAGTACGCGATGTAACCACCGATCAGTACGAAGAGCACACACTGGATCAACCCGATGAAAGGGTCGTTGTTCAAGAACACACCGACGAATACGCCGACCTCGCAGTAGGCGACAAAGAAGTACGACCACCGACGCGTGATTTCGGGCAGAAGGCAGAAGAGCACGATCACCGCAATCGTGACGGCGATGATAACGGCGTTGACGACGCTGGTGACGTGGTTGTGCACGCCCGCGTCGCTGAAGCGCAGCAGAATCATCGCAATGATGACCGTCGTCAGCGAGCCGATGACCAGCAATCGGACAGCTAGCTCCAGGCCCTTCGTGGCGAGGTATCGATTGAAACTGTCGAATTGATCAGGACGCCGATACCACTGAACCAGAAGGTCGAAAGCCGACTTCACAGCTGATTTTTCACGGCCACGCGGCGCGGGCAGAATCGACTGCAGTCGGTCCTGCCCGAACGATGTCATGCGCAGATCATAGGTGCGCAGACCGTCGTTCGGGATCAAGAGTGCAGGATCGAGGCGGCAAATTCAGGGTCGGTTGTCAGCGCCGAACGAGGTACGTATCCATGATCCAACCGTGCTTCTCACGCAACTCCGCCCGGCGAGCGACGATCTGATCTTCGACGTCACGCAGTTTGCCGGAAATCAACTCCTCGTCCGGGGTCCCGAGGTACGCGCCCCACCAGATCTCGGCGTCGTTTTCGCTTACCTGAGTGAAGGTGCAATGCGCGTCGAGCATCACGATGGCATTGTCCACGCCGTCGGGCAATCCCTCGGCCAGTTTGCGGCCGGTCGTGATGTGGATGGGTTCGCCGATTCGGTTCAGGACGATCCGGTGTTGTGCAGCCAGCGACTGCACGCTGGTGATTCCCGGGATGACGGAGTAGTCGAACGAAACTCTCCCGCGAGCGAGCACGCGCTCGACGATCCGCAGAGTGCTGTCGTAGAGGGAAGGGTCACCCCAGACGAGAATCGCGCCGACGCCAGGTTCGGCCGCGAATTCCGCTTCGAATTTCGCGGCCCGACGCTCGTGCCAGTCCTCGACGACGCCCTCGTAGTCGGTCGGGGTTCGGTCCCGCGGCGGGTCCGTGATCTCGACCACCTTGTAGTCGAGGTGAACGTGCTCGTCGAGAATGCCGGTGCGCAAGTCGACCAGGGCCTGCTTCTCGTCACCCTTTCCGATGATGAAGAAGGTATCGGCCCTGTTCATAGCCTTGATCGCCTGAACCGTCACCTGGTCGGGATCACCAGCACCGATACCGATCACCAAGAGTTCGCGCATGTGCCGAGGCTATATTGCCGTGCGCCTTTATTAACCGCCGGAGGTTAATAAAGGCGCACAGCAGGGCAGGCCCTAGACTGATTCCCGTGACTGTCTCCACTGCTTACGAAGACCTCCTCCGGCTCGTCATGGAGACGGGTACCGCCAAATCCGATCGAACCGGAACCGGCACCCGCAGCATCTTCGGTCACCAGATGCGTTTCGATCTTGCCGACGGCTTTCCGCTCGTCACCACCAAGAAGGTCCACCTCAAGTCGATAGTCAACGAACTCCTGTGGTTCCTGCGCGGCGACTCCAACGTGGCGTGGCTGCACGAGCACGGCGTCTCCATCTGGGACGAGTGGGCCGACGAGAACGGTGAACTCGGCCCCGTCTACGGCGTCCAGTGGCGTAGCTGGCCCACCCCTTCGGGCGAGCACATCGACCAGATCACGCAGACCGTCGAGACTCTGCGCTCCAACCCCGATTCGCGGCGGATCATCGTTTCGGCGTGGAACGTCGCCGACATTCCGCAGATGGCCCTGGCGCCGTGCCACGCTTTCTTCCAGTTCTACGTCGCCGACGGCAAGCTCTCCTGCCAGCTGTACCAGCGCAGCGCCGACATGTTCCTCGGCGTTCCGTTCAACATCGCCAGTTACGCGCTGCTCACCCACATGATGGCCCAGCAGGCCGGACTCGACGTCGGCGAGTTCGTCTGGACCGGCGGCGACTGCCACATCTACGACAATCACGTCGACCAGGTGACCGAGCAGCTCGGCCGCGAACCGCTGCCGTTGCCGACCCTGAAGCTGAACAAGCGCGACTCCATCTTCGACTACACCTTCGAGGACGTGGAGATCGTCGACTATCAGCACCACCCCGCGATCAAAGCCCCGGTAGCGGTCTGACGATGACCGATCGCACAGTCACCCTCATCTGGGCGCAGGCCCACGGCGGCGTCATCGGCGCCGACAACTCGATCCCGTGGCGCGTGTCCGAGGACATGGCTTACTTCAAACGCGTCACCATGGGCCATCCGGTAATCATGGGGCGGCGCACCTGGGACTCCATTCCATCGAAGTTCCGTCCGTTCAGCGGGCGTCGGAACATCGTCGTCACACGCGATCCGCAATGGCACGCCGAAGGCGCCGAGGTGGTCCGCAGTCTGGACGTCGCCCTGGCGTTGCCGGACGGTGACGTCTTCGTCGTCGGTGGCGGGCAAATTTATTCGGCTGCACTGCCATTCGCAACGCATCTACTGGTGACCGAGATCGACCTCGACATCGCCGGCGATGCTTTTGCTCCCGAGATCGGCCCCGAATGGAACCTGAAATCCGACGAGCCCTGGCAGACCTCGGAGAAGAGCGGCCTGCGCTTCCGCTGGTTGGAGTACACGCGCTGACCGACTTCCGCCGATAACGAGGCACCTCGCGAGTGAGTCGGTCATACTCCAAGAAGGACATTCACCGCTTCCGAGAGGTCTTCGATGGACAAGAAGTCACTGACCGCTCTCGCTCGCCAACAGTTGAAACTGGCGGGCTCGGCGACCAGCGGTCGCAGTTCACAAACCGTCTACGGTGGCCACCAGCGCAGCCTGCGACAGACGGTGATCGCGCTGAGCGCCGGCAAGAGCCTCGCCGAACACGACAGTCCGGGCGAAGCCACGTTGTTGGTCCTGAGCGGGAAGCTGAATCTTGTGTGTGGGAGTGACCAGTGGAAAGGATCCACGGGTGATTTCCTGACCGTCCCGGCCGACCGGCACAGCGTCGAAGCGCTCGAAGACGTTGCATTTCTACTGACCGTCGCCATGAAGGGCTGAAATCGGTAGCGTCTTCCGCGTGAGCGAAACCGTGATCGAAGTGTCCGTCGTCGCAGCCCCGTCCGTACTCTGGCCCGCGCTGCGCGACCCGTCGCTGATTCGACGTTGGTTCGGCTGGGAGTACGACGGACTCGACGACGAAATCAACCAGATCTACTCCACCGCTGAGGCCGACCCCGAAGCGTTGACGCTGAAACTCGGAAACGGTGACCGTTTCTCACTTCGCGAACAGGACGGCAAGACGGTCGTCCGCATCGACCGACCGCCGAAATCAGCCGACGACGACTGGTACGACGACATCACCGAGGGCTGGACGACATTCCTCCAGCTGCTCAGATTCGCAGTGGAGCACCACGGACTGGCCGAGCGTGGAACCATTTACCTCGACGGCCTTCTGCTCCCCGGTGAGAACGTGGCAAGCGTCCTCGGGCTCACCGAAATCGAATTGGAAGCGGGAAGTCGGTACGCGGTGACAATCGCTCCCGGCGACTATTTCGAAGGCGTCGTCGACTACGTCACCGACCACCAATTCGGGTTGACAGTCGAGGATCTCGGCCCTGGCCTGCTGTCTGTCGCCACCCAGTCGGTGACGGCGCAGCGGCCCGACGGAGGCATGTCCATCCTGCTGACCACCTACGACCTGAGCGATGACGAGTTCGACGAGATCAAGCATCACTGGTCGTCGTGGTGGGAAGGTCGCCGCCAGGAGAGCTGACGTTCGGTGAGGCGATATGCTTCGACCATGGTCGAAGCTTCGGGTCACAGTCCGGCACGTACGTTCGGCGAGTTGCTCGACCGCCTGGGCGATTCCAATGCCGACATACCGACACTCCACCGCCTGCTCGAGGCGGTCCTGGTGGTCGGCTCCGGCCTGGACCTCGACCTGACGCTTCAACGGATCATCACCTCTGCGACAACGGTTCTGGATTGCCGCTACGGCGCCCTGGGGGTCGCGGCGCCGGGGGGCGGGCTCTCGGAATTCGTGTACGAGGGAATCTCCGGGTCCCAACGCGCGACCATGGGACATTTCCCCGAAGGTCATGGCGTGCTGGGTGTTCTGATGAATCACCCGCAGACTTTGCGTGTGGCCCATCTCGGCGACCATCCCGAATCGGTGGGATTCCCCGCAAATCATCCACCGATGGAGAGCTTCCTCGGAGCGCCGATCATGATGCGGGGAAAGGTGTTCGGAAGCATCTACCTGACCGAGAAACGGGGACAGGCCGAGTTCACCCAAGAAGACGAGGTCATTCTCGAAGCCCTCGCCATCGCAGCCGGTATCGCTGTGGAAAACGCCCGACTGTTCGAGCAGTCACGAACTCGTGAAAGATGGCTCACCGCAACATCTGCCATCCGCTCGCGGTTGCTGGCCGGTGACTCGCTCGAGGACGGCCTGCAACTTCTTGCCAGTCGCGTTCGGGACCTGACCGGCGTCGACGACGTGATCGTGGTGATCTGCGAGAACGGCTACGCACAGGTTCACGCCGCGGCCAGCGCCCGGACCACGTCACGTGGAGTCAGAATCCCGGCGACCACTTATCCGTTCGACGTGGTGCGGAGCACTCGAAAGCTACAGGTACTCACCACTTTAGGCGCACTCACCGAACTGGTGCCGTCGGCTGGGAGTGCGGTCGTGGCACCGATGTGCGTCGCCTCGGGTGTAGTCGGCGCGGTCATCGTGGCGTCGAATTCCACCAACACACACTGGGATCACGACGAACTGACCCGGATCGAGTCGATGGCCGAACTCGGCTCCGTTGCAATCGAGTTCGACGAGAAACAAAAGGCGCAACGCCTGTTGTCCGTTCTCGCCGACCGCGACCGCATCGCACGAGACCTGCACGACAACGTCATCCAGCGACTGTTCGCGAGCGGAATGAGCCTGCAGAGCACGCTTCCGGACGAGACCCTCCCGGAGTCGGCGCGCGCGATTGTCAAACGATCTCTCGAACAGCTCGACAAGACAGTCCGCGAGATTCGGACAACCATCTTCGATCTGCAGACTCCGACGGCCACCGATTCGTCGAGCCTGCGCCGACGCCTCCTCGATGTCATCGGCGACGCCACCGCACAGTCCGCTGTGACCCCGAGCGTCCAATTCTCCGGCGCCATCGACACTCTGGTGAATCCCGGGATCCACCAGCACGCCGAAGCCGTGCTGCGTGAGGGGTTGAGCAACGTCCTTCGGCATGCACACGCACGCCACATCACCATCGCTGTCACCGCGGACGTCGAATTTGCGATCACGATCGAGGACGACGGCGTCGGACTCCCCTCCGACTTCCACAAGAGTGGACTGCACAATCTGGAGCGCCGCGCCGAACATTGCGGCGGTACGTGCACGATCGTCAATCACGATCCGAGCGGTGCACGCCTGCTCTGGCGAGTACCGCTCGGTCGCACCAACTCGAATCGACCGAAATCCGGTCGTTAGATCCTAGCGACTGCCGCTACGGATTTCGGTCGCCAGCACCGCAGCCTGAGTACGACGCTGCATGCCCAGCTTCGAGAGCAGACGCGTCACGTAGTTCTTGACCGTCTTCTCCGCGAGGAATAATCGCGCGCCGATCTCCCGGTTGGTGAGCCCCTCTCCGATGAGGTCGAAGACTGCTCGCTCCTGATCGGAAAGTTCGGCCAACGGATCAGCTGTACGGTCGCTGCGGATCCGCTGCATCAGCGCCTCGGTTGCACGACTGTCGAGCAGTGAACCGCCGCGCCCGACTGTGCGGACTGCAGCGACCAGATCGGTTCCGAGAATCTGCTTGAGGACGAATCCCGAGGCGCCCGCCATGATCGCGTCGAGCAACGCCTCGTCGTCGGCGTACGACGTGAGCATCAGGCAGCGGAGGTCGGGAAGCATCGAGCGGAGTTCTCGGCACAGTTCGACGCCGTTGCCGTCAGGCAGGCGTACGTCCAGAACAGCGACGTCGGCGTTGCTCTGCGGTACCGCAGCCAGCGCTTCCCCCACGGACGCCGCCTCGCCCACCACCACGAAGTCCTCGACCCCACCGAGTAGGTCGAACAATCCGCGTCTGACGATCTCGTGATCGTCGACCAGGAATATCCGCGTTGTCATCGAACCCCTCCAAAAGACATCTCACGTCGAACGGTACCGGAGACGGTGGACTCAGAACTCATGGAATGCATTCTCTTCACTTGTTGACGTGCCGGACGATGAGAACCGGGCAATCCGCGGTGTGCAGGAGCGCCCGACTGGTCGATCCGAGGAGCATTCCTGCGAATCCGCCGCGCCCGCGACTGCCGACGACTATCAACTGCGCCGTCTCCGCGTATTCGCTCAGGACTCGGACGGGACGGTCACGCGCGACGACTCTTTCGACGACGACGTCCGGGTAACGCTCGGTGAATCCGGCCAATTGCTCCGCGAGGACAACTTCCTCACCCGTCTGGATGCTGCTCCACAGTGGGTCGTCGGGGGTGGCGCCCAACGAGGGCTGCACACTCACGTCGCTCCACACGTTGACGGCAATCAAGGTGGCGCCCCGCGCGGAGGCCTGCTCGAAAGCGTGCTCGACTGCCTCGATGCTGCTTTCGGATCCATCGACACCGACGACGACGGGGCCCTCGGTCGGCGGCCGACCGTCGAGCGTCCGTCCTCGGACAACTGCAACCGGAGATTCGCCGTGCGAGACAACCGAGACCGTCGCAGAACCGACGACCAATCCGGTGAATTCGCCGTGCCCGCGAGGGCCGAGCGCAATGATGTACGCGCCCTTCGACAATTCGATCAGGCGATCGGAGACGCTGCCGTCGAGTAGTTCGGTGACGATCTCGAGGTCGTCGTCGATGCTTTGCCGCGCGAGAATCTGTGCGCTGTCCAGACGAGCGGTGGCAGTGCGCCGCAGTTCGTCCTTGAAGCTCTCGGCGAGGTAAGGCTCGGAGTAGTAGAAGGCTGGGATGTGCACCACCGTCGCGATGTGGAGCGGTCGACCGAGCGCCACCGCGGTCCTCGCCGCCCAGACGACAGCCGACGACGCCGATTCCGAACCGTCTACCGCTACGACGACGGGTTTGGTTGCACTCATGTTCGTCCCTCCACAATCGACCACAGAATCTCTTCGCCCTCACACTATTGCCCAATGACGGCAAAAAGGATTCATCAGCCGACGCGAGTCCCGAATCGGACATTGGGTGTTCGGGTGGACTGCGGCAACGGCCCCGCCAACATCCCTTTCGGGCGTCAACGAGGCCACCGGTGCCGGATTCGCACGCAAACCCTGGCTACTCGATCCACGTTAGGTGAAGAACCCGACCGGTCAGAAGTGAAAAAAGTCCTGTCAACAAGCGCCCAAAATCGGGTTTCGTACGCAGGAGATCCTGAACCACCTGCTCTGCTGTGCGCCTTTGTTAACCGCCGGCGGTTAATAAAGGCGCACAGCAGGGTCAGTCACAAATCTTGCGGAACTTCTCGATCAGCTGCACTCGGCCGTTGCGGTCGGCCGCCAACGGCGTGACGTTGAGCGTCGTGACACCGGCTTCGGCGAAGGCTGCGACGCGTTCCTTGACGTAGCTCTCGGGACCGATCAACGACACTGCGCGAACCAGTTCGTCCGGCACTGCTGCGGCGGCTTCGTCCTTTTTGCCCGCGAGGTAGAGATCCTGGATCTTCTCGGCGGCCTCTTCGTAGCCGTAGCGCACCGCGAGATCGTTGTAGAAGTTCTTGCCCTTGGCGCCCATGCCACCGATGTAGAGCGCAAGGCTCGGGCGTACCCAGTCGAGCATGTGGTCGACGTCGTCACCGATGGCCAGTGCCGGCGACGCGTACACCTGAAGCTCACCGAGGCTCGGATCGCGCTTGGCCTTGCCCTTGGCGATCGGCTCACCCCACACGCTTGCTGCCTTCTCCGGATGGAAGAAGATAGGTTCCCAGCCTTCGGCGATTTCCGCCGTCAGCTCGACGTTCTTGGGTCCGAGCGAAGCGATCAGGATCGGGATGCGCTCACGCACAGGATGATTGATCAGCTTGAGCGGCTTTCCGAGTCCGGTGCCCTTCTCGGCGGGGAGGGGAACCTGGTAGTACTTGCCCTGGTACTCGACCTTCTCGCGGCGCCATACCTGACGGCAGATCTCGACGACCTCACGTGTGCGTCCCAGCGGAGCGTCGTACTTGACGCCGTGGAACCCCTCGATCACCTGCGGTCCGGAAGCGCCCAGTCCCATCACGAAGCGACCGTTGGAGACGAAGTCCAGGCCAGCCGCCGTCATGGCGGTCAACGAAGGGGTACGGGTGTAGATCTGAAAGATTCCCGAAGCGAGTTCGATGGTCGACGTCTTGGCCGCCAGGTAACCGAGCTGGCTGACGGCGTCGAAGGAATACGCCTCCGGGACGAAGGCGATGTCGAGGCCCGCCTTCTCCAGGTCACCGACCTCTTCGACGGTTTCGGCGAACCCGCCGCTGTAGTTCAAACCCATACCGATACGCACGTTGTAACCCCAATCCTGACGATTGCTGCCGTGTGCGACGCGCACACGAGCAGTGGTACTCCCATCGAACACTTACTCACATCGAACACTACGGAACCTGAGTCCGCATTCATGTGACTACCCCGTTCATATTCGATGACCGAAATGAACGGGGTAGTGGGAGAGCCTGTCGAGGGTCAGGATTCTTCGGGGCGAACCACCATGACGGGGCACTTGGCCGAAGCGATCAGGGTGTTGCTGGTCGAGCCGAGCAACATGCCGCGGAATCCACCGCGACCACGGCTTCCGACTACGACGAGCTGCGCTTTTGCCGACCAGTCCAACAGCCGTCCGCGTGGGTTGTCGAGGTATACCTCGCGCCGGACCTTCACGTCCGGGTATTGCTCGGACCATCCGGCCAAGCTCTCGCTGAGTACCGCGTGCTCTTCCTCTTCGAGAGACTGCGGGGCAAGCGCAGCGGCCCTCGGGTCTTCGAATGCCGCACTGCCGAGGTCACTCCACACGTGCAACGCCACCAACTCGACTCCGCGGAACGACGCTTCCTCGAAAGCCGCACCGACGGCCTGGGCGCTCAATGCGCTGCCGTCGACGCCGACCACTACGGGTCCTTCCGAGGGCACCGCACCATCGCGGTCCCGAACGACGATGACCGGACACTTGCCGTGACTGGCCACACCGACCGCGGTATTGCCGAGGACTGCTGTCGCCGCCTTGCCTGACGCCGACGCTCCGACGACTACCCGCCTGGCTTGTGCCGAACTCTCGATCAGCCACTGAGTTGCGCTGCCGATGGCGATTTCGGTGTGAACTTCGAGTTTCGGATCGATCTCACGGGCGAACTGTTCCGCCTCCGCCAAGATCGCTTTTCCGGCCTCTTCGACCCATTCGTACACCCCACCCGCGTCGACGTACGGTCCGCCGAAACCGTAAGGCGCGAAGTCGAGAGCGTGGATGATGTCGAGTCGCAATTCGCGCTGGGCGGCGATTTTCGCGGCCTCGCGGAGCGCTGTGGACGCAGTGTCCGAACCCTCGACTCCGACAACAACACTGTTATGTTCGCGTGAACTCATGTGCCCACCTTCCTGAAGAAGTAACCGAGCCACTTTCACTCTAACCATCCCACTTGTCCGGCTTTTTTGGGGTCGCCCCCTCTTCATTTCGGGGACTTAGGTCCCCGAAACTGTTGACGGATAGGAGAATTAGCAGAGCAATCAGGACCAGGTGTGAACAGGATCTCCCGTCCGCATGTTCTCCACGTAACCGCGGAGCATTCCGGTGAGCGCAGTCGAGCGGTCCGCGCCCGAGGCCTCCGCGTGCGCCACTTGCTCGCGTTGCCAGGCGGCACCGGTCTGCCGATTCATGCACCGCCCTTCGATCACGCCGAGGTACCGATCGCGGGCCGCGGCGGACAATCCGAAGTCGGCCAAACCCTCGTCCGCCAACGGCAGCAGCCTTCGCAGGACCAACTCGTCGGCACCGACCCAACCGATCTCCGGCCAGTACAGGGTGGCGTCGAGTCCGTACTTGGCGCCGATGTGCAGGTTCTCTTCTGCCGCATGGAACGACATGTGCGACCACAGTGGCCGCTCCGCGTTCACCAATGCGCGAACGGTTCCGTAGTAGAAGGCCGCATTGGCCATGATGTCGACGACGGTCGGCCCGGCCGGCAGCACCCGATTCTCGATACGCAAGTGCGGCTTGCCATCCGAGCAGTCGTAGACAGGCCGATTCCAGCGATAGACCGTGCCGTTGTGCATCTGAAGCTCGCTCAACTCCGGAACCCCGCCCGCCGCGAGCACTTCCAGCGGATCGGTGTCCGAGACATCAGGGAGCAGCGCCGGGAAGTACCGTGAATTCTCCTCGAACAGGTCGAGAACCGAATGGATCCACCGCTCACCGAACCACACTCGCGGTCGCACACCTTGGTTCTTGAGCTCGAAAGTTCGGGTGTCCGTTGCCTGTTCGAAGATCGGAATGCGTGATTCGTGCCAAAGCGCCTTCCCTGCCAGGAAAGGAGAATTGGCCGCAAGCGCCACCTGTACTCCGGCCAGACACTGCGCGGCATTCCAGTGCGCTGCGAATTCTTCCGGCGCGACGCGCAGGTGCAACTGCATGGACGTACATGCCGCCTCCGGCACCACCGAATTGGTGTCGGCCCGAAGGATTTCCACGTCGCCGCCGGGTAGCGCGACACCTTCGACGTCGAGTTCGATGTCCTCTCCTCGCGCGGCAAAAATTTGCTCGTTGAGCAATTCGTAGCGCGGGTTGGCGGTGATCCACTCACGATCGAGATGCTCGAGCTGCAGGGTCGGCAGCATCCCGATCATCACCATCTCGGCGTCGTGCGCGTGGATTCGCGCGTCTGCGACGTCGAGGGACGCCCGCAGTTTCTTCTCCAATTCGAAAGTCGCATCACCGGTGAGTGGGCCGGGCTCGACGTTCATCTCGACGTTGAACTGTCCGAGCTCGGTTTGGAAAACCGCAGAGTCGTCGATGGATTCGAGCACTTCACGGTTGGACATCGCGGGCGTCATGTCGCCGGTCACGAGGTTGAACTCGATCTCCATGCCCAACAGCGGAGCGGGCTTGTCGACGGCGTCTCGGAAGTCACCACCGTCGAGCATCTGCTTCATGGCGTCGACGCACGAGCGCACCTTCTTACGAAAGAGCCTACGGTCGGCTCTGGTGAATTCTCGCGCCGTGACCTCTGCACCCATTGCGCATTCCCCCTTCGACGATCAACGTCACTGAAGGCTATCCGTCCGGTGTCACCGACAAACGAGAACTGCGGTGGCACCGGGAAGAATTTCCCGACGCCACCGCAGTTCTCCGAAAGTTTCTTCTACGAGTTGTCGACCCAGGTGACAGCTACGCCGCGAGCCTGCAGCCACGCTGCGGGATCGACCTTTGCGCCGTTCTCGGCAACCTCGAAGTGCAGGTGCGGGCCGGTGGACTGGCCACGGTTACCCACGGTGGCGATCTGCTGGCCGGCGTTGACGCGCTGGCCGACGTTGACCTGGTAGTCGTTGACGTGGCCGTACGTGGTGACCGTGCCGTCGTCGTGCTGGACGCGGACCCAGAGGCCGAAACCTGACGCCGGGCCGGCGTCGATGACCTGGCCGTCGGCTGCAGCCAGAATCGGCGTACCGATCGGAGCCGCGATGTCGAGGCCACCGTGGTGTGCTCCCCAGCGCGAACCGAAGGTGGAGGTCAGCGTTCCGGACACCGGCTGCACGGTACGAGCTGAGGTGCCGGGGTTGATCCCAGCGAGGAACTGCTGTGCCTGCGTATTGAGGTCGGCAGCAAAATCGGGAAGCTCGGGGATGTCGAGAGCCGGAAGTGCCGCCAATTCAGCCGGAACGACAACGCCCTCGGGGAGCAGACCCTGCGGGATTTCGATGCCGGCGATGGTCTGTGTTGCCGGCGCCGCAGCAGCGGTTCCTGCGCCCATCTGGCCTGCACCGACGAGGAGTGCACCGGTAGCCGCAGCTACGACACCTGCCTTGACACCGGCACCAGGGCCAGCCGACGGGGTGCGGTGGCGGCCGCTTGCTGCCTCGGGATCGATCTCGAAGACAACATCGTCATTGCCCGTGCGGTGGTGGTTTCCCACAGTGTGTACTCCGTCAGTCGTCGGCGTGCAGCGTCCTTCTGATGAAGCCCGCTCCTCTGTCTGCCGAAGAATGTAACAGTTTGATCAAGGCGGCCGCCACCGTTACCCGATCTTGACCAAAACTATTTGTCGCCGTTCTGTCGGCTGGCGTCCAGTTCTGACTTGAATGCGTCGTATCGTGCCCGGTGAGCGGGTCGACGCCGGATGATCGCCCACGCGATGCCCAGAACCACGAACCAGATCGGCGTGACGAGAAGTGCCTGCAGGGTGTCGTCCTTGGTTGTCAGTGCCCAGAGAATGAAGACGAAGAACGCGAGCACGACCCAGCACATCACGATGCCGCCGGGCATCTTGAACTTCGACGCCTCGTGCAGGTGCGGACGACGCTTCCGGTACACCATGTAGCTCGCCAGGATGATCGTCCACACGAACATGAACAGCAGCGCCGAAATGGTCGTGACGACGGTGAAGGCCTCGATCACGGAATCGCCCGAGAACAGCAGGATCAACGACGCCAGCAGGAAGATGCACGAGAACATCAGGGCGTTCGCGGGGACCTTGCGTGAGTTCAGCTTACCGAGGGCCCTCGGTGCGTCGCCTTCCTGCGCAAGGCCGAACACCATGCGCGAGGTGGAGTAGATACCCGAGTTGGCCGAAGATGCAGCGGAGGTCAGCACGACGAAGTTGATGACAGAAGCAGCGATGCCGAGGCCGGCGAGTGTGAACATGGCGACGAACGGACTCTTGTCTGCGCTGATTTCACGCCACGGAGTCACCGCGATGATCACGGTCAGTGCAACGACGTAGAACAGCAGGACACGAATGGGGATGGAGTTGATGGCCTTCGGCAGGTTCTTCTCCGGGTCCTTCGCCTCGGCTGCCGTCGTACCGACGAGCTCGATACCCACGAAGGCGAACACGGCGATCTGGAAGCCGGCGACGAAGCCCATGAATCCGGTCGGGAACATCCCGCCGTCGTTCCAGAGGTTGTCGATACCGGAGGTGGCACCGTTCGGCGCCGTGAACCCGGAGACGACCATGACGATGCCGACGACGATCAGGCTGACGATGGCGATGATCTTGATCAGCGCGAACCAGAACTCGGTTTCACCGAAGGCGCGAACGGTCGGGAGATTGAGGAGCAGCAGCGCCGCGATCGTCAGCAAAGCAGGAATCCACGCCGCGAGCCCTGGCCACCAGTACTTGAAGTACCCGGAAATCGCGATGACGTCCGCGATGCCGGTGACGATCCAGCAGAACCAGTAGGTCCAGCCGGTGAAGAATCCCGCCCAGGGGCCCAGCAGATCCGCGGCGAAGTCGGAGAACGACTTGTACGCCATGTTCGAGAGCAGCAGCTCCCCCATCGCCCGCATGACGAAGAAGAGCATGAATCCGATGATCATGTACACGAAGATCACGGAGGGCCCGGCGAGCGAGATCGTCTTGCCCGATCCCATGAACAGTCCGGTGCCGATGGCACCACCGATGGCGATCAGCTGGATATGCCGGTTGGACAGCTGACGTGAGAGGTGGGGGTCTTCGCCGGACGGCTTCGTCAGGTCTGGTGTATTCGCGTGGTCGGACACGGAGGATCCCCCTCGTCATACGGTTCATCCGGGGCATCGAAATCGTGCCCGTCGGGGGAACCTCGGAAAATGTGCTCTCTCAAAGTACGCGTGCACTGGCTCACATCACGCATCGGAAAGCGGACGCCGATAACCTGTCGAGGTGAACACTGACAGCACGGCCCATCAAGACGGACATATCGCCGCGACGCTGTTCGATTTCTCCGGAACCCTCTTCCGTTTGGAGGAGAGCGACGATTGGACCGAGCACCTCGTCGATCATCAAGGCGATCCGCTCGACGTGCACGCTCAAGCCGAGCTGATGCGTCGGATGACCGCGCCGGTGGGCAGAACCGTGGAGATGGACGAAGCGGGGATCTACGCGTGGGAGAACCGCGACCGGGATCCGAAGTTGCATCGTCAGGCTTACCTCGACGTGTTGAGTAAGTCCGGGGTGCCCGATCCGGTTCGGGCCGAAGCTTTCTACGCCCTGCTGGTCGATCCGGATCAATGGTCGCCGTACCCGGATACCGGCGAGGTCCTGAAGTCACTGTCGGAGAGGGGCATACGCACTGCCGTCTTGAGCAACATCGCCTTCGACATCCGTCCGGCGTTCGCCGACCGCGGCTGGGACGTCTGGGTCGACGAGTTCGTTCTCTCGTTCGAGGTGGGTGCAGTCAAGCCCGAACCGGCGATCTTCGAGTACGCCCTTGCGCAACTCGATGTGGATGCGGCGCAGACTCTGATGGTCGGTGACAGCGACATCGCCGACGGCGCTGCCCGTGACGTCGGTTGCCAGTTCGCACTCGTCGATCCCCTGCCGACGACCGAACGCCCGCACGCGCTACTCGACGCAGTGCGGAAGTTCGGGCTTCTGTAGGGAGCGCTCAGACACCTTCGGTGAGTTCGCGCAACGACGCGTAGCGCTCGCGCACGTGGGGAGCTGGTTCGGCGTCGAATCGTCGCTCTTCCGGTTTCGGCCACACCGGCGGCTGCGTGTCCCCGGACAGTGCCCATGCTGCTTGCCTGCATGCCCCTTCGGCGACGTACTCACCCGGAGCAGGGATCACGACCGGCACTCCGAGAATTGCCGGCGCGATCTCACAGAGAGCGCGCGACTTCGCTCCGCCTCCCACGAGGAGAACTCGCTTCACCTCGACGCCTTGACGAACCAGGTCGTCGACGCCGTCGGCCAAGCCGCACAGGAGCCCTTCGATTGCGGCTCGTGCAAAGTGCGCAGGCGTCGAGTTCTGCAGCCGGAATCCGTGCATGGCCCCCGTGGCGTCAGGGCGGTTGGGCGTCCGTTCACCCTCGAAGTACGGAATCATGACCAGCCCGTCGTTTCCGAGGGGCGCCGTCGACGCCAACCGCGACAGTTCGGCGTGATCGACACCGAGAATGGACGCCGTCGCATCAAGAATGCGCGCGCCGTTGAGAGTGCACACCAGCGGCAAGTGCAGGCCGGTTGCGTCCGCGAATCCTGCCACGTTCCCGCCGGGATCATGCGTGGGGGTGGCCGATACAGCCGAGACGACGCCGGATGTTCCGATCGAGATGATCACGTCACCGGGAACTGCCCCCAAACCCAGTGCGGCTGCGGCATTGTCACCGGTGCCAGGCCCGACAATACCTCCGGAACGTGTACTTCCGATCTTTTCGTTCGGCGATGCAACTCGGGGAACATGCGGGGTTCGACCGCGAAATGCCAACGCCAGCAAATCTTTACGATATTCGCGCGTCGAGGCAGCATAATAGCCGGTTCCACTGGCGTCGCCCGCGTCGGTGGCAAGCTCCTCGATCGAGCCGGACCCACCCAACTTCCAGGACAACCAGTCATGCGGAAGACACACCGCGGCAGTGCGATCGGCGTTGCCGGGTTCGTGATCTGCGAGCCATCGAAGCTTGCTTGCCGTGACCGCGGCAACCGGAACTACACCAACTGCGTCGGCCCACGCCTTGGGTCCGCCGAGCTCTTCGACCAGATCGGTCGCAGCCTTCGCCGAGCGAGTGTCGTTCCACAGCAACGCCGGTCTGACGACCTCGCCGCCACTGTCCAGACACACCATGCCGTGCTGTTGAGCTCCGACCGATACGGCTGCGACGTCGCCGAGCCCACCCGCTGCGGCGATTGCACTGTCCATCGCCTCGAGCCAGCATGCCGGATCTATCTCGGTACCGACGGGATGCGCCGCCCGCCCTTCTCGTACCAGCTCTCCCGAATCGGCATCACGGACAATGACTTTGCACGACTGGGTAGACGAATCGATACCGGCTACGAGGGCCACACTGGCGTCCTTTCCGAAGGACCGTCAGCTCGCGTTGGCGACCGCGGGCATCCGGTTGCTGCGCTTACGCAGCGATCGCACATATTCTGCGCGCTCGGTCTCCGTCATTCCACCCCAGATGCCGTACGGCTCGTGGACGGAGAGTGCGTGTTCGCGGCACTGCTGGAGTACAGGGCACGTCGCGCAGACCTTCTTGGCGTTGCGTTCACGGTTCTCGCGGGCGTGTCCACGCTCGCCGTCCGGATGGAAGTACACCGCGGAATCGTGCCCGCGGCACGCTCCCTGCAGCTGCCAGTCCCACACTTCGGCGGTCGGGTACGGCATCGGAAGGTGCTTGTGCATGATGGCGACCTCAATTCCTTACTCGGGTGACACGGATTCGGGTGACTCTGGGCTGACGCCGGGTCGGACTTATCGACGCCTGACCGATTGGCCGAGTCGATGTGCACAGACCGTTGCGAGTTCGCCGGTGACCGGCGGAGTCAGCGCTACGACGCCGTCGTCGAGAATTGCCTGCAGCCTGCGGAAATACTCGTCCGGGGCGAGGCCGAAGGTTACAAAGATCTCTTCGTCAGGTCCACCGTCGAACTGCTGCCACTTACGTGCGAACTCGACGATCTCTTGTGTATCGGTGCGGCTCATCAGGTTCTCCCCTGTTTGTGCGCCCTGCTTCACAGAAACTGCGACTCGTCTCCTCGGACGCCCGTGGCAGTGAGTCAAGACACAGACTATGCCTACTTCTGCTTTTTCACAAGACCTACTTACGTCTTTTTGTGGACAAAGTATGCGAACTTTCGCACGCTGAAGTTACCGACGAGGAATGCTTGAATAGGACAATGACCCGACCGTCCACGACTCCGGCTACCGCGGGAGAGGTATTCACGCTGATACGCAGCGGTTCCGCGACCACGCGCAGCGAGATCGGGAAGCTCACCGGCCTGTCCAGGACGGCGGTATCGGCCAGGGTTGCAGCACTTCAATCGCTTGGTTTGATCGCCGATGACGACGAGGGCCCGTCGACGGGCGGCCGGCCGCCGTCCACTCTCACCTTCGCGAACTCGTCCGGCGTGGTTCTCGTCGTGGCCATCGGTCGATCGCGGGCACAACTTGCCGTCACCGACCTGGCGGGCACGATCCTCGCGGCAGAAGACATCGACAAGTCGGTCGGGGTCGGCCCCGACGAACTGATGCCCGAAATTGCCGAGCATCTTTCGTCACTACTGGCCCAGGTCCACCGCGCGTCTACCGAGGTCATCGGAATCGGACTGAGCATTCCCGGAACGGTCGACGTCGCCGCGGGAGCAAGCCTCGACTCTCCGATGATGGCGGGGTGGGACGGAGTCGCGCTTGCCCCCTATCTGGCATCGGTGACCACGGCTCCGCTGTTCGCGGACAACGATGCCAACGTGATGGCTCTGGCCGAATTGAGCGAGCGACGCGAGAGTGCGCCCAACCTCCTGATGATCAAGGCGTCAACCGGCCTCGGCGCAGGAATCGTCATGGGCGGAGTCCTCCAACGCGGTTCACTCGGAGCGTCCGGCGAGATCGGGCATACCAAAACCGCTGCAGCGCGGGGCATGAAGTGTCGCTGCGGCGACGTCGGCTGCGTCGAAACTGTCGCCAGCGGTTGGGCTCTCGTGCATGCCCTCCGAGATCAGGGCCGAAGCGTCGGTCACGTGCGTGATGTCGTCCGCCTCGCCCTGGACGGCGACAGCGAAGCCCGCCGGCTCATCAGAAGCAGCGGCCGACTGATCGGCGACGTCATTTCCGGCGCGGTCAATCTCCTCAATCCCGAGGTCCTGATCATCGGCGGCGACATGGCCGAGGCGGACGAACTCTTCCTCGCCGGGCTTCGGGAGTCCGTCTACGGCAACGCAACGGCGCTTGCCACCCGAAAGCTTCAGATCGCTTCGGTCAGCCACGGCGCACAATCCGGCATCCTCGGTTGTGCGGTTCTCGTCCTCGACCATCTGCTCAGCGCCAGGGAAATCGATCTGCGGATCGCGGCGTCACTCCACACGTGAGTCGCTGACTTCTCGCACGCTCCGCATCAAACAATCAGACTTTTCCGGCATCGCTTGTGTTGACGCTCACACTTCTGCATAATTCATTACCTACCGATCATTCGGTTGCCGATATCGACGATGAGATCGCGCAGGAACGCTCCGAGTCAGCCAAAAGCATGCACCGAGCACACCGGCAACGTCGCAGATCGAACAGCGTTTCTCCCCTGTTCCGACTTCGCAGTTTCACCGTGTCGGTGAACCACGTGACTGGCAGAAAGTAGCTCGATGACCACAACCAGAACTGGCACCAAGCCCGCCGCGAAGGAATACGACCGCGCCGCGATGGCGTCGATGGTCGGCACCACCGTCGAGTGGTACGACTTCTTCATCTACGCCCAAGCTGCAGCCCTGATCTTTGCCGACCTGTTCTTCAAGCCGATGGGCTCGGCCGGCCAGATCGTCTCCTACGTCACGGTCGGCATCAGCTTTGTCTTCCGTCCTCTCGGTGCCATCGTGGCCGGCTATCTCGGCGACAGGCTCGGCCGCAAACGTGTCCTGGTCGCGACGTTGGCGATGATGGGTGCCGCGACGGTTCTCATCGGCGTGCTGCCGACGTATGCCTCGATCGGAATCTGGGCACCGATCCTGTTGATCCTGCTTCGCGTCGTCCAAGGATTCTCGACGGGCGGCGAATGGGGCGGGGCCGCTCTTCTTGCCGTCGAACACGCACCCACCAAGCGTCGAGGATTCTTCGGAGCGTTCGTACAGATGGGAGTACCGCTCGGAATGTTGCTCGCCACCGGCGTTTTGGCACTGTGCACGTTCACCCTCACGGACGAACAGTTCACCACCTGGGGATGGCGAGTGCCGTTCCTGCTCAGCGTCGTGTTGATCGGCGTCGGCTTCTACATTCGAAGCAAGGTCAGCGAGTCACCCGTATTCGCCGAACTCAAGGAACGCCGCACCGAGAGCAACACGCCTATCCGAACTCTGTTCAAGAAACACCCGAAGCAGGTCGTACTCGCGGCGCTGTCCTTCATCGGCACAAACGGCAACGGCTACATGGTGATCGGCGGATTCATCGTCGCGTACGCAACCAAGACCTATGGCCTGGGTAAGACCGAACTACTGATTGCCACGCTCGCAAGTGGGGCGTTTTCACCATGATCGGCGCCTACTGGTCGGATCGACGCGGCCGCACCACGGTGATGAACGTGGGCAACCTCGCAATGGTCCTCTTCGCGGTGCCGTTCTTCCTCCTCATCGACACCGGGAATCTCGGCTGGATCTACGTGGCGATGATCCTGTTCTCGGTCGGACTCGGGCTGTCGTACGGACCTCAACCCGCGTTGTTCGCCGAACTGTTCCCGGCTTCGATCCGTTACAGCGGTGCGTCGATCTCCTACGCGGTAGGCACCATCTTCGGCGGCGCCTTTGCTCCCACCGTCGCACAGTGGCTCCTCGGCAAGACCGGTGGCACCCTTGCCATCTCGATCTACCTCGCCCTGCTGGCCGCGGTCTCGTTCGTCGCCACGATGCTCATCAAGGATCGATCAGGACGAGACCTGATGGTGTAATCGACCTGAATGTGGACGCCCAACGGCGTCGCGATGCCGGAGTTTGTCAGCCGAACTTTCGAAAGGCGAACTCCGGCAACTTCTTCGCAGCATTCGCTGTGCGCACGATCTTGTGGTTCTTGCCTCGCATCAGCGCCAGTTGGATCCGCGATTCGATCCAGAACGCGCCGCGAGGCGAGCGGTTCCAGGTCTTGTGCAGCAACGTCTTCGTCGCTGCGACGGCGTCCGGCGAGCGAACCGCGATCTGCGACAGCAGTTCCTGCGCCGGCTTGATCGGATTGTCGCTGACTCCGCTCACGAACCCCCACTCGAGAGCCTGATTTCCGTCGAACAGTTCAGCAGTCATGGCGAGGCGTTTCACGACGTCCATCGCCGCGAGTTCGCGCATCGTGACCGTTCCGGTCATGTCGGGGATCAATCCCCACTTCGCCTCCATCACCGAGAACGTGCAATCGGGGGTGGTGAATCGAAAGTCTGCGGCGAGCGCCAATTGCAGTCCCCCGCCGAAGCAGTGCCCGTGAACGACCGCGATGACCGGCACGGGCAATTCGCGCCACACCCAGCACGCGCGTTGGAAGAGGTTGGTCTTCTGACCGGGAAATTTCGCGAAGGCCTTCGCCATGCGCCTCGGTTGCTTACCCGCAGAGGCGAAGTCCAACCCGGCCGAGAACGCGTCACCCGCGCCTTGAAGAATCACGCCCCGAATCGAACGATCGGTTTCGATCGTTCGAGCGGCATTCACCAGCGCGTCGAGCATGTCCAGATCGAGACCGTTGAGTTTCTCCGGTCGGCTGAGCGTCACGTACGCCACCGACTGCACTACCTCGACACGAACACGATCACTCACGGCAACTCCTCCGATTCGACATATCCCCGACGAACTTACCTGAGAGTAAGTTCGTCGGGGATTCGTCATGCCATCTCGGCGAGAAGTTCCATGGTCACTTGCCCGGCCGGGTCCGAATCAGTGGATGACGGCACGGCCACAACGGTGTCCACGCCCGTTCGCCTAGTTAGGGTCGCGGCGCTACAACGTCTGGCTGGCGCGGGGGAAATCTCCAACTCCGTGTTGTCCGCACGGTTGGCAATCCTGACGGCCGACGGAAATGCGCGAGCCTCGTGAGTATGAACAGAACCCACCGAGACACGAGTACTCGGTCACTTGCAAAGGGCAGTCAATCTGGCCCGTCCTCATCACCATGTAATCGCGGGAGAAGCGGTGTGCGCCCAATAAACCGCACCGCTACCACCACTACGGCACAGCACCTTCGGAAACGAACCGAGGTCTTCGGACATCGAGGCGGTCGACCTCACCACCTCGGTCCACGTACCCGGGTCCGGCTGGTCCTGAGGTCCGCTCAGCCGGCAGTGCGGATCCGGTCGAAACTCCGGCCTCGGTGTTCGAGCGGCAGCCTGTCCCCTCGCCCGAACAGTTTGTTGCGCAGCGTTCCCTCGTCGTAGTCGCTCTGGTAGGCACCTCGTTTGGTCAGCTCCGGAATCACATGCTCCACAATGTCTTCGAAGGTTCCAGGAGTCACCGCGTACGCGAGATTGAAACCGTCGACGTCGGTCTCGGACACCCACTCCTGCAACTCGTCGGCGACCTCCGCGCCGGAACCGACAACGATCGGGCCGAGCCCGCCGATGCCCGCCCACTCCGCGATGTCCCCCACCGTCCATTCGCCGCCCTTCTCGTCGGCCTGACGAAACGATGCGACCGCGGATTGAATGGCATTGCTCTCGACGTTCCCGATCGGCTCGTCCGCTCGGTATCCGGAGAGGTCGATTCCCATCCACCCCGAGGTGAAAACGAGCGCGCCTTCACTACTCGCGTAGCTGCGGTAGTCCTCGAGTTTCGCCTGGGCCAACTCAGGGGTTCGGTCGGTGATGATCGTCAACAGTGTGTAGATGCGGGCCGAGTACGGATCTCGCCCGACCTTCGTCAGTTCGTTTCGGATTCGGGCAACGGTGTCTTTGAGAATCGCCTTTGTCGGTGCACCGACAAAAATTGCTTCGGCATTCTCAGCGGCGAACCGCACCCCACGAGGCGACGCGCCGGCCTGGAAGATGACCGGCGTCCGCTGCGGAGAAGGTTCGGAGATGTGGATGCCCGGAACGGTGAAGTGCTTGCCTTCGTGCTCGATCGGATGAACCTTGGCGGGGTCCGTGTAGACCCCGGTGGTTCTGTCACGCACCACCGCGTCGTCTTCCCACGACGTTTCCCACAACTTGTAGAGAACTTCGAGGTACTCGTCCGCGTGGTCGTAGCGATCGTCGTGCTGGAGTTGGTCGTCCTCGCCCATGTTCCGTGCGGCCGAGGGGAGGTATCCGGTGACCACGTTCCACCCGATTCGCCCGTTCGTCAGGTGGTCGAGGGTGCTCAAGCGCCGAGCGAACGGGTAGGGATGCTCGAAAGCTGTACCTGCGGTGATCCCGAAGCCCAAGTGCTCGGTCACGGCAGCCATCGCCGACGCCAGCAGTAGCGGGTCCGAGACCGGTACCTGCGCGCCCTGCCGCAGCGCTGCGTCGTGATTGCCGCCGTACACGTCGTACGTTCCCAACACGTCGGCCAGGAACAGCCCGTCGAATCGTCCACGCTCGAGGAGCTTCGCCAATTCCGTCCAGTACCTCAGATCCGTGTACCTGGACGACTGGTCCTCCGGGTGGCGCCACAGACCTGGCGATTGGTGGGCGACGCAGTTCATGGCAAAGGCGTTGAATCGGATTCTGCGGGTCATTCCCGCACGATGCCGTGCCTGCTCCGCGGTGAACACCATTGCGATCAGTGCGATCGGTTCGGCTCCTGCTTGCACCCGGCGATACCGTCGACTTCGCGACCTCGTCGGCGGGCCGCTACACTGACTAGCGCAGCTGTGACGCCCGAGGCTTCGTGCCGACAGGTCGAGCGGATGCAACAGCAGTATCGGGAAGCGAAAACCCCGGCAGCACAGGGTTTTCAGTGCTTGTCGGTACGCTCCCCGCCCTCGTAGCTCAGGGGATAGAGCATTCCTCTCCTAAAGGAAGGGTCGCAGGTTCGAATCCTGCCGAGGGCACCAGGTGGGACTCTCCCCACATCGGCGTGACCAACGTGCCATTCTTGAATTCATGACGACGCCTCACTCCACGGCTACTCCCCCGAAGAACATGTCTTTGATCCCGGGTGGGACGTACTGGATGGGCTCCGAAGATTTCTATCCGGAAGAACGCCCAGTTCACCAGGTCACAGTCGACGGATTCTGGATGGACACGACGGCGGTGACGGTCGCCGAGTTCCGACGCTTCGTGAAGGCAACCGGCCACGTCACCACTGCTGAAATCGCCCCAGACGCCGCCGACTATCCCGACGCCGATCCAGCCCTCCTCGTCCCGGGATCGTTGGTCTTCAATTCGCCACCCGGCCCGGTTTCACTTGACGACTACACCCAGTGGTGGTCGTTCACTCCCGGCGCCGATTGGCGCCATCCCGAGGGCGCCGACAGCAACATCGGGGGACGTGAACGGCACCCCGTCACCCACGTGTCGTACTTCGACGCCCAGGCCTATGCCGCGTGGGCCGGCAAGGAACTCCCGACCGAGGCCGAGTGGGAGTTTGCCGCCCGCGGTGGACTCGATCGCCAGGCGTACGTGTGGGGCGATCACGACTCTCCGGGCGGGCGGCCCGGTGGCAACGTGTGGCAGGGCCAGTTCCCCTGGGAGAATCTGCTCGAGGACGGTTACGAGCGCACCGCTCCGGTCGGAAAGTTCCGGCCCAACGGCTACGGACTGTTCGACATGGCCGGGAACGTGTGGGAATGGACGGCCGATCACTACACGTCCGACCACGCCCACAGTTCCAAGAACGTCGCGCCGGCCTCGTCGTGCTGCATTCCTCGTAATCCCCGAGCGGAGTTCGCCACGGAGGCGTTGGTGGGCGAACCCTACGCACGACGGGTGATCAAAGGCGGCTCACATCTGTGTGCACCGAACTACTGCTTGCGATACCGCCCCGCCGCGCGGCAGGGCGAATCCGAGGAGTCCTCGACCTGCCACGTCGGCTTCCGGTGCATCATCCGCATTCCGCAGGAGTAGATCAGAAGGGCACGTCCCCCAGGATGGCCACCCGCTCCATGACGCGACGATGCGGGAAGTAGTCGCTCGCAGCGTAGTGCTGGGTGGCCCGGTTGTCCCAGAAGGCAATGGAATTCGGCGCCCACTTGAAGCGGCACTGAAAGTCCGGGACCTTGACCTGCGCGAACAATAGGTTGAGCAGATCGTTGCCTTCGACAGGATCCATATCCGGAATGTGGGTGGTGAAGAGGCTGTTGACGAACAGAGTTTTACGCCCGGTCTCCGGATGCTTACGCACCATCGGATGCAGAACCGGCGGGTACTGCTCCTTCATCTGCTCCAACTTCTCCGGGCTCATGCCGCGTCCGAAGGACGGTACAAAATCGTGGATGGCGTCCTTGCCGTCGATCAAGTCCTTGATCTCGTCGGGGAGGCAGTCGAAGGCGTTACCCATATCGGCCCAGAGCGTGTCACCACCGGCAGGCGGTACGTCGATCGCCCGAAGTACTGAACCGAGCGGCGGCGTCTTCGTCCAGGTGACGTCGACGTGCCAGATGTTCTCCGTTCCTGGACTGTCCTCTCCGCGTTCGAATCTGACGACTGCCGGGACCTCTCCCTGCGGGAGAAGTGGATGAACCTCGAGTTCACCCCAATGGGCCGCGAAGTCACGATGATTCACGCTCGAAATCGGCTGGTCCCGAAAGAACACGACCTTCCATTCGAGGAGGGCCCGACGCACGTCCTCGATCTGCTCCTCCGACGGATCATGCAGGTCGATGTCGCTGATCTCGGCACCGATGAACGGTGTGACGGGTGTCAGAGTGAACCGCTCGTACGGCCTCGATTCAACGCCTTCCGGGTTTCGCCTCATTCCGCGTGGTCCGAATTCGATTGTGTGATTGCCGATTTGGACTGTTCGTGAGGATGTAAGGGTAGCCATCGAATGACTCCGTCCTGTCGTGTCGTGTCGCGGGGTCACACGTCAGTCGACGCGTGCACCCGCTTTGCTCGTGTACGTTTGTGTGCGCTTTGGGGCGCGGTCAGTGCTCCTACCGCGAGATCGACCAGATGATCCACTGTCGTATCGAAATCTGCCTGCACAACCGGGTTTTCGTCTTCGCGGCGCTGCTCGAAGATTGCCAGAGCGGAGACGCTCATGTTGAACGTCAGATCGATCCGTTCGACCGCGACGCGGCGGGGCAGATGTGGCAATGCCCGCGTCAACCTGACGACAACTTCGTTGATCCCCTCGCTGACCTCGCGGAACTCAGCACTCTGCGTATCCACCGACGGTGAGATTCGGGCAATGAACCTCGCATAGTTGGAACCGTCGACCGTCGCCAGAAAATCTGCCAGCGGGTACAGAAAGGCTTCGACCAAAGCACGGACCAAGTCGGTCCGCCCACTGGCGTCGATGTCGTCGAGATACGTCAGTCGCGCTGCGTTGATCTGATCCATCCGATGCCGGAATACGGCCAGCACCAGACCGTCTCGCCCACCGAAGTGATACTGAACTGCAGAGTTGTTGCGCTGCCCGGCCGCAGTCGCCACGTCCCGCATGGACACTTCGTGAATACCTTGCTCGGCGAACATCCGCTCGGCGACGGCGATCATGGCGTTCTTGGCATCCAACGAGGCGGGCATACACCGACCATATAAGTCACTGTCTTAATTCCGCAAGCCCCATCCCCTGTGCGCGGTTAGGGAGTGCAGGGACTCCTTAACCACTCACGGGGGTAGTTGTCCCAGTCAACGAGACATACGCCGCCAACTGAATTCCGATCGATACGCTCCAGATTAAGACGACTGCTTAATCCGCCCGGTTTTGCACACGCCAAGGAGCCTGCTGGTGAATCGCCATTCCATTCCGATCATTCCCGAGACGCCGAACGTCGCGGCCGCCGTGTACTACCCCGATCAGAATCCCCCGTACACCCGCCCGGAACCGCTTCGCCCGCCGGCCGGGGCCCCGAACGTGCTGCTGATCATGATCGACGACGTCGGATTCGGCGCACCCTCCGCGTTCGGTGGCCCGTGCCGCACCCCCACCGCCGAGCGTTTGGCCGAAACCGGCGTGAAGTACAGCCGATTCCACACCACGGCTCTGTGCTCGCCGACGCGTGCCGCCACACTGACCGGGCGCAACCACCACAGTGTCGGTATGGGTGTCATCTCCGAAATGGCCAACGCGGCACCGGGATACAACGGGACCCGCCCCGCCTCTGCCGCCACGGTCGCACGCGTCCTACAGGGAAACGGCTATGCGACAGGTGCTTTCGGCAAGATGCACCAGACCCCGACGTGGGAGACCACCGCTGCCGGGCCGTTCGACCGTTGGCCGGTCCGTGAGGGTTTCGACAAGTTCTACGGTTTCCTCGGTGCCGAGTCCGACCAGTTCACCCCGGTTCTCTACGAGGACTTCACGATGGTCGACTTACCCAAGACACCACAGGAGGGTTACCACCTGTCCGAAGATCTCGTCGACCACGCGATCGAATGGGTCGAGGGCGTCAACACGATGGACCCCGACAAGCCGTGGTTCTGCTACCTCCCCTTCGGCGCGTGCCACGCTCCACTCCAGGTCCCGGACCGCTACCTGGACAAGTACGTCGGCGAATTCGATCACGGGTGGGATCGCCAACGCCAGATCACCCTCCAAAAGCAGAAGGAACTGGGCGTCGTCGCTCCTGACACCGAATTGGCCCCGTGGGCTCCGGGGCTCCCACACTGGGACGAACTCGACGACGACCAGAAGAAGGTCTCGGCCCGTCTGATGGAGTTGTACGCGGCATTTCTCGAGCACACCGACGACGAGGTAGGCAGGCTCGTCGACCGGTTGCAGGACATGGGTGTACTCGACAACACTCTGGTGCTCTACATGATGGGTGACAACGGCGCTTCCGCGGAAGGCGGAATGGAGGGCTCGTTCAACTACCTCGCCGGCCTCAACGGTTACAAGAGTGCGACATCCGACGTACTGGCGCGCTACGACGAATTGGGGACCGAAACCAGCTACCCGCACTATCCGGCGTCGTGGGCTCTGGCTCTCGACACCCCGTACCAGTGGGCCAAGCAGGTTGCGTCCCATTACGGCGGTACCCGGAACGGCCTGATCGCCCACTGGCCCAAGGGGATCGACAAGCCAGGCATCAGGGAGCAATGGCATCACTGCGTCGACATCACGCCGACGATCCTGGAAGCTGCCGGTATTCCGGCACCGTCCAGCGTCGACGGGGTGACCCAGAAACCGATGGAAGGCGTGGCGATGAACTACACCTTCGCCGAGCCCGACGCCGAAGAGCGCCACACCACACAGTATTTCGAGATCTTCGGCAACCGCGGAATCTACGATTACGGTTGGACCGCAGTCACGGCCCACCGCGCACCCTGGCTGATGGCCACTCACGGCCTCGAACTCACACCGATGAGCGAGGACCGTTGGGAGCTGTACGACACCTCGGTCGACTGGTCGCAGGCCCGCGATCTCGCAGACGAGCATCCCGAGATCCTGGCCCGGCTCAAGGAAAAGTTCCTCGTCGAGGCGGCCAAATATCAGGTGCTGCCGCTGGACGACAGAACGGTCGGTCGCCACGCCACCGCGGAATCACGACCCCCGCATCCGATGATGGGCCGCAAGACCCTCACGCTGTACCCACACATGAACGGTCTGGTCGAGAAAGCCGCGCCGACGTTCTTCAACCGCTCGTACACGCTGACCGCAAGTCTGGGTAGCGTCGCCGACGGCATGCTGGTCAGCCTCGGTGGCCGGTTCGGCGGATTCGCTTTGTACATACTCGATTCCGTCCCCGTCTACTGCTACAACTTCAGCGGCGGTGGTCGGACCTTCGTGCGTGGGCGCAACCCGCTGGCACCCAATGCACGCGAGGTGTCCGTCCACTTCGAGTACGACGGCGGCGGAATCGGCAAGGGTGGAACCGCAACCCTGAGCGTCGACGACGAGGTGGTCTCCGAAGGCCGGATCGAGAAGACCACTCGGGCGATCTTCAGCATGAACGAACAGCTCGACGTCGGCATCAACCGGGGAAGCCCGGTCGCGGAAGAGTTCGCGGACAAGGGCACGTTCCGCTACGGCGGCAAACTCCACAGCGTGATCGTCGACTTACGATCCACCCGAGATGTGGTGTCCGCAGAGGAACGGGAGAAAATCTCACTCGCCGTGCACTGATCGACCAGGCGACGCTCGCCGATTGTGCAGCCGCGCGCGATATCTGCCGTGCGGCTGCACAATCGCCCTGCGTCTATCCGACCGTGTACATCTGCAGGCACGGCCCCACCGGGCGAGCTTCCAGGATGTCGCGGGCCTTCTCACGCGCTGCGTTGAACTCCCAGGGCGCAGTGGTGCCCGGCACTCCGAATCGATATCTGCTCAAGGCACATGAACGCTGCGGTTCCGGTAGACGATCCAAGGCAGGTACCGCGTCGACGGAGAGCCCGCGTAAGTAGGAAACGTCGATGCTCTTGCCGCCCTCGAACCGTTCCACGTTCTTTTGCGCGATGTACGCGTCGGGGTTGAACACCGCGAAGGCCAGCAGCGCGACGGCCGAAGTGGCGAGAACAGCTGTGGGCAGCCACTTCCCGGACATCCGAATACCTGCGACGAGCAACAACACGAACACGAAGCCAAGAAGCAGCTCGGTCGCGAAGACGCTGACCCGGAGCACCGTGAAACCGTACTGATTCTCGTACAACCACATCCGGTGCACAGCGGACGCCACGATCACCAGGCTGAAAACACACAGGGCACCCAGCAGTCCGCGGGCAAGACGCCTCGATCCAGCGTCGCGGCGGTCGATGTACCGCACTGCGACGGCGATGACGAGCAGCGTCAGCACGGTAACCGCCATGAGCTGCCAGAAACCCTCACGCGCATAGTCCGCATAGGTCAGTCCATCGGTCACCTGTACGTGCTCGTCTCCCCCGAACAGCGTCTTCGTCTGTACTGCAACAAAACCGAGGAACAGCACGTTGAGTACTCCGAGCGGGACCGCCCACTCCCACATCGGCAACGGCGTCGCCTGCGCAGGTGCAAACGCGTCCACCGTCGGCGTTCTGCGGCGCAGATACACCGCAACCAGCGTGCCGAACGCCATCACGACGCCGGCAAAGATCCGTGCTCCCGGGTTCGACACCGAGATGGCAGGAGCGAAGCCGTCGAAGATCTTCGCGAACTCCGGATCCGCACTCACGAACAAAGATCCGAAAATCAGCAGGAGAAGAATCGATACTGCGCTTACGACGACAACTCGCGCCGCCGGCACCCGCGGAGCAGAGCGGGTAGCAAGTTTTCGACGACGAACGAAGTTGACCGTCCGGTGGGGTGCCCGCCAGGGAGCGACCGTTCCCAGAAGTATTCCGGTCCACGTCCGCCCGCCGATCAGAGTCCACGTGAACAGAACCCACGCAGCTACGACGCAGAGGAACACCAACCACTCCGCACCGCGAACGGCGGCAACACCCAGCAGTGCGAGCATCCCGATGGCGGCGACCCACTGCGTCACGGTCATCCGCGGCGGCGTCAGAATCCCGAAGACGATCACCACACTGGCACCCACGATCACGTACGCGATACTCGCGAACCCTGGGTCGAGGATCAGGGCCGCAAGCACCCCTACTGCGGCCGCGCCGAGGAGCATCGAGCGGGTGGCCATCGAAGTGCGATCGGGACGCCAGAACCGGCTGGAACGCTTGGGTTTTACGGCCGGCATCGGCGGTTTCGGTGGAATTACTATCGGAGCGCTCATGTGATCTCCTATGTGTCTGGTTCAATTTTTCAGGGTCGGAAGTACAGACGAATGCCGATGAAGACATGCGCCATCGCGAGATCTCTCGATCTCGTCAGGGACTTTGATTCAGTTCTGCGGCAGCACTACTCGAATGCAACAACCCGACGCGGCATCGACGACGGCAATCCTGCCGTCATGTAATTCGACCGCCCACTTCGCGATCGCGAGGCCGAGTCCGGTGCCCCCGTCGGTCGAGCCGCCGCGGATGAAGCGGTCGAACACTCGCTCACGGGCCTGTGGTTCGATGCCGGGGCCGTCGTCGTGGACGTCGAGCACCAACTCCCCCGCGCTGCCGGTACGTACTCGGATCACAACTTTGGTGTCGACGTTCCCGTGCTGAACCGCGTTGTCCACCAGGTTGGTCACCACCTGATGGAGGCGATCCGGATCGGCGACCACGGACAATTGCGGAGGCTTGACGTCTATCTCGATGTCGCCCGCACTCACACTCGACAGCTCGCGTAGGAACGGCTCGACCTCGAAACGGCGGCGTTTCAACGGCATAGCGCCACCCTCGAGTTTCGAGAGATCGAGAAGGTCGGCTACCAGCGCGCCCAGTCGTTCCGTCTGCCGCAGCGCCGATTTCATCATCGCCGGATCCGGTTCTTCGACACCGTCGACGACGTTCTCGAGCATGGCTTGCAAAGCGGTGATGGGCGTCCGTAATTCGTGGGAGACGTTGCCGATCAACTCGCGGCGGTACCGGTCGTCGGCCCCGAGGTCCTCGGCCATCCGATTGAACGCATGGGCGAGTTCGCCTACTTCGTCTCTGGAAGTCGCTCGTACTCGCCGCGAATAGTCGCCGCGCGCCATCGCCTTCGCCGCGGCCGTCATCTCGCGAAGCGGTGACGTCATCCCGTGTGCGAGCACCTGCGTAACGCCGAGAGCGACAACCAACGCCGTCAGTAGAGCAAAACGAAACGGTTGTTGCGACGTCAGCCAGAAACCACCCGCGGCGAACACCAGTGCTGCGACAACCAGGAGGCCGACCTTCACCTTGAAGGACCGCATCGGGTCCAGCGGCCGCGGCCACCGTGCAAAAAGACGGTCGACGACGCTCATCGCGGCACGTCCCAGGCGTACCCGACCCCGTGAACGGTCCGGATCACGGAAGGTCCGAGCTTGCGTCGCAGCGCCTTGACGTGGCTGTCGACGGTCCGACTGCCCGCTCCCTCACCCCAGCCCCAGATCTCCTCGAGCAGCGACTCCCGCGGGATCGCGGCTCGCGGCCGCTCCGCCAGATAGGCGATGAGATCGAATTCGGTGCGAGTCAGGTGAACTTCTTGCGCATCACGGCGCACTCGACGTTCGGTCAGGTCGATCACGACGTCACCGAACTCGAGGAGGTCGGCCACCGGGCGAGCAGCGTGCTCCGCGCGATCCGCACGCCGAAGCAGAGCCTGCACCCGGGCGACGAGCACACGCATGCTGAACGGCTTGCTCAGATAATCGTCGGCCCCGACGCCGAGACCGATCAGCATGTCCGTTTCATCGGCGCGAGCGGTCAGCATCAGCACAGGCACCGGGCGCACGGCCTGGATGCGGCGGCAGACTTCGAGTCCGTCGAATCCCGGCATCATCACGTCGAGTACCACCAGGTCGGCGGCCATCTGCTCGCAGCGGGCCACCGCGCTGGGACCGTCGAATGCCAGCTCGACGTCGTAGCCCTCGGCACGCAGCCTCGCCGCGATGGACTCGCAGATGCTGACCTCGTCGTCGACCACGAGCACTCTTCGCTGACTCATGGAACTGACTGTATTCGGCCCTCGTGGATGAACCTGGGAGGACTTGTGAAGGTTCTGTGCAGGTTCTAGAACCTGCGGATGTTGTTGATCGGCAGATCCGCCAGGGGCGTCAGTCCGGTCGGAACACCAACTCCGTAGGCGTTGAACACCATTCCGAACCCAGCGTAGATGCCGACGTGCGTCGCACCGGGGTAGAAGGTGATGACGTCGCCGGGGGCGAGGGCCCACCGGGGAACCGGCTGTCCGACGTTGGCCTGCTGTTGGCTGGTCCGTGGCAGATTCACGCCGGCCTGCCGAAACGCCCATTGCACCAGCCCGGAGCAGTCCCACGAGTTCGGCCCGACGCCGCCCCACTGGTAGGGCTTTCCGGTCTGAGTGCTCGCCGCTGCCAGCGCGATCAGCCCTGCCGGGCTCGGAATCGGAAGGGCGGCTGATCCGCTGCTGATGCTGCCCGTGCTTCCCAAGCTTCCGGAACTCCCGCTACTGCCACCGCTACCGAGGCTTCCCGGGTCGGCTGAGGCAGGGGCAGCGGAAAGCAACAGGACACTTCCGGTCAGCAAAGCCGCGACCGTTCCCGTGCGGAGTGTCGACTTCTTCATGCATCCGTCCTTCGTGGGAGTCGTTTCGGCGCGCGGCAGCGCACCTCGATAGCCGTGAACTGGCAAGACACGTGAAAACAAACACTTCGTTCGGATGTTAACGGCGTGGACGTGGTGTTCGGACAGGAATGATTAATCCGATTTGTCGGTTTTGAACAAACGGGCCTTACGTCCCGGGCTGGCAGAAGATCAGGGAATGATGGGGGATTTCCTGGATCCCGCGGCACGACAAGGTCCATAGATTCGACTCATGCGCCCATACCTGCTCGTCGCCGCGGTCATCATCGGAGCCACCACGGCACTCGTCGGTTGCTCGACGCTCCAGCGCGCAGTGGAGATTCAATCGGATCTCGACGGACTCACCAGGTCGGGTGTCGTCGGGTCGATCGCAACACTCGACGACGGCACCACGACGGCTGTCATGACCAGCGGCGTGCCCAACCGGACCAACGGCGATTCGATCGGCAAGAATGATCGCGTCCGGATCGGAAGTGTGACAAAGACATTCACAGCTTCGCTCGTTCTGCAGTTGGTCGCCGAGGGCAAGGTCGACCTCGACGCACCGATCGAGCAGTATCTCCCGGGCCTACTGCAAAGCAGTGACATGGACGGCAGTGGCATCGACGGTAGCGCGATCACCGTGCGGCAACTGCTGCAACATCGCAGCGGCCTTCCCGAGTTCGCCGGAGAACCCGGCGCCGACGAATGGATTGCAGCAAACGAGAACCGAACGCTGACGCCGTCCGCCGCGGTCGCCATCGCCCTCGGCAAACCGGCGCAATTCGTCCCCGGAACGTCGTTCGTCTACACCAACACCAACTACATCGTTCTCGGAATGCTCGTCGAATCCGTGAGTGGCCGCAGCTACGCCGATGAACTCCGGTCTCGGATACTCGATCCGCTGGACTTGGAAGACACGTACCTCCCGCCGGCCGGTGAGCTCGACATCAGGGGCGATCACCTGACGGGCTATCAGGATCTCGACGGTGGCCTGACCGACGTTTCCCGCACGGAACCGTCGATCCCCTGGTCTGCCGGAGCGATGGTCTCGACGGGCACAGACCTGAACGCCTTCTGGCGCGCGCTACTCGACGGGCAGGTGGTGCCGGCCGAGCAGCTTGCCGAGATGACCACCCCTCAGGTCGGCGCCACCGAAGCCGAGGGGCTCGGGTACGGGATGGGCGTCGGCGCCACCGAACTTTCCTGCGGCGTCACCTATACCGGCCACAGTGGCGGGATCTACGGGTACTACACACTGTCCGGCGCGACGCCGGACCGCGCGTTCACTGTGACGCTGACGTCGACGCCGAAGGACCAGCCGGACACCGTCGCGATACTCTCGCACGCACTCTGCCCCTGACGCTGTTACCAGTATTGATAACGTTTTCCATCAGTGTCCGCGACGAAAATGACCGCGTCGGCGCCGTCCAACTCCGAAGGTTTCAGCGGCAGGTGGCCGGGCAGGATCGCCTCTCCCGCGGTGACGGACGGGTCAAGTGCTGCGCGAAGTGCGGGCGCCAGAAACAGAGCACGCCGACTGGTCGCATCGGCCAACGCTCCCTGCAGAGTGCCCGGATCACTGTCGGGGTTGGCGTCGGTTGCCAAAAATACGTAACGCTCCCCGAGGACAAGTCCGACAAGTGAGCCGGCGCTCCCCCAGCTGACCACGTCGCCGTTGACGGGCATGTCGGACGGCACTCGCAAGAGATGGGCATTGTGTGCGAAGAGCAGGATCGGCCCGCGTCGCTGCTCCTGGACGACGACCGCCAACAGGTTCTCGGCCATCATCTCGGCACGCAGACTGAGCAGAGTGCCGATGCGATCAGGAGCGGAACTCGCCATCGCGGAGTGATAGCGCAAGAGCCCCAGAGCGGTGCGTGAATGTGCAAGGGCCAGGTCGTACCCGGCCGGGTCGGCGGGCCGCAGCACAGGTGCGGCGCGCCGCAGGACGCTGGCGAGGTCGTCCGCAATGATGCGCAGGGCACGAGCCTGATCGGAGTTGCCGACGGACGCAGCCGGTTCGAACATCGCCGCCGGGTTGGTCCAGTCGGTGTCCTGCCCGAGCAGAAGGTCGATGTCGTCGAACGAGTGCGGCCGCATCGCAGCGGGCAGGAAGTCACCTGCTGCAGACAGCGCGCCACGTGGGCTCGGTGCGCCGGAATACTCCACCGGAGCGTCGAAGCCGTAGAAGCGAACTCGGTCGGCCGGAGCGCGGCCGTGGTTGTACTCGCGTAGCCATTCGACGAGTTCGCGGTTACCCGGTACCGCACCGAATCCGTGGCTGAAGCCTGTGGCGAGCACCTTCTCGATGTCCGCCTCTCCCCCGTTCACGTAGTCGTCGACAAGCAAAGCCGCAAAGACATCTGTTTCGAGCACGATCGACCGATATCCTCGTTCGACCAGTTGGCCGAGAAGTTCGTTGCGCAGCAACGGTAAAGCCTTGATCCCATGAGTCGGCTCGCCGAGAGCGAGCAGAGCCGGCACCTCGGTTCGCGCTGCGAGCAGTTCGTCGACGGCACGACCAAGACTTGCCGCGTCTTCGAGTTGGCGGCCGAACTCACTCAGCGCTGGGGCAGTGGACATGATCATCCCTTTCGAAGGTGGACTGCCTTCGACAGTATCGTTGAAGATTCGAGTGAAACTTTCACCGGCAATTACCTGGGGTATACCGTGAAAAGCCTCAATCGGAGGTGATCAGTGCGGCCCATAGACCTTGCCCGTGAACACGGGTTGTCCGCACAGGCGATCCGCAACTACGACGATGCCGGCATCCTCCCTCCGACCGAGCGCAGCACTTACGGCTACCGGCGATACACCCCAGTGCACGCGCAAGCCCTGCGCACTTTCCTCGCATTGCGCGGCGGTCACGGGCACCAGCGGGCCACGGAAATCATGCGGGCGACCAACCAGGGCGACACCGAGTCCGCCTATCGCCTGATCGACAGTGCGCACATGACGCTGCTCGCCGAGCGAGGAACTCGCACCGAGGTAGCCACAGCGCTGGGGACTCTGTCCACCATGGCACCGGCACTGGTGCACGGTCCAGCGCTGACGGTGGGTGAGCTGGCGCGCCGTCTCGGCGTTCACCCGGCGACACTGCGCACATGGGAAGAGCACGGCATCCTGCGCCCCGAGCGCGAACGAGCAACGGGTTATCGCGAATACGGTCCGGAGTGTGTGCGCGACGCCGAGATCGCACGGCAGCTGCGGCGCGGTGGCTATCGGCTGTCGCAAGTCGCTCAGTTTCTCGATTCGCTGCGCGAGGCCGGCGGAGCAGACGCATTGTCAGCGTTCCTCGAATCCTGGCAAGACCGGCTGACCACACGCAGTCGCAACCTTCTCGCCGGCGCAGCTCAGCTCGATGCCTATCTCACGATGCTGGATCAGACCTCGCCTGGTTGCCGATCAGCAAACGGTTGAGGCGTCAGTTCACAAGCCGCGCAAGGCTCCTCACCATCTCACCGACGGTGTCGGTCGACGGCCACGGGAATTCCGGGAGATCGGCCCGCAACATCACCTGTCCGTGCAGCGAAGTCCAGATCGATACCGCATCGACAAAAGTGTCTGTGCTGGCCGACCTCCCAGCGGCGACGCACGCGTCGAGGTTGGTCACCAGTGTGTTGAAGGCGGCCAGTCCTCGCGTATCCGATTGTGGTGACTGACCTTTCGGCCTGGACCACCCGAACAAGACCCGATACCGAGCGGGCTCGGAAATGCCGAACTCGACGTATGCCGAGCACCCGGCATACAGACCCTCGACCGGGTCGGGGTGTGCGGAAACGGCGTCGGCCACGGCGAGATGCAACTGCTCCAGCGATTCGGAGACCACCGCTTCGACAATGGCATCGCGATCGGAAAAGTGTCCGTAGATAGATGGTGCGGATATCCCGACTTCGCGAGCGACCGATCGGAGCGTCACCGCCTGATCCGATCCGGTGCGGGCGATGAGCGTCGCCGCTGCGGCGACGATCTCTCCGCGGAGTCGGGCGCCGCTTCCTCTCGGATTTCGGGCGCGAGTACTCCGAGAACCACTCGTCCCAGTTTCATCGGCATCGTCGGAAACATCACTCACCCGACAAACTTTACACATGTAAGGCGAGGGGGTACGTTCTCATCACTAAACATTCGTAAGGTTACATTCGTAAGGACATGATGAATTCCCTCGAACCCACTGACCGGCGACGATGGGCAGCACTGGGCGCCCTCTGCACATCCCTCGTCGTAGTCACGATCGACAACACCATCCTCAACACCGCTATCCCGACCCTTGCCCGCGAACTGCGGGCGACCACCGTCGACCTGCAATGGATCACCAACGCATACACATTGGCGTTCGCCGCCTTGCTCATCACGGCAGGTGGACTCGGCGCGAGATTCGGTCACCGTCGGATACTTCTGACCGGCCTCACCTTGTTCGCCCTCGGGTCAGCCTTCGCTGCCCTCTCTCACACGTCGTTGCAGCTGATCGGATGGAGAACAGTGATGGGGGCAGCCGCCGCACTGGTCATGCCGGCGACGCTGTCACTTGTCGTCTCGATGTTCGCCCCGCACGAGAGAGGCCGGGCGATAGGAATCTGGTCTGCAACCGCCGGACTGGGAATCGCGATCGGCCCCGTGGCCGGTGGCGTACTTCTCGAACATTTCAGTTGGGGAAGCGCCTTCTGGATAAACGTCCCACTGGTCGCCGGTGTGATCGCCGCGACGGTTTTTCTTGTGCCCCCGGCAAGAGGGATCACGAAGGGTTCGTTCGACATCCCCGGACTCCTGCTGTCCGCCGGCGGACTGGCTTTGATCGTGGATGCCCTCACCCAGGCAAGCCTTCGCGGATGGTCGTCGCCCGTCACGGTGCTGGAGATCGTCAGCGCAACAGCACTTCTCGCCGGATTCGTCTGGTGGGAGCTGCGGGCCTCGGCGCCGATGACCGACGTGCGCATCTTCACCAGTCGAGTGTTCAGCATCTCCAATGCCATCTTGGCCGCAACGTTCTTCGCCCTTTTCGGAGTTCTCTTCACGTACACGCAATACCTCCAATTAGTTCGTGGTTACGGTCCATTGGTCGCCGGCGTCGGTGCAGTTCCGTTTGCGATAGTGATGGCGGCTGTCGCCTCCAGCAGCGATCGTATGGTCGGCCGATTCGGCGTGCGCAGTTCGATCGCGAGCGGTCTCGCAGTCATGTCCGCGGGACTGTTGGTCCTGTCGATCGCAGCAGATAGGTACGCACCGTTCGGAATCCTGGCTGCGATCATGGCACTGGTCGGCGCGGGGATGGGGTTGGTCATGGCTCCGGCCACAACCACGTCGATGGCTTCGGTTGCGCCCCAGCAGGCTTCGATGGCCAGTTCGATCAACAGCGTCGTGCGAGAGTTGGGTGGAGTTCTGGGCGTCGCCGTCATCGGGACGGTCGTAGCCACCGATTTCCGGTCCCGCTTCGAACCCGGAGTCGACACTTCCACAGCCGATCCGGCGCAGATCCATGCCGGCGCTCCCCCCGCGAGTGCCTTGACCGACGCAGCGAACCAGGCTTACACCTCGGCGATGAGTACCGGAATCCAAATCTGTGCCGCAGTCGCGTTCGTCGGTGCGTTGGCCGTCATTGCACTGTTTCCCGCACCACGTCGCCCGGTTTCTTGTCCTCCCGCAGACCCCGCCAACTCGGATGACGAAGGCGTCCGGTCGCCGTCCAATCCATGAACCGCACCTCACCGACGAGTTCCGGTTTCACCCACACTGCTCCCTTGCGGTCGTCGGCGGGCAGTTCCTCCCCGAACGGACTTTCCTTCTGACGCAGCGGTTCCAGTGTCGCAAGTAAAGACTCCAAGTCGCGATCACTGAAGCCTGTACCGACGCGCCCCACGTAGGTCAATCCATCCTCACCCGGAATTCCCATGAGCAGCGCCCCGATCCCCTGTGCTCGATTGCCCTGCCCAGTGCGCCACCCTCCGATCACCACCTCTTGAGTGCGCCAGTTCTTCACCTTGATCCAACTCGACCCACGCCGCCCCGGAAGGTAGACCGATGCACGACGTTTGGCGACAATCCCTTCCCATCCGGCATCGGTACTCACCTCCAACGCGTTCTCCGCCGTGCCCTCGATCTGTGGAGGTACCTCGAGCTCACCGACCTTGCCCGCCAACGCATTCAACACGGTGCGCCGGTCCGAGTAGGATTTCCGCAGCAAAGACACTCCGTCGAGGTACAGAAGATCGAAGGCCAGGAACACCG
Source organism: Rhodococcus sp. NyZ502 (assembly GCF_041464245.1). Taxonomy (NCBI): domain Bacteria; kingdom Bacillati; phylum Actinomycetota; class Actinomycetes; order Mycobacteriales; family Nocardiaceae; genus Rhodococcus; species Rhodococcus sp. NyZ502. The sequence goes on from NZ_CP167155.1 coordinate 4,688,288, forward strand.
GCTCCCCACCTCGCTGGAGAAGACCGAAATCGGTGACCCCCGCGTCGTTGTACGCCACCACTTCACCGTCGAGAACCACGTCATGACCGTCCAGCACCTCGGCCAACCCGGCAAGGGCGGGATAGTCCCCGGTCTTGTCGTTACCCGCGCGACTGCGAAGTGACATTGTGCCCGAATGATATTCGAGAATCACTCGGATCCCGTCCCACTTACCTTCGAAAGCCCACTCCTGCGAGTCGAGACCTTCGAGCGTTCCAGCGGTGGCAAGCATCGGCTCGAGATTCTTGGGAAACTCCGTTCCGAAACTCGCGTTCTGATCCTTCATCAGATGCATCAACCACTGGTCACCCTTCGTCCGGATCAGCGCGAAGCGTCCCTGCACCCGTTTCCCACTGAGGCGCACGATCACCTCGTCTTCACGCCACTTCTCGGTCTCGTACGTCCCGGAATCCCAAATCGTCATCGAACCGCCGCCGTACTCCCCCTTCGGAATCGTGCCCGAGAACGTGGCGTACTCGAGCGGGTGATCCTCGGTGTGCACGGCCAACCGATTCTCTCCGGCACTGGTCGGCACGCCCTTCGGAACAGCCCAGGACACGAGCACACCATCCCGCTCCAGCCGAACGTCGTAATGCAATCGTCTGGCGTGATGTTCCTGAATCACAAAGGTATTGCCCGCTGTCTCCTTGGTCACCGCAGCAGGGATCGGCTCCGGCGTCCGGTCGGCCGACCGCTTGTTGCGATAGTGCGTCAACGTGTCGGCTACAGCCGCCGAGACCGGCGGATCCAGATCGCCCAGCAGATCACCATCGGATTCGACGCGCTCCAGAACCTCGTCGAACAACAGATGTCGTAGTTTCGGATCGTCGAGTTCGTCCCAACTGCGCGGCGCGGCAACATAGGGTTGATCGCGACCGCGCATCGAGTACGGCGCAATGGTTGTCTTGGCTGCGTTGTTCTGACTCCAGTCCACGAAAATCTTGCCTGCCCGCACATTTCGAGCCATCGTCGCGGTGACGAGATCCGGGTGAAGCTTCTCGAGTCCGGTGGCGATCTGCTTGGCGACAGTCGACGCACCGCTGCCGTCCAAGGCTCGATCCAGTGGAACGTAGAGGTGAATTCCCTTGCTACCACTGGTTACCGGATAGGCAGTCCACCCCAGAGTTGCGACCAGATCTCGAATCGACCTCGCCACCTCGGCGCACTCGGTCAACCCGACGCCTTCGCCCGGGTCGAGATCGAATACCAGTCGTGTCGCCGGACCACGCTCGGAACCGTCGAATCGCCATTGGGGAACGTGCAATTCGAGTGCGGCCTGCTGCCCCAGCCACGCCAGGGATGCAACGGAATCGAAGACCGGGTAAGTGACGACACGATCAGAATGTTGCAGCGACGCACGCGTGAGCCACTGCGGGGCAGACGACGCAAGGTTCTTCTCGAAGAAGGACTGACCGCCCACGCCATTGGGCCAACGCTTACGAGTGCCCGGTCTACCGACGACATGCGGAAGCATGACTGCGGCGATACGGGTGTAGTAGTCGATGACTTCGGCCTTCGTGGTGCCGCTCTCGGGGTAGAGGATCTTGCCCAGATTGGTCACGGACACCGTTGTGCCGTCGAGCGTGATCTGACCCCGATCCGTCGTTGCCATTTCCTCATTGTGCTGGATAGTGCTGCATCTGGCAGTAGAAATCTGGTGGATCGGAAACCTGCCGCTGCGCCAGTCCACGGGCAAGACTGGATTCTCGATGGGAGAGGAGACCACGATGACAGTTCGCAGTTCCGTGGAGCCGTTGGTGGACAACAACTGGCGGATGTTCGCCACCTGTAAGACGGTGGACCCCGCGGTGTTCTATTCGCCGGGTGAAGAACGCGGACGCAATCGGGCTGCACGGGAAAATTCCGCAAAGCAGGTGTGCTTCCGCTGCCCGGTCATTCGGGACTGCCTGACGTTTGCACTCGACACCGCTGAACCACACGGAGTATGGGGTGGGACGACACCGTCGGAGCGCCTTGCACTACGACGCTCAGCTGCGTGAACTCCGCTCACACGAGACCCCCGTCACGTCCGTACCGGACAAACAGGCAAGATGGCCTTGTGCCTATGACACGACGCGCTGTTGCCGTGACCGCGATCTTCGCTTCCTCGATCTTGTTGGGCTCGTGTTCGTCGCAGCCGGAGGCACCTGCGGCAGCGGACACCACGACCACGGTTCCCGAGGCATTCACCAAACTGCCCTCGACTACCGCCGTGGACAAGTGCGGACCCCAGAGCGGGACCACCCTCGAAGACGGTGTCTTGACCATCGCCACCGATTCGCCGGCGTACGCGCCGTGGTTCGTCGACAACACTCCGTCCAACGGCAAGGGCTTCGAGGGGGCGGTGGCCCGGGCCGTCGTCGACAAGCTCGGGTACAACGCCGGTCAGGTTCGCTTCACCACGGTCGCCTTCAACGACGCACTGAAACCAGGCCCCAAGGATTTCGACTTCGACGTCAATCAGTTCACGGTTTCCGGGGATCGCCGTGAGAACGTCGACTTCAGCTCGCCGTATTACGCAGTGGCGCAGTCGGTGATCGCCTCGCGCGGGAGCAAAGCCGCTGAGGCAAAGAATCTTGCGGATCTTGCCGGCTACCGTTTGGGCGCTCAGACCGGTTCCACCAGCCTCGCGGCGATCACGGACACGATTGTTCCGACCACTGCGCCACGCGAGTTCGCGACCACGGACGATGCGAAAGCTGCGCTGGCCGCGGGCGAGATCGACGCACTGGTCGTCGACATCCCGACCGGATTTCACATCACCGAGAACGAACTGCCCGGGTCGGTCATCGTGGGTCAGTTTCCGCGACCCAACGCGGTCACCGAATTCTTCGGGTTCGTGCTCGAGAAGAACAGTCCTCTGACGGCGTGCGTCTCTGCCGCCGTGGATGCGCTCTACGCCGACGGCACCCTCGAGAGACTCGCAACCGAATGGATCACGGACAGCGCCGACGCGCCAGTCCTCGAGTAGTTCAGCCGGCGCGCCCACTGATCGCGCCGACGAAGACCTTCGGGATGTCTGCCGGTGTCGGAGCGAAGTGGCTGTTGCCGCCGGTGAGAGCCGAAATCTGCTCGAGCACATCGGTATCGGCGTCATCGGTGACACCGATGGTGATGATCGGTACCGGCCGCGTCGGGTCCTGCTCGCGAGTCAGGGTGTCGAGAATTTCCTGCAGCGAGATACTCGACGGATCATCGTTCGCACCGTCGGTCAGTAGAATCACCGAATTGATCGAGGCCGGATCGTAGGTCTGTTGCATGGACCGATACGCGGCGAGAACGCTGTCGTACAAACCTGTTCCGCCGCCGACGATCGAAGAGAGGCTGTCGATCCGAGACAGCAGTTTGCTCCGATGATCCGTGTCGCCTTCAGTTGCATCCATACGGGCGACAGGTTCGAGTTCGCGGTAGTCCGTGCCCTCGCCGAGGTCTACGGAGAATGCCCAGAGACCCAATTGTGCGTTGGCGGGAAACATTCGGATCGCAATGTCACCGGCCTGTGCAGTCGCGGCCATTCGAGTGACCCCGTCCTGCATGTAGTCCATGGACCCCGAGACGTCGACAACTGCCAGCGCGCGGGAAGGCCTGGACAGAATCTCGTACCGCGCAAGCGCTTTGGTGACCACAGACGGATCGGACGGCACCAGCGAGCCAACCTTTCCCACTCCACCGGCGACCGGTGGGGCCTGATCCGCGCCGCGGAACCCGAGGCCGGCAAGTACGGAGCGCCCGGTGTCCGATGTCAGCGCTGCCACCAGCAGTTTGCCGGCATCGACCGCCGACGAGTCTGCACCCACACTTGCCATCGGGTAGTCCATGAAGACCGAACCGGACGACGGTACCGACGCGGTGAGTCGACTGTCCGCATGTGCGGCGAGATAAGCCTCGAAGGTCTGCTCGGTCGTCACCGCGGTCCCGCCGTCCGCGTCCACGGTTTGGATGCGTCCGGTCGAACCGGTTTCCTTCAGATTTCCGTACTGCGCTTGCGCCACCGGGACCAGGGCTGCCGAAATGGACGTGAGGTCCCCGCCCCGCGACTGGGCCTCGGCAAAGGCTGCCACGATCGGTGCGCTGGAGACGGCACTGGTGAGGGGATCGCCGATGTGCAGTGCTGGAGCGCCGAGGACATCCGTCCAAGCGGCGGGTGCCTCGCTACCCGGCGCCGAGACAGTGACAACAGGGGTGGACGCGACCGAGTTGCTGATCCGGCGAATCTCCTGCCCGCTAGCCGAAACCTTGTCCAACCATTCGCTCGAATCAGGGATCCACAGTGCGGGCGCCGAACCGTCGGCGATCGCCGCGACGGTGAGCACGGGATCTTGCGGCGTCACGCTGAGCGAGCTGCACCCGAGTTCCGTAGCGGGGATGGCAGCGGCGACAGCTTCGAGTCCCGAGGCGATCGACGGATCGGCCGCCACGGTCACGGTCTCCGGGTTCTCACAGCTGGTTGCCGTCGCCGCTGTGACAGCACTCGCACCGAGTTCTCCCTTGTCGCTGACGCTTTTGAACGTCACGGCGAATGCTGCGGTGCCACCGACTGCGACTACTGCCAAGAGTCCGATCAGAACCTGCACGGATCGAGGCATGGACGCAGGTGGTGCGCCGTACCCATGACGAGACGACATTGATCGAATCCTTTCCGGCGGGACCCGCATCAATAACCAACCGATGCCCGGTTTATCCCGCCGAAAAGAATCCTATCTCATGTTAGCGGTGAAGTAGCTCGATGTGGAAATCTCCACAACTAGGTGTAGATCTGGACAAACTGGGCCAGCGACTTCTCCACATCGCCTTTGAGCGCCCGCGCCACACTCGAACCGATCGGGCCGAACAACGGCGCGCCGCCCAACTCGACTGTCAGCGCGAGTTCCGACCCGTCGCCCTTTGCCTTGACGTCGAGTTCGAGACCGAGCTTGACCCCGCCCTTGCCGTCTCCCTTGAGCGAGATCGCCTTCGGGACGTCGTACTTCTTGATGGTCCACCGAACGCGGTTGCGCAGGCCCTTCACAGTCACGACCGAGCTGATCTCGGTGCCGACACCCAGTTGTTCGGGAAGTTCACTGCGCCATCCGTCGTGAACCACGAGCCAGTTTTCGTATCCACTGAGATCGGACGCCTTGTCCCACACTTCCTGAGGAGGAAGCGGAACGTCGATTTTCACTGTGAGCTTTGCCATGGCAGAACAATAAGCCCCGTGCGCCTTTTCCGTAACCAGAGGTACCAGAAAGACGCACGGGGCTTTGCCCCTCTTAGTGGCTGACAGCCTTTTCGACGCCGACACCGGTGAGGGAGCGAACTTCCATCTCCGCCTGCTTTGCCGGATCTTCGATCTTGTTACGTCCGATGTACGTACCGACGATGCCGAGGACGAATGCCAGCGGAATCGAGACGATGCCGGGGTTCGAGAGCGGGAACCAGGCGAAGTCGGAGTTCGGGAACATCGACGACGGCTTACCCGACACCGCCGGGGAGAACACGATCAGCGTCAAGCAGCTGATCAAACCGCCGTAGATGCTGAAGAGCGCACCGGTGGTGTTGAACTTCTTCCAGAACAACGAGTAGAGCAGGGTGGGCAGGTTCGCCGAGGCCGCCACTGCGAAGGCGAGGGCCACCAGGAAGGCGATGTTCTGCCCCATCGCCATGATGCCGAGAACGATGGAGACGAGTCCGATGACCACGACGGTGATTCGAGAAACTCGAACCTGCTGCTCCTCGGTTGCGTTGCCGCGCTTGATGACACTGGCGTAGATGTCGTGAGCGAACGACGCCGAAGCAGTGATCGCGAGACCGGCAACGACGGCGAGGATGGTCGCGAACGCCACCGCGGAGATGATGCCGAGGAAGATGGTGCCACCGAGCTCGAAGGCGAGAAGCGGAGCGGCCGCGTTCTCCTTACCAGGCGCTGCCAAGATCTTGTCCGGTCCGACCATGCTGGCCGCGCCGTAGCCGAGAACCAGTGTGAACAGGTAGAAGGCACCGATCAGCGCGATCGCCCAGGTCACCGAGCGGCGAGCTTCCTTGGCAGTGGGCACCGTGTAGAAGCGCATCAGCACGTGCGGCAGGCCCGCCGTGCCGAGCACCAAAGCGATTCCGAGAGAGATGAAGTCGAGCTTCGTCATTCCGGAAAGACCGTACTTGGCACCGGGCCCGAGGATGTCGCGTCCCTGCACACCCTTGGTGGTGGAACTGTTGACCATGTCCTGCGCATTGGCGAGCAACTGAGAGAAATTGCCGCGCACTGCCCACAGAACGAGTACGAACATGATTCCGGCTCCGGCAACCAGCAGAACTGCCTTGACCATCTGTACGTAGGTGGTGCCCTTCATGCCGCCGACCAAGACGTACACGATCATCAGCACACCCACGATCGCGACGACGATCGACTGTCCCACCTTGCCGTCGATGTTGAGCAGCAGCGCGACAAGTCCACCGGCGCCGGCCATCTGGGCAAGAAGATAGAAGAGGGAAACGGCCAGAGTGGACAGGGCCGCCGCCATGCGCACCGGACGCTGCTTGAGTCGGAAGCTCAGCACGTCGGCCATCGTGAATCTGCCCGTGTTCCTGAGCAATTCGGCGACCAGGAGCAGTGCAACCAACCAGGCGACAAGGAAGCCGATGGAGTACAGGAAGCCGTCGTAGCCGTACACGGCGATCGCACCTGCGATACCGAGGAACGATGCCGCCGAGAGGTAGTCACCGGCGATGGCGAACCCGTTCTGCGGGCCGGTGAACTGCCCACCACCGGTGTAGAAGTCGGACGCCTTCTTGGTGGTCCGGCTGGCGCGGATCACCAGCGTCATGGTCACGACGACGAAAGCGAGGAAGATCGCGATGTTGAAGGCTGGGTTTCCTACGTCCGTTCCGGACGCGGCGAGTGTGGTGATCACTGTGCGGGACCTTCCAGTTCTTCACGGATGGCGGCGGAGCGGGGATCGAGCTCACGACCTGCGAACTTCACGTACCACGCGGTGATGGCGAAGGTCGTGACGAATTGCCCGAGGCCGAGGATGATGCCGAGATTGATGTTGCCGAGGACCTTGGTGGCCATGAAGTCGTGGGCATAGGTAGCCAGGACGACGTACACCGCATACCAGAGCAGGAAGAATGCAGTGATGGGGAAAACGAACTTGCGCAGACGCGTTCGGAGTTCCTGGAATTCGGGACTCGCTTGCATGTCTATGAATGCCTGGGCATCCGGGGTGCGTCGCTCTTGCGGCGACCCCTCACTGATTTCTGCTGTGGACACTGCCGGCTCCTCGCCTCGCGTGTGAAGTGAACTACGCACAGACGTTAGTGAGATCGGAGTCACATGAAGGCGCTGTGGCGCCAGTCACACGGTGAGCAGTCGCGCGCTGCGCCGAACGGTCAGGCAGGCGCGACCAACGGCAGAGGGTTCGGGCGGTGAAAGTCAGGGTCGGCGGAGATCGTCTTCGCGATCGGAGCCCATTCCGAGACGTTCCGGGGCGTGCATCCGCGTGAAGATTCGCGCAATATCTGCCGGTATCTGCTTCGACGACACCTTGCTCACGACGATCATCGTGAGGAACGCCAGCGGCACGCTCACCGCGGCCGGGAACGCGAAAATGGCTGCCGGCCAGCCACCAAGGACGTCCTCCGACAAACCACCCAGGACGGCGACAGTAGCGGCAGTGCCCGCAACACATCCACCGACAACCATCCCCGCCCCCGCGCCGACGGCAGTCAGACCGCGCCACCAGATACCCAATACGAGCAGTGGGCAGAGCGTCGACGCGGCGACTGCGAACACCAAACCGACGGTTCTCGAGAGGTCGACCGACACCACCGCCAGCGACAGCACGAGAGGAACGACCCCGGCCAGTAGCGCTGCAATACGGAAGTCTCGAACTCGACCACGGAGAACATCGGTACTGACGACGCCGGCGATGCTGACGAGCAATCCGGACGACGTCGACAGGAAAGCGGCGATGGCACCGGACGCCACGAGGGCTGCCAGCAGTTGTCCGCCCCACCCCGAGAACACCGAGCCCGGCAACAGCAGCACCGCCGCGTCAGAGGTGCCGGTGATCAGAAGTTGCGGGACGTACAGGCGAGCGAAGACGCCGAGGAGTGTCGGAAACAGGTAGAACACGCTGACCAGACCGACAACGGCGAGCGACGTCAGACGGGCTGCCCGGCCGTCGGGGTTGGTGTAGAACCGGACGAGAACATGAGGAAGGCCGAGCGTTCCGAGGAAGGTCGCGAGCATCAGCGAGTACACCTGGTACATCGGGTGCGGCCCACCGAAACCCCAACCCGGGGTGATCCAGTCAGAGTTCTGCGCGGGCGCTCCGGCGACGACAGGGACGGCGGCTCCCGCGTCGAGGACCATGGACATGCCTTCACCGAGAGTGTGCTCCCCCGGCCCCAGGGTCATCGTGCCTTCGACCGCTCGCCCGTCGACTGTGCCGCCGCTGACCGTCACCGGCTCGGACACCTGGACGACGACGTCGGTGGTGATGTCGACGGTCGTCGCAGTGGTGACCGTCGGCGGCATCGACGCGCCGACGTCGTGGTGATCGCCGAAGAAGTAGAAGGTCAGTGCCACAGCGGGAATCGCGACGGCAGTCAGTTTCAGCCAGTACTGGAAGGCCTGAACGAAGGTGATCGAGCGCATCCCGCCGCCGACGACGTTGGCGATGACGATGACCCCGACCGCTACGCCGCCGATCCAACTGGGAACCCCGAGCAAGATATTGAGCGTCAGTCCCGCGCCTTGGAACTGTGGAATCAAATACAGGATGCACACCATCGCGACCACGAGCATCGCGAGCTTGCGCAATCGCGGTGAGCCGAGACGGAACTCGGCGAAATCGGGGACGGTATACGCACCGGAACGCCGAAGCGGCGCTGCGACGAACAGCAGCAGGGCGAGGTATCCGGCGGTGAAGCCGATGGGATACCAGAGTGCGTCGGCGCCGTACTTGGCGACCAGCCCCGCAACACCGAGAAACGAAGCAGCAGAGAGGTACTCGCCGGAGATGGCCGTCGCATTCCACCGCGCACTGACGGTTCTGGACGCGACGAGAAAGTCCGAGGTGGTACGAGCGAGCCGAACGCCGTAGATTCCGATAGCCACCGTCGCGACAGCTGCTGCCACGATGCCGAGCACCGTCAACACCGGGATAGGTTGTCCTCCCACAGTGCCGCGCTCAGTCGTCCACGATGTCGTTGAAGTCCTGCTCGTTTCGCTCCGCACGACGCACGAACACCCAACCGGTCGTCAACAGCAAGGGATACACGGCGCCGCCCATCACGAGCCACGGCAACCGGATGCCAAGGACCGCGACCTCCGACAGCGTCGGGAAGAGATGCGTCAGCAGCGGTACCGCACACAGGAGCCCGGCTGCGACGACGGCAAGGCGAATCGCCAGTCCCAACTGCGCGCGAACGAGACCGCGGATCATGGCGTCACCGACTTCGGTCTGTTCCTGCACCTCCACCCGTGTTCGCACGATCCGTGCGCCACTACGTTGCGCCAACACAACGCGCTCACGCTGCGGAGGATCGGACTGCGACGTCACCGCGACAACCAACTCTGCTTGGGCGCACGAACCAGTCGATCCTTGAGTTCACGGGTGTGTCTGCGACTGACCGGAAGCTCGACGGGAGGCTTGTCGCCGTGCGGGCGCAGACAGACCACCAATCCACTGCCTACTGTTCGGATGCCGGTGACCAGCGCCAGAGATACCAGGTAGGAGCGGTGCACACGCAAGAAGCCCGCGTCGGCCCAGCGTGATTCGAGCGTCGAGATCGGGATGCGCACCAGGTGCGACTTTCCAGCGGTGTGCAAACGCGCGTAGTCCCCGTCGGCTTCCACCCACTCCACCGAGGAACGCTGAACGAGCGTCGTGACACCGCCCAGTTCCACCGGGATCACCTCGTCCGTGGGCGCAGCTTCGGGTTTGCTCTCACTCTTGGTGCGCCCGGCGAGCCCCACGATCCGCTGAACGGCCTGAGCGAGACGCTCCTCCCGGAGCGGTTTGAGTAGGTAGTCGACGGCGCCGAGATCGAATGCGTCAACCGCTCGATCGTCGTGCGCTGTCACGAACACCACGGGCGGTGGCGTCGCGAAATTGGAGAGGATGCCGGCCAGTTCGAGACCGTCGAGTCCGGGCATGTTGATGTCGAGAAACACCGCGTCGATGCTTCCACCGCGCAGTATCCGCAACGCTGTCGTCGCATCCGATGCCGTGTGAACGTGCGCCACCGAGTCCTCGGCGCGCAGCAAGAAGGCCAGCTCGTCGAGGGCTGGTTTCTCGTCGTCGACGGCAAGGACGGTCAGCTGGGCATCAGTGTCAGTCTCGTTCACAACAGGTCCATGTTCCCACGACGGTTTCAGCCTGATCATCGAAGGCGAGAATCAGACGTGAATACCCTGCTTGAACTTGGGAACACGCATGCTGACCTTCGTACCGGCACCCGGCGCTGTCTCCACCACGAGTCCGTAGTCGTTGCCGAACGCGGCACGAAGTCTGTCGTCGACGTTGGCCAAACCGACGTGAGCAGCTTCTCGTGCGCTGGGTCGCCCCGATCCCGACTCGATGGCGTCGAGCGAACCGGAGCGCAGTAGTTCGGGGTCCATCCCCACACCGTCGTCCTCGACGCTGATGATGCAGTCCGGTCCCTCGTCCGCAGCCACGATGCTCACGGTCCCGCCCTCCGGCTTACTCGAAATGCCGTGACGAACCGCGTTCTCGACCAGCGGCTGGAGGGCAAGGAAAGGAAGAACCACGTTGAGCACTTCGGGTGCTATCTGAAGGCGGACGTTCAGAGCCTCCCCGAATCGCGCGCGTTCGAGGGTCAGGTAACGATCGATGTTGCGCAACTCGTCGGCAAGCAGGGTGAACTCACCCGCAGATCGGAACGAGTACCGCGTGAAGTCCGCGAACTCGAGGATCAGTTCTCTGGCCCGCGCCGGATCGGTTCGAACAAACGATGCGACCGTGTTGAGCGCGTTGTAGATGAAATGAGGACTGATCTGTGCGCGCAGGGCACGCACTTCGGCTCGATCCAACAGGGCTCTGGACGCGTCGAGGTCGGCGAGTTCGATCTGACTGCAGGCATATCGTGCCACCTCGGTGACCGCTCCGAGCATTCCCGGCCACGGGTCCTCGCTGGTGACGATTCCCAGTACGCCGACCACGCCGATGTCCTCGATCAGCAGGGGCTGAGCGATCAGCGCTCGCACATGGTGATCGCTCGGTCCGCGCACCAGGTCCGAGTGCGTGACGAGTACCCGGCGTTCGCCTTCGATCGCACGAATGGCGGCGTCGTGGAATTGTTCGGACAACGCTTCGTGACGGCCGTCCCACGCCAACAGGTTTCCCGACGCGTCTGCCAGGCCCAGACCGGAGCCGCCGGTCAGCTCACGTAGGTGAGGCGCCGCCTCGGCGGCCGAATTCTCGTCGAGTCCACGCCGAAGTGGCCGCGCGGCAAGCGAAGCCGTATGGAGAGCGGCATGGACGGCACGTTCGGTGGGGGTGGTCACCTCACGTCTGGTGCGCATCCACACAGCCGTCAGCGCCCCGGCCACTGCGAGAATCAGCACGCTGAGAAGCGCGACCACGGCCGGACTCACCGCGAGTCCTCGTCCAGTTTCCGTATCAGTGTTTTCGGAGCCACCGTGCGGTACGCATCTTCGACGACGTCGGCTACGTCGTTCCAGAATTTCTCGTCCTCGGTCTCGTCGGCACTCGGAACGTCGAGGTACACGCCGATCCATCCCCGGCCACCCACGTACGGAGGGACGAAGAACCTCGACGGGTCACGACTGACCCAATCTGCCTGCGCCCCAGGTGGGGCCGCGGCCCAGATCGCGACGCGATCGTCGTGGTGGTGATCTGCCATGGTGACGAACTGCGGCGCCTTGCGCACGAACCACGACGCTTCACCGTGGCTGACCCGCTCGGTCGCCTCCGGCAATGCCAGTGCAAGAGCGCGGATTCGCTCCAACGGCGTCATCGATTCACGACCCGCAGGTATTCGGTGCCGGAACACCTGCAAATCGATCCTTCACCCACGCGACAGCTCCCGGCACAGCGGCGCCGTCCGCATGACCTTCACCCGGTCGCGCCTGGAATTCGATGACGTCACCGTCGGCGCAGGCGCGTTCGACTGCCGCCTCGGTCCATTCCGGACGGATCAGGTTGTCGTTGGTACCGACGACTACGTACATCGGACCGCTCGCGCGTTGACGGGGAAGAGCAACATCGCTGAGCCACGCGTGAATTCGGTCCGCATCCTCGGCGGTGGCCGGCCGCGTGTCGGCGGGCGTCACCTTTCCGACCAGACCCAACTTCTCCGTCGCCCGAGCGGTCAGGCACGAGGTGAGCAGGTCGTAGTTCTGCTCGAATGCGCCGCGCACGTAGTCGGTTCGTTCGAGGTCCGGATGGGTGAGGGACAGCCCTTCGAGTACATAGGGCAGCAGCAGTTGCTGAGGCAGTGACAGATTCACCTCGGAATCACTCGAGATGATCGGCGAGATGTCCGCTGCCGGGGACAGGTTTGCTGCACCGACGAATTCGAGTCCGTCGCCGTAGGTGTCGGCTTCCTCGGCTGCTGCCCAGGATGCCTGCCCGCCTTGGGACAGCCCCAGAGTTGCCCAACGAGTCGAGGTGTCCGGAACGACGTTGCGCGCCGCTCGAACCGCGTCGATGACGTTGAACGCCGCGGTGTCCGGTTGCAGGTAAGGATGCGGGTCCGGAGTGCCGAGGCCCTCGAAGTCGGAGACAGCGACCACGTATCCCGAGTCGAGGAACGGCGCGACCAGGCCGATCGTGCCGAACAGGGTCGGCGAGGCCGACGGCGCGCAGTCGTCCGAAATACCCGTCGTGCCATGGCCGATGGAGACGATCGGCCAACCGCCCTCCGGCGGAGTTCCAGGCGGCGTGAACACCGTTCCCGACACCTGAGTCTCTCGGCCGTCGATACCGGAGGTGGAGCCGTACAGGATTTTCACCGCGCTTGCTCCGGACGCCGCCACTTCGGCTGTGCTGGTGAAGGGTTCACTGTCGAACACGACGCCACGTTGCGCACTGCTCTCGACCGACGGGGTTGTCGTGGTCGAGGTGTCGGTGACGGAGACATCCGGCGAGGCATCCGATCCGCAGCCGACGCTCACGAGAAGTGCGCTCGCCACCACGACTCCCCAGACTGCGCGAACCCTCGAACTCCGAACAGTCATACGCAGTGTTCCCCTCTATTTGCCCGCACCGCTACCTGCTCGGCGACGCCTGACACGTTCCTCTGCTGCGGCCTCTTCGATGTCGAGTCCTTCCAATACGGTACGCAATACCTCGTCGTCGAGATCTCCGTCGTCACGTGCGGCGATCAGCGCAACTCGTTGCGAGCGCAGTGACTGATGCCGGAACTTGTCGAACAGAGCTCCCGCATTCCACAAGGCGGCCTCGCGATCGGCGTCCTCGTCGACCTCCTGGAGTTGAAGCCTCGCCTGCATCGAGCGTCGTACGCGTTCGACGATCGCCTGCAGTTCCTTCCCGTCGATCCCCGGCGGAGGGTGCGCGGCCGCGTCTGCCAACGCCTTCTCTCCCGCCTTGCGAGAAATGTTGCGGGCCAACTCCATCTGTTCCTGCGTGCGCAACTGCTCGTAAGGATCCGCGACGTCGAGGCGACGGATCATGAACGGCAAGGTAGATCCCTGGATGAGCAATGTCCCGACCGCGACGATGAACGCGATCGCCTGGATGACGCCGCGTCCGGGGAACGGCTCGCCGGACGAGAGTGCAAACGGGATACCGCCGGCCGCAGCAAGAGTGACGACGCCGCGCATTCCAGCCCACGAGACCACCAGATTCTGTTTCCACGTCAGTTGATTCTCGCGATCACGGCGCAGGGTTACACCGAATCGCACACGCGAGTAGCTCAGGAACAGCCACACCGGCCGAATCACGATGACAACGGCCAGGACTGCGAGACCGTACGCGAACACGTGAAGCACCGGAAGTCCGTCGGCGACAACATCGTCGATCACAAAGCTCAGCTGGAGCCCCATGTATGCGAAGACGAACATCTCGAGAAGAGTGTCCAGGCTCGACCACACCGAGCGCTCCTGCAATCGCGTCATGATCGACGCGTCCGTCGAATAGTGCCCGATCACCAGACCAGCGACCACAACGGCCAGAACACCGGACGCGTGTAGTTCTTCGGCGGCCAGGTAGGCAGCGAACGGAAGCACCAACCCCAAGCCGGTTTCCAGTGGAGAGTCGTACATGCGGGCACGAACGAACTTGACGACAAACGCGAGCACCAAGCCGACGACAACGCCGCCGATCACTTCGTACGCGAAGAACAACAGGGGCGAATCGGTGGCAATTCGCGTTCCGGTCACTGCTGCGACGGCGACGGTGAAGAGCGTGAGCGCGGTGGCGTCGTTGACGAGCCCCTCGCCCGTCAGGATGGCGATCACCCGTTTCGGGAGCCCGAGCTTCTGACCGACCGCCACCGCGCTGACGGCGTCGGTCGGCGCGATCACGGCCCCGAGCACCAGGGCGGCGCCGATCGTGAACTCGGGCACCATCCATTCGGCGAAGAAGGCAACCACGAACGCCGTCACCAACACCATTCCGACGCCGAGGCGCAAGATCGGGGCCAAGTTGCGTTTGAAGGTCGCCACCGAGAATTTCAGAGCGGCCGAGTAGAGAAGCGGCGGCAGGACCACACCGAGAATGACGTGGGGATCGAGTTCCGGCCGCGGCATACCGGGTATGAAGGATGCGACCGAACCTACCGTCACCAAAACCAGCGGAGCCTGCAGGTTTCGTCGATTGGACAGCCCGGTGACTGCGATGGCGGCAATGACGACCAGCAGAATCCAGGTGAAGTTCACGCGTTCATTCTGCCCGCCGACCCTGGGAGTTCACCTAGCGGACGCACAGAAGCCCGCAACCTTTTCGGTGACGGGCCCCTGAGCAACGGTGCTACCGAAAATCGGTATGCCGAATCCGGTATTACTGCTTTTCGGGAACAGCCTTCTTGGCGGCCTCAGCTGCCTTGTCGATCTGATCGCCGTACTTGTTGCCGGTCTTGTCGTCGGCGATGTCGGCGACCTTGTCGATAGCGTCGTGAACCTTGTCGGAGTTCTCCGCTGCGAGCTCCTGGCCCTTTTCGACCAATCCCTTGACGTTGTCCAAGAAACCCATGTCCGTGTCCTCTCCCGGTGCTGACGCACATCCTTCGGCGGAATCGTTCCTCCGCGCCCTTCGATTCTCACAGGTCGACGGCCTCTGCGCCAGAAAGCAGGTCCGTGCGTTCGAGCCGTGCGCAACTCGAGGTAGCGTTAACCCGCCAATAGCTGATTGACCACCCATCGACATCGACAGGTGCCCGGTTTGAATGCAGGACTGCGCGGGACGGGGAGCGACCCCTACCCCACGCGTGAACTGCTGTCCCGGTGGTGGTCGGATCGCACCGATTACACCTGGCTCCCCCGATTCCTCGACACTCGCGGGCTGACCGTTCCCGGACGCAAATTAGTCGCGGTGTGGTGTTTTCTCTTCGCCCTGATCGCGGCGACCATGCAGTTGAGCCGCTTCGGTTCCGACACCGCCCTGGCGCGGTCGATCTTCGCCCTCGGAACTATCAGTGGCGCCTATGCGGGCTACCGCTGGGCGCGTAATGAATCGTGGCCAACTTGGCGACAATCCGTGGCCTTTGTCGTCTGGGCCGACCTGTGGCTCGCCGTCACTCTCTTCTTCGCCGTACGCACCGCTTTCGTCGGAACCATCGGCTGCATCCTGTTCATCATGATCGGCTTCTATGCGGCGATAGTTCACAGCCCTCGCGTTGCCATCAGCCACATCGGTTGGGCTCTTGCTGTCTGCACGACGCTCGCTGCCATGGCGATGTCCGAGCCGGTCAACGACGACTGGGTGGTCGTGAATCTCTATCTGATGGTTGCCGGTGTGGTTTTCTCCACCGCGTGGATTCTGCAGATCGTCTGGCTGCGCCTGACCGACGACGCACGCAACGCCCACCGGGACTACCTCACCGCGACACTCAATCGCCGCGGACTCCAGGACGAGGCACAGCATCTGCTGCGCAGTGATCGAACGCAGGCTCTGATCGCACTACTCATCGACGTCGACTCGTTCAAAAACCTCAACGACACGCACGGGCACGTCGCGGGCGACGACGCGTTGACCGCTGTCGCCGACCGCCTCATCGCTGCCGCCGGCCCCGATGCGGTGGTGGCTCGAATCGGTGGAGACGAGTTCGTCGTCCTGCGCGGAGTCGATCGAGGAGATATCGAGCAGGTCGCCACCGAGATACATTCGGCGGTTTCGTCCGACTCCGATCCCTATCCTGTGTCCGCCAGTACCGGCGTCAGTGTCTATCTGAGTCCCGAGACGGACTTACCGGATCGGGCTGTCAACGAACTGATCGAGCACGCAGACAATGCGATGTACCGAGCCAAGAAGCGGGGCGGCGATCGCATTGCCTGGGTGCAGATGTTCAGGCGCTGAAACTACTCACTCACTGTGGGCATGGTGATGCTCGCCGGGCAGGTCGTCGGGTGTCGCGAACATCTTTCGTTTCTCCCCGTGCAGGCGTGCGCTGATCCACCACGAGAGTTCCACGAGTACAACGCCGATCGCGCCGAGGGTGATCGCGAGCGTCGTCGCAGCGACGTTGCTCGGATCCAGTTTGAAGAACTCGCGGGTGAACGGCAGCGCGAACAGGATGAGGTATCCGGCCACCGACCCGCCGATCAGAACGAGCTTCCACCAGACGTACGGCCGAGCCACGACGGCCAGAACCCACACGGCGATCATGATCAACGTGATGAGCGCACTGGTTCCGGCCTGGATCTTCTGGGTTTCCGTCTGGTCCGGGCCTTGGTAAGCCAATACGTAGGAGATGAACGTGGTGATGCCGATGATCAGGCCCGACGGCAACGCCAGACGCATCACGCGCGAGACGAAACCGGTTCGCGCGCGCTCGTTGTTGGGTGCCAGAGACAAGATGAAGGCCGGGATACCGATCGTGAACCACGCTGCGATCGTGACGTGGCGGGGCAGGAACGGGTACGGCAGCGGTTCGAAGTCGAAGACCTGGGACAGGACGCCGGTGATGCCGATCAGGAACGCAAGCACCACCGAGTAGACGGTCTTGGTCAGGAACAGATTCGACACACGCTCGATGTTGCCGATCACTCGGCGGCCTTCCGCGACGACGTACGGGAGCGTCGCGAACTTGTTGTCCAGCAGCACGATCTGGGCCACGGCTCGGGTAGCCGGGCTGCCCGACCCCATCGAGACTCCGATGTCGGCGTCCTTGAGTGCGAGCACGTCGTTGACGCCGTCACCGGTCATCGCGACGGTATGTCCGCGAGACTGCAAGGCCGCGACCATTTCCCGCTTCTGATCCGGTCGCACTCGACCGAACGTCGTTGCTCCGTCGAGAGTGTCCGCCAGCTTTTCCTGATCGCTGGGCAGCTCTCGCGCGTCGATGGGGCGGTCGCCGCCTTCGAGTCCGAGGGATCCGGCAACGGCGCCGACGGAAACCGCGTTGTCGCCGGAAATGACCTTGACCGCGACCTTCTGGCTGGCGAAGTACTCCAACGTCTCCTGGGCGTCCGGGCGCACTTTCTGCTCGAGCACGACCAGAGCTTCGGGGGTGACGGTGCCAGGGGCGTCGGCGTCGTCGACGGGGAGGTCGCTGCTGCCGAGCATGAGGACACGAAGTCCGCTCGATCCCACTTCCTCGGCCTTGCGGGCCATTTCCGAGTCGGGATCGAGCAGCACGTCCGGGGCACCGAGTACCCAGTTGCCGTGACTGCCGTACGACTGGCCGCTCCACTTCTTCGCCGAGGAGAACGGCGCCACCGCTGTCGCTTCACCCCACCCGGAGTCGTCGGAGAGAGACTCGCGAATCGCCAGGACACTCGCGTTGGGGCGAGGGTCGGACGCGGCCATCGCGCTCAACGCGGACTTGACCGCAGTCTCCCCCGATCCACCCGGTGCGACGTCGACCTCGGACAGCCGCATACCGTTCTCGGTCAGCGTTCCGGTCTTGTCCGCGCACACCACGTCGACACGGGCCAGACCCTCGATCGCCGGCAACTCCTGAACGAGGCACTGGCGCTTGCCCAACCGGATCACACCGACCGCAAATGCAATGGACGTCATGAGCACAAGGCCTTCGGGAACCATCGGAACCAGAGCTGCCACCATGCCGTTGAGTGCCGGTCGGATCGGCAGGCCGATCGTGAAGAGCTGATTGAAGATGATCAGCGCACCCGCCGGAATCATCAGGTAGGTGATGAACTTCAGGATCTTGTCGATGCCGCTACGCAGTTCGGAATGCACGAGGGTGAACTTGCTCGCCTCTTCGGCCAGCTTGGCCGCGTATGCATCGCCGCCGACCTTGGTGGCGCGGTATGCACCGCTGCCCGCGGCAACAAAACTGCCCGACAACACTTGCTGGCCGCTCGCCTTGTGAACCGGATCGGCTTCACCGGTGAGCAGCGATTCGTCGACCTCGAGTGCGGCCGAACTGACCACCTCACCGTCGACGACTATCTGGTCGCCGGATCCGAGTTCGATAATGTCGTCGAGCACAACATCTTTGGGTGCCATCGCCACGGCGACGCCGTCACGCCTGACCATCGGCTTGGCCTGACTCACGATGGCCAGTGCGTCGAGCGTGCGCTTGGCGCGGATCTCCTGGATGATGCCGATGCCACTGTTCGCGATGATCAACAACCCGAACATGCCGTCGATGATCGAGCCCGTCGCGAGCACGATCACCAACAACACGGTCAGGATCGCGTTGATGCGAGTGAAGACGTTGCCGCGAATGATGTCCTTGACCGAGCGAGACGCCCGATCCGGTACATCGTTGGTTTGTCCCGACGCGATCCTTGCTGCAACCTGATCGGCGGTCAGACCGCGGGCGACGTCGACGTCGTCCGGCAATCGCTCAGGCGCTACCGCCACTGCTGTCTCTTCTGAACTGGTGTGCTCGTGAGCCATGGTCAAAGATTACGCACCCGGAGCAACTAATCAGGGTCGGACTCGTGTGGCAATGACGGCTACACGAAGATCACACCCGTGGGCCGCGGTTCTGCGATGCTGGTCGGAACGAGCAGAGAAGGCCATCGAGGAACGGTATGAAATACGTCTACAACGGTCTAGACGAGGCGCTTCGGTGCGAACGGCCCGTCGACCTGCCGATTTCTCTCGACCTCAACCGGACCGACAACGTGGTTGTCTGGTTGTCGGCGATTCGGGTTTACTCGTTCGGGATGATGTTCGCGATTGATGCCCGCTACGAGGATCCGGCACTCTCGCTGAGTCTCGGCACTTACGACGGGCGTCCCACGTTCACACATTTCAGCGCGCCGCTACTCCTCGGCCTCGGTTTCGCGGACGGATCATCGGTGACAACCGCGCAAAGAACGCGAGGCTCGCTGCTGGAGTTACGCACGGCTGAAAGCCGCTCGGGCTCAGTGCGCGGTGAGTATTTGCTGGCTCCGATACCGCCTGCCGGGCCGATCGATGTCGCAACTGCATGGCCTCAGCTGGGAATGGACGAGAAGGTTGTCACCCTCGACGGAGAAGGCATCGCATCCGCATCCGAAAGTGTCACACAACTATGGGAACCGAAACGACAACCCGATCCCGACCTCACCAGTGAACAAGTGACACCTCAACTGCAGTACCAACGTGGGGGTTGGTTCGGAATCCGACTGGATTGAGGAAGATCCCGGGTGACTTTCGAGCACGGGCCGCAGTCAGCCCAGCGGTATCCACCACTTCGACGGCGGTGTCGGTGACAACGCGTCGATCCTGCCGCCCGGCATCGGGACCGACACTGTTGTGCCCGCATCTGCAGCCGACTCGTCGAGGCGAATGATCGGCTCCGACCACGAGTGAAACGCGAGGTTGAACGTCGCCCAGTGAATCGGGACGAAGACACCGCGCGACCCGTCGCCCTTGTTGAGGTCGATGTGCGTCTGCACTGCCTCTTCCGGATTCATGTGGATGTCCGGCCAGCGCACGTCGTACGCACCGACGGGGAGAAGCGTCAGATCGAAAGGCCCATAGGTTTCACCCAGCTGTTCGAAACGTGATGTGTATCCGCTGTCACCACCGAAGAAGACCCGGTGCTTCGGCCCGGCGAATACCCACGACGCCCACTGGGTCGTGTTCCGGACAAGGCCACGACCGGAGAAGTGACGAGCCTCCGTGCACGTGAGGACCAGGTCGCCGATCTTGGTCGACTCGTCCCAGTCCAGTTCCACGATCCGGTTCTCGGGCACCTTCCAGTGCCGCAGGTGCGCACCGATACCGATCGGCACGACGAACGGAGCGGTCTGTGTACGAGTCAGGGTCTTGACCGTAGCCATGTCGAGATGGTCGTAGTGATCGTGAGAGATGACTATCGCATCCACTGCAGGCAGTTCGGTCAAAGCCACCGGAGTGGGGTGCATGCGTGCGGGACCTACTGTGGCCGAGGGTGATACGCGTTCACTCCACACCGGATCGGCGAGAACGCGGTAGCCGTCGACCTCGACGAGAACGCTCGAATGGCCGTACCACGTCACCGCCGCGTCGCCGGCTGCCGCCGGTGCCAGCGGAGTGGCCAACGGAATCGGCCGACGCGGCCGACCCGTCGACCCTCGCGTGGCCATCGACTTGAACATTCCGACATCGGTGCCCGGAACCAGTGTGCTGCTGGGCTCCGAGTTGTGGAACTGGCGGTCCCGGTATCGCGGGGACATCGCCGCATACGGTTGCACCGTGTTTCGCGAGGCCCCGATCTGCGTCGGGATGCCCCATGCGGCTCGCGCCACCCACCCCGTCGCCGCGGCAACAGCAGCAACTCCGAGAACCGTCGTCTTCTTCATTCAGACGAGCGTAGCCACTATCTGCCCTGCGTGCCCGGCGCCTGTTTTCCCTGCAACCAGCTTTACTTACCCTTGAATACGGGAGGGCGGTTCTCGATGCGGGCAGCGCGGGCTTCCTGGACGTCCTCGCTGAGCCAGGCGGCGTGAAGCGCGTCGAGCTGCTCGGGAGACTGCTCCTCCATGGTGCCGTCGTCGTTGAGAACCATCTTCATGTGCCGCAACGACAGCGGTGCGAGATTTGCAATGCGGTGTGCCCATTCCTGAGCGTCGTCGAGGGTTCCAATTTTGTTGGCGAGGCCGCGAGTGAAGGCTTCTTCGGCGCCGATCTGTTCGATGCCGAGCAAAATGGTGCGCGCGGGACCGCCGCCGACCAGCGACGCGAGCCGACGCATCGTCCACTTGTCCACCGAGACACCGAGGGTGGCGGCCGGGATTCCGAAGCGAGCGCTCGGCGCTACGACGCGAAGATCCGACGCGATGGCCAGTTGCGTGCCCGCGCCGATGGCCGGACCGTTGACAGCGGCAATGACGGGGATGGGCGCCGTGTCGATAGAGCGAAGCATCTCGAACAGACGATCGGTGAAGCCCTCCATGTAGACGTCGCCGGAAAGGTCCGCGCCTGCACAGAACGCCGATCCCTCACCGGTGATGACGACGACGTGCGCGTGCTCGGCTACCGCCGCGTTCATCGCGTCCCGTATTGCGATGCAGAGTTCCGCGCTGAGCGCATTACGACGCTCGTGACGCTGCAACTCGATGGTCACGACGTTGCCGTCACGGGAGAACCCGATCATGTCCGCTCACTTTCGTTTCTGGAAGGCTCGACACAGGGATGTTCCGAGGCGCCGATACCGTCCGCATACTTCTCTGCAGCTAAGTTCTGTACATCAGGAGGTTAGATTACCGATGAGTACAGACGACCTTGCCGCACAGCAACCACACCCGGTTGACGTGGTGGTGATCGGCGCCGGACAGGCCGGACTCTCCGCCGCGTACTACCTGCGCAAGTTCGGAATCGAGCCCGAATCGGGGTTCGTGGTGCTCGATCATGCGTCGGGGCCGGGCGGGGCGTGGCAGTTCCGTTGGCCGAGCCTGACACTGAGCACCGTCAACGGCGTCCATGACCTCCCGGGAATGTCCTTCGCGGAAACCACCGGTACAGACGCCGAACAGGTGCCTGCATCGGTGGCGGTCCCCCACTACTTCGAACTGTACGAAAAGCAATTCGAACTTCCCGTCCACCGCCCGGTACACACGCGAGTGGTGTGTCCGAGGGAAGAGCGCCTGCGGATCGAGACCGACCAGGGAGTATTCGCGGCGCGAGGCTTGATCAACGCGACGGGGACCTGGGAGCGGCCCTTCATCCCCCACTATCGCGGGGCCGAGTCGTTCCGTGGCCGACAACTGCACACGAAGGACTATCGAACCGCTGCCGAGTTCGAAGGCAAACATGTCGTCGTGGTCGGCGGCGGGATCTCGGCTGTCCAACTGCTCGACGAGATCTCACGCGTCACGACCACTACCTGGGTGACGCGGCGCGAACCCGAGTTCCGCGACGAGCCGTTCACGCCGGACATCGGCCGCGCTGCGGTTGCCATGGTCGAAGATCGTGTACGACGCGGCCTGCCACCGGGATCCGTTGTCTCGGTGACCGGCCTCCCGGTAACGCCTGCCATCCGGGCAGCACGTGAGCGTGGTGTGATGAATCGACTGCCGATGTTCTCCGAAATTCTTCCGAACGGCGTGAAATGGGCCGACGGTACCGTCGCCGACGCCGATGTCATCTTGTGGTGCACCGGTTTTCGTAGCTCACTCGATCACCTGGCGCCGTTGCACCTGCGCGGACCGGGTGGCGGAATCCCGATGACCGGGCGCCTCGCCACGCAGGTCGAAGCCGACCCTCGCGTGCACCTGGTGGGATACGGACCGTCGTCGTCGACGATCGGAGCCAACCGCGCCGGCCAAGCGGCAGCGCGCGAACTGACCGCGTACCTGGGAATCGGCGAATGAACAGAATCCTTGTTCCGGGCGAAACCTGCTGGCGCATCGAACCGGCGGACAATCTTGCCTGCATCGTCGACGCCGCTGACTACTTTCATCATGCGAAGTCCGCAATGCTGCAAGCTGAAAAGCGAATCATGTTGATCGGCTGGGACTTCGACACGCGCATCAAACTCGAACCAGGCGAGCAGACTCTCGACGGCCCCAACCGGTTGGGAATGTTCCTCCGCTGGCTCGTCCGCGAGATACCCGACCTCGAAATCCTCGTACTCAAATGGAACATCGGCGCGTTCACCGCAATCGGCCGCGGCATGACTCCCGTCTTCGTGTCCAACTGGCTGACCGACGAGCGCCTACGGTTCGAGATCGACGGCGCCCACCCGGTTGGTGCGGCGCACCATCAGAAAATCATCGTCATCGACGACGCTCTGGCGTTCTGCGGCGGCATCGACATGACTGTGGACCGCTGGGACACCTCGGATCACGTCGACCGAAACAATTATCGAATCACGCCGAGCGGAAGGCGTTACGGCCCTTGGCATGACGCAACCACGGCGGTCGACGGCAATGCGGCTGCGGCCATCGGCGAATTGGCGCGGGCACGCTGGAAATCCGCAACCGGCGAGGATCTGACACCGGTCAAGAGCACTGCGACTCCGTGGCCCGTCAATTTGGCTCCCACCTTGCGGGTGGTCGACGTAGCCGTCGCCAGAACATTGCCGGAACTCGGCGAGCGCGCGGAGGTTCGTGAGATCGAGGCGCTGTATCTCGCGGCCATCGCCGGCGCCGAACACACGCTGTACATCGAAAGCCAGTACCTCGCATCACGCACGCTGGCCGAGGCGATTGCCGCGCGTCTACGTGAGGCCGACGGGCCGGAAATCGTTCTGGTCATTCCCCGCAATGCCGATGGATGGCTCGAACAAAAGGCGATGGACGGGGCACGCCACGACCTGCTGCATTTGCTGTGGTCGGCCGATATCCACGACCGTTTCGGTGCGTTTTATCCCGTGACCTCTTCTGGCGCACCTATTTACGTACACGCCAAGGTTCTCGTGATGGACGATCGCCTCCTGCGAATCGGGTCGTCGAATCTCAACAACCGTTCGATGGGCTTCGACACCGAGTGCGACATCGCCGTCGAATCCGACGACGACGCAGATGTCGAGTTGCGCGCCTCGATCATCGGATTGAGGCGCCACCTACTCAGCGAGCACCTCGACGTCACCGAGGAAGAAGTCGACGACGCGTTGGGCGAGCAGTCACTGTTGTCGACGGTTCGCGCTCTCTCGACCTCCGACGCTCGCAGTCTGCGCGAATTCGACCGGAACACAGTCGACGGCGAAGACCACGTGCTCGCTGAAAATGCACTGATGGATCCCGAGCGCACGCCGCCCAGACTGAGCGATCGAATCGAAGGATTGCGCCGCCTGCTCGGCAAACGCTGAGACTCTAGAACACGCGCACGCAGTGCCCGGTTGCCAGCGCGAGTTCGACGAGCGTTGCACCGTGAACACTCGGGACGAGCGCGAGGAGAAACGTATCGCTGTCGCTGTCGAGCCAGGCAAGTGAAACGCCCGTATCGGTGATGTTGTCGCCGATACGGGCGAGAAGCGATTCGAGTCCGGCAGCTCGATCGAAGGCCACGACAAGACTGTCCGACCACTCCCACGATCCCGCCGGCGCCGACGTGAGCACTCGCAGCTGACCCAGAACCTCGGCAGCATCCTCGTTCCAGTCCACCCAGACCAGGCGTTCTTGTTCGTGCAATGCGTCGACGAGAGCAAACCACGCCATTTCCGGGTGTGGCTTCTCGAGCGTCTGTGAGTACAACTCGTTCTGTACTTCGACATACCGTTCCGGTTGGTCGATCGCGAGAGTCACACGATCGATGACAACAGCGCTGTCAGGGGCGAGCAGTTCGGCGATCGCGCGCAACGCGTCGCGAGCAGTTCCACTCACTATGGCTCCAAGTTCAATTCGGTCATCGGTGCGGTTTCCACATTCTGACATGCGTGTGCGCCTCGTTCGGACGTGTCCTCGATGTCGGGACACGAGCCAGATGCTTGCCGTGAGTTCCGCGAATTCCCGGGCAGCACTACTCGCCGAGCTACCAAATTGGACTATCCGGCTATCCCATTCGCCGCACTTGTCCGTTTACCCTTTCACCTGGCCTTACAATCCGGATATAGTCATCGGCGATCCGAGAAGCCAACTGGGATGTAGCGAGCCAGCGAACAGTCTGTTGCCGTTCAGCTAACTACCCCTTCTGGTCAAACCGGATCGAAGGGGTTCGGGCAATGACCCACGGGGGGTTGACGTGAAGGGGCCATGTTCCGCATGAAACACGATTCACACACGACAACCTCTTGGTGGTCGATCGGCGAATGGCGCCTGGGATGGAAGGTCATCGCCGTTCTCGCATTGCCGATGATCGTCGCCGTCGTCCTCGGAGCCCTTCGCGTTCAGACGGAACTCGAAGAAGCCGCACAGCTGAGTTCCTCGTCCGAGCGCGCCCTCGCTGTGCCCGCCGCGATCAATCTCGAATCCGCGCTGTACGAGCTCGCCGAAGCCGCATCGGCACGCGCTGACACCGGCCCCGCCACACAAGCGGTTTCGGACGCAATGGATCAACTGGTCGACGCCGCGCGCGCGTTCCAGTCCGACGACGATCTCAACGACCAAGTGACTTCGGCGCTCGCAGAGAGCCGTTCCATCACGGAGGAGGTCGCCGCCGGCGCGGTGGCTCCCGCACGCTTGGTTTCGCGGGTCGGCGAAGTCTCTCGCGCACTCTCGAGCACCTTCACCAGCGTCGTCGAGCATTCTCAGCGTCCGGCGCTGCGCGAAGAGGGTGGCCGACTCTCAGCACTCTGGGATGCGCGACGAGCACTGGCCGAACAACGAATCCTCTTCGGCTCAGGTGATCCGGACCAGCAGGCTCGTACCTCGATGGTCAGTGCCGCCGGTGCCGAACTGGTCGCTCTGAACAACATTCTCGCCATCGACGGGAGCAACGACACCGTCCGGACCCTCAGCAACTCCGCTCAGAACCGGATCAACGCACTCGGATCAACCCCGTCGACCTCTCCTCTGGGGAGCCGCGTCGGTACCGATCTGAAATCCGGAAACGACCAGTACAAAAGCCTGACCGACACCACCGTCACCGAGTTCGGCGATACCGTCACCGCTGAATCCAATGCAGCACGAACCGCAGCACTTCGTGACACTGCAATCGTGCTCGGCGCGGTCCTGCTGGCACTGGCCATCGCCCTCGTCATCAGCCGATCGCTCATCGATCCGATCCGTCGGCTGCGATTTGCCGCATTGCAAGCAGCACGACGCGGACTCCCCGACGCGATCGAACGAATTCGCGCAGGTGCCAGTATCGACGACGTCGACTTCGCCCGTGTACCGATCCGCACCCACGAGGAAATCGGCGAGCTTGCACGCGCGGTGGACGACATGCACGGTCAGGCCATCACGCTGGCCGGCGAGCAGGCCACCCTGCGGCGCCAGGTCAACGACATGTTCGAAACGCTGTCGAGGCGTAACAAGTCCCTCGTCGACCAGCAACTCGGTTTGATCGAACAGTTGGAGCAGGACGAAGACGACCCTCGTCGCCTCGAGAATCTGTTCCGGCTCGACCACATCGCCGCGAGAATGCGTAGAAACGGCGACAACTTGTTGGTTCTCGCCGGAACCGATGTACGCCGCGCCAGAACCGCCCCCGTCGCTCTCGGCGATATCCTTCGTGCGGCGGTATCAGGCGTCGAGGAATATCGACGCGTCGAACTCGGGCAGATACCGCCCGGAGTCGTCACCGGTCATGCTGCCCCGGACGTCGTTCACCTCATCGCTGAACTGCTCGACAATTCTCTGCGGTACTCCCCGCCGGAGACCACCGTCTCCATCAACGCTGCCCGCACCATCGACGGCTCCATGATCGTCGAGATCGCAGATCTCGGTATCGGCATGTCGCCTGCCGATATCCTCGATGCCAACGAGCGCCTCGCCGCCGGCGGCGAGATGAGCGCGGATACAGCGCGTCGCATGGGTTTGTTCGTCGTGAGCCGAATCAGTCGTCGCTACAACATCTCTGTGCGCCTGCGCCCGACGGCAACGTCGTCGACGCACAGCGGCATCACCGCAACGGTGCTCCTACCGACGTCGATACTCGATTCTTCTCGGGGACCCGAGATCCGCACGCCGCGAACCGGACCCGTGCCCACGCTCGATCGGACTCCGCCGCCCGCACCGTCTGAACCGTCCTGGTCAAAGCCCGTCCCGACCGAATTGGCACCCTCGCAGCCTGCGACCAGAAGTTTCGCAGATCTCCCGCGTCGAACGCCCAGCAACAGCACCGACCGGACTGAGACGTTCGCCCCGATCACACCGCAATCCATTCCCACGACAACAGCGCCTTCGGGGTTGCCACGTCGCACTCCGGGCACAAGTGGAGTACCGGCGGTCAGTACCTCGACTCCGACCACTGCTGCACCCGCCACCTCCGTGTCGTCCTTCGCTCCTCTGCCCGATCCCGAAGGCACAAGCGCATCGACGTCCCTTCCCGTGCGTACCCCTTCGCCGGAATTCACCTCGCCGGCACAGGGTCCCGAGATCCCGGTGGGTCCACACCCGTCGACAACCCCGCCGCCACGGCACCGGCTCTCAGCCCCGACGCCGACAAATACTGCGGCGTTCTTCTCCTCGCGCACCCGTGACGGGCTCTCTGCTCGCGCATCGGCGCGCGCTGACGGCGCGGGAGAGGGCAACTCGAACGGCGTACTCGCTGCCCCGACCACGATGCCGATTTTCGCCCGGATGGTGTCCGAGTGGCTCGTGGACCCGACGGCGGAGACTTCAGCTGCTTCCACCGGCAGTGCTTGGACCACCGACGCGGATCAAGGCTGGCTGGCCGCTCGGACCTCGTTCGAGATGCCGGTCACCAAGATCGCCGATTCCGGACTTCCCATTCGAGACCGCGGAGCCCGCCTGGTTCCCGGTGCCGTCGGGAGAGGCGGAACGACACAGCGCCATGCATCCAATCCGGCGGACGTCCAACGTGGTTGGAGCAGTTACCAATCCGGCGTACAACGAGGGCGTCGGCGCGCCGCCGACCATGAGCCCGATGGCGGACAGTCTTTCGAATCGTCCACGATGTTGCACAACGATGAAGGAGAACAGTGAACACTGTCGGAGCCCAAGAGACTCCCCGCGCACTCGACTGGCTGGTATCGGCTTTTGCCCGAGACGTGCCGGGTGTGAGTCACGCGATCATCGTCTCAGCCGACGGGTTGTTGACGGCCTCGAGCACACATCTTCCGCTCGATCGGGCCGATCAATTAGCCGCTGTCACTTCCGGACTCGCCAGCCTGTCCGCGGGGGCGTCACGCCTCTTCGACGGTGGAGCCGTCATGCAGTCCGTCGTCGAGATGGAGAACGGCTACCTGCTTCTCATGGGCGTCGGTAGTGGCGCTTACCTTGCCGCTCTCGCTGTCGCCGGATGCGACATCGGCCAGATCGGTTACGAAATGGCGACTCTC
Organism: Rhodococcus sp. NyZ502; assembly: GCF_041464245.1. Classification (NCBI taxonomy): domain Bacteria; kingdom Bacillati; phylum Actinomycetota; class Actinomycetes; order Mycobacteriales; family Nocardiaceae; genus Rhodococcus; species Rhodococcus sp. NyZ502. The sequence goes on from NZ_CP167155.1 coordinate 4,716,761, forward strand.
GTCGATCGCGTCGGCACCACCATGGACATTGCCCCGAGAACATCGCAGGGTATTTGAGTTCGATGCCTCACCATCAATCCGAGTACGACGACGCCGAACCGAGCTTGGTCCGGCCGTACGCGCTCACCGAAGGTCGGACCCTGCCGTCCATCGACCTCCCACTCGAAGCGATCATCGCGACGATCGAAGACGCGGTCTCGAACAATCTTGCACCGCAGGATATTCGTGCATCGATCGTCGCACTCTGCGAGCAGCGGATCTCGGTTGCCGAGATCGCTGCCCACCTGGGTGTTCCGATCGGAGTCGTGCGGGTACTGGTCGCCGACCTCGTAGTAGCCGGATCACTGGAAATACATGCCACTCTGCGAAGCGACGCATCTCGAGTCGAGCGACGCGAACTGATCGAAAGGACCCTCAGTGGACTTCGGGCACTCTGACTCATCGTCTCGCGTGAAATCGACAAAAATCGTGATCGCCGGGGGTTTCGGTGTTGGCAAGACAACACTTGTGGGGACCGTCTCCGAAATCGTCCCCCTTCGCACGGAGGCCATGGTCACCGACGCCAGCGACGGTATCGACAATCTCGGATCCACTCCCGACAAGAGCACCACGACGGTCGCGATGGACTTCGGGCGCATCACTCTCGCCGACGACCTGGTCCTCTATCTGTTCGGAACCCCGGGACAGCGACGCTTCTGGTTCATGTGGGACGACCTGATCACCGGTGCGATCGGTGCGGTCATTCTGGTCGACACGCGTCGCCTGGAAGACAGCTTCGCCGCAGTCGACTTCTTCGAGGCGCGAGGCCTCCCGTTCATCGTGGCGGTCAACCGTTTCGACGGCGCGCCAATCCATTCGGCGAGCGATCTCCGCCAGGCGTTGGCTCTACCCAACCGGGTTCCCATGATCGAGATCGACGCCCGAAACCGCGAATCAGCCAAACGCGCGCTGATCGCCGTCACCGAATACTCCCTCGAACGACTTGCAGCTGAAGCAGTCGTCTAGATGAATCACCAGATGCGAATCGTCGCCGAAAGGAACTGGCATGTCGGATGAAATGCACCATTTCTCGATGGGAATCTGGCTGCTCGGACTCGCCTACGTCGTGTCCGTGGTCGGGTCGGTAGTCGGCCTGGCGTGCACCAGGCATTCAGCGTCGGCGACGACAACCGCCACACGCATGCGATGGCTCGCCATGGCTGCCTTGTCGATCGGTGGCGTCGCGATCTGGCTCATGCATTTCATCGCCATGCTCGGCTTCGCAGTCCCCGGCAGTCCCATTCGATACAACCTCGGATGGACCGTGATCTCCGCGATCATCTCAGTAGGGGCCGTGTTTGTCGGCCTGCTGATCATCGGGACCGAATTTCGCTGGACGCGGCTTCTGATCGGGGGCGTGGTAACCGGTCTCGCCGTGAACATCATGCATTACACGGGTATGCGCGCGTTGCGCTTTCAGGGCGAGATCCACTACGACCTGCTCTTCGTTGCACTGTCGGTTCTCATCGCAGTCGTCGCCGGAACCGCTGCACTGTGGTTCACCATGGTGCTCGAGTCCACGATTCTGCGTTTTGTCGCCGGAATCATCATGGGCATCGCCGTCGTCGGTATGCACTACACCGGAATGGCCGCTGTCGAGGTTGTTCACGACGCGGCAGCCCCGGCGCCACAGGGACTCGAAGTGTTCTCATTCCTCTTCCCTGTCTTCGTTCTCGGCCTGCTGGCGTTGGCAGTTCCGATTGTCGCAGTGCTGACAGCACCCAACCGCGCGACGGCACGAATGGAATCCGCCGCCGACGATCTGGCGTTCGAAGCACGAGAGTTCGCGATCTCGAACTGAGCAGAGTACGGGGCGAGTTCACGTAAATCGACAACGCCCCGTACATTTCGGGGATGGTGGATGCCGGACACAACCCCCAGCCATCGACCCGCGCAACGCTCGTCGTGATCGGTGGTTTGCCGGCCACCGGCAAGTCGACGATCGCGCGGGCGCTTGCGCAGCGTCACCAAATCCCCTTCGTGCGGATCGATACCATCGAACAGGCGCTGATCCGCAGCGGTATAGCTGACGCGTCCGGGACCGCCGGATACATCACCGGGTACGCGCTCGCCGCCGAACAATTGCGACTGGGACTTTCGGTCGTGATCGAATGCGTCAACCCCGTCGAGGCGACACGAAGCGCCTGGTCCGCTACCGCACAACATAATTCGGCGCGCCTGCTCGGTGTCGAGGTCATCTGTTCGGATCCCGACGAGCATCGCAGACGCGCTGAACGGCGAGTCGTCGACATCCCGGATCTCGTACTACCGACGTGGCAGGAAATTCTGGATCGAGACTACGAGCCGTGGACTACGGAACGGCTGGTGCTCGACACCGCAATCATGGACTCCGACAGTGCAGTACGACGCATCACAGCCAAGATGCTGTAGCGTGCGAGCTGCTCACAAGGTGAGAACGAAGAATGCGCTGTTCGGGTCTTCGCGGTAGTTCCCGAACGGTGGACAAGGCACGAACCCGAATTTCGCGTACAACCGGCGAGCTGGATCGAAGAACTCTTGCGTACCGGTCTCCAATTCGAGTTGCCGGTAACCTCGTTGTCTCGACTCGTCCACGACGTGTCGAAGAAGTCGCGTTCCCACGCCACGCCCCCTTGCTGCCGATGACGTTCGCATCGACTTGATCTCGCCGCCCGCCGACGACCGTTCCTTGAGTGCGACGCAACCGAGTAACTCGTCACCTTCGCTCCACAGCGTCCACATGGTCACAGAGCTATCCATCAGCCCCGTGACGTCCAGCGCGTGAACGCTGTCCGCGGGCGAGGTCGCGTGCATGTCGGCGAGATGTTCGGTGAGTAGAGCACGGACCGCATCCCGACTCAAGTCGTCAATTTCGATTCGCACAGATCCTCACTGTCCTCTTCGCTTCCGGCAGTACCGAATGAAAGTATGACTGTCCGTCACTTCGCCGAAGGCCTGGCCCGAACGTGGATGCGTTCTCCTTGGGGGCCGAACAGACTCAGTACCTCGACCGGGCCGCGCCCGTCACTGCCGAACCAATGCGGGTTTCGGGTGTCGAATTCAGCAGCTTCACCCGTACCCATCACGATGTCGTGATCGGCCAACACCAACCGCAACCTCCCCGACAACACGTACAGCCATTCGTAGCCGTCGTGCACTTGGGGATCCGGTTCCGTCTGGCTTGCCGGGATGGTCATCTTGAATGCCTGCAACCCACCCGGTTGCCGAGTCAGCGGCAATACCGTTCGCCCACTGACGCTTCGAGGCGCACTCTGGATGCGTGGATCGGCGACCTGCGGTGCCGCCACCAGTTGGTCCAACGGCACTTGGTGGGCAAGCGCGATCGGAAGCAGCAACTCCAAGCTCGGGCGACGCTCCCCCGCTTCGAGCCTCGACAGGGTGCTCTTCGAAATACCGGTGGACTCGGACAGCGCTGTGAGTGTGACGTTCCTCTGTGCACGAATGCGTTTGAGGCGCGCGCCGATCTGCGAGATGGCGGCATCGATGTGCGGACCGTTGACATTCATGGTGCCGAGTCTGACGGCGATTCCCAGAAATGGCAACATTAGTTGCTGAAGAACCCCCTCCGCGAGCAATCTGTGCTCATGCGAACACACACTGAAACTGAGATCCTCGACGCCGTGATCGTCGGCGGTGGCGCCGCCGGACTCAGCGCAGCCCTGGTGTTGGGTCGTGCTCGGCGCTCGGTCGCCGTCATCGATTCCGGCAAACCGCGCAACGCACCGGCAGCACACATGCACGGCTTCCTCTCGCGCGACGGCATGGCGCCACGTGAGTTGCTCGCCGTCGGACGCAGCGAATTGCAGACGTACGGAGTGGAATTGACACAAGATGACGTAGTCGACATCTCCTGGCGCGGTATCGAACCCGGCTTTGTCGTCGAACTTTCAGGAGGCACGACGCTCGAAACTCGTACTGTGCTGGTTGCCACCGGTCTACGGGATTCACTCCCGGAAATACCAGGCATCCAGGAGCTTTGGGGACAAAGCGTGCTCCATTGCCCGTACTGCCATGCGTACGAGATCAGCGACCAACCGATCGGCGTTCTCGGCGGCGACGCTCGCGAGATGTCACTTCACCAGGCGTTTCTACTCCGACAGTGGTCGTCGGATGTGACGTTCTTCCCCGACAAGATCTCGCTCACCCCCGACGAACGCGCGCGACTGGCTGCCCGAGGAGTGACGGTTGCCGACGGATCGGTATCTGGATTGGTCTGCGAGAAAAGCAAACTGAAAGCCGTCGAACTCGACAACGGCCAACTTGTTGCGCGCTCAGCACTGTTCGTTGCGCCGCGTTTCGTTCCGAACGACGCACATCTGACGCGACTCGGCTGCAAAACCAGCCCCACGGGATTCGTGGCTGTCGATCGTTCCGGCGCCACCAGTGTTCCTGGTATCTGGGGCGCCGGCAACGTCGTCGACCCTCGCGCTCAGGTAATCAATGCTGCGGCGGCAGGTTCGACCGCGGCAATCGCGATCAACGGATATCTGGTCGAGCAAGATGTCGAATCGGCTCTTCGTTCGACCGAGCCGGAAGGGGGCTTCTCGGCGACAGTGGAGCAACGCGTCTGCGAGTTGAACGGCGGCAGCGCCCTCCACGGCTTGTGACCGAGGCGTCTACGTCGCGGGGCCGCCGTGCAACTTCTCGTAGGCGGCCTTCTCGGCGTCGTGGCGCGAGATCTTCTTCGGGTTCTCGAGGTCGGAAGGCAAACCGTGACGCTCGAGGCGACGCGACCTGTTCTGAGCCATGTAGGAGACCGAATAGAACAGTGCCAGAAGCACTCCGAGCAGCACCATCGATGCCCGCAGGGCCCACGGTCCGGGGAAGAGCATGAAGGCCGCGAACACTGGAATGAACGGCACCATGCTTCGGATCAGGTGACGCGGCACGGCCCAGTCACCGATCAGGTCGTTTCGTACCCAGTCCTGCATCGAATCGGGCAGTTTGCGCCCCACTGAATAACCCAACCACTGAAGAGGATTCGGGCTCGTACGTTGCTTTTTGGAAGTCACGGAAGTCACCTGTTCGGTACGCATCGACGGTACTGACGCAGTCATCACGTTTCTTTCGGATGCAGTCATCACATTTCTCTCATTGGTCCAAGGCTCCGGCGCGGAGCGCGGCCTCGTTGACCCGCGTCAGAACATTGTGGAGTTCTTCGAGTTCGGCGAGGCTGACGCCGAGCTTCGCGACAACCGCCGGCGGGATCTTCTCCGCCTCCGCGCGCAGTGCCACACCGGCTTCGGTGAGGTCCACGTCCAGTTGCCGTTCGTCGGCGCGGCTACGGGTTCGCGTGATCAGTCCGGACGCCTCGAGTCGCTTGAGGAGCGGCGACAGCGTCGGCGAATCGAGTTGCAGTGCCTGCCCGATTTCCTTGACCGCCATCGGCGACTTTCCCCACAGTGCCAGCATCACCAGGTACTGGGGATGCGTGAGGCCCATCGGCTCGAGCAGTGGCCGGTAGACGGACAGCACCGCCCGGTTCGCGACCGCAAGTGCAAAGCACACCTGCCGGTCGAGAGCCAGCGGATCATCCATCTGCGTCTGCGGAGCCTTCGTCGTCATGAATCCGATGTTATCAGATTAATTAGTGCAGAAACTATTATTGCACTAATCAATCTGGCGACGATCGTCACTCTTCTCCAACGTCGACGTGGGTTGCCCGGTGAGACCCACGTGCGCTTCCGCCCTCATTCGCTCCACCATGTGCGGGTAGTGCAGCTCGAACGCCGGACGCTCACTGCGGATGCGCGGCAACTCGGTGAAGTTGTGACGCGGCGGCGGGCAGGTGGTTGCCCACTCCAGCGAGTTTCCGTAACCCCACGGATCGTCGACGGTGACAACTTCGCCGTAGCGGTAGCTCTTGAAAACGTTCCAGATGAACGGAAGCGTCGAGGCACCGAGCACGAAGGCAAAGATCGTGGACACCGAGTTCAGCACCGTGAACCCGTCCGAGGGCAGGTAGTCGGCATAGCGACGCGGCATCCCCTCGCCGCCGAGCCAGTGCTGAACGAGGAACGTGCCGTGGAAACCGACGAACGTGGTCCAGAAGTGCCACTTGCCGAGACGCTCGTCCATCATGCGACCGGTCATCTTCGGGAACCAGAAGTAGATACCGGCGTACGTGGCGAACACGACCGTACCGAAGACCACGTAGTGGAAGTGGGCGACGACAAAATACGTGTCGGTGACATGGAAGTCGATCGGCGGGCTCGCGAGAATGACACCCGACAGACCACCGAAGAGGAAGGTGATCAGGAAGCCGACCGAGAACAGCATCGGCGACTCGAAGGTCAACTGCCCCTTCCACATCGTGCCGATCCAGTTGAAGATCTTCACACCTGTCGGCACGGCGATCAGGAACGTCATGAACGAGAAGTACGGCAGGAGAACAGCACCCGTCGCGTACATGTGGTGAGCCCACACCGCGATCGACAGAGCTGAAATCGCCAGTGTCGCATAGACCAATCCGGTGTACCCGAAGATCGGCTTACGGCTGAAGACCGGGAAGATCTCCGAGACGATGCCGAAGAACGGCAGCGCGATGATGTACACCTCGGGGTGACCGAAGAACCAGAACAGGTGCTGCCACAACAGAACTCCACCCGACGCCGGGTCGAAGATGTGTCCACCGAGGTGACGGTCGACGAACAGACCCATGAACGCAGCGGTCAGCAGCGGGAACGCCATCAAGATCAGAATGCTGGTGATGAAGATGTTCCACGTGAAGATGGACATCCGAAACATCGTCATACCTGGTGCGCGCAGGCAGATCACGGTGGTGATCATGTTGACCGCACCGAGAATGGTGCCGAGGCCACCGACCGTCAGACCGAAGACCCACAGGTCGGCGCCGACGCCGGGACTGTGCACCGCACCCGACAACGGGGTGTACGCGGTCCAACCGAAGTCGGCAGCGCCGCCCGGCGTGAGGAATCCGCCGAGAACGATGAGACCACCAAAAGTGAAGAGCCAGAACCCGAATGCGTTCAGACGCGGGAACGCCACGTCCGGGGCACCGATCTGCAGCGGAAGTATGTAGTTCGCGAAGCCGAAAACGACGGGCGTCGCATACAGCAGCAACATGATCGTGCCGTGCATGGTGAACAACTGGTTGAACTGCTCGTTCGAGAGGAACTGCATCCCGGGGACAGCCAGTTCCGCACGCATGAACAGGGCCATCAGGCCGCCGATCAGGAAGAACACGAAAGCCGTGATCATGTACATGATCCCGATCTTCTTGTGATCGGTGGTCTTGATCATGTCGAACATCCACGACCCCTTGGGATCACGGCGCTTCGGGTACGGCCGCTCCGGAATCGGCTCCAACTCTCCGGTCCGCTCGTCCGGCACCGTTGTCGTCATGCTCGCGCGTCCTCTTTCGTGCTCGATACCGCCTCAAGAACTTTCCGCACGACCATATCGCATGTTAATAGTTAATGCACAAACTAAGTGTGGCCGACGTGAGCATCTATCGAAAACCGAACGTACGCAACCTTTTGCAGATTTCGGTGAGATAAAGTCAGGCGGCGGAATAGGTCGAGGGTCCGCCGCGTTGAACAAACCCGTGACTCTTCCCGACACATCGACAGCACCCGAGGCCTCCGCGTTGCGCGGCCTCTTCGAGCCTTTCGAGGTCAAATCACTCTCGTTGCGTAACCGTTTCGCCATGGCCCCGATGACGCGCGCCTTCTCGCCGGACGGAATCCCCGGCGCCGACGTAGCCGAGTACTACCGTCGTCGCGCAGCAGGGGGTGTCGGCTTGATCATCACCGAAGGCACGTACATCCCGGACCCGGCAGCCGGCCCGCACACCCGCGTACCGCGCATCTACGGCGATTCGAGCCTGGGTGGCTGGAAGTCGGTTGTCGACGCCGTCCACGCCGAAGGCGGATCGATCATTCCTCAGCTGTGGCACCTCGGAGTCGAACGCGGCGAGAACTCACGCCTGAACCCCGAGGTCGAAACCGTCAGCCCCTCCGGCCTGGCACTGGACGGCACCCGCCTGGGACGAGAATTCACCACCTCTGACCTCGACGACTTGAAGCAGTCGTGGGTCGACGCCGCACTCAACGCGAAGAACACCGGGTTCGACGGTCTCGAGTTGCACGGAGCACATGGCTACCTGCTCGACGAATTTCTCTGGGCGGGAACCAATGTCCGAACCGACGGCTACGGCGGATCACTCGAGGCCCGCACCCGTTTCCCGGCCGAGGTCGTCGCCGCAATCCGAGAGGCCGTCGGGGACGAGTTTGCGATCGTCTACCGATTCTCGCAGTGGAAGTCCGGCCATTACGACGCTCGTATCGCCCAGAGCCCGGCAGAACTCGGCCGCATCCTCACTCCCCTGGTCGACGCCGGCGTCGACGTTCTGCATCCGTCCACGAGGCGTCATTGGGAACCGGCATTCGCTGAACTCGACGGTGAAGACGGCACACTCGGCCTCGCCGGTTGGACGAAGAAGCTGACCGGGTTGCCGACCATCACCGTCGGTTCGGTCGGACTCGATTCCGTGTTCACGACGGCATTCACCGGCGAAGCTGCATCTGCTGTCACCGGACTGGAGCGTCTCGAAGCTCAGTACGAGAGGGGTGAATTCGACATGGTTGCCATCGGGCGCGCGCTGCTCGCCGATCCCGAGTGGGTCGAGAAGCTCCGCACCGGACGCGCGGACGAGCACATCGCATTCACCGCAGAACATCGCACACACCTGAACTGACCTCGCACGACAAAACGGCACTCCCGCAATTGTGGGAGTGCCGTTTGTGGGTCTGCCGGAAGTACTAGCTGCCGAGCGTGACCGGGTCGGGGCCGATGCGGCCGGCCGGGTCGTCGAGAGCACCGATCGCGTTGATCTGTTCCGGTGTCAGTTCGAATCCGAAGACATCGAAGTTGGCGGCGATACGTTCGGGGGTCACCGACTTCGGAATCACCACGTTTCCGATCTGCAGGTGCCAGCGAATAATCACCTGAGCCGCGGTGACGCCATGAGCGTCGGCGATAGCGGTGATGACGGGGTCGCCGAGAACGGTTCCCTGTCCGAGCGGGCTCCACGCTTCCGTCGCGATTCCCTTGCCGGTGTGGAAGGCGCGCAGTTCGGCTTGGTTGAACTTGGGGTGAAGCTCGATCTGGTTGAGGACCGGCACCTCACCGGTTTCACCGATGACACGCTCGAGGTTCTCGATGGTGAAGTTGGAGACACCGATGGATCGAACCCGTCCGTCGGCCTTGAGCTTCTGGAATGCCTTGAACGTCTCGACGTACAGGTCCTTGGACGGAACCGGCCAGTGGATCAGGTACAGGTCGAGGTACTCGAGACCCAACTTGTCGAGGCTGGCGTCGAATGCCGCAAGCGTCGAGTCGTAGCCTTGGTCGTCGTTCCACAGTTTTGTCGTGATGTAGAGGTCTTCGCGGGCGATGCCGGATTCGGCGATCGCGCGGCCGACGCCCACCTCGTTGCCGTAGATCTTGGCGGTGTCGATACTGCGGTAGCCGGTCTTCAGGGCTGTGGAGACGGCCTCCTGCGTCTCGTCGTCCGGAACCTGGAACACACCGAATCCGAGTGCGGGGATCGTCTTACCGTCGTTCAGAACAATGGTCGGTACAGAGGTCACATCGTTGGTCTCGGTCATATATGGATCCAACGCGCGAGGGCCGGGAGGCATTCCCCGCCGAACCTCCGGGCAGTGCCCTTGTACCGCCCGAAATGCCGGTCTACCTTGGAAGACAAGTATTGGAATCGCCTCGAGAAAAGAGAGAGCGATGAATCTTTCATATCGTCTCGCCTACAAGGTCGGTGTCACTCCGTGGGAGCACACCGGGCACGGGTTCGACGCTCAACTGTCCGGCCTTCTGGATGCGATTCCCGTCCCGGAAGGTGGCCGTGCACTCGATATCGGTTGCGGCACCGGACGCCATTCCATCGAGCTGGCGCAACGCGGGTGGCACGTCACCGGCGTCGACGCCGAACAGGAACCGCTGGACAAAGCGCGCATACACGCGCGTGAAGCACACGTCGACGTCCGGTTCCTCCACGAGGACGCGGCAGACCTGCACATTGCTGTCGACGGCGGGCACATGCTGGTGCTCGACATCGGCTGTTTTCACGGGCTCACCGATCATCAACGACGGGACTACGGGAGATCCGTAAACGCGATCACCGCACCCGGGGCGTCCATGGTGATGTTCGCATTCGGACCGGGGCACCGTTGGCCGATGCCACACGGCGTCTCGGAGGAGGACGTCATGCGAGCATTCGACGGTTGGTCGATGGCCTCGAGCATGGCCGCGGACGTGAGTGAATCGCCACTTCCGGTCCGTGCGGCACATCCGTGCTGGTATCACCTGGTCCGTGGCTGACTGCTGTGCGCCTTTATTAAACGCCCGCGGTTAATAAAGGCGCACAGCACCGGGGATACTTCTCAGGTGACTGCAACACTGCGCATCAGCGGCCTCTCTGCTTCCCGGGGAGAACGCACCCTGTTCTCCGACCTCGATCTCACCGTTGCCCCCGGCGACGTCATCGGCCTCGTCGGCGCGAACGGCGCCGGCAAGTCGACGCTTCTCACCGCACTGGCCGGAATCGGAACCGCCGACGTCGAGGGTTCGATCATCCTCAGCCCACCGGATGCTGCGGTCGGTTACCTCGCGCAGGAACCCGATCGCATCGAGGGTGAGACCGTCCTCGAGTTCCTCGGCCGCCGCACCGGCGTCGCCCACGCCGAGGAAGTCATGAACGCCGCAGCCGAAACCCTGGCCGAAGCCGAAGAGGATCTGTACTCCCCGGCACTGGAACGCTGGCTCGCTCTCGGCGGCGCCGACCTGCTCGAGCGCGCCGAGAAGGTGGTCGAAGAACTCGGTCTCGGAGTTCCACTCGATGCACATATGACGGCATTGTCCGGCGGTCAGGCCGCGCGCGCCGGCCTCGCGTCACTGTTGCTTTCGCGCTACGACATTCTCTTGTTGGACGAGCCCACCAACGATCTCGACCTACGCGGTCTCGAGCAGTTGGAGCGATTTGTCGCCGAGACGCGCGCAGCACTGGTTGTCGTGAGCCATGATCGCGAGTTCCTCTCGCGCACCGTCACCGGAATCGTGGAACTCGATCTGGCACAACAGGACATCGCCGTGTACGACGGCGGCTACGAGTCGTACCTCGCCGAACGCGAGATCGCCCGCCAGCACGCACGCGAGGCGTTCGAGGAATACGCAGGCACCCGCTCCGATCTCGAAGATCGCGCACAGATGCAGCGCAACTGGATGGAACACGGCGTCCGCAACGCGCGTCGTAAAGCCAAGGACAACGACAAGATCGGACGCGGATTGCGGACCGAGTCGACGGAGAAGCAAGCCGCGAAGGCCCGCCAGACTCAACGCCGCATCGAGCGACTCGAAGTCGTCGAGGAACCGCGCAAGGAGTGGGAACTTCGTATGGAGATCGCGGCGGCGCCGCGGTCCGGTTCCGTTGTCGCAACCACGAACGGCGCCAAGGTAACTCGCGGTCAGTTCACGTTCGGTCCGGTCACGACGCAGATCGACTGGGGCGATCGAATTCTCGTCACGGGCGCGAACGGGGCAGGCAAGACCACCCTCCTCAACGTCCTGCTCGGCAAACTCGTCCCGGACGAGGGCATCGCGTCGCTGGGTTCCGGTGTCGCGATCGGTGAGATCGATCAGGCGCGTGGATTGTTCGAAGGTGATCAACCAGTCGTGGAGGCCTTCGGTGCGCAGGTTCCGGACTGGCCCGATGCCGATGTCCGCACTCTCCTCGCCAAGTTCGGCCTGCGCGGACACCACGTACTCAGATCTGCCGCTTCCCTGTCCCCCGGCGAGAGAACAAGGGCTGCACTTGCTTTGCTCCAGGCTCGCGGCGTGAACCTACTGGTACTGGACGAGCCGACGAACCATCTCGACCTTCCGGCGATCGAACAGCTCGAGCAGGCAATGGAGTCGTTCGAGGGAACCCTCCTTCTGGTCACTCACGATCGACGCATGCTGCAGTCCACCCGAAGCACGCGCCGGTGGAGAATGGAGAACGGACAGCTCTTCGAGGAGTAGCCGATCGACTCTGCTTGCGCAGACAACCCGCGTGTGCAACTATTTATCTGGCGCACGCAATAGTTGCATGCGCGGCATAGGTGGCCCGCGGATGACATGATCCCCCGTCGAGCTGCCACATCCCAGTCCCGAAAGGCACTCTTCAATGTTGTCGATCCCCGACCGCACACTGACTCACGGAACCACCGGCGAGCCGATCACCATCCCGCAACTCGGGTACGGCGTTTTCCAGGTACCGGACGCACAGACCGAAGAGGTCACTGCCGCAGCTCTCGAGATCGGCTACCGCCACATCGACACGGCCGCGATCTACGGAAATGAAGCCGGGGTCGGCCGCGCCATCGCAGGTTCGGATATCCCTAGGTCAGAGCTGTTCGTCACCACCAAGCTGTGGAATGACGATCAGGGCCACGACCGAACACTCGCCGCTTTCGACACGAGCCTCGACAAGCTCGGACTCGACTACGTCGACCTGTATCTGATCCACTGGCCCGCGCCGGCAAAGGGCCTGTTCGTGGAAACGTGGGCCGCTTTCGAGGAGATCCTCGCCTCCGGCCGTGCCCGTGCGATCGGCGTGTCCAACTTCCTGCCCGAGCACCTCGAACTGCTGGCCAAGCACAGCTCGATCACCCCGGCCGTCAACCAGATCGAATTGCACCCCAGACTGCAACAGCACGCGTCACGGGAGTACGCGCGAAGTCGCGGCATCGAAATCGAGGCTTGGAGCCCATTGGGACAGGGAACCATCCTCGACGACCCGGCCATCGGGAAAATTGCTGCAGCACAAGGCAAGAGCCCGGCACAGATCATTCTGCGCTGGCATCTCGAACAGGGTCACACCGTTCTGTCGAAGTCGGTCACGCCTGCCCGCATGCGCGACAACGCCGCAATCTTCGACTTCGCACTCGATGCCGACGAGTCAGCGGCCATCGCAGCGCTGAACACCGACAGCCGTGTCGGGCCTGATCCAGTCGAATTGAACTGAATCGAAACGGCTTCAAGAATTTTCGTGGGGAGTCAACGTCAGCAGCACAGAATCGACGGACTGCTCGGCCAGGAGCGCGTCCAGCGGTAAGTGACGGAACAACGCTCGGTAATAGATCGGCGACGCCAGCGCGTCCAGGACGAAGTCCATGTCGAAGTCGCTCCGTATGTCGCCGCGTAGGCGCGCCGATTCCAGCACCGCCGCAGTGGAATCGCGTCGAGGCTGAAAGAATGCCGACTGGAAATCCCGCGCCAATTCCGCGTCCGCCGCCAGATCCGCGACCAACGCGGGCAGGATCCGACCGACTACCGTTTCGCTCAGCCCCACAACCAATGTCGTGATGCCGGCGACCAGGTCTGCCCTGAGATCGCCGGTGTCCGGCGTTGGATCAGTGCCGATGTGCGCCACGACGACGTCCACCACCAGATGCCGCTTCGACGGCCATCTCCGGTAGATGGCGGGTCGATGCACGCCCGCTCTCGTCGCCACCGAACCGATCGACAGCTCCGCATATCCGTTCTCCCCCAACAACTCCAGGGTTGCCGCCAGAACGGCGTCGTCGATCCGCTCGTCGCGGGCGCGCACCATCTACAGCACCGGCCGCGGCATGAGCACCAGACGCCAGCCGTCGGGATCTTCGAAAGTCATCCCCGCATTCTCCTCCCAGTACGGATTCTCGGCGCCAACGGGTTCGTGCCCTGCTTCCCCCAACCTCTGAACTACCTCGTACATCGCCGACTCGCCGGCGAAGTAGAGCACCAACAGGTTGTCCTGCGTCGGCGCCGGGCACGGGCTTCCGTCTTCGTGGGTCGTGAATTCGAGGTGATAGTTCGAATCCGGCAGACCCAGCATGATTCCGTCGTACCCGGCATGACCGGAGAACCGGTAGAGCTCTGGCAATCCCAGACAGTCGCGATAGAACGCAATCACGTCGTCGAGCCTGTCGGTGGGTCGCGCTACGCGCACTTGCACTACTGCGAGGTCGTTCGGCCAAGTTGTCATTCCAAAACAGTACAGTACGTACCGTAATGTTTCGAGAAAATGGCTGCCAGCCTCCCGACGGCAGCTCGCTTCAACTACAAGCGATCATTCTCCGGAAACGCCGCCTTGGGCATGAACTTCGGCCTGGCGAACAGCACAGACAGTTTAGTGGGCTGCGACTCCACCGGGCGATCGGACCGGTACAGCAACGCCTGCTGCGGGGTACTCACCCATTCACTGGCGAAGATCTCACCGAGGCGCGAAACCGGCACGTGCGACCCGTCCTCGAGTCGAACGGTGACGTCCGCCCCGATGTCCGACTGGCCGTACACGACCCACCACGATTCGCCTTCCACATCCCCCGGAGTGTGCTGCCCGATACCGATGACTGCACCCTTCTCCATCGGATCGCGCCAGACCGCTTCGCGCCCTTGCGGTCCCACGCAGTAGCTACCATCCTCGCGCACCTGCACGACCAGGCCGGACTCTTCGAGCACCAACTGTTCGACCACTATGCCAAGCCCCTTCCGTTGCCCGAACCTTATCCGCCGCCACGCCCCAGAAGCGGAACAATCGCGGTTCGTGTTGACAAATTGTTGGGTTTTTACAACACTTTGATGCATGAGCCCAGTCCGGCGGGGAGACGCGCTCCCCATCTTCAATCGCATCGGAGTGCTTCGCGCCGAGCGGAAGATGAGCCGGGCACAGCTTGCGCAACTCGTCGACGTGAATCCGCAGACGGTGGGGGCACTCGAACGCGGTGACCACTACCCCAGCCTGGATCTTGCATTCCGAATCTGCTGGGTGTTCGACCTCCCGGTGGAGGCGGTGTTCTCCCGGACAGAGTTCGGGCCGCTGTCGACGGAGGTCTACCGGAATGCACCGTCGACGGAGGTCTACCGGAATGCACCGTCGACGGAGGTCTACCGATCTGACCGCACTACCGAGGGGAGTGAAAAGCCAAGTGCCTGAATCAAATCTGATCGACCGCTACCAGGCCCACCGCACTCGGCGGTTCCTGCAGAACGAGGAGACGTTCCGACATTGGCTCCCGAATTGGCGAACCCGTCGACGTCGGCGCGTACTCGTCGTCGCCCTGGCGGTCCTGTTCACCACGATGGTTGCCGTCAGCACAGCATGCCTGTTCAATCCGCTCTTCGCCGTGGCATGGCCGGTCCTCACCCTGCTGTTCCTGCCGACGTGGTCCTCACTTCAAATCGTGTCGGGCCGGCAAGGGGATGCTCCGCGGCAGGCGTTGGACGAATGGGAGATCCAGCAACGCAACGACGCTCGCTCCGTCGGGCTCAGCGTGACCCAAACGTTGGTCTTCATTGTCGCCATTTTCCTCATTTTCACCTCGTCGGTGCAGTGGAATGTAGAGAGGCTGCCTTACACGGGAGGTTTATTGGCACTGACTGCAATGCTGATCGGCGCGTGCACGCCCGCGATGATTCTCTCGTGGACCAATCCAGACCCGGATCCGATTGATTCGGAAGAGTTCGATCTCTGACCCGTATTACCGAAGCGCACCACTCGACCGATGGGAAGGACCCATGTCAGCCACCCTCACGATCGACGGCATCTCGAAACGCTACGGCGACGTCGTCGCACTCGACAACCTGAGTTTCGAAGTGCGCCCAGGCGAGATCTTCGGATTCGTCGGCAGCAACGGCGCCGGCAAGACGACCACGATGCGCATTGCGCTGGGTGTGCTCGGAGCAGATTCGGGAGAAGTTCGCCTCGGCGGCAAACCCGTCGACCTCGACGTGCGTCGCACTATCGGATACATGCCGGAGGAACGCGGCCTCTACCCCAAGATGAAGGTGGGAGCGCAACTTTCCTATCTGGCCGAGCTACACGGACTCTCGAAGGCCGACGCGCACGCGGCCACTGAGCGGTGGACCGAACGTCTGGGCATCGCCGAACGCGTCAAGGACACCGTCGATTCCCTGTCCCTCGGTAATCAGCAACGTGTGCAGCTCGCGGCGGCGCTGGTTCACGACCCATCGGTACTCGTTCTGGACGAACCGTTTTCGGGCCTCGACCCCGTAGCAGTCGATGTCATGAGTGACGTGCTGGTCGAGAAGGCTCGCACCGGCGTTCCCGTAATCTTCTCCAGCCATCAGCTGGATCTGGTGGAGCGCCTGTGCGATCGCGTGGGCATCATCAGCCGCGGCAGCATGCGAGAGATCGGAACCGTCGACGAGCTACGAGGCAAGGGCGACGGCCGAATCGAAGTCTTCGCCCCTGACGCGCCGGTCGGTTGGGCACACCATCTGATCGGTGTCACCACACTGAGCCACCTCGACGGCCGAACGCTCCTGAGCGTCGACGGCACGGCCGACGATCAGCAGATCCTGCACGCAGCATTGAAAACCGGACCGGTGCACGAGTTCACGCTACGACGTCCGTCACTGACCGATCTGTTCCGAGAGGTAGTAGCCGCATGAGCAACCAGTTGAGCGGAGGTCGAGCCATCGGGTTGGTCGCCCGACGCGAATTCATGACGCAGATCTCGAAGAAGAGTTTTGTGATCAGCAACGTCATCATTCTGGTCGCGATCATCGGCGGCATCATCGCCTTCTCGCTCTTCTCCGGCGGCGACGAGGACAAGTCGAAGATCGGCTTGGTCGGCAACCAATCACTCAGTGCCACGATGGTGTCCATCGGCGACACCCTCGGAAATCCGGTGACGGTAACGGAGGTTTCCGACGACGGCACCGCGCGTGATCAAGTCAAGGACGGCGACCTCGACGTGGCCGTGATCGCTGGATCGGGCGGCGGCGTCACTGTCGTGACCAAGAAGGAAGTAGCCACGAATCTGCGGGCCGTCATCGAGAGTTCCGTTGCACAGCAGGCACAATCGAATGCGCTTTCCGCTGCGGGGATCGACCCGGCTCAGCTCGCCGAAGCCACGTCCACCGCAGTGGTCACCATCGATGCCATCGATCCCCCGGATCCCGAACAGGGCCAACGTATAGCGATGTCGATCGCTGCTGTGGTGCTCCTGTACATGCAGATCCTGTTGTTCGGAACGTACGTGGCGATGGGCGTCGTCGAGGAGAAGTCCAGCCGTGTCGTCGAGTTGCTGCTCTCCACTCTCCGTCCACTGCAGTTGTTGTGGGGCAAGGTTCTCGGAATCGGTGCTGTCGGCCTGATGCAGATGGCTGCCTATGCCGTCGCGGGCGTCGCCACCGGACTGGCGACGGGCGTCCTGACCGTGACGGGCACCGCAATCGGCGTTCTGTTCGGCACTCTCGGGTGGTTCATTCTCGGCTTCCTCTTCTTCGCCGTGCTGTACGCCGCCGCCGGGTCCATGGTCTCGCGACAGGAGGACGTCAACGCCACCGCGATGCCTCTCGCGCTGCTCGTCATGGCAATGGTCAGCGTGGCTTTCGTTTCGGTGAGCAATCCAGAAGGAACCCTGAGCAACGTGTTGAGTTGGATTCCGCCGTTCTCGGCAATCCTCATGCCCCTGCGCATTTCCGCCGGTGTTGCTTCTCCGTTCCAGATCGTGGGAACGATTCTGCTGATGCTGGTGGTGACCGCTGCGCTGTCGATGATCGCGGCAAAGATCTACCAGCGCTCCATCCTTCGCATCGGCAAGGTCGTTTCGTGGAAAGAGGCGTTCGGACGCTGATTTATCCGGCACACAACTGACGCCACACGATCCCGGCAGCACCCCGTCCAGGTAGGTTCATCCTGGACGGGGTGCTGCTTACTTGGAGGACGTTGTGCGAATCTCGGCCGAAGAACTACTCACTGCGGTACTCGATCCCGAGAGCTTCGTCTCTTGGGACTCCCCGCCCGTCGACGTCGGACCTGGCGCGAAATACGCGGAAGACCTGGCGAAGGCCCGCGAGAAGAGCGGAGTTGACGAGTCCGTCGTCACCGGTGTGGGTACGGTTCGGGGCCGTCGGGTCGCGGTAATTGCCTGTGAATTCAGCTTTCTCGCCGGTTCCATCGGAGTCGCCGCGGCCGAGCGGATCGTGACCGCCGTCGAACGTGCTACGGCAGAACAACTCCCGCTGCTCGCCTCGCCCACCTCCGGCGGAACGCGGATGCAGGAGGGCACCGTCGCCTTCGTTCAGATGGTGAAGATCGCTGCGGCAGTGGCTGTTCACAAAGCGGCACACCTGCCCTACCTGGTCTACCTGCGCAATCCCACCACCGGCGGGGTCTTTGCCTCGTGGGGATCCCTCGGCCACATCACCGTCGCGGAACCCGGTGCTCTGGTGGGATTCCTCGGACCCCGTGTCTACGAATCGCTGTACGGCGAAAAGTTTCCCGACGGTATCCAGACGTCCGAAAACTTGTATCGCAACGGCGTGATCGACGGCGTCGTCCCCGTCGACCGCCTCCGTCTGCTGGTCAACCGAGCGTTGTGCGTGCTCACCGATCCCCCGGCCCCGGCGGCCACGGACCCGATTCCCTCACCCGAGATTCCCGATGTTCCCGCCTGGCAGTCGGTGATGCTCTCGCGCCGGGCCGATCGACCCGGCATCCGGCAGTTGCTCCGCCATGCCGCAACTGAACAGGTACCGCTCAGCGGCACCGGGCAGGGTGAAACCGACAAGACGATCTTGCTCTCGCTCGCCCGCTTCCGAGGCTTTCCGTGCATCCTGCTCGGCCAAGACCGCAGTGGCCAATCCGCGCTCACCACGATGGGACCGGCCGCGCTCAGGGAAGCGCGACGGGGCATGAAACTTGCCGAAGAACTACAACTCCCGCTTGTCCTCGTGATCGACACTTTGGGCGCGTCGCTGTCCAAAGAAGCTGAAGAACGTGGACTGGCCCCTGAGATCGCCCGTTGCATCGCCGACCTCGTGACGCTGAAGACCCCGACAGTGTCGGTGTTGCTCGGCCAGGGAACAGGCGGCGGGGCGCTCGCGCTGCTGCCCGCCGATCGGGTACTCGCGGCACAGAACGGGTGGCTCGCTCCCCTGCCGCCGGAAGGCGCAAGCGCGATCGTCCATCGCGACATCAGTCACGCACCGGAGATGGCGGCAGCGCAGGGCATTCGTTCGTTGGATCTGCTTCGAGACGGCGTGATCGACGCGATCATTCCCGAAACGCCTGACGCGGCCGACGAACCCGTGGAATTCTCCAAGAGGGTAGGGGCTGCGATAGCGCACGAACTCTTCGTGCTTGCCGAAGAGTCGGACACCGATCGCCAGTCCTCCCGTATCGCGCGCTATCGAAACCTGGGAGTTCCGCAATGACGACGAAGGACCGGAATGCGCTGACGCTGCCGCACAGTTACGACCGCGCGGCACTCGCTCGTTTCGAATTGTTCCTGTTCGCGGGCATCGCCACCGTGCTGATCACCCGCGCTTATCTGGCGGCAACGGGCTATCCCCAGATCGGGGGCGGCGCCCTCCACATCGCACACGTTCTCTGGGGCGGATTGCTGATGGCCGTAGCCATCGTGGCGACCGCCATCACCGAAGGCTCTCGCACGCGTGACCTGGCCACGCTCGTCGGCGGAATCGGGTTCGGTCTCTTCATTGACGAGGTCGGAAAATTCGTCACCGCCGACGTCGATTACTTCTACCAGCCTGCCATCGCGATCATGTACGTCGTCTTCGTTCTCTTCTATCTTGCCGCGCGCGAGGTGGTGATTCGGCGCGGAATGAATGATCGTCATCGGCTCGCCATCGGGGCGCGAGCGCTCTCGGACCTCGCTCTCGGTCAGCTCGACGAGATCCAGTACAACCACGCCCTCCGCGTACTCGACGGCGTCGAAGACCGCAGCCTCACCGACCTCGTCGATTCGATCAAAGCCGGCCTGCATTCACAGACTCCGCCGACCGGCGGTATCGAATCGAAGATCACTCGTGGCCGCAACGCGTTCTTCCACCGTGCCGAGGAACTGCTCCGGCACCGGGTCGTCCGCCGACTGGTACTGACCCTGTTCGTACTGCAGGCTCTTCTGGCGATTGTCCAGGTGATCTACGCGTTGGTTTCCGAGAACGTCGTCGAGGCCGACGACGTCTCCGACCTGGTGGTCCAGATCTCCACCGTCGCAACCGGAGTTCTTGTGGTTCTGGGAGTGTGGTTCCTCTTCCGAGGTCCGTACCTGCGAGCCTTGAGGCTCCTGCGTGCATCCCTCATCGTGAGCCTTCTGGTGACGCAGGTTTATCTGTTCACACAGGACCAGTTCGGCGCGCTTTTCGGATTCGCGGTGTCACTGTTCATGCTCGCGACTCTCCGCATCGCGATTCGAAGCGAAGAGGCCGCCGCGGCTCTACCGCAGTGAGATCGCAGGCCGACTCGGTAGATCGCGGATTCCGCGGAGGGGGCTGAAGAGCAAGACCAATCCGCACGGCGCGATCAGGCAGGCCATGATCCACATCGTCCCGCGCGGTCCCACTGCGTCGCCGAGATAGCCTGCCGTCAGAGCACCGAGCGGAATGCTGCTGTGCAGCAGGAACATACTCGTTGCCACCACTCGTCCGAGGCGGTCCGGCGGACAGTAACTTTGACGGAAACTGCCGAGCACCACGTTGCACGACACGACGCCCGCAACCATCACCATGCCGCCGATGCAGAACCAGAACAGGCCGGCACCGTACGTCGTCAGAGGTGCTAACAGGATGAACGGTCCCGTCACCAACTGACAGATGAGGACGCTTCGGGCAGTGCCGAATCTGCGGCCGAGCGGGCGCGCGATCATCGATCCGACAACTCCGCCCACCCCGGCAATCGCCAGGAGAAGCCCGAGTCCGAACTCCCCCACGCCAACCGTCTTTTCCAGGAACACGATCTGGATCGTGGAGTACCCGGTGAGACCGAAATTGAGCAGAGTGCCGTAGACGACGATCGACCGCAGATACGGATCACCGGCGACGAATCGCAGTCCGAGCGCAATCTGGCGTCGCAACGGTTCTCGCTGATTCTGTCCGCGATGGACGGTCTCCTGCACACGAATCAGCCAGATGCATACAAAGCAGAAGGCGAACGTGAACGCGTCGACAACCAGACCGGCCGCGAGCCCGACAGTTGCAACCACCAGCCCACCGACGCTTGGGCCGATCACCCGAGTTGCGGCCTCGGCGCCCTGAATCTTCGAGTTCCCTTCGACAAGATCCGCTTCGGCGAGCACCGTGGGGAGATACGAGTGATAGGCCGCCTGGAAGAAGACGGTGGCTGTACCGGTGAGCAGCGCGACCAGGAGCAGGTGGCCGTATGTCATCGCCTCCAGGAAGCCGGCGATCGCGAGGCTCGCGAAGAACAGCGCGCACGCAGCGTTCGCGATCATCATGATCGGACGCCGAGGCAGCCGGTCGATCCAGGCACCGGCTGGTAGTCCGACGATCAACCACGGCAACCACACTGCTGATGCCAGCACACCGATCCGGAAGCTACTCGCGTCCAGTTCGCGAAGCGCGATCAGCGGCAGTACGACGGTCGTGACACCGTTTCCGATACCGCTGACTGCGTCGCCGGTCCACAGAAGTCGGAAGTCACGCAGAGCGAGGACTCCCCAGAAGCCTGCGCGTTGCGCTGCACCTGTCACATCGATCCCCCTTTCCGTCCCTGGCTTATCCCACCCCTACGCGCCACTGGCCGACGGGACAGGCCCGCCCGGCGCAAAGGGACGGTACCCCCACCGCTACTGAGGCGCACCGCACTGACGGTGACCTAAGGTGTTTCAGGTCACCGGTAAGCGAAGTTCACGAGAGGACACACGTCGATGAGCTCTTCCGAGCAGGCGTCCCACACCACGTATGCCGACGCATATCGCGAGAGCATGGATCAGCCGGAGAAGTTCTGGCTCGACGCTGCGCGGGCCGTCGACTGGGATGTCGCGCCCACCAAGGCTCTCGACGACTCTGCCGCGCCGATCTATCGCTGGTTCCCGGATGCTTCGCTCAACACCAGCTTCAATGCCCTCGATCGGCACGTCCGCGACGGCCGCGGCGATCAGACCGCGTTGATCTTCGACTCCGCGATGGTCCCCACCAAGGCCACGTACACCTACGCCGAATTGCTCGAGCAGGTCTCACTCTTCGCCGGCGTCTTGAAAGATCAGGGTGTGGTGGCGGGCGACCGCGTGATCATCTACATGCCGATGATCCCCGAGGCTGCGATCGCGATGCTCGCGTGTGCGCGAATCGGCGCGGTGCATTCGGTGGTGTTCGGCGGCTTTGCGGCCAAGGAGCTCGCAACCCGTATCGACGACGCCGGTCCAGTGGTGCTCGTGACGGCGTCCGGCGGCCTCGAACCCGGACGAACAATCGAGTACCTGCCGATGGTCGAGAAGGCTCTGCAACTGTCCGCCACTCCCGCGCACACCGTGATCGTGAAGAATCGCGAGCAGATTCCCGGTGCAGCTTCCGACTACAAGTCAAGTGCCGCAGCCTGGTTCGACTGGGACGAGCTGATCGCCGACGCCACCCCGGCCGACCCGGTGTCGGTCGCCGCGACGGATCCGCTCTACATCCTCTACACCTCGGGAACGACCGGTAAGCCCAAGGGCGTCGTCCGGGACAACGGTGGCCATGCCGTTGCGCTGACGTGGACCATGAAGAATCTGTACGACATCAGCCCAGGACAGGTGTGGTGGACCGCCTCCGACGTCGGCTGGGTGGTCGGCCACTCCTACATCGTCTACGGACCGTTGCTCGCCGGAGCCACGACGGTCATGTACGAAGGCAAGCCCGTCGGCACCCCCGACGCCGGTGCGTTCTGGCGCATCATTTCCGAATACAACGTGTCGGCACTCTTCACCGCTCCGACAGCGATCCGCGCGGTCCGCAAGGCCGACCCGTACGCAAAAGAGCTTGCCAAGTACGACATCTCGTCGCTCGACACACTGTTCGCGGCCGGCGAGCGCTTGGATCCCGACACCTACGAGTGGGCTACTCGGATTCTCGATCGCCCGGTGGTCGATCACTGGTGGCAGACCGAAACCGGTTGGGCCATCTGCGCGAACCTGCGCGGCCTCGAACCGATGGAGATCAAAGCGGGCTCACCCACCGTCGCCTGCCCCGGATACCGCGTCGAAATCGTCGACGGCAAGGGCGAACTCGTGGGTCCGGGCACCGAGGGCAACATCGTGATCGGCCTGCCGCTTCCTCCCGGAACACTCGCCGGACTGTGGCGTGACGAGGACCGGTACGTGAAGTCCTACCTGTCGACTTTCGAAGGGTATTACCTCACCGGCGACTCCGGGTACATCGACGAGGACAACTACGTCTTCGTGCTCGGACGAAGTGACGACGTGATCAACGTTGCCGGACATCGCCTTTCGACCGGAAGCATGGAGGCCGTCGTCGCCGGCCACCCGGCTGTCGCCGAATGCGCGGTCATCGGCATTCACGACGAACTCAAGGGGCAACGGCCGAGCGGTTACGTCGTGCTCAAGTCCGGCGTCGACATCGATCCCGAAACACTCCGACAAGAACTGGTCGCGCGGGTGCGAGACCAGATCGGTGCCGTCGCCACGTTCCGGGACGTCACCGTCGTCGCCGCACTACCGAAGACTCGTTCCGGCAAGATCCTCCGCAAGACCATGCGGCAGATCGCCGACAACGAGGAGTACACGGTCCCGTCGACCATCGAGGACGCGAGCGTATTGGACGAGTTGTCCAAACTCCTTCGCGGATAAGGATTCAGCGAATTCCCCTGTCTGTCTGCCTCCGGACGTAGCAGTATGAACACGTTCCAGTTTTCAACGATTCAGACGGGCAGGGGAAGTTCGATGGGCAATTTGGACGGTCAGGTCGCATTCATCACCGGAGCGGCGCGTGGTCAAGGGCGCGCGCATGCCGTCAAGCTCGCGTCCGAGGGCGCGGACATCATCGCGGTGGATCTCTGCGCGCCGGTCGCAACGGCGGGGTACGACATGGCCACCGAAGCCGACCTCGCCCAGACCGTCGCCCTGGTCGAAGCTCAGGGCCGGCGTATCGTCGCATCCGTCGCGGACACTCGCGACCTCGATGCCCTGAAATCAGCGGTCGACGCCGGAGTCGAGAAACTCGGCCGATTGGACATCGTGATCGCCAACGCGGGAATCGCGGCGTCGGCGAAATTGTCCTGGGACCTGAGCGCCGAAGAGTTCCGCGAGCTGATGGACATCAACGTCACCGGCGTCTGGTTGACGACCAAGGTGTCGATTCCGCACATCATGAACGGCAATCGAGGTGGATCCATTGTGTTGATCAGCTCGATGGCCGGGCTTCGAGGCGTGCCGGGGATTGCACATTACTCCGCGTCCAAGCACGCCGTTCGGGGGCTGGCGAAGTCTCTGGCCAACGAACTCGGCTGGGCAGACATCCGAGTCAACTCCGTACACCCGGGCAATGTGCGAACGACGATGATCGACAACGAACCGATGGTTCGTGCGTTCCGTCCAGACTTGGAGAATCCTGTCCTCGCCGATACCGCTCCGATCATGTCGAAGCTGAATCTGCTGCCCCACCCGTGGGTCGACCCCGAAGTGATTGCGGATGCGGTGTTCTATCTGGTGGGGCCGGCCGGGCGCGGGATCACCGGCATCGCGTTGCCGATCGATCTCGGCACCTCGGAAAAATTCGCCGGCGGCTGAAGGCCCGAACTGATGCAGAATTGCCTCTGCCGGATGGGTCTCGAGCACCATCCGGCAGAGGCAATTCCGGCTTGATCAAGCCTTCGTAGCAACAGAACAAGTAGTCGACAACCTCATAGGCGCTCCTCGTCTGGTGTGGGAAAAACCGTTGTGGGATGCGCAACAAACCCAAGACCCAGCGTAGAAGCATTTGGCCGCAAACGCGCGTCATTCGGCACTATTTTTTTGGATTCGGGCATACTGGACAACGCTCCCACCACGTATTATGGACCCGAGTTCACACTTACAGGGGGTAGGCACAGTGACGGTCAAATACGCCGTAATGGACCCGATTCACGGAAAAGTCGAGATCTCGTTCGATGTCGACACGGGGGTCGTCGACGTCCGAAACGGCAACTCACACGCTCTGTTGACGCGTCGAGTCGATGCCCCGCGCCGTGAAGGCACACCCATCGGAACGCGCGCCGCCGCCGACTTGTTCTTCACTGTCGGTGGCGACGAAGTCGAACTCACTGTCGGCAAAGGGTTTCTGTCCCGTCGCTCGTACTCTGTCTCGGCACTCGTCGACGGCGTGAGTTTGAACTTCGCCCCAGTCGACGACGCGAACAGTGCATTCACCCGCGACGGAGTGCGGATCGGGCACTTCTCCAAGAACGAGGAATCCGATCCCAGACAGACCGACGCAGTCTGGTCGAGCACGCCGAGCACCGACGAACTCGTCATCGGTTACGCCCTGGCCGAAGCCTTCGATTGCGGAGCACTCAACGGGGCTTTTGCGTTGATCGAATCACTGGTGCTCGGCGGCGGATAGAGACCACTCAAAGCAGGTGGATTACCAGCAGAACAACGGCAATAGCTGGGAAAAGCATCTGTACGACGGCTGCGCGGGCTTTGTCGGGAGACGAGAGAATCAGCACCAATCCCGCGGCAACCATCGATCCTGTGCCTGCCAGTACGAGGGCAATTCCGACCGACGCGGAGCCGGTCGCCGCAATCACGATGCCGACCGCCGACACGATCGCCAAGAAAAGGTTGTAAAAGCCCTGGTTGAAGGCGAGCGGCTGCGTGGTGATCGCCTCTTCCTCGGACTTCACGCCGA
Source organism: Rhodococcus sp. NyZ502 (assembly GCF_041464245.1). Classification (NCBI taxonomy): domain Bacteria; kingdom Bacillati; phylum Actinomycetota; class Actinomycetes; order Mycobacteriales; family Nocardiaceae; genus Rhodococcus; species Rhodococcus sp. NyZ502. The sequence continues at coordinate 4,742,474 of NZ_CP167155.1, forward strand.
ACGTGGCGCGGGTCTTCGGGGCCGTCCAGAGAATCGATTCGAGGACAAAAATGTACACGTGCACTGCTGCGGCCAGTCCCGCGAAGATGTAGCCGGCGACGTTCATCGGTGAGCTCCTGTTGCTTCGAGTGAATTCTGTATCGTTCGGTCCAATATATACTGGACCGAACGATACAGAAAGAGCGAGGCTTTGATGGGCAGATCACAAGAATTCGACACAACAGCCGTGGTCGCTGCCGCTTTGGACGTTTTCTGGGCACGCGGATACGAAGGTGCCTCACTCGGCGACCTCGAATCCGCGACGGGGCTGAGTCGGTCAAGTCTCTACAACTCGTTCACCAACAAGCGCGGATTGTTCGACGCCGCCGTGCAGATGTACCTCGACCATGTCATCCGGCCACGTCTGCGCAGCCTCACGACAAATCCCGGGGCAGACGCCGTCGACGACTACCTTTCCTCGCTTGCGCACGCGATCGGCACCATGACTGCCGACTCACCTCGGCGCGGTTGCCTACTTCTCAATACGGCTGCCGGACTCGGCGCGCACGACGATGCGGCGGCCGCAGTGATCCGCGCGTACCGCCGAGAACTCGCCGACGCGATCAACAGTGGATTACACGCCGCGTTTCCAACCGAGACAGACGCCACGCTCTCAGATCGCACTCGAATCCTTCTCTCCTGCACGGTAAGTGCACTGGTACTCGCGCGAGTTGACACCGAAGAGGCCATCGCAACTCTGGAATCTGCGCGCCGCCTGAACGAAGAGTGGCAGGGATAATGACCGGAAAGCTCACGCCATTGCCCGCTATCAGGCGGGTAGGCGATGATGCTTCACGTGCCCAATTTGACCACGCCCGCTATCGCCGCTGGATATCTCCGGGGAATGGACCAACCCTCGATCCACGTCGGGACTTTCGCGATTCTCCGACCCTGGACCCGCGACGACGCACCGGCCGTCATGGAAGCCTTTCGCGATCCGTCGATTCAGCGTTGGCACATCCGCCGCGCCGACTCGATCGACGAAGCACGGGGTTGGCTCACCCAGTGGAGAGACGGGTGGGCAAGCGAATCCGAATGCCATTGGGCGATCGCCGCTCCCGAGACAAATGAACTCCTCGGTCGAATCGCAGCAAAGGGGGTGAATTTGTGGGACGGCACTGCCGAGCTCGCGTATTGGGTGACCCCAGCGGCGCGCGGCCGCGGACTGTGCACCCAGGCTGTAACCGCACTGTCCGAGTGGGCATTCCGCGAAGTAGGGTTTCATCGACTGGAACTCGAGCACTCGATCCACAACCCACGATCGTGCCGAGTCGCCACCAAAGCAGGGTTCAGCGAAGAAGGTGTTCGACGAAGCTCCGCCAGGCACGCCGACGGCTGGCACGACATGCACGTCCACGCCCGACTACGTAGCGATCAGCCTTCGGCAACGACCCGCGCCGCGAGGGCAAGCGTCTGATCCACCAATTCCGCAACTCGCTGCGGCACGACCGGTTCGAGGTCGAACAGAATTCGGTAGATGATCGGCGCCACTACATGGTCGACCACCGAATCACCATCCACGCCGGCAGCTTCCGGCCAACGCGCGAGGATCACGTCGATCTGCGTCCGACAGAAGAAGGCACACTTGAACTTCTTCGTACCGTCCGGTGCATGCGTCTGATCGTCGCTCATCAACACGTCACGCAACGAAGCACGACCGACAGGCGCAGACATCTCCTCGAGGTACTCCTGCGCCCAAATCGTCAGATCCCCTCGGAGCGAGCCCGTTTCACGCGGGTCGGCGTCCGGGCGCAATCTCTCGATCGAGACGTCGGCAAAGACTTCGTTGATGTCACCCCACCGCCGATAGATGGTCGACGGGGTCACTCCCGCATCGGTCGCGATCATCGGCACCGTGATCTCGGCTCGATCACGCTGTTCCAACAACTTGCGCGCCGACGCATGCACGGCCTGTTGGATGCGCGCACTACGGCCACCGGGGCGCGGACCTGCGGACGGACTCATAAATCCAATACTAACGCAAAGATGTTGCATTAGGCTACGGCCAGGCGTAGCGTCCCAAACGCAAAGTATTTGCGTTTGAATCTTCACCACCCGCACGGGAAGCGCTACGACAATGACAACGACCGTTTCACCTCAGACCGAGAGCACTTCACGCCCACGCCTTGGGCGAGGCGTCGCTTTCACACTCATCGCCGTCATCATCGCTACGTTCCTGGGCGCATCCGCGACCCCGACACCGTTGTACGAGCACTATCAACAGTTGTGGGGATTCTCCTCGCTGGCGTCGACGCTCGTGTTCGGCATCTACGCTCTCGCATTGCTCGCCACGCTCCTGACCGCCGGATCCCTGTCCGATCACATCGGCAGGCGCCCGGTCCTGCTCGGAGCACTCGCGCTCGAGGCAGTCTCGCTCGCGCTGTTCGCCTCGGCCGACGGGTTGACCATCCTGCTCATCGCCCGGGTCGTACAGGGTGTTGCCACCGGCGCTGCAATCAGTGCTCTGGGTTCGGCATTGATCGACCTCGAACGCACTCCGGGTCGAGGATCGATCATCAACAGCGTCGCTCCGACGATGGGGCTTGCAGTCGGAGCAGTGGGTTCGAGCCTCATCAGCGAGCACCTGCCCCGGCCCACCAGCACTGTCTACCTGGTCCTTCTCGTGCTTGTCATTCTCGAGATCTTCGGAGTATGGGCCACTCCCGAGACATCGGGCGGACGCCCCGGAGCCTGGCAGTCCCTGCGCCCCACACTGGCCGTTCCTCGTCAGGCGCGCACGATGATTGCCCTGACCGCACCGTGCCTGATCGCGGTCTGGGCACTGGGAGGTTTCTACCTCTCACTCGGACCTGCATTGGCGCGCAACGCACTTGACGTTCACAGCTCCCTCATCGGTGCCATCATGGTTGCAACACTGACAGGATTCGGAGCGGCAGCAGTACTCACCTTCCGCAAACTCGGCGGCCGGACCGTGATGCTGATCGGAACCACCGCCTTGGTGCTCGGGGTGGCCGTCACACTCATCGGTGCTGAAACATCCTCTGCCGTATTGATTCTGGTCGGTACGGCTGTTGCAGGTATCGGCTTCGGAGCAGGATTCCAAGGAACTATCCTCACCGTCATGCCGCTGGCCGAGAACCACGAACGCGCGGGTTTGTTGTCCACCGTCTACGTCATCGCATATCTGGCCAACAGTCTTCCCGCCTTGCTGGCCGGCTACCTGGTCGGCAAGGTCGGATTGGTGGATACGACGCGTGGCTACGGAGTACTCGTCATGGTGCTCGCGGCGGCCGCACTGATCGGACTGCTGGTCACCGGCGAGCGAAAGGTCGAAGCCGTCTCGGTGTCGGAGTAGGTGTCCCCCGATCGGTGGACACACCGTTCCGCCTGCACAGGGTCCGGGGAGTGGACATACGACATCGATCTGCTCCGACATAGTTGTCTTCGAGAGAGCCAACCGAACGCTCACCCGGACAAAGGACACCGACGATGACGAACCCACGCTACATAGTTGCCGCAATCACAGCTCTGGCCGCCGGCGCCCTCACTTTGGGATTGAGCGGAATCGCCAGTGCCGGAACCCTTCCCACAACCGGCAACAGCATCACGATGACGATCAGCAACGACACCGAACAGACAATTCATCTCGAAGGCGCCGACAACCCCTACGGACAGTGGATGCAGAGCCCACGCCAGTCGCTCGCGCCTCACGAGACCGAGATCGTCACGGCATACAACCAGGACCCGCGCGGCCTGACGGTCGACGTCGTCTATTCCACTCCCGACGGCGGACAAGCAGTCTTCATGGCCAACGACTATCCGCAGTTCGACACCGACGGAACTCGCACCACCGACCCTGATCACTACTTCATCTCGAGCTACATCGACGGCTACTACCCGAACCTGAGCGTCGGGTACCACCTCAGTGTGGTGTGACTGCAGCAGTCGTCATAAGTAATCCATCTGCCACTCAGACGCACTTGTTCTTGGACATTCGTCCGGCGCGCGGGGATTGTTGAACGCAGCCCCGCACGACCAGGCACACGCCCCGCTGCCGGTGGCCCGAAAATCAACGGGAGAGGGAAAACCACAGTGCGACTACCCAACCAGTTTCTGATCTACGTCAGCGATGCCGCCTCCGCAGCAGCGTTCTACGGCGAATTGTTCGACGCGAAGCCTGAGGTCCTCAGCCCTCGGTACATGACCTTCGACCTCGGCGGCGGTGTGGTCCTTGCACTGTGGAGCGGCAAGTCCCGCGACCTCGATCCCGCGACACCGCGCAATTTCGAAGTCGGCATCTTGGTCGACGGTGGGAGCAACGAAATTCGGGCGATCCACGACGAGTGGGTGGCCAAGGGAGTCGAGGTCGTCGAAGAACCCAACGAAGATGTCTTCGGTCTGACGTTCGTCATTTCAGATCTGGACGGAAACCGCGTCCGCGTAGCGCCCGCAGATCACTGAGCACTCAGCCTTTGATCTCGCCGTACCGGCGCAAGGCCTCCTCACGCTCGTGCGCGTGATCGACGATCGGGTCCGGGTAGTCGACTGGGCGCATCGCCTTCAACGAGTGGACGGCCTTCCCGGGAACATCGCGAAGTTCGGGGACCCACCGACGGACGTATGTGCCGTCGGGATCGAACTTCTCCCCTTGCGTGATCGGGTTGAAGACGCGGAAGAAGGGCGAAGCATCCGTACCCGACCCGGCAGTCCACTGCCACCCGTGCTGATTGGAGGCCAAGTCACCGTCCACCAGTTGCGACATGAAGTACCGTGCGCCGCGCCACCACGGAATGTGCAGGTCCTTCACCAGGAATGACGCGACGATCATTCGGACCCGATTGTGCATCCAGTTCTCGGCGGCGAGTTGCCGCATGCCGGCATCCACGATCGGGAAGCCGGTCTTGCCTTCACACCAGGCCGTGAAGGCGGCGTCTGCGTCGACTCCCCCGTCGTGACGTAAACGGTCGAACTTGTCGTCGTAGTTCTTCCGCGCGCTGTCGGGGCGCTGAAACAGGATGTCTGCGTAGAAGTCTCGCCAAGCAAGCTGGCGACGGTACGCCTGAGCGCCGTCTCCGAGTCGCTTGGAGAGATCTGCCAACATGGTTCTCGGATGAATCGTGCCGTACTTGAGCGGGATCGACATCCGACTCGTGGTGTCGAGGTCGGGTCGATTTCGTTCGTCGTCGTACCGGTCAAGATCGTTCTCGCAGTATTCTTTCCACTGTTCGAGCGCACCGGCCTCACCGACGACATCGCTGACGGTGCCGGACGGCGCTGGGATACTCACCCGGCGCGGGCCACCGTCCTTCTCGCTCGGATCGAACCAACGGACCGTCCCCGCATCGGTCGACGCGGGGCCCCGCCAACCATGTTCCATCCACTGACGGAAGTACGGCGTGAACACCTTGTACGGATCACCGTCTGCCTTGGTGACGCGTCCGGGCGCCACGGCATATGGTGACCCGGTGGCGATCAACTCCACCTTCTCGGCCACGGCCGCGTCGCGCCGTCGGCCGTAGGGCCCGTAGTCGCCACTGATGTGAACTTCTTCGGCGCCAACGGATTCCGCCACGCGGGGCACCACGTCTGCCGGATCACCTCGAACAACCATCAATCGTCCGTCGAGCTGGTTGTCGAGTGCCGACAAGTTGGCGAACAGTTGATTCTGGCGGGGTGATCCTGCCGGTCCGAGCAACTTCTCGTCGAGGACGAACAAACCCAACGTCTGTCCGCCGGCATCCGCCGCTGCAGTCAGAGTCGGAAGATCACCGACCCTCAGATCGCGTCGAAACCAGATCACAGAGTTACTCACCCAGTCGAGCCTACCGATCAGATCTCAGAACGCATCCCACCGCGCGGGCCGCCAGTTGCGCCGCTCTTTCGGCTGTCGGTTCGGAGGTGAGCCCGAGCAGTCGCCGCCGGTGCTCCTCCCCGAGCAGCAAGGTGTACAACTGATCCGCGCACAGCGCAGCCTTCTGGCCGTGCTGATCGATCAAAATCTTCTCCAGAAAGGCAATCGACTTGGCCGGGCCGGATTCGTAGAACGCTGCGGCCAATTCAGGGAACTGCACGGCCTCGCCGATCATCATGCGGTGCAGCGCAATCGAGTTGTCGCTGTGCAGGGCGATGACGATGTCCACTGCAGCGGCGAGCAGGTCGGACTGTCCCTCGCCGGCATCGTCGACGTACGCGTGCTGACGCGCAACCGCAGCTGCAAAGACCGCAGACTTGTCGCCGAAGTAGCTGTACACGGTGCGCTTGGCGACGCCGGCCACCGTGGCAATGCCCTCGATGGTAGTTCGGGCGAACCCGACATCTCGAAACGAGTCGACAGCGACGTCGAGAATCTCGTTGCGTCGTTCGGCGCGCTCGGCGTCACTGGTTCTCCCACGTCTGCGCGGTTGCTCCATCAAGTCCCCTGTTAGCGTGCCGGTAAATTAATGCTACGTTGACGTTTCATTAATTCGAATACTACAGGAGCACTGCATGACCGGACAACGACTCGTCCACGTCGCTATCGCCGACGACTGGGAAGCATGCAAGCGTTTCGGTGAGTACGAGGTCTCGACGCGCGGAATCAGTTACGACGAGGCAGGATTCATTCGCGCAACGACCCCGGACGCACTCGCTTCGGTGCTCGATCTGGTGTTCGGCGACCTCACATTGCCGCTGGTCGTCGCCGTCATCGATCAGGACGCCCTGACCTCCGCGGGCATCGACGTCGAATGGGAGGCGGAAAAGCCCCGAATCCTCCGACCTCTACCGATGGACGAGGACACCGTGGTCGCCGAACTGGCCGTGGAACGCGTTGACGGGGTCTGGCCGATTCCCGACCTGACCCCGTACGCAAGCTACGCCGGCTAGACCAGCGCAGCCTCCGGTTCGATAACCGGCGCCGACGCCTTCTTCCGGCCGGCAGCCACGCACAGCGCGATCCCGACGGCAATCCAGCACACCAGCACCAGAAGTGGCGTGGTGGCGCCATGGCCGTCGAAGAACGCCATCGAACGGACGGATGCTCCTGCGGCGCCGGGTGGGAGCAGCTGCCCCAATGCGCCCCAGCCTGCGGGCAACCACGCGGCAGTTGTCGCCATCCCCGAGAGTGGGTTTCCGATGAACATCATCGTGACGGCGCCCAACGCGAACCCCTTCATCCCGAGCAGGGATTCGAGCCCCAAAATGGGAAGCGAGATGGCCGAAATACCAACGGCGAGTGTGAGCGCGGTGAGCAGGTAGTTTCCGTCAAGGCTGCTGGTACCGAACTGCAGAATGGCAGTCAGGGCAAAACCCGCGACAACCGCGACGCCGGCAGCGCCCAACACTCGCTTGACAATGCTGCGCGGAAACAGCTGCACGAGAACAACAGCAGGCATGATTCCACCGAACACCAGAGGCAAAGCCAATGCCGTGAGCCCAGCACCGGTCGGGTCGTCCGCCGTCAACGGCACAACGTCTTCGACGGGAACCTTCACCCCCGAACTCTCCGCGAGCCCACTGGCCAGACCGGTCAAGGTTTGGGCGATCGGGGTTCCGCCTGCAGTCGCGATCAACACGTGAGGACCGTTGGCATCAACGGCGATTCCGCCGACCACGTCGCGATTCCGAATCGCGTCACGCAGGGCGTCGGCGTCGGCGAATTCTCGAGTATCGAAGGCGCCTTGCTTACTCGCCTCGAGCGAGGTGCTGATCTGTTCGGTTGCCGCAGCTGGACCGGTGATGCCCAACTTCAGTTCGTGCGGGCCACTGTTGACCGAGGGCAGCACGAAGGCAAGCAGCATCAGCCCGATCACGGCGGACAAGCCCAACACCACAGCCACCAACTTCTTGCGGTCCCGTGCTTCGACTTCGGCGTTCATAACTACCTTCCCTAAGTGGAAGTTTTTCCTCCACTATTTGTGGAAGATATTCCTCCGGTTATGATGAACTGTCAATACCGGAGGTGGATGTGCGAGCCGATGCACGTGAACGCAGAAACGCAATAGTCGACGCCGCACGAGCGGTGTTCACCGAACGCGGGCACGACGCGCCGCTCGATGCAGTCGCAGAACTCGCGAAAGTGGGCATCGCCACGCTGTATCGAAACTTTCCGACGCGCGAGGACCTCGTGACCGCCGTCGCCGTCGCAACACTGACCGATGTCCGCGAGGCTGCCGACATCGCACTCACGGCAATGTCCACCGATCCGATAAACGCGTGGCACACGCTGGTGGACCGCCTCGTGGAACTGCGCCTGGGTGCGCTCATTCCTGCACTGGTGGAACGCAGTTTCACCGAGCTGGCGCCCGAAGTTCTGGCGGTGCGTGAGGTGACGAAAACGAAGATGACCGCGACGATCGGCGCCGCTCAGAGCGCCGGACTGGTTCGCGCCGATCTGCAACCGCTCGAATTCGTCATGGCTCTGGCCAAACTGACGCGCCCGCAAATCGAGTTGTCCGACGAGGCCATGCCGAACCTGGTCCCGCGGTTGGTCGCGGTGTTCATGGCCGGTCTGCGTCCGGACGGTACCGACTTGCCGGTCTGATCGGCGAAACCCGACGTACCAGGCAAGGCACAATGGGGCTGTGACCGAGATACCGAAAATCCTCGTAGTCGACGACGACGCAGACGTCCTGACCTCACTCGAACGCGGATTGCGGCTCTCGGGATTCACCGTACTGACGGCGGTGGACGGCGCCGACGCGCTCCGAGTGATCTCCGACAAACGACCGGACGCGGTAGTCCTCGACATCAACATGCCTGTTCTCGACGGCACCGGGGTGGTGACGGCACTTCGTGCCGCCGGCAACGAAATCCCGATCTGCGTGCTCAGTGCGCGCAACTCGGTCGACGACCGCATCGCCGGGCTCGAGTCCGGTGCAGACGACTACATGGTCAAACCGTTTGTTCTTGCCGAACTGGTTGCCCGGATCCGCGCAATGCTCCGTCGCAGCAACACTCCGGCCGGCGATCACTCCGAGGGTACGAATACCCTGCGGGTCGGAAACCTCGACATCGATCTCTCCGGTCGCCGGGTTCGTGTCGACGGCAAGGAAGTACCGCTCACCAAACGCGAATTCGAGCTACTCGAAGTGCTCGCACACAATTCCGGCATCGTGCTCACTCGCGAACGTCTCCTCGAACTGGTGTGGGGCTACGACTTCGTCGCCGACACGAACGTCGTGGACGTCTTCATCGGCTATCTGCGTCGAAAGTTCGAATCCGGCGGTTCACCTCGTCTGCTGCATACCGTTCGCGGCGTCGGGTTCGTGCTTCGGGAGAACCCGTGAAGCGTCGCCGCTTCTCACTACGAACTCGCGTTGCCGCGGCCGCGGCACTGGGGGCGACGTTCATCGTCATCGCACTCGGTGTGGTCGTTGCACTGGCTATCGCACGAAACAATTTGGCGCAGTTGGACCGTCGATTGGAGACGGCATCGACGGTCATCGTGGCCAATGCGGCTACAGCGGGACCTTTTCTCGGCGCGTTCGGAGACGGCGGCGCCTTTTCCGTGACCATCCGCTCCGACACCGACGGAACCGTCAAATCCAGTACCCCGACGCGACTGCCCGAACTACCGGTCGGCTCGGCGACCGTCGACGTGGACGGTACGAAGTACCGGGCATATACCGCCGAGGCCGACGGGATCAATGCCCTTGTCTCGCTGGCGGTTCCCTATGCCGAAGCGCGAGACATCACAGTCGACCAACAGCGACAGGTTGCGTTCTTCGGCGTCGGGGCCGTAGCGGCCGCAGCTGCGTTGGGATGGTTGTTCGGTGGCCCGGCGGTGCGCCCCCTCGTGGAGTTGACCCGCCGGATCGCCAGGCGCGATCCCGATCTCGCCACCGAGGTTTCCGGAATCCGTGAAGCGGACGAGCTTGCCGCAGCAGCAGAATCGATGCTCAGCGACGTCGCTCGAGCGCAAGCCGCAACCAACTCCGCCCTTGCCGCCGCCCGAGATTTTGCGTCCGCCTCGGCTCACGAACTCCGAACTCCGTTGACAGCAATGCGAACCGACATCGAAGTGTTGTCCATTCACGACCTCGATCACGAACAAAGACGCGAGATCCTCACAGATCTGGCCCGCGCGCAGGGCCGCGTCGAGTCAACTCTGAGAGACCTCGAGCGCCTGGCGAAGGGTGAACTCTCGACGGCCGAGGATTTCAAGGACACCGATTTGACCGAGGTCTGCGACATCGCCGCCGACGACGCACGCCGACATCATCCTGGGCTCGACGTCGGCGTCGTCACGGTGGATTCCCCACTCCCCTATTGCATCCGGGCCCTTCCCGGCGGAATCCGGTTGATCCTCGACAACGCGATCACCAATGCAGTCCGCCACGGCGGCGCGAGCGCGGTGCGCATCACCCTCGCTCGCCCGGCCGATTCACCGGACACCGTCACGATCACGATCGACGACAACGGTTGCGGAATACCGGCCGAGGAACGCTCGAGCGTGTTCGAGCGCTTCACTCGCGGATCGACGGCAGGCAAGACAGGCTCCGGTTTGGGCCTGGCGCTGGTGGCGCAGCAGGCGGCCCTGCACGGCGGACGGACGACATTTCACGACAGTCCACTCGGCGGGGCTCGCCTGCTGGTCGAACTCAGGGATCAGCCCGGACCCGAATAGCCCTTCAGGTCTCGATCAACTGGCCGATCCCCGACGCTGTCACTTCGATGACCCGAGCCGAGCCGATGTCGAAGAACAGTCCGGCGATACGCAGGCGACCATCCACACGGGCCTGACCGACGAGAGGATGGCGTTCGAGAGTCTGCAATTGGACTGCGACATTGACCATTCCGAGCTGATCGACCTCCGAGAAACCTGCCTCGGCCGCAGCACGCGCGACCGGATGGCCACTCGTATAGGCCTGCAAGCTCGTCTCCGCATGCCGCAGCCATTCACCGACGACTCCCGATTCCGACGGACCGTTGGTCAGGAGTGCTTGCATCGCGCCGCAGCCCGAATGTCCGCACACGACCACCGAGCTGACACCCAACTCGTCGATCCCGAAGGCCAGTGCCGCTTCCACCGACGTATCGCGGCCGCCGGCAGGAACCAGGTTTCCGACATTGCGCACGGTGAACAGGTCACCGGGGCCACTGCTCGTGATGATGTTCGGCACCACTCGCGAATCTGCGCAGGTGAGGAAAAGGGAGTCGGGGTTCTGCCCGTCGCGCAACTGATCCATGTGCGGCCGTATCGCTTCGGCGCGATGGCGATGATAGTTGGACACCCCGTCGAGAATGGGCCGCAAGGCCGGCGGGCTGCTCAGATTCCTCCCCGAAGCCTGTGGTTGCCAACTGCCCCACGGCGCGAGCAAGCCGCGCAGGTCGGTGACTGCGGCGCCGCGCTTCGGCGGACCGGTGGTCGCGCTCTCCATACTCACCGAGCCGACTTCGTCGATGATCACCGAACCACCTGCCAACTCGTACTGCCTCGCCCACTCTTCGATGACGTCGAAGACGGCATGGTCGAGGAAGTCGACTGACAGCTCGACGGTGACGTCCGACCGCGGTGGGATTCCGGCGAGCACCGACGTCAGCTTGGGCAGCACCAGGAAGGTGCACGAGCCTTCGACCAGGACGCGCCACTTCCCGGAATCGTTGTCGCCCAACTCTTCTGCGGTGACAGTTGCGCGGATGACACGCCACACCAGGAGGGCGATGGCCAGCGCCAACCCGATCAGGACGCCCTCGAGCAGATTCAAGAACACGACGCCGACCACCGTGATGCCGTACACCCACAGATCACCGGTCCGTCGCGCCAACCGAATGTGCGCCAGCTTGACCAGTTGAATACCGATGACAATCAACAGTCCGGCCAGTGCAGACTTCGGAATCTGCTGGACCAACCCGGCGAGCGCAGCCGAGAACAGCAGAATCCACAGGCCGTGCATGATCGACGACGCGCGGGACTTCGCCCCGGCCTCGACATTGGTCGCACTGCGCACGATCACCCCGGTGACCGGAAGGCCGCCGATGGCCCCGGACACCATGTTCGCGGTGCCCTGGCCGAGCATCTCGCGATCGAAGTTCGACCGCGGGCCCGAGTGCATCTTGTCCACGGCCACGGCCGAGAGCAGACTCTCCACACTGGCGATCAGGGCGATGGTCAGGATGCCGGTTGCGACGCCGAGCCACTGGCCGTCGGGCAGAGCGGGGAGTCCGATCGAGTCCAGCAAAGATCCGTCGAGAGCAATACGCTCGACGTCGATCGGCAGCGCCAGCGAAGCGAGAGTTGCCAATACGATGCCCACCAACGCCGCCGGAACCTTGCGGACACCGGCAGGGAGATAGCGCCACCCGAGAAGGGTGGCGATGACGACGAGTCCGATCATCAGGTCCTCGACATGCAAGGCACCGATCTGTGCGGGCAACTGCCGTAGATTGTCCAGCGCCGAGCTGGCCGAGCTTCCACCCAACAACACGTGAACCTGTTGTAGCGCAATGGTGATGCCGATACCGGCGAGCATCGCATGCACCACCACTGGAGCAATAGCCAGCGCCGCACGGGCAATTCGGCTGAGCCCGAACACGATCTGCAGAATTCCGGCGCCGACGGTGATCAGGCAGGTGACTTTCCACCCGAACTTGCCGATCAGTTCGGCGACCACCACGGTCAGGCCGGCTGCGGGACCACTGACTTGCAGCGGTGAACCTCCCACAGCTCCGGCCACCACTCCGCCGACGATTGCGGCGATCAGACCTGCCATGATCGGCGCCCCGGAGGCGATCGCAATTCCCAATGACAGGGGAAGCGCCACCAGGAATACGACCAGCGACGCCGGCACGTCGTATCTGATCAGTTGCTCGAGATATCGCCGGCTTCCACCACCCGGCGGAGACGAATCCCCCACGACGCTCTCGTCTGCGGATGATTGTGCGTGCACTACGGACTGCGTCGACATAGATCTCCTCGCCGGACCCCGGATCCGGCTGCTGGGCAACATGTTCGAAGCGAATCGGCGATCGGTATCGCCGATCGACTGTGACCATGGTAACCGCGATTCCTTACCGTTCCCTTAGATGCGAGCCCAGACGTGGTCGACGTCACCGCCGCCCGGCACTGTGACTCGAACCTGAACATCGGTCCAAAGATCGATCGAATTGCTTTAAACCGCAAGCATTTTGACTGACACACCTCCAGCGGCCGGCACACCTGAGCGCCGTCGGCGATAATGGTCGGGAGTGAACGCTCAACCGCAGACACAACGATGTGAAGGCAGGCACCATGTCCGATCAGTACGTCGCCGCGCAGGACCGCTACGAAGCCATGCCGTACCGCCGAACCGGTCGGAGCGGTCTCAAACTCCCGGCCATCTCGCTGGGCCTCTGGCACAACTTCGGCGACGACGTACCGATCGAGAACCAGCGCGCAGTTCTGCGGCGGGCATTCGATCTCGGAATCACCCACTTCGATCTTGCGAACAACTACGGACCCCCGTACGGAAGCGCCGAGACGAACTTCGGCAGGATCCTGCGTGAGGATTTCTCTTCGTACCGCGAGGAATTGGTCATCTCGTCCAAAGCCGGCTGGGACATGTGGCCCGGCCCCTACGGATTCGGTGGGTCCCGCAAGTATTTGCTGTCGTCCCTCGATCAGTCGCTCGGACGACTCGGCGTCGACTATGTCGACATCTTCTACAGCCATCGCCCTGACGCCGAAACTCCGATCGACGAGACCGCAGGCGCCCTGATCAGCGCTGTCCAGCAGGGCAAGGCCCTGTACGCGGGTATCAGTTCGTACTCGCCGGAGCGCACCCGTGAAATCGCCGCACTGCTCGCCGCTGCGGGGGTTCCGCTCTTGATCCACCAGCCGAGCTATTCGATGCTGAACCGCTGGATAGAGCAGGACCTGCTGTCGGCTGTCGACGATCTCGGCGTCGGCGTCATCGCGTTCTCACCACTCGCTCAAGGCATGCTCACCGATCGCTATCTGAACGGCGTCCCCGAGGATTCCCGTGCAGCTCAAGGTAAGTCACTGGATCCGTCGTGGTTGACCGACGACGCTCTCACCCACATCCGCGCGCTCAACGACATCGCGGCAGACCGCGGCCAGTCGCTGGCTCAGCTGGCACTGAGCTGGGCACTCCGCGATTCGCGGGTCACCTCGGTACTGATCGGTGCGTCCAGTGTCGCCCAACTCGAAGCCAACGTCGGCGCGCTCGACAATCTCGAATTCAGCGCAGCCGAACTGGCCTCCATAGATCAGCACGCCAAGGACAGCGGCATCAATCTGTGGGCAGAGGCCAGTTCGATCTGAGCGATCACCTGCGCTAGAGCTGAGGCAACTCCACGTTCACGTGCTCGCCCTCTTCGAATACCGCCGACGCCGGCCCGACGATCAAGGGATCCGGAGTACCGACAGCCCGGTGATCCTTGTTGGGATAGTCGAAGCTGGCGAGCACGTGACGCATCGCCTCGAGGCGAGCGCGCTTCTTGTCGTTGCTCTTGATCACCGTCCAGGGCGCATCCCCGGTATCGGTGTAGAAGAACATGGCTTCCTTGGCCTGGGTGTAGTCGTCCCACTTGTCGAGCGAAGCCAGATCGGTCGGTGAGAGCTTCCACTGACGCACCGGGTCCGTTCGGCGGGCCGCGAACCGCGCCAACTGCTCTTCGCGGCTGACCGAGAACCACAGCTTGTGCAGATGAATCCCGGAGTTGACGAGCATCCGCTCGAAGTCCGGGGTCTCTCTCATGAACTCGAGATACTGCGTCGGCGTGCAGTAACCCATCACTCGTTCGACGCCGGCGCGGTTGTACCAGGACCGGTCCATCATCACAATCTCGCCGCCGCTGGGTAGGTGTGCGACATAGCGTTGGAAATACCACTGCGTCCGCTCGATGTCGGTGGGCTTCTCGAGCGCGACCACGCGGGCTCCACGGGGATTGAGATGCTCGGTGAATCTCTTGATCGACCCGCCCTTACCGGCAGCATCGCGACCTTCGAAGATGATGAGCACCTTCTGACCGGTTTCCTTGACCCACAACTGCAGCTTGAGCAGCTCGATCTGCAGACGCCGCTTCTTCCGCTCGTACTCGCGGCGCGACATCTTCTTCTCGTAGGGGTAACCCTGCTTCCAGGCATCCGCGAACTCCGAAGGCTCCAGCACGCCGAGCTTGTGCTTGAGACTCGACAGCTCGTCGATCTCGGCCGCGTAATCCTCGGTGACGGAAATTCTGGTCGACGGGGTCGGCAGGTCAGGAACCCGACCGTCCACACCGCTGGCGTCGGGGCTCATGAATACGCACTCCCTGTCGTCGAAATGAACGAACGTCCGGAAAGTGAATTTTACGCGCCGAAGCCCGCTCCCGCGGGTCCGAAGAGAATGTTGCTTGGCATCGAGGAGGTAACGACAGGTCCGGCTTCCCAGTCGCCGAACCCTCACGCGGTACCTTGATCGAGGTAACTGAGACGGTCGGTAACCCCGAGAGAAGAGAGTTCTGGCGAGATGCGAGTAGACGGACGGGAGATCCCGGTAACGGGAAGCCTCCTGCCACCACTGCACCGCCGTACGAGCGACATCATGCGGGTTGCGATCGCTGCTGTGCTGCTCGGCGGCGTGATCGCGGGATCTCTGATCACTCGAAGTCAGTGGGACGCGCTCGAAACGTCGGTGTCCAACATCGTCGGTGTTCTGTCGCCGAGCCTGTCAGACACTGTGTACCTGCTCTACGGCATCGCAATTCTGGCGCTACCGTTCGCCATCCTGATCGGCCTGATCGTCGGGCGCCGGTGGAAGTTGCTGGCCGGATACGCCGCCGCCGGCCTGTGCGCCGGTGTCGCGCTGTCCTTCACCGGAACAGGCCTGGCGGCACCGAAATGGCACCTCGACGTGCCGGACCGACTCGACGCCACCTTCCTGTCGCAATTCCTCGACGATCCGCGATGGATCGCGATGCTCGCGGCGGTGCTCACCGTCTCGGGCCCGTGGCTTCCGAAGAAGTGGCGACGAGCCTGGTGGACGCTGCTTCTGCTCTTCGCTCCCATCCATCTGATCGTCAGCTCGATCGTTCCCGCACGATCGATGCTGGGTCTCGCCGTCGGTTACCTGATCGGCGCGGTGATCGTTCTCGCCGTCGGCACCCCTGCCCTCGAAGTGCCGTTGGACTCGGCAGTACGCGTACTCGCGCGGCGCGGTTACCGCGTCACCGCGTTCCGCGTCGTGAGTCCCTCGGGAATCGGGCCTCTTGTCATGTCCGCAGCCATCGACCAAGCACCGGACGACGAACCTTTCGACGAACTCGTCGTCGAGTTGTACGGACAGAACCAGCGAAGCAGCGGAGCAATTCGACAGACGTTCCGTTGGATCTCGTTCCGGAACCGTGAAACTCCGCCGCCCTACGGATCACTTCGTCGCGCCGTCGAACACCGAGCGCTCATGGGTATCGCGTTCGCCGACATCGGTCTGGCCAGTTCCAAGGCCGTCGCAATCTCGGTACTCGATCGCGGGTGGGAGATGTACGCGCGCCCGAGTCCTCGTGGCATCCCCCTTGCCGTCGCCGTCGAGAACCAGGCGGGCGAGGAAGAATCCACCAAACTGATCGACGCGCTGTGGCAAACACTGCATACCGCTCACGTGCACCAGATGGCGCACGGCGACCTGCGCGCTTCCGAGATTCGTGTCGAAGGCGGAACCATCCTCTTCGGCGGGTACGCGTACTCCGAATTCGGCGCCACCGAAGTTCAGATGCAGTCCGACAACGCACAACTTCTCTTCGCCACCGCATCATTGTTCGGGGTCGATGCAGCGGTGGACGCCGCGATTCGAGCGCAAGGCGCAGACACGATTCTCGCCGCCTCCGGCCGATTGACCACCGCTGCATTGCCCAACCGAATTCGGCGAACGGTCACGGATTCCGCGAAACTGATGACCGAGATCCGAGACGAGGTCGGTGCCAAGAACGGGATCGAAAAGGTCGCTCCCGCACAGGTCACCCGATTCAGTCGCAACCAGCTGATCCAGCTCGTTCTGCTCATCGGTCTGGTCTACGTCGCCTACCCCTTCATCAGCCAGGTCCCCGCGTTCATCACCGAACTGAAGACGGCCAACTGGTGGTGGGCACTGCTCGGCCTCGGCGTCTCCGCACTGACGTACGTCGGCGCGGCAGCGGCCCTGTGGGCCTGTGCGTCGTCGATGGTCAGTTACCGCAACCTCTTGATCATGCAGGTGGCCAACACCTTTGCGGCGACGACAACTCCGGCCGGAGTCGGCGGGCTAGCGCTGAGCGTGCGGTTCCTGCAGAAGGGCGGGCTCGGTACCGTCCGCGCAACGGCCGCAGTCGCGCTGCAACAGACGGTTCAGGTGGTCACCCACGTCGGCTTGCTGATCTTCTTCTCGATCGTCGCCGGACGTGATACGAACCTCTCGCACTTCATCCCGGGATCCACTGTTCTGTACCTGGCGGGCGGCGTAGCACTCGGAGTTCTCGGTGCATTCATGTTCATTCCGAAACTCCGTGGGTGGCTGCGCGACGATCTGCGTCCTCAGATCACCGAGGTGTTGGGTGAACTGAGCCAACTCGCGCGAAACCCGACCCGCTTCCTCATCATCGTGGGCGGCAGCGCCGCAACAACTCTCGGTGCCGCCCTGGCTCTGTGGGCGAGCGTCGAAGCATTCGGCGGCGGAACGACGTTCATCACCGTCACCATCGTGACGATGATCGGTGGGACGCTCGCCTCGGCGGCTCCGACACCGGGTGGCGTCGGAGCCGTCGAGGCCGCCCTCATCGGTGGTCTGTCCGCATTCGGACTGCCGGCAAGCATCGCGGTCCCGTCGGTCCTGCTCTACCGAGTGCTGACCTGCTGGCTCCCGGTGTTCTGCGGTTGGCCGACACTGCGGTGGCTGCAGAAGAACGACATGGTCTGAGCCGTTCCGCTACTTCTGGCGAACGACGTGAGCCTGCAGTGCTTCGCCGTCCTCGTCCACCCAGCCTTTGCTCTGGGCGTAGTCGACCATCGCGGCAACACCTTCGACGTCCGTGGTGCTCTCGCGAACGCGGGCTACCGAGATGAATGCACTACCACCGCTGACGTATCCGTAATCCTGAAGGCGCAAGAGTTCGTCCAGTTCGGCTTCGGAGATGTCGGCACTCACCTCGACGTGAAAGGCCTTCAGGTTGTCCACATCGTGGATGCTGACGCGGCCGTCGTCCACCAGTACATACATGGCTCTCCTTCCTAGAGCACTGACGTCGGTGCGTGCGTACCGAATACACGCCGGTGGTAGGTCAGTGGATTCGACTCGCGGTGCTCGACCTCGTCCACCGATCCTGTCACGATCTTGTGATCACCACCGTCCACGACGGCATCAACGGTGCACGCGATCCAGATGGATACGTCCGGCAGTCTCGGAACACCGAGATGCTCCGCCCACTCGACACCGTCGAACTTCGCACGGCCCTTCCTCGCAAAGGCAACCGCCAGTGAGCTTTGCGCGGTCCCGAGGACATTGATCGCGAACCTCCGCGTTCCTTCGATGAGGCCGAGAACTTCCGACTGTCGATCCAGAGCCACCGCGGTCATCGGCGGGTCCATCGACAACGACATGAATGCGCTGACCGTCGTGCCGTGCGGCCGGTCGCCGTCCATTGCCGTGACGACGGCGACCGGTGAGCACACGTGCGCCATGGCTTCTCGAAAACGCAACGCCCGGTTGCCCTGTGGGACATTCACGATGTCAGCCCTTGTCTGCCAACTCTTGTGCGTACTTCTTCGTCATGTGGTCGACGGCGTCGAGTTGCGCCTTTGCATGCCCTTCCCTGACAGCGCGCGCGTGAGCTGCCGCGTCGAGCGTCGCCTGCGCCTGCCCTTGGAAGTGCGGAAAGACCTCCTGCGCGAACAACTCTGCCGAACGTCGGGTGTCCTGCGGGTTCGCCCAATCGTGACCCATCTGCAGCATGCAGCCGAAACCACCGGACTGGTCCCACAGCCGTTGTACCTGACGTCTGGCCTGCTCCGGCGTGCCGATGACACCGATCCCGGCCTCGTTGATGAAGTCGATCATCTCGCTCAGACGCGCACCGGAGACCGCCATCTGAGGGAAGGCCGCGACGTGCTGGAAATAGTCGAACCACTCCTCGATGCCGTACTCGACCTGCTTGCGTGCTTCCGCCTCGGTTTCGGCGATGTGGAAAGGTCCGGCAAGAGACCACTGCCGACGATCCACCGTCGTCCCGTTGACCTCAGCGCGTTCCTCCATCACATTCCAGTGGTGCGCCAAGGCGTCGAAACCGTCGGCGGACAAGGTTGCTCCGATGGAGAGCAGACCGAGACCGTGCGTACCGGCCAGGCGAGGTCCTGTCGGGGAGGCCACTGCGGCCACGGTGATTTCGATGCCGTTCTCCGAGTACGGAGCGAGCTGCAGCTTGGCGTCGTACAGCTCGTGGGTTCGTGTCTTCGCGGAAACCGTCTCGCCACGAAGAAGGCGCACGACGATGTCGAGGTTCTCCTGCAACAACTCTCGGGTGTCCGTCGGGTTCAGACCGATCATCGCCGAGTCGGTGGGCAACGAACCGGGCCCGACTCCGAAGATGGTGCGCCCCTGAGTCAGGTGATCCAACTGCATGATTCGATCCGCTGCCCACAGCGGGTTGTGATACGACAACGACGTGACACCCGTGCCGAAACGAATCCGAGGTGCGCGCTGCGAGGCTGCAGCGATCATGATTTCCGGCGACGCGATGATCTCGCTTCCGGCAGAGTGATGCTCACCGAACCACGCCTCGTCGTAGCCCAACCGGTCGAGGTACTCGACCAGTTCGAGATCACGCTGCAGTGCGGCGGTGGGATTGCGTCCGGGGACGTGGAACGGTGCCATGAAATACCCGAAACGAAGCCTGCTCATGAGTTCTCCTAGTGCTGTGGGCCAACTCCTGGCCGTGCACCGAAAACGCTATCCGTGCCGTGACCGCGGTCACAGTGCACGAAAGTGGACAATCTCAAGCGCGTTGATCGGCAAGTTTCTGCGCGTAGACCAACTTCACGAACTCGGCACGGTTGCGAACGCGCAGAAGAGCAAGGATGCGGCTTACATACTTCTTCACCGTGTCCGGACTCAGCGACAGGATCACCGCGATCTCGTCGTTGGTATGGCCGTCCGCCAACAACTCCGCGAGATCGATCTGCCGGGGCGTCAGCTTCTCTCGCCATCCCGGCTCGCGTTGCCCGGGCAGCGTCTGACACAACAGCGACAATTGCTTGCCCAGAATGCCCAAGCCCACGATGTCGCGCCCCGACAGATCCTTGCCTTCTGAATCGAAAATCCCCACCAGACCGTGACCGCCGTGGGCCAACTGGAGATGCATCACCGACGCGCTGTGAAGGCGTTTGCGATAGAGGAAATCTCGCAGGTACGTCGCCGACTGTGAAGGGACGTCGGCCAACTGAGTGTGCGTGATGGCGGGAGATGCCAACAGCGTTGCCCGCGATTGCGCCGTCGCAAAAACGTCGTCGAGGTACCAGTGCGCTTGGTACTCGTCGAGGATCGGCGTGATCCGCCCGGTCGTCACCGGATCCGGGTCGGCGAAAGCCGTCGTGAAGGTCGGGCCGGCAAGGAAGGTGGTGTTGGGACAGCGGTAGTGATCATGGAGCGCGACCATGAGGAGATCCTTGAGCTGATCGAGCGTTCTCGCGGCCGAGCAGTAGTCGAAGACAGCGAAGACACGGTCGTAGTCCGCAGCGGACAGAGCGACGTCACCGCTACCGTGCACGTCGACCACCTCACCCGAACTATGATCCAGATCACTCATCGGACAGCATATGCATTACTTCGAGAGAACGGACAACTTCGCCGCCTACCAGCACTGTTGATGCCGATAGCCGATACTGAGCTGTATGTCGGAACTCGGAAATGAACCAGACTCGAAGCAGAAGGCGGTGCTCGAGCGACACGCGTCGTGGATCGAATTGTTCTTCGACCTCGTCGTGGTTGCCGGTATCGGTCAGTTGGCTCACCTGCTCCACGGTTCGCCGTCGTGGTCGGATGTCGCGCTCTACGCGTTGCTCTATCTCGCGTTCTGGACCGCGTGGGCGACGTTCACGATGTACGGCAACGTTGCCGGTGACCGTGTCCGGATCCCGAGCATGCTGATCGCCATGTTCGGACTGGCCGTCATGATGGCGGCCGTGGCCGGCATCCACGACAACCATGCGCTGGCCTTCGCTGTCGCCTACGTGGCCGTACGTCTGCTGGCGAGTCGGGTGTGGCACAACGGCCAGATAGTCGTGGACTGGCCGATCGCCCAGATGTCTCTCGGTGTGATCCCGTGGATCGTCTCGTTCTGGTTCGAGGGCGAAACTCGGTTCTGGCTCTGGACCGCCGGTGTGGCCATCGACCTGCTGATCATGTTCGTCGTCTCCGGCAGCGCGATCATGGAAGACGCGCAGGAAAAGCTCGACCGCATCATCAAGGTTCGGGGGTTCAAGGACGACCGGATGCCCGAACTCGAAGCCCTGCACTCCGATCGGGCTCACCTTGCCGAGCGCTTGGGCCTGTACGTCATCATCGTGCTGGGCGAGGGTGTGATCCTCGTGATTTCTGCGGCCTCGAAGCTCACCTGGGACTCGACGGTGGTCAGCCTCGCAGTCGGATCGTTTGTCCTGCTCTCGGGCATGTGGGCTCTCTCGCTTCTCTACGGCCACGCCGGTGTTCCGCACCTGCAGCCCGAGAAGTTTCCCGCTCGCATCGACATGGCGCTGCACTGTTTCACCACCGGCGCTATCGCGGTTCTGGTCGCGGGGCTCGGAGCGGCAACCGAACACGGCGCGGAGCACACGCCCGCGAACCTGCGGTGGTTGTTGTGCGGAAGCATCGCAGTCTATTTCGGAATCAGCCTGGTGGCAGGGCTGTTCGCGCGATCGGACCGACGGTGGCTGCTCGGCTGGGCGCTCCCGTGCACCGCCGTCCCCATCGTCATGGGCATTGTCGGCACGCACATGAGCGCCACGTGGATTATCTGGGTTCTGGTGGCCACCGTGACCTGGCAGAACGGCTACGAGTACGCGCAGGTGCGGCGTTCGCGCCGCTCTGCTGTGCGCCTTTATTAACCCCCCGCGGTTAATAAAGGCGCACAGCAGGGGCGGTTTTTACCCTCACCGCCGGGTCGAAGCGATAGGGCTGAGCCAACAGGATTCCGGCCAATCGCTTACGCAACCTCGACATCTCGGCCCGGACGGTCACCGTCTTGCGCGGATCGCCGAACAACTGTGAGGCGAGCTGCGAGGCCGTGAGGCCCTCGGGCGCATGTGTCAGAGCCACGAGGATCTGCGAATGGCGCGGGCTGAGGTCGATGCTCCAGCTCCCCATTGCCGAGGAGTACCGCAATTCCATCGCATTCGGATCTTGCACATCCAATTCGACTTCTGCACAAACCGTTCCGGACGCCGGATCCATCTGAGGGCGGACGAGCCAACCACCCGGAAGCGGCTCGCACATACATAGTCCGAGCGACGGGAGCCAATGCTCGCCGCTGCTCATCACTTTCGGCAGCGCGATTCTGTAGATCGGCGCCATCGAGTCCACCGCCGCGACCCAGCCACTGCGGTCCACGACCACTGTCGGCTGACTCGCACGAGCCAGCGTCGATGCCGAGATCATCCGGAGCTGATCCAATCCGATTCGATGCTTCTCCCGCAGTGCGGATTCCGCCAGCCTGGCCACACTGTCCACCAGAGCGAGAGTCGACGGGTGGACCGTGTCTGCTGCGCCGGCGACGTTCACGACGGCGATGGCCCGGCGACTACGCGGATCTCGAACCGTCGCCCCGGAGCAGGTCCACGGATGCTGCGAGCGCGAGTAGTGCTCGGCCGAGAACACCTGCACTGCCGAACCTGATGCCAAGGAAGTGCCGATCCCGTTGGTACCAACAGCTTCCTCGGTCCACGACGCACCCTCGATCATCCCGAGCCGTTCGGCCCGATCCAACATTCGACTGGACCCGTGTCGCCAGAGGATACGTCCGTAGCGGTCCGCCACCACGATCAGATTCGCGTCGTCCGGGCCGACGAGTGGTGCCAGACCGTGCACCGCCTCGCCGAAGATCTCCGCCATGCCGGCTGCGCGTCTGCCTTCTTCGATCTCGGATTCGCGGCCCGTCTCGGTGATCGAGCACCGGTCCGGATCGAGTCCGAGCGCACGCAAACGCGACCACGAATTCGCGATGACGGAGCGCGGACGCGCAGGCGGCTTGCGTCCCGACATCGTTGCTTCGTACACGGATTCGAGAACACGTGCGTACTGCGCCGGGTCTTCACCACTGGCCAGGGCCGGTTCGAGTCGATTCGTTTCGCCGATCACACTCCAGTCCTATGTGACGGGGTCAACGAAAGCGAGCGTTGCACCCGGTTGCAGAGTTGTTCGCGTGCGTGAACGAAAGGACGGCGTTCACGCACGCGAACGGTACTCACGCGTTGAGGGGTCTCCCCAGCGCCGAGAGCACAGACTCGTGCATTGCCTCCGAAAGCGTCGGATGAGCAAACACGACCTCGGCGAGATCCTCGCCGGTGGCTTCGAGGGATCGAGCGATACCGAAACCCTGAATCTGCTCGGTCACATCCGGACCGACCATGTGCGCGCCGAGAAGTTCCCCGGTATCGGCGTCGAAGATCGTCTTGACGAAGCCTTCGGCCTCGCCGATCGCCAGTGCCTTGCCGTTCGCCTGCAGGTCGAAGTGTCCGACCCGCAGCGCGCGACCAGTACCGGCGCACTGCTTCTCCGTCAGACCCAGGCTCGCCACCTGTGGGCGGGCATACGTGCATCCCGGAACGTAGTCGCGATCGAGCGGATGAACGTCGGGCACGCCTGCCAACTTTTCGACGCACAGGACAGCTTCGTGGCTTGCCTTGTGCGCCAGACATGGAGCGCCCGCGACGTCACCGATCGCATAGATCCCGAAAGCGCTGGTACGGCACCACTGGTCGGTGACGATCGCACCGCGCTCGATCTCGACGCCCAGAGCCTCCAACCCCAGATCCTCGACGTTGCCGGTGATTCCGGCCGCCACCAACACCCGGTCCACGGTCAACGACTCGACACCGTCGCTCGTCTGCACATTCACCTGGACGGCGTCGTCGCCGACGGTCACCGCCGACACCGAGGCTCCGGTGTGAATCGTGATGCCACGCTTCTCGAACTGCTTGCGAACGAAGGCCGAGATCTCTTCGTCCTCGACCGGCATGATGTGTGGTGCCATCTCGACGATGGTCACCTCGGTTCCGAGATCGCGGTACAGGCTGGCGAATTCGACTCCGATCGCGCCGGACCCGATCACGAGCAGCGACTTCGGCAGTTCCTTCGGGACGAGCGCGTCGAAGTAGGTCCACACCCGATCACCGTCGGGGGCAACGCCGGGAATCGAACGCGGCCGGGCACCGGTTGCAATGATCACGTGGTCGGCTCGATACGTCTGTCCTCCCACGGATACGACGCCTTTGTCCACCAACTTCGCGGCGCCTGAGATGACGTCGACGCCGTTCTTCTTCATCAGATAGGCAACACCGCCGGACAACCTCTCCGAAACCCCTCGGCTGAACGATACCAACTTCGAGATGTCGAACTGGACAGACGCCGAACTGAATCCGTATGTGTCGAGTTCACTCAAGGTATGCGCGACGTCCGCGCCGTGCAGCATCGCCTTGGTGGGGATACAACCCCAGTTGAGGCAGATACCTCCGAGGCGATCACGTTCTACCAGCGCGACGTTCAACCCCAACTGGGCAGCCCGGATCGCCGCCACGTAACCACCGGGGCCGCCACCGATGACGAGAACGTCGTACTTATACGACGTATTGTTTTCCACCACAGCCCCTTACACCAACATCAGCGCGGGAGAAGCGACAAAGCGCTGGAGCTCCCGAAGGAAGGTCGCACCCAGGGCTCCGTCGATAACCCGGTGATCGCACGAGAGGGTCACGGTCATCACGGTCCGGGCAGAAACACTGTCACCGACCACCACCGCGCGCTTCTCCCCCGCACCTACGGCAAGGATCGCTCCCTGGGGCGGATTGATGATCGCGTCGAATGCCTTGATCCCGAACATGCCGAGGTTGGACACCGTGAAGGTTCCGCCCTGGAATTCTTCGGGACGAAGTTTGCCGGTCTTCGCCTTGGTGGCCAACGAGAGCACCTCACCCGAGATGTCCGCCAACGACTTGGTATTCGCGCCACGCACGATGGGCGTGATCAGCCCGGTCGGAAGTGCAACTGCCACCGAGACATCCGCCGACGCGAATCGAAGAACCGATTCGTTCGCGGCATCGAACTGGACGTTCACGTCCGGCACCTTCATCAGTGCAGCGGCGCAAGCCTTCACGATGAAGTCGTTGACCGACAGCTTGACCGCCGGGACGGTCGAATTGATCTCCTTGCGCAGAGCGAGAAGCGCATCGAGCTCGAGGTCTGCGGTGAGCCGGAAATGGGGTGCCTGCTGCTTGGACGCCTGCAACCTACCGGCGATTGCCGATCGCATGGGGGTGAAAGGAATTGTGTCGTACTCGGGTTCGGCCGCAACAGATTCGGTCTCAGCCGCCGCCTCCGGCAGGAGCTGCGCGGAACGAGCGGCGTCGTGCACGTCGGTGACGCAGACGCGCCCCCGCGAACCCGTCGGACGACAGTCATGCAGGTTGACGCCCAGTGATCGGGCAGTTCTGCGTGCGACCGGGGTGGCAGGCACGGCACTGTCGTCGGCGGTCGATCGCAGCGGGAGGCCGGATCTCGCGGCCGGCACTACCGGCGCAACAGTGCCACCGGCGTCACGAATCGCGTCGTCGATGTCGCGGACACTGATCCGCCCGAGGGGACCGGTACCCACTACGGCGGCGAGATCGATTCCGAGCGATTCCGCACGTCGGAGTGCTCGAGGACTCGCAAACACGTCGCTCTGCGTCGTGCCCTGCAGAACACTCGGTACGACGGTGGAACCGGTTGGTGCAGGTTTCGCTGCAACAACCACCTTCGCAGCGGGTGTAGCCGTAGGTGTCGCGGGAGCCTCCGGTTCGGCAGCTGGTGACGGTGCCGGCTCTTCCGCCGGCGCGGTTGCGCCGCGAGCGGCGAGGAACTGCTCGATCTCCGCATCCGTCGTGGACGCATCGGCGGACACACCGATCACGGCACCGACGGGCAGAGTCTGCCCCGGTATGCCGACGATCTTGCGGAGAACACCGTCGAACGGCGCCTCCAACTCGTTGGTGATCTTGCTGGTTTCGATCTCACAGATCAACTGGCCCTTGGTGAACGAGTCACCTTCCTCGATGAGCCACGCGTTGACCAACCCCTCCTCCATGGAGAGCCCCCATTTGGGGATGTCGATAGCTTTGATGTCAGCCATGATCAGGCTCTCACCAGCTTGCGAACCGACTCTTCGATGCGCGCCGCGTCAGGCAGCCAGGCAGTTTCGAGGGTCGGGGAGAACGGAACCGGCGTGTGCGGCGGCGTGATCAGTTCGATCGGCGCTTTCAGGTAGTTGAATCCCTTGGTGGCGATCAGCGCGGCTACGTCGTGCCCGAAACCGCAGCGGGCGGCGGATTCGTCGACGATCACGACCCTTCCAGTCGATGCGACGGATTCGAGGATGCCGTCCTCGTCCAATGGTGAGACGGTACGAGGATCGACAACCTCGACCGAAATACCCTCGGCGGCCAGCTTGTCTGCTACGTCGTTGGCGCGGTTCACCATTGCGGACAACGCGATGATCGTGACGTCGTCGCCCTGCCTGGTGTAGTTGGCGACGCCGAACGGAATCGCGTACGGCTCGTCCGGCACTTCGTCCTTGAGGTCGTAGAGAACCTTGTGCTCACAGAAGACGACGGGATCGTCGTCCCGGATGGCTTGGATGAGAAGGCCTTTGGCGTCGTAGGCATTGGACGGAGCGACTACCTTCAGACCAGGCACCGCCGCGAACACGTTGTACGGAGACTGAGAGTGCTGCGCAGCGGCGGAGAACCCTGCGCCGATCATGCCTCGCACCACCAGCGGGGTTCTGGCCTTGCCACCGAACATGTAGCGGAACTTGGCAGCCTGGTTGTAGAGCGCGTCGTAGGAGACTCCGAAGAAGTCCATGAACATCAGCTCGGCGACCGGCCTCAGTCCGGTCAGTGCGGCTCCGGCAGCCATTCCGATGATCGCGGATTCGGTGATCGGGGTATCGATTACACGCTCCGATCCGAACTCCGTCCACAATCCCTTGGTGACACCCAGGACACCGCCAAATGCCTCGATCTTCTTCGTCTCCAGATCGGGATTGGTACCGGCATGCCCACCCCGTACGTCCTCACCGATGAGAACGACGCTCGGGTCGCGTTGCATTTCTTGGGCGATGGCCTCTTTGACGGCCTCGCGGTAGGTCTTCTTCGACACGTTCTCGGCTTCCACGCTTGTCATCTCGGGCTCCTCAGTACGACACGTAGACATCGGTCAGCAGATTCTCGACGGGTGGATACGCCGCGGCACGCGCCTTCGCTACCGCCTCGTCCACCAGCACTCGCGACTGCTCGTCCACCGCGTCCAGATCAGCGGTGCTGACCTTCTTCACATCCACGCTGCTACGGAAATTCTTGAGCGGATCCTTGGTTTCCCGTAGTTGCGCAACCTGTTCCGCCGTGCGGTACAGCTGCGCGTCACCCTCGAAGTGACCGTGCCAACGGAATGCCGCCGCCTCGATCGTGGTGGGGCCGCCGCCGATCCTGGCGCGCTCGGATGCTTCCGCCATTGCGTCGTAGACCGCGAAGAAGTCGGTGCCGTCCACCTTGACGGCAGGCATGCCGAAGGATGCGGCGCGCGCGGCGATGTCGGGTGCACCAACTGCGTAGTCGGTTCCGGTGGCCTCACCGAATCCGTTGTTCTCGATCACGAAGACGATCGGAAGGTCCAGCACCACAGCCATGTTCATCGCCTCGAAGACGGTTCCCTGGTTGGATCCACCGTCACCCGTGAACGACGCTGCGATGACACCGTTTCGAAGCGTCTTACCACTCAGTGCTGCACCGATCGCCAATGACGGGGCTCCGCCGACAATCGCGTTGGCGCCGAGCATTCCCACGGACAGGTCGGCGATGTGCATCGAGCCGCCCTTACCGCGACACAGGCCGTCGTCCTTGCCGAAGATCTCGGCCATCATGCCGTTCAGATCACAGCCCTTGGCGATGCAGTGCCCGTGACCGCGGTGAGTGGATCCGATGTAATCGGCGTCGCTCAGGTTCTCGCACACTCCCACCGCGATGGCTTCCTGGCCCGAGTAGAGGTGAATGAAGCCGGGGATGTCACCGGTTGCATTCTCTTCGTGCAGTCGATCCTCGAACGCACGGATGCGCGACATCTTCTCGTACGCCTTCAGCAATGCATCCCGGTCCAGCCCTGAATGAGGCTTGGCGCCGGTCCTTTTCGATCCTGGGGTTGTCGGCTTCTGCGCCGTCCGTTGAACCACAGTCACACTCCTCGTTCTCGATCACTCGTCGCCATGCAGTGTCGTGTAGGTCACGGGCGAAGGGAAAGAGTTGCGTGAGGTTGCCGGGAGTTGCGAAGGGTTGCAGCTGTTGACTTTCGAGCGTTGATTCAGGCGCCGCTCAGGCTGTCGCGTCTGATCTTGGCCAGCGCGCGGTGTTGGGCGAGTTCGACGGCGCTCGTTGTCGTTCTCAGTGACAGCGCCGTCTCGCGCACGTCGAAGCCGACAACGATGCGAGCTACCAAGACGTTGCGTTCTGCGGCCGACAGATCACCGAAGGGCAGAGTGAGTCGACTGGAGGCAGGTAGCGAATCGATTTCGCGACTGATCGCGTCGTACAGATGCGCGAGGAACGCTTCTCCGGCACGTCTACGTCGCCGAATGTCGGACAGGACGGATCGGCAGATACCGACGGCAATACGATCAGCGTCGAGCGGTCGCAGTTCGGCACGGCAGCGCCGCGTCACCAGAGGCACGATGCGTTGAAGGAGTTCTGCAATCGCGTCCCGATCCCCTCGGGACGCATCGTCGGCAACACTGTCGATCGAACGTCCACCTGCCCTGCTTGTCATTCCGATCTCCCCCTGCTTCGGCTCTTGGTCGAATTCCCGACTACTGCTCAGGTTTTGAACTCGCTAGGGGCGTATCGGCTCGGGGCAGATCCCGGTTTGTTCCCCGATGATGTTGATCTCGGCGTTGGAACGAGGGTCAGCGCCGTAGTTGATCTGGTCGGTGCACTTCTCGGAGGGCTCGACGGCATCGGGCGGGAGCGGCGCCGGGCATGAACCCATCTGCTCTCCGATGCTGTTGATCTCCGCATTCGAACGAGGGTCACCCACATAATTGATCTGATCGGTGCACTTGGTCGACTCGGTAGCCGGACCAGGGGCCGCAGGGGCAACCGCGCTGGTCGAGACCGGGGTCCAGGCCGGCGCTGCTCCGCCCGCCGGGACTCCGGGGGTGGATGCGTCCGTACCGCCGCCCACCGAGTTGGAGCTTTCGACTGTCTCCGAAGTGGTCGCTGCGGTCAGCGGCGGTGGGGTCGTAGACGCCGCAACCACCGATGTAGTCGTCGGTTCGTCTCCTGGAGCGCTGTTGTCATCACTCGAACACCCTGTCATCGCGCACACCACCCCGATCGTCAGTACGGCGAGCAGCACTCGCAGACGCCGAGTCTTGTTGGTCAGCAATACTTCAGGCATTTGCTCTCACACTCCTCGATACGCGGATCAGCTCGTTCCGCCCAAGCGGTGAACACCGACGTGACTCACTCTAGGAGCCTGATTCCATCGGTTTCGTAACAGAATTCCGTCGGTCGCGTACCAACTCTCGACGGTCCTGACATTCATACGATTACGTAACGGTGGGTGGCAAAACTCCGATATCGAGATCACCTGTGATCGTATGAAAACGCACATGCCGATGAGAGGGTTCGCAGCGGCCGGGGAGGGGAACGTGTTGTATCGGAGTGACATCTGCGGCGGTCGATCAGACCGTACTCGCAGCCTGTTCGGTACAGCGCTCGCGGCAGCAACCCTCGGAGCGTCCGTGATCACCGGCTGCGCGTCCACCCAGGGCGTTGTGATCGAAGGCGATGTCGCTTCCACCGGGTTGCCCGTCACACAACCTGCAGACCTGGCCAGACGGGTTGCCGAAAACTCGAGGTTGGGCCGGGCGCTCCTCGACGATCCTGGGGTGTCCGAGGGAGTGAAGACAGAACTTCGGTCGTGCCCTGACTGGTATCCGATCTCGGTCGGGTCCATCCTTCTCGATCCAGGCGCACCGCGTATCGTGCCGGAGACCGAACTCGTCGTCATGAATGTGTATCCGTGCCAACCGGCCCACCAACCCGGGACCGGAGTGTCGATTTCGGTCAACCTTGCCGGCTACGTCTACCGCAGCGGCAAGGCCGGTTCGAGTGAAGACGATCCCGAACTGGGTGAGCGCCTGTTCTCCGTCGAAGAGCGCGGAAAGTTCATCGTCAGCGGTCAACGCGCCGCGAGTTTGTCTGTCCTGGAAACGGATCCGCGGCCACCGGAGTTCGAATGTTGCCCCCGTCCACCGCTTCGGACCGAGTTCCACTGGGATGGAATGGAGTTCATCCGTGATTGATCGCCGTCGCCGCGCGATGCTCGCCGGTGTTTGCCTGCCGGTCGCGTTTGCTCTCGCCTCCTGTTCCACCGAGCCTGAATCAGAACCCACTCCGAATATCGCAGCATCACTCGACCCCTCGGATCTCTCACAGGGCTTGAGCATCGATCCTGTTGCCCTCCTCAGAGCAGACCCGGAAGTGTCCGATGCGGTCAAGGACAGTCTCCGACTGTGCGGTGATGCGAACTTCCCCTACGAAATCCGGTACTCCCCCGTGACAGGCGCCGTTTGGCAAGATGCCGTCGTCAATGTCTTCACCTGCGAGTCTGTCGGCATCTGGGGACGACCGGCCCCACCGGTCAGCTTCATGGTCGCCGGATTCGTCTACCAGATCGACGAATCGGGCGCTCACAAAGTCTTCGGAGTGCAAGACCCAGGACGCTACGTCGTCGGCTCAACCGGAGGATTGTCGGTCATGGTCGACCTGTGCAAAGACCCCGGCATTCCGGAGTTCTGTCAATCGTCGACTGCATACAAGTGGACCGCTGAAGGGTTTGAGAGTGTTCCGTTCCCATGAAAGCGAAGGCCGATGACCGATCCGTTGATTTTGCTGGTCGAAGACGACGCTGTCATCCGCGAAGCAACGCAATTGAATCTCGAACGCAACGGGTTTCGGGTGATCACCGCATCGGGAGGGTTGACCGGAATGGATATGGCGGTCGACGCCAAGCCGGATATCGCCGTCCTCGACGTGATGCTTCCCGACCTGAACGGAATCAGCCTGTGCCGACGCATTCGTGAGGAACTGTCGGTGCCGGTCATCATGCTGTCCGCGCGCGACGACCCGGTCGACATCGTTCTCGGATTGGAAGCCGGTGCCGACGACTACGTCACCAAGCCCTTCGACAGCGGTGTCCTGGTGGCACGCATCCGAAGTGTGCTCCGGCGGGTCGAATCCCATTCCGGTACGGAGAAAGACATCGTGACTCTCGGCGATCTGGAGATCGATCGCGAGTTGGTGACCGTCACGCGTTCGGGCGCCGAAGTGGCTCTCACGCCCACCGAAATGAAGCTGCTCCTGGTCATGGTGAGTGTGCCGCGCAAAGTCTGGTCTCGCTCCGAACTGCTGTCGGACGTCTGGGATTACGACTGGGGCGGCGATACGCGCATCGTCGACGTTCACGTTCAGCGATTGCGCACGAAGATCGGCTCCGAACAGATCCGGACCGTCCGGGGGTTCGGCTACACGATGGACAACCATCGGTGAGATCGCGGGATCTCGCCGCCAAGCTCCCGTCCACCGGGAGGCGGTTGTCGTTTCAGTGGAAGATCGCGGCGGCCATCACGTTCGTGATTGCCGTCGCCTCGATCACGCTCAGTACCGTGATGCATCAAACCTTTTCACACAACCAAGAGGATGCAGCGCGGGCGGCAGCTGATCGCAATCTCCAACTGGTGCTGCAGGACGAAACGGGCAGCATGCGTGCGCTGTTCCGCGCCACCACAGATGGTCTCGACGTTCCGGAAGAGTTGCGTCAGGCCGTGGTGGGCGGCAAACGTGCCACCTACCTTGTCGACAGCGGGGACCAGCCATTTGTCTGGGCTGCTGCCGACGTCAACACTCAGGTGGTGGCGATTCGCGTCCCGTACACCGCGCAGCGGGAATCGATCGCCAGCGTCGATCGGACACTTCGCAACGCCACCATCGCAGTGATCGCAGCGGGTGCCGTCCTGGGTGTGCTGCTTGGACTCGCGATGTCGTATCGATTGCGCTCGGCCGCCCGTGCGGCTCGCAAAGTGTCTACCGGAGCGGACATCCGCGTCCGCTCGGTCACCTGGTCGCTTTTCGACGACGAGATCACCGAACTGGCGGATGCGGTCGACGCGATGTCCGATGCTCTACGGGGACAATTGGACGCCGAGAAGCGCGTGACAGCCAACATCGCGCACGATCTCAGGACGCCCATCTCCGGACTGGTCGGCGCCGCAGAGCTCCTGCCACCCGGTAGGCCAACCGAATTGGTGCGCGACGGCGTCCATAAACTCAGGAGGCTCGCCGAGGACGTCATCGAAGTGGCACGCCTCGACACCACCTCCGAGCAGGCAGACATCCAATCGGTGGAACTGGCGCCGGTGGTGCGTCACGCGATTTCCACCACAGGAGTCGAGTGTGAAGTGAGTGTTCACGGCACCCCCGTGTCGTACACCGACGCGCGCAGACTGGAGCGGATCATCGCCAACCTGATCTTGAATGCTCGCAATCACGGAAAGTCGCCGATCAATGTCCACGTCGACCACTCCCGCATCACGGTCCGAGATCGGGGCGTCGGGTTCACTGAAGAGTGGCTTCGCCAGGGGCCGAAGAGATTTCAGACCAACTCCGTCGAACGCGGCCCGAACTCAGGCCTGGGCCTCGGCTTGACGATCGTAGTGGGACAAGCGGCGGTCATCGGCGCTCGTATCGACTTCGCGAACCATCCGAACGAGGGCGCGGTTGTGACGATCGACCTCCCTGAATGTTCGGCAGACGAGTTCGATTGACACCGAGGCAGTTCGGTCGATCGGCCGGGACACAGCGTCCCGGCCGATCATTGGTGGTGTCCCGGACTCAAACCTGTCCGACAGTGACTCCGGTGCGAACGTCCGGTGCACCGAGGCGCGCCGCATCAGCTGTGAGGTCATCGGGCTGCTCCTGAGATTCCCGCTCGGCTGCGACGCGCAACCGGTAGTGCTCGATCTCCTCGGCAATGTGCTCGGGAGTCCAACCGAGCACCGGCGCAACCAGTTCCGCCACTTCGGCAGCTGCCGCATCGCCGCGATCGGTAACCTCGATGGAGATGCGGGTACGACGGGTGAGGATGTCGTCGAGATGCTGCGCACCCTCATGGCTCGCAGCGTAGTGGATCTCCGCCTTGAGGTACTCGGGGGCGGAGTCCAACGGCTGCCCCAGTTCCGGTCGCGCCTCGACGAGTTCGAACAACTCGTCAGCCAGAGTGCCGTACCGACCCAGTAGGTGCTCGATGGTCGAAACGTGCAGTCCCGTTCGCTCAGCGGTGAGATGCCGATTGTTGTGCGCGGCAAAGTAGCCGTCGGCACCCACAAGTTGGATACGCTCGGTGCAGGACTTCGGCACCTTCTGTTCCAATCCGTGCACCGCGGAATCGACAGCGTCCTTGGCCATCACGCGGTAAGTGGTGTACTTGCCACCGGCGACCACCGTCAAACCTCGGACCGGACTCGACACCGCATGCTCACGCGAGAGAGTGCTGGTCGAATCCGATTCGCCGAACAGCAACGGACGCAACCCCGCGTACACACCGACGACGTCCTCGTGCGTCAACTCGTCCTGAAGCAGCTTGTTGACATGTCCGAGGATGTAGTCGATATCGCTTCGGCTCGCTGCCGGATGGGCGAGGTCGAGGTTCCAGTCGGTGTCCGTCGTACCGATGATCCAGTGGCTTCCCCACGGGATCACGAACAGCAGACTCTTCTCGGTCCGCGTGATGATTCCGGTAGAGGAGTTGATGCGGTTTCGCGGGACGACCAGGTGCACACCTTTCGAAGCGCGAACCTGGAATTGCCCTCGCCCACCGACCATTTCCTGGATCTCGTCGGTCCAGACCCCGGCGGCGTTGATGACCTGACGAGCACGGATCTCGAACGCGCGACCCGTTTCCAGATCCACGGCCTTCACCCCGACTACGCGGTCCTCCTCACGGAGAAAGCCGATTACGCGGGTGCTGTTCACGCACAGTGCGCCGTATTCGGCTGCTGTGCGCGCCAGCATCATCGTGTGGCGGGCGTCATCTACCTGACCCTCGTAGAACTTGACCGAACCCCGGATAGCAGAGCGCTTTCCGGAAGGGAACGATTCGAGAGTCTTCTTCTTGCCCACATGCTTGTGGTGTGAGGGAACCCCGCGGCCTGCGCCCATCACGTCGTAGACGCCGATGCCCAGACCGACGTACGGCCGGTCGATCAACTTCTCGAGTGGGTAGATGAACGGCACCGGCTTCGCGAGATGCGGGCACAGCGAATTCAGAACCAGCGACCGCTCACGCAGTGCCTCGAACACGAGCGCAAAATTGAACTGCTCGAGGTAACGCAGTCCGCCGTGGAACAGCTTGCTCGACCTGCTCGAGGTTCCGGACGCGAAGTCACGAGCCTCCACCAAGCCCACCTTCAGACCGCGAGTTGCGGCGTCGAGCGCGCTACCCGCTCCGACCACGCCACCGCCGATAACGAGGACGTCGAGTTCGGTTTCTTCAAACTTCTTCAGCGACTCCGCCCGCGAGGACGGACTCAATGCTTGTGCTGTGCTCATGAAAACTGTTCCTTCACTTGAAAATAGGTAGAAATGGGGGCGCCGCGATCAGTCTGCGTCGACCCAGTCGAGTGTCCGAGTGACGGCTTTCTGCCAGCCTGCATACAGGCGCTCACGCTCGGCCGAATCCATCGACGGCGTCCAGCTCTTGTCCTTCGCCCAGTTGCTGCGAATGTCGTCCTCGCTCTCCCAGTACCCGACCGCGAGACCAGCGGCGTACGCAGCGCCCAATGCCGTGGTCTCCGCAACGACAGGGCGGATCACCTCGACGTCGAGCAGATCGGCCTGGAATTGCATGAGGAGTTCGTTCGCGACCATTCCGCCGTCGACCTTGAGAACCTTCAAGTCGACACCCGAGTCGAGGTTCATCGCCTCGATCACCTCACGACTCTGGTACGCAGTCGCTTCGAGCACCGCCCGGGCAAGGTGCCCCTTGTTCACGAACCTTGTCAGACCGACGATCGCACCGCGTGCATCCGCGCGCCAATGCGGTGCAAACAGGCCCGAGAACGCGGGCACGAAGTACGCGCCACCGTTGTCGTCCACAGAGCGCGCGTTCACCTCGATGTCGGCCGCGTTGTCGATCATGCCGAGGTTGTCCCGAAGCCACTGGACCAGCGAACCGGTCACGGCGATCGATCCTTCCAGTGCGTAAACCGTTGGCTGCTCACCGATCTTGTAACAGACCGTCGTCAACAAGCCGTTCTTGCTCATCACCTTTTCGGTGCCGGTGTTGAGGAGCACGAAGTTGCCGGTTCCGTAGGTGTTCTTCGCTTCTCCGGGCGAGAGGCAGGCCTGACCGAAAGTCGCTGCTTGCTGATCGCCGAGGATTCCGGCGATCGGCACGCCGGACAACGTTCCGCGTTCGCGCACGAATCCGAAAGTTTCGGACGAGCTGCGAATCTCGGGGAGCATCGATTCGGGGATGCCCATGTCGGCGCAGATCGCCGAATCCCAAGCGAGAGTGTCGAGATCCATCAACAGAGTGCGCGACGCGTTGGTGGGGTCGGTAGCGTGCACTCCGCCGTCGACGCCGCCGGTCATGTTCCACAGCACCCAGGTGTCCATCGTGCCGAAGCACAACTCGCCTGCTTCGGCCTTCTCACGCGCGCCCTCGACGTTGTCGAGAATCCACTTGACCTTGGGGCCCGAAAAGTACGTGGCCAACGGCAATCCGGTGACTTCGGTGTACTTCCTGGGGCCGTCTTCGCCGGCGAGTGCAGTACAGATTCGATCGGTGCGTGTGTCCTGCCAGACGATGGCGTTGTAAACGGGCTTTCCGGTTGCTCGTTCCCAGACCACTGCCGTCTCACGCTGATTGGTGATGCCGACGGATGCGATGTCGGCCGCGGTCAGATCTGCGTTGGCCAAGGCGCCCGCGGTGACGTTGCGGACGTTGTCCCAAATTTCGATCGGATCGTGTTCGACCCAGCCTGCCTGCGGAAAGATCTGTGTGTGCTCGTGCTGTTCGACAGCGACTACGTGCCCACTGTGATCGAAGATCATGCATCGCGTGGAGGTGGTTCCCTGGTCTATCGCGGCTACGAACTGCGCCATCGTGCTACTCCTTTGGTGTCGAAGAAAGTGCGAAAGATTTACTGTCAGAGATGATGATTCGCCATCAGGCCGGTACCGTGGCCGGCTCCTCGGCTGCCTTCTCCACCGACTCGTCAGGCAGGAATCGACCAATCAGCTTGTCGTAGAGGAACACCCCGATCGGAGCGCCGATCAGCGGCCCCACGATGGGCACCCAGAAATACAGGCTCCCGTACTGATCTCGCCAGGCGCTGCCGTAACCGGTGAGATACGACGCCAGCCGCGGACCGAAGTCACGGGCCGGATTGATGGCGTAACCCGCGTTGGTCGCCCATGCGAATCCGATTGCCACCACGATCAAACCGACGACGAAGGGCGCAAGATTCGCGAGCGGCGGAGTTCCCCGAGTATCGGTCACCGCAACGATGAGGAACAACAGGATCGCCGTGCCGATGATCTGATCTATCAGCGCTGATCCCAGACTGACCGGGAGCGTTCCGTTTCCGGGCATCGTCGAGAAGATCGTCTGAGTCGCCGTTGTGTGTCCGGGATCGATGGCATTGAGCATGTCGTTGTAATTCCACCGGACGATCAGGGCCGCGACAAAGGCTCCAGCGGTCTGCGCCAGCGTGTAGGGCAGGACCTTGCGCCAGGAGAATCCCCGGAAGATCGCAAAGGCGAAGGTCACTGCGGGGTTCAGATGAGCACCCGTCACCCGGCCTGCGACATAGATGCCGAACATGACGCCGAGTCCCCAGGCCCACGCGATACTGTCGTGTCCGCCGAGACCCCCACCGCTCCCGCCGGACACAACCTGCGCCACAACTCCGACGCCGAACAAGATCAAGATCATCGTTCCGGCGAACTCGGCTGCCAACTCGCCTGGAAGCCCTAATCGCTTGGCTTTCTCCATCCCCACCCTCACTTTGTTGTGATGCATGTCATAGTTTGGATTGCTGCACCCGTAGCGTAAGGCCGTTTGCACATTCACGCATAGCTCGTGCACATATGTGCAACCGTCCCATTTGCGCACCGTAACGCGGGTAACAGACACACTTCTGGGACTTTGCGTGATCGAGCGCCTCGGCCTGGGCCTACTCGGATAAGATTCGGTTCAATGCTCTTGCACGTACGTGCAGACAGGACGAACCCATGGAAACTCCCACTTCGGACTCCGCTACCTCCGATCCGGCGGACCCGCGCATCGCCGACGCAGTTCAGGCCGCACGCCTCTACTACTTCCAGGACCAGACCATGGCTGCCATCGGCCGCGACATGGGGGTGTCCCGATCCACCGTCTCCCGATTGATCACCTACGCGCGCACCTCGGGTCTCGTCGAGATCAAGATCAGCACCCCGCACGGCCAGGCTCCTCGCATCGAACGCGAGTTCTCGGAACGGTACGGAGTGCGCGCCCACGTGGTGACCGTGCCGGAACTGGTGGGAGATCTCGAGCGACTCGAAAAGGTCGCAACCTTTGCCGGACGCCTGCTGGCGTCGTTCTTCGACAGCGACATGGTGATGGGGATCGCCTGGGGAACCACTCTCAGTGAAGTCAGCAAGCACCTTGCCCCCAAACGCACGTACAACTCGTACGTCGTGCAACTCAACGGCGCCGCGAATACTCGCACCACCGGGATCTCTTACGCCAGCGACATCATCAGAACCATCGCCGACGCCTACGGTGCTCTGCCACAAGGATTTCCGGTGCCTGCCTTCTTCGACTACCCGGAAACTCGGGAGCAACTGTGGCGCGAACGAAGCATCAAACGCGTCTTGGACATGCAGAAGCGAATGGACCTGGCAGTCTTCAGCATCGGCGTACCGGGCGGCAACGTACCGAGTCACGTCTACACCGCCGGATACCTCGAACCCGATGAAGCAGAAGCACTTCGACGCGACGGAGTGGTCGGCGACATCGCAACCGTCTTCTTCCGGTCGGACGGGAGCTACCGCGGAATCGAACTCAACGAGCGCGCGAGCGGCCCGCGACTGGACCTTTTCGAGAAGGTCGCCAG
Organism: Rhodococcus sp. NyZ502; assembly: GCF_041464245.1. NCBI lineage: Bacteria > Bacillati > Actinomycetota > Actinomycetes > Mycobacteriales > Nocardiaceae > Rhodococcus > Rhodococcus sp. NyZ502. The sequence continues at coordinate 4,780,859 of NZ_CP167155.1, forward strand.
GCGCGTGTGCATCGTCGCCGGAACAGCAAAACTGCCGGCCCTGGAGGGAGCACTACGGGGCGGGCTGATCACCGATCTGATCATCGACGACGTCAGCGCCACCGCGCTGGTGTCCTGACCGCTGCACCAGCTTCTCGATTCCGTCGAGAAGTAAGCCGAGCGAGAAACTGAAATCGAAGGCATCGTCGCCGGCGGCCTCACCCTCCGGGCTGCCGTCCTCGAAGCCACCTTCCTCGATTGCGGCACTCAGGTAGGGGAATCCCTCCCGATTGATGACACGAGCAATGAGAGCGCCGTATGCGACGTCGTCGTCTGCCGACTGCGCTGAACGAGACGCCAGGTCAGCCGAGAATCGAGCGCGGCCGATGACGAACAACGACACGTTGGTCACCACCTGGAACTTCGACGCGGCGCTCAGGGCGACCCCGTCGAGGGCGCTCAGACCCGCGTCGAGCCACGCCATGTTGTTGGGCCCGGTCGGTGGAGCCGTGATGGGCAGCTTGAGCCACCACGGTCGACTCAGCATCGTGGCATACTCCTGATTCGCCCACGCCTCGAGCTTGACGCGCCAGGTCACGCCGTCGGGAATCACCGGCGGCGGCCCGATCACCCGATCCGAAATCAGTTCGATCAGTTCGTCTTTGCTTGCCACGTAGCGGTAGAGCGACATGGTCGTGAACCCGAGCGCTTTGGCCACGCGGCCCATCGACAGAGCGGTGACGCCTTCTGCGTCGGCCAATTCGATCGCGGTGTCGAGAATTTGCTCGAGACTGAGCCCCTTCTTCGGACCCCGCGTTCCCGGCTGGTCCAGTCCCCAGGCCAGTTCAACTGCTCTCGGTAGCGCTCCGCGATCCATAAGCTCCCACTCTTCACTCTTGCCATCATCCTAGAACTGTGTACGCTATAAACACGAGTTTATGACATACACAGTTCTTACTTGGAGGTCTCGATGTCAGGAACGATCCCCGCAATCTCGGTCCGCGGACTCCGTAAGCGCTACGGCGATCAACAGGTACTGGCTGGACTCGACCTGTCGGTCCCGGCCGGATCGGTGTACGCCCTCCTCGGCGCGAACGGCGCCGGAAAGACCACGGCCGTAAGAATTCTCACCACCCTCATCCCCTTCGACGGAGGCGAGGTCATGGTCGCGGGGCATTCACTGCCCGGAGATCCACAGAACGTTCGGCGACGCATCAGCGTGACCGGGCAGTACGCAGCCGTCGACACCTTGCTGACCGGATTCGAGAACCTCACCCTACTGGGCGAACTGAATCACCTGGGCCGGAAGAACTCCCGTCGCCGTGCCGAGGAATTGCTCGACCAGTTCGTTTTGACGGACTTCGGCGACAAACGCGCCGGCAACTACTCGGGCGGCATGCTCAGACGACTCGACATCGCAATGAGCCTCGTCGCCCGACCGGACGTCGTCTTTCTCGACGAACCCACCACCGGCCTGGACCCGCGAAGCCGCCACGACATGTGGTCGATCGTTCGAGGACTCACAGCGTCAGGCGTCACCATCTTCCTCACCACCCAATACCTCGACGAGGCAGACGAATTGGCCGATACGGTCGGCGTGCTGAGCGGCGGCCGCATCGTCGCCGAGGGAACACCGGACGAACTCAAACGCCTTGTTCCCAGCGGCCACGTCGCACTGCAATTCGAGAACCTGGCCCAACTCGAACTCGCCGCGGCATCACTACCGCAGGCGCATTCGAATGCCGAGACCTTGACCCTGCACATCCCTTCCGACGGGGCAGTTCCGTCGATCAAAGCGATCCTCGACTCGATCGACGATCCGTCGATCACCGTCGAGAAGTTCTCCGTTCACACTCCGGATCTGGACGACGTGTTCTTCGCGCTCACCGGATCAGGCCAACCCGAGATTGCGAGCGTTCGATGACCTCCACCGTTGCAATCGATTCCGCGGTGATGCTCCGCCGGAATCTCAAACACGTTCTGCGCAGTCCGGATTCGATGATCACCGCGATAGCCCTTCCGGTCATGCTCATGCTGCTGTTCGTCTACGTCTTCGGCGGAGCCATCAACACCGGTAGCGAATACATCGACTACGTAGTGCCCGGAATCATCCTTCTGTGCGCCGGTTTCGGCGCCTCGACCACCGCGGTCAGCGTCTCGAGCGACATGAAGGACGGGATCATCGACCGTTTCCGGACCTTGGCGATCTCTCCGTCGTCGGTCCTGACCGGTCATGTACTGGCCAGCGTCGTCCGCAACGTCCTGACTACGGCGATCGTGGTCGTCGTTGCGCTGATCATGGGATTTCGCCCGACCAGCGATCCGTTGCGCTGGCTCGGCGTCGCCGCTGCGATCGTCGCCTTCGTCTTTGCCATGTCGTACCTCTCGACAGCTTTGGGACTCTTGGCCAAGAACCCGGAGGCTGCGAGCGGATTCACCTTCGCCATCATGTTCCTGCCCTACGTCAGCACTGCTTTCGTACCGGCTGAGACCATGCCGTCCTGGCTGCAGGGGTTTGCCCGGCACCAACCGGTGACTCCGATCATCGAGACTGTGCGCGGACTCCTGATGGGCACGCCGATCGGAAACAGCGCGGCCATCGCCCTCGCGTGGTGCCTGGGCATCGCCGCCGTGGGATTCGTGTGGTCGAACTGGCTCTACCGACGAAAGACCGCGAGCTGACCACACAAGAAAGCCCCACACCTGACGGTGCGGGGCTGCTTGTGCTGTGCGCCTTTATTAACCGCGGGGGGTTAATAAAGGCGCACAGTGGATTACTTGGCGTCCAGCAGATCGATCACGAAGACCAAGGTCTTGCCGGAAAGCTGGTGCCCTGCACCGGCGGGGCCGTATGCCAGCTCCGGCGGAATGGTGAGCTGACGGCGTCCGCCGACCTTCATGCCCGGGATGCCGTCCTGCCAGCCCTTGATCAGGCCACGAAGCGGGAACTGAATGGACTCGCCACGGCTCCAGGAAGAGTCGAACTCTTCGCCGGACTCGAACTCGACACCGACGTAGTGAACGTCGACGGTGCCACCGGGAACGGCTTCGGCGCCTTCTCCGACAACCAGATCCTTGATGACCAGATCGGTCGGCGCGGGGCCTTCCTGGAACTCGATTACGGGCTTGCTACTCATGGGTCCTCCTCGTTGAGGCGAAAATTGGGGGGCAGGGGCTAGCGGGTGGTGATGTCCCGATAGTCACGCTCGGTGTAGCCGGTGTAGATCTGGCGCGGGCGGCCGATCTTCGTAGCCGGATCCTCGTGCATTTCACGCCAGTGCGCAATCCAGCCGGGCAGACGGCCCATGGCGAACAGCACCGTGAACATGCGCGGCGGGAAGCCCATCGCGCGGTAGATGAGGCCGGTGTAGAAGTCGACGTTCGGGTAGAGCTTGCGCTCGATGAAGTAGTCGTCCGTGAGGGCGGCCTCTTCGAGTTGCATTGCGATGTTGAGCAGTTCGTCGTCGCCGCCGAGCTTGGCGAGGATGGTGTGCGCGGTTTCGCGGACCAGCGCAGCGCGCGGATCGTAGTTGCGGTAGACGCGGTGCCCGAAGCCCATGAGCTTCACGCCGTCTTCCTTGTTCTTGACCTTGCGGACGAACTCGGCTGCGGTGCTGCCGCTGGCCTTGATCTCGTCGAGCATCTCGAGCACTGCCTGGTTGGCGCCGCCGTGCAGCGGGCCCCACAGTGCGTTGATGCCGGCCGAGACGGAGGTGAACAGGTTGGCGTCCGACGAGCCGACCATACGCACGGTCGACGTGGAGCAGTTCTGCTCGTGGTCTGCGTGCAGGATCAGCAGCATGTCGAGTGCCTTGGCGACCTCGGGATCACCCTGGTACGGCTCGGCGGGGAAGCCGAACGTCATACGCATGAAGTTCTCGACCAGGTTCAACGAGTTGTCCGGGTACAGGAACGGCTGTCCGACGGACTTCTTGTACGCGTACGCAGCGATGGTCGGCAGCTTCGCGAGAAGACGGATGGTGGACAGTTCCACCTGCTCCGGATCCTCGGGATCGAGCGAATCCTGGTAGTACGCCGACAATGCGTTCACTGCGGACGAGAGAACCGGCATCGGGTGAGCGTTGCGCGGGAATCCGTCGAAGAACCGCTTGAGGTCCTCGTGAAGCAGGGTGTGTCGACGGATGCGGTCCGTGAAGGACTCGAGCTGGGCGTCGGTCGGCAGTTCGCCGTAGATCAGCAGGTAGCTGACCTCGATGAACGTCGACTTACCTGCCAACTGCTCGATGGGATATCCGCGGTAACGCAGGATTCCCTTCTCACCGTCGATGTAGGTGATTGCAGAACTGGTGGATGCAGTGTTCACAAAACCGGGGTCAAGGGTGGTGTACCCCGTTGTGGCCAGCAGCTTTCCCAGCTCGATGCCGTCATTGCCCTCTGTTGCCCTGGCAATGGACATCGTGTACTCACCACCGGGGTAAGTAAGCGTGGGCTTTGTGTCATTGTCAGCGGGCACGAAGGATCCCTCTCAAGCTCGAACCAACGAGTAACTACATGCGATCAACTAGAAACTAGTCGCACGGGAGAGATCGTGCCGAAGGAGGGTCGCTCCACGGCTATTTTTCGGGTACTCACGAACCCGACATACCCACCGAAACTGAAACATGTTCCAGTCTGGGCTTTCCCACTCGCGTGACCGGTACTCCAGTCTACGGAATCGCGCATTTACCCACACTGATCTGCAAATCTCGGCTGCAATTCGCAAATGGGAGCAACGTCGGACCTTCCGGACCACTGACACGGGGTACTGAAAACCGATCGTTATCGGCTGATGCCTACTTGGTGTTACACGATCCCACGGTATGAGAGCCGGATCACAGCGCCTTGATGCCCCAGCTACCCGTCCACGTCTGACCAGGATGAAGCACCAGGAGATCGATGCCCGAGTTGAAGGCGTCAGGCGGGCAGGTCATCGGCTCCAAAGCCAATGCGCGCCCACGGTCGGGATACCCCTTGTCGTTGGCGGGATCTGCGATGAAGGCCTGAATCCACGGGAACTCGCGGTTGGTCCACAGGGCAGTGCCCGTTCCATCCGGAGCCAGCAGCTCGTGTTGCGTGCGACCACTGCCGTCGACGACGTCCAATGCGCTGTACGGAGTGTCCAACTGCACCCCGGCAAGCAGTCTCGGTGTCCGGAAGTCGTAGTCCGTACCGGCGACTGCCTGCGAATACGCGTTCGGCAGCATCCTCGCCGGATCGATCGGCAACCGCGTGCCTGCTGCCAGATGCAGAGCACATTCGTCGAGCGGAAAGTCGCCGGCGCGAATGAAGGTGTGCATTCCGAGCCCGAACGGCGACGAGGTCGCACCCTTGTTCGTAGCCGTGTGCGTGACGGTCAGTCCGTCGGCACCGACCTCGTAGGCGACCGTCAGCTGCAACGGATAGGGCCAACCCTTGTGAAGTCCCACGTCGACCGACAGTTCGACGCGCTCGTACGTGTGGTCCACGAGGCTCCAATTGCGACGCCGGACGAACCCGTGGCTCGCGTTCCCCAGCGCAGGTTCGGTGATCTCGAGTTGATGCTCGATCCCGTCGAACATGAAGTGCCCGTCGCGAATTCGGTTGGGCCACGGCGCGAGAACCAATCCGGCCGACAGCGGTGGCTTCGATCCGAGTGCCCAGGTCTCGGTCTGCGCGCGCTGACCGTTCGGTCCTTCGTGATCGAGTAGCCGCAACCCGGCACCGGCCGCGGCGATCTCGGCTCGATAGCCTCCACCACGGATCTCGAACCCTCCCCTACCCGTGCTGTGCGGCGCAGTCATACATACCAGTTTCCACCACGAGCGACCGGTTAACCAGGACGTCAGACGGCGCGTCCCACCTTGTAGCGAACGAATGCCGGAAATGCGAGGGCAGAAAGGACAACACCGACAATCACCAGGAAGCCGCCGCCCGCTGCCGCGACACCGGTCCCGAACAGGAAGGCTGCACCGCCGTGCAGCACGTCACCGATACGCGGACCACCTGCCACGACCACGATGAACACGCCCTGCAGTCGTCCGCGCATGTCGTCGGTTGCCACTTGCTGGAGCATCGTGCTGCGGAAAGCCGCCGAGACCATGTCGACGGCTCCGCCGAATGCCAGGAATGCGACCGCCACCCAGAGCAGAATCACACTGGAACCGGGACTCGCGAAGTACACGGCAACGCCGAAGCCGACCATGGACAGCCCCCACAGCGCGATGCAGACCAGAACGGCTCGCCCCTGGTACTGAACCCGTGGCAACCAACCCGAGAAGACTCCGCCCAGAACGGCTCCCACCGACATCGCCGCGAACAGCAGTCCCAGCGCAAAACCGCCGCTGGCGGGGTCACCGAAGGATTCGTGAGCGATCTCCGGGAACAGTGCTCGCGACATCCCGAACACCATCGCGATGATGTCCACCACGAACGACGCGAGCAGAACCTTCTGCGTCGCGAGATACGTGAAACCGCCGAGGACCTCGCTCAATCCGGCTCGCCGAGACGTTCCGGTCGGCGGAATCGCCGGGAGCTTCCATACCGCCCACAGTGTGGCGAGAAGAAAGATCGAGTCGAGCAGGTACAGCAGTTGCAGACCGGCCGACGGTATGAGGACACCCGCCAGTAGCGGGCCGGCTATCGCACCGAACTGCACGACAGTCATGTTCAGCGAGTTCGCGGCAGGTAACTGCCTGCCCGGAATCAACCGAGGGATGATCGCCGCTCGCGTCGGCTGGTTCACCGCGAAGAACGCCTGTTGAACCGAGAACAATCCGAGCACCAACCACACGTTGTTCACGTTCAGGGCAGCCTGGATCCAGAACAGTACCGACGTGACGCCGAGTCCGATCGAGGTGATCATCAACAGCCGTCGTCGATCCATGACGTCGGCCAGTGCGCCGCCCCACAGACCGAAAACGACCAGCGGGACCAGACCGAAGATTCCCGTCAGACCGACGTAGGCCGAGCTTCGGGTGATCTCGTACACCTGTTGCGGTACGGCGACCACGCTGAGCTGAGCGCCGATGACGGTGACGATGCCGGCCGTCCACAGCCGTCGATAGTCGCGATTCTCGAGCGGAGTCGTGTCCGCGAGTAGCCGGCTCACGGCTGGAGACGGACGGCGGACCACTGTCCGTCGACCAGGCTCGTGCGAACTCGATTGTGCATGCGGTTCGCGCGTCCTTGCCAGAACTCGACAGACTCGGGCCGAATCAGAATCCCGCCCCAGTTCGGTGGCACCGGAATCTCACCGTCCACGCCGAATCGAGCAGCGACCTCACGCAGTTGCTCGTCGAGATCGGCACGCGAGTCGATCGGACGAGACTGCGACGACGCCCACGCGCCGAGCTGTGAACCGCGAGGCCTGGTTCGCCAATACTCCTGCGTCAGTTGAGCACTCACCCGCTCGGTGGTGCCGCGGACGATCACCTGCCTGGCAAGGGTCAGCCACGTGAAGTTCGCCGACGCGTACGGGTGGGCGTCGAGGTGACGAGCCTTGTCGGATCCGTAGTTGGTGAAGAAGAGGACGCCGTCCTCGCTGAGCCCTTTGCAGAGCACGGTGCGCGACGCCGGACGGCCACCGTCGTCCACCGTCGACAGAGTCATGGCGTTGGGCTCCGGCGCGTCAGCTTCGACGGCGTCCACGAGCCATTGGCGCATGAGGGGCAGCCAACCGGTTTCGACAACCGAAGTATCCAATTCCGCACTCATGCGGTCCTCGACGGACTCCGATTCGCTGCCTGCTTGCGGATAGCCCACACGCATGGCCGCGAGTTCGTTGTCCACCGCCTGCGGGTCCTGACGTTCATTCGACACAGCCGAGAACGCTACTCCCGGGTACTCACTGGCCAACGGCTACGCGGCACGCGCTAAAGTTTGCCGTGGCTAGACCCGACCCGGACCGCGAGCCGCACCAGCGACAGCGCCGAATCGGGACGAGACGATTGCGCAGTACAAAACACGGTGCGTGCTCATCCCTGCGAGCACCGAGGCGCAGTCACTGAAGCTGAGGCAGTGCGACTGTAGACCTGGCGCACTCGAACGAGGAGAGTCCACGAGAATGGCAGCGAGCGCAGCAATACCGGACGATTTTGTGAGCGGACTCGAAGGCGTCGTCGCCTTCACCAGCGATATCGCAGAACCCGACAAGGACGGCGGCGCACTGCGCTACCGCGGAGTCGACATCGAAGACCTGGTCGGCCAGAGGGTCACCTTCGGCAACGTATGGGCCCTTCTCGTCGACGGCCGCTTCGGCCCCGGCCTCCCGCCGGCCGAGCCGTTCCCCCTCCCCATTCACACCGGCGACGTCCGTGTCGACGTTCAGGCCGGACTGGCGATGCTGGCTCCCATCTGGGGCTACCAGCCGCTCCTCGACATCGATGACGAGACCGCCCGCGACCAGCTCGCCCGCGCATCCGTCATGGCGCTGTCGTACGTCGCGCAGTCCGCTCGCGGCATCTACCAGCCGGCAGTCCCGCAGAGCCGCATCGACGAGGCCAAGACCGTCACCGAACGCTTCATGGTTCGCTGGAAGGGTGAGCCCGATCCGGCACACGTCGAGGCAATCGACGCGTACTGGGTCTCGGCAGCCGAGCACGGCATGAACGCCTCCACCTTCACGGCCCGCGTCATCGCCTCCACGGGCGCCGACGTCGCGGCTTCGCTTTCCGGCGCCATCGGCGCGATGTCCGGCCCACTGCACGGCGGCGCACCGGCCCGAGTTCTTCCGATGATCGAAGAGACCGAGAAGACCGGCGACGCCCGCGCACTGGTCAAGGGAATCCTCGACCGCAAGGAAAAGCTCATGGGCTTCGGACACCGCGTCTACCGCGCCGAAGATCCCCGTGCACGCGTGCTCCGCGCCACGGCGAAGCGCCTCAACGCTCCCCGCTACGAGGCTGCCGCAGCTCTCGAGCAGGCTGCACTGGCAGAACTGCGTGAGCGTCGTCCCGATCGCGCGATCGAGACCAACGTCGAGTTCTGGGCCGCCGTCATCCTCGACTTCGCCGAGGTTCCCGCGCACATGATGCCCGCCATGTTCACCTGTGGCCGCACCGCCGGCTGGTGTGCACACATCCTCGAGCAGAAGCGTCTCGGTAAGCTGGTACGCCCGGCCGCCATCTACACCGGCCCGGCGCCCCGTACTCCGGAGTCGGTCGAGGGCTGGGACCAGATCAGCCACGCGTAGTACCCCGCTCGAATTCGCCAATCACGGTAGTACAGAACACAAGTGAAGGAACAGAAAGAAGCGATGACCTCCACACCGATCATCCCCGCCGACCTCAAGCCCGCCGACGGACGCTTCGGCTGCGGTCCTTCCAAGGTTCGCCCCGAGCAGCTGCAGTCCCTGGTCGAGGTGGGCGCTTCGGTGTTCGGCACCAGCCATCGTCAGAAGCCGGTCAAGAACGTTGTGGCCAGCATTCGTTCCGGCCTCGCCGATCTGTTCTCACTGCCCGAGGGCTACGAGGTCGTCCTCGGCAACGGCGGAACCACTGCGTTCTGGGATGCGGCCGCATTCGGCCTCATCCGCGAGAAGTCGCTGCACCTGACCAACGGCGAATTCAGCTCCAAGTTCGCTTCGGTCGCCAAGGCCAACCCGTTCATCGGTGACCCGATCGTCGTTTCCGCCGATCCGGGCAGCGCACCGGTGCCGGTCTCCGACCCGTCCGTCGATCTCATCGGCTGGGCGCACAACGAGACCTCCACCGGTGTGTCGATCCCCGTCTCGCGTCCCGCGGGTTCGGAGAACGCACTGATCGCCATCGACGCCACCTCGGGCGCCGGCGGACTTCCGGTCAATGTCGCCGATTCCGACGTCTACTACTTCGCTCCGCAGAAGTGCTTCGCTGCAGACGGCGGACTGTGGATCGCGCTGATGAGCCCGGCCGCCCTCGAGCGCGTCGCGGAGATCAAGGATTCGGGACGCTGGACGCCTGACTTCCTCTCGCTGCCCATCGCCGTGGACAACAGCTCCAAGGATCAGACGTACAACACCCCGGCCCTGGCCACCCTCTTGCTCTTCGCCAACCAGATCGAGTGGATGAACAGCAACGGCGGCCTCGACTGGACTACCGCTCGCACCGCGGATTCGTCCTCGCGCCTGTACAACTGGGCCGAGGCCAGTGAGTTCGCAACGCCGTTCGTCGCTGATCCGGCACACCGCTCGCAGGTTGTCGGCACCATCGACTTCAACGACGACGTCGACGCTGCCGAGGTGGCAAAGATCCTGCGCGCCAACGGAATCGTCGATACCGAGCCGTACCGCAAGCTCGGCCGCAACCAGCTGCGCGTCGGCATGTTCCCGGCCATCGACCCCGATGACGTCACCGCTCTCACCAAGAGCATCGACTGGGTCGTTTCTCAGCTCGGCTGATTTTCACATTTGCTTCACCGCTCGGCCCCCGGCATGACGTCGGGGGCCGAGCGTCGTTTGCGCCAGGCCTTGTGAGCTACCACACCGGTGGGCGGATCCGAGGTCATCTCGCCCTGCGTGTCCTGCCGAGTCCATGGTCACGAATGAATTACAGTTGAGCGCGGCGCAAAGTCGCGAGCCGGCGCGATAAGGAGGTCAATGTGCGAGAGCTTCGAGTGATCGGACTTGAACCCGATGGATCGCATGTGGTGTGCGCAGATGCTGAAACCGGCCAGAAATTCCGGCTTCCCGCCGATGACAAACTTCGTGCAGCTTCCCGCGGAGACGTGGCTCGACTCGGCCAGATTGAGATCGAAATGGAAAGCCAACTCCGTCCCCGCGAAATTCAGGCGCGCATTCGTTCCGGTGCTTCCGTAGAGCAGGTCGCCGAAGAAGCGAAGATCCCCATCAGCAAGGTCGAGCGCTTTGCGTACCCCGTTCTGCTCGAGCGCTCCCGCGCCGCGGAAATGGCGCAGGGCGGACACCCGGTGCGCGACAACGGTCCGACAGTTCCCACCCTCTCCGAAATCGTGACCCACGCATTCCGCGCCCGCGGCCACAGTATCGACGAGGCCACCTGGGATGCCTGGCGCGACGAGGACAATCAGTGGGTCGCGCAGTTGCAGTGGCAGGCCGGCCGCACCACCAACGCCGCGCACTGGCGCTACCAGCCCGACGCGCACGGCGGAACGATCGTCGCACTCGACGACGCGGCATTCGACTTGATCGATCCCGACTTCGGTCGCCCGCTCCGCGGCCTGGTACCGGTGGTCTCGAACGAACCGGAACAGCTCGAACTGTCCCGATTCGACGTCGAACCGGTGGCGGAGATCGAGCCCGAGCCCGCAGCAGTTTCCGAGCGGACAGCAGTTTCCGAGCGCACAGTATTCCCCGAGCGGACGGTGGTGGCGGAACGGATCGTGGCGCCCGAACCGATTGCTGTCGAGCCGGAAACCGTCGTCACCGAAGAGGTTCCCGAACCCGCACCGGATGTGACCCCGAAAACCGCTCCGCAGCAGACGCAGACCAAGGACAAGCGCGGACGGCCTGCTCTTCCCTCGTGGGACGACGTACTCCTCGGGGTCCGCAGCAGCGGTCGCTGACCCGAAGGAAAGTATTCTTCTTTCGAGCGAGGCTGAGGAGAGAGGGCTGCCGGTGGCTGCACGGGTATCGACGATCTGGTTTCTGGGCGGCGCAGACGCTCGCACCGAATTGAGCAGGTACCCACAGCCGGATCAGACCGAGGCCCTGAAAATCGCCATGTCGCTGTACCCGGACAAGGAGTTCGAGTCGCTCGGGCCTCAGCCGCTGTCGATGGCCGCGACGGTGAGCCCCGGCTACGTCTTCGTCGGTGCGTACGGCCGAGTGAGTGTCGTCTGCAGCTCCGAACTCAGCACCTTCGTCCCCTCGAAACTGCCTGATTCCTGGCACCTTTCGGCAGAGGGTGGCTCGACGCTGTTGATCAGCTCCGTCCCCGAAACCGCGCAGGGTTCGTTTGCACTGTGGGAGGACGGCGAGCTACGACGCTCGTTCAGTGCCATCCCGATCGACATCGTCGAAAATCTGGGGATCCCCCAGACCTGGGAACTGGAATTCTGGGCCGGCAACCATCCCCTGCGTTACCCGCCCGGGATCCTGCCTGATCCGCAGTCACTTCCGTTCCACCCGCAACAGTTCGCGGAGTCCGCCAACCTCGAGTGGCTGGGATTTCGATACACCGGCGCGCCGCGAGAACACGAACTCGACACAACGCAGATTCTCCTGTGGGGCTTCAAGATTCACCGACCCGGCGAGGCACCCAAACCTGCACCCCCAGCCCCCGCGCCGATGCCCGAGCAGGCGCCGACAGAGGTACCCATGCCCGAAAACATGCCGCCGATCCACGACGCACCGGTGGCCAAGCCGCGCGGCCGCCTCGCTCGGTACTTCGGCTTCAAGTAGCGCCGAGCAGCCTCACAGGTTCACGCGGCTATCGCTCCGATCCACCCGAGCGGTACGCCGGCTACCGCGCCGTAGACCACCCATCGCCAGACGGGGACGGCTCGCCAGCGCCAGACGGTCGGCGCAAGTCCGCCTACCGCAATGACATTGACGACAACCGCCAGGAGCACGTTCACGTTGCCCAGCGCGACACAGAACGCCGCGACGGCACTGGTCGAGAGCATGGCTGCGAACACCGACACCGCGATTCCGGTGAACCAGGGCGTGCGGTCCAGAGTCACCGGCCGGTCCTGACACGTTCGTAGAAGGCCATCGCCGCTGCGGTCGCGACGTTGAGCGAGTCGGTGCCGGGCGCCATGGGTATCTTGGCACGAATGTCGGTGGCCCGCATCGCATGTTCGGTCAAACCTGGCCCCTCGGCGCCCAGCAGTAGCGCTACCTTCTCCCCGGTCATCGCTTCGGCCAAAGTGATCGCTTCCGGATTCGGAGTCAAGGAAATGAGCTGAAAACCGTTGCCACGCAGCTCATCCAAGTCGTGTGGCCACTTTGCCACATGCGCGAAGGGCACTCGCAGCACGTGCCCCATCGACACACGGACCGACCGCCGGTACAGCGGGTCGGCACAACCCTTCCCGAACAGAACTGCATCGACACCGAGCCCCGCCGCGTTGCGGAACATCGAGCCGAGATTCTCGTGATCGTTGACGCCTTCGAGAACCACGACGGTCTTCGCGTCCTTCAACACGTCCGAGACCGCGAGCGGTGCCGGGCGCGCTGCTGCAGCGAGGACGCCGCGGTTGAGGTGAAATCCGACGACCTCGGCCATCACTTCGGCGCTCGTACGGTAGAACGGCACGTCCACACCGTCGAGATCGTCAGCGAGCTCCAGGAGCCGTCGTTCGACGCCGAGGAGACTGATCGGCTCGAACCGCGAAGTCAGCAGTCGCTGAGTGACGAACACTCCCTCGGCGATGACCAGTCCCTTGCCCTCCGGCAGGTCGGGGCGCCGATCCGAAGAGTTGAGATCGCGAAAGTCATCCAGCCGGGGGTCGGCGGGATCTGAGATGTCGATGACGTGAACCACGGGTCTATCGTGCCGTACGCACCGCAAGCCCCCACCACTACTCCCGACCTAGCGCAACAGCGTGACAAAATGCGCGTCGAGCACCTGGCTGATCACCTCTGGATTGGTTCGCTCGGGATTGTCGACGCCGTGCGACGCGAGCCCGTCGGCGAGCGCATGCAATCTCATCGCCTCGATGTCGACCGAGGCACCCGGCCGTAGAAAACCCGCTCGATGCGCCGCTTCCACGAACGAACGAAAGTGCTCGAACAAGGTCCGGTCTGTCTCGTCACGCACGGCCGTCAACGCCGAATCGGTCTGGGCGGCAGCAGCAAAGGCCTCCCAAACCTGCATTTCTTCACGCCGATCTTGGTCGAGGGGAACGAACTGATCGGTGAACTGACGGATCGCGCGGCGGATGTCGGGATCGAAGTCGATGCCGGCAATCCTTTCCTCCACCCGGACGGTCACGAGCGTCATCGCGAACAGCAAGAGTTCGGACTGCGTCGCGAAGAAGTGCCGTAGCGACCCCGTCGACATCTTCGCCTCGTCCGCGACCGCCCGGACGCTGGCGCTCGCGACACCGTCTCGACGGATCACACGCCACACGGCCTCGGCGATCTCTTCACGCCGCTCATCCGGACTGCTACGTTTCACCACTTCACAAAACTAACACAGCTGTGCTAGTTTTCGATCACTAACACAGTCGTACTAGAAATGAGCTGATGTCATGATCGTCCACTTGATCATCGCGTGCGAAATCATGTTCTGGGTGTTCATCGCCGCAGGTCTCGCGGCCCGCTATCTACTGCGCCGCAAAACGCTGGGCGCCGCACTGCTCATCTGCGCGCCCCTGGTGGATGTCGTACTGCTCGTCGCCACAGCCCTCGATCTTCGTGGCGGTGGCGAGGCGAACTTCACCCATGGGCTTGCCGCGGCCTACATCGGATTCTCCGTCGCGTTCGGACACAGCCTCATCTCCTGGGCCGACGCCAGGTTCGCCTACCGATTCGCCGGCGGCCCGGCTCCCGTCGCACCACCCAAGTACGGGAGTGCGCGAGCACTGCGCGAATGGCGCGAGTTCGGCAAAGCCGCGATCGCCTGGGCCGTCGCGTGCGGACTTCTCGGCGCGGCCATCTTCCTCGTCGACGACCCCACCCGCACTGGAGCCCTCGACGGATGGATCAGCAAGCTGACAGTGGTACTCGCAATCTGGGGAGCAATCGCCCTGAGCTACACGGTGTTTCCCAAGCGTGAGAAGGTCACGGCGCGCGGCTAGCCTCGACTGCCTGTTCGGTCGCGTCGCATACGATCACCGGACGCAGGACGAAAACCGGCAGCCTGCCACCGTCTTCCGGTCGCGCAAGACGAAGTTTCAGCCCTTCGCTGCGTAGCAGGTACACCCCGGCCACAGTGCCCGAGACGAGCGAGATCACTCCGCCCACGATCAAGGGCGCACGTGGGTCCACGGAGTCGGCGAGCCAACCCAGCAACGGGCTTCCCAGCGGTGTGCCACCGAGGAAACTGAGCATGTAGATACCCATCACCCGCCCGCGCATCTCGGAAGGCACCGACATCTGCAGGATGTTCATCGCGGACGTCGTGAACGTCAACGTCAGTGCGCCCGTGGGGATCAACATCAGCGCCACCAACGCGTAGGTGGGCATCAATCCCACCGCGACCTCGAACACACCGAAAGCCACGGCGGCACCGAGGAACGTCCGCAACCGCGGCGCTTCCTTCCGTCTTGCGGCGTACGCAGCGCCGGCAAGGGTGCCCACGGCGAGCGTCGTGGACAGCAATCCGTAACCGTCGGCCTCGAGGCCGAACGTGTTGCGCGCCATCACCGCCAGGCTGATCGCGAAGTTCAGGCCGAAGGTCGAGACCATGAAGACCGACACCATTATCACGCGAAGGTCCTTGCGGCCCCATACATATCGGAACCCGTCGCGCACCTGCCCCTTGGTGCGCGGGGCCGGTTCCGACGGGATCAACTCCTTCTTGTTCATCAGGTAGAGCGCGATGAGCACCCCACCGAATGTCGCGACGTTGAGCAGGAACACCCACCCTGTTCCGATCAGGTTGATCAGCACACCCGAGATGGCCGGACCGACGATGCGGGCCGTGTTGAACGTCATGGAGTTGAGCGCGATGGCGTTGGACAGGTGCTCCTTGCCCACCATTTCGATGGTGAACGATTGACGCACGGGTGCGTCGAGCGCCGAGACACAGCCGAGGGCAAAGGCAATCAGGAAGACATGCCACAACGCGACGAGCCCACCGACGTCCAGCAGGCCCAACACGAGTGCGCATACCGCACTCGCCCACTGCGTGAAGATCAGGATCCGACGCTTGTCGTACCGATCGGCCAGCACCCCACCCCACACCGACAAGAACAGCGTCGGGCCGAACTGCAAGGCCATGACGATGCCCACCGCCAGCGCGTTGCCGTCCGAGAGCGTCAGTACCAGCCAGTCCTGGGCGATGCGTTGCATCCACGTGCCGACCAGAGAAACGATCTGTCCGGAAGCCCAAAGGCGGTAGTTGCGGTTGTGGAGCGCGGCAAACATGCCGGAATCGGGGTCTCGGGGCACCCCACTATCTTGCCCCTCGAGTAATTCGTTTGGGCAACGACCTCTAGGTAGCGGAGCTACGCGACCTCTAACTCACGGAGCTACTCCGTCTTGTTGACCATCTCGGTGATGATCTCGACGGCACCCCGCAGCGTCGCGAGTTCTTCGCCACCCAGCCCGGCCAGCTGCTCGTTCATCCACGCCTCACGCGCATGGGTTTCGTCCGCGAGCAACGCCTGCCCGGCGTCGGACAGATTCACGATGATCTGACGACCATCCGTGGGATGCGGCGAGCGCTCGACCAGACCGAGCTCGGCGAGAGAAGCAACAACGCGCGTCATCGACGGCGGCTGCACTTTCTCACGTGCTGCGAGTACGCCAGGAGTCATCGGGCCGTACTGATCCAGGCTCGCCAAGGCGGACAGTTGCGTCAGCGATACCTGAGCGTCGACTCTGCGGCCGCGCAGATGCCTGGTGAGACGCACTACAGCCAGGGAAAGATCGCTGGCCAGCGCACGAGTTTCGGTGGTCACGCGTCAGACAATACGTCAAGAGCTGGCCGGTAGCTCACGTAATCGAATACCGGTCAACCCTGATTTCACGTAAGGGCGTCGGTAATGGGTCCGACAGTGAAGTAGGCCACAAAAAGTGCCGCCACGATCCAGAGCAATGGGTGGATCTTCTTGATACCACCGCTGGCAGCGTGCAGGACCACCCATGAAATGAAGCCGACGCCGATGCCGTTGGCGATCGAGTAGGTGAACGGCATGACGATCATGGTCAGGAACGCCGGGAGAGCAACCGAGAACTTGGTGAAATCGATGTCTCGGACCTGCCCGATCATCAGCGCACCGACGACGACGAGGGCAGGCGCAGCTGCCTCGATCGGCACGACGGAGTAGAGCGGCGTCAGGAACATCGCGACGAGGAAGAGCAGTCCGGTCACGACGTTTGCCAGGCCCGTGCGGGCGCCTTCGGCGATACCCGACGCGGATTCCACGAACACGGTGTTCGACGACGCCGAAGCGCCACCGCCCACGATCGCGCCCGCGCCTTCGACGACAAGCGCGCGACCGACGTTGGGGAGGTTTCCGTCCTTGTCGGTCAGGCCGGCTTCCTTACCGAGACCCGTCATCGTGCCCATGGCGTCGAAGAAATTCGCGAGCACGAGGGTGAAGACAAGCAGGCTGGCGGCCAGAACACCGATGCGGGTGAATGCGCCGAAGATGCTGACGTCGCCGACCAGGCTCAGATCAGGCATACCCCCGAGCATCTCCGGGATCGCGGGGATGCTGAGGTTCCAGCCCTTGGGGTTGGTTCCGAGCGAGGGTCCGACGTCGGCAACTGCCTCGATGATCGCAGCGAGGATCGTCGTGACGACTATGCCGATCAGCAGTCCACCACGAACCTTGCGCACTACCAGAACACCCATGAGCAGCACACCGAAGATGAACACCACGGTCGGCCACGAAGCGATCGAGCCGTTGATTCCGAGTCCGACGGGAACCGTCGTACCGGCGGCATCGGGGATACGGCGGACGAATCCGGCGTCGACCAGTCCGATGAAGGCGATGAACATGCCGATACCGGCCGCGATCGCGGACTTCAATGCCGAGGGAATCGCATTGAACACCGCAGTTCGGAAACCGGTGAGTGCCAACAGAACGATGATCACACCGTCGATGACCACCAGGCCCATCGCCTCGGGCCAGGTGACCTGAGGTGCGATTGTGACGGCGAGCAGGCTGTTGATGCCGAGACCCGCGGCGATGGCAAACGGATAGTTGGCAACGACACCGAAGACGATGCTCATCAGGCCGGCAACCAGAGCGGTGACCGCAGCCACCTGGTTGACCGGAAGGATGTTGCCGAGAACGTCGGTCTTCGCTGCAGCGTCGTCAGCCGAGAAACTGCCGAGGATCAGGGGGTTGAGGACCACGATGTAGGCCATCGCCACGAAGGTGACGACACCGCCGCGAATCTCGGTCGAGATCGTCGACCCTCGTTCGCTGATCTTGAAATAGGTGTCGAGGATCTTGCCGGGTGCCGCCATGTTTGTTCTTTCCCCATCGCTGTAGGTCGCCGTGTGCCGGCGCACATGAAGCCGGTCGCACTAGGGAGAGTAGGCCACCGGGGTACGGGTAGCGTTAATTTTGTGACGGAGACTCGCAACACAACAGGCCTGATCGGCAAATTGTCCGCACCCGCGCCGGCACTGATCATCGGCACCGCGTTGTGGGTGATCGCCACGATCGTGGTCGCGGTGAGCGGCGATCGTTGGTCGGATGCACTCCCGATCTGTTACGCGGGTATCGGAGTCGGCTTCCTCGGCTTCGCTCTGTTCTCCATTCAACGACGCGCAGCTGTGCGCGGTGACAAGGGCGCACAACAGGGCGCCGGTCTGGTCGACTGAGCAGGTCGATTCACCCTTTCAGTATGGTAAGCCTACCCTGCACTCCCGTGTCGGTCTTAGCTTGTCAATGCTGAAAGGAACCACGTAGCCGTGAAGATCTCGCACCGAAATCGTTGGAAAAGCCGAGGACGTTGGACGAGACTGACATCCGTTGCTGTGGTCGCCCTGGTCGGCACAGCACTCGTCTCCTGCAGTTCGAACGACGACGCAGCAAGTAGTTCGTCGAGTTCCGGTGGTGGCGCCTTCCCCGTCACGATCGATCACGCTTTCGGCAGCACCACGATCGATTCCGAACCACAACGGATCGTCACCGTCGGTTACAACGACGAGCAGGCTCTGTTGGCTCTGGGCATCAAGCCCGTCGGAATGGTCAACCAGTACCCGGGCGAACCGGACGTCAACCGCACGTGGCCATGGGTCACCGGCCCTTGGGGCGGAACCGAACCGACCGTCGTCGGCAGCAATCCCGAAACCACGATCAGCGTCGAAAAGATCGCTGCGCTCGAGCCCGACCTGATCCTCGCGCTCTACTCGAGCATCGACAAAGACCTGTACAGCACACTTTCCGCGATCGCCCCGACCGTCGCGAAGGATCCGGCCTACGGCGACTACGCAACTCCGTGGCAGATCACGACGAAGACCGCAGCGAAGGCAGTGGGTCGCGAAGCCGACGGCGAGAAGTTGGTCGCCGATATCGACAAGCAGTTCGCCGACGCCAGAAGCGCTCACCCGGAATTTGCAGACCAGACCGCGGTGATCATCAGCGTCGACGCGACCCCGGAGTTCTACGCCTTCTCCTCCGAGGACGCCCGCGGACGGGTTCTCGGCAGTCTCGGATTCAAACCTGCTCCCGCGGTCGAGGCCTTGATGAACGGTGAGTTCTACGCGCCGATCTCCACCGAACGACTGGATCTTCTCGACGTGGACCGTCTCGTTGTCATCGGCAATCCCGATGCCGCACAGGCGGTCCGAAACAACCCTGGCTTCCAGCAACTCGAGGTGGTCAAGGACAATCGCGTCGTCTACGTCAACGACGATCAGGCTCCGCAGGTCGGTGCGGCCTTGACCGCAAGCTCGGCACTGAGCTTGCCGTGGGCCACGAGCCAACTACTCGCCGAACTCACGAAGTAACCAGCGCCCGGCGCTTTCTGATCTGCGCGGTTCCCCAGATCCACACCCCGGCCCACATCATCCCGAACGCCCAACCTGCCAGTACATCGGTCATCCAATGGGCAGCCAGGTAGACGCGGGAGAATCCGACGGCGATCGTGTACAGGCCGAGGCTCGCGAGCATTGCCATCTTCGCGAGCCTCGGCAAGGCAAGACGAAGGATCACGGCGGCAACCGAAGTCGCGAGGATCGCGCTCATCATCGCGTGGCCCGACGGGAACGAATACGAATCGATTTCGATCAACCGCTCCGGCACGGGTGGACGGGTTCGCGTGAAGATGCGCTTCAATCCGCTCATCACGAGCAGACCGGTCAACATCGATCCGGCGATCAGCAGAGCTTCGGTGCGTAGTCCCCGAACCAGAAGCACGATCGTGAGCAGCGTCGCGATCAGCCACGACGCGAGGGTTCCGCCGCTGTCGGTGATGACGTCGACGACGTCCACGAGCCACGCCGTCCGCTGACTCACTGCCCTGTCGAGTACCCACTGATCAAAAGACATCTGCCCTCACATTCCTTGCGGCAGAGTCCACGTACGCATCACGTGATGAACGCCGTCCGAGTCCACCCACCACGGCACGATCACCGTCGTCTCGACCGCCCCCGTCAGTTCCACCGACAGTTCGTGATGGATCACTACCTCGCCGCCGGGAACCTCACGGCCGAGGGCTGCGAAGCCGAGAACTGCCTGCGGTTCGTTCGCCCACGTCGTCACGACGCCGGTGCTGCTCACTCGTCCGTGAACGGATGCAGACGCCGTCGCGACGTCGAGCAGATCTGCCAGTGCGTCGGCCGTCTCGAAGCTGCCGAGCACCACTCGTTGTGCAGGCAGTGCCGCTCCCAGCCACGGTCGGTCGAGAACAAGGGCGTCGCCGGGATCGACCAGATCGCCGGAAAGGCCTCGCACGAACGGCGGCAGGTGCAGTTCCTCCAGGTCGAGAACCCGTCGCTGCGCTGCCTCCCCCAGTAGTCGGTGCGTCCGCGCGACGACGGCGGAGGCCGGCATCCGTAGTGGGTCGGCAAGCCGATCGAGCAGCAGCTGAGCCAGTTCCGGATCGTCGACGGTATCCGATGCCAGCAATCCGGAGAAGAATCCGGCGTCGGGGTGTTCGGCAGCATCGAGCAATCCCTCGAAGGTGCGATCGCCCGGAGCGCGCAGCAAGCCCAGCACCTCACCGCCGAGTTCGGCATTCGAACGCAACCACCACGCCGTGTATCCACGACGGTCGGTGAGCAGCGCCCGCGTCGCCGGCGACTCGACCAGCAGCGACAGCGCCTGCGGCCAGCGGTCTTCGTCCACGAGATCGAGATCGCGCACGGCTTCGATGTATTCGGGGTCCTCGTCGAGGGTGTCCCACCATGCGTCTTCGGCGTCGAGATCGTGATCGGGGCCGGACGGCAATTCCTCACGGACCACCGTGAAACCCCACCCGACACCGACTACCCGTAGCGCCTGCTCCCCCACCCGCTGAACAAAATCAGCGTCGACGATGCCGAAGGGAGAATCCTCGACCAGGACGCTTGCAAGGGGAGCTCCCGGAAGCAGAAGTTGGTCGGCGGACCGCAATTCGCCTTCCGAATCAGGAAGCAGCACTTCACCGATCCACGACGGCAGCGCCCCTGGCGCCACGTGGGCCGCCAATCCGAGCACCACTTGCGCCAACTCCGTCGCTACCGAATCATCTTGGTCCGCAGCATCTTCGATCAATGCGCGCAGCGCCGGATCGGACAGCAGGTCGGTGGCACTCGCGGTCTGCGCTCCCAATCGAGACAGCAACGGGTGAACCGCGACGGGATGAACCAACCTCGTCCACTCCACCGACGGCGCGTCTTCGCCCAGTTCGACGCCGACGACGACGGTCCGCGGCCCGGTCACCGTCCGTCCATCGGAGAGCGGAACCGGCAGTGTTCCAAGCTCTTCCACCGCAAGAGTGTCGATCACCAGAGGCTCGAGAGCCGAATAGAGGCGATTCCACCACTTGGGTTCACGTTCCGAACCGCTGAGCAGTTCGGCGATGCGCGCGAGCCCGATGCGGTGTGTCGACACCGCCGCGAGCGCTCGCTCGTGCTTGGGGCCGGAGAGCTCGGGGACAACCAGGCCACCGATGATGTCGGTGAGCAACTCGGCAAGGTCATCACTGAGCCCGGGCACCACGGACGCTCGCTGCGGCGCGCGGTCGGGCTCACCGACCACCGGAAGCCACTCGTTTTCCTGCAGCTCCTTCAGAAGCGCTTCGCGCAGAAGCGAATCCGTTTCACTGCGGGCAAAGGCAGGGATCGGAACGAGTGCCGTTCGCTGCCGAGGAGGTAGTGCAGCAAGGAACTTCGCGTACCCCTCGGCAAGCGGAGCGATCGGTGCAGCGGGCATGAGGCGTCGCCGATCGGGTTGCATTGCAATGTCGGCAATGATGATCGCGGGGATCGACAGTTCCTCGTCGGATCGCGTCGGCGCCCGCAGGACGTCGTCTGCGACCGGCTCGACGACCCCGTCGCGGACCGGCACCAACCATCGCGCGTTCGGCGCGGTGTACTGCCACCACGTGCGATCACCGATCGCGATCTCGACGAGGCCGGAATCCAGCACCCGTTCCGATCGCCGAAAAGTCTTCTCACCCAGACGAATTGATCCGAGAGCCGGGAGTTCGAGCAGCAGGTCGACTGCCTCACGTGCCATCTGCGAAAGCAGCGCCGCGGCATCGACGTCCGGCCGAAGCGTCAGCACCACTTCCGAATCAGCACCATCGCTCGGCAATTCGCCAGACGGCCACACCAAACGAAGTACGGGGACACCGGTTTCCGGCACCGGGAGTTCGCGAGACTCGATCTCGCGCAGAGTGTGCGAGGCAGAGAATCGAATCGATCCCGTCGACGAGCGCAGTTCCACCTCGTCACTGACCGAGAGAACTGCCGAGAATCCGACGCCGAACCGTCCCGTCACACCTTCGTCGGCGTCGACCTTGTTCGACGCGCGCAGCGCGGTCAGCGCATGTACACCGGATTCGTCCAGTGGACGGCCCGTGTTCGCCACCGTCAGCGTCCGACCGTCCACATCCACCCACAAAGAGCCCTGGACGCCCTCGCGTGCAGCTGCATCGGCAGCGTTCTGCGCCAGTTCGGTGAGCAGACGGTCGCGGTACCCGGCATTTGCGAGGTCGGATTCCGCAGCCGCGTCTTCACGCAATCGCGTCGGAGATTCCGACCACGCGCGCAGCGTCGCCTCGCGGAGTGCGTCCGTACCGAACGGATCTTCTACTCGGTGGATACCGAATCCTCAACTGCAACAGCGCTCGACGGGCGAGCGGGCACCGCAATCAGCTCGACGGCCCCGTCGTCGAATGCGTCGAACTGCGGCGAGCCCGCACCGAGCGGCAGGCTGGTGTCCGAGTGCGCGCCACAACCGTAGGACACGCTGACCACACGGCCGTCTGCGGAGAGTTCGTTTCCGCACACACCGAACGCTGCGTGCAGCGAACCGGCGAGTGGAAGGAAGAATCCACACAGTCCACACGTCGACGGCGCGGCCTTCGCCATCTCCGACTCCGGGCCGAAGTCACCGTCGAACCAACGCTGCGCGGCATCGAGTCGGCCCTCGCGGCTCATGACCTGTTTGCGGCCGAGCCCGATTTCGAGAGCTACCTCGTCGACTTCCGGGTCACCGGTGGCGACGTAGCCGGGAACGAGGCGAGGATCCTCGGCCGGCGGGGCGAGTAGGTCACCGACGGACAGATCGCCGGGACGAATCCGCTGATCCCATGGCAGCCATTCCGGCGCAACCAACGCGTCGGGACCCGGCAACAGCGCCAACTCACTGATCGTGGCGTGGGTGTCCTCCGGTCCGGCAGCGACGACAACCGCCCACTGCCAACCGCGGTATCCCGGAATGTCTGCTGCAAATCGATGGGTGGCGGCAAATTCGTCCTCCGACGTCACGCCGAGGTATGCCCCCACACCGCCTTCATGCAGGTCGACGACTGCCTTTCGGGCAAGCTCGACCGCATCGGCCAGTACTGGGCGCGGCACTGCACGCTCTGGAGAAGTAGCAACACTCACTCCTCCAGTTTGCCGCACCACCGCAAGTCCGCAACGCACTGGGCTGCCATGCTGGGCAGATGAGTAGGTCACACGCCAATTCCGTGCGCACTTTTGCAGTGGTCGCCGTGATCGCCTCGGCCTTGGCGGGGTGCTCCGATTCCCCCGGCGCTCCCGACAACCTCACGTCCGAAACCGGCTCCGTCGAGATCGTTCGAGTGTCCGCGCACGATCCCGACGCGTTCACGCAGGGCCTCGAGATCGACGGAAACCGGTTGTACGAAAGCACCGGACGCGTCGGGCAGTCCTGGGTGCGCTCGAGCGAGATCTCCGACGAGCAGTCCCCCGCTTCGGGACCGGAAGTTGCGCGTGCCGATCTCGACCCGCCGTTGTTCGGTGAGGGCATCACGGTCGCCGGAGACACACTGTGGCAACTCACCTGGAAAGACGGCGTTGCCATCGCCCGTGACAAGGACACCTTGACCGAACGGGGGCGGTTCCCACTCGACACCGAGGGATGGGGAATCTGTTCGCTCGGGGATCGGATTGTCTCGAGCGACGGTTCGGCCACGTTGACCTTTCGCGATCCCGAAACCTTTGCGCCGATCTCGACCGTCGACGTCACCAGATCTTCGGAGTCCGTCGGCAAGCTGAACGAATTGGAATGCGCCGAAGACGGCTCCGTCTACGCCAATGTCTGGACCACGGACACCGTCGTCCGAATCGACCCGTCGGACGGCAGCGTCACGAACGTGTACGACGCTTCGCCGCTACGCGCAGAACTCGTCGCGGACGGATCGACCAGCACCGTCGACGTTCTCAACGGCATCGCGCAGATTCCCGGTACCGATCGATTCCTGCTCACCGGCAAGTATTGGCCGCAGATGTTCGAAGTCCGTTTTGTTAACTGAGTCCGACATGACACAGGACTCGCAGGGGTGTGCGTGGTAGCCGCGCCGACACTAGGACAGAATTGAGTGGTGACCGGACCGCGCGAACCCTACGACCCCGAAACTCGGCGAATCCACGACGAGCCGGAGGGGCAACAGGTGCACCCCGGTTACGACAATTACCCACCCGCGGCCCGCCCGGACAATTACCCACCTTCGGCCCGTCCCGCTGCCCGTCGCACGCCTTTGCCACCGCTGCATCCGATTCCCGAATCGCGGGGAGACTCCGAATCCGCGGCCGGTTCGAAGACGCCGGGGGCGGACGCTCCCAAGGCTCCACCGATGCCTCGCAAGCTCACCGTCACTCGCGTCGCAGCGATGCGCAGCCGCGAACTGACGAACAAGGGCATCGCGACCTTCCAGCGCGCGGCGAAGGCCGACGGCGCGGACAAGTCCGGTCTGACCGCTCTCACCTACGCGGTGATGACGAACAACGCGACCGACGCGGCGATCTCCGTCGCTCTGGCCAACACGCTGTTCTTCTCGGCCGCGACGGGCGAGGACAAGACCAAGGTCGCGCTCTATCTCCTGATCACGATCGCACCGTTCGCGGTCATCGCACCGCTCATCGGCCCCATGCTCGACCGGTTGCAGCGCGGACGCCGCATCGCACTCGCGTCGTCGTTCGGAATCCGGACGCTCCTCGCGGTGATCCTGGTCTTCAACTTCGACAGTTGGATCCTCTATCCGGCCGCGCTCGGCATGATGGTGCTCAGTAAATCGTTCTCGGTGCTCAAGAGCGCAGTGACACCACGCGTCCTACCACCGGAAATAGACCTGGTGCGCGTGAATTCGCGTCTGACGGTCTTCGGGCTGATCGGTGGAACGATCGGGGCCGGCGCTGTCGCAGGTGCGCTCGCGCTGGCTTTCGGTTCCACCGGCGCCTTGTGGTTCGCGGTCGCCGTCACCGTGTTCGGCGCATATCTGAGCATGCGAATCCCGTCGTGGGTCGAGGTCACCGAGGGTGAGGTTCCCGCGACCATCACCTACCACCCGGACGAAGCGCATCACGCCGGCAGCGCCCCACCGCAGCCGGACGCCAAACCTGCCAAGGTCCGTCAGCCTCTCGGACGCGCCGTGATCATCGGACTCTGGGGCAACGGCACCATTCGCGTGCTCACCGGCTTCCTGACGCTCTATATCGCGTTCGTCGCCAAATCACGCACCGATCACGAGCCGCTCCAGCAGGCCATGATGCTCGGCCTGGTCGGCGCAGCAGCCGGTCTGGGTAACTTCGCCGGAAATGCCACGGGTGCGCGCCTCAAGCTCGGCCGGCCTGCCTTGATCGTGCTCCGGTGTACTGCGTCGGTGTGGATCATCGCGGTGATCGCAGCTCTGACGGACAACCTCATGACGGCCGCGCTTGCCACGCTCATCGCATCGGCCGCCAGCGCGCTCGCCAAGGTCTCACTCGACGCGTCACTCCAGCACGACCTGCCCGAGGAATCGATCGCGTCCGGATTCGGTAGATCCGAGACGGTTCTGCAGCTGAGCTGGGTACTCGGCGGCGCATTGGGGGTTCTGCTTCCGACCGAATACTGGATCGGGTTCACTGTTGTATCGGTGTTCCTGACGATCGGGCTTCTGCAGACCTTCCTGAGCTACCGAGGAAGCAGCCTCCTGCCCGGCCTCGGCGGGAAGCGACCCGATCTGGCCGAACAAGAAGTGACCGAAGTGATTTACACCGGTAAATCCAACCGAGGACAAGGAAGTACTCCGCAGTGATGATGCGCTCGAGAACAAAGAAGATCGTGGCAGCGATCAGTGTCCTGATGGTGGTGGCACTGGTTGCTTACGTCTCCGTTCTTTTCGTGATCATCAAGAACATCAACGACGACCCCGACAAGCTGCCGGTCATCACTGCATACGCACACGGCAAGACGATCGAAACGAACCCTGCCGGTTTCTGCACCATCGACCTGTCCCAGTGCGCCCAGGTGGGCGACATCTACGCACTCGACGTTCCAGCGGGCTACCCGCTGCAGCTGTCGTTGTCGACGGACGTCTCGGATGCGCAGTGGGCACTGCTCGCCGTCTACGAGGATGCCGACGGCAACCAGACCGGTGAGCCCCGAGTCTTCGAGCCCGGCGAGGCCCTGGCAGTGACGGTCGAGTCTTCGAGCGATCCCGTCAAGCAACTCGTCGGCGTCGAAATCCACCTCGCCGTCGGTGGGGGAAGCGAACAGGGACTGCTGATCTGGTCGATCAAGACCGCCTGATCCCCGGAACGTCGAAAATGCCCTGCACACCGATTGGTGTGCAGGGCATTTTGTTTCGAAGCCGTGTACGGCAGCTCGTATCGAGCGATCAGGTGTCGAGCTCGCGAGCGACGGCCCGGACGACCTCGGAGATCCGCTGAGCGGTCTTGCGGTCCGGGTACTTGCCGTTGCGCAGATCCGGCTGGACCTTCGCCTCGAGCAACGTGATCATGTCCTCGACCATGCCGTGCAACTGATCAGGGGTGTGCTTACGCTCGACGGGCTCACGACGCGTCGCCGTCGCGCCGCGCAACGACGGCGCCGGCTCGAGTACCTTCAGGCTCAGTGCCTGCGGACCGCGGCGGCCCGCAGCCATTCCGAACTCGACGCGCTGGCCGGCCTTCAAGCCTTCGACGCCCTCGGGGAGAGCGGAAGCACGGACGTAGACGTCCTCGCCCTCTTCCTGCGACAGAAAGCCGAAACCCTTTTCGACGTCGTACCACTTCACCTTGCCGGTCGGCACCGCGTTCACCTGCTCATCACTCGACTGGGGCGTCTGCCCCAATGTGCTCGGGAGGCTCTCGGAAGAGCCTCATGGCCTTGCTCGCATCGCTTCCGGTGGAAGAATGCAAAAGAACGCGCCCCACACTTGCTTCAGCGGGGCGCGCAGTCTGTTAACAGTCTACCTGTGACGAACCCGGGTCGGCACCCAGGTTTACAGGCACTATCCTCGTAGGTGTGGACCCTCAACCGAACCCGCGCACTTCCGGCACCGGAAACGGTCTGTTCCGTACGGCGATGGCACTGTTCATCGTCGGATTCCTGGCGATCGTGGCCATCTTCGCAGTCCATATCTTCAGCGACACCCCACCCGGCCTGGCGTTGTACCTGGTAGCACTCGCGTGCCCGATCGGCTTCCTTCTGGCCATCGTCTACACGCTCAGATCCGGTCGACGCGTGCGCTGATCACTCCCGCCTCCAACCGAAAGGTCACTGACCATGAGAATCCTCCTGAACGTGATCTGGCTGGTCTTCGGCGGCTTCTGACTGGCGTTGGGTTACTTCGCCGCAGGCATCATCTGCTGCATCCTCATCATCACGATTCCCTTCGGAATCGCGGCATTCCGCATCGGCATCTACGCACTGTGGCCGTTCGGTAAGACCGTCGTCGACAAGCCGACCGCTGGTGTCGGTTCGATGATCGGCAACGTCATCTGGGTGATCATCGCCGGTATCTGGTTGGCGATCGGACACATCGTCACTGCCGTCGCGATGGCGATCACGATCATCGGAATTCCGCTCGCGGTCGCGAACCTGAAGATGATTCCGATCTCGCTGATGCCGCTCGGCAAGGAGATCGTCGACGTGGACCGGGTGAATTACGCATAGTCGTGGACCGCGTCGATTACGCATAGCGGGCCCGCGGACCGAAGAACCCGACCACAGCAGTTGCTGTGGTCGGGTTCTCTGGTATCAGGTCGTATCAGCGGCCGAGGCTACCGAGTCCGGGGAGGTTACCGAGCGAACCGGTACCCGTTCCCGGGTTGCCCGGATCGACGGGGCCGACCGGCCCCTCGGAGACCACGATGGTCACGCTCGAAGCACGCGAAAGCACGCTCTTCGCAGTGACCTCGACGGTGACGCTGCCGACAGCGGTGGGGGTACCCGAGATGGTGCCGTCCTGTGCGAGGGACAGTCCGCCGGGCAGAGTGCCACTGGTGAGTGCAAAGGTTGCGCGCGCATCGGCGGCAGTGAGCTTCTGCGAATACGCCTTACCTACCTGAGCGGCAGGCAATTCGACGGTCGCGGGTAGCGGGTACGCGGCAACGACTGTCACCTTGCCCCCGTTGGTCGTCGACGCGATGGCGCCGGTCGAGGTGTCGAGCGCGAGGTTTTTGACCTTCTCCAGTGCCGGAACCTTGGTATCGGTCAGAGCGGTGGTGGCGCGGGTCGTCAGATCGACCGACCACAGGTGTCCGTTCATGACGTCCGCGACATATGCAATGCCTGCCGCAGCGTCGACGACCACGCCGTTGGGAATCGCGGTCGGAGACAGCGTGGTCTTCGACAGAATCGCGCCGGCCGGGGTGATCGCCCACAGGTTGGTTGCCCGGGTGTCGGTCATGTAGATGTTGCCGGTGTTCGTGTCGACATCGACGTCGACCGGGTAGAGGTTGTCGGCACGCACGATCGACTTGAGTGCTCCGCCCTTGCGTACGTCCGCCTGCCACAGCGTGCGGCCGTAATTCTCGTCGAAGAAGTTGGTGTCCGCGATGTAGAGGAAGCCGCGGACACTGTCGAAGGCGAGCTTGGTCGGCGTTGCCGACTTGTGGACCAGAATGCTCGACACGGCGTCGGCGGCGTTGGGGTCGACGACTCGGATGTTGCCGGACTTGTAGTCCGAGAAGTACGCGCGGTGTGTTGTGGGATCGACGACGACATCGTTGATCTGCGGACGCGAGCCGTCGGGGTTCTTCTCGCTCAGCGTGACCGTCTTTTCGACCTTCCCGGTCTTCGTGTCGACAATCGAGATCGCGCCGCCGTAGGAGGAGGACACGTATGCGCGTCCGAGGCTTGAGTCGACGGCAAGTGCCGACGGGTAACCGACGACGCCGTCGATGGTGCCGACGGACTTGCCGGTGTTCGTGTCGACGACGGACAACGAGCTGGTCGGTCCGCCGTACTGCGTGATGTATCCGCGGTGGGTTGCCGAGTCGACGACGATGTCGCCGGGCTGGGTTGCGGAATAGCTTCCGACAACACCGTGTGTCGGATCCTCGGGTGAGGCGTGTGCAGCGGGAGCAGTGACGGCCAGGCCGACAGCAGCAGCGGCAACGGCGAGTGACGCGGTGACCGCACGCCGACGGTATTGCAGTTTCATGAGGGGTGCCCTACTTCTTTGGAAGACTCTGCGAAACCTGCCCAAGCGAGGCAAGTCAGGCAAACCTAACCTAAGTTTCACAGTCGATGTTGAGACACGGGCCACAACCTTGGGTCCGGATCGACGCACCTCTCAATCGCCCGAAATTCTATTTCCGCATAACGTGTGACCTTGCTCACATTACGGATGAATAACGGAACGGACACAACCGGACATTCACTCGGGCACCCCCACCTACCTGGGAAGAGTCTCCTGCGCTTTGTGTGACGCGTTGTACGTCTTTCGCCACGCCGCGTTATCAAATGGTGACACGAGCGACTCGAGCCGTTACCGTCGTTTTCGGCCGGGAAACTCGGCCACCTCCGGCCCGCCGCGCCAAGCCTTGTCCCGCGGGTACCGGACTTCCGACAGAGCATTCCAGGGACGAGGACGGGGGACCCAAAGTCCTCTGTGAGAACAGAAAAGTTCTCCAGTGGACACCGGTTCGATCGCAAGACCGAATCTTGGGGTGAAGCCAGACCCTTTCCAGCCAGGAAAGGCGAGGCCGGGCGACCTCTCAGCCCGAACCCGACAGCTGACCTCGCAGGCGCGTGTGGAGAGGATTTCGACCATCATGAGCGGACGCCATCGCAAGCCCACCACCACCGGCCGCACTGTCGCCAAGGTCGCCGTCACCGGCGCCATCATGGGCGTAGCAGGAATTGCAGCCACCGGAACCGCAAACGCTGCCCCCGACTCCGACTGGGATCGTCTCGCCCAGTGTGAGGCCGGCGGAAACTGGGCCATCAACACAGGCAACGGTTACCAGGGCGGACTGCAGTTCTCCCCCAGCACGTGGAACGCACACGGCGGCGGACAGTACGCAGCCACCGCAAACCAGGCCACTCGCGAGCAGCAGATCGTTGTTGCCGAGCGTGTTCTCGCAAACCAGGGTTGGGGCGCATGGCCGTCCTGCTCCTCCAGCCTCGGGCTGAGCAGCGGCGCCACCGAGCGTTCCGCTCCGGCCACGACGGCTCCTCAGGCGGCTCCGGCTCCGGCGCAGCAGGTCGCACAGACCGTTGCACACCCGGTCGCCGACGCCATCGATCAGGCAATCGCATTCGCCGAGGCCAACGGCATCCCGGTCGACCCGCAGATCCTCGCAGTCGCCGACACCGCGAAGTCGTTCCTCAAGTAACACCGGCAAGACTGTCCGCTCGGACGCTCGAACATCAAGAAGGCCCGCACCGATTCGGTGCGGGCCTTCTTCGTGTCGAGTTGTTATCGGTTGATGACGGTGTGCGGGTGTACGTAAGGAAGTGACTCCACCGGAACCGGAAAGGTGGTGTCCTCGCCGAAGGGTGAAAGTCCACCTGCGCGGGTCGATGACAATTCGGTCACTGCGTGATCTCCGTCTGCAGTTTCCGGCCATCCTGGATCTACATAGTGTTGCTTCGAATTGTTGGCCACGAAGTCATTTTGACAGGACGCCGTTACGCCGTACAGACCAGGTCTCTAATCTGATACCTGATGACCGAAACACGTGGCACCCCGGCGGGCAGTTCCGCAGCCGAAAGTCTGACCGATTGGCTCTCGGCGCGCAGTGACGCCGAGTTGACGGAGTTGCTGCGTCTGCGCCCCGATCTGGCCGTACCGCCGCCGAGCACGATGGTGGTTCTCAGCGGTCGGGCACAGCAACGCGCGTCGGTCAGCCGAGCCGCGGACGAACTCGACACCCTCGATTTCGGTCTTCTCGAATTGTTGGCACTGGCCGGCGCCGAGGAAACTCCGATGACGCGGGCGGAGCTCAACAGTGCGATCGCCGAACGCGCCCTGACCGGCAAGGGCAAGGTCACCAAGAAGGCCGTCGACAAGTCTCTGTCGAAGATGCGCGCGTCCGCCCTCATCTGGGGTGTCGATCCCATCAGCGTCGTCCCGGCAGTCATCGGGATGATTCCGTGGCGTGTGGGGCGCGCCCTCGAACCTGCCGAGGCGATGACCGAGACCGAGATCTCGGCTGCGCTCAACGCTCTGGACACCCGCGAGCGGGATCTCCTCGAGACACTCGCCAACTCCAGCCCGATCGGTCGCACCCGCGACGCTGCCCCCGGAACGCCGCCTGAGCGCCCGGTTCAACGACTGCTGGCGGCCGGCCTGCTGCGGTGGCTCGACGAGCAGACTGTCGAGCTTCCGGCGACGGTTCGTCAGGTCATCCGCGGCGAGCCGGTTTTCGATCCGACGACGCTGACCGCACCCGTCATCGGGGGCGACAAACTCAAGCCGGCGGACGTGAACGCCGCAGCAGCCGGCGAGGCGCTCGAGTTGGTACGCCAATGCGAGAACGTGATCGCTGTTCTGGGCGCAGCGCCGGCCCCCGCACTGCGAGCCGGTGGGCTCGGTGTTCGAGAACTACGACGCGTGGCCAAGACGGCCGATCTCGACGAAGCGCGCGTGAGCCTACTTGTCGAGTTGCTCTCGGCAGCCGGACTCATCGCCAGTGGAACACCAGATCCGGCGCCGGTCTCGGACAACGCGGACGAATACTGGACGCCCACGCTCGCGGTCGACGGCTGGCTGAACGCATCCACAGCGCGACGGTGGGAGGTCCTGGCGTCCGCCTGGGTCGACGTACCTCGAGTCCCGTGGATGATCGGGCTGCGCGATTCCACCGACAAGCCGATCGCGGCGTTGTCCGAGGAGGGCCGCGCTCCGGCGGCTCCGCGAGATCGTCAGGCCATTCTCGGGCTGCTCTCCGAACTCGACAGCGGCCAGACCGCGTCGGCCGTCGAGGTAAGTCGGCTGCTGGCGTGGCGACGCCCGCGATGGAGCGGGCGCCTGCGGACGTTCGCGATCGAGCGGACTCTGGACGAGGCCGCCGCTCTCGGGCTGGTGGCCCGCGGCGCGTTGTCGTCACCTGGACGAGCCTTGCTGCACGGCGGGGACGCCGAAGCCGAAATGCAGTCCGCGCTACCCGAGCCCATCGACTACATCCTGGTCCAGGCGGATCTGACTCTGGTTGCGCCCGGCCCGCTGGTACCGGACCTGCTCGAGCAGGTGAGCCTGGTCGCAGACATCGAGTCGGCCGGATCGGCGTCCATGTACCGCATCAGCGAGGACAGCGTGCGTCGTGCGCTCGACGCCGGTCTGACGGCCACCGAACTGCATGCGATGTTCGCTTCGAAATCGAAGACTCCTGTCCCCCAATCACTTTCGTATCTGATCGACGATGTCGCCCGTCGACACGGACGACTGCGTGCCGGAGTGGCGGCGTCGTTCATTCGATGTGAGGACGCGTCACTGCTGGCGGAGGTCCTCGCATCCGCAGTGGCCGAGCCGTTGGCACTGCGCGCCTTGGCTCCCACCGTCGCGATTTCGCAGGCCCCTCTCCGCGAAGTCCTGACCGAGCTGCGAGCCGCCGGATTCGCGCCGGCAGGTGAGGACTCCTCGGGCACGTTGGTCGATCTCCGCCCACGCGGGGCACGTGTACCCAACCGTCGCAGCCGACCGGCGTCGAGGATGCCGGCGAGCCCGTCGGCGGATCAGCTGGCGACGTTGGTCCGCACGATGCGGGCCGGAGACCGTGCTTCCGCCCCCGGCCGCGGCGGAGTGCGAACGGACGGTTCACGGGAGAACAACGCCGCCACCATCGCCTTGCTGGCCACGGCGGCCCGAGACAATTCGAGCGTCAACATCGGCTACGTCGACGCCCAGGGGGTCGCGACGCATCGCATCGTCGACCCCGTCAGCGTGGGCGGCGGACAGCTGGACGCCTTCGACCCCGCGAGCGGCGCGGTTCGCCGTTTCACGTTGCACCGAATTACTTCCGTCAGCCCCGTCGACTCCGGAAAAAAGTAGCAAAAAAGAAGCAACTGGCTTTTTTCTGTAAATGAAGTATGGTCGAGGTCAGTTTGTGATTGCCACTTCGAAAAATGAGGAGCGACAATGGCTGACAAGGCGCCGGGTAAGAACATGAAGAAACCCGCCCAGTCGATCAAGGAACGCCGCGCGGAGAAGCGGGCGAAAACTGCGGAGTCTTCCGAGTTCATCCGTAAGCGGAAGCGGAGCTGACAGCAAAGTCCAGAGAAGACGAGCTGATTGCGAAGCTGACCAATGCCTGCCTCCACCGACACCCTCGTGCACCTACACGAAACGTTCAACCTGTTCAAGTCACGTAATCGAGGAACTGACGCACGCTCGCGCGGGTACGCAGCGGGCATGACCCTCGCTTCACTCTGCGTCCTCGACGAACACGCTCGGCAATCCGGAATACTTCTATCGGATTTACCGCAGAAAGAGAATCAACCATCGTGAAAAGAACAATCCATACCCTGGACCGCATTCAAACGAGACTCGAATCGGAGCTTGATTCCACTCCGGGTGATTCCGAAAAGAATATCGGTTACCGGTCCGGAATTTCCGAAGCTATTACTCATGTAATGGAAATGCGGAAGTCAGTGGTCGCGCAGAAATAGGAGACGCATCGATTAGGCGCTCACCCCAATAACTGCCGCACACCACCCACCAGAAAGACGACCTGGTCCTCGT
Organism: Rhodococcus sp. NyZ502; assembly: GCF_041464245.1. Classification (NCBI taxonomy): domain Bacteria; kingdom Bacillati; phylum Actinomycetota; class Actinomycetes; order Mycobacteriales; family Nocardiaceae; genus Rhodococcus; species Rhodococcus sp. NyZ502. Next base: position 4,814,973 of record NZ_CP167155.1, read on the forward strand.
AGAAGTCGGCAAGCCGCTCCGGCGCGAGCGGCTTGCCACTTCCGCTCCAATCGTCCGCCCGGCTCAACGCCTGGAGGAAGCCCATCAAGGCAATCGCCCAGCGAGTCTCGAGCCGTTCGGGATCGGTAGCAGGAAAAGTACGACGGACCTGGTCGAGAAGATGTTCACGCAGGTGCAGCTCGGTCGCCTCGAGGGCTGGATGGCCCGGTCGTGACATCTGCGGCTGCGAGATCTGCGTGACGATTCTGATCCATCGCATTCCCCGCGTGCGATGGCGAAGGAGCAATGCCTTGTAGGGCGCAGTGACGGCCCGTACCAGCGCCTCGACCGTCGGCGGCGTCTTGTCGGCGGAGAGGGCGTCGACGTTCGCGCTGATCTGATCTCGCACCGACGTTCCCATGTCCAACAGCACCGCTGCGACCAGATCGTCCTTGGTTCCGAAATGGTAGTGGACCGATGACGGCCCGAGACCGGCCGCGGCGTTGACCGAGCGCAGCGAAACTGCATCCAATCCCTCTGTCGCGAAAAGCCTTTCAGCAGTTTTGAGCAAACGCAGACGCGTCGCGTCGCCTTGACGGTTCTGCCGGGAGTCGGTCATACGAACGAGCTTCGCACGGGCTCGACAAACGTCTCAACCGTGGCGAACGCGGAGTCAGAGTGATTCACGGTGTGCTCGCACCCTGTTGTCGCGATCCACCCAGCCGTGGGCGCGTGCGTAGTCCACCATCGCGGAGAACTTCTGTCTCCACTCGGTGTTTCCGATCCGGGCAGCGACGGCTTGCTCCAAGTGGCCGATGTCGAGCCAGACGTGATCCCCCTCGAGTTCCCCCCACGGTTCCAGTACCCGACTCAGAGTCTCGGATCGATCGTCGCCGCCAACGACGACCGAGAGACTGGTGAAGTCGTCGACACTGTTCAGTTCGACGGTCGAGGAGTCGGGGGTGATTGTGACGGCCAGTTGCATACCTCTTCAATACTCCTTCGGAAAGTACTTGGTTCAGTCGATCGACTTGCAACAACGATATCCGACGTCAATGCACCAGATAACGTTGAACTACAGGTGATTACAAATCTCCCACTGTGCGGGAGGCTCAACTTATTGGATCAGTTGATCCATGTTAGACATCTCGATCAGAGCGAGTGATCCAAATCACTCCCCTGTCGACAGGAGTTGTCATCGTGTGGTCCGCATCGTCCATCCGCTTCGGAGCCTTCCTCGCCCCGTACCACCCGCTCGACGCCGATCCCGCCCTGCAACTCAGACGCGATATCGACCTCATGACACACCTGGACCACCTCGGATTCGAAGAAGCGTGGATGGGTGAGCATCATTCGACCGGCGCCGAGATCGTGCCTGCCCCGGACATGTTCATCGCGGCCGCCGCAGAGCGAACCGAGCGCATCCAGTTCGGCACAGGCGTGACGTCTCTGCCCTATCACCACCCGTTGATCACGGCCGACCGCATCACTCAGCTCGATCTGCAGACCCGCGGACGGCTCATCTTCGGCACCGGCCCGGGCAAGATCCCCCTCGATGCACACATGATGGGCATCAACCCGTCGGACCAGCGTCGTCGCCAGGGCGAAGCGCTCGAGGCCATTCTCGCGTTGCTTCGCGGCGAGGTCGTCAACATGGAAACCGACTGGTTCACGTTGCGTGACGCACGCGCACAGCTACCCACCTACCGCGCGGACGGCATCGAGACAGTGACAGCGTCCACGATTTCCCCCAACGGTTCGGTGCTCGCCGGCAAGAACGGCCTCTCCCTGCTCTCATTGGCGGCGAGTTCACCCAGCGGCTTCGACGCACTGGATCGCAACTGGGATGTGTACGAGAAGGTCTCGGCCGAACACGGCCACCGCGCCGACCGAGCGACGTGGCGTGTGGTCAATCCGATGTTCATCGCCGAGACCCGAGCCGAGGCCGAGCGCGCCGTGAGCCGGCGGATCGGATCGATGGCTTCTTACGTGAATCGACAGACCGGCCAGAACCCGGCCTGGGCAGATACACCTGCCGGAATCATCGATCAGTGGCGAAACGACACGCTCGGCGAGTTCGGTCAGGCGATCATCGGTACCCCCGAAGATGCGATCGCACAGATCGAGCGTCTGATCGAGAAGACGGGAGGGTTCGGCACGTTCTTGATCCTTCACGTCGACATGGCGAGCTGGGAGGACACCAAACGCAGCTACGAATTGTTCGCCTCCGAGGTGGTCCCGCACTTCCGGAAGCGAAATGTCGGGCGTCAGGCGAGCATGCAGTTCGCCGAGGACAATCGCGAATACCTGATCGGCGGGCTGGTCGGAGCGATCACCAAAGCCCATACCGACTACTACGGCCAGCCGGCCGAGACGGGAGCCGTGCGCGCATGAGAGCCGTCCGTTTCCAGCAGGGAGAATTCGCGGTCACCGAGATCGCCGACCCGCCGCCGTTGGCACCCCATCAGATCCGCATCGACGTCGTCGCCTGCGGGATCTGCGGCAGCGACCTGAGCATGTCGAAGGACCCGTGCCGATTCGTCGAGGTCGCGCACGACGGGGGCTACCCGCTCGCCACCTTCGATCCGGACGCGCCAGTGGTACTGGGGCACGAATACGCGGGTATCGTCTCCGAGACCGGTTCTGCAGTAGACGATTTCGCGATCGGCGATCGGGTGGCCGGCATCGGCTTGGCCACCGACACCGCTACCGGGATCCCGACGATCATCGGCTACTCGAACGAGTACCACGGCGCGTTCGGCGATCACATAGTCGTCGACGCGTTCTGGGTCCGCAAAGTTCCCGACCACCTGTCACTCGAGCACGCCACACTTGCCGAACCTCTCCACGTCGGCGAGATGCATCTCCAACAGTCCGGCCTCACCTCGGCCGATTCGGCGCTCGTCATCGGTTGCGGAACGATCGGACTGGGCGCCATCGTCGCCGCGAAAGCGCGCGGAGCGCAGATCGTCATCGCGTCGGAGCCCTCCCCCAAACGACGCGAGCTCGCCGCGAAGATGGGCGCGGACATCGTCGTCGATCCGGCCGAGCAGGATCCGATCGAACTGTGGAATCGAATGATCGCCGAAGGCAACCAGCTTGTCGGCCAGGCCGCGAACGGAGTTCTGATCGCCTACGAATGCAGCGGGCGGGCGGGAGTCATCGGAGAACTTATGCACACTCTGCCGTTCAACTCGCGGATTCAGGTTCTGGCTGCGCCGTTCGGCGACGAGACGATCATTCCCGTCGTCGGGCAGTTCCGGAGGATCTCGATCAACTTCGGTCACGGTCCTTACGAGAATGCCTACGACATCACCCTGCAGAGGCTCGCCGACGGCGAGATCGACGCCGAAGCGATCATCACCGGCAGGGTCGGTCTGGATGGAGTCTCGGACGCTTTCGCAGCTCTGCGCGCACCCGACGAACACGTGAAGATCCTCGTACTACCCGCGGGCCTCCCGGAATAGCAGTCGATCCTGCCCTGTTGACGTAGGGGTGCTCGCACCCGGGCACCTCTACTTCGGGCTGTGCGAGCGTCGCCTGTTGGCGTCTGCGCCCCGATACCAGGACAATGGCAGGGTTGGCGTCAGCCGACAACGCGGCGCAACGCTCTGTGGCTGCCGCGTTTGCTTCACTAGGAGGATTCCGTGACCGACGGACCGTTGATCGTCCAATCCGACAAGACGCTGCTGTTGGAGGTCGACCACGAGCGCGCCGGCGATGCCAGGCAGGCAATCGCCCCCTTCGCGGAACTCGAACGGGCCCCCGAACACGTCCACACGTATCGCATCACTCCCCTGGCCTTGTGGAATGCCCGCGCCGCCGGACACGACGCCGAGCAGGTTGTCGACGCGCTCGTGTCGTACTCACGATTCGCGGTTCCACAACCGCTGCTGGTCGACATCGTCGACACGATGGCCAGGTACGGACGCTTACAGCTGGTCAAGAGCCCGGTGCACGGCCTCATCCTGGTCAGCCTCGACCGCGCAGTCCTCACCGAGGTGATGCGACACAAGAAGATCTCGCCGATGCTCGGTGAGAAGGTCGACGACGACACCGTGATCGTCCACCCGAGCGAACGCGGCCGCCTCAAGCAGATGCTGCTCAAGGTGGGCTGGCCGGCCGAGGACCTCGCCGGCTACGTGGACGGCGAAGCGCACCCGATCGATCTCGCTTTCGAAGAGGGCCACTGGGAACTGCGCGACTACCAGCAGATGGCAGCGGATTCGTTCTGGGCCGGCGGCTCGGGCGTCGTCGTGCTGCCGTGTGGCGCCGGCAAGACGATGGTGGGCGCCGCAGCGATGGCAAAGGCCAAGGCCACCACCCTCATCCTCGTCACCAATACCGTTGCCGGTCGTCAGTGGAAGCGTGAGTTGATCGCGCGTACATCGTTGACCGAGGAAGAAATCGGCGAATACTCCGGCGAGCGCAAGGAGATTCGGCCGGTCACGATCGCCACGTACCAGGTGATCACACGTCGCACGAAGGGCGAGTACAAGCACCTCGAACTTTTCGATTCCCGAGACTGGGGATTGGTGATCTACGACGAGGTACACCTGCTCCCCGCGCCGGTCTTCCGGATGACGGCAGACCTGCAGTCACGCCGCCGTCTCGGCCTGACCGCGACGTTGGTTCGTGAGGACGGACGCGAAGGCGACGTCTTTTCGCTCATCGGACCCAAGCGCTACGACGCTCCGTGGAAGGACATCGAAGCGCAGGGCTGGATCGCACCGGCAGACTGCGTCGAGGTGCGAGTGACGATGACGGACGCCGAGCGCATGTCCTATGCCGTCGCCGAACCGGAGGAGCGCTACAAACTGTGCTCGACGGCTCACACGAAAATTGCGGTCGTGAAGTCGATCCTGGCCAAGCACCCCGATTCTCCGACTTTGGTGATCGGTGCGTATCTCGATCAGCTCGACGAACTCGGCGAAGCCCTGAACGCCCCGGTGATCAAGGGATCCACCAAGAACAAGGAACGCGAGATCCTCTTCGATCAGTTCCGTAACGGTGAGATCCAGACGCTGGTGGTGAGTAAGGTCGCGAACTTCTCGATCGACCTTCCGGAGGCATCTGTCGCCGTGCAGGTTTCGGGAACCTTCGGGTCGAGACAGGAAGAGGCTCAGCGACTCGGACGCCTACTGCGACCCAAGCACGACGGCGGTCAGGCTCACTTCTATTCGGTGGTCTCGCGCGACACTCTCGATGCGGAGTATGCGGCACATCGTCAGCGATTCCTCGCCGAACAGGGCTACGCCTACCGGATCACCGACGCCGATGACCTGCTCGGACCTGCAATCGGCTGAGCATTTCTGCAACACGTTGCAGAATTAAATGGACATACGTCCAGTTATCTGTAGAGTGTCCCCTGTCACAGCCGTGTCCATCGGCCGGGGGTCACCAGCACCATGCGCTCAGTTCCACGTCTACGGGGTCGGCTCGCCGGAACCATCTCGCTGCTGACTGCCGCCGTCGTCGTCGCCGCGACCGGCGTCAGCGCCGCGGCACCGAGTCCTGCTCCTACTGCGCAGAACTCGGTGTACGCACTTGCGAACGGTTGCTTCGCGCTGCGCACCGAGTCTGGTGATTTCGTCCGTCGTGACGGGTCGGCGTACCTCACCGACGTAACGAAAGCCGCAGACGCCGAACCGTTCCGGCTACATGCGGCCCAGTTGGGTCGATTCATGCTGTACGGCCCGGACGGGTCGATGCTCTCGCACGACGGCGCAGACTCGGTGCTCGCCACTTCCGAAGCAACTCCGTCCACCGACTGGACCGTGATGTCCACTGGCGAGTCCTTCGTTCTGACAGCGACCTCGAACGGCCGACAACTGATCTCGCGAGATTTGATGCTCACGATGTCCGATCCCGGTGACGTTCCCGAATCTGCGTTCACGCTGATCCCGCGCGACGGCTGCGCCGACTTCCCCGAAGCGGAGGTGGGCGCAAACGGCGTTCCGGGAGAAATCGGACCGAACGGTGAAGTCACCGGATTCATCGACACACACGTGCACATGAATGCTTCCGAGTTCATGGGCGGAAACCTGCACTGCGGCCGACCTTTCGATCCTCAGGGCGTCACCGCAGCGCTCGTCGACTGCCCGGACCATCAACCCGACGGGATACCGGCGCTCCTCGAAAACGTTCTGTCGTACGGCAATCCCTTCGAAACTCACGACACCACCGGCTGGCCGAGTTTCACCGACTGGCCGGCGCACGATTCACTGACACACGAGCAGACGTACTACAAGTGGGTCGAGCGGGCCTGGCGTGGCGGTCTGCGAATCTTCACCAACCTCTTTGTCGCCAACCGTGTCCTGTGCGAGCTGTATCCGAGTAAACGAAATCCCTGTGACGAGATGGAGACCGTCCGGATCCAGGCGCAGCAGACACGCGAACTCCAGGACTACATCGACGCCCAGTACGGCGGTCCCGGCCGGGGTTGGTTCCGCATCGTGAGCTCCCCTGAACAGGCCAGGCAGGTGGCCGCCGACGGAAAGCTGGCCGTCACCCTCGGGGTGGAGGTGTCCGAACCCTTCGGTTGCTCTGTGCGCAACGGTATTCCGCAGTGCACCGAGGACGACATCGACCGCGGCCTGGACGAGTTGTACGACCTCGGTGTCCGGCAGATGATCGTCACGCACAAGTTCGACAACGCCCTCGGCGGTGCCCGTTTCGACGGCGGCGTCACCGGAGTGGCCGTCAACATCGGCAACTACCTGGGCACCGGGGAGTTCTGGCAGTCGGAACCATGCACCGGCGTTGCCGAGGACAATGTGCTGCCCACCAAGGTCGACGGCGCACAGAATCTTCTCGCGGTACTCCCACCCGGAGTGACGCTTCCGGTGTACCCCTCTGGTCCGCAATGCAATTCGCACGGCCTGACCGACCTCGGCGCGTACACGATCCGAGGTTTGATGGACCGAGGGATGATCGTGGACATCGATCACATGAGCGTCAAGACCGCCGAAGCGGCTCTCGATATTCTCGAAGCTGCGAACTACTCCGGCGTCGTTTCCAGTCACAGCTGGAGCGACCCGAGCCTGTACAAGCGGATCTACGCACTCGGCGGATTTGTCGCCCTGTACGCCGGACAACTCGACGCATCGGACGAAAAGCCCGAAGAGCGTGGGTTCATCGACCAGTGGCGGGACGCACGGGCGATGCGAAGCGAGAACTACTACTTCGGTTTCGGCTACGGCGCCGACACCAACGGCTTCGGGCCGCAGGCCGCACCGCGCGGCGACGCCGCAGAAAATCCGCTGCAATATCCGTACACCGCCTTCGACGGCACGGTCATGGACCAGCAGCGCGCCGGCACCCGGGTTTTCGACGTGAACACCGACGGCGTGGCGCAGTACGGGATGATTCCCGACTGGATCGCGGACATGCGCATCGCCGCGGGAGCCGACGGCGACACCATCATCGAGGACATGAGCCGCGGCGCCGAGGCTTACCTGCAGATGTGGGAGCGCGCGCGAAACTAGCTACGCTGGTGGACGGTCCCCGGGCGATCGGGGGCCGGTCCTAGATCGTCCGGCACCACCCGAAGGAATTTTTCGTGGCTGACTTCCAGTTCACCGTCGACAAGGCTCACGCCAAGTCGGTCAACGACACACTGGCCGATGTACGCCGCCTGCAGATTTCTGCGGTGATCTTCGCGATCGTCCTCGCCGCGGTCGGGGCCTGGTTGATCAGCATGGGCGAGGTGTGGTCCATCATCATCGGCGCAGTCCTCGCCATCGGTGCGGCCAGTTCCCTGTGGGTCGCCGTGTGGGCACCTCGCAAGGTGGGAAGCGTCGAATCTCTGTATGCGGACAACCCACTGGTTCCCGCGATCGTCACCGAGGTTCATCCTCGAGCGGCGACCTTGACGGCATTGATCGACATCGCGAAGCCGGCGGCCGGAGCACCGCAGTACGCGCTCGTCAGCCGCAACGTTCGACTCAATCCGAAGTGGCGAGTCGGCGACCGCATTCCGTCGGTCGCACTGCGTTCGGATCGTTCCACCCGCAGCAAGGCTGACACGTGGCAGATGGTCAGTCCCATGCCGATCGAGTGGGGGACCAAGGACTCGGCAGTGCTGGCACGCGCGATCGCTGCTGTCAGTGCGAGCGAGTGGAACTTCCTGCAGAGCCGGATTCCCGATTCCGAAGAAGTTCGCACCCACCCCGATCGCCGGGTTCTGATCAACCCGGCCGATCTTCCTGACTCGCTGCGCTAGCCCCAACGGTTACGCGAGCGCGGGCAGCACTTCCTTCTCGAACATCTCGATTCCCGACGTGTCGTACGCGGCCTCGGGGAAGTAGAAGATTCCGTACTCGAGTCCCTGCGCCGCGAGCGCCGACAGGTTCTCGATGATCTGCTCGGGCGTACCCACGGCAGGCATTCCGCGGAACGCATCGAGCGACGCATCGGCGGCAGCTTCGCCGACCAACGGCGTCAGTCGGGCCTTCAGTGTCTCCAACCGCTGAGCCACCTCGGATTCCGTCGCGCCGATGGCCACGTTGTAGTTGGCCGAACGGACGATGGCGTCGAAATCGCTACCGACGGTGTCGCAGTGCTTCTTCAGGATTTCGGACTTGTGCGCGAAGCCGGCCGGGGTGCCGTCGAAGTTCGTGTACTGCGCGTACTTGGCCGCGATTTTGAGTGTGACCTTCTCGCCGCCACCGGCAACCCAGATGGGAATTCCGCCCTCTTGCAACGGAAGTGGACGGCACAGCGCTCCGTCGACCTGGTAGTACTTGCCGTCGAGCGTCGAGCTGCCGGTCGACCACGCCTGCTGCATGATCTGGATTCCTTCGTCGAGGCGGCCCAGACGCTCACCGGCAGAGGGGAAACCGTAGCCGTACGCACGCCACTCCTGCTCGTACCAACCGCCGCCGATGCCCATCTCGACGCGTCCACCCGTGATGAGATCGGTGGTCGCGGCGACCTTGGCGAGGTACGCCGGGTTTCGGTAGCTCATGGCGGTACACATCTGGCCGAGTCGGATACGCGACGTCGATGCACCGAGTGCGGCCATCAACGTCCACGCCTCGTGAGTCGCTTCTTCCGTCGGCTGGGGAACGGTGTGGAAGTGGTCGTAGACCCACACCGACTCCCACGGCCCTGCCTCCGCGCGCAGCGTGAAGTCTCGCATCACCTCCCACTGCTTCGCGGGGTCGATGCCGACCAGGTCCAGACGCCAGCCTTGAGGTACGAACAGTCCGAATCGCATGTAGCGAGCCTACCTACAGTTTCCCGACGCGCGACCGGGGTGACACCCGCGGAGAGTAGACCGGAATGAAGCGGAACATCATCGCCGCGCCGGCGAACGACGTCGCGCCCAGGGCGGCGAATGCCCACCCGAGTGGGAGCACCGCGGCGAGTAGACCGATCGCGAGCGGCCCACCGAACATGCCGGTGTCGTGAGTCAATCGCCATGCAGCGAGGAACTCGGCGCGTTCTTCGGGCGGGGCGATATCGGCACCGAGGGTCATGATCACGCCGTTGCCCAGTCCGTTGCCGATCCCCATCACGACAGCGACCACGGTCAATCCCACTGCACCCGTCGAGAACGGCAACAGTAGGTACGACACACCGATCACCGTCAGCGAAGGCACCGCGACCAGCCTGCGGCCGTATCGGTCCATGATGTGTCCGGCCGGGTACGAGCACAGCAGGTCCACGGCCGCACCGATACCGAAGATCACACTCACCTGGGCTGCATCCAATCCGAGGTGCAATGCCCACAATGGAAGAACGGCCTCACGCGAAGCGCGGGCGGCGCCCATCAGAAGGGAGCCTGTCCCGAGCGTCGACAGAGCGGCACGATGACGGCGAAGGATCTCCGGGAGCGTGACGTGTCCGTGATCGCTGTTGCCTGCCTGCACCTTTCGTGGCGGGTCGGGAACGCGGGCCATCAGCGCCCCGGCGAGCACGACGCCCACCAACTGGACGAGGAATCCTCCGCGCGCTCCCACCAGGAGAATCACGCCGGCCCCGATGAGCGGTCCCAGGAAGAAACCCAACCGCCACATCGCGGCGAACGACGACATTGCTCGGGCCCGAAGACCGAGTGGCACGGTCTCGGCGAGGTAGCTCTGCCGCGCAAGGCCCCACACCGCATTCGCCAATCCGGTCAACAGTGCGCCGATACCGAGCATCCACGGAGTCTGCGCAAGGAGACAAATCACCACTCCTGTTGCACCCAAGGAACTTCCGCCGATGATCGACCTGCGCTCACCGAAACGCGACACGATCCTGCCGGCGGGGAGGTCACCGAGTACGGCGCCCAAACCACCGAGTGCAACGATCAGGCCGGCGACGGCAACCGATGCACCCAGGTCGCGCGCGGTGACGGCCATGATGGGGGCAGCCGCTCCCTGACCGATCCCGAAGATGGCCGCCGGTACGAAAACCGTTGTGACGAGTGGCTTGAGACCGGCAATCGCCGGCTGTTCCTTGGGCAGTGTTTCCGTCACGCGCTCACTTCTGCCGCGTCAGCGGCCCGCGAAAACCGATTCGCCGGACGATCGAGGCCGTAGTGACCCCGCAGGGTGGATTCCGTGTATTCGGTCCGGAAGATCCCACGCGCCTGCAGAATCGGCACGACCCGGTCGACGAACACCTCGAGCCCTCCAGGCAGATAGGGCGGCATGATGTTGAAGCCGTCCGCGGCGCCCTTGTCGAACCATTCGGTCAACTCGTCCGCGACCTGCTCCGGTGTCCCGGCAAATGTCCGATGCCCACGGCCACCGCCGAGTTTGCCGATCAGTTCACGGACGGTGAGGTTTTCGCTCTCTGCAAGGTCTTTGACGAGCTGGTATCGACTCTTGTTTCCTTGGATGCGATCGATGTCCGGCAACGGTGGCAGCGGGGCATCCAGCGAATGCTCGGTGAGGTCGACGCCCACCATGTTCGAGAGTTGGCGCAGTGAGTACTCAGGTGAGATGAGATCCGTGAACGACTGCTCCAGTGCCTTGGCTTCTTCTTCCGTATCCGCGATGAAGGGAACGATGCCTGGCAGCACCTTGATCTCGTCGGGACTACGCCCGTACTTGATCAGCCGCGCTTTGAGGTCGGTGTAGAAATCCTGCCCCTGCTCGAGTGTTCGTTGAGCGGTGAACACGGCTTCGGCATACCTCGCCGCGAAATCCTTACCGCTCTCGGAGGAACCGGCCTGTACAAGCAGCGGACGTCCCTGTGGAGACCTCGGCGAATTGAGCGGGCCAGCCACCGTGAATCGTTGACCGTCATGGTCGATGCGATGGACACGATCAGGATCGGCGAAGATTCCGGCCTCTTCGTCCAGGACAACTGCCCCCTCTTCCCAGCTGTCCCAGAGTCCGAGCGTCACGTCGAGAAACTCCTCGGCGCGCTCGTAACGACCGCTGTGCGTCGGTACCGCATCGAGGCCGAAGTTCGCGGCCTCGTCGGCGCCGGCCGACGTCACGATGTTCCACCCGCCTCGTCCGCCACTGATGTGATCGAGGGAAGCGAACTTCCTTGCGAGAGTGTATGGATCGCTGTAACTGGTCGACGCGGTTGCAATCAGCCCCACCTTGTCGGTGGCCGCCGCGATCGCCGACAGCAAGGTGACGGGTTCGAAGATCGCCTGGGTGTTGTACTTGACCCGCGGGCCGACTGCTAGACCGTCGGCGAAGAACACCGAGTCCAGCTTTCCACGCTCGGCGATTCTCCCCAATTCCTGGAAGTGCTTGACGTCCAGGAGGTTGGCCGCATTTGTGCGTGGGTGGCGCCACGCCGCCTCATGATGGCCGACGCCCATCAGGAAGGCGTTCAGATGAAATTGTCGTTCGGACATGAGTTCGCAGAATCTTTCCGTGAATGTGTGGTCAGGTGGTGACGCGCCAGCGCGAGAGCCGACGTTCGATCAGGACCAGAATCGCGTTGATTGTCAGACCCAACAACGAGATCGCGACGATGCCCGCGTACATGTTCGGGATCTGGAAGTTGAGTTGTGAAGCGGTGATCAGATACCCGAGACCGGCTTTGGCCCCGACCATTTCGGCGGCGATCAGCACGAGAATCGACGACGCGGCTGCCATGCGGATACCCGTGAAGATCGTGGGAACAGCGGCGGGCAGAACCACCTTCTGGAACAGCCGAATCGAGGAGAACCCCAGCGAGGCAGCGGACTTGATCAGCAGGGGGTCCACTGTTCGCACACCGGAGATCGTGTTGAGCAGAATCGGGAAGGTGCAGGCGTAGATCACCAGGGCGATCTTCGATTCCTCACCGATTCCGAGAATCAGCACGAAGACGGGAAGCAGAGCCAAGGCTGCTGTGTTGCGGAACAATTCGAGAATCGGGTTGAGGAAGTCGGAGACCGGGCGGTACCAGGCGATCGCGATTCCCAACGGAATCGCGATCGCGATGGCCACGAAGAATCCGGTCAGCGCACGCGTCAGACTGGCCGAAACATGCTCTTGCAATTGTCCGTTCTCGGCGAGAGTGAAGAATGCGGACACAACTTCGGTGAAGGGCGGGAGGAAGACCTTGTCCACCAGCCCGAGCCGAGGTGCCGCTTCCCAGATCCCGAGGAAGATCGCGATCGCAATCGACGGCTTGGCAATCCGCCAGGCGGTGGAACGAATGTAGCGCGCCGCCTTGCCGCCGGCCTGGCTCCGCTGCGCAATGTCAGGTGTTATGTCGGCCAACGGTTTCGGGGTGGCGACCACCTCCGGCGTCGCCAATGCGCTAGACATGTGCAACCTCCTTGGCAGGATCGAGTTCGCCGGCCCGAGCGCGCTCGACTTCACCGTGCAGCAGCGTCCAGATCCGGTGCCGGAACACTCGGAACTCCTCACCTGATCGCACGTCGTCGCCGGACCGGTCGATGTCGATGTCGACGATCGTCTTGACGCGCCCCGGCCGCGAAGTCAGTACTGCAACACGTTGCCCGAGGTAGATGGCCTCGTCGATTCCGTGGGTGATGAACAGGATGGTCTTGCCGGTGGCCTTCCAGATGCGCAGAAGCTCGTCCTGCAGCGACTCTCGCGTCTGTGCGTCCAGCGCAGCAAATGGTTCGTCCATCAGCAACACTTCGGGGTCGAATGCCAGGCTGCGGGCGATCGCGACTCGCTGCTTCATTCCACCGGACAACTCGTGCGGATAGCGATCCGCGAAACCTTGCAGACCGACCAGTTCGAGGTAATGCTCGGCGAGCTCGCGTCGCTCGCTCTTCTTCACGCCCTTCGCTTCGAGTCCGAACTCGATGTTGTGACGTGCAGTTCGCCATGGAAGCAGCGCGTATTGCTGGAAGACGATTCCCCGATCCAAGCCTGGGCCCGTGATCTGCTTGCCGTCCAGAAGGATTCGACCGGAAGTGGGCGAACTGAGTCCTCCGAGGAGGTCCAGCAGAGTCGACTTGCCGCAACCACTCGGCCCGACGAGGACCAGGAACTCCCCCGGCGCCACGTCGATGTTGATGTCCTCGACCGCGGTGAAAACTTCGTCGGTCCCACGAATGTCGAACTGTTTGGTGACGTGCTCGAGCCGTAGTTTCGGTTCTGTGCTCATTTTGCTGCCTCCAGTGCCTGTCCGTCAGCGCCGCTGTCGGGTGAATACGTTCCGTTGGCGTACGGGTTGAATTCGTTGGTGTAGATGTCCGACGGCTTCAACTTTCCTTCTTCGAGTTCGCCGTTACGGGTGAGCCAGTCGATCCACGTGCTGATCTCGGTATCGGTGATCGTTCCGCCGGGGCCGGCGACTCCTGGGCTCTTCCAGTAGCTGATGAGCTTGGTGTCCTCGTTGCGTCCGCGGCTGTTGATGATCGACGTCAGCTTCGCGACCACTTCTTCTCGTGGGTGTGTCTGCGTCCAGCGGATGGCCCTCGCTGTTCCCTGCACGAAATCGGCGACCGCCTCCTTGTTCTGCGCGATGTAGTCGTCACGGAACACCAACGTGCCGTAGGTGAACGAGCCGAACAACGATTCGTCCGTGAACAGCTCGCGAAGGCCACCACGTTCGAGCGCGGAGTCACGGAAGACCGAGCCGAGGGTGGCGACGTCGATCTGTCCCTGCCGCAACGCTTGTTCCGTGTTGACCGGCGGAACCACGATCAGTTCCACCTGCTTGATCTCGTCCGGTGTAAGCCCCTCCCGCGCAAGCCATTCACGCACGACGAACTCGTGGTGCGCACCGAGGGTGTTCATCCCGACCTTCTTGCCGATCAGGTCCTTCGCCGATTTGATCGGACTGTCGTCGAGAACGTAGTAACCGTTGAAGCTCTCCTTGTCCGAGCCGTAGTACCCGATGACCGAGGTGATCGGTGAACCCGCGGAAGCCAACTTCACCACCGCACCGTTGAACGCTCCCCCGAACTCGGTTTGACCGGTCGCTGCGTTCTGAATGCTCTGAGGGCCGCTGGTCGTATCGCCGATCCAGTTGAGCTCCACGTCGTTGAAGTAGCCGAGGTCAGCGGCCAGTTCGGGGTAGATGACCTGTCCGGTGCTGCCCTCGTACCGCAGGACGGTCTTGCCGTCGGCGGTCTTGACCACTTCGTCGGAGGAGCCCGAGCAGGCAACGGCAAAACTGGACAGAGTGACAAGAGCGACGACCGCGGCTACCGAGCGCGCGAAACGAGGGCGAATCATGAAGTTGCTTCCTGTAGAAGATGATTGGTTCAGTTCTCGGCTACACCTGTCCGGAGCGCCGTGTGCGGCGCTCGGCACAGGCAGGTGTGGGGAATGTCAGTTCAACGACAACAGTTGAGCGACATGAGCGGGAAAGACCGAAACACGTGAGACTCCAATGAATGTGCAGACAGGATCGAGCCGTGAGCAGTGCCGAAACCATACGTCGGCACCCACTACCTGGGTCAACGGTTACATTCATGCCGGATTTAATGTGTGAGGTCCGTATCATGAGGGCATGCTTTCGCCGACGACTGCGCAGGACTTCGAGCAACACCGTGGCCACCTGACGTCGGTGGCCTACCGTCTCACCGGAAGTTTCAGCGACGCTCAGGATGCGGTGCAGGAAGCGTGGATACGGCTTCAAGTTGCCGAAAACACGCGAGGCGACGAATTGCAGATCCGCGAACTGCGCGGATGGCTCACCACAGTTGTCGGCCGAATCTGCCTCGATCATCTCAAATCGGCCGCGGTCAGAAGAGAAAGCTATGTCGGACAGTGGCTTCCGGAGCCGATCGTCACGCCCGTCGACGCCACCGCGGGCACACCCTCAGCGACACCCGATCCGCTGGAGTACGTCGTGACGCAGGAACAGAATCGTTTTGCTGCCCTCGTCGTCCTGGACACCCTTACTCCCGCTCAACGCGTTGCCTTCGTCCTGCATGACGGCTTCGACGTGCCCTTCGCCGAGGTTGCGCGCATCCTCGACATCGAAGTAGCCACTGCCCGTCAGTTGGCCTCGCGGGCCCGTAAAGCCGCAGCGTCGGCGCCGGTCCCGGTCAGTAGCGAGGAGCATGCTGCTGCCGTCGAGCGATTGGTGACGGCTATCGCGAGTGGAGATCTGAACGCCGTGATAGGTGCACTCGATCCCGATGCCGTCCTGATCGGTGACGCAGGCGGAACTACCCGCACGGCTGTCAACATTGTGCGCGGCAGCGATCGTGTCGCGCGGTTCTATCTGGGATTGGCCCGCAAGTACGGACCGGCAGCGGTGTTCTCGATGTCACCGGTTCTCGTCAACGGACAGCTCGGCGGTGTATTCGCCGGCTCACCGGGGGACGACCAGTACCCGCAGTTCGCCGCTCGCGTTGCCGGCTTCACTGTCCGCGACGGAGTTGTGTGCGCAGCCTACGACATTGCGAATCCAGCCAAGTTCAGCGCTGTGCCGATGCTCGATCACACCGAACCCGAACGCAAGTAGCGAGACTCCCATTCCTCGAGGTGTGATCTGGACACCTGCGTGCCGAACCACAGTCGGTGCAGTACATCCGATCCCAGATGATGCAATTCGGTGTGCGTCCTCCACTGCTGCGACGCCCACTCGGGTTCGTTGTGGGCGGCGTCGATCCCGGCCATCGCGCTACCTCGCAGTTCGAAGTCCAGGTCCCGACGAAGCTCCGAAAGCTCCGACCAATTCGCCTGTGGTGCATAGTGCCTCGCGCGAATTTCGGTCAGCAGCTTGAACAGGACGCTACCCGCCCGTTCGTCGACCCAGATCAGAGTGCGTCGATGCGCACCGCGCCCCACCGTCCACAGGACCACCAACGCCACGACGACGCCGATTGCCGTCTCGAGCATGCGGCTGAGGATCAGATGTCGGACGGTCCCGTGCGCACCACCGGCCGCGCCGAGGAGAATCGCGAGGGCGGTGATGAAGATGACGGCTATCCCGTAATTCCGCACCAGGAACAGCTCGATCCCCGCCATCAGGACTGCAAGTACCGCCACCAACCACAGACCGGTCGGACTCCAGGAGTAGATGGCACCCAACAGAATCAACCCGAGGACGGTCCCACCGATGCGGTGGATTCCGCGATAGGTGCCCAGTATTCGGTCCGGTCCTTGATGAAGGACCATCGCCGCGGCGATCACCGCCCAGTCCGGGCGATCGATGCCGAGCAGGACGGTGAGGGTTCCCGCCGCCATACAGGCAATGGACAGCCGAAGTGCCGTCACCGACGCTCGGCTGGACCGATTGCAGGCGCGGAGGAACCGATATCGGATCGTCGGGTCGGGCAGAGGCGGGTGGGCCCCGACCTCGTCGACGTCGAACGCGGGGTCCGCCATGAGCTCCGGATCGTGGTCGTCGGAGATCGCTCTGGCCATCGAGATCTGCGCTCGTTCGAGTTCACGGGTCAACGGGTGGTCTTTCCCGACGATTGCGCCGCGGTAAAGGCACTGCCACGCGTCGTGCAGCCGAAGTGCTGCAGCGTGGCGTTTGTCTCGCGTGAGTTCGGGTGGGGCGTACCTCGCCTGAGCGTCCGTGTACTCCGCAACGGCCGAGACGGCTGCCTGTACAGCGCTGCGTTCGACAGCTCTCGGTGCCCACAGGATTCCCGTCATCGAGACGACCACCGCGCTGATCCCACCGATTGCCGTCCACATCGCGACCTCGACCGGCGGCTGACCGGGAGTGGCGATCACGGAACTGATCTCGGTGGTGAGCAACAGAAAGAACGCGCCCGGTGGACCCAATCGAAGCGCGTCGACGGTGAAGGCGCAGGTCGACACCACGACGGCCATGATCAGCACGACAAAGACGAGCAGCACCGTCGGCGCTCCCTCGGCGATGGCTCGGTGGACGGGCTCACCCACCGATGCCCCGACGAAGGACAGGATCGTCAGCGCCGTCGCAGCGATACCGACTGCCTTCCACCTGCTCCGGTACGGACGACCCTCACCGTAGATCGATGCAAATGCACCGAGGCCGACCAGGAGCGAAGCAGACCCGAATCCGAGCAGTGTGGCGATGGCCGCCGGAATCGCCAGGGCTAGGGCGACGCGAACCGCTCCGGGGTACCTGTTTCCCACCGGCGGCAATCCGAACAGGACGCTGCGCGCCGGCCGCGGAGCCGGGAGGTTGGACTCGTGACCCGCTGATGTTTCTTCGGGGTCCACTGCCCATCCTTCGCGCCGGCCTGTTCGTGTCTGTGTCGTCCCATTCTTGCGGGCGGCCGACGTGGAATTCGAGGCGGGTCCGGAGGTCGATTCGACCACCCCTTTATTGACACTATGTCAACAGTGTGGATGATAGGTGGAGTCGGATCCGCTCGCGGGTCGCACTTCATCGATCGGGAGAATCATGATGACGCAAGGATCTACCGCAACCCGGACCGCAGAACGACGGTCCCCGTGGATGGACGACGAATTGGAGGCCGTGGCCGACCTGGCAAGGAACTTCTTCGCCAAACACGTCACACCGCATCAGAAACGCTTCGCGTCCCAAGGTTTTCCCGACAAATCCGCATATCGAGAACTCGGGGCGCTCGGGCTCGCCGGCATGTCGATCCCCACCGAGTACGGCGGCGGAGGAGGAACTTTCGCGCACGACGCCGTGCTGTTCCACGAGCAGGTCATGGCGGGTGATCATTCACTCCAACTCGGCGTGCACTCGGGAATCGTGCCGCACTACCTCAATGCCTACGCCGATCACGAGCACAAACTGCGCTGGCTACCGAAACTGGTGAGTGGCGAGTGGGTGGGCGCAATCGCCATGACCGAGCCCGGCACCGGATCCGACTTGCAGAACATCACCACCCGAGCCGTCCGCGACGGTGACGACTATCTGATCAGCGGCGCAAAGACCTTCATCTCCAACGGTCGCAATTGTGATCTGGTGATCATTGCCGCCAAGACCGATCCCAGCCTCGGAGCGCGTGGAGTGTCGCTCATCGTGGCCGAGGTCGATGACAACACACCGGGTTTCGAGCGCGGGCGAATACTCGAGAAGGTCGGACAGAAGGGCCAGGACACCACCGAGCTGTTCTTCGACCGCTTGCGGGTGCCTGCAACAAACCTGCTCGGGGACCGCGAAGGCACAGGGTTTGCCCAGCTGATGCAGCAGCTACTGCCCGAACGATTGATCTGCGGAGTTGCAGCCACTGCGGCAATGGAGCGTGCAGTCGCCCTCACCGTCGAGTACACCAAATCCCGAAACATGTTCGGGCAAACGCTCTTCGATCTTCAGAACACGCGCTTCGAACTTGCCGAGTGCGCGTCCATCGCTCGTATCTCACGAACGTTCATCGACGACTGCATCGTCAAATACCTTGCCGGCCAGCTCGATGCGACTACCGCCGCGATGGCCAAGTACTGGCTCACCGATCAGCAGTGCGCCGTGATCGACCGCTGCGTGCAACTACACGGCGGGTACGGCTACATACTCGAATATCCCATCGCTCAGATGTATGCCGACGCTCGTATTCAGCGAATCTACGCCGGATCGAACGAAGTCATGAAGGACCTCGTGGCGAGATCACTCTGAGCAATCAGGAATCCGCCTCGCACGCCGGCAGAACGTCACGCACGATGGCGAGCAAACTGCGTACCAGCAGAAGGTGCACCTGTTCGCGGTCGAGCGCTCCCGTCACCAGCCACTGCTTACTGGCGGCCTTCGCCAAGCCTCCGTACGCCACGATCATCGAATGAACAGCAGCCTCACTGCCTTCACTCGGTCGAATCTCGAGCGCATCCATCATGCGTCGCGCAGCAACGTCGTCAGCATCCTGCAGGATCCGATCCATCTCGGGATCACGGCGGAGGTCGTCGGACATGACTGTCGAGATCCACATGTCGCGATGACGCCAGGCGACGTCGAGCCACCGATCGATCACGGCGCCGATCCGCTTCTCCTGGCTCGCCGATCGCGGAATGCGGTCCACCGCCACTTCGGGAATGAAGACGAACCGCCGCACGACGTCGAGATACAACTCCCGCTTGGAGCCGAAATAATGATTGAGCAGCGGACGTCCGACCCCAGCCGCCTTGGCCAACTCGGTCATCGAGACGTCGGCAAAAGACTTCTCCTCGAAAACCTTTGCCGCGCTGACAATGATCTGCTCACGCCGGTCTTCGGGACCGAGACGCCTTCCGCCTGTGGCCGACGCGGACGTCATTCTTTTCTCGCGGGCGTGCTGTTGACCGTCGCCTGCGCCTCGACCATGAGCGAAATGTGCTCCACCAAACGCTTTCGAGAGATCTTGGAGGACGGGGTGTGCGCCTGATAGATGAACGCGAGGGCACCGAACAGCCCCACCGAATTGAGTTCGGAGTTCGCGGAGTCGGTTGCCTCGCCGCCGTACATCAGCTCGAGCGACGCGGAAATCGGATTCGTGAACTCCGCCATCAATTCTCGCCCTCGATCCCACAGCGCAGGTTCCGCCTGGGATTCGACGAACATGATGCGTCCACGTCGAGGATCTTTGAATACGTAGTTGGTGAAGGCCTTCACCACGTGGCGGATCAGGGCCGACGGTTCGGAAGGCGCCGCCTCGAGAGCGTCCAGAATAGTGTCACGCGCACCGAGAACGACCTCGTCGAGCACGGCGACCAGCAGTTCGTCACGGTTGGCGAAGCTCTCGTAGAAGTACCGTTCGGTCAGCGCGGCCTCGCGGCAGGTCGCACGCATGGTCGCGGCGGCCGCTCCCTCGGTGCCCATGATCTGCAACCCGGCTTCGATCAGCTGTGCCCGGCGCGCGGCGCGGCGATCTTCCGGTTCCTGCCCACGCCACCTGCGCGGGCCGGTGCGCCGAGCCTCGGTATCCGTCATGTCCCCATGTTCTCACTGACCGGCAGCGCTCTCGACCTCAGGTTATCGCGGCGACCTCCGCAAGCGAACTGACATCGCCCGATGTCAATCAGTTGAATTCTGACATCAACCGCTGTTGACATCACTTGATGTCAGACTTACTCTTCGTTCAGTTGTTCACGCACCAATCAGGAGGCGTCACACATGGTCGACATCGACCCAACCTCGGGGCCATCTGCCGGTGACGAGGAAACTCGAACTCGCCGAACACGAGTCGTCGTCATCGGAGCCGGTTTCGGCGGCATCGGAACGGCTGTCCGCTTGAAGCAGTCCGGGATCGACGACTTCGTCGTTCTGGAACGTGCCGCGGAGCCCGGGGGGACCTGGCAGGTCAATACCTACCCCGGTGCACAGTGCGACATCCCGTCGATTCTGTACTCGTTCTCGTTTGCGCCCAATCCGAACTGGACGCGGCTGTATCCGCTACAGCCCGAGATCTACGACTATCTCCGGGATTGCGTCCATCGCTTCGGACTGGCCGGTCATTTCCACTGCAACCAGGACGTGACAGAAGCTTCGTGGGACGAGCAAGCCCAGATCTGGCGGGTACACACTGCGGAAACCGTGTGGGAGGCACAGTTCCTGGTCGCGGCCACCGGCCCGTTCAGTGCCCCCGCCACACCCGACCTTCCCGGGCTCGAATCGTTTCGTGGTCAGATGTTCCACACCGCGGACTGGAACCACGACCACGACCTTCGCGGTGAGCGGATAGCCGTGGTCGGCACCGGCGCCTCTGCGGTGCAGATCATCCCCAGACTGCAACCGCTCGCGGACACGTTGACCGTGTTCCAGCGGACACCGACGTGGATCCTGCCGCACCCGGATCAGCCGATGACCGGCTGGCCGAGCGATCTCTTCGAGCGGGTGCCGCTCACCCAACGACTGGCACGCAAGGGACTTGACCTGCTCCAAGAAGCCCTGGTACCCGGATTCGTGTACAAGCCGTCACTGCTCAAAGGGCTGGCCGCACTCGGCCGAGCACACCTTCGCCGGCAGGTGCGGGACCCGGAGCTTCGCGCAAAGCTGCTCCCCCACTACGCATTCGGATGCAAGCGTCCGACGTTCTCGAACACCTACTATCCCGCGCTGGCGTCACCCAATGTGGAGGTGGTGACGGACGGAATCGTCGAGGTGCAGGAGCGCGGAGTCCTCACCGCGGACGGCGCCTTCCGGGAAGTCGACACCATAGTCATGGGAACCGGCTTTCGTATGGGAGACAACCCGTCGTTCGACATCATCCGGGGCAAGGACGGCCGCAGCCTCGCGCAGACGTGGAACGGCAGTGCCGAGGCCTTCCTCGGCACCACCATCAGCGGGTTTCCGAACTTCTTCATGATCCTCGGCCCCAATTCCGTGGTCTACACCTCGCAGGTCGTCACGATCGAAGCGCAGGTCGAGTACATCGTGAGCTGCATTCTTCAAATGGACGAGCGCGGCATCGGCAGTATCGACGTCCGGGCAGACGTGCAGAGAGAGTTCGTGCGCGCGACCGACCGCCGACTCGCCACCAGCGTATGGAACGCCGGCGGGTGCAGTAGTTACTACCTCGTCGACGGCGGCCGCAATTACACCTTCTATCCCGGATTCAACCGATCCTTCCGCACCAGGACCAAACGAGCCGACCTCGCTCACTACGCGCAAGTACAACCCGTCTCGTCCGAATCACTCACCACTGCCCGAGAAACCGTGAGGAGCCGATAATGCTCGGCATCAACGCCTTCCGAGGCACACCCGTCGTCGCACCGTCCGGCGCGCGCCGCTACACCGACGAAGCACATGCGATCGCCGCCCGTGACGTCGAATTCGACTGGGACGGCGTACCACTGCATTACGTGCCGAACGAAC
Source organism: Rhodococcus sp. NyZ502 (assembly GCF_041464245.1). Lineage (NCBI taxonomy): Bacteria > Bacillati > Actinomycetota > Actinomycetes > Mycobacteriales > Nocardiaceae > Rhodococcus > Rhodococcus sp. NyZ502. Next base: position 4,837,026 of record NZ_CP167155.1, read on the forward strand.
CGCTGGTCACCCACGTCATCAACTTCATGCATCTCGTGTTGCCCGAGGGAGAGCGGGCCATGTCCGCAACGCTCGCCGAAGCGCTCCCGCTCATCGAGGACCCCCGCCTGCACGAAGAGGTGGTGGGATTCGTCGGCCAGGAAGCAACACACGCGTCGTCGCACAAAGGTGCACGCGAGCATCTTGCGGACCTCGGCATGGACATGAAACCGATGTCACGCCGGATGGACTGGCTCGTGGACAAGATATTGGGCGACAAAGGATTGACCGGAAAAGCCAAGCACGCCTGGCTCTGTGAACGTCTCGGCTTGTTTGCCGCGATGGAGCACTACACGGCGGTGGTCGGGGAATGGCTGCTCACCGATCCCGCCCTCGAAGATGCCGGCATGCACCCGACGATGCTCGACATGGTCAAGTGGCACGGCGCCGAGGAAGTCGAGCACCGCAACGTGGCCTTCGACGCCTACATGTACGTGGACGGTAGCTACGCCCGCCGCGTTCGCACGGCGCTACTCGCCAGCTTCACGTTGTTCGTGTTGTTCATCGCCTCGATGAACTACCTCTTCCGGCAGGACCCGTCGAAGGCGAAGGGCCGCCTGTGGCCTCTGCAACTGATCAGCGCCACTCGCCGCGGCCTGGTCCCGAACATGAAATTCCTGATCACCGAGATTCCTCCGTATCTGCGGCCGAGCTTCCATCCGTCCCAGATCGGGGACATGGACGTAGCCATGCGCTACCTCGCTCGCTCACCTGCCGCCAATCGTTCTTCCGAAAAGAGTGAAGGATGAACAAGACGACTGCCGACCGTCCTCACGACGCACAAGACTTCACACCGACCCGGTCGTTGAGGATTGCCGCACAGGCGACGAGCGCATACCGTCGAATCTTTGCGTCAAGTCCTGCAGCGCAGATACTTTCGCGTCCCAACCCGGTCCGCTACAGCGGATTCGACATGACGCTGGACGTGAAGTCCGTCCGGTTCGAGTGCGCAGACGTCCTGAGTGTCACCTTGACCCCGAGGGAAGGAATCACCCTGCCGTCGTGGATTCCCGGCGCTCACCTAGACGTCATTCTCCCCTCGGGAAGGCAACGACAGTATTCGTTGTGCGGAGACCCCGACGACTTGACCTCGTATCGGATCGCCGTCCGGCGGATCGACGAAGGCGGGGGCGGCTCCCGCGAGATACACGAGTCGCTGAAACCCGGAATGGTTGTCGACGTACGAGGGCCGCGGAATGCATTTCCTTTTGTCACTGCTCCGTCGTACCTCTTTGTTGCGGGCGGAATCGGGATCACTCCGATACTTCCCATGGTGCAACGCTGTCACCGCCGCGGAGTCCCGTGGCGATTGGACTATCTCGGACGAACTCGGGCAGCTATGCCATTCCTGAACGAGATCGAGGAGTATTCCAGCGGCCGGGTAACCATCCGACCCGACGACGAGCTGGGTCCGACGGATATCGGAACACTCGTCGCTGCTGCGGATCCAGGTGCCGCGGTGTACACGTGCGGACCGGTTCCGCTGATGAACACGGTGCGTGCGGCAACTTTCGCCGCCAACCCGACCGGATCGGTGCACAGCGAGAGGTTCTCCCCACTCCCGGTAGTCGACGGCAAGGAGTTCACGGTGCATCTGGCGCGCACCGGACTCACCGTCGATGTGGGCGAGTCCGAAAGTGCATTGGCTGCAATACGACGCGTACTTCCCGGAGTAGCGTATTCATGCCAACAGGGCTTCTGCGGTACATGCAAGGTCCGGGTGCTCTCCGGGACCGTTGAGCATCGAGACACCCTCCTCACCGAATCCGAACGTACTGGTTCGATGTTGACCTGTCGATCACGTTCCACCGGTGGGTCTTTGGTGGTGGACCTGTGAAGGGAAAATTCTCTCTTTCTGCGGCCGACGCAGCCTTCATCCGCTCCGCTCCGCTGGTGATCACTCACCGGATCGAATCCGAAGCGACATGTGAAAGCTTGTGGCAGACGTTGACCTCGGACGGAGCGCTCACGTCGTGGGCGCACGGGATCACCGGAGCCGACTGGACCTCGGACAGACCATTCGGCATCGGGACTACGCGAACCGTGCGAGCCGGCGCTTTTGCTGCACTGAACGAGCGATTCTTCCGCTGGGACGAGGGGCGCCGGATGTCGTTCTACGTGGAGTCGGCGTCACTTCCGGGGTTCAAACGCTTCGCTGAAGATCTGGTGTTGGAACCGACTTCGACTGGCAGTCGCCTCACCTGGACGTTCGCTGTGCAAGCGCAGCCGTGGTTCGCCCCCATTCTGACTCTGTCCCGACCGATCCTCCAACGCGTCACCCGCGGCTGGGCCGACGGCGCCGTCCACCACACACTTCAAGGAACTCCACGATGACGGCGACCGAGATCGACACGACCACACAGGCGTCCGACGACACAGTGACACAGGCAGTGCGCGACGCCCGTACTGCTTCCGAATGGTGGGCAGAACTGACATTCGAGCAACGCGCTCGTCGACTGGATCGGTGGCGAGGAATCATCGCTCGTCGCGCATCCGAACTCGCCGACGTCGTGCACCGGGACATGGGCAAGCCGCACCCTGACGCGATGCTCGAAATCGCAATGGCACTAGAACATCTCGCGTGGGCGTCGAAGAATGCCCGAAAGGTATTGGGCAGGCGCAGCGTCCGCTCCAGTTTGTTGACGGTCAATCAGGCCGCCTCGGTGGAGTATCGACCTCTCGGGGTGATCGGTGTGATCGGTCCGTGGAACTATCCGGTCTTCACCCCACTCGGTTCGCTCTCGTTCTCGCTGGCTGCAGGCAACGCCGTGGTCTACAAGCCGAGTGAGTTCGCACCGGCAGTCGGGCAATGGTTGGGCCGCGCCTTCGCCGAGGTCGTCCCTGAACATCCTGTGCTGCAGGTCGTCACGGGCGATGGTTCGGTCGGCGCGGCACTGTGCCTGGCCGGTGTCGACAAGATCGGGTTCACCGGATCGACCGCGACGGGCAAGAAAGTCATGGCAGCGTGCGCCGAGACCCTCACACCGGTGTTGATGGAATGTGGTGGTAAGGACGCGCTCATCCTTGATGCCGACGGAAATGTCGGTGCCGCCGCGGATGCTGCGGTGTGGGGAGCATTGTCCAACTCCGGTCAAACCTGTCTGGGCGTCGAGCGTGTATACGTGCACGAACATGTCTACGGCGAGTTTATCGACAAGACAATTACTTTGGCTGCCCGAGTTCATGCGGGTCCGGGTGCCGAAGACAAGATCGGTCCGATCACCATGCCCTCGCAAGTGGCTGTAATCCGGCGCCACATCGACGACGCGATGTCGCGGGGTGGACGTGTCGTTCTCGGAGGGCTCGGCTCGATCTCCGGCCAGTACGTGCAACCGACCATCATGGTCGACGTCCCCGAAGACAGCCTCGCCGTCACGGAGGAAACTTTCGGCCCGACGATGACGATCACCAAGGTCGCCTCGATGGACGAGGCGGTGGAGTTGGTCAATGCGTCGCCATACGCATTGGGAGCAAGCGTGTTCGGCAAGGACGGAGCGGCTGTTGCCGATCGGCTCCGATCCGGAGGAGCGTCGGTGAACTCTTACGTGATGTATGCCGCGGTTCCCAACCTGCCACTGGGTGGGGTCGGAGCATCTGGTTTCGGACGCGTTCACGGCCCAGATGGTCTGAAGGAGTTCACCTACGCTCGTTCGACGACTCGGCAACGATTCCGTTCGCCCCTACCACTGACGACGTTTCGAAGGACCGCCCGAATCGACTGGCTGGTCAAGGTTCTCATCCGCGCACTACACGGAAGGCACTGAAGCAATGACGGGACGCTTGTCCGCAATTGCGGGAACAGTCCGCGATCTGGGCATTCCACTGCCCGGACGCCGACTCGACTACGACGTCGCCGGGAAGGTCGTACTGATCACCGGTGGAGGCGACGGTATCGGTGCAGCGCTGGCGCGCACTCTCCACCGGCGCGGGGCCACCGTGGCACTGGTCGACGTCAACGAGAGTTCATTGGCAACGGCCGAGCGCTCATTCGAGTCACAGCGAGTCGTGACGGTGACGGCCGATGTCCGAGATCGGGACGGCATGACCGCAGCCGTGCAAACGATCATCGAGCAGCTGGGCAGAATCGACGTCGTAGTGGCCAACGCCGGAATCACCCCTCCCCCGGCAACATTGCGCCAGATCGATCCCGACGCCTTCGATCGTGTGCTCGACGTCAATCTCACCGGCGTCTTCAACACCGTGCATCCGACCATCGACGAGGTGATCCGCAACAGTGGGCACATCGTCGTCGTGTCATCGGCGGCGTCGTTCGCCCCCGGTTTGGGCGGCGCTTCGTACATGATCAGCAAGGCTGGGGTCGAAGCGCTCGGCCGGGCGCTGCGTCTCGAGGTTGCCGGCTACGGCGCTACTGCCGGCATCGCGTACTTCGGGATGGTGGATACACAACTTGCACGCGCAACACTCGACGACGACGAGATCGGGCGCAAACTCGACGCTCGACTACCTGGTCCCCTCCGTCATCGAATCTCCCCGGACCGTGCCGCCACCGTGATCGCCGACGCGATCGCGCGCCGCGCCGCCCGGACCCTTGCCCCCGCTGCCTGGGAACCCTGGGCGTGGGGACGCGGATTCATCAATGTCCTTGCCGACGGTTACCTGGCAAAAGACAAACAGGCACACGACCTGATCCGCGAACTCGAAGACAGAACCACCGCTGCGGCCCCGACGAATGCATCAGCCCTGCCAAAGGCATCCAGGAGAACATCATGACTACGTTGTGTGCAGCCTTCCAGCGAGTGTCGGCGGTAGCGCCCGACGCGGTGGCTTTGCGAGACATCGGCGATGCGCGAACACTGACGTGGCGCGCGTACGGCGAACAGGTTCGCGATGTTGCCGCGGGATTGGCCGGAATCGGCGTGGGACATGGCGATACGGTTGCATTGATGATGAGTAACCGCATCGAGTTCTACCCGATCGACGTCGGCGCCCAACACCTCGGCGCGACGTCCTTCTCCATCTACAACACGTCGGCACCCGAAGCCATCCAGTACATCCTCGCCAATTCCGGTGCGCGAGTGCTCGTCTGCGAGGCCCAGTACGTGGATACCGTTCGCCGATCCGGTGCCACACTCGACACGATCGTGGTCGTCGACGCGCAACCGTCTGCCCAGCAGTCCGGCACCCTGACGCTGGAACAGATGAAGTCCTCTGCTGCCGCCGATTTCGATTTCGAGAGCACCTGGCGTGCGGTGAAACCGAACGACGTCGCCACGTTGATCTACACCTCCGGCACGACCGGCAACCCCAAGGGCGTCGAGACGACTCATGCCTGTCTGTTGTTCGAAACCACCGCCGTCAGTGCTGTACTCCCCGTCGAGTTCGGTGACCGCATCACCTCGTACATGCCGTCGGCGCACATCGCCGATCGGCTCACCTGCCTGTACATGCAAATGGTGTTCGGCACCCAGATCACTGTCGTGCCGGATCCGAGCCAGGTAGCGGCTGCGCTTCCGGACTGTCGCCCCACGATCTGGGGCAGTGTCCCCCGTGTGTGGGAAAAGCTGAAGGTTGCAGTCGAATCGGCCGTCGCCAACGAACCGGACGACGCGCGGCGAGCGGCATTGCAGTGGGCACTCGACGTCGGTCGCACTCGGCTCGCACACTTGCGAGCCGGTGAAACAGTCCCCGCCGAACTGGAAGCGGACTACGCCCGAGCCGATGCAATGGTCCTCTCCGCTCTGCGTGCGAAACTCGGTTTTGCCGAACTGAAGTGGGCCATCTCTGGCGCTGCACCGATTCCGCCGGACACCTTGGCATTCTTTGCAGCCCTGGGAGTTCCGATCTCGGAGATCTGGGGAATGTCCGAGCTGACATGCATTGCGAGCACCGCACCGGCCGAGCCGACCAAGCTGGGAACGGTCGGAAAGTTGCTTCCAGGCATGGAAATGCGCATCGAGGCGGACGGTGAGCTACTGGTTCGAGGACCGTTGGTCATGAAGGGGTACCGCGGCGAACCGGCAAAAACGGCCGAAGCGATCAGTGCAGACGGTTGGCTTTCGACCGGAGACATCGTCACGGCCGACGCAGACGGATACCTCACGGTGATCGATCGCAAGAAGGAGCTGATCATCAATGCGTCGGGAAAGAACATGTCCCCCGCTGCCATCGAGACCGCAGTGAAGACGTCGTCGTCGTTGATCGGTGAGGTCGTGGCAATCGGAGACGGCCGAAAGTTCAACACAGCGTTGATCACTCTCAGCGCCGACGCCGCGGTCGGAGCGGCACGCTCACTGGGACTTGCGGCCGAGGCCGCGGTACTCGCCAAGGACGCTCGGATCGTCGACATCGTTGCAACTGCTGTCGCCGAGGGAAACTCGCGTCTGTCGAGGGCCGAGCAGATCAAGCGGTTTCACGTACTCACCACGTTCTGGGAGGCAGGCGGCGACGAGCTGACACCGACGATGAAGCTCAGGCGCAAGCCGATAGCCGAGAAGTACGCGTCCGAAATTGCAGCCCTCTATGCGGATTCGGTCGTAGAGGACGTCTACGAGCCTGCGCCCTGCGCATAGATCAGCGTCTCGGTGGCTTTGACCACAAACGTAGCGGCCGATCCCGGAACCAGATCGAGCTCGGCCGCTGCGCTCGCCGTGATGTCGGCAGACAAGCCCGGCTGGCCGGCTTCGTCCTCGGCTCGGACTCGGACGACATCGCCTCGATTTTCGATCTCCGCGATCGTGACCGCAAACGCGTTTCGTGGGCTCCCGTGAGGCGGATCCAGGTAGACCGAGACTGCTCGCGGCTCGAAGACTGCCACGGCGGCACTGCCGGCCGGTAGGTCGGTCTCCGTCTGGCCCGCGATATCCACCCCGACCGGACTTCTGAGCATTCCGTCTCCGGCCATCGTGCCGCTGCGCAAGTTGATCCCTGCGATGCGTGCTGCAAATGCACTACGCGGGCGAGTCAGAACTGTTCGTACGTCACCACGTTCGACGACCCGGCCGCCGTCCAGCACGACAACGGTGTCGGCAAGGGCCAGCGCATCCAGAGCGTCGTGCGTGACGAGCACGGCCGTGCGATCTCCTGTTCGGAGCACTCTACGTAGCAACGACCGCAATGCCGGGGCGGAGGCGACGTCGAGCGCAGACATCGGTTCGTCGAGCAGGAGTACTTCGGGTTCAGCAGCCAATGCCCTCGCCACTGCGACTCGTTGCGCTTGACCGCCGGAGAGCTGTGACGGCTTGCGGTCAGCCAATTCGGCGGCGTCGACTGCGTCGAGCCAGTGGCGCGCGGAATCGGCGGAATCGCGACGCGACCGCCCTGCACTGCGCGGCGCGAACGCCACGTTCGCGGCCGCACTGAGGTGGGGAAAGAGAAGTGCCTCTTGCGCGAGTAGAGCAGTGCCGCGCCGATGCGGCGCCAACGCGACTCCCCTACCGGTATCGGTGAGAACGCGGGAATTCAGTTCGATCAACCCACGCCGCGGGTGATGTAGTCCGGCAACCGCCGCCAGTACCGTCGACTTGCCTGCGCCGTTCGGTCCGAGGACAGCGGTCACCTCACCGGCCGCGACGTCGAACGTCGCAACGACGTCGCGCTCCGGAATCTCGATGTCGACGTGGAGGCCACTCACAACGAACCCGCCGATCCTCGTCCACGCACCGCAACCACGATGACCACCGCGACTACGACCAACACCAGCGAAAGCGCTACCGCTGCATCCGGATCGGTCTCACGCTGGAGATAGATTTCCAACGGCAGGGTACGCGTGACCCCTTGCAGACTTCCCGCGAACGTCAGCGTTGCACCGAACTCCCCCAGTGCGCGAGCGAAAGCCAGCACTGCCCCTGACACCAGACCGGGAAGCACCAGCGGCAAAGTCACCCGGCGAAGCACGGTGGTCGGGCGGGCTCCGAGCGTCGAGGCTACGGCCTCGTATCGTGTGCCCGCAGTGCGTAGCGCACCTTCGAGGCTGACGACGAGGAACGGTAGCGCGACAAACGTCTGCGCCAGGACCACCGCGGTTGTCGAGAATGCTATCTGGATGCCGAGCACTTCCAACTGCTCACCGATCAACCCTTTGCGCCCGAACGTGTACAGCAACGCGATACCGCCCACCACGGGCGGCAGAACCAGCGGGAGCAGAATCAAGGATCGAAGAACGGACAGTCCCCGAAAATGACTGCGCGCCAACACCGCGGCCATCGGTACGCCGAACAGGATGCACAGCAGCGTGCTCATTGCCGCTGTCTTCAAACTCAGTTTCAACGCGGCAACCGACGATTCGGAAGTCACGAGTTCCCAGAACTGCGACCACTGCACGGTGGCCAGCATCGCCGCCAAGGGCGCGATGACAAACGCCCCGCCGATCAGCGCGGGAAGGTAAATCCATACCGGCAACCCGAGCGGGGCTCGGGCTGACGGTCGTAGGCGTGTCACGGAGCAGCGAATCCCGCGTCACCCAGAACTGCCAAGCCCTTGGGGCCCTTCACGAGATCGACGAACTTCGTTGCCGTTTCCGAATTCTTCGAATCCTTCAGCACCGCAATCTGGTACAGGTTGACCACCGTGGTGGCTTCCGGGAACGCGACGGTCTGAACCTTGTCACCAGCGGACTTCGCGTCGGTGACGTAAACGATGCCGGCATCGGCCTGCCCGGACGTCACCTTGTTGAGAACGTCGGTCACCGACGATTCTTCGCTGACGGGCGAGAGGGTCTCGCCTGTGGCCGTCTCGACCTTCTTCGTAGCCGCGCCACAAGGGACCTGCGGAGCGCAGATCACCAGTTGCGTCCCCTCCTTTGCCAGATCGGCGAACGACGCGATGCCCTTCGGATTGCCCGGCGGCACAACAATCGTCAAGGTGTTGCTCGCGAAGTCCGAGGGCGACCCCGCGACGACGCCGGCGTCGGTGGCCTTGGTCATGTTGGCGGCGTCAGCCGAGGCGAACACGTCAGCCGGTGCGCCCTGGGTGATCTGAGCGACGAGGTCCGAGGACCCGGCAAAGCTGAATGTGACCGATGAACCGGGGTTCTCGGACTCGAATTCCTTGCCGAGTTCGGTGAAGCTGTTCTTGAGTGACGCCGCTGCGAAGACGGTGATGCTTCCCGTGGCACTATCACTGGAAGTGGTTGTGGTCGGAGCGGCCGACGACGTCTCCGACGAAGAATTGTCGGAGGAACTACAACCGGTCACCAGGGCAAGCGAAAAGGCACCTGCTGCAACAAGTCCGACTACACGCTTCACGAATTTCCTCCAGTATGTTCAAAAACTACGGCGTTTCCACGATGACCGTGGTGGCCTTCACGATTGCGACTCCGATACTCCCGACCTCGAGTCCGAGCTCCCGAACCGCGTCGGTACTCATCAACGAGACGACAGTGAAGGGCCCACACTGCATTTCGACCTGAGCCATCACCTTGTCGGTGACGACCTTGGTGACGAGGCCGGCGAACCGGTTGCGGGCCGAACTCGCACCCGTGAGCGGATCGGCCGGTGCGGGTCCGGCGTTGGACCGGGCGAAGCCCGCCAACTCGGCACCGTCGATGACCTTGCGGCCGGAGTCGTCCGTCGTCGCGGTGAGAAGCCCACCGTCGACCCACCGCCGGACGGTGTCGTCACTGACACCGAGCAGGCCGGCAGCTTCGCGGATTCGAATGTTGGGCACCAGGTGATCGTAGGTCGCAAGTGCGGACCTAACAAGCCGAAATGCGCCGCAGATGCGTGAACTAGTCAATCATGATCACGTATCTGCGGAGCATTGTCGATAGTTGCCGTAGACGAATCAGCGCATCATTCTTCTGCCCAGGGCACACGGCAGGAGTCGGTGCTGAACCCCTGCTCGGTAATCCCCAACGCCGAATACATCCGGGCGCGCATGTTTTCGAGCCCGATCTGATAGGTCAGTTCCACGACGCCCGCTCGCCCGAACCTGCGCTCGAGATCCGCGACCTGTTCGTCCGTCACCCCGTTCTCCCCATGGGGGTCACCGGTCATGGCGTCGGCGTAGGCGATCGCGGCCCGCTCGTCTTCGCTGTACTTCGATGAATCCCGGTAGTTCGCGATCTCTTTCAACTTGTCGATGTCCAAACCGTCCAAGCGCGAGAGCATCGTCCCGAAGTCGACACACCACGAGCAGCCGACAGTCCAGGCGACGCGATAGACGGCCAGTTCACGAATGTTCGACGGCAGCACCTTCGACGCCTTCTGCACAGCCATTTCGTGGCGGGCAGCCGCTACGAACAATTTCCGATGGTTGGCCAGGACGGCAAAGGGCTCGGGGACTTCGTCGTACTGCCTGGCGGCGAATTTGTATGCCACTTTGATCAACGGACTGGCTTCTGACGGTGTCACTGCGGGAATGCGAGTCATGGCAAGCCTCCGTATGTTCTGGGGCACCGGATTCGATGCTCTCTACAGAGTTGGACGATGGCGGCGATTCAAACGTGACAAGCACCGCGTCCGAGCGGATGTGAGGATGCGGTGTCAGCCGACTAAGCTGCAAAGATGCCTTCGACGCCCCGCAACCGCACCGTCTCGCGTCTGCAGCCGTTCGCATCCACGATCTTCGCCGAGATGACAGCGTTGGCCACACTTCACGACGCGGTCAACCTCGGTCAGGGCTTTCCGGATACCGACGGTCCTGCGGCCATGCTCGAGGTAGCGCGCCGAGCCATCGCCGAGGGCGTCAATCAATACCCGCCCGGTCCGGGCATGCCCGTCTTGCGTCAGGCCATCGCGGAGGATCGGCGCATCCGCTACGGACTCGACAGTGATCCCGACTCCGAAGTTCTGGTCACCGTCGGCGCCACCGAGGCGATCAGTGCTGCGATTCTCGGACTGGTCGAACCCGGCGAAGAAGTAGTGCTGATCGAGCCGTACTACGACTCCTACGCTGCATCCGTCGCGTTGGCAGGCGCTGTACGTCGCACAGTTCCGTTGGTAACCGCGGGAGACGGATTTGCGGTCGATCTCGATGCATTGCGCGGCGCGATCACCGCCAAGACGAAGATGCTGATCGTCAACAGTCCTCACAACCCCACCGGCACCGTATTCACCGATCACGAACTTCGAGCGATCGCCGAACTCGCGTGCGAACGCGACCTGATCGTGTTGAGCGACGAGGTCTACGAGCACTTGGTCTTCGACGGCCTCACCCACACACCGATGGCGTCGCTCCCGGGCATGCGTGAGCGCACCGTCACGGTGTCCAGTGCCGCAAAGACTTTCAATGTCACCGGCTGGAAAACCGGCTGGGCGATCGGCCCGCGCGAACTCATCGACGGAGTCCGTGCCGCCAAGCAGTTCATGTCATTTGTTGCCGGTGCACCGTTCCAACCGGCCGTTGCCTACGCGCTCACCAACGAACAGCCGTGGGTCGTCGAACTTCGACAGAGCTTGCAAGGCAAACGCGACGTGCTCGGTAAAGCTCTGACCGAGGCCGGTTTCACGGTGCATTCCGGTGGCGGCACGTACTTCCTCCTTGCCGACATCAGACCGTTGGGCGAAACCGATGCGGGAGATTTCTGCCGCGCACTGCCCGAGCGGATCGGCGTCGCGGCCGTTCCGGTCGACGTGTTCGCGGACAACCGCGACGATTGGAAGCACCTGGTGCGCTTCGCCTTCTGCAAGCAGGACCACATTCTGTCCGAAGCTGCACGCCGTCTCCACCTGCTCCAAGGAGCAGCGCACCCATGACAGCGCGGACCATCCCGACCGCATTCGTCCACCGCTATCTCGCGTTCTCGCCGGACAACGACGTCGACTTGTCTGGTGCACTGCGCGCTGCCGGGATCGACCTCGAGACACTGTCCGACCCGCGCGCCCGGCTGACCCCGACTCAGGTCACCACGTTCATCCAATCCACCTGGCAGATCACCGACGACGAATTGTTCGGCCTCGGATCCGCCCCGGTCCCCCGTGGCACTTTCCGATTGATCTGCCTGACGTTGATCCATTGCCCTGATCTCGGATCGGCCTTCGCTCGAATGTCCGACGTGATCCGTGCGCTACCGGCTCTGGCCCCACTGTCGATCGAGAAGGGCGAGGAAAGCACTCGGGTGAGTTTCGCTGTCCGAGCTCGCGAAGGCGTCGCCGAACCTGATGTCGCAGAACGTGTCACAACCGATTTCGTCCTGATCTTGCTGCACCGATTTTCCGCATGGTTGATCGGAAAGCGCGTCCGACTTCGGGCGGTCGAGTTTCCGTACTCGGCACCGGATGCACGGTTGGCGCAGGACTACGACTACATCTTCGGAGCGCCGGTCACCTTCGGCGCGAAGCGCGCGGCACTGGAGTTCGACAACTCGGCCATGCGTGCACCGATCATCCAAACCGAGGAGACGTTGGAGGAGTACCTCCGAGAATCTCCGATTCAGCTCATGTCCGAACGTGATTACGACAGCACTGCGTCGGCGCAGGTACGACGGGTCCTGGAACTCGGGGTGAAGGGGCGAACCTCCACGGCCGAGGAGATCGCGGAGATGCTCTCGATCAGCGTTCCCCATCTGCGTCGACTGCTGCGGCGTGACGGAACATCACTCAATCAACTACGCGAGGAAGTGCTCCGCGACGTAGCCATCGCTGGTTTGCGGCGCGGAGAATCCGTCGAAGTACTCTCGGCGCGATTGGGGTTCTCCGAGCCCAGCGCCTTCCGTCGGGCCTTCAAACGATGGACCGGCGACACTCCGAGTTCGTACCGCTAGCTGACGCAGAACTCGTTTCCTTCGGGATCGGTCATCGTGATCCACACGCTCGGCCCCTGCGCTCCTCGGTGCAGGATCGTCGCCCCCACCGTCTCGAGGTGCGCTGCGACATCCTCGCGCTTGTCGCCCACTCGTATGTCGAAATGGAGCCGGTTCTTCACCGTCTTCGATTCCGGAACCAGTTGGAACAGAACGCGGGGACGTTCGGGATGCTCCGGATCGCTGATGGCCGCACCTTCGCGCCAGACGAGGACTCCCTCGAATGTCGTGGTGTCGGATTCCTTGGCGTGACCAGCGGCGACGAGGCCCCTGATGAAGTCTTCGTCGCTGGGCTCCGCTGCCCACCCGAGTGCTGCGGCCCACCACTTCGCTTGTTCGTGCGGATGTGCCGAATCTACTGTGACTTGAAATTCGTATCCCATGTTCCGACGTTAACGCCGACCACCGACACCTAGTGAAGGTTCAGCCGAGCCCGGGCATCAGTCGACACTCTTGATGGTCTTCATGGTGATCAACGATGTCACCCGCGAGACAGCCGGAAGCCCGCTGAGCTTGGTGACCATGAAGTTCTCGTACGTCGCGAGATCTTTCACCGCGACGCGAATGAAGTAGTCGGGAATTCCGAACAATCTCCGACATTCGATCACTTCGTCGAAGGCGGCGACCTGGGATTCGAAGTCCTCGATGGTGGCCTGGTCGTTGACTCCGATCTCGGCGGTGACGATCACTTGAAATCCTCGGCCAAGCGCTTCCTGACTGACGATCGCGCGGTACCCGGTGATGATTCCGTCGGCTTCGAGCTTTTTCACGCGGCGCAGGCAAGGGGACGGTGTCAGACCCACCAGATCCGCCAACTCGGTATTGGTCAAACTCGAGTCCTGGCGTAGGTGAAACAAAATTGCGTCATCCATGGCATCCATCGCACTATTATTGCGCACTGTTCAATATGTGGGCATTCTGAGCAATCGATCACCTCGATCTTTGTTATAGATTTGCGTCGTGATCGAACCAGCATCATCGACGGCCGCACCGGCCGTCGAACTCCCACCGCGAACCCCGGCGTGGCGGCACGCCTTCCAGCTGTCGCTACCGGTTGGATTCGGCCTGCTCCCACTCGGGATCGCACTTGGCGTTCTTGTGGTCCAACAAGGGCTCAGCCCTTGGTGGGCAGTCGCTTTCACCTCGCTGATCTACGCAGGATCGCTGGAGTTTCTCGCGGTCGGAATGGTCGCGGCCATGACACCGCTGCCGTACGTCGCTCTGACCGCACTGCTGGTCAACTTTCGACATGTGTTCTACGCCTTGAGTTTTCCGCTGGAAAAGATTCGCAACCCCTTCGCCCGCTTCTACAGCATGTTCGCGCTGACCGACGAGGCCTATGCGATGTCGGTAACTGCCGATCCCAAGGCACTCACCGGACGCGTCATCGTCTACTCCCAGCTGTACCTGCACGGCTACTGGATCGGTGGCGCGATCCTGGGCGCGACGGCAGGACAGTGGATTCCGGACTCGATCGTCGGCCTCGACTTCGCCCTGACGGCGTTGTTCGTCGTCCTCTCGATCGAAGCGATTCGCGCACAAAACGGATTCGCGGTGCCGGTCGCCGCGGTCACCTGCGCTCTGGTCGCCCGGCTCGCAGCGCCGGACCACATGCTGCCAATTGCGATGGGCGCCTTCGTGCTCTTCCTGATCGGGCGCTTTGTCTACGACTCACGAAAGGCGAAGATCGATGCCTGACACCTCGTACATCTTTGCGGCGGTCGCAGTCATGGCCGTGGTCACCTTCGCGCTGCGCGCAATCCCCTTCGCCGCGCTCATGCCGCTGCGCTCCTCCGCCCTGGTCGGCTACCTCGGCATCTACATGCCGGCAGGCGTCATGTTGATTCTCGTCATGTATTCACTCAAAGGGGTGTCGATCACCGCCCCTTCTCATGGCCTACCCGAACTGATTGCAGTGTGCGCCACGATCGCCGCGCACCTCTGGCGAAAGAATGCCGTCCTGAGCATCGTCGTCGGAACGACGATCTACGTCGCGCTGGTCAATACCGTGTTCGCCTGAGCATTTCCCATCGACGAGCAAAATATCTTTACTCCCGAATGGGCAATTTGTAACCTCCAGGCGCTTATCTGAACAGTTGAACACTTATACGATTTCAGTAGCGTGGCCGCCGGCCGCGACTGAAGGATCGGTGAGGTTCGATGTCCACGACAATGACCACGACAGGCACTCGAATCGCCGGTGCTTGGCACAGTCTGGATCGAGGCCAGCGTCGAAGCATCATCGGGATGACCGTCACCGTCGTAGCGCTCAACGTCGTCGGGTGGGCAGTTCTTCTCGGCCTGGTTGTCCCCGGCCACTACACGATCGAAGGCAGTGTCTTCGGCGTCGGACTCGGCGTAACGGCGTACACGCTCGGCATGCGCCATGCTTTCGACGCCGATCACATCGCCGCTATCGACAACACCACTCGGAAGTTGGTAGCGGACGGCAAGAAACCGATGTCCGTCGGGTTCTGGTTTTCGCTCGGACACTCGACCATCGTCTTCGTACTCGTCGCCCTCTTGGCTTTGGGTGTGCGGCAACTGGCCACCAGCCTTTCCGACGACAACTCCGATCTGGAGAAGTGGACCGGCTTGTTCGGCACCACCATTTCCGGCACGTTCCTGATTTTGATCGGAATCTTGAACCTTGTCTCTCTCATCGGGATTCATCGGGTGTACACGAAGTACAAGGCCGGAACCTTCGACGAGGAACAACTCGAGAAGGAACTCGACAGCCGCGGCGCCTTGAACAAGATTCTGGGCCCGGTGATGAAGATGGTTCGCAAGCCCTGGCACATGTACCCGGTCGGCCTACTGTTCGGATTGGGATTCGACACCGTCACCGAAGTCGGGCTGTTGGTGATCGCCGGCGGCGCGGCGGCGACAGGGCTCCCGTGGTATTCGATCCTCGTTCTGCCGATCCTCTTCTGCGCCGGGATGTCGCTTTTCGACTCGATCGACGGATCGTTCATGAACTTCGCCTACGGTTGGGCATTTGCTCAGCCGGTCCGAAAGATCTACTACAACATGGTGATCACCGGACTCTCGGTGGCAGTGGCACTGCTGATCGGGACCCAGGAAATCATCTCGATTTTCACCGACAAACTCGACATTCACGACGGGTTTATCGGCGCCATCGGGAACTTGGATCTCGGCGCGATGGGCTTCATCATCGTCGGACTCTTCGTCGCCACCTGGCTGATTGCTCTACTCGTGTGGCGGTACGGCCGCATCGAAGAACGGTGGCAGGCTCAGTCCGGTGCAGCAGTAGCACGACGAGCGACAGCAGACGAAGCGATGTGAGTTCGACTCGGTCTACGCAGAATCATGGGCCACCCGAAAGCGAATAGCTGATGTACGTCTCGCCCCATTTCAGGTACGCGCTCGACGTCGCCTGGCCGCGGATCTGGTCGTTCTGCCACTGGTAGACAGCGCGCCACGGAAATACGGAACTCACTTGTTCCAAGGTGTACTGCTCACGATGGCCCTGCGCGAATCGCTGTTCGAGATCTTCACGAGTGCGCGGCGGGAAATTGCTGATCAGGTAGGTCCGGCCGAGAGACTCGATGCGCCCTGGCGGCGCAAAGACATCAGCGCTGCGATAAGTGAAGGCCAGATACAGGTAGGCCGCCACCACAATCGTTGCCAGCGCTACCGCGCCGATCTTGAATGCACGTCGAAGCAGGGTCGGCATGGCTCACAGTACAATCCAATTCTCCTGTCGAGCACATTCAGTGCGTTTCTCACATTTATCGAAAGACGCATCCCGCGGAGTTGGCGAGATGCAATAGTGGAGTTCGAACGGGGTCAGCCCCGGCTAGGAGAAAACGGTGCGGATACGTCATGCGGTAGTGGGTGTGGCAATCACGGGACTTGTTCTTGCAGTGGCAGGCTGCGGTAGCGGCGACGGCGAAGCTGCCGAGGGACCAGGGATCGCCGTGGCGGCGGAAACCAAGCAAGTTCCAGACCGGGTGACCGTGCATCGACCTGGCCTCATCGACACCAGCATTTCCCCGTTCGACGTGCCTGCATGGCCAGGGCCGCACCCCTCCGAATTCCTCGAGCCCAACCCGCCGTCGGGCGAGAGCGGTGAGATCGCCGGCGACCAAGCTGCGGCAACGTACGCGGCCTCGCTCGACAACCCCGATGCACTATGGAATGTCGGTGGAACGGTGGAGTGGCTGGTTGTCGATCCGCTTCGGTGAGTGTCTCCACCAGGACGCGCACATCAGCTTGTCCTGAACCTTTCCTGGGTTCTGGCGATGCCAATCAGGTTCGGCAGTTGTGAGCGGGCACTGAAAACGCATCTCAATCCCACGCCCTTGGCCAGTCGAGACGATGGCGGATCGATATTGCGGGCACCACGCCTGGGTATCGTCCGTGCGAGGGTTTCCCAAGGGGCACCAGTTCTCATCGCACAACAGTTCTCATCGCACATCAGTTCTCATCGCACAGCCTTACAGACAAAGCCTCCCGCCCTTGCGTCTGGTCTCTATGAGCCGACGCGCTGCGAGAGGTCGACGAGGCGATTCGAGAAACCCCACTCGTTGTCGTACCAGGCGAAGACCTTGACTTGTTCGCCGACGACCTGTGTGAGGGGAGCATCGAAGATTGCCGAGTGGGGATTGCCGATTATGTCGGCAGAGACAAGTGGCGCCTCCGAATAGGCAAGGTAAGACGAGAGTTCGGGAGTCTGCGATGCGACGCGAAACGCTTCGTTGATCTCCACGACAGTTGCCGGTCGTGAGAGATGGGCAGTGAGGTCGGTGATCGAACCGACTGGCACGGGGACGCGCAGCGAGAGTCCGGTCAATTTTCCGTCCAGCTCTGGGATGATCCGCCCGATGGTGGCGGCGGCGCCGGAGGAAGTCGGGATCGTAGACAATGCCGCGGCGCGAGCGCGCCGGAGATCGCTGTGAGGAGCATCGTGGAGGCGCTGGTCGCTGGTGTAGGCGTGGATCGTCGTCATCAGTCCGGACTCGATGCCGAACGCCTCGTGCAGCACCTTAACCATCGGTGCGAGGCAGTTGGTCGTGCAGGATCCGTTCGAGAATACGTCCTCCGACATGTCGAGGACGTCGTCGTTTACTCCGAGTACAACTGCAGGGACATCACTGTCGGCGGGAGCCGAAATGATCACCTTTCGCGCTCCCGCTGTCAGGTGTTGGCGAGCGTTGACCGAGTCCGTGAATCTGCCGGTCGACTCTATGACGACATCGACGCGTTCGGCTCTCCAGGGGATGAGGGACGGCTCGCGCTCAGAGGTGACGCGAATGCGCTTTCCTGCAACGAGAATCGCGTCCCCGTCGACCTCGACGCCGTCCAGATGACCGGACACCGAGTCCCACTCCAGGAGCGAAGCGAGGGTTGCGGCGTCGGCGATGTCGTTGATCGCGACGATCTCGACATCTGCATCGCTGCTTAGCGCAGCCCGCAGGTAGCTGCGACCGATACGGCCGAAGCCGTTGATTCCGATACGAACGGACATTGATTTCTCTTTCTCGAGTTGGTCAGTGATCGGTGCAGAGAGCGGACTGGGCGGCGTCGAGCAGGGAAATGGCTCCACGAACCGCCGCGTCCATCGGGCCCTGTTCACCCTGCGCGCGGGCAAGTACATAGCCGCCCTGCAGGACGGCTGCCAGCGTTCGCGCGAGATCCGCCGGGACGATGCTCGTCGGAAGTTCTCCTGCAGCAATCGCGGCAGTGATCGCCCGCTCCCAATGGTTCAGCATGGTGTCGAAGGCATTCGCAACAACTGCGATCAGTTCTGCATCCGTGACCACTTCCGGGTCCTGGGTCATCCGACCCACCCGGCACCCCCGAGTACCCGGCCGCGGCAATGAGAGGTAGCGCTTCATCTGTTCGAGGGGCGAGCCTTCTCCACCCAACGGAGATGACTCGCCCGTCATTTCTCGGGTAACTGCAGACAGCGCCTCTACCGCGAGTTCGTGCTTTCCACTGAAATGGTGATACATGCTGCCCTGGCCAACCCCGGCACGTGTCATCACGTCGCGTGGGCTCGTCGCTGCATAGCCGCGCTCCCACAACAGCTCTGCCATCGCACCCGTCAGCTGGTCCTTTGAGTTCACCAATCAACTGTAACAACTAGTATGTACAACCTCAACGTAGGTTCGACCAACAGGCCGGCCGGGCGATTGTGCGGTGATCGACCAGAGCATCGTTGCCGTTCTGGACGTGGCATCTGCAAGACTCCTGAAATGAAGCACGTCGGGCGCGAGGCAGCGGCACTGCTCAACGCGGCCGGGATCGAACTCAGCGAGGGTCTGACCGACGCAGAGTTCGATTCCGTCCACGAACGCTTTGGATTTCACTTCAACCCAGACCACCGCAGCCTTCTTGCCACTGCGTTACCACTTGGCGACCGTTGGCCGAACTGGCGTAGCGCCGACGACCTCGAGTTGGGTACTTGGCTAGATAAAGTCACCGAAGGTTTCATTTGGGATGCACTGCATCAACAACCACCGTTCTGGCCGGCATCGTGGGGCAGAATGCCCGCCTCACCCGAGGACGTCACCACAATCGTGCGTCAACAGATCGGAGCGTGGCCGCGCCTTGTCCCGATCTTCGCTCACCGCTTCACGCCCGCCGCACCCTCCCCCTCGGGATCGCCGGTGATCTCCGTGTGGCAGACCGACATCGTCTACTACGGGGCAAACCTCCTCGAATATCTCGCCAATGAGTTCCCCCTCGGACAGGGCCGAAAGACACTCTCTCCCATTAGCGTCCGCGTACCGTTCTGGTCCCGATTCATCGAGGCGGCCAACCGCGCGGAATCGATCTGACCGGCCAAAGGTCCTGTTCTGCCTGCCAAGAGTTTCGCAGACGAATTTCGCGGGTATTGATCACTTGCGGCGGCGATTTCCAGAGCGAGGGGTCAGCCGCGCAAGGTCTGCCCCCGGCTGTCACTCGCCGGGCGGCGGGCCGCCAAAACCAGCGGGCCGCCAGAAACTATCTGTGCCAGGCGATGATTTCGATGCAAACGACACGACTCGACACCATCCTGATTCTGATCGTCGGGACGGCAATCGGACTGAGCGTCTGGCTGGCTACGCAGGAACCATTCGCGTCGATCGGACTCGGAATCGCAACGGTAGTGATCTGCTGGATCTCTTGCTCGATGATCCATGGCTTCCCACACCGATCGACGAAGGACATGCGTCCGCGCGAGAACCAGGATCGCGAGTCACCGAAACGGCGCTGACGCCGCGTAGGGATGAGGCCAACCGTGGAGGCCCGGACACAGCGAAGTGAGTGGTTCACCTACCGCAGGTGAACCACTCACTTCGGTCAGAGGATCACACCTCGTCAGGTCGCCAGGTCGCGACGGCCCAGATCACAGCGACGTCGAGGGCGATGATCACGATCGACCACAGCGGGTAGTACGGCATCCACAGGAAATTCGCCACGATCGAAAGTGCCGCGATGACGAATGCCATCCCGCGGGCCCACGCCATGCCGACGAACAATCCCAGCGACACCGCGATGCCGATGATTCCGAGCACGATGTGGATCCAACCCCATGTCGTGACATCGAATTCGAAGGTGTAATTGACTCCGACGATCAGCAGATCGTTGTCCGCGAGAGCCGCGATGCCCTGCAGCAACGCGACGATTCCCGCGACGAAGAGCAGGCATGCTGCCGCCACCGTGGTCCCGATGGCAAAGCCTTGTCGGACAGGGTGGTTCGCATGAGATTGGTGCGGAGCAGTCATGACATCCCCTTCTTCGGCGAAATAGCGTGAGAACAGTATTCAAAGGTTCACGCCGCCGGACATCACCCAGCAAGGATGAACAGCCGTCCAGCACTGCAATCAAATTTCATGGGAACATATGTTCGATTTCGGTGTACGGTGGAGTCTATGACCGCCACGATGCAACCGTCTCTGTTCGACAACGGTGACCTCGGCGTTTCTTTGGCCGATCTCGACGGCACGGTGCAGCGACGTATTCTCACCGCCGGCGCATGGGTCGACCATCGCCCGGCCTGGCTCACCGGATCGGAGGCCGTGTTCGACAATCTGGAAGCCACGGTGCCGTGGCGTTCCGAACGGCGTCAGATGTACGACCACGTTGTCGACGTCCCTCGTCTGGTGTGTTTCTACGCAGAGAATCAACCACTGCCGGACGCACTTCTCACCGAAGCCAAAGACGCGCTGAGCAGTCACTACTTCGACGAACTCGGTGAACCATTCGCCACGTCGGGTCTCTGTTTCTATCGCGACGGTTCCGACAGCGTTGCCTGGCACGGGGACGATACGGGACGAAGTCGCACCGAGGACACGATGGTGGCCATCCTGTCTCTCGGTGCGGCTCGCCCGCTCCTTTTGCGCCCTCGTGGGGGCGGCGAATCCATCCGCTTCAATCTCGGACACGGAGATCTACTCGTCATGGGCGGATCCTGCCAACGCACGTGGGAACACTGTGTCCCGAAGAGTGCGCGGGCCCTCGGGCCGAGAATCAGCGTTCAATTCCGCACTCGCGGAGTTAGATAGCGTCGCGGAGTTCGTCTCGCAGCGCCTTCCGATTGAGCTTGCCGACGGCCGTCTTCGGTATGGATTCTGCGAAAACAACCCGACGCGGCTTCTTGTACGACGCCAGTCGCTCGCCGACGTGCGCGACCAATGATGCTTGCAGTACGTCGTTTTCGACGGTCCCGTCCTCGAGTACCACCACAGCCGTGACCGCCTCCACCCACTTGGCGTCGGCGGTACCCACCACGGCGACCTCACGGACAGACGGATGCGTCAGGAGTGCATCCTCGACTTCACGGGGGTAGACGTTGTATCCGCCGCTGATGATCATGTCCGAAGCTCGGTCCTTCAAGAACAAGAATCCTTCGGCGTCGAACTGACCGATGTCACGGGTGTGAACCCAGCCGTCTTCGGTGAAGGTGTCCGCATTCAGTTCCGGTGCATTGAAGTATCCGGCGATCGCCGATGGCGAGCGGATCACGATTTCACCCGGTTCTCCCTGGGGCACTTCGTTTCCCTCACCGTCGAGCAGCCTGATCTCGACGTCGATGGCCGGCTGACCACAGGACAGCAGGCGATCTTCCGTGTGATCTTCGGGCCGTAAGACTGCAATACACAGCGGTGCCTCGGTCTGCCCGTAGTACTGGAGAAAACGGTGTTGCCCCCACGCCTGCATTGCACGTTCGATGGTGGCCAGCGGCATCGGCGACGCACCGTAGATCACGGATTTCAGACTCGAGATGTCTGCGCTCGCAAAATCAGGGCGTTCGAGGAGCATCTGAATCATCGTCGGCACCAGATTGATTGCCGTAGCCCGATGCTCGGTTATCGAGTCCAAGAAGGTCGACGGGTCGAAACCGGGGAGGATGACGGTCTTACCGCCACGGAGCCAGAATGGAAGCACGAAGACACCGCTGGCGTGAATCAGTGATGCCGCGTGCAACATCGTGTCGTCCTGAGTCGCCGGAAGCAGATTGAGCAGAACATTGCGGCAGATTCCGGCGTAGCTGCGCTGAGTGTGCTGCGCGGCCTTCAGCGTTCCCGTGGTCCCGGAAGTGAACAGCGTCAGGATCACGTCGTCGGGATCTACCTCGACGTCCGGAGTGGCCGAAGACATGCCCTGTGCTCGATCCAACAGCGAAAGCTGCCCCTCCGCACCTGTTTCCAGCCCGACGAACATCCGATCCGGGAACCTGGCGGACAGTTCAGCAGCTCGGCCGGCAAGGTCAGTACCGAAAACGACGTGCGAGGTGTCGGTGTCCTCGAGCATTCTCGCGTGCTCGTCGAGCGAGAGACGCGAGTTGAGCGGAACCCTGTTGATGCCGGCTTTGACACACGCAAAATCGACAGGCACGCTGGCAAGAGAGTTGTTGACCAGCAACGCAACCCGTGCGCCACGCCCGATACCGAGCGCGATGAATGTATGCGCCAATCGGCTGCTGAGTTCGTCCACTTCCGTGAACGTCATCGATCGATCGCCGAAGACGACGGCTGTTCGCGGTCCGTGCTGTCGCGCACCACGGGCGATCAGATCTCGGGTTACGGGCATCATGGTTCAGTTTCCTCGTTCGAATTCGGGTTGTTCTCGAATCGGCCGTGCCGGCCGGCGCCCGCGGCGAACGCAGCAGCGCCGCGCACACCTTCGGCGATGACAATGGGATTTCCTGCGACACCCTCGGCGCGCAGTGCTTCGGCAAGTGGTAGATCAAAAGATCGGTAGGCCGATGCGCGATCCGCGAGCATGCAGAGTTGTGGGAAAGCGGACAACTGGTGCGCAAGCTCCTTGGCTACCTGGAGTGACTGCCCCACTGGAACAACACGATTGGCCAGTCCGAAGGCCAACGCCTCCGAAGCGTCGACCGGGCGACCGGTCAAGATCATGTCGAGCGCTCGCCCCTGCCCGACGATTCGCGGCAGTCGCACGGTCCCGCCGTCGATGAGAGGAACTCCCCAGCGCCGGCAGAAGACTCCGAACACGGAATCCTCCTCGCAGATCCTCAGGTCCGCGAGCAATGAAAGCTCGAGCCCTCCGGCCACTGCGTATCCACTGACGGCGGCGATCAACGGTTTGGACAACACCAACCGACTCGGCCCCATCGGGCCGGTGCCGCCGCCTTCCGGATGCAACTCGTGCACGCGCGCGGGGTCGGAGACTGCGGTCAAATCCGCACCGGCACAAAATGTGCCGCCCGCACCCCACAGAATTGCCACCTTCTGACTCTCGTCCGACTCGAATTCCAGGAAGGCATCACGCAACTGCGCCGCCATCGGCCCGTCCACCGCATTCTTGCGATCAGGGCGATTCATCACGATGACGGTGACGCCACCGTCACGCTCCACATAGACATCGCCACCTGGTCGATCGGAGTCGGTCACGATATTTCCTCACTGCTCGCGGATAAGGTTTCCCGGTACCAACCATGCCACTTGTAACAGAATTTGTCAGGAGTTGTTCAAAAGTTGTTACAAACTGATCGAGGAATGTCCGCAACCCGAGTTGTGCTGGACCTCGCAACAGCGAGCCCGGACACCGAGTTCAGCACCGCTGTGCTGACCCGGGCCGGCGAGATCGTCGGCGTCAGCGCATCGAGCATTCGCGTGGCAACGGGCCGCCTGTGCCGCGAGAACAAACTGCGTCGTACCGCTCGTGGAACGTACGTCCTCAACCCGGACGGTATCCCCACCTACAGCGAAGTGGAGGGGTGGCGAACTCGTACCGATCGCATACGCCCCTGGGACGGCACGTGGATAGCCGTCGAGCACTCAGCGCTCAAACGTAGCGACCGCACCGCCGCCCGAAGACACGATCAGGCGCTGCGCCTTGCGGGCTACGAGGAATGGAAGCCCACACTCGCCGTCCGCCCGAACAATCTGCTCGGCGGCACGGACAGCGCCCGCCGCACTCTCCGCCGACTCGGCGCCGCCCCCGAATCGGCTGTCATGGAAATCGCTCACTTTGCCCCCGAGGATGATTCGACAATCCGCACACTCTGGAACTCGGAAGCACTGTTGGCCGACATCGCCGAGGCCCGTGAAGCACTCACACAGGCGCAAACACGCCTGGCGACAATCAGTCGCGAGGAGGCGGCCCGCGAATCACTTGCTCTGGGCAGCGCGGTGATCGCGGTCATCGTGCGCAATCCGCTCCTTCCGGAAGAACTCGAACCGACACAGCCACTGCGCGAACTGATCTCGCACATGCTCGAGTACCAGGACGCATCTCGCGAACTGTGGCAGTCACTGCTCCGGTTCTGATCGATTTCTCCCAGAAGGTAATTCAGTATGTTGCACGGCCGCCGCTGGCGTCGTACACGGCGCCGGTCGAGTAACTTACCGCCGACGACGACAGCCAGGAGATCAGTTCGGCAATCTCGTCGGCCCTCCCCATTCGCGCCATCGGCGTCAAAGACTGCGAACGGGCGAGGATGGCCGGATCGGTGCCGGCATTCATAGGACTTTCCACGGCCGCCGGAGCTATCGCGTTGACCAGCACACCGGTGGTGGCGACCTCTTTGCCGAGTGATTTCGTCAGCGCGACGACGGCCGCTTTGGACGCGGAATATGCACTCTGATTCGGGTTTCCGTCCTTGGCCGCAATACTTGCGAGGTTGACGACCCTCCCCCACCCCGACGCAACCATCCCCGGCACGAACGCCCGGCACATCAGGAATGTCCCTTCGACGTTGATGCGGAACGTACGCTGCCAAGCCGCGAGGTCGACGTCGACGAGTGGCGCTGATGGTCCTACGATTCCCGCACTGTTGATCAAGATGTCGACTCTGCGGAGCCTGGTTCGAAGCGCATCGACTGCTGTCGGATCACTCACGTCGAGTTGTTCGTCCGCGCCTTCGGCAAGATCTGCCGTTACCACCCGAACTCCCCTCTCCGTCAACAGCTTTGCACTGGCGGCGCCGATTCCGCTCGCACCGCCGGTAACGAGCGCTGTGACACCCTCTGGGTAACCCTGCATCGCATTCACTCCTGAGTTTCTGTGCGCTACGCACTCAATTTATGTTGCAAACAGGCATAATTGCCGTCACACTGTGTAGAAATTCTGAATATATGGCGTTTGTTGTCAACGTCAAATACCTGGAGGCCTTGCCGATGGAAACCCGCTGGTTGCACGCGTTTGTCGCGGTTGCGGAAGAACTTCACTTCGGGCGGGCCGCATCACGGCTCCAGATGGCCCAGTCGCCGCTCAGCCAGATGATCCGAAAGCTCGAAAAGGACATCGGCGTCAAGTTGTTCGAACGAAGCACTCGCAGCGTCGCACTCACATCCGGCGGACATGCCTTTCTCCCCCACGCCTATCGCGTCATCGAGAACATGGAGACGGCACGACACGCTACGCGCGCGTCGTCGGGAGGCGTCTACGGACGAGTCACAATCGGGTTCACCGGAGTGCTCAACTATCAAGCACTTCCGCCACTGACACGCGCGTTGCGTCAGCGTTATCCGGAAGTCGAACTGACACTCCTCGGCCGGATCATGACGCGCGACGCGGTCATCCAACTCGAGAGCGGCGCCCTCGATCTCGCCTTCGTCGGACTACCCGTGGAATCCGCATCACTGTCTACCCGGCTGATCCGACGGGAGGCATTCGGCGCTGTGCTTCCGATCGACCATCCCCTCGCAGAGAGGGACGCGATCGACCTCCGCGAATTGGCCGACGACGGATTCGTGACCACCCCGCTCTCGGCCGGCTCGGCCCTCCAGGAAACCGCGATGCGCGCCTGCATGAACGCAGACTTCAGGCCTCGCGTGGTTCAGGAGATCACCGATCCGTACATGATCCTGATGCTCGTTGCCGCCGGCGTCGGTGTAGCGCTGATGACGTCCGGTATGGCTGCTATCACCCCACCTGGCAGTGTGTTCGTCCCACTCACCGGCGAGCCGACGTTCATGAATCACGGAATTGCCTGGTCACCGCGGCACATGACCGATGCGCTCGCCGTCGCATTGGAGACATCCGAGGAAATTCTGCCGACGCCGGAGATTGAGACCAAAAACGTCATTATCTGAGACTCATTTAGTGTTGGACGCGCCATAGTCCTTCGTGGCACTGTCGTCTCAGCCGCCGAAAGGTGAGGGACGTCACCGATGCGTGGTGCATCACCAAACGTGCCGCCACGGCCGGCCCATCGGGACGAAAGGACTTCACATGGCACCACCGATCACCTCCACCGGTTCCACGCACTCCACTGCGGAGCACCCGAATTCGAATGCGCGCCGCGCCGCCGTTTCGGGCTTCCTCGGCAGCACCCTCGAGTACTACGACTTCTTCATCTACGGCTCCGCGGCCGCGCTGGTGTTCCCCAAGATCTTCTTCCCCGGCGGCGGATCAACGGCAACCCTGCTCTCGATCAGCACCTTAGGTGTCGCCTACGTCGCCCGCCCGCTCGGCGCGGTGCTTTGGGGACACCTCGGCGATCGGTACGGACGCAAGAACGCGCTTCTCGCCTGCCTGCTCCTCATGGGTGTTGCGACGGTCATCGTCGGTTGCCTGCCGACCTACGACCAGATCGGCATCGCCGCGCCGATCATTCTCGTCTTGCTTCGCCTACTTCAAGGGCTCTCTGCCGGCGGTGAATCACCCGGCTCTTCCGCACTGACGCTCGAACACGCGCCGGATCACCGTCGTTCGTTCTTCACCTCGTTCACCATGAGCGGGATCATGTTCGGCATCGTCGTCTCCAGCCTGGTATTCATCCCAGTGGCGAGCCTGCCCGACGAAGACCTCTACTCGTGGGGTTGGCGAGTTCCCTTCTGGCTCAGCATCATCGTGACCGTCGTTGCCCTGTGGCTACGTCGTGCCCTGGATGAACCCGAGGTCTTCGAAGAACTGAAGGAACAGGACGAGACGGCCGGGATTCCCGTCGTCGAGATGTTCCGCTCGCACTGGCGCACCGTGATCCGTATCAGCATGAGCTCGACCTTCGCGATGATCAACACCATCGTCAACGTCTTCGCTCTGGCGTACGCCGTCGAATCCGGCTTCGAACGCTCCACGATGCTGTGGGCTATCGCGACCGCCAATTTTGTTGCCGTACTGACTCAGCCGCTGTTCGGCATCCTCTCGGATCGCTACGGACGCAAGCCCATCTTCGTCGTCGGCGCGATCGGAGCCGGCCTGATGATCTTCGTCTTCTTCCATTCGATCGGAACCCAAAGCGTCCCCATGGTCTTCGCTTCGGGAATCGTCATGATCGGAATCTTCTACGCGATGCCCAACGGCACGTACCCGGCGTACTTCCCGGAGCAGTTCCCCGCGAAGGTCCGATACACCGGAATGGCCGTCAGCCTCATGCTCGGACTCCTTGTTGCCGGCTTCACACCGGCTATCGCTCAGGCGATATCAGCCGGAGACAAGAGCAACTGGACACCGGTTGCCTGGATGTGCCTGGGCTTCGCCGTCGTCTCCGCCATCGCGGCGATGACCGGACCGGAAACGTACCGCACGCCCACAGCAGAACTGGGCCAACCGAAGCCGAGCCTGCCGATCAAGCAGGACTCAGAGCTCACCAGCAACAACGCTTGACCGGACCGGCCCCTCGCGCTGAATTGCCGCGAGGGGCCGTCCC
The DNA here is from genome assembly GCF_041464245.1 of Rhodococcus sp. NyZ502. Taxonomy (NCBI): domain Bacteria; kingdom Bacillati; phylum Actinomycetota; class Actinomycetes; order Mycobacteriales; family Nocardiaceae; genus Rhodococcus; species Rhodococcus sp. NyZ502. The sequence goes on from NZ_CP167155.1 coordinate 4,864,841, forward strand.
CACTTATGCAGGAGAATGTCATGACCACCGAATACACACGTCACCGTATCGGCCTTGTCGGGTCGGGTATCGCCACCTCACTCTCGCCCGCGTTGCACGCACACGAAGCAGCAGCACTGGGACTCGACGATTACAGCTACGAACTGGTAGATCTCGAGAACCTGAACATCTCGGTCGAGAAAACCGGTGAGGTGGTGCGTGGCGCCGTCGCGGGCGATTTCACCGGACTGAACATCACCCACCCGTGCAAGCAGGTTGTCGTGGACGCGCTCGACGAGCTGTCCGACAACGCGCGGTTGCTCGGTGCCGTCAACACGGTTGTGGTCGACAACGGCCGTTTGATCGGCCACAACACCGACCACAGCGGATTCCTCACAGCACTGCAGCGCGGTTTGCCCGACGCCGCCTTGGACCGAGTGGTGCTTGCCGGGGCAGGAGGGGCGGGTTCCGCTGTGGCATACGCACTCGCCGCCGCCGGCACCACGGATCTTCGCATCGCAGATATTGATCCCGCTCGCGCTGCCGATGTGTGTTCTCGCGTCGCCTCGGCCTTCCCTGGCACGCGCACAACGGCTTTGGCGATCGATGAGATCGCCGTCAACCTGACTACGTGCGACGGCGTCGTCAACGCATCTCCGATCGGCATGGTGGGTCACCCCGGAACTCCCTTCGACCCTGCGGCGTTGCATTCCGGATTGTGGGTCGCTGACATCGTTTATCGACCGATGCGCACCGAATTGCTCAACGCTGCAGCTACTCTCGGATGCGCAGTTCTCGACGGTGGGCAGATGCTGGTGGCTCAAGCCTCTGACACCTTCACACTCCTGACTGGTGTCGAAGCCGATACGGATCGCATGCGCAGCCATCTGAGCGAGCTGCTCTCCGAGACGGCATGCGCATGAGCACAACCGAACACCTACTTTCTCGCGAAGTACCAGGAGCACTAATGAATGTGACTGCGCCGTTCGCCGAACCTCTCGACATGGGCAGCGTCCGCCTCCGGAACCGGTTCGTGTCCGCCCCGATGGAACGCAACTACTGCGAAGTCGACGGCACTATGACGGACGAGTACATCGCGTACCTCGCTCGCCGCGCCGAAGGTGGTGCTGCACTGATCTTCACCGAAGCGAGCTACGTGCGCGCCGACGGCAAGGGTCGCATCCGGCAGATGGGCGTCGACGTCGACGAACGGATTCCCGGCATCAAGAAGATGGCCGACGCGATCCACGCTCACGGCGCCCTCGTCGGAGTCGAACTCAACCACGGTGGACGTACGGCGCAAGGTTCTGTCAGCGGGTTTGTTCCCGTTGCCCCGACACCGATTCCGTGTTTGGTTGTCGGCGGCGAGATGCCAGAACAACTCGACGGCGACGACATCGAGCACATCATCGAATGTTTCGGTGAAGCCGCGGCACGCTGCCAGCAGGCCGGCGTCGACGTCATCTCCCTGCACGGTGGCCACGGGTATCTGATCCACCAGTTCCTCTCCCCTGCTTACAATCACCGCGACGACGAGTGGGCCGACCCCACCTTGTTCGTCAACAAGGTCATCGCCTCCGTCCACGAGCACGCACCGGGAATCACTCTGGGACTCCGATTCTCAGCCTTCGAAGGCATCGACGGCGGACTCGACGCCGAGATGACTCGCGCTCGCATCGGCGCCATCGACACCGACCGACTCGATTTCCTCGACGTCTCGGCCGGCAACTACGAAGCGGGACAGTGGATCATCCAGCCCGGTGAATGGTCGCGCGGTCTCCTCGCGCCGTACTCCGAGCAGTACCAGCGCGACTTCGACATCCCGGTGGGAGTGGCCGGACGCATCACGTCGCCGGAGATCGCTGCGCGGATCATCGAATCCGGGCAGGCGAACTTCGTCAGCATGGCTCGTACGCTGCACGCAGATCCGGACTTCCCGAATCGCGCCATCGACGGTGGCCGGTACCGCCCTTGCATTGCCTGCAACTACTGCATCGACAGCCTGGCCGCCGGCCCCATTCCCTGCTCCGTCAACCCGTGGGTCGGCCGCGAATTGGATCAGCCTACCAAGCCGGCTGATGCCACCGTGCGGGTCGCCGTCATCGGTGCCGGGCCGTCGGGAATGGCCGCTGCCCGCGACCTCGCACTTGCCGGTCACCGCGTCGACCTGTACGACGAGCGACCCAGCCTCGGTGGCGACTTCGCTCTGGCATCGAAGCTTCACGAGTATCCCGAATATGGACGGATCGTGGACTGGTACGCCGCGGAACTGGCTGAACTCGGGGTCCACTGCCACACCTCGACCCGGGTAGATGCTGCTTTGCTCTCCGGTGTCGATTTCGACGCCATAGTTCTTGCCGCCGGCGGCGTCGGCCCCGTGGTCGATCTCCCCGGAGCAGCAACCCGTACCGTTCGCGACGTCCGCGAATTCCTCGTCTCCGGCGATCCAGCTCCTGCCGCTGTCACCATCTTCGGCGCCGACCGTGAGGCTGCGGCCGTCGCCGACGATCTCCTTCAGAAGGGCACCCAGGTCGTGATGATCGGCCCGCAGGAAACCATCGCGCACGACGTCGGACGCCGCGGAAAGATCGTGCTGCTGCCGCGCCTGGCCGCAAGTGAGAACCTCACGACCTACCTCAGCTCGATCGTCACCGCAGTCGCCGCTGACCGCGTCACGATTTCGACGGCCGGTGTGCTGAGCGAGGTCGATGCTCCGGGCGAACTGCTGATCTCGCAAGGCGTCGAGCCGCGTTCGGAACTTCTTGCCGAACTCCGTTCACTGGCACCACGACTCGGAGTACATACCGTCGGCGACGCGAGCGGTGACGGCGGGTCCATCCATGCCGCACTCGTGACCGCAGCCGACGTTGCCGTCGCGATCACCGCCGCCGCTGCGGCACGTCAGGAGGTTCACGCATGACCACACAGGCAGCCACACCCGTGGCAACTGCATTGCCGCCCATTGGACTCGGAACCTGGCCCCTGGTCGGTACCGACGCCACGAACTCGGTTCTCTCCGGCATCGAGGCCGGGTACCGCCTCATCGACACCGCCGCGATCTACGGCAACGAGGGCGCCGTCGGTGTGGCGCTGGCGGAATCAGGTGTGCCGCGAGAAAAACTGTTTGTCACCACCAAACTTCGTGGCAACGACCAGGTTTCCGGCGACATTCGGGGCGCCCTCGAGCAGAGTCTGGAACTACTGGGACTCGACCAGCTGGATCTGTTCCTGATCCACTGGCCACTCCCGCGAATCGATCGCTATGTCGCGTCGTTCGAGTCGATGCTGGCCTGCCGCGACGCCGGACTGGTTCGGTACGTGGGTGTGTCGAACTTCCTGGAGCTCCACCTGCGCCGCGTCGTCGCCGAAACCGGCGAGGCACCGGCAGTCAACCAGATTCAGATGGACCCGTCGCTCGCTCGGATCCCGGTTCGCCGCGCAAACGACGAACTTGGCATCTTCACTCAGTCGTGGAGTCCGCTCGGCCGGGGTGACGTGCTCGACAACGCCGTTGTGAGCGAGATCGCCGGTCGAATCGGTTGCACACCAGCTCAAGTGGTCCTCGCTTGGCACGTCGCGCAGGGTGTGGTTCCGGTCGCGCGATCAGCGAACCCGACGCGTCAGGCCGAGAACCTGGCAGCACTCGACGTCACCCTCACCAGCGAGGACATCGAAGCACTGAACAGTCTCGACCGCGGCGAGTCTGCCGCGCGGGACGTCGAAGCAGAGGAACATTTCTGATGACGTTGAAAGTCGGAATCGTCGGCTGCGGCAAGATCGCCGGCAACCATGCCCGCGCGCTGCAACAAGTCCCCGGTGTCGAGGTGATCGGCTGCTGCGATCCCGATCTCGGACGCGCCCAGGAGTTCGCGGCAGCGCACGGCATTCCCGCAGCCGTGAGTTCAGTGGAGCAACTTCTCGCCCTCGGACTCGACGCCTGCACCGTTTGCACGCCGCACCCGGTACATGAAGAGGTAGTCGTGGCCGCTGCCGAAGCGGGTGTACATGTTTTGTGCGAGAAGCCCATCGCAGTCGATGTTGCTGCCGCCGACCGCATGATCGAGGCCGCCGACCGCGCCGGTATCACGTTCGGGGTGCTCTTCCAACGCCGATTCTGGCCGGCAGCACGTCGGATCCGCGACGCCATCGACGACGGGCGGATCGGACTACCCATGCTCGGTGAGGCGTCGGTGATCCTGCACCGCCCGTCTAGTTACTACTCGGCCGATGCGTGGCGCGGACGCTGGGACACCGACGGCGGTGGCGTGCTCATGACACAGGCCGTGCACCAGATCGACATGCTGGCCTGGTTCATGGGCGAGGCCGTCTCGGTCAGCGGCTTCATCCGCACCCACACCCACGGTGAGCACATCGAGACCGAAGACAGCGCGTCAGCTGTGATCTCCTTTGCCTCGGGCGGCACCGCCACCGTCACCGCGACTACCGGTGCCAATCACAATCTGGGTAACCGCGTGACGGTGATCGGGCGCACCGGCGCCATTGCCAGCGTCCTCGAATTTCCTGAAGGGCACGAGGGTGTCAACGAAATCTGGACCGTGCCGGGCGAAGTCGAGTTCCGGTCGCCGTACTCCGCCGACATCGACGCCAATCTCGATGTGGGAGCGGTCAATGCGGCACTGACCGACTTCCACACCCTGCAGGTGCAGGACTTCGCCGACGCGGTCCTGACCGGGCGCGAACCCGCCGTCACCGGTCGAGACGCGCGCGCGTCACTTGCCATCATCGCCGCAATCTACGAATCGTCACGAACGGGCAAGGTTGTCGAGCTGACATCGACACCGACCCTCGCAACAACTGCCAAGGAGCAGAAATGAGTAGCAGTACCCCCCTCACCTACGACGTAGTTGTCGTGGGCTCCGGCGCAGGCGGGCTTTCCACAGCAATTGCCGCAGCACATGGCGGCGCTTCCGTACTCGTCGTCGAGAAGGCCGACACCTGCGGCGGCGCAACGGCCTGGTCGGGCGGGTGGATGTGGACCCCACGCAACATGTTTGCCATCGCCGATGGGGTTGTCGAGGATCGCTCGGCACCGCGGACATATCTGGAAAACCGACTCGGCGACAACTTCGACGCCGCCAAAGTTGATGCACTCCTCGACGGCGCCCCGGAGATGGTCGAGTTCTTCGAACGCAAGACTGCTCTGAAGTTCGTGCCCGGAGCCAAGATCGCCGATATTCACGGTGACACACCGGGCGCCGGCACGGGTCACCGTTCCGTCGGACCGAAACCGGTGAGTCTGCGAAAGCTCGGACCAGATGTCGCGGCGCTACTGCGTCGGCAGCTGTACGAAACGTCGTTCCTCGGTATGGGCATCATGGCCGGGCCCGACCTGCAGGCTTTCCTGCACTCGACCCGCTCACCAAAAGCCTTTGTGCACTGTGGTGTTCGGGTGACTAAGCACATGTTCGATCTCGCCACCAAGCGTCGTGGTCAGCAACTCGTCAACGGCACTGCGCTTGTCGGCATGATGCTTCGCTCAGCGCTCGATCTCGGCGTCGAGTTTCGGGTGAAGACGTCCGCGACCGCGTTGCAGACCGATGACGACGGCCGCGTTGTCGGCGTCCGCCTCGAAAGTCCGGACGGCGCGTACTCGGTAACTGCCCGACGTGGTGTCGTACTCGCCACCGGCGGCTTCGCCCAGGACATCGACCGACGACGCGAACTGTTCCCGCGCACCCCCACCGGCAACGAGCACTGGTCGCTCACCCCGAAGACAACTACCGGCGACGGCATCACCCTCGGCGAATCCGTGGGCGGCCGACTCGACCGCACCCTCGCCTCCCCCGTCGCGTACTGCCCCGTCTCCATCGTTCGCTACCGCAACGGCAAGGAAGGTGTGTTCCCGCACATCCTCGATCGCGGAAAGCCCGGTGTCATCGGAGTTCTCGCGAACGGCAAGCGGTTTGTCAACGAAGCACTCGGCTATCACGACTACACACTCGCGATGGTCGAGCAGGTTCCCGAGGGCGAAGAGGTGTGCTCGTGGTTGATTGCCGATCAACAGTATGTGCGATACCTCCCGCTGGGCATGGCGAAGCCCTTGCCGATCCCGATCCAGCCGTACCTGCGCTCGGGGTACCTCACGCGTGGGCGCACTCTTCGGGACTTGGCCGAGAAGATCGGCGTCGACCCCGTGCAGTTGGAGAAAACCGTCGCAGCTTTCAATATCGGGGCCGTGGCCGGTGAAGACCCCGAGTTCGGTCGCGGTACAACACCGTTCAACCGAGGTTCCGGAGATGCTTCCAATCCGTGGCCGAACCCGTCGCTCGCGCCCTTGCAGAAGGGTCCGTACTACGCGGTGAAAGTCGTGCCAGGGAGTTTCGGCACCTTCGCCGGACTGGTCACGGACTCGTCGTCGCAGGTTCTCGATGACAACGACCGCCCCATCGAGGGGTTGCTCGCCGTCGGCGTCGATCAGGCGAGCGTGATGGGCGGGCACTACCCGTCCGGGGGCATCAACCTCGGACCGGCCATGACATTCGGTTACCTGGCCGGCCGGGAACTGGCCGGAGCCAAGACAGTTGGAGCGCACGCATGACACTCTCACTCGGACTGGCAGCCCTCACAGTGCTCGACACCGCACCGATGCAGCACGTCGCCTTGGCTGAAAAGCACGGCTTCGACACCATCGGTATCCGTCTGATGCCCGCGGCACCAGGTACGACGGCCTACCCTCTGCACGAGGACAAGCAGTCGTTGGACGAACTGGTGCGTCGACTGGGCGATTCACCGGTCGAGGTATTCGACCTCGAAATCATCCGTCTTGCAGCCGACTTCGACCCCACCGACTACGTTCCGCTGCTCGAAGCCGGAGCACAGCTCGGAGCCAAAGCCGTTCTGGTGGGCGGCGACGACCGCGACCGAGCTCGGCTCACGGACTCCTATGCCCGCCTCGCTGAACTGTGCGCGAACTACGGCATCGTCGCCTCGCTCGAATTCATGCCGTGGACTGCGGTGCCCGATGCGCGTGCGGCCATCGAGATCGTCTCGGCGGCAGACGGTCCGGCTCGTAGTGTCCTCGTCGACGCATTGCACACCGACCGCTCGGCGACAACGCTCGAGGATCTTGCGTCCATCCCGCGCGAGTGGCTGCACTATGCCCAGATGTGCGACGGTTCGACCCCCGCTCCCACTGGGGACGCAGAGCTGATCCGTCAGGCCCGCGAGGAGCGTCTGGTGCCCGGCACCGGCGGCATCGCCCTGGCCGACATCTGGTCGACTTTGCCTGCCGGACTGCCGGTCAGCATCGAACTGCCCAACGAGCCACTGCGCCGCGCCGTCGGCACCGACGCCTGGCTGGAGCGCCTGGTCGAGGCCACGCGAGAAGTGTTGGCCTAGCGGCCCTGTGCGCCTTTTTGGTAGTTGGCGCTACCAGAAAGGCGCACGGGGGCGTCAGCCCCTCCGAGCCGCAACGGCCTGCGCCAGACGGTCCAACTGCGCTGCGGTGGTGGACCAGTCGATGCACGCGTCGGTGATCGACTGGCCGTAGGTGAGCTCGTCCGCCTTGCCCAAGGTCAGGTCCTGACGGCCGGCCTCGATGAAACTCTCCAACATGACGCCCGCGATTCCCTGCTCGCCCTCGGTCAGACGTCGGGCAATGTCGTCGAGCACGATGACCTGACGCTCATGGTCCTTGCTGCTGTTACCGTGGCTCGCGTCGATGACCACGCGCTCGGGCAGGTTCGACTTACGCAGGCGGGCAAGGGTGTCCGCGACGGTCTCGGCATCGTAGTTCGGTCCGTCGCTACCGCCACGAAGAATGACATGGCAGTCGGGGTTGCCCGCGGTACGGATCAAGGCAGCCTGGCCGTCGAGGTCCGTTCCGGGGAACACGTGGCTCGCTGCCGCGGCGCGGGTGCCGTCGACGGCTACCTGCACGTCACCTTCGGTGGAGTTCTTGATACCGACGGGCATGGACAGCGCGCTGCACAGCTGACGGTGAACCTGACTGGCGGCGGTCCGGGCGCCGATCGCACCGTAGCTGACCAGGTCGGCAATGTACTGAGGCATGATCGGATCAAGGAACTCGCAGCCGACTGGCAGGCCCAGGCTCGACACGTCGAGAAGCAACTTGCGGCCGATACCGAGCCCGGTGTTGATGTCGAACGTGCCGTCGAGGTGGGGGTCGTTGAGCAGGCCCTTCCACCCGAGTGTGGTGCGCGGCTTTTCGAAGTAGACGCGCATGACGATGTGCAGATCGTCCCGCAGTTCTTCGGCCTTGGCGGCCAACCGGCGGGCGTAGTCCATCGCCGCTTCCGGATCGTGCACAGAGCACGGACCGACTACGACGATCAAACGATCGTCGTCACCGTTGAGGATGTTGATGGTGTCGGCCCGACCGGTGCGCACAGTGGCGGCCGCGACCTCGTCCGGAGCGTGCTGAGCACGAACAGTCGCCGGTGACACGAGCGGACTGATACTCACAGTGCGCTGATCGTCGAGGCTGTCCGAAGCTGCGGTGGTGTCGATGGTGACAGTCATGGGGTTTTCGGTTTCCTGTTCTCAGGCCGACCCCAGAGATGAAGAGAAACTCCAGCGAGCCGGTCTGTAGTCCGGCTCTTGGGTGGAGGTTGTCAGCGCGTGGTTACGCCGGCAGGCCCACCCGGGGCCGGCCTGCTAAACCAGAAATAGACGCGCTGCATGTCGGCCACGATACCTCGAGTTCGGATCAGATGGGCGCGCCCCTCCACAACGAGCCGAATCCGAGGGGAGAGTCCCGTGGCACGAGCCCGTGACGAATGGCCAAATCCGCTGAGTGGTTGGCGCTTTCGAGTAAGGCTCCGGCTGCGAAGTTCGAATACGTTGGTCAGGCACCTGCCAATGCCCGGAACATCAGATGGAGCTGCGCCTTCTCATGCCTGTGATCGAATCGACCGAAACCTTCCACCCGACGGTGTCCCCTTCTGCGACCGAAACCCCCTTGCAGTTGACAAAAGATGTGGACGACGAATTCACCCGTCTGATCGATTCCTTGACACGACGCGGATTCCTGGCCGGTGCGGCGGCGCTCGGTGCACTAGGCGCACTGTCTGCATGTTCGGGCGAATCCAGCGGCACCGAAGCCTCGGACGAGTGGGTCGACATCGTCGTCGCGGACCAGGCCTACCGCCTGCCGCGGGACCCCAAGCGTGTCGTGGTGCTCGAAGCCCGCGGGGCCCTCGATTTTGCACTACTTGCCGAGTACCCGATCGTCGCGACCAATTGGGATCCGAAGTCTCAACTCATGCGCCAGGTACCCGCCGGCGCGGCTCGCCTCGGTGGGACGAACAACGAACCGAATGCCGAATCGATACTGAGCCACGACCCCGATCTTTTGGTCGTCGGGAAAGGCTGGTGGGATTACTACCAGGACAAGGGCCTGCTCGGCACTGACATCGCACCGGTGCTCGTCGTCGACGAGGGCACGACGAGCTCGTCGTGGAAGCAGGCCATGACCGCGCAGCTCACGGCTCTCGATCGCCGCGAAGTCGCCGAACGCGTCATCGCCCGATACAACGCCGAACTTGCGCAAGCGCGGGCCAAGATCGGTGGTCTCCTCGAAGGCAAGTCGATTGCGATCGCCGGCGCAGACAGCGGTCAGATCTGGCTGCAGAACAACACGTTCGCCGTGTCGGTTGCGCAGGACCTCGGCTTGAACGTCTTGACCGACGCTGCCCATGCCGCACCTGATCGGAAGGATTCGACTTTCTACAGCCTCGAGGAGCTTGCGATCTTCGACCAGGCCGACTTCGTCTTGCTACAGAACCCCGACGCTGTGGAAGCCGAGTCGCCCACGTGGAAACGAGTCCGCGCTGTCCAGGACGGCCATGTCGGGCATCTGCGATACGACCTCAACAACGGCCTCGCTCTGACTGCGATGGCCCTGGCCGCTGATATCGCCGAGCAGGTACAGGTCATGCGCTGACGTCTTCGGTATCGCCTTCCGAATCAGAAATCAACCGGATTCTCTGTCATACGAACAGTCGATACTGACTCACTCGGAAACGGATTATGTTGTCACCTGCCCGTGCTCTTCGCACGTCAGAGGGTGTTTCTCCGAACGCCCTGTTTCTCCGAACGCTAGGTGACCAATGACGCAGAACCCGTACTACGGCCAGCAACAACCGGTCGGCCCTCCGCCGGACAACAATCTGGTCTGGGCGATTCTCGTGACAGTGTTCTGCTGCCTCCCGCTCGGCATCGTCTCGATCGTCAAATCAAGCCAGGTCAACACTTTGTGGGCGCAAGGTCAGTTCGACGCTGCGCGAAAATCAGCTGACGATGCCAAGAAGTTCGCCTTGTGGTCAGTCGGCGCAGGTGTTGCCGTCGCTGTTCTGTACTTCCTTTTTGTCGTCGTCCTTGCCGGATCGAGTTCCCTGTGACCGCCGACGCCGACCGGCGACACTGATCGACGGCCAAACACCGAACTGCAATGACACCGAATTGTGGTGACACCGAGAACGATGACATATCACGACTCGCCGCACTGAAGGCGCCAGCGGCAGTTGCGTTCACGGCAATTGCGCTGTGCGGCTTCATCTCCTGGAGTGACCCCACCACACCTGGTGGGGTCATTCCCGTTTGTCCGACCAAAGCGCTGTTCAACGTCAATTGTCCCGGTTGCGGTAGCACTCGGATGGTGTACAGCCTCATCCACGGCGATTTCGGTGCAGCGATGCGTTTCAATGCCTTTGGCCTCGTGATGCTGCTTGCACTGGCGTTCACGTACGTCTCGTGGACGACCGCCCGCACCCGTGGAAGACCCGTCGTGCTCTGGCATCAGTTGCGCTGGTCACCGGCTGTGATCTTGACACTCGTGTTGATCTGGACGACGGTCCGCATAGCCCCGATCCCGATATTTGCCAGTCTCCGCGTCTAGGCCGGATCTCCTCACGCGTCCAAACGGAATACACCTCGCACCTGGCGTACGCCGTTGATCTGCACCTCGACGGCATGTTCGCCGGCGTAGTACTTCCGGGTGCTGATCGGTTTGAAGGAATGCCTCTTCGCGATACGGGCCGGCACCCCGGGTTCCAGCGTTCGTGTTGTCAGTTTGAAGACCTTGGGCGTCGTGTGCCCGTTGGCCTTCACGTGGACGATGTAATCGATCACGACGGTGACGGACTCGCTGCCATTGTTCGTGACGGCGAAGTCGAAGGTGAGTTCTCCACCCGCATCAACTGTTTCGCGGTCGATGACGAACCCCTCGACCACGACGTCGGTGGGCGGCGAGAACCCCAAGAGGGACAGAGCATCTGGATCGCCGGCCTTGATCAACGTCCGCAATGCATGTTTGACGATTTTCAGTGTGTTGGCATCCGGTGTCTGCAGCCAACGCTTCGCAGTCGATACTGCGAGCGCAGCGTCAGCACGACTGAGATCGTTGAGATGGTTTGCGACCGAACGTCGTACATATTCCGAATCATCCCGATACAGCTCGTCGAGAATGACGATTGTCGACTCGGGACGCGCCGTCAATTCTTTCACTCGTCTTCCCCAGGGCAAACGAGTACGAGTGCCTTCGGTCGCCAAGCGCCGGACGTGTTCGTCTTCATGGCCGGTCCAGGTGAGTGCGATCGCCAGCGAACGGTCAAGGTTCGTTTCGAGAAATGTGCGAATTGCGAATTCGGCCGTCAGACGCGACGTCAGCTCGGCAAGCAGAGCCATTCCCTCGTCGAAATCCGACTCGGAGCCACTTCGTGTCGCCGTGACGGCGACGGCTTCGGTCACCGGCCAGATCATCCAACCGGTGAAGGTCTCTTCTGAAAGCGCACGGCGGATGATCTCGGCGAAGGCCGGAAGATCCTGAGGCAGTTCGGCAGTCATCGCGTCCCGCACGACGCGCGTACGTTCGCCGAGACTCATACCGTCGAATTCGGATGTACTACCCCGAACGAGGGCGAGGCGTGTGTGACCGGAGGCTCGCTCTAGACAGCCTGCCAGATCGGCGACGACGGATTTCCCGAGCAGTTCGTCAGCGGTGGGCATCAGGGGCACACCGTGAGAGCGGAAATCCGATCACCGTCGAGAGTGAAATGGTGATGTAACTGGACGGGGCTTCCGGGAAAATCACCCTCGACCTTCACCGACACGACAACGGCCGAGCCTGGGGTGTTGACCGACTCGATCTTCTGGGTGAAGGTGAACGCCGTCGACACGGCGGACTTCCACGCCACGATTTCTTCGATCCCGACATACGTCCGGCCGTCGTCACGAACCACTGCGTCTTCGGTGAAAACGCCGCGGACGTCGCCGCCGTCGAAATACGCGCGCGCTGCGCCTGGCACCTTCGCTGAGTCGATCATTCGCGAAGAGTACTACTGGGGTCCGACAGGTTCGGCGAACTCACTGCCCGAGCAGACGCCGCCAACTGAATCTCCATCAACAGCCTGGCCGACGGCTCGGAGAGGTCGGTATCCGTGATCTCCTCGACCCTCTTGATCCGATACCTGAGGGTGTTCGGGTGAATCCGAAGCTGCTCGGATGCACGTCGGACATCGCCCGAATGTGCGAGGTAAACGGAGATGCTTTCGCGCATGTTCGACCCGTTGCGTCTGTCGTAGACGTCCAGGGCGTCGACTCTCGGATCGTGCAGTTGCTCGTCGGCCGCAATGGTGTCCATGATTTCGCCCAGCAGCACCGGTGTGCGCGAGTCCGCGAGGGTGGTCACACGAACATCCCCCGACGTTCCGTCCAAGACCCGATCCACTTCGGCCCGAGCCTGGGCCACCTCCGCAAGCGTCGAAACCGGCGACGAGACCGCGGCCCGTAGCCCCGAAGGCGACACCTTGTCCAAACGCGCGACAACTTCGCGGGTCCACGAGACTGTGGATTTCACGGATTGGGTTCGCGGAAACAGCACATAGATCCGGGTGCCGACGGCACTCACCAGCGATTCACGCTGAAAGGCGCTGGCGTGCAGTCGCAAAGACGACACGAGTTCGCCCGAAGACGGCAGCCCACCGTTTCCGATACTCGCCACTCCGACCACCATCGCCGGTCCGGACATCGGGATGGTCAACGAGGCGGCGAGCGAAGGAACGTCGACACCGCCGCCGCGAACCCCGAGCAACCGCTGAATCTGTATCGCCTCGTTACTCGGCGCGTCTCGGATGCGCGAAATCAGCCGAGCAGCAACGGCCGCGGCACCGCGGAGCACGCTGTCGGCATCGCCGGCAATGGGAACCGGGCCTTCCTGCACCCAGATCGTGCCGAGAAGATCAGAGCTGAAACCGCTCTCCCCCTTGACATTGTCGGATATTCTCCGAATCGGAACCACCAACCGTCGCCTGATCGCAAGGTCGTCGTGAGCGGGCACCTCCACTACGTCGTCGCTTCGCCGCAGGCTCTCGAAGACGCCCCACTCCTGTAGCTTTCGGAGGTATTCGCGAGGTCCTTCGCGGCCGAGGATTGATTGCCGACGTAGCTCGTCCGCAGCATCTCCCGATGCCGAATAGGCCAAGACGTGGGAATGCTCGTCCTCGATGCTGACCATCCCCCGCGTGATTGCGGCGACGTTCTGCGCCAGCTCGAACAAGTCTGTGTCACTACCGAATACGATGTCGTCCGAATCCTGTCGGGATACCGAATGATCGAGCACGCCCCGGATGGTCGTGAACAATCGATCCCAACGAGCATCCGGATGGACCGCTATCAAGGCGATCCCGGCGCGCTGTGCCGCCGCACGCACCGACGTGTCCGAGGCCTCCTTCGACATGACGGCCCGAGGCGCTGATCCCTTCTGATCGAGGCGGTTCAGCCAGGCCGCCAATTCGGCTGCGCCGATACCGACAGCGAGCCAGAGCTCAGAGGATTCGACGGCCGCGGTTCTGGGGCGCGTGAGGTCCCCGACCTCTGCGAACACCACGGAGTCGACGAAGACGTCATCACCTGACGGCGCGAGGACGAGCTCGACAAAAGCTCCGCCCAGCGCCCGAAGGACCGCGTCGAGCCTGACCCCACGGATAGACACGTACCACCCACTCTCCGGACCGTCGCAACGCCTCAACTTCGAGAATAGTGCATTTTCCTGCGAAAACGGTTCAGCCGATCGGACAAACACGGACACCGATGTTTGGCCGCTCAGCGGATTACTCGCCGACGTCTTTCGACTTGACTGGTTCACGACACGACAACTGCCCACTCCTGAGTCTGCCGAAGGATCGTCATGGACGCCGTTACCAATGTCCCCCACCCAGCCAACGAACCGGTGAACAATTACGCGCCGGGAAGCCCGGAACGATCGCGCCTCCGTACGAAACTGACCGAACTGGCCGAATCGCCGACCGACATCAGGCAGGTCATCGGCGGCATCCACCGAACTGCGGAAGGTAAGCGAGAGAGCGTTGTTCAACCACACCGTCACAGTTCGGTGCTCGGATCGTATGCGGGCGCAACCCACTCGGACGTTCGTGATGCCATCGACGCCGCCACACTCGCCGCCCCGGCCTGGCGCGACCTCTCGTTCGACGACCGCGCTGCGGTCTTCCTCCGCGCCGCCGATCTACTTTCCGGCCCGTGGCGCGAAACCATCGCCGCCGCAACAATGCTCGGCCAGTCGAAGACCGCATACCAGGCCGAGATCGACGCGCCCTGCGAACTGATCGACTTCTGGCGTTTCAACGTCGCGTTCGCACGTCAGATACTCGCCGACCAACCCGTTTCCGCTCCGGGAGTGTGGAATCGCGTCGAATATCGTCCACTCGAAGGTTTCGTCTACGCGATCACTCCCTTCAATTTCACCGCCATCGCCGGAAATCTCCCCACAGCACCGGCCCTGATGGGCAACACCGTGATCTGGAAGCCGTCACCCACGCAGGCCGTCGCGGCGTACCTGACAATGCAACTACTCGAAGCTGCCGGCCTCCCGCCCGGGGTGATCAATCTTGTTCTCGGCGACGGCCCCTTGGTGTCCGAGGTCGCGCTTGCCGACCCCCGACTGGCGGGTATCCACTTCACCGGATCCACCGCAACGTTCCAGCGTTTGTGGCGTGAGGTCGGAGCCAACATCTCGAACTACCGGACGTATCCGCGTCTCGTCGGCGAAACCGGCGGCAAGGATTTTGTACTCGCACACAGTTCCGCTGACCCGGACGTACTCACGACGGCATTGATTCGCGGGGCCTTCGACTACCAGGGCCAGAAATGTTCGGCCGCATCACGGGCGTTCATCCCGAAGTCGGTGTGGGCCAAGATGGGCGACACGTTCATCGACACTGTGTCGTCGCTGAAGTACGGAGACGTCACCGACCTGACGAACTTCGGCGGCGCCGTCATCGACCAACGTTCGTTCGACCGAAACGCCGCCGCGATCGTCCGCGCCAAGTCGACCAGCAGCCTCACCATCGCAGCAGGCGGCGACTACGACGACCGCGAAGGATTCTTCGTCTCGCCGACGGTCCTGCTCGGTGACGACCCCAGTGACGAGGCCTTCAGCACCGAGTACTTCGGCCCCATCCTTTCGCTTCACGTCTACGACGACTCCGCACCGAATGCCTACGCCGACATCCTCGCTCGTATCGACAGCGGATCCGCTTACGCCCTGACCGGTGCCGTGATCGCCACCGACCGTGCGGCCGTCGATCAAGCTCATCATGGTCTGCGGTTCGCCGCCGGAAACTTCTACGTCAACGACAAGCCGACGGGAGCGGTTGTCGGACAACAACCCTTCGGAGGTGCGCGGGCTTCGGGTACCAACGACAAGGCCGGTTCGCCGCAGAATCTGCTCCGTTGGGCGTCGACACGCACCGTCAAGGAAACCTTCGTTCCTCCCACCGATCATCGTTACCCCCACCAGGACGTCGATCCAGCCGAGAGCGAGAACCGTTGATGAGTGCCGTCTCGCTGAGCAACCCACTGCGCCCGGTGCTCCTCGCGGCGGCACGCTCGTCGCGACTGGAGAAGACAGTCTCCGGGATGACCTTGACCCGCAAGCTTGTAGACAGGTTCGTCGCCGGGGACGCGGAACCCGCAGCGATGTCAGCGGTGCGCGACATCCTCACCAGTGGCCGGTTCGTGACGGTCGACTACCTCGGCGAGGACACCACCGATCCGGCTCAGGCAACAGCTACCGTCGATGCCTATCTCTCCCTTCTCCGCTCGTACGCAACGCTTTCCGAGATTGCCGGGACGCAACACTCCCTGGAGGTTTCGCTCAAGCTCTCCGCGTTGGGGCAGTCACTTCCCGGTGACGGCGAGAAGATCGCCCTGGCGAACGCTCACCGAATCGTCACAGCGGCAGACGAAGTGGGCGCGTGGGTCACCGTCGATGCGGAGGATCACACCACCACCGACTCGACACTGTCCATCGTCGAAGAGTTGCGCCGCGACTTCCCGACGCTCGGCACGGTCCTGCAGGCGTACCTACACCGCACCGAGGCCGACTGCCGGCACTTCTCCGGATCAGGTTCACGAATTCGGCTGTGCAAGGGTGCATACAAGGAACCGGCCGGCGTCGCGTTCCAAAAGGCCGCCGAAGTCGACGCGTCGTACGTGCGTTGCCTGAAGGTCTTGATGGAAGGTGACGGATACCCGATGGTGGCCTCCCACGATCCCACCATGATCGACGCCGCCCTCGGACTCGCCACACTGACCGAGCGGACAGCCGCGGATTTCGAGTTCCAGATGCTCTTCGGCATCCGCGACGGCGAACAACGCAGATTGGTAGCCGAAGGCAATCACCTGCGGGTCTACGTTCCCTACGGCAGCCAGTGGTACGGCTACTTCATGCGTCGCCTGGCGGAAAGACCGGCCAACCTCATGTTCTTCATGCGCTCACTCGCTTCCAACAACTAGACACCGGAAACCGGTGGCAGCGGTGGCAACTCGAGGTTTTCGCGAAAGGTACCGCCGACGTAGTCGGATCCCACGATTCCGCGCTTGCGCAGCTCCGGCAGCAGCCCGTTCGTGACGAAATCGCGTGTACGCGGATCGGCAAGGTCACCGAGCGTGATGACGTCGAGTACGCCCGCGTCGTATCGTTCCTCGATCGCGTCCGCGAGCTGTTCCGGGGTGCCCGCCGCTGCCCAGTGGCCGGTGTCCTTGGACGCGATGATCAACTCACGCAGAGTCTTTCCTTGTGATGCGAGCTTGCCGAAGATCTCGACCCGGCCCCGTCGTCGATTCACCGACGACGGGTCCGGCAACAACGACTCCGGGATCGGCCGATCCAGCGGCAATTCCGAGAAATCCACGTCACCGCCGAACATGTCGGCAAGCCTGGTGCGTCCGGCGTCGAAGTCCGTCGATTCCTCGGCTTCTCTGACCAATCGTTCGACTTCGGCTTCGGTAGCGCCGTACGTTGCGTGGAACGAGCTGAAAATCAGTGGCAGTTCGTCCCCACGCCCCAACTCTGCCGCCCTGGCGCGGATCGTCTTCGTGTAGGTGACCGCGTCCTCGAAGGTTGCGAGAGAAGTGAATACGACCTCGGCGAAGCGAGCACCCAGTTCGATACCTCCGGCAGATTGGCCTGCCTGGAATTGGACCGGACGACGCTGCGGCAGGGATGGAATGTTCAACGGCCCCTGCACGGTGAAGTACTTGCCTCGGCGCTCGATGGGGACCACCCTCGACGGATCCAGCACCGCAGAGCCCTCTCCCCGGATCAAGGCGCCGGGCTTCCAGCTGTCGAAGAGCGCGTTGACCACCTCGAGCGATTCGGCCGCTCGGGCGTACCGCTCCTCCGGACTCGGCAGGTCCAGGTCGCTGTAGTTCTCTTCTCCGAGTGAGGAAGTGACGGCATTCCATGCGGCTCGACCATTGCTGACGTGGTCCAGGGTGCCGAACAACCGTGCCAGGTTGAATGGGTGATGAAACGTCGTCGTGACGGTGGCGATGAGCCCCACATGGGTGGTGACCGCACTCAGCGCGGCAAGGAAGATCAACGGCTCCTGCGCACCGATCGCGCCCTGCGCACCGAAACTCAGCAGGTCGGCGGCAAACAGTCCGTCGATCTTGTTCGCCTCGGCCGTCTTTGCGACGTCGATCGCGGACGCGACCGTCGAAGTCGTCGGATCGATCGCGGCGTCGTAGATACTCACCGCCCCGCTGACACCGGTCACCGTCTTGAGTGGACGCCTACGATCGGCCACCGACCATCCTCCTGGCTTCGCGAAATCTGTTCCGAATTCACAACGCTAGACCGATCCTGGCTCCCGACAAGGTATTCACTCAGCCTGGTTCTATCCCTCCGAACGCCGCTTGGTCACGCCCCGGATTTACGGGCACGATAGGCGGCGACGTGCGCCCTGTTCCCACAGTTCCCGGTGTCGCAGTATCGCTTCGAACGATTGCGCGACAAATCCACGAAGACCGCTTCGCAGTCCGGGGCCTCGCACCATCGCAACCTCGAGAATTCGTCGGTTCGGATCAGATCGAGCACACCCATCGCCGCTTCTGCGGCCATCCGGTCCACCAGTGGCGAATCGTCAGCGGTGACGTGCAGGTGCCAGCCGAGGTCGTCGTGCCTGGTGAGCCGCGGCCTCGCGCCCGATTCGAGTAGCAGTGTGTTCACCACCTCGACGGCGTCGTCCACTCCCGCGGCTTCCCAGAACTTTCGCAGTCGTGGACGCAGCGCACGAACCGCCGTCAATTCCTCCGGTGTGCCGTCCCGCCTGCCGGTCCAGCGATCCGCGTCGAGAAACCGTGTCAGCTCCTCTTGATCCGGAAGCAGTTCGGCCCCGCCGCGGGCCGTGTTGACCAACGACGCGGCGAAGACGAGCGCCGATTCCGTGTCACCAGCAAAATGCACTTTGACTCCTGAGCCGTATCAACCTAATGTCAGCATCGTAATCGCTTTTACTCCTGACGGGTGACGACGTGAACTCTCGCAACGGCTTGATCTTCGCTCTGCTGTCCGCGGCAACGTTCGGCGTATCGGGCCCGTTCGCGAAATCTCTCATCGAATCAGGGTGGTCCCCCGGCGGCGCAGTGTTCGCGCGCGTTGCAGGCGGCGCACTGGTGATGATGGTGATCGCCGTAGCCACCCAATGGCCTCGCCTACGACAGGTGAGCACCCACACGCGAACGGTACTGCTGTACGGGGTGTTCGCGATCTCGGGCGTTCAACTGTGCTTCTTCAATGCCGTGCAACATCTTTCGGTCGGCGTCGCATTGCTTCTCGAGTACCTTGCACCGATCATCGTCATCGGGTGGGTGTGGATAACCAAGGGCGCACGTCCGAGCGTGCAGACGCTTCTCGGTGCGGCGGTGGCCTTGATCGGCGCCGCCGTGGTGATCGACGTCTTCGGATCGGCAGAGATCAGTGCCGTCGGAGTCGCCTGGGGACTGGCCGCCGCGGCATGCCTTGCAGTCTATTTCGTCATTTCCGAACGTGCGGACGGTGATCTCCATCCAGTTGTTCTCGCGGCATCGGGGCTCACGGTCAGTGCAGTGGTCATCGGCGCGCTCGGACTCGTAGGCGTCCTCCCCCTCCAGTTCTCGGCCTCGAACGCCGTCGTGGCAGACCATTCGGTGAACGTGTGGCTGCCGGTGGTGGTCCTGGTCCTGGTCAGCACTGTCATTGCCTATCTCACCGGCATCGCCGCGATCACGCTGCTGGGGCCGACAATCGGGTCTCTGGTAGCGCTGACCGAAGTGCTGTGCGCGGTCGTCGCCGCGTGGATCCTGGTCGGGGAATCCGTCACCGCACTCCAAGCTGTAGGTGGCGCAGCAATCATCGCGGGGTTGGTCCTCGCGCGCCTCGGTCAGGTTGCACCGAAACAGATACCGGCCGACCCGATGACAAATGTCATGGCAGAAGAATGACGGACAGACGAGGGATCACGACCTCGAAGCGAGCAGATTCTATGTATGACCTCAACACAGGCACGGCATTCACCACAGGCACTGCATACACGCACTGAAGGATCGGCACACGATGCCGTCCGGTTGACCGGACTTCGCAAGAGTTTCGGAACCGTCGACGCCGTCAAAGGTATCGACCTGAGCATCCGCCCCGGCGAGATCGTCGCGTTCCTCGGCCCGAACGGCGCAGGCAAGACGACAACCATCGACATGATCCTCGGCCTGTCCCGGCCGACGTCAGGCGAGGTGAGCGTCTTCGGAATGTCACCTCGATCGGCGATTGCCCGCGGACTCGTCTCGGCAGTCATGCAGACCGGCGGACTACTGAAAGAGCTGACGGTTGCCGAGACTGTGCAGCTGACCGCCAGCCTGTACTCCCAATCCCGTCCGGTCGACGAAGTGCTGGGGAGAGCCGGAATCCTCGACATCTCCGATCGCCTGGTCAGCAAATGCTCAGGCGGACAACAACAGCGATTGCGATTTGCGATGGCGTTGCTGTCGAACCCGCAATTGCTCATTCTCGACGAGCCCACCACCGGCATGGACGTCGAAGGGCGTCGGGACTTTTGGTCCGCCATCCGCGCCGACGCAGATCACGGTCGCACTGTGCTTTTTGCGACGCACTACCTCGAAGAGGCCGATGTCTACGCCGACCGCATCATCCTGGTCAGGCAAGGCACCGTGGTCGCAGACGGGACCACCGCCGAGGTCAAGGCGATGGCGTTCGGACGCACCCTGCGCGCGACTGTTCCAGGCATCACCGACGAACTCCTGCGAGCCATACCGAACTCCGACGCCGTCGAGGTGCGCGGTGAGTCACTGCTCGTGCACTCGGGTGACACCGATGCCGTTGCACGGTTCCTGTTGACCAATACCCAGGCTCGCGATCTCGAAATCGTCTCGCGTGGCCTCGAAGACGCATTCATCGCACTCACGTCGAACAACTCCGAAGGACAGAAGTGATGACCACTGCAACCGAAGCGAACACCTACGGAGCCGAGCGAACCGTCGTACCTCTCGGCGGATTCAACACGACGCTACTGCGACTGGAATTTCGTCGCCTGACTCGCAACCGGCGCACGATGATCTTCACGCTCGTCATGCCGGTTGTCTTCTTCCTCGTCTTCGGTCTCGGTCAAGGCGACGACGACCACGGGATCGGGCACGGCAATGTCGCCGCGTACATCATGATCAGCATGGCTCTCTACGGCGCGATGCTGGCCACCACCAGCGGCGGCGCGATGGTCTCGATCGAACGAGCGTCCGGGTGGAGCCGACAACTTCGGCTGACTCCCCTGACCCCGGTCGCCTACATCGCCGTCAAACTGATCATGGCGATGCTGCTCGGTCTCGTCTCGATTCTCGTGGTCTACGTCGTCGGCGCGTTCACCTCGGCGCAGATGGACGGATCACTCTGGTTCACAACGGCATTGATCGCCTGGCTGGGATCGTCGATCTTCGCGGCCTTCGGCCTGTTCATGGGGTACCTACTCCCCAGTGAGAACGTCATGCAGTTGCTCGGACCGGGACTGGCTCTGCTCGCATTCGGCGGCGGACTCTTCGTACCACTCACCGACGGTTCCGTATGGGCGACCATCGCACAGTTCACCCCGATGTTCGGCATCAACGCCCTCGCCCACGCACCGTTGACGGGCAATAGCATTCACTGGACCTGGATCGTCAATATCCTGGTGTGGTTCGCCATCTTCGCCGGCGGAGCGATCTGGCGGTTCCAACGAGATACGGAGCGTGTGTAGTTGTCGCAAACGACTGACCGAGAAGATTCCGTCGCGCTCCCGCGGCGGAATCGTTTCGGCGTTCTCTTCGCGGCGGTCTGGATGGTATTTCTCGGCGGGCCGCTGATCGAGGGATGGAATCTGCGCGACGAACTGCGCGGCTGGACAGGGATTCTCGCGACGATCGCCTTCAGTGCCCTCTACCTCTACACCTTTGCCACAACGCAGCAGCGGCGTCGAATGACGATGACTCGGCCGACGATTCGCGAAGCTGCACTGGCTCTGTCCGCCTTGACCGCGTTGGCCGCTGTGATGATCGTGAGCGTCGGTCCGACGGGTTTGGCAGCAGCACCGTACCTCGCGGTGACAGCGGTGACGCTGTTGCCGACCGTCGCCGGCGGCATTCTCGCCTTGGTGTTCGCGGCCTCCGTGGAGATAGTCAGCCTCTCGTCCGGATGGGGGAACTACTCCGGACTCTCACTCGGAGTCTGCGCGGCCGCGTTCGCGACCTGGGGAATCATGTCCCTGATCAGCCGCAACTTCGCCATACTCCATGAACGCGAAGAGCAGGAGCAGCGGGCAATCATGGAGGAGCGAACGAGGATGGCGCGCGATCTGCACGACATCCTCGGGCACTCGCTGACCGTCATCACGATCAAAGCCGAACTGGCCAATCGCCTACTCGATGTCGATATCGAACGTGCGCGCAACGAACTCGACGACCTCGAAAGGCTCTCTCGAGACGCGCTGGCGGACGTGCGCTCGGCCGTCGAAGGATTTCGTGGGATTTCTCTTCCCGTCGAGATAGCCCGAGCGCGAGAGGCATTGCGTGCGGCTGGTATCGAGGACGAGGTGCCGAGCAGTACCGACATGGTTCCCACGCGTCTTCGGGAACTCTTTGCATGGACGATCCGTGAGGGCGTCACCAACGTCGTTCGACACAGCGGTGCGACCCACTGCCGGATCACGGTCGACGAAAATAGTGCGTCGGTCGTCGACGACGGACGAGGGGCCGAGTCGACGTCTTCCGGAAACGGTCTGATCGGATTGCGCGAGCGCGCCGGAGCGTCGGGCGCACGAGTGATCATCACTCATCCCCAGCCGCAGGGGTTTGCACTTCAGGTAGTCGAACAGGAGACAGAGTGAACAGCCAGGGCGATCGAGCAACCATACGGCTGCTCTTGGCGGACGATCAGGCGCTCGTGCGAGGAGCTTTGGCCGCGCTGCTCGATCTGGAATCCGACCTGTCCGTGGTGGCCGAGGTCGGTCGCGGCGACGAGGTGGTGTCCGCCGTTCTCGAACACCGCCCGGACGTCGCGCTTCTGGACGTCGAGATGCCCGGCATGGACGGAATCGCCGCGACGGCGGCCCTTCGCGAGGCAGCACCCGACACCCGGGTTCTGATCGTCACCACGTTCGGCCGTCCCGGATTTCTTCGTAAAGCCCTGCACGCCGGGGCCGGCGGGTTCGTCGTCAAGGACACCCCCGCCAGGCAGCTTGCCGACGCGGTCAGGCGTGTCCACGCCGGACTGCGCGTCGTCGATCCCACCCTTGCGGCCGACAGCCTCGTCAGCGGCGAGTCGCCCCTGACGGAGCGTGAGACCCAAGTACTGCGCGCCGCTCACGACGGCGCACCCGTGGCAGCCATCGCAGGGGCGCTCTTCCTGTCTGCCGGGACAGTTCGAAATCATCTGTCATCCGCGATGGGTAAGACGGGTGCGTCGACGCGCGCGGAAGCCGTCAGAATCGCCGAGTCGAACGGCTGGCTCTGATCCGCGCGTCTGGAATAGCCTTCCCCGGCAAATAGTTCGCCGTTCGATTCGTGATGGCGATTTGTCCAGATCACTCAAAGTAGGGACCTTCTACCCTAGGGATTTTCCCTGCAAACGACCGCTTCGCGAGAATCTGAAACAGCTAATCGTTCGATAACTGGCTATGATGCAGTTAATTGAACCGACGGAGCCTGTGCGTAGCGGGGGAAGGGACGTCTCATGTCGAACCAGTTCAACGATCGCTTGAACTCGCTGTTCGAGACTGCCGACTTTCACGTCACCAACGCGATGGTCGTTCGCGGCATGACCGAGTTCGGCTGCCGTATCTCGACGCCGTACCTGTCGCAACTGCGCACCGGCGTCCGAACCAATCCGTCACCCGAAGTGGTTGCCGCCCTCGCCCACTTCTTCAAGGTCCATCCGGACTACTTCTACGCCCCGTCCGATCACACTCCGCCCGCGATCTCAGGTGGCGAGGCAGACCTCTCCCTCCTCGAACAGCTGCACAACGTGCGCCTGCGGAACCTCACCTCCCGTGTCGTCGACCTCTCACCGTCTTCACAGGATCTGCTTGTCGAAATGGCGGAGAATCTACGTTCCTCCGAAAATCTTCCGCGCGTACCACCGGACTCGAATTCCTACATGTCACGCGCATAGCGCCCTTCGCCGACTCTCCTTGACTGCTCAGGGAGGGTTGGCCTTATGCTGGTCGATGCAGCTGGTTCGCCCGGCACGGTCATGAGGAGCCCCGAAGACCGGTCCCGGCGTCGAAGCTCCGTCAGCGCAAGCTGTCGGGGTGAGAGGGAACCCGGTGAAAATCCGGGACTGTCCCGCAGCGGTAAGCAGGAACGACCGCCGTTCATGTGCACTGGGCATCCGCCTGGGAAGCGACGGCCAGTAGGTTCGATCCAACTCGATCGAGTGCCCGCGAGTCCGAAGACCTGCCGACTGTGTCGGGCACGCCGTGCCCGACGGTCCACCGCCTCGTGGAATGGGCGTGTAGATCTCCATCGGACCTCGCGTGCGGTGCGGGCAGTGCTGCCCGCTGAAACTCGGGGTCTCGTGAGGTGTACCCGTCTGCCGGCAGTGGCCATCAGTGCATTGGCAATCTGGAGAAACTCCGTGACAACAACATTCACTTCGACCGTGCTGGGCTCACCGCGCATCGGTCCTCATCGAGAACTCAAGCGGGCAACCGAAAGCTACTGGGCAGGGCGCATCGACGCCGACGCCCTGCAGGCTGTCGCCCGTGACCTCCGTCGGCAGGGCTTGGCCGACCTCCGTGACCTGGGCCTCGACTCCGTCCCGGTCAATACCTTCTCCTTCTACGACCAGATGCTCGACACCGCAGTTCTTCTCGGCGCGCTGCCCGACCGCGTCGCGTCGGTCGCCGATCCGTTGGACCGCTACTTTGCCGCTGCCCGTGGGACGGACACCATCGCGCCGCTCGAAATGACGAAGTGGTTCGACACCAACTACCACTACCTGGTGCCGGAGATCTCGCCGTCCACCACGTTCGCACTCGACCCGTCCAAGGTCTTGTCCGAACTGGCAGAAGCACTTTCCGACGGCATTGCAGCCCGCCCGGTCGTCATCGGACCGGTCACCTTCCTGCTGCTCTCGAAGGCTGTCGGCACCGACGAGCCGCTGCTCTCGCGACTCGACGAACTACTCCCCCTCTACGCGGATCTACTCGGTCGGCTCGCGAAGGCCGGTGCGAGCTGGGTTCAGCTCGACGAACCGGCCCTCGTAGGCGATCGCACCGACGAGGAAATCGAAGCGGCACGCGCTGCGTACGAACAGCTTTCAGCGCTGTCCGAGCGGCCGTCGATCCTGTTGGCGTCGTACTTCGGTTCGCTGCGTGAGGCGCTGCCCGCGCTTGCGTCCACCGGCGTCGAAGGATTTGCCGTCGACCTGGTGGCCGGTCAGGATTCGATCGGCTCCGTCCCCGAACTCGCCCGCAAACTGGTCGTCGCCGGCGTGGTCGACGGACGAAACATCTGGCGGTCGGATCTGGATTCGGCACTGAGCACGTTGGGTGCTCTGTTGGGCAGCGTGGATAATCTTGCCGTCTCCACATCGTGCTCCCTGCTGCACGTTCCGTACACTCTCGACGCAGAAGCCGATGTCGACAAGGCCCTGCGCTCGTGGCTCGCGTTCGGCACCGAGAAGGTCAAGGAAGTAGTAACTCTCGCAACCGCTCTCACACAGGGCCGGGAGTCGGTGGAAGACGAGTTCGCTCTGGCACGAGCGGCCGCGTCGACCCGCAAGGACGATCGCAGACTCAATGATGCGAGTGTTCGAGGCCGTCTGGACGCCGTGCTGAACTCGGCGACCGGTCGCGCGCCCGCCGCCGAACGTCGCGCTGCCCAGGACGAACTGCTTTCTCTGCCGCCGCTGCCCACGACGACAATCGGTTCGTACCCGCAAACCTCGAAGATCCGCATCGCTCGCGCAGCACTGCGCAAGGGCGAGATCGACGAAGCCGAGTACGTCAACCGTATGCGCGCCGAAATTGCCGAAGTTGTTGCGCTCCAGGAAAAGCTGGACCTGGACGTTCTTGTTCACGGCGAGCCGGAACGCAACGACATGGTCCAGTACTTCGCGGAGCAGTTGGACGGATTCTTCGCCACCGCCAACGGTTGGGTCCAGTCGTACGGCACCCGCTGCGTGCGTCCGCCGATTCTGTACGGCGACGTCTCCCGCCCGAAACAGATGACCGTCGACTGGATCACGTACGCGCAGTCCCTGACCGACAAGCCGGTCAAGGGCATGCTCACCGGACCCGTCACCATTCTGGCCTGGTCGTTCGTCCGCGACGACCAACCCCTCGCCGACTCGGCAAATCAAGTCGCACTGGCCATTCGAGACGAGACCGTCGACCTGCAGGCCGCCGGAATCGGAATCATCCAGGTTGACGAACCGGCTCTACGAGAACTACTCCCACTGCGTGCCGAGGATCAGCGCGCCTACCTGGACTGGTCGGTCGGCGCCTTCCGGTTGGCTACCTCGGGCGTCGCGGATTCCACCGCGATCCACACGCACCTGTGCTACTCCGAGTTCGGAGCGGTGATCGGCGCCATCGCCGGCCTCGACGCGGACGTCACGTCCATCGAGGCGGCGCGCTCACACATGGAGGTCCTCGACGATCTCAGTTCGGTCGGGTTCGACCTCGGCGTCGGGCCGGGTGTCTACGACATCCACTCGCCGCGGGTGCCGAGCGTCGACGAGATTGCCGAATCCCTGCGTGAGGCACTCAAAGCTGTTCCTGTCGAGCGGTTGTGGGTCAACCCGGACTGCGGTTTGAAGACCCGCGGTTCCGTCGAGGTCGAGGCGTCACTGCGTAACCTCGTCGAAGCCGCGAAGTTGGTACGAGCGGAGCTATAGGGACAAAGCCCCTGTGCGCCTTTTTGGTAGTGGGCACTACCAAAAAGGCGCACGGGGGTCAGCTCAACCACGTGTTGCCGAAGAGCAGAATCCCGTCCGCACTCGGGGTCACTCCGTGGACGTTCTCGCGCCACGGGATGAAGACCTTGCCGGAGTTGACCACGGCCATCGGCGCCGTCTCGTTGACCACGGTCTGAATATCGTCGATGACGGCTCGCCGCTCATCCTCGCCCGACGCTGTTTGCAGCTTGCCGAGCAACTCGTCCATCCGAGCGTTCTTGTAACCGAGGATGTTCGACGGCGATTCGCTGAACAGGTTGCCGTACATACGCACGAACGGTGACTCTTCCAGCACGTTGAACGCGAAGTAGGACACGTCGTAGTCGTGCTTTGCGTACAGCATGGAAATCAGATCGTTGATGCTGGTTGCGTAGGTG
The DNA here is from genome assembly GCF_041464245.1 of Rhodococcus sp. NyZ502. NCBI lineage: Bacteria > Bacillati > Actinomycetota > Actinomycetes > Mycobacteriales > Nocardiaceae > Rhodococcus > Rhodococcus sp. NyZ502. Next base: position 4,891,955 of record NZ_CP167155.1, read on the forward strand.
ATGTCGACCGTGAAACCCACTGCCTGCAAGAGCGACTGAAACGTCAGTGCGCTGCGCTGCGTCGCCGGATCGTTCATCCCGACGTACGTCAGTTTTCCGTCGTAACCGTCCGCCTTCGCCTCGGCGAGATACTTCTTGGCCGCCTCGGGGTCGAAGCCGTTCCCAGCCACCGATCCGTGCCACTGCGACCACGACGCGAACATGTCGGTGCCGGGTTCGCCGAAGCCGCCCTGAACTCGCTCGTTGAACGTATTCGGGTCCACCGCAGCGACAATCGCCTTACGCACGCGCTCGTCCTTCGCTGCCCGATCGTCGCGCTGATTGATTGCCAGAACTCCGGCCATGCTGGCCGAGTACACAAATCCGGGATCACCGGCTTCGAAAGCCTCGTGAATGAAGTCGGGAGACTTCAGATAGGCAACCTGGATTCCGTCGGTGTGCAATCCTTCCAGTTTGCTCTTCTCGTTGACGATTGCCGGAAAGCGCAACTTCTCGAGGTACGGCGCCCCGTCCCAGTACGTCGGACGGGCAGCGAGCACCAATTCGTCCTGGGAGGCGAACTTCTCGACGGTGAACGGGCCTGCCCCGATCGGGGTGAACGTGCCGGTAGCCATCGACGAGGGCGCGACGATCATGCCGGGACCGGTGGTGAACATGATCGGGAACTCGTCCCACGGCTGCGCCAATGTAAAGACGACCGTACTCGGATCCGGTGAATTCGTCTCGCGCACAGCGGTCTTCCACACCAGCGCGTGAGTTCCCTTCTTCTGCAGATAGTGATCGATGCTCCACAGGACTGCCGCACTGTCCATCGGAGTGCCGTCGCTGAAGGTGACGCCGTCGCGCAATTTCAGTGTCCACACCGTGTTGTCGCCGTTGGCCGACAACGACTGAGCCAAGTGGGGAACATACTCGCCCGCCGACGTATCGAAGCGCATGAGAAGGTCGTAGATGGCTGCCATTTCGCTACCACCGGTAGCGCCGCCGTCCTGACGGTCAGCCGGATCGAGACTGCTGATCCCGTTGTAGGTGGCAAACGACACGGTGCCACCCGATCGCGGCTCTCCCCCGTTGTTCTGGTCACCGACAACTCCGACCGTCACGTCCGATGCATCCGTGGTCGTACCTTGGCTGCTACCGGCGCACCCCGTCACCACCAGCGTCGCCGACGCCAGGACAACCATCCAGATTCGAGCGCGGACTCGGTACGAGCGCTTCATTGCGACTCACTTTCACAGTTCACGGATACGTCGATCCCTGGATCGGACACCCGACATATTTGTAAGTGAATTCTAGGTAAGGTCTCGTCCTGCGTCTTCGTTTTCACAAAGCCGAAGCGATAATTCGCGTTCATGACAGCAGAAACAAGAACTGAATTCTAGGTTGCAACCGTTCAGCGAATTACCAGTCCGATGACGTCTTCGACGTTCCGCTGGGCCTCTGCGAATCCGATCCGGCCACTGGTCCACAGCGCAAGGGCCGTCAACATCGTGCCGCCTATTGCCACGGCCGCAACCCTCGCCGTCTCGGCCGGGACGCCGTCCATCAACTCGAACAGCATTCTCCGATGTGCCGCTGCGCGCAGATCCAACGACTCGATCACGAACTGATCCGAGGACGAATGGAGTTCGATCTCCAACCGAGCGAAGTAGGGCCTACGCTCGAATGCCTTCATCTCGCGGCGATGAAGTGCCAGAACCCGCTCGTACGCGTTGTTCTCGCCACCGTCTGCCCGCAACTTCTCAGGACGACGGACCGATTCGAGACCGCTCCACGCCGTCATCGCCGCAGCCAGAAGTTGCTGTTTGGTCGGAAAGTAGCGATACAGCGTTCCGAGTGCGACGCCTGAACGCTCCGAGACGTCTTTCATCTGGATTCGATCCGACGGCATCTCGGCCAGCATCTCGACCACCGCCGTGGTCAGTCGTCCTCTCCGCTCGAGTTGCCCCACCGACATGAGGTTGACGTCCAAGGGAAACTCGTCGCTGCGCGCAGTCACGCGCGTCACGATAGTTCAGAATCCTGACCGCAGTGCCGGGTTGCGAAGTTTCATCGTAACCCCGAGATCTAATACACGGGTTAATCAACTGCAGATCGCGCTAGGGTTAGTCCATGACTGACCGGACAACCGATGACCAGCCAACCGTCGGCGTGCTGAACTTCTGGTCGTTCATCGAACTGGCCAACAAGCGACTGGCCACCGAACACGGCTTTCGCGACCAGCTGGCCACCGAGGTACTACTGACACTCAATCGGGCTTCCAACGTGGTCACCTACGATCTCGAGTCGTCGATCCACCGCCCTCGCGGCTGGTCATGGTCCTCCTTCAGGCTGTTGTTCGTCACCTGGCTGGCCGGTCCGATCGAGCCGAAGGCTGCCGCCGAGCTCACCGGCATGAGTAGGGCAGCGGTCTCCAATCTGTCCAAGTCGCTGCTGGCAGACGGATTGATCGATCGTCGGCCCACCGAGAACGACGGCCGTTCCGTCCAGCTGTACCTGACCGACAAGGGCCGAGAAGCCATGGTCGAAGCCTTTCGCGAGCAGAACGAACGCGAACACGCCTGGGTAAGCGTCCTGAGCGAGGCCGAACAGCGAATTCTTGTCATGCTCCTGGACAAACTGATCACCAACCGCAGCCAGTTCGACGTACGCGGACGTAACTGACATAGACCCGAACCCCCTTGGAGGGTTGCGCTCATCACATCATTTTAGTTAATGTATTTACTATCTGGTAAAGGTGAGCCAGGCAGAACAGCACAGAAGGAGCCCCGTCATGGCGTTCTATCGACAACTCGGCAACATCCCACCGAAGCGTCACACCCAACACCGTGACGAGTCCGGCAACCTCTACTACGAAGAACTGATGGGAGAGGAAGGTTTCTCCTCGGATTCTTCGTTGCTGTACCACCGCGAGATCCCGTCGGCCATCGTCGACGCAACGGTCTGGGAACTGCGCGATCAGAGCACAACCCCCAACCATCCCCTCAAACCGCGCCATCTGAAACTCCACACGCTGTTTCCCGAAAGCACCTGGAACGAGACCGACGTGGTAACCGGCCGTCGTCTCATCCTCGGAAATGCCGACGTGCGATTGTCCTACGTCGTTGCGGCAGCGCCATCTCCCCTGTATCGCAACGCAATCGGCGACGAGATGGTCTACATCGAATCTGGCGAGGCGACCGTCGAGACCGTCTTCGGTGCACTCGAGGCCAGTGAGGGTGACTACGTACTGATCCCGATGTCCACAACGCATCGATGGATCCCCAAGGGTGACAAGCCACTTCGTGCCTACGCCATCGAGGCGAACAGTCACATCGTCCCGCCCAAGCGCTATCTTTCCCGCTTCGGCCAGCTGCTCGAGAACGCACCGTTCTGTGAACGAGACCTGCACGGACCGATCGCGCCCATGATCGCCGAAGGAACCGACGTCGAGGTACTGGTCAAGCACCGAACGTCGGCGGGCATCGTCGGCACCCGAATGGTTTATCCCACGCACCCTTTCGATGTCGTCGGCTGGGACGGCTGCCTGTACCCGTACACCTTCAACATCTCCGACTACGAGCCGATCACGGGCCGTGTTCACCAACCGCCGCCGGCGCACCAGGCGTTCGAGGGGAACAACTTCGTGATCTGCAACTTCGTTCCGCGCAAGGTCGACTACCACCCCCTGTCGATCCCGGTGCCGTACTACCACTCGAACGTCGACTCGGACGAGATCATGTTCTACTGCGGCGGTGACTACGAGGCACGCAAGGGTTCCGGCATCGGACAGGGTTCGATATCTATTCATCCCGGCGGCCACGCCCACGGACCACAACCCGGCGCCTACGAGCGGAGCATCGGCGCCGAGTTCTTCGACGAGCTCGCCGTCATGGTCGATACGTTCCGGCCCCTCGAATTGGGTGAGGGAGCCCTGGCCTGCGAGGACGAAGCGTACGCCTGGAGTTGGGCAGGGCGGGGGCCTAGGCAATGACGATCATCTCCCCACTCCTGCGCGGCCTGTGCGACGACGCAGCACTCTTCCCACCCGGCAATGCTCCTCTCGCCGAGGCAATTCCGGCCCACGCCGCCTACCTGCAGGCGGATTACGACGCACTGGTCGGGCCTTTCGTTTTTCCCGCGCCGCGACTGAGCGAACTGGCTGCGTACGTTTCAGCGGACAGCCCGGTGACGCTGAGCCTGACCGTGCCGGCCGGCCCATCCGATACGGCGGCTGCACTCTCGAACGCGCTCGCCATCCCTGGTGTTCACGTCGCCGCCGTCGAGGTGGGAATTCCTGACGGGTTGGACGCCGATGCGGCCTTCGAGGAACTCTCTCGTGTCCATGCCGCTCATCCCGACGTCGACATTTTTGTCGAGGTGCCTCGAGGTGATCGGCGCGCGGGCTATCTCACAGCTCTCGAAACTGCCGGGCATTCCGCAAAGTTTCGCACCGGCGGGATTGTCGCCGAGGCGTACCCGAACGAGGAAGAGCTCGCCGATGCGGTGATATCCGTTGTCCGAGCGAATATCCCGTTCAAGGCGACTGCGGGACTGCACCACGGTGTGCGCAACACCGATCCGGAAACAGGCTTCGAGCAACACGGCTTCCTCAACATCATGGTGGCCGTCGACGCGGCGAGGCGGGGCGCCGATCGTTCGGAAATTGTTGCTGCACTGTCTCAGCGCGATGGAAAATCGATCGCGCAAGCCCTGGCCGACCTCACCGAGGACGAGGCCGGCGAGGTGCGTCGCCGATTCCTCTCGTTCGGTACCTGCAGCATCTCGGACCCTCTGACCGAGCTGGAAGGCCTCGGGTTGATCGTCCGCTCCGACAAAACCGAAGGAACTCTCGTATGACTGTCACGACCATCGACATTCCCGCCGACTCACTGTTCGGTCTCGACAATCTGCCGTACGGGGTCTTCTCCCCCGCGGGAGGGTTACCGCGTGTCGGTGTGCGCGTCGCCGAATCGGTGGTCGATCTCGCAGCGACACTAGGTGATTCCGTCTTCTCCGAACCGACTCTGAACGCGTTCATGGCTCAGGGACGAGATCAGTGGGTATCGGTGCGAAACCGGATCACGGAGCTCGTGACTAGCGAAATAGACTCGAATGCAGTGTTTTCCGTTGATTCGGTGACAATGCATTTGCCGATCGCAGTGGCCGATTACGTCGACTTCTACGCCTCGGAGAATCACGCAACCAACCTCGGGCGGTTGTTCCGCCCGGACGCAGCCCCCTTGATGCCGAACTGGAAGCATCTTCCCGTCGGATACCACGGGCGCTCGAGCACCGTCGTCGTCTCCGGCACCGACATCGTTCGTCCCTGCGGACAGCGGAAGGCACCCGATCAGGAAAGCCCGGACTTCGGACCGTCCCGGCGCCTCGACATCGAAGCCGAGATGGGATTCATCGTCGGAACTCCCTCGAAGATGGGCGATTCCATCACCCCGGACGAATTTGCCGAGCACGTCTTCGGCGCCGTCGTCGTGAACGACTGGTCTGCCCGAGACATCCAGGCGTGGGAGTACGTGCCCCTCGGTCCGAACCTGGGGAAGAGTTTCGCGACCTCCATCTCACCGTGGGTCGTACCCTTGCTCGCTCTCGAAGCAGCCCGAATCGACACTCCGGTGCAGGATCCCGAACCGCTTTCCTATCTGCGTGGTGAAGAGAAGTGGGGGCTGGACATCGACCTGGCCGTCGAGTGGAACGGTCACGTCGTCTCCCGGCCGCCCTACGCCCAGATGTACTGGTCGCCTGCGCAGATGCTCGCGCACACCACCATCAACGGCGCAGCAGCGAGCACCGGCGATCTCTTCGCGTCCGGAACCATTTCCGGACCGGACAAAGATCAGCGCGGCGCCTTCATCGAGTTGACGTGGGGCGGCAAGGAACCCGTAGCTGTGGGCTCCGAGACCCGTACCTTTCTCGAAGACGGCGACACCATCGCCATCTCAGCCACCGCTCCCGGCGTCGGCGGATCACGAATCGGCTTCGGGGATGTTCACGCTCGGATCCTGCCTGCAACGCAAACCGAAAGATAGTGATTGACAACTGTTTGATTCACGCTGATCTGATGTCCGGAATTCCTTGCCTCACGATTCTCCGAAGATAAGCTGGACTAACCATCCAGAGCGATCGAGAGTCCTGGCTCCGTGACGTCGCAGCAACCCCCTCTGCTGAGGTGCGGGTGCTTTCTGCCAGGTCCGATGGAGGACTCGTGCCAGGCGATCGACCCCGTACCTCAGTGGGGACAGCAGCTGTCATCGTGATCGTGGGCGGTGGACCCCGCGGGACCGGCGTACTCGAGCGGATCCTCGCTCACGAATCGGTGAACGCCGATCCCACACCGATCGACATTCACGTTGTCGACCCGTATCCGGCAGGCGCCGGCCGTATTTGGCGAGGCAGCCAGGCGCCGCTTCTGTGGATGAATTCGACAACCGCGGACGTCACGATGTTCACCGACGAGACCACCGCCGTGACCGGCCCGGTGCTGCCGGGTCCGACCCTCGCGGAATGGGTCGCCGAGCGCTCGGCCGAGCTTGCCGAATTCCCAGAAATCGCAGCAGAAGTTCCGACGATCACCCCGTCGTCGTTTGCATCGAGGTCACTGCAGAGCCGATACCTGAACTGGGTGTTCGAGACTGCAGTCGACTCCGCGCCAGCGCACGTCGACGTTCGAGTTCATCGACGATCCGTGGTCGACATCGTGAACGTCAGCGAGACACAGACGGTTCATCTGGACGACGGAGCTGTCATCGACGCGACGACCGTCCTTCTCGCACAAGGGCACCCCGATGCGTTGCCTGCCCCACGTGAAACCGCGCTGACCAGCTTCGCGTCCGATCACGGGTTGACGTATGTGGGTCCGGGCTACACTGCCGACCTCGACGCCGATGTCATTCCCGAAGGCGAACCGGTTCTGATCGCCGGACTCGGGCTGGCTTTCATCGACTGGATGGTTCTCCTCGCCGAGAGCCGTGGCGGCATCTTCGAACGCGGTGAAGACGGCATCCTCACTTACGCTCCCTCGGGTCGGGAACCCCTGTTGTATGCCGGATCTCGTCGCGGAGTGCCGTATCACTCCAAGATTTCGTACTCGATCGCTGACGCACGGCCACCGCTACCGCGGTTCTTCACCGCTGATCTCGTTCCCGGCGACGGACCGTTGGATTTCCGAAACGACATCTGGCCCTTGGCGTCGAAAGAACTGGCAGGCGCCCACTATCACGAGCTGTTCGCATCTCACCCGGATCGGACAGTGGGCACCTGGGAGGAGTTCGACGCCGAATTCGCCTCGCTGGCCTGGGGATCGCCTCGATTGCATGAACTGGTCGAGAACGCAGTCCCGAAGCCGGAAGACCGTATCGATCTCGAGCGGCTGAACCGCCCACTCGGCGGTGAGCGCTACGACGGGCTTGCCGAGGTCCAATCCCGGATCACCGAATACATCTCGGCAGATGTCGCGCGGAGGTCGGACCCGTATTTCAGCGCCGACGCGGCTGTCTTCTCAGCGCTGCTGTCGACGTACATGACCGTCGGAGAATTGTTGCGGCGCGGCAGAATCCCGGCCGAATCCGTCGCCAAGGACGTCGAGGGTTGGCTTCATTCGTTCTTCAGCTTCATCGCCAGTGGTCCGCCACCCGAGCGACTGGAACAGTTGATCGCCCTCAACGAGGCGGGCATCGTCCAGTTCCTCGGGCCGGATTCGGTGTTCTCCACCGAGATCGACCCGGCAACGGGGGCTGGGATCTTTGTCGCGCGCAGTGCGTCGCACACCGACATCGTGGCCGCGAACACCCTCGTCGAAGCACGCTTGCCGGTTGCTTCCATCAGCGCGAGCGGTGACTTGCTCCTGCGGACGCTTCACGGTCGGGGCGAGGCAGTCGAACTTCGTGCGACCGTGGACAGTTCGGCGAAGCTCGCCGTCGACGGTACGTCACGAATTCTCGACCGGAACAACACAGCTCATCCTCGCCGCTTCGCGGCCGGGCCGTGGGTTGCAGGCCACAACTGGTCGGCGGCTTTCCCTCGTCCCCGTACCAATGCGGGGTTTTTCCGGCACAACGACGCCCTGGCGGCGGAGATTTTGGGCGCTGCGCGCCTGTGAGCGGTTAGGGAGTCCTGGGACTCCCTAACCGCTCACGGGGGCTGTGCCCCTCCTAGCTGAACACCAACTCACCCTCGTCAACCGCGACGGTGATACTGCCGCCCTCTTCGAGGAGATCGTCGAGCAGCATGTCGGCGATCTTGTCGTCGACCACACGCTGAATCGAACGACGCAACGGGCGAGCCCCGAACTCGGGTTGATGCCCGTGCTCGGCAATCCAGTCCACTGCGTCGGCAGTGAACTCGATCTCGATGCCCTTGGACTGCAGCCGCTTCCGGCTGTCGTCGAGCAGCAGATCAGTAATCCGGTGCAGTTGCTCGGTGTCGAGCTTGCGGAAGATCACGATCTCGTCGATACGGTTGAGGAACTCCGGCCGCATCGATTCGCGCAACCTGGCCATCACGCGGTCGCGCAGTGGCTTCTCCGCCGACTCTGCATCGCCTGTGGTGAAGCCGAGTCCACCGGACTTGCTCGAGATGATGTCCGAGCCGAGGTTGCTGGTCATGATCACGACGGTGTTCTTGAAGTCCACCGTCCGACCCTGACCGTCGGTCAGACGCCCGTCGTCGAGCACCTGGAGCAAGGTGTTGAACACGTCCGGGTGTGCCTTCTCGATCTCGTCGAGCAGGATCACCGAGTACGGGTTACGACGCACCTGTTCCGTGAGCTGTCCGGCCTCGCCGTAGCCGACGTATCCGGGAGGAGCACCGACCAATCGGCTGACCGTGTGCCTCTCACCGAACTCACTCATGTCGAAGCGCAGCATCTTGTTCTCGTCTCCGAAGAGTGTGGCAGCCAGAGCTTTTGCGAGCTCCGTCTTGCCGACGCCAGTAGGTCCGAGGAACAGGAAGCTACCGACGGGACGATCCGGATCGCTCATACCGGTACGGCTACGACGCACGGCACGCGCGATTGCGCGAACGGCGTCATCTTGCCCGATGACACGACCGTGCAGTTCCTCTTCCAGACGGCGCAGGCGATCTTTCTCTGCCTGAGTCATCTGGCTTGCCGGAATACCCGTTGCGCGAGCGACAACTTCGGCGATTTGTTCAGCGGTCACGTCCGGCGTTTCCTCGGAAGGAACCGAGGATCCTGCCTTCTCGAGACGCTTTGCGACGCCGTTGATCTCGTCACGCAGGGTCGACGCCTTCTCATACAACTCGTCGGCGACGGCTTTTTCCTTGTCGCTCTCGAGCTGCTCGAGACGCTGCTGCAGCGCAGCGGTGTCTACCGTGGCCGTCTTCAAGCGAAGCCTGGCGCCGGCCTGGTCGATCAGGTCGATTGCCTTGTCCGGCAAGAACCTGTCGCCGATGTAACGTGCCGACAGCTCCACCGCAGCGGTGATCGCCTCGTCGGTGTAGTGCACCTTGTGGTGATCCTCGTACCGACTGCGCAGTCCGCTCAAGATCGCGATTGCGTCCTCGATCGACGGCTCTCCGACCTGTACGGGCTGGAAGCGCCGCTCGAGCGCGGGATCCTTCTCGATGTTCTTGCGGTATTCGTCGAGCGTGGTGGCGCCGACGATGTGCAGTTCACCGCGAGCGAGCTTGGGCTTGAGGATGTTTCCGGCGTCCATCGCACCGTCTGCGCCGCCCCCGGCACCGGCGATGGTGTGCATCTCGTCGATGAAGACGATCAGCTCGTCCTTGTGTGCGGTGATCTCGTCGATCACCTTGGTCAGCCGTTCCTCGAAGTCACCGCGGTAACGGGTACCCGAGACCATGCTCGAGAGTTCGAGCTGGACGATCTTCTTGCCCACCAACGATTCCGGGACATCCCCGTCGACGATGCGCTGGGCGAGACCTTCGACGATGGCAGTCTTGCCGACGCCGGCCTCACCCACCAGGACCGGGTTGTTCTTGGTGCGGCGGGAGAGGATCTCGATGGTCTGTTCGATCTCGTCGGCGCGGCCGATCACCGGATCGACGCCGCCGTTGCGGGCGCGATCGGTGAGATCGACGCCGTACTTGTCGAGCGTCGGTGTGGTGGACTCGTCTTCGACTGGACCGGCTGCAGGGTTCTGAACCGCTGCCTGCAGCTTCTCCGGCGTGATGCCGGCCGAAGCGAGCAGACGACCCGGAACATGATCGGGGTCACCGGCCAGGGCGATGAAGAGATGTTCGGGGTCGATGTACGTCGATCCCAGGGCTCGGGCCAGTTGATGAGCCTCGAGTAGAGCGGTTTTCACGGCACTGCTGAGCGCAGGAGCAGAGTAGGCCCCCTGCTCACGGCCTTGTGGCAGCCGCAGGTCGACGGCGTCGACCACGGATTTCGGGTCGGCTCCGGCGCGCTGCATGAGCGTGCGGACCGGATCCTGCTCCGCCATGACGCGGAGAACGTGCAGTGCATCGAGATCCGAATCACCGCGAGCAGCCGCTACACGTGCAGCGTCAGCCATGAGTTGCTGGGTGGCCCTGCTCATGAGCCGTGAAATATCGATGCGACCGGGACCCTCGGGCCCGAAGAATGCTGGCATTCCGAAGCCTCCTTGCAGAAAGTTGAGCGTTACTGACTCAATTAACGTGCATGGGGCTCGATCAATTCCCGCGGGCTCAGATTTGTTTCAACACCTTCGGGCCACAGATCGTTCTCAACTACCGAAGGATCCGGTAGATCGACCGACCGGGTACGCCTCGACGTGCATGATCACCGATCCCCCGCAGGGACCACTCGCGATGTCGGTACGCCACGAACCTTTCAGACTGCCATCGGGCTGAGGTGTGTAATACGCCTCGGAGTGCGCCGGTGCCCACACCTTGGGCACGCCTTCCCCCTGGTAGCAATCCCACTCCCAGTCATAGGGGTGCACCCAACTGGTTCCGTCCCAGGTGTATCGCGCAGGCTGCGGCAACGTCGGATTGGCGGGAGCCGGACCGCCGACCACTGTGGCGATACAGACTCCGCTCGAGCAATCCGTCTCGAACGTGTATGTATCGGAGAAATCCGGCTCCCACTGGCTGGCGGCCAGACTTGTGCCCGTCTTGGTCGCGGCGAAACGCTTGAGCGAGTAATCACCGGACCAATTCGCATCCGCAGCCCCCGCGGGCATCGCTCCGGCGACAAACCACGTAGCAACGAGAGCAACCACCAACAATGACTTCCGCATGCGTGAAGTGAATCACAAGCTATGTCCGAATTGTCGGATACTGGCCACAAGAACACCGACGACGATCAGCACCAGCGAAACCAACGGCAACGCTCCCACACCCCTGTCCGCCAAGATCAGCCCGCCCACGACGCCGCCCGCTGCGATCGCCGCATTGAAGATCGTCACGAAAACCGATTGCGCCGTGTCCACAGCGTCGCCCGTCGTATCCGCGAGCGCCGTCTGAAGGAGAGTGGGAGCGCCTCCAAATGCCACGCCCCATACCGCAACGCTGAGTGCGATCACTGCGAAGCCGTCACCGCCGACGCCCAACGCCGTCAAAGCTGCGGCAAAGACCACCAAGCTCAGCACGGTGAGACTTCGAAGGGCCCGGTCGACAAACACCCCGACCACACCGATGCCCACGAAGGCGAAAAGTCCGAACACGAACAAGACGATTCCCAACCGATCGCCGAAACCGATGCGATCCAGAAACGCCGCCAGATACGTGTACACGATGTTGTGCGCGAGGATCCACAAGAACGCGACAAACAGAATCGGTCGTACGCCAGGCAGGACCAAGACTTTCCGCACCGGCAGCTGCCGATCCGCTTGTTGCCCGGGAAAGTCCGGCATCACCGTGAGTATCCACGCGACCAGAAGTAGCGCAGCAACCGACATCACGGCGAAGACGACGCGCCAATCGGCCAGGGTCCCGAGCCACGCCCCCATCGGAACGCCGATTGCCAACGCGATCGGCTGTCCGACGGAGGCAACCGCAACGGCCCGCCCCTGCAGGTGAGGGGGCGACATCCTGCGTGCGTACCCGGCAAGCAACCCCCACACCACACCTGCCGCCATACCGGCCAGAAACCGAACACCCAAGGTGAGAACAAGATTCGACGAAAGCGCTGTCACCAGATTGAAGACACCGAACCCCAGAATCGCCGACACAAGGACAGCACGCCGTCGCAATCCTCGGGTCAATGCGATCAGTGGTACCGCCCCGACGACGGAACCCAATGCGTATGCGGTGACCAATTGCCCTGCGCCGGAGACCGATACGGACAACCCTGACCCGATCTGCACCAGTAGTCCGGCCGGCATGGTTTCGGTTGTGATCGCTATGAAGCCTGCCATTGCGAGTGCCGACAACCCGGCCAGCGGTAGTGTCCGGACGGAATCGGTCTCCGCCAGTGCCGAAGTCGCCGTCCCGTCCGAGTTCGAGCTCACCTCGTCGGTGTTTCGGGACTGCCTTCACCCGACTGGCCGGAACGGACCAGTTCTGCAATAGACGCCCAGTCCATCTCGCCCTGACCGTTCGCCAGAGCCTGAGCGAGCACGCCTCGAAGTACGCCACCGAACGGCAAATCCAGATCGACGCTGTCGGCGGCGTCGAGCGCAAGCCTCAAATCCTTGAAGCCCAGAGCTGTGGTGAATCCTGCAGGCTCGTACTGACGCGTCGCGACGAGGTTTCCGTAGCTGGAGTAGACCGGCCCCGGGAAGATCGTCGAGGTCAGCAGTTCTACGAGTTGGCTTCCGTCCACACCTGACCTCTCCCCCAATGCGATTGCCTCGCCCAAGGATTGAATCGCGGCGAGGATGAGGTAATTGCCGATGATCTTGACGATGTTGGCCTGCTCCGGACGCTCACCTTGTGGCCACGTGCGAGCACCGATGACGTCGAGAAAGGGTTGCACTCGCTCGAGGAGGGAACTGTCGCCGGCGGCGATGATGTTCAACTGACCAGCCTGAGCAACAGAAACGCGTCCGAACACCGGCGCCGCGATGTACCCGATACCGTACTCGGCGTGCAGTGCGGCGGCGCGCTTGGCAAGGTCGACGCTGACGGTGGCCATGTTGACGTGCACGGTTCCACTCGGAACGGATGCGAGGACGGCGGGATCCAGAATGGCCGAAGACACGGCCGAATCATCTGCCAACATCGACAGCACAACACCGGACTGGAATGCCTCGGCAACGGTTTTCGCGCCGCTCGCCCCTTCCTCGACCAGTTCGGCTACCGCTTCAGGGCTGCGATTCCACACCGTCACGTCGAAGCCTGCGCCCAGTAGATTTCGAGCGATGGGACGACCCATCGCGCCCAAGCCGACCACGGAAACAGAAGTCATGAATTTCCCTCTCGAAAGTACTGAACCATCTAAGACGGTTCAAGACTCTCACACGGGTACAGTTGCTGTCGAACCGGTTGAGATGGTTCGCCACGAAGGAGGACGAAAGTGAACGAAGCAGGAGCTGATCAATCCGCTCGGGACGTGTTTCGACTCGACAACGACACGCTCGCCTTCCGCTTCACCGCCACCCTCACCAATCGGAACGGCTCGAGGTTCGAACGACTCACGAGCCCGCAGCGACTCGAATTATGGTTACGCGCCAACGATCTGATGGACGCCCCCGCAACCGCGACAGAAGACGACCTCCGCGGCGCGCAGGATTTACGTGAGGCCATTCATCGCATCGGAACCGCCGTGTGCGAGAACCGCCGCGCCTCACGCACCGATGTCGGGATCGTCAACACCGCATCCGAGCTCGGTGATGCCCACCTCGTCCTCGAGAGTGGCCGGGCCCTCTGGAAATCAGCCGGAGACAATCCGATCCGCGACGCTTTGTCGATAGTGGCTGCCGACGCGATCGCGGTGCTCGGTGGAGCCGACCGGGACCGCGTCAAGGCCTGCCAGGGCGACGGGTGCACCGGCCTCTACGTCGACACCAGTCGCGGCAACAACCGACGCTGGTGCTCGATGAACATCTGCGGAAACAAAGCCAAGAAATCCGCGATGACCGCTCGCGCCGACTAGCTCATCTCACGCTCGCCGCCAGTCGATTTCGCCGCCACTCGGTTCCACAGCTTCTCGATCGGCGTCGACAGCAGGAGAAGAAACAGCGGGAAGTACGACGTCACCGGAACGAGCACACTGACGAGCAGCGCCACCACCATGATCAGGAAAGTGACGATTTCAGCGGTGAAATGCGGCTTCGCATTCTCTTCACTCAACGACGGGTTGCGAACCAGACCCCACGCGACCACCGCCAGGCACGCAGCACTGGCTGCCATTGTCCCGATGTAGAGAGCCCTGGTTCCGAGATCCTGCGACGGCGCCGCAACGAGCGCTGTCGGGAAGGGCAGGAACACGATGGTCATCACCCACAACCCCAGTCCGCGAACGACCACCTTGTCCGCGTCGACCACAAAACGAAGCAGCCGATGCTGCGACCACCAGAGCCGGAAGATCACCAGAAAGCTCAGGGCGAACGAGTAGAACTGCGCAGCGTGATCGCGCAGCAGTTCCGACGTGGTGCCGTGGTGGTCACTGGTGAGTTCGACCAGCGGCAGTACGAGCAGCGTGATCGCAATGGCGACAATCGCGTCGATGAAAGTGACGTAGCGCTCGAAGTAGCGGGTGCGTTCCGCAATCTCAGCCATTGCGGAAGCATAAGCCTCACAACAGGAAACAGACCGGCGACGCCACTTTACGGAAGCACGTATCCGGAAACATACAATTAACGAATCAAATTCGTTAGATCTCTTGACCGTGGCGGAGCCCATCCCCATACTTAACGAATCACATTCATTAAGTGACTCGCATCACGCCACCAGGGGTCGGTTCAGCCACCCCCTTCAGGACATGGGGTTGCCCTAGTGCCGATCAACGCTTCGACGAATACGCAGTCCGACCGGGTTCCACTCACCGCCAACCGCGGTATTGCCGTCTTCAGTATCGGCGTCATGGGGTTCATCACCGCGAACCTCATCCCCCTGATGATCGTGGCAATGGTCGAGGACCTTGGTGTCACCGAATCCGCTGCCGGTGCCGTTCTGACCGCATCGCTGCTGGTCTGCGCCGTCACCTGCCTCGCCACCACCCGAATCGCCTCGGGCCGGCATCGCCATCTCCTCGGCCGCGTCAGCCTGATCGCGATGGCAGCCGCATTCGGCGTTGCGGCCATCGCACCGTCCACGACGATCGCATGCGCCGCGATCATCGTCGGCGGTATCGGCGCTGGTGGATCCGCATCCGTTGGCGGAGCGGCACTGGCCGCGCTCACGAACCCGGACCGGGCGTCAAGCATCAGCGGCCTCGTGAACCGTGTCGTCGTCACAGCCGTCCTCGCTCTCATACCCATCCTCGGCACACACATGACCAACGCATTCGGCATCGTCGCAGTCCTGGCACTGGCTACCGCAGCAACGGTCACCTGGTTGCCGTCGTCCCCGGTGAAAGAGTCGCCGGAGACGGCGAAGTCCGCCAATACGACCACAGCTCTCCCCGCCGGGGTCAGCGCGAAACGACTCACTTTTGCCGGAACCGCATTTCTCGCGATGCTTGCAGTCTGGGCGATCAGCGAGGACTCGTTGTGGGCAGTACTCGGCATCATGGGTTCCGAGCACGCCGGGCTCTCGGATCAACAAATGAGTCTCGCACTGAGCGCATCAACGGCGGGTGGTGTGCTCGCGGCTGTTACCTTGACCGCGTTGGGTTCTCGGGTCAGTCGGACAGTATCGATCTCCGTGCTACTGATACTCGGGGCAATTCTGAAGCTGTCTGCCGGCCTCACCACCGATCCCACGATCTACCTGGTAGTGGTCATCGCTTGGAACACGATCTACGCGGCCACGTTCATCGTCCTGGTTGCCATCTCGGCCGCGCTCGACGCGGCCGGCCGATGGTCGGCGCCACTACTGGGCACCTACCTCATCGGCTCCGCGTTCGCGCCGCTGTTCGGAACTTCGGTGACGGCCGGCCTCGGGTATCCGACCTTCGGAGTCATCATCTCGGGGATCAGCTTCGTTCTACTGGGCCCGTTCGCCTTGGTTTCCCGACTCTCCGCACGTACCGAAGGTGCGTATCGTCACCACAGCGCCGCCATCACTACTACCGTCATCGCGTAAGGATCACGTAGAAGTCATGAATGACAGCATCACTCACTACCGCAACGGAAAGATCTTCACGGCTGCCGACGACGGATGGGCCGAGTCGATAGTCGTCGAGGACCACAAGCTCAGATTCGTGGGCGAAACCGTCTATGCCGATATCCTGGCTCCAGACGCCGAGGTGATCGATCTCGAAGGTGCCGTCGTGCTACCCGGTTTCGTCGACGCCCATACGCATTTGGTGATGATGGGATTCGCGCTGCAGAAGTTGGATCTGCGTGATGCCGCCGATCTCGCCGACATTCAGTCCAGCATCAAGCAATTCGCGGAATCGAACCCGGACGCACCACGACTGCTGGGTCGCAGTTGGTTGTTCTCCGCGCTGGATGGAGGGCACCCGACGCGAGAGATGATCGACGCCGTCGTACCCGATCGCCCGGTGTACCTCGACGCCAACGACGTACATTCGGTCTGGGTGAACACTGCAGCACTGCGAGAACTCGGCATCGACGCGGACACTCCCGATCCGATCGGCGGTCGTATCGGCCGGGATCCGGACACCGGAGAAGCCACCGGAATGCTGTACGAGACCGCCATGATGCTCTACGTCTGGCCGAAACTGGCGGAGCTCGCATCCGACGAAGACCGGGACGCCGCCCTCGCTCTCGCCTTCCGCCACTATCTCGAGGACGGCGTGACCGGTGCGGTCGACATGGCACTCGGCGCGGACGAATTAGCCTCGCTGGAAAGAGCATTGGACGCAGGAGACGGAACACTGCCGCTGCGCGTCGCGGCTCACTGGCTGATGACCCGCGAGGACAACGAGGCCGACAACGTCGGACAAGTTCACGACGTGATCGAACTCCACGAGCGCGTCCAAGGTCCGTGGCTCCGTATCGCCGGAATCAAGATCATCATCGACGGTGTGATCGACAGCTGCACTGCCGCAATGAAAGAGCCGTACTCGGACGGCACCAACGCCGAGCCCATCTGGGATCTCGAGTCCTTGATCCCCGTCGTGACAGCCGCTGACGCCGCAGGCCTGCAGATCGCGATGCACGCGATCGGCGACGAGGCGTCGGAGATCGGATTGACGGCACTCGAGTACGCGATCGCCGCCAACGGAGACATTCCCCGCAGGCACCGAATGGAACACTTGGAGTCCATCACCCGGGACAACGTCGAAAGGCTTGCCCGCCTGGGAATCATCGCCTCGATGCAACCGGTTCACGCTGACCCTGCAATCCAGGAGAACTGGCAGGCGATGCTCGGCGACTACCGGGTCAATCGCGCGTACCCCTGGCCCGAATTCACCGAGGCCGGAGCGGTTCTGGCGTTGGGTTCGGACGCTCCGACCGCTCCCCACCCGCCGCTGCCGAACATGTTCATCGCCACCACCCGTCGATCCGCAATCGATCCGTCACTGGCACCCAACCTGCCGAAGTACGCACTCCCCCTCGCGGACGCGCTGGCTCACGCAACTCGCGACGCTGCCTACTCGTGCCGGTGGGAAGATGTGACCGGCCAGCTGGTTCGGGGTAAAGCAGCCGATTTTGTCGTACTGAAACAAGATCCGTTCACCGAAGGGGTCGATTCTCTCCTGACCACAGAGATTGCGATGACCGTCGTTGCTGGATCCGTGCGATACGACGCGGCCGGGGCCAAGAGCACCGAAGCACGGAACACCGAGTCCGATAGCTGATCGTTACCGGTTGTTCGATAACGCACGCATGCGGCCCGGCGACAGAACGAAGGAGGGACTTGAACACGTGAACCCATACACTCTGGAGGACGCATGCGCAGGAAAGCTCCGATTTCGGCCGCCGTCGCAGCCGCTGCACTGGTGACGGTCACTGCCCTGACGGTCGCCGGTTGTGGGTCGACCGAAGGAACACCTGAAGCGGCGGCGAGTTCCACGGCAGCCAGTTCAACGGCGTCGGCGACATCGACGGCAAACGAAACCGAGACGACGGTAGCGAGCTCTCCCCCGCCACAATCGAACACCCGCACAAATGTATCCACGACGGCGACTACGACAGCAATCCCCGCTTCGGGTCCCTGTCTCGACGTCGGCTCCTCGCTCGTCACCGACGCCATCGGCACGCTGGGCACCGACATCAACGGGGGCAATTGGATACCGAGATCCGCGAGCGAAGAACAGATCGGGAATTGTCCTGACCTGCTCTGGGTTTCGGTGGACGGCGACGGCGTCGGCGATGCGACTTACCAGTCACACGTCCTGTTCTTCCACGACGGAACATACCTGGGCACGGCTACCAGTGAGCCGTACTCGTACACACACGTCATCGACAGCAACAAGGATTCGGTATCCGTCCAATACCGTTGGCTGCTGGACGACGATGCATTCTGCTGTCCCCAAGGCGGACCGAACATAGTGAACTTCACGTGGAACGGCAGCGCCGTGGTTGCCGACGGCCAGTTCCCGCCCTCCTGAACCTGCCTGGGTCCGAGTAGGCCCTGAATGCAACTGTGCCCCAGCGACGACGGTCACTGGGGCACAGTCTTGTTCGATCTACTCGCCGGCGCTCCTACTCACCGACACCGAGTTCGCGCAGGCGAGTCTTGTACAGCTCGATGTTGCCGAGCTTGATGTCTTCGTAACCGCGAACCACGTCCGGCAGTGCCGCGATCTCGACGGCGCGATCGTATCCGTCGGTTGCGAGCGTACGAGAGAGGTCAGCGATCATGGCCTCGTACTCGGCGAGCAGTTCACGCTCGACCTTGCGGACGTGCATGTAGCCGAAGGGGTCGAGCTTGGTACCGCGAAGCTTCTTACCCTTGGCCAGAACCTTCAGTGCAACATGCGACTTGGGTCCGAGACCGATCTTCTTCTTGCGGCCCATCACTCGAAGGATCGGCGGGTGGAGCTTGTAGGTCAGGTTCTCCCCGGCCGGCACCTGAGACTTGACGTCCTCGATGAATGCGGGGTCGACCAGCATACGAGCAACTTCGTACTCGTCCTTGTACGCGGTGAACTTGAACAGGCCGCGGGCAACAGCCTCGCTGAAATCGGTCCGCTCGGTTGCGGCACGTTCGGCGGTCCAGACTGCCTGAACCTGATCGATGTAACGCTGGGCGATCTTGACGGACTGGAACTCGATGAGCTGCGCTGCACGCAGTTCCACCAGTCGCAGGGTTTCACCGGTGAAGGTGGTTCCGGCGAACATGTGAGCCGGTGCGACAACGGGTTCGCGGACGGACTTGGCCGGCGTGGTGACGGCCGAGAACGCTGCGGTGTCGGCAATTGCTGCACGACCCCAACGGAATGCCGCGATGTTCGCGTCCACGGCAACGCCGTTGATGCCGATCGCTTCTTCGATGGCCTCGGCCGGCAGACGAAGTCCACCGCTCTGGTAGGCAGCACCGATCAGCAGGAAGTTGGCCGCTGCGGTGTTACCGAACAACTCCTGCGCCGCGGCGAGTGCGTCGAACGAACGCAGGGTGCGCGACACCTTGTCGAGACGGGCGAGGAGTGACGTCTCCTCGGGGTAGCGAACAGCCTTGTCGTAGACCATGTCTCCGGTCGGCGTCTGCGACGTCGAGGCGATGGAGACCGTCTTCTCGGCGTTGCCGTAGTCGAGGTTCTTGTTGTCCGTCGCGGTCAGCAGGTCGAAGGCAACGATGCAATCCGCGCTGCCCGGAGTGAGGCGGTTGGACGGCTCGAGCGCGCTGGAGCTGAAACGCAGGTGCGAGACAACCGGTCCGGCCTTCTGGCTCAGTCCGATCTGGTCAAGGCTCTCCACCTCGAGGCCGGCGCGCAGTGCAGCCGTTGCGAGCACCTGGTTGACGGTCACGATGCCGGTGCCGCCGATGCCCGCGAGGAAAACGTTCTGCGTGCTGGTGAGCGGTCCGAAATCGGGGTCTGCGACGACGGGCGGGGCGGGACGTGCGGCCTTGGGAGCCTTCTTGCCCGGTACCAATTCGACGGTCACGAACGACGGGCAATCGCCGTCCATGCAGGTGTAATCGGTGTTGCAGGACGTCTGGTCGATCTTCGTCTTGCGGCCGTACTCGGTGTCCACGGGCTGGACCGAGAGGCAGTTCGACTTCACACCGCAGTCACCGCAGCCTTCGCACACTGCCTCGTTGATGACGACGCGAGTGTTGCGAGTGGGCAGCGTGCCACGCTTGCGCTGGCGACGAGCGTCGGCCGCACAGTGCTGGTCGTAGATCAACACTGTGACGCCCTTGATCTCGCGAAGCTCCTTCTGGGCCTCGTCGAGGCGATCGCGGTGCCAGAGCTTGGTGCCCTTGGCCAGAGCGCGCTTGTTGTGACGCGAAGGCTCGTCGGCGCAGATGATGATCTGCTTGACGCCCTCGGTGGTCAGCTTGTGGCTGAGCTGAGCAACGGAGAGGGCACCTTCCGCGTCCTGTGCACCGGTCATCGCCACTACTTCGTTGTAGAGCAACTTGTAGGTGATGTTCACGCCTGCGGCGATGCATGCCTGGACAGCCAACTGACCGGAGTGGAAGAAGGTGCCGTCGCCGATGTTCTGGAACAGGTGAGGCACGTCGGTGAACGGTGCCTGCCCGATCCACTGGCTGCCCTCGCCGCCCATTTGCGTCAGGCCGGTGACAGCGCTGTCCTCACGGCCGGACATGGTGACGAGTGTGTGGCAACCGATTCCGCCGCCGCCGATGGAACCCTCGGGGATAGCGGTGGAACGGTTGTGGGGGCACCCGCTGCAGAAGTACGCGGTTCGCTTGGCGGAGAGCACGTTCAGCGACAGCGGGGCCGGGAGGGTGCGCTTGAGTTCGACGTGCGGCTTCAGTACGCGGCGCAACGGGGCGAGCAGCCGGCCTGCGGTCAGTTCACCACTGGCAGGCATGAGCAGACGGCCCTGGCCGTCACGCTTGCCGATGATGCGAGGGGCATCGTCGGTGCCGTACAGGACTTCCCGGATCTGAGCTTCGATGAACGCGGTCTTGTCCTCGACCACGACGATCTGCTCGAGGCCTTCGGCGAACTCCTTTATCTTCTCGCCCACGACGGGGTAGCACATTCCGATGCGAAGGAGACGGATCCCGGCGCGGTGCAGTGCGGCATCATCGACGCCGAGGTCTGCCAAAGCTTGACGGACGGAGTCGAAAGTTGTACCGGTGGCGGCTATACCGATCTTCGCACCGGAGGGGTTGACCTCGATCACATCGAGGTTGTTGGCAGTTCCGTACGCGTGCACAAGATCCCATCGCGGGCCGTACAGATCGGCCTCGGCGATGACACTGTCCGGCGGCGCGGCCATCTGACGCTGCTTGTAGACGAAGGGCTTGCCCTCGAACTGCACTTCCGGAACCACGATGTCGAAGTCCGCGATGCTGCCGTCGATCGTCCAGGCACCGTCTGCGACGTCGGCGACGATCTTCAGCGCTACGACGCAACCGGAGACACGCGAGAGAGCAACGGCGTGCATACCCATCGTGATGATCTCTTCGGCATTGCGTGGGAAGAGAACCGGCACGCCCATCGCGGCAAGCGAGCGCTCGCTGACGGCCGGAACCGTGGAGGACTTCGACGCGGGGTCGTCGCCCACCAGGAGGACGACGCCGCCCTTGGGGTTCACGCCGTACATGTTGGCGTGGCGAATGGTGTCGGTAGCGCGGTCGACGCCGGGGCCCTTGCCGTACCAGACGCCGGTCACGCCGTCGTGGGTCGCGGTTCCGGCGGGGAGATCCGTCTGGCTTCCCCATACCGCCGTGGCGGCGAGCTCCTCGTTGAAGCCAGGGATGAAGGTGATGTCGTGCTCGGCGAGAACTTTGGGCATGCCGTGAAGCATCTTGTCGACGCCGCCGAGGGGGCTGCCCTGGTAACCGGAGACGAAGGTGGCAATACGCTTACCTGCCCGAATGTCGCGAACGTGCTGCTCGACGAAGCCGCGTGCAATTGCCTGAACACCGGTCAGCAACACCGGTCCCGATCCCGACCGGTACCGATCATCGAGGTCATAGGGCTTGGCCTGGGCTACGCCCGACACCAGTTCAGTCATCGTGGACCACCGTTCCGTCTGCAGTGCATTTCAACTACCGTGCATTTTCAACAACCGCGTAACTCGATCTGTTCAGATGATCGTGGTCGAGGTATGTGAAAGCGTCAACAGAGGCTTGTTCAACTATTCAAATTGACAATTTGTGAGCCAAATCACGTGACCTAGGTCATCGAATCAATCAGTTGGAGACCCGTTCGTGGCGATACGGCGAAACGGACATAAAACGTTCCCGACAATGCACACCGAGAAACTTTCTTGACATTGACGCAACGTCAACTTGCATGCTGAATGAGCACAACCGATCCGAGAGTAGGAACTCCACGTGAGCGAATGGTCCATCCAAGAACTCGCCAAATCCGCAGGTACCACCAGCAGAACGCTGCGTCACTACGGCGATTTGGGACTCCTGGAACCGAGTCGCATCGGCGCCAACGGCTACCGCTTCTACGACGAAGACGCCCTGGTGCGACTGCAACGCATCCTTCTACTTCGGGAACTCGGACTCGGATTGCCGGCCATCGCCGAAGTCCTTACCGGCGAACGCGATACGGCCGCCGCACTGCGTACGCACCTCGAACTCCTCGAGCAAGAGCGCACGCGGATCTCGAGACAGATCGAATCGGTCAACAGGACCTTGAACAAGACGAAGAATGGTGAATCACTCATGCCGGAAGATGTTTTCGACGGGTTCGACCACACCCGATACAAGGACGAGGTCATCGAGCGTTGGGGCAAGGACGCCTACACCAGCGGCGACAACTGGTGGCGGTCGATGTCGGAGCAGGACCGTAAAGCTCATCTGCAAGCTCAAGCCGACATCGCAGCGGCATTCGGAAAAGCACTGACAGCGGGGCTGTCCGCGGAAAGCGACGACGTCCAGACGATTACCCGAAGACAGTTCGAGTGGATAAAGATCGGTTGGCAGGGAAGGACTCCCAGCGCCGACGCCTTCACCGGACTCGGCCAGATGTACGTCGACGATCCCCGCTTCACTGCAAACTACGACAAGTACGGAGAAGGCACCGCTTCGCTGGTCCGTGACGCGATGAAGGTCTATGCCGAGCGCAATCTGCACTGACGCCGATCAGTCCTGCCCACTGCCGAGGAGGTTGTGTCGGTGCGCTGCCGCGACAGCCTCTTCCCGGGAATGCGCACCGAGTTTGCGATACAAGGCTCGGACGTGACTCTTCAGCGTGTTGTTGGATACGAACAACCGCCGCGCGATCTCACCGATCGGAATGCCGAGACCCAGTTCCACGAGAACGTCCATCTCCCGTTTCGTCAATTGGACCCGAACGATGGCCGCCGGATACATCTGCGCCGCTTCGGATTCGAGAAAGGTCGCGACGGCACTGCTCGAGCCCTCGGCCCGATCTTCGAGTTGCTTGATCAGATCACGCGGTATCGTCGCCAGGGCCGACAGGACACCGGAGGTTTCGAGCAGTCCGCGAGCTTCCTCCCATGTACTCGCGGCAGCGGGGATCCTGCCCAGTTCACACAGAGCAGCGCATTCGATCAGCAGGGATTCGAGCCGAAACCTCGTGAGATACTGCCCGCTCCAGTCGATTTCGCGGCACAATTCCAATGCCTGGGACGGCGACCCGGTCAGGAGATGCGCCCGCGCCACGGAGACCGTGACAACTGCAAACGTATGTGGCGCAGCGACTGATTCTTCCAGCGCCTTGGTACCCTCCCCGGACGCCAACAGAAGATCGATACGTGCCGCGGTGAGAAGCGCGTCACCGAGCGATCGTTCACACGGATTCACGTGCCCGTGCGTTGCCACTGCGCGCTGGAGAGAAATCAGCCCCGAGAACGGGTCCGATTGCAGCAGTGCAAATCTGGTGTAAGTGTAGGCCGCGAACGCCCACAGGTCGCCCGGCGGTGTGACCTCGGCGAGTGCGTCCATCGCGGCAGCTCCGGCGTGCAGGTCCACGCTGTCGCACGCCACCAGTGCCCGCGCGATCGCTCCCCCCATGTGCGAGGGCGGTCCCAACCATCCCGAAACGTCCGGGTGTGTGCTTTCCAGGTGCAGCCAGTCTGTCGCGTGCGCGACGTCCCCGATCAGCGCGGAGTTGAGCGCGGCATTGCCTGCGGCGTGACGCAGGACGAACTCCGGACCATGTTGCACCGCACCTTGATAGGCGAGTCGCAATTCCACCGCGGCATCACCGAGGTCACCGGTCAATTGATGCGAGACCCCCCAGATCAGCCGCAGGGCGGGCAGTTGAGACCCCAACGCGCCCAACGACTCGTCGCCGAGTCCGTACACGACGTGCGCCAATTTGCGCGTGATCTCGGTAGAGCGTTGGTACTTACCGGATGTTCTCAGCACCACCGCTTGGACAGTTCCGACGTTCAACAAGCTGTGCGCATGCGGACTACCACCTATCGCACGCAATTCCGCCGGTTCCGTCGGTAATGAATCGCCGTTGATCAACTGCGGCCGCAGACGTGATTCGAGCAGGTCACGACCCACCAGAATCGAAGGGTTCGAACTGAGTACGTCACCGGGTATGGATTGCAACGCAGTCCGGACCAATCCGGTGTGATCGACCAGAAGATCAGCCCAGTGGCGCTCGAGTATGTCGAGCACCCTGGTCCACTTGCGTCCGTCCAAGGCGTAGTGAACGGCACCGGCTATATCCGAAGTCCCGAGAGCGTGATCGACGAGTACCTGGAAGGGATCTTCGAATCCATCCCCTTGTTCGGCCCGTATCTGTATGAATGCCAGTCGAACTGACGGCGCGAAGTACCAGGACGGTTCTCCCTCGAAACCATTCCGGAAGATCAGACCGAAAGACTCGAGCAAGTCCAGTTTGCCCTCCACGTCAAGATCGTCGGACAAGACACGAGCGATCTCTGGTGTCACCGTGCGGGCAGCGGCGATCGTAGTCGCGAAGTCGAACAACTCGAGCGACTTGCCCGATCGAGGAGCGGTCCGACTGACGTACGCGTGGATCGCCTGGTCCACTCGCTGCTGAACGCGTTCGCGTCCACGGCTCGGTTCACTCAGCCCCGCAACCGCACTCAGAGCAACCTTCATCAGCACGGGAACGCCGGCGACGCGTTCACAGATCGAATGGACGATGCCCGAGGGAAGGTGAATCCCTGCCTCCGCGAACAGAACGGTGGACTCGTCGAGCGTGTATCTGAGGTCGTTCGCGCACAGGTACTCGTCCACGCGGACGTCTTCGAGCAAGTCCGTCGCAGACCGATCCTGCAGCGTGACGATTACTTTCAATCCGGGAAGCCGCACGATCAGATCCACGATTCGGCGTCCCACCTCGTCACCCTCAACCAGGTCGATGCGGTTGAACACCAACACGAATGGTGCGGGCGACGAGTCGAGGAGTGATTCGATCGCGCCCACTGGATCCTCGCGCATTCGTGGCGGGGCCTCGAGTGATTCCAGGGAATCCTGAATTACTGCGAGCGCGGTGTTCCAGTACTCGAGGGGGGTCATCCGATGCGATGGCGCCGGCACCCAGACTACCGGTCTGCTCGGCACCTGCCCGAGAGTCGTGAGCCACAACGCGGCGAGTTCCGTCTTGCCGAACCCAAGCGGCGAATCGATGACAGTCAATCCCGCCGAGCGTTCCATCAATCCGAGGAGGCGGGGACGAATCGCCGTGGCTCCACGCCCGGCAAGCCGCCTTTGCAGCGTGCCCCTTCCTCGAGGATTTCGCTTTGCTCGAGATAGCTGCGATCGATTCGAAGTGGACGTCATGATGGCCGACAAACGAGCAGTCGATCCCCGCCGAACTCGAGATTTCGTTCGAGCATCGAACTCCCAACCTGTCCACCCATAACGAACAACATAGACAGCTTCGCCGCGACACGCGAGCACTGGCCGTCTCACAAATACGCCCGATTTGTCTCATTATGTGGGCTCGGTCACTATTGACGTCTATTTGCGGGAGAGTGACTGCGACCTGCGGGATCTGACATATCATGCCCGCGTGTCGATGAATTCCGCCCGCATCCGCGTGTCGACCCGATCGGTCGATCCTGCGGACGCCGACGACTTCTGGCGCAGTGCCACACGTCCGTTCTTCGTCACCGACCGAATTGACCCTGACACATCTCTCGAAGGCTCGATCACAGCGCTTTCCATCGGAACCTCGTTGATCGGTCAAACTACCTTCAATGCACAGAAGTACACCCGAAACAATCGGCTGATCGCCGAGAGCGGACTCGACGATGAATACATGGTCCAGGTCGTCCTCGACGGGCAGTTGAGCGGCAACGCCGACGGAGTCGATTTCGTCGCACGTCCAGGCGATGTCACATTCTTCGACCTCGGGCGTACCTGGACCGCCGACGCGGAGGTAGAATCGACAGGGCGCACCATCACGCTCCTCGCACCGCGTTCCCTCGTCGAGGCCGAGTCGAAGGGTCGTTCTCTACACGGGACGGTACTGCGCGGAGTTCCTGCCGTCGTGCTCGCTCAGTGCATGCAATCGGTCGTACTCGCGCTACCGCATCTCGATCCCGATGCTGCGGCCGGCTACGAGGACGTCGTCGCGTCCCTCCTTCGTGTCAGTTTGAGTATCGCCGAACCTGATCTGTCGCCGCGGCCCGATCACTCTCTCCGCGATCGTGCGTACGCCTACATCGCCGAGCATCTCTCGGAGACCTGGCTCGGCCCGACGAGCATGTGCGCAGCATTGTCCGTCTCCCGGGCACAGCTCTATCGCGCATTCGCATCCGACGGCGGAATAGCTCTTGTCATTCGGCGGAAGCGTCTCGAACTCGTCTACCGCGAATTGACCAGAACCGAGATGCCGAACGAAACGATCGAAGCGTTGGCCCTGCGATGCGGCTTCACCTCGAAATCCCAGTTGGCGCGAGCGTTCAAGGACTTCTACGGGATGACCCCGAGCCAAGCCCGAACCGACGGCAGACGCACGATCGGGGACCCGTCGATCGCACGCCTGCACCGCCGACTCGAGTTCTTCAGCCCCTGAATCCGAGATACTCCACAGCCTCGCGAGCGTGCCTGTGTTCTAGTTGATCCATGAGCTGGGTCGACAAGGAACTGAGTCTGGCTGCGCTCACAGGTGCGGTCACAGGTGTCGCCGTGATGATCCCGATAGTCGGAGATGGAGCCTGGTCCTGGATAGGACTGTTCATGTCGGCTGTCGTCGCTACTGGTGACCCGGTGCGAGATGCCGCAGGGTTCCCGATGTCCTTGATCGTACTGGCGGTCATCGCCGCAGTTACGTACGTGTTCTCCTACCTGCTCGCCCCCGCCCAGGCCTCCCAGACGCCGTAAGAACCTCTATTTCATCGCAATTCATCACTCGAACCGCGGAAGCGACGACTGAACTATCCGCACCCGGCAACGAGCTCAGATCACTTCAGCTGGAAATGAACCGGAGAACAAACTGCTCGATGCCTTCCGATATGACCTTGGTCAGCGCGGTGAAGTCGTTCGACCAGCGTTGAATATCCAAGCTGCTCATCACTTTCCTCCGTTCTTCGTCCCGCTGCCCGTGACGCACAACGTAAGCGGGACATTGGGGCGCACTGGAACTATCTGCGAGAACGCGGTTTCCGTTACCAATTGACCGGTCGAACAGCACAGCTTTTCGCTACCGCATCAGACGGTCACTTCTTCGACCGGTTTCTCCTCGTGGCTCGCCGCGCCGAAGACGGCCACGGCGACGGCGCCCGCGATTGCCCCGACGAAGCCGACCACGGCAAGCCATTCCAGGCCCGGTCTCGACGCGTCGCCGAGCACCACGACGCCAACGATTCCCGGAACCACCGTCTCGCCGACAACCAGAGCCGCTGTCGCTCCGTTGACGGATCCCAGTTGCAGCGCCACCGTGTGCAGATAGAAACCGCCCAGGCCCGAAACGAGGATCGCCCAGCCGGCCGGATCGCGGAGCATCGTACCGATTTCGAACGGATCGATTCCGTAGACCACGCGTACGGCAATGGCCAGACAGCCGAACAGCACACCCGAGATCAACCCGGCGACAACTGCTGCGCGTGAGCCCAACCATCGGATCAAACCGATGCCGATCAGCAAGATCAACGCCGAGCCCACGAGGACACCCCAATGGACGACGTCGTTGGAACTCCCACCGCCCGCGTGACCTGACGACAATCCGAGCAGCAGGAGCGATCCGATCACCGCAGCGATCGCGAACCAGTCGCGACGATGCAACTGGATGCCGAGGACCACGGTCCCCAGCACTGCCGTGATGACGAGATTGGCACTGACCACTGTCTGCGACAAGAACAGTGGAATGAGCCGCGCGGAGATGGCACTTCCGGCGAATCCGACCGCATCGAGCACGGTGCCCAGGATGAACGACGCCGTCAGCGCGGCCGCGAACGTCGAACGCAAGGTCGGGCCACCCGACGCCGTCACGTGTCCGGCCTCGCCACGCTGCTCGGCGGCAGCTGCCGACTTGCGCGCGCCGTAGGCTTGCAGCACGGATGCAACGCCGTACCCGACGCATGCCACGATCGCGGCAATCAGTCCGATCAGCATCGAAATTCCACACGAAGTTCCTGGGCAATGGTCATGGAGATAGACCCTGCCTTATTTCCCCAGGCCTGACATCACCCTCAGGTATTCGAACAAGTGCTACCCGAGAAGTACACCGACCGCCCCTGACCGGTACCTGGGGACACCCCGACCCCTAGTGGAATTGCTTGAGAGCCCTGATCTTGTTCATGACGTCGAGCGCCGCCACCTTGTACGCCTCGGACAGTGTCGGATAGTTGAAGACGGCGTCGACAAGGTATTCGACGGTCCCGCCGCACCCCATCACCGCTTGGCCGATATGCACGAGATCCGTTGCACCCGAGCCGAAGATATGAACACCGAGCAGTTTCAGGTCATCCGTCGACACCAAGATCTTGAGCATCCCGTAGGTGTCGCCTGCGATCTGCCCGCGTGCGAGTTCGCGGTATCGGGAAACGCCAACCTCGTACGGCACCGATTCCTTGGTCAAATCGACCTCGGTGGCGCCCACGTACGACACCTCGGGAATCGAGTAGATGCCGATCGGCTGCAGATCCATCAGCTTCGCGCCTGGTTCGTCGAAGGCATGATAGGCCGCGAGTCGACCTTGATCCATCGACGTCGCCGCCAACGCCGGGAATCCGATGACGTCACCGACGGCGTAGATGTGTTCGACCTTGGTGCGGAAATTGTCGTCGACGTAGATACGGCCACGTTCGTCGGCTTCGAGCCCGGCGTTCTCCAGCGCGAGTGGCGCCGTGAGGCCTTGCCGTCCAGCCGAGTACATCACGGTCTCGGCGGGAATCTGCTTGCCGCTGCGCAGCGTCGTAAGCGTTCCGTTCGCTCCGACGTCGACGGCCGTCACTTCTTCACCGAATCGGAAAGTGACCGCCAGATCGCGTAGATGGAATCGAAGCGATTCGATGACCTCGGGGTCGCAGAAGTCCAGCATCGACGTCCTCTTCTCGACGACGGTGACCTTGGTGCCGAGTGCCGCGAACATCGATGCGTACTCGATACCGATCACTCCCGCGCCCACGACGACCATGGTGGTCGGGATGGAGGTCAGATCGAGGATCCCGTCGGAGTCGAGCACCCGGTGACTGTCGAAGGACACCCCCGCCGGGCGAGCAGGCAACGTTCCGGTCGCGATCACGACGAACCTCGCCGTGATCGTCATCTTGTCTCCGCGCGAGGAGTCCTCGACGAGGATGGTGTGCTCGTCGACGAACGAGCCGACCCCTACCAACAATTCGACGCGGTTGCGCAGAAGCTGAGATCGAACGACTTCGATTTCTTTGGTGATGACATGCTGGGTTCGCGCCAGCAGGTCGGCCGGAGTGATGTTCTCCTTGACGCGGTAACTCGCGCCGTACAGTTCGCGTTGGTTCATCCCGGTGAGGTAGAGAACCGCCTCACGCAACGTCTTCGACGGAATGGTGCCGGTGTTGACGCACACTCCCCCGAGCATGTTGCCCTTCTCGACCATCGCTACCCGTTTACCCAGCTTGGCCGCCGCGATGGCAGCCTTCTGCCCACCCGGGCCGGAGCCGATCACAACCAGGTCGTATTCCATCGGATCAGTCATCGCTTAGAAATACCGTCTGCATACGACCGGCAGATGCCGAGCATGTCAATACTCGGTGAACAATCCGCGCGCCGAAACGACACGACGGCGGTACACGAACCCTGTTGCAATTAAAAGAGATACAGCCGAACCCATACGAAACTTGCTACACATAAACATATTCCGACGTTCGCATGCACACATGCTTCGTCTCCGACGGAATTCACAACGGTCTGTTGAAATTTGTTTCACCACAGAGTGATTGATCGATCAACTGACAGGTGACCAGGGCCGTAAACCGGATGTCCAGTATTCGAATTGTCCGAAAAAACGAGCGGAATGTTCCTCGTCACATCCCGCACCGAAGCAGTTGCGCGGAGCCTCGGGCCGCGTTCTACTTGCCTTGACTAATCATCTGTCACTCTCGGTTACAAACATCCGCCCCGTTCACGATCCCCACCTTTCGCCATCTCGAGAGATCAGGTTTCCCAATGGAATTCACGGAACTTGCCGACTATCCCCTACCTCCAGGGACCGTCACCGAGTGGACTCCCGCCGCGGTGAATCCGCCCGAGCTGTGGCCTGTCGACCAGCGTCCCGCCAGCTACATACACGAGGCACACTTGAAACATGCCGAGCAGGCGAAACGGCAGGTACACCATCAGACCGACGTGTGCACTCCGTCGTGGCTGGGTACCTCGTTTCGCATCCACGACCGACTCGACCGAAGGATCTGGGCGGCCGCTCTCGATCACTGGATCGATCGCCACGAAGTGCTCCGAACACACGTCGCCGTGGAGGGCGAAACGATAGTCCGACGCACCGCGGGGTCTGGAGACGTCCGGATTCTGGGCACCGAGGTCGGACACCTTGCGTCCTCGATGTCTGTCTTCACACATCTGCAGCAACTGCTCGACCGATCGACCGATCCACTTGTCTGGCCTGCGTATCAGTTCGCGACGATCGAAGGCCCCAACCACTTCACCGTGGTTTTTGCCGCTGATCATGCTCTGCTGGACGGATATTCGGTGGCGTTGACCGCGCACGAACTGCAGACGATCTACCGATCGTTGAGCGAGGGAAGCCCTCCCTCGCCGCCGGAGACCGGAAGCTACATCGACTTCGGCACCAAGGAACGAGATCTCGTGGGACACGCGGACCGCTCTCACCCGGCAGTGCAGACGTGGCGCGAGTTCTACGCGCAGGGCGAGGCTCCGCACTTTCCAGCGCTACCCGAACCGGTCACCGGACGCCGAGTCCCTCAGCAGAGCCTGTCTGCCTGGCTTCTGAGCGCCCGGGGAGCCGAACGCCTGGCAGAAGCGAGCAAGCGCAGCAACCAAGGATTCCTGGCCGCGATACTCGCGTGCGCGGCCAAGGTGACCGGCGATCTCACCGGTGCAGACGAATTCCGCGTCGTCGTGCCGCAACACACCCGTTCGGAGCTTCGATGGGCCGCGTCGCTGGGATGGTTTATCGGTGTTGTGCCGGTGAGGATTCCGATTGCCCCCGCCGCAACCCTGAGCGATCTGGCCAAGGTTGCCGGCACGGAGATACGGCGCGTCCGCCCCGCCGCGGCACTGCCGTATTCGAAAGTGTGCGAGCTGATCGACTCCCCGCAGCACCTGCCGTTCGTGCTCTCGTACATGGACGTTCGTCACGTTCCTGGTGCCGAGCAATGGACGAGCTGGCAGACCAGGGGCCTTCGTAGTCGAGATCATTCGGGAACCGACGTCTACATCTGGCTCACGCGGACTCCCGAAGGGCTCAATCTGGCCATACGCCACCCGGGCAACGCGCGCACGAGCCGCCACATCCATCAGTTCGCGGGACTCCTACGCCGCGAAATGGAGGACTTTGCCTTCTCGACCGACACTTTCGCACCTCCGACCAAAACCGCTGCACCGATCGAGGAGAACTCTCATGGAAATGACACCCATCGATCTCTGGGCACCGAAAGCCGGGACGCTCACCGAGTTCAGGCCTACTGAACAATCCCTGGCGGCGGCATCCGGGGCACCGCGGAGCGACCAACCGCTCTCGTTCCTACAGGAAGGACACATTCGTACCGCCGATCACAAGCGCGCACAAGGCGTCGACTGGTCACCGTGGATCGGATTCACGTTCACTCTGCCCGGTGATCTCGATCGGGAGGCACTGCGTCGGGCGGTCCAGGCGTTTGTCCTGCGGCACAACACACTGCACAGTTGGTTCGAGGTGAGATCATCCGAAGATCCCGACGGTAGCGGGGTCATCGACCGTCACGTGGTGGATGCGTCGACGATCGAACTCACGCCGCACAGCATCGGTTCTCTGAACACGGCAGATGCGGTTCGCGAGCATGTGAGCCGAAGTTTCGCCGGCGATACCAGCCCATTGCAATGGCCCTCGTTCATCAGTGGCGTCGTCGAGCACGGCGCCGGCTTCACCGTCTACTACGGCGTCGATCACTCGCACACCGACGGCCTGTCGTTGATGCTGGGCGTCGAAGAACTTCGTGCGCTGTACATCGCCGAAAGCGCCGGCATCGACGCTCAACTTCCCTCTCCCGGCAGCTACGTCGAGTACAGCGGCGAGGAACGGACATCCGCGGGGAACCTCGACCTGGCCGCAGCGCCTGTGCAGCAGTGGATTTCGATTCTCGCCGCCAACGCCGGCCAACTCCCGACGTTCCCCCTCGACCTCGGTGTCGCGAGCGGCGAACAGACCCGGTCGACCCGCACACACATCGACGTTCTCGACAGCGACGAGTCAGCCGCGTTCGCAGCGCTGTGCAAGTCCAATGGCGTCGGCTTCTCCACGGGGATCTTCGCAGCCCTCGCCCTCACCGAGATCGAAGTTGCGGATCGAGCGAACTACTTCGCGCTCAACGCAGTCGGCACTCGCTCCGATCCGAGATACCTCTATTCCCAAGGCTGGTTCATCAATCTCGTCCCGGTCTCGTTCACGCTGAGCGGTGTCACGAACTTTACCGATGCACTCCCCCTTGCCCACGCTGCTCGCGCTGCGGTGAAGGGACTCGCGGACGTGTCCATTCACTCGGTGATCGCCCAGGTGTCGAAGTTGACCGGATCCGACATCGGTGGAACCTCGGTCCCGCCGATGGTGTCGTACATCGACATGCGCCTGATTCCAGGTGCCGAGCACCATGACGAACTCGAGGCGCGGGCACTGGGTGGGCCAGGAACGACGGGTGATCTGTCGATGTGGATCAACCGGAAGGAAGACCGTACGTACGTGATGGTCAGTTTTCCGGACACCGAGCAGGCGCACACATCGGTGAATCGGTACCTACGACACCTTCGCAACGTCCTGAGAACGGTCGCTGATACCGGCGACTACCGTGTCGTGCGTCAGGCGGATGCACGTCAGGAAGTGGAGACCGCCTGATGCACATCACGTTTCTCGACAGGTTCGAGGCACGGCCGGGCCGCATTCTGCAGTGGACGCCGAGTGAAATCTCCACCGGAACGACGTATCCGGTTCCTCCGACCTCCAATCAGCAGCTGCATCTTGCCGGCAGCCGCGGCGATACGACTTGGCTCGCTGCCACTTTCGACGTTCCCGGCCCCATCGACACGGACGCACTCAAGGCCAGCTTCGAGGAATGGACGTCCCGTCACGACGCCCTGTCGTGCTCGTTCTCCCAGGCCGAAGAATCGGGTGAATCCTCGGCACTGTTCGTCGACGTCGCCGACGTCGCCGATCTGCGCCTGCGTGAGGAAACAGTGGCTGACGCGCGAACACCGGAGCAGGTGCGAGAACTCTTGGGCGAGCGCTTGGATCGATGGTGCAATCCTTTCGCGTTTCCCGCGTACTTTCTCGGTGCCATCACCCGCGAGGACCAGTCGACAGTGGTCTGCGGGTTCGACCATGCCATCTGCGACGGCTGGTCCATGAGCATCGCAATTACCGAGATCAGCACTCTGTATCGCGAATACACGCGGGCGGACCGTGATCCGATCGCGTCTGATCTCCTTCCGGAGCCCGGGAGTTTCCTCAACTACTGCTTCCGGGAATCGGCAACCGCGGATCCAGAGCCCGGCGACCACCGGATTGCGGGTTGGCGGTCCTTCCTCCGAGCATGCGGGGGTGACACTCCCCATTTTCCCGTAGATCTGGGACTGCCCGCCTGGGCGATGTCGCCCCAGGGCACAGACACCCGAATGCTCCTCGACGCCGACGAAGCAGAGTTGTTCGACCAGAACTGCGCCGATCATCGGCACTCGTCGTTCGGTGCAATTCTTGCGTCGATCGGTTTGGCCACAACACAATTGACCGGCAAGAGGGACACGCACCTACTGTTCCCTGTTCACACGCGTCGGGAACCGCGACACAACCACACCTTCGGATGGCTGGTAGCCAATGCGCCCATCACCGTGACGAGCATGGACAATCTTCACAGCACTGCCCGGGCAGTCAATCTCGCTTTCCACGAGTCACTTTCACTGTCGTCCGTCTCGTCGAGGCAGGTGTTGCGGAGCTTGGGGCCCGAGGTTTCGCCCACTCGCAGAGACATCTTCTCGGTGTCCTACGCCGACTACAGAACCATGCCCGGTGGATCTCGCCCCCGTAAATCAAAGTCCAGCGAATCACAGCCTGCGCCGATCAATCCGCAGCAACTCAGTCGCGTCTCGAACGCCGACGACGTTCAGTTCTGGTTCTCACGAACTCACGACGGATTGGCAGTGCGGACCAGGTTTCCTGCGCCCGCTGCCCGGACAGTGCACACCTTCCTCTCGCATGTCTCCGAGATCCTGTCGACGCCGTAGACGAACGGCCGCCTATTCGTAGATCTATTTGACACTTCTTTGTTGTGCACAACTTAACTGTGCGCTACAGTTGTTCTCGTGACCAACCCACTCGCTCTCGAACGCCAGGTCTGCTTCGCCCTCTATTCGGCGTCGCGGGCCACTACGGCCGCGTACCGGGCAATGCTCGACGACCTGGGAATCACGTATCCCCAGTACCTCGTCTTGTTGACACTCTGGGAACGAGACGGCCGCGGGGTGCGTGAGATCTGTGAGGCGCTCGATCTCGATACCGGAACTCTGTCGCCGCTGCTCAAGAGGCTCGAGGGTCTGGGATTCATCGAGCGCCGACGCCTCACCACCGACGAGCGTCGCGTCGAGATTCACCTGACCGAGGCGGGTTCCACCCTGCGCAGCAAGGCCGAGGACATCCCGGCCAAACTCGCAGGTGCCACTGGTCTGAGCACCGACGAACTCACCGAACTTCGAGACGTTCTCACTCGTCTCGGCGAGTCGCTCCAAGCATCCAATGCCCACTCCGACGGAAAGAAGAAGTCATGAACATCGTCTACACCGCAGAAGCACTTGCCACCGGCGAAGGCCGCAACGGTCACGCTCGCACCTCGGACGGACGCCTCGATCTCGGCCTCGCCATTCCCAAGGAAATGGGTGGCAGCGGCGAAGGCACCAACCCCGAGCAGCTCTTTGCCGCCGGATACGCAGCATGCTTCCACTCCGCTCTGCAGATGGTCGCCCGTGCCGAGAAGGCCAACGTGGCTGATTCCGCAGTCGGCGCGCGGGTCGGCATCGGCCCCAACGGTGCAGGAGGCTTCGGACTCGCTGTGACGCTGGAGGTTTCACTCCCCCATCTACCCCATGATCAGGCCGTCGAGCTGACGGAGAAGGCACACCAGGTGTGCCCGTACTCCAATGCAACTCGCGGCAACATCGAGGTCACCCTCGAAGTAAGTAAGGACGACGAATGAGCACTACCACTGTCAGCCGGGAAATCCGTCTCGCTTCACGCCCGAACGGTTGGCCCACGTCGGAGAACTTCGCCACCGCCGAAGTAGAACTCCCCGAACTCGAAGACGGCCAGATCCTGGTCCGCAACATCGCCATCTCCGTCGACCCGTACATGCGCGGCCGAATGAACGACGTGAAGTCCTACCTTCCGCCGTTCCAGGTCGGTGCGCCGCTCGACGGTGGTGCCGTCGGCGAGGTCGTCGAATCCAAGTCGGCTGATCGCGCCGTGGGCGACGTTGTCGTCCACGGCCTCGGATGGCGTGAATACGCCATCCTCGACGGATCCGCAGTGACTCCGGCCGACACGTCCATCGCGCCGGCGACGGCCTACCTGGGTGCCCTCGGCATGACTGGCCTCACCGCGTATGCCGGCCTCACCGCGGTTGCGGAGTTCAAGGAAGGCGATACCGTATTCGTCTCCGGCGCAGCAGGTGCCGTCGGATCGCTCGTCGGTCAGATCGCCAAGTTGCTCGGAGCGAAGCGAGTAATCGGTAGCGCCGGTTCACCGGCGAAGGTTGCCCGACTTCTCGAACTCGGATTCGATGCGGCATTCGACTATCACGACGGCCCGATCACCGAACTACTCGCCGCTGCCGCCCCTGACGGCATCGACGTGTACTTCGACAACGTCGGTGGCGAGCATCTCGAAGCCGCAATCGATGCCATGAACCAGGGTGGCCGGATTGCCCTGTGCGGAGCCATCGCTCAGTACAACACCACCGAGAAGCCCACCGCTCCCCACAACCTGGCACTGGTGATCGGCAAGCAGCTCACACTGCGCGGATTCCTCGTGGGCGGCTACCGTCACCTCGGTGGCGAATTCCGCACCCACATGGCAGGGTGGCTCGCCGACAACAAGATTCAGTGGGACGAGACCATCGTCGAAGGCCTGGAGAATGCACCGCAAGCGTTCATCGACCTGATGCGCGGCGCGAACACCGGCAAGATGGTTGTCACGCTGTAACCCGAACAACATCTAGCTCGAACGGATATGAAAGTGGCCGCGAACTTCTCGAAGTTCGCGGCCACCTTCATATCTGAATCAAATCCCGAACGAGACTCCGGTCAACTTCTCCGACAGTGTCCACAAACCCGAGGCTGTCTTCGTATCGTGTGACTTCTTGTTCGACCCCACGACCTTCGGATACCCTCGCTGCTCGAACGGACCGTCCGGTCCGATGTAACTGCCGCCGAAGGCATCCGGCGCGGTTGCCGCCCACAGTTCGGGAAGGGCGCCCATCTCCGCGGACTGCGCGAAGATCGAATTGCCGATTCCCATCAGCTTGTCCTGGATCGACTCGGTGTGCCCCTGCAGGTTCGTCGACGCGTATCCCGGATGCGAAGCGAGCGCTTTGAGCGAAGATCCCGACGCCGCGAACCTGCGTTGAAGTTCGTACGTGAACAACAGATTGGCAAGCTTGGACTGCCCGTAGGCCAACCATCGGTTGTACTTCCGACGCTCGAAATTGAGATCGTCCAGATCGACAGTTCCGAGCTGATGCAGGGCACTGGACATCGTCACGACACGATCGGTGAGCTTGTCCTTCAGCAATCCGGTCAATGCGAAGTGTCCGAGATGGTTTGTGCCGATCTGCATTTCGAATCCGTCGACCGTCCGGCGGAACGGAACCGCCATCACGCCGGCGTTGTTCACCAGGACGTCGACCTTCTCCGTTGCGTCGGCGAAGGCTCGTACCGACGACAGATCCGAGAGGTCCAATTTGCGGACAACCGCGTTGGGCCCGATCTCGGCGGCTACGGCGTCGGCCTTCGTGGTGTCACGACAGGCGAGGACGACGTCGGCCCCGGCTTTGCCCAGCGCTCGTGCGACTACCTCACCCAGTCCGCTGTTCGCCCCCGTGACGACAAATGTGCGGCCGGTCTGATCGACTACGTCTTCTGCGGTCCATTTGGTCATGCTTTCCAGCGTACGTGCCTTACTCGCCGGTAGGGAGGGGTCGCTTTCCGTCATCGCCTGCGCTTGGCGCGGATGGGCTTGGCGCCCGGCAGCGGCGGTGCAGCCACTCTGGGCGACGGGGGCGCGGTCATTCCGGGAGTCGGCGACGATTCGGCTTCCTTCTGCTCCGCAGCGATGCGTCCGTACACAAAATGCTGTTGTCCCAGCGTCCAGCAGTTGTTACTCACGAAATACAGCAGGATCGCCACGGGCGCGAACGCACCGAAAGCGATCACCCCCACCGGAAACACCCACAATGCGAGCTTGTTCATGATCACTGTTTGAGGGTTGACGGTTCCGGTGTCCACTTGGCGCGCGATGGATGCCCGCGATGTGAAATGTGTAGCGACGGCGGCAAATATCATCAGCGGTACAGCTACCAGAATGATGGAGATACGGCTGACGTCGCCGAATGCTTCCAGTTGTGCTGCCGGGCTCGAAATCATGGCGGACAACGGTGCGCCGAACAGTTTGGCGTCGAGAAAAGACTGCACATCCGAGGCACTGAAGAAGTAGTTGGCCGTGTTCGCGTTGTCCGCCACCGACATCGGTTCGGTCGGGCTCAGAAACGGGACGTGCGATGCCGCTCCGGTCCGATTGAACGATCGCAGGACGTGATAGAGACCAATGAACACCGGTGCCTGAACCAGCATCGGCAGACAGCCGAGCAACGGACTGTAATTATGTTCTTTCTGCAGCTTGGCCATCTCTACAGTGAGTTTCTGCCGGTCACCCGAATACTTCTTCTGCAACGCCTTGATCTGAGGTTGCAGCTTCTGCATCACCAGTTGAGTGCGGACCTGCTTGACGAAGGGTTTGAACAGCAGGGCTTTGAGCGTGAAGACGAGAAATACGACCGACAACGCCCACACGACGCCGTTGTCGGGTGATCCGGAGACCAGTGAGAAGACCTTGTGCCAGAACCAGAGGATTCCGGACACGGGGTAGTAGACAAAATCGAGCATGACGAATGAACCTCACCGAGAGGCACGCTCAGAGAGATGAGAGCGCGGGAATGGTTGTGGACGCAAGACGTCTGACCGACCTACGACGAGTTCACACCCGTCGACTGCCGATCTACAGACCGATTCCCGGAGCTCGAGGTTGCGGACGACCGGGCGCGTCCGGGCTGCTCTGCCTGCGGAAAGCACCACGCAGGCAGCGTTCGTCATCAGACGGGCCAGTGGCCGAAACCGCGCATAGTTGCAGAAGTTCGTACTTCGAGGAAGTTGCGAGCGCAGCGACCACGAAGACGGCAATCGCAGTTCCCAGCACCGCGGCGCTACCCGAGGAACCAAGCGGAGGCACTGCGAGAAGAGCGATGAACGGCAGCAGAAGCAGCAACAGTGACCGTGTCACCGTTCCTGTGCTCCGCTGTTGCATGACTGCGAGAGTACAGAACGTCTGCCGAATCCAGCCAGACGCTTGCCTCACGTACTTTTTCGCGCAGCCATTTGTGCGCAGGATCGTGGTCCATCCGACCGTGCCACTGTTGAGCGTTCGGCGCTCCCGCTGCGAATCGCCTGACCGGAGCCGGGGGACGCCGGCCGCCGTGCCCTCCTTGATTCGGATCACGAAAGTCCGTCGAAGTTCTCGCGATCGATCAACAGGCCTTGCACCCACAATGCCGCTCGAAACAGGTATGCACCCCGTCCAACTGACCGGTGCGAACACGTCGAGGCGCAACCAGGCTGAGTGTCGCAAGCCGAAGCCCGATCACACCCATCTGGACACCTGCTTCGGGACGCATCGACGCAAAGGCAACACGCGAAATGTCGCACCACCGATTCACCGACCCCCGCACGAAGAAGCATGCACTCGGAAGGGCGCTTGTCGTCGGCGTTCTTTCCCTGACAACCCTTGCCGTGAGTATCGACACCGCGAACGCTCAGGCCCCCGTGCTTCGGGACTGGAACATCGCCGCAGTTTCCGTCGACACGAATCCGGCGAAGGTGTCAGCTTTCGCTTCCTCGGATACAGGCCGCGTATTGGCAGCCGCAGAGTCCAAGATCGGCGCTCCGTACGTCTGGGGCGCGACCGGGCCGGACTCGTTCGACTGCTCCGGTCTCGTTCAATGGGCCTATGCACAAGCGGGCGTTTCGATTCCGCGAACCAGCTACGACCAGGCGGTTGGCGGCACTCCAGTTTCCCGGGACGATCTACAGCCGGGTGACGTGGTCCTGTACTACGGCGGGGAGCATGTGGGGATCTACGCCGGAGGCGGTGAGATCGTTCACGCCCCGACGTCCGGGGAGTCGGTCGAACGCGCACCCGTGGACTCGATGCCGTACTACCTCGCCCGACGTTACTGACATGAATCCCGCAAGCTCGATGAAACAGCGTGTATCGCGGCGATATTCGAATCGCTCGTCGCGAGCCGAACGATTGACACTCCCCCATTGCGCGGAATGTGATGTCATCCTCTCACCCGCGAGCGCGGTCTGCGCCAGGTGTCGTGGGGCGCGGTTGGACGTGACGCGGTGTTGCGGAGACGGCACTGTCGTGTCCTGGCGAACGGTTCACGGCGACCCCTCGACCGTTCTCGCCATCGTGGAATTGGACGAAGGGCCGTGGCTGTACACTTTCCTCACCGAATCCCCTCGCGCGGATGCGCCTGGACCGCTACGAGTGTCGTTTCAGGGGCGTGAAGAAGGTAAGCGCTACCCGGTGTTCTGCTTGTGCGGCGACGACCGTGGTGAACTGCTATCGGACGTCAACTCCGGCCTGCTGAGCCATTGACCTCACGCGAGTCACGCTCCTGCGCGGTCGAGACGTACCACGCTGCGATCTGCGCTCTGGAACTGAATCCCAGTTTTGTCAGTACGTGTTCCACGTGTCCCTGAGCGGTGCGCAGCGAGATTACCAAGTGCTCCGCAATCGCGCGATTGGTCAACCCTTGGGCAACCAGTTCCGCAACTTGCTGCTCACGAGGAGTGAGGTGAGGCCCTTCAGCCGACGACGCAGTCGTGACACTGGAGCGCTTGTCGAGCGCATATGCGACAGCTTCACCCTCGGACATCGCAAACCCGCTGCGAAACGACTTGTCGAAAGCATCGTCACCCATGGCTTTGCGAGCAGTCTCTGCAGCAGTGTCGTGATGAGCTGACAAACCCGGCAGGCCCGCCAGCCGTCCCCCGACCTTCTGCCAATACATGGCTGCCGCGCCGAGCAGAACCGCTGCATGCTTCCAATCACGTTGCGCTGCAGCAATCCACGCCAACGGCTCGATACACCACGCCGAGTTCATCGGGGCATCGAGAATTCTCAAACTTCGAGTCAAATAGTCACTTGCGGCCTCCAATTCACCTCGGAGCCAGCTCACGAGCCCGAGAGTTCCCAGCGCAAATGCCTGGAACATCATCTCGTCGGCGGGCACGGTGATCGCGAGAATCTCTTCGTTGCACTCCACAGAGCGATCAAGAGCGCCGGACAGGAAGTACGCGACTCCCAAGGTGTCCAGGCCGATCACAACATGCAGCAGATTCTTGTCGAGTCGAAACAACGTCAACGCGGATTCCAGCTTGGCTGTAGCGGTATCGAAGTTACCTCTGAAGGTATCGACGTATCCGTCTCCCCACGTCGCCAAGCCGCGCGAGCGCACATCCGCCAAGTCGTTTGCC
Source organism: Rhodococcus sp. NyZ502 (assembly GCF_041464245.1). NCBI lineage: Bacteria > Bacillati > Actinomycetota > Actinomycetes > Mycobacteriales > Nocardiaceae > Rhodococcus > Rhodococcus sp. NyZ502. The sequence continues at coordinate 4,933,436 of NZ_CP167155.1, forward strand.
AGGCGCCAACTCTCGTCGACCAACTCTTCTGCCCGTTCGAGTTCCCCCTGCATCGCGTGATTCACGGCGTCGATGGCCAAGACATCCACTCGGAACGGATCCAGCTCTCGATCCTCTGCATTCAAGGCTCGATCCGTCCAGTAACGCGCCTGCACAAGTAATCCACCTGCAAGCCAGAATCTGTACAACGCACCGACCATTCGCGTTGCAGATCGCGCCTCTCCGGCAGTGGAAATCGAGTACTCCAACGCATCGTTGACGTTGCGCTGTTCACGACCGAGCCTTGCGATCCAGGCAGCTTGCCGGCCACTGATCCACTCGGCTTCCGCATGAACGACCAGTGCCTCGAACCAATCACGATGGCTTCGACGCAGAGCGGAATACTCACCGGCGGACTCCAACTTTTCATGTCCGTACTCCCGGAGTAGGTCGAGGAGGTGGTACCGAACATCCCCGTCGGTTTCCTCACGAATCAGGATGGACTTCTCGACCAACGCGGTGACGAGATCGAGCACTTCGGTCGAATTCATGTCCTGCCCACACACGCCCTCAGCGGCGTCGAGGTCGAACCCACCCGAGAACACCGACAACCTCCCCCACAACTGCTGTTCGGTTGGCGAGCAGAGGTCGTAACTCCAATCGATCGACAATCGCAGCGTCTGTTGACGACTCGGAACGTCGCGTCCACCCGTTGTAAGAAGTCGGTATCGATCCGAGAGCCTGTTCATGATCTGCTCAGCAGACATACCACGCAGGCGAGCTGCCGCCAGTTCGATCGGAAGTGGGAGTCCATCCAAGTCGTGACAGATATGCGCAACGGCGCGCTTGTTCTCCTCGGTGAGGGTGAAACCAGGTACGACGGAAGCCGCACGCTCGGTGAACAACGACACCGATTCGTACTGGGCAATTCCCTCGAATTCGGGCGGCTGTTGCTGCGGTGTGGTGAGTGAGGGAACGCGCATCGTCACCTCACCGCCCAGGCCCAGCGATTCGCGGCTCGTCGCCAGGATCTTGACGCCGGCACATCGCCGTAGGATCGCGCCTACGAACACAGCGACGGCATCGACCAGATGTTCACAGTTGTCGAGCACCAACAGCAGACTCCGATCGGCGCAGTAGTCGATCAATGCCTGCAGCGGGTCCGCCGACGAGACCGACCGGACACCAAGGGTCACGGCGACATGATCTTCGAGGAGATCCGAATCTGTCTGCTCCCCCAGTTCCACCAACCAGGCACCGTCTCGAAACACCCTTTGCAACGCGCCCGCAAGTCGGATCGCGAGCCGTGTCTTGCCCACGCCACCGATCCCGGTGAGTGTCAACAAACGGGACGTCTCGAACAATCTCCTGGCGTCGGCCAACTCACGCCGACGACCGACGAAACTCGTCAGCTCCAAGGGCAGGTTGCCGACAACTCGCTGGTCGGCTTCTGAGCGCACAGCGGATGCCATCGACCGACTCGCTTTCTGCCATACCACTACACAACAACGCTACCCCCACGATCGGCCTCCCGAGCAGCACTCACGCGAGCATGTGATCGGAGCCCACTTGTTCTCCCCCGAGTGCGAGATGCACGACGGCCACACCGGTGTCACGCAGACGAAACAACGTATTCCTACTCTGGCAGACAGACGAAGGGAGAGCGACATGCCGCCGCGCCGTAGATCGGTACTGCTGACGCAACTGGTAATCGATGCTCCCGGAAGTCCCCAACAAACGATCCTCGACGAACTGCGGCGAGTGATTCTGTCGGGTTCGGCGCCTCCGGGTACCCCGATTCCTCTCGGCGACGTGGCTGATGTGTTCGGTGTCAGTCGAATACCTGTGCGGGAATCACTGAAAACACTGGTCGGAGAGTCCTTGGTCGACCATCGACATCAATTCGGCTACACCGTTGCTCAGCTGACGCCGGCAGAACTGCGAGAGATGTACATCGTCCGCGAAACTCTCGAATCAGCTGCATTGGCCGTCGCCGTCGAGCAGGCAACCGAAGAGGATCACGAACACGCCGTCGAGGCGAACTCCCGTTTGGAGATCGCGTTGCGCTACGACGACTCTCAGTCCTATCACTGTGAGAGCCGAAACTTTCATCTCGCACTGACCCGACCGTCGCAAATGCTTCGACTTCTGCACATGTTCGAAGCTGCCTGGAACATCACCGAACCTGTACAGCCGATGGTCCATGTTGCCGGCGTCGATCGCCAGGTTCTGCACTCCGATCACACCGCGATGCTGGACGCATTCCTGCGTCGGGACGCATCCGCACTTCTGAGCGCTTCCGAAATCCATCATCGCCGACTCGATACCGTGATCGCGACTCTACCGACAGACACCGGTCTATTGGCCGAAAAAGATATACCGATCACGCAATAGTCGTGCAACACAGCATCGATACCTTTCTCTCAACACAGTTTTCATCACTGACGCTGAGAGCTCGTGGCACCGTCCGCTGATTTCCTGCACTGATGCACAGGAGCTGTCATGACCGACATTCTTCCGTCCCGAACGACCACTACCCCCACTCCCCCAAAGGAAACCGGATCGGGTGACCTTGTCGAAGCCGCGGGTCACCCTGTCGGAAGCGGCCTGATCAAGCCGGGCTACGACCCTCGTTTGACCAACGAGGACTTGGCGCCGCTTCGCAAGCAGACCTGGTCGTCGTACAACATCTTCGCCTTCTGGATGTCCGACGTACACAGCGTCGGCGGATATGTCACTGCCGGTAGTCTTTTCGCACTGGGATTGGCCAGCTGGCAAGTACTCGTCGCCCTGCTGGTCGGTATCACGATCGTCTACTTCTTCTGCAATCTCGTCGCCAAGCCCAGCCAAGTTACCGGCGTGCCGTATCCGGTGATCTGCCGCAGCGTGTTCGGCGTCCTCGGCGCGAACATCCCGGCAATCATTCGTGGCCTGATTGCCGTGGCTTGGTATGGAATTCAAACCTTCCTCGCTTCAGCAGCCCTCGATGTCGTACTGATCAAACTCTTTCCGTCACTCGCGCCCTATGCCGTCGTCGAAGACTACGGATTCGCCGGACTCTCCGCACTGGGCTGGGGAAGTTTCATGCTCCTGTGGGTACTTCAGGCCTGTGTCTTCTGGCGAGGCATGGAATCGATCCGCCGCTTCATCGACTTCTGCGGGCCGGCTGTGTATGTCGTGATGTTCATGCTGTGCGGCTACCTGATCTACAAGGCAGGCTGGAGCGCCATCGATCTCACGCTCGGCGACGTCAAGTACTCGGGTTTCGACGCCGTGCCGGTCATGCTCGGTGCGATCGCTCTGGTTGTCTCGTACTTCTCCGGACCGATGCTCAACTTCGGCGACTTCTCCCGCTACGGAAAGTCGTTCGCTGCCGTCAAGAAGGGCAACTTCCTCGGTTTGCCGTTGAACTTCCTCGTATTCTCGGTGTTGGTCGTCGTCACTGCATCGTTGACGCTGCCGGTGTACGGCGAACTGATCACCGATCCCGTTGCGACCGTTGCACGAATCGACAGCACCTTCGCCATCGTTCTCGGCGCACTCACCTTCACCATCGCCACGATCGGCATCAACATCGTGGCCAACTTCATTTCCCCGGCCTTCGACTTCTCCAACGTGAGTCCGCAGAAGATCAGCTGGCGCGCCGGCGGAATGATCGCAGCGATCGGCTCGATCCTCATCACGCCGTGGAACTTGTACAACAATCCGGACGTCATTCACTACACACTCGAAACCCTCGGAGCCTTCATCGGTCCGCTGTTCGGAATTCTGATTGCCGACTACTACCTCGTGCGCAAGCAGAAGGTCATCGTCGACGAACTGTTCAGCATGTCGCCGACCGGAACCTACTGGTACAGCAAGGGATACAACCCTGCTGCAGTGATCGCCACCGTGGTGGGAGCCGTCGTCGCGATGGTCCCGGTCCTGGGCAAGGACCTCACCGGGATGTACACCGCAGCGCAGTACAGCTGGTTCATCGGTTGTGGGCTCGGATTCACCGTCTATTACCTACTCGCCGCGCGCTCTTCCTCAGCTGTCCGGAATGCTTCCTCTCCCGACACTGTGACGGTCGACTGATCGTCATGAGAATCAAGGTGATCAACCCCAACACCACGTGGGCGATGACCGCCAAGATCGAGGAATGTGCCCGGACCGTCGCAGGCTCGGGCACATTCGTCGAGGCTGTCAGCCCTGCCATGGGTCCCGCGTCGATCGAAAGCCACTACGACGAAGCTCTCAGCGTCCCCGGAATCCTGACCGAGATCGCCGCCGGAGAAAAGAACGAAGTCGACGGCTACGTCATCGCTTGCTTCGGTGACCCAGGTCTGGATGCAGCCCGAGAGTTGGCCAAGGGCCCCGTCGTAGCTGTTGCCGAAGCGGCCATGAACTACGCAAGTTTCCTGGGTCGCGGATTCAGCATCGTGACCACTCTCGGTCGAACCCGCGGCCGCGCAGCCGATCTGGTGGACCGGTACGGCATGCAGGCTCGGTGCCGGGGTATCCACTCCTGCGAGATTCCGGTTCTGGAACTCGATCGTGATCCCGACGCGCGAAAGGTGATCTTGGAAGCCTGTTTCGACGCATTGGAGCAAGACGACTCGGACGTCCTCGTGCTGGGTTGCGCCGGCATGGCGGACCTGTGCCAGGACTTGTCCGACGAACTGGGTGTCCCGGTAGTCGACGGCGTTGCCGCTGGGGTCACGATGGTTCAGTCGTTGGTCACCCTCGGGCTGTCGACCAGTTCGCGCGGCGAGTTCGCACGCCCACTTCCCAAGAACTACACCGGTACACTGACACCGTTCTCGCTGTGAGCGTGCCTGAGCGAGAGTCGAACACCTGTCACCAGCAGCGCCAGGATCGCGAACAATACTCCAGCCCAGACTAATTGGCGGGTTTCGAAATGCGCGAGAAACAGTCCACCGACCGCAGTGCCGAGCGTGATCCCCAGGTTGGAGAACGAGATGAAAAGGCTGTTGCCGAATTCAGGCGCGTCGACTGCGTCTCGCCCCATCCAGCTCTGCGAAACCACCAGTCCACCGGAATGCACTACACCCCAAACCAACACGGCTACAACCATCGCGCCGAAGTACGGGCCCGCCAGATAGAGCATCACGTAGACGACGATATACAGCAAGGGAAAAGCCACAACCGTGCGCACCACCGCCTTGGCGAGCAGAGCCCCGAAGACGAAGTTGCCGAAGATCATCACGACACCGAAAGCCAAGAGCATCGCGCTGATCCACGATCCGCTCATGCCGGTCACTTCGCCGAGGTATTCGGCAAAGTATCCGTACACCGAGAACATGGCTGCGAAGACGAAGGTGACGGAAAGAATGGTCAACCACACGCGCGGCCGGCGAAGTATCCCGACCTGTGCACCGTACGACAGGCGTTGTGTCACAGGAGCCGAGGGCAGAAGTACGACAATCCCGAAAAACGCGAGAACGTTGACCACGGCGCCGAACACGAATGCTGTCGACACCGAAAAGTTCTCGGCCAAATAGGACGTCAAGGGCACGCCGAACGCGAATCCGACTGTGACGCCTGCAAATACCTTGGTCACCGCGGCGGTCGCCTGTTCCGGCGATACCAGACGAACCGCACTTGCAAGCGCGACAGCGAAGAAGACCGGATGAACCACGGCGGGGATGATCCGAAATGCAAACATCACCTCGAAACTCGATGTGGTCGCATACACCACATTGGAGACCGCAAAGACTGCAATCGCCACCAACAGAACGGTTCTCCTGTTGATTCCCGAGGTGATCAGCGTTGTGAACGGACCGGTCACCGCCACGACGAGTGCAAACACACCGACCAACCATCCGGCAGTCGACGTGGTGATACCGAACTTTTCGCTGATCTGAGGCAGAACCCCGATAATGCCCATCTCCGTAGTGATGATTCCGAATACACCCAACGCCAGAACCGGTATCAACAATTTCGACTTCACGACACACTCCTCACTACTACGTCACACAAGACAGTTACATATCTAGATATGTAGATATATTTGGTTGAACAAACAGGCCGACGAGGGCAATTCGGCCGCTACAGCTTTTCGCGAACGAATTCCCTGAACTCGCCGATCACGGATTCGTTTCGTCGGTAATACGTCCACTTCCCGATGCGCTCGGACTCGAGCAGACCCACATCTTTCATGCCCTGCAGGTACCCCGAGATCACCGACTGGGCAAGTCCCGATCGCCCCTGGATGTCACCCACACAGACTCCGATGTGAAACCCGAGATCCTGCTGCGTATACGAGTCCTCGTCGAAATACTTCGCCGGGTGCGCGAGCCACTCCATGATCTGCAGGCGAGTCGGGTTGGACAGCGCCTTGAAGATCGCCAAAGCATCCATGGACCACACCCCTCTGCACGACAACCGGAACGCATCTACTTTTATGGATATGTTTGGCGAAGTCAAGCCCGATCCGGACCGAAAGCCGTCTGCATCACATCGAAGCATTCGAAGTGAGCTGCGACACTTACGTTTCGACGACCTGCGGAAATCTCAGCGCCGACTTTCTATCTGTGACGACTTGTTTATAGTTATCGCCAACAACGAATTGCCGGAAGTTTTCGGTTCACCTCAGAACGTCCGTGGGTGAACACAATTCGCTCAACACCAGCCGTACCCGGCTTGTCATTCGGGAGTCGAACCATGAACACACCGCATCAGTTCAGGGTCGTCACCTCATGGTGATGTCGAAGCTCGCCAAATGGCAGCTGGTCGCCCTCGTCGTGGTTGCACTCCTGGGCTTGATCTATGTCGGAGCGAAATACGTACGGCTGGACAATCTTCTGGGATTCGGCCAATACACGGTCAAAACCGAACTGGCGACGTCCGGTGGCATCTTCACCAACGCCGAAGTGACCTATCGCGGTGTACCCGTCGGACGCGTCGGTGACATGTCGCTCACGTCCGACGGAATCGAAGTCGACCTGTTGATCGACAGCAGTGCTCCTCAGATTCCCGCATCCGCGCGGGCCGTGGTGGCCAATCGCTCAGCCATCGGCGAGCAGTACGTCGACCTTCAGCCCGATACCGACCAGGGCCCGTTCCTCGAAGACGGCTCGGTGATCGCCGTGGGCGACACAACCACGCCGATCCCGATCGAGAATGTCTTGACCAGCGCCAACGGTCTGGTGCACTCCGTTCCGGTCGACGCACTCCACACCGTCGCGAAAGAACTCGGCGCGGCATTCAACGGCAAGGGCGAAGATCTGCAGGTACTTGCCGACTCGCTGTCGGGGATCTCCCAGTCGGGCCTCGACACCCTTCCCCAGACCCTCGGACTGATCCGCGACAGCCAGACGGTGCTCACGACCCAGTCCGATCAATCGTCGGCGATCAAGCAGTTCAGCACCGACCTCGACGCACTGACGGCGCAATTGCGCACCAGCGACCCCGACATCCGACGCGTGATCGACAACGGCATACCGGCCAGCGAACAAGTCGGCTCTCTCGTCACCGAAGCCGGCCCCGCGCTCACGACCAACCTCTCCAACCTCTCCGCCGTTGCAGCGGCAGCCGCACCGACACTGCCCTCGCTGCAGCCCTTCCTGCTCTTCCTGCCTGCGCTCGCCGGGGCGGCGCCCACCGTTGCACCGGGAGACGGCACAGTACATCTGGGCTTGGTACTCGAGACCAACAACCCGCTCTCGTGCACCGTCGGTTACGAAGGGACCATGGCGATCCTCGACGAGATGAAGCGCAAGGACCCGAACTTCGACGACACGACGCAGAACTTCCCGTTGAACACTGCCGCCAACTGCCAGGCACCTCAGGGCAGCGAAACGGGAGTTCGTAGCGCCAACCGCATCGCGTTCGCCGACCCGAACACCTCGCAACCGTGGGACAGCAAGCCCAAGGTGGACCCGGACAAGCTCAACCTGAACCCGATTGCCACTCAACTCGCACCGATGCTCGGCGCCACCCCGAAGTAGCCGTAAACAACTGGCACCGTCGACCCTCCGCGACGATGATGATGTGATGTCGGAAGGAACGCCTGAAGGCGAGTCACAGAGCATGTCACGAGGTTTCGACGAACTTGTCGCCGAAGCGGAATCCGCCTCCGTCGACGGGTGGGATTTCTCGTGGCTCGACGGACGCGCCACGGAGCAGCGTCCGTCGTGGGGGTACCAGAGGCTGATGGGTGAACGTCTCGGCCGCGCCGGCGCCGCATTGGACATCCAGACCGGCGGCGGCGAAGTCCTCGCCGCTGCACCGTCACTCCCGCCGGTGATGGCAGCAACCGAATCATGGCCACCGAACATCGCCAAGGCCACCGCCCTTCTGCGTCCCCGAGGTGTGGTGGTGGTCGCCGATCCGGACGAGCCGCCCCTACCGTTCGCCGATTCGGCTTTCGACCTGGTGACCAGCCGACACCCAGCGACGGTGTGGTGGACCGAAATCGCGCGGGTACTCGAACCGGGAGGAACGTACTTCGCTCAACATGTGGGTCACGCCAGCGTGTTCGAACTGGTCGAGTACTTTCTCGGTCCTCAGCCGCAGGCTCGTCGCGGACGGCACCACGAGGACGAAACTGCCGACGCGATTGAGGCCGGGCTCACCGTCGTCGACCTTCGTTTCGAGCGTCTGCGCATGGAATTCTTCGACATCGGCGCCGTTGTCTACTTCTTACGCAAGGTGATCTGGATGGTTCCGGGATTCACCGTCGCGCAGTATCGGGACCGGCTCCGCGAACTCGATCAGCAGATCCGTCGCGACGGATCTTTTGTCGCGCACTCGAGTCGATTCCTGATCGAGGCACGCAAGAGCTGAGCGCACCGCGACGGGCCGCACATCCCGAACGTGATCGATGCTGCTAGTCGGACTCGTCGGCGTCGCTCCGCGAGCCGATCGCAGCGGCAAGATAGTCGCCGAGTTCACGCTGAAGGTTCGCGTCGAGTGCCCGGGCCAGTGCCGAATGTACCGACGCCACACCGAGTTCACGCATCGTCTGGAGCATCTCGGCTGTTCCGGCAACCTCGTCGCCCTCCGGGAGCCAACCGACCCCGTGCTGATCGACGATGCGATCCTTCGCCGCCTGAATCAGGTCTTTGGCGATCCCGTCCACAGCGTTGTGAAGCTTTTCGTGCACATCGACCAGTTGATCGAGAGTGAAACCGTAGTCGAGGAGACTCGAAAATCCGCTGAGCAAAGCAGGATCGGTGAAAACGCAGTTCTCTCCTTCGATCTGTACCAGTCCGAGATCTACGAGACGATCCAGTTGACCATCTGCATCTCCCCCGAGAAACTCGCGTACGACGGCCATCTCGATACTCACGGTGTCGCTGCGGGACCATGGTTCGGTGACCGCGTGCTGCAGACCCAGCACCTCTGTCAGGTCTTTCCCGCTTTCCCACCCGGTGATGAAGTCGTCGATATGCGCAGTGGTGAAACCTCGTTGAAGAAGCGTGTCGATCAGCTTGAGGCGTTCGAGGTGCGCGTCGCCGTAGATGCCTACCCGCCCACGCTTCTCCGGCGGAGGAAGCAATCCACGTTCCTGATATGCCCGTACATTCCGCGAGGTGGTGCCCGCAGCGCGCGCTAGATCGTCGATGCGGTACTCGGTCACCGCCTCGTCTCCTCTGCCGCGTCGGTCGTCACGATTCCAACTTAGTGGCAACACCAGGCCGATCAGAACCCGGGATCAGGTCTGCGCGGTGTCTTTCTCACGCACCGTGCTCGTGTAGTCCCGAAGATCCACCGATTTCAATTGGTTCACGTACTGGGTCGCGAAACCGGGAAACATAGTGGCATTGAATCCTTCGTCGGTGAGATACCAACTCGAACATCCCGAGTTCCACGTGGTCTTCGACAGCCGACGCTGCAACTCGACGTTGTACGCATCTTCGACATCTTGACGAACATCGAGTGCCTTGAGGTCGCGCTCGAGAACGATCTTGATCGCTTGGGCGAGATAGTCGAGTTGCGCTTCCATGTACACAAGGGCGGAGCTGTGCCCCGGACCCGAGTTGGGTCCGAAGGTGAAATACAGGTTGGGATAACCGGATACCGCAATGCTCTTGTACGCACGCGCCCCGGATTTCCACTCCTGAGCGAGCACACGTCCGTCCCGGCCGATGATCGGGACCGGTGTTCCGGTCTTGCAAACGTCGAAGCCGGTGGCGAAGACGATGCAGTCGAATTGATGCTCGATCCCTTCGACCGTGCGAATGCCATGTGGCGCCAATCTCGCGATCGGCCAGGTCACGAGTGTGCAATTGTCTTGCTGGAGAGCCGGGTAATACTCGCTGGTCATCAGCAACCGCTTGCACCCTGCCCGAAAGTCGGGAGTGAGTTGTCGCCGCAACCACGGGTCCTTCACCTGCATGCGCAGATGAAGACGCCCGACTGTTTCCACCACCCTCGTCAACGGGGATTCCCACACCACCCCGAGAGCTACCGATTCGTGTCCCCAGTACCAAGCCCGACGCGCCAGAGTCTGGACGACCGGATGACGACGGTACAGATCCTTCGTGCGAGATCGGGTGCGTAGGTTTGCTCGCGGCAATGCCCATCCCGGTGTTCGTTGGAAAACCTTCACTGATCGTGCAGTTTTCACGAGTTCAGGGACGATCTGGACGCCACTGGCCCCGGTTCCGATCACTGCGACCCGCTTGTCGGTGAAGTCGTAGTCATGGTCCCAGCGAGCACTGTGAATCTTGTGTCCTTCGTAGCTCTCCAAACCCGGAACAGCGGGAAAGCTGACGTTCGCCAGCGGACCGGACGCCATGACGACGGTCCGGGCAATGACCGCTTCACGGCCCTCGAGCGCGATCGCCCAGACACCTGTCTGCTCGTCCCACTCGACGCCCGTGACGTTGCACCGAAACCGAATCTTCGGCTCGAGGCCGAACTCTTTCACCATCGTTCGGATGTAGCCGAGGATCTCCGCGCTGGCCGAGTAGGTGTGCGACCAGTCCGGGTTCGGGGCGAAACTGTACGAGTACAGACGGGACGGAATGTCGCACGCAGCTCCCGGATACGTGTTGTCGCGCCACGTCCCGCCGACCTCCGTGCCGCGTTCGAGAACGACGAAGTCCTCGATACCGTTCTGCTTCAACCGAATCGCCGCTCCGATTCCTGCGAAACCTCCACCGATGATCGCCACTGACAGTGGCTCGGCAGTACTCATGCGAGTGGCTCGTACGTAAGTTCCTTGGCCCAGGTCGGCTCGGAATTGAGCCTGCTGCCGGAAAGTCGGCCAGTGACCTTGACCATCCGATCGGCAAGCAGATGGTAGGGATGGTTGCGATTGATGACCATGTTGCCGTGCCACTTCACCACCCGATACATCGGGACGCGGAGCGCGGCCGGACTCCGTTCGCCTACGTTCCTGAATCGCTTCATCGCGGTGTAGAGCCGTTCCTCGTTCACTCCCATGTCGACGATGTTGTCGCGCATCTTGTTCAGCAGCGGGATGTAGCGAAGTGTCCCGATGATCAACGCCGGATTCAACCAGGCGCCGACGGTTTCGACAACGAGCTTGCGCGTCGTCGAGTGCCCGAGCATCTCGATCACCGCAAAATCGACCGCCAGATGCCTGGACTCGTCTGCATTGATCTTCTTGAACACAGCCTGACAGACCGGATCCTCGATCTCGTCCATGATGAACTTGACCAGGGCTCCGTCGAGCGCCACCTCGAGCATCGGTATGACGGTCCCGAGAATCGAGAGCGACAAACCGTCGGAATGCTTGTCCAGCCAGTCGATGACGAGCTTGACGTTGATGTTGGGCTCGGGCATCTCGTCGCCGTCCAGCATTCCCCACCGACGCATCAGCGCGAGTTCGGCGTTGGCGTGCTTCTGTTCCTCGGCGTGGAAATGCCGATAGATGTCTCGGAGAGTTTCAGTCGGCGCCTTGAGAGCCATCGCAGCGAAGCCACGGGCACCGACGTTCTCGATCCACATCAGGTCCGACATGAACGGTTTCAGCTTCGCATGAAGCTCTGGACTGATCGTCTCGGCGCCCGGAGCATCCCAGTCGATGTCCACCAGAGCCCATTGGCGGTCCTTGATCTTGTGCAGCATGCCGTCGAAATCGAAGGACATGTCACGCTCCTTTCGTGCTCGGCGAGTTCGTCTCCGGCGCCGCCGAAGTTCCAGATGATCCCGACTTCTGTTTCGGTGCAAAGCGATTGAGAACTCCACAGCCCCACGTGTATGCAACGGGTAGATACCGTTTGAGTCGCCAGATCACCTTCGCATCGAACTGCGGCACCACGTAGAGTCGACCCTTGTCGTAGGCGTCGAGAGTGGTGACGGCGATGCGCTCCGGCGAAAAGCCGGTTCGCCGCATCAACGCTTGCGCCAATTGTGTTGCTTCCGCGGTGATTCGGCCGTCGAGAGCAACATTTGTCTTGACGAAGGTCGGACACAGCACCGTCACCCGCACTCCCGTACCGGCAAGTTCAGCGGACAAGGTCTCCGAGAGCGACATCACGGCGGCTTTACCGACGTTGTAGGGCGCCATCAGCGGCGCAGCCGCAAACCCAGCAGCCGAGGCCACGTTGATGAATCCCCCGGCGCCGCTCGCACGCAGTTGTGGAGCAAATATCTCACAGCCGTGCACGACACCCCACAGATTGATCCCGAGTGCCCACTCCCAATCGTCGAAACCGATCTCGCCCATCGGTTTTCCACCGATACCCACCCCGGCATTGTTGATCACCAACGAAAGCGGACCCGCAAGTTCGAGTTCCGCGAACAACGCCAGGTCCTGAACCTGCTCACGAATTGACACATCGCATTTGACGGCGTGCGCGGTACCACCGATCTCATCGATGAGTGCCACTGTTTCCTTGGCCCGTTCCAGCGAGATATCCGCGCAGATCACCTCACCGCCTCTGCGCGCCAACTCCAACGAAAAGGCACGGCCGATTCCGCTGCCGGCGCCGGTCACCACTGCGCGGGCATTGTGGGACACCTTCGATCCGCGGTTCTTGGTCGGTTTCTTGGTCGGCACCGGTCGGCTCACCTTGAAGACGCTTCGACTGCTGTGTGTTTCTCCATCTCCAAAGAGTCATCCACAACCGTGCCAGTTGTCAATGGCCTAGAATTCGATGGCGGAATACGCGGCAGTCGAACCAGTACCCGGACTGCTCGAATGAAGTCTTTTGTCGACCGACCGTGATCTAAACGGGGTGCGCGGTCTTCCAGTGCTCGGCGATGTCGATGCGCCGCGCGATCCAGACCTTCTCGTGTGACTGCACGTGGTCCAGAAATCGCTCGAGAGCGGCCGCACGGGCAGGGCGGCCGACTATGCGGCAGTGCAACCCGATCGAGAGCATCTTGGGCGATCCGGCCGTCCCCTCCGCATACAGCACGTCGAAGGCATCGCGTAGGTGCGCAAAGAACTGATCACCGCTGGGAAATCCTGCGGGAGAGGCGAAACGCATGTCGTTGGTGTCAAGGGTGTACGGGACGACCAGGTGCTTCACCGATTCTGCGCCACGCGGAACGTCGACCCAGTACGGCAGATCGTCGGCGTATGAATCGGAGTCGTAGACGAAGCCGCCGTGCTCGACCACCAATTCGCGGGTGTTCGGTGAATCGCGCCCGGTGTACCAACCGAGGGGCGCCGAACCCGTCAGATCTCGCAGAATCTGCACTGCCTCGGCCATGTCTGCGCGTTCGCGCTCGATGTCCACGGATTGGTAAGACTTCCAACGTAATCCGTGGCACGCGATCTCGTGGCCCAACTCCTGAAAAGCACTGACTGCTTCGGGGTTCCGCTGCATCGCTCGCGCCACCGCAAAGACGGTGAGAGGCAGGTTTCGCCGCTCGAAGGTTCGCAGTACACGCCACAACCCGGCCCGGGAGCCGTACTCGTACAGCGATTCCATGCTCATGTGTCGATTCGGAAATGCCTCTGCCGGAGTCATTTCCGACAGAAATGTTTCCGAAGCCGCGTCCCCGTCCAGGACGTTGTTCTCGGCTCCCTCTTCGTAGTTGAGCACGAACTGAACCGCTATCCGCGCGTCGCCGGGCCAGTGCGGATGCGGCGGATGAGGGCCGTACCCCACCATGTCCCGGGGATAGTCGTCGCGCGGATAGTCGCTCATGCCAACAACTTTACCGTCAGCGCCCGGAGATCACAGCGCGAGCAGCATCGGTGAGTACGCCGAAGACTCTCAGCCGCGCCAGGCCACCGTCCGGGAAGATGTCCAGACGAACATCGGTGACCTGGACTTCGGAATCGATCGGAAAGCGATGGCGCGTATCCGGACGCAGCGTCGTGCGCGGCAACAGTTCGATCCACTCCCCCTCCGACGTCCGCCCGGTCAGAGCGCCCTCACCTGGACTGTTTCCGAGGAAGTACGAGGTGTCGATCTCGACGAAACTCAGCACGCCTTCACCCGCGAGTTGTACTTGCACCCAGTCGTTTCCGTTGTCGCGGCGCCTGGCGGTCTCCCACCCGTCACCCATCGAAGCAGCGCGTCCGGGAAACAGGATGTTCTGCGGTGAGCTGTAGAACATGTTGGAGCAATCGGTCACGCGGCCACCGTTTTCGAGTGCTGCGAGGTCCAACGGCCCGGCATCGAGGAAACGCGGGTCCGGGCGCGCTTCGCCGTGAACACGGAATCTCGCCACGCCGCCGTCCGGGTAAATGGTCAGCTTGACGTGCGTCCACCGCTCCTCCGACGTCACCGAGAACGGATTCTCCGAGTCACCATGCACGGTCGAGCGCTCGACGATGGTTGTCCACTCACCGGATACGGCCAGGTCGGCGGGATCCGGATACCCCTCGACCGAGATTGCTTCCACCGAGATCTCGGGCGGGTAATTGCCCTTGAACCACGCGGTGTCGACCACGACGCCTCGCACCACTCCGGGAACACCGAGTCGGACGATCGCCTCGTCATGGCCTGCCACCCGGCGGCGACGCGTCTCCCAACCGTCGTACACCTGCCCCTTGTGACCGAACGTCGCCGGCTGGTACCCGGCCTTGCCTGGGCGGATCAGGGCCTCACGCTCGGCAAACGCCTCGTCGTTCGCCCAGATGACGGCTCCGCCGAGGGTGCGCAGTGCCAGATCGGGCAGCAAGGTGAATTCGGTGGTGCTCATCGGTCAGTGTTCTCCTGTGATCGGTGTGGTGCGTCCTACGAGGTGACGGAGTGCGTTGGTGTCGGCGCTCGGGGCGAGTCGGAGAACTTCGGATTCCGGATAAGCCCCCGCGTCGAGCCCGCGCAGTACCACCGCTGCGAGCGCCTGGGCGGTTGCAGGTTCGTCCATCACGTCGCCACCTTGGCGCCCCAAGTACGACTGGATGCGCGGGGCAGCGGCGCCGAGCGCGTTGCGATAGAAGCCGAACGTGGCGAGCCAGCGGGTGACCAGATGCCCGGGGTGCATGTCCCACCCCTGGTAGTAACCGCGTTCCAGGGACCGCGTGACGAGGCGATGGTGCCGAGTGATCGCGTCGCGGATCGCCGTGGCGCTCCCGACAGGCGCGACCTGAGTCGACCCGTCGCACACCCAGACACCGGTCTGCGCGGCAGCAGCCAACATGACAGCCTTTGCGTGGTCTGCCACCGGATGTTCGAGCGACTGATGACGCGATGCAATTCCGCAAGCTGCACTGTAATCGTAAGTGCCGTAATGCAAACCGGTCAGACGACCGGCACCGCGATGGATGGCCTGAGCAACTGCCACCGTTCCGTCGGCCGCGATGACCGCCTGCGGGCTCTCGATCTGCAACTCGAACCGAAGCGAACCGAGCTCGAGTCCGTGCGCCTTCTCCAGCTCTTCGCAGAGCAACACCGTCGCCGTGACCTGCTCCACCGCGCGCAGTTTGGGAACGGTGAAGACAAATCCGTCCGGCACTCCGCCGGCCGCGTCGAGCACAAGCTCGAGCGTCCTGATCGAGCGCCGACGCTCACCGGCCGGCAACCCCTTGAACCTGATGCCACTCCAGTTCGGCCCGGCAGGATCAGCGCTGAGCGCGGCAAGCGTTTGTCCGGCCGACGTCGCTGCATCGTCTTCTTCTTCGTCGCTGCGGCGTCCGTACCCGTCCTCGAAATCGATCCGAAAGTCTTGGACCGGCTTGCGGCCGAGTTGAACTCGCACATCAGCGAGCGCATTCTCCGTGTCGAGATCGGCGAACACATGAGCATGGGAATCGAGAAGCGCGATCGCCTGCTCACCCCAGAGTCGAGGGGTGTCGACGGTTGCATCCGCGGCACTGACGTAAATCGTGTGCACGGGTTGGATCTCGTCACGGTTTCCCGGGTACTGCGCCGCGAGCCGCTCGTCCACCGGATCCAGAAGTCCGTCCAGACGATCGTGGACGGCGGCGGAGAGTCGGGATTCTGTCATCGGACGATCTTCTCAGAACGTCCGCGAGCCCGCAGGTTCTCACGCCGCCGATCCAATCCGAGTCAGCGGCCCCCGACGAACGGAACGTTGACGAAGCTCGGCCGGTCTGCAGCCAACTCGATGTGCTGCGGTTTGAGTTGGCTGTCGGCGAGCATCGGGCCGAGCGCCAGGTATCGCGGCACGCTGGCAGCGTAGACGTCGACGCGGAGCCGGTGCCCCGGTTGCAGCACTGCGTCCGTCGGGAGCATGTTGATGTCGACGGTGGTGACCTCACCGGGAACCACCGGCTGACGCGTGTCGATCGTCAGATAGTGGTGCGGTTCACTGTAGTCACCGTTGGCCGAGCGAGTGCTCTTCGAATCGTCGACTGCCCGCAGCGACGCAGTCAAAGCGCCGTTCGTGATCGGTGTCGATGTTCCGTCCGGTGCTACGTCGTTGACCGTCGCTGCCCAGAATCCGTCCGTCGCGTCCAAGACTGTCTCGAGATGGACGTTGATCGGGCCCGAGAGTGAGGTCGGCTCCGTCACTGCCTCACCGGTGAACGTCAGGCCCTCCGCTTCCTGGAATCGGGAATCCTTGGAACACGTCGCACCGAGCACCACGGAGATCCCGGCAGTTCCCTGAGTTCCGTCACCGGAGCAGAAGCCTCGCAGTCCTGGTGCGACTGTCAATCGCGCTGCGGCACTGGGCGGGTCATTCGTCAGCGAACCGTCATACGATGCGTGGGCGGCAGTACCGCTGGGCGCAGAGTTCAGATACATACGTTCGTAGCTCGCACCGGCTCGCGGGAACTGATCGTCCGTGATCCATCCGCCGCCTTGCTGGAACATCGTCACCGGACCGTAACGATCGATTCCGTTGTCGATGCCCTTGAGCCACTTGTCGAACCACGCACGTTCGAGCACGTCGAGGCGCGGCGGCACACCGTCCTTGCCGAATCCTCCACCGGGAGTGACGTGATAGCCGTTCCCCATGATCAACTGCTTCTGCCCGGGCGGCAGATCGATTCCGTTGTAGATCCGCGGCTCACTGTTGGCGAAGATGTCGTGCCAACCGCCGTAGACCATCGTCGGAACGGCGATGTTGCCGACGTCAGCGGCTCGGTCCTGATAGAACTGCCCGTCTTGCGCGACTTGCAGAGTCGACGGCGACACGTCCTCGATTCTCTGAGCCGTCATCGCTTGCACCAGTTCGGGAATCAGCGTTCCCGGATCCTCGAGGCGGCTCGCCAACCACAGGGGATCGAAGTTTCCTTGCAGGATGTCCTGAACGTTCGGGATGAGTTTGAGCCCGTTGACCGCGGTCAACCACAACGGCATGAACCCGACTCCGAGGCCGCCACCGGTTCCGACGATGTCGCGCAGCAGATCGTTGCCAGGTTCGACCGGGAAGATCGCCTTCAGTGCAGGTGGATTGTTGCTCGCCGCCTGCACCGAGTTGATCGCGGAGTACGAGATGCCCGCCATCCCTACTTTCCCGTCGGACCACCCCTGCTTGCTCATCCAGTCGATGACCTCGACCGAATCCTGTTGCTCGCGCTTACCGAGCACGTCCCAATTACCTTGGGAGAAGCCGGTTCCACGTGCGTCGACCACTACCTGCGTGTATCCGTTCTGGACCAGATCACGGTTGACGCCGAGAACCCTGGCGCCTCCGCCGGCGATGACGCCCGTCAACTCCGACACGCCGTCGAACGGCGCCGCGAGGTCGAGCGAGTTCGCAACGTCCATCAGCGTCTCACCGACCTGCGGGATCGACAGAGCTGAATCCACCAGTGTGTCCAGCAGTTTCGTGTACGGCGTGATGTTGAGGACCGATGGCGTCTTCGATTCCACGGCCCGCCCGGATGCATCCGCCGGTCGGTACACATTCGCTTGCAGAACTGTGCCGTCACTCATCGTGATGGGCACGTCCCACTCGATCGAGACCCCCGGATACTGCGGCGTCGCCTCCGTTGCCGCGAGCCAGGCCTGCCCGTCCGACCCTCCCGTCGGATCCGCAGAAGCGACGGCGCTCGGCACCGTCAATCCCACGACGCACAGCCCCACCGCAATCGTTGTCGACCTTCGACGTAGAAGTCGTGTCCTCACGAAAACCCCAATTTTCTGTTGTGATGACCCAGCCCTGCCCCCACGACAGTGACCGGTGTCACGAACTTACCGGATAGTAACTTCCGTCCCATATGTCGTCAATAGGTCTGAATGCCGACCGGACGGCTAGCTTTGAAGATGTGTCACGATCACCGCTTCCCGTCCGCGACGGCCTGAACCCCAGTCGCATCCGTCAGCCCGACGACGGCATGTGGACGACGACGCTCGACTACCTGCTCGAACGGTTCCCCCAGGACGCCGTCCGATTGCGGGAGAAGGTCGCAGCCGGGGAGGTCGTCGACGAGAAGGGTGTCGGAATCACCGAGACGAGCGCTTTTGCTCCCCGGCGGTTCGTCTACCTGTACCGCGACCCTCCCGTCGAAACGCGGGTGCCGTTCGAGATCGACGTCCTTTATCGGGACGAAAACATCTTGGTCGTGGACAAACCGCACTTCCTCGCGAGCACCCCCCGCGGGCGATACATCGCCGAGTCGGCACTGGTCCGATTGCGTCGGGACCTCGAACTACCGGAGCTGAGTCCAGCTCATCGCCTCGACCGCGTCACGGCGGGACTGCTGCTGTTCACCGTGCATCAGGCGGCCCGGCGCGACTACCAGACCATGTTCGCCGAGCGCCGCGTCGCCAAGGAGTACGAGGCCATCGCGCGTCACGACGCTCAGGTGAGCACCCCCGTGGTCGTGCGTAGTCGCATCGTGAAAGAACGCGGCGTGCTCAAGGCCGCGGAGATCGAGGGCGAACCCAACAGCGAGTCGCGGATCGAACTGATCGAAACGCGAGACGGCTTCGCGCGGTACCGGTTGACTCCCCATACCGGCAAGACCCATCAACTTCGGCTGCACATGACCTCGCTCGGGCTCCCGATCCACGGCGACAACTTCTATCCCGACTTCTACGACGTTGCCGCAGAAGATTATTCGAACCCGCTGCGCCTGCTGTCGAAGGTTCTCGAGTTCGAGGATCCGAAGACCGGCCGGCTGCAACGGTTCGAAAGTCGGCGGACCCTGTCCTGGCCGGACGAATCAGGCCGTGGCGACTCGCCGTAGGGACCCCGGACCCTTCCACTGCGCCTCCGATACCGGGAGGATGGAAGCGCAGACCGCACCGCAAGAGGAGACCAGATGAGCAAGACCGCCGTCGTACCCGAAGCCGTACGGGAGATCGAGCGCAAGTACGAGGCGCCGGCCGAGCAGGAAGTTCCCGCCTTGGGCGGACTTCCCGGTGTTGTCGGCGAACCGGTCCACGACTCGATACAGCTCTCTGCCACCTACTTCGACACCGCGGACTACCGGTTGCTGGCCGAGAAGATCACGCTGCGCAAGCGTGAGGGTGGCGACGACGCGGGGTGGCACATGAAACTTCCCGCAGGCCAGGACACTCGAACCGAAATCCAACTTCCCCCGGACGAGAGCACCGATGTGCCCTCGCCGCTGTCGAGTCTGATCCGGGCGATCATTCGCGGTCACGATCTGGTGCCGGTCGCCCTGATCATCACCGATCGGGAGCGCACCAGGCTCAACGGCGAAAACGGTGTGCTGCTTGCCGAAGTGGTCTCCGACACCGTCATCGCCTGCAAGGCAGACGGTTCCGGAGAGTCCACGTGGCAGGAAGTCGAGGTCGAACAAGGCGCAGGCGGGCAAGAGCTGGCCGATGCAATCGAGTCGGTTCTACTGGACGCCGGGCTGGAGCGCTCTGCGAGTCCGTCCAAACTCAAACGAGCACTGGGCACGTCGGTCACACCGTACGCCGGTCACGAGGTCACCTCGGGCAAGGCGTCGAATCCGCGGATTCTGTTGCGTAATTACCTCATCGAACAATTGCGCGCACTGGTCGCCGCGGATCTCGGCACGCGTCGGGCCGACGACGAAGCCGTTCACGACTTCCGGGTTGCGGCACGTCGCATCCGCAGCGCTCTGCAGTCGTACGCCGGCCACTCCCCCAAGACCGACGATCTCATCACGGATCTGCGGTGGATCGGTGGAAAGTTCGGTGACGCCCGCGACGTCGAGGTCCAGTGGGAGCGTCTTGTGGAACGCCTCGGCGAAATCGACGAGATGCCCGAGCGAGAAGCTGTGCGAGCTCGAATCGACGAGTTCTTCTCTGCACGTGGTGAAACCGCCCAGGAAACAGCCCTCGAGGCGCTCGATTCCGAGCGATACACCACGCTGCTCGATCGCCTCGACGAGTACGTCGGCGACCTCGAATTCGACACCGCCACCCACCGCGTCGGAAAGAAGGCATCGGCACGAGAGTTGGCCCATACCCTGCGGCACCTGGCACACAAGGTCGGTAAGCGGGTCGATCACGTCTTCGATGCCGATAGCCGCACCGAGCGTGACGAGCGAATGCACCGCGCCCGCAAGGGAGCCAAGCGGATGAAGTACGCGATCGAGGTCATGGAACCCGTGTCGAAGAGCCGAGCGAAGCGTGCACTGAAGCATTTCAGCCACTTCCAGGATGTTCTCGGCGAGCACCAGGATTCCGTTGTCGCCCAACATCATCTACTTGCAATGGCAGCCGAGCAGGAGCATACCTCGCTCACCAGTTTCGGATTGGGCATGGCCTACCGACGAGAACTGGAAATAGCCGACGGGCAATCGACCCTGCTACGCAAGACGTGGAAGGAAGCCGTGAAGTCAGCATCGTCACTCTGGTGACGTCGCTGTAACCAGTCGACCGATCTCGATCATTTCAGAGGGAGTAGACATGAACACACTTGCAGGACACCAGGATATCGTCGCCGGTATCGACGGATCCGAGGCCTCGACGGCGGCGGCCCGGTGGGCGGCCTCCGTCGCGAACGCGGTGAACTCACGGCTGATTCTGGCGCACGCCCTGCCGCAAGAGGGCCCGATCTACAGTCCCGCTGCGGTGATGTTGCAGTCACAGTTCCTCAGCCAGATCCGCGAAGACGGCGAAGCGATCGTCGATGCCGCCGCCACGGTGATTTCGGCCGAATTCCCCGAACTGACCATCGAATCCGAGATCGCGCCAGGGCCGGCGTCGACGCATATCCTCGAATCCTCGGGTACCGCACGCCTGATCGTGATGGGGTCGACCGGATCGGGCGCACTGCGCTCACGGCTGCTCGGATCGACCGCACTGAAGGTGGCCAATCATGCAACCTGTCCGGTCACCGTGTGGCGTGGTTCGGCGGAGAATCCCGGTCCGGATCAGCGTCCCGTCATCGTCGGAGTGGACGGAAGCGCGTTGAGCAAGAAGGCCGTCGAGTACGCGTTTCGTTATGCCGATCAGTTCGACGCGCCGCTCATCGCGGTCCACACCTGGCAGGGCTCGTCCACCTTCCGCGAAGGCGGAGCGGGAATCCTGATCGACTGGGAGGCTGTCGAGCAGGAGGAATCGGCGCTACTGGCGGAAAATCTAGCCGGTATGGCCGACCAGTACCCGGACGTGCCGGTCACCCGCATCAGTGAACCCGGTGCCGCTGCTCCCGTCATGCTCAAATACGCCGACGACGCACAGTTGATAGTTGTCGGAAGTCACGGCCGCAGTGCGATGGCGGGCGCCGTGATGGGCTCCACCAGCCAGAATCTGCTGCACCATGCGCCAGGGCCGGTCATGATCTGTCGCGCCTGAATTGCTGTGCGCCTTTATTAACCCCCCGCGGTTAATAAAGGCGCACAGCAGGGGTCAGGCGAGACCCGTGCCCACCAACTGACCTACTCCGTACGTCACGGCCATCGCCAGCGCGCCGCCGATCACCACGCGTAGCACCGCTCTGGTCTTGCGAGCTCCGCCGAGCGTCGCGCTGATCGTCCCGGTCAGCGCAAGTGCGATCAGCACCGCGAAAAATGCGATGGGGACGCGGATGCCTGTCGGCGGCACCAGAATTGCGACCAACGGGATCGCCGCGCCGATCGTGAACGAGATTGCCGACGAAATCGCTGCATGCCACGGATTGGTGAGATCGTCTGGATCGATACCCAATTCGACTTCTACGTGCGCCGCGAAGGCGTCGTGCTCGGTTAATTCTTCGGCGACGCGGCGGGCCGTCTCCGGACTCAATCCCTTGTTCTCGTAGATCTCGGTCAGTTCCTGAAGTTCAGCCTCCGGGGTCTCGAGGAGTTCCTTCTTCTCCTTCTGCAGGAGTGCGCGTTCGGTATCCCGCTGAGCGCTGACCGAGACGTACTCGCCCAACGCCATGGACACAGCGCCGGCAACCAGTCCAGCAAAACCGGCAGTGAAGATTGCTGAGCGCTCGGTTGTGGCTGCCGCAACACCGACCACGAGGCCTGCGGTCGAGACGATTCCGTCGTTTGCACCCAGAACACCTGCACGCAGCCAGTTCAGGCGATTGTTCAAACTCGGTGCGTGAGGTTCCGATTCCCCACCGGGCGCCCCGTCTGTCAACTGCACACTGTCTCCGGACATGGCAACAGATTAGGACGATCAGTCCGGTTGCGATAGCAATCTGAGCCTGTCCTTCGCGCACTGATATATTCCGATTGGCACCCCAACCAAGCATTTGTTAGGTTTGGAATCGGCAGACATCTGGAGGCATTGTGAGCGCAGTACGCACCGCTTTTGTCAGCGGCGGAACCGGTGGAATCGGGTCGGCGATCGCCCTGACCCTTGCCGAACGCGGACACGACGTCGCCTTCACCTACCGAAACAACAAGGGCGCTGCCGAGCAACTGAGCGAGCAGATTCGAGCGCATGGCGTGCGCGCCCACTCGTACTCTCTCGACTTGACCGACGAGTTGTCGATCAGCGCCGCCGTCAACGATGCGGTCGATGATCTGGGCACATTGACGACGCTGGTCCACGCTGCGGGACCGCACGTCCCGATGACGCACCTCTCACGTGTGACGCCGGCGTTCTTCACCGAACAACTCAACCAGGAGGCCGCGGCGTTCTTCACCCTCGTCCACACCGCCCTGCCTGCGCTGCGTGCATCCTCGGGTTCGGTGGTGGCGGTGACAACCGCGGCAACGGATCGCTTTCCCGTGCGCGACGGACTCTCCGCTGGCACCAAAGGGGCTGTCGAACAACTTGTTCGCGGATTCGCCGCAGAGGAAGGACGCTACGGCGTCCGGTTCAACGCTGTAGGACCAGGCATGTTGACGGACGGAATGGCGGAGCGCCTGATCAGCTCCGCCGAACTCGACCAAGGCGCGCTCGACGTGACGATGAGCCGAATCCCGTTGAAGCGCTTCGGATCAGCTGCCGACATCGCCGAAGCAGTATGTTTCCTCGCAAGCGACGCGGCCGGATTCATCAGCGGTCAGAAGCTCAACGTCGACGGTGGCTACACCGTCTGAGCGCTATCCGCCCAACTTGCGAAAGACCAGTCGCACGGCAAGTTCCAGGTGCGCCATCACCTCGTCCGTCGTCATCCGGCCCGCAACCCACGAGACGAGACTCGACATCCAGACGTCGTCGATCACCTTCACCGCGTCCAACTGCTGCTGCGAGACTTCCTCGACACCGATCGCCTTCGCGAACATCTCGGTCACGACCCCACCGAGCGCGTTGAGTTCCGGGGTCGCCGACGCGTCCGCGAACATGTACGCCCGAACCAACGCTTCGTAACGGAGGTGATCGGTCTCGAGGACCTCCGTATTCTTGCGCAGCACAAACAGAATCCGGTCCGACGGAGTCTCGCCCGGGATTACAAAGTCTTGGAATCTGTCACGCAAACCCTCGAACATCCACAACAATGCGACGACAAGCATGTGGTTCTTGGACGGGAAATACCGGTAAACAGTGCCGATCGCGACGCCGGCGCGATCGGCCACCGATCGCATCTGCACCGCGTCGTAGCCGCCTTCGGAGGCGGATTCCATTGCGGCGTCGACAATCCGGCGAAAACGCGCTCGCTGCGACGGCGTCGTACGACGTCCGGTCACCGAGCTACGTTCGACCACCGACTGGTCTGCCTTGTCGCCACCTGCCATGTCCACAACCCTTATTAGACGTCGTTTTGCCGACTCCCAATGTAGCCGCCCAACGCAATTGTCGGGTGCATGACTGCCCGCTTCCGAACTGCCCGCCAGTGGAACTGGCCCAGATCAGGAAGCGCGCCGCGGCCGATCGGATCGGCCGCGTCTACGTGGATCTTCCGACCAGTCGCGAGAGGGTGCGCGTCGGCCCGGAGCTGGAGCCCGGCGTCTGTCGGGTTGCGGCGCCCGTCGCTCCGGTCGGCGTTGCCCAGTTGGAGCAGGCTGGGCGCGGCGAGCTGGCGGCCTCCGTCGATCGGTCTGTGGCTTCTTGGCAATGCCGAACCGAGGCTTGCCGAAGACCAGCGGTATCCAACCGCGACCGCTGCTCTCGGCCGAGGCGACAGCCTCGGGCTCACGGAAGGCTGCGTGCGCGATGAGCCCGAACATCAGCAGGGTGGTGATCATCGACGTTCCGCCCGCCGAGATGAGCGGTAGTTGCAGACCGGTCACCGGAATCAGGCCGACGACGTAGGCGATGTTGATGAACGCCTGCACGACGATCAACGTCGTTGCCGTCGCTGTCATGACTTTGAGGAACGGATCAGTGGACCGTTTCGCGATCCGCAGCCCGACGATCAGAACCGCGGCAAAGAGAGCGACGACGATCAGCGCGCCGACCAGACCCAACTCTTCACCGATCACGGCAAAAATGAAGTCGTTGTGCGCCTGCGGGAGATAGCTCCATTTGGCGTCGGACTGTCCTAGACCGCGACCGAAGATGCCTCCGTTCGCCAGTGCGTACTTGGCCTGAGTGCTCTGGAAGTTCAAACCCTGCGGGTCGAGATCAGGATTGAGAAAAGCCTTGATGCGATCCGAGCGGTAACCAGCAGTAAGCCCGAGCACGAGAAATGCGACTGCGGAACCGAGTGTGAGGCTGATGAATGTCTTCATCCGGAACAGCCCGAACCACAGCACCGACATGAAGATGATGCCGATGGTGATGGTGGTTCCGAGGTCCTTCTCCAACACCACCAGAACCAGAACCAGCAACGTCGTACCGCCGATCACCGGCAGCGCGCGGTTGACGTCCATCCGCGCCTTCATGAACGACGCAACCGTCGCTGCGGACCAGATCGCCAGAGCAAGTTTGGCCAGCTCCGACGGCTGGAAGGAAATGCCCGCGATCACGAACCAGCTGCGAGCACCCATCTGTTCCGAGCCGATACCTGGAATCAGCACCAGGACAAGCAGAACAAGACACAGGATCAGCAGCCACGGGGACGCTCTACGCATCGTTTCGGTCGGCAACCGCACGACTGCCACGAACATCACCAAGCCGATCGCTGCGAACATGCACTGCGGCCAGAAGCGGGCGTAGGACGTCCCGGACAGAACATAGGATTCGACGCCCGAAGACGACAGCACCATCAGCAGTCCGAACGCGACGATCAGCACGACCAGACCGACGATCATATGGAAATCGAACAGAGGCCGATTGGTCCACATCGCCGTTCGAGCGCGGAAGGGTGTCGATGTGCGGTCACGTTTGTCCGACGCTCCACGGGGTGAGTTAACTGGCTCTCCACTCCCGCGACCGTTGGGCTTGTCTTCACTGCGACCGGTCACCACACAAGTATCGTCCCACGACTCCTAACCCATGGGTAACACAAGTCCCATGAGTCACACGGGCTCGGCCTCCCGAGGTCCATGTAGACCCACGAAATACCAGGTCACGTCCTTCGCCGGCGTCGGTCTGCCACCGCTCCCGCCAACGAGAGCGTCAACATGACCACGCAGACGGCAAGCGCGATCCCGAACGCACGTCCGTATCCGTCGGGCGACGATCCGAGCACACCGAGATACAACCCCGATACCGCGGCCAGCGAGATGGTCGCTGACAGGCGCTGAGACAGTTGAAGGAAACCCGCCGCAACACCGTTCGCGCCCGGCGGTGCATATTCGAGAGTCAGCACCCGATTGGGCGCGTCGACCAAACCGCTGGCAACTCCCGACAACACCGCCAGGACCACCAGCACCGGGATCAGATGTTCCCGCGGAATCAGATTGACCGCTGCGATGTAGCCGAGGATGACAAGGATCTCGCCGACTATGGCAAAAACCACTGCACTTCGGCCGAACCTGGCAACCAGCCGCCATCCGAAAGCCGACGTCAATGCCATCGCGAGTGAGCTACCGGTCATGATCAACGCCGCACTCAGCGGGGCGAAGCCCAAACCTTCGATCAGATAGAGGCTGAGCACCGCGTTGACGGCGAGGATGGATCCGAACCAGAAGAGTGCAACCGTCGTACCCAGTCGGAAGCCCCGTGAGGCGATCAACGACGGAAGCAGTACCGGCGTCCCGCCGCGCTCGGCGTACCGACGTTCCCAGAACCAGAAGGCAACGGCAGCGCCGAACGCACCGATCAGGAAAGCCGCGGCGACAGTAACACTGGTCCGGGTCACGATGGGCCACAACAGGAGCCCGGTCGTAGTCGCCAGCAGACACAGCCCAACCGGATCGATCGACGCGCCCGATCGGGTGGTTCGATCACGGCGCAGAAAGCGAAACGCCAGAATCAGTGTGATCAGAGCAAACGGCACGTTGAGAACGAGAAGCAACCGCCATCCGAAGTCGGCGTCGGAATACTTCAGCAGAACGCCACCGAGGATCGGTCCGGAAACGCCGGCCAGACCACCCGCGGTGCTGTACGCGCCCAACGCCTTCGCCCGAGCCTTTCCGGACACCCGGTCGGTGATGATTCCGAGCACCTGCGAACTGATGGTGCCTGCGCCGATCCCTTGCCCCAGCCGGGCCAACACGATCATCGACGGATCCGACGCACACGCTCCGAGGATTCCCATCACCGCGAAGATGCTCAGGCCCGCCAAGAACAAGCGTCGACGCCCGACGACGTCACCGAGTCGGCCCGCCGGCACCAGGGCCAAGCCGAAAGTCAGCGAATAGCTCGCAAGGATCCACTGCACCTCCGAGGTCGACGCGTCCAGCGACGCCCGGATCGACGGAACCCCGATTCCGAGCACCGCCGAATCGAGAAGGGTGGTGAAACCCGCAGCTACGCAGACGACGATTTCCCAGCGGACGGCCGAACCGAGCTTGGTGGATTCGGCCGTCGCTGTGACTGTGTGGGACAGGACCCGTTACCCCGCAGCTTCAGACGTGGCCCGACGCGTGAGCGGCGGTCGCAACCCCAAGTGCTCTCGCAGCGTCGACGTGGAGTACTCGGTGCGGTACGCCCCACGCTCCTGCAGTTCCGGGATCAACCAGTCGACGATCTCGTCGAGCCCGGTCGGCACCAGGTACGGCGAGATGTTGAAGCCGTCCGAAGCTCCGTTGCGCACCCAATGGACCAACTGATCTGCGACCTGCCGCGGAGTGCCCGCAAAACCCGAACGCTGCGAGGTTTCGATGGCGACCTGACGTAGGGACAGATTCTTTGCCTCGGCAAGAGCACGCCATTCACGTGCGATCGCAATGGGGTCGTTGCCGTCCCGCGCGGAACCGCGCGTCTCCGAAACCGGGCGGGCAACCGGATCTTCCTCGGGGAGTGGACCGTCGGGGTCTCGATCGGAAAGGTCCTTACCCCACACCAGTCCGACGAGAGAGAGGGCAGTCTGACCGGTGAACTGGCCTTCGAGGACCCACCTTGCCTTCTCCTCGACCTCGGACTCGTTCTCCGCCAACACGATCTGCGTGCTGGGCAAGATCTTGACGTCGTCCTCCGGTCGCCCGGCTTTACGCAACCGAGCCCGAATGTCGTCGGCGAAGTCGAGCGCGCCGTCGAAATGAGTCCCGTGTCGCGAGAAGATGACGTCGGCATGGGTCGCCGCGAAATCGCGTCCACTCGGGGAATCACCCGCTTGGAAGATGACCGGATGCCCCTGGCGGCTTCGGGGAAGCGTCGGCGTCACGGAGATGTCGAACTGTGAAGTCTGCCTGCGCACGTCGCCGACGGCACCCGGAGTAGACCAGTTCTCGGACGTGCGAGAATCCGAGATCGCGTCGTCGGCCCACGAATCCCACAGTGCCCGCGCGGTTTCGATGAACTGCCCGGCACGCTCGTAGCGCAGGGAGTGGTCGAGGAAACCACCGCGACGGAAGTTCTCTCCCGTCCACGCGTTGTCGGTGGTCACCGCATTCCAGCCGGCCCGTCCGTCGGAAAGTAGGTCGAGGCCGGAGAGTCGACGCGCAAGGTCGGCCGGTTCGTTGTACGTGGTGTTCTGTGTCGCGACCAAACCGATCTTGTCGGTGATACCGGCGAGGGCGGCCAACTGCGCAATGGCGTCGGGGCGGCCGGCGATATCCAGATCGAGAATCTTGCCGTTCTGCTCGCGAAGGCGAAGGCCCTCACCGAGGAAGAAGGCGTCGAACAGACCTCGCTCGGCGGTGAGTACCAAGCGCCGAAACGTCTCGAAGTCGATCTGGGATCCGCTCGAGGAATCGGACCAGATGGTGGTGTGGTTGACCCCTTGGAAGAAGACGCCGAAGTGAACGTGAGCGTCGGGTCGAGGTACGGCGGAGCGTGATGCAGTCATAGCCGAAATGTCCTTAGCGCGAAGTCAAGTCAGGAGGAGTGGACGAATCGATTTGCGGGCCGCTGCAGGCCGAGGTTGCCCCTCAGAGTCGATCCCGGAACCGGGCGTCGCGTCAACCCGGCCTTGGACAGCGCCGGAAGCACGAATTTGGCCAGCACCGGAAGGTCCTCGTCGATCACGAGAGGGTGAAAATGAACACCGTCGAGGTGTCCGGCCAATTCCTTCAGAACCACGGCCGCTTCCCCCGGATCTGCAGCCAGGAGCAGTCGGCCGGTGACGACGGCATTCCCGTACGAGTTCAGCTCGGTCCTCCGCTGCGCCGCAGACAGATTCGGCGTATCGAATGCCACATCGACCTCGGCGAACACCAATGACGCGCCCTCATCGCGCGCCTTGGCAGCCGACTGTGCAATGGTCTCCACCGAATCACCGGAAACGAGAACAACATCCGGCTGGCGTGGATCGATTTCGCCGTAGCGGCCGAACACCACCAACTGGCCTTGAGGCGGCCGCGGAACGATTGCCGGCCCCTTCACCGAGAACGTGTCGCCCTCGAAATTGACGTAATGCAGACGATCACGCTCGAGGAAACGCCCACTGAGATAGTCACGAACGACGGCGTCGTCCTCCCACGAGTCCCAGAGATCGGTCACAACGGTGACCGAATCCCGCTGCTCTTGCTGACGCGCCGACTCCGTTGTTACCGGAGCCCTCCCCCACGCCCTCGCCGCGGCATCGTCTTCGACCGGAACAGCAAGCCAGCCGCCACGCCCACGCGAGGAGTAGTCCAACGTCGCCAATTGCGAGGACGTATGAAACGGTTCGGCGTACGTGGTCCCGACGACGGGGACCAGCCCGATCGTGCTGGTTGTCGCCGCCACGTACGACGCCCTCGAGACGGCATCGATGCGGCCGACGACGTCACCACTCGGGGGGAGGATGGAATCGTCGAACGTCGCGAACGTGAAGCCGGCATTCTCGGCAGCCGCGACGCGATCGCGCACGGCTTTGCCCGTGAGCAGCTGGTCCGGGCGGTGTGAGCTTCGGCGCCAGGCAGCGGGGTGAGTGCCCTCGCCGTCCAGTTCGATACCCACGGCAAATACAGTCATGTGTCCTCCATCGGTCCTGGCGGTAGCACCCACACTGCGGTTAGGTAGCGGGTTGCTGCGGCATCATCGAGCCAGGTCTCTCAGCCACTCTGGATGGTGGATGCAATCTATGCGGGCCACGCTGGGCAAGTCAAATCACGCTTGTCGAATCATATTGACCTACAACATATTTCAATACAATCATCCTGATCGAAAGGGTTGCGCAACGCTAGCCGACGTAGACACGAAAGAGCCCCGCCCGACTCGCGTCGGACGGGGCTCTCGGTGTGCGCTGGAACGCTACGTCGCGCCCATCCATGCCTGATCGAACAGCATGATGCCGGTTGCAGTCGGAACCACACCGTGCACGTTCTTCTGCCAAGCCCAGAACGACGTGAGCCCGCCGATCGGCGCCGACGGAACCGTCTCGTTCCACAGCGTCTGAATCTTGCCGATGATCGCCAGGGTCGACGAATTGTCCTTGGCTTGTTGTAGATCTGCGATCAGCTGATCCATCGCCGGGTTCGCATATCCAGCAGTATTCGCCATCGAGGTGCTGTTGGTCGTGGAGAACAATCCGAGATCGAGAATCGACTCGTACATTCCGATGCCCGCGTGCGCGAGGTCGAAATCGTGCTTGACGTAGACGTTCTGCACGATGTCGCCGGCGTTGTTGGCCAAGATCAAGTTCACCTCGAACCCGACGGCCTGCAACAGTGACTGCACGGCGAGGCCGATCGCGTGGTCCTTCGGCTCACTGAGAACGACGTAGTCGAGGCTGCCGTCGTACCCGTCTGCCTTCGCCTGATTCAAAAGTTCCTTCGACTTTTCGGGGTCGTAGGCAATACCCGGTGTGTCTACATGCCATTGAGACGTCGGACCGAACAACTCCGAGCCCGGCAGTCCCTCACCGTTTTCCACTCGCTGATCGATCAACGTGGTGTCGAGCGCGTAGCCGATAGCCTGACGGACGCGAACATCCGAGCCCGGTCGGCCCTCACGGTTGTTGATAATCTCGGCACTACCGGCATTGAGCACGTCGATGTAGCCGGGGTAGCCAGCGGACTTGGCGGAATTGATCGCCGACGTGAGGCCGCGAATGTAGGCGACATCGAGCTGACCGCTGTTCAATGATTCGAGATTGGCCTGCGGACCGTTGAGCGCAACCATCCGCAACTTGTCCAGCTTGGGGGCGCCGCCGTAGTAGGACGGGTTGGCCTTGAAGATTCGCTCGACGCTCGGTGTGAAGACATCTTCGGTGAAGGGTCCGGCTCCGACGGCGGTGAACTTGTCGCCCTGCTGCGAACTCGGGGCGACGATCATCCCGTGCCCGAGAGCGAGCATCGACGGAAAACGCATCCACGGCGTCTTCAGCTTGAATTCCACTGTCGTCGGACCGCTTGCCTGCGCCGATTCCACCGAAGCCAGCCACAGTTCGGCGCCATTGCCCTTGCCCGCGTTGTACCGATCGATGCTCGCGATCACGGCGTTGGCGTCGAGGGTGGTGCCGTCACTGAACTTCACACCGTCGCGAAGTTTCAGCGTCCAGGTGGCTCCGTCGTCAGCTGTCTCGAGCGATTGAGCCAACTTGGGCTCGAACTCGCCGCTCGCAGTGTCGTAACTCATCAGGACGTCGTACACAGCAGCGAAGGCCTCACCGCCGGAACCGCCGCGCGCGGCCGTCTTCGTCGGGTCGAGTGAGGGAACGAGCACCTGTACGCCGTACGTCATGGTCCCGCCGGCCACCGCAGTTCCCGGATCGGGCTGCTCGTTGACCATGCCGGTCACGACGTCCGCCGACGCGGTCGTCGTATCGGTCCCGCTGTCGTCACCGTTGCTCGCGCAGCCCACCAACAGAACCCCGGTGCCGAACAATGCGACGGCGACCCGGCTGACTTTCCCGATGCGCCAAGATCTCGAGTGCGACACGGAGATTCCACCTCACTTTCAGTAGACGCAGCCACGGATCGGCCGCAATCGGCTAATAGTGATGTCCTCTGTGGAGTGACGCCCAGCACGTTCCCGGTGACCGGAAACATTCACGGAGACAAAGGATGCGCATAACTGAGATGATCGGGCCGAGTGGTTGACGGCGACTGACATCCGAATACGAAAAAGCTCCAACCTTATGTTCGAAGAACATGAGATTGGAGCTTGTCGAAAAGAATTATGGTGGCCAGGGCCGGGATCGAACCGGCGACCTTCCGCTTTTCAGGCGGACGCTCGTACCAACTGAGCTACCTGGCCGGACGGCACCCGAACCGAATGCCTATCGCATTGCTTTGTTCTCAACCGATTGATTGAGAACAAAGCTTTGCGACCCTGACGGGACTCGAACCCGCGACCTCCGCCGTGACAGGGCGGCGCGCTAACCAACTGCGCCACAGGGCCTTGCTTTTTCCTTGCTGTGAAACCGTACTACATCTTCGAGCCGCTCCCAAACCACTGTCCTGGCCTGGCATTTGTGCATCTCAAAGCGTGTCGTGCGGGTCAAACCATACTGCATCGTTTCGCTTTCGCAAAACGTACCCCCTACGGGATTCGAACCCGCGCTACCGCCTTGAAAGGGCGGCGTCCTAGGCCGCTAGACGAAGGGGGCCCGCCGGATCTCTCCGAACTAGTACCCCAACGGCGTTCCGTTGGGAGCTTGGATAGCTTATGGCACGGCATTCGGAAATCACAAATCGCCTGTTCACGGGCAGAAAAGTGCACTATTCAGTGTCAGGGAACTCGACTTGGGGCCACCCGTCACGATGGAACGTCTCCAACCACTGCGGCGTAGCCATGGCTTCGAGGACTACTTCGAGAGACTCCTCGAACCACTCGCCCAGATCTCCACTGGAGGCAATCAGGTCTGCCATGTACCGCTGACCGGCAAGGCTCGCTGCCAGTACACGCGTGAATTTGTCCGGGTCGGCGTCCTCTCGGAGCAAACCGTCGTCCTTGGCACGCAATGCCAACTCATAGGCGGTCTTTCCCCAGACCTGCCCACCACCGGACTGCACATCCTTGTAGAACTCGGGCTCGATGATCAGCCGGAATTCCGCCTGCACGATTACCTCGGCACGGAAGACCTCGGCAATGTCGAGCACGAGACCGTGCAAAGCGACGAATGGATCGAGGTCTGTTCTCTTGGCCCAACGATCAGTAATTCCAGTGAAGGTTTCGATAGCCGAGGTCAGAACCGCTCGCGCCAACTCTTCCTTGGACTGGAAATGGAAATACATGGCGCCTTTGGTGGCGCGGGAGCCCTCGAGGATCGTGTTCACCGACGCAGCTGCATAGCCGCGCTTGGCGAATTCGACTGCAGCCGCTTCGACCAGGGCGGCGCGGGTACGCCGCGCACGCTCTTGTTGACGTGCCATTTACGGTGTTGTGCCTCTCGCAGAGTTGGTACGCAGAGCCGCCGTGATCGGCGCCTGTCATCCCCCGAAACTTCACAATATCCCCTCCAACACACCCTACGTAAGGACTAGAGCCATACCCGCCAAAAGTACTAGACACAATCGGCTGTTCAGGGGGCAAGAACCGACTTTATGCCCAAAAGACACCAAGTGGTATGGTTTTGGCCGCTCGGGTGCGCCGCAGGGGGTGCGCATCCGAGCTTTTTCGTGCCCGAGATTCTGATAATTCGACCTCGCAGACGGAACTGCTTCGCCGACCGATGGACAGCAGTCCCAAGGTTTTAAACAACTAGTGCAATTGTTTATTCCCCCTTTTCCGTCGAAACCGTGCTGGCAGCATCGAAACAACACAGTTAGACTGTCTAAATGAACGTTGGAGAGGGTCGCAGCAAGGCTCGAGACGAGATCGACGTACTTTGGGACGATCTGGGTGCCTTCGTCCGACGTCTACGCACCAAACGCAACGACCACAAGCTCACGCCGAGCCAGATCCAGGCCCTCGGCCACCTCGACCGACAAGGTCCGTCGACCGCCAAAGAGTTGGCAAAATTCGAGCGCGTCACACCGCAATCAATCGCAAAGACCGTGGCCGCGCTCGAAGAACAGGGCATGGTGACGCGAAGGGCGGATCCATCGGACGGCCGCGCGGTCTTGGTCACGATGACCGAACTCGGCACATCGACCCTTCACGAAGACCGAACGAAACGAACAGAGTGGCTGGCTGAGGTCATCGACGCCGAGTGCACCGAAGCCGAGCGTGACTTGCTTCTGATCGCCGGCCGAATCCTGCGCAGACTAGGCCAGGGCGAGTCCCCAGCATCGACATCGATATCAGAGGAGTCACTGATGAACTCGTGACCACCGTCGTCGAAACGCCGACCCCCCAAACTCCCGTTCCACTGAAACTGAGTCTTGCTCTCGGCTCCGGAACCGTTCTTCAAGCGCTGAACTCGTCGATGATTGCCGTGGCAATCGTCCCGATCGCCACATACTTCGGTTCCAGTTCAGGCACAGCGTGGGTCATCTCGGCCCTCTACATCGCGACTGCGGTCACGGCGCCGGCGGCTGGTCGACTCGGATCGATCCTCGGCGCCAAACGCGTCTACCTCGCCGGATTGGGCCTGATCGCTGCCGGATCGATCCTCGGCTCGCTCGCCCCGTCGCTGGGCTGGCTGATCGCCGCACGAATCCTGCTCGGAATCGG
The DNA here is from genome assembly GCF_041464245.1 of Rhodococcus sp. NyZ502. NCBI lineage: Bacteria > Bacillati > Actinomycetota > Actinomycetes > Mycobacteriales > Nocardiaceae > Rhodococcus > Rhodococcus sp. NyZ502. The sequence goes on from NZ_CP167155.1 coordinate 4,968,007, forward strand.
CACGGCGACACAGTATCCGAACGCAATGACCGTCATCCGCGAATACGCTGACCGCCACCGGACTCAAACCCGTTCAGCTATAGCAACACTCACCATTTGCGCTCAATCGGTCGTCGCGCTGGGGCCCACTCTCGGCGGGTTGTTGGTCGGCACACTCGGTTGGCAATCGATCATGTGGGTGAACCTCCCACTTGTCGTCGTCACTGCCGTATGGGTCTTCTTCGCCGCCCCGAGCGACTCCGCCCTGCCCGACCGGGCCGGCGCCGCTGCGTTGTTCAAATCTCTCGACCCACTCGGCATCACCCTGTTTCTCGCTCTGACGACATCGACGATGCTCTTTCTCCTCTCTCTCGCCGAGCACGCGAAGTGGTACCTCGTCCCGTCGACGGCCCTCTTCGCGTTCCTGTTCGTCTGGTGGGAACGTCGAACGGCCTCGGCGTTCATCGACGTCCGTGCCGTCGCTCGAAACCGCGCACTGAGCATGACTCTCGGCCGGACGCTTCTGACGTACACGGCGTTCTACTGCATCTTCTTCGGGCTCCCCCAGTGGCTACAGGTAGCCCGCGGAATGTCACCGATCAGCGCCGGACTCTTCATGCTGCCCGTCGCTGCGGTCGGGATCTTCGCGACCATGTCCGCATCCAGGGTGTACGGGAAATTCGGCGCACGGATCACCCTCCTGATCGGCACCGCTGCGTTGGCTGTCGGCGGGATTCTGATTGCCTTTGTCGAATCGAGTTCGACTCCCCTAGTGGCACTCCTGCTGATTGCGGCGATCCTGGGCATTCCCAACGGCTTCAACAACATGGGAAACCAGAACCTGATCAACTCGGTGACCACCTCCGCCGACGTCGGAACTGCGATCGGTCTGTACCGAACAATCCAGTACATCGGCGCCAACCTTGCTGCCGTCGTCATCGAGTTGACCATGCGCGGAACCATCGACGACGCGGGTCTGCATCGCACGGGCGGGACCATCGCCGTCATCGGAATCACCCTTCTGGTGGGGGTGGTGTTTTCACGGACTCTGCGGTCCCGTTAGACTCTGCGCCGCGCCCCTATAGCTCAGTTGGTAGAGCTACGGACTTTTAATCCGCAGGTCGTAGGTTCGAGTCCTACTGGGGGCACAAATGCAGACCCGGCGCCTCATTCGGAGGCGCCGGGTCTTGTGCATTCGTGCCACATCAATTCGGGCCACATGAATGCATCAGCAGGTCATCGAAGCAGGAACTCGAGGGTCACGCGCTCGAATGCCTCCTTGGCTTCGATCATCACCCAGTGCCCGCAGTTCGGAAATACATGCAGTTCGGCGTTCGGAATCAGTCGCATCGGAATCATCGGCATATCCGGTGGACACTGCCGATCATCGAGCCCCCATGTCAGCAAGGTCGGGCATTGCACCTTGTGCATCATCGACCAGTACGGCGGCACATCCGAGTTGGACATCATCTGCTGCTGAGCGGCAAAGGCTTTGGATCCGTACATCGCGGTCAATGCCTGGTGCGAGGCCGGATCGTTGGCCGTTTGCCATCGTTCCTCGATCCGCTCCTCGGTGATCACGGATCTGTCGTAAACCATGCACTCGAGCCAGCGAACCAACTTCTCACGGCTGGGAGCGTCGGCGAATTCCTGGAGGAGACGCGTACCTTCGCTCGGGTTCTGACTGAAGATGTTCGGGCCCACGCCTCCGATGGTGACGAATCTGCGGACGCGGTCAGGGAACCTCATCGCGACGTTGACCCCGACAACTCCGCCCATCGAATTGCCGATCATCGCAGCGGATTCGATTCCCAGCGCATCCATGAATCGAACCACCGCCGAGGTTGCCGTGAGAACTGGATGACCGTCGACGGCATCGCTCACGCCGAACCCCGGGAACTCGAGGAGGTAGCAGTGGAAGTGCTTTGCGAACACCTCGAGGTTCCCCCGGTAATTCCGCCAACCACTCACACCGATCCCGGAGCCGTGCAACAGGATCAACGGCGGACCATCGCCCGCCTCGTGATAGCGCAAAGTCCCCTTGTCAGTAGCGACTTCGCGTTTGGTCCCTTCGTAAGTCACGTCCATACCGCAAGATTAGAACGTGTTACAGATTTGCGACGGCTGATTGCGGAACTTCGCAATCACTGTCAGAAGCATCCCCCGCTGCCTCGACGCCCACTGCGATTCGTAGACTTCTGCTCGCTCGGTTTCGACTTCCCCGTCCCGGCCTTCACACACCGGTTGGGGCGCCGCACCTGCTCGAAGTGCCCGGCGCTCACCGCATGACCGGCCACGCTGACCTTGACCGGCGCATCCGCGCGGGCGGTTCCGACTTGCGCCGATCCCAACGTCAGGGCGCAAGCAGCCACAACGACCAGCGCTACCTTCTTCGAGATCTTCATATGCACGGCCACTTCGACACGGGTCCACTCCAGATGCTGAACAGGTGCGCGCACCGAAGGAACACGCTCGGCGTCGACGATATTCAGTCAGGGTGGCCGGCCGCGATCCTTTTGCTCACCAGCATCTGAACAGTCGACGACAAAAGTTTTGGCGGCACGTCAACATCCCGAGGGCGTCAACGAGCCGACGCCCAACGTACGCACCGATACTGAGAAATCCGTAAATCCGGGCAACCACACAGCGACGGGCGTGGACGTTCGCGTTTGGACTCGCTACGCCACAATCAAACGCCGAACCGCCTCGACTGCCGCCTCCCGACGTCGAGGGATGGAACGAGACGACTTGAGCGCGAGCATCCGGGCGATATCCGTGATCAGCAGGATCAACTCCGTGGGATTCCACGCGGGGTCGATGTGTCCCTCGAGCTGCCCCTTGCGGATCTCCGCAACTTTAGGCCGGAAGGTCTTACTTCGTATGTCGTCCTCACTCATGACGTCCGGCGCTTCGAGATCCGCCCATTGCTGCAATCGGGCGTTCTCGGGATGGGCAACGTAGTTGTCGAAGAGGCGACCTGCATAGCCCGGCAAGTCGTCACCTCGAAGTGCTGTCTCCGCGGTTGTTTCGGACGTCCACTGTTCGGTCACGGCAGCGAACAACTCTTCCTTGCTTGCGAAGTACGCATAGAGACGGTCTTTGCTGGCACGCGCTTGGGCGGCGATCCGATTGATCCGCGCGCCGGCCAGCCCGTACGTGGCAAATTCGTCCTTTGCGGCCGCCAGAATGCGGTCCCTCGTAGCTTCCCCTGCTGAGCGCATGTTGACAGCCTAGAACGAATCGACCGTTGCCGAACCATCCGGTTCGGCGTAGCGTGCAGAGTTGACGAACAATTTGGTTCGCGAACAAGTCGTGCCACTTACCGTCGACTCGAGGAGAGACATGAATCTCGACGAAGCCCGAACTGCTTTCGCCCGGCTCCGTGCTGCGGAAAGTGGTGTATCACCAGCAGAACTCGACGAAGTCTGGGCCGCGCTGGAAACCGTCGCCGCCGAAGAAATCCTCGGCGAGTGGAAGGGTGACGACTTCGCCACCGGTCACCGTCTTCACGAAAAGCTGTTCGCGAGCCGTTGGTACGGCAAGACCTTCAACTCGGTCGAGGACGCCAAGCCGTTGATCTGCCGAGACGAAGACGGCAACCTCTACTCCGACGTCAAGAGCGGCAATGGCGAGGCAAGTCTGTGGAACATCGAGTTTCGTGGCGAAGTCACGGCGACGATGGTCTACGACGGCGCGCCGATCTTCGACCATTTCAAGAAAGTCGACGATTCGACGCTCATGGGCATCATGAACGGAAAATCGGCGTTGGTTCTCGACGGCGGACAGCACTACTACTTCCTGCTCGAGCGAGCGTGATTCGCGCCGAACAGAATTCGACGTCCGCCATGCAGATGACAGCGGCGCTCTCACACGGCCCGCACTCCCCCTTCACACTCGACACCGTCGAGATCGACGAACCCCGCGCAGACGAGATCCTGGTTCGCATCGTCGCGACCGGCCTGTGCCACACAGATCTGTTCACGAAGTCGGTGCTACCGGAAAGACTCGGCCCCTGCGTGTTCGGGCACGAAGGGGCGGGGGTGGTCGAGGCCGTCGGCTCGGCGATCGACAAGGTCGTGCCCGGCGATCACGTGTTGTTGAGCTATCGCAGTTGCGGTGCGTGCAGGCAATGTCTCAGCGGTCATCGGGCGTACTGCGAAAGCTCACACGCGCTCAACAGCTCTGGCGCACGCACCGACGGCTCGACGCCGATCCGGCGAGACGGAACCCCGCTACGGTCCGCCTTCTTCGGCCAGTCCAGCTTCGCGGAATACGTCATCGCCTCTGCCGACAACACCGTCGTCGTCGATCCTGCAGTGGACCTGACCGTCGCGGCTCCCCTCGGCTGCGGATTTCAAACCGGCGCGGGTGCAGTGCTGAATCTACTTCGCCCCGAGCCCGACTCGACGTTTGCCGTTTTCGGGGCAGGCAGCGTCGGACTCGCAGCGCTGCTGGCGGCGAGGGCTGCCGGCGTTTCCACCCTGGTCGCCGTGGACCCCGTTGCGCAGCGGCGCGAACTCGCCGAGGAATTCGGCGCCGTCACTGTCGATCCGACCACCGAGGACGCGGTCGAAGCAGTACGCGCCGCCACCGACGGAGGTTCGACACATTCCCTCGACACCACCGGAATCGGCTCCGTGATCAATCAAGCCGTCACATCACTTCGAGCACGGGGAACACTGGCAGTAGTCGGACTCGGAGCATCCACGGTCGAGGTGAACATGGCCGACATCATGCTGAGCGGAAAGACAATTCGAGGATGCATCGAAGGAGAGTCGGAAGTCTCGACATTCATCCCCGAACTCGTCGAGCTCTTCACCGGTGGCCGGTTTCCGATCGACCGCTTGGTGACGCGCTACGCGTTCTCCGACATCAACAAAGCCGTCGAAGATCAGGCGTCGGGCCGAGTCGTCAAACCCGTTCTCGTGTGGTGAGGGGCGAAATGTCTCATTCGTCGACCCGACGGAATTCGCCCTAGACTGCGCTCCTGCACTAGACGTCGGAGCAAGGTGGGGACGATGACAGAACACACCAGTACGGGCGCGGGCCACGGCCGGGCCGTTATGCCGATCATCCGGATGCGCGCACGCAGCCGCGACGAGAACCATCGCGCATCGACACCACTCGAACTGTTCTTCGACCTGTGTTTCGTGGTTGCAGCCGCACAGGCCGGAGTTCAACTGGTGCATGCTGTTGCCGAGGGCCACTACGCCGACGGCATCGCCGGCTATATGTTCGTCTTCTTCGCGCTGTGGTGGGCGTGGGTGAACTTCACCTGGTTCGCGTCTGCCTACGACACGGACGACGTCCCCTACCGGGTCGCGACCTTCGTACAGATTTGTGGCGTGCTCGTCTTCGCCGCCGGAATCCCCGACGCATTCGACGGAACCGACCGTACGACGGCCATCGTCGGCTACCTCATCATGCGAATTGCGCTCACCTGCCAATGGCTTCGAGCCGCCAGCGGTGAATCCGGTGCAGCGCGAACCACTGCTCTGCAATATGCCGCCGGGCTCGTGATCGTCCAGGCCGGCTGGATCGTGCTGCTCCTGATGCCGGCGTCGGCGTGGATTCCGGGCTTCTTCGTTCTCATGATCGCCGAACTCGCGGTGCCGGCGATCGCCGAACGCAACCACCAGACGCCGTGGCACCCGCATCACATCGCCGAACGCTACGGCCTCTTCACCATCATCATGCTCGGCGAAACCATCGCTGCCGCGACCATCGCGGTCCAATCCGGCATCCGGGATTTCGACGCCGCCGATCTACTGATTCCGATTGCCGTCGGCGGAGTTCTGATCGTGTTCTCCGCGTTGTGGATCTACTTCGCCGTCCCGATCCACGAGTACCTCGCAGACCAAGGCAATCGCGCCGTCCTGTTGTGGGGATACGGGCACTACTTCGTATTCGGATCCGCTGCGGCCATCGGCGCCGGCATCGAAGTAGCCGTCGAGGAAGCAGTTGGCGAAGCGCACATTTCGACGTTCGCAGCATCTGCCGCGGTCACGATCCCCGCCGCGATGTTCCTGATCTTCGTGTGGCTCATGCACTCACGACACTTCAAGCGTGACCGGATCGAGCAGGCTGTTCTACCGGTGAGCGCAATCCTGGTTCTCGCCTGCACATTTGCCGGACACTGGGCGGTCCCGCTCGCCGGACTGGTGGCGGCGGGAACCGTCGGAGTCGGTGTCGGCCTGAGTACTCGGTCGAAGAGCTGACTCAGATTTCCGGAGCCGGAGCCTCGCCCTTGCTCTGCGGCTCGTGCTGCTTGAGCTCACCGCGCATCTTGTCGAGATCCTTTCCACGCTTTTTGTACATGTAGCCGAGCGCGACAAGTCCAAGGAACAACGCAACCCCCAGGACGGCACCGACAACGGATGCTCCGCGGAATCCGGGGCCGTCGACGTCGAGGATCCGCTCGCCCGCATGCGCAGCGTTGTTGTTGCCGAGAACAACTGTCAGAGAGAGCAGATTCGGCAGCGCGAAGATCACACCCAACGCGAGAGCCGTGATCTGCATGATTCGAGCATGCTTGCGCTTGCGCACCTGCCAGACCGCCCGGAAGAAGATGAGCGGGACCAGGGTGCACACGAGACCGAACAGCAGCCCCCACGCGATTCCGGCGCTGAAACTGCCGTTCGCCAACGACGCAATGCGCTGCGCCCACCAACGCGGAAGGAAGGCGGCAAGGATGAAGTAAGCGATGACCAGGACCACCGCCATCACTGCGATCCCGATGGCCTTCTTCGCCCACGGCGGCATGCCCGGTTTTGCGGTGGCCGGTGAAGTTTCCGGTGTCGTCATGACAATTCCTCGTCTAGTCGGCGTCTGTACTGACGAATCTATCCGTTACGGGCGTTCCTCATCCGCATCGAGAACGATCCGGGCAAGCCGCTTCGGCGCAACGAGGGTGAACGAGGTGTAGATCCACTCCTCCAGTTGCGACCATTTCTCCTCGGAAACGTCGGTGCCGATGTCGAGTGCAACCCACCCGTGTCGACCGAGTCCGTAGCCCGCAGCACTTGCGCCTGGTTCGGTGGCCACCACCGCTTCGGCTTCCTCCTTGCTCAGCTTGACGGTCAAGGAGGTGGCTTCGAGGTTGCAGAACACGAAGTTCTTGCCGCGGACCCGGAACGTCGGGTGGCCGTCCCACGCTTCGATGTCGACGCGCTCCGCTTCCGGCAGCGACAGCGAGATCTCTTCGAGTCGACGCATGTTGTCGGGCATGGAGACGATTCTGCACGCCCGATACCGAGCTTGACACCCGCGACACAGCTAGGCTCGGCGACGACCGCGTCACCGAACTCCGAACACAGGGAGACTGGCATGCGCACGTTAGTTCATCTCGTTCTGCTCATTTGTGGAATCGCCGTTGCCGTCGGCTCGTTCATGTACGTACTGGCCGGGGTCAAACCCGACAACGTTCGCCTCGAGGACCTGCGGGACGGCTTTCCGGCCGGGTGGGCAATCGAGCAACTCGGCGATCAGTCCGTGACCTTCTACCGGTCGATGGCGATACTTCTGCTCGCCGCCGCCGTATTGATTCTGATCGCCGCATTGTTCGGTTCTCGCATCGCAGCATGGATCGGAATTATCGTGGGATTGGGGACTCTTGGCACGTTCTACTACCGCGTGAACGATCAGTTCGACAATGTCATCAGGGAAAACTACTCCACGATCCTGACAAATCAGACAGGATTCATTCTGACGGCCGGCGGACTGATTCTCGCTCTCCTAGCGTGCCTGGTCCCCCGCGAGAAGACCCGAGCCTGACCGCTCGGCAACCGGAGGGTTACCGTCGACGCCGACATTCACTAGTGTCTGCAACAGCCGGGTACTGACGAGTAGTACCCCAGAAGAGGTAGGGCATCAATGGCATCGCTTGACGACCTTCTATCCCAGATCCCCATCGACCAGATCGCGCAGCAACTCGGCGTCGACCAGGCAACTGCCGAATCGGCGGTCAAGACTGCACTTCCGACCCTCGTCGGTGGCCTCGGCGCCAACGCTCAGGATCCCGCCGGCGCAGCCTCACTCGAAAGTGCACTGCAGTCGCACGCCGACACCAGCCTTCTCGACGACGGCGTCGACATCAGCAAAGTCGACACCGCTGACGGTCAGAAGATCGTCTCGAACATCTTCGGCGGCAACACCGATCAGGTCGCCAGCGCACTGGGCGGTGTCGGTGGCGGCGGTGGAAACGATCTGGTGAAGCAGTTGCTGCCGATCCTCGCTCCCATCGTCCTGGCCTACCTCGCCAAGCAGTTCACCGGTGGCGGTGCCGGCGCGCAGACCCAGGCCTCCGGTGGCGGCGGGCTCGGGGATCTCCTCGGCGGAATTCTCGGCGGCGGCGGCAATTCCGGCGGCGGCATCGGCGGCGCACTCGGCGGCATCCTGGGTGGATCCGGTGGCGGCGGCCTCGGAGACCTGCTCGGCGGCCTCCTCGGCGGCGGCAAGAAGTAAGACGCTCGACAGAACGCACTGCGGCGATCCCGTTCGGGGTCGCCGCAGTGCTCTGTTCAGTCAATCGTCGAAGATCGAAACATCCTCAGTGACAAGGCAAACGCAACCAACAGCAGCGCGCCCACAAAAGTACTGACCCCGACCCAACCGCCACCCGCGTATGCAAGACCCGCGAGGGCGCCCGCCACGGACGAACCCGCGTAGTAGGCAAACAGATACAACGCCGACGCCTCGGCCCGGTGATCGGTAGCGATCAGCCCCACCCAACCGCTGGCCACCGAATGTGCGGCGAAGAATCCTCCGGTGAAGAGCAGCATCCCCACGAGCGTCAACGCCAGATTGTCCGGAACGGTCAGTGCCAGGCCGATACCGATGACGACAACCGACCCGAGCAGCACGCTGCGCCTACCCAGTCGGTCAGAGGCCCCGCCGGCTACCGCCGAGGTGAAAGTTCCGGCAAGGTAGAAAAGGAACACCAGGCCCACAAGCGCTTCAGGAAGGCCGAAAGGTGCTGCCGTGAGCCGAAACCCGAGGAAGTTGTAGATCGACACGAAGCCGCCCATCAGGATGAATCCCAAAGCGAAGAGTGTTCGCAGCGACGGGTTCGCAAGGTGACGTCGTAGATTCGACGCGATCGTGCGCGCCGATATCGGTTGCGGGCGAAAGAACTTCGACGCGGGAAGCCGCCGGATCATGTTGAGCGCGAACAATGCCGACAGCGCGGACGCAGTCAACAGCGCCCAACGCCACGTACTGAAATCGACGACGGCCGACGGCACGAGCCGTCCGATCAGCCCACCGATCGTCGTGCCGGCGACGTACCTTCCCATCGCTGCACCGAGGTCCTTCCGATCGACCTCCTCGGCCAGATAGGCCATCGCCACCGCCGGGACACCGGCCAGAGCCAATCCTTGTGCTGCGCGTCCGACCAGCAGAACCTCGATCGTCGGACTCAGCGGCAGAAGTAAACCGATCACACAGGACGCCGACGCCGACGCGATCATCACCCGTGTGCGACCGAACCGCTCGGAGAGCGCACTGGCCGGAATGATTGCCAACGCCAACATGCCCGTCGTCGCCGAGACGGACAGCGCAGACACCGCAGGCGAGACGTGGAAGTCTTCGGCGAACGCAGGCAGCAACGCCTGTGCCGCGTACATCGAGATGAACGTCGACAGCCCGGCCGCGAACAACGCAACGGTCACGGTTCGATATCCCGATGTTCCGCGGCGAAGCGGCATCACTTCGGATTCGATCACATTCTCGACAGTCACCACGTACCTCCAGGCATCACTTACCTCCGGCAAGAATCCTCCCGCCCAGACTCGGCAAAAGAAAATGCATAAACTTGATGTTCTATATGCTCCAGAGGTATATAAATTGGGTTCGTGATGCTGACCGAAGACCTCGAATGGTTTGTCGTGCTCGCCGAAACCCAACAGGTGACCGCTACCGCGGATCTGACTCACCTGTCGCAGCCGACCCTTTCGCGCAAACTCGCTCGCCTCGAACGACAGATCGGCGTGACACTCTTCGACCGTCAGGGACGCCGACTCGAACTGAACCGGTACGGCGAGATCCTCTATCGACATGCTCGCATCGCACTGCGTGCCCTCGACGCCGCGCAGACCGAAATCCAGTCGCTGGCGAGCCCCGAGAGCGGCACGGTCCGACTCGACTTCCTCCACTCGTTCGGCACCTGGTTGGTGCCGCACATGCTGCGCGGATACCGCGTCGAGTATCCCGGAGTGCGATTCGAACTGCATCAGGACAGCGCGCAGTTCCTGGTCGACAGAATCGCCGCCGGCACGTCCGACCTGGCCGTCGTCTCGCCTCAGCCGCGCGATCCGCAGGTGGCGTGGATGCAGATCGCCCAGCAGTCACTGGCATTGGCTGTTCCGGCTGATCATCGCTTTGCGAAGTTGCATTCGGTCGAGCTTGCGGACGCGGCCGACGAACCGTTCATCGGTATGCATCCGAACTTCGGGATGCGAAGAATTCTCGATGAACTGTGCGCGGCCGCAGGATTCACTCCGAATTTCGTCTTCGAGAGCAGCGAGCTGGCAACGGTCGGCGGACTGGTCTCCGCGTCCTTCGGTGTCTCGGTCATGCCGGTTCAGGATCCACCGATCTGGGCCGAAGGAGTCGTCTATGTACCGATCGAAGGAGCACAGCGAAAAATAGGGCTGATCTGGTCGAAGAGTCGCAAGCTGTCCGATCCCGCCCGGACGTTCCGCGACTACGTCGAAAGAACGACTTGGTAGTGAAAGTGCCCCCGGATAACTACGGATCGGTAACATCCCTCGAGGGGAGCAATTTTCATGCCATTCTTTTCAAACCTACGGTGCCGTAGGCTGGGGCGAAGTCGCGCATTCACTCAACATGGAGGCAAGAAATGACGAGGATTCTGACGCAGCTGGAGCTGCTACAAGAGCTGCAGCCGGTTGCCGAGGAGAACGTCAACCGCCACATCTCCATGGCCAAGGAATGGCATCCACACGACTACGTTCCGTGGGACGAGGGCCGTAACTTCGCAGCCATGGGCGGCGAAGACTGGAGTCTCGAACAGTCACAACTCGGCGAGGTAGCTCGCGCCGCGATGATCACCAACCTGCTCACCGAGGACAACCTGCCGTCGTACCACCGTGAGATCGCCGAGAACTTTTCGCAGGACGGTGCCTGGGGAACGTGGGTCGGCCGGTGGACCGCCGAGGAGAACCGCCACGGCATCGTGATGCGTGACTACCTCGTCGTCACGCGCGCAGTCGACCCCGTCGAGCTCGAGCGCTTCCGCATGGAACACATGACAAACGGTTACAGCGCACCCATCGACGAGGGCGACGCCGGCCTGCTGCACTCGGTCGCCTACGTGACCTTCCAGGAACTCGCGACGCGCGTCAGCCACCGCAACACCGGCAAGGCCTGCGACGAGCCGATTGCCGACAAGATGCTTCAGCGCATCGCCGCCGACGAGAACCTGCACATGATTTTCTACCGCAACATCTGCGCCGCCGCGCTCGATCTTGCTCCCGATCAGGCGCTCAAGGCTGTGGCGAACATCGTCCAGAACTTCCAGATGCCCGGTGCCGGCATGCCGAACTTCCGCCGCAACGGCGCCCTCATGGCCAAGCACGGCATCTACGACCTTCGCCAGCACCTCGACGAGGTCGTCTGGCCTGTCCTGCGTAAGTGGAACATCTTCGAGCGCAACGATTTCAGCGCCGAAGGCGAGAACACGCGCGAAGAGTTGGCGGCCTTCCTCGAGACACTCGCCGCCAACGCGACGAAGTTCGAGGAACAGCGCGATCGCATGCTCGCACGCGAAGCCGCCAAGCGCGAACAGCAGGCTTCTTAGTTTCACCAGCTATTCTGTGCCCGGTACCGGATTCGGTACCGGGCACTTCCAATTGTCACAAGTATTTGTTCAGAGGTAGACATGTCATCCCTTCGTATCGGTTCACTCGAGCTGCACAGCCCCGTGGTCCTCGCACCCATGGCGGGCGTCACCAACGTCGCCTTCCGCACGCTGTGCCGTGAACTCGAACTCGAACGTGCAGGCAGCACGTCCGGGCTCTACGTCTGCGAGATGGTCACCGCCCGCGCGCTCGTCGAACGCCAACCCGCCACGATGCACATGACCACGTTCGGTCCGACCGAAACGCCCAGGTCGCTGCAGCTGTACACCGTCGACCCGGATACGACTTACGCCGCGGCCAAGATGATCGTCGACGAGAACATGGCCGATCACATCGACATGAACTTCGGCTGCCCGGTACCCAAGGTGACCCGCAAGGGCGGCGGATCGGCGCTACCGTACAAGCGTCGACTGTTCGGTCAGATCGTCGCGGCAGCCGTGCGCGCCACCGAAGGCACCGACATTCCGGTCACCGTCAAGATGCGCGTCGGCATCGACCCCGAACATCACACGCACCTCGACGCAGGCCGGATCGCCGCAGCTGAAGGCGCCGCTGCCGTCGCACTTCACGCACGTACCGCGTCGCAGCGCTACTCCGGCACTGCTGACTGGAACGAGATCACGCGCCTCAAGGAACACGTCACCGACGTGCCGATCCTCGGCAACGGCGACATCTTCGACGCCTCGGATGCTGCCCGCATGATGAACGAGACCGGCTGCGACGGCGTCGTCGTCGGACGCGGCTGCCTCGGACGGCCATGGCTGTTCGCGGAACTCAGCGCAGCTCTCAACGGACAACAGATCGCCACGCCGCCGACGCTCGGCGAAGTCACCAAGATCATCGCCCGTCACGCCCAACTGCTCGCCGCACATCACGGTGAAATGAAGGGTCTGCGCGAACTTCGCAAGCACGTCTCCTGGTACATGCGTGGGTTCCCGGTCGGATCGGATCTGCGGGTCTCGATGGCTCTGGTCAGCACGTTGTCCGAACTGGACGATCTGCTCGGACAGCTCGACCACGACGTCCCGTTCCCCAAGGACGCCGAAGGCCCGCGCGGACGCCAAGGCTCACCCGGTCAGGTAGCACTCCCGGAAGGTTGGCTCGACGATCCCGAAGACGACCTTGTGCCGGTGGGAGCTGACATGATGCACTCTGGTGGCTAGCGAAAACACGCCGTCGGATTACTCACATCACTTTCTGAGTGAAGCACTCAGGATTCACCAGTAATATGGCTCCAGCTTCGTCGACAACCGGTTGACGCCGGCATCTGAATGACGAGTTACTGACAGTCGACGACGGGACAGGTTGCATCGGTGGGTGATGATCACGATTCGGGCCCACCTCCGCCCGAGAGCCGCGCCCCCTGGGAACGTCCGCTCGCAGACAAGCGCTTCCGCAACGCCCGACCGGACCAACCGGCAACGCCCCAGCGCCCTGCCACACCCCAGCGACCAACACCGCAACCACCCAGTCCCCCGGAGCGTCGCAGCAGTGGACGTACCGGGCGACGGGACTCGCCTCCGACCGACGACTCTGTTTCGGTCGCCGAGTTGGTCCGTCGGGTAGGCGACAAGAAGCCGCCACCAGCCCCGGCTACGCCGCCCAAGCCGGCGCCGAACAAATCCGTACCACCCAAGACTCAATCTTCAGCAGCGTCGTCGCCGCCCCCCGCCCGGCCGATTCCCGCCCGTCCGACCGTTCCGCCCGCCGCTGCGGACTGGATCACCGAAGAACATCCCGTCACCTCCGCAGTGCCGCGGGTAGTCGGTGACACCGGCGCCACTCGTCTGGCGCAAAGCAAGATTCGCCGCCGCCATCGCGCAAAAGTGATCGGCCGATCGGCAGTAGCGTTCCTGGCCGTCATGTCTCTCGCATTGACCGGCGTCGTGTGGGGCTATCTGCGCTCGGTCGAAGGCGGATTCGATCAAATTGCGGCACTCGACACCGAGTCCGACGACATCATCGACGCCGGTGGTCAACTCGGCGACGAGACGTACCTGATCATCGGCACCGATACCCGCGCCGGTGCGAGCGGTGAGATCGGCGCCGGAACCGTCGAAGACGCCGAAGGCGCCCGAGCCGACACGGTCATGCTGGTGAACATTCCCGCCGACCGAAGCCGCGTCGTCGCCGTCTCCTTCCCGCGTGACCTCGACGTCGAACGTCCGATCTGTCAGGGATGGGACAACGACGCCGGCAAGTACACCAGCGAAACCTTCCCGGCAGCGAGCGGCGACAAACTCAATGCGACGTACGCACTCGGTGGCCCCAAATGCCTGGTCAAGGTCATCCAGAAGATGTCCGGCCTGAAAATCGGGCACTTCGTCGGAATGGACTTCGCCGGTTTCGAGCGCATGGTCGACACCGTCGGCGGTGTGAACGTCTGCTCCCCCGGACCGATCGAAGACGGCATCCTCGGAACCGTCCTCGCCTCCGGCGGCACGCAGATGCTCGACGGCCGTACCGCCCTCAACTACGTGCGTGCTCGCCACGTCGAAGCCGAGGGCAACGGCGACTACGGGCGCATCACCCGTCAGCAGAAGTTCCTGTCGGCGCTGCTCCGCTCGGCCCTGTCCAACCAGGTCCTCCTGAATCCGAGCAAGCTCAACGGATTCATCAACGCCTTCACCAGCGACACGTTCGTCGAAAACATCGACACCAAGTCACTGGTCACCCTCGGTCGCTCGCTCCAGAACGTCGACGCAGGCGCGGTCACGTTCTTGACGGTCCCCACGGACGGCACCAACGACTGGGGCAACGAGATTCCTCGCACGGACGAGATCAAGTCCCTCTTCCAGGCGATCATCGACGACGATCCGCTTCCGGGCGAAGAGCGCGAGGACACCACACCGTCGTCGACCAGTTCCACGACAACCGCGCCTACGTCCAGCACGCCGCCGGCCGCCACTTCCGTCGAGGCAATGAGCGCCTACAACATCTCGGTCGACGTCTCCAACGCGTCGGGAATCGCCGGGCAGGCCGCGACAATCGCCGACAGCCTCGCGGCTTACGGTTTCCAGATCTCGACAGTCGGTAACTTCAGCGCAGCCACCGGCCTGGCGAATGCTCAAGCGTCGACCACCGTCGTGCGCTACGCCGCAGGTTACGAGGCTGAAGCGGTGACGGTCGCGTCGTCGATTCCCGGCGCGGTTCTGGTTCTCGCTCCGAGCATGGGAGACATGATCGAGGTCGTCGTCGGAAGCAATTTCGCCGGCACCGTCGTCGCCCCCGCGGACCCGGGAACCATCCTGGCGGCAAATCCGACGTCGGTCGACACCAGCACCTCGACGGCTCTGCCCGCCGACATCGCCAGCGTCAACGCCGGCGACACCACCTGCGACTGACACGCGTTCATTCACCTTGCGTTCACCTGGTGCTTGTGACTTGGTCTTTCACGGCACGTAGGCTCTGACCTCATGCGCGTGGCTTACAACGAACAGATGACCGAGCTTGCAGACACGCTCGGCGAGATGGCAGGACTGGCAGGTGCCGCTATGGAGCGCGCCACCCAGTCCCTGCTCCAGGCAGACCTGTCCCTGGCAGAACAAGTAATCGGCGAACACGACAAGATCACCGAACTCAGCACCATCTGCGAGGAGCGCGCGTTTGCGTTGCTCGCCTTGCAGGCTCCCGTTGCCGGAGATCTGCGCTCGGTGGTCAGCGGAATCCAGATCGTCGCCGACATCGACCGCATGGGCGCACTCGCCCTGCACGTCGCCAAGATCGCGCGCCGCCGACATCCCAACCACGTGCTTCCTGAAGAGGTCAACGGCTACTTCGCCGAGATGGGACGCATCGCTGTCTCCATCGGTGCGGCCGCCAAGGTCGTCCTCGAGACCCGCGACCCCGAGCGCGCTGCCCGTCTGCGCGAAGAAGACGAAGCGATGGACGACCTCCACCGCCACCTCTTCACCGTCCTCATGGACCGTGAGTGGAAGCACGGCGTTGCCGCCGCAGTCGACGTCACGCTGCTCGGCCGCTTCTACGAGCGATTCGCCGACCACGCCGTCGAGGTCGGCCGACGTGTCATCTTCCTGGTGACCGGCAAGCTGCCCGAAGAGCCCGAAACCACCGAGAAGGTCGACAACCTCACCTCGTACCCGGATCTCTGAACTACCCGGATCTCTGAACCCAACCGTCCACGTGAGTAAAAGGCGGCCGCGCACTTGCGCGGCCGCCTTTCCTATTCAGTTCTCGTGCAACCAGGTTTCCAACGTGGGTCCTGCAGTTGTGGATCCCGGCCCGGGCAGCAGCGCCCCACCCTTCATCGCCTTACCCGCTCCCGGCATCGAGATCGGGATCAGCCACTTACGTCGGCCACGGTATTTCAAGATCTCGCGCGTCATGGCCGGGATCTCGAGGAGCTCGGGCCCGGCCAGGTCCGGAGCCCTCCCGGTCGGACCGTTCTGAGCGCAGGTCACGAGCGCCTCGGCAACGGTCTTCGCTGCCACCGGTTGTGACCGCATCCGAGGAACCATAGCGATCGGCCCCAGTCCGAACAGCGCGATCGTCTTCTCGCCGAACTCGAACCACTGAGTGGATCGCAGGATCGTGAAGGGAATACTCGACGCTTCCACCGCGCGTTCCTGCGCAGCCTTCCCCTGGTAGTAACCGAAGGACTTCAATTGCGGATCGTCGCAGTTCACGATCGAGAGCAACACGTGGTGCTTCACGCCGGCCCTGGCTTCGGCCGCGGCGATGTTCTTCGCTGCCGTCTCGAAGAACTCGATTGCCTTCTTGGCACTGTTGGTGACGTGATCACTCACGTCGACGACCACGTCGGCACCGACAAATGCTTCGTCCAACCCCGCACCCGTGGAGATGTCGACTCCCGTCGATCGAGCGGCAGCGACCACGTCGTGGCCCCCTGCCTTTGCCTGCTCGACGACCAGCTTTCCCATCTGGCCGGTTCCGCCCAGAACAACAATTCGCATGATGCCTCCGTCAAACCTGTGCGCCCGGCTCTCTTCGGCCTGGTCACATACTGGACGACGCAGCCTCCCGAAGTGTGACGGTAGGGCGAATCAGTCGGTGTACTCCTGCGAAACTCGCCCACGCCACTGCGACCAGATCGGATCCAACGCTGCGCTCGCCTCATGTGCGTGATCGGCAACGGCCCGTGCCAGCATCCCTGCTCCCGCCAGCGGCGTCACGTGCCCTTCGACGTCGTCGGTAGTCTTCATCCCCAACAGCATGGTCGTACCGAGCACGCGATGGCCACCGAGAATTCCCGGCAGCGAACGGCCAGGAACGCTACGCAGGTCGAGAGTTTCCACGAGCAGCGCGTCACCGTCGACGGTAATGCGCTGATCCGAGCGAAGCGCACCGCCGGTTTCGCCGGTCCGGCCGAATACGATCATCTCGTCGAGCAGCGCAACGGCATCGGATTCCAGTGAAATATCCACGCGCCTGGTCACATCCGCGCCGCCGGCGACGACAAACGGTGCCGCACGCCAGATCAGCGCCGCACCGGCACCGACGCTCGCCGAAGCCGACCACGACGCCCGGCCACCGCGTGCGTTGTACGCGACGGTCCCGGACGGCTCGATCACCTCGAGACACGTACCGGGTGCGACCACGAACTCGATACGCAGGTCGTCGCCGGCCAGCAGCGTTGCACTATGCCCTACCAAGGCAATTCGCACGGTGAGCCCGCGAGCGTCGACGAACCGCGGGGCCAGGAAGTCGCCCGAGATCAGCTCTCGCGCAACAGCGGTGTCACCCACTCTCTCGACGACGACCCGCGTAGCTCCGGTGCGCATCAGTGAGCGTGAGAGTGGCTGTGCCCGTGACCGTGTCCGTGGTCTTCTTCATCGGCATGGAAGTGCGGCGCCATCGGCCCCGGATCCTGCGGGGTGTGACTACCCGCACGGTGAGCTGCGATGACCTGGCGAAGCCACGCACTGAGTTGGTCGATCGTCGCGTGATCCTTCTGGCTGAGCGCGAGAACGGGAAGTCCGTCTCGCGCGGCCGTGGCATCGGCCACCATCTGGGCCGCGTCGACGTCGACGTACGGGGCCAGGTCGATCTTGTTGACCACCAACAGATCTGCCCGCTCGATGCCGGGACCACCCTTACGTGCGACGTCTCCGCCGCCCGCGACGTCGATGCAGAAGATCTGGGCGTCGACCAGTGCCGGGCTGAACGTGGCGGTCAGGTTGTCACCGCCGCTTTCCACGATCACCATGTCGAGGGGATGGAACTGACGCTCGAGGTCTTCGACCGCAATGAGGTTCGGCGTGACGTCGTCACGAATAGCCGTGTGCGGGCACGCTCCGGTCTCGACTGCGACGATGCGCTCGATCGGCAGAACGTTGGCCGCGCGCAACAGTCGCGCGTCCTCGTCGGTGTAGATGTCGTTGGTGACCACCGCGATCTCGTACTCCGCCGCGAGTTCGCGGCAGATGGTGGCGATGAGGGTGCTTTTGCCGGTGCCGACGGGGCCGGCAACGCCGAGCCTCAAACCTCTTGCAGCAGTGGTGGTGTTGTTCAGGTTGTCAAGCACGGAAAATCCTCCTGGATCGAGCGTGGTGTTCGAGTGACCATTGTTCGACCAACGGCCCTGTTGTTGCGGGTATATCTGCGACGCCCTCGACGGCTACGGCAGCCGCGGCGACGGTTTCGATGGTCGGGGCTGCTCGGAGCAACCATTCGACCGGTTCTGCCGGATCCACCGGCAGTAGCTTCAATGCCGCCGACGCCACCGTTTGGGCGTCGTCGTACAAACAAGATCTGGCTGCCTGTAGGTCGTCCATCCCGGAGACCGCCGTGAAGACGCCCAACGCGAGCGGACGCATCGGATGCCCAGGCAGCGCCATGAGCATCTGCACCGCGGGGTGCTGCGGCCACAATCGCGACGCCAGTCTCGCCAGCCCACGGCCGAGCTGAATCGACGCCTCACGCAGCGGTGCGCTGGGAGTCCGAGCGAGCAGTTCCCTCGAGATGTCCTCGAGTTCGCCTGCACTACCCTCACTTACGGCCCAGCGGCGCGTGACCACCGTTGAAGCGGCCTCGACAAGTCCGACTGTTTCGAGTCGACCGCGAATGAAGTCAGGGACCTGACTCTGCAGGAGTCCGCCCGCCAGTGCCGGTTCCAACCCCGACGAGTGCGCGTGACCGCCGGTAGGCAGACGCCCGTCTGCCAAGAGCATCGATGCTATCTCGGCAGATGCCGTCTCGATCGACATGGTTTCAGAACAGCATGTAGCGCTGAGCCATCGGCACCACGTCAACGGGGTTGGGCGCGATCAGGTCGCCGTTGACCTTGATGGCAAACGTCTCCGGATCGACGTCGATGGACGGCAGCGCCGTGTTGTTCGGCATGTCCGCCTTGGTGAGGTGTCTCGTCGGACGAACACCGGTAAGGGTGCGGGTGAGACCGAGACGATCGGCCAGACCGTCCTCGATGGCCATCGGAGAGACGAACGTCGTGGACAGGTGCGGGGCCGATCCCGGAGTCGCCGCGATGGCCGGGCGAACGAACACCGGCTGCGGGGTCGGGATAGCAGCATTCGGATCACCAAGCGGCGCAGCAACTATCGCCCCGCCCTTGATCACGGCAGAAGGACGGACTCCGAAGAACGCGGGATCCCACAGCACCAGGTCCGCCATCTTCCCTGCCTCGACCGAGCCGATCTCGTGATCGATACCGTGCGCCACCGCGGGGCAGATCGTGTACTTGGCGACGTAACGCCGCGCACGCTCGTTGTCGGCCGGCATGCTGGTGCCCAGCTTGCCGTACTGGGCCTTCATGACGTGAGCCACCTGCCATGTCCGCAGGGTCACCTCACCGATACGGCCCATCGCCTGGGCGTCGGACGAGGTGATCGAGATGGCTCCGATGTCGTGCAGAAAGTCTTCTGCTGCAATCGTTGTCGGACGGATCCGGGACTCGGCAAAGGCAAGATCCTCCGGAACCCGGGGATTGAGCGCATGACACACGATGAGCATGTCGAGGTGCTCGGCAACCGTGTTGACGGTATGCGGCAACGTCGGATTGGTCGATGCCGGAAGAACGTTCGGCTCACCTGCCGTCACGATGATGTCCGGTGCGTGCCCGCCGCCGGCGCCTTCCGCATGGAACACGTGGATCCCGCGTCCGGCGATCGCATCCAAAGTGTGCTGTACGTAACCGGTTTCGTTGAGGCTGTCGGCGTGCAGCGCTACCTGAAGGCCGAACTCGTCGGCTGCGCGCAGAGCGGCGTCGATCGCGGCCGGAGTGGAACCCCAGTCCTCGTGAACCTTGAATCCGCCTGCGCCGGCGAGAGCTTCCTGACGCATGGCCTCATGACTGACGGTGCTGCCCTTGCCGAGGAGAAGAACGTTGAGCGGGATGTGGTCGAGGGCGCGGTGCATCATCGTCAAGGACCAGGCGCCGGGTGTGACAGTGGTTGCCTTGCTTCCTTCGGTGGGGCCCGTTCCGCCGCCCGCCACGGTCGTCGTACCAGTGGCGAGTGCTTCCATCATCTCGACTTCACTGAGGAAGTGCACGTGAGTGTCGATCGCACCCGCGGTGAGGATCTTTCCCTCACCGGCGATCACGTCGGTGCTCGGCCCGATGAGCAACTTGGGGTGCACGCCATCCATGATGTCGGGGTTACCGGACTTGCCGATCGCAACGATGCGTCCGTCGCGAATTCCGACGTCTGCCCGGACGATTCCCCAGTGATCGAGAATCACCGTGTTGGTGATGACGACGTCGAGAGCACCCTGGTCGCGAGTGGTCAGGCCCTGGCCCATCGACTCGCGGATGCTCTTACCGCCGCCGAAGACCATCTCGTCGCCGGTCGCGGTGTAGTCGTGCTCGATCTCGATCCACAGATCGGTGTCGGCCAAACGGATCTGGTCGCCTGCGGTCGGGCCGTACAGGGAGGCGTAGCCGCGTCGATCGATCCTGCTCATTCGGCTGTCCTCTCAACTGTCGTCGCGGCGTCGTCCGGTGAATCCGCCTCGACTGGATCATCACTCACACGCACGTTCACCGAGGACGCTCGCAAAGGTTCTTCGACCTCGACGCCGGGCGTGCCGAAGGGCATGACGGTCTTGGGCTCGCGCGCATGTGTCGGTAGGTCTTCGTCCGGCACGATCTGCAGGCCCGGAACCCTTTTGAGTCCGCCGAGCGCGATCAGTGTCACCGTTCTGCTGACCCCGGGTTCGAACCGAACCGACGTTCCCGAGGGGATGTCGAGCCGGAAGCCGTCTGCCGCTTCGCGATCGAAGGTCAACGCCGGGTTGGCCGCGGGAAGGTGGAGATGTGAACCGATCTGAATGGGGCGATCGCCGTCGTTGACGACGACCATCGTGATCTTCTCCGCGTCCGTGCCGAACTCGAGCGGTTCTGTGGACACACGTACTTCGCCGGGAATCATCGAATGGGCTCCGTCACGGTGACCAGTTTGCGACCGTCCGGGAAAGTGGCCTCCACCTGGACGTTTGCAATCATCTCGGGTACCCCTTCCATCACGTCGTCGCGGGTGAGCACTTGCCGACCGGCGTTCATCAGTTCCGCAACCGTCATTCCGTCACGCGCGCGCTCGAGAATCCAGCACGAGATCAGTGCCATCGCTTCGGGGTAGTTCAGCAGTACCCCGCGCTCGCGGCGGTCACGGGCGACCATGCCCGCGACGCTCAGGAGCAGCTTTTCGGTATCTGAAGGGGTGAGGTGCACTGACAAGCCCTTCCGGTTGTGAAACGACATCGATCGACAGCGTGCTGTCGGGCCGAGATTAGCATTGTCCGAAGCGTCGTCAGTATCCACGAGATTCACGTCGTCGGCTACTTCAGCGCCCACTCGGCGCACTTGCGCTGCTCATCGAATTATTCGGGCGCCCAACGACGCTCAGCTCTGCGCACCGGAGTGGGAACTATCACCACAACCAAAAAGTTTCACCCCCGTCTCCTGTTGGAAACGGGGGTGAAACATGATCGTGCAGGGTTGATCCCGGGACCTATCCGAAGCGGCCGGAGATGTAGTCCTCGGTGGCCTTCTGCGTCGGGTTCGAGAAGATCTTCTCGGTGTCGTCGATCTCGACGAGCTGACCGGGCTTGCCGGTTGCCTCGAGGTTGAAGAATGCCGTCTGGTCACTCACACGCGCAGCCTGCTGCATGTTGTGCGTGACGATGACGATCGTGAAGTCCTTCTTCAGCTCGGTGATCAGGTCTTCGATCGCGAGAGTCGAGATCGGGTCGAGCGCGGAGCACGGCTCGTCCATGAGCAGGACGTCGGGCGAGACCGCGATGGCACGCGCGATGCACAGACGCTGCTGCTGACCGCCTGAGAGGCCGCCACCGGGCTTGTCGAGGCGATCCTTGACCTCGTTCCACAGGTTGGCACCGCGCAGCGAACGCTCGGCCACCTCGTCGAGCTTCTTCTTGCTGCGCTCGCCCTGCAACTTCAAGCCCGCGACGACGTTGTCCTTGATGGACATGGTCGGGAAGGGGTTGGGTCGCTGGAACACCATGCCGATGGTCTTGCGAACACCGACCGGATCGACGTTCGAGCCGTAGATGTCCTCGCCGTCGAGCAGCACCGAACCCTCGACGCGCGCACCGGGAATCACTTCGTGCATGCGGTTGAGTGAACGGAGAACGGTGGACTTGCCGCAACCGGACGGGCCGATGAAGGCGGTGACGCTCCGGGGCGGGACGGACAGGCCCACATCGGCGACGGCGTGGAACTTGCCGTAGTAGATGTTGACGTCCTTGAGATCCAGACGCTTGGCCATTACCGGCTCCCTACTGAGTTGTTGACGCTGTTGAGTACGAACATGTTCCGAGGCCGCATCACTTACTTCTGACCTGTGAGAAGTGACCGATCAGCTTCGCGACGATGTTGAGGATCGCGATCAGCAGGATCAGGGTCAGTGCTGCGCCCCAGATGCGGTTGGTGCCGGCGTCGGTGGGGTTGTTCATCTCGGCGACCATGACGGAAGGCAGTGTGCCCATTTCGCCGTTGAACAGGTCGAAGTTGATGAACGGTGCGTAGCCGACGAGGATCAGCAGCGGTGCGGTCTCACCGAGCACGCGGGCCAGGGCCAGCATGACGCCGGTGATGATGCCGGGAAGTGCCGTCGGCAGAACGATTTTCGAGATGGTCTTCCACTTCGGCACACCGAGCGCGTACGACGCCTCTCGCAGATCCATGGGGACGATGCGCAGCATTTCCTCGGTGGAGCGGATGACGACCGGGACCATCAGAAGGACCAGAGCCAGTGACACCGCAAACGCGGACTTGGGGAAGCCGAAGGTCGCGATCCACAGGGCGTAGATGAACAGCGCGGCCACGATCGACGGAACACCGCTGAGGATGTCGACCATGAACGTGGTCAGCTTGCCCAGCTTCGACTTCCGGTCGGCGTACTCCACCAGGTAGATCGCGACGAAGATACCGAGCGGGATGGAGAAGACCGCGCACACGATGCCTTGCAGCAGGGTACCGATCAATGCGTGATAGATACCGCCGCCGTCGGCCGACGCCGTCAATCCGCTCAGCGAGTTGGTGAACCAGGTAGGCGACGTCAGAGCGGGCAGGCCCTTGGCGATGACCGTGAAGAGCACCCAGACCAACGGGATGAGCGCGATGACGACTGCCAGGCTCACCAGGATGGTCGCGATGACGTCCTTGGCACGACGACGAGCGCCGACGCCTTGGAAAGTGGGGGCCTTGACCGGCCGGTCCAGAGTGGAGGTCATGGGTCAGTCCTTCTTTCCGGCGATCACTGCGCGGGCAGCCGCGTTGACGACGAAGGTCAGTACGAACAGCACCAGTCCGGCCGCGATGTACGCGCCTGCCTGGATGTCGTTGTTGAACTCCGCGTAGCCGAGGGCGATCTTGGAGGCGATGGTCGAGCCGCCGTCGAACAGCGACCAGCCGAAGGCCTGAGAGGTGGTGCGCAGGATCAGGTAGAGCGCCATCGTCTCACCGAGTGCGCGTCCGAGACCGAGCATCGAGCCGCTGATGTAGCCGGACTTACCGAACGGGATGACCGTGGTGCGCACAACTTCCCAGCGCGTGGCGCCGAGGGCGAGTGCGGCTTCGATCTGTGATCGCGGGGTCTGGATGAACACCTCGCGGGTCACTGCGGTGATGACCGGAAGGATCATCACGGCGAGGACGATGCCTGCGGTGAAGATGGTGCCGCCGCCGGTGATCGATCCGCTGCCGTCGGCGAAGAGCGGGAACCAGCCGAGAGTGTCGTTGAGCCACACCGCGACCGGGGTGATCGCCGGAGCGAAGACGAGAAGTCCCCACAGGCCGTAGACGATGGACGGCACAGCTGCCAGAAGGTCGATCGTGTACGACAGTGGCCGCGTGAGCCACTTGGGTGAGTACGAAGTCAGGAAGATCGCAATGCCCAGTGCGATCGGCATCGCGAGCACCAGTGCGAACAGCGAGACCAACACCGTGACCTGGAAAAGATCGAGGACACCGAACGCCATCGCGTTGATGTTCTGCGTGACCCATTCACGGCTGGTCAGGAAGTTGACCTGGTTCCGGCTCAAAGCAGGAACAGCACGCCAGATCAGGAACGCGCCGATCGCCGCGATGACAACCGTGATGAAGATTGCCGAACCGGAGGCGAGCGAGCTGAAGATGCGGTCACCCGGACGGGTCACCGTCTTGCTGTTGCCGCTACCCGGACCGTCACCCTTCGGAGGATGCTCGGTTTCTGGAGCCTTGGTGGAAGTAATCGTGTCCTCCGTGGTGCCGTTCGGACCGCCCACCCCGGCCCCGCTGGTTGCGGGGCCGGGAGAACGAGATGTCGAGGTGATGGGCGCGTCACTCATGCGCGCTCACTTCCTTCACGTCTGAATGTAGATCCATGAGCTTGTCCGCACGAGTCTCTAGGTCAGCTGATTGCCGTGATGGACGCGTTGAGGCGATCCTGGACGTTGGACGGCAGCGGGACGTAACCCTGCTCGGCCAGGTTGGCCTGACCCTCGTTGGCCGCGCTCGTCAGGAACGACTTCACTGCTGCGGAGGTGTCCGCGTCGTAGCCCTTGGAGCAGACGATCGAGTACGTGGCGAGAACCAGCGGGTAGGCGCCGGCTTCGTTGGTCTTGAAGATCGACGCGAGGTCGAGCGTCAGGTCGCCGGTTGCGTCGGACTTGAACTTCGCGCCTGCGATCGACTTCGCGGCCGTGTCGTTGGTCAGTGCGACTGCCTCGGAGCCGGTGTTGATTTCGGCAACCGAGAGCTTGTTCTGATCGGCGAACGACTTCTCGACGTAGGTGATCGAACCCGGTGCCGTGGCAACTGCCTGTGCAACGCCCGCCGAACCCTTGGCGCCCTCACCGACGCCACCGGTGAAGTCGGACCCTGCGCCCGACGTCCAAGCACCGTTCGATGCCGCGTCGAGGTACTTCTGGAAGTTGTCGGTGGTACCCGAGGAATCGGAGCGGATCACGGTGGTGATCTTCTCGTCGGGAAGCGATGCACCGGAGTTGAGCGCGGCGATTGCCGGATCGTTCCACTTGGTGATGCCGCCGTTGAAGATCTTCGCGAGAACCTCTGCATTGAGAACGAGCTTGTCGACGCCGTCGAGGTTGTATGCAACTGCGATCGGGCCGAAGACGAGGGGAAGGTTCCAGGCTTCGCCGCCGACGCAACGCTCCTTGGCCTTGTCGGCCTGCTCGTCCTTGATGGCCGAGTCGGAGCCGGCGAAGTCGATCTGGCCGGCGATGAACTGTGTACGACCGTCGCCCGAACCGCTGGGGTTGTACGCGACGTTGACCGTCTTGCCCTTTTCC
Source organism: Rhodococcus sp. NyZ502 (assembly GCF_041464245.1). Classification (NCBI taxonomy): domain Bacteria; kingdom Bacillati; phylum Actinomycetota; class Actinomycetes; order Mycobacteriales; family Nocardiaceae; genus Rhodococcus; species Rhodococcus sp. NyZ502. The sequence goes on from NZ_CP167155.1 coordinate 4,993,614, forward strand.
TGGCACACGGAGATGTAAGTGGCGACGAACTGGTCCATGGCGTTCTTCTGTGCCGAGGAACCAGCGGCAGAGAGGTTGCTCTTGCCTTCGCACGTTGCGTTCGATGCGGACGCGTCCACACCCGTCGACGACGAGTTGTTGTCGCTGCCACATGCGGCCAAGGTCATGGCGCCCACGGCCACTACACCAAGCAGGGCACCACTGCGCTTGAGATTCACCAAGATCCTCCGGAAATCGCTACCGCCACGCCCACGATCGGGCGGCGACATGAGACGCAGAATGATTGAAATCTGCATCAGGCAACACGGCGCTGCCCACAGAGAAAAGTAGGCGGGCGCGGTGTCCGGCTGGACCACACATGGTTAACGCAGAATGAACAGACTGGACATTTCTGCGTGTCCGACTGTGACGTCAGAGCGCGCGGGCGTAAGCCATGTCCACGTGGAACCGATCGAAGCCGAGTCGTTCGTACGTGTGGAGGGCGGCCGTGTTGTCGCCTTCGACGTACAGAAGGACGGTTCCGAGGCCGCGATCACGCAGGTAATGCATGCCCGCGAGAGTCAGCACTCGGCCGAGACCTCGTCCCTGCGCCGCGGGATCGATCCCCACGACGTACACCTCCCCCAGCTCCGGATCGTCACCTTCGGGTGCGTGCACCTTGGTCCAGTGAAAGCCGAGAAGAGTATCGGGATCGGTGTCCGCGAACGCCATGAACAGACCAGCAGGGTCGAACCAACCTTCGGCCGTTCTCTCGTCGATCTCCGCCTGGGTCCAGCCACCCTGCTCGGGATGCCAGGAGAAGGCCGCATTGTTGACGCGAAGGATCTCGGAATCGTCTTCGGGTCCACGATACGTCCGAATCGTCACACCTTCGGGCACAACGATTTCCGGAAGCTGCGGAGCATCGAGTGGTCGACGCAGCTGCAGGAGTTCACGAACGCTGACCAGATCGAGGCTCTTGGCGAATTCGACTGCGGCGTCGACGTTTCCGTGCGCCCAGACACGCGTGCCCGGCCGGCCCTCGTCGAATACCGCTGCGGCAAGCCTGGTTCCGATGCCGCGGCGCCGCGCCTGCGGGTCGACCACCAACTCCGCCATGTCGGGATGCTCGTCCGAACCGGCTTGCAGCTGCGCATAACCGACGACTGCATCGCCGTCGAGTTCGAGGAAGTGTCGCGCGCCGCCGCGCCCGGCAACGGCATGGCGCCCCTGTTCCGACACGGGCGCCTTGCCGTCGAACTCGGTTGCGCGATCGAGAAGCGCGGAAACCTGCTCGGCGAATCCAGCCGGCAGTGAATCTGTCCAACCCACGTCAGACCACCGATCCGTCGGCCGCGTCGTAGTCGACGTCCTCGTCGTCCTCGAACTGAACGGGAGCAGCTGCGCCACCCTTGGCCCTGGTCGGACGCACTGCCTTATATCCGACATTTCGGACTGTACCGATCAAGGACTCGTATTCGGTGCCGAGTTTCGCCCGCAGACGACGCACGTGGACGTCGACCGTCCTGGTGCCGCCGAAGAAGTCGTAGCCCCACACTTCCTGCAGCAGCTGCGCCCGGGTGAATACCCGTCCGGCGTGCTGCGCGAGGTACTTGAGCAGCTCGAATTCCTTGTAAGTCAAATCAAGGGGCCGTCCACGCAGTCGTGCCGTGTACGTCCCCTCGTCGATAACCAGTTCGCCCAGCGTGATCTTTCCCGACGCTTCCGGACTGGCCACACCGCCGCTGCGGGCGACCAACAACCGCAATCGGGCGTCCACCTCAGCCGGACCGGTACCGGGAAGCAGGATGTCGTCCAACCCCCAGTCGGCGTTGACGGCAACGAGTCCGCCTTCGGTGAGGACGGCGACCACAGGTACTGCGGATCCTGTGCTTCCGAGCAATCGACACAACCCGCGTGCGGCAGCCAGATCGGTGCGCGCATCCACCAATGCCACGTCCGCGGAACTTGCCTCGAGTAGCGAGGAAACCTCTGTGGGGGCAGGCCGAACCGAGTGCGCCAGCAACGCCAACGCCGGTAGTACAGCTTCCGGGTTGGGGTCGGAGGTGAGGAGGAGCAGTTCCACACGGCCTCCTATCTAGTAGCCCGCGCAACCCGTGAGGGCAACGCTCGAGTAGTTCGACGCTTTTGGTCGGTCCCTACATTAGCGTGCCTGGTACCGGGGCCGTCGCATCGAACCCCGACCGGAGTCCGTCACAATGGTGCGGTGCGCAAACTGATCATCGGCATCGTCTTTCTCCTCGGCCTCGGACTGGTGGCCGATTTCGGCGCGGCCGCGTACGCCGAGTACCGGGTTTCCCGCGAGCTCCGAACCGGCGCATCACTCGAGTCGGATCCGGAGGTCACCTTCAACGGGTTCCCCTTCCTCACCCAGGCACTCGGCGGGAAATACAAGGACGTCTACGTCAGAGCTACCGGCGTCCAGAGCGACGTGGTGGGCGAAGTGACCGTCGAGGCCGATCTGCGCGGGGTCACCGTTCCCTTCTCCGACATCGTGAACGGCAATGTCACCCAACTCCCCGTCGACAAACTCGACGGCCGGATGGGAATCAACGCCACCGACCTCGGAAAGCTGCTCAATATCCCTGACCTGCAGGTATCTTCGCCGCCGGCCAACAAGTCGGATGGCACCGGGGGCAGCGGCGGAACCGGAGCGAGCACCGCGGGCGCCGTCGTGCTGACGGGAACGGTTGCCGTCGGCCCGGTCGAGACTGCAGTGAGCGTGCAGGCCAACCTGGTTTTGGAAGGTGGGCAGGTCAAGATCGTCGCCAGCAATCTGTACTTCGGTCCGGAGGGCAAAGCCGATTTCTCGATCCCCGCAGCACTCGAACCCGTCGTCCTCGGACTGTTCAGCTACACGATCGATCCGCAGGCACTCCCCTACGGAATTCAGCCGAGCCTGGTCTACGCGGAAGGCGGAAGAATCGTGATCGAAGGCAGCGCCGAAAACACGACGATCGATCTCGCAGAGCTGCAGAACCGATGACCGGGATCACAATTCTGCTGGTCGCGCTGGTCGCCGTCGTCGCGGTCGGGCTCTTTCTCAAGTCGCGCAACGGAAAGGTCCGAGTCACCACGCCGGCCGCGACCGGCGCGGCGGACAGTCGCCTCGAACTGCTCCGCGCCGCTGGAGTCTCTTCGCCGAACGGCGGACCCGTCGTACTGCATTTCTCTGCCGACTGGTGCGGACCGTGCGCGGCAGTACGCCGCGTCGTCGGTCAGGTCGTGATCTCGATGGCCGACGCTCCCCGTCCGCCGGTGGAGATCGAGCTCGACATCGACAAGGAACCGGCTCTGGCACGCGAGATGAGTGTCCTCTCGCTGCCCACCACCTTCATCCTCGACGGTGGCCTGGAGGAACAGTTCCGGGTGTCCGGAGTGCCATCCGCAGCCGATCTGAAAGCTGCACTCGTACCACTATCCGGACCCCACGAGCCAAAATCCGAGAATTCGGGGTAAACTCGCCGACGTGCAAACCCGCCACGAGCTGATGCTCACCCGACGCCGCGCAGTAGACCTGTGCCGCCTCGGGGGCTGTTGCTGTACCTGTTGCTGATCACCACATCCGTCAGATCTCTCTGACCTTCGAGCTTTCGCTCACGTGATCAATCCACCGAGTGGGACTTTGACGTCCCGTTTTCTCGGCCCAGGCACAGCATCATGCAATCCAGCGCAGGAGCACTCCCGATGTCCACAACCACACCCCAGCTCGAGCAGGTCGACGTCCGCGGACCTCGATTCGCCGCGTGGGTCACCACCGGCGTTCTCGTACTCACGCTCATCCTCTCGACCTTCTCACTGCCCGCCGCCACCGTCGTTCTCGCACTGCAGGCCATAGTCTTCGCGGTCGGAGCGGTACTCGGCCCCAAGCGCAGCCCGTACGGCCAGATCTTCGGCAAGCTCGTCGCCCCGCGACTCTCGCCGGTCAGCGAACGCGAACCCGTGGCGCCGCTGCGCTTCGCGCAGTTCGTCGGCTTCGTCTTCGCACTCGCCGGCACGGTCGGTTTCCTGGCCGGGTCGACGATCGTCGGCACCGTTGCCACCGGCTTCGCCTTGTTCGCGGCCCTGCTCAACGCCGCGTTCGGCATCTGCCTCGGCTGCCAGATCTATCCACTCGTCGCAAGGCTGCGAAATACCGGCCGCGCTACCACCGCGTGAAAACGCTTGCCCCACAACCCTGCTGAACCCCTGCTAGATAACGACCGATGCAAGACCACATCGAAAGGAACACCATGGCTCGCTCCGACGTCCTAGTCTCCGCTGACTGGGCTGAGCAGAACCTCAACACCCCCAAGACCGTTTTTGTCGAGGTGGACGAGGACACCAGCGCATACGACGGCGGCCACATCGAGGGTGCAGTCAAGCTCGACTGGCGCAAGGACCTCCAGGACGGCGTCCGACGCGACTTCCTGAACCAGGAGCAGTTCTCGGATCTGCTCTCCGCCAAAGGCATTGCGAACGACGACACCGTCGTTCTCTACGGTGGCAACAACAACTGGTTCGCCGCTTACGCTTACTGGTACTTCAAGCTGTACGGCCACCAGGACATCAAGCTGATCGACGGCGGCCGCAAGAAGTGGGAACTCGACGGACGCCCGCTCTCCAAGGACGCAGTCAACCGCGAAGCCACGCAGTACAAGGCCGAGACCCCTGACTTCTCGATCCGCGCATTCCGCGACGAGGTCATCGACGCCATCGGCAGCAAGAACCTCGTCGACGTTCGTAGCCCTGACGAGTTCTCGGGCAAGATCCTCGCTCCCGCCCACCTTCCGCAGGAGCAGGCGCAGCAGCGTGGCCACGTCCCCGGAGCCATCAACATCCCGTGGAGCACCACCGCCAACGAGGACGGCACCTTCAAGTCGGACGACGACCTCGCCAAGCTGTACGCGGAAAAGGGCTTCGACGACACCAAGGAAACGATCGCCTACTGCCGCATCGGCGAGCGTTCGAGCCACACCTGGTTCGTCCTGCAGGAGATCCTCGGCAAGAACAACGTCAAGAACTACGACGGCAGCTGGGTCGAATACGGCTCACTCGTCGGCGCACCGATCGAATTGGGAGCCTGATCATGTGTGGAGCACCTACTCAGGGCCAGACCCTGCCTGCCGGCGTCGACGTCGAGAAGGAAACGGTCATCACCGGCCGCGTTCTCGCAGCTGACGGCCAGCCCATCGGCGGCGCATTCGTGCGTCTGCTCGACGGCTCCGGAGAGTTCACGGCCGAGGTCGTGGCATCGGGAACCGGCGATTTCCGCTTCTTCGCCGCTCCGGGCGAGTGGACCGTGCGTGCACTGTCCAGCTCGGGCAACGGCACCTCCACCGTCGCTCCCGAGGGCTCGGGCGTGCACAACGTGGACGTGACCGTCAGCAAGTAATTCCTGCTTTGTCAGGCGGCCCCGCACCCCTCCGGTGCGGGGCCTTCTGCATTCCGGCTCCCGATTTTTCCGGTCGGTCGCCGCGGTCTAAGATGTACCCGTGGTCATTTTCTTCGAGGTACTCCTCGCACTCGCATCCGTCATGATCGCTTGGTTCTCCGTGTACGTCGTGTACCGCTTGGTCACCGACGAGTCGTGAGTCAGGCTCCGGATTCAGGGTCCGACGCGACCGCTGACGATTCCGCCGCTGCAGGTGCCGTAAGGCGCGGCAGCGGGGACGAAGCTGTCGCCATCGCCGTCGAGCGCTCCAAGTCGACGGCGTCGCTCAACATTCCGACCCTGCCGGACCTTCCGTTGCCGGAGGACACCGCAAACCTGCGCCTCGGCCCGGACATCAATCCCGAACTCCTCGCGCTTCTCCCCCTCGTCGGTGTCTGGCGCGGCGAAGGTGAAGGACACGACGAGAACGGCGACTACGCCTTCGGTCAGCAGATCGTCATCTCGCACGACGGCGGCCCCTACCTCAATTGGGAGTCCAGATCTTGGCGCCTCGACGCCGAGGGCAAGTACGTGAGCCCCGATCTGCGCGAGAGCGGCTACTGGCGCATGGGCGGCGACGGCATCCCGGGCAGCGTCAACCAGGAAGTGGTCGAACTCCTGCTCAGCCACAGCTCCGGTGTCGTCGAAATGTACTACGGGCGCGCACTCACCCAAGCGTCGTGGGAACTTGCCACCGACGTGGTGATCCGCAGCCAGTCCGGTGCACTGTACGGCGGCGCGAAGCGTCTTTACGGCATCGTCGAAGGCGGCGACCTCGCGTACGTCGAAGAGCGGATCATGTCTGACGGTGGCCTGGAACCGCGTCTCTCGGCCCGCCTCACCCGCTACATCGGCTAGCTCTGCTGTGCGCCTTTATTAACCCCCGGCGGTTAATAAAGGCGCACAGCAGATTTATCCACAGGCACCGACAAATTCCACAGGCGGGCTTCGGAGCGGCATCTTCGACCGATTCTTGTCGGTCCGCGATCTGACGGTATTCGCATGAGCTGCGACTACATCGATCCTGATCTCCGAAGACTCTTCGACTTCCAACACGGACTCGCGACCAATAAACAACTACGCCCTTTCGGCTATTCACCGCGGCGCATCCAACATCTGGTCGAATCGGGTCAATGGACTTCCGTCCTCCACGGCGTTCAATCCAGCACCAACGGCCCGCCCAACCGAGCAATGATTCTCGAGGCCGCCCTTCTGTTCGGCGGCGGAGAGACCTACCTGAGTCACCGGACGGCAGCTGAAGAGTGGGGACTCACGCACATCGAGTCCGAACTGCCGGTCCACATCACGGTCCGATACGGCAGATCCTCGCGCTGTCAGAGTCCGACGGTCAGACCCGAACGCTCCCCGGCGTGCCCCGTTCCGTTGGGGTGGTCCACTGCCCATCCCGGAGTGATCGTTCATCGTTCACGCGCTCAGGCCCACATCGGCGTTGCCACTCAGCCTGCTCGTACTTCGCTGGCCGACACCGCAATTGACCTGGCGGTTGCAGAGCCGTCGGCTCGCGACGCCGCTCGTTCTCTGGTTCGCTCGGCCACGGCGTGCAAAGTGTCACGGATGGAATTGCGCACCCGAATGGAATGCCGACGGCCGAGGCGATATGTCAAAGCGCTGTCCTCGACATTGGACCTGTTGGATCGCGGTGTCCAGTCGGTACTCGAGCATCGCTACGCAATCGAGGTCGAGCGAGCACACGGTTTGCCGGAAGCACGACGGCAATCGCCGGTCCTCGTCGATGGGAGAACTTTCTACGAGGACGTCGACTACCGCAATTGCGGTGTCGCACTGATCGTTCGACTCGACGGATTTGCCTTCCACTCTTCTCGGGCGACTGCGCTGCGGGATCGTCGGCGAGGAAACGCATCCGAACTGTCAGGCAACGCCACACTGGTCTTCGGTTGGGAGGAGGTGGAGGGGGCCTCGTGCCGAACTGCAGCCGAGGTCAGAGCGATCCTCGAGCGCGGTGGATGGTGGGGGCCTAATCCTTGTCCACGCTGTGCGCCTTTATTAACCGCCGGGGGTTGATAAAGGCGCACGGCACGAAGCGACCCCCGAGCCACACCCACGCTTTCGCGCGGATCCCGGTCGGACTGATCGGGGGCTCGGGGGTCGGGTGGCTGCCTGGGATTCGCCGGCCGCTCACGCGGTAAGTGAATTCCATCAGCGATTGCGGCTAGCTGGCAGCCACCTCACGCGTCCGTCTGTACTTCAATTTCAGACCACCTCCTTCCTTGTGTACAGGAGAAAGTACGCCCACTTCACGATGACGGCAACGTATTTTCCACAGAAACTTTTCCGACGCATATCACCTGGTCAGCTGCTGCGCCGTCCGGAAGTTGGTGGGTGACGACAACAACGGTTCGCGAAGAATCGACCAGCGTTGCGTCGCGACTGAGCAACTCGCGGAGCAACTGATCGCCGGCCTCCGCGTCCATGTGCTCGGTCGGCTCGTCGAGCAGCAGCACCTCCGCAGGCGAGACGATCGCGCGCGCCAACAGCAACCGACGACGCTCACCGCCCGAAACCGCTCGCATGCCGCCGACCAGGTAGGTGTCGAGCCCGTCCGGCAGTTCCGACAGCCAGTCGCCGAGACCGACTGCGGCAAGTGCCTTCTCCGCGTCCTCGGCGGTGAGGTCACCCCGCGCGACGCGCAGGTTCTCGAGGACCGACGTCTCGAAGAGGTGTGCGTCTTCGGCGAAGTACCCGACGTGCCTGCGCAGTTCGGCCGGATCGACTTCCGAAACATCCACTCCGCCAACGCGCACTGTTCCCGCGATAGGCGGCAGCAGTCCCGCCATCGTCATCAGCGCGGTGGTCTTTCCGGATCCGCTCTCGCCGACGACGGCAACACGAGCACCGCGAGGAAGATCCACCGACAGCGGTTCGGTCACCTTTCCCCCGGGCCAACCCGCCCGCAACGCGTGCACACTCAGGACCCCGTCCTCCGGCCACGCACGATTTCCTTCAACGTGTTCGGCGTCGGCTCGATCGAGTACCGCCATGATGCGTGCCGACGCCAGCCGCGCCTTGGTCAACGCAACTGCCGCGCTGGGCAGTATCGCGGTTCCCTCGAAAGCCGACAGCGGAAGCAGTACAAGGATTCCCATGGACATCGGTGACATGTCGGTGGTTCCGTACAGCGTAATTCCGATCAACAGGGCACCGAGGACGCTCACGCCGATTGCCAGGGGCGTCGCCGCGGCGGCAAAGGCACTCGGTACCGCCGCGCGATCGGTTGCATCGACCACCTCGTTCTCGGCGGACACAGCCTCGCTCACCGCCTGATCCAAGCGACCCGATACCCGGAGCTCGGCGGAATGGTCGAGGGCGGTCACCGCGGACTCACTGAATCGCGCTGCGGCAGCAGAACTGTCGGCCTCGGCGAGACGAGCAGCACGAGCCGAAAGCCAGGGTGCCGCGATCCCGGACACCGCCAGCGCAACAGCCAGGATGAGCGCGGCCGGAACCGAGATGAACAACAGGATTCCCACCGCAGCAAACGCGAGGACAATCGAGACCGCAATCGGGATCAGTGCTTTGACGACGACGTCGCCCAGTGCATCCACGTCGGCGCCCGTACGTGAGAGCAGGTCACCGCGTCGTAGTCCGGCTGCTGCCGCGGGATCTCCTGCGGCCAACTGCTGGTAGATCCTCGATCGCGCCGCGGTGGTTCCGCGCAACGCGACGTCGTGCGTCGTCAATCGTTCGAGATAGCGGAAGACACCACGTGAGATTCCCAATGCGCGTACGGCAACTACCGCAACACTGAGATCGAGAACGGGGGGCATCTCCCAAGCACGCGTGATCAACCATGCGGACAGCGCGGCCAAGGCGAGTGCGCTACCGAGTGTTGCCACACCCGCCGCTACCGCCGTCAGTACGCGTCGTGGCCGAAGTTCCAGTAGCCGCAGAGCACGCAGAAGCGGATCGTGAGCGTCACTTCTCATGAGCGCGCACCTCGACGATCCGGTCAGCTGCGGCAAGCACACTCGGACGGTGGCCGATCACGACAACGGTGTCGCCACGCTCCGCCCGTGCTCTCAGAGAAGCCAACACTGTCCCTTCCGAATCCGCGTCGAGGTGAGCGGTGGGTTCGTCCAGGACAAGAACTGCGCGGTCCGAGGCAAGCACGCGTGTCAGTGCCAGCCGTTGCCGCTGCCCCAAAGACAGACCTGTACCGCCGACGCCGATCACGGTCTCGACGCCCGCAGGCAGCTCGGCCAGTACCGCGTCGAATCCCGTCGCAGCAGCGGCGCGAGCCAATGCTTGCGCATCGACGACCCCGGTGAGATCGAGATTTTCACGAACGGTGCCGGGTAGGAGGACCGGATGCTGGGGAAGCCAGGCCAACTGACTCCACCACGCGTGCTCGTCCAGGTCTCGGACATCGACGCCGGCGACCGTCACGCGCCCACTGCTCGGTTCGATCAACCCGAGCAGCGCGTGCACTGCCGTCGACTTGCCGCAGCCGTTGGGACCGGTGAGCACGGTGATCGCCCCTGGGGACGCCACGGCGGAAAGTCGAGACGGTGCGACTCCGCCACGAGAGGTCACGCCGAGTCCGTCGAAGACGATGTCGGCACCGCGAGCGACCACCGTCGTGCTACCACCCTCCGGTGCGGCAGAATCCGCCTCGATAACCTCGAATGCCTTGTCGGCTGCCGCCATTCCGTCCTCGGCGGCGTGGAACTGGGTTCCCACCATCCGAAGTGGCAGGTACACCTCGGGGGCGAGGATCAACGCGACTATCCCCGGCTCGAGTGACATGTCGCCGTACACCAGTCGCAAGCCGATACTCACGGCCACCAACGCGACGCAGAGCGTTGCGAGCAGTTCCAGCACCATCGAGGACAGGAACGCGACGCGGAGAGCTGACATCGTCGTTCGCCGATGAGCGTCACCGAGTTCACGGACGCGCTCGGCAGGACCTTGCTGACGACCGAGCGCCCGCAGCGTCGGCAAACCGGCAAGGAGATCGAGCAGTTGCGAAGACAACGTGGTCATCGCTGCCAGCGTCTTCTCCGACTTACCCTTTGTCAGCAGGCCGATCAGAATCATGAAGATGGGGATCAGCGGCAGCGTCACGAAGATGATGACCGCAGACGTCATGTCCTGCACCGCAATGACTATCAGGGTGATGGGTGTCAGCGTCACCGACAAGACCAGGGCCGGAAGGTATCCCGTCAGGTACGGACCAAGGCCGTCGACACCTCGGGTGACCACGGTCGCGATCTCGTCACGCCGCGGATCCAGATCGCGAGGACTCATCGCCGTCGCCGACGTCAGCACGCCGTTCTTGATCTCGGCAACGACGCGAGTCGACGCCCGGTGCGCATACCTGGTCTGCAGCCAGGTCCCCAGAACTCGGACCGCCACAGCTGCGGCGAGAACAACCAATTCGGTTGTCCACGAGGAAACATCCACAGTTCGAGTGGTGATCACTCCGGCCAGCACCCGGCCGATCATGAGCGCCGCGACGATGACCATCACGACGTTCACCATCGACAGAGCAACAGTCAGGATCAGGTAGCCGCGCGCAGAAGCGGAATGTCGCCACAGCCGCGGGTCGATCGGCCCCCGGCGACGCTCCCGAGTGGTGGGAGCGTCGCCTACTTCGATTGTCACGTGAATTCGACCGTCAGTTCTTTCGTGTTTCGAATGTGTCGTGATTCAGGGTTCGTGACTACCAAGTCTTCTCCTTGAATCGGAGACCGATCGACGCCGGAATCTGCTTGGAGGAGATGCGCTGTCGGAACACCCAGTACGTCCAGCCCTGGTAGATGATCACCACCGGTGTCATGAATGCCGCGGCCCACGTCATCACCTTGAGCGTGTACGGACTCGACGACGCGTTCTCGATGGTCAGGCTGTACGCCGGATCAAGCGTCGACGGCATGACGTTCGGGAACAGCGAGGCGAACAGCAGCACGACAGTGGCGATGACGGCCACACAGGTGAGAACGAAAGCCCAGCCTTCGCGCTCGGCCCGCGTCAGGAAGACGACGCCGATCAGTGCCGCAGCAGCGGCGGCTACCAGAATCCACGTCCATCCCTTGCCGTAGGCGAGTTGCGTCCAGAGGACGAATCCGCCGGCGACCGGAATAGCCGGAATTGCCAGTCGTGCGGCAATTTTCACGGCGTCTTCACGAACCTCGTCGGCACTCTTGAGTGCCAGGAACACTGCGCCGTGGAGAGCGAACACCAGCGCGGTGGTCAGACCGCCGAGCAGCGCGTACGGATTGAGCAGATCGAAGAATCCCGACTCGACCTGCTTGTCGGCGTTGATCGCCACGCCCCGAACGATGTTCGCGAAAGCCACGCCCCAGAGAACTGCCGGGACCCAGGAGCCGAAGATGATGCCCCAGTCGCAACGCTGACGCCATTTGTCGTCGTCGATCTTGCTTCGCCATTCGATGGCACAGATACGAACGATCAAGGCCACCAGGATGATCAGCAGCGGTAGATAGAACCCGGAGAACAACGTCGCGTACCACTCCGGGAATGCCGCGAACATCGCGCCACCGGCGGTGATCAGCCACACTTCGTTGCCGTCCCACACCGGGCCGATCGTGTTGAGCGCCACCCGTCGACGCGTATCGGCCGGGAGGTCACTGCCTCTGCCGACGATCGGCATGAGCATCCCGACACCGAAGTCGAACCCTTCGAGGACGAAGTACCCGATGAACAGTACTGCGACGAGCACGAACCATACTTCTTGAAGTCCCATGATCGCCTCCTAGTACGCGAACGACAGTTGTTTGGGCTTGTCCGGATCTTCCGGCTCGTCATGATCTGCATCGCCTGGTGGATGCATGTCGTGCTCCAACGGGCCTTCCTTCGCGTACCGCACGATCAGCTTGAACCAGACGACTCCCAGCGCTCCGTACAGCAGGGTGAAGGTGATCAGCGAAGCCCAGACGGTAGCCGACGCGTGGTCCGAAACACCTTGGTCGACAGTGAGTCTGATCATGTCGACGCCGGTCGGATTGGGATGCACCACCCAGGGCTGACGGCCCATCTCGGTGAAAATCCAACCGGCACTGTTCGCCATGAACGGAGTGGGAATCGCGACGAGGCTGAGGATTCCGAACCACTTCTGGTCCGGGACTCGCCCCTTACGTGTGACCCACAGCCCCGCGAGAGCCAGTGCTGCCGAACCGGCGGCGAGGCCGATCATGGCGCGGAAAGACCAGTACGTGACAAAGAGATTCGGTCGGTAGTTACCCGGCCCGAAGTCCTGCTCCGCCTGCTCCTGCAGTTGATTGACGCCTTGCAGTTCGACGCCGGTGAACTTGCCCTCGGCCAACCATGGCAGAACGAACGGCACCTTCAGAACGTGCGTCACGCTGTCACAGTTGTTGTGAGTGCCGATAGTGAGGATCGAGAAGTCCGGATCCATCTCGGTGTCGCACAGCGATTCCGCCGACGCCATCTTCATGGGTTGCTGCTGGAACATGAGCTTGCCTTGGACGTCACCGGTGTAGATGATTCCGATTCCGGCCACGATCATGACGAGCAACGCGAATCGTGTTGCCGGACGGTACATCGTGCGCGCGTCGGACTCGAGGCGTTCGGCTTCGGCGGCCTCAGCCTGCTTGGCGCGGCGCATGTTCCGCACCATCCACCAACCACTGATGCCGGCAACAAACGTCGCCGCCGTCAGGAAGGCGCCGGCAACCGCGTGCGGGAAGGCAGCAAGAGCGGTGTTGTTGGTCAACAGCTCCCAGATACTGGTGAGCTCGGCACGACCCGTTTCAGGGTTGTACGTCGCACCGACCGGATGCTGCATGAACGAGTTGGCCGCGATGATGAAGAACGCCGACGCGTTGACGCCGATCGCCACGAGCCAAATGCACGCCAGGTGTACAAGTTTGGGCAGCCTGCCCCAACCGAAGATCCAGAGTCCGATGAAGACGGACTCCATGAAGAAGGCGACAAGGCCTTCCAATGCGAGCGGAGCTCCGAAGACGTCACCGACGAATCGCGAGTACTCGCTCCAGTTCATGCCGAACTGGAACTCCTGCACGATGCCGGTGGCTACACCGAGTGCGAAGTTGATGAGGAAAAGCTTGCCGAAGAACTTGGTGAGCCGATACCAGTGGTCCTTTTTGGTGACCACCCACATCGTCTGCATGATCGCGATCATCGGTGCAAGTCCGATGGTCAGCGGAACAAGGATGAAGTGGTAGACGGTAGTGATACCGAACTGCCACCTGGAGACGTCCAAAGTATCCATTGGCTACTCCGAGAGTAGGGCCCTGGGACAGGCTTCGGGGTTCGAGACGCGGGCAGTCGCTCGGCCCCTGCGGACACGGTACTGCTGTCCGGTTTGGACCGCAGGACTTTGCTACTACCAAATGTAGTAGAGACCTGTCGCGATTCCTATTCGCCTATCGCCCTGCTGAATCCGAATCAATTGCACGTTCAACCAATTCCGCGAATTCCCCGGAGACCTTCGGCTCTGGCAATGTGAGCCCGTCGAGTGTATGGACGCGTGCGGCCAGCGTGACGCTCGAAACCATCCACACTCCGTCGGCCGCAATCAAATCCGCAGGTCGGAGGGTTTCGTACCGGCAATCGAAGCGAGCGCTGCCGGCAACGTCGAACAGGGCACGCTGCGTCGTACCCATCAAAATGCCCTGTGCAGGAGGAGGTGTGATCAAAGTCCTGTCCCGAACGATCACCACCGTCGAGCGTGGTCCCTCCAACACATTGCCCTCGGAACTGACGAAGATCACATCGTCAGCACCCAAATTCGCCGCATATCGAAGCGCTGCCATGTTGGTTGCGTACGACAACGTCTTCGCGCCCAGTAGTTGCCAGGGTGCCCGGGCGGAGAGATCGACAGAGAAACCTCGCTCGAGAGTCATCACCGACAGCCCCGATTCACGGACCTGCCTGACCCGATCAGCCACCGGGCCGACCATCACGAAGGCTGTCGGCTTGTCACCGCTCTCACGGCCGCGGGTCAGAACGAGACGAAGGGCGCCTTCCTTCTCGGTCCCCCATTCCTCGGCAGCCATCTCGATCGCCAGACGCCAATCATCGAGAACCGGAGCGGGCAGACCGAGTGCCCGCGCGCTCAGAACCAGTCGACTCAGGTGTCCCTCGACCACCCGGGCGCGGCCGTCGCGTACCAACAGCGTCTCGAAGACTCCGTCGCCGCGCACCACCGCCAGGTCGTCGGCGTGCAGAAACGGTGCGTCAGCATCGAGCACCTCATGGTCGAGAGTCACCAATACGCGATCAGGCATGCCATCAACCCTAACGATCCGCCGAGCCGCCGGGGCCGCCCTGTAACCGCGATCCCGCCCACACTCCTAGACTGGTCTCGTGGTCGACAACGCTCTTGTGCCCAACAGCCCACTTCTGACTTCCCCCGGCGCGGTCACCGCACCGGACGGTTCGGCCGACATCGGTGTCGCGTGGCACTACGGCGATCCCCTCGGCGAACAGCGAACCGCGCAGCGCGCAGCAGTGGTGGTCGACCGCAGTCACAGATTCGTGATCGCCATTCCCGGCGACGAACGCCTCACGTGGCTGCACACGATTTCGAGCCAGCACATCGCCGCACTCCCCGACGGCAAGAGTGCCGAGAACTTGAGC
Organism: Rhodococcus sp. NyZ502; assembly: GCF_041464245.1. NCBI lineage: Bacteria > Bacillati > Actinomycetota > Actinomycetes > Mycobacteriales > Nocardiaceae > Rhodococcus > Rhodococcus sp. NyZ502. The sequence goes on from NZ_CP167155.1 coordinate 5,008,651, forward strand.
CTGGACGTCAACGGACGCGTCGAGCACCACTTCGTGCAGACGGACCTGGCAGGTGTCACCTGGATCGACACCGAGGCGAACCGCGGACCCGACCTTCTCTCCTTCTTGAAGAAGATGGTGTTCTGGTCCAAGGCCGAACCTCGAGACGGCAACGAACTCGCGGTCCTGAGCCTGATCGGACCCGAAGCGTCAACTGTCCTCGCCGCACTCGAGGTTCAGACACCCACCGAGGCCTACGACGCTCACGCCTTGGCCGACGGCGGATTTGTCCGCCGCATGCCGTGGCCTACCGAGAACTCTTTCGACCTTCTCGTCCCACGTGAGCAACTGGCAGCGTGGTGGACCAGGCTGACCGATGCCGGCGCCAAGCCCGCCGGCAGTTGGGCCTTCGAGGCACTGCGCGTCGAAGCGACGAGGCCTCGCCTCGGACTGGACACCGACGAACGGACCATCCCGCACGAGGTCCACTGGATCGGTGGGCCGGCCGAGCACGGCGCCGTCCACCTCGACAAGGGGTGCTACCGCGGTCAGGAAACCGTCGCCCGAGTTCACAATCTCGGCAAGCCCCCGCGCCATCTCGTCATGTTGCACCTCGACGGCAGCGCCGAAGCCGTCCCGGAACCGGGTGACCCGATCACGGCGGGCGGACGGGCCGTCGGACGCGTCGGGACCGTCGTCAATCATCACGAGCTCGGCCCCATCGCACTCGCTCTGATCAAGCGCAACATCCCGGTCGACACCGAACTGATGGCCGGCCCCAGCGCTGCGTCCATCGATCCGGATTCGATCGTGGCGGACGACGCACCCCAGGCCGGACGTGAGGCTGTCAACCGATTGCGCGGAAAGTGACGGGCATGGTCGACGCGGTCTGCGTCGTCCACACCGAACGTGACAGTGGCGTCAGGCGAGTCCCCCGTACCGCGATCGACAAGCGTCCCGTCGACGGCCGCGTCGCGGTAGGACGACTCGGTCTGGGTGGCGACTACGTCTGCGACACCGAGTTCCACGGCGGCGCCTTCCAAGCTGTCTACGCGTATCAGCGCGACGAAGCGCAGCGCTGGTCGGACGAATTGGGCCGACCTCTCGGCCCCGGATGGTTCGGCGAGAATCTTCACATCAGCGGGATGCTCGTCACGGACGCCGTGATCGGCGAGCGTTGGCACATCACCGGAGCCGAGGCGTCGGACGTTCTCGAACTCGAGGTGACTGCTCCCCGCGTCCCGTGCGGCACCTTCGGCATCTGGGCCGCGGAAAAGGGCTGGGTCAAAAGATTCACCGAGCGGACCGACGTCGGCGCCTACCTTCGCGTCAACCGGACCGGCACGATCGCCGCGGGCGATTCGGTCACCCGAGTCCACGTACCGGATCACGGAGTGACTGTTCGAGAGGTCTTCGCCGGAACGGACCCTGAGCGGCTTCGACGGCTGCTCGCAGAACACACCGACCTTGCACCGAACGTCACCGCGCGCGTCCAGAGGTTCATCGAACAAGCAGAAGCGCAGGTGCACTCGTGAGTATCGAATTGGTGGAAGTGGTCCGCTCCGGATTCCGCGAATGCGTGCATCGCGGATCGGCCGTCATTCTCGGCGCCGACGGCGAGGTCGTTGTCGGACTCGGGGAAATTCACACACCCATCTACCCGCGCTCGGCGAACAAGCCGCTGCAAGCCGTCGCTGCGCTTCGTAACGGCTTTGCACCCACCAGCCCGGAAGAGCTGGCCGTCGCGTCGTCCTCACATGCGGGCGAGGCCGATCACATCGAACTGGTCGCAGCGCTTCTCGCTCGCTACCAACTCGGTGTCGACCAGTTGCAGTGCCCCTCCGATCTGCCGGGCAACGAACTGGCCCGAGCCGAACTGATCGCAGCGGGCGAGCTTCCCAGCCCGATCTACATGACCTGCTCGGGCAAGCACTCCGCGATGCTCGCCACGTGCGTCGTGAACGACTGGCCGCTCGAGACGTACATGGAGCCGACTCATCCCCTCCAACTCGCGATCCAGGAGACGATCTTCGATCTCAGCGGCGAGGAAGAGCAGGAACTCGGCATCGACGGTTGTGGTCTCCCGATCGTGCCGCTCTCGCTCACGAACCTGGCTCGGGCATTCGGACGCCTGCCCTCGGCTGAGCCCGACTCACCCGAACGAGCTGTGGCCGACGCGGTCCGCGAGAACCCCTTCCTCGTCTCGGGCACCGGCCGCAACGATCAGCGCCTGATGTCCGCCGTGCCGGGTCTGTTCTCCAAGACCGGATACGACGGCATCTACGCCGGAGCGCTTCCCGACGGTTCCGCTTTCGCCCTCAAGATCGACGACGGTCACGAGCGGGCACTCCTGCCCTTGGCGGCAGCTCTGCTCAAGCGGATGAACACCGAGTGGACCGAGGAGTTGGCGGCTCTCGCATCCGCTCCGGTCTTCGGCGGCGACGCCCGAGTGGGGACGATTCGCGCAATTCCCGGAAACTTCTGAGCAGTTCTCACAAAGTTCTGACGAGTTCTTTCAGCATCCTGGCAGCTCGCGGCCATAGTGAGAGCAATCAGACACGGCGGTGAGGCCTTCGTGGAAGCGGAAGCGACTTTTCCACGCTAGAGTGTGTGTCAGGAAACTTACACACTCAAACGGGGCCGCCAAATTCCCCAGGCCGCCCCGCGAAAGCGCGAGGGGGTCAGCCATGGGCCGCGGCCGGGCTAAGGCAAAGCAGACCAAGGTTGCACGCGAATTGAAATACAGCGTACCGACCACGGATTTCGACAGCCTGCAAAGAGAGCTCGCAGGTGGATCGACCAACTCGCATCGGAGCAGTGTCCGATCGGACCAGACTTCCGATAGGGAAGGGCATGCGCGAGAGGACGACTACGACGACTGGCGGCGTTGACCGCGCACTGCCACCGCGCAGACTGTGAAATGAGGAAGAGCTGATCGCTCTTCCTCATTTTTGCGTTCCATTTTCCGCCTCGCGCCTACTTGTACGGACACACAAAACTGCCCCACCGGATCTCTCCGACGGGGCAGCTGACGTTGCGGTCTAGAAGCGCGGGTGGTCTCCGGCCAGGAACGCACGCTCTGCAGCGGCGTCCGACGCCTTCTTGACGCTACCGAGCGTCCAGCAGTCGATGTGGCGTGCGGTGAGGACGGCAAGTGCGCGGTCGACGTCCTCGGGTGCGACGACGGCGACCATGCCGACGCCCATGTTGAACGTCTGCTCCATCTCGGCGCGCTCGACGCGTCCGCGCTGCGCGATCATGGCGAAGACCGGAGCGGGGCTCCAGGTTCCGCGATCGAGTTCGGCGACCAAGCCCTTGGGCATGACGCGCGCGAGGTTGTTGGCGAGGCCGCCACCGGTGACGTGGCAGAACGTGCGCACGTCGGTCTCGGCAGCGAGTGCCAGGCAGTCCTTGGCGTAGATCTTGGTGGGCTCGAGCAGCTCCTCACCGAGCGTGCGGCCGAACTCGTCGACGTGTGCGCTCAGGTTCATGCGGTCGATCTCGAGCAGGACCTTGCGGGCCAGTGAGTAACCGTTGGAGTGCAGTCCCGAAGAACCCATCGCGATGACGACGTCGCCGGGGCGAACGCGATCCGGTCCGAGCAGCTTCTCTGCCTCCACGACGCCGACACCGGTGGCGGAAAGGTCGTAGTCACCGTCGGCCATGATGCCGGGGTGCTCGGCGGTCTCGCCGCCGAGGAGAGCGCAGCCGGCCTGGATGCAGCCCTCGGCGATTCCGCTGACCAATTCCGCGACGCGCTCGGGGATGACCCGGCCGACGGCGATGTAGTCCTGGAGGAACAGCGGCTCGGCGCCACAGACGACGAGGTCGTCGACAACCATGGCGACGAGGTCGAGTCCGACCGTGTCGTGCTTGTCCATCGCCTGCGCGACAGCGAGCTTGGTTCCGACGCCGTCGGTCGATGCGGCGAGCAACGGCTCCTTGTAGTCACCCTTGAGGGAGAACAAGCCGGCGAAACCACCGAGGCCACCCATGACCTCGGGGCGGCTGGCCTTCTTGGCCAGAGGGGCGAAGAGTTCCACCGCCCGGTCGCCTGCGGCGATATCGACTCCTGCTGCCGCGTAGGAGGCGCCTGCGGTGCGGTGACTGTCCTCGGTCATCGGGTTACTACTCCAGCCTTGTATTTCTCGCGAGCACGTATTGCTCGTGCACAGGTAAGTGGTCTTGCAATGTGAAGTGTTTGCAATCCTCGTGACGCGAGATGGATCGTTCGACTCGAGACCCAGAGCGCGCACACAAATACCGACGATTACGCCCATACGCTACCGGACCGGCCCCCTCGGTGAGACCTCGCGTACCCCGAGACGTCAGTTCTGCAGCCGCGCACCGATCGAGGCGTGCAGTGCGCGCAGACTGTTCTGCCCGAGTGCGACCGTCTCGGATTCGATGTGTTTGAGGAGGTGTCCGTCGTGGACGACCTTCTCGCTCGACTGGATCAGTACCGTCCCGGCTCCGGTGAAATCGAACTGGCGTTCTTCACCGGTGTTCGCGCCGAACATGCTTCCGCGAACCGCGCCCAGGAAACTCTGCATCCAGTCGGCGTCGAAGTGGTGGGACGGCGACGGGCAGTCGGCCCAACCCACCAACGCCTGCGGGTCGATGCGCAGCGGCGGCTCCGCGAACATGACCGGGCCATTGGACGACGCCAGGAACTTGCCTGTCCCCAGTAGCGTCAAAAAGCCTGGGACGATGGACTGTTTGAGGTCCAGGCTCGTCTCGAAGGCGAGGAGATTGGCCGCGCGAATCGTGAGGTTGCCGTCGTCGAGGTCATAGGAATTGATGTTGAATCCGCGGTCCCCGAGGATCAACTTGCCCTGTCCCTGAGCGAGCACCCAGTCGTCCGCGTAGAGCGGTGAAGAGAACCTGGCCGCGACGATCGCCGTCATGCTCGTGCGCCCGAGCGGCTCGAAGTTGATGTTTCCGTAGTACGCGATCATCGCGCCCTTGGACGTGAACCACGGCTGCCCGGCCATCTCGACGCAGAAGGCGTAATCATTGCCCGGGACGTTGTCGTTGGCGGGCAGAGTTGCCGGATTGTGAATTTCGATACCCATGCTCTGTGCCCTCTCAGAACTTCTGCTCGGACGCCTGGACCCAGACGGTGCCGGCGCCGGTCATCTTCAGCTGGATGGACTCCCCCGAGCCCTTGCCGACGGCCTCGCGCCAACCGACGTTCGCGGAGATGTCGACGTTGATCTGACCGATGTGGCACACGTATGCCTGCGGGTCGACGACGACCTGAGGATTGTTCGGACCGACCTGCAACGGAATCGCGCCCCCGTGCGAGAGAACCGCGACGCTTCCCTGTCCGTGCAACTGCGTCGTGAACAGGCCTTGACCGGTCATGGCGCCACGTACGGCTCCGCGCACACCGCCCTGCGACGTGAGAGCGACTATCGAACTCTGGAGGTAACCGTCGTGTGCGAGGAGTCGGTCGGCTTCGACGGTGAGCATTGACGACCCGTCGAGGTGGATGACCTCGACGTACAAGCCGGCGTGCCCGTAGAAGACCTCACCGTTTCCCTCGGCCGCCATCATGCGTGCGTGTTCGCCGGACATCATGCGGCCGGCCATCCCGGCGATCCCGCCCATGTTCGGCATGGCGCCGGGCCCACCGCCCATGCTGTGCGGGATGAAGCGGACGTCGCCGGTGTAGTAGAGCATCGACCCGGTGCGGGCGAGCACGTTCTGTCCCGGTGCGAGGGTCGACTTGACGACCTTGCTGTTCACCAATTCCAACGGCATGGGTCAGCGCTCCTCAGGCTGGATGTAAACGACACCGGATCCGTCGAATCGCAGCGAGAACGCTTCACCGCTGCCACCGCCGATCGCGGAGCGCCAGGTGACGTCGGTGACGAAGCTCTGGTTCAGCTGACCGCGGTGAGCGACGAAGGCGTCGGGATCGGCAACCAGCGGATACTGCGGGCTGACTTCGAGCGCGATGATCGGTCCGCCCTTCGACAGCACCGCCACCAGACCGGTGCCGCTGACGACCGTCGTGAACAAGCCCTGTCCGGAACCTGCGCCGCGGAGGCCGGCAAATTTCACATCGGTTCGCAGCTGTCCGACCAGTGTGAGCAATTGTGAGGCTTCGACGTGCAAAGCGTCGTTGTTGAGCTCGATGATCGTGATGTCCTGGGCGTCGACCGCGAAGTAGACGGTGCCTTGTCCGCTGACTTCCATCAGGGACAGTGATTCACCTGCCGCCTTCTGTTTCAGCGCGGCACGTAACCCACCGCCACCGCCCATTCCGGCGTTCTTGAAGGTAATCGCACCCTCGTACGCCACCATCGAGCCGTTGATCGCTTTAATGGTGTCCCCCACCAGGTCTGCGACCAGGACCCGGTGCCCATCCATTCTCAGTTGCGCCACGGAGGGCACTATGCCAGATGCTCACGACGTATGCCGTGTCGTGGAACAGAAAGTCGTGAACAGAAAATCTGCCGCCCACATGCTGCGGACGGCAGATTCTCGGCTGTCGAATTTCAACGATTCTGATGTTCAGGGGCGGCTGAGCGCGCTCGCATTGTCGTTGTCGCGAGTGGCCGTCGAACCTGCGGTGCTCTCGAGCATCCCCTCGAGGACGTTCTTGCCGATCGACGTTTCCTTGGGAAGCGCGATCGGGTAGGTCCCGTCGAAGCACGCGGCGCACAGACGGCTGGCCGGCTGCTCGGTGGCGGCGATCATGCCCTCGGTGGAGATGTATCCGAGGGTGTCCGCTCCGATGGAACGACGCACACCGTCGAGCATCTCCTCGAACGTCGCATCCTGTCCGCCCGCGCCGTTGGCAATCAATTCGGCCGGTGAGGCGAAGTCGATGCCGTAGAAGCAGGGCCACTTGACCGGCGGCGAGGCGATACGGACGTGAATTTCAAGGGCGCCGGCTTCGCGGAGCATCCGGATGAGCGCACGCTGGGTGTTACCGCGGACGATCGAATCGTCCACCACCACAAGGCGCTTGCCGCGGATGACTTCCTTGAGCGGGTTGAGCTTGAGCCTGATACCGAGCTGACGGATCGTCTGCGACGGCTGGATGAACGTACGGCCCACGTAGGCGTTCTTCATCAAACCCTGGCCGTAAGGAATGCCTGAGCCCTGTGCGTACCCGACTGCTGCGGGGGTGCCGGACTCGGGAACGGGGATGACCAGGTCACCTTCGGCGGGATGCTCGCTGGCGAGCAGACGGCCGATCTCGACGCGGGTCGAGTGGACCGAACGGCCACCGATGACGCTGTCGGGACGGGCAAGGTAGACGTACTCGAAGACACAGCCCTTGGGCGTCGGATTCGCGAAACGTGAGGAGCGAACGCCGTCGGCGTCGATCGCAAGCAGCTCACCGGGTTCGATGTCGCGAACGAACGACGCACCGACGATGTCGAGGGCTGCCGTCTCGCTGGCGACTACCCAACCGCGGTCGAGTCGACCGAGGCAGAGCGGGCGGATGCCGTGCGGATCGCGCGCTGCGTACAGCGTGTGCTCGTCCATGAAGGTGAGGCAGAACGCGCCCTCCAACGTGGGAAGCAATTCCATTGCGGCCTGTTCGATGGTGCTGTCGCCGGCAGCGTGTGCCAGGAGACCACCGATGAGGTCGGAGTCGGAAGTCGCGGCATTGGGGCGCTTGTCGTTGACCAGGCCGGCTGCACGGGTGCGGCTCGCGAGTTCAGCGGTGTTGACCAGGTTGCCGTTGTGGCCGAGCGCGATGCCGGTACCGGCAGTGGTCGTACGGAAGATGGGCTGCGCGTTCTCCCACGTCGTGGAACCGGTGGTGGAGTAACGGCAATGTCCGACGGCGACGTGACCTGGCATCGCTGCGAGGGTCTGCTCGTCGAATACCTGGCTGACCAGGCCGAGATCCTTGAACACCAGCACCTGGGAGCCGTCGGCTACCGCAATGCCGGCAGCTTCTTGACCACGGTGCTGAAGTGCGTACAGGCCGTAATAAGTGAGCTTCGCCACATCCTCTCCCGGCGCCCAGACGCCGAATACACCGCATTCTTCGCGGGGCTCGTTCTCGTCCTCGTCGGACGGGTTCGAAGCGAGGAGATTTGGACTGTTGACCGACAGATCGGCACGAGTCACCGGGCGCTCCCTTTGTGGGCAGGGGTTGGGGGGCATCCACAGTCTACGGCCATTTTGGGACTCACTTCCCCTGAGGGCTGCCTTGGGTCTCAGATCACGCCGAAGCGAACCGGATGGTCTCTGTCACTACGCCAACCGGAGCAGTGGGAGCCAGTGCGCAATTTCGGGGGCGCGGCTACCTGAAGCGTCGACTCGTCCGTCCCCTGCGGCCTCGGAGAACTCGAGCAGTCCGGTGACCATCTGCAACCACGTGCGAGCGTCCGTCTCGACGACGTTGGGCGGGGTTCCGCGCGTATGACGTGGACCTTCGATGCATTGCACGGCGACAAACGGCGGCACCCGCACCTCGACGCTCGATCCGGGGGCGATCTGTTCGAGAGTGCGAGCACTCATCTTCACTGCGGCGCCGAGTTCAGCGCGAGAAGGCTTCGGAAGTTCCGGATCGCGAAGCCACGGGCCGACAGCCAGGACTGCGGCACGGAATTCGGCGGGGTCGACGGCGCGGCGGGGCGGCATCAGTTCACCCCATGTCTGCGAGTAGCGATACGAACCGCAAGTGCGCCACCGGCATTCGTGGCCAGGTGCAGCAGGGCGGGGGCAAGTACGCTGCCGCCACGGCGGTGCAGCCACTCGAACAGCAATGCCGAAGCGCCGGTGAACGCCACGGCTGCGGGAACGTTGTCGCCGGCGCCGCGGGCGGGGGCGACGTGCCACAGCCCGAAGGTCAGTGCGTGAACAGCCTGCGCGGTCGGCCTGTTCAGTTCGCGGCTCCAGACGGCCGACATCGCGCTGCGGAACAACAGTTCCTCGGAGAGCACTGTGCCGAACGGGATGTGCAGGATGATCCATTCGAGGAAGTCTTCGCGCCCGTCTGCTCGCTCGTCGGCAGCGAGAGTCGCGCGCAACGAGGGAACGGCTAAAGCGACGCTGTAACCCGTAAGCACTGCGCCGGCCGCGGCTCCGCCGAACCGGGTGCCACCACGAATGCCGGTGTGCGCCAAGCCGAGTTCCTCGCGGGTGTAACCACGTGCGAGTAGGACGCCGATAGCCGACAGACCAGCCGCGGTGTTGACCACGGCGCGGGCACGAGGCGAAAGACCGAATGCCGGAAGCACGACGTTGCTCCAGGTGATCGCGGCGGCGGAGAGCGCGATCGAGGCTGCTCCCCTCACTTTTCCGGGCCCTCGGATTTCACGGCGACAACCAAAGCCGATCGCACCCGCTCGGTTTCTGCGGCCGTCCATCCCTCGGGCTGGGCAACGCTGATCCAGGCGTCCAGAACGGAGGTTCCGTAATTGTGACCATGGCCGTCCGGAACTCCCGCGGCGTTGCCGAGGTCGGCCGACACCTGCCAGAACGTCACGACCGGGAACCATTTCATCGACGGTGAGCGGTCGAATCCCGGTACTTCCTTGAGCCACTCGGGACGATTGAACATGAGGTCGGGCGACCACCACACCACCGGATCGGAAGGGTGCTGGACAAACAGAACTCGCGGCTCCGGCCACGTCATCCCGTCGGTCGGAATGTCTTCGGAGCGATCCGCGAACCGCACGCCGGCCAGGCCGTCCGCGTATACGGGCGCTACTTCGGGGGTACCAGGATCGCGCCTCTTCTCGATCGAACGCCACAACTGCGTCGCGTTCGGCGGTCCCACCCACAGAATTCCGTCGGCGGTATCGCGCGCCGCCTGCAGTGTGTCGAAGGCTCCGGCGCCGGCCATGACGCCGAGGCTCTCGCCGTAGACCATGAACTTCGGCCTGGTGGCTTCCGGTTCCTGGAGCCATCTTTCGTGCACCCGCTCGATCAACAGGCGTCCGGCAGCTTGCGCCTTCTCCTGGTCGGCGAGGAATGAGATCCAACTCGGTAGGTACGAGTACTGGCTGGCGACAAGAGCAGTGTCGCCGTCGTGCACAAGTTCGATTGCCTGCGCCGCAGTGGGATTGACCCACCCCGTACCCGTCGTCGGAATGACCACGAGAACCTTGCGCTGGAATGCGCCGGTCCTCTCCAGCTCCTTGATGACCAGATCCATACGCTCTTCGGGATCTTCGGCGCTTTCAAGTCCGGCATATACGCGAATCGGATCCATCGCAGGCTTACCGGTTGCCGCTTCGAGTTCCTGCGCGTCGAGTCCGCGCGAGACGAAGTTTCGTCCCTCGAACCCCAATGTGTCCCAGGGAGCGGCTGATTCGGGGCTACCCGATTTCATCGGATCCTGCGGTTCGACGACGCCGTCGCGAGTGGTCGAGTTCTGCAGACTGAAGATCGAGTTGGTCGCTGCATAGATTCCGCGGACCAGGACGCCGTCGACCAGCATGAAGAACAGGACGGTGACAACCAGGACACCGACGCCATTGGCCACCGACCGTGACCAGTGGAACCGCCGCATCAGCTGTCGGGCAATCAGTTTCACCAGATCGTGGAGGACCCGCCAGATCGAGATGAGCAGGCCACCGACGAGCAGGCTCAGTCCGAGGGTTCGGATGTAGCCGGAAGTGGTCGTGCCTTCGGCATCGGTCAGTGCCGCGATTTCACGTTGCCACCCGGCCGCGTAGACCAGCATGATGATCGCCGCGACGATGGACGCGACCGGAACGAAGACCTTGATCGCGGAAGGCACCGGCTCGGGCAGTGGCCACCACCGTCGACCGCTGAGCAGGTATCGCTCGACAGCCCAACCGATCGCAGTACCGACGCCGTAGCCGATGGCCGAGTTGATACCGCCGATCAGACCTTGGAAAAGCCAATCGCGCGGCAACAGCGAAGGGGTCAACGACCAGCAGAAGAAGAACGCGGCAAACGCGATGCCGGTGAAGTCGAGTTTGAGGAGCCCCCACGCCCACTCGGTGAAGCGGTTGTCGAGCTTCTCGAGGGGTGCGGGAACAGCCAGCCGCGGGTGGTGTTCCTGCGGCTGGCTGTCAGAAGAAGTCAGTTCTCCGGAATCGACCATCTATCACCCGAACAGTGCGGGCAGCGTTCCCTCGAAGGCCTCACGGAGCTTGGCCATCGTGACGGAGAAGTGTCCCTGGACCTCGACGGAGTCGCTGCCCTCGTCGACGACCCCGATACGCGTCCACGGCAAGCCGCGGGCGGTGCACATACCGGTGAAGCGAGTCTCCTCGGTACGCGGAACTGCAACGAGGACGCGTCCCGACGATTCCGAGAACAGGGTCACGAACGGATCGGCGCCCTCGGGAATCAGGATGCGGCAACCGGTTTCGCCGGCCAGCGCGGCTTCGACGACAGCCTGGGCCAGTCCACCCTCGGAGAGGTCGTGGGCCGCGGTGACGAGACCGTCACGCGAAGAGGCGAGCAAAATGTCGGCGAGCAGTTGCTCACGGGCGAGGTCGACCTTCGGCGGCACGCCACCGAGGTGACCGTGCTCGACCTGCGACCAGATGGAGCCGTCGAACTCGTCGCGGGTGTCGCCGAGCAGGATCAGCGTCTCGCCCGGCTCGAGTCCGAGGCCCGTCGGGATGCGGCGGTGAACGTCGTCGATCACACCGAGGACGGCAACCACCGGCGTCGGCAGGATTGCCGTGGATCCGGTCTGGTTGTAGAAGCTGACGTTGCCGCCGGTGACGGGGATGCCGAGGGTGGCGCAGCCGTCGGCAAGGCCGCGAACGGCCTGCTGGAACTGCCACATGACACCCGGGTCCTCGGGAGAACCGAAGTTCAGGCAGTTGGAGACGGCCTTGGGCGTTGCGCCCGTGACTGCCACGTTGCGGAAAGCCTCGGCCAACGCGAGCTGCGCACCGGTGTACGGGTCGAGCGCGGTGTAGCGGCCCGAAGCGTCGGTGGACAGTGCGATCCCGCGTCCGGTCTTCTCGTCGATGCGGATGACACCGCCGTCGGCGTTCTCGGCCAGGACGGTGTTTCCGCGGACGTAGCGGTCGTACTGCTCGGTGATCCACTTGCGGCTGCACAGGGCAGGCGAGGCGATCATCTTCAGCAGGGTCGCTTCGAGCTCGGCGTCGGTTTCGGGACGCTTCAGTCCGGCGGTCGTATTCGCGATCAAGGCATCCTGCGTTGCCGGACGCTCGACGGGGCGGTGGTAAACCGGACCCTCGTGCGCGACGGTGCGCGGGGGAACGTCGACGACGGTCTCGCCGTGCCAGGAGATGGTGAGGTGCTCACCGTCGGTGACCTCGCCGATGTCGGTGGCCAGGACGTCCCACTTCTTGCAGACCTCCATGAACGCATCGACGTTCTCGGGCGTGACCACGGCGCACATGCGCTCCTGCGATTCGCTCGAGAGCACCTCGGCCGGGGTCATTCCGGTGGCGCGCATCGGAACCTTCTCGAGGTTGATGTGCATGCCGCCGTCGCCGGCCGCGGCCAGCTCGGAGGTGGCGCAGGACAGCCCGGCGCCGCCGAGGTCCTGGATGCCGACGACGAGGCCGGCCTTGTAGAGGTCGAGACAGCACTCGATGAGCACCTTCTCGGTGAACGGGTCGCCGACCTGAACCGCGGGCAGCTTCTTACGTCCGCCGGTGTCTCCACCCTCGTCGTCGAACGTCGCCGACGCGAGGACCGAGACGCCGCCGATTCCGTCGAGACCGGTGCGTGCGCCGAACAGGATGATCTTGTTGCCCGCGCCCGAAGCGAAGGCCAGATGCAGATCCTCGACGCGCATGACGCCGGCAGCGAGGGCGTTGACCAGCGGGTTACCTGCATAGGACTCGTCGAACACCGTCTCGCCGCCGATGTTCGGCAGGCCGAGGGAGTTTCCGTATCCACCGACACCACGCACGACACCGTCGACGACGCGACGGGTATCGGGGGCGTCAGCAGCACCGAACCGAAGCTGATCCATGACGGCGATCGGACGAGCACCCATGGCCATGATGTCGCGGACAATGCCGCCGACACCGGTCGCCGCACCCTGGTAGGGCTCGACGTACGACGGGTGGTTGTGGCTCTCGACCTTGAACGTGACTGCCCAGCCGTCACCGATGTCGACGACGCCGGCGTTCTCACCGATACCGGCCAGCATGTTGGCGCGCATCTCGTCGGTGGTGGTCTTGCCGAAGTATCCGAGGTGGACCTTCGAGGACTTGTACGAGCAGTGCTCGCTCCACATCACCGAGTACATCGCCAGTTCGGCGTCCGTGGGACGGCGGCCCAGGATCTCCTTGATGCGTGCGTATTCGTCGTCCTTGAGACCGAGCTCCTTGAACGGCTGAGCGGCATCGGGATCAGCCGATGCGTGCGTGACGGTATCGACCTGGTGAGCAGACACTGGAGAGTGGTCCCTTCCCTACGGGAGTCAAGAGGCAAGCCGGCGCGGAGCGGGACACCACGAATGTGCCCAACGAAAGAACGTGCCGGGGGACAGTCTATCGGTGTGGGCCGACGACTTCCGCAGACGGCAGCACCCGCAACACCTCCGGGCCTGCGAAGTATCGCCGGTCACACCCGCCCCGGTTGGGTGATCCGGTCGGTTTTCCTAAAGTCAGGGCCGGCCCACTCTCTCCCTCGAAAGGCCTCGCATGCCCCAGGATGTTCGTCAGTCCGACCTCACGGCACAGTCCCAGTCGGTGACCACTCCCCTCACTCCGGCTGCAATTTTCCTGGTCGCGACCGTAAATCCGGGTGGCGAGAACACCACACGAGAACTACTCGCCGACGTCGCCGGCCTACAGCGCGCCGTGGGGCTGCGCGTCCCCGGATCAGGTTTGGATGTGGTGACAAGCATCGGTTCGTCGGTTTGGGATCGACTGTTCGCCGGTCCGCGCCCCGCGCTACTGCACCCGTTCACCGCTTTGCAGGGCGACGTTCACTCGGCGCCGTCGACTCCCGGCGATCTGCTCTTCCACATCCGCGCGATGAGCATGGATGCGTGTTTCGAGGTGGCTCGGCAGATCACGAAGCGACTGCACGGCGCAGCCACGGTGGTCGACGAGGTTCACGGCTTCCAGTACTTCGAGAACCGAGACCTCATCGGCTTCGTCGACGGCACCGAAAATCCGGTGGGCCGCGACGCCGTCGCCGCCGTGACTGTCGGAGACGAAGATCCTGCGTTCACCGGAGGAAGCTACGTCCATATCCAGCGCTACGTCCACAAGATGCGGGACTGGGAAGCAATCACCGTCGACGAGCAGGAACGTGTGATCGGACGCAGCAAGCTCGAGGACATCGAGATGACGTCCGAAGTGAAGCCGGCCAACTCGCACGTAGCCCTCAACGCAATCAAGGACGAGAACGGCAAGGCTCTCGAGATCCTGCGTGCCAACATGCCGTACGGGCGCCTCGGCGACGACGAGATCGGCACCTTTTTCATCGGCTACTGCCGCACGCCGGCGATCACCGAACGGATGCTCGAGAACATGTTTCTCGGCAACCCTCGCGGCAATTACGACCGTCTGCTCGATTTCTCGACGGCCGTGACGGGCTCGATGTTCTTCACTCCGAGCGCCGACTTCTTCGAGGATCTACCTGCTGCACCCGCTGGGCTCTCAGCCGTTTGACTGCCCGCTCCCAGCTACCCACCCTCTAACTACGCGGCGTGAGGAACGCACCGAGCGCGTCGGCATACATGCGGACATCTGCCGCGCCCATCAGCTCGCGGGCAGAGTGCATCGCGAGCTGAGGCGCGCCGACGTCGACGGTGGACAGTCCGGTGCGTGATGCCGTGATCGGTCCGATGGTGGAGCCGCACGGCAAATCGGCGCGGTGGACGTAGCGCTGCATCGGCACTCCCGCCTGATCGCACGCGAGCGCGAATTCGCCGGCACCGGCCGCATCGGTGGCGTAGCGCAGGTTCTGGTTCACCTTGAGTACCGGCCCACCGTTGATCTCGATCCGATGAGCGGGCTCGTGGCGGTCCGGGTAATTGGGGTGCGTCGCGTGTGCCATGTCGCCCGACGCGCATACCGAGCCGGCCATCGCCTGCAGGAATTCTTCGCGGCCACCACCGCGTCCCAACACGATCCGCTCGAGCACGGTGTTCAGCAGGTCCGAGAAAGCTCCGCGATCGGACATGCTGCCGACCTCTTCATGATCGAAGAGAGCAAGCACTGGGACCTGCTGACCGGGCGACTCAGCCGCGGCCAAAAGTGCTTGTGTCCCTGCATAACACGTGCCCTGATTGTCGAGCCTGGGGGCGCTGACCAATTCCTTGTCCACCCCCACGACTGCGCTGGGCGCAAGGTCGTGTGTCATCAATTCCCAGCCGAGAACCGACGACGCGGCTACACCCGCACGCTCGGCGACAAAGCCGATGAACGACTTGGGCTTCGAACCCACGCCCCAGATTCCGTTGACGTGCCTCTGCGGATCCAGCGTCACACCCTTGCGATCTTCGGACAGGTGGATAGCCAGCTGCGGAACACGAAGAATCGGGTCGTCGATGCGAACCAGCTTCTGCTCCACAGTGTTTCCCACCCGGACACTCAATCGGCCGGAGATACCGAGATCGCGGTCGAGCCAGGAGTTCAGCCACGCACCGCCATACGGTTCGAGGCCCACCATCTGCCACCCGGCCGAAGTGAGGTCGGGATGCTGTTTGACCCGCAGGTTCGGGCTGTCGGTATGACCTCCGACAATCCGGAACGGAGCGGTGTTTCCCACGCCCTCGGTGCTCCAGGCGATCAGCGAACCGCCTCGCACGAGGAAGTACCGTCCGGGCTCGGCTGGCCACGACTGCGTTTCGTGGACTTCGACGAACCCGCCGGCCGTCAGCTCGGTCGCCACCGTCGCGCACACATGGAACGGCGACGGTGACGAATCGACGAAGCTGCACAAGCCGTCTGCGTCGGCCCCGGTCAGAGAAGCCGCCCCGGCCCGAGCCGCCCGAGAAGTCTGAGAAGTCATGCCTCTCATCATGCCCGAACAGGTGTCCGGGATATCAGTGGCCACGAATCAGGTGAGCACAGAATCGGTTAGCTCAGGCGTGAGGACCGGACACGCAGAACTGATTCCCATCAGGATCGAGGAGCGTCACCCAGCGGAAACCGTCCATGTTTTCGCGGTGGTGCTCAGTTGCTCCGGCCTCGACGAGCCGCGCCACCTCGGCGTCGAGATCCGGACTCCCCAAATCGAGATGGATGCGATTCTTGCCGGCGGTGGGGTCCGGGACCTTCTGGAATGCGAAGTTGGTGGCGCTGTCAGGGACCGAGACGATGTAGAACCAACCGTCGTTTTCCTCGACGATGTTTCCGCCCAACTGCGCTGCCCACCACGTTGCGAGCGGACCGGGATCGAGACTGTCGAAGGTGATCATGCCGAGTTTGAGAGTCATGCGCACACGCTAATGGAAGCCACCGACAAAGACTCTCGATCTCGGGCTGAGATGAGACGATCGTCGAGTACGACTCACAACGCTGCGCGACCGTGTTGCAGAACCACTCTTCGCCGTTATCCACTTCGACCTCGAGCCGAACCTGATCACCTTCACCGCAACAGGTCTTGCCGTCGGCCTTCTCGCGGCCGCCCTGCTTTATGTCCGGAACTACTCGCTCACACGAACGAACTAGCGGGCGCGGAGATCACTCGACCGCTTCGAGTTCCGCGACACTCCCGTCCGAGATCACCCGGACGTGGCGGGTGATCTTCTCGATCGGCCAGTCCCACCACGCAATTCGCACCAACTTCTTGATGTCTTCGGCACTGAAGCGGCGCTTGATCTCCGTTGCCGGGTTGCCGCCGACAATTGCGTAGTCCGGGACGTCGCGCGTTACGACGGCGCCAGTGGACACGATCGCCCCGTGACCGATCCGGACACCGGGCATGACTGTCACGTTCCCGCCGAACCACACGTCGTTCCCGACGACGGTGTCACCGCGTGACGGCAGATCCTGCACCAAATCCATGTGCCTGGCCCAATCACCGCCCATGATCGGAAACGGGTAGGTGGAGACACCGTTCATACGATGGTTCGCGCCGTTCATGATGAAGGTGACACCGGTGGCCAGGGCGCAGAACTTGCCAATCACCAGTTTGTCGGGACCGTAGTGATGCAACACGTTTCGAGTCTCGAACTCTTCGGCGAACTCCGGATCGTCGTAGTAGGTGTACTCCCCTACCTCGATCAACGGGTTGTCGATCAACGGCTTCAGCAACACCACTCGCGGTTGCCCGGCCATCGGATGAACATTTGTGGGATCCGGCGCGTTCACTGCTTACTCCGATCCGTCGGCGCGGTGTCGCCGACCGCAGCAAGACTATCTGGTTCCTGCTGCGATCGACCGACAAGCGAAAACGTACCGGTGTCAGCCCAGGAGACCCTTGGCGATATGGGTGACCTGAATTTCGTTGCTGCCCGCATAGATCATGAGCGACTTGGCATCACGCGCCAACTGCTCGACTCGGTACTCGGCCATGTAGCCGTTTCCACCGAACAGCTGCACGGCTTCCATCGCGACCTCGGTCGCTGCGCGCGAGGAGTACAGCTTCATCGCCGACGCCTCCGCCAGGCTCACTTTGTCTCCGGCTGCGGTGCGCTCGATCGCATTGAAGACCATGTTCTGCACGTTGATTCGAGCGACCTCCATCTCGGCGAGCTTGAGCTGGATGAGCTGGAACTGCCCGATCTCGCGTCCCCACAGTTTGCGGGACTTCGCGTATTCGATACTCAGACGGTGGCATTCGTTGATGATGCCGAGAGACAGGGACGCGATGCCGATGCGTTCGGCGGCGAAGCTCTCCTTGGCGCTGGATTTGCCGTCCGACTTTCCGCTGTCCTCGGTCTCGCCGAGCAGACGGTCCTTGGTGATGCGGACGTTGTCGAAGAACAGCTCACCTGTGGGTGAGGAGTTCATGCCCATCTTCTTGAACGGCGGGCTCTGGGTGAGACCCTCCATGCCCTTGTCGAGGATGAAGGCGAG
The DNA here is from genome assembly GCF_041464245.1 of Rhodococcus sp. NyZ502. Taxonomy (NCBI): domain Bacteria; kingdom Bacillati; phylum Actinomycetota; class Actinomycetes; order Mycobacteriales; family Nocardiaceae; genus Rhodococcus; species Rhodococcus sp. NyZ502. The sequence continues at coordinate 5,026,560 of NZ_CP167155.1, forward strand.
CACCTTGCGATCGCGACGATCAACCGACGCATCGCCCTCGTCGAGCTTTGCGTACACGATCATCACGTCGGCGTACGGACCGTTGGTGATGAAGGTCTTGTTGCCGTTGAGAATGTAGTCGTCGCCGTCGCGGCGTACGTAGGACTTCATGCCGCCGAAGGCATCCGAGCCGGAGTCCGGTTCGGTGATCGCCCAGGCGCCGACGGTCTCGAATGTCACCAGGCCGGGGAGCCAGCGTTCCTTCTGCGCGAGTGTGCCGCGGCTGCGGATAGTTCCGGCGGCCAATCCGAGGCTGACACCCAACGATGCGACCAGGCCGAGGCTGACTCCGGCCAATTCGCTGTTGAGCACGACGCCCATGCTGCCGGCGCCGCTGAAGGCGCTCGACTTCTCACCGTCACCGGAGGGCGCATCGCCGCGCTCGCGTGCCAGCGACTTCTCGAGGCCCTCGCGTGCCATGTCGGCCAGACCAAAGGTCGAGTACAGCTTGCGAATGATGTCGAACGGCGGCAGCGCACCGCTTTCGAGCTCGTCGACGTGAGGTCGCACCTCTTTGTCGATAAAGCCCCGCAAGGCGTCGCGGAACATCAGGTCGGTGTCGGACCACTCGTACATGTGCCTGAACTCCAGTCGGTGAACGATCGAGAGACTGCCGAACGACAGCCACACACCGAATATAGAACACGTTCCAAAACCGGAACAGGATTCAGCTGATCAGTCCCATTCGCTGCGAGATCCACGTCAGCTCCTGCTCGACGCCGGCCGACCACACCGAAAAGCTGTGACCACCGGGAAGCTCGAGATACCTGGCGTCCATTCCGGCCGCTTTGGCCGCTTCGTACACCTTTTGCTGACCGGGCTTGAACTCATTGTCATCTGTTCCGACGACGAACACTCCGCCCGAGTTCGGGAACTTCCGAGTCGCCAGCAGGTCCATCGGATTCACCTTCACGAACGCCGCTTCGTCGCCGCCGAATATCTCGTCGACGGTTCGCTGTCGGTCACCGAGCGAAGGCTCCAACTGACCGGACAGATCGAGGAATGTCGGGTACACCTCGGGGTAATTGGTCGCCATCTGCAGTGAGCAGGTGCCACCGTAGGAGAGCCCGCCGATTGCCCACGCTCGCGGATTCGTGTCGATCTGGAACGCATTCGCCACCGCAGCGGGCAAGTCCTTTGCCAGATACGTGCCGACCTTGCCCTGTGACGAGTCGGTGCACAGCGGATTGGCCATCTGCGACCCTGTTCCATCGGCTATCACGACGACTGGAGCCAACCCCTCGTGATCTCGTGCAAAGGCATCCATTGTCGCGGTCAGCTTTCCGCCCTGGAGCCAGTCCTCGGGCTTGCCAGGCTGACCTGCCATGAGCACGAGCACGGGAAGAAGCGGACGCGGATTGGTGAAGTACGACGGCGGCAGATATACCTGCGCGTCGCGCGCGGAGAATCCTGAAATCGTCCCGGGGACAGGCAAAGTCGTGACCCGTCCGCGAATCGGCATGCCCTCCGGCGCTTTCCACACAGTGTCGGTGGGATCGCCGGTGACAACAGGATCGGTCGGACCGGGAACTTCACTGAGTGAGATGCGGTCGAAATCGTCGTGTCCGAACGCAATTCCCACAGTCGGATACGCGGCGAAAACCAGATTGATCTGCGTCGCGGCAGTGATGACGACCAGAACCGTCGCGATCACGGACAGGAGCGCTTTCGCGACGGTTCCGCCCGCCTTGATTCGCGGCCCGAGAAGTAGCAACGCGTAGATACCGATTCCGATCCACACGTAGATCGACATCTCGATGGGATCGGGGAACGGCACGATCACCTTTTCGACGGTGATCCACACGGCGATCATGATCACCAGCGCAATCAGCCCCGCGATCGGCACCGCTCTGCGGTAGTACCAGCGCACGTTCGAACCGAGCAGCCACACGCCACCCAGGACCCCAAGGACAGTCAGGATCACCGGCAGCGGTCCCGAGATCAAACTGATTCGGTAGAGCCAGTCCACGTCAAGCCTCTCGCGCGTAGAAATGTCGCACGCACGAGGCTAGACGACGACGCTAGTACTCTGTATCAGGTGACATTCATCAAGGTCTGTGGCCTACGCGACGTTGACACGGTCGACCTCACGGTGGGCCTGGGCGTCGACGCCATCGGTTTCGTCTTCGCCGAGAGCGTCCGCAAAGTCGACCCCACACTCGCAGTCGCTCTGCTCGCGCGAGTTCCCGATCACATCCGTGCAATCGGAGTCTTTCTCGGCAACCCGATCGGACAGATCCTCGAGATCGCGAAGATCACCGGGCTTCGCACCGTACAGGTTCACGATCTTGTCGACGCCGAGCAAGTGCAGCGGCTGCACGATGCCGGCCTCACCGTCATCCGCGCGGTCGTCTCCAGCAACGTCCGCGACGGTTACAATCTCGACCTCGGCGAGGACGAACTCCTGATCGACGGCGCAGACGCCGGATCAGGGGTGCCGTGGAACTGGGCCCAACAGCAATCGCGCCCGCAAGGCCAGTGGATCCTGGCGGGCGGACTGTCCCCGGACAACGTTCGCGACGCACTCGATGCCACCGGCGCCTGGGGCGTCGACGTCTCCAGCGGCGTCGAATCCTCCCGCGGCGTCAAGGACCACACGTTGATCGAGAAGTTCGTCAGCGCTGTCCGGCAGACCGATCACTCGAAATAGGACGCGTAGTCACTGAAAGCGACTTGACCGGTGGGACTCGCTTTCACGGCGTCGGCAACGGCCGGCGGAATGGGAGCCCAGTTCGCAGGCATGGCCGCCGCCAGTGACGGCTTCAAGATGTAGAGCAGTGCGAAGTTCACTATCCAGAGCGGCGGCGCCATCGACATGCCGACTTCCGAACTCACATTGCCTTTGGTGTTGGTCACCAGCTGCGCTGCTCCCGAAATCTGTTGCGCTGCAAATCCGTAGACTGCCTGCACCGTGTATGCCGACTGATAGAGCGCAATCAGAGTGTGCGTCGCACCGTTGTTGCGCAACCAGGTGCCCACGAAACCGCCAGGGGCGATCAGCGTATTCACCTGTCGCGTCGGCGCATCCGCGTTGGCCGGACTCTCCAGCAATCCGTCTGGATTCACGTACAACCCGTAACTGGCCAGAACCGACGGCGTCGTGCCGGAATAGAGGGGCCGCCCGTTCGTATTGGTGAGAATCCGAGCGCATTCGTCGATCACCGCGGCGTCCTCGCGATTTCCGCCGACCCCTCCGCCGGAGATGAGATCGCGATACTGCTCCTCGGTCAAAGCGTCGGCTGGTTCGAGTCCGATCTGCGCGGCAATCTCTTCCGCAGTCTGCTGACCGAGTGGCTGGTTGAGTTGATCCGGAGTAGTCATCTGCGTGGGCGCGACGCTCTCGTAGACCGGTGCCCCGGCAAAAGGGATCACGAACCCGGTATCGACTGTGTCTGCAACGGGTTGCGCGCCGGCCATCTGAGTGGTGGCAAACGAAAGTACGCACACCCCAACCAAAGCCAGAACCGAGACGGTCCCGCGATGAGACCTTGCTCGGTGAGATTCTTGTCCACGTCTACAGCCCTCGCCTGAGAAAGCCTTGCCTGCAATTCCGTTGCCGCGCATAGGTCAACCTCCCGGAACGCAGTCGGGCGAATCAACTCGAGCTTGCATCTCAGTCAAACGCTGTGACCAGCGCCGTGTCAAGACACAGGTCAGGTCGAGGCACGGCGACAGCTCGCTCGATACAGGCGACAGCTCGCCCGCTACAGTGATGCTTCCATCTGAAGTGACCTCACCCCATTTGAATTGCAGGACATCTCTGGAGGCGAGCAGTGTCTGACAAGCGCGGGACCGTATTGATCACCGGTGTCGGTCGGAGCAAGTCGATCGGAGCGAGCCTCGCATTGGGCCTTGCCGAGGATGGTTGGGATCTGGCTATCGGCTACTGGGAGCCTTACGACGAACGCGTCGGGTTCGGGCGCGGAGCGCACGATCCGCAAGACATTGCCGAGAAGTGTCGCGCACTCGGAAGCCGTGTCGACCTCGTTCCTGGAGATCTGGCCTCGCCCGACGTGGCCGATCAGCTCGTTGACGCTGCCGCAGCGCGGAACGACCTCCGTGGGCTGGTGCTCTCACATTGCGAAAGCGTCGACAGCTCGATCCTCGATACCACCGTCGAGAGCTGGGAACGACATTTCGCCGTCAACGCTCGCGCCTCCTGGCTGCTGATCAAAGCGTTCACTGAACGGCTTCCGGAACAGCGCGACGTCAGTCAGGTGGCCGGGCGGATCATCGCACTGACCAGCGACCATGCGGCCCACAATCTTCCGTACGGGGCCAGCAAGGGCGCTCTCGACCGCATCGTCATCGCCGCCGCAGTCGAACTTGGATCACGCGGCATACGAGCCAACGTCGTCAACCCAGGACCTATCGACACAGGATGGATGACACCCGCGATCAGACAGGCCACAACCCTCCAGACTCCTGCCGGCCGGCTGGGTACTCCCGGCGACACTGCAAACCTCGTTCGGTTTCTGATGTCCGACGCCGGAGGCTGGATTACGGGACAACTCCTTCACTCCAACGGCGGATTCAGTACGAACTGAGCCTTGGCCGGACTCAGTTCAGGCTTTGTAGGTCGGTAGCGTCTGCCCGAGCCTCTTACCCATTTCGGCAGCCAAAGCCGCGAGCCCGCTGGCCGGACGCACCATGACCTCGAAATCGACGATCTTGCCGTCCTCGTCGAATTCGACCATGTCGATTCCCTTGAGACTCTTGTCGCCGATGTTCGCACTGAATTCGAGCACGACCTGCCGACCGTTGGCTCCGGCGAACTGACGGTGGTACTCGAAGTTCTCGAACACCTGGATCACCGTATTGAGAATGAGCACAACGGCATCCGCGGACTGGTACGGCTTGAATCCCGTGGGCGATCGGAACTGCGCGTCGGGCGCGACGATCGTCGGTAGCGCCGACAGATCGCCGGTTTCGATCATGGTGTGCCACAACTTCAGTGCAGCTTCGACTTTCGGTTCGAGCGTCAATTCCGTGCTCATGCTTCTACCCTTCCCTCGACGTTACCTGCCGCTTGATTTACCGGCACTTGACCTGCGACGGACCACGCACTCAACACAGTTCGCACCCCGGTCACGAGTTGCAACGGCTGATCGATCATGACGTGATGTCCGGCTTCGGGAATCTCCGCCACGATGGCCTCCGGTCCGAACAATCCGCGCATGTGCTCCATGAGTCGATCGGACACGATGCCGTTCTCAGCTCGGAAATAGGCTACGCGGCAACGTGGTTCGCTGTCGAGAACATCTTCGGCGCCTACTCGGAGAAAGAAATTCGGATCGAACTTCCAGGACCAACCGCCCTCGACCTCCTCCATCGACGTGGTCGCCACATGGTCACGCACCGCAGGCAGACCCGAATCCTGCGGCGGAACGAAGCGGAACCGGCCCATCGCGTCTTCCCTGGTGGGATAAACCTTCTTGGGGCCGAACGCATTCTGGCGTCGAGCTGCCTCCTCTTCGGGCGTACGCGCCTTGAGCGGAGAATCGATGATGACAACCCCGTCCAACAGTTCGCCATGCAGATGCGAGGCCACGAAAGAAACAATCCCACCCATACTGTGCCCCACCAGAATCGGCTTTCCGTCGATTCCCCCTGCCTCGGCCGCCGCCAGCACCTCGCGAGCCCACTGGGACATCGCGTAGGCGTCGCGAGTGTCACTGTCGCCGTGGCCCGTCAAGTCGAGAGCGACGACGCGGCGCCCCTCGGCGAACTGCGGCGCAATGTGATCCCACCAGCGACTGTGGGCTGCGCCGCCGTGAATCAGCACGATTCCCGGCCCCGCCGGCCCCCAAGCCCGAAAGTGCACCGAGGCACCCTCGACCTCCACCGACCCCGTCTCGACCGGCGCTGCCAACGCCCGAGTGAACCAACCAGGCGCGTCTTCGACCACATTGCTCATCGATCGAACATACCTAGTCGTCAATCGGTTCATCCAACTCTTCCCAGTTCGTGATCCATCACCTATATTGAATCCGGCCTCAAGTTCAATTCGTTTCGCCGAAGGGGAGAGATGACCAACCGCCAAGTACGCCTCGCCGCCCGCCCGACAGGACTTCCCGACGCTTCCACCTGGGAATACGTCGATGCCGAGATCCCGTCCGCCGGACCGGGCGAGTTTGTCGTCAAGGTCGAATACCTCTCCCTCGACCCCGCGATGCGCGGTTGGCTCAACGACGTCAAGTCGTACGTTCCGCCGGTCAAGCTCGGTTCCGTCATGCGCGCCCACGGCGTCGGACGCATCACCGAATCACAGCACCCCGATTACCAGGTCGGGGACATCGTGGCCGGATCCTTCGGCGCTTCCGAGTACGGCGTTTCCGACGGTACAGACGTCACTCGGGTCGACGAATCGATCGCTCCCCTGCCGACCTGGCTCGGCGCTCTCGGTTTCCCCGGCGTCACTGCGTATTTCGGATTACTCGACGTCGGAAAGCTGAAAGACGGTGACACCGTCGTCGTGTCCGGTGCCGCGGGTGCGGTCGGCAGTCTGGTCGGCCAGATCGCAAAGCTTCACGGATGCAAGGTCATCGGCATCGCCGGCGGTCCGGAGAAGTGCGCGTGGCTCACCGAGGACCTCGGCTTCGATGTCGCCATCGACTACAAGAACGAATCCGTATACAAGGCGCTCAAGTCCAACGCTCCCGACGGTATCGACGTGTACTTCGACAACGTCGGCGGAGAAATTCTCGACGCCGCTCTCTCCCGTCTGCGCCTCGGCGCTCGGGTGGTCATCTGCGGCGCCATCGCGGGCTACAACGCCACCGAACCTCAGCCAGGCCCTGCTCACTACCTGTCACTTCTCGTCAACCGCGCCACGATGGCCGGCTTCGTGGTCTTCGACTACCTCGATCGCTACGCAGAAGCACAAGAGCAGATCGGAAAGTGGATCAAGAGTGGCGAATTGACTGCTCGCGAGCACGTCGTCGACGGCGGTATCGACGCGTTCGGCGACAGCCTCAATCTTCTCTTCGCCGGAGCGAACACCGGAAAGCTGGTCTTGAAGGTCAGCTGAGTCGGCCACACACGCAGATCGGCCACCGGTATTCCGGTGGCCGATTCGCTTGGGTCAACTGACTCCGGACGGAGTGGGAACGCTGTCCTCCCCCAACCGCGGCGGGGCCGACCGATAGGTTGCCGGCGTGCCGCTCATCCGAATCGGATTGGCTACCTGCCGAGTCGGTGCATCGCGACGCGGGTCGTCGATGGACACCACCGGATCGAGATTCAGCCGTTCCGCCAGCGCTATCGCGTCGGCGATGTCGTTGAGAGGCCCACACGGAACACCTCGCTCGGTCAGTGCCTCGAACCACGAGTCCGCAGAGCCCTTGGCCAATGCAGCAGTGACGGCGTCGAACAGTTCTTCTCGATGCGCAACCCTGTCGCTGTTGGACGCGAAACGCGCATCAGCGGCAAGTTCGGAAACTCCGAGAACCTCTGTCAACGAACTGAATTGCCGATCATTGCCGACCGCGAGGACCAGCGGACGGTCCGCGGTGTCGAATACCTCGTATGGTGCGATGCTCGGATGCCGGTTGCCCATTGCCTGCGGCACCACGCCCGCGGCCACGTAGCCGGACGACTGGTTGGCCAGTGCGGACAGCAACGAGGACAACAGATTGACCTCGACGTGCTGCCCTTCGCCTGTGCGATCGCGATGGCGCAGCGCTGCAAGGATTCCCACGCTGGCATGCAGGCCGGTGATGACGTCGACCACCGCGACACCGACCTTGGTGGGAGTCTTGGGATCGGGTCCGGTGATACTCATCAATCCGCCGACCGCCTGAATCAACAGGTCGTATCCCGGCAGAGAGTTGTTGCCACCGAAGCCGCTGATCGAGCAGTAGACCGCACGCGGATTCATTTCTCGGACAGCGTCGTAGCCCAGCCCCAGACGGTCCATCGTTCCCGGCAGGAAGTTCTGCACCACGACGTCCGCATTGCGAACCAGCTCGCGTGCACTCTCCAGATCCTCGCGCTCGCGCAGGTCCAGAGTGACCGACTTCTTGTTGCGGTTCACCGACAGAAAGTAGCTCGACTCGTCCCTCACCCACGGTGGGCCCCAGCTGCGAGTGTCGTCACCGACACCCGGCCGCTCGATCTTGACGACCTCGGCACCCAGGTCGGCGAGAATCATCGTGGCGTACGGACCGGCGAGGACGCGGCCGAAATCAGCGATCACCAACCCGTCGAGCGCTCCGACAGCGTCTGCCGTCACCGGAAAGCTTCTTCACCGGTGAGAGCGCGGCCGATCACGAGCTGGTGAACCTCGGACGTGCCCTCGTAGGTGAGAACGGATTCGAGGTTGTTGGCGTGCCGAATCACGGGGTACTCGAGCGTGATGCCGTTGGCGCCCAGAATGGTTCGGCATTCACGGGCGATCTTGATGGCCTCGCGGACATTGTTGAGCTTGCCGGTGCTGACCTGCTCGGGGCGAACCGTCCCGGCGTCCTTGAGGCGCCCGAGGTGGATGGCGAGCAACTGCCCCTTGCCCAATTCGACTGCCATGTCGGCGATCTTGGCCTGGGTGATCTGATACGCGGCGAGCGACTTGTCGAAGACCTTGCGATCACGTGCATATGAGATCGCAGTCTCGAGGCAGTCACGTGCTGCACCCATTGCCCCGAAGATGATGCCGAAGCGTGCCTCGTTGAGGCAGCCGAGCGGGCCGGACAGTCCGCGAGCCTTGGGCAGCATCGCCGAGGCAGGCAGACGCACGTCCTCGAGCACCAGTTCCGAGGTGACCGACGCCCGGAGCGACATCTTGTTCTTGATCTCGGGGGCGGAGAATCCCGGAGTGTCGGTGGGAACGACAAATCCGCGCACGCCGTCGTCGGTTCGAGCCCAGACCACGGCGACGTCCGCGATGGAGCCGTTGGTGATCCACATCTTGGTGCCGTTGAGGATCCAGTCGTCGCCGTCGCGCTTGGCGTTGGTTCGCATACCGCCGGGGTTGGATCCGAAATCGGGTTCCGTGAGACCGAAGCAGCCGATGGCTTCACCCGCCGCCATTCGCGGGAGCCATTCTTCCTTCTGCTCTTCACTTCCGTTGTGGTGGATCGCGAACATGGCGAGCGAGCCCTGGACCGAGACGAGGCTGCGAATGCCCGAATCGACAGCTTCGAGTTCCTGGCAGGCCAACCCGTACGCCGTGGCGCTCATCCCGGCACAGCCGTAGCCCTCGAGGTGCATGCCCAGTACGCCGAGCGCGCCCAGTTCCTTGGCCAGCTCACGAGCCGGCAGTGCTGCCGCTTCGAACCATTCACCTACGTGCGGGCGAATGCGATCGTCGACCATCTTGCGGACCGTGTCGCGGATCGCGATCTCCTCTGCGTCCAGCAGGGTGTCGATGGCAAAAAGCTCGGACAGGGACTGCGGCGTGGTCACGGGGCCTCCAGTGTTCTCGGGCGCAATCCTTTGCGAGAACGATTGCGCAATCGTTTGCATCGCCTAGAGTAGAGCCCGGTTGCGCACCCGTCAATCCCCGAACTGCCGACCGACACCGAATCAACTCAGGACCGACGCACACCAGGAGCCACGACGCAGATGACGCCCGATCCGTCGAACCGCAGCAACGGCCGTCCGCCGACGTTGCGCGAAATCGCCGACCAGGCCGGGGTCCACATCTCGACGGCGTCGCGGGTCCTCCGTCAGCCCGAGCCCGCCGACGGCTGGTCCGACTCCGCACTCCGGGTTCGTCAGGTTGCCGAGGAACTCGGTTACCAACCGAACCTGTGGGCAGCCAGCCTGCGTACCCGCAAGACCACCACCATCGGCGTCGTGATGCCGAGACTGACAGACGTTGTAGTGGCCACCATGTTCCAAGGCATCGAGGAAGCCGCCACCGCAGCCGGGTACTCCGTCTTGCTCTCCAGCCCGCCCGACGATCTGGAAGCGCAACGCAAAGCGGTCGAGTTCCTGGTGAGCCGACAGGTCGACGGTCTCATGCTGAGCAGCATTCACCTGCCGGGTACCGATTTCGTCGACTCGCTCCCCCTGCGCTCACTGCCGATCCTGCTGCTGAACCGGCACATCGACTCGGCGACGTCATCCGTCAACCGAAGCCTTCCCTTTGTCAGCGGCGACGACCGCCTCGGCGGCTACCTCGCGGGGAAGCATCTACTGGACTGCGGCTATCGCGATCTCGGAGTGATCGCGGGGCCGGATCACGCCAGCACGTCGCGGGAACGCGTCGCGGGTTTCCGCGATGCCCTGGCCGAAGCCGGTCTGGAACTGCCGCCGAACCGAATAGTGGCCTCCGAGTTCGAAGTTCAAGGGGGTGTCGATGCGGCTCCCACACTGCTCAGTGGGAACACGCGCCCTGACGCCGTCTTCACGGTGAGCGACACCATCGCGATCGGCGTACTCGGTGTGGCCCGTGATCTCGGGTTGAGCATTCCCGACGATCTTGCGTTGGTCGGCTACAACGACATTCCGGTTGTCTCCCAACTCCCGGTGCCCCTGACGACGGTCAGGTCCCCCGCTCGAAAGATCGGTGCGACCGGGCTCGAGCACCTACTGGCACTGATCTCCGGCAAGAGCGTCGAATCCGTGAAGCTTCCCGTCGAACTGATCGCGCGAGCCTCCACCAGAAAGCCTGCCAGTCGCAAACTCTGAGCAGCTACCAGACCTGAGATTCGTCGATGCCCAACTGTCGCGCGTAACCGGAGTTGAGTGCGTCCCAGCCGTACTCGCGCGCCCGTTCACCCACAATCGGTCCGAAGGGCTCGCCTGCCAGAAGGGCATCGAGTACGTCGAAGCACAGATGCCACCCCGCAGCGAGCGCCGACGCCATCCCCTCGGCGCGCGACCTCTGCGTCAGCACGACGCGGGTGCCGCCTTCGATCGGGGTCAGGTCCCACACCAATTCGTCCGGGCCCCACTCGTGTTCGAGCCGCCGAGTGGTCTCCACGACGTGAACGGTGACCGGCAGCGACATTTCGGGGGCGCCGTCCTCGGTGAGCATGGTGATCACCGCATCACCGGTACGGCTCAGGTTCCGATCGGCGGTGTACGGCGTCCATTCCGCCAACATCTCCGGGTCGGTGATCGCCTCCCACACCTTCTCGACGGAATACGGCAGCACCCGAGGAAAGCTGACGACTGTGTCGTCACCGTCGACGCTCACCGTGACGTCGGACAGGGCACTGGGCTGATACGGCTGGGCACTCATGGTTCGATCTCACCAGGAACCACCGACACGGGCAACCGCCCGCTCGGCGTTCAGAACGCAAACACCGCCGATGCGGCCGCGACTGTCTCCTCCACCACCGGAAATTTGACCACGGACAAGTCGTGTCGAGCTCCTTCGAACTCCACCAGACGCGTCGCGGCGGGAATCAAGGCGAGTGCTGCCCGCATCTCCTCCGTTGTCGCGAACTCGTCCTTCGAACCGTGGACGACAACGGTCGGTGTGTTCAGTTCGGGCAGGTGTTCGGTTCTGAGCTTCTCGGGCTTCTTCGGTGGATGCAGTGGATAGGAGAGAAGGACCAGGCCGTCGACAAGTCCCGGGTTCTCCGCCGCAAGCATCGACGCCTGCCGACCGCCGTACGAATGTCCGCCGAGCAGAACGGGTCCGGGCACCGAGTAGTCCTTGCGAAGAGCAGCAATCACCTCGGCAATGCCCGCGCGATCCTCCGCAGCACGCGACGGATGCGGAGGCCCCGAAGCTCGACGCACCCGAAACGCGAGATCGAAGCGCAGAACTTGCGCTCCTGCCGCAGCAAAGCCGTCGGCAACAGCACGCAACAGCACGGTGTCGCAGTTACTTCCCGCGCCGTGAGTCAGTGCAAGCGTGGCGACGGGCGACGCGAAGGACACAGAAGCAGGTCGATGAAGGAAACCGTGCACCGCACCTTCGTCGACCGTTTCGACAGTAGTCATGGACGCATCCTTGTCCGACCCGCTCGGGCCTGTTCGACCGCGGCAGTCATGCTGCCCTCGTAAACCGGACCGTGTCCGGGAAACAGCACGCCGGCAGGTGCACCGGCGATATTGTCCAACGCCTGGTCGGTCGCTTCACGGTCATGATTGAAGGGGCACACCAGAAATTGTGGTCCGGCGACACTCGACGTCGCGTGTCCGGTCACCAGAGCGTCACCCGACGCGATCACTCCTGCGTCGGGAACAAGGTAAGCGCTGTGGCCGTCGGTATGCCCATGAGTGGGAATCGGCACGATCCGACCGGGAACGTCCAGCGCACCACCGGACGCAAAGGACTGTGCCCGAGGCAGTTCCGCACCTTTCAACGCGCCGACTCCGATCACGTCGCGAAGCCATTTCGGAGCACCTCGCCGCCACAACAGCAACGGAACTCCGGCCGGCGACAACTGTTGCAGATACTCCCTCTTCGCGTGCGGCACTTCCAACGGATCCATCAGGACCGGAACCTCGAGCCGAGTCACGATGTCCGCGATCCCACCGATGTGATCGATGTGCGCGTGAGTGACGAGAATTGCCCGAACATCCCCGAGCTGGTGACCGATCTGTTCGATCGAGCGTTCGACGTCGGTGCCGTTGGCCGGATATCCGCCGTCGATCAAGGTCAGATCGGACCCCTCTTCGACCAGGACCCAATTGGCGTGACCGCACCGAACCAGATGTGTGTTCTCGATCTGCGTGATCGACAGTGCCGCAGTAGTCATGCTTGGTAGTCTGCGCCACGTGTCGGAATCCGTGAAGCAGGCCAGCAGCCGCAGCATTCGAGATCGCGCCGAAGCATCCTTGGTGGCAGCCGCATTCGCACTGCCCAGCGCGGTGAAACGTCGAATCACCGGACCACCCGTCGTCATCGAGGGCAACACGCTCGACGCCGACGCACACCTTCTGCTCACGCTCGCGAAGACGCGGCCACTCCCCTCGCATTCAACCGATCCCCAGTCACTCGCCGCTGCTCGCGCCAATCTCACCCGAACCGCGATCATGATGGGCGGCAGGCCCACGCCCGTCCACACCGAGGAGATCTCCGTTTCGGGTGCCGACGGCCCGCTTCGCGCCCGGCTCTACGTCCCGACAGCCGACACCGGCGCTCTGCTCGTCTACTTCCACGGCGGCGGGTGGGTACAGGGCAGCATCGAATCCCACGATGCCCCGTGCCGCCTGTTGGCCGAAACCTCCGGCGCACGGGTCATCTCGGTCGACTACCGGCTCTCACCCGAATTCGCTTTCCCCACACCGGTACACGATGCCTACGCCGCATACCTCGATATCGTCGACCGCGCCGACGAGTTCTGCGCAGACCCGACGCGCATCGCTGTCGGGGGCGACAGCGCGGGCGGGCATCTTTCCGCAACGGTCGCGCTGCGTGCCCGCGACGACGGCAAGACCCCACCGGCGGCGCAGCTGTTGATCTACCCCGCGACCGACTTTCACGAGAAGGCCCCCTCGCGAACGACGTTCGGTGAAGGTTTCTTCCTGACCGAGGCCAACATGAACTTCTACGAGTCCAGCTTCCTCGGCAGCAATGCCGATCGACTCGATCCGATGGTGTCGCCGCTACGCGCCCCCGACGCGACCGGACTGCCGCCGGCCATCGTGATCACGGCGGGATTCGATCCACTCCGGGACGAAGGCGAAACCTACGCAGCTCGATTGCGCGACAACGGTGTTCACGTGACCGATCGACGCTATCGCGGGTTCATCCACGGCTTCGTCAACGTTCTGGGACCGAGCGCCGGTTCGCGCACCGCCGTCGCCGAGATCGGCGGAATGCTCCGCGTTCTACTCACCCACCCAGCAAAATCTCCCGCAACGTATCCACCAGCGGATCAACAGGCAGCTCAGGGCTGATCGCACGCTGTAGCCCCAAACCGATTCCGACGCTGAGTATGCGCAGTGCCGCGGCGTTCGGGTCCAGTGTCGGCGTCACGCCGTTGGACTCGGCAAGATGTTGCACCACTCCGGCAATCAGTCCGCGCACCTGATCGGCACCCGTCGCGATCTTTTCGCGGATCTCTTCGCTGTGCCGCGATCGCACCGAGAACTCGACTTCGAGCAACGTCCATCTCTTGTCCCCGATGGTTCGCTCGGCCCATCGCGCGAACTCGGCCACCGCGTCGTCGAGCGTCGAATTGGCTCCGAGCTGTGAGGTGATCTCGCCGACCTTGGTCAACCTGATTCGGCCGAGCACCTCGGCGCACAACTCGTCCTTGTTCTTGAAGTTCGAGTACACCGCACCTTTGGAATAACCGGCATCCTCGGCGATCTGATCGAGCGACGCGGCGGCGTACCCGCGATCGAGGAAATGTTCGACGGCCGTCGCCAACAAGGTCTCGCGGGTCATCGCCTGCGCTTCCTGCCTGGTCAATCGCGCCATCGGAACCTCCTCGCGGTTCTGAGTATCGAGATTCCAACGGTAGCCGAATACCGGAAGCGCACCGCAGGCGCACTCCCGAAACCCAAATTTGGGGTACCCACGTTATTCAGATACTGATAGTCTCCGAAATATGACTTCAGAAGTGAGCGGCACCACCGCGCCCGGGTCCGGACGACACAGCGCGCCTAGACGGGGATTGGCAATCGGATGCGGCGGCACCCTCGGCTTCGCCTGGACCGTTGCTGCCCTCGCCTCGGTTCGGGACGCCCTCGACTGGGATCCCCGCGAAGCCACCGCCATCATCGGCACGTCCGCCGGAGCCGAGTTCGTGACAATGCTCGGCAGCGGAGTCGGCGTCGACGAGTTGGTAGCCATGCAACTCGGAGAGCCCGCCGCACGTCCCGAACTCCTCGCCCACACAGCATCGGCGCCCGGAAGAATCCCGCCACTTCCGAGTTTGGGGATCGGCAATCCACGACTGGTGACGCGTCGAGATCTTCCCGTTCTGAGCCGGATGAGCGGTATCGCACCGCGTGGTGGCGGCGACCCGTCCTGGCTCACCACGCTCGCCGAATCTCTTGCCCCTGGCGATTCGTGGCTCCCACATCCGTGCGCGTACATGGTATCCATGGACTACAGAACCGGGCGACGGGTCGCGTTCGGGGCACAGGGGGCTCCGAAAGCGACAGTCGGTGAAGCGCTTCGAGCGTCTTGGGCGATTCCCGGCTGGTTCCCACCTGTCACCATCGACGGCGTCAGGTACATCGACGGCGGCGCGGCGTCCACGGCATCGGTAGACCTCCTGCTCCCCCTCGAACTCGACGAGCTGGTTGTACTGGCGCCCATGGCATCTCGAACACTGAAGCCGGCGCGCGGCGCCGCCCGTATCGAACGCGGCGCCCTGCGGAACTCCATGTCCAAGGGCCTCGACCGGGAAATCGAACTGGTGCGCGCTGCGGGAACCAGGGTCTTGCGCATAGACGCCACCGACGACGATCTCGCCGTCATGGGCGCCAACTTCATGGACGGCCGACGGCGGCTCGCCACCTTCGAATCATCCCTACGTACAACACGTGCGAGCGTGAAACGCGAACTCGATGCGCGCCCGTTCCACTCCACCCCGTCCCACCAGTGAAAGCGCAGACTCAGTGAACAACAGAACTGACCACTTCGAGGTCGTGATCATCGGTGGCGGGATCTCCGGGATCGGTGCAGCAATTCACCTGCAGCGCCTCGGGATCGACAATTTTGTCCTGCTCGAGAAAGCGGACTCCCTCGGCGGCACCTGGCGCGCCAACACCTATCCCGGTTGCGCCTGCGACGTCCCGTCCGGCCTGTACTCGTATTCCTTTGCCGCCAATCCGGATTGGACCCGACTGTTCGCGGAGCAGCCGGAGATCCGCGAGTACATCGAGGACACGGCCGTCCGCCACGGGGTCGACAAGCACGTTCGCTTCGGGGTCGAAATGCTCTCCGCACAGTGGGACGCATCGCAATCACTCTGGAAAATCACAACTTCCAGCGGTGAACTCACTGCTCGTTTCGTGATAGCCGCCGCCGGCCCGTGGAACGAACCCTTGACGCCGGCGATCCCCGGGCTGGAAACGTTCGAGGGCGAGGTGTTTCATTCCTCGCAGTGGAATCACGACTACGACTTGATCGGAAAGCGCGTCGCCGTCGTAGGTACCGGCGCTTCCGCAGTCCAATTCGTGCCGCGCATCGTCTCCGACGTGTCCGCCCTTCACCTTTACCAACGCACCGCTCAATGGGTCCTTCCCAAACCCGATCACTACGTACCGCGGATCGAAAGGTCCGTCATGCGATTCGTACCGGGAGCGCACAAGGCTCTACGCAGCATCGAATACGGAATCATGGAAGCGCTTGGATTGGGGTTCCGCAATCCGTGGATCCTGCGTATCGTGCAGAAACTCGGGTCGGCCCAATTGCGCTTGCAGGTGCGCGATCCGAAGCTACGCAAGGCGCTGACTCCCGACTACACCCTCGGTTGCAAGCGACTACTCATGTCGAACTCGTACTACCCGGCCCTCGGCAGACCCAACGTGACCGTCCATGCCAACGCAGTCGAAGAGATCCACGGCAACACCGTGATCGGAGCCGACGGAGTGGAATCGGAAGTGGACGCGATCATCTTCGGAACGGGCTTCCACATCCTCGACATGCCCATTGCATCAAAGGTATTCGACGGAGAAGGTCGATCACTCGACGATCATTGGCAGGGAAGCCCGCGGGCGTACTTCGGTTCCGCCGTCAGCGGATTCCCCAACGCGTTCATTCTGCTGGGCCCGAGCCTCGGCACCGGACACACGTCGGCCTTCATGATTCTGGAAGCCCAACTGAACTATGTGGCACAGGCGATCGGCCACGCTCGTCGGCACGGCTGGAAAACCATCGACGTGCGCCCGGAAGTACAGGCGGCCTTCAACTCTCAAGTTCAGGAGGCATTGGGTACCACGGTCTACAACGCCGGTGGTTGCGAAAGCTATTTCTTCGACGTCAACGGCCGCAACAGCTTCAACTGGCCGTGGTCGTCAGGAGCCATGCGTCGACGGCTACGGGCCTTCGATCCATACGCCTACAACCACACGCTGTCCGACAACCCTGCGTCAGACGACACCGCCGCTGAGCCCACCACCACCCCCGAACCGGAGTACACCACATGAGCCTTTTCGGCACCACCTACCCGCCGATCGATCTCGACGGAGCAGTCGTCGTCATCTCCGGAGGTGGCCGCGGAATCGGCCGGGCCACAGCGGAGTTGTTCGCAGCTCGCGGCGCACTCGTCTGCGTCGGCGACCTCGACGAGGAGACGGCCGTCGACACCGCCGCATCCATCGGCGCACGGGCCCGCGGGTACGCTCTGGACGTCACCTCACGCGAATCCTGGGATGTGTTCGTCTCCACAGTGATCGGCGAATTCGGTCACATCGACATTCTGGTCAACAATGCGGGCGTGATGCCGCTCGGCAGCTTCCTCGACGAGTCCGACGCCACCAGTCGAGTAACCCTCGACGTCAATGTCTGGGGCCCGATTCACGGGATGCGCACCGTGCTGCCCGGCATGGTGGATCGGCGACGCGGCCACGTCGTCAACATCGCATCCATGGCAGGCAAGCTACCGGTGCCAGGAATGGCCGTGTACAACGCAAGCAAGTTCGGTGCGGTGGGCCTTTCCGCCTCTGCTCGTGTCGAATTCGCAGATTCCGGCGTCAGCGTCAGCGCCATCCTGCCCAGCGCGGTGCGCACCGGGCTCTCCTCCGGTGTGCCACTCGGAAAGGGCATGCCGACGGTTGAACCCGAGGTCGTGGCCGAAGCTGTCGTCGACACGGTCGCGCACCGGCGAGCCGAAACTACTGTTCCGCGTTACCTTGCGGGCTGGGACCTCATCGACGCTGTAGTACCCGAATGGATGATCAACATCGGACGCCGGGTGATCGACGATCGCCGCGCGCTGACATCGGTAGATCCGAACGGGCGTGCGGCTTACGAAAAGCGAGTGGCACGTCAGGCCGAAAACGAGGAGCACGATCGGAGATGAAGCGGGTAGTTTCGTGGCCATGTACATCCGCCGCGAAACTTCTTCCGACCGTGACGCAATCTATTCACTGCTCGGGGCGGCGTTTGCCGACCAATCGCCGCCCGGCGAGTCTCCCTACGAGATCGAACTGACACGTCAGCTCTTCGCCTCGAACGACTACTTACCGAAGTTGTCCCTTGTCGCCGTCGCCGGTGATGAGATCGTTGGTTTCGTGATCGGAACACGCGGATGGGTCGGTCCCGTTGAGGCGGTTGGCCTCGGCCCGTTGGCAGTCACACCGGACAACCAACGCAGCGGCGTCGGTTCGGCGTTGATGCACGCGGTGATCGGTGCGTCCGACGCTCTGGATGTGCCACTGCTCGCCCTCCTGGGCAGCACCGAGTACTACCCGCAGTTCGGGTTCGTCACCAGCACGGACGCCGGGATCGAGTCTCCGGAAGCCGAGTGGGGCGAGCACTTTCAGATCAGGACCCTCACCACGCACCGCCCCGATCAGACGGGGAAGTTTTCATACGCAGCGCCTTTCGGGGTCGCTTGACCCTCAGCGCGATGTAAGAGTTCTTTGACATCCAGCGCACGTAGACCTACGCTCAGGCATGTCAAAGAACTCTTACACCTGGGAGGCTTCATGAGCACCACGGCACGGTGGAGCCTGATCATCGGTATCGGCGTCGCAGCAACGCTAGCCTTCAGCTTTTTTGCAGCATTGACCGCCGATGATCGGAAGACGTTGGCCTTCATCGTCTTCGCAATCGTCATGGCACCGGCTTGTATCGGGTCGGCGTGGGCCCTTTTTCCATCGGAGAACGACAAGGCCCCCGCCTACCCCGAGGACACCGTCGAAACAGAATGGAGTCGCAAGGCCGGCTTCGGCGCGTTCACCGACTTGATCACTGCCATGGGGATCGCGCTGATCGCGCACAATGTCTTCGGCGCTCCCGAACTGCCGCTCGTAATGTTTACAGCCCTCGGGCTGGCCGACTTCGGAATCCGGTACTGGGCAGTGTCGAGGGACCGCACCCCGCAATCGAGATCTGACGAGATCTGATGCGCAACAACCTTCAAGAACTTCGTACGGCAGCCGGATTGTCACAGCAAGCGTGCGCCGACGCGCTCGGCATCACACGCCAGACCGTGATCTCTATCGAGAAAGGCCACTTCGACCCACGCCTGTCACTGGCGTTCCGAATCGCCGAATACTTCGACAAACGCGTAGACGACATTTTCTCCAGCTGACGCCGTCTCGAACTGACGGAAGATCAGTCGAGCTGCGGTTTCAGTCGAGCTGCGGTTTCAGTCGAACAGAGTTGGCGATCCGTTTTCGTCCTTCCCGTCTTCGACGGCCGTTGCCTTCTTGCCCGAACCCTTGCGGACGACGGTCAACGTCGTCGTTCGACGCGACAACCTGTGCCCGTCACTGTGTTCGAGCAGCGCCATCCCCTGGCGAACTTCGACTACCGTCCACGGACCCGCATGGCCGGCTGCCTGCACGAGGTCACCGGACTCCACCTCAGTTGCCATGACCACTCCTTGTTCGTCGTGTCCTGCACGTTCTCCTTCCCATTATCGACGCGGCCACCTGGTAGTCGACGCGCAGGGTACCTACGCTGCAGCTGCAACCTTGACCGCATGGCCGACTTCGGCTCGGAATGCCGCGTATTCGGGTGAGCCTCGGAGATCGTCGGGATCGACGCCGGTTCGTGGCAGATCGATTTTCAGGTCGAGCGCGACCTTGCCCGGTCGGCTTGTCAGAACTACGACGCGGGAGCCGAGAAAGGCCGCCTCGTCGGCACTGTGAGTGACGAAGACACTTGTTCGCCCCGATTCGGCACTGACACTGCGCAGATCCTCCTGCAGACGCTCGCGAGTGAGGGCGTCCAGCGCGGCAAAGGGTTCGTCCAACAGGAGCAACGACGTTTCGGCCGCCAAGGCACGAGCAATTGCCACCCGCTGCTGCTGCCCGCCGGAGATTTCCCAGATACGCCGGTCCGCAGTGCCGACCAGACCGACGCGGTCGAGAAGCTCGTCACGCCTTTGCCCGCGTTCGCTCTTCGCAACGCCGGCGTATTTGAGTGCCAGATCGATGTTGCCGCCCACCGATTTCCACGGAAAGAGCCGTGGCTGCTGAAACACCACTCCCGCACTCGACCCGGGAATCGGGTCGGATCCGGAGACCTGAACCGTTCCACTGGAAGGACTTTCGAAACCCGCGATCAGCCGCAGCAATGTGCTCTTGCCGCAACCCGACGCTCCGACGAGAACCAGAAACTCACCAGGTGTGACGTCGATCGATACGGGCCCGAGTGCCGTGACGGGCTCTCGACCGTGGCCGTACCTGTGTGAGACGGTGTCGATTCGGATCGCGCCCGGGCGGTCGGGGGCGAATCCTCCCGAGGCCTGCTGTGCGGTCACGCTACTGGTCAAGGACATCGGGAAGCCCCTTCACATAGAGAGCATTCTGAAAGACCGCCAGATCAGGCACACTGTCGATCTGCTTCTGCTCGGCCAGGAATTGCGCTGCACTCTGCAGGTTCACTGCCAGATTCCCGGGAGCGCCCTCGGTGCCCAACCATTCCGGCGAAGAGATCTGCTCCGGAGTGAGGAACACACCCTGTTTCAACTGCGCTGCCGCGTCTTCCTTCGAGGCGCCTAATTGTGCGGCAACAGCTTCCGCTGCCGCGTTCGGATCAGTGGCGATCGTCGTGAGCGCACGGGCCTGAACCTGGCGCCAGGTGTCGACGATCTCGGGGTGATTCTTGGCAAACGCAGTCGACACCACACCAAGATCGAGTGTCGGCTTTCCTGCTGTCGCGAGCTCACGGCTGGCGATCAACTGTGTTCCGTCCTTACGGAGTTCGTCGAGCGTGGGCAGCCAGGTGTAGACGGCATCGATGTCACCGCGCTGCCAGGCTGCGAGGGATGCTTGCGGCTGGAGATCCACCAATTGGACGTCGTCGGCACTGAGTCCGGCCTGGTTCAGCGCTGCCAGCAGACTGTAGTGCGCGGTCGAGGCGAATGCCGTGGCCACTTTCTTGCCACGCAGATCTGCGACGGTCTTGATTCCGGTTGCGTTGCGCGCCACCAGGGCTTCATTGTCGCCGGCCACGTCGAGAACAAACGCAACTTGGTACGGAATGTTCAGCGGTGCCGAGAGGCCACGAGCAACCGGGCTCGAACCGATTGCGCCGAAGTCGATTTCTCCGGCGATGAAGGCGGTGTTGATGTCGGCTCCCGAATCGAACTTCGTCCACTTCACGTTGTACTCGGGCAGTGCGTCTTCGAGCCAGCGATTGTTCTTGACTATCAAGTCGCCGCTCGGGAACGACTGGTAAGCGATACGGATCGTTTCCTTGGACGAATCCTGGCCCGAATGATCCACCGAGCACGCACCGAGAACAAGGGCAAGGACGCCGATCAGCACCGTGAACGCCGTCCGGGAAGCCCTTCCTTCATTGCCCGTCGAATTACTGCTGCGCTTCAGATTGCTGCTGGCGTGTTTCTGATTGTCAGTCATACTTTTCCCCTCCAGGGAACGGCGCGGCGCTCTGCAGCCCGCAGCAGTCCGTCGATGATCAGGCCGGAGAATCCGATGGCAAAGATCCCCACCAGCACGACCGGTGTGTTGTTGTAATTGCTTGCATCCTTGACCATTCCGCCGATTCCGGGGATGCCGTTGAACAGTTCGGCCGCGACCACCGACGAGTACGCCATACCTACCGACAGCCGAATGCCCGTGAAAGTTTCCGGTAAGGCCGACGGGACGACGACGTCCCGGATCACTTGCGCCCGTGAGGCTCCCAGTGCCCTCGCCGCTTCGACCAGTCCGACCGGCGCCGCGACCACAGCAGCTGTGGTGGCCACCGCCGCCGGCGGAAGAGCAGCGAGCGCCAGCAATGTAATCTTCGGCGCCTCGTCGATTCCCAGCCAGATCACCAGCAGGAAGAAATACGCCAGGGGCGGCAGTGCGCGCAGGAACGTCAACCACGGTTCGAGCAGGCTCCGCAGCCATGTCACCGATCCCATGGCCAAACCGAGGATCACGCCCAATCCGACGCCGATGATCACACCGACCAGCACCCGTCGCAGCGTCATGTAGAGGTGCTCCCAGAGCAGGTAGCCCTGGTAGCCGCGCACTCCGTCGTGCGTGGTCATCGTGTTGACGAAGGCATGCCAGACCGTGCTCGGGAACGGCACGAAGGTCTCACTCCAGGTGCCGCTCGCGGCAGCGACCTGCCACAGGGCCACGAATGCGATCACGGAAAGCACCGGCAGTCCGACAGTGGTCGCACTCGAAGTCCACGGCCGACGCGGCTCACGGTTCGGTTCCGCGACTGATGTTGGTTCTATTGCTTCGACAGGAGTCGACATCGCTGATCTTCCTCGACGTACGGAAAATTCCGGCACACATGCAGCAACGGGCGCATATGCAGGGGCGAAGGCGCACAGAGCGGCGCCATTCTCACTCAGGAGAGTCGGAAGGAATCAACAGCAACAGCAGTTGGCACCAAGACGGCACAGGTCGACGGCGATGCGTCGTGTCAGTGGCGTCGAGGGCATGGGGGTAATTACTACCTGTGTCTGCAATTACCCGCAAATGCGGGGGAAATAGGCGTCAGTCGGCCAAGCGAACCGACAGCGAATACATGAGCGGGATCTCGGGTCGTCCGGCCGGGACTCCCCAACGCTTGCCGCCGAGTTCAGCCATCTCCTCGAATCCTTGCCAACCGTTGGCGTACGGGTACTCGTCGAAGGACTCGAGCGTCAATCCGGCGCGCCGCAAAGCTCCTAGCACTTCGGAAATGGACCAGTTGAATTCACATGAGGGGAAAGGATTTTCGAAGTTCTCGACTCCGTTTCCCTCAGCGCCTGGCAAGATGAGATCGACCGAGTCTGCCACGTAGTCGCCCACGCCACGGGGTTCGGTCACGGGAGTCCCGCCTCCGTACGGGTATGTCAGCGACCACTTCTCGTCGAAACACATGGCAAACGGATGAAACTCCACCAGAACGAATCGACCGTTCGGCGCCAGAACACCGGCAATCCCCTCGGCCCACTCGTCGAGATCGGGTAACCAGATCACCGTTCCGTACGAAGAAAAGACTCGGTCGAACTTTCTCTGGCCAGCGGCAGCAGCGCGGAGCCACGCAGATACATCGGCACGCTCGAAATCGGCGGCAATATCGGATTCCGCGGACAAGGTTCGGGCGAAGTCGATCGCGGAATCCGCGATGTCGACGCCGGTCACCGCGGCACCGAGAGCGGCCAAACTCAACGAATCCTGACCGGAATTGCACTGCAGATGAAGAATCGAGGAGCCGTCGATCTCGCCGAGCAGCGCCAGTTCTTCCGGATACAAGGTCGACCCGCCGTTGCGAAAGAACTGTGCCTGGTCTCCTTTGTGACTGTTGTGAGCGACGGTCGCCGCATTCCACGACAACCGATTCATCTCCGCTGCATCCATCACTACTGCATCCACCTCTACTGCATCCACTTCTCGACCCACAACAAGTCCGCCCGAGTTCACCACGTCCCCGGTCACGTCGGCAATCGATTTACTGGGCTGGAAACCTATCCGAACGAAGATGCAACAGGTTACAGTTTTTCGACGGACCATCGAAGGAGAACCAGTGCGCTACGGACTCAGCCTGTTCACCAGTGATCGCGGCATCCGCCCTGCCGATGCAGCAAAGGCTGCGGAGGCGAATGGATTCGACGCCTTTTACGTTCCGGAGCACACTCACATCCCCGTCTCGAGGGATTCCGATCACCCCGGAACCCAGTCGGCCGAATTGCCCGACGACCGTTACATGCGCACACTCGACCCCTGGGTTTCCCTCGGCACCGCCGCGTCGGTCACGAACACCATCCGATTGGGCACCTCCGTGGCCCTCCCCCTCGAACACGATCCGATCACTCTCGCGAAAACCATCGCATCGCTGGACCATCTTTCCGGCGGACGCGTGGTCTTCGGCGTCGGATTCGGCTGGAATGCAGAGGAACTCGCCGACCACGGCGTACCGCCCAACAAACGCCGGACCGCACTCCGCGAGTATCTCGAAGCCATGGGCGAACTGTGGTCGAAGGAAGAAGCGTCGTACGACGGCCAATTCGTGAAGTACGGGCCTAGTTGGGCGTGGCCCAAACCAGTTCAGAAGCCCCGTCCTCCCATCCTCTTGGGCGGCGGCGGCAACGAGAAGACTTTCAAGTGGATCGCAAAGTCTGCCGACGGGTGGATCACTACACCCATCGAGCAGGAGATCGACGGAAACGTGGAACTGCTCCGAAAGATCTGGGCCGAAGCAGGTAGAGTCGGCGAGCCTGAAATAACCGTCCTGGCAGGCAAACCCGATTCGGAGAAGCTCGCCCACTGGGCAGACATCGGTGTCACCGAAGCAATGTTCGGCACTCCGGACAAGAGCCCCGAAGAGGTTGTCGGATACATGGAACGTCTGGCAGCCAAGCTCGGACGGTGAGGTCCGCCACAGCATCTTGACCTCAACTGCACTCGAGGTTTTAACGTCGGTATTGCACAAGACAGTGCAACGGCAGCAAAACCCGAGACAGAAGAGGGGCGAGGAGTGACCACAAAACTGGTTGGCACCCAATCTGTTTCGGACGACTCTGTTGATGCGGAGCCGTCCATCCGAAACTCCTTCGTCGATGCGTTCCGGAACCATCCCGCCGGCGTCTCGATCATCACCGCAACGGGCGATGACGGCCCGGCCGGCATCACGTCGTCGTCGGTGATCTCGATCAGCGCCGATCCTGCAGTTCTGGCGTTTTCACTGCAGTCGTTGCGAGGCTCTGCGAGCGTCATCGCTTCCGCCCGCAGTTTTGTTGTTCACCTGGCAAATTCGGCGAACGAACGACTGGCTTCCACGTTCGCAACCCGCGGCGCTGTGCGCTTCGGAGACGATATGCCCTGGTCGTTTCTCTCGACGGGTGAACCGTTCCTACATGGGACAGGCCACGCCCTGCGTGCGGTTCCCTTGAATGCCACTACATGTGGCGCCGCAGTGATCGTCACTGCACGCGTCGTCGACGTCATCGATCCGCAGCACATGTCAGCGCCGCTCGTCTATCACAATCGAACCTATCGAAATCTCTCGACTCACAACATTTCCTCAAAGGAAGGCATGTCACATGACTGAATACGTTCTCCCCGACCTGGATTACGACTACGCCGCTCTCGAACCGCACATCTCCGGCGAGATCATGGAACTGCACCACAGCAAGCACCACGCCACGTACGTGGCGGGCGCCAACAGCGCAATCGAGCAGTTGGCTGCTGCGCGCGAAGACGGCACGATCACCGCGAAGGCGCCGCTGCTCAGCAAGAACCTCGCCTTCCACCTCGGCGGCCACACCAATCACTCCATCTTCTGGAAGAACCTCTCCCCCAACGGCGGTGAGCGGCCAGAGGGCGAGTTGGCAGCCGCAATCGACGAGCACTTCGGCACCTTCGACGCATTCGTCAACCACTTCTCCGCTGTAGCAACCACTTTGCAGGGGTCCGGCTGGGCGGTACTGGCCTACGACACGGTCGGGCAGCGCCTGGTCATCGAGCAGCTCACCGACCAGCAAGGCAACATCAGCATCGGTATCGTTCCGTTGCTCATGCTCGACATGTGGGAGCACGCTTTCTACCTGCAGTACAAGAACGTCAAGGCCGACTACGTGAAGGCCTACTGGAACGTCATCAACTGGGAAGACGTTGCACAGCGTTACGCAACGGCCACGGCGGCGACGGGCTTGATCGTCCCCGCCTGATCGTCCCCACCTGATCACTGCCGCTTCACCCCGATCACCCCAGCTCGGCACGGTGGCTCCGTTGCCGAGCTGGGTTTCTGCACCCACGAAGTCGATGTATGTGAAGGCAGGTAACATACACCGAGCGCGGCTGACTCGGCCGTCCGCCGATTCGACTCCGAGGGGAACCAGTGCTCGATATCAGTGGTTTGATCGCGACATGGCGTCCGACGCTGGACACCGCAGCACGCAATGCATGGGGACTCTCGTTCGGCGACGGTGTCGAGAAGACCGAACGCACCCCGTCCGTACTGATCAGCGAAGGTCCACACCGCGATCTGTATCGCTTCGGCGCATTGTGGAGGCCAAGAGGTAATCCGGTTCTCCTCGTACCGCCCCTCGCGGTTTCAGCCGACTGTTACGACCTTCGTGCGGGCCAAAGCCTCGCCGCGCACCTACTGGATGGGGCGAACACGCCCTACCTCCTCGACTACGGGACCATGCGGTACTCCGACCGCGGGATGGGTTTCGAGGCCTGGGTCGACGACATCATCCCGGAAGCGATCCGTACGATCTCGGACCTACATGACGGCGCACCGGTTTCGCTGATCGGGTGGAGCCTCGGCGGGACCATGTCTCTGCTCACGGGCTCCGCTCACTCCGACCTGCCGATCGCATCGATCACGGCAATCGGAACGCCAATCGATTACACGAAGATTCCCGCTATCAGCCCCTTGAGGCTGATCGGCAAATACACGGGCGACACCCCACTCACGTCCGCGACCAATCTTGTCGGCGGACTACCTGCTCCACTCGTTCAGGCGAGTTACAAGGTGACGGCGTTGCAGCGCGAAGTTCTCAAGCCATGGTTCATCATGCGCAACCTCCACAACACCGAGACACTGGCTCGCATGGAATCGATAGACAAGTTCATGGCAGCCATGCCTGGATACCCTGGCAAGGCTTTTCAGCAGATCTGCGAACAACTCATGCTCGGCAACAATCTCTACAACGACGCCGTCACGCTTGCCGGACGCGAGATCAAACTGTCAGCTCTGAGCGTTCCCGTTCTCGCGATCGGCGGCACCACTGACGTGATTGCACCCATCGCTTCGGTGGAAGCAATCACGTCGGTCCTCACCGGAGCGCCGTCGGTCCGGTTCGAGAAGGCGCCGGGAAGTCACCTCGGGCTCGTTGCCGGCCCCACCGCGAGAGACTCCACCTGGGCGCACATCGACGAATTCTTGAAAGAGAATGCACCGCAGTTGGTTTCGATTAGCTAAATCACGGCGTTGTGATGCCCGCGGCTACAGCTGCCTTGTGCCAATCCGGGAATTCACTCAGCAAACGGGTGTACAACTGGGCGTCGTCGACGGTGTCGATGTCGTCCAGCGCGAAGAATCCGGCATTGTCGACCACCCTGCCGTCGAGGTCGTCGAGCTTCTCCAGCACTCCGTAGTTGGCCTTGCCGATTCCGACGAACTGCCAAAAGGCCGGGAGCCCAGACGCTTCGCGCATCAATTTCGTGATTTCCTTGCGCTCGCTGAAGCCACCGTCGGTGAAGAACAGGACGAGCGTCGGCGCGGAACCACGTGTCAGGCCGGAAAGAATCTCAGTCATGATCGGCACTTCACGATTTGCGGCGCCGATCTTGTCGTAGTTGAATCCGCCGTGCGAGCCGCGCAAGTGCAGGTAGGTATCCGACCACTCTTCCGCGTCATGGACAGAGATCTCGGGGAGTTTGACGAAGCTGACTGCATACAAGTACGGCTCCAGCTTGCCGTCGTCATCGAGTTGGATCGCAACGGGAATCATGCGTTCGACAACACGATGCACCACTCTGGTGCGGTACTGCTTGGCCATACTTCCGGTTTTGTCGATCACCAGGACCACCCGTGCCCGAATTCCGTTGCCACCCTTCGTCAGCAGGACCTTGGCCACTTCGCGCTTTCGGAGGTCCAGCTTCTCCCGCTTCACCATGGAGAGTTTGGCTTCGTCGGGCACGGTCCGAATGCCGTCTGTCGTTTCAGCAGAGCCGGCGGGTCGAGCCTGCGGTTCCTCGTCGACCGACACTCCGAATGCTGTTACCAGGTCCGCCAATCCGCTGTCCCAGCCAGCTGACACGTTTCGCAGCTTCCAGCCCGCGCCGCGGCGATAGATCTCGACGAGAACCGCTGCCCTCTCACTCGTCAACCCCAAAGCCTGAGCCACGATGGCGGTGGAACCAACCTGCTCCACCACGACACCAAGGCCCCCGACAGCAGACAGGGTTCCGTTTGCCGCCGCATCAAGTGCCACGGCAACACTCAGCTGATGGATGTCAGCGGGCAACCTCGCAATGTCGATTTCGATGACGCCGCCGGACTCCAAGCGCACCGCGCCTTCGGGTGAGACCGGCTGATTGAAGAAGACAAAATCTGCGTCGTCCCGTACTTTGTTCCGTTCGTCGAGCTGGAACACCATCAGGTCTACCGTGCCCGGGGCGCTACCGTTCACCGCCACCTTCAGCGAAGTTCCCTCAACGACTGTGTTCGCTCCACGCGCCAGCTCCATACCAGAAGATTAGCTGGCCACCAAAGAATCCACGGCCCCGCGGTCGGAAGAATCACAGCACACTTTCAGCAATCGCGAGGATTCTCGAGGCAGACTGTTCGTGGAAGATTTGTCGCACGCGGGACCAAGAGCCTGAACATCGACAGAATCCTAGGGTCGATCAGGAGGTCAAAAATGCCGCACGGCCAGGCGCGCACCATCCCGATGTTGCCACTCTTGCCACCTCTGACGAATTTCGACGACGCAAGTCGCTCGGTCGTGTCCTACCTCGACGAATATCTTCCGCTGGCACTGTGGTCGATCACGCGGTTCGACGGGTCCAATCAAATCTTTCTCACCGTCTCACCCAACCCACTTCACATCGAAGTCGGCGAGACCCGGGCTTGGCCAAACACCATGTGCAGCGAGGTGGTACTCGGAAATGCGCCGCCAGTCTCATCGAATCGCGCGCTCGTGCGCGCACTGTCCCGCGATGGCAGGTGGGAAGGCATTGGCGCATACGTCAGCATCCCAATCCTCCACAACGACGGCAGTCTCTTCGGCACTCTGTGTGGCGCCGACCCGAGTGCGGGCGACTCCGCACTCGAGGACAACCTAGCCCTCCTCAATCTCCTGTGCCGACTTCTCGGAACCATTCTCGATGTCGACTATCAGCGCGCGCAGTCAGTCCGACTGGCCGAAACTGCGCAACTCGATGCCGAGACCGACCCGTTGACAGGTCTTCTCAATCGGCGCGGGTGGAATCGCATCCTCGAGGCCGAGCAAACTCGGTACCGCCAATTCGCCGATCCGGGAGCTATCATCATCGTCGATCTGGACGGCATGAAGACCATCAACGACGAACTCGGCCACGCCGCGGGCGACGAATACGTTCAAAGGGCCGGCAAGATCTTGGCAGCGTGCGCGCACCCTGGTGCGGTGGTTTCACGGTTGGGCGGAGACGAGTTCGGAATCGCTCTGCCCGATACACAGCCGCGCGCCGTCGACTACCTGCTCGAGTGTTTGGAGAAGGCGTTCCGGAATGCCGACGTCTGTTGTTCGATCGGTCGAGCCGACTTTTCCATGACCCAAAGCCTTTCCGAGACTTGGGATACGGCCGATGCGGAGATGTACCGCCACAAGCGCTCGAAGCACTGATTCGACTCCTCCACGGCCGGTTGGCACCGCATCGGAGGATCCCTTCGATGCGGTGCTCGGTCCGTGTTCTGTTGTCGCCAAAGAGGTTTGACCTCTCAGGTTTTGAAGGTGGCGTTCGCCGGCCTGGGTTGCTGTCCGGGGTCGATCGAGGGCGGCGGGATGAACCAGGGCTTGTTGTCGACACCGATCCGGATTTCCCATTTCCCGACGAACCCGGATTTTCGGTGCATCAGTCGGTGATGTGAACGGCACAGCAGGACCAGGTTGTTCATCACCGTCGGGCCACCGTTGGCCCAGTGCCGGATATGGTGCGCATCCGTCCACGCGGGCACGCATGTGCAGCCGGGGAAGGCGCAGCCTCTGTCTCGGGCGATCAACGCCACTCGCTGTTCGGCGTTGACCAACCTCTTTCCTGGTTTCGCATCGAGCGGTGCGCCGTGATCGTCGAGCAGAACGGTCGAGAGGAAACAATCACACCCGAGAAGTCGGGTCTGCGACACCGACAGCGGTCCGAGCCAGGGCATGTGCCCGACATCAAGATCCGACACAGCCATTCCGTCATCAGCAGTGGAGGGTGCTGCGGCGCAGTCACGGTGCTCCGCCAGATCCCGAGCATTGATGTGCACGTTCACGTGCGGGCGTTGACCACCGTCGGTGCCGGTCTTGGCGCAGTCCAGATACCGCCGGATCAGTTCGGTGAACCCGTCCGCGGTCCGTTTCGCCGCCGACCGAGAATCCGGGGTTCCATCGGGTGCCGGGGTGGGCATCGTCAGATTCGACAACGCCGACAGCAACATCTCGCCGGTGAGGGCGTCGAAATCGCCGCGCACCACCACTCGACCGTTCAATGTCGACGCGATCCGGAGCTCGTTGAGGTCGGTATCCTCGGCGGGCGGAATCTCATCGGATTCGAACACTCGCTCCAAGGTCGCGATCACGTTCCGCACCTTCGTGGTCGTCGCTTCCACCCCCGACGCAGCAGCCAACAACAGATCGATGCACTTCGGTAGTGCTTCCTCCGGCATGCCTTTCGGCGGTGATTCGCAGAACGCCACGATCAACACGGCATGATCGAACGAGCAATCCCCATCATCGAAGCCTGCCGCCACCGCCGGAAACGGCCGCAAAGCTGCACCCAGGGCGGCGATCTTCTTCCCGTCCCGAACCTGCAGCATCGTGTTGGCCGCCAACCACGAACCGACCCCGCGGCTGGCGATCACCTGATCATCCGGGCGCATCGAGAGTTCGTCGACCACTGCCACCCGCACAGCCTCGAGACGAAGAATCTCCGCGCTCGCCGACACCGCAGCCGCACGTAACTCAGCAGCCGACAACTGCCACAGGCGTCCGCGTAACCCCACCGCAGAACCCGACACCACGTCCGACAACAAGACACTCATTGAATCCCCCGATCCCCTCCCCAAATCATACTCGAACATGCGTTCGAGTCAATACCTCGCTACCAGCGCAAATAAGAGCAGGGAATAGTTCGACCGTCACACGCGTATTATTCGAGTAAGCAATACTTGCGGTCGCAAATAAATGGAGGGCGTCACCGATGACAACTGATGAACACGTACGTGGTCGTGTGTGGCGCGACCTCGTCGTCTCCCACAGCGTCATCCTCGGCAAGATGGAGGCGGACCTTCGAACCACCACCGGACTCACCCTTGGCCAGTACGACGTTCTGCTCCGACTGCACGAAGCTCCGGGAAACACGATCCGAATGGGCGATCTGGCCGAACTGGTCCTGGTCACCACCAGTGGCGTGACGCGCGTCGTCGATCGATTGGTCGAGGCGGGATTAGTGGAGCGCGTTAGACCGGACAACGATCGACGCGTCGTGACGGTATCGATGACGCCTGCAGGCAAGAAGACGCTTCGAAAAGCGTCCGCCATACACACGCGAGGGATCGCCGAATACTTCTCCGATCTCATTGAAACCGAGGAGCTTCCGGTACTCGAACGCTTCTTCTCCCGACTTGCCACACATCACACGAATCAAGGCGGCGCATGCGATGCGCACGTAGAACAACTTTCCATCACCCCCACGAACAGATAGCGAGAAACAACATGGCTTTCGAATTGGGCGTCTACCATTTCGGTGAACTCACCCCAGATCCCACTACCGGCGCGATGATGAATCCCGGTGTCCACCTTCGCCATTTGGTGGAGCAGGCAACCGTTGCCGATCAGGTTGGACTCGATGTCTTCGGCGTCGGCGAGCACCATCGCACCGACTTCGCAGTCTCAGCCCCTGCAGTTGTGCTCGCGGCAATGGCTCAGGCTACCGACAATATCAAGCTGTCCAGCGCCGTAACTGTACTCAGTTCCGACGATCCCGTCCGTGTGTTCCAACAGTTCGCGACAGTTGACTTGCTTTCCGAAGGCCGTGCCGAGATCATTGCCGGCCGAGGTTCGTACACGGAGTCATTTCCGCTTTTCGGGTACGACCTGTCCCAGTACAACGAACTCTTCGCCGAAAAGCTCGATCTACTACTGAAACTGCGCGACGAGAACCCGATCAACTGGGAAGGACAACTTCGCCCACCACTGATCGACGGTGACGTGACGCCCCGCCCGGACCGTCAGATTCCGGTGTGGATCGCAGTCGGAGGTACTCCGGCCTCTGTCGTCCGTGCCGCGAAACTGGGCCTGCCCCTCTCACTGGCCATCATCGGTGGAAGCTACCAACAGTTCGAACCGTTCGTCGATCTGTACCGCAGGGCTGCAGCGGAGTTCGGACACGATCCGAAGAAGCTCGCTGTCTCGATTGCTTCGCCAGGATTTGTCGATACCTCGAAGCAAACAGCACTCGACACGTCGTACCCGTACTTCCAGGCCGGGTGGATGCAGAATCATCATCAGCGGGGAAACGGAGTTCCCATGCCGCGCAGGGCATACGAGGCGCAGGCAACCACCGCGGGTGCGTTCTTCCTCGGCGGCCCGCAGGAAATCATCGACAAGACGATGGCGCAGTACGAACTGTTCCATCATGACCGCATCATGATCCAGATGGGGTTCGGCAACGTGCCACAGAAGGACATGCTGCGTGCGATCGAGATCCTCGGCACCGAAGTAGCCCCCGTTGTGCGTAAGGAAATCGAATCACTGAAGTCGTCCCAAAAATAGGAGTTTCGATGAGCACACCGCTCAAAATTGTTGCCGTTGTCGGCAACCTTCAAAAACCCTCCAAGACTCGTGCCCTCGTCGACCTGATCGTCGAAACCTTGGGAGACTTCGAGCAGATCGACACACGAGTTTTCGAGATCGTGGATCTGATTCCAGGTCTTGCATCTGCTCTGGATCGCGATCACGTCGACTCAGTGACCGCCGAAGCGCTGGCAGCAGTCGAGTCCGCCGATATCGTCATCGCGGCGTCACCGGTGTTCCGCGGCTCGTACGCGGGAATGTTCAAGCATTTTTTCGATCTCGTCGACCAGTACGCGCTTGCCAACACTCCGGTGATTCTTGCCGCTACAGGTGGTAGCGACCGCCATGCTCTCGTGTTGGATCATGCCCTGCGGCCACTGTTCGCTTTCTTCCAAGCGCTGACCGCTCCGGTCGGAATCTATCTCAGCTCAGGTGATTTCGACGGAACGACCATCCTCAATCCCGAGGTATTCGAACGTATCGAGATGGCAGCAAAGGACGTCCTGCCGGTAGCGAGGATGCTCGCGGAGCGGCATCGAGTTGCGCTGACGTGAACGCCCCTCGTCTGCACAACAATGACCCGGAACCACCACCAGCGGTCACGACTGGCAATGCGGCTGATCCAGCACACTTACGCCGCTGATCCACATCGCATCACCGAACACCGTTTTTCAGTGATTCTTCAGCTCCATCGCAGTAGCGTCGAAAGGGCCACCTCATGTCAGGAGCCCCATGACCACCCCGGATCAACCCACTGTCCAGCAATCCGTTCCTCAGCACCCGATTCGACCACCCGTCAATGCGGGCTGGGCAGTGGTCTCGCTGCTGTTCTTCTGGCCGCTTTCCTTCTCCGCTTTCACGCACGCCTTCAACGTGTATCCGCTGTGGGCTGACGGCGATGTGGCCGGGTCGCGGTATGCGTCCGATCGAGTGAAACGGCTCGGTCAGATCTCGCTGTGGATCGCAGGCGGCCTACTACTCCTGGTCTGCATCCTGTACGCGATTGCGGCAATCGTGTGGTTCGCCAACGGTGGCCACGATTACGGGCCGCGGCGTATGCGCTGAACAGCCACCCTGGACAACCACACCACCAGGACATCACCTCATCAATCGATCGACGAACTCCATGGTCTGGTCCATCGAAGCGACCGTCGTTTGACCGTGGCTGATTCCGGCGAGTTCTTGATACTCGAACTGCGTTCCCCGCGAACGCATGTCGACCAGTTGCGCCCAGGTAAGGGCGACAGGAACCGTTGTGTCCGACACGCTCTGCACCACGCGCAGTGGACGGTCGTAGCCGTCGACCGGCACCTGCATCATCTCGCGGAACAGGTCGTACATGCGCGGCGTCCATACCGACCGAGAAAACAACGAGCTCAACTGGATTCGTTCGGCTCGAATGTGTCGGCCGAGATCTCCGGCGCACAGTGTCCGAGCCTTTTCCATCCACTCGATCCCCTGCGGCGAGAGAACCTCGCGAATGTTCTCTTCGGGTCGTTGATCGTCGATCCCAGCCAGGACGTACAGCGCATATCCCACCAGCCCGGTGATACCGATGTCGGGAAACAGCGGGCCGCCCAACGGAAACAGCCCTTCCATGTGTGTGGGGCCTGCGACGACAACCGAGCCACGGAAATCCAATTCCGGTGCACGAGTGGTGGCATCGTGTCCCGCGAAGTACGCCGCATGACCACCTTCGGACAAACCCGCGACCATCCACCGCGGACTCAGCACATTGCCGTACAACTCGTGCGCGGCCCGCACGATGTCGACGGCATTCGCCCCGGCGGCATGTCCGTCGAGATAGGCCAGCACCCCGTCGGTACCAACTCCCGAGTAGTCGGTAGCGACCACCGCGTACCCCTGCTCCAACCAGCGTTCGATCGGTTCGATCTCGCCCGGACCGAATCCGGTCGACGAGGGTGCACACTGATCCGCACTGCCCAAAGTTCCGTGGGCATAGGAGATGACGGGCCAACCGCCCGCCGGTGGGGCGCCTTCCGGCAGAAACACGGACCCTGACGACTCTCCCCATCTGTCAGCGGTACGCAGAGTTCGATAAACGACCCGCTGCGTCTCACCGGCGCCGACCGGAAACACTGCGGCGGAGAGTTCGCCATAGGACTCCAGCGCGCCCGCGACTTCCGGTTCGTCCGCCGTCGCCACAGCAACACCTGACCCCCACCCGAGACCCGACAACAGAATGCTCGCCACCACGGCCGCAACAGAGGTTCTACCCGAACGACTCACCACGCCAACCCCTCCCGACCTATGCAGAGCATGATGTCGATATGCAGATCATCATCACCGGTCACAGCCTGCCCGGACGTGAGTGTTCCGAAACCGCAACCTTCGAAGAGCGCAGCAACATCCACGTCGGCGTTCAGCGCCGAGGCAAGCCACACGAAATCCTCGACCTCGTACCGGGAGATACCGAGACAGTGCGATGGGAACTGACAGCGAGTCTGGAGCGAAAGTCCGGTGCCTGGGACTTACTCGGTCCATACATCCAGGGTCCACCTCGCGGACGCTTCATCTACCTGTCCTGGGTGACGGTATCCGATGACCAGACGTTCGAGATGTTTCGGCGCGCAAAGCTGATGCTCGACGCGATCCCCGAGCACATCGCCGAGGAGGCCGACGCTTCCGGCATGCTCCACGGAGACCTCGGCCTCACCGACGCCGCAGGTAAACCACTGTGTGCGGCTATCCGACCGCCGACGATCACATGGTCATCCTCGCCTTACTGAGCATCGTTCAGTAGTGTGGAGATCGAACACTTAGCCTGCCCGGTGGCCCCACACGATCGATACGGAGTCCGAACTGATGAGCACCGAACACCTCGATGTCCTGATCGTCGGCGCCGGCTTGTCCGGCATCGGTGCTGCGTATCGACTCCAGACCGAGCTTCCCGGCAAGTCGTACGCAATCCTCGAGGCCCGCGCGAACAGTGGCGGAACCTGGGACCTCTTCAAATACCCTGGCATCCGGTCGGATTCCGACATGTTCACGCTCGGCTACCCGTTTCGGCCGTGGACAGATGCCAAAGCAATCGCCGACGGTGATTCGATCCTCCGGTACGTGCGCGACACCGCGCGAGAGAACGGGATCGACAAGAAGATTCGGTACAACCGGAAGGTGACGGCCGCATCATGGTCGTCAGCTGACTCGACGTGGACGGTCACGGTCACGACCGGTGACGAAGATGAAACCCTGACCTGCAACTTCCTCTATCTGTGCAGTGGTTACTACAGCTACGAAGGCGGATACACCCCCGACTTCCCTGGACGTGAATCATTCAGCGGCGACGTAGTGCACCCGCAGTTCTGGCCCGAGGATCTCGATTACTCCGACAAGAAGATCGTTGTGATCGGAAGCGGCGCCACCGCAGTCACTTTGGTCCCCACGATGTCGCGCGACGCGAGCCATGTCACCATGCTCCAGCGATCACCGACATACATTCTGGCTCTGCCGTCCAGCGACAAGGTATCGGACACCATCCGCGCAGTATTGCCGAATCAACTCGCGCACAGCATCGCTCGATGGAAGAGCATCGTAGTCAACCTGAGTTTCTACCAACTGTGCCGGCGCAGTCCTGCGCGCGCAAAGCGGTTGCTGAACCTCGCGATCAGTCGCCAACTCCCGGAAGAGATCCCACTCGATCCTCACTTCACACCCACCTACGATCCCTGGGATCAACGCTTGTGCGTCGTACCGGACGGCGATTTGTTCAAAGCCCTCCGATCCGGCAAGGCCTCGATCGAGACCGATCGCATCGACACTTTCACCGAGACCGGAATTCGTCTCGCGTCAGGTCGCGAACTCGAAGCTGACATCATCGTCACTGCAACAGGATTGAAGATGGAAGCGTGCGGCGGGATGTCGATCGAAGTGGACGGCGAACCCGTCACCCTCGGTGATCGTTACGTCTACAAGGGCATGATGATCAGCGACGTACCGAACTTCGCGATGTGCGTCGGCTACACCAACGCCTCGTGGACTCTGCGAGCAGATCTCACGTCGATGTACGTCTGCCGACTGCTGACGGAGATGGACAAGCGCGGCTATTCGAAGTGCGTGCCGCACGCGAGCGAAGAGATGGACCAGCGGCCGATCCTGGACCTGGCGTCGGGGTACGTCATGCGTGCTGTGGAACAGTTCCCGAAGCAGGGATCGAAGTCACCGTGGAACATGCGTCAGAACTACATCCTTGATCGTCTTCACTCGACGTTCGGGAGCATCAACGACCACATGACGTTCTCGAAGGCGCCAGCTCGACAGTCGACACCGGTACCGAGCAAGAGTTGAGCGGACCACGAACAACCAGGTAGAGCAATCGGGCGAAGCCACCAATCGATCCGGCGACAAAGAACACACCCGAACCTGCGACTACTGCACAGAGCGCACCGAGAACGATGATCGCCGACGCCTCTACCATTCGACCGGCGGACTCCGATCCGAGAACGTGTATTTCATCAACTCCTTCGTCCATAAAACTATTTTCAGCCGACCGTCCAGCCGGTTTGTAGGGACTTTAGTCGCGAGTCGGATCAAAATGGACTCATAATTGCAGGTCAAGCGTTCAGTTGGCCATTCCGGCCGGATGATCTCCAGTCCGTTCCGTTGTGATGGTCGGCAACAGAGTGCTGGTCGAATACATGGACGATTCACGAATCGACACGGTCGTATCAAATCTCCGTGCCTCTCCACCCACTCTTACGCAGGGTGTGGCCCAGCAGCGTGACCACCAGTGAAAACATCGGCAGGGCAATGATCACCCTCGCGGCAAACACCCCCGATCTTCCCGGCCGCGTCCTTCGCAGCGACAAGATCAACGAACTCGCGCAGGCCTGACAGCTTGACCTCGAAAGACGAAA
This sequence comes from Rhodococcus sp. NyZ502, assembly GCF_041464245.1. Taxonomy (NCBI): domain Bacteria; kingdom Bacillati; phylum Actinomycetota; class Actinomycetes; order Mycobacteriales; family Nocardiaceae; genus Rhodococcus; species Rhodococcus sp. NyZ502. The sequence continues at coordinate 5,063,953 of NZ_CP167155.1, forward strand.
CCGCGGGCGACGAGTTCCAACGCCACGGCCACCGAGCAAGTTTGTGCCAACAACAACCCTGCCAATACAAGAATTTGCACAGCACCGGCCTGAACGGCCGATCCCGTCGCGAGCAACACACCGACAAAGGCTCCGGGCAATGTCACGAGGCCGACGGTGCGCGTCTGGTCGACTCCAGGCAGCAGAGCATCGGAGGCAGCGGTGCGGGCTACCTCCCACCGCGCATCTCGTTGGGAAAATCCAAGGCTCAGTGCTGCTTCCACTTCCCCGTACCGGTCGTCGACGGCGTCGAGTCCGCGTTTGGCTGCCATCGATGTTGCAGTCATCGCGCCACCCAGAACAATGCCGCCGATCGGCACCAGAGCGACGCCTTGCAGCGGAACCACTCCGGACAGCAGCATCAGTGGCAGAACCACACCGATTCCCGACGCCAACGCGATGGTCAGCCAAACTCCGGACGTCCCCGCGTTCGAGCGTCGTGCCGCGGTGAAAGACGCTGCAACGAACATGCCGACGAGCACGAGGAGCGCCGACCAGATGTGGGCCAAGGCGGCGGCAAGGATCAACGAAATCGCAGCCAGCTGAAGAGCGCCACGAGCGAGGGCACCGGGGACCACCCGAACGCTACCGAGATAGGTGAATCGGTAGACGAGCGTGGCGACAAGTGCCATGACGATGCAGAGCACAGCCAGACGGATGCCGGAGTCGGCTATCGAAAGGCTCATGGGTCTCAGTGTTCCCTACGAGCCGAGTCCGATCCGAATTCGAGAACCGCTCAGAACACCCAACCGCGAAGGGCGACGAATCGCAGGCCACCGACAATTCCGCTCACGGCGATCACAAGCCCGGCTTGAAGAAGCCCGTCGGCGCCTGGGAGAAGGAAGCCGAGCGCACTGATGGCGGCAGAACTGGCGATCAACCCGACCAGTGCGAGTCCACCGCCTTCCCACTGCGCGGTGAACCAGTTGACGCGATCCGCGGCGTGGAAGGTGAGCCGGCGATGCAGCTCATTGGCCAGAATGGTGCTCAAGACCGCACCAACTGCGTTGGCGACCAGCGCTCCGTCACCGCGCAGCGCCAGAAAAGCGGCAAAGTACAAGATGTTGCTGGCTCCGCCGACGAGGGCAAAACGAACGAGCTGAGCAAAGGCGCCGTCGCCGGCAAGGGCGCGAAGCCTCGTTGCCGCGAAACCTGCACTCCGCGTACCCACCATCGAGATCGGATTGCTCCCGACCCAGATGTCAGACGTGCTCATATCGGCTTCTCTCATACGGACAATCGGAACCACACGTTCCGCTTAGCAATATAGCACTAACGGAATCGATCATTCCGCTTAGTGCCGTAGACTGTGAGGATGCCGACAACACACCCCGACGCTTCTCATGCGGGGACCTCGGCCGACTGCTCACAGCCGCGCCTTCGGTCCGACGCCAAGGCCAACCTCGAGCGCATCCTCAACTCCGCTCGCGAGGTGTTCGCTGCCCAAGGACTCGACGCCACGCTGGCGGACGTCGCGAAGCACGCCGGCGTCGGCGTCGGCACCGTCTATCGCCGGTTCGCCAGCAAGGACGAACTGATCCAGGCACTGTTCGACACGCGGTGTTCCGAGATCGAAACGATCGCCGCCACCGCCCGAGAGATGCCCGACGCCTGGGAAGGTCTTGTCTACTTTCTCGACGTGATCTCTCTGCGCATGGCAGACAACCGCGGATTCGGCGATCTCCTGATGGACGGACGCTTCACGTCCGACACCTTCGCTCGCGCGCGCGCCGGGATCGCTCGACACACTGCGGTACTTGTCAATCGAGCCAAGAAACAGGGCACCCTGCGCAGCGACTTCGAAGTCAACGACATTCCGCTTCTCATGCAGGTCGTCAAGATGGCCCAGAAGTTCGGTGGCGACGAGGCCCCTCAGGCTTACCGCCGCGCACTCGGGTTCATGATCGACGGACTCTGCGCGTCCCGCACCGACCATCGGGAACTGCCCGTGCCGGCGCTGTCCTCCGAGCAACTCGATCACGTCCTTCATCGGTTTCAGGCAACGCCCGGGAAGAACTGCTGAGTCGATTTCGGGGTCGACGCCATTGCGGCGTCGACCCCGAAATTTGCTGTCAGTGGGCGATTACCGGTTCACCTTCCGGCGAATCCGGAAGCAGTCCACTCCGAAGAACCAGTCCGGTCAAGACCGCACCGACCGCGAATATGCCTGCGGCCCAATAGAACGTCGTGGTGTAACTCTCGACGGCGGCCTGCGCCTGAGTCAGCGGATTCATCTCGCGGCCCACCAGGTAGTTGGTAGAAGCCGAGGCGGCAATCGTGCTGAGCAGTGCAGTTCCGATCGAGCCGCCCACCTGCTGCATCGTGTTGACCGTGGCAGATGCGACGCCGGCATCTTCGTGATGCACGCCTGAAGTTGCTCCCTGCATCGACGGGGCGAAAATGCTGCCCATGCCGAGTCCGGTGACGACGAGCCCCGGCAGAATGTGTACTGCATAGGTGCTGTCCACGGAAATCTGGGCCAGCAGCGTCATTCCGATCGCCGCGATGACCATTCCGCTCACGATCAGCACTCGCGGACCGACGCGCGGCAGCAAAACCGCTGTCGAAAGCGTTGCCGCTGTCACGATTCCGAACACCATCGGCATGAATGCGAGGCCGGTCATGATCGGGCTGTACCCGAGGATCAGCTGCATGTAGTACGTCAGGAACAGGAAGACTGCGAACATGCCTGCGCCGGAAAGGAAGATCGCCAGGTACGAGCCAGCCCGGATTCGGTCGAGGACCACCCGCAGCGGAAGAAGTGGGTGCTCGGACTTGGTCTGCCAGTAGATGAACGCCGCCATGAACACGACGCCGGCAACGAGCCACGAGATAGTGGGAGTTGCACTCCACCCGTCCGACTCGGCCTTCGAGAATCCGAAGACGATGCTGAACAAGCTGATCGACACCAGGATCGTTCCGGGGATGTCGAGTTTGGGTCGCGAGTCACTGGTGTGCGGCGCGAGCAACAGGACTGCACCGACCAGGGCGATCGCCGCGAAGAAGAGATTCACGAAGAGGCACCAGCGCCAGTCGACCCACTCGGTGAGTGCGCCGCCGAGCAGCAGTCCGATGGCGCCACCACCGCCGGCAACGGCACCGAAGATACCGAACGCCTTGGCACGCTCACCTGGATCCGTGAATGTCACGGACAGCAGCGACAGGGCTGCCGGGGCAAGGAGCGCACCGAATACGCCTTGGCCGGCACGAGCGGCAACAAGCATTTCGAAGTTGACGGCTGCGCCACCGATGGCGGAAGCGACTGCGAAGCCGATCAGGCCGACGATGAAAGTTCGCCTGCGCCCGAACAAGTCGCTCAATCGACCGCCGAGTAGCAGCAAACTGCCGAACGCCAATGCGTATGCCGTGATGATCCACTGGCGGTCCGAATCACCGAACTCCAGTGAGCGCTGCGCAGCAGGCAGCGCGATGTTGACGATGGTGGCATCCAAGACCACCATCAGCTGCGCAATTCCCAGAACCGCGAGAACCAGCCACCGCTTTGCGTGGTTGTCCCCTGAAGGCGCTGAGGACTGCTCGAATTCAGTCCGTTCAGCAATGTCTGACATAGTCCCTCGCCCAACCTATGCGGAGATGGCTTCTCCGGTTAGCAAAAACGCTACACCAAAACGGAGAGGCTGTCTCCACTTGGCGGGTAGAGTGGGGACATGAGTACCGCAATGGAGCGCCCCCTTCGCGCCGATGCTGCACGTAATCGGCAGTTGATCATCGACGCCGCACGTGAATTGTTCGCCGAAGAAGGGATCGACGTCACACTCGACGACGTCGCCCGGCGCGCGGGGGTCGGCGTCGGAACGGTCTATCGGCGGTTCGCCAGCAAAGAAGAATTGATCGACGGAGTCTTCCAGCAGAACTTCGCCGACATGGCAGCGGCCGCGGACGCGTCACTTGCCAATCCGGATCCGTGGGACGGACTTGTCACCTTTGCCGAATTCGCCTGCAGCCGTATGTCGGTCAACCGCGGACTCAAAGACGTCCTGAACGGAACCGACGAGGGATGCGAGCAAGTCGCATGCCAACGATCCATCATCGAACCGTCGGTCGAGAGGATCTTCTACCGGGCCCAGGAGGCCGGGATGCTGCGCACCGACGCCGTACCGACGGACCTGTTCGGCCTCATCTTCATGGTGGGCGCAGTCACCGAATTTGCTCAGCCCGTCAACCCGACCGTGTGGCGTCGATACCTCTCGGTAATGCTCGACGGCCTACGCACGGAGGGCTTGCACCGTGACGCACTGCCCCTTCCTCCACTGAGTTCGGAGGAATTGCACGAGGCCAAGCAATGCCTGAAAGACCGCCGCCGTTGAGCGGTTCGGTCAGATCTGCTCACGAGGAATGAAAATCCACATCACGATGTAGATCAGAAACTGCGGGCCGGGCAGCAGGCACGAGAGTACGAACAGCAAGCGGACAGTCGACGACTTCCAACCGAAGTACCGAGCGATTCCGGCGCACACCCCACCGAACATTGCTCCCGAGCGGGCGCGGGTGAGCTTGCGGGTATTCATCGGGGAGGTCATGTGTTGTTTCCTTTCAACGGAACTCGCGGTTCATCCGCGTCGACCTCCACTATCCGCTGCCGATCCACCTGTGCGCATCAGGCCATGGACCCATCTTTTCCGACGCGGTGTGTCCTCAGGTACGAGTCCGTCCCCGCGTCGGACTCAGGGTTCTCCCCCACACCCCGGCCTCGGACCTCAGCCTCGCACCTCAGCAGGGAAACATGCGTCGAAGCCGTTTCGGAGCCGCAAAAGGTTGCCAGTTGTCGACGTCCTGCGCCAGACGATCGGCAACGGTCCACAACGCCGACGGGTTGTGGGTCAACCCCATGTGACTGCCTTGCACCGCAATGCTTTCCGACAGGCCTGCCGAGGTTTCACAGCACGCTTGCCATGGAACGATACCGTCGTGCCTGGAGTAGACCGACGTGGCGGGAACGGAAATAGGCGATCCCTGTTCGGATTCGATGCCGTCGACCGGAGGCAGTATCGCGTGATTGCCGGACAAACGAGCGTAGAGAGATCCGACTCTCGTCTGCTCCAGACTGGTGAGACCGAAAGGACTTCCCAGTGTCACTACCTGACGCACCGAATCCGGCAGGTCCCTCGCCAGCTTTCGAGCGTAGATACCGCCCAGACTCCAGCCAATTACCGACACCTTCTGCTCGTATCGATCTGCTACCTCGGCCAATGCGGCAGGCAGTCCGTCGACCACCGTCGCCGTCGGACCGGTGTTCAGACCCAGATTCCAACCGTGAACCCGGTATCCGAGAAAGCTCAAGTATGTCCTCAAGGCGAGAGTCGAAAGGTCCGAAGTCAGCAATCCGGGGAGAACGAGGACCGGATGCCCGTCCCCACGCGGCGATCGAAGCAACCACGGAGCCGCGAGAAGCAGTGAAGCGATGTCGACCAGTCCGCGCGTCGGTTCGCTCAGACACATCGCCAAGGATGGTGGCCCCGGAACGAGTGGGTCGACTTCACGAATCAGCGTCGATCGCTGCGCCCAATCGAATTCGGTCTCCGCGAAATCGATCGCCGAGACTTCCGCAACTACGGACACCTGAACTCCTGTCGGCCGGTGCCCTCGTCGGGGCGTGTGGTTGGGCGGTTCCGCGAGCTGTGTGCTCAACCCGCGGAACCTTGTCCTCATCCACCACCGGTAGCGAACCAGGACCCGTTCTGCCCACAGATTCGTGACCAAAGGCCTCTCGACCACACGAACGCTGTGTGATCCAGAACACTAGTTTTGGTTACGTTGCATCTACGTTGCGTAGACGTTTCGTCGCTACCAAGGAGAATCTCGACAAGTCTTGTCAAGCACTGCGGTAGGCCGTTTCCTCCGGCAGAGCCGTCGGCGCTGCAGGTCCGAAGGGTCTGAGTGAAGTCACGCGGCCAATCGGTTGCGTCTCGATTGATCCCCTTTTCCAGTCGCTGCAACCAGCCTGGAAGCCATGATCGGTACAGACAGCGGTACCCAGATCCGACAGTTCGCATGCCGGATCTGTTTGTCGCGGCGTTTGTCGGCGCAGACATTCCCACCGATCCGCAAGACAGCTGTCAGCCTGAAGCCTCGAAAGTCCAGTTCCGGCAGTGGGTCAGGCGCCTACGGCGATGTGCCCGGCCTGGCGTCCCGGCGCGTGACTGATTTCCATTGGCGACCGGATCGGGGCAATGAGAACAGCAGCAGCACAACTACTCCAGCGAGCACGATACCGATCAGATTGACACCGAGCTGAGCCAGCGAACTCAGCACGACATTCCATTTACCTGCGAAGACCGCAACGACCGCCAATCCCGCAGCTGGCACCGTCGTCACCGAGATGAACACCCCCACCAGGACCGTAGAGGTAGAGGTGACCGTTGCCAGCATGCCAGCCGCTCCCGCCAGCAGTGCTACCACCAGTGAGAACGGCCCCACCTCGTAGATGAAGTCGAATGCGCGGGCGTTCTCGACATCGCCGATTCCGACCCAGCCCAGACGAATCCACAGCATGGTAGCCAGGCCGGTGAGGGCCATCGCGGCCGGAAACGAGATCGCGAGGGTACGAATCGAATTTCGCACGAGATCTTTGTCTCGACGTACCAGACCCACTGAAAGCGCTGCCAGCGGCCGGAACTCCGGCCCCACCACCATTGCACCGACCAGGGTCAGCGGCGACGCCGTGGCAACACCGACTGCCGAGAGCAAAAACGCGATCACCAGGAAGGCCAGGAACGCCGGAGTCAGTCGGGCACCTTCGCGCACCTGACCGAGCAACTGCTCCCACACCACTGTCTCGTCGGGTCTTCTCGGGGCCGCAGTGTCCGCCCGTTCTGCGGAGAAGGACAGCATGGTTCCCGCCGGCTCGAACGAAATACCGCCAGCCCTCACCAGGTCCAGAGCAGTCAACGCGGCAAGCACGTCGTTCGCGCATGCGCGGGCTACATCGGCCTCGATCACATCTCCCGGCGGATCGACAGCGGCTCTGAGTGCGAGTGTCACATGAGTAGCCCCAGGTTCGGCGGCCAACATGTTCAGCACATCTCCGGTCCGCTCACTCGGCGAGATGACACGCAGATGCAGCACAGTATTGTCTCCTTCAGCCGGCGGTGGCCTCGGGTGCAGGCAGCATCGACGGCCGGTCCATCACCGGAAACCATAGCGGGCTCCGACATGTCTCAACACCGTGGATTCTCAGCGCTACGAGCCACACTCCCCCGGCGCACATACATCTACCGCACTGCGTCAGTCGCTAGGGCGCTCACGCAGCCGCGGCGGTAGTCGGTCCAAGTTGATAGATCGCGTTATCGCGGAGGAGCGCCCACCACACGTTCAGTCTCCGCCTCCCAACGCAAGAACCGCCTGCGTATGACACTGCCCCTCGGCCCGTTTGCGGGTACAAAAAGCCTACGACTGAGCGTTGTGCCGGATACTGTGCTGCGCGGACAGATAGAAGGCCCGCAACAGTCTGCGGTCGTACCTGCGCGGCCGGCGCAGATTTCCACTGACTCGGCCCGAATCTCGCGGCACAGGCGCTAGACCCTGAGATGCCGGCCAATCTGTCTGCGCTTCCGAACGCAGACACGTCACCACCCGTGGCGGCGACATCTGCCCAGCCACCCGCACCAACTACCCGTTTGCGGCCTCGACCGCGGCGTCGGCAATCCGAGAGGCGTTGTATGCCTTCTTGTTCCGGAACCACACTTCCGACTTCGTCCGGCCGAATTTTCGAAGTCCGTCAGGCGATTGATAGGTCGAGTCGTCGAGAACACCGGGCGGCCGTTCTCCTTCAGCCATGCGAACAGCAGCACAAAAAGAGCCATACCCGGCGTCCCCAGGCAGCCCCGAACCGACAAATGTTCGGCCAGTATCGCCCGGGAAAAACGGTGAGGAAATAACAACTGGCAGAAACAGGACCCGCGCAGTCGCTGAACTGCCGTTCGAGCTAGCGCTCAGTTCGAGCAACTCTCGGGTGGCAGATTTTCGGCGGCCCACGTTGTCAGTTCACTGAGAGCGGGGAGCAGCGCCTGCCCCGACGCTGTGAGTTCGTACTCCACGGCGATGGGCGGACCTGCATCGACGCTCCTCGTCACCAGGCCTGCCCCTGCCAACTCCGTCAGGCGTTCCGAGAGCACCGAATCACTGATCCCGCCCACCGCGCGCTTGAGTTCGGAGAATCCCGCCGGCCCGTTCAGCAGCGTGCCGAGAATGACGCCGTTCCACCGTTTGCCCAGGAAGCCAAACGCGCGGGCCAGAGCCCCGTCACATGCGCGGGGCTCGTGTCCCGCTTCGCTCTTGCTTGCCACCCCACCATCCTAGCCACAGTGCTAACGTATCCGTAGGCACTATTTTTTTACTAGCAACTAGCTTTACCGGGTGATGCTCGGTCGAGCTACCACGGAACGGAAACCCCCGATGTCTCTCGACGCAGCCACCCCATTCACCGCCCAGCAACTCGACGAAGCCGGCCGCGAGCTCATCTTCACTGCGGCTCGCACCGCCAACTCCTTCTCGAACGAACCTGTGACCGACGACGAACTGACTGCGATCTGGGAGCTCGCGAAGTGGGCACCGACCGCGGCCAACACCAATCCGCTACGTGTGCTGTTCGTCCGTACCGAGGAAGGTAAAGCACGCCTCGTCGAGCACATGGCAGACGGCAACAAAGCCAAGACCGAGGCCGCTCCGGCAGTTGCCGTTCTGGCGGTGGACACCGAGTTCTACAAGCACATCCCCAACCTGTTCCCCATTCGCCCGGAGATGAAGGACTACTTCGAATCCGACGAGGCTGCCGCCAGTTCGACGAGTCGGTTCAATGCCGCACTTCAGGCCGGCTACGTGATCCTCGCGATTCGCGCACAGGGTCTGGTCGCCGGCCCGATGGCCGGGTTCGACGCCGACGGCATCGACGGCGAATTCTTCGCAGACGGACGTTTCAAGACGATCCTCGTGGTGAACATCGGCCATCCCGGTGAGAACCCCTGGTTCGATCGTCTGCCGCGCCTCTCCGATGAGGATGCGCTCAGCTGGGCCTGAGGACAATTCGGACAAATCAAGCAATGCGGGAGAGTTCTGCGGAACTCTCCCGCTTTGCCATCTCCAGCGCGTTTCAACTCTGCCCGCAGTGGGTACATACCCGCGTCTCGCAAAATCTCACGTCCAGAACAACATCCGACACGCTGCAATCGGAATTAGTTGCAGTATCTCAGTTTTTGGACGACAGTCGAGGGAAACCCCTCGGCCTACGGAGGCTGCGGGGAAAGCCCTTGTGCGCCGGTCGGTGTCGAGGGAAGACGTTCGAGCGAGCAGAAGTCCGAAGAAAGTGGGTTCGGAAATATGGGCGCCCTATGGGATTTTGTCGTTGCACGACGACAACAATTGATGACCGACTCGTACCTACATGTTTCAGCAGTTATCCAGTCCGTGATCATCGCGACGATTGCCGCCGTGATCATCGGCATTCTCGTCTACCGGAGCCCGGCGGGATCCTCCATCGCTACGGCGTTGGCCAGCACGATCCTGACGGTTCCTTCATTCGCCCTCCTCGGACTGCTCATTCCGATTCTCGGTCTCGGCGTCGCTCCCACGATCACCGCGTTGATCTTGTATGCCCTGCTCCCGATCATTCGGAACACGATCATCGGTCTGGATGCAGTCAACCCGGCGATCACGGACGCAGCCCGCGGTGTCGGAATGAATCGCATGCACGTACTGAGTCGAATCGAGCTACCGATCGCGTGGCCGTCGATCCTCACCGGCATGCGGGTCAGTACACAGATGCTCATGGGCATCCTCGCTATCGCGGCGTACGCCAAAGGTCCTGGTCTGGGAAACCTGATCTTCTCCGGACTCTCGCGTGTCGGTAGCCCGAATGCTGTTCCGCAAGCGCTGGTCGGCACCGTACTGATCGTCATTCTCGCTCTGATTCTCGACGGAATCTACGTCGTCATCGGTCGTCTCACTACTTCGAAGGGGCTGCAATGACTGAAACCATTCCGTCTGACGTATCCACAGATCAGAAGGTATCCGGGGTCGAGATCGTCCTGGAGTCCGTCACCAAGCGGTACCCGGGCCAGAAAGCTGCAGCGGTGGACAATGTTTCGCTGACTGTTCCGGCCGGTGAAATCGTGGTCTTCGTCGGACCTTCGGGTTGCGGCAAAACAACGACGATGCGCATGATCAACCGCCTGATCGAACCTACCTCCGGCAAGATCACCATCGACGGCAAGGACGCGCTGTCGATCGACCCGGACAAGCTCCGCCGTGGCATCGGGTACTCGATCCAGCAGGCAGGCTTGTTCCCGCACTTCACGATTGCGAAGAACGTCGCGACTGTCCCGGGTCTGATCGGTTGGGACAAGAAACGTATCGCAGCGCGCACCGACGAGATGCTCGACCTCGTAGGCCTCGATCCCGATACCTATCGCGACCGCTACCCTCGCCAATTGTCCGGCGGGCAGCAACAGCGTGTGGGCGTGGCGCGGGCGCTGGCTGCCGATCCTCCGGTGCTGTTGATGGACGAACCTTTCGGTGCCGTCGATCCGATCACCCGCGGCCTGCTCCAGGACGAACTGATGCGTCTGCAGTCGGAGTTGGGTAAGACCATTGTCTTCGTCACGCACGATTTCAACGAGGCAGTCAAACTCGGTGACCGTATTGCCGTGCTGGGCAATCAGTCCAGCATCATGCAGTACGACACTCCGGAAGCGATTCTCGCCAATCCCGCAAACGACATGGTCGCCGGATTCGTCGGGGCGGACGCCTCGCTCAAGCAGCTGACCCTGACACGCGTGCGCCAGATCAAACTCAAGCAGTGCCTCACCGCCCGCGAAACCGATTCGGTCGATGATTTGAGAACCGCACTCGCAGCGCGTAAGTGGAAGTGGGCCCTGATTCTCGATCAGCGCGGACGGCCGCTTCGCTGGGTCTCGCCCGGCCACCTCGCCCATGCGTCGACTCTTCGAGGTGTCGGTAACGAGATCGGCGAAGCCGTGTCCATCCAGTCCACCCTGCAGGATGCTTTGGAAGCTCTTCTCGCAGAGAGCAATGCGTCCACCGTGGTCACCGGACGGCGTGGCGAGTACGTCGGTCTCATCACCATCGACACACTGGTCAGCCATCTTTCCGAAATGCGCGAGGAGCATGCGCACGACCACGACGAAGAGCCAGACACCGAGAACGTCGAGGGTTGAACATGACTGCCACGACAGAGGAGCGCGTCTCCGCGCCTGAGATGGAACCGGACGCCCCCGATCTGGGTGCGGCCGAGAACGCCGCCACGCGCCGTGCGGAACGGATGCGACTGTATGTGCAGCCGGTCATCGTCCTGATCCTGGTTGCGGGCGTGTTGATCTGGGCATTCAGCCGAGATCTCAACGCGACGCAGAAGGCGAGCATCAACCTCGACAACATCGTCACTCTGACCTGGCAGCACGTACTGATCACCGCCGCCGTGGTCATCATCGTCGTCGCCATCGCGGTTCCGCTCGGAACCCTGCTGACCAGGCCGAAATTCACCCGCCTGGCACCGTTCTTCGTGGGAATAGCCAACATCGGAGCCGCAGCGCCTGCCATCGGCCTGCTCGTGCTGTTCTATCTCGCGACAAGAACGACGGGCTTCTGGATCGGCGTGTTTCCCATCGCGTTCTATTCGTTGCTCCCGGTGCTGCGCAACACCATCCTCGGCTACCAGCAAGTGGACAAGACCTTGATCGATGCGGGGCGCGGGCAGGGAATGTCTTCGCTCACGGTCCTGCGTCAACTCGAATTCCCGATGGCCGTCCCGTACATCCTTGCAGGACTGCGTACTTCGCTCGTTCTGGCCGTCGGTACCGCGACGCTGTGCTTCCTGGTCAGTGCCGGCGGACTCGGCATTCTGATCGACACCGGATACAAGCTCCGCGACAACGTCACCCTCGTGGTCGGTGCCGTACTGGCGGTGTCGTTGGCCTTGCTGATCGACTGGCTCGGCGCGCTCGCCGAAACTTATCTCGGGCCCAAGGGATTGCGATGACCAAGACTTCGATCACCAGAACGTGGGGCTGGAAACTCGCGGTTGCCACGATCGGCCTCACACTTGTCGCTTCGTGTGGTCTCGAGTCCGGTGGCGCACTGCCCCTGGCCGTCGGCCCCGGCAGCATCGAGCCGGTTCCGGAGCTCGAGGGTGTGAAGATGACCGTCGGCTCCAAGGACTTCACCGAGCAGATCGTGCTCGGGTACGTCATCGAATTCGCGATGGCCGCTGCGGGAGCGGATGTTCGAGATCTCACGAACATCCAGGGCTCGAACAGCACCCGTGACGCACAGTTGAACGGCCAGATCGATCTTGCGTACGAATACACCGGAACCGGCTGGATCAACTACCTCGGCAACGAGACACCGCTTCCCGATTCGCAGGCGCAGTTCGAGGCCGTCCGCGACGCGGACCTTGCTGCGAACGACATGGTGTGGACCGATCCGGCGCCGATGAACAATACGTATGCATTGGCGATGAGCAAGGAGACCGCTGAGAAGACCGGTGTCAAGACCGTTTCCGACTACGCGAAGTTGGTCGAATCCGATCCCGGAGCTGCGGTGACGTGCGTCGAGACCGAGTTCAACGTCCGCCAGGACGGATATCCCGGCCTGGCAGCGAAATACGGTTTCGACGCCTCTCGTGCCCAACGCCAGATCCTGCAGACCGGCATCATCTACCAGGCGACAGCCGATGGCGATCAGTGCAAGTTCGGCGAGGTGTTCACCACCGACGGTCGCATCATCGCACTCGATCTCGTTCTGCTCGACGACGATCTCCAGTTCTTCCCGAAATACAATCCGGCACTGGTGATGAAAAAGGACTTCGCGGAAGCACATCCGCAGGTAGCAGAAGTCATGGCACCGATCTCGGAGCGACTGACCAACGAGGTGATGACCGAGCTCAACCGGCAGGTCGACGTCGACGGCAAGGAGCCGGCGGACGTGGCCCGCGACTGGCTGGTCTCGGAAGGCTTTGTCACCGCGCAGTGATCGGCTGACCGCAACCCAGCCGAGTAGTTACCGTTTGTGTCCGACGCAGAACACCCGCCGGAACGGAAAGAGCGTTCCGGCGGCTGTTGCGGGGTAGGCCTCCCTCAGCAGATCGGAATACTGACGCTCGAACTCCGGAGCGTCAGCTTCGCCGAGAACGTCGAGCACGGGCCGTAACCCCGTCCCCCGTACCCATCCGAGCACCGGGTCGGCACCTGCCAGCACGTGTACGTACGTCGTCTCCCAGGCGTCGACGTCGAATCCGTGTTCTTGGAGACGCTGCGCGTACTGAACTGGACTGTCGACGCCTTCCGGGCCGCGTAGGACGCCACCCAGTCGCTCACTCCATTCCGCTGATTCCGCGAGATCTCGCATGAGCGCATGGGACGGAGCATCGAAGTTACCCGGCACCTCCCACGCCAGCCACGATCCGGATTCCAGGGTGTCCGCCCACTGGTCGATCAGCTCGCGATGGCTCGGAACCCACTGCAATGCAGCGTTACTGACGACCACGTCGTAACCGGTGGCGTCGAAGGACATGATCTCCCCCAACTCGACGGTGACGTTTCCCGGTAGGTCTGTAGGGGCCTGCGCGACCATTTCGGGAGACGAGTCGAATCCGGATACCGAGGCGTCCGGCCATCTTTCCCCGAGCATCGCGGTCAGGGTGCCTGATCCGCAGCCGAGGTCGGCTACCCGCGTCGGGTCTTCGGTGGCCACCCGTGACACCAGGTCCACGAACGGGCGTGACCGCTCACCCGAATAGCGGCCGTAGACTTCGGGATTCCACGTGACAGTGCGCATGAACCCATCCTGCACCCTGTTCCTGAGAATTGCCGCCCGTCAGATCTCGCTCTTCACGATCCGGCCATTCGAAAATCACCGACGCGGCACCACGGTGGACAGTACGTTCGGCAACCTCGACCAGTCCGCGGTGATGTAACTTGCGTGCTGCCCGGCCAACAGGTCGAGACGCTCGCTCGCCTCGGTTTCGGTGGCATGGGTTCCGTCGATCTGCGGAGCGACCTTGTGCGCGTCGGTCATGACGAGCAGGTAGCCGCGATCGTGGTACCAACTCGGATCCACGACTCCGGCGGTGTAGTCGAGAGCGTCGCCGTCGAAGATCACGAACCACGGACGGATCCCCGGGTCGGTATAGCGGTCGAGACGTGGGTCTCCCGGTGATGCACGGTGAACAGCGGGAAAGGCGGCGCCGAGTTCGACGAGCCCGGCGGAGGACAGATCTCGCAGGTGCGTCGCATACTGCCGGTCCGTCCACTCCGTATCGAGAGGGTTTCCCTCCTCGATCGTTCCCGGTATCAGCTCGAACAGAAATTTCCCGGTCATTTCGGAATTGCTCGGCCATCCACGCTCGGTGACGGCGGCATCCGGGGTGGAGTAGGACTCCCCCATCAGATCGGCCGGCGTGAAAACCGCGTCTCCGAGAGTCCCGAGAATCAGGGCGTCGAGATCCGCGGGCCCACGTCCGTACCCGGCAGTGAACCCGTCCTTGATTTCCAACTTGATCATCACCGGTGGATGCTCGGGCTTGGCCTCGTGCCACGCCCGCATATCTGCCAGGCATCCACGGAATCCCTGATCTCGTAGACCGCTTCGCAACCCGGATGCGTCCTGAGCGCCGACGCAGTTGCTGTCGCTCACCACCGGATTCATGTGCGACACACGCCAGTCCGGACCGCCCCCGTTGGTCCACAGGTCCAGCTCGAGCAACGACGCCCCGGAATCCAAAGCGTCGGCGAAGTACGGAAACGTCGCCTTCTCGTAGGAATTGTGGACCCCGACTGACGTGGTCTCGGAAAACGAGCGCACTTGGTTCGTAGTCGTTTCGGCGCCGGCAGAGGGCGCCGAGACGACCGCCACGAACGCACTCATACCGGCTACCAGGATTGCTCGCATGTTCGACACTCTCGCAGAAATCACCCCACGGCAGGATGGAATCGTCAGAGTTAACTGGACAATCGTCTAGATTGCACCGGAGTGGGGCATGATTTCAGGCGGTGGGTGAGGGCAATTGTCAGGCCAATAGCATCAGTGCCGGAACTGATCCGAGTCAGAGCACTCGCCGCACACTCGCAGGAGGAATCGCATGCAGCTGACTCAATTCGTTCACCGATCCCTACGAGCGTCGCCCGAAGCGGTGATGACGATCTCCGATGGCCGAGTGCGCACGTCTCGCGAATCGGTCGACCGGATCAAGAGGCTCGCGGGCGGGCTGCAGACGTTAGGCCTGCGCACCGGTGACAGAGTCGCGATCTTGGCATCGAACTCCGACTACTACCACGAGGCGCTCCTGGCCTGCTGGTGGTTCGGAGCAGTGGCCAGTCCGGTCAATTCTCGCTGGAGCACGGCGGAAATCAGGTACGCCCTGGAAGATTCAGGGTCGACGGTATTACTCGTGGACGAGAATTTTGCTTCCGTCGGATCTACCCTTCGCGAGGCGTGTCCAGGCCTGACCACTGTCGTCTACTGCGGCAACGACCGAGTTCCGGACGGAATGCTCGACTACGAACAGGTGATCGCGGAGGCGATTCCGGTCGACGATCTGCGCGTCGGCGGCGACACGCTTGCACTACTCCTCTACACCGGCGGGACCACCGGAGTGCCGAAGGGCGTGATGATCAGCCATCAAGCGCTGATGACCTCGGCGCTGGGCACTCTCGCGGCAGGCGGCGTGGCAATCAGCAACGGAACGAACCTCGCGGTGAACCCTCTGTTTCACATTGCCGGGATCGTCGGATGGTTGGCTCAGTCGCTGATGGGTGGAACCCAGGTCTTCGTACCGAACTTCAGCCCACGGACGTTCCTCGAGGCCGTGGACCGCTATCGCCCGACAACCGTGGGTCTGGTGCCGACAATGCTCCAGATGTTGGTCGCCCACAAAAACGAAACGGGCGAAGACGCAACCACCTACGATCTGTCCAGCGTCAGGATCCTGAGATACGGCGCATCGCCCATATCTCCGACGCTTCTCGCGCAGGTCATGCAAATGTTCCCCAACAGTTCCTTCGCTCAGGGCTACGGGATGACTGAAACCGCGCACATCAGCATGCTGAGTCCAGCCGATCACCTCGAAGGTGGTGATCTCCTCCGCACCGCTGGTCGCGCGCTCCCTCATTGCGAGGTGAAAATCGTCGACCCGGCAGGCTCGGAACTCCCACCCGGCAAGGTGGGCGAAATCGTCACGTTCGGCAGCCACGTCATGCTCGGATACTGGAACAAACCGAAGGAGACCGCAGAAGTGCTCCGCAGCGGGTGGATGCATACCGGCGACGCCGGATACCTCGACGCCCGCGGTTACCTGTTCATCGTCGATCGCATCAAGGACATGATCGTCACCGGTGGCGAGAACGTCTACTCCACCGAGGTCGAAAACGCTCTGGCACAACACGAATCCGTCGCGGCCTGTTCCGTGATCGGTCTGCCCGATGCCCAGTGGGGCGAGCGTGTCCATGCCGTGGTCGTCCTTCGGCATGGTTTCGACGCCGACGCCGACGAACTGCGCGCTCACGTGAAAACGCTGATAGCCGGATACAAATCTCCGCGCACCTTCCAATTCGTCGATGCATTGCCGCTGTCGGCAGCAGGCAAGGTGCTGAAGCGCGATCTTCGTTGCAACGCAACGTAATCCTTTACGACGGTCAGGATTACAGCTTCAATGTCGGTTCTGGGTCGGTGATCAAGCGGTGCAGTGACGGCGACGCCGCTACGGCCTCTCCTAGTTGCGTCGCACTCGCGACTTCGTCGCCGAACTCCGATCGCCAGGCGTGCAGTCGACGCGTCAGTTGTTGCAATCGGTATTCGCGGGTCATGCCGATTGCACCGTGTGCCTGGTGGGCGGCGCGGACGCTCACGAGCGCATTCTGCGAAACCACCAATTTGGTTGCGCTCACTTCGAAGTCGGCGTCGCCTCTGATGAGTGCATGTGCAGTGCGATCGACGGCCAGCGTGGACATCGAAGCCATCTGAGCAAGCGTCACGATATGCTGCTGGACTGCTTGAAACTGCGCGACGGGCCTACCGAATTGCACCCGGTCGGACACATAGCGCCGGGTCAACGTCGACGCCGACTCCATCGCTCCCGACATCTGCACCGAGCGCAAGAACGCGCCGAGCTTGCTGAGAATCCGGGCATCGACCGGGTTGTCGCCGTCAATGGTCCGCGCTTCGGAGAACGTCAGGCTCTCACGCGGTTGCCCCGCAAGATCCGTCCCGCCACCGATCTCGGCGTCGGAGATGTCAAGGAGTACGACGCGATCACCGAGAACTGCTGCCAGCACTGATGCGGCACTACCCCACGGCACGTCGTGAAAGGTTCCCGACAGGAAACCGTCGTCGGTCCGGCGCACATCGTCGCGCGGCGAACCCGGGGCGACCGTTGCGATTCCGGAGGGCACGGGTAACCCGCCCGCTGTTGCCAGCCTGCCCGCGAGGTACGTCTCGGCGAGCGGCAGCGGCGCAGCGTGCCTCGCCGCCGCGCGCTGGACAGTCACGGCGTCGAGGAGCGAGCCACCGGAACCACCAACCGATTCGGGAAGACCGACCAGAGGTAACCCTAGTTCGACTGCCGCGCTCCATAATCCGGCGGGCAGACCGCCGATCTCCGCCTGCGCTACCACCTCGGTGCCGGACTTCTCGGCGAAAAATTGCTCGACCATCGATTCGAGGTCGGCGTCGAATGTGTTCGCGTTGATCTGTGACCCCGAATTCATCGGTCCAACCCTTTCATGATCACGGTGCGGAGAATTTCGTTGGTACCGCCGCGAATCGACCACGACGGCGCCACCAGCACGGCCCGGGCGAGCAGCGACTCGTACGGATCGTCGGATGCAAGGTCCGGAGCCCGGCCGAGGTGCCGCGCGACGGTCGCAACACAGTCCTGTTCGAAGCGTGTTGCCATCTCCTTGATCAGCGCGGCCTCCGTGACCGGCGAGCGACCGGCGTCGACCATCCGTGCGATGGACAGCGACATCCCGCGAAAAGCCCAGCAGCGTGCGGTAATCGAGCCCAGATCGGCGAGGGCAACTGGACCGCCTTGCGCTGCTTGGTTGGCCGCGAAGTTCTCGAGGACCGGCATCAGCGACATCCAACGGTCGACGCCACCTCGCTCGAGTGCGAGTTCACCGGTGTTTTGTCCCCAGCCCGCTCCGACGTCTCCGAGGCGACGCGAATCCGGCACGAAAACATCCTGGAACGACACCTCGCAGAAGTCCTCACTACCGTCGATGAACGGAATGGGTGAGACGGTCAGGCCCTCGCTGTCGCGATCGACGATCAGCTGAGTGAGTCCGTTGTGCTTGTCTGCCGAGGTTCGAAGCAGGGCGAGTATGTGTGTGGCGTGGAAGGCGCCGGTGGTCCAGATCTTGGTGCCGTTGACTTTCCAGCCACCATCGACACGTTCGGCGCGAGTGCGCACCGATGCCAGGTCCGAACCCGAGTCGGGCTCACTCATCCCGATCGAGAACGAGAACTCACCGCTCGCGATACAGGGAAGGAAGAACCGCTTCTGTTCTTCCGTGCCGTTGGCGGCGATGCTCGGACCCGACTGTCTGTCTCCGATCCAGTGATAGCCGACCGGCGCTCCCCACGCGAGAAGTTCTTCGACGACGACCAATCGATCCACTGCTGACCGTCCGCCCCCGCCGTATTCCTTCGGCAGCGACATGCCGAGCCACCCACGTCGACCCAGATCTCGCGAGAACACCGGATCCACCGCCCCGGCCATCCCGAGTCCGAGCGAGTAGGTACCGGGGGTGAGTCGCTTGTCGAGGTACTCCCGCACTTCAGCCTGAAGAGCAAGCTCCTCGATCGTCAGTTCTGTTGCGTCGAAACGCATGACGTCTCCGATCAGTTTCGTGAGTCGATCCGCCGCCCGTGGCGCTTACCCGAATTTTTCATGCGCCCAGCAGCAGGGCGCAGCCGATCTCGAAGAGTCTGTCCGACAGGTCGTCGCGACGGCGAAGCCGGCCGATTCGGACGGCGTTCTCCACAACTGTCAAAGTGGCATTGACGGTGATCCTGGCGGTGGCGGACTCGAGGCCCGGACGGACTTCTTCGAGCATCTTGACCCATAGCGCGACGTACTCACGTTGATTCTGTTCACACGTGCGGCGGAACTTGTCCGGTAATTGGTCGAGTTCGCTGATCAACAACCCGATCAAATGACGCTCGTTGATCGCGAAATCGATATGTGCGGCGAGCAATCCGGATAGCGCGTCCTCCGGGCCGGTTGCGGTGCCGAGAGCCTGCGCAACGCCGAGCCGGCGACGCTCGCCGCCCCTCGAGACCGCGGAGATCAGCAGGTCGATCTTGGCATCGAAGTGGTTGTACACATTCGGGCCTGTCGTTCCTGCAGCCTCACCGATGTCCTCGGTATTGACTGCTTGATATCCACGCTCGTCGAACAGCCGAATTGCTTCGGTCAACAAGAGTTCACGTCTGGGTATCACAACGGGCAGGTGACCCGTTGCCGCCACGACTTTCACTTCTGAGCGACCCAGTTCCGCGTATGCAGCGCGGTCTGCCAACTCGACAAGCAGCAGTTCCATCTGACGCCTCGGCAAGGACACTCGATGCGAAGACACACTGTTGAAGACTGCGATGACAGCCCAGGCGAGCAGATAGCTGTCTTCTTCGTCGAGGTCGGGACGCTCAATTCGGATCAGCGCTGCATCGCGCGAAGCTGCACTCTTGAGGGTCGAACGCATTTCCTCACGTTGCTCGTCAGGCAGATAGCGTGCCTCTCGCTGCCACAGGAGCGACAGACCCCGACGTTTGGACACCGATGCCGCAAGTTCGGTGATCAGTGTTTTCAGATCCTCGGCACCTGCGACCCGATCGTAGAGCGATTCGATGCCTGCGTTGACCGCGGCGTAGAGGAGATCCGGCTTGTTCTTGAAGTGCCGATAGAGCGCAGGTGCCGTGATTCCAACTGCAGCAGCCACCTGAGCGACAGACACGTTGTGATAACCGTGCTCACGGAAAAGCTCACCTGCAGCCGCAAGAATCTGCTGCTTACGGTCGCGGGGCCTGCGTACGACCATCGTGACTCTCTCCTTCGCGGCAGCGGACAAGCTCAGAGTACCGAGCCGAGGAATGAAGCAATGAACCGAACCGTCTACAGCAGCGACGATCCGATGCACCGTTCACGAACACGGAATCCCGCTCAGGAGTAGATGAACGACTCGACCATCCCTCGTTCGGCGGCTCTGTCTGCAAGCGGCCACGCCAACAGCATCAACACGATCCGAACCACCCACTGCGACTCTTGACCTTCAGGATCCAATCCTGCAAGTTCCAGTGCAGTACGCGGGAGCAACGGCGAGGACACGAGATACTCGTCGATTCCGTTGGCCCGCGCTGCCGCAAGGCCGTGGCTCATGGCAGCGTCGGATCTGATCGCGTCGACGGCGACGAGGATCGACTCCACGATGCGCTCGTCGCCGTGCAGTGATTCGACGGCGGTTGCGACCTGGCTCGCCACGGATGCCGCGCCTCGTGACAACAACCCCTCGCGGATCGCGGACTTGCCACCTACGTAGCGGTAGAGCGTTGCCCTCGAACAGCCTGCGCGGGCAGCGACGTCGTCGGCGTTGAACCGATCGAATCCCTGTTCTCGAATCAGCTCTGCCGCAGCCGCGAAGATGCGCTCGGTTGCGAGTTCACGGCGGTTACCGCCGGCCAACCAGTCGGCGGCGCGGCGCTCGTTTGCACCGGTCACTCTCCGTCACCTCGTCTCACTCTGAGACAGATTCAATCAGAAATCTCAAGGCTACGGAAGGCCGCGAGCCTCTGACCTGGAAGAAGTACGAGGGGGTTGAAGTGCGTGAGATTTTCTCAAAATGCCAGTTCAGAGGCATTTTCCACCTGTTGACTTCTCCTCGACGGCCGTGAAATCTTCCCTTCGTGACACCATCGACGCTCGACATCAACCCTTTCCTGCCGTCGAACATCGACGACCCGTACCCGCTATACGACGTACTCCGGCGCGAGCACCCCGTGTACCGCATTCCTGATACCGACTTCTATCTGGTGTCCACGTGGGAATTGGTCACCGAAGCCGTTTCCCGTACCGACGACTTCTCCAACAACCTCACCGGCGTGCTGGTTCGTACACCGGACGGTTCGGCCGTGACCTTCGACATGAACGGCGGCGGCCAAGCTGTTCACGTTCTCGCGACTGCCGACGAGCCCGACCATCAACACCAGCGCAAACTTGTCTTGCCGACACTGGTCGCCAAACGTATACGAGCACTCGAGCCGGCGATGACCGAGTACACGCAGCAGTTGTGGGACAACGGCTTCGACGGTCGACGGATCGAATGGGTCACGTCGGTAGCGGACACGCTGCCGCTGCAGATGGTTGCCACGCTGATCGGCTTGCCGGCACACGACGTCCCCCAATTGCTGGCGTGGTCGTACGACAGCACCGAACTTCTCAGCGGCATCGTGACCGCACAACGGTTGACAGGCGTCGTCACCTCGGCGGCCGAACTCACCGGGTACCTCTACAGCAAATTTCGTGAGGCACGGGCTCACCCGGTGGATGATCTACTCGGAGATCTCGTCCGTTGCTGTGACACTGGCGAACTCAGCGAAGACGTGGCCGTGCTCATGTTGGTGCAACTCGTCGGTGCGGGTGGCGAATCGACCGCCGGACTGATCGCCAACTCTGCACGGTTGCTCGCCGAGCGCCCTGAGATGCAGACGCAGCTGCGCGAGGACCCTCTACTCGTGGGTGCGTTCCTGGAAGAAACGCTCAGGCTCGAGTCACCCTTTCGCGGACATCACCGACATGTCAACGCGGACACGACACTCGGTGGCATGACACTGCCCGCCGGCAGTCATCTCATACTGCTGTGGGGTTCGGCGAACCGCGACCCCGAGTCGTTCGTCGAACCACAGGTGATGAACCTCGACAGAGTCAATCCCCGAGCACATTTCGCCTTCGGCAAAGGAGCACATTTCTGTGTCGGGGCCGCGCTGGCTCGTCTGGAAGCAAAGACCGCGATCGCAGTCCTTCTCGATAACAGTTCACACTTCACAATCGATTCCGAATCCCCACCCCGTTGGGTCCCCAGCATGTTCGTGCGCCGCCATCAGAGTTTGTGTCTCGCTGTCACCGGATAGTTTCACTCAGTTGTCGAAATTGTGGGCTATCCAGTCGATCGTCTGCATTCCGAACAGATCAGTTCCCCAACCGTATGGATCCGTGAATGCGCGGTCCATACTGCAGTCGGTGGGCTGGTAGCTCACGTCCGTCCCTCGACTCCTGTACGTGTCCGCCAGTTCTCGCGCATCAGCTGCCGGTACAAGTGACATCGGGGAGTCGTCCTTTGCGCACGAAGTTATCAATACCTTCGACGCCGGAGCACCGTGGCCCAGTACGCTGTCGTCGTACGCGCGCTGGAAACTGGGTTCTGTGATCGGATCGATCCCCGGCTCGAAAAGGCTCGCCAGCGGTACGAACGGAAGCGTGAAGTACGCCGGCATCTGGCACTCATCCCGGTACACGTCGGCAATCGCTCGGCCCACGGGATTGAGCTTGTCGTTCAACTTCATCTCGGGGTACCAGGGTTCGAGGCCAAGGAGCGTCGCAAATCCGAAGCCTGCGCCGACCGAGGAATCTGTTGTCTCCATGAATGTTCGGGGCTTGATCACCATGCCCTCGAGGACTGTCGAGACGATATCGAGTTCCGGCGCGTAGGACTGCGCAGATTCTGCGGCGAATGCCGAACCAACTCCACCACCAGCGATTCCGAACAACGCAATCTCCGCATCCGGATTCAGCTCGGAATCCTGCAGCTGAAATGCTGCGCGCACAGCATCCAACTGCGCGTGCCCCGCGAACTTGCCCGCGAAGACGCCGTGAGGATCACGGTCTCCGTTGTTCCCGACGTCGGATATCACTACGGCATAGCCTTTTCCGAACATCAGTGCCAGCGGACCCAACGCCGACCAGGAGGCGCCGTCCAGCGGATCGCCGCCCGTCCAGTGCGAACTCGGATGACAGTAGCCGCCGACGCTGTCGTTGGCCTCCTGGTAGCTGATGACTTTCTTCTCCGATGCCGGTATTCCGTCGATCGGAATCATCATGATCCCGGTGCTCACCACCGGCGTCGAACCGTCGATTCCGGTTGTGACGTACATGATCTTGTAGGCGTCGAGCTGTCCCGGTTTGTATCCGGTGAACAGTACATCCACCTTCTTCGACTTCAGGAGATCACCGGGACGCTCGGCGCCGGTCAACACCGGCTCGTCGTAAAACGGATCATCGGGCGTGAGTGCAGTGAAGATCTCCTCTTCGGATGCGAACTCCCCCGAACTGAGAGCACCGACGGTGAACCCGTTGAACACCTCTCCCAGAGTTGGGGTGTCGGTTCGAAACTCCTCGGATACAGGAGTTTGCACGTCTTTCGGGGCATCACTGTCCGGCACCTCAGCTCCAGCCGTTGCTGGCAGGACCAGCGCAACGGTCAGCGCTACCAGCGGCGCCAACCTTCGGAATGTCGCCGACGACATCACTGAACCGTCACTTTCAAACTGGAGAGGGCCGATTCGAGAGTTTGTGGGAGGGTCACCATCGGGCGGTGACTCTCCAATTGAATTTCGTAGGGAACACTCAATGTGGCTACGAGCCGCGGCCAATCTTCTTCGACCATCGCTCGGTACTTCGGCAAGAGCTGCGAGGTGATGTAGTCCCACCGGTCCTCGTACACCGACCAGTTCCAATCCGGGAGGGGCAGCGTCACTGTCGCGGTGCGTCCGTCCGCCAGTGTTGTCGCGAACTCGAGAGACCGAAACGAGCGAGGCGGTACGACGCCGGCGACCGAAGGTGAACCGGCGACAGTCGATGCGTAAGTGATCGCCTCTCCCACATCACCTTTGTAGGCGCGCACGGTATCCCACTGGTCACGGATGATCATCCCTTGCTCACGTTGGAGCAGTGCTACGTTCCCACGTGCAATCCGATTCGAATCGCCGGAAGCTAGATCACGCCAGGCGTCCATGACATCCTGACCGAACAATCCGGCACTCTGCATTTCCTCCAGCGCGGGAAGTCCTTCATCCACGTATGCCTGATGCATCGGCATCAGATCCGAGAAGATGTTCTTCTGCATCACCAGGATCATCCCCAGCACATAATCCAAGTCGTCCGCTGTGACGTTCCTGCCCACCGCGGCGAGCGCGCGCAGCCCTGCCGGCAATTGGTTCAGCGCTTGCACGCCAACCTGATCCGTGACCTGAGAAACTATCGAATTGGCAACATATTGCAGATTCGGAAACGAGTACACGTCCGCCATCAGTTCGAAGTCGATCAGTCCTCCGCCGAAGTCCGCACCAACCTGTCCGCCCATGCCCGCCCACTGCAATTCCGGGTGACCGAGTTGCAGATCCTCGTAGAAGCGGTACGACTTCACCAGGTTCGTGCGATTGGCCGACACTCCGGCGCGCGGATTCCACGATGACAGATCGATTCCGGCGGCTTCCGTGGCAGCGACCAATCGATACTGAAACAGCAAGGCCGCATAGGATTCCGGACTGCGACCACTGGCGCTGGCTTCTTCCACAAGGGCTTGCAAGGTGCCGAGATCAGTCGGCAACGCGGGATGGACACCGCCCGGACTGTGTTCGGCATTCCGATTCACCAAAGGCAAATTTACGTACTCGTCCAACTCGGACGCCGACGCTGAAATCTGTACCGAGAGCAACGCGGACATCGCCAGCGCACATGCCGTCGCGGCTGCCAATACGTCGCGCGCCCAACGACGTCGCCGAACACCTGCCCCCAGGTTCATCCGCATATCGATCCCTGCACTCAGGTCGGCATAGCCCCGATCGACGCCGACACCAAACACTTACTTTGCAGTAAGATAGCTGAATCTGTAAGAAATACCAAATGCCGAATCAACATCTCCGCAGCGACTGAAGCCATTGCAGATGAGAAGCCTTTACCCCGCATGGCCGGCATCGAAACTCACTCGTCAAGCGATCGACCAGCTATCCGCGCTCCCAATCTGCGGCTCACATCCGCTCCGATCACAGTTCATTTTCAGCTCCCTCCCACTAGATTCGTCAAATTTGCGAAAATTGTTGCACAACAAACAGTTAGCTCTCACAACTCGTCACGCTCGGACGTTTGTCCGACTAGAATTCGGAGTTATGAAAACAATCAGTTACTCATCTCGAAAGCCTGGTGCGCTATGGAGCACAGTCATTGGGATACTCACGGCCCTCGTACTTGCACTGGTGGGCGGAGCGCTGATGCCGTCGCTCGCTCACGCAGCGGACGGTGAGAGTGGAATCATCGAGTACTCCGCAGACCACTCGACCTGGGGAGATACTTCCAAAATCGTCTGGAGCACAGACATACTCATCCCGGGTGGGAAGAACACAACCACATTTTACGTCCGAAACGCATCGGACCGCGCAGGTGAGGCACACTTCTACGTCGGAGACTACGAAATCAGCGACGGCATGGAAGCCTTCCTTCGTGTCGACGTAAACGGCGTCACCGGCAATCCGCTCACCGTCACCGGCAATGCCGCCACACCAGGGACCCAGTTGAACTCGGTCCGCCTCGCACCGGGCCAAAGTGCCAAGGTTGCCTTCGTGATCGGAATGCCCGTCGAGGCAGGGAATTCTTCGCAGAACGGCAGTATTACGCCGAACTGGAGTGTGGACCTCACACTCGATTCCACCGATACACCCGTCACGCCCGGCGGAACCGGATCACTCGATTTCGGTTCCCTGAATTTGGGGTCGGCGAGCTTCGGTTCACTCGACACCGGATCAGTTAAGACCGGATCTACCAGCTCCGGATCGCTTGATGTCGGATCGCTCGGCAAGCCGGTCACATTCATCGGATAACCTCCCCTACAACAATTCACAAAGTGAGGCCGGATAGCAGATTTGCTACCCGGCCTCACTTCTGAACAGCTACAGCGCTCGTGTTGTCCGCACCGACATCATGCGGGAATCTGCACCAGATTCACGTCGAATCGCGCCAAGTTCAACGACTGATCCATCGACAACGCTGTCGCGGAATCCTTGTCGAAGGTGAAACGTATTGCCACGTCGACTATCTTGCCGTCCTTCGCCGTACTGACCACAGTTCCGTCGGCACCGACAGGCACTGGCACCCCGTCGAGCTTGACTTCGGTGACCGGCTTCAGCTGGGCAACCAGCGCAGCTCCGCCGGAGACACCCAGATCACTGGTCGACAGCTTTGCCTTCATTCCAGTTCCCTTGATCTCCAACGCGAAACTGGCGTGGTAGGTCAGAACGTCGCCCGGCACGACAACCATCGTCGACAGATCGATCGGACCGTTCTGATCCGTCCAGGTAGGTGCGGTGACGGTTTTCAGCGCCAACGAACCGGATTCGACCGGAGTAGTCACCACAGGCGTAGTTGTGGCCGGAACGGACGTGGTCGTGGTGGGCTTACCGCCGCCGGACGAACCCAACGAGCCGGTATCAGCACAGCCAGTCAGGAATGCCGCCCCTCCGAGCATGACCAGCGATGTGCCGATCATTTTGGTACGTCGCGTATTCCATCGACTTGCAGGAACGATGCGATTATTCATTCGAACTCTCCCGTTCCCGAATTCCGTCTCTTCTATATTCATCACTTCTGCCCGTCGATCCAGGCAGCGATCTCTGCGGGAGCTTCGCCGGAGGGGTTCTTTTCCGAGACCCCTGTTTCGGCGTTGACGCGATAGACGTTGGCGCCGTCCATGATCCACAGCTCGTCTGCATCGGACTGCCACATCACGGTTGCAGTGGCGCTCACCGGTGTGCTCGACACTTCTGCACCCGAACTGTCGGTGACCACCACCGCGACGCTGGCACCGTCCTGCATCAACGTTGCGTCGTAGCCAGTCAGCGACGTCTCGGCCGCACCCAAAGCCACCGGCGGTTGCTTCGTGGTTGTGGTTGTCGTGGTGGTCGCATCAGTTGTTGTTGTCGGAGTTGTCGACTGAGTCGTAGTGCTGGTCGAGGACTCCGTTGTCAGTGGGGCGCCGGTCGTGGTTGTCACGTCAGTCGTAGTGGGAGCCGTCGTCGACGTTCCTGTCGGTGCACTTGTCGTGGTGGTCTCGGCAGCCGTCGTGGTTGTCGGTGCTACTCCGCGAGCAAGCGGTTCCGTTTCGACGAAAGCCGCTGCCGTATTCCCTGAGTTCCCGCTGCCGCAGACGACGTCATTCGTTGTGGCCTGCCTCAAATTATAGCCACCCCACTCAGTGCCGATTTCGCCGGTGACGCGGTTTACGCTGTAGATTCTCGCCGTGTAATTCCAGTTCGTGTGAATGCCGAGTTCGCCAGCACCTAATTCCACCAGCTGTGATGCACCGATCGCAGCATTGACTCCCGGATCGACGTTCTTTGTATACCGAAGCTCGCTGTTGTCCCTGTAGACCAGCACCCTGTATGTGAATGGAGAGCCCATATGCGGCCAAGTTATCTTGGTCCACCGGAATCCTGCCGATCCGCTGTTGCCGCAACTGATCGACCCAGGCTTGGGGAGGACATTTGAGCTGACCTGCAAAGCACCACTGGTTGCAGTTGAGTTATCCGTGAAAGCCGCTGCGGTGCCACCCACCTGCGTAACACCGATCAGTGCAAATGCTGAAACACCGAGAACCGTAAGCTTTCGGAGCGAGAACGCCGAGCTGTGCCCGCCTGTCCCGCTGCTCGAAGAAACCATCGGAAACTCCATTGTTGCAGCGGCTTCCGTGTCTACGCTGCCGATTCCTCCGCTCGGACCGTCATCCGAATCCTTACGGCGAGAGTTCGGCCGGAACGCAATGATCACCAGTCCGCCGACCAGTGCCCCACCGAGGAAGATCGCTAGTGGGCTGGAAAGCCAGGCAATCGCATAGCCCAAACCGCTTACGCTGAAGAAGATCCGGTCGGCCTCTGTGATGAAGTAGGGCTCCGCGTCAGGCTTGGCGTTTGCGTCGCCTTTGAGAGTCACCGTGACAGAGTTGCCGGCCTGCTGGTCAAGTTCGTACACGCGGTGTGTGATCCGCGTACCCTGGCCGTTAACGACGCTTACGACGTCGCCCACTGCGAGATCAGTGGCGGGCACGGTGTGGGCCAATGCCATTGAGCCAGTGGCGATTTCGGGAGACATCGAACCCGAACGGAAGACGAGCGGCTTGATGCCGAACAGCATCGAGGCCGCGGCGGCGAGAACGCAGATGAGTCCAGCCACCGCCCCTACTGTCAGCGCGAGTTCGCGACCGGCACGTGCCGATCTCGAACTGCCGGGAGTTGTGTGATCAGACATGGTCACCTCAGGCCGTCGTCGCCGCGAACTGGAACGAAACATTCATCGACTTGTTCTGTTGTGCCGAAAGCACTCCCGTATCGAGCGCAACCTTGAAGCACAGAGTCTCAGAACCTGAATTCGCAGCCATCTGGCGTCCCGTGGTGATGATCGGAGTCGCGGCAGTCGTCGACAAGCCGACCGGACCGGCGATAACGGTGGTGCAACTCTGATCGAGAACAGTCACCTTCATGAAGGGGGCGAGCGCGGCCTCGCCTGTTGCGGTTGCTGCCATGGTGTATTTGAACTGTGCCGCGCCAGTGTTCTGCACTGGAAGAGTTGCCGTGACACTGTCGCCGGGCATCATGCCCGTCTTGGTCAACGCGGTGAAGCCGTAAGCAGTCGGATCTCCCGGGTCACCGTTGAGCTTCATCTCGATCGAACCGGTGCTGAATACGCCGGAAGTCGCTGTAGCGTTGTCAGTCCACGCAGCAAGAGTGCCAACGGCACCGAGGCCCAGAACAATTCCCACCGACATGATCGCGCGTGCGCGGCCGCTGGTTGCGCCCCCGACCAGACGTGTACCGAGCGAGGCGGGCGCCTGCTGCTCCTCGTGCTTAGACATGGCTGTGCCTTTCTTGCTGCTCAACTCGAGGCGCCGACGCACTCGGTTCGGAAGGTTGGGAGTCTGCAGACGCAGAACGTCGCCGGGTACGGTCACGGACCGATCCGACGAACATGAACACGGCATAGATCGACAATGCGCCGACGACAACCGTCAGCATCACCGAGCGCATCTGTCCCGTGATGGCGTTGTACACGTATCCGATATACGGCACGCTGTACCACACCTTGCCGCGAATCTGCTCCGGTACAACGGGATTCTGATCTGCTATCGGATTTGCATCGCCTTGCGTGACGAAGGTGAGATCACCGGCGGAGTTGAGTCGCACCATGATGATGCGGTGCGTAACCACGTCGGGCTTCCCGGACTCGATCTGATAGGTGATCGCATCGCCTGCCTGCAATCGGTCAGCGTCCTGCGGTTTCACCACGATGAGGGTGCCGGGTGGATAGGTGGGTTGCATCGAACCGGTCAACACAGTGAAGGGCGTCGACCCCGTCAAACGTGGAACAACGACCGTCGACAACAGAATCGCCAGAACACCCAGCAGCAGAGCCCACGAGACAATATTGCGGATCCACCACCAGGCGCCGGTTCTCTGATCAGAACCCTTCACTGTGTGCGTCATACCGACTCCGCTTCGAACGAGAAATGCACGCTCGTGGAAACACCCGATGCGACGTCAGGACCGACAGTGCCACGCAGGCACAAGATTTCGGTACTGCCAGCAGCAACCGTGCGCCATCCCGAAGCTGTCGGTACCTGAGCGCCGACCATGGGACCGTCGTAGATCGCGGTGCCGGCAGCTGCGCCCTGGGCAGGGCAACCGGCTTCGGTAGTCACTGGCGTTACTACCAACGCGAGCGGAACATCAGCGGAAGACTGCGTGACGTTCTGGATCCGGTAATTGAGTGGAACGCTACCGGAGTTGTGAACTGTCAACGGAGCCTGTGCATATGCGTTGGGGAACATACCGGTGGCGCCCAGAGCAGTGAAGTCGTAACTGCTCTGGCCGCTCCCGGCACTGCCCACCGTCAGGTCGAGGATCCCGGACTGGATCGTGCCACCGGACAGTGTTTCAGCGGCCGTCCACCGCGCGCTGGTCTGTTGCACCGATACGAAGATCAGTCCGATGACCAGCGCGGCGGCAGTTGCCCACCAACGGTAGTGCTTACGCAAGCCTTAGACCTGTTCAAGCTTGACGTTGAAGTTCGCCAAGCTTGCCGTCTGGTCCTGGCTGGCGTTGTTGGCTGTGTTGTCAGGCAACACTGTGCCCTTAGGGAAGTCGAAGGTCACCACAACGTCAACTGTCGTGCCGTCGTTGGCTTCAGTCAGCTGAGTGAGCGGCTGCCCCGCGAGGGTGGTTGAGGTCGTGGTTGTCAGGGCAGTAGCCAACGAGCCGGTAATCGTGGTCGTGTCGGCAATCACTTGAGCCTTGAGATTCTTACCGTCGATACCGACCTTTACCTTGCCTGTGTAGGTGATCTTGTCACCGGGAGAAACGCGATAGCTCGCGATGTCGACATTGGTTTCCGTTGTTGCCCCATTGGTGACGGTCCAACTCGGCAGAGCAGAGGGATCGGCGCTGAGAGTCAGATGACCTGCGGTGATCGTTCCGCCGGTCATCGGTGCGTTTGCGTTCCACGCCGCCATGGTTCCCGCGCCACCGGCGAGGAGAAGTGCTGCTGCACCGGCCGCGACTGCGCCCTTGGTTGCCTTGTTCATGGAGAACACTCTTTTCGTCTGGTCCCCGTGGCGGGGAGCTTGCAGGGTGAGAAAGCTGGTCGGATCCAGTCATGTGCGCCCTGGTACGGGCAGAGGGTTTCGTTCATCCGTGGTCAGTGAGGGGTCGTAGCGGTAAGTGCAGAGCGAGAGCGTGTTGCGGAAAGATTGCGAGCCGTTCTCGCGAACGAGTCATTCCTCTCTCGTGCTGTCGACGTCCGCTTGCGTCGTTTAGATTTTTACCACACGTATCAGGAATTTTTGGCGAAAAGCTGGTCGAATGTCCAGAAGCTTGTTGAAACCTGAACTTGACTACAGAATCGCCTCTCACCTGGATCATTTAAAAGACGCAGCACTTTGTTGCAACCCGTTTGCTGAAGTAACCTTCGCCCGGATGGTCCATACAGTCGGAAATTCACCTGAAACAAGTTCTACAAACTTTTGGTTTGTTTTGGGGATCGTTCGATTGCCTCCGCTTTGAAAGCAGCGACAATCGAGCAACAAACTAAGGCGGAGGCCCTACACCTCGAAGACGGTCTCACCTCCGACAACCGTGCGCAGGACCGACAGTTCATTCAAGTCTGTCGATTCGCTGCGCAGCGGATCTCCGTCGAGCACAACAAAATCCGCCAAAAGTCCCACCGCTATCCGACCTTTGTCCGATGACTCACCGGTGAGACGAGCGGCTGCGCTTGTGTAGCCGGCCAGCGCCTCGGACGCGGAAACCCGTTGCTCCGCACCCAGAACATGACCTTCTCGCGTCACACGATGTACGGCGGTGTTCATCGTGAAGAGCGGGTTCACTGGAGTGACAGGGCAGTCGCAATGCAGCGCGTAGGCAAGCCCCGCCGCCACGACCGACGCCACGGGGCTGATCCGCTCGCCGCGACCCGGTCCGAGAAAACGATCGCGGTGCCGGTCACCCCAGTAGTAGACGTGGTTCACGAAGATCGACGCCACCACCCCGAGCTCGACCATCCGCGCGATCTGATCTTCCCGCAACGTCTGAACGTGCTCGAGTCGATGCGAAACTTCGATGTCCGGGTGCGCCGTCCGTGCCGCTGCAATTGCGTCCAATGCAAAATCGATGGCCTGATCACCGTTGGTATGAATCGCAACCTGTCGGCCGACAGCGTGATGTTCCTCGACGAGTGCCCCGAGCGCACCTGCCGGGATTGCCATTCCGCCGCAGTGGCATCCGCCCAGATCGTGGTACGGCGCGGTCAGCGCAGCGGTGTGCAACTGAATCGACCCGTCCGAAATGAGTTTGACGCCGCCCACACGAACTCGCTCGGTCGGATCGGCGAGTTCACCCAACTGATCGTGAACCCCGTGGCCGAGATAGAGGCGCGCACGCAGCCTCAAGTCACCATCGGCGTCGAGTTGCCGGTACGCCTCGTACATCTCGGCCGTGACGTACATGTCGTGGAAACTCGTCACGCCCACCGACGCCATGACTTCCTGCGCCCGCAGCATCGCGATCTTGGACGCATCCGGGTTCATATCCGGAACAAGTCCGTGCACCAGAGACATTGCCGGAACCTCGCACAGTTCACCGGTGGGTACACCGTCGCTGTCCCGAACGATGACACCACCTTCCGGATCGACCGTGGTGGCATCGATTCCGGCCTTCTCCAGTGCGACCGAGTTGACATAGATCCCGTGAGCAGACAAGTGCCGCACCAGAATCGGATGATCGGTGGAAGCCTTGTCCAGATCAACCGCGGTCAGGCCTCGATCTTCCGCCACGAGGCTGTCGTCGAAGCCCCACGCTTCGATGGGCTCGCCAACTGGTGTGATCGCGGCCCGCGCGGCCAACGCCGTGATCAACTTCTCGATGGTCGGGCACGTATTCGTCGTTGCGTCGACCCCACTGAGCATCAAACCCCACATCATCGGATGAAGGTGCGTCTCGATGAACCCCGGCACAACCACCGCTCCGGCGAGATCGACAACGGAGGTTTCGGAATCGGTCAGCGCCGAGATCTCGGCGTCAGTTCCGAGGGCGACAAATCTGCCGTCCTTGACTGCCACAGCGGTGGCGTTATCGCCGACCGCACCGTCCATGACCCTGATGTCGCCGTTGATGTAGATGTGGTCAGCCGCCGTGGTCATACGCTTGTCTCCATTCGTTTTCCGACAACAGTCGTCGAGGATTTCTTCGCGGGTATCCGCGTCGCCACAACCACTCCGGCCAAAATCATTCCGGCACCCGCAAGTTGGACGAGAGTTGGGGTCTGTGCAAGCAGCACTGCGCCGAACAACAGTGCTGACGCCGATTGCAACACGAGGCTGGCGGCGACTGCACTGGCAGGCAGACGCTGACTGGCGCTGGCTACCAGCAGCCACCCGATCACCTGAGATACCAACGCGAGCAGCACAAGCCAACCTTGAGCTACGAGTGACGGTGTCAGATCCAAAGTTCCACTCACGAGGCCGTATGCACCTGCCGTGAGGGCAGTGGCTCCCGTCGAGACGAACATCGGCAACGCCGTTCTGCCCGCCGCCCGAGTAGCCAGACCCATGAGGAAGATGTAGACCGCGTACGCGCCTGCGGCGATCACGGCAAACGACACTCCGACAGCAGGATTCGACCCGGTGAGCGTTGTGCTCGTCCCGGCTACCAGAGCAACTCCGACGAAGAGCAACGGAAGGCTGGCGACCAGTTCCCGGCCGATCCGTTGGCGCAGGACAACGTAGCCGAGGATTGCGACGAACAGCACCTGCAAATTCAGGATCACAGTCGAAAGACCTGCCCCGATCGAATGAATCGACTCGTGCCAGAGCACCAGATCGATTCCGAGGAACGCGCCGGCAAGTAGAGACTTCACGATCCAGGGCGCCGAGACCGAAGGCCGGGGTGACCGACGACGCTGAACGAGCACGAGCATGCCGAGAGGGATGAGCGCATAGAGGCACCGAAAGAATGCACCCGTCGACGGAGACACTCCTGAGAGTTCGTAGAGCACCGAGGTCAACCCGAGGATGCATGCACCGGTGACGACTACGCGCAGGTCACGACGGCGTAGTTGATCGCCGGACGGCTCGCGTGGCGATACTTCATCACTCATGGTGATAATGTATCACCGGCGCGAAGCCTGTCATACAGGGAAGATGCGTGCATGAGAACTCCGGTTACCCGTGAACGCGTGATCGCTGCCGCAGCCGATCTGGTCGACAGCAAAGGCGCCGACGCTCTGGTACTGAGTCAACTCGCCGAGACCCTCGACGTCCGGCAGTCAGCCCTGTACAAACACGTCGACGGGGTCGACGACGTCCACCATCAACTCAGCCTCCTCGCACGCAACCTTCTCGCCGAACAACTGCGTGCCGCCGCGGTCGGTCTCTCGCGCGACGACGCCGTCATGGCGCTCGCGGACGCATGGCGTGCGTTCGTCCGAGTACACCCCGGGCTCTACGCCATCACCGACCGCTACCCCACTGCTCCGCATCCCGATCTGGTCTCCGCCGTCGGCGAGGTGGTCGACGTCATCAACAAGGTGATCGCGGGATACGGTCTGAGCCCGGATGATTCGGAGCAGGCGGCGTGGTCTCTTCGCAGTGCGCTGCACGGCTTCTGCATCCTCGAATCGGTAGAGGGACAACCGGCCGGCACCGACCCGGATCGGGTGTATCGACGACTGGTCGAACTTCTCTGCGCCGGTATTGCTCGTATGTAGATACCGGCTCCTGTTATCGTCGGATGAAACAACACAGACCAAAAAGGATCAGACATGGTTGGTGAACTCGACATCTCCGGATAAAACCGGGCATGACGGCCACCGGCAGACGCCTCGGAGCGCTGCCGTCGTGGCCATGTTGTCGTTCACTTACCCGACTCTTCGCGGAGCAGCGTTGCCGCGCCCGCACAACACCTGAGGTCTATTCATGTCCGATACCTACATCGTTTGCTCGAATCTGTCTTTTGCCTGGCCGGACGACACTCCGGTCTTCGACGAATTGTCATTCACCGTGCCCGGCGGCCGAACCGGGCTGGTGGCCCAGAACGGCGTCGGGAAAAGCACTCTGCTCAGATTGATCGCCGGCCAGTTGCGGCCGCGCGCCGGCAGTGTGTCCGTCGACGGCGTTCTCGGATACCTTCCGCAGGACCTGCCACTGACGGGCGATCTGACCATTGCCGAGGTCTTGGGCATCGCCCCGACGCTCGCTGCGTTGGACGCAGTCGAATCCGGGGACACACGAGAAGAACACTTCACGACAATCGGGTCCGACTGGGATATCGAGGAACGAACGCGAGCCCAACTCGGTCGACTCGGTTTGGCCGACATGACGTTCGATCGTCGCCTCGACACTCTGAGCGGCGGGCAGGTCGTCTCGCTCGGACTGGCGGCGCAACTCCTGCGACGCCCCGATGTCCTTCTCCTCGACGAACCCACCAACAACCTCGACCTGGACGCGCGCCGCAGGCTTTACGACGTTCTCGACGACTGGAGTGGTTGTCTGTTGGTGGTCAGTCACGATCGAGGACTACTCGACCGCATGGACCGCATCGCCGAACTTCACAGCGGCGAGATCAGCTTCTACGGTGGCAATTTCACCGACTACGAAGCCGCGGCACGCTCGGCTCGCGAAGTGGCGGAGAAGAACATCCGCAACGCCGAGCAAGAGGTCAAGCGCGAGAAGCGCGAACTGCAGCAGGCCCGAGAACGTGCTTCGCGACGCGCAAGTAACGCTGCCCGCAATCTCGGGAACGCGGGCTTGCCCAAGATCTTTGCGGGGACCATGAAGCGCAATGCTCAGGAGTCGGCAGGCAAGGCCAACGAGACACACCTCGCCCGGGTCGACGCGGCAAAGGACCGACTCGACAAAGCGGGCCGCGCTCTTCGAGACGACCAGACGATTTCACTCGAATTGCCTGGCACACATGTACCCGCCGGCCGGACGGTGTTCCTCGGTGAGCGAATGCAATTCGCGTTCGGCGATCATGCGATCTTCGCCGACTCCGGAATCGACCTGGCCATTCGAGGACCGGAGCGTATCGCGTTGACCGGGCCGAACGGCGTCGGAAAGTCGACGTTGCTACGCATCGTCAACGGGGATGTGGCGCCGACTTCCGGTGAGATCACGCGAGCCGACGGTCGAGTGGCATACCTGTCGCAGAGGCTCGACCTACTCGACCCCGCACGCACCGTCGCAGAGAACTTTGCCTTGTCTGCTCCAGGCCTACCGGCACCGGAACGCATGAACATCCTGGCGCGCTTCCTCTTTCGGGGTGCGGGTGCTCATCTTCCCGTCGCTGCACTCTCGGGCGGTGAACGACTGCGGGCTACATTGGCGTGCGTTCTCTTCGCCGATCCGGCCCCGCAGCTGCTTCTTCTCGACGAGCCGACCAACAACCTCGACTTGGTGAGCGTTGCTCAACTCGAAAGTGCCCTGAATGCATATCAGGGGGCGTTCGTGGTGGTCAGCCACGACGAGAGATTCCTGGCCGAGGTCAAGGTCGAACGCTGGCTCAGGCTCTCGGACGGCCGTTTGACCGAGGTCGCCGCACCAGGCGCAGTGGGCTGACACGAGAAGTGAACAGGCGAAAGGCCTTCACACACGATGTGTGTGAAGGCCTTCGTCTGCACTACTGGTCAAGGCGTCCTGGTGTACACCGGATCGTCGAAGGATCGACGTTGCGTCACCCAGTCCGTGGACAGGATGTTCTCGATCACGTCTTCACGGGATTCGTCGAACACGACAATCCGATCGGCGATTCGCCATTCACCGTGGCGCCTTTCGAACCTGTCGACGTAACGGCATTTGATCGTCGCAAGCGTCTGCACCGTATCCGTACCGGAACGCTCTTGCCGCAGAAAGCACAAACAGTACGACTCGCACTGAGCGACATCGCCGTTGACGTCGATCAGTATGTTGGAAATGCAGTGAATCGACGAGTCGATCGTCTTGTGTCTGAGCTTCATGTCTTCGATCAGCCCGTCGACGGTTCCGATGTAACCGCCGTGGTTGTCTATCGCGTCGTCGAAGTAGCAGAGGGCCACGCTGTCGAAATCCTTCCGATCGACGGCCCGAGCGTAGCGATACAGAACTTCGGTGATTTCTTGCTTGTCAGCGAGGGACACGGTCAGGCTCCTGTTCTACCCGATGATCAATCAACCTGCAGTTCAACACCCTTGGTCTCCTTGATGAAGAAGACCGTGACGAGGGTGATCACCGCACAGAAGACGAAGTATCCAGCCGGAGCGAGAGAGTTACCGGTCAAGCTGATGAGATAGGTTGCGATGAAAGGCGCGGTGCCACCGAGGAACATGTTGGTGACGTTGTTACCCAATGCCAGACCGCTGTACCGCACAGATGCTTTCAGCATTTCGACATAGGTCACGTACGAAGCACCGTTGACAACGGAAACGCAGATGAAGAGCACTGACTGACCGACAACCGCCTGCCAGATGCCAGAACCGGCCATCATCATGAACATCGGGATTCCGAGAACCACTGCGGCGGCACTACCGGCGAACAGCACCGGCCGACGCCCGTACTTGTCTGCCATGTATCCCGAGATCGGCAACGTGATGACGCCGAGAACCAGTGCAAGAGAAGTGGAAAGGAAAGCAACGCGTGACGAATGACCGCCGGTGGTCTGCAGGTACGTCGCGGCATACACCGAGGCGATGTAGTAACCGCCGGTGATGAGTGCGCCCAGCAGGATGATCTTGACGACGCTGCCACCGGAGGTGCTGAGCAACTCACGGATGGGAAGCTTCTTGGTCTCACCCTTGTCCTGCAGTTCTTCGAACTGAGGAGTGTCTTCCATCTGGCTGCGGATCCAGATACCGATGCCACCGATCAGCAGGCTGAGCAGGAACGGGATACGCCAAGCCCATTCGAGGATCTGCTCTTGCGAGAACACCGACGTCAGGCCGAGGGCCATGAGCGAAGCTGCCAGCGAACCCAGGTAGGTGCCGGTATTGACCATCGAGGTCTGCGTCGCACGCCACCGTTTGGGAGCGGACTCGGAGACGAACGCGTTGGCGCCGCCGAGTTCACCGCCGGCCGCGAAGCCCTGCAGGCAACGAGCCAGAACCAGGATGGACGTCGCCCACACACCCAACGTGGCGTAAGTCGGCAGCAGGCCCATTCCGGCTGTCGCGAGAACCATCAGGAGGATGGTCCAGGACAGCGCGTTCTTGCGGCCGTACTTGTCGCCGATGTGGCCGAAGAAGATGCCGCCGGGCACGCGTAGGAAGAAGGCCACGGCGAATGCTGCAAAGGTACCGAGCAGTGCTGCGTTCGGGTCATGGGAAACGAAGAACAGCGCGGCGATCGTCGTGGCCATGTATCCGTAGATACCGAAGTCGTAGTACTCGACGACGGTACCGACGATGGCCGCGCGAATTACCTTCGTCGTCGACTGTCGTTCGGTTGCCACGCTGCTGCCCTCGGTGGATTCGGCTCTCGCCATGGTCTCATTCTCTGACATGTTGTTCCCTGCCTGGATTGGATACTGACTGGATTCGGTGCCGCGCAGACGTCGGACGTCAGGAGTGCGCGATGGAATGGACCGGTGCGCTCTCAGCGCTGGTCCTGGTGTAATTCGCCGCATTACGTCCCGCTACGCGGCCCATGGTCAAAGCGTTGGCAACCGCATTGCCGCCGCCCACGTATCTCAGTCCGAGGATTCCGGCGCCGGCCTCACCTGCGGCGTACAGACCCTCGATAGGTACTCCGGTGCTGCCGAGCACGGCCGCATCGGTGTTGATCTCCATTCCCGCATGCGTACAGACGAGCTCTGCCGGAAGGATTTTCGCGGCATAGAACGGAGCTGTCGCAATAGGATCCGGATTGCCGACGGCACCCTTGTTCCGCAACGTGCGATGGCGGAGGAAGTCGTCGTCGTGACCGCTGGGCAGTTGGTCGTTCCATCGACGCAGGGTTTGCGCCAACGTCGCAACCGGAACACCCGTAGCCACTGCGAGGTCTTCGATCGTGTCCGCACGAATCGTGCCACCGGCGGCAACTTCTTCCTCGATGCGTTCGGGATTCCAATCCGCATATCCTGGAGCCAGATTCACGCGAGCGTTCTCGTCGAAGATCATCCAACCGTATCCGCCCTGATGGTCGATGATGCCGGTCGAGACCGCGTACGAGCTGTCCTCGTCCATGAAACGACGGCCGTCCTGGTTGACGTAGATCCGCGACTTCGGCGGAAAGCCGGCCTGCCAGTGGTGGAATCGCTGGAAGTAGACGGTGGGCAGCATCAGACCCCAGCCGTCGCCCGCCAGGGAAGCACCGAGGTCTTCGGCAAAACGAAGATGGTCTCCGCGGCTCCCCTCGGCTGCGACGACGAACAAGGCTTCTCCGGCCTTGTTCGCGTCCGGGAAGTGGCGTTCCACCAAACCCGGATCTTGCGCGAATCCACCGGAGGCAACAACGACGGCGCCCGCAGGCACCTCGATGTCGTCGGCGACAACGCCGACAACCCGACTGTCTTCCTCGATCAGCTTCTGCACCCGTGTTCCGAAGATGACCTCGATCCCGTGCTTACGACGAGCCTTGTCCAGCACCTGAATCAGTCCGTATCCCTGGTCCTTGGGCACGTGGCCGCGCCAGACGTCCTCGACGCCGGCTTGGGCGAGTCCCGGCTGGTGAGCGTTACCCGAGATCGTCGCGGGAATCTCGACGCCGAGTCCGATGAGCCATTCCAGTGTCGGACCGGCGTTTTCGCAGAACGCACGAATCAATCCGGGTGAGAGCATCCACTGGTTGAGGTCCATGTAGTGCTGGAAGAACTTCTCTGCCGAGTCGTCGACGCCGAGGCCGGCCTGCACGCTCGTTCCGGCGGCCGTGAAGATGCCGGCCGACAGCGCGGTGGATCCACCGAGTTCGGTTTCGGATTCGAACAGCAGAACGGATGCGCCTTCTTCAGCTGCCGACACCGCAGCGGCGAGACCTGCTCCGCCGCCACCGATGACAACGACGTCCCAGTGCTCGGTCATGAAAGTTCTCCAGTCTCCGCGATGATGCGGTGGTAAAGACCGTTCGACACCAACCCGCCGTCGACAGTGAGTTCCGTACCGGTGGTGTAGGTCGAACTGTTCGAGAGCAGGAACAGCACTGCTTCGGTGATCTCGTCGAGAGTTCCCATGCGTCCGAAGGGAACCGACTTCAGTGACGCGGCGACGAAGTCGTTCGCGCCGCCGAGCAGCGCCGTACCGACCAGTCCCGGGTGCACCGAGTTGACGCGAATCCCCCACTGCGCGAAGTTACCTGCGGCCGACTTCGACAGACCGGTCAGACCCCACTTGCTCGACGAGTAAGCCGGAGAGAAGTATCCGATCTGACCGGCGATGGACGAGATGTTGACGATCGATCCGCCACCACTCTCGCGCATCAGCGGCGCCACCGCCTTCATACCGTAGAACGGGCCGAAGAGGTTGATCTTCATGGTCAGCTCCCAGATGTCGTTCGGGGTGTCCATGAATTCGAGCCGACGCGAGATGCCGGCGTTGTTGACCAGTCCGCCGAGTTCCCCACGGGTGGTGCGAATTTCGTCGACAACCCGGTCCCAGGCATCGACATCGGTGACGTCGAGAATATGAGCGGACGCCGATCCGCCTGCGGCGACGATGTCGTCGACCACGCCGGATGAATCCGAAACATCGGCAATGCAGACATGCGAACCGCGCGCGGCGAGAGTGCGCGCGTGATGCGCCCCCATCC
Organism: Rhodococcus sp. NyZ502; assembly: GCF_041464245.1. Lineage (NCBI taxonomy): Bacteria > Bacillati > Actinomycetota > Actinomycetes > Mycobacteriales > Nocardiaceae > Rhodococcus > Rhodococcus sp. NyZ502. Next base: position 5,104,314 of record NZ_CP167155.1, read on the forward strand.
CGGCAGCACCGCCGGTAACGAGAACGACGCCGGGATATGTCGTGGACTCAGACATGCCGCGAACCACCGTCCACCGCAATGCTGTGCCCGGTGACGTAACGCGCGCTGTCCGAGAGCAGGAACAGCAGCGGGCCGAAGACCTCTTCGGGCGAGCCCAGACGATGCAGTGGTACCGCGTCGAGTGCGTTCGCGAGCGCGATCGGATCTTCCTGGACCCACTTCGTCATCGCCGTGTCGATGTAGCCGGGTGCAATGGAGTTGACCCGAATACCCTTGTCGCCGAACTCCACTGCGAGAGACTCCGTGAGGTGCGCAACGGCAGCTTTCGACGTGCAGTATGCGCCTCTCCCCTTCCGCACACGCAGCGCAGACACCGAAGACATGTTGACGATGGCGCCGCCGGGACCGAGGTGACGTGCCGCCGCCTGAGCACCGTAGAGCACTCCTTCGACATTGACACTCAGCGTTGCGCCGATCTGCTCCGGGGTGATCTCCTCGGCCAGCGCGAACGGGAAGATACCCGCATTGTTGATCCAGAAATCGACCCGGCCGAACTCCTTCAACGCCAACTGCGCAAGCAATTCATGCTCGTCGGGCTTGGTGACGTCGACCCGAGCTCCGACGACGCGACCCGGCTTGTCCGCCAGTGCATTCGATTCGAGGTCCGTGTTGATTCGTGCGGCCGTGGCGAGCATCTGCTCTTCGTTGATGTCGGCGCCGACGACATGTACGCCGCGTGTTGCCAGTCCTTCGGCGAACGTCGCACCCATACCCTGAGCCGCGCCGGTCACCACTGCGACCTTGCCTGCCAACTCCGGGTACACCGCCGACATCTGCGTCACAACGGTACGGCCCGGGTTCGTCTGGTCAGAGCTTTCGGTCATGATGTACTTCTCCTACTGAATATTGTTGTGCAAGAAACATTTCGGTACTTCAAGCTTGTTCGGACGCTCGGGGCGCGTCGTCGCGGGAAACGGTGCGGCGGGCGATCTTCCACTCCTCACCGACCCGAACCACGCGATCTGTGACAGTTGTCATCCGCACCAGTTGCGAGTCTCCGCCGCGAGCGGTGGCAACGATCTGCAGGTACCCGTGCACTGTGAGAGCACTCTCCTCCACCGCCTCGACGACGAGGTTGGTCAGAACGTGGCGATGCACTTCGTCGGCGGCTTCCGCCGCCGCGAAGAAGCGAGCAGCAAAAGCCGCAAGGTCGTCGAAACCGACCACAGGTTCCGGATAACTGGGGGAATGAAACTCACCGCCATCGGTGAATGTCTGCGCCCAATCCTGCTGGCGCCCAGAGTCTATGCAATGACTCTGGTGGCCGTACAGCTGGTGAATTGCGGCAACATCCTCCGTTGCCACGACGCTGTAGTTGCTCATGAAGGTTCTCTCCGAACACGCTGTGCTGCATCCACCCGAAGGTTGTGCAGCTCCGTAAAGTGTGCGATAATCGCACACACTGTGCGATATGTTCAAAGCGTAGGTGGCATACCTCACAAACGTCAAGAAAGGGATTTGATGTCAGAGCTGAGCGAGGAACACCGACCGCGCAAAAGTGCAGTTCAAGTGGACTCCAGCATGTCGAAAACGCTGCACCACGGACTCGAGATCCTGGAACTCCTGACGTCCTATCCGCACGGCTTGTCGGTCACCGATATCGCCGACGGAGTGGGAGTCCACCGAACCGTCGCACATCGGTTGATCCGCACGCTCGAGGCTCATCACCTGTGCCGCAAGGACTCCTTCAAGCGCGTCACTCTCGGCGCCGGCCTGGTCACCCTCGCCGAACCGGTGGAACAGGATTTGCGCACTCTCGCTCGCCCGATACTTCAAGAACTTGCCGAGGCCACCGAGGCGACAGCGCACCTGGTGGTCCGCGAGAGCGATACCGAAGTGCGCGCGCTGATGGTGGTCGAACCGCGCAGCGCCAAGGTTCACGTCGCGTTTCATCCAGGGCAGGTCGATCCGATCGACCGCGGCTCCGCCGGGCTTTCCATCCTTGCCTCACTCCCGCCGACGAACGGGGAACGAGAGGAAGTGACGGCGGCACGCGCACGCGGCTACGCAGTGACCGTCGGCGAGGTCATCCCGTCCGTCCTGGGAATCTCAGCGGTGATCCCCGGCCGACGCCGCGACGCCATCTCCAGCCTCGGAATTTCCGTCTTCGACTCCGAGGACCAAGCAGCGCTGGGCGCCGAGGTCATGGCAGCGGCAAAAACCCTCGGCAGCATGTTGCGCTGATCCGAACACCAGTCGAGCCCCGGGAATACCCGGGGCTCGACTTTGTTGACTCCGAATGAGATAGTTGAACAATCAACTACCTGACATCAGCTTCACGGATACAAGGAGTACGACATGCCTGCTGTGACAGTCGAGAACATCTTGGCCCTGCCCCGTCTCGACGAGCCGGCAGAGTCAGCAGTCGACCGCCCCGTCAAGAGCATCACCACCGCACCGGTCGGATACGAAGGTGAAGGCTTTCCCGTTCACCGCGCCTTCGCCGGCATCGACCTCTCCGCCCTCGATCCCTTCATCCACATGGACCAGATGGGCGAGGTCAACTACGCACCCGGAGAACCCAAGGGCACACCGTGGCACCCGCACCGCGGCTTCGAAACCGTGACCTACATGATCGACGGCATCATGGAGCACCAGGACTCCAACGGTGGCGGTGGCATTATCGGCGGCGGCGACACCCAGTGGATGACCGCGGGTGGCGGCATCCTCCACATCGAAACTCCGCCGGAGCACCTCGTCCTCAGCGGCGGCCTTTTCCACGGCGTCCAACTGTGGGTCAACCTGCCTCGCGACAACAAGATGGCATCTCCGCGGTACCAGGACATCACCGGTAACAAGGTGGCCCTGCTTTCCTCGCCGGACGGCGGAGCCTTGGTACGCGTCATCGCCGGAGACATCGCCGGCCACGCCGGACCCGGATCGACGTACACACCCATCGCGCTCTCCCACACGACTGTGGCCCCGGGTGCGAGCCTGACGCTTCCGTGGAACCCCGAGTTCAACGCGATCGTCTACGTCCTCGCCGGCGAAGGCACGGTCGGGGCCGAGCGTCGGCCCATTCGTGTCGGACAGACAGCTGTCTTCGGACGCGGTGACTCCATCACCGTCGCCGCTTCCGATCGCCAGGATTCACGGACCGAATCTCTCGAGGTATTCATCCTCGGCGGCAAACCGATTCGTGAGCCCATCGCGATGGCCGGGCCGTTCGTCATGAACACCAAGTCCGAGGTCATGCAGGCCTTCGAGGACTTCCAGGCCGGACGCCTGGGATCCATCCCGGCGGCACACGAGACGCTGAGCTGACATGTCGTCGGTAGTCGTCCAGCGAGCTGACGAACGTGCGCATCTCAACTACGGCTGGCTCACGGCGCGTCACAGTTTCCCCTTCGCCGGAAACTTCGATCACGCCGCGTACGCGCACGGACTTCTGTTGGTGAACAACGACGACATCATCGAAGCCGACTACGGTTTCGACACTCATCAGCACCGCGACACCGAGATCGTGACGTGGGTGCTCAGCGGATCTCTGGTTCACCAGGATTCCGCTGGGCACTCCGGAGTCATCCATCGCGGACTCGCGCAGAGAATGAGCGCCGGTACCGGAATCCTGCACTCCGAGCGCAACGATCGCTTCCGGGCCGACGGCTCACGTGTCACCGAGCCCGTTCACCTCGTCCAGATGTGGATACCCCCGGACGAATCCGGAGTGACTCCGAGCTATCAGGAACTCGACATCAACTCCGAACTCGACGGCGGTGGCCTGATCACCCTGGCGTCGGGGATGCCCGCGCATCGCGACCACAGCGCGATCAGCTTGCACAACAAACATGCGGCACTGCATGTTGCTCGCCTCGAGACCGGTGGGTCGGTATCTCTCCCGGATGCGCCGTACGTGCACGGCTTCATCGCCGGTGGCACTGTCGACGTCGAGGGAGTCGGATTGCTCGGTCCGGGAGATTCGTTGCGACTCAAGGATACTGGCGGCCAACGAGTCGAGGGAATCGGCGATGCGGAGATACTCGTGTGGGAGATGCACGCGTCGACGAACTGACGACACCACCGAGTACGCCCAATGTTCGGACTACACAGCAGGTTCGTCGTAGGGTGGATGCCGGTAGTGGCGGATCCCGATTGTGGTGGATCCCGGTGGTACAGAAGGAGGAGCCATGGCATCTGGTCGAGCACAGGCCCCACGGACGACACCGCACATCGATGTGCACCGCTCCGGCGATCGCTTGAAATCCCGCGTCTCCTGGCTGGATTCGAAACATTCGTTCTCGTTCGGACAGCACTACGATCCGGACAACACTCATCACGGATTGCTGCTCGTCAACAACGACGACACCGTACTGGCGGGAACCGGTTTCGACACCCATCCGCACAAGGACATGGAAATCGTGACCTGGGTGCTTCGCGGTTCGCTCGTGCACCAGGATTCCATCGGCCACACCGGCGTCATCTATCCGGGACTCGCCCAGCGCATGAGCGCCGGTACCGGAATCATGCACAGTGAGAAGAACGATTCGTGGCGTATCGGCGGCGAACAGCATTCCGACCCCGTGCATTTCATCCAGATGTGGGTGGTACCGGACGAAGGTGGACTGACCCCCGGTTACGAACAGCTCGAGATCGACGACGAACTGCTGCGCGGCGGTCTGATCCCGGTTGCCTCCGGGATGGAGCGCTACAAGGATCATTCGGCGATTCGCATCAACAACAAGAACGCCGCCATGCATGTCGCACGCATTCTGCCGGGCACCTCCGTGAATCTTCCGGGCGCACGGTTCCTGCACGTCTTCGTCGCGCAGGGCACTGCCGAGATGGAGGGCGTCGGCACTCTGTACGAAGGCGATGCTGTCCGGTTGAGCGATTCGGGTGGCCAGCAGCTGACCTCCGACGCCGGGGCCGAAGTCCTCGTCTGGGAGATGCATTCACGTATCGGTGGTTGAGACCCGGTCTCGGCAGGACTCGGCGCGCTGGAGATACTCGACAGATGAGCATCGACAACTCCGCCGCGCCCGTCAAGAAGCTTGACCCACTCAACACATTGATGGGTGTGCGCGCCGTTTCGGTCGAGCCCGGGGACCTGGCCTTCGCGCAGGCCGTCGGCGAGCGATTCCACGATCACCGTGGCAAGACCGTGCTCGGTTCCATCGGAGTCATGATCGACGGTGCCATGGGTGGCGCGGTGTACTCGGGACTGACCTCGGGCCATCAGTCCGTGCTCGCGCAGGTCACGGTCAGTGCGGGCGCCGACATCCCCGACGTCGCGGACGTCGGTGCCACCGGAACACTCGTGCATCTCGACGACGGCGTCGGACTCGCATCCGGGCAACTTCGCGACGAGAACGGCACCCTTCTGGCAGTGATGGCCGGTCGCGCCATGGTGGTCTCGCGTCCCCCCGTCGTGGGAATCGACGACTACGTGGAGGGCGAGCCGCTGCCCGTCCCGACGCCGGAGAAGACAAGCAACCTGAGCGGGTTGTCCGGGTCCGACGTCGTCGAAGGAATCCGCGACGGCAAACTCGAACGCGGTCCACTCGCCGGACTCCTCGATCTTGCTGTCGTCGACGTGACCCCAGGTTCCGTCGTCGGTGAGTTCGCACCCGTGGCCTGGATGGCCAACCCGTTGGGCGCCGTTCAGGGCGGTGTCCTCATCTCGGCAGTCGACGCCATCACTGGCCTGTCTGCCCAGACCCTGACCCGCGTCGACCAGGACTATCGCGTCCTCGACCACAAGATCGACTTCCTGCGCTCACCCGACATCGGCGGGCCGGTCTTGCGCGCCGAGGCCTCCGTGATTCGTGCCGGGCGCAGGCTCGCGCTGATCGAAACTCGCATCGTCGACGCCGGCGGACAGGTCTATGTGCGGGCCACTTCGAGCATTCAGATGCTCTCCCAGCAAGTTCACAGCGGATAACCAGTTCCGCACCAGGTCGCCCGTCCACCATTGAGACAACAGCCCACACAATGGAGGTACAGCGGCGTGAACAAAGACATCGAAGCGAGCAGGCTGCGCGTGAGCCGTCGGCGGGCTCTCGCCCTCGGCGGAACCATCAGTCTCGGCGGGCTCATCGCAGCGTGCTCCGGCAACAGTGGCACCGCCACGACGACTTCGGCTGCGGCTGCGTCGACGACAACCACTTCCGGCACTTCCGCCGCGGCCACGTCCGGCGACGTGGTCACCGCACTTCTGGCCAAAGCACCGCAGTGTGTCATGAGCAAGGAAGAGACGCAGGGTCCCTACTGGTTCGACGTCGACTCCATTCGCGGCGACATCCGCGAGGACCGTCCGGGCACCACGCTGCAGGTTGCGATGCGCGTGCAGGACAACAGCCAGTGCAACGTCGACGGCAGCATCGGCGCGGTCAGTAACGCCGTCGTCGAGATCTGGCACTGCGACGCCGGCGGCGTGTACTCCGGCTTCGAATCCGGTTCGCTGAGCGCCAACGGCGGCGGCGGTGGCGGAACTCCCCCGGCCCGCGGGATGGGTGAACCTCCGTCAGGTGCACCCGGAGGCGGAATGGGCGAACCACCGTCAGGCGCCCCCGGCGGAATGGGCGGCGGCATGGGAGGGTCCGGTGAGACCTCCGACGGTTCGTACAGCGTCGGCGACACCGAAGCCACCACCACCGACGACGGCACCTACCTGCGCGGCGCCCAGACCACCGATGCAAACGGCATCGCGCAGTTCACCACGATCTTTCCCGGCTGGTACATGGGCCGCACCACCCACATCCACGTCAAGGTTCACATCGACAAGAAGACGGTCCTCACGACGCAGACCTTCTTCGACGAGACCCTTCTCGACGAGGTGTACTCGCAGTCCCCGTACAGCGAGCACACCGGTCGTGAGAACAACACGAACAACGCCAGTGACGGCATCTACGACGACACCGGCCTCATGACCGTCGAAAAGCAGTCGGACGGGTCCTACCTCGCCGTCATCAACCTGGGTATCGACGCCTGAGGTAGGAGCCCGGTCAGCTGCCGACGTATGCCGCGAGGTGCTTTCCGGTGAGGGTGGAGCCGTCGGCGACGAGCTCCTCGGGAGTGCCCTCGAAGACGATCCGACCGCCGTCGTGACCCGCACCAGGGCCGAGGTCGATGACCCAGTCTGCGTGTGCCATCACCGCTTGGTGGTGCTCGATCACGATGACTGACTTACCGGAATCGACCAGTCGATCGAGCAGGCCGAGCAACTGCTCGACGTCGGCCAGGTGCAGTCCGGTGGTCGGCTCGTCGAGGACGTACACGCCGCCCTTCTCACCCAGGTGGGTTGCCAGCTTGATGCGCTGACGCTCACCGCCCGACAGCGTCGTCAACGGCTGGCCGATCGTGAGGTATCCGAGCCCCACGTCGACCAGTCGGACGAGGATCTTGTGCGCAGCGAGGGTCTTGGCCTCACCGTCGCCGAAGAACTCCTCGGCCTCGGCCACCGACATCGTGAGAACCTCGTTGATGTCCTTGCCACCGAATTTGTATTCGAGTACCTCGGCTTGGAAGCGCTTGCCCTCGCACTCCTCGCAGAGAGTGGCAACGCCGGCCATCATCGCCAGGTCGCTGTAGATGACGCCGTTGCCGTTGCACGTCGGGCAGGCGCCCTCGGAGTTGGCACTGAACAGCGCCGGCTTCACGCCGTTGGCCTTCGCGAATGCCTTGCGGATCGGGTCGAGCAGCCCCGTGTACGTCGCCGGGTTGCTCCGACGCGAGCCGCGGATCGCACTCTGATCGACCGACACCACGTCTTCGCGTTTCGCGAGCGAGCCGTGGATCAGCGAACTCTTGCCCGACCCGGCGACACCGGTGACCACGACCAGGACGCCGAGCGGTACGTCGACGTCGACGTCCTGCAGGTTGTGCGCGTTCGCTCCACGAATCTCGATTGCCCCGGTGGACTCCCGCACGGTCTCCTTGATTGCGGCCCGGTCGTCGAAGTGACGGCCGGTGACGGTGTCGCTGGCACGCAAACCGTCGACGGTGCCCTCGAAGCAGACGTTTCCGCCGGCGCTACCCGCACCCGGACCGAGGTCGACGATGTGGTCGGCGATCACGATCGTCTCCGGCTTGTGCTCGACCACGAGCACGGTGTTGCCCTTGTCGCGCAGGCGCAGCAGTAGGTCGTTCATCCTCGCGATGTCGTGCGGATGCAGGCCGGTAGTGGGCTCGTCGAAAACATACGTGATGTCGGTGAGCGAGGAACCCAGGTGACGAATCATCTTGGTGCGCTGAGCTTCACCGCCGGAGAGGGTTCCCGACGGCCGGTCGAGACTGAGGTAGCCGAGTCCGATCTCCACGAACGAGTCGAGCGTTTCACCGAGCGCCGTGAGCAACGGCGCGACCGACGGTTCCTTCAGTCCGCTGACCCATTCCGCGAGATCGCTGATCTGCATCGAGCAGGCGTCGGCGATGTTGACGCCCTTGATCTTCGACGACCGCGCCCCCTCGCTCAGTCGCGTCCCGTCGCATTCGGGGCAGGTGGTGAACGTGATCGCCCGCTCGACGAAAGCCCGGATGTGGGGCTGCATCGCGTCGACGTCCTTGGCCAGGAACGACTTCTGAATCTGCGGAATCAGACCCGTGTACGTCAGGTTGATGCCTTCGACCTTGATCTTGGTCGGCTCTTTGTAGAGCAGATCGTTCAGTTCCTTCTTGGTGTACTTCTTGATCGGCTTGTCGGGATCGAAGAAGCCGCAGCCGCGATAGATCCGGCCGTACCAACCCTCCATGCTGTAACCGGGCACCGTGATCGCACTCTCGTTGAGCGACTTGGTGTCGTCGTACAACGCGGTCAGATCGAAATCGTTGACCGCCCCTCGTCCCTCACACCGCGGACACATGCCGCCGGTGATCTTGAAGCTCCGACGCTCTTTCGTCTGACGTCCGCCGCGTTCCATCGTGACCGCGCCTGCTCCGGAGATCGAGGCCACGTTGAACGAAAACGCCTGAGGCGAACCGATGTGAGGCTTTCCGAGACGGCTGAACAGGATGCGGAGCATCGCGTTGGCGTCGGTGGCGGTTCCGACGGTCGAGCGCGGGTCGACTCCCATCCGCTGCTGATCGACGATGATCGCGGTGGTCAGGCCGTCGAGAACATCGACGTCCGGCCGCGCGAGCGTCGGCATGAATCCTTGAACGAAAGCGCTGTAGGTCTCGTTGATCATCCGCTGCGATTCCGCGGCGATCGTACTGAACACCAGCGAACTCTTCCCCGAACCGGAGACGCCGGTGAATACCGTCAGCCTCCGCTTCGGGATCTCGACACTGATGTCTTCGAGGTTGTTCACCCGCGCGCCTTGCACGCGGATCAAATCGTGGCTGTCTGCGGTGTGCAAGGCAGTCATCGTGTCTCCATCTGTCAGTCGATCGCCGACGGTCTCAGCGCAGTTGACGGGCTCAGCGCAGTTCTTGAATACGGATCAGGTTTCCCGCTGGGTCCCGGACGGCGCAATCGCGAACGCCGTACGGCTGCTCGGTCGGTTCCTGGACGACGTCGATGTCGCCGGCCTGAAGCCGCTCGAACGTGTCGTCCAGATCTTTGGTGGCCAGGAGAAGTCCGCCGTAGGTGCCCTTGGCCATCATCTCGATGATGGTGCGGCGCTCCTCGTCGGTGATTCCGGGATCGACGGCCGGCGGATGCAGCACGATGGAGGTGCCGGGCTGGCCGGGCGGCCCCACCGTGATCCAACGCATCCCGTCGTAGCCGACGTCGTTGCGAACCTCGAAGCCGAGCGTGTCGCGATAGAAGTTCAGGGCGGCTTCAGGGTCGTCCTGCGGAAGGAAACTCGAGTGAATGGTGATGTCCATGGCGATCACGTTAATTGCGGCTGCGCGGTCTGCGCTTCTCGATTCCTGATCGGTCTGGTGACTTGTTTGGACACGCAGGACGGCATTCCTGCCGTCGACTGCTCGGCCTCGCGCCGATAGACACTGGGCGGAACCCCCACCAATTCGGTGAACTTGCTGCTGAAAGTGCCGAGAGAGCTGCAACCGACCTCGAAGCAGACGTCCGTGACACTGAGGTCTCCGCGCCGCAGTAACGCCATCGCTCGCTCGATTCGCCTGGTCATCAGGTAGGCGTACGGCGGTTCTCCGTATGCCTGACGGAATTGGCGACTGAGATGCCCCGCAGACATGTTCACTCCCCGCGCGAGCGCCTCCACGTCCAGAGGCCGCGCGTACTCTCGGTCGATACGGTCTCGCACACGTCGTAGTCGCGCGAGGTCCTGCAGGTGCGGATCTGCGGCAGGTCTGCTGGTCACGTATTCGATCGTGCCATGCCATACCGACGTTGCCCAGCACAAGAGATGAACTCGGCGTGGAGCGATCGCGCACACACCGAGCAGTTCGTCATGATCGTGTAAGGATGGAGAAATGACCACGGCTCATAGCTCAGGCATCGACCTCACCCACCTCGACGGCGACACACGGGCGCAGGACGATCTGTTCGTCCACGTCAACGGAAAATGGCTCGCCGAATACGAGATTCCGGCAGACCGCGCAGTCGACGGGGCCTTCCGGACGCTCTACGACAAGGCCGAAGAAGACGTACAGACCATCATCACCGAAGCCGCGGAGTCCAACTCGGCCGCCGGTACCGATGCACAGCGCATCGGCGACCTGTACTCGAGTTTCATGGACGCCGACGCCGTGGAGGCCGCAGGCCTCGGCCCCATCGACGACGAGCTCGACGCCGTCGCCGATGCGCCGGACCGGTCGTCGCTGGCCACCGTGATCGGACGCCACCAGCGCGTCGGCGTCGGCGGTGCCATCTCGCATTACGTCGACACCGATGCCAAGAACTCCGAGCGGTACCTGATCCACTTCAGCCAGTCGGGAATCAGCCTCCCCGACGAGTCGTACTACCGCGAGGACAACTACGCGGAGATCCGCGAGAAGTACGTCGCGCACATCGACAAGATGTTCACCCTCGCCGGCGTCGGCTACGACGCCCAGCGTGTGTTCGAGCTCGAGAAGAAGATCGCGGCCGGGCATTGGGACGTCGTCAAGCGTCGTGACGCAGATTTGAGTTACAACCTGGTGGGCTTCGAGGAACTGACCGAGCAGAACCCCGGTTTGGACTGGGCGGCATGGCTGTCCGGTCTCGGCGCCGATTCGGAGAAGTTCGCCGAGATCGTGGTCCGCCAGCCCGATTTCCTGCACACCTTCACCGCACTCTGGGCGTCGGAGTCACTGGACGATTGGAAGGCATGGGCGGCGTGGAAGGTGCTTCATGCCCGCTCCCCTTACCTGCATTCGGCCCTGGTCGACGAGACCTTCGCTTTCTACGGCACCACGCTCTCGGGAACCGAAGAGAACCGTGAGCGCTGGAAGCGCGGGGTAAGCCTGGTCCAGGATCTGCTCGGCGAGGCCGTCGGCAAGCTCTACGTCGATCGACACTTCCCCGCAGAGGCGAAGACCCGCATGCTGGAACTGGTCGCAAACCTGCAGGAGGCGTACCGCCGCAACATCTCCGACCTCGAGTGGATGAGCCCGCAGACTCGTGAGGCTGCATTGGCCAAGCTCGAGAAGTTCACCCCGAAGATCGGTTACCCCGACAAGTGGCGCGACTACGCCGGACTCGAGATCTCGGCAACCGACCTGGTGGGCAACTACCGTCGCGGATACGCCGCCGAGTACGACCGTGACCTGGCCAAGCTGGGCGGCCCCGTCGACCGTGACGAGTGGTTCATGACGCCGCAGACCGTCAACGCCTACTACAACCCGGGCATGAACGAAATCGTCTTCCCCGCAGCCATTCTCCAGCCGCCGTTCTTCGACGCGGCAGCCGACGACGCTGCCAACTACGGCGGCATCGGCGCCGTCATCGGCCACGAGATCGGTCACGGATTCGACGATCAGGGCGCCAAGTACGACGGCGACGGCAACATGGTCGACTGGTGGACCGACGAGGACCGCAGCGAATTCGGCAAGCGCACAAAGGCTCTCATCGAGCAGTACAACGAGTTCGAGCCCAAGGAACTGCCGGGCCACCACGTCAACGGCGAGTTCACGATCGGCGAGAACATCGGCGACCTCGGCGGGCTGTCGATCGCGATCGCGGCGTACAAGATCGCGACCGAAGGTACCGAACCTCCGGTCATCGACGGACTCACCGGCTTGCAGCGCGTGTTCTTCGGGTGGGCGCAGGTATGGCGCACGAAGGCCCGTGAGGCCGAAGCGCTTCGCCGTCTGGCCGTCGACCCGCACTCGCCGCCGGAGTTCCGGTGCAACGGCGTCGTCCGCAACCTCGACACGTTCCACGAGGAGTTCGACGTCAAGCCCGGGGACGCACTGTATTTGGAGCCGGAGAAGCGTGTGAAGATCTGGTAGCAGGGGCAAGCCCCTGTGCGCGCTCGAGGACCCCCTGGACTCCCTGAGCGCGCACGGGGCCGAAGGCCTACCGGGCGTACATGATCACCCCGACGCCGACCAGACAGATCAGCGCACCGGCGATGTCGAAACGATCCGGGCGGAATCCGTCCATCACCACCGCCCACAGCAGTGAACCTGCGACGAAGATCCCGCCGTACGCGGCGAGGATGCGCCCGAAGTTCGCATCGGGTTGCATGGTGGCGACCAGACCGTAGAGGCCGAGCGAGATGACGCCGAGCCCCACCCAGATCCATCCCTTGTGCTCGCGAATTCCCTGCCACACCAACCACGCGCCCCCGATTTCGAGCAGCGCGGCGAGTACGAACAGCAACAGCGAACGTGCGACGGTCATGCCGCACACAGTATCGCTACAGACGTACTCCGGTCTCCGCGGAAAAGAAGTACACCTCGCCGGCCTTGGGCAGCAGATGAAGCGACTCCCCCGGTGCCACCGACATCTTCCGGTCGACGCGAATGACGATTCGACCGGATCGGCTCTGCCACTGCGAATCCGGGGCACCCTTTGCATAGACGAACGATTCGGCTCCCAACTCTTCGAGCAGATCGGCATCCACGGCCAGCGAGCCCTTTCGCCACGCTCCCACCAGATCCCACGATTCCGGGCGCACTCCCACGACGACCCGCTCCCGCTCGGACGCCCCGGTGGGCAGCGGAATCCGCAGATCACCGAGCACTGCGACGGTTCCCTCGACCGGCGCTTCGATCAGGTTCATGCCGGGCGATCCGATGAAGGCGGCCACAAAGGTGTTGACGGGGTTGTCGTAGAGTTCGCGCGGCTTCGCCACCTGCTGCAAGCGACCGTCCAGCATCACCGCCACTCGGTCCCCCATCGTCATCGCCTCGACCTGATCGTGGGTGACGTAGACCGTCGTGGTGCCGAGTCGACGCTGTAGGGCGGCGATCTGCGACCGTGTGCTGACGCGCAGTTTGGCGTCCAGATTACTGAGTGGTTCGTCCATGCAGAACACCTTGGGATGGCGAACGATGGCTCTACCCATGGCAACTCGCTGACGTTGCCCGCCCGACAGCTTTGCCGGTTTCCGTCCGAGCAAGGGTTCGAGTTCGAGCATCCGCGCGGCCTCGAGTACCCGCTCCCGGCGCTCCGTCTTTCCCACTCCGGCATTCTGGAGCGCGAAGCCCATGTTCTGCTCGACGGTCATGTTCGGGTACAGCGCGTAACTCTGAAACACCATGGCGACGTCACGTGCTCGCGGAGCGAGGTGCGTGACGTCCGTGCCGCCGATCTCGATCCGACCGTCCGACGCGGACTCGAGACCGGCGAGCATTCGCAGGCTGGTGGACTTACCGCAACCGGAAGGTCCTACGAGTACCAGGAACTCACCGTCGGCGATGTCGAGGTCGAGACGGTCGACTGCCGGTCGATCAGTTCCTTCGTAGCGGTGCGTGACTCCCGCGAATTGCACGTTGGCCATGAGTGTTCTCTCCTACTACTTCGGCAGCTTGGGGGTGATCTGCCGGTCGATGATCTGCTGCAACTGCGTGGCAACGCCGGCGAATGTCGATGCGACGTCGGCCTTCTGGAGAGCGATCTGCTCGAGTCCGGTGCCGATGATCTGATCCCCACCCGGGACGAACACGCGTGCGTAGTCCTGCGAGCGCGTACGCGAGAGCTGATCCACAGCGGTACGGGAGTTGGGGTTCGCGTCGAGGAACGCCTTCATGCTCGGCTCCGAGGTTGCCGACTTGCGGACCGGCATGTAGCCGACGTTCTGCGAGAAGTACGCCGTGTTCTCACCATTGGTGATGAAGTCGATGAACTTGAGCGCGTTCTTCTTGCGCTGATCGGAGATCTTGGACGGGATGGCAAGCCCGGCACCGCCGGTGGGGCAACCGGGAGTTCCGTCCACTGCCGGGAGGAAAGCGGTGCCGAAGTCGAAGTTGGCAGTCTTCTTGATGCCGGACAGATCGCCCGTCGACGCGATGGTCGACGCCAGAATGCCGGTACCGAATTCGTTTGCGATGTCAGTGGAGACCGCGGCGTACTTCTTGTCGTGAATCATGCTGGAGAGGAACTGCCCTGCGGCAATGGTCTTCTCGTTGTCGAGCTGCAGATTCCACTGGTCGGAGTACGAGCCGCCGAACGTCCAGATTGGGCCTTCGTAGGTCCAGCCGAGGTAATCCTTCGCGTTGCCCCACCCGTGTGCCAACTTGCCGTTGCCCACGACCTTCTGCAGCTCGGGTCCCCACTCGTCGAACTCTTGCCATGTCGCCGGCCCACGGTCGGGAAGACCTGCCTGCGACCAGACCGCCTTGTTGTAGTAGAACAACGGCGTCGACCGCGCGTAGGGAAGCGCATAGTGCTTGCCCTGGAACAGGTAGTCGGCGAGCAGTGAATCGACGTAGTCGGCCGAGTCGACGCCCACCTCGGAGAAGAGTCCGTCAAGCGGCTCGATTGCCCCGGCCAGTGCATAGTTGAACCACCAGACGTCCGACAGCACAACCACATCGGGCACATCTCCACCGGATAGGGCAGCGTTGAACTTCTGTGCCACCTCTTCGTAGTTCTTGCCGCCGTCCACCAAGTTGACCTTCAGGTCCGGGTACTTGGTCTGGAAGCGGTTGATCAGTTCCTTCTCCACGTCGGTGGACTTACCCGGGTGGTTCGACCAGAAGGTGATGGTGTTGGAATCACCCGACGCACCGGATGTTCCCGCAGCATCAGCGCTCGACCCGCCGGATCCCGCGCACGCGGTCAGTGCGGCTCCGGCGGCAATTGCACCGCCGAGGCTCAAGAATCCGCGCCTGTTCATGTTTGCCATTACTGCTCCTCGAGAAAGAAATGTGACGGGAAAGCTGTCAGCCCTTGACCGCACCGGAGGTGAGGCCCTTGATCATGTGTCGTTGCAGCAGAAGGAAAATCACCAGGATCGGTAGCATCGTCAGCACCGTTCCTGCCATGACCGGACCCCAGTTGGTAAGTCCGTCGTTGTTCTGCAGTTGGGTCAATCCGATCGGCAGCGGCGCTACCGAGGAATCGTCGGACATGAGGAACGGCCACAGGTACTCGTTCCATTCGTTGACCACCGTGATGATGCCGAACGCCACCATCGTGGGTCCGGAAACGGGGAGCACCACGCGCCAGAGCAACCGCCAGTGGCCGGCTCCGTCCATCCGCGCCGCCTCGACGATCTCCGAAGGGATCGAGAGGAAGTGGTTGCGCATGAGGAACGTACCGAAGGCTACACCCGCGAGCGGAACTATGATGCCCTGGAACGTGTTACGCCAGCCCCACTCTGCCACGAGTGCGTAGTTCGAGATCACGGTGATCTGGTTCGGAACCATCAATGCGGCGATGATGCCGAGAAAGACGAAGTTCTTCCCCGGGAAGCGCAGGAACACCAACCCATAGGCGCTGAGAGTCCCCAGAACGAACTTCGCCGCCGACAGAATCGTCGTGATCACTATCGAGTTCCGCAAGAACATCCAGAACGGGACCGATGTGGTTGCTTCCGAATAGTTTTCGGGATGCAGCGACGACGGCCACCACGTTGCCGGTTGCGTGTAGATCTCCGGGCGCTCCTTGAACGAGGTCATCACAATCCAGTAGAGCGGCAGGACGATGATGACCAACGCGATCACCATTGCCGCATAGCCGAGGATCTTCACGCCGACCTCACGCCGGTCCACGTTCTTGCGGTCCGGGCCGGGCCGAACGACGGAAGTCGGAGCAGCGCTTTTCTTTTCCTCTACCGCTGTCATTTCTCTTCTCCCCGATCCATGGCACGAACCTGGTAGACGGTGATGATCAGCAGGATCAGGAACATGATGGTGGCAACCGTCGCACCGTAGCCCGCCCGGAAGTTTCGGAACGTCTCGTTGTACACCTGGTAGACCATCGTTGTCGTCCCTGTACCCAGCGGGCCACCTCGGGTCATGACGTTGATGATGTCGAAGACCTGGAGTGAGTTGAGCATGACGGTGATGGAGAGGAAGAACGTCGTCGGGCGCAACTGAGGTAGGAGCACCCGGCGGAACTTGGTCCACGGCTTGGCGCCGTCGATTTCGGCAGCTTCGTTCAGCTCCTGCCGAACTCCTTGCAGTGCAGCGAGATAGATGACAAACGTGTACCCGAGGTTCTTCCACATGTATGTCACCGTCACCATGAACAGCGCCCAGTGGGGATCCTGATAGAAGTCGGGCGATTGGAGTCCGACACGGTGCAGGAGATCCTGGATCAGGCCGAAGTTGGGGTCGAAGACGAACTGAAACGCGACACCGATCGCTGCACCGGAGATCACGAACGGCGCGAAGATGGCCGACCGGACCAGGTTTCGCCCGACGAGCTTGCGATCGAGCAGCATGGCCAACGCCAAACCGATGACCATCGAACCCACCACTGTGACCAATGTGAATACCACTGTGTTGGTGACGATCTGCCAGGTGTCGCTTCGTCCGAACCACTCGCGGTAATTGCTCAGCCCGATGAACGTCGCCTTCGGGTCCGCAATGTTCCAGTCGAAGAACGAAAGTCGGATGTTGTCCACCAGCGGGCGATAGGTGAACAAGATCAGCAACGCGAGATTGGGACCTACCAAGAGCGCGAACAGCGCGTAATCACGCCATGGTCTGCCCCACAGACCTGGCTTGCCTGATGTGGGCAGCGTTCTTTCCGGACTCGATCTCACTGAGGCAGTCTGACCGCCCGCAACGAATGAATGGTGAACGTACAAGACACTCGAGCTGAACGCGACACGAAAAAGGCCCTGCGCGAATACTTCTCGCGCAGGGCCTTCCTCGTCGATGTCTAGCGGTTCCAGTCGCCCAATCCGTCGGCGCCGCTGAGGACTCCACCTGCGGTGTTCTGCACGATCACCGGGTCACCCTTGCCTGCGTTCTCGAAGAACCACTTGGCGTCCTCGGTGCTGACATTGAGGCAGCCGTGGCTGACGTTGGTGAAACCTTGTTGCGCAACCGACCACGGAGCTGCATGGACGAAGATGCCACTGTAGGAAATTCGCGTCGCGTACTCGACGTAGGTGCGGTAACCCTCGGGAGAATCGATCGGAACGCCGTACGTGGACGAATCCATGTACATGTCGCGCAACTGCTCGCCGACGATGTACGTGCCGTTCGGTGTTTCGTGGCCCGGCTTGCCGAACGACGTCGGCATGGTGCGCACGACCTCGCCGTTGCGGGTGACCGTGACCTGCTTGGTGTTGTCGTCCGCGACCGTGACGAGCGCATCACCGATGTTGAACGTGGAGTGCGAATCACCGGCGTCGACGGTCACGGAGATGTTCGCCGGCCAGAACTGTGTCGGCTTCCAACGGACCTGGCTGTCGTTGATCCAGTAGAAGCTGCCCTCGACCGGCGGATCGGTGGTCACGCGAATAGCGCGTTCGGCCGTCGCACGGTCGCCGACGGCCTCGTTGAATCGAATGATGATCGGTTGCGCGATACCGACGGTCTCGCCCGCGGACGGATTGAGCGACGGAGCGGAGAAGTTGGGGACGCCGATGGGCGCCTGGATCGGCGTACCCGGGATGCCCGGAACCGGAATTGCCGGGTCGAGGTACGGAACGCCGGGGATCACGGGCAACGGGATGTCGGGTCCACCGGGAAAGAGCGGAACAGCCGCGGAGGGTCCGGCCAGAGCGAGGCCGGCGGCCACTGCTCCGACGATTGCCACGGCAACCCGTGACGTCCGACGACCCTGTTTGCTGCCCATGTCACTACCTTCGCTCGACTGACCACGTACTCACGTGGATCGTGCGCGGCCGGCATCGATACCCGCCTGGTACCGATGCCGATGCACCATTCGGACGCACCCGCTCGGAGCACACCTACACACCCGAGCACGCCGAAGAGAGCAAACCGCACATTTCCATAGTCATTAACACACAAAAGCGGCAATCGAGCAATTCGGATGTTCGCCCAAACGTTGCTATCCCTCGCTCCGGGCAGCCGCCAACATGGATTCGATGGAGATGAGTTTGGTTCGCGGCCGTCCGGTTGCGGCACCGGATGCGCGTTCTGCCTTGTCGATCCGCTGCCAACCTTGATAGTCCACCTGATCCGGCGACCGGTCTGCCAACAAAACCTGCAACTTGTCGGCATCCTCGGTCGGGGTGGCGAGGCGCCCACCAGCGAAGTCGTCGAAGATCATCGACACGGTCTCGGCGGAGCAGTACTTGTTGGTGCCGATCACGCCAGTCGGTCCGCGCTTGATCCAACCCGCGACGTAGACACCCGGGATCGGCGTGCCGGTCTCGGTGTCGATTACTCTGCCGTTCTCGTTGGGGATCACGCCGCGAGCGTCGTCGAAGGGCAAGTCGGCCATCGGTGTGCCGCGGTATCCGACCGACCGAAGCACCAGTGAAGTGTCGATCGTCTCCTCGGTTTCGGTAGGCCGGGCGGAGAGCTGACCGGTCGGCGTTGCCACCAATTCGTTTTTCACGATCCGCACCTGTGAGACTGCACCGTCGCCGAGGACCTCGACGGGAGAGGTGAGGAACCGGAGAACGATCCGCTTGCGAGAAGGATCTGCGGTACGCGAAGCAAATTCCTGCGCCTGCTTGACCTTGAGCAGGACGGACGGCTCGGCGGCATCGCTGTCCACGAACGCCTGACTGGCCTCGTCGAGTTCGGCTTCGATCGGGTCGACGACTACGTCCACGTTCGCCATCTGTCCGAGCGCCAACAGTTCGGGATTGGTGTACGCGGCCTGCGCCGGCCCACGACGCCCGAGAATGACCACCTCACGAATCTTGCTGTTCCGCAGCGCTTCCAATGCGTGCTCGGCGAGGTCCGTCTTCGCAAGCTGGTCAGGGTCGGTCACCAGGATGCGTGCGACGTCGAGTGCGACGTTGCCGTTTCCGACGATCACCGCTCGCTCGCCGGACAGATCGAAAGTCCGATCGGCATATCCCGGGTGGCCGTTGTACCAGGCGACGAACTCGGTGGCGGCGTGACTTCCCGGCAGATCCTCGCCCGGGATCTCGAGCTTGCGATCCCCGGCAGCGCCCACCGCGTAGATCACTGCGTGGTGATGGTCCAAGAGTTCCGAATGCGAGATGTGGGTGCCCACCTCGACGTTGAAGTGGCAGCGCACAGTCTTCTTCGCGACGACGGCGCGGAACTGATCGGTGACCCCCTTGGTTCCGGGATGGTCTGGCGCCACGCCGGCGCGCACCAAACCGTAGGGAGTGGGAAGTCGATCGAACATGTCGACCTCGACGCGAGGCTTGCCGGTCAGTTCCATCGCCGCGTAGCAGGCGGCCGGGCCGGAGCCGACGATCGCCACTTTCAGCGTTCCCAGTTCGGGATCGATCTTGGCCATCGTGATCGGCTCGGGCCAATCCGGGCCCATCGGATGCTTCTCGAAGTACGACGCATTCATCTGCAGGTACGGCGCGTCGTCCTCGTCGAGTTCGTTGTCCGGGAAGATCGCCTCGACCGGGCATTCGTCCACACACGCACCACAATCGATGCAGGTGTCGGGATCGATGTAGAGCATTTCGGTGGTCGCGAACGGGGCTTCGTCCGGTGTCGGGTGAATGCAATTGACCGGACACACGTCAACACACGAGGCGTCGTTGCAGCACGGCTGCGTGATCACATACGCCATGACATTCCCCTATCCCTGAAACACGAAGCTCGAACTGGTTCCCAGACTATAACGTGTTCCAATTTGGCGCGAGAATCGTTTTCAGATCACCCCATTGCGCTTCAGCAGCCACACCGCCTGCACGGTGGCGTGACCTCGCCATTCCAACGCCGCGACGGGCGAATAGCTGTCGAAATCCACCGCCCAACCGCCGTCGCCATGTTGTCGCGCAGCGAGCGCAGACAGTTCGGACTCGATCACTGATGCGTCGAACAACGCGCGGGTCGGGCCGCCGGGAAGCGGTGAGAAATCGAGGGGCCGCATGAATTCGCCCTCGGCTCCCCCGTCCACGTGAACCAAGCCGTCAGCCGGGATACGCGAACCAAGAGTGCTCACCAACGACGACGCTTCGGGACTGTTCCGGTGAACCGCGTCGAGAAACTGCAAGGCAAAGGCGAGCTCGAGGGCATGCAGAGAATCGGCCCCGTCGATCGCGTCGAGGCAATATCGAACGGCAGAGGCGAACCACGGATGTTCGGCGACGGCCTCGTCGAATTCGGCAACGCGAGCCGCTGCAGCACACACGATGCTGGTGATCTGCAACGACGGCGCCAACGGATCCGCATCCACCCAGAAGGGCGCACAACCGGCCGGGTCGGCGATCGGGAAGGCGAACGGCAAACCGCCGTCTGCCAGCGAATTGGTCTGCAACCAGTCGCACAGCTCGATGGCTCTGGGCGTCGGCGTTCCGATGTCGGCAAAGGCTTCGAAGGCGTGCAGCGCGCCGCCAGGTTGGCTCGATGCCGAGCGAAGATCCGGTTCGAGTCCCCAGCCGTACCCACCGTCCGGGTTGCGATAACTGTCCACAGCCGCCAATGCCGCGGTCCGGTCACCCTGTCCGAGAATCAAATTCAGTCGATGCCGATCGAGAGTTCTGGCATGTCCCGCCATGAACCCGACGGCCGCCCTGAGATCAACACTCATGAACGACGACTCAAGATTCGTCGCCGTCGAGCCGGAAGCCGACCTTCAACGTGACCTGG
This sequence comes from Rhodococcus sp. NyZ502, assembly GCF_041464245.1. Classification (NCBI taxonomy): domain Bacteria; kingdom Bacillati; phylum Actinomycetota; class Actinomycetes; order Mycobacteriales; family Nocardiaceae; genus Rhodococcus; species Rhodococcus sp. NyZ502. The sequence goes on from NZ_CP167155.1 coordinate 5,125,341, forward strand.
AAATGCGCCACGGCGCCGTTCTCGATGTGACCGCGAGTTTCCACCACCTCGAACCATTCGAGGTTGCGCACCGTCTCGTTCGCCCGGGCGATGGCGGTGCGAATTGCCGCGTCACTGCTCTCGGTGGACGAGCCGACGATCTCGGTCACCCGGTACACGTTGCTGCTCATGGCATTCCCTTCGTGTCAGATTCGACGAACCAACTCCTGCGCCTCGGCGCCGAGCCTCGCAAGGCGAAGATCACCGAGAGCTGTCACAGCACTACCCAACCTGTTGGTGGTGAAACCGAGCGAGAGTCCGCTGGACAGGTCCGCATACGCGCCTGAACCGCCGACTCCGTAGTGGCCTATCGCATTCCGCGGCTGCCGCCGCGCGGCAATGATCGGCGGGTGGTAACCGAGAGTCCAGTTGGGCCGCACCGCCAGCACGTAATCCCGATCGCGAGTCTGGATGGTCGACATCTGGTCGATGGTCGATTCCTTCAGGAACCGCTTCCCGTCGATCACGCCGCCGTTCGCGATGGCGCCGTACATCTTCGCGAGAGCACGCGCGCTGAACACTCCGTTCCAGCCCGGCATGACGGCGTCGTGGACAGCCGGGTTGCGCACCATGACGTCGAAACCGTCCGGCATCGCGGCCTCCGCGAGTCCGCGAGTCGGACCGACGTGTGAGAGCACGGTCGACGCGAAGGCCCAGTTCAAGCCGGCAGGGTTGATATGTGGGAACAGCTTTGCGATCCGTGGACGCTCGGTTTCGGGTACGCGGTACCAGAATTCGTCGACTCCGAGGGGCTTCGCTATCTCCGCTTGTACGACGTCGACGAACGGCTGACCGGACACCCTGGCCACAAGTTCGGCTACCAACCAGCCGTAGGTCACAGCGTGATAGCCGGGGCCTCGAAGCCGACGCGGATCCGGTTTCTCGGCAGCCAGGGCGGCAACGACCGCGTCGTAGTCCATCAGGTCGAGAGGATGCGGCATCAAGCCGCGAACTCGGTGAAGGCCCGCGCGATGTGACATCAGTTCGCGGACGGTGATCTTGTCCTTGCCGGCCGCCGCGAATTCAGGCCAGTACCGAGCAACCGGAGCGTCGTAGTCGATCAACCCACGTTCGGCGAGTCGGTGAACGACGGTGCTGGCGACGCCTTTGCCGGTCGAGAACGACAGCGACACCGTGTCGTGGTCCCAGCGCCGATCACGATCGGCATTGCCGGCCCAGATGTCGAGAACTTTCTCGCCTCCCAGGTACACGACCAGCGCGCCGCCGCCTTGTTGCGGTTGGCGATACATCGCGAAGAAGCGGTCGGCCAAGGGAAGGAATCGCCGGTCCACGTACAGCTCGGTGCGCGAAGGCACCTCCACCCGGGCGAGCGAACCCCGTCGTGCACTGGGAGTCATCGCGTCCTCCGATCCCCGCTGATCAAGTTGCCCGGTCACCCGATCGGTGGCAGGAGCTTGACACCATTGTGACCACTGTCACGCAAGAGGCTCAGGGCCGGGGTGCCCTCACGGGGTGACCCACGTCGAAGTGCCGTCGCTGAAACATCCCTGACCTGTGGCGATATTGAAAACAAGGGTGGGACCACCTGAGCAGATCGCCCCGACGTCCGCGTCACCCACCGCCGCTCTGCCGCCAGGTCCGCTGAGCACCACGGCAAAGGGTGAGGAGTCGGTGCGACCGAGTGCGAGCGAACCCGGGCCGTACGCGACCGCGGCAAGTAACCCACCGCGCGACTCCGCCGCAGCAACGCCGCCGAAGAGGCCGAGGCCTGCCGACCTGCCGCCGTCTCGAGAATCCGCGACGCCGACGCCGTCGCCCTCGACGTGTGAAATCGCGTAACTGGAGGGATCTGCCACCGCTCGGCATGCGGATGACCCGTCGACGATCGTCTGATCTTGCCCGCGCGCCGAACAATCCAACGTCGCGGCTGACGCTGTTCCGCTACCGAGTGACAATCCGAAGGCGGCAAGAATCACACCGCCCGCCGCTAAGCTTGCTGCTCGCATTTTCCGGCGATCCATATCCAACCCCCACAGTGCATTCGACGTGACCGTACATTCGACGTCTGATCGAATTACCCGATATGTCCGCCTCTGACGCTACCCGTCTTTGTTCTTCCGATCGCGGTCCTTGCTCGGTTGAACACGTTTGGGTTCACCGGGCATTTTGGGATAGTTCGGCGGGTACGGCAGATCGCCCAGTCCTGCCGCCAGATCCTTCTCCCACATCTCCAACAGAACATCGAGGGCAAAGGCCTTGTCGTGCATGGCTTCCATCGGATCACCACGATCGGCGAGCAAGCCGGGAACCGTGGCGATGGTGCAGTCGTCTGGATGCACGTCGCGCAGTTCGTCCCAGGTCACCGGCGTCGACACAGTTGCGATCGGCGTCTTACGAGCGGAATACGCCGCCGCGATCGTCCGGTCACGGGCATTCTGATTGAAGTCGATGAAGATCCGTTCACCCCGCTCTTCCTTCCACCACGCGGTTGTGGCGCGATCGGCACTACGACGCTCGACTTCACGAGCAAGGGCGATACCCGCGTGACGGACCTCGACAAAATCCCAGCGCGCCTCGAGCGGGATGTAGACGTGAAGGCCTCGGCCACCGGACGTCTTGGGAAATCCTTCCAATCCCAACTCAGCGAGCAGAGGGCGAAGGACCTCGTCCGCGATGGCAACGGCCTCGTCGAACCCGGTCCCCGGTTGCGGATCGAGATCGATGCGCAGTTCGTCCGGGTGGTCGGTGTCCGGGCACCGCACGGCCCAGGGATGAAACGTGACAGTCCCGAGATTGGCGGCCCACACGATGTTCGCAGCACTTCGCACTCGAAGGACGTCGGCCTTGCGACCCGACGGGAACGTGACCTCGCAGGATTCGACGTGCTCGGGCCGTTTTGCCGGCAGCCGCTTCTGGTAAACCTCTTCGCCCTCGATGCCGTCGGGGAATCGCTGAAGATGCGTGGGCCGATCTTGGAGCGCCCGCAACGCTGCACCCTGCAGCGCCACCGTTCGGTAGTACTCGACAAGATGCCGTTTGGTTCCGCCGTCCTCACCCAACTGCGGATAGTAGATCTTGTCCGGGCTCGACAATCGGACCGCGATCCCGTCGACGTCCAGTTCAGCTGCCGGGCTCGCCATCACTTACCGCCTGCAAGAACATCCGCGAAGTCGTATCGCACCGGAACCTCCAACTGATCGAATGTGCATTCGTCGGGCACCCTGTCCGGACGCCAGCGCAGGAATCGTGCAGCGTGCCGAAAGCGTTCCCCTTCCATCTGGTCGTACGCCACTTCGAGCACCCGCTCAGGACGAAGCGGAATCCAGGAGCGGTCTGCGGCCGATCTCCACCGGCTGGCCTCTCCCTCGGCTACAACGTCGTCCCCGAGGCGCAAAGGTTCGAGTTCGGCCAACAACTCGATCCGCCGCGCCGCGGTGAAAGCAGAAGCGCCACCGACCATCTTCAATTCGGAACCGTCGTACAGACCAAGAAGCATCGACCCGATACCTGGCTGACTCTTGTGGGGACGGTAGCCCAGCAGTACGACATCCGCGGTCCTGGCGTGTTTCACCTTGATCATCTCGCGCTTGTTCGGCAGGTACGGTCCCGCCAGCTTCTTGGCGACAACCCCGTCGAGACCCGCGCCTTCGAAGGTTTCGAACCAGGCCATTGCTTCGGCGCTGTCGGCCGTCGCTGCCGTGACGTGGCAACTCGGCCCGCCACCGACGCAATCGAGGAGCAACGCACGTCGAACCCCGAAGTCCTCGATCGAGACGTCGCGATCCCCGAGCGCCAGTAAATCGAACCCGACAAATTGCGCGGGCGTCTGTTCCGACAACAATGCGACGCGGCTCGCGGCGGGGTGAATCCGCTCGGAGAGCGCTTCCCAACTCAGGCGCGTCACACCGTCGATCTCACGGGGAACCACCAGTTCTCCGTCCACCACACATTTTTCGGGCAATTCAGACTTGACGGCTTCCACCGCTTCGGGAAAGTACCGCGCCAGGTCCTTTCCTCCTCGCGATCCGAGCACCACTTCGTCACCGTCACGAAAGATGATTGCTCGAAATCCGTCCCATTTCGGCTCGTACGACCACGTCGGGTCACCGGACTCGGGCTGAGGCGGCACAGTGGCCGCAGCCTTCGCGAGCATCGGGGCGAGCGGCGGCATCAGGGGTAGCTCCACCTACCCATACTGACAGTCCGGTTGGCAATTCGACTACCGATGTATTGGAATAGGTCCCGAACAATCCACGAACCAACAGAACTATCCAAGAATCAACAAAGGGGTCCTTATGTCCGGAATCGTCCGGCGACTTTGCACTGCGGTGATCGCAACTTCTGCAATCGCCGCCTTCACCGTCGGTTGCGGTTCCGACATCGAGCCGAAAGCCATTGCGGAATCATCTTCCTCGGTTGCCGATTCGACCACTACCTCCGCAGCCCCGACCACCTCGAAGATCACCGGCCAGGAGGGTTCGGACGACGGCGGCGACGTCGACATCGACGTGTCGATCGGTGATTGCGTCAAACTCGGCGGTACCACGACGGCCGCGGAAATCGACAACGCGGACTGCGGTAGCAAGGATTCCAACTACAAGGTGGTCGCCAAGGTTCCCACCTCTGATCTGTGTGCCTCCGATGTCGACTCGTACTACTACGAGACCCTCGCGGGTGACGAGCAGGGCGCTGTCTGTCTCGACGTCGACTGGGTAGTCGGCGGATGCATGGATCTCGGCAGCGGAATGGACGAGCCCGCCCGCATCGAATGCTCGGATACCAGCGGCACCAACGTCGTCGAGGTCGTCGAAATTCTGCAGAACTCCACGTCGATCGACGAATGCGGTTCGGGGGCAGACTCGGGATTCGAGCACCCGGAACGTAAGTTCACGGTCTGCGTCGCAACGCTCTGATTCGAGCGCCCTCCCGAAAAACACCTGTGCGCCTTGACAACCGATCTCGGTTGGCAAGGCGCACAGCGCTTTCTACAGCCGGCGCTTTCTACAGCCAGCCCCGACGCTTGAAGATCGTGTAGAGACTTCCACAGGTCAGGAACATCATCGAGAGTGCAAACGGATAGCCCAAGTGCCAGTGCAGCTCCGGCATGTCGTCGAAGTTCATCCCGTACACGGTTCCGATGAGCGTCGGCGCGAAGAGAATTGCCGCCCACGCCGAGACCTTCTTGATCTCCTCGTTCTGCGCGTAGCTTGCCTGCGTCAGATTGCGCATCTCCTCGTTCTGGTTCTGCGACACCAGAGTTGCGTTCACCGTGAGGATGTTTCCGAGCAACTGACGAAAGCCGTCGGCCCGCTCCACCACAGTCGTCGCATGGTCGGTGACGTCGCGCAGGTATCGCTGGAGTTCCTCGTCCGTGTGGTACTTGTCGAACCCTGCCGACAACCCACGCAGCATTCCCAGCAGCGGACGCGTCGCCCGCTGGAATTCGATCACCTCACGGGTCAGTTCGTAGATGCGACGCGAAACTCCGGGATCGCCACTGAATACTTCGGTTTCGATCTCGTCGATGTCGTTCTGCAGTCCGGCCACCACCGGGGCGTACCCGTCGACGACTGCGTCGAGAATGGCATAGAGAACGGCCTCGGTACCCAACCGCAACAGGTCAGGATCGTTCTCCATGCGAGTCCGCACCGCCGACAGATCCGGCGATTCACTGTGACGGACGGTCAGAATGAAGTTCGGACCACAGAAGATGTGCAACTCGCCGAATTCGACCCGCTCGGTCTCGTCGCGGTACCGCGCAGCACGCAGCACCACGAACAGTGTCTTGCCGTAGCGCTCGAGCTTGGGGCGCTGGTGCGCGACGATCGCATCCTCGACCGCCAGTTCGTGGAGGTCGAAATGTTGTGCAGCGGCATACAACTGGGCGTCGTCGGGCCGGTACATGCCGATCCACGCCATCGACTGCGAATCCGGAAGGCATGACAGTGCTTCCGCCAGCGTGGACGGTGACGCTATCCGCTCGCCGTCGCGGTACACGCCGCTGTTGACGACGGTCGATTCGACGGGCGCCACCGCCTCGGGCGGGGCAGCCTTGACGACGGTGCGCGCGGCACGCGAGTGTCCGGGATGTGAGTCACCGAGCCCCGCGGAACGACGCGGCAGTACCGAACGTGAACGACGAAATTCGCGCATGCTGAACAGCTTTCGAGGGAAGAGTGAACGACGACGCTTGCTTCACAGCAAAGCCGAAGCCGATGAACACACGATGAAGCTGCAGCAAAATACCGGATCAACCCGGGCGGCTACAGCTTCAGTTGGTACTCGGAGGTTGGCCACGCATTACAGCCACACCTCCTCTTCCCTGAATTCCTACGCAAGTCCGCGCACGACGCCAACATGCTACCCCGACTGTCAGAGCGGGACAAACCGAACGACAAGCCGCAGGACAGCACGAACCGGTCGGAGGAAACCCGCTCGACGAATGCAGCTTTCAGTCAGTTCGCAGCGCGCAATCCGCCGATCAACAGTTCGACGATCTGGTCCGCCAACGACTCCGTCTCCGCCAAAGTCTGCCCTTCACGCCTTCGGTACCAGAGGTCGATGCCGTTGAGACTGCTGAGGAGGACTTTTGCCGCCATTCGAGGTGAGCCCGCACGAATGGAACCATCCGCGACACCTTCGGTCATCACGTCGACGAACAGATTCTCGTAATCGAGTCGCAGCGAATTCAGTTCCACGAGGACTTGCTGTTGTCTCGGTTTGAGCGCGGAGTTCATCTGGCCCCGGACGCCTTGGTGGATCGTGTGGTGGTACCCGAGATGTGTCATGAGATTGACCAGGTGGGCGTGCGACATCGCTTCGAGACGCGCGAGGCCGCTTTCTGCCCCGCCCATCCGAGACTCGACCTCAGCGCGGAGCAGGCTCATCCCGCGCTCGTAGATTGCCAGGTAGATGTCGAACTTCGAACGAAAGTGGTAGTAGACAAGACCTTTGGTGGCGCCGATTCGATCGGCCAGTAAATCTACAGTCGTGGCCGCGTAACCGTCTTCGGCAAAGGCGTCGGCGGCGCTGGTGATGATCGCGGATCGCACGTCCGGAAGATCACTACTCATTCGACTTCCACTCCTCACACTGCCTGCCGGCCCTTGACTGTTTCCACGCCATCGCATAGTAATACTGAGTAGTATCCCAGATCAGAGAGGTTTTCCAATGTCGTTGGATTTTTCCGGCAAGGTAGCGATCATCACGGGCGCAGGCGGCGGACTCGGCCGTTCACACGCATTGGCCCTCGCCGCACGCGGCGCACGCGTCGTCGTCAACGACATGGGTGGCTCGGTCAACGGCAGTGGCGGCGCTGATACCGCAGCAGCCAAAGTAGTGGCGGAAATCGTCGAGCTGGGCGGCGAGGCCATCGCGGACCACTGCGACATCACCGACGTCGACGCCGTTGCCGCCATGGTCGCGACGGCCGTGGACAAGTGGGGCCGCGTGGACATCCTGATCAACAACGCCGGAATCCTGCGCGACAAGTCGTTCATCAAGGCCGAGCTCGACGACTTCCGCAAAGTCATCGACGTGCATCTGATGGGTTCCGTCATCTGTTCCAAGGCAGTCTGGCCGCACATGGTCGAACAGAACTACGGACGCATCCTCATGACTACGTCAGCATCGGGAATTTACGGCAACTTCGGCCAGGCGAACTACGGCGCCGCGAAGTCCGGCGTCGTCGGCCTGATGAACGTTCTCGCCATCGAGGGCGAACGCAAGGGCATCCGCGTCAACTCGCTGGCCCCGACCGCCGCGACCCGCATGACCGAAGACCTCCTCGACGAGAAGACTCTCGCTCTGCTTGCACCCGAATCGATTTCACCCGGCGCACTGTTCATGGTCTCCGATGACGCACCGACGAAGACCATCCTCAGCGCCGGCGCCGGCGTCTTCGCGATCGCTCGCATGGAAGAGTCGCAGGGCGTCTACATCCCCGAAGGCGCACTCTCGCCCGAGGTCGTCGCCGAACGGTGGTCCGAGATCAGTGACATGACCGATTCCGTCCAGGTGCCCGCGGCGTTCGATCAGACCCGCCGGTTCGTCGAGAAGGCCGTGGCGGAGCAGCCCAGCAACTGAGCAGGGCAACCAGACAACTGATCGACCCCGCTCCCCCTAAGGTGTGGTGGTGACCACACCTACGGGAGTATCGATCGTCGACATCGTCGACAGACTGGGAATGACGTTCCTCAGCGGTGGCGACACCGTCGACGGCGCCCGCACTGTCAGCCGCGTGACCCTGCACGAAGGGTCCGAAGCTACCCAGGACAGCGCGGGCGCCGTCGTACTCGGCGCAGGTCTCGCAGGTTCGGCCGATATCGCAACGGCGGTAAGAGAATACGGCTCGGCAGGTGCGGTAGCGCTGATCGTCAAAGAGCCCCTGGACTTCGACGGCCTCGTCGAGAAAGCGGTGGCCGACACCGACGTCGCACTCCTCGGAATGGTCAAGGATGCAAGCTGGCTGCAAAGCGCGTCGTTGATCAACGAGATCCTCGAATCCGGCAACAACGGGGACCGCACGTCGGCCGCCGACGCCGACCTGTTCGATCTTGCCAACTCGATCGCTCAGGTATTGAACGGCCCGGTCACCATCGAGAATCAGTCGAGCCGGATCCTCGCGTTCTCGGCGGATCAAGCCTTCGGCGACGAGGCACGTAAGCAGAGTGTCCTCGGACATCAAGTGCCGCAGCACTATTCCGATCGGCTCAGGTCAATGGGGTATTTCAACAAGATCTACGGCTCTACCCTGCCGGTATTTCTACCGGGTATCGGGCCGGGCATCAGGCCCCGCGTCGGCATGCGAATACATGCGGCATCGCAGATCCTCGGTTCGATCTGGGTGATCTTGGACGAGGAGCCGAACGAATTACAGGTCAAAACGCTCGTCGAGGCTGCGGGCGTGGCCGCCATGAGTTTGCTTCGCGCCAAACTGGCCGCGGATTCGGCACGACGACTGAGGTTGGGCGAGGTGATCACGTTACTGAGTGGCGGCACTTCAGCGAAGGAAGCGGCCGAGCGACTGGGCTACGGCCGTTCGAAAGCAAACGTGCTTGCGGCCGGCTTCCGTAGCGGCGCCGGTGCATCGTTGGAGGCCGAAGCCGACGTCGATCAACTGGCCCTGACACTCAATACCTATCTCGACCAAGTATTTCCGCTGTCGGTGGCGGCAGCGATCGGCGGCACCGTCTACGCCGTCATCCCACACACCCGGCACCAGACCGACGACGACTACGTGCGTCGGATCGCGTCGGAGTTTGCAGACCGTTCCCGTTCGGAAAAGTCGGTGGTCATCGGAATCGGTGCGACAGTGGCCGACGTGATGACGCTGGAGAAGTCACGCGACGAAGCCGACCGAGCGCTTCGCGTTCTGAGGTCGACGTGGAATTCCTCGGGCCGGACCGTCGCGCGCGCCGACGACGTGCAGATCAATTCCCTACTTCTGCGCCTCTCCGACGCCCTGGCGGACGAGAACGAGACCGCATCGGGTCCGCTCGCGGTACTGCGTGAGTACGACCGCAGTCACGACATCAACCTTGTCGACACGCTCCGCGCCTGGCTCGACACGTTCGGCGACATTCCGGCTGCTGCGTCCTTGGTTCACATCCACGTCAACACGTTCCGGTACCGCCTCAAGAAGCTTGCCGGGATTGCCGGCATCGATCTCGATGATCCGGAAACTCGATTCAGCCTGATGCTCCAGCTTCGTCTCTTCCATCCGACAATGTTGTAGCGATCTACCAAGTCTCACGAAACATTCGTAAATCCGGACGATGTTCTCGTTCTTTTGTTGGGTGAAGATTCAAGCAATCGTCTTTTGCTCCTGACCCGACAGACCTCGCGTCACTCGGGCGGGACCACACCTTCCGGAGGCACCATGAAACAACGGTCCTACGCACTACTGGCCGCGGCAACCGGCACTGTCCTTGCCCTGACCGCATGCTCGTCGGGTGGATCATCAGGTTCGGGTGGGGGTGAGCCGCTCACCGACGGCACCTTCAAGTTTGCACTCGTGGCCGACCCCGGCGCTCTGAATCCGCTGATGACTGCCGCTTCACCGGCACACGCACTGGCACGTCTGAGCTACGACTATCTGCTCAACCCAGATCCCGATACCGGCGTCACCAAGCCGTGGCTCGCCGAAAAATGGGAAGAGACAACTACTTCCGCGTCGTTCACCATTCGCGACGGCGTCACCTGTACCGACGGATCCGCCCTGACTGCTCAGACTGTCGCAGACACCGTCAACTTCATCACGAACGCCGCAAACAAATCCGCTCTCCGCGGGGTGTACGCACCGGCAACTGCAACTGCCAACGCCGACCTGGCAACACGGACAGTGACTGTTACGACTCCGGAGCCCTCGCCCTTCCTGCTCCTCAATCTGGCGCGGATTCCGATCATGTGCGAGGCAGGGTTGAAGGATCCGACGGCGGCAAACAAGACGACCTTCGGATCGGGCATGTTCCAGATGACCGAGGCAGTCGCCAACGATCATTACTCCTACGTTCGGCGCGACGGATACAACTGGGGACCTGACGACACCACCTCCGACACTGCCGGAGTGCCCAAGAATGTCGTCGCGTCCATCGTGACCAATACGAGTACGTCTGCGAATCAGCTGTTGTCCGGTGATCTGAATGCCGCCGCCGTCTCCGGCGCCGATCAGGACCGATTGAATGCCGCGAACCTGAACACGGTCAAGCAGCCGGCTCCGGCAGGCGAGATGTTCTTCAATCACAGCCCGGGTAATCCGACCAGCGATCCGGCCGTGCGCAAAGCCCTTGTCCAGGCGCTCAATCTCGACGACCTCGCCGAGATCTTCACCGCCGGCCGCGGAACCCGGTCTACCACGATGGTGTCCATCGAACCGAGGGCCTGCATCTACGACTCTGTCGCCGGAAACCTGCCGGCCTTCGATCCCAGCGCAGCCGCAGAAACTCTCGAATCAGCGGGCTGGAAAATCGGTGCCGACGGTAAGCGCAGCAAGGACGGCACACCGCTCCGACTTCGGATGGTCTACGAAACGTTCGGTGACTCGACCGATGCTGCCGCCGACGTCGCACTCAACGCTTGGAACAATCTGGGCGCAACTGTCGAACTCACCAGCGGAGACTCGAACAAGATCCTCGATGTAGCACTCAGCGGCAAGGACAACACCGCGTGGGATGTTGCGTGGGAGCCGATCAACGTCGCGCTGCCCAGCATGCTCGTACCCTTCCTCTCCGGTCCGGTGCCAGCTGCGGGACTCAATTTCTCGTCGATCTCCAACCCGGCCTACGACGCAGCCGTCGCCAAGGCTTCGGGACTGACCGGCGAGGATGCTTGTGCCGCTTGGGCAGACGCCGAATCAGAGATCATCAAAGCAAACTCCGCGGTACCTTTTGCCGACAAGATCACGACTCTCTACTTCAACAATGCGGGTCTCGCATTCGGCCGTAATTTCACCGGTTCGGCCCTGCGCCTGTACCAGTAGACCGCCGGTAGCGACCGGGGAAATCGTCGTGTTTCGCCGGTCGCTGTCGGTATACGGACAGGTATTCACTGATCCTGACGGTTTTCGTGGGAGCGGACGAAAATCGACCCGATTTTCGTGAGGATCGACAGAGATGCGCGTCACGTCATGCGCCAAGATTTAGCAGTCAACACTCAACCGCGCCCTCACGTTTTTCGCTCGGGCCCCTGCTCCATCACGGAGGCACCATGAAACACCGCTTCTATCCAACACTTGCGGCAGCCGCAGGGCTCACGCTTGTGTTGTCTGCTTGTGGCTCGGGAGGCACGTCCTCGGGCGCCAGTGGCGGTGAACCGGCCACCGACGGGACCTTCCGTTTCGCCCTGCAGGCCGATCCGGGTGCTCTCAACCCGATCATGTCGGCCGCCTCGGCGACCGCCGAGTTGTCGCGTTTGGCGTACGACTACCTGATCTACCAGGATCCCGATACCAGTGAAGTCGGACCGTGGTTGGCGGAGAAGTGGGAGGAGACCCCGACCTCGGCGTCCTTCACCATCCGTGACGGGGTGACCTGTACCGACGGATCGACGCTGACACCGCAGACCGTCGCGGACAACATCAACTTCGTGGCCAACCCGGACAACGGTTCACAGTTGCGCGGGTCCTCCGTGCCGACCGGCGCCACTGCGACTGCCGATCCTGCAACGCGCACTGTCACGGTGACCACTCCGGCGCCGAGCCCGTTCCTTCTTCTCAACGTCGGTCGCCTGCCGATCCTGTGCGAGGCCGGATTGAAAGATCCGACAGCGTCGAACAAGAAGTCGCTCGGCACCGGCATGTTCGAAGTCACCGAAGTTGCCGCCAACGACCACTACACGTTCCAGCGTCGCGAGGGCTACAACTGGGGCCCCGACGGCACGACCTCCGACACCCCGGGCGTCCCCAAGACGGTCGTCGCCGCCATGTCGCCGAACGTGAGCACCGCCACAAATCAGCTGCTCTCGGGTGAACTCAACGCAGCTCCGATCGCCGGTCCGGACAAGGACCGCGTCGCGGCAGCCAATCTGGACTCCGTCGGTCGGCCTCTGCCGGCAGGCCAGATGTAGTTCAACCAGATCGCGAGTAATCCCACCAGCGATCCCGCAGTGCGCAAGGCCCTGATCCAAGCGGTCGATCTCGACGACCTCACTCAGGTCATCACCGCCGGACACGGGGTCCGGGCAACCAGCCTCGTCGCCGTCGAACCGCGCGCCTGCGTTTACGACTCTGTCGCAGGCAACATTCCGGACTTCGACCTCACTGCCGCCAAGGCAACACTGGACGGCGCTGGTTGGACCGCCGGCGCTGACGGCAAGCGAAGCAAGGATGGCAAGCCGCTCAATCTCCGCCTCGTGTACGACGGCACCGACGATCCGCGCAACGCGGCGGCCGAACTTGCTCAGTCGGCGTGGTCCGAACTCGGCGCAAACGTCGAGGTGACCGGGGGCGACTCGAACAAGATCATCGACGTCATTCTGAGCGGCAAGGACAACTCTGCCTGGGACATCGCCTGGGTCCAGGTCAACTCCTCGCTGCCCAGCACCTTCACTGCGTACTTTGCCGGGCCGGTTCCCGCAGCAGGCAAGAACTTCGGATCGGTCAGCAACCCCGCCTACGAAGCAGCAGCCACCAAGGCTTCCGGTCTGACCGGTAGCGACGCTTGTGACGCCTGGGCCGACGCCGAGTCGGAGCTCACCAAGACGATCGCGGCCGTGCCCTTCGCAGACTCCGTCATGAACGTGTACTTCAACAAGGCCGGACTCTCATTCGGCAAGTCGCTCAACGGTTCTGCGCTGCGTCTCTACCAGTAGGCCGTCCGCCCACTCTGAAATATCTTCCCGCCCCAGCATCCCGCCCTCCGGAAAGACAGCCCATGAGTCAAACTATTGAAGCCGCGAAACCAGAAGCGGCGCCTCAGGCTCGAGCAAAGTGGCTCGAGTCCGACAGCTGGCCCGCATATCTTCTGCGTCGTTTCGGCACCTTCGTGATTTCACTCTGGGCGCTGGTGACTGCGGCGTTCCTGATGCTCCAACTGATTCCGGGAGACCCGGTTCGGTTGGCACTGGGAATGAACGCACCGGTCGAACTGGTCGAGACAACGAGGTCTCAGCTCGGTTACGACCTTCCCTTGTGGCAGCAGTACTTCCGATTCGTCGGCGGGTTGCTGAGCGGGAATCCCGGTGACTCGATCACCTTGAGGACTCCGGTCTTCGAGGTGATCGCGTCCCGCCTACCGGCAACACTCGAACTGGCTGTACTCACAGTCGTCACGGTGCTGCTAGTGGGCATTCCGATCGGCCTCATCTTCGCTGCACTGACCCGCAACGGTCGACGACGCGGAGTCGAGATCGGTTACACCGCAACGTCGGGCACCATCGCCGTGATCCCCGAGTTCATGTTCGGTACGGCGCTGGTCTACCTCTTTGCCGTCACGTTCCCTGTTCTGCCCGTCGCCGGCCGAGGTGGACCGGAAAGCTACATCCTCCCGGTCGCGGCCATGTCGATCGGTGCCATCGCCTCGATGTCGCGCATCGTCCGTGCAGAGGCGCTCGGCGTGTTGGACATGGACTACATCCGTACGGCGCGCGCCAAGCGAATGCCCGTGGCACGAATCTACTTCCGTCATGCAATGCCCAACCTCATGACGTCGACGCTGACGCTCGCCGGACTCCTCCTGGGTGGTCTGATTGCCGGCACCGTGCTCATCGAGAGCATCTTCGCCTGGCCCGGCATGGGCATGGCGCTGGTCAAGTCCATCACCGAGAAGGACTACCCGCTCGCCCAGACACTGGTCGTGATCTACGGCGCCATCGTCCTTCTCATCAATTTCATCGTCGACGTGGTGCTCGCTCTCATCGACCCACGATCCACAATTCGGGAGAACTGAGTTGAGCACCTCACCTACGGCCCCCACTGCCGCCCCCAAGACGCCCCCGCGACGACACTGGATCGTCGGAACGTTCCGCACCCCATTGGGAATCCTGGCCCTCACCTTCCTGACCGCTCTGATCGCCCTCGTCATCTTCGGACCGATGATCTGGGGTGACGCCGCTGTCGCAGCCAACCCGAAGGCACTCTCTCAGGGACCGAGTTCCGAGCACATCTTCGGCACCGACGCCGGCGGGCGTGACGTCTTCGCCCGCACGATGACCGCCGCGAGACTGTCGGTGCTCATGGCTCTCGGAGCCGTCGCACTCGGTGTCACAATTGGCCTGATACTCGGTACGCTCCCGACGCTCGCTCCCCGCTGGGTCGGACGAATGGTCGTGGCATTCCTCAACTTCGCCATCGCATTCCCCGGACTGCTCCTCGCGATCTTCCTGTTGGTCGTTCTCGGACAGGGTGCTGGCAGCGCGGTGATCGCCATCGGTCTCGCCCTGGCCTCGCCGTTCGCGAGGTTGACGTACGCACTGGCTTCGTCGGTCAACGGACGCGACTTCATCGACGCAGCACGCATCCTCGGGGTTACCAAGCCGGGGCTGCTGTTCCGCCACATTCTCCCCAATATCCGTGAACCACTCATCGTCAATGCCAGCATCGCTGTCGGCAGCGGCCTCGTGGTCTTCGCCGGACTCTCGTTCCTCGGCTTGGGCATTCAGCCGCCTGCATTCGACTGGGGCCGGATGCTCAACGAAGGTCTGTCGAAGATCTTCGTCAACCCGGCCACCGCACTCGCCCCCGGCATCGCCGTCGTGCTCGCCGGCTTGACCTTCACGCTGCTCGGCGAGGCCATTGCTCGCGGCGCGGGAGTTCGCAGCCCGATCAGCAGTCGCCTGCCGAAGTGGAAGCCGATCAACCGGAAAACTGCCCAGGCCGATTCGGCGCCCACCGACGAAGACGCGGTACTGACCGTCCGCAACATGTCCGTCGCAGTCCCCGCGGGTGACGACTGGCGTCGCCCCGTCGACAACATCAGTTTTACAGTTCACCGCGGCGAAACCGTGGGCATCGTCGGTGAATCCGGGTCCGGAAAGTCACTGAGTTGCATGGCAATCGCGCAGCTGACCGACCACCCCACCGTGGTCGACGCCGGGCTCATCGAGTTCGACGGCACCGTGCTGATGAAGGACGGCAAGCGGCCGGACGACGCGGCTTCGCGCAAGGTTGCCCGCCAACTCGGCACACGTATGGCGATGGTGTTCCAGGATCCGATGTCGTCCATGAATCCGTCTCTCAAGGTCGGATACCAGGTCGCCGAGATCGGTTGGCTCCACGAAGGTATGAGCAAGGCCGACGCGAAGAAGGCGGCAGTCGAGCGACTGAACGCCGTCAAGATCCCCGACGCGCCCAGGCGTGCGAAGCAGTACCCCCACGAGTTCTCCGGCGGTATGCGTCAGCGCGCGATGATCGCCATGGGTCTGATGGGTAAGCCCGCTCTGATCATCGCGGACGAACCCACCACTGCGCTCGACGTGACCGTTCAGCGTGAGGTCCTCGGGCTGCTCCACGAGGTTCGCGAAGAAACCGGCGCCGCAATCCTTCTCATCTCGCACGACATGGCCGTCATCACCGGCATGTGCACCCGTGTCCTGGTCATGTTTGCCGGCGAAATCGTCGAAGACATCGCAGTAGACGATCTGATTGCCGGCCGTGCAAAGCATCCGTACACCCGCGCGCTGATCGCCGCGGTCCCCACCATGAGCACCGATCGCGACAAGCCGCTTGCCACCGTCGACGAAGCCTGGCAGGTGGAGAGCCTCGACGCCGAGGAGAGCACCGCCGACATCGAGTTGGAAGAACTGTTGGCTGTTGCAGAGGAGATCCGATGAGCAGACTCGAATTCCGTGACGTCAACGTCCACCTCGGTAGCGGTTCGAAAAAATTCCACGCCGTCAAGAACATCAATCTCGACATCCCCTCCGGATCGGTGGTCGGTCTCGTCGGTGAATCGGGTTCCGGAAAGTCGACACTGGCGCGAGCAACTGTCGGCCTGGCCGAGCCCAGTTCCGGCCAGATCCTTCTCGACGGTGTGGACGTCGCTCACGCCCGCGGCGCGACGGCTCGTCTGCGCCACCGGATCCAGATGGTCTTCCAAGATCCGTACTCGTGCCTCGACCCGCGAATGACCATCGGCCAGTCACTCGCCGAGGCGCTGCGGTCCACCGAGCGTCGTGACAAAGCTCGGCGCAGCCGCGGCGACCGCGCTGCCGAGGTCGCTCGACTCCTCACCACCGTCCAACTGCCGGTGGAGAAGGCGCACGAATACCCATCGTCGTTGTCGGGTGGTCAGCGCCAACGCGTTGCCCTCGCGCGGGCTTTGGCAGCCGCACCGGCAGTTCTGCTTGCCGACGAAATCACCTCCGCTCTGGACGTGTCCGTGCAGGGCGCGGTTCTGAATCTGTTGGTGGATCTGCAGAAGCAGCTTGGTCTGACGGTTCTGTTCGTCAGTCACAACCTGGCGGTGATCCGCTACGTCTGTGACCACGTCGCAGTCATGCTCGGCGGCGAGATCGTCGAGCACGGGCCGGTTCTCGACGTGATCGATTCGCCGAAGGAGCCGTACACGGCAAAGCTGTTGTCCGCGATCCCGACATTCGGGGAGCCGATGTTCCAATGACAACGCCGACCACTCTCGACTCCCCCGCTGCCGTAGCCCGTGCCGAAGAACGTCGTTCGGCGAGAATCCAGGATTACGCGTCCGTGGTTACACCGACCAGCATCGCCGTATCGGCGTCGGGACGCATTGCATACGTACGTACCGAATCGAATCCGGCTGCGGATACCAACGAGCACTCGATCTGGTTGGCTTCCCCGCAACTACAGCTCACCGCGGGACCTGCCGACACCTCGCCGGCTTGGCATCCCGTTTCGACGCTGTTGGTCTTCGTTCGGCCGGATTCCTCGGGCACACCACAACTGTGGAAGGTCGACGCCACCGGGGGCCCGGCAACACAGCTGACCACCACGGCGCAGCTCCCGCTCGGCGCGGGGGCACCGGTGTTCTCTCCCGACGGCGCTCGGATCGCCTTCAGCGCCCCCGTCGACCGCACTGCCGCCGGATCGTCATGCCTCTTGGTGGCGAAGCGCCTCAACTACAAGGTCGACGGATCCGGTGTCCGGGGCAGCGTTCGGGCGCACCTGTTCGAGTTCGACCTGGTCGCCGGCTCGCTACGGCAGCTGACGGACGGCGATTGGGACGCTTCGTATCCCGCGTACAGTCCCGACGGCACCGAACTTGCTTTCACCGCGGCGATGGACGGCGACGCCGATCTGACGCGGGCGAGTTCCGCCTGGACCGTATCGCTGACTGATCTCGCCTCCGCTCCGCGGATGTTGGGGCACGCACGCGGCATCGCAGGACCACTTGCATGGACACCTGCCGGCGACGCGGTCGTAGCCGTCGGTTGGCACACACCGATCATTCACAACAACGAACTTCTTGTCCTGCACCGCGACCAGCGAGTGGAAGACCGCAGCCTGACGTCCGGACTCGACCGAAACGTCATGCCGGGCGGGACCGGTTATCCCGGTGGCGCACCGAGTTTCACCGCCGACGGCGACATCGTCTTCTGCATCCGCAACCACGGCTCCACCGAACTGCACAAGGTCGATTTCGGATCAGGCTCCGTCTCACCACTTCTCACCGGCGAGCAGACAGTGGTCTCAGGCCTTGCCCTGACGTCCGGGCGAGCCGTCGTCGCGCTGGCAACGGCGACATCCTTCGGCGAGGTCGCCGTCATCGACCTCGAGACTCGTGCAGTCGAAACGGTCACCGAATTGAACACGGAACTGACAACTTCCGTCGCGTTTCCAGTCGCCTCCGAGCGTTGGTTCGACATCAGCGACGGCACCCGTGTTCAGGGTTGGATCCTGCGCGACCCGAACGTCACGGGCGCCGGTCCGCTGGTTCTGGACGTCCACGGCGGACCACACAATGCCTGGACCGGAACGCCCACCGTGATGCACGCATACCACGCGGAACTGGTCGCGCTGGGATTCACGGTCTTGATGATCAATCCGCGCGGAAGTGACGGCTACGGAAACGACTTCTTCGACGGTGTGCGGGACGGCTGGGGTGAGGCGGATCGTGCCGACCTGCTCGAACCGGTCGAAACCCTTGTCGCCGAGGGGATGGCCGATCCGAAGCAACTGGTACTCACGGGCTACAGCTACGGCGGATTCATGACGTGCGCCCTGACGTCCGTCACCGATCGGTTTGCCGTCGCAGTCGCCGGTGGTCTCGTTTGCGACATCGCGAACACAGCCGGCCCCTCGGACGAGGGCATCTTGCTGCAGACGGTCGAATTCGACCCGCAGTCATCTCGGGTACGGGAACTTTCGCCGCTGGGGCGAGTCTCCCAGGTGACGACACCGACGCTGATCCTTCATGGCGGCAGCGACGTCCGTTGCCCGGTCAACCAGGCCGAACAGTGGTTCGGTGGACTGCGTTTGGCCGGCACCCCGACCGAGTTGGTGGTTTTCCCGGACGCGTCACATGCCTTCGTGTTGACGGGTCGGCCGTCCCACCGACTGGAGTACAGCACTCGTCTCGTCGACTGGATCGAACGGCACCTCTCCCCCAAGCCCGCACTGACCACGGTCGATCCCGACTACTGGCAGTACCGACTCGACACCCTGAGTGCGAAGTACGGGGTGCCCGGCGCCTCGCTGGGAATTCTGACCACAACCCGCAGCGGATTCGACCGCACCGTGATCACGTCCGGTGTCGTCAGTACCCGCACCGGCGTCGCGGCTACGCCCGACACGCTGTTCCAGATGGGTTCGATCAGCAAGGTCTGGACGGCCACCCTGATCATGCAGCTCGTCGAAGAAGGATTGCTGGATCTCGACTCACCTGTCCGGAACATCTTGCCGGACTTCGCAGTTGCCGACGCGGTAGCCACCGAAACGGTCACGACTCGCCACCTGTTGACTCACACCAGTGGCATCGACGGTGACGTTTTCATCGACGGCGGGCGCGGCGACGACTGCGTCGAGCGATACGTCGCATCACTGAAATCAACGGTGCAGCTCTTCGCCCCCGGCACCGATTGGTCGTACTGCAACACCGGCTTCGTGATCGCCGGACGAATCATCGAGGTTCTCCGAGGTAAGAGTTGGGACGCGGTTCTGCGCGAGCGGATCATCGAACCGCTCGGCCTGACCAAAACCACGACCCTGCCTGAGGAGACGGCACTGCACCGCGCTGCAGTCGGGCACGTCGCCGGTGCCGCAGTCGGGCACGTCGGCGGCGCCGACAATCTCGAGCAGACACCACAGTTCCTCATCCCCCGCTCGATGGGCCCCGCCGGCCTCATCAACAGCACGGCCGAAGATCTACTCCTGTTCGCTCAGGACTCGATGCGCGAGGACCCGGTTCTCCTTCGGCGTTCCACTCATCTGGCGATGCTCGAGGAGCGCCGCCAGATCGGTGACGTGTCGTCAGCGGACATCATGGGAACCACGTGGCTGCTGCACAATTGGGGCGGTGTACTGGCTCATGGCCACAATGGCGGAACTCTCGGCCAGCAGTCGTTCTTGCGAGTGGTGCCGTCGTGCGGTCTAGCCGTGGTCCTGATGGCCAACGGTGGAGCAATGGACGCTCTCTCCGGCGATCTTCTGGCTGAAGTAATCGGTTCCATAGGCGGCGTCAGTGTGACACCGGCATTCTCGCCTGGTGACCCCCACACCCGCGTCACGTCCTCACCTGAAGAACTCGATGCGCTGTGCGGCCTGTACCGCGATGCCGCAGCCGATTTCGTCTTGGAAAGGACCGGCGGTTCCCTGACCGCCCGCCGCACCGATCACATCGACCCTTCGGTCACCGCCGAAAGCGCAGAGTCCGTCTCTCTCAGCCTGATCGAAGTTCACCCTGGAGTGTTCGGGACCCGACTCCCTCAATCAGCGGGTTGGATCCGGATCACGTTCTCCGACAACGGGAGTACACAATTGCTACACGTCGGAAGCCGCGCGTATCCGCGAGTGAACAACCGATGACCATTCTCCGCGATCTGGCCGAGCGCCAACTTCCTCAGATCCTCGAGGACGCCATCGCGCTCATCGAAGTCGAGTCGCCGTCACACGATCTCGAAGCTGTTGCCCGCAGCGCGAAGTGGACGTCAGACCTTGTCCACGAACGACTCGGCGTGACACCGGAGTCGATAGTGACGGAAGGCCGTACCCATCTGGTGACCCGTTTCGGCAGCTCACCGACGCGGCTGATGCTGCTCGGTCATCATGACACCGTGTGGCCGATCGGCACCCTGACACGCCTGCCCGCAGCCGTCACCGACGGAGCGCTCCGAGGTCCGGGCGGACTCGACATGAAACTTGGTGTCGTTCAGGCAATCCACGCCCTCGCTATCGTCCGGGAGCTGCACGGCGACGATGCACTCGACGGAATCACACTCCTCGTGACCGGTGACGAAGAAATCGGTTCACCCACGTCGCGGTCCCTCATCGAGGAACTTGCGGCAGGCGCGGTACTGGTTCTCGAGGCCGGCGGTGACGGTGGCGAACTGAAGACTGTCCGCAAGGGAGTGTCGCTGTATCGGATCCATGTTGCCGGTCGCGCCGCCCACGCCGGGCTGGAGCCGGAAAAAGGCATCAACGCTGCAGTAGAACTGGCTCGTCTCGTGATCGCGATCAACGACTTGTCCTCGCCGGCACAGGCAACCACCGTCACCCCGACTGTCATTTCAGCCGGAACCACAACCAACACCGTTCCGGCAGAAGCCTTCGTCGACGTGGACGTGCGCGCAACCAGCGCCGCCGAGCAGGAGCGCGTCGATGCGAATATCCGAGCCCTGCAGGCAATCCACCCCGAAGCCGTAGTCACGGTCTCGGGTGGTGTCAACCGTCCACCTCTCGAAGGGACGATGTCCGCACCGTTGCTGGCGTTGGCGGAACGCGTTGCGCTCGAGCATGATCTGACTCCGCCCGTCGGCCTCGCCGTAGGCGGAGCCTCGGACGGAAACTTCACTGCCGGTATCGGTATCCCCACGCTCGACGGCCTCGGTGGCGTCGGCGGCGGTGCACACGCCGAGACCGAGCATGCGCTCGTGTCCGCAATCGCTCCGAGGACGGCGTTGGTTGCGGGCCTTATTCGTTCGATCACGTCTGAAGGGGGCCCTCGTGTCGAAAAGCAAAGCGGTTGAGTTTCGAGAACTGGTCGATACCCGCGAAATAGCCGATCTATCCGCCGTTTTCGACGAGATCTGGGCTACCAGTCCCGGACCGGCTCATTTCGGCACTGCGATGTTGGTTGCGCTTCACCACGGTGGTCACTACGTGGTGGGAGCCTTTTCCGAAGGCGAAATGATCGGTGGTTGCGTCGGATTCTTCGTCGAGCCTCTCGGCGAGGTTCTGCACTCACACATCGCCGGAGTACTACCGGGACACGCAGGCAAGGGAATCGGCCGCGCCCTCAAGCATCATCAGCGAGACTGGTGCATCGAGCGCGGCGTCAAGACGATCCGGTGGACCTTCGATCCACTGGTCGCACGAAATGCCTATTTCAACATTCAGCGTCTCGGAGCCGAACCGGCCGAATACAACCCGGATTTCTACGGGTCGATGGCAGACGGAATCAATGCAGGCGACGCCAGCGATCGTATGCTCGTCAGTTGGGACCTCGACGTCGGTGGATCTCCGAGTTCTACTGTGGCCGTGAATGATACATTCAAGGTGCTTCAACCCACCGAAGACGGTACGCCTCGAATGCTCCCGATCCCACCCGACTGCGTCGATATCGCAGTCGGAATACCCAGAGACATCGAGCATCTGAGAACAGTCGACCGCGCCTCTGCCTTTGCCTGGCGACACGCGCTTCGCGAGTACCTCGAACCACTGATCGCCTCGAAGGAATGGCAATCGACCGGCTTCGACCCCAGCGGCTATTACATGTTCACGAAAATCTGCGAGACAACCGGAGAAGAGCAAGTCCATGCACATTGAGTCCGTCGAATTGCGCGAACTGCGCATCCCTCTCGTCTCCCCCTTCACCACGTCATTCAGCACCCAGCTCGAGCGCAACACCCTCGTCCTGAAAGTGAGCGGCACCACCGACGGCCCCAACGGTCCGGTGGAGACCGTCGGCTGGGGCGAGTGCGGCTCGCTCAGCGATCCGTACTACAACTCCGAATACACCGCTGGTGCGCGGGCGATGCTTCGCGAGTATCTTGTTCCGACGCTACGTAAGTCGCAGTCGGATCAACCGCTCACCGCCGAGACGGTCGGCAGCGTACTTCACCACATCGTGGGTCACCAGATGTCGAAGTCGGCTATCGAAATGGCAATTCTCGATGCTGAATTGCGCGCTCGCGGACAGTCTTTCGCTCGGTACCTCGGTGCCACTCGCACGCGAGTTCCCTCGGGAGTGTCCGTCGGCATCCAGGACAGCATCCCTCAACTGCTCGAGACCGTCGGCAACTATCTGTCGCAGGGTTACGTGCGAATCAAGCTGAAGATCAAGCCGGGCTGGGACATCGCTCCCGTGGCTGCGGTGCGCAAGGAGTTCGGCTACGACGTTCCTCTGCAGGTCGACGCGAACGCCGCGTACACCCTCGTCGACGCGCAGTTGCTCCGTCGCCTGGACGAATTCGCACTGCTCCTCATCGAACAGCCGCTGGCCGAGGACGATTTGGTGCAGCACGCCAAGCTCGCCCAGTCCCTTTCGACTCCGATCTGCCTCGACGAGTCGGTCGAGTCGGCCAAGGATGCGGCGGATGCCATCACGCTCGGTGCCGCTTCGGTCATCAACATCAAGCCGAGCCGTGTCGGTGGATATCTGGAAGCCAAGCGCATCCACGATCTCGCCTCGGCACACGGTATTGCGGTGTGGTGCGGCGGAATGCTCGAGACCGGAATCGGCCGCGCCGCCAACGCAGCCCTCGCGGCGCTGGACGGATTCACGCTGCCCGGCGACATCTCGGCGTCCGATCGCTTCTACAAGGAAGACATCACCGAACCTTTTGTCATCGAGGACGGCCACATCGCCGTGCCGCAGGGACCGGGCTTCGGTGTGACTCCGCGCGAAGACGTCATGGATCGCTTCACGGTCGGAACCGAGATTCTGTAGGTCCGTCACACAGTTACGCAGCAGCCACCTCCACCTTCACCCCGGAGGTGGCTGTTCGTCGTTTGTGTCGGTAGGGGGGTGCATAGTGATTCGGACATGACGTTCTGCACCGAAAGGCCCCCGATGAGTAGCTGGTCCGATCGCCCGATCTGCGCGTTCGACCTCGAGACCACGGGGCGGGATCCGTCGACCGCTCGTATCGTCAGTGCCTGCGTCGCGGTGATCGACGGTTCGAGTGTCGAAACACGCACGTGGCTACTCGATCCCGGCGTCGACATCCCCGCCGGCGCCTCGGCTGTTCACGGCATCAGCACCGAGTTCGCGGCGCAACACGGCCAGGATTATTCCGAGGGCTACGAAGAGATTCGCGAGGCTCTGCACAATTCCTGGGCGCGCGATCACGCCGTCGTGGCGTTCAATGCCTCCTATGATCTGACGGTCATGCATGCCGAGGGTCTGCGCATCGGCAAGCCTGCATTCGTTCCGGGGTTGGTGATCGATCCGTACGTGATCGATCGGGCGATGGATACGTTCCGCAAGGGCAAGCGAACGCTTGCGGCCGTGTGCGAGCACTACGGAATTTCATTGGAGTCGGCGCACGAAGCCGAGGCCGATGCCAAAGCTGCGGCAGCGTTGGCCCGCGAGTTGGCCGTGCGGTTCCCCGACATCCTGGGGCTCGATCTCATGGTCGATCAAGCCGATTGGCACGCCGAGCGGCAACGCGATTTCGCCGAGTACCTTCTCAGCCAAGGGAGGGACGTGGCAGATGTGAACGGCCAGTGGCCGATTCGCATCATCGCCTGACGTCCTCCCCGGCTCGGACGACCGCGCGCTACGCCGGGACCGGCGGCCACACCGGCGCAATGGACCACGGACGGGCTGTTTCGAGCTGCGACGCAACCTGAATCAGCAGATCTTCACGGCCGAACGCGCCGACCAACTGCACGCCGATCGGAACGCCGGCCGAGTCATGACCCATCGGCAAGGAAATCGCCGGCTGACCTGAACTGTTGAACGGACTGGTCAAGCCGCTGTACCCGGCCGAATGCTCCCAGATCGACATAGGATTCGCCGTATCGAGCAGACCGAGCGGAGCTGCCGGCCGAGCCATCGTCGGAGTCAGCAACAGGTCGTGATCGACAAAGAACGCACCGATCACCTGGGCGGCCCGCTCGAGTTCCTGCAACGCCTTGACGACGTTCGTCGCACTTTCGGACTTCGCGCGGTCGTAGATCATCCGCGCCATCGGCTCGAGGTCGTCGTCGCGGATCGCGCGGTTCAGGGCGTCGAGTCGTTCGTCGACCTCGATCGTCATCGGAATGCCCATCAACACCGACAGCCCGGCAGTGAGCGCATCGAGCGGAAAGTTCGGGGCACTCTCGGTGACATCGTGACCGAGTTCTTCGAGCAGGCCGGCAACACCGGTCGCGACGGCCGAGCACTCCGGGTCCACCGGTGTGCCGTCAGGAAGAGCGTTACTCAGACCGATCCGCAACCGTCCGGGATCGGCACCCACTTCCTCGATGTACGGCCGCTTCGGCGCCAGGATCACGTAAGGATCGCCCACTGTCGGCCCGGCGGACAGATCGAGAAGCAGCGCAGTGTCGCGGACACTTCGGGTGAGCGCGTGATGAACACTCATCGGCGACGAGAAGAGCGTGCGCGCCGGTGCCGTCGGAGTACGTCCTCGGCTCGGCTTGAGGCCTACCAGGCCGCAGGCCGATGCGGGAATACGGATCGATCCACCACCGTCGCTGGCATGCCCGCCTGGCACGATCCCGACGGCAACAGCTACAGCCGTGCCACCCGAAGATCCGCCGGGCGAACGATCAAGGGCGTAAGGGTTACGGGTGGGTCCGAACAGCGCAGGTTCGGTACTCGCGTTCTTGCCGAACTCCGGGGTGTTCGTCTTGCCGATGACAACCAGACCAGCCTGGCGGTAGCGCTCGACGAGCGTCGAATCATTTTCTGCCACAGCGTCGGCGAACAATCGAGATCCATTGGTGCTCGGCAATCCTGCCACATCCATGCCGAGGTCTTTGATCACGAACGGGACGCCGTGCAGTGGGCCATCCGGCAGGCCGCCTGATACCTCGTTGCGCGCTTCCTCTCGACGCTCACTGATCACCGCGTTGACTGCCGGGTTGCGCTCGTCGAGCCTGTCCAGACTGAACTCGAGGACTTCCTTGGCGGAGACGTCGCCGCTCTTGATCGCTTCGGCCAGGCCGGTCATGTCGTTGTTGTCGAACAAATCCTGCATCGATGCCCTCATCACTCGTGTCGAACTCTGCCGATAGTGAGGTCCGTCATATCAACCGGAGCGGCG
This sequence comes from Rhodococcus sp. NyZ502, assembly GCF_041464245.1. NCBI lineage: Bacteria > Bacillati > Actinomycetota > Actinomycetes > Mycobacteriales > Nocardiaceae > Rhodococcus > Rhodococcus sp. NyZ502. Next base: position 5,151,183 of record NZ_CP167155.1, read on the forward strand.
ACGGAGTTCCGAAATTCCGCTTGGCGGGACCGATCAGAGAATCAAGCCCTCACAGAATCAAACCCTGCCGCCGCGCTTCCACGACCGCTTCGTGACGACTGCGGACGTCGAGTTTTCCCATCAGATTCCTCATGTACGTCTTGATCGTTTCGACGCTCAGGGACAACCTCTCGGCGATCTCGGCATTGCGCAGTCCGAGAGCGACGTACCCCATCACCTCCCGCTCGCGTGGCGACAGGACAACGGTGTTCGCGACTGGAGTGTTCGCGGATGGTTTCGGCGACACCAACGACCGCAACTTTGCCTCGACCGCGAGGACCTGCGCGCTGAGAGCCATGTCCTCGAGGTTCGCCGCGATCTCGCCGAGCGCCAGGACGCTCTCGGTCAACCCTTCGGATATCTGGGCATCGCGGTTCGAACCATGTTCCACCGCAGCGGTATCGAGCATCGCCACCCGACGATCCACTTCGTCGCGAATCTCGAATTCGCGGGCCAACGCGTACGACGATCGCATCATCGTCTCTGCGATCACGTCGCCGATCGGCAGGTTGGCACGCAGTCCTCCGTAGATCGCTCCGCGAGTAACCCCGCGTACGACGATGGGGACTGCCATCAAGGATTCAATCGCTTCGGTACCCACTTCATAGTCGTAGTCGTGAGTGATGTGCGACGAGTTCGCGTAGTCCTGGACCGCGCCCGGTCGTTGTTCTGCGATCGCCCGACCGCCGAGTCCGCATTCGGCGTCGATCCGCAGGTTTCGCAGGATGTTGCTGCGCGTGCCGACGTGACCGGTGATGGTCAGCGACCGGTCGCTGACGCAGCCGCCGAACAGAACCGGCAACTCGGTTTTGGGGTGCAGCCGACGCAGTTCGGCGCGCAACGCGTCGTCGTCGCTCGGTCTCAGTACCCTGCTCACTCTCACCTCCACGTACCCAATTCAGAGGGTAGCGGCACCTTTGGCTGGGCAATAGCGTGCATCCAGGCCATTTGTAGTGCCGATCACACTTATCGTGATACCAACCGTGCCACGTCGCCTTCGGAGGAACCGTGTCTGTCCCGACAGCTGTTGCAGCCAACAACACCCCGCTCAGTCCGCTGCGTTTTCTCGAGCGCAGCGCCGCGGTGTTCCCCGAGCGCACCGCCGTCGTTCACGGCGACCGGACCTACTCGTACCGAGAGTTCGGTGACGAGGTCGCGGCTCTGGCCCGCGTCCTGCGTGAACGCATTCAGCCCGGTGACCGCGTCGCATACCTGGCGCCGAACGTACCCGAGATGCTGTTCGCGCATTTTGCCGTTCCCCTCGCCGGCGGGGTCCTGATCGCCCTGAACTCACGCCTCGCCGGTCCCGAACTCGAATACATTCTCGATCACTCGGGAACCACGATCCTGTTCGTGGACTCCGAATTCGTCGGTTCGGTCACCTCGTCCAAGGCAAACGTGGGGAGCCTGCGTGAGATCGTCGAGATCCCGGACTCCACCGTCCCCTATCCGGACGTTCCCACCGGAATCGTCACCGGGCAGTACGCCGATCTGATTGCCGAAGGCGAAGCTCTCTCCGATCAGCCACTGCACTGGGGCGTCGACGACGAGCAGCAGTGTATCGCCATCAACTACACCTCGGGTACCACCGGAAAACCCAAGGGCGTCATGTACTCCCACCGCGGGGCGTACCTGAACTCGCTCGGCGAGACATTCCACAACGGCTTCGACGGAGCGACGAAGTATCTGTGGACACTGCCGATGTTCCACTGCAACGGGTGGTGCACGCCGTGGGCCGTCACTCAGGCCGCGGGCACACATATCTGCCTGCGCGCGGTCCGCGCCGATGCGATCTGGGACGCCATCGACAATCTGGGCGTGACACATCTGTGCGGCGCTCCTACCGTCTGCTCCACCATCGCCGACGCAGACCAGGCCCACAAGGTCGACGCCTTGCGCATCACCACCGCCGGCGCTCCCCCGTCACCGACGATCATCGGAAAACTCGAAGACATCGGTGTCACCGTGGTTCACGTCTACGGCCTCACCGAGGTGTACGGCCCCTACACGATCTGCGAATACCAGGAAGCCTGGGACGACAAGCCGCAGTCCGAGCGCGCCGCACTTCTCTCGCGTCAGGGAGTCGGCATGGTGCAGGCCGAAAATGCTCGCGTTGTCGATGCCGAGATGAACGACGTCCCCGCCGACGGCCAGACCATGGGTGAGATCGTGCTCCGCGGCAACAACGTGATGCTCGGGTACTACCGCGACGAGGCCGCGACAGCCGAAGCATTTGCCGGTGGTTGGTTCCATTCCGGCGACCTCGGCGTCATGCATCCCGACGGATACATCCAGCTCAAGGACCGCGCGAAGGACATCATCATCTCAGGCGGCGAGAACATCTCCACCGTCGAGGTCGAGCAGGCGATCATGAGTCACCCCGCGGTGATCGACGTGGCAGTCGTCGGCGTTCCGGACGAGAAGTGGGGCGAGCGCCCGAAGGCATTCGTGGTGCTGGGCAAGGGATTACAGGCATCCGCCGAAGACATCGTCGAGCACACCCGCACTTTGCTGGCCGGGTACAAGGTTCCCCGCGACATCGTCTTCCCGCTCGACCTTCCTCGCACCCCCACCGGCAAGGTTCTCAAGTTCCAGCTACGCGCCGACAACTGACGCCGACGAAACCTGGATACTTGCATCCATGACCGAGCGCTCCGATGTACCCGGAACTGACCCCGCACAGTTTCGGGTACACGTCGCGTCTCAAGCGATCCGGTTGTTCTCGGAGAACGGGTACGAAGCCACCACCGTCGAGCAGATCGCCGCTGCCGCCGGTGTGTCGCGTCGGACGTTCTTCCGGCAGTTCCGCTCCAAGGAAGACGTGATCTTCGCCGATCACGAGTCCCTCCTCGAACACGTCGCAGAGTTCCTCGCGTCCGATTCCGCCGACCCCTGGGCGTCCGTGTGCGAGGCCGCGGGACTGGTCTTCGATTTCTTCCGCAGGAACCGAGACCTGTCGATGCGGCGATACCGCGTCGTACAGCATGTTCCGGCTCTTCGCGACCGCGAACTCGTCACCGGATTCCGCTACGAGCGCCTCTTCGTCGACTACCTGCGCAGCGCTGTGCCCCGCGAACCTGTCCTCGAGGTTGTCGGTTTTGCCGCAGCTGTCACCGCGTGCCACAACTACCTCTTGCGAAGCATGATCAAAGGCGACGAGGACGCCACAGCTGATGCACTAAGTCAGGCATTGCTCGACGTTCGGCGGACGTACGGCGTGGCACCCGGGTCCAAGACCAGCACGCCAGAATCGAAGTCCGTGCTGGTAGTAGCCTTTCCCCCGGGCACGTCCGCTGATGAGATCAGCAGAAAAATCCACGAACAACTCGGCTGACACTGCTCGTGCACCGAAACTTCACACACCCATCCCTTGACCTGGCACTCAGTGCCGTGTTTGACTGGGGTCATGGGCACCGGTCTGTCCGCGAATCTCGCTGGTAACGCCGGAGCCGCACCGACCGCCTTCAAGCCACCTTCACCAAGGAGCGTTCCCATGGCAGGAAACCCGGATTTCAATCTCTTCGCACTGAACGAAGAGCACGACGAACTGCGGGCTGCTATCCGCGGACTCTCCGAGAAGGAAATCGCGCCGTACGCCAAGGACGTCGACGAGAACGCACGTTTCCCCGAGGAAGCGCTCACCGCTCTCAACGCGTCCGGCTTCAACGCCATCCACGTTCCGGAGGCTTACGACGGCCAGGGCGCCGATTCCGTCGCCACCTGCATCGTCATCGAGGAAGTCGCCCGCGTCTGTGGATCCTCCTCGCTGATCCCCGCTGTGAACAAGCTCGGCACCATGGGCCTGATCCTCAAGGGTTCCGAAGAGCTCAAGTCCAAGGTGCTCCCGGACCTCGTGAACGGCGGAATGGCGTCGTACGCACTGTCCGAGCGTGAAGCCGGATCCGACGCCGCTTCGATGCGTACCCGCGCAAAGGCTGACGGCGACGACTGGATCCTCAACGGCTCCAAGTGCTGGATCACCAACGGCGGCAAGTCCACCTGGTACACCGTCATGGCTGTCACCGATCCCGACAAGGGCGCAAACGGCATCTCCTCTTTCATGGTCCACAAGGACGACGAGGGCTTTGTCGTCGGACCGAAGGAAAAGAAGCTCGGCATCAAGGGCTCCCCCACCGCTGAGCTGTACTTCGAGAACTGCCGCATCCCCGGCGACCGCATCATCGGCGAACCGGGCACCGGCTTCAAGACGGCACTCGAGACCCTCGACCACACGCGCCCCACCATCGGTGCTCAGGCTGTCGGCCTGGCCCAGGGCGCACTCGACGCGGCGCTGGCGTACACCAAGGATCGCAAGCAGTTCGGCAAGTCCATCAGCGACTTCCAGGCAGTTCAGTTCATGCTCGCGGACATGGCGATGAAGGTCGAAGCCGCACGTCTGATGGTTTACACCTCCGCAGCACGCGCCGAGCGTGGCGAGAAGAACCTCGGCTTCATCTCCGCTGCGGCGAAGTGCTTCGCTTCGGACGTTGCCATGGAGGTCACCACCGACGCCGTGCAGCTGTTCGGTGGCGCCGGCTACACCACCGACTTCCCGGTCGAGCGCATGATGCGCGACGCCAAGATCACGCAGATCTACGAAGGCACGAACCAGATTCAGCGCGTCGTGATGTCGCGTGCGCTGTTGAAGTAAGGCACTTCGCGCCCCTGTGCGCCTTTCTGGTAGTTCTGACTACCGGAACGGCGCACAGGGGCTTGCCCCTAATTTTTGAGGAGAATTGTGGAACTCGTAGGCGTAATCGGCGGCGGCACCATGGGTGCCGGCATTGCCGAAGTTTGTGCAAAAGCCGGTAGCTCGGTACTGGTGCTCGAAACCAAAGAAGAATTTGCCGCCGCTGCCCGCGAACGGATCGCCAAGTCGATCAACCGCGGCGTCGCCAAGGGCAAGATCACCCAGGAAGAAGCCGACGCCGCGATCGCACGCGTCCGCGTCACCTTGGACATGGAAGAGTTCGCCGATCGCGATCTGGTGATCGAAGCTGCTCCCGAGATCGAAGCTCTCAAGTACGAGATCTTCGGCAAGCTCGACAAGATCGTCAAGCCTGCAGGCATTCTGGCGACCAACACGTCGTCGATCCCCGTCATCAAGATCGCCAAGGCCACCTCGCGCCCCGGCCAGGTTGTCGGCGTTCACTTCTTCAACCCCGTGCCGGTCATGCCGCTCGTGGAGATCGTGGTCAGCCTGACGACGTCCGAAGAGACCGTTCTCGCCGTCACCGACTACGCCAAGAACACCTTGCGTAAGAAGACGGTTCGCGCGGGCGACCGTTCGGGCTTCATCGTCAACGCTCTGCTCATCCCGTACCTGTGCCAGGCTGTCCGGATGCTCGAATCCGGCTACGCCACAGCAGAAGACATCGACGAGGCCATGAAGGGCGGCTGCGGCTACCCGATGGGCCCGCTGACGCTGCTCGACACCGTCGGTCTCGACATCGCTCTCGCAGCAGCGGAGTCGCTGTACGCGGAATTCGCAGAACCGCACTACGCTCCGCCGGCGCTGCTTCGCCGCATGGTCGACGCCGGTCGCCTCGGCAAGAAGACCGGTCGCGGCTTCTACGAATACGCCTGAGTCCGACCGCTTCACTCTTCCGGCCCCTCACCTGTTGCAGGTGAGGGGCCGGAGTTGTTTTCGGGCAGATCTAGCCGAATCCATTGACAAATTCGCGCGGCGCAGCAAAAGTCATCATGTGACAACAACCGTTGTCACATGAGCGCAGGCGGAGGGTCAACCAGATGAGCAGCGATCCGGACACCGATACTCGTCGACCTAAGCCCCAGGCGCGACCAGAGCCCCGGGAACTACGAGCCGATCCGATCGGCCCCGGTTCCCTGACGTGGACACACTTCGGCGACGTTCGCGGTCTGCTGTATCTCGGACGCGCAGGCACGCTGCAGAACATGCACCCCGCGGTAAGTGGAGCGCTGCAAGATCATTCGAACTTCTTCGACAATCCGCTTGACCGCCTGTTCCGCTCACTTCCTCCCATCTACGGGGTCGTGTACGACCGGACCGAAGAGGGCACAGGCACGCTCGTTCGCAACTTCCACACCGATCTCAAAGGAATCGACGAAACCGGCGGGCGTTACCACGCCCTCGCTCCTGACACTTTCTGGTGGACACACGTCACGTTCTTCGAGGTGATACTCGATTTCAACGAGCGATTCGCGTACAAGAAGTTCACGGCGGAGCAGAAGGACCAGCTTGTCCGTGAGGCCGTAACCTGGTGGCGCTGTTACGGACTCACCGACCGACCGGCTTTCGACGACTACGCCAGCTTCCGCACGTACTGGGAAGACATGCTCGACAACCACCTGATCAACACCCACACCACAAAATGGTCGACGCGCATCGCCGAGCACGACATCGCACCGGCTCCGAAGGTTCCGACGTGGCTGTGGCGTCTTAGCTCTCGCCCCACGATGGCCGTGGCGAACTGGATCGGCAAGGCACTGATGCCGGAGAAGGCGCGCAAGACCCTTGAATGGGAATGGACGCCGCGCGACGAACGGATGTACTTCTGGTTCGCCCGCTTCCTGACATTGACAGATCGGTTCTGGCATCTGCTGCCGTTACGACTGCGGTATGCACCGCGCGCCTACTCGGGCATCCGCGCGCAGGGTCTGTGAGCACTCGTCGGTAGGCTGGAGTGCGTGCCAGCCCAACTCCCCTCCGACGCGATCAGTGTCCGCGTGGACAGCTGGACGTGGGCGGTTCGGCTGTTCAAAACACGCTCGCAGGCGGCGACCGCCTGCCGATCGGGACACGTTCGGGTCAACGGAACGTCGGCAAAGGCGGCTCAGCAGGTGAAAGCCGGCGACGAGGTGCGGGTGCGTGTATCCGGCATCGAGCGCATCGTCGTCGTGGTCAAGCCGATCACGAAGCGAGTCAGCGCCGTGCTGGCCGCCGATTGCCTGCAGGACAATTCGCCGCCCCCACCACCGCCCGAACTGATCGCGTCCATTCCGCGACGTGATCGTGGCGCCGGCAGACCGACCAAACGCGAGCGACGCGACCTCGAGAAGTTGCGCGGCCTCGAGCCCTGATTGCTACCTCGAAACAGGCTGACGCAGAACCGTCTTCAGTTTCTCGGGCGGTGTACGGCGAGCGTCGCTGAGATAGATCTCGTGATGATCGCCGTTGAAGCTCAGGCCGTTCGACGGGATGAACGTGTTGTGCAGCCGGTCCAGGGTAGGAGCTTCGTCGTCGTACGAGCCGACGTGAAGAATCTGGACGGACAGACCTTCCTCCAACTCGAGAAACCTGACCTTGTCGAGAGCGGCAATGTCCTTCTTGGCCCGCATTGCCTTGGGCCGGACTGCGTCAATCGACGCAGACAGTTCGGTCTCCGTGATCCACTCCGGTTGCGAGATCATCATCGTCCAATCCCACGACGACTTGTCCCGCGTCACGAACACCTCGGGGTCATCTGCCCGCCACAACCCTTCCAGCGGGCCCACGACGAAGTCGCGATCCAGTTCCTTCTTGCTCGCGAATTTGGTCGCGTAGGACACCGAATACAGCGCTTCGAGCGCCTCGGAGTACTCGGTGGCAGTGTTGGGATCACCGTGACCGTCGACGGCGAAGTAGCCGAAGCGCGGGACGGTCACGAGGGCAAAATCGCGGCGCCCGGGGGAATAGAGATCCTTGTATGCCTTCTTGACGTCGTACTTCTCCATACGCCACCCACCTGATCACTGGCCGAGTTTCAACGTTCGGAAACCTATCCGAGAACACCGACATTCCGATAGCGGACCACCGTCCCCTTGTTAATAGACCAGTGGACCTTTACTCTGGACGGGGTGACTACACCCCAGGCGACCGACGTCGCTCGAGTTCCGCACCGCAGACCGTTGCGGATCGTTGCCATATCCGCGATTGTCGCGTCGATCTTGGCTCTGTTGTTCGTGTACCCGTGGTGGAGCTTGTTCGTCCGGCCGGACTGGCCGACAGCGGTGGCAGTTTTCGGCACCGTTCTATTTGCCGCCCTCCTGATCACCCTGCCTGCCACCATGATGCTCAGCCACGGACACACTGACCGCGATCCAGTTCGCCTGGTCGGCGACGCCCTCCTCGGAATCATCTGGGTCGTGTTCGTGTGGACCCTGCTCGGTGAAGTCCTGGGGCTCGGATTGCTCGTCGGCGGCGTGGATGACCCGCTTCGATCGAGAATCGTCGCCGTTGCGGCACTGATCACCTCGGCCGTTCTGCTGATCTGGGGCTATCGGGAAGCCATGAGACTGCCACGGATCAAGCACGTCGACGTCACCATCCCTCGCCTCGGAGCGGGAATGGACAAGCTTCGGGTAGTCGCAATTACCGACACCCATTTCGGCCCGATCAATCGCGAGAAGTGGTCCGAGCGCGTGATCGCGGCAGTCAACGAACTCGACGCCGACATCGTGGCCCACGTCGGCGACATTGCCGACGGAACAGTGGAGCAGCGCCTCGGCCAAGCCACCCAACTCGCATCGGTGGAAGCCAGACTCGCTCGTGTCTACGTCACCGGGAATCACGAGTACTTCCACGAGGCTCAGGAGTGGCTCGACTACATGACCTCGATCGGCTGGGATGCCCTGCACAACCGGCACCTCGTCGTCACCAAGGGCGGCGACAACCTGGTCATCGCCGGAGTCGACGACGCCACCGCTCTGGGATCGAAGCTCGACGGTCACGGCGCGAACTTCGATATGGCCCTTGCCGGCACCGACCCCGATTTGCCGATCCTGATGCTCGCCCATCAACCGAAGCAGGTAACTCAGTCCGCTTCCGCGGGAGTGGATCTGCAGCTCGCCGGCCATACCCACGGCGGACAGATCTGGCCGTTCAACCTTCTGGTCAAACTCGATCAACCGTCGGTGCACGGGCTCACCCGTCACGGCGACCGCACGCAGTTGTACACAAGCCGCGGAACCGGGTTCTGGGGTCCACCATTCCGCGTGTTCGCACCGAGCGAGATCACCGTCCTGACGCTGCACAGCGCCTGAACGGGCTCAGCTCGTTCGGGTTGCCGCTCGCGCCGACAGCCCGACGAGCTGATTGATCAGACCTTCACGTAGGCCGGTTGCGAACATGTCGGCAGCAGGGGGCGCCTGCATCTCGTTCAGTACGACGACCATGGATTCGGCAGGCTCGGCAGTCGGCCACAAGCCTGCAACAATCACCAGGGTTACCTTGGCGAATTGAGCCGCGCCGCCCTCCGAGAGGTGAGGCAATTGCGAATGAATCAGCGACGCAAACCTTCCCGAGTTGACCGTTGCCCGCTTCTTGAAGTCACGGGCGAAGTCGACGGAGATGTTTCTTTCGAGGACACCTGCCATGACGCTCATCAACTCACACAGTAAACGCTGTGCGACAAGCGATTCCGCAACCGTCGATGCCACATGGATTTCAGTGGCGAACGGCGAGTCGTCACCGGTCGGGGTCAACGACTCGGACAACCCGTCCAACCACGCAACCCAGTTCTCGTCGAGCACTTCGAGAAAGATGGCTTCGCGACTGTCGAAGTAGCGAAGCACGTTCGACTTCGCCAGTCCGACGCTCTCACTGAGCTCACGCAGGCTGATGTCGGCGACGGGCCTGGACCCGAGCATCGCGCGGGCCGCATCGAGAATCGCGCACCGACGCGCTTCGATCTGCTCAGGCCTGCGCGCGCGCTGAAATCCGTGGGTCGCCACCATCACGCAAGATTATCAGACCATCGTTCTATTGTTTGCTGTACTGCGGGTCAATTGTCCGAAGGTGCATGCTGCGCCACGACTCCCCTCGACGCCAGTTCGCGACGCAGCGAATCGGTATCGACGGACGCGAGATCGACTCGGTGCGTGCGGGTGGCCAAGGCTCGGACTTCCTCGGACAGGTCCGCCACCTGCTTACGCGTCGCGGCCTGGGATGCCTCGTCCTGTTCCGCCACGCGCTCGACCAACCAGGAAGCGAGTGTGGCAGTCACGATGCCCAGCAACGCAATTCCGCCGATCATCAATGCTCCGGCGATCATGCGCCCGGTCGTGGTAACGGGCGCCATGTCTCCGTAACCGACGGTCGTGACCGTCTCCATCGCCCACCACAATGCCGTTCCGTACGACGTGATGGCAGCGCCCTGCGCGTGACGCTCGGCATCGAGCATGGCCAGCGCCGCGACACCGATCAGCAAGGCCGTGGCACCAGTGGCGTAAATAACCACCCGTCCACGCAAGCTTTGCCCGCTCGAGCGGTGAACTATCGCAAGCAGTCTGACCAACCGAAGTAGGCGCAGCGGACGCAGCATGGGCAACACCACCATCGCCAAGTCCAAGAGATGCCTGACGAACCAGCGACCGCGGGCAGGTGCCAACCACAGGCGAACTGCGTAGTCGACGGCAAAAACGACCCACGCAGCCCACATCGTCCATTCGGTCAGACGATGTGGAAGGCCCGTCGGTTGCGCCAGCACTTGGTACGCGTACGCCACCAAGAACAGGCAGGCCGCAGCGGTCAACGGGATGTCGATGGCTAGCTGCCATTTCTCCAACGTCCACGCAGCGCGGCGGTGCGCCGACTTCGTCGATTCGTTCATCCGAGAAGTCTGACACCACCGCTACCTAGTGCCCGGCAGAACCGACTCAGATCCGAGTGTGCGTCAAGATGTTGAGCGCCGTGGGAACTGCCTCGATCGTGATGGGCAACGGCCCCACCCGATCGCCGTCCGCGTAGGCGATGATGCCCTCGGAGACCAACCGCACCTTCTTCGACCGATACGTCTGCACCGCATCCAAGGAGACGTGAGTTCCCTTGTACACCCGCGGAAACAGGCGCACCAGACGCAACCTCGAACCGTGCCCGACGACGGTCAGATCCAGCAACCCATCAGACTTCGACGCGCCCGGAGTGATGAGCATGCCGCCACCGTACGAGCGGCCGTTGCCGACAGCCACGAGCGTCGCGTCCACCGTGATGACCTCGTCGTCGAGTTCGATCCGGTACGGCAACGGCTTCATCTTCGCCAACTCGGCGAGCATCGCCAGGTTGTAGCGCATCGGCCCCTTGGGCCACGACATCCGATTGGCCCGTTCACTGACCAGCGAATCGAATCCGCTCGCGATGATCGTTCCCGACCAGACGACGGAACCGTCGGCCAGCGTGATCTTCGCCAGGTCGGACTGCTGCACGACGCCGTCGGCGATCACATCGGCGGCTGCCTCGGGATCGCCTGTGGGAATGCCGAACTCACGGGCGTGATCGTTACCGGTGCCCGCCGGGATGAGCCCGATAGGAGTATCGGTCAACGCGGCAGCCTGCAATCCGATGCTGATGGCACCGTCACCGCCGACCACCACCAGCGCGTCGGTACCCTCCTCGATCGCACGACGGGCCAATTTCTTGGCGTCGTCGGCGTCGGTTCCGATGATCTCGGTGACGGCAACTCCCCGAGCGCGCAGTCGCGCAACACCTTTGCGTCCTGCCGCAGGCGCGTGACCATGTCCCGCCATCGGATTGATCAGGACGGTAACCTTCTCGATCTGACTGCGGGTTTCGGTCACGGAATCAGCTTTCCAGGATTGAGGATGCCGGCAGGGTCCACTGCATTCTTCACTGCGCGAAGGATGTTCGCGCCCAATTCACCGATCTCGTCCTTCATCCATGGGCGGTGATCGGCGCCGACAGCGTGGTGATGGGTGATCGTGCCACCGGCGGCGATGATCGCATCGCCAGCGGCAGTTTTCGCCTTGTGCCACTGAGCGATCGGATCCTCGGTCTGCGCGCTGACGACGGTGAAGTACAGCGAAGCACCGGTCTTGTAGGTGTGCGAAATGTGGCACATCACGAGCGGCTGAGTCCCCTGCTCGACGAGAGCCTTGGTCAGCGCCTCGGTGACCGAGGAGCGCAGGTTCGCGAGGTTACCCCAGGTGGTTGCCGTCTCGAGGGTTTCGCACAGTGCGCCGACGTCGAGCAGAGCGTCACGCAGATACGGCGCATCGAATCGCCCGTGTTCCCAGCTGTTTCCGGGCTCCTCACCGAGCGACGTGCCGCCGTGAGCGGTGAGAATTGCGCGGGCCTCCGCCATCCGTTCAGCGGTGTGCGAAGCGGTGCCCTCGTAGGTAGTGATGCCGAGGCAACCACCGGTGAAGGCGTTCTCGCCGATCTTGTCGGTGGTCGCCAAATTCACGCCACTCTCGGCCTCGTCGGACAACCGCAGCACGGTCGGAGCCGATCCTTCCTGGACAAGCTCACGCAATGCAGCTGCGCCGGTGGCGAAGTCGGGGAAGCTCCACCCTTCGCGCACGGTGGTCTCGGGCAGACGGTGAACCCGCACACGCACGTGCGTGATGACGCCGAAGGTGCCCTCGGAGCCGACAAAGAGCTCACCCAGATCGGGGCCTGCAGCGGATGCCGGCGCACGCCCGGTCTCGATCACTCCACTCGGGGTGACAACGGTGAGGCCCTGAACCATGTCCTCGAAGCGCCCGTATCCAGCCGACGCCTGCCCCGAAGACCGGGTGGCGGCAAACCCGCCCAGAGTGGCGAACAGGAAGCTCTGCGGGAAGTGCCCGACCGAGAAACCGTGCTCACGCAGAAGCTCCTCGGCCCGTGGGCCGGTAGTTCCGCCGCCGAACGTCGCAATGCCCGATTCCTCGTCCAACCCGACAAGCTGATCGAACCTGCGCAGATCGAGAGAAAGAACTGCGTCGAACCCGTCACGAATGGGATCGAGCCCGCCGACGACGCTGGTGCCACCACCGAACGGGACCACTGCGATCCGGTTGGCAGAGCAGTATCGGAGAACCTGCTCGACCTCTGCGTCTGTCCCTGGAGTGACGACTGCGTCCGGTGCGTCCTGCGGCTCGACGCTACGACGGCGAAGCAGATCCGGGGTGCTCTTGCCACCGGCCCGAAGGATTCGATCGGAATCCTTGGTACTGACGTACTCGGCCCCGACCAGCCCAGCCAGCGCTTCGACATGCGACTGGGCCATAGCGGACGGAGCCACCTGGACGTCTTCGATGGCGAGACGCGATCGAGTCGGTGCGGAGACACCGAGAAATCCGGTCAACAATGATGTGACTGCGTCCGACAGTTCACGCTTCTTGGCCGGATCGCCCCAGGCGTCCCACTGCATCGGCGGTTGCAAGGCAGACTTTTCGGTGCTCATAGACACTAGTGTTACATATTTGTGTGATGTGTAAACATCCCGGTGGATCAATCCATCCATCAACCCATCGTCTTGGAACCGTCGATGGCTTCGCGAAGCATGTCCGCGTGGCCCGCATGCTGGGCCGTCTCGGCGATGATGTGCAGCAATGCGCGCCGCGCTGACCAGCGAGCTCCCGCTTCGAACCACGGCGCCGACGGCAGTGGATGCGAGATGTCGAGGCTGTCCAGCGAGGCCACCAACTCGTCGGTCCTGGCCGCGATCCCCTCGTACTCGGAAACGATGCCTGCCAAGGTTTCACCCTCGACCATGGCGAATTCGTTCGCCCGTTCCTGTTGCATCTCTTCCGACCACTGGGTCGGGTCGAAGTCCCCACCAAGTCCGGCCGGCCCTTCCAGAATGAAGTCGACCCATCCCTTTTCCGCCTGACCCACATGCTTGATCAATCCGCCGAGGCACAGTTCACTCACGGTCGGCCTCGAAGCGGCCTGCTCGTCGGTGAGGTCCTTGACGGTGAAGAGAAGGAATTCACGATGCCGACGCAGGCTCTGGAGGAGATCCGCGCGCTCGCCGGTGACGGTGGTGATCGGTGCGTTCATGATGTTTTCCTTCGCTCGTGGGTTCGTGCCCTGTGAGAACTACGTTAGAAGTTATTGCGGACAGAAACGGTCCTCATTAGAAAACGATCAAGAAAAAACTCCCGGCACCCACCGATGAAGGTGAGTGCCGGGAGTTCGAGCGAGCTAGACGAGATCAGACTGTGCGAGCCAAACGATCGGCCAGCAGGCGCGTGAAGTGCGCCGGATCGCTCAGTTCACCGCCCTCGGCAAGCAACGCCATGCCGTAGAGCAACTGAGCCGTCTCCGTCAGGTTCTCTGCATTGTCATTGGCGGCCTGCGCCTCCCGCAGACCCGAGACAAGCGGATGCTCCGGGTTGAGCTCGAGAATGCGCTTGCTGTGTGGAACAGGCTGACCCGAAGCCTTGTACATCTTCTCGAGCGTCGGAGACATGCTGAACGCGTCGCCGACGATGCAGGCAGCCGACGTGGTCAGTCGCGTCGAGAGACGCGTTTCCTTGATGTCTTCGGACAGGGTTTCGGTCAGCCACGTCAGTAGCGCGCCGAATTCCTTTTCCTTCTCTTCGCGCTCGGCCTCGGCCGCCTTCTTCTCGTCCTCGGTGTCGAGGTCGACCTCGCCCTTGGCGATCGACTGGAAGGTCTTGCCGTCGAAGTCCGAGACTGCGTCGACCCACATCTCGTCCACGGGATCGGTAAGTACCAGAACCTCGAGGCCCTTGGCCTTGAAAGCCTCCATGTGCGGCGAGCTTTCGATGAGGTGACGAGATTCGCCGGTCATGAAGTAGATCTGTTCCTGACCGTCCTTCATGCGCTCCACGTACTCGGCGAGAGTGGTCACGCCCTCTTCACTGTTGGTCGAGGCGAAGGACGAGATGTCGAGCAGCGTCTTGCGGTTGTCGGCATCGGCCATCAGGCCTTCCTTGAGCGCGCGTCCGAACTCGGTCCAGAAAGTCGAGTACTTCTCCGGCTCGTTCGCCTTCATGTCCTTGATGGTCGAGAGGACCTTCTTGGTCAGACGACGACGGATGGCAGCGATCTGCCGGTCCTGCTGCAGAATTTCACGAGAGACGTTGAGCGAGAGGTCTTGTGCGTCGACGACACCCTTGACGAAGCGCAGGTAATCGGGCACCAACTCTTCGCAGTCGTCCATGATGAAGACGCGCTTGACATAGAGGTGGATCCCGGCCTTGCGCTCACGCATGAACAGATCGAACGGCGCCGTCGACGGAATGAACAGCAGCGCTTGGTATTCGAAAGTACCTTCGGCCTTCATCGGGATGACCTCGAGAGGCTCGTCCCAGGCGTGGCTGACGTGCTTGTAGAACTCCTTGTACTCGTCCTCGGACACCTCGTCCTTGGAGCGAGTCCACAGCGCCTTCATCGAGTTGATCGTCTCGGTCTCGATGGTGACCTCGGGCTCCTCGCCCTCGGCCGGCGTCGACGTACGAGCGACATCCATGCGGATGGGCCACGCGATGAAGTCGGAGTACTTCTTGACCAGTTCCTTGATCTTCCATTCCGACGTGTAGTCGTGCAGGCCGTTCTCGGAATCCTCGGGCATCAGGTGCAGGGTCACGGAGCTACCCTGTGGTGCCTCGTTCACATGCTCGAGCGTGTACGTGCCTTCGCCGGTCGATTCCCAGCGCGTCGCGTGATCTTCACCGGCGCGGCGGGTCAGCAGCGTGACCTTGTCCGCGACCATGAACGTGGAGTAGAAGCCGATGCCGAACTGACCGATCAGTTCTTCCGATGCCGCTGCATCCTTGGCTTCCTTGAGCTTGCGACGGACCTCGGCGGTGCCGGACTTGGCGAGCGTGCCGATCAGGTCGACGACCTCGTCACGCGACATGCCGATGCCGTTGTCGCGGATGGTCAGGGTGCGTGCTGCCTTGTCGATGTCGATCTCGATGTGCAGATCGGAGACGTCGACGTTGAGGTCTTTGTCCTGGTAAGACTCGAGGCGGAGCTTGTCCAGCGCGTCCGAAGCGTTGGAGATCAACTCACGAAGGAAGCTGTCCTTGTTCGTATAGATTGAATGAACCATCAGATCCAGCAGCTGACGTGTTTCTGCTTGGAACTCGAGCTGCTCGGTATGCGCGGTCACTTCGATCCCTTTCTCTTCTCGGACTGATCACAGGAATTTTACTTGACCGCGAATACCGCGGGTCGGCCCCCGCACAGACAAGGGAGGCCACGCGACCTGCGCGTGACCTCCCGTTATCTTCACCACCGATCTACTCGGTGACGTTCACCATCGAATAGTTCGAGACGCCGGCGGCCAGCACCCTGAGGTGATCGTCCGATGCGCCCAAAGTGTGTTCGATGGCCACCAGCCGCGAGACGTAGTGCCCGACCGGATACTCGGCTGTCATACCGATACCACCGTGCATCTGAATTGCTTCCTGACCGATCTGATGCGCGGCGCGACCGACAGACAGCTTCGCTCGCGACGCGATGGTCGGATCGATCACTCCGTCGGCGATGGCCATGGTGGCGTACAGACTCATGCTGCTCGCCAGTTCGAGCGCCACGTACATGTCGGCCGCACGATGAGTCAGCGTCTGGAACTTCGCGAGCGGAACACCGAACTGCTTGCGCTGCTTCAGGTATTCCGTCGTCAGTCGCAGAGCTTCGGTCATGATCCCGATCGCCTCGGCGCACAGAGCTGCCTGCGCCCGAACCTCTGCTTCGACGATCGCCTCCGTGACATCGCCGCCCTCACCAAGCTGTTCGGCCGCGGCATCGGTGAACGTGAACTGCGCACCGCGACGGCCGTCGTGAGTTGCGTATTTGCTCCATGAGACACCCGCGCTTTCCGCATCTACCAGAAAGAGCCCGGTGCCCCCGTCTGGAAGTGCGGCGCTGACGATCACGACGTGCGCGCTGTCGCCCTGCAGGACCGGGTTCTTGACGCCGGTGATAGTCCACCCCGATCCCGATCCCGACTGCGACGCCGTGGTCGTGACGGTGGCGACCGGCCAGCGCGTGCCGGGTTCCGTATGCGCGAAGGCCGACAGAGTGGTCCCGTCGCTGAGCGCCGGCAGGAGCCGCGCCCGCTGATCTGCCGAACCAACAGCCGCGATCAAACCGCCGGGGATCAGAACACCACCCAGATACGGCTCGGGTGCAAGCGCGCGGCCCAGTTCGGTCATCACGACCATGGTCTCGACCGGCCCAGCGCCCATCCCGCCGTCGGCCTCCGCGAATGGCAGGCCGAGCAGCCCGAGCTCGGCGAACTGCTTCCACACCGAGGCATTCCATCCCTCGTCAGTGGCCGAGGTGGCGTTACGCTTCTCCGCGTCGTAGCTGCGGTTGAGCAATTCACGCGTCGTGTCGCGAAGCATCGTCTGCTCGTCGTCGAGTTCGAAATTCATGTCAGATGCTCACAATCCGAGGATCGAGGAGGCAATGATGGAGCGCTGCACCTCACTTGATCCGCTGTAGATGGAAACCTTCCGGTAGTTCAGGTAGCGCGGCGCCGCCTGCTGCGCCCACTCCGGCGAGTCGATCTCGGCCGTGTTCACCGGCAACGAGTCCGGACCCGCAACATCCATCAGCAATTCCGTTGCCGCCTGCTGCAATTCGGAGCCACGGAGCTTGAGCAGCGACGATGCCGGATTCGGCTTTCCGTCTGCCGAACTCGCCACAACTCGCAGTTGAGTCAGATCCAGTGCAAGCAGTTCGTTTTCCAACTCAGCCAACCGAGCCGCGAACAACGGATCCTCGAGGAGTGTGCCTTTTCCGACGCGGACCTCCCGCGCCTTCTCTTTTGCCGTGGCGACAAGGGTTTTGGAGAACCCGACCCGTGTGACCCCCGTGCGTTCGTTGCCGAGCAGGAACTTGGCGTAGTCCCAGCCCTTGTTCTCCTCGCCGACAAGATTCTCCGCAGGTACGCGGACGTTGTCGAAGAACACCTCGTTGACCTCGACGCTGCCGTCGATCAGTTTGATGGGGCGAACCGTGATGCCGGGAGTTGCCAGATCGATGAGCAAGAACGAAATTCCGGCCTGCCGCTTCTGGGCACTGGCATCTGTGCGAACCAGACAGAAGATCCACTCGGCGTGCTGAGCGAGAGTAGTCCACGTCTTCTGACCGTTGACGATGTAATCCGCGCCGTCACGGACAGCGGCCGTCTTGAGTGAAGCGAGATCCGAACCGGCTTCTGGTTCCGAAAAACCCTGGCACCACCAGATATCGGCGTTGGCCGTAGCGGGGAGGAATTTCTCCTTCTGCTCCTGCGAGCCGAAGGTCGCGATGACGGGCCCAACCATGCTCACGTTGAACGGCAACGGGTTGGGTACCGACGCCAACTGCATTTCCTCGGAATAGATGTGGCGCTGTACCGGAGTCCAGTCCTTGCCACCCCATTCGACCGGCCAGTGCGGAACCGCCAGTCCGTGTGCGTTCAGAATCTGTTGGCCCGCAACGATGTCTTCACGCGTCAGCTTTCCGAATCCCGCTGCACGTGCTCGAAGTTCGGGCGAGAATTCGGTGGTGAAGAACTTTCGCATCTCCTCGCGGAACGCAACTTCCTCAGTGGTCAGTTCGAGATTCATGTGGAGTCTGCTTTCTTCTTGCAGGATTTCAGAACAAGATTCGCGCGACGGTCTGCGCAACGACGGCAGGTTTGCCCACGCCTTCGATCTCGACGGTGTTGGTGATCTGACTCTGTAGTGAACCGTTCGGCAATTCTTCGATTGCGGAGAGCACTGCGGTATTTCGAACCTTGGCCCCGACTGGCACCGGACTCGGGAATCGAACCTTGTCGGACCCGTAGTTGACGACCATTTTCGCGCCGTCGATGCGATACACGGACTTCGACAGAAGCGGCAGGAGTGAGAGCGTCAGATACCCGTGCGCAATTGGTCCACCGAAAGGTGATTCGCGCCTGGCTCTTTCGTCGTCGACATGAATCCACTGATGGTCACCGGTCGCGTCGGCAAATTGATGGACCATCTCGCGGGTGACCTCGACCCACTCGCTCGAGCCCAGCGTTTCACCGACCGCCCCCAGGAGATCGGACTTGTTCTCGAACACCCGTGTCATCTGATCCTCCACGTTCCCGAACACTGTTAGGTTAATTGGATAATAAACTCACAGTGTAAGGTTGTCCAGTACTCAGACGAAAGGTTTCTGTGCGATGGCGCGACCGCGGGTTCCACTACTGAGCAAGCCGATCATCAGGGACACCGCCCTGAAACTGGTCGACGAGAACGGTTTGACCGACTTCTCGATGCGCAAACTCGCCACCGTCCTCGGCGTGCAGGCACCGTCGCTGTACAGCCATTACGCCAACAAGGATGAGCTACTCGACGACGTCGCGAACGTCATCATGGAGTCCGTCGACGTGAGCGGCTTCGACTCCGACGATTGGCGCGGCGCGCTACGCACGTGGGCGCGGTCCTACCACGCCGCCCTGGGCAAGCATCCCAATATCGTTCCCTACTTGGCCTACGGTCCGAGCGTCAGGCCCATCGCCCTCGATCGCGCGAACGCCATCCATGGCGGACTGGTGCGCGCCGGATGGCCGCAGCGCACGGCAACGCTGATCGGCGCTTCCGTCAAGTACGTGGTCATGGGCGCTGCGACAGCGACGTTCTCCGGCGGATTCGTGGACGATCCTGCGATCTACGCCGAGCGTTACCCGCACCTCACGCGAGCACATCTGTTGCGTGAGCGTGCCACCGAGATCGACGGCGCCAGCTTCGAACTCGCACTGGAATCCCTGCTGGACGGACTGGAAGCCAAATACGCACTGCTGCAGAGAACTACAGAGCAACCTCCTCGAAACTGAGGGTTGTTACCGTCGATCAAGCGCGCCGAGCATCGCGACGAAGGCCGCCTGACGATCCCCCAGAGCGGCGAAGAATTCCCGGTCCGAAGATTCCACCGCGCGGTTCGCCCTGCCGGCCAAGGCCGCACCCACCGGCGTGACGGCAAGCGAGCGAGCACGAGCATCGGTCGGATGTGGACGTCGTTCGACAAACCCCTTGGATTCGAGGGTCCGAATCACCTGTGACGTCATCATCGCGTCGGTGCGCGCGTACTCGGCAAGACCGCGTTGAGTTATCGGCGTCTCTGCATCCAGCCAGGTCAGTGCGGCGAGCAGAACGAACTGCACGTGGGTCAGGTCGAAAGGTCGCAGCGCCGCGCGAATCGAGGCTTGCCAAGCATTGGTGACACGCCACAACATCAGACCGGGACTCTCGTCCGCGTCCTCGAAGTCGGTTTCCAGTTTCTTCGCCACAGCGCCAGTGTGTCAGCTCGTCGTCGAACGCAGAACCTCGACGTCGTTGTCATCCAACGGAATCAAGCCACGCCGGAGTTGATACCCCCAATTCGGTGCAGAGGTCAATGCCAATCGACTCCGGACTGCGTCGAGAGGAACGGGGTTGAACTGTTCGTACCGAACTCGCCGCCGAAACGGCTTGAAACACCCCTCGTCCGCCTGCCAGATCTCACCCTCTTCGATCACACCGAGAGCTGTGAACTCGCGCAACGGATCTCGGTCGCCCATGGACTCGACCGGCGAATAATAGACCAGCACGTCACCTGCTTTCATCCGTACCAAACCAGCTCTCTTTCCGTGCCCGATCTGTGCGATACCGAGATCCACTGCGCGACGCACATGTTCGGCAGAGACAACCCCTAACCAGGCATTCATCGCCGGCCCCCTGGCGAACCGAAAGCACATTCATTCATGCATTTAGTATGCGCGCTTATTATCTTTCACGCAACAGATCCACTCTTGAACGTGTTCAACTCCAGGGCGTACGCTGCACTTGAACATGTTCAAAGAAGGAGTGTCGATGAGTAGTCGCGGGATCGAGACCAGGGAAAAGCTGGTGGAAACAGCATTGCGGCTCTTCCGCGACGAGGGCTTCGCAGCGACGACCATGCGCAAGATCGCCAATGAGGCAGAGGTCTCGCTCGGGAACGCCTACTACTACTTCGCCAGTAAGGACGAACTGGTTCACGAGCTGTATCTCGTCATCCAACGCGATCACCGCGCGCGGGCGCTTCCACTCCTTCGCGAAGGTGGGTCACTGACAGAAAATCTCAGGATTGTTCTGCACACCGGACTCGATGTCATGGGGCCCTATCACGGCTTCGGCAGCACGTTTCTGCACGTTGCCCTGCCCACCACATCACAGTCCAGCCCGTTCTCGGCCGAGTCGACCGATGCGAGATCGATGGCCGTCGATCTGATGCGTGAAGCACTGGCGGCGTCGAAGCAGAAGACGCCGGCGTCATTGGAGACCCAGCTCCCCACGCTCTTGTGGCTCAGCTATCTGGGCGTGACGCTGCACTGGGTCACCGACGCGTCTCCGGGGCAAACTCGTACCCGATCCCTCGTCGACGGCCTGGTACCGATCATCGCGAAAGCGCTCACCCTCGCCCGGCTGCCAGTGGCACGAGGTCTGGTCGGCGATGTCGCCGCCCTGATGACAAAAGTCGTTTCTGCAGAGGGGAACACAAAACCATGAAGACCGTTGTTGTCTGTGGTGCGTCGGGTTACGTAGGCCAACACCTTCTTCGAACGCTCGAATCCAACGGGGTCGACGTTCGGACGATCGGCCGGGGAGGAACGAGCGATGCCACGTGGTCCGACGAGCACGGCGTCGCCGATGTACTCAGCGGCACGGATCTGCTCGTCAACCTCGCCGGCCGCTCCGTGAGCTGCCGCTACAACAAGCGCAATGCCGACGACATCTTCTCCTCCCGAGTGGAAACGACTGCACTGTTGGGTCGTGCGCTGACCCGCACGCCGCAGCCACCCTCACTCTGGGCGAATGCCAGTACCGGCACGATCTACCGAGACGCACGAGATCGACCGATGGACGAGAAGAACGGAGAGCTGGGTAAGGGATTCTCCGTAGCGGTCGCGCGAGCGTGGGAACACGAATTGTTCTCAGCCCCGACGCCTGTTCGCAAAGTGGCACTTCGGATGTCGATCGTCCTCGGAGCCGGCGGTGGGGCGATCAATCCGTTCGTCAACCTCGCCCGAATGGGCTTCGGCGGACGAATGGGCGACGGCCGACAGATGTTCAGCTGGATTCACATCGCCGACGTCATTCGCGCGATCATCCACGTCTACGAGAATCCGGAGATCTCAGGCCCGGTCAATATCGCATCCCCGTATCCGGTAACCAACACCGACATGATGCGGATGGTACGAGCGAAACTTGGCCGACAATATGGGTTTCCGACGCCGGGCTGGATGCTCGAGTTCGGCGCACGAATCATCCGCACCGAGGCTGAACTGGTAACGAAGAGTCGCTGGGTTTCACCAGGGGTGCTCGCGGACAGCGGCTTCCAGTATCAATTTCCGACGTTGGAGTCTGCGCTGAACCAGATCGCTCAAGAGACCCCGCGAGGGTTGCTTCCGGTTTCACTCGGCTGAAGTTCGGCTGCGATCGCAACCGCTCGCACGATATCCTGCTCGAGCAGATAGTGATTCAGTGCAATCGCAGCCTTTGATCCGGCAGCGGCGGCGGTGATCAACTGCGCCGGAGAATCCGACACATTCCCCGCGGCCCAGGCTCCAGGCACACTTGTGCTGCCTGCAGGATCAGTTACCACCCGACCATTTTCGTCGGCTTCACACCCCAGGTCAGTCAACAGATCGCCTCGCGGAACAAACCGTGGGCCGACAAACACTACGCTTCGCGGAATTACCTGACCGGAGGCCAGTTCGACGCCGTCCAATCGACCATCGCCAACCGACACGCCAGCCACATCGCCTTCGACAATGCGAATCCCCCTGGCAATCAGCCGCTCCCGTTCGGCTCCCGTCAGCTCGATACGGTTGGGAAAGAAGACGACATCCTCCGACCATTGGCGCACCAACGACGCCTGATGAATGGTGAACGGCCTGTTGTCACCACCGAGCACACCGATCGGGGAATCTCGAACCTCGTATCCGTGACAATAGGGGCAATGCAGAACATCGACTCCCCACCGATCGTGCAGCCCAGCGATGTTCGGCAGCTCGTCACGTAACCCCGTGGCCACCAGAACAGTCCGTGCCTCCAGCTGCGCGGTCGCATCGGTTTGCACAAGAAATCCACCGTCATCCGTGCGCTCGATTCGGATTGCGGTGCCAGTCGTCATTTCGCTGCCGTACTCGAGAACCTCCTTGCGGCCGGCCGCAAGTAATTGCGTAGGACTCTCACCATCCCGCGTCAGGTACCCGTGCAGGTGCTCGGAGACACCATTGCGCGGGTTACCTGCATCGACGATCATCACTCGCCGCCGAGCCCGAGCCAGAACAAGCGCGGCACTCAACCCCGCCGCACCGCCACCGACAATCACCACGTCGAACCTCATGTGCTCCCCCAGTCCGCAGATCGTCCCACCCGAGACGGTGGCTATTCTGGCAATCTAGCAAATTTGTTTACCGGTTAACAAAGTTGAGGAATCGTGAACGAACCAACACTCCGCTCCCGTACCTGCAACCTCTGGGCCGAAAACAATCCCGACCTCGACACCTCGCCCATGG
Organism: Rhodococcus sp. NyZ502; assembly: GCF_041464245.1. Lineage (NCBI taxonomy): Bacteria > Bacillati > Actinomycetota > Actinomycetes > Mycobacteriales > Nocardiaceae > Rhodococcus > Rhodococcus sp. NyZ502. Next base: position 5,174,447 of record NZ_CP167155.1, read on the forward strand.
AAGTAGTCGCGCAACTCAAACGGATTACGGCGCTTCTCGAACTAGCAGTCGAACCGGTATACCAAACCGCGGATCTCACCGTGTCGGAAGTGGAACTGCTTGTGCCACTGCGATACGCCGAGGAACCGGTCACCGCGATTCGTCTCGCCGAACGCCTCGGTATGTCTCGGGCCGGGGTCAGCAAGGCACTCGCGCGACTCGAGAAGCGAGGACTCGTCTCCCGCACAAGCAATCCCGAAGACAGGCGATCTGCACTGATCACGATGACGGTCCAGGGAAACGCTGTCGTCGACGACGTCTTTCCTCGCGAACTCGCCGCTCACGGTGAATTGTTCACCCAACTCGGCCGGGACCGGGGGAAGGTCCTTGCCGCACTCGAGCGACTGGCAGTATCCATGGAAAGTGGGCTCGATCGGATGAGCGATGCCCGTTCGCGTACCTGAGTCGCCCAATTCCTGTATCGAACTGACGTCGGCGCACTAGATATCGACGACGAGGCGTGCGATGAGTGAGCTGGCTTCCTGGGAAGCGTCGCCGCCCTCGGTCAGATGACGCTGCGCCTCGGGAAGTTCGCGGCCATGATGTGCCATGGCCTGCGCATACAGGCGGCCGGCGCGGTACGACGAGCGAACCAACGGACCGGCCATGACGCCGGCGAAGCCCAGCTCTTCTGCAGCCTTCGAGTGTGCGACGAACTCCTCGGGCTTGACCCACCGCTCGACGGGGTGGTGCCGGGGCGAGGGGCGCAGGTACTGGGTGATGGTGAGGATGTCGCAACCGGCGGCGTGGAGATCTGCCATCGCCTCGGTGACCTCTTCAGGGGTTTCGCCCATGCCGAGGATCAGGTTGGACTTGGTGACCAGTCCGTAGTCGCGTGCTGCGGTGATGACGTCGAGGCTGCGCTGGTACCGGAATGCCGGACGGATCCGCTTGAAGATGCGGGGGACGGTCTCGAGGTTGTGTGCGAGTACCTCGGGGCGTGAGGCGAAGACCTCGTCGAGCAGTTCGGGCTTGCCGTTGAAGTCCGGAACCAGGTTCTCGACGCCGGTGCCCGGGTTGAGTTCGTGGATCTTGCGGACGGTCTCGGCGTAGAGCCAGGCGCCGCCGTCGGGGAGTTCGTCGCGGGCGACGCCGGTGATCGTGGAGTACCGAAGGCCCATGGCCTGAACGCTTTCCGCGACGCGACGGGGCTCGTCGCGGTCGAGAGCCTCGGGCTTGCCGGTGTCGATCTGGCAGAAGTCACAGCGGCGTGTGCACTGCTCGCCGCCGATCAGGAAGGTGGCTTCGCGGTCTTCCCAGCATTCGTAGATGTTGGGGCAGCCCGCTTCCTCGCAGACGGTGTGCAAACCTTCACGCTTGACCAGGCCCTCGAGCTCCGTGTACTCGGGGCCCATCTTTGCTCGGGTCTTGATCCAGTTGGGTTTGCGTTCGATGGGCGTCTCCGCGTTTCGGATCTCGAGACGGAGCAGCTTGCGCCCCTCCCCGGTGGTTCGATTGTCGTGCGTCACGACTTTCCTCCAAGCATTCGTTGGGTCTCTGTCATCGCGTGAGCACAAAGGATGCGGCAAGGTGACTGCCTTCCAAGGCTGCAACTGCGCGGGTGATCAATGGTGTCACCAAGGCCGACACATCGCCGAATCTATTTGTGCTCGAGAGCCATTCGCGTCTCTCATTGCACAGTTCGAGCACACGTGCAGCAACCTCGAGAAACCCCACCGAGTAGAACCACGGCAACACGCGTGTATCGACATCGAAGGTAACTGACCTTCGATACCGGGACAACAACTGCTCGAATGCCGGGTATCCGAAATGAACTGAAGGGCAACCCGATACAACGCTGGGAATTCCTCTCAAACCTGCCCAGAAAACGTAAGCGATACCAACGTCCAACAGCGGGTCACCGAAACCTACTCGACGCCAATCTGTCACTGCGCGCAATAGTGGGGAGTCGGTGAGGTCGAAAATCGTTCGATCCAGACGATATTCGCCGTGGAGCAAGCAGGGCTTCTGCGGCGCCGGCACCGATCGCGCGAGGGAATCGAGGAGCGCGTTCAACGCCGGCCTCACACTCAATTCGTGCCGAGCGAGCCTTATTCCAATCTCGGACAAGTAGTTGTGCAGTTCCCCGCACATCCCGGGGAGAGCACTCACACCGTTGAGGCCGACTTCGAGCGAATGAATCCCGGCAAGCGTGTCGGCAAATGAGTTCGCTACCAGTCTTCTCGCGCCGATCTCGACGTCGGCTAACTGAATGTCGGTCCGGAGAGATGATCCATGCACCCGTCGAGAGACGACCAATCCAGAGACTTCGTCCCGGTAGACAAGGAGAGGTACTGGAATGCTGCTCTTTTCGAGCATGTGCAGCGCAGTGGCCTCCGCTCGAATTCCTCGTGTTCCAAGACTGTCATCACTGCTCGACGAACAGCGCAAGATCCATGCTCCTTCACCGCTGGTCAAGGAGTAGGCCTGACCCGGCGGCGAACTGGAAACCTTATTAGCACTGAATCGCGAGTACCGATCCAACTCGCCACAGTCGATCAGACGCCGTCGAATCTCACCGATATCGAATGGGAGTTGCATTCCCACCAGTTATCCCCATTCGGCATCGATTCGTCATTCGTGAAACCCGGACCGCTATCGATGAAGGCGCAATTCTCGTGACGCGACGACCATCCGATGAACCTCGTCAGCGCCGTCGATGAAACGCATGGTCCGAGCCTGCGCCCACAACATCGCCAGCGGATAGTCTTGCGTCATTCCGCCAGCGCCGTGCACTTGAATTGCCTTGTCGATCACCCAACCCACAGCATCCGGGGCAGCCACCTTGATAGCCGAAATTTCCGTACGCGCCTCACGCGCCCCAACTGTGTCGATCAACCACGCAGTCCGCAGAACGAACAACCGCAACTGATCGATCTTCACACGGGACTGCGCAATCCAATGCTGAATGATCCCCTGATCCGCCAAAGACCTACCAAAGGCCTCACGCTCGTTCGCCCGGCGGCACATCAACTCGATCGCACGCTCTGCCATCCCGATCATGCGCATGCAGTGATGAATGCGCCCCGGACCAAGCCTGGCCTGCGCCAACGCTTGCCCCCGACCACGCTCGCCGAGCATGTGGTCCTTGGGAACAAGCACGTCCTCGAAATGCACCTCCGCGTGACCGCCATGGGCACCGTGAGTGAAGCCGAACATCTTCAGCCCCCGGACAATACGCACGCCGGGAGTCTCACGCGGAATCAGAACCAAACTGTGGCGCGACCGCGGATCCGCATCAGGATCTGACACCCCCATCACGATCAACAACGCACAATCGCTGCTCATCGCGCCGGTCGACCACCACTTACGTCCATTGATCCTCCAACAATCACCCTCATCAGTGATTGAGCAGGTCAAGTTCGCGGGATCAGACGACGACACATCCGGCTCCGTCATGCAATACGCCGACCTGATGTCACCGTTCAACAACGGATCGAGCCACCGATGTTTCTGCGCCTCAGTCCCGAACAGCGTCAGCAACTCCATGTTCCCGGTATCGGGCGGGTTGCAGTTGAACGCTTCCGGCGCAACCTCAGGACTCCAACCCGTTACCTCGGCCAACGGTGCGTACTGCAGATTCGACAGTCCCGCACCACGCGGATCGTGCGGAAGAAACAAATTCCACAACCCCCGCGCCTTCGCGTGTTCCTTCAGCTCCGCCATCACCGCCGGACGCTCCCACTGCCGATCCCCTACTTCCGGGTTGTCGTGGAAGAAATGCTCTGCAGGAAAAACGAACTCGTCCATGAATGCCGACGCAAGTTCCTTCAAATCAATAGTCTTCGCGTCGAACTCGAAGTCCATGTCACACACCTTCACCCTTCGTGGGCCGAGTACGACCGAGATCAGAAATTACTGTTTGACAACAATTTTCGGCTACGCAAGTGCCGAGAGCCCGCGCTCTGCCAAAGGAACGACCATCGAGCCGATGTCCTCGAAACCGTCGCCGACTGTTTCCCCATTGACGAAGCGAAGATGGATGCCTTCCAGAATCACTGCCATCTTGTAGAATGCAAAGCCCGAATACCACTGCAGCGCATCGATATCGAACCCAGTGCTTAGGGAATATCTTTCGACAACGTCGTCGAACGAGGGGAAACCCTCATGCGCAGAGGGTGTCCCGGCAATCGGATTATCGATACCTGCCCATCCCGACCAGAACAGATGGATTAAACCCAAGTCTGTCAACGGATCACCCAGTGTTGACATCTCCCAATCCAGCACTCCGACGATGTCCGACGGGGCACCTAACCGAACAATCATGTTGTCGAATCGAAAGTCGCCGTGGACGATCGAGGTTGCAGACCGCCTCGGAATCGACGACGCGACCCTTACCCCTAGTTTTTCCAACATCGGAAGATCGCGGGACTTCGACGACGCCAACTGCTTACTCCAGCGCCTTACCTGCCGCTCGAGGTATCCCTCCGGCCTACCGAAACCAGACAAACCCAGGCTACGAAAGTCTTGCGTATGCAGAGCAGCCAGGCAATCGACGTAGCGAAACGCCAGCTCGGAGCGATTGCTCTGGTCCACGGAAGCGAAGTCGTCATCGGTTCGCAACACCTGACCTTCGATCTTGTCCATGACGTAGAAACTTCCACCCGATGTCGCGTCGAACTCCTCGGAGAACACGATCCGCGGAACCGGGACAGCACTTTCCGCGAGGGCTCGCTGAACGGTCACTTCCCGACCCATGTCGTGAGCAGTCTCCAGACGGTGACCGATCGGCGGACGACGCAGAATCCATCTTCTCGACTTACTCGCCAACTCGAACGTCAGGTTGGATCGACCGCCTGCCAATAGTCGCACAGTCAGTTCCTCGCCCGTACCCAACTCGCCCATCTCGACCAACCTGGACCGAACCAAGTCGGCGTTGAACTGCTCGCTCTCCGCTATTGATTCAACCTCATTCATTACAACGTCCTCATCCCATAGTCCGTTACTCGACGCCACAACGCACCACACCCGCACCGGCGGGCAGGTCGGGCCGAACCAAAACCTTCACGTGCTCTATCTCGTCACCCGCGGCCGGGCGCAGCGCAGAGAACACCTCACTCACCGCATCCAGCCCGGCAAAGCCCGTGACCATCAATCCCGGATCGAAACGACGCTCCACGATATGTTCGAAAGTTCGGGAAAACGCTTGGTACGTATGTTCTCCACGCCCCGGACCACCCACGAATTCCAAACTCACATTCTTGAGAATCCCGATTACGGGTCGAATCGACTCGTGCTCCATTGCCGATCCGACAATCACAATGCGTGTGAACGGTGGAACGACAGACATCAAGGAACCCAGTAGATTCCGCGCTCCGGATGCTTCGAAGACAAATACTTCGGTATCTGCCGGAATCATTCCTGCAAGTGTGCTCAGTGGATCCGAGTGCCTCGGATCGACTGCCACATCGGCCCCGTACGCCAAAGCCACAGTTCGTCGAAGTTCCGAAGGGTCGGATACGACGATGGGGTGAACGCCACGTTGCGCCAATTCGATGACTGCGCCGAGTCCCACAGGCCCGCAACCGGTCACCACTGCGGCGGCGCCGGCAACGATTCGTGAACGCAGCACGGCGTTAACACCAGTAGCGAGAGGTTCGGTCACTGCAGCGGTAACCGGATCCACGTCCGGAGGGATGTGCAGGTGCCCTCCAGCCTGGATAACAACCCTTTCAGCCAGCCCTCCCGGCTTCGAATTGCAGTATCCGACTGTATGAGTCAATCCATCGTCGTCAACGACCCACGGCAGAACCACCAGACGGTCACCGACTGCGTAGTCGACCACTCCGGTTCCCAACTCGGTCACCGTTGCAGTGAACTCGTGTCCGAATACAACATCGTGCGCCGGATCGAACAGCGCTCCCGGCACGTCCGCCTCACGATGCGCAGCCAGGAAATCATCGGTGTGCTGCCAGGCCGAAAGATCACTGCCGCAGATCCCGGTGGCTATCGGCTCCACCAGAAGCTGATTCGGTCCCGGTGACGGCTCCGGAATGTCGGCAAGTATGACGTCTCCACCTCGAAGCACTGCTGCCCTCATCTGATGTCCTCACGTCGAGAAGTGCCTACGATTTTGTCGGCCATTGTTCGAGATACTTCTGTACGGACATCAGCGTGCGCAAGGCTTCGGCGCCGTCGAATGCCCTGTGGTCGAAGGTCAATCCGAGTCGTGCAATGGGCCTGATGGTGAGGAGCTCGGATTCACCGTCGACGCTCTTTCGCGCGACGGGGGTACGCACGATGGCTGGGAGACCGATCGAGGCAACTTGCGGACGAGTGAGGATCGGAGTCGAGACCACGCCGCCGACACTTCCCGAGTTGCTGATCGTAATTGTTCCGCCCGAAAGATCCTCCGGCTGCGTGGAACCCGAGAGTATCGCACTACTGGTCGCGACTATTGCGTCCGACAGTGCCTCCAGTTCGAGATTCTGCGCATCACGTATGACGGGGACGATCAGTCCGTCCGGAGTGTCCACGGCAATTCCCAGGTTGACAGTGTTCCATCGCACGAGGTGCTTGTCCGTGAACGTGGCATTGGCATCCGGGTGGTCTGCGAGCGCCCGGCACAGTGCGTGACCGACAAAGGGAAGGAAACTGAGTTTCCCTTCACCTCGAGCTGATCTCTCACGGTTGATCTTCGCTCGGGCTACTGAGACCGCAGTGAAATCGACATCAACCTGCGCCGTCAATTGAGGAGCCGTATTCCACGATTCTGTCAGATTCTTGGCGATTGCCCTACGCAGGCGAGTGTGTTCGATAGCCGTGTAGGTCACCGCCTCGTATCCGGCGGGAATCGCCACGGTGTCAGCATCTTCCGGTACTCGATCCCTGGCTCCCGGCAAGAATTCGCTCTTGCTCTCCAGCGACATATCAGTCGAGCCCGAATCGAGGCGGAGGCGTCGACTTCCTTCGGGCGGACGATTGACCGGAGAGAACCACGACGCAGCCAACACCAGTGAATCGTTGGGTGGGCGAGAACCCTCGGCGGCGACTGTCGGGGCCGCGCTCTCGAGAGCCCGATCCGGCGAAATCGGGAACGGACCCGATGTCGGCGCCGCCGGCGCGACATCTTCACCGACTGCATCTTCACCGGCAATGGCTTGCGCGACGGCTACCGGGTCGGCGTCGAGTGAGGCAAATCGAGCAATGACGTCACCGACAGGAACCTCCTGATCCACTGCGGCAACGTAGCTGATGAGGATTCCCGAAGTTGGCGAGTCGACTTCGGTGTCGACCTTGTCGGTCGACACCTCACAAAGCGGATCGCCCTCGGCGACCCTGTCCCCAGGCTTGAGCAGCCATTCGGTGAGCAACGCGAATTCCACCGACCCCATGTGGGGCATGTGGACGTCGAATAGTGTGAGCATGGTGAATGTCCTCGTAGTCGAGTAATTAGTCGCGAACCAGGTGACGGGCCGTCTCGATGATGTCGGAAACACTTGGGAAGCAATGATCTTCGAGGAACCGACTCGCCGGAATCGGCGCATCCACAGAACCGAGACGCGCGATCGGAGCGTGGAGCCAGTAGAAGCAACGCTCCTGGATGAGCGCAGCGATCTCGGCGCCAGGACCAGCGGTTCTCGGCGCCTCGTGAACGATCATCGCCCGCCCGGTCCGCATCACCGACGCGATGATCGTGTCGTGGTCCAGCGGAACCAGCGTCTGCAGGTCGACGACCTCGAGTTCGATACCCTCCGCAGCCAGCACGAGTGCTGCTTCGAGCGAGCGAGGCACCATACATCCATAGCTGATGACGGTCACTGTGTCGCCACGCCGTGGAATCGATGCTTTACCCAAGGGCATTACGTACTCGGGATCGGTGAATACCTCACCCCGTTTGAAGTTGAGCTGCTTGCTCGGGTAGTACAGAACAGGATTTGGGTCCCGGATTGCGGCCTTGAGTAGGGCTTTCGCGTTGGCAGGATTGGACGGGACAACTGCTTTGAGTCCCGGAAAATGCATCGGTAGCATCTCCATCGAACCCGAATGTTCTGGTCCTGCACCACCGCTCGGCCCGATCGGCATGATGATCACAGCGGGAAGTTCGAATTGACCACCGTGCATATGGCGCCACTTACCCAGTTTCTGAAAAATCTCGTCCCCGGCGATCAAACTGAAGTCTGCAAACCCCAACTGAACGATCGGACGCATTCCGGTCATGGCGGCACCGGCAGCTGCACCCACCATGAATGCTTCGGTGATTCCGGTGTTTCGGATCCTGTCCAGGCCGAATTCCTCTACCAGGCCTCGGGTTCCGCCGAAGAACCCGCCTGAGGCAATGTCCTGCCCCATGAGAAACACCGAGGGGTCACGGCGCATCTCTTCGGCAATCGCCGCACCCTGTGCGGCCTCGTAGCTTTGCACCGTAGTTTCCGGAGCCGTGCGGTTGACAGACGTGTCGTCAGTGATAGTCATGCAAAAACGTCCTTCATGATAACGGAGGGGTCAGGCAAAGGAGCGGCTTCTGCCTCGGCGAGCGCTTCGGCAACTTCCGCACGCGCTGCGGCGACGATCTGGTCGGCCAGCAAAGCATCGAGTCGAGAACGCATGATGTCCAATGGATCTCGGTACGTCGACAGGAAGTCTTCCGGGCGATACTTCTGCGCGTCACCTTCCCAGTGTCCACCGACACGGGTGACAACTGCCTCGATCAACGACGGCCCCTGACCATCGCGAGCTCGATCAATCGCAGCCTTTGTCGCATGGTAGACAGCGACGGCGTCATGACCATCGACGCGAACGCCGGGAATCCCGTATGCAGTCGCGCGTTCGGCGATAGTGCGTGTCGGACTCACAGATTCAAATGGGGTGGTTACCGAGATTCCATTGTTCTCACAGAAGTAGACCAGCGGTAGTTTCCACCGCGATGCCTCGAGAAGAGTTTCATGGAAGGTGCCACGTGCCGCCGTCCCGTCGCCGAAGTCCGCCAGCGCAACTTGCCCAGTGCCTCTCATTTGCGCCGACAATGCCGCGCCTGCTGCCACCGGATACACCGAACCCAGCGTCGCACCCTCCCCCATGATTCCCAGCGCCGGATCAGCCCAGTGAGGAACGCCGGCACCCTTTCCGCCGGTAGAACCTGTCACTTTTCCAAGCAGGTCACCGATGATCGGCCCCATCGTCATCCCTTTGGCAAGCGGCCATGTGGCTCCTCTTCCCTGATAGAACAGATAGTCGTCGTCTCGCATCGCTGCCACCGCTCCAGCGACAGCACCTTCCTGCCCTTTGCCCGGATGCCAAAATCCGGCAAATCCGTGGTCCCGGATGTGAATCTGCACCGCGTCCTCGATCGCACGCGCACGGGCCATGACGGTGAAAATGTCGATCGCCAACCGTGGGTCGAGGGACTCCGGTTCCACTACTTCGGTCAGCTGTTCGCTTGTGTGCGTGGCCATTCCGATCTCCTTCTGACAGTCCGACATGCAAGTACGAGGTTCGCGCCTTTGACAACCCGGCATCGATTGCCATTCGTGTGGCTGCTGTCACATCACCCTATGTGGATCAAGTGATTCAATCAAGTGCATTCTCTAAATCGACTGAGATCTACTCAGACATCACCGGGTCAGCAGGCCGGAAATCAGGCCGCGACATCGCGATATGATGGGGTCAACAAACCGAAAGGTTGCGGAAATGCCACGATCCAGTCCACGCGACGGCGCAGCAACTCGCCGTGCTCTGATCGACTCAGCGGCAAAGCTGTTCGCAGCAGAGGGAGTCGAGGCCGTCTCGATTCGAGCGATCAATGCCGAAGCCGGATTGGGAGCAGCATCCGCGCACTATCATTTCGGATCCAAGGACGCGATCCTCGACGCCGTCCTCCTCGACTCCGGCGCCGAAGTACTCGCACACATTCATCGCCTGGCCAAGAACATGGTCGATTCCGACACCGTTCCGACAGCGAGGCAGATCGTCGATCTCCTGGCACTGCCGTATCGCCAGTTCCTCGATCAGGAACCTGACAAAGGTGTTCGGTGGCTGACTATTTGTGGACAACTCAGCCTCGCCAACGATCCTCGGCTATTCCCCGTCAAGGACGACACAGCAGAGTTGCTGCGCAAACTACTCGAACGCGCCTACCCCGCAGCCGACGACACCGCGATCGAACTGAACTGGTCACTCACCGTGAACACGCTGATCGTGATGGCGGCACGATGGTCGGACGCAAGCATCGAGGGATCTCGCGCGCTGTCCAACGGTCGATTCGACACACTGGCGGATTTTGTCGCAGGCGGACTCGAGTCACTCATGGATCCAACCCGGACCTAGCTTGCGGATGGATCTTCCCAGGTAGGGTTGCGGATCCACCATCCACAGAACGCGCCGTCTCCGTGCGCGCTTTTGCAATTTTCTCGGGAAAAATTTAGTGGATCACTTGACAGAATCAATCGATCCATTTTACTGTGCCTCACATCACAAAATGCTTCAGTGGGTCTGCACACTCGCCGCGCCGACTGTCCCGCTCACTGCCCCGTCTTCCCGTCAGAAAGATGCAGGAGCCACGATGACCGCTCCATCCACGGATAATCCTTCCTCGACTCCATCGGAATCTTCCTCCGCAAACCCCACTCTCGCGATAGAAGGCGTGGGAAATCGATCAACCGCCGGCTGGGTCGGAATCCTCCTGATCCTCTGCCTTCTGTCCGAAGAAGTCGCATACGCGTTCAATCTGGTGACGCCCGCACTCCCCAGCATGGCTGGTTCATTCGAGACCTCGAACATCGCTTGGGTGTCAACACTGTTCACACTCTCCGGCGCTATCAGCGCACCGTTGATCGGCAAGCTCGCAGATCGAGACGGTAAGAAGAAATGGCTTCTGATCGCAACCGCCTGCATGGCAACAGGCTCGCTGATCGTCGCAATCGCGCCGACCTTCTCCGTAGTACTAGTCGGTCGTACCGTCGAAGGACTCGGTCTTGCAATCGTGCCGATAACCTACTCGCTGATGCGCGACATCTTCCCGAAGCGGATGCTGGCGATGGCGGTCAGCATGACAACCGCTGGAATTGGTGTCACCACGATCACCGGTCCTGTCATTGCCGGAGTTTTGATCGACAATTTCGGATTCCGCGGAGTGTTCTTCGCATTGGCACTCTTCCCTGTGCTCTTGGGTGCCTTGGTCATGCTCGTTGTTCCCGAGTCCCCGATCCGAGTGAAAACGTCCATCGACTGGGTTGGTGGGATCATGCTCGGGCTCTCGATCGCACTCCTCCTGTACTGCATCGGCGAAGGCGGAACGTGGGGTTGGACGTCGTGGAAGACACTTCTCTGCGCCATCGCCGCGGTGGCAATTTTCATCGGATGGGCTCGATACGAAAAGCGAATCGAGAACCCACTGATCGACATTGCGGTGCTGCGTGGTCGCGCTGTCGTGACGACACTGGTCGCGCAATTTACCGGCCAGGCCGTCATCGTTCTCCAATTCGTCTTGTTGTCCTTCATCGTTCAGACACCCATCGCCCTCGGCGTTACCTACGGGTTGGGGGAAAGCGCAAGCTACATGGCGCGGTTGACCACACCGGCCGGCGTGGCCACCGTCGCAATGGGGTTGCTTGTCGGCATAATCGCAGAACGTCGGGGCGCACGCCTGCCGAACTGGATCGGCTTCGCCTTGATGGCGATCGGCTCCGCATCACTCGCCCTCTCCCACAAGGAATTCTGGCCGATACTGTTGGGATACTTGGTATATGCATTCGGGGCCGGTCTGATCAGTGCGGCAATACCCAACCTGGTGATCGCCGCCGCGCCGGTTCGACTGCAGGCCGTCACAGCCTCGACGGTCAATGTGGTGGGATCCGTCGGCAGTGCTGTTGCTGTACAGATTGGTTTTGCCATCCTCGCCCTGAACATTGCAACGGTTGCCGACGGAACGCCTATTTACGCTGGAATTGGCTACACAACAGTCTATTTCGTTGCAGCAGGTCTGGCGATAGTCGGACTCGCCGCGACTCTCCTCATGCCGCACGGCCGAAAGCCCCAGTCTGTGGAAGCACTGACCTGATCTGAATCGACTATCTGAGAATTATCGTGACCTCACACTATGACGTCGTTGTCCTCGGAGCCGGCCCCGGTGGGTACGTCGCTGCTATCCGCGCGGCACAACTGGGCCTGAGCACCGCCATCATCGAGCAGAAGTACTGGGGCGGTGTATGCCTGAATGTCGGCTGCATTCCGTCCAAGGCGCTTCTCCGTAACGCCGAACTCGCGCACATCTTCACGAAAGAAGCGAAGACGTTCGGCATGTCCGGAGACGTGTCCTTCGATTTCGGCTCCGCTTTCGATCGCAGCCGCAAGGTCGCGGACGGGCGAGTCAAGGGCATTCACTTCTTGATGAAGAAGAACAAGATCCCGGAGTACGACGGCAAGGGCACGTTCGTCGACGCCAACACCATCAGCGTGGAGCTGAGCAAGGGTGGCACCGAGACGATCACGTTCGACAACGCGATCATCGCGACCGGTTCGTACACCAAGCTGCTGCCCGGCACCTCGCTGAGCGAGAACGTCGTGACCTACGAAGAGCAGATCCTCACCCGTGACCTTCCGGGTTCGATCCTCATCGTCGGTGCCGGCGCGATCGGCATGGAGTTCGGTTACGTCCTCAAGAACTACGGCGTCGACGTCACGATCGTCGAGTTCCTCGATCGGGCACTGCCCAACGAGGACGCCGACGTCTCGAAGGAAATCGCCAAGCAGTACAAGAAGCTCGGCGTCACCATCAAGACCGGTGCCGCTGTGCAGTCCATCAGCGACGACGGCAGCAAGGTCACCGTCTCGATCAAGGACAACAAGTCCGGCGAGATCGAGACCGTGGTCGTCGACAAGGTTCTGCAGTCCGTCGGCTTCGCACCGCGCGTGGAGGGCTTCGGTCTCGAGAACACCGGTGTGGCGTTGACCGATCGCGGCGCCATCGCGATCGACGACTACATGCGCACCAACGTCCCGCACATCTTCGCCATCGGTGACGTCACCGCCAAGCTGCAGCTCGCGCACGTCGCAGAAGCTCAGGCTGTCGTCGCTGCCGAGACCATCGGCGGCGCGGAGACGCAGACACTCGGTGACTACCGGATGATGCCGCGTGCGACGTTCTGCCAGCCGCAGGTCGCCTCGTTCGGTTTGACCGAGGAGCAGGCCAAGGCCGAGGGCTACGACGTCAAGGTCGCGAACTTCCCGTTCGCTGCCAACGGCAAGGCACACGGTCTCGGTGACCCGACCGGTTTCGTCAAGCTGATCGCCGACAAGAAGTACGGCGAACTGCTCGGCGGGCACCTCATCGGACCGGACGTTTCGGAACTGCTGCCCGAGCTGACCTTGGCCCAGAAGTGGGACCTCACGGTCAACGAGTTGGCACGCAACGTCCACACCCACCCCACACTCAGTGAGGCACTGCAGGAAGCGATCCACGGCCTCGCCGGCCACATGATCAACCTCTGAAGAACTCCGATCGATCAGAAAGTAGTAGACCTCAGTGACATCTACTGGCAGTACTGAAATCCACGCACTCCCAGTCACCGATCCACCTCGAGACTCCAATCCCTGGGTCGCCATGACTGCGATCGCACTCGGCGTTCTCATCGTTTCGCTCGACGGCACGATAACGGCAGTGGCCAATCCGGTTCTTGTCGTCGATCTAGGCGCGAGTCTCTCTGGTTTGCAATGGATTACCAACATCTATCTGCTCGCGATGGCGGCAACGCTTGTTCTCGCGGGAAGGTTGGGCGATCGCTTCGGACGACGATCTGTATTCCTTTCAGGGATCGTCGGTTTCGGGCTGGCATCAGCGGGAATTGCCCTGGCGCACAGTGTAGAAATGGTGATCTTCTCGAGACTCGGCCAGGGAATTTTCGGCGCACTGATCGTCACCAACGCTCTGGCGTTGCTTCGGTCCCTCTTCTCCGAGGCAACACTTCCGAAGGCGCTTGCGGTCTTCGCATCGCTGATCGGCGCTTCATCCGCCGCCGGCCCCCTGATCGGCGGATTGCTGATCGAGCACACCAGCTGGCGATGGGCCTTCTTGATCAACGTCCCCGTTGCGGCGATTTCCCTCGCTACAGGATTGTTTCTGCTCCCCAAGGGCCGGGTCGTACGGACTGTAAAGTTCGACGTCCTGGGTTCGATCTTGCTGACGAGTTCACTCCTCGCCATAACCTATGGACTTATAAAAGCCCCCGAAAGTGGTTGGACTGATTGGCATGTCATCGGGTGGCTGGTCGGTGGAACCGTCACTGGTTTGGCCTTCGTAGAAGCGGAGCGACGCGCATCGGATCCTTTGGTGCCGCTTCGGCTATTCGCTGACCGGTCAATCACACTCGGAGTCATCCTGACAATCATCTCCTTCTTTGCGCTGGTCGGCTCACTGTTCTTCATTCTCTTGTTCTTGCAACAGATCAACGGTGACTCCCCCATGGCCGCTGGACTCCACATCCTCCCGATGAGTATCGCGAATGTAATCGCTTCGAGCAGTTGCGGTTGGATCATCAAACGGTACGGCGCACGTCCGCCCTTGTTTATGGGAATGTTGCTCAGCGCAGTGGGATTCCTACTGTTCACCACCATCGAACCACACGGAAGCTACCTTTCTCTGGCCATTCCGTTTGTGGTACTGGGCCTGGGAATCGGGTTTGTGATGACTGCGTCAGTCCAAGCGATCCTAGGGAATGCGAACGTCGCAGACGCCGGACCTGCCGCGGGCGTCCATCAGACCTCACTTCAAGTTGGCGGTATCCTCGGAACTTCAGTGCTCGGAGCCGTGATGGCGGCGGCATCCGCAGCAAAGTTCCACGAAACACTACTGGGCAACGTCATTCCCGACTTCATAGTCGATCGAGTCTCGGAAGATGCGGTTCGCGCCGTCGCCCAGGGCACCACACCAGTCGTGACAGAAATTGACCCGGCTCTTTCCCTCACACTGCGATCAGCGACAGAGACTGCATTCATGTATGGGCTGCAGACGACGATGTGGGTGGGCGCCATCGTCTCCCTGATTGGCGCGTTCGTCTCGATCGGAATCAGAAGAGGGCGAGTCACGAAAACAGCCACTCACATCCACTGAACGGATCACTCCTGCTCTCCGGTCCGCCCGCCGTACGTCGCAATCTTGTACTCCGTCGCAGCCAAAGACAACGTGAGCTCCTTGATCTGCCGACGAACGGTGTCCCGGTGCTCGAGCAGCATGTCGAGCCTCTCCGGAACTGTCCCTTCACCGGCGTCGACCAGTTCGACGTAGTGCTGCAGGTCGCGAATCGCCATACCTGAAATACGCATGCGGGTCAGAAACACCAGCCTGCGAACAGATTCCGGACCGTACACACGATGTCCGCTCGAGTCACGATCGACCTCGACCAGACCGATCTTCTCGTAGTAGCGCAGCGTATGTGCCGAGACATCCAGCAGGTCCGAGACTTCGGCGATCGACATCGGCTCCTGAACGTCCCCTGCATCGACGAGTCGGTGAATCACCTCGATCGACATGGGCCCGTCCACTTCCCCAAGTGCCTCGAGTGCCTTACGCATCAAGTCTTCCGTAGCCATGACTCTCAGCCTAGAACGGGCGGACAGGGCCGGCAGCATCCGCGAAGTCTGCACTGCGAGCCAGGTCGGCCCAGACGCATACCTCGGCGAGATTCTTCCGATACGACGCGGAGACACGCTCCACGGCTTCCTTTCCGAGTGGCAGACGAAGTGGCACATTCTCGCTGTGCACAAGCGAGGTGATGATCTCTGCTGCTTTCTCCGGATCACCCTCCTGAACACCGTCTGCGGCCGCCATGTCCCGCAGAACGGGATCCAGCAAATCACGGTATTCCGATGATGATTCGGCGAAGCTCAGAACGCCAGGCGTGTTGAATGCTGTACGGAATCGGCTGGGCTCGACGATCATCACCCGAACGCCGAACTGCGCGACCTCACCGGCGAGAGCCTCCGACCAACCCTCGAGAGCGAACTTCGACGCCGAGTACGCCCCGACACCGGGAAACGACATACGGCCGCCTTGACTGCTCATCTGCACGATCGTCCCGCTGCCCTGCACTCGCATCGACGGAAGGACGGCGCGCACCAACGCGGCGGGTCCGATCAGGTGCAGTTCCATGAGATCCCGCAAGGTCGAATCGTCCACCATCTCCGCCGCGCCGACCATCCCACGACCGGCATTGTTGACCAGCACGTCGATGCGACCGAAACGCTCGAGCGCATATTCGACGATGCTGGGTGCCGCCGCGGTGTCGCGGACGTCGAACGTCACCGCCGAGAACCGATCCGGATTCGCCGACGCAATATCTGCAACGGACTCGGGACGACGAACTGCAGCGACTACCGCGTCCCCCGATCGAAGTGCAGACAGTGCGAGTTCACGGCCGAAACCCTGAGAAACTCCAGTGATGATCCAGGTCTTTGTTGTCATGGTCGGCAACGCTAGGGGTTAGAGCGCGCTCCAACGCAAGCCTGTGGTTCTACCGCCGAACTACACGCCGGCCCACACCGGTCGTTCCCCGCGAAGGAAACCGTCGACGCCGGCTTTGAAGTCGTCACTGCTGTAGATCATGCTCATCAGATCATCGTTGTCGGCAATCACTCGGGTTCTGATGCGTCGCAGGGACTCCCGAATAGTCCAGACGGTCATCGGGGCGGCGGCAAGTAGATCGCGAGATACCTGGGCAGTCAGGGGCGCGAACTCGGACTCTGTTGCACAGTCGCTGAGGAAGCCGCTCCGCAGAGCCTCGCCACTCGACATCACCCCAGCCCGAGCGATCAACGACATCAGACGCGAACTGCCGATCCTGTCCGCCAGCAACGCCACGGAATGGATCGACAACGAGTTTCCGAGTGTGCGCGCGATCGGTAGGCAGAAGCGTGACCCCTGCGTCGCGATCCGCACATCGCACGCTGCCGACAGCAACAGCCCTGCTCCCGCGCACACACCGTCGATGACCGCGAGGGTGGGAACCCTCACTTTCTCGAGTTCGGTCAGTACGCCGACGAACCGGCTTTCGTAGTCGAGCCCGTCGTGAAAGCTCGAGAAGGTTTGAAAGTGGCCAATGTCGGAGCCCGCCGAGAACGCCCCTCCCCCAGCACCTCGGAGAGTGAGTAACCGAATCTCGCGGTCGGAGTCGGCGCGCCGGCAGGCTCCGGCAATGGCGTCGTACATCTGCGGGGTCAATGCGTTGCGCTTTTCCGGCCGGTTGAACACGACGTCGAGGGTCTCGCCACGACGGATGATCAAGATTTCTTCGTGCGTTTCAGTCATGACACTCACGTTACTTCCGGTAGAGAAAAGTCGAAACACATTGCACTTGAATATCTTTGCGAATTCTCGATGCAAAGTTGCAGATAGTGCGAACGGAGAAGCGTCGACGAGGCCAGGAGACGGTGATGCCAGAACCGAACCTCGCCGACGCAGTATCAAAGGGGCGTCATGCCACCGTCATGCCACGACTGTGCGCTGTGGCACGCCCGAATACTGGCTCAGCGGCCGGATCAGTGCATTCGACTGCCCTTGCTCGATGATGTGCGCCGTCCATCCGGTGATGCGGCTCATCACGAAGATCGGCGTGAACATCTCGACGTCGAAGCCCATGAGAAAATATGCAGGGCCCGTGGGGAAATCGAGATTCGGCTTGATTCCGGTGGCACTGACCATGGTCTTCTCGAGGATCTCGTACATCTGCACCCACTTCTCGCCGTCGGTCGCTGCCGCGACGTCGAGGAGGGCCTGCTTCATGGTCGGAACACGCGAATCACCGTTCTTGTAGACGCGGTGCCCGAAGCCCATGACCTTCTCCTTGGCAGCCAACTTCTCCGACATCCAGGCTTCGGCGCGGTCGGGGTCGTCGATCTCGAGCATGTCGTGCATGACAGCTTCGTTTGCACCGCCGTGCAACGGGCCCTTGAGCGTGCCGATAGCAGCGGTCACTGCGCTGTAGATGTCCGAAAGTGTGGACGTCACAACACGAGCGGCGAACGTCGAGGCGTTGAAGGAGTGCTCCGCGTACAGGATCAGCGAGACCTCGAAGGCCTTCACGATCGCCGACTCCGGAACAGCACCGAAGCACATGTTCAAGAAGTTTTCGGCGAAACCCAGGTCCGACTGCGGCGCGATGGGATCCTGACCGCGCCGGCGGCGGAAATCGGCTGCGACGATGGTCGGCAGCACAGCCGTCATCCGCAGCGCCTTGGCCAGATTGGCCTTCTCCGAGTTGTCGTCCTCCGCCGGATCCTCGGCGCCGAGGTAGCTGATCGCCGTGCGGACAACATCCATGGGGTGGCAGTTGTCCGGCATCTTGGTCAGGAGTGAGAGCAGTGAGCGGTCGGCACGACGGGCCGCACGCTCACGCAGGCAGAGTAATTCGAGCTGCTCGGGAGTCGGCAGTTCGCCGTACCAGAGCAGGTGCGCAACTTCTTCGAAGCTGCAGTTCGCGGCAAGGTCCTGCACTGCGTAACCGCGATACGTCAACGAATTCGTCTCGGGCACTACCTTGGAGATAGCCGTCGTATCGACGACAACTCCGGCCAAGCCCTTGTAGATCGTCGGAATCTGTTCGGTCATGTCCTACTCCCCTCCAAGCTGAAATTGAAAATGCCACTGTCGAATTCGTTGTAGCGCTCGTACTCGAGAATCTCGTACAACCTGCTGCGATGCTGCATTTCGCCGAGCAGTCCTTCTTGCGTGCCCTCCGCGAAAATCTCGCGCAGACCCTTTTCGATAGCGAACATCGCCAGCCGAAGGGTGGTCACGGGGTAGATGACGGCGTTGAAACCGATCTCTTCCAATGTCTTCGCCGAAATGAGGTTCGACTTCCCGAACTCGGTCATGTTGGCGAGGAGCGGAGTGTCGACTGCTGCGCGGAACTTCTCGAAGTCTGCTTCGGTGGCAAGAGCTTCGGTGAAGATCAAATCAGCACCGGCATCCGCGTAGGCCTTTGCTCGCTCGATCGCCGCGTCGATACCGTCGATTCCGGCAGCATCGGTGCGCGCGCAGATGACGAAGTTCGGATCACGGCGCGCCGACACTGCAGCACGAACACGGCGAACCATGTCTTCGGTGGGCACAATCGCTTTGCCGTCGAGGTGCCCGCAGCGCTTCGGGTTGATCTGGTCCTCGAGATGCAGACCGGCTATGCCGTCGTCCTCGAAGATCGTGACCGTGCGGGCCGCGCTCATGGGTTCACCGAATCCGGTGTCGGCGTCGACGAGCGTCGGGAGGTCCGTGACGCGCGCGATCTGCTTGCTGTGGCCGACGACCTCGGTCAAGGTGGTCAGTCCGATGTCGGGAAGCGCCAATCCGGCGGAGTACGCACCACCTGAAACGTAGACACCTTCGAATCCGATTTCCTCAATGAGCTTGGCTGTCAGCGGATTGATGGCACCTGGCAAGCGCTGAATCTTTCCGGACGTCAGCCCCGCCCGGAAGGCAATCCGCTTGTCGGCTGCAGACGTCGCTGCTGCGATGAGGCCCGACATCAGAAAAGTCCCTTGGCGACCTTGGGAGCCCGAGCGAGAACGTCTTCGGAAACGGTGAAGGTCAGCTGATCGAGTTCGCCTGCCTTCAATTCGGCGGTGCGCTGAGCCGCGTCGAGGAAGCGGTCCTGTTCGCTCGGCTCGATGACGCCCTCGGCGAGGGTGCGGAATTTCGCGACGTACTGATCGCGAGCGAACGGACGTGCGCCGAGCGGGTGCGCATCGGCCACCGCAAGCTCGTCGACGATGACTTCGCCGCTCTTCAAGGTGATCTCGGCGCGAGCACCGAAAGCCTTCTCGTCCGGATCCGTCGAGTGGTAACGGCGTGTCCATTCGGGATCTTCGCGCGTGGAGATCTTGTTCCACAGCTCGATCGTGTCCGCGCGCTGTGCACGCTCGGACGCGTAGGAACGTTCGTGGTGCCACGTACCGTCCTGTAGCGCAACGGCAAAGATATACATCACCGAGTGGTCGAGGGTTTCACGCGAGGCGGTCGGGTCGAACTTCTGCGGATCGCCGGAACCGGTGCCGATGACGACGTGGGTGTGGTGGCTGGTATGCAGGACGATCGAGGCGATCTGATCGAGATCACCGACACGAGAACGCATTCGGCGAGCGAGGTCGATCGGCGCCTGGCTCTGGTACTCCGCGGAGTGTTCTTTGGTGTACGAGTCGAGGATGGCGCGCTTCGCCTCACCCGAACCGGGCAGCGGAACGTGGTACTCCTTGTCCGGGCCACCGAGTAGCCAGGCGATGACGCCGTCTTCGCCTTCCCAGATCGGTGACGGTGCGCCCTCACCGCGCATCGCACGGTCGACCGCCTCTACGGCAACCTTGCCTGCCAGCGCAGGCGCGTACGCCTTCCAACTGGAGATCTCGCCCTTGCGGGACTGACGTGTCGCTGTCGTGAGGTGCAGTGCCTGGCCGATTGCCTGGTAGACCGTCTCGGTGCCCAGGCCCAGCAAAGTTCCGATACCTGCCGCAGCCGAGGGGCCGAGGTGTGCGACGTGGTCGATCTTGTGCTCGTGCAGGCAGATAGCCCGAACCAGGTCGATCTGGATCTCGTAGCCGGTCGCCAGACCACGAATCAGGTCTCGACCGTCACGGCCGGTGTGCTGAGCGACGGCGAGGATCGGCGGGATGTTGTCTCCGGGGTGCGAGTACTCGGCGGCGAGGAACGTGTCGTGGAAATCGAGTTCACGAACCGCGACACCGTTGGCCCAGGCGGCCCATTCAGGAGAGAACGTACCGGGGATACCGAACACGGTGGAGCCCGGCGTATACGGATGCGACTGTGCTTGCGCCCGCGCATTCACCACGGGACGGCGCACCAGGGAAGCTGCGGCAACTGCCGCGTTGTCGATGATCCGGTTGACGATCATGTCGGACGTGGCGTCGGTGACCTCGACGGGATCCGTCGCAACTTCCGCGATCTTCCACGCGAGGTGGTCTTCCTTGGGGAACTCTTCGGCAGAGCGGTGGGTGCGTACGAGATGCGTCTTCATCGATCCTCTTCTCACGTTCTTCGGTATCTATTTGCACGCTACGCAGCTCATTCACCTCGGGATAGGCCCTCGCAATTGCCTATTTATGCAATGACGATGCTGCAATGTTGCGAATGTTGCGAATAGCTTCTCGGTAGGGTGAACGCGATCGGCACCGAGGAGATTCGATGAAGAAGATGTACGCGGGAGCGCGGCTGCGACGGCTGCGGGAGGAACGAAACCTGTCACAGTCCGCACTGGCGAAGGCACTCGAACTCTCCCCCAGCTATGTCAATCAACTGGAGAACGATCAACGACCGCTGACGGTGCCCGTCCTTCTCAAGCTCAACGCCGAGTTCGATCTCGACGTGCAATTCTTCGCCTCCGATTCCGACGCACGCCTGGTTGCGGACGTTCATCACGCCTTGGCCGAAACTTCGGAATCTGGAGACGTATCTCTGGCCGAGGTGGACGAATTGGTGGCCCGCATGCCGGCGGTCGGACGCACCCTCGTGATGTTGCACCGCCGCCTTCACGCCGCGACAGAGCAGTTGGACCAGTTCTCGACGCAGTTGTCCGGCGAACCAGCGTCCGATGTGTCACTCGTACCGATGCCCTACGAGGAAGTTCGGGACTTCTTCTACGACCGAAAGAATCACATCGCCGTTCTGGACGACGCTGCCGAGCAGATGTTCCTGGACAACGGATTGTCCGTGGGCGCAGTGGATTTGCAACTGGCACGACTACTTCGCGATCAGCACGGCGTCACCGTGACGATCCGTACCGACGAACCCGACAAGCTCGGCCCCAAGCGTTACTACGATCCGAACAAGTCGGTCCTCACACTCGCCCGTCGTCTGTCGGCAGGACAACGCGCGTTCCAGATCGCAATGCAGTTGGCCTTCTTCACGCAGGCCGACGTGATCGATTCCCTTGTCGCCGAGGATGAATCATTGAGCGCCGAGTCCGCAGCGCTGGCCCGCGTCGGACTCGCACACTACTTTGCCGGCGCACTGCTACTCCCGTACACCCAATTCCTGCAATCCGCTGAGGCCTTGCGGTACGACATCGACCTGCTCAGCCTCAAGTTCGAGGTCGGCTTCGAGACAGTCTGCCACCGGTTGTCCACTCTCCAACGACACGGCCAACGCGGCATCCCTTTCTTCTTCGTCCGAACCGATCGCGCCGGAAACATCTCGAAGCGTCAGTCTGCTACCGCTTTTCACTTCTCCAGAGTCGGAGGCAGCTGCCCGCTGTGGGTCATCCACGAGGCATTCGCGAGCCCAGGTCGCATCCTCACTCAGGTCGCGAAGATGCCCGACGGCCGGACATACCTCTGGGTGGCGCGCACTACCCACAGCGGCGGACTCGGGTACCTCGCACCCGAGCGCAACTTCGCCGTCGGACTCGGTTGCGACATCGGCTACGCCGATCGCATGGTCTACTCACACGGAATTCAGACGGACGACCCCGTGACCATCGTGCCGATCGGCGCGGGGTGCAAAGTCTGTGACAGGCCAGCGTGCTCTCAACGCGCCTTCCCCCAACTCGGCCGCTCGATCTCCGTCAGTGAGAACAGCAGCAGCCACCTTCCGTATCCGCAACAATAGGGCGCAAACAATAGGGCGCACCGACTCCACCTGCAGTTTCCCGGAGCTACGACGCTCTTCTGCTTCCATGGACGTCATGCAACCCGATGCCGTGCCCCCTCGTCGACTGGTTCTTCGCCGCCTTTCGGCCGTGGCCGGTGTGGCCGGCATCGTGACTGGTTTGGTTGCCTTGATCGCAACTCAGTTGGACGTCGATCACAACATCGTGATCGTTCTGGCGTCAGTGGCGCCCTTGTTGATGATTGCTCCGCTGATCGGTGCCGTCGTCTCGGGTATCGGGCGTCAGTGGATCGTGTGCGCCGCCTCGATCCTCGTCCTTGGGTTGTTCGGATGGTCTGTGAGCCCGCTGTACATCGGCGGAACTGGGGAGTCGACGTCTGCGAACGGTCCATCGATTCGAATCATGCAGGCCAACTTGATGGTCGGTGCAGCGGATCCGGAGTCGCTTGTGGCGATGGTCCGCGAACGCGAGGTCGACGTGGTGACGGTCCAGGAGTTGACGTACCAGGAAGCCGACGCGCTCGAAGCCGCCGGGCTTGACGAGGTTCTGAGCCACCAATTCCTCGTCCCGTACACCGACGGTGGTGGCGGGGCAGGAATCTACAGTCGCTTTCCACTCTCCAATCCGCGTAGCCTCGACGGATTCTCACCCGAAACGCTGTCCGCAGAACTGAATGTCGGCTTGGCGCAGCCAGTCACATTGTTCGCCGTGCATCCGGCACCGGCGTACATCTCACCGGCCTCGGTGTGGGCGGACGAGCAGCGAAGGCTCGGGTCTTACATGGACAAAGTCGCCGGGCGGGACAACGTGATAGTGAGCGGCGACTTCAACGCGTCGTACTCGAACAAACAGTTCCGGAATCTTCTCACGAACGGATACACCAGCGCCGCCGACCAATTGGGTTCCGGCCTGATCCCGACCTATCCGACCGACAAGCGGTATCCGGCGGTGGTCGGTATCGACCACATCATCACGAAAGGCGCCGTGGCGACATCCTTGGAAGGGATCGAGATCGAGGGATCCGATCACCACGGCCTGATTGCCGACATCACGTTGTCTTGAGTAAATACTGGATTGAGCAAGCACCAGGGCATGGTTGTGCCCCGGTGCTCACGTCTTCAGTTGTCGCGATTCACGCCGCGGTGGGCGGACTGTTCCCGCCGATCGGCTGCTGATACGGATCGATCGACATGGGTGGATAGAACACCGTTTTCCGATCCGGGCCGATCTCGACACGCCATTCGGTGTGGTGCATCGTCCGGTGGTGATGACCGCACAACAAGATCAGATTGTCGAGATCTGTTGGGCCACCATCACCCCAGTGAACAATATGATGAGCATCGCACCACCCCGACGGAGTCCCGCACCCCGGAAACGCACACCCGCCATCACGAACCGCCAACGCCCGCCGCTGCGGCACCGTCGCTGTTCGCGCTTCCTTACCGCAGTCGAGCGGAACACCATTCTCGTCCAACAAGATCCGGGTGACCGTGCAATCGCACGCCAGCATCCGCGCGGTATCGATACTGATCGGGCCCACCCAATCCGCCCACGCGAAACCCAACTCCTCAGTGGACGGCAGTAGGTCTTTCAACGCCTTGAGGTCTGTCATGTCTTTCGCGGACGCGGTGACCGTGATGTGCGGTTTCACCCCGCCCTCGATCGGACCCAACCCCGCCCGCTCGTACCGGCGCAACAACTCGCAAAACCCATCCGCCCGCCGCAGCGCCGGAGTACGGGTGTCCTTCACGCCGTCCTTCTCCGGCGTCGGCGCAGACAGACTCGACAACAACGTGATCAGACGGGCCCCGTTCACCGCATCCAGATCACCCTTCACGGTCACACGCCCGTACAAACCTTTCGAGGCGTAGAACTCGTTACGCTCCGAATCCTCACCCACCGGAACGCCGTCCTCACGCTTGCCGTACTGCTTCTCGATCCGCCGAATCGCCGCCCGCACCGCATCACAATCGGCAATGTTCTTCGACGCCAACCCCAACAGAATCCCGCGAGCCTTGTCCACATCCGCCAGGGTCATGTTCTTCGGCGGATGCTGACAAAACGACGCCACCTGCCGCGCCTTCAACGCATCCACGTCACCACGGTGAAACGCATCGCCCACAACAGGCTCGAGCATCAACAACCGCGCCAACCCGACCAGCAGACTGCACTCACCGATCTCCAGATTCGTCGAACCATGCAACCACAGCGCGATCGCCCGAAAACCCTTCCCACCGAGAACGTCCCGGGAAAACATCTCCACGATCAGCAACACCATCCGCGACTGCAACTCGTGCCGGGCGCGCACCAGATCCAGAACCTCACCCTTGAGGTCCTCGCCATCCAGTTGCCACGCTTCCCGACTGTCCATGCTCAAAGTTTAATCGAACATACTTTCGATAACCAGAGACAAACCGGACAACTTCAAACAGGTGGGTGGCTCGAGACCTATTGAAGTACAGGCTCGTTCACGACTGATACAGCGCTAGGTCGGAGTGACTATCGCAAAGTTCGGATCCGGCTCGTCGAGGTACCCGGCAAGTTCTGCGAGCTTCGCCGGGTCGCCGGAAACCGAGATGGTTCCATTCGCAATCTCGGCACCCAAGTCCACACCACCGAGCAGCACACCGAGTAAGTCGCGCCGACTCAAACTGAACACCGCATCCACAGACCCAGCATCTGCAGACCCACCTTCCACGTCGAAATGGATCAGAACTCCGTTGCTGAGTTCCGTTCGGTGAACGATGTTTTCGTCAGTGATGTTCCAATCGACGACGATGTGCGAGCCCGCTGCGCGCACTCCATCCACGCGCAGCGATACTGCATCGAAGACTTGACTTACCGACAGCGCTGCGGTGATGTCGGGCGCCGCGGCAACCGTGGGCGTCCCCACTGAGCCGTTGCGCAGTTCGTATGCACCGGTGAGGTAGAAGTTCCGCCAGGTGCCGTTCTCGGCGCCGTACCCGAGTTGCTCGAAGGTATCGGCCTGCAGATTCTTGGCCTCGACGTTGTCCGGTTCAGCGAAGACCACGTAGTTCACCACCTGCGCAACCCAGCGAAAGTCGCCGCGCTCGTACGATTCCCGAGCTTTCCGTAACACTTCTGCAGATCCGCCCATGAACTCCACGTGACGCTTGGCCGATTCGACGGGTGGATGCTCCCACAGATGCGCAGGGTTACCGTCGAACCAACCCATGTATCGCTGGTAGATGGCTTTGACGTTGTGACTGACGGAACCGTAGTACCCGTGCGTGTGCCACGCTTGCGCCAATGCAGTTGGCAGCTCGATCGATTCGGCGATCTCGAGACCGGTCCACCCCTGATTGATTCGACGAAGTGTCTGATCGTGAAGGTACCCGTAGAGGTCGCGCTGCAATGACAGGAACTCGGTGAGCCGTTCGGTCCCCCACGTCGGCCAGTGGTGGGACGCAAACAGAACGTCGGATCGTGAGGCGTAACGATTGATCGATTCCGTCAGGTACGCAGACCAGACGTGAGGATCTCGTACCAGGGCACCGCGAAGCGTGAGCAGGTTGTGGAGAGTATGAGTTGCGTTCTCCGCCATACACAGTGCGCGCAAATACGGGAAGTAGAAGTTCATCTCGGACGGGGCCTCGGTTCCGGGCGTCATCTGGAATTCGATCCGAACGCCGTCGATCGTCTCCGTGTGACCTGTCTTCGAGATCGACACCGTCGGCGAAATGAGCGTCGGTGTGCCGGTTGAGGTGGTCTGCCCCAACCCGGCTCCGACGCTACCTCGGGGACCTCGGGGTAAGGCCGCCCCGTACATGTAGGCCGCGCGTCGAGCCATTGCCGTTCCCGCATAGACGTTTTCCTCGACCGCGTGCTCCACGAGCCCGGTGGGTGCGACGATCACGCATCGCCCGGCGGCGACGTCGTCGTCGGTGGTCACACCTTTGACCCCGCCGAAGTGGTCGATGTGCGAATGCGTGTAGATCACCGCGACTACTGGTCGATCACCACGGTGTTCCCGGTACAACGCGAGCCCGGCAGCAGCGGTTTCCCGGGAGATCAGTGGATCGATGACGATGATTCCGGTATCTCCCTCGATCAACGTCATGTTCGACAGATCAAGTCCGCGAATCTGATAGATCGAATCCGTCACCGCAAAGAGTCCCTGCTTGGCGACCAACTTCGACTGACGCCACAAGCTCGGATTGACCGTTGGCGGGCAGTCCTCGTCAAGGAAGGCGTAGGAATCGTTGTTCCACAGGACTTTCCCGTCCGAATCGGCAACCAGCCCCGGATCGAGCGCGGCGACGAAACCCCGCTTCGCCTCGGTGAAGTCGGCGTCGTCGGAGAACGGTAGAGTCTCGGCGACTCGGGCGTTCGCGGCTTCGATTGCGGCCGATGCCGCACGTGGGTCGATCATAAGTCAGCCTTTCACGCCGAATTGCGGCAATGCGCATTGCCGCAATTGAAGAGAACAGCAGGGCTAGCTCAGCAACTGCGCCTTTGCCGCCGCGAACTCGGCATCGGTCAACACGCCGGACTGATGAAGCTGTCCCAACTCCTGCAGCTTGGAGACCAGATCGTCCGCGCCTGAAGGGGGAACGGACTGCACGGGGGCGACCTGCTGCTGCGGCGGCGGCTGTTGCTGCTGGTACTCCTGCTGATATTCCTGCTGCTGCTCGCTGGCCTTTCGTTGACTCCGTCGATCCATGGCGTTGGACGTCGCCTTTGCGGTTCCAGCCACTACCGCCGTGCGCGCCACCGTGCCGAGCAACCCCGGCCGCCCTCTGCGTCCACCTCGAAAAACCATGCCGAACTCCTTGGGTAATTGTCGCTACTGAAATGCTGCTTCGACCGCTGCGACGACTACCTCGCGCGGTATCTGAACGTGAAGGACTACGTCGCCGCCGCCACCGCGAACCGTCGACGCGAGCTCACGCGCCCACGTCTGCTCGTAGACGATGACTGCGGCTGACGTTCCTGGTTCGA
This sequence comes from Rhodococcus sp. NyZ502, assembly GCF_041464245.1. Taxonomy (NCBI): domain Bacteria; kingdom Bacillati; phylum Actinomycetota; class Actinomycetes; order Mycobacteriales; family Nocardiaceae; genus Rhodococcus; species Rhodococcus sp. NyZ502. The sequence goes on from NZ_CP167155.1 coordinate 5,201,992, forward strand.
GTGACTCACGGACCACGTCCAGGTCCTCGTCACTGATCAATGCCTTGGCTTCGATGGACAGAATCGCCAGTCCGATGTCGGTGAGATCTTCGTCGACGTCGATCTGCGACACCTGTCCGTCCGCGTCCTTGGCGATGTACACGAGGTCGAGCAGAGTGACAAAACCTCGTTCCACCACGTTCTGCAGCGCGGCGACAGCTTCAGGATCCACAGTTGAACCTGGGAATGCCAGCACCACGAGCTCGACCGGTCCGATGTTCATTGCGTCGTTCATCCATCAAGCCTGGTGGCTCGGACGCTTGGGAACCTCACCCGCAGGGGATGAATTACCCGATGCGATCGAGTTATTTGTTGCGACGAATGACTTCGCGAATCGGCCGTACGTGTACGCCTTCTGCTGCGAGGGCGCGCCGGGCTTTGCCTCGGGTGACGAGCACGCCGACGATGCCGAGAACCCAGACCGGATATTGCACCATCCAGGCGACGCGGAATCCGTCGAACGTGTACCCGCCCATGTGCCCGAGGATGACGCCCATCACTTGAATCACGATGAGGGAAGCGAGGAATCCCCCGATGTTGACCATGCCCTGGGCGGTGCCCATCGCCGAACTCGGATTGGATGTGCGCGCGTAGTCGAAGCCGATCACCGAACCCGGTCCACCCACCGAGATGACGACCACCAGGATCGTCAACAACCAGAGCGGAGACGGTTCACTACGCGAAAGCACGATCGTCCACATGAGCGCGCTGGCCACCATGATGGTGAGAACCAACCACGATCGACGCATGGGATAGCGACCGGTGAGAATACCGAGGATCGGGCCTGCCACGATTGCCGAGATGACTGACAGCGTCAGCAGCGAGCCGACCGTCGTGGAGTCGAGGCCTTGAGCCGATTTCAGGTACGGCACACCCCACAGCAGCGCGAACGTCGTGATCGAGAACTGAGTCCCCATGTGGCTGAAGAACCCGAGTCGGGTGCCGGGCCGCATCCACACAGTCTTGATCTGTCGCCCGATCTCCTTGGCGCCGGCCGGCACGGCGACCACGTCGGCACCGGGAGGCGCGTCGCGGATGACACTCAACGCCAGCGCAAACGCCAACAGTCCGACAGCAGCAGCGCTGCCGTAGGCAAAAGTCCAGCCCGGTCCGGACAACAGCAACATGAACGGAAGCGCAGACATCACCTGGCCCAGCTGACCGAGGATGCCCGTGAACTGCGAGACCAGCGGCACCTGCCGGGGCGGGAACCACTGCGGTACCAACCGCAGCACCGAGATGAAGGTGAGTGCGTCGCCGGCGCCGACGGCGATACGTGCACCGATCGCAACGGGCAGCGATTCGGTGAAGGCGAGTGCCAATTGCGCGGACATCATGATGAACGCACCGACTGCGATCATGATCCGCGAACCGTAGCGGTCGAGGAGGACTCCCGCCGGAATCTGCATACCGGCGTACACGACGATCTGCAGCACGACGAAGCTCGACAGAACGCTGGGCGAGATCGAGAACCGATCAGCAGCAGACAGACCCGAGACGCCGAACGAAGTGCGGTGAAGCACGGCGATCACGTAGGCAAAAACACCGACACCCCAGACCAACCACACTTTTTTCATCGGGTCTGTATGTTACTCCTGTCTTTCGCAAGGCTCAGGACATGATTATTCGCGGCCCTGAGACACCCAATTCAGATCGGCCGAACGGAAGCCTTCGGTGATCGCGGCGAGGGAGTCGAGGCGAGCGATCTGGTCTGCGCTCAGAACGATGTCCAACGCTCCGGCGTTTTCGGTGACTCGTGCAGCGAACCGAGTGCCGGGAATCGAAACGGAAGGCAACCCGTACCGGCGGCCCTTGGCATCGAGCCATGCCAGGGAAACCTGTGCAGGCGTCGCGCCGAGCTCCTCACCGACGGCGCGGACCACGTCGAGAACCTTCTGATTAGCGGGGAGCGCGGAGTCCGAGAAGCGGGGGAAGCGTCGGCGTAGGTCGTTGTCACCGAGCGCCTCCGCATCGAACGATCCCGCCAGGAAGCCTCGGCCCACAGGTGAGAAGGGCACGAATCCGACTCCGAGTTCCGCGGCGGTGGGTACTACCTTGTTCTCGACGTCCCGACTCCAGATGCTCCATTCCGACTGGATCGCCGCGATCGGATGTACCCCGTACGCACGACGCAGTTCATCGCCGGTCGCCTCGGACAGGCCGATGTTGCGGACCTTGCCCGCCTTCACCTGCTCTGCGATCGCGCCGACGGTGTCTTCGATCGGCACGTTCGGGTCGACCCGGTGCAAGTAGTAGAGGTCGACATGATCGACGCCGAGTCGTCCCAGAGACTCGTCGAGTGCCCGCGGCACGTAAGCCGGGTCTCCGTTGATCCCGCGCTGACCGTTGGCGATGTTGCCGACCAGACCGAACTTGGTCGCCAACTGCACTTCGTCCCGGCGGTCTTTGAGAAGCTCTCCCACCGCACGCTCGCTCGAGCCCTCGCCGTACACGTTGGCGGTGTCGATGAACGTGATCCCGATGTCCACCGCATGGTGCAGCGTGGCGAGCGCCTCGGCCGGATCCACCGGGCCGTAGACCGGGGCGACGGACATCGCGCCGTATCCCTGGGCACTGACGGTGAGACCTTCGGCCAGAGTGACGGTGGGGACGGTCATGAAAACTCCTCGACTCGACTAAGCGACAACCTCGACAGTCTTCACCGAATCGAAGCCTCACGCACCGATTAACGTCACGCTGATCGGGTTACCCTCGAGTGATGGCATTCGATTGGCTCGAACTCGTACTCACCGCCCACCGCGAATTCGGTTCACGACTCGCTGCGGTCGAGGACTGGAACGCACCCACGCCCGACTCCGACTGGCACGTCGAACACCTCGTCCGCCACGTCATCGAGGAGCAGCAGTGGGTACCGCCGCTCCTGGCCGGACTGACGGTCGGCGAGGCGACACCGGACATCGTTCCCGTCGGGGACGACCTGTGGACCGAATGGCAGAAGTACTCCGATGCCGCAATCAAAGCGTGGAAATCGACGGACCTCAGTGCCCACGTTCACCTCTCGTACGGCACGGTGAAGGTGGAACCCTATCTGCGCCAGCAGACCTCGGACGTCACGATCCACACCTGGGACCTTGCGCGAGCGGTCGGAGCAGACGAGCGGCTCGATCCAGACCTCGTCGAGGCCGTCTGGTCCGACCTCGACGGGCAGCGCGACATGCTCGCCGAGAGCGGTCTGTTCTCCGCTCCCGTCGATCTTCCTGACGATGCGTCGTTGCAGGACAAGCTGATTGCCCTGACCGGTCGCGATCCTCGTTAGACGTTCAGCGACACACCCGTCGTGCGAGCGACGCCGTCCCAGCCGCCGGCAGGTGCACCGAGGCCGAGCAGAGCCGCAACCGTCGGCGCGACGTCGATCGTGCGAGCCTGCGTGTCGATCTTCCGTCCACCGTCCAGAGCGGGATGTCCGCCGCTGAGGAAGAACGGAATGGGCAGTGTCACGAAGTGGCCGTGGTTGCCGGGAATCGGGTTGGACAGTGGAGTCGGATCACTGAACCGCCAGCCCTGAGCGCAAAACGCAACGACGTCACCGGCATTGGTGCCGAGATCGAATTCGGCGGGGAGGTGGCTGGATTCGACGCCGTCCACACCATCCACGATCTGCTGAATCCGGCTGACGGCTTCCGCCCGTTCGCCATCGGGTCCGACGAAGTAGATCAGGTCTGCGCCACCGTTCTGGGCGATTCGAATCTTGCCTGCCAGCAATGGGTCCGCGTTCAGCGGTCGATCCAAGCCGATGAGCCGCGCGGGCTCCGACCAGTCCATCGAGTGGTCGGCCAACACGATCAGAATGCTCCGATTCCAGCGACCCGTGTCATGAAGGAAGTCGACGAAGCGGCGAACCTGGTTGTCGGTGTTCTGAAGTGCAGCCGTGCGAGCGATCCGGATGGACGGACCGGACAGATCCAGGTGCCCGACCCGATCGACGTCACCGAGGTTGGTGAATGACAGCCGCGGCGAGTTCCCGCCGACGATACGGATCAAGGCGTCGATCGTGAAGTTGTCCGGCGCATGCTCGGTACCGGGAACGAGCGGCTGCGGATCCCACACCAGTGAGGCGCGGTCACCGAACAGCCCGTGAAGGTAGCGCTTCGACAGCACACTCGCAGTGGTCAATCCGAGTTCGGTGCGTACCCGATCCAGAACCGTCGATGCCTGCAGGTCGGAAGGCCGATCGAGGTCCCGCTTCTTGTCGATGGACGGATCGTAGACGGAGTTGGCGGGTACACCCGAACGCGCCGGCAGCACTCCCGTCATCATCGCCGTGTGGTTCGGCAGCGTCTCTGCGATCGTGATGGCACTGGCGTCCGGGTAGTGGATACCGCCGGCCGCAAGCCCGGTCAGCGTCGGGGTGAGCTCCGATCGCAGCTCGTCCGGCCGCATGCCGTCTACGACTATGACATGCACGTCCAGGTCTGGGATTCCGGCGCTGGTGGGAACACTCGCGCGAGCGGGCGTTCCGAGCAATGCCGTTCCGGCGACAACACTTCCGCCGATCAGAACGCTACGACGCGAAACTTCGATACTCACTGGTCGACTCCTGGTCGGTACGAGGCCTGATCGAGGGCGGCCGAGGTGGGTGAGACTCTACTGCCCGCGCCTGCCGGAAGACGGTAGCTCACGGCGTAGTGCGCATTGCTCTGCGGATTGGTGAGATCGTCGACGTAGTACCAGTCCATCTGAGTACCTTCGCGGGCGATTTCGAATACGCCGTAGCCGTGCGAATCCAGTTCGACGTACCGCACGTGTCGGTTCACGGCCTTGAATGCTTCTTCTGCCGCAACGGTTACCGTGCGCGGTGGCACTTTCAGCATGTCGTCGATATTGGGCGACGTCACCGACGGGACGACGAACTCGGCGCCGACGGTCGGCCCACCCGGATAGTTGGCGGCGTTGGTCGGTAGGTCGCAGGCCCATGACGTGTGGATGTCACCGGTGATGAAGACGGTGTTGTCCACACCGTTCGAGGTGATCGCGTCGAAAAGCCTGGTGCGGTCGGCGGTGTACCCGTCCCACTGATCCGTGTTGTACGGGACACCGGCCTGCGGCACACCCACCAGTTCGGTCAACGCCGCGGTGGTCGCCGGTTCCAGCGGCGGGAACACGCAGGGCGTGATCATGACCGGATTGCCGACGACCTTCCACTGCGTCGGGGAGGTGACGATTCCGTTGGTCAACCAATCCATCTGTGCGCGTCCGGTAATGGTGCGCGACGGATCGTCGACCTGCTTCATGGTCGGTTGCTCGTCGCGGTAGGTACGCAGATCGAGCATCGAGATCTCGGCCAGATTCCCGAAGCGGAACCGACGATACAGCTGAACGCTCGAACCATTACCCGACGGGCGGACGGGCATCCACTCGAAATATGCCTTGGCCGAGTTGGCCTTTCGATCTGCCCAGTCACCTTCGACACCGGGAGTGTGGTTTTCGGCGCCGTCCCGGTACGCGTTGTCGGCCGATTCGTGATCGTCCCACGTGGTGATGAACGGGAGCTTCAGGTGCAGAGCTGCCAGATCCGGGTCTGTCTTGTACTGCGCGTGCCGAATTCGGTAGTCGGCCAGCGAAATGATCTCGTGGGCCGGCTCGTGAAGGCGAACGGATCCGTTTCTCGCGCCGTACTCCCCCTGCCCGTACTCGTAGATGTAGTCACCGAGGTGGATGATCGCGTCGAGGTCTTCGCGGAATGCGAGGTGACGATAGGCACCGAAATACCCCGCCTCCCAGTTGGAGCAGGACACCACGCCGAAGCGGAGACGATCGAGATCTGCCGAGTTCGACGGAGCCGTGCGGGTGCGGCCCACCGGAGAAACAGCCGAACCCGCAGTGAATCGGTACCAGTACGTCGTCGACGAATCGAGTCCGGTGACGTCGACCTTCGCGGTGTGATCGGAATCCGCCGAAGCAGCAACACTTCCGGACGCAACGACGCTCGCGAACCCCTCATCGGTCGCGACCTGCCAGTTGAGAGTCACCGCCGGCCCGACGCCGGAACCGGGCGTCGCGTCTGCCGTCGGGGTGATGCGGGTCCAGATGATCACCGCATCCGGCAACGGGTCACCGGATGCCACGCCGTGCGCGAAGCCCGGGCTGCCACCCGGAACCTCGGCACCGGCGTGACTCGCCGAAGCGACACCGAGACCTACTGCGCCGGCGAGGGCCGCCGATCCCTGCAGCAGGCCACGTCTGGATATTCGATCGAAGGCATTCGTGTGCACGCTAGGAGTGAACCCGCACCTGAACGGGCGTTCAAGAGAGCTTCGGGATGTTCACCCAGGCTTCGCCTTCGCTTCTCTGGAAGTTTGATCGAGTCGATCCCGATTACAACCGGTAATCGAGGGCCGAGCCTCGAACCACACCGACCTTGACTCCGATGTAACCGCCGAGTGCACCCCCGGCCGCGATCAGGATCCAGAACGCCGGCGGAAGCAGAGCCTCGGACCCGTCGACCTCGGAGAACGCGGAATAACCTGCGATCAACGCGCCGAACAGGATGGGCAGTATCAGCAGAGCGGCAAAGAAAGTCACCCACACCGATACGAAGCGGCCCTTCCACCGGGCAATCTCGTGCAGAACCGTCAGAACGACCAGGAAGACACCACTACCGGTCAAGAAGGCGGCCAGAACTGCAAATCCGAAAGCCGAAGTCAGTTCCGACTCCACGTGAATCCCCCTGTACGTCAATCACCTGCACACTCAGCCCCAACTGCGATGCGACGAGTCTATTCACGACGGACGGCGTTTGTCGGCAAGTCGAGTCGCTCGTCTGCCGGAAACACACCCCGCTGACGCCTATGCTTGGAAAATGACCGAACCCGACATCAAGCCCAGAAGTCGTGACGTCACCGACGGACTCGAAAAGACCGCAGCGCGCGGCATGTTGCGTGCAGTAGGAATGGGCGACGACGACTGGGTCAAGTCGCAGATCGGCGTCGCCTCGTCCTGGAACGAAATCACGCCATGCAACCTGTCCCTCGATCGCCTGGCCAAGGCCGTCAAGGAGGGCGTACGGGAAGCCGGCGGGTTCCCTCTCGAATTCGGCACTATCTCCGTCTCCGACGGCATTTCGATGGGGCACGAGGGCATGCACTTCTCCCTCGTCTCCCGTGAAGTGATCGCGGACAGCGTCGAGACCGTCATGCAGGCCGAGCGTCTCGACGGATCGGTCCTTCTCGCCGGCTGCGACAAGTCGTTGCCCGGCATGATGATGGCGGCGGCCCGCCTCGACCTCGCCAGCGTGTTCCTCTACGCCGGCTCCACCCTCCCCGGCGTCGCCAAACTTTCCGACGGCAGTGAGCGGGAAGTCACCGTCATCGACGCGTTCGAGGCGGTTGGCGCCTGCTCGCGTGGGCTGATGAGCCGCGCCGACGTCGACACCATCGAACGGGCGATCTGCCCGGGCGAAGGCGCGTGCGGCGGCATGTACACGGCAAACACGATGGCCAGCGCCGCCGAGGCCATGGGAATGTCGCTGCCCGGCAGCGCTTCACCGCCCGCACCGGATCGTCGCCGCGACGGCTTCGCCCGCGAGAGCGGCAAAGCCGTTGTCGAACTCCTGCGTCGAGGTATCACCGCGAGGGACATCCTCACCAAGGAAGCGTTCGAGAACGCCATTGCAGTAGTCATGGCATTCGGCGGATCCACCAATGCGGTGCTCCATCTCCTCGCGATCGCGCACGAAGCGTACGTCCCGCTGACGCTCGACGACTTCGCTCGCGTCGGCGCGAAGGTCCCGCACCTCGCCGACGTCAAGCCTTTCGGAAAGCACGTCATGACGGACGTCGACCGTATCGGCGGCGTCCCCGTGATAATGAAGGCATTGCTCGACGCGGGACTCATGCACGGAGATTGCCTGACCGTCACCGGTAAGACCGTGGCGGAGAATCTCGCGCACATCACCCCGCCCGATCCGGACGGCAAGGTCCTGCGGGCGATGAACAAGCCCATTCACCCGACCGGAGGCATCACGATCTTGAAGGGGTCACTCGCGCCCGGCGGCGCGGTGGTCAAGTCGGCAGGGTTCGAGTCTGATGTATTCGTCGGCACTGCACGGGTTTTCGAACGCGAGCGCGCCGCGATGGATGCTCTCGAGGACGGCACCATCACCGGCGGTGACGTTGTCGTCATCCGCTACGAGGGCCCGAAGGGTGGTCCCGGGATGCGCGAAATGCTGGCCATCACGGGCGCGATCAAGGGCGCGGGTCTCGGCAAGGACGTCCTGCTGCTGACAGACGGACGATTCTCGGGCGGCACCACCGGCCTGTGTGTCGGACACGTTGCGCCCGAGGCGGTTGACGGCGGTCCCATCGCGTTCGTTCGCGACGGCGATCAGATCCGGCTCGACGTGGGTACCGGACAACTCGAATTGTTGGTCGACGACTCCGAATTGGAAGCCCGCAAGAAGGGCTGGGAGCCGTTGCCGCCTCGCTACACACGTGGTGTGTTGGCCAAGTACTCCAAGCTCGTGGGATCAGCCTCGGGTGGAGCGGTCTGCGGCTGATCCCAGCTCGCCGCTAGATGGGCCGGTACCCGGCGCCGACGCCTCCGTGGGCATTGATCGTGTCCACGATGGAGGTCATGTTGGTGCCGAGTTCCGGCCCCAGGCACGGCACCCAGAGGTAGGCGTTGACCATCGCGACCAGTGTCGTCCCGACCGTGACCGGGGCTCCCGAATCACCGTGGTCGACGCAGATCTGAGTCCAGGTGGATGCGTCGGCGCTCAGGTCTCCCCAGACGACGCCGCAGGTCGTGCCCGTCGTACGGCCTTCCTTGCAGGCTGTGGCCGGGAAGCTGGCCGGAGCGCCGATCGAGGTGATGGTTGCCGCGCCCACCGTTCGAACTGGTGTGACCTTGCCCGGATCGAACTGGATGACCCCGTAGTCCAGGTCCGGGTTCGACTCGACGAACGTGCCGACCACGCCTGCGTCCTCGTTGCTTTCCGGGATCACGAACGATCCAGGACCACCGCAGTGACCTGCGGTGATACCTACGAGTCTGCCGCCATTGTCGTGACCGATAGTGGTCAACGTACAGACCAGCTGATTGTCGATGATGATGCCCGAACCACCACCCATGGGCGTGGGTGCAGCAACAGCGTTGCTGCTGACGATGAACCCGAGTCCGAGTGCCAAGACCAACGCTGCCAGAGCCGAAACAATTCGCTGCAACATCACAATCTCTCCGCCGGTAATCTCCCCGCTGCAAAAAACGCATACCCCGGAAAGTGCGGACCTACGCAGCGTGTCTAGTCGGTAGCTCCGAGCGCCTCGAGCATCTTGCGTGCCTCCTCGAGCTGACGGCTCAACTCGTCGACTCGCGCTGCAGCCATGTCCCGTGCAGCGACGATGATGGACTCGACAGCCTCGATTGCGGTGGGCTCACCCAACTCGCGGACAGCTCGCTCGACCGCATCGGGTGCGACCGGAACTGCTTTGCCCGGACGCTTGGCGCCCTGTGTGACCGTCACGCTCCAGTCGTTGTCCGCGCCCGCATGGATGGTGACGCTGATGCCGGCCGGCAGTTTCTTCGCACGCTTGACGGCCGGACGAGGTGTCGCGGCAGGGGCAGCAGTGGTAGTCGGTACCGGAGCGGGTGCAGGCTGCGCACGCGGCTTCGGTCGAACAGGCTCTACGAGTGGCTCCATCAGGGGCTCGGACTCCACAACTGGTTTGGGCCGTGGCGCCGGTTTGGCCGGTGCCGCGGAGACGCGGTTTATGCGCAATTCCTCTGCCTCGAAAGGCAATTCGTCGTTCACGCCTTTGGGGCGGATCATCACGGTGTTGCCGTCCACCGACACGACTTTCGCCGAGGTACCGGCTTCGATCCCCAAGCTGGGAGTCGCCTCGCGCAGATAGACGGTGGCGCGCTTGCCTTCGGCGACAGCCGTGGCGAGCGCTGCCAGATTGTCCGCAGTGAGGTGATCCGGCGTTGATGCGGCAGCGCCGGAACGTCTACGGGGTGGCATGCGCAGGTCCTTTCAGAAGTATCTCGTGCATTTCGGTATCGACAGTGCTTTTCTCGGGGCAACTCTTGCACAAGCCACCGACGTGTTGACTCTCACCGCCCGCCTGAGCCCGAGGATCCGTAGGCGGTTCGGCCAATTCAGTACTGTTCTCGGGGCACCGCGTGGAAGATGGTGGACAGAAATTCGTTGCGGCAAGAAGGAGCACGGTGAGCAGTTCGGAGTCAGAGTGGATCGACGAGGTCACCGAACCCGCCCCTGCTGAATCTCACGCTGCCGAATCTCACACTGCTGATCCGGTCGACGTCGATGCTCATCTGCTCAGCCGGATTCAAGCCGACATCGAGGAGTCCCTCCTCGGCGGACCGCGCTGCTTCACGCAATCGCAGATCGCGGAATTCGCCGGTGTGACACGCGAGCGTGCCGATCGTTTGTGGGTCGCGATGGGCTTTGCCGTCGACGAGGATCCCGACGCCGTCATGTTCACCCAGCAAGACGCCAACGCCCTCAAGACGATCATCGACATGGTCAATCGAGGAGTCATCTCGCAGAGCAGTGAGGTTGCTGCCGCCCGTTCACTGGGGCAGTCGATGTCGAGGTTGGCTGAGTGGCAGGTCTCGCTGATCAGCACACACATCATCGACCAGCTCGCCGACTCGGCAGATCACGAGCCCGAAGCGATCCGGAAGATCGTTCTGCGCCTCGGCGCCGAGATCATTCCCGCTGTCGAATCTCTGCAGACGTACGTCTGGAAGCGCCACGTCGCGTCCTCGACGGGACGCAACGTCGGAAACCCGGGCGAAGAAGTAGCGAGTCGTGTTCTGGTCGTGGGTTTCGCCGACATCGTCGGGTACACCTCGCTGACCCGCGGCCTCGACTCCGCCGAACTCAACGATCTGCTCGAGCGGTTCGAGTCCGCGTCCACCGAAATCATCGGTCGTAACTACGGCTGGGTGGTCAAGACCGTCGGTGACGAGGTCATGTTTGCCGCCGAGAGTCCTCATCACGCAGCCGAGATCGCTTTGCAGATCCAGCAGGCGGTCCTCGCCGATCACGACGATCCGCAGCTTCGGGTGGGTCTGGCCATGGGGCCGACGTTGGTTCGCTTCGGAGATCTCTACGGTTCGGTGGTCAACAAGGCCGCGCGTCTCACCAGCTCTGCTCGTCCCGGCACTGTGCTGATCGACTCCGAGCTGGCCACCCAGCTCGGCTCGGACGCCAATTTCAAACTGCGACACCTTCGTCCGCGACGAGTGCGCGGCATCGACAGGCTCGAGCAGTACGTGCTACGCCGCAATCTGGAGCCGTGAGCTCTCAGCTCGACACTCCGCGTGCAGCCAGAAAGTCGTCCACGATCTGCTCACACGCAGCCTCCCCGAGAGGCGTCAGCGTGGCCAGCTTGGTGAGCACCAACGGTCCGACCAACTGAGCAAGTGCGACGTCGTAGTCGTACTCCCCCAACGCGTCGATCGCGTCCGGCGAGCGCAGGATCCGATCGAACGCGTGTCGGTACTGCTCGAAAACCGTCTGGCGCAGCGATCGCAATTCGGGCTTGTCCGTGGACAGGGCATCGACGCTCGAATAACCCTTCAGTTCCGGCCCCAAGCCGAGCCAGCACATCGCCGTCACCTGGATCGGTGCGCTTTCGATGGCCTTGGCCTGACTGGTCAACAACTCGAGCAACTGCGCGCGGAGATCGCCTTCACCGGACATCTCCGGCACCGGCGGCAGTAGACGTGCAAATGCCGCGGCGAGTAACTCCGTGCCGCTGTCGAAATGGCGATACAGCGTCGCACGCGCGACGTTGGCCAACTTGGTGACGGCATCGATCGTCACGGCGTCGACGCCGCCTTCTGCCAGCAGCGTGGTCGCTGCGTCGAGCAACCTGGACCTGGAACGCTGTTTGCGCGGGTCCTCGTCGTTTCCCTGCTGTTCGATTCCCTGCTTGTCGATTCCCACCGTCACAACTTCAGTTATACCCACTTGGGGGTTGTGGAACTGCTGTTCTTGTAACGATACTGATGGTCTTGTTTCTATCGGGAGGTTTCGTGAGTAGCGATACGACGCTCGAACAGTCCACGTGGACCATCCGACAGATCTGGATGCTGACGGTCGCGTGCTGCGCCGTCGCGCTGGTCGTCGCAGCGATGGCCGCGCTCAACACGGCCCTTCCCGACTTGGCCCGCGATACCGGTGCAACACAGAGCCAGCTCACGTGGATCGTGGACGGGTATACGCTCACGCTGGCTTGTCTCTTGTTGCCGGCGGGCGCACTCGGCGATCGATACGGTCGACGAGAACTGCTCATGTTCGGACTACTCGTTTTTGCTGCCGGCTCGTCGATTCCGGTCTTCGCGGACGAACCGTCGTGGATCATCGTCTCCCGCGTGATCTCCGGCGTCGGCGCCGCATTTGTCATGCCGGCGACGCTGTCTCTACTCACTGCAGGTTTCCCGCCGGCGCAGCGTGCCCGCGCCGTCGGAGTCTGGTCCGGCGTCGCAGGGTCCGGTGCAATCGCCGGACTTGTCGTCTCCGGGTTGCTCCTCGAAAAATGGTCGTGGCATTCGATATTCGTCAGCCTGGCCGTCGTCTCCGTCCTGATCCTCGTGGTGTCGTTCACGATCGTGACGTCGAAGGACGCTGAGGCAACTCCCCTCGATCTGCCTGGCACCGCACTGATCGCCGGCTCGATCGGCCTGTTCGTCCTCGGGATGATCGAGGCGCCCGCCCGTGGCTGGCTCGATCCGGTGGTTCTCGCATTGCTGATCGGCGGAATCGCCATGACAGCAATCTTCAGCTGGGTCGAATTACGCACTCGCCACCCACTTCTGGACGTCAGACTGTTTGCCAATCGTGCATTCGGCAGCGGCGCGGCGTCGCTGACCCTGCAATTTCTGGCGACGTTCGGCCTGTTCTTCCTGATCGTGCAATATCTCCAACTGGTGCTCGACTACTCCCCTCTGCAATCGGCACTCGCCCTCATGCCGATCGCCGTGCCGGTAATGGCCCTGTCCGTGGTTGCGCCCCTGCTGATTCCGCGTATCGGTCTACGCGCCCTCACCGCAACCGGAGTCGCCTTCCTCGGAACCGGAATTGCGCTCTTGACGCGCTTGGACGCCAGTTCGACCTATGCCGAAGTCTGTGTCCCCTTGGTAGTAGCCGCTATCGGATTGGGTTTGTCGACAACCCCCGCCACTGCTGCCATCGTCTCCAACGCACCGGACTCCAAACAGGGGGTTGCCTCAGCAGTCAACGACGCAACCCGTGAGATCGGCTCTGCCATCGGCGTTGCACTGGCGGGAAGTATTCTCGCCGCCGGCTATGGCAATCACGTCCAGCCCGCGGTCGACTTGCTGCCCGAATCCGCCAAGGAACCGGTATCCGGTTCTCTGGCCGCCGCTCTCCATGTCGCCGAAGCAGCCGGACCGCAGGGTGCCCAGTTGGCCGAATTCGCCCGTGAAGCCTTCATCAAAGGCATGGATCAAGGAGCACTCACGCTCGCTGCGATCATGTGGGTATCCGCGATCGTTCTGGGATTCTGGGCTCCGGGTCGTCAGCGAGACTGACCGCCTCGTCGGTACGCCGGGGCCTTGGTCGTCTGCTCCGACTGCAGAGTCTGCAGTAGGGGCATCGACCGGAGCGGCACCACAACCGAGAGAACCATGACGCTGGTCGACCGGGTGGCTATCCCCGACCGATTCAGTTCGAGCAGCGTCGCTTGCAAATCCTCGTGCGACGCAGCGGCAATCCGGCACAGCACGTCGCCGGAGCCGGTGGTGGCAAAGGCTTCGAGCACACCGGGGATTGCCTCGAGTTCCGCGGTGACGGTGTCGAGCGCCCCCTGGGCGATCTGCAAAGTCACGAATGCTTGTACTCCGAAACCCGCTGCAGCCAAATTGATGTGCGGCGCGTATCCGGCGATGACGCCCGCATCTTCCATCCTTTTCAATCTCGCCTGCACTGTCGCCCGCGCAACCTTGACCTGACGCGAAAGCTCCAACGCACCGGCTCTCGGGTGCTTGTTCATCGCGTCCAACAGAGCCAGATCCACTGCGTCGAGATTCACGTCCGCTCCACTCGTCGTTCAACTATGCACATTGCTTATAAAACAGTGCCACAATCTTCGCATTCCGGCGCTGTGTCTACTTTCAACTACCTCCGTTGACTACCTAACCTCTGAAGGACTTATCTGTTTGTACTGGCAGTGCCGAACATAACTCGAGCACCGCGCTGTGTACATCGCACTCAGAGGGGACTCATCATGACCGTCGAACAGACTCTCACCGACGACGAACAGCTGGCCGGCCTGGATCTGGAGCAATTGCGCCAGTTGGTCGGCTTGGTCGAGTACGACAGCGATCACGATCCCTTCCCCGTGAGCGGTTGGGACGGCCTCGAATGGATCGTCGGAAATGCCACGCAGACTTCACATTTCTTCCAGTCCGCATTCGGCATGGAATTGGTGGCCTATTCAGGCCCGTCGACGGGAAACCGCGACCACCACGCGTTTGTACTCAAAAGCGGGGCCGTGCGGTTTGTCGTCAAGGGCGCTGTGGATCCAGCAAGTCCGCTGATCGAACACCACAGCCGTCACGGCGACGGCATCCGCGACATCGCGCTCAGCGTCCCTGACGTGGACAAGTGCATCGCACACGCCATCACCCAAGGCGCGACAGTGTTGAGCGAACCGCACGACGTCACCGACGAGCACGGCACCGTTCGCCTGGCCAGCATCGCGACGTACGGCGAGACTCGGCACACCCTCGTCGACCGTTCCCGCTACACCGGCCCTTACCTTCCCGGATACGTCGAACGAACGTCGTCGTACCGCAAGCGTGACGGCGCGCCCAAGCGAATCTTCCAGGCCCTCGACCACGTCGTCGGCAATGTCGAACTCGGCAAGATGGACCAGTGGGTCGACTTCTACAACCGCGTCATGGGATTCACCAACATGGCCGAGTTCGTGGGCGGCGACATAGCCACCGACTACTCCGCGCTGATGAGCAAGGTCGTCTCGAGCGGCAATCACCGAGTCAAGTTCCCACTCAACGAACCTGCCATCGCGAAGAAGCGGTCACAGATCGACGAGTACCTCGAGTTCTACCAAGGTCCCGGCGCTCAGCATCTCGCACTTGCGACCAACGACATCCTCGGAGCAGTCGACGCTCTGGCCGACGAAGGAATCGAGTTTCTCTCCACTCCGGCTTCGTATTACGAGGATCCCGAACTGCGCGCGCGTATCGGAGAGGTTCGAGTTCCGATCGAGGAATTGCAGAAGCGAGGCATCCTCGTCGACCGTGACGAGGACGGCTATCTTCTTCAGATCTTCACCAAGCCGATCGGAGATCGTCCCACCGTGTTCTTCGAGATCATCGAACGCCACGGCTCACTGGGATTCGGACTGGGAAACTTCAAAGCCCTGTTCGAAGCGATCGAGCGTGAGCAGGCCGCGCGGGGCAACTTCTGAGGTAGGTCAGCTGTTTTCGGTCCACGCCCAGACCACCGCGGGTCGCCCGGTGGCACTGACCCGGACTCGTTCGTCCGTACGTTCCAGCCCTGGCAACGCTTTGAGCGTCCGGTTCAAGTTGCCCGGGTCCGGACGCACACCGGAAAGCTCCTCCGCCACCGCCAGCGCGTACGACGCCGGAAACGACGGACCCAGTAGTGCCCGCGTGAATGCCTGATCTCGCCACAACAGGGTGTCAGCAAGGATCGGGCGGGTATCGGCGACTATCCGATTGTGGTCGAACGCAAGGTCCCCCGGGTTGTCCCAGCTCACCCATTCGGCCGAACCCGGCACCTCGTCCGACGAGATCACTGCCCACATGGTCACCGAGAGCGTCGGACCGCGGGGGTCGCGATTGGGTTCGTCGAACACGGTCAATTGACCGCTGACGAGGATCTTCTCGTCGGGAATTCCGAGCTTGGTGGTCACGGCTCGCCTGGCGGCGTCCTGCAACCGCTCACCGGCGCCCAGCAGTACACCGGGCAGCGCCAACTGCCCGGTGTACGGCTCCGCTTGCCGCGGAGTGACGGCAAATCGCAACATCCCGGGTTCCGGATTGCCGAACCGGAGCGCGATGACATCGATCGAGACAAGTGACTGGTCCACACCGTCCATCATGCAGGCACTGGGTATCGCACTTGACGATCGACCCGGTCGGCACCGTTCGCGGTCAGCACTACCGGCGCACCCATTTCCTCGCTCAGATACCGGGCGAAATCCTCCGGGTCGGCCGGAAGTTCCTTCGGCACGACCCCTACGGCTTTCAAGGAATCTGTCAGCGCCTGCTGGTGATCGAGATCCTTCCACTCTCCGACGGGAACGAACGGCAATCCTTCGTACGCGTGCACCCCGTGGATCGGGACGCCTGCAGCCCGCGCGCGATCCATCGCGTCGAGATGAGTAAGCGCCAAACCGTCGACGCCACCGCTCACCTCGATTGCGTAGTGCAACAACAACTCGTCGAGGTGGCCCATCCGGAATCCGCCTTGATACTCACCCGTCCCGTTGTGCAGCTCGGGCAACACCTTCGCCAGCTCCGGATCCTCCGTCGGGAAGGGCCCAGCTCCGTGTCGTGTCATGTACGTGCGAGTGACGCCGAGTACGTAACTGTCCCGGCCCAACTCGTCGATCATCGCTCGCGCGTTGGACGGCTCGACCGTCGACCATGTGGTGTGTGGGTGAAACCCCCGCCACTCGTCGAGAAGGACACCTTGTGCCCCCTCGAATACCAGACGACCACCGGCGCCCAACGCGCCCAGCGCATCCGGGTCGGCGATGTCCACGACGGCACCGAATTCCGCGTACATGTCGACCATGTCGTCGATCGGCGGAAAACCGTGGCGACTCTCCGCGATCAACGGTCCGTAGAATGTGACCAACGCCGACAACTTACGACGCAAGGAGTCAGGTCGCCGGCAGTCTCCCACCGTAGGCGCATTCGCAACTTCGAGCGCGTACGCCGCGGTCTCACCGATCCCCTTGCCACACGAGCCGTGTCGGTTACCGCCGCGAGCATCCTCACGGGCCCTGTTGGCGGCCACGTGAATCGGCGTCGTCAACAATGCGCGCGCGTCGATCCGTATCAAATCGAACGGATTTCGAACTCCGAGCGCTTCCAGAGCACGCGCCTCCCGGGCGAGCGCGATGGGCTCGACCAACACGAATCTCGAGAGAAACGTCGGGACGCCGGACAGCGTTCCCGAACCGAACTGCGAAAACGTGTGGTGGCGCTCGCCGACCGTCACGTTGTGCGCTGCCTGTGCCCCACCGTTGAAGCGGACCACTGCGGCCACACCCAAATCGGCTTGGTCGGAGCAAAGCCAATCGACGGTTGCTCCCTTCCCCGCATCTCCGAACCCGAGGTCTACGACGACGATATCGCGGTCTTCGAACGGCTCCATCATGCTCTCCTTCTATGCGAAATCGACATCGTCCGTATCGGTTCCGAGATCGTGGGGCAACCCGGCCACCGTCGCGGTGCTGCGCCCTGGAATTAGAGCGAGAGCCTTGCCGACGGTCTCGGCTTCAGCTCTTGAACCGATGTCGCGGAGATCCGCCAGTCCGTCACGCAGGTCGATGCGGTCCTCGCCGATTCCGACCGTCAGCGCGATCAGTTCGCACACCGCAGCGGGGTCGTCGAGTTTGACGAAGCGTTCACCGAGCAACTTCTTCCAGTGATCCGCGATTTCCGGATCGTTGAAGTACGACGACTGATCTGGCAGAACGAAGTAGACATTCCATCTTTCTTCGAGTTCACGGTAGATCGACGAGACCGATACGTCCTGACGTACCTTGTCCCCGATCACCGAACGGATGTGACGAGCCGAGAGCCGCGGCTTGTTCAGCTCGTCGCCGATGATGAAGAGGTAGCCTTTCCTTCCGCGCTTCTCCCAGGCATCCGTACTGGTGTGGCGCGCCATGAAATATGCTGCCAATTCATAGCTTTCCGACTTCTGTCCGCCACCGTTGCCCTCGAGGAAGATCGTCCGAAGCTGCTCGTCCATCGCGTTACCCGACTCGAACTGACCGACTTGTAGTGGCACCTGATCGGAATCGGCGTCGCCGATACCACCGAACAGAATCTGCGGATCATCCGCGTATCCCTTGCGTTGCAGCAGCCCGTGCAGCTTTCCGAGCTTGTCCTGCATGATTCGCGGAACAGCGCCCATCGAGCCGGTGACATCGAAAAGCACTGCTATCGGGAGAGAATCGGGGTGCCCGGCCGAGTCTCGGCATTCACGCTTGTCGACGCCGAAGGGGTCGAGGGTCGGGTCCGCTTTCCAACTGCTTCGCGGACGCGACCGAAGCGAATCGGTGTAACCGAAATCGTCGACACCGCGTGCGGCACGAAAAGTCTTGCCCGCCAAATAGGTGTTGTCGTCCCAGTATCCGTAGCCCATGACAATCACTGTCCTTTCGTGGATGGAACGGCGAACGGACGAATTGTCCGCTGGCCATAGAGAAGATCGAGGAGTTCGTCGAACTCACCCAGTAGGTCGACCGCGTCGGGACGCAATCTCGGGTTGTCCTGCATGCAGCCGTCGGCAAACACCTTCATCCGTTCGTGGGTCTGCTCGCCCAGCATTCGGAGCATCAAATGATGAGCCATGTAGACGTCCCAGGCCGGAGACGCTCCTTCGCCGAGTTCCGGTGGGTACGAATCACGATCGGAACCGATCGTCGCCACCGGGCGGCTGCCCGTACGGGTGCCAAAGGACCAGCCGACCAGCACCACCCCGTGCCGATCAGGCTCGATCAGCACGTTCTCCGCGGTAATCGCGGTGTGCACCCAACCAGTCGCATGTGCTGCTGCCAGAGCCCGAAGTAGCCGTCGGTGCATCCACGCCCAGTCCCGTGGATCGAGGCCACCCGGATACGCCTCACGGACGTCGGCGAGACTCACAAAACCTTCGGTCAGATCGTCCAGCACATCGATCTGACGTCTCGTGCCGCTGCCCACATGGGTGATTCGATCGATCAATCGCGGGAAGTACGAGACTGCCCAACCGGCTTCGCACGAATTCTCGATGTCCGTCAGCACATTCCGTTCGGCCTCGATCATCGAGTTCGCCCGAGGGTTTCGCGGAATCTTGAGTACGACACCGGCATCGGACCGGTACAGGTTAGCGACCGAGCCGCGCTCTACCAGTCCACCCAACATGTACTCGCCCCGCTCGCCGACATAAACGGGTCGAGAATCTGCCGGCTCGAACTCCACTGTCCAACTGCGGTAAAGCTCGTTCAATCGAGATGTTGCGGCCGAGTATCGCACCCGATCTTCGGGCTTCGCCCGGTCCGGATGAATGGCTGAGGCGAGCCGATGAAAACGACGCTTTGCAGCGCGGCGGGAGTCGAGATCACTGGGGACTCCCCCGAACACATCAGCCGAAACCTTTGCCGTCTCGACCGTTTCGAGTGCAGTGTGCGTCGTTTTCATGGTTTTAGTCTAAGCGACTAAAACGAAAACGGCAAGAATGCGTATTTCATCCGAGTACATGCGCATCACATCAGGACACAGCAATCACCTGTCGGCACCGAGGGCTGAAACAGCTTTGCGTAGCTCGATCACTGCCGGACTGCTGTCGCCCTCACGGGTACACAGATCGATCGAACACTGCTCGATATCGGAAATGCGCACGAAACTGATATCCGAGCGGGTGTAGTACTCGGCAATGGTTGCTGCCGTTATCACCACCGCCCGACCGTTGGCGACAACCTCGAGCGCTTCGTCCATCGTGCGGACAGAGGGACCGTACCGGACGGGTACACCACTGGGGCGCGGGTCCACCGACCACCATTTCACCCATTCGGGTGGCGCACCGTCACTCGAAACCTGCACAGTCCCATCTATTTCAGAAATCTCGATGCTCGTACGGCCCGCCAGTCGGTGTCCTCGAGGCAGGGCCACCACCCGCGGTTCGACGCCGATCCGTTCGAGCACCACACCGTCGAGCACCGGCAGTGGAGGGCGCACGAAGGCGGCATCGACGGTCGCGCTCGCCACCGCGGAAACCTGTTGGGACCAGTCCAATTGGACCAGCTCCACCTCCGCATGCAACGAATCGATCACCGCACGTCCCAAACTTCCGGCCGCCCCGTTGATGAATCCGATCCGCAACCGCCTGGCCCGCCGACGCTCGAGTGCGTCGAGCCCGTTCATCGCGCGGACGGCGAACTCGAGAGCGGGCCGTGCATCCGCGACGAACACCTCACCCGCGGCGGTGAGCACCACCGGGTGCGAACTGCGATCGATCAACTCGACTCCCACCTGCTCCTCGAGTCGACGAATCTGCTGACTGAGAGCAGGCGCCGTGACGAACAACCGGTCTGCCGCTCGTCCGAAGTGCCCTTCCGCCACGACGACGAGCAACGAGGACACCAACCGCAGATTCAGATCTTCACCTCTTCTCGCCTTTTTCATTACCGTCCATTCGGTTGTCTTAGGCCGCCGTTCGCCAGCAAAGTGATGACCATCACGGTATCTGAACAGCGGAGTTAAGCAAACCGGCAATTGTCGAACGAAGTTCTACATGTACAGCGAATGCCACGTCAGGTCACAGTTGTCGCAGATCCGGACAGCCCGCCGAATCCGCGAAACCAGGAGATGTGATGAGCAAGTACGAGCACGAATTCGTCCACATGATGGATGGCGTCGAAAAGCAATTGGAAACCATCGACAATCCGCGGCACCAGAAGATCCTCCGAAACTACCGGCGCCACGCATTGCTCGAGGTCTCCGGTCGTTACAAGGAAATCCTCTCGCCCGACATGACCGTCGAAGAACCCGTCTACCGGTTGTTCGAAGACGGGCAGTCGATTGTCCTCGACGGCATGGACGCCGTCACCAACTTCTACCAGTCACTCGCCGAGACGGACACCCTTGTCATGTGGACCGGACAGTCCGACTTCGCGGTCTCCGACAGCGGATTCTCGGGTGAGACTCTCTTCAGTCAATTCGTCCCAGGATCGATTCTGGGAGACGGGGTGTTCGGCGCGGTGCACGAATCGGGTGGATCCACCCCCGCAGCCCCCGAACAGTCGTCGGACATCGACCCCGACGGTTGGTATCTCGTGCGTCGGACCTTGGCATTTGTCTGGCCGTACGACGAGCAGGGGCGACTCATCGGTGAGCATGTCTACGAAGATTCTGCTTCGAAAGTCGTGACCAAGGTGGACCCGAGCGAGGTCATCACTGCGGCGCGCGCAGCCGAACTGCTTGCCCCACTGCTCGAAACGCACCTGCCGTGAGCGCGCCCGTAGCCATTGTCACCGGCGCAGCTGCCGGGTTGGGCGCCGCTATTGCCGAGCGCCTTGCGGAGGACTTCGGCACCCTGCTTCTCCTCGACATCGAAGAGGCCGCACTCGCCGACACCGCAGCACGCCTGGAAAGCCTTGGCGTAGCAGTCCACACGGCACGATGCGATGTTCGACGTGAAGGTGACGTCAAGAACGCCTTCGACGTGGCTGCATCGGCCGGAAGCCCGACTGCACTCGTCAACGGCGCCGGAATCGGCGTCTTCACTCCGTTCCTCGAGATCACCGAAGACCAGTGGGACAACACCTTTGCGGTGAACACCAAGGGCAGCTTCCTGATGTGCCGCGAATTCGTGAGCAGAACCGAGGGTCCGGCAGCGATCGTCAACATCGCGTCGATCGGTGCCCGCTTGGGCGGTGACATGCTCGCGCACTACGGACCGTCGAAGGCCGCCGTGATCGAGATGAGTCACAGCGTCGCCCGAATCGGTGCGACTCGAGGACTTCGCTCGAATACGGTCATGCCCGGCCTGATCCTCACCGACATGTGGCTTCGAACCATCAAGGAACTGCGTCGACGCGATCCCTCGCTCACAGATGTTTCCGATGCTGACGTCTTCGATTCTTTTGTCGCACAGATGGTTCCGATGGGTCGAGCTCAGACGCCCGGAGACATCGCCGAGATGGTCGCCTTCTTGCTCAGTGACAAGGCTCGCAACGTCACCGGCCAGACGATTGCCGTCGACGGCGGCGCCGTGATGACCTGATCGGGTCGATGGCGGTCAGCCCCAGCGCGACTGGCCGCCGTCGAGCGGGATCGTGGCACCCGTGAGGTACCCGGCGTCTTCGCTGACGAGGAAGACGACGGCACGACCGATGTCGGTCTCGGGGTCTCCGACGCGTCCCAGCGGAATACCTGCGACAAATGCCGCTGCCTCTTCGGGATTCTTTTCCATCCACCACTGCAACGCGGGAGTCTTGGCGTGCGGGGCAACATTGAGAACGCGAATGTTGTCCTTGCCCCATTCGCAGGCGGCAGCGCGGGTCAACGAGCGCATGCCTTCTTTGATGGAACCGTAAGCGCCGTAGTTACTGGCATCCCAGCGCACCGCCGCCGAGGTGACCATGTTGATGATGACGCCACCGCCACGACTGTTCATGTGGGGGTACGACGCCTGCATCATGCGCAGGGTGGCGAGCGGCCCCGTCGCGAAGGAACGCTCGAAGTCTTCGTCGAGCACGCTCAAGAGTGGGCCGGGCTTGCAGTCGTTGGCGTTGTTGACCAGGATGTCGATTCCGCCGAACAGTTCGACGGTACGGTCCACGGCGTCGGTGATGTCGTCCTTCTTGCTGACGTCGCAGACCACCGCCTCACCGCGCGCACCGATGTCAGCCAGTAGTCCGCACGTGGTGTGCAACTTGGATTCGGTGCGGCCGGCAACGGCGATCACGGCGCCCTCTTTGGCCAAGGCCAGGGCAATCCCCTGCCCGATTCCCTGACCCGCACCGGTGATGAGTGCAACTTTGCCTTCGAGCTTGCCCATGTGACTACTCCAATGTCCGTCGACGCAGAGGTCCCTTTTGCGGGAGGGACCGGTCGATTCTGGTGACTGCCGCTGTTTGTCGTCTACACTCGACCTACAAAACAACCAAGCACTTGCTTGACCCTAAGGTGTGCGACCACGTCGCGTCAATCACATTGGGCGGCAATTCAGCTCGGCACCGCACCAGGAAGGCTCCACCGTGACACTGCCCAACCCCGTCGATTTCAGCGGACGCTCGGTGATCGTCACCGGCGGCACCAAAGGCATCGGCTACGTCATCGCCGAAACCTTCCTCGCCGCGGGTGCGAACGTGCTGGTCTGTGGCCGTAACGAGCCCGAAAACCTACCCACCGCCGACGGTCGTAGCGCAGCCTTTCGCGCCACGGACGTCCGCGATCCCGCCGACGCCGCAGCCCTCGTCCAGGATGCCGTCGAGCGCTTCGGCCGTCTGGACGTCCTGGTCAACAACGCCGGCGGCTCCCCCGACGCCGACGCTGCGACGGTGTCACCCCGCTTCGTCGAGAAGATCGTGGCCCTGAACCTGTTGGCACCCTTCAACGTTGCCCAGGCCGCAAATGCAGTGATGCAGACTCAGGACGACGGCGGTGCCATCATCAACATCGGCAGTGTCTCGGCGATCGACCCGCAGCCCGGAACCGCGGCGTACAGCGCAGCCAAGGCAGGCCTCCTCGTTCTGACCAAGGCATTGGCCCTCGAATGGGCGCCGAAGGTCCGGATCAACCACATCACCACCGGCCTGATCCGTACCGAGGCTGCCGCCGAGGTCTACGGCGCCGACGGCGGCGCTGCGGTCACCAGGACCATTCCGATGGAGCGCATGGCCGTGCCGGCCGATATCGCCAACTCCTGCCTGTTCCTGGCGAGCCCGCTCTCCTCGTACGT
This sequence comes from Rhodococcus sp. NyZ502, assembly GCF_041464245.1. NCBI lineage: Bacteria > Bacillati > Actinomycetota > Actinomycetes > Mycobacteriales > Nocardiaceae > Rhodococcus > Rhodococcus sp. NyZ502. The sequence goes on from NZ_CP167155.1 coordinate 5,225,714, forward strand.
GAACGGCGCCGACATCGCCGTTCACGGCGGCGGTGAGTACCCGGCTCGCTACATGGCGACCCACCAGGATTGAAACAAATACGAAGCAGCCCCTGAGCGGATTCGCTCGGGGGCTGCTTCTTCGTGTGAACAACTGCGGGGCGCGACGAGGGGTCAAGCACCCCGCAGTTGAGTCTGGAGGGACTAGCGAGCGGAGAAGCTCACTCGTGCACCGGAAATCGCTACCTGATCACCCTTGGTGACCTGGAAGGCCAGGTCGTCGGGAGTTCCCCACGCAACGATGGACGGCGCCTCACCCGGATGGATCGCCGCAGCGAATCGACCTTCGAGACTGACAAGATCAGCCGGATGCACTCCGGCGACCCGAGCAAGCTCGAGTGTGCTGGCGGCCAACGTACACAGGCCGTGCATGATCGGACGCGGCTGGTTGATCCGCGCCGCAGCCTGGGGATCGATGTGGATGTGGTGCTTGTCGCCCAGGAGCCGGTACATCGCCGTCTGGTTCTCCGCTGTGGTCAGCACACCGGTCAACGAAGGCTCGCCGGTCGGCTCCGCCGGACGTGAGGGTCCACGTTCTCCGCCGAATCCACCGGCACCGGGGGCAAAAAGTGACCAGGTCGCGACGAAGTATTCGCACTCCACCTTCACTTCGAACACGGCCGCTGCGCCCTTGTCCCACACCTCGCCGACCGAAGCCTTCAAGGTCACGTCACCGCTACGCGGAAGCGGAGCAAGCACTTTCAGCTCTTGCGAGCCGTGCAGTGCCGTCGAGGTGTCGAAGGCGCCCGCCGAACCCAGAGCGTCGGGAGCCCACTGCGCCAGCGTCAGAGCAAAGGTCGGCAGTACCCGAAGCTGATCCTCGAAGACGAGGTCCAGCTCGGTCGCCTTGGCGCCCACGGCAAGTGCGTACAGGATCGCGTCGCGCTCGGTGTACGACACGGTGCGGGTCCCGAGATCGGCTCCACGCCAATCGCCGGCGGTCTTCGCAGCTTCCGAAGTTGTCACTGTCTTTTCCTCTCTCAAACAGCGCCGAGAACGAGACCGCTGGTGGGTACTGCTGTTCCGGCTGTGACCAATACGTTTTCGACGCCCTCGGGCTGGTTGGTCGACGTGCCTCGCACCAGTCGCACACCTTCGGCAATTCCGTTGACACCGTGCAGGTACGCCTCGCCGACCTGACCACCGTGAGTGTTGGACGGCAGGCGTCCACCGATCTCGAGGTTGCCTTCGCGGATGAAGTCCTTGGCTTCGCCTGGCTTGCAGAAGCCCAGTTCTTCGAGCTGCGGAAGCACCAACGGGGTGAAGTGGTCGTACAGGATCGCGGCGTTGATGTCATCAGGGGTCAGGCCGCTCTGGCCGTACAACTGACGAGCAACCAGGCCCATCTCCGGGATACCCGAGATGTCGGGCCGGTAGTAGCTGGTCATCATGTGCTGATCCTTGCTACTGCCCTGAGCGGCGCCCTTGATGACGACGGGCTTGTTGGCCAGATCCTTTGCGCGCTCGGCAGAGACGATGACCAATGCCTGGCCACCGTCGGTTTCCTGGCAGCAGTCGAGCAGGTGCAGCGGCTCGGCGATCCAGCGCGAGTTCTGATGGTCCTCGAGCGTGATCGGACGCTCGTAGAACCAAGCAGCCGGGTTGTTGGCGGCATGCTTGCGCGCCACCACTGCAACTCGTCCGAAGTCCTCACTCGTCGCACCGTACTGGTGCATGTAGCGGCGGGCGAACATGGCGACCCACTGAGCGGGAGTCGACAATCCCTGCGGAGTCATCCACGCATATGCCGCGCGATCCGCGGTGCTGTCCATGGGGCGATCGTGCTGCCCTAGGCCGTAGCGCACACCGGAGCGCTCGTTGAAGGCGCGGTAACAAACCACGACGTCGGCAACACCCGTCGCAACTGCCATGGCCGCCTGCTGCACGGTGGCACACGCAGCGCCGCCTCCGTAGTGAATGCGCGAGAAGAACTTGAGCTCACCGAGGCCGCAGTTGCGAGCCACGATCGCTTCGCCGTTCGTCTCCGACGTGTAGGTGGACAGACCGTCGACCTCGGACGGATCGATACCGGCGTCAGCGAGTGCCGCGACGATGGCCTCACACGCCAACTGCAGTTCGGTGCGGCCGGAGTTCTTGGAGAACTCGGTGGATCCGATGCCGACGATGGCGGCGGCTCCCGAGAGTGGGCTGATCGCCATCAGGGCCTCTCCTCTTCCTTGAAAGCGACTGCGACGGTGCCGGATGCATGGTTGCCGAGGCTGTTTGCACCCTGCACCTTGACCATGACCACTCCGTCTTCCTTGGACACGACCTCACCGGTCATCGTCATGGTGTCACCCGGGTAGTTGGGCGCCCCGAGACGAATGGCGATGCGGCGCAGGGTCGATGCAGATCCGGCCCAGTCCGTGACGTATCGACCGACAAGACCGTTGCTCGTGAGGATGTTCATGAAGACATCCTTCGAGCCACGCTCCTGCGCCAGGCTCGGATCGTGGTGCACGTCCTGAAAATCGCGAGTGGCGATTGCCGTGGCGACGATCAACGTGCGGGTCAGCGGGATCGCCAACTCGGGCAATGCCTCTCCGACAACGACGTCTGCGTAACTGCGACTGGCAAGTACGGTCATGCGAGCACCTCCACACCGGATGCGAGCTGCGCACCCAGACGCGCCAGATCGGAGCTGGAACCACCGAGGGTGGCAGCAATCTGCTTGCCCCACAACAGATGACGGTGAACCGGGTAGTCGGTGTCGACGCCCATGCCGCCGTGAACATGCGTGGTGCGATGCACGACGCGCTGTCCGCCGTCGGTAGCCCACCACTTGGCGACCAGTACCGAGGTGCCGAGATCCAGTCCCTCGGAGATGCGCCAGGCGGCCTGCCACAGTGTCACGCGCATCGCTTCGAGATCGATGTAGCAGTCAGCGAGTTGATGATTGACGGCCTGGAAGGTCGCCAGCGGACGGCCGAACTGCTTGCGGCCGTTCAGGTACGTGACGGCCTGCGCGACTGCACCCGACCCGACGCCCCATTGGATTGCGGCCAATGCCAGCTGAACGCGGTCGATCAGCCACGGAACCGTGGTGCCGTCAGCCGCACCGATCAGCTGCGCGGGGGCACCGGCAAAGGTGACGTTGGCACAGATCTCCCAACTGGTGGACTGCGTCTGTTCGAGCGTCACTCCCTCGGCACTCAGGTCGACCAGCAGCAGTGCCGTACCAGTGGAAGCGGTTGCCGAAACGAGAGCAAGGTTCGCGACGTGAGTCATCGGCACTACTGCCTTCTCACCCGTCAGAGTCCAGTTGCCGTCGGCGTCCTGCTCAGCCGTGGTCAGTGGGTCGCCGCCAGTGTACGGACCGAACTCTTCGAGACCGACGGTCAGGAATCGACTGCCGTCGGCAACTCCCGGAAGGAGTTCGGCGCGAAGGGAATCAGAGCCGAATTCGTTGACAGCCAATGCTGCAAGGGTCGTTTCCCAGATCGGCACGGCCGCAACGTGACGTCCCTGCTGTTCGAGCAGTGCGTACAGCTCGGACAAGCCGAGGCCACCGCCGCCGAACTCCTCCGGCAGGGCGATACCGAGCAACCCGGTGCTCGCGAGCTCACGCCACAGTTCACGGTCGACGCGCTCGGCGGAGAGTTCGATCTCCTTGGTGCGCTCGATCGTTGCCTTGCTGGTGAAAACCTCGTCGGCCAGTGCGCGAATTGCTTCCTGCTCTTCGCTGAAATTGAAGTCCATCAGTGCTCCTCGCGTACGGCCGGCCGGAACGCGGGAAGCGTCAGATCCGGGTCGGCGTCGATCCAGTCAAGTTCCACGGGCATGTCGACCACGACATCTTCGGGCGCGATACCCACCATGTTGGCGATCAATCGGGTTCCCTCTTCGAGTTCGATTGCCGCAACGATGAGCGGGTAGTCGAACGCGTCGATCTTGGGGTGGTGATTGACCACGAAGCTGTACACCGTGCCACGACCCGACGCGTCGATCGTGTCCCACTCGAGTGACCGGCACTCCCCGCACATCGGGCCGGTGGGATGACGCAGCGTCTTGCAGGACGTGCAGCGCTGGATCACCAGACGGTGCTCCTTGGCTGCTTCGAACCAGAAAGCGTTGTCCGCGTTGAGAGCCGGACGCGGACGCAATGCGCGCGGAGCCTCCGGAGCCTTGGCTTCCTGAGGCTTGAACCGCAGCGTCCGCCACCGCTGCGTGCCGACAACTTCGTCGTCGCCGTTGCGGTACGTCTTGAGCGTCGTCACGAAGTGCCCAACGCCGAGGCCGGTCTTCTTCTCCGGGGAAATCGACTCGATGACCTCGGTGTAGTTCACGCGATCGCCTGGGCGCAGTTCGGCGAAGAACTCCTGATCGGAATCGGTGGCCACGACGGAGCTGTAGCCGGCTGCGTCGAGGGTGGCGATCAGATCGGTCCACACCTGCGACGGGTCGTTGCCCGCCATCTTGTCGGTAAAGGTCCGCATGATCCAGACCTGAAGCATCTGAGCGGGAGCGACGACGCCGTCACGACCGGTGGCGCGGGCAGCGTCGTCGTCGAGGTAGACGGGGTTGGTATCGCCCATGGTCTCGGCCCAATGCCGGATCATGGGGATGTTGACCTCGTCTGGCCCCCAGGTGGTGGGAACAAGCGTCTGGCCTACAAAAGCGTCGAGTTGCGCCGAAATGTCGCTCACTTGACCCTCTTTTCGCGAACGAGTCCCAAGCCGATGGTGCCGACCATGTCCCGCAGAACTTCGTTGACGCCGCCGCCGAAGGTGTTCACGACACCCTGACGCGAGATCTGCTCGATCTGACCGGCAAGCAGAGCGCCCGGAGACTCGGGGCGGATGCGACCGGCGGAGCCGAGAATTCCGAGCAGGGTGCGGTAGACGTCGACGTGAGTCTCGGTCCCGTACGTCTTGGTGGCACCGGCGTCGGCTCCGGAGAGCGTGTCCTGCGCGACGGCTGCCGTCATCTTCCAGTTCAGCAGTCGCATGGCCTCGAGCTTGGCGTGTGTGCGAGCGAAGTCCTGTTGCACCCACGGGATGTTGATGGCGCCGTTTTCCTTGGCCCAGTCCAGGACCAGGTTCCACAGACCGTACGTGCGACCACCGATGGCCGCCAGGCCGATTCGCTCGTGGTTGAGCTGAGCCGTGATGAGCTGCCAGCCGCCGTTGACCTCGCCCACAACGTCCTTCGACGGAACTCGAATGCCGGAGTAGTACGTGGACGTCACCATCAAACCGCCGACGGTGTTGATCGGTGACCACTCGAAGCCTGCATCCTCGGTGGGGACGATCAGGATCGAGATTCCCTTGTGCTTGGGGGCATCCGCGTCGGTGCGGCAGGCCAGCCACACGTAGTCGGCAGTGTTGGCGCCACTGGTGAAGATCTTGTTGCCGTCGACGATCCACTCGTCACCGTCGAGAACCGCACGAGTCTTGAGTGACGCGAGGTCGGTGCCGGCCTCGGGCTCGGTGTACCCGATTGCGAAGACGATGTCGCCGGCCAGGATGCCGGGCAGGAAACGTTCCTTCTGTTCTTCGGTGCCGTACTTCATCAACGTCGGTCCGACGGTATTGACCGTCACGAAGGGAAACGGCAGACCTGCGCGCTGAACCTCGTCGAAGAACACGAACTGCTCTTCGATGGAGCGTCCCTGTCCACCGAATTCCTTGGGCCAGCCGATACCGAGCCAACCGTCCTTGCCCAGCAACTTCACGATCTCGCGGAAGTACTCGCCGCCCACACCTTGCTCGCCGGCCGCGCGACGCTTCTCTTCCGGCAGCAGCGCCGCGAAGTACGCGCGCAACTCCTTGCGGAGCTCCTGCTGCTCGGGCGATTCCCTCAGATCCATCGCTGTTTCTCCTATGGCATTCATGGCTGGCAACTCTTGGCCTGGACGCTAACCAGATGCCCAGGTGGGCGCTGTGAGTGTCTCGATGAGCGGGAAGCCGAAACATGAGCGGCGTCACATAGGGTGAGATATGCGCATGGACTCCTCGGATCGCGTCGCTCTCACCGACTTGGCCGCCAGGTACGCACAGGCCGTCGACCGCCGAAACACCACTGCACTTGCGGCTCTCTTCACTGACGACGTGGCATTCGTCTTGCCGCCGGCACTGAACGGAACGGATGCGCCGACGGAGATACGTGGGAACTCCGTCGTCAGCAGTTCGGTGGTCGATGCCGTCTCACATCTGCACTCGACCCGGCACATCGTCGAGCAGCAGATCCTCGACCTCGACGGCCCCACCACCGCACACGGTGAGGCTTACTGCTCCGCTCACCACATCTATCCGCGGGGCGAGGGCCACCGGGACAACCGGATCGAGATCCGTTACCAGGACAGCTTCCAAAAGGTCGACGGCACCTGGCTGTTCTCGCGTCGCGAACTGGTAGTCGATTTTGCCGAGGATGTTCCGGTCATCCTGCTCGGACAATAGGTACATGAAAAAATCGCGGTGATTCTGTATCTCCTCTCGGGAGGTTTACCGGGCTAGCGTTCAGCAACTGTCACGCCATCTCGGCGTGCGTTCGGCTATGTCTTGGAGATTCACATGTCACGCTCGCGCACCAGAAGATTCCTCGCTGCCTTCGCAGTGGCCGCCGTCGCAGTCGGAACCGTAGCCGCGTGCTCGAGCGACAACTCCTCCGACGAGAACGCACCTCTTCGCATCGTCGCTTCTTCGGTTCCGCACGCCGAGATCCTGAAGTTCGTCGAAGAAAAGGGCCTGCTCGGTGACACCAAGATCGAGGTCAGCGAGATCACCGGCGATCTCGACGCCAACGAGGTGCTCGAAGCCGGAGACACCGACGCCAACTTCTTCCAGCACGTGCCGTACCAGGAATCGTGGTCGAAGGAAAAGGGTGTCGACGACCTGGTCGCCGTGGCGAAGGTCCACGTCGAGCCCCTCGGTGCATATTCCAAGAAGGTCACCAACGTGGCCGACCTGCGCCAGGGCGCAACGGTCGCTTTGTCCAACAACGTGACGAACTTCGCCCGTGGGCTGTACCTGCTGCAGCAGGCCGGTTTGATCAAGCTCGATCAGCAGTTGGGCGCCCCCGGCACCGACATCACGCAGATCAGCGAGAAGAACATCATCGACAACCCCAAGGGACTCACGTTCACCCAGGTCGATCCCCCGCAGTTGCCGCGCACGCTCGACGACGGAAATGTCGATCTCGCAATCATCAACGGCAACTACGCAATCGAAGGTGGCCTCAACCCGGCCAAGGACGCCCTGGTGCTCGAGAAGGCCGAGGGCAACCCGTACGCCAATGTCCTGACCGTACGCACCTCGCTCGAAAACGATGCGCGAGTACAGAAGTTGGCCGAGGCATTGACGTCCGCCGACGTCGCGACGTTCATCGAGCAGACCTATCAGGGCTCGGTCATTCCGGCCAGCGCTACCTGATCGAGACCCGTCATGGTCTTCTCGATCGAATCGGTCTCCAAGGAATACCGCAGCGGCACACAAGTTCTGCATGCACTCGATTCCGTATCCCTGAAAATCGAAGACGGCGAAATCTTCGGCATCATCGGCAAGAGCGGCGCCGGCAAGTCGACTTTGCTGCGCTGCCTCAACCTGCTCGAACGCCCGACCAGTGGCCGGATTCTGTTGGGCGACACCGATCTGACCGCGTTGAGCCCAGCGCAACTGCGCGACACACGCAAGCGGATCGGTGTCGTGTTCCAGCATTTCAACCTGCTGCATTCCCGTTCGGTCGCCGCCAACATCGCCTTCCCTCTCGAAGTGGCGGGATACTCGCGGGCAGATCGACGTGCCCGCGTCGACGAGCTGATCGAGTTGGTGGGCTTGGAAGACCGACGTGACGCCTTCCCCTCGCAACTGTCCGGCGGCCAGAAACAACGCGTCGGCATCGCGAGAGCCTTGGCGGCTTCACCCGACGTCCTCCTGTGCGACGAGGCCACCAGCGCCCTCGACTCGGACACAACCGATTCGATCCTCGACCTGCTCGCCGATCTCAATCGACGACTCGGTGTGACCATTGTTCTGATCACCCACGAGCTCAACGTGGTTCGACGGATCTGCCATCGCGCTGCGCTGATCGATCAGGGCCGCATCGTCGACGAGGGAACGCTCACCGAACTGGTCGCAGACCCGGACTCACCCCTCGGAGAGGCGCTACTGCCGACCGGAACGGTACGAACGTCCACGACCGGAATTCCGGCGCTCCTCACCTTTGTCGATTCACTGTCCACCTCACCCGTGATTTCCCAACTCTCACGAGATCTCGACGTCGACGTCACCGTGATCTCCGGCGGTATCGAGGACATCGGATCCCATCAGGTCGGTCGCCTTCGCGTGGAGTTCGCCTCGCACACGGGACTCGTCAGCAACGAAGAGACAAGAAAGTCTGTCGAAGAACATCTTTCGCAGCGCGGAGTGAAGGTGACGTTCTCATGAACAAGACGTCCTGGCAGGATTCCCTGGGCGAAGCATGGGAAGCCCTACTCGACACGCTCTACATGGTCGGTGTCTCGTTCGTGCTCACCGTGATCATCGGTATCGCTCTCGGTGTTCTGTTGCACGCGAGCGCGCCCGACGGAATCCGTCCCAACCGCGTCCTCAATTCGGTTCTGGGCACCGTGGTGAACATCGGCCGTTCGCTGCCGTTCGTCATCTTGTTGGTGCTCCTCATCCCGGCAACGAGGGCGATCGTCGGAACAGCGCTCGGCGCCACGGCAGCGATCGTCCCGCTGACCATCGGTTCGGTGCCCTTCTTTGCGCGCGTCGTCGAGAACGCCTTGCGTGAAGTCGATTCCGGACGCGTCGAGGCAGCGCGGTCCATGGGCGCCACCGACAAAGACATCATCACCAAGGTGCTACTGCCCGAATCCGTTCCGGGATTGGTAGCAGGAGCAACCCTGACGGCGGTGATGCTGATCGGCTTCTCGGCCATGGCAGGTGCCATCGGCGCCGGTGGACTCGGCGACTTCGCAATCAAGTACGGCTACCAACGATTCAACACACCGGTGCTGTTCGTCGCAGTCGTGATCTTGATCGTGCTGGTGCAGGCAATCCAGTCGACCGGCGATCTCGTGGTTCGTTCAATGGCGCACAAGCGGTAACTGATCAGCTCGAGACCATCGCGATCGCTGTTCGCAGTCCGCGCCGCTTACCCGTCTGCGGATCGACGCCGAACACTTCCTTGATTCCGCCTCGGATGCGGAACTTCAACTCCGAGTGCGTCTCCGGAGCGTCGTCCTGGGAAGCCGAGAGAAACCTGTTGGGCAGCGACAACTTCCAGATGGTGCGCAGAGTCAATCCGTACTGCTTCCACAGCGGCCCGGTCGTGTACGGGAGGTCGTACTTGTCACACAGGTCGCGCAACGGCACCGCGATTTCCGAGTACCGATTGCTCGGCAGATCCGGGAAGCAGTGATGCTCGATCTGGTAGCAGAGGTTGCCGCTCATGAAGGCCATGACGGGACCGGCATGAAAGTTGGCAGAGCCCAGCATCTGTCGTAGGTACCACTGAGCGCGCGATTCGTTCTCGAATTCCTCGAGCGTGAACTTCTCGGCACCGTCGGGAAAGTGCCCGCAGAAGATGACGGCGTAACTCCAGTAGTTTCGGATGAGGTTCGCAACGACGTTCGCCGTCAACGTGGTCTTCCACGCGGGGCCGGTCAGGGCGGGGAACAGGATGTAATCCTTCGCCACCTGACGCGCGATCTTCTTACCGACGTCCTTGGCCATGTCCGATTTCTCGGACCACTTCACCTCACCCTTGCGGAGTTTGTCCGTTTCGAGGTGATGCAGTGCCACTCCCCACTCGAAGAGAGTCGCGAGCACAAAATTCGTGATCGGTTGAAAGAGATAGTCGGCGTGCCACTTTTGATCGCGCGTGACGCGCATGATTCCGTAGCCCACGTCGTTGTCCAGTCCGACGATGTTGGTGAACTTGTGATGGGTGAAGTTGTGCGAGTGCTTCCATCCCGAGGACGGGCAGGTGTTGTCCCACTCCCAGTTGCTCGAGTGAATCTCGGGATCGTTCATCCAGTCCCACTGGCCGTGGATGATGTTGTGGCCGAGTTCCATGTTCTCGATGATCTTGCCGACCCCCAGGAGCGCAGTCCCCAGAATCCAGGCAGGCTTCTTCTTGCTGGCGAACAAGACGATGCGGCCGGCCACCATCAGAGAGCGCTGAAACGCGATCGTCCGCTGGATGTATCGAGCGTCGTGCGCGCCGCGCTTCTCCTCGATGTCGAGCCGAATGGCATCCAGCTCGCGCCCGAGTGCCTCGACGTCTTCCTCGGTCAGATGGGCATATTCCTTGATGTCGGTGATCGCCACAGTGTTTCTCCGTATCGGTTTTCTCCGTGCCGCAGGACTGGTCCGTCGGGCGGTACCCCTGGGAGCCGGTGCGGAAACGTCAGCCCCGATATTCATGTGCGTCTTCACGCAATCTATGCCAGAGTCGATACACGTGAGCCCCGAAAACAAGATCACCATCCGCACCGCTACCGAGAGTGACTGGCCGGCTCTCCAACTACTCGACTCGGTGGGGTTCGGTTTTCACCCGTCTCCCGCGGTCAGCGAACTGACGAAGGCGCTCTACAAGCCCGAGGACATCATCCTCGCCGTCGACGGTGACCTACCCGTCGGCGTGGCCATCGAAATCGACATGGAATTCACCGTGCCCGGCGGACGCCAACTCCCCACGCGCGGAATCACCTGGGTATCCGTCGCCCCGACTCACCGTCGTCGTGGCGTCCTACGCTCGATGTTCACTGCGCTTCATGCCCACATCGAGTCGACCGGAGCACCGCTTGCCGCCCTGACGGCAAGCGAGGCCGGCATCTACAACCGCTTCGGATACGGCCCGGCCACCTTCAGCGAAGGCATCACCCTCGATCGCCGCTTCGCGCGATTCCGCCCCGAGGTGCCCGACAATGGTGGCGTGTCCATCGTCGACATCAAAGCTGCCTCGACGCTTCTTCCCGAGATCTACGACCGCTGGCGACTGCAGACTCCCGGCGCGCAGGTCCGTCCGCAACCGCTCTGGGACCATATGTTCGCCGACCCGTCCGAGGATCGTGACGGCGCCTCCGGACTGTTCTTTCTGACACACGCGGACGGATACATCGCTTACCGGCACACGAGCGAGGGCCGCGACAGCATCGCCCGGATCGACGAGTTCGTGACGATCACCGAAGATGCGCACGCGGCGCTGTGGCGCACGATCTGCGGCCTCGACCTCGTCACCCGGATCGAGACACGCCAGCATCCTGCCGATCCACTCCGGCTGATGCTCACGGACTACCGCCTTGCCCGGACGACGACGCGCTCCGATCGACTGTGGCTGCGCATCATGGACGTTCCCGCGGCTCTCGAGGCTCGTGAATATGCTGCTGACCTGGACACAGTCATCAAGGTCGAAGATCCGTTCCTGAAGGCCGGCGGAACCTTCGCACTTCAGGTCAAGGGCGGCAAGGCCACCTGTACGGCCACTGACGCGGTGCCTGCGATCACGATGCCCTCTGATGTCCTGAGCAGCTTGTACCTGGGCGAGCACCAGGCCAAGACCTTCGCGGCGGCGCACCGACTCCACGCGTCCGATCCGCAGGAGATCGTGAATTTCGACTTCGCTTTCAACGCGCAGAAGCCCGCAATTCTCGGGTACGGATTCTGATGATCTTGCCGACACGGGCATCGACGATTTGTGCCCTCGGTCGTATTCAGGGTTAGCCTCGAACAATGGCGTTTGTCGAAAAGATGGTCAATAGGCTTCCTGAGCGGGTTCTCGTGCGCGTCCTGCCGCACGCAGAAATGCTCAAGTTCCTGGTGGTCGGCGGCATCGCCTTCATCGTCACCACGGTGCTGTTCTTCGGCATCAAGTGGACGGTTCTGCCTCAGCACCCGGTGACGGCCAACATCCTTGCGGTCCTGATCGCGACGGTTCTGTCCTACGTCCTCAACCGCGAATGGTCGTTTGCGCAGCGCGGTGGTCGACAGCGCCATCACGAGGCCGCTCTGTTCTTCATCGTCGCGGGTATCGGTTTGGCCATCAACCAGGTACCACTCTGGACCTCCCGGTACGTGTTCCATCTGCGTCAACCCGAGGTGTCGGTGTTGATGGAAAACTTCGCGGACTTCATCAGCGGATCGATCATCGGGACCCTGCTGGCGACGGCCTTCCGCTGGTGGGCCATGCGTCGGTACGTCTTCCCCGAAGAAGCCACCGACAGCCAGGTCGTTCTCGACATCGAAGCGACTCCCGGCACCAAGACGCCGACAACCGACGCCACCGCCCTCGACTGACTCCCGGATCGACGCACCCGATCGCTCGCGCTTCGTGGCTCGATGGTCCTGAACGGGCTGGCCCATCCCTGATCAGACGAAGGACTACGCTCCGAGCCCCAGCCGCTTCGAGCATTCGGCCATTTCGTCGATGATCAGTTCCAGCGACGTGCCACGACGACTCGCGGACAACACGATTCGATCGGCTCCCAACCCGCGTGCCCAGTCGAGTTTCGCTTCGTCGAGCCTGGGCAGTGTCGCACCGAGTACCAGCGAGACGTCAGCAGGATCTCGATCTGCCTTCACCGCAGCCGCTTTCATCGCCGCTACAGCCTTGTCGCGATCTTCACCGGCCAGTCCCAGCGGCTGGAAACCGTCACCCAACCGGCCTGCTCGCCGAGCAGCAGCGAGACTGTGTCCACCGATGTAGAGCGGAACTCCGGATTCGCGGTGCGGCTTCGGCCAGCTGTACGCACCCTTGAACGAGAAGTAATCGCCGTCGAAATCGACTGCTTCCTTGCCCGCCCAGAGTGAACGCATCACCGCGATGGCCTCATCGGCTACCTTGCCGCGGCGCTCGAAGTCACCGCCGCACGCCTCGATCTCTTCCTTCATCCACCCCAGGCCGAGGCAGATGCGCAATCGCCCACTGGAAAGGCGATCGAGCGTCGCCAATCTTTTGGCGAGCACTACCGGATTGTGATTGGGCAGCACCAGAACTCCAGTGGACAAGCCCAAGGTGGTTGTGGCACCCGCCACGAACGAAAGCAGTTCGAGCGGATCCGGGATGTCGCAGTCATCGGGAAGATGCGATTTGCCGGTCGGAGAATAGGGGTACTCGCTCGCGGTGTCGGCGATGACCACCGAGTGCTCCACTGCCGAGATCTCGTCGAAACCCAGCGACTCGGCCGCACGGGCGAATTGCAGAATCCAATCAGGGTCTCCGCTTCGACCCAGTTCGACCGGAACGACCACGCCGAGCTTCATACCGTTTCCTCCAGTGTCGCCATCAATTTCGGACCATCCACGACGCGACCGAGGTACCGGTCCGCATCGGGATCTGTTGCAAGCCACACCGCCGCTGCAGCGGGTACGGATGCCGGTGTGGCCGCAAATCCGGCGTCCACGATTGCGTCCGCGCCACCACGGGCTTTCCCTGATTCCGTGATGACAAATCCCGGACTCAGGTTGAACGCTTTGATTCCGGCGTCTCGGTACTCGGAGTTGATCGCTCCGGCAATACGTCCGAACGACGCCTTCGACGCGGCGTACGACAGACCCCAACCACCCTCGCCGGGAGGCGCAGGCGGATCCATGGTCGCCGAGCCCGATGCCAGATTGACCACTACGCCGTTGCCGCTCTTGATCATCGACGGGAGTATCACCTGGACCAGAGCGAGTTGGTGCAGATAATTCCCGATCGCCATCGCCTGAGCGTCGTCGATCTCGATGTCGAGCACCCGGTCCATGTTTCCGACAGTCTGCGCGTAGGCGTTGTTCACCAGCACGTCGACACGTCCCCACTCGGCCAGCACCCGTTCACCGGCGCCGCGGACGGATGCCAGATCGAGCAGGTTCATCGGAACGGCCAATGCGCGCACACCGAAGGACTCGATCTCGGCAACCGTCGTCTCCAGGCTGCCGGGCACCGGAATCACTTGCTCGCCTTGCCTCGTTCGCGGGGCTGCCCGCCCCTCTCCTTCACGAACGGTGCGAGCAGTGATTGCAACGTCGAATCCGGCGCGCGCGAATGCCAGCGCGCACTCTCGGCCGATCCCCCGGGAAGCGCCGGTCACCAGCGCAACTTCACTCACAGGAACCGCGTGCGGCCGTGCGTCTCGAACTCCTTCTCCAGGTTCACCACGTCAGCTTCGGTCATCAACGTGTATTCGGGAGTGCCGCGGCCCACCCAGTGGAACACTGGTTCGTCGGTCCGCCAGCGATCGGCTTGAAGTTCACGTTTGAGTACCTTGTTGGAGCCCGTGACGGGCAGGTCGGTCGAAACGCGAACAAATCGTGGCGCTGCCTTGGTACCCAGATCCGCCTGCGCGGCAAGGTAGTCGGCGAACTCGACCGGATCGAAATCGGCGAGATCGGCGACCTCGATCGCAGCCATGACCTGATCACCCGAACGCGGATCCGGTACCGCGAAGACACCCGTGGCAATCACTTTGGGGTGCCGACGCAGGATGTGCTCGATCATCAAAGCCGAGGTGTTCTCACCGTCGACGCGGATCCAGTCGCCCTTGCGTCCCGCGAAGTAGATGAAGCCGGCCTCGTCGACGTAGCCGAGATCGCCTGTCCAGTACCAACCGTGGCGAATCTTCTCGGCGATCGCGTCTTCGTTCTTGTAGTACCCCTCGAACTTCTTCGATCCGGCCTTGTCGACCATCTCGCCGATGGATTCGTCGGGGTTCAGCACGTGACCGTGCTCGTCGAGAATTGCGCGGGGTCGCTCTTCGCGCGTATCGGGATCGACGATGACGATGTTCTCGCTCGCGGGACGGCCCAGTGCTCCGGCAGGTTGGTTCGGATCGAGCACTACTGAACCGGCACCTTCACTCGAACCGTATCCCTCGAAAAGTTGTGCACCGAAACGACGGATGAACTCTGCCTTGTCCCCCGGCGACGCCTCGGTCCCGAAGCCGTGGGTGAGGGTGTTCTCGATGTCGTCGGGCAGTTCCGGCGTCGCCATGAGATACCCCAAGGCCTTACCGACGTAGGTGAAATATGTTGCGCCGTAGAACCGAACGTCCGGCATGAATCCCGAGGCCGTGAACTTACGAACGAGGCAGACCGTAGCTCCCTGCGAAAGGGCCGGCGCCCACAGAGCCATCAACGCGTTGCCGTGGAAGAGCGGCATGCAGCAGTAGCAGACGTCGTCGCGGTCGATGTCGTACTTGGCGCAGTTCGCGTAGGCCAACCGCGTCAGACGCCCCTGGCTGCACCGCACTGCCTTGGACATTCCGGTGGTGCCCGAGGTGAAGAGAAGCAAGAACAGCGTCGACGCGTCGACACCGAGGTCGATCTGAGGCGACTCGACGTGATGTGCTGCAATCTTGTCCGGGTACGACGCGTCGTCGACGAGGACGAAACGATCTTCGGTCAGCCCGAGGTCCAGGCCGGCAAGCTTCTCGTAGCCTGCTTTGTCGGTGACGATCAGCTGGCAGTCGACGTACCGGACCTCAGCCTCGAGTTCAGCTCCACGCCTGGTCGGATTGATGCCGACGATCGTGGCCCCGGTCAGGGCCGCGCCGCCGAGCCAGAACAGGAACTCCGGATCGTTCTCGAGAAGTACTCCGATGTGAAACGGTCCGGGCGCGCGAAGCGACTTCGCCAGCGAGCCGCGCGCTGCGCTCTCGCGCACCACCTCGTCCCAGCTCCAGTCCTGCGTCCGCGTCCGCAGGCCCAGGTGCTGATCACCGAGACGGTCGATCAACATCTGCGCGACGTCCTCGCGCTGAGGAGCTGCAAGAGCTGCATTCGAAGATGCTTCGGTGGCGGTGTTCGTCATCGTGTCCTGTGTCCTAGTCGATATCGGAATGTCGATTACTCCAACTGCGATACGACTCGAACGTATCGACGCCTCAGAGCCGGAACGGTCCCAGTCTCGCTCAGTGGTAACCGCCGCCACAGATATGATTTTCTCGTGAGATTTTGTGACGTGAAAAGCGCCACAATACGAAAGGCCATTCCATGACTGCCCCCGCAGATCCGCAGTTGCTTCTGGACCAGGCGGTCTCACGCCTCACCGGTCCAGGTGGGCCATTCGAGATCGTCGAAGAAGAGGTTCTCGGCACCGTCATGCCTGTGATGAAGAACCGCGGTCACGCCATCGGTGAACTGATCTCGGCATCTCGCGCCTGGGGCGACGGCGACTATCTCGTCACCAGCGATCGTCGAATCTCGTTCACCGAGCATGCCGATTCCGTTGCCGCGCTGGCAACTGCTCTGCGGGACAAGTACGGAGTCCGCAAGGGCGACCGTGTGGGCATCCTCGCTGCCAACACTCCCGAATGGGTCATGACGTTCTTCGCGACGCAGGCGCTCGGCGCGATCGCAGTCGGTCTCAACGGTTGGTGGGTTCCGCGCGAGGTCACCCACGGGATCGAGCTCTCACGTCCGAAGGTTCTGGTCGTGGACGCCAAGCGCGGCGCCGCCCTCCCCGAACTGCCGGCAGACATCACGGTCCTCACCATGGAAGAGGATCTGCCCGCGCTCATCGCGGAATATGCAGGCTCCGACGTGCCGAGCACCGACATCGACGAGGACGACCCCGCCGTCATCTTGTTCACCAGTGGTACCAGCGGCCGCCCCAAGGGCGCACTCCATTCGCACCGCAACGTGATGGCCGTCGTCGACTACCACAAGTACAGCGACGCGATCGGCGCGGCATTCACCGGCCGTGAGTACGACGCTTCCAAGCCGAGCCCACTGCGTTATCTACTCACCTCCCCGCTCTTCCACATCGCCAGCCTGCACAATCTGGTGGTCCCCCGTCTCGCGACGGGCAGTGCCGTCATCCTGACCGAGGGCGGCTTCGACGTCGACAAGGTGCTCGGGTTGGTCGAACGCGAGCGCGTCACCAACTGGGGTGCTGTCCCCACGATGGCATCGCGGCTACTCGAGCACGGCAACATCGCCAAGTACGACGTCTCTTCGTTGACTGCATTCTCACTGGCATCCGCGCCGTCGTCGCCCGCGTTCAAGGAACGCCTCAAGGAGCAGGTGCCGTTCGCACGCAATGCTCTGGTCGACAGCTACGGCCTCACCGAATGCAGCACCGCCATTGCGGTCGCCGTCGGCGCCGAACTCGAAGAGTTCCCAGGCACTCTCGGGCGTCCGATCATCACCGTCTCGATGGAGATTCGCGATCCCTTCGGCGAATGGCTGCCGGACGGCATCGAAGGTGAAGTGTGCGTACGCAGCCCCTTCGTCATGCTCGGATACTGGGAGAACGACGAGGCGACCGAGTCGGCAATTGCCCCCGGACGCTGGCTCCGCACCGGCGATTTCGGCGTCATCGAAAACGGGCGTCTCCGTCTCACCGGTCGCCGTTCCGACCTGATCCTGCGCGGCGGCGAGAACGTCTACCCCACCGAGATCGAGCAGACGCTCGACGAACACCCCGACGTGATCGAGTGCGCTGTCATCGGCATGCCGCACCCCGACCTCGGCCAGGAAGTGTCCGCCGTGGTTGTCCTGCGTCCCGGAGCCGCCACAACGGAGGCGGAGCTGCGTGATTACGCCGCCGAGCGACTGTCCTATTTCAAGGTGCCGTCGAAGTGGCGCATCACCAGCGATCTGCTGCCTCGCAATGCAACCGGCAAGATGGTTCGGCGCGAGATCACCGTATGACCACGGAGCTGTCACGGATCGTCGCCGAGTCGGCGATCCGTGACCTGCTCTGCGAGTACACGCATCTGATCGATCAGGGCCGATTGCGTGAAGTCGCTGCATTGTTCGCCTCGTCCGACTACGGGCAGTGCGGGCCGGACGGGGTTGCCATCACGCTCATTTCGTCCGACGCCGACGCAGTGTTCGCAGCCTGCAGCGGCTTCATTCGAATGTACGGTGATCCGCCGGTTCCACGAACCAAACATCTGCTGACCAACACGCGAATCGCGGTCGACGGTGAATCAGCGACGGCACTCTCGTACGTCACGGTCATCCAAGGTACCGAAAATCTTGCCCTGCAACCTATTCTGGCGGGGCGCTACTTCGATCGCTTCACCTGCGTCGACGGGTCGTGGCAGTTCAGCTCGAGACTCTTCTGTCTGGACAACATGGGCGAGATGTCCGCGCATGCCAAGCGGGCACTGTAGAGGAACGACGACTGTGGAAATCGGCGTCAACATCTTGGGCCTCGAGGCCCTGTTCGACGGCAAGATTCGCCCGGTTCTGGACTTCGCCGCGCGTGCTGACCGTGCCGGGATCGATCTGATCTGCACCGGCGATCATCTCGGGTTCAATGCCGAAGCACACGCTCAGCGGGTAGCCGAACACAACTTCTTGTTCCCGTTGGATCACCCTTGGTACGAACCGATTTCACCTCTTTCCTCGATCGCCGCAGTGACCGAACGCGCTCGCCTCGGAGTATCGGTTCTGATCGCCACTGTTCGCCCAGCCGCCCTGCTTGCCAAACAGGTTGCAACTCTCGACTCATTGTCCGAAGGTCGAGCCGTCATGGGTTTCGGCGTCGGTTGGCAAGAAGCCGAATACACCGCTACCAACATGCCTTTCGACGCGCGATTCGGGCGCATGGAGGAGGCTGTCGCAGCGTGTCGCGAACTGTGGACCAATGCTCCGGCCACCTTCAAGGGACGCGACTTCGCCTTCGAGAACTACCACAGCCTCCCGCTGCCGATCCAAAATCGCGTACCGGTGCTCTTCGGTTTCGGACCAAGCCGGCGGAACTTCGACCGCATCGCACGCGTCGCCGACGGCTGGACCGTGAACCCGACCGATCTGGGAACGTTCACCGACAGTGTTGCACTGTTGCGCAACACGTTCGAAGCCCACCAACGTGACCCGGAGTCGGCGCGCGTGCAAGTGTCTGCGGTTGCCGAGAGGTCGACGCGACAACGGGTCCGTCGACCTCTCGGCAACCGCAGACAAGACCCGGGACTGGTTCGCCCGCGGCGCGTCCGTCGTCGTTTTTCGACCTGCCGTATTCGATTGCGCTGCCGAAGAACTACCAGAACTACTCGACTGGATAACCAGCATCAAGGAGGCATGACATGGACCGGGCACTGCAGGATCTCATCGACAAGCAGGCAATTCGTGAGGTGGTTCTGACGTACTGCCGCGGCATCGATCGCCTCGACTTCGATCTCGTCCGCAGCGCCTACCACCCGGACGCGATCGACCATCACACCGGATTCGACGGCACCATCGACGAGTACATCGCCTGGGCCACAACAAAACTCTCCGCGATCGGCGGCACGATGCACCACATCGGCAACCACCTGGTCGAACTGCACGGCGACCACGCGATCAGCGAGGCATATTCGATGTCCACACACTGGGGCGGGCCCGAAGACATCGGAATGATCAACTTCACCAGTGGTGCGCGGTTCATCGACCACATGGAGCGGCGCGACGGCCGTTGGGCGATCAAGGAGAGATGGGCCGTACGCGAGTGGACTCGCTCGGACGAGGGCCGCTTCGTCAACCCCGAAGGGCCTGGTCCGCGTGGGCGTCGAGATGCCTCGGATCCGCTCACCGCACTACGAAGGTCCCTTGAATAATTTGGGGTTCAGTCTGCGAGGTCGAATTCAACTCGCGCTCTCGCGAACAACATGCGGATATCCTTCCCGAACGTGACTGCTGCCGTTCCCAATGCATTGACCGCTGCGGTCAACGGGTCCGATTCGATCGCGTCGAAAATCGCATTGAGAGCGTAGGACGGGACATGAATATTCCCGTGATCGAACGGATTGGACTCCGGTTGCGACGAATGGTCCACTATCTCGATCTTGACTTCCAACTCCACATTGTCGGTCCCCGCACCGAATTCCTCCTCGTGTAGGTGCTCGAATGCCGTTGTGCGATTTCCGAAGGGTTCCGGAAGTTGTTGTCCCACATGCATAGCGTTGAGGGCCGGACGAACCCAATCCCTGTCGGCTAATCCCGCATGCTCATACGCCTGCACAGCGGCCCAAAACGCGAGTCGACGAAGAGTCGCGACGTTCATGCGGACGACCGCTTCGGCAAGTGGTCGGTCCATACGAGCTAGTTCTTTGCCGGACTGGAATCGTTCGAGTTCAGGCATCGGATCTCCTCCCCACTCCTGCCGCTCTCGTTCAGCAGCTTCGGCGCGGAGGTCACTGATTTGCACAACCCTGGACGGCTCGCCGTTCTCGCCGTAAATCGTTATCCATTTCGACTCGATGTCCCGTTGTGGACGAGGAATCGGTTCAGGTATCGGTTCGTCCACAGGAACGCCATATCCCGGCATGTCCCACTGCAGCGATGGCCGCACCTCGTCACCACCTGCAGGCCACATACGCACCCGCCAAACATCTCCGGGTTCCGTCGATCCGGGCCAGCCGTAGTTTACAAAACCGCGGCCGGCAATCTCGACCAGATATGACCCCTCGGGTACATCACAGACAATGAACTCCCCACCCGGAGGTGAATCAAAGCTGATTGACCCCTGCGGACCAACCGTCAGAAACGACTCACTGACCTGCTGCCATT
Source organism: Rhodococcus sp. NyZ502 (assembly GCF_041464245.1). Lineage (NCBI taxonomy): Bacteria > Bacillati > Actinomycetota > Actinomycetes > Mycobacteriales > Nocardiaceae > Rhodococcus > Rhodococcus sp. NyZ502. The sequence goes on from NZ_CP167155.1 coordinate 5,246,176, forward strand.
TCTCGCGATCGGATGTGGGTCGGGAGGACCAGACTTCGACCGTTGTATGCATGTTGAAGTTGTTCTGGTGCGGGCTCAGGACAATCACAACTGTGCCGTCACTGTACGCAGGGCGCGAAGCCATCGCGAGTTCGAGCAGGTCCGTTTCCCTCCCGAAACCGTCGTCGTCGCCGTATATGTAAAACTGTCCATAGTCCATGAAGAGCACAAGCGACTGTTCACTGAGTTTCACCGCGTTCGCGTTGTCTGCCACAAGCCGATACTTACACAGTGGCACGACGATCATGTTCGAGTTTCGAATGAACAGGATCCAAAACGCAAGCACAATAAGCATTTCGGCCGATTCGGACTATTCCGACTGATTTGAGAATTCAGTTCACATCGAACACACATTCGAATATAATGGGTGCATGTTCAACCCGACAACAGAGCTCTTCGGTATCTCAGCACAGCTGACCGGTACCGAAACTGATTGTGCGCTGGTTGATCTCATGACCGATCTGCATGCATGCGAGGCGATGCTGGTCGAACGCAAGCTCGCTGTGATTGCCGAGTTCTTTTCGCGGCGAAGCTCGGAGCACGTCGCCAGTGGTGCGTGGTCGTCGACCGCACACGAGTTGGCGGAGTCGGAAGTCGGTGCGTCACTGACGATGGGTCGCGCGGCTGCCGGCAAGCTGATCGGGTTGGGGTTCTCGTTAAAGACTCGTCTGCATCGCACTCGCGCGGCGATGGCGCGTGGCGAGTTGGATCTGTACCGAGTTGGTTTGATCGATTCCGCGACCGCGAACGTGAAAGACGAATTGATCGACGAGGTGGAACGACTACTGCTCGAGCAGGTTCTCGCCCCACCAGTAGCAGGCGGAACGGGCTTGACGGGAAGACGACTGACAGCGGCGATCGATCGGATCGTGGCGATGGTGGACCCGGAAGGTATGCGAGAACGCCGACGCCGTGCTCTCACCGATCGGTTCGTCGGAGTCAGCGCTGCCGAGGACGGGATGGCAAAGATCTTGGGAAGCGTTCCGGCAGAGCAGGCTCGGGCATTCGACGGCCGACTACGCGAGTTGGCAGTGTCGGTATGCCGAAACGACTCTCGAACGTACGAGCAGCGACGAGCCGACGCGCTCTTCGAGTTGACCAACGGATCACAATTCTTGCCGTGCAACTGTGGCCGAGCTGATTGCCCGCAGGATCGTAGCGGTGGTGTTGTCGTTCGTCGGCCCGTGGTTCACGTCGTGATGACTGATTCCACTCTGCACGGTGGCGGCGAGCCCGCCCACCTCGACGGGTACGGGGTGATCAGCGCTGAGCATGCTCGCGATATCGCCCGTGGCGCCGTAATTCGAAACGTCCGAGCACCTGCTGATGACGTCGCAGAGCCGGTGCCTGCTTCGGCGCGCGTCTACCGGCCGGGCGCCGTTCTCGATACCTGGTTACGGATCATCGCGGGCAGCTGCCAATGGCTGCATTGTGATGTCCCGGCCTGGAATTCCGATCTGGACCACAATGAACCGTTCCATCACGGCGACCCCGAATGCGGCGGTAAAACGGTCGCGTCGAATATGAGTGCGTTCTGCCGCAACCATCATCGCCTCAAGCATTCCGACCGGTGGCGGTTCACGTCGAACGAGGATCGGACCATGTCGCTGACGTCGCCGACCGGGCATTGTTACCGAACGCGACCCGCAGGATTGATGGCTGGATCGCACGAACCGACACCGCCCCAGGGCGGTCGAAATCGGCGGACCCAGGCGGAGAACAAAGCTGCCCGTATCCAGAGTGAACGCAATCGCCAGCGCCGACGGATACAGAAACGAGCAGAGGAGCACGTTCAATACAAGCGGCGGAAATCACCGCGAGCCCGCCGAGAACCCAACGACTACGGGGACGACCCGCCACCGTTCTGAGATACCGAGCGGTGTCGAGGCGCGCCGACGGGTCGCAGGGTCAGTCTGACGTCGGCTTGGTGCCGTCTTCTGGTGCCGGATCGTCGTCGGCAAGCGGATCTATGGTGTCGACACCTTCAAGGACGGTCAGCTCTTCTTCCGCCTCGGCGAGGAGCCCTTTGGCTTCAGCTTCGACCTTCTTCACCCAATCGGACATCCCGAGCCTCTTCTCTTCCGAAGCGAGTTCCCGCTGTAACTGAACTCAGACTACGTCGCCGGCGACGAATTTCGCCGTCCCCTCGGGTCAGTACTCATGACCGAGGAATCATGATTCACGACGGACGGAGCACGCATGCCCGGACAGTTGGAAGGCAAAACCGCACTGATCACCGGGGCCGCCCGAGGTCAGGGCAGGAGCCACGCCGTGCGATTGGCGCAGGAGGGCGCGAACATCATTGCGCTCGACATCTGCCGTCAGATCGAATCGGTGGCCTACCCGATGGGAACCGCCGACGATTTGCGGCAGACAACAGCAGCGGTCGAGAACCTGGGACGAAGTATCGTCGCGCGAGAAGTGGATGTTCGCGATCTGTCCGCACTGCGAACTGCGGTATCCGAAGGAATTGCGGAGCTGGGCAGCGTCGACATCGTCCTGGCCAACGCCGGTATCGGCATGATGTCCCCGGATATCGACGATGCTCGCGCCTTCCGCGACCAGATGGAGGTCAACCTATTCGGCGTCTGGAATACCGTCCAGGCCGCAGCGCCCGCGATGATCGAACAAGGTACAGGTGGCGCAATAGTCCTTACCGGATCAACTCTGGGACTTGTCGGTCGTGGAGGTGACGGCACCGGCGGATCCGACGGCTACTGCGCGAGTAAACACGCCATCGTGGGGCTTGGGCGCACGTGGTCGCACTGGCTTGCTCCCCACAATATTCGTGTCAACTCCGTGCACCCGACTGGCGCGAATACACCGATGGTCGTCAACGACGCGGTCGCGAAGCTGTTTGCGGACTCCCCGACATCGAGCGGAGCCGACGTGGGCAACCTCTTGAACGTCGAGTTGATCGAAGCTGCCGACGTCAGCAACGCGATAGCCTGGCTGGTTTCGGATCAGGCTCGATACGTCACAGGTATCGCGTTGCCGGTCGACGCCGGGTTCACGGCCAAATAGATGCCGGATACACCGGCCGAGTCGCCGTCGATCAGTCGACGGTCGGCGCCCACTGCACGCCGTTGATGTGCCCACCACCGTCGACGAAGAGGGTGTTGCCGGTGACGTAACGGCTGTCGTCACTTGCCAGGAAGGCCGCAACGGGGCCGATGTCGTCGAGGGGATCGCCGATCCGCCCCATCGGGTTCTGTGCGGCCATCACTGCCACGTTCTCCGGATTGGCTTCGGCGACACGCTTGTACGCCGCACTCTGCGCACCGGGACAGATGACGTTGCAGTTCACCTGCTTGGGAGCCCACTCGCGGGCAGCAGTGCGAGTCAGGGTTCGCAATGCTTCCTTCGCCGCGTTGTACTGCACCGAGTACATGTGAGCATTCACGCCGTTGAGGCTGCACATGTTGATCACGCGGCCCGTGCCGTGACGCTCCAGTTCCGGCAGGGCAGCCTGCATCGCCCAGAATGCCGCCATCACTGCCATGTCGAAACCGCCGCGCAATTGCTCGTCGGTCATCTTCTCGAGCCGAGCGAAACCGAAAGTCCGCCAAGCATTGTTGACCAGGATGTCGAGGCGTCCGAACCGCTCGACGGACTTGTCGACCATGGCAACAACCTGAGCTTTGTCAGTGACGTCGGTCCGGACGAATTCCGCCTCCGCGCCCCATTCGTCCCGCAACCACTGGGTGGTTTCGAGGCCCGCTGCCTCGTCGATCTCGGCAACCAACACCGACGCGCCTTCACGCGCGAACGCGCCCGCCACTCCGCGCCCGATGCCCATACCGGCACCGGTGACCACTGCTACACGTCCGTCGAGCTTGCCCACTGGGCCCTCCTTCGTCAGAACCCCTGTGCGCCTTTTTGGTAGTTCCAACTACCAAAAAGGCGCACGGGGGCGAAGCCCCTACCTGGGGCGCGGCACGGTCTTGTCGATGAACAGTCCCTCTACCGACACACACAATTCGCCGTCCGCAGTTTTGATCTCACCGACGGTGTGAATCTTGCGGCCGTCCTTGGACAGGAATTTGCCGCTGATCGTGAGGGGCTCGAACAGCGGAGTCGGGCGATGGTACCGAGTGCTCAATTGTGCTGTCATGCCGGAAGTTCCACCCCAGGCGTTCGCGACGCCGAGAACGTGATCGAGCAGCAGCGCCGAAACACCGCCGTGCACATGGCCGGGAGGGCCCTGGTACGGCAGCGTCAACGTGACCACTCCCTGCACCGACCCGTCAGCGAGCCCTTCCAGAACGAGCGGCGGCGCAATGGCGTTCTCGGGGCCGGTCACGGGGTCGTGACGAGTCACGCCCTCACCGTTCCACATGTCGATCAACCGCTCGGCCACCTCGGGTGCGTGCTGTTCGAGATGCTCTGCAATGCTGTTGAGTTCCTCCGCAACCCGGTCCAAATTGGCGTTTCCGCGGTCGGTGCGCAGCATCGCGTCGACAACGCGACGCGCTGCTGCCGTGGCCCGGTCGACCGGGGCGTCCTGCGGCGGCGACGTCAGAATCGTGCCGCCCGGATGTGTCGCTGCTGTGGGGTGCGAACCGAGGTCCATCAGTTGATCTCCATTGTTGCGTGCGTGAGAACCGGGGAGTTCTCGCGTTCGGGGCACGTCGCCGCCAACGTCAGTGTGTTGCCGTCCTGCCATACCGAGGTGGTGATGGATTCGCCGGGGAAGAGCGAACCGGCAAACCGCACCGAGTAGTTCTTCACCCGCGTCGGATCTCCGTCGAGAATCCCGTCTACCACGGCCTTGCAGACGATGCCGTACGACGCGAGGCCGTGCAGAATCGGTGCATCGAAGCCCGCCATCTTCGCGAAGGAGGGATCAGCGTGCAGCGGGTTCATGTCTCCACTGAGTCGGTACACCAGCGCCTGTGAGGGACTCGTGCTCGACGTCAGTACCTTGTCGGGCGCTCGATCAGGCACCCCGGCAACAACTTCGGGTCCGGCGTTGCCGCCGAATCCACCTTCGCCGCGCGCCCAGATCTGCATTCCGGTGGTCCATAACGGATTCCCGTCCAGGTCCTCGGCCGCCGTCTCGAGAACGATCACAGCTGCCTTACCCTTGTCCCAGACATCGGCGACCCGAGAGGAAATACGGGCAGCACCCGTCGACGGGATGGGCGCGTGAAGTGCCAGCGACTGCCCACCGTGCAGGATCTTTCGCAGATCGATGTCGATTCCCGGCATACTCATCGACGGTGCGGGCAGTACACCCGCCGAAACTCCCTGGCCTGCAACCATTGCAAACGTCGGGAGTACCTTCAGCCCCTTTTCGTACACCCAGGTCAGTTCGGCGGGATCGAGAGCATTCGCCCCTGCCCCGAGTCCCAATTGGTAGAGCATGACGTCGCGATCGGTCCACGACGCCTCGCGCACAGTCGGTTCGGCGGCCAACGCCACCTCGAGATCGATAGCCATCAGTTCTCCAAAGTTCCGGCTCGGTAGACCGTCACGACGCACGCGCCGCCCAGTCCGAGGTTGTGTTGCAAGCCAATACGAGCGCCTTCGACCTGCCGCGCATCCGCGGTCCCGCGGAGCTGCCACGTGAGTTCGGCGCACTGCGCCAAGCCCGTCGCGCCCAGCGGGTGTCCCTTCGAGATCAAACCACCCGACGGGTTGACGACCCACTGGCCGCCGTACGTGGTCGCGCCGGATTCGACGAGCTTTCCGCCTTCTCCGACCGCGCACATCCCCAGGCCCTCGTAGGTGATGATCTCGTTGATCGCGAAGCAGTCGTGCAGTTCGATGACGTCGACGTCATCGATGGTGATCCCGGCCTGCGCAAAGACCTGCTCTGCCGCAGCTGCCGTCATCGGCGCGCCGACCACGTCGATCATCGACTTCTCGGCGAACGCTGCCTCGGTGTCAGTGGTCAACGCCTGTGCGACGATTTCGATCGCCCGGTCTTCGAGGCCGTGCTCACGCACGAACTTCTCGCTCACGACGATCGCGGCTCCGGCGCCGTCCGAGGTCGGCGAGCACTGCGAACGTGTCAGCGGCTCGTGAATCATCTTGTCGCCGAGTACCTGTTCGAGGGTGTACTCGTCACGGAACTGTGCGTACGGATTGTTCACCGAATGCTTGTGATTCTTGACCGCCACCGCTGCGATCTGCTCGACCGTGGTGCCGTACTTCTTCATGTGCTCGACGGCAGCGTTACCGAACAGCTGAGCTGTCATCGGCGATCGGGCGAACCCGTAATCCTCGACCATGATCTTCAGCTGAGAGTCCAAGGTCGTGACCTTGGGCATCTCACCGTTACCGGTCAACGCCGTTTTGGTCATCTTCTCGAAGCCGACGGCCAAGGCGCACTCGGCTTGTCCGGCCTGGACCCACTCGCGCGCCATCATCAGCGCCGTCGAGCCGGTCGCGCAGTTGTTGTTGACGTTGAAGATCGGAATGCCGGTCAGACCGGTCTCGTAGAGAGCTCGCTGTCCTGCTGTCGACGCGTTGAACACGTAACCGACCGCAGCACGCTGAATCTGGCCGTAGCCGATCCCGGCATCGGTCAGGGCATTCGAGACGGCTTCGGTCACCATGTCCGGGTATTCCCAGTCGCGGGTCTCGATCTTCTCGAACTTGGTCATGCCGACGCCGATGACGAAGGTGCGATTGCTCATGTGCAGGTCACTTTCCCGGTTCAGGGTCGCGAGGCAGACCCAGGATTCGCTCACCGATGATGTTGAGCTGAACATTGGTTGTACCACCCGCGATGGACATGCACTGCGAGTTCAAGAACATCTGGGTTGCAGACATCCGATGCTGTTCGCCCAGAAGTGAACTCGGTCCGGCCCACTCCATTGCCACGTCCCAGACCTGCTGGATGTGCTCGACACCGATCAGCTTCGCCACCGAGGATTCGGCACCCGGCTGCGCGCCGGTGAGCGAGCGCAGCGTGGTGCGCAGACCGAGCAGACCACCGGATTGCGCGTCGCACAGCACCTTTCCGAGCACGGTCAGCTGCTCGTCGTCGATGCCACCGGGCAGTCCGTCGACCAGGCTCAGAAGAGCCTCGCCACCCGATCCGAGCGACGAGTCGTTGGACAGCGAGACACGCTCGTTGGCCAGCGTGGTGCGAGCGAGCTTCCAGCCGTCGCCTGGCTCGCCGACCAGGCACTCGTCGGGAACGAAGACGTCGTCGAAGAAGACTTCGTTGAACAGTGCTTCACCGGTGATCTCGCGCAGCGGACGAATGTCGAGGCCACTGTTCTTGATGTCGATGAGGAAGTAGGACAGGCCCTTGTGCTTGGGTGCGTCGGCGTCGGTGCGCGCGAGGCAGATTCCCCAGTGCGCGTCGCGTGCCATCGACGTCCACACCTTCTGGCCCTGCAACTTCCAGCCACCGTCGACCTTGGTGGCCTTTGTACTCAGCGCCGCGAGGTCGGAACCTGCGCCGGGCTCGGAGAAGAGCTGGCACCAGACGATGTCGCCGCGCAGTGACGGCGGGACGAACTTGGCAAGTTGCTCTTCGTTGCCGTGCGCGATGAGCGTCGGGATGACCCAGTTGCCGATGATCATGTCGTGCGGCTTGATCATCGCAGCGCGTAGCTCTTCGGCGATGACCAGCTGGCTGACGGCATCGGCGGATTTACCCCACGGAGCCGTGAAGTGCGGTGCGGTGTAGCCCTTTTCCGCGAGATACGTTTTCTGGGCGGCGCCTTCGAGTTCGAGTGCAGGAGCGAGCTCGGCTCGGACGTCGGCTCGGATCGCCTCGGCCTCGGGCGGCAGCTCGACGCTGAGCACGCGACGGGTTCCGGCAATGGTCAGCTCGGCAACGCGACGACGCCAGGATGCCGTGGAACCCAGCAGAATTCGCAGGGACTGCGCGCGGCGCAGGTACAGGTGCGCGTCGTGCTCCCACGTGTAGCCGATTCCGCCGAGCACCTGGATGCAGTCACGCGTGACGGAGAAGCCAGCCTCGAGGGCCGTGGCTCCGGCGACGGCTGCTGCGAGAGAAGCCTCTTCGGCACCGACGCCGTTGGCGGGAGTCAGCGCACGCGCAGCGTCCCAAGCGCAGACGCGTGCCTGTTCGGCAAGCGCGAGCATACGTGCAGCCTTGTGCTTGACACCCTGGAACTGGCCGATCGAGCGACCGAACTGCTGACGCACCTTCGCGTAGTCGGCCGACGTCGTGACTGCCCAGTCGGCCAAGCCTGATGCCTCGGCCGCGAACAGTGTTGCGGCAATGTCCAGTACACGCTGGGTATCGATGGCGAGGATCTCGGAATCGGTGAGCACCAAACCGTCGACGGTGACCTCGGAGTTACGACGCACGACGTCGTAGCTGGCCAAGTCCGTGACCTCGAGGCGGTCACGTCCGAGCAGAACGAATCCGCTGTCCGTCGCGAGGAGGAACAGGTCAGCGACATGGCCGCCGAGAATAAGGCTGGACGTTCCGCTGAGGGTGGTGTTGTCGCCGTCGCGGGTGATCTTCAGCGAACCCGGCTGTAGTGCAACAGCTCCGAGCGTGCTGCCATCCACGAGCGTCGGCAGTCTGTCCGTTTCTCCGGCATCGCTGAGAACAGCGCTGACCACTACCGTCGGCAGGAACGGTCCGGGAACCATCGAGCGTCCAAGTTCCTCGACGACGATGGCGAGTTCGACCAATCCGTATCCTGCGCCGCCGAATTCCTCGGCTACGTGTAGTCCGAGAAGCCCCTGCTCGGCAAGCCCGTTCCAGAGTTGGGGGCGAGTTTCGACCTTCGCCTCGACGGCTTCACGGACGACGGTGGGTGTTGCGTGACGCGCCGCCCAGCCCCGTACGGAGTCGCGGAGGTCACGATCTTCTTCACTCAATCCAATAGTCATGTCTACCTCGTCAATTCGACAGTGTCAGTACGGGTCAGATGCGTTCGATAATGGTGGCGGTCGAGAGAGCGCCACCGGCGCACATCGTGACCAGAGCCGTCGACTTGTTCGAGCGCTCGAGTTCGTGCAGCGCAGTGGTGATCAGACGAGCGCCCGTGGAACCGACGGGATGTCCGAGCGCGATCGCACCACCGTTGACGTTGACCTTGGACAGGTCTGCGCCATGAACCTGCGCCCAGGAGAGCACGACCGAGGCAAAGGCTTCGTTGATTTCGACGAGATCGATGTCGTCCAAGGTCATTTTGGCCTTGTCGAGCACCATCTGGGTGGACTCGATCGGCCCGTCCAGGTGATAGAAGGGATCGGATCCGACCATGCCGGACGCGACGATCCGCGCGCGGGGCTTCAATCCCAGTTCCTGTGCGCGCTCTTCGCTCATCAGCAGTACCGCAGCCGCGCCATCACTGATCTGCGACGAGTTGCCGGCGGTGTGGATATGGCCTTCGATGACCGGCTTGAGCCCAGCCAGCGCTTCTGCCGTCGTCTCACGCAGTCCCCCGTCGCGAGTGACAGTGGCGATCTCACCGGTAGGCACGCCTTCCTTGTCCACCACGGGAGCCTTGACGGGCACGATCTCGCGGTCGAAGCGTCCTTCTGCCCAAGCCTTAGCTGCGCGGCGCTGCGATTCCAGACCGAACGCGTCGACGTCGGCGCGCGTGATCCCACGCTTCTCGGCAATTCGCTGCGCGGAGGTGAACTGGTCACCCATGTCGATGGTCCAGTCGTCCGGGTACGGGTTTCCCGTTCCCGGTGCGTTTGCCTGACCCAGGAACACACGGCTCATAGCCTCGACGCCGCAGCCGATACCGGCCGAGATCTGACCAGACGAAATCAGGCCGGAAATCAAATGCACTGCCTGCTGGGCGGATCCACAGGCGCAGTCGATAGTGGTTGCCGCGGTGCTGTACGGCAATCCGGCGTGCAGCCACGCCTGCCGCGTGACGTTGTTGGACTGCTCACCTGCCTGGGTGACGCAGCCGCCGATGATCTGTCCGATGTCTTCCGGTGCGACGCCTGCCCGTTCGAGAACGCCGAGCTGCGCTGCTCCCAGAATCTCGGCGGGGTGCAGTCCCGCCAGGGCGCCGCGACGACGGCCGATCGGTGTCCGAGCGGCCTCGACGATGACTGCATGACCCATGATGTTCGCTCCTTCGTGGAGTTTTCGGTCGGTGAGCTGGCTCACCGTCTAATTTTCTGTAATTTATTCTATTAATGATGTCAGGGCAATGTCCGGATTGACATCAACTCTCAACTGATGCGGATTCAAAAATAGAATTGATTTCAATTTTGCGAACATGACGAACCCACCCCAGAGAGGGGCGAAGTCACGTCAGTGCCGTGAGAGATTCACCAGAAGCAGGTCGCATCCCTTGCGGATGTCGTACTCCGCATCGGGGATGGAGATTCGACCGTTGAGGCACGATTGGATGACCCCGAACCACAACTGCATCAGCAGACGCAACCCGGTGTTGTCTTCCTCGGTGGGGTTCTCGATCCTGGCCGCATCGAGAATGATCTGCCGGAAGCCGCGATCGATCTTTCCCACGTCCGGCACCGTCGCGACGTTGGCGGTACTGGACGACTGCAGCATCGCAGTCGAGAGAGCCGGCCGACGCAGTAACCCGCGAGTCGCGCGAACCAATACCTCGTACACCGCATCCTGCGGATTGTCCGACTGAACCTGATGCCTGACAAAGCTGGCACCGATCTGGTCGATCTGCTCGACCATCACAGCGACGAAGAGGTGCGTCTTCGAGGGGAAATAGCGATAAAGAGTGCCGATGGCCACGCCCGCCCGCTTGGCGACCTCGTGCATCTGTACCCGTGAGAGTTCCTTCTCGGTCCCCAATTCGGCTGCCGCTTCCAGCATCCGCACATGGCGCGCCCGCTGCTCGTCCGAACTGGGCTCTGCAGCGTCCCTGACCTCGGCAATTCTCGGCAACGTCGCCCCCATCATCGATTCTGTGTCCCGGTCGCGAACGACCTCGCCAATTCTCTCATCTCGACCACCCATCTCGGCATATTGCCCGCTCAGTGGGACCTGGCATGGCCTTCTCTCCCCGTGCGGTATTCCGTGGACACCCCACCCTCTTGGAGTTAGGACGCAATGATGCAGGACTGGACCACCGAGTGCGACGTGTTGGTAGTCGGCTCCGGCGGCGGCGCGCTGACCGGCGCATACACCGCGGCAGCTCGAGGATTGACGACGATCGTCCTCGAGAAAACCGATCGCTTCGGCGGAACTTCCGCGTACTCGGGCGCATCCATCTGGCTGCCGGGAACCCAAGTACAGGAACGTGCGGGACTCCCCGACTCGACGGAGAACGCACGCACCTATCTGCGCGCATTGCTCGGCGACGCCGAGTCCGAGCGCCAGGATGCCTATGTCGAGACCGCTCCCGATGTCGTCGCACTACTCGAGCAGAACCCGCACATCGAATTCGAGTTCCGTGCGTTCCCCGACTACTACAAGGCCGAAGGCCGGATGGACACGGGACGCTCCATCAACCCTCTCGATCTCGATCCCGCCGACATCGGTGACCTCGCCGGCAAGGTGCGTCCGGAACTCGACCAAGACCGCACCGGTCAGGATCATGCTCCCGGCCCGATGATCGGTGGGCGCGCACTGATCGGCCGACTGCTGGCCGCAGTCCAGAGCACCGGTAACGCAGAACTTCGTACCGAATCCATCCTCACCTCCCTGATCGTGGAAGACGGTCGGGTTGTCGGCGCCGAGGTCGAATCCGGCGGCGAAACCCAGCGAATCAAGGCGAACCGCGGTGTGCTAATGGCAGCGGGCGGCATCGAAGGCAACGCCGAGATGCGTGAGCAGGCCGGCACCCCCGGCAAAGCGATCTGGAGTATGGGTCCCTTCGGCGCCAACACCGGTGACGCGATCTCCGCCGGAATTGCTGTCGGTGGCGCAACCGCTTTGCTCGATCAGGCGTGGTTCTGCCCCGGCGTCGAGCAGCCGGACGGCAGCGCCGCATTCATGGTCGGCGTTCGCGGCGGACTCGTCGTCGACAACGCGGGCGAGCGTTACCTCAACGAGTCTCTCCCGTACGACCAGTTCGGCCGGGCCATGGATGCGCACGACGACAACGGTTCTGCAGTGCCGTCGTTCATGATCTTCGACTCGCGCGAGGGTGGCGGACTGCCTGCCATCTGCATCCCGAACACGGCGCCTGCCAAGCACCTCGAGGCCGGAACCTGGGTCGCCGCCGACACTCTCGAAGAACTCGCCGCCAAGACCGGACTGCCGGCCGACGCATTGCGCAGTACTGTCGAAAAGTTCAACGATGCCGCAAAGCTGGGAGTCGACGAAGAGTTCCATCGCGGCGAAGACCCGTACGACGCATTCTTCTGCCCACCCAACGGCGGCGCGAATGCGGCACTGACGGCGATCGAGAACGGTCCGTTCTACGCGGCCCGCATCGTCCTCAGTGACCTCGGCACCAAGGGCGGATTGGTCACCGACGTCAACGGTCGAGTCCTGCGTGCCGACGGCAGCGCCATCGACGGCCTGTACGCCGCCGGCAACACGAGCGCGTCACTGAGCGGCCGCTTCTACCCCGGTCCTGGCGTTCCGCTCGGCACGGCCATGGTCTTCTCGTACCGAGCAGCCCAGGACATGGCGAAGTAACCAGCACAACGAGGACGTGGGGCAGGCAATGTCAGAATCACCTGCCCCACACTCTTTCGCACGGCGACGCGATTTTGTATCACTCCAGGTCGATACCGGGCAACCCGTCCACACTCTTCGCGTTCTTCTCGGCGCGATAGGCGATGAGCCGCTCCGGCCCCCTCTTCTCCGCTACGCGGTCGAGCACGTCACGATCGGATTGGTAGTCCATCAGCGGTACTGCGTATCCGCACGAATCCGAAATGCGCGTCAGATCGACCACGACGATCGACCGCAGCCCCGGGTGCTCAGGGAACCTACCGACAAGCTCGTTGAACGGTTCCGACCCTGCAAGCAGAACGTGTCCGTGACCGTGCAGTCGTACGATCTTCGGTGGTCCGTCAAACGCCATGAACATCAGTGTTATTCGCGAGTTCTCGCGCACGTGCGCGATGGTTTCCACACCGCTGCCGGTGAGGTCGAGGTACGCCACCCGGGTGGATGTCAGCACCACAAACGATCCGACTCCCCCTTTGGGTGAGCAATTGACCAACCCGTCAGCAGACAACGGTGCGGTGGCAACGACGAACAGCGGTTGAGCCTGCAACCACGTGGTGAGCTTTTCATCGATGCCTTCGTAGACGCGCCCCATGTCGAGAGTGTAGTTCGCGCCGACTGGACGTCACGGGGCAGACGCTGCGGCGGCTCGAATCTCCTCACACATCGCTGCGAAGACGCGGTCGTCGGCGGGATTCGCCGGCACCGCCAGTGCAATGCCGTCGCAGAGACTCGCGTATTTCGAACTCAGCACCTCGGGGAGTTCGGCGTAGGTGCATTGCGTGACCAGCCTGTCGAGAACATCGTCGGTGAGGACGGCAGGTAGTCGAGCCCAATCACCTGCCCGCGCCATCACTGTCAGTTCTTCCCCGACCTCGGATAATCCGAGGACCTCCAGCGCGACTCGGTACGCCGGAGTGGAGTAGAGAAAGGCAAGTTCACTGCGCACCGCTTCTCGTTGAGCAAGTATCGCGGCAGGATCTTTGCCGGTGATCATCTTCGGAACGGCAATCAGTCGCGGCTTCCTTCCTCCTGCCGTCAACGATGGAATGATCCTCTCCGCGAGCACCTTCGGATGGGAGCTGGTGGGGTGAGAAACAAAACCGTCGGCGACGGCTCCCGCCAGTGAGCACATGCGCAAGTTCACTCCCCCGGTCCAGATCTCCGGAGCCGGAACATCGAGCGGCCCCGGATTGAAGTAGGGCTGCAGCCGGTCGAAGGTGTAGTGCGTTCCGGCATGGTCGAGTTCACCGCCCTCCTGAAAAACTCGGAAGATCTCGCGTACAGCGCTGACGTAATCACGCAGTTGCGCAACAGGATCCGTCCACGGCATCGAGTACCGCCCGACGATGTTCCCACGCACCTGCGTCGCAAGCCCCAGTTGAAATCGCCCACCCGAGAAACCCGCAAGATCCCAGGCAGCCAAAGCCGTCACCATGGGACTGCGCGCAAACGCGACAACCATCGACGTCCGGACAGTGAGAGTACTGCTGTGCTCGACGGCCAAGGCCGCCACCGCAAACGGATCACGAATGGTTTCGGAGATGTGCACCGTGTCGAAACCAAGGTTCTCGATGCGTCGGACGTGCTCAGCTACCTGCCGCAGCGGAGTGTCGGCAGGTAGCGAGGTCACCAATTCCATATCAGCTCAAAGGCTCCAGGCGAATCGACAGCAGCTTTCCTTCGGTAGCCACCTTGCGAGCGTGTTCATTGAAATCCGGGGCGGCACAAACGAACAGGGTACGACCGTCGGAACCGCCGAGTCCGCAAGCGAAGACACCGCTGTCGAAGGCAATTTCGTCGACTATCTCCCCGCTGGCGCCCACATGAAGAACACGGCTTCCGAGGGCATCGGCCACCCACATCGAATCGTCTCCGTCGATACAACACCCGTCCGCCGCAACGACGATCTGAGCGAGGGTGGTCTCCATCTCGGGTCCACCAGGCACCGGCCCGAACGACGCCCAGTCGCGGCGTTCACCCAGAGAGCCGTCGGCCTGGACGGCAAACGCACTGATTCGATTTCCCAGCGTTTCGTCCACGAGCAGATCTCCGGTCGACGTCAGAGCCATTCCGTTGGGGAAGTGGAGATCTCGCGCGACGACGTGCACCGATCCGTCGGGGTCGACGCGGAGGAGATCTGCCGTCTCGACGGGGGCCAGGTTCATCAGATCGAACCCGAAGTTGCCCACGTACGCTCGTCCCTGTGCGTCGACCAGCATGTCGTTGACGTTGGCACTGACGTACCCGGACAAGTCTGCGTGCACCACCAACTCGCCATCGGATTCTCGCCGCAGAATCTTCTGGTCCCGCATGGAGACGACCAGTAATCTGCCGTCCGGAAGCCACCCCAGCCCGGACGGCTGCCCTGGAACCTCCGCCTCGACGCGTATGTCGGTCCCGTCCTCGCGGGCCGAAATCACCTGGTAGGTGTAGAAGTCGGATACCCAGATCCGGTTCTCGTGCCAGCGCGGGCATTCGAAGTAGGTGTATCCCTCGAGAACTACCGCAACTTCTGGTGCCATCGGGCTCTCCTGAGTCGGTGATGAATGAAGTATCAGTCTCATTCAATCACCGGCACCGCTGTCGCGGTGTCCGATTCCCGACTAGTCGCCGGCGCGAACTTCGTCCAACACGTCGAAAGCGGATTCCCATCCGTCGTACACATTCCCGTCACCCTTGAATCCCGGAATTCCTACCAGGTGGAAGGTCATCTCGGTTTTGTCACCCCGTTCTGCGAGCGTGACCGTTATCCGAGGTGCGGCATCCACCGGATCACTCGGATTTCCCCAGGTGAAGACCAGCCTCTTCGGCTCGTCGACCTCGAGATAGGTTCCGCCGGTGGGGTACTCGGCTCCGTTCTCGTCGTTGATCATCAGGTAGCGGTACGTTCCGCCAACTCTGGGATCGATCGTGACATGCTCACGGGGACTGCTGACACCCTTCGGATGCCACCAGCGCGCCGCCTCGTCGGGGTCGGTCCACGCCTGCCAGACAAGGTCGCGCGGCGCGTCGAAGATCCGGGTGATGGTGAATTCTGCAGTGGCATCGGCATTCCGGTCACTCATTGTCCTTCTCCTTCTTCGGTCGACGTTGTTTCAGCTCACGTAGACGCTCGTCGAGGAGGTCGAAGCGTTCGTTCCAGCCTCGCCGGTGTTCGTCGACCCAGGCGCTGGCGTCGTCGAGACCCTCTGCGCGAAGGGTGCACGTGCGCCATTGCGCGGTGGCGGTTCGTTCGATGAGACCGGCTCGCTCGAGCACCTTCAGATGCTGAGAGATGGCAGGTCGACTCATTTCGAACGGCTCGGCCAACTCACCGACGGTCATCGAACCATCAGTGAGGCGAGAGAGCATTTCACGCCTCGTCGGGTCGGCCAATGCGCTGAACACTGCATCGAGTCGGCCACTTCGCTCGTCCATGTAAGCAACTCCTTAATTAAGGAATAGCTTAAACATAGGACTCGACATCTTGCGCGTCAACCCTTTCAGCTCCAGGTATATCGAAGCCGCTCGACGGTTGTCGCCTCGTCCATCTGGGAGAAAGTCTCGCGCTCAACTCCCTTCACCGACACCATCGCTTCGATGATCGACTCCCCGAAGATTTCCTTCGCCACCGAGGAGGAGTTGAACTTCTGCACTATCTCGCGCAGATCGGTGGGGACTCGGGTCACCCCGCGCTCATCACGTTCCGCCTCCGTGAGAGTCGACGGGTTCACCACAATTTCCGGCGGCAATGGCGAGGCATTGCCGATACCGATATGCGAAAGGCCAAGTATCGCAGCGGTCGCCAGATACGGGTTGGCCGATGGATCGACGATTTTCACTTCGGCGTTGGCGCCGTGTGGATTCGACGGTGACTCTGCGCAGAACCTCAGTGCCGCTTCCCGGTTCTCGAGCCCCCAACAGACGTAGGCCCCCGACCAATTGTCCGGTCGCAGCCTGACCCCGGAGAGCGGTGAGGACGCAAAGACGGCCGTGAATTCCGTGAGGTGAGAGAGGATTCCACCCAAAGCTGACGATCCTTTGTCGGTCATCCCGTACTCCTGCCCGCCACCGGAGAAGACGGGCCGCCCACCTGAGTTCAACGAAAAGTGCTGGTGTGCACCGTTCCCTGCACCTCCGACCGTAGGTATCGGTGAAAACGAGGCCGCCAATCCGTGGGCTCTGGCAGTGCGGCTGATCAAGATCCGGGCCAGTATCACCAGGTCGGCAGCCTGAACAGGAGTTGCCGGAGCGATGGAGATCTCGAATTGATCCGGTCCGTACTCTGCATGCACTTGCTCGATATGAAGTTGTGCGCGTTCGGCATTGCGCAGAAGGTCCTTGAGGAAGTCCTCGCGGCGCAGGACTGCACCTAACCCGTACGCCGACCACGCTCCGTTGCACGCATCACCGAAAAGAGTGAACTCGATCTCGTGACCCACCCGAGCTTCCAGTCCGTCGGCGGCAAGCCGCGCCACGACGGCAGTGAGTGCGGACCGAGTACACACGGCAGCCGTCGCACCGTCTTGCTCGTGCAACGTCGCCGGCGCCCACGACACGCCCCCGCCGAGATCACGGAGGTCGGAGCGGTCGATACGCAACCGGAGATCACCCACGACGGAAAAGGAATCGGTGAAGGCAATCCGATCGTCGCTACAGAAGACGTTCCAGCTCGGTGAGACTCCCGCACCGGCTTTCTCGAAGACACCGGTTCGGCCGGCCGGCATCACCTTCGCGCGCGCGACACCCGCCATGTCGACGATCGAGCCGATGGTCAGAGCCGGTACTTCCCTCATCCAAAGGCAAATACCCCACCCGGTGACGCGCCAACCCGTCAGATCAGGTTGTCCTCCACCGGCAGTCCGAACGCCGCCCGGCCGTAGAGCGCCAACGCGCGCTCGGGTTCGTTGGCAACGTGAACGCTGCCCGCATGAACGTCACGCCACGCACGCTCGATCGGGTTTCCGCGAGAGAGGGAGTTCCCGCCTGCCGTCTTGAAAAGCATGTCGATCGCTTCCACCGAGCGTTCCGTCGCACGAACCTGATCACGACGCGCACGCAGCCTCATCGAGAGTGGGAGCTCCTGACCGGCCACAGCAAGTTCGTACATCTCCCGGATATTGCGATCCATCTGCAGAATCGCAGCATCGATCTCCGACGACGCACGTGCGACGGCGACCTGAGCGAACTGATCCTCACTGAACCGTCCGCCACCCAAACTCAGACGGACGCGCTCACGCATCACGTCCAGGTACCCCTCGTAACAACCGGCGACGATGCCCACACACGGAGCGGCAACCGTCGAGGTGAAGATGCTCCCGAACGGAAGTTTGTACAGCGGGCCAGGATTGACCGCTTGGCCAGGACCACGCAGTTGTGCGGTCTCGTAGTTGCGCTTCAATCGGTGCTCGGGAACGAAGGCCTTGTCGACCACGATCTCGTTGCTCGCGGTGCCCCGCATACCCACGACATCCCACACGTCACGGATTTCGTAATCGGTGCGCGGCACCAACACCGTCATGAAATCGACGGGACGACCATCCATGCCGACCACCATCGCTCCCAGCAACGCCCAACTCGCGTGGTCGCAACCGGAGGAGAAACCCCACTGGCCCGATAGCTCGTAGCCACCGTCCACCGCCGTCAGTCGACCGACCGGCGCATAGGCGGACGAAATGAGCGTCGTCTGATCCTCTCCCCACACGTCGGCCTGCGCTCGGTCGTCGAAAAGTGCAAGATGCCACGGGTGCACCCCCACCACCGACGCGACCCAACCGGTCGAGCCGCAGGCAGCCGAGATGGCCCTGACCACTTCGTAGAACTGAACCGGGTCGCTCTCGGCACCTCCGTATCTTTTCGGCGCCAGCATGGAGAAGACGCCGGCTTCGGACAGCTCCCGGATGGTCCGTTCGGAGATCTTGCGCGAATCGTCGACCTTCTGAGCGCGGGCCGCGATCTTCGGGAGCAGATCACGGACTGAACTCAGAACCTTGTTGACCATGGGAGACACTCCTCGCACCGAACCGTGAGGGAGCGGATCGGCAGATAGACATAACGGCTGCCCCGTCACGATATGTCGGTCACGCGTTCCGGTGATCGGAAGTCCCGGAGGCCGGGATCAGCCGCCGGATCCTCGCGCTCGCCGCTGGTCCCGGCCAGTGAGACGAGACCCCAGAGGCAATTCACGCTCCCCTAGCGTCGGGCGTCGACACTGCCCCTGGAAAGGACGGGACTCATCGTGACGATCACTCAGTCCGACAACGACGAGGTTCGCGAGATCCAAGCTGGAACCGCGCCTACACGCTTTGCGCGTGGATGGCACTGCATTGGACTCACGGAGTCCTTCAAGGACGGCCAGCCGCACTCCATCGAGGCGTTCGGCACCAAACTGGTCGTCTTCGCCGACAGTGAAGGCAACGTCAAGATCCTCGACGCGTACTGCCGTCACATGGGTGGCGACTTGAGCCAGGGCACCATCAAGGGCGACGCCATTGCCTGTCCGTTCCACGATTGGCGCTGGGGCGGCAACGGCAAGTGCCAGAAGATTCCGTACGCACGCCGCGTCCCCCCGCTGGCCAAGACGCGCGCCTGGCAAACCCTCGACCAGGACGGCATGCTCTTCGTCTGGCACGACCCCGAGGGCAACCCGCCGACCGACGACGTGGCTATCCCCCGCATCGAAGGCGCGCTCAGCGACGAGTGGAGCGACTGGGTCTGGTACACCACGACCGTCGACACCAACTGCCGCGAAATCGTCGACAACATCGTCGACATGGCGCACTTCTTCTACGTGCACTACTCCTTCCCGACGTACTTCAAGAACGTCTTCGAAGGCCACGCCGCAACGCAGTACATGCGCGGCGTCGCTCGCTCGGACATGCGTCCCCACGCAGCAGGCACCCCGAAGATGGTCGGCAGCAACTCGGTTGCCACGTACTTCGGCCCCTCCTTCATGGTCGACGACCTGACCTACGAGTACGAGGACTACAACGTCGACTCTGTGCTCATCAACTGCCACTACCCGGTCAGCGCTGACAAGTTCGTGCTCCAGTACGGCATCATCGTCAAGAAGTCGGATCGCTTCCAGGGTGAAGCCGCCGACGCGATGGCCGCGAACTTCGGCACGTTCATCGCCAAGGGCTTCGAGCAGGACGTCGAGATCTGGAAGAACAAGACTCGCATCGAGAACCCGCTCCTGTGCGAAGAAGACGGCCCGGTCTACCAGCTCCGTCGCTGGTACGAACAGTTCTACGTCGATGTCGCGGACATCGCTCCCGAGATGACCGAGCGCTTCGAATTCGAACTCGACACCGCGCGACCCGTCGCAGCCTGGCAGAAGGAAGTCGAAGACAACCTCGCTGCAAAGAAGGCAGACGAAGATGCAGCCTCTTCAGTGCGCTGAGTGCAAGGCTCAGGTCCTGGTCCAGAAGAACAGTTGGGAACACACCACCGTTCAGTGGAGTGACCAGGCCCGCGCCCAGTGCCTCGAAATCGCCGACGACCGTGAATTCGGGCAGCGAGAGGGACGACCCGGTGCCCCTCGCAAGCAGTGCGGCGCCTTGATCGCGTCCATCGTGAACGCTGCAACAGCGGGCGAACTCGAGATCCTCAACGACGAGCCGGTGCCTCAGCCGATCGTCGACGACAGCGAACCCGTACCGACTCCGTTTCACTAGTCAAGCCAACATCTTTCGAAGAAGGTAGTAATGATCGATCCTCAGTACTACGGCCCGTGGGCAGTCATCGCCGGCGGTTCAGAAGGTGTCGGCGCAGGGTTCGCCGACGAGCTCAGCAAGATCGGCATCAACCTCGTTCTCATCGCCCGCAAGCCGGGCCCGCTCGAGGAGACCGCGGCCAAGGCCCGCGCCAACGGCGTCGAAGTACGCACTCTCGCATTGGATCTGCTCGTTCCGGACGCGCTCGATCAGATCAAGGCTGTCACCGACGACGTCGAGGTTGGTCTCCTCATTTTCAACGCCGGCGCCAACAGCTACGGCCACGAGTTCGTCACCGGAGATCTGACGGGATTTGCCGGAGTCATCGAGCTGAACATCAACAAGCAGCTCGAACTCTCGCACCACTTCGGCGGATTGATGAAGGATCGCGGACGCGGCGGCATCATGCTGCTCGGTTCGCTGGCCGGATTCATGGGCTCCGAGCACCAGAGCATCTACGCGGCGTCCAAGGCATTCGGGCGCATCTTCGCCGAAAGCCTGTGGCTCGAACTCCAGCCGTACGGCGTTCACGTCGTCGAGTTCATTCTCGGTGTCACTCGCACACCCGCTATGATTCGCGCGGGACTGAACTTCGACATCCCGGGCATGAACGTCGCAGAGCCCGAAGATGTTGCACGTGAAGGTCTCGAACACCTTGCCGACGGCCCGATCTGGGTGGCTGCAGGAAACTACGAAGGCGCCAAGAAGCGCAGTGGCTTCCCCCGAGACAAGATGGTCAAGGGTGCTGCCGAAGCGATGCGCAAGCTGCTCAACCGCTGACATCTGCTGTGCGCCTTTATTAACCCCCCGACGTTAAGAAAGGCGCACAGCATGAGCATCGACATCACCACTCTTCTCGACGAACGCGAGATCACCCGCTCCATCTTCGAGTTCGCCCGAGCCATGGATGCGCGAGAGTGGGATGAACTCCACCGGATCATGACGCCGGACGCTACGGCAGAATTGGGCACCGGAACTCTGCGCGGACCCGCCGAGGTAGTGGCGTCCATCCGCTCGTTCCTCGACGAGTGCGGTCCCACCCAACATCTGATCGGTAACGTGCTGGTCGAGGTGGTCGGCGATCTCGCCACCAGCCGCTCCTATGTCAGCGACATGCATGTGGGCACCGGGAGCAAGGCTCACCTGAACTTCTTCACCCTCGGCGACTACCACGACTCATGGGCGCGGATCGACGGAAAGTGGCGAATGACGCACCGCACCAAGCATTCACACGCCAGTCAGGGATCCATCGAGGTTCTGGGCGCCGGCCCCAGCGGTTGGCGGAGCTGATTCAGCTCAACATCGACGAACGGCCGGTCGCGAGCGGACTCTTGCTGGTGAGTCCGCCGTCGACCACCAGGGTCTGCCCCGTCATGTAGCGAGATTCGTCCGAAGCCAGGTAGACCATGGCATGCGCGATGTCTTCGGGTTCGCCGAGGTAAGGCAGGGCGTTTGCCTGCTTCATGCCGTCGATGACATCAGCGGGGATGTTGTCCACGAGAGCGGGTGTCATGATCGCGCCCGGCGCTACGGCATTGCACCGAACACCGTTTGCTCCGTACTGGACTGCGATGTACTGCGTCAGACGAATGACTGCCGCTTTGGCGGATCCGTAGGCAGACTGCAGGGAATCCCCGATCAATCCACCTACCGAGGCCGTGTTGACGATCGATCCTCCACCGGCACTGTTCATGTGCGGAATGGCAAGTCGTGAAGCGACGACAGTGCTGCGGACGTTGAGCGACATCACGCGATCCCACTCGTCCAAGTCCATCCGGAGCAGGTCGAGATCCTTGCGCGGGTTACTACCGCCCACGTGATTACACAGGACGTTGATGCCGCCGAATTCGGTGACCGCCTTTTCGATCATCGCTGCCAGAGAGTCCTCGTTCATGACATCGACGCCGAAACCCACTGCATTGCCACCCGTCTCGCGAATCGCCACCGCCGCTTCCTCTGCACGCGCAGGATCGAGGTCGGCGACCAACACCTTGGCGCCCTCTGCCGCCATGAGTTGTGCTGCTGCACGCCCGATTCCACTGGCGGCGCCTGTGATCACTACACTCTTGCTTTCGAGCCTGTTCATATCTGTTCCTTTCGCGGAGAATCGCCGTACCCGGATCTCACGTGCCCGGAGTTGACAGCTCGGCGATTGCCCGATCACTACCAGTCAACGCAGGATCGACAGCCTCGTCCAACTTTCTTGAATGAACTCACAAGTACGTGACCACGACCCGCGCACCTGCTACACCGCAGAAATCGAGTGGCGACGGAAGACCTCACTGTGCTGAAGTGGCACTATGCAGAATTCTGTTCGACCGCTGTCCATCGACGACCTCGACCGTGCCGCCGAGGTTCTCGGCGAGGCGTTTGCCGACTACCCCTGGACGAACTGGTGCGTCGCCGAAGACTCCCACGTGGAACGCGTCGCGACTCTGCAACGGATCTACCTCGAACACCTGGCACTACCGTTCGGGCGTTCCTACATCGACGATTCCGGCAACGGCGTCATCGCAGTCCTGCCGCCGGACACTCCAGAGCCTGATGAAGCGACCGTCGAGAAGATCGTCGAACTGCACGGAGATCGGTTCGAGCGCGTTCTTCAGGCTGACGAACAACTGTCTGCGCTTCCCGTCCCCGACAACGCGTGGTCGTTGGCAACGATCGGTACGACGCCGCGCTCACGCGGAACCGGATTGGGTTCTGCGCTACTGAAACATGCTTTGGCGGAACTGGATCGAACCGAACAGAATTGCTGGCTCGATACGTCGACCGAACGAAATCTACCGCTGTACCAACGGTTCGGTTTCACGATCGTCGGCCAGACCTCGCTCCCCGACGGACCGGACGTATGGCGGATGCATCGACTTCAGAGCTGATTGTTCGACTTCAGCACTCGCCGAATCATTTTCGACAACGACGCGTATTGGGTGATCGTGTTGACGGCGATCCACCTCGAGACCGGCCACGTCCGGGTCCACGAGAAAACCCCGACCGACAGCAGTTGATCATCGTCAAGGGTCTCGATGTAGTTGCGCAACATCGCAACAGCAGCTCCCAAGCGGTCACGAAGCTCCTGAGCCGGAATGTCGATGCTCGCGTCGACAACCGACTGGTTCAGTGCGGGTGTTTGCGTCCACTTGTAACCCGCCGCCGGCGTCTGCGGAGCCTCGTCTCGCAGCCCGGCACCTATCCACTCTGCGACGGCCTCTGCCCACCAGACACGCACAGCGAGTACGTCGTGCACCGTCCACGCGTCGACGGCAACGGCGTCGAACGCATCGGCCTCGGCGACGCCGTCGAGTAACGCTTCGAGTTTC
This sequence comes from Rhodococcus sp. NyZ502, assembly GCF_041464245.1. Classification (NCBI taxonomy): domain Bacteria; kingdom Bacillati; phylum Actinomycetota; class Actinomycetes; order Mycobacteriales; family Nocardiaceae; genus Rhodococcus; species Rhodococcus sp. NyZ502. The sequence continues at coordinate 5,269,803 of NZ_CP167155.1, forward strand.
GAATACGCCGAGTCCAGCTCGCTCACCAGTTCTTCGCGTGACCAGGTCTGCGCCACAATGCCTCCGAACGATCAGTGGAGAAGAAAGAAGCGGGACCATCTCGACTCGATGGCCCCGCCTCCAACTTTAACGTCCTCCCGGATTCAGTTCAGCTCACCCAAGAACCTTCCGAGGTTCTCGGCGATTTCCTTCGACCTGGTGTGGTGCAGGTAGTGGTCTCCGTCCAGCAAGATCACCTCTCCGTGATCGACGGAGGCTGCCTGCCCCTCGTGCAGCTCTGTCCAGCCCTGAACTTCTGAATTGTTCACGGCGAACAACAGAATCGGAACATCGGCTGGGAACGTCTTGCCGATTGCTTCAGCAAAGTTACTCGAAAGGTGATCCATCTCGTTGAGATAGGTATCGCTGAAGTTGTTCTTCGCAGTCAACTGTCGCATCTCGTCCTTTGCGGCGGGATCGAGGTACTCGTCCGAGGCTTCACCACCGACGACCTTGGACAGCAATTCCGCCAAGCCCAATTGCCTTCCAACTCGGAGTGCGTCGATCGGGAATTTGGTATCCATGTTCGGCTGCCCTGGAACACTGCTGTCGATACCCACGAATGCGGTGACCTCGTCACGGTACTTCGCGGTGTAGTCCAGCGCATAGAGACCAGTGATCGAGTGCCCCATGAGGATGTATTCGTCAATTCCCAGCGACTGTACTGCCGTATGAATCTCTTCGACGATGTTCGCAGTCGTGCGGTCCTTGTCCGTTCCATCACTGTAGCCGTAACCGAAGGGCTCGATCGTGACGACGCGGTAGTCGGGTGCGAGCTCGTTGACAAGCGGTGTGAAGTCGAGAATCGGTGCGGACGTTCCGAACCCGGGTAACAGCACTATGGTCTGATCGCCGTTGCCGCGGATCGAGTAGCTCATGTTCTTTCCGTCGACGGACACGAACTGGTTGCCCGTCTCCCCGGCCGGAACGCTCGCTTTGCTGGAGCCGACATTGAATACGAGCGCTATCGATACCAGCACAACCAGAACTACGGACACCGAAGCAACCAGCTTCAGTGCAACGGTACGAATCTTCTTCATTCTCATCCTCATCTTCTCGGGCGTCGATACGGCTAGGAAAGGCTCGACATCGAGGCCGCACTGGTCTCGTCGAGCACACGCAACACGTTGTTGCCCATCAGCTTTGCCAAGTCCTCCGCGGACCAACCGCGTTCCGCCAGACGGTCTATCAACACCGCGAAACCGGATACGTCCTGCATACCGTCCGGAAAGTCGTCGAACCCATCGTAGTCACTGCCCAAACCGATGTGGTCGATGCCCGCGACGTCTCGGGCATGCTCGACGTGGTCGGCGAGATGGTCCACTGTCATCGCCGGTCGTGGGCCGACTCGCCCGCCTTTGAACCACTCGTTGTACTCGGCAGAAAGGAACATGGGTACAAAGGCGATCATGATGACCCCGCCGTTGTCCGCGAGCAGTCGCATGACGTCGTCGGGAACATTACGGGGGTGACCGCATAGCTGAGAGCACGACGAATGGCTGAAAATCACCGGCGCCGAAGACGTCTCGATGGCATCTCTCATCGTTTCCACCGAGACGTGCGACAGGTCGACGAGTACGCCGAGCCGATTCATTTCGCGCACGATCTCGCGACCGAAGTCGGTCAGCCCGCCGTGTACTCGAGTGTCCGTCGCGGAGTCCGCCCACCCGGTGTTGTCGTTGTGCGTCAGCGTCATGTACCGAAGACCAAGGCGCGCCATCATTCTCAGGACACCGAGCGAGCTGCCGATGCTGTGACCGCCCTCCGCGCCCAACAAGGACGCGACCTTGCCCTCGCTCCAGATGCGACGCACGTCGTCACCTGTACGCGCGAATTCGAAAGTATCCGGATATCGCTCGATCATCCGGTACACGTAGTCGATCTGTTCGAGTGTGTACTGAACCGCCTCTGGCTCCGTCCTGTCACACGGGGTGTAAACCGACCAGAACTGCGCACCGACGCCGCCGCGACCGAGTTTGTCGATGTCGGTTTGGAAGATGGAATCCTTCTCGAGATTCTCCACCGAGTATGCGGCAGTTTCGCGAGCCGTCCAGGCCAGATCGTTGTGACCGTCGATGACCGGCGCAAGGCCGTAAGCATCCAGTGCCGCGGGGTGATTCACGTCCGGAAAAGGAGCGAGAGGTTTCATCATGAGTTTTCCTCGAAAAGTAGTGCGGGCAGGTCGAGGGCCCTCATCGCCTTCGACCTGCCCGAGATTTCATTCAGCGGAGAGAATCATCTCGCCGCGACTAGTCGGAAATCTTCTTGAAAAGCCTTGTCATGTAGAGATATTGCTCGCCATCGATCGTGAGATGAGCCATCTCACCCGAAGCGCTCTCGTTACTGATCGAGAACCGGGAGGCGGACAGAGGCACGACCTTGGTGGGCGGAGCCGGCGGCTCGCCGTCGATCTCGACCTTGGCGAAGTTCTGCACCTGGAATCCGCCGTCCTCGCCGCGCGTGAGTTCGATTCGCACGGTTGTCGATTCATAGGTTCCGAGAATGTGCGACAGGTCGATGTCTTCCGCATTCGGCTCGGACTTCGGCTCCGGCAGAACGAGATCGAGCTCCTGGGCGATCTCCTTCTCGATGTCGTGGGCCAGGGCGCCGCCGCCACGCGAGTTGGTCACCACGGCCATGGCGAGACCGAGCTCGGGGAAGGTGTGAAAACGAGTGATCTGGCCGATCGTCGCACCACCGTGCTGCGCGGACGTCACGCCACCCCAGTCGGACAGGATCCAGCCGAGACCCCAGGCCTGATCGACGCTCGAGACCGCGGTCAGGTCGAATTGCGGAGTGCGCATCAGGCGCGCGGATTCTTCGGACAGAATGCGTTCACCCGTCAATGCGAGTCCGTCACGCATGTGTGCAGCACCGAAGGTCAGGAGCGAGCTGACCGATCCGGTGATGATCCCGGCCGGACCGATACCGCGCGGAAGCAGCCACTGCTTGGTCGGAATCACCTTGTCCGGCGACGTCCGATCCGGGTTGGCCACGTGGCCGACGGCCGTGCGGAACAGCGGCGCGTCCTTGGCCTTGGTGATGATGTGCGTCAATCCGATTGGCTTCCAGAGATATTCGACCAACGCCTCGTCCCACGTCATCTCACGAAGGACCTCGACGATGCGGCCGGCAACGGCGAAACCCGCGTTGCTGTAACTCAGATGCCCGCCGGGCTCGGTGACGCTGATCGCGGTCGCGAGTTCGTCGACGTACTTCTCGACGCAGTCGTCACCGTCACCGGTGTCGTTGAACAGGTCTCCGTCGATACCGCTTGTGTGCGTGAGCAACTGGCGGATCGTGATTTCCTTCGTGTTGGAAGGATCCGCGATCGTGAACTCCGGAAGCACCTCCACCACCAGGGTGTCCAGCGTCAGCTTGCCCTCGTCGACGAGCTGCATGATCAGCGTCGTCGTCCAGATCTTGCTCGCGGATCCGTACTGGAACAGGGTGTCTGCGTCGACGTCGACGCGCGTGTTCAGGCTCGTCACTCCGGTGGTGATGACACGGATGTCCGCCGCGCCGTCTTCGCCCAGCGCGATCACACCGACCTGCGCGCCCGGTACCGAATGCTTGGCTGCCAGTTCGTCGAGGCGTTCCTGCCACTTCGGGGCGACAAGTAGGTCCTTGGGCAAGTCGGTCACAGTTCGAACTCCTTCGATCATGGAAGCGAGCGGCGTAGACGGCGTTGCTGGGATCCGCTCAGGTCTCACTCGTCGGGAAGTGAGGTTGCGGAAGCAATAACCGTCCACCCATGATCTCAGTGTGCTCGCAGTCACGTCCTGGTCGATTGCACCGAAGTCGGCCCCGAAAATGGTGCAATCGGACGAGCGAGTGTTCAGGATTCGCCATTCGAAACGATCAGCGCTCGAAGGTTCCTTCCAAGCGATTGCGTGAACCCGGATGGATCAAGCGCGCCGCGCTGACCAATCCGTTAGCCGACCAGGTGCGGCGGCGAATCAGCAGGCACGGTTCCCCGCGATCGATGCGTAACAGCTCGCATTCGTCCGGGCTACCCAACACCGCTTCCACGACATGCTCGCCGCGAACCAGAGGCGCAACGTCACTCAAGTAGTTGTTGGGGGTGATCGCGGTGAAGTCCTGGCGCAGATAGTCGGGCGCCTCGTTCGGATTCACGAATCGGTCTTCCACCTGAATCGGAGTTTCGTCCTCGAAGTGCACCATCAGCGAATGGAACACCCGTTTGCCCACCGATTCACGAAGGAACGTCTGCCCGTGGTCGGTTTCTTCCTCACGAACGAAGACGACCTCGGTTCGATGACGGTGGCCGCGGCGCTGAATCTCGTCGGCGATGTTCTTGACTTCGAACAGCGGGGACGCGGTCTTCGTGGCGGCGACAAAAGTACCGACCCCCATCATCCGCACGATCAGACCGTCGCTGGTGAGTTCGCGAAGCGCTCGATTGATCGTCATTCGTGACAACCCCAGCGCACTGACCAGTTGATTCTCCGAAGGCAGCTGATCGCCTTCGGTCCACCGACCCGAGTTGATCTGCGAGACCACGAGGTTCTTGACCCGTTCGTAGGCAGGGGCGGACTCGCCGCCTGCCTCGTTGAACAGCACGGCGAGTTCTGCGTCCACTTCGGCAATCGCCATCGCCACCACCCGTTCGTCGAAAACCACCGAGTCGGTTCTCCCGTTCGGCCTCCGAAGTCTATCCGCCTCGTGCACCTTTCCGATCCATCCGCGAGCGTCCGCGCCGGACCTAACCCACCATGCGCCGCAATTGGCTCGTCGCAACCGAAAGCGCAGCAAGATCGTGTTGCCCGGACGCCTCGATCTCTGCGAGCGCGAGAGTGGACCTCTCGATTCTCGACGCATTCCTTTCTTCCCACCTCGAGAGTTTTTCCGCTGTCGTGTCACCCGCTTCCGCGTCGGCCAAGACGTCGAGGGTCAGGGCCCGCACCGTCGAGTACAACTCGTCCCGCAACGACAACCTCGCCAACGCGTTCCATTTTCCGTCCTTGCTCAATGCCGACACTCGATTGAGCATCGGGACGAGCCCAACATGCTCACCGAGCCGGAAATAGAGTTCGCCGGTCTCCGAGATCGTCCGATCGGCAAGGTCCGCGATCTCCACCACGTCGAGCAGTCCGAACTGATCGAGCAATATCTCCACTCGCCTGACCAGGTTCTCCGGCGCGCCCTTGTCCGTGATGAGGACCGTTCGCGCAGCCAGGTTCCGCTGATCTGCGCCTACCAGCCAGCCATCGAGCTCTGCCGACGCCTCCGCGAGGCGATCACCGAATCTGCTGATCTCGGCCCCGACGGCCAGCGGTTGCGGACGACGTGTCAGCATCCACCGTGACGCCCGGTCGAGCAGTCGCCTGGTGAGCAGGATCAACTCGTCGGATACGGCGGTCGAGATCGAGGCTTCGCTGATGTCGTGCCACAACTTCCACAGTCCGAACACCTCGGAAACCACGGTGAAGGCACGTACCGCGTCTTCCGGATCAGCGCCGACCTCTTCACCGAGCCGATATGCATAGGTGATGCCGCCCCGATCGATGACGTTGTTCGTCAGCACGGTCGCGACGATCTCGCGCCGCAGTGGGTGCCGGTCGAGGGCGTCGCCCCCTGCAACTCGAACGCCCTCCGGAAAGTAGTTCACCAGCGCCTGGCGGTAGATCTGGTTGTCGATCGAGCTTCCCGCCAACAGCGTGGATTTCAGATCGAGCTTGACGTGGGCCATCAGTGTGGCGAGTTCCGGCGACGTCAGCCCCGTTCCCGACTTCTCAGCCGCGGCGAACTGCTTCTTGGTCGGAAACCCTTCGATGACACGGTCGACGATCCCGCGCGATTCGAGGTTGGAAATCACTCTGCCGTGCACACCGATCATCGCCCCCGCATCCGCCCGCGTGGTACCCATCAGTTCGTTCTGCGAACGGTTGTCTGCGAGAACGAGTTCTGCGACCTGGTCGGTCAGCGATTCGAGTAGTGCGTCACGACGTGAGTCCGTGACGACGCCTGAGCTGATCAGGGAGTCGAGAAGGATTTTGATGTTCACCTCGTGGTCGGAACAATCGACTCCGGCCGAATTGTCGAGGGCGTCTGTGTTGATCCGTCCACCGCCGCGTGCGTATTCGATCCGTCCGGCCTGGGTGAGGCCGAGATTGCCTCCTTCACCGATCACTCGGGCACGCACTTCGTTGCCGTTCACCCGAACGGCGTCGTTGCTCTTGTCGCCGACTTCGAGGTCGGACTCACCGGAGGCCTTGACGTACGTTCCGATGCCGCCGTTCCACAACAGATCTGCCGGGGACCGCAGAATCGCCCGAACCAGTTGTGGTGGAGTCAGTTCGGTGACGTCGTCCTCGAGGCCCAGTGCCTCTCGTATCTCGTCACTGATCGGAACGCGCTTCGCCGAGCGTTCCCACACTCCGCCGCCGGCACTGATCAAGGTCGGGTCGTAGTCGGCCCACGAGGATCGTGGGAGCGCAAAGAGACGTGATCGCTCGTCGTACGAGCGCTCAGGCGACGGGTTCGGATCGACGAACACGTGCCGATGATCGAACGCCGCGATCAGGCGAATGTGTCTGCTGCACAACATACCGTTGCCGAAGACGTCGCCACTCATGTCTCCGATCCCCACCGCGGTGAAGTCATCGTGCTGGGTATCGACGCCGAGCTCACGGAAGTGCCGCTTGACACTTTCCCAGGCGCCCTTCGCCGTGATACCCATGGCTTTGTGGTCGTAGCCGACCGACCCGCCGGACGCGAAGGCGTCGCCGAGCCAGAATCCGTACTCCGCGGCAACCTCGTTCGCGATGTCGGAGAACTTCGCAGTTCCCTTGTCCGCGGCGACAACAAGATACGTGTCGTCTCCGTCGTGGCGAACGACCCGCCGCGCCGCGACAACGGCCCCGCTCTGCTTGTCGACGTTGTCGGTCAGATCGAGTAGTCCGCGAATGAAGGATCGGTAGCAATCGATCCCGGCCGCCAACGCAGCTTCTCGGTCTGCGTCTGCGCCCAGCCCTGGAACCGGTGGGCGTTTGACGACAAATCCGCCCTTCGCTCCGACAGGCACGATGACTGCGTTCTTGACTGCCTGCGCCTTCACCAATCCCAGTACCTCGGTGCGAAAGTCCTCTTTCCGATCCGACCAGCGCAAGCCGCCGCGAGCCACCGTACCGAAACGAAGGTGCACACCTGCTACATCGGGTGAGTACACGAATATCTCGAACTTCGGTCGAGGGAAAGGCAATACGGACAGCTTCTCCGAATCGAACTTCAACGAGAGCGCGCCGAGCGATTGAGTGGGATACACGAAATAGTTGGTACGCAACGTGTTACGGACCAGTTCGGACAACGCGCGCAGGATCCGATCGGCGTCGAGTCCTTGCACCTGCGCCACGGCCGTTTCCACGTCCGCTGCTGCACGTGCACCTCGATCTCCGTCGACGACGTCAGGATCGAAACGGCTCTCGAACAATTCGCACAATCTGCCGGCGATCTCGGGATGATCGGCAAGTACCTCGGCGACGCGACCGGTGCTGTAAGGAAATCCCGCTTGCTGCAAGAACTCCGCGTATGCCCGCAGCACCACTACCTGTTTCCAGCCGAGTCCCGCGATCGCGACCAATTCGTTGAACGAGTCCGGCTCGGCGTCACCGTTTCGAACCGCGGCAAACGTCGCCGCGAATCGCGCGGCAAAGTTGTCGAAGCCTTCGACCGGAGCACTCGGATAGTCGAGCGTGAACTCGTAGATCCTGGACTGTTCGGTTCCCACCGGTGCGATCTCGTACGGACGCTCGTCGACCACTTCGACGCCCAGGCTCTGCAATACGGGCAGCACCTCGCCCAGCGAGAGCGGATCACCCGAGACGTACAGCCCGAGACGGTGAGTACCCGGTCCGTCGACAGATCGGGCCAACCGTGGACTTACTTCTCCGGGCGCGAGGCCCTCGAACACCGCCATGTCCTCGGCGGCTCGGACAGCGTCGAAATCCTGCTTGTATGCCACCGGGACGCGCTCGGCGAACCGAGCACGCCTGCGCCGCTCGTCGTAGTGCGAAGCATCCAGAACGAATCGTTCGTCCCACGTCAGGCACGCGTCGACGACGAGGTCCCGAATCTCCCGTGCTTGTCGCGCCGACGCGAAGTTCGCGCCGCCGCCGACTGTGGCCGTGAAATGTACGACGGCCAAGGGGGATTCCGAGACTCGACTGGAGAACTCGATATTGTGGGCACCGAGTGCGTCGGCGAGTACCGACTCGGCCGTTGTTCTGATCGTCGTACTGAATTTCTCGCGCGGAACGAAGAGCAGAGCCGACAACTCTTGATCTCGCCCTGTCGCCGGGGAACTTCCCACCGGTTGCAAGAACAGATGGATCGATGTGCGGCCGTCCACGGAAGTGAGTTCGTCCAGCGCGTCCGCGATTCGGGCCGGCTCGGCCGCCAGGAGCACTGTGACCGGAATCGACTGAATCACTGCCAGCATCGATTGTCCGACAAACGAATCGACGGTGGATCCTGAGGCCTCGAAGATGTCTGCGACGCGTCCTCGCACGAGCGGGGTTAGCCTGACGTCGGCGACGATACCGGTCGCGGTGAAGAACCCGACGAATCGGTACGCACGGTCGCCGACGGACACGTCGATCTCGGTGGCGTATTCGGATCCACCGAACCCTTGCCGGAGGTACACCACTGCAATCGCGAGGGGCGCCGCTTTCGAATCCGAAGAGCCGGTTGGATCGGGGAGCACGCCGATGGCGTACGGCTCGTCACTGTCGACAGTTCGCGCACCACCGATGACACTGAAGTTTCCGGCGCTGCACCACCGGAGAAAGTCAGCTTCTTCGGCGTAGCCGTTCGAGTCCAGTTGCTCGCGCGCCTCGTCGACGAGGTCCCGCAGGGGCACGGAATCGCGGAAGGCACGCGCGATACGGTCGAGGATTCCGGCGACGTCGTCCGCGATCACCTGCGCCTGCGCGTCCGAACAGTGTGCGGGTAGTCCTATGTGGATCCATGATTCGGTGCGCTCCCCGGCCCGGGCGTCTTCGGTGCTGTGCGCCGGTTGTACGGCTGTGCGAAGCACGGGGTGCACCACGAATTCAGGTTCCACGCGGGCACGGGCAAGTGTCGCCAAGACCGCTTCGACGAGCTGCGGCATGTCGTCGCCGACGTATTGAATCGCGGGGCCATCCCCTAACTCCCCGGCCGGCGCGAGTCGCGAGATCGACGAGTTGTGTCCTCGTCGACGCGAAAGGTCCATGTGCGCGGCGACAATCGCCAGCTTGCGGTCTTCGGCGAGCGCAGCGTATCGATCCGCCGACAAGCCCTCGAAATACGTACTGGACACCCTCCTCACATTCTCGGAGTCCGGTGTCGTGTCGACTGAAACGAGGCTCATGTCAGCACCTTCCGCCGAAAGCCAAGCTGCTTCCGACTTGTAGTGGGTTCGATCCGCAATCAACTTGTCTATACAGGCTTAGACAAGTTGATCATTGCAGAACGTGAGCCGCGACACAACAAATTCACCCCTGGACAAATTCGCCACCCTCGGCCATAGTCAGTCCATGCCAACTAGTGGCAATTAGATTTCATTAGATGAAATTCGTAACTATTCCGCCTCGAAGGAGCCCCCGTGACTACCCAGACCGCGCCCGACACCGACAGCGTCGATCTCGCAGAGTTCCGCAGCACTGTCCGAGCCTTCGCCAACGCCGAGATCCACCCAGGAGCAGCCGCACGCGACGAGTCCAAGGAGTTCCCGGCGCAGCTGGTCAAGCGCCTCGGGCAGCAGGACCTCATGGGCATTTCCGTGCCCGAGGAATTCGGCGGCCTGGGTCTGTCGACACGAACCCAACTGGTCGCCATCGAAGAAGTTGCACGCACCGACGCCGCGCTGGCATCGATCTACACCGCCCACTACCTGGGCCTCGAGCCGATTCTCGTCGGCGGCTCCGAAGAGCAGAAGCATCGCTGGTTGCCCCAGCTCGCGTCGGGCGAACTACTGGCCGGCTTTGCACTCACAGAACCCGATGCCGGCTCCGACATCGCCTCGATGCGTACCGTCGCCCGACGCGAGGACGACGGCTGGCATCTCTCCGGATCGAAGACGTACATCTCCAACGCCAAGGAAGCCGACCTGGTCGTGCTCTTCGCCAAGACGGACCCGAGCGCAGGATTCCGAGGCATCACCGCCTTCGTCGTCCCCAAGGGAACTCCGGGAATCAGCTACTCGGAGCCGCAGGACAAGATGGGAATTCGTTCGGCCCCGACGTACACCGTCTACCTCGACGACGTCGTTCTGCCGCTCGACTCCGTGATCGGCACCGAAGGTCGCGGCGGCAACATTGCCTTGACCGCCCTGAACCGAGCACGCATCGACGTAGCGGCAATGGCAAACGGCATCGCTTTGCGCGCTTGGGAACTGGGACGCGAGTACGCAACGGAGCGAAAGCAGTTCGGCACGCCGATCTTCGACTTCCAGGCAATCCAGCTACTCCTCGGTGGCTGCGACGCGCAACTTGTCGCATCACGCGTCACCGCAGACTGGGCCGCCGACGTCAAGGACGCCGGTCAGGACATCCGCCGCGCCGCATCGATTTCGAAGTACGTCGCCACCGAAGCCTGCTTCTCGATCGTCGATCAAACCGTACAGATCCACGGTGGCGCAGGTTTCATGCGCGAATCGGAAATCGAACGCCTGTACCGCGATTGCCGCATTCTCCGCATCTTCGAGGGCACCTCGCAGATCCAGTTGCTCACCATTGCCGGCAATGCTCCGTCGCCGCGCTCCACCGAGTTCTGAAAGGCGCGGACATGACTGCACTTCCCCCACTCGACGGCATCCGAGTCATCGACCTCTCGCGCGTCCTTGCCGGACCCTACTGCACCGCACTGCTTTCCGACGCCGGTGCGGACGTCGTCAAGATCGAATCCGAACACGGTGAAGACTCTCGGCACCTCGGCCCGTTCCGCGACGGCGAGAGCATCTACTTCAACGTGCTCAATCGTGGCAAGCGTTCGGTGGCACTCAACCTCAAGAACGACGAGGACCGTGAGGCGCTGCTGACGCTCATCGAGACCGCCGACGTCGTCGTCGAAAACTTTCGCCCCGGCGTCACCAAGCGCCTGGGAATCGACTACGAGGCTGCGCGGGCTCGCAATCCGCGGATCGTGTACGCGTCCATCTCCGGTTTCGGACAGGACGGGCCCATGTCCGGAGCCGCCGCCTACGACCTTGTAGTCCAGGCTCTTTCGGGAATCATGAGCATCACCGGTTCGGAGGAATCCGGGCCGACACGATTGGGTGAGTCGTTCGGAGACCTGATCGCCGGGCTGTTCGCCGCCTGGGGAATCAGTACCGCCCTGCTGAGTGCACGGGCGAGCGGACTCGGGCAGCACCTAGACGTCGCGATGTTCGACAGCATGCTCGCCATGCTGCCGACAGCACACAGCCAACTGCAATCCACCGGGCTCACTCCCCCACGCGTCGGCAACCGTCATCCGGTGTCAACACCGTTCGACACCTACAAGGCCGACGACGGACTCTTCGTCCTCGCGGTTGCGAGCCAGTCGGGTTTCGAGAAGCTGGCGCAGACGATGAATCGCGTCGACCTGATCGCAGATCCTCGATTTGCCGACGACACCGCCCGGACCGAGAACGAACCGGCACTGCGCAAGGAGATCGAAAACTGGGCCGCCGGAAAGACCGTCGCCGACGTGGTCGATATTCTCGGCGACGCGGGCCTCGCCGGCTCGGAAATCTGGGACGTCCAGCAGGCACTCACCTCCGCGCAGGCCGAGTATCGCGGAGTCGTCGAATCGTTCGAGCACCCGGTAGCAGGAAAAATCTCCTACGTACGACAACCCGTCGTGTTCGGTGATAGTCGACGCCCCGATGTCCGCCGCAGTCCCCTGCTGGACGAGCACCACGGTGAGGTACTGCCGGGCTCGCGATAGATTCAGCGCAGACATCCCTCGGCACTTGGAGTAGGACATGGCCCCCGGCGACGTGACCCGCAGCGCGAATCGCACGTTCGAACTTCTCGGTGCGATCGTCGAGCACGGCGGGTTGACGCTCGGCGACGCCGCCAAGGCAACCGATCTGGCAACCAGTACCGCGCTTCGCCTGATCAGAAGCCTCGAACAAACCGAGTTCGTCGTCCGCGGCGAGGACAACGTCTATCGCGTCGGCCCGCGGCTACTACAGATCGGGGCTCGCGCACTCGGTGACAATCAACTGTTGCCGAGAGCGCGGCCCGCGATGAAGGCCATCGCCGAAACCACGAGAGAGTCGACCTACCTGTCGACGAAGGGACCGAAAGACACTGCGCTGTATCTCGATCAGATCGAGGGCACGCACGCGATCCGCCACATGGGGTGGGTGGGCCAGAGCGTTCCCCTGGACGGCACCGCCGTCGGCGCAGCGTTGAGCGGCAAGGTAGGCGAGAGCGGGTACGCCATTGCGCACGACACCATCGAGGATCACTCGACCGGAGTTGCCGCGCCGATCTACAACGCGGTCGGTCAGATAGCCGGAGCGCTCAGCGTCGTGGGCCCGACCTTCCGTCTGACGGACGAGGTCTGCGCCAGCCACGGCCGCGTCTTGGTGGAGCACTGCGCCCGGTTGTCCGCGGAACTCGGCAACCAGACTCCCTGACCACCCCGAGCACTTGGCGATTCAGTCTCGTATCCGAGACAATGTGGGTCCCCGCTCCCACCTCAGCCCTACCCGTAAGGACACACCCCATATGACGACGAGCCGCGTGAAATCTGCTGAGCGCGTGCTCGACGTGCTCGATCTCCTGGCCCGCCGGGGTGTGCCGCTGGCGACGGCAGAAATCTCCAGCGCCCTCGAGCTGCCGAAGAGTACGACGCATCACCTCCTCAATGTCATGCGGGATCGACGGTTCGTCTCGTACTGGGCTGATCAACGCGCCTGGACCCTGGGTGTCTCGGCGTTCGAAGTCGGTGCGTCGTACATGCGGTCCGGCCCACTTCACCGTGAGGGCCAACGATTCATGCTGGCACTCACTCAGTCGACCGACGAGACCTCCCATCTGGCGGTACTTCAGGGTTCTGACGTCATCTACCTCGACAAACGTGAACCTCTGAAGCCCGGCGTTCGGTTGGTGACCGAGATCGGGACCCGCCTTCCGGCGCATCTCACCGCAGTCGGGCGGGCGATTCTGAGCCGTCTGGATGCGGAACAGATCAGCGCGCTCTACGAGGGGTACACCTGGCCGACGCGGACCGGGACGGGTCCGTCGGCGCTCGCCGAACTGCGAGAACTGCTCGCCGCAGCACGTGAGAGCGGATATGCGGTCGAAGAGAATGCGACGACATCCGGGATCAACTGCATCGCCAGCCCCGTGATCACACGGGACGGTCGTCCGGTCGCAGCTCTCGGCGTCACCTTCCTCTCCGGCTCCAAATCGGCCGAGGAGAGTGCCCTGATCGCCGACCGAGTGCGCGCCGTCAGCGCCGAGTTCTCCGCCGATCTCGGAGATCGAATGGTGGAGACCCCGACCGCAGACATGTAGCCAATTTCTCCGTTCCGTACTTTGCGGGCCTTGTTTTCGTCTCATATTCAAGACTAGAGTCTCGTATACAAGACTTTGTTAGATAGCCACGCATCATCATTGGAGTCCCATGAACGCCACCCCTGCCACCCAGACAGCCACCCGAACCATCGAGGTCGGAATCGGCGCTGTCACCATCGCCGACGTCGTCGACGTCGCGCGCAACGGATACGGCGTTGCATTGACCGCGGAATCACTGGCCGCGATCGCCGAAAGTCGTGCACGCATCGAAGCCCTGGCCGCAGACCCCACACCGGTCTACGGAGTTTCCACCGGATTCGGCGCACTTGCCACCCGGCACATTCCGGCGCATCTGCGGACACAGTTGCAGCGCAGCCTGATCCGCTCACATGCGGCAGGTTCGGGACCGGAAGTCGAACGCGAAGTGATCCGGGCCTTGATGCTTCTGCGTCTGTCGACGCTCGCCACCGGGCGGACCGGAGTGCGCCCTGTAGTCGCACAGGCGTACGCCGACCTACTCACCGCAGGCATCACCCCGGTGGTGCACGAATACGGCAGCCTCGGATGCTCGGGAGATCTGGCACCACTGGCGCATGTGGCGATGGCAATCATCGGTGAAGGTTCCGTCCGCACCGCCGACGGTGAACTCACCGATGCGGCAACGGCATTGGCTGCCCATGGTCTCGAACCGGTGGTTCTGGCCGAGAAGGAAGGCCTCGCACTGATCAACGGTACCGACGGGATGCTCGGTCAACTGGCCCTTGCGATCACCGATCTCGATCATCTGCTCAAGTTGGCCGACATCGCTGCCGCTATGAGCGTCGAGGGCTTGCTCGGCACCGATCAAGTGTTCGCCGCCGATCTTCAGGCGCTTCGCCCCCACCCCGGACAGGGCGCGGCCGCCTCGAACATGGTGCGCTTGCTTGCCGACTCCCCGATCGTCGCCAGCCATGCGGGCCCTGACTGCACCAGAGTTCAGGACGCGTACTCACTGCGGTGCGCACCGCAGGTTGCCGGCGGCGCACGCGACACCGTCGATCACGCCCGACTGGTTGCCGGGCGCGAATTGGCCAGTGCTGTCGACAATCCCGTCGTCACTCTCGACGGAAGGGTTCGGTCGAACGGTAACTTCCACGGAGCTCCCGTGGCCTACGTCTTGGACTTTCTCGCCATCGTGACCGCGGATGTCGCGGGTATCAGCGAACGCCGAACCGACCGCTTCCTCGACGTAGCACGCAATCACGGTCTGACCCCCTTCCTCGCCGACGACCCCGGTGTCGACAGCGGACTGATGATCGCGCAGTACACACAAGCTGCCATCGTGTCCGAACTCAAGCGACTCGCGAGCCCGGCCAGTGTCGATTCGATTCCCTCCTCGGCCATGCAGGAAGATCACGTCTCCATGGGATGGTCGGGTGCACGCAAGCTCCGCCGGTCCATCGACGGTCTCACCCGAGTTCTCGCGATCGAGATACTGACTGCAGCACGAGGAATCGATTTGCGCTCCCCACTCGAGCCCTCCCCCGCCACCGGAGCCGTCCTTCGGACCCTGCGCGAGAAGGTGCAGGGGCCGGGTACCGATCGCTTCCTGTCCCCCGAGATCGAGGCCGCGGTGGACTTGGCGGCATCGGGTGCACTTGTTGCGGCCGCGGAGAACGCGATCGGCGCCCTGGCATGACCGCGCCCGGTGCGCTGAGGCCTCGCCCCCGACCCGAAATCGAAGCACTCCCTCGATACTCCAAAGCCGCCGGCCTCGAGCAGGTTCGGTGGCGGGCGTCGAGCAACGAGTCGACGGTTGCACCCTCGGCGGCCATTCTCGAGGCCGTCAATCTCGCGGCCTCACACTCGCACTTGTATCCGTCGCTGTTCGGCGACACGCTGATCGCTCGGTTGAGCGGCCGCCTGGGCGTCGGCGACGACCAGGTATTGGTCGGCGCCGGTTCGTTGGCACTGCTCCAGCAGGTATTGACTGCGTACACGGGTCCGGGCACCGAGGTCGTCTACCCGTGGCGCAGCTACGAGGCGTACCCGATACTGATCGGAATCGCCGGGGCGAGCGGTGTCCCCGTCGCACTCGATTCCGAACATCGGCACGATCTGAGTGCAATGGCGGCGGCGGTGACCCCGCAAACCCGCGCGGTACTCGTCTGCAACCCCAACAATCCGACCGGTAGCGAGTTCTCGACCGCCGAGTTCGTCGCGTTCGCCCGTGCAATCCCGAGCGACGTCCTCATCCTCCTGGACGAGGCCTACCGGGAGTTCGCGACCAGCGACGTCGACGGCGTCGACCTGCTTCGAACCTTTCCCAACATCGTCGTCTTCCGAACCTTCTCCAAGGCTTACGGATTGGCCGGACTTCGTGCCGGCTATGCCGTCACCAACTCGGCGATCGCAGCGGATCTTCGCAGCGCTGCACCGCCCTTCGGGCTCAGCGCCGTTGCCGAGGCCGCGGCCTGCGCGGCCCTGACCGATCCGGCACACACCGATTCGATAGTCGAAACGGTGACCGCGGGTCGTTCTCACCTACGTGAGCAATTGGCTCTGCGCGGCGTCGAGACGGTCCCGAGCGGTGCCAACTTCGTGTGGATCCCTCTCGGCAAGAGAGCTTCTGCGCTCGAAGCGGCCTGCGTCGCGCAGGGTGTCTCGGTCCGGATGTTCCCCGGCGAGGGAGTGCGGGTGACCGTAGGTGAGCGGGCAGCAGAAGACGCCGTGATCGCCGCTGTGGATGCACTCGCACACAACCATTGACCGACTGGAGAAAAGAATGTCCGTCCACGAACTTGCTCGGTCGATCGGTTCGAGTCGCCTGATCACCGACCCTGCGGTAATGGACTCGTACCGCCGTGACGAGGCCCATCTCGCCGAACCCGGCCATCCGGCGGCCGTCATGCTCGCCGAAACTGCGGCCGACATTTCCGAGGCGCTGAAATGGGCTACTGCTCACCGTGTCCCGGTGGTAACCCGCGGTGCGGGAACCGGTTTGGCGGGCGGCGGGGCAGCCGTCGAGGGCTGCCTGGTCATCTCGACCACTCGCATGCGCTCGATTCTCGAGGTCAATCCGGACGATCAGCTCGCTGTCGTGGAAGCCGGGGTGATCAACGCCGACATCAGTCGAGCAGCAGACGAGTACGGGCTGATGTACGCCCCTGATCCGAGCAGTTTCGAGATCTCCACGATCGGCGGAAACATCGCCACCAACGCCGGTGGACTGCGTTGCGTGAAGTACGGCGTCACCCGCGATTCAGTCCTGGGTCTCGAGGTTGTGCTCGCCGACGGTCGGATCGTGCGGACAGGCCGAAGGACCGTCAAAGGTGTTGCGGGATACGACTTGACCAGTCTTCTCGTCGGTTCGGAGGGAACACTCGGAGTCGTCACGAGTGCCACGCTGAAGTTGCAGCCCAAGCCCAAGACAGCACCGGTCACCGTCGTCGGCAGTTTCGATTCTCTCCGCTCCGCAGCGGACGCAGTTGCCGCGGTCGTTCGCGACGGGATCGGACCGAGCCTGCTGGAGCTGATCGATCGAGCAACGCTGCGCGCAGTCGACGACTGGAAACGAATCGGGTTGGAAGACAACACCGCCGCGATGCTGATCGCACAGGCCGACGGGGTCGATGCCGACGCAGCAGCCGCGGCGATGCAGAAACACTTCGAGAGGGCGGGCGCCGATTTTGTCGCCGTCTCGCAGGACGCGGCAGAAGCCGCACAGCTACTCGAGATTCGCCGACTCGCCTATCCGGCTTCCGAACGACTCGGGCAATGTCTCGTGGAAGACGTCGGGGTCCCGCGGTCGAAACTGCCCGACATGCTCGAGAGTATCGACCGAGCGGCCGCCGAGCACATGGTCAAGATCATGACTGTCGCGCATGCTGGTGACGGCAACGTCCATCCGACCTTCGTCTTCGACCGCGCTGCCGACGGCTCGGTCCCCGAAGCCGTGTGGACCGCCGCGGACGAGGTCTTCCGGCGTGCTCTCGAACTCGGCGGAACTCTGACCGGAGAGCACGGCGTCGGCGTTCTGAAGCGTCGCTGGCTCTCTCTCGAGCTCGGCGAGAACAGCATGCAACTGCACCGATCGATCAAGGCTGCCTTCGACCCGCTCGGAATCCTCAACCCGGGTAAGGGTTTCTGATTTCTCGCGTGGTGTTACACAGCATTTACGCGAAAACGGGTCCCGGGTATTGACGCCTGTATATACAGGCATATACATTTATCCGCAGTGACAGTGACCCAGCGCACAAAGCACAAGGCGCAAAGCACCAAGCACGAAGAAGGTGGGCAATACCCCGACGTCGATTCCGTCGCTCGACGGGCTCGCAGCAGAAAGACAGGCCTATGACTCACGATGGACCGGCCGAGGTCATCCTCACTCCGGAACGACGCACTATCGACGTCGTCCCGGATGCAGAACGACACGGCACCCCGCGCAGCCAGTTCACTCTCTGGTTCGGCGCCAACATGCAGATCACTGCAATCGTCGACGGCGCTCTCGCCGTCGTATTCGGCGCGGACGCCATCTGGGCGATCGTCGGACTTCTGATCGGCAACATCTTCGGTGGCGCTGTCATGGCGCTTCACTCCGCCCAGGGCCCGCGTATGGGTCTCCCCCAGATGATCTCGAGTCGCGCCCAGTTCGGCGTCAAGGGAGCAGTCGTACCGCTTGTTCTCGTCATCCTGATGTACCTCGGCTTCGCTGCCACCGGCACCGTGTTGGCCGGACAGGCCGTCAACAAGATCCTGCACATCGACAGCCCCACCGTCGGCATCGTCGTCTTCGGTCTCCTCACCGCATTCGTCGCGGTCACCGGCTACAAGCTGATCCACATCGTCGGCAGGATCGCCACCGTCGTGGGCATCGTCGGATTCTCCTACCTGGCCGTTCGACTGTTCCTCGAGTACGACGTCGCCTCGTACGTCGGCATCAAGGGCTTCGACATAGTCACCTTCCTGCTCGCGATCTCGCTGGGTGCCGGTTGGCAGCTCACCTTCGGCCCGTACGTCGCCGACTACTCGCGTTACCTGCCGCGCAGCACTTCCGAGAGCACCACGTTCTGGTCGACGTTCCTCGGTAGTGTCATCGGATCGCAGTGGTCCATGACCTTCGGCGCTCTCGTCGCGGCCTGCGCCGGCGACGCGTTCCTGGGTAACCAGGTCGGCTTCATGGGAGATCTGGCCGGACCCGCTGCCATCGCCTTCCTGATCTACTTCGTCATCCTGGTCGGCAAGCTGACGGTGAACGTGCTCAACGCCTACGGCGGATTCATGTCGATCCTGACCACCGTCACCGCCTTCAACGGACAGTCGCGAATCTCGAGCACCGCGCGCACCCTCTACATCCTCGGTTTCACTGCGGTCTCGGTCTTGATCGCCATCGCCGCCAGCGCCGACTTCCTGGACAACTTCAAGAACTTCGTCCTGGTGTTGCTGATGGTGTTCACGCCGTGGAGTGCGATCAATCTGATCGACTACTACCTGATCTCCAAGGAACGCATCGACATTCCGGCGCTGTACGACGTCAACGGTCGATACGGAGCATGGAACTTCACCGCATTGGCTTGCTACGCCGCCGGCGTTCTCGCCCAGATCCCGTTCCTCGCCCAGAAGATGTACACCGGCCCCGTCACGGACATGCTCGGCGGCGCCGACATCTCGTGGCTGGTCGGCATCGTGTTCACCGGGCTGATCTATTACCCACTCGCCAAGCGCACGAGCAATCCCCCTTCGTCGATGATCTACCCCGATCACACCGCGATGACCGACTCTCGCGTCTGATCCCCCAACGTCTTTCGAACTTCAGCAAGCTAGGAGAACACAATGGAAATCAGCACCCCCGGCCACGAGCCGCGCCCCGTCCGCGCTCCCCGCGGCCCCGAGCTCACGACGCTCGGTTGGCAGCAGGAGGGTGCCCTGCGCATGCTCATGAACAACCTCGACCCCGATGTTGCCGAGCACCCGGACAGCCTCGTCGTCTACGGCGGAACCGGTCGCGCAGCGCGTAGTTGGGCTGCCTTCGACGCCATGGTCGCCACGCTGAAGACGCTGAAGAACGACGAGACCATGCTGGTGCAGTCCGGCAAGCCGGTCGGTGTCTTCCGCACCAACGAGTGGGCACCGCGAGTGCTGATCGCCAACTCCAACCTGGTCGGTGACTGGGCGAACTGGGAAGAGTTCCGCCGTCTCGAAGACCTCGGCCTGACCATGTACGGCCAGATGACCGCAGGCTCCTGGATTTACATCGGCACCCAGGGAATCCTGCAGGGTACGTACGAGACCTTCGGCGCCATCGCGAAGAAGCGCTACAACGGCTCACTCGCCGGAACGATCACCCTCACTGCGGGTCTCGGCGGCATGGGCGGCGCTCAGCCTCTCGCCGTCACTATGAACGACGGCGTCGCGATCTGCGTCGACTGCGACATCACCCGCATCGACCGTCGTATCGCCCACAAGTACCTCGACACCAAGGCAGACAGCATCGAGCACGCGCTCGAACTGGCGACCGCGGCACGCGATGCCAAGAAGCCGCTCTCCATCGGCCTCGAAGGCAATGCGGCAGAGATCTTCCCGGCGCTGCTGGAGATGAAGGCCCCCATCGACATCGTGACCGACCAGACCTCGGCGCACGATCCCCTCGCCTACCTGCCGATCGGCATCGACTTCGGCGACATGAAGACCATGTCGGAGAAGGATCCGCAGAAGTTCACCGAAGATTCCCGCAACGCGATGGCCGCACACGTCAAGGCCATGGTCGGATTCATGGACGCCGGCGCCGAGGTATTCGACTACGGCAACTCCATCCGCGACGAGGCCCGCAAGGCCGGCTACGACCGTGCATTCGACTTCCCCGGATTCGTTCCCGCCTACATCCGTCCGCTCTTCGAAGAAGGCCTCGGCCCCTTCCGCTGGGCAGCGCTCTCGGGTGATCCCAAGGACATCGAAGCCACCGACAAGGCCATCCTCGAGCTCTTCCCCGAGAACGAGCACCTGCGCCGCTGGATCACCATGGCCGGCGAAAAGGTTGCCTTCGAAGGCCTTCCGGCTCGCATCTGCTGGCTCGGATACGGTGAGCGCCACCTCGCCGGCCTCAAGTTCAACGAGATGGTGGCCTCGGGCGAGCTCTCCGCACCGATCGCCATCGGCCGCGATCACCTCGACTCCGGATCGGTCGCCTCGCCGTACCGCGAAACCGAATCGATGATCGACGGGTCCGACGCGATCGCCGACTGGCCGCTGCTCAACGCCCTGGTCAACACCGCGTCCGGCGCTTCGTGGGTTTCACTCCACCAAGGCGGCGGCGTCGGTATGGGACGCTCCATCCACGCGGGACAGGTGTGCATCGCCGACGGCACCGAACTCGCAGCCAAGAAGCTCGAAGCAGTTCTCACCAACGATCCCGGGATGGGCGTCATCCGGCATGCGGATGCAGGATACGACCACGCCATCGACACGGCAGCCACGCGCGGCGTCCGAATCCCGATGACCGAGAACTGAAACAGCCCCACCACCTCACCCTGAGTTAGGAATTACATTGACCACGAATGGTTCTCGAACCACAGTTCTGACCAACATCGGAACCCTCGTCACCAATGACCCGACTCTGGGTGAGGGCAAGCTCGGCGTACGACACGACGCGGCAATCGTTTTCGACGACGGCGTTGTTGCTTGGGTCGGTGATTCCGCCGACGCCCCGGCTGCCGATATCGGTCAGGATATCGGCGGTCGGGCCCTGCTCCCCGGTTTCGTGGAGAGTCACTCGCACCTGGTGTTCGGTGGCGAGCGGGCCGAGGAATTCGCAGCTCGCATGGCGGGCGAGAAGTACGCCGCCGGCGGCATTCGCAACACCATCGAAGCGACGCGCTCGGCCACCGACGAACAATTGCAGGCCAATGTTCGACGCCTACTCGACGAATCCCTGCGCTCCGGCAGCACAACCGTCGAATGCAAGACCGGATACGGGCAGAACACCGAGAGCGAACTACGCAGCGCACTGATCGCCGGACAGTTCACCGACGAGGTCACACTGCTGGCCGCCCACGTTCCACCACCCGAATATGCCGGTCGCGTCGATGACTACGTCGCCATGGCGTGCGACGAGATGATCCCTGCCTGTGCGCCACACGCGAAGTGGATCGATGTCTTCTGCGAGCGAGGCGCGTTCAACCGCGAACAGGCACATGCAGTCCTGAGCGCAGGCGTCGCCGCTGGACTGATCCCCCGCGTCCACGGCAATCAACTCGGCGAAGGGCCAGGAGTTCAACTCGCCGTCGAGATGGGAGCCGCATCCGTCGATCACGTCACCTACGTCACCGCCGAGGACATCGACGCCCTGGCTCAGAGTTCCACCGTCGCAACACTGTTGCCAGGTGCCGACTTCTCCACCCGCAACAAGTACCCCGACGCCCGCGCACTGCTGGACGCCGGCGTCACAGTAGCTCTCGGCGCCGACTGCAATCCCGGCACCTGCTACACCACCAGCCTCCCGTTCTGCATAGCAATTGCGGTGCGAGACATGCACATGACACCCGCCGAGGCAGTCTGGGCAGCCACTGCAGGAGGCGCCCGGGCGCTGCAGCGCACCGACGTCGGAACCCTTTCTCTCGGAACACGTGCCGACGCCATCGCGCTCGATGCACCGTCGTACC
Organism: Rhodococcus sp. NyZ502; assembly: GCF_041464245.1. Lineage (NCBI taxonomy): Bacteria > Bacillati > Actinomycetota > Actinomycetes > Mycobacteriales > Nocardiaceae > Rhodococcus > Rhodococcus sp. NyZ502. The sequence continues at coordinate 5,291,992 of NZ_CP167155.1, forward strand.
TCCACCTCGCCTACCGCCCGGGCGTCCCTCTGGTGCGCGAGGTCTGGAAAAACGGCGCACTCGCCACAAGCTACTGAAATACACTCACCGGGAGGCCGTCGTGGCACATCAGATCGCAGTCGACATCGAACCCAAGCCGTGGACCGGGCGCTCCGACGGCACCACTGCCCAGCATCTGCGGTGGCATCATGCCGTGCAACCGTATTCAGCCGAAACAGCTCCCGGCGACTGTGTTCTGATCGGATTCTCCAGCGACGAAGGAGTCCGCCGCAACAAGGGCCGCCGCGGTGCCGCGGATGGCCCCGACGCTTTGCGAGCCGGGTTGGCTTCCATGGCGCTGGCCGAACCACTGCAGATTCAGGACGCCGGAACCGTTGCCGTGTCGGGTGAAGAACTCGAGGCCGGTCAAGCCGCGCTCGGGAACGCCGTCAGCGCTGCGCTTGATTCGGGACACTTCCCCGTGGTTCTCGGGGGAGGACACGAAATCGCCTACGGCACATACCTCGGCGTCGCGGGCTCCGAGTTGCGAACCGCTGGAGCCAAACTCGGAATCCTCAACTTGGACGCGCACTTCGACCTGCGGGGCGATCCGATACCCAGCTCCGGCACACCCTTTCGTCAGATCGCCGAGGACGAAGCCGCGGCAGGCACCTCACATCAGTACAGCGTGATCGGAATCAGCCAACCGAGCAACACCACGGCACTGTTCGACACGGCTGACCGCCTCGGTGTTCGCTATCTGCTCGACGAAGAATGCGGAGCGATCGGCCGAGGCGTCGTGGATCAGTTCCTCGCAGACTTCCTCGACGACGTCGATCTGGTCTACCTGACCATCGACCTCGATGTCCTGCCTGCAGCTGTGGCGCCGGGCGTCAGCGCACCTGCGGCCTACGGAGTCAGCCTCGAAACCATCCAATACGTATGTGACCGAGTCACGTCCAGCGGAAAACTCGCGGTTCTCGATGTCGCCGAACTGAACCCGAGCCTAGACGTCGACAATCGCACTGCCCGAACGGCTGCTCGTCTGATCCACCGGATAGTCACGAAGCACGTGCCGGTTCAGCGCTAGCCTCGGCGCGCCTCGAGCGCATCGAGGATGAGATCGAGACCGTAGGCGAACTCATTCGTGTGGTCGTAATCAGGACTCAGACCGTGATCGACGATCATCTCGTGAAGGAAGGGCAACTCTTCAGCCGGAAGGCGCTCGAGGATGTCACTCGCAACCTCTTCGACGTCGACGGGCCCGCTGATCGGCAGATTCGCCTCCTGGAGAACATATCCGCCGATGTAGCTGTCGATCAGCGAGGCTCCGTGGGCGGCCATCGGGAGTGTGAACCCGGCCTTCCGGAGCACTCCGAGCACAGCGTCGAGATGACGCAGGGTCGCCGAGCCAGGGTTGCGTCGCGAATCCAGCAGACCGAGAGCCCAACGGTGCTGCGACAGGACTGTGCGAGCGGAAAAGGCGCGTCCACGGATTGCATCTCGCCAATCCGCACACTCACTGTCGGGCAGGTCGATCGCCTCGAAGACCGCATCGACGAGGCCGTCGAGAATCGCATCTTTGTTGGGCACGTGGTGGTAGAGCGACATCGCCTCGATGCCCAGCTCCTGGGCCACCCGTCGCATCGTGACGGCTTCGACACCACCCGCGTCGGCAACGCGGATCGCACCCTCGATTACGCGAGTCCTGTTCAGCGACTGTCGCGGTTGCCGTGACACACAGACTCCCCTCGGCGGAACGAATACGTTGACAACCTTACATACGTAAGTCACCCTTACAGGTGTAAGCCCGCCTTACGCTCGTAAGGCGATCGAGAGAGGAGATCACAATGCCGATGCCTAGATGGTGGGGACATGTCAACAAACGAGTGTTCAACCCGCGTGCAATTTCGAGCGGTAAATGGCCGGTACTGACTCACGTCGGACGCACATCCGGCACGACCTACCGGACGCCCCTCGACGCCTATCCGGTCGAGGGTGGCTACGTCTTCATTCTGGTGTACGGATCAGGCTCGGACTGGGTGCAGAACGTCTTGAGAGCGGGAAGCGCTCGACTGTCGGTCGACGAGACGGAGGTGAGCCTCGGCACCCCACGCCTCGTCGCGAAAGACGAAGCACTTCAAGCACTTTCCTCAGACGTGTCCCAACCCCCGAGGCTGCTCCGCATCACCGAGTACCTTCGGATGGATCTGATTACGGCCTGAGGGTGCCCGTCACGCGAGGACCTCACGCACGGCGGACCTGACTTCCTCCATGCTGCAACCGGATTCGATCAGTTCGGTACCCGTATGCACCAGCGAGTTGATCAACTTGGCGGTGAGGTTCGGGTCCGACACGCCACGGAGGCGGAGGGCCTCGACCAGCGGAAGCACAAGACTGTCGTGCATTTCCATGATCCGCGAATCTCGAAATGTTTGCGGGGTCAGTGTCGCCAGCGCTCCGACTATCGCATGCTCCCCGTCGGCAACCAGTTGGAGGTTTGCCTCGACGTACGCCCATACCGGATCGTCTGCGCCTGCCATCGCCTCGACGATCTTGTCGTTCCAGCGCGGGAACATGTCTTCGACGACGGCACTGAGGAGATCTTCCCGGGACCGGAAGTAGTGGTAGGCACTCGACCTGGCGAGCCCGGCCTTCGCTGCCACCTCACCGAGCCCCGGTGGCCGATCCGGGGCCTCGGACAGAAGAGCGTGTGCAGCGTCGAGGAGGGCACGGCGCTGAGCAGCACGATGCTCGACCACAGTGGGCGCATCGATCCTCGGCACCGAATCTCCTCCAGTCCCCTCGCGGGCTTACTCGCTCTGACGCAACCGACCGTCAACCATTTCGAGGATGCGGTCGCAGTGCCCGAGCACGTCGTGATCGTGGGTCACCATGATCGTAGCGACGCCTGCCTCGTGAGTTTCGCGCGAGAGCAGTTCGACCACCTCATGGCTGCGTTTGCGGTCGAGAGCAGCCGTCGGCTCGTCGACGAGCAGTAGCGAGGGATTGCTCATCAATGCCCGAGCGATACCGACGCGCTGGCGTTCACCGCCGGAGAGTTGACCGGGTCGACGATCTGCACGGTGACTCATACCGACCGAGTCGAGCAACTCCTCGGGATCGCGACCCGGCCGCCCCGTGAGCTTGGGAATCAGCCGAAGCTGATCGCGCGCCGTCAGCGCTGGAATCAGGTTGCCGGACTGAAAGACGAAGCCGACCTTGTCTCGTCGAAGTTTGGCGAGAGCACGGGCCGGCATCGCCGACACGTCCACGCCGTCGATGACAATCGTTCCACTCGACGGCCGACCGAGTCCGCCGGCCACAGCGAGCAAGCTCGACTTTCCAGCGCCTGACGGTCCGACGATCGCGACAAGTTCACCGCACGAGACCTCCAGGTTCACGTTGTCGAGGGCGAGCACGGTGGAGTCACCGTCACCGAATCGAAGACTGACAGCGGTCAATACCAATCCGGTTGTGGTCTTTTCGACTGTGGTCATCGGTTTTCTCCCAATGCGGTGAGCGGGTTGACACGGGTAACACGGACGATGGCAACGGCTGCGCCGACCAGCCCGAGTACCGCCAAGAGCACTGCGCCGTTGACGACTGGGCCGGACTCGAGGGCGAACGGCATCCCCCCGCCTTCGAGCCCCGAACCGAGCCCCAAGCCCAGCAACACACCGAGGCCGATGGAACCAAGCAGCACTACCAGTGCCTGCGCCATGCCGTCACGAAGCAGGAAGCCGGTAGAGGCTCCCATCGCGCGCAGCACTGCGAGTTCACGACCGCGCTGAACCGTCCAGATACTGAAGAATGCACCAACCACCAGGGCCGAAATCGCGTACAGAAACGCCTTGATCATCGACATAGTCATCATTTCCGCGGAGAACCCTGGTGAGGAGTCGAAAGATTCCTCGAGCGTCTTTGCGGACGTTCCCGCCGCCGCATCACCCGACACGAGATCCGGTAACGCGCCACCAATGCCCCGAATCGCAACAACACTTGCTTCGGAATAGGCACTGGCATTGGCGGTTTCGCCGATCTTGGCACCGGCGTGAACCTCCTGCCAAGTACGCAGGGGCAGGTAGGCGACGTCGACGTGACCGAAAGTGCGCTTGTCTTCGGTGAATCCGACAACTGTCAGCTCCGTACCGAGTCGATCGAGTATCACGGTGTCACCGATCGCAACACCGTCGTCACGGAAGGTAGAGCTGACGATGATTTCCGTGTCGGCTTGCAGCCCCCTCCCGTCGGCGGAGACGGGCTCGAGGAAGGAGCCAGGTTCGATGCCGAAGAGCGTGAGATCGACAGGCGTGCCACTGCGAGTTTTTGCATTGACGATCATGTTGCCGAAGAGCTCGGCGTCTTGGACATCGGGTTGCATACGCCATGCCTGCGCCTGCTCCTCGGTGACGACCGAGCGCGAAAACGCTGAGTCGGCTTTGGTGTCCGGTGCGAAGGCAAACGCCTGAATCGGCGTCCGCTGCAAAGCGGAGACACCGTCATTTACCAGTCCGGACGAGAGGCCGGACAGAATCACCATCAGGATCGAGATGAGGGCAACCACGGCACCCATCAAGAGGAATCGATTTCGCGCAAACCACAGTTCACGCAGGGCGAGGAACATTCGGGAAGCTCCAAAGTCGTCGATACGAGTCACGCCGACTTTTATCGACGCCTTGTCGAAATCATATCGACAAGGCGTCGAAAAACCATGTGAGGTGCGTTACTACTTCCCGTAGTAGACACTCGAGGCGCTGAGCGTCGTATCAGCCCCCGACGCCCACCGGTCGATCCCCGACAATCGAGATTCGATCCATCACACGACGAGCCGGGAAGTAGTCACTGGCCGCGTAGTGCTGGCAGGTCCGATTGTCCCAGAAGGCAACAGTATTCGGCTCCCACTTCAAACGGACCTGAAATTCCGGACGATTGACGTGGCGATACAGCATCGTGAGAAGTTCGTTCGATTCTTCTTCTGACACACCCAAGATCCGTTGCGTGAAGGTCATGTTGACGAACAACACCCGCCTGCCACTTTCCGGAATGATCCGAACCACCGGATGCTGCACAGCGGGGAACTTCGGACGCAACATCTCGACCGCATCCACCGGCATCGACCTGCCGAACGAGTTGATCCAATCGTGTTCTGCAACAAGCGGGTCGATACGCTTCTTGATGTCTTCAGGAAGCAGATCGTAGCCAGCTGCAGTATCGGCCCACAAAGTGTCACCACCCACCTCCGGCACCTCGACCGCACGAAGAACTGCTGCGAACGAAGGAAACTCGTGCCACGTAACGTCGTTGTGCCAGTTGTTCTCGACTCCGCCGACCATCGCATCCTTCGCCAGTGTCGTGACATCGACGTCCGTCTGCCCGGGCTGCGTGTACTTGAAGAACGGATGCTGTTCGAGATCGCCCCAACGCTCGGCAAAAGCTCGATGTTCCGCTCGGTCGAGGTCCTGATCGCGGAAGAAGAGGACTTTCCATTCGAGGAGAGCTCGGCGGAGTTCCGCAATCACGGCATCAGACAGACCCCCACCGAGTCGAATACCGGAGATTTCCGCTCCGATCGTCGGCGCGACCGCCTTGACCGCAAAGTGTTCGTACGGTGCCGGAACTACCGACTCGGGATTCCGGTGAGCAACGAGTGGACCGTACGCAGCAAGCGGGTCGGTGGGGATCGGAAAGATTGTTGCCGCAGGAAAAAGGGTAGCCATCAGGGCACTTCCTCGAAATCGACGATGTCGTAAAGGACAAAAGTCAGATTAAGTTCACCGCCTTAAAGTGTCAACGGTCACGTTCTCCGGCGCGAATCTTGACCCTGACGCCGCGTCAAGGTTGGAGAATGGTTTTCACAGACGGAATCCGATTCGATCACGGGAGGGCAGGGCGATGATGACCATCGGCGAGCTGGCCAAATTGGCCGGCACCACCGTCAGATCCGTGCGCTACTACCACTCGAACGGCCTTCTCGAAGAACCACAACGCCAACCCAACGGCTACCGCATGTACCGGGCGGTGGACCTGGCACGACTGAGTCGCATCCGCCGCCTGCGCGATCTGGGGATTCCTGTTGCCAAGATCGCCGAACTACTCGACGGCGACGCTCACGACACTCGGTCCGCACTCGATGCCCTCGACAAGGAATTGGCGACGAAGGCCGAACAGATCGCTGTTCAGCGTGCGCACATCGAGTCGCTACGCCGCAATGCCGATCCTGAACTACCCGACGCGTTTTCGGAAGTGCTCGCACAGTACGTCGTTGCCGGTGCGCCGACAGCGTGGATCGACAACGAGCGTGAACTTCTGATCCTCGCACTCACGGTCTCCGGGGGCGATCCCGAGGTCTGCGATTCACTCCTGTCCGCCCATCGCCGGGTATTGGCCGAGCCGAACCGCGAGCAGGCCATCGAATTGATAACTCGTATGTATGCCCTCGCCGACGCACCGGCTGACGCGGACACGATTGCGGCCCTTGCCATTCAGTTCTGCGACTTCACCGAGCGCGTGCTACCCGAACAGGCTGCACCGGAGGACGCTTCCCCCACCCGGCTGGTAGCGGTACTGCGCGAACACCAAGCGGATCGACGAACCGTCACCCAGGAAAGATTCGCGAAGGCTGTGGCCGCGGAGTTCGCCGCCCGTCAATCCCGCCTCTGAAAAACCCTGATTAGCCCCCACATTCGAAGTGGGGTGACCAACACTGCCCGAAAATGGGCTCAACGCAAGGACACGACAATGACTGGATTCACCATGCCCAGATCACGCATGCCTCGATCACGAAGGTGGCTGGCTACCACAATCGCCGCTGCCGCACTCGCCGTACCTGCATTGGCGGCGTGCTCGGATCCTGCTACTCCGCAGGAAGATCCACAATCGAATCTCAGCGCGTTCTACGAACAGGATCTCGAGTGGGGGCCATGCGCCACAGACACCGGAACGTCGACCGCAAGTGAATGCGCCATGGTCACAGTACCTTTGGACTATTCCGCCCCCGACGGCAAGACGATCGAAGTGGCGATCTCGCGGGTCGCATCCACCGACCCCGCACAGCGACGCGGGATCCTGCTCACCAACCCCGGCGGCCCGGGCGGCCGAGGACTGGGATTGCCCGAGATTCTGAATGCGGGCATGACACCGGAAGTCGCAGCGGCATACGACGTCATCGGCACGGACACCCGAGGACTCGGCAAGAGCACACCGATCGACTGCGGCGTCGAACAGATGACATGGATGCGGTCGCCGGGCACCACGGACGAGGGATGGAACGAGAGTGTTGCGCTCGCACGCGAGGCCGCTGACACATGCTGGGACAAGTACCCGGACTATCTGCCGCACATCAATACTCAAAACATCGCCCGCGACCTCGACGTGATTCGTGGCGCCCTCGACCAGGAGAAGGCGTCGTACTTCGGGTGGTCGTACGGCACATACCTCGGTGCAACCTATGCTCAAATGTTCCCGGACAGGATCGACCGTGTGGTTCTCGACAGTGCACCGGATCCGAAGAAATACGGATACGAGATGTTCCAGGACATGGGCCCGGCCAACGAGAAAGCGATCGACGGATTCTCGCAGTGGGCAGCAGAACACAACTCCACCTATGCACTCGGATCGACGCCCGCCGAAGTTCGCGCCCTCATCGAGAAGCTGATCTCGGACGCGGCCACCACTCCGATACAGATCGGTGATCATGCCGTCGACGATCACGTCCTTCCATTCCTGATGTACGTCAACGGAACCGGCGACACCGAGAAGGAAAGTGAGGCATTCGCACAGGTATTGGTTCAGTTGCGCGATCTCGCCGCAGGCAAGACCGTCGAGAACATCCATCCCCAGCTGACGAGATTGATGCAGGCATGGTTCCAGACCGAACTGGGAACCGGTCCTGACTATGCCGGGACAATCGCCATCGTCTGCGGAGACGTATCGATGCCGAGCGATCCCCAGTGGTACCGCAACAAGTTGGAGGAGCACCGTGATGATCAGCCGATCTTTGCCGGCACACACAACACGATCATGCCGTGCGCGTTCTGGCGCAGTGAGGCCCCTACGCGGATCGACATCGACAACAACGTTCCGGCATTGCAGATCCAGGCAACCGGTGACACCCGCACGACGTACGACGAAGGCCTCGGCATGCATGAAGCGATGAAAGGCTCACGGCTCGTGACAGTTCCAGGCCGCACTCATGCGGTGTTCCCGGGCTACGCGAATACTTGCGCGAACGCCGCCGTCAACTCGTACCTGCTCGACGGCTCACTGCCGGCCGAAGACGTGGTGTGCGAGTCGTGACCTCAGCCCGTCAGCTCGCTCTTGATCTCGTTCTTGAGAACTTTGCCGACCTTGGAGCGAGGTAGATCGTCCCAGACGATGACTTGCTTCGGAGTCTTCACACTTCCGATGCGAGCCTTCACGAAAGCCATCACCTCGGCGCCGTCGATGTCGGCGCCGAGGTGCGGTTGCACCACTGCCACAACGCGTTCGCCCCACTTGTCGTCCGGCAACCCGATCACTCCGCAGTCCTGAATCCCCGGATACGCCATGAGTGCCTGCTCCACCTCGACCGAATAGACGTTGAAACCGCCGGTGATGATCATGTCCTTCGCACGGTCGACGATGAACAGGAAATTGTCCTCGTCCAGGTACCCGATATCGCCGGTGTGATGCCAGCCGTGGGCTGACGCTTCCGCGGTTGCGTCGGGGTTCTTGTAATAACCCGCCATCACCAACGAACTGCGAATCACCACCTCACCACGCTCGCCATGTCCGAGCAGCGCGCCTTTGTCATCCATGATTCCCACGGTCACCAGCGGCGACGGTCGACCCGCCGACGAAAGTCGTGACGTTGCGACAGTGCCGTCCGAGCCGAAGTGCTCCTTCGGTGACATCGTCGAGATCATCATGGGGGCTTCACTCTGCCCGAACAGCTGAGCCATGACCGGGCCGATCTTGTCGATCGCCTCCGCGAGTCTGGTCGGGGAGATCGGCGCCGCTCCGTACCAGAAGCATTGCAGCGAGCTGAGATCCGTGGCCGACAGGGCCTCGTGCTCGAGCAGCATGTAGATGAGCGTCGGCGGCAGGAAGGTGTGAGTCACCTTGTGCTTCTGAACGTTCGCGAGGAAGTACCCGAGATCGGGCTTCGGCATGATCACCACTTCGCCGCCGAGGGCCATGATCGGGAAGCACAGAACACCGGCGGCGTGAGTCAACGGTGCCAGCGCCAGATACACCGGGCACCCCTCGAACGGATAACTCATCAAAGTGATTGCGGTCATCGTCTCGATGTTGTGCCCGGTCAACATCACTCCCTTTGGCCGTCCAGTTGTACCACCGGTGCCGACCAGCATGGTGACGTCGTCGGGCGCAGCGACGTCGAGTTCGTCTTCCCCGAGCCAGCTTTCGAGAGATTGTGCCGATTCCGATTCGCCGTCGATGCAGACGAGCGTCACCAACTGGGGAAGCGCATCCTTGATCTGGTCGACTAGCGGCGCATAGGACTTCTGGAAGAACAGAGCGCGACAATCGAACAAATCCAACAGGTCTCGGTTTTCCGCAGCTTCGTTGCGAGGGTTGATCGGGCACCAGACTGCACCAGCCTTACTGATACCGAATACGCAGGAGAACGAGATCGGGTCGTTGCCGGACAGAATCGCGACCTTTTCGCCCGGCGCGATGCCCGAAGCCGCGAGCGAAGCTGCGAAGCGTCGGCTGAACTGTTGCACCTCGCCGTAGGAGAGAGTGCGCTCCCCCATCGTCAAACACGGTGCGGTGGAACCAAGAGAGGCTCCCTTGTCGAGATAGTCGGTCAAACGCATGGGGAGCCTCCAGGGCGGGGCTCCCGGCGCGCTACACGCCGGGAGCCGTGAACATGATGACGAGGGCGACGAGTTAGGCGTTGATGGTTACTTCCGGCTCCAGAGCCAGCCCGAAACTACGTAGCGCGCCGAGCAGTTCGCGATGGCCGAACGCCTGGCAAGCCGAGGCAAGCCCGGTCCGCTTCGGCGCCTGCTGGAGCAGAGAATGCGCTGCATAGGCGTGCAGGAGGCCCGTCTGCTTGTAGTTACAGTTTCCGTGGATCACGACGTGCGAGCGACCCAGCGGGCCCGACGCGTAGACGGAGTCGAGTGAGGTGTTGATGCGCGGATTTTCACGAGGGGGCATACCGGCCTGAACCGATCCGGCGATCTCGGCCAAGGCGGCTTCCTGCTCGTCGGCGGGCAGGGTCTTGATCTGCTCCTCCACGATCTTCTGCGTCGCGACAACGCCTTCCATCACGGTGCGGTCGAACACTCCGCCCGCAGCCTTGACGTTGGAAACTCGCGGATCGTTCTTGAACCACACCGGGTGGCATGTTCCGCCCCACGGCAATGCAAGCGCAGTTTCGTGCTGGCCCGGAACGACGACGTCGAAAGTCTGGCCGGGCGCCCACTGCACGTACTTGTTCTGCTCGAGGTAGTACCAGTTTGCCTTGAGGATGGTGAAGATCGTCTGAGTGGACGCGTAGGTGGGAAATCCCTTCCACAGCACGAGGATGTCGAGCGTATCGAGGCCCGGTGTTTCCAGTGCGATATTGGCCGCGATCTCACCGGTGGTGTACATCTGCGCGATACCGGGCGAGAGGAGCAGGCCCTTCTCCTGGTACTTGTCGCTGAACTTCTCCTGGACGTCGAGTACCCAGTCCTGCTCACCGGTTGTGTCCATGTAGTGGCAACCGGCATTCAACGCGGCCTCGACGACGGTCCCGCCGAGCTTGATGAACGGCCCGACCATGTTGCTGACAACCTGTGCACCGGTGAACAATTCGGTGAGAGCCTCGACCGTGTGCTCGACCTCGACGACTTCGTGATCGACGGTGTCCAAACCGGGGATCTTGTCGAGGACCTCTTGGATGCGAGCGGCGTCGCGGCCGGCTGCGATGAACGGGATGTTGAACTCGCGCAGGTATTCACACACCAGACGGCCGGTGTACCCGGAGACGCCGTAAACGATGACGGGCTTCTTTTCGGACATGTTCGTGGAACCTTTCGAAGACGTGAGAAGGGTGTACGTACGAATGAAGGGCGAGTTACATGCCCATGCCACCGTCGACCGGTAGGCCGATTCCGGTGATGAATCGCGCGGCGTCGGAGGACAAGAACACAACGGCGTCAGCCATGTCGTTCACTTCACCGAGGCGGCCGAGCGGGGTGAGGCCGATGACGTCTCCGACTGCTGCTTCGGCGCTGGGCCAGAGACCGAGCTTCTCCATGTCCGCCGCGAGTCCGAGACCCATCTCCGTGGCGACAAGACCCGGGTAGATGCAGTTGACGCGGACTCCGTAGCCGAGCTTGCCCGACTCGGCGGCGGCAACTCTGGTGAAGCGATCGACCGCGGACTTGGTCGCGGAGTATCCACTGATCCCGGGAAACGGAATGGTTGCGGCCACTGAAGAGATGTTGATGACGGAACCGCCGGTTCCGGCTACGCCACCCGGACGCATGCTGCGCAGTCCGTGTTTGGTTCCGAGCGCTGTTCCGAGGATGTTGACCTCACACATACGGCGGATGTCGTTCGGATCGAGGTCGACCACCAGCGAGGAAATCTCGATGCCTGCGTTGTTGACGAGGATGTCGAAGCCGCCGAGAGTCTCCGCGGTGGCGGCGACTGCCTCTTCCCAGTTGGCGTCGTCGGTGACGTCCAGCTTTACGAAGCCGGTTTTGACTCCGCCCGAACCAACAGCCTCTGCGGTGGCACGACCCTCGTCTTCGAGAACGTCGCCGATCATCACTGACGCCCCCGCCTTCGCCAACGCCTCAGCCATTCCGGCTCCGAGCCCCTTGGCACCACCTGTGACCAGTGCTTTTCGTCCCTCGAGATCAAACACGCTCATTTTCGACTGCCTCCATGACTGAAACGACTCTCGCGATGCCACCGTTCACAGCGACGCTGCCAAGTGGTGTGAGTCACAGAGTATTCAACTTTGGACGAGTGTCAAGAGAAATCTTGACGACTGTCAAGATTTTGTTACACGCTCGTCAAAGACCAGGGGTTACACTGATTCGGACGCGGTGATCGTGCCGCTGTGGAAACCGCAGGGAACAGGACGTGCCATCGTGACCACGACAGTCGAGAAGCCTAGTGAGGCAGGGAAAAAGGCTGCACCTAGCTCACCGGGCCAGCAGTCCGACTCCGCCAAGCGGTCCAACGCAGACAAGGTGTCGCGTCGCCAGGTCGACAAATTCTCCGAGCGACGTGATCAACTCGCCGAGGCCGCACTGCAAACCCTGGCCGAATTGGGCTACGCACGCACGAGCCTGCGCGAAATCGCCCAGAATTCGGAGTTCTCCCACGGCGTCCTGCACTACTACTTCAGCGACAAGGTCGATCTCATCACCCACTGCGTGCGCCACTACAAGGCACGCTGCGTCACCCGCTACGACGGCATCGTCGCCACCGCGAAGACACCGGAGGAACTGAAAACCGGTTTCGGCGCACTGCTCGCCGAGACCATGATCGAAGAACCCACGATGCACCGCCTCTGGTACGACCTGCGCGCGCAGTCGATGTTCGAGGAGTCGTTCCGAGCCGACGTCGCCGCGATCGACGAGAGTCTCGAAAACATGATCTGGCGCATTGTTTCTCGCTACGCCGAGCTTCTCGACGTAGAGGCATCGGTCACCTCGGCGGCGATGTACGCAATCTTCGACGGCCTGTTCCAGCAGAGCCTGCTGCGCCATCTGTCCGGCGATCAGACTGCCGCAAACTATCTTTCGGTGAGCGTCCAGCAGATGCTGCCCCTGGTAGTGCCCACTCCCTGATCAGCGAGCAGCGATGCCTTCCGCGACGTACCTGGCTCCGCGATCGAATTCTCCGACCACGTCGTAATCGGCGTCTTGCCGCCAGAAGCGGACCAACGCTCCGTACGTACCACCGATCATCTGTGCGAGAAAGAGCGGCGGGTAGTCCGATCTCACTTCGCCGGCTTCGATACCGGCAGTGACGATCCGGAGAAGTTCCACGTGGAACCGATGATCGTGGGCCGCCCCCGCTCCGGAGGAGGCGAAGTCGCGCTCGAGTTCTGCAGTCACCATGCGCAGATAGCGCGGATGCATGATCGCTTGCTGCGCAAAGTCCTGAAAAATCCGGGAGATCCGATCAGAAGTCGGCATCGGCGATTCCATGAGCTGATCCACCAGTGCCGCAAGCTGATCGAGATGATCACTGTGCAGCGCCTCAAGAACCGAGTCCTTGCCCTGGAAGTAATTGAAGAAGGTGGCTCGCGACACCTCGGCTCGCTCGGCGATGTCGTCGACGGTCGTGCTGGCGAAACCCTGCGCCGAGAACAGAATTCGAGCAGCCGAGAGCAACCTGTCGTTGGTATCGCGCTTGTTCTGTTCTCGTTTGGAAATCACGTCGACCTGCCCTTCTCCGCCTCAGAACACAGTCTTCGCCACAGTCCGGAATGTGTCCAATGTCCGTCCCGTCAGGTGACGCACCTCCGCCTCCGATAGGTGGACTACAGTCCAATTATGTCGACTGTTTCCACCGAACGCCATGACCGCGTTCTCATCGTCAGGATCGAACGCGAAGAACGCCGTAACGCGATCAACCGTGAGACTGCCGAGGGAATCGAAGCCGCGCTGAATATTCTCGACGACGACCCTGATCTGTGGGTCGGCATCATCACCGGAACCCCCAACATCTTTTGCGCCGGAACCGATATCCGAGAGCGGGCCGACCTCCGCATGCCTCGCGGCGGAGAGTACGGCGTCATCCGGCGCCGGCGGAACAAGCCCCTGATCGCTGCAGTCGAGGGCTACGCGCTTGGTGGCGGTTTCGAAATCGCACTGGCCTGCGATCTGATCGTCGCTTCCGCCACAGCGCAATTCGGCCTTCCCGAAACCAAACGCGGTCTGGTTGCGACGTCCGGAGCACTCTTTCGGGCGCCTCGCGCGCTTCCGATCAACGTCGCCCGCGAACTCTTGATCACCGGCCGCACACTCGATCCCGAACGGGCAAAGGACCTCGGCGTCGTCAATGCAGTCACTGCCCCTGGTAAGGCACTCGACGAGGCACTGGTGATGGCAGCGGAGATCTGCGAGTCCTCCCCCACCTCCGTGAGTCTGAGTCTGAAGGCCATCGAGGCTCTCTACGCCGACGCCGACGCCGACGGATGGAAGGTCACCGACGACGCCAAGGACGCAGTGTTGCGCTCTCCGGACATCGCCGAAGGACTCGACGCTTTCGCCAATCGTCGGACACCCCGGTGGAGCGGACTGCCGCCCGCATGACAGACCACAATCCGAGACAGATTTCCTATACGTCTGGTCGGAAAGGGTATGAACCGGTTACAGTCTCTCCTGTGACGGGAATCGGCGCATACGAGACGGGCACGCTGCTGACGCGGCGGCGCCATGTCGACTTTGCGCATGTCTGTACATCCGGGTGTCCGATCTACTGATCGGACCTACGACGTGAGCGCCGCTCACGTCGATACTCGTATGTACACCCAGATCAGGGGACATTTCTGTCATGACCACCGCCTCCATCTCACACCTGAGTTCCGTCGTAGCAGCCAACGCCGACGCCATCGACAAAGACGCCAGCAAAGCGCACGTCGTATTCAAGGCTTCCGCCCAGGCGCACGACGCCGTTGCCAGCACCATTTCTCTCGGTAAGTACAGCGTCGAGGTCGACGAGCCGCCGGCCCTCGGCGGCGAGAACACCGCAGCCAATCCTGTCGAGTACTACCTTGCTTCCCTGCTCTCCTGCCAGGTGGTCACCTACCGCGTCTGGGCGGACAAACTCGGTATCGCTCTCGACGACATCTCGGCCAGAGCCGAAGGTGACCTCGACGTTCGTGGATTCTTCGGCTTCGACGACGCCGTCCGTCCGGGATTCTCCGAGGTCCGCGTGGTCGTCACCCTGACCGGCCCCGAAACCCGCGAGCGCTACCTGGAACTGCAGGAAACGGTCGACGCCCACTGCCCCGTACTCGATCTCACCCGCAATCCCGTCCCAGTGCATACAGTCGTCGAAACCGCCTGACCCGCACCAACCCACCTTCACCACGGAGTATGAATTCATGAGCGAGAACACCCCCGTCGATACCGATCCGACCGCCGATTGGTCGTTCGAAACCAAGCAGGTCCACGCCGGACAGGGCCCGGACAGCGCTACCAACGCTCGGGCGCTTCCGATCTACCAGACCACCAGCTACGTCTTCGACAACACCGACCATGCGGCGGCGCTCTTCGGCCTCGCCGAGCCGGGCAACATCTACACCCGCATCATGAACCCGACGCAGGACGCCGTCGAGCAGCGCATCGCCGCCCTCGAAGGCGGAGTCGCGGCTCTGCTGGTTGCGTCCGGTCAGGCCGCCGAATCCTTCGCGATCCTCAACCTCGCCGAGGCCGGGGACCACATCGTCTCAAGCCCTCGCCTGTACGGCGGCACGTACAACCTCTTCCACTACACGCTGCCCAAGCTCGGTATCACCGTCGACTTCGTCGAGGACCCGGACAACCTCGATCACTGGCGTGAGGCAATCCGTCCGAACACCAAGGCGTTCTACGGCGAAACCATCTCCAACCCCAAGAACGACGTGTTCGACATCCCCGGCATCAGCGCAGTCGCCCATGAGCACGGCATCCCGCTGATCGTGGACAACACGGTCGCAACTCCGTACCTCATTCAGCCGCTGAAGCACGGCGCCGACATCGTCGTCCACTCCGCCACCAAATACCTTGGCGGACACGGCACCGCGATCGCCGGCGTCATCGTCGACGGTGGCACCTTCGACTGGACCCAGGGACGCCACACCAACTTCACGACCCCCGACCCCAGCTACCACGGCGTCACCTTTGCCGATCTCGGTGCACCCGCCTACGCCCTCAAGGCACGCGTTCAGCTTCTGCGCGACCTCGGCTCGGCCATCGCACCGTTCAACGCCTTCCTCATCTCGCAGGGTATCGAGACACTGAGCCTGCGCATCGAGCGCCACGTGTCCAACGCCCAGAAGGTCGCGGAATTCCTCGAGGGCCGCGCCGAGGTCACGTCGGTCGCGTACGCCGGACTGGAATCCTCGCCCTGGCACGAGCGCGGAAAGCAGCTGGCGCCCAAGGGAACCGGCGCCATCGTCGCGTTCGAGCTCGCCGGTGGAGTCGACGCAGGCAAGAAGTTCGTCAACGCTCTGACGTTGCACAGCCACGTCGCCAACATCGGTGACGTTCGCTCACTCGTCATCCACCCCGCGTCGACGACGCACTCGCAGCTCACCCCCGAGGAGCAGCTCGCTTCGGGCGTCACCCCGGGGCTCGTCCGCCTTGCGGTCGGCATCGAAGGGATCGACGACATTCTCGCCGACCTCGAAACCGGTTTGGCCGCAGCAGCTTCCTGATCTATCGCACGAAAAAGCTCGGCCCCGATATGCATTGGGACCGAGCTTTTTCGTTGCGTAAGAGCTAGCTCTTGGGAGTGAACGCGGCCAGCGGTTCACTCTCGGACCAGTCATGGCCCCAGTAGCTGTCGGCCGTGATTTCCTCAGCGGTGTAGAAGGCTTCGTCGACAAGCATGCCTTCGCAACCGAACTCCAGATCCCATCCACCCGGTGCGCGCACGTAGAACGACACCATCTTGTCGTTCGTGTGGCGACCCAACGTCGAGGAGATCGAGAAGCCGAGCTTGGCAACACGATCGAGAGCCTGACCGACGGCGTCGAGAGTCTCGGCTTCCATCATCAGGTGCACGAGACCGGGCTCGTCAACCGGCGGCGCCGGGCACAACGCCAGGCTGTGGTGGCGCTGGTTGACACCCATGAAGCGAACGCGGCGAGCCGGCGGCGGCGCATCGATACCGCCGAGACGGATGGAACCGCGCGGGAGGAATCCGAGCACCTCGGTGTAGAAGGTGTATGCCTCGTCGAAACGCGTAACCGGAAGCACCACATGGCCGAGGCCCTGATCGCCGGTGACGAAACGGCCGCCGTGCGGGGTGACCAACGGGCTGTGGTCGAGTACCGGTCCGAAGAAGACCTCGACTCGGTTACCGTTGGGATCGTCGAATGCGATGACCTGCTCGGCATCGCGGTAGCTGGCGTCGACCTCGGAAAGAACCTCGACCTCGACTCCGGCCTTCTCCACTGCTTCACGAACACGCTGGAGCGCGAACTGATCTCGCACTTCCCAGCCCACTGCGAGAGCCTTGTCCGTCTCACCGGGCAGGACGATCAGTCGCGCACGACGCTCGTCCAGGCGCAAGTAGAGGCCGTCGGCTTCCGGGCCACTACCGACCGCGAGGCCGAGTCCGTCGACCACGAGCTCGCGCCAGCGAGCCACGTCCTGCGTTTGGATCCTGAGATACCCCAGGCCCCGAATTTCAGTCATGCCTAACCGTCCTTGCTTCGAAAGTATTTGTGGGACTAGATCATCGAGCGGTGGATACCCTGCGGTTCGCCGCCGAGCTGCGAGAGCGTCGACGCATGGAAAATGGAGCCAGGTACGTGGATCGCGTGCGCGAGACCGGCATGCGCATCACGCCAGAACCGCTGCATCGGCGTGTCCAACTGCAAAGCCCCACCACCGGAACGAGCAAAGATCTCGTCCACCGCCCGCACCGCCCGCCACGCCGCAGCAGTCTGCGTACGGCGACCGATCGCACGAAGCTCGAACGAAACTTCCTGCCCCTTCTCCGTCATGTCCCAGAAACGATCCACCGTCTCCAAGATCGCAGCCCGAGAAGCAGCGATCTCGGCCGCAGCCTCACCGATCGCGAACAGCACGTACGGATCTTCCTTGATCGGAACACCACTGACCGTCACACGCTCACGCTGCGCCGCCATGTTGCACGCCAACGCACCTTCGGCGATACCGATCAACGACGAGGTGATCCCCAACGGGAAAATGCACGAGAACGGGAACTTGTACAACGTCTCCGTACGACCCGCTTCCTTCCACGCCGTCCCGTCGTACACCTTTCCGGCGTCGATCGTGCGGTAGGTGGGCAGGAACGCGTCCTTGACGATCAGGTCCTTCGACCCGGTTCCGCGCAGGCCCACGACATTCCAGCTGTCCTGGTCGATGTCGTAATCGGAGCGCGGCAGCAGTACGTGCAGGTGCTTCGGCGGCATCAACGGCTTGCCGGACTCGTCACCGACCATCGCGCCGATCATGATCCAGTCACAGTGATCGGTGCCGGACGAGAACGACCAACGACCGTTGAGGATGTACCCACCCTCGACCGGCCTCGCCACACCCATCGGCGCATACGGCGACGCCATCCACGTATCGGGATCGGTTCCCCACACCTCTTCCTGAGCCTTGCGGTCGAAGAACGCAAGCTCCCACGGATGAACACCGACGATGCCGCTGACCCAGCCCGTGGCACCGTCCATCGCACCGATAGCCATTGCCGTCTCGGCGAATTCACGCGGATGCGCCTCGAGGCCACCGAACTCCTTCGGCTGGAACATCCGGATGACGCCGGAGTCGCGCAAACGCTTCGCGCTGCCGTCCGTCAAGCGCATCAGCTTGTCGCCCTCGACTCCGTCGGCGCGGATCTCGTCGGCGAACTGTGAGATGTTGTCCAGAACCTGACCCATGATTTTTCCGGCTTTCTGGTTTCGCTACCCGGCGAGTGCCTGGGCAGAATGAAAATCTGTTGGTGAAACGGTGGCAGGTAGCCCACCGAAGTGCAGAAACGCTTCCCGGTGAGTGGGAGCACCCCTGTGCGCCTTTTTGGTAGTGGGAGCTACCAAAAAGGCGCACGGGCCTTACTTGCCTTCTGGACGCGTCAGAAATGCCAGAACGGACGCGACCCAGGCGTCGCGAGCTTCGATCATCGTCCAGTGTCCGCAGTTGGGGAAGATGTGAACTTCGCCGTTGGGGATGTCGCGCATCGGCAGAATCGCCATGTCCACGGGGCTGACGCGGTCATCGCGTCCCCAGGTCAACAGCGTCGGCGCCTTGATCTTGTTCAGCTGCGCCCAGTACGGCACGGCGGTCGACGCAGCGGCAGCCGCGCCCATGGCGGCCATGGCCTTGCTGCTGTACATACGACGGGCGATCTCGAGCGTCGTCGGCTCGGTGGCCAGGGCCCAACGCTCTTCGATGAGCTGCTCGGTGACGACGGCGCGGTCGAAGACCATCGAATGCAACCAGCGGACCAGAGCTTCGCGGGTGGGGTTGTCGGTGAACTCCATGAGGAGTTTGATGCCTTCACCGGGGCCCGGCGAGAAGGTGTTCTTTCCCATGCCGCCGATGGTGACGAGCTTGCTCACCCGGTGCGGCTCGTCGATCGCGACCTTGGTGGCGACGATGCCGCCCATGGAGTTACCGATCATGTGGACCGGGCCGAGGCCGAGGCCGTCGAGGAACATCCCGACCGACGCCTGCGCCATCATCATCGGATGGTCGGGGCCGGGATCGCTGACGCCGAATCCGGGGAACTCGAGAACGTAGCAGTGGAAGTGCTTCGCGAAGTCCGCGAGAACGCCGCGGTAGTTACGCCAACCGGTGACGCCGGGGCCCGATCCGTGCAGCAGCAGGAGCGGCGGGCCGTCGCCGGCTTCGTGGTACCGGAGCACACCGAGATCGGTCTGCAGTTCCTTCAGAGTTCCCTCGTAGCTCAGTTCAGTCGTCATGGTCCGAACCGTGCCATCAGTACCGCTGAGCTGCTATGACTCGTCCCGATCAGCGAGACAAGTCGATCAAAATACGTCAGATCCAGTGGTCGGACGACGCTGCCAGCAGGCGATCCATCGTCTCCGCCGAGAACGTATTGGTCGGAACGGGAGGCGTTTTGCGGCCGCGGCGAGGAGCACCCAGTTCGGGGTACAGCGTCCGCGAGACCTCGCGAGCCGCGTCGACGACCAGCGGAGCAACTCGCTCGAGCTGAGCGGTCCGCATGTCACCACACAACGCGATGCTGCCGACGGGACCCTCGTGTCCGCGAATTGCCGAAGCCACACAAGCGACTCCACGCGCCGACTCCCCGCGTTCGAAGGCCAGTCCCCGACGCTGACGGATGCGGTTCAGTTCCTGGTGGAGCACAGCGACGTCGGTGATCGTGTTCTCGGTACAGCGGGGAAGAGAAGCCCCGAACAGAGCGTCGACGCGCTCAGGGTCGATCCACGCCAGCATCGCCTTGCCACCAGCCGTCGAATGAGCGAGCACTCTGCCGCCGACGCGGGACGGGAGCGCCGCGGCGAATCGTCCGCCGACCTTGTCGAGATAGACGCTCTCGCGTCCGTCGAGCACCGACAGGTGAACGACCATGCCGGTCTGCAGGTGCAGTTCGTGCAGAAGCGGTGCAGCGGCTTCGCGGATCTGGCTGTGGCCGCCGTCGCCACCACCGAGGCCGAGCGCGCGACGCCCGAGGCAGTAGCCGAACGATGCGTGATCGACCCAGTCCAGCTTGACCAGCTGATCGAGAATGCGGTGGACCGTGGAGCGCGGCAACTGAGTACGGCACGCGACCTCTTCCAGCGTCAGCCGCGCGGCGCGGCCGTCGAAGGCGTCGAGAATCAGTGTCATCCGCTCGACCATCGACGGCGGCAGATCCTTCTTGGGTTGCCCACCGGCAGTCTGGACGGTGGACAGTGTGTCGTTCATGTCAACAATGGTCATGGACGCCTCCCGAAAACTGGAATTGATTCTACCGACTATAACCCAGGTCACAGTTTCTGGAAAGTGAATCGATCTTTTCGATCCCGATCAGCGGTAATTCACCTGCCACCGGGCGAGTGGGGACGCTATAAACGCCCGATGCACCTGGGAATCGTCACACCGGTCCTGATTCAGCACCCGAGCACGCGCTCGGAGTGGGAGGCAAGTGCTGACATCGGCGAGATCGCCACAGTGGCCGCCACGGCGGATCGACTCGGTTTCCATCATCTGACCTGCAGTGAACACGTGGCGGTCCCCGAGGAGATTGCCGCCGAGCGCGGCGGAACCTACTGGGATCCGCTCGCCACCCTTGGTTTTCTCGCCGCGCGTACATCAAGAATCCTGCTGGCGACCCAGGTGCTGGTGTTGGGCTACCACCACCCCCTCGAGATCGCCAAGCGTTACGGAACGCTTGATCGCGTCAGCAATGGACGCCTGATACTCGGCCTCGGGGTGGGGACTCTGAAACAAGAATTCGATCTCATAAATGCTCCATTTGCCGACCGAGGAGCGCGCGCTGACGATGCCTTGGCCGCACTTCGGGCATCACTGTCGACGCCGACTCCGGAGTATCACGGCGAGTTCTACGACTACTCCGGATTTGTCGTCGAACCCCACGCCGTCCAGAAACGGGTGCCGCTGTGGATCGGCGGCCGGACCAAGAGATCGCTGCGCCGGGCCACCACACACGGCGACGGGTGGGTGCCGTTCGGGCTGCGATTCTCCGAACTGAAGGAAATGCTCGACGCCACGACGCTCCCCGACGGATTCGACGTGGTGCTTCCCGCCGGTGCGCCGCTCGATCCCCTCGGCAATCGCGAATCCACCCTTCGCGCCTTGACTCGCGTCCGTGACGCCGGGGCGACCATCGCCAGTTGCTCGGTCGGCGCTCGAAGCGTCGAGCACTACTGCGAACAACTCGAAGAACTTCACCGAATCGCCCTCACCGAGGGCTTCGCTTTCACCACTTCCTGATTCCCCGACAATCCAATGCAAAGGACGTACCGATGACCGACTCGACCGCCCTGATCGAATCCCTGCTCGCCCGAGTGGAATTGCTCGAGGACAAGCTCGCGATCACCGAACTGCTGACCACATACAGCCCTGCCGTCGACAGCGGATCAGCCGACGAGGTCGCGAACCTGTGGCTCGAGGACGGCGTCTACGACGTCGATACCGGTGCGATGCACGGCCGCGGCGAACTGCGCGCGATGGTTCACAGCGCCTCACACCAGAACTGGATCATGAACGGCGCGGCTCACATGATGACACCCGCCCACATCCGCATCGACGGCAACAAGGCCGTCGCGACCTGCCATTCGCAGTTGGTCATCAAAGACCCCGAGAACCCGACGGGATTCAAGGTCCTCCGCATCACCGCGAACCGCTGGGAACTGATCAAGACGGACGGCGAGTGGAAGGTCGAACTGCGTACCAACGCCCTCCTCGACGGCCGACCCGAGGCTCGCGCTCTCCTGGCTGCCGGCGTGACGGCCTAACCGGCCTGTGCGCGGTTAGGGACCCTCTGCGGTCGCTAACCGCGCACAGCTGTTGAAAGTTCGGCTCCCCGAACTCTATAGTTCACTTATTCGAACCAACAGGTCCGAGTACGTGTGACCAGGAGACCGATGAGCACCAGTACGCAAGAGCCGACGACTCCGCGCCGACGACCCACGGGGAGATCCATCGCCCTGCTCGGTCCGGCGTTCGTCGCGGCAATCGCGTACGTCGATCCGGGCAACGTCGCCGCCAACCTCACCGCCGGCGCCAAGTACGGCTACCTCCTCATCTGGGTACTCGTACTCGCCAACGCGATGGCCGTCCTCGTGCAGTATCTGTCCGCGAAACTCGGTCTCGTCTCCGGCAGATCCCTGCCCGAAATGCTGGGTCAGCGCCTGCGTAAGAACAACCGCCGCGCCTTCTGGCTCCAGGCCGAGATGATGGCGATCGCGACCGACGTCGCCGAAGTCATCGGCGGCGCCATCGCACTCAACCTGCTCTTCAACATCCCGCTCTTCCTCGGCGGACTGATCACCGGATGCGTGTCGATGGTGATCCTGACGATCCAAAGTCGGCGCGGACAGCGCACTTTCGAGTTCGTGGTCATGGGATTGCTGGCCATCATCACCATCGGCTTCCTGACCGGGCTCGCCTTCACCGACGTCTCCGGCAGCGAGGCCGTCGCCGGACTGGTCCCCCGCTTCGAAGGAACCGAGACCGTACTGCTCGCCGCCAGCATGCTCGGAGCAACGGTCATGCCGCACGCGATCTACCTTCACTCCGCATTGGCACGTGATCGCCACGGCCACATCAAACCCGGCCCACGGTTGCAGCGACTACTCAAAGTCACCCGTTGGGATGTCGTCGTCGCGTTGATCATCGCCGGTGGCGTGAACATCGGCATGCTGCTGCTGGCCGCTTCGGCGCTGCGCGGAGTACCCGGCACCGACACCATCGACGGTGCGCATGCCGCGATCGAGAATTCGCTCGGCCCGGGCGTAGCCGTGGTGTTCGCGATCGGCCTCCTCGCCTCCGGACTCGCGTCGACCTCCGTGGGATGCGCGGCCGGCGCCGAGATCATGCATGGTCTTCTGGCCATTCGGATTCCGGTGATCACACGCCGGATCGTCACGCTCGTCCCGGCGCTGATCGTGCTCGGACTCGGCGTCGACCCGACGCTGGCGCTCGTACTCAGCCAAGTGGTCTTGAGCCTGTGCATCCCCTTCGCGATCATCCCACTGGTGCGAATGACCTCGGACCCCGAACTCATGGGCGACGCTCGCAATGCCCCGCTCACGACCGTCGCGGCGTGGATTGCGGCGGGCTTGATCGTTGCACTCAACGTCGCTCTGCTGGTTCTGACGGTGACAGGCTAGAGCACCGGAGCCACCCAACGCGTCCCTCACAAACGCGCTGGACGGCTCCGGCCGGACTAGGAGACTTGCTCGGCGAGAGTGGCCTTGGCCCAGCGATAGTCGGCCTTTCCGCTGGGAGAACGCCTGATCGACGGAACGTTCATGACGGTGCGCGGCACTTTGTACCGAGCGACCTGCGACGCGCAATGCTCACCGATCTCGGCAGCGTCCGGGACGTCGAAGCCTTCGCGGGTCGTGATGACCGCAGCGACGCGCTCACCGAACTTCGCATCCGGAATTCCCGCGACCAAAGCGTCGAGCACCGCCGGGTGACTCTTGAGCGCCTGCTCGACCTCTTCCGGATACACCTTCTCCCCGCCGGTGTTGATGCACTGAGAACCACGCCCCAGCAGGACGATCGAGCCGTCGGCTTCCACGCGCCCGACGTCGCCGAGCACCGACATCCGCACCCCGTCGATCACCGGGAACGTAGCCGCGGTCTTGACCGGATCATTGAAGTAGCCGACCGGCACGTGACCGCTGCGAGCGATGTAGCCGGTCTCGGGCGATCCCGGCTCCAGCGGCCGCATCCTTTCGTCCACGACGCGGGTCTCGTCGCGAGCGGCGATGCGCATCAGGCCGTCTTCGCCGATCTCCAGATTGCCGTCGACGCCCGACTCCGAGGAGCCGAATCCGTCGCGGATCACCAGGTTCGGAAGCATCGACTTGAGCTGCTCCCGCAGTGAGAGCGAGAACAAGGCTCCACCCGACGAGACCATTCCGACCGTGCTGAGGTCGTAATCTGCTGCGTTTGCTGCCAATTCGTCTGCGAGCGGACGTGCCATCGCGTCTCCGACGACGGTGATGGAGATTGCCTTCTCACTTCCGGCGAGCTGCAGCGTCGTCTTCGCGTTGAACCGCGCCATGAGAATTGCGTTGGCGCCCATGAAGAATCCGGTGAACAGCGAGTACGACGCCGCACCGTGCATCAGGGGTGCGGTACTGAGCATGTTCATCGCGGGGACGTTCGGCACCGCGGCGAACAGAGCCTCAGCGGTCGTGTGCGGCGGACCGAACGGATTTCCGCCGGTGAGCGCCGCGAAGTAGAAGTCTTCATGACGCCACATGACACCCTTGGGCATCCCCGTCGTGCCGCCGGTGTAGATGACGAAGAGGTCGTCGTTGCTGCGGGGCGCGAAGTCACGAGTAGCGGGCTGCTCCGCGGCAGCGTCGGCGTATCCAACGACGTCGACACCTTCGATATCGCGGACCACGGACTTGCCGACGACAACGACGTGTTTGATGCCGGGCGCGGCCGGGAGAACCGTCTCCACGACGGAAACGAACTCCTCGTCCACGATCAGTGCCACCGACTGCGAATCGTTGTACAGATAGGTCAGTTCGGCGTCGACGTAGCGATAGTTGACGTTGATCGGGACCGCACGAATCTTGAGGCAGCCGAGCAAACTCTCGACGAACTCGATGCTGTTGCGCATGTGCAGAGCAACGTGATCGCCGGGCCCGACACCGACGCTCGCCAGGTGGCGGGCGATGCGATTCGAGCCCTCGTCCAGCTCGACGTAGGTGCGACGACGACCATCGCACACGAGCGCCGTGCGGTCCGGAATCAGATCCGAGATGCCCTCGTACAGATCTGCCAAATTCAGTGACACTGCTGGTGCCTTCCTTGATGTCCGGCCCGGTGAATTCGGGGCCGACCGTACTGCGTTTTCGGTGGGAACTATCCGACCCTGGAGCCGACGAATGCGGCCGAGAACTGAGCGGATCGGTGGTGACGCAAACGCGTACGCGGTGGGATCGCCGCGTCGCCCCAAGGTGGCATGCAGCGCTCGTGACCCAGATCACCGCTCCCGCTGAGTGAGACTCCTCCTCAGTCGGCCAAACTTCTGTTCAAAACTAGAACTAATTCTGATTTCGCTCGAATGATTTTTTCGGAACGAACTACCGAATTCTCGACTTCAAATTAGAATGAATACTAATTCTGCAAGACGTACCCGACCGCCCGGATCGAAGGAGCACGACATGACGCAATCACTGAGCTTGGAAGGCAAAGTTGCCGCCGTCACCGGCGCCGGCGCCGGCCTGGGTCGCGCCGAAGCACTCGGACTCGCGGCTGCCGGTGCAGCCGTCATCGTCAACGACATGGGTGCAGCGGCCAACGACGTGGTCGACGAGATCAAGGCCGCAGGTGGACAGGCACTCGCCATCACCGGGGACGTCTCCGACTGGTCGCTCGGCGGGCGCATCATCGAAGAGGCTGTCAAGAACTTCGGATCCTTCGACATCCTCGTCAACAATGCAGGCATCCTGCGCGACAAGATGATCTTCAACCTGACCGAATCCGATTGGGACGACGTCATCCGTGTGCACCTCAAGGGCCACGCCGCCACCTCGCACGCAGCCGCAGTCCACTGGCGCGCAGCCAGCAAGGCAGCCGACGCACCGGTCTACGGCCGCATCATCAACACCTCTTCCGAGGCCTTCCTCTTCGGCAGCGCCGGACAGCCCAACTACTCGGCAGCCAAGGCCGGCATCACCGCTCTGACGCTCTCGAGCGCAGCAGGTCTCTCCCGCTACGGCGTCCGCACCAACGCGATCTGCCCCCGTGCCCGCACCGCCATGACGGCAGAAGCCTTCGGCGAGAACAACACCGGCGTCGTCGGCCTCGATCCGCTTGCACCCGAGCGCGTCGCGACCCTGGTCAGCTACCTCGCATCCCCGGATTCCGACGAGATCAACGGACAGGTCTTCGTCGTCTACGGCAAGATGGTGGCGTTGATGGAAGCACCCAAGGTCGAGAACCGTTTCGACGCAGCCGGATCCGCGTTCACCGTCGAAGAACTCGGTGGCCAGCTCTCGTCTTACTTCTCCGGCCGTGGGCCGTACGAGACCTACGCCGCCTACAGCATCGCCGGCCTCGAAAAGATCGCACTTGCAGTCGACGAGACCGCAACAGTTTGAGCAGCACTTACGAAGAGGAGCGTTTCATGAGGTTGAACGGCAAGGTAGCGATCGTCACCGGCGGCGCCGGTGGAATCGGTCGCGCTGTCACCCGAGTCTTCGCCCGTGAAGGCGCGAAGGTCCTGTTCGTCGACATCAACGACGAGCAGGGCCAGGCCCTCGAACAAGAACTGGCCGGCTCCGGCAAGTTCCTGAACGTCGACCTTGCTGCCGCCGGTTCGGCCGAGCAGATCCGTGACGCCGCGCTCGAGGCTTTCGGCAAGCTCGACATCCTGGTGAACAACGCTCACGCGTCCCGTCAGGCTCCGTTGCTCGAAACCACGCAGAACATGTTCGACCTGTCCTTCAACACCGGTTTCTACCCCGTTGTCCACCTCATGCAGGCGTGCCACGACGAACTCGCGAAGACCAAGGGTTCCGTCGTCAACTTCGCGTCGGGTTCAGGTTTGGACGGAATGCCGACCCAGACGTCCTACGCTGCGGCCAAGGAAGCTGTGCGAGGCCTGACGCGCGTCGTCGCCAACGAGTGGGCGCCGGAAGGCATTCGGGTCAACGTGGTCTGCCCGTTCGCCGCCACCGAAGGCGTCGTCAAGTGGCAGGAAGCCTTCCCTGAGCGCGCAGCCGCATCGGTTGCCAAGGTGCCTCTCGGACGCATCGGTGATCCCGAAACCGACATCGCTCCCGTCGTGGTGTTCCTGGCGAGCGACGATTCCAAGTACATGACGGGTCAGACGTTGATGGCCGACGGCGGCAGCATCAAACTGCGCTGAGTCGAAGTTCTTCTCGGTGAGCTCAGCACACCGAGAAGAGCTTGGCGGCGTTGTCGTGCACGACGGCTCGCAGCCATTCGTCTCCGAGATCGAAGCGCCTAACCGCTTGCAAGGCTGTGAGATACGGGTACGGAATGTTCGGGAAGTCGCTACCGAACAGAATCCGGTCCTGCATGTCGACGAGCCGTGATACGTCTACCTTCGGGAAGGCACACTGCTCTTCCGTGAAGTCGGTGAACGCCATGGTCGTATCCAGGCGGACGTTGCCGTAAGCCTCTGCCAGATCGAGGAATTCGCTGTACTCGGGCATCCCCATGTGGGCGACGATCAACGACAGGCGCGGGTACCGTGCGAGCAGCGAAGAAATGCGATCAGGTCCCGTGTACTCCCCCGGCGCCGGTCCCGATCCACAGTGAATCACGATGGGCGTCTCGGAGTCCTCGAGTTGCCCCCAGACCTTGTCGAGCAGAGGGTCGTTCGGATCGTAGTTTCCGACCTGGATGTGGGACTTGAAGATTCGCGCGCCCGACTCCAATGCCTTGCCGACGTACGACGCCGCCGACTCCTCGGGATAGAACGTGGCCGTGTGCAGGCAATCGGGCGTTTGCGCGGCAAATTCGATGGCCCACTGATTGAGCCACTCGGCCATCGCGTGCTTGTGCGGGTAGATCATCGACGTGAAAGCCCGGACACCGAACTCGCGGAGACGGTGTACCCGCTCCTCCTCGGCAAGTCGGTAGGCGATGGGCCAAGGACGACCGATCATCGGTCCCGCCGAATCGAAGTAACCCCACACCTTGTCCATGACGCTCTTCGGCATGAAATGGGTGTGGACGTCGATCACGCCAGGAACACCCAACTCGCGCCAAAAAGCCCGAACCTCGGCGATCTCCTCCGGTCCGGTCGATGGGACCTCTTCGGTACACACGTCTGACACCCCTTTCGTTCGCTCGACCATACCGAGTGCCGTCGCGCTCACCGGGACAGGTCGTTGACGGCCCGCCCGGAGCACCCGAATGTGAACCCATCTTGCCGATCACCGTTGGAGGTTGAATGTCTCAGGCCAAGTCCGAAGTGGGGTCGATCAGTGCCGTCGAGGAACTGCTCGCAATCGAGGAAATCAAGCGTGTGTTCGCCGCGCGCCTACGCTGCATGGACACCAAGCAGTGGCACGTCTACCCAACCCTGCACACCGCAGACGTCGTCAGCGAGACGTGGGGCGGACTCCCGACAGACAAGCAACCCAAGACCGGTGACACCTCGAACCAGGTAGTGGGCATCGACAAACTCACCGCGGCAATTCGGAACATGCTCGACGGCGACATCCCCCTCACCACGGCGCACCACGCACACACTCCCGAAATCGTGCTGACCTCGCCCACCACCGCAACCGGCATCTGGGCGATGGAGGACATGCTGTGGTGGAACGACGGCGAGAAAGAACTGCACCTACACGGCTACGGCCACTACCACGAGAAATACCGCAAAGAAGACGGCAAGTGGCTGATCAGCTACCGAACCCTCACCCGGCTCCGTGTCGACCAGGACCCCGGATTCTTCCGATTCATGAAAGCGCTGTGACGAAGTGACCAACCCGCTGTTCCAACCGCTCCGCATCCGTTCGCTCGAACTGTCCAACCGCATAGTCATGTCGCCGATGACGCGCAC
The DNA here is from genome assembly GCF_041464245.1 of Rhodococcus sp. NyZ502. Taxonomy (NCBI): domain Bacteria; kingdom Bacillati; phylum Actinomycetota; class Actinomycetes; order Mycobacteriales; family Nocardiaceae; genus Rhodococcus; species Rhodococcus sp. NyZ502. The sequence goes on from NZ_CP167155.1 coordinate 5,320,894, forward strand.
GTACTCCATCGAGGGCGTGCCCGGCCGCGACGTTGCCGACTACTACCGCCGACGAGCTGAGGGCGGCACCGGACTGATCGTCACCGAAGGCGTCGCGATCGATCACGAGACTGCTGTCGACCACGCCAACGTCCCCAACCTCCACACTCCCGCTGCTCAGGCCGGATGGCGGAAGGTAGTCGACGACGTGCACGCTGCGGGCGGCAAGATCGTGCCTCAACTCTGGCACGTCGGACCTCTGTGGGGCGCGATGACGCAGATGGACCCCTCACTCAAGCCGATGCGCCCCTCTGGCGAATGGGGCCCGCTCGGCGTCACCTCGTACTCCGCTGCCTACGTCGAACGCGCACAGGCGAGCACCGAAGCGATGACCGAGCAGGACATCCAGGACGTCATCGACGCGTACGTCCGTAGCGCGAAGCACGCCGTCGAACTCGGCTTCGACGGCATCGCGATCCACGGCGGTCACGGCTACCTCCTCGATTCCTTCTTCTGGGAGGGCACCAACCAGCGCGACGACGCGTGGGGAGGCGACCTGGAGCGTCGTACCAGGTTCCCGGCCGCCGTCGTCGCCGCGATCCGCGCGGCCATCGGACCGGATCTGCCGATCATCTACCGTTTCTCACAGCACAAGCAGCAAGATTTCACCGCGAAGATCGCCGAAACCCCCGAAGAGTTGGGCGTCATCCTGGGCGCGCTGGTCGACGCCGGAGTCGACGTTCTCGACGCCAGCATCAGGCGTTTCGACGTGCCGGCCTTCGAAGGCAGCGATCTCTCGTTGGCGGGTTGGGCGAAGAAGCTGACCGGCGCCGTCACGATGGCCGTCGGCAGCGTCGGTATCGGAAAGTCGCTGCGGGACAGCCGCATCGAAGGCGTCGCACCTGTAGTCGACAACATCCCACAGCTCGAGGAGCGCATCGGCAGCGGAGAGTTCGATCTGATCGCGATCGGCCGTCTCCATCTCGCCGATCCTGCATTGGCAACTACCCTGCGCGCCGGTGGCCCGCTACCGGCGTTCGATCGAGCGGTGCATGAGGGCAGCTTGATCTAGGGGCTCCGCCCCTGTGCGCCTTTCCGGTAGTTCGCACTACCAAAAAGGCGCACAGGGCCGAAGGCCTTTATGTTCGACCCATGACTACTTTCAACGCCTGGGTCGCCCGCGACAGCGACGGCACCATCGACTTCGCCCCCGAAACCGTCGACGAATCCTTCCTCCCGGCAGGTGAGGTCACCATTCGCGTCGAGTACTCGAGCGTCAACTACAAGGACGCGCTCGCGGTCACGCCGAAAGGCGGGGTGGTTCGCGAGTACCCGATCGTCCCCGGCATCGACGTCGCCGGCGAGGTCATCGCCTCCGAGTCCGACGCATTCGCCCCGGGAGACAAGGTCGTCGCACATGGCTACGAGATCGGGACCGCCCGCAACGGCGGCTACGCCGAGATCGCCCGTTTGCCTGCCGAGTGGGTCGTGAAGCTCGACGGCATTTCCACCGCCGACGCTGCCGCGATCGGCACGGCAGGATTCACCGCAGCCATGAGCGTCCAAGCCATTCTGGCCAGCGGAGTGAAGCCAGCCGACGGTCCCGTCCTGGTGACGGGTGCGAGCGGCGGAGTCGGCACCGTCAGCGTCGACCTTCTGGCAAGCGCGGGCTTCGACGTGATCGCCTCCAGCGGCAAGCCCGGCGCGGCAGACCTTCTGACGTCACTCGGTGCGTCTTCGGTGATCGGCCGGCTTCCCGAGGATCCCGACGCCAAGCCTCGCCCGCTCGGAAAATCTCAGTGGGCGGCGGCCGTCGACTGCGTCGGTGGAAAGACCCTCGCTCACGTTCTGAGCACGATCAACTACGGCGGTGTTGTCGCTGCCAGCGGATTGACCGGCGGCGCCGCGCTGCCTACGACCGTGCTGCCGTTCATTCTCCGCGGAGTCTCACTGCTGGGCATGGACTCGGTATTGATGCCGATCGAACCCCGTCGCGCGCTGTGGACCCGGCTGGGCTCCGACTTGGCCCCACGTCATCTGAAGGAGATCACGAACCTCGTTGCCGTCCGCGACGTCGTCTCGGTGATCGATCAGGTACGCGAAGGCAAGTACACCGGCCGGGCGCTGGTTCAGGTTGCCGACGGATTCTGAACCGCTCAGAAAAGTGTGAACAGATCTGCCGGTTCTTCGACCGTCGTGGACTTCTCCTTGTAAGGAGAGTTCACGGCGGTCGGTTCCTTCTTCACCGGGGCAGCAAGCGGGACCGATGCGATGTCCCCCGAGACGATGGCGCGTGCGGCTTCGCCGGCCAGCTTGTCTGCCATTTCGTTGTAGTGGTTGCCGACGTGCCCGCGCACCCAGCGAAAGCGCACCGGACCGACTCGATCGGTGATGGCTCGATCGATACTCTGCACCAGTTCGAGGTTCTTGACCGCCCCGCCGCTCGCGGTCTTCCAGCCCTTGCGCTTCCAACTGGGCAACCATTCGGAAGCGCACTTGATGGCGTACTGCGAGTCGGATTCGATGAGTAGAGGATCAGCACCGGGATGGGCGACGACGGCCTCGAACAGAGCACGCAACTCTGCAATCTGGTTGGTGCCGGACGCTTCTCCGCCGGACATGCTCGGACCCTCGTGATTGACCCACGCCCAGCCGATAGCCCCACCGGGGTTTCGCAGACAGGATCCGTCGGTGCTCACGATGATCATGGCTCGGACAATACGTTGCGCCACCGACACACGCCTTAACGGAGGATGGACGGTGGCGATACGCTGACCTCGATGACGCCGCTATCTCCGGTCGACGAAGTCACGGTGACTTCTCAGCGACCGCTCGATGCCGCGCTGACGCTCAGCCCGCATCAGCGCGGACCCGGCGACCCCGCACATCGACGGTCAGCCGACGGAGCGATCTGGCGAGTTTCCCGCCAACTTTCGGGTCCTGTGACCTACCGCATCACCCAGTCGGATCGCCATACGGTCCGGGTACAGGCCTGGGGTCCCGGCGCCACGGAATTCCTGAACGGCGCCGAAGCGCTGCTCGGTCTCGACGACGAAGCCGAAGATTTTGCCCCCGAACATCCCAAGCTCGCCGAAGCTCATCGACGCTTCCCTCATCTGCGCATCGGCCGCACCGGCCGCGTCATGGAAGCTCTCGTTCCCGCGATCCTCGAGCAACGAGTCCACGGCATCGACGCATTCGCCGCGTGGCGCCGCCTGCTGACCAAGTTCGGGGAGCGCCCACCCGGCCCCGCGCCCGACGGAATGCGGGTTCCACTCACCGCGGACCAATGGCGTCGAATGCCGTCATGGGAATTCCATCGCGCGAACGTCGATCCCGCGAGGTCCAAGACGATCGTTCAGTGCGCTCGCGTCGCCGACCGCCTCGAGCAGGCATCCACGTTCCCCAGGACCGAGGCGACCAAACGGTTGCGAGCGGTACCCGGCGTCGGGATCTGGACTGCCGCCGAAGTGGCTCAGCGTGCATTCGGCGATTCCGATGCACTCTCGGTCGGCGACTACCACCTTTCTGCCGTCGTCGGGTGGTCACTGCTGGGTGAACCGATCGACGACGCCCAGATGGTGCAGTACCTCGCTCCCCTTCAACCGCATCGATACCGCGCCGTGAGGCTTCTGCAGGTCAGCGGGCAAGCCGTCAAACCCAAGTTCGGTCCGCGAACTGCCGTTGCCGACCACCGTTGGCACTGAGCATCAGGAGTTGGAAAATGTCGACCCGATACGCACACATCGCCTTCTCCCCCGCTGCGGTGGAGCGTCAGCGGTCGACCGGAAGTTTCACCGTGTACGGTTCGAAACTCGATCAGCCCGACGAGGGCCCGATGGAATTCGATTTCCGCGCGCAGGGATTCGTGAAATCCGTGGATTCCTTCTTCATGTCCACGGTGACGCCCGACGGTTGGCCGTACGTCCAACATCGCGGCGGCCCGCGCGGATTCCTGCATGTGTTGGGCCCGAATCGAATCGGATTCGCCGATCTCCCCGGCAATCAGCAATTCGTGACGCTCGGCAATCTGGAAGAGAACAATCGCATCTCGCTGTTCGTCATCGATTACCCGACGCGAACGAGATTGAAGATCTACGGGCGCGCGCAGGTGATCGAAGCGGACGAGGACCCTGCACTACTGCAACAGCTCTTGCAAGTCCCCGGCGGCACCATGACGGCAAAAGCCCAGCGTTCCATCGTCATCGACGTCGAAGCGTTCGACTGGAACTGCAGTCGAAACATCACGCCACGCTTCGACAAGGAGCGCATGGACGAATCCCTCGCTCTGGCACGCCAACCCCTGCAAGCCGAGGTAGATCGGCTTACTGCCGAGGTCGAAGAATTGCGTGCGCGGTTGTCGAAAAACGAATGAGACTAGGCGGTTTCAGGGCACTCGGAGTCGGGTAGCCACCAAACACGGCCCGTCGCGCGGAGACGACGGGTCCCGTTGTGCCCGAGGAGGTCCGCACGATCGATCCAGACGGTGGAGTTCTGGTTAACGAACTGCACCGCCACCATTCACGACTGGTTCCACACAGACAGATTGGCCGTCCCCATGAAACTGTCCCGAACTCTCACCATGTCCGTACTCGTCGTCGCCGCAGTCGGCGCCGGAGCCGGCACCGCGGTCGCAGCGCCCCCGAATGCGGGCTTCGATCCGTCCCAACCCCTACTGACACCGACCGCAGAGTCGAACAGCCAGGCGGCGTTGATGCTCTTCCCCGGTAACGATCCGAAGCAGGCCGCGTTCGACACGATGGCCAACGAGGTCAATATCGGCTGGAACAACGGTGGTCTGCAATCGACCCTGATCGGAGCCAACCTCGGCGTCGGAATCGGCTGCCTGTCGATCTTCCCGAACTTCATCGCCGGCTGCATCGTCGGTGGAGTCATCGGCACGGTTGCCGGAGTCGGCGCAGGAATCACCAACGGAAACCCGAACGCTGCGCCGGCCGTCGAGAAGTTCTTCGCGACTCCTTGAGTAGCGCTCAGCTGTGCGTGTGCCCGGGGGTGGGTGTCTCGTCGTGAAAATGTGTGGCGCCGATCGAATGCAGCAGCTGGTGAACGGTGTCGTCCGCCAGTTGGTATCGCATCGATCGGCCGTCGCGGGTCGCGCTCACCCACCCCTGGCTACGCAGTAGCCGCAGCGCATGTGAGACGGCTGTGCCGCTCATCCCCAGCGCCACGGACAAATCCGTGACGCAGATACCCGGTGCGTGATGAAGGCAGAGCAACAGACGCAGACGATTGGTGTCGGAGAGAAGCTCGAAGCGACCGGACCAACTGGTGACGTCCAAACCCTCGAGTGCGGCCCTGGCGCGACGAACATCCTCGACGCTCAGCGCGCCACTGGTGTCTGCTGCGCCTGCATTCGTCAACCGACTGCCTCCGTAGAACTTCCGATCCCCCGCCGCAAGTGTACCCAGAAGCGAACCTCGTCAGGCAGACTCCACCACGGCCGCCATACCCTGGCCACCGCCGATACACATGGTCAACAGCGCTTTTCCGCCGCCGCGTCGGCCGAGTTCGTGAAGCGCGGTTGTTGCCATACGCGCACCCGTCGCTCCCACGGGGTGCCCGAGCGAGATGCCGGAACCGTTGACGTTCAGGCGATCGAGGTCCTCGAATCCCCATTCCTTCACGACGCCGAGAACCTGGCACGCAAACGCCTCGTTCAGCTCGACCAGATCGAAATCGGCAAAGCGTGCCCCGGTGCGAGCAAACAGTTTCGAGACGGCGGCAACCGGCCCGAGGCCCATCAGCGCCGGTTCACAACCGGCCGCGGCCCAACTGTCGAGGAACCCGATGGGTTCCAGCCCCAGCTCGTCCAGACGATCCTCGGCGACAACCAACATCGCTGCCGCAGCGTCGTTCTGCTGGCTGGCGTTACCGGCGGTCACGACGCCTCCCTCGGTCACCGCACGCAGCCGTGCCAGGGTTTCGAGTGAGGTATCCGGACGGATCCCCTCGTCAGCACGAAACTGTGTGACGTTCCCTTTTCGATCCGTCAGTTCGACGGCGACGATTTCGGCATCGAAGCGGCCGGATTCTCTTGCCAGTGTTGCCTTTCGGTGGCTGTCGACAGCGAAGGTGTCCGACTCTTCCCGCGTGATCCCGCAGCGTGTCGCGACGTTCTCCGCCGTTTCGATCATTCCGCTGATCCGGCCGAAACGCCACTCGGGTTGCGAGCGCTCGCGGCCACGATCGAGGCGGTCGAACAGTTGCAGCCCACCGGATCTGGTGCCCCACCGCGCTCCGGTGGTGTAGTGCTCGATCCCGCTCATCGATTCGACGCCACCCGCGAGAACCACGTCGGCCGCACCCGTCTGGACCATCATGGCCGCGGTAACGATGGCCTGCAGACCCGTTCCACATCGGCGATCCGTCTGGAAGCCGGCTACCGAAATCGGCAACCCGGCCTCGAGCGCCGCCCACCTTCCGATGCACGGTGCCTCCGAATTGGCATACGACTGCCCCATCGCGACGTCGTCGATGCGGGACGGATCGATTCCGCTACGACGCACGGTCTCCTTGACGACGGTGGCAGCCAGACTTTCCGCAGGCACGTCACGAAGTGCCCCTCCGAAACGGCCCACCGCGGTTCTGACCGGCGCGACCAATGCTGCTCGTTTCACAACTGACCTCGAATCTCGTTCTGGAAGAATGGAAAAGGATTCAGGAGACCAACAGGCGCACGGTATCCGCTACCAGCGCAGGTTTACCCGCTCCTTCGATTTCGATCGTGTACCGCACGACTATCGTCGCGCCCTTCGCGGTGCGCTCGAAGGAAAGAATCTCCGCACCTGCCCGCACCGAAGAACCGACCTTGACCGGTTCGGGGAATCGCACCTTGTTGCTTCCGTAGTTCACGGTCATGGAGATTCCGTCGACACGCATCACCTGAGCGCCGAGCACCGGCAATAACGAAAGAGTCAGATAGCCGTGGGCGATGGTGCCGCCGTACGGACCCTGCGCTGCGCGCTCGGGATCCACGTGAATCCACTGGTGATCCTCGGTGGCGTCGGCGAACTTGTCGATCCGATCCTGTGTGACCGGGAACCACGCGCTGTAGCCCAAGTGCTCACCGACAGCCGTCTCTACTTCGTCGATTCCGTTGAAAATTCGCATAGTTCTCTCCTGAAAGGTGTTGAACAGCAAAGAAAAGTGCAGCGCTAATGTGCGCCGCGGCGCAGCGTCAATGTGCGCCGCGGCGCAGCGTGACCCGATACGTGTACTGCTCCGGCAAGAAATAGCTCACCGACAACTCGTTGGCAACGCCCTGCGCGTTGGAGTACAAACGGTCCACCCGCAACATGGCGTGGCCGATTTCGCAATCGACGTCCCTGGCAACGTCCGCCGTGGCCGGGGACACCGTGATCGATTGTGCTGCTTCGACAATCGGACTGTCGATCAGCGGTTCCAGCAAGCCGATCACCGTATTGGCGCTCACCGCACCGGCCGCCATGGCGGGCAGGTCGATGATCTGCCGCGCGATCGCCTCCGGCAGATGCGCCGTCGTCTGCACGAACGGAACTCCCTCGTGTATCCGCCGGAAGACCACGGTGTACACGACGTCGGTGTCGAGCCGAAGCCGACTGGCCGCCTCGATGTCCACGCGCCGGTGCAGCGGTGACACCACTTCCATCGTCGTGTCCCGCGAAAGGTTCATGAGATCTTCGATGGATCCGAGATGACGGAGATAGCGGCCGCTGTTCTCGGTCACGAACGTTCCGCGCCCGGGTACTCGGTACACGATGCCCTCGGCAACCAGATCGTGAAAGGCTCGGCGGACCGTCTGCCGACTCACGCCGTGATGCTGCGCCAGTTCGGATTCGGTGGGCAGTTGAATGCCGTCGCGGTAGGTACCGGCAGAGATCTGCTGACGAAGCTCACGAGAGAGGCGTTGGTACGCCGGCTCCGTCTCTCTTTCCTTACCGCTCATAGCGACATGATCCTACTTGCTCACCGGTCCGTCACAGACCGCCGCGGGCAACCAGCTGCGAAACGATCACGTTGCGCTGAATTTCGTTGGTTCCCTCCCCGACGATCATCAGTGGTGCATCACGGAAATACCGCTCGACGTCGTACTCCGTCGAATAGCCGTAACCGCCGTGGATGCGGACGGCGGACAAAGCGATTTCCATCGCCACCTCGGAGGCGTACAGCTTGGCCATGCCCGCCTCCATGTCGCACCGCTCCCCACTGTCGTACATCTGCGCCGCGTGCCACGTCAGCTGCCGTGCGGCCGTCAGCTTCGTTGCCATGTCGGCGAGGTAATTGCCGATCGACTGGTGCTTCCAGATCGGCTGGCCGAAGCTCTCGCGCTGCTGCGCATACGCAAGTGAATCTTCGAGTGCGGCCGTGGCGACGCCCAGTGCGCGGCAAGCCACCTGGATACGGCCGGTCTCGAGCCCCTTCATCATCTGCCCGAAACCCTTTCCGGGAGTACCGCCCAGAATGGCCGACTCGGAGATGCGGTAATTGTCGAAGGACAGTTCACAACTCTCGACGCCCTTGTATCCGAGCTTCGGGAGGTCGCGGGAGACGGTCAGCCCTTCGCCGTGCTCGACGAGAACGATCGAGATGCCCGCATGACGAGGGCTTGCGCTTGGATCGGTCTTGCACAGCAAGGCGATCACGCCGGATCGGCGGGCATTGGTGATCCATGTCTTGGCTCCGTTGACGACCAGATCTGTGCCGTCGCTCTTGGCGTTGGTTGTCATGGCCTGCAGATCGGAACCTCCGCCGGGCTCGGTGAGGGCCATCGTTGCCCGGATCTCGCCGGTTGCCATTCGCGGCAGGTACTTCACCTTCTGTTCTTCGGTACCGAACAGCGAGATGAGCTTGGCGACCACAGTGTGCCCGCCCATCGCTCCCGCCAGGGACATCCATCCGCGCGACAGTTCTTGCGTCACCTGCGCATAACAGGGCATGGACACCGGCGATCCGCCGTACTCCTCGGGAATCGCGAGCCCGTAGATCCCGATCTGCTTCATCTGATCGATCCACTTCTCGGGATACTCGTTCGCGTGCTCCACCTCCTGGACCGTGGGCTTGACCTCTCGGTCGACGAACCGGCGCACGGTTTCGATCAGGAATGTCTCTTCGTCGTTGAGCTTGAGCATGAATCCGCCTCGACTTGAAATAAGTTTGTACGGCCATATTTCGATATTGTTCGCGCAATGTCAATACCGCGCCTTGACATCGATACGCAGCAACTGCCAGCATCGAGGCAGTTCGGTGCACATCAACGCCGTTCACGGCAGCTCATCCACTTCACAACTGGCCGTACATTTGATTTCCAGATCGAGGTAATCGACACACTATGGACGAGAACCACTACCGCGCCACCAGACGTCGCGCGTCCCTGGTCGCGCCGGGTTCAGACGAGCGCAAGGCACGCAAAGCACTCTTCTCGAACGCAGACGAGGTGATTCTCGACCTCGAAGATGCCGTCACTTCGGCGAACAAGGACCTGGCGCGAACCCTCGTGAGCACCTTGGTGCACGAGTTCGGTAGGGCGCGCACCATCTCGGTCCGAATCAACGGCCTGACCACACCATGGGCCCGCGACGACCTGATCGCCTGCGGCGCCCTCGGAGAATCGCTGACGAGCGTGATCGTCCCGAAGGTCGAGTCCGCCGACGAACTACTCGAGGCCGAGCACATCCTCTTCACTGCCGGTGGGCACCACACCACCCTGCAAGCCCTGATCGAAACTCCGCTCGGCGTCCAGAATGCCGACTCCATCGCCCGCGCGACTCCTCGTCTCCAAGCCGCAATCATCGGATACGCCGATCTCGGTGCAGCGCTCGGCCGTTCACGCTCGGCACTGCCTGAACACTGGCTTGCCGTCCAGGACAGAATCCTGATCGCCTGCCGCGCAGCCGGCGTCGCAGCCATCGACGGGCCCTTTCTCGGCATCACCGACGACGACGCTTTCCGCCGCGCCGCGCACTGGACCAGCGCTCTCGGGTTCGACGGCAAATGGGTCATCCACCCGGCGCAGATCGACTCGGCCACTACCGCATTCACTCCTTCGGACGACGCCGTCAATGACGCCCGACGGGTACTGACCGCACTCGAAGAAGCCGAAACCCTGGGTTCGGGTGCCGCCCAACTCGACGGCCAGATGCTCGACGAAGCTGTGGCCGTGGCAGCGCGTCGTACGCTTGCCCGAGCCGAAGGAGTCACCGTATGAGCGAGCACTACGTGGGAGGCCCGTACTTCGACGAGCTCACCCATGGTCAGATCTTCGACGAAGCCCCCGCGGTGACGTTGACCAGTGGACTCGCCGCCTCCCATCAGGCGATCCTCGGTGACCGCATGCGCTTGCCTCTCGACGCACACTTGTCGTCGAGCGTCACGGGTTCCGGTGCACCAGTGGCAAATCCAGGACTGGTCACCGACATCGCCATCGGCCAGTCAACCGTGGTCACACACCACGTCAAGGCGAACCTCTTCTACCGTGGACTGCGATTCCACCGTTTCCCGGTACTCGGCGACACCCTGTATACGCGCACCGAGGTTGTCGGTCTACGCGAGAACTCGGCCAAGCCGGGACGCGGCGCCACCGGACTTGCCGCGCTACGGATGACGTCTGCTGATCAGAACGGCAACACGGTCCTCGACTTCTACCGCTGCGCCATGCTCCCCCTGAGCCCCGACCCGATCGAGGCGAGAACTCGCCACGCCGACGACCTCGGGGCGATCGGTCCGTCCGAACCGGCTCCGTACGTATCACCTGACGGTTGGGACCTCGACACGTATCGAGAGCGGGTACCCGGCAGGCACTTCGATTCCGATTTGGTGGGCTCCGTCTTCCACAGCAGCGGCGACGTCGTCTCCAGCGCACCCGAACTTGCCCGGCTGAGCTTGAACATCGCAGCGACGCACCACGACGATCGCGTCGGCGCCCACGGTCGCCTCGTCTACGGCGGCCACACCATCGGGATCGCACTCGCCCAGGCGACTCGCGCTCTGCCCAACGTGGTGACGGTTCTCGGGTGGCACTCGTGCGATCACACCGGACCCGTTCACGAGGGCGATACCCTCACGAGCGAACTGCACGTCGAAAACTCGTCGCCCCTCGAACACGGAACCGCAGTGCAACTGCGTTCGCTCGTGTTCTCCCACAATGCTTCTGCAACACAAACTCCGGTTCTCGACTGGCGTTTCACCGTGTTGATGGCATGAGCACACACTCTTCTATCACGGAGGACCACACATGACTCAAAGCCCAGGCCCGCTGTCCGGGCTTCGCATCGTCGAGGTCTCGAGCTTTGTCGCCGCGCCGCTGTGCGGACTGACGCTCTCCCAACTCGGCGCCGAGGTGATCCGGATCGACCCGATCGGAGGTGCCTCCGATTACAATCGCTGGCCCGTCACAGACAAGGGCGAGAGCATCTACTGGACCGGACTCAACAAAGGCAAACGGTCACTGTCAGTGGACATGCGCGCCGAACGCGGCCAAGAACTGATACGCCAACTGGTCACGGCGCCGGGACCTGGCGGCGGAATCCTGGTCACCAACGCCGGCGGCCGTAAGTGGATGAGCCACGACTCCCTGGCCCAGTTGCGTAGCGACGTCATCACCCTCGAGATCCTCGGACGCCGCGACGGCAGCCCCGGAGTCGACTACACGGTCAACGCCGCCTTGGGATTTCCACAGATCACCGGCCCCGCCGACTACGCCGGAGTTGTCAACCACGCACTGCCCGCCTGGGACGTCGCATGCGGGCTCTACGCCGCCCTGTCGATCACTGCCGCAGTGCGCCAACGTGACTCGACCGGACATGGATCTCGGATCACGCTCCCACTCGAAGACGTCGCATTGGCCACCGCGGGAACCCTCGGTTACCTCACCGAGGTACAAGTGAACGGTCGCAGTCGCGAGTCCGGCGGAAACGCCGTCTACGGCACGTACGGAATCGATTTCGTCTCCAGCGACAACGAACGGTTCATGATCGTTGCACTCACTACCCGCCATTTCCGCGACCTTGCGTCGGTCACCGGCACCACGGCGGCTGTCGACGCTGTCGAAGCTGCGCTCGGAGCCGACTTCTCCACCGAAGCGGATCGCTACCGTCATCGAGAGGTACTCACTGCTCTGTTCTCACATTGGTTCCGGGAACACAGCGGCGCCGAGATCGCTGCAGCGCTGGACACATCGTCGGTTCTGTTCGAGAGGTACCGCAGTTTCGAGGAAGTGGTGAAATCTGGCGAACTGGAGAACAACCCGATGTTCTCCGCACTCGATCAACCTCGAATCGGAAGCTACCTGGCTGCCGCCAATCCTGCCTCGTTCGACGGCGCACACCTGGGTACCGGACCCGCCTCCGAGGTCGGCGGCGATTCGATCGCGGTGCTCGCCGACATCCTCGGAACCAACGCCGATCACGCCTCGACGCTGATCGCGGACGGCGTGGTCGGGGTTCCGGCGAACTGACCTACCCGGAAGATGTTTTCGGCCTCGGAACACTTGTTCCGAGGCCGACAACATGTCGAGAGTGCGTCAGAGACCAAGATCCTTCGCGATGATGGTCTTCATGACTTCACTTGTGCCACCGTAGATTCGTGTGACACGCGTGTCTGCGTAAAGACGCGCGATGGGATACTCGGTGATGTAGCCGTACCCGCCGTGCAATTGGAGGCACTTGTCGATCACTCGACCTGCCGCCTCGGTGCAGAACAGTTTCGCCTTCGCTGCGTCGGGAATCGTCAGAGTGCCGCGGTCATGACATTCGAGTGCGTTGTCGGACACCAGCTGGATGGCATCAACCTCGGTAGCGCATTCGGCCAGAACGAATTTGGTGTTCTGGAAGGCCGCGACCGGCTTGCCGAACACCTTGCGGTCCTTGACGTAGTCGATGGCAAAGCGAAGCGCTGCACTGGCAGTGGCGGCCGCTCCGAACGCGATGGTCAACCGCTCCTGAGCCAGGTTGTGGGTCAGATAGCTGAAGCCGTCGCCCTCTTCTCCGAGTCGGTCCTCGACGGGCACCTTGACGTCGACAAACGAAAGCTCCGCAGTGTCGGAGGTCTTGAGCCCGATCTTGTTGATCTTGCGCCCCACCGAGTATCCGGGCGACGACGTATCGATCACCAGAATCGACAACCCCGTGCGCCGGTTCTCCGCTGTGCTGGGCGCGGTACGGCACACCACCAGGACGCGGTCGGCAAGTACTCCACCGGTGATGAACGTCTTGGAACCATTGACCACGTAGTGCGTACCGTCCTCCGACAGCTTGGCCGTGGTCGCGATGTTCGCCAGATCCGATCCTGTTCCCGGTTCGGTCATCGCAATCGCGAACATCAGATCTCCGGAAGCGAAGCCCGGCAACCAGCGGCTCTTCTGTTCTTCGTTCGCGTACTCGAGCAGGTAGGGCAGGATCAGGTTCGTATGCACCGACTGCGAGCCGAACGACGCCCCGGCGGCAGCAACTTCCTCGGCGACGACGACGTTGAACTTGAGCGACTTCTCGCCGCCTCCGCCGTATTCTTCCGGCACCTGAATTCCGAGTACGCCCAGCTCTCCGAGTCGTCGGTAGAAGTCACGGGGCGGGTGACCGTCCTCTTCCCACTTCTCGTGGACCGGGGTTACTTCCTTCGCGATGAAATCGCGAACGGTTGCCCGGAATGCCTCGTGATCCTCGTTGAACACGGTGCGCTGCATGTATGAACTCCAGTCGGTCAAGGGGACAGGGTGATCCTGATCTCACCTTGCCTCAATGTTCCGCATTCGATCCAACACTCATCGGCTATGCGTCCGATAGGGCGTACCAATATGGCCTGACCTGCGATACATAGGCAACCGCTATCGTTCCGATCATCGACGCGACATTGCTCAAAGTGATCCAGAACACGTTGAATGAGTCAGCCGGCAAACACACCACCATCGATCGCTTCGAGGCCGCGCTTCGAGCACGATCGCATCCGCCCACCAGTCTCGAAGGGACGCCACGTGACCCCCATCGCGCCACAGCGTAACGACGTCCAGCCCGAAGCAACAGCAACGCCAGATTCGTCAGCAGTTCCCGTCTTCGGTACCCGCAAGCGTGCGTGGACGATGACCGGGCTCGTCGTTTTCCTCTACATCGTCAACTACGCGGACAAGGCAGTCCTCGGAATCATCGCTCAGCCCCTCGCTCGTGAGCTCGGACTGAAGTCTTCGCAAATCGGCATGGTCGGCTCGCTCTTCTTCCTGATGTTCTGCATCGGTGGATTCCTCGCCGGACCGCTCAACAAGTACCTGACCCTGCGTTGGGCGCTGTTGATCCTGGCCGCAATCTGGTCCGTGGTCATGCTCCCCCTCGTTCTCGGCGCCAGCCTCGCGATGTTGATCGTCTCGCGCATGCTCCTCGGATTTGCCGAAGGCCCCAGTTCGGCGCTGATGCACACCGCGGCGTACTCGTGGCACCCGCCGGCCAAGCGCGGCCTTCCCGGCGCAATGCTCGCCGGATCCGCCTCTGTCGCAAAGATCGCCCTCGCGCCGGTACTGACCTTCATCGCCGTTCATTACGGCTGGCGCGCAGCGGTTCTCTCGCTCTCCGTTCTCGGTCTCGTGTGGATGGGTTGCTGGCTGGCCGGTTGGTCCGAGGGCCCGTACACGAGCAAGGCCGTCAAGGCGACCAAGACTGCAGATACAGAAGCAACCGAGGCAGCCGGGACAGCCACGAAGGCGGTCACCGAGCCCAACGTTCCGTGGCGCAAGATCCTGCTCTCCCGCACGTTCGTCAGCTGCTGCTTCCTCATCGCGACCATCTACGCGCTGACCACCGTCGTTCTCACCTGGTTGCCGTCGTACTTCGAGGTCGGCCTCGGATACAGTGCGATGCAGGCCGGTTCGATGTTCGCGCTGCCCTCGATCGTCGGTCTCGTCCTCATGATCACCTCCGGTTCCGTCACGGACAAGTTGATCGGCCGCGGCTTCACCTCTCGTACGGTTCGCGTCATCGTTCCCTGTGTCGGCGTTCTGATCTGCGGATCGATTCTCCTGTTCCTGCCACAGATCTCCACTCCCATCGTCGCTGTCGCCATGGTCTCGATCGGCTACGGGTTCTCGGCAATCACCTTCCCGCTCATCAACGCTGCGATCTCGGAGCTGTGCCCGCCGCAGCAGACTGCCGGAACGATGGGATTCTTCCTCGCCATCATGTCGATCGGTGGCCTGATTGCTCCTTACGCAACGGGAGTCATCGTGGACAACGCTGCAACCCCGGCCGACGGTTACGCCCAGTCCTTCCAGGCAATCGGCGTCATCGGAGTGATCGCCGCGGTTCTGGTCCTCGTCTTCGCCAATCCCGAGCGCGATCGCAAGCTCATCCGAGGCTGAGTACTCCACGTATAGCCATTCGCTAACAAAGCCATTCACCGAAAGACATTGCCGGGTCGACCCGCTCGTGATCGACTCGAGACACGCCCCGACCGCACAGTCGCAGAACCGGGCACGAACAGCAGGAGAGATACATGCGAGATGCCGTCATCGTCGACGCAGTACGTACACCGATCGGCCGTCGCGGCCGCGCCCTCTCGGAGATCCATCCGGCCGAGTTGTCCGCCCATGTACTGCGTGCGCTCGCTGAACGGACCGGACTCGACGCGGCGACGGTCGACGACGTGATCTGGGGTTGCGTCAGTCAGGTCGGCGAGCAGGCCGGAAGCATCGCCCGCACAGCGGCACTCGCTGCCGGCTGGCCCGACAGCGTTCCCGGCGTCACGCTGACCCGGGCCTGCGGATCGAGCCAGCAGGCAGTTTCCTTTGCTGCGGCCACCGTCATCTCCGGTCAGAACGACGTGGTCGTAGCCGGAGGCGTCGAATCGATGTCACGAGTACCGATGGGTACCGCCAGCAAGAACGGTGAGCATTTTCCGGCTTCGGTACTCGAACGCTACGGGGTGGACGGTTTCAGCCAGGGGACCGGCGCCGAGATGATGGCCCGCAAATGGGCACTCACACGAACAGCTCTGGACGAATACTCCCTCCGCTCACACGAACTCGCGGCCCGTGCCACCGATGAAGGGGCATTCACCGGGCAGATCACTCCGATCGCGGGCTTGTCCCAGGACGAAGGCATTCGGCGAGGCGGAAGTGTGGAGTCGCTCGCGAAGTTGCCCCCGGCCTTCGACACCGACGGTGCCATCCACGCCGGCAACTCTTCTCAGATCTCCGACGGGGCGGGCGCCACACTCGTCACGACCAGCGAGTACGCCCGGGCACGCGGGTGGAAGCCGCTCGTTCGTATTCACACCGCAGTGGTCGCAGCCGACGACCCGGTCATCATGCTCACCGGTCCGATTGCCGCCACCGCAAAGGCATTGGACCGCTCCGGATTGTCCATCGACGACATCGGCGCCTTCGAGATCAACGAGGCATTCGCCCCCGTCCCGCTTGCCTGGCAGGCTGAAACCGGCGCAGCCATCGATCGTGTGAATCCGCTCGGCGGCGCTATCGCGGTCGGCCACCCACTCGGCGGATCAGGTGCGATCTTGATGACTCGCCTGGCACATCACATGCGCGACAACGGAATTCACTACGGTCTCCAGTCGATGTGCGAGGCCGGCGGCATGGCCAATGCGACCATTCTCGAATTGATCTGACCCGACAACGCTTTCGGGCCGACACGTCATCCAGCAGGAAAGAAGAATTGATTCATGAAACTCGAGGGACTTTCCACCGCGATCACCGGCGGCGCTTCAGGCCTCGGCCTGGCAACCGCTCGACGGTTGCTCGACGCCGGAGCGCAGGTCACGTTGATCGATCTGCCTTCGTCCGACGGTAAGCAGGTGGCGGCCGATCTCGGTGCTGCCGCACAATTCGCCCCGGCCGACGTCACCGACAGCGAACAATTCGCCGAAGCACTCGACGCGGCGCACGAGCGCGGCGGCCTCCGCGGCGTCGTCCACTGCGCGGGTGCCGGGCGTCGTATGCGCATTCTCGACAAGGACGGAAAAGCCGGATCGGTCGAAGATTTCGAGTTCGTCGTCAAGCTGAATCTTGTCGGTTCGTTCAACGCACTCCGTCTCGGCGCCGAGCGGATGGCGGAACTCGACGCAGTGGACGGTGAGCGAGGTGCCATCATCATGACGGCGTCGGTCGCAGCATTCGAAGGTCAGATCGGTCAGATCAACTACACAGCGTCCAAAGCCGGCATCGTCGGTATGACGGTCACCGCTGCCCGCGATCTCGCCAGCCGCGGAATCCGCGTAAACACCATTGCTCCCGGCATCATGGACACTCCCCTGCTGGCGCGCCTACGCGAAGACGTGCGCACGGCCCTCGAAGCCTCTGTTCCCAATCCCTCACGACTGGGTCGTCCGGACGAGTTCGGCCAGCTCGCCGTCTCGATGCTCGAGAACGGCTACCTCAACGGCGAGACCATCAGACTCGACGGCGCTATCCGAATGGCTCCCCGGTGACGGGCATCAGCGTGATCGCCAATCCACAACTGCGCCACAACATGCACTACCCGGATACCACCATGGCCTACTGGGCACCCAGCATGGCGGCGCTCTACGGTGATCGCCTCGCCGTCGTGGACGGCGAGCGCACGTGCACGTTCCGCGAACTCGGTCAGCGCAGTGCACAATTCGCCGGCGCACTGCGGCAGGCCGGGGTCGGCGTCGGCGATGTCGTGTTGCTACACCTCGGCAACTGCGTCGAGTTCCTCCAGGCCTACTACGGCTGCCTGCAGGCCGGGGCGACAGTCACATTGGTCAATCCGCTGCAGCCAGAACTTGGACTGCGCAAGCAGATCGAGGAGACGTCCGCCGTTGCTGCGGTCACTCAGAGTTCGCAGCTGCACACACTGCTCGCGGCCTCTTCCGGAACCTCCGTGCGTACGATCGTGATGGTCCAGGACACCGAGGGCGCGCTCGACACACCGGAGTCGGTCGTCGCATTCGACGCCTTCATCGCCGATTTACCCACCGAATTCACCCCTGCCTCCGTCCGAAGCGACGACATCGCACACATCGCGTTCACCGGCGGAACCACCGGAGTATCCAAAGGTGTTCGTGTTCTTCACCGCAACGTCGTCGGCAACATCACGCAGATGTGTGGGTGGAGAACCGGGCACGAGTTGGAGGCAGGTCCGGACGGTCTCGTCACGCCTCGACGCATCGACGGCCTCGACGTGCTCGGTCCGACGCCCGGGACCGGGGCGACCATCGTGGTCTCACCTCTCTTCCACGCACATTCGTTGCTCAACACGTCGTTCCTGTTGATTTCCGGTCTCACCCAGGTGTTCGCCGGTCGGTTCGAACCCGGCCGGATGCTCGAGCTGATCGAAAAGCACGAGGCCACCTATCTCACCGGGTCTCCCGCCATGTGGCACGCACTGTCGGTTCATCCCGACGCTACGGTGCGCAACACCGACAGCGTGTGCGTCGTGTCTTCGGGTGCCGCCCCGATCGACAGTGTCACGCTCGCCGCACTCCGCCGGGCATTTCCCAAAGCGCTCGTCGTCGAAGGGTACGGGCTGACCGAGGCCACCTGTGTGGTCACGGCCGCTCCGCTGATCAACGGCTCGGAATATCGGCAGAGCAGCGTCGGCCTCCCGATCTTCGACACCGAAATCCAGATTCGCGATCAGCTCGACCGGAAGACCGTTCTAGGCGAGAACGAACGCGGCGAACTCTGGGTGCGTGGGCCTCAGGTCACCGACGGCTATCTCGGACACCCGGAAACCACCGCAGAACAGTTCGTCGACGGCTGGTTGGATACGGGAGACATCGCGTACCTGGACTCGGACGGATACCTCTTCATCTGTGACCGGGCCAAGGACATGCTCATCTACAAGGGGTACAACGTCTATCCGCGGGAACTCGAAGAGATTCTGGTTTCGCACCCGGCGATCTCGACTGCCGCGGTTGTCGGCCGCGAAGTGGGGAGCAACGGCCAGGAACCCGTAGCCTTCGTGGTGATGATTCCGGGCGCCGAGTTCGACGCCGAGCAGATCAAGGCGTTCGTCGCCGAGCAGGTGCTGCCGTACAAGAAGATTCGCGAAGTCGTCGAGGTAGAACTCCTTCCGACATCGGCTGCCGGTAAGGTCCTCAAGACCGACCTCCGCTCGAGACTTCTCGAATCCGTCGATCAGAAAGGCGGTTCCAGGTGACAACCTTCGCAGACCTGACGTCGCAACTGCGTGTCCCGGTTCTCGCTTCACCGATGTTCATCATCTCGACCCCTGACCTCGTCATCGCGCAGTGCACCTCTGGCATCATCGGGTCCTTCCCGGCACTGAATGCTCGTCCGCAGTCAGCACTTCGGGATTGGCTCAAACTGATCACCGTGGCTCGTGAGGAACATGATCGTGAGCACCCGGAGAATCCGTCGGCGCCATTTGCCGTCAACCTCATCGTCCACCGGTCCAACAACCGCCTGGAAGAGGATCTGGCGACCATCGCCGAGTTCGAGGTTCCGATCGTCATCACGTCCCTCGGCGCTCGCACCGACATCAACGACGCAGTCCACGCATACGGCGGAATCGTTCTCCATGACGTCATCGACAATCGCTTTGCACGCAAGGCGATCGAGAAGGGCGCCGACGGACTGATCGCGGTAGCTGCCGGGGCCGGTGGTCATGCCGGTAGGCAGTCGCCGTTTGCCCTGATTCGGGAGATTCGTGAGTGGTTCGCCGGTCCACTGCTGTTGTCAGGTGCCATCGCTCATGGTGATTCGATTCTCGCTGCGCTCGCGGCCGGGGCCGATTTGGCATACGTCGGATCAGCTTTCATCGCAACCGAAGAGGCTAACGCGGATCCTGCGTACAAGGAGATGATCGTGGGTTCAGGGGCCTCCGACATCGTCTATTCCAACCTGTTCACCGGAGTACACGGAAACTACCTGCGGGGCAGCATCGTTGCCGCCGGCTTGGACCCCGACAACCTGGCCGAATCCGATCCATCCGCAATGAGTTTCGCGACCAACGACACCGATACCAAGGCCTGGCGTGACATCTGGGGCGCCGGACAGGGCATCGGAACGATCGATGCAGTCCTTCCGACGCATGCAGTAGTAGAGTGTCTCGCCGCCGAGTACTCTGCCGCGCGAGAACGTATCTGCCGACTCTAGTGCTGTGACCGGCGTTCGTCGGACAGGTACTCGTGGATCAGGTTCACGAATACCTGTCCCACCGGCGACAACGTCGAGGGGTCGAAGGCGAGACCGTACGCACGCAGGAATCTCGGCTCGCAGGCCCGTTCCACCACCTGACCAGGCATCGATTTCGCCACCGAGCGCTCGACCAACGAGCCGCCGAGTCCGGCGATGACCATCGGGAGCCGCGACTCCCGTTGCTCGGTCACCACCGCGAGTTCCGTTCTGGTACCGGCCTTTCGGATCGAATCTTCGATCGCGTCACCCATCGCTGCCCCGCGAGGAACGAATACCATGGGAATGTCCGGCATTTCCGAAAGGCGTACCGGCCCCTCGGGTAGTTCCGTTCCCGCCGGGTAGACCAGGCGGTATTCCTGCTCCCCCAATTCGACGATTTCGAGCCCTTCGCCCGCCTCGAGCGGCAGATGAGCCACCGCGAATTCGCAGTGGCCGTCCCGGATGAGACTTTCCAGATTGTCCTCACGCTCGAGTTCCGAGAATCTGACTCGTGCTTGCGGATACCGTCGACAGAACTCCGCAATCAGATCGACGATCGTCCCCGAGGTCAGTGCAGGGAAAGCCATGATGTCGAGGCGACCGACGATGGCGCCATCGGATGCCGTCAACTGTTCAGCCGCCGCAGCTACGTCTCGCAAAACCTGCCGACTCGGGCCGACCAGACTGCGACCGGCAGCACTGAGCACCATGCCGCGCCCGATGCGGTGGAACAGCCTCACTCCCAGTTCACGTTCGAGCCCGCGCAACGCTTGTGACACGGTCGGCTGAGCAACGCCGAGAGCCGCTGCGGCGCCGTTGATCCCCTTGTTCTCGACCACTGCGAGGAAGTACTCCATCTGCCGGAACTCCACAGTTCACTCCTCTTCCGTGGACGGAACGGCGGAGGTGGCCATTTCCGCAGCCGTCGCGATGAATGCAGCGGCCGCCGGGGATTGCTCGCCCGAGCGATAGACGATACCGACGTCGCGTGTCAGCGGCGGATCGAAGGAGAAGGCGCAGACGTCTGTCATCTGCTGTTGTGCAACCCTTCTCGGCACTACAGTGGCGCCGATTCCGCGGCGAACCAGTTCCCACGTGGTCACAGGGTGGACACAGTCCACGACTACGTTCTCGGCGCCTTCGCTGAGCAAGCCCCGGAACTGATTCGATTGATCACCGAGATCGACCACAAGCGGCAAACTGTGCAAGAGCGCTCGCGGAACCGGATCCGCCAACGGCGTTGCAAGTCGGCCGGACAACGACGCATGGGTGGCGAGCACCAACTCCTGAGTGGCAATCGGAGCCGTGACCAAACCTTCGTACCCGATACTCAGATCGGTGACGCCGACCTCGGCCGACCCTCGCCGCAACGCATTGTCGACCCCGGCCGGGCCGTACGTGTCGAGAACACGCACGACGATCTTCGGGAAGTTGGCCCGGAATCGCCGGACCAACTCGACCATCGGATCGATCGAGAACGCCGAGTACGAGACGACGTCGACACGACCGAACTCGAGTTCGCGAACGGCGGTCACTTTCGCCTTCGCGCGCTCGACGTCGGCAAGGATTCTCCTGGCCGCGAGATCGAACGTGCGGCCCGCGTCGGTAAGAACCAACCGCCTGCCCGTCCGGTCGAACAGCGTGGCGCCGAGTCGACGCTCGAGCGTACGAATTGCCTGTGACAGCGAGGGCTGCGAAATGTAGAGAGCCTGAGCGGCCTTCGTTATCCCACCGTGGTCGACAACAGCGACGAAGTAGGTGACGAAGTGCAGATCCACTCATCCATCATACGACCAGCGATCCGTCGCTCAGTCCACCCGAGTTGCCCCTGGTACGGCCCACTCTCCGGTGAAGATCGGCTCCCGCTTTTCCACGAAGGCACGAACCGCGTCGGTGGCATCCGTCGCAAAATTGACCGCTTGCGCCCTCGCCTCGTTGTCCAAGGCCTCCCGCAACGAGAGGGAGGTGTGATGTTCGAGCATGGCGGCAGACTGACTCAGTGCGGCCGGCGGGCCGGCGGCGAGCCGCTGCGCCAGTGTTGACGTGTGTTCGTCCAGCTCGGCCGGTTCGACCAGATAAGTCACCAACCCGAGCTCGTAGGCTTCCTGTGCGTCGATCGTCTCGGCAAGCATCACCAGTCGCTTGGCTTGTTGGAGGCCGACCAGTCTCGGCAGGATCCACGAACCACCGAAGTCGACAGACAACCCCCGTTTGGCAAAGATCTGGCTGAACTTCGCACCCTTGGCCGCCACGACGAAGTCGCAGAGCAACGCCATGTTCCATCCGGCTCCGACGGCAAACCCGTCGACCTTCGCCACCAGAGGTTTGGGAAACTCACTCAGTGCGATTGCCGTTGCGTTGATGACACGCATGCGATCGAGCGGGTGCGACGAGCCACGCTTGTCCAGATCGGAGCCCGCGCAGAAGGTCCCATCCGCGCCGGTCAGGATCACCGAGCGAATCTGCGCGTCCTCTTGAAGTTCGAGGACTGCTTCACGTAGAGCGATCCAGGCGTCGAGATCGAGAGCGTTGCGGCGGTGCGGCCGACAGAGAACAATCGTCGCGACAGCACCGTCTCGTTCGATGCTTACGGCCGCACGCTCGATCGTCTCGGCACTCATGAACCACTCCACACGGGAGAGCGCTTCTCGGCAAATGCCGTGGCGCCCTCCTTGGCATCACGAGAGGTGAAGACCGGATCGATGAATTCGCGTTGCGCGACAAAGGCATCCGGATCGGTGTACTTGGCGGACATTGCCAGTACCTGCTTGGTCGCGCGAACAGCCAGTGGACCGTTAGCCGCTACTCGGGCCGCAAGCTCGCGTGCGACGGTCAGCGCGTGTCCCGGTTCGGCGAGCCGATTGACCAAGCCGTGATGATGCGCCACGGTGGCACTGAGTGGATCCCCCGTGATCGCGATTTCCATGGCCAACTGATACGGAAGAATTTTCGGCAGACGTAGGAGTCCGCCGGCGGCCGCGGCAAGTCCCCGCTTCACTTCGGGCAGGCCGAATTTCGCGTCCGTGGACGCCACGATCAAGTCGGCCGCCAAGGCCAGTTCGCAACCGCCGGCGAGTGCCCAACCTTCGACGGCTGCGATCAGCGGCTTCGACGGCGGTGCCTCGGTCAGACCGGCAAAACCACGACCCGGTAGCGATGGCCGCTCTCCGCGCGCAAATCCCTTCAGATCCATACCGGCGCAGAAGGTTCCACCAGATCCGGTCATAATGCCGATGGTGAGATCGGGGCGTTCCTCGAACTCGTCGATCGCGGCGGCGAGTGCCTGTGCGAGTTCCAGGTTGACCGCGTTCTTGGCCTCGGGACGATTGAGGGTGATGACGGCAACGCCGTCGGCGAAGTCGGTGAGCACGACGCTCATGTTCGGTTCCTACTTCCGTGATGAGATTCTTGAAAGGTCACTGCGCGCGAATGCTCCAGCGCACGGGTGTGCCGCCGGACGGTGTCACGATCTCCCGCTTGGCCAAAACAACAAGATGAGCATGGGTTTCGCGGACTGCCAAGCGAAGTAGTCGCGGCGACATCTGTTCGAACGGGCGAGACCAGGAGATCGTGCGTGAGAGTTCCCAGGCCGTGGATTCAGGCTCATCCTGCACCGCAGCCACGATCTCCGCCAATCGCTCCTCGTGGTGCCCCATCAATTGACGTGCACGATCGGCGATCCCACGGAATCGATATTCATGTGCCGGAAGCACTTCGCACTCGCCCAGTGTTGTCGTCGCCTCGAGCGAGAGAAGATAACGATGAAGTGGGTTCTCGAGTTCACCGGGAATCGTGGAGATGTTCGGGCTGATCCTCGGCAGCATGTGATCGCCGCTGAACAACAAGCCTCTGTCCTCTTCCACGAAACAGAGATGTCCGGGAGTGTGCCCCGGTGTCCATTGGGCGCGGAGATTCCAACCGGGTAGGTCGAGTGAATCCCCTTCTCCCAGAACAATGTCGATGGTTTCGTGCTCGGCGAACCGCACCAGGTCGACCCGAGACGCGTCGAGCACTTCGGCCGGTGCGCCGAGTTCGGACAACTGCAGGTTCCAGCCACTGATGTCGTCGCGGGTCTGTTCGGGCCCGTGGTACCCGAGGAGCGTCGCGTCGGCCACGTGCATCGCAAGTGTCGCGCCGCTGACCTGCCGAAGACGCGGCGCCAGGCCGAAGTGATCGGGATGCAGGTGCGTGATTGCCGCATAGCGCACTTCGGAAACGTGGTATCCGATCGATGCTATGCCGTCGACGAGAGCCTGCCAGGACTGTTCGTGATCCCAACCGACGTCGATGAGGGCAAGTCCGTCGTCGAGCGCGAGTGCGTAGACGAGTACGTAGCGCAAAGGGTTGTCCGGCATAGGAACAGGGATCGACCACAATCCGTCCCGCACCTGTTCGACCGGTGGAAGGACTTTGTTCGCCCATGCCTCACGTTGTGCGACACCGACGTCTTCGGTCACGATCATGATGCTTCTCCGCTCGCGTTCAGCATGGTCCGCAGGCTCGACTTGAGCAGTTTTCCGCTCGCGTTGCGAGGTAGGGAGTCCACGAAATGGATCTGGCGAGGTTTCTTGTACGACGCCAACTTCGCTGTGCTGAAAGCGATCAACTCGTCGACGCTCGGCACGTCGGCACCGTCGACCAGTTTGACCACTGCGGTCACGGATTCACCCCAGCGCTTGTCGGGAACCCCGACCACCGCGACCTCGGCGACCGAGGGGTGCTCGGCCAGAATGGATTCCACCTCGATCGGATAGACGTTCTCTCCGCCGGTGATGATCATGTCCTTGAGTCGATCGGTGACGAACAGATACCCCTCGTCGTCCAGATGGCCGGCGTCCCCCGTTCGGAGGAAACCGTCGTGGGTGAACAATTCGGCGGTCTCACGGTCACGTCGCCAGTATCCGCGAGTGTTGTTTCTACTGCGCGCGACGATCTCACCGGAATTATTGGGCGGCAATTCCTCACCAGTGGTGACGTCTCGAATCGAGATCTCGACGCCGATCATCGGCTTGCCCGCAGAGCGAAGCAACTCCGAACGCGGCCCGCTCACATGATGGTCGTAAGCACGAAGGACGGATACCGAACCCGTCGTCTCAGTCATCCCGTATCGCTGAACGAATTTGCAGTTCAAGACAGTCATCGCGTGGGCGAGGAGCGCCGGAGTGATCGGTGACGCCCCATAGGCGACCACCTCCAGGCTGGTCAGATCGAAACTGTCGAGAGTCGGCAGATCTACCAGCGTCTGAATGACTGCAGGCACCAGAAATGCGTGGGTGACGCGGTGGGTCGCGATGGCATCCGCGACCCGAGCCGGCGCCATGTCTCCGAGCAGCACCAAAGGCACTCCGGCCGACAAGCATGTACTCATCCAGCCGGCACCGGCGATGTGAAAGAGGGGAAGTGCATCGAGTGCGACTGCATTCGAACCGAATTCGTAGACATCGAACCCCTCGGGCTCGTTGTACAGATTCCGGTGCGTGGCCACGACGCCCTTGGGCCGGCCGGTTGTCCCGGACGTGTACAGCTGCAGAACTGCTGCGTCCGGATCGTGCCCGTGTCCGGGGTCGACACCGGTACCTGATGCCACGAACTCCGCCCAGGTTCGCGAATCCGGCAGGCCCCCTGCAGCTCCCACGGTTATGACCTCGATGTCCGGCAACGCTGCGGACATCGCCGCCGCCCCCGCGGCGAACTCGTCATCGACGATCAAGACGTCGAGCTCCGCGTCCTCGGCGATGTCGACGAGTTCGAGTGGGTTGAGCCGCCAGTTCAACGGTATGAACACAGCGCCTGCCTTCGCACATGCGATGAAGGTTTCCGCACCTTCGAGCCCCATACGCAGTAGCGCACCGACACGAGCACCCGTTGTGGTCACTTCTGCCAGCGCACTCGCCAAGGTGCTGGTCTCGCCATCCAGCTCAGCCCAAGTCAACGTTCGGTCGCCGCACGTGATTGCCGGATCGGACGGCCGTGTCGACGCCGAGTGGCGTATCCGGTTGGGTAGGTGAAGCTCGCTCACATCACGCTCCTGTGTTCCAGGTACTCACCGAGCACGAACCGCGGTCGGTGGTACTGGAACAGTCGACCATCGCTATGGCCTGCGCCACAAAGACGAGAAGGCGCACAGAGCCATAGCTCAGACCTATGTCCGCAGGTCGCAGCAAGTCACCGCCGCCAAGGCTCCGTCATCTGGGAGAATTCGTCAGATGCAGGCACCCGGCATGGACATACGCAGCGCGCAGTATCTCGTCGCGGTCGTCGATCACGGCAGCGTCACTGCCGCCGCGGACGTCCTGCGTATCTCGCAACCGTCCCTCTCGCAGGCCGTGCGCAACCTCGAACGAGCTCTCGGAGCCACACTCTTCGAGCGCACCACTCGCGGTCTGGCTCCCACCACGGTCGGACTGGCAGTTGCCGATTCTGCCCGTACGTTGCTCGCCGACGTTGCTCGGGCCGAGGCCGCGGTGGCTGCGGTAACCGCCTTGCGCGCCGGGGAACTCGCCATAGCAGTTCAGTCCGATCTCGCCATCGACCCTGTTGCAGAGGTCGCCGGACGCCTCCATCTGACGGCACCCGGAATTCGGTTCTCCACGAACGCCTCCGCCAACGCACAGGACGTGCGCGCGCTCGTCAGAGCAGGTACGTGTGAACTCGGGTTTCTCGAGACCCACCCGGGTACCGAAGTCTCCGACGGGCTTCGAGAAATTGCCGTGAGCACCCAGGAAACGGTCTTGTCGATCCCCATTCGCCTGGCCATAGACCTCCCCGATCCGGTTCCGCGCACCGTGGTCGCGCGCCTGCCAATGGTGGTCGAGGCATCCGCAGTTCGGCGCGGGCACTCGATCGACGACGATCTGGAACTCACCGACGTCGTCGTGGAAGTGCCAGATCGCCTTGCTGTCCGGGAAATGGTCGGGCAAGGTGTAGGCGCCGCGCTGCTGCCCAGATCGATCGCCGAACAAGACTCACCGGCATCTGAGGTTCGCTCGCTTTTCCCACCGATCACCCGGCAGACGATCTTGGTCTACCGCGACGGCCCGCTCTCACCGGCCGGGTCTGCGTACATCGAGAACATCTCCCCACGTCACAAGCCCTCCACGAACAGCCTGCCCAACGGCGAGAGCGTCTCCGGATCGAACTCGACGCCGTAATTCAGTGAGATCGCCGGCTCCACCGGAAATATCTCCGCGCCGGACGCGACCGACCTCTCGGCCAACGAACGCTCCATGAATGCCATGCCCAAACCAGCAAAGACGAACGCGCCGACGGTCTCCCGCTGCGCCAACTCCGTCGACATCCGAGTCCGGGCCCCGGCGGCCTGCAGAGACGACTCGATGGCAAGCCGAGCCCGCGAGTGTTTGAGCACACCCACCACGGGGAGATCGGGCAATGCCGTCAATGACACCGGCTCTCCCGCAGCGGGTTTCACACCATTCGGCCAGACGTCGAGATGAACCCCCGACGGCACTGCCAGCCAGTACTCGTTCACCCCCAACACTTTCGTGGACAGCGCCGACATGTCGGGTGGCCAATAGCTGAAGACCACCTCGCACGCGCCGTCTGCCAACACCTGCTCAGACGTTGCACCCTGCGGCAACTCACCGACCCGAACGGTCACAGCAGGCCACCGCTCACGAAAGTCTGCCACGATGCGTGCGATCGGACCTTCGAGACCATGTGCCGCGGAGCAGATGTCGAGCCGGCCACGAGGCTCGTCGGCCGTACCGATCGCGACGTCGAACGCGGCCGCGCTGCTGCGAGTCATCTGCCTCGCCGGCCCTACCAACGCCCGACCTGCTGCCGTCAGCACCAAACCGCGACCGACACGGTGAAACAGTTCGACTCCGAGTTCGCGCTCGAGGCCACGAATACCCTGCGACAGCGACGGCTTGGTGACCGACAGATTCTGCGCAGCCGTCGACAAGGACTCACCACCGGCAACGGCAAGGAAGTACTCGATCTGACGTAGGTCCACTCCATCGACTTTGCCATAAACGCAGACAGGTATACCGGTACCAAGCACTGCAGGGTGTTCACACACGCTTCATTAATCGGACATTCAGGACACACCTTCTTCTACCCGGCGCCACCTACCGTAATTGGTCCAGACCAATTACGGATAGGTCTGAACCACCGCGTCGAAGACAAGGAATCCTCGTGAGACGTACGACCATCGCGATAGCAGCCGTGACAGCGGCTCTCGCCGTTCCCGTCATCGCCCCCGCCGAATCCCACGCCGAACCCGGCTGGGGCAGTTCGTCCTTCGAATGGGGCAGCTCTTCGGGCGAGAACAACACGCCGCCCGCAGCGCCCGGCGTCAGCGTCCCCGGCGGACGGTACGAGCACCCCGTCGACCTGACCTTCACCGCCGAGCGCGGCGCCACCGTCCGCTACACCGTGGACGGAACGACACCCACCACCGACAGCCAAGCTGCCACGCCGGGACGTCCGCTGCACATCGCACAGGACACCAACGTCACTGTCGCAGCTTTCCGCGGCGATCACGCGAGCGCGGCCGTCTCGTTCGGCTACCTGATCAAGACCTCGGAAAAGCCGCTGGCTCAGGTCGTCGTGATGTCCGACGTCCACGTCGGCGATCACGCGAACAACGACAAGAAGTACGAAAGCTTCTTCGACACAATCGGTTCCATCTTCCCGAAACCCGACGCTATCCTCTCCAACGGGGACATGATCAACGACAACGGAGACGGCAAGGGGCCCGACCACAAGATCGTCGCAGAAATCTTCCAGGCAAACCTCGCCCGGAAGGGCATGAACGACACACAACTCCTGATCTCCAACGGCAATCACGATGCAAGTCTCGCGGCGATCAGAGCCGGATACCCGGCGGAGTGGTTCCCGGATTCCGGTGGCGGATACTACGAATCCGACGTCAATGGTGTCCATCTCTTCACGGTCAACACCGAAACCTACAACAATGATTCAGCGCAACGCAATTGGCTGAAGTCCCGCCTGACCGAAATCACCGCGGAGTCCGGGAACCTGACCAAGCCGATCCTGGTCCAGGGACACCGGCCGGCAAGCAACACAGCCATGGACGGCCAGCAGGCGTCGAACCCTCGATTGACCGAAGACCTGAGTGCCTTCCCTCAGGCAATCTTCTTCTCCGGGCACTCACATCTGAACAACAACGACGACCGGTCGATCCATCAGCGTGACTTCACGTCGGTCAACGACGGCTCGATGTCGTACATCGAAATCGATCACGGCTACCAGATGGTGACCGAGTCCGGTCTCGCGAACCGTTTCGAATCACCCACTGCCCAAGCGCTCTTCGTCGAGGTCTACCAGGACCGCACGGAAATCAACCGAATCAACATGGCGGCAGACAAGCACGACATCTACGCCGGTGGCGCGTGGTCAGCCAACTGGCAGCCGCCGTACTCGAGCGCGGGCACGCTGAGCGGTTCGGGGTGGACGGTCGAACTCGACGGGTCGACCAACCAGCAGATCAAGGACAACTTCCGCTACACCTCGGGCGCACGGAACACGCACGCGCCGGAGTTCACCTCGAGCACTCCGCTCTCGGTGACGACCGGCGAAAACGGTGCGACCGCACTGAGGATCGCGCAGGCCAAGGACGATCAGATGGTGCACCACTACGCCGTCGAGGTCACGGACACAGCCACCGGAGCGAAGGTGGTCTCGTCGAAGGTGCTCTCGGACTTCTACTTCATGCCGCGGCCGAACAGCCTCGACATTCCGATTCCCGATGCCGCAGCGGGCACCGCATACGAAGCCCGCGTCGAAGCCGTTGACGCATACGGCAACCGGTCACCGGTGACAACCCTGGCCTTCACCCGCTGACCCGACACGACAAAGCGGCACCGCGCATATTCGCGGTGCCGCTTCTCGGCTCAGTTGTACGTGCGAAGCAGGCCCTTGCTGATGATCTGCTTCTGGATGTCGCTGGTGCCTTCACCGATCAGAAGGAACGGCGCCTCACGCATCAACCGCTCGATCTCGTATTCCTTGGAATAGCCGTATCCGCCGTGGATACGGAAGCTGTCCTGGGTGACCTCCGAGCAGAATTCACTCGCCAGATACTTCGCCATACCCGCGGCGACATCGTTGCGCTCACCCGAGTCCTTGAGCCTGGCAGCGTTGACCATCATCAGATGTGCCGCTTCGACTTTGGTGCCCATCTCGGCGATCCGGAACGCGATGGCCTGATGCTCGGCGATCGGCTTGCCGAAAGTCTCGCGTTGCTTGGCGTAGGTGACAGCCAGTTCGAAAGCGCGCTGGGCAATTCCGCAGGCACGCGCGGCGACGTTGACCCGGCCGACCTCGACGCCGTCCATCATGTGCCGAAATCCCGAGCCAGGGGTGCCACCGAGAACCTCCTCGGCTCCGATCTCGAAACCGTCGAAGATCATCTCCGTGGTGTCGATTCCCTTGTACCCCATCTTCTCGAGCTTGCCCGGAATGGTCAGGCCCGGGAGTACCTCGCCGAAACCTGCGGGTTTCTCGATCAATATCGTCGTCAGATTGTTGTGCGGCTTCTCCGCGCCCTCGTCCGTCTTGACCAGGACTGCCACCAAGGTCGAGGAACCCCCGTTGGTCAGCCACATCTTCTGGCCGGTGATCACGTAATCGCCGGAGTCCGTCCGCTTCGCCTTGGTCGATATGGCAGCAACATCGGAACCGAGGGCAGGCTCCGACATGGAAAATGCACCGGTGAGTTCCCCGGAAGCCAAACGCGGCAGGTACTTCGCCTTCTGTTCCGGCGTCCCGTGCGCCGAAATCATGTGAGCCACGATGAAATGCGTGTTGATGACACCGGACACGCTCATCCATCCACGGGCCAATTCTTCGACGCACAGCGCGTAGGTGAGCAATGATTCGCCGATACCCCCGTACTCGGGGTCGATGGTCAGTCCGAACAGACCCATGTCCTTCATCTGCTTGACGATGTCGGTCGGGTACGTATCCGAGTGTTCGAGTTCCTGCGCCGCGGGGATGACCACACGATCGACGAACTCGCGTACCGCCCCGACGATATCGGTCTGAGTTTCGGTCAATCCCGCCGTCTGCGCCAAACGAGTCACTGTTCCACCTGTCAGTCGGTACTTCGTGCCCTCCCGGTCGACGAAATTGATTCGACTCCAGGAACTTTCATCCCGCCGCGACGTGTGTGCGGCAGAGACGCTGTATCCATTCAATCCCCGAACGGTATATGTGTCAAAGTCGATTTCGCATACGAACCGTATGGCGGAAACTATGTCCGAACAGGTCGTTCCTGCTGTTGACAACCGCGCCACGCGTGCTGGATATTCGAGTGGCCAGGTCGCGACGGGCCCTTCGATCGGCCCGTTCACGCGACGCATTCCCCACCTCTCCTCGAGACAGGCGCATTCCATGCACGACGCAGTCATCTGTGAACCCGTTCGCACCCCGGTGGGCGGATTCGGCGGAGTCTTCAAGGACGTTCCCGTCACCACACTCGCCGGCACTGTTGTGCGTGGCCTCGTCGAACGAACCGGCATTGCGTCCACCGATGTCGACGACGTCATCTTCGGTCAGGGGTACGCCAACGGAGAGGCCGCGGCCATCGGGCGAATCGCGGCACTCGACGCCGGTCTCGACGTGTCCGTTCCCGGAATACAACTCGATCGCCGTTGCGGTTCGGGATTGCAGGCGATCATCTACGCCGCGATGCAGGTACAGACCGGGATGAGTGATCTGGTCATCGCCGGCGGCGCGGAGAGCATGAGCGGAACCGAGTTCTACTCCACCGACATGCGTTGGGGCACAAAGCGCCCTTCCGTCGAGTTCCACGACCGATTGGCCAAACCGCGCACGAACTCCGGCGGAGTCAACTTTCCGGTGGAAGGCGGCATGATCGAGACCGCTGAGAACTTGCGCCGGGAGTACTCGATCACCCGCGACGAGCAGGACCGATACGCGGTGCGATCGCACGAACGGGCCGTTCACGCCCAAGACAGTGGGTACTTCGACGACGAGACCATTCCCGTTTCGGTGCCCGGACGCCGTGGTGAGCAGACGGTGGTCACTCGCGACGAGCATCCGCGCCGAGGGATTCAGTTGGCCGATCTCGCTGCACTGCGCCCCATTCGAGGTCGCGTCGATCCCGAAGCCACTGTCACCGCCGGTAATGCGTGCGGCCAGAACGACGCCGGCGCAGCCGCCATCGTCACTACTGCTGCCAACGCCGAACGGCTGGGCCTGCGACCGTTCGCGAAACTGGTCAGCTGGGGTGTGGCCGGTGTGGAGCCGAACCGGATGGGCATCGGCCCGGTTCCTGCCGTGGCGAAAGCACTCTCCCGGGTCGACCTGTCACTCGACCGCATCGACCTCATCGAAGTCAACGAGGCCTTCGCGGCCCAGGTTCTCGCGTGCGCCAAGGCCTGGGGATTGAGCGCCCAGGACATCGAGGAACGGTTCAACGTCAACGGTTCCGGCATCTCGCTCGGACATCCTGTCGGCGCTACCGGTGGGCGGATCCTTGCAAATCTGCTGCGCGAACTCGACCGGCGCCAGGGACGGTACGGGATCGAGACCATGTGCATCGGCGGCGGACAAGGGATTGCCGCGGTGTTCGAGAACCTTCGACGCTAGAAGCGTTAACCGATCGATCCGTCGCGGCGAAGTTCCGCGATCCGGTCGCCCGTAAGTCCCAACTCGGCCAGCAGAGAATCCGTCTGCTGGCCGAGTGCTGGAACGTCACCCATGCGCATTTCGACATCCGAATACGTCATCGGAGGCAGCACGGCATCGATCGGACCGTTCTCGGTGCCCACGGACCGCCACCTGGCACGCTTCTCCAGCTGCGGATGTTCCAGCAGACCGGCCATGTCGTTGAGTGCCGCGGCCGGAACACCAGCGGCGGCCAGACGCTGATCCAGATCTGTCGTCGAGTACAGACGCGTCAGAGAGCCCACCAATTCGTCTACCTCGCCACGGTTTTCGACGCGCACGATGTTGGTGCGGTAACGCGGATGATCGACCAGATCCTCTCGCTCGAACACGTCCACCATCAGCGCTCGCCATCCACGATCGTTCTGGACGCCGATCAGGATTTCGCCGTCGGCCGTGGGATACGAATCGTAGGGAACGATCGCGGCATGGCCGAGACCGACACGTGGAATCTGCTTGTCCGCATACATTTTCATGTACATCGGATGGCCCAGCCACTCGACGGTGGAATCGAACATCGAGACCTCGACGAGCGCTCCCTTGCCCGTTCGCTCTCTACGGAACAGGGCGCTCAGAATCGAAGTCAGCGCGTACATTCCTGCCGCGATGTCGGAGACCGGGATGCCGGTCTTGGTGGCCGTCTCCGGTGTGCCTGTCACGGAGATCATTCCGGTCTCGGCTTGGACCAACATGTCGTAGGCCTTGCGCTCGCGCCGCGGGCCGGCACTGCCGTAGCCGGACATGTCGATCACGATGAGCCGTGGGTATTTATCGCGCAGTTCCTCCGCGCCGAACCCCAGTCTCGCGGCTGCGTCGGGAGCCAGGTTCTGCAGGAACACATCGGCTCGCGCGACCAGATCGAGAAGGATCTGCCGGCCGGCTTCCGACTTCACATCGACGGCGATCGATTCCTTGGAACGGTTGAGCCACACGAAGTGTGATGCCTGACCGTGAACCGCCTGGTCGTAGTGACGCGCGAAGTCACCCTCGCCGACGCGTTCTATCTTGATCACCCGCGCACCCATGTCCGCGAGATGTCTGGTGGCGAGCGGTGCCGCCACCGCCTGTTCGAGTGCAACTACGGTGATTCCGTCGAGCGGAAGATCCGAGTTCGGCTGTCCCATGTCAGTAGTCACCCCAGAAGTTTTACACCCAGAATTCTCACACTCTGAATTCTTGCACTCGAACAGGACGGATCAGATGTGGCGGCCGCCGGTGATCTCGAGAACCGTGCCGGTCATGTAGCTCGAGAGGTCGCTCGCGAGGAACAGCACAACCGAAGCAACTTCCGAAGGCTCGGCTGCGCGCCCCATCGGAATCTCGGCAAGCTTCTCGTTCCAGATCCGTTCGGGCATCGCCTCGGTCATCGCCGTGCGGACCAGTCCGGGCTGAACGGCGTTGACGCGAACATTCTTGAACGCGACCTCTTTTGCCGCGGCCTTCGTCAGACCGACGATCCCGGCCTTCGCGGCCGAGTAGTTGGTCTGCCCGAGCATGCCCACCTTGCCGGAGATCGACGAGATGTTCACGATCGCGCCCGTCTCACGCTCGCGCATGCGGGCGGCGGCAGCGCGTGTTCCGTTCCAGGCGCCCTTGAGGTGAACTGCGATCACGTCGTCGAAGTCCTGCTCGGTCATCTTCCGCATCGTGGCGTCGCGCGTCATGCCGGCGTTGTTGACCATGACATCGACTGGACCGAAAGCGCTTTCGGCCAGATCGAGCATGGCCTCGACCTGTCCGGAGTCACGCACGTCGCAGGAAGCGAAACGGGCGACCGACTCTCCACCGAGTTCGGCGACCGCAGCCGTTCCCACGGTTTCGTTGATGTCGCCGAGAACGACGGTCGCGCCTTCCTTGATGAAGGTGCGCGCAATTTCGAGCCCGATGCCCTGGGCTCCACCGGTCACTACCGCAACCTTGCCGTCCAACAATCCCATGTCCACTCCGTTCGTGAGGTTAAAGCTCGTCTGGAAAATGTGTCAGCGCTGGTTTTGCTTTTTCGCTTGCGCCACGAGCCCACCACCGAGAATCAGACGCTGGATCTCGCTGGTTCCCTCGTACAGGCGCAACAGGCGAACTTCACGGTAGATGCGTTCGACCGGAACACCGCGCATGTACCCGTTGCCCCCGTGGATCTGCACGGCGAGATCTGCGACCTTGCCCACCATCTCGGTGCAGAAAAGCTTTGCCGCCGAAGGCCCGAGACGGCGATCCTCACCGCTGACGTACCGCGCGGCCACCTCGCGCACCATCGCGCGCCCTGCCATCACACCGGCTTGCTGGTCTGCCAACATCGCTTGAACCAGCTGGAAGTCGCCGATCGCGGTGCCGCCCTGTTCCGTGACCACGGAGAACGCGACAGATTCGTCGAGCGCTCGCTGTGCTGCTCCCACCGAGAGCGCCGCGATATGGACTCGTCCGCGCGCGAGAGACGTCATCGCTGCGCGGTATCCGGTGTCCTGGTCGCCACCGACGAGGGCCGACTCGGGAACCCGGACGTTGTCGAAGGTGACCTCGGAGGTCCAAGCACCTTCTTGACCCATCTTCTTGTCCTTGGGACCGACCGTGACACCTGGCGTGTCAGCCGGAACCAGGAACACTGCAATTCCCGGACCATCGGAATCCGCCGGGCGAGTGCGCGCGAACACCACGAACAGCTGCGCCAGTGGAGCATTGGTGATGAACCGCTTGTTGCCGTCGATCACCCAGTCGGATCCATCCAGCACTGCCTTGGTCCGAAGGCCGGCCGGGTTGGAGCCCGCGCCCGGTTCGGTGAGAGCAAAGGAAGCCACGACATCACCGGAGGCGATGCGCTCGAGCCACTGAGCCTTCTGCTCGTCGGTACCGAAGCCGACCAGCACCTGTCCGGCAATTCCGTTGTTGGTACCGAACATCGAACGCAGCGCCAGAGACGTGTAGCCGAATTCCATTGCCAGTTCGACGTCTTGGGTGAGGTCGAGTCCGAGCCCACCCCATTCCTGAGGGATCGCGTAACCGAAGAGCCCGATAGCTGCGGCCTTCTTGCGTATGTCCTCAGGAATGGCGTCGGTGTCGGCTATCTCCTGCTCACGCGGAACTACTTCCTTACGGATGAACTCCCGCGCAGTCGCCAAGATATCTGCGAAGTCATCTGCGTCGACCTGCATTCCCACCACTCACCTTGCTGTTTCCGAAGTCCATGCCGTCCCCCGAAGTCAATACCGTGAGGCAATCGGAGTCAAAGACCTGAAAACGAACCGAAGGTAAGGCAGAACCTATAGCAAGCTTCAGACGGTGCGCAGTTCCCGCTTCAGTAGCTTGCCGCTCTGGTTGCGCGGAAGCTCGGCCACGAAACGGACATGCTTGGGCACCTTGAACGGAGCGATTCGCTCCTTGACGTGGGCAATCAACGCCTCGGGCGTCAACTCGTCGTTGCCGTCCTTGAGCACGACGATCGCGGTGACGGCCTCGATCCACTTCTCGTCGGGCGTACCGATCACGGCAACTTCTGCCACGGCGGGGTGCGTGTAGACCGCATCTTCGACCTCGCGTGACGCCACCAGGATGCCGCCGGTGTTGATGACGTCCTTGATCCGGTCGACGACCGTGATGAACCCTTCTTCGTCCCGCACGACCAGATCGCCCGAATGGAACCAGCCGTCACGGAAGGCCTCGGCGGTGGCTTCCGGATTCTCCCAGTAGCCGTTGCACAGCTGCGGTGAGCGGTAGAGAACCTCGCCGGCCTCACCGTCGGCGACATCGTTTCCGTCGGCGTCGACGACGCGGGTTTCGACGAAGAACACCGCGCGACCACAGGAAGACGGGCGATCAGCATGCTCGCTGGGCTGGAGAACTGTTGCCAGTGGGCCGATTTCGGACTGGCCGAAGCAGTTGTAGAAACCGATGTCCGGGTAGCGCTCGCGCAGACGATTGAGCACGGTGACCGGCATGATCGAGGCGCCATACTGCGCCTTCTTCAGCGACGACAGATCGCGGGTCTCGAGGTCCGGATGGTTGGCCAGCGGCACCCACACGGT
Source organism: Rhodococcus sp. NyZ502 (assembly GCF_041464245.1). Taxonomy (NCBI): domain Bacteria; kingdom Bacillati; phylum Actinomycetota; class Actinomycetes; order Mycobacteriales; family Nocardiaceae; genus Rhodococcus; species Rhodococcus sp. NyZ502. The sequence goes on from NZ_CP167155.1 coordinate 5,357,662, forward strand.
CGGCGCCAGGAACAGCGATCCGATCTTTTCGGCTTCGACACGGCGCAGGATTTCCGGGATGTCCGGCGCCTGCATCAGACTGACCGTCGCGCCGACGGACAGGTAGGGCAGCATGAAGACGTGCATGCCCGCGGAGTGGTACATCGGCATGCAGATCAGCGGGTTGTCGTTCTTGTCGAGGCCGAGCGCGATCACCGAGGACACGTACTCGTGAACCAGTGCACCGTGAGACATCATGGCGCCCTTGGGCTTCGAGGTGGTGCCCGAGGTGTACAGGAGTTGCGCCAGATCGGTCGACGTCGCACGCGGTTCGAAGACCGGCACCTCGCCTGCCTCACCGATCGTGACGACGGACAGTTCCGCGTCCCGCAGTGCGATCACGTGATCGAGATCGAGGTCGGAGCGTACCGAGTCGAGTGTCGGCGCCAATGCCGGATCCACCAACACCGCGCGGGCGCCTGACTGCGCCACGAGGTACCGGAGTTCCTCCCCCTTCAGTGCGTAATTGACGGGAACATGCACCAAACCTGCTCGTGCACAGGCAAGAAATCCGATTGCATAGGCGTCGGAGTTGGTTCCGTATGCCGCGACGCGGTCGCCGTGTTCGAGCCCCAGACCGAGCAAGTAGGCGGCGACCCGCGTCACCGCGTCGTCGAGTTCGCGGTAGGTGCGAGTGCGATCTTCGAAGACGACGGCTACACGGTCGGGGTACTTGGCTGCCGAGCGCCGAAGCACTCCGTCGACAGTGTTGGTGCGTGGATCCAGGCTCATGCGCCTCAGGTTATAGGACGTCCAACTAAACCGGAAGAGCGATCGTTACTTATTGCGCCATTCGGGCTTTCGCTTGTCTACAAAGGCCTGCATACCTTCCTGAGCGTCGCAGGTCACGGCGTTGGTTGCCATAGTTTCCGCCATCGCCTCGTACGCCTGCGCTTGTGGCAGATCGATCTGGCGATAGAACGCCTGCTTACCGATCTTCACCGTCAAGGGGCTGGCCGTCGTGATCTTGGCGGCCAGTTCGCGCACCTCTCGGTCCAGGTCTTCGGGCGCGACGACGAAGTTCACCAGACCCCAGTCCGCAGCGGTGTCGGCGTCGATCGTCTGCCCGGTGAGCAACATCTGCATCGAGCGCTTGCGCCCTACTGCCCTGCTCAGCGCCACCATGGGCGTCGAGCAGAACAGTCCGATCTTGACGCCCGGCGTGCCGAAGACAGCATTCGACGCAGCAACAACCAGATCACACGACGCGGCCAGTTGGCAGCCCGCCGCGATAGCCGGGCCCTGTACTGCGGCAATCACCGGCTGCGGAATCCGCTGTACGGTCTCCATCATCTCGGTACAGCCGTCGAAGATCGCCCGCTCGTCCTCGAGGGTTCTCCCGATCATCTCCGTCAGATCGTGTCCGGCGGAGAACACCGGGCCTTCGGCGCGCACGATCACGACCCGCACGCGCTCGTCTACAGACAATTCGACAAGGGCAGCCGTCACCTCACGCATGGTCTCCGCCGAGAGCGGATTGCGCCGCGCCGGCCGATCGAGCGTCAGGAAACCGAGTCCCACCGATTCCTCGACGGAAATCTTCACTGCAGTGTCTTCTACCTGTGTCTGCGACATGTGTTCTCTCTACCAATCGAATCCGTCCCGGTCAACGAGACGAAAAGGACATCCACTCGCACCGCGTCGATACGGTCCGGTCAATACTTCGCCACTACGAGGAGTGCCCATGAGCACCGATGCCGCCGTCACCACTGATCTCGAAGAGATTCTGCGCGCTCAGCAGGAAGCAACTCGAGCCGCTGGTCTTCCGTCCGCGCAGACACGACGCGAGCGCATTCAACGCGTCGTCGATCTCCTGGTGGCAAACCACAAGGATCTGACCGAGGCGATCAACGAAGACTTCGGCGGCCGAATCCCGGCCTACTCGGTGATGAATGACGTTCTCGGGTCGATGGTTTCACTCAAGCACGTTCGTGATTCGCTCGAAGAGTGGATGATTCGCTCACCGAGAGCTACCGGAGCGATGCAGGACCAGTTGGGTGCCACGGCGTACGTGTCGTACCAGCCGAAGGGTTCGATCGGCATCATCGGAACCTGGAATGCTCCCCTGTTCACTCTCCTGAGCCCGCTCGCCTGCGCCCTCGGAGCAGGAAATCGCGCCGTTCTCAAACCGTCGGAGATCGTGCCCAATACTGCGGCCGTCCTGGCCGAGGCGTCTCGTCGAACTCTCGACCCCGTGGAGGTCGCGGTGGTGACCGGCGGCCCGGAAGTCGCTGATCTGCTGACGTCGCTGCCTTTCGACCACCTCGTCTTCACCGGCAGCACGACCGTCGGAAAGCTGGTCATGGCCAATGCTGCGAAGAACCTGGTGCCGGTCACCCTCGAACTCGGCGGCAAGTCACCGAGCGTCTTGAGCCGCAGTGCCGATATCAGCTCTGCTGCTTCGCGTTTGGCTATCGCGAAGTCCACCAACGCCGGTCAACTCTGTGTCTCTCCCGATCTGATCTACGTTCCGCGCGAGAACACGGAAGCATTCATCGACGCGTTCACCGACCAGTTCACGGGACTGTTTCCCACGATCGCCGACAACAAAGACATGGTCTCGATAGTCAGCGATCGTCACCTCGCACGCATCGAGGGGTACATCGCGGACGCCGAAGAACGTGGGGCACGGATCATCACCGTTCCCGACGAAGAACTCTCCGCAGACACTCGTCGTCGCCCACTGCGAATCGTGGTCGACCCTCCGACCGACGCGCAGATCATGAAGGAGGAGATCTTCGGGCCGGCCGTCGTCGTCTTGCCGTACGACCAACTCGACAACGTCGTCGCCGACATCAATTCACGACCGAAACCGTTGGCGCTGTACTACTTCGGAACCGATCTGGACGAGAAGGAATCCGTACTCGAACGCACCGTCTCGGGCGGCGTCACCATCAACGACGCGATGTCTCACCCCGGGCTGAGCGACGCACCCTTCGGCGGCGTCGGGGCTTCGGGCATCGGGCACTACCACGGCCGTGAGGGTTTCCTGGAGTTCAGTCACGCGCGAACGGTATTCGAAGCAGCGCAGCATGACCCACGCGGTGAATGGGGAATGCTCCCGCCGTACGGTGAGGGTTTCGAGCAGATGATGTTGGCTCAGGTAACGCCCTAGGGCCTCCGGCCCCGTGCGCCTTTTTGGTAGTTCGCGCTACCGGAAAGGCGCACCGGCAAGGCCGCGACTGAGGAACTCCACCAGCTGACCCGGCTCGGTGTCCTCGGACTCGATCAGTTGGATCAACTCCTTCTTGTCTTCTACCGCAAGCGGTTCGATGCCACCGAACGTGCGCATCGTGGACCCGGCCGGAAGAACACGAGCACACACGAGTGTGCCTGGCTCGAGGTTCAGCGAGCCCCACTCGTCCGTGACCTTCACCAGATGCCCGTTGCGGACGTCGCTGAGGGTCACCAACTGTCCCGGCTCCGTCGAGGCGACCTTGTACACCGAGCGCGGAATCGACAACCACTGATCGGCCAGTTCGCGTTCGTCGGCAGGCAGCAGTTCTCCGCGGCGCTCGACAAAAGCCGCGAAGATACCCGCATCGAACAAGGCAGCGTCGACGGCCAAACCACCTTCGACGGCCAGCGTCAGTGCTTCTTCGCTGTTGAACTGCTCGGCACGGATGAGCGCAAGATCGAACACGGCGTCGAAGTACTCCGGCGTGCGCGAGAACAACTGAGCCTTGACGTAGAGCCAGCTGGCCCGGTCGTCGAACGTCACCTCGGACTTACCGAGATGGCAAACCTTGAACTTTCGACCGGAACCGCACCAGCACTTGTCATTTCGTCCGAGTTCGGGGTGCTCGGCCGGGGCGTAGCGCTGAAGAACCTCGTGCAGAACCTCGGACTCGCCACCCTCGATTCGGCCCAGCAAAGCCAGCGCGCGCGTCACATCGCTTCGATCGGCGGCCAGTAGCGCCAGATCGAAGATCGCGGGAGTCCAGTCGGGATCGAGATCGTGCGCTGATTCGTACGACGCCTCAGCGGCCAGGATCTTGCCGAGACGATCCGAAGCCTTGCCCGCCAGCCAGTGCGCTGCCGGCTTGACACGACGCGACCCTTTTTCGTCGAGAGCAGTTGCAACAGAATGCAATACGGAATCATGATCGTCGAGTTCGGACAACAGCTCCAACGCTGCCGCAGCCGCGGGCGGCTCGGCGAGGCCTGCGAAGGCCTGCGGATCCTCCTTGATCTGCTTGCGCGCCCAGTCCGAGACATCGTCGACGCCTTCAGCTTTCGCGGCCATGACCACATCGACGAAGGCGATCACCGACGCGGCTTCTTCGGGGTGCAGATTCTCGCGGACCTCGAGCATGCGAGCCCGGTTCGCCAGGTGGTACGCCTCGAAATCGAATCCGTCGACCGCAACGTAATCACCGTCGCGGACGTAACCTGCCGCCTCGAGCATTTCGCCCAGCGGTGCGGTCGGCTGACGGAACAGCGACGGCTCGTCGAGCATCAATTGCCAGACAATGGCATCGAGGGTGTCAGCACCGGTGTCTGCGAGGACCGTCCCCAGACTCTCGCCGAATCCGGGTGCGGGATCCAGTACCTCGGGGATGGTGCAGAGTGTCAGCTCACGGTCAGCGACGAACAATCCGATCAAGTCACCTACCGAGCACTCGGCAAGGGTGTCGGTGTCGAGCAGAAAGCCTTCGTCGTGTGGGAACTCCGGATCTTCGATCCCACGATCAGCCAAAAGATCGTCGTCGGTCCCGCGGTGCACGACGCTGATGCCGTGGATTTCGTCGTCGTCACGATCGAGGAAAACCCGCAGCATCATCAGATCGGGGTTCGCGTCGAGAACGCCGGACTTGATCTCCGCTTCGGTGAGGCGATGGGTCAACACTCGATGCTCGAACAACGTGTCGAGTGCGGCGTACCGCTCCTCACTCAAGTATCCGAGCAACGGGTCCTCGACGTACTCGACGAATTCGGTCATGTCCTCGGCTGTACCGTGCCCGGCGTCAGCCAACAGGGTGCCCCAGTCCGCCGCTGTCTGCGGGCCGTGCTCACGCAACAACTCCATCGCGGCTTCGGCGATCAAGTCATTGGCATCCATCGGTTCGTTCACCTATCCAACTTTAACGGGGTCGACTCGATACATCGTCACCGGTCATCGGTCGAGTGATCGGCGCCTCCACGCAACTCGCGCACCAGTTCTTCGGCCTCGAGATCTTCGGAAGCGAGAACCTCGAGCACCCTCGCAGCCTGCGATTCCATTGCCATGACCACAACACCCACCGCAAACGCTCCAGTGGGGGCCGTCAGGACCCGAGCACTGATCACATCACCTGGCTTGCCTTCGACCGAGTGAGCAACCGTGACGGTCTCCTTGGACCCACGATCGAGCAGCACGACGCCGGTGTCGGACGTTTCGATCACCTCGTACACCGACCTCCGGATTCCGAGCCACTGTGCGGCTGTCACAACTTCCGCCTCCGGAAGTAGTTCGCTGCGTCTGGCCAAGAATTCGGCAAAGATTCCACCCTCGAACAGAGCGACGTCCAGTGCCGATCCGTCGAAGATCGTGGCCGCGATCAGTTCGTCCTCGGAGAGATTTTCGTTTTCGAGATCGTCGAGCCCGGTCACGATGTCGACGAATTCGGAGGCAAACGCAAACAGGCATGCCTTCTTGTACAGCCACCGACCGTCCGCCTTGACGGATTCATCGGCCTTTCCGAGGTGGCAGACCTTGTACTTGCGGCCGGAACCGCACCAACACTTGTCGTTTCGCCCGAGTTCCGGGTGATCGGCTGGGACGAAGTCCTGCAGTACGGCGTAGAGATTCTCTTCGGTTCCGCCGTCGATCCGCCCGAGCAGTGACAGCGCCCGGGTCGCATCGCCGCGGTCCGACGCGAACTGAGCCAGCTCGAACAAGGCCGGACCCCAACCGGATTCGGCAAGGAGCGCTTTCTCGTAGTGCGCCTCCGCTTCGAGGACGCGCCCCAGCCGATCGACAGCCTTACCGGCGAGCCAATGAGCCGCCGCCCGCACCGACCGTGGCCCTCGCTCGGCCAGTTCGGAGGCAAGCGCTTCGAGGATTGCGTCGGTCACCGGGTCCTGATTCCGAAATCCGAGATCGAACACGGCCACTGCAGCACCCGGATCTGCCAGTGAGACAAAAGAGTCCGGAGCAGCGTTCACATGACGGTGGGCCCAGTCCGCGATATCGAAGTCGGCGATGACCGCGTCGGTGTATCCGCGGTCCGCCAGATCGACAAACGCAACGGCAGAGACTGCCTCGTCGTGGGTCAGGTCGTAGGTACTGGCCACCAAGGCTGTCCGAATCTGCAGGTCGTAGGCGTCGAAGTCGAATCCCCGCCGAGCCAGTAGCTCACGCTCGTGCTCGTAACCTGCCACCTCGAAGATCTCACCCAGCGGCGCAACAGGAACCGTGAAGAGTGACGGATCCTCGATCAGGAGTTGCCAGCACACAGAATCCAGGGCCTCGACTCCGTCCTCCTCGAAGAGTTCGCCGAGCGCCGGAGCAAGATCGGGTTCGTCCTCGATCTCGACCAGACGAAACGCAAGTGTTCCGTCTTCGACAGCCAAGCCGACGAGATCACCGTCGGCGCACTCGCCGAGGGTTCCGGCCGGAAGTACCACAACTCGTCGACTCCGGAAGGGAGCAGCTCCGCGTTCGGAGGCTGCTTCTTCCGCCAGGGCCACCCGGATCGCCCCGTCGTCGTCGCCGAATGCCAAGATCGGTTCCAGGTCGGGGCTCGCGTCAAGGATGTCCGACGCAATCTCGACTTCGCTGAGCCTGTGAGTGAACACGAGCCCTTCGAGGACCGTGTCGAGAGCGACGTACTTTCCGTTGGGCAGGTACCCGAGCATCGGTTCGGACAGGTACTCGAGTACATCGGCCAACTCGGTCGCAGTTCCGTACTCCTCGAGATGGGTCGCCCACTCTTCGAGACTCAGCGGGCCTTGCTCGCGCAGTACAGCCAAAGCAGCGGAGGCAATGGAACCGGCAGCGTCGTCGTCGAAATCAGTCACCCGCCAATGGTAGGCGACCTATTGCAGCCCACTGAGCCCCTCGCCCAGCACGGTCGCACCGAGGATCGTCAGGATGACCGTCATCATCACCGCGTTGTTGGCGGTCATCCATGCCTTCGCGGACGCGAGGATCTCGTCGGCACGCTTGCCGGAGAACACCTTCACCAGGATCGGCAACGCGATGCCGACGCTCGCGATGACCGTGAAGATCACCGCGGCAACAATCTGTTGGGCAACGACATTCGTGGCGACCGCGATAGTGGCCGCACCGGATACCGCCAGCGCTGCATTCTTGGGATTGACCGCCGCGGACAAGAACGCCAACCCGAACGCCTTCCGCGGAGTCAACCCGTCGACGCTCTTCATCCACTTCGGAACTGTCGGCTCACTCCCGTTTCGCGGACGCGCGCGCCACTGCTTGTATGCCAAGCCGAACAGGACAAGACCCAACACGATTCGTACGACGCTCGACCACACGGAAGTCTGCGACGACTGCGACTCCGCAAACGAATAGTCCGCGATCACGATGGTCACCGCGACGACTGCCGAGATTCCGAGGACCCACCCGAGTAGAAAAGATGCCGCCCCTCGATGTGCTCCAGCGGTGATCATGACGAGCACGATCACCGCCATGGGCATCGAGACGAAAAGCAGGCCGAGGGCAATCGGAAGAGACAGACCGATCGCAGCTAGCACCGAAAACCTCCAGTTGAATGCACGATCGACGATCGATTCGAGGTCGAAATCACGACGTCGGAGGCAGCATGACCTCGATGAGATGCGGGCCGGGTTCCGCCAGCGCTGCGGCAAACTGTTCGGCCAACTCCTCCGCTGTGTTCGCCCGCGACGCGGGCACTCCCAACCCCTCGGAGATCTTGACGTAGTCCATGTTCGGAGATGACAGATCCAGCATCGACTGTGCGACGACGCCGCCACCTTCTGCGCCGACTCGTTGCAGTTCGCCACGCAGGATGGCGTATGCGCGATTGTTGAGCAGAATCGTCGTGACGTTCAACATCTCTCGCGCCTGCGTCCACAACGCCGTGATGGTGTACATCGCGCTTCCGTCGGCTTCGAGATTGATCACCGGTCGCTCCGGCGCTGCCACAGCGGCGCCCGTCGCCACCGGGATGCCCTGGCCGATGGCACCTCCGGTGAGCGTGAGCACGTCGTGGCGCGGCGCTCCGGCAAGGGCGATCGGGATCGCCCAACCGGAAGTCGCCGCCTCGTCGGAGATGATGGCGTCGCCTGGCAGCAGGGCGCCGATCACGTCGGCCCAATTTCGAACGTCCAGAGGCCCGCTCGGCAGCGCCGGCCGATTCGCTTCCTGCAAAACAGGTTCGACTCCCGGTGCCACGAGTTCGGCCACTGCTTCCAGTGCACCGGCAACATCGTCGCCGACGCTTGCCAGCGTTGTCACCGCAGCACCCTCCGGTGCCAGATCGCTCGGTTTTCCGGGATACGCAAAGAACGAGACCGGCGAAACCGCTCCGGCCAGAACCAGCTGAGTTGTTCCGCGAAGTTGTTCGGTGGCGTGCTCGGCGAAGTATCCCAAGCGCTCGAATGACGGTAGCCCCGCACCTCGTTGAAGCCTGGCTGGAAAAGTCTCGATCAGAATCTGTGCACCGGTCGCGACCGCAATTCGGGAAGCGGCGCGCAGCCCAGCTTCGGAACAGGCTGCGCCGCCCAGCAGTAGCGTGGCGCGACCCTCGGCATTGAGCGCGCCTACCACCGAGTCGATCTGTTTTGCAGAAACTTCCGCCCGCGGCGGTATGTCCCGAGGACCCGCAAGAACTCCACCTTCGCCCCACGAGACGTCGGCAGGGAGGACAAGTGTGGCAATGCGTCCGGGCGGATTCATCGAGGCGGCAACGGCGTCGGCCGCGTCGCTACCGACGGTCGCGGTGGATTCGGAACGTCGACTCCACCCCTCCAACCATTCGGTCAGCGCATCGATGTTCGATTCGAGAGGAGCGTCGAAACCGTGGTGGTAGGTCGCGTGGTCCCCGACGATGTTCACGATCGGTGTGTGGGCGCGGCGCGCGTTGTGAAGGTTCGCCAGTCCGTTCGCCATACCGGGGCCCAGATGGAGCAGCGTCGCGGCAGGCTTTCCGGCGATCCGTGCGTAGCCGTCCGCGGCACCGGTCACGGCGCCCTCGAACAAGCCGAGTACCGCCCGCATCTGCGGAACGGAATCGAGTGCGGCGACAAAATGCATCTCGGACGTTCCTGGATTGCCGAAGCACACCTCGACGCCCGAGTCGACCAGGCTTTGGATGAGCGACTGTGCACCGTTCATTTCGATCACCTCTTCTTCATGAAAAGCTGCGAATGCTTCCTGCGCTTCATCGTGAGCAACCGAACTCCCGGTGCGTGCTCCTCGATCCGAACAGTCATCCGTACCTCCGTCGTGGCCGAGAGTCTCGATTCAAGCTACTCGGTCGGGAGTTCAGCGTTCGTAGCCCTTGCGCATATCGTCGACGATGCGTGGCCGGTCGAGCGTCGAGGGTTCCAACTCCCGCCTCGGGCGATCGCGAGGAAACACCGAGGCCGACGCCAGCGTCGGCTCGTCGAGGAACCGTAGTTCCGGCACATCAGCGGGCAGACGAAGCTCGGGCGGCGTGGAACCTCTTTGCGCGAGCACATATCCCCAGTCACCGAAGCTCGGCACGAAAACGTGATAGGGCGAGACGCTCAGTCCGACAGCCGATACCGTCGACACCGTTCTCCAGTACGCATCCGGTGTCGAGTACGGGCTGCCGGACTGGACGACCATCAGCCCGCCCGGATTCATCGCGGCAGCGGCAAGTCCGTAGAACTCCATCGAATACAAGCGGCCAAGTGCGGGGGTGTCAGGATCCGGGAGGTCGACGATCACCGCATCGAAACCCGGTTCCGGACGCTCTCGCAGCCACCGAAACGCGTCGTCGAGTACGACGTCCACCCGTGGATCCTCGAGCGCTCCCTCGTTCAGATCACGAAGACGCGTGTTGGCCAACTCGATGACTGCCGGATCGAGTTCCACTTGAACGATCTGCTCGACGCTGTTCATTCGCAGCACTTCCCGTGCAGCGAGGCCGTCACCGCCGCCCAGAATCAGCACGCGCCGGGGGTCGTTCACCAGGGCCGGATACACCAGCGACTCCGTGTACCGATGCTCGTCGACACTGGAGAACTGCAGGTCTCCGTCGAGGAACAGGCGCACGTCGTTCCCCCGCTCGGTGACGACGATTTCCTGGTACACCGATCGCTCGGCGGCCACCACGGGATCGGTGTAGAGCCGCTGCCTCGACGTGGTCTCGATGTCCGATGCTGCGATCAGCAACCATCCGATCAAACTTGCTGCCAACAGCATTGCGACGACGGCGATCGATCGTGCGCGCAGGCTGAGCTGCCACCGAAGGAGTATCAGCGCGACCACTGCCGCAGCCACGAGATTGATCATGCCGGTGAGTGCGGCACCGCGAATCATTCCCGCCCACGGCAACAGTACGAACGGCCACAGCAGACCACCGATCAATGCGCCGAGGTAGTCGGCGGCATTGAGGTTGGCCAGTACCTTTCCGGTGCTCTGTGCGTCGTTGTCGCTGCGACCGGACTGCAAGAGCGTCATCAGCAGAGGCACTTCGGCACCGACGAGGATGCCGATCAGCGCGGTCGCCGCCACCAGAACTGCTGCGCTGGAACCGAAGAACGTGAAGGTCACGTACAGCGTGACGGCACTGAATCCGCCGATCAGCCCGAGCAGTATCTCGACCGTCACGAACGAAACGGCAGCGTGTCCCAGCAGAGGTTTGGCGGCCAGCGCTCCGATACCCAGAGCCGCAACAAATCCCGCGACGATCAACGACGTCTGGGTGATGCCGCCGCCGGTCAGACTCACGCTGAGTGTCAACAGGGCCAGCTCGTAGATCAGGCCACACGCAGCGCACGCCGCAACAGCCGCAAGGAGAAGGACGCGTGCGCGCGGGCCGAGCATCGTCGAACGCTCGTCAACTGTCACATCGGGATCAGCGGCAACCATCAGGTGAGCGCTGCGGCGTTCACCAAACCGATGGACAGCAAGCTCACACCCACAGCCCACGCGGCGCCACACATCTTCGGATCCTGCACCAGCGCAACCAACTTGCCGGGAAGGAATGCGTTCATCAATCGCAGCGCGATCGCTTGCAACACGATCGCGAACAGTCCGTAGACCGCGGAGTCGGCGAGTCCCTGAGCAAAGCCGTCCGAACTGGTCAGGATTGCCGTCACCACGATGATCGCCAGCGCAAGATGATTGGAGGCCAACAGAATCGCAGCGTTCGGGTTCTTGTCGACGTAAACCTGGTGGCGGAGATTTCCGGGTGTCATGAGGTCGAGGACCAGGAATCCCGTCGCCAGAACCGCTGCACCGACGACGAAGTAGGCGAGGGTGCCGAGAACGCCCCCGACGAGCAATGCCGGATCCACCGTTCCGATCTCGACGGAAGTGGATGCAAAGATGTTCGTCACGCCGTTCTCCTTCTCATTGAGCATTACCGTCATTTGGCACTACCCGAGCCGCCGCTGCCACTGCTTCCACCCGCCGGGGATCCCGGGTTGAAGCCCGGTCCCAGGTACGCGTATCCGCCGCTGCGATACGTGCCGTCGATGTCCTCTACCTTGATGGTGCTGCCACCGCCCGAAGCCGAACTGACAGTGACGATGTCGTCGTCGTAGCGCAGGTATTCGTTGCCGCCGTCAGCACTTCGCGCCGCTGGTTCGTCCGCGTCGACAATCCGTGAGACGGTCGTGCCCACTGGATCTTTCGACGAGTACAACACGACGTCGCCATCCTGGGACGTCTTGGAATAGTTGTCCGCGATGAAGTCTTTGGCTCCACCACCGCACGCCGACAAGACAATTGCGGCCGCCAGCATCACCGGAGCCAACCACGTCCGCCCCCTCACGGCTGCCACCTGCTGCGTGTCTTCACGATCACTCCTGTCCCCTCCCCCGGGTACAAATGCCAACTCTGCCAACTCCACCCCTGGCGGTCTCGCACGCCATACAAAGCGGTCAAAGCCGTGTCGTCACCGGGAAAGGATCCGCAGATCCAACCGTCGTGGCCGGCGGACTCTTTCAACGACGCAGCTTCCGAGTCGAATTCGACCCGATCCATCACCAGTGAGGAAGACTCGAACCGGTAGTTTTGCGTGGACTCCACTGCGGGCAGTGGTTCACCGCCGACTGCAAGAGCATCGCACGAAACCTGTTCGGTCAGTTTCTTTCCCGACACCCAGGCCGTCACCACGTGCGAAGCCCCCAGCACTCCGAGGGTCAGCGTCGCGTCGGAAGTTCCGATCACCAACTCGGCGAGGGTCGGTGGCGCAGGAGCTCCCAGTACCAACCCCAGTGCCGAGGCATCCACGTCGGTCGGCTCCACGTCGAGTAGATACAGGCTCATTCCGGGGGGCCCGAGTGGATGACAGTGAGTTCGCTGCGAGTGACCGCCCGTCCCGTGGAAACCTCCCACGACTGTCCGCGCGCCCACTTCTCGAACGCAATCAGGCCGGTCTTGTCTGCGGTCGCATAGTCCGCGTATTCCATCGAGCCGGAAGGGGCCGTACCCGTCGTACCCTCGGCCGTGAACTTCGCCGTTCCACTTTCGATCTTGCGGTGAACCTTGTCGTCGAGAATGACGTCGCCGTTCGGGACCAGGTTGGTTCCTTCTCGACGCATCCAGAGAGTCATCTCCAATTCGCCCTCGTCGTCCTCGACCGTCAACCAACGACGACCGGTCGAACCGTCGAGAAGGTGCTCACGCCAGATGTACCCCTCTTCGTCGAGCGTGATGGTCCCTCGAACAACATGGTCGATACCCGCGTACGTGATGATGTCGCCGACCCCGATCTTGTGGGGGTCGTACACCTCGGGATAGTCGGCGAGCGGGTCGACGCGAGCACTCGGCTTACCCTGGCGTCCACGCAGGACCACAAACACGACGGCAGCGATCACTACGAGTATCAGGACAACTATCAGCACGTTGGTCAACGGTTTCTCCGAAATCGTCTCGGCAGGGTTGCCGCGGGCCATACCCTACCGATCCGTTCTCAGCCTTTTCGGATGAGACTGCCGGCAATCCGGCCTGTCGCCGACCGGACAGGTCTCCAGCGCCGCGGGCAGATCGAAAGACTGCCCCGGCGCACCTTTGCGTTTACGCTCAGCCCGAGGAACTCCGCGCGAACGAAAGCCGGTCGACTGACGATGAGCAAGAACACGGAGCCGTCTGCCCGCACCGTCATGCACACACCACGATTCTGGTTGACACCATTGATAGTGGTCACCCTCTTGATGTCTGCGCTGGCAGCGTTGTACATGGGCGGAATACTCGACCCCAAGAAACACCTGGACCAGTTCCCGATCGCCCTGGTCAACCAGGACGAGGGCGACACCCTCCCCGGTGGCGACCCCGCCGACCGCGAGAACTTCGGAAACGACATCGTCGCCGGCCTCGAAAGCGGAATCGACCACCAGAAGATCGACCTGCAGCAGATCGGTATCGCCGAAGCCCAATCGCGGTTGAACTCCGGCACGCTGTACGGCGCGATCGTGATTCCCAGTGATTTCACGAAGAGGACGATCATCCTGGCGGAGGCCAGCGTCGTCGCCGGTGACGTAGAGCAACCGATCATCACGATCTACACCAATCCTCGCGCCGGTTCCGTCTCGGCATCGCTGGTCCAGTCGATCGGAACCACAGCCCTCGCCTCGGTCAACAAGAACATGGGCGAGCAACTCACCGCCCTTGTCACCGCGCAGTTGGAAGCGGGAGGCACCGGAACCCAGATCTCCGGAGCGAGCCGCCTGCTGCTCGAAAACCCGGTGAACGTACTCACGGTTGCCCACGATCCGCTTCCCGACGGAACCGGATTCGGTTTGGTGGCATTCTATTTCGCGCTGCTGTTGGTCCTTGCGGGATTCACCGGAGCAACCGTGGTCAATTCCTTGGTGGACGGCATGCTCGGATACGCGCCTACCGAATTCGGTCCACTCTTCGTTCAGAACGACGTTGTGGGTATCAACAGGTTTCGAACGCTGCTCGTCAAATGGGCATTCATGATCGTGTTGTCCGGCATAGTCTCCGCGTTGTTCCAGTGGATCAGTCGCGCCCTCGGAATGCCGGTCACTCACGGGCTTGCATTGTGGGAGTACGGCGCGCTGGTCATCACAGCGGTGGGCATCACGGCGATGTCGGTGATGGCCGCGTTCGGCTCGTTGGGCATGTTGATCAACCTGTTCGTGTTCGTCATTCTCGCGCTGCCCTCGTCCGGTGGCACCATCCCCCTCGAAGCCAGCCCCAGGTTGTATGCCTGGCTGGCGCAATTCGAGCCGATGCACCAGATCTACATGGGCACGCGATCGATCCTGTTCTTCGGCGCACGCGGTGAGGCAGGCCTGCTGCATGCCGTCTGGATGACGTTGGTGGGTCTACTGATCGGCGTCGTACTCGGCATCGTGACCACCCGTTTCTACGACCGCAAGGGCTACGAGCGCACCCATCGCCGCAAGGTGGCGTGACATGGTACCCAGCCGGGATTTGATCGAAACCTGTTGAGCCGATTCAATGTGATTGCGCGTTTCGGGAATCTTCGAGCCCCTTCCGCACGTTGTACAACTATGGCTAATTACAAAACAGTCAATCCCGCGACAGGTGAAACCGTCAGGGAATTCGATACTTTGGATGACGCCGGAGTTGAAGCCGCACTTGCGAACACGCATCGCGGCTACTTGACCTGGCGCAACAGTGCGCCACAGCAGCGTGCGGCAGTCCTGAGCAAGACCGCCGAACTGTACACAGAGCGCGCAGACGAACTGGCCCGAATGATCTCCTTGGAGATGGGTAAGCCGGTCCGCGAGGCCAAGGGCGAAGTACAACTCTCGGCCGCGATCTATCAGTGGTATGCAGACCACGGTCCGGCACTGCTCGAGGAAGAACGACTCGACGTTCCCGGGGCCGAGGAGTCGGTTGTGTACCGGCGACCGATCGGCGCTCTCATCGGCGTCATGCCGTGGAACTTCCCGTACTACCAAGTCGCCCGCTTCGCGGCACCGAATCTGATGCTCGGTAACACGATCATTCTCAAGCACGCATCGAACTGTCCGCAGTCGGCGCTGCTGATGGAAGAGATTCTGCGACAAGCCGGATTGCCGGACGACGCCTACGTCAACGTCTTCGCGACCAACGAGCAGATCGCGGACATGATCGCCGATCCCCGAGTTCAAGGTGTGTCACTGACCGGCAGCGAACGCGCCGGAACCAGCGTCGCCGAAACTGCCGGACGCAATCTCAAGAAGGTCGTCCTCGAACTCGGCGGATCAGACGTGTTCATCGTCCTCGATTCCGACGACATGGATGCCACCGTCAAGTCCGCAACCAAGGCACGTCTGTCCAATGCCGGCCAGGCCTGCAACGCGGCCAAGCGTTTCATCGTCACCGAAGATTTCTACGACGACTTCACCAACAAGTTGGCGACGTCCTTCGAATCCGTCACTGCCGGTGACCCGTTGGACGAATCCACAGTCTTGGGTCCGCTCTCTTCGCAGAGCGCGGCAGATACTCTGATCGAGCAGATCGACGACGCTGTGTCCAAGGGTGCCACGCTGCTGACCGGTGGAAAGAAGATCGACGGCCCGGGCGCCTACGTTCAACCGACATTGCTCGCAGACGTGACACCGGACATGCGGGCCTACAGCGAAGAACTGTTCGGACCTGCCGGAGTCGTCTACAAGGTCAAGTCGGCCAGCGAGGCTGTGGAACTTGCCAATTCGTCGGTCTACGGCCTGAGCGGATCCGTCTGGAGCAGCGATCTCGATTCCGCCCGGTCGGTCGCTGCAGATCTCGACGTGGGAATGGCGTTCGTCAACGAGCACGGAACGACGTTGCCCGGTCTGCCCTTCGGCGGAGTCAAGCGCTCCGGAGTCGGCCGCGAGCTCGGTCCGTGGGGAATGGACGAGTTCGTGAACAAGAAGCTGCTCCGCGTCTCGAAGAAGTAGTTCGACACAGAAGTAGCTCGACACAGAAGTAGCTCGGCGCAAAGGAAGGCCCTGACCTCGATGGAGGTCGGGGCCTTTCCTCATAACCCACGGACCAGCAAGCGGGTCCGCTGCCTGGTCACTCGCTTGCCGGCGTGGCACCCCCACGAGTGAGGCTCCACCCGAACCTCGTCGCGATGACAGCTGACACCCAGCCCAACAGTGCACCCACCAGTGGAGCAGCGACGGCGGTGTAGATCGCCTCGTTGGAAACACCAACCGACACGGCGGAGTCACCGACGAAGGCGAAATCGGTTCGGGAGGCGAAGGACGCCCACTCGATCAGGCCGGAGACAACAATAATCAGGAACCCCAGCAGGAAGCCGAAGCCGGCCAGCAGAACGTGAAGTGCGCGCATCCGGTCAGTCTGCCTGTAACACCCACCCAGATAAAACCGACCTGCTGGTATGACACTTTCACGTATCGCTCGCACTTCCGTGATCGCCGCCGCCCTCTGCGCGGGCGCAGCCATCTGTTCCGCGACGTCAGCTTCCGCGGACGTAGTCGACGTCACGATCCTTCCGGGTCTCAGCAGCGGGCCGACGACGTCGTACGGAGCGGGCTGCACGTATCTGGTGGTTGCCAGGACAGCAGCGTTGAACGAGCCGAACGTCTCGATTGTCGACATGAACCGAGCGTCGACCATGTTCCCGCAGGAACTGATCTGGGACACCGTCAATCCCTACTTCACCTTGCCGGTCGTACTCGGCCACGCCGTCACGCTGTGGACTCCGACTGCACCGGGCGAACACTCTCTGATGGCCTACCAGACGTCCGCGGGCGGGCCGGTCACAACGGTCGATGTCAATCCGGCGACACCGATCGGTCCGGGGTGCGTCGTCGCACCCTGATCCGCTAGCCCTCCAAGAAGTCGACGAGCACCCGGTTGATTTCATCGGCGGGAACCATCGGAATGCTGTGATGCGAAGAATCTTTCAGCACCTCGACACGCGCTGCGGGAACCCTCTCCCGCACTGACTTCGACACGATTTCCGCATCATGCACCCGTCCGTCTTGTGCGAGGACCACCAGCAACTCGACATCCAGTGCGCTCAAGGCCTCCTTCGAAGGACGTCGAGGCACTACGAGATCGGGTCGCGGTAGATCCGAAGTGCCCACTTCCACAAGAGACAGCCAGTCGGAGTCGATACTCAACTCGCCTGTCTCCCATTCCAACAGTCGCCGTCGGCGCGCTCGCGACGGGGAGAGCAACAGCGGAAGCGCACGCAGAAGGTAGCCCGCCTTCATGCCGGAGAAACTCGAATTAGGGTCGAGCAGAACAAGTTTGCCGAGACGATCAGGTCGATGCAGCGCAAAGGCCAACGCAATCATCGCGCCGTAGGAATGTCCGATCACATCGACGGTGCCGGCCCCGGTGCAATCGACTATCGAGTCCATCCACTCGATCAGATCGTCGACGGACTTCATCCGATCGCCATTCGGAACGCTGAGTCCGGCATCACCCAGCGTGTCGACGGCAAAAACACGCCGGGATTTCGACAGCGCCCCAACGTTGTCGAACCACACCGTCGAAGTGGCACCTCCCCCGGACAGAAGGATCAACGGCCGCGAGTCTGCATGCCCACAGACGTTCACATGCGTGTTACCGAACCGCCCCGCGAGATCCACACCCAGCGGTTTCTGCGGCCATTTGGTCAGTACAGCGTCGTATGCGCGATTGAAGTCCATCCCCCACCCCCATTTCTCTCGATTATCGAGATAGTAGACAATCAAGAGACAACACACCAGGGCTGGAGGCATCCTTGAGCGTCGGCGATGCAGAAGACGAAGCGATGGCGATCGTCCACTCGCTTCGCGCACTTACCGTCGACTTGAACGTGGCGGTTTCCGGCTTTGCGAACAAGTACAAAATGCACTCCACCGACGTGCGCGCGTTGATCTGCCTTCTCGATGCCGAGCGCTCGGACACACCGGCGACACCAGGCTGGCTCGGCGCACAGCTGGGTATCAACTCGGCGTCGGTGACCGCGCTCGTCGACCGGATGGTCAAAGCGGGCCACGTAGCTCGGGAGCGGGACTCAGCAGACCGTCGACGGGTGCTCTTGCAGGTCACACCATCGGCGGTCACTCTGGGCGAGAGCTTCTTCGGCCCCCTCATTTCACGCGCTGCGAGCACCGTCGGGAATTACACCGCCACAGAGCGAGCCACCATCGCGAGTTTCATCGCCGCGATGCGAGCGGACGTGGAGCGGACTCGAGTCGATAGGGAGCCCTCCCTGTGACTCGCATACTTCCCGCGGGAGAACGCGCATTGCTCGTGGACTTCGATTCCGAAGCTGGCGTTCTCGCGTTCACCGAAGCACTGACGCGTAACACCCCGGTCGGGGTCGAAGACTTCCTCCCCGCAGCTCGCACGGTCCTGGTCACGTGCACCCCGGCGGCAGATCTCACGTACGTCCGAAAGCGCTTGAACGATCTCGAGCAGACCGATTCTGCCGCGACCACAGACGAGCATTTCGAGATGGATGCACTCACCATCGCCGTCAGGTACGACGGGCCCGACCTCGACGACGTCGCACAGTCACTTGGTATGAGCCGATCCGAGGTGGTTGCGGCCCACACCGGGGCAATGTGGCGTTGCGCCTTCATCGGATTCGCACCCGGCTTCGCCTACCTGACTTCAGGCGACACTCGGCTCGACGTTCCGCGTCGAACGCAATCACGAACCGCTGTGCCTGCCGGTTCCGTCGCCCTGGCCGCTGGATACAGCGCGGTCTACCCGCGTGCATCACCGGGTGGCTGGCAGATCATCGGGAGCACCGATGCCGTGATGTGGGATCTGAACGCCACACCACCGGCCACCGTTCAGCCCGGCAGACGCGTGCGCTTCGTGAACGAGGAACAACGATGAACGGCCTCGAGATACTCGACACCGGGCCGCTGAGCCTGATCCAGGACCTCGGACGGATAGGTCATCTTCGCTCGGGTGTCGGGGTTTCCGGTGCGGCAGACAGGCGATCTCTCAGGCTTGGCAATCGGCTCGTCGGCAACAACGAGGGCGCAGCCGGTGTCGAGGTCCTCCTGGGTGGGCTGAGTCTTCGGGCGCAGCAACCGACAACGATCGCGTTCACCGGTGCGCCTGCACAGGCCTACCGCGACGGCATTCCGGTCGGGCATTCGAGCGTGATCGATCTGCGGGCTGGGCAGACCGTCCGCCTGGACTACGCACCGAGTGGACTGCGGACGTATCTGACCGTCCGAGGCGGCATTGTGGTTCCCGAGATCCTGGGATCGCGCAGCACCGACACGATGTCCGGGATCGGTCCGGCGCCTCTCGAGCCTGGTGTTTTTCTCCCGATCGGGCCATCGCCGACCACGTTCTCAGCCGTCGACCTCGCACCGGTGCCGCCGATGGCAAACGAGACTCTCGCCATTCGAGTGGTGTTCGGTCCTCGCGCAGATCGATTCACCAACCCCGAAACACTCCTCCATGGCCGATGGGCGATCTCGACCGACTCGGACCGAATCGGCGCACGCGTCGATCGCGTCGGCGCCGACGAACTACTTCGAAGAACAGACGACACCGAACTGCCCACCGAAGGCGTGGCACTCGGATCGATCCAGGTCCCACCCAGCGGCCAACCTGTCGTGTTTCTCGCCGATCACCCCATCACCGGCGGCTATCCGGTGGTGGGAGTGGTCGCGGACGCAGATATCGACCGACTCGGCCAAGCCCGCCCGGGTCAACACATCCGGTTCGTCAGGGCCTGAGCACGCCGAGCGATGGCGTGTCGGACCCAGCCGTCACACTGATGTCGTGCGAGTTGTCCTGGTCCCCGGTAGTACGACGTCCACGGGAGCTGTGACGGCAACTGTCCTACGGACCGATCCCGCTGGAACGCCGCTCGCCGATCCCGTCGAATACCCCGCCCTGATCGCAGCGGTACGCACCATCGAGGAAGCCGAGCACCCGCGGTGGGTGTGGCCGAGTACGGCGACCGTGTACCCACCGCTACTGCGGGCAGGCGTACGGGTTCAACGGTGCCACGACATCTCCCTGACCCGCGCGATACTCGGAATGCGCGCCGGCAAACCGTCACCGCCCGCCGAGGAGTTCGACGACGATCGACTCGGACTCTTCGACACTGCACCCGTTCTCGATCCCCTCGCCGTCGTCACCGAATTCGCCGAGCAGCGCGCAACCATCGGCACGGACGCTCGACTGGACTTGTTGATCGCAGCAGAATCGGCCGGCGCTCTCAGCGCCGCCGAGATGACGCACACGGGCCTTCCGTTCTCGACGCAGAAGCATCGCAAACTCCTCGAAGAACGGCTGGGGCCGCGGCCGACGGGATACGACCTCCCCGCACGCATGCAGGAACTTGCCGCACAGATCAGTGAGGTCTTCGGGCGCACCGTCAATCCTTCGTCTTCGGTGGAGATCACCGAGGCGTTCGGGCGTCAGGGCATCGAACTTCCGTCGACGCGCAAGTGGTTTCTGCAGGAGATCGATCATCCGGCTGTGCCGCTACTCCTTCGTCATCGCGAACTCGCCAAGCTGTACAGCACCAACGGTTGGCAGTGGATGGACAGTTGGGTGCGGGGAGATCGATTCCGTCCGATCTACGTTCCTGGTGGTGTCGTGTCCGGCAGGTGGGCGAGTCGAGGCGGCGGGGCCCTCCAGATTCCGAAGACAATGCGCTCGAGCGTCGTCGCCGATCCGGGCCACGTGTTCGTCGTCGCCGACGCCGGTCAGCTCGAGCCCCGAATTCTGGCCGCCATGTCCGGCGACCGCCGCATGATGGCCGCCGCCGGGGACGACGACCTGTACGCACTTGTCGGTGCCGAAGCCTTCGGCGGTGATCGCGCAAAAGCCAAGGTCGCAATCCTCGGAGTCCTGTACGGGGCGACGGCGGGTGAAGCCAAAGCACTGCTCATCTTGTTGCGGAAGCGATTCCCGGTCGCCGTCGAGTACGTCGAGCAAGCTGCCAAGGCAGGTGAGCGCGGCGAGGTGGTGAAGTCACTGCTCGGCCGGGCCTGTCCCCCACCGTCTCCCGACTTCTACTCCCACGGCGACGCTCACGCCCGCGGTCGTTTCACGCGCAACTTCGTCGTGCAGGCCACTGCGTCCGAGTGGGCGCTGTGCCTCCTGGCCGACCTCAGGCGCCGCCTCGCCGAAGACCCGGACGGCGAGTTGGTCTTCTTCCAGCACGACGAGGTAGTCGTGCATACCCGCAACCCCGAAACCGGTACCGCGCACGTGCTGGCCGCAGCTGCTTCGGCAACTCGATTGTTGTTCGGCGACACAGTCGTCCGTTTTCCCATGGACGTCGCAGCCCGCGAGACATACGGCAAAGGCACTTCGTAGCGTCGTCAATTCCACGCCAAGTGGTTCCACCGCGCCCGTATTGCGTGTTCTACTGGAAAACGTTGCTTTGTTGGTGCTGGTCGACTGCGTTCGAGGAGAACCATGACCAAGCTGGACACAACTGACGCAGAACGGAACGAGCGCGGAGCCGTGAAGCGCCTTCGCGTGCCGATCTTCACCGTGATCGCCCTTGCGATCTTCGCCTTCTTCGCAGGCGGATTCGGCGGTTCTTTCCAGGGCAAACTCGCCGAGGTTCAAAAGAACGACAACGCCTCGTACCTCCCGAGTTCCGCCGAATCGACAATCGTCAGCAACCAATCCGCGAACTTCCTCGCAGTCGAGACGATCCCTGGATTTGTTCTGTTCCATCGAGATTCGGCCCTCACCGAGGCGGACAAATCTGCAATCAACTCGGCCTACGGCGCCATTGCCGGCATCTCCGGGGTAGACGCCGACGGTATGCAGCCCACTCAGTACTCCGCCGACGGCACAACTGCGTCGATCTTCGTGCCACTCGTCGCCAAGGACGGAGACACATCCGTGGCAGGCGATGTCCTGGCGACCACCGAGCAGAACGTCATCGACGCCGCAAAACAAGCAGCTGGTGATGTCGAGGTACTCCCAGCCGGGCCAGGTGGGCTACTCGTTGCGTTCATCGACGCCTTTGCCGGTCTGGACGGAGCGCTCCTTGGCGCGGCACTCCTGGTCGTGATCCTCATCCTGCTTGTCGTGTACCGATCGCCGGTGTTGTGGTTCTTCCCGCTGTTCTCCGCGCTCCTCGCCATCGGTTTGTCGTCGATGGTGATCTATTTTCTCGCGAAAGCCGAATTACTCACTCTGACCGGACAGTCTCAAGGCATCCTTTTCGTGTTGGTGATCGGTGCCGGTACCGACTACGCCCTACTCTTGATCTCTCGCTATCGCGAAGAATTGCACACGTATCCCAACCGCTTCGACGCGATGATCAAGGCCTGGCGCGAGTCTGCGCCGGCCATCACCGCTTCGGCTGTCACCGTGATTCTCGGTCTGCTTTGCCTGACGTTCTCTCAACTCAACTCCAACAAGAGCCTCGGACCCGTCGCCGCCATCGGGATCGCCTGCACCTATCTGGTGATGATGACGTTCATGCCGGTCGCTCTGGCCGCCACCGGACGGTGGGTCTTCTGGCCGCGCAAGCCCAAGGTCGATCACGCCGCAGACCTTACGACGCACGGGATGTGGGGCAAGATCGCCGAGGCCGTCGGTAGCAAGGACCGCCCACTGTGGATCGGCGCCACAGTGTTGTTGATCATCCTGTTCGCGGCCGGGATCGGCAGTCTCAAAACCGATGGCCTGACATCCACCGAAAGCTTCACCAATCGTCCCGACGCTGTTGTCGGACAAGAACTCTACGACTCGAAGTTCGATCCCGGAGCCGGCGCACCGGCCGTGATCACCGCAAACGCCGACCAGGCCGACGCCGTCATCAAAGCAGCCAGCGGCGTCGAAGGTATCTCGCAGGATCCCGGCGCCGTCTGCACCCAGGTGGACGTCGCAAAGGTCAGCGATTTGATCAAGACCAACCCCGCTGCCGTCGCACAAGCCGCCGCTGCGGGTTGCGCCCCTGCGGCTTTCACCGTTGCACCGATCGACGGCCGAACCATGATCAATGCAACCCTCGCCGACTCCTACGATTCGCCGCAGGCACTCGAAACTGTCAAGCGACTGCGGACTGCCGTCCACGACGTGCCCGGCGCCGACGCGCTCGTCGGCGGCAGCACGGCCACCACCCTTGATGTCCAGGCGGCCTCGGTCCGCGACAGAAACCTGATCATCCCGATCGTGCTGGTGGTGATCTTCCTGGTTCTGGCCGCTTTGCTCCGTGCTCTGCTGATCCCGGTGATTCTCATTGTCACCGTGGTGCTTTCCTTCGCGGCGACCCTCGGTGTGAGCGGATTCTTCTTCACACACGTATTCGGGTTCGCCGGGGCGGATCAATCGTTCCCGCTGTTCGCCTTCGTCTTCCTCGTCGCGCTGGGTATCGACTACAACATCTTCCTGATGACCAGAGTCCGGGAGGAGACCGGAGAATTCGGCACCCGTGCAGGTGTACTGCGCGGTCTTGCGGTGACGGGCGGCGTGATCACGTCAGCCGGAATCGTCTTGGCCGCAACGTTTGCCGTACTGGGAATCCTGCCACTGGTCTTCCTCGCCGAGATCGGATTTGCCGTGGCCTTCGGCGTGCTGCTCGATACGATCATCGTGCGCAGCGTCCTGGTGCCGGCACTCTCTCACGACATCGGGAAACGTATTTGGTGGCCGTCCGAACTGGCCCGCGCGAAAGACTGACCGACTACAGAAACGCTTCCTTGGTCCACAGATGAAAGAGCGCGTAGGCTCGCCAGGGTCGCCAGCGCTCGGACAACGCTGTGGCTTCTTTGGCCGTCGAGACCCCCAGCGCACGTTTCAACACCAGATCATCGGGTACGAATGCGTCGCGATCACCGAGAATCCGGACGGTGAGATAGTCAGCGGTCCACGGTCCGATCCCCTTTAGCGCCAACAGCTCTCGCCGAAATTGGACAGGATCCGCATTCCAGGAGAGGTCGAGGCCGTTCGCTGCCGCAGTTGCCAGCGTGTGCACTGTTCTTGCGCGCGCTGTGGTCAATCCGACGGCTTTCTGTATGCCCTCGGTTGATTGCGCTGCAACCACGTCCGGATCAGGGAAGGCAAGAAAATCCCCTTGCACCGGCGCTCCGAATGCGCTGACAAAACGACCACCGAACGTCCTCGCCGCGCCGAGCGAAACCTGTTGTCCCAGAACAGTGAGCACTGCGGTCTCGAACCCGTCCACCGAACCGAGCACACGCAATCCTGGACGGGCGGCAACAAGTGGGGCCAACAACTCATCACTACCGAACGCCGCTTCGACAGCAGTGTGATCGGCGTCGAGGTCGAGCCAACGGCGCACGATCACCTCCAGCACTGCGGAATCCGCTACCGGCACATCGGAATCCACGACGACACCGTCGTCGGTCCACGACACCGACACGACAACGGGTCCGGAAGGCAACGGTACGACTCTGGTGTGAACACCGTCGTCGTGACGCTCGAGGCCTGCGACGCAGTGAGCCCGCAGGGCACCGGTGAGCGGTTCGACTGCATAGGGCGCCTGAAAGCGCAGCGTCACTGCGCTCACCGGCCGGCTTCCAGATCCAGCAGAATCGCTTTCAGTTCGGGGCCACCCGCGTACTGCCCGAGGCTGCCGTCGCTGCGCACCACCCGGTGACACGGGACCACCAACGGCAGCGGGTTCTTTGCACATGCGGTCCCGACGGCACGCACCGCACGTGGGCTTCCCGATGCTGCCGCGACCACCGAATAGCTTGCAGTGTGGCCGTATTCGATCTCGGGAAGATGACGCAACACTTCGCGTCGGAACCCCTTCGCGAGTTGGAAGTCCAAGCGCAGATCGAATTCTCGACGCGCACCGGCAAAGTACTCGTCCAACTCGCGAGCGACAGTGTCCAGCCTGCGCGGGTAATGAAGCACACGGGGGCTGACGGTGTCCGCCAAACGTTCCAGAACGAGGTCGTGCCCTTCGACGGCAAAGGCAACCCGCACCAGGCCGACATCGGTCGCCGCCAGGAGCAGCTTTCCGACCGGCGAATCGACGGTTCGATATGCCACGTCGATCAATTCAGCTTCGGACGCCTGAGCAGCCAGGCGCGCCCGTAGGCGGATCATGGCGTCAGCGTCAACGGCTGGAAGCGCCTCGAACACATCGTTACTCATGAGTGACTCCCTTCCGCAGCGGTAGCGGACAAGTAGGTTCTTCGTAGGGTGGCGATACCGTCGGCACCCGCGCGTCTGGCGGCCGCCGGGGTGTTGCCGAGGATGTCCGCGATCTCTGCGTACGGCAGCCCACCCAGAAAGTGATAGGCGACTGCCGCACGTTGTTTGAGCGGTAGCTGTTCGAGTGCGTCCCAGAGTTCGTGATCCCACGTTCCGGGTACGCCGATTCGCGTCGGCAACTCCGGAACCTCGTCTGTCGGCACGGCCACGCGGGCGCGCACTCGGGTGATGTCGATTGCCTTGCGGTGCGCGATGGTCACCAGCCAGGCTTCGATGTTCGCGTCCGGATTCAGATCCGGATATGCCCGCATCGCTGCGATGAACGTCTCGGACCACGCGTCCTCGGCGTCGACGGGACCGACCACCGCGCGGCAGACACGGAGGACCACTGCACCGTATTCGGTCACGACGTCTTCGAACGGTTTGAGTCTCACGATCGGTAGACGTTCCCGATCACCGAATTGTGAGCCGAGCGCATCAGAAGAGGACATCCGATTCGCCGCCGTGCTCGCGGTCGAGCAGGAACCGCTTGCGTTCGAGGCCGCCGGCGAAACCGGTCAGACTTCCGTCGCTACCGACCACGCGATGACAGGGAACGATGATGCTGATCGGATTCTTGCCGTTTGCCGCGGCGGCAGCACGGATCGCAAGCGGGTTACCCAAAGTTTGCGCGAGCTCCATGTAGGTCCAGGTTTCGCCGTACGGGATCGTTCGCAAGGTATCCCACACCCGCTTCTGGAACTCGGTACCCACGGGCGCCAGCGGCACGGAGAACTCCGTGCGATCACCCTCGAAGTACTCGGTGAGCTGCGATTCGACTTCACCGAAGACCGCCGAGGAACGATCACCGAACGTGGACTCGTCCGGCTTGTGGCGATGCTCCGCCATGTACAGACCGCAGAGGTCGTCACCTGCTGCTACCAGCGTCAACGCTCCGATCGGCGAGTCGATCACAGTGTGCGTACGGATAGCCGTCATGTCTCGATCCTTCCAGGTTGCGCGGTGCGGCAGGCAGCGGGTGAATTGATTGTCCGCGCCGGCACCGACACCTCGAAGACGCCGCTGGCCTCGTGAATGTGAGATTTACCTGTACTTTGACGTCACATCAGGCAGTATCGAGGGATGGCTCTAGTTTTGCCCGGCAGCTCCACCGTCGTCCGCTCCGTCGGCGACGTGGTGCACTGGTCCCTGTCCACGGTCGCTTTTGCGGTCACCCTGCCCACTCGACTCGAGGCGCTCCTCTTCTCGGTCGAGAGGTTGGTGGCACGCATCAACCAGATCGCCGACAACGCCGACCGCGTCGTCATCGGAGCCGCCGCCGTGACCGTTCGCGCTGAGACGCTGGTCGAGGCCGTCGAGCAGACCTCGGACATCGCGGGACAACTCCTCGAGATCTACGAGCCCATCGCCCTACAGCTCGCGCCGCTGGCTGCCAGGTTCGCCGACGACCTTTCCGAGGCAGAGGTCAGCGCCGCGATCAAGCTGATCGACCAACTACCGGAGCTCACCGACCGGGTGGCCGCGGTGCTGCCCATCCTCGGAACCCTCGACTCCGTCTCACCCGAGATCCACGAACTCCTCGGAGTGGTCAAGGACCTGCGGCAGGCGATCGTCGGAGTGCCCGGCTTTCACTTCTTTCGCAAGCGGGGCGAAGCCAAGCTGGATTGAAATTTCAGGCGGAGTAGCCGTTGGTCCCAGCACGCGTCATGACGACCTTCGGAACTACCGCTCGAGACGAGAGCTTGAGCAGACCGTCCACCAACTCCACGATGTCGTCGACCTTGATCATGGTGTCCGGTGTGATCCGATCGTGCGTCCACGCCGACATGTCGGTATCGACGTAACCGGGAGCGATGGCCGTCGCACTGACGCCGTTTCCGGATTCCTCGGCGTTGAGTGCTTCGACCATCGAAATGAGTGCAGCTTTGGTGGCTCCGTAGACGGCCAGACCGCTCTCGGCATACACACCGGCCATCGAGGCGAGAGCGATCACCTTCGCTCCGCCGGCAAGGTCCGCGTCCGCCGCTGTACGCAGGAGCGGCAGCGACGCTTGCAATAGTGCAAACGGTGTTCGGAGATTGACGGCAACGGTCTTGTCGAAACGTCGCATCGGGTAATCCGCTACTCGCCCACTGGTTCCCACTCCGGCGTTGAGGACGAGAGCCCTCATGGAGCCGAATCGCTCATTGTGTGTGGCGACGAGTGCTGCGGCGAAGTTCTCGTCCGCCATGTCGCCGGCCGAGACGACGACGTCCGGCGATCCGGCGCGCGTAAGTTCTTCGGCGACAACGGCGAGCCGTTCGGCATCACGCGCCGTGATGGTCAGCCCGTACCCTTGCGAAGCCAAGCGTGTTGCGATGCCGAGCCCGATTCCCTTGGAGGCGCCGGTGACCAGTGCTGATCGAGTCATTCGAATTTCCCTTGCAGTGCATTGAGTCCGGCCGAGATCAGTTCCGGCACAGAAGATCCAGCCTTGTCGAATCCCCCACCGACGGTGGCGCCTGCTCGGTATCGGTGATCGATGCCCTGCGCCACGACTGCGAGTTTGAAGAACCCGAGCGCCATGTAGAAGTTCCAGTGCGCCAGCTCTCGACCCGAAACGGACGAATACCGTTGCGCCAGATCGACAACGGACGGTAGCGACGGGCTCGTCCACGCGGCAGGCTCACCCAGAACCAGATCCAGCGCGGGATGCCGATAGACGCACATCATCGCGATGTCCGCCAGCGGATCTCCCAGCGTCGACAGTTCCCAGTCCACCACTGCGGCAACCTTGGTGACGTCGTTCGCCGCGAGAATCGTGTTGTCGATCCGGTAGTCGCCGTGCACGATCGACGAAGCCGATTCAGCCGGAATCAATTCCGCGAGGCTCGACGCCAACCTGTCCACATCGGCCGAGTCCTCGGTCTTGACGCGTGACCATTGACCGGCCCACAACTTCACCTGGCGGGCTACGTAACCGTCGGGTCGGCCGAGTTCGCCGAGACCCACTGCGTTGTAGTCGACGTCGTGCAGGGCAGCGAGAACACGCACCAACTCGTCGGTGCACTGCGTGACCAGCTCTGCCGGAACAGCTTCCAACTCGGTTTTGGTCCGGATCACTTGACCGGTGACGAACTCGACCACCGTGAACGACGCACCCATCACCGAGGCGTCCTCGCACAGCACGACGGTCGGCGCGACCGGCACGGCGGTGTTCTGCAACGCCGAGGTGATTCGGAACTCACGCGCAACGTCGTGCGCCGACGGCGTGAGGCCGGCCGTGGGTGGACGACGGAGAATCCACTTCGAGTTGTCGTCGAAGATTCCGTAGGTGAGATTGGATTTGCCGCCTGAAATCAGTTCGGCTCGCAACTCTCCGCTCACCTCGACGCCAGCGGCTTGCAGATACTTGTGGAGCGCCGCGAGATCGAGTCCTGGAAAGTCCGTCACTTCGACTCCTCCCGAGCAGCGCGCTTCGCAGCTCCGACAACACGTTTCGCAATTGCCCAGCGATGAACCTCGGACGGGCCGTCGTAGACGCGGAAGGGACGCACTTCGCGGGACAAGCGTGCCAGCGGCAGATCGCCGGACACGCCCATTCCGCCACACATCTGAATGGAGCGGTCCACGATCCGGAAGATCGCCTCGGCAGCGTAAGTCTTGGCGATGGACGTCGCGTTGCTCGCGTGCCCGCCCTGATCGAGTTCGAAGCAGGCCTGCACCAGAAGTGCGCGGCTGGCTGCGATGTCGATCTCGTTGTCGGCGACCATCTTCTGGATCATTCCGAGATCACCGAGTTTCGAGCCGAAGCCTTCTCGTTCGGCAACTCTGGCCACGGCGACGTCGTGGCCGCGGCGCGCTGCACCGAGCCAGCGCATCACGTGCGTCATGCGGGCGGGACCGAGGCGAACCTGCGCGTAGGCGAAACCTTGATCGACCTCACCGAGAACGGCCTCGTCGGGTACGAAGAGATCCTCGAACGTGACCTCGCAGTGCCCGCCGATCATGGCCTTGTCGAGGGTGTCGATGTGTCGACCCACTACCAGGCCGGGAGTGTCCGTCGGCGCCAGGAACATGGTCGCTCCGCCGCGCTGCCCGGGCTCACCGGACGTGCGCGCCATGATGATGAAGAACCCGGCGCCGTCGGCGCCGGTGATGAACCATTTCTTACCGTTGATCTTCCAGCCACCGGGGACTTTCTCGGCGCGGGTGTTCAAAGCCGAAGGATCGGATCCCGCTCCCGGCGCGGGTTCGGTCATGGCGAATGCCGACCGCATGTCCCCGCTTGCGAGCGGCGCGAGGAACTGCTGCTTCTGTGCTTCGTTCGCCACGTGGGCCAGCATGTGAACGTTGCCCTCGTCCGGCGCCGCGATGTTGAGCGCCGTCGGCCCGAATAGCGAGTAGCCGGCTTCCTCGAAGACCGGCGCGCGATCACTCATGTTGAGTCCGTGTCCGCCGTACTCGATCGGCGCATGCGGGGCGAAGACACCGGCTTCTTTTGCTGCCGACTGCATCTCGATGCGGATTGCATCGCCACCCGCTACAGCGATGTCACCGGCGTGTTCGTCTTCGATGGGGAGCACTACGTTGCGCGTGAAGTCGCGCGTCTTCTCGATCAGCGCCACCACCTCGGGCGCGTACGTCAGATCGATTGCCACCAGCCACCTCCGAAAGAACATCCCGACCGAGCGATCGCTCGGTATCAGCACTCTCGCACACGCCGACGCGTCGGGTCAACAATCCTCGAGCATTGCCTGGCCCTGATCGAGCCGGCCGGCAACCACCATGTCGCGGTACAGATCGTCCTTGTCCATGAGCTCGTCATGGTTGCCGATGTTGCGGATCCGACCGTCTTCCATGACCACGATCCAGTCGGCGTCACGCACCGTCGAGAGCCGGTGAGCGATAGTCACCACGGCCCCGGTGCGCGCACGTTCGTTGATCGCGTCGACAATCGCGGCTTCGGTGAGCGTGTCGACCTGGGCAGTGGCTTCGTCGAGCAGAAGCAAAGCACTCGGCCGCAGAACTGCGCGCGCCATCGCGATCCGCTGACGTTGGCCGCCCGACAGCGAGGTGGCCGTCAGAGCGGTGTCGAGTCCGTTGGGCAGGGCCTCGATCGCGTCGTCGAGCCGGAGCAAGCGCAGAACGGCCTGGACTTCTTCGTCCGTCGCATCGGGATGGCTGAAGACGACGTTCTCCCGAATCGTTCCGGGCACCACCGGTGTCTCCTGCTCCACGTACGCGAGACTCTCGCGCACAGCGCGGTGATCGAGCGCGTCGTAACCGACTCCATGCAGGAGAACCTCACCCGATCGAGGTTCGACAAATCGCAGCACGGTCGAGAGCAAGGTCGTCTTTCCTGCACCCGACGGGCCGACGATGGCCATGTGCCCACGCGTCGGAATGACCAGCGAGACATCGCGCAACGCCGGCTGGTTCGATCCGTGGTAGCTCACGGTGACGTCGCGCAACTCGATCAGCGGCGCGGCAGCGCTCGTTTTCGCGACCACGTCCACGACCTCGTCGTACTGCTCGGTGGGCAACGACTGCATCTCGCGAATCCGGATAGCTGCCGCGATTCCCGACTGAACGGAGGTCACGTTCTGCGCAAGCTCCGACACCGGCCCCATCAGGGTGAAGGCGTAGAGCAGAAACGCGATGAGCGTCGAGACTGCCATTTCGCCGTCGGCGACTCGCCACGCACCAAAGCCGAGGATGGCAATGATCGATCCTTGAATGGCGGTCCACGCGACAGTCCACGCGGTTGCCGACACTCGAACTGCCGTGATCGCATGCTTTTTCGCATCGGACGCATTGTTCGTCACCAGAGCGCCGACGCGATCCTCGGCGAGGGAAACTTTGACCGTCCGGATCGCACGCAAGCCACCCTCGAGTACGCCGCCGAGCTGACCGAGCGATTCCTGGGTTCGCGCTTCGGCTGCGGAAATCCGAGGCATCAGAACGGCAAAGAGTATGGAGGCGAACACGATTGCCACCATGGTGACGCCCAACAACGGCAGATCCAGTACGCCCATCAGAACAATCGTTCCGATGGTCAACGCGGCTGCGTTCAGAATATTCACCGCGGCCGACGACGCAGCCTCCCGCAGCAGCAAGGTGTCAGACGTGACCCGGGTGACCAATTCACCCACGGATCGCGATTGCAGCGAAGGTACGGTCGCCGCCAGGAATCGCTTCACCAGCGACGACCTGGCGTCGAAGACAACCTTCTCGGCGGCGGTTCCGAGAACGATCCACTGAGCACAACCGAGCACGGCACCGACGATCAGAAGGACGACGAGCGTGAGGATAGGTCCTTTCAGCGACGCACCGGTATCGAGGGTGTCGAGAACCCACTTGGTGACCATGGGCGTTGCCAGCGTCGCCGCGGAGCCGCACAGCGCCAGTACCAATCCGAGAAGGAGCGACGGCAGATGCGGTCGAGCGAACTCCGAGAGGACGCGGAGATTGCTCCATTTCGGTGCGGGCTGAGAAGCGTCGGATTCAAGCATGAATTTATGGAACACGAATGTTCCATAAAGGGCAAGAGAAATTCCGATTCGGAAACACTGGATACCGAAACCGGACACGGCTACGCTTCGGATTCGTGACAACGATCCACAGCGCACCAGAACAAAGCGCGACCCGCGAGCGCACACGGAAGGCCATCCTCGATGCTGCCGTTTCGGTGTTCGCATCCAAGCCTGCTGCGACCCTCAGCGAGATCGCTTCGGCCGCAAAGGTCGGCCGGACCACTTTGCACCGCTACTTTCCCGAACGGTCAGACCTGGTCGACGCAGTCGCGGCCGAGGCCACCCGCGCCGTCGGAGAGGCAGCAGCAGCAGCTCGACTCGGCGAGGGCACCGGAGCCGAAGCACTGGTTCGCCTGTGCCATGAATACTTCGAACTGGCCGACCTCTTGACGGTCCTGTTCTTCACTCCCGGTGTGTATCAAGAAGATTCGTTTGCCGAGTCCGCGTCGAACGACGACTCAGTCACCGATGCCATCGAGCGCGGACACTCCGACGGTTCCATCGACCCCGACATGGGTTCGGACTGGGTGCAGAACCTGCTGTGGTCACTGCTCTACACGTCGATGGACTACGTGAACCGCGGTTCCGGGACGCGACTACAAGCCTTGGATCTGACGGTTCGCAGCCTCCGCCGCGGAATCGCCCCCGATCCCGCGGTCTAGGTTGTCGGCTGCTTGAACAGCGGCACGCCGTTTGGTCACGCCTAGTTTGCGGTAGATCGAGCGAATGTGAGTCTTCACAGTGGGATAGGCGATGCCGAGGTGCGCAGCGATCTCGTCTGCAGTCATCGTAGTTCGCAGAAAAGTGAGGATCTCTTTCTCACGTTCCGTCAGGACTCCGGCGAGCTTGGCAGAGAGCTGGCCCCGTTTTTCCAGAATCGTGCGTAGGAGCTCCTGGTGTCTCGACCCCTGTGTTGCGTGCGCGTTCAACAGATCGACGACTACCGGATCGCCGCTCAGAAATGGGGCGAGAATCCGCTCGGGGATTGCTTCCGCCAGCGCACGATCCAACTGCTCGTGCGCCTGCGGTCCACGCCCGGCGACGGAGCTCAGGGCGGCAGACGTGACAAGGGTGCTCACCAGCGCATATCGCGGCAGCGCGGCCGAGGTTGCCAAGCGAAGCGCTTGAGCCGACGGTTCCGGATCCCCCATGACTCGGTAGAGCTCCGCGAGAAGCGCGTGAGCGACCGCAGCACCTGTTCTGGTCAGCGTGGGCATTGCGATGCGGCGAGCTTGCTCGTCCTGTCCTTGAGCGTGGGCGAGCCAGGCCGTGGTGACGCGCCGCAGCGTATCCCAAGGAATGCCGTGCTTGTCCGCAGTGCTCACGCCTCGCAGCAGACGAGCGGCGTTGTGGTACCGGTCTTCCCGGTTCAGAGCGATCAGGCTCATCACCAGGTACAGACGGGCGAGCGCCTCGAAATTGGTTCCGGGGCTGCCCTCCTCGATGATCGAATCGAACTGAGCGATCGCCTCCTCGAAGTCGCCACGCCAGTAGGCGATGCACCCCCGATTCGACTGTGGGAGCCCACCTTCGAAGCGTTCCCAATCGGACGCCACCTCTCGCGCAGGAAGGCCGTCGAGGATCTGTTCGGCTTCCGTGAATGCTCCCGCGTGGGTCAGCGCAAAGGCCAAGTTGGACTGTGCAAGACGCAATGTCTCCGTGCGCGACTGCAACTGCGCCTCGTCGCCGGCGGAGCGAAGTAGCGCGATGGCACGAGGAAGGTCACGACGAAGCCTGACCTCGGTCCATCCGAGGAGGAAAAGCGCGGACGGGTAATCGTCCTCGGGCTCGCACTGGGCGAGCGCGTGACGCGCGCGATCGGCGATGACGGCCTTGGTCGAGGTGTCCGGAGCGAGCAGCAGGTCGGTGAAGCAGACGACAAAATCGTCGGACGCCACCCGCAGACCCTGCCCGCGGAGAAACTCAGCGCCGTACGGATCACCGCTGAGATCGCGGCAGCACGCTCGTATCAGCAGGATGTGCGGATCGTGGGGATCGGGATGAGCAAGGCAGAGCTGCTCGAGTTCCCTGGTGTGAGATTCGAGAATCAAACGAAGCCAGTTTTTCCGCAGGACTCGTCGAGCCTGCTCCGCCTCACCAGAGGCGAGTGCGTCACGCACGGCTTCGATCATGTGTCGAAGATACTCGAGACGTTCGATGTCCGTGGAAATCCGGTCTCATCCGCTTCGGATTAGGCCGCGATCGAAGCCCGCCGATACCGGTGAGAATTGCCGGAATCAACCGAAATGCGTGAGTCAGCGGAATACCGTGTGCGCAGGCCTTACACGAAACGGATAAGACACATGAGCTTCTGGGAAAGCCTCGGCTGGATGCTGTGGGCGACCGTCTTCATCGGATATCTCTTCGCACTGTTCGCGATCATCGCCGACCTGTTCCGCGACCACAAGCTGAACGGCTGGTTGAAGGCCGTTTGGGTGTTCTTCCTGCTCTTCCTACCGATCCTGACCGCCCTCGTCTATCTCGTCGCCCGCGGCGAAGGGATGACGGAACGCAGCAACAAGGCCGCACGCGACGCCGAGAAGGCCGCCGAATCGTATATCCGCGAGGTCGCGGGGAAGAGCCCCAGCGAGGAGATCGCCGCAGCCGCAGCACTGCTCGAAGCCGGAGCGATCAGCGAGGACGAGTTCGCCGCACTCAAGCTGAAGGTCCTCTCGTGAGTGCCGCGCGTTTCGGCCCCGTCGACTTCTACCTTCTCGGCCTGCCTGGGCAGAGCCTCGACCCGGCCGCGCTCTCCGCACTGACCGACCTTACGGATACCGGCCTGGTGCGGCTGCTCGATCTGATCGTCATCTCCAAGTCCGAGGACGATGAACTCACCCTCATCGAAGTCGAGGAGTTGCCGAACGGCTTCGAGATCAACGTCGAGATGCTCGGCGCGTCCGGTCTGCTCGGGCATGAGGACATCACCGAACTCGCGGCAGCCATTCCCACCGGCGCTGCAGCGCTGCTGGTCGCGCTCGAGCTGGTCTATCAGCGCGAACTCGCCGCCCGCACCGCTGCGTCAGGCGCGGTGCTACTGGGTTACGAGCGGATACCCGCACCCGTCGTCAATGCCCTCATGGACACGATCATCCCGGAATTGGAGGTCTGACATGCCGTACATCCCGAGACGAGGCCGCCCCGGACTACTGGGCCTCGCCGCCCGCACCGCGGTCGTCACCGGTACCGCGACCGCCGTCAGCGACGGTATGGCCACCCGCCGGCAAAGGAGAGCTCAGGCCGACTACGAGCAGGCGCAGTACGAATTCGCCCAGCAGCATGCCGCACTCCCGATGCCCACACCCGCACCCGCGGCCCCGGTCGATCTCGTCACCGAGTTGCAGAAACTCGGCGACCTCAAATCACAAGGCCTGCTGAGTGAGGCCGAGTTCCAAGCCGCCAAAGCGCGACTGCTCGGCTGATTCACCCCGACAGAGGCGAGGGATTCCCGCTCTCGCTTCCATACCCGACACCGAATGGAACCCGCTATGTCCACGATCGCCGTCAACGTCCTGAACTTCAATCGGGCAGAATCCGATCTCATGTTCGCTCGCCTGGCCGCGGGCGTCGGCCTGGGCACGTGGAACCACACTCGTGATCTCGGGTCACTCGACAACCAGCCGATCATCCGCCAGAACCGCGACACTCTGTACAGCAGCGCGATCATCGACGTGCGCGAGAACGTCACGATCACGGTGCCCGATACCGGCAAGCGCTACATCTCCGTGTGGGTGGTCAGTCAAGATCATTACGGTCCCGTCATCCTGCGCGACCCGGGAGAGCACCTGCTCACGCGTGAATTGGTCGGGACCGACTACGCCGCACTGATCGTGCGCATCCTCGTCGATCCGAACAGCCCCGAAGACGTCGCCGAGGTGAACCGGTTGCAAGACGCCCTCAACATCGACGGCGGCGGAACGGGAGAGTTCCCGTTGCCCGACTACGACGAGCAATCGCAGACCGAGACCCGCGACGCACTCCTCGCACTCGCGCGTGGCATCACCACGTACGACCATTCATTCGGTACCGCTGCGGAAGTCGATCCGATCAGGCACCTGCTCGGTACCGCATCCGGCTGGGGTGGCCTTCCCGAGTACGAGGCCACCTACGTCAACTTCGACGAACGTCTCCCGGTCGGGGAATACCGTCTCCGCCTGAACGATGTTCCCGTGGATGCGTTCTGGTCGGTCTCGCTGTACAACGCGGCCGGATACTTCGAAGAGAACGCTCTGGGCGTCAACAGCATCAACAGCCTCACGGCCACCCCAGACTCCGACGGCAGCACCACCATTCGCTTCGGGGTCCATCTCGACGGCGTCGCGAACGCACTGCCCATCATGCCCGGGTGGAACTACGTACTGCGCCTGTACCGCCCCCGTCCCTCCGTGCTCGACGGCACCTGGACGGCGCCTCGTCCCGAAGCCCTGCAGCAAAGCGTTCCCCACGCACACACCACTCTCGGGTGACTCGACCTGATCACGGAGGTACAAGCCATGCGTCTGTTATTTCAGCTCGTTTCGCAATGTGTTCTCGGCGCGATCGCGCTGATCGTCGTGCATTTTGCTCTTCCCGGGGTCAGCCTGAGCGTGAACGGCTTCTTGGCCGCTATCGGTGTATTCACCCTCGCACACATGATCCTCGGCCCATTCGTGCTCAGCGTGGCACTGCACTACGCGGCTCCGCTCGCGGGTGGTGTCGGCTTGGTCGCCACACTGCTCGCGCTCTGGGTTGCGACCCTGGTCCCCGACGGTATCGAGATCAGCGGCGTCGGGTCCTGGATCCTCGCCCCGATCATCGTGTGGGTGATCACGGCATTGGGCGGGTGGATCTTCATGGCTCTCGTCATCGACAAGTGGATCAAGAGACGCAATGCCGAAAAGCTCGTGCGCAGTGTACAGAAGGCATGAATGATCAGTTCGGAAACGGAACCCACAAGGAGTCAGCCATGCCAACTCACCCGCTCGATCGCCGCGTTCTCCTGAAGACCGCTCCGAACTTCCGGGACCTCGGTGGCATTCCTGTTGCGGCCGGCACCGTCCGCGCGGGCGCGCTCTATCGTTCGGCGACTCTGGCGAAACTCGACGGCGACGACCTTGCCGCGGTCGCCGACTTGGACGTCCGGACGGTATACGACCTGAGGACCGCCGCCGAGCGCGACGGCGCACTCGACAATCTCCCTGACTCGACGCGCACAGTCTGGCTCGACGTACTTGCCGACAATGCCCAAAACGCCGCGGCCACTGGACTACTCATGACGGACCCGGTCGCATACGCCGAGACCATCAGCGATGGACGTGGGATCGCACAGATGGAGGAAGCCAACCGCAACTTCGTCAGCCTGCCGTCCGCTCTCGACGCCTATCGCACGTTCTACCTCGACCTCATCGACGAAAAACGCACCGGGGCAGCACTTTTCCACTGCACCACCGGCAAGGATCGAACCGGGTGGGCCGCGACCTCTTTCCTACTCCTCCTCGGGGCCGACGAAGCCGATGTACGCGCCGACTACCTGGAGACGAACACCGATCTGGCCCCCATGACAGAACCGATCCTCGACTTCGCCGCGAGCAAAGGCGTTGACGCAGAAGTGCTACGACCCCTCCTCGGAGTCCGTGACAGCTATTTCGACGCAGCTCTCGACGAAATGCGCACGCACTTCGGCACCGTCGAGGACTACGCAATCAACGGACTGAAGCTCACCGCAGAGCAACTCACCGCGCTCCGCGAGCGGTTCACATCCCGATCGGCCTTCATCAGCGCGACGTGATCGAAGCTCTCGGCGGGCAGGAATCCGTGCCCTCGTCCTGCTTCTTCGGGCGATTGCCCACCCGGGTGACCACGACGACGGCGACGATGCCCACCGCCAAGCCGAGCGCGGTGAACGGAGTGAAGGATTCTCCGAACATCAGTGCACCCCAGACCGCGGTGACGGGGGCGATCAAGAACATCAGGGTGTTGACGGACGTAATGCCGATGCGGCGGAGCAACAGCCAGTACAGCCCGTAACCACCGAAGGTGGACAACACGATCAACCAGAGCAACGCGATCCAGAATGTGCTGACACTCGGCGGTACGGCAGCATCCGAGACGATCGCCAGAGTTGTGAAAACTATTGCGCTGGTTGAGCAGTGGATGACCAAAGCCTGCAGTGGCGGTGTGGACGTGGGAGCGCGTTGCTGGACGAAGGTGGATGCAACCAGGCTGAGCATCCCCAGGAACGGAATCGCGTACGCCCACCACTGCGCCGATGTGCCGGCCCCGGCATCGGCTGCCGTGACCATCACGACGCCGCCCATTCCGATGGCCAACCCGATCCACTGCATACGCGGGACTGCGACACCGAGGACCGGACCGAGCAGTGCGGCAGCCACCAGCGGCTGAATACCGTCGATCAGCGCTGTGGTTCCGGTGTTCACGCCGAGATCGACTGCCCAGTACACCGACAACAGGTAGCCACTCTGGGAGAGCATCCCGATCACCACCTGCCTGCCGAGAGCCCGCGGTGCGGGCATCGTGTTCCGGCGCCGGGCGGAGAGCCAGACAATCGGGAGCAGTACCACCGCGAGCGGGAGAAAACGCCACATCAGCAGTGTGGGGACCTCGGCACTGCCGGCGCCGAGTTTGGCCCCGATGAATCCCGAACTCCAGCACGCGACGAACAGGACCGACAAGGTAGCCGTCACGGCAGATCTCGAGGTCACGATCCGAGGTATACCGATCTGTTTACTCATGAGCCCGACTATACAGATCGGTATACTTTTGTCCATGGCAGAGGAATCCACACCCGAATTGACTCCGAAAGCGCGTCGCATTCTGGAGTCTGCGTCGAAGCTGTTCTACGAAAAGGGGATTCATGCCGTAGGCGTGGATACCGTCGCACTGGACGCCGGGGTCACGAAGAAGACTTTGTACGAACGGTTCGGCTCGAAAGACGGTCTCGTCGTGGAATACCTGAGGGCTCGAGATCGGCGGTGGCGAATCTTTCGCGACGAGAAGCTCGCATCAGCCGGAGCTAGCCGCGCCGAACAGTTGAGTGCGGTATTCGACGCTTCCGCCTCCTGGTCCAAGGCGAGCGGAGGCAAGGGGTGCAGCATGATCAACGCGCACGCCGAGTTCAGCGATCACTCACATCCGGTGTTCGCTGTCATCGCCGAACAAAAGCGGGAGATGTCAGACCTTTTCCGGCGCATTCTGGCGACGGACGGACTAGCCGACGAACGTCTCGTCGAGGCAATCATGCTGCTTCACGAAGGTGCCCTCGTCGCAGACGGGATCGGTATCGGCACCGACCCCTTCGGTGCCGGCCGGAACGCAGCGCTCGAATTGCTCAAAAATTCAGACTGATTCGCGCAGTTGCGTCAACAGATCACTCCCCCATCCGCTTCGCCCCCACAGTCACTCCCTCACCCGCTTCGCCCCCACCATCCGACGCGCTATCTCCAGATACCTCTCCACCAACTCGTCCGGAGACAACTCACCGTCCGCTCGGTACCAGACCGCGACGGCGACGCACATCGTCACCACGGCTCGGCTGGCGTCCTCGGGATGGTCGGCTTCGAACACGCCCGAGGCGACGCCGTCGAGGACGATCCGGTCCACCTGCTTCTGCTGTTCGTCGCGCTGGGCGATGTAACCAGCCCGGCTGTCGGGCTCCATGCTGCGGATCTCGGAGGAGGCGACGAACGACTGCTCGCGTCGAAACATGTGGAACCGCAACAGAGATTCGATCACCGCGTCGAAGCGATCAGAGGGATCGTCCCCGGCATCGAGTTCGGCGGCGCGGCTTCGCTCCAACAACTCCGTCATCACAACGGTCGCCAGACCGATCAGCAGAGCCTGCTTGGACGGGTAGTGGTGGTAGAGCCCCGGCACCGACAGCCCGGACCGCGACGCGACGTCACGGATCGAAGTCCCGTGATAGCCCTGCTCGACGAACGCCTCCAACGCCGCAGCGAGCGGTTTCGGTAGTCCCAGGTCTTCGTAATCGCGCCAGGACCCGCGTACCGGAAGCTCGTTCGTCATACCGATACCGTAGATCGCTCTTGCGCCGCCGCCGAACACGTCGGAGCCATTGGTTAGAGTCGGTGTTCACCGAAAGACAGGGACCAGTCATGATCCATGTTCGCCACACCGCGGTTGCTGCCGTGCCGGTTGATGTCGCCTTCGACTACATCGACAACTACCGCAATGTCCCGACGTGGATGTTCGGTGTTTCCGAGTTCACCCCGTTCGGAGAGTTCGATCAGGGACTCGGCGCCACGTTCGACGCGGCCATGCAGATCGGGCCGAGCACGTTGCGCTCCAAACTCGAGGTCACCGAGTGGGAGAAGAATCGGATCATCAAGCTGTCCTCGCTCGGCGGTGTATCCAACTCGTCCACGTGGGAGTTCGCCGCGATCGACGATTCCAAGACCGAGCTTTCCGTCGACTTCGCCTACAAACTGCCCGGCGGCATTGCCGGCAAGGCACTCGGCCGATTGATCGGGCCGTTCGTCGAAAACGCTGTCAAGAACAGCGAGGAAACACTGCGCCACAGCCTCGAGGAGCAGTTCGCGGCCCGCGGCGAAGGCTGAAACTACCCGCGGTCGCCTTCGAGTCCCAGCGCGTTGGCCCACACCTGAGTAGCCGTCTTGACGACGTCCTCGAACGGGACGGGGTTGCCGTCGGCGCCAGGTTCCTCGGAGACGAATGAACTGTAGGCAAGACGGCTCACCATCGCCGACAGTGCTCGGGAAGCCAACAGCGGGTCCAACGAGGCGTCTGCCTTGCCAGCTGCTTGCAAGCGTTCGATGGCTCGGGCATTGCGAGAAATGAAGGTCTCGGCTCGGTCCCGACGCAGTTTCGCGAAGGCCGGGTCGATGTGCGATACCTGCTCGAGTAGGCCCATGAGTTTGGCGTTGCGGCGAAAAGCCGTCAGGTAGGCACGGTTGCTCGATTCGAGGACCGCATACGGATTGTCGACGTCGCGGACCCGTCCCATGCCTGGGTGCAGCATGTCTTCCTGCGCGACCTCGAGAACTGCGGCGAAGATCTGCTCTTTGTTGTCGAAGTAGGTGTAGAACGTGCCGGTGGAGCAGTTCGCTTCCTTGGTGATGTCCGTGAGACGGGCGTCGAGATACCCTGCGCGCTCGAACACCGTTCGAGCCGCTGCGACCAGAGAAGCCCTGGTCCGGACGCCGCGGGCAGTCACCGGCAGGTCACGCAGAAGCTCCGTCGCAGCCATGGATGGTGGCGGACGGTCTTCCCAGTTCTCCTGAGGTTCGGCGCGAGAGGTCACCAGCTACTTATACGGCAAAGCCGGCGACATCTCGGCATCGGCGTCAGGTGATGGTGATTCCTCCGTCGACGGCGATGGTCTGACCGGTGACGTATCCGCCGGCCTCGGACGCGAGCCACACCATGGTGGCCGCGAGCTCTTCCGGATCGCCCATGCGGCCGAGGATCAGGCGCGGAGCCATCGCGTCCAAGTAACCGTCGTTGTATTGGTCTGTCATTTCCGACTTGAAGAAGCCGGGCGCGATCGCGTTGACGCGAATGCCCTTGCGCGTTCCCCACTGCTGTGCGAGGTCGCGGGTCAATCCGACGACGCCTGCCTTGCTCGCCGCATAGGCGGCCTGCGGGAGTCCGGCGGTCGTCAATCCGAGAATGCTCGAGATGTTGACGATGGAGCTGCCCGGGAGCATGACGCGGCCGCAGGCCTGCGCTGCCCAGTAGGACCCGTTGAGGTTGATGTCGATGACGGCGCGGAACTGGTCCGGGGTCTCGCGGGTCGCCGGAACGGCAGTTCCGACGCCGGCATTGTTGACCAGCACGTCCACGCGGCCGAACTTCTCCATCGCGGCGTCGACCATGTTCTGAGCCTGAGCCGGATCGACGATGTCGGTGGCCACGCACAATGCTTCGCGGCCTGCGTCACGCACGAGCTTGGCCGTGTCTTCGAGCTTGTCGACGCGGCGAGCAGCGAGGACGACGTCCGCGCCGGCCTCTGCTGCGGCTTTCGCAAACGCCACCCCGAGGCCCGACGACGCACCGGTCACGATGACCACTCGATCGGTCAGAGAGAACTTGTCGAGAACAGACATGCGCGGTGATGCTCCTGTGTCGTCGGGTTCGGGAAGTGGCGGTTGCAGTGACGTATCGACTGCAGTTGCGAAATTACAGGCCGAGATCGCGGCCGATGAGTTCCTTCATGATCTCGTTGGATCCGGCCCAGATCTTGGTGACGCGGGCGTCCATCCACGCGCGAGCGGCGCGGTACTCGGTCATGAAGCCGTAGCCACCGTGCAACTGAACGCAGTGATCGAGGACCTCGTTCTGCACCTGCGCGGTCCACCACTTAGCCTTGGCGGCGTCGATGGCGGTCAGCTCGCCGGCAGCGTGTGCCGCGACGCAGTTGTCGACGTAGGCCTGGGTGACCTCGATGCGGGTGACGAGATCCGCGAGAAGGAATTTGTTCCACTGCAACGAGCCGATCGGCTGACCGAAAGCCTTGCGGTCCTTGGCATATTGCAGCGTCTCTTCGAGGATCGGAGCGGCGTGCGCGATGTTGGACACCGCAGCGCCGACGCGCTCCTGCGGCAGCATTTCCATCATGTGGATGAAGCCGCGGTCGATCTCACCGATGATGTTGGTGGACGGCACGCGAACGTTCTCGAAGAACAGTTCGGCGGTATCGGACTCGTGCTGGCCGACCTTGTCGAGCTTGCGTCCGCGCTCGAAGCCTTCCATGCCGGTCTCGACGGCAAAGAGGGTGATGCCCTTGGACTTCTTCTCGGGACTGGTCCGAGCCGCCACGATCACGAGGTCGGCGTTGTAGCCGTTGGTGATGAAGGTCTTGGAGCCGTTGATGATCCAGTCGTCGCCGTCCTTGACCGCAGTGGTCTTGAGCGAGGCGAGGTCGGATCCACCGGAAGGCTCGGTCATGCCGATGGCCGTCAGCATCTCACCGGTGCAGAACTTGGGCAGCCAACGCTGCTTCTGCTCTTCGGTGGTGAGCTGAACGAGGTAGGGAGCAACGACGTCGGCGTGAATGCCGAAGCTCGAGGCAACAGCCGCACTGGCGCGCGAGAGCTCTTCGGCCAGAACCGCGTTGAAGCGGTAGTCGCCGGCTTCGCTTCCGCCGTACGCCTCCGGAACCTCGAGTCCGAGGAAGCCGTTGCGTCCCGCTTCGAGCCAGATTTCACGATCGATGAAGCGCTGGTCGATCAGCTTCTCTGCGACCGGAAGGATGTTCCGGTTGACGAATTCGCGAGCAGATTCGCGAAATGCCTCGTGATCGGGTCCGTACAGAGTGCGACGCATGACGAGTTGCTTCCTTTCGGCGTGGCAAAGCCACACGTAACGATGTTCCTAAGCATTCGCTTAGAATCTAAGCACCTGCTTATAGTGAATCGAGAGCGGGATATTGTCAACATCGAAATCCGTCACACCTGGAGGAAACCGTGAGCGATTCACCTGACGTGGTGATCAGCCCCTCCAAAGCTGCGGCCCGTATCCGCGCGGCAGCCGTGGACGCTTTTGCCTCTGCCGGCTACGGCGGCACCACCACCCGTGACATCGCCGCGCGACTCGACATGAGTCCCGCCGCCATGTACCCGCACTACCGCTCGAAAGAAGAACTGCTTTTCGCGATCAGCTTCGAAGGCCACACCGAAGCGTTGAAGGTGGTCGAGGGCGCCGACCGACCTGGTGAAGAACCGTCCGTTCGTTTGCAGGAACTGATCAGCACCTTCGCCAGTTGGCAGGCCGGGCACCATTCACTCGCTCGCGTTGTCCAGTACGAACTCACTGCCCTCACACCAGAGCACTACCGAACCGTCGTCGCGCTTCGCCGCAGCACGACGCGGGTGGTCCGGGAGGTTGTCGATGCCGGCGTGCAGTCGGGCGATTTCACGATCCCCGATGCCGAAGGCGTCACCCTCGCCTTGATGTCCCTGTGCGTCGACGTGTGCCGCTGGTTCCCGGCCGGCAACTACACGAATCCGGAAGACATCGGAAAACTGTACGGAGACCTGGCATTGAGGATGGTGGGCGCCGCCCGAATCAGGTGACGCCGACCGCAGAAAGGACTCGGCCAGTGGCCAACCGCACCTATCTCTACTCGACCCCTGTTGCCCCGCATGAGAATCCGGCTGCCGCTCGCACCCGTGGACTCCAAGGAATCTCGGAGTGGTCGTACGCGATACCGCTGGTCCCCCGGATCCTTGTGTCCGTGAATCCGCTCCCCCGCCAGTCGATCATCTGGGACGACACCCCCGACCTGATCGCGGTCACCGCGCCCTGTGGTCCTGGTATCGCCCGGCTCGAAGACTTCCTCGGCCGCATCGATCACCCCGCACTCGGCACGATGGCCGGCGATGCGCTGCGTTTCCTGCACAGCCAAACCGAACCCGACCACTACTTCGTCCTCGAGTGCGGCGAGATCTTCGACATGGACGACGAACCGTTCGCCGAACAGGGCGCGGCCCTGATGGCCGGTCTGGCGGACATCGACGCCGAGATGGAAGCGGCGCTGGCCACACTCGCACCCGC
This sequence comes from Rhodococcus sp. NyZ502, assembly GCF_041464245.1. Lineage (NCBI taxonomy): Bacteria > Bacillati > Actinomycetota > Actinomycetes > Mycobacteriales > Nocardiaceae > Rhodococcus > Rhodococcus sp. NyZ502. The sequence goes on from NZ_CP167155.1 coordinate 5,401,969, forward strand.
CAAGCCGCGCTTCTGGGAGCGACTGTTCACGCCTACTCAGGAGAGCGTCGAGGAACCGCTACGCGAGCTCGGCCTCGGTTACTGGTCCGAGACCCTGTACTTCGATCTCGACGTCCCGCGATAGGCGAACCGAGCATCCATCGGTTTCAGACCAGTTGGTCCGCAAACAGGTACCCTCGGATTTCGTGTCCGACTACGCCACCGATCTGCCAACCGCTGCGTCCACCGTCCTCGGCGGTTGGGGTCGCACAGCCCGAACTACCTCGCATGTCGTTTCGACTCCTGATGTAGAGGCGATCGCAAAGGCCGTCGCCCGCGTCGCAGACGACAACGCGGACAAGCCGTTGCACCTCCGACGTGGAGTCATCGCTCGTGGCCTGGGCCGGTCTTACGGAGACAACGCGCAGAACACCGGCGGCTTGGTCATCGACATGACGGCCTTCCGTCGAATTCTCAAGATCGATGCCGAGTCCCGTCTCGTGGAGATGGACGCGGGAGTCTCTCTCGATCAGCTGATGCGCGCGGCGCTACCATTCGGTCTCTGGGTACCGGTACTCCCCGGAACACGCCAGGTAACCATCGGCGGAGCGATCGCCTGCGATATTCACGGCAAGAACCACCACACCGAGGGCAGCTTCGGAAATCATGTCCGCTCGATGGATCTGCTCACTGCTGACGGAAGTATCCGAACACTGGAGCCGCAAGGCCCGACATCCGAGCTCTTCTGGGCTACCGTCGGCGGGATCGGACTGACCGGGATCATCCTGCGCGTCACCCTCGAGATGACACCGACCGAAACGGCGTATTTCGCCAACGACGGCGCTCTGACCGCGAGTCTTGATGAAACCGTCGCTTTTCACAGCGACGGCAGCGAAGCCGACTACACGTATTCGAGCGCCTGGTTCGATGCAGTCAGTGCGCCGCCGAAGCTCGGCCGGGCCTCGATCACGCGTGGTTCGTTGGCGACCGTCGACCAGCTTCCGCTGAAATTGCAGAAGAATCCGTTGAAATTCGATGCGCCACAACTGTTCACGACACCGGATGTTTTCCCCAACGGCTTGATGAACAAGCTTTCGGCGTCAGCGATCGGCGAGTTCTACTACCGCACCGGCGACAACTACGTCGGGAAGGTGCAGAACCTGACGCAGTTCTACCATCCGCTCGACCTCATCGGTGAGTGGAACCGTGCCTACGGGTCCAAGGGATTCCTGCAATACCAGTTCGTGGTGCCCGTCGACGCGGTGGACGAATTCAAGAGCATCATCCGCGATATCCAGCGTTCGGGACACTACTCAGCTCTCAACGTCTTCAAACTTTTCGGCGAGGGAAACGCAGCGCCACTGAGCTTTCCGATGTCCGGGTGGAACGTCGCCTTCGACTTCCCGATCAAGTCCGGCCTGGGTGAGTTCGTCGCCTCCCTCGACAAACGGGTACTCGAATTCGGCGGTCGCCTCTACACCGCCAAGGACTCTCGGACTACCGCAGCAAGCTTCCACTCGATGTATCCGCGAATCGACGAGTGGATCCAGATACGCAGAAATATCGATCCGACAGGTGTTTTCGTGTCCGACATGGCCCGAAGACTCGAATTGGTCTGAGGAGCCGATCAGTCCGAGATCTCACCCAACCGACGCTCCAGGTAGGCCCGCTCCGGTTCCGTACCAACGAGTTTCAGAGCTTGTCGGTACGCGGATGCCGCTGCGTCGGTGCGCCCCAACCGAGCAAGTAGTTCGGCTCGTGCAAGGTGATACGGATGGTAGTCGGCAAGTTTGGGCTCCGCTGCCAGTTCCTCCAGCGCAGTCAGCCCGACTTCCTCGCCGTCGCGCATCGCCAACGCTACTGCCCGATTGACGGCCACGACCGGCGACGGAGTCAGCGTGAGGAGCACTCCGTAGAGAGCGCAGATCTGTGGCCAGTCGGTGCTCTCCACATCGGCGGCCTCGTCGTGCAATGCGGCGATGGCGGCCTGCACCCCGTACGGCCCCGGCGCTCCCCCGGTCAACGCGACTACGACGAGGTCGCTGCCTTCCTCGATCATCGGCTGGTCCCAAAACCCGCGATCCTGGTCTTCGAGGAGCACGATCCCGCCGGCGGCGTCGGTACGGGCATCCCGACGCGCGTGGACGAGAAGCATCAATGCAAGCAACCCGGCGATCTCGCGCTCATCGGGAAGCAATGCGCGCAAGATCCTCGCCAGCCTGATCGCCTCCACCGCCAGGTCGACGCGTTGCAGATCCGGACCCGAACTCGCTGCGTACCCCTCGGTGAACACCGAGTAGATCACCTGCAGAACACCGGGCAAACGTTCCGGGAGTTCTTCGGCGCTGGGAGTGCGGAAGGGAATCCGAGCCTGACGGATTTTCTTCTTCGCGCGCACGATCCGCTGCGCCATCGTCGCCGAAGGAACGAGGAAGGCCCGAGCGACTTCGGGCGTCGTCAACCCGCCGAGGCAACGCAAGGTGAGTGCGATTCGGTCGTCCTCGGCCAGCGCTGGGTGCGAGCAGGTGAAGAACAGCTGCAACCGCTCGTCGGGAAGTTCTCCGTCGACCGTGGGCGGCGCCGGGTCGGCACGATCGGCGTCCACCTGCATCACCGCCAATCGCGCCGCATAGGCCTGATCACGACGAAGCCTGTCGACGGCTTTACGACGCGCCGTGGTCAGCAGCCAGGCGCCCGGTTTAGCCGGCACTCCGTCCACGGGCCAGTGCACCAACGCGGCCTCGACGGCTTCGGAGGTGACTTCCTCGGCCAGATCCAGATCACCGAAGCGGCGGACGAGCGAGGCCAAGAGTCGTCCGCGTTCCTCCCGGAACACTGACTCGATGGAGTTCTCGGCCTGCTCGTCCACGGCGAATCAGTCCCCGAACCCGGCCAGTGGACGCACCTCGACGCTGCCGCCGTCGCGCGCGCCGGGGCACCGCGCGGCCCAGGAAAGCGCCGCATCCAGATCGGGAACGTCGATGACGTCGTAGCCGCCGAGGATTTCACGGGTTTCTGCGAAGGGTCCGTCGGTGACAGTCTTTTCTCCGGACTGCGAGACCCGAACCGTCGTCGTTGTCGTCAGGTCGGCGAGGGCATCGCCGGACACCCAGATCCCGGCATCCTTCATTTCCTTGTCGTATTGCTGCCAGTCCTCGAACGTGCACTGGGGTTCGGTGTCTCCGCCGGGTGCGGTGTAGATGAGCAACATGTACTTCATGACTGACTCCTTGGTCTGTTGTTTTTCTTGCGGCTTTCTTGCCTTACAACATGACGACGAACGGTTCTCCCCGGAATCGACAGGCGACTCGAAAAAACTTTTGGCGAGTTCGTCCGGGGCGCTGCCGTTAGGCTGAGTGTATGACCGAACGCGACCGGGACGCCGCTGGGAAACCCCTCAATTCGCGGCCCCGTGACGGACTCGGACGTCCACTGCCACGCGACGCAGCGGGCGGTGTCCCGCGCATTCCGGACGATGTACGCCTGCCACCAGACGAGTCGATCACCGAGGCTCAGCGCCTCCTCGACCACGGCATGCCTTTCCATGCACACGAGATTCTCGAAGGAACGTGGAAAGGCGCGCCGCCCGAGGAACGTGACCTGTGGCAGGGACTGGCTCAGCTGGCCGTCGGGCTCACCCATCTGCTTCGGGGCAACAACACCGGCGCCGTCTCACTCCTCGGCCAGGGTCACGACCGCATCAGGCACTACGAGGTCGAGAGTCCGCACGGCCTCGATATCCCCGGTCTACTGACGTGGTCCGAACACCTGCTCGCCGAAATCGATCGCCCCGGCGATTTCCCCGCCCCTCCGATTCCGAGGTTGAGAATCCCCTGATGCCCATCTTCCCCATGTTTCCGCTCGGCTCCGCTTTGCTACCGGGTGAGGTGTTGCCCCTGAACATCTTCGAACCTCGGTATCGCGCACTGGTCGAGAACGTTCTCGAAGCTGCCGACGGCCCACTGTTCGGAGTCGTGCTCATCGCTCGTGGCCACGAGGTCGGTGGCGGCGAATCACGTCACGACGTCGGCACTCTGGCTCGGATCGAGTCTCATGTCGCCATGGGTGCCGGGCGGTATCAGTTGTATTGCCGGACCGAAGACCGCATCCGGGTCAATCGATGGCTGCCAGACGATCCCTACCCACTTGCCGAGGTCGAATTGTGGCCTGACGAGAACAACGGAACACCAGTCACTGCTTACGAATACGACTCGCTCCTCGAGCGCATCGAGTTCATGTACGGAATGCTGGGAAAGCTCGCACTTCGGGCCGGCGAACAGACTCCGCGAATGCCCGTCCCACCGGATCCCTTGGATCCGCTGGGTTCTCGGCTGTATGCCCTCGCCAGGAGCATTCCAATGGGTGACGCCGATCGCCTGGCGATTTTGACCGCGCCAGGCGCCGACGAACGTATTCGCACACTCTCGGAGGCAGTCGAGAACACCATCGAGGTCGCGCAGTTCAATCTCCTCTGAGCGCAACTACGCCATCGTCTGACCCATGTCGATGACGATCTTCGTCCCGGTGACCGCGCGGGAGAGGTCCGTCGCGAGGTAGACGACGGCGTTGGAGATGTCCTCGACGGTGGTGCGCGGGACGGACGTGAGCGGCCACTTGTACGAGTTCATGTACTCCGGATGAGTAGTGAGCACTTTACCCACGTTGGGATCGTTACCCATCTCGGTCTCCACCGCGCCAGGGTGGATGCTGTTGACTCGAATGTCGAAGCTTCCCAATTCCGTTGCAGCAGTGCGAGCCAAACCCACGAGGCCGTGCTTGGCCGCCGAGTAGTGCGCGCAGCCGGGCGCTTCGGCGACGCCGGCAGCACTGCTCACAATCACGATGGAACCACCGTTGCCGGCTTCGATCATTGCAGGAACCGCAGCTGTCATCGTGCGCCAGACACCATTGAGATTGATGTCCACCAGCGTCGACCACTGCTCTTCAGGCATCTCCCAGAAACGGTTCCACGTAGCGATGCCCGCATTGGCAATCACGACGTCGAGGCGACCGAACTTGTCGACGCCCGACGCCACCGCCGCACGCAGTGCCTCGAGGTCACGGACGTCCGCTACAGCGGTGACGATCTCGCGCCCCTCCGCTCGCACGAGACGAGCCGTTTCTTCGAGGTCGGCTTCAGTCGCGGCCGCGTAACCCACGTCTTCGGACACCGACGCGCACACGTCGACAGCGATGACGTCTGCACCTTCCTGCGCGAGTCGAATCGCGTGATTGCGTCCCTGACCCCGCGCTGCACCGGTGATGAAAACGACCTTGCCTGCCAACAGTTGTGTCATGGCCGGGACGTTAGACGCTGATGTGGCCCGCTGCCTGCGAGTTCCCGCTCGACGGGAATCAACCGTCGACGATGACGACGTGAAGATTCCTCGGACCATGGACACCTTCGACGCGCTCGAGTTCGATGTCGGAGGTCGCCGACGGGCCGCTGATCATGGTGGTGGGGCGCTCCGGTGTCAGATTCGCAATCGCCTCCGGCACTCCCACTTCCACACTGCTGCGATACACGACGCAGATGTGTGTGTCCGGTACCAGTGTCAACGCACGGCGTCCCTGCGATGGACCGGCGTCGAGGAAGATGGTGCCGGTTTCGGCGCACGCTACCTTCGAGCCGGTGACAACGGCGTCGAGGTTCTCGAGTTCAGGAGCCGGTACGTCCGGGCTGTCCACCACCAGCGTTCCGTCGAATCCGGCTACCCATGATCGGTCGAGGCCGGCGGGGATCCCCAGAGTGTGTAGTCCGTGCTCTCTCACTATTCCGGTGACGGCCTCAGCGATTTCTGTTGCAGCGCAATGGTGAACGTGCGCCTTGTAGTCCACCAGACGGTCGACGAACAAATCGATGAGTTCCTCGTCGGACATGGTTCTGCCAGTCCGGTAGTTTCGCGGTATCTCGCCTTCGCGGGCGGGCGCCAAGGTGATGGCATCAAGAATGCGTCCGAGCACCACCTCACGTGAATTCATCTGTCCGCCTTCCCGCCACGACGAGCCTCGTCCAATGCCGCGCGGCCTTCGTCGGAGTCCCACCAGGATCGGAAGGTCTGCTTGGGCGGTGCGGGAATGTCTCTGGCAGCTGTCCAACCGTTCAATGGAGGTGGCAACGTAGAGATCTTCCCTTTCCTGCCGGCCACGACGCGTCCGAGCCCGGCAGCTTTCTGAGCCAACGTCCACCGGCCCTCGGTCGACATCGCCAGAGAGGCGGCTTTCATCGCCAAAGACTCTGCTGTGACACCGGATTGCTCGACCTTCTGGTGCCGCAATTCGACGAGCAGCGAGGGTATGTCGATCTTGACCGGGCAGGCGTCGAAGCACGCACCGCACAGACTCGAGGCAAAGGGAAGCGTCGAGTTGGGATCGTCTTTGCCATGCATGCCCGCGAGCTGCGGAGTCAGCACCGCGCCGATCGGTCCCGGATAGGTCGATCCGTAGGCGTGACCGCCGGTGCGCTCGTAGACCGGGCACACGTTCAGACACGCCGAGCACCGTATGCAGCTCAGGGCTTCCCTCCCGATCTTGTCGGCAAGCGCGGCAGTCCGACCGTTGTCGAGGAGGACCAGGTGGAACTCCTGTGGACCGTCGTCGGGCGTGACGCCGGTCCACATGGAGGTGTACGGGTTCATCCGCTCCCCCGTCGAGGACCGCGGCAGCAGTTGCAGGAAGACCTCCAGATCCTGATACGTCGGCAGAATCTTCTCGATGCCCATCACGGTGATCAGTGTTTTCGGCAGCGTCAGGCACATTCGCCCGTTGCCCTCCGACTCCACGACGGTCAGAGTGCCCGTGTCCGCGATGCCGAAATTGGCGCCGGAGACGGCGACCGGCGTCGTCATGAACTTGTGGCGCAGAAACTTTCGTGCAGCAGCGGCAAGTTCGGCCGGGTTCTCCCCGAGGTTCGGATCGACATCTGGCATCTCTCGAAGAAATATCTCGCGAATCTCGGACCTGTTGCGATGGATCGCGGGAACCAGGATGTGCGACGGTTTGTCGTGGCCGAGTTGGACGATCAATTCCGCGAGATCGGTCTCGTAGGCGGTGATTCCGTGGGCTTCGAGATGCTCGTTGAGACCGATCTCCTGCGTGGCCATCGACTTGACCTTGATGACCTCGTCGGAGCCGGTGGCTTTGACAAGTTCGGTCACAATGGCGTTGGCCTCGTTGGCATCCGCCGCCCAATGCACCTGCCCACCGCGCGCGATGACTGCAGCTTCGAACTGTTCGAGCAGTTCCGGCAACCGCGCCATGACGTCGGCCTTGATCGCCGAACCCGCATCACGCAGGTCTTCCCAATCGGGAAGCTCTCCAGTCACGTTGATGCGCTTGGCACGGATGGTGTGCGTCGCCTTGCCGATATTGCGTCGCAGTTGCGCGTTGGCCAGCTCGTGATGTGCTGCGACGGGGAATTTCTCAGTACCTCGCAGGAACCCTGCACCCTCGGGCGACCTCGGCGGGAAGCTGGGCAGACCCAGCGTCACAGCGCTCATGCGTGCACCCGGCTTTCCACCGACGCCAGAATCTCCGCGAGGTGAATGGTCTTGGCGCCCATCTGCAGTCGTGACATACCGCCGCCGATGTGCATGAGGCAGGACGAGTCTCCGGCGCTGCAGAATTCGGCGCCGGTGTCCGCAACGTGGCGAATCTTGTCCGCCAGCATGGCCGTCGAAGTCTCCGCATTCTTGATGGCGAAGGTGCCGCCGAATCCACAGCAGGAATCTGCTTCGGGGAGTTCGACCAGATCGATGTCGCGGACGTTGCGCAGCAACTGAAGTGGCTTGTCCCCTACCCTCAGCATCCGCAGTGAGTGACAGGTCGGGTGATAGGTGACCCGGTGCGGGAAGTACGCGCCCACATCGGTGACCCCGAGAACGTCCACGAGGAATTCGGAAAGCTCGTACGTCTTTGCCTTCACGGTCTGCACCTGTCCACACAGCGACGCGGTGCCGTAGCGCTCGGCGACGATCTCGTGTTGATGACGGACCGAGCCGACGCACGACCCCGATGGTGCGACAACCGCGTCGATCGACGCATCACCGAAGGTATCGGCGTAGTTCGCGACCAGCGGTAGTGCGCCCGGCTGATAGCCGGTATTGACGTGCATCTGCCCGCAGCAAGTCTGCCCGGACGGAAACACGACGTCGTGCCCGAGACGGGTGAGCAGGAGGGCGGTGGCCTTGACGGCGTCGGGAAACATCGTGTCCCCGATGCAGGTGGCGAACAGCGCTACTCGCATGTGGTTCCCCGCAATCTGTCGGTGTGGTCTGACCACAGTAATACATCCCCGGACAGGCCACCCCATAAACGGCGTCCACCCGGTTATGCTCTTGCCTCATGCCGACCGAGCCGAGCCCGCGAGCGTGGGAACAAGTACTGAGCCATCTCGAACGTCGGCTGGTTTCAGGCGAGGTGTCTCCTGGCCAGCGCCTGCCGGGAGAGAGAATTCTGGCAGCAGAGTTGGGCGTCGGACGGTCATCGGTCCGAGAAGCGTTGCGGGTCATGGAAGCACTCGGCCTCCTGAAGGCGCAGACTGGATCCGGCCCGACGTCCGGCGCGATGATCGTCGCCAAACCGACCGGCGGTATGACCATGCTGATGCGGATGCAGGTTGCAGCACAGGGCTTTCCGGTATCGGACGTAGTGAAGACACGACTCGTACTCGAATCCGAGGTGATGCAGTCCCTGGCATCGCGGACCCCGGCACCCGACCTCCGCGCGGCCGTCGAACTGCTCGACTCGATGGAGGACGCAGCTCTCTCGGCCGAGGAATTCTTGCTACTCGACGCACAGTTCCACGTGGCGCTCGCCGACGCGGCGGGCAATCAGGTGATCGCAGCCATGATGACCGGCCTGCGCGAGTCCATCGAGGCCTACGTTCTCGCGGGCGTCCAGATCGACAGCTGGCCGAGCACCTGCATGCGACTGCGTGACGAACACCGAGGATTGGTGGATGCGGTCAACGCGGGTGACGGCGAACTCGCACGTCAGCGCATAGTCGGCCACATCCGCGGTTACTACTCGGAAAGCGCGCACTCCGGCCGGTGACAGGGGGTGGTAATTGCGCCTCCAGAAGTCGTGTACTGTTGGTTTCACACCGACGCGGGGTGGAGCAGCTCGGTAGCTCGCTGGGCTCATAACCCAGAGGTCGCAGGTTCAAATCCTGTCCCCGCTACAAAGAAGAGGCCCGTAGGTTGCGAAAGCGACCTACGGGCCTTTTGCTGTGCGCCTTTATTAACCGCCGGGGGTTAATAAAGGCGCACAGCAGTACCTCACACCGCCACGTTGTGAAAATCGATCTCCGCGGCCAGCATGCCTGAGAACCACCGATCCAGGTCCTCGTCGGTGACGGACTCGGGCATGGCGTCCACCTCGCACGCCAGCACCGCCACCTGAGACACGAACGGCGGAGCGACATGCATGTCCACCCAGTCCTGCAACGCTGGTTCGCGATCTACCTTCACTGCCGCCGCCTCCCGGCACCACGACAGATACAGGGTTTCCGCGGCGTACATGCCCACCAGCGCCGCCGCCCTGCCCTCTTCGCGAGCGAGGGCCAAGGCGTGCGTGGACAGCACGGCCGACTCCTCGACCAGCGCCGCTGCGTCACCCTCGTACGGGAAGCGGGAACGCAACTGCGCGAAATACTCGCGCTGCTCGCCCACCAGGTTCGACATCGACGTCACGTGGTCGAGCGCGTCGTCGAGCGTCGGGGATTCGGCGACCACCAACCCCAACACCTTGACGGCCGTCAGTACGAATGCCTCTTCGATCACGAGGTACCGGCGGAATCCCTCATCACTCAACGTCCCGCCGATGGTGTCCTCGATGAATGGAACCGCCCGCGCGGCAGCGAGATTACTCTGCTGCCGCGCGAGCAGGTCTGAGGAGCGACTCATTCGCCGGCGACCCAACTGATCAAGCCGTCGAACAGGTCGGTGTATCCGGGCCACTGCTCACAGAACTCCGGCGGAGCCCAGTGCGGCGAGCAGTCCGAGGTGAAGACGATCGACCGTCCGGCGCCGTATTCACCGGCAGCGACAAGCGGGTCGCCGTTGATGGTGGCGGGAACCACGGCACCGTCCTTCGCGACGACGCGGTTGTATCCCAGGAGCGCCGGCCAGGAATCGCCGGCACCACCGATAGCCGGGTGAGCAGCATCGACGACGGTGGGAACGATCCCGGCCGGTGTCTCGACGCGATCGTCCTCGGCCAGCATCGTCACGGGCAGTACCTCGGCGATCGCGGTCTGGCGGAAAGCTGCTCGCGCCTGGAACCCGGAGAACGAGAGGTAACCACCGATCATCATCAGTGAGCCGCCGGCGTTCACCCAGTCACGTAGCGCGACAAGACGATCCTCGCCGGCGCGGAACTGGTCGAACACGCCGGGAGCCAGCTGCAGCGAGTTCGCTCCGATGTCGGAGAGAACGACGACGTCGAACTGGGACAACGCTTCTGCGGTACCGGGGAACTGCGTCGGCACCAGGTGTGCGGGCATGTGTGTCACGTCGTGGCCACGTGAGGTGAGCGCATCCCGAAGCGGACCGACACCCTCGACGTAGGAATGGACACTGAACTCGTCGACGCCCTTGACGTGCGTCGACGTCGTCATCCAGCTCTCGCCGGCGATCAGTACTCGTTTACCCATGACTGCTTCTGTTTCCTTTCGCGGCCTGCTCGAAGAGCGACCTCGGGTTGTCTCGCATCAACGCGGACACTTGCTGGGGATCTACGCCTGCGCGCACCAATCGGGCGGCGAAGGCGAGTGGTACGTAGGAGAATCCGTTTCCGCCGTGCTTTCTGAGCATTGATTTGAGGAAGAGGTCGTGACTGAGCAGGAGCTGTGATGCGTGACCGGAGGTGACCAATCCGGCTACCGCAGTGGCTGTTTCCGCCGGATGCGGCGAAAGACCCTCGCCGGGGAAATCGAAAGGCATCCCGATCATGTCGAATTCGAGAAAGACACCGCGGTCGGCGAGCGATCGTTGGTAGTCGGCGTCGTGTCCGGACGGGTCCATGTGGCACAGCACCACTGCTTGCGGATCGACGCCCATCTCGTCGACCACGATGTCGACGACGTGATGTCCCACGCGCTGCCAGCCCGGAAGGTGGACGAACAGGGGCACGTCCACCTCGCGCTGGGCGATGCATGCCGCCCTCAACGCTTTCGCCTCGTTCTGAGTGAAGAGCGGGGAGACTCCGATCTCCCCGATCACGCCAGGTGCCAATTCCTTTGCCGGATCGAACTCCTCGACGAGCGAACCTGCCAGATCGTCGACACCGAGTTCGTGGACCTCGACCGGATGGGTCGTCTCGAGGTACCACCCTGAACCCATGATCACTCGCACGTCTGACTTTCGCGAGAACTCCGCCAACTTCTCCGGTGCCCGGCCCAGTCCCGGCGGTGTCAGATCGACGATCGTCCGACCACCGAGGCGGGCGAAGTCCGCAAGGTCTTCCACCACGGCCGATCCGTCGTCGACTCGACAATTGTCGAGACTGTAGTACGGATTGTCGTGAAGAAGCCAGGCATCCTCGGCGCGTACCGGACCGGCCAACCGCTGTGCCACAACCGGATCCGGGGCCTCGGTGTACGCACCGGTGACGTCGTTGTGCAGATGTTCGTGTGGGAGAACCAGTCCGAGTTCCGAGCTGTCCACAGTTCCCGTGACAGTACGAACCTTGCTCATGAGCGTGCAGGCCCCGACGGTGCGGACTGCAGGTGTCGCCACAGCGCGCTCAGTGTATGTCCGCGCATGTTGATCCAGATGGCCAGTAGCAGAACGACACCGGTGATGATCGGCGTCAGGAACGGGCTCACGCCGAGCAGGGTCAGTCCGTTCGCGATGATTCCGGTCAGGACGGCGCCGATGACGGTACCGATCACGGTGCCGCGACCGCCGAAGAGATTGGTGCCACCGAGAACCACCGCGGTGATCACCGTGAGCTCGAATCCCGTTGCGGAGTTGGCCGAACCCGAGCCCAGTCGAGCCGCGATCAGCAGTCCCGCGATACCGGCAGCCAAGCCGGTGAAGACGAGCGTCATCATGAGCACACGACGCGTGTTGACGCCGGACCGTCGCACGGATTCGACGTTGGAGCCGATACCGGTGACGTAGCGCCCGAAGCGCATGCGGTTGAGCGCAATTGCTCCGATGACCACGACGACGAGAGCAATCCAGGCGCTGGCGGAGAACCCGAGGAACTCTGCAGTTCCGAGCTTCGCGAAGTAGGTGTCTGCCGGGACCGGAACGGAGAACCCTTCGGTCCGGTACAGCGCGATGCCGCGGATGACGGACATCGTCGCCAGAGTCACGATGAACGGCGGAATACCCTGATAGGCGGCCAGCCAACCGTTGACCAGACCCCAGGCCGCACCCATCACCGGGGCGGCGACGAAGACCAGGGACGAATCGACGCCCGCCTGGATCAGTTCGGCACTCATCGCCGCGACGAACGCGACGATCGCACCGACGGACAGGTCGATCTGTCCGGCCGTGATCACGAAAGTCATTGCTACCGCGATGATCAGAACCGGAGCGATCTGGGTTGCCAGGTTCGACAGGTTCGTGAATGTCAGGAACGACGACGTGGTCGCCGAGAAGACAGCTGCGACAGCAATTGTCACCGCGAGCATCGCAAGCGTCGGCTTGTTGACGCTGTCCCACAACGACGGCTTGGCGGCAAGCTTTCGCTCGACCGGTGCCTGGGTCTTCTCGAGAGTGGTCATGCCGTGACTCCCTGGGCTGCTGCCGGTGTCCGTTGCGGCACCGGAGTTCGAGTGATGAGTCCGACGAGAGACTCGATGTTGAGGTCGCCGATCGGAACGTCGTCGACGCTCTGCCCCTCGTACATGACCGTGATTCGGTCACACACGCGGAACAGATCCTGCAGGCGGTGCGTCACGAGAATGACGCCCACCCCGGCCGCTGCCACGTCCGTGATCAGCTTGAGCACCGACTCGACCTCGGCGACGGCAAGCGCAGCGGTGGGCTCGTCGAGGATCAATACGTCGGGCCGGAAAGAGACCGCGCGGGCGATCGCGACGGTTTGCCGCTGTCCACCGGACAGCTGCCCGATCTCCTGGTAGGTCGACTTCACCTTGACATGAAGGTCAGCAAGAATGTGAGCCGCCTTCTCGTGCATAGCATGCCGGTCGAGGAAGGGACCTTTTCGCGGTTCTCGGCCGAGGAACAGGTTGCTGGCGACGTCGAGCGTGTCGCACAGAGCCAGGTCCTGGTAGACGATTCCGATCTTCTTCTGCTGCGCGTCGAGCGGCGTCGAAAAGCGTACTGGTTCACCGTTGACTCGCATTTCACCGCCGTCGTGCTGAACCGCGCCGGCGAGAATCTTCATCAGAGTGGACTTACCGGCGCCGTTGTCGCCGACCACTCCGAGTACTTCACCCTTCGCCAGCCGAAGGTCCACTCCTTGAAGGGACTTCACCGGTCCGTACGACTTGGTGATGCCCGAGAGTTCGATCAGTGGAGGTGCCATGATTACTTCTCCAAGTAGTACATGTAGTCGGCCACGTTCTCCGGAGTCACGATCTGGGTGGGAACGGGGATGTTTGCCGGAGCGCCGCGGCCACAAGCCAGGTCGATTGCCGAATTCATTGCCTCGTGGCCGAATTCGAAGGTGTTCTGCTGGACCACGCCTTTAAGCCAACCGGCTTTGAGTCCGCCTACCGCCTGATCCGAAAGATCCCAACCGACTGCTTCGATGCGATCCTGCGCCTTCTGACTGTTGACCGCCGCGACGAGTCCGATCAAGGCCGGCTCACCGGTTGCGTAGACGTACTTCATGTCGCCGCCGCCGGTCAGCAGGTTCTCCGCTGCGGTCTGTGCGTTCTCCTGAATGTTACGTCCGTCCACGACAGTGCCGACGGTCATTCCGCGGCCGGTCACGGTCTCGGTGAAGCCCTTCTGCCGCTCCAGCTGGACTGTGCTGTTGAGCGCGCCGACGATACCGACCGTTCCGGTGTTGTTCGCGACATCGACCAAGGTGTTTCCGATCTTGGCACCGCCCTCGGCGTTGGCCGTACCGACCTGAGTCGACAGTGCCGGATCGTCGATGGTCGCGTCGACCGCGACGACGGGGATGCCCGCGTTCTTGGCCTTGACCACCGACGGCTTGATTCCGTCCGTGTCGATTGCATCGACGATGATCGCGTCGACACCGGCGGCGATCAGATTGTCGAAGGCGTTGGCCTGCGCGACGGAATCGTCGTTGCCGCTGATGATCTGCAGGTCGACGCCTGCCTTGTCCGCGACGTTCTTCGCGGCATTGTTGATCTGGTTGAAGTACAGCGCCTGGAGATTGATGGTCACCAGGCCGACCTTGAGCTTGCCGTTCGTCCCGTCACAGCTTTCGGCGACCCGGGTCGGCTGCGGGATGGACGAGCCCCCCGATGCGTCCTTCGAGTCACTCGACGAAGCCGAGTCACAAGCGGTGAGCGTGAGCGCGACTGCAGCTCCCAGCGCCAGAGGCAAAGCACGTTTCATCATCGAGTCTCCAAAAGGGTGTGAGGGGTCAATGTTGCTGTGAAGCTGTCCAATTCATCTCGGGTGGGGCATCCGCGGGGTCCTGCGGTGGCGCAAGCCAAGGCAGCCGAGGCTCCCGCGAGTCGTGCGGCGTCCACCGGTGAGCGCCCGGCGTCGACAAAAGCGATGTACGTACCGCCGAAGCAATCGCCGGCCCCGACTGCATCGACGACGTCGACCACTACTGCCGGTTCGCTCGTCACCTCGCCGTCCGGTGTGGCCAGTGTCCAACCTCGCGAGCCGTCGGTCACCAGCAGGTGGGTGTGGTGCTCGGCGGCCAGAGTCTGCCACTGGTCGAATCCGATCCCGAACGCGCCTTCCCACAGGGCACGCCCTACGACGACGTGGTCGGCCAGAGCGAACGCGCGCAGTGCCGCGGCTTTGTTTTCACAACCGTCCAAATCAATTACCAGACTTACGCTTCCCGGTAATTCATCCGGGAGGAAGACCGCACGGTATCCGTCGAGGAACAGTCGTCCTCCGCCGGCAGCGGCCAATCGGGTAACGACAACTCCGATGCGTTCGGCATCGTTCGGGTCGTCCTGGCTGATGATGGAGCGATCGCCGTCCTGCGCGATGAGAACAACTGCCGTCGACAGGAACGCATCTCGCGGCGACCAACTGGTGTCGACGCCATCTGCCTCGAGGGCTTCGAGAAACTCGGTGGACCGCGCGTCCGGGCCCACGGCACCGGCAAAGATCACCTGCGCGCCCATTCGGGCCGCGGATACCGCAGCATTTGCATTCATTCCACCGTCGATCTGACTGATGGCCGTTGCCTGAACGCGCTCCCCGAGTACCGGTACGTGTGGGACATGCACCGTCACATCGTTGTTGGCGTATCCACAAAAGACAATCATGGTTACTTTCCTGCAGCCCGGGACAGTTCGCGGACCTTCTCGCCTGCGACCCGTCCCCACCAGCGTCCATTGTCCTTCACCGAAGATGCAACTATGGCACCGTCGCATTCCTTCATCAGCGCTGCGACATTGGCAGCCGTGATGCCGGATCCGATGATCACCGGAAGAACGGTGTTGTCTCGGATCACGGAAACCTCGTCGACCGAAGCGGCGTCACCGGTGCGCGAACCCGTCGCGATCAGAACGTCTGCGTCGAAGAACTCGGCGTCTTCGGTCTGTTCCGCGACAGTGCGGTCCGCGACAATGGCATGCGCACCGTGTTTGACGTGCACGTCAGCGAAGATCCGGACCGGGTCGGCGCCGATGCGATGGCGGAAGCGCGTCGTCTTGGCGGCCTGGCCCTCGATGAAGCCCTCATTGGCAATGTAGGCATTTGCCCACTGATTGACGCGCACAAAACTCGCGCCTGCCGCCCACGCTGCGGCCACTCCGCACTCGCCGGCGTTGGACAGGATGCTGACGCCGACGGCCTTGCCGAACTCGCCGACCACCGCTGCCGTGATGACTCCCATGCTCGCGGCGGTTTCGTATCCGTGTTCGCCGGGCTTGAGGAACGGTATGTCCCAGTGATTTTCGACGATCACACCGTCGAAACCGTTGTCGACATACGCGTGTGCTTCCTCGACGGCGAAGCGAGCAATTTCCGAAACCGGCTGCCCGGTGTAGTGCGGGCTGCCCGGCAGGGCCGGGAGGTGAATGGCCCCGATGAGAGATGGCGTGCCAGTGAACATCTCTGCCAGCGCCGAGGGCTTGGGCGGAAAGACTCCGAGCGGTGATGCGGTCACTTCAGCTACCCCATTCCATGCGCAAGATTTGCGCTGTATGTCCATGCACAAGATCTGCACACGATGTAATCGATTGCCTTGATGAATTAGCAGGTTATGCGATCAACACCGGGTTGTGTCAAGGATTTCACAATTCGAATTTGTAAACGATTGCCTCAATCGCGTTACATGCGGGACACTGGACCGTGCGGTTCGATAACCTCGGACCCGAATCGAGCAGAAAACGGGGGACGCATGCGCAAGGCGACCATTCGCGATGTCGCGGAACTGGCCGGGGTGTCGACGGCCACCGTGTCGCGGGCACTGTCCGGATCCCGCCCTGTCTCGGACGAGCTTGCAGCGACGATCAAACGAGCCGCGGATTCTCTCGGATACTCGGGAAACATCATCGCCAGCTCACTGCGTCGTAATCGGACGGACACTGTCGGAATGGTGGTTCCGAGTATCGCGAACCCCTTCTTCACTTCGCTGGTGGTCAACGTCGAACACGTCCTCGCTCGGCGCGGCCTACAACTGTTCCTGTGCGATTCTCGTTCCGATCCCGACGTGGAAGCGCAGCGGCTCAAGTCGCTCGTCTCCCGGCAAGTGGACGGAATCATCATCAGCCCGTGCCACGGCGAACTGAGTGCCGAGGCCGTCCGAGCCAGCGCGGCAACGCTTCCGGTCGTTCAACTGGACCGGTTTGCAATGGATACCCAGACGGACTGGGTCGGCGTCGACGACGACGCCGCTCAATCCCTGGTGATGGAGCATCTGTCGGAGCGTGGCGCGCAATCAGCTGCCTTCATCAGTTCCGAGCTGACCAATTCGTCAACAGAACTTCGCCGGGCCGGCTTCTTCCGCCACGCGGATCGAATGGGCATCGAAACTCGTGACGAGTGGACACAACTCGGCGAGTATTCGATCGAGTGGGGGCGCACGGCATCCAACATCATCCTGACCGGCAAAACTCGCCCCGACGCCCTGGTCTGCGCCGACGACTTGATCGCACTCGGCGTGTTGCAGACCTGTCACGCATTGGGCATCGACGTTCCCGGCGACGTTCTGGTCACCGGTTTCGACAACATCCCGTTCTCTGAATTGTGCAACCCTCCGTTGACCACCGTCGGGCAGCCGCAGGAAAGAATCGCGGAAGAAGCTGTGCGACTTCTGGATCAGGCGATGAACAACTCTTCCGAGTCGACAGCCCACATCGCGCTTGCTCCTGAACTGATTGTCCGTCAGTCCACCGTCGGCCAAGCGGCGGCAACCGCACCGTAAGCAGCGATCGCATCGTCCAGTTCGGAGACCTTGACGCTTTCGTTGGCCGCATGCATCAGCGAGGGAGTGCCAGGGCCCCAGATCACGACGGGAGCACCAGGGGCGGCGGCGGCCAGTACCGAAGCGTCGGTGAAGTACGAAACCGGTTCGGTTGCAACAGGGATAGGCAGGGTGGCCAACCACGGGTCCGACGCGTCGGTACGCACACCTCCCAGATGAATCGACGTCTCCACCGAGTCGACTTCTGGTTGGGCTCGCCACCACGCGAGCAGGTCGGCGCCGTCTCCCACCGTGCGGTGATCGATCACCGCACGTGCACTGTCCGGCACGATGTTCGGAGCCGAACCCCCGCCGACCAAGCCGAGGTTCCAGGTTTCGGCACCCAGAAACGCGTCGGACGACAGCGGAAGCTCACGCCGGGCTCGGTCGACGACGTCAAGCAGTTTGAGGACGGCGTTGGTTCCTCGCTGCGGTGTACTCCCGTGCGCGGCTTTTCCTTTGACGGACACTTCGAGCCACAGTGCGCCGCGGTGCCCCAGGTTGATGCGATTGCCGGTCGCCTCGGGAACGATGACGGCCCCGACCTCGAGATTCGCAACGGCGTCGGCCGAACGAACAGCCCCGAGCGATCCGATTTCCTCGTCGCTCGTCAGCAACAGCGCGACCGGGACTCCACGTTCGAAAGCGTCGACAACCGCGGCAGTAGCGGCAACAAGGCCGGCCTTCATATCCGATGTCCCTCTGCCGAGGAACAATTCGCCGTCGACCTGTGCGGCATACGGATCGAACTCCCAGTCGGAGACAGTGCCCACCGGCACCGTGTCCACGTGGCAGGCGAACAGGAGTCTGGCTGCCGAGGGTGCAGCTTCGTTGGTGATCAAGGCCCAGGGATGATTGCCGGTCAGGTCTGACTCCACCTTCGCCTGTGGCGCACGTGAGAGAACCAACGAGACAATCGAATCCATCGCCCGCCGTTGAGGAGCGGCCTCCCCCGAGACCGTGTCGAGAGCTACCAGTTCCGAGAGAAGTCCGAGGGAATCCATGTACCTATTCTTGCACTGCCACGGGATCAGTGCGCTGCCAGCTGGGCGATGACGACGTAATTGTCGTCGGTCGACTCTCCTTCGACGACATCACAATTGGCGAGGATCAGCCGTCCCGGAACCGATTCGCGCAACTCGTGAGCGCCCAGCAGCGAACCTTTGTGCAGCGGCCCGACTGTTTCGACGTCGTACTCGAGTGCGCCGTTCGGTGTACCCAGGAGAATTCGATCGCCCGGCTCCACTACCCGGAGCGCCCGGAACGGTGCTTCGCGAGTGGTGTAGTTGTGGCCGACCACGACAACTGTTTGTGTGGTCGATGTTCCCGGCATTCCGCTTTCACCCCACCACACCGGCAGTTCGTCGACAGGATTCAGTTGCTGCCCACTCTCGCCGCCGCGCATCAGCTTCTCCGAGTGCAACGGACTGCTCAGGTACGTGACCCCGGACGCAGACCTCAACTCGATCCGCTCGGGTTCTGCCGGATCGACGGTCACCGAAGCCGGTGCAGCCGCGATATGCGACTGCACCGGCGAGCGGTCTGGTAGCGATCCTGCGTTCTCGCCCGAACATCCGGATGCGAGGAGGGCGAGGATCGCTACCGCCGAGAGGCCGGCGCTACGCAGACGTGTTGCCCGGGCCGTCATGACGCTTGCGACGAACAACCACCGTCGTAGCTGCTGCGGCGGCAGCGCCGACGACTCCGACGCCGATCAATACAGCCGGCAGGTTGGAGTTGCTGCTACCGCTGGTGCTGCTGCTTGCGGTGTCGCCGAGAGCAAGATCGACCGGGGGCAGGCTTCCAGCGAGTGCCGGATCGCCGTCGGCGTCGGTGACGTAGTAGTCGACGACGTCGAAGGCTCCCTTGTTGTTGTAGTAGCCGACCAGCTTGACGCCGGTCTTGTTCACTACAGCGGTGGTCTCGTCGACCTTCGTGACTCCGGAGCCGTCGTCGGTGTGCTCACCGATGATCACCTCACCGCCGACGCCTGTTCCGTTGTCGATCTCCTTCTCGCCCTTTGCCTTGAGCTCGTCGACGATCTTCTGCGCTGCATCCGCTTCAGCCTTTGCGGCAGCTGCGGCGGCCTGAGCTTCCTTGGCCTTTGCTGCTGCGGCGTCGGCCGCCGCCTTCGCGTCTTCGGCGGCCAGGTAGAGATCCTGCGCCTTCTTACTCGCTGCTTCGGCAGCTTCGGCCTTCTTGGCGGCTTCGGCAGCCTTTTCGTCGGCGATTGCTCGCTTGTCGGTGGCCGCCTCCCCTGCAGCATCGGCCTCGGCCTGCGCCGTCTCCGCGGCCTTCTGTGCAGCGGCAGCGTCCTTCTGTGCGGAAGCTGCGGTAGCTGCCGCTTCATCTGCGGCCTTACGGGCGGCGGTGGCAGCTTCTACCTCGGTGGCGGCTGCGGACTCGGCTGCCTTGGCGGTGGTTTCGGCGGCGGTGGCCACCTTCTGAGTTTCCTTGACGGTGATCGCGAGCTGCTTGGCATTCCAAGCTGCGGCCAACGCCTGAGCCTTAGCGACGGCTGCCTTCGCGAAATCCCAGTTCTTGAAGGCTTCCTCGGCTTCCTTGTTCTTGTCCGCTACCAGTTTGGCGTTTGCATCCGCGGCAGCCTTCGCCTCATCGGCCTTGGCCTGCAGAGCATTAGCCTCGGCGCGCGCCTTTGCTGCCTCTTCGGTCTTGGGCCCCGAACCGGCGGCCTTCGCAGCCTCCTCGAGTTCAGCAGCCTTGGCTGCAGCCGCGTCGGCTTCTGCCTGAGCTGTTTTTGCTACCTCTTTCGCATCGGCCGCCGCGGACTCCGCAACCTTGGCTGCCTCTTCGGCTTCCTTGGCAGACTGTTCCGCGGCCCCGGCCTCCGCCTTGGCCTTGGTCGATTCGACCGCCGCCTTGGTTGCCTCGACGCTCGCCTGGGTCATTGCCTCGGTCGCCTTCACCGAAGTGTCTGTCGCTGCGGACGAGTCGACCCCTGCCGTCGCGGCTGCTTCGGCGGCCTTCGCTGCCGCGTCGGCAGCTGCCTTGGCTTTTGCTTCGGCTTCCGCCAGTGCTGCAGCGTCCGTACCAGCGGTTTCGGCACTGCCCGTGCCCGCGACCCCGGCTTCAACCTTCTCCGGCGTGGTCTCGGTGCTCGTCGCCGCGTCGGCGTCGGTGGTGGCAGCTGCCTCTTCCTCGGCGCAGGTCACCACCGGATCAGCGCTCGGGGTACACACGGTTTCCGGCTCTGCCGATGCAATTCCCGTGCCGCCCACCGCCAATCCGAGAGCTAGTACGGCACCGGCGGCCGCAGAGCGGACCCTCCGAGAATGGGCGATGGACTTCTCCGACATAGCGCTCAACCTTTCGGCCTTCTTTACGAAGACGGCAATTCCGGCGTGGACAGCCTTTACTTCGTCGGCTGACTTCCAGACGTTACGACCGGTCGGTCCGAAAAATTGAGAGCTGCTGCGCTAACCGCAGGAATCAGGACCGCGGAACGCGCCCCATCAGGTAGAACTCCGGATTGGGCAGCATGCCGGAGAAACTCGCCATGCGATTGCTGAGCCCGAAGAATGCAGTGATCGCGGCGATGTCCCACGCGTCCTCGTCGCCGAAGCCGTGCACACGAAGGGCGTCGAAGTCGGCGTCGGCGATTTCGTGTGAGGCGGAGTTCACCTTGGTGGCGAAGTCGAGCATCGCGCGCTGACGATCGGAGATCTCTGCGGTGCGATAGTTGACCGCAACCTGATCGGCAACCAGCGGCTTCTTCTCGTAGATACGCAGAATCGCGCCGTGCGCGACAACGCAGTACGTACATTTGTTGGCCGCAGAGATCGTGGTGACGATCATTTCTCGATCGCCCTTGGTGAGTGCGGAATCTTCCTTGAGCATGATCGCGTCGTGGTATGCGAAGAATGCCCGGAACTCGGCTGGGCGCCGAGCGAACATCAGGAAGACGTTGGGCACGAACCCCGACTTCTCCTGGATCTCGAGAATCTTGGCGGCGATGTCCTCGGGCACCTCGGTCAATTCAGCCTGCGGAAAAC
The DNA here is from genome assembly GCF_041464245.1 of Rhodococcus sp. NyZ502. Taxonomy (NCBI): domain Bacteria; kingdom Bacillati; phylum Actinomycetota; class Actinomycetes; order Mycobacteriales; family Nocardiaceae; genus Rhodococcus; species Rhodococcus sp. NyZ502. The sequence goes on from NZ_CP167155.1 coordinate 5,423,514, forward strand.
GGGTGCTCACTGTACCTCCTGGTCAACCATCGATGTTCGATTCAAGATAATGATGATTAACTGAGTTGTCCAGATGCATTTCCTGCCCTACTTTTTCGGGCACGGATAGTCGGGTACGGCCCAAGTGATCTGCGTAGCGTGAAACCCGTGAACAGGAAGACACGATGATCGACGGACTGAACCGCGCGCTCGACTACATCGAAAGCAATCTGAGCGGCGAGATCGAGACAGCCGAGATGGCAAGGCTGGCAACCACCTCGGAGTATCACTTTCGGAGGATGTTCTCAGCCCTGGCCGGCATTCCCGTATCCGAATACATCCGTCGACGTCGACTCACCCTGGCCGGTGCCGAGTTGTCCGTCAGCAGATCCGGAGTGTTGGAGACCGCCGTGAAGTACGGCTACTCGTCCGCGGAGGCCTTCACACGAGCGTTCACCGCATTTCACGGCGTGAGCCCCGGCGCGGTCACACGCGCTCCCGCCGTTCTCAAATCACAACCGAAACTTGTCATTCACGTGACACTGGAAGGAGCCACACCGATGGACTACATACTTGTGGACAAACCTGCCCTGACGGTAGTCGGGTTCAAGACCCGGGTTCCATTGGTTCACGAAGGTCCCAATTCTGCGATCGAAGATTTCACCCGCTCCGTGGACAAGGTTGCGTTGCGAGGGTTGCGCGAGCTCTCCGATCAGGACCCGGCGGGAATCGTCAGTGTCGTCGACAATTTGGCGCATCCCAGAACCGAAGGCACAGAACTGGATTACTACCTGGGAGTGGTCACCGGCAAACCTTCACCCACGGGTTTCGATCTGCTGACGGTCGACGCACACACGTGGGCCGTCTTCACCGCCGACGGGTCGGAAATCGAATCTGTGCAGTATTTGTGGCGAGATATCTACACGGAATGGTTCCCTGCCAACCCTTTTCGCTCCGTACCTGGTCCCGAGATCATGCGTACCGAATACAACGACGATTTCACCGTCGCACGGTTCGAGCTCTGGATTCCGGTCGAGAGCGAGCTGAGCGACGTCGGGGCGTAAAACAGCCGCCAGGTCGGATGGAAGTCACGACCCGGCGGCTGAGCCATCAGATGAAACAGACTGTCAAAGAATCAGTTTCGCTCCGGTAGCAGCAACCACGTCCTCGACGCTGATGCCCGGCGCCGTCTCCACCAGGCGGAGACCGTCGTCAGTCACGTCGATCACGGCCATGTCGGTGATGATTCGCTGGACGCAGCCCTTACCGGTCAGCGGAAGCGAGCACTTCTCGACGATCTTGTGCTCACCCTTCTTCGAGACGTGCTCCATCATCACGATGACGCGCTTTGCGCCGTGGACCAGATCCATCGCGCCGCCCATGCCTTTGACCATGTGGCCAGGGATCATCCAGTTCGCGAGGTCTCCGGTGGCACTGACCTGCATGGCACCGAGCACGGCAACGTCGACCTGGCCGCCGCGGATCATGCCGAACGACGCTGAGGAGTCGAAGAACGACGCACCGCGGAGAACGGTGATGGTCTCCTTGCCCGCATTGATCAGCTCAGGATCGAGTTCGTCCTCGGTCGGGTACGGCCCCACGCCCAGAACGCCGTTCTCCGAGTGCAATACAACGGTGATGTCGGTCGGGAGGTAGTTCGGAACCAGCGTCGGCATACCGATGCCGAGGTTCACGTACTGCCCGTCCTCGAGTTCGCGCGCGACGCGGGCCGCCATCTCTTCGCGGGTGAGTTTGGTGGGTAGTACAGAAGTCATGCTCGTACCGTCCGATTCTCGATGCCGACCGTCACGGGGCCGACGTGGACAACACGCTGAACGTGAATGCCCGGCGTGTGGATCTCGGCGGGGTCGAGCTCACCCGGCTCTACGAGGTGCTCGACCTGCGCAATGGTGATGCGCCCCGACGTTGCTGCAGCCGGATTGAAGTTCTGGGTACTCGCGCGGTAGACGAGGTTGCCGTGCCGGTCACCTTTCCAGGCATGGACCAGTGCATAGTCGGCGACGATGCCGCGCTCCATCACGTAGGTGACGCCGTCGAAGTCACGAGTTTCCTTGGGCGGACTGGCAACTGCGATGCCGCCGCTGCCGTCGTAACGCAGTGGCAGGCCGCCGTCGGCGACCTGGGTGCCGACGCCGGCCGGGGTGAAGAACGCGGGGATGCCCGCTCCCCCGGCGCGCATGCGCTCGGCGAGCGTGCCCTGCGGCGTGAGTTCGACTTCCAGCTCACCGGAAAGGTACTGACGCGCGAACTCCTTGTTGGAGCCGACGTACGAGCTGACAGTACGACGGATACGCCCCTTCTCAAGAAGCACTCCGAGCCCGAACCCGTCGGTGCCGCAGTTGTTGCTCACCGTTTCGAGTGATGTCGCGCCCTGCTCGAGGAGCGCATCGATGAGGATTTCCGGCACTCCGACGAGCCCGAAACCTCCGACAGCGATCGTGACGCCGTCCGGCACGTCGGCGACGGCCTCGGCAGCAGTGGGAATGACTTTGTCCATCATGTCGATCACAGTAGCGCGACCCGTACGTATTGTGAACCCCCGTCCGCATAACGAACATTTTTCGCCCCCGGCATTGCCTGGGTCACATCTACGAACTATTCTGTTCGCAGAGCGCAACACATGTACACATTGCGAACAACTTCACGTAACCGAACGACGAGGTTCCCTATGCTGCATCTACCGCCGAGGTACCAGCGGCCGACTGGCGTCAACGCCCCGGCCGATTTCGCGGACTACAAGACGACTTCCCTTCGCCACCCGAAGCAGCCGCTGAAGCTGCTCCCCCAGCGGCTCACGGAGCTCACCGGGCCGGTATTCGGCGAGGATCGCGTCGGCGCCGGCGAAAACGACCTGACCATTGCCAACGGCGGCGAAGCACAGGGACAGCGCATCGTCGTTCACGGCCGCGTACTCGACGGCGACGGAAAACCCGTCCCCCACACACTGCTCGAGGTCTGGCAGGCAAACGCAGGCGGACGCTACCGCCACACCGGCGACAACTGGCCCGCGCCGCTGGATCCGTTCTTCAACGGCCTGGGTCGCTGCGTCACCGACGCGAACGGCCACTACAGCTTCACCACGATCAAGCCGGGCGCCTACCCGTGGATGAACCACGACAACGCCTGGCGACCGGCACACATCCATTTCTCGCTGTTCGGCACGGCATTCACGCAGCGCCTCGTGACGCAGATGTACTTCCCCGACGATCCGATGTTCTTCCAGGACCCGATCTACAACGCAGTACCCGAAGCAGCACGTCACCGCATGGTCAGCGTCTTCGACTACGACGCCACAGTCCCCAACTGGGCTCTCGGGTTCCGCTTCGACATCGTCCTGCGCGGCCGTAACGCCTCCGTATTCGAGAACGAGGAAGACCACGATGACTGATCACACCGCGAAGCCCGCACCCACTTATCCGGTCGTCCCCGGCGACTTCACCACCGCCCCCTTCGGTGTCACGCCCTCTCAGACCGTCGGGCCGTACTGGCACATCGGCCTCCCCTGGACGGACGGCCCCGACGCCGCTCCCGCCGATACCCCCGGACGAATCACGCTGGCCATCACGGTGATCGACGGCGCCCGTACACCCGTCGCCGACGCGATGATCGAAACATGGCAGGCCGATACACTCGGACGCTTCAACCATCCGGACGATCCCCGTGGCGCAGTGGAGCTCACTCCGGCTGGTTTTCGCGGATTCGCCCGCAGCGCAGCGGATCCCACGGGCACTGCATTGGTCCACACTGTCAAGCCCGGTGCGCAGCCCACTGAAACGGATGCGGACGAGGCCCCACACGTGAACGTGTCGGTCTTCGCTCGCGGCATGCTCGACCGCCTGGTCACCCGCTTGTACTTCCCCGAAGACGCCGACGCACACGCAACAGATCCGGTGCTGTCCTCACTGAGCGAAACCGAACGCGCGAAGTTGGTTGCAACCAAGGTCGACGGTGGGTACTCCTGGACGGTCTATGTTCAGGACGAGGACGCGAACGGCGTCGAGACGCCCTTCTTCGAACTGTAAGAGGAGTACACATGCCCACTCGCGGCGCACTGTTCGACCCGGTGTTCGGGGCCACCCGCGTATCGGAGCACCTGTCCGACCAGGCGTGGGTCACCGCGTTGCTCGACGTGGAGGCCGCACTGAGTTGTGCGATGGCCACCGTCGGATTGGCGGACGGGGAACATTGCGCCGCGGTGGCTGCTGCTGCGGCCGAACTCTCACAACCGGGCGGTCTGGACATCGTGGCGCTCGGCCGCGCGTCGGCCGCCGGCGGAAATCCCGTCATTCCGCTGGTGAAGATGCTGCGCGAAAGGGTCGGACAGGAAGGTGTGCCTGCCTCCGTGGTGCACCCGGGCGCCACCAGTCAGGACATCATGGACTGTGCGCTGATGCTGTTGACGCGACGCGCGGGCGCGGTGGTTCTGGCCGACCTGACCCGCGCCGCCGATTCCGCCGCCCACCTCGCCCGCCTCCATCGCTCCACTCCGATGGTCGCGAGAACTCTGGGCCAGCAAGCACTTCCGACCACTTTCGGCCTTCTGGCCTCGAGTTGGTTCACCGCACTCGACGCCGCCGCGATCCGCCTCGAGATCGTGCTGTCCACGTTGCCGGTTCAGTTCGGCGGCGCCGCAGGCACACTCGCTGCGTTGTATCCCGATGGGCTCAGGATCGCCGATGCACTGGCAGACGAACTCGGCCTGGCCAGGCAGGTCACTCCCTGGCACACCGACCGCGTGACCATCGCAGAACTCGCGACCACGCTCGGTATCGTCGCCGGCGCTGTTTCCAAGCCCGCCACCGACATCACCGTCATGGCGTCCACCGAACTCTCCGAGGTCGCCGAAAGCGCTCCGGGCGGCTCATCGGCCATGCCGCACAAGCAGAATCCCGTCGCGGCCATCACCGCCCGCGCAGCAGCGCGACGTGCTCCCGCACTGGTCGCCACAGCCCTGTCGAACATGGATCACGAATTCGCCCGCGCTGCAGGCCCCTGGCACGCCGAGTGGGAAACCGTCACCGATCTCCTGCGTCTGGCAGGCGGAGCGGCGCACCAACTGTCCGTGAGCCTCACCGGCCTGCAAGTACACACCGAGTCGATGGCTCGCAATCTCGACATCACCGGTGGCCTGATTCTCGCCGAGCGTGTCACCAAGGCCCTGTCCGCACACACTGATCGAGCGCGCGACATCGTCACCGCGGCAGCCACTTCCGGAACCAGATTGGATCGTGATCCCGCCATCGCAGAGCACCTGAGCGAAACCGAGATCGCCGAACTACTCGACCCCGCACACTATCTGGGCCACGCCACCGATCTGGTCGACCGCGCCCTCGCCGAACGCCCCACAGGAGGATCTCGATGAGCGTCGCGCTCAACTTTCAACAGACCGGCAATCTCGATGCCCCGGCAGTGGTTCTCCTGGGTTCACTCGGATCCGATCTGTCCATGTGGCAGCCGCAGATTCACGCGCTGTCGAATCGCTACCGCGTCATCGCCGTCGACCATCGCGGCCACGGCAAGTCACCGGTGCCTACGGGCCCCTACTCAATTGCCGATCTCGCCGGCGATGTCATCGCTCTCCTCGATTCGCTCGAACTCGAGTCCGTACATCTCGTCGGGCTCTCCCTCGGCGGCGCTGTCAGCCAATGGATCGCCGCGCACCACCCCACTCGCGTCGAGACGTTGACATTGATGTGCACGTCCTCGCAGTTCGCCCCGGCTCAACCGTGGATCGATCGTGCTCGGGCTGTCCGTGCGGACGGTATTGCATCCATCGCGGCCGCCGTCGTCGGACGCTGGTTCACGCCGGGACTGGCCGAGAACGATCCGGAGCTTGTCGCCCGTCACGTCGCGATGGTCGAAGCCACACCCGACGAGGGCTATGCCGCCTGCTGCGAGGCGCTTTCGACGTGGGACGGCCGCAACGACCTGGCCCGCATCGTCGCTCCGACGCTCCTCGTCGCGGGCGAGCAGGATCCGGCGACGCCTCCGTCGACGTTGGGTGCGATCGCCGACGGCATCGCCGATGCGGTACTGCACGTGGTCGATCCGGGCGCACACCTGGCCAACGTCGAACAAGCCGGGCGCGTCACCAAACTACTTGCAACGCATATTGCCTCGCACACATCTGCGCTCGCCCAACGTAGCGCCGCGGTGTCGGCCGGCATGACCGTACGACGCCAGGTGCTCGGCGACGCCCACGTCGACCGTTCCATTGCCGGTGCCACCGAGTTCACCGCCCCTTTCCAGGACTTCATCACTCGCACGGCGTGGGGTGACATCTGGTCGCGCCCCGGCCTCGATCACCACACCCGCAGGCTCCTCACTCTCGCGATCCTCACTGCCGTCGGCAACGAACACGAACTCGACATGCACATTCGCGCTGCGCTGCGTGCCGGGATCGATCCCGACGAACTCGTGGAAGTATTTCTCCATACCGCGGTCTATGCGGGTGTGCCGAACAGCAACTTGGCTTTTGCGCTGGGAAAGCAAGCACTCGCGGACCTCTCGGCCGAACCTGAGGAGAACGAGACAACATGAGTGAGAACAGCAGCGAGCAGGCGCCGGGACCGTCCCCGGACTACGTGCAGTCGCTGGCCCGTGGGCTTTCCGTCATCAAGGCTTTCGACGGTGAGCACCCGCGTCGCACCCTCAGCGAGGTTGCCCGGCACACCGATCTCACGCGTGCGACTGCTCGCCGCTTCCTACTCACGCTCGTCGAACTCGAATACGTACGTACTGACGGTTCGGTGTTCTGGTTGACGCCCCGTGTCCTCGAACTCGGCTACAGCTACCTCTCCAGTCTGTCCCTTCCCGAGATCGCCGGGCCGCATCTGGAAGCCTTGTCCGCCAAGGTCCGTGAATCCACGTCCGTGTCGATCCTCGACGGTGACGACGTCGTGTACGTGGCTCGTGTTCCGGTCAGCCGCATCATGACGGTGTCCATCACCATCGGCACGCGCTTTCCCGCGTACGCCACATCCATGGGTCGAGTTCTGCTCGCCGGCTTGCCCGACGACGCACTGGACGCCTACCTCGCCCGAGTGTCCTTCGCCCGCCTGACCGGCAAGACCATCTCCACCGCCGACGGACTGCGTGCCGAACTCGAGAAGATTCGCGCCGACGGGTTCGCGATTGTCGATCAGGAACTCGAAGAGGGTCTGCGCTCGCTCGCCGCACCCATCCGGGACGCGACCGGTGACGTGGTCGCGGCCGTCAACATCTCCACCCAAGCCGCCCGCTACAGCGCCGAAGCTGTTCGCGGTGAACTGGTTCCGGCCGCAGTCGCCACCGCGGACGCCATCTCCGTCGATCTCGGACGTACTCAGTCGTCCAACAATCACTCGGCTGCCACCCGCTGACCGAGCAGACCCAAGGAAGAACTAATGCCTGACGTTGTCATCTGTGAACCGCTCCGTACCCCTGTCGGCCGCTTCGGCGGTGTCTTCCGTGACGTAGCCCCGGAAGATCTCGCCTCGACGCTGATCACCGAACTCGTCACGCGTACCGGCATTTCCGGCGCGGAGATCGACGACGTCATTCTCGGCCAGGCTTCGCCGAACGGTGAGGCTCCGGCGATCGGACGCATCGCGGCGCTCAACGCGGGTCTGGGCATCGATGTTCCCGGCATGCAGGTGGATCGCCGGTGCGGGTCGGGATTACAGGCAGTCATCCAGGCCGTCATGCAGGTTCAGTCCGGTGGCAGTGACCTGGTCCTCGCCGGCGGTGCCGAGTCGATGAGCCAGGCCGAGTTCTACGCAACCGGAATGCGTTGGGGCGTCAAGGGTGAAGGAGTTGCGCTCAGCGATCGTCTCGCGCGCGCCCGCGTCGCAGCCGGCGGACGTGACTTCCCGGTTCCCGGCGGAATGATCGAAACGGCAGAGAACCTGCGCGCCGAGTTCTCCATCAGCCGCGAGGATCAGGATGCACTCGCGGTTCAGTCCCATCAGCGTGCAGTCGCAGCACAGAAGAACGGCGTCTTCGCCGAGGAAATCGTTCCGGTATCCGTTCCGCAGCGCAAGGGCGAGACCCTGCTCGTCGACACCGACGAGCATCCACGCGCCGACACCTCGATGGAATCGCTTGCGCGCCTTCGTCCCATGCGCGCAAAGATCGACCCGGACTCCACCGTGACTGCAGGTAATGCCAGCGGGCAGAACGACGGCGCAGCACTGGCGATCGTCACCACCGCCGACAAAGCTCGTACCCTCGGACTGCGACCGCTCGCACGCCTCGCGAGTTGGAGCGTTGCGGGCGTTCCGCCGCGCACCATGGGCATCGGCCCCGTACCGGCGTCGGAGAAGGCACTCGGCCGCCTCGGATTGACCCTGGCGGACATGGACGTCATCGAACTCAACGAAGCCTTTGCGGCACAAGCACTTGCAGTCCTGCAGAGCTGGAATCTCGAGGCCGACGACCCACGCATCAACCCCAACGGCTCCGGCATCTCCCTCGGACATCCGGTCGGTGCCACGGGTGGACGAATCCTGGCCACCCTGTTGCGCGAGATGGACCGTCGCGAAGCGCGTTACGGCCTCGAGACGATGTGCATCGGCGGCGGGCAGGGCCTGGCTGCGGTCTTCGAGCGCCTGTCCTGATCAAGCCCCGACGTGCGCGACGCCGGAGTCACCGAGTTCGCCGCGTAGGCCGTCGAGAAAGACACGCAGCAGGTCGGTGAGTTCGGCCTGCTGCTGCTCGGTGAGAATCGACGTCAGTTCGGCTTCACGGCCGAGGACTCGGTCCACCAATTGCTCCACCAGTTCGTGACCGGCGGCAGTGAGGGTCACGAGCACTATTCGTGACCCTTCCGCGGCGGAAGACCTCTCCACCAGACCCGCGTTCTCCGCGCGCGCGAGTCGCTGCGAGATCGCACCGGCCGTGACTCCGGTCTGCTCGGTGATCTGGCGAGTCGTCAACTGATACGGCTCGCCGGATCGCCGCAGGACACTGAGCAGGTCCAGAGTCGCGGTGTCCGCACCGGCCGAGGCGAGTACCCGTCGGCGATCCTCACCGAGCAGCTTGGCGCACATCCACAGCCTGGTGACGATGCCGATACCCTCTACGGGCGTGCCCGGCCGTTCGCGAAGCCACGCCAAGGCAACCGCGTCCACCGCGTCGTCCGGGTTGTAGTCGCCCACCACTGCACACCTCGTTTAGCTCTAAATGATACGTTCTTCGTATAGGTCTAAACGTAGCTCACGGAGGTAGGCATGACACGCACAGTTCTGGTAACCGGCGGCGGAACAGGGATCGGACGCGCAGTTGCAGCGGCGTTCGCCCGAGACGGAGACACCGTTTTTGTCACCGGCCGACGCACGGAACCACTCGAAAAGACCGCGGAGGAGTTGGGCGATAATGTTCACGCCTTGACTTGTGACAATTCCGACCCGAAAGACCTGAAGCGGCTGCAGGATTCACTTCCGGGAACCATCGACGTCGTGGTGCACTGCGCCGGCGGTAACACGGACTTCGATCGCGAAGCGCCGTCAGATCTGGAATCCCTGGCCGCCGGGTGGCGGGCCAATCTGGACTCCAATCTGATCTCGGCAGTGTTGACCACAGCAGCAGTTCGAGATCGAATCCCCAGTGGCGGTGCCGTCATCACCATCGGATCGATTGCCGCCGACAAGGGAGCTGGAGCGTACGGCGCTGCCAAAGCAGCAGTTGCCACGTGGAATGTCGATCTGGCCGCCGAACTGGGCCCAGAAGGCATCACGGCGAACATCGTCTCCCCCGGTTACATCGCCGACACCGAGTTCTTCCGGGACTTTCTGACGGACGAGCGTCGCGCGATGCTGATCGAATCCACCAGCACCAAGCGCGCCGGAACCCCGGACGACATCGCATCAGCCGTCCATTTCTTGGCCTCACCGGGTGCCCGGCAGATCACCGGTCAGGTATTGGCAGTCAACGGCGGTGAGAGAACCAGTCGCTGATCACGCCAGGTGGCGCTCGAAGAACGAGTCGATTCGCTTCCAGGCATCCTGCGCTGCAACAGGATCGGGACCGATTCCGAGGATGCGCTCCAAAGGACGAAGCACCTTGGGTCCGGCCTCCGCGTCGTTGAGGAACGCGTGGCCGGCGGTGGGGTACTCCTTGACGTCGTTCTCGATACCGGCATTGCTGAGCGCCGTCTCCAGCTTCGCTGCCGCGCCCCGGAGCGAAAAGTCCTTGCCTCCGAAACTCCCGACGATCGGGCACGCATCCACCACGGCCTCATCGAGTTTGCGTGGAAGCTGACCGTAATTGACCGAGGCAGCGTCGAAATCTCCGGCGCTGACCATCGCGAAGCCGCCGCCCATGCAGAATCCGATGACACCGATCTTTCCGGTGCAGTCCGGGGATTCCACCAGCCAACTGCGAGCGACTTCGATGTCGGTGAACGCCTTGCCGTGTCCTCGAAGCATCGACGTCATGGTGGGCACTAGGCACCGCTTCGCCCCGCCCGCGCTGTAGAGGTCGACAGCGAGCGTCAGGAATCCCGCAGCGGCCAGCCGCTTGGCTTGCCGCTGCATCACCTCCTCGAGCCCGAAGGCCTCGTGAATCATCACTACCCCCGGCCACGGGCCGGGGGTAGTGGGGGTTTCGAGTATCGCTCGCAGCGGTTGTGATCCGCCGACTACTGCGGCGCGGCCCGTCAGATCTATGTCCACCATGTTTCGATGCTAGGCCGACGCGGCGTCAATAGGCTCGGAAGCGAGGTCAGGGGAGCTGTTTTCCCTGGCCCGCCGCAAGCCCGGTCAAGACCCCGGCGAGCTGCGGCAAGGCGTACGGCGCGCTCAGTGGACCGAAATTATCGACAAAGGCATTCGAGAGCAGAAGTTCGACCGGCGCATAGGATCGCGCCTTCACCGCGGGGAGGTTCTGGAAAACTGCGAAGTTCTCCAACCTCGTCGTCGCTTCCTGATCAGAAGCGAGGCTGAGCAAAATGTCTGCGGGTGCGAGTACCTCCGCCTGCTCCATCGACAGCGCAGTCATCTGCTCGGCGTTGTATCCGCGATAGTCGAGTCCGAGTTCGCGCAGCAGAACCCCGGGCGCACTGGCATCCCCCTGCACATACAACTGATCGCCGTACATCGAGCCGATCATGATCGTCTTGCCACCCAAGCCGTTCAGGGAAGCTGCGGTGTCGGAGATCAGAGCGTCGGTCCGGGCGATCGCTGCAGCAGCAGCCTCGTCGACAAAAGCTGCCTGCCCGACCGTGGCGACGCCGTCACGCCACGAGGTGGTCCAGTCCAGCGCGATGACCGGAGCGATCTGACTGAGCCTCTCGGCGGCAGGTTCGAGATAAGTCTTCATTCCGATGATGAGGTCCGGCGAGTAGCGCGCGATGATTTCCGGGTTGATTTCGCCTGTGGTGCCGAAGCTTTCGAGGTCGGCTATTCCCGCGGTGCTCTGCCAAGGCAGTGAACCGCGGTCCCACGATCCTGTGTTGCCGTAGGCGACTGGGTGAACGCCGAGCGAGAGCAGGAATTCCAGATCCGTGAAGTCGCTGGCAACAACGATCCTTTCCGGCTTTCCCGAGATCGTGGTGGTTCCGAGCGCATTGATCACCTCACGTTGTTCGCCGGCATCAGAAGCATCTGATGTAGTCGAACACCCCGCAAGGATGGCGGCCGCTGCCACTGCGCCGACCCCGAAGAACCCACGGCGGCTGAGCTGGTCCACAAGTTCAGCGGTCGTCGGTGATTCGCGAATCGTTCCGTACACGTGTGCACTCTCCTTCTCGGCATCTGCTGCGCGCGCCGAGGGCACAGCGAATGCGAGATTAGCCCACCCTGAGCACGAGTGGGGCTCCTACGTTTTGGTGTACGGCAACCATTGACGTTTAAATATATCGATTGATATATTTAAACGAAAGTTGTACTGCCCATCGAAACGGAGACCGTATGAGCGCGCCGGCCACCACCCCGCCAACAATTGCCAAGTCCGAACTGGAACTTCGCCGCGAACTCGCCGCCGTCTACCGGTTGCTCGCCCACTTCAAGATGACGGACCTCATCTTCACGCACGTCTCGGTGCGCCTACCAGGACCCGAACATCACTTCCTCATCAATCCGTACGGCCTTCTCTTCGAAGAGATCACAGCATCCAACCTGGTCAAGATCGATCTCGACGGGAACCTCGTCGAGCCGTCCGAATATCAGGTCAACCCAGCAGGATTCGTAATCCATGGGGCAGTGCACTCCGCGCGGTCAGACGCACAGTGCGTCCTTCATACCCACACCAAGGCCGGCTGCGCCGTCGCAGCACAGGAAGACGGTCTGCTGCCGCTCAACCAGATCTCGATGGAGTTCTACAATCGGGTCGGCTACCACGACTACGAGGGCATCGCTCTCAACACCGTCGAGCGTGAGCGGTTGGTGAAGGATCTCGGCACCCACCCCGCGCTGATTCTCCGCAATCACGGCCTGCTGACTGTCGGCGAGACTGCGTCGGAAGCATTTCTGCGAATGTTCTACCTGGAGAAAGCATGCGACATCCAGATCGCCGCACAGGCTTCCGGCAGTCTGCGCCTACCCTCCCCTGAACTGGCGGAGTACACCGCCAGACAATTCGCGGGCGAGGTGAAAGACGAGTTCAGTGACGACCAGGCTTACGAATTAGCCTGGGCTGCACTACTTCGCCTTCTCGATCGAATCGATCCGGAATACAAGAACTGAGGCGAGCGCCCCTCAGGACCCCGGTGCGGCTACAACGCCCACCGGGGACTTTCCCGTCAGCACCGCAACGACGTTGAGTGCGGACTGTCTGGCCAGGGTCCCCGAGACCGCCGACGAATACCAGGCAGAATGAGGAGTGATCGTCAGGTTCGGAATCTGCAGTATCGGATCATCAGCAGTCGGCGGTTCTGCCGGTAGCACGTCGACCGCAGCGCCGGCCAATCTGCCGCTACGCAAAGCACTTCCGAGCGCTTCGTGATCGACGAGGCCTCCGCGCGAGACGTTGACCAGGAACGATCCCGGCTTCATCGACGCCAAAGCCTGAGCGTCCACGATACCGGCGGTCTCCGGAGTCAACGGCACATGCAGGCTCAGCACGTCCGATCGACGCAGAAGCTCGTCCCACTCCACGACCTCGACGCCGGGCGCTCCGGCCGAGAGCGAACGCCCCGCTGCCAAGACCGTCATCCCCAGCGCTGCTGCACGGCTGGCAAGTGCCTGAGCGATCAGTCCGAATCCATAGAGGCCCAGAACTGTTCCTGCGATCCGACGTGGCGGATACTCCACGACACTCCAACGACCTTGGTGCACTGCGGCATCAAGCGGACCGATGGAGCGCAGCAAGGACAGGATCGACGCCAGCGCATGATCGGCCACCTCCTCGGTGCAGTAGTCGACCGCGCGAGTGACGGTGACGCCCCGATCATGCGCCGCGCCCACCGGCAGGTGATCGAACCCGGCCGAGGTGGCCGCGAGGAGACGCAGATCCGGCAAGGAGTCGAGATGATGTGCGTCGAGCCCTACAGTCTCCGGCCCCACCAGTAGCGCGATTATGCCTGCGCCGCTCGGGATCTCGGAACTGAACTCGACGCCGACGTCGATCCCGGCGGCGCCGAGAGTTTCTCGCAGAGTGCCGAGGTCGATGAAATCGTCGAGCACCACGATTCGATCCGTCACGTCCGAGCCTCCGCGGTAATCGCTTGCAAGACTGCGTCGACGCCTCGGGCCACCGCGCCGGGAGCCCGAATGGCGTCCATCATGAAGGGATCAAGAATCGACTGCATGGCAAGGCCGTCGGTGAGTCCGACCAACCTGATCGTCACGAGGTCGGGGTCGACATCTGCCGGCACCGATCCCTCCTGTTGCGCCTCCAGAACCGTCTCGAGAACGATCCGGCGCCACCGAGCGAGAAAGCCCGCGATCTCACTGCGAGCCTTCTCTTCCTGTGCGCCTTCGGCGTAGAAGAAGAGGAACACGCGCGTCATCGCCAGGCGTCGATCGTCGAGCGGCAAGACACTGGCGGTGATTCCCCGCAACTTTTCGAGCGCCGAGTTGTCGACCTGATCCAGGATGACCTGATACTGATCACCTTGGATGTCCGCTGCCCGGCGCAGCGCGGCGAGGAGAAGTTCGTGTCGAGAATTGAAGTAGTGGTTCAACACTCCGGTCGACCATCCACTCTCCTCGGCAACCGCCCTGGTGGTCACCGCCGAGATACCCTCGCGGGCGATCAGGCTGAGGACAGCGTCGGCCAGCACCAACCGTCGCTCGTCGTGATCAACGACCTTGGGCACGATCTACCTCCTTGTGGCGTGCACTCCTGCACGCACCGACCTTCAGGCTATCGGGGCAACTTCCGGTTCGGCCGTCTCCGTGTCCTTTCCGGAAACTCGCTCGTTCCAGATCTTCATCACCGCGGGCGGAGTCGGCGCCGTGGTCAGACTCAGCGCAACGAAGACAACGAGTGCACTCACCAGACCGACGTACACCGGTTCGTTGGCCAGCACGTCGCCGACGACGAACATCGTGATCAGAGTCGCCGCCGTTCCCACCGCCATCGAAGCCATTGCCGCGGTTCCGGTGGCCCTCTTCCACACCAGACCACCGAGGATGGGGACGAGCAGGCCACCCACGAGGATGTCGTACGCAATCGTGAGCGCCGCGACGATGTCGTTGATCAGGGCAGCGAGAACGATACTGACGAGGCCGATCACGATGACGTACAGGCGGTTTCCGCGCACATCTGCTTCCGGATCGGACGTATCCAGGCCAGGCTGTGTACGCCCGAAGATCTTCGAGACGAGAGGCAAGACGTCTTGCCGAGCCACTGTGGCAGTGGCGATCAGTGCGCCGGAAGCGGTCGACATCATCGCTGCGACGGCGGCTGCCAGCACAATTCCGCTGAGACCGATCGGGAGAACGTGAACGGCGACGTCGGCGTAGACGTCGTCGGACGAACCGATGTCGGGCATCAGAGCCGAAGCCGCCAGACCGATCAGCGCACCTGCCACACCGTAAAGCAGGCAGTAAACGCCCGCAGCGACGCCGCCCCAGCGCGCAACTTCGGGCGACTTGGCCGTGAACACGCGCTGCCAGATGTCCTGCCCGATAAGGATTCCGAGCGTGTACACGACGAAGAAGGTGATGATCGTGCCGGTGCCGATAGTGCCGAGTGAGAACGCTGCGTCGCCCACACGCTCCTTGATCCCGTCGTACCCACCCGCTTTCGACCAGGTGAACGGGAGCAGGAGGAAGAAGATTCCGATCGTCTTGATGACGAACTGAACAACGTCGGTCAGCGTGATCGACCACATGCCGCCCATCGCGGAGTACGCGACGACGATCAATCCACCGAGGACTACGGAGAGCGTCCGGTCGAAACCGAAGAGCACGTTGAAGATAGTGGCGTAGGCGATGGTGGACGTGACGGTGAGCATCAACGTGTAGGCCATCATCACGATGCCGGACGCGCCGGTTGCGTCGATTCCGTAGCGCAACTTCAGCATTCCCGAAACCGTGTACACCTTCAGACGCTGAATCCGGGAGGCGAACAACAAACTCAGCAGGAGCACACCAGCGGCGATGGAGACAACCAACCACATACCGGAGATTCCGTATTTGTAGCCGAGGCCGACACCGCCGACCGTCGACGCTCCGCCGATGACGACGGCGGCCATCGTGCTCGTGTAGAGAACTCCACCGAGCCTTCGACCGGCGACGAGGTACTCACTGGAGTTGCTCGCGCGGCGTTTGCCCCACCAACCGAAAGCCAGCATTGCGGCCAGGTAGGTCAGGATTATGGCTATGTCCATGGTGACGATTCCTTCGTGAAGTACCAGCAGGTCCGAGAGCAGACGCCGGTCTCGTCAGACCGCCTGAGGAAACCGTAGAAGACGATTGACGTGAAATAAATCACTTGATACAAATAATCACTTCAGAAATTTCTGATGTATCTGTTCTCGACTCTGCCGAGGTACCCGATGCGTAGCACACTTCCCGATCTGAAACTGCTTCGGATCTTCACCTCCGTGGTGCGCCATCAGGGCTTCGCGCCGGCACAGCAGGATCTAGGACTGTCCGCCTCGGCGATCAGCACCTACATGAGCCAACTCGAACGCCAACTCGGCATCGTCCTGTGCCACCGCGGTCGCAGCGGGTTCAGCCTGACCAGCAAGGGCGAGCTCTACCACCAGGAATGCGTCCGCATCCTCGGCGAGCTGGAGGGGTTCGAGCGGTATGCCACCGCACTCCAAGGCGAACTTCGGGGAACGATGACCGTCGGGGTACTGGATTCGACTGTCACGGATTCGACGCTCCCGCTCGCCGACGTCATCGGTGAATTCAGCCGAACACACCCCGGTGTCTATCTCGACCTCAAAATCCAAACTCCGCACGAGCTTCAGGTAGGCGTTCTCGACGACCGCATCGACGTGGCGATCGGAGCGTTCGCCTCGCCCATGAACGGCCTGACAGCGCAGGCTCTACACCGCGAGCAGCACTGGCTCTACTGCAGCGACAAACATCCGCTCTTCTCGAGCAAGCGGGTGCACCCGGACGTCATCACCCGTCAACGAATGGTCACCAGGGGTTATTGGAGCGAAGCCGAGTTGGCTCGCCAAGGATTCACCGAGAGATCGGCCACCGTCGAGAACATGGAGGCCCAACTCATTCTGATCCTCTCGGGCGGATACATCGGATATTTGCCCGAGCACTACGCCGGATATTGGGTCGACCAGCAACGATTGCGCCCACTCTTGCCCGCCTCCTTCGGATATCAGGCACCGTTCTCCCTGATCTATCGCCGCGGACGGGCACGCGAACCACTGGTCCTCGCTTTCCGTGAATTGGTCAGAACCAGCGTCGAAGATCAGTAGCGCAGCCACCTCCGATAGTCCTGACAACTCGCTTTCTGCACGTCGCCCACCGTTCGACTTGCGCGGCGTGGGAGGATAGACATATCGAGATCGGGACTTCGATGTGAGGGCCCGGATCGAGTTTGTAGGGAGTATCGGTATGGCACAGGGCATCGTGAAGTGGTTCAACGGCGAAAAGGGCTTTGGTTTCATCGCTCCCGACGACGGAACACCGGACGTGTTCGTTCATTACTCTGAAATCTCGGGCAACGGCTACAAGTCGCTCGACGAGAACCAGCGTGTGGAGTTCGAGGTTGGCCAGGGCCAGAAGGGTCCTCAGGCCACCAATGTGCGCGCTGTCTAATCAGTGACACAAGAAGAGGGCCGCACCCGCAAGGGTGCGGCCCTCTTCTGCATCAGATTCACCCCTGAATCACTGATCCTGAATGGCGGCCAGCGCTCCCACGATGTTGGACTCCGCAACCGATTTCAAGATTCCGAGGTCAGCCAGAACCCCTGATCCGTCTTCGAGTTCGAGCAGTGCCAGCAGGATGTGCTCGGTGCCGATGTAGTTGTGGCCCAGGCGAAGAGCCTCACGGAACGTCAGTTCCAAAACCTTGCGCGCACGAGCGTCGTACGGAATAAGTTCTGGTAGTTCGGAAGTCGGAGCCGGTAGTACACCGGCCACCGCGTCCCGAACGGAGCCAAGCTCCACCCCCTGCGCGACTATCGCCTTCGCAGCCAACCCGGCAGGCTCCTCGACAAGCCCCAGGAGCAGGTGCTCAGGCTGGATCTCTGCGTTGCCGGCAGCGCGGGCTTCGTTCTGCGAGGCCATGACGACGTTCTTCGCCCGGGGAGTGAACCGGTTGAACCCTTCGTTCGGATCCATCGGCTTCTGATCACTCGGCGTCTTGGGAACAAAACGCTTCTGCGCAGCCTGCTTCGAGACACCCATGCTCGCGCCGATCTCCGTCCACGACGCTCCCGACCTGCGCGCCTGGTCGACGAAGTGGCCGATCAGGTGATCGGCAACTTCACCGAGATGATCAGCGGCAATCACGGCGTCGGAGAGTTGGTCGAGAGCATCGGTGTGCACCTTCTTGATCGCGTCGATGAGGTCGTCGAGTCGAACCGTGTTGGTCATTTCCACTGGTTTGCTCATGCGTCAACCATAGGTTGACGCAATCGAAAGCGTCAACCCTAGGTTGACGATCGTTTTCGCCGCCCAGTGCTCAGCCGGAAAAGAATTCACGCAGAGCCGGGACAATAGCGTCGTCGGCGACGCCGTGGCCCTGACCGGGGATCTCCAGAGTCTTTGTCCCCGAGACTTGTGCGGCAATTCGCATTGCCGAAGCAGGCGCCCATTGACCACTGCCACCGCCGTACATGACCAACGTGGGGACGGTAATCGAGGCCAGCCAATCGAGCGACTCGCAGCCGTGATCACACACCGCGACGTCGTAAGGCAAGGTGTGCGCGATGGCGCACATGTCGGGCCAATCGGCACTCCGCTTGATCTCGTCGACCATCTCCGGAGACGCGCCGGTCAGATCCAGAAAACGCGTCACAGCACCTTCCCTGTCGCCGCCCGCAATCAATCGCTCCAGGTCACTTTGGGCAGTCTCGTCACGCTGGTCGTCGTCCATGTACGGCGCCTCGTAGACGGCGAGCTTACGCATCGGAACGGCCTGCGCAGCGGCCTCCAAAGCCAGCGCGGCACCCGACGACAATCCGTAAACGAGCGGTGTTTCACCGGTGGCAGCGACGACCGCCCGCAAGTCCTCCACCTCGGCGTCGATCGAGAACGCGCGACTGTCACCGCTGTCCCCGCGTCCGCGCCTGTCGTACGAGTACACCGTGAAGTCCGCCGCCAACTCTGCAGCCAGGGAATCGAACCATCCGCGGTCGCAGAACGCTCCGGCGACCAGGACCACTGCTGGTCCGGCACCGGAGCGTTCGTATGCGATGGTCGTACCGTCGCGGGATTGCACTACCGCTGGGGATTGCTCTGTTTGCACGTCGATCTCCTCAGGTCTGGTCAATGCCTACCTGATTAGACCGCCCGCGTTACCTAAACTCATCGGTCCGGTCGGCAGAGGCTTCAGCTGATCTTGTTGTACAGGGCATCCCAACCCTGTGCCACGTACGAAATCGTGTAGATCGAACCGTAGAACGTAGAGCCACCCAGACTGGTGACGTTGCCCGCCTGCACTGCCGGGAGTCGCTGCCACAGCTTGCTCGCCACCAATGCCTGGTACGCGGCACTGTCCTCGTTCTCGGTGATCATGAAGCCGTCGACGCCGGCCAGCACGTCGAGGCCTTCGAGGCTGACGCCGCCCTCGGGATCGAGCCCCTCCGAGGTGGCGGTTTTGCCACCGATGTCGCCGAGCGTCATGTCGCTGGGCTTGTCGCCCTTCTCGGAGGTACGGATGCTCGTGACGTACAGCGTGTTCGTGTCCGGCATGAACGAGACACTGGCGACGGTCTTGGACGCAATCTTCTCGGCATGACGACTGCGGATGTCGGAAATCAGATTGTCGTAGTCGAGCGTCAATCGATCGAGTGTGGCCGTTCGACCGAGCCAGCCCGACAACCGCGAGAGGTTTGTGCGCCAGTCGTCGGTGAACTCTGTCGTCAGAACCGGTGCGATGGTGGACATCTCGGCCACCGGCCACCACTCGCTCTCGTAGTTCAGGCACACGATCAGGTCGGGCTCGAGCGCCAAGATCTGCTCGCGGTTGGGGATCTCCGACAGGAACGGTACCGACGAATCGATAGGCACCCACGGTGTCGCCTGGGCGTACGTGTAGCCGACGAGCGGAAGTTCCAGAGCTACAGCAGGTTCGAGGTCGAGCCGAGAGTCGATCGCGACAACTCTCTTCGGATTGACAGGAATGTCGTACGTTCCGAGAGGTGTCGTCACGGAACGCATTTCGGTTTCGCCCGAACTGCTTCCGCTGTCACCGCACGCCGCCAGGAACGCGCCCAGTCCGGCGATTCCGGCGCCGAAGCCGAATTGCCGACGAGTGAGATCCGAGACGAGGCGGTTGTCGGAGTAACCCTCGGGAAGCAAGAGCGTGGATTGAGCGGGCATGCGTGTCGAACCTCCAAAAGAAATGAATCATCCACTGTTGCGAGCGGATAAGGATGCCCTAACAGCGTACGCAGGGAGGGTCGTCGCGATCGGCCCAGAAATAGTCGAATCAGGCCAATTCGCACCCCTTACTTGTCGAGTTTGCGCATCTCGACGAAGTAGACCGCACTGAACGCGAGGTAGGTGCCGACGATTCCGAGGACCGAGATGATCAGGACGAGGGCGAGAAACATAGCCATGATGGTCTCCACTGACACGGGTTGTTCACGATGTCGATCGAGAGAAAATGGCTTCGAACTGCGGCGCTGCGACTCGAAGCGGGGCCGAAACTTTCGGTTACACACACCACGCTAGCCCCAGGCGTCTCGAGTTTTGATGAACTCGAGGTGAACTCTCCTACGGCTACGTCACACTTTTCTGTCGGACGGTCAGTTCGGTCCGAGCACCTGTCCGGACCATTCGACCAAAGGCGTCAGTGCGCGCCACGCTGTGCGAACTTCCTTCAATGTCCTGGCGCTGTCTAGCCACGACGGGCTTGGGTAACTACGACCAGCGGTCAGCGACTTGTGACGCAGCAATTCGATCCGCGGGTGATCGACCGTGTATCCGCGAGGCGCCGTCTTGAGCTTGTCGCCGCCGATCGTGAATCCGGCCTTCTCGACGGAGGCCAGGATCTTCTCGAGCTCCGGCCCTCGAACGTCGTCGTCGACAGCCGCACGATAACGCGCGATGGTCTCCGAACTGCTGGCGTAGAAACCACCGGCCACCATCAACCCTGCCGCGTCGATCTGCACGTAGTAGCCACAGCTCTCGGCGAGACCGACGAACGCTCCCTGGTGCGTCTTGTACGGGATCTTGTCCTTCGAGAATCGAACGTCACGATACGGCCGAAAGAGCTTGGCCGTGCCGAATTCGTCCTCCAACGCCGCGGTCAACGACGCCATCGGACGACGAACCACTTCGTCGTACGTCTCCTTGTGCGCTGCCCACCAGGTCTTGCTGTTGTCGGCTTCCAGGTCTTCGTAGAAGTCGAGTGCAGCAACGGGTATGCCAGTGAACGCAGCCATGGCGTAAGCCTAGCTGCCTGTTCGGCTTTGGACCGTCTGCCCTGCACCGATGCCCGGATCGGCCCGAATCCGTAGACTGTATGGAGATGATTTCCGAAATACAAGCATGGGAACTGACCGATACCAACCGAGACTGGTTGATTCACCGACCCGTCGAGATCGCGATCTACGTGGCACTCGCAGTCGTTCTGCGCTTCGCACTGCACCGCGGGATCGATCGAATGTCGAAGCCTCGCAAGTCTCCGAACGCCAAGGTGAACGAGCGCAGATCGCAGCGAGCCCGGACCATCGGTTCGGTACTCAAATCGACGGTGTCCATCGTCATCCTGGTCTGGTGTGTGCTGCAGATTCTCGGCATCCTCGGGATCAACGTCGCGCCGTTCATCGCATCCGCCGGCGTCATCGGCCTTGCCATCGGTTTCGGTGCACAAAACCTGGTGCGTGACTTCCTCTCCGGCATCTTCATGTTGCTCGAGGATCAGTACGGTGTCGGCGACGTCGTCGATCTCGGCGACGCGGTCGGCACCGTCGAAACAGTGGGCCTGCGCGTCACCACGATTCGAGATGTCAACGGCACCTTGTGGTATTGCCGCAACGGCGAAATCCTGCGAGTGGGCAACATGAGTCAGGGTTACGCCACTGCAGTTCTCGATCTCCCGATCGCCCACAATGCGAACGTGCACAAAGCGTGTGAGGTGGCGACGCGAGCTGTCCTCGAGGCGGCAGAGTCCGAACCGATCAGGGCGGACATGATCGACAAGCCGGAGATGCTGGGAGTCAATTCGGTTACTGCCGAGGCAATTACCATTCGAGTGACGGCGCAGGTCAAGCCTGGGCGCCAATGGGCAGTCCAGCGCGCATTTGCGCGCTCGGCGCTGACTGCGTTCGAAGAGCAGGGAATCGAGGCACCTTACCTGCCTGTTCTGCGCTGACGGTTGAGACGGAATCGTCTACCCTTTCCATCAATTACGCGAGCCCCCGGCGCGGTCGATACCGCCGGGGGCTCGCTGGTGCCTGAAGCATGATTCAGACGGTGGAGGTCGAGACCTCCCGATCTGCCGATCTGTTGCCAAACGCCTTGTGCAGGAACATCGTCAGAGCAATGGCTACCACGATTCCGATCAGCGGTGGGATTCCCACCTCGAACTCACCGGAAAGCCAAGCGAGGAACGCTGCGACGGCATAGACGGCCAGGTTTCGCCAGTGGACCGGCTGCGGGGTGTATCCCTCGGGAATGCCTCGCCGCCACCGGCACAGGAAGTCAGCGATGATCACGCCGCCCAATGGCGGGATGAAAGTTCCGAGCAGACTCAGGTAGTCGACCAGATGGTTGTGCACACCGGTCAGAGCGAGCGCCGTGCCGATCACACATCCACCGATGACGAACGGGGTCTTGCGAGGCTTTCTGAACAGTTCGGCACCGGCCACTCCGAAGGCGTATGCGGTGTCTGCGTTGCTCTTCCAGAGGTTTCCGAACAGCAAGACCAGGCCCCAGCCGACAAGCCCGAGGTTGTAGAGGATCAACACGAAGTCACCCTCGTGGAACGTGATGGCTCCGATGGCGCCGAACAGGATCATCAATCCGTTTCCGAGGAGGAACCCGATAACGCAGGCCCACACCGCTTGTGATCCGGAGCGAGCAAATCTGGTCCAGTTGGGCGCTTGCGTTCCCGCCGATACAAACGTGCCGACGACAGTGGTGATTGCGAGCGCGATCGTCATGGTCGTCTGCGGTTGAACCGAGACCAGGCCGGAGAATCCACCGACCTCTTCGAGGGACCGGAACACGACCCAGCAGGCCAACGCCAGGATCAAGGGCGTCGAGACGAGCGAAACCCAGTACATTCCGCGGTAGCCGTAGCAGGCGGTGACGCACATCAAGATGCTCGCCGCGATCATCACCGACGCCCGCGCGAGATAGGACTCCCAGCCCAATGCCTGCGCGGTGAGATCACCGATCGTGCCGATGATGACTCCGTACCAGCCGATCTGAGTACCGCCCAGCAGGATCGAAGCGAGCTTGGACCCGCGAGTGCCGAAACTGTAGCGCGCCATCACAACTGTAGTCAGTCCGGTTCGGGCTCCGACGAACCCCATCATGGCGACGTAGACCCCCAAGATGGCGGATCCGGCGGCGATCACCACCATCAGTTTCCAGAACGAGAACGCGGTACCGAGCGCTGCTCCGGCCAACATCGTCGGCGTGAAGATGGTGAACCCCAACAACACGACTGCGAGCGAGAAGAACGGCTTTCGTGCATGAAGCGGAACCGGAGTGACGGGATAGTCTGGATCGATCGGGGGGCCTGCGCTCTCCGAATCGCCTGCGACCGTGGCAGGTTCGACGGCGCTGCTCATACAACTTCGCCGATGTCTTCGAGCCACAGGCTCGGGCGCTCGGCCAGCATGCGGTCCATCAGTGCCACACACTCCGCGTCGTCGACGACGTCGACCTGAATTCCGCTGCTGCGCAACCATTCCTCCGACGCCTCGAACGAACGATTTTCGCCGACCACGATTCGAGGGATCTCGTACAGGCGCGCAGTTCCGGCGCACATGAAGCACGGCGACAAAGTCGTGTAGAGGACACACTCGCGATACACCGAGGCCGGCAGTCGTCCGGCGCGCTCGATGCAGTCGGTCTCGCCATGACGGATGGCGCTGTTCATCTGGACCCGACGGTTACGTCCGACTGCGAGAACCTCGCCCCGGTGAATCAGCGCCGCGCCGATCGGCACGCCGCCCTCCTCCCAACCGATCTTCGCCTGTTCGATCGCAAGTCCGAGAAAATACTCATCGGTGTGTGCCGGATGATTCATGTGCGCTCCTGGAGTCTGACCAAAATCGTCGATTGTGGCTCGTGTCACAATCCGACCACGGTGGTAACAGCCCGACAAGGGACAACCTGTCAGTTCGGCAGAACTAGCTCTATGACGAAGTGCCCCCTCGGCGGACGATATAGAAATGCTCCCGACTCTGCGACAAGTTCTTGCGATGCCCTCGTTCAAGGCCGCCGCAATCGAGGTGCTCGCGGGCGACGTCGATACCGCGGTGGTCCGCTGGGTCCATTCGTCCGAGGTGTACGAGATGGGTGGGCTGCTGTCCGGAGGTGAGGTCCTTCTGACCACGGGCCTCGGTCTGCACGGGCGATCTCCCGAGCAGCTCACCGCCTACATCGACCAATTGGCGGACGCGGGATGCGTCGCACTCGCGATGGAAGTCGGGCGCTCGTTCCTCACGGCCCCTCCCGAACTCGTCGAAGCTTCGCGCCGACGGGGACTCGCGTTCTTGGCCCTGCACGCAGTAGTGCCCTTCGAGCGGATGGTCGAAGACTTTCACGACCTCATGCTCCGCCGCACTCTCGGTTCGGCGCAAGCGGGCGAGCCTGTCTGGCAAGAACTTCTGAGTCTCGTGGTTGCAGGCCAGGGCATGACCGCGCTGCTCGACAAGGTGTCACGACTCGCGGGGTGCGGCGTCGATCTGCTCGACGCGGATGGCAGAACCGTCGAGCGCAGCACAACCGGCGCAGAGCGATCCGAGACCGAACGCACTATCCACGACGTACGCGGCCCGACGAACTCACTCGGTCGACTTGTCCTGTGCGGGCCGGCAACCACACGCCGAACCGCCGTCGCAAACTGCGCCGCCGTCGCGGTAGCTCTGGAACTCGGCCGTCACGGCGATCTCGGCCCAAGACAGTCACTCGCCCAATCGGTGATCACCGACGTGGTGGGCGGTGTGCTCACATCGCACGGCGACTTGTCCGAGCGACTGACAGCCGCCGGGTGGACGCCGTTGTCGGAGGGGCACCACGTCCTCGTCGCCGCTGTCGACATCGATCGGCAAACGCCGGTTCGAGAGCTCGCTGACCAAGTACGCGACGCCGTACGGGCCGTGCTCGGCTCCTGTGTCGTCGGGACTGCGGCCAATCACGTCATCGTGCTCGCGCATGGGTGGGCGTCCGCATCCCCCGCTCGAGTGCGGACTGCGTTCACCGAAGCCGACGAGCTGCTACGCCGCGGGCCGGGCGGTTCCGCGGTACGCACGCTCGGAGTGGCGACGCCGGTCGAGGATCTGTCGGGCGTCGGTGCGGCGGTCGCGCAAGCTCGCGAAGTCGTCCAGATCGCACGGCGTTTCGGCACCCGGACCGGAGTGATCCTCGCCAGGGACGTCGGCGTCCAACGACTGCTCGCCGCCGGCACGACGCCCGCTTCCTTGTCCTCGTTCGTCACGGAGCAACTCGGTTCGCTGATCGCTTACGACACAGCACATTCCGCCGACCTCGTCCGAACGCTCGACGCGTACCTCGCACATCGGGGCGGCAAGGCGAGAACCGCGGATTTCCTCGGCATTCGGCGTCAGTCGCTTTATGCACGGCTCACGCGTATCGAGAAGCTGATGGGTGTTTCCCTCGACGATCCGGCACAGGTGGTCTGCCTCGGGCTTGCGCTGACCGCATGGCGCATGCGCACCGGCCTTGATCCACAAGCAGCGTTCGAGCGTCTCCCCGGGTGAGCGACAACCTCTGCGATGATGAACGAATGACCGGAGCAGCGGAGTTGATGATCGAGATCCCTGCCGGCGAGGTGCACCTTCGGGACGACCGCAAAGGTACTTCGTGGACCTCGAAAGTCGAATCCTTCCGCCTCGCAAGCCATCTCACCACCAGGGCGCTGCTTCACGGAGATTCGTCGGACGATTCGAGCAAACCAGCGGTCGACCTTTCATGGAAGGACGCCATCGCAACCTGCAACACACTTTCGGCCGCGGACGGTCTGACACCCGCATATCGAGACGTCGACACCGATTCTCCGCAGTGGGACCGGGGCGCAACTGGCTACCGGCTCGCCACCGAGGCCGAGTGGCAGTACGCATGCAAGGCTGGCACCTCCGGCTACCGCTACGGCGAGATCGACGAGATTGCCTGGTACAGCGACAATTCAGAGGGTAGAGCGCATCCCGTCGGAACCAAGACACCCAACAACTGGGGCCTGTACGACATGATCGGCAATGTCTGGGAATGGTGCTGGGATCTCTACGACCCCGAGGTTTACGGCACGTACCGGATCTTCCGCGGCGGCAGTTGGGCCGAAAGTGAGCGCGGTTGCGGCGCTACCGTAAGGAGGCGAAGCCACCCGACGTTTGCTATCGACGACTTGGGATTTCGCCTAGCTCAGACGATCTGAGGGCAGACGGCCGAGGACTTCGAGCACAGCCTCGATCTCTTCTCGACTGCGAAGCCTAACTATCGGCAACGACGGCACATCGACAAGAACCGTGGCCATTCGCTCCTCGTTGCGTCCGTCGGTTCGCCAGGCCCAGCGCACCACGTGATCCGGATCGAACAGAATGGTATGCAGCGGCGGCTCCATGTTGCGATTCCACAACACCTCTCGCTGCAATCGCCGACGCACGGTTCGTGTGATCACCTGGCGCATCACCGTCCGCCGAGGCAGATCCAACCACAGCATCAGGTCCGCACGCTCGGCCAGAAGCTCACGCACCGCACCGCACCGTACTGCCACTCGGTCACCCAGGCCGGCTCGCTGGAAAAGCGTCGTACTTCGGTTTCGAAACTGTCGAGCGGAATCCAGTCGGGCCCGTGGAACAGCGAGTCCAGCTCAGTGTGTTCGATCTCGAGAAGCCGCCCGATTCGACCGGCGAGAGTCGTCTTTCCGGCACCGGAAGTCCCCGCGACAAGGATCTTCTGCGGACGAATCGTCAGCGCGGCGGGGTCTACGAAAGGCACCGATACACCCAGGCCTTACACTTCGCAGTCCACCCATTCGATGTAACCGGTACCGTTGATCGACGCACCGTCGAAGCTTCCCCGGTAGGTGTACGCGCCGACGTATCCCTTGCCGTGACCGTAGCGCCACTCCGAGTCGATCTCCGCCTCGAACTCCACGACCGTCCTACCGTAATCGCGCACCTGCCAACGCAGTACGCGCGGCACACGCATCTCGCGACCCTGTGGGTCGACGTGCAATGCGTCGGCGTACTCGAGCACGTCGAACTCGACGTCGTCGAAGACCTTCGCACTACCGTCGACAGTCCGAATGTAGGCGAGCTTGCACGCCGAAACCCCTGACGCTCGAACATCGGTGAGCAACAACTGATGCCGGTCGTCCAGTTGAACGATCTGGTAGGTGAAAAAGTCGGCCGGGAGCTTCCACGACTCGGGAAGCGCGCGGCGAGTCAACGATTGCGGTGTCATGCACCGCGCGTACTCGACGGTGCACGGAGCCGAAATACTCATCGGTCCATCCGGACTCGCAATTGTTCCGGAGCACTGTGCCAGCAGACTGACGTGGTCGTAGACGGGATTACGCACGAACCACGACGCTTGGTCCGTTGCCACGATCTCGAGATCGACGTCGAATGAGTCGTATCGCCCGGTGACTCGGAAGTTCGGATAGCTGTTCTCGATGATCAGGTTGTCACCGAAGGCGATTCGCGAACCATCTTCTTCGAATGCACACTCATCGGCAGCGTCGTACGCCCGGTAGAAGTGATGGCCCGGCGCTGCGGTGGAACTCAGCACGGTTGCGGTGTTTCGCGCGTCTGGTGCAGCGAGATAGTCGTTGTCGAACACCACCGTCCCGGTTGCACCGATCAACGTCATGGTGTTGAGGTAACGGAGAGGCCCTGGCAGCCGGGGAACGAAGATCCCGTAGTGCGTCCACGCGAACTTCCGCGAAGCCAGGTGCGGACGCATCATGTCGGGCCGATCGAACGGGCGTACCGATTCCGCCATTCGCTTGTCGATCAGCGGTAGCGCGGCGTCCAGCAAGGCCCGAACCGCGGGTCGCCACAATCGGCGCGAGCGGGTGGCGGGAACAGGGTCGGAACGATCAACGGTTTGTCCGGTCACGCCCCTAAGTTAATGTAACCAGACGTAACAAACAAGTGTCGAATTTTCCTCGACGACCTCACACCCTGAACACCCGCGCCCTGCGCACGCGGCGAATAGCATGTGAGAATCCGCGTACCGGAACCGGTCGCAGAGAGGGCGCAACAATGCAGCACGAAGAGTCGTCGTTCACCGGAGTGGCCGGCACCAAGATCGTCTACGACGTGTGGACACCGGACCGCGAACCCACCGGGGTTCTCGTCCTGTGCCACGGACTCGGCGAACATGCGAGGCGCTACGACCACGTGGCTGCGCGACTCGGGGAACTCGGGCTCATCGTGTACGCACCCGACCATCGCGGGCACGGACGCTCTGGCGGCAAGCGCGTTCACCTCAAGGAATTCTCCGACTTCACCGACGACGTCCACACGTTGTTCTCGATCGTGACGGCGGCACATCCCGGCAAGGACAAGTTCCTGCTCGGGCACAGCATGGGCGGCGCGATCGCCCTTTCCTACGCCCTCGACCATCAGGCCGATCTCAAAGCCCTCGCCCTGTCCGGACCTGCGGTGATCATCGCAACCGGCACTCCGAAGATCGTGATGCAGTTGGGCAAGATCGTCGGCAAATACCTCCCGGACGTGCCCGTCGAGAACCTGGAAGCTGCTGCCGTATCGCGTGATCAGAAGGTCGTCGACAAGTACAACGCCGACCCGCTGGTTCACCACGGCAAGGTTCCCGCCGGCATCGCGCGCGGCATGATCACCGCCGCGGAAGGCTTCCCGGCGCGGCTGCCCTCGCTCACCATTCCCGTACTGCTTCAACACGGCTCGGACGACCGTTTGACGGACCCGGCCGGCAGCAAGCTCGTCGCAGATCTGGCCGGCTCTTCGGATGTCACCTTGAAGGTGTACGACGGCCTGTACCACGAGATCTTCAACGAGCCTGAGCAGGAAGAAGTTCTGAACGATCTGATCGAGTGGCTGCGTCCGCGGGTCACCGGAGCATAGTCATGTCTACGTGCGGGATCCTGCTGGCGGCCGGGGCCGGATCCCGCATGGGCAAACCCAAAGCGCTCGTCACAAACACCGAGGGTCAGTCTTGGCTCCACCACGGGGTGACGACACTGCAGTCCGCAGGCCTCTCACCGGTCATCGTGGTCCTCGGCGCGCAGGCAGAGGACGCCCTCGAACTACTGCGCACCACCGATGTCATTGTGGTGATATCGGATTGGCAACACGGAATGAGCGCGTCACTGCGCTGCGGACTCGAGGCCGCCATGCGAATCGACGACGCAGATGCGGCAGCGATCTCTCTGGTCGACGTCCCGGACCTCAACGCCGACACCGTGACGCGGATCGTGGGTCACAGCTCCCCATCACGAAACATACTGCGAAGAGCTGTCTTTCACGGCCGTCCCGGCCATCCCGTCCTGATCGGACGCGACCACTGGCCGACGCTTGCAAAGTCACTCACCGGGGACGGCGGCGCCAACACCTACCTACGCGAACACGGGGTCGAGTTGGTGGAGTGCAGCGACCTCAGCAGCGGCGTCGACGTCGACTATCCCGAAGCCTGATCGCACGTCACAATCCTCCCAGGTGGTGGGTGTCCGTATTCGGTGTAAAGATGGCCCGATGAAACGTACCGTCGCCGCCCTGCTCGACATCGAGATCGACGAGGCGACCAACCTGGAGTTCAAGATCGCGGTGACGCGCGCGCCGGGTGTCGAACTGCTGGAAACGATGTCGTTCGTCCATGACGGCAATCCGCTCGAACCCCGCGAGATCACCGCCGAACACGGTACCCGGATCCACCTACTCGACTGTGCCCCAGGCAAACTGATTGTCAGCTACGACGCAACCGTCATCGGCCGCGCAGAACCGTTGTCGGTCAGCGACTACGACGTGTCGAAATATCTGCGCCCCAGCCGGTATGCCGAGGCCGACAAGTTCTTCGGTTTTGTCGCCGGGCAATTCGATCTCGCCACTCCCCCGGCCGAACTCCTCCTCGAAGTCACTCGCTGGGTGAGTACACATTTGAGTTATGTTCCCGGCACCAGTCGCGGCACCGACAGTGCGGTAGACACCTTGCTCGCCGGCGCCGGAGTGTGCCGCGACTACTCGCACCTGACCATCTCACTGCTGCGCGCCGTGGGGATTCCCGCTCGACTGGTGGCCGTCTACGCGCCGGGCTGCGATCCGATGGATTTTCACGCCGTAGTCGAAGCCAATATCGACCACGTCTGGCGCGTGGTCGATGCAACGCAGTTGGCGCCGCGCAGCAATCTTGTGCGCATCTCGACCGGCCGAGATGCCGCAGACACAGCCTTCCTCGACAATCACGGCGGATCGATCACGTTGCATGCCTCGGAAGTTCGCGCAGTCGTCGACGGCGTTCTCGACAACGACGACTACGCAACACTCACATCGATCGGCTGAAAAGCAGCGTCAGGCGCTGATCTGGTTCTGCGAGGCCATCGTTCGCTCGAGGAACTTGATCGTGAGATCGACGATCGCCTTACCCTCCCGAAGAGCTTTCCCGATCACCGGGAAAGCATGGATCTGCCCACTCCAGATGTGCGTTTCGACGGCTTGTCCTGCCTTGATCAAGTTTTCGGTCATGATCTCGACGTCCGGACGCATCAGTTCGTATTCGGCGGACACCAGGAACGACGGCGGAATCAGACTGGCGTCGGCGTTGATCGGCGACTGCGCACCAGGAATCTCGTCCGGCCCCTCGAGCCACCGGTCCTTGAGCTTTTCCACCTGTGACATCGGTAGGTAGGCATCACGTTTCATGAAATCGGGATCATGGTCCTCGAGGTTCACGTTGAGAAGAGGGGAATATCCCACCACGGCAGCGGGCCGCGTGATTCCGCGCAGTGCGGCAATTTCGGCGACCTTCATGGCCAGGTATCCGCCCGCCGAGTCACCGGCAACCACAATCTTGTTCGGGTCTTCGGCTGTCTCGAGCAACGCGGTGTACGCGGCCATTGCGTCCTTGACGGAGGTGCCGATGGAACCTTCCGGCAGCTGGCGGTAGCGCACGGAGATCACCGGTACTCCGGCCTTCGCAGAGAGCAAACCGCACAGTGCCCGGTGCGTTGCCAGACCGCAGAAGACGAATCCCCCTCCATGGAAGTAGAGGATCGTGGCGCCGGCCAACTCGCCCTGCGCTTTGCGTGGATGCTGCACCTTCTCGCTGGGCACACCACCCAGCGTGAAAGGCTCGATATCGAGGTTCTTCGGCTTCGGCAGTTTGTCCGCCATCGCGTCGAGTCGCTCGAGTTGGCGGATACCACGTTCGGTGGTCGGCCAGAGGGTGAACATCGGCTTCACGAACGTCCTGGTCAGGCAGAAGGTGACCCGCGCTCGCGGACTCACGTTCCAATGCCATACCGTCGAATCTCGCGTCCGCATAGCGTCCTCCCAGGTCAAGCCGTTTTGTGCATTTGAGTTACACATACTTGTCGGCTGCTGATGTGAACGATAACTGACGCTGCGTCAAAATGACACGACGGGTATGGATCAATTGCTCGAGCGTGTGCAAGTTCTGGTCGCGATCACGGCCGGGAGAGATATGCGCACAGTCCGCGGTGCCCTCCACGCATCATCGCTTCATGATTCCACTCGAACAGCGGCTTCGCGACCTTCGCGGCCAGACCAAGCGCTCCGGACACCGCTACCTGTTGCCGAAATTCGGCTGTGCAACCAGATCCAGCGGGGCGCACCGCCCAGCTACTCCACCCTGTCATTGCGCCGGTGAGACGCACTTTCAGAAAGCGGTCAACTGAGTCTTCCACCTCGCGTCGCCCGAAGACCAGCAGCGTCAGAGGGACAGCGCTGCGGATGGACATGGAGCCTGAATGCTCGTCGATCGTCCCGACTCGGCGTATCTGAGGCCACCACTGCGAATACTGTTCGGCATCCGCGAGAACCTCGTAGACGCGGTCAGCAGAGGCAGGAAGCGTCCAGACGCTGTGGAAGTCGAAGTCGGTCACGGCGTCCGAGCTAGCCGGTACGCACGGTGAGATCGCCGAACAACGAATATGCGACGACACGAATAACCGGTGCACCTGGGCCGGGATCCTGTCGACCCCCGTCGAATTCCCGATCTCCGAAAAGGTCGAAGCCACCCAACTCGACTGAAACACCCTCCGGAACCCGCAGCCTCGTGTCCCCGAAGATCGACACGATGGTGATCGTCGAGGAGGACGCTGTGATGGTTGCCGATCGCAGATCGAACTTGACGTCCCCGAACAACAGCAGAGCGAGTGTCTTTTTCGCCAAAGACCAACGGCCGGAGCGCTTCGTGTCACCGAAGACACCGACGATCGTTGCTTGCGGCGGCGACACCACAGCAGGTGGTGCCGCACTGAACGGCACGATCTGCTCGAGCTGCCCTCGATCTGCGGTGGGCGACCACACCACTGCCGCCTTGTCCGAGTACTCCTCGAGGGTCAAACGCCCCTCACCCACCGCGACTTCCAGACGCGCTTGGGCATCGACACGCAATTGATCGACGTCGTGGCCTTCTTCAGCAGCAGTCACCCAAGCACCGTAACCCGAACCTCGGGTGCTTACACGCCGGGCTTGCTCAGTATTCGAATGTCTCCACGCGTCGCAGGATCTCCTCCGCGATCTTGGCGGGACTCCCGCCCACGTCGACGACGATGGCCTGTTCGTCCGGGTCGACGGCCTCGAGTGTCGAGATCTGGGAGTCGAGCAGCGAGGCGGGCATGTAGTGATCGAGGCGAGCGGTCAATCGCTGGCCGATCTGATCCCGCGAACCGGCGAGGTGCACGAACACGACGTGCTCACCGCGAAGCACGTCGCGGTAGCTGCGCTTGAGTGCCGAACACGTGACGATGCCCGGCTGACCGGCGTCGGTATGGCTCTTGATCCAGACGGCGATCTTGTCGAGCCAGGGCCAGCGGTCTTGGTCGTTCAACGGATGCCCGGTCGCCATCTTGTCGATGTTCGCCTGCGGGTGGAGATCGTCGCCTTCTTGAAGGTCCCAACCCATCGCTCCGGCGAGCATGCCGCCGACCGTCGACTTTCCCGAACCCGAGACACCCATCAGGACGAGCACGGGATACTGCTTCTGCTGTGCCGCTTCGCTGTTCATGTGCTCGCCTACCTAGATGAATGCGCTCAACACGAGCACTCCGGCCAGGCCCGATACCGAGATGATGCATTCCATCACGGTCCAGGTCTTGAGGTTCTGTACCACGCTGACGCCCAGATACTCCTTCACCAACCAGAATCCGGCGTCGTTGACGTGCGAGAGGAAGAGCGAGCCCGCACCGATCGCCAAGACCATCAGCGAGACATGTGCGGACGAGAGGTCTGCCGCAACCGGAGCGAGGATGCCCGACGCCGTCACCGTTGCCACCGTTGCCGAACCCGTTGCGACGCGGATCAATACCGCTACCAGCCAGGCCAGGAACAGCACGGGGAGGCTGCTGCCCTTGATCGCGTCGGCGATCACTCCGGCGATACCGGTGTCGATCAGGACCTGCTTGAAACCACCACCGGCGCCGACGATCAACAAGATGCCTGCGATGGGAGGTAGGGAACTCTCGAGTGACTTCGAGATGGCCTTGCGGTCCATTCCGCCGCCGCGACCCAGCAGCACCATACCGACCAGAACCGCGAGACCCAAAGCCACAACGGGTGTTCCGAGGAAGTCGAGGACGGACTTGGGGAGTGCCTCGGAATCGGGTGCGATCACGTCTGCAAATGCCTTGCCCAGCATGAGAACAACCGGCAGGAGGATCGCTGCGAGGGTAGCCGCGAACGAGGGACGCTGCTTCTTCTCTTCCTCGCCTCGATCTTCGCCTGTGACAAAAAGATCCGGGACCTTCACGTCGACCCACCGCGCGGCGTACTTACTGAAGACCGGTCCGGCGAGAACAACCGTGGGGATCGCGACGAGGACACCGAGAGCGAGGGTGAGGCCGAGGTTTGCGTTCAAAGCCGAGACGGCAACCAGTGGCCCGGGGTGCGGCGGAACCAAACCGTGCATGGCCGAGAGGCCGGCGAGGGTGGGGATCGCGATGCGCATCAGGGACAAGCCGGAACGCCGCGCGACGAGGATGATGACCGGCATCAACAGGACGAGACCGATTTCGAAGAACATCGGCAGACCGATCACTGCGCCGACCAGAGCCATGGTCCACGGAAGCGCCTTGGTGCTGGAACGGCCGACCAGCGTGTCGACCACTCGGTCGGCACCGCCGGAATCGGCGAGGAGTTTGCCGAACATCGCGCCGAAACCGATCAGGATTCCAACGCTTCCCATTGTCGACCCGAAGCCTGTCGCGAATGCCGCGACCGACTCGGCCGATCCGAGGCCGGCCGCCAGACCGACGCCCACCGCGCCGATGGACAGCGCGAGGAAGGGATGCAGGTCCAGCCAGGTGATCAACGCGATGATGACCGCGACGCCGGCGACTGCAGCGATGATCAATCGTGCGTCGCTACCAGCGGGGACGACCTCGGCCGCCAGCAATGCTGTGGTGTTCATAGGGACTCCCAGTCCGATGAGTGATTGAGGTCACTGTTCCTTAATTAACCTACA
Organism: Rhodococcus sp. NyZ502; assembly: GCF_041464245.1. Lineage (NCBI taxonomy): Bacteria > Bacillati > Actinomycetota > Actinomycetes > Mycobacteriales > Nocardiaceae > Rhodococcus > Rhodococcus sp. NyZ502. Next base: position 5,457,908 of record NZ_CP167155.1, read on the forward strand.
ATTTCAAGAGCAGACACTAATTTGTAGTATTTATTCGGCTTCCACCGGGCTTACTCCATACGCATGGGACGATCTACGTATGCCTTCTGTCCCGTTTCAGCAGTTACACGACTCGATGCTGGAACAGCTCGGCCAAGACATAGTCGGTGGTGTGCTCGCTCCGGGAACCACGATCTCCGCCGACGAGGTGGCAACGCGATACGACGTGTCGCGAACCGTCATCCGCGAAGTTGTCCGCGTTCTCGAATCCCTCGGACTCGCCTCGGTTCGTCGACGCGTCGGAATCACCATCCTGGGCTCCGAACACTGGAACTCGCTCGACCCCAACGTCATCCGCTGGCAACTGGCCGGTCCTGATCGGTTCGAGCAACTTTCGATCCTCAGTGAACTCCGTTCCGGCATCGAACCTCTGGCTGCGCGACTCGCCGCAACTCGCGCCACACCTGAGCAGTGCGGCGCTCTCACTGCAGCCGTCATCGGCATGTCAGCTACCTCTCGCGCTGCCGATACCGGCGCCTATCTCGGCCATGACTCCGACTTCCACCGCACCCTGCTCGCCGCCTCCGGTAACCCGATGCTGCGGGCGATGTCGCAGATCGTCGTCGAGATACTCGAAGGCCGCACCCGCCACTCGTTGATGCCCCACGAGGCCGACCCCGAAGCGATTCACCTGCACGGAGTGGTCGCATCTGCTATTCAGGCCGGGGACGCCGACGCCGCGGAAGCCGCCATGCGCTCGATCGTCGCGGAATCCGCAGAAGCGGTCGAAACAATGCGCGAAAGCCCCGAACCGCCGCCTCATCTGTAAGTCGAGCCACAGACTCGGCGGAATTGGCCCGCAACTGCTCCGCAAGTGGAACGCTTGGCGCCATGACAGCACTCGCTACCCAGAACAGCGCACTCTGATGGCCCGCCCGGTACGCGTCGTCGTCCTCGGTGCCGGATCGTGGGGAACCACGGTGGCCGGCCTCGCCGCCCGCAACACCCCGACCCTGTTGTGGGCACGCAATTCCGAAGCAGCCGACGAGATCAATTCGCAACGGACCAACTCCAAATACCTTGGTGAGCGCAAACTTCCCAAGGGGCTCAAGGCAACCTCGGATCTGGTCGAAGCCGCCCGCGAGGCGGATGTACTCGTATGCGGGGTGCCATCGCACGCCGTTCGCTCCACCCTCGCCGAGATCGCCAACGAGGTTCGGGCGTGGGTCCCGGTGTTGTCACTGTCCAAGGGTCTCGAGCCCGGCACCCGGCAGCGCCCCACCGAAGTGATCGCCGAGTGCCTGCCCGGCCATCCCGTCGGACTGCTCGCGGGCCCCAACATCGCTAAAGAAATCGTCGACGGCATGGCCGCGGCATCGGTCGTGGCCACCCAGGACGATCGTGTCGCCGCCGCGCTGCAACCCCTGTTCGCATCGTCGGTCTTCCGCGTCTACCGCAACACCGACGTACTCGGCTGTGAACTCGGCGGCATCCTCAAGAACATCGTTGCCATCGCCTCGGGCATGGCCGACGGTCTGGGAGTCGGTGACAACACTCGTGCGATGGTGCTCGCACGCGGCCTCGCCGAGATGACTCGACTCGGTGAAGCGATGGGCGCCAACCCGCGCACCTTTGCCGGCTTGACGGGCGTCGGCGATCTGATTGCCACCTGCATGGCTCCGACTTCTCGCAATCGTCGCGTCGGCGAAGCTCTGGCGCAGGGATTGACCGTCGAGGAGGCGGTAGCCAAGCTCGGCCAGGTTGCCGAGGGCGTCAAGACTGCCCCCACCGTCATGGATCTGGCCCGTGAATACGGTGTCGACATGCCGATTGCCGCGGAGGTCGAGGCCGTCATCGGCGGTCGCCAAAGTGCCAGCGACGCATATCGCGGACTTCAGAAGGTTGCCCCGGGCGGCGAGCACGAGGTGGCGTGAGGAAGATCTACAGGTATCTAGCGATTTGGCTAGATACCTGTAGATCGCCCGAGATCACGGAATTGGCGCGTCGACGAAGATGTCGATCGCCAACGGTGACCGACCGCCGTACTGCGAGAAATCCGAGATCCCCGCCTCGCGCAAGATCTCGACGTCGAGCACTGTACGACCGGTATCCGTGCCGGCGGGACGCCCGAGAATCTCGACAGCCGCATCGGCCATGATCTCGGGTGAACGCGAGTGCTCGATACTGTCGTCTCCCCCGAGCAGGTTTCCGACAGCGGCCGTGGCGATCATGGTCTCCGGCCACAGGCAATTACTCGAAATCGGTGCACCTGAATACTCTGCGGCGATGCCCAAGGCCGCCAATGTCATTCCGTATTTGGCCAACATGTAGCCCGGATGAGCACCCAACCAGTGCGGCGAAAAGTTGAGCGGTGGCGACAGCGTCAATACGTGCGCATTGGCCGAAACCCGAAGGTACGGAAGGCACGCGCGGGTGAGCGCGAAGGTGCCACGGACGTTGACCTGCTGCATCAGATCGAATCGCTTCATCGCGAGATCTTCGGTTTTCGAGATGTCGAGGACGCTCGCGTTGTTGACCACGATGTCGATGCCACCGAAGTGCTCTACCGCTGCAGCCACGGCCCGCGCGATGTCGTCGTCGTTCCTCACGTCGCCGACGACCGGAACGGCATGACCCTCGAGCTCGTTCAACTCGTCCACAGCCGTGTGGACAGTTCCGGGCAGCCTGGGATCCGGCGTATCGGTCTTGGCGAGCAACACGATGTTTCCGCCGCGGCGCGCTATCGCACGGGCGATGGCAAGTCCGATGCCACGGCTTCCCCCGGACATGATCGCGGTTCGTCCGCGGAAGTTCTTGTCGTCCAAAACGAATCCTTGTCATCGTCGACGGTCTTCGTCGTTGCGGGTGTGGCCGCGTGAAGTCCCCACACGACCACTCGTCGACTTCCACGATATGAGCGCCTTCATGCGATGACTACGTCCGCAGAGCATCAACAATCGTTGGTCCGTTGTCCTGACGGGACAACGGATCAATCCGGTCAGCCACCCACCGGGCGCAGAATCCACCATCCGCCGAGCACGAGCACCGCGACGTTCACGAGCAGGAACAACCCGACCCAGACGATCGCGGGTATCGGTGAGAGCCTGGCCAATTGGTCGGCGTCCGAGTCCGGTGCCCCGCCTCGTCGCATTCGCTGCCGTTGAAGTTCCACGACCGGGCGTGGTCCGGCAAAGAGAAGGAAGAGCGTCAGGAAGTACGCTGCGGCCACTTGCTGCTCCTGGGTCCCCCACCAGACGAGCCCGAACAACACGGCTCCCACCACGGCAAGTGAGAAGACTCCGTAGAGGTTTCGGATCAGGACCATCATCACCGCGATGACGAATACGCCGATCCACAGCACCGAGACCGCACGCTGCGCGCCCAACAACCCGGCCGCGCCGAGTCCGAGAATCGACGGTCCGACGTACCCCGCGAACGTCATCAGAATGACGCCGAAGCCGGTCGGTTTGCCCGACGAAATCGCGACACCCGACGTATCCGAATGCAGGCGAAGACCTTTCAACCTTCGACCGACCAGGACTGCGACGATCAGGTGAGCACCCTCGTGTGCGATGGTGACAACGTTGCGGGCGATCCGCCACAGGTGTGGTTCGAGAACGATGATCACGGCGATCAACGCGGCCAGTTGAACCACCCACGCCGGCGGATTGGGACTGAGCGCCGCCACCCGATCCCACGCGGTTTCGAGCGCGTTCACTCCGCTTGTCCGCGCAGGTATCGGCCGAAGTGCGGGACCGTGAATCCGATGGATCCACGTTCTGCCGAATAGATCAGCCCCTTCTTGATCAGTCCATCGCGTGCCGGCGACAGGGAAGCCGGTTTGCGCCCCAACTCGACGGCGATCTTCGCGGTTGCGACGGGCCCGTCGTCACCGGCGAGATCGGCCATGGCGCGCATGTACTCACGCTCCGCGGGCGTTGCTCGCTCGTACCGCGATCCGAAGAAACCGACAGCGAGTTCTTCCTCCGCCGTCGGCGCGCCGACGCGCACGTCTTCTGCCGTGATCGGACTCGACGCCGCCACATCCCACGTGGCTTTTCCGTAGGCCTGAACGAAGTACGGGTACCCGTCAGCCGCTTCGTACAGAGCGTCGAGCGCGGATTCGGTGAACTCGACCTCCTCACGCTCGGCAGGTGCGATCAGTGCCTGATCTGCAGCTTCACGCTCGAGACGGTCGATCCGGTGGTAGCTGAACAGGCGCTCCGAGTAGCTTTTCGACGCCGACAGCACAGCAGGCAGATGCGGAAGCCCCGCCCCGACGACGATCAGCGGTGCCGCGTCCTGACTCAACTCGTGGCAGGCCCCGCAGATCGCCGAGACATCCGCTGCTCCGAGGTCCTGCATCTCGTCGATGAAGATGGCGATCCCGACGCCGACATCCCTGGCCAGCGACGACGCGTCGAGCAGCAACTCGACCAGGTCGATCTCGATGTCGCCGCTGTCTGCCCGGCCTTTGATCGCGGGTGCGTCGATGCCTGGTTGCCAGCGCTCCCGCATTCCCTTGTCCGCAGTGGCGCGTAGGGCAAACGATTTGAGGACTCCGAGGAACTGCTCGACCCGCTCCGGATCGCGATGGGAGACCGCGATCTCGCGGACCGCCATGTGGAGTGCTGACGAGAGTGGGCGTCGTAAATCCTGGTCGGGGCGCGCCTCGATCTTGCCTGTCCCCCAGCTCCGGGAGATCGCGGCCGAACGCAACTGATTGAGCAGGACGGTCTTGCCGACGCCACGCAAGCCGGTGAGGACAACACTTCGTTCCGGGCGGCCACGCGCAATTCGCTCGAGAACGACGTCGAAGGCGTCGATCTGCTTGTCGCGCCCAGCGAGTTCCGGCGGGCGTTGACCGGCACCGGGGGCATACGGATTGCGCACGGGGTCCATGCCCATCGACGGTACAAGCAGGGTAGACGAATATCCCGCTCTCTAGCGCGTGTCCTAGAGAGAACTAGTAACTGCTATTGCACCCCGTGAACCTCGTACTATCGCCGTATGCAATGGCTTCGGGCGGGGATCGGAATCATCGCGGGGGGCGCGCTATGGGTCATGTCGTTGCTCGCGTCCACACCAGACACGCTTTGCCAGGACGACTATCCCGCCCCCGACTCGCCTGGTCCGGGATACTTTTCAGCTGTGTGGAAGGCACATCGTCTTCCGCTGCCTGTGCCAGCAGCCAGATGCACGACACATCTAGTCGATGTGGACTCCACGGCTACCTCGGTCGTCGTGGACTGGCCGATGGCCAGTTTGGGGGTTCTCGGCATTACCCTCGTGGTGGTCTCGTTGCTAACCCTAAAACGCCCTACCGAAAACTGAGCGCCCAGCATCCCGTCTACCTGTTCGAGCCCGACCGCTAGATGAAGTCCCCGGCCACGTGGGCCCCAATTGCTCCGGCCAGAATGATCGCAGGATGCGCCGCGGCCAGATAGAGCCCCGACACGTCTTCGGCGAAGCCCAGCAGTGGCCGGCCACCGCGTGGAATGGGACGGTCAGCGACTACCGCCTCGATCAGTTCCACGTGTTCACCGCCCACGAGCTGACTGCGGACCGCCTGCAGGGTCGGCTCGGCAAGCTCATGAGTGTCTCCGGAGAACCCGAACGGAACATCCTCAGCCGCAATCAGTGTCGTGTCGTCCAATTGCCTGATCTCGAAGTCCGGGGTGGAGAGGATTCCGCTCACCAATCGGTGCGGCGTCGAGAATCTGATGAGGCAACACGGTGAGGCGCCGACCGCGACGTCGACTCCCGCCGACGCCGCGAGGCCGGGGATAGCAGTGCCCGCGGAAAGGATTGTGGTCGATCCGTAGACGGGACCGTCGGCAGTCACTACTCCGCACACTCTCTTGCCTTCCGTGTACATCGAGAGCGCACTGACATCGGAATGCACTGTGGCACCGTATGCTTCGGCACCCCGCAGGAGCGATCGAGCGAACGCAACCGGGTCAACTCCACCATCGTCAGGCGCATATGCCGCTACCGCGGGCGCTGTGCGCAATCCCGGCTCACGAGCAAAGACCTCATCTTCACCGATGAGTTCGACTGGATGACCGAGTGCGCGATGCGCGTCGACGAACTTTCGAGTCTCCGCTTCCGTCGTCTCCCACGTGATCGCGCCTCTGCGGCGCAGACCGAATGGCTCGACGAGTTCGCGCTCCAGTCGGTCGAGCTCGAGTGCGGCGCCATGTCGGAACGGATCGGAGTAGGTTTCTGCTGCACTCTTCGAGAGGCCGACCCAGGCAAACGAGTTGCCGGTCACCCCTCCCGCCACCGAGCCCCGCTCGAGCACGGTGACTCGGAGACCAACGCGCGCCAGGTGATACGCGATCGACGCGCCGACGACACCGGCACCAATCACCAGGATCGGGCTGTCGTTTCGACCATTCGGATGCGTCACCAGTGGACCATATCTGCGAGCCGCAACCTGGATCCACTCGATTTGGATGCGAGGACTTCGGCGGTTAATGGAGGACTAGGCCTGTTCCCGCTCGGCGGCGAGAGCGACCGCCCGTTCGAAGGTATGGACGAGCACTGCACGCCGAGCACCCTAAACTCGAGCCACTCCCCACGCGGTGAACCTGCGGTCACCAGTCATCGGAGTACACGCAGCAGTTCCCAAAAGTGAACAACAACCGCCCGTGGGCACCGACAGGCCCGCCAGACCGGGCGTAAAGCCCGCCCAGTCTTGTCGCCAAGTCGCCGATCAGGTAACCCGAGGTCATCCGCGCGCTGATGCTTTGAGGCTGTCGACATTGGCGACGGGTCGCACTGGTGAACGCCCAGTCGTGGCCGAGGCCCTAAAGAAGCCCTCCAACAACCGATCCCGACTTCAGGTCGCATCACCCCCAGAACACCGATACTGAATTCCCGGCTTCCGTCTGAACGCGTTGGCGTGCAATCTTTGCTCTGACTCTGTATCTCGGGACTTTCCAAAGCACTCTTCCGATCGTCGAAAAATATCCGCGCTGGATTCGACAATCGTCTAACGATATGTGACCTACATCTCCGTAGCGTTACCCGTCATATCCGGTTGGGTTTTCGTGAACAGGGAGTTGACGCTTGAAGAAGCCAGTTCTACATCGCGCGATGCGCGCTTACACGCGAACCGCCACGTACGCGGTATCGGCAACAGCACTCGTCCTCGTGGTTTCCGCGTGTGGCTCCGCACCGGGCGCCACACAGACTCGAACGATCACCGACGATCCGATACCCGCCTTCACCTTCGCTCTTGCAGCGGCTCCGATCTCCTTAGATATCACTAAGGATTTCGGTCCTTCCATGCAGGTTCAGACCCTGTTCACCGAACCGCTGGAACGGCTTTCCGGTGAAGGAGAGTTGCGACCTCATCTCGCCGAAGCCATATCGGTTCCTGACCCGACGACCATCGACTACGTCATCCGGTCCGACGTGCGATTCTCCGACGGAACTCTACTGACCCCGGAGGACGTGATCTGGAGCCTTCGGCACGTCTCTGATTCCGCAGCCGGGGCGCAAACTGCCGGCGAGCTGGAAAGTCTCGAAAGCATCGAACAAACCGGACCGATGCGGGTGACTGTGAAGTTGTCGCATCCCGATCCGGTTGCCAGGCAGAGCATCGCGCTATTCGGACTGATCCAACAGGCAAGGTTCGCTGAAGAACATGCTGCCGAATTGGGTACTGCGCAAGCGGTTCCGGTGGGCACTGGCCCGTACCGGGTCCAAGAATATTCAAGTTCCGGTGTGCAACTTGTCCGTAACAATGACTACTGGTCGGAGCAACCTGCACCGGAAACGCTGAAGTTCGACGTGATTCCGGACGGCAACACCGCTCAGTTGGCAATGCGATCCGGCGACATCCAAGCTGCGAATGTGGCCGACATCAAGAAGCAGTCACAGTGGAAGCAGATCGGTGGAATCGACACGATCGAGGTCCCTCTGACCAAGCTCACGTATTTGACGTTCGATACCAGTACGAGTCCGTTCGACGATGTCCACGTGCGGAAGGCCGTCGCGCACTCGATCGATCGAAAAGGAATCGCAGAGGCGGCATTCGGCAACGACTCCGCGATATTGAAGGGTTTGGCAACTCCGGAAATGTTGACCGGTGTCGCCGGTTCCCCTGGGAACGCGCAATCCTTCCTGGACGGAATCGGCGGAATCGAGTTCGACAGTAACCTTGCGGCGCAAGAACTTGCCGCCTCGTCGCACCCCCAGGGATTCACGGTGGAGGTCCCCTACACCGACAACGTGAACTGGACGGAACTGACGGTACTCAACCTGCAACAAAACCTGGCGCCACTCGGTGTGACCGTTGTTCCAAAGCCCATCACCCAGACCCAATGGATTTCCGACCTGTACGCCCACAAGGTTCCCGGAATCGGATTCCTGTCGATTACCGCATCGACGCCCGACCCCAAATTGATCGGCTCCGTCGTCGGAAAGGAGAACGCTGTCGCACCGAAATTCAACGCCTCGAATTGGTCTACCGATTCCGTCGAACAGGCGCTGCCCGTCCTGAACGGATCGACCTCACCCCTGGACCGATGGACTGCCGCCCAGACCATCTTGACCGGCATCCACGAACAACTTCCGTACGTCCCGCTGTTCAATCCGAATCTGGTCTACGCAATTGCCGACGGGTTCGCCTTCGATCGCGACATGTCCTTCTACGACTTCGTCAACGGTTCGTGGGTTACCGCAGTGAAGGCAACGTCTTGAACGACTATCTCTCCCACACAACGAGGTTCGATTGAGATGGCAGTAGCGGCGTTCATCGGCAAGCGACTCGTGGTGTCGGCCGCGCTGCTTCTGGTAATCAGTTTTCTGGTGTTCAGTCTGCTGTCGGTGACGCCAGGCTCTGCAATTGCCGTCCTTGTCGGCTCTCGTCCGAGCACACCCGAACTGATCGCGGCCCTGGAGGCACGACATCACCTCAACGATCCTTTCCTTGTTCAGTATTGGCACTGGTTGGTCGATGCACTGCAGCTCGATTTCGGGACGTCGACCAGATCAGGTGCGCCGGTGACCGGCATCATCACCGATCACCTACCGGTCTCGATCCAACTGGCGGTGTACACACTTGTTTTGGTGGTCGGGATCGGGGTCCCCTGCGGAATGTCAGCGGCGTATCAGCGCGATAAATGGGTGGACAGAGGTATCTCGATGGCTTCCGTAATAGGTATGAGTGCACCAGGTTTCGCAGTCGGAATGTTGCTGATTTTCGTATTCGGACTCGAGCTCGGACTGTTCCCCGTTTACGGCGTGGGCAATGGATTCTTCGATCGCTTGGTGCACCTCACCCTGCCAGCAACAGCACTCGGCATCGCGCTCATCGCACTGCTGATCCGGCAGACACGCGCCGGAGCGCTCAACGTGCTCCGGCAGGACTACATGACATTCGCGAAAGCTCGTGGTCTCGACCCCTCACGGGTCTTCTTCCGATATGCGTTACGGAACTCCGCAATGCCGGTGGTGACTGCGGCCGGTCTGATACTGATCGCTGCGCTGTCCGGCGCCGTACTCGTCGAGACCGTGTTCTCCGTACCGGGAGTCGGTTCGCTGATGGTGCAGTCGGTCACCGAAAAGGACCTACCCGTCGTACAAGGGTTGGCCGTGTGTCTCGGCGCCTTCGTGATTGTCGTCAACCTGGCGGTGGACGTGGTAGCTCTCCTCGTCGACCCGCGCATGCGGTACGCAGGAAAGGGATGACATGACTGCACTCACCGATCGCGAAAAGAGCAGGCAGGGATCGCGAATTCCCATCACCGTTGTGATTGCACTGGTGATCCTCGGTGTGATGGTATTCGCGGCTGTCGCCGGTCGGCTCATAAGCCCTTACGACCCTTACACTCAGGATCTTCTCCGCGGTGTGACCGGTTCCGATCGCACACACTGGTTGGGCACCGACGATATGGGACGCGATGTCCTCTCCCGTTTGATCGACGGTACCGGCCGCTCCGTGCTCGGACCGCTGTGCGTAGCGATGGGAACAGTGATAGCCGGCGCATCCGCGGGGCTGGTCGCCGGATATAACGGCGGTGCACTCGACAACGTCCTCAACCGATTCGCAGACCTCGTGTATGCCCTGCCCGCGCTCCTCGTCGCCATCGTGCTCCTGGGGATTCTCGGCGGGAGCTACTGGCTGACTGTGGCGATTCTGGTTTTCCTGTCAGTACCGAGCGCCATCAGAATAGTCGGCAGTGTGACGCGCGTCCAGGTTCGTCTGCCGTACATCGACTCTGCGAAGACCCTCGGATTGACCGACTCACGGATCATGATCCGCCATGTGCTGCCCAACATCGCGCCCACCGTGCTCGCCGTCTTCCTGCTGGATTTCGTCGGAGCGTTGGTCGCCTTCTCGTCGTTGTCATTTCTCGGTATCGGTATCGCCCCCGGGGCTGCAGATTGGGGATCGATGCTCTCCCAGGGGCAATCGATGATCTCCGAGAACCCCTGGGTCGCAGTCGCCCCCGCAGCCTGTCTCATCCTGACCGGCAGCGCCGCAACTATCTTCGGCGACTGGTTCTTCAAACGGCTGTCAGACTCAGGAGAACGGAAGTAGATGACTGTGGAAGATGTGACAGTACAATCGGAAACGGCCGATGCGAATGGCCCCCTCCTGAAAGTTTCCGGGCTATCGGTGTACGCGAACAGGTCGCAGGTGCTCGTCAGCGATGTCAACATCACGGTCCCCCGAGGCGAGACTCTCGGGATAGTCGGCGAGTCTGGCAGTGGAAAATCGATGGCAGTTCGTTCGCTTGTCGGTTTGCTACCGCCGGGAATCTATGCACGAGGAGCAGCAGATTTCGACGGAATCCCGTTGATCGGCACACGCGAACGTGAACTGCGATCGTTACGGGGCTCCCGAATCAGTCTTTTGATGCAGGACCCGTTCAGCATGCTCAACCCCATCCACACGGTAGGCGAGCACGTGCGGGAGACACTCCCGCCAAATGTCAGAAAAGGCGGACGCCAACAAGTTCGGGCCGAAGTTGCTGCGCGTCTCGCGGAGGTTGGCTTGGATCCCGCCGTCGCACAAAACTACCCCTTTCAGCTCTCCGGGGGGATGCGGCAACGAGTTGCCATGGCGGCCGCGCTTGCCGGCGATCCGGAGTTGCTGATCGCCGACGAACCGACAACTGCACTGGACGTGACCACCCAGGACGAAGTCCTCCGACTTCTCGCCGGTCTACAGAAGTCACGAAACATGGCGCTCATCTTGATCACTCATGATCTGCACGTGGCGATGGACGTCTGCGATCGGATCCAGGTCATGTACGCCGGACGCGTGGTGGAGGAGGCTACGGTCGCCGATCTTGCCCGCACCCCGACGCATCCCTACACACGTGGGCTGATGTCGGCCAGTCCCCCTGTCGATCGTCGAGTCGAACGGTTGACGTCGATTCCCGGCAGTGTGCCCAGAGCCGCAGCCGTCGAGGCGATCTGCGCATTCGCTGACCGATGCGAATGGTCTGTCGGCGAATGCTTTTCAGCCCGACCAGCTCTTACTCCCATCACGATCGAACACGCTTCGGCTTGCATCCGGATCGATCGGATTCACGACGAGTTTCCCCGCGGTTCCGAGTTCGAACCACCTCTACCTCAACAATCCGAGTCACGATCTTTCGACACCATCGGCCCACCGATAGTCGAGGTTGCGAACGTACACAAGGTATATCGCGCCAAAGCGATGTTCGGCAAGCCCAAGGACTCGCACGCCCTCCGCTGCGTGACTTTCTCGATCCGCGCCGGCGAATCAGTGGGACTGGTAGGTGAATCCGGCTCAGGGAAGACAACTATCGCTCGTGCTCTCCTAGGTCTGGAGCACGTCACCTCCGGCCGGATATCGGCATTCGGCAGAGAGCTCGCGCCCACTGGATCCACTGCGCGAAAAACCAGAGTCGAGTTGGCCCGGGAGATCCAAGTAGTGTTTCAGGATCCGTACGCAGCGCTCAATCCATCCCGAACCATCGGTGCAGCCTTGCGAGAAGCTATAGCCGTACGAACCGGAGCGGACAAACGCGATAGCGATTCCGTAGCCTCGGAAGTCTCGGAGTTACTCGGCAAGGTGGGACTACCAGGCAGCTACGCCGCTCTCCGTCCGGCTGCGCTCTCGGGTGGCGAACGTCAGCGCGCCGTGATTGCCCGGGCAATTGCCGTTCGACCCAGGCTGCTCATCTGCGACGAACCTGTTGCCGCCCTGGACGTGTCCGTGCAGGCCCAAATTCTCGAGCTGCTTCGCTCTATCAGAGCGGAAAACGGGATGAGCATGCTCTTCATCACTCACGACTTAGCAGTCGTGAGGCAGATGACCGATCGAACAGTGGTTCTCTACCGGGGTGAAATCGTAGAAGCCGGCGAGACAGAGGCCGTGCTCGACGCACCAAATCACCAATACACACAACGACTGCTCGCATCGGTTCCATCCTCCATTTCAGCAGTTGTGCAACGTAGTTCAAATGCAATCCCGAGGTAGCACTGCTGGATACGGCGACCGGGCACCCACTCTTGAACTGCCGGCACGCAACACGAATGCCGACCTCGGATTTGCATGGAACATCCGCCGATCCTGCACCTCCCGACGGACCGACACGGATGCACGGACTGCCACAGAAAACACCACTTCGTGAACCCGAAGCCGTGACGCCGAAAGACATCGACGTACAGCATCGCCAAGGCCTTGCAAGGCTGCAGACGATATCCAGCTTGAGATCGGATAGTCGCCGCGTCCGACGAAAGAGGACCACCCACCGTCATCGGCCATCTCGGCGAGCCCGTAGGTCCGTCCCACGTGGCGGGCGAGCACTGTTGCGCGTTGTACCCAGCGCCCGTCATCTACACCCAGTGACGATCCTGGGCGATCCTGCAAACAGGCTGCCGGTTCCGAACACCACGGGCACGGCAGCGAACCTGAGAAGCATTGCCGTCGAACCGTATCGGAGGCCACCCTGCATCTGGTTAGTGGTGGAACGCGTGTCGGCAAACTGCCGACGAAGCTTGCGCCAGCGGCGAACTTTTCGTTCGGAACGTACGTGACTCGTCTGATTTCGGCTCCGTTGAACCCGACGCCTTCCGCCGGTTCGAGTGCCAGTCGGCTGCAGCAATGCTCTTGCCGAACATCGCGTGAGCGTCGTCGGAGGACGCGTCTACTCGTCGGGATCTCTTGGCGAGAAAATTCGGTCCTCCATCATGCCACCAGTCGGGCCGACGATTGCCGGGCCGGCGATTGTAAGGATGATGGGACGCGACTCGGTGGCCTTGGCCATCAGCGATCACCCTCGTCTGAGTACGTGCGCACGATGCGATCAGTGAGAAGTGGAAGGATCTTGTCCGTGCCGATACATATGAAGTGCGGCGATGTTCGGTGCGCTTCGAAGCCGACTTCGTCGATATACATCTCGAGGATGGTTACGTGTAGCGGATTCTCGACGTTGCGGAAGTACTCGTAGCCGAGATTGGCCGGCTCGTTCCGGCTTGCCTCAGCGAGTTGGGCCAGATGGCCGAGCGCCTCGTCCGCGGCTTCCTCGTCCAGCCGGTATTCGGCGATTACCCGAAAGTTCGACGTAGCACGTTGTGTGCTCTCGGTCATGAAACTTCCTCTCTAGTAGTAGATTACGAGCAGAACACAGTGCCGGACTGCAACTCAACGACGATTACGTTCGGTACGAGTCCTGACGCCTACTGACGCTTTTCGTGCGGTCGATTCAAGTGTCATCGGGGTGTCAATGTGTACTTCGTGGACAAAAACTCGCGAATTCCTTCGAAGCCGCCTTCTCTTCCGATCCCCGAATGCTTGATGCCGCCGAAAGGCGCTGCTGCATTCGAGACGAGACCGGTGTTGAGGCCCATCATCCCGGTTTGAAGTTTTTCTATCATTCGCTGGCTTCGGCCGACGTTCTCTGTGTAGACATAGCTGACCAAGCCGTACTCGGTGTTGTTGGCAATGTGCACGGCCTCGTCCTCGGACGAAAAGCGAGTTATTGCCAGCACTGGTCCGAATATCTCTTCGTTCACCATCCGAGCTTCGGGCCCGATCTTGTCGATCACGGTCGGTTGAAAGAAGTTGCCTGGGCCGACGATGGCCTGACCTCCGGTGACAATCTCCGCGCCGGTGTCCACTGCGTCAGCGACGAGACCTTCTGTCTTCGCGATGGCGTTCTTGTCGACCAGTGCGCCGATGTCGTAACCTTCGTCGGCCCCACGACCAATTTTCAACGCAGCAACCCTTTCACTTACTCGACGAACAAATTCGTCGGCCACGGAATCGTGTACCAATATGCGGTTTGCGGCGGTACATGCCTGACCGATGTTGCGGAATTTTGCGAGCATCACGCCGTCGACCGCTCGGTCGATATCTGAGTCCTCAAAAACCAGGAAGGGTGCGTTGCCGCCGAGCTCCATCGAAGTACGCAATACGTTCTGCGCAGCAGCTTCGAGGAGTTTGACGCCAACCGCCGTCGAGCCTGTGAAGCTCAGCTTGCGAAGGCGTGGATCCGATAGCAGGGCACTGGACTGAGCGCTGGGATTCGACGTGGGCACTACGTTCACCACACCCGGCGGAAGTCCTGCCTCTTCCAGCAGCTGCACCAGGTAGATCGTGGTCAGCGGAGTGAGTTCCGCCGGCTTGATGATAGTGGTGCAACCGGCGGCGAGTGCCGGAGCAATCTTGCGGGTTGCCATCGCGAGTGGGAAGTTCCATGGTGTGATGAAGTAGCAGGGCCCCACAGGGAGGTGCGACACTGTGATGTTGCCTGACCCCTCGGGGTTTCGGCGATAGTCTCCGCTGACGCGTACGGCTTCCTCGGAGTACCACCGAAGGAACTCTCCACCGTAAACGACCTCACCGCGCGCTTCGGCGATCGGCTTCCCCATTTCCAGGGCGATGAGCAGAGCAAACTCTTCTTTGCGATCCATCAGCAAGTCGAATGCTCTGCGGAGGATGTCCGAACGTAGGCGGCTAGGTGTTTCGGCCCACTCTTGTTGTGCTGCAACGGCTGAATCGAGGGCGCGAATGGCGTCGTCGACCGTTGCGTCGGCAATCGTCTTGATCACATGCCCGGTTGCGGGGTCTTCGACGGTGAAGGTCGCGCCCGAACTCGATGTCGCCCATGTTCCGCCGACGCCGATACCGGTTTCGACACGGTTGAGTAGGTCCTGTTCATGTGGCTTCAATGTCATGACTGGCTTTCCTTTGTGGCTGAGGTCGGGGCGTTCGTACGGAATCCGTCGGCCATGACGCGTAGACCTTCGCGTAGCAGTTCGTCCGAAATTGCGAGCGGAGGGAGAAATCGGATGACGTTTCCGTAGGTGCCGCAAGTAAGAACCACTACGCCATGATCCGCGGCGAATTTTGCGACGGAATCGGTCAGCGCCGGGTTCGGATCTGTGCTGTCGGGGTGTACTACTTCGATGGCCTTCATCGCGCCGCGGCCTCGGATGTCACCAATACGGTCGTCCGAGGCGCCCAGTTCGGTGAAGACCTCATCGATGATCGCCGCGATTTCACGTGCACGAACAACCAGGTTGTTCTTTTCGTACGTTTCGATTGTGGAGAGCGCCGCGGCGCAGGAGATTGGGTTTCCGGCGTAGGTGCCCCCGAGAGCGCCGGATTGTGGTGAATCCATGATCTCTGCGCGGCCAGTGACCGCGGCCAGTGGCAATCCACCCGCGATACCTTTTCCTGTTGCGATGAGATCAGGTACGACTCGCTCGTGGTTCGCAGCGAAGAGATCACCGGTACGGGCGAACCCGGTTTGGACTTCGTCGAGGATGAATACGACGCCGTTGGCAGTTGCCCATTCGGATAGAGCAGGCAGAAAACCGGTCGCGGGTTCGATGAATCCACCCTCGCCCTGGATGGGCTCGATGACGATTGCTGCGAGATTGGAAGCGCCGACCTGTCTTTCGATCTGCAGGAGCGCAATTTCTGCCGCCGCCACTCCGCTCAGCCCATCGCGATATGGGTACGAGGTTGGAACACGGTAGATCTCGGGCGTGAACGGACCGAAGCCGTTTTTGTAAGGGGTGTTCTTCGCAGTCATGCCCAAGGTGAGGTTGGTTCTGCCGTGGAACGCGTGATCGAAGACCACAACCGCATGTTTGTTGGTGAAGGAGCGTGCGATCTTGATCGCGTTCTCGACGGCTTCGGAACCGGTGTTGAACAGTGCTGTGCGCTTCTCGTGGTCACCGGGGGTGATCGAGTTGAGCTTCTCGGCGACCGCAACGTAGCCGTCGTATGGGGTGACGGTGAAGCAGGTGTGAGTGAACAGTTTCGCTTGGCGAGTTATGGCTTCGACAACGGCTGGAGCTGAATTGCCGACGCCGGTGACGGCAATGCCCGAACCGAGATCGATCAGAGAATTGCCGTCGGCATCGATCAAGATCCCGCCTCCGGCTGCGACGATCGATATGGGTACAACGTGCCCTACACCGGCCGCAACGGCCGCCTCTTTTCGACGCATAAGCACCTGCGATTGCGGTCCTGGAATTGCGGTTACGAGTTCTCTATGTTGCGACACCAGCGGGCCGCCCGTTACTGACGAGACTGACAATTCGTTCCTCATTTTCGTGTTGTCGATAGTGAGCGTCAGAGCCAGCGCGGAGCTGTCGGGGCTGTGCCGATCTCGCGGCCCGACGTGTCGACCGCGGACACTGCGATGTTTCTGCGGCCGGTCACCCACATCAGCAGATTCGGAAGCGACCCGGACACCGCCGTGCGTGCCGTGGTCGAATCGGCGGTGGTGATGTGACTCGAAGCCGGTTCGAACTCTTCACCGGTGTCCGCAACTGTCATGTGCACGCGATAGTCGTCTCGGGTGGCCCACGTATCCAGGACATTGTGAATTATTCGTCGCTGCACCGCTGGCGGTATGTCCGCTGCACTCGCCGAATAGTTGAGATCGATTGCGTGTAACCACAATTCGCGAGATCGCATCCACACTGTATCGACGACCGGTATCCGCACACCTTGAGCGTTGCTCACCTCGGTAGACCAGCGATTGTCGGGGACTGCGCTCCAGGCGATTTCGAGCGCTCTCGCCTCCCTGTCGCAGAGTTCACGGAGTTCGACATTTGACAGTGGTGCTGCACTGCCGATTTCCCGGCTCCGCGCATGGGCAGACTCGTACATCGGTTTCTCGATGCCTGTCGTCGCCCAATCCACCAGGCGGCCGAGGGCGCGGGCGTTGAAACCGACGTGCGCGATCACGTGCGCGCGAGTCCATCCTGGAAGCAACGAGGGTCCACGTAGTTCGTTGTCACCGAGTTCACGCAACGTCCGGTCGAAGTGCGTTTGTCCGGCTTTCACGTAGCCGAGATCGACGGCGAGTTCGTCAGCCGGCTCTCGCATCACGTTCACGGCATTCTCCTTCACAAGATTACGAGTAATTCTTCAGCGAGTCGGTCGGGCATCATGGGTTAGGTTTCCTCCGAGTATTGTTGCGACGACGTCGATCTCCGATATGTTTGGCGCGGTGAGCGGCGACGACGAGAACACGGCGAAGTCCGCAAGTTTTCCCCGTTCGAGGGTGCCTTTGTCGTCGATCTGACCGGTCGCGCGCGCAGCCCATTCCGTGTGCGTTCGAAGGGCTTCCTCCGGTGTGATCGCCTCGTTCGAGCCCAGGACGAATCCGGTGTCGGTACGACGATCGACGGCCGACTGCATACCTCTACGAAGATTGTTGTCGGCGACAGGAAGGTCTGATGAGCCTGCGAGTATTGCTCCCGCATCGATGACTGATCGCCCACGGTAGAGCCACGGTTCACGGTCGGTCCCGACAAGATCGACAATCTGATCGCCGAGCGGCCCGATGAAACCTGCCTGGGGGGGTCACAGCAATGGCAAGATCGCCGGCACGCCGCACTTGATCCGGTCGAGCGATGCCGAAATGTTCGATACGGCACGGAGCTGTGTGGCGGCCGTAGCTCTTCTGTGCCTCCTCGATCAGGTCCAGGGCCAGGTCTATTGCTGCGTCTCCGATTGCATGCAGCGCAAGCGGCCACCCCGATCGATATGCCGCGAGTGCACGCTCTCGATACAGTTCCGGCGTGTCGAGGAGGTAGCCCCGGTTGTGTTCGTGGCCGCAGAAGTCCTCTGTCACAGCGGCGGTCGCCCCGAGCAAAGAGCCGTCGAGGAAAACCTTGACGTGCCCCAACTGAAGGTGGGAATCGCCGAAGCCGTAACGAATCCCGAGGTCCAAGCCAACTCCTGTGCCCTCGCCGCAGAAGTCCGAGGCGTTCGCAGCAAGGGGATGAAGGGCGTCGATTGCCGGCATCAACTGTGCACGGGCGTGCAGATGATTGCGATCTGCGGCCAATTGATAGGCCGCGATTTCGATGGAGCTGTGGCCGATCCAACCGCCACCGACACCAGCTTCTGTGAAGCTTGTTATCCCCTGTGCAGCAAAGCGTTTGGTTGCTTCGTCGATTGCCTCGGCGAGCCGCTCGGTGGAGTAGGGCAAGAGCAACGCCTGCACCAAACCTTGCGCCGACTCTTCGACTACACCGGTAGGGCGGCCCTCGTCTTCCCGCACGACGACACCTCCGACGGGAACTTCGAACCCGTCGTCAAGCGCACCGATGAGACGCAACGTAGCGGTGTTCGCAATCGCAGCGTGACCAGAGGTGTGCCGTAAGTACAGTGGGCGGTCTCCCGTCACGGCGTCGAGCCGATCGATAGCAGGGAATTCGCCGCCATAGTGCCCCTGGTTGAAACCTGTGCCGTGGACCCAGGCATCGGCGTCATCACCGATACGCTCTACTTCGGCCTCGATCAGCCTGTAGAGATCTTCGAGAGTGGCGGCGCGGCTGAGGTCTATCGACGCCAATCCAAGTCCCCACCAGACGGTGTGACAATGAGCGTCGATCAGACCGGGCGTCACACAGGCGTCTGCGAAGTCCAGGGTTCGTATCGCCTCGATACCGGCGACCTCGTCGTCGAACCCGACGATCCGGTCACCGATTACCCCGACAACCGACGCGATCGGCCGATGAGGATCCATGGTGATGATTTCGCGCGCCCGCACAATGAGGTCGAGTTGCATAAGAGAAATGTCCTTGTCCAGTAATCGAGCCGCGTCTGATCCAGCGGTACGAGGTGCGATGTTTCGAACACCAGCCGCGCTACGTTTCTCAGTGCTTGAAGCCGGGGAGGTCCACGCTGAATTTCGGCGCGATCGCTCCTGCCGATGCGGTGATCAACGAGATCAGCGCGAGAACCAACGCAGCTGGCCACCAGTGATCATGAGCTGCAGCTACGAGGCTGGTAACCAGAAGTGGAACGAATCCTGCAATCATCGCGGCGGTGTTGTTCGCGACGGCAACACCTGTGAATCGGGTTCGCGCCGGAAAGAGTCCGGTCAGAACAGCTCCTGTACCTGCGTAGGGAAACGACAACGTCGCCACTGCCAACGTCATCGACAGAACGATGAGCACGGGAACGCCCGAAGTCAGTAGCAGAAAAGCCGGCAAAGCGACTACGGCAGAGGCGATCCCGCCCCACATGATCACCCGACTCGAACCGAATCGCGCGCCCAACCGCCCGCTCAACAAGATCACGAAGATCTCGACTACGGCCGCGACGATAGTTCCGAGCAGCATCAACGATCGGCTGTATCCGAGTACGTTCACTCCGTACCACACACAGAATGTCGTGACGAGGTAGAACCCGCCCATTCCGAGAAGTGAAGCCGCCATTCCGATCAAAATCTGACGCCAGCTGTGTTTGAAGGCCGTGCTCACGGGATTGGTCGCCAACTCCCCAGCTTCCTCGAGCTGACGGAAGACAGGGGATTCTTCGAGTTTGCGCCGAATGTAAACCGCGACAAGAAGTAACGGTAACGAGAGGAGGAAGGGAATGCGCCAACCCCAGGATTCGAAGTTCTGCTGCGAAATTGCAATGGTGACCAGAAAAAATCCACCAGAAGACAGAATTGTTCCGATCGGAGATCCGATGAGGGGAATCACTGCGTATCGCGCCCGCATATGCAGTGGCGCGTTCTCCACCACCAGGGTCAAGGCACCTGACCATTCCCCTCCTACGAAGAGGCCCTGCACGATTCTCAGCAGCACGAGCAGCACCGGCGCCGCGATGCCGATCGCTGCGTAGGTGGGCAGTATGCCGATCAACGCGGTAATGATGCCGATACCGACGATGGTGATCATCAGCGTCTTTCGGCGGCCGATCCGATCGCCCATTGCACCGAAGACAATGCCGCCGATCGGTCGGGCCGCTACCCCTACCCCGAAAGTGGCGAACGAGGCAAGTGCGGCCAAGGTTGCGTTGCCGCTGGTGAAGTACTGAACATTGAACACGAGAGCGGCCGCGGCACTGAACAGGAAGAAGTCGTAGTACTCGAGCACGGAACCGACCAGAGCGCCGAGTGCGACCTTGTTTGCGCTCTTCTTGTCGAGCTCATGAACGGCTCCGAATTCGATCGACGTCGATTGTGTGTACGTCATAACTCTCCATCAGGGATGAGGGATTCGGTCTGCTTCTGTCCCCAGGGGATTTCGGCCTGTTGCAAGCATTTCAGGTTATTCGCTCACTGTCCCTAGGCATTCCCCGCCGATTACAGCCACGAATTTGTGCATATGCCCTATTCTGACTTGGTGAACCATTTCGCCCCCTCACGACCGGGCAACGAGCCGGACGCCCGCGACTCAGGAAGATGGCAAGAGCTGCTCGACAGCCTCGACGTCGCCGAACTGACCGACACCTTCGTCAAACGTGTCGCCTCGATCGCCGGCTACGACTCGTCGCCGCTACCGACGTCCGAGATCGAACGCACAGGCCGGATGGCCTTCTCCGCCATGCTCCAAGGTCTGCGCGCGGGAGGTCTGCCCGATTTCGTCCCCGTCGCGAACGATGTCGGCATCTCTCGTGCACGGGCAGGGATCCCCATCACCTCATTGATGACCGCGATCCGATTGGACTACAACGTGCTGTGGGAGGCCCTCACCTCCGCGTCGTCACCGAGGGATGCCGAACTGTTGGTCCGACACACGTGGATCGTGCTTCGCACCGTCGACGAGTACGCCGCACAGACACAAGGGGCCTACATGGCCGAACGAGAACGCATGCTTAGAGAGGAATCGTCTGCGCTGCAAGGACGCATCGCAAACCTGTTCCAGGATCCCCGATCCACAGACGCAGATCGACTGGATGCGATCGCAGCCGAACTCCGAATCCCACAACGCGCCCCCCTTCTGGTCATCGGAGCGGCCGGTGACGACATCCCGGCGCTACGAGTGTTCATCTCCGAAACCGAGCGCTCCGGACGAACGGTGTACACCCACTACCTCGGCGACGTCCTGATTGCCTTCACGCGCAGATTCGACCTCGACGGACCGCAAGCTACCGATGTCGGCCGGAACCTCCTCAAGCTTCGAGTCGGAATTGTCAACGCCGACACCGGTCTGTCAGCCCTTCGCGCGGCGGCCAATACCGCACGAGCTCTCACACGAACAATCACCAGCGAAGACCACGCGGCTCTCACCTGGGACCGAGGGTGGGCAAGACTGGCCAAACTAGGCCTACAAGAATCAGGTAGCGGGCTACTCACCTATGTCGACGATGCTTTGGTGACCTGCGGAGACGCGGAGCGGGTCCGTCTCGAAGAATGCGTGCGCAGCTATCTGAAAACAGGCAGTATCGGGGAATCGGCCAACGAGCTGTTCTGTCACCGCAACACCGTTTCCAATCGTCTTCATCGATTTGCGAAACTCACCGGTTTGGACCCCACGATTCCTGAACAATCGGCGAGACTCGTCGTGGGTTGGGCCTAGAAGCACTCGAACGCCTTCCCCTTTACCTTCTCGGGGCGATCGCCGTCGGAAGCGTCACGCAACGAACTGTATGGGCGAGGTCGTTCTACGTGCGCTGGGAGGCTGCCCGGTAACGCGCTTGAAAGCGCGGCTGAACGCAGCTTGAGAGGTGTAACCAAGATTTCGAGCCATGGCTTCCACCGACATCGTGTCCTGGGCCAGCCACTGGCTGGCAAGAAGCATTCTCAGTTCCGTCGCGTACCGCAGAGGCGGTACGCCGATCATCGCATGGAAGCGCTCCGCGAACACCGATCGGGAAACATGGCACTGCGATGCCAACTCCGCTACCGTCCAATGATGTCCGGGATCCCGGTGGACAGCCAAGATGGCTCCCGCCAGTCGCGGATCACGCAGCGCCGCCACCAGTCCAGAGGCATTGTCGCAGCCACATTCAACCCACCCTCGCACGATCATCGCAGCCACGACTTCAGCGAGACGCGCTGAAACACCAGCAAAACCGACACGCGCCGAACAGGTCTCACGCCTCATCGCAGCAAGGATCGGCAAAAGCCCGGGATATCGCTCCCCCTGGGCGTCGGCGATCATGATCTCGGGCATGATACGACTCAGGCCTTGCATCCCGCCGAGATCGAATTCCATGTAACCGGTGAACAATACGGCGCTGGGAGACAGGTCGGCGGCGAGGCCGACATTCACGTCCCCCACCGCATCGCCGAGGGGTTCGGAATCGTAGCTGTCGATGCCCTGAACCACTACGCCTGGCCCGGACAGCCACTGATGGGGTCGACCGTGCGGGATGAACACAGCGTTACCCGCTGACAGTTCATGGACGGTGCCGTTCTCGGCACGCAGGAACGCGTGACCGACTGCGAGAAAGTGGAAATAGGCACGACCCGGTTTCGCATCGAAGCCGATACCGAATCGCGGACCGGCATGAACGCGACGGTACTGCACTCCACGCAACCGCATACTCGTCAACAGTTCGCTGATGAGATCGGAGGGCGAGGCGAACGTCCCGGCAGCCGACTCGGCCGGACTCTTGATCAAAACGGCCGGATCCTCAGTCATAGATCATCCTGAAAGTCGTATCTAGTGTTGACTCAAAGCCTTTCATGCGATCCAGGAGAAGTACAACCGTTGTCCAGTGATGTATGCAGCACCGCGCCCGATACCCGACCAGTCCGAGCAGCCGCAGTTGTCGACCCGCCACCGCTGCCGGTAACACCGAAGTGGATGGCGGTGATGTCACTGGCCCTGGGCGTATTCGGACTGCTTACGGCCGAGTATCTTCCGGCCAGTCTGTTGACCCCGATTGCCGATGATTTGGGTGTGCCGGAAGCACTGGTGGGCCAAGCAGTCACCGTCACGGCTGGAGCAGCAATCCTCTCTGGACTACTGACGGCAAGCCTGACACGACGGATGGACCGGCGGATTGTTCTGCTCAGCTTCACTGTGCTGATGATCGCATCGAACTCGCTCGTGGCCCTGGCCCCGAACATGGTGGTGCTGTTGGCGATGCGGATCCTGCTCGGCATTGCGTTAGGTGGTTTCTGGAGCATGGCGGCTGCCACGGCGATGCGCCTGGTACCGGAATCGTCGGTACCTCGCGCTGTATCAATCATTTTCAGCGGTATCGCCGTAGCAACCATCGTGGCCGTGCCGCTCGGTAGTTACCTCGGTGAACTGTCCGGTTGGCGCAGTGCCTTTTGGGCCACCGCAGCCCTCGGGGTCCTGACGCTTGCCTTCCAGCTGTTCGCGTTGCCCCCGATGGCACCGCGGCACGAGGCACGGTTGAGAACTTTGTGGTCGGTGTTGGTACATCCACGCTTCGGGATCGGCATCGTCGGCATGTTGCTCGTCCATATCGGGCACTATGCACTGTTCACCTACATTCGGCCGGCGCTCGAAACCATGGTCAATGTCGGCGCCTCCACCTTGACTGTTCTATTGTTCGCCTTCGGAGTGGCGAACTTGGCAGGCACACTTGTCGCCGGATGGCTCCTCCAACTCAGCCTGCGTCTGACATTGGCGCTGATGCCCTTACTGATCGGGATAGCTGCCCTGGGTCTGGCACTGGTGCCTGCAACTCAGAGCGTAAGCGCAGCCTTGGTGGTGTTGTGGGGCTTGGCATTCGGCGGAGTTTCGGTGGCGTGGTCGACGTGGGCGACCAGGACCGTGCCCGACAAGGCGGAAAGTGCAGGCGGGATCGTGGTGGTCGGTGTCCAGTCCGGAATCGCTGCAGGTGCCGCAGCAGGCGGTGCGATGTTCGGAGCCGGGGGTGCCATGGCGGTGTTCTCGGTTTTCGGAGTCGTGCTGATTGCGTCAGCATTGTTCATCACATTGTCCGTGAAGAACCCCGATCACCTTGCGTGACATCGGTTACCTGCATGCGGCGGCAGACTGGGACTACGAATCAGCGAGGTCAGCTGATCGGTGCGCGAGCAGCGTGATCTGGCCCGGTCAACTCTCGAACAGCTTCCGCGCCTCGAGCTTCGCTGCGAACGAGAGAAGACCAGCCTCGGTGTATGGGCGTCCGACGAGCTGTACACCGACAGGTAGACCGTCGACGTCGGCTGCTGGAATGGACACTGCGGGCAGTCCGATGAGACTCCACGGCGCGGTGAGTGAGAGCAGACCACTTGGAACGTCGACCGGCTGATCCTCGACACTCACCCGACGGCTGAACAGCGGCGGTGTCGAAAAGGGAATCGTAGGCAGCGCAATGAAATCGACCGCACTCAGTAGCTGAGCAACACCTACACGGAACTGTTCACGAATCGCGATCGCCTGCAAGAACTGCGAATCGGTGTACGTGCCGCCCATCTCGAGACGCTCACGCACCTCTGGGTCGTAGAGATCGGGTGCGAGACTGAGCCTTTCGGCGTGGACCGCGTGAGCTTCACGCCCTTGGATGACACGATAGGAGAAGCGAAGTGCCTCCGCGCCGTGGATATCTATTTCGTCGGTGAGGAACGGTGCGACCAGATCGCGGGCAGAACGGGCAATCGATGGTTGAGTGGCATGAATTGATCTCGGCGATATCCAGCGAACGCGCACACCGGCGACGGAAGTGCACTCGGCCGGTGGTGAGAAATCGTCGATCAACGCTGACAGTACGACGTGTGCATCAGCCGCACAGCGAGCCAGAACACCCACGGTGTCCATCGAACTGGCCAGAGGAAGTACTCCGTGCGTGCTGATCGCCCCTTGTGTGGGGCGAATGCCGACGACGCCGCAGCATGCTGCGGGGATTCGCACGGAACCACCGGTATCGGTGCCGAGTGCGACTGGAACGATGCCGGCAGCGACGGCGGCCGCCGAACCGCTACTAGACCCTCCGGACATGTGCCCTAATGCATGTGGGTTACGAGTGGGTCCAGTAGCAGCACGATCCCCCGTCGGACCGTTCGCGAATTCATGCGTCGTCGTCTTCCCGATCACTATCGCACCTGCTCGTCTGAGCCGCTCGACGCAATCTGCATCGCGAGCGGCGATCCGATTCACGAAATGACGCGAACTGGCGGTCGTCGGCAGACCTCGTACATCGATCATGTCCTTCACCGCTATCGGCACCCCGTGCAGCGGACCCCGGTCAGCACCTGCGGCCAATTCTCGATCGGCTGCGGTTGCGGCTGCACGAGCTCCGGCCACGTCGATGGTGACGAACGCGTTGATTGTCGATTGCGAGCGCTCGGCCTCCTCGATGGCAATCCCGATCAAGTCCGCTGACGTGACCCGACGTGCCCGAAGGTCCGCAGCCAGGTCCGTGATGGTTCTTCGGCTGAAGTAGCCGCCAGTCGCGGATACGTGGACGCCCGAAGGGGGATTCTCCGTCATGCCGCCGACACGGTGAGCGCCGCGATGGCCTCGCGGAAGGGTTCGATCGGGGCGATGAGCAGACCGGCGCCCGCGTGTCCGCCTTCACGCAGGGCGGCACCCATGTGGATACGTGGAGTGATCGCGGTGGAAACCACACGTGCCGCGTCGATTCCGAACGGAACGCCACGAAACCCTAGATACGGAATCTTCCACTGGGGGTGCTCGGTGTGAGTAATGCCGTACATTGCCTCCGTCGTTTCGACCATGTTCTGCGCTGATCCGCCGCTGTAATCCTGGAGCGAAAAGGCTGCCGCCGCTGAAAGGCCGCCGAGCCCCACCGTCTCGGTGATCAGGCTCTCCCCGCCCATGTACGCAGTATCCTCAGCGGTGATCCCGTCGAAATATTTCGCCTGCAACGTGGGAATCGGCGCGCGAAACCATCGCTGGCCGGTGCCAGCTGTACGAATCGCGAACTCCTTCCCGCTCAACGCCATAGCGGTGACGATGCTGCTGTGCGGTGTATCGCTGGCGGTTGTCGCGATGCTCTTACCCGTCGCCATCGCGACATGGAGAAAGAACAGATCGTTCCGGCTGAGGAAGTTCAGAACGTCGCGGGTTGCTGCGGTGAAGCCGTTGGCCTCGAGAACAGACTCGTAGATCTGCTCAAAGAACACCGCTGTTGCCGCTGTATTACGGCTGTGCAAGTCATCGCCCATACCGAGGGCACGCCGAATGATGGGACTGGTGTGTAGACCGCCGTTGTGTCGTAGTGCCGCTGAGAGGGCTGGGCCGAGCACGTCCTTGATCCAGGTCAATTGTTGATGTACAGCCTCGTTCCATACCCCGTAGGTGAGGCGTTCGCGGGCACTTCCCTCGTAGAGAACGCAGTGTCCGCGCGAACCCGACATCGAATCTTCGACAACGAGGACAGGCATCGACGCCGTCGTCACCCCGGTCAGCGAGCCTACGCACCCGTAGTCATGGCACGGCCGGACGAGGATGTCTCCCGCATGCAGTAGAGCGTCGGCCTCTTCCACCGAGTTCGCGAGCCCCTCGAAGAGTGCTGCTCCCAGTATCGCTCGGCGCTGGCCTCCTTCGTATGCGGGCCAGGGCAGCGGGGCTCCCGAGGTGAGGATGGTGTGGCGGGTCATGCCGGGCAGCGCATCGAGCGCCGAGGTGACGTCGATCAAGACGGGGTCTGCTTGCAGCATCGCATTCACTGCGACCGTATTTGCATGAATTCGCCTGTCCGACAATAGGTCTTGCATAGAATCTGCCTTTTGCTCGAGCTGTGTGTCGGTCATGCCCACCGACCGAGGAAATCGATCACAGCAGCATTGACTTCAGCGGGTTTGGACGCACTCAGGAAGTGATGCCCGTTCGGGATCGTCTCGAGGCGGACTTCGGCCGCACGGGTGAACAGTTTGATTTCGTCCTCGGCGTTGGCCACTGAATAAACCTGGTCTGCGGTGCCGTGGAGCCACAGAACCGGCTGCGTCACTTCGTCCAATCGCCCGAACAACCCGTCGCGATCACGGAGATTGATCGTGGCGAGCCGCAGTCGGTGCCGGCCGGCGTCGCCGGAGTAGTTCGTGCGGTAGATCTCGAGCCACCTCACTCGGTCTTCCGGGCTCAAGCCTCCCAGCGCAGCGTCGAAGGTGGCATCGACGAAATCATCGGGAACAACCCAGTCGTCGTCGACCGGCTCGCCGAAGGCCTCGATGTAGGGGGTGCAGAATCCCGGCCCGTCCCAGCACCCGAGGTCGCGGCTGCGTTGACTCTCGACGTCCAGCGAGGTACCCAACGGAATCAGGCCTTTGACTACCTCTGGTGCCAGCAAGCCCATTCGGGTGGCAATCCACCCCCCTTGCGAAGTCCCCAAGACGAATGCGTTCGGAATGTCCAGTGCCGCAAGAGCCTGCAGGTTCGCAACTGCGCTGTCCCAGTAGGTGAAATGCTTGTATGTCGAACGGGTTCGGCCATGACCGTACGGCTCGAGGGCCAGTAGGTTGGCCCTGTCGGTCAGCGCAGTATCCGCGAACTGGTAGCGGTACAACTCCGCAGAGGTGGTGTACGAGTTGATCATGACCAGGGTCGGCAATTCGGGGTTGTAAGGTCGCCCGAACGTGGCCCCTATGACCGAGCCGCCGAGGTGGGGGATGGTGATGGTTTGATCGAACGTGCTCATGAACTCAATTCCTCTTCTTTGTGGGGCAGTCCCGAGATCGGGTCACGGTAAAGGTGCGGGCGCTACCTGGCCGGCACTCGGCATGGGTGTTGTCTGGCCTGGGCTGCGGGACGGCTCTCGGGCCGACTCGAAGAGCTGATCAACTCGTTCCAACTCTTCCCGGTCACTGGCTCGAAGGAGGCTGACCGCGACGAAGACGACAAGATTGGCTACGAGGCCGACCAGTCCGGAACCTAACCCCTCAAGCCACGGCACTGCCCCGCCTTGGTCCATGTACGGAACCGTCAGCGCCAGAGCGATTACCGCACCGACGAGCAGCCCGGCGATTGCGCCGTCCCTGTTACCTTTGCGCCACATGAGTCCGCCGAAGATCGGTACGGCAAGTTGGATGATGGCTTGATACGCCAACTGCGTGACGCCGGCCAAGTTGGGTGAATCGTAGATGCGGTACGCGATGATCGCGGCAACTATTGCGGTAACTGCCATCGCAGCCTTGGCGAGGTAGAGCTCCTGCTTGTCCCGCAGTGGGTGAACGACAGCAACGATGTCGTTCGCAACTTGAGTGCCGATCGCTTGGGTGACGCCGTCGACGAAGCCCATTCCCGCCGCGAAAACTATGACAAGCGCGATCGCCAACAACCAGGTACCACCGGCGTCCTGCGCGATCGCGAAGAACGACGATACTGGATTGGCAGCGGCGAAAGGGATCGGCGCCGCGCACAGCGCGACAAACATGAGTAGAACGCAGAACACGAAGCCGATCGCCATTGTTTGCAGCGAGCCCTTTTTCACTTCACGCACGCTGGCCGCAGTGTAGATTCGCGTGAATATCATAGGCCAGCAAAGACTTCCAATGATTCCGGCGGCAACGATGCCGAAGTAGTAGAGTCCGCCTTCATCGGATCCGAAGCCGGGCAGGCTCAGTTGAGCGTCGGTAAGCTTGCTCATGTTCGAGATGCCACCGAAGTAGAAGAACAACAGGCCCAGGCACAAAATGGCCGATCCGATGTAGGCAACAATCCCCTGGACCATATCGGTGAGGATGAGACCCCTCATACCCATCTGGACGGTCCAGAACTGACGCACGACCAATACTGCAATCCCGATCAGGATGGAGTCGGCGTCAGAGAGTTTACCCAGCGATGCCCACTGAACTACCGCGCCCATTGCAATGAGCCCGAGAACGAGCCAGGGCACGAGGGCGACGACACTGATGGCGCTTCCGATCAACTTCAGGCCGCGGCTGTTGTACCGCAGGTCCAGTAGATCCGCCTGGGTCCGCAGGTCGAACTTCTTACCCCACTTCCATACTGGCCGGGCGATGAAATACATCGCGAGAACACCAAGGACGGAGTAGACGAGAAAGTACAACCCGATCACGCCACTAGCAACGGTCAGACCGAAAACCGCGGTAAAAGTCGAACCGGGCCACCACGAATTCGTGTACGCCATCGACACGAACCAGCTCGAAAACGAGCGCTCGCCGACGGCGTAGTTGCTGAACGTCGCGACGCTTTGCCGGTTCTTGGAGATGTGAAGGACAACAACGATGACGACGAAGAAGACGCCTAAGGCGCCAAAAGTGACGATCATCAGTCCACCGCTCCCTGACGACACTCGGTGACCCAGAGACCGGTGACTGCTGCGATCGCAGCTGCGGACACGAGTATCAGGTACCAGACCGAAATCGGTACGCCGATGACCAGACCGTGCTGGTGGGACATTGCGATGTACAAAGGTGGCCAGAGCGCGATCATATTGATCAGCGCGAATAGTGCGCCGAAGGCGATGTTCCTCGCTGGGGAACGACTGAATAAGCCAGTGCGTTTCATTGATACTCTTTTCGTCTCTGCAGGCCGTCAACAGGGCCGGCTGGGCGGCGTATAGCCAGATGAAAAGCGTATGAACAATCACATTCCTCGACCATCGGTCAGTTGACGTATTTTCCGCATACCTCCGGTCGGACATCGCATGCGGACACGACAAACCGAACGGGCGAAATGTACTGGGGCATCGAGAATTTCATAACCGGAACTGAACTGGTGAGAATCCGCCACTAAAGACGCGGCTGCTGCATCATCAACGGAGATTCATCTCCCCTCACAGCGCCTTTGGCGCTACCGTAGGGCTTTGGTTTACGCCCGTTCCGACTCCCCCGACTCGCTGGTCGTTGCGGTCACCCTGACGACGGTCGCACTCCGGGTCCTCACATCTCGCTCGCGAGCAACAGTCCTGCTTCCACAGCAAGCGCGGCGAGCTGCACACGAGATTGGCTCCCGAGTTTGACGAGAAGATGCTCGACGTGGGTCGAAACGGTTCTAGGACTGATGAACAGCTTCTTCGCGATCTGGGGATTGGAACAGCCTCGGGTGACCCAATGAAGAATTTGCACTTCCCGGCAGCTCAACCCGAACGGCCACGGAATCCGACGTTCAACGACCACGAGGGACGTTCCGGGACCCGCCGACAACTCGATCCGATGGCACGAACCATCCGACTCGGCCCACAAGTACTGCGCCGGTCGGCCAGCCCAATCCCGGATCGCTGACGCCAACCACCTGCGCGCAGACTCTCCAAGAACCGGACCCGCCGTATGACCTGGCAGCTCCGAAATTGCGCCTGTATCGGTGACTATGACGGCGTGCGCTGCCACCCCAGCCCGTTGCACGGCACCATGAGCGCTCCGGAAGAGATCACAGACGTCAGCGAGTACAGGACGGAACCTCTCGATCACGCTAAGAGCCTCGTTACTGGCGTCTTTGGGGCGCGCCCAACTCACGTGCAGAGCACCGGTATATCGCCCACCAGGCAACCTCAGACACATGGTCGCGCCCTCCTTGAACCCAGCGGGAATCAAGAATCCCTCGGCGGACTGAGTCTGC
Source organism: Rhodococcus sp. NyZ502 (assembly GCF_041464245.1). Taxonomy (NCBI): domain Bacteria; kingdom Bacillati; phylum Actinomycetota; class Actinomycetes; order Mycobacteriales; family Nocardiaceae; genus Rhodococcus; species Rhodococcus sp. NyZ502. Next base: position 5,488,553 of record NZ_CP167155.1, read on the forward strand.
GCGAACGGGATGTGCCAATCCCTCTGCAAGTCCAGCCAACGGAGGGCGTGCGGAACCTGGGTATGCAACAAATGAAAGCCCGGATTCCCGTCGACGAACGCGTCGTTCATATGTTCGTCGAGCTCCCGCGTGTAGCCTTCGCTCGCCAACGTGACGTGCCTGTGACTTCCTGAACCCGCATCCCATGCCGTCAATGCGTATCCGTCCCATGGAATCGAATCACGCAGGACTCTCATTGCAGCAGAAGCGCGCACGTGGACATCGGATAGTTCGACGAAACGGCCATCGTCCGGCGGGATCATGGCGGGAAGCAAAGCGTGGATCTGCATACGATACTCCTGGATCCGACTCCCCCAAGTACGTATAGGCTCTCATTGTCTCGCCAGTCAGGCAACATCGGGGAACGAGAGGGAAACCGGCGGCAGAGCCACACGCAGTGGTCGAAAAGTGGCTGGGTTTACGCCCACCCGGCGATCGGCTCGAGCAAGCTGGGGTCGCTATCCCCGGCATTTTTGACGGCAGTCGAGACTTTGCAAAGCTCCGATGCGGCACCCGCAATCGAACTGTCACTGGCGGCAACCGCTGACAAACAGTGCGCGCAGATTGGCTGCAAGTTGACCACCAATGGTGAATCGGCAATCGTTCGCGCAGCGATCAAGGGTATACCGTTCGGCACCATCACAATTCACACTGAATCAGGGCCGATCCACACCGAATCGTTGTCGAACACCGGGACCGGCGGAGGTGCGTTCGTCGCCGCGGTGGGCAGTGCAGCAAGTTTCCGGCTATGTTCGATGACGCTGCCAGATGCCCGTTCTCCTTGAAGAGTGCCTATCGCCCTCAGTCTCAGTCGCCGTTCGAACCGCCGAATACCAGTTCAGGCGTGCCCACTACCGATAGGCCGGGGTGTAGTTGCTGCTGTAGGGACTCGATCCCGGCGGTGTCGAGTGTTCCGTGGTGAATCTGGCAGACCCAGTCGAAATCTTCTGTAGACCAGGCGATCTGATAATCGTAAGTCTTGGCTTTCCACGGCTGGTTCGATCGTGGCCTCCGGGCGATCCATCCCGCTTTTTCACCGAGTTCGGCTGCGAATGTGCCGGTTTCGGGTTCGATTGAGTGGACGAAGCGCGGGGTCAGGTCCGTCAGCATGGGCACCGTGATGGGTTCGGCGGTGATCTCCTCGTGAAACCAGCTCATCGACTCCTGCGCCGGCGTTACTGGTGGCCCGCCGCGACCGGTGAGGCTCCTCGATTCTGCATCGGTGGTGACCGGACCGTCCCAGGTGAACAGGGAGAGTTCGAGGTGCTCACCCACTCTGAGGTCGGTGTATGCGGCGCCGTCGATACCATCGCCGGAGTGTTGGGCAAGTACTGCACCGGTTTCCGCGTCGACGACAAGCCGCAGCGACGGCTTCGGCAGATTCCGGCTCTCGCGTGGGGCGAGATCCACCGACCAGCATCGACGGCCGAGGAACTCGACCTCTGTCACCTGCCCTGTCGGGCGTGAATGATGGTTGCCGACCCAATGCTCAACGCGCGGGGTGATCGCAAGGTATCGGCCCGCGCCGGGCGAGTGCACGTGATGGAGTTCGGTGCGGCGCGGTTGGTCTGGGTCGGCGGTGAAGTCCCAGGCGGTGGTGCCGTCGCTGACGAACATCACCTGCCCGTCGACTGACTCGATCCTCGATCGGCGTCCCCACCGATACAGATGCACGCCGGGGAGGTGAACGGGAAGAAACACAGGTTCTTCACCGTAACTGCCGAAGTAATAGTGAAACGGTTCGTCGGAATTGCGGTACGGGACCACGACCCCGTGGATAGGTTGCCGGGGGCCGTCGGCCATCGTCACCAACATCTGCACCCATTCGGTCATCACTGCCTCCAATACATATTCCGGTGTCGGGCGTCTTCGGCCCAGGTCAACGCGTCTCCCACCGACCGTTTCGGTGAGCTTTCCGGCTCGATCGCCTCCGCTGCTCAGCTCAGACATGCAGGACTCCCGCGATGGCTTCGGAAGCCGGCGGGTAGGCGCGGGTGTCGGCTTGTTCTCTCAACTCTGCTGAGGCGTAAGACAGGAGATTGTCGAGTCGGATTCCTTGCTCGTCGTACAGATTGAGGCGAGCTGTCAACAACAGTCCTGGGTAGTCGCGATGCTGGAATCGGACGTGGATCCGGCCGCTCGGCCAGTGGCCGACGTACCTGGCGCTCACCTGATCAACTTTGTCCGAGAAACGAATTCGGTCGAGACCGCGCAGGCAGTACTGCACGTACCTGTGATGGTCGAGTGGCTCGGGCCCGACAGGCCAGCACCGATCGGTGATGTCGATGCGGCCTGTGATCAGCGAATGGATCCCGCCATCGACCCCGGTGGAAAGTACCGACCGGCCGACGGCAGGACGGGTGGCGGCCCTCGCGACCAACCACAGCCTCCCGACCCCTGCTACCCCGTGTGCGACATCCATCCCAGACAGCATCAAGGTCGTCACCGGCGACGGATCCTCACCCCGCAAGGCCCGTACGATCGTGGCGCCTCGCGTACTGGGGTCTTTGCCCCAGTACCAGCGCACGTCGCCGTCGAACGCCCGCTTGCGACGGCGCTTTTCGTTGTACGACACATCGGCGTACTCGCTGGTGCACGCGACCTGCCGGTCTTCCGCGCAGAGGTAGGTGTCGCGGTCGATGCGCAGCGGGTCCGGATCATGCAAAGATATCTGCAATACCGATGAGCTGTAACGCAACTCGAACCCGGCCCGCTTTCCTCCGGTGCTGTCTACGCGCGGCACCCGTTCCCACGGATCGTGTTCGACACCGAGATAGAGCGAGGATTCGTCGAACTCGGCCGATATGATCGCTGCGGCACCTACTTCGACATGACGCATCCCGCCACCCGGCTTGCTCACCAGCAGCGCCGGTTTGCGCCGCAGCGTCCGTGGCGGAATGTCCGGCGAGGGTGCAATGTCATCGTGCCGACGTGTAGTCATCATGCACCAGGCGCCGGCGCTTCCCGCGGCGACCAGATGGCGCCCTTCGGTATATTCGGACCGATCGATGCCGTCGATACCGAGGTGAACCAACGGGCCGTCGCGGTGATTCTGTATCCACAATCCCGACTCGTCCGCCGCGATCTGCACTGGGCCGGACCCCGGTGGTGCGGGAGGAAGATCGGTCCACGCCACCAACCCCACCAACGATTCTGTATGCGGATCAATCAGTGCCGCAACGGGTTGACGCTCGTCAACCACCCACAGGTGAGCAGCGGCGAAGAAGACATATCGAGGGCGCAGGAACCTACGCCCGAGGTGGGCGCTCACGCGCCTTTCTGCAAAGTCATGACATCGACGGTACCAGCGAAACCGGATCGTGTACCGCAACGGTCGCCCGCCTGGTTCGATTTCAGGGCTGCAGATGGTGCAACGCCTCGACGATCTTCCACTGCGGTCGAGGGTTGAGTGCACCGTGCGCTGTGATTGTTTCATTGCTGCCGTGTCACTATCTTCTTTTGGACAGTCGATCAGGACGAGTCGACATCGGAGCGAATGAACACCGAAGTGCCCAAGCATGTTCGACGCTTGGGCACTGTCGGGCTTGTTACCCGGCAGTCGGGGTGGGCTCGGGGTTTTCCTGGATGTATCGCAGATTGCGAACCCGTACGCTATCGCAATGGACTTGATGGTCTGGATCGTCACGACGCCATTTCTTGCAGCAGCACTGGCGGGCGTGATACGACGAACACTGGGGACGAGAGTCGGATGGCCGCGAACCCTTGCGGTCGCGGTGATAGCACTCTCGGTGGGGGTTCCACTGTCGGGATACGTCGCAACGCTTGCAGGAATTGCCAGCCAGGACGATCAACTTCTGGTGAGCGTAGGAACAGCGCTCATATTCTTCGGAGTTGTCGCGCTCTGGGTGTTCGCAGCATGCCTGGCCGCATTGGTTTTCCTCGAAGTTGTCCTTCCAACAGGGTCCATCCCCGGACCGCCAGAAGCATTGCAGCGCAGCCGCAAATCGTGGCGACGAACCAAGCGATACGTCCAGATCATGGGCATCGTCGTGCGAGCGGGAGGCGGGCCCGCTCTCCGTGCTGGGCCATCAGCGCCTCAGTTCGGGGACGCGCTGGTGGAAGTAATCAACCGGTGCGGTGTCACTTTCGTCAAGCTGGGACAGATCCTCGGCACGCGAGACGACCTCATACCACCTGAGTTGGCTCGCACTCTCTCGTCTCTGCAAAGTTCGGCACGACCGGCTGATCCAGTCCGCATTGCGGAGCTACTGGCATCGGAACTCGGCGACGCACCAGAGTCGGTGTTCGCATGGTTCGATGTGGAGCCGTTCGCCGCCGCCTCTGTCGCACAAGTACATTCCGCGCGCACCGTTGAAGGCGTCGACGTTGTGGTGAAGGTTCAACGCCCCGAGGCGAGCGCACAAGTGAGCGTGGATTGCGATATCTTCCTTCGCGTGTCATCCCGCGCGGAGACCCGTTTTCCCTGGGCACGCGATATCGGCGTTCACCGACTCGCCGGGGGCCTCGTCACGTCACCGCTCGAGGAACTCGACTACCGCACCGAAGCAGCGAATACCGGCGCGATTGCTTCCACCATGTCGAACCGCCCGGATATCGTCGTTCCGCATATCTACCCCAACCTCAGTAGCGGACGGGTGCTCGTGATGGAACGTCTTCACGGCACACCGCTCTCCGACGGTGAGTCGGCGCTCACCGGCCTCGACCGCGACACCCGCAGCAGCATCGCCAACGAACTTCTTGCGTCGTTGCTCGACGGGATCTTTGTCCACGGCGTGTTTCACGCGGACCTGCACCCCGGCAACATCATGATCCTCGATGACGGCCGGGTCGGGCTCCTCGACTTCGGCGCAGTAGGGGTTCTGGACGGCGAGACACGGATCTTGTTCGCCGTGCTCCTCAACGCTGCCCTCGCGGGTGATCCGGTGGCGACCGTCGACGCGATGCTGATGGCATTCGACGTGCCGCCCGAAGTTGATCGCGGAGCACTACGTCACCAGGTGGGCCGAGAGATCACCCTGCTCAGTGTCCAACCCAATGTTTCCATGGCATCGTTCGCGCGAATGTTCACCGTGCTTCGAGAACACCGAATCGGAGTGCCGGGAGACGTCGCCGCCGCTTTCCGTTCGCTCGCGTCCTTGGAGCGCGCCCTGCGGCTCCTGGATCCGCAGATCGACCTCGTCGCTGCTGTACGGGCCGAAGTACCCCGACTGTTGACCCATGTCGCCAGCCCGACTGCAGCCGCGCAGGCAATCCTGTCGACGACGGCGGTCACAACCGCGGTGGTCAGGCGCCTGCCTGGTCAGCTCGATCAGATCGCGACCTCGATCGCGTCGGGAAGCTTCACACTTCGCACTCGCTCGGTCGCACACCCCGACGACAGGCGATGGCTACGACGGTCGGCGAACAACGCCCTGGGTATGGCGGCGGGGGTGACCGCGCTGATTGTCGCGGCGATCCTTCTGTTCGTACCTGGCGGACCACAACTCACACCTCAGCTGTCGGGCTATGCACTCGCGAGTGCGGTACTGGGCTTCGTCGGCGTCGTTCTGTGCATGCGGACCGTGTTCCGTTTGTTCACACTCGACAACCGGTAACCAGTAACTGATGTTCATCGCTTGATCTCGATGTCGTCGAAGTCGAGCGCCAGGAGGGTCGGCCGCGAGAGAACGCGACTGCCTGGGCCCCGCGGGAGAACGCGCCGTCGAGTGGGAAAGGTGAGACCGTCGAACTGACGGTGATGGTCACAGTAGAGAGCAGCTTTCGCCCAGCTGCCTACCGGTTCGGCGACGAAGTCGTGACGGCGGATGAGGCCACCGTTGTCGACATAGAAGGTCTGCTGCCGGCAATGGGTGTCGATTTCTGGCGCAAATGTTGCTTGTAGTCGTCGCCATTGCTGCCCGGATTCCTGCCAAGGTTCGGCTTCGGCGACAGTGATGTCGTCGCGGGCGAGCAGCAGCGGTGCGTTCAGATAGTTCCAAAAGGCGTAGCCGGCAAAGTAAGCGGTGTCGAGCGCGTCCCAGTGGAGGTTGCGCCGGACTCCACTCAACCCGAAAAACTCTGGACGTGGGTCGGTTCGCCTCCCGAGTTCTTCGCCGTCACGAGTTTCGATCCGCACGACGCCCTTGTCGAACACAGCGCACTCGCCGACACGCGGAAAGTCTTGGAGGACAGTGCGTTGCTCGGCGACTTCAACCTCGACCGTGAACTTCGCCAGCTTGTTGCCGGGGAAGCGCTGAGGCAGCAGACCGCCCAAACGTCCCCGTGCCGTGATCGCTGAAACAGACTGCCAACGTTCGACTCCGCCATGTGCGGTGAGGACTTCATCGAGTAGTTCGGTCATATGTCGACGCTCTCCGTCCCCTGACGGAACTGTGGAAATCAGCGATCAGACGGACGCGTAGTTGTAGTTGCGTTCCTCCCGCGGTACCACTGCCACCCCGCGGTGATGATGACAGCGCCGGCAAGGGACCCGAGGATGCCGCTCGGGCGCAATGATAATCCGTCGCCCGCAATCAAACTCACAAGCAGTCCGCCCACCAGCGAACCACCGATTCCCGCGATGAACGCGAAGGTCCAATCCACTCGTGCGGCCCTTTGTCCCAGAATCAACTGGGCTCCCGCTCCGATGACGATTCCGAACAGAAGTATTCCGATGATGAGCATGAGCTGAGACCCTTTCGTGGAGTGACGACGCAAGGCGCGAACGACTTACTCTGCGCCATCTTTCCGGTATGTCTCTTATGTCGTGGTGAAATCCGTGTGAAAGGTTGTCGCCACCCACTCCACACTGCTAGGACGACGCCAGTGTCGTCGCCCAGCGGTAGTCCGCCTTACCGGCCGGGGTCCTCTTGACTTCATCGACCAGCACGATCGTGCGCGGCACCTTGTAACCGGCCAACGTCTTACGGCAATGTTCCTGAACCGCTTCGAGAGTCAGCTCGTCGGACTCGGGATAGGTCGCGATCACCGCGGCAACCTGCTGCCCCATGCGCGCGTCGGGTGCGGGGACGACAAGCGCGTCGGAGATCGCCGGATGCGCGTGAAGGGCAGCCTCGACCTCTTCGGCGAAAACCTTCTCGCCGCCGGTGTTAATGCACTGTGAGCCGCGGCCCAGGAAGACAATCGTGCCGTCCGCTTCGACCTTGCCCATGTCGCCGAGCACCGAAAGACGGGTGCCGTCAACGCGGGTCGGGAACGTGCGGGCGGTCTTCTCTTCGTCCTTGTAGTACCCGAGCGGGACGTTTCCGATACGCGCGATGTAGCCCACGTCGTCGGAGCCGGCGGGGATCTCTTCGAGCCGCTCGTCGACCAGGATCATGTTCGGCGAGGGCGGCATTCGCAGATTTCCCGCCTCATCGATGGAGAAGGCGCCGTCATTACCGGACTCCGAGGCTCCGAAGTTGTCCCGCAACAGCAGGTCCGGCTTCACCGCCAGCATGCGGTCTCGAACGCTGGTGGACCAGATCGCACCACCTGACGTGATCGAGAAGAGACTGCTGAAATCGACCTCGTCTTTGCGTCGTTCCATCTCGTCGACCAACGGCAGTCCCATGCCGTCACCGACGATCAGGATCACCTGTACCGAATCCTTCTCGATCGCTTCGACGACCTTCTCCGCAACGAATTCTCGTCGTAGAACCACGCGGGCACCGAGGGTGAGGAAGGTGAACAGCGAATACAACGCTGCGCCGTGCATGAGGGGGGCGGCAATGAGGAACGAGAGTTCCGGAAATTCCTTTGCAGCGCTGGCTATCTCGGCGAGGTCCTGTCGAGCTTCCTCGCCGTACGGATTTCCGCCGGAGAGCGGCTTACGGAAGAAGTCGTCGTGACGCCACATGACACCCTTCGGGTATCCGGTCGTCCCGCCGGTGTAGAGCAGGTACACGTCGTCGCCCGAACGAGAATCGAACTCCCCTACCGGTGACATCTCGCGAGCGTCGTCGAAGGAAACCACCGACACTTCATGCGCTTTCGCGGCAGCGACCAGTTCGGCCTCGACCTCGCCGATCACGATCACCGTCTTCACCTTCGGGCATGCACCGAAAAGGGAAGCAAGGACACGCTGATGCTCGGGGAGTTCCACGACCACTGCGACCGAGTCGGAGTTGGTGAAGATGTACTCCAGCTCGGCGGGCGTGTACCGGTAGTTCACATTGATCGGGACCGCACGGATCTTGATCAACCCGAGGATCGACGTGACATGTTCGACGCTGTTCTTCAGGAACAGGGCTACATGATCGCCGCGCGAGATGCCGGCTTGCGCGAGCAGGTTGGCCGTTCGGTTGGCTTCCGCGTCCAGCTCAGCGTAGGAGAAGTTCTCTCCCTCGTAAGTCAAGGCGACGCGATCAGGCACCGAGCTGGCGACGGTTTCGAATACATCAGCGAGGTTGAACTGCATCGTCTTCCCTTTCAGAGTCTGCGCCGCGATACCGAGGCATACAACCCTGAATCTAGAACACGTTCCATGTCACCCGAGGCAAAACGGAGCGATTAGCTGACCATTACCTGGACCTGACCTTGATCGGCGCAGCGACGGCCGAGCCCGCACCGCCCGACACCCATTCGGCGAGCAAGGTCTGCCACGACCCGCAATGGCAGCGCAGGTAGGTGACCGTCCCCTCGCTGGTCCGATGCCGAGATTCGATCTCCCAGCGGTGGATGCAACTTATCGGCGCGAAATCTGTTTTCTTCATACGACGAGCATGATGTAATGGCATTGTGCATCTCAACCCTTACGGCGAATATGCGGTGACGCTGGCCGCCGACCTGGCCAATCGAAATCCCGAGACCTTGGCCGAACTCGTCGAACGCTGCGTCGATGCAGGCATCATTCTCGATTTCCCCATCGCCGAGAAGGACCTCGACGAGACCCTCGACCTTCTGATCGAGTGGTCGAAAATCGTCGACGTCACGGAGGAGGCAGCCCGCGCCGAGTTGGTGAACGTCATGCTTGAGCAAGCGTCGGCGTATCCGCGCATGACCAACCATGCAAACGACGGGTGGCATCTGCACTACCGCGATCCGCAACAGTCGCTCGCCGAGGTCCTCAAGGCCCTCTTCTCGGTAGGCACGGCGCTGCACCTCGTCGGCCGCGGAATGCACAGATTAGGTCGGTGCACCCTGGACGAGTGCACCAACATCTATGCGGACACCTCACGCAACGGCAATCAGCGGTACTGCTCCCCCACGTGTGCGAATCGCGACGCGGTGCGACGCCACCGCGCGCGCAAGTGAGCCGGACCGACTACGACGTGGGACCCACTACCTCGAAATCCGAGCCACCTTGGTAGTCGAACTGGAAGCTGCCGCCGCTGCTTCCCGAGCTGATTCGATTCCACGCGTCGATCAAGTCCTGGACCGTGATATATCCCAGGTCCTCCAAAGAACCTGAGAGACTTCCGGTTCCGGCGCCCTCGAACCAGCCGCCGACCACAACGGCCTGCGGAATCGCGATAGTGGGGTTGGTCGGATCGAGCAGTCGAACGCACGCTCCCGCAACGGCGTACACCCCGGCCGGCAGATTGCCGACGGTCCGCGTGATCGTCTGCCCAGGCGAAACAGCAAACAGATCGAGGATGTTGCTGACGGTCGGATACACCAACACGCCGGGCTGGAGCAGCTTTGCCGGATCACGAATCACGTCGGGGACATCTCTGGCGTTGAGGATCGCCACTGTGCAGTTGATGAAGCTGAACCGCGGGTTCGGGTTGGTGATGGTGAAGGTGATCGCATTGTCCGCTGCGCTCACCGACATCGGAGGCGGGAGAATCGCCGGTGCTGCGGACGCCGTCGCCGGAGTCATGACAACAAGTCCCACGACGGCGGCCGACGCCGCGACAATGCTTCCGAGAACGCGTTTGAATCCACGACTTCGCATTTCCGAACCTCCAGGCAAGTCGGTCAGATCACCAGATGCCTGAAGAATAGACCGCTCAGTCGGAAAATTGGGGAGACAGACGGTGAGCTACCCGAAAAGTCCTTCGAGGCTGCCGCTGCCGAACAGGTCGCTCAGGCTTCCGGTATTGATGCCGCTGAACGGTCCACCGATGACAACGAGGCTCGGCACGCCAGGAACAGGCTTACCCAACGTCTCCAGATCGAGAAGATCGGAGCAGGCACCGAGCACGGCGTAGGTTCCGTCCGGAACATCGGTCACGGTGTTGGTGACCGTCTGCCCCTTACCGACGGCGAACAGTGAGGACGGGTCGGTGATCTTGGGGTACACCACAAGGTTCGGATCGAGCAGCTTGAGCGGATCATCAAGCACAGCAGCAGAATCCGCGGCGTTGACGACAAACGCCTGGCACAACGGGGCAATGCCCGTGTTGTTGTTCGTGATCGTCAGTGCCAGATCGTTTCCGGTCACCTTGTACGAGACGACCGGCGGGACCACCTCGGCCGACGCAGTTGCAGGATTGACCATCGCGACGCCTGCCGCGGTTGCAGCGGCGACTGCCACGGTTCCCACGACGCGACGTACTCCACTCGTGCCCAGCTTCATCGAGGATCCTTTCGTACTGCGCCTTGAGTTCGGCAACAGTGCGCAGCCTAGAACGGATCTACTGACCGAATTGCGTGAATAGTCCCGGAGGGAGGCCGTGCCCGAAAGATCGGGACAAACGTCCCCTTCTCGAAGAGCTTGCTTTCGACTCAGTTCCCACTGGAGACGAAGGGCGTCCGCACCGGTCCGCCGACCGAACCGTGCGGTGCTACCAATCCACGCTTTTCGAGGATCGGACGCACACCCTCACCGAACTGATACGCCTCTTCGAGATGGGGATAGCCCGACAATACAAAGTGATCCAGGCCGATCGCCGCGTACTCGGCAATCCGATCAGCCACTTCTTGGTGCGAACCTACCAATGCGGTGCCTGCACCCCCTCGCACCAATCCGACGCCGGTCCACAGGTTCGGCGCAATCTCCAGCGACCTCGCTCCGACACCCTCCTTGTAAGCCGAACCGCCGCCGTGCAATTCGAGCATTCGACGCTGACCTTCGGAGCCGGATCGCGCAAGACTCGCCTGAGCCTGCTCGACGGTCGCCGGATCGAGCGCACTGAGCAGCCGATCCGCTTCTGCCCATGCCTGTTCCGAGGTGTCCCGGCTGATGACATGCAGACGGATTCCGTAGTCGAGGTGACGACCTTGGACTTCCGCGAGGTCGCGGATCCAGGCGATCTTGGCGGCAACAGCGGACGGCGTCTCACCCCACGTGAGATACGTATCCGCGTAACGCGATGCGACGGTTCCGGCCGCCGGCGACGATCCGCCGAAGAAGATGGGCGGTACCGGATCCGGAATACGCTGCAGCGTAGCCTTTTCCACGTTGACGTACTCGCCGGAGAAATCAACCGGACCGTTACCGGACCACAACTGGCGGATCACGTCGAGGAACTCGCCGCATCGTGCGTACCGTTGGTTCTTGTCGAGGAAGTCACCGAACGTGCGCTGCTCGTGGTCCTCCCCGCCGGTCACGACGTTGAGCAGCAGACGACCGCCCGACTGCCATTGGAAGGTTGCGGCCATCTGGGCGGCCAGCGTCGGGCTGAGCAATCCCGGTCGCAGAGCAACCAGAAACTTGAGCGTCTCGGTGGTCTCGAGCATCATCGCTGTCGTCAGCCATGCGTCTTCGCACCACGCGCCGGTCGGCGTGAGGACGGCCTCGAAGCCGTTCGTCTCGGCGGCCGCGCCGATCTGATTGAGGTATTTCAGCGTCGCCGGACGATCACCGGACATCGAGCTGCCGTGCCCACCCGCCATCAGATTCCGGGAATCACCGTAAGTAGGCAAGAACCAGTGGAAGCGCAGTGACACGGTGATTCCTTTCGTCGACGAACAGGCAGAACTCTTCTGTCATTACAACCACAGTCCACCTCGAAGAACAGGGTTGAAATCACCCTGATCGCTACGGGTGCCCACTTTCGGCTCCGGCGATACCTTCGTGAATTTGCACCGCGACCCGGGGGCTCCGATGACCACGTTTGCCGAAGTCGAGCACAATTCACCGTTCTCGAACGAGACCGACGACGAGCGGCGATCCAGACTGAGAACCGTCGTCGCCGCGAGCCTGCTCGGCACGACGGTCGAGTGGTACGACTTCTTCCTCTATGCGACGGCCGCGAGCCTCGTCTTCAACCAACTGTTCTTCCCCAACCAGAGTTCCTTTGTCGGGACCATGCTTTCTTTTGCGACCTTCGCGGTCGGCTTTCTCGTTCGCCCCATCGGCGGAGTGGTGTTCGGTCACATCGGCGATCGCATCGGGCGCAAGAAAACGCTTGCCCTCACGATGTTCATCATGGGTATCGCGACGGCGCTCATGGGTGTCCTTCCGACCGCAGCTCAAATCGGGGTCGTTGCACCGATTCTGCTTCTGCTGCTTCGTATCCTGCAGGGATTTGCTCTCGGTGGTGAGTGGGCCGGAGCCGTTCTTCTGGCGGTCGAACACAGTCCGGAGAAGAAGCGCGGGCTGTTCGGCAGCATCCCGCAGATCGGACTGGCTCTCGGCTTGGCTTTGGGCACAGGAATGTTCGCACTACTTCAAACGGTCTTCGACGACGAACAGTTTCTCCGTTTCGGCTGGCGCATAGCCTTTGTTCTGAGCTTGGTACTCGTGATCGTGGGGTTGGTGGTCCGTTTGAAGGTCGACGAGACGCCGGCATTTCAGGCCGTTCGCGACCTCGAACAGCGCTCATCCGCCCCGCTCAGGGAAGTCTTTCAAGGAAGAGTCGCGCGAAACACCTTACTGGGCATGCTGTCTCGCTGGGGCGAGGGCGCCGCGTTCAACACCTGGGGCGTCTTTGCAATCACGTATGCAACCAAGACTCTGCATTTCGAAAAGGTTCCGGTACTTCTTGTGGTCACCGTGGCCGCAGTAGTGATGGCGATCTTGCTGCCGTTTTCCGGTTCACTCGCTGATCGGTTCGGCCCGCAACGGGTCTACATCGTGGGCATCGCCGCGTACGGCCTCGCGATCTTCCCCGCCTTCGCACTGTTCGGTACCGAGAATCTCCTGCTCTTCGGAGTCGCGATGGTCGTGGTCTTCGGAGTGATTCATGCCTTGTTCTACGGCGCCCAGGGAACGCTGTATGCGAGCCTCTACCCCACAGAAATCCGGTACACCGGGTTGTCGGTCGTTTACCAGTTCTCGGGTATCTACGCCTCCGGCGTCACACCTCTGATTCTGACGGCACTGATCGGCGCCAGTGGCGGTCCGCCCTGGCTGGCATGCGGATATCTGGTGGCCACCTCGGCGATCAGCGTCGTCGCCACTGCGGCGATCAGGAAGCGTGATCTGCATCTGTAGCGATCACACCTGAATATTCACTTCTCTTGGACATTTACTAGATACCCATAGAAATACCTGCGAAGAAGAACAGATCGAGATACGCCTACGCATCGGATACATCGGTGTATCGTTTGGGGTCCCACCCTGACGGAGGCGCCGATGACGACTGGAACGGACAACTCGCCGGCCAAGCGTGTCACCAAACGCCGTGGTCAGACCCGGCAGCGCCTGCTCGACGCGGCTGCAGATGTCTTCTCCGAAGCCGGGTTCGGGCACGCCACGGTCGAGCAGATCTGCGAACGCGCCGGATACTCCCGAGGCGCGTTCTACTCCAACTTCGATTCACTCGACGAATTGTTCTTCGCGATGTGGGAGCAGCGATCCGCAGCAATGCTCGCCGATCTGCGGTTGGCGACGGAGTCGATCACCGCCGGTAACACCGTCGACATCCATGCCGCTGTCGCCCGGATCGTGGCGGTGGTTCCGGTCGACCCGCAGTGGTACCGGATCAACGCGGAATTCACAGCCCACGCGCTCCGCAACCCGGCACTTCGCAAAGCCCTTGCCGACCGTGAAGACGCGATCCTTCGCACCCTGTTGCCCATCGTGGAGTCCGCACTCAGCGACGTCGGGCGAACAATCGTCGGCGACCCGACGGCGTTGGGACGGGCATTGGTTGCAGTGCACGACGGCACCAGCGTGCAGTGCCTCGTCGATACCGACACCAACGCCGCCTTTGCACTGCGCCGCGATATCTTCACTCGAATTCTGCTGTCCTACAGCGAAATAATCCAGAACAACCAATCGGAAGAGGAGTTGTCGTGAGCGAACAAGCTGACGTCATCGTTGTCGGGGCAGGGCTGGCGGGACTGGTCGCCACCTACGAACTGACGCGCGCGGGCCGCAAAGTCCTTGTCGTGGAACAGGAGAACGCTGCCAACCTCGGCGCGCAGGCATTTTGGTCTCTCGGCGGACTCTTCCTCGTGAACAGCCCCGAACAACGCCGACTCGGCATCAAGGACTCCCTCGAGTTGGCGATGCAGGACTGGATGGGCACAGCGGGATTCGACCGTGAGCGCGAAGATCACTGGCCTCGCCAGTGGGCCAAGGCGTACGTCGAGTTCGCGGCCGGCGACAAGCGTCAGTACCTGCACGATCTGGGGCTTCGCCTGATGCCGAATGTCGGCTGGGCCGAACGTGGCCGCGGAATGGCTCTTGGACACGGCAATTCGGTACCGCGCTTCCACCTCACCTGGGGCACCGGACCTGGCGTCGTCGATGTCTTTCTGACCAAAGTGATCGCCGCTCAGAAGCGTGGACTGGTCACGTTCAAGCACCGCCACCAAGTCGATCAACTCGTCGTCACCGATGGTGCGGTCACTGGTGTACGCGGAACCGTCCTCGAACCTTCCAGTGATCTGCGCGGCGTGAAGAGCTCGCGCACCCCCATCGGCGAATTCGAGTTCGCCGCACAGGCCGTCGTGGTCACCTCCGGTGGAATCGGCGGCAACTACGAACTGGTGAAGAAGAACTGGCCCGAGCGACTCGGCAAGGCACCCAAGCACATGCTGACGGGAGTACCGGCGCACGTCGACGGGCGCATGCTTGAAATCACCGAATCCGCGGGCGGAAACATCGTCAACCGCGACCGCATGTGGCACTACACCGAAGGCATCCAGAACTGGAATCCCATCTGGCCGAACCACGGAATCCGAATCATTCCCGGACCGTCCTCGATGTGGTTCGACGCCACCGGCAAGCGTCTGCCGGTCCCCAACTTCCCGGGCTTCGACACGATGGGAACCTTCAAGTACATCCTGGACAGCGGCCACGAGTACACGTGGTTCATCCTCGACCAGAAGATCATCGAGAAGGAGTTCGCACTCTCGGGATCGGAACAGAACCCGGACTTCACCAACCGCGACTTCAAGCTCCTCCTCGAACGAATCAAGAAGGGCGCGCCGGGACCGGTCGAGGCGTTCAAGCAGAAGGGCGCCGACTTCGTTGTGCGCAACAACCTTCGTGATCTGGTCGACGGCATGAACGCCCTCACTGACGAACCGCTCCTCGACTACGAGGACATCGAGCGCGAGATGATCGCCCGCGACCGCGAAGTCGACAACAAGTACAGCAAGGACTTCCAGGTCACCGCCATCCACGGTGCCCGTAATCTGTTGGCAGACAAGATCGTGCGCGTCGTTGCACCGCACAAGATCCTGGACCCCAAGAACGGCCCACTGATCGCGGTCCGGTTGCACCTGCTCACACGCAAGACTCTCGGCGGCTTGGAAACCAACCTGGATTCGCAGGTCATCAAGGCCGACGGCAGTGTCTTCGACGGCCTGTACGCAGCCGGTGAAGTCGCGGGCTTCGGCGGCGGCGGAGTCCACGGTTACAGCGCACTCGAGGGGACCTTCCTCGGCGGCTGCATCTTCTCGGGCCGCGCAGCCGGACGAGCATTGGCGCGCGACCTGTAGCCCCCAAATCAGGCGAGCGAATGCGTGACCAGAATGTGGTGGGCACGCATTCGCCGCGCCTCGTGCACGGATTGATGGTGGTGATGGTGCGTCGGCCCGCGCGCGTGGCGGACCAGATCGTGAACAGTTCGGATGACGGTCGGCATTGCGACCCTCCCTCAGGAGATGGCGACTGCTGTTGTCGGTGAAATCACTGTCTGGACACCGCCACTCGCGCCACCTCCTCCGGATCGATCAGGTGGGTATGGTCGTCGTCACCGACATCGATCTGCACGACGTCGATACGGCAGTTGAATGTGGTTGCGCCACTGTAATCAACACTGACAGGCATGCCGTAGTCGTCACCGATATCGGTGGTCTCGTCCGCGGAGAACACCATCGGTTGAGTCTGCTCGACGCGACCCGAGCCCACTTCGCGACCGTCGTGATAGATCGTGACCCCGCCACCTCTCGCGAGACCACCTCCGTCGTAGGCGAACTCAGCCCTGATCTGGTGGGATCCTGCCGGAATGTCTTCGTCAGAGCCGATGACGAACTCGGTCATGCCCAGTAAGTTGTAGACGAATTTGGCGCGACCTTCCCGCGCGTAGAGTGCCCAGCCCCCGAACCTGCCTCCCTGCGCGATCATCACACCGTTTGCTGTGATGCCATCCGCGACGTCGACAGCTGCTGTCACACTGAACGATCGGTTCTTGATGCTCAGCACGCTGTGCTCGCTCAGTCGCTTCATTCCGGGAAACAGAACCTGTCTGTTCCCCGACACCAACTGCGGGCGCCCCGCGATGTGAGGGTTGAACCGCTCGAATCTTCGGTCGTCGATGGGGAGCACGTTGTACTTGACCGCTTCGATCAACCACAAACGTTGCAGTGCAGCGAGTTTCTCCGGCATCTGGGCCGCCAAATCTTTGGACTGCGTCCAATCCTGTGACCCGTCGTAAAGTTCCCAGACGTCGTCGTCGAGAGCGGGGAGTACCTCCGCGAACAGCCACGGAGTGCTGTGCCTGGTGACCGCACTCCAACCCTTGTAATAGATACCGCGATTGCCGGCCATCTCGAAGTACTGCAGATCGTGGCGTTCCGGGGCTTCGGCGTCGTCGAAGGTGTAGACCATGCTGGTCCCCTCGACGGGCGATTGCTGGACGCCGTTGACAAAAGTCGGTTCCGGTAGTTTCGCGGCTTCGAGGATCGTCGGTGCAACGTCGATGACGTGGGTGAACTGCGACCGCGTCTCCCCCTTGGTCCGAATCCCTGCAGGCCAGTGCACGATCGTCCCGTTACGGGTGCCACCCCAGTGTGACGCAACCTGTTTCGTCCACTGATACGGCGTACACATTGCCCACGCCCACCCCACGGAATAGTGGTTGTACGCGTCCTTGGTGCCGAACTTGTCTTTCACTTCCGCCATGAACTCCGGCGTCTCGATGGCGGCGAGTCCGTTGAAGTTGGCCATCTCGTTGAAGGCCCCGTTGATAGTCCCCTCTGCGGATGCTCCGTTGTCGCCGATGATGTAGTACACGAGGGTGTTGTCGAGAGCCCCGAGTTCTTCGATCGCATCGACAAGCCGGCCGACATGAAAGTCGGTGTGTTCGAGAAATCCTGCATAGACTTCCATTTGGCGTTCGAGGACAGGCTTCAATTCCTCACTCATGTCCTCCCACGCCGGAATGGCCTCAGGGCGCGGGGTGAGAACCGCATCCGCGGGAACGACTCCCCGCTGCTTCTGCTGCTCGAGAATCGACTCGCGTTGAGCATCCCAACCTCCTGCGAACCGCCCCTCGTACTTGTCGGCCCACTCCTTCGGAACATGTTGCGGCGCATGGGTAGCGCCGGGAGCGAAATAGACGAAGAACGGCTTGTCCGGAGCCAAGGACTTCTGCATGCGAACCCAGTCGATCGCGTGATCGGCAAGGTCTTCGGTGAGGTGATAACCCTCCTCCGGTGTCTTGTCCGGCTCGACAGGCGCGACGCCCTCGTACAGAGCCGGGTAATACTGGTTGTTCTCCCCGCCGATGAATCCGTAGAAGTGCTCGAACCCGCCTTCTCCCGTCGGCCACGATGTGAACGGTCCCACCGGGGATGTTTGCCACGGCGGAACCTCGTGACACTTGCCGAACTGCGCCGTCGAGTATCCGTTGAGTTTCAACGTCATCGGCAGTGCGGCTTTGGTATTCGGCCGCAGGCCGGAAAGACCAGGAGCCGAGGTAGCGGTTTCGGTGATCGATCCCATGCCGACCGAATGATGGTTGCGCCCGCTCAGAAGAGCGGCGCGGGTCGGAGCACACAGTGCCGTCGTGTGAAACCGCGTGTACGTGAGCCCATTACTTTGCAATCGCTCAGCAGTCGGTGTGTCCGCTGGTCCTCCGAAGGCACTGCTCGCGCCATATCCCACGTCGTCCAACAGGACCACCAGAACATTGGGTGCGCCGGCCGGCGGTAGTAGCGGAGTGATCGGCGGAAACTCGGTGTCCGGATCCTTCGCGTCGTACGTCACCAGACCAAGATGTTGTCGATCCGGAATCGGTAGTACGGCGCGGCTCTGGTCTGTCGGATCCGTCATGACGTCTCGCCTTCTGTCTCTCACATGGCTCTTTCAAGCGTTTCAGGATCACGACGACGTCGACATCATCCGTTTCGGGTGAAGGCGCACCATTGCCGCAGCGTGGAGGCTTGAAGTGTGGATCAGCCCGGACGTTTCGCTCCCACCCCGATCGGGCATGCCTTCCTCGTCCCCCGGCGCCGTGTACGTGCAGGCCTGACCCAGATCCTGTGCGTCGTCGTGGGACTGGCTGCCGGACTGGGGATGCCGTATGTCCGGAGCGGCCCGATGATTCCCGCCCGTCAGGTCAGCGAGATGCTCGTTGCCCTCGGACTGGGGTTACTGGGTGTAGTGGCAGTGATCTTCTCGCTGCTGTTCCTCGTCGTCCAGTGGGCCGCGACCACCTTCACTCCTCGCTTGTTGTTGTTCCGCGACGACCCCATCGTGTGGCGGACGTTTGCCTTCGCGATAGGCCAGTCGGTTTTCGACATCACGGCGGCGCTCGCCATCAGCAACGAAACGGACGTGTCGGTGATCGTGCCCAGCCTCGCAGTGCTGGCGCTCTTGGCGACGCTGACGCTGATCAGGCTGCTCCAGCTGCGCGCATTCTCGGCCATCCAGTTGGCTCCTGTACTGACCACGATCTCGAGTCGTGGCCGAGCAGTCTTCGCCGCCGTGTACCCCACCACTGATCTGGAGTTGCTTCCTCTACCAACACTTCCGGTGATCACGACAATCGAGTGGCATCGACCGCCGGCCGTTCTGCAGCAGATCCTCGTCGAAGATCTGCTGCAGAACGCTCGGAACTGCCGATCCATGGTGGTCCTCCGAGTGTCGCCGGGTAGCACGCTGCGAGACGGATTGCCGCTCGCCGACGTCTACGGCGGACCCATGCCCGCCAACACGATCCTTGACGCCTTGGTCAGTGGGAGTGAGCGGACCTTCACCCAGGACCCCCTACTCGCGATTCGGTTGTTGGCTGACATCGCGCTCAGAGCGCTCTCACCCGCTATCAACGATCCTGCGACGGCCGTGCAGGCTCTGGACGAGATCGAGGACCTCCTCTCTCTGGTGGCCTCCGTACGCGCAGATTCGATCCGGGCCGTCGACGAGCGTGGTGATCTGCGTGTGGTGATTCCACTGCCCGACTTCACGAGCTTCGTCAGAACCGGACTGGACGACGTCATAGCCTCGGCATCGAACTCGCCACTCGTTCTGGGCCGACTTCGCGACCTACTTTCGCACGTCGCCGCCCAATCGGAGTCTCGGAACCGCGATATTCTCGCCAAGCGCGCTCGCTGGATTGATCAGCTGTCACAAGGCTTCCCGCGACTCGAACCCCCGTTGTGAACCCGTACAGATTTGCGGGCCATCGCGTCAAAGCATCGTCAAGATCAGTCTCAGAGCTACGGGAAATGACGATACTGACTCGGTGAGACATGCAGTGATACTCGGACACCGTGGAGTCATATCGTCGACGACCCGCCCGGCCCGTGGGCCAGAGAATCAGAAGCTCTCCGTCGCAACCGGACTGGCAGGGCTTTCGCTCGACGCGATGGCCTCGGTGTCGTACGGGCCAGAAGCCATCGTGTTGGTGTTGGCCCTCGCCGGCGGCGCAGGGATCGGGTTCACCGTGCCGGTGACAATCGCCATCGCAGTGCTGCTTGTGGTCCTGGTGGCGTCGTACCGCCAAGTGATCGCCGCATTTCCCGAAGGCGGTGGCGCCTACGCCGTCGCAAAGAAGCATCTGAGCCCGCGGGCAAGTTTGACCGCCGCCGCGTCGTTGATCGTCGACTACACCCTCAACGTCGCGGTATCGATCGCAGCCGGTGTCGCGGCTCTGACCTCCGCCTTCCCCGCACTTCTCCCCCACACGGTCTGGATCGCACTGGCGATACTCGGCGGCATCACGGCACTGAATCTGCGGGGTATCGCAGATTCCGCGCGGGTATTCATGTTGCCCACCGTGATCTTTGTCGTCAGCATCTTCACGGTGATCGGTGCCGGACTGCTTCGGGAAAACCCTGCCGCCGCAACGGCTCCCTTTATCGTCGACAATGCACACACGATCGGCATTCTCCTTCTGCTCAAGGCATTTTCGAGTGGTTGCGCCGCATTGACCGGTGTCGAAGCCATCGCCAATGCCGTACCCAGTTTCAAGAAGCCTCGCGTGCGTAGCGCTCAGCGCGCCGAAGTAGCTCTGGGAATCCTTTTGGGCACCATGTTGATCGGCCTTGCCGTGTTGATCGAGAAGTTCTCACTGGCCCCAGTCCCTGGAACAACGGTCCTGTCGCAACTCACTTCCGCTGCCCTCGGAAATGGTGTGGGCTACTACGTCGTCCAATTCTCCACTGTGATTCTGTTGGCGTTGGCCGCGAATACCTCGTACGGCGGACTCCCCAATCTGATGCGAATCCTCGCCGACGACAACGTGCTCCCGCACCGCTTCAGCCGGAAGTCGACGCGCGACGTCTTCACGTACGGCGTCTTGTCGCTCGGAGGCGTCGGTGCTCTCCTGCTCATCGGATCCGGCGGAAACATGAACACCTTGGTGCCGCTGTTCGCCATCGGTGTGTTCATCGGATTCACGCTCGCGCAGTTCGGCATGGTGCGCCACTGGCTCGCCGAACGGACACCGGGCTGGAAGTGGCGATTGGCGCTCAACGGTTTCGGGGCTGCGTTGACTTCGATCGCAGCAGTGGTGACTACCGCCATGAAGTTCACCGAGGGCGCCTGGCTGATCGCTCTCGCGCTCCCTGCGCTCGTCCTCGGCATGGAACGCATCCGCGGTGCGTACACACATATCGGTACGCGGTTAACCGTTCAGGGTGAGAACGATTCTCTGTCCATCGGATACAAACCAGCGGTCCTAGTACCGGTGTCCGAAATTACGTCGCTCTCCACCCGCGCGATGGCCGCGGCAACGGCGATGTCGTCACAGCCCATCGCAATTCGAGTCTGCCTGGCCCACGAATCGACGACGGACTTCACACGCCGATGGCAAGCCCGACATCCGAATTCGCGTTTGATCGTCATCGAGGACACCGAGAATTCCGTGGGGAACACCCTCGCCCGATACATCCGCACACACTTCCCCCACCGAGAGACCTTTGTTGTCGTCGCCACCATCGACCCGGCGACCAGATGGCACCGGTTCCTCCCGAGCCAACGGACCGATGAGATCGCTCATGCACTGCGCAAACACACCGAGGCCGTGGTGTGCCAGATTCCGGTTCGGATCGATCCGGCTCACCGCGATCCCGCCCTACGCGCGTAAGCCGACGCTCAGAGCGAAGTCCCGAACAACATGCCGAGCAGATACGTCGCGCCGGCAGCGCCGTAGCCGATCGCAAGTTGGCGTAGCGCCCGCTTGAATGGCGGCCCGCCCGAGAGCAACCCGACCACAACGCCCGTCGTCAGCAACGCGATCCCCACGAGAACAGATGCGACGATCAGAGCCGTCATGCCTTCCAGGCCGAACAGATACGGCAGCACCGGAATGATTGCGCCCGAGGCGAAGAAGCAGAAACTTGCCGCCGCTGCGCCCAACCCGGTTCCGACAGCTTCATGGTCGTCGACAACGTCGGCGGCGCCGAAGGTGCTGTTCGCGAGGACCTCGGCGGCGCGCTGATCCGCTTCCTCGGCGGACATGCCGCGGGCCCGGTAGACCAGGGCCAATTCGTTCGCGTCGACGTCGAGCAGTCCGACAGCTTCGCTGGCAGCCGGACCAGGATTGGACGCTTCCAACAACTCTCGCTGCGAGCGGACTGAAACGTACTCGCCGGCGCCCATCGACAGGGCGCCGGCCAGAAGCCCGGCCATGCCGGTGATCAGAACGATCTGATTGGAGACGCCGCTACCGCTGATGCCGAGCACGAGAGCGAGATTGCTGACGAGGCCGTCGTTGGCTCCGAAGACGGCGGCACGAAACGTCCCCGAAAGTCTGTTCCGACCCCGAGTGGCCAAGGCCCGCACCACTTCTTCGTGGATCTTCTCGTCCGCGCCCATCGATGCAGTCGCGTCGGCGTCGTTGGGATACGGGGATCGCGTCTCCGCGCGCTGTGCAAGAGCGAGCACGAAGACGGAGCCGAAGCGCCTGGCCAGAAAGCCCAGTATCCGAGTGCGGATATCGCCGCGAAGTGGTTTGCCGACGTGATCGCCGAGTAGCGCTCGCCAGTGCGCCTCGTGTCGCCCCTCCGCGTCGGCCAGTGCGAGAAGGATTTCGCGCTCCTCGCCGCTGCGCCTACTCGCGAGGTCTCGGTAGACGGCGGCCTCGGCTTGTTCGTCGGCGAGGTATCGTCTCCAGCGCTTGACATCTCGCGGGTCTGGATCGGGTCGTGCGGCCGGAACTGTGGACATCGTGTTCCCCTTTCCGGTGAGGCGGTCACGCTTCTAGTACGCGGTCCATCCACGTCGTCAGATCGTTGATGACGTCGTCGCGGTTGGTCTCGTTGAAGATCTCGTGTCTGGCACCCGGATAGGTGTAGTAGGTGACGTCTTCGATCCCCGCCGAGTTGTACCGTTCGACTGCGACGTCGGTACGGCTCAGCGCGGCGTTGAGAGGATCCGAGGTGCCGACGAAGACCAGGATCGGAAGGTCTTGTCGCACGCCCTCGACGTCGACGAACCTCGGTCCCGCTGCGATAAGTCCACCCATGCCGGCGTCGTCCAGGCTGAAACCGCACAGCGGATCGTTGATGTACAAATCCACCTGCGCTTCGTCACGGCTGAGCCAGTCGTGCGGAGTACGGGCCGGTTCGAATTCCGCATTGAACTGGGCGAGGACGTCCGGGCCCTCGTTGACGAGGCTCTCGATCAGTTGATCGACCGCGGTGGTCCCCGACAGTGCGACGGCGTCGATCAGGTGCGAATGATCGAGGATGTACTGCTGCGAAGCGAACGAACCGAGGCTGTGGCTGAGCAGTACGACGGGCAGGCCGGGGTGTTTGTCGCGGATGATGCCCGTGAGGGTCACCATGTCTGCAACCAAGCGGTTCCAGCCGTCGTCGCCGATGTTGCCTGGGCCGGCGTGCATGCTCTCACCGTGGCCGCGGTGGTCCGCCGCGTAGACGTGGAAACCGCGAGCATTCAGGGCTTCGGCAACGTGTGCGTAGCGTTTTGCGTGCTCACCCATACCGTGCGCGAGTTGAACAACCCCTCGAGGTTCCTGCTCGGTGGGCCATTCGTGGACATGAATGACCACTCCGTCGTCGCTGGTGAAGGTGAACATGCGCTACTCCCGGTGATCGCGATCCGGACAGGTCATTTCTCATGCTAGATCCGCAACGGCAATCCATCCGGGAAGTAGGTCCTGATCACCGGCGAGCCTGATTCGTTTCTGCACATCCGGCTTCAAACTCGGATATACCGGACACGGATGTTCGGAAACAGTTGTCGACCAGCCTGAGGAGTACAGAGCGATGAATTCGAACCGCATGCGCAACGTCGGCTTGTTGGCGGCTCCACTTGCTGCTCTCGCCCTTCTCAGCGGTTGCGGCTCGGATGAAACGGGAACGGCCGAGAGTTCACCGGCACCCGCCTCAACGACGACCGCCTCTGCGCCGACGACCCAGACCGGCACCGCTTCACCTTCGACGACCCATACCGATCACACCCAAACCACAACCTCGACGGCACCCAATCCCGAAGGCTGCGCGATCGGGGAACTGAACGTCACCCTCGGCGAGTCGAGTGGCGCCGCCGGTTCTGTGGAGCTTCCGGTGGTCTTCACCAACACGGGCGGCCGCACGTGCACGCTCGACGGTTTCCCCGGCGTCTCGTATGTCACGGGAGCGTCCGGAAGCGAAGTGGGTGCTGCAGCCGGCCGCTCCGGATCCGGTTCACTCGTCTCCCTTGCCCCTGGCTCTGCCGCAACGTCTTTGGTGCGAGCTACGAACGTCGAGAACTACCCGGCAGATCAGTGCGGCCTGACCGACGTTGCGGGACTGAGGGTTTACCCACCCAACAGCTACGACTCGGTCTTCCTCGCCTACCCCACCAAGGGTTGCTCGATGACCGGCGCGAACATCAACCAGCTGACGGTCGCGCCGGTCGCCCGCTGAGTCACGGCTTGAGGCGTCGTAGACCCCAGAGCGCCGGCAGGAGGAACAATCCCGAAAGGAACAGGACGAGTGCAGCTTCCGTGAATTGGAAACGCCAGAACCGATCATCCGAGTGGTAGCGAACTTCGTAGTGGTCGACCCCGTGCTGCCGCAAACAAATCTCCATCTCTCTGTTCTGCTGCGCTGAGAGCACATCCATGCGGAGGCTGTACTCGGCGCCGGTCTCCTCCGGGCGCTGGTCGTACGGGTCCTCATCGCCTGATCCACCCCACGTGCACTCGTCGTATTTGACGTCGACCCAGTTACCTCGGAGGTCGACATATCCCTGCGCGAGTTCCCAATTGACCGCGGGGATACTGGTATCGCTCGAATAGTAGGAACTGAATCCGGCGACGGGTGACGTTCGGACACTCGGCTCGGCGTAATCGGGTCGTGCAACCAACTGAAATGCTGCCAGGATCGCAACAACACCGACCATCGTGATCGCCATTGCGCCGATCGAACTACGCACCAGCAAAGCCAGTGCTGCTCCGAGCATGAGTGCCATGAATGTGTATGCACCCAAGACCAGTCCGCTGGATTGAAAGAGCGGATACGACAGGTTCGATATCTCGACGAAAGTCGAACGCCCGGCAACAAATGCATACCGGGAGTTGTCCGGGAGAGATCGAGCCCATTGCAGTGCAAATCCGAGCAATGACGAAGCCACAGAAATCGGCAGGAAGACGATTAACACCCGGGTCCAGAACCAACGAGTCCGACTGACCGATTGAGTAAGCCCCAGTACGTGTGTTCCTTGTTCGACATCCCGCGAAAACACGGTGACACCGATCAACACGCCGAGGAACACCGGCAGAGCAGTAGCAACCACTGTCGTCAGTGTGAGAGCAGTCTCTGCCGTGCAGATAGCGGTGATGTCATCGAAGCAACTGAGAGGCGATCCGAAGAGTTGGGCTTGTCCGCCGCTCTTGATGATCGCACCACTCGACAAGACAATGACTGCTAATGCCGCGAGGAATCCCAACGACACAACGAGCGATGTCCGGTGATGCCGCCACGTAACCCAGATCATGCCGCCACCATCGTTTCTGCGCTCAGGTGCCCGAGCACCACGTCGTCGAGAGTTGCGTCGTCGATCACCCAGCCGTCCCGAGGGCTCGGACGCATTCCCTCCACCACGTGAGAATTCGACCGCATCCCCTTCTCGGTATGAATGACCGCACCGGCGCCGACCACGTCCGAGGGATCGCCGTCCCCGATCAATACGTAATGGGCAGCGATCAATTCATCCAACGGACCGGACAATCTCGCGTTTCCGCCGCCCAGCAGAAGAAGTCGATCCGAGACGTCTGCCAATTCGGAGACGATGTGTGAAGACAACAGAACCGTGGTGCCGTACTCGGCAACGTCTTCGAGCAGAGTGGTCGCCACAGACCGCCGCGCCACGGGATCGAGATCTGCCAGAGGCTCGTCGAGTAGAAGCAACTGCGGCCTGCGTCCGAGCGCCAAAGCCAGTGCAACCCTGGTTCGTTGACCTGGTGACAGAGTCTTCGCCTTCGCATCGAGAGAAATTCCAGCGCGCTCCACCAGATCCAGAGCGTACTTCGCATCCCACTCGTCGTTGGTGTATGCGCCGAATCGAAGAAGTTCTGCCACAGTGAATTTGGGGTACAGGGGCTTGTGCTGAGCGAGGTACGACAGGCCTGGGCAGATGCCGTCCTGATCCGGCGTGCTGCCCAGGACGGTGATCGAACCGTGGTCAGGCATCGTCAACCCGACCGCCAAGGACATCAGTGTGGACTTGCCCGCTCCGTTCACCCCGACCAGGGCAGTGATGCTTCCTGTCGCGACCTCGAATGTGCAGGCGTCGAGCACCTTCTTCTTGCCGAAGCGCTTGTCCACGTCCTGCATTGTCAGTGCCGATTCTTGCGCAGTCATGATGTCTCCCCCTGCTTTCCGGACGGATCCGTTTCGATGAACGTCTTCTCGAGCTCCAAACTCACCAATGCTTCGATGTCCGTGCGCTCGAGTCCGGCGGCCACGGCATCTGCCACCCAACGCGCCAACTCACGACGTAGCGCAGAGCTTTCCGCCATACCGGGCTTGGCCAGGGACTTCACGACGAACGTGCCCAATCCGGGCCTCGGGGCGACAAGTCCGTCGCGCTCGAGTTCCTTGTAGGCCTTCAGGACTGTGTTCGGGTTGATCGCGAGCGCTCCCACGACGTCCTTGGCTGTGGGCAGCCGATCCCCGACTTGGAGATCACCGAGCCTGAGCGCCTGCTTCACCTGAAGGACCAATTGCACGTAAGTGGGAATGCCGGATCGGCGGTCGATACGGAAGTCGATCATCCGAACCCTTTCACTAGTTCATTAGTGGAATAGATATTTACCCTGCCTTGACCTCCCGGGTCAAGCCAGACGACCCCTGTAAAGTGCAGATGCCCCGGTTCACCGGGGTGCCACGCTGCTCGTGTGAAGTTCGGTGAAACCCCGGCACTGTCGACGCAACTGTGAATTCGCCCGTCACTACTCGAGGCGAACGAGTCAGGTCACCGGCCTCGTGGCGACACGATGGTTCTCGGACGAAGGACCGCTCGTGGCGCTTCGCCTCGCGGCCGCGCTGCTCGCGACCCTTCGCCACTAGCGGAGGGGTGGCTGTGAGTACTCGGCCGACACGTAAATTCAGATCTGTACTTGCAGCACTGACGGTGAGCACCGCACTGCTTGCCGGTGCGTGCAGTAGCTCGACGTCCGATGCACCCGCAACCACAGCGGCCTCGGACGGCTCGTTCCCGGTGACTGTTGTTTCCGGTCCCACGGATTCCGGCACGGACATCACCATCGAGTCACGTCCGCAGTCGATCGTGTCACTCAGTCCCAGCGCCACCGAGACCCTGTGGGCCGTCGGCGCGGGCGATCAGGTGAAGGCCGTCGACAATCAGTCCGACTACCCGGCCGGTATCCCGGTCACCGATCTCTCGGGCTTTCAACCGAACGTCGAAGCCATCCTCGGCTACGCACCGGATCTGGTGATCGCATCGGATGACATGAACGATCTTGTCTCCGGACTGCAAAAGGCGAAGGTGCCGACACTCCTACTACCGGCAGCGACGAGCATCGACGACGTCTACGCCCAGATCGAGCGCGTCGCGAAGGCCACCGGCCACGAGGACAAGGGCACCGAAGTTGTCGACACCATGCGCTCGGACATCGACGCCGCTGTCGCCAGTGTTCCTGCGCGCCAACAGCCGCTGACGTACTTCCACGAACTCGACTCCTCGCTCTACACCGTCACGAGTTCGAGTTTTGTCGGGCAGATCTACTCGCTGTTCGGAATGAAGAGCATCGCCGACGCCGCGGGGCAGGGTGACTATCCGCAGTTGTCCGCCGAATTCGTGGTACAGGCCAATCCCGATCTCATCTTTCTCGCAGACTCCCAATGCTGCGGAGTGACAGCAGAATCCGTCGCCGCTCGACCCGGGTGGAGCGGCATGAAAGCGGTTACCGGCAACCAGATCCATGTGCTCGACGAAGACCTCTCCAGCCGCTGGGGACCTCGTGTCGCCGACCAGGTGAAGGCCGTCGCTGCCATCGTTGCCCAAGTTCCCACGGCCTGAGCACTCGATGATCAAAGCCGGTATCTCCCAACATCGGACCGCCGTTCTGCTCGGCGCCGCGCTAATTCTGTGCGCCGCCTTGCTGATCGGTGTTCTGGTGGGGCCGGCCGGTTTGACGCCTGATCGGACCATTCTCGAACTTCTGGACGGAATACCCGGCATCCATATAGATTCCGGCCTCACCGCAACACAGCAGGCCATTCTCTGGCAGATCCGGCTTCCGCGAGTAGTCCTGGGCGCGTTGGTCGGAGCAATGTTGGCGGTAGCCGGCGCCGCCTACCAGGGCGTGTTCCGCAATCCCCTGGCGGATCCGTATCTCCTCGGAGTTTCCAGCGGAGCCGGACTGGGCGCAACCCTCGCCATCGTTTCGGGTGGAGCGCTGGGCATGTTCGGAATTCCCATGGCCGCCTTCGTCGGTGGTGTGCTGGCAGTGTTCGCAACTTATTCGCTCGGTCGAAGCATTGGCGGGCCGCAGAACGCGGTAGTCATCATCCTCGCCGGTGTCGCAGTCGCAGCGTTCACGAATGCAGCGCAGACTTTTGTTCAGCAGCGGTTCGACGATTCACTGCGCGAGGTCTATTCCTGGCTACTCGGCGGACTGTCCACCGACGGTTGGTCGGAAGTTCTGGTTGTCTTGCCGTACGTCGCGCTGGCATCTGCCGTCATCCTGGTACACCGACGCGTACTCGACGTGATGGCCGTAGGTGACGTCGAAGCCGCCAGCCTCGGCGTCGACCCGGCCAGATCACGCCTGGTGCTGGTGCTCGCCGCAACTCTGGGAACGGCCGCGGTCGTGAGTGCAAGTGGACTCATCGGCTTTGTCGGAATCGTTGTTCCCCATGCGGTTCGACTGGTCGTCGGCCCGTCTCATCGGCTGCTTCTCCCCCTGTCACTCATGCTCGGAGCGGCGTTTCTTGTCCTCACCGACGTTGCCGCCCGCACGGTCATGGCACCGGCCGAACTCCCCATCGGAGTTGTGACCGCGATGATCGGCGCTCCGTTCTTCCTTCTGGTTCTGCGCCGCAGCCGGGTCTCGGCATGACCGACAGCGCAGTGCGGTGCCGCGACCTCCGAGTCAATCTCGGCGGCAAGGACGTCGTCGACGGCATCGATCTCGATGTGACACCAGGCGATTGGGTTGCCGTGGTCGGGCCGAACGGCGCCGGCAAGACAACCTTGATGCATGCCCTCGCTGGATTGATTCCGTCTACCGGTGAGCTCTCGGTCGGGGGACTGAGTCCTCGCAATTCCAGCCGCAAGGCGATGTCCGCCGTCGTCGCGTTGATGCCTCAGCGTCCGGTAGTACCCGAGGGCTCAACGGTCAAGGAACTGGTTGCGCTCGGCCGCACTCCGTATCTACGACGATTCGGAACCGAAACCGCCACAGATCGTTCGGTGATCACTTCGGTGATCGAAAGGCTCGACCTCACCGAGTTCGCAGATCGACGAGCCACCGAACTTTCCGGCGGCGAATTGCAACGCGTGGTCCTGGCTCGGGCACTGGCTCAAGAGCCGCAGGTATTGCTCCTGGACGAACCCACCAGCGCCCTCGACATCGGTCACCAGCAGCAGGTTCTCGACTTGGTGGAGGAACTGCGAGAAGACGACAACATCACGGTCATCGCCGCGATGCACGATCTCACTCTCGCGGGTCAATACGGTCGACGAATTGTGCTGCTGGACAAGGGCAGCGTGGTTGCCGACGGTACACCCTCAGCGGTGCTGGAGGCAGACCTCCTCGGCCGCGTGTACGGCGCTCGCGTCGAAATCCTGGAACGGCCCAGCGGTCCCATCGTTGTTCCGATTCGGCAGGAAGGCACCCGCTGATGGAACTGGTGATGCTCGGCACCGGCGCTGCCGACGGTTGGCCGAACCCGTTCTGCACTTGCCCTTCCTGCCTGGCGGCATTGTCGAATGAAACCATTCGCGGACACACCGCTGCCTTGCTGGACAACCGCATCCTGTTGGACTGTGGACCCGAAGTACCGCGCGCCGCGTCGCGATTCGGTCGCACGCTGGCACACGTCGAACACATCCTGCTGACGCATTCTCATCCTGATCACCTCGGCCCGATGGCATTGCTGTTCCGGTCCTGGGCGTCTCGCACCGAACCGCTCCAGGTTCTCGGACCACCCGACGCGCTCGCTCCCTGCCGAGACTGGGTGGGCCCGGATGACCCGGTGACCTTCACACCGCTCGAGACCGGCCAGTCGATCATGTTGGGCACCTATCGTGTTCGCGCACTCGAAGCCGCGCACGAAGTAACCACCCTTCTCTACGACATCACCGACGCATCCGGAACCCGAATCTTCTGGGCCACCGACACCGGGCCTCTGCCCGAAGTCACTGTCGACGCCCTTGCCGACGCCCGTTTCGACGCCGTCTTTCTCGAAGAGACCTTCGGCCACAAGACTGACCACGGCACCGGGCACCATGATCTGCCGAGTTTCGCGGAGACGGTGAGCCGACTACGCAATTGCACCGCGATCACCGATCGAACCGATGTGGTCGCCGTACACCTCGGGCACCACAACCCGGTCGAAAACGAACTCTCGGAAGCACTTCGAACGTCCGGGGCGCGAGCGGTTCCGGATGGAGCTGTGCTCGAGATCGGGGTAGGACAGAGCCATCGAACTCTGGTCACCGGTGGCGCCCGCTCGGGCAAGTCCACTTACGCGGAGGGCCTGCTTGCCGGCTACCGGCACGTCACGTACATCGCCACCGGGGATCCGCAGGACGACGATCCCGACTGGATCGAACGAATTGCGTCGCATCGCGCGCGGAGGCCGTCGACGTGGACGACGGTAGAGACCTCCGAAGTGACCGAGATTCTCGCAACCGCAACAACACCGATCCTGCTCGATTGCCTAGGCACGTGGTTGACCGCATGTCTGGATCGACATCAGGCGTGGGCGACAGAAGATCTCAGCGCCGTCCACGCAGATATCGACCGGTTGGCCGACGCCTGGACCGCCTGTCCGGTACCGATTGTCGCCGTCACCAACGAAGTCGGAAGCGGCGTCGTCCCGGACACGAAGTCCGGGAGACTGTTCCGCGATCTACTCGGTCTGGTGAACAGCCGCATCGCCAGTGAATCGGAGTCCGTGGTCCTGATGACCGCCGGACTCCCCCTGAGCCTGCGCGTGTGACGTCAGAGCAATCCGGTGAGCTGACGCGCACAATCGAGTAGGAAACCGACCAACTCTCGATCCTCGTCCGTCACTCGCCCGCTCGCTCCCTGAACACACAACCCGCCGGCCACCTGGTCTGCGTGATCTCGAACCGGTACTGCCACTGCGGATCGACCCAGGCGGCATTCCTGGTTCTCGAATGCAAAACCCTGCAGGCGAACAGACCTCAACTGCTCATACAACGCGTCGAAATCACCGAGGGTGAACTCCGTGACCCGGCGAAGTTCCAAACCCGAAAGCAACCGCTCGTCGTGCGCCAACAGAACCTTCCCCAGCGCATTCGCGTGAAGGTTCTTCGGCAGTGCCGCTATTCCGATGATCTCGTGGTCCGGATCCTTGTCGACGAACCTCAAGCGCCCACCGGCGAATGACGCGACGTGCAATCCGAACCTCGTGTGTGTCCGCATGTCCTCGACGCGCTCGTGCAGCGTGGGCGCCGGGCCACTCGACGACGCCGCATGCGAGAGCTCGGCAGTCCGACGCCCCAACGCGAACCCTGACAGGTCCGGCACCCGCACGAGAAAGCCCTCCGCAACCAGCAGATTCAGCATCCGGTAGGCCGTGGCCGATGGAACGCCTGCAAAAGTGGCGATCTCCTTCGCTGTTGTTCCCGGTCCCAGATGAGCCACCGCCTCGAGCATCCCCAGCGCCTTCTGAACCGCACGCGGTTGTTGTCCACTGAAGTGGGTCTCTTCGCCGATCCGTTTGTCTGATCGTGGACCAGCGGTTGCACGGTCCGCGGTCACCGCCCATGCTCCGGCGAGTTACCCTCGGCGGCCCCACGATCCGGTACGAGTCGCCTTCGCCCGTCACCGTCGATCAGCAGAGTACCCGTACCGGGCAACAGGTCCGCCGTCTCGACGCTGTCGAAAGCGCCTACCATCAGAAGGCTTTCCGGTCTGGCTCTCCGAAGCAATGAACTCCACAATGTCCCCGAGACCGCAACAACAAGCGCCGCGATCGGCAGTGCCCACATTCCGTGAACCGCACCGTCGAGAACGATGTAGGCCAGTAGACCGGCACCCGCAGCGCTCACGGATACGGTGCATATCCGAGTCAGCGACGTGTGTTCCCCGATTCGGCGCAAGAACTTCCACGAGGCAAAGGCCACCAGCGTGTAAGCGCAGACCAACGCGGTCTCCACCACGCCGTCGAAGGATCCCGAATCGTCGCGAACCGTATCCGAATAGATGAATACGCCTGCCGCACTTACCGCGACGAACGCAAGTACCGCAACGTACGGGGTGCGGAACCGTCTGTGTACGCGAGCGAGCGGCGCAGGCAGTACCCGTTCGATCCCCATCGAGTACAACAACCGCGAACCCGCCTGCGCACAACCGAGAGTGGATGCGAACCAGGAACACGTCATTCCGATCTTGACTGCCAGAACCACTTCCGCGCTGGCTCCGGATGCCGTTCCTTCGAAGTACGCTCCGACGATCGTTGCGCCGTGGCCGGTCATCGCCGCCCAGGCCGCAAAAACGAAGAGGACCCCGCAGATGATCGGCGAAATGAGAACCGTGCGTGTGACGCTGATGAGTGGTCGTTTCGCTTCCGGGCCGAAGAAGGCCGAGCTTTCGAAGCCCGCCATGCTGAGCACCGTCAGCATCGCGAGAAACGGAACTGCACTCAGCGACGGATTCGGCAGGGCAACAGCAGTTGTCGTGTCACTGTGCGTCGCCAGCATGACCACGACGATGAGAATCAACGAGCACGCTTCGACGACCAGGATCGCTCGGGTGGCGAACCGGACGCCTCGCACTGCAATCCACGCGACGGCCAGGGCAATCGCCACCGTCGTGATCACCGTCGCGGCAGTTCCTCGCACGTCGGGGCCGACAATGGCGATGGTATCGAGCAGACTCGGAACTGCCTGCGAGAAAACCGAAACCGAGATTCCGAGATACCCGAGTACCAGTGCGGCACCCGCCGTCAGTGTCGCCCGGATACCGGAGCCTTGGAAGACGAAGCTGTACAACGATCCTGCTGCGGCCAGTCTCCGCGTGAACTGAGTGATGCAGAACGCAACGAGAAACACCGCCGAAGTTGTCGCAGCAATCGCAGCCAACCCGACGTAGCCGGGACTGTAGGTGATCATCCACAGGGCGATGAACACCATTCCCGTTGCCGGAGCGATCGTGGAGAGTGATTGCCCCAACAGGTCGATCGGGGTCAAACGTCCTCGTCCGAGACCACGGAGCGGGGAGAACACGGGCTCACTGTGTTGATCCGCATTCTGCGCTCGCGTGATCGCCGCACGCAGTGCCGCACTCACGGCCATGTGTCACCGTCCGTCGCGTCCAGGCCCGAACCTACGAGCGAATTGTCAGAATTCGGTCAAGTTAGTCCGCTTATGTTTCCGCGCAGTTTCCACGATGGCGCGCACAGAACTTTCAAGTGAGAATCCGACTCTGTTTCCCACCCAGCGTCATGCCGGATCAAGGGCGGCCGACGGTATCCGGCCCCTCCGGCAGCACCTTGAACTGCGAGTTCTCCGATTCTCACACGACAACTGCTCTCTCAGTTGCACCTCGTCCAGGCGTAGCGCGGTCGACGCGGGTTCGCAGCATCGCCCGTACAGGATGTGTCCCACACACCACCGGCACTACCCGAGAGGAACGGAGGAAGCATGGACTTGGTCAGCGCCACCACTTCGGCGATCATCGGATTTGTTCTCCTGCTCGCCGGCATTCCCAAGCTGAACGACCACGACGGGGTGCTTCGTTCGGTGCGCGGATACAAAGTGTTGCCGGTGCGACTCGAAGTACCGCTCGCTCGCATCCTTCCCGTCGCGGAAACCGTCGTAGGCATCCTTCTGGTTCTCGGCGTGGCCCATCGCCTCGCCGCCTTGGTTGCTGCCGTCATGTTCGCGTCGTTCTTCACGGGCCTCACGATCAACCTCCTGCGTGGGCGACGCGATCTGGACTGCGGATGTTTTGCATTCGGAGTCGGCGAGATTCCGCGTATCGGATGGTTCCACGCCGTTCGCGCCGGAACACTCGCGGTGATCGCTGTGGCACTGTCGGTCACCGCCGGACAGGCTGAGATCGGCGTCCAGGTCGTGGCGACGACCTTCGGATTCCTCCTCGTTCTGGCGGGAGTTGCGCTCGCACAGATTCGTTCGGTGGTCCACCTCGGACGACGCCCGGTCGACGACTACCTGTCGAGCGCCTCCATCCGCCTCCGAACCGCCGAAACCGCGTCCCGGTACGGCTCGTGAACTTACATCCCCACCACTGAAAACTCGAAGGCAGGACTACCACGATGACCACTTTCCTCCTTGTCGCGACAGTGATCCTGGTGATCGCCGTAGCCGTACTGTTCTTGATGGTTCTTGCTCTGGCTCGTGAAATCGGCCGCGTACAAGTACGTCTCGGACCTCTCGGTGCCCGGATGATGGATACCGGGCCCAAGGTCGAACAGGCCGGCCCGTCGTTTGCCGGTCTCATCGATCAGGAAGGACGGACCGTCGGAGTCGGTGGTCACCGCGACAAACCTCAACTCCTGCTGTTCACAGCACCGAGTTGCTCGACGTGCAAGAGCCTTCTTCCCGGCGTAAGGGCAATGGCCCGAGCCGAATCGGATCTCGACGTGATCATCATCTCCGACGGAACACCCGAAGAGCATCGCGAGTTCCTGGCCGGCAGCGGGATCGGTTCCGAGCTCAGTTACATCGACGCTCGAGACGTCGGTATCGCATACCAGGTGGGCACCACTCCGTACGGCGTGATTCTCGACGAGCACGGCAAGATCCGAGGAAAGGGCCTGTGCAATCACATGGCTCAGGTGGAAAGCCTGCTCAATGCGCTCGAATCCGGCACCCCCTCACTCCAGCACCTTCATGCCCAGGCGAAATCCGGCAGCGCGGCCTGATCTTCCTGCACAGTTCGATCCTCTTCACGAATCAGGAGAAAATCGTTGGACGACAATGAATTCCCGCAGCACAACATGACGGAGAACCGATATCCCGTCGACGAGGCGACAGTTCAGGCCCAGGCCGAATGGATGGCGGGCCAGGGCGGTTCGCTCACCAGTCGAACCGGACGCAAACTCTCCGAACGCGTTTCGCGGCGGTCCATGATCAGCCGGATCGGCAAGTGGACCATGGGTGTGTCAGGAGTGGCACTGATCAGCACACTTCCTGTGACACGTAGTGCCTTCGCCCAAGAGCCCGAGGTTCCTGCGCCGACACCTGGCCCCGAGCCTCTTGTCCCTGTCTACGACGGTAAAGATCCGGCCGAGTGCGAGTACTGGCGCTGGTGCAACATGGACGGAACGTCCTGTGCCGCATGCAACGGCGGCGGTGTCACCACCTGCGCCCCCGGCAGCAAGCCCGGCGCAGAGTTCTGGGTCGGATGCTGCACCAACCCTGATACCGGCAAGACCTATCTGATCGCCTACTACGACTGCTGCGGTGCACCTTCGTGTTCCAACGCATTCTGCGGCGAACCGGACATGCAGGCCGTGATGTACAACCCGGTCTCCGGAAGCTACGACCAGGAAATCATCTGGTGTGTCTCCGACGAGTCTCAGGCATACACCTGCACGATGGCGCCCATCATCGGTGAGGACTGCCAGACTCGACCGGCCGAGCGCCCCAAGGTCGGTGCCGGATCATGAGCAGTCCGCGAACCCGAAAACTGGCGCGACCCGCCGTTGCCGTCATCCCACTCACCGTCGTACTCGCGCTGGCCGGCTGCAGTTCGTCCGACAACGACGAACCTTCCAGCGCAGGTGATGTCACCTATCCGACAGTTCCGTTCACTGCTCCCGGTGAAGGAATCTCCCTCGGTCACGACGACCAGGAAATCGGCGACACCATTCCCGAGCCGTTGCACGTCGGTTCGATCACCCCGATCGCAGCTGACCGCTTGCTGGGCGTCGAAGGTGGATTCGGCCAACTCGAGCTCAGCGTCAACGTCATCGATCCGAAAACCGGTGTGGCCGAGAGCCGGATCACCGTCGGCCCGGGTATCTGGGATCCGGTCATTCACGGATTCGTCGGGGATTCCGCCGAGGATCCTGCGGTGCTCGCTGCCGAGGTGTGGCGCCCCCGAGGTTCCCGCGGCGCGGCAGATTTCACGGTCAGCACCTACTCCGGAAACCTGCTGGAACCAGCCGAGGTCATGCTTCCGGACGTCGCACGCGTACATTCACGTCCCGGCTCGAACGCCGTGACCTCCGACGGTAAGTTCTTCGTCACGTGGGACGACGGTTTGTACGGCATCAGGGTGGTCGACCTCGAGAAGAAGGAAGCGACCGGTGCACTCCAGATAGTCGGCTGCGGTCCGTTCACGTGGATGGTCGATCACGAACTGTACAGCGTCTGCGAGGACACCCGGGAACTGCTGCACGTCACGATCGGTGACGACGGAGTTCCGAAGGAAACCGCCCGAAGCAAGGTCCTACCCGAGGATTTTGTCTCCACCCGCAAGGTCACGTGGGCCTCGGAAGCACAAAAAGCCTTGCTGGTCAGTGAGAACGGCGATGTGTACGTCTTCGACTTCTCCAACGGACTGCCTCAGGAAGGTGTCAAGCCGATCGGAAACGCCGGGCAGGACTCCGGTCGATTCTCGGAGAACGTCATCAACGCCGACGCAACCCGGCTCGCAATCGCGTACACGGACACGGCGATTCATCCGGACTCTGCTCGGGGAGGCTCACTGGTCAAGATCGACTTGTCCGATGCAACGACCTTCGCCCCGGTGAAGAGCTTGACGCTTGCAGACCTCGGCTTGACAGACATCAAGAGCATGACCTTTTCCGTCGACGGCGCCACGTTCTACGTGCTCGGTTCGGGACCTGAGGTCGAAGGCTCCGCTCCGCAGAAGATCGTGGGTTACAACGCGAGCACCGGCGAGCAGGTCAGTTCCGTCGATGTCTCGGGCAACGTCGGGGATGTCAGCGGGTTGATCACACCAGAAGTACTCCGATGAGTCGTCCCGGATCCGGTGTGGTGATGGGCCGGCGCCGCTTCCTGAGTTTGGGAGCACTCGGCGCCGGAGCACTCGGGCTCGGCGCAATGGGGACGATTGCCGGATGCAGTTCCACTGCAGCATCTCCGACGCCGACGACCGATCTCGACTACATCCTGCCCACCGACCCGGAAGTTGCCGCCGCAGAATCGGCGCGAGCCTGGAACGGGACCACCGCTGCGTTTGCCCTTGCCGCCGGATTCTCGACGGTAGATCTTGGCGGACGCCTCGTGGACACGTGGACGTACGGAGGCGCTGCGGTGGCTCCGGAACTTCGCCTGAAGTCCGGTGACCGGGTGAACGTCAGCGTCCAGAACGGCCTCGACGCCGAAACAACACTGCATTGGCACGGAATTCGAATCCGCAACGACATGGATGGCGCGGCACCCACCACGCAGGCTCCCATCGGCGCCGGTTCGAGTTTCGAGTACAACTTCATCGCACCGGATCCGGGAACGTACTGGTACCACTCGCACAGCGGATTACAAGCCGATCGGGGGCTCTTCGGCGCCATGATCGTCGAGAACCCGAACGACATCACCGGGGCCGACATCGATGCCGTTCTGGTGCTCGACGACTGGCTCGACGGATTGGGTACCACACCGGATTCCGTCCTGATGGCCCTGAACCCGGCAATTTCGGGCGGGCACGGCGGACACGGCGGTGGGGCAACAACTCCGGCGGAACACTCGGAAGCCGACATGTCCGTCGCGCAACAGTTGGTGAGCGGCGGACACGGTTCTTCCGAACCACTCGGCGGGATGACTCAACACATCGCGTATCCACTGCACTTGATCAACGGGCGGCCACCCAACGATCCTGCTGTCGTGACTGCAGCGCCCGGTTCGACCCTGCGACTGCGAATCATCAACGCAGCCGCCGAAACTCCGTACCGGTTTGCGGTGGCCGGTCACGAGATGACAATCGTCGCTACCGATGGCTACGACGTGGAACCAACTCCCGCCGACACCATCATCGTCGGAATGGCCCAACGCTACGACGTACTGGTGACGGTGAAGTCGGGAACATGGCCGGTGGTGGCGAAGGTCGAGGGCCGAGATGGTTATGCGTCGACCGTCCTACGCAGCACCGACGCGTTGGCCCTGGCGAACCCGGATGTGGGCGGAAACCTCTCGGAACTGGCCGGCCGACTGGTCACCGAAAGCGAACTCCGGCCCGCGGAATCCGCACGGCTCGAGACGAAATCGCCTGATCGCGACTACCGCATCGAGTTGATCCAGGCCGGCGATCGGTACGTCTGGGGAATGGCGGGGGCCGATGCAGGCAAGCTCGTCATGAAACAGGGCGAACGGGTCCGGATCACGATGAAGAACGCGTCCACGATGTGGCACCCCATGCACACCCACGGCCACACGTTTGCGGTACCGGATTACGGCGGACTTCGCCGCGACACCGTCAACGTCCTACCCGGCACCGAGCTTGCCATCGAGTTCGACGCCGACAATCCCGGCGAGTGGATGTTCCACTGCCACAACGCCTACCACTTCGAGGCCGGCATGACGGCAAATCTGCGTTACGTCCGCTGACAAGTCGAAGAATGGAGAGAACACCTCATGAAGAAACTCGTTCCCGCTTTCCTGGCCGCGTGCGCTGCCCTGAGCCTCACCGCCTGCAGTAGTGATGCCGGTGCGTCGTCGGACGAACCTGCAGTCGTGATCGAGGTGAAGAACATGGCGTACACACCGGCATCGGTCACCATCGAGAAGGGACAGACCGTCGAATGGAAGTTCGACGACAGCGGACTCCCCCACGACGTGGTCGGCAACGGTGATCTCGACGGGAAACTGAAGAGCGAGTTGCTCACCGAGGGAACCTTCTCGTACACGTTCGACGACGCCGGAACCTTCACCTACCACTGCACGCCCCACCCGATGATGGTGGGCACCGTGATCGTTCAATAGTGAGGAGGTGGATCGCCGGCTTCGGCCTCGCCGTCGCGGCGACGTGTGTCCCAGCTTGCGGCACAGAAGATCCCGTCCCCGACGTGGTGGTCGAGATCAGCAATGTTCAGTTCAGTCCGATGGACGTCACCGTGGAACACGGCGGCACCGTCGAGTGGCGCTTCGACGACGGCGGACTCCTGCATCACGTGGAATCACCCGGCCTGTTCGACAGCGGTATCACCGGAGACGGAACGTTCCGGCACACGTTCGAGAGCGTCGGCGTCTACGAGTATTCGTGCTCCGTGCACCCGTACATGATCGGAGTCATCACAGTGCTGTGAACACTGGCTCATCACTTTTCGCTGCGACTTCGGCTCGACACTTTTCCTGAACCACAAACACTTCGGAGGATCTGATGACTACTGTTCTCTCACACGGCCCACTGCAGACCGACGTCCCTGACATCCGGCCGCCCCTTCAAGGCTCGGTCGGCACCGCGACCCGTGTCAGCCTCGTCGCGGCGGGCGCCGCTGCGGGTGCCGGCCTCGCACTCGTGGCCACGCCATCTGCGACAACAGCTTTGACCACAGCTGTTATCGGCGCCGGACTGGTTACGTCGCTGGCCGCGAACTGGTCGACCTGCGGAATGTCCGTCGCCGGAGTTGTTGCCGCGCCGAAGCAAGTCGATCGGAAGGGATCCTCGACTCCCGTCCGCCGACTCGGCTGGCACGCTCTGGGTTCGGTCACGACGGGAGCCGTCACCGGGGCATTGATCGGCGCTCTCGGTGCGGCGATGTCCGGGTACGTGCCGATCGGCTGGGCGCTGGGCGCCTGGGCCGTCGTCGCGGTTGCATACGGGCTGCACGAGTTGGGTGCGGTGAGCATGCCGACTCCGATGCGGCGCCAACAGCTTCCGCGCCATCTGCGCCGCACGATGGCGCCGTGGAAGGTCTCGCTGATCTTCGGCGCGATCATCGGTCCGGGATTTCTGATCTTCATCCGCTCGAGTGCGTACTACCTCCTGGCACTCGGCGTCATGGCTTCGGGTTCACCGGCTCTCGGGGCGGCGCTGTTCACAGTCGTATCCCTTGGCCGCTGCATGCCCAGCCTCGCGGCAATCGTGCACACCAAGCGCGGTGGCTCGATGCCGGGATTCCTCTCGATCATGTGCGTCGTGGACCGTCGCGTGCAGAGCGTCACCGGCGCGGCATTGATCGCACTGGGAGCATTCGCCGCCGCAGCACTGATCTGACTGTCGAGCTAGCACCCTTCACCTCGAGTGAACACACGCTCCGACTCTCCGGAGCGTGTGTTCACTCGACAGAAACCGTGCGCACTCACCCCGCGTCAGGGAATCGACAGCGCCACCTGGACCGAGTCCTCCGACGGCGACGTCACCTTTGCGTCCCGACTCCACAGCATGTCCAGCGCTGCCTTGGGCTTGGCAAGAACCCACTCCCGGGCGGCGTTCTTGATCAGCGTCGGAGTTGCGCACCCGCAATCGCTGTTCACCCCGTCTGCGTCGATGCCGACGTCTCGGCACAGCGCCACAGCGCGGGGCACGTGATACCCCTGAGTGACGATCAACGCCTTGGTCACCCCATACGTATGTATGGCCCGGAAGCAGGTGTCATAGGTGTCGAGGCCGTACGGATCCCCCACGATGCGACGCTCATCTATTCCCTGCTCCAACAGGTAGTTCGTCATCGCCGCGATCTCGTCACCCGAGCCGCCGTTCGCGTCGCCGGAGACGAGGACCGCTTTAGCCTTTCCCGCTTCCACCAGTTCTACTGCTGCGTCCAGCCGCCCTTTCAGGAAAGCCATCGGCTTACCGTCCTTGATCTGCGCGCCCAGCACGATCACTACCGGAGCATCGGGAGCATCGGCGGCGTCCGACGTGTGGCCGGCCGACGCCACGGAGATCCACACGATCGAGCCCGCGTAGACAACTGCTCCGAGCACCGCAATTCCTGCGACCCAACGAGGCCACCTGCGCTTGCGCGGCGGTTTCACTGGATCTGCAGCAGCTTCGTCCATTCGTCGATCAAACCACACGGTTTGCTCATGGCTCGAGCGCTCGGTCGATCCTCCATCCCTCCGCGCCACTGCGCTCGGCCCACAGATCCAAGTACTTTCCACCTCGCGCGATCAGGTCTTCGTGGGAACCGACCTCCTCCACCCCACCGTCTTCGAGGTAGACGATGCGATCTGCTCCCTGAATAGTCGACAGGCGATGAGCGATGATCACCACCGTTCGACCACGGGCCAATCGGTGAATTGCCTCGGTGATGGCGACTTCGTTCTCTCCGTCGAGGGCTGAAGTCGCTTCATCGAGAAGAACAATCGGAGTGTCCTTGAGGAATGCCCGCGCAATCGAGACCCGCTGACGTTCACCGCCGGACAGCAGTGATCCGCCTTCACCTACCCTGGTCTCCTCACCGCTCGGCAAACGGTCGATCACTTCGCCTAGCCTGGAATCCACCACTGCTTGACGGACCTCCGACTCGGTGGCATCCGGTCTCGCCAACCGAACGTTCTCCAGGATGGTTCCGTCGAACAGGTAAACCTGCTGTGAGACAGTCGATATCCGAGACATCAATGCTCTCGTTCCGATCTCGCGAACATCGGCTCCCCCGATGGATACCGCACCTTCGTCGACGTCCCAGAATCTGGAGATCAGCCGAACCAGAGTTGTCTTTCCGGAACCGGAAGGACCGACCAGAGCAGTGACCGAGCAATCCGGGAATTCGAGGCTCACGTTACGAATCACGCGATCCGGGCCGTAGCCGAAGGAGACCGAATCGAACCGAATATCATACGACGTAGGCGCTTTCGGCACCTCAGGCTCCGCCAGCACCGGTACATCGATCATCTCGCGGACAGATCCGAGCGACACCCGGGCCAGTGAGATACCTTCACCGAATCCTGCGAGCATTTGCATCGGCTCCACGAACCTCACGGCCAACACGAGAACAACGATCACGCTTGCTGTGTCGATGGACCCGGTGGTGACCAGCAGTGCCGCCAGAACCAGGACGGTGAGAAAGGCAACCTGAACGACGATCATGAAGCGCAGCAGATACTTGTCGACCGATCCGATTTCCTGCAGGTGTGCGTCCCGGTTGGACACAAGAGCTTCGTCCAACCGAGTCCAGCCTTCGCCGCTCTTACCGGCCGAACGTAGAACTTGCTGCGCCTGTGCATATTCGACGACGCGCGATGCCAACTCGGATTCGCTCTTGCCGATCGCCTCGTATTCGGGAACAACCGCACGCTGCACGTTGCGGTAAGCCCGAATCCCCAGTGGAACGAAGACGACCATCGCGAGAGACAGTCGCCAGTCCACAAACAACACAGCGATCGCCACTGTCGCTGGAGTCACCGTGACGGTGACGAGTTGCGCGATGATCATTCCCGGGATGCTCATCAAGATAGCCGTGCCCTCGGTGACCAGGCGAGTGAACGCTCCACGGTTTGCCTTGCTGAACCACCCGAGCGGAACCTGCACCAAGTGCTCACCGAGGCGATGCATGATTCCACCGGCAAAACCCTCGATTCCGATGCGGTACGCCCGATTCTCGGCGATCCACCGTACGGCGCCACAGGCCACCGCCACGAGAGCAGCCGTGACAACCCACGGCACTGCGGCGTCGTAATCGCCGCGAACCACCGCTTTCAGGATCGGAATCATCAGTGCAAAGACGACACCCTCGAGTATCCCAGCGAGCGTGAAACCTGCTATCTGACCTCGCATCCCATTGCCGCGCCCGAGGATTTCGTCCAGGTCTCGAATCATTGCAGCGCCTTTCGCGGAGAGATGTCTTCGACGAGGGGGTTCTGGAGCGCCCACATCCGCGCGTAGGTTCCGCCGAGCGCCGACAACTGTTCGTGCGTACCCTTTTCCACGATCCGTCCGGCGTCGAGAACGAGTATCTGATCTGCATATCGGACGGTGTGCAGTCGATGAGCGATCACCATCAGGGTGCCGCCGTCCGCACTGATCTCACCCAGTGCGCGTTGAACGGCCGATTCACTGTGGGGATCGGCCTGCGAAGTCGCCTCGTCCAGGATGACGATCGGCGGGTTCTGAAGGATGGCGCGGGCGATCGTCAGGCGTTGCTTCTC
This sequence comes from Rhodococcus sp. NyZ502, assembly GCF_041464245.1. NCBI lineage: Bacteria > Bacillati > Actinomycetota > Actinomycetes > Mycobacteriales > Nocardiaceae > Rhodococcus > Rhodococcus sp. NyZ502. Next base: position 5,531,748 of record NZ_CP167155.1, read on the forward strand.
CCCACCCGACAGCTCACCGCCCGAACCACCACCGATCTCGGTGTCGTACCCGTCCGGCAGTCGCATGATCACGTCGTGAATCTGCGCCCGCCTCGCCGCTGTCTCCACTTCCAAATCCGTTGCATCCGGTCGACCGAGCCGAATATTCTCGCGCACGCTGTCCCGCAGGAGCACAACATCTTGGAAGACGATGGCCATCGATCTCAAGACTTCGCGACTGGACTGATCTCGTAAATCGCTTCCGCCCAGTCGAATAGACCCGTCCGTGACGTCCCAGAACCGCGGAAGTAGACGCGCCAAAGTGGTCTTTCCGGAGCCGGAGGGGCCAACGATCGCGGTCACGGTGCCCGGTTGCATCTCGAAGGAGATGTTCTCGAGGACGCGCTGCCCAATGGTGTATTCGAAGCCGACGCTGTCGAATTCGACCAAAGTGCTGCGAGCAGGCACTGCATCCTGAGGTTCGGCCAGTTCTGGTTCGCCGAGGATGCTCTCGACGTGAGTCGCTCCCAGTTGGCCTTCGCGGTAGAGGTTGGCCATCGTTCCCATGTGCAGAACCGACGACGGAACACCGATTCCGACGACCAGAAAGGCAACAAGAGCTACCGGGGTAATCCAACCCCCGGACAACATTGCAGTTCCCGTCGCCGTGATGACCACGATGAGTACCGCCGGTGAGAGGAGGATCGACATCGCGACCACCGGCCTTCCCATCCCCGACATCCATCGCACGCACACCGCAACCATCGAATCGACAGCGCTCGAGTAGCGCGCGAATGCGCGACTCCCACTCCCGTACGTCTTGACAACCTCGATACCGTCGCCCAGTTCTACTGTCGCAGAGGTCAATGTCGACATTGCAAGATTCCAGGAGTCGACGTTCGTTCGATAGGCTCTGCGCATCGACGGCGCGGCGAGAGCGAGACACACTCCGATGTAGCCGACCAGGACCAGGCTGAACTTCCAGTCCATCGCCACCAGATAGATCAGGGCCACTATCGGCGACAGGATCGCTGGTACCACGTCGGCGGGAAGGTGAGCGACGAGAAGATGCATCCGCTTCACGTCGTCCGTCATCGCCTGCTTCACTTCACCGGTGCCACCATTTGCAAACCACCCCAGAGGAACTCGGGACAGATGCCGAGCGATACGCGAGCGGATCGAGTATTTGAAATGCGCGTCGGCGGTGTGACAGACGGTCAGTGCTGCGTTGTAGACGACAAAACCGAGAATTGTGCCCGCTGCACCGATTGCGGCCCACATCCAGACCAGGTTCAACGACGAGCCGGTCAGGAGCACCCGCGCGATCTCGACCACCGCAACGTAGGGCAGGAATCGCAACGGCACCGACAGTGCCGACAGACCCGCCCCTAGGAGGAGTTGATTTCTCACCGGCGCGATCATCCTGCCCAAAGCGTCTCGGTCGACGAGTCCAGGCGAGTCTTCCGGGGCTGCGGACTCGTTCACTTTCATTGCCGCACTCACTCTTCGACGATGATCGTGCCGGTCATGTTCGGATGTGGTGTGCACGTGTAGGTGAACGTTCCGGCTTTGTCGAAGGTCTGACTGTAGGTTCCGCTTCCTTGGAGATCGCTCTTGATCCCCAACTCGGCGAACACGACATCGTGCGGCATTCCCTGGTCCTCGAAAATCCACGTGACGGTCTGTCCTGTGTGCACGGTGACGGAGTTCGGTTTGTACGCAAGGTTTTTCACCGAGATCTCGACCGGCGCTTGCTCGGTAGATCCCGTCGAATCGTTGCCGCACGACGTCAGTGTGAATACCGCTGCAACAGCGATCAATGTGGTCAATCCGGTGCGAAATAACATTCTGCTCTCCTCATCGAACGTAGTGGAGGTCGGCAGTCATCCCGGCCTCGAAGTGGTACGCGTTGTGACAGTGAAACATCCACCGTCCTGGATTGTCGGCGTCGAAGTCGATCGCCATTTGTGTACGCGGAAGTACGATCACGGTGTCTCGGCGAAGCCCGCCGTAGGAGGGAACCGAGAAGGTGTGCCCATGGGTGTGCATCGGGTGCCACATGTCGGTGTCGTTGTTCATGACGATTCGTATTCGCTCGCCCTGCTTCATTCTCAACCGACCTGCATCGGCGCCCGCCATTCCCCAGAGGTATCGATCGCCGGCCTGAATGAGATCCACCGAATACGCACGATCCGGTGCCCTCTGCTCCAGCGCTCCTGACGGGCGAAGCTCCGATTCCAGAACGAGCCGACCGCCGGCACCTGACAGCACTGCAGGCGAAGTCAGGTCGACGACCGCTACCGAATCCGGCGTCCGAAGCAGGCACGCGACGCCACCTGACTTCCCTTCCACCTTCGCGGCGATGGGCCACGAGCCGGACTGCACCGTCACCAATACGTCGTATCGCTGCGCGGGTGCGATCAGAATCTCGTCTCCGGCTGTGTAGGCAACGTCCTGCCCGTCAGCACTGACAACGGTCATCTCGTGCCCGGCGACCGAGAAACGGTACGGAGTCTCCGCCCCGGCATTGATCACCCGCAATCGAAGCCGAGTTCCGGCCGTCGCACTGACGACGAAGGGATCTTCCACAGGCCGTCCGTTGATCAGGTGCAGTGGATACGTGATGTGCGTTGCCATTCCACCGAGCGCCTTGGAATTTCCGTGACCACTGCCGAGAAGTTCTGCGGCAGAATCAATCTCTGCACCATCGACTTCCGGTGGAGTGCCGCCGTGCCCGTGGTGTCCTCCCTGCACGTCCGGTGACAATGCGCGAAGCACTGCATCCGGGGTTGTTCCCAGCCCGTCGAGCCAGTCGTCGATCACGATGACGACGTCCTCGTCGGCTCCGGTCCGGTCGTTCGGGTCCTCGACCACGAGTGCACCGAATAACCCTCGATCGGCCTGCAAGCCTGAATGGGAGTGGTACCAATATGTTCCGTGATCCGGGGCCACGAAGTCGTAAGTGAACTCGGCACCTGGTTGGATTCGTTCCTGGGTGACCGGCGGGACGCCGTCCATGTCGTTGCGGATCGCAATGCCGTGCCAGTGCACCGAGGTCTCCGTCGGAAGGTCGTTCTGCAAAAGAACGTTGAGCTGGTCTCCCTTGGAGATTCGAAGCTCCGGGCCAACTGCTTCCGCACCGTACGACCATGTGTCGACCTCTCTGGCGCCCAGACTCACCCGAGCCGGTGCAGCTGTCAGATTCCGTTCGACTGTGCGCCCGCTATGAAATCTCGCCTGTTCGGCAGCACGAACTTCGTCGTCGAACGGTGAAATCTCAGAACCGGTTTCGTTCGCCGAACCACGGCTGCACGCACTCAGTGCCACAGAACCCAAAGCCGCAGAGCCCAAAGCCGCAGAGCCGAGCGTCACCGCTCCCCATCGCAGAGCCAGGCGCCGACTCAACGCTCTCGAACTCATGCCGTCAGCGCCGTGAATTCCTGATAGCGCGTCGCGGCAACAGCTTCGGTTCCGGTGCCGGTCAGATTGCCGGCAGCCATGGCATCCATGTCCTCGATCATCCAGAAGGTGGCGAAGGGATGAGTGGCAAGCCACATGTCTCCGTTGACCTTGGCCACTCGGTTCTCCTGCACCGCTGAAAGACTCGAGAACCCGGGAACACCGGCAACCTTGCCGAACTCGTACACGCCCTCGTCGAACACGGCTACGATCCGAGCATCCTGCGCCGGGATCGCCTCGTCGGACAGGGGCGCATACGGCAGTCCTCCAGCGGCATTCGCTCGCTGGGATTCCGGACGCCCGAAGCCGCTCTCCGCCAACAGCAACGACGGCGGCGCCTGCTCGGTGGTGGTGGCAAGGATTCCAGAACTGCTCATCAGCACCGACACGGTGTTCACTTCACCACCGGACCGAGCAGAGACGTCAGCGATCTTGCCCTCCAAAGCGACAGTCAGCTTGTCGGCAACCGACTGACGATCAAAAGCGCGTCCGAAGAAGGCAAGATTCTCACGCCACGGAGTTGTGACGGCCGGGACCGGCACTGTGGGGACGGTCGACGCGAGGGAGTCGTAGTAGCTCCGATCGCCCATCGACGTGAAGATGACCAGTCCGGGATCCTGGGCGAGGACCTGCTCGATCGGGGGTGCACCGAGCGGCGGCACCGTGACCACCTCGGTACCCGCTGACGCCAAGATATCCTGGCCGATCTCCGATCCCCACGACGTGAAGACCACGTCAGGGGTGATGCCGACGGCAAGGAGACCTAGTGCGGCGTATTCGTCGAGGGAAACAATTCGCCCGAGGTCGCCCGGAACCGACGTCTCACCGAATTCGTGGGACACAACACGCGTTCCCTCGGCAGGTTCCGTCGTCGGTCCCGCCTCACTCGAGCTACAGGCGGCCGCAGTCAGGGCAACGACACTGACCAGCAGCGAAGCTCCCAGCCTCGATAGGTAACCGGGTCGCGTTTTCAACTTCATAATGTCCTTCAGCTTCGAAAAATCGGGGGTTCGATACAAATCGGAGCACTGCTCGGATTTGGCAAGTAAACCTCACCTAAGTTCATCCGTCAATCGGTTGCGTCGACTACGCGACGCGATCCGACGCCACTAAGCTCGGTCGGACCATGACTGCGCCATCACCTGACAAGAAGTCCGCCGCGAAATCACAGCGCCGCCGGAGTTACAACACCGGGATCACTGCGGACGCGGTGCTGACCGTGGCGTTCGGGCTCAGTCGCGAGCACGGAGTCGAGGACTGGTCGCTGCGGCAGCTGCTCGGCGAACTCGATACGTCGTTCTCCGTCGTCTATCGACTCGTAGGAGATCGGGACGCACTCTCGGCTGCGGTGGTCGACAGTGCGGTGTCGGCCGTGAACGTTCCATCCGCACAAGAAGATTGGCGTCAATGGCTGACACATCTGCTCTTGCAGATGCGAGAGGCATTGATCGAGTGTCCAGGTGCGGCGCAGTGGCTGCTGATGAACGGAGTTGCCACCCAGCGCAGCCGGGAACTCATGGAGGCCGGATTGGCATCGCTGATCGACGCCGGGTTCGGGGAAGAAGCCGCTCAGGCTTACACCGTCGCCTTCACCTCGACAACCACACTGATCGCCATGAACGACGCCAGGCGCATTCCCAGCGGACAGCCTTCACCCGATCACAGCGCGATGCTGGAACGACTGAGTAACGACGGACCCTCAGATCCTCGTTCATCGATGGAGACACTGATCGGGAAGTTCGCCGGTCCACCGGATGCTGCGGAAGCAACACGGGCAGAACACTATCGCTACACACTCGACCGTGTCCTCGACGGCCTCGAGGCGCGGCTGAACTCAATCAAGGAGTCACAGAAATGACCGAGGGTCGCTGTCGCAGTTGTGCGACAGCGACCCCGCGGATGATCTGGATTCTCGGTATGCCTAGCGGAACAGGTTCGCGACGAACGGAATCGTGTCGGCCTGTGATTCGACCAAAGCGCCGCTGTGATCGGTGTTGTAGGTCTTGAACGTGACCGGTTCACCGTTGGCGACCAACGCTGCAACCAGCGAAAGTGCAGACGGTGCAGGGACATCCACGTCGAGCAAGCCCTGGCCGATGAAGATGGGGCGATCGTATCCACTGGTCGGTACACCCATGTAATCGTTCAGCAGACCCTGGAAGTTCGGGATCTGACTGAGCGGGCGGGAGAAGATGTCACCGAGGACCAGATCCTTGGATGCCTCGTCCAGGTCTGCGGCGCAGAGCTTTTCGGCCGAGTCGACCTTTTCCCTTCCCAAGTCGTTCAGGTAGGAATTCAAGTCGATCTCGGGGTGCGCTTCCCGCAAGCCCGCGAGGATGTAGAGCGCGTACGACGTCAATCCGCCGCCGAGGGCGATGGGAGGGAAGCCCGGACCGGCAGGCAGGAGGGTCAACTCGATGTTGGCCGGCACTCCGGTACCCACCCCGCCGCGATAGTCGAGAGAATCCCCACCGTATTCGGTGGCGTAGCGCGCCGTCGTGATGGCCGCACCGCCGCCCTGCGACTGCCCGACCACTGCCCACCTATTCGAGATGGTGGGGTCGATCACCCGAGCAGCCTTGACCGAGTCGACGACGCTGTGCGCCTCCACCTTTCCGTCGAGATACGGCATCAGCCCCGGTGTTCCCAGACCGACGTAGTCGGTGGCGACTACGGCGTAGCCCTCGGAGAGCCAACGCCCCAGGTAGGGGTAGTCGCGCTCGGGCAGGCCAGGACCGACCAGCGAAGGGGCACAGGAATCGTCGAGTCCCGTGGTGCCGTGCGCCCACGCAATGACGGGCCAACCACCTTCCGGTGCCGGACCGGCCGGGACGTAGTACGCGCCACTGCTCAGCGCAGGCCCGCCGTTGGAACCGATGGTCCAGTACGTGAATCGCTTGGCGTCGGCGGTACCCGGAATCCACAGATCTTTCGGTAGCGGCTCACTCGACACCACAGTGCCGGTGGCTTGCGACGCGCTCGGTGCCTGTGCGGACGCGATGGGCGCAGCAACGGCGGAGCCGATCGTTGCAGCACAGAGGGCTGCGATGGATATGCGGGCAAACGACTTCGACTGGAATTTCACGTCTGACGACTCCGGTTCGTGCGGTGGGCGACCTCGTTGGACGTTATCGTAGATTTTGTTTAACCGATCGGTCAAGCAAAATCTTGCAGCTTCGTGAAACGTATATGTCGAGATTCCGGCCCCAACTCCGACCTAGCATCGAACCGCACGAAAAAACAGTAGGAGGATGTGTCCATGGCACACGTACAGCGTTTCGACCACATCGGCATCACCGTCACGGACCTCGAATCAGCGACGGCATTCTTCGTCGGTCTGGGTCTCGAGGTGGAGGGCACCGGATCCGTGGAGGGTGAGTTCGTGGAAACCGTCTGCGGTATCCCTGGAGCCAAGTGCGAAATCGCCATGCTGCGCCCGCCGGGCGAAGGATCACGGCTCGAGCTCTCGTCCTTCGTCACGCCCGAGCACGTACCCGGATCGCCTGCTCCGATGGCCAACGAGATCGGGATACGCAACGTGTCTTTCGAGGTGGGCGATCTCCAGGCTGCGGTCGACGCGGTGGCTGCGGACGGTTACGGACTCATCGGCGGGATCGGCGAGTACGAGAACAGCGTGCGCATGGCCTACGTCCGGGGGCCTGAAGGGATCATCGTGTCCCTGTTCGAGCAGATCGCCTGAAGCGTCACGGCATTCGGAGCGTCAGATCGCCTTCCAGGAGCTGGCCAGAGCGCCCATCGCAGCCGCGAATTCGGCGAACGCCGCGTCGATTCTGACGCGGTCACCGGTGGTCACCAGATCGAGCGTCAACCCGCGAATCTGCGCCAACACGATCGTCGCGTAGCGATCAGCGCGATCGGGTGGACATCCGTGCGCGAGCGCAGCTTCCGCCAAACCACCCAACCAGTCCCCCACCACATGGTCGAGAAACTCGCGATACCGCTCCGGATGCAACAACGCCTGTCCGTAGATCTCGAACATCAAGCGAAAGTTCGGCAACGATTCCGCTGATGTGCGCCCATTCCAGTAACTCGTCAACATCTCGACGATGTCGGTCCCGGAAGAGATGTCGAGAGAAGAGCTGTCTCGCAGGGTGGCAACCACTTCAGTGAGCAGTTGTTCCTTCGAACCGAAATGATGGATGAGTGTCGCATGACTGATCCCCAGATCCTTGGCCAATGGCCGCATGGACAGTTCACCGACGCCGTTCGCCGTGACGTACGCGGTTACCTGCTCGAGCAATTCGGCACGGCGATGCTGGTAACGCAGTTTCCGGCCGTCGACCGGCGTGCTGTCCTCCACCTGCAGGAGCCTACGCAGTACCGGAAACACAGCAGTACCGGAAACACGGCAGTACCGGAAACACGGCAGAACCGGTTACACGGTGACGTGGTGGCGATCCGATCGACTGATCGTCACAGCGGCGACGACAACACCGATCACCACGCCGATGAGAGTGTCCGCGACGCGAGCCACTGCCGCTTCGGTCCCGATCGGAGCACTGAAACCGATGAGGAGCAGTGCCATCGGGGTGACGGCCAGTGATGTCAGTGCATAGTTCTTGATCACGAGCAACTCAGCAGCAGTCTGCAGAATCACGACCACGGCAACCGCTTGCCAGTAGCCGAGCGTCAATGCGATGAGAGCAGCAGCGACGACGGCGCCACCGACATTTCCCACCAACCGCTGAATCCCACGCTGGACGGTCTGCTTGTAGTTCAGCCCCTGCATCGCGGCGATGGCACCCATCGACGCCCAGAGCGGATGCTCCAACCCGGCTCCCGCCGCGAGCCAACCGGCCAGAGCCGACGCTGCCACGATGCGGAGAGCATTCATCCGCACCGGGCGCGAATACAGCCGATTCAATCCTTCGAGAAAATAGCCTTCGGGCGCGGCCAGGTTCTTTGCCGGTGCGAGATCGTGTTCGATCATGCTGGATCGCTTGAGCTTCCGAAGCTCCTTCTCGTGCCGAGCAATGCTGCGAATCAGGGTGGCGTCGCCGTGCAACTGCCACTCCTGAACTGCCGCTTCTGCTTCGTCGAGCACCGCCACCAGTTCGCGTCCGTGATCGACGGTCGACTTGATCCGGCCACTCGACGCAATAACCAAGCGGGCGTTGGCAATCGATCCGAGCGCCGGTTCCACTCCGTCTGCGCCGGACTGTTCGAGACGCCCCACCGCAGAAACTGCACGGGCAACTGCCAGGCGGGCAGGTCCCATCGGCAGTACGAGCGCTGGGAGCATCGCGGCCGCCCAACCGACCAGAACTCCGAGCGCACCGGCAGTGACCAACCGCGCCAAATCATCAACGCTGGAGGCATATCCGGCTGCACCGGTCGCCGCGAAGACGAGGATGACGGGCCCTGGCCCGGTGATCCGGAAGCCCGACATGAAGCAGTACGACGCACCCGCAAGCAAAGAGAGGATGCCGATCTGCAACCACATCGGAACGCCCGCGACACCCATGGCGCCGCCGAAGGCAATCGAAACCACCAGTGCAGCACCCACCATTGCCAGCTTGCCGGCCAACCGTGGATACGGCTCGTACCTGCCGAACGCGGCGCACAGCGCGCCCAAGGCCGCGAAGCCGGCCAATTCCCGATGCCCGAGCAGTCCGCCGACCACGAGGACTACGGCGGTGGCGAGCCCGACCCTGATCGCGGGGGCGATGGTCGCGTCGGCAGATCCGACGCGAAAAGCCGCTCGCCACGTCGCCCCGGAGACGGTATGTGCAATGGCTTCACTCGAATGAGTGAGACGGCTGGGCGTCCTGGCTGCGGTTTCGGTTCGGCTCACCCACCCAGCATACATTTATTTCACTAGTAAATTACTTGTGAAGTAATGTGAAATCTGTCGCTAAGATGGGGCCATGGGCGCGGCGAACAGATCCGAAGACGACTTCATCGACAAAGTCCGTCGCGAATGGAAGCGCGCCTACCCGGAGTTCGACACCGCCCCCGTCGAAGTGATGGGCCGGATCGCCCGCATCAACGCGCAGTCTCTTCACCAGCTCGACCGCGCACTGGCGTCCAGCGGGGTCTCTCGCGCCGAATTCGACGTGATGAGTGCACTCGCTCGCAGTGACCGTCCCCTGCGGGCGAGCGAAGTCACCGCCGTCACGATGGTCAGCGGCGCCGCCACCACAAAACACGCAGACCGCCTGGCCAAGCTGGGCTTTGTCGAGCGTCAGCGCTTCGAACACGACGGACGAGTGGTTCTGCTTCAACTCACCGATGCCGGTCGCGCATTGGTCGAGGCAGAGTTTCCCCGACGCGTCGAGCGAGACCGTCAAGTACTCACCGGACTCGACGAGGACGAACGTGCCCAACTGACGGCACTGCTCAAACGCATCTCACTCAACATCGACTCGGGGATCTGGGACTGACCTACTTCGGCAGCGGCACGTTCTGCAAGCGCACCTGACCGCGCGCCACCTCTTTCCCCGATTCCGGATCGGTGATGACCACCGACCACAACTGCTGAACGCGTCCCTGCTGTATCGGCACAGCCACGACGTCCACGCGCCCACCCGTACGCGCCCGCAGGAAATCCGTTCCGTTGTGCACTCCGACGGCAAATTCGCCACGGTCCGCCACTGCGGTACTCGCCCCGATGCTCGCGGCCGACTCGACGGCAGTCGTGTAAACGCCGCCGTGGACAACGCCCCACGGAGTGTGGTGTGCCTCGGACAGATCGATGTGCCCGACAACCTTCGTGCCAGACACCTCGTCCAGTTGCAATCCGGCAGCGCTGACGAATCCGCTTGCTGCCTCGAGATTCAATTCCGTCATGACGACCCCTCATCTGCTCCGTTGGATTTCTCGACCTACCTTCCGCCCTCGAATACATGCCGTCAAGTGCTAAGTTGGAATTCCCAACTAACATTTCCAACTAACAGGGGCCCAGAGATGACGGCGACAAAAGGACGCAACTGCTCCATCGCCAACGCCTTGGAGGTCGTCGGCGAGAAGTGGTCACTGTTGGTGCTCCGAGAAATCGTCCTCGGGCAACGACGGTTCGACGAGATCGCCGCGGGCACGGGAGCCAGCCGCGACATCCTCGCCGCGCGTCTACGCACCCTTGTCGACGCCGACGTCCTCACGAAGCGACGCTACGAAGACCATCCACCGCGCTACGAATACATCGCCACCGAATCAGGGAAGGCGCTCTACCCGATCCTGATGGCACTCATGGAATGGGGAGACACCTTTGCGACGACGGGTCCACCGCCAACCGTCGTCGAACACCGTTGCGGTGAGATCCTGCACGCCCAAGTTGTGTGCGCGCACTGCAAAGAGCCGCTGGCCGCCAAAGACGCGCATGTAGTCGAACTCTCGCCGCCTGCTCGATAGCGTCAGCGTCCGGGCGGAAACCCGCCTGTTGCGATCGGACCCCAGGAGTCGACGGTGACGCGGATCAGGCTCTTACCCTGCTTGCGCATGGCTTCGCGGTACTCGTCCCAGTCGGGATGATCACCGGCGATGGATCGGTAGTAGTCGACCAACGGTTCCACCGAGTCCGGGAGGTCGATCAACTCCGCGGTTCCGTTCACCTGGACGTACGGGCCGTTCCACTCGTCGGAGTGGATACACAGAGACACCGCCGGGGTGCGGCGGACATTCGCGGCCTTGGCCCGTTCCGGGTACGTGGAGATGACGATCCGACCCTCGTCGTCGACCCCGCACGTCACCGGAGAGATCTGCAACTCGCCGGATTTCTTCACCGTGACGAACGTGGCCCGATGGCGCGGCCTGACGAATTCGAGGAGCTCGGCAAACGACACACGATCTGCGCTGGCGATCTTGGACATGACCTCAGCCTAATTCGATTTACGAACTGACGCTCAGGGCATCTCGATGGTCTGAGCACGTGCGATTTCGCCGATTGCACGAATGATGTACGCGCTCTGAGCTTTCTTCACTCCGGTCGACAAACTCCCGATGACCAGAACCGCCGAACGCAGGTACGCGCCGTGCCCGATACGGAACGAATCGTCTTCCAGATCCGAGATCCCGAGCGCCCCGGTGTAGACCGCAGCGAGCGCCTGCACGTCCAGATCCGGCAGCCACACAATCGTGGACTTGGCGCAGGCGGTGAGCGCATCCTGCACGTCCTCGCTGGACAAGCCGTCCGGATGCGTGTCCTCGAGCAATTCGCGCACGATCGCCGCGTGAACCGAGCTGACCTGCTCGAAAGAGAGCCCGCGCAGTTCCTCGACAGCCACGAGTAGTCCGTCACGATTTGCCGCCCGCACCGCGGCGAGTGCGTCGGCCGTGGCATCGGCGATGTCACGGGCGACCTTCGGCCAATGCGTCGGCCAGCTCTGTTCTGGCGTCCGCTGTTCTGGCGTCATCGTGGTATCTCCTCGGTCCTCGTGTTCATGCGGAAGCCTTCCACATCCCACCGACAGGCCAGGCGATCCGTCAGCGCAGCCGCTCCAACAAGGACATTGCGTTGTGCGGCGCAAAGCCTTTCATGTCGTTGTCGAAGTAGACGTACACGTCGAGGCCCTCGTCCATCCAGTCCCGAAAGCGCTTGGACCACTTGTCCAGAGCTTCGTCGGCGTACCCACTCGCATACAGTTCCTTGTCCCCGTGCATCCGCACATAGACAAAATCGGCAGTAGGAGTGGTGATGCGGGGATACCTGCCGGCTGTGTCTGCGACGACAAAACCGATGGAGTGCTCGCGCATCAGGTCCACGGCTTCGTCGGTCTCGAAGCTGGCGTGCCGCGCTTCCACCGCGTAGCGAATCGGCACGTCCCTCTCGGTCTGGGCGAACACTCGGTCTTCGGTGAGTTTGTCGTCGTGCTGTGCTGCCAGATCGGCTGCAGCCTGAGTGGTACGGGGAAGACCGTCGAAGAAGTCGGCCAATCGCTGCGATTCGAACTGCAGCGTCGGAGGTAGTTGCCACAGAATCGGCCCGAGCTTGGGGCCGAGGGCGAGTGTTCCGGCGGCAAAGAAGTTGGCGAGTCCGTCACGGGCGTCGAGCAGCCGTTTCATGTGTGTGATGTACCGGCCGCCTTTGATCGCGAACACAAAATCTTCGGGAGTTTCGCTGCGCCATTTGGTGTAGCTTTCCGGCTTCTGCAGCGCGTAGAACGAGCCGTTGATCTCGATCGACGTCAATCTCTCTGCGGCATAAGACAATTCTTTGCGGTGAGCAAGACCTTTCGGATAGAAATCTCCGCGCCACGCGGGATACGTCCACCCGGAGATACCTACCCGAATATCTGCCATCGATTCAGACTAAGCGGCACTCGAGCGTTTTGGCACTCCGTGTTTCAAACTCCGGCGCTGAGCGCGACGGATACCGGTACGACGGTCAGGCACACCACCGCACCGACGAACAACGCGATCACGAGGCGACGGTCCCACTTTCCGCGTGCACCACTGGCAGCGAGCATGAAGATCACAAAACCTACACACACGGACACGATAGTCACGATCACCGGAGTTCCAACCATGCCGTGATTGTCCCCTACCCATTGCCACCGAGCGCCCTACGGGTACACGATCGAAGTACCCATCCCGAGCTAGGAGTGGAAATGCCGAAATACCTCTGGCAAGTGACGTACTCACCCTCCGGCGCCGCCGGTCTACAGCAGGAGGGAGGCACTGCGCGGCGCGACGCGATAACGCGAATGGTCGAAAGCATCGGTGGCACTGTCGAATCCTGCCACTTCGCACTGGGCGGTCACGACATGTTCGTGATCGGCAACCTGCCGGACGACGTCGCGGCAGCCGCATTGAGCATTCGCACGGCTGCGGCAGGTGCAGCACGCTCGGAGTCGATCACACTGCTCACGCCGGAGCAGATCGACGAGGCAGTCAAGCGACCGACCGACTACCGCGCGCCGGGCAAATGACGACGGAAGGAATAGATCCCGGCAGCAGCCGAGTTGCACCCGCTGTGACGGAGACTACGAAAACACCTGACCTGGGAACCTACGGAATCTGGCGAGGAGCGGCTGGTTTGCCGCCCGAGCTGGGAACTGCGATCGAGAAACTCGGTTTCGGCACCATCTGGATCGGCGGCTCCCCACGCGCCGATCTACGGATCGCCGAGAAACTTCTCGACGCGACCGAGCACATCACCGTGGCAACCGGAATCGTCAACATCTGGTCCTCACCTGCGGCTGAGGTGGCGGAGTCCTATCACCGACTCGAAGCCGCGCACCCGGGTCGATTCCTGCTCGGCGTAGGCGTCGGACATCCGGAGGCTACCGGCGACTACACCAAGCCGTACGCCTCGCTCGTGTCGTACCTCGACGAACTCGACGCGGCCCAGGTCCCGGAAGCGCGGCGCGTCCTCGCCGCACTGGGGCCGAAGGTGTTGAAACTGTCCGCCGCTCGCGCCGCCGGCGCGCATCCGTACCTGACCACCCCCGAACACACGGCCGAAGCTCGCGAAATCCTCGGCCCTTCGAAGATCCTGGCCCCCGAGCACAAGGTTGTCCTGGAAACCGATCCGGAGAAGGCCAGAGCAATCGGTCGCCCCGCCGTCGCCAACCCGTATCTGTATCTGCGCAACTACACGAGCAATCTCGAGCGCCTCGGTTTTGCGCCCGAAGAGTTGGCCAACGAGGGGAACGATCGCGTCATCGACGCCCTGGTTGCGCGGGGTACCGCGAAGTCCATCGCGGATCGACTTCGGGAGCATGTCGCGGCGGGTGCCGATCACGTTGCGATCCAAGCACTTCCCGCCGAAGGTGATCCGATCGCGACCTACGAAGCACTGGCCGCCGAACTCTTCGACTGACCGGGCAACCCTTGACTTGGATAAGTAGTGTCCGAGTATACTTGGACACTACTTATCCGAGTAAAGGAGAAAAACATGAAGATCGTCATTTTCGGAAGCGGACTCATCGGAAGCCAGGTCGCCGCCAAGCTCGCTGACGCCGGGCACGACGTGAAGGCGCTCGGTCGCGGCGACGGGATCGACATCACCACCGGCGCAGGTATCGCCGAGGCAGTCGAGGGTGCCGACGTCGTCGTGGATCTGACCAATTCCCCGTCATGGTCGGACGACGACGTCTTGGCCTTCTTCCGCGACGGAACCGGCCACATCCTCGCCGCGGAGGAGAAGACAGGCGTCGGGCACCACGTCATCCTGTCCATCGTGGGTGCCGATCGACTGCCCGATTCCGGGTACATGCGAGCCAAGGTCGCCCAGGAAGACCTGGTCAAAGCGGGCCCGACCCCCTACACGATCGTCCGATCGACCCAATTCTTCGAGTTCGTCGCCGGAATCGCCGACGCGGGAACCACCGACGGCGCCGTCCACGCAACGCCGGGACATCTGCAACCCATCGCGTCTCGAGACGTCGTGTCCCACGTCGCCGAGGTAGTGACCGGCGCGCCGCAAAACGGCACGGTCGAGATTGCCGGACCCGAACCGCTGGGCATCGACGAACTGGTCCGGCGCTTGTTCCTCGTCACCGGCGACAAGCGTTCGGTTATCTCCGATCCCGAAGCCGGCTACTTCGGCGCGAAACTCGACAACTCGGCACTGACCCCGACACCCGGTGCAGATGCATGGATCGCGCCGACAACATACGACGCGTGGCTTGCCGAGAAGGCCTGACGTCGACAACTCGAGCGACGTCCGGCCCGCACCGCTTTCCGCGGCGTCGATAGAGTCCAATCATGAAGCTTTCCGGAGGCGTGGAGTGGTCACTCCACTGCTGCGTGGTTCTGAGCCAGTCCGAGGGGCCGGTACCCACAGCCAGACTCGCCGAACTTCACGGGGTGTCGAAGACATACCTGGCGAAGCATCTGCGAGCGCTCGCGCACGCCGGTCTGGTCAATCCGACCGAGGGCCGAGACGGCGGGTACGTTCTCACCCGGGCTCCCGAGAAGATCACCGTTCTCGACGTCGTACAGGCCGTTGACGGCACCGAACCTGCGTTCCGGTGCACGGAGATTCGACAGCAAGGAATCCTCGCCGCTCCACCGGAGCAGTGCCGTTCCGCCTGCGGAATCGCCAAGGTCATGGCCGACGCCGAAAAAGCCTGGCGCGCATCGCTGTCGGGGGTCACTATTGCAGATCTTGCTGCAACCCTGGACCTTCCGGCACTCAGAAAGATCCTGACCACACCGATCACACCCTAGAGCAGCCCACACCCCACGAGACGGCAATCCATCGTTCAACTATCGGGTACCTTGTTCGGGGATCAAATCTTGACGAAGAATCTTCCGGGAATTTTCGCAAGATCTCGGAGGGGGTTTCATGGGAGTCAGTGGCGCTGCGGGGTTGGGGCAGAACATTCGTCAAACAACGGGACTGTTGAGTCGCTGGTGGTCTCTTGCGTACGACGGCGAATGGTTCCCGAGGTTCCTGGCTGCTCGATCGATGTTGGGGACAGCCAGGGTGGTCGTCACCTTTTGGTGTGCTGTGTTCGTGGCACTCGCCGTACTGGCTCAATTCGTGAAGGGTGGCGCAACCGAGCTCCCTGAACGGCTCGCGGCGGGCGCAGCATGCATGATCGCGCTCTACTGCATGATTCGCTGGTCACTCGGTCGGTCTTGGCCGAGTCACCATCAATCCGTTCGTTTCGTTTCGCTCACCAATATCTGCTTGTCCTTGATACTTCTCGCCGGAATCCATTCGAGCTTCCTGGCATTGACCGGCACCGTTCTGTTCGTGGTCGTCGCGAACTATTCGTCGGTATTCCACAGCCCTCGAATAGTCACCGCACAGATCACCGGTGCGCTGTTCGTCGTTGCGCTACTGACAATTCGAGCTGTAACCGATCCGGATACCGACTCTTCGCTGTCGGTGTCCACTGGATTCGTCATCGGGTGTGTTATCGCTTCAGCCTCGATGACCGTGCATTTCCTCGTCCTGTATTTGACCGACGACGCACGACACTCTTGGCGTGATCCACTCACCGCTGCCCTGAATCGACGTGGGCTGCACAATGTCTGGCAACAGTTGTTCGGTGTCGGCGAACTCCAAGGACACGTAGTCCTTGCGGTGGTGATCGATGTCGATTCGTTCAAGAGCGTCAACGACAAACTGGGTCACGCGGAAGGCGATCGGATGCTGGTGACAGTCGGCCGGCGCCTGAACTCGGTGGTCGGAGAGGTCGGGCTGGTGGCGCGGACTGGCGGCGACGAGTTCGTGATTCTCATGCCCGTGGAGCCACGTCGCATCGAACAAACCGTGGTGGACATTCACAATTCGATATCGCGGCCCGCCGGCCGGCAGTCGATTTCCGTGAGCGTCGGAGCCAGCGTGTGGCTGTCCTCGACAATCCCGGACGCTTCGGGAACCATCGATCGGATTCTTGCCGATGCTGACAACGCGATGTATCGGGCGAAACGACGAGGTGGAGACCAGGTAGCTTGGGCAGTAACGCATCTAAGCTGAATCGGCACGACTACCTGCCGATCGAATTCAGAGCGCCGCTTCGCTGTCGTTCGCCGGATCCAGCTGATCCTGGGTTGCCGCCCAACTCGCCAAGAGTTTGAGTGCGTCAGCCGTGGGCGTCCCGGGCGCCGCGGTGTAGACCAGCAGTGTCAGCCCGGGATTGGACGGCAGTTCCATCGCCTCGAAGTTCAGCTCCAGGTCTCCGACGACGGGGTGACGAACCTTCTTGAATCCCGTCCGATGAAAGCGCACATTGTGTTTCGCCCACCGGGTGCGGAATACCTCACTGCGAGTGGCAAGTTCACCGATGAGCTCGGTCAGCGCCTTGTCATGGGGATTGCGCCCCGCTTCCGAGCGGAGCATCGCGGCGATGTCGTCTGCCGCGCGCTCCCAATCCACGAAGAAGTCCTGCGATGCCGGGTCCAGGTACACGAACCGGGCGTTGTTCGCCGGCCTACGTGGATCGGCCAACACCGGCGAATACAACGCGCGCGCCATACGATTGGCCGCCAGCATGTCGTGCCTGGCATTACGTACCCACGCCGGCGCGTCGGTGATGGCGTCGAGTATCTGCTGAATCGCCGGGCTCACGCCCTTGGGGGCGGGCCGCTTTCTACTCGGTGCGCCTGCACTGGCGGCCTTCGCGAGGTCGTACAAATGGGCAGTTTCGGCTTCGTCGAGTTGCAGTGCTCGGGAAAGGCTTTCGAGCACCGAGTCCGACGCTCCCGCCAGATTTCCGCGTTCCATGCGCACGTAGTAGTCGATGCTCACACCGGCGAGCAGAGCGACTTCCTCACGGCGCAACCCCTTGACGCGACGGTTCCCGCCGTAGGCCGGCAGCCCTGCCTGCTCGGGTGTGATGCGAGCACGACGGGAGCTGAGGAATTCGCGGATCTCGGCTCGGTTGTCCATGCAGTTCACGTTACTCGAGCGGAGAAGACCGAGGGAGGTACTGCCGTTACCTGGAACAACAGACACTCCCGCGCCCGCGAGGCGCGGCGTTGACTGATTGCAGTCGACCGGTCCACGCCGAAACGTCGACTTCGAAGCACGCGACACCAGAAGCAAGAGGGGACACCATGCGAGCAACCATCATGTACGGCGCCGGAGACGTTCGAGTCGAAACCGTGCCCGATCCGGCACTGCAGCAGCCGGCGGACGCGATCGTGCGGGTCGTCAGGGCGTGCGTTTGCGGCTCTGACCTGCACCCTTACCACAACATGCCGGCCACGCCCGGTGGTTCCCCGATGGGCCACGAATTTGTCGGAGTGGTCGAAGAGACCGGTCGCGAGGTGTCCACGTTGAAGAAGGGCGACTTCGTCATCGCCCCCTTCGCCTGGTCCGACGGGACGTGCGACTTCTGCCGCGAAGGCTTGCAGACGTCTTGCCGACACGGTGGATTCTGGGCCGGAAACGGGATCGGAGGCGGTCAGGCAGAGGCCATCCGAGTGCCGTTGGCAGACGGTACCCTGGTCAAGGCGCCGGTCGGTGAGGATTCCGAACTCCTACCGTCACTGCTCACACTCTCCGACGTCTTCGGCACCGGCTATCACGCGGCGGTCAAGGGTGGCGTCAACCAACGCACGACGGTCACGGTCATCGGCGATGGAGCCGTGGGGCTGATGGCAGTGCTCTCCGCCAAACGCCTCGGCGCCGAGCGCATCATCCTCATGGGGCGCCACAAGACCCGCACGGATCTCGGTCTCGAGTTCGGAGCCACCGACGTGGTTGCCGAACGTGGAGACGAGGGCATCGAGAAAGTCCGCGAACTGACCGGAGGCGACGGCACTCATGTCGTCCTCGAAGCGGTAGGTCACATGCCTGCCTACGAGCAGTCGCTCGGAGTTGTCCGACCGGGCGGCGTCATCAGCCGAGTCGGGGTACCCCAATACGAAGAAGCTCCAATCGGATTCGGGACACTCTTCGGACCCAACATCACACTCACCGGTGGACCGGCCCCGGTGCGCGCGTACCGGTTCATTCCGGAAACCGAGCCCAACTCCGGACGTTTCGATGTGGCCGGCGCTGTTCTCGCCACACTCGGGATGACCGCGCTCGTCTTCGGCACCGTCAACTCGGCCGAAGCGGGGTGGACCTCACCGATCACCGTTGCGACACTGGCGGCCGGGGCGATACTACTGACCTTGCTCTTCCTCAACGAAGCGAGAGCGGAGCAGCCGATCATGCCACTGAGGTTGTTCCGTAGCCGGGAGCGATCCGGGGCGTACGCCGCCCGAATGCTCTATCTGGGTGCCATGATCGGATTCTTCTACTTCACGACTCAGCTACTCCAAGGCGTCATGGGCTTCAGCGCGTTCCAAGCAGGCATCGCCTTCTTCCCGATGACGATCGTCAATTTTGCTGTGGCGATGCTTATTCCGCGACTGACACCGCGATTCGGAAATTCCGCAATTCTGTCGGTTGGCATTGCCGTCACCCTAGCCGGGATGGCGTGGCTCAGTCTGGTCCATCCCGGCAGCACGTACCTCACTGCGATAGCACTTCCGATGATCTTGATCGGCGCCGGACAGGGGTTGGCTTTCGCCCCACTGACTTCTGCTGGCATCTCCGGGGTACAGGCCGAAGATGCCGGTGCCGCATCAGGATTGGTCAACACTGCACATCAACTGGGCAGTGCTCTCGGACTCGGCATCCTCGTCGC
Source organism: Rhodococcus sp. NyZ502 (assembly GCF_041464245.1). Lineage (NCBI taxonomy): Bacteria > Bacillati > Actinomycetota > Actinomycetes > Mycobacteriales > Nocardiaceae > Rhodococcus > Rhodococcus sp. NyZ502. Next base: position 5,551,241 of record NZ_CP167155.1, read on the forward strand.
AGTCTCCGCGGGCGCCGGATCCTCTGCCGACGACGCTACAACGGCACTCACCGATCACGTATCAACGGCTCTCACCGCAGGCACCGCCCTGCTCGCCGCTTGTCTCGTCATCGTCCTCGCACTGATCGTCCCGGCTACGAGAACGCGAAGTACCGCAAAGCAATTCGACCAGGAGAAAGGAAGCCGAGATGTCGCACTCGTGGACCGAGGCCGAACTGACCAAGATCGGCGACGCCGAGGAGTTGCAGGTCTCCTCGTACCGCCGAGACGGAACCGCAAGGCCGTACGTCACGATTTGGGTTGTCCGTACCGACAACCAACTGTACGTTCGCTCGGCCTACGGAACCGACAACCCGTGGTTCGTCCGAGCAACGGCAAGTGGAACGGGCCGAATCCGAGCAGGAGGAATCGAGCGGGACGTGGCGTTCGAGTCCGCCGCACCGGATGCCCACTCGTCGATCGACTCCGCCTATCACACCAAGTACGACCGCTACGGCCCGCAGATCGTCGGCTCCGTCACCGGCCGCGCCGCCGCACCCAACACCATTCGACTTGTTCCGCTGACGCAGAACTGAACCGCCCCTTTCGATTCCGAGGAGACCTCATGAAAATCTTGAAGCCCCAGCCCACCAGCAAAGCACCCAGCGACTGGTTCACCGGCGACGTCTGGTGGGACGTCATCTACGCCGGCCAGGAGCCGTCGAGGATGCGCGCCAACATGGTTCGCTTTGCACCGTGCGCGCGAACCGACTGGCACTCCCATGCAGTCGGACAGACCCTCCACATCGTCTCCGGTACCGCGCTGGTTCAAGCTCGCGGCGGCGAGATCGTCGAAGTCCACCCGGGTGAGACCGTCTACACCCCAGCGGGAGAGGAACACTGGCACGGCGCGGCACCCGACCGTTTCATGAGCCACCTCGCACTGTGGGAAGGACCCGGCGACGGAGGCACCGAAACTACATGGGGCGACAAAGTCACCGATGAGGAATACGGCGGTCCCCGCGCCAAACGTCGTTGAGACCGGACACCTCTCAGATACGGCGCATCACGGAAACAACTTTGCCCAGGATGACCGCGCGATCGCCGTCGATGACGCTGTATGCGGGATTACGAGGCTCGAGGTACACGTGACCGTCGCGACGCCGGAGCACCTTCACCGTGGCCTCGCCGTCGATCATCGCGGCGACGATCTCACCGGAATGAGCTTCGTCCTGGCGGCGCACCACGACGACGTCACCGTCACAGATCGCTGCGTCGACCATCGACTCACCACGCACCCGAAGTCCGAACACCGTGCCAGAGCCGACGAGCTCGCGAGGAAGCGCAAGCACCTCGTCGGCGTGCTCCTCCGCGAGGATCGGCGCGCCGGCCGCGATGTCACCGACGACCGGAACCGTCACCGTATTCGACGACGACTGTTCCTTCGCGCCTACGAGGAACGGCCGCACGTCCAACTGCCGAGCCATGGCCGCTCCCCTACGGAGGAAGCCCTTCTCTTCGAGACTCTTGAGGTGCTTGGACACCGTCGACGTCGAGCGCAGACCAACCGCGTCTCCGATCTGCCGTGTGCTCGGCGTGCACCCGTTGGCAGCCACGAGATCCCGGATGGTCATCAGAATCTGCTGCTGGCGGAGCGGCAGGGAGGAGGCGTCGAGGCCACCGAACATGTCGAGATCGTCGTAATCGGTCACGATGAGAATCGTAGTGAGGGGTCCCGACATCCAGGCCAGGCAGCCGGAGTCTGCCAGAAACGGCACAGGCAGTTTGTTTCCCGAGCGGCGCATGGCACGCTGAGCTGATGGAGCCTCTCGAACCGATGCGCCCGGTCAGTGTTGCAGTCGACACGCGGTCCAAGACTCCACTCTGGAAGATGGTGGTGCTCTATCCGGCAGTGACATCGGTGTTCATGTTTGCCGCGCTCACCACCCGAACGGGAATTGGTCTTGTCGTACTCGGACTGGCCATTTTCGTAGTCGGCGCGACCACTTACGCGATGTCGGAGCGACGGATGCTTCGGGAGAACTCAGGGGTTCGAGTTCCATACTTCGCCGGACCTCCCGTCGCCCCGCGGCACGTCGATCTACTCGCGGCAGCAGGGATGCCCCTGCTTACGAGTGGAGCTGTGTTGACCGTCCGAGCATCCGAAGCAGCGCGCCCCTGGGTCTTCATATCGGTGTTCGTGATAGCGATGGTCCTGGCAATAACTGTCCCGATGGTTGTGCATAACGCGCGGGTCAAGCGGACAGAATCATCCTGAGCACGTCAGGACACTCGACATTTCGCAGCGTGATATTCAGCTGTGTACGCCCACTTCCAAACAGCGATCGACAGCTGCACCGCGTCAAGCGCTGAACGGGCGATGCAGCGAGATGTCGAAGTCGCCGGAATCGGCCTCTTTGGCGACCTGGTTCTGATCAGCGGCCCCGATAATGTACTCATTCATGACTGTCGCGCCGAAAACATTCGATGACGGGCCCATCCAGGGCCTGGGCCTGATGCGATTGACCGACAGCGGGTGGGGTGATGCTGACCGCGACCCCGCCGCACTGGTTCGCGCCGCGATCGACTCCGGGGTGCCCATGCTCGACACAGCCGAGATGTATGGAAACGAAGAGCTGGTTGGTCGGGCAATTGGCACCAACCGTGAACACATCACGTTGTGCAGTAAATTCGGTGTCTACCGCGGGCCGTCCGGTCGTCCTGATGACTGGAATGTTCGGGCGGACTCTGCAACGGTGCGCGCGGCCATCGACGGCTCACTCAGGCGCCTCGACGTCGATCACCTCGATCTTTACTACCTGCATCACCGCAGCGAGGACACACCAATCGAGGAGACCGTCAACGCTATGGCCGAGCTCCGCCAGGCAGGGAAGATCCGGGCTCTGGGGCTGTCCAATGTCACGCTCGATGACATCCGACGAGCTCATGCCGTACACCCGATCACTGCCGTGCAAGAGCAATGGTCCCTTATACGGCGAGATGTTGAACTGTTCCTCCCAACGCTCGCCGACCTCGGGATCACACTGGTCGCACATTCGCCGATGGGGCACGGCGACCTCAACCATTCCACCGGCAATCTTGTCGCTCGGTCCCTTGCCAGCATCGCTTCTCGTGTCGGAGCGACGGCTGGCCAGGTCGCTCTTGCGTGGGTCCATCAGCGCGGGCGCGGGGTCGCGGCCACCGTCATTCCCCTGCCCGGCACCACGAGCATCGCTCATCTACAAGCCAACATTGCTGCTTCGCGAATTGATCTCAGTGAGACTGACTTGGCGGACCTTGATGATGTCACGCAGCAAACAAGGGAGCAGTAAGGCAGTTTGTTGAGAAAGTTTGAGGTGCGGGAGGTCAGCGGACCATACCGCGCTCCGATCGCGAATGACCGCACGCGAGAAACCCGGCGACGCCAAGGCGCATCCCAGCCATACTGACCGACGTGACAGAAGTCGAGGTCGTCGTCGCCCATACCGAGCGCGCGACTCTGCGCGTCGGTGAGGTGTTCCTCAAGATCGACGCCGATCAGTCGAATACCGACGTCGAGGTCGAAGCAATGCTCCGGGCCCCAATCCCGACAGCGCAGATTCTGTGGCGCACACCGCCCGTGCTCGCGCTCGCCGCTCTGCCGGGACACGCGCTCGGTCGCCTAGGCAGACCGTCGACCACGTCTTCAGCGGCGTGGGCCGCAGCGGGTGCCGCCGTTCGAACGCTGCACGACGCACCGTTGCCGCCCTGGCCCGGCCGTAGTCTCGACGACATCGCCTCAGAACTGGACCGCGAATGTGCATGGCTGACCAGGAGCGGGGTGGTTGCCACCGGAGTGATTACATCCAACCGTCGGATTGCCGAGATTGCGCTCAGGTCGTGGACACCGGTATTCACGCACGGCGATCTCCAAGCCTCCCATGTGTTCGTGACCGATGACGAAGTTGCCGGCGTCATCGACTGGTCCGAAGCCGCTCAGGGCGATCCCTTGTACGACCTCGCAACACTGACCCTCGGCCACCCGGAACATCTCGATGACGTGGTTGAGGGCTACGGCACTGACGTCGACCTCGAGGTCATCCAGGCGTGGTGGTCGTTGCGCAGCTTGAGAGGCGTGCGCTGGCTGGTCGAGCATGGTTTCGATCCAGCCGCGCCGGGCTGCGAAGTAGACGTGCTGAATCGACAAGCGATGCGCGACCGACAATAACCGAACCATCAGGACGTTCTCCCCCGATCTGCCAAACCTTCGACTCGCGCCAAAATTGCTGCAGCCAAAAGCATTTCGTGTCGATGACGGCACGGTTAGGCAGGTCGCGACGCGTTCGCGCCGCCGTTGATTGCCGTCAGCCGGCAAACGCCTGGATATTGTCAGCGAGCGGTGGTCGTCTCAATCGAGCTTCGGACCGCGGCAAGCATGCCCAGCCGCCCAGATGGCAGACCGAAGTCTGGACTCGCTCTTCCTGCAGCAACTTTCGAAACGCCGCGAACGCGAACCTCGACTCTCCGACAAAACGAAAAGATCACGGATTCAGGCAAGGGGGCGCAACCCCGTTCATTCGAGTGGAGCCGGCTCAGGCGCTGGCGACCTTGCTATCAGGCACGACAGGAATGTCTACCTTGCTGAACTGCAGCACACCGTCTTCGATCTCGGCGTCGTGCATCAGCTTGCGGTCGCGGTAGTAATTGTTGACCACTTTCCACGCACCGCGGGCACCCTGACGCGGCATCTCTCCGTCGCCGCGCTGGATGTAGCCCGAGGTCAGGGCTCCGCCCATGAGAGATTCTTCGGCGAAGTCCTCAGGTTCGGCGTGAACCTCGAAAGTCGTGTAGTCGCGCTTACGCATGATCTTGAGTACGCGACACAGATAGGACGCGGCCAGGTCGGCCTTGAGCGTCCAGGATGCGTTGGTGTAGCCGAGGATCATCAGGAAGTTCGGGATGTCGGAGTAGAGCACGCTCTTGTAGGCGACCGTCTCGTTGAGCTTGACGGGCTCGCCGTCGATGCTCATGGTCGCCCCGCCCAGGATCTGTACGTTCAAGCCGGTCGCCGTGACGATGACGTCGGCCTCGATTTCGCGGCCCGACTCGGTCACGATGCCCTTCTCGGTGAACGTGGCGATACGGTCGGTGACGATGTCGGCCTTGCCGCTCTTGAGCACCTTGAACAGGTCCCCGTTGGGAACCACGCACAGGCGCTGATCCCACGGGTTGTAGTTGGGGGTGAAGTGACGCAGGTCCACGTTCTTGCCGAGTTGCAAGCGGATCTGGGTGAGGAACAGCTTCTTCGCCAGCTTCGGATTGGTGCGTGAGAGCTGAAAGCTGGCGCGTTGCAGTGCGATATTGCGGGCTCGACCGATCTTGTAAGCGATCTGGTCGGGAACGCGCGCAAGCTTGAGACCCTTGGCAACAGGGTCCTCGGACGGCAGCGCCTGGATCCACGTGGGCGAGCGCTGCAGCATGGTGACGTGACCGGCGGTGGGGGCCATCGACGGGATCAGGGTGATCGCGGTGGCACCGGAACCGATGACCACTACCTTCTTTCCGGTGTAATCGAGATCCTCCGGCCAGTGCTGCGGGTGCACGATCTGACCGCGGAAGTCGTCCTCACCGGGGAAGGCGGGGCGGTATCCCTTGTCGTAGTTGTAGTAACCACAGGCGCCGACGAGGACGTTCGCGGTCCACGTCTCGGTCTCCCCCGTCGCCTCGACCAGGACGGTCACGGACCACTGTGCAGTCGCGCGATCGAAGTCCATTGCCACGACCTTGCGGCCGAAGTTGATGTGGTCGGTGACGCCGTATTCCTTGGCGGTTTCCTCGACGTAGTCACGGATACTGGCGCCGTCTGCGAGCACTTTGGTTCCGATCCACGGACGGAAACCGAATCCGAAGGTGAGCATGTCGGAATCCGAACGGATGCCGGGATACTTGAACAGGTCCCAGGTGCCACCGATGTTCTCGCGGCGTTCGAGGATCGCGTAAGTGCTTCCGGTCTGCTCACGAATGAGGTGGCAAGCCGCGCCGATTCCGGACAAGCCAGCGCCGATGATCAGTAGGTCGACATGCTGTGTCATGAGGAAACTCGTTTCGTCGGTCGTCGCGAAGCTACTTCTGGCGTCGGCAGTGACCGAGAACGACCGGCCGGTTCAGGCCGGGTTCCCTAAGGTCAGCGCCAATGAACAGGGTATGTGCAACTGACGGTAACAGTCAATATCTCGACCCGGCCGCGCACGGAACATTGAGGCGCGACGCACCGGCCTCGCGGAAACTCGATCGAGACGCCTGAATGCCTCGAGCCATTGGGGAGTCGTTCACGTCGTCGACGGAACGCCCAATGGCTCGTCTACGCGGGATACTCATCGCCCAAATATTCAGCGCCCTAGCATAATTCGAAGGTCCACGATCAGGTGTCGAACGCGCGAGTTTCCATGGGAGGACGGGCAACTGCGATATCGCCGTAACCTTCGTGCGCATCAGCGGAAAGGTCACTGCGATAGCTAACCTGCTGACGAAACCACGCTGAAAGCAACGGTTTTGGTTCCGCAGCGAAGAGAGCGGGCGGAGTGGACCTCCACCGGAGATGTAGTCGCTATGACACTCTCCAGCACAGTCACCGTGTACACCACTCATAGCGATCGAGAGTTCGCCAATGCAATCGCTGCCGGAATCAGCGCCAGGGCTTATTCCGAGCCACAAACCGCAGACATGAGCCTGTTAAGGCATCACACCAGCGATCACGGTAGAGCGCTCGTTCTCCTACCACTCGGGGGCGTCGATTGGCAGGTGAAGGAGCTCTCCGCGCTCGAGGGATCGGTCCTGGTCGGCGATCTCAGTAGCGGCAACTCCATGATTCGGGGGCTCGCAGCGGGCGCCCACGCCGTGCTCAACTCTCAACTGCCATTCACATCCCTGCTCGATGAGCTGCAGGCCGCGATCAACCCCAACTCCGCTCGGTCTGCACACGACAAGTCCTCGCTCGTACAACGCATCCGGTTGCGCACCGAAGAATTCGCACGAATCAGCAGTCTCACCGATCGCGAGTTCGAGATCGTGGGCCTTCTCTACGGAGGCTCGAATGTCGACTCGATTGCTCGAACCGCCCACATCGCACCGACCACGGTTCGCGCCCACATCCGAAGCATCCTGCAAAAACTGGGGGTGCATTCCCAGCTGGAGGCATGCGCGATGCTCCGCCGCTCTGGTCACGAGGCACGCAGACACCCACTGGAACTTCGGATCGGACGCTTCTAGCAGGAAGTGTCCCAGACACACTCGTCGAGATGGGGTGCCGCCCCTGATCGAACTCGACCTTCGAAAAGATCGTCAATTTTGACGATTCGATGACGCGCCCGGACGTCGAATATTAGGTCCTACACGACACCGAAGACACGAGTGAACATCGAAAGGTGCATTCAATCAATGGAATACACACGCACAGTGCCGCGGCATCTTGTCCACAGACATGCTGTTGCCGAGGTTTTCTTGACGGACTACCGGATCGAATCGGACTCGGCGTACCAGGTTGCTGTGCAACTCCCGGTCTCGCACCGGATATTCGACGTATCGAGCGAGCAACACGATCCGCTCGGGGTGGCAGAAGCATTTCGACAGGCAGTGGTGCTTCTGTGCCACACCCGATACGAGATTCCACTGCACTACAAGTTCCTCATGGAAACGTTCAGCTTCGAGATGCTGGACGCGCTCGACGTGCAATCAGTCGCGGAGCCGTTGAGTTTCTCGATGACAGTGGACAACCTCACTCATCGCGACGGAGCGGTTTCGGGGGTCGAAGTATCGGGGATCCTCAGCGAGGGCAACCGGCACGTCGCCAGATGCAACGCTGTTGCGCGAGGAGTCAGCCCCGAGGGATACCGTCGAATTCGGCAAGGACGAGAAGACCACCGCCCGAGCCGACGCATCCTTCCTTCCGGAGCCGCGGTGGTCGGATCGGAGCGAGTCGGACGCCTAACCGATGGAGATGTGCTCATCAGCACTGATCCTGCTCGGCACGCGATGTTCTGCGCTCCCGATCCGCGCAACCACTCCCTTTTCGATCACCCCGTCGACCACATCCCAGGAATGATTCTTTTCGAGGCCGCCCGACAAGCGCTCCGATTTCACATCGGCAACCCAGCAACAAAGATCGCCTCACTCTCGGCGGTCTTTCCGAGGTTCACTGAATGGGAAACGCCGTGCGAGGTGTCAACGATCCCCCTTGACGCGTCGGGCCATGTGCACCGAGTTCGGTTCACTCAAGAACTGGAAACCACCGCGGAACTCGAAATTACAGTTGCGGACCAATCATGAGAGCGAACGAACACGTTCTTCTCGTCGCGTCTACCACGTCAAGCGCTCGGTGCTTCCCACTCTCTCGGTGCAAGCGCCGCCAGTTGCATGACGTGCGCCAACTTGTCCTCGCGGACGATCGTTGGCAGCACCAGGTTCCACATCTGACTCAACCGCTCGTACAGATCGGTTCTGCCCGTCAGCATTTCCGAGAGAATCTGCACTCCGGTGAACGACCCCACCACAAATCGAGCCAACGCGTCTATATCGGTGCCCGGGACGATATCGCCGGCTTCGGCCGCTTGGGTTGCCACCTGCTTGATAGCCTCGATCCAATCGAGGTACGGCTGTTCGATGGGGCCTTGAATACTGCCGATCTCCATCGTCAACCGCATGCCACCTCGCGCGATGGGCTCGGTCACAAGCTGCCGAGCCATCTCCTGCGAAACGAGCACCAGGGTTTCGACCGCGATGTCGGAGTGCGCAGCAACCCGCCGGGTACCCTCCATCGCCATACCGTGCTGCGCTGCGATGACCGCGTGCGCAAGCTCCTCCTTGGACGCGAAATGAAAATACATCGCCCCCTTCGACACACCCCCGTGCTGCAAGATCGTGCCCAAACTGGCGGAGTACCCGAACTTCTCGAAGCTCTTCGCAGCACCCAAAATGACGGCCTGGCGCGTCAGGACAGCACGCTCCTGCATGATCTACCCAGCTCTCGTTGCCGACGGAATGAATCTCAACGATACGTCGAAAGAGCCCGCAGCAACGCTCTCGACACGGACACACCGTGACGACTCTGGTACTCGGGGCCACTGGTTTCATCGGCTCGGCAGTGATGAAACAGCTGGTTTCCCGCCACGGAAACGCTGCAATCGGTTTCGTTCGCACGGCCACCGCAGCCAAACAGTTCGGCCGTGAAGGAATCGCCACCGTGATCGGCGACATCAACGAAAGTGCTTCTCTACGAGTTGCAATGAGTCAGGCGTCGACCGTCATCTGTTGCGTGTCGTACGTGGGCGACGACGAACAACGGTGCGTTCACGTCAACCAGCACGGCGTACAGAACGTTGCGTCGATGGCCGCCACCGTCGGCGTCGAACGCTTGCTCTACGTCAGTACCGCGGCCGTGTACGGGCCGGGACCGTTTCGAGACTTGCCGGTCAACGGCGCACCTCTCAGCCCCTTCTCACCTGCCAGTCGCACGCGCGCTCTCGCCGAGAAGTTCGTGCGCGACGCCGGAGGCCTGGTCGTCCGGCCGCATCTCGTGTACGGACCCGGCGACAGATGGTTTCTTCCGACACTGACGCGAATTGTCTCTCGCCTCGACTCGATCATCGACGGCGGTAGCGCTGTCCTGTCGGTAGTCGACGTAGACCTACTCGCCCGATCCATCTACGAGTTGTCGATAGAACAGCAATTTCGCTACGGCTCAACACTTCACGTCAACGAGCCTGTCCCGCGGACAGTCATCGACCTTCTCGAGCAACATGCGCGGGAGACCAACTGGACTCTGCCCCAGAACTCTATCCCCCGCGCCGACGCGGTGAAAGCTGCTGCCCAGCTGAGTCTCGACATGCACCAGATCGACATGATCAGCCTCGATCACTGGTTCCGGTCGAGACTGTACTGATGGCACACGGATCACTCTCGCCAAAACACCTGTCTCCCAACCTTTTCAGCCCTCTCCATTGTTCAGCCTCAGCAATCAATACGACCTATTTCGCAGTCACTACAGGCAAACAGAGAGCTCTGATCGACGAAAACCACGGCTACACAAAGACGGCAGTGATCGCGCACACCAAAGAAGCGGCGTTCACGCGACTGGCAGCAGCCTGGGGCTCCCTTCCGTCCGCCTTCGCCGCCGAATGCAGTGTGTGGCGATCATGTCGTGCGCGACGGGACCGTCGGGATTTCCGACATCAAAGGAGAAAGTTCTCCGTCTCAACGACCTCGGCTACCGTCATCTGAACCAGAAAACGGGAGAACAGATGCTCACTGCGGATATTTTGCTGTCGGGCCCGCGCGGACGCCAGATGCTGCTCGCGTATGCGATCGACGCCGAACGCGCCCTGCGTCCCGAGCCAGGCGACGACATGTTCCGCATCAACGCTCACCGGGCGGCGTATCACCTCGACATCGGACAAGGAACCTCCCAAGTGTTGTTCGGCCCGGGCGCCGAAGAGGCCCGGCAGACCATAGTCACCGCGGAGGGCGTGGCGCGCAGCCTCACGGAAATATCGCTCCCCGACGTCACCGCCGTCGATCTACGCTCCGCCCTCGCAGAAGCGGTCGATGCGGCGCGTTACTGGCAGGATCCCGACGGAGAAGACGTCCTCGTCGCCACCGAAGTTATGCGAGATGAGCTTCGACGCGTCGCCGAGCACATCGCCGGCTCCGAATGCGCGCGGTGGTGGTCAACCTCGCTCGCCTCATCCGACCAATGGTCGATTCTGAGCAGAGGTGAGGAATCTCCGGACACAGACGAAGTGCCTGCTGCGCAACAACTCCTCAGCGAGTGGCGCACGAGCACCCTGGAATCGGAAGCGAGAGCTGAACGTGACCGCCCGGTGGACCCCGCGGCGAACTGGTCAGGTTATTGGTGGTCGAATCCACCCACTCAGGGTTCGACGAGGGCGCTGTTCGACGGGACTCCGGCGGGCTTGTGGTTCGTCGAAGACAGCATGGGATGGGAACGGGTCGTCGTGCGAGCATTGCGGCCACCGACTGGCGCACGCATCTACGAGATCGACAGCGCGCAAGCCTGGTCGGAGCTGTGCAGACGGTTCCCGCTCGAGGTCACCGCAGAAACGCGGCAGGTTTGGTACCGGACTACCGGCCGATCAGGCAGGTGGGTCATCCCCGACTGGGTGCAGGTCGCGGAAAGATTTGAGGGAGTGCACCTTACCGTGACGGGATACCTCGCGGCAGCAGGAACCGCGATCGAGGTCGATACCGAGACGGCGAGCGTCATCGCGGGCTGGGCACCCGACGAAACATACTGGTTCACCGATGCTGCCACCTACATTTCCGAGCCGTGTGCTTGGGTGCTGCACGACGGCCCGGAAGTGACCGACCAGCCCGCATGGACGCTGGAATCGCAGCAATGACCCGCACGTGAGGGTCTGCTAGGCATGAGGTTCCGTGAGGAATCGATCGCAGTTGCCCTTCGAGTCGAGTCAACTGCCCCGTGCGCGGTCGGCAGGAGCACTCACGTGCACGCAGACATGCGGAAGGGCGGTACCCCGCCCAGGCCGATCCGAACCCGAGTGCCCTAGATCACAAAGGTAAACCTATCCAAAAATCGCCAAATGTCCTACATTTGACTCATGCCGGATTCCCGTATCGCACCCACCGCACGCAACATCCCACTTTCAGTGCAGATCGCGGAACAACTGCGGTCCCAGATCACTTCTGGCAACTGGGAATTAGGGGAGAAGATCCCCGGCGAGCATCAACTTGTCGAAATGACCGGCGCGAGCCGCAATACGGTCCGGGAGGCCATTCGCGGCCTCGTCCATGCCGGCCTCCTCGAAGCACGCCCGGGAGACGGAACCTACGTCTGCGCGAGCTCAGAACTCGAAATTGCACTTCAAAGACGTGCAGCGGCGGAGAACGTGCTCGAAATCTTCGAAGCCCGTGAAGCTTTGGAGCTCTACGCCGCCCGACTCGCAGCCGAACGAGCCCTGCCCGAAGACATCGACCGAATGACTCGGGCTTTGGATGGCCGAGACGCTGAGCCCGACGTCGCCAAATCCGTCGAGTACGACCTCGACTTCCACCTGGAGATGTTCGCAGCGAGCGGGAACCAACTGATCACGGACATCTACCGCAGTCTCGATCGCTCTGACACCATGAGCATCCCACAAGGTAAGTCCGACAAGGAGACTCGACAGCTGTTCATCGGACCTTGGACCGACGACGACCCACACCGGCAGCTGCTTGCGGCCATCCGTGACCGCGATCCGGACGGCGCAGCCGCCGCAGTGGTCCGACTGATGGACCACAGCCGATCCCTCTTTCTGCAAAACATGCCGAAGTAGCTGACACACAAGAGGTTCAGCGCACAGACAATCTCAGAAGGGCACACCTATGGCTAACGTCATCTCCGACACCGAAAACGTGGCGTCTGCCCCGAGCGCGATACCGATAATGCGCCGAGGACTCGTTATCGCTGGCATTCTTCTCATCGCAGCCAATCTTCGAGCCTCAATCACAGTCGTCGGCCCGCTACTCGGTGAGGTACGCACCGATCTCGATATCTCGTCGACAACAGCATCAGCGCTGATCAGCCTTCCACTGCTGTGCTTCGCAGTGTTCTCCCCCGTTGCCCCGGTCATCGCAGCTCGGTGGGGAATGGAACGGACACTCGCAGCAGCACTCGGCATGCTCGCCTTAGCGATCGTGATCCGCTCTGTTCCGTGGATGCCTGCGCTGTGGATCGGTACCGTATCGCTCGGCATGTCCATCGCAACAATGAACGTTCTACTGCCGGCGCTCCTCAAACGAGACTTCCCGACCGAAGCCGGCCGTTTGACCGGCATCTTCTCGGCGGTCTCTGCAGCCGTCGCCGCAACCGCATCCGGACTTGCCGTGCCGATCGCCGGTCTCACCGATCACGGTTGGCGGATCGCATTCGGAATCTGGGCTGCTATGGCTCTCATAGGATTTGGGGTGTTCCTTCCCCAACTTCGCCGACGCACGCTTCCGAAACACGATCATGCTGCGGCTTTGGATTCCCATCCAGGCGGCCATCGCTCCCCCTGGCGCTCAGCACTCGGGTGGCAGATCACAATATTCATGGGCGTCCAATCTCTCTTCTTCTACACCGTTCTGACATGGTGGCCCACCATTGAAGAATCACACGGCACTACCGCGGCTACCGCCGGACTGCATCAAGGCATCATGCAAATATTCTCGATCGTCGGCAGCCTCCTCACAGCAGTGCTCCTGCACAAACTGCCCAAGGATCAGAGAGGAGCCGTCCTCGGGCTGGTGTCGGTCGCCGCAGTGGCAGTTCTCGGCCAACTCCTCCTCCCCTCCTGGGCCCTGCTGTGGAATGCATTCCTCGGCATCGGCATCGGCGGATCGATTGTCATTGCCTTGTCCTTCTTCGCAATACGCACTGTCAATCACGGTCAAGCAGCGGCACTCTCGGGTATGGCACAGTCCGTCGGATACCTTCTGGCCGCCACCGGTCCCCTCGTTTTCGGTGCACTGCACGACGCCGTCGATTCCTGGACGACTCCTCTGATCGCGTTGCTGGTGCTGCTGGCCGTGCAACTCGTCTTCGGCTCCCTCGCCGGCCGCAACAAGACACTGGGATAAGCGAACCACGGTCGCCTCGAATCCACCCACCAACCTCGCCAGACCCGTGCCGCGACCCGAACTGTCGTCGACGTGCTGAGGTCCGAGGATGTCGACGAGACAGCGGGGCGCTCAACGGCCTACCGAATTGCACCCGGCCCATCCCCGACTGGTGGATCGGAGCCGAAAGTCGATAATGAGGGCATGAACGAGACACAACCCCACAACCTCGAACGAGAGCGCTGGCGCACGCTGCCAACTCCACCGTCGACCGAGTTGATCGAGATGGTCGGGGACGGACCTTCGAGCGCAGACTTCACCCCTGCTGCACCAGTGGCACAGCAGGGGTGAGACAGTCACGACATTCCGGTATCCCGCAGGGTGATGTTCAGCCGCCCGGATGGCAGACCTATGTCGGGACTTGCACTTCCCGCAATAACTTTCGGCACTCCGTGATATGCGAACCGAGACTCTCCACCGAAGACGAAGAGATCACCCGAATGGAGTTCGACATCGGTGTACGGCTTGTTCCGGTTCTCGGAATTCCCGAATCGAAAGACACAACTCTGCCCGACGCTCAGTGAGACGACGGGAGCGTCGCAGCGCTCGTCCTTGTCCTGGTGCATGCCCATCCGAGCGCCCTCGTCGTAGAAATTTATCAGCACGGTGTCCGGCGTGTACCGCTCCCCCGCAGTCGGATCATCATAGGCAGCGGCAACTGCGGCCCGGCCGAGGTCGACGAGCCAGTCAGGCACCGCTGCGACAGGCGCACCGTTCACGTCGTCGGCGGTGCGCGTGTACTTGTACGGCTGCCAATGCCAACCGAGACAGACTGTTTGCACCGACATCTTGTGCCCACCAGGGACAACAGCGGAGCGCATCGGTACGGGTGCGGTCGCCCACCGTCGGCACTCGGCCACCAAGAAGCGTTGCTGTTCGACGCTGAGCCAATCCGGAACGAGGATCGCCCCCGACGCCACTTCCAATCGTGGCCGAGGAATCAGAGCGTTCATGGTTTCCACGCTAATCGGTTTCGAAGCATTGACACCCTCGGCATGGGCTCGTATCGTAATCAACAGGTTGGTTGATAAAGGAGATGGTTGACAAGTGATCGTGGATCCAGGGGCAGACGAGCGTCTCGACAAAGCGTTCATGGCACTTGCCGACCCTGTACGACGGCGGATCATCGCCCGCCTGAGCACCGGCCCCCAAACGGTCAACGAGTTGGCCGAGCCATTCGAGATCACGAAACAGGCCATCTCCAAACATATTCAGGTACTCGAAGCCGCGGGTTTGGTCACTCGCAGCCGCGAAGCCCAGAGGCGGCCGGTACATCTCAACGCCGCAACTCTCGAGGCTTTGACCGCCTGGATCGACCGCTATCGACTCATCCACGAACAACAGTTCCGCAAGCTCGATCACCTACTCAGCACCACACAGAAGGAGACTTAGCCATGGCTACCACCAATCCCGTCACCATCACGGCTCCTGAGGGCGTGCCGTACATCGACATCACCCGCGAATTCGACGCACCCGTCAGTGCCGTCTTCGCAGCTCATTCGAATCCCGATCTGGTCAAGCAGTGGCTCGGCCCCAACGGATACGAGATGGAGATCGACGAATACGAGTTCGTGAGCGGCGGTCGATACAAGTACGTCCATCGCAACCCCGAGGGCGAAGAGTTCCGGTTCAACGGTGTATTTCACGTCGTTCGCGAGAACGACTTTGCCATCCAGACCTTCGAATACGAGGGATTTCCCGACGTCGTCAGCATCGAATCAATCACGTTCGAGGATCTGGGCAACGGACGCACCCGCCTCTCCGGCCATTCCGTATATCCGAGCCTCGAAGCGCGAGACGGAATGATCGAGAGCAATATGGAGCTCGGCGTCACCGAAGGTTACGAACGCCTGGACAAGATCGTCGCGCAACTCTGACCACCTGTTTGCCCGAACCTCCTCAGCGAAAGGCAGTTTCATGGACTGGACCCTCGAAGTAGTCATCGTTCCCGTCAGTGACCTCGACCGCTCCATCGAGTTCTACCGTGACAAGGTCGGTTTCGATCTCGACCACCACACCGTCAACGAACACATGACGGTCGCCCAGCTCACTCCGCGTGGTTCGGGCTGCTCGATCGTCATCGGGAACCTGCCGTCGCAGACCGAGATGACCCCTGGTTCGTTGAAGGGATTGCAGTTGGTCGTGGCCGACGCTGCAGCGGCTCGCCAGGAGCTCATCGACCGCGGCGTCGATGCCAGTGAGGTCACCGTCTTCGACGAGCGCGACGGGGGCACCTTCTTCGGATTCGCCGACCCGGACGGTAATACCTGGGCTGTCCAGCAGCTGAAGGTCCGCGGCGACAAGCCGCTCATTCCGAAGGAGTACCGCGACCGCTTCGGCGCGTAGCAACTGCCTTCCAGGCTGCGTAACCTTCGGGCATGCAGACGGCACAGGGGCGATAGCCGGCCGCAATCGCGGTCGGCTCGTCCGCGAAGAACACCCGACTGGCGACATACCCGCCACGCGCGATTGCCTGCGCGGCCCCTCGACAGTCGAGTCGCCCGTAGATCTTCGTTTTCCGGTGCCCGCCAAGCACACCGGGCGTCGAACTCTCGTAGGGTTTGTTGCGAGCGTCGCGGAGAATGTACGTCTTACTCGGCATCGTGAAGCACCAATCCCAATGTTCGACGCGTACCCGAGTGCACCACGCTGACACCATGTCGCACAGGGGCTCTCGACCACCCACGAGAACTCTGCACCGGTCGATCCCGCGTGGTGAAGATCAAAGCGTGACCTTGCTCGAGAACTGTCACCGTCCCTTTCGACTGGGCGCGCGGCCGCTGTTCCACGAGCAAGAACTCGCCGCCGACGTGGTCGATGCGAGGTCTGTCGAGCCCGATCACGACTTGCAAGGGAAACACCAACTCTCCGTACAAGTCCCGATGCAATGCATTCCAGTCACCAGGTCCGTAGGACAGAAGGATCGGGGTAGGGCGATTCTGACCGGCGTCGTGACACTGATCGATCCATTCTTCGAAAGAATCCGGCCACGGTGCACCCTCGCCCAGCTTGAACGCCCACTCCCGCGCCACGGGCAGGAGGTGTCGGTAGAAGGCGGATCGCATAGCTGTGATCGGCTCCGGTACGGGATCACCGAAGTACCGGTACTCCCCTTGGCCGAAACGGTATCGAGCCATGTCGACGGTGCTCCGGAACCGGTCGACCTCCGAGTACCAGGAAGCAATTTCGCGACATTCCGACTCGTCGAGTATCGGCGTCGTCTGGGCACACCCACTGGAGTCGATTCCCTCGATCAGCGCAGGCCAATCGAGGGATTCAACACGAGCAGACAGAGCGGTGAAGAGGTCCATACGTCGTAGACGACGCGGCGGTCAGGAATGTGAGAATGCCAGCAGCTGGTCAGCCAGATCGTTGTACGTACGGGCGATCCCGGCATAACTGAGCACGGGTTCCGGATTCCAGGTCCCGATCTTCCCCGCCTTCACCGCGGGCAAGTTGGACCACGCAGGATTGGTTCCGAGCGTATCCAGTTGCAAACTGGACGGGCGATCGTCGAGGAAGATCATGTCGGCCGGATAGTGGTCCGCCATCTCCCAAGCCAGTTTCTCGACGTAGACCGACGATCCCGCGGCCGGATCGACGACGGCAAGGCCCAATCCCGCCAGATCTGCAAGGATCGGGAATCCCGAACGACTGACACGAATCGTGTCCGGATCTGCGGACGCGAACAAAACCTGTGAATTATTCAGCGAAGAAGCAACTTCGGAGATCCATGCACGCGCAGTGTCGTAGTCTTTTCGCTGAGCCTCCATATCCTGGTCCGCCCCGAGTTCCACGGCGAGTTCCACGATCTCTTGCACGGTTCGGTCGATGGTTCCTGCTGCCGTTTCCACGAATAGTACTGTCGACAAGCCTTTCACCGCATCCAAGTTCGCCTCGTCGAGTAGTGCCGAACCACGCAGCTGAGGGACTATGACGACGTCCGGCTCCAGCGAAGCGATCTTCTCGAGTTCCACTTGTCCCCAGAGCTGCCCGACCATGTCGGTCTTCGCGAAATCCAAATTGCCGGAGATGCTGGTGTCCGTTGATCCCGGCGATCGTGTCAGTGCCCCGAAAACTCCGACAGGCACCAGTCCGTAATCCCACAGAGCACCCGCGATACCGGTGTAGGTGACAAATGTCCTTGGTGGTGAATCCAATTCGATCAGATTGTCGCGATCATCGGTGAAGGACCAGCCTGCGTCGCCTTCGCCCCCGGCGTCTGCGTCCGAACGCGAGCAACCGGCCGCTGCCAGCGCAGCAGCCAATCCTGCTGCAGCGCCGAGGAACCTGCGGCGATTCCAGTCCATCTCGATACGCCGGTGCGGTCGTGGAGTGAACAGCGTGGTCATGTGTGTGCCCTTTCGGCGATTGGTTGAACTGTTGCAGGAGTTGACGAACGAGAAAAGAGAAGGATCGACACCAAACCCGTGAGCATTCCGACGCCGGCACAGAAGACCAACGGCCACAGCAAGGCGAACTCGTCCGGACCGACGAAGAGCGAGCCGCACAACGCAATTC
Source organism: Rhodococcus sp. NyZ502 (assembly GCF_041464245.1). Classification (NCBI taxonomy): domain Bacteria; kingdom Bacillati; phylum Actinomycetota; class Actinomycetes; order Mycobacteriales; family Nocardiaceae; genus Rhodococcus; species Rhodococcus sp. NyZ502. The sequence continues at coordinate 5,569,391 of NZ_CP167155.1, forward strand.
CGACGGCAAGCCCGAGTTGACGCGACGAGTTGGCTGTTGCCGAAGCCGTCCCGGCGCGCTCTGCCGGGGCGTCCGACATCGCGGCACCCGGCAGCACCGGCGACACCATCGCCGAACCGACACCGGTCAGAATCAGCCCGGCGATCAGTGCGGGCCAGACCGGCTCGGTGAGAACGTACAGCATGGCCACGCAACCGATTCCGCAAAGGATCGTCCCGAATCCGAGCGACAGTCGAAGGTCGACTCGCTGAAGCCGTGATCCACACAAGGCCGATACGAAGACAAAAGCGAGCGGTTGAATCGAGAGCACGAGTGCGGCCGCCGATGCCGACAGTTCCAGCCCGTTCTGCAGCCACAGTGAAAGGACTACGAGCGGGCCGTAGGCCGCGAGGTAGTACCCGAAAGCAGCGACGAGGACGCCGTCGAATTTCAGGGATCGGAACAATGCCGGATCGAGCATCGGACTGCTGCCTCGACGCTGCCAGAACACAAACGCCGTCAGCGCACCGATTGCGATCAGGAAGGCAAGAGCTGTCGACGACGAAGCCCACCCGATGTCGCCGCCCCACGTCACGCCGAGAACCGCGGCAACGGCAGCGAGGGTGAACAAAAGGATTCCGGCCCAGTCGATGTTGTCGTCGCCGCGCTCACTGTCGGCGAAACAGAACACAGCCATTGCGAGCGCCACTGCGGCCACGGGGATTCCGGAATAGAAGACCGCACGCCAGTCGAAGAACTGCGTCAGCAGCCCTCCTGCAACATTGCCGATTCCCGCCGCCAATCCAGCGACGGCACCCCACGCGGCAAAAGCCACGTGCCGATCGCGGCCCGAATATGCCTCGCCGAGCAGAGGCAGGAGTGTCGCGAACATCGCCGCACCGGCAATTCCTTGCGCGCCGCGAGCAACGACCAGAACCGTGACGTCCGGAGCAATCGCGCACACGGCCGTTGCAACCAGGAACACGACCAGTCCGCAGATGTAGAGGCGTTTGCGTCCCCACGCATCGCCGAGTGCGCCCATGCCCACAAGAAGCGCGGCAAGAGCCAGCGTGTAGGCGTCGACGACCCATGACATCGCGCCCGTACTGCCGTCCAAACCGACTGCGATGGCCGGCACCGCGATCGTTGTGATCGTGGCGTACGTCAGTAACAGGAAAGTTCCGATGCATGCGGCGATGAGCGGCAGCCATCGTCGTGCCGACATGGTCAACCTCCGGGTAGGGCGGTAAGTGCGCCCTAACTATGAAGGTTCAAGTGAACTTGAAGTCAAGCGCCGCTTCGACACGAATGTCGAGCTGCTCGAGCAACCACGGGCACTGCATCGGACGCTCTTGCCGACACGTCAGGTGATGCTCGAGGATCAGCTTCGCTCGCGTAGCAGCGGCGATCTGTGCCTCGAGTGTCGACACTTGATCTGCGAGAACCGTCGAGAACTGGTCGGACGTGGTGTCGGTTTCGATGAAGGACCGCACCTGTTCCAAGGACATTCCCGTCTCGGTGTACATCCGGATCAATGCCAGCCGGCGCAGCTCACGCTGCCCGTACCAGCGTTTACCGCCAGTTCGCGACCGCGCGGACAGCAGTCCTTCGTCCTCGTAATAACGCAAGGTCGACGCCGCAATTCCGAACGATTTTGCAACCTCGCCGATCGGGATCAAGTGCTCACGCATTCACCGATCGTAGGCTGAACGCGTAGGCGGTTCCGGCAGTTATGTGTGACTTGGCATACTGACTAACGGAAGGGGTCGCGTAAGTGATCTCACGGCAAAATGCTGGATGCGCTCGTTGAACGAGGGAGAGCTGTGCTGGATCCAACGCGACCTGTCGGGCCGTACTCGTCAGGAGTGCCCGCCACTGCCCTCGAAGTCCACATGCCGGACCTCGAACGCTTCGGCCTCGCCCAGTTGTGGCGTTCCGCGATCATCGCCGTCGTGTTGTCGACGTCGATCATGCTGGCACTGATCGTGTGGCCTTTCCGCAAGCGTGGACGCACGTGGGCTGACGCCGCCTCCGACGGAATGGTCGACGGCTTCATCGCGCTGGGTCCCACCTTCGTCAAGCTCGGGCAACTGGTCGCGTCGTCGTCAGGCCTGTTCCCCGCCCCCGTCGCCAATGCATGCCTACGTTGCCTCGACGACGTTCCGCCATTTCCTGCCGAGCAGGCGAGAAGCGTCGTGCACGAAGACCTCGGATACTCCGTAGACGACCTGTTCGCGAAATTCGACGACGTACCTCTCGCGGCCGCGTCGGTAGCGCAGGTACACGCGTGCGTTCTGCACGATGGCCGCGAGGCCGTCATCAAGATCCAGCGTCCGGACATCTATGCGCGGATGCTGATCGACCTGAGGGCGGCGTACTGGGGCGCGAACATCCTCGAGAAGTTTGTCGAGTTCCTTCGAATTGCCAATGCCACCGCCATCATTCGCGATCTGCACAACGCAACGATGACGGAGTTGAACAGCGCGGTCGAGGCCGACCGGCAGACCACATTCCGGAACAACATCAGCGCATTCGGTGACAACAAAGGAGTCACGACACCGGAGGTGTACTGGGACTACTGTGGTCCCCGCGTCATCTGTATGGAACGCATGCGCGGCGTTCCACTGGATCGGTTCGTCGCCGGTCCGGACGGCATCGACGAAGCCCGCATGCTAATCCGGCGCGGAGTGAAGGTCTGGCTCGAATCAGTCATCGTTCACGGTCCGTTCCACGGAGATGTCCACGCGGGAAATTTGTGGGTCCTCGACGACGGCCGGATAGCCATGCTCGACTTCGGCATCGTCGGCGTCCTTCCCGAGACCTGGAGATCCATCCTTTCCGACATGTTCCGAGCGACCCTCATCGACGGTGATTTCGCCCGTGTCGCCCGCGGAATTCGATCCTTGGGATATGCAACCGACTACGAGGTCGACGACGATCAGCTCGGTATGCAGGTCGCAACGGCCCTGGCCCCGATTCTCGGCCGTGACCTGGGTGAACTCAAGCTCAGTGAATTGATCATGGCACTGATTCAGTTGGGCAAGCAGTGGGGCGTTGCGAGTCCCGAGGAATTGGTTCTTTTCGGTAAACAACTCGGATACTTCGAACGATATGCGACGGCTTTGGCACCTGGTTGGGTGATCGGACAAGACCTTTATCTGTTCAAGAACGTTTTTCCAGAGGCAGTCGCCGAAAAGGTGCAGGAACTCGGCATCACCATGCCTGACGAATAAATTTGTCCCCTATTTCCTTATTCTGCATTTCGTCTGTCGGGGTTAGCCTGTAGTGACCCACTGGCCGAGGAGCAAATGTGCAGCCACTTTCTGTAACCCTCCCGCAAGCGTCGACAGGTCCGAGGAGTAACGGGCCGAGTGTCGGCACCACCCTCGGCGCCCTCATGCATTCCACGGACAAGTCCGTGATCGAGCTTCTGGAAAGCCCGGACGGACTCGATGTCGAAATCCGTTCGATCGCCCTCGTCGAGTCCTCCGATATCGACGGCACCGACAGCCGTGGTGCGATCTCCGACATTTACCTTCCCGTGGGAGTTCCCGAATCGACGTTGACGCAGTGGTTGCGAAAGTTCGAAGGCAGGCCGGCGAGGCGTCGTCCGAAGCTTCTGCTCGTCAAGAATGCCCGCGCGGCGACAACGCTTCTCACCGCCGCACGCAACATCGGAATCGCAGTGGCCGCGGTACATCCGCAGGCTAGTTCCGGACACGTCTATTCACTCGTACAACGACTTCTGACACAGAGCATGTACCGTTCGCGGGCCGTCTCAGGAGCTGTGGCCGGTGGCGATTCGGATCTGTTCGCGCTCTCGGAGACGATCGCCGAATTGACCGGCGGACTCGTGACGATCGACGACACGGCACTCCATGTCATCGCATATTCAGCTGCTCACGAAGGTGAAGACGAACTCCGTCAGCTCTCCATACTGGGCCGGGAGTGGCCGATCGAATACACCGAATGGATAGAGCGCAGAGGCGTGTTCGAGCATCTCAGGCGATCGGACGAGGTCATCAGTCTGCCCTCCGAGCCGAGCATCGGAGCCGCGCACAGGTTGGCTGTGAGCATCACCCGCCCGGACCTGTCAGCGCCGACGGGTTCTGTTGCACACCAACACAATCTCGGCAGCATCTGGGTGCAGCGCGCCTCTGAACCTCTTTCCGACGACGCCCAAGCGGTATTGCGGGGTGCAGCGGCAGTCGCCGCACGCATTCTCATGCGAACCTTGGACGCCTCCAGCCGCGAGAATGCCCAATTGCAAAGGCTGTTCGGCGTTCGCTCCGGCGGAGTCGACATGCACTCGCTGGCCGGCTCCTTCGGCATCAACACCGACGGACCGTCTGCGGTCATCGGATTTGCGACATCACTCGCGCCCGGATCGAATCTCGATCGAATCACCAACGCCTTGCGCCTGCGCGCCAGCGCATTCCGCAGCGACGCGGTCACAACGATCATCGACAACCGGATCTACGTGCTGTTTCCTCAGGCCGAACACGAGGTCGCGATCAGCGACTGGGCTTACGACACCGTGGGAGTAGTCGAGGCCCGTGCGGGCATCAGCGTGCGCGCCGCCGTCGCGGTCCCGATCGCGCGATTGCACGGCGTACCCGAGGCGCGTCGAGAAGTGGACCGCGTGCTCGATACCACTGATGATCACGAAACCTCGAAGGTCACCACACTCGCGGCGTCACGCACCGCGGTGTTGCTGGGCGAGATACTCGACCTCGTTGCTGATCACGAGCGATTGCGGGACCCTCGTATCGACAGACTCGTCTCGTACGACGACAAGAACACCTCTGACATGCAGTTCACGCTCACGGCCTACCTGACAGCTTTCGGGGATGTGAAGAAGGCCGCCTCGTCTCTGAAAGTACATCCGAACACGCTGCGCTACCGCATTCGGCGCGCTGAACAGATCATGGGCATTTCGTTGGACGAGCCGGATACGCGACTGCTCACCGAACTGCAACTCGCCATCTTGGGACGCACCCCGGACGAGTCTGAAAGATACGAAACGTCCGATCAGTGAGATAGGCCTCGAGCCCGTCCTGAACTCTCGAGTAGACAACTGAGGAAGCCGAAGAACAACTCTTACCTCAGGAGATACCTTGCGCACTCGTGGAGCCGTCATTCGCCAAGCACCAGGCACATACGAGGTGGTCGATCTCGAACTCGATTCACCCCGCAGCGGCGAACTCACTGTCAAAATGGTCGCCTCAGGCCTGTGCCACTCGGACGATCACATCGCCAGCGGCGACCACGGAGTCGGCCGCTACCCCATCTGCGGCGGACACGAAGGCGCCGGAATCGTCGTCGAGGTCGGGCCGAACACGGAAGGATGGTCCGAGGGCGATCATGTCGTGTTCTCGTTCCTCGCCGCCTGCGGCCGTTGCCGTTGGTGTGCAAGCGGAATCCAGAACCTCTGCGACAACGGCGCCGCCATCATGACTGGCAGCAGACCCGGCGAAACCTCGAGTTACAGAATGTCTCTCGACGGTCAGCCCGTCGCACAAACCTGCGGCCTGTCCACCTTCAGTGAATACACCACGGTCAGCACTCTCTCGGCTGTGAAAGTCGACAAACACCTGCCACTCGACGCTTTGTGTCTGCTCGGCTGCGGCGTCGGAACCGGTTGGGGCGCCGCGGTCAACTCCGCTCAGGTGTATCCCGGGCAGACGGTCATCGTCATGGGCGTCGGCGGAATCGGAATCAACGCGGTGCAGGGCGCCTCGCATGCCGGCGCCGCCCACGTGATCGCGGTGGACCCGGTTGCGTTCAAGCGCGACAGTGCATTGAAGTTGGGCGCCACCCATGCCGTGGCCACCATGGAGGAAGCCACCGACATAGCGCGCTCGTTCACCAACGGCCAGGGCGCGGATTCGGCCATCGTCACCGTCGGCGTGACCACCGGAGAACATGTCGCGCAGGCATTCTCGTCGATCCGCAAGGCAGGAACCTGCGTCGTCACCGGCCTCGGGAAGATGACGGACGTCGGAATTCCCGTGAGCCTGATGGAACTCACGCTGTACCAGAAGAGAATTCAGGGATCCCTGTTCGGTGCATCCAATCCCACCGCCGACATTCCCTGGATGATCGATCTCTACACCAGCGGCAAGCTCGAACTCGACGGACTGATCACCAACCGATACACCCTCGACCAGATCAACGACGGTTTCGCCGACATGCATGCCGGTCGCAACCTCCGTGGAATCATCGCCTTCTGAGCGAGTTCTCTCCGGACTTTCGATCGAGAGCAAGTCCGGAGAGATCCTCACTACAGCTTCACCAGGCGTTCATGGTGTCGAGGATTTGTCCTCTGGCCATCCACAATTCAGCAGACCAATACGGCCACGAGTGAATTCCGGCGGGCGGAAAGCTGTACGTCGCTGGGATTCCCAAGGATTTCAGGCGAATTTCGAATGCACGCGCGTGCACCCACGAGAGCGCCTCGAGCCCCATACCCGTCGCCGTGTGGAAGTAATCGATCGGCGCAGAGGGATGATCGTACGGTCCCGGGATGCCGTTGGACGACGAAATGTACATCGACAGTCCGCGAAGCGATTCCGCGTTGACGAACGGGTCGTTGCGAAGCCATCCGGATGACCACGGCGGGCCCCACATCGAATCGACGTTGTACCGGCCGGCGTCGAACATGGCTACGCGGATCGCTTCACGCATACCCGGACCCGAGATATTGATGTAGCCGGACAGCGAGCCGGCGAACTTGAACTGATCCCGATGATGCCCCGCCAGGTTCAACGCGGCACTGCCGCCCATCGACAACCCGATGATCGCATTGTTGGTTGGTGAAACGCCATACCCTGCAAGGAAGTCCGGAAGCTCGCGGGTGAGGAACGTTTCCCACCTGTACGTTATCGGCTGAGCGTTGAAATTGGACGGCGCGTACCAATCCGTGTAGAAACTCGACTCACCGCCGACCGGCATCACCAACGTGATGTTGTCATTGCGGTACTGATCGAGTGCGTTCGTTTCGAAACTCCAAGCATTTCTGTCGTTTTGCGCGCGAAGACCGTCGAGCAGGTACAACGCGGCGTTGCCACCGCGCGCGGCCCACTGCACCTGAACCTTGATGTTTCCCATCGAAGACGGGACCCACAACTCGTCGTACCCACCCCATGGCGCCGAGCGCGCCGGAGTAGCACTCGCAGCGGTCGGACCGAACATACCGCCGAGCAGGAATATCGACAACAACGCCGCTACGAGCACCCGCACCCGCCGTGTATTGCGTTCGGGCAACGTGAATCTGATTCTCTGCAAGGTTGTGTCTTTCCCCGAAACTGCGCATCAAGAAACTCGCTTCGGTAAGTGCATCGTCGGTTCCACTGTCGACGTGTTTGTCCCTTTCCGGGGGCTCCGGTGTTACAAAGTCGAGGTCATCGCAACAATCGGACAACTGTCGTGCCGAGCGAATCCAGGTGGCGAAAACCACAATTCACGAAGCACGCTGAATGCGCTCACTCAGCCGAGTGACGAAGCGATCGCATCACGACCTGCGGCAGCACACGCTTGGTCCTGCATTCCGTCTGGAGCGCCACCGACACCGATACCGGCGATCGACCCGGCTCCAGCCTTCAATGTGACTCCACCTGCAAGGAAGAGAGTGCCGGGAAGGTCGGCGATGGTTGATCCTTCGCCTTTGGTACGCTGCGAGAGGTCACTGGTGTCGGCTCCGAAAGCTGCAGAGGTGTATGCCTTCTCGCGTGAGGCTTCCACCGTGTGCTGGGCTGCGTTGTCGCCGCGCACCATGGCGATGACATTTCCCGCGCGGTCTACGACGGAGACGGTGACGAAGCCGAGACCGTCGGCGCGGCATTTCGCCAGGGCCGCACCAGCAGCCTTCACTGCTGCGTCGGCACTGAGTCGATTCTGAGTGACAATCGCCGAATCACCGGTCGCGGCAGGCTGCTGCGTGGCAGTAATCGACGTCGTGCTCGATGCGTTCGCCACCGGTGTGTCGGTGGTCGAGCATGCGGCGCTGGCAAGGATTGCGACAACCGGAACGGCGACAGCGAGCGTACGGGGAAGTCGTGTGTAAATGCGGTGGTTCATGTCGGGCACACTTTCAATCGAATGGTTCGAAACCGTCCACTACAGCGTCGCGTCCGGGGGCGGGTGCGCACATCGGGCGCTCGGGTGACGAACCGTGCCCCCTACGGCTACCCGGATATCATCCGAATGGTTGATACGACGGCCTGGTGCCCTCCGTAACATTCGAGGGATGAGTAACGGAGCCATGAACGCCGACGCCGAACGCGGCCTACGCGGCCCGTTGGCGTATGCGATCCACGCGTCGTTCTTCGTACTGCTGTCTACATCGGGAGTTCGGTACGTCACAGTCCACGGGACCAGCGGTCGGTTCGGGGTTGTACTCGTCCTGGCCGTGGTCCTCGCCCTGCTCTACGCCGTCATGGCCACGGTGTCCTCGCGAGATGTCGTTCGCCAACGGCTGTGGATGTGGCCGGTACTGAGCGCATGGGCAGCGCTGGTCTGGCTTGCCCCGAGTTTCGCGTGGTGTGCGTTTCCCGTTCTCTTCCTCTGCATTCGTCTGTATCCGAGCAAGATCGCCTACCCCCTCGTCGGGATCCTGGGCGTCCTCGCCGGTGTCGCGTTCTACCGGGTCACCGGTCGTGCCGAATTGGTGACACTTCTCGGGCCGCTGTGCACCGCGGCACTGGTCGCGGCCGCGTACGGGCAGATGGAACGAGATGCCCGAGAACGCCTTCGGCTTCTGCGTCAGGTAGCAGAAGCGCAATCTGCATTGGCAGATACCGAACGCGCTGCCGGCGTTGCCGCTGAGCGAGAGCGCCTCGCGCGCGAAATCCACGACACCGTTACCCAGGGACTGGCGAGCGCCCTTCTACGGCTCGAGGCAGCCGAACAAACGTGGAATACAACGGGTTCGCCGTCTCGAGCCGATGTCGATGCCGCAGCAGAGAACATCCGAACGAGCTTGATGCAGAGTCGCGACCTCGTCCACGATCTGGCGCCGACCAAGGGCGGTACGGGCGACTTCGACGCCTTGGTCGTGGCCGCCGCCCGCCAGTTCGTCCCGGCCGTTCGGATCCGCACCGTCGGTGAAGCCGTCATCTTGCCCTCGGACGTAGCTCATGCCGTCGTGCGAGTGGTCTCGAGCGCGTCCTCCAACATCGCCCGCCACGCTCGCGCCGAAACGGCGGGCGTGACGATCACGTATCTCGACCACTCCGTCTCCGTAGACATCTTCGACGACGGCGTCGGCTTCGATCCGGGAAAGCTCGCCGACCATTCTCGGTACGGTGGATACGGCCTGCGTGCGATGCGAAGCCGCGTCGCACAGCTCGGCGGATCGTTCACCGTGGAAAGTGCACCGGGAGACGGCACCGTCGTCGCGGCCCAGTTCCCTCTCGAACGGAGGATCCGGTGACCACCATCATTCGCGTGTTCCTCGTCGACGATCATCTGGTCGTGCGAGCCGGGCTGAGAGCGCTGCTGAACACTCAGCCGGACGTCGAAGTAGTAGGCGAAGCATCGTCCGGCGAGGAGGCGGCCACGTCGATACCGTCGGCCTCACCGGATCTGGTGATGATGGATCTGGACATGGGCACCGGCATGCACGGTGCAGAAGCGATCAAACGCCTGCGAAGCGACGGTGTCGATGTTCCCGTACTGGTTTTCACGACGTATGACACCGACGCCGACGTCGTGCGGGCCGTGGACGCCGGTGCCATCGGTTACCTACTCAAGGACTCGACTCCTGACGAGATCTTCGGCGCGGTGCGCGGCGCGCTCGCCGGGCGCAGCGTCCTCTCCCCCGCCGTGGCCTCTCGTCTCGTCCAGCAGATGCAGCGCCCGCAGGAAGCGCTCACCGCCCGTGAGTCCGAACTGCTCAGCCTGCTCGCCGAGGGGATGACCAACCGCGAGCTGGGTAAAGCGCTCTTCATCAGCGAAGCGACGGTGAAAACACACCTCGGGCACATCTACGCCAAACTCGGTGTCGATAACCGCTCTGCCGCAGTGTCCGTCGCACTACGTCGCGACGGAATACGCTGACCTCGGTGGCAGCCGAACAGCTCAGCCGCCCATCGCCTTACGCACTCCGTCGATCAGTTCGAGGAATTCAGCCTTGGGAGCAAAGTCGACATACTCCGAGTCGTCGATCGCTCCGGGAACGTGACCGGGTGCCCAGTAGAACACGTCGCCGGCATCGTAGGTTTGCCGACCTGCTTCGGAATCTGTGTAGATCCTTCCTTTCAAGACGTATCCGTAGTGCGGACATTGACAGCGCCCGCCTTCCAATTGTGCGAACGGTTCGGCGAAGTCTGCACCAGCAGGAATTTTGACGAAGTTGACGATCATGTCGCCTTCTTCTCGCATCCGCAATTCGAATTCGCCGTCCTGCAACACGATGGGAAGATCGTGAGCCGAGATGGTGCGCATAGGAGTACCTTTCGACTTCAGAAGGGGAAGGTCTGCGCCGCTGGCCGGCTGGTTCGCCACTGCCAGGTGGTGAATTCGTCCCAACTGCTTTGAGTTCCGAATCTCGCGCCGTTTCCGGAGGCACCCGTGCCACCGAATGGTGCATAGGCATCGTTGTTCAAAGTCTGATCGTTGATGTGCACGATGCCGGTACGCAGTCGGTCCGCGATCCGCTCGCCGCGTTCAACCGATCGTGTTTGAATGGCAGCAACCAGACCGTATTCGCTGTCATTGGCCGTCCTGACTGCCTCGTCTTCGTCCTTGACGATCACGACGGGCGCCACGGGCCCGAAGATTTCTTCACGGAACGCGGGCATGTCCGAGGTGACTCCGGCCAGGACGGTCGGCTGATAGAAGAGCCCTTCGTATGTTCCACCGGCGCGGATTTCGGCGCCGGCCGCCTTGGTGCCCTGGACGATTCGATCGACGTTCGCAATCTGCCGCGCGTTGATGAGCGGTCCGAGAGCGACGTCGCCTGTATTGGGATCCCCGACCGGCAGGACCGCTGCGCGCTTGGCCAGCAGGTCGAGGTACTGATCGGCGACCGATTCCAACACGATGTGGCGGCCTGCGGTCATGCAGACCTGCCCCTGATGCAGGAACGAACCCCACGCACCCGCCGAGCTCGCGGCATCCAGGTCTGCGTCGTCGAGGACGATCAGCGCATTGTTCCCACCCAGTTCCAGCGAGACACGCTTGAGCGTGCGACCGGCAGTTGCCCCGACCTGACGGCCGACGGCGGTCGAACCCGTGAAGGACACCATCGCGATGCTCGGGCTCTCGCACAATGCCTGACCAGGTGCCGCGTCACCGGCGAGCACATGCAGGAGGCCTTCGGGAAGACCTGCGGACGTGAACAATTCCGCGATGACCGCACCCCCGCTGATCGCGGTTTGAACATCCGGCTTGAGAACGACGCCATTTCCGAGCGCCAAGGCGGGGGCGACAGCGCGCATGGCGAGGAGAAGCGGGAAATTCCACGGGCTGATCACGCCGACCACACCCAGGGGCACCCGGCGACCGATGCTCGTGCGCCCCTCCTGGCTGGCGGGCAGAAGGTGCCCGAACGGCTGTGTCGGCAGTGCCGAGGCTTCCCACAGTTCGGAGATGACAAGATCAACTTCGAATGCGGCTTTCCCTGGTACGGAACCACCTTCACGGATCAACCAGCGCTCCACCTCGGCTCGCTCGGCTTCCAAAATCTGCGCTGCCTTACGGATCACCGAAGCGCGAGCCTGCCCGATCGTCGCCGCCCACGCCGGCTGCGCGGCCGACGCGATGTGTGCCGCTCGATCGATATCCGCAGCAGTCGCCGTGCCGATCACCCCGAGCACCTCGCCGGTAGCCGGTTCGAGCGACTCGACGGTGTCACCGCCTCCGTCGATCCATTGGCCGTCGAAAATCTTTCCGTGCCATTGCTGATGAGCGAGCAGATTCGTCATGCGTTCCTCGATTCGTAGCTTTCGCTGCGGTCCTCGCTGTTCGTGGACCTGAGCTCTTCGCGAGCCTGAAAAAGCGATCTGAAACACACTCTGCCCCGGTATTCGGGCTCCCAGTTGTCGTGATCGGACACGTTTGTTGTTCGGATGCGACAGATCAGTGACGTTCGCGGGCGTTCGGATCAGGCGAGTTACGTACTTCCGACGGCGCCGCACCGAATTCCGCTTTGAACGCACGCGAAAACGCTGGTGCGTCATGGAAACACCATCGTGCGGCCAGGATGGAGATCGAATGACCCCGCAGTGAGACGTCGGTGAGATCGCGGCGTACGCGGATCAACCGTTCGCGGCGAATCAGCGCACTGAGGGTCAGATCCCCGTCACCGAAGTGACGCTGAACGGTTCGCGGCGACAGGTGCAACGCACCGGCGATCGACGCGACCGAGAGGTCTGGTGAGTCGAGATTCCGAAGCGCATATCGCAAGATCTCCTCTCGCGTCGAACGTCCGGGTGTCGCGGGCGCAGATCCTTGCATCAGAACTGCCGAAGCGAGATTGACTCCAGCATCTCCGAGAAGCCCGGCTGCGCTGCCGTCGACCTGGGATGCAACAGCGCCCGAGATGAAATTTTCCAGCAATGCACCGGACCCACGCCGACCGTCGTGGGTGCGCTCGAGCGCGCAATTCAGTTCTCGCTCGGTCAGACTCACCGCACTGCGCGGTAGGGTCATGACGGTGCACGACCAGTGACCGTCGAAACGCAGCGCGTACGAATGCTCGACGTCGTAGAGAATCATCGCGCCGGGCGGGGCCGTCAACTCGCGGTCCGATTGGCGCAGTATCGCGCTCCCGGTTCGGACCGTGCAGATCTTGAGCAGATCACTACCGTGTCGCTTTGCTGCGCGTGCGCTCCGCCGCAGTATCTGCGGTGAACCGGAGATGTCGAAAGCGCCTACGTCCCCGAGACTTACGCCGCTGACCGTACCGACAGGCGCGGCATCGACGGAACTCTCGGGGCACAGGCCACCGAAGGTCTCCGACATCTCGCAGTGCCACTGCTGCACAGATTCCGGCAGGCTCGGAGGCGTGGCAGACACGGCAGACATGGCGGGCTACTTGATCGAAGATCCGTGCTGCGTCAACGGCATGACCTCGATGGTCATGTACGGGAACAGGGGCAGTTTCCAGAGAATCTCATGGAGTTCGTCAGCCGACTCGACATCGAAGATGCTGATGTTGCTGAACTGTCCCACAATTCGCCACAGATGCACCCACTTTCCCTGTCGCTGAAGGTCTTGCGAGTACGCCTTCTCCGTTGCGACGGTATCGGCGCGTACTTCCGGATCCAGGTCGCGCGGAATATCGACGTCCATCCGAACGTGAAAGAGTGCCATGTTCTTCTATCCTCTAGTTCCTGGTCCAGGTCTTGACGGCGTCCATGTTCAGTTCGACTCCCAGGCCAGGTCCGGCGGGGAGGTGCAACTGACCCTCGGAATACTTCAGGGGTTCCTGAAGCAACTCTTCACTGAAGAGCAGTGGGCCGAAAAGCTCTGTTCCGAAGTTGATTCCGGGCTCGGCGCACGCGAAGTGCAACGAAGCGGCCGTGCCGATCGGGCCTTCGATGGACGTCGCACCGTGGCACGCGATACCGGCGGCCTTGGCAATCGCGACGATGTCGCGGCTGCGCCGGAGGCCACCACATTTGGTGGTCTTGAGGGCGATGACATCGGCGGCGCTCCGGCGGGCGATTTCCAGAGCGTCGTGTGGGGTCTGCACACTCTCGTCGGCCATGATCGGAATCGGTAGAAGCCTACTGAGTTCGGCGAGGACCTCGATTTGGTCTGCCGGAGTGGGTTGTTCGATCAGTTCGACTCCACCCTCGGCGAGTTGCGGCAAGTACCGCAGGGCAGTGAAGCGATCCCACCGTGCGTTGACGTCGACACGGACTCCGGCGTGGCCGTCCAGCGCCTGCGCGATGCTGACGATGCGCGCGACGTCGACCGCCGGATCGAGTGCTCCCATTTTCAGTTTGAAGCTGAAATTGAGCCGGGATTCGAGCTTTTCGTGAGCTTCCTCGATGATCTCGTCCGCCGGCGCAGCACCCAGTGCCCACGTGACGTCGACACTCTCGCGGAAAGCCCCGCCGAGGAGCGTGTGCACGGGGACTCCCAGGCTACGCGCCCAGGCGTCGTGCAACGCCACGTCGACGGCGGCCTTCGCGAATCGTGCATTGGCAACAACTTTTTCGATTTCGGCCATGATCGCGGTGATGTGATCCACGCGCCTGCCGACCACCACGGGAGCGATGTACTTCTCGATGATGACCTGCATCGTCTCCACCGATTCGCCACCCCACCACGGCCCGCCCGGAACGACTCCTTCGCCGTATCCGATCACCCCGTCGGAGGTGCGAATCGCGACCAGCAACAACGGCTGCGCCGTCATCGACGTGGTGGCGAACTTGTGGGGGCGAACCAGCGGAACGTCGAGGATGGTCGTCTCGATGGAGACGATCGACAGGTCTGTCATCAAATCACTTTCTTCAGAGCAGTTGTGGATCAGGCCGGATCGAGCACGAAGTCGTATGTGACCCGGTTGGTTCCGTCGGCACCTGGCTTCGGATCGAGAATCAGTTCGGGCTTCGTCGCCGTTGCCACGTCGTTCTCGATCCACTCTCCATCCTTGAAATAGAGCTGGGTGGTGATGGTGCGCTTACCGGGAGCCTTCACCATGAGGTGCAGGTGAGCCGGACGCCACGGGTGCCAGCCGGCCTTCTCGATGAACCAGCCGGTGGGGCCGTCGGTCGGGATCTGGTACGGCGCAGGCTGAATCGTGGTGATCTCGAAGCGTCCCTCGTCGTCGGCGACGATCGTTCCGCGGAGGTTGCCGTCGGGGATGTGCGGCGCGAAATGGGAGTAGTAGCCCTCGTCGTCCGCGTGCCAGAGTTCGACGGTTGCACCGCCCAACCCCTTGCCGTCGAGATCGCGAACCTGGCCCTCGAAGACCAGCTTCGATCCAACCTCGTTGTCACGCATCGGAAGTTCACACTTGGCAGGCAACGTCTTGGCATCGGCAACGTAGTACGGGCCCTCGATGCTTCCCTTGGTGCCGTGCTGACCGCGGTACGCGACCTCCTCGACGTTGTGCTCGAGGAAGACGTCCAGCCACAGGGGCCACTCGCCGAACTGGCCGATGTCGATGAGCCACTGCTTGAGGACGCGGTACTCGGGGTAGGTGATGCCGTGCTTGTCGATGACGCCTGCGAGTGCCTCGAGCACGTCCTTGGCGATGGCCGAGACGCGTTCGGGCGGGGTGTCCGCGCTGACTCGTTCCTGGAGGAACTTGTCGGTGGCGGCAGTGCCCGAACCTACTGCGGTGGGGCTCTCGGAAGTGGTCATGTGGTCCTCCTCGGGGCCGTATGTGGCTGTTACCGGGTGGGTGCCGTACTGCTGGGCTGCGTCGGCTCCCCAAGTTTGGGTTGTACGCTCTGCGTACATCTGTTACGCTGTGCGTACGCTTGTACTGTGCGCCCAGTCACAAGGTTTGTCAACCTTCGAAGGCGCCGATCGGGCATACCCGCAGATGAAAGGCCATTCCGTGAGCGAGAACGATCGCGATTACATCCAGAGCATCGAGCGTGGATTTGCTGTGCTGACGGCCTTCGACGAGAAGAACCCCAACCCGTCGCTCGCCGATCTTGCCGCCGAAACGGGTCTCTCCCGCCCAGCGGTCCGGCGCATCCTCCTCACGCTGCAGAAGCTCGGATACGTCACCGGCAACAACAGTCGGTGGTCGCTCACCCCACGCGTTCTGAGCATCGGGCAGCACTTCTCGGCATCACATGCCTTGACGGAGGCGGCGCTCCCTCGTCTGTTGGAGATCGCAGAACACACCCACGAGTCGGCGTCGCTCGGGGTGCTCGACGGTGTCGACGTGGTCTACGCCGCGCGTGTACCCGTCCGGCGGATCATGAGCATCAACGTCAGCGTCGGCACCAGAGTGCCTGCATATGCCACCTCCATGGGTCGAGCCCTGCTAGCTTGGGCGCCAACCGAAATCGTCGACAACGTCATCGCGAACTCCACGTTCGACGCCCTCACACCCACCACGATCACCGACGAAGACGCATTCCATACCGCCCTCCGGGTGGTGCGCGAGCAGGGATACGCGCTCACATCGGAGGAACTGGAAGACGGCCTGATTTCCCTCGCTGCTCCCGTCCGCGACGCCGGTGGAAGCGTCGTCGGAGTGACAGCGTGTTCGACCTCGGCCGGACGAACATCCCCG
The DNA here is from genome assembly GCF_041464245.1 of Rhodococcus sp. NyZ502. NCBI lineage: Bacteria > Bacillati > Actinomycetota > Actinomycetes > Mycobacteriales > Nocardiaceae > Rhodococcus > Rhodococcus sp. NyZ502. The sequence continues at coordinate 5,585,580 of NZ_CP167155.1, forward strand.
GAAGCTTTCCGCGCCGACGTCGCGCCTTTCCTCGTCGAGAAGGCGAACCAACTCAGCGCGGACATGGGGTACCGAAGCTAGCGCCTCAACACCTCGGAAGGCAGCAATCCGTACTTACGCCGAAAGGACGACGCGAACCGTCCGGTGTGCGTGAAACCCCATCTCACAGCGACATCGGTGACCGTCGTCGAGTCGTCGGCATCCACCAGATCTGCATGGACCCGCTCGAGACGGATGTCGAGCAGGCATTCCGACGGACTCCGGCCCACGTACTGCCGAAATCCCTCCTGCAATCTCCGTACGCTGACGCCCGCCACCTCCGCCATCTCGGCTGCGGTCCACACGCGGGCCGGGTCGTCGTGCATCTCGTCGAGCACCCGCTTGACGATGCGTGGCCTGGCGTTTCGCACCGCGTCCTCGCTTTCGGGCATTGCGGCAAGGACGAATGCCGTGACCACGGCGCCGGAGAGCTGACCTGCCACCAGTTCGTTGTGCAGCACGCCGACCGGGCCGAGTATCTGATCCGACAGTGAGCGAACAAATTTCAGCCATCTGGCTCCGTCGTCGCCCCGAAGATCCACCTGATCAGGCAAGTGCATTCCGGGTCGACCGAGAACCTTTTCCATCTCACGGTCGAGGTACTGACGGTCCATCCGGACTCCGACGATCTCGCAGTCCGCACTCCACCGCGTAATTCTCGTCGTGATGTCGGGTGGACATACCGTCGCAACACCCTGCGTCGAGAGCACGTGCGAGCCCGCGAACACCGACTCGAGCTCGCCCGAGAGCGGGATGTTCACCCCATAGGCACCGGGATGATCGGATTCGACGGCGACGTCAGCTCCCCACCGAATATGAGCGATCCTCAGCGGTCCCAACTCGGTGGTGCACACCCCGACTCCACTGGCCGCATGCCGAGACAACGGCGTCAGCGAGTGCGGAAAGTAGGCGTCCGAAACCGCATGACACGCCTCGTCCCAGTCGCGGGGAGCTGTACCGATCATGGAGTCGACCATCGTCCTTCTTCACCTTCCAAACCCGTGACCAGCCACATTGCCGAGCAAGGGCGCTGAACATCATTGAACACTGTGTCCCCGGTCACTTCCAAGAGAAAACGGGTACGGGCCGCGATCGGGTGCGCAATCCGGATAGCCACCGCGCTGTACGGATCGACCGAAGCCTGCGCCCGCCGTACGTTCGTCTTCACTCCCGGCGCGAGTCGCCCACTACTTCCCTCCCGCACTTCGCGGCACTCTCACTCAACCGCCATCCGACAAGGAGGTCCGGTCATGGAACAAAATCAGCTTCGAGGAATCTTCGGTCAATTCGCGAGCGGCGTCACCGTCATCACCTGTACCAATGCCGACGGTCAACCACACGGAGCCACGGTCACCGCATTCACGGCCATTTCCCTGGAACCACGGCTGTGCCAGATCACGATGACTCGCAAGTCCAAGGCGTGCGGCTACCTCGGCAACGCGCCGTTTGCGGTCAACATCCTTGCCTCCGACCAAGTGGACACGGCCATGCATTTTGCCGGCCGACCGCAGCGCACCGAACCAAGGTGGATCGACGGACCGACCGCTCCCCTGCTCGACGGCGCCGCAGCAACCATCTCGTGCGTCCCGTGGAGGGAGTACGACGGCGGTGACCACATCATCTTCATCGGCGAGATCGTCGACGCTCAGTCGAGTGGCAAGGATCCGCTTCTGTTCTACCGAAGCACTTTTCACGATCTAGGCGCTACCTCGTCGACCACAGTCTGGAACGGAAGTCAGGACGACCCCCACAGCGGCTGGTTCGACGCCACCACTTCGTTCACCCCGATTCATCTTCAGCCCGCACCCCAAACGATCTGAAAGGCTTTGCCATGACGACCACCGAAATTCCTCCCACCGGCGTCGATCCCGCAGATTCCGGAGCGCCACAGGTCAATCCGGCCGCCGATTGCGAAGCCAACCGCACGAAGAACTTCGCCACCCGACCGATGACCGGTGACGAGTACATCTCGAGCCTGCAGGACGGTCGCGAGATCTGGCTTCACGGTGATCGCGTCAAGGACGTCACGACGCACCCCGCGTTCCGGAATCCGATCCGCATGACCGCGAGGCTGTACGACGCTCTGCATACGGGCGAGCACGTGGACGCCTTGACCGTTCCGACGGACACGGGCAACGGCGGTGTCACCATGCCGTTCTTCCGCACTCCGACGTCGTCGGCCGATCTGCTCAAGGAACGCGATGCCATAGCGACGTGGGCTCGTATGACCTACGGCTGGATGGGCCGTTCCCCCGACTACAAGGCGAGTTTCCTGGGCACCCTCCACGCCAACAAGGAGTTGTACGCACCGTTCCAGGACAACGCCGAACGCTGGTACCGCGAATCGCAGGAGAAGGTTCTGTACTGGAACCACGCGATCATCAATCCCCCGGTGGATCGCCAACTTCCACCGGACGAGGTCGGTGACGTCTTCATGAAGGTGGAGAAGGAAACCGACGCAGGTTTGATCGTCAGCGGCGCCAAAGTGGTCGCCACCGGATCGGCGATCACGAACTACAACTTCATCGCTCACTACGGTCTGCCGATCAAGAAGAAGCAGTTCGCCCTGATCTGCACGGTACCGATGGACGCGCCGGGTGTGAAGCTGATCTGCCGCACCTCGTACACCGAACATGCTGCGGTGATGGGCAGTCCGTTCGATTATCCGCTGTCGAGTCGCATGGACGAGAACGACACCATCTTCGTCTTCGACAAGGTGTTGGTTCCGTGGGAAAACGTCTTCATGTACGGCGACGTCGACCGGATCAACGCATTCTTCCCTCAATCGGGCTTCCTGCCGCGCTTCACCTTTCAGGGCTGCACTCGCCTGGCCGTCAAGCTCGACTTCATCGCCGGACTGTTGATGAAGGCACTCGAAGCCACCGGCGCCGGCGGCTTCCGCGGAGTCCAGACCCGTGTCGGTGAGGTGATCGGGTGGCGAAACCTCTTCTGGTCGTTGACCGAATCGATGGCACGCGATCCCGAACAGTGGGTCGGCGATTCGGTGATCCCGAAGCTCGAGTACGGCCTCACCTATCGAATGTTCATGATTCAGGGGTACCCGCGGATCAAGGAGATCATCGAACAGGACGTCGCGTCGGGCTTGATCTACCTGCCTTCGAGTTCACTCGACTTCAAGAGCCCGGACGTGCGTCCGTACCTCGACAAGTACGTTCGCGGTTCCGACGGCATCACCGCCGTCGACCGCGTGAAAGTCATGAAGGCGCTGTGGGATTCGATCGGGACCGAGTTCGGCGGCCGACACGAACTCTACGAGCGCAACTACTCCGGCAATCACGAGAACGTCAAAGCCGAACTGCTGTTCGCAGCCCAGAATCGTGGACACGCAAGTTCCATGAAGGGACTGGCCGAGCAGTGCTTGAGTGAATACGACCTCGACGGCTGGACGGTCCCTGACCTCATCGGCAACGACGACGTCTCGTTCTTCAAGAACCGGTAATCCCCTCGGCAGGTAGGGCGGACTCGCGATGTCGAGTCCGCTCTGCTCGTCGTCTTCAGCAGGCATGGCCCATCAGCAGAATTCGACGAACACTGCACCCTTGGTCAGGACTAGGCAATTGCCTAGTGTGACCCGAGACACACGATGTCAAGGTGAATTCAGTACCGGACGCAGCCCCGTCCGGAAAGCGGGTCCCACCGATTTGGTCCGACAGCCCTCGGCTTTCTCGGTAGGCGCCCACTCTTATCTGGAGGACACCCATGACGGATATGTTGGATGCTGCCCGCGGCACCGACCAGTTCGCGAACATCCGCGCCGTCCTCGACGACGCGCTCGTCGAGGACCCGGAGACCGGCCGCTACCAGGTGCGGCGCAGCGTCTTCACGGACGAGCAACTGTTCGAACTCGAGATGACGCACATCTTCGAAGGCAATTGGATCTACCTCGCGCACGAGAGCCAGATCCCGAACGTCGGCGACTACTTCACCACCTACATGGGCCGTCAGCCCATTGTGATCACCCGCAACAAGGACGGCGAATTGGGTGCGCTGATCAACGCATGCAGCCACCGCGGTGCGATGCTCTGTCGCCGTAAGACCGACAACCGAACCACCTTCACCTGCCCGTTCCACGGCTGGACCTTCAACAACAGCGGAAAACTCCTCAAGGCCAAGGACGCTCGCACCGGTGGCTATCCGGAGCAGTTCAACAAAGACGGCTCACACGACCTGACCAGGGTGGCGCGGTTCGAGAACTATCGCGGCTTCCTCTTCGGCAGCCTCAACCCCGACGTGCTGCCACTCGAAGAGCACCTCGGTGACACCACGAAGGTCATCGACATGATCGTCGATCAGTCACCTGACGGACTCGAAGTTCTGCGCGGTGCATCCACCTACACCTACGACGGCAACTGGAAGTTGCAGACCGAGAACGGCGCCGACGGCTACCACGTGTCTTCGACGCACTGGAACTACGCCGCTACCACCGCTCGCCGCACCGCCGGTGAATCGTCCAACGAGACCAAAGCCATGGACGCCGGCACCTGGGGGAAGCAGGGCGGTGGATACTTCTCCTACGACTACGGCCACCTCCTGCTCTGGATGTGGTGGGGCAATCCCGAGGACCGACCCCTGTTCGAACGCAAAGCAGAACTGGAGGCTCAGTTCGGTTCCAAGAAGGCCGAATTCATGGTCGGTGCGTCGAGGAACCTCTGCCTGTACCCGAACGTCTACCTCATGGATCAGTTCAGCAGCCAGATCCGGCACTTCCGTCCGATCTCCGTGGACCAGACCGAAGTCACCATCTACTGCATCGCCCCCAGGGGAGAGAGCGCCGAAGCACGCAGCAACCGCATCCGTCAGTACGAGGACTTCTTCAATGCCAGCGGTATGGCCACCCCGGACGATCTCGAAGAGTTCCGTTCCTGCCAGAAGACCTACCAGGCAGCCGGCGCCCCGTGGAACGACCTCAGCCGTGGTGTCACACACCAGATTCCCGGTCCGAACGACGTCGCGAAGGATCTCGGCATGAATCGCGTGCTCTCGAGCGGAGCCAAGACCGAGGACGAAGGCTTGTATCCCATTCAGCACGGGTACTGGCGCGACGCCATGCTTGCGGCCGTAGATGCCGAGCAAGCCGCTTCCAACCGGACCATCTGAGGACGATCACCATGACTGTCACCACCACCAATGCCGTCGCCCTCGAAACAGTGCAGCAGTTTCTCTACCGTGAGGCTCGCTATCTGGACGATCGCGAGTTCGAGAAGTGGATCGAGTGCTACCACCCCGATTCCGAGTACTGGATGCCCGCATGGGCGGACGACGGAGAGCTGACCACGGACCCGGCCGCAGAGATCTCCCTGATCTACTACCCGAATCGCGGCGGTATCGAGGACCGCGTGTTCCGAATCAGGACTGACCGTTCCAGCGCGACAAGCCTTCCCGAGCCCCGCACCGGTCACAACATCACCAACGTGGAAGTGATCGAAGAACGCGGCTTCGTCGTCGACGTCCGCTTCAATTGGTTCACGCTGTACTTCCGCTACAACACAGTCGACACCTACTTCGGCACCTCGCACTACACGATCGACTTCTCGGGCGAGCAGCCGTTGATCATGAAGAAGAAGGTAGTCCTCAAGAACGACTACATCCATCACGTGGTCGACATCTACCACTTCTGACACGACTTCCCTTCGAATCGAGCTGTTTCCCATGAGCATTCAAGCTGCGCCGACCTTTCAAGTAGCCCTGAGTTTCGAAGACGGCATCACCCGCTTCGTCGAATGCAACACCGACGAGACCGTCGCGGACGCGTCGTACCGCGCACGAATCAACATTCCGCTCGACTGCCGCGACGGAGCTTGCGGCACCTGCAAATCACTCTGTGAGTCAGGTACTTTCGACGCCGGCGACTACATCGAGGAGGCCCTGACGGACGACGAGGCCGAGCAGGGATACTGCCTCCCGTGCCAGATGGTGCCGGAATCTGATCTCGTGCTGCAGATTCCCACCACGTCGGCGGTCGCCCAGACCACTGCCGGTTCGTACACGTCCACCATCACCGAGATCATTCGCCATTCGGATTCCACGGTGGGTTTCACCGTCGCAGTCGACAACCGCGCAGATCTGGTCTTCCTCCCCGGTCAGTACGTGAACATCCTCGTTCCCGGAACTGAAGCGACGCGGTCGTACTCGTTCAGCTCCGGCCCTGAGGTCGAGTCGGCGTCGTTCCTGGTCAAGATCACCCCGGGTGGTCTGATGTCCGAGTATCTCAGTCAGCGTGCGCAGGTAGGCGACACTCTCGAATTGACCGGACCGATGGGTAGCTTCTTCCTCCGGTCAGGTCAACGGAGAGCCCTACTGCTTGCCGGTGGAACCGGCTTGGCCCCGCTGCTCTCCATACTGGAGAAGATGCGTACCGAAAGCTCCACTCGGCCCGTCCATCTGGTCTACGGCGTCAGCTCCGACACCGATCTCGTCGAACTCGACAAACTGCACGACTACGCGGAGTCTCTACCCCAGTTCACCTTCGACTACTGCGTATCCGATCCCGACAGCACAGCACCGAACAAGGGCTATGTCACGGGCTTGATCGAGCCCGATCACCTCGACGACGGCAACGTAGACGTCTACCTGTGCGGCCCGCCGCCGATGGTCGAAGCCGTACGTCTGCACTTCAAGGACGTATCAATCACACCCACGAACTTCTACTTCGAAAAGTTCAACAATGCGGCAGCACCGGCTGATTCACCGGCAGCCTCGGCCGAAGAATCAGCTGCCGGCACGTACGAGATCGGTGAAGAACATCTGCCGGTCACGGAGTCGGACGCACAGTTCGACGCTCGGATGGCCCTCGAACTCGGAGCAATGGAACTCACGATCGGCCGCCTCACTCCGGCACAGTTGACGGAGTACCGCATTCTGGCGGAGAACTCGGCTGCTTCCATCGACCGCGATCACTTCACGGACGCAGCGGCATTCACCGAAACCAATGCCCTGTTCCACGACTTCCTCTTCCGCTGCACCGGAAACGAAGTGCTGCTGCAGGCATACCACCGTCTCGAGGTCACACAACTGATGAACCGAGTGCTCCGCACCGCCGATTGGGTGGACGAACATGTCGCGGAGGATCACTCACGTATCGTGAGTGCATTCGAGCAGAATGATCGCACCGCGGCCCGTGATCTGATCGTCCAGCACAGCGAACACGCCAAGTCGACGATGCACCGCGCCATCACTGACGCTCGGGAAAGTGTGGCGTCGTGAGCACGAGATTCTTCGCCGGCCGGTTCGACGACCGGGTCGTGGTCGTCACCGGAGCGGCTCAGGGGATCGGGCGCAGCGTTGCCGAAAGAGTTTCCGCAGAAGGTGGTTCCGTCGCGCTTGTGGATCGAGCTGAACTGGTTCACGACATCGCGACACCGCTGGAACGTTCCCATTCGGTGACCGCGGACCTCGAGACGTTCGAAGGTGCCCAGAATGCAATAGATTCCGCATTGGAGCGCTTCGGACGCATCGACGTCCTGATCAACAACGTCGGTGGGACCATCTGGGCCAAACCCTACGAGCACTACACGCCGCAGCAGATACAAGCCGAGGTCACACGATCACTGTTCCCCACGCTCTGGACGTGTCGCGCCGTACTGCCCCATCTGATCGAGCAGGCGAGCGGCACCATCGTGAACGTCTCCTCGGTCGCCACCCGCGGTGTCAACCGTGTTCCTTACGCGGCGGCCAAGGGCGGGGTCAGCGCGATCACCGCTGCACTGGCGATGGAAGTCGCGCAGTACGGAATACGCGTCGTGGCAACCGCTCCCGGCGGAACCGAGGCGCCACCACGCGTCGTGGCACGCGGGCCGGGTGCCGAGACCGACGAGGAGAAGGCCTGGTACCAGCAGATCGTCGACCAGACCGTCGACTCGTCGCTACTCAAGCGTTACGGCACCCTGGACGAACAGGCTGCTGCTATCACTTTCCTTGCCTCCGAAGAGGCTTCGTATGTCACCGGAACGGTTCTGCCCGTCGCCGGTGGCGACCTCGGCTGAATCCAGCCTCCCCCGATTCCTGATCTCTCGAACGGAGATTCGCCATGTCCTCGATCGAACGTGGTTCCTGGGCCAGTGCCCGCCATCGCTCGTCAGTGTTGTGGGTGGTTACCATCGCCGCCATTGCCATTCTGTTCGACGGATACGACCTGGTCGTGTACGGCACGATCCTGCCCGTACTCATGGACGACCCCAGCCATATCGGCACCTTGACCGCATCTCAGGCCGGCGCGTTGGGTTCGTATGCACTCGTCGGAGTGATGGTCGGCGCACTGACGTGTGGAGCGATCGGCGATCACTTCGGTCGCCGAAAGATGATGCTGGTCAACATCATCTGGTTCTCGGTCGGAATGGCACTGGCAGCGTTCGCCACCAGCATCACCACTTTCGGTCTGCTGCGGTTCTTCACCGGCATCGGTGTCGGTGGGCTTGTCGCCACCGCCGGAGCCATGATTGCCGAGTTCGCGCCGCCGGGACGCCGCAATCTGTTCAACGCCATCGTCTACAGCGGTGTCCCGGCCGGTGGCGTCATGGCTTCCGTCCTGGCGATCGTCCTCCGTGATTCCATCGGATGGCGCGGACTGTTCCTCATCGGCGCGCTGCCATTGGTGTTCCTGTTCCCACTCGCCTGGTTCAAACTGCCCGAGTCTCCCGCGTGGCTGATTGCTCGCGGACGTGTCGAGGAAGCTCGCGCCATTTCCTCGAAAACCGGAATTCCATTGCCTGTCGGTACAGATCGACCCAACGACGCCGTGGCCGAGAAGGTCGGCTTCCGAGCGTTGGCGAGCAGACAATATGTCTGGGGCACCGCGCTTCTCGGCCTCATGAGCTTCGCCGGCCTCCTCCTGACCTACGGGCTGAACACCTGGCTGCCCAAGATCATGGAAAACGCGGGATACAACGCGAAGGGTTCGCTCTCGTTCCTGTTGGTACTCAACGGCGGTGCCATCATCGGTGGACTTCTCGCCTCCAAGATCGCGGACGTCACCGGTCCGCAGCGGGTTGTCGCAACCACCTTCGGCCTGGCCGCACTCGCCCTACTCCTGTTCACATTCGGGTTCCCGCTTCCCGTACTCCTCGCCTCCGTTGCCATCGCGGGTGTCGGAACCATCGGTACTCAGGTTCTGATCTACGGATTCGTGTCCAACTACTATTCGACGGCCGCTCGGGCCGCAGGTGTCGCGTGGTGCGCCGGATTCGGACGTCTGGGCGGGATATTCGGGCCACTGATCGGCGGAAGTTTGATCAGCGCCGGAATCAGTTCCGAATCGGCGTTCTACGTCTTCGCCGGCATCGCGGTGCTGGGCGCCATCGTCACCTTCTTCGTGCCGAAGCAAGCACCTGATCTGGGTGCCACTGCACTTCGATCCGATGGAGACCGTGCCGAAAAGGAAACCCGTGGTGAGCCCGGCGTTACGGTAGTCGGGTGACACTTCGTGACCTGTTGCTCGGCCGAGAACGCGAGCTCGCCGTTCTCGGCCGAGCCTTGGCCGCGGCAGAGACAGGAGTGCCGACTCTCGTGCTGGTCGAGGGCGATGCCGGTAGCGGTAAGTCCACTCTCGTCGACCGGTTCGCCGAAATCTCTTCCGCTCATACGCTCCGCCGCGCTCGTGGGCTGGAGTGGGAATCGAACACTGCCTTCGGAGTGATCGAACAACTACTCGAACGTCCGGTTTCCAACTCGGACCCGGTCGCCGTTGCACACGAGATCGTCGACGCAGCGGAGCAACTGACCCTGATCGTCGTCGACGATGCCCATCACAGCGATGTCAGCTCGCTTCAGGCAATCACCTCCGCCCTCCATCGAGGCCGAACGGCACCACTGCTGTTCGTCCTCGTCGCCGAGGAAACGCCGTTCCTGCGCGAGGATGTCAGGCAGATTCTCGACCTGCACTGGTCGACGCGATTGCACATCAGCCCGATCGACGCACCCGTCATCATCGACATCGCGCGCATGCGAAGCGGAATCGACCTCAGCTCCGGCGTCGCGCTTGCCCTTCAGGACTTCACCGCGGGCAACACACTCGACATCGTCTCGCTTCTCGACGAGCTGCCACCTACCTATTGGACCCAATGGCACCGAACTTTGCCCGTCCCTCGCCATCGTGCAGTATCGATCGCCGCCGCCCTCGCTACGTGTTCGGCGGGAGCACGAACGTTGATCGAAGCCGCAGCAGTTGTCGGGCGCAGCACGACGTTGTCGCATCTTGCTCAGCTAGCCGAAATCGACGACGTGGTCGGCGCCTTGGACAGCGCCTTCGCCAGCGGCCTCCTTTCTGTCCACGAGCAGCACGGCAGCACCGAGGTGTCACTGAGCAGCACGATGGTCACGGCCGCAGTGCGCGGGGCGTTGGGACCCGCGCACTTGCATCTGCTGCACACACGCGCAGCCGAGATCGCTTGGGGAGAAGGTGAACGGCTTTTCCACCTTGCCGCTGCCAGCACCACACATGACGAGGACCTCGCCGCCGAACTCGTTGCGTACGCATCACTACGAGCATCCGACGGCGCGTGGTCGGAAGTCGCCGACGCCATGGTCACGGCAAGCCGTCTCACCACGGCCCGAACCGAACACGAGGACCGACTGCTCCGCGGAGTCGACGCGCTGACCGGATCGGGTGACATCCCCCGCGCCATGGTCTTCGTGCCGGAGATCGAGAGTATTTCGCGCGGGCCTCTCCGCGACGCCGTCCTCGGCTACCTCGCCATCCATAGAGGGCGACCGACCGAGGCCGCCGATCTTCTGACCAGAGCGTGGGACAGCTGCAGCGTGGATCGTGAGCCAGGCATCGCTGCGATGATCGCCCAACGAATGGTCCTGCATTCTCTGGCTCGGCTCGATGGCACGGCGCTCGTCGAGTGGGTTGACCGCGCAGTCGAATTGGTGGGCCCTTCTGATCCCGCAGCAGTGGAGTCCGAAGCGATCAAGGGTCTCGGGCTCGGTGCTACCGGAAGAACCGAGAATGCGCTCGCGGCATACGCCGAACTCTCCGATCGTGTCCGCCCCGGAGCCCAGGCACAGCGCTTCCAGATGGGACGCGGATGGCTCGAGCTTGCGTTGGACCACCCGGAGTCCGCCAGACGCGACCTCGAAAGTGCGGTGTCCACAGAGTTTTCCAGTGGTTCGTCAAGAATCTCACTGTGGGCACAGGCCTGGCTCGCCCGCACTCAATTCGCTCTCGGCGCCTGGGACGAAGCGCTCTCGACCGTCGAGGGCGCCGGTGCCGAGGTGGATCGGTTCGAGATCGAGATCATCCGGCCGTTGGTCCACTGGTCGGGAGCACAGATTCACGCTCTGCGCGGCAACTGGGAACTGGCCCGTGACCATGTGCGACGTGCGTACGCCGGCATTCATGCCTACGAAATCATGTATGTTCCTGCACTTCTCGCCAGGGCCCAGGTTGCCGAGGCCGCCGCCGACTACGCCGAAGTTCTGGTGGCGCTGGCTCCGCTCACCTCGAGCAAGGCGCAACAATGGCTCGACGAGCCGGGCTTCTGGCCGTGGGTCGATCTCTACGCCAATGCATTGGTCATGGTCGGGCGAGCTGATGATGCCGACGCCTTTCTGCAACCACACGAGCAGACCGCACGACGTCGGGAGCACCGCTCAGCTGCGGCACGTCTCGGCTACGTTCGCGGCCGGATCCACGGCGCACGGGGCGAACTCGACTTGGCAAGAGAAAGTTTCGATGCTGCACTACTCGGCATCGAGACGCTGCCGCTCCCCTACGACCGAGCCGGAATCAATTTTGCCTACGGCCAAACTCTCCGCCGGGCCGGGAAACGCGCGGAGGCCGACGTCGTCCTCCGCGCCGCCCGCGAGCTGTATCACTCGTTGGGCGCCGCTACTTACGTCGAGCGCTGCGAGCGCGAACTCCGCGCGGGCGGGTTGAACCTCTCGCGGACGGAGAAGGGAATCACCGACCTGACCCCGCAAGAACGAGCCGTCGCCGACCTTGTCGCAGCGGGCAAGTCCAACAAGGAAGCTGCCGGCGAATTGTTCCTCTCCGTCAAGACCATTCAATATCACCTCACGCGCGCATACGCGAAACTCGGACTGCGATCACGGAGCGAACTCGCGGCTTTGTTCCGCGACCGAGGGCTTTCGGATCCGCATCAGGAGAACTGAGAACATGCCGGACACTACGACGACCGCGCCCGTTCGCGTCGTCACCGAGCCACTCCCCCAACCGCTCTACGGCCCGAAGCGGGTCTTGCGCGACTTCGGCGGAACGTCCATTGCCAACGGAATCATCGGCATCGTCTTCTCGGCCACCGGGCCGGTGGCGGTCATTCTCGCTGCGGGGTTGGCGGGTGGACTGAGTCAAGCTCAATTGGCCTCTTGGCTTTTCGGTGCCTTCTTCGTCAACGGAATTCTCACCATCACGGCTTCCTGGCTGTACCGGCAGCCGCTGGCCTTCTTCTGGACGATTCCCGGAACCGTTGTCGTCGGAGCGTCGTTGGAGCATCTGCCGTGGGAGCAAGTGCTCGGAGCGTTCTTCGCGACCGGCGCCCTGATCTTGCTGTTGGGATTGACAGGGTGGGTCACACCGATCATGGCCGCATTACCCTTGCCCATCGTAATGGCAATGGTGGCAGGCGTTTTCCTTCATTTCGGAACGGATTTGGTCGAAGCGCCTGCCCACGACGCGGTGATTGCCCTGCCGATGATCGCCACCTTTGTCGCTCTGAGCGTGTTCGCCAAGCTGGGAAGATTCGTTCCGCCCGTTCTCGGCGCGTTGATCGTCGGCGTGGTCGTGATACTCGTGGCCGGAAGATTCAACTCCGCCGGCGACGCGCACGAGTGGCTGGCGCATCCGATGCTGACCACGCCAACCTGGTCTTGGCAGGCGATGATCGAACTGGTTGTACCGCTGGCGATCACAGTCGTCGTCGTGCAGAACGGCCAAGGAATCGCAGTCCTCCGCGCAGCGGGTCATCAACCGCCGATCGGGGCAGCAACGGTTGCCTGCGGTGTGTTCTCTCTCGTGAACGCGGCGGTGGGTTGTGTCTCGACGTGCCTTACCGGGCCGACGAACGCATTGCTCACGGCGTCGGGAGAGCGGACACGCCAATACACCGCCGGAATCTTCTGCGGCTTACTCGCCGTCGTCTTCGGACTGTTCGCCCCGACTTTCGTCGCGATGATGTTGGGAACTCCGACGGCATTCATCGTCACTCTGGGTGGTCTGGCCATGCTCAAGGCCTTACAGGGAGCCTTCGTGACCGCATTCGGCGGGAAATTCACCTTCGGCGCTTTGATCGCGTTCCTCGTGACGATCTCCGACATCGAACTACTCAATATCGGAGCCGCTTTCTGGGGACTCGTCTTCGGGGTCATCGCCTCGCGCATGCTCGAGCGAGCCGACTACACCTGACATGCGAATATTCGCATACTCGACTTTGACAATCATTTACATTAAGCAGTAGATCTATACCCATGCACCTCAACACCCGCATGTCGCGGCGCCTCACCCTTGCCACATCAGTAGGCCTCTCACTCGCCCTCGTTACGGGTTGCTCGTCCGACAACAAGGACTCCGCCCAGTCCGAAACCACGACCACGACGTCGGCCGCACCAACCGAACAGGCCTCGGCAACACCACGTCTCGCCGTGTCGTACGACGGCGGCGTCCTGGTGCTGGATGCAACTTCCCTCGACGTGGTCGGCGAGACCGAGATCGACGGCTTCACCCGACTCAACCCGGCCGGCGACGGTCGCCACGTCATGATCTCTGCCGGCGAAGCATTCAAGGTGCTCGACACCGGCACGTGGTCTTCGGCTCACGGTGATCATTCTCATTACTACACAGCCGATCCCGCGATGTCCGAGGTCGAGTTCGCAGCCAACGAGCCCGGACACGTCGTACGCCATGCCGGAAAGACGGTCCTCTTCAACGACGGCTCGGGACTCGTCGAGATCTTCGATCCGGCGCAGTTGGCAAAACGCCAACCCCGCGTCGAGACGTACACCACGCCAGAACCCCATCACGGCGTTGCGGTCGCACTTGCCGACGGCAGCCTGTTGACGACCATCGGAAATTCGGAGTCCCGCAACGGCATTGCCATCCTCGATGCCGACCGCAAGGAAATCCTGCGCAACGAACAGTGCCCCGGTGTCCACGGCGAAGCAGTCGCTGCCGGCGACGCCATCGTGCTGGGCTGCCAGGACGGGTTGCTCGTGTACAAGAACGGAGCGATCACCAAGGTCCAGAGTCCGGATGCATACGGCCGCATCGGAAATCAGGCAGGCTCGGAGGAGTCGGACATCGTGCTGGGTGATTACAAGACCGACAAGGACGCCGAACTCGAACGTCCGCAACGGGTCTCGCTGACCAACACGACGACGTCCGAACTTAAGCTCGTCGACCTCGGCACCAGCTACACCTTCCGCTCACTCGGCCGCGGACCACACGGAGAGGCACTGGTGCTCGGCACCGACGGCGCCATCCACGTCATCGACCCGAACACCGGCGTCGTCACCAAGAAGATCGCCGTCATAGACGCATGGACCGAGCCCACCAAATGGCAAGAGCCCAGGCCCGCGCTCTTCGTAGAAGATCACACCGCTTACGTCACCGACCCAGCGTCGAAGAAGCTGATCGCAGTCGACCTCGAGGACGGCAGCATCCTGACCGAGACCACTCTCGATCACGCCCCCAACGAATTGACCGGTGTCACCGGCTGATTCAGATCCTCACCTCAGGCCCCCATCTCACACCGAGATGAGGGCCTGAGCCGTTCTCGTGCTTCGCCTACTGACCAGGGAATCTCATACCCAGGCAATCCCCGAGGTGCTACGACGCGCACCTCAGAGAATCGAAGCCGTTGTCGCCAGCTCTGCTGGAGCTGAGCGATGAGCAGGACCACGATTGACCGCGGCACAAGTCAGCATGGAATAACTCCGTGTGGAGGTTCGTTGGAGATGGTGTCGGTGTTCGGTTCTTTGCCCCGGGTACCACCCCAGAATTGCCACTTCGAGTGGCCACTTGCCGAGAGGCGCAAGACGGGCACCGACGCGCCGGAGCCGCTGGACACCTTTTGGTGCCAGCGGCTTTGTCGTCTGAATGATCAGGCCGGGTTTTCGCCGGCAGCGACGTCGAGGATCCACGTCACCCCGAACGCATCGGTGAGCATGCCGAAACCGGGGCTCCACGCCGCGGCGGCAAGACCCTCGATGATCGATGCACCAGCAGAGAGTTCGGCCCAGTAGTTCTGCACCTCTTCGAGGGTTTCACCGCGAACCGAGACGAAGAACGGTTGGTCGGTGATCGTGGTGCCGTTCTCGCGGTGTGTCGAGCCTGCGTTGCCGGCCGAGCCGCCCGACTGTCCAGGGATGTCGTATGCCATCACACAGAAGCCGTCCTCTGTCTCCACCTGGCCGAACACGACGTTCTCAGCGCCGGGCACCTCCTTGGGCATCCCGAAGTCGCCGTAGGTTGCGATCGTGACCTGGCCACCGAAGACGGACTGGTAGAACTCCAGAGCCGCGCGGGCGTCTCCGCGGAAGTTGAGGTGGGTCGTTGTCTTGATGCTCATGTCTGCTCCTGGTACGAACGTCGCTCGGGTTTTCCCTGACAACGTCGACTCTCACAGCCGTATAGGACTGTTTTCGTCCTAGACTCGTCGTAGTCTCACCGCATGGCGACCACCACTCGACTCTTGAATCTGCTGTCCCTCTTGCAGACGAGACGCGACTGGCCGGGCGCTCTACTCGCCGAGCGGCTCGACATCAGCCATCGCACGGTCCGCCGCGATATCGACCGGCTCAGGGAGATGGGTTACCGCATTGCGGCGACCATGGGCCCGGACGGCGGATACCGACTCGACGCCGGCAGCGAGCTGCCACCCCTGCTGTTCGACGACGATCAGGTCATCGCACTGGCAGTTGCGCTGCAGGCGGCGACGCTGACCGGCGTCGGTATCGAAGAGGATGCGGTTCGAGCGTTGACCACTGTGCGGCAAGTGATGCCGTCGCGTCTGCGCCATCGCCTCGACGCGCTCACGTTCACCACGATTTCGGCCGGTTCCGGCGACGCAGACTCCGTGTCCCCAGAGGTGCTCGTAGCGATTTCCGCTGCAGTCCGCGCTCGCGAGGTGTTCCGCTTCGATTACTCGAACGACCACTCAACCGACAACAGCGAAATAACACCCCCGCGCCGAGTGGAGCCGCATCATCTGGTGACCTCCAAGCGTCGCTGGTACCTCGTCGCGTGGGATCTCGCGCGAGACGACTGGCGAATCTTCCGCGCCGATCGCATCACCCCACGCACCCCGAACGGTCCCCGGTTCACGCCGAAGGAAATCCCCGGCGGCGACGTCAGCGAATACGTGTCCGCGCGCTTCAAAGGATCGGAACATATCAACAATTGGCCGTGCCACGGCAAGGTCGTTCTCCATCGACCAGCCAGTTATGTTCTTCCCTTTGTCGGGGACGGCATCGTCGAAGATCTTGGCCCCGAGCAGTGCAGTCTCGAAGCCGGATCATGGTCTTGGACGGCGCTGGCAGCCTCCTTCAACCAATTCGACACCGACATCGATGTCGTCGGCCCGCCAGAACTTACCCACGCTTTCGCGCAACTCGCCGCCCGCAACGCCGCGACTGCTGAGAGTTAGTCAGTCGTCTCGAATGAGATCCAGGTCTCCAACGCAACCGTGCGCCCGCGGGTTCGCGATAGCTTTCAAGTCCTCAGAGGACCTGAGGACTTGAAGACCTGAACGAAGGGATGCCCAAGGAGATGAAGAAGGGGCAAGTTGCATTTCTCACCGGCACACACGTCGTGAACGATCTGTACCAGGGGGCTGTGCCTGCGCTGTTGCCGTTCATGATGCTCGAACGCGGATATTCCTATTCCGCGGTCGCCGGAATCACGCTCGCCGCGACCGGACTATCCAGTGTCGTGCAACCTGCATTCGGCATGCTGGTCGATCGAAAGAGCCGAAACTGGCTGGTACCCACAGGTTTTGTGACGGCCGCAGCAGGCATTGTCGTGGCAGCGATGAGCACCACCTACATCGTCACTTGGCTGGCAATTGCCGTGGCCGGCATCGGCATCGCCGCATACCATCCTCCCGCCACAAATTTGGCACGCGCGGCTGGAGGTCATTCACAGAAAGCCATGAGCGTGTTCTCCGTGGGCGGTACGTTGGGCGCCTCGCTGGCGCCACCGTTTGTCACGCTCGTGGTTGGCTCACTCGGTTTGTCCGGCGGCTATCTACTCGCAGTTCCTGCAGTGGTGGCGGCTATTTGGTGGATGGTCGCCCAGTCGCGATCGGCCAACACGGGTGCGGCCGAGTCAGCCCAGTCGTTGAGTGCGCAACTGGCAGCGAACGGTCCCGTGTCAGACGATTGGCGCTCGTTCACACGACTCGTGCTGGTAACGGTCTGTTGGTCAATTCCGTACGTGACCACTCTGTCGTTGGTCTCACCGTTCGTGCTCAACGCACTGAACGGATCGTCCTCGAGCGCTGCAATCGTGTTGTCCTCCTTCACATTGGCAGGAGCGGCCGGAACGCTACTGGGAGGAGTCCTCGCGGACCGTCGTGGTCGACGCGCATCCATCCGACTCGGCTACCTGCTTGCGGTACCTTCACTGGCACTGCTCGCTGCCGCCCCGCACGTAGCAGTTGCCGAATTGGGAATCGTCTGTCTCGGATTTGCTATGTTCCTGCCCTTCGCGCCACAGGTGACATTGGCGCAGGACTACCTACCGAATCGCCCCGGCACAGCAAGTGGGGTGACGCTCGGACTCGCGATGTCCGTGGGGGGCATCGCATCTCCGCTGTTCGGCTACCTGGCAGATCACTTCGGACCGCGCATGGCGATCGGGGCGACAACTGCAGTGCTGTTCGTCGGCGCCGTCATCGCATTCACCTTGCGCGATCGACGCCTCGACCCGGAAGACGAGACGGAGCGCGAACTGGACGTCATCGCCCTTCGATAAACCATAAGACGGCCCCGTAGTCTGAAGATTCATCGGAGGACATGAAGTATTACTCGGTGAGCCGCTCCATTGCGGTTCACCGAGTCAGTCAGGAGCAGTCACATGGCAGTGCGCCAGATCAAGCAGCAGTCGCTGGTACAGAAAGCCGCGGACGAACTTGCGCGCCTCATCGGCGACGGCGAGTGGCCGGTCGGGACCAAAATCCCGAACGAACAGGATCTGAGCACACTCCTCGGAGTCGGGCGTTCGACCGGCAGAGAGGCCGTTCGCGCACTGATTGCGTCGGGCCAGCTCTACTCGCATCAAGGGTCCGGCACCTACGTCATGTCCTCGACACCGGTCACAGAACTCGAGCGAGAACTCAAACGCTCGGACCGCCGCGAAGTCTACGAAGTACGCAGACTCCTGGAAGTGGAAGCGGGCCGCCTGGCTGCCATGCGCCGAACTTCGGCCGACGTCGATCTGTTACAGGCAGCACTCGAAGCCCGTGAAAATGCCTCGACACCAACAGAATTTGTCGACGCTGACATGGAACTACATCGCGCCGTGGTGAATGCTGCGCACAACAGCGTGTTGTCGATGGTGTTCGATTCATTCATCGAAACGCTCCGCAACTCGGCCCTGGACGTGATCACCGACGTCGCGGCGCGAGACCCCGAATCGATCGACGACGAAGCCGCTGCCCACCGAGATCTAGTAGAAGCCATCGTCGCGGGTGATGCCGACGCTGCCAGCGCGGCAACGCGCAGGAACATGGACGGGCTCGACTGACCCTCTCTATCGTTGTCAGGCATGACGTCCACATCGCTCCCTCCACGGGGTCTCCGGATCGGTCTGTCCGCCATCGCGTGGCTAAACCTGCTCTCTGCGCTCGTAGGAATGGCGGGCCTGACGATCGGCGGCGGGATGGGCCTGCCTCCTGAGTGGATCGAGGGAACCGTCTTCCCTTCATATTTCTGGCCCGGAATCCTCCTCGGCGTTGTCGTCGGAGGCATCCAGGCCGCCGCGCTCTTCGTTCAGCACAACAGGTTCCGTCTGACGTGGGGCCTGCACGCGGCCGCCGGCCTGACCATGATGATCTGGATCTTCGTCGAGATCGCCATCGTTCTCGCCTGGTCGCCGCTGCAGGGCATCTTCTTCACCACCGGACTAGTCCAGACGATCCTCGCCGTTCTCGCACTCGGCGCCTGGCCTCACCCCTTCCTTCAACGAGTCGAGTAATGACGGAACCTGTTCTCGAACAACAGAATCACGACGGCCGGGCCCACCTCACCTTCTCGAAAAAGCCCTTGACTCGAAAGTATGTTCGAGTATGATGGGAGGTGAAACGGGGGGTTCTCATGACGATCAACATCACCGACGATGCCGTCACCGACGTGGTCAACAACTCCGCCGTGGGTGTGCGCGGACGATTGTGGCGGCTTCACCCCAGCGACGTCCGCGAGATCGCCATCACCGCGTCAGCGGAAATCCTTCGCCTGGAAGCCATTCGAGTGGCCGCTGTCGACACCCTGACGTTGAACCCGGACGAACAAGTACTCTGCTACCGCGGCACCGGACAATGGCTCGCGAACCACACCATGCTGCAGATCTCCACCGGCAGAAGAATCGCAGCCCTGGGCAAAGCGCTACGGTCGTTTCCCGAGATCGAAGACCAATTCGATGCCGGTGACCTCACTTTCGAGCACGCAGCACTGATCGTGGCGTTCTGCGAATCCCCACCCAAGGCAATGCCCGACGCCGCACTACCGTACTGCCGCGACACACTCCTCGCCGCAGCATCGGGAACCGAAGCAACCACCGTCAAACTGCGCTACGCCATCAGCGTCCTCGAGCACATGTTCGAATCCGACGACCCACCACCAAGCGAAGACACCGACCGCAACGAACTGCGCATCTCCCCCACCCTCAACGGAAGAGTCGCCGTCCGAGGCGATTTCGACGGAGTGACCGGCGAAATGCTTCTCTCCGCCCTCTCCAACCTCTCCATGCCCACCCCCGCCGAAGACGGCACACCCGACAAACGACCCGCCGCCACACGCAACGCAGACGCCATGGCAGAACTCATCCGACGCTACCTCGACAACGCTGCCACCGGCATCGACGGCGGCCAACGCCCACACCTGAACGTGCACATCAACGCCAAAGACCTGGCCTACCACCGTGAATGCGCCACAACGAGTGATGGCTCAACACCTGTCCCCTCCGAGGACGACGATCCCGGCATGCTCGATCTCGACTTCCACGATCTCGACAAACAAGATCTCGATGTCGGCCACATGCCCTGGATGGGACCACTGAGCGTCGGCCGCACCCGCATGATCGCCTGCGACTGCATGCTCTCCAGCGTCCTCCTCGACGAAAACGGCGCCCCACTCGACGTCACCCCACTCAAAAGGCTTGTCACCGCGGCACAACGCACCGCACTGATCGCCCGCGACAAAGGCTGCGCCTTCCCCGGCTGCGACTGCGTCCCCGCCTGGACCGACGCCCACCACATCAAACACTGGGCCAAAGGAGGACCAACCGTCATGGACAACCTGGTCCTACTCTGCCGAACCCACCACACCCTGATGCACCGAAAACCCGGATTCACCGGCAAATGGGAAATCCGAATGGGCACCGATCACCTGCCCTGGTTCATCCCACCACCGGGCATCGACCCCGATCACCTGCCCTGGTTCATCCCACCACCGGGCATCGACCCCGACCGGAAACCCCGCCGCTCCACCACACGACTCTGAACCCGGAGGTCACCGAGCAAACGCCTCGGTGACCCATTCCGGCGTGCTTCGATAGCCGGAAAGGGCGGCACGGTATCCCCTATTGCTAGCGTTGAGCGTGTGTTTGCACAGGGAACCAACGCGCTGACGGTAGACGGCCGACCGACGCTCGCGCATATCGATTTTGCCCTTATGGATTCCTATCGATTTCCCGACCGGCAGGGCTTCCCCGATTCATATCGCGCATTCGTCAGGCACGCAGGTTGGGCGCGGACCTTCGGACTCTGGCTCATCTATCCGCCCGTCCTTCCCGGATTTGCCGACGGCTGGCAAGGGCGCGCCCGCAACCTCACCGCCCATCTTCATTCGGTCTACAGAGAAGGACAGGATGACGAGTTCGATTGGATGATCGAACCCGACGGCGATTGGTCACTCCCCGACTCGCTGCAGGTTTTCGGATGGAGCGAAAACGGTGACGCCCTCCTGTGGGACACAGCATCACGCGACACCGACGGAGAGTTTCCGGTTTGGGAATCACGCTCGTTCAACTCTCTCCACCGTCTCGGCGGGAGCATCCACGAAGCACTACCGTCCATTCGCACCCGGGCTATGGGCCTGTTCGGACCTCGCACCTCCGACATAGAACCACTCCAGCCCACCGCGCTCTGATCTACACGTCCGGTCATTGATCGACGGTGAAGTCCCGAGCGATGCTCAGAGCTGCACCGCGCTCAGTTTCGACGTCGACAGTGACAGTGTAGGTGCCAGGATCGTAGATAGGGGTGTTGGTACCGAAGGCTCCGCCCCCTTGGCAGATGTTGAATCCGGTGTCGTCGTAGCGCGCGATTTCTGTTCCCTCACTGTTGGTAATTCGCGCGTGAGCTCTGCAGTATCCGAGGTCGCTGCCTTCTGGTCGGTTCAGCTTCCAGTGGTAATTGACGTCCACGTAGAAACGACCGTTGTTCTTGTGAACGTCCGAAATCTCGTAATGATCTGGCCCACGAGTGAACCCGAATCCGTTTGGGGTGATCTTCGTGATCAGTTCGAGAGTGGCGCCAGTATTGTTCGGCGACGGCACAGTCGAGGTCGCGCGGACAGGTCCCCTACTTTCCAGGGTGTATTCGAGGTGATTGTCACCATTAATTTCGCCGGCGATTCCCGTGATATTGGCCATCAACTGACTCGGGAGCGCGGTGAACAGGGACGTGACGACACTCATCTTGTGCAGAATCCGACCTTGACTGTCGCCTACTGCGCCTGTCGCCCCGGCAAGTCCACATTGAGCGAGATCGCCGAGCACCTTGGTGAATTCGCCGACGCTGGCCTTACTCGGGTCAGTCAAACTCTCGTATACCGTCACCAAACAGTCGTAGGCAGATTTGGTCGCCTGAAATGCATCGACCAGTTCGTCTCCTTGGATCCCGTACATGTCGAGACCGGTAAGAATCGTCTCCAATTGTAGTGCGGCGGCATCGACATCGAGGCGGACGACTCCCGTGGCCGTGCCGGCAGGTAACACTAGTGTGCCAGCGCCTTTCGGGGTCAATAGTCCCGAATTCCCGCCACTTAAACTGGATCGAAGCAATACTGCAAGTTGATCAGTCCCTTGCAACGGCCCTTGATTCACGAATTGGCCGGGCGGTTGGGAATTGACTTCGTAATATTGTGCGGATTTCGTGGCAAAGTCGACGGCGATCCCTTCCTCGGCAGCGCGGAGGCAAGCAGCAACTACCCCCGATTTAGAGGCAGTGAGCGTGTATTTCATGCCTGCAAGGTCGAGTTCGCTTTTCTCAGAGCATAATTCATCGGATCCTCCTGCACTCGCCACCCATACCTGAGTGAAAGAGTCGGTGAGCACTTGCCCGACGTCGGTAAGGAGGACTTGGAAGCTGCTGAGGTGAGTGGTTGTAGTCGCCACGGATTTCGACACCGCGTTCCATTCGGCAGGAAGCAGGTCACTACTGACAGGATCATCGGAGTTGACCGCGACGATCGGTCGAACGGAATCGCTGATCTGTCGGACGATCTCGGGTTGTCCGGACAAGTCGAAGGTCAACGTGATCGGCTTCCTGGGCTGCAGTCCGTCTTCGAGAGTGAGCTGCGCCGGGATTGTCGAGACCAACTCTGCCGGAAAGACTTTACGGTTCGTCCCGACGCCACTCGATAGCGTGAGCGTGGTCCCGATATCCGCGACTCCCGCGGGCGCTGTTGCAGTGACACCGAGCTGACCGATCTTCCCACTGACCGATACACCGTCCTCGCCAACTTCAGCCTCGACGGGCCCATCACTTGCCGAGGCCTCGACAGTTGCAGTCACGGGCGCAGCTGTTGTCACGGGAGTGTCGGACGAACCACACGAGAGCAGCGGGAAGCACAGCATCGCCAACACGAAGACTATGACTGACCGAGCCGAAGGGTATTTCACCGGTAGAACCTCCTGAATTTTCGCTCCTGAGCAGGGACATGCCATCGACAGGGCGAACTCCGAGAGTTTTAACACGACTTGGGACTAGGTATCTGTAGTCCATCCAACGGACACCGACACACCAAAGCGCCTCTTCACCCCGGTAGCGATGATCACATAATTCCGTTAGCGTTGTTTTTATGAGCTCGAGAGCAAAGATTCTGGCCGCGGCAACCGAGCTGCTCAACACCTCCCCCAACGGCGACATATCCACCCGCGCCGTGTGCGAGATGGCCGGCGTCGGCGCCCCCGCGCTCTACCGTCAGTTCGGCGACAAGGACGGACTGCTCGCAGCCGTCGTCGAGGCAGGTTTCTTCGAATACCTCGAAGGCAAACGGGCTGCGACACCTTCCGATGACCCCGTTGCCGATCTACGGGCCGGCTGGGATGCGCACACCGCCTTCGCGCTCGCGCATCCCGCTCACTACCGCTTGATGCACTCACCTTCCGCCCAGAGCGCCGACACCGCTCTGCAGGCCCAGGCGCTACTTCGATCCGTTCTCGAACGATGCGCTGCGGCAGGTGTTCTGACCGTATCGGTCGACGTGGCTACGCAGATGGTGATGTCCGCCAATGCGGGCGTCGCTCTGATGCTCGTCGTCAGGCCGGAACAGTACCCCGATCCGACGCTGTCACAGCGAGTTCGCGACGGAATCTTCGCGTCCATCATCGACGAATCCGGCGTCCACCCGGAAACCTCACTCAACAGAGTTGCATCTACTCTCGACGCCCAACTGGCCGCCGCAGATTCAACTTCTCTCTCCGCCAACGAAGTCGGCCTACTACGAGAGTGGCTTCGCAAGCTGTCCGATGCAACCGAAACCAGTTCAGGAGTTACATCATGACTGACACCACCACCCGCGTCGCCATCGTCACTGGCGCTTCCGGCGGCATCGGGCGAGCGACTGCCGAGAAGCTCGCCGCCGACGGAATGGCTGTCGCCGTGCACTATTCAGGAAACATTCAACGCGCCCAGGAAATAGCTGACGCCATCGTCGCTGCGGGCGGTCGCGCCATAGCGGTGCATGCGGACGTCGCCGACGAAGGTGAAGTCGCGGCCCTGTTCGATACGGTCGAGGAGGAGTTCGGGGGCATCGACGTCGTCGTCCATGCAGCCGGAATCATGATCCTCTCCACCGTCGCAGAACTGAACTTCGACGATTTCGATCGGATGCATCGGACCAACGTCCGAGGGACCTTCGTGGTCGACCAGCAGGCAGCCAGACGTGTCCGGCGCGGTGGTGCGATCATCAATTTCTCCACCTCCGTGAAGAAGCTGGCGTTTCCGACTTATGCCGCGTACGCCGCCACCAAAGGTGCTGTCGACGCGATCACTCTGGTTCTCGCGAAAGAGCTACGGGGACGCGATATCACGGTCAACGCCGTAGCCCCAGGCCCCACGGCCACCGATCTGTTCCTCGACGGGAAAGACGAAGCTACAGTGGAGAACCTGTCCAAGCTGGCTCCCCTGGAACGCCTCGGCACACCGATGGACATCGCGGAGGCTGTCGCATTTCTCGCCGGCCCAGCTCGTTGGGTCAATGGCCAGGTCATCTACGTCAACGGCGGCGTGATTTAGCGAAACCATCGCCTAAGGACCACACCTTGGCAATTCCGACAAAACAGTCAAACCAGTCGACTTTGGTTGTAATGTGCAAACAATGGATAACCAGGATCGAGGGTCCGCCCGGACGTCACGACGGCAGTTCATCAGCGTTGCAGGGCTGGCGGCAACCGCGGTCATAACCCTCGCGACCTCCTCGACCGCCGGCGCCGCCGGCCCCACTGCACCCAATCCAGGTTCGCGGGTCGGCGATCCTGCGGAAGCCCAAGCGGTACAGCGCGTCGCAGAGACACTGCTGAACAGCGGAGTCCCCGGTCTTGCCTTCGCCATCGTCAAACCGGATGAGAAGAACCGCAAGGCGAGTGTCGCCACTACGTACCACTACGGCCAGGCCGACGTCGAAAACGGCGTGAGAGTCACTCCACGAACGCAATTCGAGATCGCCTCGGAGACCAAGACCTTCACCGCTGCACTACTGGCGAAACTGATCGCTCGGGGAGAAGTCGGATTGGACGACCTGGCGAGCAAGTATTCGGATGGCAACCCGCTGCCGAAAGGCATCGGCGGCGAGGAGATCACGCTTCGCCAACTGGTCACCCACCGTTCCGGCCTGAGCGACGACCCGCCCAATCTTTCGGCGGGGTGTGCCGATCCCACACGATCGTGCACGGACGAGAAGGCGAAGTACACCAGAAATATGCTCTGGAAAGGACTCCAAGACGCCGGCGCCTTGGAGTTCGCCCCCGGTAGCCACTGGCTGTACTCGGACTTCGGGTTCGGACTGCTCGGCACACTGATGGCCGACAAAATCATTCCGGGACAAGAGAAGCCACCATTCGCGGCGGCAGTCGCCCGCGAAATCACCGACCCGCTCGGGATGATGGGTACCGTGATCGAGACCAAAGCAACCGACCTTGCCGTTCCGTACCACCTCGACGGCACACGAGCGCCTCTGTGGAACAACACGGGTGCGATCGCAGGAGGGGGTGGGCTGGTCAGCACCGCCGAGGACATGTCGATTTGGGCTGCAACAACTCTCGGCTACGGAAACAACCCGCTCAAACCAGTCCTGACCTCGATGCTCGAGCAGATCGACACGCAAGCTCCGGAGAATCCTGCATTCGGAATGGGAATGGCGTGGCAGCTCCAACCCCCGACGCCGAACTTCCCACAACGGTTCGCCAAGAAAAACGGAGACAGCTCGGGATCCAACTGCATCACCCTGCTGGTTCCCGACAGCGGCTGGTCGATCACGATTCTGGCGAACGGTGGAAATGCGGCGATGATCGACCCTGCAGCCGTGAACCTGATGCATGATCTGGTTCCGAGACGACCCATATTCGGTAGCTCGACGGGAAGTTCGTCGGGCAGCGACGTCGGCTTCCAGACCGGGTCATTCGGATAGGCCCACTTGCCTACAGGCGCTACATCTTCGTCGAGCGCGCCATCACGAAGCAGTAGAGCCCGTAGGTGATGATGCCCAATCCGGCAAGGATCAGCAGCGCCACTCCGTACGGCTGCGCGCCCAGCGTCTTGAACGCTCCGTCGAGTCCGGAGGACTTGCCGGGTTCGGAACTGTTGACCGCAAGAAGAACCAGAATGCCGACTGCAGCGATGGCCAAGCCCTTGGCGACGTACCCGACGGTTCCGAGTCGGCGCACGAAGTTGCTGGGTGTGCCTTTCAGATCATCGAGGAAGTTCTGGCTCGCGCCCTTGTACACGTGGTACACACCAACGGCGATGATCGCGATCCCGCCGATCACCAATGCGATAGTTCCAAGCGTGTTCTCCATCAAACGCGCCGTGATCCCCGCACTCTGACCGCTGCTGGACTTCCCGCTACCGCGGGCGAATCCGAATGCAGTGAAAGCAAAACCGAAATAGACGAGCGAAATGCCCAGAGCCTTTGCGCGGTTGAAGAACTCTTTCTTCTTGTCGTCAGAGGACGGCGACGACGAGCTTCCCAACGCAGCTTCGGCCAATCTCCACAACGCCATGGCAAGGAAGGCCACGACGCCGACCCACAGAGCGAAGACACCCCTTGGCTTTCCTGCCAACTCGGCCATCGCACCCGATTGGTCCGCAGACCCGGATCCACCGAGAGCAAGGCGGATCGCGATATATCCGATCAGCAGATGAACCACACCGCTGACGACGAATCCGGCACGGGCAAAGCGCTCGAAGACATTGTTCTGTGCGACGTCAGCCGCCGTGGACGCGACGCTCTTCTGGTCGTGCGGTGACGATTCTTTATTCATCATGATCGTCGAACCATATACGGGCAGACGCTTCCCTCGAACGCCTGCATCAAGTGTTTCGAGATCAAGGGTTTCGAGGGTTCTGATCCGGCGTCGACCGCGGTTCTTCGGGGTTGGGAACCTTGGGGTCGATCGTGTCTGCATGATCTCGTTGCTGGTTCAGTTCCTCGCGAGAACTCGTCGCCTCTTTCCGATGCTGCGCTGCATGATGTTGCAGCGCAGACGCTTCCGCCGCTTTGGCGTCGGCCTCTGCCTGCACCATGCGCGCTTTGGCTGCTGTCTCTTCTGCCCGCGCCTCGCGCTCGCCTACTTGCAGTGACTTGTCTGCGACGTCTTCGCGGATCTGTTCTGCCTCGATGTGACGACGCTCGTCACGCCTGTTTCGCGCCACCCACAGGAGTGCGGCCACGATCGCTATCACCACGACCACGGCAACAATTATCCAGATAATGCTGCTGGTACTCATACTGCGAGAGGTACCCACCTGCGACTTTCTCACACGCAGGCAAACAAATACGCTGAAATTACAGGTCGGTCGGATGTGTGTTGGCTCCGCATAAAACCACGCACAGTTCACCGTCGGACGGCGGCGACACCGTTCCGTTCAGAACCGGAGCCAATGCTGCTGCGGTTCCCAACTCCACCAGAATCCGGAACTCCCGCCACATGAATGCCCGCGCTTGCCGGATCGAATCATCTTCGACCACAACACTGTCTACCGAACTCTCATGCAGTGTCTCCCAAGCGATGGCACCAATTCGTGTAGCCCCCAACGAGTCTCCGGCGATACTGTTTACTTCGATATCCACCGGACGCCCCGCATCGAGCGAGGTGCGCAAGGTGGCAGCCCCGGTCGGCTCGACGGCTACCACGTGATCTTCGGGACGAGCCGCCGCGACGATTCCAGAGACCAATCCGCCGCCGCCGACTGCAACGCAATACGTAATCGGTCCGGATGCGTCGTCTTCGAGCTCGAGAGCGATGGTGCCGGCCCCACTGACGATGTCGGGCAGGTCGTAGGCATGCAGTTCGAGCGCACCGCTGGTGCGTGCGATGTCCGCCGCAGCGGCAGCAGCGAGTGCATACCGGTCGCCTACCTTGTGAACGGTTGCACCCAACTCTCCGAGAGCCTTCACCTTGGCATCAGGCGCTGTCTCCGGCACCACCACTGTGCAGGTGAGTCCCTGTCGCCGCGCTGCCCACGCGGCCCCGATTGCAGCGTTGCCGCCAGACGCGATCACCACGCCGGCATCGGGCATGGTGCCGTCGGCGACCGCTCGTTCCACTGCATTGAGACTGCCGCGCACTTTGAAGGAACCGCCGTGCTGGAGGTACTCGAGCTTGAACAGAACCGGTACCTCACCCTGTGGCGTCGGTAGCGCAGTGCGAAAGAACGGAGTACGCCGCGCCAGTCCTGCGATACGAGTCCGCGCAGCTTCGACGTCCGAGCGCTCGATTGCCACTGGACCTGCATTGTTGTCGGCGGTGAGAGTCATGTACCAACCCTACGGTTCGCAACTTCGACCCGAAGCAGTCGGCCCATCGTCATCATGATGTCTGTTTTTCACCAAGGAATGCCCGCATCTGACCGAGACAATGCAGCTCGGGGTGAATAAATTTACTACTACAAGCACAACGACGACATCAAGGAAAGGCACACCCCATGTCGAAGATCGCAGTATTCGGTGGAAACGGTTTTGCAGGAAGCGCAATCGCGAAAGAAGCCGCTTCACGCGGCCACGAGGTAACCGTCGTCGCTCGCAGCGCGCAGTCCGGAACCGACACGAATGTCGTGCAGGGTTCTGTTCACGACAACACGATCGTGGAGCAGATCACGGCAGACAACGACGTCGTTGTCGTTGCCATCCCCGCTCGCGAGATCGACGGCAAGCGCCTGCTCGACGCCGTCACTCCCCTCGCAGATGCCGCCGCACGCAACGGTGCTCGCATTGCCGTAGTCGGTGGCGCCGGCAGCCTGTTGGTCTCCGAGGGTGGGCCACGCGTCGTCGACACCCCCGACTTCCCGGACGCATACAAGGGTGAGGCACTCGCTCACGCCGACGTCCTCGATGCGCTCCGCGCGACCGACAGCAATGTCGACTGGTTCTACGTGAGCCCGGCCGCTGCGTTCGGTGCCCATGCCGGCGTCGCCCCGAAGGGATCGTTCCAGTTGGGTGGCGACATTCTCCTGACGGACGCCGAGGGCAACTCCGCCATCGCGGGCGAAGACTACGCACACGCTTTTGTCGACGAGATCGAGACTCCGGCCCACCGTCGCCAGCGTTTCACCGTCGCACACTGAATATGAGCAACCTTCGTAGGCGCGCAGCCTGGATGACTGTTCCCGCTGCCGCCGCACTCCTGCTCACCGCGTGCTCCAACGACGCGGAATCCGCAACGCCCAGCAGTTCTACGACGTCCACGAGCGTTGTTGCCGAACAGGGCGATCAACTCGAATCCAACAAGACCGTCGTCACGGACTTCTACGAACTGGCGTTCAACGGCCGTCAGGTTCAGCAAGCCGCCGACCGGTACCTTGGCGACGTCTACATCCAGCACAACCCCACCGCCGCCGATGGGGCAGCCGGATTTGTCAGCGGCATAGGCGGTTACGTCGAGGCCACACCCGGATTGCATGCCGAGATCACTCGCGTTTTCGCCG
This sequence comes from Rhodococcus sp. NyZ502, assembly GCF_041464245.1. NCBI lineage: Bacteria > Bacillati > Actinomycetota > Actinomycetes > Mycobacteriales > Nocardiaceae > Rhodococcus > Rhodococcus sp. NyZ502. The sequence goes on from NZ_CP167155.1 coordinate 5,615,237, forward strand.
AGGGCGATCTGGTTGCCCTCCAGTCCCACACCACGTCTGCACCCGGCGACCGCGGCCAGGCGGTATTCGACATCTTCCGCGTCGACAACGGCAAGATCGTCGAACACTGGGATGCCATTCAAGACGTGCCGGAAACGTCCGCGAATCCGAACACGATGTTCGACGGACCCACCTCGTCGCCGTCCAAGTCGTCAGAAGTCTTGGAGCGCAACACGGCCAACGCGTTGACGTTCCTGCAGCTCGCCTTCAACGAAGGCAAAGCCGCCGAGGCTGCCGACCAGCTGGTCGGTCCGACCTACACGCAGCACAACCCCTCGTTCGCTGACGGCAAGGACGCATTTGTCACCGCACTGGCCGGGATCGAACCCGTTACCGAAGACAAGGCCACCAAGTTTCCACGGACGGTAGCCGAGGGCGACTTCGTCTTTGTTCAGACCTTCGCTTCGTCCGGTGAGGGAACGGCCGGCAGCGGCTCGATGGACATCTTCCGATTCGACGAGAACGGCAAAATCGTCGAGCATTGGGACGCCGTCCAGGACTACCCGTCGACGACTGCAAGCGGCAACACCGTGTGGGACGACGGTCGCTGAGACGGCAACTCCGAACAGTTCAGAGAGGGATGCGGATCAGCCGACGTTGATTCGTTCTGTGTCGCCGTCGTAGTAGTCCAACAATCTCTGATCCATCACCCGGCGCCACAGCGGTGGAATCCACGCGATCACGATCATCACTGCGTAGCCGGCCGGAAGTTGCGGCGCTTCGGCCGCGCTACGCAGACTTTGGTACCGCAGCTTCGGGTTGGCGTGGTGATCGCTGTGCCGCTGCAGTTGGTAGAGAAACAGATTGCTCACGACGTGATCGCTGTTCCAACTGTCAGCGGGGCTGCAGCGAACGTACGAGCCGTCGGCACGCTTGCCACGCAGCAGGCCGTAATGCTCGAGGTAGTTCGCGGCTTCGAGGAAGGTGAATCCGGCAACTGCCTGCAGCAGGAGCCAGGGCGCGACCTCCCAACCGAAGATACCGATCAGCGTCGCGAAGAGGACAACACTCATCGCCCAAGCGTTGAGAATATTGTTCTCGAAGCTCCAGGTTCGTTTGCCTTTCCTCTGGAGTCGAGCGCTCTCGATGCGCCATGCCGAACGCAGCCCGCCGAACACACTTCGTGGCAAGAACCTCCAGAAGCTCTCACCGAACCGTGAGCTGGCCGGGTCCTGCGGAGTAGCTACACGCACATGGTGGCCGAAATTGTGTTCCACGTAGAAGTGCCCGTAGAGAGATTGCGCAAGCGCCACTTTCGCGAGCCACTGTTCGATCTTCTCGCTCTTGTGGCCGAGCTCGTGGGCCGCGTTGATACCGACGCCGGCGACGACGCCCACCGTGAACGACATCGCGATCTTCTCCGCGATTCCCATCGGAGCGTTGATCCAGCACCAGCAGGCGAAGACCAGACCGGCGTATTGCAAGGGGAGGAACGTGTAAGTGCACCAGCGGTAGTAGCGGTCCTTCTGCAGTCGTGGGATCGCATCGTCCGGCGGACTTTCGCCGTCTTCACCGGCCAGCATGTCGATGATCGGGATGACGATGACCAGTAGCCACGCGCCGGTCGCCCAGAACAATCCGAGACGAAGGTTGTCGACGAGAAACCAGGAGATGAACGGGCTGAGTGGAATCAGCAATCCGAGCGGCCACAGGTACCTCTTGCGGTCGCGCCAGCGCGGATTTTCGCCGGACGGCGAGTCGGTGTTCTGGACAGCGTTCGATTCGGTACGCCGTGCGTCGGAAGTCGCTGTCATTCGCCGATCTCGCCTTTCGTCCCCTCGAACGATTCGCCCCACGCACCGTTCACGCTCAGCAAACCAGAACTAATGCCCGGACGGGTATGGTCCCGAAATCCAGAGCGCCCTGCTCGAAAGACGGCACGAGCGCTTGTACTCACCAGAAACTCCCCCGCACATCACTGCTCACCCCGACAGTAGATACGGACAAAATACCCCACGGATCTGCGGGGATGGCGACCACCTCCGCACGTCGCCGAGGATCGATAATCCCTGCCAAGGCAAGGTCGAACCGCGTCGCCCTCGTCGAAGTAACGGTAACCGGCAGTGACAGAAATCATAAGCAGAGGACAGGATTTCCGCTCGTAGTGGCGACCAAAAAGACTGCGCGCCCTCAACTGGTCAGTTGCGGGCACGCAGTGAAAAGGTGAGCAAGCGTCAGAGCGTTGCAAACACCTTCGTTTTCACTTCGTTCAGCCAACCGTTCGCGGTCACGAAGTCTGTGACGCTCGACTGCAATCCGAAGACGTGCCCGGCCTGCGCCGCCGGCAGCCTCGTGAAGAGGTTGTCGTCGAGGACCGCCTGAACCGCCGCACTGGTCGACCCGTCCGCGTTCAGCGGATACAGCACGACCGTCACGCCGTTCAGGATGTCGGCCAACTGCTCCATCGGATAGGACGCGTATCCGGCATCGGTGTAATTGGTCGGAACACCGGGCCCGTACGCCAATCCGAGTTCGTTGACCACCAAATTGCCGATCGCACCGGTGGGCTGCTGAACCGAGAAAGCGCCGGGCGCGTCTCCGAGTGAAATGTGAATCCACTTGTTGGTCGCGATCACGTCGGCGTACTCGCCACGGACACGTTCGAGATTCTCTTCGTAAGCAGTCCGCGTCGACTCGAGCACGTCGGTCTTGCCAATTGCCTCAGCAAGCTCGGTGGTGATCTTCTTCCAGTCGCCTCGGCTCTCTCCCTTGACGATGACGGTGGGTGCAATGCCGGACAGACGGTCGAACGCCGCTTGGTCCACCTCGTCGGCGTCGCCGACAATGATGTCGGGATCCGCCGCAGCGATCGCTTCGAAGTTCATTTCCCCGAAAGGCCCGATGGTCGGGAGCCCGTCGACGAAGGCCTGCTGCTCCGGCGTGAATTCACTGATCCACTTGCCGTAGTCCTGCACAGCAGCCGGTTTCACTCCGAGGGACATGAGCTGCCAAGGAGTGTCGTACGACGCGGCGACGACGCGCTCAGGTGAAACCGGAACCTCGATGTCCCCGTACGCCGACGCGACGGTCCGGACGTCCGTCTGCTCGGAGTCGGCCGACGACGAGGAACAGCCGGTCACCACCATCGCACCTACGACGGCAACCGCCGCCGCTGCAATGACTCTGGAACCGAAAGAAAATGATCGAATTGCGCGCACGCAGAACTCCTACAGGGTGATTGTTTAGCCAACCCTAAGTTCATTCTGCGGCACGGCACAAGTCCGATCGAGATGCTTTGAGTCGCTGTTCGGACTAGTCCTGTAGCCAATCGGTCATTGGCGCGCGCGGATGATCGATCAGGCTTGCAAACTCCCCCGGTGTCACGCCCATCGTTCGACGAAAAGCCGCACCGAACGCGCTTTCGGAACGAAAACCCGTCTTCCGCGCCACAAACGAGATGCTTCGACCGAGTGCCAGAAGTTGCATCGCGTGATGAGCCCGCAATCGCATACGCCATTCCGAGAAGGTCAATCCGGTCTCGGCCGGAAACCTTCGTGTGAGAGTCCTCGTACTGACCTTCGCGTCGGTGGCCCACTCCTCGACCGATCGGGTGTCGGCCGGGCTGGCGACCAACTGATCTGCGATCTGCCGAAGCCACGGCGTCGTCGGCAGCGGTACATCGAAAATCAGTCGCGGAACAGGTTCGACGAGGTCGATGGCAAACGCCTCGGCTCGTCGACGAGCCGCGTCGGTCAGGTCGTCTCGGGTGAGGTGATCGAGTACTTGTTCGAGCAGCGGAGGGGTGGACAAGGCCACCACACGATTCAACCCGGTCACATCGGATGCCACCAACCACGTGCACGACAATTCTGTGCCGCTACGCGCCGTCACCTCGTGGGGAACAAAGGACGGGATCCACAGACTGACTCCGCTCGGCACCGTGTACACAGTCTCCGGAGTACGGACCTCGAGAACACCGTCGATCGCCCACAGCAATTCGTGATCGCTGTGGCGGTGCATCTCCCAGGTGTAGTCGGAATCGACGGCCAGCCGATTGGTCGCCAACCGCAAGTACCCGTCGGCACTGACGCGCAGCGGTCGAACGACGCGTTGCCACTCGGACAGTTCGTCGAGCGGACTGCTGAGCGGGTAGTCGATCTGCTCGCTCACCGCAGCGTCGACAGTTCGGGATGTCCGAACAGGCCAGGCAACCCACCGGTGTGTAGGAAGACCGTTTTTGATCCCGCCGTGATGGCTTCGTCCTTCACGAGTTGGATCAATCCCGCAAAGGCTCGGCCGGTGTACGTCGGGTCGAGGAAGATGCCCTCAGTACGAGCCAAACATCGGATCGCGCCGGCTGACGCTTCCGTGAGCGTCGAATATCCTTGTCCAACTTGGTTTCGCAGGATCTGAAGATCTGCGGCTCGCGCGGTCGGACCAGGCATCTCGTCCAACAACCCAGCGACAGTCGACACCGGGTCGGCAACAGCCCCGACGTCGACGCCCACAACTCTGTCGACGCCCAGATGCGCGACAAGGCCTGCCATCGTTCCACCCGATCCGAGTGCAACCACGACGCGATCGACGCCGGCGAGTTGCTGTTCGATCTCGCGTGCGCAGTCCACGTATCCCTGCGCAGCCACCGCGCTGGTACCACCGAAGGGAATGACAAAAGGTACACCGCCCGAGTCCGCGACGGCCTGCACCGCGGCGTCGAGCGCGGATGCCGTGTCCCCACCGGCCCAGACGATCTCAGCGCCCGCGAGTGCATCCAGAACGAGATTTCCCTGCGCGGATTCCGGCTCGGCACCACCGAGCACCAGCACACAACGCAATCCCAAACGGGCTGCTGCCGACGCAGTCAAGCGAGCGTGATTGCTTTGCGGCGCACCGGTAGTGATCAGAGTCGTCGCGCCGACGGCCAAAGCCTGAGCGCAGGTATACTGCAGCTTTCGGATCTTGTTGCCGCCGCCGCCCAGGCCAGTGACGTCGTCACGTTTGATCCACAGATCTTCCGGCCCCAATCCGAGTGCCTGCGCGCAACGCGCCAGAGGTTCGACGGGCGTCGGCCAACTGCCCAAGCTGATCGGCGGAACGGCGGAACTCAACATTTGACGAGTCTAGTTCGACCGTGCACCTACAGGCTGGGCTCGCATACAGTCGGGACATGGGAACTTTCACGACGACCACACGTGATGTACCGCTGACCGTCAGCCGACCGGATTCGCCGAGTGAACCGAGACATGCGGTAGTAGTTCTCCAAGAAGCGTGGGGCGTGAACCAACACATCGAGAGCATCCTCGAACGCCTCGCCGATGCCGGCTACCTTGCCGTCGCCCCGCATCTCTACCACCGCGGCGCACAGACCTCCTTCACCGACTTCCCGTCCGCGAAGGATGCGCTCATGGCACTCGACAGCACAAGCATCGGCCACGACGTACGTGCCGCCGTCGACTACAGCCGATCCGAGGGAGCAGACAAAGTCGGCTCCCTCGGATTCTGCATGGGCGGCACCGCATCCCTGTGGTGTGCCGCCGTACCCCTCGTCGATTCCGCTGTCACGTACTACGGTGGCGGCGTTGCAGAAGCCCGATGGGATGGGATTGCCGCAGGCACCGAACTCGCTGCGCAACTGCAGGTCCCATGGCTCGGCCATTACGGCGACTTGGACCCGAGTATCCCACCCGAGAGCGTCGAGCAATTGCGCGCAACCGCCTGCGATCTCGCTCGGGTGTACCGTTATTCCGACGCCGGCCACGCGTTCAACAACGACACTTCGGCCAGCCACTACGCCCCGAACTCTGCTGCCCTCGCGTGGACCCGCACTATGGAGTTTTTCGCCGAAACCCTGTGATTGCCAATGTAAGTCAGGGAACCCGCTTGACCACCGTGCCGGTGATCTCGTCCTGAACCTGTTCAGCCGTTACCGCTCGACTCTGCGCCCGACGTGATCGGGTGAAGTAGTAGATGCCGATCACGGCAAGAACAAACGGCACCCCGAACACCAAGGTCATCTTGAAATCCTCGACCCACAACGTCGTGACGAGGATCGCGACCATGAGGACACCTCCCAGTATCGTCCCCACCGGGAAGAACGGAATCGTGAAGGAGAGTGTCCGTCCTTCGCTCGCCATCCGCTTGCGAAAGAACCAGTGCGTCACGAAGATCAGCAGCCACGTCGCCATTGCCCCGAACATCGACAGCGAGATCATCAAGGTGAATGCCTGCTCGGGAAAGAGAACGTAGACGATTGTTGCGACGGCGATACCCGACGTCGACAGCAGCAAGGCATTGACCGGTGAGCCGTTGGCCCTGACCTTGCCGAGAATGGCCGGCGCGTCACCAGCACGGGAGAGCGAGAACATCATTCGCGAAGACACGTACAGCTGACTGTTCATCGCGGACAGCGCGGCAATGATCACCACGAAGTTCAGCACGCTGTCTGCGCCCGGAATCTTCACGACCTGCATCACCGTGACGAAAGGGCTTCCGCCGCTCAATATCTTGTCCATCGGAGCGATTGCCAGAATCAAGGCAAGCGTTGCGATGTAGAAGACGAACAGTCGGACGATCGTCACACGGAATGCCTTCTTCACCGCCACTGCCGGGTTTTCCGCCTCACCGGCCGCAATGGCGATCATCTCGATGCTCAAGTAGCTGAAGATCGATACGATCACGGCAAACCACATGCCGGACAAACCATTCGGGAAGAATCCGCCACCGGCCGTGTAATTGTGGAATCCGTAGTCCGGGTTTCCGCTACCGAACACGACGTACGCTGCCATCACGATGAACGCCACGATCGCGAAGACCTTGATCGTCGAGAACCAGTACTCCATCGTTCCGAAGGCCTTGACGTTGAACATGTTCACGCCGATCAGCACTCCGGAGAACAACACGATCCACAGCCACGACGGTACGTCGGCGAACCAGAACTGCATGTATTCACCGATCGCGGTGACCTCGGTCCCGACCGCGAGGACGATGCACGACCAGTAGAGATAGCGAACGAGGAAGCCGATCAACGGTCCGACGTAGAATTCTGCGTACGCACCGAACGAACCTGATGTCGCATGTGCAACAGTCATTTCGGCGAGGGCACCCATCAGCAGGAGGGCGATCAACCCGCCGATCGCGTAACTGATGATGACGCTCGGGCCGGCAAAGCCGATGGCGAACTTACTGCCGAGGAAGAGTCCGGTGCCGATTGCACCGCCGAGCGCGATCATGCTCATCTGCTTGGGGCCGAGTTCGCGTTTGAGACCTGATTCTCGCTGCTGAATGTTTTTGAAATCACTCATGAAAGCTCCTTGCGAAAGGCGGTACCTCCCGGTCCGCGGAAACTTGGAAGAATCAGGTGACTGCGTCGCGCTCGCGGAATTCGGGGCGATCCCAGGACTTGTTCTCGAGGATGTCTCGCAACACGTCGACGGCGTTCCACACGTCGGCGTATCCGAGATAGAGCGGAGTGATACCGAACCTCAGCACTCCTGGTTCGCGGTAGTCGCCGATGACGCCCCGCGCGATGAGAGCCTTCATGATGGAATAGCCCTCGGGATGAACAAAACTCACGTGCGAGCCACGACGCTCGTGCTCGCGCGGCGTGATCAACTCCAAACCGTAAGCAGCGCAACGCTCCTCGACGAGGCCGATGAAGAGATCGGCCAGCGCGAGCGACTTGCTGCGGATGTCGGCCATGTCAGCTTTGAGCATGATGTCGAGACCACATTCGACGAGTGACAACGACGTGATGGGTTGAGTACCACTCAGAAACCGTCGTATTCCTGCGCCCGGTTCGTAGGCCGACTCCATCGCGAACGGTCGCGCGTGCCCCCACCACCCGGACAGCGGCTGGATTCCGGTGTTCTGATGGCGACGGTTGACCCAGATGAATGCAGGTGAACCCGGACCGCCATTGAGGTACTTGTACGTACACCCGACCGCGAAGTCGGCGTCGGCACCGCTCAGATCGACAGTGACGGCGCCGGCCGAGTGTGCGAGATCCCAGATCATGAGGGCGCCACGTTCCTGCACTGCTGCAGTGACTTCCGTCATCGCATACAGGTTTCCGGTGCGGTAGTTGACGTGCGACAACATCACTACGGCGGTGTCCGGTCCTACTGCTTCGGTGAGGTCGCCCGGTTGGTCGATCAGGCGTAGTTCGTATCCCTGATCGAGCAGCGAGATGATGCCCTCCGCAATGTAGAGGTCAGTGGGGAAATTGTCGCGCTCGGAGACGATCACCTTCCGGCTGGGATCCTGAGCAGCCGCGATGGACAGCGCAGAGGCCAATGCCTTGAACAGGTTGATCGACGTCGAATCCGTCACTACCACTTCGCCTTCACCTGCTCCCAGCAACGGGGCAAGTTTGTCACCGAGGCGGACCGGGAGGTCGAACCATCCAGCCTCGTTCCAACTGCGAACCAAGCCGTTGCCCCACTCGTCGCCGATCACTCTCGCGGCGCATTCCTGCGCGGCAATGGGACGCGCGCCGAGCGAGTTTCCGTCGAAGTAGAGAACGCCCTCCGGAATCGCGAACTCGCGGCGGAACTCCCTCAGGGGATCCACTGCGTCGGCGTTGACGCAGTCTTCCAACGAAAGTGTGGCTGTCGATGTCATGACGATTCTTCTCCTGCATGTGTCGGCGTTGAGGGTGATGAAGGCAGAGTCCGGAGCACGGCCCGTACCGGGCTGGCATCGAGGTCGAGGAACTTCAGCGGCAGTGCGATCAACTCGTAGTAGCCTTCGTCGACGTCGTCGAGGCAAAGTCCTTCGAGGATCGCGACGCTACGATCGCTTGCCGCGTGGTGCCCGTCCATGGTCTTGCTGTCCATCGGATCGAACGAGGCGCCGTCGATTCCGATCAGAACTCCACCGCGGTCGGCGAACCAGTGGGTCAGCTCCGGAGATACACCGGCGAAGTCGTTGTCCCACTCGCGCGGGTACTTCGGGTACGTCCTCAGAATCAGCCGCTGCGGCAGATGTCCGCCGAGTCGCTCCACCGTCTCTTCGACGGGCCTGATGCAGGCGGCACCGTCGACCCCCGTCATGTCGACCACCAGTGCTTCGCCGAGATAGGGCTCGAGGGGAACGGAACCAATGGTCGCGCCGTCGATGCGAGTGTGCGCCGGCGCATCGGCGTGAGCACCGATATGCGGAGTGGTGGTGATTCGGTTGATGGTGACGGCGTCACTGCCGCCGAGGTCGGACGTGACAGCGCGGGTGAAGGCGGTATCGCCTGGCCACACCGGCGTCGATTCGGAGATCGGCGGGCTGATGTCGATCAACCGCGCCCTCCAGTCGCCCGTGTGTCCGTCGCCCGCGTGTCGGCCGATCCTCGGAAGCATCCAGACCCCTTCGTCGCAACAGTCGACTGTGTAGATCTCGACCGTTTGATAATTCGATGTGTTTGGCAAAAGCTAGGATCATCGACGGGCGCGGTCAATAGATGCTGAATATTTTCGCGACGGCAGGGAGAAATCGGATGATAAATGCGATCGAACGGGCAGCTGCCGCAGCTCGGCCGAATCATGTTCGGCTCGACGACGTCGATACGGCGATTCTCCGCGAACTCGTCCGGGATGCACGCATCCCCAACAACGCACTCGCCGAGAAGGTCGGGATAGCGCCGTCGACCGCTCTGGCGCGGATGCGCGCTCTACGCGAATCGGGCGTCATCAAGGGGTTTCACGCAGACATAGACCTCGAGCTACTCGGCCTCGAGATCTCGGCGATGGTGTCGATTCTGATTCACTCCCACGCCAGGAGCCGGATGACGGAAATTGCCGAGCACCTGAGCGGATTGGATTCCGTTCAGCGAGTGTTCCTGATGAGTGGGGACCGTGATCTCCTGGTACACGTGTCGTGTGAATCCCCCACTCGGCTTCGCGATTTCGTCAGCGCGCACCTCAACGATCCGGCCATCGCCAATACCCAGACCAACCTGATCTTCAGCGAACTGAGTCAAGGCGGCTGAACTGCAGCTGTCGCCAAGGCGTCTTCGAGTGCTTCCGAGATCGGCACCTCGATTCGAACTTCTCCCCACTAGAGTCGAACAGCATGTTGCCACTCGGGTTGTCCATGCTCTGGGAATCGGTGGAGCCGGAAGCCGCATTGAAGCAGCGATTCGGATTCAACAGCTTCCGCGCAGCCACACATTGGGTCTCGGCGGTACTCGAGCAGACTTGGGGCTTGACGGCCCTCGAATGCTCGCGAATGGCGATCAGTGACCAGAACGCGATCGTGTGGGTTGCGAGCGACCGCGGTGGGCTGGTGGTGAAGTGGTCGCGCGCCACAGAGCGCTTCGCGAACCTGGAGGCGTCGACGCGCCTACTGAGCGCACTCGCCGCGCAGGGCGTGCCCGTTCCGTCACCAATCACGTCCCTGAACGGATTGGACCGGGAAACACTGCTGGTCCGGGAAACACTGCTGGCCTGGGAAACACTGGAAGGGCCTTCGTGCGCAGTGTCATTCACCGTACTGCCGGAGTTGGCGGGAGATTGGTTGGACGTGCAAGACCGCGCGGCGGTCCGTTCGGCAGGAGCATGTCTGGCAGAAATACACCGAACGCTCGGCGCCACCCATGTCGACGGATCGGTTTTCTCGTCGCGCAGCACCGGGTTGAAGGAGCGCATCGGTGGTTGGCTCGAGAATTTCGACCGCGGGTTCGCGCCTGAGGCAACGCGTAGGCTCGTGGGCCTCCTGGCGCGTGCGTCCGAGCTCGATGACCAAACACAACTGGTACACAACGACTTCCGTGCAGCCAACATCTTGACTCGAAACTCTCGGACCACCGGAGTACTCGACTTCGACGACGTGGTGATCGACCACCGGGTGAGCGACCTGGCCAAGGCAAGCGTCTATCTGGGCACCCTGTTCACCGATTGGCGACCGACACCGATCGCGGTACGGCAGAGCCTGCGCGCCGGCTACGAATCCGTCCGTCCCCTCAGCCGATCCGAGACAGAATGGTTCGAGATCCTCGAACTGTGGCACGGCCTGATGGCGATCCCGGGTGAGAACGACACCGCCGGTTGGGCATCAGCGTTGTGACAAAAGTGGGGACGCCGGTACCGGCGTCCCCACTTCGCTTCTGATCACATCAGGATCCGGCGCGGATCCATTCTTCGAGATGCGGCGCCTCGGTACCGATCGTCGTGCCGTCGCCGTGACCGGTGTGAACCTTGGTCTCGGCGGGGAGCGCGAACAGCTTGTCGCGAATGGACCCGATGATGGTCGGGAAGTCTGAGTACGACCGCCCCGTTGCGCCGGGTCCACCGGAGAACAAGGTGTCGCCGCTGAACAGTTCCCCCGCCTCGGGCAGGTAGAGGCAGGTCGACCCCGGGGAATGGCCCGGTGTGTGGATGGCCAGAATGTCCGTACCCGCCACAGCAATACGCTGATCATCTTCCAAGCTCAGATGCTTCACCCCGGGGTGAGTCATCTCCCAGAGGACATCGTCGGCCGGGTTCAGGTAGATCGGAGCGTCGAGTTTCTCGGCCAGCTCCGGCGCAACGGTGACGTGGTCGTTGTGGCCGTGGGTGCAGACGATTCCGATCACCTTGCGTCCACCGACAGCGTCGATGATCGGCTGCGCGGTGTGAGCTGCGTCGACGATCACCACTTCGTTGTCGTCACCGATCAGCCAGATGTTGTTGTCGACGTCCCATGTTCCGCCGTCGAGGCTGAACGTGCCCGAGGTGACGACGCGATCGACTCGCAATGTCACAGGACCACCACCGAACGAAGGACCTCGCCGCGGTGCATCGTCTCGAATGCCTTCTCGACCTCGTCGAGCTTGATGCGCTCGCTGACGAACTTCTCGAGCGGCAGACGCCCCTGCTGGTACAGGTCGACCAGAACGGGGAAGTCACGCTCGGGCAGGCAATCGCCGTACCACGACGACTTGAGGGCTCCGCCGCGCGAGAAGAAGTCCACCAGCGGCATTTCCAGCTTCATGTCCGGCGTCGGAACTCCCACCAGCACTACGGTTCCCGCGAGGTCGCGGGCGTAGAACGCCTGCTTCCAGGTCTCGGGACGGCCGACTGCGTCGACAACCACGTCGGCGCCGAAACCTCCGGTCAGCTCCTGGACTGCTTCGACGACGTCGTCGACCTCGGTCGCATTGATCGTGTGCGTTGCACCAAGTTCCGTGGCCCACTCCAGCTTTCGTGGATCCCGGTCGATGGCGATGATGGTATTGGCACCGGCCAGGCGTGAACCCATGATCGCTGCGTCGCCGACGCCGCCACACCCGATCACAGCCACCGAATCACCGCGTCCGACGTTGCCGGTGTTCATCGCGGCACCCATGCCGGCCATGACGCCGCAACCGAGCAGTCCGACGACAGCCGGATCGGCCGAGGCGTCGACCTTGGTGCACTGGCCTTCGTGAACCAGCGTCTTGTCTGCGAATGCGCCGATGCCGAGTGCCGGCGTCAGTTCGGTGCCGTCTTCGAGTGTCATCTTCTGCTCGGCGTTGAACGTGTCGAAGCAGTACTGCGGGCGGCCACGCTTACACGCACGACACTGCCCGCATACGGCACGCCAGTTGAGGACGACGAAGTCGCCCACCTCGACGTGAGTGACACCGGGGCCGACGCTCTCGACGATGCCCGACGCCTCGTGCCCGAGCAGGAACGGGTACTCGTCGTTGATTCCGCCGTCGCGGTAGGTCAGGTCGGTGTGGCACACACCGCACGCTGCAATGGCGACCACTACCTCGTTGGCGCCGGGATCGGGAATCGTGATGGGGACGATTTCGACGGGGGCACCCTTGGATCGGGCGATGACGCCGCGTACCTGCTGTGGCATGGCTTTGCTCCTGGCTTCGTGCGATTGAGGACGTGTCGTCACATGGCGCCGTGTTTTCACATTGCGATATGTGCACTCGTTGAAAGGTTAGCCCGAAGTAGGTGCCCGCAACCCTGGTCGAACTGACTGACCGACCTGGCCGAAAGGACTAGGGTGCAGGCTTCACGCCGGCCTCGGCGCCCGCGGCGGCCGCCGCACCCCGACTCTCGACGCCCAATTTCCGCAGGACCCCGGCAACATGAAACTTGACTGTGCTCTCACTGACGCCGAGTCGCTCCGAGATTGCCTTGTTGCGCCGTCCGGCCACCAGATGCTCGAGTACCTCGAACTCCCGCGGAGCCAGTTCCGTCAGGACGTCGCGGTTCGGTAGGGCGACGGGCGCGTCGAGCGGGATGGTTGCGCTGATCCGGTTCCCCCACCCGGGCGTCGACTCGGATTCGACGGTTCCACCCAAAGTCTCTACCCTCGAACGTAATTGGCGTTCCACGTCGATCACGTCGGCTTCACCACCACCGTCGTCGCGGATGTCGATCGAGAGCGAAGCCGCGTCGAGGGTCCAGGCCACCCGGATTCGCGAGAGCGTCTGCTGATCCGACAAGGCCAAGACCGCGCCGCGGACGACCGCGCGGGCGCCGTGCGCCACTTCACCGGGCAACCCACGCCCGTCGACGGGTGGCTCCACCAACTCCAACGCGATTTCCCGATGCTTGAGCAGCGAACGCAATTCCCCACGCATCCGCGCAAAAGCGGTGGTGGTCGACTCCTCGGCCAACTCGCGGTGCACGTCGACGGCCGAACGCAGGCCGATCAGGGCCGAAGCCGCAGTCTCCCTGGCCGAGGTTCGAGCACGCGTGTCGTCGAGATCCGCCGAGCGCAGCGTCGCCAGCATCGTCTCGAGGGTGGCCGCATGCACCTCCGTCATCTCTGCCACGGTGCGTGCACGCTCGGACGACGCTGCCCGCGACTCGGCGAGATATGCCGGACTCGCGTTCCGCACCTGGAGCTGAATTCCGGTTGCAGTCACCGCGAACAGTGCCTGGATCAATTCGAGGGATGCCGCCTTCACCGGTCCGGGGTGTGGCGTCAGCACGAGGAGGGTGTCTGTTCGATCGAGCATCGCGAGCACTTCACGGTCTCGGCCGGCGATAGCGCACTTTCCCCGAAATATCTGTCCGACAGTGAGATCCGTACGGATACGGTCGAGTTCGGCGATGGTCACACGATCGACGACAGCTGGATCCCCGGCAACCTTGCGCGGCCTACCGGTGCACTCACGGGTGAAGATCACCAGAGAGGTGTGCGGCGCCATGTCCGCGATCAGCGTCGAAAATCGTCGGCCGATTTCGGGAAGTGGTCCCACCAACACGTCTCGAAGGGCGGTGATCAGTAGCGCATTGTCGGTGGTGCTCACTGTTCAACGATAACCATCCGGTTCACTGGTGCAGCGTGGTCTTCATGAGCATCACGTTGTAGTCGGACCACGTGGTGGCGAGAGAGTAGAGGTCCTGCCCCTGCGACCAGGGGTGCATGTACGCGCCGTAGAGTCCCGGAACCTCGTCGGTGCCGATCACGACGTCCGGTGCGCTCCACGGGCCGGTCAGGTCCGAGGCCGTCCGCAGCACCAGCGCTCCCCACTCGTTGGAGTACATCGCGACGAACTTTCCGAGATAGTTGTTGTACTGCACCGACAGTTCGCTGACATCCCCGTCGAGAACTACTGCAGCGGCAGCGGGATTGTTGGGGACCCATGCCTTTCCGTCCCAGTATTCGTACGCCGCGACGTCCGCGATGGAGGCTTCCTTGACTCGCGAGAGACGCCCCTCGCCAAAGCGTCCGGCGGGGGTGCCGAAGTTGTAGACGTAACCACCGTCTTTGACGAAGGACCCCATCTGGAAGTTGTCGTTACCTGTCAACGGCAGATTGGGCCGGGACGAGGCCGGTTCGATCTGCCAGGTCTCACCGTTGTCGTGCGAGGACGCGATCTGCGAGAAGTTGGTGACCCACTCGCCCGACCCTCCCCACGAACGTATCGACATGTAGTTGACGTACTGAACGCCGCCCACGGAGATACCCGTCGTCGGAATGCTGCTGGTTTCGACGCCGGTGACTTTCAGACTTCCGATGATCTCGCGCGAGTGATTCGGTCGGTCGGTCGGTGAGGAGTCGATGTTCATGCCGTCGGACAGATTTCCGTCCGAGCTACGGAACAGGACGTTGCTGCGCCAGTCGCCGACCACCCCGGAGCACAGAGGGTCAGATCCGATACCGACGGTGTCACCGAAAGCTGTCAGGACCTGACCTGCGCCGTTGTCCCACATGATGCCCAGATCCGTGCCGAGAACATTGAACCGCTCGACGGTTTGGTTGGGGCTGAGCGCGCCCGTGATGTACTCGACCGCCGAGGTGCGGCCTTGCAATTCCGGCAGTTTGCCATCCGTGCCGTTGAGCCAGGGAATCGGATTGGTCGGCCCACCTGATTGATCCAAGCTCCCGGTGACATTGCAATCCCACGGGGATGCATGGGCCTGGGTCGCCCCCAAGACCGCGGTCGACGCGAGTACACACGTCACTGCTGCTGTCGATATCTTCCGCATCCGGCGCATCGCTCCCCTTTCGCGGGGGGAGATCCGGACTCTACGAGGTGTGTTGCTCGACCGGATCGGTTCATCCACCCACGAGAACACAAGGTAACAGGTAAATCGGTCAATCAGGACAAAACGGGCTTATTCGGTGGAGATGGATTTCAACCATTTCTCCATCACGGCTGCGGCAATCTCGAGCCCCTGCGACTCGGCTGCACCCAACTGATCCATGAAGATGCGCGGACCGTCCACTCCCAACGAAGCATGCAGCGAGTCGCGGTACTCGGCCAGTTCCATCCACTCGCGCGCCACCGCGGAGGACGCTTCGAGGTGAAACTGAACGGCGTAACTCTGCTTGTATCGGAAGAGTTGATTCGGATACTTGGCTGAACCAGCGAGCCTCACCGCGCCGTTCGGTATGTCGAAGGTATCCGAATGCCATTGCATCGCAGGAAAAGTGGAGGGCAGACCTCCCCACACGGGATCTTGCCGGCCCTCGACAGTCAAGGTGATCTCCTCAACTCCGACTTCAGGCACAGCGCCCGTGTAGACGCGAGCACCCAGCGCCGCGGCGAGCAACTGCGAACCCAGACACACTCCCCACACCGGGACGTCGCTCTCGACCAGATCGCGAATGTATTCGATCTCGGATGCCAACCACTCGACCTCGCCCTGATCGCCGACGCCCATCGGCCCGCCCATCACGATCACGGTGTCGAACCGTCGATGTGCCGGAAGCGGGTCGGTGCCCAGAAGAACAGTCTGCACGTCTCCGTAGCTCTCCAGGACAGGCGAATACGCCGCTGGGGGTTCACACTGCGCGTGTCGTAGTTCCAGAAAATGCATGTAGGCAATTCCTCTCGAATCCGGTGCCGAAAGCCTATGGTTCTATTCGACATAAGGCACATCGACGGCGTCGGATGTGCTCTGCGCTCGAATCTCCGCTTTCATCGCCCCTTTACCGACAAGGAACGTCTGTGCGCGCACCACACCTCTTTTCGACATCGATTCGCCCGCCCTCAACTGCCGTTCGCATCGGACTCAGCGCATTCGCCTTGGCGTCACTTGCCGCGTGCTCAGGAACAAGCACCGACAGCGAGGCCGAATCAACATCCACCGCGACCACCACTGCAACCTCGACAACTCAACCCACGACGACTCAGGCTCCATTGACCACCTCGGTGATCGGTACGACGAATTCTCCACTGGCCACGACCCCAGTCGCCGCGGAAGTGACGCCCGCTGCAGCTCCCGCGGTCATGCCCAACGTCGTGTGCATGAATCTTCAAGACGCACAGGACACCATTCAGTCGGCCGGAGTCTTCTTCTCCAGAAGTGCTGACGCAACCGGCGCGGGTCGACGCCAACTGGTCGATTCCAACTGGATTGTCGTCGATCAGACACCCTCTGCCGGAAGTCCTTTCGGGGAAATCGAAGCCGTGCTCTCGGCCGTGAAGATCGGCGAACCGAACCCCTGCTGATCGGCTGAGTTCTCGAACTTCGCAATTCCGGGAACACTGCGCCTTACTTGACAACTACCTCCGACCTCCTTCACTGTAGTCAACATTACGAGTATCCAATATATTGGATGCGAAAGGTTGGATTGCAACATGAAGGTGCCACGAATACGGCAGAGCGCCAGCTCTCCGGCGTCCATGAGCGACCCCGTCATCGGAATACTCGGAGGCATGGGGCCCGCCGCTACTGCCGACTTCTACTCCAAACTCGTTGCGCTGACACCAGGTTCGACGGATCAGGAGCACCCCAAAGTTGTCATCTGGGCCGATCCCACCGTTCCCGACCGGACATTGGCACTCACCGAGAACGGCCCTGACCCCACTCCGTGGCTGATCCGCGGTGCGCGCGTTCTCCGAGAGTCGGGCGCGACGACGCTCGCCATCCCATGCAATACCGCCCACGCCTTCCTGCCCGCCATCTCGTCCCAACTGGGACTTCCCGTCGTCCACATGATCGACGAAGTCGCTCGGCACATCCGGACGCTCTCACCCGCCGTCACATCCGTCGGACTATTGGCCACCACGGGGACGGTCCGCACCGGGTTGTATCAACAATGGCTGTCGGAATACTCGATCGACGTCCTGGTGCCCGGACCTGCGATCCAGGACGAACTGGTGATGCCGGCGATCCGAGCAATCAAGAGCGGCAACGTCGGAGACGAGACCACCGACAAGCTCGTCAGGGCCGCTGATCTTCTCGTCGAATCGGGCGCGCAGGTCGTCGTGGCCGGGTGCACCGAGATTCCGCTCGGACTGCCCGCCGACGCCACAACCTGTCAGATCATCGATCCGGCAACAATTCTCGCCCGCGCTCTGCTCCGGCGGGTTGCGGATGCCCGGAGACACCCTTCGATGGTCGTTTCGGGCTGACCTGCAGCAGGGAGGCTGCAGAGTACGATATCCAGTATGTTGCGTGGCGGTAAACCGGTTGAGCGAGCACGAATGAGCGACATCGCTCTCGAACGCATTCGCGAAGCGATCGTCACCGGTGAACTGGCGCCGGGCTCGAAGATCAAGGACAGCGAACTCGCCGAGTATCTGGGACTGAGCAGAACTCCAGTCCGCGAAGCGCTCGCAAGGCTGGTCGACACCGGACTCGTGGAAGCGAAACCTGGTGCGTACACGCGCATCACCACCCTCGACCGCGGCGACGTCGAGGCAACACTCGCAGTCATCGAAGCTCTCGACCAACTGGCCGTCGTCACCGCTGTACCGAATCTCACCGACGAGATGATCGGGGCGATGCGTTCGGCCAACAAGGACTTCGCTGCCGCCGTCAAGCGAAACGACATAGGCCGAGCCCTGACCGCTGACGATCGCCTACACAGCGTCATCATCGATGCTGCGGCGAATCCGCTGTTGAAGAAGCTGATTCACCAGGTTCACCCACAAATTCACCGCATCTACTACCGCAAGTTCTCGAGCCTCCTCGGGAGCCAGGACTCCGTCGATCATCACAACAGACTGATCAAGCTGTGCGCAGACCACGATGCCGAGGCGGCAGCGACGCTGTCAGCCGAACATCGACGCCATCTCGGCGGCCTGATCGGCGAACTTTTCGACGCCGACGAGTTCGCGCTCTCGGACTGACCGAGTCCGGGTACAAGTTTCGGCGCTTGCCTATATTGGTCATTGCCGATATAAATGACTGGTGCATGCATTCGACGTTCTCGGAGACCCAGTGCGGCGACGAATCATGGAACTCCTGTCCGGCGGCGAGCGCTCGGCGGGTCAGATCGCCGAAGTCGTGGCAGCGGAGTTCGGAATCTCGCAACCGACCGCGTCCGGACACCTGCGAGTACTCCGAGAAAACGGATTCGCCACCGTCCGCAGCGAAGGCACCAGGCGTCTCTATGCCGTCGAGCCCGCGCCATTGCAAGAAGTGGACCAATGGCTCGACGGATTCCGGCAGTTCTGGAGCGGCCCTCTCGACGCATTGGCCACAGAACTCGCACGCGGGAAACGACGCGGCTCGAAGCGGAGCAGATCTTCACAATCGAATTCTTCCGACGAAGGAGACTCACAATGACCGAGATCGCGAACCAGGACACCAGCCTCACCGCGGTGGAGCGGAGCATGGGTAACCGCGACATCGCAGAAGGTTCGGCTCGAACAGCCGTACTCAAGCGCCGCTACAACGCGTCGGTCGACGACGTCTGGGATGCCATCACGACCCCTGACCGCATCAACCGTTTCTTCCTTCCGGTGAGCGGAGACTTCCAGGTGGGCGGCTCGTACGCCTTCGAAGGCCAGGCAAGTGGCGAGATCCTGGCCTGCGACGCCCCACACCTGCTGCGACTGCAGTGGACACCGCCCGGCGATCGCGGATACAGCGATCAGGTCGAGATCCGGCTGACTGCCGACGGCCCCGACGCCACCTGGCTCGAGTTGGAGCACGCCTCCGTCGCCGATGTCTTCCGCAACGACCCGGACACCGGCTGCTACGGCGTCGGAACCGGCTGGGAAGGCCCACTTCACTACCTGGGCGAATACTTGCGCGGCACTCTCCCTGATGCGCCGAGCACCGAGTGGTACACCTTCGACGAAGCAGAGGAGCTTCGTCTGGCCAACTCCCGAGGGTGGGAGTGGGCAAAGATCGAGGCAGAGCACGGCGGCCGATAACGCCCAATTCTTCGAAAACGGTCACAGGATGGCCGTTAGCTTTGTATCGTGACCGAGCTGGACGTATGTCCAGCAGTTTTGGTGGCTTCCTTTCGTGCCACACCTGCTTCGGTCCACGAGAAGAGAGCTCCACATGGCGCCACAACCCGTAGTCGACAACGCGGCCACGACGCGACGCACGCACATCATCCGGACAGTTCTCGCTGTCCTCGTCATCGCACCGCTGTCGATTGCGGCGTTCTACATGTGGGCACTGTGGGATCCGGGCGACACGGTCAACCGCTTGCCCGTCGCCATCGTCAACGCCGATGCGGGCACAGAACTCGACGGAACACGTCTGCAAGCCGGCGATGAAGTTGTTGCCGCGCTCGTCGAGAGCGGAGACGTTGCATGGAAGATCGTCTCGGAACAGGAAGCCGCCGACGGCGTCAACGACGGCACCTATTACTTCTCGGTCGTCATTCCGAAAACTTTCAGCGCGGATGTGGCCAGTGCCGCATCGGGTTCGGGCCGCAAGGCCGAACTCGACGTCTTGTACAACGACTACAACAGTCTGGTCGCCGGCCCGGTCGGTGAAAGCATCATCGCTCAGGTGCGCTCGGCGGTCTCCGAGTCGATCGGCGAGCAGTCCATCGACCAGGTGCTGGTCGGGTTGGGTGAACTCGGAACAGGATTCGGTGAAGCAGCAGCAGGAGCGCAACAGCTGTCCGACGGATCCTCCGAAGCGCTTGCCGGAACCAACGAGCTCTACGCTGGAAGCAAGGAACTCGCCACCGGCATGGGCGAAGCAAATCAGGGCGGCAAGGAGCTGGCCGCCGGAGCCGGCGAGCTGGCTGCCGGAGCTGGCGAAGCTGCTGCAGGCTCGGGCGAGCTGAGCAGCGGACTCAACCAGTTGGTCGGGGGCACCGACGAACTCGGCGCAGGCGCCCGACAGATCAGCGAAGTGGTCGACATGGTCACCACCCCGGTACTCGACCTCGCGGGGTCCTCGGACGCCGTCGTCGGTCAGATCGACGCCCTCACGTCGATGCTTCGAAACTCGGCCGATCCGGTCTCCGCCGGACTCGTCGAAGCCCTGGCTGGACTGCGGGCTTCCCTGACTGCACAACCGTCGGACGACGACGTGATCGGTCAGCTCGGCCAGCTTCGCGACGGCGCGCGGGAAATCTCGCGGCAGCTCACTGATCCGAGCAGCGACTACCGTGGTGGGCTCCTTGCCGCCGCGGCCGGTGCAGGTGAACTCAACACCGGCCTGGGCCAACTGTCCGACGGCGCAGGCCAACTCGCTACCGGTGCACAGGAACTCTCCACCGGGCTGGGGCAGTTGGACACTGGAAGTATTGCGCTCCGTGACGGTCTCGGGCAGCTATCGGCCGGCGTCGGCGAGCTCGACGCGGGCAGCGCGGAACTCGCCACCGGTTTGTCCGACGGTGCCGCCCAGGTACCGCAGTTCACGGACGACGAGCGCGCCACCACGGCCAATCTCCTCTCCTCCCCGGTTGCCGTCGACGCGCGGAACAACTATCCCGCAGCCGGTTTCGGGCCGGGAGCCGTACCTGCCGTGATCTCGGTGGCACTGTTCCTGTGCGGAATTCTCACGTGGTTCGTCGTCCGCCCACGACGCGGACGTTCACTGAACTCGCACACCAGCGTGGTACGTGAGGGGCTGCGCCGCTACCGCATTCCCGCCCTGGTCACCTTGGTCGCGGCGCTCGTGTTGTCGGTGGTGTCACTGACCGTGGCAAACGTCGAACCACCTAGTGTTCTGGCGATGATCGCAGTGATGATCCTGGTGGGTGCCGCCGCGGTCAGCTCGGGCAGGCTCTTCACCGTTGTGTTCGGTGCCGTCAACGGAACCTTCATCGCTCTGGGCGCCTTGATGATTCAGATCTTCGCCTTCGGCGCGGTATACCCCATCGAACAGATGCCGACGGTTCTGCAGTGGCTGCACGCTCTGATGCCACTCACGTGGGCGCGCAACGCCATGCGCATGGTCCTTGTCGGATACTACGGCCCGAAATTCTGGGTGGCGGTAATCGCTCTGGCTGCCTTGGTGATCGGAGCCGTCCTGTTCACCATCTGGTGGCGCCGCCGACAAGAACCGCCGACCGACGCCGATGACGACGCGCCGATCACCGAGGAGATCGTGTACCTCCAGCAAACGCAAGCGTGAGCCGGATCAGCGAACGAGCGTCGTACGCATCAACATGACGTTGTAGTCGGCCCACGTGGTGGCAAGGAAGTACAGATCCGAACCACTGGACCACGGGTGGATGTATGCGGCGTAGATACCGGGAACCTCGACCAGATTGACCAGTGTCTCCGGTGCCGTCCACGGACCGACCGGACTGGGAGCGGTTCGCATCACGATCGAACTGAACGCGTCGGCGTACATCGCCACGAACTTGCCGAGGAACTCGTTGTACTGAACGGAGACCTCACCGATGCGGCCGTCCATGACGGGTACGGCCGCAGCGGGATCGGCAAGGATCCAGCCGTTTCCGTTCCAGTACTCGTAGGCGGAAAGATCGAGGATCGCCCCCTCGGGCACGCGAGAAAGTCGAACCTCGCCGGATCGTCCCGCGGGGGTTCCGTAGTTGTAGACGAACCCGCCGTCCTTCACCATCGAGCTCATCTGGAAGTTCTCGCTACCGGCGACGGGGGCGACACCCGCGGGAAGAACCCCACCGATGTTGGGGCGCAGAGTTTCCGGACGAGTGGTCCACGTCTCGCCGTTGTCCGAGGAGGTAGCAATCTGTGAGTAGTTTGTACTCCACTGCCCGGCCTCGCCCCAGTTGCGCACCGACATGTAGCTCAGATACTGCACACCGTTCACTGCGATGCCGCTCGTGGGGATGCTGGAGGCCTCGACGCCCGGAATCTTCAGACCGGAGATGATCTCACGCGCCTGACCGGTACCGTCCTTCGGCGCGCTGTCGATGCGCATACCGTCGGCCAGTACCCGATCCGAGCTGCGGAAGAGTACATTGCTTCGCCACTCGCCCACCAAACCGTCGCAGCCGGGGTTACGACTGAGCCCGGTGGTATCGCCGAAAGCGGTCAGAATCTGCCCCGCACCGTTGTCCCACATGATGCCCAGGTCGGTACCCAGGACATTGAAGCGATCAACGGTCTTGTTTGGACTGTATGTCCCGGTGACCTTTTCGATCGCGGCAGTACGACCGGACAGACCTGGCAACCCTCCGGTGTTGCCGTTGAGCCACGGCGCCGCATTGGCCGGACCACCGCTACTACCGACGCCACTGACTCCGACGCATCCCGGCGCAGCCATCGCCGGCGAAGCCACCGCCGTGAAGGCAGCAGCTGCCAGAGCGGCAACTACCCCGAACACCCCCAACGATCTCCCCGCGCGAAACATGACTCCCCCATGGCCGGGATTGTTGGTGTTGTCGTCGTTCCCCCCGAACCTCGGACAATCTAGCAACTGCAGTCACAGATAACCCAATCAGACAAAGACGCGAAAAGGCCTGAAAGTCATAGTAGTTCAGACTTTCAGGCCTTTTCGGACAGAGAAGATCAGTCAGTAGGTCAGCGCGCTCCGCTCGCACCGCCGTCGAGTGGAATCACCGCGCCGGTCAGATAAGCCCCGGCACGTGAAGCCAGGAAAATGGCAAGACCTGCAGCATCCTGGGGAGTTCCGACCCTGCCCAACGGGACCGAGTCCGCCACAGCCTTTGCACTCTGTTCGTCCTCGAGGAGGAATGCCATCATCTTCGACGGGAACGGGCCCGGCGCAATGGCATTGACCGTGATCTGTTCCCCCGCAAGCGTTGCCGCGAGCTTGCGCGTCAACATGTGCACCGCAGCCTTACTGGCTCCGTACGAGAAGTTCTCCGAACCCGACACCACGAGTCCGTCGATCGATCCGATATTGATCACGCGCGCGGGATCTTCCGCCGTGGCTGCAGACCGCAACTGCGGCAACAGCTTCTGCGTCAAGAGGAAGATTGCCTTGACATTGATGTCGAAAATCTTGTCGAAGCCTGCGGCCGGAAAATCGTCGACGGGAGCTCCCCACGTGGCACCGGCGTTGTTGACCAGTACGTCGAGCGTCGGCGAAATCTCGGCGACCTTCGCAGCGAGGCTCTCGACCCCCTCGTCCGTGGACAGATCGGCCGGATGCGAAATGCAGGTGCCGAACTCCGAAAGCTCTCGCGCGGCTTCGTCACAGGCTTCGGCTTTTCGGGCCGAAATGACGACCGTCGCTCCGCCTTCGACAAACCCGCGAGCGATCATGTATCCGATACCGCGTGATCCACCGGTGACCACAACGGTCTTGCCACTGACGTCGAACAGTCCCTCGATCAAGCTCATGCGACCTCGAAAAGCCCGGCAGCACCCATACCGCCGCCGATGCACATGGTCACCACCACGAGCTTGGCTCCGCGCCGTTTTCCTTCAAGAAGAGCATGGCCGACCAGACGAGCCCCCGTCATTCCGTACGGATGGCCGACGGAGATACCGCCACCGTCGACGTTGTACTTCTCGGGATCGATCCCGAGCTTGTCGCGGCAGTACAGGGCCTGAGAGGCGAAGGCCTCGTTGAGTTCCCAGAGATCGATGTCGTCGACCTTCAGGCCGTGAAGATCCAGCAGACGCGGAATCGCGAACACCGGTCCGATGCCCATCTCGTCGGGAGCGCAACCCGCGACAGCCATGCCACGGTAGATACCGAGAGGCGCCAACCCGCGGCGTTCCGCCTCGCCTGCCTCCATCAGCACCGACGCCGAAGCGCCGTCGGAGAGCTGAGACGAGTTGCCCGCAGTGATGGACGAATGAGCACTGACAGTCCCGTCGGCCAGAACCGGTCGCAGACTCGACAGCCCTTCCAACGTGGTGGAAGCGCGGTTGCCTTCGTCGCGGGTCAGCGTCACGGACTCGCTGCGGATCTCAC
This sequence comes from Rhodococcus sp. NyZ502, assembly GCF_041464245.1. Lineage (NCBI taxonomy): Bacteria > Bacillati > Actinomycetota > Actinomycetes > Mycobacteriales > Nocardiaceae > Rhodococcus > Rhodococcus sp. NyZ502. Next base: position 5,639,665 of record NZ_CP167155.1, read on the forward strand.
CCGTCTCCTTGTCCTGCACCTGCTTGATCGAGGGCAGCGGGACGATCTCGAGATCGAACCGACCTGCGTCCTGGGCCGCTGCGGTCCGCTGCTGGGAGACGAGCGCGAACTCGTCCTGCTGCTCGCGGGTGACTCCGTAGCGCTCGGCGACGATCTCGGCCGTATGCAGCATCGGCATGTAGATCGACGGCTTGTTTTCCTTCAGCCACGGATCAGCCGCGCGGAAGTTGTTCATGTGATCGTTCTGGACCAACGAGATCGATTCGACTCCGCCGCCGACCGCGATCTGCATTCCGTCGTCCACGATCTGCTTGGCTGCGGTTGCGATGGCCATGAGACCGGACGAGCACTGACGGTCGATCGTCATTCCGGAAACCGAGTCCGGAAGCCCGGCCCGCAGTACCGCTTGCCGCGCGACGTTGCCGCCGGAAGAGCCCTGCTGCAGCGCGGCGCCGAGGATGACGTCCTCGACCTCGCCGCCCTCGAGGCCCGCGCGCTGAACTGCATTCGAAATGGCATGTGCAGCAAGCTCTTGAGCCTGAGTGTTGTTGAACGCGCCGCGGTACGCCTTACCGATCGGGGTACGGGCGGTGGAAACGATGACAGCTTGCCTCATCGGGGAATCCTTTCGTCGAACACGAAGTGCTGTGCGCCTTTATTAACCGCCGGGGGTTAATAAAGGCGCACAGCAAGAATCAGGGCTGGAACACGACGCGACCGACAGTGGTGCCGTCGCCGAGGCGACCGATACCGTCGGCAACGTCCGTCAACGACAACCGCTCACTGATCAGTGGTTTGACCAAGCCGGCATCGGCGAGCCTGGTGAGCTCGACGTGGCAGTCGTCGATGGCCTGCTGGTTGTAGGCCTTGTACAGCCCCCAGTGCAGTCCGATGATCGAATAGTTTTTGATGAGAGCGTGATTGAGTGCCGGCTGCGGGATCGTGCCACCGGCGAAGCCGATGATGACGATCCGTCCCTCGAAGGCGATGCACTTGGTGGACTTCGCGTATGCGTCGCCGCCGACCGGATCGAAGACCACGTCGGCGCCCTTGCCGCCGGTGAACTCCTTGACCGCTGCCACGAAGTCCTCACTGTGACGGTCTACGACGAGGTCTGCGCCGAGCTTGCGCGCGTACTCGGCCTTGTCCGGGCCGCCGACGACACCGATCACCTTGGCGCCTGCCGCCTTGCCGAGTTGCACTGCCGCACTACCGACACCACCCGCAGCAGCGTGGACCAACAACGTCTCACCCTCGAGCAGTTGGGTGCGGCGATGCAGAGCGAACCACGCTGTCTGATAGCCGATGCTCAGAGCGGATGCTTCCGCGTCGTCGAGAGCCGACGGCGCCGGGAACGTGTTGTTCTGATCCAGTACCGAGTACTCGGCGAATCCGCCGGACGGCAGACTCGGATTACCGATCACCCGGTCCCCCACTGCGAATTTGGTCACCGATTCACCGACCGAGACCACTTCACCACACAGTTCGACACCGGGTGTGAAGGGCAGCGGCGGCTTGATCTGGTACTCACCCCGGCACATGAGGACGTCGGGGAAGTTGGCCGGAGCCGCCAGCACCTTGACCAACATCTCCGTCGCATTCGGGGTGGGATCCGCGGTCTCCTCCAACGCGAGCACATCGCGGGGTTGACCGAGTTCGTTGACGCGCCAAGCCTTCACAGCAATTCTCCAGACAGATAGTGGGTGAGTTTCAGGACGAGATCGGGAGGTCGACCAACTCGGCGAGGCGTCCCCGATGCTGATACGCGGTTCCCAGCGACAGCTGATCGCTCTTCGCCCGTTTGAGGTACAGGTGCGCCGGATACTCCCACGTCATTCCGATACCACCATGAAGTTGGACGCACTCCTCCGCAGCATGAACCGCGACGCCGCTGCAGAATGCCTGGGCCACCGTCGCTGCGATCGCCGCATCGACGTCGCCGCGTGCATAGGTGTCCGCCGCATATCGTGCTGCCGCTCCCGAAGAGCTGACTTCGAGCCAGAGATCGGCGAGGCGGTGCTTGATCGCCTGGTACGAACCGATCGCCCGGCCGAACTGCTTGCGCTCCTTCACATACGCGAGAGTCGTTTCGAGGCACCACTGAGCTACAGCGAACTGTTCGGACGCCAGCAGTGCGCTTCCGCAGAGCAACGCTTCCTCAACCGCTTGCGCCGCGTTGCCGCTGTCGACACGGACCGACGACGAACCCGAGAACTCGACGTCCGCCAATCGGCGCGTCATGTCCAGGGACAGAACCGGCGTGACGGTGGCGTCGGCGATCCGAACGGTGTGCAGCTCCAGACCGCTCTCACCGGCAACCGGAACAACAAGAACATCGGACTCGGCGACGCCGGCAACCGTCGTGACGCTGCCGACGAGTCCACTCGCCGTTGCCTTGACAGTGGGTGTGAAAGTTCCTGGTGCAGTGGACAACGGGACGATCAGAGCAGCCGTCGAATCCCCCGCCGCCAATTGACCGAGCACCTCGGTCTCGCCGGCCTTCAGCAACGCCGTGGTCGCCAGCACAGCGCTGGTGAAGAACGGAACGGGAGCGACCGCACGTCCGATCTCCTCCATCACGACCGCCGCCTCACGCGTCGACGCACCTGCCCCGCCCAGTTCTTCGGGTACCAGCAGTCCCGCCAAACCGAGTTCCGACGCCAGCGACTTCCACAGCCCGGTGAAGTCGGCGGACACGTCGTCGTACGCCGTGACCACGGTGTCGGCACCGGCCCGCTCGCTCAGCAGTCGTCTGACGCTGGCTCGCAGATCTTGTTCGGTCTCGGAGTACAACAGATCGGCGCTCATCGGGGTAAGTCCTTCCAGGCGATGTCCTTGTCGACGCGATGCTCGGGCGGCAACCCGAGTACACGTTCTGCGATGACGTTGCGCAGGATCTCCGACGTTCCGCCCTCGATCGAATTGCCCTTGGCTCGCAGGTACCGGTATCCGGGTTCACGCCCGGTGAAGTCGACGGAATCCGGTCGACGCAGCGTCCAGTCGTCGTAGCGCAGACCGGCTTCGCCGTGCAGCTCGAGGTCGAAACCCGAAATCTGCTGAGCCAAAACGGCAAACGCGAGCTTCATTCCCGAGCCTTCGGGGCCGGGCTGGCCAGCGGCGAGCTGCTGGCGCAGTCGCTCACCGGTCAGACGCGCAACTTCGGATTCGGTCCAGAGCCGCATCAACTCGTCGTGCATCGCCGGATTACGCAGCTCGGGCTCGTCACGCCAGGCCTGAGCGACCTTTCCGATCATGCCTCCCTCACGCGGTGCGCCCGAACCGATGGCAACACGCTCGTTGTTCAGGGTGGTGGTCGCAACCTTCCACCCCTGGCCTTCGGCTCCGAGGCGATTGGCGTCCGGAATCCTGACGTCCGTGAGGAATACCTCGTTGAATTCGGCCTCGCCGGTGATCTGACGCAGCGGCCGGACATCGACGCCCGGATCGGTCATGTCGCAGATGAAGTAGCTCAGACCCGCATGCTTGGAACGTGACGGATCGGTCCTGGCCACGAGAATCGCCAGCTGCGCATTCTGCGCGCCCGACGTCCATACCTTCTGCCCGTTGACTATCCAGTCGTCGCCGTCGCGGACGGCGCGGGTAGCGACGGCCGCGAGGTCCGAACCTGCGCCCGGTTCACTGAACAGCTGGCAGTAGACCGTCTCCGCAGTCCACAACGGGCGCAGGAACTTCTGCTTCTGCTCCTCGGTGCCGAAGGCAGCGATGGTCGGTGCCGCCATGCCCAGTCCGATCCCGTTCTTGCCGGTGGCCGGGCCCGGTGCACCGGCGGCCTCCAGCTGAGCGTTCACCTGACGCTGAAAGCTCTGCGGTACACCGAGTCCCCCATGACCTTCGGGGAAATGAACCCACGCCAGTCCGGCGTCGAATCGTGCGCCGAGGAAATCCGATACCGACACGCTGTTCGGATCGTTCTCCGCGAGAAGCGTGTTCACCTTGTCGGTGAGATCACGCGATACTGCCTCTTCGTCGAAAGCCATGCCCATTCCTTCGGTTCGAGCGGTGAGCGGACGGTCAGTCCTTCGGTCCACCGGCGACGTAGACGACCTGACCGGAAACGAAGCCCGCGCCTTCGCTGACGAAGAACGACGCGGTGTGCGCGATGTCCTCGGGCTGACCGACACGGTTGACCGGGATCTGCGAAGCGGCAGCGGTCTTGAAGTCGTCGAAGCCGACGCCCATGCGCTCGGCCGTTGCGGCGGTCATCTCGGTTTCGATGAATCCGGGTGCAATGGCGTTGGCGGTGACGCCGAACTTGCCCAGCTCGAAGGCCAATGTCTTGGTGAATCCCTGCATGCCGGCCTTGGCTGCGGAGTAGTTGACCTGTCCGCGGTTGCCGAGAGCCGACGTGCTCGAGAGGTTCACGATGCGGCCGAACTTCGCTTCCACCATGTACTTCTGCACCGCACGCGACATGAGGAACGCTCCGCGCAGGTGGACGTTCATCACCGAATCCCACTCGGCAACACTCATCTTGAACAGAAGGTTGTCGCGAGTGATACCGGCATTGTTGATCAGCACGGTAGGTGCACCCAGGTCTGCGGCCACACGATCCACTGCTGCAGCAACCGAAGCCTCGTCGGAGACGTCAGCGCCGACGGCCAGCGCCTGTCCGCCTGCGGCCTTGATCGCGTCGACGGTTCCGGCACACGCCGCTTCGTCGAGGTCGAGCACGGCGACGGCAAAACCGTCTTCCGACAGTCGCTTCGCTACTGCCGCACCGATTCCGCGTGCTGCACCCGTGACAATTGCGGTTCTACGTTCCTGGCTCACTGGCCCTCCATACTTTCGTGATTCGACGGACACCGGACGATCTCGTCAGATCCCGGCCTGATCTGCAATTTCCCTGGCTTTGGCGACCAAGGCGTCAATACGTTCCACGGTGGGAGTTCCGCTCTCGGCGGCATTCTGCGGTTCGTCGCGGGCGCGACGCATCACGCCCTCGGCGATCACAGCAATCTTCCACAGTCCCAACGTGTGCCAGAACTTCAGCGCAGCAGGATCCCGTCCGGTGGCCTCGAGATAGATCCGGGAGATCTCCTCTCGCGAGGGGAATCCCGGGAGTGCCGACGCCGGGAAATCGCCGCCGGTATTCTCACCAGCCGCCGGCCAGTACGCCAACAAGCTTCCGACGTCCGCCAACGGATCACCGAGAGTGCAGAGTTCCCAGTCGAGGGCCGCGACAACTTCGCCGTTCTGAGCGGAGGTGATCACATTGCGCAAGTGAAAGTCGCCGTGCACCAACGTGGTTTCGGTATGAGCCGGCTGAGCTGCAATCAAGCGTCGCGTGAGATCGTCGAGATCGGGGCATTCCCGCGTCTTCGACTGTTCCCACTGCCCACCCCAACGCTTCAGCTGCCGTGCAGCGTAGGGCTTGTGGCTTGCCAGGTCGTCGAGGCCGGCCTTCTTCAGATCCACGGCGTGTATCTTCGCCAACGTCTGAGCCAGCGAGATGCCGATTGCCCGACGACGATCTTCCGACAACGCCTCCGCAAGAGGCATTCGGTCCACCACTTCGCCGTCCACGAATTCCATGAGGAGCAGCGGAACTTCGGTGACGGCAGGATCCTCGGTCAACCCGAATACTCGCGGCGAAGGCACGTCGGTGGATTCGAGAGCGCTCAGGATTCGAGCCTCACGCGCCACGTCGTGAGCCGAGGCCAGCAGATGCCCCAGCGGTGGGCGTCTTAGCACCCAGCGATTGCCGTCCTGATCGCGAACCAGGTACGTGAGATTCGACTGCCCCAAGCCGATTCGATCGAAGGACAACGGCCCGGAAAAGTCGATCCCCAGGCCTGCGATCCACCCGGTGACCGCTTCGGTATCGAGTCCCACTACTCCGACGCTAGCCACCGACGGACGCTCCCTGCCGGAACGGGAGTGCGTCACCCAACAACTGGCCACCGTCGATGGTCATGATCTCGCCGGTGATCCACTGGGCTGCATCCGAAACCAGGAAGGCAATGGCAGCGGCCACGTCCTCGGGTTCACCGATGCGTCCGAGAGCAGTCGACGCGGACACCGCTTCTTCGTGTTCTTTCCACAGAGCTTCGGCGAGTTTGGTTCTCACCACTCCCGGCGCAACGGCGTTGACACGAATCTTCGGTGACAACTCGAGCGCCAACTGCTTGGTGATGTGGATCAGAGCAGCCTTCGACGCGTTGTACGTACCGATTCCCGCCTCGAACGCCATGCCGCCGATCGAAGCGGTGTTGACCACGGAACCACCGTGCTCGCCCATCCAGGCCCGCGCTGCGAGGCCGGTCCACAGGACTGGAGCCCACACGTTGACGTCGAAAGTCTTGGCGAAGCGCGAGTGATCCTGGTTGATGATCGGCCCGAACGACGGGTTGGTGCCCGCGTTGTTCACCAAGATGTCGAGACTGCCGAAACGCTCGATCGTCTGCTCGACGCACTTGCGTGCAGCATCCTCGTCCGTCGCGTGAGCGCCGACGCCGATCGCGTTGCCGTTCACCTGCGCGGCAGCCGCATCTGCGGATTCCTGTGAGCGCGAAGTCAGTACGACGTTTCCGCCCGCCGCCGCAATCGCCTGCGCGGTCGCGAGGCCGATGCCCCGCGATGCGCCTGTGACGATTGCCGTCTTACCGGTGAGATCCAGTCCTGCCATGTCAGTTCGCCTTGACTTCGCGGTACTTGCGCAGTTCCTGCTTGGCGATGGCGCGCTTGTGCACCTCGTCCGGGCCGTCGGCCAGGCGAAGGGTGCGCATGTGGGCGTAAGCCATCGCGAGCGGGAAGTCGTCGGTGACGCCGCCACCGCCGTGAACCTGGATGGCGCGGTCGATGATCTTGAGCGCGATGTTCGGTGCCGCAACCTTGATGGCTGCGATCTCGGTGCGCGCTTCCTTGTTGCCCACCGTGTCCATCATGTGTGCGGCCTTGAGCGTGAGGAGTCGAACCATCTCGATGTCGATACGAGCCTCGGCGATCCAGTCCTGGATATTCGCGTTGTCACTGACGGGCTTCCCGAAGGTGATGCGGGTGGATGCGCGCTTGCACATCAGTTCCAGTGCGCGCTCGGCCATTCCGATTGCACGCATGCAGTGGTGGATGCGGCCGGGGCCGAGGCGGGCCTGGCTGATCGCGAATCCTTCACCCTCACCGGCGAGAATGTCCTTGGCCGGGACGCGCACGTCCTCGAAAGTGATCTCGCCGTGTCCTTCGCGGTCCTGGTAGCCGAAAACCGGCAGGTTGCGCAGGATCGTGACGCCGGGAGCATCGATCGGCACGACCATCATCGACTGCTGACGGTGGGTGGCGGCATTGAAGTCGGTCTTACCCATGACGATCAGAACCTTGCAGTTCTGGTGCAAGGCGTTGGAAGCGAACCACTTACGGCCGTTCAGCACGTACTCGTCGCCGTCACGGTCCATACGGAGCTGGATGTTGGTGGCGTCGGAGCTGGCAACCTCGGGCTCGGTCATCGCGAAAGCGGAACGAATTTCGCCTTCGAGAAGCGGCTTGAGGTACTTCTCCTTGTGCTCGTCGGTGCCGAAGAGCGTGAGCACCTCCATGTTTCCCGTGTCCGGAGCGGCGCAGTTGGTGGCCTCGGAGGCCAGGTGGCTGCGGCCCATGATCTCCGCGAGCGGTGCGTATTCCAGGTTGGTCAGGCCGGGGCCCCATTCGGGATGGGGATGGAAGAGGTTCCACAGCCCGCGGGCCTTGGCTTCCTTCTTCAAGTCGTCGATGATCGGCGGCTGGAAGTGCGGGTTACCGGACTCACGCATCTGCTCTTCGTAGACCGCTTCGGCCGGGTAAACGTGCTTGTCCATGAAATCGAGCAGTTCGGCCTGGTACTTCTTGGTGCGATCCGAGAACTCAAACACTGACATGTGAACTCCTGACAGAGAGGGAAGGAAAATTGGGGGCTCGATGTTCGAGATGGCTGTTGACGCCCTCGACGACATCCGGGCCGTGAAATGCGTTCAGCATCAGCGATTCCGCACGCCTGGCGGAATCGGTGAAGGTCGAGTGCGCGTCGGCACTCATCTGAGATTTGATGACGGAGAGGGACGTCGGCGAGCAGTTCGCCGCGATGTCCTCGGCGTAAGCAATCGCCGCGTCCAGAACGTCACCGCCGCTGACCAGGTGGTCGATCAAACCGATACGGTACGCCTCGTCGGCATCCGCCATCCGGCTGGAAAGCAGAAGATCGACTGCTCGACTGTGCCCGACCAAGCGGGGCAACATCCAGGAGATGCCGTACTCCGCAATCAGGCCGCGACGCGCGAACGCGGTAGTGAATCGTGTTGCGCTCGAACCGAAACGAACGTCGCAGTACAGAGCCTCGACCATTCCGAGCCCGGCAGCGACGCCGTTGACGGCGGCGATCAGCGGCTTGCGGATGGTGGTCGGGAAATGACGGTCTCGCGGCCGGACAAGATCACTTTCGGAGACTTCGCCGACGTTCTTCAAATTGCCGAGGTCAGCCCCCGAGCAGAATCCTCGGCCGGAGCCGGTGACAACAATTGCTCGGACACTGGGATCTTCGTCTGCCATCGCCAGAAAGTCGTAATACTGATCTTCGAGCTCGTTGGTCCACGCGTTGAGAACACGGGGCCGATTGAATGTCAGAACCAGCACCGCTCCTCTCTGCTCGGAGAGGACGAGTTCCTCGGTCATCGCGTTCCCGCGAGGAGCGACGCCTGGTACCGGCGCATCCCGCGCAGCCAACGGTCGTAGTCGGCGCCCTTCTGCCGGTACATGTCCAGCACGTTCTTGTGCGGAAGGATGAGAAATTCTTCGGCATCCACTGCCGCAAGAACGATTTCGGCGCATTCGGCAGGCTCGAGAACATTGCCTGCCGCAAGCACGGCTCCGGTTGCGGCCTTGCCGACCGGATCGCCGGAGTTCTCACCTTCGTAGAGAAGCTTGGTGTTGACGCCCATCGGGCACAAGCAACTGACGCGAACACCCTGATCTCCGTAGGTGATCGAGAGCCACTCGGCAAACGCGACCGCGGCATGTTTGGTCACCGAGTACGCGGCGGACCCGACCTGACTGAGCAAGCCGGCCGCAGAGGCCGTGCTGATGAAGTAGCCCTGCCCGCGCTCCGTCCAGCCGGGGACGAGGAGCCTGGCAGCGCGAATGTGGGCGCGAACGTTGACGTCGATCGTCGTGTCCCAGACGTCTTCACTGATGTCGAGGCCCATGCCACCGGTAACGCCGGCATTGGCGAAGTAGAGGTCGACCGGGCCGAATTCCTTTTCCGCCTGCGCGATCAGGCCCGCAATGACCGTCTCGTCGGAGACGTCGCCACCGGCAGACACGGCCGCTCCGGGACGCTCCGCGTTGATCGCCTCTGCTACTGACGAAGCTGCTGCCCCGTCCAGGTCAGCCACTACGACGCGAGCACCCTCGGCAGCCAGTCGCTCGGCCAGTGCACCGCCGATTCCCCCGCCGCCACCGGTGACAATTGCTACCTTCTGGGCAACCTTCATGAGCGATTCCTCTCGCTTGCGTCATACCTACGCGCTGACAGTGATCCACGTCTCCCCTCATGTATAGTTGAATCCGGCGTCAGTTTCAACCGTCGAATCGCGACGGTCACCCGAACGGCCCGTTCCGTCCTCCTGAACTGCGAGTAAAGGGATAACGATGACTGAAAACCAATTGCCCGTCCGCCCGTCCACCTTCGCCGAGCTCGAGAAGCTCATCGGCCAGGAACTTGGCCCGACGGAGTGGTACGACATCACCCAGGAGCGCATCAACGCGTTCGCCGAAGCCACAAACGATCATCAGTGGATTCATGTCGACCCGGAACGAGCCGCATCGAGCCCGCTCGGCAGCACGATCGCGCACGGACTCTTCAGCCTCTCACTGGGACCCCAGTTCTCCTACCAACTCATCCACTTCGACGGCTTCGCCCACAGCCTCAATTACGGCTACGACAAGGTTCGCTTCCCCGCTCCCGTTCCCGTGGGATCCCGGGTCCGCATGCGCGCAACCGTCGTGTCCGCGGAGCAGTTGCCCGGCGGAATCCAAGTGAAGATGAGCCAGGTGGTCGAGCGCGAGGGTTCCGACAAGCCCGTCGTGGTCGCCGAATCCGTCGCTCGCGTCGTCGAAAAGAGCTGAACCGAAAAGAGCTGAACCGAAAAGAGCTGAACCGAAAAGAGCTGAACCGAGACTGGGACGCCCGGCCGCTCGAACATCGATGCAGCCGGGGCGGCCCACCTCGTCAGAGACGGTCGGGGAACTTCAGAGCGTTCGCCCACAGATCGGTCACAGTGGCGACAATCTGATCGAACTCCGGTGAACGCCCGTCCACCTCACCCTCACGAAGGGTGAACAGACTGTAGGCGAGTCGACTCACCATGCCGGACAGAGCAATCGACGCCGTCATCGGATCCAGCGCCGTGTCCGCGATGCCGCGGGACTGCAGATCTGCGATCCCGCGGGCATTACGGCGTATGAACGCATTGGCACGCTCGCTGCGGAACTTCCGGAACTCCGGGTCGATGTGAGCAACCTGCTCCATGAGCCCCATCAACTTCGCATTGCGTTGATACGCGGCCAGATACGCTCGATTACTTGCCTCGAGCACGGCGTACGGATCGTCCGCGCTCGCAACGCGTCCCATGCCCGGGTGCATCATGTCGTCTCGCGCGACCTCGAGGACGGCGGCGAACACCTCTTCCTTGTTCGCGAAGTACGTGTAGAACGATCCCGTCGCGCAACCGGCTTCTTTTGCGATGTCGATCAAACGTGCATCGAGATAGCCACTGCGCTCGAAAACCTTACGGGCAGCAGCAACCAATGCCGCACGCGTGCGTGTCCCCCGCTCGGTGGTCGGTCGATCCCGGAGCAGCGCGGGCGGAGCCACCGGTAAGGCGGCAATTCGCGATTCGTCGTCGAGCACGGTGCGCTCCTCATCCTTCCGATCAACATCATTTTCGGGACAATCCCAGCAGACTCGATGTTGACGCCGGATTCAAGTGTACGCTCTGGTGAGACCCAGGACACACAATCGGTCGATTCCTCCCGAAAGGCAGAACCATGGTTAGCGTTCTCGACCCGGTGACCCGTCACGCGGAAGCCACTCCGGAAAATATTGCAATTCGCGGCACGGATAGTCATTGGACATACCGACAGCTTCACGACGCGTCTCTGGCGTTCGCCGGCCGCATTCGCGACGAAGGGTTGAGCATCGGCGACCGGGTTCTGCTCGCGGCGCCGTCGGTGCCTGAATTCATCGTGGCGTACATGGGGATTCAGGCTGCAGGTTGTGTCGTGGTGCCCATCAACACGATGTCGGCGCAACCCGAAGTCGAGTACGTACTGGACGACGCCGAGATTTCGCTGGCGATCGCCTGGCACCAGCTCGGTCCCGCAGTTCAGGATGCAGGGAGTGCGCGCGGCGTCCCGGTGTGGACGCTCACCGAAGAATCGGCGAAGGCCGACCATCCACCGGCAACGGTGGTCGACCGCGACACAGCGGACACCACGGCGATTCTCTACACCTCCGGTACCACCGGACGTCCGAAGGGCGCTCAGCTGACAGTCGGGAATCTGTTGTCTGCCGGTGAGATCGGCGCCGAGAGCAGCCGCGGAAATCCCTCGGACCGCACCGGTACCGGGCTGCCGCTCTTTCACATCTTCGGCCAGGGTTCGGTCATGATGGCAACCTTCACCGGCGGCGGATCGCTGTCCCTGCTCGCCCGGTTCGACCCGGCCGCCATGCTCGATCTGGTGCGTCGGGACAAGCTCACCATCATGGCCGGCGTCCCCACCATGTGGAATGCCATGCTGCACGCCGCAGCCGACGTGGACAGCTCCGACTTCGAACAACTGCGGATCGCAATCTCCGGTGGCGCATCACTTCCCGGTGAAGTCGCTCGCGCCTTCGAAGCACGGTTCAACTGCACAATCCTCGAGGGCTACGGCCTGACCGAGACGAGCGCATTCGGAACTTTCAACAGCATCGACCGCGTCGCAAAGATCGGATACACCGGCCGCGCCGTACCGCGCACCGAGGTCGAGGTCCGTGATCACGACGGAAATGTCTGCCAGGCAGGCACAGTGGGCGAGGTATTCATCAAAGGACCGACGGTCATGAAGGGCTACTGGAAGCGCCCGGCCGACACGGCCGCCGTCCTGTCCGACGACGGATGGTTCCGCACCGGAGACCTCGGCGAGACCGACGCCGACGGTGACCTTCGCATCGTCGACCGCGTCAAGGACCTCATCATCCGCGGTGGATACAACGTCTATCCAGGCGAGGTCGAAGAGGTGCTCTACCAGCACCCCGACATCATCGAGGCCGCGGTGATCGGTATACCCGACGACTACTACGGCGAGGAGGTTGCGGCGGTGGTGGCCGTGCGCCCAGGCTCCGACCTCGAAGCAGATGACGTCACCTCGTGGGCTCGGGAACGTCTGTCCGCCTACAAGATTCCGCGGGTGGTCCAGTTCATCGACGCGCTCCCGAAGGGTTCGACGGGAAAGATCCTCAAGCGATCGATCGACCGCACTGAACTCCTCGCCCAGAAGCAGAACTGAAAACACAGGTGAACCCCGGCGAGATTTCGCCGGGGTTCACCTGTCCATGCGCTCAGAGTGCCCTGTCCATGCGCTCAGAGTGCCCTGTCCATGCGCTCAGAGTGCCCTGTCCATGCGCTCAGAGTGCGTCGAAGTACTCGATCTGCGGGGCGCCTGCGAGGAAGGGCGCCATCGCCTTTCCCGCGGCCTGGAAATGCTCGGACGATCCATGGGCCTTGATCGCAGCACTGTCTTGATACAGCTCCATGAACTTGTACGAATTCGTATCCGTCTTCGAGCGGATCAGTTGATACAGAACCGTTCCGGGCTCTTCCGTGCGCACCTTCTCGGCAAGTTCGGCGACTACGGCTTCGAACTGTTCGCCGCTTCCGTCTTTGACGGTGATATCCGCGATGACAGCAATCATTCATTCCTCCAAAAGTGTTCCAGCAGTATTCGAGTGTTACCGAGAACCTACAGTTTCACTGCATGGGCAGTAGTCCGAACGTCGATTCCAACTGACTGCGAGTGCTTTCCGCATCGGTGTGGAGAATGCCGGCGATCCCCAATCGTGCCGCGCCGTCGAGGTTCTGTTGCAGGTCGTCGATCATCACGGCGCCTTCGGGCGCAACACCCAGCCGCTCACACGCGATGGTGTAGATCTGACGAGAGGGCTTACGAATCCCGACTTCCGAGGAGATCACCACTTCGTCGGCGAGGTCCTCGAGCACAAAACCCGCGTAGCAATCACGCCCGAAAGCATTGGACACGAGCGCAACAGGGTGACCCGCCGCTCGGACATCCGCGAGCAGACGCACCATCTCCTCGTCTCGAATCAGCCCGGCTTGCATACGGTCGACCAATCCAACGCTGTCCACAACGGCGCCGTGCGCTCGTAGCCGTTCCCCGAATCCTGCTTCGAAGGCCTCCTGGTCGATCTTTCCGGATTCGTGATCGGAGAGCAGTTTCTTCGAGACGTCGTCGCGGGAGAGCAGGGTCAACGGAAGTCGTGGGTCGCCGCCAAGCGAGGCCCCGAAATCTTCGAAGGCCCGCAGCACACTGGAGGTGAGAACTCCACCGAAATCGACGAGCACTGCCGTACGCGTGGGTGTCATTGCTCCATCAGACACCAAACATGAACCCGGCGTCAACATCAATTTTGGCGTAGCGAGAATTGCAAAGTGTTGATCCACAACCGGTTGACGGTATCGAGCAGACCGTCGAAGGTCACTCCGGCGGCGCCGTCCTCGCCGCCGCGGGATACGAAGTACCCGAACGCAAGTCGACTGATCATCCCGGAGAGTGCCCGAGACGTCAGTAGCGGATCCAGATTCGCGTCCGCCAGTCCGGTCTTCTGCAGCTTCTCGATACTGCGCGCGTTGCGTCGAACAAACGCGTCAGCACGCTCGAGGCGGAGAACCCGGAACTCCGGATCGATGCTTGCTACCTGCTCGAGCAGTCCCATCAGCTTCGCATTCCGTCGGTATGCCTCGAGGTACGCGCGGTTACTCGCCGCGATGACCTCAGCAGGATCCGCGCCTTTCGGAGTGTGCGGCATACCCGGATGCATCATGTCTTCGCGCGCCAACTCCATCACTGCCGCGAAGATCTCTTCCTTGCTCGCGAAGTAGGTGTAGAAGGTACCGGCCGAGCACTGCGCCTCTACAGTGATGTCGATCAGCCGCGAGTCCAGATAGCCGGACCGTTCGAAAACGGTGCGGGCCGCATCGATCAACGCTCGACGCGTACGCAAACCACGCTGAGTGGAGGGGAGTTCCCGTGACACTGTCGACGAAGCATCTTCGGAGCCTGTGCGTGCTGCAGCCATGCTCCAGTTATACGTCAGACGCCCGCTACCGGTGACCGATAGCGGGCGTCTACTCGAAACCGAAAGAGTTACTTGGCGTACAGGTGCGCGCCCGGAATTGCGTTCGGATCGTCCCGAACTTCCTTCGGGTTGGTCTCTTTCAGCACCCAGGCACTGAAGAAGGTCACCAGACCCATGAGGGCTACGAACACGGCAACCCATGTAGTGGTCCCGGTCTTCGCGATGAGTGCCGTCATGATGAACGGAGTACCACCGCTGACCGTGATCGCCGCCAGCTGGTACGCCAACGATGCTGCCGAGTAACGCACGTTGGGCGCGAACAGCTCACCCATGTACGCAGCGATCGGCCCGTAGGTCATCGACTGGAACACGCTGCCGACTGTCACCGCGATGAAGAACAGCGGCAGGGACTTGGTGTTGATCAACCAGAAGTACGGGAATGCCCAGACCACGATCGCCGCGGCGCCGATCAGGATCATCGGACGACGACCGATCTTGTCGGACATCTTCCCGGACCACAGCACCACACCGACTGTCAGCAACGCACTCAGGAGCGAGATGATGAGCAGTGAGTTCCGCTTCAACCCCAGTTCGGTTGTGCCGTAGCTGAGCACGCCGGCGATGCTGATGTAGAACAGTGCATTGGTGGCGGCCAGAAGTCCGCAACCGAGCAGAATCTTGCGCCAGTGATCCTTGAGCGCCTGCGCCAGTGGAGCCTGAACGACCACGTCCTTTTGGTTCTTCTTGGCGTCTTCCTGCAACTCGAGGAATTCCGGCGTGTCCTCGACCTTCGTCTGGATGTACAGAACCACGGGGAAGAGCAGCGCGCTGGCGAAGAACGGAACCCGCCAACCCCAACTCAGGAATGCTTCGTTGGAAATGGTCGCGGTCGCGACGAGGAAGACCAAGTTGCCCAGCACTACACCGAACGAAACACCCATCTGACCGAAAGTGCCTGAGAATCCGCGCTTCTTGGGACTCGCGGATTCGGTGAGGAGAAGGACGATTCCGCCCCACTGGCCACCGCAGGCGAGACCTTGGATGAATCGCAGTGTCACGAGGAGAATCGGAGCGACTACGCCGATTGCCGAAGCACTCGGAATCGCGCCGATCAGGAACGTCGCGACAGCCATCAGCAACAGGCAGGTGACGACGGCGGGCTTACGTCCGTACTTGTCGCCGAAGTGTCCGGCGACCAAACCGCCGATGGGGCGGGCAACGAAGCCGGCCCAGAACGTACTGAACGAGAGCAGTGTGCCCATCAGTGCGGATGAATCGGGGAAGAACACATGCGGAAAGACCAGTGCCGCAGCCGTTCCGTACAAGAAGAAGTCGTACCACTCGATGGAACTGCCGAGCAGTCCCGCGCCTAGAAGTTTGCGGTGCGCCTTCTTCTTCTTCCGTTCCTGATCGGACAGGCCCCCTGCCTGCGTGCTCGAATCCACTGCCGATCTCGTCATGGGTTACTCCTCGATGGGTCGGACGCTCGTCGCGCCGGGAGTTGAGAAGCGGAACCGGGCCAGAAGTAGAAACTGACACCAACTTCAACTCTGTGGCGTTGCGATCAGTCTGCGATACAAAAAGAGTGATGTCAATCACTGAAATACATTGCCGCATAGGGGACTAAATCCCCTACCGATGCTCGTCAGCCACCACGACGAATGGCCGGCTCACCTTGTCGGCCGCCGGCAATTCGTTTGTCAGGTAGATCTAGTTCGGTACCCGCAGTTCACGACGAAGAATCTTGCCGCTCACTGTTTTCGGCAGGTCATTCATGACCTCGACGATGCGTGGATACTTGTATGCTGCAAGCCTTTCCTTGCAGAACTCAACCAGATCCTCGGTGGTCGCCTCGAAACCGTCCTTGAAAGACACGAAGGCCTTCACGGTTTCGCCCCGATACGGATCCATGACACCGACGACAGCAGCCTCTCGTACGGCAGGGTGTTCGTAGAGAACATCTTCCACTTCGCGTGGCCACACTTTGAAGCCCGAGGCATTTATCTGATCCTTCATCCGGTCGACGATGTAAAACCAACCGTCGCCGTCCATGAATCCGATGTCGCCGGTGTGAAAACGCCCGTCCGGCATGGCATGTGCGGTCTCGTCCGGCTTGTTCCAGTATCCGAGTGCAACCTGGGGACCGGAGACCACGATCTCGCCGTACTCCCCGACCTGTACCGGCTTGTCGTTCTCGTCCACCACCTCGGCGTACGTATTCGATACCGGTACGCCGACAGCAACGGCCCCCGACGCCGGATCTACCGGCGCTTCACGCGAATTCG
Organism: Rhodococcus sp. NyZ502; assembly: GCF_041464245.1. Taxonomy (NCBI): domain Bacteria; kingdom Bacillati; phylum Actinomycetota; class Actinomycetes; order Mycobacteriales; family Nocardiaceae; genus Rhodococcus; species Rhodococcus sp. NyZ502. Next base: position 5,656,291 of record NZ_CP167155.1, read on the forward strand.
GCACCACGATTGCCGGGCTGTTCGTCTCGGTCAGCCCGTAGCCGTTGTGAATGTAGTGACCGAACTTCGCCCGGAACGCTTCCAACGCCGCGTGCGGGATCGGCGCTCCACCCGAATACACCGACTCGAGAGAGCTCAAAGATTCCTTCGAGACTGCGGCGCTGTCCGTCCACGCGATGAATACCGTGATCGCTCCGATGATCGCGGTAGCCCGATGCTCCGAAATCGACTCCGCTGCAACGATGGGATGGAATCGGCAGGTCAGAATCGTGGGCGCGCCGGCCAGGAGTGGAGCCGCGACGTGCCCGATCAACCCGGTGATATGGAACAGTGGCGCCACCGCGAACATCGCGCCGCCGGGGCGCAACCCCAGCCAGTCCCGATAGATCTGCGCTGCGAACACGACATTTGAGTGCGTGTTCATCGACCCCTTCGGCGGGCCGGTCGTCCCCGACGTATAAGGAAGGTAGGCAAGGTCTTCCGGGGACAGATCGACCTTCTCGGGCTTCTGCCCTCGATGAGCCTCGATCAGTTCCAGTAGGTCCGGAAATCCATCATGACGAATCCTGGACGCCGAACCGAAGATCCGTTCATCGTCGCGCGACTGAAAATCCCGTTCCGACGTAGTGATGACCCGTCGCACTTCGGTGCCCTCGGACGCAGTCGCCACGGTCTCGGCCGAGGACTCGAGACAGATGACTGCTACCGCTCCGCTGTCGGCCAGTACGGTGGACAGCTCACGGTCGCGGTACATCGGATTGACCGGAACGACGACGGCACCGAGCTTCCAGACCGCGACTGTCGCGATCACGAACTGCGGAACATTCTGCAGGACAAAGGAAACTCTGTCTGCGAACCCGATTCCATCCTTGGCGAGGGCTACGGCAAGCGCATCCGACATCTCGTCGAGCTCGGCAAAGCTGACGGTCCTGTCGAAGTACCTGATGATCGGGGCGGTGCGATCGCGCTCCAGCGAAGCACGGAACATCGCGAGGGCGTCGACGTGCTCGATGTCTACGTTCGGCGGAGTGTCGGCGTCGTAATTGGCGAGCCAGGGCTTGCTCTCGTACACGTTGGTCATATCTCAGCTCTCGAAATACCGACGTGGGTTGTCCACCAGCATCGCCTTGACCTGGTCTTCGGTGACACCACGTTCGAGCAGCGCCGGAATGACATCATCACTGATGTGGGTGTAGTTCCAGTTCGGAAGTGCCACTTCTCTTGCCGCGCTGGGGAAGTAGTCGATGAAACACGACGCGTCATGTGCCAGAACCATCTTCTCCGCGTAACCGCGACGGGCCATCTCCACCACGGTGTTGACACGATCCTCGAACGACAGGAACGGTTCGAGACCGAAACGGTCCATCCCCAGTAGCGAACCGGCATCGGCCAGCGCACACAAGTAGTCGAGATCGGTGGTGTCGCCGGAGTGACCGATGACCACCTTGGTCAGATCCGCACCCTCTTCGGCCAGAACCTTCTGCGCGACCAGCCCGGATTCAGTGTGCGGATTGGTGTGCACGGTGATCGGCACTCCCGTTTCCACCTGCGACTGTCCAACCGCGCGCATGACCCGCTCGACGCCGGGGGTAAGGCCCGGCTCCTCGATGGCGCACTTCAGGAAGGAGGCTCGGACACCGGTTCCGGCGATTCCTTCCCTGATGTCCTTGACGAACAGTTCGACCATCGGCTCGGGGCCGTCGAACAGCAATCCCGGTCCGGTGTAATGGAATTGGAAGGGAATGTCGTTGTAGGTGTAGATGCCGGTAGCAACGATGATGTTGAGATCGACCTGCTCGTTGATCCGGACGATGCGCGGAATGTACCGGCCGAGGCCGATCACCGTGGGATCGACGATCGTGCTGATTCCGCGGGACTTCACCTCGGTCAGCTTTGCCACCGCGTCCGCTACCCGTACTTCCTCGTCCCAGGGTTCGGGGTAGTCGGGGTAGTTCTGGCGCAACTCCTCACCCAGAACGAAGACATGCTCGTGCATCAACACCTTTCCCAGATCGGCTGTATCCACCGGCCCACGAACGGTTTGTACTGAACTCATCGATCGAACCCCTGACTGTGATCGCCATCACTAACATGAGACAATGAGCTAGTGTGTCTCACGTGGCCAGGTTCGTCAATAGGCTCGATCCCCCGAGGCTCACCATTTTTCAACGGCCGAAATTGTGCAGTACCGGACAACCGGAGAGAATGTCCCGATGCCTACCGACCTCGAACGCCGACGCGCGATCGACACCGCCGCGAGCATGTACCTCGCGGAGGAACCACTCGACATGTCACTGCTCGCCGAACGTCTCGGCGTAGGGCGCGCGACGCTGTACCGCTGGGTCGGCAACCGCGACGAACTGCTCGGAACAGTGCTGGCCGAGGCCACCGAACGGACATACCGAAAGGCGATGTCACAGGCGTCGGGGCAAGGTCCGGAGTACATTCTCGACGTCTTCGGCCGCGTTATGCGATCGGTGGAATCGTCGACAGAACTGCGCGCGCTGACCAAACGCGAACCGATGGTGTTCATCAAACTCGCGATGATGCCCGGCTCCATCGAATCGATCTCCGCCTCCATCACCGCCGAAATCTTGCAGTCCCAGGTCGACGCCGGCCAACTGACGATCACGCTCTCGCCGCAAGTGCTGGGCGAAGCCCTCGTTCGCATCTGCGACGTACACCTCTACGCCCCCCTGCTCGGCCGAGAAAAGGCCGAGATCGAGACGGCTCTCGACCTGATCGCACTGCTCCTCGGCGTCACCCGCAACTGACACGCTTCGACCGCGTGAACACTACGGCGACACACCGGCCACCCGAGTCCTCAGACGTCTGATGAGTTGTTACTCTTTCGGTACCCACCCGAGAGGCAAGCCGTGTCCGACGACCACACAGGATTCACACTTCGCAGTGGTCCGCTGGTACCGCAACTCGAACAGTTGCTGCGCGGGCGAATCATGCATGGAACGTGGGCGCCGTCCGAGCGCATACCGAGCGAGGCGGCCCTCGCCGTCGAACTCGGCGTCGGGCGTTCCTCGATTCGCGAGGCAATCCGCCTCCTCGCTCGCGACGGACTACTCGAAGTCCGACACGGCGTCGGAACCTTCGTGGCTGCCGCGTCCGAACTCGAGCACGTCGACGAATTCACCAAACTTCTTCGACGCTCGAGGATCCTCGAGGTCTTCGAAGTCCGTCGCGCACTCGAGATCGAGGCCGCCAGACTGGCCGCGGAGCGGGTACAACCTGAGGACCTCGACGGCCTGCGGCGTCGACTGACCATGCGACACAGTCATTTCGAGGGTGATGTCGAGAAGTTCGTCGACGTCGACCTCGACTTCCACACCGAAGTCGTTCGACTGTCAGGAAACGCAGTTCTGCTCTCGCTTTTCACGTCGGTGCGTCCACTCCTTCGTGAATCCCTCGTCGAGATGATGGCCCACGAGGCCGGCGTCCCCGACACCTCACATGCCCATGATCAGTTGGTCGAGGCCCTTCAAGACGCCGACCCAGAAGCCGCGGTAGCGGCAACTCGAGCAAACATCGACACCGTCCTACGACGACTGCGTGTGCTCGACGCCTAAGAGAGGTTAGTTCTCGTGCAACACCCCACCGGCACAGTTCTGTCGACCGAACACGTGGATCTCGTCCGCGACGGCCGATACTTGTTGAAAGACATCAACATTTCGATCGAACCCGGACAACACTGGGTCCTCCTCGGCGCGAACGGCGCGGGCAAGAGCACGCTTCTGAGCCTGCTCGGAGCAACCGCCCACCCGACTCGCGGTTCCGTTTACGTCCTCGGCCACAAGTTGGGCCGCGTCGACATGAGGGAACTGCGGATGGACATCGGGCACGTGAACCCTCGTCACACGATCGGAATTCCGATCACCGTCCGCAACGTCGTGATCACCGGCCTCACCAACACCACCGAGGTGATGCCGCGCTGGTCACCGACGCCGGAGCAAGAGGCTCACGCCGACGCACTGATCGATCTACTCGGAATGAGTCCGCGTTCGGACGCGCTGTGGCCCAACTTGTCCCAAGGCGAACGGGGACGAGCCCTGATCGCCCGCGCACTCATGGTCGAACCGCGCCTGCTTCTGCTCGACGAACCGGCGACCGGGCTCGATCTTGCTGCACGCGAACAACTCTTGACGGCACTGGACGACCTCCGCAATCAGAACCCGTCACTTGCCAGCATCCTCGTGACGCACCACATCGAGGAGATCCCCAGCACCACCACACATGCTCTTCTGATCAAGGACGGCGTCGTGACCGCCAGCGGCCTCGCCGAGGATGTGATCACCACCCAGAACATCAGCGAGTGCTTCTCGCATCCCATCGAGATCGAGCGTCGTGGTGGTCGGTGGAATGCTCAGTCGCGGCCACGCGAAAGAGTGTGACCGACAGTAGTTTCAGAGACGTCTGGCGCCGGGTCCCTCCCGGCCCAGTTCGTCTCCAGGGTTGAGCAGGTTGCATGTTTTCAGTGACAGACACCCGCAGCCGATACAGCCCGTCAGTTCGTCCTGCATCCGGTTGATGGCCTGCTTGCGATCCTCGAGGCGCTGATTCCACTCCGTGGAAATCTTGCGCCAGTCCTTCTTCGTCGGAGTTCGCCCCTGCGGCAACGATCCGAATACTTCGGCAACTTCGGCCAGGGGTATCCCGAATCTGACTGCCAACTGGATCAGCGACACCCGCCGGATCGAATGCCGCGGGAACTTCCTCATATTTCCTGCCGTCCGCTCCGCAGGAACCAGACCGAGTGTTTCGTAGTAGCGCACAGCCGACACGGCGACGCCAGTGCGCTCCGATACCTCGCCGATCGAGAGAAGTTCGTCACTCTTACGGATCATTCTGCCTCCCAATGGCTGCGCGACATTGACCTGAAGCGCACTTGAGATTCTACCTTCGACAACATGCACTCCCCCACCGATGCTCCCACCGGAACCTGGCGGCAGCTCCTGAGCGGTCGATACCTCGGCACCGCTACCGTCCTCGCAGGCGGCGTTGCGCTGTACGCGACCAACGTCTACCTGACGACCAGCCTGCTTCCGACTGCCATCGACGACATCGGCGGTCAGCAGTACTACGCCTGGACCGCGACGGTCTTCCTCATTGCTTCCGTCATCTCTTCGATGTTGGTCACCAACGTCCTCGCTGCCAGGGGACCGCGCGGGGCCTACCTGATCGGCCTCGCGATCTTCGCGCTCGGCACCGTTGTCTGTGCGGTCAGCCCGACGATGGAATTGCTGTTGGTCGGCCGCACGATCCAGGGTTCGGGCGGTGGCCTGCTGGCCGGTCTCGGTTACGCCGTCATCAATGCCGCGCTCCCCAGACATCTGTGGACTCGCGGGGCCGCGCTGGTTTCGGCGATGTGGGGAGTCGGCACCTTCGCCGGCCCTGCAATCGGCGGTGTCTTTGCTCAGTTCGGAGCCTGGCGATGGGCTTTCGGCGTCCTGGTCATCGCGACGATCGCAGTCGCCGCTCTCGTCCCCAGCGCGCTACCGGCACATGAACCGGGCAGCACCACCAGTAGCCCGGTGCCGGTCCTCTCGCTGGCATTGCTGACTGCGGCAGCTTTGCTGGTCAGCGTTGCCGGAATTCTGTCCAACCTCGCCGTGACCGCCGCAATGGTTCTCGCCGCTGTGCTGCTACTGATCGCTTTTGTCGCCGCTGACCGTCGCTCGCGCCACGGCGTACTACCGCCGTCGACGTTCAACGCGTCGTCCCTCAAATGGGTGTACCTGACCATCGTCGTCCTCGCTGTCGCGTCGACCGTCGAGACGTTCATTCCACTCTTCGGGCAACGACTTGCCGGCCTGGCGCCGCTCGCGGCCGGATTCCTCGGGGCCGCACTCGCTCTCGGCTGGACTCTCGGCGAAATCCCGAGCGCCTCGGCAACAGCCCCTCGTATCGTGCGACGAATCGTTGTCAGCGGTCCGATCCTCGTCGCGATCGGGTTGGGCATCATGGCAGCATTTCTCACCGAACACGCCGGCGCCGGTGCGGTGGTCGCGTGGGTGATCGGACTGCTGTTCGCCGGCGTCGGAATCGGCATCGCCTGGCCTCATCTTGCAGTCGGGGCGATGACCTCGGTCACCGATCCCGGAGAAGGTGCGCGTGCCTCCGCTGCCATCAACACCGTTCAGCTGATCGCCAATGCCTTCGGTGCAGCCCTGGCCGGAGTGCTGGTCAACATCGGCGAACCGTCGACGCTTCGTTCTGCGCAATTGCTTCTCTTCACCTTCGCCGCTGTCTCGATCATCGGCATTGCCGTGGCAGCTCGCGCACTTCCGCGAACGCCCGACAAAATCGGCAGCCCCGAAATCGTTCACGACGCTCGCTAAACTGTGAGAAACCCACACGGAGGAGTTGGCCAGTGACAGAACCGGATCCGGGCACAGTGGAAACCGACTTCCCGAAGACGGGAGCTCCCGCACAGCGCGCGCTGATCGCAGCGGGTTACACCCATCTCGCGCAGCTGACGTCCGTGTCCGAGAAGGAACTCGGCGCTTTGCACGGGATGGGACCGAAGGCCTTGAGGATTCTGCGCGAAGCACTCGCCGAACGTGGTCTGAGCTTCGCCGACTGAGCTCTCACATCAGACCAGGCTCGCCCGCACCTGGTTGCCACCTTCGCGCTTCGCTTCGTACATCACCGAGTCCGCGACGCGGAAGAGTTCGGCAAAAGCAGCGTCGACGGACTCACCCGGATTCCGGGGCGCGGTGCGGATCGCCATTCCGATGCTCGCGCTCGTCGGAGGGTCATCGTTCGCTCCGTCCATCGCGGAGCGGATCTGTCCTTCCAGCCTGGAGATCACGCTGACCGGTACCCGTTCGACCACGACGAACTCGTCACCGCCCATACGAGCAGTCAAGGCGGACTGGGTTGTCCACAAACGGATGCGCAGTGCAGTTCGCATGATCGTGCTGTCTCCTACGTCATGGCCGTGAACGTCGTTGATCGTCTTGAAGCGATCGAGGTCGATCACCACTACGAGCAGTGCATCCGCTTCGGTGACCGGAGCGCCCATCAAGTCGTTCACCCGACGCGCCAATCCGCGACGGTTGAGCAGTCCGGTCAACGGGTCGATGTCGGAGGTAGTGGCATCCGAACCCAGGACCGCCAGAACAATCTGTGACACAACAGGAATCACGATGATCGTAGCCAGCACAACCGAGATCTTCGCCAGTCCCAAGCCGACGTCCGCTGCTGGCCCGAACAACAAAGTCCACCCCGAAAGCACCGTGACGGTCGAGGCGAAGACCAAGTGACCGACTTGGAGTTTCGGATTGTGGAAGAACGCGATGTAGCCGCCGATCGACGCGAAAACGACGCACGCGATGAGTCGTCCCAGCGGTTCCGAGTCGGTTGCGGCCGCCGCCGCAATCGCGACGTCGGAACCCACGACAAAGGTGTACGACCACAGCGGCGTAGGCGGAAACAGCCACCAGATCAGGGCCGCGCCGAGGCACAGCGCGATGACCGCCAGATTGACCGCTCGCCAGAACGTACCTTGCGGACCGACGTCACTGAATCGCGCCGACAGCAACACCAGCCCCATCCAGAATGCTGTTCCGCCGACCAGCGCCCGGCAGGAAGTCAAGAACCCGCGGTCCTGGAGGTACCTGCTGAAACTGTGGAACTGGTCCGGCAACTGCCACCAGCGCATGACGACGTCGACCAAACCGTTCATCGCCGATCAGCCGATGCAGCTCCGCAACTTTTGGGCGTACTTCGACGAAACGGACTCGCTGATTTCCCCCCGGAGCACACTGGCATATCCGGCAGCATAGTCAGCGGCGACAGACAAAAACCGTTCTGCCGGATTTGAATCGGTCGATCAACTCAAAGCGTCGTAGGCCGCCGATACGTACTGCGCCGATCTCTCGGAACCGAGCAGACCCGGCCCCATCTTGTTCATCACGTACGAGAACGTCATGCGCTTCTCGGTGTCGATGATGATCTGCGAGCCACCCCAACCTCCCCAGAAGCAGATTCGCCCCTCCGGAATGAACGGGACGGACTCGGGCGTCGGCAATCCGAGTCCGACGCCGAAGCGGACCGGCACGCCGAGGACGAGGTCGACCCCGTACGACTGCTCCTCGAAGATCTTGTCGATCGTTTCCTCCGACAGCAAGCGAACGTCACCGACCTTGCCACCGCACGCGATCACCGATTGGATCCTTGCGAGTGCCCTCGCATTCGAATGACCGTTGGCCGCACCGATCTCGGCGGCGCGCCACCCGTCGGTCCACGAACCTGTAGCGTCAGCGGGCGGCGCGGTGAATGTCTTCACCATGATGTTGTCCATCCCGAGTGCCGCGATGTCGATCGGCAACGGCGGTGGCGCAATCACATTCGAGACTCGCCCGTATTCCGACTTCGGCAAGCCCAGGCGGAAATCAGCATCGAGTGGGCCGGCGATTTCCTCGTCGATGAAGCGGCCGAGGGTTCGTCCGTCGATGCGCCTGACGACCTCGCCGATCAGGTGGCCGTAGTTGAGGGCGTGGTATCCGGATGCCGTACCCGGTTCCCACCACGGAGCCTGCGTCGCCAACCGGGCGGTGGCATATTCGTCGTCGCAAATGTTCTCGAGGGTGAACGGTTGATCCCACCCCGACACACCCGAGGTGTGCGACAACAGTTGCCGGACCCGAATTCGGTCCTTGCCCGCTGCTGCGAATTCCGGCCAGTACTGCGCGACCGGGGCGTCGAGATCAAGCAACCCGCGGTCGACGAGCATGAGCGCGGCCAGTGCGGTCACGGTCTTGCTGCAGGACCAGACATTGGTAACGGTGTCGCGAGACCAAGGAGCAGTGTGCTCGACGTCGACCCAACCGCCCCACATGTCGACGACGGATTCGCCGTCGATCGTCAGTGCGATCGCTGCCCCGACGTCCTCGCCGGAATCGAGATTGCGTGCCAGCGCCTCCTTCAAGCCAGAGAATCGCTGGTCACATACGCCTTCGATGTTCGCCACTGACAGCCTCCACAGGAATGATGAAACTTGACGTCAACTTCAACTATGTCGAGTATGTGTCCGATTCACCTGTGGTGTCAATCACTTCAAGTGCCAGAGTCGGCTCAGACCAACGGGATTCCCTTGGCGATGCGCCGACGCAGATCCCAGAGATAGAAGTTGTAGGGAAACATCCGCAGAATCTTCGGACTGAACCGATTGACCAGCGCGGCGACGCGCATGGATCGGTCGAAGTTACGCTGCTGACGCACTGACCACGGGAGCCGCATTTCGTCACGAAAGGCTTGGGGCAGGAACCCGGTGGTGACAAATCGGTTGAGCGGACCGACCACGGGATGCAACAACTTCGGAGTGAAGGTCGCCGACGCGATCCCGTAGAGATGCTCACGAATCGTCTCGTCGATCGCCACCTTGTCGAGGTTCTCGTTCCAGTAGACCTCGAACGCATCCCGGTCCGCCGGCCACATGTCGCGTCGCATCTGAAGGGTTGTACCGAACGTGGCGCTGCGCTGATAGAACGCATCCCGGGTGACCGGATCGAGATCCCCGTACAAGATTTTGTAGACGTCCTCGAAGCCTCGGTACAGGCAGGCGGCTACCCACAACTGCAGTTCGGGATCGAACGCGTTGTATTCGACCGCGCTGTTCTCATCGGAGCGAACGTGCTTGTGAGAGCCGTTGACTGCGCGTCGGTACAGCTTCTTTTCTTCGTCCGTCGCCAGGCTTGCGACGGCGAGATACGTCAGCGTCGTCCGGGTTCGCTTCACCGGATGCCGATCCAACCGACCCGTCTCGACCTTGCTCTCATACACGCCGTACCCCACCGCCGGGCGCGCCAACTGCATGATGACGTTGGCGCCTGCAGCCAACAGTCCGAGCCCGGACATCGCCTTTTCAACCTCGGCGTCGATGTCGACCGCCTGGACGCCGACCGCTCCGATGCCGCCTGCCACCGCTTCCTCGCGCCCGTCCATCGAATCCCTACTCACCGTCACGGCAGAACCCCTTCGAGTCGATATCTGCGAACGCATGTTCTCAGATGAGTGAAACGCCGAAATGCCGAGATGTCAAGCAATCTCTGGATGCAAAGATGGTCTTCATGAATGACCAACCGCGTTCGTACGGTGGCGTCGACGGCGCGCTCCGCGTAGCCCAACGACGGGAGGCGCTGATCGAGGCCGGTCTGGAACTCATGGGCTCCGCCGAGCCCGAACTGACGGTCCGCGGAGTGTGCAAGAAGGCCGGTGTCGCGGCGCGGTACTTCTACGAGAGCTTCACCGATCGTGATGCTCTGATGTCGGCCGTCTACGACACCGTCATCACGGACATCGCCGTTTCAACCCAGGCTGCAGTGGACGCCGCCGAGACCGAACGCGGCAAGGCGCTCGCTGGAATCGCGAACATCGTCCGCACTATCGCGAACGATCCCCGTCGCGGACGTCTACTGTTCTCCAGCGCCCTGACGAGCCCTGTCCTGGCCGAGAAACGCCAAGCGTCGACGACGATATTCATCGGTCTCCTGGCCGCCAACGCGAAGACCTTCTACCGATTGAACGACAGCGGTCATCTGACCCTGACCGCCACGTTCCTGGTCGGCGGCCTGGCGCAGACCCTCAGTGCATGGCTCGACGGGTACATCGACGTGACGGAAGAAGAACTGGTCGCCGAATGTGCGGCGATCCTGCTCGCACCCGCCCTGCCGCCGTCTTGAGCTCCTGATTCAGTCCCAGATCCCGATGTTGTCGAGGTGAGCGAGAAGTCGAGCAGCGCCGTCGGAGAACTGCAGACTCATCTGCGCGTCCACCTGTTCTCGATCGTGCTTCTCGAACGCCGCGATCAAAGCATCGTGGCTCGATACCGCAAGCTCACCCCAGCCTGGATCCGTCGCGTAGAGACGAGCAGGGGTGTACCGAATCGCGCCGAACAGGAACCATGCCAACTTCGCACCACCCGCAGCGCGATTGATCAGGCGATGGAACTCGAATTCGCACTGCTCGATCGCAGCTGCATCCGAAGCGTCGACCGCCGCTCGCAAATCGGCATTGAGTTCCGTGAGTTCCGCGAGTTGATCAGCGGTGATGCTGTCCATCGCCCGCAACGCCAGCTTGACCGCGATCTGCCCCTGCAACCAGAAGATGTCTTCGATGTCCTGGCGACTGAGGGGCGAGACGAGATAGCCGCGATGCGGAACCAACTCGACCATCCCCTCGCCGCGTAATGCGACGAGGGCTTCTCGCACCGGCGTGACGCTGACCCCGAGGTCGGCCGCGGTTTCGTCCAGCCTGACGAACTCGCCCGGACGGACCGAGCCGGACATGATCAGGTTGCGAACGTGGTTGGCCACGTCCTCCGACAACTGTGGCCGTCTCCTCAGCTCAGATGTCGCTCTCCGAGTGCGTGCAGACGTTGCCACAACCGATCCTCACAGTCCGTACGTTTTGCCGATGATGTCTCGCTGAATCTCGTTGGTACCACCATAAATGGAGGACACAAGAGTCTTTCGCACATGGTGCTCCATGTCGAACTCAGTCGCGTAACCGTACCCACCCATCATCTGCATCCCCTCGAGCGCGACCTTCTTGGCGGTCTCGGTCAGCTTGAGCTTGGCCATCGACGCTTCCCGCGGGAACATCTTGGTCGGGTTGGCGTCGACCATCCTGGCCACGCTGTAGACCAGCAGACGGCCGCATTCGATCTCCGTGGCGAGATCCGCGATCCGATGGCGAAGCGCCTGAAACGATCCGACCGGACGGCCGAACTGCTTACGCGTGGTGACGAATTCGAGGGTGTCGTCGAAAGCGCGCTGCGCGGTCCCGAGCATCATCGCCGCGAGGATGAGGCGTTCGATGTTGAGTCCGGCCATGAGTTGACGCCAGCCGTTGCCGACTTCCCCAACCACCGCGTCCTCGGGCAGGAATGTGTCGGTGAAGTAGAGATCGTTGACCTCCTTGCCGCCCATGGTGTCGATTCCACTGATCTTCAATCCGGAGATGTCGGCCGGGACATGGAACATCGTCAGGCCCTCATGCTTGCCTTCACCTCGGGATGTGCGAGCCACCAGAAGGATGTTCTCGGCGAAGTGCGCGTTGGAGCACCACGTCTTCTGGCCGTTGATCAGCCACCCACCGTCGACCTTCTCGGCGCGGCAACTCAGATTTCCCACGTCGGAGCCCGCTTCGGGTTCGGACATCGAGATCGACTGAGACGCGCCACGGACGATCCCGCCGAGCACTGCCTCCTTCTGGGCCGGACTGCCGAACTTCTCGTATGCAGCCCCGGTGATGACGGTCGGGCCCAGTCCACCGATCGGCGCCATACCCTTGGCGGCTTCCTCCAGGAAGATGCACAGGTCGACCGTGCTTCCGGCGGATCCGCCGTATTCCTCCGGGACAGTCAGCCCGAGCCATCCCAATTCCGCCATCTTCTCGTAGAACGCCTGGTTGTGGTTATGGGCGCCATGATCGGTCAGCAGGTCTCGCTGCTCACGGGTACCACTTTCCTTCTTGCAGAACGACGCTACCGACTTGGCGAAATCAGACTGCTCCTGCGTGAAATCCATGTACATCGAAAACTCCCGAGTGAGATGAGGCTGGAGGCTTGTCGGAGCTCGGTCCGACGCATACTGTGACTACCAGCACAGTAAATCACATCACATATATGTGATGCACCGACATGTGGAGGATCTGAAGAACATGACAGAACAGCTCGGCCGCCAGAGCACGTCCACGTCGACAGATCCGAGATCGGACGATCACACTTTCGCGAGCCTCGACCCTCGCAACGATTCCGTGGTCGCGCAGCACCCCATTGCAGACCAGCGAGAGATCGAGAAAGCGGTCGCCGCAGCACGCACGGCGTCGAAGTGGTGGGATCAACTCGGATTCCAAGGCCGCCGGAAGGTGCTCGGCAATTTCCGCGCCGCGATCGCCACTCACGCCGAATCGATGGCGGCGATCATTTCCGCCGAGACCGGAAAACCCAGCGACGACGCACTACTCGAAGTCATGCTGGCCGTCGAACATCTCGACTGGGCGGCACGCAACGCACAGAAAGTGTTGCGCCGCAGACGCGTCGGTGCAGGACTGATCAGCGCCAACCAGTCTGCATCCGTTGGCTACCGGCCGATGGGCGTCGTCGGCGTGATCGGCCCCTGGAACTATCCGCTGTACACACCGATGGGGTCGATCGGCTACGCACTGGCCGCCGGTAACGCCGTCGTGTTCAAACCGAGCGAACTCTCACCAGGCGTCGGCGTCGAATTGGCCCGGCTGTGGGACATCGCGGCACCCGGACACCCTGTCCTGCAGACCATTACCGGCGACGGCAAAACCGGAGCACTTCTGTGTTCGTCCGGCGTCGACAAGATCGCATTCACCGGTTCGACCGCTACCGCAAAGCGCGTAATGGCCGCCTGTGCGGACACCCTCACTCCCCTGGTCGCCGAATGCGGCGGCAAGGACGCCATGCTGGTGGACTCCGATGCCAACCTCGATGCGGCCGTGAGCTTCGCGGCATTCGGGGCAGTGGGCAACGGCGGACAAACCTGTGCCGGCGTCGAACGAATCTACGTCGCAGCGCCCGTGTACGACGCCTTCCTGTCCAAGCTCACCGCCGCGCTACGAGACGCCCACGCCGGCGCCACCGACAGCTCGACCTACGGGCCGATGACGCTGGGAAAGCAGACTGGGATAGTCCGGGGCCAGATCGAAGACGCTCTCAGTCGCGGCGCGAAAGCTGTACTCGGCGGACTTGATTCGTTCAACGGTCCGTTCATCGATCCGATCATCCTGACGGATGTTCCGGAGGATTCCACGGCGATCACCGAGGAGACGTTCGGCCCGAGCGTCGTGGTGAACAAGGTCGCCGACATGAACGAGGGGATCGAACGCGCCAATGCGTCGAAGTACGGCTTGGGCGCCTCGGTGTTCACCAAGAGTTCGTCGAAGGGCCGAGCAATTGCCGAGAAGCTCGACTGCGGTGTCGTCACGGTCAATTCGGTTCTCGGTTTCGCCGGAATCGCCGCCCTGCCGTTCGGCGGGGTCGGCGATTCCGGATTCGGCCGTATCCACGGAGCCGATGGGCTGCGTGAGTTCAGCAGTGTGAAATCACTGGCCGTTCAGAAGTTCAGCGCTCCACTGGACCTGCTGACCATCGAGCGAAAAGCCAGGGACATGAAGATCTCACGTTGGATGCTGGCGAAACGCCACGCGAAGTCCTGAGAGATCAGGCGATCAGCCGGCGGTGACGAGCACCTGCTCGTCGCTGTCGGCTGCTTCGAGTTCACGAACCAGCGGAAGCACCTTGGCCCCGAAGTATTCGATCTCCTCCTGGAAATGCAGGAATCCGCCGAGAATCAGATCGACACCGCGACGGCGATATTCGACGATCCGATGCGCGATTTGTTCCGGCGTGCCGATCAGTTGTGAGCGGAAACCGTCGTTGTACTGAACCAAGTCCTCGAACGTCGAATCCGCCCACATCCCGTCCTTGGACGCGGTCGATGCGCCGGCCTGTTGGACTGCATTCTTGAATCCCTCGACCGCAGGGCGGTTGGCCTTGGCGATGATCTCGCGCAGTGTGTCCTTTGCTTCCGCCTCGGTGTCGCGGGCGATGATGAATCCGTTGAGCCCGAACTTGACCTCCCGATCGTTCTCACGAGCAACACGGCGAACGTCGACCAACTGTTCGGTGACGCCGTCGTAGTCCTTGCCGTTACTGAAGTACCAATCCGAATACCGGCCCGCGTTCTCACGGGCTGCCGCCGAGTTACCACCTTGGAACAGTTCGGGATTGGGGCGCTCCGGAGTGTTGAGAGGCTTCGGCTTCAACGTGAAGTCGTGGATGCGGTAGAAGTCGCCGCGGAAATCGACGTCGTCCTCCGTCCAGATCTTCCGAAGAACCTGAAGGAACTCGGCGCTACGCCGATAACGCTCGTCGTGCTCGAGCCACGGCTCGCCTAGATGTGTGAACTCATCCTTGAACCAACCACTGACGACGTTGACGGCAAAACGACCGTTCGACAAGTGATCGGCGGTAGCGCCCAGTTTCGCCAACACGGCCGGCTGCCAGAGTCCCGGATGCACCGCGGCGATCACCTTGAGCTTCTCGGTGGCCAGGAGAAGCGCAAGGCTGAAGCTCGTGGATTCGTGCTGGAATTCGGCCCCGTAGCTCGCCTCGTAACGTACCTGGCTCAGGGCGTACTCGAAGCCGTTGTTCTCGGCGGTCTGTGCCAGCTTCTTGTTGTACTCGTAGTCCCAGCTGGTCCGCTGCTCGATGTCGGAGGTGACCAGACCACCACTGACATTGGGCACCCAGTAGGCGAACTTGATCTCGTCGGCGATACGTTCAGTAGACATGAAACCCAGCAAACATGCAGTTCCCAGTGGTTTCCAGGGTAGCGATCACACAGGTTGTAAGTGTTGGGTGGGTGCTGCGACTGTGAAACGGTGGCAGCATGACTGCTGTGAACATTCAGGAGATCGCGCACCGCATCACCAGCGAGGACGAGGCGCTCTCGGTGGCGTCACAGCTGTCCGACGAGTTCGCGGCAGGTGCCGGAGTCCGCGATGCGCAGCGCCTCCTTCCCCACGACGAGGTTCGCACCCTGGCGCGGTCCGGCTTGCTCGGACTCTCGGTGCCGAAGGAGTTCGGTGGCATCGACGCAAGCACCGAGACGTTGGCCGAGGTCTTCCGCCTACTCGCCGAGGGCGATCCCAGCATCGCGCAGATTCCGCACAGCCACTTCACTTTCCTGGAAGCGCTCCGGTACCAGGGGTCTAACGAGCAGAAGCAGTTCTTCTACGCCGAAGCATTGTCGGGCAAGCAGTTCGCCAACGCCCAGAGCGAGCGCGGCAACCAGACCATCGACATCGACGGCACCACTCTCACCCCCGACGGGGAAGACTTTGTGCTCGAAGGTCGAAAATTCTATTGCACCGGAGCGCTTTTCGCAGATTGGATCGTGGTGCGTGCCGCCAATGCAGATCAATTCACCGAGACCGGCGCACAGGTGAAATCCGCGGTCTACCTACCCCGGAATACTCCCGGACTGTCGATCGTCGACGACTGGGACGGCATGGGACAGAAGACAACTGCAAGCGGAACCGTGACCCTGGAATCCGTTTCGGTACCGCAGTTCAATGTCGTACCCTTCACGTCGCTCTTCACTCACCCGACCACCTACGGAGCACAGGCCCAGATCCTGCACGCCGCGATCGACACCGGCATCGCGTCGGCTGCACTGCGTGAATCCGTGAAACTCGCGGCAAAGGCGCGTCCCTTCTTCGAGGCGAAAGTCGATACAGCGGTGGAGGATCCACTGCTCGTTCAACTCGCCGGCGAAGCGGCAATCGAGGTTCGCGCTGCCAGATCCCTCTTGGCGGAAGCAGCGCGATCGATCGACGTGGCGCGTCGTGATCCCACCGAGGACTCCACGGCCCGAGCATCCATCGACGCTGCAACTGCCAAAGTGGTCGGCGCCAGGGCGTCATTGGCGGCCACGAGCACGCTGTTCGAGATCGGTGGCACCAGAAGCGCAGGCGAATCGGCGAACCTCTCGCGGTTCTGGCGTGACGCGCGCACGCACACCCTGCACGATCCGACGAGGTGGAAGGTCCAGCACATCGGCCGGTGGACACTGTCCGGGACAATCCCACCGCGGCACGGGCTGCTGTGAACACACTCAGTCGGAGTTCATATATCCGCTGATCAAGACTTCCAGTCCTTCCAAGTAGCTCTCAGTCGTCGTCCCTCCCGGCCAGTCCTCGAGCACCTCACTGAGCACCGGCAGTTTCTCGGGCCCGATTTCTCGGATCTTGACCGCGAGAGGTGACACGCTGCCTTCCGGTCGCGTAGTGGTGTCGTAGATGTTGAGCAATGCGCCGAGTGTGTAGTTCCACAGCGCTCGATAGACCAACAGTGCGCGACGAGGTGACATACCGAGTTCGACACACGCGGCCATCGCCCGATCGACCAAGACCACAGCGCCGCTCCCACCACGGCCACCGCGCTGAAGCAACTCGATGATCCAGCGCTCCGACGCCAGCGTTTCGAAGATCGCGGTGAAGATCGTGCGAAGCCGTTCGACCTGATCCTGCGGCAGGACCAGCGCGCCGAGATCTTGTGAGTACACATCGAGCACCGCGCTGATCAGCTGTTCCTTGTCGCCCACGTGCCGGTACAGCGCCATCGGCGTGGTGCCGAGCGACTTCGCCAACGCTCGCATGCTCAACGCGTCGGCGCCGCCGGTCTGTAGCTGCCGTTTCGCCTCGTCGACTATCTGCTCCGACGTGATCGTCGGGGGACGTCCGAGCCGCGGTGATCTCGGTTCCATCTTTTCGGCCATCCGTCGATTGTGCGCGCCCCTGCTACGACGCTCTCGCCCGGGGAACCCCTTGCATCCCAGTCGCCAGCAAGGTAAACCTAACTACTTATGAGAACGCGTATACAAATTAGGTACCTGCAATGACAACAACAACTCGAGCGGTAGCCGCACCGGCTCTGGTCCTTACAGCCGCCGCGGCAGCGCAGTTCCTGGTGGCCTTCGGCATGTCGGTCATCAACGTCGCACTGCCCGACATTCAGGAATCGCTGAACTTTTCCGACGCCGGGTTGTCCTGGGTCGTCAACGCGTACGCCCTCGCCTTCGGCGGACTGCTGCTTCTCGGCGGTCGTCTGTGCGACGTGATGGGCACTCGTCGAGTTCTGGTTTCCGGGCTTCTGCTGTTCGCCCTCGTCAGCATCGTCGGCACCTTCTCCGTGTCCGCCGAAATGCTTGTCGGAGCTCGGGCGCTTCAAGGCGTCGGCGCTGCACTGATCGCGCCGGCCGGGCTCGCCGCCCTCAGTCAGGCCTTTCCCACCGGACGCGCCAGGGCCAAGGCATTCGGCATCGGCGCAATGTCGTCAGCACTGGGCGGCGCACTCGGTGTCGTCCTGAGCGGCATTTTGACCGAAGGGCTCAGTTGGCGATGGGTGATGTTCGCCGGCGCACCAGTGGCCCTGATCGCCGCAGTTGCCGGTGCCCGCGGCCTGCCGGCCGGCCAAGCCGCCAGAGGCGGCTCTCTCGATCTCCCCGGAGCCATCTTGGCGACGGCCGGAATCACCGCCCTTGTCGGCACAGTGATCGCCACGGAATCACATTCCTGGACTTCGGGTTACGTGCTGGGTGGATTCGCGCTCACGATCGCGCTGCTCACTGCTTTCGTTGTGGTCGAAAGCCGCTGCGCCACACCACTGGTACGACTGTCCACCCTGCTTCGACCCCGAATCGGACTGGCCAACGCCATCATGTGCCTGGTGTGCGCGGCACAGTTCAGCGCGTTCTTCTTCGTCTCACTCTTCCTGCAACGCGGGCTGGGCTATTCACCGACCACCACCGGTCTGGCTTTCCTGCCCTTCTGCTTCGGCCTGGTGATCGGCATCCTCGCGTCCACCAAACTCCTTCCGCGCTACGGAGTTCGACCGCTGCTCGTAGTCGGGACAGCAGTCGCCGCAATCGGAACTTTCATGTTTTCGACCATGAACCTCGACAGTCCCTTCTGGGCCGTCATCCTGGTGCCTTCGCTTCTGGCGAGCATCGGCATCGGTCTGTCGTTCATGCCGCTCAGTAACGTCGCCACCGCCGACGCTCCCCCCGAAGAAGTCGGCATGGCATCCGGGCTACTGAGTACATCGCGTCAGATCGGCGGTTCACTCGGACTAGCCGTTCTCGTGAGCGTCGCCGCTTCCTCGACGGCACGTTCGGACAGCGCGCCGACCGAAGCACTGGTTTCCGGATACTCCCAGGCCCTCTTCGTCTGCTCCGGCCTACTGCTGGCCGGTACCCTCCTGTCCTTCTTCTTCCCACGAATGGATCGTTGACCTCAGATGTTCACCACCCGAACCGCATTCGGCATCGTCTCGGCGCTTCTCCTGACCGTCGCCGGCGCAAGCGCGTGCAGCAGCTCCGCCGAGTCCGACACCGCCTCTGCAACTCGCTCCGTCACCCACGAACTCGGCACCGTCGAAGTTCCGGCCTCACCGCAGCGCATTCTCGCGCTCGACGAGTACGCGGGGTTGAGTGCACTCGCACTCGGCGTGAAGCCCACCGTCGTCTACAGCACCCTGCGATCGGACGTCGCCAAGTCGATTCTGCGCGAGCAGGGCGTCGAAGTTCTCGACAAGCCGACTTTCTTCGCCAACCCCGCCGTCGAGGAGATCGCGTCCGTCGAACCCGACGAGATCTTGATGAGCAATGCCGGTCCACTACCGAGCCTGTTCGCGCAGATCAATTCCGTGGCGCCAACCTTGGTCCTCCCGTACTCGGCGCCGTGGCGTGATGTGCTCGAACACGCTGGGGCACAGCTCGATCGAGGCAGCGAAGCTACCGCCATGATCGGAAAGCTGGAATCCGGCCTCGAAGGCGTCAAGTCCGCGGCTGCCGGCCAGAGCCTTGCGATCCTTCTCGGCTACAGCGGAAACCTGTTCACCGTGCCACCGACCACTCCCATCTCCACACTGGTCACCGAGGCCGGATTCACCAGGCCGGCATCGGAAGTCAACGCGACCAACAATCAAGACACCGGCACGATTTCCCCCGTCTCGCCGGAACTCCTACCCGAGCATGCGGCGCAGACCGTCGCCGTACTTTCCGGGCAGCAGTACGACGCATCCATCGTGCGAAACACTCCACTGTTCGACAACCTGACACCCGATCCGGCGCACGCTCTGGACGTCAGCGGTGATCTCTGGTTCGGCAGCCATCCTTTTGCCATCTACTGGATCATCCAGGATCTGGACGGCATCGCACATGGCAAGGGGCAGAACAGTATCGGAACCCTCGACAGCGCCGACGCGCGATGGGCGGCATTCAGCGCGCTCTGACGTCCTGACGGAAGGTCAGCGGAGAAACACCCACCCGGGTGGCGAAGAACTTCGTGAAGTTCGCAGAATCGTCGAACCCCAACTTCGACGCCACCTGGGTGACCGTGTCCGTGCCGAAAGACAGCAGACGTTTCGCTTCGAGAACCACACGCTGATCGATGTACTGCTTTGCCGTCATCCCGGCAGCGGCTCGGGTGGCCCGCAGCACAGTCTTCTCGGAGTACCCGATCTTGTTGGCGTACTCCGAAACCGAACGGACCGTGGCGAAGTCACGTTCGACAACGGCATGAAACCTTTCGAACACGTCATTGTGCGCCAGCACGGAACTCTGTTCCTGTCCACCGAGATGGGTCAGTTTCAACAGAATTGCTGTCAGCGTGTGCCGCAGAATGGCCGCGCGAACGACCGGCGCGGAAGTATCCGGGCAGCCGTAGTTCAGGTTCAGGTGTTTCATACCCGTGCTGATGGTCTCGAGGTTCTCGCCGGACAACTGCCACGCTGCCTGCCGACTGCGAGCGTTCCCGTCCAACAACTGCTGGCTGACGGCATCGAGCGACGAGGGTGTGAACAGAACAACCGTCGCCTCGAAGTCCTGGATTCGCCCCCACTGTTGCACCTGCCCCGGTCTGACCCAGAACACGGTCCCCGGGCTCACCGCGTAGTTCACGAAGTCGATGGTGTGTAGCGCCGAGCCCTCGGTCACCAGCGCGAGCAAGTGAAATTGCGGACGTTGGGGGCCGACGAACTCTGCGCTTCCCCCGTTGATGCGAATGGTGTCCAGGCTGAGTACTTCGATCTCGGTCGCGTCAGCCACCGACGATGCGTACCCGACGTCCCGGACGGGTACTTGTCTGTTTTTCACTAGTCCGGGACTCATCTTCACCGTGACCGAATACCCGAATGCGACATACCGTCAGGGTATCAATCAGTTCACGCTCGGATAGGAATCTTCCAGTGCAGACATCACGCTCGGAAACAGCAGGCAAGACGCAACTCACCTACGTCTTCGACGCCTATTGCGGGTGGTGTTTCGGCTTCGGCCCTGCGTTGACGGAGTTCGTCCGTCAAAATGCCGATTCCGTCGACTTGTCCGTGGTCAGCGGCGGACTGTTCACCGGTGAGCGCGTCGCGCCCATGTCTTCGGCTCCGTACCTGAAATCAGCCAACGCCACCATCGCCGCCCAGACCGGCGCTGTCTTCGGTGACGGATATTCACAACTGGTGACTGATGGGCGGTTCGTCATGGATTCGACGGATGCAGCGATCGGACTCGCCGCACTGCGCGCGCAAGATCCGACACGCGCCCTCGACATCGCGGAGGCCATGCAGATCGCGTTCTACCGAGACGGGCGCAGCCTTTCCGATCCCGAGACGTACCGATCCATCGCGGAATCCCTCCAACTCGACCCATCTGCCGCGGTGTCTTCCCTGTTCACCGACGCCTCGAAGGATGCCGCCCGCGCTGATTTCGTCCGAGCACGCAGGCTCGGCGCCACTTCGTTTCCGACGCTGTTGTTCCACGGGAGCGACGGGTCCGTCGTGAAATTCGGTTCTCCGACCAGTACCGCGGCCGATCTCACCCGCGACCTGAACACGTGCGTGCGGGCGTATGCGGTGGCTTGACCCACCCACCTTGCGAGCGAAAGGTACGCCCGGCGCCTTCAGTACGCCGAACATACCTTTCGCTCAGCGTGACTTCACCCAAATCACTTCGGCCCCCCTTCTGGTTTGATGAACACCGAACGAATCGCACCAAAGGGGAAACGACAGTGGTTTCAGATCCGATCACGGGCCTGGAGATGGAACTTGCCGACATGTGGCAACGAGGACGCGCCCAGGCGCGCACCTATGCGCGCGCAATTCATCCCAAACTCGATCCGGCGCTCTACCCGGTTCTGGTCATCCTGAACCGTTCGGATGCGGTGCGGATGTCCGACCTGATCTGCACCCTCGATATCGAGAAGTCCACCTTGACCAGGCAAATCGACGCCGCAGCTCGACTCGGCCTGGTGGAACGAATCCCCGATCCCGACGACGCTCGCGCCAAGTTGGTAGCTCTGACCCCTGAGGCGCGAACGAAGCTCACGACCATCCGCAATCACCAGATAGATCGCTGGCGCGCCCGACTCGCGAAATGGGATACGGACGACATCACCACGCTGACAGCGCTGCTTCACCGACTGGGCAGTTCCGAGGACTGACGACAAATTAGTCGTGATGGGCAGCCCACTCGAACAGCCGGACGATTTACGCCGTCACGACAAATCTGCAGCAGCACGCAGGATCAACTGGGTGACCTCGTGCGGGTGGGACGCCAAGGATGCATGGCCTGCGTCGAGTTCCTCGATCTCGCGGGCACCGATACGCTCTGCCATCCATCGCTCGGTTTCCGGCGGAATCATTCGGTCCTGCCCTGAAACCTGATACCAACTGGGCTTCCCACGCCATGCCGGCGGCCCTGACGGGTCCGAGAAGCACTGACCCGCAATGGGTTTCTGCGTCAGCGCCATGACCAATGCTTCCGTGTCGTCGAGATCCTGACTGAAACTCTCCTGAAACTTGTCCGGGGCGATCCACAAGAAGCCCTCGGCGTCCGGCGCGATGTTCGCCGCGCCCGCCGGCTGATCCGTGCGGGCGAAGATACTTCCCAGGCTGTCACCCTCGTCCGGCGCGAAGGCAGCGATATATACCAGTCCCACAATGTTTTCCGCATGACCCGCGCCTGTGATCACCGCGCCGCCGTACGAGTGTCCGACCAGCAGGGTCGGGCCGTCCATCGATTCGGCCAACTTCCTGGTCCGGTCCACGTCGTCGGCGAGCGAAGTAAGTGGATTCTGGACCGCAACCACTCGATGCCCGGCGTTGTGCAGGGTGGGTATGACGTGACGCCAATGAGAACCGTCTCCCCAGGCTCCATGCACCAGAACGATGTTTACCTTCTCTGCCATGACCAACTCCTCCAGATACGCAGTGCGACGAATAATCCGACGATCGGCAAGCCTTCGAAACCCAGACCTTGCCTGTTACCCACGTTAAGGGGATCCTGGATCAATAACCATGACCAGATTGCCAAGTTTTTGTGCAGAAACGCCGAATGCGCGAGACCATCGGAGTGATCGATCCATGAGGACAACATCATCACAGCGGTACGTACCCACCACCGACGAGACTCGAACCCGGGACACCCTCTCGCACGTTCTCGAAGTCGTCCACCTTCGCGGTGATCAGATTCATCGCTGCGTCCACGGCGAGAACTTCACCGTGGAGGTACCCACGGGGGTGCGAGCACTTCACATTGCCGAGCACGGTGACATCGTGATCAGAACGCAGGGCAAAGCCCCGATCGAACTCGGCCCCGGGGAACTCGTACTGTTACCCCATGGGCATGCTCATACGATCGAGAATGCGATGCCGATGCACCCGAAAAACGAAACATGTTGGCTTTTCGGTACTTTCACACTCGACGACGTCGCAGCGCAGCGACTGCTGTCCGTTCTGCCGGACTTCGTCGAACTGCGCGCGACACAAGGGACCCCGGTCGAGTGGCTCGAGGTGAGCAGCCGACTGTTGGGCGCCGAGGTGGACGATCCGAAACCTGGTTCCTCCGTGATGGTTTCCCGGATTCTCGACCTTCTCTTCGTCCAGATCCTCAGAGCGTGGGCTCGAGCGGACGGATCGAACGGCGGATGGTTGACCGCAGCAATGGATCCACGAATCGGGCAGGCCCTCGAGGCCGTCCACAACGACCCGTCACGCAACTGGACCATCGACGAACTGGCGACGCTGTCCACCCTGTCGAGATCGTCTTTTGCGGAGCGCTTCTCGCGACTGGTCGGCCAGACGCCCGGCGCTTACATCACCGAGCGCCGACTCGACCGTGCCGCCGAACTACTCGTGCAAACCACCGAGCCGGTCGGAACCATTGCGATAACTGTCGGCTACGAATCCGATGCCGCGTTCAGCCGCGCCTTCCGTCGACGATTCGACGCCTCGCCGTTGAACTGGCGAAAGTCCAACTCCCACAATCACTGACGTCAGGTTGCAGCGATTACGCCTGCGACCGGGATCCGGCCGAGAACTGCAACGCGGAAGTCCACCATCGCGCGCTCCACGTGATTGGCGCTCGAGACCACAACCACGCCGGTCGCGCCTCGATCGGCGAGAATCCGCGCAGAGTTGATCGCATTCTCGACTGTCGACCACGAAGTTCCCTCTTCGGTGATCCGGCCCGGGTTGACGCCGTTGGCAACGAGCCATTCGCGCATCGCCCTGGCTTCCGTTACTCCGGCCTTCGGAGCCCCACCGCTTGTGATGATCGGAGACTGCGGGTACTGACGGGCCAGCTGGAGCGCCGCCTGAAGCCGGTCGACCAACATCGGACGCATCGTGCCGTCGTCGAAGAGGCCGGCACCCAAGACGACGATGTTCGTGCCCACGGGGTTGAGGTCGAGCAGCACGGGCGACTGGCGTGTCAGCGTCTCAGCACTCGTGCACGTAAGAATGAGAGACCGCACCGGTGTTTGGCAGCCGCCCACCGTCGACAGGATGCCGTTGACGACCGTCGTCGGAGTGATGTCGGCACTCGCTGTCGCCGGCGACAATCCCACTCCGGCTGCGGCGATTACCGAAGCAGCAATCAATCCCTTCGTCAGAGACCTACGAACATTTGCCATGTAGCCGAACCCCCAGATTGTCGATTGTCCAGCCCACGGTAACGAACATTTCGTCGCGATTGCATCATTTGACTCAAATTTACTGTTCACTGACCGTCACACAGATTAAACATAAATATTGGGCAACAATTCGGGTTCGAAACCGTCATCTACCAGCATCTCGAATCGACGCGCCTGCCGCGTTACCGATCTGAGCTGCAGCATCCCCGAGCAGGTCGGCGACACTGAACGGCAACAATTCGTTGTTGCAGATCACGATGTTGCATCCGGGTGTTCCTGCTCGCCCCGTCCCGACCATCGTGTCGAAGATCAATTCGGGGTTCGCGAAGCCGACGAGCTGTGACGGATCGTCGATGAGCGGACCACCCGACCCATGCACGGGAGGCCCGACGTACGGCGCCGGTGGAACGTCCACGATCGAAGCGACGACGAGCCGCAAGAACTCCTGGAGATAGAGATCCCGAGGCGCGTTCTGCCACACCGGATGCGAAACATACTTGCTCACCGGCGCATTCACGGAGTAGAAGTCCTCGCCCGCGTTCACCCAGGTCAAGAAGCCGTACCCCCCATTGGACGGAGAGGGCGCGGACAACTCGTCGAGGTAGGCGGAGTCGATCAACGTCTGATCACGCCACGCGCCTCGTTGCACCATCAGCTGACCCAGTCTGGCCATGTCTCCCGGCCGGATTGCCAATCCGAGAATCAGACACGTTCACAGAGAACCACAGACGCATCACGTTTGGGAAGAGTCCGCCTCCATTCCGAGCGCGCGACGCGCTCCCAGCGCCATGGTGACCTGTACAAGATCTTTCGGTGACGACAGGTCAAGTCCCGTCAGGGAACTCGCTTTACGCAGGCGGTACACGACCGTGTTCGGGTGTACGTGCAACTGCCGAGCGGTGGTAGCTCGATCGAATCCGGAGTCGATGAAAGATTCGAGCGTCTCGAGCACGGCAGGATCGGACTCCAACCGCGACAACACATCTGCGAGGATCGGCAGCGCAGCGCTCGGGCGGGTCAGTTGATACTCGACTGCAAGATCCTCGAGACGCACGACCCCACTTGTACGGCCGTACTTTCGGGCAACGTTCAGCACCTCGCGCGCCTGCGACACCGCTGCGGGAATTGCCGGCGGTGCCGCGACATGTACGGCGGCAACCGTCGATGCACCGATGACCTTCTCGAGATCACCCAATCGTCGACACAATGAAAGATACTGCGGACTCGACGCCCAGTTCCCCTCAGCGGGTTCCGATTCCACAATAGGAATCAGTACGGCTCCGCCACTGCTCCCGAGCACCCCGAGCGCTTTGTCACGCCCCACCTGATCAAGCTCTCGTTGCAGGTGGCGCACCTTTCTCCGCTCGGCGACGGCAGTGTCCACCTCGGTCGAGGACTCGTCGTCATTCCGTTCGACGTGCAGCGCCACCACCCAGTACAGGCGCGCCAACCTGATGCCCACATCGTCGGAGACCCGATCAACATCGACACCCGTCGAAAGTGCTACGAACAATGACCTTCGCGCAGAATCCTCGTCCGTCTGGGTGGCGTGGTCGGAACCGTAGCCGGCAAGAACCGCCGACGCGGAGGCCGCGGTGTATGCATTCAAGAGTCGTCCGGTGCGGGCAAGTGCGACACCGTCTTCCGGGACCGCCCATTCGCTGATGGTCTCCCACCACAGCCCGGCAGCCAGGTGATATGCCCGCAGCACCTCACCGAGCGGAACCAATTCCTGAGCCCGTTGGCGAGCCGATTCGCTGATGTCGGCGAGCAACTCGGGCGCCAGATCGGCGCCGGTCCGCAGCATCGAAATGAACAGCTCCAGATTGCGCCTCACGATGGTGGTGACGTCGTTACGCAATGCCTCGTCAGGGAGCAACCGGTAGAAGGTGACGTCGCGGTGGACCAGATCGACTGTCTCAATGACCAGTGGATGGGTGCGTTGCGCCAGTCGGTCGGCCAGAGATCTGCCACCAACCAGGATCGGCTCGAACGGCAGATCTTTGTTTCCTGACACAAAACCCTCCACAGAATTGAATTGCCACCACAAGGCCGACCTGCCTTTTTCCTATCACTATGTAACCCACGCCACTCACGAATTCACAATCAGCGGCGTAACTGGAAGTCCCACCTTCGACCAAGAGGAGCCTCGAGTGACGTGGAAAACGCGCAGCGCAGCCATTCTGGCAGGCGTCGTGGCTGCCGGTTCGATCGCGGCTCTCGGGACCGGTGTGTCGAGTGCCGAGACACCGGTCAGCACTATCCAGTACGTCGCGCTCGGCGATTCCGCGGCGGCCGGCCCACTGGTCACCGCGCAGGACTCGTCGTCACCGGGCTGTCTACGATCACTCGACAACTACCCGTCCGTGGTGGCGCGAGAACTCGGCGCTCAACTCACGGATATGACCTGCTCGTCGGCGCGATCCGCCAACGTCACGGACACCGCACAATCGACGTTCTCCGGTCAAGTATCACCGCAGGCAACAGCATTGGGGCCTGATACCGACCTCGTCACCATCACCATCGGTGCCAACGACATCTCGTTGTTCCCGACAGTTCTGAGTTGCGTCAATCCACTCCCCGAACCCGCCGGAACGTCCTGCCGTGACAAGTTCACCTCCGGTGGCGTCGATCAACAGCGACAAATGATCGAAAATGCGTCCACAGGTTGGAGTTCCATGATCGAAGTCGCGCAGGATCGAGCACCTTCGGCGCGCATCGTCGTGGTCGGATACGGAACATACATCCGTGGTGGCGGCTGCCCCGGCACTCAGCCGTTCTGGCCGCGCGACGCCGACTATCTCCAGAGTGTGATCGACTACGGCAACACGGTCATGGCAGCAACTGCGGCCCGTCACGGCGTCGAGTACATCGACATCACCGAAACCACTGCCGGGCATGACATCTGCACGGACCCTGCCACTGCTTACTACACGGGAATCGTCCCTACCCAGCCGGCGGTTCCACTGCATCCCACTGCGGCCGGGATGCAGGCGATCGGGAAAACGGTCGCCGACGCTCTGTCCTGAGCTTCTCCCCCAGCACAATTCATTCAGCACTCGCGAAAAGGGTGGAACAATCATGTCAATTCAACGAGACGCTCCGCCGCTGCCGTCCGTCGACGGCGCCCCTGTCGGAACACGTGACAAACTTCTCGGCGGCACACTCGTCGCCCTGTTTCTCGCGAACATGCTCAACTTCTTCGACCGGGCGATCCCCTCGGTCGTTGCCGAGCCGATCAAGAACGAGTTTTCGCTCAGTGACTTGCAATTGGGATTGATCACCTCTGCATTCACCCTCGTCTACGCAGTCGCAGGACTGCCTCTGGGCCGGTTGGCCGACACGAAGAACCGTCCCAAGATCATCGGGATCGGACTCCTGGTGTGGAGCGGACTGACGGCAGCAACCGGTGCCGCCGGCAGCTACGTGCTGTTCATCCTCGCGCGTCTCGGCGTCGGTGTGGGCGAAGCGACCTTCACACCCGCAGCAAACTCGATGATCGGCGATATCTACCCGGCGGAACGACGCTCACGCGCACTTGGTGTCTTCATGCTCGGTTTGCCAGTTGGCCTCATGCTCGCCTACTTCACCGTCGGCAAGATCGCCGAGGCATTCGACAGCTGGCGTGCACCGTTCTTCCTCGCGGCGATTCCCGGTGTCCTGCTGGCAGTCGTGCTCTACCGCATGGCAGATCCGGTTCGTGGTGGTTCCGAAAGTCCGGAGGCCCGCGCAGCCGCTGTTTCACAGGCACCGATCACCCGCCCGATCCGTCGTCTGCTCGCAATTCCCACGCTTCGTTGGCTCATCCTTGCCGGGCTGACGTTCAACTTCGCCGCCTACGCAGTGAATTCGTTTGTCGTCCCACTGCTCATGCGCCAGTACCACCTGAAGCTGACTGCGGCGGCATCGGTCACGGGCATCATCGTCGGAATCACGGGCCTGATCGGATTGCTTCTCGGCGCTCGCTACGCGGACAAGGCCAGCGCACGCTCACCGCGCGCACGGTTGATGATCGGTGTCGGAACCTCGGCATTGGCGGCACCTTTGACGGCGCTGGCACTGTTGCAACACGGCGGAAACGTCGTGATGTTCACGCTCTTGTTCTCGGCCGGGTGGCTTCTGGCCTACGGCTTCTACATCAGCGTCTACCCTGCCATTCACGACGTCGTGGTTCCCAGGCTCCGCGGCACTGCGACTGCGTTGTTCTTCGCTGCCATGTACCTTCTCGGCGGATTCTCCGGACCGGTTGCCGTTGGAGCGATCTCGGACTGGTTCGCCAAGCGTGCGCTTGCAGATGCCGGTACCGGGAAGTTGGCTCAGTACGCCGGCGACGGGTTGAACTCGGCCATGTATCTCGTGCCGATCATGTTGGCACTCACCGCGGTATTCATCTACCTGGCTACCCGCACTGTCGGCAAGGACTCCGCGCGCATGCAAGCGGAGCTGAGCCAGGCCTGACCGACAAGTTCACGGGCGGTGGCGGGACCCTGAGGCCCCGCCACCGCCGAGTTCAGTTGACCGTAATCGCCAGAGTCGACAACATGGACCGCAACATGTCCGGCAAGCGAGCGATCATTCGCTGCTCGGTTATCCGAACGGAGACGGGCGCGGCCAGCGTCGCTCGCCACAGTTCCGGTTGATTCTTCATCAGGTTGTTGTAGACCGGGAGCAACTGATCGTTGATGTAGGTCCAACGACCATCCCGGTCCGCCCAGTTGAAGTCCGGAAGCGGCGTTTGCACAACAGCATTGCCCACCTCGAACGAGAGCGGGTTCGACTCGCGTGGCGGCACGACGCCAGGCATCGACGGTGATGCGGCGAAGGTGGTCAGGTAAGTCAACGAGCGACCAACGCTACCGCGGTAGGCCTTCGCCTCGTCCCACTGATCACCCACCGACTGGTACTGCTCCCTTCGCAGCAGACGCACATTGCCGTCGAAGACCGATTCCGGTGTCCCCGAGGCAATGTTGTTCCACGCGATACGGGCGTTCTCGTCGAGCAGCCCTGCGCGATCGAGTTCGGCGATGCCGTCGACACCGTCGTGAACCCACGCCATGTGCATGGGAATCAGGTCCGAGAAGATGTGTTTGCTCATTGCAATCACTTTCCCCTGGAACCACATCACGTCCTCGGGGCGAATCTCGTGGCCGACCTGGAGAAGTGCCGCAATGTCCTCGGGCGCTCCCATCGACGATGCAACCGGCGCCCCGATGCGGTCGATCTCTCGCCACACCAGTGCCATCGCCTCGCTGATCGCTTGGACTTCCAGCACAACCCGCCCGTAGTCCAAGTCGAGGAGTCCACCGGCGAAAGCGGGCCCGACCATTCCTCCCATACCTGCCCACTGCAGCTCTCGATGCTCGAGCTGGAGTCGCTCGTAGAATTGGAAAGTGTTGGTGAGGTTTCCGAGATTCGCGTGCACACCGTCGAACGGAGTCCACGAAGCGAGATCGATACCTGCCGACTCCGTCCCGACCGCGAGCCAGTACTGCTTGAGCAGTGTCTGATAGCGATGCGGATCCACTCCCGAGGCTCGGGCGGTATCCACCAAAGACCGCAGCGTCGCGGAATCCGATGGCAGAGAAGGATGCAGACCGCCCGTGGCTTCGGCGTTTGCGTTCACTGCTTCGAGGTCGAGGTACCTGTCGAGCTCACCAGTACCCGCGGACGCCCTGCCTCCCAGTACGACGGCACCGCCGATACCTGCCGAAGCAACGAGAACCGTGCGCGCAAAATCCCTGCGCGTCAGAGACTTCCGCAAGCTCATCGTCCCTCGGCTTCGTCGAACGTCTTTGCCAGCCAGGCGATGTCCTGCATACCCAGCTGATCGGTCACCGTCTTGTACAGGTTGGTCACGTAATCGAGCGGCCCGCACTGCGACGGGAGCAGGTCCACGTTGCCGCCGTCTGCTCGATATGTCTGCGCCAATTGCTCTGCCTCACTGAAGGGAACGAGAAAGTCGTCCTCACAGGAAGAAATCAGAAGCTTGGAAGCCGGCGCCTGCTTTCCCAACGTGTTGTCCGCGTACGCCGCGGCCAGCGCAGGGATCGTTCGGGGCGAAGGGTTGGTGAGTAGGACGTCGAACGGAACGAATGGGAGTCCGAGGTAGAGCGCCTGGCAGGACGCGCGGAAGGCTGCGGCGACGTTGTGACCGATCGGAGTCAGATGATCGTCGAGCCGAACGTCGGGGTAGCCCGCGTCGAATCCGAGAATGCTCGAGAAGACGAATCCGGAACCGATCCCACCGGCCGCTGTTTCCTCGAACGTTGCCGGGTCGATCATCATCGCCTGAATGGCACTGGCCTGGACGTTCAGTTCCGGCGCATAATCATGGGCCTGTTCCGCGGCAAAGCCCGCTGCGACACCGCCTCCGGCGACACCGTAGATGCCGACAGGGGTGTCTGATTCGAGGCCGCCTTCCGGAAGCGCGAGTGCTGCCCGAACGCCGTCGAGCGTTGCCTTCCCTGAGAACTGTCCGATCGAGAACGGATGGGGAGCAGTGTCGCCGTCGTTGCCGACGTCGCTCATCATCACTGCCCAGCCGTGGCCGAACATCTGAGCCACCGGGCCGAGCGCCGAGAACATCGCCGGGTCGCTCTGATTGCCGCCGGTCCACTGGTGACTTGGTGCGCAGTTCGCGCCGAGGCTGTCGTTCGCCTCGGCGTATCCGATGATCTTGCGATCACCTGGCACAGTTCCGTCCTCGGGAATCATCAGAATTCCGGTGCTGATCACCTGCCGACCGAAGTGATCAGTGGTGGTGTACATGAGTTGGTGAGCCGAGACCACGTCGGGGCGGACCTGGTAGACCTGCACGCTGACCGGACGCGCTTTGAGAAGTGTGCCGGGGGCGGTACCCGGCTCGATTTCGGGTTCGTCGAACCACGGATCATCGGACGAGAGCCCGAGTGGAGTCAATTCGGTGGAAATGTCAGCGCCTTGGAGTGCCTTCACGACCAACGGGTTGAACACGTCGGCCAGGTCGACGGTCTCCTGCGCACCAGCCGGCGACCCCACCGCAAACAAGGCCACTGCCAGGGCCGATGCCGTTCCGGCGCGCCATGACCACCGTCGCCACGTCGAGTCAAACATCGTTCACGAGTTCCTTACTTTCGGGTAATGAGCACCCCTACACTCCCATTCACCTGCATTAACAGACAAGTCGGGCACCCATCCGTTGGCCGAAAACCTCGATCGGGCTTAGGCTGACGGCACCTGTCCGGCAAGTCTGGCGTGGGAGGTTTGTCTGTGAGTGCTCCGACCCGTGTATCGCGAGCTACCGGCGATTCACTCCAAGCTCGACCGCGGCCGTCCAACATCACGTGCAAGATTCTGATGGCCGTGACAGGACTGATCTTCGCCGCTTTCGTTCTCGTCCACATGATCGGAAACCTGAAGGTCTACACCGGTGCCGATCACTTCGACGACTACGCACACTGGCTACGAACGGTGTTCGAACCCTTCCTGCCCTACGAGGGACTTCTGTGGATTCTTCGCATCGTCTTGCTCGCGTCATTGGTCGCACACGTCTGGTGTGCCTGGCTGCTCACCGTCCGCGGACGCCGAGCTCGAGGAAAATTTCGACGTAAAGGTCTGGGAATCAAGTCCTTTACAGCGCGCACGATGCCCGTCACCGGAGCTGTGCTGCTGCTGTTCGTCTTTTTCCACATACTCGACCTCACGACCGGAACCCGACCCATCGGCAGCAGCGAGTACGAAGCGGCCACGCGCACACAGAGTTACGCATACGACAATCTGATTGCCAGCTTCGAGCGTCCGCTGGTGGCAGCGTTCTACATCGTCGCGATGGCTCTGCTGGCAATGCACCTCGCGCACGGGCTCTGGAGCGCGGTCAACGATCTCGGCGTGACCGGCCAACGACTGCGCCAGATTGGCGTTGCACTCTCCGGAATCTTTGCGCTCGTCGTGATGGTCGGAAACATGTCGATCCCCATCGCGGTCATGACCGGCGCCATCTCGAAGACAGGAGCGTCATAAGTGAACAGCTTCGAACTCGACGATCTGCGCAGCATCGGGACACCGGTGGACGGTAAGGTCCCGGCCGGCGATCCGGCGACGGCCTGGCCCACTCGCAAACTCGACTACAAGCTCGTCAGCCCACTCAACCGGCGCAAGTTCACGGTCATCGTCGTCGGTACCGGCCTCGCCGGCGCGGCCTGCGCCGCCTCCCTCGGTGAACTGGGCTACCACGTCGAGTCCTTCACCTTCCACGATGCACCCCGCCGTGCACACAGTGTCGCCGCGCAAGGAGGCATCAACGCTGCTCGCGCTCGAAAAGTGGACAACGACAGTCTCGCCCGCTTCGTGAAGGACACCGTCAAGGGCGGTGATTTCCGGGGCCGTGAGGCCGACTGTTTCCGTCTCGCCGAAGAATCCGTACGCGTCATCGATCACATGAATGCCATCGGGGCACCGTTTGCTCGCGAGTACGGCGGCACTCTGGCCACCCGATCCTTCGGCGGCGTTCAGGTGTCGCGCACGTACTACACGCGCGGGCAGACAGGCCAGCAGTTGCAGATAGCGTCGTCGCAGGCACTGCAACGTCAGATCGCAGCCGGAACGGTCAACCTACACACCCGAACCGAGATGCTCGATCTCATCGTTTCGGACGGGCGAGCACAAGGGATAGTCACACGCGATCTCGTGACCGGTGAGATCGGCGCCACCACAGGCCATGCCGTCGTACTGGCATCCGGCGGCTACGGAACCGTATTCCACAAGTCCACACTTGCGAAGAATTCCAACGCCACGGCCGCCTGGCGAGCGCACCGACGCGGTGCGTTGATGGCTTCACCCTCGTTCATCCAATTCCATCCGACGGCACTTCCCGTCAACTCCGAGTGGCAGTCGAAAACCATTCTGATGAGCGAATCCCTGCGCAACGACGGCCGGATCTGGGTACCGGCCAAGCCCGGAGACGATCGTGAGCCCGGCGACATTCCCGAAAACGAACGCGACTACTACCTCGAGCGCAAATATCCGGCGTTCGGGAACCTCTCTCCCCGCGACGTCTCTTCACGGGCCGCCCGCGAGCAAATCGACTCCGGTCACGGCGTCGGCCCTCTGAAAAACAGTGTGTACCTGGATTTCCGCGATGCGTTGGCACGGCTCGGCCGCAAGACCATCGAGGAGCGATACGGAAATCTGTTCTCGATGTATCGCGACGCCACCAGCGAAGACCCCTATACGGTGCCGATGCGCATCGCCCCCGGAGCCCACTTCACCATGGGAGGACTGTGGAACGACTACGACCAGATGACCTCCATCCCCGGCTTGTTCGTCGGTGGTGAGGCAGGCTGGGGATACCACGGGGCCAACCGCCTCGGCGCCAATTCGTTGCTCTCGGCATGCGTCGACGGCTGGTTCACCCTCCCGTACGCGATTCCGAATTATCTTGCACCGCTACTCGGATCCACTCCACTCGAACTGTCCGATCCCGCTGTGACGTCGACGCTCACTGACGTGAGGGGTCGGGTGGACCTGCTGCTCTCGGTCGGCGGAACACACGGCCCCGACAGGTTCCATCGACAACTGGGCGAGATCCTCTATGCGGGTTGCGGTGTCACCCGAACGGCCGAGGGCTTGACCAAGGCGATCGCCGAAATCCGCGCACTGCGAACCGATTTCTGGTCGAACCTGCGAGTTGCCGGCAGCGGAAACCAGTTCAACCAGGAGTTGGAAAGGGCCGGCAGGGTAGCCGATTTCCTCGAGCTCGCCGAACTGATGTGCGTCGATGCTCTCGATCGTGACGAGTCCTGTGGAGCGCACTTTCGTGCCGAACATCAGACTCCCGACGGCGAAGCGCAGCGAAACGATCAGGACTGGTGCTTCGTCTCCGCGTGGGAAACCGCCCAGGACGGCAGACACGTTCGACACGACGAGCCGTTGTCCTTCACCGCTGTTCCACTGCAGACGAGGAACTACGTATGAAAATCACCGTGGACGTGTGGCGCCAATCCGGACCTGAGTCGTCCGGCGCATTCGACACCTACCAAATAGACGACGCGACGGAGGAGATGTCGCTGCTGGAGCTCCTCGACCGACTCAACGACCAACTCGTGGAGAGCGGCAACGAACCCATCGCCTTCGATTCCGACTGCCGAGAAGGGATCTGCGGGTCCTGCGGCATCACGGTCGACAATGTTCCCCATGGACCGGTTGCGAACACTCCCACGTGCCGTCAGCACCTGCGTAGCTTCTCCGACGGTGACCGAATCAAACTGGAGCCGTTCCGCTCCGCAGCCTTTCCAGTGGTCCGCGACCTCGTCGTCGATCGCTCTGCGCTCGACCGGGTGCTCGAAGCCGGTGGATACGTTTCGGTCAATGCAGGAACCGCGCCGGACGCAGACAGTCAGCCGCTCTCGCATCAAAGTGCCGAAGCTGCACTGGACTTCGCCGCGTGCATCGGCTGCGGCGCTTGCGTGGCAGCCTGCCCGAACGGTGCCGCGCACCTCTTCACCGGGTCCAAACTGACCCACCTGTCTCTCGTCACGCAGGGCCGCAACGAACGTGGCAAGCGGGCCCGAGCGATGTCGCACCAGATGGAGGCCGATTTCGGGCCGTGCTCGACCTACGGTGAATGTGCGCAGGTGTGTCCCGCGGAGATACCGCTGACCGCGATTGCCGCTGTCAACAAGGAATCGATGCGATTCGGATTGCGGCGCAAGGACAACTGATCGTCACCAGGCGCCGATCAGCTTCATCCACGCGCCGCCGATGATCGTCCAGATCAGGATGATCACGACGCTCATCACGAAACCGATTCGGAACCACTCCGAGGTCTTGATGTATCCGGAACCGTAGATCACTCCGGCCGGACCGGACGCGTAGTGCGAGATACCGCCGAACAGGCTGCCGATGAAGCCGAACACCAGGGCCGAGAACAGCGGCGGCGCACCGGTTGCCACCGCCGCGCCGAGAAACACCGCGTACATCGCGACGATCTGCGCGGTGTTCGACGCAAACAGATAGTGCGCGTAGAAGTACACCAAGGTCAGGATCGCAAAAGCCCAGATCCACGGCAAACCGTCGACGCTCGAGGAGACCTGGGTTCCGATCCACGAGATCACGCCGAGTTCTTCGAGATGGCTTGCCATACCGACCAGAACGGCAAAGAACACGAGCGTCTGCCACGCCCCGGTGTCGTGGACCAGGTTGTTCCACGTCAGCACCTTGGTCACCAACAGGATGCCGATTCCGACGAATGCTGTTGTAGTGGCATTGACGTTGAGCTGCGAGCCCAGGCACCAGAGCACCAGCAGCAGAACGAAGGTGGCGGCCATGATCTTCTCGTTGCGGCTGATCGGACCTGCCTTGCGCAGTTCCTCCCTGGCTTGCTCGGGTGCTTTCGGAGTCTTCAACATCGTGGGCGGGAAGATCTTCGACATCACCCACGGGATCGCGATGAGACTCGCAATTCCCGGAACCGATGCTGCCAGCGCCCATTTGCCCCACGAGATGTCGATGCCGATCTTGGCAGCCGCATCGACGGCGACGGGGTTACCCGCCATGGCGGTGATGAACATCGCGGAGGTCACGACGTTGACTTGCAGCGACGTGAGCAGCAGATATGCTCCGAGCTTCTTGCGAGAGTCCTCGGGCTCGGGATTGGAGTCCTCCAACTTGCTCAGTGAGACGATGATCGGATAGACGACGCCACCAGCGCGGGCGGTGTTCGACGGTGTCGCCGGAGCAAGTATCAAGTCCGTCAACGCCATTCCGTAGGACAATCCGAGACTCGACTTGCCGAGTTTGGTCACGAACATGAGCGCAACCCGTTTGCCGAGTCCAGTGACCAGAAAGCCCTCGGCAATGAAGAACGATGCGACAATCAGCCAGATCGTGGTGTTACTGAAGCCGGACAACGCTTCCGTCGGCGTCTCGGTCTGGGTGATCATGGCGATCGACAGGCCTACCAGCGCCACAGAACCCGTCGGCAGAGGCTGCAAGATCAACGCCACGATGGTGCCGACGAAGATTCCGAGCATGTGCATGCCCTTGGGATCCACACCGTCCGGAACAGGCATGAAATAGATGATCAAGCCGAGGACGACGGGCACCGCAGCCGGGTAGTACCGCCTGAGCACCGATTGTTTCGACGGCTCCGCCGGCGGTGTCGTCTCAGAAAAAGACTCAGTGCTTTCGGATTTGGCCTCGGACATTTGCATCTCCTCGACTTGTCGCCCCAGGTGATCGCCCCAGATGATTGTCCCCCAAACATCAGGTTTTCGTGCGGTCAATCCAAGTTCGAGAGAAAATGCCCGGAAGTACAGTCGTCCTCACGAGGCGCTGTCTCGCACCGACGCTTCAGTGGGAGAATGCCCATCTCGCAAAAGATTGTGCCAATCGATCAACAGAGGCGCGGGCGTGCTGCACGCTTGAATCTCGGAGAGTTGTTCAACCTGATTCTTCGAAAGGTATTCGTCGGCACGATGTTTGGGTCAGGACTGCGCGGATTGCCGACCTCGACCGGATCTTCGCGCGTGATGTGATCCAATTCCGAAGCATGTCAGCCGACAGACAGACCCACGAACCGAGAAGATTCGTATCGGGCCGACGAGTGGTTGCGCCATCTATTGTCGGGAGTGTGACGGAATCCGACGCCCACGAGGACTCGACCGACTCCACTGAATCGGCAGTGGCCGATCACCCGAGAAAACGTCCACTGTGGCGTGAGATTCTGATCCTCGTTGTCGTCGCACTTGTCCTGAGTGTTGTCATTCAGAACTTCGTCGGACGCATCTTTCTGATCCCGTCGGAGTCCATGGAACCGACACTTCACGGATGCACCGGCTGCACGGGAGACAAGATCCTCGTCGACAGAATCAGCTATCGATTCGGGGATCCGCAACCTGGGGATGTGGTCGTGTTCAAGGGACCCGAGTCCTGGAACGACGAGTACAAATCCATTCGATCCGACAATTCGATTGTTCGCACGTTTCAGGGACTCGGGTCCATCGTCGGCTTGGTCCCGCCGGACGAAAACGACCTCGTGAAGCGGGTAGTCGCGGTCGGTGGCCAAACCGTACAGTGCCTGTCCGAGGAAGAGGGGCTTCGGGTGAACGGCAAGCCGCTGACCGAGCCGTACATCGACAAGCGCATTCCGGGCAACGATACCTCTTGTCAAGGAAGGTATTTCGGGCCGGTCACGGTTCCCGACGGGAACCTGTGGGTGATGGGCGACAACCGCGCCCATTCGAAGGATTCACGTTTCCATCTCGATGACGAACACAGTGGAACGGTGCCGATCGACAATGTCATCGGCAAGGTTCAATTGATCGTCCTTCCCTTCTCACGGTGGGGAACTGTGAGCTCGTTCGATCCGCAGTGACAGATCGAATCAACCAGGCGGCCTGCATCTTCGGACGGCACAGTCGACATGGATCCGCTTTCGGACGATCATCGAGCGCATCTGTTGCCGAAGGTAGGAGAACCACATGCGCGCTCGACGCATCACCGCCAATCTCAAAGTCGCCGATGTCGGAACCGCCAA
Source organism: Rhodococcus sp. NyZ502 (assembly GCF_041464245.1). Taxonomy (NCBI): domain Bacteria; kingdom Bacillati; phylum Actinomycetota; class Actinomycetes; order Mycobacteriales; family Nocardiaceae; genus Rhodococcus; species Rhodococcus sp. NyZ502. The sequence goes on from NZ_CP167155.1 coordinate 5,694,323, forward strand.
GAGCTTCTACTCCGACTTTCTCGGCCTGAGCACCGAAGAGTTCAACATGGGGTGGGTCGCTCGCTACACCTCTCCCGACACCGGCGCGAACGTACAGCTCGTCACGCACGACGCCACTGCGGCCGAGGACTCGGTCATCTCAGTCCACACGGATGACATCGACGGCGCCTACGAAGAGGCCCGCAGGCTCGGCTACGAAATCGTGCACCCCATAACGACCGAAGAGTGGGGTGTTCGCCGATTCCTCGTCCGGGCACCCGATGGCAACGTCGTCAACATCGTGCGACACCGGGACTGAGCAGCGGAAAGAACCCCATTCGACGTTTTAGGTCATTTGACCTAGAGTTAGGTGCATGACCGATTCATTGCAGTATTCAGCCGACGGCCCGATCCTCGTGGCCGGCGGATACGGAACCGTGGGCAGCGCCCTGACTGCGTTGCTCGCCCCCGACTTCCCACTACTCCTCACCGGACGCACCCCCGAGCGAGGCGACGAACTGGCCGGCCGTCACGGCGCTTCCGTCCGCCGCTGGGACCTCCTCGACCCGACACCCTTCGACGCGTCCGTACGCGCGGTCGTGTCGACGGTCAACGATCCCCACGATCGTGTCCTGTCCGCCGCCGTCGAGGCCGGCATTCCGTACGTGGACATCACCCGCTGGACAACCCGCGTCGCTCGCGCCGCCACTCTGGCGGGTCAGAAGTCGCCGAGCGCACCGGTGTACCTGTCGTCCGGATGGATGGGCGGAGTCACCAATATCGTCGCCGCAGCGCTGGCCGAGGAACTGGGTGGCGCGAGCACGATCGACGTCTCGATTCGCTACGACGTCAACGACATTGCCGGGCTGGACTCCGTCGACTTCATCGATCGGCTCGGGCAGGATTTCGAGGTGATGCAGCAAGGAAACCCGATCACCGTCAGCCCGTTGACGGATACGCGCTGGGTCGACTTCCCCGGATCGCGCACCAAGGTCGGAAGAATCGACACTCCGGAACAATTCACGTTCCCCATGACCTTGGGCGCCGAAACTGCCAGCACTCGAATAGGTTTCAGTTCGAATGCATCCACAACTGCGCTGCTCGCCGCCAAGAAGGTGGGTCTGTTCCGTTGGGGTCGCGGCGACCGCTTCACACCGCTACGACGCGGACTCCTGTACTCGCCGGGCAAGGGCGGGAGCGCGCAAGTACGCATCGATGTCACGGGCCCGAGCGGCACGACAAGCGCGACAATCGTCGACCGGCAGGGCCAGGCTCACCTCACCGCGGTGGGCGGCGCGCTGGCCGTCAGACGAGCCTTGGCCGACGATGCCCGGCCTGGAGTCACTTTCCCCGAATCGCTTCCGAACCCTCGCCGCACCGTCTCCGAGTTGGAGGGCTTCGGGGTGGCAGTATTGCGACCATGACCCTCTCCAAGGGCGCCGCCCGTGCGGCAGCACTTCTCGACGCAGCAGAACAGGTCCTCACTACTCAGGGCAATGCCAACTCGGCAATGCGCGATTTCGCAGCCGCGGCCGGAGTGCGGGTAGGACATCTGCAGCACTACTACCCCACCCGTGCAGATCTGATACGCGCAGTGATGTCACGTGCATTGACCCGCTCACTGGATCGCCTTGCCGTCGTCCCCGATACGGATCAGAGCCTCTCCCGCGAGGAATCCGAACACTTCATCGGAGTCCTGCTCGGAGAACAGGACGACCAGGCCACGGTGCGTCTGTACGTCGAAGTATGGGCCATTGCAGCGGCGGACCAAGAAGTCGCGGTCGTGCTTCGAGACTTCTACGCCCAGTACATCGCACACGTAGAGCGCGCAGTCGCGTGTGCACAACCGGAGCTGGATGCGGCGGAACTTGGCGCGACAGCGCAGACCATCGTGAGCCTGCTCGAGGGTTCCGCAATTCTCCGATCGGGAATCACCGGCCGAAAGTCCGAGGCTTCGGACCGAAAGCTCGTGGACACACTGCAGTACCTGATTCACGGGTCCTGACTCGGACGTATCGTAAAGCCCATGAGCGTTGCAAACGAATGGAGCCGAATCGAAGCGTGGTGCCGTACAAACGCACCGGTGACGGCTGCAGCGTTTCAACCAGGACTCGGTGACGCCGTTATCGAGGAATTCGAAGCCTCGACCGGCGTCACGTGGCCCCAGGAACTTCGCGACCTGTATCGGGTCCACAACGGCAGCCTGACCCACGACGACCGGACCGGCCTCTTTCTCGGCAGCGTGCTCCCGGACAAGTTCTTCTACCCCATAGACGTCGCAACCGAAGTTCGTCTCACTCTGCTCGAAACGTGGGACGAGACGATCTACGAGAATCCAGACCTCTACGCCGAGGACGAGATGGATCGACACGATCAACGCGACGCAGGCACTGCCGCAACCATGTTCATCCCCTCGTTCGTTCCCTTTGCCGGACTGGACGAGTACCACTACTTCGTGGACACCCGTAGCGGCGCACTCCACCATTGTGTGACCGAGTATGCCTCGGACGCCACTGACAACGGCGGTCCGATCTGGGCGTCCATCTCGGTAATGCTGGCCGCCCATGCCGTAGCGCTGGAAACAGGATCAACGATCGGAGTGTGGAAACCCGTTGTCAGCAAGGGTGTTCTGGAATGGGAAGTCGACGCATGACACCCAAGCAGGATCCGACCCGTCGCACCCTCGCCGACGGGCGTCAGATCTTCTACTTCGACGATGCCGGCAGTGCCCGCGCCCACTCTGCGCGAGATTCCCGCGAATTGCCGGCTCTCGACCACTCGTCTCGGATGAGATTCGACGTTCTCACCGGGGAGTGGATCACCATGGCTTCGCATCGCATGACACGGACACATCTCCCCTCCGCCGCCGAATGTCCATTGTGCCCGACCGACGAAACACGCACGCCCACAGAGATACCCGATGGAGACTACGACGTCGCGGTGTTCGAGAATCGGTTTCCGAGCTTTGCCGCGGCGCCTGAGGAAGCCATTGACAGTCCCGGAGACGGTGCGGGCGATCGCCCAGCGGCCGGTCATTGCGAAGTGATGTGCTTCTCGAGCGATCACACGGTGTCCGTCGCCGAGCTTCCACTCGAACGCATGCGGACGATTGTGAGTGCCTGGATTTCTCGGACCGAAGAGTTGTCGGCGGATCCGCTTGTGGAACAAGTGTTCTGCTTCGAGAACCGCGGCGAAGAAATCGGGGTGACACTCACCCATCCACACGGACAGATCTACGCATACCCGTATGTCACGCCACGCACCCGATCGATGCTGACGCAGGCGCACAAACACTTCGAGCGCACCGGTCGCTCACTACTCGCCGATGTTCTGGCGTTCGAGCGCGAGGACAAGGCCCGGTTGATCTACGACGGCGATCACTGGAGCGCCTACGTCCCGACCGCCGCACGATGGCCCATCGAGATTCACCTGGCACCGCACCGAGACGTCCCGGACCTTCCCTCGCTGAACGACCAAGAGCGCGAAGAGCTTGCGGTCGTCTACCAAGATCTCCTACGCCGTATCGATCGCTTCTATCCGGGCGTCGACCGGGTACCGTACATCGCGGCTTGGCACCAAGCTCCCGTCCGCATCAACCGACCTCTGGGCCGACTGCATCTTCAGCTGTTCTCGATCTTGCGCGCACCGGGCAAACTCAAATACCTCGCCGGGTCCGAGTCCGCCATGGGCGCCTGGGTGAACGACACCGTTCCCGAGGCAGTCGCGGCCCGCCTACGGGAGTTGAAATAGTGGATACGGTCTCGAACAATTCTGTGCTCCAACAGTTTCACGCCACCTACGGCTATCCGGCAACCGGAGTGTGGGTGGCACCCGGTCGAGTCAACCTGATCGGTGAACACACGGACTACAACGGTGGATTGTGCCTACCGGTCGCTCTCGAGCAGCGAACACTGGTTGCCGTCGCACTGCGCAGCGACGGGGTCGTCCGCGTGCACAGTCGGCAATCCGCCGAGACGTACACCGGGCCCGTCGACGACATCGCCACAGGGTGGGCCGCCTACCCCACAGCCGTTCTGTGGTCTCTTGCGCGCAGAGGCCTCCCGATCGGAGGAATCGATCTTGCCGTCGACTCGTCGGTACCGGTCGGGGCCGGACTGTCGAGTTCCGCTGCCCTCACCTGTTCGGTTGCGTTGGCCGTCAATGAACTTCATGATTCACCCTTCCCCCGCGATGAGCTGGTACAGGTGTGCATCCAGGCGGAGAACGACGGCGTCGGCGCACCGACCGGAGGAATGGATCAAACCATTGCCCTCTTTGCTCAGCCCTCGACTGCGCTCCTGCTGGACTGCCTGGACGGATCCACCGAACCCATACCTTTCGAACTCCACGGTGCAGGGTACGAACTGATCGTCATCGACACCCGGGTCAAACACTCGCTCGCAGACGGACAGTACGGAATGCGGCGCTCTCAATGCGTCGCTGCAGCAGCAGCTCTCGGCGTCGGCAGCTTGCGAGAGGCTACAGCAGACCAGGCCGAGACAGTGCGAGACCCGATCCTCCGGGCGCGGGCACGGCACGTCGTGACCGAGATCGAGAGGACGCGGAAGACCGCAGAACTTCTGCGCAGCAGCAGATTCAGTGACGTCGGCGAGCTGTTCGACAACTCGCACGCCTCGTTGCGCGACGACTTCGAGGTCTCGTGCGATGAACTCGACGTCGCCGTTGCCGCAGCACGACGCGGCGGCGCGATCGGTGCGCGGATGACCGGCGGCGGATTCGGAGGCTCAGCCATCGCGCTGGTTCCGGAAGGAAGCGGAGTGGAGGTCATCGCGTCGGTGAGCCGCGACTTTGCGGCGCGAGGTTGGCGAGCACCACACTTTCTCGGCGTCGTTGCCGGGGGTTCGGCCGCCCGTCTCTGAGCGAACGGCACGTTCAGCGCACTGGAGGCGCCGAACGTACCGTTCGCCCTGGTTGGGGCACCTCGAGATCCCCCTCACATAAATAGTCATCTCAGATGCGAATTATGTAGGTTCAGATCATGCAACTGACGCAGTTCACCGATCTGGGATTGCGCGTCGTCATGCGGTTGGCCGTACTCGACGCGGATGCCTCCCCCAGCACTCGGGATGTTGCGCAGCAGCTCAACGTGTCGTATTCCCATGCCACCAAGGTGGTTACACGGCTCGGTGAGCTCGGCATCGTGACAACCAGGCGCGGCCGCGGCGGTGGGCTTTCCATCACCGAACTCGGCCGCACCGCCACCATCGGCTGGCTGGCCAGACGCCTCGAAGGCCCGGGTGAAGTCGTCGACTGCGAAGGCGACAAACCGTGCCCATTGCGCGGAGGTTGCCTCCTTCGAAGTGCGTTGCGCGACGCTCAGGAAGCGTTTTTCGTCTCACTCGACGCGGTCACGATCGAAGACGTCATCCGTCAGCCGTCCAACACTGTTCTGCTTCGCCTCACCACCCGGAGCGACGAAGCAGGCTGATCAACCGAATTTCGACCGAACGGAGCAGCTCATGCTTTCCCCACAGTCAACCGAGGTCATTCGCGCCACCCTTCCCGTGGTCGGCGCTGCCATCGGCGATATCACAACCCTGTTCTACCGCAGGATGTTCGACGCGCATCCTGAACTCGAACGCGATTTGTTCAATCGCGGCAATCAGAAGCAGGGCGAACAGCAGAAGGCTCTCGCCGGCGCCATCGCGGCATTCGCGACGCTTCAGCTCGAGCCGGACAGCGCCAAGGTCGATCTCATACTTTCACGTATCGCCCACAAGCATGCGTCGCTGGGAATCACGCCCGACCAGTACACAATCGTGCACGAACACCTCTTTGCCGCGATCGTCGAAATACTCGGCGATGCAGTCACTCCCGATGTCGCAGCAGCCTGGGACGAGGTCTACTGGCTGATGGCGGAAACCCTCATCACGATGGAGCGTGGCCTCTACCAACTCGCCGGCGTGGACGCCGGTGACGTCTGGCGCACAGTCAGGATCAGTGAACGAGTTCTTCAGTCCGCCGACACCGTCTCACTGACACTCACGTCGCTCGACGGTAGCGCACTCCCCACCTTCGCTCCCGGACAGTACCTTTCGGTCGGGGTTACACTGCCCGACGGCGCCCGCCAGATCCGCCAATACAGCCTGTGTTCGATACCGAGCAGCGCAGACTGGCGGATCAGCGTCAAGCGAATCTCCGGAACTCCCGATGGCGAAGTGTCGAACTTCCTCTACAACAACGTATTCGAAGGTCAAGAACTCTCCGTCACCACACCTTTCGGCGATCTCACCATGCCGGACGACAACTCACCGCTCCTGCTCGCGTCGGCCGGAATCGGTTGCACACCGATGATCGGGATGCTCAATCATCTCGTGGACACCGGCGCTGACCGTTCGGTATCTGTCATCCATGCGGATCGATCCATTGCGGATCACGCGCACCGCGCAGAACTCAGCACACTCGTCGACCAGATTCCCGCCGCAACCCTGCACCGTTGGTACGAGGATCTCGGCACGCACGTTGCGTTCGGATCGGTTCACGAAGGACGGGCGGATTTGCAAGGTATTGCAGTGGAGCCCGATACCCAAGCCTTCCTTTGCGGGCCGATGCCCTTCATGTTGGCGATGCGCGCATCGTTGCTCGAAAGGGACGTCCCGGCACAGAATATCCACTACGAGGTCTTCGGGCCCGACAGCTGGGCCAACACCTGAGCGGACCACTGCCTGCGAACTGGACCTTGGCGCGCGACTGCAAACCCTTGTGTACTCGACGAAACATACGCATCGAGTAGTGGGAGACCGACATGATCACGTCAGCGTCGATGACGGGAGTCGCGCTGATCGCCCTGGCGATGGTTCTGACACCGGGCCCCAACATGATCTATCTGGTGTCCCGCAGCATCAGCCAGGGCCGCCGGGCGGGTTTGATCTCGCTCGGCGGAGTCGCAACCGGTTTCCTGGTCTACCTCACCGCCACGTGTGCAGGGCTGACGGCGGTTCTCTTCGCCGTACCAACGGTGTTCACCGCGGTGAAAATCGGTGGTGCCCTGTACCTGGCCTATCTCGCCTGGTCGACACTCCGACCAGGTGGGAAGTCCGCCTTCGAGGTGGGCGAGGTCGACCGCCACGGTAGCGGCCGTCTGTTCGGGATGGGGTTGACCACCAATCTGCTCAATCCCAAGATTGCGCTGATGTACGCGGCCCTGATCCCCCAGTTCGTCGATCCCACTGCGGGTCCGGTCTGGCAACAGGCACTCGTACTCGGCGGCGTGCAGATCCTGGTCGCAGTCACCGTCAACGCGTTGATCGTGTGCTGTGCGGCAGCCGTGTCGACCTTCCTCATGGCGCGTCCGGTGTGGATGCGGGCTCAGAAATGGCTAGCTGGTGGCATTCTCGGAATCTTCGCCACCCGCATGGCCCTGGAGTAGTTTCAGTCCTTCGGACGTTGGTCGATCAGACGACGCGCTTTGCCGATCGAGCGTTCGAGTCCGCCGGGTTCGAGAACGCTCACCTCGACCGTGACACCGATCTTGTTCTTCACCAGCTTCTGCAACGCCGAAGACGCTGCCGCATGATCGGAAATTGCCGCGTCAGGGCGAGCCTCGACGCGCACTGTCAGAGTATCCATCCGGTCCGGACGCTCCAGCACACACTGGAATTGGGGTGCCAGGGCGGGGACGGTCAAGATCAGCTCTTCGATCTGTGTGGGGAACAGATTGACCCCACGCAGGATGATCATGTCGTCGGTCCGGCCGGTGACCTTCTGCATCCGACGCATCGAGCGCGCCGTACCCGGCAACAGTCGGGTCAGGTCCCTGGTTCGGTAGCGAATGATGGGCAGCGCTTCCTTGGTGAGAGAGGTGAAAACCAGCTCACCTTCTTCACCGTCCGGCAGCACTTCGCCCGTGACCGGATCGATGATCTCCGGGTAGAAGTGGTCTTCCCAGATATGCAGCCCGTCTTTGGTTTCCACACATTCCATTGCCACACCCGGGCCCATGATCTCGGAGAGTCCGTAGATGTCGACCGCATGCATGTCGAGTTGCTGTTCCAGCTCGGTACGCATCTGTTCGGTCCACGGCTCCGCTCCGAAAACTCCCACCCTCAGTGAGGTCTTCGCGGGATCGATGCCTTTCTTGATCATCGCATCCACGATGGTCAACATGTACGACGGAGTCACCATGATGGCGTCGGGCTCGAAGTCCTCGATCAGTTGAATCTGCCGCTCGGTCATGCCACCGGACATGGGAATGACCGTGCAGCCCAAGCGCTCCGCACCGTAGTGTGCTCCCAACCCACCGGTGAACAGACCGTACCCGTAAGCCACGTGAACCTTGTCCGAAGACCGCACGCCGCCGGCCGAGAGACTGCGCGCGATGAGATCGGCCCAGTTGTTCAGGTCGTTGCTCGTGTACCCCACCACCGTCGGGCGACCGGTGGTCCCCGAAGACGCGTGAATTCGCGAGACCCGGTCCTGGGGCACCGCAAACATCTTGAACGGATAGTTCTCACGTAGATCCGCTTTGGTGGTGAAGGGAAACTTCGCGAGATCGCTCAGATCCTTCAAGTCGCTCGGGTGGACGCCGGCGTCGTCGAGAGCTTTGCGGTAGTGCGGAACATTGGTGTACGCGTGCATCAGGGACCATTGCATCCGCTCGAGTTGGAGCGTCGAAATGCGGTCCCGACTGGCAAATTCGATTTCTTGCGAAGTAGCAGTGACGAGTTCGGTCATGATTGTCTCCGGTGGGCTCAGTGAGGGCGCTGTGCGGGCGGTCAGGCGTCGAAATCGACTGTTATCTGTTCACCGACAGGGAAGGTCTGGCAGGTCAGTACAAAACCCGCGTCGACTTCGTAGTCTTCGAGTGCGTAGTTCCTGCGCATCTCGACGTCACCGCAGGTGACCTTGGCGCGACACGTTCCACAGACCCCGCCCTTGCACGCGAAGGGCAGATCCGATCGGTACTGTTCCGCTGCATCGAGAATCGACTGGTCTCGCGGAAGTGTCGCGGTGGTCGATCGACCGTCGAGAGTAATAGTCACCTCGCTGCTCGGTCCGACAATTCCGCGCTCACGATGCACTGCAACCGGCGGAGCGACGTCGTCGACGTAGAACAGCTCGTGATGGATGCGATCCTTGGCAATTCCCAAGCCGGCCAGTACTTCCTGGGCGTCGTTGACCATCCCGAACGGACCACACAACCAGAAGCCGTCGACCTGGTCGCACGGAACGAGAGAGGTGAAGATCTCGCGCAACCGGTCGGCGTCGAGACGGCCCGAGAACAACTCGACCTCGCGCGGCTCGCGAGAGAGAACATGAATAACGTCCAGGCGTGCACCGTACCGGTCCTTCAGGTCGGCGATTTCTTCGGCGAACATGACCGAACGGGTGCGCCTGTTCCCGTACAGCAGGGTGACATCGGCCTCGGGGTTCACCAGCAGTGTTGCAGCGATGGACAACATGGGCGTGATTCCGGAGCCCGCCGCGATCAGAACGTGCCGTCCACCCAATGCCGGATCGGCGACAAAATTGCCAGATGGGCCCTGGACGTCGATTCGATCCCCGGCCTTGACGTCTCGCACCAACCAGGAGGAGAAGAGTCCGTCTGCCACTTCGCGAACCCCCACCCGTGGAGACGCCCCTACCGGTGCACAGATCGAGTAGGAGCGACGGTGTTCGACGCCGTCGATCATCCGCCGCAGTGTCAGTGACTGCCCGGCGCCGAAGTCGAATTGATCGGCGATATCGGCAGGCACGTCGAAGGTGACGGCAACTGCGTCGTCGCACAGTGATTCGACACCGGCGACCGTCAACGGGTGAAATGGTTTGTTCCGGTTCGTCGTTGCGGTACTCATCTGTTCAGATCTCCTTCACGTGATCGAACGGCTCGAGGCAGTCGAGGCAGCGATAGAGCGCTTTGCACAGGGTCGGACCGAATTCCGAACTCAGTCTGGTGTTTGCCGAACCGCACTGGGGGCACAGGATGTCGCGCGGCTTGGCCGTCAAGGTCAAGGCGATCGGGCCGGAGGTGCGACGCGGCGCGGCCCCCGGCACCGAGTACCCGGCCGTCCGAAGTTTCGCGAGCCCCTCTTCGCTGATCCAATCCGAACTCCAAGGCGGCGACAGTTGAGTCTTGATCTGGACGCTGCCGTACCCCGCGTCGGTCAGCTTGTGCTCGATGTCGTCTCGCATCGTCGCCATCGCCGGACACCCGGAATAGGTGGGAGTGATTGTCACACAGACCAAGTTCGCTTCGACGTCGACCGATCGGATGACGCCGAGATCGGCCAAGGTCAACAGTGGCATCTCCGGATCCATCACCGAGGCGACGATCTCCTGCGCGGAAGAGACGGTAGCTGCAGTCACGGTCACCACACCCCTTCCGGATGCTCCCGAGCGACGCTCTGCATTTCGGCGAGAAGTAGCCCCAGTGCCCCGGTGTGCAGTCCGGCACGCCCGCCGCGGCCGCCGACGAAACCGGAGAAACGCGAAGGGGGCTCTTCCATTTCGGCTGCATGGAGGACCTGGGCAAGAACAGCGTCGAACTCCGGCCGAACAGTACGCGGATCCACTCCGACGCCAACTTCTGCCAAAACGAGTTCGTCCTGGGTGGGAACAAAGAGTTCGTCCACGAACGGGAAGATCTCGAGCAGGGCCTCGGCAGTCCGACGCTTGGATTCTGCCGTGCCGGCGCCCAACGTGACGACCCATCTTGCCGCGTAGTCGCGGTGGTAGGTCAGTTCTTTGACGCCCTTGTTCGCCACAGCTGCGAGAACCGGATCGCGCGACATGCGCAGCCGATCGAACAGCGCCAGCCGCCAGGTCGAGAACACGAGTAGCCGAACGACCGTGTGCGCGAAGTCGCCGTTGGCGAGCTCCACCAGTCTCACGTTGCGGAAACCGAACTGATCACGAAAGAAGGCGAGCGCATCTTCGGCCGGCACCGGTGACGTATCGGAGATGAACGGAACCACAGTGGAATCGGCTGCTGCCGCGCGAGCCAGCAGCAGCCTGGCCTGCCCGATCAGATCCAGACCGACATTCGCGAGAGCTACCTCTTCTTCGAGTTCCGGTGCCCGCGTCGACCATTCGGCGAGGCGCTGCGAACTGACGAGCGCGTCGTCGCCGAGCATGAGGCAGTAGCGCGCCAGCGCACCGAGATCGACGTCATCCGGCACCGTGGTGTCGACTCCGGCGAGGGGGTCGTCGAAGCTGGTTCCGAACGCCCACTGACCGTGGCCGTCGCCGTCGACCAGGCCGTCGTAGGCACTGTCGTGATCGTTCATCTGTTGGTCCTCGAAGTCGAAGTGATTCTCACATGTGCGGAACGGAGTCCGGGATGTCGTAGAAAGTCGGGTGCCGGTAGACCTTGTCGCCGCTCGGCGCGAAGAACGGATCCTTTTCTGCCGGACTCGAAGCCACGATTTTCGCGGATGGCACGACCCAGATACTCACGCCTTCGTTACGTCTGGTGTAGACGTCGCGCGCGTGGCGTAACGCCATCTGGTCGTCTGCCGCGCGCAGGGATCCGACATGCACGTGGTTCAGTCCGCGCTTTCCCCTCAGAAATACCTCGTACAAAGGCCATTCGCCCCGCACCTGATCGCCCTGTACCTGATCGTTCTCGCTCATGATGTTTCCCCAGTCGTGCGATCGTGCGCGAGTCTCTCGCGCTGTGCAAAGGCGTACGCGGCGTCGCGAACCCAGGCCCCGTTGTCGTGTGCGGCTTTCCGATTGGTGATCCGCTCGACGCTCGCCGCTCCGTTGCCGCGGACCACGTCCATGAATTCGCTCCAGTCCGGCTCGCCGAAATCGTGTGCGCCACGCTCGGGGTTCCAGCGCAGGTCGGGATCAGGGAAGGTCACACCGAGTATCTCGGCCTGCGGTATCGACATGTCCACGAATCGTTGCCGCAGTTCGTCGTTCGTGTGCCGCTTGATGCGCCACTTCATCGACTGCTCGGTGTTCGGCGATTCGTCGTCCGGCGGTCCGAACATCATCAGAGCGGGCCACCACCATCGGTCGACGGCTTCCTGCACCATTGCCCGTTGAGCTTCCGTGCCGCGCATCATCGTCGCCAACAGCTCGAAGCCTTGCCGCTGATGGAACGATTCCTCCTTGCACACACGGATCATCGCGCGCGCATACGGCCCGAAGGAGCTGCGGCACAGCGGAACCTGATTGCAGATGGCAGCTCCGTCGACCAGCCAGCCGATCACACCCACGTCGGCGTATGTCAGCGTCGGATAGTTGAAGATCGAGGAGTACTTCTGCTTTCCCTCGATCAGCTTGGTGGTCAGATCGCCACGATCGGCACCGAGCGTCTCGGCCGCGGAGTAGAGATACAGACCGTGCCCGGCTTCGTCCTGGACCTTCGCCATCAGGATCGCCTTGCGTCGCAACGAAGGCGCACGGGTGAGCCAGTTTCCCTCGGGCTGCATTCCGATGATCTCGGAATGCGCATGCTGGGCGACCTGGCGGATCAGAGTCTTGCGGTAGCCGTCCGGCATCCAGTCGCGAGGCTCGATGCGCTGGTCTGCCGCGATCGTCTCGTCGAACAGGTTCTGCAGGTCTTGTGGAGCTTCCACGTTGGTCATCGTACCTACCTTTTATTACCGAATGATCGGTTGGTAACTAGTATGCACCGAGGTGTCCCAGCACACAAGAGAATCTTTCGCCGCACCAGAAATCAGCGACCCTCGAAAACCGGCTTCTGCTTCGACAGGAAAGCCGTGACTGCGCCTCGATGATCTGCCGTGGAACCCAGCTCCACCTGTGCGTTCGCCTCGGCCGCCAGCGTCTGGGAAAGCCCAGGAGCAACGGCACGGATCAGCGATTTCACGTGGGCGAAGGCCGCGGTGGGTCCGTCGGCAAGCCGACGCGCGAGTACCCGAGCCTCAGCTGCGACGTCCTCGTCGGCCACCACGCGATGAACCAAGCCCCACTCCAGCGCGCTCTGCGCGTCGAACTTGTCGCCGAGCAACATCAGGCCACTGGCGCGGCTAGGTCCGAGCGCGTGCACGAGCGCATGACTGAGCCCGGAGTCACTGGCCAGACCGATGCCGGTGAATGCCGTCGCAAAGCTCGCGCGAGCCCCCACGACACGGATGTCTCCGGCCAACGCGATTCCCAACCCGGCCCCGACGCAGGCTCCGCCGATACCCACCACCACCGGGACAGAGAGCGTCGACAGCGCCGTGACGATGGGGTTGTAGTGCGCCTCGACGGTATCCATCGCGTGCGCCGGATCAGCATCCAACGCTGCGGCGTGCTCGCCCAGATCCTGACCGACGCAGAAGTTCTTGCCTTCGGCGAGAATCAACACCGCTCGAACCTCTGCGTCCGCGTGAACCTGCAGCAACGCTTCGAGCAGCTGAGACTTCATTTCGCCGTTGACGGCATTGGCGGCCTTGGGTCGGTCGAGAGTGATTGTCGCCAAACCTCGCTCGATCTCCAAGCGAATCACGTCAGTCATCGATGTTCCTTTCGCAGGCAGTTCGGTTCAGCTCCATGTGTGAAAACCCTGTCCCGTCTTGCGCCCCAACTCGCCGCGAGCCACCTTCTCTCGCAGCAGTGCTGGAGGTGCAAATCGATCACCGAGCGTGCTCGCGAGGTGTTCGGCGATCGCCAGGCGCACATCCAACCCGACCAGATCTGTCGAACGCAGCGGGCCCATCGGATGCCGATACCCCAATTCCATTGCTCGGTCGATCGATTCCGCGTCCGCCACACCCTCTTCGAGCATGCGGATGGCTTCGAGCCCGAGACCGACACCAAGTCGGCTGGTTGCAAAACCAGGTGAGTCGTTGACGAGCACCTCGGCTTTGCCGAGCATCGACACCCATGCTCGTACCGAGTCGACAACCTCGGGGCGGGTCTGAGGCGCCCGGACGATCTCGACCAACAGCGACGCCGGGACTGGATTGAAGAAGTGCATACCGATGAACCGGCCCGGATCCGTCAGCGCTGCGCCGAGTTCGGCGATCGACATGGAACTGGTGTTGCTGGCGATCACGGTGCTTTCTCCGGCAACGGTTTCCGCAGCGGCGAGCACCTCGACCTTGAGGGCCGCAATTTCCGGGACCGCCTCGACGATCAGGTCGAGCGACGGTGGCAACGAGGTCACTGCGTCCACGGTGCTCACGCGCGCCAGCACCGTCGCGGGGTCCTGGTCGTCGAGTTTCCCTCGCTCGTGAGCTCTGTCGAGGCCGGCGGAAACACGCTGCAACGCGGCCGCGGTGTCGCCACTCTCCGCGATGGTGACCGCCCCGCCGAGACTGGCGAACACCTGGGCGATACCCGCACCCATGCGTCCACCGCCGATGACTCCGACGGTCTTCGGTGCAACTGCTTCAGTCATGATTTCTTCTCCAGGAAGGCCGTCATGCGATCGCGCTTGTCCGAACTCTCGAACAGGACGGCCTGGGCGATGTCGTTGGCAAACGGATGCGATCCCGGCGCATCGACGATGATCTTGGTCAATCGCAGTGCCAGCGGGGACAGTCGGGAAATGCGGTCGAGCAGCCGATGCGCTGCGTCGACGTGGCAGTTCGGTTCGGTTACCTCGACAACCAGGCCCGCTCGTAGCGCCTGCTCGGCGTCGAGGTTCCTGGCACCGAGGAGCACCTGCTTCGCGATCGAGACGCCGACGAGCTTCGGCAGTCGATAGCTGGCGCCGGCGGCTGCCATTATGCCGAGATTGGGCTCCGGATTCCCGAAGACCGCCGTCGTTGTCGCGATGCGAATGTCGCAGGCGTAGGTCAACTCTGCCCCACCGCCGAGCGCGTAGCCGCTCACGGCGGCCACGGTGGGAAGCGGGAGCTTTCCGATTCGGTCGAACAGCGTGCGGTTGATACCCGCGAACGCTTCCTCTCGTCCGCGCTCTCGGAGCTCCGCGATGTCAGCGCCGCCTGCGAAGTGATCGCCGCGCCCCGCAAGCAGGAGCAGCTTCGGATCCCGTTCGAGGCGTCCACAAACCTGATGCAGTTCGTCGATCATTTCCGCGTTGATCGCATTGCGTTGCGCGGGCCTGTCGAGGGTGACCACGACGCGATCCTCGCGCTCGTCCACGTGCAGGGTGTTCACATTCGCTCCTTCTCGCTCTTCTCCATTAGTAACCGAACATTCGGTCGTTTGGCAAGGGTGAGAACGAGGATGGTGCACAGCTTTGCCCGAACTGAGAAGATGGGGACATGACTACGGCACGCCCCACTCGACGCACCGGCCTCCCCGGACGTCCCGGCTACGACCTCGATTCGCTCCTGGCCGTGGCCGTGAAGGTGTTCAACGACAAGGGCTACGACGGCGCCAGCATGGAGGTGCTCGCCAAGAAACTCGGCATCACGAAGTCCTCGATCTACCACCATGTGTCCGGAAAGTCAGAACTTCTCGAACTCGCCCTTTCGCGTGCACTCAACGCCCTGTTTGCGGTCACGACCGAAGAGGGCGCCACCACCGGTCCGTACATCGACCGGCTCGAATACCTGGTCCGGCGCAGCGTAGAGGTGCTGGTCGCAGAGCTTCCATACGTCACCCTGCTCCTGCGCGTCCGCGGCAACACGACGGTCGAGCGCGCCGCGCTAGCTCGTCGACGCGAATTCGACAACTTCGTCGGAGGTCTCGTCGCGTCCGCCGCAGCGGAGGGAGACTTGCGCCCGGACATCGAACCAGCCCTCGCCAGCAAGCTGATGTTCGGCACCGTCAACTCACTGATCGAGTGGTACAAACCCCGAGCGGGTGAGTCCGTCTCCGACATCGCCGACGCGGTCGTCGCCGTCACTTTCGACGGACTTCGCAAGGCCTGACTCCAGGCAGTTCTGCCGAATCCTTGACAACGCGGCGTTACCGGGCGATCGTAATTACCGACCGAACGTACGGTGAGATGGAGTTGTCGTGAGCAGACTGTTGGAAAGCTATGTGGCCGGTCAGTGGTACGCCGCACCGGACGCAGGTACCCCGTTGCCGAGCGCAGTGGACGGATCGGAGGTGGCCCGGATCTCCGCAACCGGCGTCGACCTCGCCGAGATGGTTACGTACGCACGCGAGGTCGGCGGGCCTGCACTGTCCGCGATGACCTTCCACGAACGTGCCGGCGCGCTCAAGGCTCTCGCCCTCACGTTGATGGCAGGAAAAGCCGAGTTCTACACACTCTCCACTGCCACCGGTGCGACGACGCGAGATTCCGGGGTGGACATCGACGGCGGATTCGGGACCCTGCTGAGCTACGCGAGCAAGGCTCGGCGCGAATTGCCCGACAGCACAGTCTTTCTGGACGGAAACGTCGAGCCTCTCGGCAAAGGCGGAACCTTCCTCGGGCAACACATCTATACATCACGTCGCGGCGTCGCCGTGCAGATCAACGCCTTCAATTTCCCGGTGTGGGGGTTCCTGGAGAAGCTGGCACCGGCATTCATCGCGGGGGTGCCGTCCATCGTCAAACCTGCCAGTTCCACGGCATATCTCACCGAACTCGTCTTCCGGCGCATCATCGAATCAGGCTTGCTCCCGGAGGGTTCCGTCCAACTGCTCTCCGGTAGTGCACGGGGCCTCCTCGATCACCTCGGCGGGCAGGACTCAGTGGCATTCACCGGATCCGCCGACACCGCCGCAACGCTGCGTGCTCACCCGAACGTCGTCGGCAAGGGCGTCCATTTCAATGCCGAAGCCGATTCACTCAACGCGTCGATCCTCGGCGAGGACGCCGTACCAGGAACGCCCGAATTCGATTTGTACGTCAAACAACTCGTCACCGAGATGACGGTCAAGGCGGGCCAGAAGTGCACGGCGATCCGGCGCGCCCTGGTCCCGCTCTCGCTGGTCGACGCCGTTGTCGATGCCGCATCCGAGCGACTGAACAAAGTGGTCGTGGGACACCCCGATGCTGATGGCGTCACTATGGGAGCTCTCGCCAGCATCGAACAGCGTGACGAGGTCTTGAAATCCATTCGCGGTCTGACGAAGTCGGCAACTATCGTATTCGGAGACCCGGACAACGTCGACGTGGTCGGTGCCGACGGCCAGTCAGGAGCCTTCCTTTCCCCAGTCCTTCTCCGGGCGGAAGAGAATGCGCACGAGGTACACGAACTGGAGGCCTTCGGACCCGTCAGCACCGTCATCGGATACGACGGCATCGATCATGCGATCGAACTCGCGGCCCATGGCGAGGGAAGCCTCGTCGCCTCGGTGGTCACTGCCGACACCGACATCGCACGTCGACTGGTGCTGGGCCTCGCAGCTTTTCACGGCAGAGTGCTCGTCCTGAACCGCGACGACGCCAAGGAATCCACCGGCCACGGCTCTCCCCTTCCAGTCCTCGTACACGGCGGTCCCGGCCGTGCCGGCGGCGGTGAGGAGCTGGGTGGCATCCGCGGAGTTCTGCACCACATGCAGCGCACCGCCGTACAGGGCACACCCGACGTCCTCACCGCAGTCGGCGAGCGCTGGTTCACCGGATCGCAGCGCACGACCGGATCCGAACATCCATTCCGAAAGAGTCTCGCCGAGTTGAAGATCGGTGACACTGTTGTCGGCGGTCCGCGCCAGGTCACACTCGCAGACATCGATCATTTTGCAGAGTTCACCGGTGACACCTTCTACGCTCACACCGATCCGGTGGCCGCTGCGGCGAATCCACTCTTCGGCGGCATCGTCGCGCACGGCTATCTTGTTGTCTCACTCGCTGCGGGCCTGTTCGTCGACCCGGCTCCCGGCCCGGTTCTCGCGAACTTCGGCGTGGACAGCCTCAGGTTCCTGACTCCGGTCAAAGCCGAAGACAGCCTGACGGTCACCCTCACAGCCAAGACCATCACACCTCGCAGCAGCGCCGACTACGGTGAGGTTCGTTGGGACGCCGTGGTGACGAACCAGGACAACGATCCGGTCGCGACATACGACGTCCTGACTCTGGTAGCCAAGACTCGCCCCGAAGGGAATTGAAAGCACATGACCTATCGAGTAGCAGTGTGTTACGGACGCCCCACCGATCCGGATGCTTTCGACAAGTACTACAACGAGATCCACGTCCCGCTCGCCAGCGCAGTCCCAGGGCTCTCGGACTTCACGTTCAGCAAGTGCTCGACGCTGGACGGCTCCGATCCAGTCTTCTATGCCGTCGCCAACCTCGAGTTTCCCGATCTCGAGACTATGCAGAGCGGCCTGAAGTCCCCGGAGATGGGCGCCGCTGGAAAAGATGTCGCAAACTTTGCCACCGGCACGGTCGACATGTATGTCCAGGAAGTTGTCTCGGTCCTCTAGACCCCTGCAATTTCCCGATCACACAGGAGTTGTCTCGTGAGTACAGGAAGCATCACCGCCAGAGAGATGTTCGACGCGGACCAGGCATCGCAGGCACTCGGTATCGAGATTTCCGAACTGGCGCCCGGTAGCGCAACCGTGACCGTCACCGTGGGCGAAACCATGGTGAACGGTCACGGAATCACACACGGCGGTTATGTTTTCCTGCTCGCGGACACCGCGTTTGCGCTCGCCTGCAACGGCTACGAGGATTCAGCCGTTGCAGCGCGCGCGGACATCAGATTTCTGCGTCCGACCCGTCTGGGCGACACCTTGACCGCGGTCGCCACCGAGAAGGCTCGAGGCGGCCGAAGTGGGATCTACGACGTGACCGTTCGCAATGGCGACGCCGTCGTGGCCGAGTTCCGCGGCGACAGTCGAACCATCACCCGCTGAAATTCAGCCCACGGTGTATCAGCCCACGGTGTATCAGCCCACGACGGGAAGTTCGAGGGGGCCGGACCCGTCGGCGAAGATCGTCACCGGCATGCCCTGCAATCCCCCACGGAAACTGATGTCGCCACCGGTGATTGCCAGACGAACAGAATGCCCCGGCTCGAATCGATGCACTATCGCCGGCATCGTCACCGGCACCGGCTGCGACGGATCACTGATGCGTATGGGCGCGATGAGTCCGTTGATCAGCGAGGAAGTTCCGTCCGGAGCCACGTCGTAGAGTTTCGCGAACACCACCGGCTGTCCGGGCGCCGCAACACGCAGCGTCACAGTGGGAGCTCCCACCACGGCCATCTCCTCGGTCATCGGCGCAGTGGTCCAGAGCGCCTCGGTTCCCGGAATCTGTGCATTCGGAATGTTTCCGGCCGGATTGATATTGAGTGGCTCTACGCCCGTCGGCAGCCCAGCCGGTGCGGTGACGATCGTCTTCGAACCCGGTATCACCGGCGTGCCGTCCGGTAGCAGTCCCCCGTCAGCGGACAGATGGAAGGCGCGAGCGGTCCCGACATCGACGGTGTCGGACGTCGCGTAGGCCGGTGCCGCGTTTCCCTCGTAGTCGATCCAGTTGCGGAAATACGCGAATTCCGGGCCGGTCTCCGTGTTCTCGTCCTTGAGGTAGTGATCGAACCAGTCCATGAAGCGACCGGTCTCGTACTGGGTATCCTCGTCGGGTGCGGAGAAGCTGAACTCGCCCGGCGCAGCGGCCAAGTGGCTGTGCCCCCACGAATGCCAAATCATCTTGGCATCGACGCCACGATCCTTCAGCGCGTCGTAAGTCGCGGTTGCCTCGTTCAGATCGAACAGGGTGTCCTGTTGCCCCTGAGCAAGCAGTACCGGAATGTTGATCCGGTCGACGAACGACGAGACCGACGACGCTCGGAGCTCACTCACTACTTGCGGTCCGATATCGCCGGTCACCACTGCCTCGGCGATCGCGTTGCACATGTAAGGGACGTAGTTCGGGCAGCCGGGTAGCCGTGCGGGATCTGCGATGTAACCGTCCACACCGGGATTCGCGATGCCCGCGCCGAAGAGCAGCGATGCAAAGAGCACCTTCGCTGCTCCCGGCTCCGCAGTCGACACTCCGGAGATGGTCCCGGTGCTGTTGGGCGCCAAGGAATACGCGAGATCGTTCCAGGTGATCATGGGGATGATGGTGTCGATGCGGGGATCGACACTCGCGGCGGCGAATTGAATGCCGCCGCCGTAAGAGCCACCCGTCATTCCGACCCGCGGGTCGTTCGTCGACGGTGCACCGGTGTGATCGACGGAGTCCTGAACGACCGTGGTGAGCGCCGGATAGGGCTGCGTCAGAGCCTGATCCGTGAAGGCAATCCCTTCTTGGCCGCCGAGGAAGCTGACCAACTGGGAAGCGGCGATACCGTCGTATGCGGGAGAGTCGAGTGTGATCTTGCAACTCGTGCCGCCGAAACCCAATCCCGAATACGTCAGTCCGACATACCCGTTCTCGGCGAAGTTCTGCAGGGCCGGAATCTGGTCCTTGTACGAACCGCCGAACCCGTTGGTGGTCAGGATCGCGGGAGCTGGGTTGTCAGCGTCGACACCATCGGGAACAAAGAGTTCACCGACGACGGTGCACGGCGTCGAGAGTTCAGGCCCGACATCGACCGAGAAGTACAGCAGCTGTGACGAATACGAGCCGTTCGGTGAATCCGCGAGCGCCGGCGGCGAAAAGCCGAGGGCGCAAACCACGAGCGTGACGACACTGATCGCAATTCTCCGGCGCACCTGAAAACCGTACACCCGGATCTGTTCTCCACCAGCTCAATCCGGCGCGTGCCGCCAACGTTTTCTCGCGAAAGTCACGCCAGACCGAGCCGACCTCTACTTGACCGTCAAGGTGCCGCGCATGCTCGGATGATAGGTGCAGTGGAACGTGTACGTTCCCGGCTCGTTCGGCACCGTGATGGTTTCCGTCTCGCCGGCCTCGATGTCCTCACTGAACAGTCCTGCCGTATCGGACGTGACCGAGTGTTCGACGGTGTCGTTGTTCTGAATGGTCAGTACCTGACCAGGCATCACCGACTCCGGTGTCGAATACTCGAAGCCGCTGATCACGATTCCCATCGACGACGCTCCCGGCGTCGACATACCCAGAGGCATGCTCGGCATCGACATACTGGTCGGCATGCTGGTCATCGGCATACTGGTCATCGCCATGCCGTCGTGATCGGCCGAATCGTTGTCCGACGAATCGTTGTTGTCACTGCACGCGGTCAGTGCGAACACCGCCAGGATCAGCGCTGCGAGCACTGCGAGAATCCGCTTCATTGCTTCGCCTCCTGCTCGTTCCCCCGCAGTCTGCTGATTACCCGCCGCCTAGGGGGCCAAACAGCTCCGATGTGGTGCCTGCGGCGCTGATAGTGCACGATTTCTGCACCAGCTCCACTCGCGGACCGACACTGAAGGAAACAGCACAGATGGCCAAGAGCAAAACGTCGAAGGCAGCCAAGACGAAGGCGTCGAAGGCAGCGCAGCCCAAGGCTCCCAAGACAGCAGAGCCGAAGGTAGCCGAGAAGGCTCCCGCCGTTCTCTGGAAGGACCTGCCGGACGAGCACGACTACCCGGCAGCCCGCGATTACCTCCAGTTGGGCGCGACGCCGGTTCAGGTCCAAGCTCTCGTGTACGCCCTCAAGACGGCGACGCTGGTCTCGAAGAAGGCCAAGGACATCCTGCGGGCTGCTGGGCTCCCTCTGCTTCCGGTCGACAACCCACACGTGGCTGCCGACCTGTTGAAGATCCGTAAGGGGATCGCGCTGTCGCCGATCCTGCTGGTGCAGGGAGACTTCCGCGCCGGAGTACCGGCGCAGATCGCCGACGGCTACCACCGTGTGTGTGCGAGCTACCACGTGGACGAGAACACCGGCATCCCTGCAAAGATCGCTCCCTCGACAGTGACGTCGTAGGTCGTCGATGACCTTCGGCATCCTTGCCCTCGTCGCGCTGGCCGGCATTCTCGGCCCGCTGCTCGGCGCTCGCGTCAGTTGGCATGTCCCCGTGGTGGTCGGCGAACTTGCCGCGGGCGTCGTCTTCGGTGTCACAGGTTTCGGGCTGCTGGACTCTTCCGACCGGACTTTCACCTTCCTGGCCGATATCGGGTTCGCGCTCACGATGATGGTGGCCGGCTCGCACGTCCCGGTTCGCGATCCGGCAGTCCGTGCGGCCATCGGCAAGGGTGCCGTTCGCTCGGTTGTCGTCGGACTTCTGTCGGTTGTTGCCGGCTACGGTGCGGCGACGGCATTCGGCACCGGTCACGCCGCGCTGTACGCGGTCCTGATCGCGTCGTCGTCCGCGGCGTTGATTCTCCCCATCGTCGATTCGCTGGGGCTCGGTGGAACCTCGGTTCTGCAGATGACTGCCCAGGTCGCGATCGCGGACACCGTCTGCATTGTTGCGCTGCCTTTGGTGATCGATCCGGACAATGCCCCTCGTGCCGGTGTCGGCGCACTGGCTGTGGCGGCGTGTGCGGTTGCCTTGTTCTTCGTACTGCGAGCCTTCCACCGGTCCGGCCATTGGCGAAGGCTCCACAAATTCTCGGAGAAACGAAAGTTTGCACTCGAACTCCGGATCAATCTGGTGATCCTCTTTTCTCTGGCAGCGCTGGCGTCGAGCACTCACGTGTCGATCATGCTCGCGGGCTTCGCCTTCGGGCTCGTTCTTGCCGCGATCGGTGAACCCCGCCGCCTCGCCAAACAGCTCTTCGCCATCACCGACGGCTTCTTCGCTCCCCTCTTCTTCGTCTGGTTGGGAGCGGCGATCAATCTGCGCGACCTCGTCACCCATCCGTCCGCCATCTGGCTCGGATTGGTCTTGGGCGGAGCAACTCTCGTGGTTCACGCCGCGATACGCGCCCTCGGTCTCCCGCTCCCTCTCGGCGTGCTGTCCGCCGCACAACTGGGAGTACCGGTTGCCGCAGTTACGGTGGGCACTCAATTGGGGGTGATGGGCGACGGTGAACCCGCAGCCATCCTCCTCTCCGCCATGATCACGATCGGTGCAGCAACGCTGGCGGGTGCTGCCGCGTCGAAAGCTGGTCTCACGAAGCCTGCTTGACCGCGGCCCTCTCCACCGTCAGCAAGCTCTCCTCCGAATGTTCGGCGTGATACGCCGCGCCGCCGCCGCGGACACCGAAGAGTCGCTTGCTCCAGATCAGCCATACGACGGCAGCGATGTTCACCAGCAGCAACCCGGCCCTCAACCACGTGATCTTCTCGGTCAATTCGTAGATTTCGAGGGGCAGGAACAAGCTGGTCGCCACCACCGCGAAGTACTCGCCCCAGCGTTCGACCATCCACAGGCCGACTGCCTCGATCACTTGAAGGCCGGCGTAGACCAACAGCCCGACTGCGATCCAGGTGAGCGTCGTAGCGGACAACGAAAACGCCTGCTCGATGTGATGGACCAGTTTGGAATCGTCGATGTTCCAGCCCAATTGACGGGCAAGTGGCCTGATCAACGGCAATTCGTTCTCGAAGGCGTCCTCGGCGCGACCCTTCGACGATCTCAGTTCGAACACACCGATCGCCAGAAGAACCAACCCCAGAGCGCGGAACATTCTCTCGGTGGCAAGAAGTCGCATGATCAACCGGTCGCGAAGCAGCCTCCCCCGCGGAACCTCGGGGGCGGCGTCCGCCGGTCCCGATGCTCGGGGCGCTCCCGGGACGAAGTTGCCGCAACGTAGGCACCGCCACGCCTGACCCACCGCAGTATCCACATGTAGTCGATCCCGCAGCTCAGGTTCGTCCGGAGCGTAGGTCTCGTGACCGTGCCAACTGCACGAGCGCAATGCGAAGTCCACGGGTGAACTCTATGCCGCATATGCCCGGTAGCGTGGATACCCGCTGACCGTGCACTTCGAACGATGAGGATTCCGATGACAACCACCAAGATCGAAACCCGGCATGGCGTCATGGCAGTCGACGACAGTGCCACCGACGGTTTTCCGGTTGTCTTCATCCACGGGAACTCGGCCAGCCGCTCCATCTTCCGTCATCAGGTCGACGCCGACTGGGCCGGCGACTACCGCATGATCACTCTGGACCTACTCGGCCACGGCGACTCCGAGGACGCGAGCGATCCCGAAGCCGCATACACGCAGAACGGTTACGCCGACGCCATCGTCGATGTTCTGACCGAACTCGGCGTCGAAAGAGCCGTTGTCGTCGGCTGGTCGCTCGGCGGACACATCGCTCTCGAGTTGATCGCGAAATTCCCCGGGCTCACCGGAATCGTCATCACCGGTACGCCGCCGGCAAATCCCGAGACGCTCGGCGACGCCTTCAATGCCGGCGACGGATTGTCCATCGGCGGCACCGAGGTCATCACCGCGCAAGAAGCCGAACTCTACGCACGAATGACCGCCGTTCCCTTCGAGCAGGCTGCCCTCGACGCCGCGATACGCACGGACGGACGCGCTCGCAAGATCATGTTCGACGCATTCGGCGCGGGCCGCGAATCGGATCAGAAGGCTCTGGTTGCAACGGCGTCTGTGCCTCTCGCGGTGATCGACGGCGCCGAGGACCCGTTCGTGAACACGTCGTATGTCGCGTCGTTGACCTTCGCGAATCTCTGGGAGGGCACGTATCACGTGATTCCCGGTGTGGGGCATGCAGCGTTCTGGGAAGCCCCTGAGGTGTACAACCCACTGTTGCAACGATTCCTCGGCAGTTTCGCACAGTAACCTGCTGGACAACCTGCTGGACGCGGCGTCCTACTGAGATAGAAGCCACTCGACAATCCGGCCATGTCCGGATCATTCATCGCCGTCCTACAGTTCGGAAAACGACTGGAGGCACTGCGATGACCATTCTCGAGCACGGCACGGAAACGTGCATCGGTGGACCGACCCTTCCCCAGATACGACGCCTCGTCACCGAAGTGCCCGGCCCCAACTCGCGCGCTTTGGCAAAGCGCCGGAGCGCCGCACTGCCGGCCGGGCTGACCAGCGGATCCAGCATTTACGTTGCCGCAGCGGGCGGAGGAGTTGTCGTCGACGTCGACGACAACTCGTTCATCGACTTCGGCAGCGGCATCGCCGTGACCACCGTCGGAAACAGTGCGCCGCGCGTGGTCGAACGCACCACGCGCCAGCTCGGTCAGTTCACCCATACGTGTTTCCTCGCAAACCCCTACGAGGGGTACCTCGAGGTCTGCGAAGCGCTCAACCGCCTGACCCCGGGAGATCACGAGAAGCGAACAGCGCTGTTCAACACCGGCAGCGAAGCGCTCGAGAACGCCGTGAAATACGCACGTGCCGCCACCGGTCGCCCGGCAGTTGTCGTCTTCGACCACGCATTCCACGGTCGCACGTTGATGACCATGACGATGACAGCCAAGAACCAGCCGTACAAGGCCACATTCGGCCCGTTCGCACCAGAGGTCTACCGGGTTCCGATGGCATACCCCTACCGTTGGCCGAGCGGCCCCGAAAACGCGGCCGACGAAGCATTCGCCCAGTTCCGTCTTGCGATCGACACTCAGATCGGCGCCGAATCGGTAGCCGCTGTGGTCGTGGAACCGATTCAGGGTGAGGGCGGTTTCATCGTTCCCGCTCCGGGATTCCTGAAGCGAATCTCGGAATTCTGCTGTGAGCGCGGCATTCTCGTCGTCGCGGACGAGGTCCAGACCGGTATCGCACGAACCGGATCCTGGTTCGCCAGCGAGAGTGAGGACTTCGTCCCCGACATCATCACAACCGCAAAAGGTCTCGCCGGCGGAATGCCACTCGCCGCCGTGACCGGCCGTGCCGACGTCATGGACGCCGCGCATCCCGGTGGTATCGGCGGTACGTACAGCGGCAATCCCGTTGCCTGCGAGGCCGCCCTGGCAGTTTTCGAGACGATCGAGATGGAAGGGCTCCTCGACCGCGCCAAGGACATCGGCGACATCCTGACCACAGGTTTGTCCGAAATCGCTTCGGACACAGACATAATCGGCGACATTCGCGGACGCGGCGCCATGATTGCAATCGAACTCGTCCACGACGAGGACAAGGCTCCGAATCGCGAGGCCGTCGCCCAGATCGTCAGCTACGCCCACACACACGGTCTCCTTCTGCTCACCGCCGGCGCCTATGGAAACGTCGTCCGTTTCCTCCCGCCGCTGAGCATCTCCGACGAGTTGCTGACCGAAGGACTCGGTATTCTTCGCGACGCTGTGGCCGCAGTCCGATGAGCGTCGCAGTGCGCAGCTTGATCGGCGGAGCTTGGGTCACGGGCAGCGACGGCACACTGACGGACACCAACCCGGCCCGTCCCGACGAGGTTGTCGCCACCGGAGGCCGCGCCGGTGCCTCCGAAATGGCGACCGGTGTTCGCGTCGCCCGCATCGCCGCGAACGACTGGGCCCGCCTGCCGATGTCCGCACGCGGCGCATACCTCACTCGCGCAGCGGAAATCATCGAATCCAACGCTGAGGCCTGGGGCGAAGAACTCACCCGCGAAGAAGGGAAAACGCTGGCCGAGGGTATCGGAGAGGTGCGCCGCGCAGCGCAGATTCTGCGTTACTACGGCAACGCCGCCGACCGCGAGACCGGAACGATGTATTCCTCCCCACGTAGCAGCGAGCAGATTCTCGTCACTCGCAAACCTCTCGGAGTGGTAGGCGTCGTCACGCCGTTCAACTTCCCGATCGCGATCCCGGCATGGAAGATTGCGCCTGCCTTGGTGTACGGAAACACCGTCGTCTGGAAACCGGCTGCCGCGGTGCCCCTTCTGGCCTTCCGTCTCGCGCAGGCACTGACCGAAGCGGGCCTACCCGACGGAGTCCTGAACATGATCCTCGCCGACAGCGCGGCCGGTGAAGCGCTGGTCGATCACCCGGACCTCGACGCCGTCACCTTCACCGGTTCCACCGGCGTCGGCCGAAAGATCGCGGGATCTGCTGCGGCGCGCGGAGTTCCGGTACAGGCGGAAATGGGTGGAAAGAACGCAGCCGTCGTACTTGCCGACGCAGATCTCGAGCTTGCGGTCGAGCAGGTCATGCTGGGTGCATTCCGGTCAACCGGCCAGAAATGCACGGCCACTTCACGTCTGGTACTCCATGAATCCATCGCCGAGGAATTCCTGGCCAGGCTGACCGTTGAAGTCAAGCAACTGAGAGTCGGAGATCCACTCGATCCCGACGTCACGACAGGTCCCGTGGTCAGCGCATACGCGCAGCAGTCGATCATCGGGGGGATCAATCGAGCCGTCGGCGGCGGCGCCAGGGTTGTGGCCACCGCCGAAGCGCCGCAGTCGGGCTACTACGTCCAACCGACAGTGCTGGAACTACCGTCGAGCACCGAACTGTGGTTCGAGGAACTCTTCGGCCCGGTACTGGCGGTGCAGCGGGCAGCAACAACTGCAGACGCATTCCGCTTGGCGAACGAGGGCGAATTCGGTTTGTCCGCAGCATTGTTCACGCAAGACCTGACCAGTGCACTTGCCGGTATCGACAATCTGGACGTGGGGATCCTGCACGTCAATTCGGAATCGGCGGGCGCTGATCCCCACGTACCTTTCGGCGGCGCGAAGAGGAGTGGATACGGGCCCAAGGAACAAGGCGACGCGGCGCGAGAGTTCTTCACTCACACCACCACCGTCTATCTCAGGGGCGGCCGAGCGTGATCTGAATTCGATTCCGCCTGCAGCAGTTCACGGGCTTTGAGTGCGATCCACAACTCGGACCGAGTGTGGGCGGAATCGAGATCTCGGCCGATCAACTCGGCAGCCTTGTCCATGCGGTTACGCAGCGTGTGCCGGTGAACACCCAATTGCACTGCAGCGGATTCCCATTGACCATTGTGGTGCAGGAACGCTTCGATCGAGTCCACCAGACGGGAACCGTTCTCGGCGTCGTAGCCTTCCAGCACACCGAGACCACCGGCCGCGATCGACTGCAGAACATCGCTCGACTGCACACTCAACAAGAGACTGAAAGTCCCGAGCTCCGAGAACGGAACAAGCGTGTGTCCTTCGACCTGCCCCACTTTGGCAGCAGAGACGGCCTCGCGCAGACTGGCCGCTACACCGGTCATCGGGCGGACGCCACCGATTCCACCGTTGATACTCCGGCGTGAATTCTCCCGCACTCTCGCGTACACACTGCGTGTGACCTTCTCCGCAACTTCACTTTTCACGACGAACCACACACCGGTTCCGTCAGTCAGCGGGGCCAACAGGTACGGCACCGACTCTTCTTCCAGGGCCGCTGAAGTGATGTCGGTGGCCGCAAGCAAAGGTCCGACATCGGTCAAGGCAGTTGCCACCACCGTGGTTTCGGATTCGAATCCGAAGTACCGCAACAGACTTTCGTCGACGTCACCGCCGGCCTGGCGCACCATCGTCGTAACGGCCAACCTCAGCCGCTGTTCGGCATCGACAACCCGCAACGGCTTGGCAAGCTCGATGGTCAACAGCGACACCGTGTGGCCCACCAACAATCGCTCGGACTGATCCAAGGCGGCGTCGGACGCCACGGCCAGCGTGCCGCTCACAGCAAGGCGGTGAATGGCCAGGTGACCGTCGTCGTCCACCACGATCCGG
Source organism: Rhodococcus sp. NyZ502 (assembly GCF_041464245.1). Taxonomy (NCBI): domain Bacteria; kingdom Bacillati; phylum Actinomycetota; class Actinomycetes; order Mycobacteriales; family Nocardiaceae; genus Rhodococcus; species Rhodococcus sp. NyZ502. The sequence goes on from NZ_CP167155.1 coordinate 5,722,555, forward strand.
CTGCGCTCCTTACCTGATCGCTCCCTGATACGTTCGGGCAGAGACGAACTCGCACCTTCCGTCAGAGCCAGCACCGCGCCGTCCCGATCGAGAACACAGACTGCTGCGTGAACGGCTCGACCCAGGGCAGTGATCAGAGCCGGCACCCCGTCGAGCAGAGCACGCGCCAACTTCTCCTGCGCGTCGACCACCGCCTGCACCGTTCGTATCTGGTCGGCGGTCAGTTCGTCGATCACGGCCCGCGAAATGGCGATGAACGGCGTCTCCTTGGCGACGGAAAGCACGGCAAAACCCAGTTCGTCGCCGGCCCTGATGATCGCGTCCGGCACCCTTTCGTGCACGGTGCCGGTGTCGAACGCCAGCGCCACCGCACCGGTCTGCGCGATGCGCTCGACGTACTCGTATTGCTTTGTCGCCGAACGTGGTAGGTGCAGCCCCGTCGTCATGACAAGCTCTCCACCGGCGAGCCAACGAGTCGGATCCTGCAATTCGATTGCGTGCGCCCAGCTGATCGACAGATCCACGTCGTCGTGACCGGCAACGATCGCGAGGCCGAGCGAAGTGGTGGCCGCCAGGCGCCGGACAGTCATCGGCATTACCGGAACCTCCGAAGACATTGAACAGAAAGGCAGTGGATAAATGGGCAGTGGACAGAACTGACAGTTTCCAGTTCAGATTTGTACATCAAGTCCATGTTCTGGATCACACGATGAGCTTAGCGTCTCTCCGAAAGAACTGATCGCGTCATGCAATAGGAGCTGAGCCCAGATGCCCGACAGCAGCACCGAAACAGCCGAAGCCGCCAGCGTTCATTCGACACTCAAAACAGGCTTGAAGAAGCGCCACCTGACCATGCTTTCCATGGGCGGCGTCATCGGCGCCGGTTTCTTCGTCGGTCTGAGCGGAATCATCAACCAGGCCGGCCCCGGCGCAGTCATCACGTGCGCGATCTGCGGCATCATCGTGTTCCTGGTGATGCGCATGCTCGGCGAAATGGCCGTGGCCAAGCCGTGTACGGGATCGTTCACCGAATACGCCCGCATGGCGTTGGGCGACTGGGCGGGTTTCACCACTGGCTGGCTCTACTGGTATTTCTGGGTGATCGTCGTCGGCATCGAATCCGTCGTCGGAGCAACCTTGCTCTCCCGGTGGATCCATGGTGTCCCGCTCTGGCTCATGTCAGCGGTACTCCTGTTGGTGATGACCGGGGTCAATCTTCTCTCCGTCAGCAACTTCGGCGAGGCTGAATACTGGTTTGCGGGTATCAAGGTCGCCGTCATCATCGGCTTCATCGTGCTCGGCAGTCTGTTCGTCTTCGGCATCTGGCCCGGCAGTGAAGTCGATTTCAGCAATCTGACCGGCCACGGAGGATTTCTGCCGAACGGCTTCACCCCCGTACTGGTGGGCGTTGTCGCCGTGATCTTCTCCATGACCGGAGCCGAGCTTGTCACGATCGCCGCAGCGGAATCCGCCGAACCTGCCGGAGCGATCAGGCGGGCCACGAACACGGTCGTCTTCCGCATTCTCGCCTTCTTCGTTGTCGCCACCTTCCTCCTCGTGACGATGCTGCCGTGGGATTCGTTCGTCGTCGGCGATTCTCCGTTCATCTCCGCACTCGACCTGCTCGGAATTCCCGGCGCCGCCGACATTCTCAATCTCGTGGTTCTGGTCGCGGTGCTGTCCTGCCTCAATTCCGGCCTGTACACGGCGTCACGGATGCTCTTCGCACTCTCCGTCTACAACGACGCGCCGGCCTGGATGACACGGACCAACAGCCGCGGCGTGCCGGTGAAGGGCGTACTCGCCTGCACCGTGGCCGGGTACTTCTGTATCGCGGCCGGCTACATCTGGCCGGATACGATTTTCTTGTTCCTCGTGAATTCGTCGGGCGCAATCTGCTTGTTCGTTTACATCCTGATCTGTGTATCCGAACTACGCCTCCGACGCCGATGGGAACGCGAAAGCCCCGAGATTCTGAAATTCCGTGTCTGGTTGTATCCCGGCCTGCCGATAGTGGTCACTGGTCTGATTCTCGTGATCCTGGTGGGAATGGGGCTCAACGAACCCACGCGCGCGGAATTCGTCCAAAGCCTGGTCGCGCTGGGGGTCATCCTCGCCGCTTACGGCGTGAGAAAGTCTCGTACGCGAAAAGTCGGATCGTTCGCGACCGCCTCGAACAACGCACACAGCAGTTCGAAGAAAGCTTGAAACAAGCATCGAGTAAGCGCTCGACTCGATAATTGAACCTCTTCCCCGAAAAGAGCCGATCCGATGGAAGCGGTCGAACATAGATTTTCTCTTTACCTAAATTCAAGGCAAAATGGACAGCATGCCGAGCCCTGTCATCGCCTCCGAGGGGCACAGTTCTTGGCGAACACTTCACGAATGGTTCAACGAACCACACGACTACGAGTGGATAAAGCACCAGAGATCCGGCCGGGCAATCATTCCGATCTTCCGAACCTTGCTCGGAATGATGACGATCATCTTCGGACTGTCCGCTTTCTACAAATTGATCGGTCCGGATACGCCGCCGACCACCCCCGGCAAAGCTCTTTCGATTTTCATGATCTGTACGTGTGTGGGAATCGCCGCATGCTGGTTCACACAACCGTTTCCCGGACGCCGGGGGTTGCTTGCATTCGGAATATTCGCAGATCTCGGGATCGCGGCTGCCGTCCTCCTGGTGCCGGATCGCTCGTCCGGGACGTTCGGTTGCATCGTCTTCGCGGTCACCGGAACCTTTGCGACGCTTTTTGTCAGCGCAAAGTGGCTTGTCGCTCATGTCGTTTGGTCGACGACCGTCACGACTACCGTTTTCGTTCTTGCATATATGGAAGGCGACGTCGATATCACGACGCTTCTGGCCCGCGGCACCGTTCTTTTCGGAGCTGTCACACTCGTTCCCATTTTTGCGCACCTGACTTGGCGCACTCTCTACCGCGATGCCCAGTATTCGGACCGGGATCCCCTCACCGGACTGTTCAACCGTCGGGGGCTGGAAGGGGCAGTCGGCGATCTCTTCGAGAGCGCCCGAGACGATTCTTCATCTCTCGCCTTCATCGTCGTCGATATCGACAAATTCAAAACGGTGAATGATCTTCACGGTCATGCCGAAGGCGATCATGTCATCAGGAGAACCGCGAACCGATTGAGCACACATCTCGGCGAACGCGGAGTCATCGCTCGAACCGGCGGGGAAGAATACCTGGCCGTCATCGCCGGCGATCCCGAATCGACAACCCTGTTGATCGAAGGGATAAACGCGGCGCTGTCGGATTGTTCCGACGCGATCCCCACAACGGTGAGCGTCGGAGCGGTGATGATGACCGCCGAATCGAAGGCGTGGAGCGGCGGTGCTTCCGCAATCCTGGCGGCGACAAATGTCGCGGATTCGATGATGTATCAAGCGAAGGCGGCGGGCGGTAATACGATCCGCTCGGCTCAGATCTGATTCACAGCCACGTAAGTGGGTGGACGCTGCGCCCAGTTTCCGTGTCCGTCGCGGCAAGATACACATCGACGCGCTCAGCGGTCAGAGCCTTGCTGATGTGGTAACCCTGGACCAGGTCACACCCGACCCACTGGACGCGGCGGAACTGCTCGATGGTCTCCACGCCCTCGGCCAACGATTTCATACCGAGGGCCGCGGCCAATTCGACAATGGACTTCACCACGGACATCTTCGGATCGTCCGAGTCGGTGACCAGCATGCGATCGATCTTGAGAACGTCGATTGGAAGTCTCTGGAGCGTGGCGAAGGACGAATAGCCGGTGCCGAAATCGTCGAGTGCGACGGTGACCCCGAGCTCACGCAGCTTGTAGAGATCCCGGATCGCGCGATCGTCCACAACACCTGTCTCGGTGATTTCGAGCTGCAGCAGTTGCGGAGGCAAGCCCGAATCCGTCAGCGCTTTCTTCACCATCGCACCGAACTCTCGCGACACCAACTGCACTGGTGAAACGTTGACCGAGACGCCAATTCCGGTCGGCCACCCCGCAGCAGCGGCGGTCGCCATCGCCATTGCCTGCGCGCCGAGGGGAATGATCATTCCGGTTTCCTCCGCCACCGAGATGAACTGGCTGGGCCCGATGAGGCCGCGGCTGGGATGGTTCCACCGAAGAAGAGCCTCGAAGGCCACCACTTCACCGGTCTGAGTGTCGACCTGAGGCTGGTAATGGAGATCGAACTGCCCTTCCTCGATCCCTCTGTCCAGCTCGTGCAACGCCGTCGCCCGCGCCGATGCCCTCGCCCGCAGCAGCGGTGAGAACTTACCCACTCGATTGCGTCCCGTCGACTTCGCCTCGTACAGAGCGAGATCCGCCAGCATCACCAATCCGTCGGCGTCCGTCGAATCCTCGGGCGCGCTCGAGTAACCGATCGTGGCCCGCACTTCGATCCGATTGCCTTCGACAAAGAATGGTTCGTGCAGCACTTCCAGGTACCGATCGAAGATCACACCGGGATCGTCGCGCGAAGAGGTGCAGACGATCAGCCCGAATTCGTCACCGCCCATCCGCGAGCACATGTCCGAACCGATCACGTCGCGAAGGCGTTTCGTGACTTCGAGAAGTAATTGGTCCCCGATCGGATGGCCAAGGGTGTCGTTCACCGATTTGAAGTTGTCGAGGTCGAGAATCCCGACGAGAACCTGCTTCTCCGGCGCGCGGGAATCGATCGCTTCCTCGAGCGCCACTCCGAACGCACGACGGTTCGGTAACCCGGTCAACGAGTCGGTGGCCGCAAGGCGAAGGATCTCCTGCTCGTGGACATACCTCTCCGTGATGTCGGAACCGACACCGCGCCAACCCAGAATCACGCCGGATTCGAGGACCCGTGGATTGCCGGAAAGAGACCACCAGCGTCGCCTACCGTCGACATGCACCGGCACGACAGTGTCCCGGAAGGGAGCACTCGATTCGAGTTTGTCGATCATCTGGGCCGCGGCCGCACGCCCCTCCGGACTCGATGCGATCTGGAGTCTGGTGAGGAGTTGTCCGAAGGTGAGTTGCTGCAACTCCTCCACCGTCATACCTGCGACCTCGGCGAGACGTGCCGAGGTGTGGGAGAACCGGCCGTTGGTGTCGCACTCCCACAGCCAGTCGCGGGAACCGCCCTCGAAACCGTCGAGCAACAACGCCACAGTCTGACGCTCGGATTCCGCCTGAAACTCTGCGAGACAACGTCTCTGGAAAGAGGCCGACAGATAGACCGCCCCTACGGTGAGCGCAAACATGTAGATGCACAACTGAATCGCAAGTATGCGAAAGTGGGGTTCGGCGTGGACGACGAGAACAGTGAAGACGCCGAGGCCGTGAATGTAGATCCAGGTCAGGCTCACCGATCTCAGACTCGAGAACGTCACGGTCCCGGCGCCCATGATCCCGGCCATCGTCGCGATCAGAACCAAGTCGCGGAAGACGTCCATGTCGTGAAAGAGCAGAGCGAAAAGTGTGACGTCGAGGGTCGCGACCACGATCACTTCGACGAGCAGACCCACGTAGTCGTAGCGCGGGGTGTGCTTCGACGGCCGCCAGCGAAGGGGAATCCATACTCGGATCGAATTCGCGAGGACGAGAAAGATGAGGGCGCCACCCAACCACCTGAGCGTCTGACGTCCGGGCGGGACGGTGTAGGTCAGAATCACGACCAAACTCGCCATGTACGCAAGATTGGCGAACGGCGCGACGGCTGCAGCTTCGTCTATCTGACGGCGAAACAGGCTGTTGCAGTCGGCCTCCGAAGCAGGATCTTGCCTGCCCAATCGACTCGGACGGCTCATCAGCGAGGCATCCCGACATCTGCGCAGGCGCCATCAGCGGGCGTCGAATCCGCTCGCCTGGCCATCCGAACCTCCCCTGGCTCCCCACCGAACCCTTATCCGGTGAAACGTCAGTGTTTCAGACTCGCTGCTTGTTTCCTTCACAACGGTAGCCATCTGACGAATCGATTGTGCGCAGATCACTATATCCAGAGGTCGTTCCGTCGATCCTCCAGGTCGATCCGCGATTGCTGATTCTTAGCTCGAACCACGTTTGTCGCCGACCGCGACGCGGGGGATTCGAGCGGTCGGGAACAACGCGGCGATTGCGAGCAGCGCTGCCACGGCAAAAGCGACACGCAACGCGTCCAGCCTGGCTTCTTCGTTCACGTCCACGATCGCATCCGCCGTGGACTCGGCGACGCCGGCGTCATCGAGAGCGGATCGGAGTTGCGTCGTCGACAGGAACGGCACGCCCGAGGCCATGTCGGTGCTCGCTTGCTGCTGCACCGATGTCGGAACCGCCGGATTGTCTTCGATTCCGGCGATCGCCGACGTCGTGAGAGTGGCAATGAGAACCGATCCGATCAGGGCAGTTCCCAAGGAAGCGCCGAGGTTGGTGGCGGTGTTCTGCAACCCGCCGACCTCGGTGCTGCGCTCGTCCGGGACCGAGGACACCGTGACGGCTCCGAGCTGCGAAGACAGGCACCCCAAGCCGAAACCCATGAACAGCATGGGAATCATCACGATCGCCGCATTGGCGCCGGGGTCCATGCCTGCAACGAGCATCAGAATGCCGACGACCATGACCAACAATCCGACTCGGACCACGCGTCGCGGGTTCGCGGTAGGCCGCAGCTTAGGAATACCGATGGCAGCCAACACGAGCGCCGCCGACAACGGCAGGATGCGAACTCCCGTCTCCAGGGCACTGAGCTCCAGAACTACGGACAAGAACAACGGGACCGCGAAGAACACGCCCGCCTGGACCAGAAACTGCGCGAAGAACATCGACAGCCCGCCACTGAGCTCGCGGTTTCGCAGCATCGCCGGATCAAGCAACGGCTCCTTCCCCGCAGCGGCCAGGCGTCCCTCCCAGCGCAGGAATCCGTACACGACCAGGAGCCCGGCGATCAGCAGCCACACCACCGGGGAAAGCCCGACCAACTGCGGTCCGTCGGGTTTGGCCTGCACCCAACCCCACTCGCTCGAGCGCAGTACACCGAAGACGATCATGCCCAGTCCCACCACGGACAAGATCGATCCGACGTAGTCGAGGCGCGACTTCGACGGTGGGACGTCGACCACCTTGCTGAGCACCAGCAAGATCAGGACAACGATCACGACTTCGCCGACGAACACGTAACGCCATGACGCAAATGTCGTCGCGGCGCCGCCGATCAGCGGCCCGACCGCCACGGCCATCGCGCCGGCGGCAGCGACCAGACCGTAGGCAGCCGGGCGCTTCTGAGCCGGAAAGTTGGTGGCGACGAGCGCGACGATCGCGGGCATGATGAGTGCCGCACCGACGCCTTCGAGGAACGACCATCCGATCAGCAGGACCGCAAGATTGGGAGCGAGCGCCGTTGTCAGAGAACCTGCGCCGTAGATGATCAAGCCGAGCGCGAAGGCCCGGCGACGACCCATCATCGACCCCAGCTTGCTGCCCGTGATCATCAGCGTCGCCATGACCAGGGTGTACAGCGTGATCGCGGTTTGAATGCCGGTGATGCTCGTGCCGACGTCCTCGGCGACGGTTGCCATCGAAACGTTCATGACCGAACTGTCCAACGTCATCAGGAATTGGCTGGATGCCAACACCGTGAGAACCAGTCCTGAACCCGCCTGCGTCGTCGAACCAGCAACCTGTCCGTCACCCATCGTGCGGGTGTACCCGGTGTTCAGGTTCTCGAAGCAGACCGGTCAGTGCTGTTCGAGGCTGAGCTGATCCGCCCAAGCCGACACGTCCCCGCGTTCCAGAGCCACCGCCAGCAGTTCCGGAAACTTGTCCGGCGTGCACGCAAACGCGGGAATCCCGAGGGCACTCAGCGACGCTGCATTGTCGTGATCGAACGACGGTGCCCCGTCGTCCGAGAGTGCCAGTAGAACCACGACTTGAACGCCGGAGTTCTTCATGGCGGCCATCCGGCGCAACATCTCGTTGCGAATACCGCCCTCGTAGAGGTCCGAGATCAGAACGAACATCGACTCGGCAGGACGCGAGATCAGCGACTGGCTGTACGCGATTGCGCGGGTGATGTCCGTGCCCCCACCAAGTTGGGTCCCGAAAAGGACGTCGACTGGGTCGGACAGTTTGTCCGTCAGGTCGACGACGGCAGTGTCGAAAACCACGAGCGAAGTCTTCAGCGCCTGCATCGACGCCAACACCGCGCCGAACACGGATGCGTAGACGACGCTGGACGCCATCGAACCCGATTGGTCGATCGCCAGGACTACGTCGCGCTGCACGGATTTCGACTTGCGGCCGTATCCGACGAGCCGCTCGGGGACGACGGTTCGATACTCCGGAAGGTAGTGCGACAGATTTGCTCGGATGGTTCGGTCCCAGTCGATGTCACGCAACTTCGGATTCGACGTTCTGGCCGAACGATTGAGTGCCCCGGTCACTGCGGCCTTCGTTTTTTGCGCGATTCGCTCTTCGACTTCCCGAACCACCTTGCCGACGACCATTCGAGCAGTTGCCTTGCTGGCCTCCGGCATGACCTGGTTGAGGCTCAGCAGCGTCCCGACCAGATGCACATCGGGCTCGACGGCATCGAGCAGTTCCGGTTCGAGCAGCAACTGCGCCAAACCCAGTCGGTCGATCGCGTCCTTCTGCATCACCTGCACCACCGTGCCGGGAAAGTACGTCCGGATATCGCCGAGCCATCTGGCGACGGACGGAGCCGACGCCCCCAATCCGGCTGAGCGGCGTCGCCCCTTGGTCGGGCCGGACGAATCGTAGAGTGCGGCAAGAGCTGCATCCATTCGACGCTCGCCCGGTTGGCCCAGCCCACCCGTCGATTCTTCGGCGGATTCCCCGAGCATCAGTCTCCAGCGTCGAAGGCGCTGATCGTCGTCGCTCATGCGCCCACCCCCAAGATGTCCGCAACGACCGCCATTGCCGCTCTGCCGCGTCGAGCATCGGTCTCCACTGTCGTTTCGACGCGTCGGCCGCCTCTGACCGCCTGACCGATCGCTCGACGCTCCCCCGCCTCGAACGCTCCGAACGTACGTCGAAGCAGTGGAAGCGTGTCGATGAAGTCCTGCTCACGAAGTTGGCGAACCCACGTGTCGATCAGCGTGAGCAACGCTCGATCGTGAACGAGCACAAGCCCTCCTCCACCGAGAAACCCGTCGACCCACCCGGCTTTGGCGGTCGGCGTGCTTCCCACGGACAGGGCCCGAGACAAGCGCTGGGCTGCAGCGGTTTCCGTGATCGAACCGCTGTCGCGCAGTAGCCGCACCATCCGGCCGACGAGTAATCCGTTGACGTCGTCACGGTCGATCACGCCGGCCATGGCCTGCAGCCACCGTGCGCTCGCATCGCGATCGTCACGAACCATGACTGCCGAGTGAACCTTGTCGAGGTGTTCGCGAAACTCCTCGGCACTGGGATCGTCCAGGCCTGTGACGGCGACTGCGAGGCCGGTGCAAATGCGGATCAACAGGCTGTCGGCGACGTCGACCAATGCCGACACGTCGGTTCCGCGCACATCGCCGTACCGCAGCGTTCGCGTCAGCGTGGGCAGCGCCGCCATCAGGTGCGACACGTCATGATCCAGTGCCGCAACCGTTTTCACACTTTCCAGCACAGCGGACAACGCTGCCGGCAGGTTCGCCAGGAGCGAGTTCTCCAGTAGTCCGATCAGTGACGCGAGAGAGATGTCCGGCTCGTTGATCTTCGAGACGACACGTGATGTTGCCGCTGCAACCACCGTCGTGCCCCACAGCGACGCCTCGATCACCGAGACCGAGAATTCGGGCTTCCATTGCAGCGCCCAAGTCTCCCGGAACGTTCCGGTGGAACGGACCTCACTGTCGGCCGGGGTTCCCCAATCGATCTCGAGGATCCCCAGTCGGTGCAGAAACTGGGAACGCTCGACGTCGATGTCGCGTCGCAGGTCCAGATCGAGAGTCTTTGCTCCCGCTTGTTGTTTGAGCCGCAAAGTCTTTGAACGTGCTCGCAGGTCTGCTTCGAGCGGAACCGTCGGAGTTTCTTCGGGCACCGCGCCCAGCGCTTCGCCCACAACCAATCTTCGCGTGATCAGATCCAGAAGAACGTCGTTCCCGTCGCACATCACCGACCTCGTTGCCTCGGTGACCTCCGACAATCCCGCCAAGGGTCGAGAACGCAGTGCCGCCAACGTATCTGCCAACCGGACAGCTTCGATGACGTGAGCACTCGAGATCGGAAGGTCCTCGTCCCTGAGCACCCGCGCAACTTTGGTGAGCCACCGCGTGATCGTCTTGTCGTTCGCGGTGAACAGGTGGTGATACCAGCCCGGCGAGGTAATTCCGGCGCCGTAACCCGATGCCGATGCCAGACGTGAGTGAGTCCAGGGAACCCACGTCAGCGAGGTCTTGACCTTGGACATTCCTTTGAGGATGCGAGCATCGGGTGCCGCCGGCCCCAAGGCTCCGACCAACGCCGGCGCGTGCCAGGCTCCGCAGACGACCGCTACCCGCTCAGCGCCATCTTTCAATGTCTTTCGCAGCACCTGACGCATATACGCTTCGCGATGCGCTGTCTCCTCGTCGATCGGCACTGTCTCACGCAGCGCCTCCATCGCCTCGGTGATCGCATCGAAAGAATCTGCGCCCGAGCTCGATTCGATCACCGAATCCCACCAGCGTTCGGTGTCGTCGAAACCCGCGGCCGCGGCCAGTTCCGACAGAGGATCGCCCTCGCGGACAGTACGAATCCCCTGATCCGCCAACACGTTGAAGGCGGGCAGATCGCAGAACCGTGCCTGCACACCGTTCTTCGCAGCCCACTGCAGCGCTTGCCATTCGGGTGAGAACACCGCAAACGGCCAGAAGGCCGCCTTCGACGGCTCGCCAGTGGCGTACGCGAGCAACGCAATCGGCGGTTTAATCGATTCCGACGCCGCCAGCATCACCAACGGGTCTGCGTCCGAAGGCCCTTCGATCAGGACGACGTCAGGCGAGAACTCCTCCAGACCCTGCCGAACCGAACGAGCAGATCCCGGGCCGTGGTGACGGATACCGAAGACCCGGACACGCAGGTCCGGAATCACGATGGTCACCCGGTGACCTCGCGGCACGCCCGGTAGAAGTCGGACCACTCGCCGCGTTCACGCACTACTGCCTCGAGGTACTCGTTCCACACCACCTTGTCTGCGACCGGATCCTTGATCACCGAACCCAGGATTCCGGCAGCGACGTCGGATGCCCGCAGTACGCCGTCCCCGAAATGCGCAGACAACGCCAAACCGTTGGTGACCACCGAGATCGCCTCCGCCGTCGACAGAGTTCCGGACGGGGACTTCAACTTGGTGCGGCCGTCGGTGGTCGCGCCTGATCGCAGTTCCCGGAACACGGTGACGACCCGGCGAATTTCCTCGGCTGCAGCGGGGGTTGTCGGCAATTCCAGTGCTGCGCCCAGCTGTTCGACTCGACGTGCCACGATGGCCACCTCGTCTTCCTCGCTGGCCGGCAACGGGAGGACTACGGTATTGAACCGTCGACGCAGTGCGGACGACAGATCGTTGACACCGCGATCGCGATCGTTGGCGGTAGCGATCAGATTGAAGCCCTTGGCTGCCTGCACCTCGATGCCCAGTTCCGGCACCGGCAACGTCTTCTCGGAGAGAATGGTGATGAGAGCGTCCTGCACGTCGGCCGGGATACGCGTCAACTCTTCGACGCGGGCGATCTTCCCGGTTTCCATCGCCGTCATCACGGGAGAAGGCACAAGCGCACCGGCGGTCGGCCCCTCGGAGAGAAGACGTGCGTAGTTCCAGCCGTAGCGGATAGCTTCCTCGGGCGTGCCCGACGTGCCTTGAACCAGGAGCGTCGACGCACCCGAGATTGCGGCCGAAAGGTGTTCGGAGACCCAGGTCTTGGCCGTACCGGGAACCCCCAACAGCAGTAGCGCCCGGTCGGTGGCAAGAGTTGCGACGGCCACTTCCATCAACCGTCGTGGACCGACGTACTTCGGTGAAATGACTGTTCCGTCGTCGAGAGTGCCACCCAACAGATACGTCACCACGGCCCAGGGCGACAAGTTCCACGACGGTGGACGCGGACGGGTGTCCTGCGCGGCCAGTGCTTCGAGTTCGAGCGCGTACTCCTGCTCTGCGTGGGGCCGCATCAGCTTTGCCGGTTGCGCGAGCTTTTCCGGTTCCGTGGTGGGCACGGTTACGCTGTCAGTCACTTGAGCTCCTCGAGCAGAGTCTTGCGGTGGGTGATGGCACTGGCAGTTCTGGCGAAGGTCTGCCGCCAGTCCGGGTCACGTGCACGTTCCGCAGCACGCTCCAGCAAAGTTACTGCGCTGTAAGGAAATCGAGTCTCGGCCAGGCGCAGCGATGCGACGTACTTGTAGCGTGAGAATTCGCCGGCCTTGGCGCCTCCGTCGGCACGTCTGGCCGCAACTCGTTCCCACTGGGCCACCACTGCCCGGGTGATGTCCTCGGGCCATGGACCTCGCAGAGCGTCGTAGATCGCTGCCCGGCCGGGGTGCAGAACATTGGCGTCGCCGTTTCCGGACCTCAACAGATCAGCCAGCGCCTTGGCCGGCACCAACGGGAGCACGCGTCGATCGGTGGCGGTGCCGCGCATACGAAAGAGTTCCAGCGCCCATTCCGTATTGTTCTGCGCGACCGCGGCGGTGGACCACGCGTCGTGAAAGATCGGCTCCCAGCCTTCGTCAACGCTCATCCCCAAGGCCTTGCCTGGTCCACCGATCATGTTGTTCCACAGAGACAACGGCGCAGAACTGATCGCCTGACGCACATACTCGGCACGATAGTCGGTGTGTGGATTCGGCCGGTCTTCGATGCCGTCTCGCCTCGCCGCTGAATCGACTTCCTCAGGCGGGACGATGACGAGCGTGGACCGAACGAGTTTCCGTTCCACCCGCACCCATTTCCGAACCCGAGCAGCCATTCTCTCCCCGAACTCCGATTCGGGGAGTTGTCCGAGTACTTCCACTGCCGCGCGTCGCACGTCCTTGCGACGGTCGTCGAGGGCTTCCTCCAACAATGGTTGATCATCCGCACTCAGTCCGTTTGCCAGCGCCGCGACGAAGGCAGCCTTCTGTTCGCCCCGCTCGGTGCCCCAGGACTTTCGGAGTTCGGCCAGCGCCAGCGCGGGATCTGTTCGACGAGTGTCTATCAGCCACTGTGTGCGCTGCGACGAACTTCCGTGACGCCACACGTCCGGGTTGGCATCCCTGGTTCGGACGAGTTTGCTCCACTCGGGGTTTTGCGCGGCAAGCCATCGACCACGCTCGCCGACAATCTGCAGGATGCTCTCCCGGTGAGCTTCACTTGCACGTGCGAAAGAAAGCAACTCGGCGACCAGATGATCAGGCGCACGGTAATTGTGCTCCAACGCGACTGCGAACCATTCGTCGAGCAAGGTCGCCTTGGCCGCGAGCATCGACAGCAGATGCGCCGATGAGGATTCCGGCAGCGTGAATCGAACATCGTCTGGCGCAGGTGTCGGCACCGCCGCCGTGGTGGAGCCCGCACCACCACGGCGGTACGCCCTCTCCAACGCTACTCCTGCGAGAAGCATCTCGGCAGGATCGCCGTCGAGTTCGCGAGCGTAGCCACGCACTTCAGTCGGCAGCTCCTCGAATGTTGTTGCTGTTCTGGCTGTCCCAAGGAGCGCCGCTGAGATCAATGTACTCACAGCACGATCACCTGCCCTCCCGTGAAAACCGAGATCGGAGTAAGAGCCAGCGCGTTCCACGTTCCGCAGACTGTGACCGGGTAACCGCCGGAAATGCCGAGCAACTTCCACAGAAGATCCGAATCACCCTCTGCCCGAAGCGCTGTGCCCGATTCGTCGACGACAAACCATGATCCGTCGACGAACGACGGGACCACCGAACTGATCACTGCCGGCCACGAGCGCAACCATGGATCCGCGGCGAGGGCATCGGTAAACTGCTGCAACGCAGTGTCGATGCTTCCGAACGGCATGGTTGTGAAGGGCTCCGGTTCTCCGTGCGTGACCCCTATCCGCGCCCGCAATGCCGCGGCACCAGGATAGAAATGAACATCGGCGTTGAGCAGAAACCCGACTGGCGGCGTTTCGGTGGCAAAATTGGCCGACCCGTGGGAGAAGTCGAGCAGCATGGCCCACCGCTTCGAATTCCTGCCGAGCATCCACACCGTTCGGGTGAACAGTCGCTTCTCCTCGGTGATCCCGGAACCGAGAATCATCCAGTTCTCTTTCACCGGAATCGATTCCATCACACTCTCGGTTGAGACCGGATAGCCGACGTGTGCTTTCACCGAATAGGCAAGATCTTCCGGCAACTCGGACAGCTTCTGATGCGCAGCAACCAGCAGGTGCAACCGAGCCAACTCGTCGAGGACTTTCTCGGGCCAGTTCTCGGTAGACGCAACGGTGCCCGCCAAGGCTCGAAGTGTGCCTGCGACACCAGGCGCCTGAGCATCCACCATTCGAGCAGCTACTGCGTCGAAGCCCGCCCAGGATGTGTCCATCGCTGCCAGACCACTGCGAATCTGATCGGTGATCCACAGGTCCAATTCGACGAGACCGCTCGCAACGCGGTCGGCGCGCTTCTGCGCTGTCGCCGGGTCGGGAGCCCTCTTGGGAGCCTCGTCGCCGGTCTCAGCCCTTTCGCCGCGGGTCTCGGCCTTCTCCTCGCGGCGCAACAACCACTCTGCCGCGAAGTCGGCGGGCTCGTCCGCCGACGGCACACGCCCTTCCGACCATTCCACCAACAGCCCCAGAGCATGTTTGCACGGAAACTTTCGACTGGGGCACGAGCACTTGTATGCAGGGCCCCGCAGGTCGACCACTGCTTGATACGGCTTCGAGCCGCTGCCCTGACACAGCCCCCAGAGCGCGAGACCCCTGTTGCCGGCATGGCTCCACGAACCAGCCAACTTGCGCGCAGCGGCCAGCGATGCGGCGTCCGGAGCTACCGACGCCACCTGCCCAGCTGTCCACGGCGAAGTCACTCGACCACAGTATGACAACCCGCTGACATCACAGAGTCAGGCCGATTCGTTGGTGAATGACCCCTTGACTCGAACACATATTCGAATATGATTTGGGGAGGGGATCGGGGGATTCAATGAGTGTCTTGTTGTCGGATGTGGTGTCTGGTTCTGCGGTGGGGTTGCGCGGACGGTTGTGGCGGTTGACTGCTTCGGAGTTACGCGCTGCTGCTGTCGAAGCGAGTGCCGAGATTCTGCGCCTGGAAGCCGTTCGAGTGGCGGTGGTGGACGAGTTGTCGACGCGCCCGGATGATCAGGTGATTGCCAGCCGCGGGGTGGGTGCGTGGTTGGCGGCGAATACGATGCTGCAGGTTCGGGACGGGAAGAAGATCGCCGCCCTGGGTGCAGCTTTGCGGCCATTTCCGGCGGTGGCGGCAGGCTTCGATGGCGGGGACTGCTCGTTCGATCATGCCGTGTTGATCGTGGCGTTCTGCGAGTCACCGCCGAAAGGCATGCCGGAGGAGGCATTACCGAAGTGCATCGATTTGTTGTTGGCTGCTGCGTCGGGTGTGGAGGCGACGACGACGAAGGTGCGGAACGTGATCGCGACCTTGGAGCGAATCTTCGAATCCGATGAGATCCCGCCCGCCGAAGACGTCGACCGGAATGAGCTGCGGATCGCGTCGACATTGAACGGTCGAGTGGTGGTGCGCGGCGATTTCGACGCCCTCACCGGTGAAATGTTGCTGTCGGCGTTGTCGAGTCTGACGATGCCGACCCCAGCACCGGATGGGACGCCGGATGCCCGGTCGGCGGCGAAACGCACCGCGGACGGGTTCACCGAACTGATCCGCCGGTATCTGGACTGCGCGAAAACCGGTACCGATGGTGGTCAGCGTCCGCATGTGAACGTGCACATCAATGCTCGGGATCTGGCGGAGCATCGGGATTGTGCCGCACAGTCTTCGGATTCGGGTGATGACGACTCTCTGGACCTGGCCGATCTTGATGTCGGGCACATGCCCTGGCTCGGACCACTGTCCGTGTCACAGACCAGACTCCTCGGCTGCGACTGCTTCCTCTCCACCGTCCTGCTCGACGATCACGGCGCACCGCTCGATGCGAAACCCGGAAAACGATTGGTCACCCCCGAACAGCGAGTGGCGTTGATCGCCCGAGACAGGGGCTGCGCGTTCCCGGGCTGCACATGTGTACCGGCCTGGACGGATGCGCACCATATCCGGCACTGGGCGAACGGCGGCCCGACGGTGATGAACAACCTGGTCCTGCTGTGCCGTTCACATCACCGACTGATGCACCGGAAATCAGGGTTCGTCGGCAAATGGGAAATCCGAATCGGCGCCGACAACAAACCCTGGTTCGTCCCGCCGCCCTCGATCGACCCCGGACAGCAACCCAGGCCGGCGAACACCACCTTCAAAACCTGAGGGGTCAAACCTCTTTGGCGACAACAGAACACGGCCAGGCTCCGCATCGGACATCAAAACCCGATACGGAGCCCACAGGCCGTGGCGCGTCCACAACTCACGACGATTTGGCCGGGCGCAAGACCGATCTACTCAACAACTCACAAACCTGCAGGGCCAGAGCAAGATCCAACTTGTCTCGGCCGGCAGCAACTGGATCGCCGAGCGCCTTGTTGATGCGATACTTCACCGTATTCCGGTGCAGATTCATGTGATTGGCAGTGTGCAGATGACTTTCACCATGTGCAAAGTACACACTCAACGTCGTCCGCAAGGATGCAGCAGAGGGCGTATCTTCCGCCAACGGGCCAAGCACCTCCCAGACCCATGACTTCGTCGAATCGATGTTCTCGGACAGAAGTGAAACCACAGCGACGCCGCGGTCTCCGAAGCTCACCACAGGTCGCTGCGGTGTATCCGGGACGGCAGCAACCGAATAGGCGGCGGTTGCCTGTTCGTGGGACCGTTTGAAACCGTCGACCCCTGACCCCGGCAGTCCGATTGCCACCCGCGCCCCGCCGTCCAACGGCACTGCCGCCGCGAGAACCTCCGGATCCGGCGCAGGCACCCGGCGACCGAACGGCAGCCACGCCCACACCGTGCGCCGATCGATGGCGGTGATGATCGGCGGCTTGTCCGCTCCCGCCGCTGCGCCGAGATCACGTACGAGTCGGTCCAGCGTATTGATGCCCATGACGTCGGCATCCCACGTCGACCAGACCACCAGGGCGACGTGGTTCTGACCGAGGCGGTACCCGGTCTCCGCTTCGAAAGCAGCGGTATCTGCGTTGGCGCCCGACAGGAGGGCGTGGATTGCGGCCGAATGGAGGTTTCCCTGCGCTGCCATCCATCGACTGCGTTCCCGCTCGTACGCGTCGAAGACGTAGAGCGTGATCCAGTCGATGTAGCTGTAGACCACGTCCGAAGTGTGTTTCAGGACAGCCAAAGTGAGTCGCGCCGGAATATCCAGTGTGCTGATCTCGTCGTGACAGATCCGCATCAGATCGCCTTGGCCCATGTGATAGGCCCGGACAAGGGAGTTGGACGGGACATCCCGCTGCGCCAGACGCAGAGCGTATTCCACTGCAGCAGTGGTGGGTTGGAGATGATCGATCGGAATGTCGTTGGCCAATACGTGGATGATCGTCGTGATGTTTCCCTGCACGCTGGCCTCGAGCATTTCGAGCAATTTGGCGTCTGCATCCAATTGGTCGATTTCGTGAGCCATCATGAAGGCCATCTCACGCGCGATGTCGGCGCTGCGCTCGTCGAGTCGTCGCGCCAACTCGGCAACCACCGCAAGCACTTCCGGCTCCGCGGCTGCAGGCACTCGGGCGAGGCGCCGCATCGCACCGGCGCCTCGCTCCTTGTGCGATGGACTACTCACAGAACTTCCGCACCCTTTCGTCGCAGGTACTTCAGAGCCGATTCGGCTGCGTTGTACCCGCACATTCCATGTGCTCCGGCACCCGGCGGGGTCGAGGCCGAGCACAGGTAAGTGCCCGCGATCCCCGTGCTGTACGGATCGACTGCGACGCGAGGACGCAAGACAACCTGCAGTTCGGTGTTGGCACCTCCGATGATGTCGCCGCCTACCTGATTCGGATTGTCCTCTGCCAGGTCAGCTGTACCACTGCTCGACGTCGCGACGATCTGCTCCCGGAATCCTGGCGCAAACCTCTCGATCTGACGGATGATCGCCTCCGTAGCGTCGCCGGCGTAACCGTGAGGCACGTGCGCATAGGCATACAGCGGATGAATGTTCCCGGCAGATCGGGTGGGATCAGCCAGGTATTGCTGACCTAGCAGCACGAACGGTCGGTCCGGCATGCGGCCTGAATTCGTCTCACGCTCAGCGGCCACGATTTCGTCGAAACCACCTGCCAGATGGACAGTTCCGGCCCGAGCACAGTCCGGATTGGTCCACGGCACATGACCTTCGATCGCAAAATCGACCTTGAATGCTCCGGGAGCCTGCTTGAACTTTCGATAGGCCCTCGCCACTCGGCCAGGGAGTCGATCGCCCAGAATTTCGAGCGCACCCCCCGGATTGACATCCAGCAGAACAACATCGGCGTCCGGAATCTCGGAGGCCGTACGAACCCGAACGCCGGTGTCGATCTTGCCGCCGTGATCGAGGAGCATCGCAGCCATCGCGTCGGTGATCGACCGCGAACCTCCCTCGGCAACCGGCCAACCGTAGCGGTGACCAGCAGCAGTGATCATCAATCCCACCGCCGAGGTGGCCGGACGGTTGAGTGGATAGAAGGCGTGTGCGGCAACCCCGCCGAACAGCGCCTTCCCCTTGTCCGTCTTCCACAGTTTGGCGGTCACCGTTGCCGGAAGCAGCGCTCGCGGACCGAAAGCTGCGAGCCGCAGCGGATGGTGCGGAACATTGACGATCGGGCGCATCAGGTCGGACGCCAGCGCATCGAACCCGGTCGACAAGTCAGCGAACATGCGTTGCCATCGAGGCCCGTCAGCGCCGAGTCCCGCAGCCGTCTGCTCCAGAGAGCGGTACAGAACCCCGGCGTCCCCGTTGTCGAGCGGATGCGCGCAGTCCACCTCTGCCCATCTCCAGATCAGCCCGTATCGCTCGAGGTCCAGCTTGGACAGGTACGGCGAGCCGATACCCATCGGGTGAAACGCCGAGCAGTGATCATGGATCAACCCCGGCACGTCGATCGGACCGGAGCGGGTGCCTCCGCCGATCTGGTCGGCAGCCTCGAGCACCTGCACGTCCACACCGCTACGTGCGAGGTGTACCGCGGCAGCGAGCCCATTGGGCCCGCTGCCGACGACTACGGCCTTTGTCACTTACTCACCTCTTGCTCGCTACCGCTGACCCTCGTACGCATCTTCGGTTCGGAGACAACCTGCGGATCCGTTGCCGCGCGGTCGGCCCGTACGTCCAGTGTCCACTGAACGTCGAACGGAATGGGCCCGTTCGGCAACCACGGCTGTTCGGCGACTGCGTCGGCGACCTTGAAAGTACCTCGTTCGATGACACCGAGAGCGGCATCGATCACCTGGTACTCCTGCGTTCCCTTGTGGATGGGCTGCGATTCGATCCAGGTCACCAGGAACTCACCGGGTGCGAAATTGCAGCGACGCTGAATGGCTGCGATCAACTTCGCGTCGTGCAGGTGCCCGTCACCGAAGTTGAAGGCGACGATGGAGTTGCACATGAACTCTGCTTCCCGCAGTGAGTACGTGTTGATGTCGTCGCCGAGGTGCCTGATCATCAGAGAGAACAGCGCACGCCCCTGGCTGTGCATGGAACGCCAGCCCAACAGCTGATGCAGAACGACATCGGACACATCTTCGGGGTACATCGTCATCAACTGATTGCGCGTATCCGGCGACGGACGCTTGATGAACTGGTCGATCTTGGCTTCAGCGCCCGGCGCGAATGCCCACGTCGCGGATGCCCAGTTGCCGGCGTACTGACGCATCGACGGCAGGAAGGACACCAGATCGGGTCGAAGGTTTCCGAGAATGGGGAAGAAGGCAAGGGCTGCAACAATTCCCGCGGTAATCCACGGTGAGGACATGGCGCCGAGTCCGTAGCCGTCCCATGCCGGGAATCCCAGGAACAGGAAGACCGAGGCGTAGGCGAACAGAAGATTCCATTCGAGTGGGACGGCAAGCGGGAAGGTCGACGCGATGAACAGATGGAATCCGACCATGAGGATCACGGCGAGGATCGTGAGGGTCTTGTTCGTCGAGAACAGCAGTATCAACGGGGTGACGATTTCGACCATCGTTCCGGCCACGTGTGCGACGCCGCCGCCCAGGTGTGAAGGCCGCAGATCCTCCGGGAAATTCCGGTAGTGGGCGCGCTTGATCTTCTTCGACGGGATCCACGGGGTATTGCTGAGCATCGGAGGAACCACCAGCGAGAAATGGCGACCGAACTTCGAGACACCGGCACCGATCCACACCATGACGATCAGCAGTTTGAGCGCCAGGATCATGTCGACGAACGGCAGGAATGTGAAGAAGAAGATCGCCGGCAGGTACTGCTCACTACGGGCAGCGATGAAGGGCACCTTGTCCCGCAACCCGAGAATCACCATGAGTACCAGGAAGGAGTACAAGACCGTCGGGCGCACCAGTCCGGCATTGTCAGCGATTGCCGAATCGATTCCTGTGGTGTGAACACCGGGGAGAACAGCGGCAACAAGGAGATTGGCGACTGCGGCGGCATAGATGAAGACGTCGAACACCGTGCGGGTGTCACCCGAGGTGAGCGGCACTTTGCCCGGCCACGGTGGCAGACGAATCGTGCCGGGGCGGAGCCAGTAGAGAACTCCACCGGTCATCGGCTTGAAGTGGCCGGCGAGCGGTCCCCAGGATCCTGCCAAGCCCAGCATCTCGAGCATCATCGTCCAGATGATGAGTTTCTGGTAGACGATCGGCTGGTTCCACCACGATCCGATGTCGAACCACGAGAGGCCGGAAGTCAAAGTGGCAACGGCTGTTCCAGCTGCCAGGTAGAGGAACAACAGTTTCATGATGTAGACGGTGTGGACCATCTTCGGCGTACCGAAGCCGTAATCCACCCAGTGCGTGGACATGTCACGCAGACGCTCGAGAAACGGCTTGTCCATGAACGTTGCCGGATCGACGGGAGGGAAGTTTCCTTCTTTGAATCCCATGATGTGCTCCTGAAATACGGAATGTGGGCATGACGGATCGACTCGACGGACGTCGTCGAGCTGTGCTGGTATTACGGGGAAGTGACTAGTGAGCGGGAGTTGCGCTCAAAGCTCGTCTCATTCCAGGTTTGTCGATCTTGCCCACCGGGTTTCGGGGAAGCGCATCGACGACGTAGATCGCCACTGGCACCTTTACTCGGGTGAGCAAGGCCGTGACATGTTCGAGCAGTTCGTCTTCGGTGACGGGTGCATCGGGGTAGGCAACGACATAGGCAACTGGCACCTCTCCGTAGACCTGGTGCGGAGCGCCGATGACGGCTGCCTCGAGCACGGAAGGATGTGTAGCGAGCGAATTTTCGATCTCCTTGGGGTAGATGTTCTCTCCCCCACGGATGATCATGTCCTTGATGCGATCGACCAGGGTCAGGTAGCCGTCCTCGTCGAGGACTCCGACGTCACCGGTATGCAACCAACCATCCTTGACGGTCTTCGCAGTTTCCTCCGGCTTACCCAGATAGCCACGCATCACGTTGCCACCCTTGATGACCACCTCTCCGGCAGTCCCGGCGGGCGCAAAGGTTCCGTCCTCGGCAAGAATGGAAATCTGCTGGCCGGGCAACGCCGGGCCGACCGTACCGAGTTTGCGCACGCCGTCCACAGGATTGCAGGCCGACGCACAGGTCCCCTCGGTGAGTCCGTAACCTTCCACGATCACGAAACCGAAACGCTGCTCAGCGCGTTCGAGGAGTTCCTTGCTGATCGGCGCCGCACCGCACACGGCAAACCTCAAGGACGACGTGTCGATCGAAGGGTCTTCCGGCTGTGAGGTCAGCATCGCGTAGATTGCCGGCACCGCCGAGAAATACGTGGGGCGAAGCCGCGCGACGTCGTCGAAGAATCTCGAAACCGAGAACTTCCCGGTGACACTCACCTGTCCGCCGACAAGTAAGGGCGTCAAGACGCTGACGCAGATCGCGTTGACATGGAACAGCGGCAGAATCAGCAGGCAGTGATCCGCGCCGGTAACACCGATGTTCTTGCCCATCGACGAAGCCATGAACTGCAGGTTGGCATGAGTCAGCATCACTCCCTTGGGCCGTCCGGTGGAGCCGCTGGTGTAGATGAGCAACGCCAGATCGTCTGCTGCAACATCGATTCCGGGTCGGGGATCGGTCGGCGGCACTGTCGCCAGATCCTCGACAGCCAACACTGCGCGGCCGCCCGAGGGTGCGTCGGCAGTGGCGGTGATGACCAACTCGGCCCCGGAGTCCGCGATCTGGTAGTCCGCTTCGTTCGCGGTGAACATCGGATTGATGGGTGTAGCGGCAGCACCGATGCGCCAGGCAGCCATGATCGCGATCAGCAACTCGACGCGATTGGGCAGCATGATCGCCACCACGTCACCGAGGCCGATTCCGAGTCCGGCCAATTGCGCGGCAACAGCTTCCGTGCGATCTGCGAACTCTTCATACGTGAGTTCGACGTGGTCGTCCCGCAAGCACGGCTTCTGCCCGTACTTCTCTGCAAGATCCCAAGCCAGATATCCGATGTTCGCCACGAGAGTCAGCACCTTTCATTCGTGTGTGACTCAAAACACTATCGGCGTCCTGCGGCCGAAGAAACGGTCCCAGGGGATCAACTTGTCCAGGTTCTTTGTTCCCTGAGCACAACAGCGCCTGAGCACAACACCGCCCGTGCGGTGCACATCAGCTCGACGGCTGATGCAACACCTCGTGGGCGCGTCTGGTCACCACCTCGGAGATCCGGCGCAAGACAGGTGACGACAGTTTCCACTGCTGCCAGTACAGCGGAACGTCGTCCACGAAGTCCGGATCGAATCCGATCAGCACGCCGGAGCGATCGTCGTCGCCGCGCTGCAGGTCCGGTATCAATCCCCAGCCGTATCCCCGCCTGACGGCGTCCGCGAAGTCTGCCGATGAAGGAACAAGATGACGGGGCGGATCGGCGGGGTGGCCGACCTTTTGATCGAGGTAGCGATCCTGCAGTAGATCCTTGCGATTGAACACAACCAGCGGCGCCTCCGAAAGGGATTCGGCCGTGACACCGTCTGCGAACCAACGACGGCAGAACTCCGCACTCGCCATCGGCCGATACCGCATGATGCCCAAACGGCTGGAGGTACACCCTTGAATCGGTGACGCAACAGAGGTGACGGCAGCCATGACCGAACCGTCGCGCAGTAGTTCAGTGGTGTGGTCTTGATCGTCGAGATGAAAATCGAAACTGACTTCTTGCGTGAACTCCGCGAGGGCCCCGAGAACCCAGGTGGACAGCGAATCGGCATTGACCGCGATCGAGACGCGTGCAAACATCCCTGAACCATTTTCAAGGCCGAGTTCTCGCACGGTGTCACGCGACAGTGCGTCTATCTGACGGGCAAGACGCAGGACTTCTCTCCCCGAATCGGTGACCCGGATGGGTTTGGTGCGCTGCACCAGGATCCGGCCAACCGAGGTCTCGAGACCTTTGATTCGTTGGCTGACCGCCGAAGGCGTGATGTGTAACTTCCGCGCCGCCGCCTCGAAGGTTCCCTCGTCGACCGCGGCGTGCAATGCCCTCAGTTGCTCGAAATCCAACATAATCTGAAGCTACTCTGATGCATCCTAAGAATCATTAGCTGGACTGACTGAAATCCGAGCGGCAGGCTCGACGACATGCTCAGCACCAACGACCCTGCGTCGGCCCTCGTCGGTTTCGGGGTCGGACTGTCTTTGATCGTCGCAATCGGCGCCCAGAATGCGTTTGTTCTTCGTCAAGGCCTGACGCGATCACACGTACTCCCGATCGTCGCAGTGTGCGCGTTGTCAGACGCAATTCTGATCCTCGCGGGCGTCAGCGGAATCGGGACCCTCCTCGAACACGCACCGTCGATGATCACGTTCGTTCGTATCGCCGGCGCCGTTTTCCTCCTCAGCTATGCGCTCTTCGCCGCCAAGCGGGCACTTCACCCCCAGACGTTGGCGCCGGATCGACATGGCAACGGGTCGAGGCTTGCCGCCGTCACGATGGCATTGGCTCTCACCTGGCTCAATCCACACGTGTACCTCGACACCGTGGTGCTCATGGGTTCCATCGCCAACGGTCGCGGCGAGATCGGACGTTGGTGGTTTGCCGCCGGTGCCATCACGGCAAGTGTGGTCTGGTTCGGCGCCCTCGGTTACGGCGCACGTCTGCTGACGCCGCTTTTTGCGAAACCCAACGCCTGGCGGGTTCTCGATGCTCTGATCGCCGTGATGATGGCGGTTCTCGGAATCAGCCTGCTTGTCGAATTGTGACCAGGCTGCACAACCTCGATCCGACCCTGCGGGTAGCGCGATGGGTTACCGTCCAAGGTGAGGAAGCTCAATTCACCTGTCGCGAGTTGTGACCATCAGGTAGGGCTGATCACGATGACCGAGGACGATGGCGGCACCGAACCGCGTGACTCCAACCGCGGACTGGGTTTGCTGTGTCTACTCGCTGCGGTCGCCGGCGTCGGGGTCGGATTTGTCGGCGGCGCGTTCCGTTGGTGTCTGATCAGGGCCGACGAACTTCGTCAGGCGATCGTGAACTGGGCGCATCACGTTCCTTACGTCGGGTGGCTCGTGCCGGTCCTCCTGGTGGCCCTGTGCACCGTACTTGCCGTACTGATCGTCAGACGAGTGCCCCTCGCAAAGGGAAGCGGCATCCAGCACGTCGAGGCGGTGTCCCGCGGTGAAGCGAAACCGCCGGGAATCAATCTCGTGCCCGCCAGATTCATCGGCGGCCTCTTGGCGATCGGCTCCGGTCTGGTTCTCGGTCGTGAAGGCCCCACCGTACACATGGGTGCGGCGATCGGAGCAGAAGCGGGACGGCGAGCCCGCCTCACCGAACCCGACGTCGCCATGCTGCAAACATCCGCGGCCGGAGCAGGTCTCGCTGTCGCATTCAACGCGCCGATCGCGGGGGCACTGTTCGTCTGCGAGGAGGTGACGCACTCGTTCCGGCTGCGCACCGTGCTGCCAACGCTTTTCGGTGTTTCAGTGGCAGTGGGCTGTGCACGGATCGTCATCGGTGATCAACCCGATTTCGAGGTCGGCACCGTCCCGACACCGCAACTCGCATTCTTGCCACTGTTCGTCGTCTTCGGAATCCTCACGGGGCTACTGGGTATTGCGTACAACCGCCTGATTCTAGGACTACTCGACATCGTGGCACGGCTCGACAAGATCCCACCGACTGTCATCGGCGCAACGATCGGCGCCGTCATCGGCCTGACGCTGTTCCTCGACCCGTTGGCCAGTGGGGGCGGCGACGTTCTTGCACAGATGATCGTCGGCGGAAGGACCTTCGTACTGCCGATCCTGCTGCTGTACTTGGTGGTTCGGTTCTTCACCGGCCCGCTCTCGTATGCCGCTGGAACTCCCGGCGGACTGTTCGCTCCCTTACTCGCTCTCGGCGCGCTCTGGGGGTCGATCTTCACCGGACTGTCGAGCTTCGTGCCCGGAGTGGACGCCGGGCTCACGGTCACCATGGCCACCGTCGGTATGGCGGCCTTCTTCGGCGCCGTAGTACGCGCACCGTTCACCGGCATCGTGATCGTGGTCGAAATGACCGCGGTGACGTCGACGCTGGTCCCGATGCTCGCTGCCACTGCGGCAGCGGTATTCGTCACCACGTCGGCAGGGTCGGCACCTATCTACGACAGTCTGCGCGAACGGATGTTGGAGCCGCAACGCCCGCATACGGATTGATCCCCGCACACGGGTCATTGCAGCACGGGTGCGCTACGTGAATTTCAGAATTTGCAGATGACTTCCTCGGAGAACCTGCGTACCGCATCTTTCTTCGCTTCCAGGTCGCAGTCGAACCCGAGGCCGTACATGGCCCAAGGAATGACGATCGATTCCGTCACTCCGCTATCGGCCAGTTCCAGGGAGCCGTCGAGACCGAAGCGATCGGCGCAGACGGCCTGAATTTCGAACGGGGACTCGGCGCGCCCGTACTCGACCCGCAGGACGCCGATCCTCGCGATGAGAGCTTGCAGATCAGCGAAAGAGACTGTAGCCGAGGTCCAACCGTCACCCACTCGCGCTGCACGGCGCAATGCGGCCGCGGAATGTCCTCCGATGTAGATGGGGACGGGATCGACCGGCGCCGGGCTCATCTGCAGCCTGTCGAAGTCGAAGAACTTGCCGTGATGTTCGACCATGCCGCCGCCTAGAACCAGTCGCAGTACCTCGAGCATCTCGTCGACTCGCGGGCCTCGATCCTTGGGGGAAGCGCCGCACCACTCGAATTCCTCTGGCGCCCAGCCCACACCGACCCCGAGACCGAAGCGGCCTCCTGTCAGATTCGCGACCGACCCCACCTGGCTTGCCAGCAGCAGAGGATTGCGTGAGCTGAGCTCGAGCACCTGCGGATAAAAGCGAATCTTCGACGTTCCGGGCCCCATGAAGGCCGCGGCAATCATGGGGTCTACAAATGGTGTCTTCGCGTCCCACATCCGCACACCGTCAGCGGTATACGGATACCCGGTAGCGCCCCGCTCGGGAAAGAACAGTGAGTCGGGCATCGTGATCGAAGAAAAGCCGCATTCTTCGGCCACTTTCGCAAGTGCAACGAGTTGAGAGAGGGGAATCATCGCCACGGCGAGGCTGAACTTCATCGGAAGATCCCTCTGTTCAGTTGACCGGAGCGACTGAAGTGCCTCGATGAGCTCGAAGTCGGTTCGCACCGATCGGCTTGGGAGACAGTGGATCCTGAACAGTCACTTCTTGCAACGCCCAGTCATACGACAACTCCCCCCGCAGTGCGGTCGAAGCATCAGCCACCCTCGGTTGGACAAGGACGTGTTCGAGGTTACAAAGCTCCCGCTACTTCGGCTCGGCGGCTTCCCGCCAGGCGGACACATACCAAGAACTTCGGGGTCCTGGTGACACCTGGCACCCCACTCCCCCTGATTTCGCACCGTGCAACCTGCGAATCGGCCTACTGATGCAAGGGAGTTCCGACGTAGTTCTCGGCGATCAGCGTTCGTCCCGCCACGGAACGCGTGACCATGTCCAACTCGGCCAACTGTCGGCGATGCCCGAAACCGCTGTCGTCTGGCAAGCGATGGAGCATCGACGACATCCACCACGAGAAGTGCTGCGTCCGCCACACACGCGGCAACACCGTTTCGGTGTACCCGTCCAGCATCTTTCGGTCGGACGAGGTGAAGAAACCGTCCATTGCCTTCGCCAGTGCGTAGACGTCGGCGATCGCGAGATTCATTCCCTTCGCGCCGGTCGGCGGCACGGTGTGCGCCGCATCCCCGGCAAGAAACAGGTTGCCGTGCTGCATCGGCTCACACACGAAGCTGCGGAACTGGAGGATCGACTTCTGAAAGATCCTGCCGTCCTTGATCTCCGCCCCCTCACCGTCGACGCGCATGTGCAGCTCGTCCCAGATTCGATCGTCGGACCAGTTGTCCACGGAGTCGTCCGGATCGACCTGAAGGTAATGACGCTGTACCTCGGGCGTCCGTGTGCTGATCAGTGCAAACCCGCGCTCATGGTTGGCATAGATCAGTTCTTCGGACGACGGCGGCGCCTCGGCCAGGATGCCGAACCACGCGAAGGGATACTGGCGGAAATGATCTGTTCGGATCGACGGTTCGGGAATCAGCTTTCGCGTTCCGGTGCGTGAACCGTCGCAACCGGCCACCAGGGCGCACTCGAGCTTCTGATCATTTCCGTCCGAGTCGACAAAAGTGATACTCGGGCGATCCGATTCGTGATCGTGTACTTGCGCGTCGGACACTCCGAATCGAATGTCCCCGCCGTCAGCGAGACGCCGCGCGATCAGATCCTTGAGCACCTCGTGTTGCGGATAAACCGTCACTGCTCGCCCGTCGGTCAGTTCGTCGAACGCGATTCGGTGCCCTCGTCCACCGAATCGCAACTCGATTCCGTGATGTTCGAGGCCCTCCCGCTTCAGTCGATCACCGAGTCCGGTCTCGACCATGAGATCAACCGTGTTCTGTTCGAGCACGCCGGCACGAATGGTGCCTTCTACCTCTTCGCGGGTGCGGCATTCCAGGACAACCGAATCGATTCCCTTCAGATGCAACAGATGCGAGAGCATCAACCCGGCGGGACCACCACCGACGATTCCGACCTGGGTGCGTGAAGAAGACATACAGAGAGCTCCTGAGGTGAGTGACGATTGAGACCACCCTCGACCACGATCACTCCTCTGAACAGCTGCAATTTCACTCAGTGAAAGACCGAAACGAGCTATCGAAACCCACCGCTACCAAGCCCGCGTGATATTCCACGGGCGGCCGCGACCAACGCCGGCAGTAAAGGAGCCGGATCCTGCTCCACCGGAACAACTGTCGAGACCGCTGCCACGACACTGCCCCCGGCTTCGCGGACAGGAGCGGCGACGGCAAGGGTTCCGACGTTCAGATACTCACGACAGACCACGAATCCGGCGCGCCTGATCTCGTCGAGAGTTGCTCGCAAAATCCGCTCGGAAGTAATGGTTTTGGGAGTGAACGACTCGAGGCCGGCGCGAAGGACGTCGTCGAGAAGCTCGGTTCCGCCGTGCGCGAGGAGAATCAATCCACCGCTGGACGCGTGCAACGGCAATCTTCCGCCGGCACGGCCGACCACGGTGACGGCGCTACGCGAGGACAAGCGCTCGAGGTACAGAGCCTCGGTGCCCTCACGAACGACCAACTGCACGTTCTCTCGGGTGACCTCGTACAGGTCCTCGAGGAACGGCAACGCCACCTGCCGTAGGCCGTGAGCGCCGGGAGCAAGAGCGCCGATCTCCCACAACCGGACTCCGACCTGGTACTTGCCGTCACTCCGACGCTCGAGTGCGCCCTCAGCCACCAACTGCCCACACAGTCGGTGGACGGTGGGCAGAGGCAAGCCGCTGCGACGACTGATCTCCGACTGCGTCAACCGCGGCGATTTCGCGTCGAAGGCACCGAGCACGATAAATGCCCGGCCGATCAACGAACGCTCGCCTGATGCCATTCACACAGTGTGACTGACATCAGGCGAAACGTGTTCAGGCGGTGCGGAGCTACGCGGAGTGCGCCAACTCCGGTTCGCGTTCGGTCACCGGCGGCGTGGCCTCGATCTTCATCGGCTCCTGCGCGTAGTGGAAGTGCGGACGACGGTGACCGATAAACGAACCGAACCACGACATCACAGCGACATACCGGTTGCGGAAGCCCACCAGATACATCACGTGCACGGCCAGCCACATGAACCAGGCGATCGTGCCCTTGAACTCGACCTTGCGGACGCGACACACAGCGCTGAATCGGCTGATGATCGACATGCTGCCCTTGTCGAAGTACTTGAAAGGCGTTCCGGCCTTGACCTTTCCGTTCACAGTCTTCGCTGCGTGACGGCCACCCTGCATTGCAACGGGCGACTGACCCGGCAGACCGTTCAGCGAAGTCATGTCGCCGATGGCAAAGACGTTGGCAAACCCGCCGACGGTCAAGTCCGGATTGATGAGCAGACGACCTGCACGGTCACTCTCACAACCGGTCGCCTCGCCGAGCACTGCTGCGAAGTCGTTGGCGCGAACACCGGCCGACCAGATGACGGTCTCGGCGTCGATGCGCTTCTCTTCCTTGGTCTTTGCCGAAGAGACGGTGACACCGTGCTCGTCGATGGCGGTGACCATGGTGTTGAGAACAACCTCGACACCCGACTTCTCGAGCGAGGCCTGTGTGTACTCACTGAGCTTGCCGCCGAAGGCCGGAAGCGCAACGCCCGCGCCCTCGACCATGGTGACCGTGACCTCGTCGGCGCTGATGTTGTTAATGGACTTGGCGAAGTAGCGACGCGCCAGTTCCTTGATCTGTCCGGCGAGCTCGACGCCGGTCGCGCCTGCACCGACGACAACGAAGCTGAGCAGGTTGCGGCGAACCAGCGCGTCGTTGGTGGTGTGAGCCTCTTCGAAGCAACGCAGGATCTGCTTACGCAGGACCTCGGCATCCTCGACGGTCTTGAGCTTGTAGGTGACCTTTTCGAACTCGTCATGACCGAAGTACGCCTGGGTGGCACCGGTGGCTGCGATGAGCGAGCGGTATCCGAGAGTGTGGCGGGTGCCCGAAGCCTCGTAGACGACGGTGTTCTCTTCGGCGTTGACCTCGACGACGCGACCGAGACGCACGTCGGCGTTGGGGTACTTCTGCAGGATCGTGCGGATGGGCGGAGCAACTTCGCCTGCCGACAGAACACCAGTCGCCACCTGGTAGAGCAGCGGCTGGAAGAGGTGCTCGGTGGTGGCGGAGATGAGGACGAACGGCGTCTTGGACTTCGCGAGGGTCTTGGCCGCGGCGAGGGCTCCGAATCCCGAACCGACGATGACTACCTGAGTCTGCTCGTGTCCAGTCGCGTCGATGTCAGCGCGACCCGCAGCTGTTCTATCCACAACAAATCTCCTCAACCAAATTGAAAGTATGACTATTACGGTATGGACTGATCATGGGTCGGGTCCAGCTAGCTGGAGTATTCGCAAGACTGTTATCTCGATTGCTCATAAGTAAGCTGTCCTCATGGACTTCCGCCAACTCAAGTACTTCCTCGTCGTGAGCGAGGAACTGAGCTTCAGTCGCGCTGCCGAGCGCTGCTTCATCTCGCAGTCGGCGATCAGCCATCAGGTCGCCCGACTGGAGAAGGAGCTTGGCGCGACACTCTTCGAACGCTCGACCCGAGCCGTTCGCCTTGCCCCGGCAGGATCGCGACTCGTGCCCATCGCGCAGCAAGTCCTCAGCCTCGAAACGATGGCCTACTCCGTCGCACGGGACCCACGAGCCCGGATCCGGATCACCGGAAACATGAGCTTCGCCGCTCAGACGCTGGACGCCATCGCACACGTGCGCGAACTTCATCCGGACCTGGACGTCGAGTTCGTCATCAAGAGTTTTGCCCACCGCATGGACGCCGTGGCCTCCGGTGACGCCGACATCGCGCTGATTCGCGGCGGCGTCGACCGCCCCGGACTCGAACCCTTGGACCTCGGCGTCGAAGATCTCCTGGTCGTCATGTCGAGCCGGCACCCCCTGGCCGGCCAGCAAAGCGTCGACCTCAATGATCTGGCCGCATACCCCCTGCTCCTGCCGCCGCGCCAAAGCCAGGTGCTCATTCACAAGGTGGTCGAGGACGCGTTCCGCGAGATAGATCGACGCGTCCAACTGGGCCCTGCAATTCCGAGCGATCACACAGCCACGCTGGACGTGATCACCAACCCGCGCGCCTGGACCCTGCTGTATTCGATCACCGCAGGCGAATCTCCACGCGCCGGCATCAGCTTCATGCGAGAATCGAACGGCCGCTTGCGAATTCCCGTCTCGGGAGTGACCCGCAGCGGCGCCACCCACTCGACCGAGTTCGCCGATCTGATCCAAGCGCTCAAGGACGCCATGAATCCGTCTTTCACTGAGTGAAAGTGCGATGGCGATCAACTCCCCTCACGGAGCAACGTGGTCCACAACCATGTGATGCGGCGCGCGGTTGCATCCCTTTACCGAGGAGCGGCCATGACGCGTTTGCTGAGCGAACCTGTGTGGGAATCGAAGATCTTCGACGGCGAATGGGTTCGCGGTAGCGCCGACGATCGCATTGTCGTCGAGCCGGCCACCGGCAAGCAGTTGACGACGGTCGGCATGGCAACACCAGACGACGTGGCAGCCGCTGCAACAAAAGCTAGTGCCGCTCAGAAGGATTGGGCAGCAAGGCCGTACACCGAACGAGCCGCCGTTCTACGCCGCGCCGGTCAACTGTTCGAGCAGTACGCCGACGAAATCGGCGAATGGGTAATCCGCGAGGCCGGCAGCATTCCCGCCAAAGCCGGACTGGAAACCCACACCGCTGCCGAAGAGTGCTACAACGCAGCAGCTTTGGCCGCACACCCCATCGGCGAGGTGCTGCGCTCGGAGCAACCGCGGCTGAGCTTCTCTCGTCGCGTCCCCGTCGGCACCGTCGGCGTCATCGCACCGTTCAACTTCCCGATCATTCTGTCGATCCGTGCAGTCGCTCCCGCACTGGCACTGGGCAATTCGGTGATCCTCAAGCCTGATCCGCGCACGGCGATCTGTGGCGGTGTGGTTCTTGCCCGCATCTTCGAAGAAGCCGGTTTGCCTGCCGGAGTGTTCGGCATGCTGCCGGGTGGCGCTGACGCCGGTGAGGCAATCGTGGTTCATCCGAGCGTTCGCGTCATCGCATTCACCGGGTCGACCCGGGCAGGACGCGCTGTCGGTGAACTGGCGGGCCGCCATCTCAAACGAGCACACCTCGAACTCGGGGGAAACAACGCACTGATCGTCATGGACGACGTCGACCTCGAAAAGGCCGCATCTGTAGGCGCTTTCGGATCCTTCATGCACCAGGGGCAGATCTGCATGACCACCGGCCGCCAGCTCGTCCACGAAAGCATCGCCGCCGACTACACCGCACTCCTTGCCGAACACGCCGACAAGCTTCCGGTAGGCGACCCGTTCACCGGTCAGGTCGCACTCGGACCCATCATCGACGCCAAACAACGCGACCACATCCACTCCCTGGTCACCGGAAGTATCGCGGCCGGAGCAAAACTGGCGGCCGGCGGCACCTACGAGGATCTCTTCTACCGGCCCACCGTGCTGGCCGACACCCCACTGACCGCCCCGGCATTCGCCGACGAAGTCTTCGGGCCAGTCGCACCGGTAACCTCCTTCGCCACCGTCGAACAGGCCGTCGCCATGGCCAACGATTCCGAGTACGGACTGTCACTGGGCATTCTGACCTCCGACGCCATGCGCGGGCTCGAGGTCGCCCAACAAATCCCCACCGGCCTCGTACACATCAACGATCAGACCGTCGGCGACGAAGCAGTCATCCCGTTCGGCGGTATGGCGTCTTCGGGTAACGGTGGCCGCGTCGGCGGTATCGGCGCAAACCTCGACGCCTTCACCGAAACGCAGTGGGTGACTGCGCAGAGCGCACTCCCGGTCTACCCCTTCTAGTCCGGAACACGCCGAGTTGGTGCTGAATACACCGAACTGACCCCAGGGGCTCACTGACCAGCATTGACGGGATCGATCTCGCGGACTTACCATCCAGAGAAAATTACTTCGGCACATTAAGCAATTTCTCTTGTAATTCCCGAGAAGGACCCACTTGACGAATTCAGTGACGACCGACAGCGCTGCGCAGCCAACGGTCCACGACACCCCGGATGTATCCGTCGTAACATCGCCGCGCCGCGAGGCCGTCATCATCGGGGCGCTCAGCCTGGCCGCGATGATCGTCTCGATGATGCAGACACTGCCCGTCCCGATTTTGGGGCGTATTCAGTCCGATCTGGACGCATCCGCGGCCGGCATCAGTTGGGTGACGACGGCGACGTTGCTGTCGGCCGCCGTTTTCACTCCCCTGTTGGGCCGCTACGGCGATCAGCACGGCAAGAAGCGCACGCTGGTCGGCGTTCTGGTCGTCATGGTCATCGGTTCGATCGTCGCCGCACTGGCACACAATCTGCCACTTCTCATCCTCGGACGTGTCCTCCAGGGGACCGCCACCGCCATCTTCCCGCTGGCTCTGTCGGTCCTGCGCGAGGAGGTCCGCCCACACAAGCTTCCCGGCGCGATGGCATTGGTCAGCGGAACTCTCGCATTCGGCAGCGGGCTCGCCCTCGTAGCCACCGGACTTCTCACATCGGCTCCGGATGCCGACTACCGCAACGCCTTCTGGATGGCCACCGGGTTCGCGTTGCTTGCCCTCGTCGCCGTCGTCACGCTGGTTCCGGCAACCAAGCACAAGAGCGGCGGGCGCGTCGACGTCATCGGCGCGCTGAGCCTGGGCGCTGCACTCCTTCTGCTCCTGTTGTCGATTTCGCAAGGCCACCAATGGGGTTGGTTCTCACCCGTGACCATCGGTGTTTTCCTGGGCTCGATCGTGATGTTCGCAGTCTGGGTCTGGATCGAGAAGATCGTCGACGAACCACTGGTCGACATGCGAATGTTCGTCCACCGGCCCGTGATGATGGCGAATCTGGCGGGGGTCATGCTGGGCTTCGGAATGTTCGCCAACTTCCTGGGCATCTCCTATCTCGTGCAGCTTCCCCACGCCCTCACGGGATACGGATTCGACGCCAGCATTCTGCGTGCGTCGGTGGAATTCCTGCTGCCGGGTGCGATTGCCTCGCTGATCGCAGCACCGATCGGTGGGCGGCTCATCAGAGTGCGTGGGCCACGCTTCGTCCTGGGACTCACCGCCATCTGTGGTGCGGTGCCGTTCGCCTGGCTCGCGTACGACCACACGCACACCGCGTCGGTCATCGGTGCCGGCATCGTGATCGGCGCCGCCGTGAGCCTGGGCTACGCGGCCATGCCCGCGATCATCATGTCGAGCGTTCCGCGACACCAGAGTGGAATAGCCAACGGCATCAACTCGATCTCCCGTTCCACCGGCAGCGCCATGGGCAGTGCAGTGGTGACTACGATTCTCGCCTCGATGACCATCGCGAACCTGCCAGAGGGCGTATCCGCTCTGCCCAGCGAATCCGCCTTCACCGTCACCTTCGTCACTGCCGCCGTAGCTTTCGCTCTGGTCGGCCTGGTGGGTTGGTCAGGCCTCCCCAAGAGTGCGTCGACGTCTGTCAACGGCAGCGCGTGAACAGGCCTGCTCCGAACAGCTCCGCATCACGAGATGCCCATGCGTGTGAGCATTGTGCGAGGATCGGCGGGAGGTAGCAGGTCTCGAAGCTGAGCGGCTCGGCGGTCGGTGAACTGCCGACACGCGTCGTCGTCGGAGAACACCCAGAAGTCCCCACGCGCTATTGCTTCGGTCATGTGCTCGGCGGCATCGAGCGGGTCGAGTCCGGATTCGACGTTCGCCTGTTGCATTGCATCGAAGACAGCGTTTGCCGTGACGTTCGTAGTCGGCGCGTCACGCTGGGCCGCACGAAAGATCTCACTCCGGATCGAGTGTGGAACAACAGCACTGACCTGAATCGGAGAGTCGACCAACGACAGATCTTGGTGCAAGCTCTCGGTCATCGCCAGCACCGCGAACTTACTGACGATGTACGGTCCTTGCACCGCGGCGCTGTTGATCCCGCCGACAGAAGACAGATTGGCCACACACGCCGGCTTACCCACCTTCAACATCAATGGCACGAAAGCACGAAGGCAATAGAAGACGCCGTCGACGTTGATCTCCATCAACCGTCTCCACCGCGCACCACTGACTTCCCACAGCAACCCGGCCGTCTCCACTCCGGCATTGTTGACCAGCAACTCGACGCTGCCGTGACGATCGAACACATTGTCCGCCATCCTCTTCACGGCATCGGCATCCGCTACGTCCACCCCATGGACGTCAGCTCTCCCACCGGCCGCGCGAATGTCCTCGGCGACGAGCGACGCACGCTCCTCGTCGATGTCGGCAACGACCACCGTCATTCCCAGCCGCGCAAGGTGACGGGCGAACCCTGCACCGATACCGGCCCCCGCACCGGTCACGACGGCCGTGCCGGTACCGAACCGGCGTTCAGCGTGGGACATCTCCACTCCTCGGGTTGTGTCGCCGAAACTATTGCTCGACAAAGACTTCAGATTCCTTCGGGCAGAATGTTGGGATTGCACCACGTCGGTGGCTCACGTCTGGGCATCAGCCCTTGCCCGTCGAGCGCCTTCACGACCAGATCCTGATACCAGGGAAAATGAAGACTGAAGGCTACAAGGCCGGTCCGCTCGGCCGCGGGAAGAGAACACATGGCCAGTACCGTCTCGGCAAGATACTCGACGGGCTCGGTTTCGTATCCATCCGGAATGAGTGCGTCGGCGCCGGGAGTCGAGATCGCAGTGGAAGGCCCCACCGAGTTGACCGCGATATTGTCGTCCAGCACCTCCGCGGCGAGGCCCTGTGTGAACCTGTGCAGTGCTGCCTTCATCGACGCGTAAATCACGTCACCCGACGTCTTGTTGTAGTCGCGGAAGGGCCTGATCGGATTCAGTCCCGTCGAGGAACCGATGTTCACGATCCAGCCTGCGCCGCGCTCTCGCATGTAGGGGATGGCTGCCTTCGACAGGGCGAACGGCGCGCGAATGTAGTGGTCGAGGGTCCGATCGAACGTCGCCAGCGACATCTTCTCGATCGGCGCGTAGTCGGCAAACCCGGCATTGTTCACGAGGATGTCGATACCTCCGGTCCGCGAGACGACCTTCTCGATCAATCCGTCGCGAGCCTCGGAATCCTCGAGATCGGCCGGAATGGCAAGTGCACGACCGTGTTGCGACTCGATCATCTCGACGGTCTCGGACAACGTACCGCCGATGACGACATTACTGTCGGCACGGACTGCCGCGGTAGGCCGAGCCGACCGTGCGGTGACGACCACGGTTGCCCCCTCTGCCGCCAGTCGCCTGGCGATCGCCCTGCCGATGCCTCGACTGCTCCCGGTCACCAGCGCGGTCTTCCCTACCAGCGAGTGATTCAACTGCTCCTCCAAGGCTCTTCCACTTCACGACATCGAACACATGACGTATGTGTTCGACCTGAGTTCGACTGCATTTCACGCAATCGTTGTCCGCCATGTTGCATCATCCGATTCTGTTGCACAGCAACGATTCCCGCCTGACGGGAGGTGTCGAAATGCCGGGCACATGACCAAATCCGCTATCTCCCGCTGTGTGAGATCGAAAGCATCACAACGGGTTAGGGGAAAGTAATCTTCACCAATGGCAGATGAAACGCTCTACGTGATCGATCGGATAGTCACGAAACCGGGATGCGGTCGACAGTTCGTCGACGCGCTACTCGACCAGTATTTGCCGAGTGCACAGCGTCGCGGCATGACACTCGCCGACGTACTCGTCAGCCCTCCGTTGTGGTGCGATCAAGACCCGAACACCTTGACCGTCACCTGGACGGTCGACGGCACGGCCGGCTGGTGGTCGATGACGCGCCAGGGCCGCAGAGACTCCACCCTCAGGCAGT
Source organism: Rhodococcus sp. NyZ502 (assembly GCF_041464245.1). NCBI lineage: Bacteria > Bacillati > Actinomycetota > Actinomycetes > Mycobacteriales > Nocardiaceae > Rhodococcus > Rhodococcus sp. NyZ502. The sequence continues at coordinate 5,759,606 of NZ_CP167155.1, forward strand.
GGTGGGATGCAATGGCTCCGCTCATAATCGAACGGAGTCGCTCCATGGCCGCCGCAGCAAAGGACATCGAAGGACTGAGCAATGTATAACGTGACAAGAGTCGTGCACGCCGCCAACGGGGCGGGCGCCGACGAGTGGGCCGCTGCAGTGAAGAACATTGCCGCAGTTGCCGAATCGTCGAACGCGCTGCGTCGTCTCGTCTGTACGACACTTCCCGGCGTCATCAACGGCGGAGATCTGATCGTCCATCTTCAGTTCGAAGACGAGATGGCTTGGCAGACAGCCCGAGATGCGGTCGACGACAGCCTGCGCTGCGCCGCCGTCGACCACTTCCACGGTGCCGAGTACTCGTCCGGGACCACGGGACGTTCCGACGCCGAAGCCGCCGGTCAGGTGTACCGAGCGCTGTTCATCCGGGTATCCCCCAGCACACCCCAGGACGTACTCGAGGAATTCGAACGGGATCTGCTCAGGATGCCTACCCATATCTCGTCGATCTGCGCCTGGCGTCTCAGCCGAGTCGACGCAGCCATCGGGCACACACCATGGACTCATGTCTGGGAGCAGGAGTTCACCGACCTCGGCTCACTGCAGACCCAGTACCTCGATCATCCGATTCACTGGGCAGTGGTGGACCGGTGGTTCGACCCCGAATGTCCCGAGGCCGTGGTCCACGACAGAATCTGTCACACGTTCGGCAATCTCACCGAGAGACTCCTGACAGTGAAGTGATCTGCCTACTCGCTACCGAGCGCCTCGCGCGTCATCGCCCAAAGCTTCTGTCGCGCAGGCTCGGTCAGTGACAAAGACGGGATAGTGAGGAAGCCGTGGAACAATCCTTCGAAGCGATGATGGCGCACCGAAACGCCAGCCGTCGCGAGCATCTGCGCATACGCGTCACCTGACGAACACGGCGGATCGAGTTCGGCTGTCACGACGACAGCAGACGGAAGACCGGCGAGCGTCTCCGCACGCGTAGGAATCACACGGGCGTCGTCGCGACCTTCAGGCGCGTACTGCTGCCAGTACCATTCCATCGCTGCGGTGGTGTTGTAGTGACCCGTGCCGTAGAGCCGATACGACTCGGTTTCGAAGTCGTCGTCGATCACGGGGTAGATGAGAACCTGAAGGGCGATTTCCGGACCACCCCGATCCCGAGCGGCAATAGCCACAGTCGCCGCGAGGTTCCCTCCCGCACTGTCGCCCACAAGTGCGATTTTACCTGCGTCGGAACCGTATTCGGCAGCATGCTCGCTGGTCCACGCCACCGCGGCGTAGACGTCTTCGTGGGCTGCCGGTGCCGGATGCTCCGGCGCCAACCGATAGTCGACGGCAACCACTACTGCGCCGACTCCCTGCGCCATCGATCGACAGAATTCGTCGTGACTGTCCAGATCGCAGAACACGAAACCGCCCCCGTGAGCGAAGACCACGAGAGGAACGTCGTTCGAGGTTCCATGCGGACGAAAGACGCGAATTGCCAGATCTCCACCGGGACCGTCGATTACGTGATTCTCGACTGAAAGCATGTCGGGAAGACCCGTCAGCGGCGCACGTCGGTTCCGAATCAGAGTTCGTAGCTCCGACGGCGGGACACTGGTGACATCCGGGAATCCAGCGTTGAGGGTTGCAAGCATCGTGGTGACTTCCGCTTGAATCGTCATATCGTCTCCTGGTCTCTCAGCCCGGCGGGTGGCGCTACGTCTGCGCCGGCATCCGCGTTTGTCCACTTGGCGTGTGATCACGTCAACGTAGATCGCCCACCACCAAGCAAGGAACCCGCTCTCCCGATCAGTGGTCCGTTTCCGCCGACGAGCACCGGAGGCGTCCGATCCACAGGGTGGCCTTCTTCACAAAGCAGAAAAAACATGTCATCATTCCTAATCGAAATAGCCTTGTCCAGGGCAGTTGTCCAACTTGACTACGGGATAGCAGAGGGAACACATGTCGCTCCAGCTCGAGGTCGATCCCGCAACGCCGAACGCCTTCCTCGACCGAGTCTCTCTGCTACTGGATGCGTTCGGCGGTCGAGATCGTCTCACCCTCGCCGAGATTGTCCGACGAACCGGGCTTCCAAGGTCTTCAGCCCACCGCATACTCGACCATCTGGTCCAACTTCGGTGGCTGCACCGCAGCGGCCGCGATTACACGCTCGGGTTGCGGCTCGTGGAACTCGGCTCGTTGGCCGTGTACCAGGACAGACTTCACTCAGCTGCGCATCCGCACCTGTACGAATTGCACCGGCGTACCGGACTGATCGTCGAGATGACGATTCTCGACGGCTCAAATGTGGTGTGCCGCGCCCACATGGCAGGTCGTTTCGCCAGCATGATTCCGAATCGGATCGGTTTCAGCACGCGCGCAGACGGAACTCTCGTCGGCAGGGTCCTCCACACCTTCAACAACGAGCGAGGAGAGGCGGCCGACGAGGTCCGAAAAACCGGCGTGGGATACGGCCGTGACACGCCGATCGACGGATTCGGCACGATCGCCACTCCGATCGGCCCGATCGGCGTCGCGACCTCCGCGCTGTCGATCTGCGGACCGCTCCGACAAATGCCGCTCGACGAGCGGAACTCGCCTCTCACCGGGCTTCTTCGGGAAACAGCCGCTTCCCTGTGGCGAAATGCGGGCGTCCGGACCACCGAAAGCATGCGAGCTCAGTAGGCACGAAGACTAGGCACGAAGACTAGGCACGAAGACTAGGCACGAAGACCGGGCACGAAGACTGGGCACGAAAACCTCGACAGCACAATTCTATTGGCGTGGGGCAGAATCTGGAGAGTTGTACCTCCGCACGCTCAGATCAACTTCCAACTACCGGCATTGACGGGCTGCGGCAAGCCGAGAGCGTTGGCGTCGCCTTGCGCGAATCGAGCGGCGGCCTCATCGATGTCATCGAGCAACTGAGCGGCGAGGTCGATCTCCATCTGAAAATGGCGGCCTATCCATCGCAGACTCATCTCGGTAAATGCCCAGGCGGGTTCATTCTCCGAGTTATCGGCGTGTTCGATTGCCTTGAGCTTCTTTGCCTCGAGGTTGTCGATGTGATCGAGCACTATCGACTTGAGCTGATCGGGGTCGTTGAGGTGGCCGACCCACAGTCTCAACATCACTCCATGTTTGAGAACGGGGGTTTCGATCTCCGATCGGCGTGACCATGATCTGAGAGCCTCGATACCGGATTCGGTTATCGTGAACACTCGTCGACGACGCCCACCCGATTCCGAAACCTCCCGCGAACTGACGAATCCCAGCGTTTCCAGCTCTTTGAGCTCGGTATAGACCTGGCTCACCGACGGGCTCCAGTAATAGAACCCGATGCTCCAGTCGGCCCAGCTTTTCAGATCGCTGCCACTGAGTTCTTCTCCGAATGTGAGCATTCCCAGCACTGCCCAACTTGTCGCGGGCAATGCCGGGTAACACGCAGTTGCGGGATCAGGCACCGGCCCAGACTAGCAAGACGTCGACCATCTGACACCGACTTGCCCACCGAGTGGTCTGTTCACGAATTCGTGCAATCAGAAAAGGTTCAATCGCAGTTCGGAGACACCGCGGATAAAGGCCGTGCCACCCCACGTCACTCCACCGTCGACGAGCTCGGTCTTCGGCGCTTTGTCGATCAACGCATTCAGGATGGTCTTGATCTCCAGCCGGGCCAACCACGCACCGAGGCAAGCGTGCGCACCGTGACCGAACGTGATGTGGTCCCGGACATTTGACCTCGACCAGTCCAATCTGTCCGCGTTCGGACCGAATCGAGTTTCATCGCGGTTTGCCGACGCCAGCCACGTCACAATGTGATTTCCGGCCGGAATCTCCGCATCTCCCACCGCGTAATCCTCGGGAGCAATGCGAATCATCAACTGCGCCGTCGGCTCATAGCGCAGGACTTCTTCTACCGCGTGATCGAGCAGTGCCCTGTCGTCGACGAGTCGTTCCCACTGATCACGATGGCCCATAAGTGCATTCATGGTGAGACCGACCTGATTGACTGTGGTGTCCAGTCCGGCGATGACCAAAGTCTGCACGGTAGCGGCAACTTGATCCGGCCCGATTATCTCGCCTTCGTCGCCGGCGGAGATGAAGTCCGACAGGATGTCGTCGCCAAGATTGTTGCGCTTCCAAGCGATAACGTCCTGAAGGTGTGCCGAGAAATCACGCTGAGCGGAAATGTAGTCGCTGGTCTGCTCGGCAGTCAGAAACGGATCGAGTAGGTTGAGTCCCTTACGGGTCCACTCGAACATCGTATCGGTGTCGGCAGGTACGGGGATACCGAAAATTTCGCAGACAAGGCGAATCGGTAGCGGATGAGCAACTTCCGTCACCAGCTCGATCTCGGAGCCCCGTCCATGATCGGCAAGCAACTCGTCGACGATTTCCTTCGCCCGCGCGTCGTAACGCTTGATTGCCCTGGGCGTGAACGGGCGCGCCAGTAGCTTGCGCAATGCCAGATGGTCCGGCGGATCCAGCTTCGACAACGATGGGCGCAACAAGTAGGCGTCGCTACCACCGGCCGCCTTGATCCGCATATTGCGCGGTGCCTCGAGTGCATACTGTTCCGACGAACTCAGCGACTTGTCCGCCAGTGCGCGTTTCACGTCGTCGTAGGCGAAAAGCATGTATACGCCATTCGAATGCTGTTGTACCGGAGCAACTTCTCGCGCAATCGCGTACCGCGCGTACGGATCGGACAGGAAGCCTGGCTCCGTTGGATCGACCAATCCCGTTCTGAGCCAATCCGTTGTGTCATGAACCGCACGCTCCGAACCCACCGGCGAAGTCATAGTCAACCTCTCGTCCTCGACAAAATCACTCACACAAGATCTGGCAGATCATTGACGCCCTCGTAAAAATCCACAGCCGAATACCACTGGTGACGAGCGTCAGCGCTGCGCTGAACTGAACTGAACTGAACTGCGCAGAGCTTCACAGTCGGACTACGAGGCAACCAACAAACCGCCCGCTGTATGGGAAATGAAGTCGCGCTCCGGACGTCGGGTTGCCACATTCTCACTGAGCGGGCGGGAAGGTGCGCTCCTTGCTGCTCGAGGACAGAATTCCCAGACGTCTTCGCCGTGAATCAGTAAGGCGGCGAGATCAATTCCGGGCAATCGTCCCGAGAAGTGATGCGAACCGGTGTCGAAGCAGATTGGAAATTGCGCATGACCGAATATGTGAACCGCGCTGTGCGAGTCGTTCGAGCTCCCCGCGGCTTGCCTGTCGTAGAAGATTTTCGGATCGACGAGGTTCCGATCCGGCCGCCCGCGGACGGCGAAGTTCTGTTCCGCGCCCACTATCTTTCGATCGATCCGGCGATACGAAGACGCCTACCGTCCACCAGCTCTGCTCCCGGGCCGTTGGGAGCTGTTGCCGGTATCGGCGACGTCGTCTTGGCTGGAGTAGTGCCTGCGCACTCCGGTTTGGACGGCATCGCAGTCGGCGAAGTGATTTCTTCGCGGCATCCTGACTTTGCGGCAGGTGATTTGGTTCGAGGCGGCACGCACTGGCAGGTTTATCACACAATCAAAGGCGCTGCCCTGGACCGCATACCGAGGGAGAATCGAGCTTCCCTAGGAGATGAACTCGGAATTCTAGGACAGCCAGGATTTGTCGCACACTGCGGAATGCGGTTGGTCGCCGACGTCCGAGAGCGAGACACAGTCGTGGTTTCGGCGGCCGGCGGAGCAGTCGGCATGGTTGCAGGCCAAATCGCGAAGCTGGCGGGCGCCCGGGTGATCGGAATCGCCGGGGGTGAGAAGACCGAATACGTTGTGGAGGAATTGGGGTTCGACGCCTGCATAGATAGGAAGACGGCGAACATCGGCGAGCAGTTGGACGAATTGTGTCCGAAGGGCGTCGACGTCTATTTCGACAACGTCGGAGGCTCGATCACGCGAGCGGTTTTCGATCGCATGGCCGATTTCGGAAGGGTCGTCGTGTGCGGAATGATCAGCGAATACAACCAGGATGAAAGCGAAGTCGGGCCTCCCCTACGCCCTGTACTACGCAAACGTCTCCGCATCGAAGGGTTCGTCTGCTACGACCACTACGACCGGTACCCGGAGTACCGGGCGTGGGCGTCCGCTCGAATCGCCGAAGGTGGACTGCGCTACCGCAACGATGTCACCGAGGGCATCGAAAATGCCCCAGCGGCCTTGATCGGGCAGCTTTCGGGCCACAACCGGGGGAAGCAGTTGGTGATGATTTGACAAAGGGAGACCACACGTCGTTGTGTGGTCTCCCTTTTCGATTCGTTCAGCCGATCAGGCGTCAGCCTCTGGGCCGAGCATCTACCTTGTCGTCATCGTCGTCGAGCTCGCCGGTTGCGAGCTGGACGCCGGATTTCTCGATGCTGCCGTCAGCACCTGACTTCTCGAGGTCGATCGGTGCATCACCGGTCGCAACCTCTTCGGCCTCAGGCTCTTCCGGTAGCGGCTTCTTGAGACTCAGGATGATCGAGCCTGCCAACACCACGATGATCACCGCGAGGCTGACCAGTGAGGGAATCTCGGGGATCGACGTGCTGATCACCTTGTGGCTGGCCTGCATGATCAGCTTCACGCCGATGAAGGCGAGGATGATCGACAGACCCTTGGACAGGTAGTGGAACTTCTCGAGCAGGCCCGAGAGCAGGAAGTACAGGGCACGCAGACCCAAGATCGCAAACGCGTTGCTGGAGTAGACGATGAATGGATCGTCACTCACTGCCAGCACTGCCGGGACGCTGTCGACTGCGAACACGAGGTCGGCAGCTTCGATGGCGACGACGACGGCGAACAGTGGTGTTGCGACGCGCTTTCCGGCTTCCTTGACGAAGAACTTGGTTCCTGCGTATTCCTCACGGACCGGCATGATCTTGCGCAGCAAGCGAACCGCCAGCGAGGTTCCCGGATCGAAGTTCTCGTCGTCGTCCTTGAGCAGCTTGTAGGCGCTGTAGAGCAGGATGGCGGCGAAGACGAACAGAACGGCCGTGAACTTGCTGACCACGGCAACGCCAGCGGCGAGGAAGATACCGCGGAAGATCAGGGCGCCGATGACACCGAAGAACAACACGCGGTGCTGGTATTCACGGGGCACCTTGAAGTAACCGAAGATCAGGGCGAACACGAAGAGGTTGTCGACGGAGAGGCTCTTCTCCAACAGCCAGGCCGTGGTGAATTCGACGCCCGAGTTCACCCCCAAGGTCAGGGTGACGACCACCGCGAATACGAGAGACAAACCGACCCAGAGTGCACTCCACCAGGCCGCTTCCTTGAAGCCGATGACGTGCGCGCCGCGGTGGGCGAGCAGGTCGATGAGCAACATGACGACGATGACTGCGGCGAACGCGGCCCACGCCCACATGGGAACGTTCATCGCTGACCACCTACCCGAATGGCACTGATGACTGCGGTCACGGGGAGCTCCTTCACTGGGTTCGGACGGCCGTCTCGCCGTCTTCTCCAGTGTTCCTTGCCGACTTCTATCCATCCCGGTCGAAATATCGACGACTTTCACACCTGAAGTTGCCGAAACCATGCAATCTGAGGGTGTTGCGTCCGAAACCGCCGCTGGACGGCATCTTGTTCTAGCCTGGCAAGCATGAGCACCTCGTTGTACTACTCCGCCGTCCGCACCACACCGCTGACCGACGACGAGAAGGCCGAAGTCGACCGACTCATCGCCGTCCACAACGACGAATTTCCGTTCGACTACGAGGTCCTGGACCTCTATCCGTCGGATATCCCCGACACTCTGCTCAACGGTTCGACAAAGATCTCGAGCGACCCGACCGAGGTAATCCCTTCGCTCGTCTACTGGTTCAACGCTCTGACCGAACTCCGGCGAGCGGTGCCCGACGCAGACTGGGACGTTTCACTCGACGACACCCCCGCCGATTGGGATGACAGCTCCGGCTATTCGCTCCCCGGGCTCGACGACATGCAGTAGCGAGTCACGGGTTCGCCAGGAGGGCGGCTCCGTAGCTCTCCAGCGCGATGAGCGCCAACTCTGTTGGCAGCCGACGCTGGTCCACGCTGCGGTCTAACAGCTTTTCGGCCTGATCGAGTCGATACCGCACGGTGTTCTTGTGCAGACCGAGCGCCACGGCGGTAGCGGCTGCAGTGCAATTGTTCTCGTAATAGACCCGAACGGTGTCTCGGATACGCGTCGTGACGCCGTCCGCGCCGGCGAGGCCTTTCAATTCCCGAGCCACCAACGCACGCAGTTCGTCCAGATCTTCGGTGAGCAGACAGGGAACCTGAACATCTTCGTAGACGGTGACCCCCGGCGAACCCGTCGAACGGACCGCGATGCGCTGCGCGGCGAGAGCCTCGCGGTGACTGCGCGCGAATCCTTCCATTCCGTAACCGCTGGCCCCCACCGCGACACGGAGGTCCGAATTCCGAGCACGATCGAGCGCCGCCCACTCATGGTCGTCGAAATGCGCGACCCACGACCACACCTCGCGCGCCCCCGAAGGCAGCGTCAGCACGCGCTCGGCATTCGACTCGTCCACAAAGGAACGCGCATACGAGTCCAATCGGGCCAATACGTCGGCGGCCGGATCGGTGTCGTCCGTCCAGAGAACAAACGCAGTGTGGTGGCGCCGCATCGGGTAGTCGAGAATCTGCGACACCTCATCGGAGTGAAGTGCTTCGCCTGCGACAATCGCGTGCACCGTCTCGGACCGACGCGCAAAAGCGCCGCGCGCCAAGCTCTCACGCTCCTTCGCATACGTTGCCACCAACAATTCGGTGGTCACTTCCAGCCATCTCATCGCCGAACCCCACACTCGGACCAGAAGTGCGCGCTTGAGTTCCGGACCGATCGGAAGTGCTTCTATCGACTCGTCGACGAAGCCCAGCATCGCGAGGCGTCCGGCACCGTAGATCTTGAGCAGGACTCGAAGATCCATACCGCGCCTGGCAACGGTGAGTGCAAGCGCAACCGACTCCGGCGGCGGCGTGACCTCCTGGGAACCGCCCGCGATCGCGGCCACGATGACGCGAAGCTGCGCCGCAGTGCTCGCATCCACATCGCGTCGTAGCTCCCGATCACCCGCCACTTCAGGATTGGCCACCGCAATGGCGTCGTCGATGCGTTGAACGAAACCGTCGATCACCTCCGGCTGGAGATAGATGGGCGCGAGATTTGCAATCCAGCCGTCCAACTCCGATGTGTCCATGGCGCCTCCCCGACTTGTCATCCTGATTGTGACTTAGTCACAAATCTATCGTCTCACTTCGGCCAAGAAGCCCTAGCAACCCGGTTTCGACTGGTCCACAATCACATCTCACTGCAGATTCATCTCACTGCAACCAACCCCTATCTTTGGAGACGCTGGAGTAAATGAACAAACCTTTCGACGGTCAGGTAGTGGTCATCACCGGCGGCGCCCGGGGCATCGGATACGCCACCGCGAAGCGGCTGATCAGCCTGGGTGCGACGGTCGCGATCGGCGACATCGACGAAGCCACTCTCGCGCGAGCAGCCAAGGATTTGGGCATCCGCACGTTCGGGCGCCTCGACGTCACCGACCCCGCCTCGTTCTTCGACTTCCTCGACACCGTCGAAGGTGAACTCGGCCCGATCGACGTGCTGGTCAACAATGCGGGCATCATGCCGGTCGGACGGATCGTCGACGAGGACGACTCCGTGACCAGACGCATCATCGAGATCGACGTCCTCGGCGTGATCACGGGAACCAAGCTCGCATTGCGACGGATGCTTCCGCGCGGACGTGGACACGTCATCAACATCGCTTCGCTTGCAGGCGAACTCCCGTGCCCCGGTTTGTCGACGTACTGCGGCGCCAAGCATGCGGTGTTGGGCTTCACCGATTCTGTCCGCAAGGAAGTTCGTGGCACCGGAGTTCACATCTCGTCCGTGCTGCCGACGCTCACCAACACCCAACTCACCTCGGGCACTTCGGGAATGAAGGGATTCCGAGAGGTTCAGCCGGAGGAAATCGCCGAAGCCGTCGTCGGCTTGATCACCAAACCGCGTCCACGCGTACGTATTACGCGGGTGTCCGGGCTGCTCGTGCAGGCACAGGGCTTCTTCCCCCGGCGGCCGTACGAGGCATTGAGCCGACTGTTCGGCGTCGAGACGCAGTTTCTCGGCGACGTCGACACCGCGGCACGTGCTGCCTACGAAGAACGCGCCCGCGCAAGCTGATCAGGTCAGCTCGGTGGCCGGCCAGTCGAGCAGCTTCGCACCCAGTACGGCAGCGTGGAGCGCGAAGCTGTCGTTGGGATCGTTGACGTTCTGACCGGTGAGTTCACGGATGCGGTCCAACCGGTACGTCACGGCGCGGACGGACAAATGCAGGTCTCGGGCGGTCTTAGCCGTATTGCCGCCGGCGGAAAAGTACGCGAGCAGTGTGTCGATCATCGGTCCAGCGCCACCACGCGCCTCGAGCAGCGGTGTGAGAAGGGTGTGGATCAGGTCGGTGACCGCCGGTCTGTCGTTGACCAGAACCCGGTAGACCAGCAGGTCACGAGCATCGATGATCGGTGCGGTCAACGACAGGCGCTGCGCCAGGTCCAGTGCGTCCAGCGCCTCCCGGTACGACGCCACCACGCCCGAAGCGGTGGTTCGAGGGCGCCCGACAGCGATCTGCCACGTGCCGTCCAAAGGACGCCGCTGCAACTGCACTCGCCCGTCGTCATCGGTCCCCGGCCCGAGAGCCGACCGAATCCCTGCCAGCACGTGGTCGACGGCATCGCGATCCGGCGCCGCGAAAACGACCACCAGTTTGCCGCTCTTGCTGGCGACCAACGCATCGGCGTCACCCTTGCTACCCAGAACGGCACGTTCGACGGCGCGCACCAAAGGGTTGTCGTCGGTGAACTCACGGGCGGCGGTCACTACCGCCACGGCATGCGGACCACTGAGGTGGAGACCGAATCCTGAAGCGCGATCCAACAATCCGACGACGTCAGCGCCGCCGGTCAACAAGTCGTCGACGAACTCGCGGCGTGCCGATACCTGCGAGCGGACCAGAGAACGCCTGGCCAACTGAAAACCTTCGGCCAGTTCGGCGACTGCATCGTCGACGGCACGCAGCATCACTTCGCCGGCCGCGACGACGGCATTCGGATCCGATTGTGCCGCAATAACAGCAGGCAGTTCACGCCACAGACGCCAGGCCGAGGAGAGATACAGATCGAGCAGGGCTCGCAGGGCGACACCCTGCTGCGCTGCTTCTTCCCCGCGAGCGCGGAAGCGGTGCAGCTGGCGACGCTGCAGCGGTTTCCCTTCACAGACAGCGTCGCTGAGCACGTCGAGGAAATCACCCAGCAGTTCGACGGGCAGGCCACCGGCGTCATCGGCCCCCGCCGCGGCAACCCGGCGTATGGCGTCGTCAGGTACCCCGGTTCGGCTCACCCTCGCATTCTCTCACTGCCGGCAGCATTGCCTGGCTTCACGAAAGGCGCATCGAACCCGTGTCGATGTACCGCTGATGGAACGAGAATGCCTCGCCCAGGATGTGCGGCGTCTGCCCCGCACCCGGTTGAGCGTCGGCGCGAGCGATGTAATCGTGGAGCAGTGGCCGGAATTCCGGGTGAGCACACTTGTCGACGATCAGGCGCGCGCGTCGCCGCGGCGACAGACCGCGCAGATCCGCCAACCCCTGCTCGGTCACCAACACCTGAGTGTCGTGCTCGGTGTGGTCGACGTGCGGAACCATCGGCACGATCGCCGAGATCTCACCGCCGCGGGCCGTCGACGGGCTCAGGAACATGGACACGTAGCCGTTGCGGGCGAAGTCCCCCGAGCCGCCGATTCCGTTCATGATCTTCGTCCCCATGACGTGCGTCGAGTTCACGTTGCCGTAGATGTCGGCCTCGAGCATGCCGTTCATGGCGATGATTCCGAGCCTGCGCACCACCTCCGGGTGGTTGCTGATCTCCTGCGGACGGAGAGTGATGTGGTGGCGGTAGAAGTCGATGTTCGCGGTCAGTTCTTCGATGCCCTCTTCGGTGAGCGCCAAAGCCGTCGAAGACGCATGCGCGACCGTTCCGTCCTTGATCAGCTTCAGCATCCCGTCCTGGATGACCTCGGAGTAGCAGGTCAGGCCGCGATACGGCCCCCGATCGAGCCCTCCGAGCACCGCGTTGGCGACATTGCCGATGCCCGCCTGCAGCGGAAGCAACGTATCGGCCGGCATCCGTCCGGCGCGCACCTCGAAGTCGAAGAATTCCAGGACGTGGCCGGCGATCGCCTCACTGACGGCGTCGGGTGCAGTGAGAGGGCTCGCGCTGTCACGGCAGTTGGTCTCGACAACGGCCACAACCTTCGTGGGATCCACTCGGAACGTGGTCTGGCCGATCCGGTCCTCGACACGAATGATCTCGAGCGGCTTGCGATGCGGCGGCAGCGCGGTGCCGTAATAGACGTCGTGAATACCTTCCATCGCCTCGGGCACCCACGAGTTGACTTCGAGGATGACCCTGTCGGCGACGTCCAGCCAGGTCTTGTTGTTGCCAATCGACGCGGAGGGAATCAATTCCCCTGATTCGGTGATACCGGCGACCTCGACCACCGCGACGTCTACGTTGCCGTAGTAGCCCTCCCACACCTGCTGAGCCACGTGGGAGAGATGGATGTCCACGTAGTCCATACGACCGTCGTTGATCCGGCGACGTGCGGTGGCCTCGGACTGATACGGCATGCGCAGCGCGATTCCGTCGACCTCCGCGAGCAGCCTTTCGGTCTCGGTGGACACAGAAGCGCCGGTCAGGAGATTGATCGTGAAGTTCGATCCGTTGCCGCGGGTCCGGTGAATGCGCTCGGCCAGGGCCGGAATGACAACCTTTGGTGTACCGGCGCTTGCGAAACCGCTGATCGCGACGGTGTCGCCCGGGTTGATGAACTTCACGGCGTCGGACGCGGACATCACCTTCGACGCAAACGCTGTGGCGCGAATGCGGTTGGAGGTGGCGTTGTGTCCGGTCTCACCGAAGGTTGAACTCACGGCACCAGGATAAACAGGGCACGTCGAAGCGATTTACGGGGATAACCCAGACAGAATCGCTCCGACGTGCTATGAGCACCGATCAGTTGACGACGCCGTACACGCCTTCGCCGACCAGGCTCGCAATTCGATATTTCTGGATCTTGCCCGACCCTGTCAGTGGGAACGCCTCCGCGCTGAACCACTCCTTGGGCGCCTTGTGGCGCGCCAGTCGCTCGGTGCAGAACTCGACCAGTTCAGCGGCGGTCGGTTGGTCGGACTCGTCCTTCCAGCGGATGACGGCGACAACTCGCTCACCCCACACCTCGTCGGGCACACCCACGACCGCCACGTCGAGAATCTTCGGATGTGTGAAGATCACGGACTCGACCTCACGCGGATAGATGTTCTCACCGCCGCGGATGATCATGTCCTTGAGGCGGCCGGTAACCCGGACGTATCCACGTTCGTCCATCGTCCCCAAATCGCCGGTATGCAACCAACCGTCCTTGTCCACGGTGTCGGCCGAAGCCTCCGGATTACGGAAGTACTCGGTCATGACGAGGTACCCGCGCGCGCAGATCTCGCCTTGTTCGCCGAGCGGCACGCTGTCCCCGGTCACGACGTCGGAGATCTTCACCTCGACCTGCGGCAACGCGAGTCCGACCGTCTCCGACTTGTCTTCGTGGGTGTCGGCCGGGCTGGTCTGTGTGATGACGGGGCTGGCCTCGGTTTGTCCGTAGACGATACTGAACCCCGCCCCGAAGGCCGACTCCACCGTGCTGACGAGTTCGGGCGGGACCGACGACCCGCCGGATACGACCACCGAACAGGCCGAAAAGTCGCGACTCGCGAAGCTGGCGTCGTTGATCATCGCGATCAGCATCGTCGGCACTCCACTGACCACGTCAGCGTGAAAGCGTTCCGCCGCATCGAGAACCGCAGTCGGATCGAAGTACTGGATCAGGCCGATCGACATTCTTCGCTGCGCGGCGCCGAGAACCAGGATGCCGCACCCGGCGGTGTGGAACAGCGGCATGGCCGACACAACCGAACCCCGCTCAGGGAATCGGCCTCTCCGACTCACGAAATCGGCATTGTTGACCAATCCTCGGTGATGCAACAGAGCACCTTTGGGAACCCCGGTGGTTCCCGACGTGTACTGGATCTGCGCATTGTCGTCAGGCGAGACTTCGGGCAGAGCGCCCCGCTCGCCCGCCCAACCTCGAACCTGGCGATCCCACTCCTCGAAGTTGACTGCGAGAACTTCTTCTCCCGAAATCGAAATCGCCTCGGATGCAACCGCTGCCATATCGCCACCGCGGAACTTTCCGGTGTGGAAGAGCCCCCGAGACTGGGACTGCGACAGGACGTACGCGAGTTCCTCCGCACCCAACGCCGGATTGGCGGTCACCAGAACCATCCCGGCGAGCGCGGCGCCGTATTGCAGAATCATCCATTCCGGAACGTTCGGAGCCCAGACGGTGATCCTGTCTCCGCGATCGAACTGGGACAAGAGGTAGTGCGCACACCCCTCCGCTTCGTCCAGCAGTTGCGCGAAGGTCCACGTGCGATCGGTTTCAGCCGCCCCGGAAAGCGAATGCGATTGCGTCGGAACCACTTCTCTGATTGCAATCAGATTCGGCGAGTCCGCGGCGCACTCTCGCAGCAGCCCACCCACCGATTGCTCCTCTATCGGGTCAGACACGTCAGCGGGGAAGTACGACGTTTCGAGAACACTGCTCATCTCACATCCACTTTCTATCGAGGAGGGGCGTCGGACGCGGGGAGCGGCCCGCCTCCGTCTGGAATCTTGCGTCCGGAATCGCGGTACTGAACCGCGGCATGGAATCCGTCGCGCTCGGCAAAATCCTTGAACCAGCGCCCCTCCGGGGAGTGACGCGTAATTCCGTCGAACAGGGTTGCCAGCACCTGGGTGCCCTGCAGCCCCATGTTGTCGTACGCCTGGTTGATCATCATCTTCTGCATGGCCAACTGATTGAGCGGAACACCGGCGATGCGATCCGCCAACGCTTCCACCGCCGAGTCCAATTCGTCGGCCGGCACCGCTTCGAGCGCCAATCCCCAGTCAGCCGCAGTGACACCGTCAATGGTGTCTCCCGTCAACAGCATTCGCTTGGCACGCTGGGCGCCGAGCCGGTACACCCACATCGCCGTCGTCGGGCAACCCCACACACGCGCAGGCGGGTATCCGATGCGAGCGTCGTCGGCCATGATCAGCATGTCGCAGGACAGCGCGATGTCACTCCCACCGGCAATCGCATATCCCTGAACCTTGCAGATCGTCGGCTTGAGCGATCGCCAGAGCGTGAAGAAGTCGTCGGTGTTCTGCTTCATCCCGCGAAAGTCCTTGATGGGGTCCCAGACCGGGCCCTGGTTCCACTTTCCGTCAAGGTCACCTTCGGCAAACTTCTTGAGGTCGTACCCGGCACAAAACGCCTTGCCCGCACCTTGCAAGACGATCACACGGACCTCGTCGTCGTCATTGGCTGCTGCCACCGCGTTTCGAATGTCAGACGGCATCCGGTCGTCGATCGCGTTGAGCCGATCGGGACGGTTGAGCGTGATATACGCTTTACCACCGGACGTCTCGTACTTCAGGGTCGCAAAATCCGTCATCATCGGTCCTGTCGACAGAGCGCGCCTCGCTCGGAACGAGTTGCGCTAGTTCTGGGTGAGGAGCAGACGAACGACGCCTGCCCATTGACTGATCGAACGACGCGCAGACGCGTCGCTCTTCTGCACTGCCCGGGACAGCGCCAAACCACGGAGCATCAGCACCGTCAGATCTGCAATCTGCGAATAGTTCTCGGAAGCAACAATTTCGGGACCGAAAGCGTCGTGGACAACTCGCCGCAGATCCCGTCCGGCGATTCGCTCCGATTCCCGGAGCACCTCGGCCAACACCGGATCCGTCCGCGCTGCGGACCACAGTTCGAGTTCCGCTTGAAATGGCGGCTGAGTCAACGCCGAATACAGAGCGGAGATCGAGTTCTCGATCGTGTCAACCGACGAATCCTGCCGAGACATGGCAGCTCGTACCGCCACCTCGTTCCGTACGACGATGTTCGACACCAACGCCGCAGTGAGCTCCTGCATGTTCGGAAAGTGGTGCAGCAGAGCGCCCCGACTGACTCCGGCAGCGGTTTGCACCGACTGCGCCGTCAGAGATGAATAACCGTCCGCTATCAGTAAATCCGTTGCCGCATCGAGAATCCGGTGGCGCGTCGCTTCGCGCTGCGCATCGCGCAGGGTCACGGTCTCACCTCCAACTTCTCGAGTGGCATGGCTCACAGTTTCACAGTCCATTCAGACTGTCAATGGCCGAAAGCCTCCGGCGTACTCTCGATGCACCGGCCCTTCGGACTGATCGGAGCAACACGTGACGACCTCACCGCCGACCGTCTCGCTGACGCTCGACCAACTTGCTTCACGCGCTGCTTCCCTGATCACCGACGACGGTCGGAGAATCCTCGGCATCACGGGCGCACCGGGAGCCGGAAAATCGACGGCGTCACAGGCAATTGTGCGGAAATTGGGTTCTCGTTGCTCCATCGTCGAGATGGACGGTTTTCATCTTGCCAATCGGGAACTCGACCGACTCGGCAGGCATGAACGCAAAGGCGCACCGGACACCTTCGACGTCGACGGCTACGCGGCTCTACTACGCCGACTCCGAGCCTCGAACTCGACGGTCTATGCTCCGGTCTTCGATCGCGAGTTCGACGAATCAATAGGCAGCACAACGGCTGTCGATCCATGTACACCGCTGATAGTCACCGAGGGGAACTATCTCCTCCTACCCAGTGGTGGATGGCAGGAAGTGCGAGCAGCACTCGACGAGGTCTGGTATCTCGACGTTCCGGAGGAAACTCGGACGAAGCGCTTGGTGAAACGCCACAGCCGCTTCGGAAAGAGTTCCGAAGCGGCTGCAGAGTGGGTGAAACGGGTAGATCAGCCGAACGCCGAGTTGATCAGCGCAGTCAGGCCACGCGCGGATCTGATCGTCAGAATCGAACGGTCCGAGCCTCACTGATGTCAGCTGAAAACCTAAGAACCGCCGCCGGTTCCGAGAAAAGTGGCCAGCCCGGCAACTCCGGCGATTCCGCCGAATATCGCCGCCAATGCACCGGCGACGGTGATAACGCTGTCGAGCGCTTTGAGATCGGTGTCGGATGAACCCATGGCAGTCTCCTGGAGTCAGAATTGAAAGTGGGGTTGAATGTGCGCCGAAGTGCGCAATGTTGCACACGTCACTTTACCGGCATTCGCGACCCGAATCAACGAAAATTCTCTCTAAACATGTTGCACTGCAACATATTAAAACAGCAGCTTGCAGGTCCACCGAGGCACGACGACGGCCACCGTCCCGCAGCGCGGGCAGGTGGCCGTCGTTGGATATTGCCGAGGAGTCAGACGCTCGTCACATGCATGACGTGCTTGGCCCTCGTGTACTCCGCCAGTGCGAGCTCCGACAGATCCTTGCCGTAACCCGACCCAGCGAAGCCACCGTGAGGCATCTCAGCGGCGAGCATTCCGTGGGCTCCCACCCAGACGCAGCCGAAGTCCAGTTCGGCCGTCATCCTCATCGCGGTGCCGTGGTCGGACGTCCACACGCTCGACGCGAGAGCGTACTTGGTCCCGTTCGCAAGTTCGATCGCTTCAGCCTCGGTGGAGAACGACTGTACGGTGACAACCGGCCCGAATATCTCTTCCTGGACCAGTTCATCTTCCTGCTGCACCCCGGAAATAACAGTCGGCAGATAGAAAAACCCTGGTCCAGCTGGCTTTCCCCCGCCAATACATACGTTCGTATTTGCTGAGCGTCTCTCTACCAACTCCGCCACTCGATCACGGTGAGCGCGGCTGACCAGGGGGCCGAGACAATCGCCCGATTCCGGTCCGCCCAACCTCAAGTCCGCGGCCGCAGCCGTCAACTTCTCGGTGAACTCCTCCGCAACCTCCTCTTGAACGAGAATCCTCGTCGCAGCGGTGCAATCTTGACCGCTGTTGTAAAAGGCCCCGGCAACAATCCCCGCGACTGCGCCGTCGAGGTCCGCGTCGGCGAAAACAACGGCAGGTGCCTTGCCTCCGAGTTCGAGATGCAACAGCTTGACGTCTTCCGACGCGGCCTTTGCGACCGAAATACCCGCTCTCGTCGATCCCGTCAGCGCAATCATCCGAGGAACCGGATGAGCGACGAGCGCGGCTCCGGTATCGCGATCGCCGCACACGACGTTCAGCACCCCGGGCGGATAGATCTGCGCTGCAAGCACTCCCAGCATCACCGCGGTTTCCGGAGTCTCCTCGGCCGGCTTGAGCACGAGGGTGTTTCCCGTCGCGAGTGCCGGCGCGATCTTCCAGATCGCCATCATCAACGGGTAGTTCCAAGGAGCGATCGCACCGATCACGCCAATGGGTTCACGTCTGACATAAGACGTAGCACCCTCCGTGTACTCCATTGCGGCAACGCCCGGCAGAGAGCGGGCAATACCCGCGAAGTACCGCAGAAAGTCAACACACTGCGGGATCTCGTCGTCTCGCACCTGCCTGAGAGGCTTGCCGGTACTGCGGCATTCGACCTCGAGGAAATATTTCGCGTTTGCTTCCAGCGCGTCCGCGAGGGCCAGCAGCAACTCCTGACGGCGCGCAGGGGTGGACCGGCGCCAGGACCGCGCAGCCTTCTCGGACGAACGGCAGGCTCGGTCGACGTCATCGGAGGAACCGACGGCAGCACGGGCATACGGATTGTCGGTCACCGGATCGACCAGCACGGAAAGTCTACCTGCCGGGCTCTCGCACGTTCCGTCGATCACGTGACCAAACGCTGCGACAGTCATCGAAGTTTCCACCGTCATGAGCGCGATCCGGGGAGCGCGACGAAGAACTTCTTCGACGGCTCAACCGTCTCCCAGGTACCGCGAAACGACTGCGGCACGAAAAATGCTTCCCCAGCGGAGAATTCGCGACGGTTTCCATCGAGGTCGATCAGCGCCACCCGGCCGCTGATCATGATGCAGACCTCGTCGTACGGATACGGGTCGCACAAGAGCGTGCCGGGCTCGCCTTCCCAACCACCGCCGAAGTATTCCCCGTTCGGATCTCCGAATGACCTCCATTCGGATTCCGACCAGTTCGGGCTCGCGTCGTCACCCCACTCCGGGATGAACCGCGTCCCCTGCCCTGGCCCGAACATTCGAATGTCGTTGACACTCATGTCATTTTTCCTTCGTGTTGGAGCTGGAAATTCGTGCAGCAAACAGATTCAGTACGTTTGCAGTTATTCGTTCGGTGAACGGATCGTGATGGATCAGCCCGTTCACCCATTCGGTGGAACCTGCGTTGAACACGGAGCCGAGACCTCGCTTGTGACAGGCGACCATTCCCGATCCGTATTCGAGATCACGAAGGTGATCTGGAGGCTCACTGCCATAGAAGCATTCGATGATTCCCTGCACTTCGGCGAAAGGCGCACCGATCGGAACTTTCCCGTTCCATTTGTCCCGCGAACCCGAAACTGCCGGCGCCATCGCGATGATCTCCAGATCCTCGGGAGCGCCGTCGACGCCGGTCGCATACGGCTGGCCCTTCCGGAACGTGAAATCCACGCCGTCCATCTCGAATCCGGCAACACAGATCGGGGCGATCCCGAAGTTGTCTCCGTAGTACAGGTCGGTTCCGTTCAACGCCCAATGATCCGGCCGGTATACCGTGAAACCGCCCGAAGACCTGGGAGTTGTTGCACCGTAACGATTGTAGACACCGGCCATGCCGGTCAATCCCATCGTCCACGCCCCCGGTCGGGCAACCTCGGGCGAATCCCACGCCGTCGTCACCCGGGTCGGGTCGACTTCTCGCATCGGATCGTCGAACGGATTCTTGTAACAGACTTGTGCGTCGTTTTCGAGGCGTACCTGCCACAGGAAGTTCCCGCCGAATCGCGCCAGACCACCACCCTCTTCGACGAAATCATCTATGCGGTCACGCATCTCCCAGGACCAGTACTCGTCGTGACCGACGACAACTGCGCATGAATATCCATGCAGCGCTGACGGATCGTTATGCAGATCGTGTTGTGTCACGTGGTGGACGCGGAACCCCTGCTCTTCCGCCCAGACCGTGAACGGCCTCTCGTAAGTGGCCCAGAAGGCGTCCGCATGGTGACGCGAGTAGCCGTTCACCCACGCCCATTCGTACGGCGGGTGACGGGGTATCCATCCGATTCCCGGTGTGTCGGTGTGGATGTTGCGTGCTGCGCCCTCGGGTTTGCGCAACATCCCCCGCGCGACGGGACGCTGCGTCGAGGAAATCGGTGTCGGCACATCGCCGGAGCCGTCCGGAACACCTCGGTAGTGGTTTGCCCCACCCCAGTCGTTGTAGGCCAACATCGTGCTGGTGGTGTGAATGAGTACGAAGTCGGCATGCTCGGGTTCGCGCGCCTTGACGACGAAGAAGCCCTCCCGCTCAATAGTCACCCCTTCGTGGAGCATCCGGACCAGAACCAAGTACATGCCGGACGTCCATTTCGGATCTATCTCGACGGCAAGGGATTCCGCCCAGTCGCAGCCCACTGCGTACGCGTCGGCAGGCGTCTGCTGCTGCTTGCCCGGCAGACCGACGTATTGCGCGACCTGTTGCGGCCGGGCGCCGTCTCGAACAATTTCGAGGTCGTATTCTTCTGCGGTGGTATGCACTCGGATCGAGACGGTGTCACCACCGAAGTACGAGAACCTGTCCGCATAGACCCATATCTCTGGAGCGCCCGGAACAATTCCGGGACGTTCGACCAACCCTCCGGGGACCGACCATGCGTATTCGCTCATGCCGACAACTCCTCGACCGAGTGTTCACGTACGCGCATCCCGCGGACCACGCCGAATGCGAAAGCCAACAGCAATGGCGCTGCCAACAAGAAGTTTTGCGCGGTGGTCAACCCGGTCAGGTCACTCATGTTCATCAAGAGGTATCCGAGCGCGACGATCAACGCCACTGCAGCGAGCGAGGGTGCAATCAACCTCTGCCACAGACCTTCACCGCGAGAATCCTGCGAGAAGAACCTGAGCACGGCGACGGAAGTGAGAACCTGCAACACCAGCACACCGATGATCGTTGGTGTATTCGTCCACACGACTACTTGGGTGTACGGGTCTGCGGGCGTCAGCGCAAAGCCGGCGATTGCCGCGAATACCAGTGCGCCTTGTGTGATTCCGGCGACGCTCGGCGTTCCAGTGGTCGGCGAAACCCGTGCCAGCGCGGCAGGAAAGACTCTCGCGCGCCCCATGGTGAGCAGATAGCGACTGCAAGCATTGTGGAGGGCAAGGCAACCCGCGAAGAAGCTCGTGACGATCAACAGATGCATCATGTCGGTCATCATGGAGCCGGCAAATTCATTGTTGAGATCGAAGATCAGCTCGGACGGGTCACCGCCGAGTAGGTCGCCCATCCGACTCGGGCCGACGGCCTGCACGATCACCCAAGCACAGAATGCGTAGACCACGGCCAGAACAGTGACTGCTGTGTAGGTCGCACGCGACACTGTGCGTTTGGAATCGACAACTTCCTCGCTGTAGATCGCCGTCTGCTCGAAACCGACGAAGGAGGTGAAGGTCAACACGAAGACGCTCGCCAGTCCGGCTGTCATGAAGGTCGACGGCGAAAAACTGTCGAGCGACAGTCCTTCGTGGCCGCCTTTCAACAGAACCGCCACACAGAAGACTGCGAGGACGCCGAGCTCGAGCGCCATCAAAACGGCCAGCACCTTCGCGCCGATATCGACCCTGCGATATCCCACCACCACGACCAGAACTGCGACCGCCAATGCGCAGGTGTAGACGGAAACGGTTACTCCCAAGAACAACTCGATCGTCGACGAGAGAAAGATGCCGCAAGCGACGACGAATCCGATCTGGCCACCGAGATAGCCGATGTAAGCCAGCACAGAGGCGCCTGCGCCGACTGTTTTTCCGAGCCCTTCGGTGATGTAGGCGTAGAACGCGCCCGCGCCGCGGATATGCCTGCTCATCGCCGTGAAGCCGACGGCGAACAGTAGATAGACGATCCCGGGAACGACGTACCCCACCGGAAGCGCAGCGCCGGAAACCATCAGGCCCAGTGGCGCGAATCCCACCAGGATCGTCAGTGGCGCCGCTGCGGCGATGACGAAGAAGACCAGATGACGGCTGTTGATAGTTCCGGCACGCAGGCCCGAGGATGACGTGGGAGAACCGGATTCAGAATGCGTTCCTGCACCGGGAGGGTCGGTTTTTTCGGTCATGGGGAGGCTCCGCGAGTTAAGGCAAGTATGCGCCTGCCTGGTCAGGTTTCCCGAGGTTCGCCCGAATTTCTCTCGACGTTCGCCCGGTGTTCCTAAGAGAGTGCCGAATCGTTTCATCAGTGTCAATACCTGCGCTGAAACGATTCGACGATTTGCTTTGAGGTGCCCCTTAGCGGTGCACGCAACATGCCGAAACGATTGATCGATAGGCTGGAGACAAACCGACCAACGAGTAGAAACGATCCGCAGTGGCTACCCCTGTTTCGCCGACGCTTCGTGATGTCGCCAACGCCGCCGGCGTCGCGGTGTCCACGGTCTCCTATGCACTCAACGGCAAGGGCCGGGTCGACGCGGCCACTCGCGCTCGGGTTCAAGAGGTTGCCGACCGCCTTGGATACCGTGCCAATCGGTCGGCCCAGAATCTCAGGTCAGGCCGGACTGCCACCCTCGGGTTGATGCTCCCCGCTCCCGACCAACTGTCATCGGCCGAGTACCTCAATTTCGACTGGTACGGGCGCGTGGCGACCGCCGCGACCCAGGCTGCATTCCACGCCGATCACTCACTCCTCCTACTGCCGTCGATGAAAGATCCGAACGGACTGCGGCGCATCGAGATGGACGGCGTACTGGTCGTCGACCCGATGGTCGACGACCCGCGCGTCGAAGTTCTGCAGAAGATCGGAATCCCCTCTGTCGCAGTGGGTCCTGGACAATCCGGGCAGTTCGGATACTCCACCTCACCGGACCTCGTCTCCACCACGGAGACTCTTCTGAACCACCTCGCCGAACGTGGCGCAAGGGACATTTTCGTCCTCACTCCCGGAATGCATTCGGAGTGGACCCGCGCAACGACTTTCGCTTACTTCGAGTGGTGCCGCGCCCGAGGCGTGGCACCACGCACCAGCGAGGAATTGACGTCGTTTCCGGGCGCCAGCACCGTCGGAGGCCTCATCGGGGCCGCGTATGCGGCCACCCGCGAGGCCCTCGACTCCTCGACTCCGCCTGACGCGATCCTGTCGTTGATTCTCGGTTGCGCCCCGGCAGCGGCGCGAGCGGCCCTCGATCTCGGGCTGTCGATTCCGGGTGACGTCTTGATTGCACAGGACAGTGACGAACCCGCCCTGCTGGTTTCCCAGCCCCCGATCACTGCCTTCGACTTCTTCCCCCAAGAACAGGCGGCAGCGGCCGTAGATGCACTGTTGGCTCTGGTCAACGGTGACGAACCCCCAGTTCAGAGCTATACGCGTAGCGAACTCCGCGTGCGAGCGAGCACGGCCCATTCGCTCACACCATAAATTCACCTGGCACCGATAGACTGATTTCCGAATTATCGTCCGTCGCCTGCCGAGAGGAATCAGGTCATCGCGCACCGCTCCCGCGACCGCTTGGCCGGGTATCTCGCCGTAGTGCTGGTCTGTGCACTCGCCCTCCTCGCATCTGTCAGCAGTGCGACCGGCCTCGACCGCGACGTCGCTCCGGTCCGCATCGCCTACGCCGCGGCCGCAGACACTTTCGGCGATCTGTATCTTCCAGAAGGATCGGACGGTGACCTGCCGGTCGTCGTACTCATTCACGGCGGTGGATGGGCCCAGAAGAGCAATCTCGAATACGCGGGCGCGTGGGCAAAAACCCTGACCCCGTACGGAATTGCGGTCTGGAACATCGAATACAGACGCGTCGGCGGTCAGGGTGGTTGGCCGACCACGCTCTCCGATACCGTTACGGCCACCAACGCCCTGGCCGGCATCGTTCAGGAAAAGGCCTCCGGGCGACTGGATTTGAGCCGTGTACACATCGCCGGCTACTCCGCGGGTGGACAACTTGCCGCCTGGGTCGCATCGCGATCCCAACAGGGTGCAGACGCCCCGGAACCAAACCTCTCGGTGCCGGTTCGCTCGACGACGATCATGGCCGGCGTCTTCGACATGACGCTCGCCGCAACCGCGGGCAAAGATCGATTTGTTCGAAATCTTCTGGGCGGCATGCCTACCGATCATCCCGATCGCTACCGCATCGCATCACCGATCGAGCACCTCCCCACCGGCCTCCCCGTCACGGTGATCCACGGACTCGGAGACAAGGTCGTGTCGGTCGAACAGAGTCGGCGCTATGCCCGTGCCGCCCGAGCAGCAGGCGACGTGGTCGATCTGATCGAACTTCCCGGCGTCGGCCACGGCGAGTTCGGCAACCCGACGACCGACGCCTGGGCTACCACCAAGCAAGCAATAATCGGCCACATAAATGCCTCTTGAGCAGGTAATACGGGCCACAGTGCTCTCAGCCGCTCGAAATAGAATTAGCTGAAACTCAATCGATGACGTACGGTGGGGTTATCAGAGGGCAGCCGTCAGTCAGGCAGCCGGTCGCTTCGCCCGGAACAACAGTTCCAGTATTCGTTCCAGGGGCAGACTTCCAGTTCGGTGCAAATCCGCGCCTTTGATCACTACGCACTTTCATCAGTCCCGCAGATTGTTGACCAGGCCGAAGGCTCCGACGGAGTCCGCCGCCAATCGCGTACCGACTGCACCAGTATCAACATGCGCTACACACCGCACGGGCCCAAAGACCCTGCGGTTCAAAGGAATACCTTGATCAACACCATGATTCACCCCGACGACACGAACAACCAGACGAACAGCAACTCGACGAACGGTCTACGGATCCCGACTACTTCGGGCCGGATCCGCGAGCGCGGTATCGAAATCGTCTGCACCCTCTACCGTTGCAGCACCGACGAAGCCGCCGAGCTCTTGCTCCGACATTCTCAGACCAACAACCTCAAGGTCACCAGCCTGATCAAAGCGCTTGTCGCCCTGATCGACGAAGACACGTCCGGCACTGGTTACGGAAGCAGTAACACGCTGGCGTCTCACTTCTGGCTGCGTGAGATCAGAAATCTCAGCCAGGCCCACCGACGCAGCGATCATTTTCATCGCCATCTCGTCGGCGCGTAACCGGCGCTGAACGACAACTGACCTGAAACGACAGCTGGGGCAGTACACGGAAATCGTGTACTGCCCCGGCTGTCGTGTTTTCAGTTGTCAGGCGGAAGCCGACTCTCGGCAATCAGGCGGAAGCCGATTCCTTGTTCAGGCCCTGCGGAGCACCGTCGGTATCTGTCGCCTCGTCCACATGCTGCGGAGCGAAGAGCAGGCAGACGATGCTCAGGACGCACATGCCGATCAGCAGTGCGATGACCGGCCAGATGCTGCCGGTTGCCTTGTACATCAGCGTCGACACCAGCGGAGACAACCCACCGAAGATCGCGCCTGCACCCTGGTACGCCAACGAAATGCTCGTGTAGCGGGCCTGCGGCTTGAACATCTGCGACAGGACGGCGGCGATCGGGCCGTACGTGGCCGCCAGCACCAGTCGCATGACAGCGAAGGTCAGGAAGATCAGGAACACGGATCCGGACTTCAGCACCAGGAACTGCGGCGCTGCGAGAATCGCGACTGCCGCAAGGCCCCAGATGACCACGCGGACGCGTCCCACCTTGTCGCCGAGCCACGCCACGCCGAGAGTCGCGATCAACTCGACCACTGCAGCGACACTGAGCGCGTTGAGAATCAACGTCTCCGACAATCCGACGTCGGGGTCGGTTGCGTATGCCGTGATGAAGGTCGTCACGAGGTAGTAGCCGCCGACTGCGACGGGCAGAATGCCGATGCCCAGGATGATCGGGCGCCAGTTGGTCACCAGCGCGTACTTGAGCGGGAGCATTTCCGGTACGTCCGCGGACTTCACCTCGGATTCGAAAACCGGGGACTCTTCGACCTTCAGGCGAACGACCAAGCCGACGAGAATCAGCAGCGCCGAGCAGAGGAACGGCAGTCGCCAAGCCCACTCGCGCAGAGCGTCGTCGCCGAAGGTGGAGAGAATGCTGAAGAAACCTGTGGCCAGGAGCGCGCCGGCCGGGTTGCCCAGCTGAGCGAAACCGCCGTAGAAGGTCTTCTTGTCCTCGGGTGCATGCTCGACGGCCATCAGGACCGCGCCGCCCCATTCGCCGCCGACGGCAAAGCCCTGGACGAAGCGGAGCAGTACCAGCAGTAACGGCGCCCAGAACCCGATGGACGCGTAAGTGGGCAACATGCCGATGAGGAACGTGCCTGCACCCATCAGCGTCAAAGTCACAACCAATGCGGTGCGTCGGCCCATCTTGTCACCGACATGGCCGAACACGATTCCGCCGAGCGGGCGAGCGAAGAAACCGACGGCGTATGTCGCGAACGCCGCCGCAACGCCGGTCAGGCGGTCGGTTCCAGGTGGGAAGAAGATGTCACCGAACACCAGGGCTGCTGCCGTGGCATACACGTAGAAGTCGTACCACTCGATAGTTGTACCGACGAAGGCTGCAAATCCCGCCTTGCGGGCCTTCACGATCTGTTGCTCTCGGTTCATTACTTTTCCTCGGTGGTCGAAGTGCTCGACAATAGGTGGTTATGACCTGAATGTGCGAGTTCGCCGTCGATCCAGGTCTCTCGGACCTCGATCTGCGCAATCGCGTCGGTCGGAACCTCGAGGGGATCCGCGCCCAGAATGACGAAGTCGGCCCGCTTGCCGACCGAGATGCTGCCCAGCTCTGCTTCGCGGCCCAGCGCACGCGCACCGTTGAGGGTATGAGCCTGCAATGCCTGGTCGGCGGTGATGCGGAGTGCATCGGAGCCGAGCTGATGGCCCTGACGCGTCACACGAGTAACGGCTGCCTGAATTGCTTCGAGCGGCTTCGGCTCTGCGACGGGGGCGTCGGAGCTGATGGTCACGGGAACTTCGGCAGCGATGAACTCGC
Organism: Rhodococcus sp. NyZ502; assembly: GCF_041464245.1. Lineage (NCBI taxonomy): Bacteria > Bacillati > Actinomycetota > Actinomycetes > Mycobacteriales > Nocardiaceae > Rhodococcus > Rhodococcus sp. NyZ502. The sequence continues at coordinate 5,786,633 of NZ_CP167155.1, forward strand.
CGAGCGGGTTGAACCGCTCGCCCGGAGTGCCGATCGCAGCGGTGACGCCCTCGCCCCAGTTGTAGTAGTGCTGTGGCTGGTTCACCGGGTAGACACCGGCCAGGTTCATCCTTGCGATCTGCTCGGCCGTCGGGAGTCCGCAATGCTCGATGCGGTGACGAGCGTCGGCGTCGGGGTGAGCCTTCTGCGCAGCTTCGATGGCATCGAGCACCATGTCGATGGCGGTCGGTGACTGAGCGTGCGTGGCGGTCTGCAGACCCACCGAATGTGCCTTGGCAATCAGCTCCGAGTAGTCCGCCGGCTCGTGGTAGAGCTGCCCGGTGCGGCACGGGTCGCCCACGTAGCCGTCGGGGAAGTATGCGGTCCAGCCTCCGAGTGTGCCGTCGGCGTAGAACTTGATGCCCCCGAACGCGAGCCGCGAATTGCCGAAGGCTCCGTGCATTCCCGTGTCGATGACGTGATCGAGGAGGTGGCTGAGCATGTACATGCTGACGCGGGTCTTGAGCTGATCCTGCTCGGCCAGACGCAGGTACATGTCGAATTCACGCCGGGTCACCTGGCAGTCACCGATGGTGGTGACGCCACCGGCCAGGAACTTGTCCTGAGCGACCGACAGCTGGCGAAGGTGCTCTTCCGGCTCGTCCTCGAGATGGAAGTTGGGGCCGTGATGGCCGACCTTCACTCCGTTGACGCCGGTGAGAATGTTGCACGCGGCGTCGGAGAGCTCACCGGTGAGTTCGCCGTCTTCATCTCGGAAGAACTCGCCACCGGCCGGATTCTCGGTGCTCGCGTCGATACCGTGCTTGTCGAAAGTGAAGGAGTTGACGACGCCGCCGTGACCGCTCGCGTTCATGAGGTAGACCTCGCGATCGGTGGCCACCTGATCGAGCTCTTCCTTGAGCGGGTGACGCCCTTCGATCAGGTTGCGGTGCTCGTAGCCGTATCCGCGAATCGGGACGCCCGCAGGTGCTGTGAGCGCCGCTTCCTGAAGTAGCGCAATGATTCCGGGGATGGAATGTGCCTTCTCCGGCCCACAGTCCACCCAGCTGAGCATCTGCCCGTACATCAACGGGTGTGCATGTGGATCGACGAAGCCGGGGACGACGGTGGCGCCGTCGAGTTCGACCACCGCGGTTGTGCGAGTGCTCAGCCGACGCGCCTCGGTGCGGCATTCCTCGAGCGTTCCCACCGCTGCAAAGCGGTTTCCGAACACCAGGAACGCTTCGGCTCCCACCGTGCTGTCGTCAACGGTGTGGATCTTGGCGCCGGTGAAGATCGTGGCGGTGGCGTCGAGAGGCGAGGCTTCGTGCGTGTGCAACTTGCGCATGGTGGTCCTTCGTCGAGATGGTGGTGCAGGTCACTGCGTGTTGAGCGAAAACTACGCCCTGACCTGGAGCTATGCAATGCATCAAAGTTTCAGACCAGGCGGTATACAACTTTTTTGTATGAGTTCTTGAGCATTTCTGCACTTATCCACATCATCCATGGCCACATGCGACTGTTCTAATAGGAAGCTCATACAGAAAAATCTCTGGAAAAGTTGGGGCAACCATGACGGTCGATCTCGATTCCAAGCTCATTGCCGCACTTCAGCGCAACGGGCGAGCGACGTACCGCGAACTGTCCGTGGCGGTCGACGCCCCACGAGCGGCGGTGTCCACCAGAGTGCAGGCGCTACTCGACTCGGGAACGGTGTCCGTAGTGGCCGTCGCGCACCCCGAACTTCTCGGGCTGAAGGCGCTTGCACACGTCTCGATCGCAGTGTCCGGACCGATGACCCCGGTGCTGGACGCATTGATCGCATCCGAGGCCGCCGTCTACATCTCGGCAGTCAGCGGGCAGTACAACGTGATTGCGGAACTTCGGGTGCCCAGTCACGACGATCTGTACCGTGCCATCGCCGAACTCCGCTCACAACGTGGCGTTCGATCCGTGAGCACGCTGGTCTACGTCGACGTCATCAAGGGAATCTTCATGCCCGAGACCGCTTTACAAGCCGATATCCGACTCGACTCGACAGATGTCGCGTTGATCGAACTGCTCGAGCGCAACGGGCGAATGCCCTTTCTCGAACTGGCCGAACACACCGGACTGTCGCCGAGCGCCGTGCGCAACCGGGTCAATCATCTGATCGCGAGCACGGCACTGCGCGTCGGCGCTGTCGTCAAGCGGCGAGGTGGTGGCCGAACGCTGGCGATGGGCATCGGCGTCAATCTGGGCTCACGGGACGACAACGCGGTATCGGAGATCGAGTCGCTGCCCGGAATCGAATTCCTCGCCCGGACCCTCGGACGATACGACGTGATCGCGACGGTCGCCGCCAACTCGTCCAACGACCTCCATGCCCTGTCCGAGCGAATCCGGGGCATCGACGGTGTCAGCGGCTTGGAATCGTGGGCGCATCTCGAGGTCTTCAAGGAGCACTACGCCCGCAGCCTGGACGTACGCGGATAATTCCCAAGTCATTGACCCACTCGTGAGAGCACGCTAACCTCGGACAAAGTCATTGACTCACTTACCCGAGGTGGCACACATGTCCGACTCCGGACGCAAGGTAGACATCGTCGCCGCGGCGATCGAGGAGGCGATCTCGACCGGTCGATGGCCCGTCGGATCGAAACTCCCGCCGGAGACCGCACTGGTCGAGGAATTGGGAGTCGCCCGAAACACCATGCGCGAAGCGGTACGGGCGCTTGCACACGCCGGAGTTCTGTCCGTTCGTCACGGTGGCGGCGTGTACGTCATGGCGGCGTCGCCGGTCGAAGGACTACTCGGGCGCAGGCTCGCCAGAGGTGACGTTCTCGACGTACTGAGCCTGCGACGCGGACTCGAGGTCGAAGCCGCGCGACTTGCAGCGCAGCGCCACACCCCCGAAGATCTCGCGCGGATACATGCAGCCTGGAATGCCCACCCCGGTCACGTCGGTGGCTTCACTGTCGAAGCCGGCATGGCCCTGCACCTTTCGATCGTCGAGGCGTCCCACAATTCCGCACTGATCGACGTCTACCGGGGAGTCCTTGCCGCCGTGACGGATTCGCTGTCCGCAGTCAGTGTCGGTCCAGGTTTCCACGTCGACGAGCACCGACCCTTGATCGCAGCCATCGAGGAACGCAACCCCGACGAAGCAGCGCACGCGGCAGGCGCAGCGCTCGACACGGTCATCGACGCCGTCGAAAGGAGCTTGGCGTGAATCGGGGAAACTGGAACGGTACGACCTATTCGACTCTTGCCGAGCAACTCTCACCGGCATCGACGGAGGCACTGCGCTCGATCGGGCATGTGAGCACGGTGTACGACGTCTGCGCCGGAACCGGGAACTTTGCGCTCCCGGCGGCTCAGTCAGGCATGACGGTCCACGCACTCGACCTCTCCGCCAGCCAGCTCGAGGTCGCACGCGAACGCTGGATTCCCCACCCCGGCACTACCCAACCCAACTTCACGATCGGCGATGCGCAGTCTCTACCCTGGCCGAATTCGAGTGCCGACGCCTGCGTCAGCATCTTCGGGATCATCTTCTGTCCCGACCCCTCGATTGCCCTCGCAGAGATGATGCGGGTGACCCGGCCAGGCGGAAAGATCTGCGTCGCAACGTGGTCGGAGAACGGGTGGGCAGCAGCACTCCGCCGGGAGGCCGCCTCGGCGTGGAATGGCATCACACCACTACCGACGACATGGTCGAGCTCGAGCGAATTCGAGAAGGCAGCAGCCGGATTGGAGTCGGTGAGCTCGGCCTCCCACCTGCTCGAGTGGCAACTACCAGCCGGATCGGATCCCGTCGAGGAACTGTGCGACCAGGCACCGGCGTTGAAGAACTTTCGCGAGGCCGTTCGAAGCACAGGGAATTGGGCTTCGATGTCAGCGCACCTCCGCTCGACGCTCGAGCCCTATCTCAGGTCGAGCGCGGCCGGCCCCGTCGCCACCAGCGAATACATCCTCCACGTTGGCACTGTCCCGAACTCTGACACCGCGCTCTTCCGAACGCGCGGGTAACCCTCTTTGCCGGATACGGTCTCTTCACCGTCCACCGAACCGAGGAGGCCCGCTTGATGTCTGAATCGAACTCCCTACCTGAATTGAAACAAGCATCGCAGCAAGCATCGAAACAAACCTTGTCCATGTCCGTCCTCATGACGCCGGACATGTCAAACTTCTCGGGCAACGTGCACGGCGGAACGATTCTGAAGTTTCTCGACCAGGTTGCCTATGCGTGCGCGAGTCGATATGCCCAGACCTACGTCGTGACTCTGTCGGTGGATCGTGTGGTGTTCCGCGAACCGGTGCATGTCGGCGAACTCGTCACGTTCAGCGCTTCCGTCAATTACACCGGGCGCACCTCGATGGAAATCGGAATTCGAGTCGAAACCGAAGACATTCTTCTCGGAAAATCTCGCCACACCAATAGTTGCTATTTCACGATGGTGGCGATGGGAAGCGACGGGAAACCGGCTGAGGTACCCCAACTCCGGCCGACCGGAACAATCGCCAGGCAGCGATTCGAGGCCGGGCGACGGCGTCGTGAACTGCGCAGAGAGAACGAGCTTCGTGAACAGTCCATCCGGGCCGCAGTTCGGGACTTAACGCCCGAACACGATGACTGAATCCAGTCATATTTAAGTTATAACCTTATGCATTAAGCTGATCGAGTGACTTCGAAGGCACGGGAAAAGTATGACGTTGTGATTGTCGGCGCGAGCATCGCGGGATGCGCGGCCGCAATCATGTACGCCCAGCAAGGTCTGCGGATAGCGCTTCTCGACGCTCGCTCCGACATCCGGGCGCACAAAGTCCTGTGCACTCACCACCTGCAACCGTGCGGTGCCCCGATCTTGCAACGACTCGGCGCCACGGAAAAACTGCTCGCCCTGGGAATGGTGGAAACCGTTCCGACATTCTGGACCCCTTGGGGAGTGATCACCCCTGACGCGGCAGAGAACTCACCGCCACCTGGGTTCAACGTCCGAAGGGAAACTCTCGACCCCCTACTGCGCCAACTCGCGAACGACTACCCGAACGTCGACCTTCTTCTCGGGTATCGCGTTTCCGGACTGCTGACCGAGAACGGCACTACTGCAGGCGTCTACGGCACCGAACAGGGTTCGGTCTTCACTGTCGAAGCACGATTGACCGTCGGAGCGGACGGCAAGGATTCGACCGTCGCACGATCCGCTCGTTGCGACTCCGTGACTGCATCCAACGGGCGTTTCAGCTATTTCGCCCAACTCTCCGGACTTGAACGACCCGGCGGAGAAACGTCATTGTCGTGGTTCATGGATCCCGACGTCGCCTATCTGCTCCCCAACGACGGCGGAATCAGCGTGCTGGTCGTCTTCCCTGCCCTCGACAAGCTCGGCTCGTTCGCTGACGACCTGTCTACTGCTTTCCTCGAGTACGCCAACGCATTACCCGGCGCTCCGCTTGTTCGGCGAGAGCACATCGTCGGGAAGATCGTTGGTACCAAACACTTCTCCACAACCCTCACCGAACCCGTAGGTAACGGGTTCGCACTCATCGGCGACGCTGCGGCAACCAACGACCCGTTGTGGGGTATCGGATGCTCGTGGGCACTCGAGACCGCTCAGATGCTGGTCGATGCGACCGCGCACATGCTGACGGAGACGCCGGCAGACACACTCGACTCACATCGGAACGTGACCGCTGCATTGACCGAATACCGTAGCGCCAGAGCGAGTATGACGAATCACATCGACTACATGAGTGGTTACGCCGGTGGGCGAAAGTTCACCGCGATCGAACGTCTGCTCATCTCCGCGGCCACCCACGACCACGACGAAGCCCGAAGGTTCTACTTGTTCGGTTCCCGGTTGATACCGGCCGAACAGTATCTCTCGACTCGCTCGGTCGCGCGGGCAGCACAAAAACATCTCAGGCACCGTCTGCGTCGTAGATCTGTGGCCGGGACGTAATCTGACAAGCGTTTTTTCGGCGCCGGCAACGGGGAACCCTCCGATCGCAACCGAGCCGGAGGAGCGACCATGCGTGCACACATCGCCATTCCGAGTGAATCGACTTGTCACAGGTACGTAGTCGCCGTCGCCAGCTCCACCTTCGCCGAATCGGTCATCTGGTGCGACGGCCCCGCGTTCGACGCAGTACTCGTTCTGGGCAGCGAGATTCCGCAGCACAGTGGCCACCGAGCCGTACTCGCCTGGAATCACTACTTCGGGTGGGCGCTCGGCGTGGAAACCACACCGGATGCGTCGTTCGCCGTTGTCGAATGCCTCGGTATCGGGAGAATGCCGGATCCTGAACTGTGCGCCGACCGCGCTGTCGAGTTGATTGCCCAGGCGGGTAGTTAAGGAACTCGTCGCGCGGCGCACAATCCGGCGGGCATAAGATCGAGCGCGAGTTTCGCACGCCCGACGAAAGAGAGCCCGACATGGACCCGCTGAACAGGCCTGCCGGTCAGCTGGCTCTCGAGAACGAACCGGACGGCAGGGCGACTTTGCGGGCGCGTCAGACGCCGCGCAGTGAGCGTCGCAAGATCGGGAAAGGCCTGCGCAAGCGAGTGGCGCGATCGTCGCTCGGCGACTGGACGCCCCCATCCGATCGACGTGACCCGGTCGATCAGGTCAACACGGCACACGAGGGAAGACTCGACTGGTTGGTTCCGATCCGTGTGGGGCGAATGGTCGCTTCGCCATACGGATTCCTGCGCGGTACCGCCGGATTGATGGCAGAGGACATGGCGCAGCTGCCGTCCACCGGCATCACTCCCGTCATCTGTGGAGATGCGCACGTCGGAAACTTCGGGTTCTACGGATCTCCGGAACGCGAACTTGTCATAGACCTCAACGATTTCGACGAAGCACATCCCGGCCCCTGGGAATGGGATCTACGAAGGCTGGCTGCGAGCATCTGGGTGGCCGGTCGACAGAACGGTCTCACCGAAGCTCAATGCGAAACAGCAACAACCTCGTGTGTGTCCGCGTATCGCCTCCACTTGGCGAAGCTCTCCGAGCGTCCGCTGTTCGATCGCTCCTTCGACCGGGTCGATCTCGACGGACTCACCGACCACGTCACCGATCCTGGGTTGCTGGCCGAGATCAGGCGCGCCGCGGAGCGCGCCCGGCGGCGTACGAGTGACCATGCGGTGCCGCGGTTCACCGTCGAGGATCACGGACGGCGCCAGTTGGTCGAGAACCCGCCGCTCACAACACGACTCACGCCGCAGGACACCGACTTCCTCCTGGAGGGTCTGGACGAGTATCTCGAAACCCTTGCACCACACTGGCGCCGAGTCGTCTCGGGATACAACGTCATCGACGTCGCGCACCGGGTTGTCGGAGTCGGGAGTGTCGCTCTGCGCGCCTATGTGGCCCTGTGCGAAGGGAGCATCCCGGACGACGTCATCTTCTTGCAGCTCAAGCAGGCTCGCCGATCCGTCGTTGCACCCTTCGTGCACGGTGACTCGGCCTGGCACGACCACCAAGGACGACGCGTCGCGGAATACCAGCAGGCTCTCCAGACAGTCAGCGATCCACTGCTCGGGTGGTGCACCGTGGACGACCGCCAGTACTACGTCCGTCAGTTCCGGAACATGAAAGGTTCTGTGGACCTGAACAATATCGATGCAGCAGCCTTGACCGACTATGTCGCGATCTGCGGTCGCCTACTGGCCAAGGGACACGCACGAACCAGTGGCGCGTCACTGATTTCCGGTTACCTGGGAACCTCGGACACGGTCGACACCGCCCTCACCCGGTTTGCTCGGCTCTACGCCGATCAGACCGAACGTGACCACGACGCTCTGTGCCGGGCGGTGTCGGCCGGCACGATCGCCGCGGAGCCGGGAATCTGATCCCTCACGCCGCGACAATCCTGCCCTGCTCGAACTTCACTCCACCCCAGATTCCGGTCTGACCAGTGGCAGAGGCGAATTCGCGACACGATTCCACAATCGGGCACCTGTTGCACACGTCGGTCGCGTAGTCGTATCCCTCGGACGGAAAGGGAAACCACCGGTCCGGCTCGGGGTCTCCTCGGCATTCCGCCTGCCACCACGTCCGGTCGTCCGAGATCGGCAAAAGCTTAGCCAAATTGGAGATTTCGTCAGCGCACATCACTGGCTCCCTTCGACTGGCACGTCCGACTCAATTCGCGCCAGATCTTCTGCTGCACTTTCTCGATGCGCCGAGGTGCCTTCGGCTCCCACAGCAGCCGCATACCGGCCTCGGCCGGAGTGCGATCCGCCTTGCGCTGATTGCAGGAACTGCAGCACGCCACCAGATTTCCCCACGTGTTGGGCCCGTTACGGCTCCGCGGCTGGACATGGTCGATGGTCGTTGCCCGGGCGGCGCAGTACGCACATTGACGACCGTCCCGGTCGAAGACACCGGCAAAAGTGGCCCGACTGGAATCGGTGACCGTCACCCGGTGAGCAACGTACACGTACTCGGCGAGCAGGATCGTCCTCGGCAGTGGGATTTCGACGTGCTTGGAGCGCACCGGAAATATCGGGATCACGTCTTCGGTGGACTGCGCGGAGCCGGTGGCGATCAGGACGACCGCACGATCGGCGCTCACTTCACCGAGGTACTCGTACGTGGCGTTGAGTACCCGGACGGGGCGGTTCATCCAACTGTGAGCAAGTGCGCGGTTCGGGTTCCGCATGAGAGTTCTCAGTTCGTGTCGAGGAGTGAAACTCCTGGACACGAAGACGGGTCAGGAGCAAATGCAAGAAATGGGGAACGGCATATATCCAGCGCCGCTCTGTTCCCCGAATGCGGGATGGGAAATACCGCGGGGTGAGTGCCCGCGCAGGTGCAACGCTTGCTTCCAGTCGCGCATGCCTGTCCCCTTCCACTTCTTGTTCTCGTCACCGGCTATTGCCGACGCTCATCATCACACGGAAGGCATCCTCAGCGATATCGATTTATCAGGCCGGAAGAGCCGTCCTGGAAATACCGCGGTTTGACGCCGGAACACGCGGCTTGATCGAATGAGCCATGACTTCGTCGTACATCGACCTACGCTCGGACACCGTCACCAAGCCTGATGCGGAGATGCGGAAGGCGATGGCCGACGCCGAGGTCGGTGACGACGTCCTCGATCACGACCCGACCATGGCGGCGCTCGAGGAAGAGGTGGCGCACACTCTGGGTTTACCGGCGGCACTGTGGGTGCCGAGCGGATCGATGGGCAACCTGATTGCGCTGATGCTGCACCTTCACCGCGGCGATCAGTTCCTGGCACCGGAACACTCTCACGTCTTGGGCTCCGAATTGGGCACCGCTGCCTGGCTCGCCCAGGGAATGCCGATGGCGTTGCCGCACGACGGCGGACCCGGACGTCCCACCCCCGAGACTGTTGTGAAGGCGGCGGGCTCCCCCGGCCCGTACTTCGCGTTGAACACCACGCTGCTCTGTCTCGAGAACACTCATAACTTCGCCGGCGGTGCCGTCATGAATCCGACCGAATGGACGAAGCTGGTCGACGCAGCGCGATCACGCGGCTTGAAGATTCACCTCGACGGCGCCCGTCTCTGGAATGCCGCTGTTGCACTCGATGTTTCGCCCACCGAATTGACTTCCGGCGCCGATACCGTACAGGTGTGCCTGAGTAAGGGACTCGGTGCGCCGGTCGGCTCGATACTCGCCGCATCACCCGAATTGATCACCGAAGCCCGAAGGATCCGCAAGATGCTCGGCGGCGGCGTTCGTCAGGGCGGAGTGCTGGCCGCAGCCGGCATCGTCGCGTTGCGCTCACAAGCTCGCCTCTCCGACGATCACGACAACGCGCAGCGCCTCGCGTCGGGGCTTCGTGAACGCGGTTGGGCCGTCGACGAACCTGCCACCAACATCGTTCTGGCCGCGACAGCTGATCCGTCGGTCACCGTTGCTCAGCTCGCCGGTGTCGATGTCGGCGCGGTCACCGTTGCCGGGAAGGTTCGGTTCGTGACGCATCGCGACGTGAGCACTGCCGACATCGACGCGGTTCTGTCCAGAGTAACCTTCTGAACTACGCCACCAGGGGTTGAACCTCCTGCGCGACAAAGCGAATGAACTCGCGGACATCCGGCTCGTCAACAGTCGGTTGGAGTACCACGGTGGTTGCACCTGCTGCAACCCATCGCCGTGCTGCTGCCGCGACTTCGGCCGCGTTGCCCACGGCAATCGCATCCTCCGGCGACTCGCTACCGGACGCTGCGGCCTCGGCAAGGGCGCGCTCACGACCGCCGGAACCGAAAGCACAGATGACGTAGACGACGACCTCGTGATCCGACGCCCCGATGTGAGCGATCGCCCGACGCACGCCGTCCGGGGTCGTCCCACCCGAGAGCACGGTGCCCTGCGCCAACTCGCCACTGAGCGCCAAAGTCTTTGGCCCCGTGGCGCCGACGAGCAACTGCGGCACCGTCTCCGGTGGCCACGCCAGCGTGACGTCCGTGAGATTCACGTATCGACCGGACACCGTCACCGACTCACCGCCCAGTAGCCGCTCGACTGCTCCGAACTGCGCCCGCAGGAGGGTCAACGGCGATTCGGCTTTGGCCCCGATCTGCCGCATCCAACTCTGAACGCCGTGACCGAAGCCAACCCGTAGTCGATCCGGATGAACTCTGGCCAGCGCTGAAATCTCCATCGCCGTGATCGCGGTGTTGCGCATCGGGGTCGGCAGCACACCGATCGCCACACCCACGCGATCGGTCTCAGCCAATACAGTTGCAGCAGTGGCTATTCCTCCGCCGAAGAAGCAGTCTTCCCACAACCAGACCTCGTCGATACCGACTTCGTCTGCATACCTGGCATGTCGAACCAGATCTTCCGGAGATTGCTCCGGGCGCACGACGACGGCAATCCGTGCGGCGCTCATGCCGTCACCAGAAACGCGGCGATCTCGTCGGCGGTTCGACGGCCCTGGTCGCGGCCGAGTTCGGCTGCGGGGCGCCTGGTTGTCGGTGAAAGCGAGTTCGTTCCGATCGCTTCGACGACGGCGTCGTCGGCGAAGACAGGCAGCACGGGCAAGGGCGTCATCACGTCGATTTCCTCTCGTAGACTGCCGCCCAGAAGATTCGGGGCGGGGTCGGCTGCGGGTGAAAGAACCACGACCACATCGCAGTCGGCAGCCAGATGAACATTCGAGCCACTCGCCATTCCGCCGTCCATGTACCGCTCGCCCTCGATCACGACTACCGGCCACACCCCTGGTACGGCGCAACTTGCTCCGACTGCGTCGATCAGTTCTACGCCGTCAGCGTTGCCGAACACCCTCAAGTCACCGGTCTGTGCGTTGATCGCCGGGATGCGCAACTCCCGGTCGGGCCACAACCGATTGGGCAGCCTCGCCTCGATGACCGCGCGACGCACGGCAGGTTCGACGGTATCGGCTCTCATCGCTGCTTCGCCGAGCAAACGGAGCTGCTCGGCCCGGTCCTGCGATCCTGCGATCGCGTCGACGAACATCTGACCGAGTACCTCGACATCGACCTTCGGGTCGAGCTCCCCGGTGGCCTCCGCTGTTTGTGCGTCGAAAAGCTCTTGCAGTGTCACGCCGCTCGCTATCTGAGCGCTCACCGTGGAACCTGCGGAAGTGCCGATCAACACGTCCGCCGTCAGCAGCGCAGCGGCAGTGTCCGGTGATTTGTCCTGAAGGCCCAACAGAAAACCTGTTTCCCAGGCGATTCCCGCAACGCCGCCACCGGCAAGTACCAACCCCAATTTCACGCCGTCCACCTCTCGTCGATCGTGATCCGTGCCCGAAGTCGACGTTAGACCTACTCTGAAGTGATGTTCATGCGCAGCGCAAAGACATTTGTTCCCGACGCACTCCGTGGGTTGATCGCATCCACCGACGACATCGCGTGGAATCCCGACCCTGGGTACCTCACACGCGCAAGGCCACTTCCCCGTGGACGGGTCGCGCTCGTCTCCGGCGGCGGTTCAGGCCACGAACCCATGCACGCCGGATTCATCGGCGAAGGAATGCTCACAGCCGTCTGCCCCGGATTGGTCTTCAGCTCACCCAATGCACTTCAGATCCACGAGGGATCCAAGGCTGCCGACGCCGGCGGCGGCGTCCTTCACATCGTGAAGAACTACACCGGCGACGTGATGAACTTCGGTATCGCCCGAGAGTTGCTACGCGAGGACAAGATCGATACGGACGTCGTCCTGGTCGACGACGACGTCGCGACCGAACGCGCAGACGGCAGTGGCCCGGGGCGACGCGGTACTGCGGCAACCATCGTGGTGGAGAAGGTCTGCGGCGCATCCGCCGCCCGCGGCGACGACCTGGCCGAGGTGACCCGGATCGGACAACACGTCGCGCACTCCGCTCGGAGCATGGCCGTCGCCCTTCGCCCATGCACTTTGCCGGGGGCTGACGAGCCGTCGTTCGACTTGCCGGCGGGTCAGATGGAACTCGGTATCGGCATCCACGGCGAACGCGGCACAGAACGCGTGGACGCCCTGCCCGCACCGGAATTGGTGCGGCGGCTGACGGACCCGATCATCAAGTCCCTGAGTCTCGCCGAAGGCGACCGCGTCATCGCCGTCGTCAACGGTCTCGGCGCCACCCACCCGCTGGAGTTGCAACTTCTGTTCGCCGAACTCGGAGATTATCTGGACGAACAGGGAATTCACATCGAGCGGACACTGATCGGAACCTTCGTCACTGCATTGAACATGGCAGGCGCGTCCATCACCCTTGTTCGCACAGACAAAGAAATCCTCGAATTATGGGACGCACCAACAAAAGCGCCCGCCTGGCCGAATGCTATAGCGCGTGAGTACACCGGCATGGGCACGCGCGAATCTTTCGGTCCCACATTCACACCCGACACCTCACGCACCGCCGAAAGCAGCTTCGTCGGAAGCTGGATTGCGGACTGGGCCGAGAAGGTACTGGATCAGGAACCGGCACTGACCGATCTCGACCGACGAGCGGGCGACGGCGATTTCGGGACCAACATGGTGGCCGCACTGGATCAACTCGACATCTCGGCGATCCGTGACACGTACTCCACCGCAACGATATTCGATGCAGTCTCACAGGCGTACCTCGGCCACGCCGGTGGCACCTCCGGCGCATTGTTCGGCATCTGGTTCCGGCATTTCTTCCGCGTTGCCGCAGACTCGGCGGACTCCGAACTCGACCTCGGCGCGATCGCGGCTGCAGCGCGAGCGGGACTCGACAACATCACCTCGCTCGGCGGCGCACGCGTCGGCGACAAGACGATGGTCGACGCGATAGTTCCGGCGGTCGAGTCGTTGGAGCAATCCGTGAGCTCGGAAGCCGATCGAGATGCTGCGCTGGCGAGCGCAGCGGAAGCCGCAGCGGCCGGGGCGGAGTCGACCGAAACCATGCTCGCGAACCGCGGACGTGCAAGTTATGTGGGCGAAGCCGCTCGCGGAGTAGTCGATCCGGGAGCGCTACTCATAGCGTGGTTCTTCGCCAGTGCAGTGGGTCACTAGCGAGCACTTCGGGGCTGTGACTAATCTGGCAGCCACAGCACATCGTTTGTGACGACCCGTGGGCAAAAGCACCGGTCTCACACACCACACAGGAGCAGCCCATGCTGAGCACCATGCAAGACGCCCCCCTCTCCATTGCTCAACTTCTCCGCCACGGTGCCTCCGTTCACGGCGCCTCCGAGGTTGTCACGTGGACCGAGTCCGGCCCGCGCCGTGTGTCCTACGCTGACGTCGGCAAGCGCTGTGCTCAGCTCGCGCACGCCCTGCGCGGGCTCGGCGTCGAGGGCGACGAGCGAGTCGCCACGTTCATGTGGAACAACTCCGAGCACCTCGAGGCGTACCTGGCGATCCCCTCGATGGGCGCTGTGCTCCACACCCTGAACATTCGTCTGTTCCCCGAGCAGTTGATCCATGTCGCCAATCACGCCGAGGACCGCGTGATCATCGTCGACCCGTCCCTGATTCCGCTTCTCTCTCCGCAGCTTCCGTCGCTGACCACCGTCAAACACATCGTCGTCACCGGCTCCTCCACTGCAGGACTCGAAGCTCCCGAGGGAGTGCAGGTTCACACCTACGAGGGCTTGATCGCCGATCAGCCCACCGAGTTCGACTGGCCCGAGGTCGACGAACTGAGCGCTGCCGCAATGTGTTACACGTCCGGCACCACGGGTGACCCCAAGGGCGTCGTCTACTCCCACCGTTCGATCTACCTGCACTCCATGCAGGTCTGCATGAGCGACGGCCCCAACCTCGCGCAGGGCGATCGTGCACTCGCCGTGGTGCCTCAGTTCCACGCCATGTCGTGGGGACTTCCCTACGCCGCATTCATGATCGGTGCTTCGCTGATCATGCCCGACCGCTTCCTCCAGCCTGCCCCGTTGGCTGCGATCATCGCCAGCGAGAAGCCGACGTTCGCCGCAGCCGTCCCCACCATCTGGCAGGGCCTGCACCTCTACCTCGAGCAGAACCCGCAGGACATCTCCTCGATGCGCGAGGTTCTGATCGGTGGGTCCGCGGTACCGCCGGCCCTCATGCACGCATTCGAAGCCGACCACAACGTCTCCGTCCTGCACGCCTGGGGCATGACCGAAACCTCCCCACTCGGATCCGTCGCCCGCCCGCCGGCCGGTGTCACCGGCGACGCGATGTGGAAGTACCGCTACTCTCAGGGCCGCTTCCCGGCATCCGTCGAGGCACGTCTCATCGACGATGACGGCAAAGTTGTTGCACACGACGGCGTTTCCGTCGGCGAGCTCGAAGTGCGCGGCCCCTGGATCACCGGGTCGTACTACGGCGTCGATGCGGAAGACAAGTTCAACGACGGCTGGCTCAAGACCGGTGACGTCGGATCCATCACGGCCGACGGCTTCCTGAGCCTGTCCGACCGCTCCAAGGACATCATCAAGTCCGGCGGCGAATGGATCTCCTCGGTCGACCTCGAGAACGCCGTCATGGGTCACCCTGACGTCACCGAAGCTGCCGTCATCGGCGTGCCGGACGAGAAGTGGGACGAGCGCCCGTTGGTCGCGGTTGTTCTGCGCGCCGGATCCGAGACCACGATGTCCGAACTCCAGCAATATCTTTCGGACAAGGTAGCCAAGTGGCAGCTCCCCGAGAACTGGGCTGTGGTTCAGGAAGTTCCGAAGACGAGCGTCGGCAAGTTCGACAAGAAACGCCTTCGCGCCGACTACCACGAGGGCGGACTCGAAGTCACTCGCCTCTGACACGGAGTGAATGCCGAAGTATGAATACTGAAGGTGGGCAACAGGTTTTCACTCTGTTGCCCACCTTCATTTAACGAGCAATGCACTTTACGGACGATAACCGACCGTGCGAAAAGCGATGTCGACGTACTTCTGCGCCAATTGCGACGGCGACATCGGACCGCCGGTCTGGAACCAACGCGGCAGTGACTGCGCCATACCGAGTATTGCCCGGACGGTCTCTTCGGTATCGGTGACCGCGAAATCTCCCGATGCCACACCGTCGTCGACGATCCTGCGCATCAGCAACTCGAGCCGCTTACGACTGGCGGCGTATCGACTTCGGCTTTCCGGTGAGACATGCCGGATCTCGGTGTCCAACGCAGCATGCCGCGACCGGTGGGTCATATAGAGAACTATCGCCTCCACCACCAAGGCGAAGCGTCGTACCGGATTTTCGCCGGCCTCCGCTTCTGCCGCTTCGGTTCTGGTATTCAGCTCACTCATCGAGACCTCGAACAAAGCGACGAGAATTGCCTCTTTGTTCGCGTGGTGATAGTAGAGCGCGGGAACGGTTACCCCGACACGATTGGCAATCTGGCGCACCGTCGTGCCGTGGTAACCATTCTCGTCGAAAAGCTCGAGCGAAGCCATCAGGATGTCGGTCATCACCAGCGGCGGGAAGGACCTCCAGTCCACTGCCACCGAGCTCACCGACTCCACCTCGCCAGTCATGTGATAGCCGAAATTACCGCGGTGCCATACGGATTGCACCGTCGAGGCGGATCGTCTCACCATTGAGCATGGGGTTGGAAACGATGTGCGCAGCAAGCGCGCCGTACTCGCTGGGATCACCCAGGCGAGAGGGGTGAGGCACCTGCTGACCCAACGACGCCTGGGCTGCTTCGGGCAGTCCAGCCAGCAACGGGGTCTTGAACAAGCCGGGTGCAATGGTGTTGACGCGGATCAGCAGCGACGCGAGGTCACGGGCGATGGGAAGCGTCATACCGACGACGCCGCCCTTCGACGCGGAGTACGCAGCCTGCCCGATCTGGCCGTCATACGCTGCGACCGAAGCGGTGTTGATGATGACGCCGCGTTCACCGTCGATCGGCTCGGTCTTCGAAATACGTTCCGCAGCAAGACGAAGGACGTTGAAGGTGCCGATCAGATTGACGTCGATGACCTTCTTGAACGCGTCGAGCGGGAAAGCGCCCTTCTTGCTGACCGTCTTGACTGCGTTGCCGATTCCGGCGCAGTTGACTGCCACGCGCAGGGGTCCGAGGGACTCGGCCACGTCGAGTGCCGCGGTGACCGCAGCCTCGTCGGTGACGTCTGCAGCCGCGAAGCGGACCCGGTCGCCAAGTTCCTTGGCGATGGCTTCACCGTTGGACGACGGAAGGTCGATAATGACGACGCTGGCACCGTCGGCAAGAAGGGCTTTGGTCGTAGCCAGGCCGAGGCCGGATGCTCCACCGGTGACGACGGCGACGCTGTCGTTGACGATCATGAGAGTTCCTTTCGAAAGGTTATGTGTTTCAGATGCGTTCGATGATGGTGGCGTTGGCCATGCCGGCGCCCTCGCACATGGTCTGCAATCCGTAGCGTCCGCCGGTGGCCTCGAGGTGGTTGACCATCGTGGTCAGCAGACGAGTACCCGAGGACCCCAGGGCATGGCCGAGTGCAATCGCGCCGCCCCACGGGTTGAGCTTTGCCGGGTCGGCGCCGAACTCGTGAGCCCAGGCGAGTGGAACGGGAGCGAAGGCTTCGTTGACCTCGTAGGTGTCGATGTCGTCGATGCTCAGACCCGCGCGAGCGAGCACCTTGTGGGTGGCTGGGATGGGTGCGGTGAGCATGAAGATCGGGTCATCGCCCGCAACGGAGAAGGAATGGAAACGAGCTCGCGGCGTCAGCCCCAGCTTCGACGCCATTTCTTCGCTCATGATCAGTGCTGCGGACGCGCCGTCGGTGAGCGGCGACGAGTTACCGGGAGTGATCGACCACTGCGCCTCGCGGAAGCGCTGCGCGTACTTCTCCGAGTAGAACGACGGCTTCAAACCGGCGAGTCCCTCGGCGGTAGTAGACGCGCGAACCGTCTCGTCGACGATATGCGAGACGGTCTCACCGGCGGCGTTGGTCACCGAGATCGGCAGAATCTCCTTGTCGAAGAGCCCCTTCGCCGCTGCCTCTGCTGCCCGCTGGTGGGACTGCGCGGAGAATGCGTCGAGAGCGTCGCGGTCAAGCTTCCACTTGGCGGCGATCAATTCTGCAGAGATTCCCTGGTTGACCAGGCCTTCGGGGTAGCGAGTCGCGACGCCCGGACCGGAAGCGTCCTTCCCCATCGTCGTGGTACCCATCGGGACACGACTCATGGATTCGACGCCTGCCGCGATCACGATGTCGTAGGCCCCGGCGATCACGCCCTGCGCCGCAAAGTGCGCAGCTTGCTGACTTGATCCGCACTGGCGATCAATCGTGGTGGCGGGTACCGACTCGGGGAACCCTGCCGACAGGACCGCGCTGCGGGTGATGTTGAGCGCCTGCTCACCGGCCTGGCCGACGCAACCGCCGATCACGTCGTCCACCAGGGCGGGGTCGAGGCCGTTTCGCGAGGTGATGGAACGCAGAACGTGGGCCATCAGTTCGACAGGGTGCGTCCCGGACAGTGCTCCGCCCGGCTTTCCCTTGCCGGACGCGATCCGGACTACATCGACGATCACTGCCTTGGTCATCTTCGTTCCCTTCGAGGACGTGCATTGCTGGGGCGGTCCGGCACCCGAGTTTCGTGGCGCCGGGTACCGGACCGAGATCGAGGGAGCACCCTGACTTAGCGCTCGCTAAAGGAGTACCACCGACTTGATCCTCTCGTCAAGAGGGGGCCTCCGAACTCGAAACAAATGCGGCCGACTAAAAGCTGGGCGATCAGTGACCTCGCCTGGCCCACGCCATTCATTAGTACTTTCGAATGATAGGTTTTCAATCTTCGCCCGAAATGTCCGGAATCGGATAACCTTCCGCCACAAGCAATCCAAGCCACAGGGGATTCGGGGCGTGGCACCAATCGATGACAACCGCAGGGGGACTGACTGGGAGGTTTGGCGTGGACCTGCGATACGTTGCCTTCACGCGTGCCGACCCGCATTTCTACGACCGAATCAGAACGGTCACCCGACCAGATACATCAACTGACCAGCACTTTATCCCCGCGAAGTCGGTGGATTGGTCGCTCTGGCGGCGCGGTCCCCAAAGTGGACCGTGGAACTACTTCCAACCGCCCGACGGTCTGCTGCCAGAACAAGGATGGAAGATTCACTGCTCCGCTACCCAAGCCAACGCGCGGGAGCTGCTCGATACCGTTTCCGTGTATTGCGGTCACAATCATGTGCCGTTCAAATTTCTTCGGACGGCAGCAGACCTCATGTTGTCCAACAGCAAGCAGGCCAATCGAACTTCCAGCGGAAAATTCATCACGATCTATCCGGCGGATGGTGTTGCCACACAACGTGTCATCACCGAACTGGACAAGCTTGTCACCGGTGCCGACGGGCCGTACATCCTCAGCGATGTGCGATGGAACCGGGGACCGCTCTACTTACGGTACGGCGCGTATCTGCCCATGCAGACCTACGATTCATTCGGCGATCGCGTCCCCGCAATTCGGCGTCCTGACGGATCGCTCGAACCCGATGTGCGCGGCACTTCCTTCAGAACTCCGGACTGGGTACAAATCCCGGACTTCGTTCGCGCGCAGCAAGACAAGCTGAAATCACATGACGAATTCCCCTATTCGATCAATGAAGCCCTGCACTTCAGCAACAGCGGGGGGATCTACTCCGCATTCGACGACGCCGGCATCGATCTGGTCATCAAAGAAGGCCGTCCCTTTACCGCCCCGGACGCAAACGGCCGGTACGCAATCGACCGCATCCGTAACGAGTACGACAAGTTGACTCACCTTGCCGACAACCCGTACACACCTTCTGCCATCAGCTTGTTCGAGCGCGAGGGACACCACTTCCTTGTCACCGAGCGCGCTGCCGGCACTCCACTGAATCAGGAAGTTGCGCTCCGCCACCCACTGATACGCGCCGACCAGACACTCAGTTCCCGAACGGAATACAGAACCTGGGCACTCGACATTGCACAACAGTTGACTACCGCAGTCGAGAGCTTCCACAACGCCGGAATCGTTCATGCCGATCTTCACCCTGGCAACGTCATGTGCTCACCGTCCGGTATTCGGATCATCGACTTCGAGATGGCCCACAACATCGACGAGCATCCGCCCCGGTCCACCGGAGCCCCCGGATACACAGCACCTCGACAGTTGACAGGAATCGCGGCGGATCGATACTCGTTGGGATGCATCGAGCTGGGACTCTTTGTCCCACTTACTACATTGTTCCCTCTCGATTGCAACAAGATTCCCGAACTCATCGACTATGCGGTGTCTCGCTTCGATCTTCCTCGTGCCTTCGGTGCTTCGCTCTATTCGATGCTCGACGTACTCCCGCCGGAACCGGAGAATCGCCCGCATCGTTGGGACACGTCGTCGAACGAAACCTTGCAACGCACGGCCGCTCTATTGCGCTGCGGCATCCTCGCCTCGCTTGATCTCGCCCGCCCTGATCGACTCTTTCCCGGTGACATCGCCCAGTTCGAGGTGAACGGCTACGGCATTGCTCACGGCTCGTGCGGAAACCTGCTCGCCGATGATCTTCCCGCAGACACCTTGGAGTCAGTTCTGGAATGGACTGAACATCAGGTTGATTCGGATACTCAACCAAAGTTCGGCTTCTTCGACGGGCTCGCGGGTGCGGTGTATACCTTTCGGCAACTAGGGCGACATTCGACTGCCGACAGGTCGGTAGAGACTTTGTGCAAAGCTCCACTCGACGAGCACGACTCCAGCCTTTTCAGCGGCCTTTCCGGAATCGGGTGCCTTCTACTCGAGGAATCGGAGTCATGTCCGGCGGCATCGTCAACTCTCGCTGTCGTGACCGAGACTCTGCGCGAACGAATTTCAGCTGCTCGCTTGCATGTCCGCGACGCCGGCGGAACACCTTGGGCAGTGGCCGGCCGAGGTGGGCTGATGCGGGGACCGAGCGGACAAGCACTGTTCTGGACTCGCCACTACGAACTGAGTGGTGATCCTCGATCGCTGGAACACGCACGCCAGCTCGTCGACATCGATCTGTCTGTGATGTCGATGTGCCCTGACGGGTCGATGCAGCTGAGAGAGGAGCGCCGGACGATGCCGTATCTCGGATCCGGGTCTGCCGGTGTGGGCCTGGTACTTCTACAACTTCTGCGCCATGTCGACGAACCGCGTTACGCAGCTGCGGTGCGTGCGATATCCCGCGCCGCCACAGTCGAATTCACTGCCCAAGCCGGACTACTCAACGGGCGAGCCGGGCTGATTCTGTTTCTCAGCGAACTCTCCAAGACTCCATACGCCGGCGCCGATTGTGAACAGACGCTTGCACAGCAGTTTCAGCTTCTGGGCTTGCACAGCCTCAATCACGCAGGAGGCCTGCACTTTCCAGGTGAACAGAACCTGAGACTCTCGACAGACTGGGCAACCGGATCTGCAGGAATACTGGCGTTGCTCCGATATACCCGATCGGCAACTGCCCGACAGTCGTTTCCACTGATGTGCGCGTCGAACTGCCACATCGCCTAATTGTTCGGAAGTTATCACCCACGGCAGATTGGAGCACAGAAGTACCAGGCGAAAAACCTGGAATTAAATCAACACCGCAAGCAAACTCGATCGATCAAATCCATCGGCAAGAACGCCGATCAACAAAGGAAATGACAATGGACGCTATTCTCTCCCTTCAAGATCTGTCAGTCGCCGCCGGCAACGTCGGAGATGCCGGCCAACTCGAGCAGAACGCGGCAATCAGTTCGCTCAGTTTCTTCTGCCTCTGACCTCAGGCCGATACCTCGGAGCAAGTCCGGGGTATCGGCTTTCGGAATCCGTGCGGATCATCAGACGAACAATATTGTTTCATCATGAGACGCATCCGCACTTCACCGAGCTGTATTCGCCGATGATGTGTGCGACCTGGCGGCAATGCCGAGGGTAGATCGCATGGTCACTGGCGACGATATTCCTACTGATCCTGACAGCCGCACTTTCGGGCTGGTTCGTTCAGCGTTGGGGCGAGAGTTGGGACTTCGGGGACATCTGCTCGCGCTGGTACGACGGGGGGTGGCGGTTGCCGCGCCGCCACCGCCTTGACCTTCACGACGCTTTTCGTACTCCTACTTCCCTTCGCCTCAGGAATGCTGGTCGGCGTCACCACATTCGCCCGAGACTTCGAGCGGAGGGTCTGGTGGTTTGAGTTTCAATAGCTGTCAACGACAAGATGAGGGAATCGGTACCATCCGCCCCCGATGTCTTCCAGCCGGAGCTGATTGAAGGTCTTGTCGGACACACCATCGGGTGCGTACACCCAGCCGGGATTGTCCAAGATGTCCAATCCATCTCGTGCGTCATAGAAATAGACGTGACCTTCACTGCTGACGTTGGCATAGGAGATATCGAATCTGCCGATTCGTAGATCACGATGATACCCATCGGAATAGGGATCGTCAGGTTCTTGAAGTAGTTGCTGTGCAACGGTTTCGAAGTCTGCCCGATACTGATCGAAATGTGGCTGCCCCGCGGCCGCGATCCCGAGTGCGATCACCACGAGAACCGGAACAGCGACATCGGACCACAACCATCGGCGTCGCTGCCACCAGCACACTCCGAGCAGCACGATTGCAACACTCGCCGTGAGGACCCAGAGAACGACCGCACCGGCGATCGAGAGTGCACTATCCGCAGGTTCGGGCCAGGCGAGATGGCATTTCGCTGCGACATACATCGCCGACGCCGACGCTGCGATAAGTGCGTTTACCAAAACAACCCAACGAAGAGCACCGGACCTTCTCGTTGCCTGCGAGTTCGACACTGCCTGATCCATTCGATGAGAATAGCGAGCTGTTTGTCGCGGACTAGCAGTAACCACTTCCCCGATCTCACGATCGATTGTTTCTCGGCACGGAGAAAGTGTCCACGGTGCCATCTTTGCTGACTATGGGAGGCAGGGCTGCGAGGATGGTCGATTTGAACTACCGATGTCAGGAGAGCTCGGCGACTCCCAAAGTCGACAGGTCAATTTTGAGCACGGCTGGATTCGGTGGATCGCAGCAACCAATACCATCGTCACCCCATGATGACGTGACTGTTGCGGGCGAGTCGTGAAGATTCGATTATTACGAGCAAGCCAAGCGTCTTTAGCAATATCGCTGATCGCACTAACCTTGGTCTATTTGTTGGACGCATTTTCTTTGCGCCTCCAACATCAGCCCAGCTGGTGCATTGATCACTATGGAATCCCATCACGATTCAATTATCTCCTTCCCGACCGGGCGGAGAGGGTAGCGGCAGGAATTACAGACTTCTGGGGATGGTTCCCTCCAGGCATAAGCTGTACATTCACTGATGCAGTGACCAAAGAAAGCGAAACGGTGGCACCGGCCGCGGACAGGTCGTACATCGTCGTCGTTCTTGTGGCGCTGATCATGATCTCGGCTGTCGGCGTATTGTTCGGCCGCCGGAAGCGCTGAAGATTGGTTTTGGCTCGGGACTGCAGATGCGCACTCGACACCAGACCGATGAGTAATAAATCGGTGTCCGTCGTGTCCGGCGCTTCCACTACTCGTCGATCTTCGCGAATCCACCAGCCTTGTTCGAGGGCATTTCTTGCGGGTCCTGGTGGTCTTCGTTCCCATCACGCTGGCGATGACACTCCTGGGCCTGGTGCTCGGCTGGACCCATGCGCTTGCCGGGGACAGGCGGCAACATGATCGACGCCGATTACACAATGTGCTGGGGCTCAGACAATTCCGACGTGATGCTGTTGCGCTCCGGGTTGATGGTGGCGCTCGCACTCGTCGGCGCACGTGGACTACGTCGGCGACCCGCCTATAGCCGACTGTCCGAAATGTCGAAATCGATTTGATAGCAGCAATTTTCGATCCACATTCTCTTGTGTTCGAAACTTTGTTCGATTATGCTTTCGGCATGGACAGTCGGGATGCGTGGCAACTGGATGGTGAGGGCCTCAAGAGCGAGGTTCTCGATCTGGTGCGCGCCCGGCACGAGTTGCAGTCGCGGATGGTGTTGTTGATCGTGGAGATGTTTTCCCGGGAAGTTCTCGGCGGGAAGGGTTTTCGGGCGATCGCGCAGTGGTTGCATGGTTCGACGAATCTGGAGATCGGTGAGTGCAGTCTGCTGGTCGGGTTGGCGCGGTTGTTGATGCTCGAACCTGTTGTCGCGGATGCGTTTCATCGCGGTGACGTGGATGCGTTGAAGGCGCGGCAGGTGGCGTCGTTTTGTCAGCATCCGCCGAAGAACATGACCCTGGCGGATGTGGACAAGGCTCGCGGGATTTTGTTGTCGTTGGCGTCGAAGAACATTGCGGATTGCGATGCAGTGCGGGCAGCGATCCGCCGAATCGAGAAGCAGTACGGCAAGCGCGAGGACGGCATCCCGGTCGGCGAGGATTCCGAACGTAACGAGTTCTACGCCTCGAAAGGCTTGTACGGGCGGGTCACTGTGAAGGGGGATCTGGATGCGATCAACGGGGCCCGGTTGATCACGTTGTTGTCGAGCCTGTCTGCGCCGACGCCGGAGAAGGACGGCGTGAAGGACACCCGTACGCCGGCATTACGACGGGCGGACGGGTTCTGCGAATTGTTGCGGCGGTACGAGCGGGCGGGGTTGGGTCCGATCGAGGGCGGGGTGAAACCGCACATCACGGTGACTGCGTCGGCGAAAGACATGACGGACCTGCAAGCGTTGAAAGACCTCTTGCCGTCGACTCAGGAACTGGGTTTCGCGTGGACGGATTGGGTGGGCCCCATCAGTATCGATACCGCGCGGATGTTGGCGTGCGACTGCACCGTGACGCGAATTTTGTTGGATGAGAACGGGGTTCCGCTCGACTGCGGCAAGGAAGCGAGAACAGCGACGGTTCCGCAAAGGCGAGCACTGGCCGTCCGGGATGGCGGGTGCGCGTTTCCGGGGTGCGGGACTCCGTCGGGGTGGTGCGATGCCCATCATATTGTTCACTGGAACGATGGTGGCCCAACAGATCTCGACAACCTGGTTCTGTTGTGCGGTCATCACCACCGGACGATGCACCACACCGAGTGGCGTGTCGAGATCGGCCCGGATCGGAAGACGGTGTTCTATCCACCCATGTCGATCGATCCGTATCAACAGCCGATCGGCGGGAACAGCCCACCCACAGCAGCCTGAACCGCGACAATCGAATACATCAGCACCGGGGACGAACCATGCCCCGGTGCTGGTGCACGTTTCTGGTCAGATCCCAACCCCTCAAATCCCAGCCCCTCAGATCCCGGCCCTTCGCACGAGAGCGTCAGTGGCAGAAGGGGATACAACGTCAATCGCTCGTAACAGCCCCGCGTACCGCGGATACAGCTCGACGGGACGCGTATTGATCGCCCTCAAGATCCACGATGCAGCTTGATCGGCCGTCAGCGCCGGCTGGCTCACGTAATCCGCCGTCGGCGCGATCATCGGTGTTCGTATGAGTGGGAATTGCACTGTGGTGACATCGACACCGGTGCCGTGACATTCCGCGCCGAGGCTTCGGCCGAATGCACTGAGAGCAGACTTCGACGCGTGATAGGCGCTGAACCTGGGCATCACGCCCGCAGTGACTCCCCAGGTTCCGACGTTGATGATGTGTCCGGACTTCGCCTCGAGCATCGCGGGCAGTAGCCGCAACGTCAGTCTTGTCGGCCCGAAGTAGTTCAGCGCCATGGTGCGCTCGTAGTCATGGAATCGGTCGACCGAATCCAACGCGGTACGCCGGATCGAGCGACCCGCATTGTTGACGAGGATATCGACCGACCCGAATCGATCCGCGATCGTCTCCGCGAGTTCGTCGACGGCTTCACCGCGGGAGAGGTCCGCAGGCACGATGTGTGCCCATCCTCCCCTGCGGTGAATCTCGTCCCGTACGTGTTCGAGGTTTTCCTCACCGCGCGCGACCAGGATCATCTCGGCTCCCCGACGAGCCAAGAGATGAGCTGTCGCCTCACCTATCCCCGAGGAAGCTCCTGTCAGAACGATCGTCTTGTCGGAGAGCGTGACGCCGCGTGACGGAACAAGGGAGCGCAGACGCGTCGGCGGACTCAATGCAAGATTGCTGAGAATCGATCTGATCACGTCGGCCTCGGTTCGATCTTCGCGTGCGATTCGGTGCGAACCCGTCCCTGAACAGCCCACTTCGGACGCACCGCGGAAATTACTCAAAAGTAAGTTATGGCGCCGTTTCGGCCGTGTCAAGAATTCGTCGGGATTCAGGAGTATCTGCCACTAGCTTTTCCTGATACCTCGGGTTACATTAAATCCAGACCGAGTGCCAGCGATCACACAACCGGCCCTCGATTCCACCGAACACCGCGAGAAATACCAGCGGTGACCGAAACGAAGAGGAGACGCCATGACGCTCACATCGCCGCTCGACAAGCGCGGAGAAGCATCCGACGACTCGTACAACGAGACGCTTCGACTCCTGTCCGAGGGCTCGGTGCACAAGCACTTCGACCCGTACCTCGACATCGACTGGGACTCCCCCGAGTTTGCCGTCGTCCCGAACGATCGCCGCTGGATCCTCCCGGCCGAGACTGACCCGCTGGGCGCACACCCGTGGTACCAGTCGCAGTCCGAGGCCAGGCAGATCGAAATCGGCATGTGGCGCCAGGCCAATGTCGCGAAGGTCGGTCTCCAGTTCGAGAACATTCTGATCCGCGGCATGATGCAGTACGTCTTCTCACTGCCCAACGATTCGGCCGAGGCGCGCTACTGCACGCACGAGTCGGTCGAAGAGTGCAACCACACGATGATGTTCCAGGAGATGGTCAACCGCATCGGTGCCGACGCTCCCGGCATGAGCCGTCCGATGAAGATGCTTGCACCCTTCATCCCCCTCGCTGCGGGTCCGTTCCCCGAACTGTTCTTCGTCGGTGTCCTCGCCGGTGAAGAGCCGATCGACCACATTCAGAAGAGCATCCTGCGCGCCGGCGGCCAGATCCACCCGATCATGCAGTCGGTCATGGCCATCCACGTAGCCGAGGAAGCGCGTCATATCTCGTTCGCGCACAAGCTTCTGAGCCGTCGCATCCCGCTGATGTCACGCCCGAACCGGTTTGTCCTCTCGCTGCTGTTCCCGATCGTCATGCGCATTCTCTGTGACGCCATCGTCATCCCGCCGAAGTCCTTCTGGAAGCAGTTCGACATCCCGAAGTCCGTGAAGAAGGACCTGTTCTGGGATCTGCCCGAGTCGCGCCAGACCCTGCGCAACTACTTCGGTGACGTCCGCATGCTGGCCACCGACACCGGCCTGATGAACCGTGCCTCGCGCCTGGTGTGGAAGGCCTGCAAGATGGACGGCCGCGCATCACGCTTCCGTAGCGAACCTCACCGCAGCTCGCACAACGCCGCCGCGTAGCTCCCGGACAGTCGAGATCGGACTCATAGCGCCATGCCACACGTAGTCACGCAGTCCTGTTGCAGCGACGCCTCGTGCGTCTACGCCTGCCCGGTCAACTGCATCCATCCGACGCCGGACGAGCCGGACTTCCTCACCGCCGAGATGCTGCACATCGATCCGCAGGCCTGCGTCGACTGTGGCGCATGCGTCTCGGCCTGCCCGGTCGACGCCATCGTCCCCGAGTCGAAGCTGACCGACCCGCAGCGAGTCTTCCTGTCCATCAATGCGGACTTCTACAAGGAAGAGCGACCCAGGCCGCTTCTCGCCAAGGTCATCCCGGCAGCCCACGTCGACAAGGGCCGACCGCCGTTGCGCGTTGCGATCGTCGGTTCCGGACCGTCGGCGATGTACGCCGCGGACGAGTTGCTGACTCAGCCTGACGTGCAGGTCAACGTCTTCGATCGCCTTCCTGTGCCTTACGGCTTGGTTCGCGCCGGCGTTGCTCCGGACCATCAGAAGACCAAGCAGGTCACTCGCTTGTTCGACAAGATCGCCGCACAAAAGGGTTTCGAGTTCTACCTCAACGTCGAGATCGGCATGCACATCTCGCACAGCGAACTGCTCGAAAATCACCATGCGGTGCTCTACGCAGTCGGCGCTTCGTCCGACCGTGGTCTCGGCATTCCGGGCGCTGATCTGCCTGGCACGGCCTCGGCCACCGACTTCGTAGCCTGGTACAACGGCCACCCCGATCACGCCGACGACGTCTTCGACCTCTCACATCGCCGCGCGGTCATCATCGGAAACGGAAATGTCGCGCTCGACGTCGCTCGCATTCTGACGGCCGATCCCGAGAAGTTGGCCGGTACCGACATCTCCGCTCACGCACTCGCCGCTCTACGGAAGAGTCGCGTCGAAGAAGTTGTCATCGTGGGTCGACGCGGAATCGCGCAGTCCGCGTTCACGGTCCCCGAGTTCACCGGCCTGATGGCACTGCCGGACATCGAACTCTCTGTCGGACCCGACGACATGGTTCTCGACTCGGCCACCGAAGAACTGGCAAAACGCGGCGAACTCCCGCATGCCGTCGAGCAGAAGTTGCGTCTCCTCGAAGCCCTGAAGAACCGCGATCACGTCGACGTCGGCAACAAGCGCATCACGTTGCGCTACCTGCTCACGCCGACCTCGATCACCGGCGACGATCAGGTCAGCGGAATCGAGTTCGCTCGCAACGCTCTTGTCGACGCAAACGGAACCGTGCAGATCGAAGCAACCGGCGATACTGAGACCATCGATACCGGCTTGGTCCTCACCTCGATCGGCTACCGCGGAGTGCCCATCCCCGGCGTCCCGTTCGACGAGCGTGCGTCGGTCATTCCGAACGAGAACGGCCGAGTCCTCGAAGCTCCGAACGGTGATCCCGCCACCGGGGTCTACGCGACCGGTTGGATCAAGCGCGGACCGAGTGGGTTCATCGGCACCAACAAGTCCTGCGCGCAGGAAACGATCAGGATGCTCGTCGACGACTTCAACGACGGACGCCTGACCAACCCGGTCGCCGACGACTCCGCAGTCGATCGTCTGGTCCGGGCGCGACAGTCCGACGTCGTCGACCGCGAGGGCTGGCATGCCATCGACAAGGCGGAACTGGAACGCGGCGCTGCGCACGACCGTGTCCGCGAAAAGGTTCTGGATCAGGTCGAGATCACCTCCATCCTCGACGCTGCGGCCCGGGTGAAACCGACGCGTCGATTCGGTCGACCCGTTCGCGCTCGCTGATCCGCTACAGGTAAACAGCTACTTTCACGCACACGGCCCCGCCTGCAGACTCGTCTGCCCGGCGGGGCCGTCTGCGTTCCGGCAGCGTCCCACTCAGCGAAAATTTTTGCCCGTCAGCGGCCGAAATCGTGTAATACTGCAACCTGTTCCAGTAAGCGGCACAGCGGGCCCACGATCCCCCCGGATCAGGCTCGCCAACCAGATGAGGATTGCATGAGCGAGACTGCAACGCCGGCGCCGAACGGGAGTGTGACGCCTGCAGTAGAGGGTTGGTTCACCACCGGCGACGAACCTGCTCTGATCGGCACGAAGTGCCAATCCTGCGGCACCATTTCCTTCCCTCGTGAGGCGACGTTCTGCAAGAACCCGAGCTGCTTCAGCGAGGAGTTCGACGACGTGGAACTCTCCCGCCGCGGCACTGTCTGGTCGTACACCGACGCGCAGTACCAGCCCCCGCCGCCGTACATCCCGCGCTCGGATCCGTACGAGCCTTTTGCTCTCGCAGCAGTCGAACTGCCCGAGGGCATCGTCATCCTCGGCCAGGTGGCCGACGGATTCGGCGTCGACGATCTCAAGGTCGGCAATACCGTCGAATTGGTTGTCGAGCCGCTGTACACGGACGAAACCGGAGTACGTACGACGTGGCGCTGGAAGCCTGTCGCCGCCGATCAGGAGTTGCAGTCATGAGCAAGGACGTCGCAGTACTCGGTGTCGGTATGCACCCCTGGGGCAAGTGGGGGCAGTCGTTCGTGAAATACGGCGTTGCGGCCGCTCGCGCCGCGCTCGCCGATTCGGGTGTGAATTGGCAGGATGTCGACTTCATCGTCGGCGGCGAGACCGTCCGCAACGGGTACGGCGGATACGTCGCCGGAGCCACCTTCGCCCAGGCACTCGGCTGGAACGGCGCTCGCGTCGCCACGTCGTACGCCGCGTGTGCGACGGGAGCCCAGGCACTCGACACCGCTCGCGCACGAATCCTGGCCGGCCTCAGCGAAGTTGCCCTGGTCGTCGGCGCCGACACCACGCCGAAGGGCTTCCTCGCTCCCGTCGCCGGTGAGCGTTGGGACGACCCGGACTGGCTGCGCTTCCGCCTCATGGGTATGACCAACCCGGCGTACTTCGCGCTCAACGCGCGTCGTCGCATCGACCTCTACGGCGCCACCGCGGAGGACTTCGCCAACGTGAAGGTCAAGAACGCCAAGCACGGACTCAATAATCCGAATGCGCGCTACCGCAAGGAAGTCACCGTCGAGAACGTGTTGGCCTCCCCCGTGGTGTCCAATCCCCTTCACCTGCTCGACATCTGCGCGACGTCCGACGGCGGCGCCGCAATCTTGCTGACGTCGATGGAATACGCCCGCAAGATGGGCATCGCGGAACCTGTTCGCATCAAGGCTATTTCGACGGTCACGCCGACGTTCCCCCAGACGATCATGGACATGCCGAACTTCTCCACCGATTCCAGCTCCGCCGTTCCCGCTCCGGAGCGCACGTTCAAGGAATCCATCGGCTACGCCGCATACGAAGAGGCCGGGATCTCTCCCGAGGACGTCGACGTCGCCGAAGTCTACGACCTCGCTACCTCCGTGGAACTGGACTGGATCGAAGACCTTGCCCTCTGCAAGCGGGGCGAGGCCGAGCACCTCCTGCGTGCGGGTGACACCAGTATTGGAGGCCGCATCCCGGTCAATCCGTCCGGCGGTCTCGCGTGCTTCGGCGAAGCCGTTCCCGCACAGGCACTTGCGCAGGTGTGCGAGCTCACTTGGCAGCTTCGTGGACAGGCCGAAGGCCGTCAGGTCGAAGGCGCCCGCATCGGTATCACCGCCAACCAAGGTCTGTTCGGACACGGCTCCTCGGTAATCGTTTCCGCCTGACCCTGTTCTACTTTCGTGGCGGTCGCACACTCACCCGTGAGCGGCCGCCACGATCACGTCTGCCACTGCCCCTGGCCGGGAAACCAGCGATGCGTGCGAGGTCGGGAGTTCGCTGGTGTTCGCGCCCATCCGGTTTGCCATGAACCGCTGCGCCGATGCTGGGATCACGCGATCCTCACCGGCAACCAGATACCAGCTCGGTGTGTTCGCCCACGACGGTGGCCCGCCGAGCTCGAGGTTCGCCCACAAAGCCGCAGACTTCTGATGCGCCAACATCGTTGCCGCTGTCTCGTCGGAAACATCCTGAGCGAAGACGGAATGGAAATACTCGTCCGTGACGTAGCCGTCGACGTTCTTCCCGCCGATCGCGTGAGGATCGTCGACGATCTTCAATCCAAGAGCCGGAGGAAGCAATTGGCTGCCAGGAAACCTGATGGGATCGATCGTGATCTGCACCGGCTCACCCTGAACCGGAGCAAACGCCGCGATGTACACCAACGACTGCACCTTCGGGTCGTGAACATTGGTGATCACCGCGCCGCCGTACGAGTGTCCGACGAGCACGACAGGTCCGTCGATGTCCGCAACCGTCTTCTCGATCACGGACGCGTCGTAAGCGGGCCCGCGTAGAGGATTGTCCGGCGCCACGACGCGATAGCCACGCGAACGTAGGTCGGCGGCAACGCCGTCCCAACTGGTCGCGTCGGCAAAAGCGCCGTGGACGAGAACGACGGTTGGCTTGGGGCTCGCCACCGCAGCGCCGGAGCCGAAGATCACTCCAGCCGCGACTGTCATGAGTAACGCCAGAACTGCGGTGAATACACGTGAGATCTTCATGCGTTTCCTTCACTCTCGTCGAAAAGCGAGAAACTGCGGTAGGCCGGGACACGCCCGTTTCGATCCTAGAAATACCTGCTGCGACGGACGTGACTGTCCGTGCAGACTTTTGAGCTCACACTGCAGAACTTCTGGTTGAGCGTCCGCATCGCGGGGTATCAGGGCTGCATGGCTTTGCTCCTGGATACTTCCGTGTTGGAGCCTGACCAACGCGCGGACGCCTTTGTCGACGCGATGGGTCGTGCCTCGGTCCCGTGTGCAATCCACTTGGAGAACCCGGAACGGGTGAGCGCGAGAATGAACGTGTGGAACCTCGGTGCAGCATCACTGTTCCGCTCCGAGTCGACCGGTATGCGGTTGACCCGAACACCACGTCACGTCCGGTCCGCGTCGATGCCCGTCCTTGCGATTGCCCTGCAGGAGATCGGGATCGGCCATCTAGATCAGCACGACGAACAACGCAGAGTGCCCGCCGGTGAGCTGTTGATGACGGACCTGACGTCGACCTACGATTTCTCCTGGCCGGGAACGGGCGCTTCCCAGTGCCTCTACGTTCCGATGGATCGGCTGGGACTGCCGATCGACACCGTGCGGGACGCAGCTACCCGGCCTCATCACAGCAATCTGTACCCCGTGATGATCGCGCACGTTCGTGAATTGTTCCGCAGCGCCGCTCTGTTGGAGACCGATCCTGCCGCCGAACAATTGGGCGAGGCCTCGATCGAACTCGCACGTGCTTTGGTCGCTTCGATCGCACATGCGAATCCTGACGCATCCGCTCCGAGATCGGCCCTTGCCATGACTTCGATCCGTCGATACATCCGTGAACACCTTCACGATCCGACACTGAATCCCGCACGAATTGCTCACGCCCACAACATCTCACTGCGACAGCTGTACAAGATCTGCTCGGACAACGAATTCCGGCTCGAACAGTGGATCATCACCCAGCGCCTGCAGAAGGCTCGGGACGAACTGGCTCGACCCGCTACCGTCGACCTGCCGATCGCGACCGTTGCGCACCGGGCGGGGTTTGTCGACGCCGGACACTTCAGCCGACGCTTTCGACAGGCCTACGGGCTGAGCCCGACTCGTTGGCGTCAGCTCCGCGATTGAAGCAGCTCCACAACGTCTGACTGACCACGACTTTCGGCATTGTCCAACGCGGTCTTCCCCGATGCATCCCGGATCGAGGGATCTGCCCCCGCGTCGAGAAGCTGAGTGATCACGTCGATATAGCGCGCCGAACCATCGCCGTACACAACGGCTTCGAGTAGCGCCGTCCACCCGGGATCGTTGACGTGATTGACCGGAACCCCGGCAGCGATCAGCATCCGGACGCTCTCGACATGCGCGTGTTCACTCGCGGGAATCAGCGCCGTACCGCCGTAACGGTTCACGCTGTCGACGTCCGCGCCGTGGGCGAGCGTGAGCGCCAGAATCTCGTTCAAACCCTCGGCTCCGGAATACAGGAAGGCCGAATCCTGCATGGAATCCTTCGCGTTCACGTCTGCTCCGGCAAGAATCAACGTAGAAGCCGCAGCGACAGCGTCGTTCTTGGTGGCCTCGACGAGTGGAGTCCGTTCGCCCTCGCCGCGAGCTTCGATGTTCGCGCCCGAAGCCAGGGCCGCGGTGATCGCTGCCGGATCATTGCGGTCCACCGCATCGAAGAGTGCCCGTTCGGATTCCGGCGTCGATGGCGGCTTTACGCCCGTAATCGATACAGCTGCCGTTGTTGGTGCTGACGCCGCGGTTGTCGGCGTCAGCGGGGTGTCGGACGAACTGCAGCCAGCCAACGCTCCGGTCACCGATGCCGCGAAGATTGCGCAGGCGAGGACAGACTTGCGCGGCCGCGCCATCACAACGAATCACTTTCTTGGACAAGTGTTTCGAGCGTCATCCTGACGGCGTCCAGGTGTTCGGCCATCGCCCTGGAGGCGTGGTCGTAACTCCCGGATGCAATTCCTTCGACTATTCGTTCGTGTTCCTCGTTCGACTTTTCCTGGCGACCGGCAACAAGATTGAGTGTCTCGGATTGCCTTGTCAGCGCTTCACGGATATCGACGATTACCGACTCGAAGACCCGATTCCTACTGGCTTTTGCAATCAGTCCGTGAAATTGGGCGTCGAGTGCAACCCATACGAGCGGATCGTCCTCGTCACGCATCTGCTGGACCAGTCCGCGGAGGGCTGCCAGTTCCTCCGCTGTGTGCCGTTGGGCAGCCCACCCTGCGGCCGGAATTTCAACATGCGGCCGCGCTTCGACCAACTCGTTGGCCGCGTAGCTGCCGAAGTCGAGGTCTCGCGCTATCGAATCGCTGACGACGAAGGTGCCGAGCCCGGATTTCGTCTCGGTGAGCCCGAGGGCATGGCACGAGCGCAGGGCTTCACGGATGACCGATCGACTGACCCCGTGTCTTTCGGCCAGGGACGCCTCGGACGGGAGACGCTCTCCGACTGCCAGTTCGCCGGAGGTTATTGCGGCACGGAGGTCGGCGAGAACCGCCTCGGCAGCACTCACCCGCGAGGCGACGGGTCGCCTGGAGGCCCAGCTGTCTGACAGGTTCATGCCGTCATTGTTGCGACTGCCGAAGACCCGCGTCAAACATCGCACTTGATGAAGGGTTGACGTGCCGGAGTGAGCGAGGTAACAATTACACCTGTCAGACAGCCTGATAGCCCGATAGCTGGGCGGGACTACTACTCGACCGTCAGCGCTGCGATCCCGAAATACACCCACCGCGCAGAGTGATGCTTGCGCGAAGAGACACGAGGAATTGATCAAGTGCTCGAAACGCGAACAGAACACGATCTGCTCGGCGATCGCGAGGTTCCAGCCGATTCGTACTGGGGTATCCACACCTTGCGCGCAATGGAGAACTTCCCGATCACTGGTCGAACAATCGCCACGAACCCGCATCTGATCCGCGGCATCGCTTACGTCAAGTGGGCCGCAGCCAGCGCAAACGAAAAGCTGGGCATCCTCGACCGCCCGCGCGCGGAGGCCATCTCACAGGCATGCAAGGAGATCGTGGACGGGCGGTGGCACGAACAGTTCGTGGTGGACGTCATCCAGGGTGGCGCCGGCACGTCGACGAACATGAATGCGAACGAGGTCATCGCCAATCGCGCGTTGGAAATCCTCGGCCACCAGCGCGGCGACTACGAACGGCTTCACCCCAATGAACACGTGAACCTGAGCCAATCGACCAACGACGTCTACCCCACGGCCGTGAATATCTCGACGATCTTCGCGATCGATGACCTGCTGGATGCACTTCTTACACTCCAGAACGCATTCACGACCAAATCTCTTCAGTTCGCCGACACAGTGAAGATGGGACGCACCCAACTGCAGGACGCCGTGCCGATGACTCTGGGTCAGGAGTTCGGGACCTACGCGGTCATGATCGAGGAGGATCGGGCGCGTCTGGCTGAGGCCGCTCTTCTCGTTCACGAGATCAACCTCGGCGCGACTGCTATCGGCACTGGCCTCAACGCACCCGCCGGCTACGCCGAGGTGGCCTGTTCCGACCTGGGCGCACTGACCGGACTGCCGCTGGTGTTGGCAACGGATCTGGTCGAAGCGACCCAAGACGTGGGCCAGTTCGTCCACCTCTCCGGCGTCCTCAAGCGGGTCGCTGTGAAGTTGTCCAAGGTGTGCAACGATCTCCGACTGCTCTCTTCGGGCCCGCGAGCGGGATTGAACGAGATCAATCTTCCACCGGTGCAGGCAGGTTCGTCGATCATGCCGGGCAAGGTCAATCCTGTCATTCCCGAAGTCCTCAATCAGGTCGCGTACGAAGTCATCGGCAACGACGTGACGATCACGATGGCTGCGGAATCCGGTCAGCTCCAACTCAACGCTTTCGAGCCGATCATCGTGCACTCACTGTCCGAAGGAATGCGACACCTCGGTGCGGCTTGCCGCATTTTGGCGGACCGGTGCGTACTCGGCATCACGGCTAACACCGAACTGCTGCGCGCCCGAGTCGAAGACTCCATCGGCCTCGTCACCGCGCTCAACCCCTACATCGGATATACCGCGTCCACTCGGATCGCCCAGGAGGCGTTGATTTCCGGGCGTCGCGTCGCAGATCTCGTAATCGAAGCCGGCCTGCTCGACCGAGAGGAACTCGATCGGTTGCTCAGCCCCGAACATCTCGCCAATCTCCGCGTTTCGGGCGAGAAGCCTCATGCCACCGCTGTTGCGGAGGAGGTTTGATGACCGTCGAACGGGAAGAGACAGGCCGCGCCGAAGCTGCGACTGAGGAGGATCTTGGGTATCAGAAAGCGCTCGGCCCCAGGCAAATTCAGATGATCGCGATCGGTGGTGCGATCGGAACCGGCCTTTTCATGGGTGCGGGAGGGCGACTACAACAGGCGGGCCCGGCCTTGGTTCTCGTGTACGCGCTGTGCGGATTCTTCGCGTTCCTGATCCTGAGGGCACTCGGCGAACTGGTGATGCACCGACCGACCTCCGGATCCTTCGTTTCCTACGCACGCGAATTCTTCGGCGAAAAGATGGCTTTCGCTGCGGGCTGGTTGTACTGGATGAACTGGGCAATGACTGCCGTGGTCGACGTCACGGCTGTGGCGTTGTACATGAACTTCTTCAAAAAGTACTGGGCGCCACTGGGACACATCGATCAGTGGATGTTCGCTCTGATCGCGGTGTTGCTGGTTCTCGGACTGAATCTCGTGTCCGTGAAAGTCTTCGGAGAGTTGGAGTTCTGGTTCGCGTTGATCAAGGTCGTGGCCTTGACCGCATTCCTCGGGTTCGGTGTCTATTTCGTACTCTTCGGCACGCCCATCGAAGGGCATTCCTCCGGATTCAGCCTGATCGCCGACAACGGTGGGCTGTTCCCCAACGGAATACTGCCGGCAGTCGTGGTGATTCAGGGCGTCGTGTTCGCCTACGCTTCAATTGAACTCGTGGGGACCACGGCTGGAGAGACCGAAAATCCCCGGAAGGTGATACCCAAGGCGATCAACACAGTGATCATTCGGATCCTCGTCTTCTACGTGGGGTCGGTCCTGCTGCTCTCACTGTTGCTCCCGTACACCGAATACCACGCCGGTGAAAGTCCATTCGTCACATTCTTCGGTTCGATCAACATCCAAGGCGCAGATGCGATCATGAATCTGGTCGTTCTCACGGCGGCGTTGTCTTCCCTCAATGCCGGATTGTATTCGACCGGACGAATACTCCATTCGATGGCGACGGCCGGTTCGGCGCCTGCCTTCGCTGCCAGAATGAACAAAGCCGGAGTGCCGTACGGGGGAATCGCACTCACCGGCGTGGTCATCCTGTTCGGCGTCGGGCTCAATGCTGTTGTCCCAGCGCAAGCCTTCGAAATAGTCCTCAATCTTGCGGCACTGGGCATCATCAGTGCATGGGCGGTAATTGTGCTGTGCCAGTTGAGGCTCTGGCAACTTGCGAAACAAGGCAAAGTCACTCGCCCTTCCTTCCGCGTATTCGGCGCACCGTACACCGGGATCGCGACACTGGTCTTTCTTGCGGTCGTTATCGTGTTGATGGCATTCGACAACCCTGTTGGAACGTGGACCGTCGGATCCATCGCGATCATCGCACCGCTCTTGATGATTGGTTGGTACGCCGCCAGGAATCGTATTCGCGAGTTGGCCATCCACCACCCCGCAGCTTGACGTGAAAGGACCACAGTGTCGAAAGTCGCAGTTGTCACTACCGGTGGCACCATCGCCAGCACCCGGGATGCGCATGGAATCAGCCGGCCCGCAATCACCGGTGCAGATCTGGTCGGCAACGAGCAGACCGACATCGAGCTTCGAGTCGTCGACGTGATGTCGAAGGACAGCTCGAGCATGACCTTCGCGGACATGGATCGTGTTCGCGACGCCGTAGCCGATCAATTGAAAGATCCCGGACTCGACTCGGTGGTCGTGCTTCACGGCACCGACACGATGGAGGAAACTGCGTTCTTGTTGGACCTGCACCACGACGACCAACGCCCGGTGGTCTTCACCGGCGCGCAGCGCACTTTCGACCATCCCGAATCCGACGCTCGTTCGAATCTCGCCGCGGCGATCTCAGCCGGACTGGACATCTCGTCACACGGGCGTGGTGTCCTCATCGCCTTCGGCGGTTCGGTCCATCCAGCCGCAGGTACGCGAAAGTCCGATACGACGGCACTCGATGCCTTCCGCCGCGTGCACATCGATCCGCTCCTGCTGCGCACTCCCGAACCATTGCCGTGGCATCCGATTTCGGACACCCGCGTCGACATCATCGCCGTGTATCCCGGGGCAGACCGCGTACAGATCGACGCCTGCGTGCACGCCGGGGCGCAGGGACTTGTTCTCGACGGACTCGGTTCGGGAAATGCCAATCCGACGATAGTCGAGGCCGTACGAGACTGCGTCGGCGCTCACATTCCGGTAGCCGTGACAACTCGGGTGCCCTCGGGGCCAATCTCCCCGGTTTACGGTGGCGGTGGTGGCGGGCACGACTTGATCGCCGCAGGCGCTGTATTTTCCACCGATCTTCGAGCCGGGCAGGCACGTGTACTTCTGGCAGCCTTGTTGTCAGATCCGGATCTCGTGGGCCTGGAAAAGGTATTCGACCGCTATTCGAGGTTTGCTCGCACCCCGCCGTTCGGGCGGTAGAACTGGCGACACCATTCATTGTTCGAAATTCACTCCACTAAATCAGGGACTTTGGTCCGAATTTTCGACTTGGACGCTTATTTGGTGTCCGAATTGGGTAGTTTCACATCATCTAACTCGTTCAAAATTTCGATCCAGCGGTCACGTCCAGTGCAGCCAGTCGAACAGGAGTCGGATGAGCAGCCCATTTCGTGATGCCGCTGCAGTAACGCTCGACGCGTCTCACCGCGTCGGGCAAGCGCACGTGCCAGGCGCCGCACTCAACGGTCGTTTTCACCCGCCAACTGCCGTGAAAGGACTGGTCGCGCGTCCGCGCCTGCACCGCAAACTCACCGCATCCACTGCCACCAAAGGCTCAGGCCCCGGGCCTGTCGGGTTGCTCTCGGCTCCGGCCGGTGCGGGGAAGACCCTACTTCTGGCCGATTGGGCTCGCGAATATTCTCGAGCCTCCCCTGATGTTGCGCTGGCCTGGCTGACGTTGGCCGAGCGCGACAACAACGTGTCGATACTGTGTGAATCCCTCGCCGAGGCGATCGCGACCTCCGTCGATGCGGCCGGCCAGAGGCTCCCCGTGCAGACCGGATCCAGGCCGCCCGTCGAGCAGTGGCTCGCGCACTTTGCGGAAACCCTCGAAACGCACGAGCGCCGAACAACGTTGATCCTCGACGACGTTCACACCCTCCACGATCCGATGTCGATCGGTCTCCTCGATCGGATACTCACACAGACCCCGGGCAACCTGTCGATTATCGTTGCCGCCCGCTACGAACCACCGCTCACGTGGCATCGTCTGGCTCTCGACGGCCGACTCACCCGCTTTGCATCCACCGATCTCGCTTTCGATCGCTCCGAGATCACCGCGATATTCGGCGAGTACGACATCACGCTGCGCGACGACGAACTCGCAATCGTCGAGAACTTCACCAAGGGGTGGGGCGCCGTCGTTCGCCTGACCGCCGCGTTTCTGGCCGGCCGCAGTGACATCGGCGATGCACTGGACGAGTTCACGCACACACCCCGCCCGATCGCCGACTTTCTCGTCGACGAGGTACTGACGTCCTTGCCCGAACATGTCACCTCGTTCATGTTGCGAACATCGGTAGTCGATTCTTTCTCCGCCCAACTGGCGGAAACTCTGACGGACTCGAACGCTCGATCCGAGATCGACTCGCTGATTCAGTTCAACTTCCCCGTGACCCGTACCGATTCCGCCGACCACACAACGTGGTTCAGCTATCACCCTCTCTTGCGCGAGCACCTTCGGGCAGAGTTCCGTCGCGTCGATCACGTCGAGAGAAACCGCGTACACCTGCGAGCAGCAAGCTGGTTCGAAAGCAATCACTTCGAACTCGAGGCGCTCGAACTCGAGGTGTCGATCGGAGACCCACACCGCATTCTCGCGTTTCTCGAACGCTGCGGGCTGGGCCTCGTACTCGACGGGCACTGCGGGGACGTCGTGCGAGTCCTGGAATCGGTGTCGACGCAGGTTTCGGAATCCCCGATCACCCGACTGGTGCTGGCGGCGGCCGCCCTCCACTCCGGTGACGTGACCTCGGCGACCACGTGCCTCGATCTTCTCGAGGCAACTCATCCACCGATTGCAGAAGATCCATTGTTCCTGGCGATGAGCCTGGAAATCTCCTGCGTTACGGCGACTTCCGACAACGAGCCGCTGGCGGCACGTCTGGAGCGGCGCCAGAAAAGCACCCACTCCGACATCGAAGCCTACGCACACATGGAATTGGCGACGGCACACTTACTGCGACGTGAGTTCGACAGGGCGACTGTCGAATACACTCAAGCCGTCGCACTCGGGACAATACGGGGCAGGGCGCGATTCGTCTTGAAGTCGCTGACCGGACTGGGCTACGTAGCTTCTCTCAGCGGAGACATCGGGGCGATGAGGGCTCACTCCGTCTACGCTCTCGACTACGCGGTCGAACATCGCATCACGACGACTGCGGAGTACGAGTTGTCCGCGTCGGTGGCCGCCTTTGCCACATATCTCTCCGCTTCGAGCGAACTCCCGTACCGCATCCCGACAATCGGAAACTACCGGAGCACAGACGTTCTCGGCGCCAGCGCGCCGGTGTTCGGGTGGCACTCCGTCGTAACCTTCGGCCTTCACAGTCTCGACGGCTCGACCGACCGACGCTCGACCGCCGCCGATGTCCGCGACGCGATGCTCAGCGCGATCGAATTACGTACCTTCGCGTTCGCGACCTTGGCTCTTCTACCACCCGTCGTCCACGCATGCCTTTCCGTCGGCGAGGTGGAATGGGCAGCGAGACTCGTGCGTGACGCAGCCGATCAATTCGGAGAAACGTCGGAGATACATCTCGCACGGGGTGCCGTCGCCTTCTCGTCCAACAAGTTCGCGGAAGCACTCGTCGAAGTTTCCGAAGCTCTCGGGTCCTCCGAAATCCCGTTGCTCGCACATCACGTCTACGCCTGGACACTCGAAGCCGGGATCCACGCTGCAACAGGTCACGAGCGCAAGTCGTTTCGCTCCCTCCACAAAGCGCTGCGCGCCGCGGAAGCCGGTAGCCTGCTACGCCCCTTCCTCGACTACGGCGCATCCCTGCGGCCGGTGTTCGACGAGTTCAGTGGACATTTCGGCGATCAGGAAGCATTTGCCGAACAGGTACGTAGCCGCATTCGCCCACAAGAATTGGTGAGTGCACCGATCCTCACGCCAGGCGAATACACCGTGCTCCGTGAACTGGCTTCCGGAGACACCACCGAGTCCATTGCCGACACGCTGTTCCTTTCCGTCAACACCATCAAGACGCATCTTCGCGGGATCTATCGCAAGTTGGAAGTGAGCAACCGACGCGACGCGCTCAAGGCTGCGCGACGCGGCGGACTCATCTGAGCAAGACTGCTTCCATGCCCCCGAAGCTGTATTCCGATACGCGCGATCGATTGACCGTGTGGGCGAGACGTACACCCAGTCGACGGTTGGCGACTGATGCAACCATCGGGGTCTTCGAAGTCGGGCTCGTGGAC
Organism: Rhodococcus sp. NyZ502; assembly: GCF_041464245.1. NCBI lineage: Bacteria > Bacillati > Actinomycetota > Actinomycetes > Mycobacteriales > Nocardiaceae > Rhodococcus > Rhodococcus sp. NyZ502. The sequence continues at coordinate 5,827,441 of NZ_CP167155.1, forward strand.
AGCGCCATGACTTTGGCGGCCCAGGCCTTTACGTCATTGCTCCCGGTCATGATTGCAGCGTCGACCTTGGAGAAGCTGAAGCCGTTGGCTGATGCCGCCAAAGACGACCTCGGCGTCCAACTCCCCGACACCGTATTGACCAGTACCTCTACCGCGGCAGCGTTCGGGATTGTCGGCTTGCTCATGCTGCTGATCAGTTCCACGTCCTACGCTCGCGCTCTCGGCCGGATGTACGGACGGATCTGGAGCGTGCCGACGGCGACACTCCGTCAGGCGTGGCGGTGGTTCGCGGTAGTGTGCGTCGTGGCCGCGTCGGTGGTCGGTGCGGCCCTGTGCCGTGAGCTGAATGGCGTTCCGGGAGTTGGCAGAGTCCTGGAATTCACAGCGGTCTACGTCGTGTGGGCACTCGTGTGGACAGCCGTGCCCATGCTGCTGACGGCCAATCGCATGACCACTCGAATGTGCGTCGGGTCAGGATTGCTCACCGCGACGGGCCTGACCGGACTGCACGTGGCCGGCACTCTTTTCCTCCCCCGAATGACAAAGACGTCGCAGGACGAGTTCGGTCTTCTGGGCGTGATGTTCACCGTCATCGGCTGGCTGTTCATCTTCTCGGCCATCGTGGTTGTCGCGTCGTCGATCGTCGGATCAGTGGCCAAAGATTCCGGTCCCCTGGGAATCTGGCTTCGGACATCACGCTGAGGTGTTGTCTCGACCTGCAAGCGCTTGCGAGACGGTCGGATAGACGTCGACCTTCAGCGCGCCCTGGTCGGCACCGGACAGAACGTCGCGGAACTGCCCGATGTCGCGTGCCACTCGGAAGCTCACATTCCTGCGTGCCAACGAATCTCGAAGCTGAGCCAACATCTGCGCAGCGCTGACGTCGATGAACGGTGACGTCTCGGCGTCGAGAACGACCATGGTGGTGCCGGCGGTCACCAGACCGGTGATCTGATCACGCACGTGATCGGCATTGGCGAAGAACATCCCCGCTTCGACCCTGACCACTACGACGCCGTCGAGTGTCTTCAGATCAGGATGCCCACTGATGTCGACCCAGCGCGTGCCGTCCTTGGCCAGAGCAGCCACGTGCGGTTTGGAGACTCGATACAGGAGCAGCAACATCGAGACGGCGATTCCGATGATCAGACCGGGCAACGTGTCGAAGAGGAGAACCCCGAACATCGCCGCGATCGCCGCGGCGAAATCGGCCCGGGCAGCGTGCCCGTAGATACTGCCCAACCTCTTCGTCCACACCCGGTACAGCGCTGCGAGAGAGGAGAAATCGACCAGTTCGATCACTGCTGCGATGACCACAGCCGAGAGCGTCGCCTCTGGCAACTTCTCGAACAGGCCGGTGAGAAACAGCAGTGTCACCAGCGTCAGTGCCGCGACCACCAGTCCGCTGACCTGAGATTTGGCGCCCGCTCCTCCGTTGACGGCGGTCTTCGACAGGCTGCCGTTGACCACCATTCCCGAGCAGAGACCCGATCCGAGATTGGCCGCACCCAGTCCTGCCAGTTCACGATTCGCGTCGATGGTGTAGCCGGCCTTGGCCGCGTATGTCTTTGCAGCGCCAAGACCTTCGGCGAAACCGATGAGCAGAACGCCGACCGCCGGTCCGACCAGGTCGAGGTAGTCCTCGGCTCCCACACCACTCGGCAGACCCATCGACGGCAGGCCCGAGTCGATGTGTCCGACAATGTCGATGCCACGATCGTCGAGGCCGAACAACGCTACTGCGGTAATGCCCAGCAGCACGACGAGGAGCGAACCCGGTACGAGCGGAAGCCATCGCTTGACGCCCAGGACCATTGCCAGGCTGAGCAATCCGATGATCACGGTCGGTAGGTCGACCTCACCCAGTTCCTTCACCACTGTCCACGTCTGGACGAAGAAGTTTCCCTCCCCCTTGTCCACGCCCAGGAGTTTGGGTACTTGACCGATGATGATCGTGAGCGCCAGACCGACGATGAATCCCTTGAGAACCGGCTCGGAGATGAAGGACGCGATGAATCCGAGGCGCATGAATCCTGCGAGCAGTCCGACGAGCCCGGTCACGATCGCCAATGCCGCCGACAGCGCGATGAATCGGCCGTCGTTTCCTGAAGCCAATGGCGCAATCATCGCCGCGGACAACGCTGCGGTCGCCGACATCGGCCCGACGATCAGATGGCGCGAACTGCCGGCTGCTGCATACAGAATCAATGACGGAACCGCAGCATAAAGCCCGACCACCGGCGGAACTCCGGCGATGGTGGCGTACGCGAGCGCTTCCGGAACAAGGACAGCCCACACCGTAAGGCCCGCAATGATGTCGGGGCGAAGCCAAGCGCGTTGATAGTCGGACAACGATCCGAAGACCCACCAGGTCCGCGTGTGCGGAGCACTCATAGTCCTTGCACCCCTTTACTGATCTGCATCGCCGCGATCAGGACGAGGAGCCCGACGTTCAGCAAGTGCGTGTTGGTGGCTATCCAGGTGCGGATCTTCAGCAGCGGTTCGGTTGCCTCGTCCTTCTTGATCAGCAGGAGGGCAACAGGTACCGCGACCGAGGTCACGGACACCAACGAGAAGATCACGGCCGAGACGATCTGCGACGTCGGTGCCACGGTGCTGAGACGAAGGTTCATCGCTGCTGCGATGGCACACGACATGTCGATGGGGTTGAGAACGAACAGCGCGAAACCGAGCACACCGGATCGCATTGGTTGGAAGTGCTCAACCGATTGCAGCATCTTCGGCAGCTGAGGGGCCGCAGCCACAACGTCGCCAGGGGCAACTGCAGCCGCCATCGCCTGAACCCCGCGACGACTGCGTGAGTAGACGAACCAGGCACCCGCCAGCAGAGTTGCCCCGAGAACGAGATGGATGATGGGCACCCACAGCGGAGGGTGTGTGCGCTGATGAACCTGGAGTGCGGTCAAGATGACGTACGAACCGGCCAGCGCGACAACTATTCCGAGATACCACCCGATCAAGTACGCAATGCTGTTGATACGCGCTCGTTCGGAAAACAGTACGGCCACAACGGCGACAACCGCCAGCGGGCTCATGATGATCCCGAGCGCCAGCGGGATCTGTTGCAGTAGCAGCGATCCCATAACTACCTCCAGTTGTCAGAGACCGCCGATGCCCTTGCCGATGAGAACAACACCAATAACCAGGATCAACACACTCATCACCGTGGCGTTGTTTTCCTGCAACCACACCTTCAGCTTGGCCAGCGGACCACGCAGTCGCTCCGCGGCAACGAGGTAGCCGATCACGGGCACGCACACTGTGCAGGCCGCGATGATCGTGAAAACCAGAATGGCGACAACAACTTCTCCGGAGCCCAATGACGCGGATCCGATCGAGATTCCGGCCGCGATACACATCATCAGATTCTTCGGATTGATCGCAGCCAGAGCGAAGCCCAAGCCGAGGCCTTTGACAGCGGTCATGTCATCGATGGCGTGCATCCACTTCGGGGTTTCGTGCTCGCCTCCGCGTCCGCGCCATTGCTTGACTCCGAACGCAAGAAGCAATACACCCAACGCCAGCTTGATCCACGACACTGTCGCTGACGGATCACCTTCGGAGTCACCGAGCTTGCTGGACAGAAGCACGAAGATCACGGTGGCGACGACGATTCCCAGTATCCAGCCCAGCGCGAACCCGACGCTCGTGCTGCCGGCACGCTTGGACAACAACATCAAGATTGCCGCGATGATCGGGATCGGCGATACCGCAACGCCGACCGCGAGGGGTAACAGATCCCCGATGACAGATCCCATGCCGACCTCTTCTCTCTCCCGGTCGACACTAGGGGTGGCGACTCTACGGAGCCTCACACAAAAGGGATGAACGGACCCGCGACGACATTCACCCGTAGGGGATGACGCCCCGAGCGCGTACGGGAGTAAGACTGGATCCCACGGATGCGGAGTCCTGGATCGGGCAGCGACGCCGATTGCACTTGACGACATGCGATTTCGAGGCTCGGAGCGCTGCCTTCTCGAACCTCATGGCCCTACGAAATGGAGCGGATACTGATGAATGCTCCCACTCGGTATCAATTCCTCATCGACGGCGAAGTGTCGGACCGCGTCAAGGCCGCATTTCCTGAACTCAGTGTCGCCAGTGCCGCCGGCGGGTTCACCAGTTTGTACGGACCCGTCGCGGACCACACGGCTATGCGGAGCATCATGGCCCGTCTCGATTCCCTCGGCCTGACCGTCGCCGAAATGCGTCGACTCCCAGACTGATCCGAGCCACACCCTGTCGAAATGTCCCACGCACGAGCGATGGTCCCGACCGAGTCGACTCGGTCGGGACCAACTGCTCTCGGGTTGTTCGGTGCCTAGACTCTGTCCCTGTCCCAGGTCGCGACCGCCCAGATCACAACGACATCGAGCGCGATGACCAGGATCGACCACAGTGGGTAATACGGCATCCACAAGAAGTTGGCGATGATCGAGAGCGACGCAATGACGATTGCCGCCGCCCTGGCCCACACTGCACCGGTGAAGAGGCCGAGGGCCACCACGATCCCGATGATGCCCAAGATGATGTGGATCCAACCCCACGTCGTGATGTCGAACTTGTACGTGTAGTTGATACCCACGACAAACAGATTGTTGTCGGCAACGGCCGCGATGCCCTGAAGCAGAGCGACAATGCCTGCGGTGAGCAGCAGAATTGCTGCTGCAAACGTCGTACCTACCGCGAAACCCTGCCGGACAGGGTGATTCGCGGGTTCCCGCGGTGGAGCAGTCATCAGCGTTCCTTTCGACAGAATGCACTTCCCTTACTCAGTCTCGAGGGGCTGGAAGGCGAAAACATCACCCGTCGCGGATGAACCGCAGGTCACCGACCCGTACCCGTTTGCCGGGATCGCAAACCAATGTTGGCAGACTGGCACTGTGCAACACACCGTAGTCGTGATCACCGATATCTATGCTCCACCGGCGGTGATCTTCGATCTCGAACTCGACATGGACGAACACTCGGCCTCGCTCCGCGCAACAGATGAGGTGGCAGTCCCGAGTACGGGTAGATCGACGCTGGGAGAGGGCGACGAGGTGTCGTTCACTGCTCGGCATCTCGGGTGGAGATTCTCGATGACAAGCCGGATCACGCAGTACAACCGTCCGTACTCGTTCACAGACGAGCAGGTCCGCGGCCCGTTTGCCGCAATGCGGCACGAGCATGTCTTCGACGTTCAGCCGGGTGGGTGGACGCGGATGCATGACCGCTTCACGGTTACGGCCCCCTTCGGGGCGCTCGGACACCTGGCGCTGAGGTTGGCTGTCGGCCCGTATCTGCGGCGCCTTCTCGAGCAACGCGCCGCGCACATCAAGGGCCGCGCAGAAGTCGGCACGCCTTTCATCGAGTGAACACCCGCTCTGACGCACCGCAGCGAGTGCTCACTCGACAAAACCTGTGTTCACTCAGCAGCAGTCGCACTCGTCACCGCTCTCGGGCACAGCCACAACCGGGCAGCACGGATCGCCCTTCCACGCGTTGATGCCTTCTTTCACCGCGATGACGGCGATGACCAGTGCAGCAATCGGATCCGCCCACGACCAGCCGAGTACCGAATTGAGCAGCAAACCGACCAGCAAGACCGCAGAAAGGTAGGTACAGAGGAGCGTCTGCTTCGAATCCGCGACCGCCGACAGCGAACCCAACTCCCGACCGGCTCGGCGTTGCGCATAGGACAGGGCCGGCATGATCGCCAAACTCACCGCAGCCAAGAGTATTCCGACGCTCGTGTGCTGAGCTTCCCCCAGACCGAACAGCGACCGAATCGCGTCGAACGAGACATACGCAGCGAGCCCGAAGAACGAGAATGCGATCACTCGCAGTGCCGCCTTCTCACGGCTCGTCGGATCCGGCGCCGAGAACTGCCAGGCAACAGCTGCCGCCGAGGACACTTCGATCACCGAATCGAGGCCGAAACCGAACAGTGCTGCGGACGACACCCGTGTGCCCTCCGCCAGCGCGATGATCGCTTCGACGACGTTGTAGCTGATCGTGATCGCCACGAAGATGCGAATTCTTCTCGACAAGAGCGCACGCCGGTAAGTCGAGAGCCCGACACCGTCAACGGGCGCAACCATCAGCAGCACCCCTCTGATTCGCTGTCCGGGCAGTACGACGGATCCACCGCGAGTACGACCCCGAGCAGGTCGTCGAGGGCCCGACCGATATGTACATCGGCGAGTTCGTATCTGGTCCGGCGCCCTTCCGGGACGGCCACCACCAAGCCACAACCGCGCAGGCACGCCAGATGGTTGGACAGCTTCTGCCTGGTCACAGCCAGCGTTTCAGCGAGGTCGGACGGATACCGCGGTGCGGTCTTCAGTTCGAGCAGTATCCGTGTCCGAGTCTCGTCGGACAGTGCATGCCCGAACCTCGCAAGCACCGCCACGTTGGTCACCACATCTACGCCCTCGATATCCATACGTGCGACAGTACATCGAAAACTGGATTCAGAAAACGATGAACTCCGATGGTTCAAGATCCCACCATCGGGTAACGCAAGCGTGAAGCCACCCAACCAAGCGAACACCGGGAGCCCACATCCGATGAACCGTACAAAAGTCGACGACCACGTAGCGATGGCCGAACTACCGACAACCGGAAGCATCTTCCAGGCCTCGTGGCCGGTGCGTACGGGTGACATCCACACCGACAAACAACTGCGCCTCGACGCGATCGCGCGCTACCTCCAAGACGCGGGCTTCGACAATCTCGTCGACCGCGGCGCCATGGATACACACCCGCTGTGGATGGTACGAAGAACGGTGATCGATGTACTCGAACCGGTCGTCTGGCCGGATCGAGTTCATCTGCAGCGCTGGTGTTCAGGCCTGTCGAACAAGTGGTGTTCGATGCGAGTTCGCATCAGATCCGATGGCGGCGGGTTGATCGAAACCGAGGCGTTCTGGATCAACATCGACCCGAAGACGGGAATGCCGGCATCCATCAGTGAGAAGTTCACCGCCGCCCTGGCATCAACGGCCGTGGACCAGCATCTTCACTGGCGTCGGTGGATCGACCCGACCCCGGACACGACGCCGTCAGCGGATACGCCGTTCCCGTTGCGCTCGAGCGATTTCGACCCCTTCGATCACGTGAACAACGCAATCTACTGGCAGCCCGTGGAAGATGCGCTGCCCGACAGATTACGAAGCGGGCCCTTTCGCGCGATCCTCGAGTACACCCAGCCCATCAAGAGAGGTGAGCAGGTGAGCGTGCGAACCGGCACGAACACGCTGCACATCGACGCAGGCGACGAGGCACGTGCGTCGGCGCGGTGGTTCGCCTTGTCTCCGAAGAGCAACGATCAGGGGTGAAGTTTTCCGAATCCCACGACGGCAGAGTCGGATTGCCAGTCCAGATCATGAACCCGCACCTTGCCGAACTCGTTGCCGCCAACCGTGATCGCAGAGTTGCCGTCCACTGCCACAACGATGTTGGTGTGCTGACCGACCCATCTCGAACTGTCGTAGATCACCACATCACCCACATTCGGGGTGTACCCGCTGCCGTTCTCGGCGTACGCGCCGATCCCTTGGTAATACTCCTGCAAGGTGTACACCCCCGGGATGCGCCAACTTCCGGAGTTCGGGTTGGACAACGGTCGACCCGCTTCCCTCATGATCCAGCTGACGAAGTCGGCGCACCACTCTTCGTCGATGCCGTCGGAATAGAAGGTGCCCGGACGGTCCTGCTCATGCTCGGATTGCAGTAGCTCGAGCACCCGACCTTGATCCGACGTGAGCGCACTCGCGTCCACCGCCGGGAACTCAGCCGTGTCCCAGGGCAGGTACCGCGATGGTGCGACCGCGACGACCACCACCCCAACCACGATCACGACGCCGAGCACCCCGGCAATCCAGAGCACGATGCGGCGTCGGCGGTTCGATTCGGCAGGACTCACCCCTACGAGTGTGCCAGCCTGCCGCGGACCGAATCGCCAACCACCCCGATGACCTGGCAATTCTCACCAAATTCACACGAATGTGCCACCAAACTATTGCGGTGGCACCAAAGTGGTGCCATAGTGATGCCATGGACTTGACACCGTACGTAGACAACCTTCGCCACGAACTCGCGGTGGCGGCCGAAGCAGGCGGAGAAGACGCAAAGGCACTCGCCGATCGTTTGACCGCACCGCTGGAATCAGCAGTGCGACTCACCCTTCTCGACGCATTGTCTGCGGCAGCCGCCGAGATCACGCGTGACCTCGCCCCGGGTTCGGTGGACCTGCGCCTGCGGGGACGCGAACCCGAATTCGTGGTGGCACCAGCCATCAGTGAACCGGTTCCAGCCCCCGTCGAAGAGGACCCGACTCCGGCACCGCGCCCCGTCACGGAGTCCGACGACGCCTCGATGACTCGAATCAACCTGCGGCTGGGGCAAGACCTCAAAGACCGGATCGAGGCGGCGGCCCGGGAAGCCGGTATCTCCGTCAACGCGTGGCTGGTTCGCTCGGCTGCAACGGCTCTGGAAGGCGGCGCGAACAGAAGCACTCCGAGACAGCGCACGTCCCAAGGTTCCGAAAGCTTCAGCGGCTGGGTGCACTGACACCGGCTTCATCTTTCGCACCACCCTCTTTCATCAACCGAGACAACCTCATCGGGAGTATCACCATGCCTACATTCAGCACACCTGACCCCATCACCTTGAACTTCGACGTGGCAGTCGCACACATCCGGATCACGGCGAGCAGCCGCAACGACACTGTCGTGGAAGTGTTGCCCAGCAACTCGTCTCGCGAGGTCGACGTTCGAGTCGCCGAACAAACACGCGTCGAATTCGCAGGTGGCCGGCTGCAGATCAAGACTCCGAAACAGCGCGGCCTCGGCATCTTCGGGAAGACAGGATCTGTGGACATCTCCGTTCAGCTTCCCTCCGGCTCGGAACTCGAAGGCACTGCCGCAGTTGCCAACCTCCGTAGCGAAGGCACTCTCGGACGATCACGGGTGAAGGTTTCCGCGGGCGATTGCACACTGGAAACCACCGGGCCGCTCAACGTCAGCACCGGGGCCGGCGCGATCATCGTCGAGCACGTGGCCGGTGACATCGACACGAGCACCGGGTCCGGAAGCATCCGCATCGGCCGCGTCGACGGCAACGCGGAGGTCAAGAACTCCAACGGCGACATCAACATCGGCACGATCACCGGCGCACTGAAGGCGAAGACCGCCAACGGCAGTGTCGCCGTCGAGCACGCCGAATCCGACGCGAGCGCCGCAACCGCCAACGGCGACATCCGTTTCGAGACCATCGAGAGTGGAGTCGTATCCGCCAAGACGGCCGCCGGGCGAATCCATATCGGCGTTCGATCCGGAACCGCCGCACGATTCGACGCTCATACGTCCTTCGGCCGCGTCGACAACCAGATGAATGCCACGCACGGACCGGCTTCGACCGAACGCCGGGTAGACGTCCGGGCGCACACCAGCTACGGCGACATCGTCATTCGACGTTCGGAGCCTCGAGAAGAATCCAACAAGAAGATCTAGCGAAAGGAACGCTGATGTCCCGTAAACCAGCCATCACCGCGACGGGCCTGAAGAAGGCCTACGACGACAAGACGGTACTGGACGGAATCGACATCTCCGTCGACCGCGGAACCGTCTTTGCGCTCCTCGGCCCCAACGGCGCCGGCAAGACCACCATCGTGGAAATTCTCTCGACCCTCGTTCCGGCAGACGGCGGCAACATCCGCATCGCCGGGTACAACCCTTCCGACGATCCCGACGCGGTGCGTTCGCGCATCGGCGTCACCGGGCAGTTCTCAGCGGTCGACGACTATCTGTCCGGTGAGGAAAACCTTCTCCTCATGGCCGACCTGCACCATCTCGGCAAGGGCGAACGTCGAACGCGCACTGAAGAACTCCTGAAGAAGTTCGATCTGATCGACTCCGCGGACAAGCTGGCGTCGACCTACTCGGGCGGCATGCGTCGACGGCTCGACCTGGCAATGACGTTGATCGGGCGGCCGGAGATCATCTTCCTGGACGAACCCACCACCGGTCTCGACCCCCGGAGCCGACGCACCATGTGGCAGATCATCCGGGAGTTGGTCGAGGGCGGTGTCACCATCTTCCTCACGACCCAGTACCTCGAGGAAGCTGATCAACTGGCCGACCACATCGCCGTCCTCGATCAGGGACGGATCGTCGCCCAAGGTACGGCAGCGGAACTCAAACGGCACATCCCCGGCGGCCACATTCGTCTTCACTTCTTCGACCGAGATCAGCTCGATTCTGCTGCAGCTGTTTTCGACGAATCATCACGTGACGATGCCGCCTATGTCCTCCAGGTCCCCAGCGACGGGGGTGTCCGCTCGCTGCGCTCTCTTCTCGACCAACTCGACGCTCACTCGATCGACGTCAAGGAACTCTCCGTGCACACACCCGACCTGGACGACGTGTTCCTGACTCTGACCGCCACCGAAAGGACCGACGCGCGATGACCACCATGACGCTTGCCTATCAGGACTCGAAAACCATGCTGCGTCGCAGCATTCGACACATCCTTCGATATCCGTCGATGACGGTGATGCTCGTCGGAATGCCAGTCGTTTTCCTACTGCTGTTCGTCTACGTGCTCGGCGGAACGCTCGGGAACGGCCTCGGCCCCGGCGGTGGCGGTCGAGCCGAGTACGTCAATTACGTTGCACCGGCGATCATTCTGATGACCGTGGCATCAGCGGCACAAGGTACTGCCATCTCCGTCGCAACCGATATGACCGCCGGGATCATTGCACGATTCCGAACGATGGCGATCACGCGCACGTCCGTCCTGACCGGTCACGTTCTCGGCAGCCTCCTTCAGACGATCGTGAGCCTCGTTGTCGTCATCGCCGTAGCGATAGCCGTCGGCTTCCGGCCCACTGCAGGCTTCGTGGAGTGGGCCGCGACGTTTGCACTCCTCGTCCTGGTCTCCATCGCCATGATCTGGTTGTCGGTCGCCTTCGGCCTCGTCAGCAAGAGTGTCGAGACGGCCAGCAACCTTCCAATGGTGTTGATCCTCTTGCCGTTCCTGGGAAGCGGCTTTGTCCCCACCGACTCGATGCCGACCGTGTTGCGATGGTTTGCCGAGTATCAGCCGTTCACTCCGATCATCGAGACTCTTCGAGGACTTCTTCTCGGCGAAGCCATCGGGAACAACGCGATACTCGCGATCGGATGGTGCGTCGCAATCACCTTCCTCTCCTACCTCTGGGCGCGGAGTTTGTTCAACCGACGCCCGGTGCGCTGACCTCGAAACACACGATCTTCGAGAACAGGTACGGTGTCGCTGTCGTCGAGTTCCGAGGCGATGGCGACGTCGTGTGGAAACCCCATGACGATCAACTCGCGCCCTGAGGCGCAGTCCCGTAACCGTTCCTCGTACGAATCCGACACCGCCGTCCAGGCAGTCGCCGCCATCTGCGCCTCGGGCGATGGGGACCCTTCCCAACCAGTCGCGGTCAACGCCGTGACAACCGCACCGGCGCCCCACAGATCCTCCACCGCCGGACGCAACTCTCCACCGGGCCACTTTTCACCGGACGCGACTATCGCAACCCTCGATCTCGAACCATGTTCGTGCACAATCCAATCCGCGACGGCGGAAGCGTTCCTCAACGAAGCGCCGACACACACCGCAACCTGAGATGCCAACGCAAACGCGATAGTCGACCCGTTCGGCGACGGCAGCACCAGCCGACTCGACACCTCGGCTTCGCGAATCGTCTTGGGAGACAGACTGATCTGACCCTCCGCGGCTACGCTCCGCCTCACCGCCAGGACCGCATCGGCATCACGCGCGTAATCGACCGCGCGCTCGTCGTTCCAGGAAAAGGGAAGTACGTCGATTCCCGCGTCGGCGGCAACGCTCAGCGTCGTCGTGAACGAGAGAACGTCTACCACCACTGCCACATCGACGCCGGCAGCAATCGCTTCGGCGCCGCGCAACCCCCAGTCGAATCGAAGTCCGTAATCGAGTTGGCGATGCTCCGGATTCATCGCACCAGCATCTCAGAAACGAATCAGCTTGTCCGGCACGCGCAAGTCATCGTGCTCGTACAGTGCTCGCACGGCAACGGGATCGTCGGCGGCGCACACCGCGGCGACATCGTCCAACAGTAGGTCGTAGTCGGCGCCTGTCTTTCCGTCGTAGGCGTCCGTCATACGACCCCACTCGTCCCACGGCAGAGTTTCGACCTTGTTCATCGCGGCGAGATCCTTCACAGCGTTGCCTCGGATCTCGGCCGGCCCCCAGTTCTCGGTGCCGTACACCCCGAACTGGGACGCGTCGATCTCGCCGCGTCGATATGCCAGCCACGCCTCACCACCACTGAGGAATTCTCCCGGCTGCAGGTTATGGGCGTGAGGAAGGACGTTTTGTCCGAGGATCTCGGAATCGATGCGGATCCACCGCTTGCCGGCGTCGTCCCAGTACTCGGTGATCCAGTGGTCCACGCCCTGTCCCGGTTGAAAGTAGGTGGCAAAACCACAGCGGACGCGAGCGGCAATTCCGCGATAGCGCAGAAACGCACAACTCAAAACAGCAAAGTGCCGACAGGTTCCGACGAGCCGCTTGTCGGGTTCTCGGGCGGAGGTCACCGGTGCCGGATCGAGCGCAAGCAGGCGTTGGAGCAGAACGCTTACCGGCCGGATTTGGTTTTCGTCGAATCGGTCGGCAGGCAGATTCAGCGACTGAGCATCGGTGGGTTGGACCACCAGGTACGGCACTACCCGGCATATTTTCACGGGGTCGGTGGAGAGCGACTCGAGGGCGAGCATGTCCACCCCGTCGATGCGGGTGAACGGTCCTGCTGATGTGTAGTCGAGAACCGCCGTCATGGGCGGAGGTTAACAAACACTGCCGACACAGCAACTCCACTATGGTTAGGGTCCCATAACCATGAAACCCGAGGTTGCCGTGAACCCTATGTTGAGCCGCCGTGCCATGCTGTCCGTCACCTTCGCAACAGCAGCCGGTTTCGCCCTTGCTGCCTGTGGCGACAGCGCGAAGGACGAATCCACTCCCGGCACCGAAGGTGCTCACGCCGAGGCCAACGCCTTCCCGGTGACGATCGACCACAAGTTCGGCTCCACCACCATCGAGCAGGCACCCAGCCGCATCGCAGCGGTCGGTATCGGCGACGCGGACGTTTTGCTTTCCCTCGGGCTGACGCCCGTCCTGGTCCCGGTGTGGAAGGGATCGACCGACGACGGAATCGGCGTCTGGGCCGACTCCGCAGTCCAGGGCGCCGAGCCGACGCCATTGGCCAACGCCACCACCGATTTCGACATCGAAACGATCGTGGCTGCAGCGCCTGACCTGATCATCGCCGTCAACAACGCGATCGACGAGGATCTGTACAAGCAGCTCAGCGCCATCGCGCCGACGGTGCTGCACGCCGCCGATCAGACGGATTGGGTTCTGCCCTGGCAGGAAGTCACGACCCGCATCGGTACGGCTGTGGGCGTTCCCGCGCAGGCAAAGAAGGCGGTCCAGGAAGTCGAAGACCTCATCGTTCGCACCCGCGCGGAGAACCCCCAGTTCGAAGGCAAGACAGCAGCTCTCGTCATTCGCTGGAGCGACGGAAATCTGCGAGCGTTCAGCCCCGAGGCAGCGCGGGCTCAGCTGCTCACGCAATTGGGATTCACGGCGCCTGCCGCACTGAAGGATCGGTTCGCGGGCAAGCTGAACTACGAGATCTCCGCCGAGAACTACGACCTCCTCGAGTGCGACTACCTGCTCTTCGACAACTACGAGAAGGCTCGCGCCGAGATGGAGTCGCAGCCGGCGTTCACCAATCTGAACGTGGTCGAGACCGGAGGCCTGATCAGCTTGGACCCCATCGTCAGTGACGCGGTGTCCATGCCGAACCCACTCACCATTCCGTTTGTGCTGGAAGATTTCGTCGCAAAGATCAATCAGACGATCGCTGGTCGATAACTTTCGTTCGGCCTGACCACACCCACAACACCACAGCCGACACGGCCACGCAGAGCGCAACGATCACCCATGGTGACGCCGGCGCTGCGTGGCCGTTGTCGACGAGGTCGTACACGAATCCGACTCCCACGGTTCCCAGGAGCGCGAGCAGACCGCCGATCGTGTTGAGCATGCCGAAGTGCGCTCCGAGGTTGCTTTCACGACCGAGGATCGCGATGGTGTCTCGCATCGGCGGCACCATCAACATCTGTCCCAGGTGCAGCAGCCCGATCCACACCGCCAGACCGACTATCTGCGTCGACGCCGAAGCTGCAGAGTCGACGCCGGTGACCAGCGGAACCAGGAACGACACCGAAATGAGCACAAGCCCGAAGGTGATCGCGCGCCGATGCCCGATGCGGTGGGCAACCGCGACCGTCGGTCCCTGCCCGACGATCACCAACACCGCCGCGCCCACGTAAAACCATCCCAGCGCCGACTGCGAACCGATTCCGCGCTCGAGCTGTTCCGGAAGCATCAGGTACAGCTGGCTGTACGCAACCAGCTGAAAACTGCAGAGCGTCGCGAAGAGCAGAAAGTTGTTGTTGGTCAGGACACTTCGCCAGACGTCGCGCAGCGTATAGGTCGACACCGGGCCGTCGTGGGCATCGCCCGGTCGGGGGAACCAGATGAAGAACCCGACCCACATGATCGCGAAGAGCAACGCGGCGCTCGACGCCATCCACGAGAACGGAAACATCAGGAGAGCAGCTCCCAGCGCCGGACCGATCACTGTTCCCAGGCGGCTGCACATCTGTTCCACTGCAAACAAATCGGTACGACGCATAACTCCGGCGGACTCGAGTTCGCGTCCGTACTCCGCGTTGGCCGACTCCACTGCGGGCGCGAAGAGCGCGGCAGCAAAGCCGACCAGGAGCACGCCGACGATCACGGCGCTCATGCTTTCTGCCAGACCGAGCATCAGAAAACCGACTACACGAACGGCTATGCCCAGCAGGATGATCGGACGCTTGCCGAACCTGTCGGCGAGGCTTCCACCGATGAAGAACATGCCCTGCTGACTGAACATCCGCAATCCGAGGACGAGGCCGACAATCCAGGCCGCAAATCCGAGGTCCTCCGAAAGGTGCACCGCCAGAAAGGGGACAACCAGATAGAACCCGATGTTGAACAGCACCATCGAGAGGAGGAGCAGCTTCACCACCGGCGGCAGGACACGAACCTTCGCGAAGGTCTTGTTACCGGGGAAACGCTCACTGAGTACCACGATCAGAAGACTATTGCCCGCACGGCGTTCTGTGGAAATCTGCCATTTTACAATTGGTTAACTGTCCGTTTAGGTAGCGATGGTAATCATCTTCCGGGGGTTCGAGCACACGACAACGAGAGCCGGGATTTGATGAATGGATTGACGCGCCGCCAGATGGTCAAGGCGATGGCGGTAGCCGCGGGCACAGTCACCGCGAGCGCATTTACATTGGGTGCCAATACCTCCGTCGCGGGGGCGAGCCCCGCGCAGGAGATCAAAGTGCTCTCCCTCAACACCTGGCACGGCGGAACCAAGATCAACGGTGGCCTGCAGCTGATCGCCGACATGATCATCTCGACACAGGCGTCGATAGTTCTCCTGTCGGAAGCCGGCACTGCGACAACTGCATTGGCCGACATGCTGACCAAATCAGGAACCACCTTCTACGGAGCAGCGTCCTCCGACGTGGGGATTCTCTCCAAGTTTCCGATCGAGGAAACAGCCGACCTGAACTCGATGATCAAGGCAGTCGTGACGGTCGACGGCAAACAAATCGCTGCTTACTCGGCACATCTGGCCTACACGTCCTACGCGACGTATCTACCGCGCGGATACGGCGCGGGTGTTCCCAAGCCCGGAGAGTTCTCCGAGTTCGGCTGGAACAAGATGCCGTCCGGTCCGGTCACGGACCCCGAGACGGTTCAGCGCGTGAACATCAATTCGGGACGACCCAAGGCAATTTCGACGTTCGTCGACGATGCGGCAAAAGAACGGGCCAAGGGCAGATCCGTCATCCTCGGTGGCGATTTCAACGAACCGTCGGCCCTGGATTGGACCGACGGCACGCGAAATCTGTTCGACCACAACGGTGTAGTCGTTCCTTGGGAATCCACCCGCCTGCTCGACCAAGCCGGATTCGTCGACGCTTACCGCAGTAAGTACCCGAACCCGGCCACACACCCGGGCTTCACCTGGCCGTCCGACAATCCCGACGTCGACACCTCACAGCTCACCTGGGCACCCGAGGCAGACGAACGCGATCGGATCGACTACATCTTCGCCGATCGCGCTTCCGACCTGAAGTTGGGATCTGTCGGGATCATCGGCCCGCGAAAGACGATCGTGCACAACAAAAGAGTGGAGGAGAACTCCCAGGACAACTTCATCGCTTCACCGACGCCGTGGCCGACCGATCACAAGGCCGTTCTTGCGACGTATCGTTTTGCCAGCTTCGGCGGCGGATCATCTACCGGTTCGTGGAGCGGTTCCTGACAGGGCATCTCGTAGCCAGTCGATCATCATCGGCGTCAACTCGGGCAGCTTGGTCACTGCGCAGTGCCCCGCATCCGGGATGACGTGTACCTGCGTGTTCGGGCGCTCCTCGAAGAGAGTGGTGTCCGAGAGCGGGATGTGAACGTCGTCGGCCCCGTTGACCACAAGCATCGGGGTCCGGCCGTCGTCGGCGGTCATCAAGACACTGCGATCGAAAGCACGCAGACCCTGTACCAGCGCCTCTTTGGTTGCCGGGGCATCGAAACCCAGTGCGTTTCCGACGATGTCGCCCATGCCGTAGACCAGGCGCTCGGCGTTCGCGGTCTCGAACGCGCCCTTGACCGGGGCGCCGATGTTGATCACCGCATCGACGGCGCCGGTCAACCCCGAGCGCACGGCGAAGTTGCCACCGAAGGAGACTCCCAGGTGCGCCACCTGCCCGTTGCCGAGAGCGCGAGCCGTCGATACGAGCCCGTCGATCACCTCGTCACCGAAAGCATCGAGAGGAACCGGTGATTCACCAGTTCCCGGCTGGTCGAAAGCGACAACAGTCACCCCGGCGTTCTTCGCGAACGCACTGACCAACGGATGCATGTCCATCTTCCAGCCGTCGACGCCGCCGCTGAGCAACAGGACGGGTGCATCCTCGTACCTCCCGTCCACGGAGAGAATGTGCACCGGTAGCTCGATCTCGCCGGATCGGTAGGGCAGGGACAGGATTCGACGCTCGAACTCGAGCCCGAATCCCGGTGCTGCCTTGACGTATTCGTCCACCTGATTCTGCAGGGCCCGGCGCCGCGAATCGTTGGCCAGGACGGGGAACTTGGCGATTCCGTAGATCATCGCCGCGAGTGAATGATTGCCGGCCGCGGAGTACTTTGCTGCCAACGCCGACCACTCGTACGACCAACCACCCGGCGCGTCGGCCCAGGTCGAGTGGATGGACGCGCGCAGTTCCTCGAGATCCGAGACGGGGAGCCCGAAGCTCAGAAACTGTCCTGTGCGCTCTTCGAAGAGGCCTCGGTGATCGACAGGAAATTCGTATGACATGGGAAAACACCCCTCAATTCATCTCTAATGCAACGATCAGTTGCATTAGCTCAGTGAACCACGTGCCTCCAGCTAACACAACACCTTGTTGCGATAAGGTTGACTCATGACTTCGACACCACAACGGCCCGGAGGGCGTAGTGCCAGGGTGCGCGAGGCCGTCCTGGCAGCCACGGCGGCCGAATTGTCCGAACGCGGATTCGCCGCGATGACCATCGAGGACATAGCCACCCGCTCCGGAGTCCACAAGACCACGATCTACCGGCGGTGGAGCACGCTGTCCCAGTTGGTGGCCGACGCGGCCGTCGAGGTATCGGCAACCACCGTCCCCATCCCGGATACCGGTTCCATCGAATCCGACCTGCGCGAGATGGCCAGATCGATAGTCGCACTGGTGACCAGCGAGTCAGGCGGCGCGTTGGTGGCTGCACTGTTCTCCGATGCGGTCCGCACGCCCGAGGTCGCGAGACTCAAGCGCGAGTTCTATTCCGCACGTTACGAACTGGCAGACATCGTCGTTCGCCGAGCAGTCGAGCGCGGGGAGATCTCCGAGCAGGTCTCGGCCGCTGATCTTCTGGCGGCCGTCGCCGCACCCATCTACTATCGCCTGCTGGTCGCCGATCTACCCGTCGACCAGTCGGTTGCCGATCGTGCTGCTGCCGGCGCGCTCGCTGCGGCCCGCGCCGGGGCACTCGATCAGGCCGAATGAGCCAGTGAATTCAGCGCTTCCACGATTGCCTCGTTGAATCCGCTGCCGCCATGCCCGGCGCCGTCGAGTACCACCAACTCACTACCCGGCCAACGCCGGTGGATCGCCCAGGCAGTGTCGAGTGGCCCGGAAATGTCATACCGTCCGTGCACGAGAATCGCGGGAATCTCAGCGAGACGGTCCATTCCGTCCAATATCTGATTCGGCGCCAGGAAGCAGTCGTTACCCCAGTAATGCGTAACCAGCCTGGTCATCACCCGGCGGAAGTCCGGATTCTGGTATCGAACACTCGGAGTCCACCCCGGCATCAGCGACACGTGCACGTCTTCCCAACGGCACCACTGCAACGCGGCATTCTCGCGCACAACAGGATCCGGATCGGCAAGCAGTCGCGCGTACGCCGCGGGGAGGTTTCCGTCACGCTCGTCCACCGGCAACGGCGCCACGAACTCTTCCCATTCACGCGGAAATACCCGGCCCATGGCACGGGTGATCCACTCGATTTCGACCCTCGTCCCGCCGGTGATCGCGCCCAGGGCCATCGCTTGCACCCGCGCGGGAAACGCCTGCGCGTACACCAGACCCAAACTCACGCCCCAGGAAAGTCCCGTCACGATCCATCGCTCGATACCGAGATGCTCACGAAGACGCTCGATGTCTTCCACAATGTGCGCCGTGGTGTTCACGGTCAGATCGACGTCCGGACTGCTCGCTAGCGGAAGACTGCGCCCACAGCCTCGCTGATCGAACAGAACTGCGCGAAAGACTTCGGGATCGAAGAAACGCCTGGCGCCGACAGTGCATCCCGAACCGGGACCGCCGTGGAGGTAGAGAACCGGAATGCCCGCAGGATTGCCGACTGTCTCCCAGTACAGACTCTGACCATCCGCCACTTCCAACAGACCGGACTCGTACGGTTCGACGGGCGGGTACAGGACAGCAGTCATAGGCGGTGATTCTTCCATCAAGCTGCCTACTCGAGTAGGCAGCACGCGGCCGAGCAATGGCCTAGCGTGGACGGGACACCACTGCGACGGGAGTACACCAGATGCGTGATGGGTTCAGGTTGCCGGGATACGGCGGCGCCGCAGTCTTCCTTCGCAGTCATGCGGTTCCCGCCACTGTCTTCGAATCCGACGTACCCACACTCGTTTTCGACGTCGGGCTGCTCAGCCCCGACCGCTTCAATCAGTATCTCAGCCGACATACGGACGACGGATTCGTCGAACGGCTGGCGGCGTTCTTCTTTCACGCGGCCGCAGACTTCCATCCCGAGAAATCGCTTCCGGCGTTCACCGACGAACGACTCGGGCTGATGATCTCGGTCTGTTCCAGCACCGATCGAGAGGTGGAACTCGACTTCTCACTCGCCGAAGATCCCGAATCGGAGGACACCGAACGCGACGAGATGACCTTCGAGACAAGCCGAGTCGTCCTCGCGACCTCGGCGCAGACGGTTTCTCGACTGACCGGTGGAGTAACCACCCACTTCGACGGGGAGTTGTAGAGACATGGGTTTTCTCTTCGAGGTTCTCGATTTTCCCGAAGGCAGTCGGATGACCGATCTGTGGAACAACACATGGGCTGAGCCGGCAATGGGCGAGGAGATTGCCTCCGGCCACTTCATTCATCTGGGCGACGATCAACACGTCGACGTGGAGACCGATTTTCTCAGTAGCCACCTACCGTTCAACGTGGCAGGCTTCGGTGGAGTCTTTCCCGACGGCAAACCTTGGATGTTCGTCATGCAGAAGGCGCCGGCGGACCTCGCGACCAGGCTTCGCGGCGAGGACGATCCGCACTCACTTCTGCGCGGATCACTCGACCGCGCCATGTCTTTCAACCCTGATGCACTGGTGGCCGAGGAATTGTCCTGGAGGCACGCCGATCTGGTGAAGGTGTACGAGGAAGAGGGAATCCCTGCGGTATCCGTCGCGGGTTGGTCGGTTGCGGATCTCCTGCGTGGCCTCTTGGCGCAGTGTTGCAACGTCGAACTTGCCGCCGTCGTCGCCGGATACCCAGAGTGCGCCTATCCCGAATCGGCGCATGCGTGCGAAGCGGACGTGTTCTCAG
Organism: Rhodococcus sp. NyZ502; assembly: GCF_041464245.1. NCBI lineage: Bacteria > Bacillati > Actinomycetota > Actinomycetes > Mycobacteriales > Nocardiaceae > Rhodococcus > Rhodococcus sp. NyZ502. The sequence continues at coordinate 5,847,750 of NZ_CP167155.1, forward strand.
ACGTGTTCGCCGGTTGGGTCAGCGGACTGCGGTGATGTGACGGAGGAGACTCCACCCTCCCGATATTTCGGAGTAGACTCATTTATGAGCGTGATCCGAAATGGAACGAGGTGAGCGGGATGACGAAGCCGGACCAAGAGCTGGGCCGTCGCGAACGCAACAAACTCGAGAAGCAGACACGCATCTTCGACGCCGCTGCCGAACTGTTCGCGGAAAAGGGCTACAGCGCAGTCACAACTCAAGAAATTGCCGACCGCGCCGATGTAGCCGGCGGCACTCTCTTTCGTTACGCCGCAAGCAAAGCCGAGTTGCTGCTCATGGTGTACAACGCGGAATACCGCAAGCAGATCGAATTGGGAGAAGAGCGTGAAGCCAAGTCGACCGGCACAGAAGATCGTGTGCTCGAGCTGGTTTCACCCCTGCTGATCGCAAGTCGCCGAAACGACGAGAACACCGGCATCTACCAACGCGAGGTGTTGTTCGGTGAGCCCAGCGAGTGTTTCCGGGCCGAAGGCCTGGAACTCTCGCAGCGCCTGCAAACGCGGATTGCGCAAATCTTGCACGAGGCACACCCCAACCACACCACCCGAACCACCACTGCAGCGCGAACGATTTCCAACGTGCTGCACTTCGAAATAGCCCGCGCGGCATTGGACCGGATCACGGCTGACGAACTCACGAACATCGTTGCCGCACAGGTCCGATTGACGCTTGCCGGACTACCCACCGAATAGGATTGAGGATCGAAAATGACTGAACTGAAGCAGATCACCGTTCTGGGTACCGGAGTTCTCGGCTCACAGATCGCCTATCAGACCGCCTATCACGGCTTCGACGTCGTCGCGTACGACATCAACGCCGAGGTCATCGAAAAGGCCAAGGCTCGGTTCGACTCGTTGGCCGCGGCCTACAAGGCCGAGAACGTCGAGGGTGCCAAGGAAGGCAAGGCTGACGAAGCGCTGCAACGTATTACGTACTCGTACGATCTAGGCGAAGCCGTCGCCAAGGCCGACCTGGTCATCGAGGCAATTCCCGAGGACATCGCCATCAAGCGCGACACCTACGAGAAGCTTGCCACGGTTGCTCCTGAGCACACGGTGTTCGCTACCAACTCCTCGACGCTGCTGCCGAGCGATCTCAAGGAGTTCACCGGCCGCCCCGAGAAGTTCCTCGCACTGCACTTCGCAAATCACGTGTGGGTCAACAACACTGCCGAGGTCATGGGCACCGAGTCCACCGACCCCGCCGTGTACCGCGAGGTCGTCGAGTTCGCGAAGAACATCGGCATGGTGCCGATCGAACTCAAGAAGGAGAAGGCGGGCTACGTACTCAACTCGCTCCTGGTCCCGCTCCTCAACGCGGCCTCCGACCTGCTGATCGACGGCATCGCCGATCCCGACATGGTCGACAAGACGTGGCGTATCGGCACCGGAGCCCCGTTCGGCCCCTTCCAGATCATGGACGTCGTCGGGTTGACCACCGTCTACAACATCTCCTCCCAGGGCGGCGAGAAGCAGCGCGAATTCGCCGACTACATCAAGAAGAACTACATCGACGAGGGCAAGCTCGGCGTTGCTGTCGGCGAGGGCTTCTACAACTACAAGGGCTGATCAATTGCAAGGCTGATCAACTGCAGGGCTGATCAACCAACAGGCTCACCGCGCGGTGGTTACGACGTGAATTCACGTGGTAGCCACCGCGCGGACGTCTGTTGTCAGTAAGTCCGAAACCACCCTGAGCGATTGTGACGCAAGCTTCTTCACGTGCGAACCCATCATCAGGAGAGATCCCCACATGCGTCGTTCCGCCATCTCGGCACTCACAACACTGGCACTGCTCGGCGCCGGAACATTGGTCAGCACTCCCGCTGTCGCCGCTCCCCTCGCGTGTGGCGGAATCTCCACCGGTTCGTTCTCAGGCTCCGCCGGCGGATCGGAGTACCTGTGCGCCAAGGAAGGTGATCTCCTGGACGTGCGCATCGGCGACGTTCACGCGACACAACCGTCACTCGGCTACGACGAGGTGTACTACAAGCTCGGGCGATACACGCTCGGAAAAGACACGATCAACAAGAAGTTCGACGACTGGTGTGAGGCGAACGGCCAGATCCAGGCCGCGACCGCTACTGCGGCGTCGACGCTGAAGGACCCGTCGTCCTTCACCTGCCAGATTCCAGTGGGTCAGGAAACCGTCGAGAGCATCGCGCCCATGAAGACCGTGGTCGTCGGACCCCGCGGCGATCTCTACCTGACCGACGGTCACCACACCCTCACGTCCTTCATCGAGACGGCCGACGGCGGTCCCGACCTTCACGTGAGACTGCGGGTTCTCGGCAACCTCAGCGGCTTGAGTGAAGGTGCCTTCTGGACCGAGATGGAGAAGAACAAGTGGGTCTGGTCGCGTGACGTCGACGGAAACCAGGTACCAGTCCAGGCTCTGCCGAAGAGCGTCGGCCTGGCCAACTTCGCCGACGACAAGTACCGCAGCTTGATGTACTTCTCCCGCGACATCGGATTCGCCGCAGGCACGATTCCGTTCCAGGAGTTCTACTGGGGCGCCTGGGTCCGCGACACCGCGCCCGTCGACCTCACCAACTGGAATCGCGATGATCTCTCCAGCTACCTGGGCACCGTGAAGTCGGTGACCAAAGCACAGACAGCGTTGACAGGCGATGCCGTCGTCGACAGCGGATTCACTGCCACCGATCTTGGCGTCCTGTCGGCCTGGAACGACGGCAAAGCCGAGTCCAAGGGCGAGTTCGCAAAGCTGTCCAAGCCGTACACAGACGACAAGCCGGGCAAGATCGCCTACGCACTTGCCTACAAAGCAACCCTCTGACCTGCTCAGATCCAAGTCACACCAAGCAGACTTGACTAAGGTAAGCCTCTACTCAGTAGTCTGAACCCATTCGGGTGCCGCTTCATCGAAGCAGCGACGCCCTGCCCTGACGGAATACATGCCGTCGTATCTGCCCGGTCGAACAATCTCCGGGCAACCAGGACAGGGAGAAGGTTGCTGCAGTGAGCACGTCCATCGTCGGTTTGTACGACCCCGCAGATGACAAGAGCAGTTGCGGGGTCGGGTTCATCACGCGCAAGGACGGCGTGCAGACCCACGATGTCCTGATCAAGGGCCGCGAAGCGCTCTGCTCGGTTCCGCACCGCGGCGGTATGTCCTCCGAGGGCGTCGGCGACGGCGGCGGCGTCTCGGTGGACCTCTCCCTCCGGTTCTTCCGCAAGGTAACCGGGCGCTCCGACCTTCGCGCCGGACGCTTCTGCGTCGGCAACTTCTTCCTTCCGGACGACGACGCCCAGCACGCTCGCGCTGCCGCCCTGGTCGAACGTGAACTTCTCGATCGCGGTTTCACCACTCTCGCAGTGCGCGACGTCCCGGTCGACAACTCGGCGATTCGGCCGGCCGCGATCGCGCATCAACTTCCGGTCAGGCAGTGGATTTTCGAGGTGCCCACTCCTCGCCCCGAGCCTGCGGTAGTCGATCGCCTCGTGCACGAAGCTCTGCTCGCCATCGAGGCAATCGCGTACAACACCCCTGCACTACGCGGGTTGTACCCACTCTCGCTCAGCGCGCGAACTCAGGTTCTCAAGGGTCGCTTGAACTCCGACGAAGTGATCCCGTACTTCCGCGACCTGGTCGACCCCGATCACGCCGTGCACACGATGTACTTCCATACGCGGTTCTCGACCAACACGGACCCGCATCCCACGATGGCGCAGCCGTTCCGGTTCATGGCTCACAACGGAGAACTGAACACGGACAAGAAGAATCGGCTCTCCGAAGCTGCTGTCGCCAGTGCAAAACGACGTGCGATCGTCCGTCCGCCCGGCCAGTCCGACAGTTGCCGACTCGATCAGACCCTGGAAGCACGCGTCATCGAGGACAGTGTCGACCTGGTGACGGCTGTGGTCTCGATGATGCCGCCGGCCTGGGAAAACGACACCACTCTCTCCCCCGCAGTGCGTGCGATGTTCGAGTACTTCTCGCTGTACGAGGAGAAGAACGACGGACCGGCAGCGCTGGTGTTCGGCGACGGCACCATCATCGGTGCGCGCCTGGATCGCCTCGGTCTGCGTCCACTACGCACGATCGAGACGCACGACTACGTGTGCGCATTCTCCGAAGCCGGACAGATCGCGTTCGCACCCGAGACGGTGATTCACCGTGGCCGCGTCGAGGCCGGCGGAATGTTGTACTTCGATCATCGCGATCGCCATACCTACACTGCCCGCGAAGCTCTGGAAAAGATTGCCGCTCAGCGCGACTACCAGTCGTTGCTGGAGCAATCGCGAATCCTGATCGAAGACATTCCCGCCGTGCCAGCGGAGAAAGTCAGCTCCCCGACCCGTTACAACGGCACCTTCGAGATACATCAGCGCTACATGGCGTACTCCCTGGATCAGGAAAGTTTCAAATTCCTGATGGATCCGATGCTCACGCACGGAGCCGAAAAGGTCTCCGCCATGGGTTACGGCAACGCCATCAACGCATTCAGCGACCGCGAAGGCGGCGTGGCTCGTTACTTTTCGCAGCGATTCGCCCAGGTCACCAACCCTCCCCTCGACAGCATCCGGGAAGCGGACGGTATGACTCTCAGGGTTGCATTGGGTGCGAAGATGTCCCCCGGACAGGGCAAGCAGATCGTCATCGCCTCGCCGATCCTCGGGCACCTGGACATGCTCAAGATCCGCGAACAGAACCACACTCCGCACCGCCGCTTCGAAATGCTCTACCCCGCCGAGGGTGACGCGCAGGCAATGGTCGACGCGATGACCGCGCTCGGCAACGCTGTTGTAGCCTTCGCGGCCGAACAGGGCGGAATCGCAGTCCTGACCGACCGCCACGTATCTCACGAGCGCGCAACACTTCCCGCGATCATGGTCGTCGGAGCATTGAACCAACGCCTCATCGACGCGGGCCTGCGATTGCGCGTCTCTCTCATCGTGGAGAGCGGCCAGATCGAGTCCTCACACCACGTTGCGGCCGCACTCGGTTTCGGCGCTTCCGCCGTCTACCCGCTGTCCGTTCAGTTGCGAGCCGAGGAGAAGTTCGCCGCTGACCCGGATGCCGCGTTCCGACGCTTCGCGAAGGCCGCCGAGAAGTCCCTGATGAAGACGATGGGACGCGTCGGTCTGTGCACCGTCGAAAGCTACATCGGCGGAGAATTTTTCGAACCCAACTTCCTCGATACGTCCGACCCTGTTCTGCGCCAGTGGTTCCCCAACATGAAGTCACCGGTGGGTGGCGTCGGTTTCGACACCGTCGCGGTGACCTCGAAGCAGTGGCACGAGCGTGCGAGCGCAGTCGGGGGCGAGAAGGATCTGCCACTGCTCGGCCTGTTCAAGGAGCGTGCAGACGGCGCAGGGCATTCGTTCGGTACCACCGCGGTCCGTAAGTACGTCGAACTCACCGAGGAGAAGATCGCGTTCGACAGTCCCTCCGGAACAGAACAATTCGAGGCTCTACGTCTACTGCCGCTCGGACGGCTCGACGACGCCTTCCGCCTCGACGCCGGGGCATACCGGGCGACGAGCTTCGACCGGTTGACCACCGAGCAGATCGACGACTTCGACATCACCGCCGGGTACCGGGACTTTTCCACTGTGATGGCTGCGGAACGATCGCGTCGTCCCGCCGCGTTGCGCGATGTCATCTCCGTGCCCGGTGATGTCACATTTGCGGTGACAACAGCCGAGTTCACCGACCAGATCAGCCGATTCTCGGTGCGCGGCAATAGGACGATCGTGATGCGTGGAATCCGGTGTGAATCTGCCGCGGACGGCCGGTACACACTTCGCCTAGACGGTCCACTGGCCGACGACACCGCTCGGGTGGTAGCACTCGGCGATGCTCTTTCCGTCGCCTTTGCCGACGACGTCACCATCGAGGCCACCGACCCGGATCTGGTGCTGAATGCAACCGGTATTGCGGCAGAGTTCCTGTCCAAGCTGAGGGTCGCACCGGCAGGTGTACCTCTCTCCGAGGTACAGAGTGCAAGCGACATCACCCCGAAGTTGGCGTCGGGTGCCATGAGCCATGGCGCACTGAACGCTCCGGCGCACGAAGCCGTCGCGCACGGCACGAACATGGTCGGTGCGATGTCCAACAGCGGCGAAGGCGGCGAACACCTTTCGCGCTACGACACGATTCGTGCATCGCGCATCAAGCAGTTTGCATCCGGACGCTTCGGAATCTGGGCGGGCTACCTCGCCGATCCGATGCTCGAAGAGATCGAGATCAAACTCGGCCAAGGCGCAAAACCCGGTGAGGGCGGGCAGCTTCCGGCCGCCAAGGTCACCGTCGACATCGCTGCCGCCCGCGGCGGAACGCCCGGGGTCGAACTGGTTTCGCCGCCGCCTCACCACGACACGTACTCCATCGAGGACCTCGCTCAGCTCATCCACGACTGCAAGGCAGCTCGCATTCGGGTGATCGTGAAGTTGGTGTCCTCGGAAGGAATCGGCACCATCGCCGTCGGTGTCGCCAAGGCCGGCGCCGACGTCATCAACGTCGCCGGAAATACCGGTGGCACCGGCGCCGCTTCGGTGACCAGCCTCAAGTACGCGGGCCGTGCGGCCGAGGTCGGTATCGCCGAGGTCCATCAAGCTCTGTGTGCCAACGGCCTTCGCCAGAAAGTCGTTCTGCGATGCTCGGGCGCGCATCAGACCGGCAGCGACATCATCACTTCCGCCCTACTCGGCGCAGACAGCTTCGAGTTCGGTACGTCGGCGCTGATGATGATGGGCTGCGTCATGGCCAAGAACTGCAACATCAAGTGCCCCGCCGGTCTGACCACCAACCCGGAACTGTTCGACGGCGATCCCCGCGCGATGGCGCAGTACCTTCTCAACATCGCTCACGAAACTCGGGAACTGCTCGCGAATCTGGGAATGCGATCCCTTCAGGAAGCGCGGGGTCGAACGGATCTCCTGCATCTGCTCGATCACCCGTCCATCGTCGGCAATCTGAAGCTGGACGCGATGTTCGAGTCCGCTCCGAACATCACCATCGACAATCCTGTGTACCTCGAACGTGAGTACGCGCTCGACGAGAAGATCATGGACGAGGTTCGTACGGTGTTCTTCAACCGTGGCGAGGCCTCGGTCGCCGTGTCCGGACCTGAATTCGCCGAAGGTGCACTGCACCTGGGTAACCGGAACAAGAGCGTCGGTGGTCAGTTGGCGATCGACCTCGAACGCGAGCTCAACTACGGAGCGCCCGGCCTTCTCGCTCCGGGAGTACTGACCGACGAGCGTGGGCGTCGCTACCTGGCGCCGGGCAGCGTGCGCGTCCTGACGACCGGATCTGCGGGCCTGTCGTTCGGCGCATTCTGCAACGACGGCATGCACCTGGAACACACCGGGACATGTAACGACGGCGTAGGAAAGAGCATGAGCGGCGGCGTGATTGCCGTGCGCAGCCCAGGCGGCGGCTCCAGTGACGCCGGTGGAAACGTGTTGATCGGCAACTTCGCGCTCTTCGGCGCCACCGGTGGACGAGTGTTCGTCGAAGGTGAAGCAGGCGATCGCTTCGCAGTTCGCAACTCCGGCGCCAGTGCTGTCGTAGAAGGTGTCGGAGACTTCGCCGGCGAGTACATGACTAACGGTGCTGTCGTGAATCTCGGCGAGTTCGGCAAGGGTGTCGGCAACGGCATGAGCGGCGGGTTCTTCTACCAGTACGACCCTCGCGGCGAACTGGCACTGCGAGCAAGTACGGATTCCGTACTGCTGGGTTCGATCACCGCTGCGACCGATCCTCTGGCCGCCGTCCACAACCACGCGGTACAACTCCTGCTCGAACTGCATGTGGAAGCAACGGGATCCGCGCTCGGAACCCGACTACTCGAGAACTGGGAAGTCGAACAGCACTCGTTCGTCTACGCCATGCCCAAGGCATTGATGCTTTACCAGGACAGCGATGCAATCCTGGCTGCGAAGTCGCACAAAGAGCTTCTCGAAGAATTGGCGTCCGCCATCGCAGCACGTCAGGTCCGCACGTTCAAACTCGCAGTGCGCGATGGGCGCCCTGCACTGAACGGAGCAGTCCCTGCCTACGGCGAGACCGATACGGCGACGATGTATGCGCTGCTCAGTGAGTACACCGTGCTTCACTTCGCGCAACAACTCGCCACCGCCCGCACGCCGGGTGCGTCCGGACCCGACGATCCAGCAGTGCAGAAGGCGGCCCGAAACCTGGTGCTGACCGAGGACTTCGCCCTCGTCCAGCACTTGGTCAAGTACTCGAAAGAGATTCTCGCCGGCTACGACGACGAACAGTTGGCTGCGTTGATTGCAGCCAAGCGCGTCGACGACTACAAACAGGCGCTGAGCCTGCGCAACGTGTTGGCCATGGACAGCCCGGCGACGTACGGGTGGATTCTGTTTCAAGACAACAAGAATCGGGACAAGCTCGGATCACTGCCGAACTTCGACGAACTGTTCGCTTCGCGCACGATCCCCGACCTGGTGTCCTGACCTCCTCCCCCGAACGTAGGTGAGCTTCAAAATGGAAATCCCGTACATCCCCGAATACGCACCGTTCAACGGCGACCAACGCGCGTGGCTTTCCGGATTCCTGGCCGGTCTACACTCACGAACTTTCATGCCCGGTCAAACCGGTGCTGCAACAGCGACAGTGGAGAGAACTGCCGGCGCAGCAGTGCACATCCTCTACGGAAGCCAGACCGGCAACGCGGAGTCCGTGGCCGAAGACGCGGCCGCAGCTGCTCGTGCCCACGGTCTCGAACCACTTGTCGCGAGTCTGGACACCGTGGATATCAATGCACTTTCCGCCATGCGCCGGGTGCTCGTCATCACCTCCACCTACGGCGAGGGCGAGATGCCCGACAACGCGCAGCTGTTCTGGGATGCAGTCGAATCCGAGAGCGCACCCAGATTGGACGGTCTCTACTTCGGCGTGCTCGCGCTCGGCGACACCAGCTACGACGGCTACTGCCAGTCGGGCAAGAACATCGACGCCCGCTTCGAAGCGCTCGGCGGGACCCGGGTTGTCGACCGCACCGATTGCGACGTCGACTACGAGGATCCGGCGGCCGAGTGGATCGTTCGGGCCGTCGCTGCGGTGGCCGGTGTCGACGGTGATGCGGGGGCCGCTGCCTCGCCGGTTGCGCCCGCTCAGACGAAGACCAAGTCCCAGTGGACTCGCAAGAACCCCTATCCTGCAACCGTCCTCGCCAACCGGCTGTTGTCCGGCGAGGACTCAGCCAAGGAAGTCCGCCACTTCACCTTTGCGCTCGGCGAGGACGGTCTGGACTACGAGGCCGGAGATGGATTGGGCATCCGCCCGATCAACGACCCCGCCCTCGTCGAGGCGATCATCCATCAGCTCGGTGTCAGCGGCGATTACGTGGTTACCGCGAAAGACGGCTCGTCCGCACCGTTGGACCAGGTGTTGACCAGCGACTACGAGATCTCGATTCCCTCGCGCGATTTGATCGAAGACATCGCCCGACGCAGCGGCGACGCCGAACTGCGGCACATTCTCGACACGGAAGATCGGGAAGCGCTCGATGCGTGGCTGTGGGGCAAGGACGTTCTCGATCTCCTCCAGTTGGACAACAGCATTCGCCTGAATCCCGAGGATCTGCTTACACTTCTTCGCCCGCTGCAACATCGGGTCTATTCGATCTCCTCCAGCCCGCTGGCCCACGACGGCACCGTGCATCTGACGGTAGCGAGTGTGCGCTACCGCTCGGGCGAGCGGGATCGCGGCGGCGTCTGCTCGACGTACCTGGCGGACCGCGTCGGCGAGGGAGATCGGGTCGGAGTTTTTGTCTCCAAGAACAATTCGTTCCGCCTACCCGCCGATGACGCTGTTCCCGTCGTGATGATCGGCCCCGGAACCGGCATCGCACCCTTCCGCGCTTTCCTGCACGAGCGTCGCGCGCGCAACGCGTCGGGGCAGAATTGGCTGTTCTTCGGCGATCAGCATCAGTCGAGCGACTTCATCTACGAGGACGAGTTGAACGGGCTGACCCGTGACGGTGTCCTGACTCGCCTCGATCTGGCCTTCTCGCGCGATCAGTCCGAGAAGATCTACGTCCAGACTCGTATGCGCGAGCAGGGCCGAGACTTGTTCGACTGGCTCGAAAACGGTGCGCACGTGTACGTCTGCGGCGACGCCACTCGGATGGCAAAGGACGTCGACGACGCATTGCACGAGGTCGTCGCCGAGCACGGTGGGTTGGATGCGGACGCCGCCGAGGATTACGTCAACAACCTCAAACGATCGAAGCGGTACCTAAGGGATGTCTACTGAGATGTGCCCGCACCGTGGCGAATGTCGTTGCGCAGCTTTGGCACGCATGTCGGACCTGGACGCACTGCTTGCGCGTCCGGGGTTCCGTGGTGGACTGATCGACACCGCACCTGACGTAGTCGGCAAAATGTTGCCGCTCTTGGACGACACGGTAGCAATCACCGTCGCAGGCCCGGTGGCTGTCAACGACTCGGGCAAGTACTCCGTTCCGACAGTTCCCGGCGATCCGTTGGTCTGCGCGCCCGGGCTCGTCGCTCTGCGTTTGAACGTTGCCTCCCTCGGCTCGGTGGTGACCACTGAAGCAGAGCAGCACATACCGCCGACGCTCCGCATGTTCGACATCCACGGATCAAGTTCACACACCACGTATTTGACCCCGGCCTCGGATCGTCTCGCCTTCGAAGCGATGCGAACTGCGCCGAGCACTGCGAGGGAAACAAGCCCTCCCATCCAGACATCGAATACGCCCGCATTCTGGGCCGAAGCCGATCAGCTGACACAGCTCGACTTCATCCTCGCGGACGGCGGCAGCGAACGTCGTAGTGGCCTGGTCGCTCTGGGCGCCCTCGGTTACCGGCGAGTCGATCCTCACCTCATGGCTGCCGGGATGGAGCACCTGTCCTACCACCAACTGCCCGTCACGACCGTCGTCGCCGGGAACGGATGCCTGCAGATCCACCGTGGTGACCTCGACGCCGCAGCCATGTTCGGCGGGACATTGACTCTAGCCTCGGACACCTGCCGGACGGTGATCGACCTGAATGGTGTCTCGGAGTGCTGGCTGACCCGCACCCACGGCGTTCACGGCCTGACCAGCTCGATCGAGATGTACGACTTCCGCCGCAAATGCGTGGCAGTCTTCACCCAAACGGGTCCAACCGAACCCGCAGTCATGGGCGTGTGGGAAGACGTCATGAGTTCCATCTCGGCCGCATCCTGACACCGACAGATGCTGGGCGAGTGTAAGAAATCGGCGTACGGCGATAACCATATGGAGCCATCGACCCCTAACCTTAGGTCTCGGTCATTTGTCGTGCCTGCACCCTGGCGCTGATTCAAGGAGTTATCCATGCCCCGCCCTCTCGTCGAACCGTCGCTGGTCCCGGCCTTGCGCCCGGCGCTGCCTGCATTGGCTGCCGGGGTCGTCGCGGCCGCAGCGTCGGGGGTCGCGATGCTCGGGGCGCTCTGGTGCGTCGTGCAACTCATCGGTGAACCGTCGATGAGCTGGGCCGGGTGGGCATGTGGGCTGTGGCTCACCGGGGTAACGCTCGCTGCCACGTCGTCGTGGCTCTCGCATCACGCCGAGTCACTCTTCGAGGCCAGGCTTCGACGCCAGCTCGCAGCCCACCTCGTTCGCCTACCGGCAAGCACGCTGTCCCGCTACAGCGGAGACGCACTGCGGAGGCTCGTTTCGGACGACATCTCGGCGCTGCACCATATGACTGCGCACCTACCGGCCGAGTTCGCCACACTCATCGTGGTCCCCGCGGTCACGATCGCGGCGTTGGTTGCCTCAGCCGGCCCCGTGGCGCTTCTCGCTCTGGCTCCCGGCATCGTGGCAGCTCTGTTCTACCTGGTCGTGATCCCCCGAATGGCCGCTCGGCACAGCGCCGAAAGTGCAGATGTCATGGGCGACATCGTGACTGCCGTGGACGACTATGCCCGCGGCATCCGCGTCTGCCGGATCTACGGCGCGCAGACCGGCGCTGCCGCCGACTATGCAGAATCGACAGCACGGTTCACCCGGGGAATGCAGGAGCGCGTTCGACTCGTGGCTACCCCTGCGGCCGTCGCCGTTGCCCTCATGCAGGCGACGGCGACGTTCGCGATCGCCTATGCCGTCGGATTCCACTGGGATGCAACGACGTTGGCCGCCACCATTCTCTTCAGCCTCGCAATCGTGACACCGGCCCTGCGGCTCGGGCACGGCCTCGACTACGTCGCTGCTGGACGCTCTGCTGCGGGCCGGCTCGCCGCTGCCCTGGACGAACCCACCCTCCCTGCCGGTGAAGCGCCAACCGTTCCGGCCTCGAGTCCCTCCGATCGACTGGAGATCGTCAACCTGACTGTCACGATCGCGGACCGCAGAGTCGTCGACGACGTCACGCATGCATTCCGCCCAGCCACGATCACTGCGATCACGGGACCGAGTGGAGCAGGCAAGACGACGCTCCTGAAAGCATTGGCCGGCTTCGAGATCCCGGAACTGGGTACCGTCCGCTACGCAGGTCGTAGCATCACCGCGATCGACGAGAACCTGCGGCCACAGTCCGTTCTGCTCACACCCCAGGGCGCAGACGTGTTACCTGCCACGGTGCGCGAGAACATCGCGCTGGCCGCCCCCGATGCAACGGACGCGGAATACACCGCCGCACTACGCCGGGCACAGATCGACGTCAGCCTCGACGCCCACGCCACTTCACTCTCCGGAGGAGAACGTCAGCGCGTCGGGCTTGCTCGGGTGTTCCTCTCGCCCGCAGCAGTACTGCTGCTCGACGAGCCGACCAGTGCACTCGACGATCGCACGGCCGCCGAACTGCTGAAGGAATTGCGACACCTCGCACATGACGAAGGAAAGACGATTGTGATCGTCACCCACGACCCCGCTCTTGCAGACGATGCCGACGATCGACTCGACCTCGGCGGTCGAAACGTGAACGACGCTGCCTCGCACAGTGCAGCCCTGACTGGAGCCGAATAATGAACAGCGCCAATGTAGCCCGACGACGCTTGATCACCATCGGACTCGGTTGGGTGTCCGTTGCTGTCCTCGAGGCGATCGCGTACACCACCCTCGCGCTCTCGATCGCTGATCACCGGTCGCCGGTTCTCGTCCTGGCCACGGCCACCATCGCTCTCTTCGTGACCGTCCTGGTCTCGCGGGGCGGTTACTTCACCGGGGCTCGACTCGTGGGCGATCTCTACGACGCTCTCGGCGACGCCTTCGCCCGTGCGAAACTGTCCTGGTTCACCGACGACAACCGGGCACTGCTCGCCACCGTCGCCGGGCGCGGAATCCCGTCGCTGATGAGTGTTCCCGCGCACCAACTTCAGACCTTCCTGGTTGCACCGCTGATCCCGCTGCTCCTGCTTCCTGGGATCGCGGTCGTCGCGGGGCCAGGCGTCATGCTGCTCGTCGGTGGACTGCTCGCCGTGTCGCTCGTCGCTCAGACGCTGGCCCAACGTGCGCTCAGCCGAGCGGACGAGCGCCGACACGAAGCCGAGCTCGCAGCAACTCAGTCGACACTCGAGCTCACCGACCACCTCGAATTACTGCGCACAGCAGCCGGTCCCACACGTTCCGTCGAACGAATCGAGCGAAGCTGGCGGAATCAGGAAGCCGCGCTTGCACGGACAAATCTCGCCGCGGCACCAGCGACATTCATCTCGGCGATCGCCACCATTGTGCCGCTGGCAGGTGCAGTGATTTTCCTCGCCGCCACCGGATTCGACGATCCCGCAGCCGCTCTCGCGCTTGTCATCCTCACCGCCCGCGCCGCTGCGCCGCTCGACGAACTCGCCCTGGCCGGAATCGGAGTCAACGAGCTGCGCGCAACGGTTCGCGACTACCGCACAGCGACTTCGGCTCCCGCACTGGCCGAGCCCGCACCCTGGGACGCCGCGCGCCCTGTTGGAACGGACATCGAGGTCGCCGGGGTAGATCACGCTCCGGTTCTGCGTGGCATCACCGCGGAGATCCCCGCGGGTGAGCGAGTTCTCGTCGCAGGACGCTCGGGTACGGGGAAGAGCACACTTCTCGGGCTGCTCATGCGCTTCGACGATCCGGACCAAGGCAGCGTCACTCTGGGCGGAGTTTCACTGCGCGACTTGCCCTACGACGACCTGGCGGCACACATCGGCTACGTGCCGCAGGACCCACTCGTGTTCTCGGGCACCCTCGGGGAGAACATCGGACTTGGAAGACCGGGCGCTACCGAAACCGAGATCGAGGACGCCGCCAGGCGCGCTGCCCTCGGCGCCGTTCTCGACCGCTCGACGCTCGGCATTCATCAGGACATCGGACACCAGGGTGCCGCTCTCTCCGGTGGCGAACGTCAGCGGGTGGCGATCGCTCGCGCCTTCCTCAAAGACGCTCCCGTCCTGGTTCTCGACGAAGCCACCTCGGCCCTCGACGAGGCCACCGAGCGCCGTATCGCCGGCGCCGTGCGGGAATTGGCGGCCACCGTCTTCGTCGTCACCCACCGCGACCCCGCCATCTGGGAGCCCACCCGCACGATCACCCTCTGACATCGCATGCCCTAGTGCTCGCGTTGCAGTCCCTCAACTTCGGCAGGTGTCCGACGGATAACCCTTGCCGGCGATCCAGCAGCAACGACGTGATCAGGAATGTCATGCAAGACCACACTTCCCGCGCCGATCACGGCGTTGTGACCGATCGAAACTCCTGCACCGACAGTGACTGAGGCGCCGAGCCACGTGTTCTCACCGATGACGATCGGAGCAGCCCGCTCCCATCCCTCGCGGCGCCGTCGATGATCATCGACAGGGTGCAACGCTGTCATCAGCTGGGCTCCAGGCCCGATCCTCACGTCCGCGCCGATTGTGATCAGCGCATCATCCATGAAGAACCCGTTCGCGTTGACGAATGCGTTGGCTCCGAGCCGAATGTTGTGTCCGTAGCTGCATTGGAACCGCGGCACCACCAAAGCTCCGTCACCTACCTCACCAAAAAGGCTGGCGAGAGCCCGTGAGCGGACAGCGTCGTCGTCCGCCGCAGCCCCATTGAACGAGTCGAGTCGACGCCAACACTCAAGCCGCCGTTCCCGCAGCTCGTCATCATCGAGATACCACTCACCACGAGCAAGACGATCCGCCTGTTCTCCCACACTCGGATCGTCGCACACCGCGCCACGGCACCCCTGTTGGGCGCGTTGCACCCGACAAAGCGCTACAACAGAAGGTTTTCCATGCCGCCCAATTTCGCGAGCTCAGCTCAGCCGCTCGATGATGGTGACGTTCGCGGTCCCACCACCCTCACACATGGTTTGGAGACCGTACCGTCCATCAATGCGGTCCAACTCGTGCAACATCGTGGCGAACAACTTGGTGCCAGTGGCCCCAAGGGGGTGGCCCAATGCGATTCCACCACCGTTGGGATTGACCCGGGAGGGATCTGCACCCGTCTCGATCAACCAGCTCAGAACTACCGAAGCGAATGCCTCGTTCATTTCTACGGTATCCATCTGGCCGATCGCCATGCCGGATTTCGCCAGTGCATACTTCGTCGCGGGTATCGGCGCCGAGAGCTGCAGCATCGGATCGTCGCCGCGCACGCTCATATGATGAATGCGCGCACGTGGCTTCAATCCATGAACCTCGAGCGCCTTCTCGGAGACAATCAGGGCCGCTGATGCGCCGTCACAGATCTGCGAAGCCACAGCAGCCGTCAGCAACGAGCCATCCCTCAATGCGGGCAGTGCAGCCATCTGCTCCATGGATGTCTCTCGTGGGCATTCGTCAACGACGCATTGGCCCAATGACACTGTCTCACGCTCGAATCGGCCGTCTGTGATGGCAGCACGGGCACGCTGATGCGATTGCAGTGCCCACTCCTCCATGTCTTCACGGCTGATACCCCATTTCTTGGCAATCAGGTCGGCGCCGACGAACTGTGAGATTTCGGCCTCACCGAATCGTGCTGCCCACCCCCGGGACTTACTGAAGGGCGTGTCGAATCCGTACTCGTTGCCGGCACGCATTGCCGCCGAGATAGGAATCGAGGACATGTTCTGCACACCGCCGACAAGCACCACATCTTGGGTCCCGCTCATGACCGCTTGCGCTGCGAAGTGGACGGCTTGCTGTGAAGATCCGCATTGTCTGTCGACTGTCGTTCCTGGGATGTCCAAGGGTAGGCCTGCTGAAAGCCAGGCGGTGCGGGCAATGTTGCCCGATTGCGGCCCGATAGCGTCGACACAACCGAAGATCACATCGTCGACGGCCATCGGGTCCAGTCGAGTGCGGTCGAGAATCGATGTGATCACGTGGGCCCCCATGTCCGCTGGGTGCTCTCCTGCGAGCGAGCCGTGCCGTTTACCCACCGGAGTGCGGAGCGCATCGACGACATAAGCCTGAGGTGCAACCATACGAACTCCTTCGAAATCGAGCTTTGTCGGGCTTTCGATGTCGCACACACTCTAGCGATCAAGCATTTGTTTGGTAGATGAAACGTGATTTCGAGACCCGCAGCTACCGACACAGGATTGGTCTCCGCACTTCTATCCAACGAAATCCACTGCTGTCGCAATCATTCGACAGTTAGAGGCTCGACCCCCAAACGCGGCTTGGCTGCCCACGCCGCAGACCCCTCACGCCAGCGTGAAACCGCGAAAGATGCGAGAACAGCTGCGGGAGTGCATCTTCGAGCGGAACGAGCGCATCATCCATATCCATTGCCTTCCCTGAGAAATCGTTCAGCCCGCCTTGCGAACAACACCAGCTTTGTCGAGCTACACCGCAAGCCGGCTGGCCGATGGCTGGAAAGTTAGTACTTTCGGTGGAGCCCAGCACGATTGGGCTATTCACCGCCCAATACAGGCTTCGTATACCGATACGCGTTGCAGGACAACGATTCTACAAACGCTCACGCACTCAGCGATTCATGAACCGCCGCTGGCTCGAAAACTGGATCCCCTTGCGGTAATTGCGCTCCGGGTAGAGCATGGGCACCACACCGTCTTCGATTACCGGAGGTTACCGTGACGAATCTCGTACGCCGACTATCTGCCTGCGTATCCATAGTGGCCGTATCGGTTCTCGCGCCCGCAACCGTTGCCTCCGCTGCGGTCACCGTTCCGTTCCAAATCAACCCGGCGCCGTTCGGGAACCCAAACGGCAGCTTCGACGCACCCCCTGTCCACTGTGTGGCGGTAGTCGGCGAACAACCTGGCACGGTGACGATCACCGGCGCCAAAGACGAGCGGTGGGGTTGCATGCTTTCGACGGAAGTGCGCTGGATGAACCTCTCGACAGGAGCCTCCGGCACCGGTCGGCTTTCTGGCGACAACCAAGGAACCCCGGGAGAGGCAACCCTGCAGACTGGAGCCGGGCAAGTTGCCGTCGCCATATTGCCTGCCGCCGGACCTGTCACCCCGGGTTTCGCAACCTTCTTCGTCCCATAGGCAACCCTCAAACCCGGGACACCTGCTGTACGAACGACCCGTCGCCACACAATCGTGTGGCGACGGGTGAGGGCTTTCCGTTCTCCAGTTGTACGCCTACAGCTTCGCGCTGATGAGCGGCACGATATGTTCAGCCGCCCAGATCGTTCCGATCGGGCCACCGCTCGTGATTGCCCACAGAACGTCGCCACCGTCGGCGGTGCGAGGAGGCAGAGCGACCCAACGACCGGAGGACACCGCTCCCAGCGCTTGGAAGAGCTTCCCGCCGGTCAGCTTGTCGAAATCCTCCTCGCTGCCGGCGGCACTGCGGCCGATCAGCAGGAAGTCCGCATCGATGTTCTCGAGAAGTTCCTCGCCGACAGTGCTTTGGGTGACGAACTCCTGTGCACGCGGGTTCTCGGCAAAACCGAGCTCGCCCAAGAAAGTTGCCGGAGCCGAATCGGGCGCTGAAAGGTACTGCAGCCCATTGCCGGTTCCGTAGAAGATCGCCCAGGTTGCGGTCAGGCCAGTGAGTTCAGGGTTCTCCTGACGCACCTTCGCAAAATACCGATCATGGTCCGCCACGATCTTTTCGGCTGCCTTCGAGAGGTCGAGTGTCTCGCCGAGTACGCGGATCGATTCCTTCCACGGCACGAGCATCCGCGACTTCGTGTCGGGGCTCGTCACCACCGGTGCGATGGAGGACAAACGTTCGTAGTAATCGCCCATCGACAAACCACCCAGGCCGTCGGCCCAGCCGACGGCGACGATGAGGTCAGGTTCGCTCGCGGCGATCGCTTCGACGGGAAGTGTGCCGCCCATCGCGAACTCGAAGGTGTCGAGATCCTCTGCGCCGTAAGGCAGCAAGTACGACTGGGAAGCCGACTCCTTGACCATCGACGAGGAGAGAACGGGTTTGACGCCGAGCGCGAGGAGCATTTCCGTGTCGACGGCATTGGGGACGATTGCGGCAACCCGCTCCGGGCGCTTCTCGAGAATACTTGTACCATATGGCGATTCCAGGGTCAGCGGGTAAGTAGTCGTTCCTTCCGCAGCGGGAAGGGCGTTCCCCTCCGAACCGGGAGTGGACGCCGTTTTCGAGTTTTCGGCCGAGGCCGAGCACCCGGACACAAGGAGCGCTGCGGCGAGCGCGGCCCCGATCAGTCCGATGATCCGTGATCGTCTGGTGCGCAGGACTGTCATTTCTGCCTTTCGGTGTTATCGAGCGCTTCGGTCTTACCGAGCGATGGAGCCGGGTCAGGAATCTGTGCGCACTGTGTCGCTGCGTTTCCAGTAGCCGGTGAAATCGATGTCGGTCTTCGCAATTCCTCGATCACGAATCAAATGACGCCGAAGCGAGCGAATCGTCGCCTGTTCGCCTGCAAGCCAAGCGAATACGCGTCCGTCAGGCCATTCGACAGCACTGACCGCGTCGAGCAACAAAGAAGTAGTGCCGGGCTCCGCCCCCTCGCGTGGCAACCACGTGACACTCACCCCGGGCAACTCGCGCACCGATTGAATGTGAGCCGAGTCCGCAATTTCGACGAACACATGCCCCCTGGCATCGGCAGGCAATTCCTCGAGCAGACGTGCGATCGCAGGTAGCGCCGTCTCGTCACCGACGACGAGCAGATACTCGCAATCTTCCGGGAGTCCCTGCGATACAGAGGGACCCGCGATGTGCATTCGGTCGCCAGGGCCGGCGTCGCGCGCCCAGGTGGTAGCAACTCCACCGCCGTGAACGACGAAATCGACGTCAAGTTCCCTTGTTCGCGGATCGTAACGGCGCACGGTGTACGCGCGGGCAAGTGGACGGCGTCCCGCTGCGAAAGTCACAGTGCCGTCGACTATCACCGGCAAGACCGGATCGGTTTCGCCAGGATAGGCGAACAACAATCGGAGGTCGTCGTCGAAGCCGGTGCTGACGAAGGCGGGCTCGGCAAAGCCGTCGGCGTTTGTGAAGGTGTCGAGCTGCGCTCCGGTGAGCGTCACTCTCCGCATGCCCGGCGTCACGTCTGTCACCCGACGTACCTCGAGTTCACGCAAGGTGACTGAGTACGCCGTTGTCGGACGGGTGTTTCGGGGCACGGAAAGACTCCTCGGAAGCGCACAGACGGGGGGGTCGACCCACGCTCGATCACGGCGGAAGGGCCATTGAATAAAGCTAGCCTCCCCTAATCGGTTACGGTTATCCGTGCGTGCCGACTTCTTACACTCATCGGTGGCTGCGTGAGAAAGCATCTGAATCGGGAGGGCATACGTGGGACCACGGTTGGTGTTCTCCGCGGGCGAAGTCCCCGAGATCCCCGCGTCCCGACTCTCCTTGATCGCGAATGCACGTGAGCCACTGCTCTTCTGGGTACACACCGGACACGCGGAACTACAGATTGGCGACCGCACCCGCAGCGTGACCGCTGGGGCGGCAACCTGGGTGCCCGCGGGAATCGCCTACAGCATCCGAGTCGACCCGGGAGCGGTCGCGTTTCCCATTCCGATGCCCGCTGCCGACCTGCCGCCCACGTTGAACCGGATCATCGATTTCGAGATCCCGGCAGCCTGGCAGGACTGGCTCGTCCACCAGTTCGCGCACAACTTGGGATTTCTGCGCGGTGGGGCGACTGTGGGGGCCGGACTACTCGAGCTTGTCGCGGGGGCCCATTCCAACGACGCCGACGCTTCGGTGTCGTACGCCCCACCGAATTTGCCACGCTCGGCCGAGACCCTCGAGATCGCTCGCACGCTTCTACGGACGCCAGCCGACGACACGGAGCTTTCCCAGTTCGCCCGGCAACTCAAGATCGGCGTCCGCACCCTGCAGCGCCGATTCACGGAGGAGACGGGGTTGCCTTTCGCGCGTTGGCGCACCTCGGCCCGGATCGCGGCAGCAATCGCATACCTGAACTCCGGCCGCGAAATCGGATGGACGGGTGGGCAGGTCGGATTCGCGACGCCCGCGGGATTCACCCGTGCCTTCCGTGAACACACCGGTGTGACACCCAGTGACTACACACGTGCAAACCAAGGCTCAGCGCCGATCCATGAGAACGAGACCTTGGCACAGAGCGTCGCACTCTTGTCCGAGGAAGGCGCCCACTCAGGCTCGGCGCCGATACCGCCGACGATTCCTGCAAGCGGAACGTGGGCCAGGGTCAACAACTTTCACGTCGTCGTCTGGATCTACCGAGGCTCCGCCCGGGTCACTTTCGGCGACCGAACCTGGAATCTGAGGCGGGGCGACGCGATGTGGCTTCCCGCGGGAGTACGCAACAGCGTCGAGATCGCGGAGGGTTCGCTTCTACTTCCGCTCGGATCCCAGCCTGGCGACTCTCCCGTCACTGCACCGCCGCCACGAGTGCTGCACTTCGCGCGCGAAGCGGAGGCGTATCTGTTGCACACGGTCGTTGCGAATTACACCCTTCTGCGCCCCGAAATCCATGACCCAGCGAGGATCTCGAGGCTGATCCGAAACAGCGCGGCGACGCGGACACCCGGCGGCCGAACCGATCCTGTCGAAACGATCCTTACCGCACTCCGCGCGGACCCCACCGATTCGCGCACGCTGCCGGAGTGGAGCGCTCGACTCGGCGTCGACGAGGGCCTGCTCCACAAACGCTTCGTAGCGGCCACCGGCCAGAGCTTCCCGCGCTGGCGCGGTCAGTTGCGGATGACCCTCGCCCGCGCTTATCTCCAGGAGGGCTTCTCGGCCGGAGAGACCGCCCGTCGACTCGGCTACGCGCACGCGTCCGGATTCACCAAGGTCTTCATCGGTGCCCACGGCATGTCGCCCCGGGACTACCAGCGCCGCGGATGGCGGGGAACGGTCGAAGGACTCATCGACTCGTGACCTTCCGACGGATGAGTCCTTCGATCCGTCGTGTCGCCCGCCGAAACGGTCTCGAACTGGCACTACTTCCTTGACTAAATTTTCAGTCAAGGTTTACGCTCCATGCAAGCAGGACGCGGACCGGGCGCGCACGCACACAGCACAAGGAGTCACCGCAATGCAAAGACGTCGGTTCATTCAGGCAGCCGCCGCTGCGCTCAGTGGCCTCTTTTTGGCAGGTTGCGGCGATTCCGACTCAGCCTCGGGCGGGAGCAATGGAGACGACGATCTTCGCGAGTGGGTGATGCCGGAAGAGGGTGATCCACATAAGCGCACCTGGATGGCGTTCGGTACCAGCGAAGCGATCTGGGGAGCAGCCCTCCTGCCCGAGGTCCAGCGCAACCTCGCGACGATCGCGCAGACCATCGCGCAGTTCGAGCCCGTCTCGATGCTTGTTCGTTCCGAGCAACTGGACTTGGCTCGCTCCCTCGTCGGCCCATCGGTCGAACTGATCGCCGCGCCTCTCGACGATCTCTGGATGCGCGACACCGGCCCCGTATTCGTGAAAGGCAACGGGACCAAAGCGGGTATCGATTTCAACTTCAACGGTTGGGGCGAGAAGCAGGATTTTGATCAGGACGGCCAGGTCGCAGCCTTCGTTGCCGCCCGTGCGGGAGTCGAATCATTGCCTACCGACCTGATCCTCGAAGGCGGCGGCATCGAGGTCGACGGCGAAGGCACAGCCATCATCACCGAAAGCTGTGTACTCAACAACAACCGCAACCCGGGATGGTCGAAGTCGGACGTCGAAGCCGAACTCGGCCCCCTGCTCGGTCTCGACAAGATCATCTGGCTACCGGGAATCGCCGGCAAGGACATCACGGACGGCCACACGGACTTCTACGCCCGTTTCGCACGCCCAGGTGTCGTGGTCGCAGGCCTCGACACAGACCCGGAGTCGTTCGACCACGACGTGACCGCACGTCACCTCGAGATTCTCCAGAACGCGACCGACGCACAGGGACGGAAGCTGGAAGTGGTGGTCCTCGAGGCGCCGGTCGCGATCAGGCCCGACTTCGAATCGGACGATTTCGCAGCCGGATATATCAACTTCTACGTATGCAATGGGGCGGTCATCGCACCCGAGTTCGGTGACCCCGAGGCCGACCAGGCCGCCAGAAGCGAATTGGAGCGCCTCTTCCCCGACCGCCGTGTCGTGCAGATCAACATCGACGCCATCGCCGCGGGTGGTGGCGGCATTCACTGCACCACCCAGCAGGAACCCGCGGACTAGAAACCTGTCCCGACCACCCTCGTAGAATTCGGACTCGTGTCGAACCGCCAAACGCAAATCTTGGAAGCAGCAGTCCGCGTCATTGCCCAACACGGCGTACGCGGGCTGAGGGTGGAGACGCTCGCTGCCGAGGCCGGAGTGTCGACGGCACTCATCTACTACCACTTCCAAAACCGCGCAGGTGTGCTGCGCCGGGCCCTCGATCACATCAACGATCGCGCCGCGCTGTACACCGAAAGCGCCTTCACGGAGACAGACCCTCGTGCGCAGCTCGAGCAGATGCTCCTGCTGGAGTTTCAGAATGCCCCGAAGATTCGAGAGAACAGCATCGCCTGGGGTGAACTCCGAGCAAGCGCAGTCTTCGCCGACGAGCTGCGCGAACCGCTACGCACCACGACGCAAGAGTGGGCCGACGACGTCGAATCTTTGATCCGCCAAGCGCAGGATGCCGGGCTCGCTGATCCGAAGGCAAGCCCGGCCGACGCCGCCGAGCGACTCACCGCCCTGGTCGAGGGTCTGAGTGAACGCTGGCTGAGCGGCTCGATCCCCATCGAACGAGCCCGAGAACTGCTCACCGGTGCGATCGGCGTGGAGATCGATCCGAGCTAGCCTCTACCGCTCGCCGACGCCCTTCGATTCCGGAGACAGAGCCGGGAACCAGATGTCGGTCAGAACTTCGGCCGCCTGCATCCGAGTCACGTCGATCGTCCCCTGCACGGCCCAGCGTGTGAAAAATCGCTCCAGCTGGCTCACAAGCAATTCGACGCGCAACCTCGCCTCGTCATGCTGTTCCACCGGCCACCGACCCAGATACTTGGGCATGGCATTCGGTAGTTCGGTCATACCGTCTCTCGCTGTCTCGCGGAACTCCGGTTCGAGTGCCACGGCCTCGTCCCAGGCCGGCAGCAGGCGTTTGTTCTCGTCGAACCAGTCGAAGGCACGCTCCAACCAAGCCGTGAATTCCCCGCGAGAGTTCGTGTCGAGGACCCGATCGAGATCGATGTAGAAAGCGAACGCACTCGCCGCCATCCCGGCCGCGCCGATCGTCTTGAGCATCTCCACTTTGCTGGCGAAATGCACGTAGAACGTGGCTCTACTGCATCCGACGACCGAGGCGATGTCATCGACCGTCACGGCCGCGTATCCCCGTTCCTCGAACAGAGTGCGTGCGGCGTCCACGAGTTTGGCCCGCGTCGCTCGTTTCTGCTCGTCGCGAAGGGTTCCCCGCCTGTTCTTCGGGCCATCGGTAGTCGTGCTCACGTCGCCCACCTTGCTCGCATTTCGACTTCCTGGCAAATCACCGACTCACCGTCATCAAAAAACATTGCGTCATTCATTGACACATCGTCAGCGAATGGCGCACTATGACTCAAGTCACTTCTCGGGCTTCGATTCTTCTTCGCGCACGCCCGAGACAGAACAGAAAGCGATGGCGAATGAGCCCCTCCCCCTTGCCGAGCGTGTGCATCATCGGCGCCGGGCCCACCGGAATCACGACGGCCAAGCGAATGAAGGAATTCGGAATACCCTTCGACTGCTACGAAGCGTCCGACGAGGTCGGCGGAAACTGGTACTACAAGAATCCCAACGGGATGTCGGCCTGCTACCAGAGCCTGCACATCGACACGTCGAAGTGGCGCTTGGCATTCGAGGACTTCCCGGTCTCTGCCGACCTTCCCGACTTCCCGCACCACTCCGAACTCTTCCAGTACTTCAAGGACTACGTCGAGCACTTCGGACTGCGTGAGTCGATCATCTTCAACACCAGTGTTGTTGCCGCAGAGCGTGATGCAAACGGACTGTGGACCATCACGCGCTCGGACGGCGAAGTCCGTACCTACGACGTCCTGATGGTCTGCAATGGTCACCACTGGGATCCCAACATCCCGGACTACCCCGGCGAGTTCGACGGCGTCCTCATGCACAGCCACAGCTACAACGACCCGTTCGATCCGATCGACATGCGCGGCAAGAAAGTAGTCGTGGTCGGAATGGGGAACTCCGGCTTGGACATTGCTTCCGAACTGGGGCAGAGATACCTCGCCGACAAGCTCATCGTCTCGGCGCGCCGCGGCGTGTGGGTGTTGCCGAAATACCTGGGCGGCGTGCCGGGAGACAAACTGATCACCCCGCCCTGGATGCCTCGGGGGCTGCGCCTGTTCCTGAGTCGTCGATTCCTCGGCAAGAACCTGGGAACCATGGAGGGCTACGGACTACCCAAGCCAGATCACCGCCCCTTCGAGGCACATCCGTCAGCCAGTGGCGAGTTCCTCGGACGCGCCGGGTCAGGCGACATCACCTTCAAGCCGGCGATCACCAAACTCGACGGAAAGCAGGTTCATTTCGCCGACGGCACCGCCGAGGACGTCGACGTGGTCATCTGCGCCACCGGCTACAACATCAGCTTCCCCTTCTTCAGTGATCCGAATCTGCTGCCGGACAGGGACAACCGATTCCCACTGTTCAAACGAATGATGAAGCCCGGAATCGACAACCTCTTCTTCATGGGACTCGCGCAGCCCATGCCGACGCTCGTCAACTTCGCCGAGCAGCAGAGCAAGCTCGTCGCGGCCTACCTCACCGGTAAATACCAACTGCCGTCTGCGAACGAGATGCAGGAGATCACCAAGGCCGACGAGGCGTACTTCCTCGCCCCCTATTACAAGTCGCCGCGGCACACCATCCAGCTCGAGTTCGATCCCTACGTCCGCAACATGAACAAGGAAATCGCCAAGGGCACCAAGCGTGCTGCGGCCTCCGGAAACAAGCTACCTGTTGCAGCGCGTGCAGCAGCACACGAACTCGAGAAGGCGGATCGCGCATGAGTCTGGTGAACGGTCACTGCGACAACGAGTTCGACGCCGTCCGCACCGCCTTCGAGGCTCAACTCGAATCCGGTGAAGAACTCGGCGGCTCCGTTGCCATCACCGTCGACGGAGAATCCGTGGTCGATCTCTGGGGCGGGTACGCCGACGAATCCCGTACCACTCCATGGGGCAGCGACACCATCGTCAACACGTTCTCCATCACCAAGACCATGACGGCCCTGTGTGCGCTCCTGCTGGTCGAACGCGGCCAATTGGACGTGTACCAGAAAGTTGCTCACTACTGGCCCGAATTTGCGGCAAACGGTAAGGAAGACATCGAAGTTCGCCACCTCCTGTCGCATACGTCTGGCGTCTCCGGTTGGGAGCGCCCGATCGAACTGACGGACATCTACGACCTCGAGGCGTCCACCGCTCGCCTCGCTACCCAGAAGCCTTGGTGGACCCCGGGTACGGCGTCGGGCTATCACGCGATCAACTACGGCCATCTCGTCGGTGAGGTCATTCGTCGCATCGACGGGCGAACTCTCGGCAGGTTCTTTGCCGAAGAGCTTTCCGGTCCACTGGGAGCCGACTTCCATATCGGCACGTCCGCAGAGCATTTCGGTCGAATCGCCACCATGGTTCCGCCGCCCGCGTTGGAGTTCGACCTGTCCACGCTCGACCAGGACAGCATCTTCATCAAGACCCTGACCTGCCCACTGCTCGACTACCCCGAGGTCAACACCGCACCCTGGCGGGAAGCCGAGATCGGCGCAGTCAACGGCCACGGCAACGCACGTTCTATCGCTCGGGTCCAATCCCTGATCTCGAACGGTGGTGTGCTCGACGGCCGGAAGCTGCTCTCGCAGAGCACCATCGACCTGATTTTCGAGATCCAAGCCGACGGTATCGATCTCGGGATCATGACACCACTCAAGTTCGGCATCGGCTACGGACTGCCACATCCGGTTACCGCGCCACTGATTCCCGACGGACGCGCCTGCTGGTGGGCAGGTATCGGCGGCTCGATGCTGGTCAACGATCTGGACCGACGGATGACCTTCGCCTACGTCATGAACAAGATGGCACCGGGTCTGATCGGATCCGACCGCAGCAACGCCTACCTGAGCGCCGCATACAACTCCGAGGTCAGCGAGGTCAGTTCATGAAGGCAGCCCAGCTCATGGGGCCCGGGCTCCTGGAAATCAACGACGTGCCGGTCCCGGAGATCGGTCCGTCGGAACTACTGATTCGGGTGGGCGCAGCGGGAATCTGCCACTCCGATCTCCATCTCCTGCACTTTCCGTACAAGATGCGCGAAGAACCGCTGACGATCGGCCACGAAATTGCCGGAACGATCGAAGCCGTCGGGAGTGGCGTCGACGGCCGTTCCGTCGGAGAGCGTGGCGTCGTCTACCTCTGTTGGTCATGTGGACAGTGCCGAGAATGCATGAGCAGCAACGAGAATACGTGCCTCGCCGCTGGACGCACCGCGATGCCGCCCTGCCCCGGGCTTGGTCCCGAAGGCGGGATGGCCGAGTACGTCAAGATCCCGGCTCGCTCATTCGTACCCATCGGAGACCTCGACTTCCTGCAGGCCGCACCTCTCGCCGATGCGGCACTGACGAGCTACCACGCCATTCGCGGTGCCCGCGAACATCTCCAGCCCGGTGCCACCGCCGTCGTGATCGGCGTCGGCGGACTCGGTCACGTTGCAGTACAGATACTTCGCGCAATCAGTGCCGTGCGCATCATCGCCGTCGATGTCGGACAGGATCAACTCGATCTCGCCAAACGTTGCGGCGCCGACATCACGCTCGAATCGGGACCGGACACCGCACAGCACATCCTCGACCTCACGTCGGCCAGAGGCGCAGAAGTCATCTTCGACTTCGTCGGTATCGACGCAACTGCACAGATGTCTGTTCAAGCGGTTGCGCCGAACGGCGCGTATCGCATGGTAGGTCTCGGAGGCGGAAACCCCGGAATCACTGCCGAAGCTGCCGGCGGACCAGGCTGGCCGTGGGGCGCATCGATCCGGAAGTCGTACGGCGGCACCAGAAACGACCTCGTCGATTCCATCGCCCTGGCACAGGCCGGTCTGGTAACGGTAGAAGTAGCCCGCTTCGACCTCGCTGATGCCCGCGACGCACTCGACCGTCTCGAACACGGCAAGGTCACCGGACGCGCAGTGCTCGTACCCTAATCTTCGAAAGGCACTTCACGTGACTACTTCCGCTGATACACAAGCATTCATCGCGTCCGTCATGGCCGGGCTGACCGGCCCCGGTGGTCCTTTCGAGATGCAAGTCGAGGATGTACTGGGCAGTTCGATGCCCGTCATGAAGAACCGCGACAAGGCACTCGGCGACGTGCTCGCTGCATCCTTCGACTACGGATCACGCGACTATCTGGTGACCAAGGACCGACGCTTCAGCTACCTCGAGCACGGCGAGGCCGTAGCAGCATTGGCGACGGCGCTGCGCGAGCGGTATGGCGTCCGCAAGGGTGATCGGGTCGGCATACTTGCTGCCAATACGCCGGAATGGGTGATGACCTTCTGGGCGGCTCAGTCCCTCGGTGCCATCGCCGTCGGATTCAACTCGTGGTGGGTGGCCCGCGAGGTGGCGTACGGCATCGATCACACCACCCCCACAGTGGTGATCGCCGACGCCAAACGCGCGCAGATTCTTTCCGAACTGAACACCGATGTTCCCGTACTCACGATGGAAGAAGATCTACCTACCTTGATGGAGAAGTATTCGGGATCGACACTGCCCCGTACTTCCGTCAACGAGGACGATCCGGCCGTCATCCTGTACACGAGCGGAACCAGCGGCCGCCCCAAGGGGGCTGTTCACAGTCACCGAAACGTGTTGGCCGTCATCGACTACCACCGCTACAGCGATCGCCTCGCTGCGGCGTTCACCGGCAAACCCAGCGACGGCCGACCGAGTGACTTGCGGTATCTGCTGACCGCGCCGCTGTTTCACATTGCAAGCCTGCATAACCTGGCGATCCCACGACTCGCGACGGGCGGAGCGGTGGTCATCCATCAGGGCGCCTTCGACGTCGACGAAGTCCTTTCCCTCGTCGAACGCGAGAAGGTCACAAACTGGGCGGTGGTCCCCACCATGGCAACCCGTCTCCTCGAGTACGGCAGTCTCGAGAAGTACGACCTGACCTCACTGAGCGCCTTTGCGCTCGCGTCTGCGCCGTCATCTCCGGCCTTGCAGGACCGACTGCGCGCACGCCTGCCTTTTGCGCAGCACACCTTGGTCGACAGCTACGGGCTCACCGAATCCTCCACCGGCATTTCAGTTGCCACACCACCGGAACTTGCCGCGTTCCCCGGAACTCTCGGCCGGCCGATCATCGGGGTGAGCGTGGAGGTGCGCGACCCCTTCGGTGTTGCAGTCCCCGACGGCGAGGAAGGTGAGATCTGTGCGCGCAGCGCCTATGTGATGTTGGGGTACTGGAACGACGAGACCGCGACTGCAGCCGCTATCGGTCCTGATCGATGGCTCCGAACCGGCGACTTCGGAGTGTTCGAGGACGGCCGGCTCCGCCTGACGGGTCGCCGATCCGACCTGATCCTGCGCGGCGGCGAGAACGTCTATCCTCTCGAAATCGAGCAGACCATCGACGAGCATCCCGCCGTACTCGAATGCGCTGTGATCGGCATTGATTCGGCAGACCTCGGCCAAGAAGTTGCAGCCGTCGTCGTTTTGCGGAGTGAGGGAGCCGCCGGCGAAGAAGAACTACGCGACTATGTCGCCGAACGACTGGCTTACTTCAAGGTGCCGGTGAAGTGGAAACTGAGCACAACTCCTCTGCCCCGCAACGCAACCGGAAAAACGATACGTGCAAAGGTGGTTCTCTCATGACCTACGACGCCGTGATCAACAACGGTCTGTGGTTCGACGGCACCGGGGCCAAACCAGCTGTCCGCAATCTGGGTATCCGCGATGGGTTGGTTACTGCCATCTCCCTCGATCCACTCGACGAAACCGACTGTCCCCGTGTAATCGACGCGAGGCGCAAGTGGGTGATCCCGGGCATCGTGGACATCCACACTCACTACGACGTCGAGATCCTCGAAGGCCCGGCGCTGAGCGAATCTCTCAGACACGGGGTCACGTCGATCTTTGTCGGATCGTGTTCCCTGTCCACCATTCACGCCAGCCCCTCCGACGCGGGTGATCTCTTCGGCAGAGTAGAGGCAATTCCGCGTAAGCACGTCGTCGACGCACTCAACCGTGCCAAGACCTGGAACTCTGCGAGCGAGTATGTTGCTGCACTAGAGGCGCTTCCGCTAGGTCCCAACATTGCAGCCTTCATCGGACACTCCGATATGCGGGCCGCCGAGATGGGACTGGATCGTGCTACCAGGAAGGACGTCCATCCCACAGACGCCGAACTCGCGTCGATGGAAGCACAGTTGACCGAAGCTCTCGACGCAGGATTCGTCGGGATGTCCAGTCAGCAATTGTTGTTCGACAAACTCGACGGCGAGACCTGCCGCTCACGCACGCTGCCGTCGACGTATGCAACCACGAAAGAACGACGCCGACTCAATGCGATCCTGCGCCGTCGGGGACGGGTATTTCAGGCCGGACCTGACCTCTCCAACCCGATGAGTACCGGAGCGATGGCGTTCTCCAGCGCGGGTATCTGGCGTAAGCGACTCAAGACGAGCATGCTTTCGGCGGCCGACATCAAGTCCAACAAGTTGGCCGTGGTGATACTCGGCCCACTGGCACACTTGGTCAATCGACTCGGCGGCGACCTGCGCTGGCAGCACCTGCCAGTTCCCTTCGAGGTATATGCCGACGGCATCGACCTGGTTGTCTTCGAGGAGTTCGGATCCGGCGCTGCAGCACTGCATCTGACCGACGAGATGGAACGCAACGTCCTCATGCAGAGCGAGGATTACCGTCGACAATTCCGCAAGGACTACGACCAGAAGTTCGGTGTCAAAGTTTGGCATCGCGATTTCTTCGACGCCGAGATCGTGTCCTGCCCCGACGAATCCCTGGTCGGCAAGAGCTTCGGGCAGGTCGGCGTCGAACGTGGCGGCCTCCACCCTGTCGATGCATTCCTGGATCTGGTCCTCGAACACGGCACGAAAGTGCGTTGGCGCACAACCATCTCGAACCACCGGCCGGAGGTTCTGGACAAGTTCGCCCAGGACAATGGTGTCCAACTCGGGTTCTCCGACGCCGGAGCGCATTTGCGCAACATGGCGTTCTACAACTTCGGCTTACGCCTACTACGACGTGTCTACGATGCCCAAAAGGTCGGCCGTCCGTTCATGACCGTCGAGGCAGCGGTGCATCGTCTCACCGGTGAACTCGCCGAGTGGTACGACGTCGATGCCGGGCACCTTCGATTAGGTGATCGCGCCGACCTGGTTGTGATCGATCCCGCTCATCTCGACGATTCGCTCGACACTTATGCGGAAAGCCCGGTTGTGGAGTACGACAACCTCTCCCGCATGGTCAATCGCAACGACCAGACCGTCACCGCAGTGTTCGTCGGCGGCGAGTACGTCTTCGGCGACGGAGAAGCAGCACCCGTTCTCGGCAACCGCCGAACCGGAAAGTTCTTGAAAGCAGGTGCCCATTAACACGTCCAGATTTGCCGGGAAAACAGCAGTCGTCACTGGAGCAGCATCAGGTATCGGTGCAGCCATCGCACTAAGGCTTATCGACGAAGGCGCACAGGTAGCTGGAATCGACATCGCTGCAGAGGGTTTGAAAGAGATAGCCTCCCAGCAGGGCGGGGCTTTCCTCGCCGTTCCCACTGACGTCACCAAGGAATCCGATGTTGCCGAGGCCCTTGCCGCGGCGGCGGCGGAATTCGGCGGTATCGATCTGGCTTTCAACGTTGCCGGTGCGTCGAGGGTGGGGCAGATCGTCGACCTCGAGGAGGCCGACTGGGATTTCACGATCGACCTGGTTCAGAAGGGCGTCTTCCTCTGCACCAAACATGAAGCGCGGCATATCCGAGAGCGCGGTCGCGGTGGTGCGATAGTCAACGTGTCCTCATTGAACGCGCACGTGCCGAGCCCCTACGGGAGTGCATACGCGACAGGCAAAGCCGGAGTCGAGATGTTCAGCAAGAATGCCGCGATCGAACTGGCTGCGTCGGGAATCCGGGTCAACGCAGTTCTGCCCGGCCTGGTCGACACGCCACTGGTCGCGCCGGTCATGAACTACGAACCCGCCCGCGACATGTTTCTCAGCCGAATCCCCATGTCCCGAGCGGCAACTCCCGACGAGATCGCGGGCCCCTGCCTCTATCTCGCCAGCGACGACGCCTCGTACATCACCGGAACCAGTCTGGTCGTCGACGGCGGCTGGGAGGTCTCGAACTACCCGGATCTGACGACGCTGGGCAACTAGTTCAGTTGCCGGGCAACACACATTGAGTATCGAGGCCGAGGACGTGGTTGAGCCTGCCGAAGGCCAACCACGATCCGAGGCACATGCTCAACTCGACGATTTCTCGCTGGGAGTAGTGAGCTGTCATGCGTTCCCAGAACTCGTCGTCGAGCCCGTGGTGGTCGAGGGCGTATCTCTCGGCGTATTCGGCAGCGAGGCGCGTCCTGTCGTCGAAGGCATCGGTGGTGCGCCAGTCGGTGACAGACTGATCGAACGTCGACTCCACAGTCTCGCCGTCACGCTCGGTGCGCCAGTCCTGACAGAAGATGCACCCGTTGATCTGAGCGATCCGAAGCCTGGCCGCCTCGAACTCGCGGAGTCCGAGAGTGCCGTCCGTGTAGACCTTTTGGGAGAACCCGGCGGCCGCGGGTCCGATGCCGGGGACCATCTCTCCCCACACGTAGCCGATCGGATTCTTGCCTTCGGGTATGTCGATATTCATGTGAGTACCTCCGAGTTTCGGGCACCGAGCTTGCCGACGCCGGGTGTGAGCGGAACGTCCAGCGCGTCGTAGAGACCGGGTTCAGCCTGACGTAGCCAGGGAATTGCGTTGACGAGACGTCCTACGGCCGTGGCATTTCCACCGGCCGCGCGATTTCCACCTTCATCGGTGGCTTCGACGTTGATCTCGATTCGTGGTCGTCCTTCGACGATCACCTTGTGCGCGCCGTCGCCGCCGTCGGGCGGGAGCGGCCAGTCGCGGGCACAAGACGGATGAATACGCGTGACGTGTTCGATCACGATCAGGGGTTCCCCGCCGACGATTCCCTGAACCTCGAATCGCAGTGCGCCTTGGGTGCCGGCCGCGAACTCCCCCATATGTTCGGTCGACACGGTTTCCTCGAGCGGGCGGCGCAGCAAGGTCTCGCGGATCTCGTCGAGTTCCACCCCGAGTGCCCGCGCGATGAGCCGAATCTGCCCGCCCCAGACCATGGTGGGTACGGTCGGCGCGACCATGGGAGGTTCGTAGTCCATCGGCTGACCCATCCCGATCAGGTAGCGGACAGAATCCGGCTGTTCGTAGGTCGTGTAGTCGAAGATTTCCTGACACCGGATCTGGTCGATTGTCCCCGCGAGCCCGCTGACGAGAATCGGCAGGATGTCGTTGCCCCAGCCTGGGTCGATACCGGAGACGAACAGAGCGCCGCCGCCCGCCTTGGCAGCAGCTTCGACGGGATCACGAAGTTCGGGAGGCGCAGATTTCGGGTCGTACAGCGCATATACCGACGGCGTGACCACCACAGCTCCGGCGGCCAGTGCCCGCGTGATGTCGGCAACCGCGTCGTCGGGCCGAATGTCGCCGGACGCCGCGTAGACCACCGCGCCGGGAGACGCTGCGAGCACGGCATCGGCGTCGTCGGTAGCCGCGACGCCCAGGTGCACTCCCAGATCGGCGAGGTCACCGGCGTCTCGCCCGACCTTCTCGGGGTTCGCAACGATGACGCCGACAAGTTCGAGGGCCGGATTGGCTGTCACAGCGCGAATCGATGCACGCCCGACGTTGCCGGTACCCCACACGACAGTCGGAATCTTGGACTCGGCTTCATTCGAAACTGCACCCATCAATCGGACATTACCCAGCTCAGCGCGTCAGGTCAGCAGAACTGCAAGAATTCGTTTCACTTCATCCGGTCAAAAATGCCATTGCCTGCGCAGTCAGTGCGCCGTCACCCCGCCTCCGGTACGTCTCGGCGGGTCGGCCGTTACCTGGTCTGCTCATCTCGCCGGTACTTTCGAGCGCGTCGAACACCTGCCGGCGGAAGCTGTCCTTCTGGAACGGACGATCGAAGATCACCTCGTAGAGTCCCCGAAGTTCGGCGACGGTGAACGTCCCGCCCGACAATCCGTCCGGATCCACGTACGACGCATACCTCGTGCGTAGGTCCGTGACCGCGAGTCGCACCATGTCGGCGTGATCGAATGCGAGTCCGCTCACTGCCTCGTCGTCGTACACATCGACGAGAAGCGCCGAATCGGGCAGTGCCGATTCCGGTAGGCAAGCCGTGTGTGCGACCGACAAAACCCATCCACGGTCGTCGCGGTCCGGTCGGTCGAAGATCGCCAACTGGTGGAAGCTCGTCTGGGCCAACTCTGCCTTGACCGACAGGGCACGATCGGCTGCGGCCGTGAGCAATTCGCGTTCGTGCAGAAATGTTCCCGGTAGCGCCAGCGCACCGAGACGGTGCCGAACCACCAGAACTTTCAGAGATCCACCGCTGTACGTCAGCACCGCGACGTCCACTGCCACAGACGGACGCGGATAGTCCGTCAATCCCTTACCGCTCGTGCCTGTCCATTTATTCACCCTTGCATGTTATCTCAAACATGATCTATGGTTAGCGCAAAGTTGATCAAACGATCATCGCGAACCGAAGAGGTGGCCATGAAACTCACCGCACAGCAGTCCGATCGAGCGGCCGGCGTTCTGCTCGGCACCGCAGCAGGAGACGCGCTCGGCGCCGGCTACGAATTCACCTACCCGAAGGCCGAGGTCACGATCGACATGATCGGTGGCGGCCCGTTCGACTGGGCGCCGGGAGAATGGACCGACGACGCCTCGATGGCAGTTGCGATCGCCGAGGTGGCCGCTACCGGAATCGACATCGGAAGCGCTGACGGTCTCGATGCCATTGCAGCACAGTTCATCCGGTGGTACGACTCGACGCCCGCGGACATCGGCAACCAGACGCGAGCAGTGTTGTCCGTCCGCTCCGAAAGCGCAGCGGCGATGGCGGATCGTGTGCGGGCGATCAGCGGCCGCAAAGCCGGCAACGGCTCGCTCATGCGGACTGCTCCCGTCGCCCTCTCCTACTTGGACGATGCAGAAGGTGCCAGGTCGGCAGCGCACCGGATCAGTTCACTCACGCACGACGACCCGCGTGCCGGACAGGCGTGCGAGTTGTGGACCCATGCCATCCGCCATGCCGTTGTCTCCGGCAACTTCGACGGTGTTCGCGGCTTCCTCTCCGTTGCCGATCAGGACGTCGCCGAATACTGGGGCCCGCTGCTCGATCAGGCCGAAACCGGGAACCCGCAGGACTTCTCCAAGAACGGTTGGGTGGTGCATGCACTTCAGACTGCTTGGTGGGCAATCACTTCCACGGACAATGGCGATGCTCGCCACCTCCAGTACGCATTGGAAGCAGCAGTAAGAGCCGGCGGGGACACCGACACGACGGCGGCCATCGCGGGTGGCCTCCTCGGCGCCCGCTGGGGAGCGTCGGCGGTTCCCGCCCGTTGGCGCCGAATCATGCATGGCTGGCCGGGATACCGTTCCTCCGATCTGATTCGCCTGGCAATAAAGACTGCTCGCGGCGGTACCGACGACAAGAACGGATGGCCGTCGACGGCAGAACTCGACTACTCGAGGTTTCGCGGAACCCACCACCTGACGACGCACCCGCACGACGACGGCGTCATGCTCGGCGGCGTCGATGCGGTGTCCACTGCAGACTACGACGCCGTGGTCAGCCTGTGCCGCATGGGAACACGACAGGTCGCCCCTGATCACGTCGAGTTCTGGTTGGTCGACGACGGTCACGATTCCAACGCCAACCTCGAGTTCGTTCTCGACGACGCAGCGCGCACCGTCCAGGCGTTGCGGGCCGAGGGAAAGCGCGTACTCCTCCATTGCGTTCAGGCGCACAGTCGCACGCCGTCGGTTGCAGCGCGATACTCGATGTTGATCGGACATGATCCCTACGACGTACGCTCGGCTATGCCGTGGGCTCGCCCGAAGCGTGAACTCTGGAACACGGCAGTCGGAAACGCGTCCGTCGGACACACAGCCGTCGGATACACAGGAGGATCCATGCCCGCTATTACAGTCGTCGAAGGTGACATCACGACGCTGACCGTCGACGCCATCGTCAATGCGGCCAACTCCAGGCTCCTCGGCGGCGGCGGTGTCGACGGCGCGATCCACCGTGCCGGGGGACCGGAGATCCTGAAGGCTTGCGAGGTATTGCGCAACACCAGCCTTCCCGACGGCCTGCCGGTGGGTGCGGCCGTAGCCACCACCGCCGGAAAGCTGCACGCCAAGGCCGTGATTCACACCGTCGGCCCGAGGTATTCGCGCTCCGAGGACCGTTCCGGTCTGCTTCGGTCGGCGTACACCCGCAGCCTCGCCGTGGCCGACTCGATCGGCGCCCGTACCGTCGCCTTTCCGTTGATCTCGGCAGGGGTCTACGGCTGGCCGAAGGAAGATGCCGTCCGACAGGCCGTTTCAGCGATTCGCGCGGCGAAGACCGAGGTCGAGACGGTCACACTGGTCGCATTCAACAAGGAGACGGCAGACCTGATGCGCCGCGCGATCGCCTGACCGTTACCGGGCCCACTTCACGCCACGTTAAAGCAGTGCAGAGCGGTCGGAGAAGTGGAGAAATTTCACCGGTTGGACGTTTGTCCAACAATTTGTCCGAATCGCATATTCTGCGGCTCGCTCTGTGTTCTACTCCTCTCCAGGGTTTGAGCTGGTGGTGAGCAAACGACGAGACGTATTCGATTCTCTGTCAGCTCGAGGCCGGTTCCCAGACCCGGCTTCAAGCCGAGAGCTCGATCTTGTCGAGCGCTACTCAAGGAGAATGTGAATGGTGTCGACGTTGATGCGCCGAGGAGTGGGGGTGGCCGCGTCGTTGACCGGATGCGTTGCCCTCGTGATCGGCGGAGCCGGAGCCTCGTCCGCCGCTGATGTGGACCTTCCGTTCACGGCATCGTGCCACGGGTGGCAGTTCCCCGGACCGATCACGCACAACGAGACGCGTGATTCCGGCGTCACGATCAGTGCGCCGGCCGTGGTCCCGCCGAACTCCACCTTCACATACCGCCTCGCGCCCAAGCCGATGACGGTCCCCAAGGACGGTTACGACCTCAGGTCCGTCGTGAACTGGACGCGTCTCAAGTTCGATTTCGACATCCCTGCAGGCACCTCCTACGTGGGGGCGCAGATCGTGGCCGGCACCAGCTCGAATCTGGGTGGGGTCGCCCCGACGATCACGCGGGTGAACGATGCCGGTTCACCCGATCCGAATGGGGCGCATCTTCGTATCTCCGGCAACAACATCACGGCGGGCAACGGACCCAACACCGACGACAACGGCGGCGGCGGAATCGAGGTCGGTGGAGGAAAGACGTTCCAGCTCCCGGCAGTCGACGTCACCGTCACGTCAGGGGCTGTGGGAACCCAGATCAAGCCCATGCTCCGCGTGTCCGACACCAACTCCGGTTCCTACGACAGTGCCGCCAACTACCTGACCTTCCTGCAACAGGAAACCCTGCTCGGCGGCGTCAAATACTGGCTGACCACCAATTGCTCACCACGCGACAATCGTTCGGCCGGATTGAACGCCGGCGGCCGGCCGCTCGCCGTGATCAACGTCGACTCCAGCCTCGCTCAGACACAGACGCGAATCGACGCACCCGGTAAAGCTGTCGTCGGTGACTCCGTGGAGTTGACGGCAACGGTCACTCCGTGGCCGTCGGGAGGAACAGTGCAGTTCCGCGACGGAGGGGTTGACCTCGGCGCTCCGGTGGCCGTCGTCAACGGCGTCGCGAAGGCCAACCGCACGATGACAACAGCGGGCGACCACAACATCACGGCGTACTACACGGGATCGGCCGGTTTCATGGAGTCGATGTCGGGCGCCGTGACGATCAACGTCGTCGAACCGTCCGAGCCCGAGCCTGGCACCGGTAGCCTCGGCAGCCTCGGCACCCCCGGATTCGGGTCGTGAAAACTGTGAACAGAAACCAGGATTCGACGATGAACTCGAAACTCCTACGCGGCTCTGCGATTGCAACCGTCTCGGTACTGGCCGGCGGCTTGTTCTCCATCGTCGGCGGCGGGATCGCCTCGGCTGCCCCCGAGACCAAGAGCGTGGCCTTCACAACTGCATGCCATGTGCGCGAGATGGACGGTGTGGCAAGCCCGATCACGTTCAACGAGACACTCGGCTCGGGAGTCACCATCACCGCGCCGACCACCGCGGCACCAGGTGAGACCGTCACCTACCGCGTGCAGCCGAACGAGATGAAGACAAACAGCGGCGGCCATGCCAGCCGTGGAGTCGTGCATTGGGCCCGGATCAAGTACGACTTCGACATCCCGTCCGGCGTCGAATTCGTGAGTTCCCAGCTTGTGGCGGACAGTGCGTACGGCCTCGGATCCGACAGTGCCACTCCGACAGTCACACGGATCGACGACGGCGGTAATCCATCGGCATCCGGTACGCACCTGCGTATCTCCGGATCGAATCGAACCACCGGAAACGGTCCGTCCTCCGCAGTTCGATCGAGTGACGGCATCATCGTCGGTGCCAACACCAAGTTCCGACTCCCCGCAGTCGACGTCACGGTCAAAGCTGGTGCGGCCGGTACCGAGATCAAGCCTTCGCTGAGGGTTTCCGATCCCGGTTCCGCCAACTACGACGACGACCGAAATGCGCTCACATTCGTCCAGCGCGAAAAGGATGTCTTCACAGTCAACTACTGGGAGCGCTACAACTGCTCCCCGCGGGACAACAGGAACTCCGGCCTCAACGCCGGTGGGCAGGCCCTGACCACCATCTACGTCAGCCAACCGACAACCACCACAATCCAGATGCCCGGCTCGATCCAAGCCAGCACACCGACCGAGCTTGTCGCAAAGGTGGATCCGGCTCCGGTCAACGGAAACGTGCAGTTCAGGGTGGACGGCGCCGACGTCGGTACACCGGTCACTCCGGGCGCCGACGGCACTGCCCGGCTACCGCATACCTTCTTCACCGCCGGAACCGCGCGGGTCTCCGCAACGTTCCAGGGAGTCAACGGATTCCAGAGTTCCAACTCGACCGAGGCAATGGTCACGGTGACTGCCGCACCTGTCGTCAAGCAGACCGACACTGCCGTGAACGTTCCTACCGATGCGAAGACGGGCATATCGGTGTCGCTGAGGGCGCAGGTCACGCCGACACCCGCCGGTGGCACTCTCCAGTTCAAGGACGGCGCTGCAGATATCGGCGCTCCGATCCCGGTGGGCGCTGACGGCAAAGCCACTCTGGAACATGCCTTCACCTCGGCTGGATCTCATGCCGTCTCGGCCTACTACTCCGGCGCAACAGGATTCATGCCGTCGATGGCATCCGCTCAAACGGTCACCGTGTCTGATCCCGCACCGTCCGATGTCACCACCTCGACCTCACTGGCAGCTCCCGCGACGACCAAGCAGAATGGCGCGGCAGAACTGTCCGCGACGGTCACCCCCAACCCCGGCGGGGGCTCGGTTCAGTTCTACGACGGCGACCAACCCATCGGACAGCCCGTTGTCGTCGGAGTCGATGGAGTGGCGCGACTGACGCACACTTTCGCATCGACGGGCGATCATCGGATCAAGGCGTCATACGCCGGGCGAAGTGGATTCACACAGTCCGCGTCGGACGAATCCGTCGTCAAGGTTTCTGCTGCGCCTGACGACGGCGGGAACGGCGGTTCGGGCAGCCTCGGTTCACTGGGCGGTCTCTTCGGTTCCTGATCGAATTCTTCTCGACGCTGTTGCCGCTGCACCGATTCGGAGCAGCGGCAGCAGCCTGTTGCGGCCGTGGTCATAGAACTGATTGATTTATCGATGGAGCACAAGTGTCCAGGAATTCTCTTTCTCGACGGTCGTTTCTCGCCGCCGGGGTCGGTGCAACTGCAGTCGCCGCTACTTCCCTTCTCCCGCCGTCGCTTCAGCGTGTACTGGCGACACCCGTCAACTCCGGCGGGCTCGATTCGATCGAGCATGTTGTCCTCGTCATGCAGGAGAACCGATCTTTCGATCACTACTACGGCGCACTGAGGGGTGTTCGCGGATTCGGGGATCCGAATGCGCTGCGTCTGCGCGGCGGCCACAGCGTCTTCGAACAACCCGGGCCTACCGGTCCTGTGCTCCCCTTCCCTATCCGCGATTCGGCTGCGGCGCAACGCATGGACACCCAGAACGTGACCGGACTCGACCACAGCTGGGCGGGCGGACATGCCGCACTCGCCGACGGCTGGCACGACGGTTGGATCGCGGCAAAAACCGGCACGACGATGGCCTACTACGACCGGCAAGACATTCCCTTTCACTACGAACTGGCGGACGCGTTCACGATCTGCGACGCCTACCACTGCTCCGTTCCGACGTCCACGAGCCCCAACCGGAACTATTGGGTCTCTGGATACACGGGATACGAGCCACTTTCGCCGAATCCAACCGAGTCGGTCCTGCCTTCGGATCCACCCGGTCCCGGGGGAAGAGCTGTAACCAACGCGGCCTACAACCCCTGGCACGCCGGTTACGGATGGACGACGGTCCCCGAGCGGTTGCAGTCCGCCGGCATTTCCTGGAAGACCTACCAGGAGTGGGACAACTTCGGAGACAACAACCTCGAATACTTCACCGCCTTCAAGAAAGTGGCGGCAGGGCTGCTTGGCCGGCCGAGCCTGCTCCCCTACGAAATCCAGACCTTGGCCGGGTTCTATCTCGCCCTGCCGTCGATGCCGGCGCCGGTCCAGGACGCAGCGGTACTGGCCCTCGCGAATGCCGCAGACCAACTGTCGCCTGCTGATCGCCAACTCTACGATCGCGCGCTGTACCGATCCCGGCCCGGCACACTGGCTGCCGAGTTCAGGAAAGACGTCGAGTCCGGTCGACTGCCGCAAGTCAGCTATCTCGTTCCGTCCGAGGTGGATTCGGAGCACCCATCGGGTTCGTCACCGGCAGCGAGCGCAACACTGCTCTATCAAGTACTCGACGCCATCGCGTCCGATCCGGATCTGTGGACGAAGACGGCCGTGATCGTCAACTTCGACGAGAACGACGGGTACTTCGACCATGTACCGCCACCTCGACCGCCGCGCTCGGTCGAAGCCGAATGGGTCGGTAATCAGCCGCTCGGTCTCGGCCCGCGGGTGCCGATGACGATCATCTCGCCGTGGACTGTTGGCGGTTTCGTTTGTTCACAAGTGTTCGACCACACGTCCGTCACGCAATTCCTGGAGAAGCGGTTCGGAATCACGCAGCCGGAAATCGACCCGTGGCGACGCACGGTGAGTGGCGACCTGACGTCGGCGTTCGACTTCGCCAACCCGCGTAGTCGACCGACGTTGGCGCGCCCGCAACCCACTCCGCCGCTGGAACCGCGGTGGACACCGACCCCGCCCACCGAACAGAGAATGCCTCTGCAGGAGAACGGCACTAGACCAGCACGGGCACTTCCCTATCAGCCCGACGCCTACACGACGGTGAACCCGGAAACCGGCTCGTTGGCGGTCCATCTGGCCAATACCGGCGCCGCATCAACGCACCTGGCCATGTACCCGTACGCAGGTGAGTTCGACGA
The DNA here is from genome assembly GCF_041464245.1 of Rhodococcus sp. NyZ502. Lineage (NCBI taxonomy): Bacteria > Bacillati > Actinomycetota > Actinomycetes > Mycobacteriales > Nocardiaceae > Rhodococcus > Rhodococcus sp. NyZ502. The sequence goes on from NZ_CP167155.1 coordinate 5,888,875, forward strand.
GCCACGGCATTACGACGTCGTCGGCGAGGTCGACGACACCGTTGCGCTCAGTGATCGCGTCTACAGCCTGACCCTGTTGGGTCCCAACGGTTTCAGGCGCGAGTTCAGCGGAGCTACAGACAGTGCGGCAGCTTCGCTCGAGGTCTCGACAACTGTCGACGCAGGGACGCGCACGCTTGTACTGACGGCGACCAATTCCGGAAGTCGTGCACTGACGGTCAATGTGGACGGAAACCGACGCAAACTCGCTGCCGGTGCACACTCTCAGTGGACGGTGCGTTCGGTGGACGGCTGGTATCAGGCCACCGTGACGGTCGACGAAGATCCTGAATTCAAGCGCGTGCTCGTCGGACACATCGAAAACGGGCGGACCAGTGTAAGCCAACCGACGTGAATCGACACCGAGCGTTCAAGCCCAGGGCCGAATCCCCATTCGGACAGGTCAATCCATCCACACACCCAGAAGGAGTTTCCGTGCGTCGTATCCCGCTCTCAGCACTGATAGTCGCGGGCTCACTGATACTGGGCGGCGGAATTGCCGCGGCTCAGGGCAGCCTGCCCACGTCGGGGAGCGCCGATGGCACGTCGGTGCCACCGTCGTACCTGACCGACGACGCCGGGCGCTCCTTGATCCTGCGAGGGTTCAACACGGCGTCGAGCGCAAAAAGCGCACCCGACGGCATGCCGAAGTTCACCGAAGCCGATCTCGAGCGCGAACATGCCGACATGGGAACAAATTTCGTGCGTTTCCTGATCTCCTGGCGTTCGGTGGAGCCAGAGCCGGGACAGTACGACCAGAAATATCTGGACCGCGTCGAGGACCGGGTCAGCTGGTACGCCGAACGCGGGTACAAGGTCATGCTCGACATGCATCAGGACGTCTACTCCGGCGCGATCACACCAGAGGGCAACAGCGGCAACGGCGCCGGCAACATCGGCAACGGCGCACCGGCCTGGGCGACCTACATGGACGGCCTTCCGGTCAGCCCTCAAGACCGCTGGGAGCTGTACTACGTCCAACCCGGCGTGATGCGCGCATTCGACAACTTCTGGAACACCACCGGCCAACACCCCGAACTGGTCGAGCACTACGCGAACGCCTGGCAGGCGGTGGCCGAACGTTTTGCAGGCAATGACACCGTCGTGGCATACGACCTGATGAACGAGCCGTGGGGCGGTTCCCTCCAAGGCCCCGCCTTCGAAGGTGGGCCCCTCGCTGCCTTGTATCAGCGAACCACCAACGCCATCAGGGAAGTTGATCAGGACAGCTGGGTGTGTGTGGCCCCGCAGGCCGTCGGCGTCAACCAAGGTGTCCCCAGCGGGCTCACGAAGATCAACGACCCACGAGCCGGCGAACAGCGAATCGCCTACTGCCCACACCTGTACCCGCTGCCCCTCGACCTCGGTGACGGATACTCCGGCCTCTCACGCACACTCACCGACGCGACCATCGACACCTGGCGCGACAGCGTCGAACACATCGCAGGCAACGTACTCGGCGGCGTTCCGATCATTCTCGGCGAATTCGGGCTCGACACAACACTGCCCGGCGCAACCGACTACATCGACCGCGTCTACACGACCGCCCGAGACCTCGGCGCGGGTGTCTCCTACTGGTCCAGTGATCCAGGTCCTTGGGGCCCGTACCTGCCGGACGGATCGCAGACACTCCTCGTCGACACCCTGAACAAGCCGTATCCGCGTGCCGTCGCGGGCACACCCACCGAATGGTCCTCGACCGTTGACCGCCTTCAGCTGACGTTCACCCCGAACCCCGCGGTAACGGCACCGACCGAGATCTATCTACCCGAGAGCGGCTTTCCCGGCGGCGTCGACGTCGCGGGCGCCGACATCGTGAACTGGAACCCCCAAAGCCGGCTTCTCACAGTGGAAACCGCGGACGACGCGGGCCCCGTCACAGTCACGGTGACGCCGGCAAGCTGACCGCGAGCGCCGAGATTCCTGGATATTTGTCCGGTTCTTTCGTAACGTACAAGCGACGGGTGATCAGCCGACGGAAGGCGAGTATGTCCACGGAGAAGATGTCTGTCCAAGATCGTGTTGCGCGGGTGGTGCTCGATGTCGTCGGCGCCTTACCGACCGGCGCGCAGCGCATTCTCGGTGGCAAGCCGAAGGAGATCGACGGGCAGACTCTGCACCCCGAGATCCAGCTTGCGCTGAGATTGCTCTCAGCGGTCGAAGGTACGAGCTTCGAGCATCTTCCGGTCGAAGAGGGACGGGCTCAGATCGACGCCGAATCGCGACTGTTCGGCGGTACGCCCATCGACATCGAGACGGTACGTGACCTCGAGATCCCGGCCGGGGATCACGCGATTCCGGCTCGGCTGTATCGCCCGGCCGGAGTCTCAACGCCCGCTCCACTTTTGGTGTACTTCCACGGCGGCGGGTTCGTCCTCGGCAGCCTCGAGAGCGGCGACAGTGTGTGCCGCTTCCTGGCCCGCCACGGCGAGGTCAGTGTGTTGTCGGTGGACTACCGGTTAGCACCGGAGTTCCCGTTCCCCGCCGGGGTCGATGACGCCGTCGCCGCATTCCGGTACTGCGTCGAGCATGCCACAGATCTGGGTGCAGATCCGAAATCCATTGCGGTAGGCGGAGACAGCGCGGGTGGGAACTTGGCTGCCGTCGTCGCGCAGTCCACGACCGAAGACGACGTCAAACCAGTATTCCAACTGCTCTTCTTCCCCTGGGTGGACCTTTCGTCGAAGCGCCCTTCGCACAAGATGTTCGGCACCGACTTCTTTCTCACCGACGCCCAACTCGACTGGTATGCAGCCCATTACCTGTCGGGCGGCGCTTCGGCTCTCGACCCGCGAGTCTCACCGCTGCTCACTCCGGACCTGGCCGGCCTACCGCCCGCGTACGTTGCCGTCGCCGGTTTCGACCCACTACGCGACGAGGGTGAGGAATACGCGGACCGGCTGCGAGAGGCCGGAGTCCCGGTTGCACTCAGGCGTCACAGTGGATTGATCCATGCCTTCGTCAACACCACCGGTGTCGGCCATACCGGTCAAGATGCGATGTTCGAGGCCTGCGGCGCTCTGCGGGTTGGACTTTCGGGCCCGCGCTGAGGGCAGGGTCACGAAACGGGGAGTGCCAGATCCGCCCACTCGACCATCGCTTCGAGCACGGAGCGCAGTTCCATCCCCGTCGCGGTGAGTTCGTACTCCACTCGCGGCGGCACCTCGGCGTAGGCAGTCCGGGTCACCAGATCGAACTCCTCGAATCGCTTGAGCCTGGCGGAAAGTGTCCTGGGACTGATGCCGGGCAATGCGCGTCGTAGTTCCGTGAAGCGCATCGGGCCGTGCGTGAGCTCACGAACGATCAGCGTTGCCCACGGTCCGTCCAGAACCAGCAGAAAGCGCGCGACGCCGCACTCCGGAAGCACGTGACCTGATTCACTCATCGATTCCCCATTAGTTCACTTGAAGTAACTGGTTCCCAATCTGAACTATAGGCGTCATGACTTACACAGTGCATGGCGCCACCGGCGCACAGGGTTCTCCCGTTCTCGCGGGATTGGTCGCGGCTCTCGCCGGATCGACAGGTGCCGAAGTCCGAGCAATCACCCGCAACCCCGATCAGACGTTCGAGGGTGCGAACACCGTCGTCGCGGACAATGCGTCAGTCGACTCTCTCGCCGACGCTTATCGCGGGGTAGACGGGGTGTTCTTCCACCTGCCACTCGCCGGTGACACCGAGACGCTAGCTGGTTACGCCCACAACGTTCTGGCAGTAGCAAGAGTGACACGTCCTTCGCGGTTCGTGATCTCTACCAGCGGCACGGTGACCCGCGACGCTACTTCGCCGCTTGCCGGTCCCAACACACCCGTTCTCTCCGAGCTCGTCGACGGACTCCGCGCCGAAGGTATCGCGGTGACCGTCCTGACCCCGCGTTTGTTCCTCGAGAATCTTCTTCTGCCCACCGTGCTGTCGGGGGTGAAAGACGAAGGGGTCCTGCGTTACCCACTGCGTGCCGATCTCGCGGTCGCATGGAGTTCACATCTCGACGTCGCTGATGCAGCCGTTGCGGCCCTGACTCTCGACGTAGCACCGGACGCGGTCGACATCGGACAGATTCCGGCGATCACCGGCATCGAACTCGCCGAGGCATTCGCCGAACACTTCTCGCGCGCGGTAACTTTCGAAGCCGTGACGCCCGATGCCTTCGGTGCGTCGATTGCGCCGATCATCGGAGGGGGCGCAGCAGCCGGGGTTTCCCAGCTCTACACGGGACTCGAATCTGCCGACAGCGTCGCGTTCGACTCCGCGACGGGTTCTGCCGTTGCCTTGGGCATCGTCGCCCGCAGCACCCGGGCCTGGCTGGTAGATCTCGGAGTGAACTGACCGGAGCAACGCAATCGGCCGGCTCCGCGAAGTATGGCGTGGAGCCGGCCGATTTCCGGGGTTACCGGTGCGTGCGGGTCTTCAACTGGCGGTTCAGCTGCCGACTCCCGAAGTCCAGACCGGCACCGTCACTGGTGGCCAGCACGGTGAGTCCAGCGGCGACCAGCAACGAAATAAGCACAACGCTCATGGTGAGTCACCTTTCTTCCTGTCGTGAAACGGTTTTGCGCCTCCGGGAAATGTCGACATATCCGGCACCCCACTTCAGCTGACCTCAAAGTATCTGTAACTATGGGTTACGCGCAATGTGTGGTCCCTCACCTGAAAGCGCAGGGTGATGCGCAGATCACGCTGCGTTCGACGGCGGACTTACCTGGCCAGAACCATGTTCACGAACTCGTCGGCGAGCGCCTGAGCGTCCGCACCGCTGCCAGGAACCACATCGGGCGCACTGTGCACCAATTGCATCTGCCCCAGGTACATCGAATAGGCAAGTACGCCACGATGTTCCGCTTTCTGCCTGTCCATCCCCAGATCGACCAACAACGTCACGATGTAGGTAACTCGACGCTCGGTGACACGTCGAACCGCCGCCGAAACCAAAGGATGGCCGATCCCGGCAAGCAGTTCCAACTCCGCACGGCGACCGGCCAATCCGGTCGTGACCGAATCCACCAGACGACGCAACCTCACCTCCGCCGGTTCACCAGAGGACTCGACGGAGGAGATCAGTCTCTCGGTTGCCAAAACTTCCCACCGGCCGAGCGCAGCTTGCAGCAATTCGTCGCGGTTGGCGAAGTGCCAATAAAAGGAACCCTTGGTCGATCCGAGCGTGCGCGCCACCTTTTCCACTGCAACTGCATCAGGCCCATGGCTTGCCAGAGCCTGGAAAGCTGCATCGATCCACTGGTCGCGAGAGAGTCGGGCGCGGGCATTCGTCACCTCCGTACGGTACCGTATGGATAAGTTCCATACGGCACCGTACGGAGGACGAAATGACACTCGCTTTCAAGGCAATGCCTGCACCGGACTGGGCAGAAGCCACCACGATCACCATCCCGTCTGTTCCGACCCATACATCCGAGGAGTGGGCGCAGGCAGTCTTCGACGTCAGGAATGTCCCCGCACCCGTCCTCGCGATGTTCTGGCTCAGGGAGCGGATAGTCGGACTGCTCGGCATCGCCAAGGGACGCCCCGACACCTTTGCCGTCGACAAGATCGCCGACGGCGAGGCCCTCATCGAAGCGGACGAGAAACACCTACGATTCGTCGCCTCGGTTCAGGCCGACAACGACGCCGGCCTCCTGCACGTCGTCACCGCCGTGGAGCTGAAGAACCGCGCGGGCCGAATCTACTTCGCACCCGTTCAGGTACTGCACGGCGTGATCACGCGGGCAATGATGACGTCCGCTCGAAAGAGACTGTGCACGTGATCAACCGTCCGGACCGCCCTTGAGTTCGAGGCTGATCTGATCGGCATCCAGCGCGGCAAGTGCCGATCCGAGCATCCGTGCGTCGAACACGCCATCGTCACGTGCGTCGAGCAGTGCCTGACGCTGCGCGTCGATCACGTCGAGGCGGATCCTCTTCTTCGACCGACCCTCTGGCGGAACGACACTCGCAGCAGCATCTTCGAGGAGGTCGAGCAACCTGCGATGCTCGTCTAGTTCGGATTCGGTGAGATCCTGCGAGGCCGGACCGGTCGCCACTACGACGCGCTTCAACGTTCCTCCCTGAAGGATCAACGAGCCTGCTGCCACCAGGAACGCAACCAAGATCAGGAGCGATCGACTCGGGGTGTCTTCCGGCAGAGTCTGCGCTGCAGCCAGAGTGACCGCCCCGCGCATGCCGGCCCAGATGACGATCGTGCCTTCACGCCATCCCAACGGCGCAGCAAGGTAGTAGTCGATATCGGCAACCGTCCGCCGAACCCGAACCTTGAACCTTTCCATCTGATTCGCCGAAGGTGCCCGGCGCCTGCTGCGTCGTTCGTCTGGCGGGTAATCCTCGGGATTGTCGAGGCGATTCGCGATGTCGGAGAGTCTGGGTTTCATGCGTTCACGAAAATTCGCCCGCGCTTGGAGCGCTCGCAGGAGCGGGGCCACGTACAGAGCCCGCACCAAGATCGTGAGGAACAGTGCACCCGCCGCCACGAAGACCGCCGTGGATATGCCCTCGTGGTCGACCCGGACATCGTCGACTATCGACGAGAGTTCAAGGCCCATCACCAGGAAGATCGCACCTTCGAGAACCAATTCGACTGTGCGCCAGTTCTGGGAGTCGGACAACCGGTGTCGCGGTGACAGCTTCCGAGGAGCGTCGTAGCCGGTGACGAGCCCGGCCACGACGGCAGCAACCAATCCTGACGCACCCAACTCTTCGGCGGGGATCGCCGCCAGAAACGGCACCGTGAACGAGATGACCGTGTTGACCGTCGAATCGGTGACACGGGCGCGAACCATCAGGTTGACCTTGCCGACGACAACTCCGATGACCGCGGCCACGACGACGGCAAAAGCGAACTTGCCCAACACACTCCACAGCGACACCGATGCGGCGGCCCCGGCGATGGCAGTACGCAACAGAACCAGAGCGGTGGCGTCGTTGAGCAGGCTTTCGCCTTCGAGGATCGACACCACCCGCGGCGAGACCGGGAGTTTCTTGACGATGGACGTCGCGACGGCATCCGTCGGGCTCACGATCGCACCGAGTGCAATGCCCCACCAGATACCGAGTCCTGGTATCACCCAGGAGAAGAACACACCGAGAACAAGCGCACTCACGACCACGAGCAGAACGGAAAGCCCACCGATGGCACCGAACTCACGCCGAAACTCCATCGACGGCATCGAGACCGAGGCGGAGTACAGCAGTGGCGGAAGCACGCCTGCCAGAATCCATTCCGGGTCGATGTCCACTGCTGGGACAAATGGTAAGAGGCTGACAACGATCCCGGCCATCACCAGAATCAACGGTGCTGCGACTCCGATCCGCGCTCCGAGCGTCGAGGCCGCGACGATTCCGAGCAGACCGAGCACCACGATGATCAGAGCGTCCACTGCGTCCCCCTGTACCCCCGGATTTGTGTCTGGCTCTTTCTACACCTTTGCCGGAGACGGGGGCGAGACCCGCCACGCGACGGCGATCAGAACAACCGTGAACGCCGATGCGGGCCACAGAGCGTGAAGACCGATCCACCGATGAACGAGCGCACCGACCACCGCGCCCGCGATCAACCCGGCACACATCCCGAAGTGCTGCAGCCACGCCCACTTCGGGCCACCCAGAAAGGCTCCGGTCAGACGCTGGCCCATCTTGACCAGCGCACCGGTCATGTACGTGACACCGATCGTCACCTCGCCGTCGCGCTGGAACACCGAGTTGACGGCTCCCATCGCCAAGGCCATCGCCGAGATCGCGCCGGGAGTGACGTCGAGGCTGCTCATCACCGAACCGATGGCCAGCAGCCCGGCTACAACCGCGAGCACCGTGACCTTGCGGGCCCGGACCGAATAGCGCTCCGTGAAGTGGGTGACGACGGTTCCCAGCGCGATTCCCAGAAGGAAGAGCACGATGATGCCGCCGGCCACCCGCGCGGTCGACCACACCCCGTCGGCAAATGCGACGCTCGCCTGCGTCATGTTGCCGCTCATGAACGAAACGAAAGGCCCACCGAGCGTGATGAATCCGAGCGCGTCGACGTAACCGGCCAACCCGGCGAGCGCTGTCGCCAGGCCGATCAGCGACCTGCTGTATCCCGTCACCCGACGAGCTCGGTTCAGCTCAGCTTGCTGGTGCGCAGCTCGTGGCCCTTGGACGTCTTGCAGCGGCCGGTCTCGAGATCCCACTGCCAGCCGTGCAGATCGCAGGTGAGGTTGGTGCCGTCGACAACACCGAACTTCGACAGGTCAGCCTTGAGGTGGGGGCAACGACGCTGAATCTCGTACCCGCCCAACTCGATAGACGCGCTGTCGTCGTGGGCCTCGGCGAACCAGCCGTCGGCGTACGCGATGCGCTCGTCGGTGAGGCACTTGAAGAACGTGTAGAGGAATTCGTTGTACCCACCGATGCGCCACGCCGTGAAGCGTGTCGACAGGAAGATGGTGTTGACCCAGTCGGGCTCGTCGTCGCGCAGAACGGTGCGAACCAGTTCGGGAGCGATGCGGAAGCCGTAGCGGTACTTACCTTCTCCGTCGATGGGCTCACGAACGATCCGCTTCGGGAAGTCGAGGACGACCGTCTCCTCTCCCATCACGAGTCCGACGGGGTAGCCGATTCCGTCGCAGATCAGATCGGACTGAGCCATGATCGGCTCGAACTTGGCCTTGAGACCGTCGAGCAGCGGCTCGCCTTCGGCCGGAGCCCACGTGGCCTTCTGCGCGGCGATGACCGGTGCCATCTTCTGCGCCATCTTCTCGATGTACTCGGCCTTGTTGGAGAAGATCTTGTCGACGTCTGCGTCCGGGATGGGATGCGTCAGCGCGACCTTCTCGCTTCCGCGAAGTTCGACGGCCGAGCCGGGGATCATCAGCAGACCACGATCGTTGCCGTTGATGCGCATCTGCTCGAGGAACGTGATCTGGTCGGGGAAGATGTTTCCCTCGTCGCCGTGATCGTCGTTGAGGTAACGCAGGTCGTCGTCGAGGAAGACCGGCGGGCCGGCCGACGGGACAACCCAGGCAGCGTCGACCTGGGAGATGTAGTTGCGGCAGCGGTCCATGCCGCGCTGACGCTTCTGCTTGCCGAAGTTGCGCTTGGTGCCCTTCGGGATGTCGTAGACCATCGGGTACCAGATCGCGCCCGAGTACTGCAGCAGATGGATGTCGACCTTCCCGAAGGCGTCGGTCAGCGGGTCCAGATCGACGGGCCTGGCGTCGTTCATGTTGAAACAGGTGGTTTCCCCGTCCGAGACGACGAGGCCCGAGTCACCGATCGGACCGTCCGCGGGAGCGCGCAGAGCGATGATCATGATGTCGAGATCGCCCTTGGGACCGCTGACGGTGTGCTTGACGGAGTCTTCCGTCTCGAAGAACTTGTGGAAGCCGAGCTTCTCGAGTTCACGCTTGAGGTCCGGCACCGGGTAATCGGGGAGCAGGACTGTGGCGTCCTTGTTGACGTGCGCGATCAGATTCTTCGGATCGAAGTGGTCCTTGTGCAGGTGCGAGACGTAGAGGTAGTCGCAATTGCCCAGCGCGTCCCAGTCCAACTCTGTGTTGTCGGGGAACGGCACCCAGGACGCAAAATACGTCGGGGTCACCCATGGATCACACAGGATGGATCCGGCCTCGGTCTGGATGTGAAATCCTGCGTGGCCGACGCTGGTGATCTGCATTGCAACCTCCGAAATCGTACTGCTGGTCAACTCAGCATAGTCGGCGCGATCAGGGCCAAATCGCGATCGAGGAGGCGGCCGGTTGTGACGTCATGCACGTCAGAGGTCGAAAGTGGGTTGTGAATCAGACCTGCCGGTGACGCGGACAACACTCTCTGTGCTGGCGTGTTCGCCGTATTTCTTGGCGTTCGCGGGAGCTGTTTCAGCATTCCCGAAGACAGCCCCTAAGGCTAACCTAACAAGCATGACTCGACTCCTTTCTCCCTCCACGACCGATCGCGACTACTGGGCGATCGTGGACAACCTGACGCGACGCGGTTTCTTCGGCGTCGGCGCGGGCGTCGCTGCGGCCGCGTTTCTCGCCGCCTGCGGCAGCACGGAAAGTTCGACGCCCGAGAACGCGGAGACCTTCGAGTTCACGCGCGGCGACGAGAAGCTGATCATTCCGACGGACCCGCAGAACGTCGTTGCCCTCGACCCGCGGGACGGCCTCGAATTGTCGATCCTCGCCGGATACCCGGTGACCGCCTACCCGACCGGCGCAGCCGAACACCTACGCCGTGAGGTCCCGGATGCCACGGGTGTCGAGATCTTCGCCGAAGGTGCTTCCGATCCCAACTTCGAATACATCTCGACTCTCGGCGCCGACCTTCTCGTCCTCAGCGCCGGCTGGTGGGACACCGGGTCGTACGGCAACGACCGGATGCAGCAGATCGCACCGGTCCTGCCCGTCGGCAAGGACTTCACCCCGGAGTGGCGGAAGGTCATGTCGGACTTCCTCACCGGCATCGGGCGCAGCGATCGCGCCGAAGAAGTACTCGCCGAGTACGACGCCCATGTAGCTCAGGTCCGCCCGACCGTCGAACCGCTGATGGCCGGCAAGAAGGTTGCCTTCGTCGCCGCCGCGGAGGATCAGATCGCGTGGTTCCAGAACGATTTCCGCACCGCCGTCGCCGAGGACCTGGGATTCGAGGTGCTCCGTGAAGGCCCCGACCTTCGCGTGATGCTCGGATCGGAGCAGTTCAACCGTCTCGAAGAAGCCGACGTCATCTTCGCCTTGGATCGCAGCGCCTCCGGCAGCGTGTACACCTCGCCGACGTGGCAGCGTCTGCCCGCCGCGCAGGCTGGTCGAGTGATTCCCTTCGACTACTACAAGGCCGCGGGATACGCCTTGACCGCCAAGGTTCTCGTCGACGACTTGGCGGCCGGGGTCAAGCGGTAGAACCCGACCTTCGTCGACCCGACGGGGCCCCGATCATTCGGCACCGGCGGCTCGTCCTGTCACGCGGTCCCGAAACTCGCGGAACGCTTGGAAACCACCGGTGAGCGCCCGCGCCAGTTCCTCGGCGCTGTCGACCCAGACGACGTCCTCCAACTCGGAAACGTCGTCGGGCTCGTGATTGCGCTGGGGAACGAGAAACGTCGGGTCACCCTGAGGGTTGACGATCAGGAACCCAGCCGCCGCGCAGAGGTCGTAGACGAACGCGCACTCGGCAGGCGACAGCGTCGCGTGGAAGATTCCACCACTGAGTGGATCGCTCTGCTCGAGCGAGTCGAGATGAAGGTCGGAGAAGGCCCCGTCGATCGTCAATGCCCTGTCGTCACGGTCGACGATCTCGCCTCCGTACGGGCTCTCGACCACGCGCAGCCCGTGCTGATCGAGGAAAGCGGCGACCGCCGCCCGATCAACATCGAGTTGCACGTCCTTCGTCACCCGCATGAAGTGCAGCGAGAAACCCATCGATCCCCCTCGTCCATTCGCGACGCACGTGATGCGCTCGCCAGTACCTCGACAGCCGAGAAGCGTCAAAACTACCTCTCGAGTAGGGTCCGGATCGCCTCGACCACTTCGGCAGGCGCCTCTTCTGCCATGAAGTGACCTGCGGACAGCGTGCGGTGCTCGAGATCGGGCGCCCATGCTTTCCACAGGGCCTCGGCGTCGTAGCCGAGCATCGCGCCCCAGTCCTGCTGAATGACCGTGACGGGCATGTGCAGTTGGTTGCCCGCCTCCCGATCGGACTGATCGTGTTCGATGTCGATGCCTGCCGACGCCCGGTAATCGGCAACGATCGACGGCACCGCCTCCCGTGAGGCGCGCAGGTATTCCGCCCGCACGTCTACCGGAATCGCTTCGCGGTTCTGCGTCCACACGTCGAGAAAATACTCGAAGAACGCGTCGGCGCTGGCGCTGATCATCTGCTCGGGAAGACCAGGTGGCTGAGCCATGAGATAGAGATGGAACGCCACAGCAGCATTCGATCCATGCAGGATGTCCCACATATCCAGGGTGGGGAGCACGTCCAGCGAGCCGAGTTGCGTGATCACATCCGGATGATCCAGCCCCGCTCTGACGGCAACCAGTGCGCCACGATCGTGGCCGACGAGGGCGAACTTCTCGTGTCCCAATTTCCTCGCCACCTCGACGATGTCGGCAGCCATTGTTCGTTTGGAGTAGGTGTCCGGGTTTTCCTCGACCGGTTTGTCGCTGGCTCCGTATCCGCGGAGATCCGGGCAGATGACGGTGTGATCCGACGCCAAGGCAGTGGCTACGTGACGCCACATGAGGTGAGTCTGAGGGAAGCCGTGCAGAAGGACGAGTGGTGTTCCGCTTCCGCCGACCGCGACGTTGAGCCGCACTCCGTCTGCTGTGGAAATCTGCTGGTAGTCGAAGCCTGGAATGGTGATAGTCATCGATCGCTCTCGTTAGTCGGGGTGATGGCAGGTCGGGGTGATGGCAGGTCGGGGTGATGGCAATCAGCTTCGCCGCAGTCGATGAGCATTCGATGAGCGCGATAGCGTGGGGAAATGCGAGACCACACATTTGAAGCCCCGGCTTTCGGAGTGCTCGGACCCGTGGTCGCGTGGAACGAGTCTTCACACCAGATCGATCTGAAGGGTCCACGACACCGAGCGGTCCTCGCTCGTCTCGTCGTCGCCCGCGGACGTGTTGTTCCCGTGGACGTGATTGTCGACGACCTCTGGGTCGATCCTCCGTCCGGCGCTACCAGCGCAATACGTACGTTCGTTTCCGCTTTGAGGCGTGCGCTCGAACCGGATCGCGCGCCGCGAAAGAAGCCGAAAGTCATTGTCACCGAAGGGCCCGGTTACGCCTTTCATGCAGCACCCGACGCGGTCGACGCTTGGGAATTCGAAAGTCTGGTGCGAGAAGCCGCAGATTCGACGCCGGCGCAATCACTCGAACTGCTCCGAACCGCGCTGCAACTGTGGAGAGGGCCGGCCTACGCGGAGTTCGCCGACGAGCCTTGGGCCCGAACGGAGCGATCGCGCTTGGAGGAACTGCGTCTGACTGCCGTCGAACGCTTGGCATCCGCGCAGCTCGATCTCGGGCGAGCTGCCGAAGCGATTCCCGATCTGGATGCCCACGTGACGGAACACCCTTGGCGCGAGGAGGGTTGGCGACTACTCGCTCTGGCGCTGTACCGGTCCGATCGTCAAGGCGATGCTCTGGCAGTCCTACGTCGCGCACGGAAGTTACTCGCCGAAGAGTTGGGCATCGACCCTGGTCCACGACTGAACGACCTCGAGTCCGACATTCTCCGCCGGGAAACCCGCCTGGATCCTGCAGGGGCAGAACAGATCTTCAGTCAGGTTTCGGCAGCGTACGACCGGACCGTAGCGGCAGGATCGAAATCGAGATTGGAGTCAACCGTCGGCCTCCTCCGAAGTTTGGCAGTTGCGGGCGGAAGCGGACTCGAGACTGCCCGAAACCAACGACTGACAATCATCGGCGCCGCTGAACAATTGGACGACGTCGAACTCACCGCGCGGATCATCGGCAATTACGACGTGCCCGGGATCTGGACGCGATCCGACGATCCTCGGCAGGCTACGCAGATCGTCGAGGCCGCTCAGCGCACTCTCGATCGACTTCCGGGCGGCAACGAACCCGCTCGGGCGAGACTGTTGGCGACAATCGCACTCGAATCGCGCGGACTGCCCGGTCATCACGGTCTCGAATGTGCCCGTGCCGCAGTACAGATCGGTCGCGCTCTCGACGATCCAGGGCTCCTGGCCTTCGCTCTGAACGGATTGTTCATGCAGACGTTCTGGACTAACGGTCTGGCCTCCGAGCGCGACGACATCGGCCGTGAACTGGTCGACCTCGCCTTTCGACACGGCCTGGCTACCTTCGAGATCCTCGGCCATCTGATCCGCATGCAAGCCCTCAGCGCCCTTGGGCAATTCGATGCAGCCGAGCTACATTCCGAGACGGTTGATCGATTGGCCGGACGTCACGAACGCCCGTTGGCAGCGGTGTTCACCACCTGGTTTCGCGCTATGCGTACTGCCGCTGCCGGCGCGGAGGCCGCGCACTGCGAGAAGCTGTACGAAGCTGCGGCGGTCAATCTTTCCGATGCCGGCATGCCGGGTCTCGCGGACGGCATACTCCCTCTCGCAATTCTCGCCCTCCGCGTATGGCGGGGACTGCCGGCGATTTTCGACCCGACCACGCAGTGGGGCCCCTACGAACCCTGGGCCCGGCCACACCTGCTCATCGCACAGGGGCAGACGAACGAAGCAGCGAAGGCCGTCGAGGCATTGCCGGACCCGCCCGAAGACCTACTCTCCGAGGCACTGTGGTGCTTGACTGCCGCAGCGGCGACTGCAGTCGGCGACCGTCGAGTCAAGGAGCGTGCGCGAGCGGCGCTCCTACCTGCCGCCGCCGAAATAGCCGGCGCCGGAAGCGGAATGCTCACCGTGGGACCCGTCTCGCACTACCTGGCCGAATTGGAGCAGGGCTGAACCGTCAGGTGAATGCAATCACCGTCTCACCCCACGCCTCCCGGATCTCGCGGTCGAGATCAGCGACGACGGCATCGCGTTTGTCGATCAACAGTGTCGAGCGTGTGTCGGTGTCGTAAGTGGGCCACCCCGGGTCCGCACCCAGTTCGCGATCGTCCCCGGCGTCGTAATCGCCTGCAGCTCTGGCAAAGTCCAACCACCTCGCCTGCATGCGCTCAGAGACATGACGCGCCGCGCTCAAGCCACCCAACTTGTAGGTAATGTCTCGTGCCCCGTGGTTGATGTTGCCGAAGACGTAGGCAAGTTCGGTGCCGTGGGTCGCACCGATCTTCAGCGCCTTGAGCATCGGCGGCGCGTAGTCGAAGCGATACAACCACGTCGGCGCAACCTTGCTGTGCGCCTCGGCGATCCACAACGTAGGCAGCCGGAATCCGAAATCACGGGTCAAACCGAGACCGGCGCCCAGCTTGGACAGTCCCGAATACGCGCCTTCGATTTGAGAATGATCCGGTAGCTCGAGTCCTGGATGCTCGTCGGCGATCTCCGCGAACATCGACGTGATCACGACGGGATCGATCGGCATCAACGGCGACTTCATCATCCGGAAGAGCGAAGATTCGTCCTTGTTGGTTCCGATGATCAGCGGAATCGGGTGTGCATTGCCGTGACGGAACGCGCGCACCGGGTAGTCAGGGAGCAGATCACCGTCGACGATCGGCGCGAACGCCAAAGTGCCAGGCGTCTCCTGGGGGACGCGAGCAAACAGTTCGTCTGACGGCCCGATCAAGTCTTCGGCAGACGTGGACCGCAACAGACCCAGATCGATTCCGCCGCTGAAGATCTCGAGAAACAGCTTCGCGACGATCTCACCACGTTCACTACCGTACACCGAAGTGGCGGGCGAACTTTCGGCAATAGCGCGATGAAACAGGCCGCGAGCGGACGGGACGGTCATCAGCGTCGTCACCGCGCCGCCACCTGCCGACTCGCCGAACAACGTCACTTTGTCGGGATCGCCACCGAAAGCCGCGATGTTGCCTTGAACCCATTGCAGCGCTGCAATCATGTCGCGGAGAGCGACATTGGGCTCGAAGGTATGTTCACTCGAATTGAAGGACGAGAAATCGACGAAGCCGAACACACCGATGCGGTAGTTGATCGAGACGACGACAACGTCGCCGTTCTCAGCCAATGTGGTTGCGTCGAAAAGTGGTTGGCTGGACGCTCCGCGGAAATACGCTCCGCCGTGAATCCAGACCATCACCGGTTTACCCGGCGCATCAGAACCGACGGGGCCCGGTGCCCACACGTTGAGGAACAGGCAGTCTTCGTCCATCGGAACGTTCTCACCGAGCGGGATCATCGCGAGTCGACTTTGCGGCTCACACGGCCCGAATTCTGTTGCGTCCTGGACCTCGGTCCATGGCTTCGGCGGAACCGGCGCGCGAAATCGCAGCGGACCGACCGGAGGTGCCGCGTAACGAATCCCCTTCCAACTCGACACCGAGCCTTCCGTCGATCCTCGAACCGGCCCGTACGTTGTCTCGACTACCGGCGCTTCGCTGGGTGTGATCGTCATTCGATTTCTCCTCGAAAACAAGTTGCTACTTCGACAGGGCTTCGACAACGTGCGAGAGTTCCAATGCTGCCAGCATCAGGAACAAAACGGTCATGATTGCTGCATTGTGGCGGATCAGAGTGCTTTTGGTGGCGCTCAGTGCATCGGTCACCTTCGCCGAGGGCACGGCAGCCAATGCTGACAGCACGATCAAAGCGATGGACGCCGCTACCGCGAACAGAACGGAGTACGCGACCACTGATACCCAGCCGAGGTGCCCGCCACCGATGATCGAACCTGCCTTGAGTTCGAGCGGCAGGTTCTTCGCGTTGGGTACGGTCAACAACAGTCCCAGAACCGCAGCTTTGGCCGGTTGCATCGAGTCGATCTGTGCCAGCCACGACGGCATCGCCGGCTCGGCATCGTCTTTCGGACGGCCACGCCAACTCGAGTACGCGAGCGCCAGAAAACCGACAGTGAACACGACGGCGAACACCGTCTGGACGGTATGCGCGCTGCCACTGGACTTCGATTCCACTCCGGTGGTCGAGAGTGCCGTCGCTGCTGTAATCGCTGCCGCGGCCAGCACGATGCTCGCGGTGTACGCGAATGCATTTGCCTTCGCCCGAGTGGACAGCAGGATCGCGATGATCGCAACCAGAGGAATCGGGCTGATGACGACGCCGGTGGCGAGTGGGATGAGCTGCGCAGTAATCGATTCCATTTCTGCGACCGTACAAGCGGCCAATCCGGCCATTGGCGAAACGTTCGGCCTCCACGACATCGCCACTCACGGTGTCACAGAAGCACGGCTGTGAGGACCACACGGTCTTCCTCTTCGACAAGTTCGAGGGACGTTACCGTACCGGCGAGCGATTCAAGCCCGATCCCTGAGTCCCGTGCCACCGGCATCCGACCCGGCGAACTGATCCGCACTACTACCGCCCGAGCATCGGCGAGTGTCACCTCGAGGAAGACGGGCCCTCCTGCACCGTGTTTCACGGCGTTGGTCAGTCCCTCCGACAGGATCTCCACCACGCTGTCGAGCCGAGCGGAGCCGGAACCGATCACCGCCCAGACTTCGTCGTCGACGTGACTGACGACCGGAATTGCGTAGCGCCACACCGTGACAAGATCATCGATACGCTTTCGGGCATCGGAGTCAGCCGGCTGATCGGATGACGCAGACAGGTCGCTTTCCAAGCCGTCGAGAATGTGGGCAATGGTTGCCGCAACATCGACTGGGCGACCGGCAACGGCGCCCGAAGACCATGCGGCCGCTACGAGTTCGCCCTGCACCGACGAGTGCAACAACCTGGCCAGTCCGCGTCGGGTGTGCATGAGCTCGGCATGGATACGAGCTGCATCGAGCGCTTGCCGGCTCAGGGCGCTGCGGAGTTGACGCTCCTCGTCCTGACGCTGCGTATCCGCAGCCCTGATCAGACAGACGGACAGCGCAACCAACGGGTAGACGGCCATCGACGAGAGATAGAAAGTCGGGGTACGGCCGAACACCGTCAGGAGCAGCCACGTCGCGGTACTGCTGATCAACGCACTCGAGCAGTACACCGCAGAAAGAGTCGCGATCCGTCTCAGAGGGCCGTCTCCGCTGCTGACAACTCGGCGAGCGCACGCATTGCCACCGACGAAGAGCCAGAAACCGACGCCGAGCTGGACCGCCGTGAACGTCACGCCGTAAGTCGTGAGCAGGTAGACGGTCACCAGTGCCGTGTACGCGAACACCGGTACGTACAGTGGCGCCGGTTCAACGCTGCGTACGACGCCGATCAGTCGATCTCTCGCCGTCAGCCGCACAGTCGGCGTCGGTGATTCGATCGGGGGAATCTCCCGGAACAGTCGATGACTCATCGGGCGAACCACGTCGTCGGAGATTCGCTTCAAGAGAGCTGCTCCTCGCACTCCCTCGAGTTCCGTTTCAGCAACCGCGTGCATGACCGTCTCGATACTGCGCTCGAGCTCTCGCCGACACTGCGCACGGGTTTGGCCGAGGCGGAATCGATCCCGGGTCTGTTGGAGTTGGACGGCGGCCCCGGCAACCTTCAAACTCCGTTGCAGCGCGAGGCGGTCACGGAGAGCGCTTACCAGTACGGCGGTCAACGACAAGAAGACAACGCTGCACGCGACGTTGAGTGCCACCCGGACGAGCATCGGTCTGGGGTCGACGGGGAGTTCGAGCGCGCGGGTGATCGCGTCGAGGACGAACGGGCGGATCGCGCCGATCACTGCGAACAGGGCCAGGGCTGCGAGCTGCGATCGGTGTGCTGCAAGAACAGCCCTCGCCATCAGCAGCATCACCCCGACAACGCAGTGGGTCGCGAAGGCGCCGACTGCCATCACGCCTACTTCGCGCACCCCGGTACACAGGTAGTAGTTGGCCATCACGGTCACCGCGAACGGCAGCGTCAGAATCCAGGACCACTTGGTGACGATGTTCCGATCACCGAGTCGAAGCCACCACTCGCGCGGGTTCACACCGAGTCGGTCACTTCGGGCACACCGAAATGGCGGATGAAGATACTCGCAGCAAGCACTCGCGGATTGGTGGACGAATCGTGCGTCAATCCCAGGCTCTCGAGAGTGCGCGCGATGAGCTTCTCCACACCTCGGATCGAGGACCCACGATGCGCTGCGATTGCGCTGTTCGACCACCCGAGCGAGATGTAACGCAGAAGATCGAGCTGTGATCTGGTGAGGCTCGACAAGGCGGAGTCCGGATCACTCCCGAGCGCCGGTGGCTCGGTTTCCGTCAACGCGGCCTCCACTACGCCGATCAACTGATCCGCCGACTGGACAGCCGCCTTGTCCACGAACAGGGATTTCGGCGGCACACCCGCAGAACCTGGCGCTGTCGATGCGTTGGGGTAGTTCGTCAGGAACACGATCGCGCAATGCGGAGCCTTCACGGTGACGATGTTCGCGAGATCGACGCCGTTCGGCCGCACGCCAAGGTCGATGTCCGTGACCAAGAGGTCAGGATCGAATCCGTCGAACTCCGTGAGCGCTTCGACCGCCGATCCGGCCGTATGGACCACGAACCCGGCGTGTGTGAGCGTGTCACCGACGAGCGCACGCATCAGTGGTTGGTCTTCCACCACCAACACCCGTCGCACCCACTGGCTGGTCTCCATGACCAGAGATTAACCGTTGGGAGAGTGCGTATTCGACCGAGCAGGTGGTGACGGATTCCGAGTAACACGGCAGTTATCAACCATGCGGGTTCCAAGCATTTCGCCCGATATGTCCCAAGCGTCGGGGCGCAGGGTGTTCCGAGTCCACACCCCTTCGACCATCAGGACGGGCCATGACCGCACCGATCACCCCGAAGAACACCGCAGTAAGACGAGCCACTCTGCTGGCAGTATGCGTGAGCACCGCAATGCTCATGCTCGACATCGCCGTCGTCAACACCGCCCTGCCGTCGATCGCATCCGATCTCGATACCGGAGTCAGCGCCCTGCAATGGGTGATCGACGCGTACACGCTGGCATTGGCGACGGTCGTTCTCAGCGCCGGATCGTGGGCAGACCGACGGGGTCGACGCCATGTTTTCATCATCGGCATCCTGTGGTTCACCACGGCATCTCTGTTCTGCGCTCTGGCGCCGAACATCTGGGTGCTCGACCTCGCGCGGGCCGCTCAGGGTATCGGCGGTGCCGTACTCTTCGCCTGCTCACTTGCCTTGCTGGCGGACGTGTTCGAGAAGGGTCCCCAGCGCGCGACTGCTCTGGCTGCATACGGCGCCACGATCGGGGGCGCGTTTGCCGTCGGCCCACTGGTGGGCGGGTTGCTCACCGAGTTGTTGGATTGGCGCGCAATCTTTTTGATCAACGTTCCGATCGGGTTGATCACACTGGCGATGACGGTGCGGTGGGTTCCCGAGTCACGCGATCCTCGACCTCGCGGCGCGGACGTGCCCGGGCAGATTCTGGTGTCCACCGGCCTGGCAGCTCTGGTGTTCGGTTTGTTACGCGGTAACGAGGATGGGTGGTTCGAGCCGCAGCCGATGATCGCCGCGGTGATCGCCGCGGCCGCCATGATCGGTTTCTCCCTGCACGAGCTTCGTACCACCGAGCCCATGCTGCCCCCGCATCTGCTCGCCAATCGGGCCTTCGCCGGAGCGCAGATCGCAGCGTTCTCGATCTCCGCCTCCCTGTTCGCGGTGTTCGTCTACACGACCATCTACCTGCAGAACGTGCTGCATCTGTCTCCCGTGGACGCCGGCCTGGTGTATCTACCGGCGACGATAGCGATGTTCGTCGTCGCGGGCGCCACCGCGAAATTGGACGGGCGCATCCCCGTCTCGGTCTCGTTGACGTGCTCGCTTCTACTCGTCTCGGTGGGGCTGGTCATGATGACCGTCGTCGACGTGACCAGTTCGCCGTACGCGATACTTCCCGGATTTGTTGTCGCGTGCGTGGGGGCCGGGGTGTTCAACCCCGTCATGAGTGGGTTGGTTCTGGGCGAAAGCACTTCGAACCATTCCGGATTGGCCGCAGGGATCAACGACGCGTTCCGGCAGACCGGCATCGCAGTCGGGGTTGCCGTGCTCGGCGCCTTCCTTCCGGCGCAGTCGATGCTGCCCGGCGGACCACCGGACGACTTTGTCGGTGGACTTCGGTTGGCTCTGTTTGTCGCAGCCTTCATCGCAGCTCTCGGTGCGTTGGTCTGTGCGGCGACGCTGCGCACTACCAGCGTCAACCAGACTCTTTCCGAGGAATCCGAGCAGATGTTGACGAGAACTAGTTGACCGTTTTGTCCTGCATGTATGAATTTCGCTCCTTAGAATCGAACCGTCCTGCGTCCGCAGGTACGAGGGGAAACGGATGATCTATCGACTGCTCGGGCCGTTGGAGGTCGCACGGGGTCCGGCGACGAGCGACGTGATCGATCTGGGCCCTCGAAAACAACGAACGGTCCTTGCCGTTCTACTGCTCAACCGTGGTCGCGTCGTCTCCACCGACCGGCTGATCGATGCTCTCTGGCACGACGACGCACCGGCGAGTGCGATGGCAAGCATCCAGGCGTATATCTCCAACCTGCGCCGAGCGCTACGCGTCGAAACCGGTACGGCGTCACCGATAGTGCGTCAATCGCCGGGCTATGTCCTCGAGGTCGCTCCGGCAGACGTCGATCTGTCGGTGTTTCTCGACGACGCCGAAACGGCGCGACAACACGCTGAGAACGAACGGTGGCAGGAGGCTTTGACGACCGCTGACCGTGCCCTCGCCTCGGTCCGGGGGCAGCTTCTGGACGACCTGAACGACGCGCACTGGGTGGAGGTGGAAGCCGCAGCCTTCGAGGAAGTGCGGACCGAGTGCCGGGAGACCCGGATAACGGCGCTTCTGGCTCTGGGGCGCCTGGCACCCGCGCTGGTCGAAGCTGCTCAACTCTGTGGCGAGTACCCGTTCCGCGACCGGACCTGCTGGCTGCGAATGGTTGCCCTGCATCGGGCGGGCAGGTCACCGGAAGCCTTGGAACAGTTTCGATTACACGCGTCTCGGCTCGACGCCGAGCTGGGACTGGAGCCCGGCGGGGAGCTGACAGCATTGCAAGGCGCGATCCTGCGCCACGAACCCGGCCTGGCCGCCTGGCCGCGCACTCCGGGATGGACGGGGGCCGAACAAGTGTCGGTCCCGGCTTCTCCCCCAGCCGTAGCAGCGATGCCCGAGACGGATTCCTCACGCTTGTTCGTCGGGCGCGACGCTCAGACGATTGTCGCCGACAAGATGCTCGACGACGTTCGCCGTGGCTCACCTCGCTGGTTGATCTTGACCGGCCCCGCCGGCATCGGCAAGACACGATTCGCCGAGGAGTGTTCGTCGAGAACAACGTCCATTCGAGGAGCCACCGTCTGGGCACGTTGCCCGGAGGACGACGGAACGCCGCCGTGGTGGCCGATCCGCCGACTGGTTCGGGAACTCGGAGCCGACGCCGATTTCGTACTGACGCCGCCGACGGACATCGATCCGGACGAAGCGAGATTTGCCGTCTACGAACGGGTTCGCACCACCATCGAAGCTGCGGCGAAAGATGCACTGTTGACCGTCGTCATCGACGACATTCAATGGGCCGATCCCACGTCCCTTCGTTGCCTGACCTACCTGGTCGGCGCAATGACCAGTGCCAGAGTCTGGTTCGTGTCGACGCTCCGAGACTCGGAAGTCGGGCCGGCAGTGCGCAAGTTCGAAGAAGCCGTACTCCACGGCGAAGGAAACCGAACCATGATTGTGCCGGCGCTCGCGCAGGGCGAGGTTGCAACACTCGCAAGGTGCGTCTCCGGGGACTGGCTCGACGACGCGGAGGCGCGAACCCTGGCGGAACGAACCGGCGGCAACCCGCTGTTCGTCTCGGAGTACGCCAGGCTTCCCCGGAACGAGCGACTGGGCGACGGCATCCCCGTCGCCGTTCGATCTGTCCTCGGTCGACGGCTTGCCGCAGTGGAACCGGCAGTGTTGCACGCTCTTCGGGTTGCCGCAGTTATCGGCGACGCCATCGAGGTGTACACGCTGGCCGCAGCCACCCGTCTCGACGTCGACACTCTCGCCGACCATCTCGACGCGGCTGCTGATGAACGAATCATCGTCGCGGATTCGGCAAACGGCGGTTACGTCTTTGCTCACGGCCTTCTCCGAGACGAAGTCCTCGAAGCGATACCCACGCTTCGTCGCCAGCGGATACATGCCCGAGTTGCCGAAGTGCTCGAAAATTCCTCCGATCCGGACCGGCTGAGCCGCCGCGCGCAACATCTGATGTCGGCACTTCCCCTGGTCGATCCACTCGTCGTTCTGGAGGCATGCACGGCTGCAGCTCAGGATGCGACCGATCGGTGGAGTTCGGAGACCGCGGCCGAGTGGTGGGAGGCAGCTGTCCGCGCGTTCGACTTACTTCCGGTGTCCCAGCAATCCGCTGACGATCGGGACGACCTGCTGGTGGCCAGAGTCGAGGCCCTCGCCCGCGCAGGTCGAGGGCAGACAGTTCTCGACGTCGTCAATGCCGGTCTCCTCGAGGCTGTTCGGGAGGGGCGAACCTCCGCCGTCGGACGATTGGCAGGCGCATTACTTCGGGCCGCCGGTGCGTGGCCGTGGGTTTCCTACGGTACCGATCCGGGACCACTGCTCGAACGGCTCGCGGCGGTCGAGCCCTTGGTCGAGAACGACAGGTCAGCTCACGCACGGGTTCTTGCTGCGCTGGCGGTGGGAAGTTGCTACCACCCCGAAGCCGAGATCCCGAATCGATGGAGCGCCCGTGCTCTCGACATCGCCCGCGAACTCGACGATCCGGATGTGATCGCGGACGCGCTGCTCGGACGGATTCTGCTTTTCTCCGGAGTCGCGGTGCACAGCGCGGAGTCCATGCGCCTACTGCGCGAGCTTTTCGAACTGCCGCACCAACAATCGCGTGTCGACAGCGTCGTCGCACACGCCGTCGCGAGCATGACGGAGATGAATCTGGCCAATGTCGATGCTGCCGTCAAACACGTCAGGCAGGGGATCATCGGCTGCGAGCTACTGAGACTCCCGGTGGTTCGGGTCCAATTACGCTGGATGGAAGCAACTCTCGCCGAATGGTACGGAGACTTCGCGCAAGCCCGCCGGCAGTACGAGACGGCCAGGCAGATCCATCTGCAAACGGAGTTGTACACGGCTGGCAGCGCAGATCTGGCGTTCAACACTCTGGAATGGGAGCGAGGTGCGTTGGCCGAATCTGATCCCGGTGTCGTGGAACCTGATTCGTGGACCATCGCCATCGACGCCGCCCGAGGCGAGCGCGAGGCCACTTCCGACGGCATCAAGAAGTGGCTGATCAATCGCGGGCCACAGACGTGGACGACATTGGGACACCAGACACTACTTGCACGCGTCGTGGCAGATCTGGAACTGGTCGAATACGCCGACACCTTCATCGAACTTCTCTCGCCACACACCGGCTGCATCGCAACGGTGGGCCATGTCGGTGAACTGGGCTCGGTCGCCGAAGCCTCCGCTCGGCTGCACGCGCTTCTCGGTCACGTCGAGCAGGCATCGACTCTCCTGGATCAGGCCGAGAAGATCGCAACTGGCTCCGGTGGAGCACCAACACTGCTGCGCTGTCGACTGCTTCGGGCGCTGCTTCGAGAGCCGTCCGCCGAACGTGAACGGGAGCTGACGGAAGTGGCGGCCGAATCGGAGACACTCGGCATGCGGGGCGTAGCTGAACGAGCGCGATCGACATGGCCCTGAACTGCGAGAATGCGCTTGGATAAAACTTGGATCCGCTTGGGATACATACGTCAAGAACCACCCAAGCCTGTTCGGACATCCTTCCCTTGACCGAAAGACGGATGAGGAAAGGAAGACCATGAACCTTCAAACCCCCACGCTCGACGCCGCGGTCGAATCACTGCGCGCAGAGGTGACCGGCTCCGTTTCCCTGCCTGGCGAAACGGGATACGAGTTGGCGATTCCGTGGAATGCAGCGGTTCCCGTCGCGCCTGGCGCTGTGGTGGCAGTCGAGAGCGCGCAAGACATTGCCGCAACGGTGCGATTCGCGGCGAAGTTGGGTCTGCGCGTCGGTGTTCAGCGCACCGGCCACGGCGCGGTCCCTCTCGGCAGTGACGTTCTCCTCGTCCACACCGGCAGGCTCACGGAGTGCGTCGTCGACCCCGAAAACCGCACTGCCCGAATCGGCGCGGGCTTGATCTGGCAGGACGTCATCGACGCTGCCGCACCCCACGGCTTGGCGCCACTGGCAGGTTCTTCACCCACTGTCGGAGTCGCCGGCTTCCTCACCGGCGCCGGCATCGGCCCGTTGGTGCGCACGTACGGGCTGTCGTCGGATCACGTTCGTTCGTTCGACATCGTCACCGGCAGTGGCGAACTCATTCATGTCACCCCCGACGAACATGCCGAATTGTTCTGGGGACTGCGCGGCGGCAAGGCCACACTGGGCATTGTCACAGCCATCGAGATCGACCTACTACCGGTCACCCACTTCTACGGCGGTGCACTCTATTTCGACGGCGCAGATGCAAGTGCGGTCGCGCACGCCTGGCTGGACTGGGGCGCCGACCTGCCTGAGCACAGCTCGACCTCTCTTGCCTTTCTGCAACTTCCACCCCTTCCACAGGTTCCGCCACTGCTGGCCGGCAGGCTCACCGTCGCGGTCAGATTCGCAAGTCTTGCCGAGGAATCCGATGCCAAGTCACTGATCGACCGAATCCGTTCAATCGCAACACCCTTGATCGACGCAGTCGGTGTGCTGCCTTATGCCGCCCTCGGGGCAGTGCACGCCGATCCCGTCGACCCGATGCCGACGCACGAATCCACGGCATTGACCAACGAGCTGTCACACGAGGCCGTCGACGCACTGCTCGCCGCTGCCGGCCCCGGATCCGGTTCACCCCAAACCGTCGTCGAATTACGTCTCCTCGGGGGCGCCCTCGCACTGGAACCTGAGCACCGCAGCGCCTTCTGCCATCGTGACGCTGCCTTCTCGCTGTTCACCGTCGGAGTTCTTGCCCCACCGATGGTCGACGCGGTAGTCCCGCACGCCGAGACTCTCGGACGAACGATGGCGCCATGGACGAACGGGCATGCACTGCCCAACTTCGCGCCGAGCGTCGACCCGGAGAAGATCGCCCGCACCTACGACGAGGACACCGCTCACTGGCTGAGCGCTTTGGCGGACACGCATGATCCACAGGGAGTTCTGGCCGTCGGTCAGGTCATGCGCCGGATCTCCTGAACTTCGCCAACTCTCGCAACCGGACCAGATCCCAGGCGTGCCGGGGGCGACGGATACCCGGTCGATCTCGGGGGACTCTGACCCTCAGCGCCTGCGGACTGACCGTGCATCTGACCGGAGTTGGCATCACCAGCGCCTCGCCGTCGACGCCGACCGGAATCTCGTCGGTGTCGGCGTCGACGATCACCTCGAATCCGGTGCCCTGAGCCAGACCGTGTTGATGCGCCCGATGGAGCAACCCGATGGCCTGACGGGCACTGCTGACGGAGATCGCGACGATTCCGAGAGTGCCCCTGTCCAATCGCGGCCGATGACCGAGCCCCGCCAGGTCGTTCATCTCGTACGGGCCGTTGCTGACCAGCACAGCCTGTGGACCCACCGCGGACACGCTCGGGGAGCGCGCGGTCAGCACCGCTCCGGCACGTCCGGCGAGGAGATCCGGGAGCATCTGCAAGAAGGTGCTGGTCTTGGCATCGCGGTACTCCGGACTCTGGACTACCTCGGCGTACGCCCCGAACGATGCGTTGTTGACGAAAGTTCGACCGCCGACATTTCCCAGATCCACCGTGACCTCGACGCCGTCGACGAGCGCGTCGAGGCACCGAGATGGATCCTCGAGATCGAGCCCCAGATCCGCGGCGAAGTGGTTGCGCGTTCCCGCGCTGACGACGAGGAAGGGCAGGTCGTGTTCGGCCGCGACAGCAGCAACCAGTGCCTGTGTTCCGTCGCCACCGGCAACACCGAGTAGGTCGGCGCCGTCCGCGACCGCCTGCCTGGCCAAGGCCGTCACGTCGATCTTCTCGGGCCCCTCGAGCAGTGCGACCGTGGCCCCCAGTTCCTCGGCCTTGCGTTTCAAGTCGAACTTCTCGACCTTGCCACCACCGGAGTTCGGGTTCATCACGAAGAACGGCTTGACGGGCGGCGGTGCCGGTCGCTCGACAACCGGCAATTCCTTCTCCTCCCCCGCCAAGGCGGTGCGAGCGCAGATACCGGCTACCACGAACAACCCGATCGCGAGCAGCACCACCCACAGGAGTCGTTCTCGGACCAGGAACGTGAGCACCACGATCGGGGTCAGTACCACCACCGCCAACGAGATCCAGCGGAGGAATCCGCGGGTGGTCAGAAACCAGTACACGGCCACGACGCACACGACCACCCCACCGATCCCCAGGATCAGCATGGTCAAGGCTTTCAGTCCGGCGAAGATCAGGAGCACCGCGACTGCAAGAACCAGGGCCGCGAAGGCTGCGCGCGCCAACCAACTCTGTTTCGACGAGGGCCGATCCGTGTGGGCAGAGGTCGTCATCGAGCCACCTCCCCGCGATTGTCATTTCGGCCGGTACTTCGACGCTATCCCTTCGAAGCAGGCCAGTCACCTACCGGCAAGAATCTCGCGATCGCGCACTGCTACTTTATGACGACACCTCGTCATAAAAAGGAGTAACCGTGACAACACCGACGTCCGAAGCGTGGGAATCCGCCGAAGGAACCCTGCCCGGCATTCGGAAAGCCGGACTCCACGGACTGCGTTGGACGGCCTGGTTGGCCGGCGCGACAGGTCTCGCACAGTTGGTGTCGATCGGGCTGAACTTCACCGACACTGTCAGCGGAATCGTTCCGGCCACGTACCCGCCTGTAGATGTGGCGTGCAGCGTCGTCGCGCTCGTTCTTCTGGTCGGCCTGCTCGTCGGCCGCCCCAACGGTCCCGCGATGTTGTCGAGTCTCGCCCTCCTCATGGCCATGCTGATGGCGCCCACCCTTCACAAACATGCACCCGAGTCGCTCTGGCTGGCGGCGGCACACGCCGTCTCGGTCGTCGCCGTCATCACGCTGTCCGTGATGACTTCGCGGTTCTCCAGTGCCGAGTTGGATCGGTCGTGACACCGGATTCACCCCTCTCGCTTGCAGCTGAGGAATGGATCACTGATCTCACTACCGCGGAGATGGAGCGATTGCGCAAACGCACGACGCTCACACTCGCCGAAGAGCAAGAGGTCTGCCGATCCGTACGCTCGATCGCGCAGCAGATGATGCTCGCACCCGTCTCGATGTGGCAAGGTGATCCGCGCCTTGTTGCGGACCTGTTCGACCTCCCCGTGACCGTGAATCAGACCCAGGAGGATCGACCATGCCGAAGTTGACCGGTGGTGCGACAACCGCTGAGCACAAAATCGCCACCCGAGAAGCCATGTTGGACGCGTTCATTCGCGAACTTCACGAGCAGGGCTGGCAGAACGTGAAGCTGCAGACGGTGGCCCAGGCGGCCGGCGTCTCGCGGACAGCGGTGTACAACTACTTCCCCGACAAATCCGCGTTACTGCTCGCCTGGTCCACCCGCGAGATGGATAGATTCCTACTCCTGGCCGAGCGTGAACTCGCGGACCGCGAGAATCCTGTGGACCGACTCGAAATCCTCGTCAAACTGACACTCGTCGAGTTCTCACTGCAACGATTCACAGGAATCGCGTTGGTCGAATTGTTGTCAGCGCAGGATCGCGAAAGTTTCCTCGAACATATTGTCCCGCTGTCGGTTCTGGTCGAACAGCTCGTCCAGGAAGGTGTCGACGCCGGTGTCTTTGTCGATTCCGATGCTGCCGCATCCGCGCAACTCATCCTCGCCTGCGTGGAAAGCCGACGCCCGATGCTCATGGCCGGCGACCGAGTGGACGCCGTCGTAGCGACCACCGTCCCGTTCATCATGCGCGCGTTGGGCGTTGCGTGGCCGACTTCCCTCGCGGCCGAACCCTCCGATCGCTCTGCTCACGATCGGTAGGATCGCAGATATGCATTTCGACCTCCCGCCCATCGATCAGCAGGCCGAGCGATTGATCGAACTCGGTGTTCACGAGATGGCCGGACTTTCTGCCGGCGATGTCAGGGAGGCCGCAACCGGGCACGGTGATGTCGGACTACTCACCGTGCACGAAAAACTGGATCCGGCTTCAGTTCTGACTCCGCTGCTCGAGCTCGAGAACAAGCGCGGATTCATAGTCGTCGACATGGCGGACGTCGATTTGTTCGCCCCCACCGAGCAGGCAACGCTGCCCGAAAGCTCATTACATCTGCTCAGTGGAGTCGACCGCGGGGATCACCTGGCCAACTGGAGCCCGGACGAAGCATTGCCCGCAATCGTCGACGCACACCGTACGCCGCTGACGCTTACCGAAGGCATCCACTGGCTGTTGCAGCGCCCCGACATTCTCGAACGCGGAAAGTGTTTCATGACCATCGGCTCCCGACTGCGCAAACCTGACGGATCCTTCGACACCAGAACTCCCGCCGTGTGGATCAGCAACGGAACCGGTCGCGACGGCAAAGACAACCGCAACGCCCCGAAAGTCGGGTGGTGCTGGTGGGGTAACCGCCACACGTGGTTGGGGTTCGCATCGGCGAGCGACCGGGTACCGCTCCCGAACTAGAGCACGGTTGCGCGGTCGAATCGGTACCGATCCTTCCACGGCATCTCGGCCTCGAGCATTGCAGCGGCAGAGAGTAATTCCGCGTCGCAACCCCATTTCGCCGAGATCATCACGCCGAGTGGAACGCCGTCTTCCGTCCAACCGAGTGGCAGACTGATCGACGGGAAACCGGTTGCATTGGCGACGACGGTGTTTCCGGTGAAAGCGACCATGTCGATCAGTTCGGTCGCGGGGTCTTCGTCGTTGCGCAACTCCCCGATCGCAAGCGGCGGCTTCGTCACAGTCGGAGTGACGACAAGGTCGGCGTCGGCGTAGTCGAGACTCCATCGTCGCGCCCAGGCCTGAACAATTCCGATTGCCGCGGCCAGCTCACCCGAACGCACCTCGTTTGCTTGAACTCGCAAGTGTTGCACTATCGGACGCAGAAGGTGTTCGTACTCCTCCGGGATCGGCTTGGTTCCCGCCAAAGACGAGAACATCTTGACGAAAGCATCGATGAAAATGTCATCGCGAGCCTGCGGTCGCTCGAACACGTTGTGGCCCAGACCCTCCAGCACAGACCCAACCTTCGATACAGCAGCCGAGAGCTGCGCATCCACGGCTCCGCCGGAGACCGATCCGTGAGCAAGAGCGACGGTCAAGGGGCGAGCCCGAACTCCCCCGGCCTGTACGACGAACTCTTCGAACGACTTCGGCCGAGGCGGGTGGATAGTTCCGGCGCCGGGTCGCGTCGCCAGAACGTCCAGCAGCGCAGCGGTATCGCGAACTGTCCGGGCGATCGGCCCCTTGCTCGCAAATCCGAAGTTGTCATGCCCCGCCACGCCCATCGTGATCAAACCGCGGCTCGGCTTGAGGCCGACGACTCCGCACGTACTTGCCGGCGAACGCAACGAACCGGCGGTGTCACTTCCCTGTGCAAACGGCACCAGACCAGCGCCGACGGCGGCAGCAGCGCCGCCACTGCTGCCGGCGGCACTCCGCGTGCGATCGAACGGGCTGCGAGCAGGCGGAGCGACTTCCGGCTCGGTGTAACAGGCTGCCCCGAACTCGGGCACCGTCGTCTTACCGATGTCGATCAACCCACCTTCTCGGATCGCCTCGACGATCTCGTCGTCAGCGTCCGGCACGAAGTCGCGAAACAGCGCCGATCCGAAGGTCGTGCGAATGCCGCGCGTTGCGTCGAGGTCTTTGATTGCCGTCGGAACGCCGAACAGACGCGGAAGGGGCCCGGCGTCCCGCTCGTCCAACCTGCGCTGCGCTTGTTCGGCGAGGGCGACAGCGTGCTCCCCGGCGATCGTCGTGAAGGCGCCGACGTCATCGGCAGTGGTCGCACGGTCGACGAAGTACCTGGTGACTTCGGGAATCGAGACCTGCTTGGCGGCGATCACACCGGCAAGTTCGACGGCGGACAGTTGATGGAGATCGGTCATCGGGCAGCGCTCCTTGGAGGTCGATGGACACTTGTAATTTCGATACGCGTATCGCTATTGTTGTCAGCATGGTATCCGAATCCACCAACTCTGCAAGGGCTGGTCGACCAAAAGCATTGAGTCACAGACAGATTCTTGATGCCGCGGCAGAGATCGCCGATACGGACGGCCTGGATGCGGTGTCATTTCGAGTGCTCGCCGAACGACTCGGCATATCGCCGATGTCCGTCCACCGCACAACCGGCGGTATCGACGCCTTGAGGCGAGATCTGATCTCGACTCTCGTAGGCGAAGCCGTCTCGTCGATCGACTGGCCGACCGACTGGCGCGGGGTTGCCCGCACGTTCGCCTACGGCCTCCACGATCTCCTGATGCGCCATCCCCTGGTCCTGGAAGCCCATCGGCAGGCATCACTGGAAGCACCCGGGGCCGACGATACCGCCCACCGAGTCGTGAGCGCCCTTTCCTTGGCCGGCCTCGAGGACGAGCAGGCCACGTACGCATACGGCGCGCTGCATGATTTCGTCACCGGACACGTCGCAATTCAATTGGGACGCGGCGCTTTCGACAGCGCACCTGCCGATCGACGCGAGGCATCGGTGTTCGCACTTCATCACGATCCCACCCGAAGGTTCGAGTTCGGAGTCGCCCTCATCCTGGACGGTATGGCGTCGATCGCGCAGCAAGGAACCACATCATGACGAGCAGCGTGACCACAACCGAAATTCGCGACGCGTCGGGGCGTCGTATCGCATTCTGCGAGTACGGCGATCCGACTGGCCACCCGGTAGTCGTGGCCCACGGATCACCTGGCAGCCGATACGAAGGGCTCTCACTCCACAACGCGTCTTCGACGGCAGGCATACGGCTGATAGTCCCCGATCGACCTGGCTTCGGACGCACGGATCCGTACACGGACAAGGGATTTCATTCCTGGGACGACGACTTCGTCACCCTGGTCGATCACCTCGAGTTGGGCTCGGCCACACTGATGGGTTTCTCCGGAGGCGGCGGTTACGCGCTCGCAGTCGCTGCAGCCGTTCCCGAACGAGTCTCGAAACTGGTGCTGGCGTGCGCCATGATCCCCGGGGCACCGCGAAATACTTTGCGACGCAGAATAAAACTGGTATCTGCGTTGTACTTTGCCGCCAACTGGGCTCCCCGTGTGGCCGGCGCAATACTCGCAGGAACCGGAGTGTTCTCCAAGCTACGCAGCGACTCAGTCTCGATCTGGCCGGCCGCCGATCAGGCCGTCATGACCGACGAGGTACATCGCCCCGCTCTCCAGTTGGATTCATCCGAAGGGATCGCACAGGGCGGATCCGCAGGGGTTGTCGACTTGGCTCGGTATCGCCACGAGATGCCTGGACTCTTCCAATCGATCTCGGTACCAACGGTTTTCCTACACGGAACCGACGACGGAAACGTACCCATCGAAGTAGCCCGCTGGGCACACTCGTTGATTCCCGACTCTCGCTTCGAAGAGATCAACGGAGGCGGCCATCTGTTCGTCGTCGCGGACCCCACTCCACTCCTTCGCGCCCTCGCCTAATTCCCTATTGACTCGAACGCGTGTTCGAGTATGATTTGGGGAGGGGATCGGGGGATTCAATGAGTGTCTTGTTGTCGGACGTGGTTTCGGGTTCTGCGGTGGGGTTACGTGGACGTCTGTGGCAGTTGTCGGCTGCTGAGTTACGTGCGGCTGCGGTGTCGGCGAGCGCGGAGATTCTTCGTCTCGAGGCTGTGCGGGTGGCAGTGGTCGACGAACTCTCGATGCGCCCGGATGATCAGGTGATTGCCAGCCGCGGTGTGGGGTCCTGGTTGGCGGCTAACACGATGCTGCAGGTTCGGGACGGGAAGAAGATCGCCGCATTGGGTGCAGCTTTGCGGCCGTTTCCGGCGGTGGCTGCTCGGTTCGATGGCGGGGATTGCTCCTTCGAGCACGCCGTGTTGATCGTGGCGTTCTGTGAATCACCACCGAAAGGCATGCCGGAGGAGGCGCTACCGAAGTGCATCGATTTGTTGCTCGCTGCTGCGTCGGGTGTGGAGGCGACGACGACGAAAGTGCGGAACGTGATCGCGACCTTGGAGCGGTTGTTCGAATCGGATGAGATTCCGCCCGCCGAAGATGTCGATCTCAATGAGTTGCGGATCGCGTCGACGCTCAATGGTCGGGTGGTGATGCGCGGTGATTTCGATGCCCTCACCGGGGAAATGCTGTTGTCTGCGTTGTCGAATCTGACGATGCCGACCCCGGCACCGGACGGGACTCCCGATGCTCGGTCGGCGGCGAAACGGACCGCGGACGGGTTCACCGAACTGATCCGGCGTTATCTCGATTGCGCCAAGACTGGTACCGATGGTGGTCAGCGTCCGCATGTGAATGTGCACATCAATGCTCGGGATCTGGCGGAGCACCGGGACTGCGCCGCAACACCCTCCATGGCTGATGGTGAAGAGTCTCTGTCGGATCTTGATGTCGGGCACATGCCCTGGCTCGGGCCACTGTCCGTGTCGCAAACCAGACTCCTCGGGTGTGATTGTTTCCTCTCCACCGTGCTGCTCGACGATCACGGCACGCCCTTGGATGCGAAACCCGGAAAACGATTGGTCACCCCCGAACAGCGAGTGGCGTTGATCGCCCGAGACAGAGGCTGCGCGTTCCCGGGCTGCACATGTGTACCGGCCTGGACGGATGCGCACCATATCCGGCACTGGGCCAACGGCGGCCCGACGGTGATGAACAACCTGGTCCTGCTGTGCCGTTCGCACCACCGGTTGATGCACCGGAAATCAGGGTTCGTCGGGAAGTGGGCGATTCGGATCGGTGTCGACAACAAACCGTGGTTCATCCCGCCACCCTCGATCGACCCCGGACAGCAACCCAGGCCGGCGAACACCACCTTCAAAACCTGAGAGGTCAAACCTCTTTGGCGACAACAGAACACGGACCAGCGCCGCATCGAGGAGACCTCGATGCGGCGCCAAAAAACATGCTCAGCCCAAGTCGGCGACAATCCGCTCGGCGAGAGGCCGTGACGACGCCGGATTCTGACCGGTGTAGAGCTTGCGGTCCACCACGACATAAGGCGACCACGCCTCAGCCTTCGAGAATTTGCCGCCCAATTCGCGTAGGCGAGTTTCGAGCAGCCACGGAGCCTTGTCCGCCAGACCAGCCTGCGTCTCCTCTTCGTTGGTGAACGCGGTCAGCTGATAGCCGTCGAACAGCCAGCTTCCATCGGGTCTCTGGGCCGGCAGGAGTGCCGCCGGCGCGTGACAGACCGCCGAGACCACCTTGTCCGCGTCCAAGAAGTTCACGAGAAGCTCACCGAAGGATGCCGACACCGCAAGATCCTCCATCGGTCCATGTCCACCCGGTACAAAGACCACGTCGTAATCGGCAGCATCGGCGTTCTCCAAAATCTCCGGCGAATCGAGCACCGGCTGCAGATCGGCGATGTACTTGCGCATACGGTCGGCGCCTTCTTGCCCGCCGTTCACCTCGGGCGCCAGACTTCCCTCGTCCACAACGGGAGCTTTACCGCCAGGCGTCGCGATCACGATCTCGTAGCCGGCGTCGACGAAAACGCGATGCGCCTCGACCAGTTCTTCCGCCCAGTACCCGGTCGGGTGGGGTGTTCCGTCCTTCAGCGTCCAGTGATCTGCAGAAGTGACCGCAAACAACAGCTTTGTCATCGCGCAACCTTTCGTCGGTAAAGGAACCCATTGGTGACAAGACACCATCTTCAAGGCCCGATCAATGAAATAACGTCCAGTCAGTGCAACACGCTGCCCTTGTGAGAATTCCTCACCACCGCAGAATCACGTCACCCGTCAGGTCCCGATCGGCTTGCCGAACAGTCCTGCGACGAGTTCACCGACCGCATCCACCCAGACTGGCCAGGTCCTCTGATCAAGCGCCATGGATCCAGCGTCGAAGGTGCTGCATCCCTGCTGAGCAGGCACACCAGCGAACCGATCACGAAGCCACAGTAGAGCACTCGGCAATGCGACGACTTCCATGCTGACGTGCTCACTGAAGTGGTCTCTGGTGTAAACGACACTCGCAGAAGGATCTTGGCAATAGGTATCGACAAGTTTGTTCACCGGGCCAACAGGCACCAACCAGTCGGGATTCGACTGATAAATGTACATCGGCACGTCAGGAACCGACTTACCCATGGCAGCTCGGGAGAGCGCAGCTCTCACCGTGGGGTGTTGGACGGGATCTCCCGGGACATCGAGGAAGCCCTTGATGTTGAGGAAGGGCACTGCAGCTGACGTCCAGAGCATGCACAGGTTGTCCTTGGCAGCGAAAAGCGCTCGGCCGGCAGGGTTTATGTGCTGATCGATGAAGCCTGCAAGTTCAGGATCTTCTCGGCTCACTCCGATTACACCGGCAGCGACGATCCCGGCCCCTAGAGCGTTGTTGGCATTGTCGAGCAAAGCGCCGAGATCCGCGGCAACACCACCTTCGGCGACTCCGACGATATTCAGTTCCGGCGCGTACGCCTGCCGTATTTCAGCTGCGTGACCAGTAGGAATCGATCCACCCGAGTAGCCGAGCAGCCCTTCGCGAGTTGACCGCCCTTGTAGCTCCATGGGTTCGAAGTTCTCAGCAGCACGGATACCGTCGAGCGTGATCCGGGCCGCGACGGGGCCGGAGGCGAAGGAAGAATTGGGTCCCTGATGATCGGGCACCGACAATGCCCAACCCTGCGCCAGTGCCGCCTGCACTTCGAGGAATTGAGCCCCACCGGTCGCAGCGCCCGTCACCAGCCACGGCAACGCGCCTTGCTGCATGACATACGAAGGTGCGCAGTAGTTTCCGAGTGAATCCTCTGCCATCTGAAAGGACAGCAGCGGGCGCGGGCCTCCATCGCGAGTGTCGCCACGCGGCTTGATCACTGTGGTGACAGCAGGAATCGCCTCGCCCGCAGCATTATTGGATCGATACGAGATCTGCCACGCATCCACGTTGGTCGGAATCAGGTTGAGAGTACCGAGATTCACCGCACGAGCGGCGATGATCTCACCCGGTTCCCTGGATTCGACGACCTCGACAGGCGGTTCATAGAAGGCCTGGTCCAGTTCAGGCAAAGGCGGTGCGACCGCAGGCGGCAGGGCAGGCTGGACCTGAATTTGGGCGGGAACACCTTCGTCCGGTGCCGCTGAGGCAGGTGCCGAAAGTCCGATCTGCCCGATTACTGCAATCACGGCAATTGCGAGGCCCCCGCGTTTTCGGTCAGTTGTCCAGCGTCGTCCCATACCAATTCCTCCCCGGAAAAGCACAGATTGCCTTGTGTTGCCGCAGTTCTCATCACGAGCACACAAGTTAGATGCGAGTGTCTAACACATTGAGGACGAGAGTAGAGCGTTGTGGGCCGGATTACAATCCCCTGGTGTTCGTGACCTATTCGTCGGTGCGAAGGGGCGCGTCGTCGATCAACGCATTCAAGAGCACCGTCATCAGATCGACCAGTACCGACACGGGAGGACGAGGCTCCGCAGTGCTCCACTGGTGCACCAGCGCGGTAAGCGCGCCGATGAAAGCGGTGGACGCCCACCGGTAACCACCCGGCGGTTCGTAATCTTCGCCCACGATCCCTTTGATGATCGACTCGAAAAATGTTGCCCAGACCGAACGTTGGTCCACACGATGCTTTTCCACCCGGGGACTGACACCTACGACGTCGATGAAGGCAACGTGTGCGCGTCGTGGGTCACTTCCGACCGACTCGACGAAGGCGGCCATGGCCGTCGCTGCCTTGTCACGGAGATTGACCGAAGGCTCTGCATCGAGTGCGTCGACCATTGCAATTCTGGCGTCGAGTTGAATCTGGTCATACAGCGCGAGGAGTAGATCCTCGCGACTACCGAACTCGTCGTAGAACTGCCTTCTGGCCAGACTCGCGGACGCGCAGATATCCGCCACCGAACTTCCGGCATACCCCTGGTCTGCAAACACACTGAGAGCAGCATTCAAAAAGAGGGAACGGCGTTCGGCCTTCCGAGCCGCGACCGACCTTCCGCCGTAGTTTCTGTCTGTTTCAGCGATTGCCACGTCTGCCAGAGTATGCGGCATCGCGCCGCACACAAAACGCATCTGACCTGCTGCGAAGTTCCTTCACCACCACTACCGGCGCATCGGCACTGCAGCACGATCAGGCCAATACGAAGGCCACGGCAAAAAGTGTCCAGGCGGCAGCGAGAACCGTTGACGCCGCAGTAACTGCCCCGGTCACGGCAGGTCGAGTGCTGCGTTTGCGCGCGGCGATGATCCCGACCGTCATCAAAGTCAACGCCACCAGGAACGACAAAACCACGATTTTCACCAGCAACCCCTTCGACGACGGTCAACAGAACCGGAGACCATTTAGATAGTACACAAATAGATCGTGCATTAATTAAACTCAAAGTCCGTCAGGGGACTCTTGACAGAATTCAACAGCGCCTGTCAGGCTAGTCCTGACGAAAGGAGAACTTCTCATGGAAGACCTGATCGAACGCGCCCTGACTGCGAAGATCGAGACCGCCGCGATCACCACGGTCAACGCCGCGATCACCGAGGCCGGCACTCAGGCAGACAAGATTGTCGGAACAGATCCTTTACCTGGCAGCCCTGGGTGGGAGGCAGAACAGGACACCGACATCCCGGCGCAGCGTCAGATGGCGTGGCAGTTGGCCTGTTTCCGGATTCAGCTCGCCGCAGGTATCGATTCGACGGCAAGCGTCATGAGCCTGCGTAGATTCGGCGCAACATGGTCAACCATCGGCCGCGCTGCCGGAATGACCCGTCAGTCCGCGCATGAACGGTGGGGTCGACGTGTATCGGACATGCTCGATCCCTACGGAGTCGGGATGCCGCCCATGGTGCCCAATGATGATCCGACTCAGCCCTGACTAACAATCGCGTGACTACCGATCCGGCAGCAGCGCATCGGCTTTCGCGACCAGCACAGCGCGCTCACGCTCGTTCCCGGCCAGCCGAGCCGCTTCGAGGAGTTCGGTTCTAGCCTCCTCGGATCGGCCGAGCTGACTGAGCAGCTCCCCCCGAACGCTGGGAAGCAGGTGGTAGTCGGCCAGTTCACCTGAAGCGACAAGCTTGTCGACGAATTCGAGCGCAGGGCCAGGACCGTATGCCATGGATACCGCCGCCGCATGATTGAGGTCGACCACGGGCGATGGCGCCAGTTGTGCCAGAGCCTCGTAGAGGATGACTATCTTCTTCCAATCGGTGTCTTCGAAAGTTGCTGCTCGCGCATGACATTCGGCAATCGCCGCCTGCAGGCCGTACGGGCCTCGTCCACGCCCGACGGCGTCAGCTCGTTCCAGCGCGGCAAGCCCACGCGAGATCTGTAGGCGATCCCACCTCGTCCGATCCTGGTCAGCCAGCAGGATGGGTTCACCGGTCGAGGTTGTCCGAGCGCCGAATCTCGAGGCTGTCAGCTCCATCAAAGCGACAAGGCCGTGTACCTCGGACTCCCTGGGGACCAATTCGGCGAGTATTCGCGCGAGCCGCAGAGCCTCAGCACTGAGCTCCGCCCGCATCCACTCGTCCCCGGAACTGGCTGCATAGCCTTCGTTGAACACCAGGTACAGCACTCCGAGGACCGCGCTCAATCTGCTCGAAAACTCTTCTCGCCCTGGAACTTCGAAAACCGCTTTCGAGGCGGTCAGCGCCTTCTTCGCGCGGACTATCCGCTGCTGCACCGTCGCCGTCGGTGTGAGGAACGCTTTCGCAATCTCTTCCGTGGTCAAACCGCCCACCACCCGAAGCGTCAACGCCACCTGCGCTTTTCGATTCAACACGGGATGGCAGGCGATGAACATCAGGCGAAGGACATCGTCGTCGATGCGGTCCGGATCCCAGCTGACGTCGTCGAAATGTGAAGCGTCGTTCTCGAGTTCACGCGCAAAGTGGGCGTAGCGCTCGTCCAACCTCTCACGTCGTCGCCACCCGTCGATCGCTCGTCGTGTCGCCACAGATGTCAGCCAGGCAGCGGGGTTTCTCGGAACCCCCGTCGCGGGCCACTGCTCGACGGCTTCGAGCAGAGCCTGCGCGGCCAGATCCTCGGCGAGATCAAGATCTCCGACGGTGCGAGTCAACGTGGCGACAATCTTCGCGGATTCGATACGCCAGACCGCGTCGACAGCCTTTCTCGTTTCTTCTCGCACCGCCTCGTCGGTCATGGTTCAGCCTGCGACCGGACGATCGGTACCGAGCTCTTCACGCCAGCCGGCCTCTTTCTGGATGTACTCGTTGTCCTGATCGAAGTCCGACATCTCGCTCACGCGGCGTACCTCGAGCTTGCTTCCCGGCCCGAGCGGGCAGCGCTTCGCCCATTCCAAGGCTTCGTCTTTGGTCGACGTCTGAATGATCCAGAATCCCGAGAACAACTCCTTCGTCTCCCCGTACGGGCCGTCGGAGACCAGCGGAGGATCGGACTCGAAATCGACGATGAATCCCTCCTCCATCGCCAGTCCCTCACCGGCCAGCAAGACACCTGCCTTGATCAGGGACTCGTTGTACTGCCCCATCGCGGCGATGATCTCGTCGAAGTCCATGTCCTTGGATGCTTCGATGGCCTCATCGGTGGAACGCATGATCAGCATGTACTTCATGAGAATCTCCTTCGTTCGTGGACCGCTCTGTTCGGTCCCTCTGCTTACACGTCGAACGGCGCACTCACCGATCGACAAACTTCCGCAACAATTTTTCCGAGTACATAACCGCCGGTCGCGATACGCTGCCCACGGTATCGGCGGACGGGCCGTCGGGCCGGTCAGAAGTCGAGAAATCCCGGTACAACTTCGCGAACGAGCCCGGTCGCGTCAGAGCTCCCGTAGAAATACACCGACCCGTAACCGAATAGGTACTCCTCTACGAAATCGGGGTGGGACTCAGCAACCACCGGCCACCCCTCTTCGTTGATCTGGAACAGGAAGCTGTGTCCATCTGCCTCGACGGCATCGGCGTAGGACGGTTCGTTCTGAATGAGCACCGGTTGCGGAGCTATCAACACCAACGGCATCACCTCGTCGTCCGAGGGAATCCTGATCAACGCCGCGCTGCCAAGGCCCGCATGGCTGCCCGCCGATTCCGCACTTCGTGACGACGAGGGGTGCAGGACTGCCCTAACCCCGATGTCCGGGTATTCGAGGTCGTCGTCGCCGATGGAGAAACCTCGACGGATGAAGATCGAAAGCTCTCGCGCGCCGAGCCACGGCGCCGTGTGTGCCTCGAGCGTCAGAAGGTACTCGTGCGAATGCAGAATCGCCTGACCAGCGAAAACCTGCGGAGGTCGTCCACCAATCCGTGCCCCACTTTTCGAATCGCTCGAACCCACCCCGAGATGTACCCTGTCCACCGGCGTCATCCTAGGGAGATCCGACGGGTGTCGGAGGGAGACTCTCCGATTTCCTACAATCCGCTGGTGACGTAGGCCACAATCAGGCTCGATGATGGGTGCATGACAACATTCCCGACTCTCGACCCCGAACTCGCCGCGGCACTCACCATGCTCCCGAAGGTGGACTTCGCTGACCTCCCCAACGCACGGGCCACCTACGACGCTCTGGTCGGCACCATGTTGGCCGACCTGTCATTCGACGGAGTCTCGCTTCGTGAACTGTCGGCACCCGGCCTGGACGGCGATCCGGAGGTCACGATTCGTTTCTTCACCCCGGACAACACTGCCGGCCCTGTCCCCGTTCTGCTCTGGATCCATGGCGGCGGATTCGCAATCGGCACCGCAGAATCCAGCGATCCATTTTGCGTCGAGGTGGCGCGGGAACTCGGATTCGCCGTTGCGAACGTGGAGTACCGCCTCGCCCCCGAAACCCCCTTCCCCGGCCCCGTCGACGACTGCTACGCCGCACTCCTCTACATCCACGCCCATGCCGAGGAGCTGGGGGTCGATCCACGCCGCATCGCAGTGGGAGGGCAGAGCGCAGGCGGTGGACTGGCCGCAGGCACTGTCCTCAAAGCCCGTGACGAGGGCGTTGTGCCCGTGGCCTTCCAATTCCTCGAAATCCCTGAACTCGACGACCGCCTGGCGACGGTCTCGATGACGAACTTC
This sequence comes from Rhodococcus sp. NyZ502, assembly GCF_041464245.1. NCBI lineage: Bacteria > Bacillati > Actinomycetota > Actinomycetes > Mycobacteriales > Nocardiaceae > Rhodococcus > Rhodococcus sp. NyZ502. The sequence continues at coordinate 5,929,572 of NZ_CP167155.1, forward strand.
GTCGACACCCCCTTGTGGCACCGCCCTAACGCCATCCTGTCGTGGAAGTACTATCTCGGCGGGTCGTATTCCGGTCCCGAAGATCCTGACGTGTCCATTTACGCTGCGCCGTCCCGGGCTACCGACCTCACCGGTCTGCCGCCGACCTACCTGTCCACCATGGAACTCGACCCGCTCCGCGACGAAGGAATCGAATACGCCCTTCGGCTGCTGCAAGCGGGAGTCAGCGTCGAATTGCACTCCTTCCCCGGAACCTTTCACGGGTCGGCACTGGTCGCGACCGCCGCGGTCAGCGAAAGAGGTGCCGCCGAAGCCCTCACTGCGCTCAGGAGAGGGTTGCGTTCGCTCTCGCCGGTCTCGTAGCGTTGCGAGATGCAAGGACTGATGTACCGGCTTGCCGAGCTCGATGCAGACTCGGCAGGCCTGGTACGTGTCATCGATTACTTCGACGCCCTCGTGCGGCACGGCTCCGACACCGCGTCTTTGCTTCGTGCGAGCGCGCAGTTGGCGGACTGCGTCGTGGGTATCGAGATCGTCGAGCGCGGCAGAAGCAAGAAGAATTTGCGCCGTTGCGATCCGCGCGGCCGATGGTCACCCGATCCTCAGCTCCCACCGAGCATGACCAGAAACATTGCCGTAGACGACGAGGTTCTCGGAACGGTATGGATCGAACGACCCGGGGCCAGCTTGCCACTCGACGAAATGCTCGTCGACCGGATGGCCCTGACCGCAGCGATAATTCTGCAACCGCGACGCCTGCCTACCGAAGCCGAGCACACTCGAAATCTGTTGTTCCCGATGGATGAACTCGCGGTGCTCACCTCCTGCGCCGGTCTCGGTATCGCACCCCAAACCCCAGTCCGTGTAATGGCAACCAAGGCAGTCTCAGACACGGCCGACGGCACTGCACACCTTGTCATTTCGCCAGATTGCACACCTGGCAAAGCCACTGGGATAGCAGCTGACGGCGAGCATCTGAATCTCGTGACGGGTTCGTTCGCACCCACACCCGAGCTGTCCGAGGCCGCGCTGTCGTCATACATTCGCGCCGGAATATCTTTGACTGCTCCCGCTTCCGAAGTGAGCACAATACTGAGCACTGCACGATTCGCTCGAGCACAGGCGTCGGCAACAACACCGATCGTGAACGCCGACGATCTCGGCGCCCTCAACCTCTTGGCGCCGGGACCACACATCGATCACTCGCGAATACCGGATCTGGTTCGTGCCGAAGAGATCGGCGATACCAAACAGGGGTTAGAACTACTCGAAACCTTGAGGTCATACCTGCAGTCCGGAACCTTGAGGGCCGCAGCAGATTCCATGCATCTTCACCACAGCAGCGTCGCGCACCGATTGGCGAAACTGTCCCAGCACGTCGGATTCCACGTCGATTCCATCGAGAACCGAGCACGCGCAACGGCCATGATGCTGGTCCTCGATGGCGGATAGGACCCACCGCGCATCACAGGTACTACGCAGTGGTTGACGATCTTTCGCGTTCAGCGAGCGCAACAAACGGCGCAAGCGCCGGATTCGGATTATCCGGCCGGTAGGTCACTGCCACGTCGAGAGTTGGTTGCTCACCGGCGATCTCACATAGATGGACACCCGGGATGCGGAGCATCCGCGCTCTGCCCTGGGGGATCGGCGCAATACCCACCCCGTCCGAGACGGCATGCAGCACCTGCTCGTCGTCGGCCTCGAATCGAACGATGTTGGGCGCCCCGTTTGGCCAAAGTTGTTCGAGCGTACGCAAATACATCCCCGGGGCGTTGGCCTCCGGCCAGAACACAACGGGGACGTCCACCAGATCTCCGAGTTCGAGCGTCGCTCGATCTCCGAACGGATGATCCACGGGAACAGCGACCAGGATAGGTTCGGTATCGAGGACGATCAGGGGAAGTTCTCGATCGTCCTCATCGAGCGGCGGGCGAACAACCGCGATGTCGACGGCTCCGGTTCGGACGAGGTCGACAGTCTGCGCCGAAGTGCCACGATGAACGACAACTTCGACGCCCGGGTAGAGCCTTCGATAGGTGCTGACCAGATCCGCGACTGCGCCGCCCGCCCACGAACGGGTGTACGCGATGCGCAGTTCTCCGTCCACACCGCGCGCGGCCAACCGAATTCGTTCGACAGCCCGGTCCGCACACCCGATCAAAAAGCGCGCCTCTCGTACCGCCACCTTGCCGGCTTCCGTGAAGGTGAACTGCGGACCCCGACGATCCACCAGCGGAACTCCGAGTTCGCGCTCGAGAACCTTGATCTGTTGACTGAGGGCCGATTGCGCGACGTGGACGTTCGCAGCGGCTCGAGTGAAGCTCCCATGATCCGACAGAGCGATCAGATAACGGGCACGCTGCAGGTTCATACGGCGATTATAAGAAAAACAGATGGTGGTGTCACTACTTGGTCTTGGACACGGCATCACCTGAGGTCGGAGGATCGAGTTCACGTTGATCCACCGTCTGTCTCCCGAAAATTGTCACCCGAACGATCACAAGGTTGCACATGAATCCCCGAGCACTCACTGAACCTGCAACAGACGCGAGGCTTATCGACGCCCTCGCAGAGATCGTCGGCCACACGCATCTGCTTACCGATCCCGAACTGATCGAGGGCTACACACGTGACTGGACGGGACGTTGGATCGGCGACGCGATCGCGGTCATCCGCCCCGGCAACACCTCCGAAGTGTCTGCGGTTCTTCGAGCATGCTTCGACGCGGGGGTTCCCGTCACACCGCAAGGCGGCAACACCGGACTGGTCGGTGGTGGAATCGCCTCGGCTGGGTCCGTGGTGCTGAGTACCAGGCGTCTGGAAACGATCGAAGCCGTCGACCCCATCGGTCGGACAATCGCAGCCGGCGCCGGCGTGACCGTTGCTCGCGCCGACCTGGCCGCATCTGCACACGGTCTCCGCTTCGGAATCGATTTGGCATCAAAGGAATCCGCAACACTCGGCGGCATCGTCGCAACCAACGCCGGTGGGACGCGCATGGTCCGATACGGAAATACACGCGCACAGATACTCGGTATCGAAGCCGTGCTCGCGGACGGTTCGGTACTGAGTAGATGGACTCCACTCGTCAAAGACAATGTCGGATACGATATTCCAGGACTTCTTGCCGGCAGCGAGGGAACGCTCGCAGTCATCACCAAGGTCCTGATGAAGCTGGTCACCCCGGCGACCGACACCCAGGTCGTGCTCGCGGGTGTGCGCGACGTCGATCAAGCGCTTCATTTGTGTAATCGCGTGCGTCAGAGCGGATTGACCGTCGAAGCCGCCGAAATCATGACTGACGACGGCATCTCCCTCGTCTGCGCACACACCGATGCCCGTCGCCCGTTCGGCACCCCTTCACCGATGTACACACTCATCGAGGTGTCATCACCGCGCGAAACGGAAGAGTCGCTCCTCGAAGTACTCTCCGACTCTGCCGACCTCATCGAGGACGCGACGGTCGAGCCTGGGCCGGCTCGAAAACTGTGGACTCTGCGGGAAAGCCATACCGAAAGCATCAGCGCGTCGTCGACGACGCCGGTAGTCAAGCTCGACATCTCCGTCCCCTTGTCCGTGATGGGAATGTTCATCGACAACCTCCGAGAAAGCCTGGCACAACGATTCCCCCTCGTGCGGCCAATCCTGTTCGGGCACTTCGCCGACGGAAACATTCATGTGAACCTTCTGGATGCCGAGCCGAGGGTCGCACACGAACTGACCGATATGGTGTTCCGACTCGTCGCCGCCCACCATGGAAGCATCAGCGCCGAGCACGGGATAGGCCGCGCGAAGTCGCCGTGGATATCGCTGGGGCGCACTGAAACCGACATCGCCGCAATGCAGTTGATCAAATCGTCCTGGGATCCCCGTGGAATCCTCAACCCTGGAATACTGTTGCCGGAAAAAGTCGGGTAAGCAAAAGGGGTCTCATGCAGGATCTTTACGTCGTCACTCATCCTCATGCCGAACACACAGCGCAGGACGTAGTCGGCGGTTGGCACAATTCGGTTCTCACCCCCGCTGGTCGGCGCGATGCAGGTTTGATCGCCGAAGCACTGAAACGACGACGCACCGGAACTTCGCGCGCGGTCCGCATCACCTCGTCCGACCTCGAACGGTGCACCGAGACATCCACGATCATCGCCCGGACACTCGATGCTCTGGCGACAACAGACACTCGATTGCGCGAAATCAGCTTCGGAGAAGCCGAAGGACGCCCGAACTCGTGGCTGGCCCAGCGGCAGGTCCCGGCCCCTGACAACAACCGCCTCGATCACCGTGGCCCCGTTGCCGGTGCCGAGACCCGCCGCGACATCGCAGCAAGGGTTCACGAATGCATGCGCGAACTGATGGACGATCTCGATCACGATCACATCGTCGTAACCCACGGCTTTGCACACACATTCGTCGTCTCCGCCTGGCTACAGATTCCCGTCGAAGCCGCAGGATTTGCGACCTTCGCGACCACCCCGGGTGCAATCACACATCTCCGACACGACGACTACTGGCGCAACCGAACCCTCGTGCAACTAGCTGATACGACGCACCTGGACTGTGGCACGATGGCCTGATGCGCCATGTCTCCGACGACGAACGCCGTGCTCGCATAGGAGTACGTCATGCGCTGGAGCCAATGTTTCACGTCGATTCGCCGGAAGCTGCCACGCGGGCGATGACGGTACTGCACGCCACCGAGTCAGCGACGGTCTATCTGTCTTGCTGGGCGAGGGTTCGGTCCGTGGACGCCGCCGACGTCGACCGCGCCCTGTACGACCAACGCAGTCTCGTGAAGCAATTGGCAATGCGCCGCACACTCTTCACCTTTCCCCGCGACTTGCTGCCGGCCGCGTGGTCGAGTGCGTCCGCCCGCGTCGCGAACACCGAGCGGGCACGAATGGCCAAGGATGTCGTCAAGGCCGGACTCGCCGTCGACGGCAACGACTGGCTCGATCGCGCACGGACGGAAGTGCTGAAGTTGCTCACCGATAGGCCTGAAGGGCTTTCAGCGGTAGAGATTCGTCAGGCCGTGCCGATGATAGACGTCAAGGTCGAGGGTTCGGCAGGTGAAATCTGGTCGGCACCCAGGGTTCTCACGCATCTCGGGGCGACCGCAGACATCATGCGCGGCACCAACACCGCCCGCTTCCCCGTCTCACGCCCACTGTGGACTCTCACTCGACACTGGCTCGACGACGCCCCCGTCGATCTCGAATCTGCAGACGGCTATCGAGAAATAGTCCGCCGTTGGCTCTACACCTTCGGACCGGGCACGGAAGACGACATCGTCTGGTGGCTGGGCTCGACGAAGACGGTCGTCCGGGCCGCCCTCGCCGAACTCGACGCCGTTGCAGTCTCACTCGACGGAGGCGACACCGGCTGGTTGCTACCCGATGACGTCGCCACGGTGCCTGATCCAGGTCCTTGGGTGGCACTCCTACCGGTGCTCGACCCGACGATCATGGGGTGGAAGAACCGTGACTTCTACCTCGGCCCGCACCGCAACCAACTCTTCGACACCCGCGGTAATGCCGGCACCACCGCTTGGGTCGACGGTCGCGTCGTAGGGTGCTGGATCCAAGACGAAACCGGTGTGGTGCACGTCCGATTGCTCGAGACCGTGTCAGCGTCTGCGCGACGTTCTCTCGATGCCGAGGCGGCGCGCCTCACCGAGTGGCTGGGCGGCGTCAGAATCGGCACGGGGTACGTCTCACGGGCTATGAAGCAGGCGGCTGAAATTGCTGGAGCCACGCCTTGACTATGTGACCAGAACACTGTTCTAGCTGGTCTTTCTGCTAACGCCATCCATACGCGGCAAGGCAACCATCGACAAGTGTACGAAACGTACAGTACACTTCGAACTTCACCGATTGACCGATCTAGGAGGATCCATGGAAGGTCAAGCAGTTCGTGAATACGGTGCGTACATCGATGGAGCGTTCCGAGCCATCGGCACATCCACCTTCGAGGCGCGTGACGCCGCTTCCGGCGCTCTACTCGCCACACTGTCCCGATGCGGGGCAGAAGAAATCAATGATGCGGTCGAAGCCGCCAGGCGGGCATTTCCTGCATGGGCGAACCTGACCACTGAAGAACGATCCGCAAAAATCTTGCAGTTTGCCGCGCTCGTGGAGGATCGAACCGAAGAGCTTGCCCAACTCGAGTGCAGGGATACCGGGCGGCATATCAGGGAGATGCGAGAGGACTATCGAGCCGCCGTCTCACACCTGCGATACTTTGCGTCAATCTCGTTGGCCCACCATGGCTTCGGCCGCGAGTTGGCATCGGGATACCTGGTCGCGAAGCGAGTGCCATTGGGCGTATGTGGACAGATCATTCCCTGGAATGATCCCGTGGTGATGACGGCATTCAAGATCGCGCCGGCTCTCGCAGCCGGAAACACCGTCGTACTCAAACCTGATGAAAATGCCTGTGTTTCAGTCATGGAGCTGGCCAGGATCGCCGCCGACGTGTTTCCCGCAGGCGTTTTCAATGTTGTCCCTGGTCTTGGCGAGGAAGCCGGCGCAGCCTTGATAGACCATCCGAAGGTCAGCAAACTCGCTTTCACCGGAAGCACCGAAGTCGGCCGACTCGTGGCACACGCCGCAGCATCCCGGCTGATCTCGACCACTCTCGAACTCGGCGGCAAGAGTCCCAGCATCGTGTTTCCTGATATCGAGGACATCGATGCAGTGGTCGCCGATGCCACCGCGGGTGTCCTCATGTGCAACGGCCAATCCTGCCTGGCCGGAACACGTCTCTTCATCCACGAGGATATCTATGACGCCTTCGTGGAAAAACTCGTCGCAGGATTCCGATCATTGCGAGTCGGGCCACCACTCGAGGAGGACACCGAACTGAGTGGATTAATCCACAAGGAACATGCCGATCGTGTGATCTCGATGATCAATTCCGGAATCGAAGAAGGCGCACAAGTACTTACCGGCGGCAACCGAACAGTAGTGCCGGGATTCGAAGCCGGAAACTTCGTCGAACCGACAATTCTGGAGGTCACGAACTCGATGCGAATTGCGCAGGACGAAATCTTCGGGCCTGTTTTGTGCGTCCTCAAGTGGAACAATTACGAGCAAGTGATCACAGAAGCCAACGACACTCCATACGGACTCGCTGCTGGGATCTATACCTCGAACCTGAAGAACGCCATGGAAACCGCGGACCGTCTCGATGCGGGCTGCGTCTGGATCAATCAGTACTTCAATCTGGGAGGCGGCGTCCCCTTCGGCGGATTCAAGGAAAGCGGTCTCGGGCGAGAGTTCTGCCTCGAGACGCTCAACGAATACACCCAACTCAAATCCATCACTGTCGCCACGTCGACGCCCACGACAAACCAAGGAAACACACATTGAATATCTCGGGAAATACCATCTTCATTGCCGGCGGAACCACCGGTATCGGGCTCGCACTTGCAGTGGCATTGCAGAACGAGGGGAACAAGGTAATTATCGGTGGACGGCGATCCACTCTGCTGCAAGAGATCTCGAGCAAGCATCCGAAGATCAGTACCGTCGTCATCGACGTAGACGACCCGAAATCCATTCGAACGGCGTATGAATCCGTAACGGAGGACTTTCCCGATCTGAACGTCCTTGTGACGATGTCGGGAATCATGTACCCGGAGGACCTGAAGAACCCGGACTTCCTCGACGTCGCCGAACGAACGATCACGACGAACCTACTCGGGACTATTCGACTGGTCGGCCAGTTCATTCCGCATCTGTTGACGAAGCCGACCGCCACCATCGTCACTGTGTCATCCGCCGTCGGCTTCGTCCCACTTCCCATCACGCCCACGTACAACGCCACGAAAGCTGCCGTTCATCTCTTCACCGAGAGCATGCGCGTTCAACTCGCCGATACTTCGATCCAGTGCATCGAACTCATCCCACCGGGCGTCCGCACCACACTGATGAACCAGGAGAACTCGGAATCGGCTCTACCCCTTGATGATTACATCGAAGAAACCATTGCTCTACTGAAAGCTGACGACAACGCCACAGAGATTGTGGTCGAAGCGGCCAAGCCACTTCGTCATGCCGAGATCAACGGTGAGTACCAGAACGTGCTGAAAATGCTCAGCTGACAGTGCCGAGTTGACACACATCGCGCAACGCTGGAGAGGGCAGTACCCTCTCCAGCACAAAGGATTTCAGCGAATATCCCCTTTAGACACCGTTCCGGAGTCCACGAACTGCATGATCGATGATCGAGCGCACCGTGTTGTCGTCGATACTCGCGTGCCCCACCAACATCCGGTAGATCAAGGGACCGAAGAAGAGATCGATCGCTTCCTCGATCTCGATGTCGTCGCGGAAGTATCCGGACTCAACACATCGTCGAATCAGTTCGGCGAAGCCGCGACGACGTTCGTCGAGGAAGAAGGTACGGAAGTATGCAGCCGTCGTTGGGTCGTTGGCACACGCGCCGACAAGTTCGGCAAAGATCGACCCGAGTGGACCTCGGTAGAACCTTCCGATGTCCTCGAGGTAATCGTTCAAATCGTCTTGCGCACTGTCGGTCTCCGGAAACGTCAAGTGCCGGGCCATGAGCACACCGAACGCTTCAGCGGCGATCGCCTGCCGCGACGGCCAGTGCCGATACAGCGTGACTTTGCTGACGCCCGATTGCTCGGAGATCGCATCGATGGTCGCCGCCTTCATTCCCCCGGATTTCAGAAGCGCTTCCGCTGACCGAAGGGCCTTCTCGTGGGCCGCCTCGCTACGTGCACCGCTCGGAGGAGTGAGCAGTCCAGCCTGGGCGCCGGCCGAGTCTCGAAACACGCCGTCATCGGGAGCGCGCTTACCCATGTCCACTCCTTCGTCCTTCAATACCGTGCAGCACAGAACATTTCCCGGAATCGGACAACCCGGAACAGCCCAAGGCAGCAGCTCGTCGCGACAGCTACTAGTCGTATCGTACACATGGCATCCTGAGCAGAATTAGCAAGGCCACTTCAAAGATCTCAATCACATTGCGTCCATGCATGATTCAAACAACCGGCGCAAGCCTCTCGTTTATTACTCAAAAGTAAGATAACGTGTGGTCGTCATCACACCAGCCCGTCAAGTACCGAGAGACATACGAAACCGAAGGGTCGATCGTGGCATCAAAGATTCTCTTTCAGGGAGCGGTGGCGCTGACAGCCATTGCACTCACAGGCATCACAGCACCTACTGTCGCCGCGCAACCGTCGGCGGATTCCTTCTATCAGTACGACGGTTCGGCACCGCTGTCGTCGTATCAGCCTGGGGCCGTGCTCAAAACGAGAACCTTGCCCTATCACGTCGTCAACATTCCTACCCCGTTGCAAGCCGTACAGGTGTTGTACCGGTCGACCGACGCTCTCGGCCGGCCGTCTGCGAATGTCACATCGATTCTTCGACCACCCAATGCCCAGCCGGACAAAGTTGTCTCGTTCCAGTCTGCCTACGATTCGCTGAACCCGGAAGACGGACCGTCACGAGCAATCGCGGGGGACACCCCGATCGGCAGCCTTACCGTCAGCGGGCGCAATGTCGCCTTCGGCGGGACTCTCGCTTCCGGCGAAGCCGTCATGTTCGGTCCTCTACTGGCGCTGGGCTACACCGTCGTCATTCCCGACACCGAGGGCCCGAACGCGGACTTCGCGGCAGGACCCGAATACGGAATGATGACTCTCGACTCCCTCCGTGCCGCTCGCAACACATCCGAGACAGGTATTTCCGACTCAGCCGAGATCGGTCTGATGGGATACTCGGGCGGAGCAATCGCCACCAACTGGGCGTCCATCCTCGCGCCGGACTACGCCCCGGACATCAACGAGGACCTGATCGGCGCCGCCCAGGGTGGTCTGTTGGTCAACCCGGCAAACAACCTCCGGTACGCAAACGGAAGCATCGGTTGGGCAGGCGTTGTCGGGATGGCGGTCGTCGGACTTGCCCGTGCCTACGACATAGATTTCGACCCGTATCTCGGCGATCGCGGACGCGAACTCCTACCTCGGATCGAGGATGCCTCGATCGGGAACGTCATCCTGCAGTACCCGGGGGTGACCTGGCAGGACCTTGCCAAACCAGAGTATGCGAACCCCAACTCGGTGCCCGAGTACGTCGACGTGGCCAACAAGATCAACATGGGCAACGCGCCGATACCCACCATCCCGATGTTCATCGCTCAAGCCGCAAACGGAGCCCTCGAGGGCACCCAGCCAGGTGGACCGGGCGTCGGCCCTGGCGACGGAGTCATGGTTGCCGGGGACGTCCGCTCACTCGCCACTCGCTATTGCGACGCAGGTTTGTCCATCCAGTACGACCAGTACGACACCATCAGTCACGTTCCGGGTGGCGCGCTGTGGCTCCCCGGCGCCATCACCTGGCTCAACGACCGTTTCAACGGAAATCAGTTGCCGAACAACTGCTCGAACATCGCACCGGGCAATTCCCTGGCGCCGGAAGAACACGCGGTGGGCTGACGAATCCAACAGTCGCATCAGATACCGATTGCCAGATCGTCGATGTCTGCGAGCGTGCCGCCGTTTTCGAGGATGCTCGTGTAGTTCCGAAGTCGGTTCTGATCTATCTCGGTAGTGCTGACCCCTCGCTTCCAGTACCCGAAGACAACTACATCGTCCTTCGCCAGGCCGACTGTCTTGCGGAAATGCGCTCGAATGGCTCGCATCTCGTCCCGTTCCCCGGCACCCCACACCGCGTAGTCTCCTGGGTTATCGAGTTCGACGGCGTACTCGGCGAGGCCATCTTCGACATGGTGCAGCTCGAGGCCGGGGATCACGGGCAGTTCCGCGAAAGCCTCGGCGTCACCGGTGGCGACCCAGCCGACGCCGGTCAGTCCCTCGGGCCACTGAAGCAGAATCGAATAGAGGGCAGGTATCGCGGTGTCGTCGGCGAACAGTGCGACGCGGCGATCAGCGATCTCGGGAACGAGGAAGTGCGGGCGAGGACCGGTGAGTGAGAACGTGTCACCCACACGACGGTCGTCGGCCCAGCGCATCATAGGGCTGGTGTGGCCGTGCAGCACTACGTCGAAGGTCATCGAACTGCTCGGCGCGTTGCAGGTGCGCACCGTGTAGACGCGAGAGACGTCGCCGTACTGCGGACCGAGCTGGATGCGAAATGCGACGTTGGGCCGCAACCAATTCGGGTCGTCCGCCGACGAAGTCAACTGGACGGCGATGCGCAAGATGCTCTCGGTCGGCCGTTCGACGCGTTCGACGACGGCAACCACGTCGTTGAGACCGCGGTCGTGGTCTTCTCCGCGTGGCGCCTTTGCCGACGCAGACGTTTCAGTTTCTTCAGGTCGAGATGCGGTAGTCATTGATATCTCCTGATCGGTGGTTCAGTTGTGGACGGGTAGTTGACTGACAGGTCTTCGATCACGCGGAACAACAAGTGGCCGTCCGGTTTCCGGGTCTTCGAGAACCAGCGCCTCGAGGTCGAAGACTTCGCGCAGTAACTCAGGGGTGAAGACGTCCGAGGCACTGCCCTGCATGACAATTTTTCCGGACCGCATGGCAACTACGTGCGTGGCATATCTGGCCGCGAGGTTCAGGTCGTGCAGGACCGCGACCAATGTTCGACCGGACTGGTGGAGTTGGGAACAGAGGTCGAGAACCTCGATCTGGTGGGCGATGTCGAGAAAGGTGGTCGGTTCGTCGAGCAACAACACCGGGGTGCGCTGCGCAAGCGTCATGGCGATCCATACCCGCTGACGTTGTCCCCCACTCAGCTCGTCCACCAATTGGTCTGCTGCATATCGCATTCCGACTTCATTCAGGGCCTCGGAGACAACATGCTCGTCTTCGGGTGACCACTGGCGCAGCATGCTCTGATACGGATATCGGCCGCGGGATACGAGGTCTGCGACACTGATCGCTCCAGGCGAGAGCGGGGACTGTGGCAACAGGGCGATTCGCCGGGCGACTTCTTTGGTTCGATAGGACCGAATATCGTTACCGTCGAGCACAACACGACCCGATCGAGGTGTGAGCATTCTGCCGAGCGCACGCAACAATGTCGACTTGCCACACCCGTTCGGTCCGACGACGACTGTGAACCCTCCATCGGGGATCTCGAGACTCAACTCGTCCACGATGGTTCGATCGGCGTACCGTAGTTCGATCTTCTCGGCGCGCAGCCGCGATGTTGGGGTGGCAGTAGTCATGAATCTCTTTCGTAGCGAGTTTTTTTCAGGCCTGACGAGCGAGCAGCCAGATCAGATAGGCACCACCGAGCAGACTGGTGACAAGACCGACCGGAGTGCGGAGACCGACCTCGACCGCTTGCGCGATCAAGTCGGCGCCCGCCAGCAGAACTGCGCCGAGCAGGAAGGAAGTCGCGACAAGAACACCGCTGCGCCGTGCCAACCGTCGTGCGATCTGGGGAGCGGCGAGCGCCACAAATGCGATGGGGCCGGTGGCCGCGGTCGCCGCGCCGGTGAGCGCGACCGCAAGCAGAATGCCGGCAAATCGGTATCGCTCCACGGAGATCCCGAGCGAGGACGCTGCGTCGTCGCCCATCTCCATCATGGTGACGCGCCGGGACACCACGACGAGAGCAGGAACGAGAACACCGGCGGCGATCGCAACACTGACCGCGTGTGGCCAACCGCGCCCGGTCAGCGAGCCGGCCGTCCACTGCTGCACAACGGTGGCGTCGTCGATATCCGCACGCACCACCAGGAACGACATCACGGCGCTCAGCATCGCGCCCACGCCGATACCGACCAGGACAAGTCGAAGACCGCCGCTGACGCCGTCTTTGCGTGCCAGCGCGTACACCAGAAGCGCCGTCAGCATGCCGCCGAGAACAGCGGCGCCCGCGGTCTGCAGTACCCCGCCTCCGAAGAAGACGATCTGAACCACGGCTGCAGTCGCAGCGCCGGTGGTGAAACCGATGATGTCCGGCGATCCGAGAACATTGCGCGAAAGCGTCTGGAAAACCGCGCCGGCCACACCGAGGCTTCCGCCCACGCCGATCGCCGTGATCAGCCGCGGCAGCCTGCGATTCTGGACGGACCGAACCGCCGCTGGGGCGCCTTCGCCGTGCAGGGCACGCCATACTTCGCCCAAGGACAGATCCAGGGTTCCATACATCAGCGCGACAAACGAGAGCGCCGCCAATGCCGCACTGATTGTCACGGTTACGAACAGCACTCGCGGAACTATCCGCCACGAGTACGACCCGATTCGAACCACCCAACCGCGGAACAGCGGTGGAACCGGCTGTGCTGCAATCGCATTCACAGCGACGCCACCCGCCGCGAGCGCACGAGCGCAACAAACAAGGGGCCACCGAGCACCGCCACGGCGATCCCCGTCTGCAGATCTCCCGGCGCTGTGGCAACGCGACCGAGAACGTCGGCCAAGAGCAGAAATGCCGGGGCGACAACGAGCACGCACGGCAGAAGAAATCGCAGATCCGGCCCGACGACACCGCGCACGATGTGCGGTGCAGCCAGGCCCACGAATCCGAGCGGTCCAGCCGCCGCAGTGGCGGCCCCTGCCAGCAGGATGACTGCGACAGCGGATCCGACCCGTGCGGGTCCGGTGCTGGCACCGAGCCCTTTGGCGACATCCTCGCCGAGCGCGATTGCGTTGAGTGGACGAATCAGCAACAACGACAACATGATACCGACGATGACGAAGGGCAGAACAGTGACAATCACGTCTCCGCCGCGGCCTTGCAACGAACCCACTGCCCAAAATCGGAACTGATTGAATGCGGCCTCGTTACTGATGAGAACCATGCTGGTGAGAGCCGTGATCGCCGTCGCAACAGCGGCACCGGCAAGCGCCATGCGCGCTGGGGTCGCGGCGCTGCGATGCGCCGACCCCAACATGTACACACCGACCGAGGCAACGGCCGCGCCGACAAGCGCGAACCACAGATAGCCGCCGACCGAAGTCACCCCCAGACAGGCAATCGCAATCACGACTGCTGCTGATGCTCCGGCGTTCACACCGAGTAGTCCCGGATCGGCCAGAGGGTTGCGGGTGATCGACTGCATCAGCGCGCCGGCCAGTCCGAGCGCGGCCCCGACCACAAGCCCGAGAATTGTTCGAGGCAAACGTGATTCGATCACAATCAGGTGCTCGTTGTTACCGGCGTCGTAGGAAAGAACTGCATCGAGGACAGTGGAGACGGGGATGTTGCGTGAGCCGATGACGAGTCCGCCGACGGATGCCAGCACGATTACAACGATGGAGACGAGGACCAACAACCCCGCACGCGCGGCCGTCCCGGACCGCAGTGGCGCTTCGGTCCGGGACTGCACAGAAACACCCACGCGGTCATCCACCGAACGTGGACACCAGCGACTCGACCGTCTGCTTTGCACTGAAGTAGTCGAGACGGAAGGCTGCCGTTCCCATCGCGTATACCCGATCACCCTTGACCGCAGGTTGATTCGCAAGGAGCGGGTCGGCCGCGAGTTGCTTCTCCACGTCCTTGGGCCCCATCGAGACGGCAAACAGCGTCTGCGCCCCGTCTAGTGCGGCAGACATGTTTTCGGAGCTGACGATCGCGACGCCGGAGGCACCCCGCTTGTCCGGAGCGACAAACTGCTCGGCGGGCTCGGCATAGGTGAAGCCGAGCGAGGCCAGCAGATTGCCCTGCGGGCTGTCGGCTCGGAACGTCCAGACACCGTCGGCACCCATGTAGACCAGTGCCGTCACCGGCTGCTCGGGAAGTTTGATCTTCGCGGCTTGGGTGGTGACCCAGCTGTCGTATTCGTCGACGGTTTTGGCGGCCTCGCTCTCGAGTCCGGTGACAGTCCCGAGCTGATCAGCGAGCTCCTCCCAGGAGCTGGCGCCGTAGTCGAGAAGAACAGTGGGTGCGATGTCGCTCAGCTGTGAGTAGGCATCGAGTGTCGAGTCGCCGCCGTTAGCGGAGCCGATGATCAGATCGGGCTCGAAGGTCTCGATCGCGTCGAGGTCCAGCTCGAGATTTCGGTAGAGCACCGCGACGCCACGATCAGCCGCCACGCCCGACCACTGGGAGAAAAACCCCTGGTCATCGGTCATTCCCGACGGCGTTGTCGCCGCACTCGCGACCACCGGCGCTCCGATCGCAAGCAGCGTGCCGGTCAACGACGGCGAGGTGGACACGATCCGAGTCGGCTTTGCAGTGATCTCGGTACTACGGCCGCCGTGATCGACGGTGCGCGGCCAGCCCTCGGTGGCCCCGGAGGTTTCCTGGGTGCCCTCGGTTCCGGTGTCACTACCTGACGAATTCGAGCAGCCGGCAAGAGCGAGGGCGACGACCGCGGCGAGTACTGCCGCCGCCGGGCGTAGAGATCTGCGCATGAGTATGTGGCTTTCTGAAGATACGAGAGTGCGCCGCTGCGAACACAGTCGGCAGAGGTAAAGTTAGCCATACTTAAGTCGCAAGGGTTGTCCAGGAGCGCCAACGTGTTACCACTATCGGGAAGGTCGGACGCAATCGACTTGGGGCCGATCCGCGCCTGCCGCACCGAGCCAAGCATCGGCCGCTCACCGCTGTTGTTCTGGGTTCTCGCAGGTAGTGGACGCGTCAGGACCGGATCGACCGTCTACGAGGTGCCGGCGGGCGAGTTGTTGTGGATCCCGGCGGGCGTGCGATATTCGATGGAGACGGACTCGGATTCCGTCGCGTTTCCCATCCTGCTTCCGCCCTCGAACGGCGTCAGCGCCGGGCCGGCTACCGTGACGCGTCTGCGCGTTCCGCCCGGATGGGAAGACAGACTGATCCACGAGTTCGTTCACAACCTGGGCTATCTGCGCGGCGACGCTGCACACCCGTCGTCCTTGTTCGAAATGATTACCCGGGCCGACGACGGGGCCACCTCGCTGCCGCAATTGCCGCAATCACGGGAAGCGTTCGAGATCGCGCACGCCCTGTTGCGAACACCTGGCACCGACGACACCGAGGCACAATTCGCGAAGCGTGCCGGGATCAGCATTCGAACGCTCCAGCGGTACTTCGTGGAAGAAACCGGCCTCACCTTCACGCGCTGGCGGCTACGAGCTCGGATCACCGCGTCATTGGAGTACCTGAAGCAGGACCGCGAGATCGGTTGGATTGCAAACGAAGTCGGCTTCGAAACGGGCAGCGGATTCACGCGTGCGTTCCGGGCCCAGATGGGAGAGAGCCCGAGTGACTATCGCCGCCGGGCCCTCTCCGGTCCAACCGATCGCAGCGTGGACACCGACAACGATCAAGCATTGGTCCGCATGCTCGCAGAGCCCAGGCAGCCCGGGGAAACAGCGCCGCCGATACCGGCCAATGCGACGTGGCCGCGCGTCAACGGCGCCCACGTCGCCGTGTGGGTCTACCGAGGCCAAGCCCGGGTGGACGTCGCGGACCGCAGCTGGGAACTGCGCACCGGAGAGGCCATGATTCTTCCTGCAGGCGTCCTCAATACCGTCACGGTTCCGACTGGTTCACTGCTTCTGCCGCTCGGCTTCCGTTCCTCGAACGGGTCGACCGTATCTGCCGACGCCCTCGAGACCGTGCAGTTCTCCCCCGCTGACGAGTTGGCATTGCTGCACACTTTCGTCGCCGCATACACGCCCTTGCGCCCGCGCGGCCACGACAGCGCCACGGCATTCGACATCATCGCCACCGGCCCTCTTGCACAACCGGTTTCGAACACCTCGCCCGCCGATTCGATTGCCACACGACTGGCAGCGACGATCGCCGCCCGCCCGGCCGACCCTCGCACTCTGGACGAGTGGGCGCAAGAGTTCGGTACCGACGCGGCCAGGCTGCGCCGGGAGTTCCGTATCGAAACCGGCACCACGTATCCGCAGTGGCGATCGCTTTCACGGATGACCCAGGCACGCACCCAACTCCAACTCGGGGTTGCACCCGGCACGGTGTCGAGGAACCTGGGTTACGCGCACCTGCCCGCATTCAGCCGAGCGTTTCGCACTGCGCACGGGATCTCACCGCAGCGCTTCCAAGCCCAGTCCGTCGAACGCGCCCTCTGGTTACGTTCTGTGCCGCGCGCCGCGGAGCCGAGCGCTCGGGTTCTTCACACCCACTGAACGAGTTGCCACACGATTCCGTTGGCGTCGACGAACTGGCAGTAACGCTCACCCCACGGTTCCGTCTCCGGTTCGGTGACGACGGAGGCACCTTCAGCAGCGATGCGGGCGAACTCGGCGTCGACATCGTCGACCACGAATGCAATGAGCAAGCCTTGACCGGCCGGACCTGCGACGAAGTCGGGCTTGAACGTCCCGAGCCCGGTGCGCAGGAAGACCACGTTGACCCCGGCATCCGGATGATTCAGGGAAACGAAGCCGTCATCGGCCATGGCCTCGGTGAAACCGAAATGGGTTTTCGCGAAGTCTGCCGATGCGTCGGTGTCGGCGACGTTCAAGGACAGAGCAGTGCTGGTGATTTTCATCGTGGGCCTCCCATGATCGATAAACCTTATGCAGTGCATACAGTATGCACCGTATAAGGTATACCACCGTTGAGGTATTCCCGATTTCTGGAGACGACTGATGGCACGCGAATTGATCGACCTGCTCTGGCGCGATCACCCCCTCGCGCCGAAGGGTGGTACCCGCGGCCCGCGAGCGAAGGTCACCACCTCACAGGCGGTCGACGTCGCGATCTCCGTCGCGAATACCGACGGCCTCGACGCCGTGACGGTCCGCCGATTGGCCGCCGAACTCGGAATCTCGGGCATGGCGGTGTACACCCACGTCGGATCCCGCGACGATCTGCTGGTGCTCATGGTCGACGCCGTACACGGACACAGCCCACTCCTGCCGTACGGGAACATGACCTGGCGCCAACGTGTGCGTCGGGTCGCCGAGGAAGAACTTGCCCTCTATACGGAGCATTGGTGGCTCCTGGACATCTCCGATCAGCGCTCCGCGTTGGGTCCGGGAACTATCGCGAAGTACGACCACGAACTTCACGCCTTCGACGGCACGGGACTGAGCGACATCGACCGGGACTCCGCCCTGACATTTGTCGCCGACTTCGCCCGATCCTCGGCGCAAGCGCGGCGCCCTGACCCCCGAGCAGCCGACATGGCCGAGGTGTGGTCGTCCTGGAACCAGCGTCTGGCTGCTTATCTCGGCGACGACTTCCCGCTGGCGCAGCGAGTCGGAGGGGCGGCCGGCGAGGCCAAGAACTCCCCGTACAGCCCCGAGGCGGCCTGGGAGTTCGGGCTGGACCGGGTACTGGACGCCCTGGACGGCCTCATTCACATCGAATGACATTCCTGCAATTCGTGGGAGACAATGTGTCCGTGCAGCGTTTCGGTTGGTCTCGACGGTCCGACGGCGACCCTTCGGTGTTCGAACCGCGAGAGCTGTTGCACGCCTACGAGAATCGATCGACTCGAGAGGTACGAGATTCCGGCGAGCTTCTCATCGAGATTCCGCTGAGCGACGCGAGCATCGTCGAGATCACCGTTCTTGATGCCTCTGCGGGCTGGATCGACTCCCGCGTGCGAGGACTCTGCAGTTCCCTGGACAAGATCGACCGCCGGGCTCAACGCGTACTTCGAGGGGGATTCAGCATCGGCTGGATCGAACTCGAATCGGAGCGCCACGGCGTCATCGACTACTGGGAAAACGGGGTCAACAACGAATACCCCATCTCCATCGTGTGGAATGGAAACTCCTGGGAAGAAGCGGCAACCACCTAGCCTCGAAATCAGCGGAATACATCCGCGAAGACGGGGTAGACGAGTACATACCAGCGGCACATCGACTCAACTCCAGGCGTGGTGGACAATGTTTCTCAGCGACCAGTCAATTCGTCACCACACCCGCCGTTTCGGAGCAGCTCTGTCGCCTTCACACAAGTGGCCTCCGCCCACCGAAACACAGCGCATCGCACGCTGGAGTGAGCGGTCTGAGATGCTCGGCGCGCTGTCGGTACTCCTGTTCTGGGCTTTCGGCTTCGGCATCCTGCTGGGCGTCGGCGCGATCACAACAGGAATCTTCGCGCTCCGACGTCACCCGAAGAAGTCTGGCGGGCATCTGCTCTCGAATGCCCGCCAGCTGCCATGGGATGCAATAGTCGGCCTCTTCACCGGATTCATCGGTCTGGCACTGAGCGGCTGGTTCTTCGTGGTGGTCCTACCCAACATGTAGCCCTCTGCTAGCCGAGTCCGTTCGCGGAGGTGGCCAGCGCTCGGAGTTCACGTCGGAGGATCTTGCCGGTAGTGGTGAGCGGCAAGCTGTCGATGAACGTGATCTCCCTCGGGTACTGGTAGAAAGCAAGGCGACTTTTCACGTGGGTCTGCAACTCCTGACGGAGCTCCTCCGAGGAGTTCGACCCCTCGGACAGTACGACAAAAGCGTGAACCGCTTCGCCGCGCAACGGATCCGGAACACCGATGACACCTGCCATGGCTACCTCGTCGTGCGAGAGCAGGCACTCTTCGATCTCTCCGGGGCCGATTCGGTACCCCGCGGACGAAATGACGTCATCGGCACGTCCCTGGTACCAGAAGTTCCCGGCGTCATCAGTCCGACCCAGATCACCGGTGTGAATCCAACCGTCGTACACCTTTTCATCGGTCTTCGACGGCTGGTTCCAATATCCGAGGAACTGTCCGGGGTTGCCTGCCTTCACACAGATCTCGCCTACCTCACCAATCTCGACCGGCTCGCCGAGTGGATCGAGGAGGGTGACTTCGAAGCCGGGGAAGGCGCGGCCCATCGAACCGCTGGCGGGACTCCACTTCGACCGCGACGTGCCGATGGTCAGATTCATTTCCGTCTGCCCGTAGAACTCGTTGACAGCTACGCCGAGAGTGCTCGCAACCCAGGCTTGCAGCGCGTCACCGAGTGCCTCACCACCGGTTCCCAATGCCCGCAACTGAATACCACGCGCAGCAGTCTTGTCGACGCCGATGCTTCGCATCTGCTTGAGGGCAGTGGGAGGAATGAAGGCGCCCGTCACCTTGTGACGGCTCAGAATCTCGACCGCACGCGAAGGCGTGAATTTGTCGGGCGTCGCAACTACGGGGCACCCCAACGCAAGTGCGGGGAACAGTACGTCGAACAAACCACCGATCCAGGCCCAGTCTGCCGGCGTCCAGAAGACGTCTCCCAGCTGCGGAGCATTGTCGAACGCCGTCCGCATACCGGGCATGTGCGCCAGGAGAATTCGGTGCCCGTGGAGCGCGCCTTTCGGATTCCCGGTCGTCCCTGAGGTGTAGATGATGATGGCATGTGAATCGGGGCCCGTGGCTACCAGTTCACTACTTTCTGCGGCATCGTCGACGAGGCTGTGGAAATCGAGGATTTGCACGGGCGTCGAATCGGAGAGCCGATCGAGCCTTCCGACCACGATTACGGCTTCGAGACCCGGCATCTCACCGATTCCGTCGGCAACTCTTTCATAGCAGTCCTTCTCGACCACAAGAACTTTCGCGCCGGAGTCACGCATCCGATGTACTAACGCATCCGATCCGAACTTGACCGAAAGTGGAACGGTGACCATTCCGGATCGGAAGGCGCCCAGATGTGTCGCCAGAACCTCGATTCCCTGTGGGACCATCACACCGACGCGATCGCCTGAGACCAGGCCGAGATCCGCGAGCACGGTCGCGAACTTTCGGCTCATCGTGGCGACTTCACCGAATGTGTACCGCGCCCAGTGCCCACCGGTGTCTACGACGAGGGCCAGATCATCGGGATTCTGTACATCGACACATGCGTGCGCAATGTTGAAGTGCTCTGGCACAGCCCATTCGAAGTGTTCTGCTTCGAGGTCCTGCCACCATGACATATGCCGCCGAGAACTCACCGAGCACCCACTTCGAGGTCGAGGGAATGGGTCTCGCCTACCAGGAATGAGAATTCGCCGGAGAAGACAAGGTCTCCGTCTTGGTTGACGAGTGAGCCTTTCGACGTCACGATCGCGGTCTCACCGTCCGAGCGAGGGCGCACCGACAGCACTTCCGACACCGCATGCACCGAGTCGCCGAGGTAAGTCGGCCGGTGGAATCTGACCTGATCGAGCCCGTAGAAGCACTGCAGGTAACGGGGGTCCAACTCCACCAGACCGAGCAAGGTGGACAACATGAGGGCACCGTGGGCGATCTGGCGACCGAAGCGCGTCTGCTGCGCGTAGTCGGGGTCGAGGTGAAGGGGATGGCGGTCCCAGGTGAGGTCGGCGAAACTTCGCACATAGTCTTCGGTGACGACCCGCGGGTCCGTCACCGCAATGTCTCCGACAGAGATCTCTTCGAAACTCTTTGTGATCATTGAAGTTTCCTCTATTAGTTGACAACCGTGGAGCGTTGATCGACCGGCGGCAGATACGCCCCGTTGTCATCGATGTACATGTCGCGACTTCCTTCGTCGAGGTCGGTGTCACGGACGAAGTAGACGCTGATCAGCGAAATAACAGACAGGGCAGCGATATACACAGCGACCGCAAGCGATCCACCGGTTGCGCGAACCAACATGGCGGCAACCATCGGCGCGATTGCACCACCCAAGAGCACCCCGATCTGAAAAGCGATGGACGCTGCGCTGTACCGCACCCGTGCGTCGAACAGTTCCGCGATGAACGTCGCCTGCGGCCCGTACGAGATGCTGAGCATGAATGCGCCGACTGCCAATGCGCCGGTGGTGATCCAGAAGTTGCCGGTATCTATCGCGGCGAATGCAACGAAGACCCACACTCCCATGCCGGTGATGCCGACCATCAGGATCCGGCGTCGGCCGAATTTTTCGGACAGTTGACCGAAGATCGGAATGAAGATGACTGCAACGAGCGCGGACACCATGACCGCTCCGAGCATGAGGTTTCCGGACAGCAGATCGAACTGATCGGCGTAGGTCAGGCTGTAGGTGTTGAGGATGTAGAAGTAAGCGCCCGTGCTGATCATCGAACCTGCGGCAAGAATGATTTGACGAGGGTAGTTCTTGAACGCGTCGACCATCGGAATCTTGACCGCAGTGTTCTGCTGCTTCACGCGAGCGAATGCGGGAGTCTCTTCCAACGCGGTGCGAATGTAAAGCCCGACGGCGACCAACGCGATACTCAGCAGGAAGGGAATTCTCCACCCCCACACCAGGAATTGGTCCCCGGTGAGCGCCTTGGTGCCGAACATGACGGCCGTCGCCAGCAGAAGGCCAGCAGGCACACCGACCTGCGGCATACTGCCGTAGAAGCCGCGGCGGTTCTTGGGTGCGTATTCCACAGCAGTCAGAACTGCACCGCCCCACTCACCCCCGACGCCGAAGCCCTGAATCAGTCTCAGCAATACGAGAAGAATCGGGGCCCACACACCGATCTGGGCGGAGGTCGGAAGGACGCCGACCAGGAACGTCGCTGCTCCCATCAAGAGAAGTGCGAGCACCAAGACCTTCTTGCGTCCGATGCGGTCGCCGAAGTGGCCCATCACAACACCGCCGAGTGGCCGCGCCAGGAAGCCGACCGCGAAGGTGGCGAAGGAAAGAATTGTCGCCAGCGCGGGGTCTGCGTCCGAAAAGAACAGCGGCGCAAAGACCAACGCGGCGGAGGCGCCGTAGATCTGAAAGTCGTACCACTCGATCGTGGTGCCGACCAGAACCGATCCGGCCACACGCCGCAGGGCAGGCCTGTCGACAGTTGCGGGAGATGGGGGATTCGCGTCGTTCATGTCATTGCTCCTTGTATGGAGTGCCCTGTTAGCTCTCGCACCGAGAGGGAGGCTCGACAAGGAGACTATGCAGTGATCCAGGGCACAGTCAAGCTTTTTTCAATCGATCGATTGATTAGTTGAGATGCAATTTGCCAGTACACAAACAGCTATCAATCGACTGATTGACAGCCGGTCGATTTCGGCGGCGATGCTAGCATGATTGGGCAACCAACCGAAATGAGGATCATGGACCTGGGGCGCGTTCAACGGGCGGCAGTCACGCTGTTCGCGACGAAAGGATTCGCCGCCACCGGCATTCGTGAGCTCGGAGCCGAAGCCGGCATCAACTCGGCAACGCTCTACCACTACGTCGGCAGCAAAGAGTCACTGTTGGCCTCGATCATTCGGTCTTGCCTCGACGAGCTGACGCAGTCGGGAGAGCGGGCAATGCGCCGAAGCGCCGATCCCGTAGTCCAGCTCGCCGGCCTGGTGTCGTCACACGTCGGCATTACCGCCGTCAACCAACTGACTGCCCGCGTCGCCGAGTACGAGATGCGCGGGTTGACCGGAGACAACCGCATCGAGTTGCAGACCCTGCGCGACGAGTACGAGCAACTTTTCGGACAGATCCTCGAACGCGGACAACGCGTGGGCGCCTTCGACATCGAAGATCTGGCATTGAGCCGACTCGCGATACTCGAGATGTGTACCGGGGTCGCGCATTGGTACCGGCCCGGTGGGCGTCTCGAGTTGGAAGATGTCCAGCGATTCTTCGTCAGCACCACGTGCAAGCTTCTGTCGGTTCCGTCCGACGAACTGCACGGTGTGGAGTTCATTCACGACGTCCGAAAGCTGGACAGCGAGCCCGAGACTCAGTCCTCCGAGATCTGGGGAACCACTGCACAGAGCGAATTCGCGCGACAGTCCGAGCTTTAACCGCCCCCCCGAAACTCCCGGCTCTGGTACGAACTGAACATGCAACTACCCGCGGACAGTCATGTTCACAGCGAGTGGTCGTGGGACACCGGTGGACCGCTGTCGCACGCATCCGGACGAATGCAACAGACTTGCGCGCGTGCCCAAGCCCAAGCAATCGGATTGCCGGCGTTGGTGTTCACCGAGCATCTCGACTTCGATGCTCGGTGGCGCACAACCGCCGCAGATCTGATGCCCCATCAACATCACCTGCTGAGCACCGACGGCTATGTCCGCGCACCGATCCTGGACGTCGACGGCTATCTCGACAGCATCGAACGATGCCGACACCGTTTTCCTGAATTGCGGATACTCACCGGCGTCGAGTTCGGACAACCGCACCTGCACGAAGCGCAGGCGTCGCACCTCCTTGATCTCGGTGTCATCGACCGGGTATTGGGTTCCTTGCACACGCTCGAAGTC
Source organism: Rhodococcus sp. NyZ502 (assembly GCF_041464245.1). Taxonomy (NCBI): domain Bacteria; kingdom Bacillati; phylum Actinomycetota; class Actinomycetes; order Mycobacteriales; family Nocardiaceae; genus Rhodococcus; species Rhodococcus sp. NyZ502. The sequence continues at coordinate 5,953,578 of NZ_CP167155.1, forward strand.
GGCGACGATCGGAGTGAACCGAACACTCTGTTTCGAACGTGGAGCGCCGACGAAGTCATGTGGGCATACCTCGATGAGATCCCGCGTATGGTGGCTGACTCTCGGACCTTCGAGGTGTTCACCCATATCGACTACGCGGTGCGTGCATGGCCGATCGAAAGTGCCGGACCTTTCGATCCCCGTCGATTCGAAGAGGGATTCCGAAATGCGATGCGCGCCATCGCCGACAGCGACCGGATCCTCGAGATGAACACCCGTCGGCTGTTGCCCTGGATACCCCAATGGTGGAGCGAAGAGGGAGGTAAAGCGGTGACATTCGGCAGCGATGCACATGTGCCCGAAGCTCTGGCAGCCAATTTTCCGGAAGCGACCGCGATGCTCGCGCACTACGGATTCCGTCCGGGTCAACGTCCCGAAGAGTATTGGACCCGCTGATCCGCCTGATTCCCAGACCGATATTTCCGTGAGCTCGGGTTGTCGGAGACGGATCAACCCGCAATAGTCGATGTATGGATCGGTACAAAATCACGATGCCCGACGGCTCTTCGACCGAGGAACCTTTCAATTCCGACAAGGAAGCAATCACTTGCGCAGTGGATGCGAACCGAGGAGTCAGCAAGAACCTCGTAGTCGAAAAATACACGGCCGACGGTCATCTGGTTCCAACCGCGCAGGCGCCTGCGAAACACACAGGTCGTCACAAGAAGAACCGTTCGAAGAGTTGAAAACTCGACTAGTTCACAACTCTCGAACTCGGCGTGTGGCGACCGGATGCGTGACGCAGAAGTAGTTGGATCGCGTGCTCGACAGTTGCACCGAGGACAGCTTCGGGGTCGCCCGAGAAAACCTGCTTCTCCGTTTCGGCGGTCCCATGGTCGACGACTCCGAACCACACAGTTCCGGGTCGAACGTTCTCCTGGGTATCAGGGCCGGCTTCACCGGTGACGGCCAGCGCCAGCGACGCACCCATCAGAGTGGCGGTGCTGTGCGCCATGACCCTGGCTGCCTCTTCGCAGACCACTGGCCCGTCCGGAACATGAAGTACGGAATGTTTCACCTCGCGGGTGTACGCGACGATCCCACCACAAAACCACGATCCGGCGTCCGGCGCCTTTCCCAGATGTGCGGCGATGTTCCCGGCAGTCAACGATTCCGCCGTCGCCACCGACAGACCGTGTTCCTCTACTGCCGCAGCCAATTGCCTGCACATATCGTCGAGATCCTTGTCCGACGGAAGCTCGGGTCGTGGATCGCCATTCATATGTTCCTCCTCCTGCAGTCCGATCGGTGACTTCGACAAGACATTGAAAGTTCTCGAATGCCCATTCCAACCGTGCCTTACAGCTCACTGCCCCCTTGCGAACTGCACCCTTCGAAAGTGCGTCGAGCGCACTCCTCGATCACATCAGCTACACGTGACCGACGCGTGAGTTCACGGCGCTGCACGATCGCCCCGTTTCCGTTACTGAACACCTTGTCCAAGGAGGCCGTGACCTGCTCGAATTCTCCGAATGCAGTCAACGCAGGTTCGACGTGATCCACCAATTGCCGAACCGCCTGGTGTGCAGTCAGCAAGCGCACGGATTCCACGTCCAGCGACCTCCCGTCGAGTCCGTCACGCGCCGCCCGCCAGCAAGCCGCGCGGAGTAGCTCGTGATCGACAGCAGGCGCTGCTTCACCTTTCGTGATCGCGGCGGATGCGGTACCGACGAGTGCCTGCACCAGTGTGGCCAGAGTCATCGTCTCCTCCACGGTGGCGGGCACGTCGCTGATCCGAATCTCCACGGTGGGAAGGTGATCCGACATGCGCACATCCCAATAGACCATGTGTGGATCGAGAATGACCCCTGTCTCCAGCATTGCTGCAACAGCATCTTCGTAGTGCGCCACGGACTCGAAGTAGGGCGGCGGACCCGAACTGGGCCATCGGCCGAACAGAACGTAACGCCAACTCGCATAACCGGTATCGCGACCGGCGCTGATCGGAGAGTTCGCCGTCAGTGCCAACAAGGTCGGTAACCATGGGCGCAGATGGTTGATGATCTGGACCGATCGTTCTCGATCTTCCACACCGACATGAATGTGGCAACCACACATCACACCTTCGGTGATCGCTCCGAATTGACCGGCCATTCGCTGGTATCGCGACGTTTGAGTGATCTCGTCTACCGGCGGATCGTAGAACGGCGTCCCGACTGCGATGAGTTGACAACCCACACGGGCAGCGGCGTCGGCGGTGACGGCACGCGACTCACAGAGTTGATCACGAAGATCACGAATATGGTTTCCGATAGACGTGGACGTCTCCACCTGACAGCGCGTGAGTTCGAGTTGCAGCGAGATACCGAGTTCCCGCCCGGCGGCAGCAACCTCGGAGTTGCGCAGAGTGGGATGTCCAGTCTGCGGATCGCAGAGCAAGAACTCCTCTTCGACACCGAGAGTCGGTGTACCTACCGAGAATATGTCGGGAGTCGGCTTCGCGTTCATAGGGCTTCCTCGCACCGGTTTTCATCCACATCCGATACTTCGAGCGTACGACCTTCTACCCCTTTCGGCACTACTCCAACCGTTTCATCCAGTGGCCGATCGGGTAGTTGCCCTGTGAACCGACGACGAGCGAAGAATCGCAAGTCTTCATGAGCTCAGGATGGAGTGTGCCGTGACAAACGCGAGCGAAAGTTCACCGGTAGATGACGAACACACAAATCGATCGCACGTAGGGGAGGCAATCAGCGACGGTCGCAACTATCCCGGATACCTGCTGATCGGACTGGGCCTGGCAACACTCGGATTGACCTTGGTGGCAGCAGGTTACGGATTTCGTGGTTGGGCAGTCATTGCCGGCGTCGTGTGCGTGGTGTCCTTCATCGTCGGAACACTGGCCATCTTGATGGAACACCGACGGGTCAAACGACTGGAAGGTCAGGAACTCTTCGATCAAGAAGGGCACTGAACCGACCGCTCGAGTCGTATTCTGCACAAGCAGAATACGACTCGAGCAGAACACAGCTCAGTGAGTGCGGAGTTGCTCGATCAGCTCACCCTTGTTCAGCTTCGAATAGCCGTGCAGATCGAGTTCCTCGGCACGTTTCTTCAGCTCGTCGACTGTCCACTCCTCGTACGGCGAGGATTGTCCGCCGGACTTGGCGACATTCGACCGCCCTCGATTGGCGGCCGCATTGGAGATTCGGGCCGCCTTCTCCTTGGAATCGCCCTTCTCGCGTAGCTCTTCGTAGAGTTCTTGATCCTTGAGTTGAGGTTGTGAGTCCTTGCGAGCCACTGTTTCGTCCCTTCACTCGTCTTCACTCCGACGGTGTGGCCGAACTGGCAATTCGGCCACACCGCAGGTTCGAACGTACGTCGGCACTCAGGATGTAGGCGGCACCTCGAAACGCCCCCACACGCGGTGCGTCTTCAGAAGCTGAGCCAGCGAGGCGAGCGCTCCTTCCGCGTCTGCATCGACGACGACTCCCAATGCAGACTCGTCGATACCGGCCGCAGCCAGCGCACTCATGCTCTCTCCCCAACCACCAATTGCCTTGCTGTGACGATACATTTCGTTCAGCAGAGTCTCCACCCGTGGATCCAACTTGCCCTCGCCGATCCGAGAAACGTCGCCGCTCAGCAGGATTGCATCGAATTCGATCGAACGAGCTGTGAGGTACGTTCGCTGCACCGTCACCGCGTCGTCACCGTCCCCGATGGTTCCGCCGTGCGGTCCGAGGATCAGCGGCACCATGCCGGCGTCGAAGATCTTGTCTCGAACGGCGACAACCGTTTCGAGATCGGAGTTCTCATCGACCAGTAGTGCGATGATCCTTCCGTCTACCGGCCATTCCGCACCAACCTGGGACAGTGCAGGGCTGAGCTCCGGATCACTCAACGGCTCGGTCGGTTCGGGAACCGGAAGGCCAAGCCCCCCTGCGACGATCGACACGAGACCCGCGTCGATATTCGCCAAGATGCCCAGATTCCGGGTCTTGATGTTCTCCTCGTAGCACTTACCCAATTCGAAGGTATACGCCTGCGCGACGTGCTCCTGCTCGACAGGGGAGAGACTGCGATAGAAGAGTCGAGCTTGCGAGAAGTGATCGTCGAACGATGCCGGCGCCTGCCTCACCTTTCGCCCTGAAACTTCTTCGGGCACCTCGATATAGGCCGCACTCTCCGCCGAGGCCAAGAACGGGCACCCACCGTCCAACGAATTGGGATGGTACGGCGCAACTCCGGTATGTACACCGTCCTGATGAAAGCCGTCGCGAAGCATGTCGTTGACAGGCGCGTGAGGCCGGTTGATCGGGATCTGATCGAAATTGGGGCCACCGAGTCGCGTGATCTGGGTGTCGAGGTACGAGAACAAACGTGCCTGCAGGAGACGATCGTTGGTGATGTCGACACCCGGAACCAAGTGACCCGGATGGAATGCAACCTGCTCGGTCTCGGCGAAGAAGTTCGTCGGATTGGCGTCGAGTGTCATCGTTCCGATGACCTGAACCGGCGCGAGTTCTTCGGGCACGATCTTGGTGGGATCCAATAGATCTATGCCTTCGAACATTTCGTCCTCGGTATCAGGGAACACCTGCACGCCCAGATCCCAGGACGGATATGCGCCCGCCTCGATGGCGTCGGCAAGATCGCGTCGATGGAAATCCGGATCCACACCGCCGGCGATCTGCGCTTCCTCCCACACGAGTGAATGCACTCCGGCGGCCGGCTTCCAGTGGAATTTCACCAGATTCGTCTCGCCGTCGGCATTCACGAGCCTGAACGTGTGAATACCGAAGCCCTCCATCATGCGATAGGAGCGCGGGATGCCGCGATCGGACATGTTCCACAATGTGTGCGCCGTGGCCTCCGTGTGCAGCGACACGAAATCCCAGAATGTGTCGTGCGCGCTCTGCGCCTGCGGGATCTCGCGGTCCGGGTGGGGCTTCGCGGCATGGATGATGTCCGGGAATTTGATGCCGTCCTGGATGAAGAACACCGGGATGTTGTTGCCCACCAGGTCGAAGACACCTTCGTCGGTGTAGAACTTGGTGGCGAAACCGCGTGTGTCGCGTACGGTGTCCGCCGAACCTCGTGAACCCAGCACCGTCGAGAACCGCACGAACACCGGGGTTCGAGCACCGGAAGCGAACACCGATGCTTTACAGATGTTTTCGGCCGCGCCATTCGCCAGGAACGTTCCGTGTGCAGCCGCCCCGCGGGCGTGGACGACGCGCTCCGGAATTCGCTCGTGATCGAAGTGTGTGATCTTCTCACGCAGGTGGTGGTCTTGAAGAAGAGTCGGGCCGCGCTCGCCGGCAGTGAGTGAGTGGTCGGTCTCGTAGAGACGTGTACCGGTTGCGGTGGTGAGGTACTCCCCCCGCTGGCCGCGACCGTTTCCCTTCACCTTCTCCTCGGCACCCGCGACGGTACGCACCTCCGGCTGCCGCTGGTCATCCTTGGGCGGCAACGGCTGTCGAGGCTTGACCGGCTCTTTCAGGTCCGGCGCTTTCGGGGCCGGTGCACCTGGGACGGACTGAGATGAAGGCATCGAACAGCTCCTCTTGATCGTCATGCTGGGCGCAAGAATCTTGTTACGCCTTATGTAAGTAGAGATTTCAAACTGAACGCGGAGCCACGACTCACCCCCGGCTGGGATCAATCCCAGGCCGAGGGTGACGAGTGCGTCAGGGCTATTGCTCGGACTTCTGTCGCGCTTCGTCCGCGGCCGCTTCTGCGCGAGCCTTCTCGGCTTCTGCCTCTTTCTTCGCGACTTCTCGCTGGCTTTCGGCCTTGTCCTGCTGGGCGCGGCCCTCTCGGGTCAAACTGTCGTTTCCGGAAACCGCACCCACGGCTTCCTTGGCCTTACCCTTGACGTCCTCTACGACGCCTTTGATTCCCTCGCTGGGACCGCTCTTGTCATCTGGCACGTTGACCCTCCAATACGTTTCGGATTGTTGCTCCGGGATCCCACACAGGTAGGAATCCCCCACAGAAGGCCCTACCCCGTCGAAATTCGCATAAACATCCGTGCACCGACACGCCGCAACGCGTACAAGAAGCGGCCACCGAGGGGAGTGCCGTTCACTCTCGTGTGTTATTCAGTGCTCATGAGCCAGTTACAGACCGATCCCCCCGTGGGCGGAACGCTGTCCACGATTCGCGCGCTTGCGCCCAACCTGGCTCCGAGCGAGCGATGCGTCTCGAACATCTCAAATAGCAAACAGCATTCTCAGAAACTGTTTACCGGGCACAGGAATTGGCGGGACTCGTTCCAGAAGGGGAAGAGGTCGGTGGTGGTGGCCGTGGGGTGGTCGATCTCGGCGAGAGTGTAGAAATCGAGAATCGTCCGCCCGGCGGTTGCGCTGACCTCGCATGCCTGCAAGCTCAGTTTCGCCTCCGCCACGAAGCCGATACTGCGGGCGAAAGGTCCGAGGGTCCCGGCATTGACAAAACCCTCGAGGTTTTGTCCCCACTGGTTGTAGTCCGACTGCAAAGCAAAGCTGCATGTTTCACCGAACAACTCGGTGCAGGTTGTCGGCTTCCCACCGATCGTGTGAACCGTATCGGCGAGCTCGTGCGAAGTACCTTCGCGCGGTGATCCGGAAAGGAGAAGCAAGACGGCGACGGCCAAGGCAACCACCAGAAATATGCTCGCGGCCGTTGCCAGTATCGCCTTCACAATCCCTCGATCCACGTAAGTTCATGAGGGGAACCGTTTTTGGAACACCGGTCACTGGATTTGTACCCGTGGCACTCGGGGTCCAAACATCGACCAGGCTGGGAGTCGTGCATCAGGCTGGGGGGTCGCGAGGGGATCTGTGGGAAAAAGCCGAGGGAGGATCGACACTCCCTTCCACTATCAATGTATATCGCACCGGGGGCCTTGCGGCAAGGCCCGGGTAGTGCCGCAGAATGGCTCTTCCGATCCCGCACGACCCACTACGGGATCGGAACAGCCAGCGGAAGTGAGGGCACGTGCCAACCCAGGGATACGAAGAAGAACTGCGATCCGAGCGGAACTATGTGGAGGCGCTCTACGCACGCCTCGATGCGGAGCGCGCCCGAGTCAAGGGCAGGTACAGCACCGCTCTGCGCGGAAACGGCGAAGCACTCATGGAACGCGATGCAGAGGTGCGCGCGCTCGCCAAAGAGGTGAAGAGGCTGGACGTAGCCGACAACGGCCTGTGCTTCGGCCGGTTGGACTCGCTGTCGGGTGAGACTTCGTACATCGGCCGAATCGGCCTTCTCGATGCGGACAACGACTACGAACCGGTGCTGCTCGATTGGCGGGCGCCGGCGTCTCGCCCGTTCTACGTTGCCACCGCTGCAAACCCGGAGAACATGCGTCGACGCCGTCAGTTCCACACACGCAGTCGACACGTGGTCGATTTCACCGACGAGGTACTCGGGCGCCCTGACGGCGCAGAACACAACACCCACAGCGATTCCGCCTTGCTCGCAGCAGTCAATGCACCCCGCGGTGAGGGAATGCGGGACATCGTGGCCACGATCCAGGCCGAGCAGGACGACATCGTCCGACTCGAACACCCCGGGGTGCTGGTGATCGAAGGTGGCCCCGGTACCGGGAAAACCGTCGTCGCCTTGCACCGCGTCGCCTACCTGCTCTACACGCAGCGAGAGCGAATGGAACGTCACGGCGTTCTCGTGGTCGGGCCGAACCCGGCGTTCCTGAACCACATCGGCCGCGTACTGCCCTCACTGGGCGAGTCCGACGTGGTGTTCATGGCCACCGGTGATCTCGTTCCCGGTCTACGCGTCACCGCCGAGGACACTCCGGAGGCCGCTGGGCTCAAAGGCTCGCTGAAGATCCTGGACGTTCTCGGCGCAGCGATTGCCGATCACCAACGATTGCCCGAGAACCCACTGTTGATCGAATTGGCGGACGTCACAGTGCGAATCGACGCCGAAACTGCGGAATGGGCCCGAGAAGAAGCTCGTTCGAGCGGACTCCCCCACAACGACGCTCGCACTGTGTTCACCGAAATCGTCACCTGGGCACTGACCGAGCGGGCGATAGCGCGGATCGGCAAGGGATGGTTGACACGCAGTGACCGTGAAGCCTGGGAACAAGTGCGCGCAGATCTGACCGCAGAGTTGGCGGAGAATGACGCGTTTGCCGCCGCACTCGACGCACTCTGGCCGATCCTGACACCGAAAGAGCTACTGACACAGCTGTTTACTTCGCCGGAACGCCTACGCAAGGCAGGCGCAGACGAGACACTGTTGCGCCGAGAGGGCGATGCCTGGACGGTATCCGACGTTCCGCTTCTCGACGAATTGGTGGACATGCTCGGCCGGGACAAGCCCGTCGACCAGAGTGCCGAACGTGAACGCCGCGACGAGGCTGCGTATGCAGCGGGCGTGCTGGACATGATGATCAGTCGTGAAGACTTGATGGACGACGAGGATCATCTCCTCGCCCAGGACATGCTGTACGCCGAGGACCTGGCGGATCGTTTCGTCGAACGCGATACCCGGGAGCTCGCCGAACGCGCTGCTGCTGACCGAGACTGGACGTACAGGCATATCGTGGTCGACGAGGCACAAGAGCTGTCCGAGATGGACTGGCGAGTCCTGATGCGCCGCTGCCCGGACCGGTCTTTCACGGTGGTAGGTGATCTCGCGCAACGACGTTCACCCGCAGGTGCTCGCTCGTGGGCGACGATGATGGAGCCGTACGTCCCCGGCCGCTGGATCTACCGATCCCTGTCGGTGAACTATCGCACCCCCGCCGAGATCATGAGCGTCGCCGCCGCCTTGCTCGCCGAGTTCGCGCCAGACGTCCAGCCACCCGAGTCCGTCCGCGCCTGCGGGGTCCAACCGTGGTCCAAGCGAATCTCCGCCGACGAACTAGCCTCCGCCATCGACGAATTCAATCAGGACGAGGCCGGACGCGAGGGTACGAGCGTCGTCATCGGACCTGCGAGTGTGCCCGGCGCTGTGCCGGTTTCGGAAACGAAGGGCCTCGAGTTCGATGCCGTGCTCGTCGTGGAACCGGAGCGAATCATCGCCGACGGCCCACGCGGTGCGTCTGAACTCTATGTCGCCCTCACCCGCGCGACCCAACGTCTCGGCGTCTTACACGAGGGGCCATTGCCGCACGCATTGACCGGGCTCGTCCGGGTCGGGACGGCCAGATCACCGCAATCGTTCGCGGCGAGCGATCGTGCTGTGTAGGCCTTCGGCAGCAGCGCGCACGTAGGACACCTGGCTCTCGGGGACGAAGCGACTGGTGGGACCGGTGACACTGATGGCCGCGACGGGTTTGTCATTGGTTCCGAATACCGGCGCCGCAACGCACGCGAGACCCGGCGCTGATTCCTCGCGCTCGAACGCAATACCGGTCTCGACCACTCGGTTCAATTGAGTATTGAGAATGCCGGGCGCAACAATTGTGTGCGGGGTTCGGCGCGTCATCGGTTCCGACAACACTTCGCGGCGAAATTCGTTGTCGGAGAATGCAAGGAGCGCCTTTCCGATTGCGGTGCAATACAGCGGTATCCGGCCGCCGGTCCGAGACGGGGAGTTGGCTTGTCGATGGCCGCCGATCTTCGCGACGTATACGACGTCGTGGCCGTCACGGACCCCCAGGTGGACTGTCTCGTGGGTCCGCTCGTACAGGTCCTGGAGGAACGGCATCGCCATCTCCAGGAGGCTACGTTCGAGAGAGGCGAGCATGCCGAGTTCGAAGAGGCCGCCGCTGAGCCGGTAGCCACCGTCGATACGGTCGAGTAGCCGGTTCGCGACCAGTTCGTTGGCCAGGCGGTGCACCGTCGCCTTGTGCAGGCCCGTCCGCTGGACCAGGGTGGCCAGAGGCAACACGTGGTCGTCGGCCCGGAAGGCGCGCAGGATCGTCACCGCCTTGCCGAGCACGGTGTCGAGGTTTGCGCTGCCAGTCACCTCCCCAGCGTATCGCTGAGTGAGACAGTTCCCTGGCGCAATCTCGGTGCCGCGGCGAAAGTAGTGGCCATGAGCCAGCCCACGAATACCAGTACAGCTAGCGAGACCGACATCGCAGCTGCTGCGGACCGCCTCGCAGCCGCCATCGCGAGCGGCACTCCCTGCGCGCCCGTGCGCGATCTGATCGGCGCCGACGACCTCGTCGCCGCCTATGCCGTCCAGCGCCGCGTCGACGAAATCCGTCGGCAGGCGGGGGCCGTGGTCGTAGGCCGCAAGATCGGCCTGACCTCGGTGGCAGTCCAGCAGCAGCTCGGTGTCGACCAGCCCGACCTCGGCGTGCTGTACGCCGACATGGAGTTCCCCGCCGGCGGCGCCATCCCCATGAGCCGTTTGATCCAGCCCAAGGTCGAAGCGGAAGTTGCCTTCGTGCTCGGTGCCGACCTCGTGGACGGACCGCTGGACAGTGCGCAGGTGCGCGGTGCGATCGACTACGCCGTCGCCGCGATCGAGATCTGCGACAGCCGCATCGAGTCGTGGGACATCAAGTTCGGTGACACCGTCGCTGACAATGCGTCCTCGGGCGTGTACGTCCTGGGAACCGAACGACGCACCCTCGACGAGGTGGAACCCGCCGGCGTCGTCATGTCGATGTCCGTCGACGGCACCGAGGTGTCCACCGGCGTCGGAACCGCCTGCCTGGGCGATCCGATCGAAGCCGTCGTCTGGCTCGCCCGCACTGCACGTGAGTTGGGGCAGCCGCTGACCGCAGGGCAGGTGATCCTGTCCGGCGCTCTCGGCCCCATGGCACCGGTCACCGCAGGCAACGTAGTCACCGTGACCGTCTCCGGGCTCGGTTCCGTCACCACCAGTTTCTCCAGCGAAGAGGACAACGCATGAGCAAGGTCAAGGTCGCGATCATCGGATCGGGCAACATCGGCACGGATCTGATGATCAAGGTGCTGCGCAACTCCGACTACCTGGAGATGGGCGCGATGGTCGGTATCGACCCCGCGTCCGACGGCCTCGCTCGCGCGGCGCGTCTGAACGTGCCGATCACGGCAGAAGGCGTCGAAGGCCTTGTCGGTCTGCCGAACTTCGACGAGATCGAGATCGTCTTCGACGCCACCTCGGCAAAGGCTCACGTGGCCAACAACGCGCGGCTAGCTCCCCTCGGCAAGCGCATGATCGACCTGACGCCTGCCGCGATCGGACCGTACGTCGTACCGGCTGTCAACGCGGACGAGCACTTGGACGCACCCAACGTCAACATGGTGACGTGTGGCGGCCAGGCCACCATCCCGATGGTTGCCGCTGTTTCTCGGGTCGTCCCGGTGGCGTACGCGGAGATCGTCGCATCCATCGCCTCCAAGTCGGCCGGTCCCGGAACGCGCGCCAACATCGACGAGTTCACCGAGACCACGTCCGAGGCGATCGTGGCAGTCGGCGGCGCTCGTCGCGGCAAGGCCATCATCATCCTCAACCCCGCTGAGCCGCCGCTCATCATGCGCGACACGGTCTTCTGCCTCGTCGACGCACCGGACCCGGCTGTTCACGACGAGATCCGTCAGTCGATCGAGAAGATGGTCGGCGACGTGTCCGCGTATGTCCCCGGCTACCGGCTCAAGCAGGAAGTCCAGATCACCGAGATCCCGGCCGACCAGCCCGTCGAGACGTTGCTCGTCGACGGCAATCGCCCCACCCACCAGGTGTCGGTGTTCCTCGAGGTCGAGGGCGCGGCACACTACCTGCCTGCGTACGCCGGCAATCTCGACATCATGACGTCCGCCGGAATGCAGATCGCGGAGCGCATCGCCCAGCAGAAGGAAGCAACCAAGTGAGCAACCGCAAGATCTTCGTCCAGGACGTCACCCTTCGTGACGGCATGCACGCTGTCCGCCACCGCATTTCGCCCACCGACGTCAAGCGGATCGTCACAGCTCTCGACGCTGCCGGCGTCGACGCGATCGAAGTAGCACACGGTGACGGCCTCGCCGGCGGCTCGCTCAACTACGGCCCCGGCTCGAACACCGACTGGGAATGGATCGAAGCAGCGGCCGAGGTACTCGAGCACGCTCGTCTCACCACGCTGCTACTTCCGGGTGTCGGCACGATCAGTGAACTCAAGCATGCCTACGACCTCGGTGTGCGCTCGGTTCGCGTTGCCACGCACTGCACCGAGGCCGACGTCTCCGCGCAGCACATCGAAACCGCCCGCGAGATCGGCATGGACGTCTCGGGCTTCCTGATGATGAGCCACATGGCGCCTGCCGAGGAACTGGCCAAGCAGGCCAAGTTGATGGAATCGTATGGCGCGCACTGCGTCTACGTCACCGACTCGGGTGGACGTCTGGTGATGAACGACGTCGCGGATCGTGTTCGTGCATACCGCGACATCCTCGACGAGTGCACCGAAATCGGTATCCACGCCCATGAGAATCTCTCACTCTCGGTTGCCAATTCCGTTGTCGCAGTGCAGAACGGCGTTACCCGCGTCGATGCTTCGCTTGCCGGTCACGGCGCCGGTGCCGGCAACTGCCCCCTCGAGGCCTTCATCGCCGTCGCCAACATCGAGGAGTGGGAGCACGGCTGCGACCTGTTCGCCCTGCAGGATGCCGCCGACGACATCGTCCGACCGCTGCAGGACCGGCCGGTCCGCGTCGATCGCGAAACCCTCACTCTCGGCTACGCCGGCGTGTACTCGAGCTTCCTGCGCCACGCCGAAGCTGCGTCGGAGCGCTACGGAATCGACGTTCGCACACTGCTGCTCGAAGCTGGACGCCGCCGTCTGGTGGGTGGTCAGGAGGACATGATCGTCGACATCGCGCTCACCCTCGCAGCGCAGGCGACAAAGGAAGCAGTCTGACGCGCTGCCGAGTTCGCTGACACCCGAGTCCCGCTCCCGTCTCCGGACGGGGGCGGGACTTCTCAGTTGGACTGAGAGTTTCCGCCGCGACGCCGCTCAACTCTGAAGCTGTTGTTGCCCAATAACGGCGAGGTGCCGATCTTCGCTACGGTGGATGACATGACCGAACCTGACAGCGACAGGCAGATACACCCGTCTGCAACGGCGGGTTGTGCCGGCGTCGACATTCCGGACAGCCGGGGTCGCACCGGCCTCGACCGAACAGGTCTCGGGCTGCACGGTAATCCGAACGTCGAGGTCGAACGAGTCGAGGTCACCTCAGACGGTTGGCATGTGTTGCGTCGCAGCACCTTCACGTACCGGCGACGGGACGGCACTGTCGAGACACAGCAACGAGAAACCTACGACCGTGGGAACGGCGCGACGATCTTGCTGTACGACCCCGAACGGCGCACCGTCCTGTTGACGAAGCAATTCCGCTTTCCCGCCTACGTCAACGCACACCCCGACGGAATGTTGATCGAGACCGCAGCCGGTTTGCTCGATGCCGACACGCCGGAAGTAGCCATTCGGCGAGAGACGAGCGAAGAGCTCGGCGTCGCGATCGGTGAGGTGCAGCATCTGTTCGATCTGTACATGAGCCCCGGATCCGTCACCGAGAGAGTGCATTTCTACGCCGGCCGATACAGCCCGGCGGACAGAACCGGCAGTGGTGGCGGGGTGCCAGACGAAGGCGAGGACATCGAAGTCCTGGAGTTGCCGTTCGACACGGCACTCGGCATGATCTCCGGCGGAGAAATCGTCGACGGTAAGACGGTCATTCTTCTTCAATGGGCGGCCATGTCGGGGGCACTGACTTCGAAGTCGATTGCCTGAATTTCTATATCCTGTGCCGATGGAACCTGCTGAGTACAGCGACGCGCTGAGGTCTGTCCTCGATACCGTGTCGGCGGTAGTGAGCGATCGACTGGCTGCGATTCACCACGCGGCAACCCCGCGCACCGAAGGGATCGTCATCGATGTCTCGGTCGATCAGGACGGCGAGGGAACATTCGGCGTCTGGGCACGATTCGAGGGTCCAGACGCATTCAGCCTGAATCAGAAAATCGGTTATGAGAGAGAGCTATTCGGCGTGATCTGGGGCGAGGAAGGCTGGGAACCGCCGGTTCCGCATCGACCGCGAAAGTGGTCACGTGTGGAACTCGAGAAAGTTGTCGTCGGTGTCGTGGCCAAATGGATCGACGGGCTCATTCCCTCGGCCGCCACCGGACTAGCTTGGGAAGTAACGACTCCCGACGGAACTGTCGACGCTGTACCAGTGGGCGGTCGTGGACATCTGCCTCGATGAAGCGCGGAAGCTGTGGGCGGGATGGAAGACCTCACCGCCACGGTTGTCGTCCAGGATCTGCCACTTGTACCGACGGATTCTATCCACTGTTGCGATGTCACCGGCCGGTCGCACCGTCGATCAGTTCGCGGAGGATGTCAGCGTGCCCGGCATGGCGCCCGGTCTCTTCGATCATGTGCACGAGCGCCCAGCGGACACTGGGAGCGGGTCGTTTCGCCCCCGGTCGCGGGATGGGCGCGGCAAGATCTGTGCATCCGTCGAGAACTGCGTTGGCACGCTCGACCGTCTCGCGATAGCGACTGACGACACCGTCCACGCTGTCTTCCGATGACGGCTGAAACGTCGCTTTCCAATCCGTCACGTTTTCTGCGAGAAACATCGATCGTTCGACAAAGGTCAAGTGAGTGACCAGCCCGAGCAAGGTTGTCCCAGACGGAACAATTGTGGTGCGCACCTGAGGTTCCGGAGCACCCTCGACCTTGGCAGCGATCGAATCACGCAAGTAGTCGAGAAACGCGCGTAGCGTATCGACCTCGCTGTTTCCGGACCGGGGCGGTGGGGCATCACGGCGGTGGCGACGCGACGTTGCCATAGTGGTTCTCCTTACTCGGTGAAGAACGACATAGAGGCTTCATTCCTGGGTGGGCAGAACCGATCCTTCCGAATTCACTCCGATCCCGCATCAAATTTTGCCGTTGCGGCAAAGGCAGGCTTCATCGCCGGTATCACCGCGCCGAATGCAGGTCGTGCACAAGTTGGGGCCTCCGCAACTTGCCGACCTCGAAAGGCCACCGCCGCAGCGGGTAGGCGAGACGAGCCACGAAGTAGTTGGCGTACTCGGCGACGCCGAAAGCCCACACCGCCACGACGCCCACGGCCGCGCCGGAGTGATCTGGTAGCCAGATGACAACGCCGAGAAGAGCTATCGCCAACAAGAGAACATCGAGGACCCGAAACACGCGGTAGAGCGCTGCGAGGCGGACCGGCATCGGTGCCTGCTCGACCCAGCCTCGCGCAAGCAGCCAGTAGACACCTGCTTGTACGAGTATCACAAGCAGTGGGGCCAGCGCCGACCACAACGCAGCGGAGTCTTTCGGGCATTCGAGCCGAGGCATCACGACGCCGACAGCCACAGCGGCAAATACGGCCGCGGCCGCCAGTTCGCCGAGGCCGAGGCTCAGGTACCTGCGTCGCAAACTCTTTCGCCGTTGATCTACCACGCAAGAAACCCTATCCGCCGATCACTCCGCAGCGGGTGCGCAGCAGCTGCAGGGCTTTGCCTAAGATCGATCGAAAGGCAGTCACGTGTAAAGAGGTTGTGGTGTGTGATGGTGCGATTGGCCATGGTTACGTTCGATGCAACGGATGCCCGATCACTTGCCACCTGGTGGTCGGAGCGATTCGGCGAGGCGAGTACCGATGGTGACGAAGATTTCCTGACGGTGACGGCCCCGGACCTCCCACTCACTCTCGGTTTCCAACGGATCGATCAGGCTCGCAGCCAAAGGAATACGGTTCACCTCGACTTCGACCTCGAACCGCAGGATCCTCCGCGGGACGAGGTCGTCGCGACGTTTGTCGCGGCAGGAGCAGCCCACATCGAGCGCCATGAGTCGGGCGGATCAATTTGGGACGTGTTGGCGGATCCGGCGGGAAACCTTTTCTGCGTGGGTGATCCGCACTAGCTGCGCCGTTGTCAGTCCCCGATACGCGGTCGTTCGCGTCGGCGTGGTCCACGGTCCCGCATCGCGAGGATCGCCGCTGCCGTGGACGCGACCGTCTTGTCGTCGTCGCGTGT
Organism: Rhodococcus sp. NyZ502; assembly: GCF_041464245.1. NCBI lineage: Bacteria > Bacillati > Actinomycetota > Actinomycetes > Mycobacteriales > Nocardiaceae > Rhodococcus > Rhodococcus sp. NyZ502. Next base: position 5,969,496 of record NZ_CP167155.1, read on the forward strand.
CAGCCGGGCGAGCGCTTCCCGGGCCGCCGCGCCGGGAATCTCAGCGAGTGCCTGCGTGATTCGCAACCTCGTCGGGGCGTCGTCAGTGCCGTCGAGTCTTGCCTGCCCGGCATCGACGACCTCACCGCTTGTCGGTGAGTGCTCCGCGAGAAGACCGAGCACCTCTCCGGCCTCGACGTCGCGTCGCCCGTCGGCGACCATCTCGAGGAGAGCGGGCATCGAGACGGCCTCTCCGCGAGATCCGAGGGTGAGAGCGGCATCAGCGCGGACTATCGCGTCCGAATCATCGAGAGCTCGCTTCAGCGCCCGAGTTGCTTCCTCGGTGTGGATCCCGGAGATGGCCGACGTCGCGCGGCGTCGAACCTCGACGTCCTCCGATTCGAGCCCCTTCGTGAGACCTGCAAGGCCCGCACCTTCGGTCCTCGCCAACGCCCACTGCAACGCTCCGGCCACGTTGGCATCCTTCTCCGACAGGATGGCCTCGACGAGTGCGTCGACGGGCAACGCCGCATTCAGCTCCTGCGACAGGATCGCTTGCTGACGATGGGCAGCGAACTCGGATTCGAGTGCACGCAACAGTGAGACCATGCGTAGGACGTCGTCCCACTCCGAAGGGGCGCTGGCATCGACCCTTTCGAGTTTGGTCAGCAATTCCTCCTCCGCCGCGATCCGTTGCCGAGTGTGTTGCATGAGTTCACCCACCAAATCGGCCGGCGCGAAGTCGGGTTCGTCCAGTGCACGCTTGGCCTCGTTCAACGAGAGCCCCAACGTCCTCAAGCTCTCGACGTGGAAGAGTCGACGGATGTCGTCGGCGGAGTACTCCCGGTAACCGCTGGACGTGCGGCCCGTCGGCTTCACCAGTCCCAAGGTGTCGTAGTGACGCAGCATCCGCGTGCTGACACCACAACGCCGCGAGACCTCGCCGATCAACATCCGTCTCCCCTTCCTACGCGTCCGGGCCGATTGCCGCGACGCGCTTCGCCAACTCGTGAGAGAGTGCGAACCCACCGTCGGGGTCGTGCCAGAGTTGCTTTGTAGCATCAGCATGCGCCCGGACACGCGGATTCGGGCTCATACCGGCCGCGTCGAGCACCGGTAGTACAGCCTCGCCGAGTCCTGTCAGAGCTCGACTGAGACTGAGCTGCATCTGCAGTTCACCCCGCCCGAGTTCGGTCGCCAGATCCGCTGCGAGTGCACCCTCGACTCCTGCCGGCACGAGTGCCACTGCGGCGCGCCACGCACTGCGCGCGACCTCGTCGTCCTGGTCGTGCACCAGCGCAGAGACCTCGGGCCACGCGATCGGATCGCCGATCTTGGACAAGGTGTGGAGCGCCTGACTGCGGGCTTGCGAACCATCGGACCCGAGCTCACGGATCAGCCTCGGCACAGTAATTTCGGCCGGCAAGCGGCACAATGCCCAGGTCAGCATGTCGCGGACGAAGAAGTCCGGCTCGACGGCGCACCGATCGATCAGGGCATCCGTCAGCTCAGGGTCCGGGCGCGTGCCGACAGCGAGCGCGGCGCGCAGCCGAACCGAGGGATCAGCCGCGGCCAATGCGTCGACGAGGTGAGCATTCTGTCCACCATGGTTGGTTGTGTTCACGACAACCACCTCCTTCGTCGACCATTGGAGTCCTTGTCACTGTGTCAAGGTCAAGCGTCGCTGTCTCCGACACGGGAAATATCGCCTCGGATCACACGCCGGTTGTCGATCCTGGCCGAAAGATCATCAGCACGACGACAACGACCCAGAGCAGATTGAAGATCCCCGTCGCTGTGCCCAGTCGACGGGTGAGCCGCGTTGCGACATCCACAACGGACCCGGTTCCTTCGATCGCCGCCATTGTCAGCCGTTGGGCGGGAAGCACGACCGCGGTGAGTATCACGGCGGCAACGACGGTGAGTGCGATCGAGGTGAGGATCCACAGGTCACCGAGCACTCCGAGATTGACGGCGGTGGCGACACCGAGCATCGGAACGACAACGCCGATCGTGGCATACACCCGAACGATGCGATGCAGCATGCCCGTCGTCGCAACACTGGCGCTGTCCGGATCGGCGAGCGCGGCGCGGCTCGCCACCGGGAACATACTCGCCGCCACCGCGACGGGGCCGATGGCAAGAATGGCCGCAATCACGTGGAGGGACAGCAGGATTCCGGTCATGGGATTTCTCGCGTTTCGGTACGCACAAGCGTATTCACGCAGCGTCCGGGGCGAAGGTGATTACAGGCTCGGCGCCATTGGCCGACCACACCGTTCCACGACGCTCGTAGTCGAAGAGCGCTTCGACCTCGAGACTTATCCGGGGCCCGAGGCATCGTTCCAACAGGTACAGGCCAAGGTCGAGACCGGATGTCACACCGCCGGCGGTGATCAGGTCACCGTCGTCGACGATTCGCGCCTGGATCGGAATAACGCCGCCGGCCGCCAGTGCGTCCACGGCAAGATGGTGCGTCACGGCGCGGCGCCCTTCGAGAAGCCCCGCCATCGCCAGCGCCAAAGATCCTCCACAGACGGTCGCAACAAGAACACCAGGATCGTCAAGTGCACGCCGCATCATGACAGGCAGTTCGGTTTCCGTTGTGGCCGCGAGTCTTTCCGGCAAACTGGTGCCCGGCTGGTCCGCATCGGGTTCAAAGAGACCCGATGCTCCGGGAACGATAATCAGATCCGCGTGTTCGACATCGAGGGTTGCAGTGGCGGTCATAGCGAGTTCACCACTTCCACTCAGGACGGTCCGAGGCCCCTCCGCACTGACGAGTTCGACACTCAACGCCCCACCGCTGGCGAGACCCCCGGCGTAGAGCACCTCGTACGGACCCACGACATCCATGGGATCGAATCCGTCGAACAACACGATCTGCGCGTGCACTGCAACCTCCGATTTTGTGCGACGCGCTCCTGTGCGCGTCGCTGTTCCTACGACAGTAGGAGGAAGTTGACCCCTGCGGCGACGGCTGAAAGCCAACCTTCGACGGCTTTCAGCCAACCTCACATATTCTGTGAAATACCAGTTGAGAGGATATTTCACGACACGAGATCACAGAATCTCGCGCCACATACGCTACGTTTCAGACATGCATGACGTTGCAGTTCTCGCGTTGCCCGGAGTGGTGCCGATGGACCTGGCAGCACCCCTCGAAGTCTTCGGACGATGCAGGCTTCCCTCAGGCGCACCGGCCTACCGGACCGCCGTGTGCGCGCTCACCGAGGAGGTGGAGACCGGAACGTTCACGATGCGCGTACCGCACGGACTGTCACGTCTCGCCCAGGCCAGCACGATCATCATCCCGGGCACCGCCGATCTCGATGTGCCGATCGACGCCGAGATCATCGACGCCCTCAGATCAGCCGCAGATCGCGGCACACGCATCGCATCACTGTGCGTCGGCGCATTCACGCTCGCCGACACCGGCTTGCTCGACGGACTTCGCGCGACGACGCACTGGGCGGCCGCCGCAGAGTTGGCGCGTCGGCACCCGGCTGTCGACGTCGATGCTGCCGTTCTCTACGTCGACAACGGGCACATCTTGACTTCGGCGGGCGCTGCGGCCGCACTCGACCTCTGTCTGTATATGGTGCGTCAGGACTACGGGTCTGCCGTCGCCGCCGACACGGCACGTCTGAGCGTGATGCCGCTCGAACGTGCCGGAGGGCAAGCACAATTCATCGTCCACGAGCCTCCCGTACCCAGCGGGACAACCCTTCGTCCACTGCTGAACTGGATGGAAGAGAATCTCGGGGAGCAGCTCGACATCACGACAATCGCGGCCAAGGCAACGATGAGCACCCGCACGCTCAACCGCCGCTTCCAGGAACAGATCGGTACAACGCCGTTGCAGTGGCTCCATCACGCGCGGCTCCGCCAAGCGCAATTTCTGCTCGAGACTACCGACCACTCGTTCGAACGTGTTGCGGGACAAGTCGGATTCAATGCCGTCACCACGTTCCGCGAACGCTTCCGAGACCTGGTCGGCACCAGCCCACAGCGGTACCGGACACAGTTTCGAACTTCCCGCTAGCGGGCCGGTCAGCCCTTGACGTTGCCGGCAGCGGTGTTCAGAACTGTGGCGACGTCGTCGAGGATGTACGGGATGGTCAGGACCGTCAGTCCGCCGAACGCGAAGTTCTTGTCGACGCTGAAGTCCTTGGTGGATGCCGTACGCCCATCGACGATCACCGGCTGAGCTGCCACCAGTGGCTCGGCGAGGAACGCGTTCAGAGAGTCCTTGTCGTAGGCCACCACGAACAGCACGTCAGACGCAATCAGCGGCGCCTGCTCGGTGCTCAGCTCGAAGTACACGGCCTCGGGATCCTTGGCGGGATCGGCCTGCTGGATCGTCGGCTCGTTCTTCAGACCCAGCTGCTCGAGGAACTCGACACGCACGTCGGCGTTCTTACTCACCGCGAAGGTGCTCGGACTGTTCGGGAGTCCGATGGTGACGGTCTTACCTTGCAACGCAGGGTTCTTCGCAGCCGTCGCGCTGATCGCGGCGTTGGTCTTGTCGATGAGCGTGCCGGCCTCGGCCTGTTTACCCAGCGCCTGACCAGCGATGGTCACCTGGTCCTGCCACGACGCGGTCCACGGCTCGTCCTGGAAGGAAACCACCGGCGCGATCTTCGACAGTGCGTCGAATTCCTGCTGAGTGAGCCCGGAGTACGGGGCGAAGATGAGATCTGGTTCAGCCTTGGCGAACTGCTCGACAGGTGCTTCGCCCGTTCCGTCACCCGACAACAAGATCGGCTGCTCGCCACCGAGTTTGTCGAGTGCCTCGGCGTCCCACTTCAGAATGCCCTGCGCGTCGGCCCCGTACTGAGGTCCGGAGAAAGTGGGCATCGCGACCGGGACGACACCGAGCGCCAGGAGGGCGTCCTGATTGGACCATCCCCAGGTTGCGACCCGCCTGGGCTCCTCCTTGATCTCGGCCGTGCCGAGGGCCGACGTGATCGTCACCGGGAACGCGGCGTCGACTGCGGATGAAGTCCGGGTGCTGTCTTTGTCGTCGGTGCTGTCTTTGTCGCCGTTGCTGCTGCAGGCCGCCATTCCGGCCGCCAGCCCGCACGCCGCCACGACGGCTACCATCCGGCGGACACGGCTGCCACCACTTCGTCGCTCTGACAGCCCTCGTCCCAAAATTCTCGCCACGCCAGGACCTCCCGGTCGATCGACCTGCTCAGACACCCCGAGCGGGTGACGGCGCCTAACGTAGCACGAAGGTAACCCTATCCTCAGTTGTCGTGCGCTCTACTTTGCCCTCTGTCGTCGCACCATCTCCGCGATCCAGATGGGCGCAAACGGCGAGGTGCAGTTCGGTGGAGTCGGGTAATCCTCGAGCACCCGCAGTCGCTCACCGATCTCGATTGCCCGGGCGCGGTACTCGGCATGTTCGATCCCGATCTGAGCCAGGCAGTGATTCATCGCCCATTGCAGGCGGTCAGGAGCATCCTTCATCTCCGCCTCGATGACGTCGAGTAGCCCTGAAAGGTCAAGTCCCTCGGGCTTCTTCGCGACACGTTCGGTGGTCAGAGCCCACCCGGCGCTAGCGACCACAGGATCAGGGTCAGCGGTCCAGGCCACCCGCAACTCCTCGGCATGCGGGTTCTTCTTCACCACGTAATTGACGAGCCAGTCCTGCACCTTCGGAGTGCGGGCCTCTCGCAACATGACATCCAACTCGTCACGCTCGAACGCCTTCGGGCGGCAGATCAAAAGGGCCAACAATCGCGCCGCGGTATCGCCCGTCGCCCAAAGCTGTTGTGCGAGTTCCTGCTGAGTCTTCAATCGCTTCGCAACAGCGCGCAGTTTTGTGAGGTTCACACCGTGATCGTCACCGTGCTTCTCGTTCACCGCACGCGCCTTCGGATCTTCGAGAGCAGCCAACTCGTCCATCACCGCGGCAACCGTCGTTTCGGCCACTTCGTCCTCCAGTCACTACTTCTGCGATTCCCCTACAAGCAAAGCACGGGAAGGCGGGCGACCTACGTTTGAAACCTCGGCCAATGGGTACATGACTGCTCCTGAGGTGGCGGCACGTCACCATGAAGACAGGATGAACCTTGCACATGCGACGCGCCGCGAGGGCCGAGAACGTGGACGAAACCGCACGCCGCGACGAAGGCGGCGGTACGAACACTCTGACCCGGGCGATAACCGGCCCACTCCTTTTCGTGTTCATCCTCGGAGATGTTCTGGGCGCCGGTATCTACGCGTTGGTGGGCGTCATCGCCGGTGAAGTTGGTGGAGCCGTCTGGGTACCACTGCTCGTAGCGCTCGTCATGGCATTGCTGACAGCAACGTCGTATGCCGAACTGGTCACCAAATATCCGCGAGCGGGCGGCGCAGCCGTCTTCGCCCAACGGGCGTATCGGAAACCACTGATCTCGTTCCTTGTCGGCTTCTCGATGCTGGCGGCCGGCGTAACCAGTGCGGCGGGACTCGCCCTCGCATTCTCGGGCGACTATCTCAAAGCCTTCATCGACGTCCCAACCGTTCCAGCGGCGCTCGTCTTCCTGCTCCTGGTGGGACTTCTCAATGCCAGAGGCATCAAGGAGTCGATGCGCGCCAACGTCGTCATGACAGTCGTGGAGGTCACCGGGCTCGTCCTCGTTGTCGTCCTCGCTTGCATAGTTCTCGGGCGCGGCGACGGAACCCTGAGCCGCGTCGTGGAGTTCGACGACAGCCGATCGCCTGCACTCGCGGTGCTGGCTGCGGCGCTCCTCGCGTACTACTCTTTTGTCGGCTTCGAAACGTCCGCGAACGTCGCCGAAGAAGTGAAGAACGTGAGCAAGGTCTACCCACGCGCACTGTTCGGAGCATTACTGACAGCCGGCGCCGCCTATGTCCTTGTCGGCCTGGCTGTCTCGGTGGTCCTGCCCGCCGACGAACTTGCCGCATCCTCCGGGCCACTGCTGGAAGTTGTGTCAGCTGCCGACGTCGGCGTTCCGCCTCGCCTGTTCAGCCTGATCGCGTTGGTCGCCGTCGCCAACGGCGCACTGCTGACAATGATCATGGCGAGCAGGCTGACATACGGGATGGCATCGGAAGGCTTGCTCCCGAGCGTCTTCGCTCGGGTACTGCCGCAGCGACGGACCCCCTGGGTGGCGATTATCGCGACCACCGCCGTCGCCATGGCTCTCTGCGTCACCGGATCGCTGTCAGCCCTGGCGGAGACGGTGGTACTCCTGCTGCTTTTCGTATTCATCAGCACCAACATCGCCGTCCTGGTTCTGCGCCGTGACGCAGTGCAACACAAACACTTCCGAACGCCGATCATCTTCCCGATCCTCGCTCTCGGTACGTGCGTTGCGTTGCTCACCCAGCAGAGCGCTGCGACGTGGTTACGCGCATCATTACTCTTGGCCGTCGGAGTAGTGCTGTACGCCCTCTCCCACCGCCGATCCACGAAGTGAGGTGCGATGTACAGGAGCCGGTGTGATGACCGACAGTTCTGACGCGTCAGATGTAATTCAGCGTCGAGAGCGAAAGATCAACAGGCGAACCCTGACGTACGGCGTGTCAGTCGTTCTGGCTACCGCGGTTTTGGTTATCGCGATCGTGTGGTTGGGCTCCCGGCGGGGCGAATGCTTCGGTACCGACACCTTGCTGTGCTCACAGAAGGATCGCCGACTGGCGGTCTTCGTCCCGAGCCTGATGTTGCTGCTCGGGACCGTGGGCGCGTTCTTGCGAGCCTCCCTGCGATTGCACCGCCTGCGGCGCCTCTACATTCGGCCGTACATGGCGTGGGCCTTGGCGGGCCTCACCCTGACGTATCTGACCGGAGCTTACTTCTTGATCGGGGTTTAGATTCTCTGAATACGTCTGTTCAGCAACCAGATTGAGTCGACAGCCGCAAATCAGAATCGCGGATCGTCGATCGCAGTGAGGACTACTTCCCGCACTGACGTCGAAGACGACAAACTCGAGATCGAGCGCACCGTATCCACAACGTCATGTACCGGGACCAGAGATCCCTCTCCCCTGGCGGCAGCGACGTCTCGGGGCACGTCGAGTCCGTCTTCTGTATTGAGATATCCGAGATGAAGGACAGTCACTGCGAGTCTGTCCTTCCGGTAGCCCTCTCTCAACGCGTCGGCAATGCCGTTGATCGCGAACTTCGATGCACCGAACGCAACCTCCGGCCTACCGCTTCGCGGGAGTCCCGAGGTGGACCCGGTCAAGATGATCCGAGGTCGAGGACGGCCGATCATTCTCGGGATCAGGCGCTTGAGCAGGAGAATTGTGGCCGTGATGTTGGCGTTGATCATTTCGAGCATTTCGACATCGGATTGATCTGTGAACGCATAATCGGAAGTGAAGGCATCCCCTTCCCAAATTCCGACGTTGCAGATCAGGGTATCTACACCACCGACAAGCTCCTGATCGATCGAATTCGCTGCCGTAACAGGATCGGTCAGGTCGGCTTCGATCCACTCGGAGACGTCGAACCCGTCAGGACGCCGACGCGATATGCCGAGAACTTCGTCGCCATCGCTCCTCAGACCCTCGATCAAAGCACGACCAAGACCTCGGCTCGCACCGACAACAACCGCCCTCGCCACAATTACACCCTTCGTCGTCGCTCGAACCGATCCTATCGATCCAGCCGTCGCCGGTAGTTTCGTCGAGAAGCGAGAGACTCAGATTCGCACCGTAGTGCAGCTGGACAACTACGGGCTCGCCAATATTTCAGCCAGGGCACTGGCGAACTCGCGTGCTTGGTCAGAGGTGATGGTGGAGGCGGTCACACGAAGTGCCCGGTGGCACTGACCCGGCGTCGCCGAGAACTGACTTCCGTCCCGCACGAGCCAGCCAGACTCGGCGAGTCGCTCGACAATCGGTTCGGAATCCCGATCCAGCGGAACCCAGACATTGAGTCCGTCGAAAGTGTCAGGAACCTCGATATCATGTTCTGACAGTGCAGATTTCAGAAGGGTTCGGCGGCGCTCGTAGACAGCGCGAGCATTGGCGAGGCCGTCGATCACCGTCGGATCACTCAGCAGTTCAGCACTCAAGCGCTGCTGCAGGTGACTGACCCAGTTGGCGCCCGACCGGAGATGAGTGCTCAGCCGAATGCCGGTGTCGAGGTCCGAGGCGACCACTGCCACGCGCAGGTCGGGCCCGAGAAATTTCGACACGGAACGAACAAGCGCCCACCGCGTCGTGCTCATCGGAGCGAGCCGACAGTACCGATTGCTGGACACGGCAGAGAAGTGATCGTCCTCGATTACCAGAACGTGAGGGAACTCGGCCAGGATGCTTCCGAGAATCGCCGCTCGGTCGGCGCTCATGCTGACCCCGGTGGGGTTGTGCGCACGAGGGGTGCAAATAATCGCGCGCACACCACTTTCGAGAGCACGCAGCAGCCCTTGCGGGGTAATACCCGAAGTGTCGATGTCCATCGGTACCGCTCGGAAGCTGTTGGCTTTGAGCGTTCCGATGCTCGCCAGGAAGCACGGATCCTCGATCGCGACGGCGTCACCTCGGGTCAAATGAGCGGTCAACAGTCGCTCGACCGCGTCAACGGCACCGTTGGTGATGGTGATCGAACACGGCCTTGGAACCTCGTCCTCGATCGAGGAACGTGCCCAGGAATCGAGTAGAGGCTCGGTGGCTGCGGCGCCGTACAACCGGGGCGTGTAAGTGGTCCGGTCCAACGAGGCTCTGAGATCAGGCAGCAATGCCGGATCAGGATTTCCGCTGGCGAGATCCACGCTGCCAGGAAGAGCGATACCGCCTTCTCCTTCCAGGGACGGTATGGCTCGCACGAAGCTGCCGCGCCGGCCCTGTGTCTCCACAACTCCCGCCGCCACGAGCAAGCGATAGGCTCCGGCAACTGTGTTCCGGTGAACCTCGAGATCGTCGGCCAAGGCCCGTATGGGCGGCAACGCATCCCCTGGAGCCAGTACCCCAGCACTGATGAGATTGCGGATGCCCTCGGAAATCTCGCCCGCTGTCCCGCGGACGACATAGAGCCTCACCTGGTCCGCCACAGTGCTGGTCACAGGCTCACTCTATTAGCACATGACAAAACCTCCACGCTGTGACACATTGTCACATGACAAAAAATCTGCGAGGAGACACATGATACTGCCCGGACAATTCCGCCTCTCGGACGACGCGGTCGCCGACTCTCTCCGCGCCGGTGGATTCGGACACCTGGTCACACCGGGCCCCGAGACCCTCGAAGTCACGTCGATGCCACTGCTGTACAACGCCGAAGGAAACGTGTTGGAGGGGCATCTCGCCCGGACGAATCCGCATTGGCGATACACCGGGACATCGGAGTCTCTGGTGATCCTCCCCGGCGCCGACGCCTACGTGAGCCCCGAGTTCTACCCGAGCAAGAGCGTCCACGGGAAGGTTGTCCCGACGTGGAACTACGAAGTTCTCTACGTCTACGGCCAACTGGTTGCGCACGACGACGAGCAGTGGCTGCGTGCTCATGTCACCGCACTGACAGCTCGACATGAATCCGGCCGTGAGAACGAATGGAAGGTCACCGACGCGCCGCCGCAGTTCGTCGATGCGCAGCTGCGAGGGATTGTGGGGATCGAACTGCACGTGGCCCGTGTCTACGGAAAAGCGAAGTTGAACCAAAACCGTTCCCCCGCTGATCGCTCCGGCGTCATCCGGGGTCTGGAGAAGGGCTCATTCTCCGAACGAGAGACCGCCGCAGCGATGGTCGCCGCCGGCCTCGACAACGGTTGACCGTTACGCCGTCGTCGTACGCCTTGTCTAGTCGCACATTCAGGTGAGCGGTTTTCCACCCGTCACGCCGATGACTTCCCCAGTGGTGTAACTGGATTCGCCAGAGGCGAGAAATACATAGGCGGGAGCAAGCTCGGCCGGCTGACCTGCGCGCCCGAGCGGAACGTCGTCCCCGAACGTCTCGAACTTCTCCTTGGGCATCGTCGCCGGAATCAGTGGCGTCCAAATCGGTCCAGGTGCAACGGCATTGACCCTGATTCCCTTCCGTGCGACATCGGCGGCCAGCCCCTTGGTGAAGTCGATGATGCCCGCCTTTGTCGTGGCGTAATCGAGCAGCTCGGGCGACGGGGACGCACCTTGGATGGACGAGGTATTCACGATCGTCGATCCGGGCTCCATCTGCGCGATCGCTGCTTTGGAGAGCCAGAATAGTGCGTAGAGGTTGGTTTTCATCACACGGTCGAATTGTTCGGTGGTGATATCGGCGATGCCGCCCATCTGCACCATCTGAAACGCGGCGTTGTTCACCAAGATGTCCAGTCCGCCGAGTTCACGCACCGCGGTTTCGACCAAAGCAGAACAGTGTTCCTCGCTTCGGAGATCTCCCGGCACCGAGACGGCTTTGCGACCTGCCTCCTCGACCCAGCGAGCGGTTTCCCGAGCGTCCTGTTCTTCCTCGTCGAGATAACTCAGGACAACGTCCGCGCCTTCTCTGGCAAATGCAATCGCGACCGCACGTCCGATGCCCGAATCTGCTCCGGTGACAATCGCACGCCTTCCTTCGAGTCGACCGCTTCCTCGATAGGTGTTTTCACCGTGGTCGGGAGGAGAAATCATGTCTGCGGTGAGACCGGGGTGTGCGATCTCCGCCTGCCGCTCACGCACAGGAGCGGGGAACCGCGTGGTCGGGTCCTGCATTGCGTACTGGTCCGGCATATCGATACTCCTCAGGTGACGCAGTTTCTCGTGGGCTTCTGGATGGATGCACTGCACATGCCTCCTTCCCACCGAATAGAAATCGAAACCTCGGGGTGGCCGGGATCTCACTCGTCCTGGCGCCGACGATCTCGGTGCGTCGACCCCACTTGTTCGTTGTGGTTACTACGCGGTAGGTCGGGGTAGCCCGCGTAGCGGCGGTGGCTCCGCGACCCGCGGAGCACTCGTCGAGCAGAAGCTGAACATCACGTAAAGCACGCACCGACGAAGGGACGACCCCGATATGAGCAACTCCGAAACCACGTCCGCCTTGATCACCCAGTTACGCATCCTCCTCGGTCTGACGCACACCGAGATCCAGGTCGCCGAAACGCGCGTCGCACAGGCCAGAACCGAGGCTGTTCGACGCGAATTGACGGAAAACGCAGAGAACGGCCGTGAAAGGGCGAGTTCCATAGAGTCCACTGTTCGCGATCTGGGGGGCGTGCCGGAATTGGTCGGTCCGTTCCTCGGACGCGCGACAGCCGGAGTGAAAGCGATGGTCGAACAGGCTCAGCCCTTCGACGAAGCGGTATTGGGAGACCTTGCGCTCGAACATCAACTCCTCGACCGCTCCCGCTACCTCAAGGCCCTGGCCACTGCCGGCGGCGATCAGACCGTCGCGGCGTTGGCCGACCGCCTCATCACTGCACACTCCGCGACCGTGGACTGGCTCACGACTGTCTTGGCCGAAGAGGCACTCGGTGGACCGGCAGCTTTGCGCCGCACACCGATGCAAGCTGCCACCGGCGCGGCGATACGGCTGGTCAACGTTCCGGTCTCCTGGTCGACCCGCAGTCTCGACCGTGCCATCGACGCTGTTCGCACCTCACCGCCGGTACTGGGTGAGCTGATCAGCTGGGGCGCATATGCCGGTGACGTGACTGTGAAAACACTCTCGGCCAGTAGGGATGCGGCCATCGCCACGGCTGAGAAGGTCACTCGCCGAGAAGGTGCTGACGGTGCCGCCGACGTCTTCCGTTCGGTACGGAAGTCGAGTGGGCTACTCGACCCCACTGAACTTCCCATCGAAGACTTCGACGAACTCAACGTCACCCAAGCCGTCTCCGCCGTGAAGGAACTGACCGACGCCGCACAGGTGCGGGACATCGTTGCGTACGAGGAAGCGCACAAGAACCGACACGGCGTCGTATCCGCTGCCCAGGCAAGACTCGCAGCGATCGCCCAGGAAGTCGTCGGAATCAACTAGAGCGTTCAATCGACATATCGAGAGTCCGACTCTCGGAACCGCGAGCACTGGACCTCGTGAAAACGGGATTCGCGGCCAGGGGCACCCGAGACCGTCAAGAAGATGACAGCGGCTCTCGAAGCCCTCTGATCAGTTCGACGCGCGCGGAATCGAGAATTTCCTCGGAGAGCGGGGAACCCTTGGTAGCTCGCGAAAGAACCAGTGCACCGAGCATGGTGGAGAGCCGGAGGAGACCGACAGCTTCGTCGTCGGCAAGAGCTGCGGCAAAATCCCCCACTCCCTCCGTGTAAACCCGACGGGCCTCGCTGTCTGCAGGCTCGCGCGCCATGTCGGCGGCGAGCGCAGCAGCGGGGCATCCGTCTGCCGGGTTGTCGCGATGCGCCACCGAGAGATAGGTATCGATCAAAGCTTTTCGGGCGGAGTCACGTTGCCCTGCATGCTCTTCGAGTCCCGCAGAGTGCAGCTGAGCCAGTTCCTTGAAGGCGTGGGTGGTCGCTTCGTCGATGAGAGCGTCCTTGGACGCGAACTGCTTGTAGAAGCCACCGTGGGTCAGCCCCGACGCCTTCATCAGGTCGGCGACGCTGAGGTGAGTGCCCTTCTCTCGGAACAGTCGGGCTGCGGTTTCCACGACGCGCCGACGGTTCTCTTCCGCTTGTTGCTGCGATACGCGGCCCATCACAACGCCTTCCAGTTTGGATTTCACTTGACATCTATCCTAGCCGACACTTAGATTTGATTCATAATCTAAATGTCACGAGCAATCACAACACTGGGAGAATCATGGACCTGAACAAGACGGTTGCGGTCGTCACAGGAGCCAATCGCGGGCTCGGACGCCATCTGGCTGCGGGACTCGTCGAGCGCGGCGCAAAGGTGTACGCGGCTGCGCGCAATCCGGAAACTGTCGATCTACCCGGCGTCATCCCCCTGAGGTTGGACGTGACGGACGCCGAATCGATAACCGCCGCCGCGCAAATCGCATCGGATGTGACCTTGCTGGTCAACAACGCAGGTATCTCTACCTCGGCGCCCTTGATCGGGGGCGACATCGATGACATTCGACGAGAGATGGACGTCAACTTCTACGGCCCGCTCGCCGTGACCCGGGCGTTTGCTCCCGTCATCGAAAACAACGACGGCGGAACAATACTCAACGTTCTGTCGGTGCTGTCCTGGTTCCATCCAGCCGCGCTCGGGTCTTACGCGTCGTCGAAAGCAGCGGCCTGGGCGATGACCGACGCCGTTCGAGAAGAACTTGCGCCGCGCAAAATCTCCGTATCGGCACTGCATGTCGCATACATGGATACCGACATGGCCGCTGGCGTACCCGCCGAACAGAAGATCGATCCTGCCGACGTCGCCGCGCAAGCACTGGACGGTATCGAAAGCGGGCTCGCCGAGATCCTCGCTGACGACACCACCCGGTACGTCAAGGGGAGTCTGTCCTCGTCGAACTCCGAGTAAGCAAGGGACTGCAGACGAGTGACGCTTACCCCACCGTTTTGAGGCTGGCCAATCTGCTCAGGATCGGCGCCCGCCAAGCTGCGAGGTCTTCCGGACCGTTCTCTTCCCACAACTCGTACAACTCCGAAGTGTCACTGTCGGAAACGGCACGCTCGAGTGCGGCGAGGACCCAACTCTTCGGCTCCGGGCTCAAGGTGCTGACGTCCCCGGCGGCGTCAATTCCATCCAGCTGCACAGGCTTCGGCGCAACGCCGTGCGCAACCGCAAGAATCTCGGCGACGGCGATTGCTGTTTGAGCATCATCGGCATCGAGATAACCGCCATCGGGGTGGCTAGCGTAATCGTCGATGTCGTAGTCACCCGCCTGTACTGCGCTGAGCAGGTCGCCCGCTACGTCGTTGTCGAAAGGTCCTGAACCCCAAGTCCCCATGCTGTCTCTCCGATCCGTACCCGGCGCACCTGTCGTAAAGATATTAGTGAATCACAGGCTTCGGCCAGGACCCTCGGGCTGGAAGTACTGCGTTCGCCGGAAATCGACATCAGCGCAACGGCACGCGAAGGATGCGGTCATCACCGCGGTTGGGGTCGCCGCGTCCGTCGGTGTTGTTCGTCAGTATCCACAGCGACCCGTCCGGTGCGACTACAACGTCACGGAGGCGCCCGTATTCGTCGACGAACTGCTCGTCGGCGGTCGCGGGGTCAGCCAACGGCACCGTGCGGAGTCGCTCACCACGAAGATTGGCGATGTAGATCGTGCCGTCGTGGATGGCGATTCCGCTGGGGCTGGCGTCGTCAGGTGACCATTGTTGGAGCGGGTCGATGAATCCGTCTTCACCCACAATCCCTTCGACCTCGGGCCACCCGTAGTTTCCGCCTGCTTCGATCCGGTTGAGTTCGTCCCAGGTGTCCTGCCCGAACTCGCTGGCGTACATCGTGCCGTCCTCGGTCCAGGCAATGCCCTGGGAGTTGCGGTGGCCGTAGCTGTAGACAAACGAGTTCGGAAATGGATTATCTAGCGGCACATCGCCATCCGGAGTCATTCGAAGGATTTTCCCGGACATCGAGTCGAGGTCCTGAGCTCTGTCTCGACTACCGGCATCACCGACGGTCACGTACAGCATCCCGTCCGGGCCGAACGCGATGCGACCACCGTTGTGGTAGTTGGCCGAAGCGAGCCCGTCGAGAATCGTCTCGGCCGGCCCGAGCGCGAATTCCCCCGGAGCACCGATGATGTCGAAGCGTTCGATCCTGTTCTCCCCGTTCGCGGTGAAGTACGCGTACAGGCGGTTTTCACGTGCTGCGATCCCTAGTAAACCACCCTCACCTCTGGGGCTGACGCCGTCGACGACTCCCACCTCGCGGCTGTTTCCGCCGGCGTCGAGTTCGAGGATTCGCGCGCTGTCGCGCTCACTGACAAGTGGTGTATCGCCGTGGAATGCCATCGACCAGGGCGCGTCCAAGCCGTCGGCGACGGTCTCGGGTTCACCGAAGGCCGCGGCGGGCGCCGATCGTGTTGTCGTGCTTGCCTGCGGACCGGGCCCTTCAGGATCCTCGCTACCGCAGGCAGTCAGGAAGGCCGAAAGGAGCACTGCGGCGCCAAGCCCTCGGATCTGTCGTCGTGTCATGGGCGCGCCTCCCGGGTTCAGGCAGTCTTTGCGCCGACGGTAGCGCGCAATCGGCCACACCGGGAGTCCCTTCGAGTACCCCCAACAACCGGGACTCCCTCGCAGGCGACAGGCGTGATGCCCTGGACGGGTGCGCCACGGCATGCGCGTCGTCAACAGAAAGAGAACTGACCACCTCATGATTTCCGCCCCGACCGTCGAAGAAACCGGCCGCCTGCCGCTCGTGATCTACGTGCTGGCCGTCGGAGTTTTCTTGATGGGTACAACCGAATTCGTCGTCGCCGGCATTCTTCCCGAGATCGCGGGTGACCTCGGTACGTCGATCGCGAACGTCGGCCTGATGATCACCGTCTTCGCGATCGGAATGATCGTCGGCACGCCGGCGATGGCGATCTTGACACTCAGGGTTCCCCGACGCGTGACCTTGAGCTCGGCCCTGATTGTTTTCGCGATCGGACACGTCATCGTCGCGCTCTCGTCCAACTTCGGACTCATTCTCGGCGCCCGCTTCCTCACAGCCGTGGCGACGGGCGCCTTCTGGGCAGTCGCTGCAGTGGTCGGAGCAAAAGCGGCAGGCCCGGCGTCTTCCTCGCGCGCGCTCGGCATCGTCTTGGGCGGAGGCATGCTCGCGAACGTCATCGGTGTTCCGCTCGGCGCTCTGGCCGGTCAGACCATCGGGTGGCGTGGTCCTTTCTGGGCCCTCGCCGCCCTCGCACTCGCCGCCGCGGCCGTCGTCCACCGATTGGTACCCGCCGACACCGAATCCGGTGCGGTGCCGTCCTGGCGAGCGGAGATCGCGAGCCTACGGGACGGACGCATCTGGCTCGTTCTGTCCGGTTGCGCCGTCGTGTGCGGGTCGTCGCTGGCGGCGTACAGCTTCATCTCTCCGCTGTTGACCGAGAACACGGGACTTGCTGCGTCGGCAGTGCCGCTAGTGCTTGTCGGCTACGGACTCGGTGCGTTCGTCGGCTCCAATCTCGGCGGTCGACTCGGTGCGAAGCATCAGTACGGGGTCTTGTTCGTCTCGGCAGCGATGACGTTTCTCGTGCTCGGGGCGCTCTGCCTCTTCTCGCACAACGTGATCGTGACGGTGTTTCTCGTAGTCATGCTGGGACTATTCGGCATGTCGACCAATCCCATCCTGATCGGGATGGCTGTGCGTTATGCCGATCAGGCGCCGACGATGGCTTCTGCTCTCAGCACCTCGTCATTCAATCTGGGCACGGCGGTCGGCTCCTGGATCGCCGGGTTTGCGTTCGCCTCGAGTCTCGGTGCCACTGGGCCGGTGTTGGTAGGCACCGGCGTTGCCGCTCTCTACTTTCTGCCGCTGATGATCCTGTTGCGCAAGGAACGCACGAAGCGCACCGCCGTCGAAGTCGTCAACTGACGACCCGATCAACCGTCGCGCAGTTCGTCAGCCGTCCGTCAGCGACCGCTCCGACACGTGAGGCGAAGAGTCCGCATTCTCACTGGCTGCCAACGAGGCGAGTAACTGCATCCGTTCCGCGGACGGCGATCCCGGCTCTGCGGTGTAGATCGTGAGCGTCAACCCCGGCTCGGCGGCCATCTCCAAACCTTCGAAGGCAAGCGTCAGCTCCCCCACGGCGGAGTGGTGAAAAGTCTTGAATCCGGTGCCGTGATGGCGGACGTCGTGCGCGCCCCACCGACGCCGGAATTCCTCACTCCGAGTGCTGAGTTCACCGATCAGATCGTGCAATTCCTTGTTGTGAGGATCTCGCCCGGCCTCGGTTCGCAGAATCGAGACGGTCACCTCGGCAAACGCGTTCCAGTCCGGACAAAACTCGAAAGCCCTTTCGTCGAGGAACGTGAAGCGCGCGATGTTCGGGGGCTGCCCCGGCATGTCGTACAGGTCCTTGTAAAACGCACGCGCGAGTGGGCTGACAGCAAGAAGATCCATGCGACCGTTCCGCACGAAAGCGGGTCCCGCGGTGACTGCATCAAGCGCCCACTGCAGGCTCTGATGGGGCTTCCAGCCCTTCGCATTTCGCCGACGCGGGGGCCTGGCTACCGGGCTTGCCGCGTGCGCGAGATCAAAAAGGTGGGCGCGCTCGGCGTCGTCGAGTCGTAGGGCCTTCGCGATACTGTCGAGTACACCCGGCGATGCGCCGCTGATCGCTCCGCGCTCGAGCCTCGTGTAGTACTCGACGCTCACGCCGGCGAGGGTTGCCACTTCACTTCGACGTAGACCGTCCACGCGGCGGTTCGATCCGGCCGGAAGTCCAACTTGTTCGGGCGTGACTCGGGCGCGCCGCGAGGTCAGGAATTCGCGTACTTGCGCTCGATCGTCCATGCCATCGAGCCTAAGTCAGTGACCGGTAGCGAGGGAGTCCCTCGCAGTACCACTATCGCGTGGGACTCCCGCACGCCGCCAAATCATGATCAGGTTGAAGTGACACGAGAAAACCGATGGTGAGGAGTCACGTCATGCGCGCTGTCGTCATGCATGCCCCCGGCGACGTCCGGGTCGAAGAGATCGAAGCGCCGGTGATCGTCGAACCGACCGACGCGATCATTCGCGTTACAGCCACCTGCGTCTGCGGTTCCGACCTCTGGCCGTACCGCGGCATCGAAGAGCTGAATGGCCCGACGCCGATGGGACACGAATACGTGGGCGTCGTCGAACAGGTCGGCCCCGACGTCAACGACATCGAAGTTGGGGACTTCGTCGTGGGCTCGTTCGTCGCGTCGGACAACACCTGCGAAATCTGCGAGGCCGGCTTTCAGTCTCGCTGTATCCACCAGGTCATGATGGGCTCGGTCGGCACCCAATCCGAATACGCTCGCATCCCGCTCGCGGACGGCACCCTCGTCCCTGTCCACGGAGAGCCGACCGAGCGGCAGGCCCGCAGCCTCCTTGCAGCCTCCGACGTACTCGGCACCGGTTGGTTCGCCGCGGTAGCTGCGGAAGCCGGACCTGGCAAAACGGTCGCCATCGTCGGCGACGGCGCAGTCGGACTTTTGGCGATCCTCGCTGCCAGACAACTCGGCGCCGAGCGGATCATTGCCATGTCACGTCACGCCGACCGGCAGGCACTCGCCACACAATTCGGCGCCACCGACATCGTCGAAGAGCGGGGCGACGCGGGCATCGCGAAGATCAAGGAACTCACCGGCGGCTACGGCGCCCACTCGACCGTCGAAGCCGTAGGCACCCAAGAATCGATGATGCAGGCTATCGGAGCTACCCGCCCCGGCGGACATGTCGGCTACGTCGGGGTATCCCACGGCGTCGAACTCGACGGCATGAACCTGTTCTTCGCGACGGTGAGCCTGCTCGGCGGTCCCGCGCCGGTCAGGCGATTCCTACCCGAACTGATCGAGCTCATCATGACCGACCAGATCGACCCAGGCATCGTCTTCGACCTCACTCTCCCGTTGGAGGACGCCGCCGCCGGCTACCAGGCGATGGACGAGCGGCGCGCCACCAAAGTGCTACTCACCCTCTGACCGATACCAAAGGCTCACGAGTCAGAACTGGGCTCTCCACGCCGATCGAGGAACGTCTCGGCTACCAACGAGAGGCGCTCTTGGTTTACCGAGCAGCATGTTCACTGATCACAGCGAATGCGTATGACGCCGAAGGTGAGGATGGGTACTTCTATTGGTGCGCAGCCGCTTTGATCCAAGAGGATGCTACGCGACTGATATGCACCCCCACCAGCGGAAACCGATTGTACGAGTGAATGTTTCAATGAGAGCGACTCGGCGCTACTTTGTAGCAACGAAACTCGTCTCTACCTACGGTTGCGTACTGAATTCCTTGTGGGGCAGGCTTTCTTGTGTACTGCTGACGAGCCGTATCTGCTGACGAACCGTATTGCTGACGAACCAAGGTCGGAGAACAATGGGTCACTACAAAAGCAACGTGCGTGATATCGAGTTCAATCTGTTCGAGGTACTCGGGATCGGCGAACTGCTGGATGCCGGCGCTTACGGGGACCTCGACACCGACACTGTGCGCAACATTCTTGCGGAAGTATCGAGGCTGGCAGAAGGCCCGGTCGCCGCGTCCTTCGCCGACGCGGATCGAAACCCTGTCGAATTCGACGCACCCAATCACGCCGTTGTGGTCCCGGAACCTCTACGCAAGACGGTCGAGGCGGTGAACGAGGCCGGTTGGTCGCGACTCGGCCTACCCGAAGGCATGGGTGGTGTTCCTGCTCCGGCGCCGTTGGTCTGGGCGATCGGCGAAATGTTGGTCGCGGCAAACGGATCCGCAAGCTTTTTCAACATGGGTCCACTGATGGCGAGCGTGCTCTACACCATCGGAAACGAACAGCAAAAACACTGGGCCAAAGAAGGATTCGAACGCGGATGGGCCGGAACGATGGTGCTCACCGAACCAGACGCCGGATCCGATGTAGGCGCAGGCCGAACAAAGGCAATCGCACAGGACGACGGCACCTGGCACATCGAGGGCGTCAAGCGGTTCATCTCCGGCGGCGACGTCGGAGACACGGCCGAGAACCTCTTCCACTTGGTGCTTGCCCGGCCCGAGGGCGCCGGTCCAGGAACCAAAGGTTTGAGCCTGTTCTACGTTCCGAAGTCCCACTTCAACTCGGACACACTTGAACTGGGAGAGCGCAACGGTGTCTACGTCACCGGCGTCGAGCACAAGATGGGCCTCAAGTCTTCCCCAACTTGCGAGCTCACCTTCGGAGCGACGGACGTTCCTGCCGTCGGCTGGCTCGTGGGTGATGTCCACAACGGTATCGCCCAGATGTTCCAGGTCATCGAGAATGCTCGAATGATGGTGGGCACCAAGGCTACCGGAACACTGTCCACCGGCTATCTCAACGCCCTCGAGTACGCAAAAGAACGAATTCAAGGTGCAGACCTTACCGAGCTGACAAACAAAACCGCGCCCCGCGTGGCCATTACGCACCACCCCGACGTCCGACGCAGCCTGGCGATGCAGAAGGCCTACGCCGAAGGCCTCCGAGCGGTCTACCTCTACACCGCTGCACACCAGAATGCCGATGTCGCCGAGTTGGTTTCGGGGGCGGATGCCGAACTGGCGGCGCGGGTCAACGATCTGCTGCTGCCGATCGTCAAGGGCGTCGGCTCCGAGAAGGCCTACGAACTGCTCACCGAGAGCCTGCAGACCCTGGGCGGCTCCGGTTATCTTCAGGACTACCCCATCGAGCAGTACATCCGCGATGCCAAGATCGACACCCTGTACGAGGGCACCACGGCAATCCAGGCGCAGGACTTCTTCTTTCGAAAGATCGCACGCGACCGCGGCGTTGCGCTCGCTCACGTAGCCGGTCGCATACGAGAGTTCATCGACAGTGAGGCCGGGAACGGTCGACTCAAGGCCGAGCGAGTCCTACTCGAGACCGCCTTGACCGACGTGCAGGAGATGGCCGGGACGCTCACCGGGTATCTGATGGCTTCCCAGGACCAACCCTCCGAGTTGTACAAGATAGGCCTCGGCTCGGTGCGCTTTCTGTACGCGGTAGGCGACCTGCTCATCGGATGGCGCCTGTTGGTGCAAGCGGAAGTCGCGTTGGCAGCCTTGGACCGTGACGCGTCGGCAAAGGACCGGTCGTTCTATCGGGGCAAGGTGGTCATCGCGTCATACTTCGCCAAGAACATCCTGCCCGTCCTGGCGTCGACCAAAGAAATCCTGGGTTCCCTCGACAACGAGATCATGGAACTCGAGGAAGACGCATTCTGACAACGTGCCATAGTGAAGGCATGTATATGCCCGACTTCGACTACGTGGGGGTCTGGAGCTTTCCGATCATGGGGCCGGATGCACTAGACGACGCTCCCGCCAACGTCGTCGAGGCGTGCCAGGCTGTCGGCAAGGATCTGCAATGCCGCTGGCACGGCCCTGATACGTACATGCAGAACTGCGTGTGGACGGTCTCGTTGCTCGATGACGGCCACTGCCACCTCGCGCTCGACGCTGGACCACGGCCAAAGTACAAGAGTGCAGGAACCAGCCCGTTGAGGGGCTTCGGGTTTGGCGGGCCGCACACCGAACAGCCTGTACAAGAGTTGACGGCCCTGATCGCCGGCGAAGTCCAGGACGAGCTGGCCGGCGGATTTCCCTTTGTGCACTGGCCCATCGAAAAGGACCGATTCTTGATGCCGACATTGCGTGCCGGACGCGCGGTATGGGTGGTTCGTAGCTCGGATCGCATTGTCGCCGAGATCGGCGAACTCTGCCCGAGATGAGAATGCTTGCTGCGTGATTCAAACGTGGTCGTGAACCGGCGACGGAATCTTGTTGGAACGATAAGAGTCTGCGCTCCGGTTCGGCCGCCAGAGACGCCAGTGCTTCGCGGACAGCCGGAACGGGAGATGGTCTTGTAGGTGACGAGCACCGGACGACAACCGTTCGTCTGCAGGCAGGTTGAGCCACAGGGACAGTGACGATGTCGCGTTGCCGAGGGTTGCGCGTATGCCTGAGTCACCCAGAGTCTGGCCGTATCCATCCACGGCAAAACGGCCGAACGCGTCAGGGGTGATGTCGGGGTACGGCGCGCGGGTGTCCGGGTCGATCAGGCGTACGGGCGCACTGTAGGTCAGTGCCGCCAAAGAACGTCCGTGGGTTGTGACCGCATCGGAACCAACGAGGGCATCGAGCGCTTCGTTGACAGAACCAGGTGGGACGTTCCATTCGGTATGGGTTTGCGCTTTGTAGCGGGGCCCACCGAAGATCCCGGTGGCAAGCTCTGTCAATTGCGCGGTCGGCGCGGGTGGCCCGCCCTGGCGGATCTCTAATGTCCACGACGGCAACGACACTGGTTCGGTGCAGGCTTCCAGAAATGTCTGCAGGCGTTGAAATGCCACGTCGGGGCGCTTGACTCGAAGCGAGTGTGCACCACCGGCGGACCTGGGCAGCCCGTCGTATGTCACTACCTCGGGCAATGTGATGTTCGGTGTCCGCGCCGTCACAGGTTAGCCAATCGCGAAAGCACTACCCCGGCTGGTTCCTCCGTCGCGTGGCGATAGCCAGTACCGGCCCACAGGTGCATTCGCTCGGGATCTGCCTGCGCAACAGCGGCTTTGCGCATCGGGTTGGTCAGGTGATGGATGGCCGGGTACCCGATGGGCGCTTGTGCGTCGTAGCGATCGATGAACTCGTTCCGAAGCGCCCGTGCAGGACGTCCCGTGAAAGCTCTTGTGACGACCGTGTTCCCGCGGGACGTGTCGGCCAGAGCTGCCTTGTGCGGAGCCGAGGCACCACTCTCCTCGGTGCGCAGCAGCACAGTACCGACCACTGCCGCGTCCGCTCCGGCACGTAAGGCAGCAGCGACGTCGGCGGAGGTCGCCAGTCCACCGGCCGCCAATAGCGGAACCGACGTGCGGTGACGGATCTGAGCGATCAATTCGGTGATCGGTGTTTCTGCCGGAACCTGCAGGGGGGTGAGCGTTCCGGAGTGGCCGCCGGCAGCCGACGATTGCACGACAAGCAGATCGGCACCGGCGTCGACGGCAAGGAGCGCCTCTGCCTCCGAAGTCACTGTGAGGACGACAAGTGAACCGGCAGCGCGCAGCGCCTTGATGACGCCCGGTGCGGGAAAGCCGAAGGTGAAGCTGACCACCGGAACCGGGCTGGCCAGGAGCAGATCGATCTTGTCCGCGAAATAGTCGTCGTCTTCGACCGGCTCACCGTCAGCCAGTGTGATGCCGTAGCGATCCGCCTCGACCTGGATCGCCCTGGCATAGGCACGGTAGGCATCGACATCGACAGGCACCGGGTTGGGCGCAAAGACGTTGACACCGAACGACACTCCCTCGGTGCGCACGGCGTCGATCTGTTCGGACAGAGCCTGAGGCGTCTTGTACCCGGCGGCGAGGAAGCCGAGACCGCCTGCGCGAGAGGCAGCAGCAACAAGTGCCGGTGTGGAAGCGCCGCCGGCCATGGGCGCTGCGATGACAGGGACCTTCAGGTCGAGATCGGTTGTGAGTGCGCTCATTCGAACATCTCCAGTCCTACGTCGGATAGTGCTCCGGCCGTTTCGTCATCTGACATCAAAAACTACCTCCTCAGTCGAGGTGGCCGTCCGAGGGTCCGCATCGAGATCGGAAGGGAATCGGAACCGCAAAACCGCGGCGGCCACTGCCGCGCCCAGAACGACGGCCGCACCCAACAGCAGAGCGTCGCGATACCCGTCTCGCAGCAACGGAGTGACAACGAGTGGGCCGAGAATCTGACCGACGCTGTATCCAGCGGTCAGCAACGCCACGGCGCGTGGGAACTGCAGGTGCGCGCCGATTGCCAACACAATTGACCCGACACCAAGGAAGGTGACACCGAACAGGAAAGCTGAAATCAGTGCGGGGCCGACGCCTCCGATCACAGCAGGAAGCGCTATGCCCACCGCCTGAATCAACAGGGCAACGAGAAGCAGCGTCGGCCTCGACCAACGCAGGCTGAGCCAAGCCCACAGGGCGCATGACGGAAATGCGGCCAACCCGACCACTATCCAGGCACCGCTGCCCACCCATTGCGGAGCGGCCAGATCTATTGCGGCAACTAGGAACGTGCCCGCGATGATGTAGCCGATGCCTTCCAGGAAGTAACTGATGAACAAGGCAGTGAACCCGCGATGGGAACTGGGAGTTCCCGGCGCGTCCGGCGTGATGATCGGACGCGGTTCCGGCGTCAATCCCCAGGCTGCGACCGCACACACCACTGCAAGGGCCGCAGATGCCAGCCAGGCTGTACTCCAGGTACCGATGACGCGGACGACGAACACGAGGACCCCGGACAGGGCGATACCCAGCCCAACTCCGCCGAATCCCCATCCGGCCAGGAATTGGGACTGCCCCCGAAGGTGCGCGTGCAAAGCGCTGACGGCGATCATGAATACGAGGGCACTGGCAATGCCTGCGATGAGCCGCAGGGCGAACCAGATGGATCCGTCGTGGGTAGTGGGCATGAGCGCCAAAGTCGCGATGAGGACCACCAACGACGTACGCATCACCGCTGCCGAGCGCACCACGCCGGGAATGAGGATTCCCGCGAGCGCGCCGATCAGGTACCCGATGTAGTTGGCCGTCGCCAGGGTGGCGCCGAGCGAGGCGGACAGACCGGCCTGCGTGTGCATCAACGGCAGAATCGGTGTGTAGACGAATCGACCGATTCCCATGCTCGCCGCCAGCGCAGCGGCAGCTTGGACAGCGTGCGCTCGCGAGGAGACGCCGTTGCGGATTGTGGTCATGGTCTTATCGTGTGCCCCGGCCGCGCCGGACCGCCACGACCGCTTTGCTCCTGACTGATAGGCGCAACCTCCCACCGCACGTAGCATGAAGGATCGTGGAGCTGCGTCAGCTGAGATACTTCGAGGTCGTCGCCGAGGAACTGCACTTCGGCCGAGCCGCGGCAAGACTACTGATCGCCGGGCCGTCATTGTCGCAGCAGATCATGGCACTCGAGCGCGACCTCGGCGTCAAGCTGTTCGTCCGCGACCGCCGTTCCGTCGCTCTGACGCCAGCCGGCGCGGCCTTGCTCCCTGATGTCCGTGTGCTACTCGAGAATGCCGAGAATCTGCGGTGCCGCGCGGAGCGTCTGTCCGGAGCAGAGCCCGTCCGGATCGGCTACGTCAATTGGCTCCCCACGGATCTGATCGCGCGCACTTCAGGGGTCGCGCAACTGCACGTCGACGCCTGGGTGGTGCCATCACACGCACAGGCCGCGCGGGTAGCGGACGGCAGCCTCGACCTGGCGATCGCCTGGGTGCGGAAAACCGATGTCGCCCAACATGCTCTGAGCGCGAAACTGCTCGGTGCGGATCGGCTCTACGCGGTCTCCACCGGAGAGGACACCACACCGGTGCGGGCACGCGACGTCGTCGTACTCGTCGACGACGACACCACCTCCTGGTATTCGTGGAACGTCTTCGCCGAAGAATTCGCTCGCGATACCGGCGCACAGATCCTGCGCATCAACGACGGTGGTATCACCGGTCCGGCATTCTTCGATCACGTCCGTGCCGTCGGCCGTCCGGTCGTCAACTCGCCCAAAGGGCAGACCATCACGTTGCCAAGCGATCTCACTGCACGTCCGGTGATCGACCCCGCGGCGATCTGGACGTGGTCACTCCTGTGCCGCGAGAACGAAACGCGCCCTGCAGTTCTCGCGGCCGTCGACGCTCTCACCCGCGGCGTCACTGATCTCGAAATCCACGAAGACGGGATATGGCTACCCATGGACGATCCTTACCGGAGGACTCGATGACACGACGCGCTATTCGAGTTTTCTGGGGACGACGGCCGGAATCGGTGCAGGCCGTGGCCTCCCGGTGGCGTCGGACGTTGGAGCAAGTCGAGTTCCTGTTGCCCGAGTCGGTCGACGGGTCGTGGCAACAGATCCATTCCGCTGGACCTGCTACTGCCGTGACCGTCGACCAGTTGGCACAGGCCCTCGAGAACGCGCAGGCCGCCGAAGACTGGTCGGATCGTCTGGGAATCGGATTGAGGCTCGTAGCCAGTGGAGGGTCCGAATGGGGGCTCGAACTCTCCGGCTTGGCGGGCGGCGAACCGGAAATCGTCCTACAGTCGATGATTCTCGCTGTCAGCGCGCCGGACGCCGCCGAAGTTCCTGAGACAGAACTACTTCGGATGCTCGCCGCGGTGTGGGAACCGGACTTCGGAGACGTCACCGACGACAACATCCTCGATGCTCTCGAAGACGAGTCCGACTATCGCGTCGGAGATCCCGTGATCGGCCGCTTCGGCTACCTCTCGGCCGCTCGCGCTGACGCGATCCCGGATGACCTGGCCGTAGACGTTACCGCGTTACCCGGCGGCGTGTTGCTGCAGATCAGGGCCGGCGATGGGGTCGTTTTGGCTTACGAGCGCCTGCGCGAGACCGGCGCACTCGATCCGCTTCCACGTCCACTGGACCGCGCAGTCTTCTGAAGGCGGTTACCGTTCGTCGAGTTTGGGTAGCCCGGGCGTCGGAACGAAGTCTCGCCTCGGCACTACCGCCGAAAAATGAACCGAAAGGCCCACCGCATGGTTGACGTCACCCGCAAATTCACCGCCGAGGTACCGATCGAAAAGGCTGCGGCGTTTCTCCGCGACTTCGCCAATGCGCCGACGTGGGATCCGGGCACCGAGAGTTGCACGCAGATCTCCGACGGTCCTGTCGGCGTCGGAACCCAATGGCACAACGTGTCGAAGCTGTTCGGCGTCACCACGGAACTGACGTACACGCTGGTGACCGACGAGCTGAATCACGTTGTTCTCGAAGGAAAGAACAAGACTGCCACCAGTACCGACGACATCACCTTGACTTCGGTGGGTCCGAACTCGACCGAGATCGAATATCACGCGAACGTCGAGTTCAACGGTGCCGCCAAGATTGCGTCGCCTCTCCTGAAGGCGGGATTCGAAGCCAAAGTGGCACCGGAGACGGTGAAGAAGATGACGGAAGCCCTCGAAGCGCTCTGACCGTCCGTCAGGTTCTTCTCACTATGGGTTGCCGCCGCTCGCGCCACCGTTGCGAGCTTCGATGGCGTCGATGGACTTCGTGAACGACTTTCCCAGCACTTGGGTGCCGACGAGTCCGAGTACCGACGCCAGGAGCTTTCCCTTGAGGTTCTTGCCGTCCCGGACCACGACGGCGTCGACATCGGTCAGACCCGTCGGTTGCCGGGTCAGCGTGTAGGTATGGCTCGACGCCCCGCCCCACAGGTTGGAGTCCGTGGTTGTCATCACGACGCGGTGCGGGTCGGTCCAGTCGTAGTGCAGACGCTCCCAAATACCACTGGAGCCCTCGGTGACATCAGCATCGTGGGGTCCTTGTTGGTGCACTTTCAGGTAGCTGTCCGCACTGCGGCCGAAGATTTCCTCACGGCCCGGGCCGAAGTCGGTCAGGCCGGCAAGGACCTGTTCGGGCGTCGCAGTGGTCGTCTTGTGAAGATGGATCGTGGTCATGGCGCCTTCTTTCAACTGTGGATGATCCGGTGCTGAAAAAGCCGGGAAGTGACTCATCCAGCACACCACTCACACGAAATGAATGAAAGAGAATTGCTCGCCCTGTCTCGATCCGCTGTCTCGATCCGCTGTCTCGATCCGCTATTCGACGCCGCGCCGGCTGGCAGTGATTGCGCCGTGCGGCCTGTAGCCGCTCCCCGTCCGGGTATGGGTCTCGATCACGTCGAAACCCGCTGTGACCAGCACCTCGGCAAGTTCGGTCACCGGCCATCGATAACCAGTCGTCGCGGCATGATCAAAAGGCTCTACCGTTGTGCCTTCGAAGAAGCCCACCAGCAACCCACCACCTGGGCGGATCACGCGCGCGAATTCAGCGAGCGGTGCCTCGATATCTTGCGGGTGATGGTGAATGAGCGAGTACCAGGACAGCACGCCGCCCAGTGAATTCGTTTTCGCGTCCAATGCCTCGAAGCCCCCGACCTCGAAGGAAAGATCCGGGTATCGGGTGCGGGCTCGTTCGACGAACTCGGGCACGAGATCGATCCCGCTCACAGCCAGCCCGCTCTGGGCCAGGAAGTCTGTCCACTGCCCCGGCCCGCACCCGGCGTCGAGCACGGGGCCGGTCAAAGTGGCAGCCCAGCTGGTCACCAGGGCCCGATCAGATACGTGCGTCGAATCCATCGAGCCGAAGAGGTCCGTGTACTCCTGGGATCTGGCCGAATACGACTCTCGGACTACGTCGCGGCGCGTTGCACTCGAATTCTCCACGCCGTCAATGATTATCGATGTGCACCATTCCTTCGCCACAACTCGCCGAACCGAAGGTTCATACTCTGTTGAAGGCCTACGGTCACGTCCGGAAACTGAGGTCATATGGTGGAAGAGAAAGAACTGGCGGCGAAGATCCGCGAACTACTCAGTGCCCGATCGGCCGAGTCGAGCATCTGCCCCTCCGACGTGGCCCGCGCAGCGGCACCCGACAATTGGCGTCCGCTGATGGAATCCGTCCGAGAGGCTGCCCGCCACATGGTGGCCGACGGCGAAGTGCAGATCACCCAGGGCGGCGAAGTCGTCGACCCGGAATCCGTACGAGGTCCGATCAGGATTCGGTGGGCTCGTTGATCAACCGCATGACTGCTGGCGGCACTGCTCTCGCAGCGTGTATCAGCGGAAACGGTCCAGATGCTCACGCAGGAACGCATCCAGGGTTCGTGGCTCACGCCCCAGGACACGTGCCACCGTGTCGGTGGGTGACTCCGGGCGCGAGACGGCAAGTTGCTGGATCTCCAGAATGTGCTCGGCCAGCCACGGAGGCATGTGGGCATGATCGACGAGGTTTTGCCGAAGTTCGTGCGGTGGCAGGTCGATATATTGGACGGGGCGATCGAGCATGCGGGTCAGAGAATCGGCGATGCCGCCGTAGCCGACTGCCTCGCTGCCCGTCAGGACGTAGGTGCCGCCGGCGAGGTCGGCGCGTGTGAGCACGGCCGCGGCGACGTCACCGATATCTCGGCAGTCGATCCAGTTGCACGGCGCGTCCCGCATCGCGCCCAGAATCACCCCTTGCGCAGCCACCGCCGGAGCCAGGAGCAACAGATTCTGCATGAACGCATAAGGGCGGAGCAGAGTGTGGCGGATCCCGGATGCACGCAGGTGTTCGCCGACGGCATGGTGGCCGCGGGAGAGAGCGATGGGGGAGTCGGCCGCGGCGGCGGGGTCGGAGATCTTGACGATGTGTTCGACGCCGCTCTCGGCGGCGATGTCGATCACACGCGTCTCGAGCTCGACCTGTTCGAGGCCGTTGGCCATGGCGAGGAAGAGTTGTTCGGCCCCTTCGAAAGCCGTCCGTAGCGAAGTTGGGTCTGAGGCATCGGCCGTCACTACTTCGACCAAACCGTCGGCCAAGTCGCCGAGGTGGGCGCGCAGCCTGTCCGGGTCGCGGGACAGCGCTCGGCTCGGCACACCCGAGGATGCGAGACTGTGTAGCAACGCGCCGCCTGTGGTTCCGGACGCTCCCATGATGACGATCATCGTGTTCCTCTCGGTCTTCCCCGGGAAGCCGGGATCTTTGACATGTGTTGTCGGTCAGGGATTCTGACGGCGCCATCGCCAGCTCACGATGACGGCAGCGACCGCGGCAGATATCGGCAGATCGAATTGCAGGCGAGCAAGCCAAGCGGCATCGACGATGCTCGTGTGTGCTGGTAGCCAACGGGAGGCGAACCACCCGACGAGACCAGCAATCACAGCGGCTCCGACGGCAAGAATTGCCGCCACATGACGCGAGGCAGGGCCGTGGTCCACGGCCGTGACCTCCCGCGACGCTGCAGCCAGGAGCCGATCAGCAACGCCACCACTGCCGACGTGCCCGCAATGGACGTAAATGCCGCCATCGTGAGGCCCGATTGGCCGGATGCGACTCCGCCCGCACCCGCCATCAGCGCAGGGGCAAGGTAGGCGACCAGCACCTCTCTCCACAGGGTGAAAGGTCGTGCGGCGCGACGATCGGCAACCGGGTCGAGTCGATTGGAATCGGTTATCTCCTTTTTGTTTTCGCGACGGATCGGCGGGGTGAGTCCGGACATGAAGGAGACCAACTTTCCGTTTATAATTAGGTGGCTAACTATTTGGGCATGGAAGGAGAAGCCTCTGTCGAGAATTGACGACGATTCGAAATCGCTACGCGAATGCCTGGAATCCCAGCCGACTACTCCGCAGTCAGCGCACCGATACCGCGAACGACCCGCGAGAGCAGATCCAGAAAAACCGCACGCTCGTCGACAGTGAGCTCGTCGACCATTTCCTCGAGACGAGCAAAGTGTTCGGGCGCCATGTCACGTAAACGCTGAGCGCCGCGAGCAGTCAGGACGACCACCGCACCACGCCCGTCCTCCGCGGACGGACGTCGAGCGACCAAACCCTCCTGCTCGAGCCCATCGACCAAGCCGGTGACCGTGGCCCGCGAGACGCCGAGATCAGCCGCCAGACGTGAGGGAGATTTCTCCCCGTCGTGGTCTTCCAGATCCGCAAGCAGTCGGTAACGGCCGGTCGACAGCCCATACCTCGCGAAGTGAACCTCAGTCGCTCGACCGAGCCGCGCGCCCGCCGAGATCAACCGCACCGCAACCAGCACCGCCTGCGGATCGGACCCGAGGCCGTAATGCTCCAACTGCCGCCGCGCCTGATCCAAAGTGGGTGAGTCGTGATCGGTTCCGTCCACTGCCATGCAACTAATATGGCACCTAACTACATTCTGGTCAACCCTCCACCAGAGCTAGCTTCAAACGCCGAACAATACCTGCGGGGCCGCATGGCAGTCCGGGTGATTGCCGGGATACGGCAGGACCTTCTCGAGGGCGATCCCAATCGCAAAGGCCGTCTGGTCGTCGTACGGTCGCGTAACTATCTGTGTGCCCGTGGGGATTCCGTTCCGAGCGAAACCGGTGGGGATTGTCAGCACCGGGCAGCTACTCAGGATGTTGAAGGTGATGGCCGGCACAGCCTCGAGGTAGAACTCCAATTCTGTTCCAGCCACATTGATTCCGTGCCCCACGTAGTCGTCGCCGGCAAGAAAGCCCTCCGTCGCCACTGCCGGAGTGATCAACGCGTCATAGGTGTCGAACAGGGATCCGATCGACGAATACAGTTCGACTTCGATCGCGAGTCCGTCGTGGAAAGTCGCGTCACCACGGGTGCGGCGTGCCCATCGCGCGAATTCCTTCGCGTACTCCGTGACTTTGTCGGGGTGCGCGGACGCTTCGGCGGAGATCGATGCACCGAACACGTGATCGTAGTGAATGGCGGCCGCACGCATGATTGCAGCGCGTGACAGGTCGACTTCGATGATCTCCGCGCGTGCGCCCAGCGCAGTGAGGGTGTCCACCAACTTGGCGGTGTTGGCGGCAGCGTCCGGATCAACCGGCCAGTCACCCAACGCGGGAATCACGGCAATACGCATTCCTGTCAACGAATGCGTTGCGAGGCCGGGCAGCGGCGATGCCGGCACATGCGAGGCAATGTCAGTGGAGCTCGGTCCCGCGATGACCGACTGCAGTGTGAGGCAATCACTTACGGTGCGAGCCATCGGACCGCAGTGGCAGTAGCGATCGAGATTGAAGGGCGGATCAACGGGGACACGGCCGTGCGGTGGCTTGAACCCGACAATTCCGTTGAGTGACGACGGAGTTCGGATCGAACCTGCAACATCGGAACCGGTAGCCAAGTGCGTCATCCCCGTGGCAAGTGCGACTGCCGATCCACCGGAAGACCCGCCGGAGGAGTATTTCGTGTTCCACGGATTGCGAGTGACGCCCCACAACTCGGACTGTGTGAACGCGGCCGAGGAGAATTCGGGCGCCGTCGATCGCGCGTGGACGATCGCACCGGCGTCGATGATTCGCTGCACGAAAGTGGAAGTGTGAGTGGCGATCACATCCTCATAGACCTTGGACCCTTGAGTCCAAGGTTGTCCTTGCACCGGTTCATCCTCTTTCACCACAACGGGAACACCGGCGAGCGGAAGGCTGACATCCGAGCCGCGGGCGTAGTGGCGTTCCGCTGACTTCGCTTGTGCTCGTGCAGTATCGAAGAAAGTGTGTCCCAATGCGTTCAAGGTCGGGTTGAGCGCCTCGATACGTTCGATGGTGGACTCGAGCACGTCCACCGGAGAAAGCGATTTGTCCCGATAGCGTTCGAGCATCTCGGCCACATCCATGAATGCCGAAACGGGTGTCTGGTGCATATCTGTTGTCCTGCCCCTATAAAGGTTTGTGTGGGCGACTAGTTTGTCAGTTCGCGCTTTGCCACGACGGGACTGCGGAATGTCGCGAGCAGCATTGCCAGAGTTGCGATTCCCGCGGCTGTCCAGAAGACCGTTTCGGAACCGGAGTGGTCGTGAATGCGTCCGCCCGCGAACGCACCGAGCGCGATGCTTGCATTGAAGACTGCAACCCACAGAGCAGAAGCGGCCTCGCGGTGAACGGGAGCTGCTTGTGCAATCCATGTTTGAGTACTCACCGATGCACCACCGTAGAAGAGGCCCCAAGCCGCCATGAGCAGAGCAGCTGCGATCAAGGTGGTAGCCGAGATCGGAAACAGGGCGAGTGTGACCGCTATTCCCACGCTGAGGCTGACGACCACCGCCTTCGGGGACTTTGCAGCGGACGGCCCGGCGATGAAGTTGCCGACGACACCGAATGC
This sequence comes from Rhodococcus sp. NyZ502, assembly GCF_041464245.1. Taxonomy (NCBI): domain Bacteria; kingdom Bacillati; phylum Actinomycetota; class Actinomycetes; order Mycobacteriales; family Nocardiaceae; genus Rhodococcus; species Rhodococcus sp. NyZ502. Next base: position 6,002,601 of record NZ_CP167155.1, read on the forward strand.
ACCGTAGATCAGGAGCATTGTGCCGACCTGCGAAGCGTTCAACCCCGCGAAGAACTCCAGCCCCGGACGCACATAGGTGTACGCCGCGAAATGAGCGGTGACGATGAGCGCGGTAATCGCGAATCCGACCCGGACTCCTGGGTTCCGAAAGGCCGCCACGAGACTCCCGAGCGACAAGGCCCGATCAGCTGGCATCGTGGGTAGGACAGCGATCATGGCGATCGCGATCAGCGTCGCCGCGCAGCTGAGAGTCCAGAACGCCACGCTCCATCCGGCGACTGCCCCGATATACGTCCCAGCAGGGACACCGAGAACTGAGGCAACAGCGATTCCGCTGAAGATGATCGTGGTCGCCAACCCGACGGATCTGGTCTCCACCAACCTGGGAGCCAGGCTTGCGGCGAGCGCCCAGACTCCACCCATGCTCACGCCTAGAAGGACGCGAGCCACAGCGAGGACAACGAAGCTCGGAGCAAGGGCCGTGAGGGCGTTCGCCGCTGCGACTAACAGCATCAAGACGATGAGCGTCGACCGACGATCGAAGCGCCGGGTCACGATGGGCACAAACGGGGCAGTGGCCGCTGCCACCAATCCGGTAATGGCCAGTGAGAGCCCGATGGTCCCTTCGCTTTCCGCCAGGTCAGCACCGATCGGGGTGAGTAGCCCTACCGGCATCATCTCTGCCGCGACAACGATGAAGGTGGACGCTGCGATCAGGGCGACCGCAGCCCAGTGGTTCTCGATGGCGTGTGCGTGGGTTGAGGACGTGGGCGCGGGGCTGTTCTGCCCGGGCGCGGAATGTGGCATGTAACCAGAGAAGCTCCTGCACGCCGATGGATCAACGGCGAATCGCTCATCCAACCATTAGCTCAATTCATCGATGAGCCATGATGGAGTGGTCGAATGAGTCCAGGGTCGGAGTGAAAATGTCGGAGCCCCCGATGCGTGAGATCGAGTGCTTCCTCGTTCTCGCTGAAGAACTGCACTTCGGTCGCACCGGCGAGCGGCTGTTCATCTCCCAGAGCCGAGTGAGTCAGCTGATCAGCGCGTTGGAGCGTCGTATCGGCACCAGCCTGGTGGCGCGCACCAGTCGCCGCGTGCACCTGACTGAATTCGGTGCCGATTTTCTTGCGTCGTTGGCTCCCGCGCATCGTGCGCTTGTCGGAGTAATCGAGGACGCTCAGTCAAGAGCACGGAACATGCCGGCGCCGCTTCGGGTGGGTTTCCAAGGAGCAATTTACGATTCGATCGCGGCTGCTGTCTCTCGTTTCGAAATACAACATCCGCAAACATGCGTGACCATCAAAGAATTACCCCTGGGTGATCCGTTCAGTGATGTACTCGCCGGGCGAATCGATGCGGCAGTGGCCCTTCTCCCCGTAGATGAGCCGGAACTGACAACCGGGCTCGTCTTTTCTCGACAGCCCCAGACCCTCGCCGTCTCAGTCCATCACCCGTTCAGCGAACTGGGCGTGATCGACGCCGAGCAGTTGGCGCAGATCTGCCTGGTACCCATCACCGGCCCCGCCCCCGACTATTGGCAGCGTGTGAATTCCCCGAGCACGACGCCGGGCGGAGCCACGATTCCCACGCAGGGTGGGGCGAGCACCGTTCAGGAAGGCCTGTCGCAGGTCGCATTCAGTCAGGTCGGCCTCATCCTCTGCGCTGCGACCGCTGCATACAGCCAGCGCTCGGACATCACATTCGTACCGATCAACGGATTACCCGAATCTGCTTTGGGTCTCGTGTGGCGTACCGATCTCGAAAGCCCACGACTTCGCGCTTTCGCGAAAGCGATCGAGGAAGCGCACACCTGTCCCTCCTGACGTCGATCAGTAAGTCGCGGAAGGAGTCCGGGGCATTGAGATGCATCGTGTGTGAGATGATCGCGCCATGTCTGCGATCACCGACTACTTCACCGCGCGCACGGATGAGCATGCCACCTCTGCCCTCGCGGGACTCGTCGACTTGGAACCAGAGGTGATGGAGGCGAACGCAGCTTCTCGCCCGCGGGTCCAGTTGGCTGCGAGTGGGACTCCAGTTCTGCAGGCGAAAGGCGTCGATCCAGTTGTCGCGCTCGGCCGACTGGAAGCAGCCCTCACCGCTCGCCCCTACGACGAAGTTGCAAAAGGTCGACGCTGCGGGAAACTCGTCGCGATGAGCGACGACGGCGACACCCTCGTGCTCACGGTTACCGACGAATTACGCGATGCACTAGCGGAATTGAACGCTGACGGTGTCGCCGCCGCTGCGGCGGCCTGGGCAATCGACGAGACGAGTGAACCGTCGGAGGACTCAGTGCCGTTCCTGACCGCCTTCGCCGAACTAGCGACCAGAGCTGTGGCTCAGGGCGAACGGATGTACGGCTACGTCGTCATCTGAGCTTCGCAACTCCGCCGACCTGATTGGAAGGCTGTTCGTCTTCGACAACTCCGGATCTGACCGTCACCCCGGGATCTGCATGGCCAGATCGTTGCGGTCAAAATCGGAGAACTGCTGGGTGTCAGTGCAGTATCCACAGCTCGCTCCGAAGAACTCGGTGCGAGCGTTCGGATCGTCAAGTAGCCAGTACCGCAGCCACGCCGTGCTCGGCCCGCGCATATCGCCGCCGTTGATCGCCGTACCGAAGTGCGTGGCGCCGCGCAGTTCCAGATACTCGGCAGGCACGTGGTCTGCGTCCTCGTACATCGCCCGCACGATCGCCGGCCAAACGATTGCGTCGGCCTGGCCGGCCAGATAGAGAACCGGCTCGTCGATGAGATCGACATCATTGAGCGGGCCTGGTTGGATCGCGACGGCAGTGTCGACGCGGTCGTCGATCGCCGCGTTGATCGCCGCAGACCCGCCCTGCGAGTGCCCCACCGCACCAATGTGTTCCAGGTCGACTTTGCCGTAGAAGACACTCGACGGGCTGGCCGCTTTGTCCGCGATGAGGTCGATTCCCGACCGCATGGTGATGGCGAAGTTGCTTGCCGGTGTATTGGCGGCGACCACGATGAATCCGTGGCTGGCGTAGTGGCGCAGCAAAGAGGTGTACGCACCGGGGAGCACACCGGTCCCGTTCCCCCAGATCACAACAGGGTGCTTCTCGCCGCGCGCGCCGAGCTGGCGCGGGTAGTACAGAGTGTGCACCAGCCCGATCGAGACGTTCGGCGTGTACGGCCCTGCACTCGCCCAATCGTGCCCGACGCTCGGGATGCCGGGCGCATCGGCAGCCGCTGTTCCGGTTGCGCCCGTGAGTCCTAGCGTCGCGCACAACGCAACCGCCGCTGCAGCATTCACGAAATGTTTCAGAGACTTTCGCATGAAAGTCAACCTTTCGAAGTTGATCCGGAGTGACGTGTATTACATATTCACGGGAAGGCAACCCGTCGGCTTTGTTTCAGGAAACGGACTATCCCAGAAGTGTTGTGTCTGTGGACAAAATCATCGTTCTCGGTGGATGCCCGGGCGACGCGAATACCCAGAGCGCAAGGTCGAGATCGCCTCGGCCTACGGCTTCCGCGCGGATTGCTCGGCACACAGCCGTAGGAAATGTTCGACGATCTGCGTGTTCTGGCCGTCCCTTGCCACGGCTGCGATCTTCCGTGGGGGCAGTTCGAATATCTCGCCCACAGTGCACCCGCGTTCGGATGCTCGCTCGGCACTGGAGAGTTCGAGGATGACAGCACCGATCCCTTCGTACGCGAAATCCGCGAAGGCATCGCGGTGCTGTGACCTCATCACGAATGCGTGGTCGATTCGCGGTTCGATCGACCGCAGATGGCGATAGACATCGGAAGTTTCGAACCGTGGTGCGACAACCAAGCCGATGCGCATGAGATCTTCGCCGATGAATACCCCGTCCACCGGTGACGGGGTACCGGGCGGGCAGACGAGCCGCAACTTGTGGTCCGGAAGGCGCACCGTGCGCGTCCCGGGAACACCGGTGGGCGGCGACTCCATTATTGCCACGTCAGCGGTGCCTGCCATGACCGGGTGAATCGCATCGGCCACGGATGACCCAGGCGGATCCGAGATAGTGATCCTCAGGTTCGGCACCTCCGTGCGCAGCGCTCCGAGCAGTACCGCTGCGGGATCGTCCGCAAGGCTCGCTGTCGTGGCAACACTGAGGCGGGGGACTGCTGGCAGTAAGGACTCGCTGTCGACCACTAATCGGTCGAGCGCGGCCAGCGCTTCGCGTGCTGGATCGATGAGATTCCGTCCGCGCGCCGTCAGCGTCGCGCCGGTCCGGCCTCGATTGAAAAGCCGTCCTCCGACGCGTCTTTCGAGCCGCGCAATTGATTGAGAGACGCTCGATGTTCCCGTGAACTGATTTGCCGCTGCCGCCGTGATACTGCCGTGTTCGACGACGGCAAGGAAGTCTTGTAGCTGCCGCGGATCGATTCGCGGGGTGGCGGACTCTCCGAACTTGCTCATCCGGCGTTCCCCATTCCACCTTCGTCACGTAATCGGCTGGTCGTCTCGATAAACGCTTGTGCCGCAGGCGATGGCGTCGAACCGTGGAACATCCAGATATCACGAGTGAGCGGGGGCCGAGTACGACACAGCACCACACCTTCTCCGACTGTATCGGCGACAGATTCGGGAAGGAAAGCGACGCCGACTCCCGCGCGTACAAGTGGGATCATCGAAGCCACAGAGATAGTCTCCGCAACCACCGCCTCGTCCACAGTGCCTTCGCCCAGGCGTTCCGCCAACAGTCGCCGAGTGACATCGTCACGCGGGCTGGTGATCAATCCGATTCGCAACAGATCCGTCAACGCCGCTGCCCCCTCGCCTTCACTTCGTGCGGCGGGCACCAGCGCAACGATTTGTTGCCGGCCGAGAAGGATACGTTCAACGCCCTCGTCGAACACCTCGTCCACCCCGAGGCCGATATCAGCCTGACCCGAGGCGACCACCGTTCCGATTCCGTCGGTGTCGTTGCTGAGCATCGTCACCGCAACGTTCGGAAACTTTCTTTTGAACGCACCCAGGGCCGTGGCCGCTGGATCACGCGCCAATGTTCGCGGACACACGACCGTCAGCCGACCCCGCTGCACGACGTTCAATGGATGCAAAGCGTGATCCAAATCCCGGTATGCCCGAAGTACTTGGGCCGCCGGACCTGTGAGATCGCGTCCAGCGTCGGTCAGGGTGACTCCCCGCGAGCCACGGCGGACGAGCGTCAGGCCGCACTCTTTCTCCATCCTGGCCAGAGCCTCCGAGATCGTCGGCTGGCTGACCCCCAGTCCGCGAGCCGCAGCGGAAATGCTGCCCCGATCAGCAAGGGCGAGAAAGTATTCCAGATGACGCCGGTCCATTCGGGGTTCCCTTCTCCTGGCAGTCCTCGCGCGCGCCCGATTTTGCGCCCGTCAGACATAGGGAAACCCTATGGCATACCTCTCGAATGTGGCGTAGACGGGAAGAAGAATCCCGTGATCTGCTTCACATATGAACGCAGTGAGCAACAACCCGGGGAGCTTCGACCAGAGGCACCCGTCTGCTTTTGTCGAGCACCTATCGCCGCCTGCGAGCACAACGGAGGAGGCGCCGAAATGACCGAAACCATCACCGCAAGTTCGCCATCCGGTGCTACGTCGCTCCGTTCCGTGAGGCGGGCGCGCTCTGAGCCGAAGCCCGCTCGACAGCGTCGATCCGGTACGCGACTCACCATCGGGGTACGACTGGCCCAGGTCGCGCTGCTTCTGGTCCTACTCGGAGCGTGGCAGCTCGTCGCATCGCAAGGTTGGATCGAGCCAGTTCTGGCCAAAACGCCAGGCGAGGCCTGGGCCTACTTCACCGCAGCGGTGCAGTCGGGCGAGATTTCGTCGAACTTGCGTGCCACGATGACTGCCGTCGTGATCGCGTGGATCCTCGCTAGCGCAGTCGGGGTGGCGGTCGGACTCTCTCTCGGACTGCTTCCGACCCTCGAACGCATCATGAGTCCGTTCCTGGATGCGGCGAATGCCATGCCACGTCTTGCGCTGGCGCCTCTGCTTATCGTCATCTTCGGGATCACGATGACGGCGAAGGTCGCTCTCGCGTTCACACTCGTCTTCTTCATCGTCTGCTCGAGTGCACGAGCCGGTGTGAAGTCGGTGGACGACGAATGGCTCCGACTTTCCACTGTCCTGAATGCCAGTAAGACACAGGTGTTCTGGCACATCCTCCTCCCCGTCGCAACACCTGGCATTTTTGCCGGTCTTCGGTTGGGGCTGATCTATTCGCTACTTGGCGTTGTCGGTTCGGAACTGATCTCGTCACGGGACGGGCTGGGCCAGCTTGTGTCGATCTACTCGGCCCAGTTCCGGATGGAAGCGGTCTACGCGATCCTCATACTTCTCGCAATCGTCGCAGTCGTCCTCAACCAGGTAATGAACTTCGCCGAGCGCTACCTCCTTCGGTGGCAGCCGCCGGCTCGACGATGACAGGAATCATCATGGATACCAACGTGATTACACCCGCAGTCCAACTCGACGGACTGACGATATCCTTCCCCTCACCCGACGGGTCGACGAAAACTGTGGTCGACAATCTCGACCTCACCATCCCTCGCGGACAGTTCGTGAGCTTGGTCGGCAGGAGCGGTTGCGGAAAGACCACTCTGCTCAACGCGCTCGCTGGATTGGTGGACGCGACGGAAGGCAAAACCGAGGTCCTCGGCACAACACCATTCGACGCTCGTTCCCGGATGGGCTTCATGATGGCCCGAGATGCGCTGTTCCCGTGGCGAACAGCGCAGAAGAACGTGGAGTACGGTCTCGAATTGAGGGGAGTACCCAAGGCGGAGAGACGAACTCAATCCGCGCGCTGGCTTGCGGCCGTTCAAATGTCCGAGGCGTCACGGCTGTGGACTTGGCAACTCTCCCAAGGGATGCGCCAGCGTGTCGCGTTGGCCCGAACGTGGGCACTGGATCCGGACATCTTGTTGATGGACGAACCCTTTGCCGCCCTCGATGCGCAAACCCGCGTCGAAGTACAGCGAGAATTCCTCGAGCTTTGGCAATCCCAGGTAGGCCGGACGGTCATCTTCGTAACCCACGACCTCGGCGAAGCCATCTGTCTCTCCGACCGCGTTCTGCTGCTCGGGGCCGGCCGGGTGATCGACGACGTCTCCATTGACATCGAACGCCCCCGCGAACTCGAAACCCTCACCGCCGAACCTCGATACATCGAAATCTTCAACCGGCTGCGTGGTCAGCTCGACCACTGATGTGCCCAGCCAACTCAGCTTGATTACTGATGTGCCCAGCCAACTCAGCTTGATTTCTGATGCGCCCAGCCATCAAGGAACAGGAATCCCATGAAACTTCGACCTTTTGTCGGCACAGTCATTGCAGCGGCCCTACTGCTTTCCGCGTGTGGAGGGGGAGGGCGTCCGAACGACGGTAGCGTCGCCATCGGGGTCTACCCTGCGAGTGCTTTGTCCCTGCCTGTCTACGTCGCTGTCCAACAAGGAATGTTCGACAAGGAAGGCCTCCACGTCGAGCTCATCGACGGAAAGAACGGGCCCGAACTCATCAGCGGTCTCATCGGCGGCACAACCGATCTCGCGGTCGGTGCACCCGGAACCGTCGTGCCGGCCATAGAGCAAGGGCAGAGTCTGCGGCCACTGTCCCCGTACGGGTCGATCGATCTTGCGATCGCCGTGACGAAAGACAGCGGCATCACCACCATCGAGGATTTGCCCGGCAAGCGGATCGCCATACCGTCACGTGGCGGCGCGGCCGAGCAATTCGTCAATCAGCTTCTCGCAGAGAGAAACATCGACGCCTCCACGGTGCAATTCATCGCAGCGGCACCCACCGCGAGTCAGATACCACTCGCACGAAAGGGCGACATAGATGCCGCCGTTCTCACCGCTGCCAGCCAGGCCGTATTCGATGCTCAAGGAATTCCGATGACGGCGATTACAGAAGTAGACCCGGTGGGCTCTGACGGCGTGAGTTCATACGGCCTGGGCACGGTGCTCGTCACGACAGCCACATTCGCTGAATCCGATGCTGCTGCCCCCGTGTGTGCGGCGCTCGAGGCCGCAGCAGGGTGGATAGCCGATCCCGCGAACGAGCAAGCAGGAGCTCAACTTCTCACCGAGCGAATGAATGTTCCTGCTGACAAAGCCAACCAGGTGTGGGCTTCGCAGAAGACCCTCTGGCCGGTCGAGATTTCAGCCGACCGATGGACCCAGAACGTCAGATGGGTGAACAACCAGACCTCGGGCAAGTCCGACGCAGACGTCCCTTTCGACCCCCTCTGCTGACCAACGCCCCATACACAATCCAGTTCGTCTACTACGAAAGAGAAGAAACGATGACACAACTCGCTGACCAGTCAACACAATCCGAGTCCCAGCACGATCGCCGGCAGCTCACCAAGGCTTGGTCTGCAGTCACCGACAGCCTTGCGACATTCGGTTCGACAGCTGCCGCTACCGGATCGCTGCTGGACAGCGCCGAAGGTGTACGGCACGCACTTCGCCTGTTCGGATATCTCGCCGAGATGAACATCGAGCGCCAAGACGTGCTCCGGCCTGAACTCTTCACCCTGATGTCACCGATGCGAAAGTTCTGGGGAGACGGCATCGACGTCGACTACTGGACTGCGATGATCGACCCCAACGAGACATATCGCATTCACGGTAACCGTGGCACAGTGCCCTACGTCGCCGTCCTCGCCAATCGTGTGGGCGCGTCTGGGACCGACAGGGTCGCCGACAACATCGTCATCGACGACAAGGTGTGTGACGCGGACGGCAACTTCGAGATCTTCGTCGCACAAGAGCTGGAGGGGCGCAGCGGCATTCGGCTGGATGAGCGCTGCTTCGACGTAGTAGTTCGTGTGTATCACAAGACGCGTAACGCGGAGATCGATCCTGTTCTCCACATCGAGCGCCTCGGTCCGCCGCCTGGTGCACGCCCCGATCTCGACACGGCGTGGCTGACCCAGCGCCTCACGAAACTTGCTCGTGGCATGGACGTGAGCCTTCGACGCAGTCTTCAGCTCATCGAAACACTCAGTCAGTCTCCCAACGAGATTCGCGTGACCTCGGAGCAGCGAGGGTGGGGAGACTTCTACGGCACCAGCTCCAACCAATACGTTGCCGGCTGGTGGTCACTGAAAGACGCTACTGCCGTGGACATTACGTTCACCATCCCCGACTGCACCTACTTCGGAGTGATGCTGTACAACCACTGGTTCGAGTCCTTCGAGTACCGCGACCACACCGTCAACCTCAACGACGCACACTTCGAGCGCAATGACGATGGAACCGTGACGATCCGAATCGGGGGAGTAGAAGGCGACAGAAACCGACTGAACCCCTGCAACCACACCGAAGGCATCTTGTTGGCGCGCTGCCTGGAGCCCGCTGAGGATGTCACTTCGCCTCATGTGGAGATCATTCGATGACCGACGAAGTAGACCTGCCGTTGGCAGGTGTCCGAGTAGTGGAGATCGGTCAACTGATCGCAATACCCAGCGCCGGGCAGCAGTTGTCCGATCTCGGCGCCGAGGTCATCAAGCTCGAGCCTCCAGGTGGTGAACCGGCCCGACAAATCGACGCCGACTACGCGCGCGGCATCTTCTACGGGTACAACCGTGGAAAGCGTTCAATCTGCCTCGACCTCAAAGACTCCGCCGATCTGCAGCGAGCTCGGGATCTGATCGCGTCGAGCGACATCTTGCTGCACAATCTTCGCCCGGGAACCCTCGATCGATTGGGATTCTCCTCTGCCGAACTCCAACGCCTGCGACCGGAAATCATCGCCGTCTCGGTGAGCGGGTACGGGGCGGAAGGCCCGTCCGCTACCCGCGCCGGGCTCGACATCGCCGCGCAAGCGGAGAGTGGACTGATGTCGGTGACGGGCGAGGCGGATGGCCCACCACAACGCGTGGGCGCACCGGTCATAGACCATGCAACGAGCTATGTCGTCGCGCAGGCGGCACTGGCAGCGCTACTTCGACGTGAGCGCACCGGCAAAGGATCGTCCGTCCGAGTCTCCCTGCTGGACGTCGCAATCCACTTGCAGACCGCCAACTGGATCGAGTGGCAGGTATCCGGAAAGCCCATGATTCGCAAAGGGAACGGACAACCAAGCGTCGCACCGGCAGCAGACGTCTTTCGCGCCGCCGACGGCGAGCTGGTGATCAGCGGATACCAACCGCGCGCATGGATCGAACTGTGCAAGGCGATCGACCTACCCGAGTTGGCCGACGACCCGAGGTTCACCACCAACGCGCTGCGCGTGGAAAACCGTGTTGACCTCGTCGCCACGATCGAGAAGCAGCTGTGCCACCGTAGCGCCGCGGAAGCGGTTGAGCATCTCACTGCGGCCGGAGTGGTTGCCGCACTTGTGCGTGACTACGACCAGGTGATCCGCGCCGACGACGTGGTTGCGAACCGTACCTTCATCCCCGGCACCAACGAACGTGGCGAACAATACTTGACGCCTGCCATGCCCTATCGCGCCGAACCTCCGATGGCACGAACTGAACTTTCACAGGTTCCGGCCTTGAACGAGTGGACAACATCGACGCGCTGAATGCGCCGTTCGGGTCGAAATTGACTTTGCACCAACGTAACTGACAAACAGATAGCCATGCACCATCGAGGAGATGTCCAGTGCTGACCACCGCATTTACCGAGACGTTCGGAGTTCGCCACCCAATCGTGCAGGGCGGCATGCAATGGGTGGGGAGAGCAGAACTCGTAGCGGCAGTTGCAAACGCCGGCGCGCTCGGCATGCTCACTGCCCTGACACAGCCGACACCTGACGATCTTGCCCGAGAAATATCCCGAACGCGCGAGCTCACCGATCAACCTTTCGGGGTCAACCTCACAATCCTCCCGACGATCACACCTCCGCCCTACGATGAGTATCGCAACGTGATCATCGACTGCGGAGTGAAAGTCGTCGAGACAGCTGGATCGTCTCCCGCGCCCCATCTGCCGCACTTTCACGGCGCAGGCATCAAGGTTCTCCACAAGTGCACCAGCGTCCGCCACGCGGTCAAAGCCCAGGCCCTCGGTGTCGACGGCATCAGCATCGACGGGTTCGAATGTGCCGGGCATCCAGGGGAAGACGACGTACCGGGTCTCGTCCTTATCGCTGCAGCAGCAGAGCGGATCAGCATTCCCATGATCGCGTCCGGTGGATTTGCCGACGCGCGAGGATTGGTGGCCGCCCTGGCGCTTGGCGCCGACGGCATCAACATGGGCACTCGGTTCATGTGTACCGAGGAGTCCCCGATTCACCACAACATCAAGCAGGCGATAGTCGCTGCCTCGGAGGTCGACACGGAACTGATTTTCAGGTCACTGCGCAATACCGCTCGCGTAGCACGCAACAGCATCAGCCGAGAAGTTGTCGAAATCCTCTCCAGTGGTGGCAAATTCGAAGACGTTCGACATCTTGTGGCCGGTGCGCGGGGCCGAGCGGTGTTCGACAGCGGCGACCAGGAGGCTGGCATCTGGACGGCTGGCACTGTGCAAGGATTGATTCACGACATCCCCACAGTGGGTGAATTGGTGGAACGAATTGTCACAGAGGCCGAAGCACTGATTGCCGGACGGCTTACCGGCCTCCTGGATCCTCTCAGCGCCTGACTACGTCCGAACCCACTGGGCGCTACCGTCGGCCAGTTCTTCGCGAATGCCCCTGCCGTTGCGCTCGTCGACCCGCGTGCCGCCGATACCTCGTCCTCGATGCGTCGTGCGGTGACGGGGAGCTCTTCCAGATCGCCTCGCGGCTCGCCATCGCCGCTCGATCGTTTCGGGTGCATCCCGACGATCATTGACGCCAGGACGAGGAAAGGAGGTGTACTCCGAATTGCTTGCGGTCATCAGAGTGACAACCGCAAGGATTTCGATCGGCACCGAGCACGACCTACTCAATGTTGTGTCCATGGTGCTACCAACCCTGTTGTCACCCGCGCCATTGCGATCAACGCACTGTTGCCAGAGTTCCAATAGTTCTTGTGCACATCCAGATTCGGTATGAGTCGGCCAGCACGCGCATAACATCACCGTCGGTCCGAAGTAGCTTCCCCACGCCACGCCGACACTTCTTGGCTTCGACTGAGTACCACCCAGCGTGGTCCGAGAACATGTTGGCCAATCGGGAGGCGACGGTGACCATCGGAAGTGAAAAGATTTCTGTGAACACAACCCTGTTGACAGGGAAAGAGGCGGAGAGCGCCTTCGAACGGTTCGTCGAGTACAACCCTACGTGATCGGTGTACAAGACATGCGCGGCATGAAATCTTTCTGTGTTCGCTCTCGAACGGCGCCAAACCTGATTCCCCGCAACAAGAACAACCCTTTACTCCCGCTCGACCGGTATCGACTGTCCGGACTCAGGGACCGCGGGCGCGTACCTGGGCCCGTTCCCTAGCGGTGGGTCGGGGTTACCACCGAACCACCGACGAAACCGTTGTTATAACTGTCCCAAAGATCCCACAAGGTCTGCAACCCTGTCAGTCAGGGCGATTTGGCAGCGGCGCAACCGAGACCGTGCACGTCGGGCCGGGCAGCTAGTCGTCATCTGCGTTGAGCACACAATCTCGACGTCCCTCTGTTCGGTCCAGGACGGTCGCTATCGACAGCTCCGCTAGGCCTTCAGCAGGAGGTCTGCAATTTTCTCTGCGGTTTCCTTTGCGGATCCTGGGTTCTGGCCGGTGACGAGGTTTCCGTCGACGACTGCGTAGGACACGAAGGGCAGTTTCGCCTTTTCGTACAGTGCGCCACGCGCTTTGGCTTTTTCCTCGGCGTTGTAGGGTACGAGTTTGTCGACGCGGGCGAGTTTTTCCTCGCGCCAGGCGAATCCGGTGAGTTTGCGGCCGGCGATGAGGTAGCTGCCGTCGGACAGTGTGGTGTCGAGAAGTCCGCAGTACCCGTGGCACACCGACGACACGATCCCGCCGCGTTCGAAGATTTCCCGGGTGATGCGTTGCAAACCTTCGCTACCGGGAAAGTCGTACATGACTGCATGCCCGCCGGTGAAGAAGATCGCATCGTAGTCAGCGGAGTCAACCTGTTCGGGGCTGGCGGTGGAGTCGAGTAGCGCCATCCGAGCAGGGTTGGACCGCCATGCCTTTGCGCTCTTGTCGTAGTTCGGGAACTTGAGCGATCGCGGTTCCAAGGGCACCGCTCCGCCCTCGGGGCTGACTAAAGTCTGCTCGAAACCGTGGTCGTCGAAAACCTGCCAGGCATGACTGAGCTCGGACAGCCACAACCCGGTCTTATGAGACGGATCGTCGTAGTGGCCGACGTTGGTGACTACGTTCAAGATTCGCTTGGTCATCGAACTCTTCTCTCGATCGCTTTGGTCAGTGGATCTCACCCTTGTACCGCCAGAATCGCAGCAAAAGCTGCTCGCACCCGATCTGCAGCCTCACCGGCCGTGGCCGTCGACATTTTGCCGTCGAGATGCAGACAAGCCAAACCGTGCGCCAATGCCCATGCCGCCGACGCCAACGCCTCGGAATCCGCATCCGGAAAGACAAGCGTCATCCCCATCTGCATCAACAGATGAATCTCTCCAGCCGCTTGCACGCGCTCGTCGTTACCCGTGTCGCACTCGTTGCCGAACATCAACCGGAAGAGCGCCGGTCGCCGCAGCGCGAACTCGACGTAGGCGACTGCGAATTCGGCAAGATCCGCCGACGTCGACGGTAGCTCGCGGCCGTCTGTCAGGTCCGCCTTCAGATCGCGCAACCCTTGCGCGGCGAGAGCAGATTCGAGCGCTTCACGATCAGCGAAATGTCGGTACGGCGCAGTCGCCGACACACCGACCTCGCGCGCGATCGCGCGCATCGAAAACGGCTCACCTGCCTCGAGCATGCGCATCGCCGACGCCAGCAGCGAGGCCTTCAGATCACCGTGATGGTAGCCACCCTTGACTGATGTTGACACCGTTAACTTTCCTTTCTACGCTCATGTGAGCAATGTAAACATACCGCATTCAGGAGCGCCGATGCCATTCACCGACCCTGCACCCGACAAGTTGGAGACTGACAGCACAGTCTCTCCGGTCTTCGCCCCGTTCACTCTTCCCAGTGGGGCGACACTCCCCAACCGGATGGTCAAGGCAGCCATGGAGGAGAACATGGCCGCAGCTGGACAGCTCCCCGGCAAAGAGCTGTTCGAGCTGTACCACCGCTGGAGCCGAGGAGGGGTGGGAACGATCATCACCGGCAACGTCATGGTTCACGCGGAGGCGCTGACCGGGCCGGCCGGCGTCGTTCTCGACGCACAATCCCCAATCGGGCCGTTCCGCGAATGGGCGGATGCCGCACAGGGCGGAGGTGCGAAAGTGTGGATGCAGATCAATCACCCCGGTCGGCAGATTCAAGCCGACATGCCCGGTGTCGCATGGTCTCCGTCGGCCACTCGCGTCGAACTCGGCAAGAACAGCAAGCGATTTGCGCATCCCCAGGCCATGACCGCACGGCAGATAAACGACACCGTCAACCGTTTCGCAACAGCAGCACGTCGCGCAGAGGAAGCTGGTTTCGACGGCGTGGAAATCCATGCCGCACACGGCTATCTGCTCTCGCAGTTTCTCTCTCCGTTGGTCAATCAGCGCACCGACGAATGGGGCGGCACCCTAGAGAACCGAGCGCGATTGCTTCTCGACATCGTCCGCACAGTGCGCAGGGTTGTCGACCCGACGTTCACGGTTGCCGTCAAACTCAATTCCGCGGATTTCCAGCGCGGAGGATTCGACTCCGACGACGCAGCGCAAGTGATCGCCATGCTCGCACCACTCGGTGTCGACGTCGTCGAACTGTCCGGAGGGAGCTACGAAGCACCGGCCATGACCGGCCAAGGCCCGGACGATCGCACCCTCGCTCGGGAGGCCTACTTTCTGACTCTTGCAGAGGAACTGGCCGAGGCCAGCCCGGTGCCGTTGATGTTGACCGGCGGTGTGGTTCGGCGACCTGTTGCCGAGCAGGTCCTGGCGAGCGGTGTGGATTTGGTCGGCATGGGCAGTGCGTTGGCGATCGATCCCGATCTGCCGAATCGGTGGCGCCTCGATGCCGCAGCCTCCGTCGAATTAGCCCCGGTGACCATCAAGGACAAGGCCATGGCGTCGGCGGCGAGCATGGCTCGCGTGCGACAGCAGCTTCGACGATTAGGCCGAGGCAAGTCCACGCGGCCGACGGCCAGCCCTGTGGTCGCACTATTGAAAGAGCAGCTGCTGCAGCGCCGCGCGCTCCGGCGGTATCGCCGCTGGTTACAGCACCGCACCCCCTCGATCGGGTAATGCGGACAGTTTCCCGTCATTTCGGCGGCGAACCCAGACAGTGTTGACAGTGCTTACATTCACCCTTAGCCTGATGTAAGCAATGTAAACATTGAATGGTCGACAGAACGAACGGAAGCATGAAAATGACGAACACAGCGACAACCGTCAAGGTCGATCTGGGCGGCCGGACCGTCGAAATCCCGAAGGACGGCCTGTTCGACCGCTACCGGATGGATGTGCCGCTCGACAAGGTCGCCGCCGACCCGCGGGTCCCGAGTGTCGACTTCTTCCGCACGCTTCCGAAAACGCAGGTCCAATCGCCGATCGGCACGACAAGGACGCCGAACTTCTACTACGCGATGTCCTCCGCGCGTTTGACCATGGTGGCCCCGAGCAGGGCGATCCGTAAGCGGATCCCAAAGGAGCTGGCGCCGCTGGAAATCGCACCCGGGTTCGGGTTGGTGTCAGTGATGGCGTTCCGCTACGACGTGTGCGACATCGATTTCTACACCGAGGCGGCTGTGGGTGTGGCGGTTCGCCCGGCGCGCCACGGCGGACTTACCACGGCCGCTGCCGATCTGGTTGCCGCCCTCGGTGACGATCACCTGCACTCCTATGTGCTCTCACTTCCGGTCAACACCGACATCGCCCAGGTGCGCGGCCATGACGGGTACGGGTTCCCCAAGTGGGTCACCGATCTCGATGTCGGCATCGACCACGCACGCACCACGGCCCGCATCGCCAACGCGGACGGCGGCGTCGACATCGCCTTCTCCGCCCCCACCCCGGAGCAGAAGACGTTCGAAACGGGCACGAACGTCTCCACCCTCACCTCGTACACGAAGCGAGACGGATCCTGGCACTCGACCCTCAACCAAACCAACGTCCTCGCCAGCGGAACGTCGTTGTTTCCTCGCGGATTCGATCTGACTCTCGGCGAGGGCAGGATGTCCGACGACCTACGCGCACTCCGGCCCATCCGCACGATCAGATTCGATGCCACCACCTCGGCTCAGGCCGCTCTGCACATGCCGGTCCCGGTCTCGGTTCGCTGACACCTCGTATCGACCGAACATTTCAGGAGTACACCGACATGACCGCAACGACCTACACCTCCACAGATCCCCGCGCGGCGCTGCCCGCCACACTGACCACAGGATTACTCGAACGGCTGACAGAACGAGTTACGGCCTCGCCCGGCGCTCCCCGCTCGATCACCACTGCCCCGTACACCGGTTCACCACTCGCAGACTTCCCGGTCTCGGCCCCGGCTGACGTCGACGAAGCATTCGTTCGTGCCCGCCGCGCCCAGGCGAGATGGGCAGCGACTTCCGTAGCGGAGCGTGCCAGCGTGTTACTGCGTTTCCATGATCTGGTCCTGAAGAATCAGAACACCGGGCTCGACCTGATGCAGGCTGAGAACGGCAAGACTCGTCGCGATGCGTACCTCGAGATCGCCGACGCTGCCATCGCCGCCCGCTACTACGGCCGCACCGGACCGAAAGTTCTTGAACCCGAACGTCGCCGGGGGGCTCTGCCCTTTCTCACCCGCACGTCCGAGCTGCACCACCCGAAAGGGGTGGTGGCGATCATCTCGCCATGGAACTATCCACTGTCGATGGCGGCGACGGACGCCATCGCCGCACTGATGGCCGGAAATGCTGTGGTGCAGAAGCCCGACACCCAGACCGCGCTGACCGCCTTGTGGGCCATGGACCTGATGTACCAAGCGGGCCTACCGGCCGATGTGTGGCAGATGGTGATCGGCCGAGGCAGTTCGATCGGGGACCCACTCTTGGCGAACGCGGACTACATCATGTTCACAGGGTCCACGGCGACCGGTCGAGACATCGCCCGCGGCGCGGGCCAGCGGCTGATCGGGGCGTCACTCGAACTGGGCGGCAAGAACGCGATGCTCGTCCTCGACGACGCAGATCTCGATCGGGCAGCCGAAGGGGCCGTGCGCGCTGCGTTCCCGTCGGCAGGACAATTGTGCGTCTCGGTGGAGCGCCTGTATGTCGCCGAGTCCGTACACGACGAGTTCGTTGCCAAGTTCGTTCAGCGAACCTCTGCCTTGACCATCGGAGCCTCCTACGACTACGGGGTCGACGTCGGGAGTCTCACCACCGACAAACAACTGAAGACAGTGTCGGCTCATGTCGACGACGCCGTCGCGAAGGGCGCACGCCTTCTGGCCGGAGGGAAGCCACGTCCAGACCTGGGGCCGCTGTTCTACGAGCCGACCATCCTCGCCGACGTCACACCAGAGATGACGTTGCACACGGACGAGACGTTCGGTCCGGTCGTCTCGATCTACGCCGTCGCCGATGACGACGAGGCAGTTGCACGGGCAAACGACACCGTCTACGGACTCAACAGCAGCGTGTGGGGTCGCGACGCCACCCGCGCCCGCTCAGTCGCTGCCCGATTGCGTTCGGGGACCGTGAACATCAACGACGCCTTCGCCGCGGCGTGGGGCAGCATCGACTCGCCGATGGGCGGAATGGGCGATTCCGGCCTCGGGCGTCGGCACGGTATCGACGGCATCCTCAAATACACCGAAGCCCAAACCATCGCCCACCAGTCGCGATTCGGTTTCTACCCACCAGCGGGAATCCCCTGGAACGCGTGGGCACCCGTGGTGAACGCCGCGCTACGCATCTGGAAAACCATCGGCGCACGCTGACAAACACCGCCTGCCAACCGATTTCGACTACCACCACAGGAGAGGCAAGATGAGCACCGTCACCCCCACCATGCGAGCGATCGTCGTCGACGAGAAGAAGAACCTCGTCGTAGAGGAAGTACCGACCCCAACGCCCGCACCTGGCGAGGTCCTGATTCGCGTTGCCGCCGCCGGTATCAACCGCGGTGACGTGATGCAGCGGCAGGGACTCTATCCGCCACCGCAGGGTATCAGCGACATCATGGGTCTCGAAATCTCCGGCACCGTCGTCGCCCTTGGTCCCGGCGTCGACGGTCCGGCACTGGGCCACGAAGTGTGTGCCCTGATCGCCGGAGGCGGGTACGCAGAATACGCAGTAGTCCCCGCATCTCAGTTACTACCTGTACCCGCAGGCGTGACTCTGATCGATTCCGCTGCTCTGCCCGAGGTGGCGAGCACCGTCTGGTCCACGATCGTCACCGACGCAGGCCTGCAAGCCGGCGATCTGCTTCTCGTCCACGGCGGCGGCAGCGGAATCGGAACCCATGCCATTCAGGTGGCCAAGGCGCTGGGGGCGCGCGTCGCGGTCACCGTCGGATCAGAGGCCAAGGCGCAGCGCTGCCGAGACCTCGGTGCCGACATCGTGCTCAACTACCGAGATCAGGACTTCGCAGCCGAACTGGCGGGCCAGGTAGACGTCATCCTCGACATCATGGGTGGGAGCTACCTCAGCCGCAACATCGACGCCCTCGCTGTCGGAGGTCGGCTGGTGATCATCGGCATGCAGGGAGGCTTCACCGGTGAGGCGAACGTCGGTGCACTCATCGGTAAACGTGCGCGAATCATCGGCCTCAACGTGCGCAACCGCCCGCTGACTGGCCCCGGCTCGAAGGCGGAGATCGTTGCGGCCGTCGCCACTGACGAGTGGCCGTTGATCGAACAAGGG
This sequence comes from Rhodococcus sp. NyZ502, assembly GCF_041464245.1. Taxonomy (NCBI): domain Bacteria; kingdom Bacillati; phylum Actinomycetota; class Actinomycetes; order Mycobacteriales; family Nocardiaceae; genus Rhodococcus; species Rhodococcus sp. NyZ502. Next base: position 6,021,445 of record NZ_CP167155.1, read on the forward strand.
CTTATTCGACCGATCATTTCGGCAAAGCTACCCCTGGCCGATGCAGACGAGGGGCAGGCGTTGCTCGAATCGAAAGACTCGGTGGGAAAAGTCCTTCTCCTGCCGCAGAGTTCGTGACAGATCTCAACCGACTGGAGCGAATGACCCCTCACAGGGCACCCACCGCGCACGCACACAGAATCACCCTCACCACCTTCATGAAGGGATGAGAAATGTCGAACACCGACACCGTCAAAGACCTCGGCGCCAAGCTGATGAACGGTGCGCACAAAATCGTGCTCACCGTCAGTGGAGGGCGACTGCTGTCCAAACCCTTCGGAATGCCGGTCGTCGAGCTGCACACGATCGGACGCTCGTCAGGACTCCCGCGGTCGTGTTACCTGACAACCCCTGTCCGAGAAAAGGACTGGATCGTGCTCGTCGCGTCGAAAGGCGGCGACGACCGCGATCCGGACTGGTATAAAAACCTCCAGGCCCACCCCGACGCCGAACTCGTCATGGACGGAGAACGCTTCGCGGTACACACACGCACCGCGTCCGCAGAAGAACGAGCCGCACTGTGGACCAAAGTCGTTGCTGCCTATAAAGGCTACGCCGACTACCAACGACGAACACAGCGCGAAATACCACTGGTGATCTGCCAACTGTGAGAAACGAACACCACGCAGCACAAGACGAAGGCCCACCTCGTCCGTTGTGCACTCCGATTCGTCACCGCTTGCACAGCTCGAGCGCTCCCCTTGTCCTGATCGCGCCCGCGATGGCAATAGGGTCGCACTTCTACGAACCGCTGGTCGCAGAGTTCGCACGGCACGGGTGGGAGGCCCATGCTATTCGACGACGAGGATCCGAACGCGGCGAGCCCCGCGCCGACCGCAGACACGATTGGTCCTACCAGGACGAAATCGACGACATCGAGGACGCAATTACCTGTGCGCGGAGGGATCATCCCGAGCAGCCAATCCTGTTGCTCGGGCACAGTCTCGGCGGTCAACTCGTCGCCGGACACCAACTGAACCACCCGGCGGTCGAGGCAATGGTCACCGTAGCTGCTGCGCTCCCCCACCATCGAACCTACCGATTCTGCGGGCTACACGTCTTGCTCATGGGCGCAGTAGCCGTCCCGCTGCTCACCACACTGTTCGGCTACGTACCGACACCGGCTTTCGGCGGCCCCGGCGCTCGCACGTTGATGCGGCAATGGGCCCGCACGGTCATCACAGGCAACCCACCGTACAAAGCCGATCGGCCGATCGCGACGCCCGCTCTCGTCATCAGTTTCGCATCGGACGCCATGGCCCCACCACGATCGGTGGACATCTTCGCGGAGAAACTGTTCGAAACACGCGCGGTGACACGATGGCAGTACGAGCACGACGACGTCTTGCCCGGTGCGAGCAACGATCACGTCAGATGGGTCCGGGGAAGTTCACAGGTGGTCGCACGCATCGTTGCCTGGTGGGAGAAGCCATGACGGTCGCCTCCGACACGCGCGAACATCGATCCATTGACGACCCGACAGGCAATATGTTTAGGTCATGTGAGAGGTGCACACATTCAACCGAACGTCGATCGCTCGTCGGCAGTGCGGGGTCGAAGTAGCGACTACTACCCGATGCAACTGGAGCACGAAACTACTTGCTATGCAGCGGGTTTGCGTACTTCTGCCAGGTACCCTCCCTTCGAATGTACCGGCACTTCTTGACCGAGTTTTCGAAAGACCAACCATCGCCTGCTTCGTCCCATCGTTCCCCCACCCGAGAGGCCAGCTGACATGTCCGAACTACCACCACCGCTCACTCCGTACCTCGAACCGGCAGCGAAGGAGCTGTGCGAGGCCACCGACCCCCACCCCCGAATCTACGAAGTGCCACCCGAAGAAGGACGAAAGATACTGCGGGACCTACAAAGTGGCGACGGCGTCGCACGACCCGACGTCGACGAAGAGTGGGTGGACGTCGATGCAGGCCAATGGGGAACGGTCCGCACTCGCATCATTCGACCGAAAGGCGCTACCGGACCACTGCCGGTGGTGTTCTACATCCACGGCGCCGGATGGGTTTTCGGAGACGACAAGACACACGATCGACTGTTTCGCGAACTCGCGGTAGGCGCCGACGCTGCCGGAGTATTTCCCGTCTACGACCGCGCGCCCGAAGCCCAGTACCCGACCCAAGTCGAACAGAACTACGCGGTTGGGCAGTGGATACTCGAGCACGGAGCCGAGCACGGCCTGGACTCTACCCGCATCGCGGTGACCGGGGAGTCCGTCGGCGGATGCATGTCTGCGGTCTTTGCACTCATGAACAAAGAACGTGGAGGTATCGACCTCAAGGCACAGGTGTTGCTCTACCCAGTCACCAACGCGGACTTCGATACTCCGTCCTACCTGCAGTTCGCCGAAGGCTACTACCTCACCCGCGACGGCATGAAATGGTTCTGGGACGCCTACACCTCCGACCCCGCGAAGCGCGCAGAAGTGCACGCCTCGCCGCTACAGGCTTCCCTCGAGGACCTCGCCGGACTCCCGACCACGTTGGTCATCACCGACGAAGCCGATGTCCTTCGGGACGAAGGAGAGCAGTACGCGAATAAGCTCCGAGAGGCAGGTGTCGACGTGACATCGGTGCGCGTGGCCGGAATGGTTCACGATTTCCTATTGCTCGACAGCCTCCGAAACACCCGCGCTGCCAATGTTGCACGGACCCTCGCCGTGGACGCACTCCGTGCCGCACTGCACGGCAGCTGACACAAGTCCGAGCCACGACAGGTAGGCGACAGCGGCGGCACGGAATTAGATCAGTTTCCAAGAGAAACCAACCCCCACCTGTACGGATGAGGTGCCAACTGCACTGCACACCGCGCTAATAGATGTTGCTGCCAAGCCGGCATCAGGGGCGGACGACAGGCACTTATCGTCTCGAACAGACCGTGGCCGGATCCTTTACGCGGGTTGTCTCGCGGGTGGTGCGGCGGAGCACGCGCTCTCCCCATCGAATGAGCGAGGGGATGGACAACGGCGAGCGGGAGACGAGGCATCCTGGGGGATGCCGAACGCGGCCAACGCTTTCGCTACGATTGCCCCAAGCGCAGCGTCATCTCGGCGTGAGGTCGAATGCGGTGGGCCACCGATACTGCTCGCCCGTCTCCCCAGACGTGGGCGCGCACGGCCCATCAGGTCGGACACCTAACCCCAACCTGATGGGCCACCTAGCTCCAAGTCGCGAGATCGGCCGCCGGTGACCGGGTCATCCGTTGTCAGTCGGGCCTGTCCGCGCTGTCAACTTCGGCGGCGTCCCCGCTCCATCCCTTGGGGGCCGGCGCCGGAGTACGGTCGCCCACACCGACACGACGAGCAGAACCACCGCCAACACCACCAGACCGACCACACTGACCCTGGTCGCTATGCGCTCGTAGGTCGCTCCGGCCACCGCCCCGACCGACATCCACGTGCACACCCACAGCACCGCTGACGGAACCTGCGCGAGGGCAAACCTTCGATAGCTCATCCCAGCCGATCCCACCAACCGTGGTGTCACGGTGCGGACGCCGGCGAACCACTGACACAACACGATCGCCAAGGCACCCCTCCGCTTCACCAGGGCCAGCGCCCGTAGTTCGATCGACCGTGACCAGGAGCTGGATCGGCTGAAATGTTTGTCCACAACAGATTTGAGACTGCGACGAATGTTTCCGGATGTTCGAGTGCTGCGGGCGTATCGACCTTTGGCGTAGGCAAGGTGGCCTCCGCCGATCTCGCAGACAATCGCCACGACACAAGCTGCGACCGGGTGAACGGTGCCCGAACTGCCGAGATAGCCGAGCGCTAGGACCGCGGTCACGCCGGGAAGGACGACGCCGATCAGAGTGCCCACTTCCGCCGTGATCAGGACTGAACTGATCACCAACAGCCAGACCGGAGGTAGGCCGGTCAGAAAGTCAGAGGGAAATCGCACGAGACATCGACTGCCCGCATCGGTACACCACCGCGGGCGGCGCATTACGCCACACCACTGGGCTTCGCACGACCTCAGTGAACTTCCCGCGCAACGCAATTCGAAAATCCCGGGCTCTCGGCAGCCAATGGGCGTGGGGATAGGCCAGAACACTCACGTGTCCGTCACGGATCAGGACCTCCGCGATCTGACCGAGAATCGCGCACTGTCTTTCTCCATCGATGAGCGACCACGGGAGGGCGCAGACGATCGCGTCGACGCGATCCACTCCGACGGCGTCCAACAGTCCGGTCAGATCGCAAGCGTCGCCCCAGATCGTCTCGACGCGCGGCCTCGTGCGCCGCAGATGCGCCGCCAAATCGCCGTCAACCTCCACCGCAATATGACGACCACCTGTGGGCAACCGCGCGGAGATGGCATCGGAGACCGATCCGGTACCGGGGCCCAACTCCACGACCACCGGCGCACCCTCGTTCGGTACCACCGCTGCCAGTTCCGCCGCGACCGGCACCGAACTGGGTGCGATCGCGCCGATGGTAAACGGCTTCCGGAGAACGGCTTTCGCGAATTGCCAATTGTTGTTCTGGTTCGATGTCATCGCGTCAACGATCCTCAGAACAATGCGCTCCCACATCGTCCCTCGGGGCTGAATTTCACTAGATTCTCTCGGGGCTTACACCTAAGGGCCGATACCTAAGGGATCGGATCGCCAACTCGGGGCATCGCATAAGGGTCGCAACGGAATTTATCAACGCCTTCAGGCTGACGACGAACATCATCTGCCTCTCGTTGTAATCCACTCGCTCGCAGCCAGGGCCCTACAAGTCGTGACATATGTTCTGCACGTGACGCATTCGGACGCTCCGGAAATGCGGCCGCGATCACGAACCACCCCCACGGCGGAACCCGGGTGATCACCCACTCTCGCCGAGCAAGACAGACCCCGACTGATCCGCCAAACATCGCCCCCAACTCTCCCGCTATCGGCACTGGGCAGTTCCAATCGGCCATCACATCGTGCTGCGACATTACTTCAACGATGGAAAATGCCTCCCATTTCCAGTCGCGCACGAATCGCGGCTACATCGTCCTCAGCGGAAACGAGCGACAGATCGAAGTCGGCCAACGCATTAATCGCGCCTCCACCCATCGTGGCCTTGTTCCTGGTCGTCGTAGTGTGACCGTATGCATTTCCTCCGTGTAGTGCCGCCGTCCGGTCGATCTTTCCCGCGCCGCTTGATATCGGTCTCGGCACGGTTCTACGGTGCACGTGCCGAGTAGCCCTGGCAGCTCGACAACGACAGCGACCGTCGGGTCACGTGCTCGACGCGAACGCGATCGACAACCCATAGGCCACCCCTGCCCCTTTCTCTGCCCCGACCGGGGGTGCCCTATGTCTGGTCAATCCTGATGTGGATCAGGTGATCGGAGGACGCTGCGCCGCTGGGTGAGGGTCGCTGCGGTAGTGCGTGCGATCAGTCGTTTACGCTGGCTGCCTGATCAATCGACGGAATGAGCCTGGCTGAGATCCTCGCAGGAGGGGCATACATGACGGACTACATCACGCCGAGATGGGACCGTTCTGCACTGGTCGTCATCGACCTGCAACGCGACTTTCTCGACGACGGGCAAGCAGCGATCCAGGGCACGACGGGCGTCGTGCCGAACGTCGCGTCGCTGGTGAAGGCCTTCCGGCGTGCCGGACGTCCTGTAGTCCACGTAGTTCGCTTGTACGCACCAGGGAGTTCGGATGTCGACCTATTGCGGCGCCACGTGATCGAAGCGGGTGCCGAGGTGGCCGCGCCGGAAACGGTCGGATCGCAAGTCGCGGAAGGTGTTCTCCCGCAGGGGTTCCGATTGGACACGGAATTGCTTCTCGCAGGAAAGACACAGACCGTCGGCCCGTGCGAGATCGTGCTGTTCAAGCCACGATGGAGTGCATTTCATCGCACCGACCTGGAGTCGCTCCTGCGCCGACAGGATTGTGACACTGTTGTCGTGGCCGGATGCAATTTGCCGAACTGCCCGCGACCGACTCTGTTCGACGCGAGCGAACGAGACTTTCGGACGGTGCTGGTCACCGATGCCGTGTCGCAGACGAGTTCCGAGCGGCTGACCGATCTCGAAAGTATCGGCGTCAACCTTAATACGACGACCGACGTCCTAGCGTCGTTGCTCGCGAGATAAGGGCGCGCGTTCCAGCGATTTCGTATCGGACTGGTGCGGGTAGAGGGTCTTGTTCTTGAGCATGGCGCAGACGACGTCACAGCGGCGTCTGATCAGGCAAATCAAGGCTGCATTGTGTTCTTGCCGTCGGCGCGTTTTCGGTCGTAATAGATGCAGTGGCCGGGTCGTGGCGTACAGCGAAAGCCGAGAGGAACGGCGCGCGCTTGAGTTTGCGGTTACCTGACCGGGCGGGCGTTCTCCGCGGATCGAGATCCCAGACCGGTGGGTCGCAGGTGCGATTCCGGCGTAGGCGGCCAGGTGGCCAGCGGAGGCGAATGCTGATCCATTGCCTACTTCGAGCAGGATCCTTACGCCGGTCCTGACTCCCACCCCCTGCACGGAGGTCAGGACCCGGGAAAGAGAGTGGTCATCGAGCATCCTCTCCACGTCGTCGCCGATGGAATTGCGTTGCTGAAGAACCTCTTTCAATGAACACGCAAGTTTCGAGCGCCCATACGCGACGCATGTTTGGTGGCGATCGCGGCCAGTTTGCAGGAGCCCGCTGCGCATATGCCCGGCCGGGCCGCCGCAGCGAGACAGGATCTCCAACACCGCCCGATGGGTGATCCGTGGGCCCAGCACTCGTTCGAGAGCTGGGCGAATGCCTGTCAACAGCCTTCGGATTCGGTTGCTGATTCGAGTGGCTTCGCCGGCCAGGTCGTCATCGAAACCGGCGAGCACGCCGAGTTCGGTGCGGGTGTCATCTCCGGTGTCGACTCTGCACAGGGTGTGCGGCACCGTTCGGGCACTGTCGGCGCTGATGAACGCGTCACAGGCATCGGTTTTGGCCTGGCCGGGATACAGATCGGCTATCCGGCGCGTCGACAGCCCCGGTGGGTAGGCCACCTGATGAACGCACCCGCAGGCCACTGCGACCGGCCAATGCGCCGATGGTGTTGGGCTGATCGACCACGATCAAGATCGGTCCGTGCGTGGCACGTTGGTCGAACACACCCGTAATCGGGTTTCGTCGTTGGGCAGGGCTTCGTCGTACAGACGCGCCCCTTGGTTGTCGAGGCCTACAGCGTGGTGGTCAGATTTGCCCACGTCAAGGCCGAAACGCACGGCCTAACTCGTGTCCATCGAGCAGTCCTTCGTCCGGACCTACCGCTCGCCGATCTGCGCTGTGACTGATTGCCCAGCCCGATCGGACGCTCACAAACGAACTTTGGCGACGTACCCAAACTTCTGCTCGGCGTCAGTTGCTGTGATAGGACCTTGCGCATGCCAGCCTGAGCGACCACCACGATCAGCGCCACCGGTACCACGGCCGGTATCCGCCAGAGCACGGCAGTGGATCATGCTCGCCGCAGAGCGATACCCGACTCCGGAACCTCACGCTGTCGCTCTCACAATGACCCGCCCGGGAATGAGATCTACGTCCGAGATATCGATCCCGAGGGCACCGCGTGCTGCGAGACGCCCGTGGGCTTCGGCGTCGGTGTGGACGGTTGTCAGTGGTGGGGTCGCGAGTGCCCCGTATTCGGTGGCGTCGAACCCGATGACAGCCAGGTCGCGAGGCGCTGTGAGTTTCAGATCTCTCATGGCTGCCAGAGTTCGCAGCGCGACGTCGTCGTCGAAAGCCGCGACCGCTGTCACCGTGGGGTTGGACGCGCGAAACTCCTGCAGTGCATCGGTTCCGGCGTCCCTCGGTGACGGCATCGTGAAGGATGTGAGCGGTGCCAAGTCGAGCGCTGCAGCGGACTCGCGTGCGAACCGTAGACGGACGTCACGCAGGTCGGTGCCATGACTGGGCAGTGCCATAGCGATGTTGGTGTGGCCGCGGCTGGCCAGGTGGTTGATCTGTAGCGCAGAAGTCGCGGCCAGACCTCCTGTCCAACTGCCGTCGTCGCGTTCGTTGCCGTTCAGATATGCCTCCCCGAATGTCAGGACGGCCCGCGGTGTTATCGCGTCGACAACCTGCCGGGTCGATTCCGCGGAGGAGGGCCCGAATTTGACAAGCAGAACGTGCTGGTGGGCGGCGAGTTCGTCGTCGAGGCCGCGAATGTAGCTACGTGAATAGTTGCTCTCTCGTCCGATTGCGATGTTGAGGACGACGATGCGCGACGACCCCTCGCGGAGAGCGCGAGCGGTCCCGTGTGGCACGTAGCCGAGGTCGCGCGCGGCTTGCTGGACGCGCTCCCGCGTGGCGATCGGGATGGTCTGCTTCGGATTGTTGTTGAGCACGAAACTCACAGTGGTCACAGATACCCCACTGGCCGCAGCGACGTCACGCAAGGTCGTCCGCGTCGTACTTCGCATTTCCAGCTCCTATCGGCAGCCCTCACTGTATCGGTCTGCGGCCGACCCATCTGTTACCTTTTCACTATATCGATTTACTATATCGATTTAGTGCACATTCGAGAAGGAGTCACACCCCAATGTCGTCATCCATCACCGAGCATGCGGAAGACATGCCTGGGACTATCGACGAGCACCGCAGCCGGGAAATGACCATCGGTCTCGCCGTGCTTGGCGTGTTCGTCACGTACGTCCCGATCACTGCTGTCGCCGTTGCGCTCACCACTATCGGCAACGCCACGGGTGCCAGTACCTCAGACCTCCAATGGGTCTCCGACTCCTACGTCATTCCCATGGCCGCCGCAGTCCTGTCAGCCGGAGTCTTCGGCGACCTCTACGGACGGCGACGCATCTACCTCATCGGTATGCTGCTGACGATCCTCGGAGCTGCCATCGCGGGAGTCGCGGGAACCTTGGCCGACGTCTCGACTATTCACCTCCTGTGGGCCGGGCAAGCCGTATCCGGGCTGGGCGCAGGTATGTTGCTGCCCACCACGCTCGCGCTCATCGGGCACGCTGTACCCAACCCTCGCGAGCGTGGCAAGTTCATCGGACTCTGGGCTACCGGAATGATGCTTGGCCTCGCACTCGGGCCACTGGTGGCCGGCGGCATCCTGGAGTTCGCAGAGTGGGGATGGATCTTCGCTCCGACTGCGGTTCTGGCGGCCGGAGCGGGCATGTTCGCGATCGCCAAACTGCCTGAATCCCAGTCACCCAAAGGTCGTCACCTGGACTGGCCCGGACAGATCTCGGCGACGATCGCGATCGCTTCCTCGATCTACGGCATCATCGAGGGTGGCGCCAGCGGGTGGACCTCACCTCACGCGATAATCGGCCTCGGGGTTGCAGCGGTTGCCTTCGCTACATTCGTGATCATCGAACTCCGTGCCACCACGCCGCTGATGAATTTAGCGCTGTTCCGTGCGCCCACGTTCTCGGCAGCGGGCTTCTCAGCGTTCATCGCACTGTTCTCGATTGTCGGCAGCATGTTCCTTCTCAGCCTCTTCCTTGGGTCCGTTCAGCAGCTCTCGCCGCTCGAAATAGGCTGGCGGCTACTGTTTGTCACCGGCATCGGCGCCCTGATCAACCCTCTTGTGGGCTTGACGATGCATCGGTTCAATGCAATGACACTCCTTGCGGGCGGACTGGCTTTGGCTGCGGTAGGAATGCTGCTCCTGACCGTAGTCGACGAGTCGACCGGGTTTGCCGACCTCGCGTGGCGCCTTGCGATTTACGGCTTTTCCGTTGCTGTCATGATGACCTCGGTATCAACGGCAGCAATCAACGCTGTGCCTTGGCACCTCGCAGGCATGGCTGCAGCCGCGAATACCGCCATGAGGCAGTACGGCGGGGCACTCGGACCGGCCGTTCTCGGTGCCGTCTTCGCGATCCGGGTCAATGGCGGCGCCAATCCGGCGGCCGCGTTTCATACCGCATTGATCCTGACAGCAGTCTTACTGGCCATCGCTGCCACCGGCTGTTTAGTCGCTTCCCGCAGTTCCGCCAATCCCACGAACCATCTCTGAGGGTTCTGCCCGGACCGGCGCTCCACATTTACCCGACGTGGAGCGCCGGCCCACCATGCAGGAGAGATAACGCGGCTCGGGACTCAGGGCCCAGCAGACGCGTCGAACACGAAAAAACGGCCTGAAACCAACCCCTTCACACAGAGTGTCGAGTGTCCGCCAAGAACACGAAAGTGCCACGGCAGGTCGAACTCATCGGAATCGGCCTTTCACGTAGTACCCACGGGTGGTGCAAGGAGGAAAGCGATTTCAAACCGCCGGGATCGGACGACCGCGCACATCCTCGCCGTCAACCGGATCCGGGGCAGAGACGAGGGCCTGGACATCGGCACAGACTTTAATCCTCCACCGCGAGCGGACGAAAACCATGGGTACCACAGCTGCCAGCTACGCCGCACCTTCCGACAACCCTGGCAGCGAACCCACAGGTAACCATCGCCATGGTTCGACGACAACGAATGTGACCGCGACTTCCCCTAGCCTTCCAAGCACCCCTGAGGGCACCACTCACCCGAACACATTTGCCCGCAAAGATCGTCCATGTCGTATCCAAGCTCAGCTGTCGCTGATGTAACGAAACAAACACTGACGCTTTGCGACAACGACATCATGATGTGTTCGGCAACACACCAATCCGTAAACAACCAAAGAGAACGACGAAAATATCACGACTGCAACAATATTCAGCCCACCGAAATCGGAGCTCACACCGCTCCGACGCCAACCCCGCATGGACGTGTCATCACCGCCTTTCAAACCTGAAACAGCCATCCGAAATCCAATCCTTCGCTTAGGGTTTCGATGCGCTCAACAAGAACACGAACGAACTGCGGCAGGTCGAACTCATCGGTTTCGCCGCCGGGTATGATGACGTACTCGATCGCAAGTGGTCTCATCCTGGCCGGACCGATCGCCGGGTGGATCGACAGTTCACTGGCGACCGGCCGTGTAGTGGGGAGTCTTCACCTTCCCGATCGAAATCGGGCTTGCAGTCAGTACCTATGAATGACGCTGGGAAGAAAGCGATTCCGGGCCATCGGCATCGCAGCGACTGCAGAAATTTTCGCCGTCAACCGCATCCGGGACCTCAACGAGGGCCTCTGCCATCGTCTACGACCATCTTTTCCAACAGGACTAGCACCAATCGTCCTTGCTCGATGATCCGTGGTGCTCCACTAAGCCCTCCTCCAAGAACAAGGAGTCCTACTTCACTCCAGGCAGGTCACTTCAAACTCGAAACACTTTGCAATAAAACGAGTTTGAACTGCTCTTCCTACACGGGTAGCGAGTTGGCTCGACTGAGTGCCCTGCTCGTGATCTACCGATACCTGGGCCGAAGCGAGCGACGGACAGTACGCCACAGCCGCACACGCCGGCAAAGCTACCGTGATTCGGGTATGGCTGTGGCACAACTGTATTCACAACCGAATGTGACCGCCATCGACAAGACATTTTCCAGTCGGCTGTTCAGACTTTTTCAGCGAGAACGTCGAGGTAGCTGATTTCGGGCGGCGCAGCGAAGAGTTCGTCGGCGCGTTCGCCGAGGGCCTTGCCGACCGGACCATTGAGATGTGTCTCGCGGGCAGCTTGGTCCGGGAATGCGTCGATGATGCCGAACGACGAGGGCCCGAACCGCACCGCGAACCAGGGTTTCGTGCCGGGCTCCTGCTCGACGAGCGGCAGTGCCGATCGGAGGAATTCCTCGACCGCTTCTTCCTTGCCGGGCTTCGCTTCAAGTCGGACCAGCAGCGCCTTGGTGGCCATATCGGATCTCCTCTTCGAGGTGGTGAACACTGTCAAGCATCACACCATCCATCGGTTAATGGAAGGTACCCAGACCCACCGTTCGAGGAAACCGATCCCAACCCCTAGCGATCGTAGAGCCGAAGGAGGAGACTCCATGGTGAGGGAATGCGATACCTGGATGCAGCCGCAGTTGCGTCGATGGCAGGAAAAATGTTGGTGCGCCGACATTTTGGTGCGGTCTTCACTTCTGCGCGCCGTGGACCTTCCCCGAACAGCACGATTCATTCGGTCGGTCGCTCACGCGTGGACGCCTGCGGCCGACGAGATCAACCGGAAAGCCGCAGCTACAAGACAAGGGAGTGCCGCGATGAAAGCGCTTGTATACGACGGGCCTCGAGAGGTCCACGTCAAGGACGTGCCCGATGCGCGGATCGAGAATCCGACAGATGTGCTGGTGAAGATCACGAGCACCAACATCTGCGGGTCGGATCTACACATGTACGAAGGCCGCACCGATCTGGAGCCCGGAATGGTCCTCGGTCACGAAAACTTGGGCATCGTCGCCGAAGTCGGCAATGCAGTGGTCAAAGTATCGCCAGGGGATCGAGTGTGCTTGCCGTTCAACATCGGCTGCGGCTTCTGCCGAAACTGCGAGGAAGGGTTGACCGCATTCTGCCTGACGGTGCACCCCGATCCGACGATGGCCGGCGCTGCATTCGGTTTCGCGGGGATGGGCCCGTTCTGGGGCGGACAGGCGGAATATCTGCGAGTGCCGTTCGGCGACTTCAACTGTCTGCGACTGCCCGAGGATGCCCAGGACAAGGAAACCGACTACGTGATGCTGTCGGACATCTTTCCCACCGGATGGCATTGCACCCGCCTGGCCGACATGCAACCCGGCGATTCGATGGTGGTCTACGGCGCTGGCCCAGTCGGTTTGATGGCCGCGTATTCGGCGATGATCCAGGGAGCGAGCAAGGTGATGATCGTCGACCGCCACCCCGACCGGCTACGCCTGGCCGAAGAGATCGGCGTCGTCCCCATCGACGACTCGAAGGGCGACCCCGTCGAGCAGGTCCTCGAGCAAACCAACGGGAAAGGCGCAGACAAGGGGTGCGAGTGCGTCGGCTATCAGGCACACGACCCGCAAGGCCACGAGGACGCCGCCATGACGATGAACCGGCTCGTGGATTCGGTGCGCTTCACCGGCCACATCGGGGTGGTCGGCATCTTCCTTCCCCAGGACCAGAACGGCCCCGACGAACTCGAGCGCAACGGCAAGATCGCCTTCGACATGGGCAAATTCTGGTTCAAGGGCCAGAAGATCGGCACCGGACAAGCGAACGTCAAACACTACAACCGGCAACTGCGCGACCTCATCCACGAAGACCGGGCAAAGCCCTCCTGGATCATCTCCCACGAACTCCCGCTCGCCGAAGCCGAATCCGGCTACCAGCACTTCGACGCTCGCGACGACGGCTGGACCAAAGTCGTCCTGCATCCCTGACACGGCCAGAACCGAGAGGAGCACAACGATGCCAATGCCACTGCAGGGCAAGCAGATAGCGATACCGACTGCCGACGGGGCCGGAGGAGTAGAAGTCGTAGACGAACAGGTCGCGATCGACGGGAACCTGATCTCGAGCCGCTCGCCCGACGACCTTCCTGCGTTCCGTCAGGCCATCGTCGAGCAGCTCGCGAAGCTCGGGGCAGGTGCGTCATGACCGTGAACCAGACCTCGGTGTCCCTCGACGATGCGCAGCGGGTCATCGCCGCAGGACAGGCCAAAGCCACCGAGATCGAGTCGCCGTCGAACATTGCGGTGGTCGATGCCGGCGGCAACCTCGTGGCTCACGTGCGAATGGACGGTGCCTGGATCGCCAGCATCGACATCTCGATCAACAAGGCGTTCACCGCGCGGGCATTAGACGTCTCGACCGAGGACCTCGCGGCCAACGCGGGCCCGGGCGAGCAGTTCTACGGGATACACGCCTCCAACGCCGGGCGCATCATGATCTTCACCGGCGGTGTGCCTCTGCGGCACAACGGCCAGGTCGTGGGCGCTGTCGGCGTCAGCGGCGGCACCGGGGAGCAGGACAAGACCGTCGCCGAGGCGGCCGTGGCGGCGCTGTGAGCGGTGGACTGCGTCGTCAGGTCAGAGAACGCATCGACAGGGCAACGTCGAACATTCCGACGTTGCTTTAAAGCTAGTCGCGGCCCCGCGACTGCGACTGGACCGAAGTCGTCCCGCATCCTTGACGCGGCCAGGACCGAGACAAACATAACGACGAGCGGACGTGCACATCCGCGCGCCGTGTCAGGGGCAAACCGAGCCCTCGGCCGAATGATGCCGCAAGGAATAGACGATAATTACGCAAGTCCAGCGATATCGGTGTCCGAAAAATGTTGATTTGCAATAAATTCCGCCTGAGCGGTCTGTTGACCAGCCACAGAACGGGACGTTTAACCGTGCAGCACGCGGGTGTGCGCCACCTACTCGCAACCAATCGGAACCGGCCAGTAGTGGCTCATTACCTTTCTGTCACAAGGAGATTCGATAGAACTACAATGAATCTCGTCCGGGTTCAACGGAGCTGCTGTTCACTGACTGTGACGATCTTTCGCAAAGGGAGTTCTCCTTTTGCATGCGCCGCGGTAGTGTGGACGTACCGCAGTAGCGGCCGACACTCGAGTTTTCGTGTCGAAGCCGATACTCGGAGTTTCATGCGATGGCCGCTTCGATCGGGTTCCGGCGGGCATCTTCGATCAAGGGCAGGTGTGGTCGCCACTGCCCCGTTGCGCCCCGCCCATCAGGCGAATGTTGTTGACGCCCTTTAGGTGGACGAAAAGACTCATCATGGCTGGGCGGTTCGTGAGCTCAACCGGTTGACCGGCGGTCGGGCCCTGTCAGTACACACAGGCCCGGCGAACCCCACAACATCAACGCTGAGGGGCGTGATGTCAAAGCACAGTGGCGGAAACCCTTACCCTCGGCCGCTCTCGAGCCTCACGCCCGCCATCCACGGATTGGTGTCGGGCGCCGTTATCGGTGCCCTGCTCGGTCTCCGTGACTTCACCCAATCCACTCGCCAAAACCAGGGAACTACGAAGCCCTTGCCGACATCGAGCGAAGTTGCGGGCGGAATCGCACTTGCTCAACGGCCGGGCCGATCGAAAGGAATTGAGTCATGACAACTGCTGTAGGCATCGACTTGGGCACAACCAACTCGGTCATCGCAAGCTGGCAAGGCGGCGAGCCGGTGGTGATCTCCAATGTGGAGGGAGCACGGACGACGCCTTCGGTGGTGGCGTTCACCGAGAACGGTGAGCGTCTGGTGGGCCAGCTTGCCCGACGGCAGGCGATCTTGAATCCGAAGGGCACGATCTACTCGGCGAAACGCTTCATCGGACGCCATTACGACGAGATCTCCGAGGAAGCCAAAGCGGTCAGCTTCGACGTCGTAGCGGGTGACAACGGTGAGGCCCGCTTCGACGTGCGCGGCAAGAAATACGCACCAGAGGAGATCAGCGCTCTATGCTGCGCAAGCTCGTCGACGACGCGAGCAAGTTCCTCGGCGAGAAGGTGAAGGAAGCGGTCATCACCGTTCCTGCCTACTTCAACGACGCGCAACGAAACGCCACCAAGGACGCCGGCCGTATCGCAGGCCTCGAGGTTTTGCGGATTATCAACGAACCGACCGCTGCGGCACTCGCGTACGGCATGGACAAACAGACCCACGAAACCGTACTGGTCTTCGACCTCGGCGGCGGAACCTTCGATGTGAGCCTGCTGGACGTCGGAGAGGGGGTAGTCGAGGTTCGTTCCACGGCCGGCGACTCTCACTTGGGCGGCGACGACTTCGATCGACGCGTGGTGGACTACCTCGCCGACGAATTCCAGCGCGCGGAGAACATCGATCTGCGTAAGGATGCGCAGGCGTTGCAACGACTGTTCGAAGCCGCGGAGAAGGCAAAGGTTGAGCTGTCCTCGGTGACCCAGGCCCAGGTAAACCTGCCTTTCGTTACCGCTGACGCGAATGGTCCCAAACATCTCACCACTACGATCATGCGATCGAAGTTCGATGATTTGACTGCCGATCTGGTGGAACGGTGCCTCGGCCCGGTGAAGCAGGCCATGAGTGACGCCAAGGTCGCCGCCAACGACATCGACGAAGTGATACTGGTCGGCGGTTCGACACGTATCCCGGCTGTACAGGCGCTGGTTCGCCGGCTGACCGGCGGCAAGGACCCCCACATGGGCGTCAACCCGGACGAGGTCGTTGCCCTCGGAGCCGCAGTCCAGGCAGGCGTGCTCAAAGGCGAGGTTTCCGATGTGTTGTTACTCGATGTCACCCCACTGTCCCTCGGCGTCGAGACGCAGGGCGGGGTGATGACGAAGATCATCGAGCGGAACACGACGATCCCGGCACGGCGCAGCGAAGTGTTCTCCACGGCGGAAGACAATCAGTCCGCCGTGGACGTCGTGGTGTTGCAGGGCGAACGCGAACGTGCGGCCGACAACCGGGTGCTGGGCCGGTTCCGGCTGGAAGACATCCGCCCCGCGCCACGTGGCGAGGCCCAGGTGGAAGTCATTTTCGACATCGACGCCAACGGCATCCTGAACGTCACCGCTCGCGACAAGGATACCGGCAAGGAACAGAGCATCACGATCAGTGAACAGGGCAACCTTGATCAGGGTGAGGTCGAGCGCATGTTGGCGGAGGCCGAACGGAACCGGGGTGAGGACGAGGCGCTGCGCAAGGCGGTCGACGCGCGCAACGGGCTCGATTCGGTTGCGTATCAAGTGGAGCGGCGACTCGCCGAACTCGGTGACAGTGCCCCGCCGCATGAGAAGGCGCGGGCCGAGATGCTGGTTGCCGACGCCCGAAAGGCCGTGCAGGACGGCGCTTCACCCGCGGAGGTTCAGCCACTCACCTCGGAGCTGCAACAGCTGCTCTACGGACTTGTGCCGGACCAGTCGGACGACGGCCAAGCAGGCGGCGCTGATGCTGCGTCGTCGGATGACGGCGACGTGATCGACGCCGAATTCGATCGAAGCTGAGGCGCACGATGGAAATGTCTGCAGATCATTCGACGACTGAGCCGACTACCAACAGCGCCGACACGGATCAAAGCAAGACCGAGTCCGATCGCGCCGAGACGGCAGACGAGCTGTCTCAACTCGAGGACCGTTGGCGCAGGGCCGTCGCAGATCTGGACAACCTGCGCAAGCGATACGCCAAAGATCTGGACCGTGAACGCGCCGCGGAAGTAGCGAAGGTTTCGGCGGCGTGGCTGCCGATACTGGACAACTTGGAGCTTGCGCTTGCACACGCAGGCAGCGATCCGCAGGCCGTCGTCGAAGGTGTGAAGGCGATCCGGGACCAGGCGGTACAGGTGCTCTCACGACTCGGCTTCGAGCGCCACGACGAGGCCGGTGTGCCGTTCTCCCCGGAACTCCACGAAGTGGTCAGTGTGGTAACCCGACCCGACCTGCCGTCCGGGACCGTGGTCGAGGTCTTGCGCCCGGGTTATGGAGAGGACGGGCGACAGTTGCGGCCCGCCGCGGTGGTCGTCAGCCGCCCAGAGGGGTGAGCACCGATGGCCCGTGACTACTACGAAGTACTCGGCGTACCGAAGGGCGCCGGCACCGACGAAATTCAGCAGGCGTACCGCAAGCTGGCCCGCAAGTACCACCCCGATGTGAACAAGGATCCCACTGCGGAGGACAGGTTCAAGGAGGTCAACGAGGCCTATCAGGTGTTGTCCGACCCGGACACCCGGAAACGCTATGACCGATTCGGTGACGACTTCCGGCATGTACCCGAGGATTACGACGAACGGGTGCGGGCAAACGCCGCCGGGTACGGCGGTGGCGGGAGACGGGTGCACTTCGGCCACGGTGTCGGTGGTGAGGGTGCCGTCGACTTCGAAGACCTCTTCGGGCAGATGTTCGGCGGAGGCGGTGGGTTCGGACCGATTCCCGGCGCCGATCAGGAGGCCGAACTCGAACTGGCGCTGGAAGAGGCCTATCAGGGCGGAAAACGCACTCTCAGACTGGACGGACGGCAGTATGACGTCGACATTCCAGCCGGCGTCCTGGACGGCCAGCGAATCCGGTTGGCCGGGCAAGGAGGCCGAGGCAACGGTGACGCGCCGCCTGGGGATCTGTACCTCGTGGTGCGGATCAAACCGCATTCACGGTTCCGCGTGCAGGGTCGGGACATCTACGTCGATCTGCCCGTATCGCCATGGGAGGCGGTTCTCGGGTCGACAGTCGTCGTTCCCACACCGGGCGGAGAGGCGAAAGTCAAAGTGGTGCCTGGCTCTTCGACTGGTAGGAAGCTGCGCCTGCGCGGAGAGGGAATGCCGAATCCGCGCGGTGCCAACGGCAACCTCTACGCCGAAATCAAGGTGATGGTTCCGTCGAAACCGACAGCACGTGAACGCGAACTGTTCGAGCAGTTGGGCGCCGAATCGAACTTCAATCCGAGGAAAGAGACATGAGCACCTCAACGCCGATCACTCAGTACGTATTGGTTCGCCGTACCGGATTGTCGCCGGACGCCTTCGCCGAACGTACTGGCCTGCACCCGGATCTGGCACGAAAACTCGTGGCTCTCGGACTGCTCGACGCCCACCGCTACGCCGGCGGAGAGATGTCGTTCGACCCATCCGAAGTGACCCACGCCGCACGCATCCAACGACTGCGGACGGGTCTGGGTCTCAACTACTCGGCAATCGGGCTCGTGCTCGATCTGCTGGATCGAATCGAAAGACTCGAAACAGCGGCCCGCAGAAGGAGGACATCCTCATGGACACCGGCAGCTTGACCGAAAAGTCACGAGAAGCCTTGCAGGAAGCCCAGAATGTTGCGACCAGAATGGGCCACACCGAAGTCGACGGAGAGCACCTGCTGCTCGCATTGGTCGATCAGCAGGATGGGTTGGTGCCCCGACTGCTCGAACAGGCCGGCGCGAATGTCGAAGCACTTCGATCCGATCTGGATCGTGAACTGTCGCGTAGGCCGAAGGTCAGCGGCCCCGGCGCGACCCCCGGTCAGGTGATGATCACCCAGCGTCTGGCCAAGCTGCTCGATGCCGCAGAGCGGGAGGCGAAGAGACTCAAGGATTCCTACGTGTCGGTGGAGCATCTTGTGATGGCCCTCTCCGAGGAAGGATCGGCCAGCGCGGCCGGGCGGGTCCTCGCCAGTCACGGGGTCACACGGGACGCCTTCCTCACAGCGCTGACGAAGGTGCGCGGCAATCAGCGTGTCACGTCGGCAACCCCGGAGGGGGCGTACGAGGCATTGGAGAAGTACGGGCGCGACCTCGTCTCCGAGGGACGGGCAGGCAAACTCGATCCGGTCATCGGCCGGGATGCCGAGATACGCAGGGTAACTCAGATCTTGAGCCGGAAAACGAAGAACAACCCGGTGCTGATCGGCGACCCCGGTGTAGGTAAGACTGCGATTGTCGAGGGTCTCGCCCAGCGGATCGTCCGCGGCGACGTGCCCGAGGGCCTACGCGACAAGACGATCTTCTCGCTCGACATGGGTTCTCTGGTGGCCGGTGCGAAGTACCGCGGCGAGTTCGAGGAGCGACTGCAGGCCGTGCTGTCCGAGGTGAAGGCTGCCGAGGGGCGCATCCTGTTGTTCGTCGACGAGTTGCATACCGTGGTCGGAGCGGGCTCGGTCGGCGGCGAGGGGTCTCTCGATGCCGGCAACATGCTCAAACCGATGCTCGCACGCGGCGAACTGCACATGATCGGTGCCACCACTCTCGACGAGTATCGCAAGCACATCGAATCCGATGCGGCACTGGAGCGTCGATTCCAGACCGTTCTCGTCGACGAGCCCAGTGCCGAGGATGCGATCTCGATTCTGCGCGGACTTCGAGAACGCCTCGAGGTGTTCCATGGCGTGAAAATTCAAGACGGTGCATTGGTGGCCGCCGTGACCCTCTCGCACCGGTACATCACCGACCGCTTCCTTCCGGACAAGGCGATCGATCTCGTAGACGAGGCATGCGCTCGGCTCCGCACCGAAATCGATTCGATGCCTGCCGAACTCGACGAGCTCACCCGGAAGGTGACCCGTCTGGAGATCGAAGAGGCCGCACTGTCCAAGGAAACGGACGCGGCCAGCAAAGCGCGCCTCGAAGAATTGCGCAAGGAGCTGGCCGACCTGCGGGCCGAGGCAGACGCCCGGCACGCTCAATGGGAGGCGGAGCGGCAGGCGATCCGGCGGGTGCAAGAACTGCGAGGAGATTTGGAACGGTTGCGCGTCGAGGCCGAGGCCGCCGAACGCAACTACGACCTCAATCGGGCAGCCGAGTTGCGATACGGCGAGATCACCGAGCTCGAACGCCGGCTCGAGGCGGCGGAGGAGCAACTGGCCACCAGACAAGGCCGAAATCCGTTGCTGCGTGAAGTGGTCACCGAAGACGAGATCGCAGAGATCGTGGCCGCATGGACGGGTATCCCGGTCGCCCGGCTGCAAGAAGGTGAGCGGGAGAAGTTGTTGAAGCTCGACGAGATCCTGCACGAGCGGGTCGTCGGTCAGGACGAGGCGGTGCAACTGGTCGCGGACGCTGTGATCCGGGCGAGGTCCGGTATCCGTGATCCTCGTCGACCGATCGGTTCGTTCATTTTCCTGGGCCCGACGGGCGTCGGAAAGACCGAGCTTGCAAAGACATTGGCCAGCGCCCTATTCGACAGTGAAGACAACATGGTGCGCCTCGATATGAGCGAGTACCAGGAACGGCACACGGTGAGTCGGCTCATCGGTGCACCTCCCGGATACGTCGGGTACGACGAAGGTGGCCAGCTCACCGAGGCGGTGCGGCGTAAGCCGTACTCCGTGGTGCTCTTCGACGAGATCGAGAAGGCCCACGCCGACGTCTTCAATACCCTGCTGCAGGTGCTCGACGACGGCCGGATCACCGATTCTCAAGGGAGGCAAGTCGATTTCCGGAACACGGTGATCATCATGACCTCCAACATCGGATCCCAGCATCTCCTCGACGGGGTCACAGCCGACGGCGAAATCAAGCCGGACGCCAGGGAACGGGTGATGGCAGAACTGCGCGGGCATTTCCGCCCCGAATTCCTCAACCGGGTCGACGACATCGTGCTGTTCTCCCCACTCACCCTGCCCCAGATCGAGTACATAGTGGAACTGCAACTCACCGACCTTCGAAACAGGTTGTCGGAGAGACAGATACACCTGGAAATCACGCCGGAGGCACGCCGACTGATCGCCGAACACGGGTTCGACCCTGTCTACGGTGCGCGGCCGCTGCGCCGATACATCGCACACGAGGTCGAAACCAAGATCGGCCGTGCACTGTTGCGCGGCGAGATCAAACCGGACGGCACCATCAGCGTCACGGTGGACGGCGGCGAGCTTGCCGTCGCGTATGCCGAACCCGCCTTCGCGGCGGCCTGAGAAGAGGTAACTGGTCATGGGATCCGAAAAGGTGAAGTGCCCGAACTGCGGCAAGACCAACAACATCCCGGCAGCAGGGGAAGGAAAACCTCGCTGCGGCAACTGCCACGAGCCGCTGCCCTGGATCGCCGCGGCGGGAGACGGTGACTTCGCGGAGATCGTCGAAAAATCGTCGGTGCCTGTGCTCGTGGATCTGTGGGCGACGTGGTGCGGCCCGTGTCGCATGGTCAGCCCCGCGCTCGAGCAGCTCGCCAGAGAACACGCCGGCCAGATCAAGCTGGTCAAGGTCGACGTCGATGCTGCACCCCGGACGGCTGAACGATTCACCGTCCGCGCCGTGCCGACTCTGCTGGTGATGGACCGGGGTGAGGTTCTCGCTCGCCAGTCGGGCGCAGCTCCGGTCCCCCAGCTGCGCACGTGGCTCGATCAGGCGCTCTCGGAAAATGCCGGCGAGGAGGCGAAGTCATGAGTCCTGTCCATGCGGACCCACATGTAACCGCGATCCGGGCCGTGGTGCCCCGTACCCCGCAAGGCTGCGAGGAATGTCTTCGCCTCGGCACCCCGTGGGTGCATCTGAGGCTGTGCCTGACGTGCGGACACGTCGGTTGCTGCGACTCTTCGCCGGGCAGGCACGCGAGTGCTCACGCTCACGCCATCGGGCATCCGATCGTCCAGTCGATGGAGCCCGGCGAGGATTGGCGGTGGTGTTATGTCGACCAGAACTTCGTCTGAGGGCGCCTCACCCATCGGGTACAGCCCGCCGGTCGACGACGAGACCCCGGACGAGGAGGGCGCCTTCCCGCGGCTGACGGACGACCAGGTCGCAAAGCTCGAGGTCGGTGGCTCGCGTCGACCGGTTCACGCCGGCGAGGTGCTGATCCGAGAAGGCGCGCCTGACAACGATTTCGTCGTCGTCCTTTCCGGAAAGATCGCAGTCGTCGACGAAGGCGACGCGAACGGCGAGCGCCGGATACTGCGCGTGCACGGTCCTGGGCGTTTCCTGGGCGAGCTCGGACTCCTGGAAGGTCAGGTGGCGTTCTTCACCGCCGAAGCGATCGAGGACGGCGAGATACTCGTCGTCCCGGCCGAGCAGGTACGCGAGCTGATTGCCCACGATCCCGTGCTCAGCGATTTGATCCTGCGCGCCTACCTTGTGCGTCGGCACTTGCTGATCGGGCTCGGCTCCGGATTCCGGATAATCGGCTCCTGCTTCTCCCCGGATACGTTGCGACTTCGTGAGTTCGCGATGCGAAATCGTCTGCCCCACAAGTGGTTCGACTTGGAACAGGACGAACGAGTGGAGCAGCTGCTACGCAGCCTGAACGTCGCACCCGAGGACACACCCGTCGTGATCTGGCACGGCGAGAAGGTGCTGCGCAATCCGACGAATGCGGAACTCGCACGCGTCGTCGGGCTTCCTGTCCCGGCACCCGTCGCGGACGCAGCCAAGGACGTCTACAACCTCGTCGTCGTGGGTGCCGGACCGGCCGGCCTGGCCGCATCGGTGTACGGCGCCTCGGACGGGTTGAACACGGTGACGTTGGAGCGGATCGCTGCGGGCGGCCAAGCCAGTACCTCATCCCGGATCGAGAATTATCTGGGATTCCCCGCCGGGGTCTCCGGCTCCGAATTGGCCGAGCGAGCCGTGCTCCAGGCCGGGAAGTTCGGCGCCCGAATCCTGGTGTCGGCAGAAGTGACCGGTTTGGGATCCGAGGCCGGGAACCACGTGCTCCGACTGGCGGACGGCGGGTCGGTGCACGCCCGGGCCGTTGTGCTCGCCGCCGGGGCGCGGTACCGCAAGTTGGCCGTTCAGGGGATCGAGGCGCTGGAAGGAACAAGCGTGTACTACGCCGCAACGCATCAGGAAGCACGGATATGCGGCACCGACCCGATAGCCATCGTCGGTGGCGGCAACTCCGCCGGCCAGGCCGCCGTCTTCCTCGCCGAGCACGTCTCACAGGTGCACCTGCTCATCCGCGGCGATGACCTCGGGAAGAGCATGTCCCGATACCTGGTCGACCAGATCGAACACCATCCGCGGGTCACCGTGCACCGGCACACCGAGATTCGTGCGGTCCACGGCGAGAAATACCTCGAAGCAATTGCGGTCGA
The DNA here is from genome assembly GCF_041464245.1 of Rhodococcus sp. NyZ502. Lineage (NCBI taxonomy): Bacteria > Bacillati > Actinomycetota > Actinomycetes > Mycobacteriales > Nocardiaceae > Rhodococcus > Rhodococcus sp. NyZ502. Next base: position 6,044,760 of record NZ_CP167155.1, read on the forward strand.
GGACAATCGCACCGGCGACCAGGACACGATTCGGGTGCGCGCCCTGTTCGTCTTCATCGGGGCAGTACCGCACACAGGGTGGCTTGCCGACGCGATCGCACTCGACGACCACGGCTTCGTCCTCACCGGTGTGGACGCGATCCACGCACGAGCGGACGGCAGCCTGCCAATCAACGGCGGCCTGTCCAGGACGCTCGAAACCAGCCTGCCCGGCCTGTTTGCGGCGGGCGACATCCGCCGCGGTTCGGTGAAACGAGTCGCATCCGCCGTCGGTGAAGGAGCGATGGCCGTACGCCAAATCCATGAATACTTCGAAAGGAGCTGACGACATGCCAGTAATGGGCACCGTGAAATTCCAGCGGTTCTTCAGGGCAGCGGCCGGACTGCAGGTCGACCGGAACGATCTCAAGCGCTATACCGATTTCATCGACGACAAGATCTACGACGTGATCCTGATCGGGAAAGCCTCCGCGAAAGCAAACTTGCGCGACGTGATCGAACCGTGGGACCTGCCGATCACCAAGGGATTACAGGAGAGCATCCACCGGTTCGAAAAACTCGACGAGGAGATCGAACTTCAACCGCTGCTCGATCAGCTCACGGCCCGCCCGCCCTTGGACGTGGCCCTCTCAGAGGAGACAGAGCAACGACTGCCGCTGATCGCAGGAGGGTTGAGCGTAGCGCTGGCGCAAACTTTCGCCACGGTCGAACCGGACCGCAAGAACCCCGGCACAGCCCAATGGACAGTCGCCTTCGACATCTTCCACCTACTTCTGTGATTACCACCCGTCCCGGCTGACAGCGCGTCTGAGTTCGAATATGCTGTCCGGCTGCGAAAATACCGGTGCGATTCAGAACTGCCTGTCAGTTGGCGTCGACGACGGAGGATTTCCGGCGAGAGGTGCGGTTTCCGCGCTCGATTCTCGAGCAGCGAGAACTCCAGTGAGGGACTCGATTACAGCCCTCAGATCTTCTGCCGTGAGCGAGTTCGGCTTACACGCCGAACCTCTGACACCGGTAATCCGCGTGGCCAGGCGGCGAGCAGAACTTGTCGATCGGCGATCACTCCTTCGGCTCATCTGAGAACCTTTCGTCTTCACTTTCTCGATCCCCGCATCGGGCGGGCCCTGAGCACTTCTGGGCGCGCACAGCTCAAGGCCCGGCAAGGAGACCAGCGAGGGTGATATGGCCTTGCCTTGACGAACACCCGCCCGATTGTTTGCCCCCTCGAACGGAACGGGTGCCCCCGACCCGACGAAGGTTATTGCGCACTGCTTGTAGACGACAGGGTCGAAAGTCCCAGTTCCATTGTGATGAGCAAGCTTTGACGGTGGCCGAAGTGTTCTCCCTTACAGCCGGTTCGGTGTGTGCACGAACACGGACATCGTTCGCAGCGACTCCGACGAACGAGCACCCGCGATGTTCGATGCCCGATCCACCCGCAAACATCGGGAAAAGACCTATTTTGCAAAAGCATTCGGAACAGACGTCTGCAAACCAAATACCAGGAACGGGCCACCTTTCCAGGCACCGCGGCTACTGCGCCGCTAGCGTGACGACCAAGATGTTCACCTTGCCATGCAAACGGCCATGTCACTTCTTGGCATCGAAGGCGACTGAACATGATTTATACCGATCGCACTGTTTATGGTTGAAGATGTGCGGACGACATGAACGTCGACTTCGCACGGATAGTGGGTCATCGGTGTTGTGTGCTCAATGCCGACGTCGGTCATACGCCCCGACTCGCACACGCAGAGTCGGGGCTCCGGCGGATCCGTTGCCGCACCGCCGCTACTGACGAAGTGCCGTACCGCGCCGCCCGCTTCGAATCGAGGCCGAAGGCGGCCACCGCTTTTGTCGGGACCAGGCAAAGCAGCGATCTTCAGGGACCGGAACACTTCCCCAAAGCTTCTGGCACTCTCGGTTGCAGAGTGCTAATTCGTGTGGTTATCATGTTCTCGCACAGTAAGTTCGGTCAACCGCCACAGTGGCGGTGACCTTTCTTTTCACGACATGGGAGGTGTGTTGCTGTGCTTCGTTTCGATCCTTTCACCGACATCGACGCGATCACCAAGTCCGTACTCGCCGCGGGAACCGGCAACGGACGCAGTCCACGGTTCATGCCGATGGACCTCTACAAGGTCGAGGACCAGTACGTCCTGCACGCCGATCTTCCGGGCGTCGACCCAGGATCAGTGGGCGTCCACATCGACGGCTCGACCCTGACGTTGACCGCGCACCGCACCGCCCTCTCCGAAGAGGGTGTGAGCTGGCTGGCGAGTGAGCGTTTCGCTGGAACATACAAACGGCAGCTGTCCATCAGCGACGACATCGACGCCCAACAGATCGAGGCCTCGTACGACAACGGCGTGTTGACGGTGACGTTGCCGATCGCAGAGAAGGCGAAACCGCGGCGGATCGAGGTCTCCTCCGGACCACCCTCCCGAACCGATAACGCCGGATCGACAACACAGGTGCAGATCGAAGCCTGATCCGCCTGGCCCGAACACCGCTTTGATGGTGGGGTGACTCCCGAGGACACGCGATGGGTTCTCGGGCCTCACCCACCATCGTTTCGATCTCCCACTGCACACCCGTGGCGCACACCGGTACATCCACCACACGAAAGAATCAGCGCGAGAACCCTTTAGCTGCCATGACTGCATCCACTATCCCCCCGCACGAACAATCCGACAACACCGACAACACCGAATCCCGCGCGCACACTCCACCCGATTGGTGGGATCACCACCGTCCGATCACCAGCGATGAATACAGCGACATGGCGTTGATGCTCGGTGCACTCTCGATACTGACGTTCTGGATGTTCGGCCTCGGCATCCTCCTCGGTGCCGCCGCCATCGGAACCGCCCTGGCAGCGCGCCGACCCGACACCCCCGGACGCGATCTGGGCGACAACACCGCCGGCGTGGTCGGGATCCTCACCGGCATTGCCGGAATCGCCTTCGGCGCCGTCTTCCTCACTGCAGCACTACCCCACCTGTAGAAAAACCGAATTTTGCACTAGTGGAATCGAATTGGTGCTTGTAGCAGGATCTCACAAGATCTGAAATCCGTCCCACCTTCAGGCGATGGCGGCAGCCACTATCCCCGGGCCATGTCCACAAACTTGGACAGGTGAAGCTGGTGCGCCACAGTGATTGTCGCGGTCGGGCCGTTACGGTGCTTACCCAGAATCAGGTCGGCTTCACCGCCACGGGGATCGTCTCGCTCGGTCGCGTCGGGGCGGTACAGCAGAATCACCATGTCGGCGTCCTGCTCGAGCGATCCGGACTCACGAAGGTCGGCGACCTGCGGACGCTTGTCGGTTCGCTGCTCGGGACCACGGTTGAGCTGACAGATCGCGACAACCGGAACTTCGAGCTCCTTCGCCAAAAGCTTTAGGCTACGGGAGAATTCGGAGACTTCCTGCTGACGGGACTCGACCTTTTTACCCGAGCTCATCAGCTGGAGGTAGTCGATGACGATCAGGCGAATATCGTGTTTCTGCTTGAGCCGCCGCGCTTTTGCGCGGATTTCCATCATGGTGAGGTTGGGGGAGTCGTCGATGAATAGCGGCGCCTCACTGATCTCACTCATGCGACGCGCGAGCTTGGTCCAGTCGTCGTCGGTCATCTTTCCGGAGCGCATGTCGCCGAGCTTGATCTTTGCCTCTGCGGACAGCAGACGCATGACGATCTCGGTTTTGCTCATTTCCAACGAGAACATGACGCTGGCCATGCCGTGCGTGATGGAGCAGGAACGCAGGAAATCCATTCCGAGCGTGGAATTGTGCGTCGGGACCATCGAATGACCGGCCAGGTACATGTGGTCGGCGTTGTCGACCTCGACGCAGCGAACCGGAACACTCGCAATTGGTCGAACATCGACAATGTAGCGCGATCCGCTGCGCGCAGTGCTTTTACTCGCTCGACACTCCTTGTGCAGCATCGCTTTCCGCGTAAGACCGAACACTTCGTCATCAGTCGAGAAGGTCAAGGTGAATGCAGTCGACGAAGCCTCGGTGCGACCGTTGACTCGCTTTGTGCTCATTTGGCAGCGATAGCCAAGACTGACCACTAATTCCTGGGCATCGCGGACGAGGCGCTCGTTGGTTACCGAAAACTGAACGGAGCCACCGGCAGTCACAGTTCCATCAGTGTCGAGAAGCCCCGCAAGAACCGCACGACGCTGCGCCTCGGACCCACGGAGATACTGGACAGGGATGTGCTTGTTGCCCAGAACACCGATCGTACGTAGGCGTCCTTGAACCGTGCCGTACTCATTGCGGCACTTCTGGCACAGTCGCAGCCCGATCGAAGGTCCACCACAGTGTGAACAGGTTGGCGCAGGTACAGGGTCAGACATGAAACGTGCTTTGCCGCCGCATGATTGACCGCACGTTCGCACCTGACTGGTGAACGGCACGAAGCTCTTTCCGCACACAACGCAATCGCGCGGAGCGACGGGATCTTCCGGGGCTAATTTAAGGCTGTAGCGCAAATGCGCCGACTTGGACGGAACTGCAACCAGGCCTTCGGCCTCGATCAACATGATGATCTCGGGATCAGCAGTGGTGAATTGTGCGCAGGCAGTAGAACCGTCACCCAGCCAAGCGCCAAGTGTGTAGGGCGGGACAAGGAGATCCTGCGTTGGTAGGTCGAGCGGCTTGGCATTCACGACAGAGTGATTAACGCGGCCATCCGCCGTTGCGCATCGCACCGTCGATGCGATCTCCGCCGTGGTTCGGACCTCGGCGAATGTCTTTTGATTCTTATAGCGGTTGTAACCTGTCTTGGCGTTCTGCGCTGAACGGCGCGAAGCACGCGTCTCCGTCAACCACTGATGCTGCTCGTCGGCCACCAACACTGTTCCATCGGAAAACTCGACCTCGTAGCAAGGACGGTCAACCATCACGTCGGTAGCGGCAACAACCCGCGTCGGCTTGCCGTGGTTGTCGATCAACAGATCGCCGACAGCAACGTCACCCATCGTGGTCCAGCCACTAGGCGTCGCGAGGGGAGTATCGAGGGCAAGCGCCTTGCCCACACCAGGACGGGCCGCGACGATAATCATCTGACCAGCGTGAAGGCCGTTGGTGATCTCGTCGAGATCCTTGAATCCGGTGGGCACACCGAGGGAAATTCCGCCGCGGCTGGCGATGGAGTCGATCTCGTCCATCGTGGGCTGGAGGAGCTCGGTGAGGGGTACGAAGTCCTCGGTGGTTCGACGCTCGGTGACCTCGAAGATCTCGGCCTGCGCGCGGTCGACAACCTCGGCCACGTCCTGGCCCTCGGTGCCGGCGTAGCCGTACTGGACGATGCGAGTACCGGCGTCGACCAGACGACGCAGCACGGACTTCTCGGCCACGATCTCGGCATAGAAGGCGGCGTTGGCGGCTGTGGGCACTGTCTGGGTCAGCGTCACCAGGTAGGCAGCACCACCGATACGGCGGAGCTCACCTCGACGGTCGAGCTCGGCGGAGACCGTCACCGGGTCGGCGGGCTCGCCACGGCTGTAGAGGTCCAGGATCACGTCGTAGACGGACTGGTGGGCGGGCCGGTAGAAGTCACCCGGACGCAGTACCTCGAGGACGTCAGCGATGGCGTCCTTGCTCAGCAGCATGCCGCCGAGCACCGACTGCTCGGCAGTCATGTCCTGAGGTGGCTGGCGTCCGAACTCCTGGTCGGGCTCGGCCTCGGGAGGGCCCGGGTAGTCCGGCCCTGAGAAGTCGGAAGGTCCTCGATCATCTACAACAGCCACAAGCGAGACCTTCCCGTAAAACACTCGACGACACTGCCAGAAACCGCAGCGCCCTCATCATTTGTACCTGCCCCCACCGACATCCCCTAGCCGCATTCGGCCGGGCTGTAGATAGACGCCGAGATGACGTTAGGGACTAGTAGGTCCGCATACAAACCGGACTGTGGATAAACCTGTGGATGCTTTGTGGAAACTCCCGCCCCACGGTGTGCACCGCCTGTGGAGCATTTGGGGACTACTTTGCTTAGTAACTACAAAAGACCAGGTAGATGGCTATCCACAATTTCACAAGCCTGTTGATGAAAATAGTTTTTCCACAGTCGGCGCGTCGGCGTGTCGGGCGTGTTGCCTCGCCCGATTCGTCACTGATCACCAAGTCGAACATCACAGTGTGAGAGTTATCCCCAGGTCCGATTCGGGACGCTGCCAGGCGGCACACCGCACCCCGAAACAAAACGTCGGGCCCCACACACCGAAGTGTGCGGGGCCCGACGAGACGAACAGTCGACTATGCGCCGACGACGTTCAGGTTGAACTTGGCAACCACATCGGGGTGCAGGTTCACGACCACGGCGTGCTTGCCCGTGTTCTTGATGTGAGCCTTCGGCAACACGATGGAGCGCTTGTCGACAACCGGTCCACCGGCAGCCTTGATCGCAGCAGCGACGTCAGCGACGGTAACCGAACCGAAGAGCTTGCCCGAGCCACCGGCGGTCTTGACCGTCAGCGTTACGGACTCGAGGCCCTCGATAGCTGCCTTGAGCTCCTTGGCGTGATCCAGGCCGCGCACAGCGCGCGCTTCCTGTGCACGACGGATGCCCTCGACCTGCTTCTCGGCGCCACGGGTGGCGACGATTGCCAGTCCGCGGGGGAGCAGGTAGTTACGGCCGTAGCCGTCCTTGACCTCCACGGTGTCGCCAGGCGCACCGAGGTTGTCCACGTCAGCGGTGAGGATGAGCTTCATGTTCTTTCCTCCCTTTCCTTAGCGAGCCACGGTGGCGTAAGGCAGCAGTGCTACCTCACGTGAGTTCTTGACGGCAATGGCAACGTCGCGCTGGTGCTGGACGCAATTGCCGGTGACACGGCGAGCACGGATCTTTCCGCGATCGCTGACGTACTTACGAAGCAACGTCGTGTCCTTGTAGTTGATCTGCGTGTTCTTCTCTTTGCAGAAGGTGCAGACCTTCTTCTTCATAACCTTGTCGCGCAAGGGCGGCTTCGGCATGTCTTTGCTCTTTTCTGGATGTTCCTGATCAGGTACGGATCAGAAGGGCGGTTCGTCGCTGCCCGCACCACCGAAGGAGCCCGAAGCCTGAGGCGCACTGCCCCAAGGATCGTCTCCACCCGAAGGTGCAGCGCTCGGACGTCCGCCACCCGATCCGCCGGAGGAACCGCCGAAGTTGCCGCCTCCACCGCCGCCACCACGGTTGGCCTTGTTGACCTTTGCCGTGGCGTACTTCAGTGAAGGACCGATTTCATCGACTTCGAGCTCGACGACAGTTCGCTTTTCGCCCTCGCGAGTTTCGTACGAACGCTGCTTGAGCCGGCCGCTCACGATTACTCGTGAACCACGGGTCAAGCTCTCCGCGACGTTCTCGGCTGCTTCGCGCCAGATGTTGCAACGCATGAACAGCGCATCGCCGTCTTTCCATTCATTGGAATTACGGTCGAAGGTGCGGGGCGTGGAAGCAACCGTGAAGTTTGCAACCGCGGCACCCGCCGGGGTGAAACGAAGTTCAGGATCAGCCGTCAGGTTTCCGATGACGGTGATGATGGTGTCGCCAGCCATGTGGTTCCTCCTGCATTGATGTAAGACCGTTGGGCGCGAGAGTAGAGCTCGCTACCGACAGTAATTACTTGTTGTGGCGCAGAACCTTCGTGCGCAGAACCGACTCGTTCAGACCGAGCTGACGATCGAGCTCAGCGACGGTGGCGGGAGTGGCGTTGATGTCGATCACCGCGTAGATACCTTCAGCATGCTTCAGGATCTCGTAGGCGAGACGACGCTTACCCCAGACATCGACCTTGTCGATCGTGCCGCCGTGCTGGCGCACAACATTGAGGAACGTATCCAGTGAAGGAGCGACAGTGCGCTCGTCCAGGCTGGGGTCAAGGATGACCATCAATTCGTAATGACGCATAAGACCTCATCACCTCCTGTGGACTAAGTGAAAACGGCCACGGACTATCCGTGGCAGGAGGGTCGTTGCGTCAGCAACCCTCGTAGGTTACACGAGGGGCCTTGACCAGGGAAATCGTCCCAGCCCTCCGGGAAGACCGCCAGGTCGATGCGCGACGCGTGGCGCAGACGCATCACCCCGCGAGCCACTGCGCCCCCTAGGGTGAGAATCATGCGAACAGACCGCAAGACCCCGGCGTCGATCCTGGCGTTGGTCGTCGGATTGTGCGGGCTGACGATGGCGCTGGGCTATTTCAACAAGGCCAGATGCGGCGGTGCACCGTTCGCGCCCGACGGCCGAAGCCTGAACTTCGACGTCAACAAGAACATCGACGTCTGCTACTCCGACATTCAGTTGCTCTGGCTCGGACGAGGTATCGATCAGCATCTGTTCCCCTTCGTCACCGGAGGGATAACGCCCGAAGGATTCCTGACCGGCGGAACCGTCGAATACCCGGTGCTCAGCGGAATTCTGATGTGGCTGGGCGGTATCGGCTCACACACCGACACCGATTTCCTTCTGCACTCGGCCCTGATCCTGGCTCCTTTCGGACTGCTCACGGCGTGGATGCTCGGCAAGATGAGCGGCGCGTACGCGCTCGTGTGGTCGGCGACTCCGCCCCTGGTTCTGTACGCATTCCACAACTGGGAGCTCCCGGTGGTGGCCACCAGCGTCGGCGCGATCTTCCTGATGACGTTCGAGCGGATCCCGCTGCGAACTCGCGCGGTTCTGGCGGCCGTCATCCTGGCGATCGGTTTCTGTTTGAAGCTGTACCCGGGAATGTTCGTGCTGCCGCTCATGGCCTACGTGCTTCTACGCGGCACCGAAGGCAAGCGCTACGACGTTCGTGGGGCGCTGATGACGGCGGGCGCGGCGATCGTCACCGTCGTCCTCGTCAACCTGCCGTTCGCCCTCATTTCCTACGAAGGCTGGCGCGCGTCGTTCAGCTTCCAGGAGAAGCGAAGCGCGGACATCACCACCAACTCGGTGTGGTTCTGGGGTTTGCGCCCGTTCTACGGTTTCGGAGTTCGCGAGCTCAACGCCGACTACGACGCACTGGTGAGCATCCTGTCTCCGGTGATGATCCTGTTGTCATTCGCGCTCGCGATGTATCTGGGTTGGCGCCGCTACGTCCGCGACGGCTACTTTCCGTGGATTGCAGTCAGTGCCGCGATGCTGTGCGGATTCGTGTTGCTGCACAAGGTCAATTCACCGCAGTACACACTGTGGATCCTGCCTTTCCTCGTACTGTTCAAGATCCGGTGGTTCTGGATCGTCGCCTATCTGATCGCCGACGCAGCGTTGGGTATCGGCATCTTCCGGTACTTCTACCAACTGGACATGAATCTCGATCCGAGCAAGTACGAAGCCGTCGTCCAGGCGAGCGTGTGGGGCCACGTCATCCTGCTCGCCGTGTTCTTCTTCCTGTTCCTGCGAGTCCCGTTGCGGTATCCGCTTGCCGGTGGGACCGATCCGATTGCCAACTCCGACAACAACCTTCCGACTCACTCACGGGAGCACGCCTGATGACTGCATCATGGTTCGAATCACCGACGCTGACCGGTGATCGTGTCCGACTCGAACCCCTGGGCGTCGCGCACACCGACGCTCTGCTCGCTGCTGCCGACGACCCGGCGATCTTTCGTTGGACCGCATCGCCCATCACCGATCGGGAACAGGCACAGAAGTACATCGCTGCAGCAACCGACGACCCTAATCGGATCGCCTTTGCGCAGGTGAACATCGCGACGAACGCCGTGGTCGGCACTACGTCCATGTACCAGATCGACCCGGTAAACCGCAGTCTTGCAATCGGGTACACGTGGTTGTCGCGATCGGTTCAGGGAACCGGGATCAATCCCGAATCGAAGCTGCTCCTGCTTCGTCACGCCTTCGACCAGCTCGAAGCCGTACGCGTCGAGTGGCACACGGACGAGTTCAACGAACAGTCCAGGGCCGCGATCGAAAAGCTCGGCGCTCAGTTCGAGGGCCTGCTGCGCAAGCACCGACGCCGTGTCGACGGCAGCTGGCGTACAACAGCGCTGTTCGCGATGACCGACGACGATTGGCCGACCATCGCACCTCAGCTCGAGACACGTACCCGAAACTAGCGATCACCTGCACTCTTCGGCCAAGTCCATGCCAAGATTCACCTCATGAGCGATCAGGGTGGGTACGGGTACCAGAGCAATCAGAATTGGCAACCGTCTCCGTACGGGCAGCCCGATCCGTACGGCAGGCGGCCGACGAACACACTCGCGGTGCTCGCCCTCGTCTTCGCGTTCCTCATCGCGCCGTTGGGGATCGTCTTCGGTCACATCGCTCGCGGCCAGATCAAACGGACCGGCGAAGAAGGCGACGGACTCGCCCTTGCCGGACTGATCATCGGCTACATCTTCACCGCACTCGGCATCTTGGCCGTGATCGTGTGGATCGCGTTCTTCGGGCTGCTCGCCGCCGCTTTCGGCAACGCCGCCAATGAAGCGAGTTCGCGGAGTCTCACCTATACGACGCCGTACTCGTACTCCACGACCACGACTCGGGCGCCGAATGCACCCACCACAGCGCCGAAAACGACGACGCCCCCACGCGTCACGACCTCGATCGGACCAGCGCCGACCGTCTCGGGCACCAACCGTCAGGGCTTCATCTCCGGCGGCCCCAGTTGCAACTCCACCAATCCTGCCGTCGCCATCGCCGTCACGACCGGATCACGAATCGTCATCTGCGAAACCGGAGTCGGGCGTTACTACTACAAGGGTCAACGGCTGAGCGACGGCGCCACCATCGAACTCGACGATCCGACGCCCACCGGCAACGGATTCACCGTCACCAACAAGGACGTGACGTACAAGCTCACCTCCGCCGGACTGGTGATCACCGGCAGCGGAGGCGAGCTGGGTCGGGAACCGGCGCTCGAGTTCTGGATGAACTGAAGCGCGTCAGCCGGCACACGGATCCTGATAGGGAACACCGGGCAGGTACCGCTCCCATTCGGCTTCCGTGATGGGAGATCCTGCGGTGCGGCACAATCGATCAACGACGCCGTCGGGGTCGATTCCCCACAAGCGAACGGTCTTGTCCGACCCGCTACCCGCGATCATGTCACTCTCGCCGGCGAACTGAGCGTCGTTGACGCGACCCGGGTAGGCGGACAGCGTCGCAAATCGTGTTGACCGCGAGGGCGTCTCGATATCCCAGAGCCAGACGGTTCCGTCGCCGACACCGGCAGCGAGCCGATCACCGGCGCGGTTGAACGAGATCGAATAGATTGCGCCCTCGGGGCCGACGAGACGAGCGAGTTCCTCGGGTGCCGACGGTGTGCGTACGTCCCACACGGCGACACCGTGATCCGCACTTCCAGCGGCCAACAGCGTTCCGTCGGCGCTGAAAGACACTGCTAATGCGTAGCTTTCGAATCCACCCACCGTCGCCGCCACCCGGGGCGACGCTGCGTTCGACACGTCCCACAGATCCACTTCGTTCTTGGCGTTCGCGATCGCCAAGATCTCGGTACCTGGCTGAAAGGCCATCATCTGCGGGTAGGAGCCGACATCGGTCAACGACAACAGTTTCGGAGCCGACGGGTCGGAAACGTCGACCAACGCAATACTGTTGTCGTCCTGCGAGGACACCGCCAGCAGATCTCCGGCGGGATTCAGTGCGACAACCGCCACGATGCCCTTCACATATACCGCAGGCTCGCCGTAGATACGTGGCGACGCCGGATCAGTCAGGTCCCAAAGATATGCACCGCCGCCGCCGGTGCCGCTCACAGCCAGGTTCCCGTCTGCCGACACCGCCGACGCACCGCTGAAAGTGTCGGCCCCTTGCGGTTTCAACTCCGGCATCACCGCGGGGCGATCGAGATCCTCGGTGTTCCAAGCCAACATCGCGCCACCCCTGGCACCGACGCCGGCCACCAGACGCGAGCCGTCCGCGGCAAAGGGACTGGTGAAGATCGTGTCCCGAGCTCCCGCCCAGACCGGACCCGGAAGAGCCCACACGCGAGTCACACCGTTGAGTCCCCCGGCGACCAGATTGCGGCCGTCATCGCTGTAGTCGACTGTGGTCACCGCCCCACTGTCCGGAAGTGTTTCGATCAATGCCCCGGTTCGGGGGTCCCACACGCGCACGGAGTTGTCGGAACTTCCTGCGGCAAGACGTGTTCCGTCTTTGCCGTAGTTCAGTTCGTTGACGTAGCTGGAAAATCCCGTCAGTGCCTGCAGGGGAGTGGGGCGCGCCGGATCGCTCATGTCCCACCGAACCACCTCCCTGCCAGTGGTTCCCGCCGCGAGCTCACGTCCGTCCGGGCTGAAGGCAACGCCGAGGTAGTGGACGGTGGTGCCGTTGGGCTCGGTCGCGAAGATCGGCGCCGATTCCTCACCCCACTTCGCGACGTCCCACACGCGCAGAGTCGCTTGACGCCCGCCCGCCACGAGGAAACGTCCGTCGGGGCTGAACGTAGCGGTGACAATGCCGTCAGCTGGGTGCGGAAGTGCAGGCAAAGCAATGGCATTCGTGGAGGTGTCGATGTTCCATCGCAGGACGTCGGGCGTCGAGGTACCGGCGACCAGCTTGGTTCCGTCCGGGCTGAACTCCATGTCCTGCACTACGCGTTCACCGTCGACGGGAAGTGTTCCACGGACCGGATTCTTCGGGTCCGACACATCCCAGAGTGCAGCGCCGCCGGCACCACCGGTCGCAAGGAGCCGTCCGTCCGGGCTGTAGGCGACGGCAAAGAGGGCCGTGCCCTCCGAGACTCCGAGGAACTCCGCCTGCGGAACAGCTGAGGCCACACCGTCCACCATCGGATAAAGCCTGACTTTTCCGTCCGAACCACCCACCGCCACAACAGTTCCAGCTGGGTTGATCCGGGCCTTCATCGCGCCGGGCGGTCCGATGATGCGAGTAGCCGAATGAACGCCCGACGCATCCAGCAATGCCGAGCGGGCTTCGGTCGTTTCGTTGACCGCAAATGCCGCCAGAGCAAGCTGCGACGCCAGCGACGGATCCCGCTCACGCATCCTGATCGACTCGGTGGCCACCTGACGCGACATCGCCTCGTCGCGCGCAGTATCTGCTTGGACACGTTGACGATTGGCGCCGATACCGGCGACGGTGGCAACCACCGCCAACACCAGAGCGATCACCGACGCGGCTGCCAGCGAAGTCACGAGCCGTCGTAGCACGCGTGTACGTCGGCGATCGGCAAATTCCTGCTGATCACGATGCTCGATGCTCGCGGCGAGGTACTCCCGCTCGGTGGCATTGAGGTCGGCGGCGCGGGTCCGACTCGGTTCCAGTGGGAGCCCGAGTTCGCCCGAACGCAGCCATTCTTCCGTCAGATGAAGACGTGCGGGTCCGAGCAGCGCGCCGGGGTCGCGTCCACTGTCTTCCCACACCTGCGCCGCGTAGGTGAACCGGCGATGCACCGCCAGGCCGGCGCGGTCCGAGTCGATCCAATCGCGAAGCCGACTCCACGCGGACAGCAAGACCTCGTGCGAAACCTCGACGGTCTCCTCGTCGACGGTGAGAAGGCGGCGTAAGGCGAACCGGTCGATGACGGTATTCACGTCGTCGACGTCGTCACCGAGGAAGAGTTCGGTGCGCGGTGCCCGCCGACGCGTCTGCGTCACTTCGTCGACGTTGACCAATCGCAGGAAGATCCTGCGCGCCAACTGCTGCTGCCTCTCTGTGAGCTCGCCGTACACTTCCTCCGCGCTTTGCTGGACGGCTCCGGCAATCCCGTCGGTGGCGTAGTAATCCGAGACGGTCAGCGTCTTACGCGTCGACCGTTGCCAGGTCCCCAGCAGTGCGTGCGACAACAATGGCAAAGCTCCGGGGTCGCTGGCCGTGCGCGAGCCGCGTGGTGTCAGCTCGGAGACCAGAACCTGAACCAACTCGCTCTGCACGGTCATCCCGGCCTTGACCGCCGGCTCGACGATCACTTCGCGCAACTACTCTTCGGTCAGCGGCCCGACCACCATCGGCGAGTCGTCGAGCAGTGGCACCAAAAGCGGTTCCTTCGCCGCGAGCCCGTAGAAGTCGGCACGCATGCCGATGACGACAATGGTGTTCTCACCGAGTTCCGCGAGAGTCTGCAGTATTTCCTCGCGACGATCACCGTCGCACTGCGTCCACAGTTCCTCGAACTGGTCGAGGATCAAGACGGTTGGTTCGTCGGAAATCGACGACGGAATTCCTCCCGTACCCGGCTGCAGGGTTTCCACCCGCCAACCGTCGAACCGTGGATCGTCCCCGGCGATCTTGGGGGCGAGCCCGGCCCGCAGCAACGACGACTTACCCGATCCGGAGGCACCGATCACCATGAACTGACGGCGACCATCACCTCGTATCGCCGACGCCACCCGCTCGACCAAGTTGGCAGTGAGTTCGTCTCGACCGAAGAACCACTCGGCATCCTCCTGCCGGAACGACTCGAGACCTCGATACGGAACGGTGGCGTCGCCGCGTCGTCTGGCCGTCAGCTGTCTCACTCGTTGCACCGCACTGATCCAGCGCTCCCGCTCATCCTCGGAATCGACGCCGCAGGCCTCGAGGAGCGCGAAAAACATCGGGGTACTCGCCGGCGTCGGCAGGTGTTGGCCGGCAAACCATCCGCTGACGGTTCCGTGCAAACCACCCGAACGCTCGACGGCTTCGCGGACCGTCAGTCCGGCTGCGTTCCGCAGTGCAGTGAGCGTCTCAGCAAACTGCCCACGCGACTCGATCCGGGCGGGATCGACCTGATTGTGCGTACCGGCTTCCGCCTTCGAGTTCATAGCGACGCACACTATCGGAGCAGGTAGGGGATTTGTCCGTTGTATGGACTCTGTATCGAGAGAGTTGCACCCGTTCCACTGAGACACCTCGATCGAAATACTCATCTCAGTCGCACCCTGAGCCAGCAGCCCTTCTGCAAATACGGCAGTCGACGCCCATCCCCTCCGTCGAAAGGCGCTACTCGCATGTCTTCAATCGGCATTTCTCCGAAGATCGAGGCAAACGTGTCCCGAGTCGGCAACCCCAAGCACGGCAAGCACAAGCCGAAGCTGAGCGTCCGCGAGATCGAAGTACTTCTTGCCTGGCTACGTTCGGATTCCAAGTCCGAGGTCGCCGAGACACTCGGCCTACGCGTCTGCACCGTCAACACACACATCACTCGGATCCGCACGAAGTACAGCGACGTCGGGCGGCCGGCTCCCACGAAGGCAGCATTGTTTGCCCGCGCGGTCCAGGACGGGTACACCACCCTCGACGAGTGGTGACCTCAGACCGTGACGGGTTCCGGTTCCTTCGCCTTGGACGGCTTCAGCCAACCGGGTAGCCAGGCAGGTTGTTTGTCCGGTGCTTGATCGAGAACACCGCCCGCCGGATCGTCGATGAACCCGTACCGCACGAGATCCTCCGACGGCCGGTAGATCTGCCGGAGCACCAGCGCGCACAGAACGAGTACCGCGATGTCCCGGATCACGACGGTTCCGGTGAACCACTGCTCGGGCAGCCCCTTGTTGGACACACCGAGGTAATACATCATTCGTGGAACCCAGACCAGGGCGTCGATGGTCATCCACGCGAGCAGGAGTCTGCGGTGCGGCAAGGCCAACACGGCCAGCGGCACCAGCCACAGAGAATACTGCGGGCTCCACACCTTGTTCGTGAGCAGGAAGCCCGCCACCAACAGGAAGCACAGCTGCGCAACTCGCGGACGACGCTGCGCCGTCAGGGCGACGTATCCGACACCGATGCAGACGGCCACGAACAAAAGCAGAGAGACGGCGTTGAGATTCGACGGTGACTCACCCTGTGCGAGAGGACCGTCGAGGCCCTTCCACGACGTGAACGACGCGATCACGTTGTAGAGCGAATCCGGATCGGCCCCGCGTTCGGAGTTGAGCCGGAAGAATTCGTACCAACCATGGGGGTACAGCGCGGCAATGGGCAGGTTCACCGCAAGCCATGCCGCGACCGCGCTGAGAGCGGTCACCAGCCAGTCCCTCGTCTTGCCCGCGCGCAGACACAGGACCAATAGCGGTCCCAGTAGGAGCAGCGGGTAGAGCTTCGCAGCGCCGCCCAGGCCGAGCAGGATTCCCGCGAGCACGGGCCGCTTACGTGCCCATGCCAACAACCCACCCGCCGCGAACGCCGTCGCCAGAGGATCGAAGTTCGTGAACACGTGCACGATCACCAACGGGGAACACGCGATGAGAGCGCCGTCCCACACTCGTCGTCCGGCCAGCAGGGTGCTCGCCCACACGGTGACCAGCCACGCCAACGCCAACCCGAACGCCACGACGTTGAAATAGAGCGCCACCTGAATCGCGCCCGGCAGCCAGGTGATCGAATCCCACGCCTTCGCGACTTTCATTGCGCCGTACTGATAGAGCCCCGAGATGACCGGATACTCCATGTACCGCATCTGGATCGAACCGTCGCCGCGTACTTCTTCCCACGACGTCTTGTACGGGAATGCTCCCTGATCGAGGCGCTCGGCTCCGTACAGCGGAACGGTATCGGAGTAACACATCGCCACGTACTGACGGCTGCCACTCCAGTCGAGGCCGACCTGCCCGCTCTCGCCGACCGGCGCCTGCTGAATACAGCCCGCCTTGGCGAACCAGCCGAAAGCCAAGAACACCACGGCGAGCAGAAGGATCACTCGCATCGGTGTGAAGAAGCGAGTGCGCCCGATCAGTGCGTGACGACCTACCGGACCGCCGACGGTTCCCGACAGCGCAGACACCATCGCGTCGTTGCGACTGGGAACGTCCCGCCAATCCGCCGAACGAAGATCTTCGGCCAGCGGAGCGGGGGAGGTCGGTTCGGCATCATCAGCATTCGCGGCCACTCCGCGAGGTTACCGTCTTTCGAACCGACCACCCTCCAACTACTGGCCGGGGCTCACACCTGCCGGTTCTTCCTCGGTGGTCTCGCCTGCCCCTGGTACCTGTGGCGTGGTTGTCGTCGGCCGGGAGATGCCCGGAATCGGGATCGTGATGCCCGGCAGAACCTCGACCTGCGTCGTTGTCACCACGGGCGGCGGAGTGGTTTCCGTCGTCGTCGGTGCGGTGGTCGGCGGCGCCGACGTCTTGGGCGGTGCGGGAGCCGTGTACTCCGGAACACCACCGGCTTGACCGTTGATCTTGCCCGGCGTCGGGAACTTCTCGTTGTCGGTGCCCTCGAGGGCGCCGTCCATCGTGTCCTTCCAGATGTCCGAAGGCAGACCCGAGCCGTAGATCATCGCGCCACCGGAATTGGTGATCGCTTCACCGTCGGGAGTTCCGACCCAGACCGCGGTCGAAAGCGACGGCGTGTAGCCGACCATCCACGCGTCCTTGTTGGCTCCGGTGTCACCGAGCTGCGCAGTACCTGTCTTCGACGCCGACAGACGTCCGCCGGCCAGGTTGTGACCGCGCGAGTACGCCGCGATCGGCTGCATCGCAGCCGTCACGTTGTCCGCCACGGCAGCGTCGATGCGGTCTTCACCGGCGGGCGCGCCGCGGTCCAGCAGCACGGTGCCGTCGGCCGCGACGACCTTCTGCACGAAGTGCGGTGCGTGATACGTACCGGACGCGGCGAGTGTCGCGTACGACGACGCCATGTCGAGCACGCGGGCCTGGTACTGGCCGAGCACGATGCCGTTGTTGGGGCCGGAACCGTCGGCCTCGGTGAGCGACGGGCCGACACCCGGGATGTCCTTCGGGATGCCTGCCTTGTGAGCGATGTCCGCGATTTCCTGCGGGCCGTTGCCGTCGAGGCTGAGCATCTGACGGTAGAAGCTGGTGTTCAGCGAACGCTTGAGCGCCTCTGCGATGGTGCAGGTGCCGCAGCTTTCACCTTCGACGTTGCCGATGGAGATGCCGTTGACGGTCAGCGGTGAGCTGTCGTACATCTGCGAGAGCGGGATTCCCTGATCCAGGGCGGCTGCGAGGCCGAACACCTTGAACGAGGAACCAGTCTGAAGTCCGGCATTCGCGAAGTCGTATCCCGCGCCGTCCTCACCGCCGTAGTACGCCTTGACGGCTCCGGTCTTCGGATCGACCGAGACAACTGCGGTACGCAGATTCTCCGGCTCACCCTCCATGTTGGAACGGGCTGCCTCGACCGCTGCGGCCTGAGCCTGCGGGTCGATGGTCGTGGTGATCTGCAAGCCCTCGGTGTTGAGCAACTGCTCGCTGATTCCAGCGTCGCCGATCTCCTTGAGCACCTGACGCTTGATCAGGCCTTCAGGTCCGGTCGAGCCCTGGCTGCTGTTGTCGACCTGGGCGAGCGGGATGTAGGCGGGGTACTGCATCGGCGTGCGCGCGGCCTGATCCAGCGTGCCGGCGGACACCATGCCGTCGAGCACGTAATCCCAACGGGACTTCGCGCCGGTCGGGTTGGTCTCGGGATCGAGGAGCGACGGAAGCTGGATGGACGACGCCAGGACGGCGCCTTCTTCGATGGACAGCTGGTCGACGGGCTTACCGAAGTAAGCCTTGGACGCGGCTTCGATACCGTACGCACCACGACCGAAGTAGATGGTGTTCAGGTATGCGGCAAGAATGTCGTCCTTGGACCACTCGTTGGCCATCTTCGAGGAGAGAACGAGTTCCTTCATCTTTCGCGTCAGCGAACGCTCCGAGCCGACGAGCGCGGTCTTCACGTACTGCTGAGTGATGGTCGATCCACCACCGGCACTGTCGCGACCGAGGACGTTGTCACGGGCTGCGCGCGCGAAACCGGAGATCGAGAAGCCCGGGTTCGAGTAGAAATCGCGGTCCTCTGCGGCCAGAACGGCGTTACGAACGTGCATCGGCACCTGATCGAGCGAGACCTCGACGCGGTTACCTTCGTCCGGCGGGACGACGGTAGCGATCACGGTGCTTCCGTCGGCGGCGAAGACCGTCGCCACCTGATTGGTCTTTTGGTCACCGGGCTTGGGGACGTCCTGCACGATGTACGCGGCCATGAAGGCAAGGACGGGCAGAACAAGACCGAGCGCCACCAAGACGTAGGCCGAGCGGCGAACTGTGCGCCACTTGGACTTCTTCTTCACGGTGCTCTTTCTTCCCTTCGGGGGTTGTCCGTCGTTGCCACCGCCACCGGAGCCACCTGTCGGTGGCTTCGTCGGTGGAGGTCCGACCGGCGGGCGGGTGCCCGCGTTGCTACGGGTGGTCGCTGCTGCTGCCGCGACGCGCTGGGTCGGTTCGTTCGCCTGAGCGCCTACGGCGCGATCTCGAGGCGGCGGGCCGGCAGGTCGGCCTTGCGGCGGACGACCCTGAGGAGGGGGACCGGCGGGGCGGCCCTGAGGAGGCGGGCCCGAAGGTCGGGCTTGCGGCGGACGACCCTGGGGCGGGGGTCCCATTGGACGACCCTGAGGGGGCGGACCCTGAGGGGGCGGACCCATCGGAGGGCGTCCCTGCGGTGGTGGGCCCATGGGACGTCCCTGCGGCGGACGACCCTGAGGAGGTCCGGCGGGACGGTTGGGACCGACGGGACGGCCACCCGGGTTGTTGCCGCCCGGGTTGTTGTTGCTGGGGGAACTCACGAATCAAATCTCCAGTGGTCACGGACCGATCACGTGCAGACTTCGATCGGGCCCTTCTTCGGGTGTGGCGTTACTCGCTGGCGGTGCGCCGGCTTGGTGGGCGTGCTCGCCGCGGTCGCGGCGGCGCAGGTACTGCGCCGAGCACATAGGACTGCACCAAGTGGTTCCAACTGCAGGTACGGCACACCTCTACAACGTGCACCGTGAACTCCTCTGCTGTTTCCGCAAGCCGAGCGAGCTCGTCCGAGGTTCGGGCCGATCCCGAAACCTGACCGAGCTTGTCGCCGAACACCCAGGACACGAGCGTCAACTGTTCCTTGCGGCAAATGGGGCAGACGACGTCGCTGCCCCGGCCGTGGAACTTCGCGGCTCTGAGTAGGTACGGATCGGCGTCACACACCTGCTTGACGTCGGTCCGACCCGCAGACACTTCGGCCAGCACAGACCGACGCGCGAGCGCGTAGTCCACAACTTGCCGCTGTATCCGCACCTGACCAGCGTACGTGCGTCCGTGCCGCGACGGACGGTTCGGGAGGGTCACGATGAACACATTTCGGGGGCTGGGGGCATGGCGACCAGCCATTACGATCACTTCCTGTGAAGTCTTCTCGTTCTCCGATGACGCGCGCTCGTGATCTTGATCGCGTCGAAACGTGCAATGTGTTGGACGCCGCGTACGCCGAAGGGCAGTTGAGCGCGGAGGACTACTTCGACCGGACCGAGAAGGCGAAGTCCGCGAAGACCCTGCTCGCACTCGCACGCCTGGTCAACGATCTGCAGGTGCCGAAGATCGAGACCAAAACGGTGCCTCGGACGTCGACGGCACGAAAGGCCGTGTTCGTCGGTGCTGCTGCTCTGATCGTCGTCGGCGCGATCGCAGCAGTGGCGTGGAGTCGGTCACCGTTGACGCCCTCGGAAGACATCACAGCCAGTTATGCCAGCACTACTTCCCTCGCTCCGCCGTTGCCGACCACCACCCCGGTGCCGGAGCCGACCGTCGAACCGATCCTGATCGCACACATCGACACGTTGACGCCGGAAGGAATCGGCGCATTCATCGAGAGGTATCGAGAAGAGTTCGGTGACATGTTCGTAGACGACGCCAGCTTCCACGGCGACTACTCCTCAGTGAGCCGGGCGGTCCCCGATGCTCCCGCTCTCACCGAGTCCATCAGTTTTCGCGACGGCTTCGAGAGGGAAGTGACGTCCATTCCGCGGCGAGCGGGCCAGCCGACCTTCGACCTCGGTTCCATCCAGATCGACAAGCTCGCGCCGTACATGGTGAACATCGGCGACTATGTCAATGTTTCGGACGCCGCGATCACCCACTTGATCGTGGACGCGAACTACGGCGTCCCGGAGATCGCGATCTATGCAGAGAACGGACTCGGCCACCAAGGACGCATCGAGGTCACGCCGTGGGGCGAGATCTCTCGTTCCTACCCGTACGGGAGCTAGGGTGAGCCGGTGAGTGGGTCCCCGACTACTACCTCTACGCGCACCCGTGCGCGCGACGTCGACCGTTCCGATACCTGCGCCGTTCTCGATACGGCTCTGTCCGACGGACAGATCACGGTCGACGAGCACGCGAACCGAACGGCTGCGGCCATGACCGCGACCACCCTCGGCCAGCTCGATCTGCTGGTCCGCGATCTGCAGAAAGCAACGCTGCGCAACGCCGTCGCCAAAGTTCGTCGTATCGACAAGATCTGGTACCTCGCAGCCGCATCGACTATCTTCGCCGGCCTGATCGGGTACCTCACCTTGTCCGCCGACGATTCACCCCCACCGCCTCCACCGGCTGCAGCCGAACCTGTCGGACCGCTTGCCCCCATTGTGAGTTCGACGCTGAACACGGTCACTGCAAGCGGGATCGGGGAATTCATCACCAGATACAGCGCCAAGTACGGCACGACGCTGATCGATTCCGCCAACTTCTACGACGGCCATGCAAGCGTCACTCGCGCCGCCGCTGTCTCGCCGAATCTGGAGGAGGACATCGACTTTCGTGGAGGTTTCACACCAAGCGAGAGCTCCACATCCCGGGCGGCCAGCACGACTACCTTCGACCTCGCCTCGGTCGACATCGACAAACTCGCCGGATACCTGGCCGGAGCGTCCGCCAATCTCAACGTCCCCGACGCCAAGGTCTCACACATCAGCATGAGTTCGTCGGGCCAAGATCCACGTATTTCCATCTACGTGGACAACGAACTCGGCGCGAGCGGTTCGATGGAGCTGACCCCGGATGGCCGCCCGATCCGCTTGTCTCCCTTCACTCCTCGATAGGCCTCGGACATGCCAAACGATCTGACCCGGACCACCCGTGCTCGCGACGCCGACCGCGAGGCCACCTGCGCAGTGCTGGACTCCGCCTTCGCCGACGGGCAACTCACCGCGGCCGAGCACGACGAATTGACCGAACTCGCCGCGGTTGCAGTTACTCTCGGCGATCTCGAAGAATTGACGTTCGATCTGCAGACCGAGGCGTCCCTACCCGTTCTCCGGAAAGAACCTTCGCTGGACACGCGTTGGATCGCCGTTGTGATCATCGCTCTGTCACTGGTCTCGGCTATCGGTTTCGGAATCAAATACGCCGCGTCCGACGTCACGATCTTCTCGAGCCCCGAGCCACAGTTACACACCGTCGACGGCCTGGGGGCGATGTTCCATGCCATCGAAACGGAGTACGGCAGCGGACTGGTCGACGAGATGACCATCTATCCCACTTATGCACGCATAACGCGCGCCGATCCTGCCGCGCCGCGCAAGAGCCTGGACAGCTACTACCGAGGCGACCTCGAGGACACGACTTCAGGAGGATCACGCGAACCCGACGTGACACAGATCGACGTCAGACAGCTCGATCCTCGCATCGTGATCGCCCTGCTCGACGGCGCCGGAACCACCACCTCCGTGCAGAATCCGACCACGCGGTACCTCATGATCGAGAGCTCCGAAACCGTGCCGACCATCGAAATTCACGTCGGCAACGACCTCGACGAGAGCGGGTACCTGACCGCTGCCCTCGATGGCGAAATCATGTCGATTTACCCGTTCACCCCATGATCTAGCCGTGACACCTTGGTACACGTATCGGGCCGCAGTGTGGTTTTATATATCGGCGCGATATAGTTGGTTATCGCATCAAGCGGTTAGGTTCAACGACTCGGGAGGTTTGTCAGTTGCTCGAACTCGCAATCCTCGGGCTGCTCCTCGAGTCACCGATGCACGGATACGAGCTGCGTAAGCGGCTCACTGGTCTGCTCGGCGCATTCCGCGCGTTCTCGTACGGATCGCTGTACCCGGCACTGCGGCGCATGCAAGCCGACGGATTGATCTCGGAAGACGTCGACACTGCCACCGGCACGCTCAAGCGTCGGGCGCGTCGCGTCTACCAGCTCACTCCGGAAGGTCGGCAACGGTTCACCGAACTGGTCGCCGACACCGGGCCGCAGAACTACACCGACGACGGTTTCGGCGTTCACCTCGCCTTCTTCAGCCGCACCCCCGCAGAAGCGCGGATGCGGATCCTCGAAGGCAGGCGACGCCAGGTCGAGGAGCGCCGTGAGGGGCTCCGCGAGGCCGTCGGTCGGGCCAGCGGATCGCTGGACCGCTATACCCGTCAGCTCCATCAGCTCGGACTCGAATCGAGTGAACGCGAAGTGCGTTGGCTCAACGAATTGATCGCAGCCGAGCAATCGACAACAGGAACATCCCGGAAAGAAGGAGAACCCGACCATGGGTGAGAACAGCACCGCGGTGCGCGTAGCCATTGTGGGCGTGGGTAACTGCGCCTCGTCCCTGGTTCAGGGCGTCCACTACTACAAGGATGCCGACGAGACCCAGACGGTCCCCGGCCTCATGCACGTCAAGTTCGGTAAGTACCACGTCCGCGACGTGCAGTTCGTCGCTGCGTTCGACGTCGACGCCAAGAAGGTCGGCTTCGACCTCTCCGAGGCGATCCTCGCGAGCGAGAACAACACCATCAAGATCGCCGACGTCCCGCCCCTGGACGTTCCCGTTCAGCGTGGCCCGACCCTCGACGGCATCGGCAAGTACTACGCCGAGACCATCGAGCTGTCCGACGCCGAGCCCGTCGACGTCGTCAAGGCACTCAAGGACGCTCAGGTCGACGTCCTCGTCTCCTACCTGCCCGTCGGTTCCGACGACGCTGACAAGTTCTACGCACAGTGCGCGATCGACGCAGGCGTTGCATTCGTCAACGCTCTGCCCGTCTTCATCGCTTCCGACCCGGAGTGGGCTGCCAAGTTCAAGGACGCCGGCGTCCCGATCGTCGGCGACGACATCAAGAGCCAGGTCGGCGCCACCATCACCCACCGCGTGATGGCGAAGCTGTTCGAAGACCGCGGCGTCGTGCTGGACCGCACCTACCAGCTCAACGTCGGTGGAAACATGGACTTCAAGAACATGCTCGAGCGTGATCGCCTGGAGTCCAAGAAGGTTTCCAAGACCCAGGCCGTGACGTCCAACCTGACCGGCGCACTTGCCGGCAAGGTTCACGACCGCAACGTCCACATCGGTCCCTCGGACTACGTGGAGTGGCTCGACGACCGCAAGTGGGCATACGTCCGCCTCGAAGGCCGCGCCTTCGGTGACGCTCCCCTGAACCTGGAGTACAAGCTCGAGGTCTGGGATTCGCCCAACTCTGCCGGCATCATCATCGACGCCGTCCGCGCAGCCAAGATCGCCAAGGACCGCGGCATCGGTGGACCGGTTTACCCGGCTTCCGCTTACCTGATGAAGTCCCCGCCGGTCCAGATGGCCGACGACAAGGCTCGCATCGAGCTCGAAGCGTTCATCATCGGCGCAGACGAAGCTTAATTCGACTCACACTGATTCGGGGTCTTGCGCCAACGGCGCAAGGCCCCGATTCTGTTATCCGCAGGGTGTTTCCGCATCCGCGCGGGTAATCACGCCTGCGGCTGCCGAATTGCCGTGCGGGTCCGGGTGCCGCTCAGCATGGAATGATGGACATCAGAACCATCACACGGATCGAGGACCCCATGTCGATTACGTCGCTGCCAGTGCTCGATCTGTCGCTTGCGCAGAACCCCGACACCGCCGAGCAGTTCCGCACTCAGCTCCGCGAGGCCACCCACGAGGTCGGATTCTTCTACCTGGTCGGCCACGGAATTCCCGACGAACTGCAGCGCCGCCTCCTCGCCGTCGCCCGCGAGTTCTTCGCGCTGCCGACTGCCGAGAAGCTCGCGATCGAGAACGTCCGCAGCCCGCACTTCCGTGGGTACACCCGGCTCGGCGGCGAACTGACCGAAGGCAAGCAGGACTGGCGCGAGCAGATCGACATCGGGGCCGAACAGCCCGCGGCCGAGCGCACCGACACCTCACCGGCCTGGGAGATCCTGCAGGGCCCCAACCAGTGGCCCGACGCCCTTCCCGAACTCCGCGACGTCATCACCGAGTGGAACGACACACTCACCTCGATCGCATTGAGCCTCTTACGCGAATGGGCGGTAGCCCTGGGCCAGGATGCGAACATCTTCGACGACGCGTTCGCTCACGATCCGTCGATCCTCATCAAGGTGGTGCGTTACCCGGGCCGCCCGAAAGGTGCCGGCTCCCAGGGCGTCGGCGGACACAAGGACGCGGGTGTGCTGACTCTGCTCTATGTCGAACCGGGCAAGGGCGGTCTGCAGGTCGAGCACGACGGCGACTGGATCGACGCGCCGCCGATCGACGGGGCGCTGGTGGTCAACATCGGCGAACTGCTCGAGGTCGCTACCGGTGGCTACTTGAAAGCGACTGTGCACCGGGTAGTTTCGCCCGAGGGCGACGGTGAACGTATCTCGGTGCCGTTCTTCTTCAACCCGAACTACGCAGCGCAGATCCCGGAGTTCGACCTACCGCCCGAGCTCGCGGCGCGCGCCACCGGCGTCACCGTGGACGCGAACAACCCGATCCACGATTCCTACGGGGCGAACGCCCTCAAGAGTCGACTACGTGCGCACCCCGATGTCGCGGCCCGCTGGTGGCCGGACATCGTTGCGGCACAAAGCGCTACCTGATGCTGAACTACAGATCCATCGCGACTTTCCACGCCGTGTGCATCGCGCCCTCGATGTAGTCGACGTTCACCGCGTCACCGACCACATGTACGTCGGACACGACACCGATCAGAGAATCGGCCAGTGGCGCCTGCGCCGACACTCCCGACGCGACGACAACCATGTCGGCTGGAGCGGTCAGTGTCTTGTCACCGGAACGGAATTCGACGTGCTCCTTGGTGATTCGCTGCACCGTTGAATTGCGGTGAATGTTCACACCGACATGCTTGGCGTGGCGCACCGCCGTCCAGCGGCGCGGCATCGCCATCGGAATACCCAACTGCTGGCCTTCTTCGATCAGCGTCACATTGCGACCTCGCTCGGCCAGGAACTCTGCAAGCTCGAGTCCGACAAGCGAACCACCGATCACGACAACGTCCTTACCCATGGGCAGGAACTTGCGGGTCACAGCTCGGATCGCCGCGGGGCTCTTGGTGATACCGGACAGCTTGCCCAACTTGGCCATCGTCCGCAGGAACGGCGGTACCTGTGAGACATCTCCCGCTCCGGTCATCAACGCGCGCAACGAATCACCGGTGTGCACATGCGGGAGATCACCGCCCGGAACGCTAGGCCGCTCACGAACCGCACCGGTGGCCACGACTACGGCGTCGGGATTCAGTGCCCGGATCGAGGCAACCGAGGCTTCGGTCTTCAGTCGAACATCGACACCGAGACGCTCGATTTCCACTTTCAACCAGCTGAGCAGACGCCCGTTGTCCGGGGTAGTGAGGCTCGAGAACCACAGGGTGCCACCGAGGCGATCGGACTTGTCCAACACCGTGACTCGGTGCCCACGTTCAGCGGCCACGCGGGCCGTCTCGAGACCACCGGGGCCCGCTCCGACCACAACAATGCGTTTCGGAGTGCTGGTCCGGACGAAGGGGAGAAGCGCTTCGTTGCCGAGCGCGGGATTGACAGCGCACAGCGGCGTCTCGTCCCAGAAGTTCTCCTGCACGCAGACGTAGCAATTGATGCAAGGCCGAACCCGCTCGGGTACACCGTCTTTGAGTTTGTTCACCAGCTGTGGATCGGCCAGGAGCTGACGGCCCATTGCGGCGAAGTCCGTGCGACCTTCCGCGATCATCTTCTCGCCGACCTCGGGGAGCATACGTCCGACGGTGATCACGGGGATCGATATCGCCTGCTTGATTCGCGTTGCATTGTCGGTGTAGTAGCCGACCTTGTCGGGCAGTGGTCCGTCGGTGAAGTTGGCAAAAGCATTCAGCGCGGTACCGGTGACATGAATGGCGTCAGCTCCGGCCTCTTCGAACATCTTCGCGGCCGCAGCAGCCTCGTCGACCGTCAGCCCGTCGGTTTCGCCGTACTCTTGACCGGCCAGACGCACGATGACGGCAAGCGCACCACCGACCTCCTCCTTGACCGCCCGAATGACCTCACAAGCGAGGCGAGCACGGTTCTCCATGGAACCTCCGTACTCGTCGCCGCGCTGATTCGTGTACCGACTCAGGAACGCTCCGAGGACGTAGTTGTGGGCACAGTGAATCTCGACGGCGTCGCCGCCCGCCGCCTTCACCCGTCCGGCAGCCTCGGCGAACATGCGAACCAGCCAATCAAGATCTTCCTTGGTTGCCTCGTGGTACGTAGCCCTCTTGCCCTCGTTGATGGCAGCCATCTTGCCCAGTTCTTCTGGCGTGCAATCGGCCATCGCGCTCATGTCACCCGGCGGCTTCGGCGTGGACGGGACCAACTGCGGTCGGCCGTCGAGGGTATCGATGCGCGCCACCTTGCCGTGGTGTGTCATCTGCACACAGAGCTTGCTGCCTGCGTCGTGGACTGCGTCGGCCAACGCCTTGAGACCGGGGATGAACCGGTCTTCCGAAAGCCCCGGTTCCTTGCGGCTGGTGCAGCCCAGCGGATACGCAACAGCGCAGCAACCGGTGATGATCAGACCCGTTCCACCAGCTGCACGCGCCACGAAGTGGTCGATGTCGCCCTTTTCGATTTCCCCGTCTTCACACAGGTTCATGTCCATCGCAGGGAGAACCACGCGATTGGGCACGGTCATCGGGCCGATGGTGCCTGGTGCGAGCAGGTGCGGAAAGGTCTGGCTTCGGATCGTCACGAGCAGACGCTAGAACTGGACCACGCCCATCCGTTGCCGCACTCCCGATCAACGAGACTTCACGCGCTGTGACGTGCGAGGCACTCGGCTATCACCTCGAGCGCATATTCGAGGTCCGCGGATTCCACTCGCCCGTAGCCGATGACCAATCCGCCGGGGTCTCCGTGCGTTCGGGTGGACTCGACCAGGGTGGGCACTTCGACGCCGTGCAGGAGCGCCTCGCGAGCGACGGTCGCTGCCAGATCCGCGTCGAGCATGAGCGTCGTGTGCATGCCGGCGCCGAGACCCCGCAGTTCACCGAACGATGACAGCGCTTCCTCGACCGCCCGATCACGCTCCCGGTATCTGCGCCGGGCGGTACGCACCGCTCGATCCCATTCGCCGTCACGGAGCAGGGACAGGAGTGCTTGCTGCAGCGGAACCGACGGGAAGTCGCCGATTCGCTTGCGGTGTACTGCTATGCGGTCGACCAGGTCGAGGGGAGCTACCAACCAGCCCAATCGAATTCCGGCGCCGAGCGTCTTGGCAACCGTTCCGAGATACACCACCCGATCAGGAGCCAGCTGGGCAAGCGCAGGCAAAGGCGCTACGTCGTAACGGAATTCGGAGTCGTAATCGTCCTCGAACAGGACGACGTCGCGGGCGCGGGCGAACTCGATCAACTGGTTGCGCCGACCTACCGGAAGCAGCCCACCCGTCGGATACTGATGGGACGGTGTCACATACACGCCACGGAAGCTCTCCGACGCAGTTTCGAGTTGGTCGACACAGAGACCATGAGCGTCGACGGGCACGTCGAGCAGCGACCATCCACAGGCTGTAGCGGCCGAGGACGCATACCGGTATCCGGGATCTTCCATCGCCAGAACAGCACCACGGGTACGCAGAGCCGACAGGGCGAGGCCGAGACCATGCGTGGCACCTGAGGTGATCAGGATTCTCTCGGGTTCAACCGACATTCCGCGGGCTCTTGCCAGTAATTCCGATAGTGCCGAACGCAATTCGTAGTCACCCGCAGGATCGGGATCCTCGAAAGGTGGCGGTTTGGACCCGACGTCACGCCACGCCCGCCGCCACGCTGCCGATGCACGCGGTGGCGTCCACGGCACGCCCGGCCGGAGCTGCACCCTGGGTGACATCTTGTCGGCGGCCTTCTTCGGTGTAGTCGTGGGAGTGACCATGGGGGAGGGCGCCTCGGCAACGAAGGTGCCTGAGCCGTGCACAGCGACAAGCCAACCCTCGGCGATCAACTGCTCATACGCCCGTTCCACGACGCCCCGCGCCACCTCGAGCTCCGCCGCCAGCTTCCGGGAACTGGGTAACCTCAGACCCACTGCCGCCTTACCACTGCGGATATCAGCTCTGAGGTGGTCGGCAATCTGGACCGGGAGCGCCCGCCGATCTGTCCGGTCGAGGACGACGGCTACCGCCGAAGGCAGAAACATTCAGAACCCTCCCGGAAGTGGCAAATCGAAGTGGCCTATCGAAGTCTCCACTGATTGGACCATGACTTGAAGCCACTTTGCCACCAGCATTGTCTGCATGACAGATTCCGTTGTCTTTGCTGCCCCTGCTCCTGCCCCCACTGCACCTATTCCGCTGTCCCCGACAGCACGTACGACGCACAAGCGCGCCCGCCACCACGGCGTCGCAGAACGCGCGGCACTCGTCGACGTCTTGCAGTCCGCGAAGCTGTGCCACATGGGTGTGACCGTCGGCGGAGTTCCCATGGTGTTTCCCACCGCCTACGGGTTCGACCTCGACGGCCCCGACCGCGGCGGATCTATTTATGTTCACGGTTCAGTCGCTTCACGGAGCTTGGCTCCCGACAGCGAAATCTGCATCACCATCACGATCCTCGACGGGCTCGTGTTGGCTCGGTCGGGCTTCCACCACTCGATGAACTACCGCAGCGGCGTCATCATCGGATCACCTCGAGTCGTGACCGACGGCGACGAACGCGTGAAGGCTTTGAATCTGATCGTCGACCAGGTAGTTCCCGGACGTTCCCAACACCTTCGGGATCACACGCGCAAGGAAATGGCGGCAACCATCGTTCTTGCACTGCCGTTGTACGAGGCTTCCGTCAAGGCCCGCACCGGCGGCCCCGGCGACGATGCCGCCGACATTGGTGTCGAAACCGTTTGGGCTGGAGTAGTTCCCGCAGCTACGCACTTCGGTGAACCGATCCCGTCCGAGGATCTCGACTCAGGTGTCGCGCTTCCGGACCATATCTCGACGATGCTCTGACCGCACACGCCGTACACACCGGGGCATGGCTATGCCCCGGTGTGTACGTATTCAGTTGCGCCCGTTCAGGCTGCTGTAGGTGGGCTGTTCCCGCCGATCGGCTGTTGATACGGATCGATCGACATCGGTGGGTAGAATACCGATTTGCGATCCGGGCCGATCTCCACCCGCCACTCCGTGTGGTGCATCGTCCGATGATGATGACCGCACAACAAGATCAGATTATCGAGATCCGTTGGGCCGCCATCGTTCCAGTGAACAATATGATGGGCATCGCACCACCCCGATGGTGTCCCGCATCCCGGAAACGCGCACCCACCATCACGAACCGCCAACGCCCGCCGCTGGGGTACCGTCGCGGTCCTTGCTTCTTTGCCGCAGTCGAGCGGAACACCGTTCTCGTCCAGGAGGATCCGGGTGACGGTGCAGTCGCACGCCAGCATCCGGGCAGTATCGATACTGATCGGGCCCACCCAATCCGCCCACGCGAACCCCAGTTCCTGAGTCGACGGCAAGAGGTCCTTCAACGCCTTGAGGTCTGTCATGTCTTTCGCACTGGCGGTAACGGTGATGTGTGGTTTCACTCCGCCCTCGATCGGACCCAACCCCGCCCGCTCATACCGCCGCAGTAGTTCGCAAAACCCGTCCGCCCGCCGTAGCGCCGGCGTGCGGGCGTCCTTGACCCCGTCCTTCTCCGGCGTCGGCGCCGACAGACTCGACAACAACGTGATCAGACGGGCCCCGTTCACAGCATCCAGGTCGCCCTTCACCGACACGCGCCCGTACAAGCCTTTCGAGGCGTAGAACTCGTTACGCTCCGAATCCTCACCCACCGGAACGCCGTCCTCGCGTTTTCCGTACTGCTTCTCGATCCGCCGGATCGCCGCCCGCACCGCATCACAATCCGCGATGTTCTTCGACGCCAGGCCAAGCAAGATCCCGCGGGCCTTGTCCACATCCGCCAGGGTCATGTTCTTGGGCGGATGCTGACAAAACGACGCAACCTGCCGCGCCTTCAACGCATCAACGTCACCACGGTGAAACGCATCCGCGACAACAGGTTCGAGCATCAACAACCGCGCCAACCCGACCAGCAGACTGCACTCGCCGATCTCCAGATTCGTCGAACCATGCAACCACTGCGCGATCGCCCGAAAACCCTTCCTGCCGAGAACCTCACGGGAAAACATCTCCACGATCAGCAACACCATCCGCGACTGCAACTCGTGCCGGACACGCACCAGATCCAGAACCTCACCCTTGAGGCCCTCATCATCGAGTTGCCACGCTTCCCGACTGTCCATGCCGAAAGTCTAATCGAACATAGTTTCGAATACAAGGGATGGAGAACCGAAACTAGATGCTAATCAACAACTTTCGCATTCCAGGCGAAACGGGCAGGTTCTTGGGTCGCGGGAGTTGCCGCAACTCCGCCACCGATAAAGGGCCGGACAAGATCCAGCGGCAAGGGGAAGACAACGGTGGAGTTGTTCTCACTACCGATCTCGTGAAGCGTCTGTAGATAACGCAACTGCAGGGTGGTCGGATTGCGGCTGATCACCTCGGCCGCCTCGGCGAGCTTGGCCGAAGCCTGAAACTCGGCGTCGGCGTTGATGATCTTGGCTCGCCGCTCTCGTTCGGCCTCTGCTTGCCTGGCGATGGCGCGCTGCATGTTGGCCGGAATCTCGACGTCCTTGATCTCGACGGTCGTGACCTTGACTCCCCACGGCTCGGTCTGCTGATCGATTACCTTCTGCAAGTCCTCGTTGAGCCGTTCACGTTCGGAGAGCAGCGAGTCCAACTCAGCTTTACCGAGAATGGAGCGCAGTGTGGTCTGGGCGATCTGTGAGGTGGCGGCCAGAAAATCCTCGACCTCGACTATCGAACGGTCAGCGTCGACGACCCGAAAGTACGTGACGGCGGTGACCTTCACGGGGACGTTGTCGCGAGTGATCACTTCTTGGACCGGTATCTTCAGCGTGACGGTTCGCAGACTGACCCGCTCCATACGATCGATCGCCGGCACCAGAATCACCAGACCAGGACCCTTCAAGGTGATCAGTCGACCGAGGCGGAACACCACCGCGCGCTCGTACTCGCGCAGAACTCTCACCGACATGCCCACAAGGACTGCAATCAGCACGACAAACACGGACAACACGACAAGCACGGTGGTCATAGCGGCAGCTCCCACGGTTCACGACGGCGCACTTTCAGAGTCAGGCCTCGAACCTGCTCTACGACGACGGATTCGCCCACGGCGGGCACAGAATCGTCGTACCCGAATTCCATTCGAGCACGCCATAATCCGCCGTCGAGCTCGACCTGACCCTGCGCACCGGTCCAACTGCGAACGGTCGCGTCCGAGCCGACAAGAGATTCCGTCCCCGTACGCACGGGAGCGCGGCGCGCGGTAAGCGCTTTTCGACTCGCTACCGCCACCACGCCCAGGCCGACTACCGCGACCCCCGCCGTCACCGGAATCGCGATCAATTGCCCGATACCGTCGGACGTGAAGAGCATCCACACGCCGGCACCGATCATGAGTGCTCCAAGCACACCGAGCACCCCCGCGGTTGGGGCATGCGCCTCGACCACGATCAACAGGACGCCCAGCAACAGGGCAACGACACCGATCGTCGTCATCACTCGTCTCCACGCTCGCGAGGACGCGGTCACGTCGCGTAGCCATTGTGCGATCGCGCCCTCGACTTCAACGGTAATCACGTTCGGCCGGATCTGCCACAAGCGCTTTCACATCACGTCAGAGAAGGACCTCACCGATCTGTCGTGCAGTCACCTTGGCAAGATCGGCGAGGAACGGAATCCGTTCGTCGATCATCAGCTCGACCGGACCACGAAGCCCGAGAGCGTAACGCACAGTGCCAGATCCATCGATTATCGGAATTCCGATCGTTCGGAAATCCGGGGTCAACTCCTCGTCGTTGAATCCGTATCCTCGCTCACGAGTCAGTTCCAGTTCCCGGCGGATACCGGCGACATCGGTGATCGCACGCTGAGTGGTCGCTTCACGTGGCAGCGCAGCCAGCTCGGAATCGTCGACATCGGACCAAGCCAGAAAGGCTTTCCCCAGTGCGCTCGCATGCAAGGGAAGGCGGACACCCTGCAGCACGTGCCCGTCGGCCTCGCGCCACCGACTGAATCCGAGCAACACCACCTCACTTCCGCTTCGCACTGCCAGGGAAGCGGATGCTCCTGTCGTCGCGGCCAATTGCTCCAAATAGGGCTCGGACAGATAGATCCGATGCTGCCGGTAGGAGACCTGTCCGTAAGCCGCCAGCGCCGCGCCGATGCGATACCGACTGGTTGCGTCGTCCTTCTCGAGAAATCCCGCGTCGACGAGCGACTGCAGCAATCGATGCGTGGTGCTGACCGCAAGCTCTTGTCGCCGCGCAACTTCCGAGACTCCCAGTTCTTCGCCACTGCGAAAACATGTGAGCATGGTCAGGGCACGGGTTACCGTCTGAACTCCCGCGCCGCGTGCGTCCGTCACGAACGATCCTTTCGCTGTGGCCTGATCGACCTGAGAATCGGACGCTAACACGGACCCAGCAGTCCGGCCATCCTTTCCATCAGATGGAAAGGAACCGAGAGTGGAGCTACAAAAGCCCAGATGAACAGACTTCCGATGTTGTCAAGATTTCCAATCTCCAGAAAACAAACGGGGGTAAAACGGACAGGCACCCAATAGCGTCATCGTCGTCAGTTCTGACGATTCAACGCCTGAAGGAGCCACATACATGTCCCGCTTCCGCCGACTGCCACGAGCTGCCGCTGCGCTCGCCATGATCCCGCTGGCCGGGTTGGCGGTGGCGTGTGGGTCTTCCGATTCCGACAGCGCCGCAGGCAATTCCAGCGCAGACTTCACGCTCAAGGTCTTCGATCCCGGAAACTCCGGTGCCATCGCCGTCGGCAAGCGTGACGGAACCTACGACGAGGCGCTGGCACCGCTGGGCGCAAAGATCGAATGGGTCAAGACCACACCGGGATTCAGCTCCAACCTCAAACTCTTCAACAGCGGTGAACTCGACATCCAAACCGGCGCATACAGTCCCGTCGTCGGCGCACTGTCCAAGGACGTGGGTGTCCGCATCTTCGCCACGTCCGACCCGTACAACAAGGACCAGGCCGGCATCATCGCCACTCCGGAGTCCGGCATCAAGACCGTCGCAGATCTGGCCGGCAAGCGCATTGCCGTCAACCCTGCAGGCAAGGGCGAGTACATCACGCTCAAGGCTCTGACGCAGGCCGGAGTGCCGATCGATTCCGTCGAACGTGTTCCGCTGCAACAGGCTGACGCGGCGTCGGCATTCTCCACCGGGCAGGTCGACGCGTGGGCATCGTTCCTGATTCCGTATCAGGAGGCCAAGGCCAAGGGCGCGGTCGAGATCGCAACCGAGGCGAGCATCGACTCCGTGGACAGCACCATCATCGCCGGCCGCACCGTAGTACTCGAAGCGCATCCCGAAGTGGTCCAGAAGTTCCTCGAAGTCACCCAGGAACTCACCGCGAAGCAGCAGGCCGACCCGGCAGCATTCGAGAACGTCTTCGAACAGACCGGTCCGCGCGCACTCTCCGGACAGCGACTCGACGACGCGATCACCCTGGGCGGCCAGATCACCAACTTCCGCTACCCGACTGCAGCCGACGCTACCGACCTCGAATCGATCTCCACGTTGTTCGCCGACAACAAGGTGATCCAGCAGCCGATCAAGGGCAGTGACGTGATCTTCGACCTCCAGGGTGCTGTGGCAGGTTCGGCAGCGGCAGCGCCCACCACCGAGGGGAAGTGACCCGATGGTGACGCTGACCCGGCCCGCACGAACTGCGTCGCCGTCAGTGGAGCATCCCCAACTCGAAACGCCCCGCTACCGCCGCAATCGCAGCAGGCCCAAGTGGGTCTCGATCCCACTCCGCTTCCTCGTGCCCGCGCTGCTGGTTGCCGGATGGTGGATCGGATCCGCTACCGGACTGATCCGCGAAGAGATCCTGGCCGGACCTCCCGCGGTGTGGACGGCATTCGCCGAGCTGTACCAGTCGGGTCAGTTGGTCGACTTCGGCCTCGCGTCGCTTCAACGTGCCGCACTCGGTGTTTCGGTCGGTGTGATCGTCGGATTGGTGCTCGGGGTTCTGTCCGGTCTCTCCTCGCTCGGCGAAGAACTGATCGACTCGACCATGCAGATCAACCGCGCGGTTCCGTTCCTCGCGCTCGTTCCGTTGTTCATCGCCTGGTTCGGTATCGACGAAACCTTCAAGGTAGTCCTGATCGCCGTCGCGACCGTCGCCCCCATGTACGCGTACACCTACCTGGGAGTGCGCGGAGTCGATCGCAAGATGGTGGAAGCGGCACAAGGTTTCGGCTTGACGGGTTGGCGACTGGTGTTCGGAGCGATTCTTCCGACCGCCCTCCCCGGTGTTCTGATGGGGCTTCGAATCTGCCTGTCGCTCAGCATCACCGGATTGATCGCCGCCGAGCAGGTCGGCACACGTGAGGGCATCGGATATCTGGTCACCCTGGCGCAGGAATACAACCGCACCGACTACATGGTTCTGTGCATCGTCATGTACGCGGCACTGGGACTCATCTTCGACGCAATCGTCAGACTGATCGAGCGGTACTCCATGCCGTGGCGGAGATTGTCGGTGGCGCGATGACGAATACAACCATCGGCTCGCTGCCATCCACCGAAGCACCTCTGCCGCCGTTGGCAGCCCGTGAGCGGACCGGCACCACTGCGGCCGAGCGACGTGCCGGATCACCGGTAGCGGTCTCGCTCACCGGAGTGCGTAAGTCGTTCGGTGACAAGACTGTTCTGGGCGGTATCGACCTCGAGATCACACGCGGAGAGTTCGTCGTTCTCCTCGGCCCCAGCGGCACCGGCAAGACGACCCTGTTGCGAGTGCTCTCCGGTTTGGAAGCACCGGACAGCGGCGAGGTGCTGGTTCCGCGCGACCGCACGGTTGTCTACCAGGAACCGCGATTGATCCCGTCGAAGCGAGTTCTGGCCAATGTCACAGTCGGACAGAAACGGTCACGTCAGGTGACCGACAATGCACGCAACGCACTCGCCGAGGTCAACCTCGCGGACAAGCACCGCGCCTGGCCGGCCACCCTCTCCGGCGGCGAGGCCCAACGCGTCGCACTGGCGCGCGCTCTGGTTCGCGAACCTGAACTATTACTGCTCGACGAACCGTTCGCAGCCCTCGACGCTTTGACCAGGCTCCAAATGCAAGACTTGGTAGGCGATCTGGTCGCCCGCCACCGTCCGGCAGTACTGCTCGTCACGCACGACGTCGACGAAGCCGTACGACTTGCCGACCGTGTGCTCATCCTCGACAAGGGCGGGTTTGCCGTGGATGTCGACATCGACCTGCCACGCCCCCGCGATCGGAACGATCCCGAATCTCTGCGCTACCGAGCGAGTTTCCTGAAGGAACTCGGCGTCGGTCGCACCTTCCCCGACGGACAGGACAGTCATGACATTGATCGCTGATTCCGCAATCGACACACTCTGGTACACCCGCTGCCCCGTTCCCACCGCCAGCGGCCTCGCCAACAGTCTCGGTTGGCTCGACCGGACGGCAAACGAATCCGGAGTGCGTTTCGGCGTACTGCAAGATGCCGGACCGGAATTGGCAGTGCGCCATTTCGATCACCACCTCTCCGGACTCATTCGCGAAGGCGGCAACGTCCCCGCACTGGCCGCGCGTGCCAGTGGTTCTCCGACGAGGCTCATCGGGCTCACCTGGATCGACGAGGCCCAGGCAATCCTGGTGCGCGGAGACTCCGACATCCGAGAAGCCGGTCTTCTGGCAGGCGCTCGGATCGGCATCCCGGCCTGGGCGGCAGATCAGGCCAGGAGCTTCCCCCGTGCCATGGCCCTGCACGGCTTCGCCTCCGCACTTCGACTCGGCGAGTTGAGTTTTGCCGACGTCACTCTCGTCGAGGTTGCGACGACGGCGGCCCCCGAGGTCCGCACCGCCTCGTCCACCCGCAACACGACGTGGGGCGTCGAATCCCTGCTACGCGGCGACGTCGACGCAATCTACGTCAAGGGCGCCCGAGCCCAGGAAGTTGCCCGCGAACACGGTCTCGCGGTGGCCGTCGATCTCGATTCCACTGCATCCCTGCGTGATCGCGTCAACAACGGCACCCCACGACCGATCACAGTTCACGCCGATCTACTCGAACAGCGCCCGGACATCGTCGTGGGTTTCCTTGCCGAGAGCCTGAGAGCGGCGGACTGGGCCGCAGCCAACATCGACGAGGTCCGAGCCGTTCTGCAAACCGAAACACAGTCGGGGCCCGAAGGTGTGGTGGCAGCGTACGGCGAGAACTTCCACACCGGACTGCATTTGAGCCTGTCTGACGAGCGTGTGGACCTGCTCGGCGTGCAGAAACAATTCCTGTATGCGCACGGCTTCCTTGCCGCCGACTTCGACCTGCAGTCCTGGGTGGCGCACGAACCACTGGAACAGGCACGCAACCTTGTTGCGCAGAAGGGCACAGCAGAATGACGGACGTCTACTGGGAGCTACCGTCTCGCGGTGACGGACGCCGGGCGGTGGCCGCACTGAACAGTCGCGGCGGATTCGGGCCGCAGCGACCGACTACCGTTGCGACCGATGTTCGTCCCGGAAACTTCGGGCCCTTCGACGAATTGGCACAGATCGTTCTCGCAGCCGAACTGTCGGGCGTCGACGGCGTTGTCGCATCGTACGATCCGAATGGCGAAGAGTCCTGGATCGTTGCTGCCGCCGCCCTACGTCAGACGCGTCATTCGCGAGTGGTCGTGGAGTTTCACCCCACTTTCGGCACCCCCGTCTACGCCGCCAAAATGTCGGCGACACTTCAGCGCCTGTCGGCAGGTCGTCTCGAATGGCGAGTGAAGGTAGAGACGGACCCCGAAGACGCCGCTGCTCGCGGCGACGTGGTTCGAGGAGCCGACCGCTACGCGCGCGCCGCGGAGTTCCTGACCGTCGCCCGTGGCGTATGGAACGAGGAGCAGATTCTCCCTGGCGGATTCGGCGGCACGGGTTACGACTTCGACGGCGAATACTACGACGTACTCGGCGGCGGATTCCGAGGCATCTTGTCGGGACTCCGTTTTCCCCGAGTGCATCTGACCGGGGACTCGCCGGAAGCTCTGGAACTCTCGGCCCACCATGCCGATGTCCATCAGTTCACCCTTGCCGGCGACGAGTTGTCGACACGGATCACCACCCTCGACGACCGAGCATCCGAACTCGGCAGGACCGTCGAGAAGGTCCTGCGCATCCCGATCATCGCGAGGGAAACAGCGGACGAAGCCTGGGCTCGCGTCGAACGGCAACTGAGAGAAGCCGATTCCGCTGCACTCGAGATCGATCGGGGCGGCATCCTGTGGTCCGGATTCGACCGCATCGGCTACGAGCACAGTATCGGCCTCGTCGGAAGCTACGAGGAGGTGGCGCAGCGATTGTCGTCGTATCGCGATATCGGCGTGGACGGTTTCGTCTTGTCCGGTCGGCCACACATCGAAGAGCTGCACCGGGCGGGCGAGCATCTCCTGCACCTGGTCGATCCCGAGGGTCGGATTCGCAAGGAAGAGAAGGCCACCACAGAAGAGAAGGCCACCGCATGAGCATCGATTTCTATTGGCGGATCGGGATGGAAGGCGACCACGCGTCGCTGCGTACTCCGCGTCGCTACAACCGCGGCGATGCCGGTGGATACGGGCCGGGCAACATTGCTCCCGCGATCCGCGGCGGCGAATTGGACGGATACAGCTACATCGACCACATGGCCGCGGTGGCAAAGGCTTCCGAGTCCGCAGGGTTCCTCGGTGGACTGCTGCCGTCTTTCCCGATGACCGAGGATCCGTGGGCGACCGCAGCAGCGTTGGCCGCCGAGACCACCACCTACCGTTTCATGGTTGCGTTCCAACCAGGGTTCCTGCACCCGGTCCAGGCCGCGCGAATGTCGGCCAGTCTGCAGCGCGCAACCGGCGGACGTCTGGTTTACAACATCATCAGTGGTGGAGGCGGAGCGCCTCAGCTGTGGTGGGGCGACAAAGTCGACCACGACGATCGCTACACCAGGACGTCCGAGTTCCTCGATGTCCTCAAGGGTGTGTGGGACGGTGAACCTTTCGACTTCGACGGTCGCTTCTTCCAAACCCACGGCGCCGCACTGCCAACCGGACTGGCCGGCCAACCGTTTCCCGAGGTGTACTTCTCCGGATCTTCGGCCGCAGCCGTCGCCGCCGCCGGACTGCACTCCGATTACTACCTTTCCTGGCTGGAGCCGTACGCCGATCTCAGAGCCAAGATCGACGGTGTGCGGGAGAACTCGGCCAAACTGGGACGCACGCCGAAATTCGCCGTACGCATCGACGTCGTAGCCCGGCACACCGAAGAAGCCGCGTGGGCCGAGATCGAGAAAGGCTGGGCCTTCGTCGACAAGGGGGCCGCCGACCGTGCAGCCCAGGGTGACTCGGTGGGCGCCGCCCGCATCAAAGGCTGGGTACCCGAACACATCACCGGCTACCGAGATCTGGAAGTGCAACCCAACGTGTGGTGCGGCTTCAGCCTCATCCGCGGCGGACCGGCGTTCGGACTGGTCGGCAGTTACGAGCAGGTCGCCGAAAGACTCGACGAGCTGCGCGAACTGGGCGTCGACGCCTTCATCCTCGCCGGTAACCCGCATCTCGAAGAGGCATACCGCGTCGGCGAAGAAGTTCTTCCCCTCCTGCAGCGCACCCCGATCACACCTTCTGGACTGGAGACTCGATGACCACCACCGAAACTCGACTCGACACCGATACCACAGCATTCGTCGAAGAGGCGCGTAAAGCAGCGGACAAGGCATTCGACGTCTTCCGCAAGACCGGAACGGTTGCAGCCAACGGGACCGTCAACTTCGTCGAACGCGTGCCCGGCACCGAAATCGCAGTTGCACTGAACGATCCGGGACCGTGGGCGGATGACCCGTCGGTGTCACCGGTTGTCGCCACCTTCGATGGAGAGGTGCTGTCCGGCAACGGATCGGCCGGTTTTGTCACCGGCTACGCGTCGGTCTTCCGTCAGCATCCGGAAATCACCAGCGTTGTCCACATCCACACACCGTGGCTCGGCGGTTGGGCACAGACACATCGGACGCTACCCATCCGCTATGCGGCTTCGCAGAGGCTGACGCTCTCCCGAGAGATTCCGCCGCACATCGATCGGTCCCGTTCTGCAGGCGATTTCATTCTCGAGCGTCTCGAACACGATCCCGATCTGGTGGCGATCTTCGAAGCCAACGGCGGGGTCAACGTCATCGGCCGCAGCGGGTTGCTCGACCTCGCGAAGTTCGTCGTCCTCCTCGAGGAAGGCGCCCAGTTCCAGACGATCGCCGAATCCCTCGGCGGTTCGGTTGAATTCGATCCATCCAACCTCGTCGTGCAGTGGGGCCGTAGCGGACTCGCCGACGAGGCGCGTCGACGCGGCCTCATCTAGCCACCCCCATCACTGATTCAGAACAGGAAACCGTAGATCTCATGACCGTTCGCGTCGGATACTTCCCACACAACAATTCGCTGTTCGTACTGCGCCACACCGGAATCCTCGAACGCCGTCTCCCCGATGTCGAGTGGGTGGACCTGCGTGAGCTTCCCGCCAAGCCTGCAGTGAACCCGGAAAACGCCTTGCCGACCCTGCACTCGGACTGGCTGTTCGAGGAGGGCGGATACGACGTGATCGGAACCGGATTCACGCCGCCCGTCACCGGATTGGCCCAGGGCCGCGATCTCGTCTACATCGGAATCTCCGGCCCCCGCGTGGAGAACGGGCGCCTGGTAGTCAAGGCAGAGTCCGAGATCAACACGGTTGAGGACCTGCGTGGCAAGCGCGTCGGCATCGCGCACGGATCGTGGCAGACCACACTTTTGTTGTTCGCCTTGGATCAGGCGGGGCTGACCTGGTCCGACATCGTCCCTGTCGACACCGACGTACGCGGTGGTGGAGCGGACCTCGTCGACGGCACCATCGATGCCTGGGTTGGCGCGTACCCGGGGCTGACGGACATCGAAGCGAACCACGAACTGCGCACGCTGATCGCCACCGACGGACTCTTCAGCCACCCCTCACTGTGGTTCACCCGGCGCGATTTCGCGGATACCAACCCGGAGGCCCTCCAGGCGATCATCGAGGCCCTGCAGGAATCCGACGCCTGGATCGAAGCCAACCCCCGCGAAGCCGCCCAGGTCTTCGTCGACGACGTCGAGAAGCGTGGCGGGTCCGCGAGCCTCGATGCCTGGGAAGCTGCACTGCGCGGACGTCCTTTCGGTGTCAACCCTGTCACCGACGAGTTCCTGGACGAGCAGCAGCGCGCGGCCGATCTCCTGCTGAGCAACGGACTACTGCCGAAAGCGGTCACCGTCCGCGAAGCAGTCGTGCCGTGGATCAGCGAGTTCGTCGGTTCGGATCGTTCGTCGATCTGAGGACCCACTCCTGACAGATCCGCTTCACACGTGACAGATACCGAACGGTCTGCCATTGTGAAGGAATGCGGCGGCGCGTGGGTGAGAGTTGGTCCACGCGACCAGTCTCAGGGGTAACCCCTGGGTCGGCCAGAAGAATTGGATACTGCGTCCACCGGCGTTCGGCACGCTCCGCGTGCTTGCCGCCGCACCGGACAAAGGATTTGGTCACCCCGCCCCGTCGCATCCCGGAGTCGAATCATGCGTGACTTCGAGCTCGATCCCGAGTTGGCGCGTCGTCTGGCCGTTGCGGCCGCTGACGCTCCGTGGACCCTCAGCGGCCTCGAGGAGGCATTCGGAACCGTCTTCGGCGTTTCCCCGACGCTCCTGGCCGTGCGCGTTCTCGACCTCACGCCCGCTCCACCGTTCGAACCGCAGACTCTGTATCGATTGCTTCGCGAACTACCTCGCCTGCGGCCTGTTCCTCTCTCACTGGACACCAATGAAACCTCGGTGTGGCGGTTCGACGTTCCCCGCTACAACACCAGTGTGGACCTGGCTCGTTCACTGGATCTGACGATCTCCGAACTCGAGTGGTTCGCCGACCGAGGGGAATGGCTCCGCACGAAACCCCGACCGCTACGCCACTACCGGCCGATGCAGATCAGCAAGAAGGCCGGCGCTCGCCTCCTCGAGGTACCGAAACCCCGATTGCGCGAAATTCAGCGGAAGATCCTGCGCCGCATCCTCGACCTGGTGCCCCCGCACGACGCGGCACACGGATTTGTCCGTGGTCGAAGCCCTCTGACTTTTGCAGCGCCGCACGCACAGTCGGAAATCGTGATCGGCGCGGACCTCGCGCAGTTCTTCCCTTCGATCAGCGGCAGCCGCGTTCATGCCGTCTTCGCCGCCCTCGGCTATCCACCCGCAGTGGCAGGCGTTCTCACCGGATTGTGCACTGTTGCAACGCCTGCCGATACCCTGCGCGGCCTACCGTATGCACAGGCATCACAGCTACGCACCGCGCATCTTCCGCAAGGCGCACCCACTTCTCCTGCACTGGCGAATCTCGTCGCACGCAAACTCGACATCCGCTTGAGTGGACTCGCACAAGCGAACTGGCTCACCTACACCCGATACGCCGACGACCTCGCGTTCTCCGGAATCGAAGTAGTCGACGTCGGCACCCTCCTCTGGACGGTCGAGCAGATCGCCAGAGACGAAGGGTTTGCCATCCATCCACGAAAGACCAAGGTGATGCGCCCTCATCGACGCCAACACCTCACCGGGTTGGTGATCAACGACCAACCCTCGTATCCGCGCGACGACTACGATCGCTTGCGCGCCCTGCTGCACAATGCCGCCAGTACTTCTGCGCAGGAACAGAATCGGGATGGCGTGGAGAACTTCCGCGCCCACATCTACGGCCGGATCGCGCACATCGGCGAAACCAGCACTACACGCCGACGCACATTGCTGCGCCTGGCTGAACGTGTGGATTGGGACGGTTAGTGCCCGCGAGCAGTCAGACCCGCGGGGTGTAGGCCATGCATTCGACTTCCATGTGCGCACCCAGCGCCAGTCCGTCTGTTCCGAACGCACTGCGGGCCGGCAGTCTCGACGCCGGGAAGTACTCGAGGTAGACCTTGTTGAACTCCTGCCAACGTGACATGTCGTCGAGCATGACAGTGCATTTGAAGATCGCTTCGACACCGGAACCGTAGGCGATCAGCGAAGCCACGATATTCTCCATCGTCTGGCGAGCCTGCGCTTCGAAGCCGTCTGCCAAGGTCCCGTCGGGAAGCATGCCGATCTGACCCGACAGATACAGAACGTCTCCGACGCGCACTCCGGTGGAGAACGGCGTATCGAAAGCGGGTGGGATGAACTCGACGGTCTGAGATGAATCCATTAGATCTCCTCGGAGTTGGAATATGCGTGACGAGTTGGCGTTTCAGTGCACTGGGCGCGCACGAACATCGGCCAGGAAGTGCGCCACCAACTCGTTCCACGCGTGTGGGTCCTCGAAGTAGGGGGAGTGGCCGCGGTCGGCAAGCTCGACCACTTCGGCGTGAGGCAGGAACTCGGCGGCGCCGCGAATCCGCTCGGGTGTCATCAAATCGTCCAGCTCACCTGCGATCAGGAGAACCGGCGCAGCCACCGCCGCGAGTTCGGCCACCGAATAGTTGTGGGCCTTGAGAATTCGGAAGAACTCGGTGTCAGGTGGGCGATGGCCGAAGGTGCCGAGAGCTTGGTACAGGTATGCCCTCGCCATGTCCAAGCTCGGCAACCGTCCGCCCACAGCGGGATGCTCCCCCAGGGGCCGCGCGGTGACGGGTGCTGCGGTGAGGGGAGGTGCGCTGTCCGGACCGAATCCGACGGGAATGCCGCCGGTCGTGCAGGCCAGGACTACCGACTCCACCCGGTCCGGAACAGCGATCGCGGTCCCCAATGCGGCCCAACCGCCCATCGACTGGCCGACCACGTGCGCTCGATCAACCGCCAACAGGTCCATGATTTCGATCAGATCAGAGACTGCCGCTACCGGGCCGTGGTTGCCGTTCTCGTTGGTAGAGCGGCCGAATCCTCGCTGATCCCAGCTGATCACCCGATAGTGCTGAGCGAAGTAGGGCACCTGCTGGTACCAGACGGCCGCATTTCCGCCGAGACCGTGCGTGAGAATCAGATCCGGGCCCTCGCCGGCAGTCTCGTACCAGACCCGTTCGCCGTCTGCGACGGTGATGAAGCCCTCGGTCCGTGAAATCATCCTTATTCTCCTGTGTCGGACGGGCGCTTGCCCGAAGTGTGGTCAGTGAGGAGTTGCTGCACTTCATCGGTGGCCCGCAGCAGGTGTTCTTCGACCATTCGCGTCGTCTTCGCATCGAAGTCGGTATCGAAACCGATCACCGTCAACGCACAGAGCGGAGACCCCTTGCGGGAAGACACTGCACGCGAGACCGAACCGATGATGTCCTGAGATCGTTTGTGGACAACGGCGAATCCGGTTTTCTGCGTCTCGGCGATGTCGGCGAGAAAGCCGGTGGGTCCTTCCAGCGGATAGCCGCTCTTCTCCACCATCGCCAGGTAGGGCGCCCGGGTGTTGTCCTCGAGTGCCGCCACCAACGCGAGCGGACCCGCGAACCGGTGCGGCGGAAGCAGATCCCCGAGCATCCGAGTGATCATCTTGAGTCTCTCGGGACGCAGCGCCGCGATGATCCGCGTCCCGCCGCTCTCGAGAACCTGCAGATTCACCATCATGTCCGTGCTCTCGGACAGCACCCGCATGGTCGGATCGCACAAGGCCGCCAACGAATGCGCTGCCGCTTCGTGGGAAACCTGCAGTGCAGCCGGGCCGGGGAGATAGCGACCGTCGTAGCGGAAGACCCAACCACGGTTCGCGAGTTCTCCGAGCACTCGGTGCGCAG
Organism: Rhodococcus sp. NyZ502; assembly: GCF_041464245.1. Taxonomy (NCBI): domain Bacteria; kingdom Bacillati; phylum Actinomycetota; class Actinomycetes; order Mycobacteriales; family Nocardiaceae; genus Rhodococcus; species Rhodococcus sp. NyZ502. The sequence goes on from NZ_CP167155.1 coordinate 6,089,548, forward strand.
TCGGGCGGAGCATCCCGACTTCTTCTGCCAGTTCGCTGAGCTTCATCGGCGTGGTCGAGCGCGCGATGGCCTCGAGTAGATCCAACGCTTTGTCGACGGCGGACGCAGAACCCTTCGTCATCCGATCCCCTCCCGGTGCCGTGGATGTACCCGGCGATCCGAAATCTCGTGTTCTTGGAAAACCCTTGGCATTCGTCTTAGAAATTACTATAGTCACAACAATCGTTCCGGCGTACGGAATTCTTTGAGCTTCTTCACCTTCCCACCGGATTACCGGCAAGGAAGTCATATCTTTCCCAGCGAGAGGTTTTCGGACATGACGGTTGGACTTACCCTTCGGTCGACACCACGGTTCAGAGTTGTTGCCCTAGCCGCGGTCGCGACCGCGGCATTGGCACTGACAGGCTGTTCGAGCGACGCCACGGCCTCCGACGACGGGGGCACCCAGACCACCACGATTCGAATCGCACCTCAGCCGATCGCGGACTTCGCACCGATTTGGCTCGGCATGGAGCAGGGGTACTTCACCGATGAGGGACTCGACATCCAACTCGTGGAGGGCGGCGCTAGTTCCTCGGCTCAAATTCCGTTGTTGCTCAGCGGAAATGCAGATATGGCAGCCACGACCGCCGCTGCCGCAATTCAGGCACGGAGCCAGAACATGCCCGTCACCATTGTCGGCGGGCTCACGAATTTTGCCGCAAATGACAGCGTCGACCAGTCCGGTCTCGTGGTCGCCAAGGACAGTTCCATCAGCGGCTTCCGTGACCTCGAAGGCAAGACCGTCGCGATCAGCGGTTTGAAGTCCGTCAGCGAAGCAGTCATCTCTGCCGCGGTGGAGAAATCCGGCGGAGCAGCGAACAAGGTCTCGTTCATTCAGGCGCCCATGCCCAACCTCGGCGACCTGGTTTCCACCGGCGGGGCCGACGCGGCGTTCCTCATCGATCCGTTCCTGAGTAAAGCAACCGACTCGGGGCTGAAGATCCTCGGCCACCCCTTCCCCTTGGCCGCGCCCGGTGTGCCAGGGACCTCGCTGGTCGCTTCGGAATCGTTTGTCAATGCGAACCCTGACTCACTCGCGAAATTCCGTACCGCGCTTGCCAAATCAGTTGACTACGCCAATCAGAATCCGGGCGCGGTCAAGGCTGCACTCTCGACACAAGCCAAGATTCCGCTAGAAATGCTGGCCAACAGCAAGAATCCTCAGTTCGTCGCAGTAGTGGAACCGGGTGCTCTCGGCACGGAGATCGAACTGCTGGTCAAGTACGGGGTACTGACGGATTCGGTCGAGGCCGAATCCCTGCTGACCCCGGCCAACTGAGTTGTCCGCCTTGACAACCCTGCAGACTCGCCGCAGGCAGGTTCTGCTCGGTCGGCTGCTGACGCTCTTCGCGTTGGCAGCCGCCTGGCAGATCTTCGGAATGCTCGGCGACGAGGACGTCCAAGGTATTCCGAAGTTCAGCGACGTGGCAGTGGCCTTTGTGAACGAACTCGGCACGTCCTCGTTGTGGACATCACTGGGACAAACGGTGACCACCACGGCGATCGGATTGGCACTGTGCCTGGTGATCGGAATCCCGGCAGGGCTGCTGCTCGCCGCGCACCCGTTCCTGACGGTCTCCTCCCGCTTCGTCATCGACTTCTGCCGAACCGTTCCGCCGCTCGCAATCATTCCGCTCTTTCTGCTGATCATGGGCCCGACGCAACGGATGGCGGTGGCACTGATCGTGGCAGTAAGTGTGTGGCCGATTCTGCTCCAGACGATTCACGGTGTGCGCAACGTCGACCCGGAACTGCTGGCCACCGCACGATCCTTCCGACTTCCACTGTGGCGCAGGCTCGCTCTCGTCGTCGCACCGGCATCGATGCCCTACATCTTCACCGGGATTCGCATCTCGGCAACACTGAGCTTGCTGCTGACCATCGGTGCAGAATTGATCGCCGGCGTGCCGGGACTCGGTAAGGAGATCCTGCTGAGCCAATCCGTCCCCGATCGAATGTTCGCACTGATCATCGTCGCCGGACTACTCGGAATGCTGCTCGCCTTCGCCGTGATGGCGATCGAGAATCGTTTACTTGCCTGGCATTACATCCCGAGGAGGATGACGACGTGAAGATGATGTCAGGACTTCGACTCCTCGCGTGGGAGTTGTGGCTGCCGATCTTGATCGTCGTCGTATGGTACTTCGGTTCGGAGTCGAGCAAGTCGCCTTACTTCCCGCCGCTGTCGCGTATCTGGAAAGCGTTTGTGGACAACTGGTTCGGTCCGGGATTCGCCCACGATGTCGTACCGAGCTTGACCAACCTTGCCTTCGGTCTCGCCGTGGCACTGGTGGTCGGCGTCGGTGCCGGTCTCCTGCTGGCACTGTTCCCGCTGGCTGCCGACATTGCCGATCCGTTTCTCCAGTTCTTCCGCGCTATTCCGGCGCTGGCCGTATTACCCGCTCTTTTCATCGTTTTCGGAACCGGTTCGACGGGTAACGTTGCCGCCATCGCCTTCGGCGCGGTCTGGCCGATACTCCTCAACACCCTCGACGGCATTCGCTCCATCGACCCGAGTATCCGATTGGTGGCGCGCAGCTACCGGATCCGTACACCCCTCCTGGTGACGCAGGTACTCCTCCCCGGAGCGATGCCGCAGATAACAGTCGGTATCCGCACCAGTCTCGCGATCGGTGTCGTCATCATGGTCGGAAGCGAAATGTACGTCTCCACTGCAGGAATCGGTCACTTCGTGATCGTCGCGCAACAGACCTTCGCGATCGCCGACATGTGGTCCGGAATTCTCCTGCTGGGAATCATCGGATACGTGCTCAACCTCGGATACGGCGTGATCGAACGATGGTTGCTCAGATGGCAGCCGCGGACCCACGACGCTCTCGCAGTGAAAGGAAACTGATGTCATCCACAGAATCTGCGGCATCGATACCCGCAGTCGAACTGAACGGCCTCGGGGTGACCTACGGCGGTCCCACCGGCCGCGAAGTGCTCCGCGGCATCGATCTGTCCATTGCACCCGGAGAAATCGTCTGCATCGTCGGCCATTCCGGCATCGGCAAGAGCACGCTGATTCGTTGCATCGCCGGTCTGCAGAAGCCGACCACCGGTGAGGTCCGCATCGCCGGGATCGCGATCGATGCACCGCCGGCCACGCTGGCTCTCGTGTCACAGGACTACGGACGCACACTGATGCCGTGGCTTCGAGTGGGCGAGAACGTTCGCCTGCCGCTACGGGGCAACGGTCTGGCGCGGAAGGTTCAGAACGAGAGGGTTAGCGATGCACTTGCCGTTGTCGGTCTAGGCGGTGCTGCGCGTTCCTACCCCTGGCAGTTGTCCGGCGGAATGCAGCAGAGAGTGGCGATAGCTCGCGCTCTCGCCTATCGGCCGCAGGTACTCCTCATGGACGAACCCTTCGCGTCGGTCGATGCGCAGACCCGCGCGGAACTCGAAGACCTACTGCTGACGCTTCAGCGTGATCTTGGCATCACCGTCCTCCTCGTCACCCACGACGTCGACGAATCGGTGTACCTGTCCGATCGAGTGGTCGTCCTCGGCGGAACTCCGGCATTGATGCAGGACATCGTCGACGTCCCGTTGACCGGAGCTCGAGATCAACTGACCACCAAGGCAGACCCACTGTTCATCGAGTGCCGTACCAGGGTCCTGTCCGCGATCCAGCAGTCGAAGGTGGTGGCGCCCGTGCCGTAAGCGCCTCGCCTAGGCTGGCTCCGTGATCCTTCTCCTCATCGGCCTCGCGCTGCTCGGATTCTGCGGCTACCGGTTCAGGCAGGATCGACGGAGGCTGAGCAACGGCGTCTATCTACTTCTCGGACTGATCTTCACCGGTCTGTGGATGTTGCAGTCGGGTGCGCCGGGAACCGAGGTCCCGTCGTTCGTCATCGCGACGATCGCTCTGCTCTCGCCGTTGCTGGTGCTCATGCTTGCAGGATTCCTGATCGTCAACGGAGTCACGATGCTGCGGCGCGAGGGATTCAGCGTCGCGAATCTGCTCTCACTCGTCGCCGGACTCGGCCTGCTCGTTCCCTACGTGTTGCTCGCATCAGCGCTGCTGACGCAGAGATATTGGCTCGCAGTCGTTCTCGGATCGTTCAGCCTGGTCGCGTCGTACCTGGGGTTTCTGTTCACGAGCTTTCTGCTCTACTCCTACGTCTACGGACGCCAGAAGTACCAGCCCGGAATGGACGCGATAGTGGTTCACGGCGCCGGGCTTTCGGGCGCCGACGTGACGCCCCTGCTTGCCAGCCGTCTGGACAAGGCGGCCGACGTCTTTCGCGCCGAGGTCCGCGAAGGACGTTCACCACTGTTGGTCGTGAGCGGCGGGAAGGGTTCGGACGAGGTGGTCAGCGAGGCGGAGGCAATGTGCGTCTACCTCGTCGATCACGGGATACCGCGCGAGAGCGTGATTCTCGAGGACCGCTCGACCACCACGCTCGAGAACCTCGAGTACACCAGGGACCTTCTCCGTGCCAACACCACGAAGCCTCGAATGGTGCTGGTCACCAGCAACTTCCACATCCTCCGAACTGCGACGTTTGCCCGAAGCCTCGATCTGGATGCGGAAGTCATCGGTTCCCACACCGCCCGGTACTACCTGCCGAGCGCCATTCTGCGCGAGTTCGCCGCCGTCACGGTGGAGCACAAGTGGCTCAACGGAACGGTCTGCCTGATCCTGGCCGCCCTGCCCCCACTGGTGGTCTGGGCGGCAGGAGGCATTTCGTAGCCGGATTCAGCGAATCAGGCTCTCGACGGCCATCGGTCGGCGACCCAGAAGCAGTTCGACGGCCGCGCTGCCGGCAAGAAAATCGTGGTGGTTGTAGAACTCGAACATCGCCGCCAGACGCGAGCTGGCGTTGACGTCAAGGCTGCTGCCGATCTGTTCGCGCCATTGATCCACGCTGATCTGATCTATCGCGACGGTCCGTGACGTCTGCTTTTCCACCATCTGTGCCACCTCCATGACGCTCAGAGCTTGCGGGCCGCCCACCTCGTACGTCGCTCCGTGATGTTCACCCGAGCCCTCGCTCAGTACGACCGCGGCAACAGCCGCCACGTCCGCCAGACTCACGAACGAGAACTTCGTTTCCGCGCTGTACGGCAGGACGATGGTGTCAGATCGGCCCGTGAGTACCGCCTCGAAATTCTGCGCGTACGCACACGGTTGCAGCACAGTCCATTTCAAGGGTGAACGATGCAGTTCGTCCTCACACCTGGCTTTGTCCAGGTGATGCGGCATGGACGGGCTGAACGGCCACGCGACGGAGTGATAGACAAAGTGCTCCACTCCCGCCGATGCCGCTGCCGTCAGCGCATTGCGAAGCAGTGCGGGCTCGTCGGGATGGACGTTCGGGGCAATGAAGTACACGCCTCGGCACCCGGCGAGCGCCTTGCGCAGTCCGCTTCCGGTTTCCAGTTCTACCTCGAAGTCCCCGTCGACACGCGCCTTTCGCACCAGTCGCCGAACTGTCACGCTCGGCGGCAGTGCTGCGACGACGGCCTCACCGGTCTTACCCGCGGCGCCGATCACCGCGATGTCGGCGCCGCGAGCAATTCCGTTCTCCATGAGAGTTTTCCGTCCTAGACGTAGTCGTAGACCGCTGAGGTGGCGCCACCCGAAAGCTGCGCGTAGCCCGGACCCCGATCGAAGAAGGGCTCGTTCTCACCGCGTTCCGAGCGCAACTGATCCCGTAGCTCCGTGGTAGCAGCCTCGTCGACGGTCGGCTCGTCACCCTCGATCACAACGACAACGCCGTAGTCGTCGCGTGCACCCTCTACGGAAACCTTGCGCCACTGAATGTCTCGCAAGACCTCTTCGGTCGGGCGCTCCAGTGGATCTCCCCAACCGCCACCACCGGTGGTGCGAATCCGTACGACCTCGCCGGCCTTGATCGGCTCGGCATCGGTCAGCGCGTCGAACTCACGCTCGTTCGGTCCACCCGGATCCAGGACGACGGAGAACGGCCGACCGGCCTTGCCGCCCTTGACTCCCCAGCAGGCGAGAATCGAACGGTCCGCGATGGACATGAAGTGAGCATCCTTGAGCATGCGGATGTGCTTCTCGTATCCCAAGCCGCCGCGGTAACGTCCGGCTCCGCCCGAATCCATGGCCAGACCGAGCTTTTCGACGATGAAGGGAAAACGGCTCTCGGTGAATTCGGTCGGCAGGTTCCGTGAATCGGGAACGACGTGAATCGTGTCCTCGCCGTCGGCGTAGTAGCGTCCGCCGGAACCTCCGCCGAGCACCTCACGCATGAGATACGAGTGACCCTCGAAGTCCTCACCGTACACACCGGTGTACCTGATGGTCTCCTGATCGGCGGGCATGTTGCCGTCCACAGCCTTGGCCACGACGCCGGCCAGCACTCCGAGCAGACGGAGGATGACAAACGTGCGAGCGTTGGTGGGGGCAGGGAAGATCGGGGTGATCAGTGTTCCCTTTTCGGGGAACTTCATCTCGATCAGCGGTACGACGCCCTCGTTGACATCCAGTTCGGCCATGCGCTCCGGGGTGTCCGCGAGGTTACGCAGAATCGGGGCCAACCACTTGATGAGGAAGTTTCCGTCCGCGTAGTCACCACAGTGGTTGATCGGGCCCTTTGCCTGCGGTCCGGTTCCGTTGAAGTCCAGGATGAGTCGCTCGCCGCCCTCGTCCTCCGGCCGCGTCTTCGTGAGCGTGATCCGCTGGATGTGGAGCATCGGTTCGTCGACGCCGTCGTGCTCGGCGTAGTCCTCCCACGTGTACTCACCGACCGGGATCTTGCTGAGGATCTCGCGGCGGTACGTCTCGGTGGTCGCGTCCATCATCGCGTCGAAGCACGACTCGACGGTGTCGACGCCGTAGCGCTCGAACAGTTCGGTGAGTCGGCGCGCACCCATCAGGCACGCCGAGCACTCGGCGTCGAGATCGGCTGCGAGAGCGTCGGGCATGCGGGAGTTACGCGTCATGATGCGCAGCGCCGCCTCGTTGGGAACTCCCTGGTCCCACAGTTTGATCGGCGGAACCATCAGTCCCTCTTCGTACACCGTGGTGGCGCCGGACGGCATGGAGCCGGGGCAGCAACCGCCGATGTCGTCGTGGTGACCGAATGCCTGAACGAACGCAACAACCTTCGGCTCGGCATCGGGAGTGACGCGGGCGAAGACAGGCACCGTGACGCAGAGGTCGGGGAGATGGCCGATGCCACCTTCGGACAGGTAGACGTCGTTGTGGAAGTACACGTCTCCCGGCTTCATCGTCTCGAGTGGGAAGTCCCGGGCGATCGGATGAACCAGTGCGGAATACGAACGGCCCGTGAGCTTGCGGAGGTTCCGGTCGTGAATACCCGCGCGGAAGTCGTGAGCGTCACGGATCATCGGCGAACGCGAGGTGCGCGAAATGGAGGTCTCGACTTCCATTTCCACGCTGGCGAGGTAACCGGCGACGATCTCGACCAGAATCGGATCAGGTGACGCGCCGTCGGTAGCGGTGAGTCGGTACGGCTTGGCCGCGGTGGCAGCAGCAGCATCGAGAATGGCGGTCATCACTTCACTCCGTTCGAGTCGGGAGACTTCGAGATACGAATGTTCCCGAAGGTGTCGATACGTGCCGAGAATCCGGGATGGATCGGGACAGTCGAGCTGAACTCCTCGATCACGGCCGGTCCTTCGATGACGTCACCCGCACCGAGCAGTGTGCGATCGTAGGTGGCCGTTTCGACCCAGCTGTCGAAATACGATTGACGCGAACCGGTTCGAGCGGTGTCGGCGCCGGTGCCGGCCGGGATCTCCTTGAGCGTCGGACGCTTGATCGGGCCGATGCCACTCACGCGCAGGTTGACCCATTCCACGTGCTGCGACGGGTCTCCCCGGAAGTCGTAGCCGTACAGTTCGCGGTGCGCCTGGTGGAACGCCTCGGCCGCGTCGTCCATGGTCTGCGCCGTGACGGTACCTTCCGCCACCGGGACGCGCACCTCGAATGCCTGACCGAGGTAGCGCAGATCCGCAGTACGAGAGTACTTGCGCTGCGTCTCGTCGAAACCCTCTTCGGCAAGCGCAATCTCGGCTTCGCCGGCCAGCGCGTCGAACTGGCTCTGCAGGTCTTCAGCCTTCAACCGGTCGTGACGACTGACATGCGTCTGGACGTAGTCGTTGCGGACATCGACCGTCAGCAGACCGAACGCGGAGACGTTACCCGGATTGAGCGGGACGAGAACGTCTTTCAGACCCAGGATGTCGACGAGACGGCAGGCGAGCAGCGAGCCGGAGCCGCCGAACGTCACGAGGGTGAAGTCGCGAACGTCGAGGCCACGCTTGACGGTGATCTGACGCAGGGCGTTGGCCTGGTTCCACGCCGAGACCTCGAGGACGCCGACCGCGCACTCCTCGAAGCCCAGACTGAGCTGTGTTGCAAGCTCTTCGAGGCCCTTGCGTGCCAATTCCGTGTCGAGAGGAATCTCGCCACCGAGCAGGTGGGGTGGGATGCGACCGAGCAGGACGTGCGCGTCGGTGATGGTCGGTTCGCTGCCGCCCTTGCCGTAGCACAACGGTCCGGGATCGGCGCCGGCCGACTGAGGGCCGACTCGGAGGGTGTGTTCCGGCGTCATCCACGCGATCGACCCACCACCGGCGCCGACGGTCACGACGTCGATCATCGGGATCTTCGACGGGTAGTTGCCCACTCGCCCTTCGGTGGTCAGCGCGGGCTCGCCGCGAACCACGACGGTGACATCCGTCGACGTTCCGCCGCCGTCACAGGTCAACACCTGCTCGACGCCGGCGGCGTCGGCGATCAGCGCAGCACCGAGGGCTCCGGCGGCCGGTCCCGACAGGACTGTCGTAATAGGCTGGTGAACAACCTCTTTGGCCGACAGGACACCGCCGTTGGACTTCATGACGTAGAACGGGATGTCGCGGGGTTCACCGTCGGTGGTCGAGAACTCACGCAGACGATTCGCGATGTTGTTCACGTAGTTGCGGATGTTCGGCTTGACCGCGGCGTCCACGAGTGTGGTGATGGACCGCTCGTATTCGCGGTACTCACGCAGCACCTGGCTCGAGATGCTCACCGTCGCATCGGGGAAAACTTCGAAGAGGATGTCGCGTACGCGCTCCTCGTGCGTCGGATCGGCGTACGAGTGCATGAGGCAGACGCCGATGGTCCGGATCCCGCGGTCCTTGAAGAACTGCGCTGCGCTGCGAACGCTCTCTTCGTCGAGCGGACGAATCTCGCTGCCGTCGAAGGAAAGGCGTCCACCGACGGTGCGTACACGATCGGCGGGGACGATGCGTTCGGGCTTGACCCAGAAGTACGAGTTGCCGTAACCGTCCGGCACCGACTGACGAGCGATCTCGAGAACGTGCTCGTAGCCCTCGGTGGTGATGAAGCCGAGGTTCTCGACCTTGCCTTCGAGCAGCTTGTTCGTCGCTACGGTCGTGCCGTGGCTGACCGCACCGATGGAGTCGCCACTCTCACCGAGCTTGGCGAGTACCTTCTCGATACCGGCGAGAAAGCCCTCGGCGGGGTCCGCCGGGGTGGACGGGGTCTTGGTGGTGACGATGGCGCCGGTTTCGTCGTCCACTGCCACGATGTCGGTGAACGTTCCGCCGGTATCGATACCGACCCGAATCTTCCTGGGTTCCACGCTTCCTCCTGAGATCTTTGGCTCGTCTCGTCTGGTACCGATCGACGGTTGCGGCCTAGCCGGTAAGTGGCTCGTACCTGACGTGTAGAGCTATTCCACAGGTTCGGAAGAGCGGATTCTTTGTCACAATTCGCCGAATCGGGGGACCAAGGTTCGGCGCACGATCACGAGCGGATCTTCGCCGGCGCCTCCATGGGTTACGCGGACGTGAAAAACGCCCCGAACCTGGTCGGTTCGGGGCGTTTCCCTCATCGCAAATCAGCTGTTGACACCTGAGTGAACTACTCGCGACAACCAGAACGCGCCAGGAATCCGCCTATAGCAACACCTGACAAAGCAATGGCTGCGCCGACGACGGCGCTGACCATCACCGTGCGAGCATCTGTGCCGCCCGCTGTCGGTGCAGCGGCCGGAAGAACCGCCGGTGCCGCGACAGCTCCGGAAACTACCGGCGCGCCTTCGACCGCCACTGCCGGTACCGCCGCCGCCACGGCGGCAGTGACCTTCTCGGGAATGCCGTTGGCAATGACGCCGTCGATGCTCTTGAAGAACACCCCGGCCATCTTCTTGGCTACACCGGTGATCATGCGCTGCCCGACGCCGCCGACCATCCCGCCGACCACGGCGTCGGCGTCATACGAAAGCAGCGTGCCACCCTCGTTCTCCGTCAAGGTGACCGTGACGTCCGCCTTCACCGTGCCGGGAGCACCCGCCCCCGAAGCCGTCATGACAAACGAATTGGGCCGATTCTGTTGCGACAGAACAACCTCGCCGTCGTAGACGCCCTTGATCGACGCAACTCCCGCCATGATGGAGAGCTTGTAGTGATTGTCCGTGAGCTGCTCGAGCGACTGCACACCGGGAATGGTCGCGGCCAGTACACGACCGTCCTGGAGCTTGTCGTAGACCTCTTCGCGAGGTGCCGTCAGCTGCGCGGTGCCGGCGATTCTCATGCATTCTCCTCTGATGACGAACCCGCGTGTGCGAGTCGAAGTTCGAACAGTTCGGACGGTGAAATGGGCATGGACGTGATCGAGATTCCTTCGGCGTCCTCGATGGCAGCCGCGATGACGGCGCTGGTGGGGATCACACCGGCCTCACCGGCACCCTTCATTCCGAGTGGGTTGAGTCCCGACGGCGTGACGGTGTGATCCATCTCGAGCGAATCCGGCATCTCGGTGACGAACGGCATCAAGAAGTCCATGTACGACGCGTTGAGCATCTGCCCGTGCTCGTCGTAGACGATCCGCTCGTAGAGTGCGCCGCCGATACCTTGCGCGACGGCGCCCATGACCTGACCTTCGACGATGCGGGGGTTGATCACGTTTCCGCAGTCGTGGATGACAACGTAACGACGGACCGTGATCTCGGCTGTCACGGGATCGGTTTCGACGATCGCCGCGTGCACTCCCGAAGCGAAGGTGGAACTGGGCGGCGAGTAGTAGCCGGTTGCTTCCAGACCGGGCTGCTCACCCTCGGGAATCGGCGGCTTCGACATGTCCGTGTCGGTCTTGGCGAAACCGGTGGCCAGCTTCGACTCACGGTCGAACGCATATCGTAGCGGGTTCGACAGCACGGCAACAACACTCAGCGGTACGGACGTACCCTCCACTCCGGCTTCGGTGCCGATCTTGCACACGTGGCCTTCCCGGAGTTCCAGTTCGGTTTCCGGCAGATCCAGGATTCCGGACGCGATCTTCTTCGCCTTCTCCGCGACCATCTGCGCTGCGACGTGGAAGGCCGAACCTGACATGACCGCACCACGCGAGGCGAAAGTGCCGACGGCATAACCGAACCGGCGGGTATCACCCGTGACGATCTCGACGTCGGAGACCTTGACTCCGAGGTCGTCCGCAACGATCTGGGCGAACGCGGTCTGGTGGCCCTGACCCTGCGTCGTCAGGCCTGTTGCGGCCTTGACCTTTCCGGACGTCTCGACCACGACGTGCGCACCCTCGTAGGGTCCGGGTCCGGTTCCCTCGACGTACGCGCCGATACCGATGCCGACCGACCGACCTTCGGCACGAGCCTTCCTCTGGTACTCGGGAAATCCGTCCCAGTCGATGAGCTTCTTGAGCTTGTCGATGCCCGCCTGGTAGTCGCCCGTGTCGTAGATCAACGGGCGTCCGTCCTGGAACATCAGGCCGAAGTCGTACGGCATGTCCTCGGGGCGAATGAAGTTCGCCTCCCGCACCGCGATCTTGTCCTTGTTCAGGTACTTGGCGATGGCGTCCATGGATCGCTCCATCGCGAACACGGCCTGCGGACGTCCGGCGCCGCGGTACGGGGTCACGATCACGGTGTTGGTGTAAAGCGAATAGGCGTTGACCCGGAACGACTTCGGCTTGTACGGCCCGAGAACCTGCGTCGCGGTGTTGATCATGACGATGATCCCGTACGGCAGGTAAGCGCCGTTGTCATGCCAGAACGTGAAGTCGAACGCCAACAGACGACCCTCGTCGTCGAATCCGATGTCGACCTTCTGGATCTGCCCACGCTCGTGTGCGCTCGAGATGAAGTGCTCACGGCGATCCTCGACCCACTTCACCTCACAGGAGATGCCGGCCTGGCCGAGTCGTCGAGCGGCCCACGTGATCATGACTTCTTCGGGCCACGGGTGAACGATCTTGACGCCGAATCCGCCGCCGACGTCAGGAGCGATGCAGTGAACCTTGTTCAGCGCCATCCCTAATCGCGCGGCGATTGCGGCGCGGGCGGACGTGGACGTCTGGGTGGAGGTCCAGAACGTGAGGGTGTTCTCGTCACCGTCCCAACGTGCGTAGACGCCCTTGCCCTCCATCGGCATGGAAGCCGAACGCTCGATTTCGAGATCCAGCGTCAGTCGGTGCGGCGCGGCGGCCAGTTCGTCATCCAGATCTCCGAACCCGTGCTGCAGGTGAGCGGCGACGTTGTCCGGAACGTCGGCGTGGACGGCGTTGGCGGCGGTGCGAGCGACGTCGATCCCCACTACAGGCTTCAGCGCCTCGTAGGTGACGTCGATCTTCGCGCAAGCGTCCTCGGCGATGTACCGGTTGTCGGCGACCACCATGGCGATGGCTTCTCCGACATGCTTCACCTCGTCCTTCGCGAGGGGATACCCGTTGCGCGGAGCGATGATTCCCGGATGAGGAATGAGCAGTGGCAGGTTCTCCGCCATTTCCGGCGTGTCCGCGAGGAGATCTTCGTAGGTGTAGATGGCATGTACGCCAGGCACTTCCAGCGCCTGATCGATGTCGATGTCGATGATTCGCGCATGGGCGTGCGGCGACCTGACGAATGCCGCGATCAGCGCGTTGTGGCCCAGATCGTCGAGGTATCGCCCCTGACCGCTGAGCAGACGCGTATCTTCCTCGCGCGGAATCGGTTTACCGAAGAACTTGCCGTCGTCGGCAACCGAATGATCGGCCGTCGAATGATCGGAAGCGGGGTGCTTCGCCCCGTTGCGCTTTGCTGGTTTGACCGGAGTACTCATGCCTTACCCGCCCGTCCTCCGACAGGATTCGTTGTTCCCCGCACCTTGCGATCCAACGCCTCCCGAGTGGACGCGTCGTCGATTCCGAGCGGGAACTGCCCGGCCCGTTCACGCTTGATCTCGGCCGCGCGCAGAACCGACGCCCTGATGTTCTGGTACCCCGTACAACGGCAGAGGTTTCCCGCTATCGCGTCGGTAGCTTCCTCCCGCGTGGGGTTGGGGTTCTCCTCGAGAAATGCCGCGATGGTCGTCACGAATCCCGGAGTGCAGAATCCGCACTGCAGACCGTGACAATCCTTGAACGCCTGCTGAACCGGATGCAAAGTGCCGTCCGGCTCGACGAGGCCTTCGACGGTGGTGATCGATCGACCTTCGAGGCTGGCCGCGAGGACGAGACAGGATCGAACAGGCTTTCCGTCGAGCAGCACGGTGCACGCACCACACACGCCGTGTTCACAACCCACGTGCGTGCCCGTCTTACGGAGGTGGTGACGAATGGCATCCGAAGCCAGAGTGCGGGAGGGAAGAACGACGGTGTTCGTCACCTCGTTGAGCGTGAACGTGACAGCTACATGGTGCTCACCGGTGTCTGCTGCCAGCTCGGCAAGTTGATCATCGATGGAGCGATCGTTTTTGGACATTGTCACCACTTTCCTGCCAGTACTGCGTTCTCACTGAGAGCATCCGTTGCCGCCGCGAAGCCGACCCGCGCCGTGAGCGCGGACACCAACTGCGAGCGGTACGCCGCCGTCCCGTGAATGTCTGCCTCGGTATCTATCTGCGCGCGGGCGCATTCCCCGAGGGTGCGCCACCGCGGGTCTCGCTGATCCGTCGCGGACGCCCCCGCCAACACGTTCGTGTAGTCCACGACCTGCCCCAGCTCTCCGGCGGACACGTACGTCATGTGCGCTTCGGCCACCAGACCGTCGACCACACGAATCCGGGCGACGACGCCGACCAGTGCATAGTCACCGTGACGACGCGCGATCTCGTCGATGGCGGTTCCCACGCCGGGTTCGGCGGCGGGCACCGACACCGACACCGCGATCTCGTCTGATTCCAGGCTCGACTCGAGAGGGCCGGCGAAGAGATCCGTCGACGCGATCTCGCGGGTGCCACGCACCGACTGGACGGTCACGCTGCCCCCGAGCAGCGTCAGGACTGCCGGCATCTCCGCCGACGGATCGGCATGGACGATGGAGCCGACGCTCGTCCCGCGGTTACGGATCGTGGGGTGCGCTACCAACTGCAGAGCACGGTTCAGCAGAGGCTGGACTCGACGAGCACCTTCGTCGGCCGCCAGCACCGAGTGCGTGGCCAGGGCCTGGAACCGCACTCCTTCGTCTTCGGACGAGGTCACCGAAGCGAGGTTCGGGATCGATCCGATGTCGACGATGTGGGCGGGCGCGGCGAGGCGCATGGACAGCAGCGGCACAAGCGATTGCCCACCGGCGAGCACCTTCCCCTCGTGAGAGACCTCGGAGAGGATTCGGCACGCGTCCTCGACCGAGGACGGTCGGTGATAAGTCAGCGGCGACGGTTTCATTACTCAATCCTGCCTCTATGAGTCACTTCACGTTTTGTGCAGATGTGACAACGGTCACGGGTCATACCTGGCATACATTCAACTTGGCATCACGTGAGCTGCGCCACGGGCTCTTCGCGTTCGTCATCTGACGCATTCGCCCCCGGCGTTGCGCCCGGCCGCCTCCCGGACTTCGGCCTGTTCAGTTCAGGGTTCCAGGACCCCACGAGCCGGCAGAGGTGGTACATCACGATCAAGACGATGGTGCCGAGCGCGATACCTCCGAGCGAGAACGTGTCACTGAACTTCAGCGCCGTGTCGCCGATACCGATGATCAGACCGGCGGCAATCGGCATCAGATTCAGCGGGTTCCCGAAGTCGACGCCGTTCTCTTTCCAGATCTTGGCGCCGAGCAGACCGATCATGCCGAACAGAACCACAAGAATTCCGCCCAGGACGCCGCCGGGCGTCGCCGCCATGACTGCTCCGAACTTGGGCGAGAAGCCGAGCAGGATCGCGATGAAACCCGCAATCACGTACGCGGCGGTCGAGTACACCCGCGTGGCAGCCATGACACCGATGTTCTCGGCATGCGTCGTCGTAGGGGAGCCGCCTACTGCGCTGGCGATGGCGGTGGCAAAACCGTCACCGGCAATGGCGCGTCCGATGTACGGGTCGAGATCGTCGCCCGTGATCTCGGCGACGGCCTTGACGTGTCCGGCGTTTTCCGCGACCAGTGCGATGACACCGGGAAGCACCAGAACGATGAACGTGAGGCTGAACGAGGGAGCGTGGATACCGACGATCCCGTTGGCTTCGTCCGAGAACGGCGGCAACCCGAACCAGGACGCCGAGTGCACCGAATCCCAGTTGACACGAAAGTGCTCGGTGGGTGCGCCACTACCACTGGCGGACGTGATCGGACCGGAGAGCCGGTCGAGGACCCACGAGAAGATGTAGCCGAAAACCAGCGCGACGAGAATGGCGATACGCCCCAGGAAGCCGCGTAGCGCAACGCTCATCACGATCAGTGCAACCATCACGATCAGTGCCACCCACTGATCCTGCGGCCAGTACAACCCCGCGACCACAGGCGCCAGGTTGAAGCCGATCAACATCACCACAGCGCCGGTGACCACCGGCGGTAGCGCTTTACTGATGACGCCACCGCCGAGAAAGTGGATGGCGATGCCGACGAATCCCAGAACCAACCCCGACACCAGAATCGCACCGGTCACTTCGGCCGTCGTTCCACCTTGGGCACGAATGGCGGCAACGCCACCGACAAAAGCTGCGGATGTTCCGAGGTAGCTGGGGACGTGCCCCTTGACCACCAGCAGGAAAAAGAGCGTACAAAAGCCTGACATCATCACGGCAAGTTGAGGATTGAGGCCCATGATGATCGGGAAGACGAACGTCGCGCCGAACATCGACACGACATGCTGGCCGCCCAACCCGATGGTTCTCGCCCAACTGAGTCGCTCGCCGGGAGCGACCACTTCACCGGCTCCGATGTTCTTTCCGTCTCCGTGCAACGTCCAGATCGGCATGACGAGACCTTTCGCAAAGGAGGAAGGTGTTCGAAATGCTTTGTGCCCCAGCTCACAAACACCGTGTCTGGAGTGAAACGCTAATGCAGGACCGAGATTTGGACGTGATGACAATCTGCCAGAACCCACTCACCGAGATTGGCAACAATGGTGGCAGATGATGCGGGCAGGGGTCATCGTCAGTGTTGGAGGCAGTTTCGACCGAAATGAGGACCACGCCACGAAGGGCCCAAACATTTTCTTCGGCTTAATGATTCCGTAACACGATGTCTGTCAACGGAAAACGACAGTCCTAGCCGAGGGCTGCGAGGATTCCTGCTGCCATCTCCGCGACCTGATCGTCGGTCATGACGAACGTCGGCGAAATCTGCATCGCACCCTGACCCGCCGCGCGACCCGAAATACCGTGCTCACGAAGCGTCTTCACGAACGGCAACGCCTCCGCCGGATCAGCCAACTGCACCGCAGCAACCGCACCGAGCCCACTACGAACCTCCGCCACCCGCGGATGCTCCGCCAACGGCTGCAGATGCGTATGCAACGACGCCTCCAAACGCTTCGACTCCGCGAGCAGATTCTCACGCTCGAGAATGTCGAGGTTCGCCATCGCCGCAGCAGCAGCACCGGCATGCCCGCCGTAGGTGTACCCATGGCGCCACCACGAACCCGCATAGAACGGCTCCGCCACCCGCGGCGCGATGAACACCGCACCCATCGGAACGTAACCCGACGTCAAACCCTTTGCCGTGGTCATCATGTCGGGCTGCAAATCGAAACGGGTGGACGCGAACCACTCACCACCGATCCGGCCGAAACCGGTCACGACCTCGTCGACGACAAACAAAATGTCGTGCTCACGGCAGATGTCACGCACCTCCGCCAGATACCCCTCCGGCGGCAGATACACCCCACCCGCACCGATGATCGGCTCCGCGAAGAACGCAGCGATCTTGTTCGCACCGACCCGCTCGATCAACTCGAGCAGACTCTTCGCATCATCCCAGCCGACCGTCGCCGCATCCGCCATCAGCTCGCCGTACCCCTCACGGTTCACCGGAATACCAGCAAGAGCCGTTCCGGCAACGTGCATTCCGTGATACGCCTTCTGGCGTCCGACGATGATCGTCTTCTCCGGCTGCCCCACCTCGTGCCAGTACCGGCGAGCCAGCTTCGCCGCAGTGTCCACCGAATCCGAACCACCCGAGGTGAAGAAGATCTTGCTCCCGGCAACCGGCGCGATGGCCGCCAGACGCTCGGCCAACACCTGCGTGGTCTCGGGAACGAAATCACCGAAGTTGGAGAAATGAGCGATCTTCGACAACTGAGCCGCTACCGCATCCGCGATCTCGGTGCGCCCGTGCCCGACATTGGTGAACCACAGGCCCGCCGTCGCATCCAGATACCGCGTGCCCTCGCGGTCCCAGATGTACGCGCCCTCACCGCGTGAGACGACAAACGCGCCGTTCTTCTCCACAGCGCCCATGTCCGCGAACCCGTGCCACAATGCCGAAGCCATCGTCGTTCTCTCCCAACTGGATACGTTCGAAATAGATCGGTCAGTTCACGCGGAGTGCGGGCGGAAGAACCCGCTCGACCCACTGGGTTGCCTGCTCGAATGCGTAGGCGAGTTGGAGTACGTCCAAGTCGGCTCCGTGCCGACCGATGATCTGGATACCCATGGGAAGCGAACGATCATCGAAGCCGACCGGCATCCCCGCAACCGGAACCCCGGCCATCGTCCAGGGAACAACCGTCTCCATCCAACGGTGATACGTGTCCATCGACCGGCCGTCGACGGTCTCGGGCCAGTGAGTGTTCTTGTCGAAAGGAAACACCTGGGCACTGGGCGCAAGGATGTAGTCGTAGGTTTCGAACATCTTGGTAATGGCCGACAGCCAGCCGTTGCGGGCCTCCGCGGCCTTGGTCACGTCGAGAGCCGACAGTGTGACCGCGTGCTCGAGTTCCCACAACAGTTCGGGCTTCATCAACTCGCGCAAGCTCGGATCGTTGTACTGATCGATCAAGCCGAGCTGTGCCCACCAACGCCATCGCAAGAACAGTTGCCAGATGTCCTCGGGTTTGAAGTCGGGAAGCGCCGCCTCGACGCGGCACCCCAACTGTTCGAAGACCTCGAACGAGGATTCGCACAACTCGAGAACTCCAGGTTCGGTTGCCAGGTAACCGTTCCAGTCACCGACCCATGCGATCCGAGAGCCCTTCAGATCCCGTGCGAGGCTTTCGGTGAACACAGCGGGATTCTCACGAATCCCCAACGGTGCATAAGCATCCGGCCCCGCCATCGTGGAAAGCAGGTGAGCCACGTCGGTGACGGTTCGGCCCATCGGACCCACAACAGCGCCCTGAGCGATGAATCCCGTCTCCGGTATCCGACCCCAGGATGGTCGAAACCCAACAACGTTGTTGAATGCCGACGGGTTTCGGAGCGAACCCATGTAATCGCTTCCATCAGCCACCGGCAACATGCGGAGCGCCAACGACGCTGCGGCGCCACCGCTGCTACCGCCGGCAGTGCGCGAATTGTCGTACGGCGACACCGTCGTACCCCACACCGGGTTGTACGTCTGGGATCCGAGCCCGAACTCCGGTGTGTTCGTCTTGCCGATCACAATGGCACCGGCAGACCTGATCCGCTTGACGAACAGTTCGTCATCTTCGGCGATTCGGTCCGCGAACATCGGCGACCCGGACGTGAACGGCAGACCCTTGGCTGCCGAAAGATCCTTCACCGCATGCGGAAACCCGTGCATCCAACCGAGATACTCCCCACTCGCCAACTGCGAATCACGCTCGCGCGCCTCCGCCGTCAACGCTTCCCGATCCCGCAATGCGACGATCGCGTTCACCGCCGGGTTATGTAATTCGATCTGATCGAGGAAGCTGTCCATCACCTCGACACACGACACTTCACGCCTGCGTATCAGACCACTGAGCGTGACCGCATCGGCCATGACGAGTTCGCGATTCTCGGGCGCACCGGAAACGCTCTCGTCGACAGGGTCAGCAGCATGAACCATCGTGAATCCTTTCAAGCAGTGAAGTGGGGTACGCCGCGGCGGACTCGCCGACACCGGCAACTGATTCGAGGACGAATTGCCGGTGGCGGCGCGACTGTCGAGGTTTCCAGCGAGGTTCTTGCCTACTACTGACCGAGATCGACGATGGCAGCGACTGGGCCGCCGCCCTCGGGACCCTGGTGCGCTGCCGATACCGAGACGAACACTGCCGGATCGCCGGTGACAGCTGCCGTGACTCCGCCGACACACGACTTGATCTGGCGGTGCCAGTGCACGTCGGAGTCGTCGAGCATCGCATTACGACGGCCACGGACCGTTCCGTCCTGACTGGCCTCGCACTTCAAGAACACGTTGACGAGTTGACCGTCCAGGTCGCTCGAGTGCGGCCGCTCCGGAAGTTCGAGTCCGGCGTCACGGATCGCCGCCCAGATGCCGTCCTGGTCGAGCGGATCCTTCATCACGCTGTGGCCGATCCGGTAGCGTCCGCCGACGCCGCGTGCGTTACCGACGACGACGATCTGCGCGCGGTCCAACTCGACGCCGGACGAGCAGGATGCGACAGAGGAGAAGAGTTCGCGGCTGTGCATGACATCCTCGTCGGTCGGCATGTCGATTTCGCCGAGCGCAACCGCGATCCCCAGAGCCGTTCCGCCGTTGGACAGGTCCATCGACTCATGAGTCTGTTCGGTCCACACAGTCTTGCCGCGGCTCTTGGCGTCACGGATGGTGTGAATTGTCAGCAACGGAGTCTTGGTCTGTACGTAGTGCACGTCGGCGGGATCGGTGATGCCGGCATTGGCCATCGCGTCTTTCACGGCCGCAGCAACTTTGGTGATCATGGCCGTACGGCCGATGTCCTCGGGCAGCAGTTGCTCACTCATGGCGACACCCACGGTCAGTCGCGGCTCGTCGGTCTTGGTGACCTTGTCTGCCGGCACGGTCGCGAAGATCGTCGCGTGCGGGCTGATCACGCCGTCCGTGCCGCCGGACCAGACGATCGGCACCTCCGCCACTTCTTCGGGGCTGCGATTACCCTTGGCGGAGAGAACCTCTCGGAACGCTCGGTCCGCGATGATGCGCGTGTAGTCGTTGACGCCGCCGTTACCCTCGGTTTTGCCGATGACTGCAATGACGCGGTCGGCCTCGAGGACACCGTCGTCGATCAGCTTGGCGAGCTCACTGGCGTCGGAGACGCTGTGTAGCGGAACCTTACGGACCTCGATTGCTTCGGGCATTGGCATCTCCTTGTATAGGGAATCGTGGAGGCAAAATTGGGCCTTGACAGCTCCGGGCGCCCAGTCCAGCCGAGCGGTTCGGAACTGCCGTGTCGACCACGCTATGACGACTCGAACCCATCGGCATCGTCAATACTTGCCCAAACGAAAACCGCGATTGGTTATTTCGACTCCGAATCACCGGTTGTGCGCCGCCCCATCGGTTCTCACTTACGATTCGACCATGGACACCACTGTTGTCGACCATCCGCTGGCGGCATCGCTGCTCACGACCATGCGCGACGCTCGCAGCGACAACGCAACGTTCCGGTCCGCCTTGCGCAGACTGACCCATATGTTGGTCTACGAGGCCATGCGCGGCGCAGAACTGGAACAGTTCGACATCGAGACGCCAGTTGCTCCGACGCTGGGGGTGCGGCTGGCGAATCCACCGCTCCTGGTCCCGGTCTTGCGAGCGGGCCTCGGCATGGTCGAACAGGCGAGTGCCCTCATTCCGCAGGCAGGCGTCGGTTTCGTGGGAATGGCACGAGACGAGAAGACACACCAGCCGGTTCCGTATCTCGAGTCCCTGCCAGCTGATCTGTCGAGCACCCCCGTCTACGTCCTCGATCCGATGTTGGCGACCGGTGGATCCATCGTCCGCACAATCGATCTGCTCATTGCACGCGGAGCCACCGATGTGACTGCAATATGTGTCGTCGTGGCTCCGGAAGGGATCGAAGCACTGAAGAACTCCGGACATCCGGTCCGGCTCCTCACAGCGAGCATCGACGACGGCCTGAACGAAAATGCTTTCCTGATACCTGGACTCGGAGACGCGGGCGATCGCCAATTCGGGCCGCGGTAGTTGGCAGACATACGGAGAACCGCTCATTTCGAGAGGCTATTTTCGTCAACTGTTGACAATGTTCGTCGCGTGATCGAGCGTAGTCTCGCGACATGGATAGATCTGCCAAATATTCGAGCGAAGAGCTTCAACATTTGCCAGAAGGTGGCGACTACAGACTCACAGTTCGGGATGTCCTCGAGCTGCCCAGTCTGCGTGGAGCCGAAGTCCTTGCCGGGCACGGGGGCTTACGCCACCTCGTTCAATCGGTGAACGTGATGGAAGTACCGGACATCCTCGCTTGGGTGAAGCCGAACGAGTTGTTGGTGACAACCGGGTTCCCGCTGCGCTACGGGCGAACCGGCGAGCTTCTCGACGACACAGATCTCAGTGACCTCGTCGACGGTCTTGCACGTCGAGGAGTCGCGGCACTTGCCGTGAAAACGGGCCGTTATCTCGACGAGCTGCCCGAGGCGATGCTGCACATGGCAGAGCAGCGAGGGCTTCCGCTGTTGGTTCTTCCCGTCACCGCGGGATTCGACGAGGTGATCTCGGAGGTCTTCACCAAGTTGGTGGCGAAGCAGTCCGCGGCACTCGACATTGCCGATCGACTTCACCGCTCGTTGACGTCGATCGTCTTGGAAGGTGGCGATCTACCTCAGATTGCCGCAGAATTCGCCGCGCTTTTCGACGTCAGCGTTCTCATCTGCTCGCCGGACGGAAGGGTATTGACCGAGGCCGGGGATTCAGCCGCGCTGAACGCGCTTCCGTTGTTCGAAAGCACCGGTCGGTTCCTGACCGAGCGGGTCGCCGTCGGTTTACAGAACGCGCCCAAGGGATTTCCCGGCCAGTTGGCGCTCACCCGAGTGGTGGCCGGCGGCACCGACCACGGCCGGATGGTGGCGTACGCCGGCACCCACGAACTCGGCGCAGTTGTCGTTCAAGCGCTGGAGCGAGCGGCCACCGTTGCCGCGCTGGCCGTCACCAAACAGCTGGCAGTTGCGGCAGTGGAATCCAAGTTCCGCGGCGACTTCCTCCGTGACGCACTGATAGGCGAAGCCGGCTCGCCTGCGGAAGTGAGCGCGCACTTCACCCAGTTGGGGTGGGATGTCACTCGTCCACTTGCCGTTGTGGTTGCAGAACTCGACGTCGATCACCCGGAATCCCAGCACGCGAATTCCACTCGCACGGACCAAGATCGACTCAGCGACGGCTGGCAACAAGTGGTCCGAACACACGAGCGGACGGCGCCGTCCGTCGGGTTTCGACACGAGGTGGTCACGCTTTTCCCGACCAGCACCGACCGTGCGGTTCGGGACATCGAAGGGTTGGTGCGCAAGGTTGCCGGCGATCGCACCAGCGGCCGCCGATCCTTCAGCACGGGAGTGAGCCGGGTGATCTACTCCCTGGCCGATCTACCCGCGGCCTACGACCAAGCCTGTACAGCCGTGGTCGTCGGCCGACGTATCAACGGGCCGGGGCAGATCGCACACTTCGACGAACTCGGTGTACACCGACTCCTCTCGCTCCAGACGGACAAGAGCGAACTGCGTTCGTTCACCGATGACGTTCTGAAGTCCTTGTCGGCGGACAACGCCGAAGCCGCTGACCTGCGTCTGACACTCCAGACCCTGCTCGACTGCAATTGCAATGTCGCCGAGGCCTCCCGGGCGCTGCACATGCACTACAACACTTTGCGTTACAGAATCGGAAAGCTGGAGAGCGTCGTCGGATCGTTCACCGACGACCCCGTCCTTCGATTGAACGTCTCACTCGCCCTGCAGGTCATGAAGATGCACGAAATGTCATGACTTCGCACGATATGAGCTGACAGAACGTCCCGATAACGGTTCGATACAACCGCAATCGCGCCGCCCGGTGAGCGTTCGTCACTTCTTACCCACCACTGACACCCGTCGTCGGCAAGGTTACCCATGTGCCGTTCACCGGTGCCCGCTTACGGTTCGAAAGACGGGCCGCACATACCTCCTTCAGTGGCCCTGGCCGGTTTCTCGGTCCAGCGGACCGGAGTCGACCGAACTACGGAGGCCTCAACCACCAACTGGCTCAGCCAATTACACCAGAACACGGCGGTGCGACATGAACTCGACTTCGAAGCCTCACAACACAAGTGCTCGTAGTGGTCCGTTACACGACGTGATAGTCGTCGACCTCACGCGCGCACTCGCGGGTCCTCACGCGGCAATGATGCTCGGCGATCTGGGTGCCGACGTGATCAAGGTCGAATCACCTCACGGCGGCGACGACACCCGTGGGTGGGGGCCGCCTTTTGTGGAGCCCACGTTGGAACCACCGAACACGCAACGGGAATCGACGTATTTTCTGTCCACGAACCGGAACAAGAAGTCGATCACGCTCGATCTGAAATCCGACAGTGGGCGAGCGACCCTCGAAGATCTCGTCTGCCGCGCCGATGTTCTCATGGAGAACTTTCGCACCGGAGTTCTCGATCGACTCGGATTCTCGACCGAGCGGCTGGCCGAACTCAATCCTCGACTGATCGTTCTGTCCATCAGCGGTTTCGGCCACGACGGCCCGGAAGGCGGTCGCGCCGGCTACGACCAGATCGCCCAGGGGGAAGCCGGACTCATGTCGCTGACCGGCTCGAGTCCGGACGACGTTCAACGAGTCGGAGTTCCGATCGCCGACCTTCTCGCCGGAATGTACGGGGCGTTCGGTGTCGTCGCGGCTTTGAAGGAACGCGAACAGACGGGGAAAGGCCGCGTTGTCCGAACGTCGCTCTTGGCCAGCGTGGTCGGTGTTCACGCGTTTCAAGGAACGAAGTGGACCGTCGCCGGTGAGGTAGGCACAGCGCAGGGCAACCACCATCCCTCCATCGCACCGTACGGACTCTTTCGTACCGGCGATGGCGCAGTACAGATCTCGGTCGGCAGCGAAAGCCTGTGGAGAAGATTCTGCGAAGGATTCGACCTCGACCCTGACGCCCCGGGTATGGCAACAAACGCCGAACGCGTCGAAAATCATTTCCAGGTCGTCGAATTGATCGAACGTACCTTCAAGCCGTACTCGCGTGACGAGCTTCTGACCGAACTCGACCGCATCGGAGTACCGGCAGGACGGGTTCGGACGATCTCCGAAGTGTACGAATGGGAGCAGACCCGATCACAGGGATTGCTCGTCGACGTCGACCACAGCACGCTCGGAAACATCACACTGCCCGGTCCACCGCTACGATTTTTCGATCCGGACGGAACCGAAGTGACGGAGACCCGCCACACTGCACCTCCGGTTCTCGGTGAAGACACTGACGAAATCATGTCGTGGCTACAAGGATTCACCCGATGAACCGCCTGACGGCTCGCGACTTGCTCGACCTGGTGATCGATGCCGGCACCTGGGAATCGTGGGATACCCCTCCGATTCCCGTCGCGACCGACTCCGACTACGCCGAAGCACTTCTGCGGGCCCAGGAGAAGACCGGGCTCGACGAGTCCGTCCTGACCGGAAGCGCCTCCGTCCGAGGCCGCCGTGTGGCAATCATCGTCTGCGAGTTCGGTTTTCTCGGTGGTTCGATCGGCGTGGCGGCGGGAGAACGCCTCGTCGTCGCCATCCGTCGAGCCACCCAAGAGCAGCTGCCCCTTCTTGCGCTTCCCACGTCCGGGGGAACGCGTATGCAGGAGGGGACGACGGCGTTTTTGCAGATGGTCAAGATCACCGCGGCGCTCATCAAGCACAAAGAAGCGCACCTGCCCTACATCGTCTATCTCCGAAACCCCACCACCGGAGGCGTATTCGCGTCCTGGGGATCACTCGGTCACGTGACGATCGCGGAACCGGGGGCCCTCGTCGGATTCCTCGGCCCTCGAGTGTTCGAGGCCTTGTACAACTCACCTTTCCCCGCCGGTGTCCAGACAGCGGAGAACCTTCACGAGCACGGACTCATCGATGCAGTGAGGCCGCCAGACCAGCTCGCCGAAATCGTCGAACGCGCATTGCGCATCATCACCGGGGCGCATCGTGGGTACTTATTGCCCAGTGACCCGTGCTCGTACGATTGCCCACCCGATACGTCGGCGTGGGAATCCGTCGTCGCATCCCGACGCGAAGACCGACCGGGGATACGGGAAGTGTTGCTCAATTCCGCCTCGGACATGCTCCCGCTCAACGGAACCGGCCAAGGCGAGAACGATCCCGGCATCATGCTCGCGCTGGTTCGCTTCGGCGACATGCCCTGCGTCCTTCTCGGACAGGACCGGCGCGGACAGACTGCTCACTCCCCACTCGGCCCCGGCGCTCTGCGGGAGGCTCGGCGAGGTATGCGGCTGGCCGCAGAACTCGACCTGCCGCTGGTGACGATCATCGACACAGCGGGCGCGGCACTGTCGAAGGAGGCCGAAGAAGGCGGACTTGCGGGCGAGATCGCTCGGTGCATAGCCGACATGATTTCACTCGAGGTCCCCACCATTTCCCTCCTGCTCGGGCAGGGCACGGGCGGCGGCGCCCTGGCACTGATTCCGGCCGATCGAGTGCTGGCGGCCCGCCACGGTTGGCTCTCGCCCTTACCTCCCGAAGGTGCGAGCGCGATCATGTTCCACGACGTCACGCACGCGCCGGACATGGCAGCCAGTCAAGGGATCAGGTCCTTCGATCTGCTCGCGGGCGGCATCGTCGATCGGGTCATCCCCGAATTTCCCGATGCCGCGGACGAATCCGCCGCCTTCTGCACTCGCGTCGGAGCGGTACTGCACTACGAGCTGAGCCTGCTCAGTGCTACCGATGCGACTGAACGGCTCAACACCCGCACCGAACGCATCGACCGTATCGGCCTGGTCGAAGCCAGTACCTCCGTCTGATCGATCAGTACCCAGAACACCGGAAAGGCCGGACATCCTCCGCGGCGGATGTCCGGCCTTCGTCGATCGAGCACACTCAGCCAAGCGTCACGTGAGTTGCTTGGCGGGTTCCTCCCGATCGCCGCCGGGAGTCTTCGAATCCGGCTTGTTCGGTTCCGGATTCTTCGCATTCAGTTCCGGGTTCTTCGAACCGATGAACTGGCACAGGTGGTACATCCCGATCACGACGATGGTGCCGAGCGCGATGCCGCTGAGCGAGAACGTGTCACTGAACTTCAGAGCCGTGTCGCCGATACCGATGATGAGGCCGGCCGCGATCGGCATGAGGTTGAGCGGATTCCCGAAGTCGACGCCGTTCTCCTTCCAGATCTTGGCGCCGAGCAGACCGATCATGCCGTAGAGCACCACGGTGATTCCGCCGAGAACACCGCCGGGCGTCGCCGAGATGACGGCACCGAACTTGGGGGAGAAGCCGAGCATCATGGCGACGATGCCGGCAACCGCGTAGGCGGCGGTGGAGTACACACGGGTCGCTGCCATGACACCGATGTTCTCGGCGTACGTCGTGGTGGGCGAACCGCCGACGCTGCTGGCGATAGCGGTGGCGAAACCGTCACCGGCGAGCGCACGTCCCATGTACGGGTCGAGGTCGTCCCCGGTCATCTCGGCCACGGCCTTGACGTGGCCCGCGTTCTCCGCGATCAACGCGATGACACCCGGAAGGACCAGGATGATGAACGTGAGGCTGAACGACGGAGCGTGGATGCCGACGATTCCGTTGGCCTCGTCCGAGAACGGAGGAAGCCCGAACCACGACGCCGACTGCACCGAATCCCAGTTGACGCGGAAGTGCTCGGTGATCTGACCGGTGCCTGCGTCGTAGGAGGTGATCGTCCCCGAGACCCGGTCGAGGATCCAGGAGAGGACGTAGCCGAAGATCAGGGCCAGGAAGATGGCGATGCGCGCCATGAAGCCGCGTAGCGCGATGCTCATGACGATCAGGGCCACCATGACGATCAGAGCCACCCACTGGTCCTGCGGCCAGTACAGCCCCGCGACGACGGGTGCCAGGTTGAATCCGATCAACATCACCACCGCGCCGGTCACCACTGGCGGAAGAACCTTGAACACGACCCGGCCGCCGAGGAAGTGGATCGCGATACCGATGGCCGCCAGGACCAGTCCGGACACCAGGATCGCGCCGGTCACCTCTGCGGACGTTCCGCCCTGGGCGCGAATGGCGGCGATACCACCGACAAAAGCCGCCGACGTACCGAGGTAGCTGGGGATGCGTCCCTTGACCACCAGCAGGAAGAAGAGCGTACAAAAGCCCGACATCATCACGGCAAGTTGAGGATTGAGCCCCATGATGATCGGGAAGACGAACGTCGCGCCGAACATCGACACCACGTGCTGGCTGCCCAGCCCGATGGTTCTTCCCCAGCTGAGCCGCTCGCCGGGAGCGACCACTTCACCCGGTCTGATGTTCTTTCCATCTCCGTGCAACGTCCAAATCGGCATGATGGGACCTTTCGTGCAGAGGAAGGTGTCCGAACGCTGAGTGTGCTCCAGCTCACAAAACACCGTGACTGGAGTGAAACGCTATTACAGCGCAGGGGTATCGACGTGATGACAATCTGCCAGAACCCACGGACTCGGATTGGCAATATTAGTGATTGATGCCGCGCATCGCGGTTATCTTCAGTGCTAGAGACAGATCCAGCCGTAGCTCGGGTTGCGCCGTGAAGGGTCCCAGCATTTTCTCCAGCTTAACGACCCTGTAACGCAGTGTGTTGTAATGGAAGTGGAGCTTGCGCGCTGTCTCGGCGATGTTGATGTTGGTCGCGAGCAAGACTTCCAATGTCTTGCGCATGTCCTGCGCTTCGGCAGTTTCCTCCGTCAGTTCCCGCAGTGTCTCCCGCGCGAACGTCTCCAGCTCGTTTTCGTCCTCGACCAGACTGAGCAGTCTGTACACACCGAGATCGTCGAACTGAGTCACCGTCCACGGACCGGAGATCCGTCGCCCGACGGTCAGTGCGGTGCGCGCCTGACTGTAGAGCGCCGGAACGGCGTCGATCGCCGCTGTCGGCCGGGACACCCCGACACTGAACGGCCTTCTCCCGCCGCCACCTTCACCGCGAACGACCGTGACGAGGTCCCGCACCAATGCCATCGTGTCAGTGCCGACGCCCATCACGATCACCGTCTCGCCCGTCAGCGCGGTCACCGCCGCACCGGGATCACGGTGGGCGATCGCCCCGGAGAACGCCATCGCCTGGCGATCGACGACGGGCAGCCGAGCGGGCGCCGCCGAGGCCGGTTCGTCGATCGGGTCCGGCTCGATCGAGACGATCACCAGCGGGCGGTCGAAGTCCCAACCGAATGTCTTGGCATGGGAGACAACGTGATCGTGGTCCCCGGCCCGACCGAGGAGCAGGTCGTGAACGAAGTTGGCGCGATGGCGTTCCTCCACCGACGCCACGGCTTGTTCGCGGGTGATGACCAACGCACACACCGACGCGGCCCGCTCGACCAGGTACTGGTCGTAACTCGTCATCACGCGCTCACCGGTGAACAACGCGAGACGCCCGTGGTCGATGTGATTGGCGGAAATCGCGGACACCGCGATGAATTGACCGTCGAACTCGTGCAGACCCAATCCGCCCTCGACGGTGTCGGTCCGCAGACGACCGGTGGAATCGACGGCGGGACAGGCAGACAGATGCTTGCGCTCCGCGGCGTCCCCGGCGCGGCAGATCTCGCGTCCGTCCGAGGTGGTGATCAGGGCGGCGCCCTTCATCTCCCGTGCGATGACTTCGGTCAATTGCGGGAGGCCGCCGCCGCCCATCACGACGTCGACCAGCAGCCGTCGCAAGCGCTCGGCCCCGAACATGGCGTCGATCTGGGCCGACTCCGTCTGCTCACGGTCTCTCGCCGCAGGGTGATCACACGCACCGTGAAAAACCAGGAGCGGGAAGCCGGCGCTTTCGGCCGCGTCGACCAGCTCCGGCGCGAGAGTGTCCCCGTCTGCGCCGAATTGGACGGCAAGTGCCGCAACACCTCGCGTCGACAACCGTCCGACAAATGCTTTGAAGGTTTCGGTGACCCTGGCGAGGGTTTCCGGCGTGGTGATCAGCAACTGTCCGTGCCGCAGCCACGGTCCGATGTCCGGAACCGCCATGAATCCCACCCGGGCTACCGTCGGGTCTTCGCAGCCGCCGGCGACCTTTCGAACACCAGGAAGGAGCTGGGTTCGAAGAAGTTCGGAGAGAACAGCATTCACCTCGGATGCCGGTACGGCCGGGTTTGCCACTTGGCAGGCACCTCGATTTCATTCGGATCACGGAAGATGGTTCACGAAAGAAACGATCCTATCCCCACCGAACACAAGATGTCCGAATTCAGCGCAGTCGACTCAGGCCGTTCGATGCAGGGCGGTCGGATTCTCCTGAGGTGGCGGGTGGATCGGCCCCTGCAGATCCCGCAGTTCCAAACCGGAGGCATTGCGAAGGGTCTTGGTCATCTCGGCGAGGATCGACACTGCAGTCTCCTCCGGTGTCCTCGCGCCGAGATCCAACCCGATCGGTGAGTGCAGACGCCCCAACTCGGCGTCGGTGACGCCTCGCTCCTTCAACAGCGCCACCCGACGCTCATGCGTCGCACGACTTCCCATCGCGCCGACGTACGCAGCCGGCGAACGCAGCGCGATCTCGAGCAGGGGGATGTCGAACTTCTCGTCGTGCGTGAGCACGGCCAGGACGGTTTTGTTGTCGATCGGTGCGGTTTCGAGGAACTTGTGTGGCCACATGACGACCAGATCGTGGGCGTCGGGGAAACGCGCCCGTGTCGCGAAGACCGGCCGTGCGTCCACGACGGTCACTCGGTAACCCGCAAAGGCGCCCAATGTACACATCGATGCCGCGAAGTCGATGGCCCCGAACACGTACATCCGCGGTAGTGGCGCGAAGATCTCGACCAGCAGGTCGTGCTGCGAATCGATGAGAGTTCCCGCCGGCGCGACAAAAGCGACGGACTCACCGGTGTCCATCGTGCGCAGCAGGATGGACACCTCGTCCTCCGTGGCATCCAGATCTCCGCTGCGTCGGCCGTGCTCGACGACGAGGTGCCGTGCCGGTGCTCCCGGACGCACTTCGGTGACCACGACGACGGGCGTATCGGCCTCGATCCGTTCACAAACCTGACCGAACTCGACGAAATCGGCTCCGACGGCCTGGACGAACACTTCGATGGTTCCGCCGCAGGTCAGCCCTACTCCGATGGCGTCGTCGTCGGAGACGCTGAAGACCTCGACGCGACTGGTGCCGTCGGCGAGAACCTCCTGGGCGATCTCGTACAGTGCACTCTCGATGCACCCGCCCGAGACGCTGCCGACCACCTCGCCGGAGCGTGAGACGGCCATCGAAGCACCGGGCATGCGCGGTGAGGATCGCCAGGTACGGACAACCGTCGCCAGTGCAAAATCCTCGCCGCGGGCGTGCCACTGCGCCAGCTGAGTGGAAATGTCGCGCATCGCCTCGCCTCCCGCTTGCATCGCCGTCCGTAGAGAGTTCACGGTATCGGCCCACCGCAATCCTGCCTGTCACACAATGCGCCTAAATCCGGGCCCTGCAGTTGTGCAATGTCGCCGTCGCATCACCTTGCGCTCTCGACCAGTGTTGTCACCGAGCCCAGCCGAAAGCAGGCCTGACCTTCATTCTTCCCCTCTCCGACGATCACTGCAGCGGCAATTCACGCAGATGGTGCGACGGATCGAGTGGGCGACGTTGCACACCACAGAACCGAGGTTTCTCCCATGGACCAATTGCTCAGCGGTATCAAAGTTCTCGACCTCACCCGTGCTCTCGCGGGGCCTCTGTGCACGTCGCTGCTCTCGGACTTCGGCGCCGACGTGGTCAAGGTCGAAACCCGTGGCTCCGGCGACAGTTCGCGTCAGTGGCCGCCGTTCGACGGCGATCGAAGCCTCTACTTCGCTTCCGTGAACCGCGGCAAACGGTCGATCGCCATCGACATGCGCAGTGACCGCGGGCGGAAACTGCTTCGCAGCCTGGCCCTCGACGCAGATGTGCTGGTCGAGAACTTCCGTCCGGGAGTACTGGCCGACATGGGGCTCGATCCCGACTCGCTCGAGCAGGAGAATCCAGGGCTCGTCGTGATGAGCATCAGTGGTTTCGGCCCGGTGGGCCCGGACCAGTTCGCGCCCGGACTCGATCAGGTGGCCCAGGGCATGTCCGGGCTGATGTCGGTCACCGGTGCCGGGGAACAGACCCCGATGCGGGTCGGTATCCCCATCATCGACACGGTCTCGGGCATCTACGCGGCACTGGGAATCACGGCGGCACTGGCTTCGCGCGGACGCGACGGTCGTGGGCACCGCGTGCAGACCTCGTTGCTGGAATCCGCGATCTCGATCATGACCTTCCAGGCGCAGGACTACCTGAGCACCGGGCGGGTTTCGACGCCGAACGGCAATACGCACCCGACGATCACGCCGTACGGCGCTTTCGACACTGCCGACTTCCCGATCAACATTGCCACCGGCTCGGACAAGCACTGGATCGCACTGTGCTCGGTACTCGGCGACCCCGAGCTCGCCTTCCGTACCGAATATGCCACGGGTAAAGAACGTTTGGTGCACCGAGACCAACTGACCAAAGAACTCGAGGACCTACTGACCACGAAGGGCGCAGCGCAATGGATCTCCGAGATCCGCGGTGCCGGAATCCCCTGCGGCCCCATCCATTCGATCGATCAGGTGTTCTCCGACCCGCAGGTCGAGGCATTGCAGATGGTCGAGCAGACCCAGAGCGCCGACGGAACGTCGATTCCCGTTGTCCGCGGACCGTTCTGGGTGGACGGCAAGACCCTTCCCGTCAGGAATGCGCCACCCATGACTCTCGGCGGTGACGCCGACGACGTACTCACCGACTTCGGCCTGCGCCCGGAGGAGATCGAGGATCTTCGCGCAAATTCGGTGATCTGACCGCACACTAGTAACAGAGCAGACGCTCTGTTACTGTGCGTTCATGCCTCGGCCACGCGTCCACGACCTCGACACCCTGCTCGACGCTGCCGAAAAACTTGCCGCCACTGCCGGGCCGAGCGCTGTCACGGTCCGGGCAGTCTCCGACGCCACCGGTGTATCCAACGGGGCGATCTATCACGCATTCGGCTCTCGCAGTGGACTGGTCGGTAGCGCGTGGCTGCGTGCTGCGCGACGATTTCTCGCGCTTCAACAATCGAGAGTGGACGACGCTCTCGCGGACCCGTCGCCGACTTCGGCGGTTTCCGCCGTCGTCGCGGCCGCCGAAGTTCCGGCCGTCTTCGCGCTCGACTACCCACAATCCGCGTTGCTGCTGTTGACGATCCAGCGCGACGAACTGCTCGGCACCGACGTCCCTGCCGACATCGCCGAGCAACTCACACAACTCGACCGGTCTCTGGTCGAGTTGTTCATCCGGTTGTCGACCGCGCTCTGGGGCCGCAAGGACGGCAGAGCCGTCGAGGCAATCGAGGCCTGTGTTGTCGGCCTGCCTACCGGATTACTCATTCATCCCGCCAAACGCGCCGACGGTTGGCGAGTCCCCGACGCCGCAGCACGCGCGCGGTTGGATGCCGCCGTTCGAGCGGTTCTGCATCTCGACCCACCACTGCCCAAGCCACGCAACAGGAAAGGCCAATCATGACCGCAACTCTGCGCTTCGAAGACAAGATCGCCGTTCTCGATCTCGGCGAGGACGAGAATCGATTCTCGCCGGAGTGGCTCGATTCCGTCGACAAGCTACTCGACCAGGCTTTGAGCGAAAGCGCACATGCCCTGGTCACCACGGCGACGGGCAAGTTCTACTCCAACGGACTCGACCTCGACTGGCTGGGCGCGAACGGCGACAAGGCGAAGTGGTATGTGCAGCAGGTGCAGTCGCTGTTCGCCCGGATGCTGACGTTCCCGATGCCCACCGTCGCGGCGATCAACGGCCACGCCTTCGGAGCCGGCGCCATGCTCGGCATCGCGCACGATTACCGCGTCATGCGCGATGATCGCGGCTACTACTGCTTCCCGGAGGTGGACATCAACATCCCCTTCACCGAAGGAATGGCAGCTCTCATCCAGGCCAAACTCAGCCCGGCGTCGGCAATCGTCGCCATGACCACGGGGCGGCGATACGGCGGAAGTGACGCATTCGCAGCCGGTTTGGTGGACTTCACCGCATCCGTCGACGCTTTGACCGCCAAGGCCATCGAAATGGTTGCACCGATCGGCCCGAAGAATGCGGGCACACTGGGGGCAATCAAGTCGACGATGTTCGCTTCAGTGGTCACCGCTCTGAACACCGACGGCTAGAAGCGACGGACTGTGTTCTCGCAGAGCCGCTTCCAGATCGTCGGCAACACTCTCGGGATCGCGGCCTTCGGTGCTCAGAACCACGTCGACTCCACTGAGCGTCGGCATCGAACCGGCCAGCAGTTGTGACGCCTCCACCAACTCGTCCAACCCGGCCCAGCCGGTCGGTTCACGCTCGATGATTCTGGTACGCAATGTATCCGGATCGGCCTCGAGGCGCGCCAGCAGGTGCCCCTCGGCGCCGGTCGCGGCCAGCAGGGCATGCCCGTAGTCGTCGTCTTCGACGGTCGCCGTGAGGAACAGGAGTTCGTACCCCGCTTCCCGGTACGACGCGGACAGCATCCCGACGTGTGCGATTGCCCGTTCGGTCCCCAGCGGCGGATAGCACCGCTCGAGTTCGTCCACCTCGATCATCGCGTTGCTCACCCCGGCCTCGCCGAGTCGATCGTGAAGCGCGGTCAGCACGGAACTCTTCCCCGCGCCCGGCGGGCCTGTCAGCAGCAGTACGAACACGTCCTCCACTATTGCAGAGCCTTGTGCAGGCGCGGGGCGGCGAGAAGGCTGAAGAAGACAGATTGACGTGTACAACAGCCCTGATCGGAGCACAGCGATGACCACCACGATCACCGAAATCGCGCCGGACATCTACCGACTGTCGACCTTCGTGGACGAAGCGAACCTCACGATGAACCAGTTTCTCGTCGACGGCGAGGAACCCTTGCTCTTCCACACCGGGCAGCGAGCGTTGTTCACCTCGGCTTCCGACGCACTCTCCACGCTGATCGACATCGACCGTCTGAAATGGATCACGTTCGGTCACGTCGAGGCCGACGAATGCGGGTCCATGAACTCCTGGCTTGCGGCGGCCCCCGAAGCGCAAGTTGCACACGGTGCGATGGGGTGCTTCGTCCAGGTCAACGATCTGGCCGATCGGGCGCCACTTCCCTTGCAGGACGGCGACGTACTCGAAACCGGCAGCCGCCGAGTCCGGCACATCGACACCCCACACGTCCCACACGGTTGGGACGCGGGTCTGATGTTCGAGGAGACGACGTCGACGCTGTTCTGCGGAGATCTCTTCACCGCGTTCGGGCACCACCCCGCGACCACCGAGCACGAAATCGTCGGTCCCGCTTTGGAAGCCGAGGACTTGGGCCACGCCACCTGCCTCACCCCGGATCTCGAACCCACGATCCGTGCCCTGGCCGACCTCGAGCCGCGGATTCTGGCGACCATGCATGCACCGACGTACTACGGCGATTGCGTCACCACTCTTCACGACCTTGCCGACTCGTACGCAACACGTTTCGCAGCCGAAACCGAAAGATGGAAGTCAGACTAGAGCTTGCGCATTCGACGTGATTCGCGCCGCCACGGACAGCGCAATATGCTCGTGGAACGGCCGGGCCACCACTTGCACTCCGACCGGTAAACCGTTGCGGGAGAGTCCTACCGGAACCACGACCGACGGAAGGCCGAGCACACTGATCGCCCGGCAACTCGCGAGCGCGTCCATCCACGTGAGTTTGCGACCGCCCACCTCGAAGCTCTCCACACCGAGCGGCGGAGCGAGCACCGACGCAACCGGCAGAATCAGGACGTCGCCCATCTCGTCGAGGAAGTCGGCGATCAACATCGCACGATCCGCCCACAGCGCTTCCACCTCGGCGGAACTGCGATCACGGCCTGCCGCAAGCATGGCGGTGATGTCCGCGTCGAAAGAGTGCGCTGAACCTGCGGCGAGAGAGTGGATGTCCGCGTGGGTCTCGACCGATCGCAACGCGCCGAAAAGCGCGTTGGCCCGCGGCAGAGCCAGACCGTCGTACTCGCTCGCGTCCAGGCTGATCGCCACCGTCCGAACCGCTGACCGGATTTCTTCGTCGACGGGAATCGTTCCCTCGCCGGTGGCCCAGCGGATGTCGAGGTCGTCGACGTCGACCGAATCAGGCTCGCTCCACGAGAAATGCGGCATCGACAGGACGCGCAACGCAAGCGCCGCATCACCGAGGTTGCGGGCCAGTGGGCCGATGGTCTGGATCGTGCCGTGCATCGTCGCAGGATTGGCGAGTACCCGTCCATCCGAAAGCACGCCGGGGTATTGCCCTTCAGGGTCGATACGGCCGAGCGTCGGGCGAACCGAAGTGAGGCCGGTGCAGTGGGCGGGCCAACGCACCGAGCCACCAAAATCCGTACCGAGTCCGAGCACGCTCATTCCGGCAGCAACCGACGCGGACTCGCCGCCACTCGATCCGCCGGGGGACCGGACGACGCCGTCCGGTCGCACCGGACTGGCCGTGGTTCCGAACAGTTCGTTTCGAGTCAGGCCGCACGCGCCGAATTCCGGGGTGTTGGTCTTGCCGATCAGAATTGCACCGGCAGCCTTGAATGCCGCGACGGCCGGGGCGTCGGCGGTCGGGATGTTGTCCGCCAGAGTGCGAGAACCGGCAGTGGTGCGCACGCCGGCAGTGGCGATCAGGTCCTTGACCGTGAACGGAACCCCGGCAAGGGGGCCGAGTGTCTCACCGAGAAGGCGTCGTTCGTCCAGGGCATCCGCGGCCGTGCGAGCCTCCTCGGCGCACACGGTGACCAGTGCGTTGAGTTCGTCATTGCATTCGTCGACCCGTGCAAGGTGGTCTTCGACGACGGTCCGCGCCGACGCCTGACCCGACCGCACGGCCTCGGCGATGGATCGGGCATTACGGCCCACCCAGCTCTCACGACTCATCGCACGCCTCTCCTTGCCAGTATCCTCTGCCGAGCCTAAGGACAACGAGCAACCCGAGAAACGACCACAATGCACATACCGACGGCGCCGGCGATGTGAGGTTTTGCCACAACGTTGGCGGCCCCGGAGGGATCGGTCAGGTGCTGGTACCTACAAACCCTGCCTGATGAATGCAGCAAGCTTCTCGATCTGTTGCTCGTTTCGTTTGTAATGCCGCCACTGACCGATTCGTGTGGTGGTCACCAGATCCGCGGCCTGGAGTGCGGCCATGTACTGAGACGCCGTCGATTGCGACACCTTCGCCCTCGCTTGTATGTGCTTGAGGCACACTCCGACCTCCTCAGCAGGCTCGAGCTGAGGGGGAAAGCTCCCGGGGTCTTTCAACCACTGCAGGATTTGCACACGCATCGGGTTGGCCAGCGCCTTGAACGCCGTTTCCCACTCGGTTGTTGCGTCTTCCATGTTCGTGAGCATACCGCTAGATCGCGAAATGCCGATATGTGTGGTTCACTCCCTATATCGCAACATCGCGATATACCAATGGGAGGCTGAAATGGTGCAGCACGACAAAGTGGCACTCGTGATCGGAGCCCGAGGCGTGATCGGTGGGAACTTGATCGATCACCTCGAGTCGACCGGAGAATGGAAGATCATCGGACTCTCGCGGCGAGGCGGTACGGACACCGACCGGGTCGAACACATCGCAGTCGACCTGCTCGATCCTTACCGGACTGCAGCAGCACTGAGCGGACTGGGCGACGTCACTCACGTCTTCTACGCCGCCTATCAAGACCGCCCGACATGGGCCGAGCTGGTTCCGCCCAACTTGGCGATGCTGGTCAACACTCTCGACGCCATCGAGCCCGTTGCGGGCGGACTCGAGCACGTCAGCCTGATGCAGGGCTACAAGGTTTACGGGGCACACCTCGGACCGTTCAAAACTCCGGCCCGCGAGAGCGATCCACCGCACATGCCACCCGAGTTCAACGTCGACCAACAGCAGTTCCTCGAACGCAGGCAGCTCGGCAAGTCGTGGACATGGTCGGCGATCAGACCCTCGGTCGTCTCCGGATTCGCACTGGGTAACCCGATGAACCTCGCGATGGTCATCGCCGTCTACGCGACCATCTCGAAGAAACTGGGTGTCCCACTCCGATTCCCCGGCAAGCCCGGCGCGTACACCAGCTTGATCGAGATGACCGACGCCGGACTCCTGGCCGAAGCGACGGTCTGGGCCGCGACCAACCCCGAGTGCGCAAATCAGGCGTTCAACATCAACAACGGCGACCTGTTCCGCTGGCAGGAGATGTGGCCGAAGATCGCAGCCTTCTTCGACATGGACGTCGCACCTCCGCTCCCGATGTCCCTCGATGTCGCAATGGCGGACAAGGAGTCGGTGTGGGATGAACTCGTCGAGGAACACCACCTTGCTCGGACCCCGTATTCCGATGTCTCGTCCTGGGGGTTCGGTGACTTCGTATTCGGATGGGACTACGACTTTTTCGCTGACGGATCGAAAGCTCGTCGGTTCGGATTTCACCGCCACGTCGACACCGAAGCGATGTTCCTCGACATCTTCGCCAATCTGCAAGCTCGGAAGATAATCCCCTGACTGAAACACGGTCACCCGGATCCTACGAACACTGTCACTGTCGGACCCCACGACTAACGTCGTAGGCGGGGTTTGAAAAGCAGGGGTTTCGGCGAGTCGTCGGTAGGGCCCCATGCGCCCCCGGACCAGAGGAGCGACGATGTCGGACAATACTTTCGATCTGGAAATCCTGAGTGCCTGGACTACTTTCGAGACTCATCTCGCTCGCTACATCTCCGTGATGGAGGACGACGACACCCTCGTGGTGGAGTCGCATTACGACAGCATGGACGAACTGGCCGACGCGCCCGCGTGCATCCAGTTCTTCGCATGGAACCAGACCTCCGTGCGCTGTGAAGTTCCTTCCAACAGGTTTCTACATCCACTGCGGATGCTCGAACCGGAAGACCATTCAGCGCTGCTCGACATGGGGTTCAACGCTCCCGATCTGTGCGAGCACGAACCCGAGGGCAATGGGTCCATGTCCTTCTACATCGACGTCGACCGCGCTCGTCCCGAGGAACTGGTGACAAAGGTGTTGCGCGTCTTCCGTGAAATGTGGAGCATTGCGCACCCGTCGTTCCTGCGTGCCAGCACCAGTGGGCGCGAGTCGACGCCGGCGTTCGCCACGACGCCGTCTCACGCTCCCTCGGGTTCGGGCGACATGCTGCGGATCCTGGTCGACGGGGCCGTCGAGCGCCTTCTCGGTCATCCGCCCAAGCGTGACGACGACGGCGATATCCCGCTGGTCCGCGGTGAGCAGGTCACCTATGTTCGTGTCCTCGAGGACGACGAGTACGTAGAGGTGTTCTCGCGGGTCGTGCATTCGGTGGAGAACCTCGAGAACGCTGCTGTAATTCTTGCTCAGCTCAATCGGCAATGGCCGACCATCAAGCTCATTCTCGTCGAGCAGAGTGTGCTGGGCGTGGTCCGCGTGGACGGCGCACCCTTCGTCGCCGAGCACCTGCTGCGGGCTCTGCGCTCGTTCGCCGAACTGGCCGAAGCATCCGACGAACTCGCCGAAGAACTGGGCGGGCAACCCATCCGCGCAACCGGAGACACCGCCTTCAACGACGGCATGGCCTCCGAGCACGAAGATCCCGGTGCCGAATACGAGTCACACGAGTGCCACGAATTTCCTCCGGCTCTCATGGCGCTCCTCGAACTCGACGCAGACGGAACGGGCGAGCTCAGCGCCGAAGAGGTTGCCGTGATCTGTGAGCACGACCGCGACACCATTCTCGACTACCTGCGGATCAGCCAGGAGCAGGAGACTGCCTGGCACGAGGCGTTGACCGAGTCCATCCGCCGCAAGGACGACGACACCGACCTGTGTGCGGGCGAGAAGCGCGCGTGGACGCACGCGATCCGCAACCTCAGGCGCGGACTGCGCATCGTCGTACTGCCCGCCAAGGATGCAGCGCCCACCCAACTCGGTCTCTTCGACGATCAGGCCTGAGAACCGGAAATCGGGCGCTGCTTGTCAGCCCGGTAGTGGGATGACGATGCCCGGCAGGATCTCGATCTGACGCGGCAACTGGGGGAGCGGCGGTACTTCGATCGGCGGTAGGCCGGGCACCTCGATGGGCGCCGGGGGAGCGACCGCGCCCGTCGTGGGCGTGCCCGTCCCGTCCCCCGAGGTCACGCCGGAGTTCGCGGGAACGCCGGCCTGCCCGCCGATGGGGTCCGGCCACGGGAAGCTCTCCCAGTCGGATCCCTTCAGCGCGCCGTCCATCGTGCTCTTCCAGATGTCCGCAGGCACTCCGGAGCCGTAGATCAAACCACCGTAGGAGTTGGTGATGGCCTGAGCGTCGGAAGTTCCGATCCACACCGCGGTGGACAGCGACGGCGTGTAACCGACCATCCACGCATCCTTGTTCTGGCCCGTGTCACCCAACTGCGCGGTACCGGTCTTGGCTGCAGACGGGCGTCCACCGGCAAGCGCGTGACCGTTCGAGTACGACGCGATCGGGAGCATTGCCTGCGTGACGTTGTCGGCAACGGCAGCATCGAGACGACGCTCACCGGGAGAGACCGGGCGATCGAGCAGGACTTCACCTTCGGCCGTCACGACCTTCTGGATGAAGTGCGGCTGCTGGTACACACCGGAATTGGCGAGCGTCGCGTAAGCGGACGCCATGTCGATAACGCGAGACTGATACTGGCCGAGCACGATTCCGTTCTCCGGCGGACCACCCTCCTGTGTGAGCGTCGGGTAGTCGAGTCCGGGAATGTGCTCGGGGATGCCGGCCAGGTGGGCGGCGTCGGCGATCTTCTGGGGACCGTTCTCCATCGAGAGCATCAACCGGTAGAAGCTGGTGTTCAGCGAACGCTTGAGTGCCTCGGCGATGGTGCATCGACCACAGGATTCGCCGCCGACGTTTCCGATGGTCACGCCGTTGATCGTGAGCGGTGAACTGTCGAACCGTGCGGACAGCGGAATGTCTTCCATCAATGCTGCGACCAGACCGAAGACCTTGAACGCTGAACCGGTCTGCAGCGGCGCCTGGGCGTAGTCGAAGCCGGCTCCGTCGTCACCGCCGTAATAGGCGTCGACGCCACCGGTCTTGGGGTCGATGGACACTACTGCGGTCCGCAGGTCTTCCGGCTCGCCCTCGAGATTCCGCCTGACGGCGTTCAGCGCAGCTTCCTGCGCAACCGGGTCGATGGTCGTCGTGATCTGCAGACCAGCGGTGTTCAGCGTCTGATCGCTGATACCGGCCTCGGCCAGTTCCTTGAGTACCTGGGTCTTGATGTGGCCTTCGGGTCCTGGCGCCTGGTTCAGATCGGTCGGCCGATTGGCGGGGGCGACGACCGGGAACTGCATCGCGTCGCGATCCGTCTTGGTCAGGCTGCCCAGTTCCACCATGCCGTTGAGAACGTAGTCCCAGCGCGCTTGCAGCGCGGACAGATTGGTCTCGGGGTCCAGGAACGACGGGCTCTGGATGACGGACGCGAGAACTGCGCCCTCCTCGACACTCAGCTCACTGACCGGCTTGTCGAAGTACGCGTTCGACGCGGCGGCGATGCCGTACGCACCGCGACCGAAGTAGATGGTGTTGAGATACGCGGCAAGAATGTCGTCCTTGGACCATTCGCGCGCCATCTTGGCGGAGATGACGAGCTCACGCAGCTTCCTGTCGATACTGCGCTTGTCACCGACCAAGACGTTCTTCACGTATTGCTGAGTGATCGTCGAACCACCGCCGGCGCTTTCCTTGCCCATCACGTTGTCGCGGGCAGCGCGAGCAAATCCGGAGATCGAGAATCCGGGGTTGGTGTAGAAGTTACGATCCTCCGCCGAGAGCACCGAATCGCGGACGTGAATCGGGATGGCCGACAACGCGACCTCGGTGCGGTTTCCCTCCGCCGGCACTACCTTGCCGAGCACGGTCGTGCCGTCGGCCATGTAGATGGTGGACACCTGATTGGTCTGCATGTCAGAGGGGCGCGGGACGTCGGTCCGGCTGTACGCGACAGCAAAAACCGACGCGGGCACGATGACCATCAGGAGCACGAGCACGTAGATGGTCCGCCGGACGTTCCGCCACTTCGAGCGCTGCTTTTTCGCGGGCTTGGCCGACTTGTTCGACCGGGGCGAATTAGCCGACTTGCCCGATCGAGCCGACGACTGATCGCCACCCGTCGCACTCGATCTGTTAGATGGACTCACTCAACACTCCCGGTCGTGGATCCGGACTTACCGGCACCATTCCACCAGGGTGATATCTCGATCAGATAACTCCCGGCAACTGCGATACCGAAATGTCACCCTACCGGGCTGGCTACTCGCGACGTTCTGCTCGGACCGCGTTCCGATATCCGCGGAACGCGAGCCCGAGAGCGACGACGCAACCGAGCAGCACCAAAGACGGCATCACGCCGGGGTCTCCCTTGACGATCGCGACCACAGCGCCGATCAACGCCATGAGGGCGAAGACCGAGATGAAGCCGGCAATCAGCTCCATACGCTGGGCGCGCGAAGCCCGCCTCATCGAAACCGTGCGGCCCGCATCACGACTTGACGCCGCCTGCGGTCAGACCGGCGATGATGCGTCGCTGGAAGATGAGAACCATGATGACCAGCGGGACCATCACGAGGGTTCCGCCGGCCATGATCGAGGTGTACGGCGTGACGAATGGGTCCGTTCCGGAGAATTTGGCCATCGCCACCGTGACGGGCGCGGTTTTGTCACTCGAGAGTTGGAGCGAGAGCAGGTACTCGTTGACCGTTGCGATGAAGGCGAGGATCGCGGTGGTGAACAGTGCCGGCGCGGCGAGCGGAAGCATGATCAGACGGAAGGCCTGGCCACGGGTTGCGCCGTCGATACGCGCCGCCTCCTCGAGCTCCCACGGAAGTTCGGAGAAGAACGACGTCAGCGTGTAGACCGTCAGCGGCAGCACGAACGAGATGTTCGGGATGATCAGCGCTTTGTAGCTGCCGATCCAGCCGATGTCGGTGAACAGCTGGAACAGCGGAGTCACGAGGGCGACGACCGGAAACATGGACGCGCCGAGGATGATTCCGGTGACGAAGTATTTGCCACGGAAATCGAAACGCGAGAGCGCGTACGCCGTGAACACGCCGATGACCAAGGCGATCAGCGTGGTCGCGCCAGCGATGATGAGGCTGTTCATCAGTGCACGGGTGAAGTTCACCTTGGCGTCGGGATCGAGCGCCGCGGTGAAGTTGGACAGCGTGAGATTGGTGGGCCACAGCGACGTCGAGAACGTGTCCGCGGGGTCGCGCAGCGCCGTCACGATCATCCAATAGCAGGGAGCGAGTCCCCACACGATGATCAGTACGACGCCGATGTAGGTGCCGATCTTGCCGCGTAGTGCCTTGTTCATACCGGCTCCCCCTTCCGCTGCTTTTCCTGCGTGCTGACCGCATTTGCTCCGAGGAATCGGACCAGGATGAAGGCCACAGCGAAGATGATGAGGAACGTGATGGTGGACAGTGCCGACGCCGAATTGGCGCCGACGCGCATCTGATCGACCACCAGAACCGAGATGGTGGAGGTGGCGGGATTGGATCCCATCATGATCGCGGGCAGGTCGTACATGCGCAGCGCGTCCATCGTGCGGAAGAGCACCGCCACCATGAGTGCGGGCTTGACCAGCGGAAGCGTGATCATGCGGAACCGCTGCCACGCCGTCGCACCGTCGACCTTGGCGGCCTCGTAGACGTCGGCGGGAATCATCTGAAGACCCGCGAGGATCAGCAACGCCATGAACGGCGCGGTCTTCCAGACGTCGGCGACGACGATCGCGAATCGCGCCGGCCAGGGGTCCGCCGTCCACAGGATGTTGGTGCCGAGGATCTTGTTGGCAATGCCGTCGTTGGCGAAGATGAAGAACCAGAGCTTCGCGGTGACGGCGGTGGGGATGGCCCAGGGAATCAGCACGGAAGCGCGGAGCAAACCGCGTCCGCGGAACGTCTTGGCCATGATCAACGCCATCGACAGACCGATCACCGTCTCGAGCAGGACGGTGACGACGGTGAAGCCGAACGTATTTCCGATCGACTGCCAGAACTGCGATCCGAGTGTGCCGGGCGGGCAGGGAATCGAGCCGTTGGCGGTGTTGCAGGACTGGGTGATCCAGTTCTTGTAGTTGTCGAACCACGTGA
This sequence comes from Rhodococcus sp. NyZ502, assembly GCF_041464245.1. Lineage (NCBI taxonomy): Bacteria > Bacillati > Actinomycetota > Actinomycetes > Mycobacteriales > Nocardiaceae > Rhodococcus > Rhodococcus sp. NyZ502. The sequence continues at coordinate 6,132,972 of NZ_CP167155.1, forward strand.
ACTGACCGGTGACGAACATGCCGGTCTCGGGATCGAGCTTCTTGCCGTCGCTGTGCATCGACATCCAGATCGCTCGTCCGAGCGGATACAGAATGATGACGGCGAGAACGATCAGCGACGGTGCGACGAACGCCCACACCGGAACTCGTCGACGCTTCTTCGGCTTGTCGGCCGACGCAGGCGGGGGCGAGGTCGGCGGGGGTGGAGTAGCTGCAAGGTCAGGCAGAACCTTGGTCAGGGATGTCCCTGCTGCCTCGGATGCCGACGGCTCTTCTAGCGGTTCCGGTGCACGGTGTCTCCCACCAACGCCCGAACGGTCGGGACCGGTTGAACCGGCCCCGACCGTGGGGTTGGTAGGCACAGCCGCGGAAGGATCCTGCGGTTCTGCCATTGCTTATTGCTCCTGGTAGATCAGTTACCGGCGGTTTCGATGCCGGCCTTGGTGTCCGCCAAAGCCTGCTCGACGGTCTTCTCGCCGCGAATAGCAGCGTAGGTGTTGTCGGAGATCGACTTCGACACCTGCGTGTAGTACGGCGTGACGGGGCGCGGCTGAGCGGTGGCGAGTGCTTCCTTCAGGGTCGCGAAGTACGGGAACTGAGCGAGCACTGCCGGATCGTCGTAGACAGCCGAGAGGACGGGTGCGCCGCCGACCTCGGTGAAGTACGTCTGCGACTTCTTGGTCTGCATGAACTCGAGGAAGTCACGAGCCGTGGCGGGTGCGTCCGAGTACGCGCTGATGCCGACGTTGTAGCCGCCGACGGTCGAAGCGCCCGGTCCGTCGACACCCGGAAGAACGGTGTAGCCGTACTTGCCGGCAACCGAGGTCTTCTCACCGTCGACCGAGAAGCCGGACCACGTGCGCATGAAGAGTGCCTTGCCGTCGCCGAACGCGGTCTGCGACTCGCCCTCGGAGTAGGTCAGCGCTTCCTGCGGGATCGTGTTGTCGGCGAAGTTGTCGACGATCGATTGAACGCCTGCCTTCGTCTTGTCGTCGATGGCCGGGGTGAGTCCGTCCGGGCCGACCCACGGGCCGTCGAAGGCGTTGGTGATCTCGGTGGTGTTGACCGTCAGGCCCTCGTAGTTCTTGAACTGACCGATGTAGCAGGAGATGCCGGCTTCGACAGCCTTCGGGCAGTTTTCCTTGAGCTCGGCCCACGTGGTGGGAGCCTTCTCGACGAGGTCCTTGCGGTAGTACAGGAAAGCGGCGTTGGTGTTCTTCGGCGCTGCGTAGAGCTTGCCGTTGTAGGTGCCCGAAGCGACGGTCGACGGCAGGAGGCCGGACTCGTCGATCGCGAGGTCACCCTCGAGCGGCAGCAGCCAACCGTTTGCGGCGAACTGGGCGGTGTTGACGACGTCGACGCCGATGAGGTCGTACTCGTCGCTCTTGGCCTGCATGCGCTGGGTGATGTCGTCGACCTGCGCGTTGGCTTCCTTCGCCAGCGGCTTGAGCGTGACCTTCTCGTCCGGATGCTCGGCATTCCAGTCGGAGATGATGTTTTCGAGCGCCTCGTTCAGGGCATCCTGCCCCTCGACGATCGTGATGGGTCCGCGGCCTTCGCTCGAGGACGATCCCCCGGATGCGGCCGTGGTGCTGGTTCCGCTGTCCTTGTCCGAATCGGACGAACAGCCTGCCAGTACCAGCATGGACGCTGCCGTGGCTGCAATTGCAGCGCGGCGCATCGCCTTCGAGTTCAGAACCATGGATTCGCTCCCCGTATGTGTATGACAAATAGACGGTCACCGAGAGCCTGCTCACGGCATGCGCCATGAGTGCCGGCTCCCGGCATCGGCCCCTACTGTGGCACGAGACACCCCTACTTGTGGGTATTACGCCGAACCTGAATCGGTCATGTGTCGTTTGACAGGTCCACCTAACCCAGGCGACGCCCGTCGGTGGTGGCAAAAATGTGCACCTTCTCGGGGTCGACGCGCAGGTTGACGCGCTCGCCCTTCTGCGGCGGATTGCGCCAGTCACCACGCGAGACGATCTGCTGCAACCGTCCGCCGATCGTGGTCCGGCCGTAGACGTAGGCGTCCGAGCCCAGTTCCTCGACGACGTCGACCTCCATCGGCAGGCCTTCGGCTGCGATCTCGAGGTGCTCGGGGCGAATACCCAGAACAACCTCGGTTTCGACGACGCCGTTCATCGTCTCGCGCGGAACCGGAACGATCCCGTCACCGAATGCGACGCCGCCGTCGACGACGGGGAGGGTGAAGAGGTTCATCGCGGGTGAACCCATGAAGCCGGCGACGAAAACGTTCTTCGGCTTGTTGTACAGCTCGCGCGGCGAGGCGCACTGCTGCAGGATTCCCTTTTCGAGGACGGCGACGCGGTCACCCATCGTCATGGCCTCGACCTGGTCGTGGGTCACGTAAACCATCGTCGTCGCGAGGCGTCGTTGCAGCTGAGCGATCTGCGTACGTGTCTGCACACGGAGTTTTGCGTCGAGGTTCGAGAGCGGCTCGTCCATCAGGAAGACCTGCGGCTGGCGAACGATGGCGCGGCCCATCGCCACTCGCTGACGCTGGCCACCGGACAGCGCCTTGGGCTTGCGATCGAGGTACGGCTCGAGATCGAGCATCTTCGCGACCTCTTCGACGCGGGCGCGGATCTCCGTCTTGTTGGTTCCGGCGAGCTTGAGCGCAAAACCCATGTTCTCGGCCACCGACATGTGCGGGTACAGCGCGTAGTTCTGGAAGACCATCGCGATGTCGCGCTCTTTCGGCTCCTGACCGGTGACGTCGCGGTCGCCGATGAGGATGCGTCCACTGTGGACGTCTTCGAGCCCGGCGAGCATGCGCAGGGTGGTCGACTTTCCGCAGCCGGAGGGTCCGACGAGGACGAGGAACTCGCCGTCCTCGATCTCGAGGTCGAGCTTGTCCACTGCCGGAGTGTTCGATCCGGGGAACAGGCAGGTGGTGCTCTCGAAAGTCACTGAAGCCATGACGGGGTTGATCCCTTCTACCGGCAGGAACGTGCCGGACGATCCAAGTCGAGGGTGAGCGTGTGCGCTAGCAGCATAAACGTCCGTGTCGGCGCGCGAGCGTAGTCTTTCACGGTGAGTTCGGAGAAGATGCTGACCCGCATCGGTGCGCTGCTTCGCCAAGCGGAGTCCACCGACAATCCACACGAAGGTGAAGCCTTCATGGCTGCCGCTCAGCGGTTGGCCACCAGTTCCGCGATCGACCTGGCGGTCGCGCGTGCGCACACCGCGTCTTCGGAAAAGCGTGCGACGCCCACTCAACGGCTCATCACCATCGGCGAACCGGGCAAGCGCGGACTGCGAACGTACGCCCAGTTGTTCATCGCCATCGCCGCTGCCAACGACGTGCAATGCGACATCGCGCAGACGTCGGCCGTCATCTACGCCTACGGCTTCGCCGGCGACATCGACGTGTGTGAGGCCCTGTATTCGAGCCTGCTCTTCCAGATGGTGCGTGACTCCGACGCGTACGTGCGTTCCGGGGCGTACCGCGGCGAAACGTCCGTGCGGACCGTCGTCGAAACTCGTGGACGACGACGCGTCAGCACGCAGGTCCGCAAGCCGGTCGCCGGAGTGACGGCGCGCCTGAACTTCCAGATGGCGTACGCGTCCCGCATCGGCGCTCGGTTGGCCGAGACGAAGCAGGAGACGGAGAAGACTGCGATCGCAGAATCTGCCACGTCGTCTTCCGAAACCGCACTCGTGCTGCGTAACAAGGAAATCGAGCTGAAGGACTACTACTCGTCCAACTCCAAAGCGCGTGGGACGTGGCGGGGCGGCGGCCGCGCAAGCGCCGGGCATTCCTCGCATGCTCGACGAGCGGGTGATCGGGCTGCGCGCTCCGCACGTCTGGGGAACCTTCCGGAGATCGGCGGGGTGCGCGGGCAGCTGGACTCGTGAGGGATACGCAGCGGAGCGCCGTCTACGAGGCAGAGACGTTGGTGCGCACCATGTTCGATCGCGCCGACGAGCGTGGACTTCGGAGCGTCGAGGTCATGGGTTCCACCATCACCTTGCCGGTCGAGCGCAAATTCGGTTCCGTGGAGTCGGTCCAGGCGTACTGCGATCAGCTACTCGGGCTGAATTGGGTACGGGAGACCTGGACTCGCGCAACCATTCCGGTGTCCGTACGCTCCCGCGGCGGCAATGCCGCCGCTCACTACTCGAACGACGTCATCGCCGTCCCGGACGACCGTGACGGCCGGTGGGCGCTACGCGAATTCGTTGTCTTGCACGAACTTGCGCACCACCTCGGCGACCCCGCCTCCGACGAGGCTTCCCACGGGCCCGAGTTCGTCGACCGCTACACGAGCCTTGTCGGCGAGATCATCGGGCCCGAGGCGGCCTTCGTTCTTCGAGCGATGTTCCTTGCCGGTGGTGTTCGAACGGACTAGATGTCAGCCCTCGGCGAACCCGGTGGTGTCCGTACCGGTCGGCTGGAATACTCGGCCTATGGATGCGCCGCGCAGACTGGTCCTGGTCAAGGGTGAGTCGGAACTCCCCGATCCGGCTGTTGCCGTGCGCAAACCCCCACTGATTCGTGAAGCCTACGGACGAGTGCTGCGGGAGGTTCGACGCGATCAGGACCGAACTCTCGACGACGTAGCCGCAAAGGTCGGGATGTCGAAGCAATACCTCTCCGAGATCGAACGGGGCAAGAAGGAACCGTCGTCGGAAATTCTGCGCGCAATCTGCGAAGCGCTCGGGATGCCGCTCGAGCACCTGCTGTTCCGAGCGGGCAACCGGATCGTTGCGCTCAACTCCCTCACCTTCGGGCACTCTCCCGCACCGATCTCGGGTCCCGTCCTGATGGCGGCCTAGTCAGTTCCCTTCGATGAGGGTGTCGGCCAGCCCGTAGGAAATTGCGTCGTCGGCGGTGAAGATCCTGTCGCGATCGGTGTCCTTACGCAATCGCTCGACGCTCTGACCGGTGTGCTTACTCAGAATCGCCTCGGTCTGCTCCCGGATTCGCAGGATCTCGGCTGCTTGAAGCGCGAGGTCCGAGATGGTGCCACTACCTTGCGTCGACGGTTGGTGCAGCAGCACCCGCGAATGGGCAAGAACATGCCGATGGCCTGGAGTGCCGGCGGCCAGAAGCACTGCAGCAGCCGAAGCCGCTTGACCCATGCAGTACGTGGAAATCGTCGGTTTCAAGAACTGCATGGTGTCGTAGATCGCGAGCATCGCCGTGGTGGAACCGCCGGGAGAGTTTATGTACAAACCGATTTCGCGATCCGGGTTGTCGGCTTGCAGATGCAGCATCTGAGCCATCACGACGTTGGCGACGCCGTCGTCGATCTCTGTGCCGAGAAAGACGATGCGCTCGTTGAGCAGCCTGCTGAAGATGTCGAAAGATCGCTCACCCGTTGGTGTTCGCTCGATGACACTGGGAATCGTGTACTGGGACATGACGTCACAATCCGATCTTGGGGAAGGTGGCTTGCGGTGCTATCTCGGCGAAGGAGGTCACGACGCGGTCGACGATTCCGTACTCGCGCGCCTGCTCGGCGGTGAACCAGCGATCCCGATCGCTGTCGGTCTCGATCTCTTCGACGGTCCGGCCCGTTTCGGCGGCGAGGATTTCCTGCGATTGACGCTTCATCAGCTCGAGACTCTCGGCCTGGATCGCAATGTCCACCGCAGTGCCACCGATACCTGCCGAAGGTTGGTGCATCATGATGCGGCTGTGCGCCAAGCTGATTCGCTTGCCGTGGGTGCCGGAGCAGAGAAGCACCTGGCCCATGCTGGCCGCGAAGCCCATCGCGACCGTCACGACGTCGTTGGGGATGAGCTTCATCGTGTCGTAGATGGCCAGACCGGCAAACACCGACCCGCCAGGTGAATTGATGTAGAGCACGACGTCGCGCTTGGGGTCGGTGGTGGCGAGGAGCACCAGTTCCGAACACACACGTTCGGCCATGGCGTCGTTGACCTCGCCGGTGAGCAGAATGGTTCGCTGTCGGAAGAGCCTGTCTGTCAACAGGTCACGGTAGCCGGTATCGGCGGGCGCTTCAGTAGTCATGAATCCATTCCTACCGGCGCTGCAGTGCCGCGGCCCCGCCTGTCTGCTGTGGGCAGACCACCCCTGTTTTTACCCGCCGCCTTTGCCCGCCCCCCCTTTTTGCCCGCCCCCTTTGACTGCCCCCCTGTTTGAGCGAACGGCACGTTCAGTCGATCTAAGGCGCCGAAAGTACCGTTCGCTCGAAAAGGGGTGGGCACAAGATCGGGCAAACCCGTCACCGACGGCGGCGGTAGCGGTACCGCGCACACCCGGCCATGATGGGAGAAGACAACCATTCCTCTCGTCAGGAGCGTGGCATGACTCGTCCGGTACGCATCGGTGTTCAACTCCAACCCCAGCACGCACCCGATTACGGGTTGATACGCGACGCCGTCTTGCGGTCCGAGGACGCCGGGGTGGACATCGTCTTCAACTGGGACCACTTCTACCCGTTGACCGGCGATCCCGACGGCGCCCACTTCGAATGCTGGACCATGCTCGGCGCCTGGGCCGAGCAGACCGAACGCGTCGAGATCGGCGCCCTGGTCACCGGTGGTGGCTACCGCAATCCGGATCTGCTGGCCGACATGGCGCGAACCGTCGACCACATCAGCGGTGGGCGCCTGATCCTCGGTATCGGTGCCGGCTGGTTCGAGAAGGACTACGACCAGTTCGGATACGACTTCGGCACTCCCGGTTCACGGCTGAAACTGCTTGGCGAATACCTCCCCCGCATCACGGGCCGCCTGGCGAAGGGCAACCCGCCGCCGACGCGCAACATCCCGGTCCTCATCGGCGGTGGCGGCGAGAAGAAGACCCTGCGCTTGGTCGCCGAGTACGCCGACGTCTGGCACAGCTTCGGCGACCGTGAGACACACCTGCGCAAGTCAGACATCCTCTCCGACCACTGCGCCGACGTGGGCCGGAACCCGCTGGAAGTAGAGCACTCGGTTCCGTGGCCTGGGCTCGAAAATGCAGCCGACCTGGTCGCCGACGGTGTCTCACTCTTCACCGTCGGCGTCAGCGGACCGGACTACGACCTCACGACGCTTGCCGAGGCCATCGGTTGGCGCGACGACAACACGCCGCCTGCGTTGAGCGGGCTGGCCTGAGCGGTACCAAGGACTTCGTCGTTGTCGGCGCCGAGAACGGGCGGCGCCGACGTCAGACGTGGCCTCTGGCCGGAGAAGTTGACCGGAAAGGCCACTTGCTTCAACGGTCCGAGCGTCGGATGGTCGACGGTTCCGACCATGCCGAGCGCGGCGGTGTGGGGATCGGAGTAGATCTCGTCGAGATGCCGGATCGGTGAGACCGGTACGGCGCGTTGGGCGAGAAGAGCGCACCAGTGTTCGACGGTCTCCGATGCGAAGGCGCTGGTGAGTTCTCGTTCCAGACTCTCGCGGTTCTCCACTCTGTCGCGGTTGTGGGCAAAACGCGAATCGGTGACCAGTTCACTCCTTCCGATGGCCTCGGCCAGCGACGCCCACATCGCGTCGTTGCCGACAGCGACGACGAAGTACCCGTCGCTGGCAGGAAATGCTTGATACGGAGCAAGATTCGGATGACCGGAGCCCAACGCAGTCGGGCGCTCACCGGTGGCGAAGTAACTGGTCGCCCAGTTCACGTGCATCGCGAGTTGGCACTCGTACAGCGAGGTGGTCACGTACTGTCCGCGCCCGGTCCGGCCTCGCTCGACCAATGCAGCCAGGACACCGACCAGTCCGAACAGCGCTGCGCCCAAGTCTCCCAACGCAAACCCGGATTTCATCGGAGCACCACCCGGTTCACCGGTGAGCGACATGAGCCCACCCGCGGCCTGCGCGATCATGTCGTACCCCGGTTCGTCGCGCAGCGGTCCTTCTTCACCGAAGGCAGAGATGTGCAGGGTGATCAGATGCGGGTATCGCTCGGACAGTGCCTGGTAGTCGAAGATCTTCTGTAATCCGCTGCCCGGCTTGAAGTTCTCCACGACCACATCGGTCTCTTCGAGCATGCGGTGGATGATCTCCTGTCCTTCGGTGGACTTGAGGTCGATCGTGACCGACTTCTTGCCGCGGTTGATCGCGAGGTAGTAGGCGGCATCTACGCCGACGAAGGGAGGCCCCCACGAACGCGTGGGGTCGCCGCCTTCAGGGTGTTCGATCTTGGTGACGTCGGCTCCGAGATCGGCAAGCGACATGGTTGCGTACGGCCCGGCAAGGATCTTCGACAGATCGAGCACGCGGACACCAGCCAAGGGTGTGGGGCCTGTTGGAGAATTCACTGGTGAACCCCTGCTACGGAGAGGAACTCGGCTACGACGTCACGTGCATCATCCAGCTCGACGTCACCGCCGTCGGTGATCACGTCGAGATTGCCGAGTGCAGCCGACGGCACCTTCCCCACAAGACCGGCCAGGTAGGAATTCGCCACCAGCAGTGACCGGTACCCATTACCGTGTCGGATGCCGTGGTCCGCAAGGTCGAAGAGCAGGGTCGCCATGACGGTACGAGCCAACTCGTCGGAGTACCTTGCACTCGCAGCCTGCGCGGCATCGTCAGATCCGGAGATCAGACGATCTCCTTCATCGACCAGTTCCTCCCAGCGCCGCAACAGAACTCCGGACCCGGCTTCGCAATCCGGTCCGACGGTGGACAGGATGTCCGTCATCGCTCCCGCGACGGTGCGGTGCGAGTTGAACTTACGTAGGCACCGAAGTACGTCCAGCGCAATGACATTGCTCGACCCTTCCCAGATCGATCCGAGGTGAGCGTCCCGGACGAGTCGCGCGTTGGCCCATTCCTCGATGTAGCCGTTTCCTCCGCGCACCTCCATGGCCTCGCCGGTGACCACCCGCGCGCGTTTGCAGACAAAGTGTTTGGCGATCGGTGTCAGTACTCTGATCAGTGCGCGCGCCTGTTCGTCGCCGCCGTCTGCAGCCTGAAGACACTGTGCGCTGTAGGCGACGAGAGCCAGCGAAGCCTCGGCATCGAGCGCAAGGGGGACAAGTGTCGCCCGCATCAGCGGCTGGTCGAAGAGCCTCTTACCGAACACGACTCGGCTCTTCGAATGTTCGACGGCTTCACGGACTGCTCGGCGCATGAGAGCGCTCGAACGCATCGCATTGGAGAGGCGAGACGTGTTGACCATCTCCGCCATCTGGCGGAACCCTCGATCGAGTTCACCGACCTGGAGTGCGTGCGCGCGGTTCAGCGTCACCTCGCCGCTCGGCATTGAACGCGTACCCAGCTTGTCCTTGAGACGATCGATCGTGAGGTTGTTGCGCTCGCCGGATCCCAAGGTCTTGGGCACCATGAACATTCCGACTCCACGCGTCGAACCATCCTGTCCGCCCGGGAATCTTGCGAGGGTGATGATCACATCGGCATCCGGGTTGGAGGCGAACCACTTCTTGCCCGTCAGAACCCATCCGTCACCGTCGCGCTCGGCGCGTGTTTCGGTGCAGGCGATGTCGGTGCCTGCCTGAATCTCGGTCATGAACATCGCACCCGTCTCCGCCTGCTCGGGGTCCGTCGACGTCAACGCGTCGATCCAGGGCGAGAACACGGCCGGATCACCGAACATACGCAGGGTCCGCGCAGCAGCATCTGTCATCGACACCGGGCAGGCCAGCCCGAACTCTGCCTGCACGAAGATGTACGACGCGAGGTACTTCGCGAGTGGCGGATGCACGGAGTCCCATCCGTGCAACCCTTTTCGGTGCGACATGGCGGACAGGCCGTACTCGTTGTACGCCGCCCGGCACAGTTCCAGGTAGGCCGGGTGATAGGAAATCCGGTCGACGCGGTCACCGGCCTTGTCGAATTGCTGCAGCACCGGCGGGTTCTTGTCTGCGATGTCGGCAAGCTCGGACAAACGGCCGGCTGCATCTCGGCCCAGTCGGTCGAGCAATCCGTTCAACGTCTCTCGGTCCGCCCCGGCGGTCCATCTGTCCACTACCGCTGTCAGAGCGGGGTCGGTGTGTGCAAAGTTCATCAGTGGTCAACGCCTTTCAGGGTGAAAGCATCGGTCATGTTCGAGGAGCTCGTCGACTCCAGCCCTTGCCCGTGCAGCGCACTCCTGCGCAACAATGCAGTCATACAGACAAGGGAGAGAACGACATACACGAGCCCTAGAGCTACGACCGGCCAGATCGAGTTGGTTCGCGTCAGCAGATACTGGCTGACCATCGGGGCCGTTCCGGCAAAAATGGCGGTCGACAATTGGTACGACAGAGAGATGCCGGTATACCGAACATTGGTGGGGAAAACCTGCGCCAGGATGCCGGCCAACGCGGCGTAATACATTGCGTGAGGCGCCGTCGCGAGGACCATCCCCAGAATCGCCAAGGGCACGGAGCCCGTCTGAACCAGCACGAACATCAGTGGTAGGAGCACGATCTCCGGAAGCAGCATCCAACGGACCGCTTTCGACGGATCGATCCGCGTGGCCAGCACAGCGCCGAAAGGCTGTACGAGCGCCTGGGCTACCAGTGCCACGGTGATCACGAGGAGGAAGTCACTACGCTCGAAGCCGAGATCCGTTGTCGCCCAGGAGAGCGCAAAGGTTGTCTTGACGTACGTGATGGCAACACCGGCAACCACAGCGCCGACGCCGAGGGCAAGTTCGACGGGATGCGACCGCAACACTTCGACCAGCGGCATCCGTGTACGCTCCTGTGCCGCAACAGCCTTCTTCATCTCGGGCGTCTCGGAGATGTGCAGACGGATGTAGAGAGCGACGATCACCAAAGCTGCGGATCCGAGGAACGGCAGACGCCAACCCCACGACTCGAACACGGAATCCGACATCAACGTCAGGCCGAGGAAGGCCAGCGTCGCGAGCAGGTTGCCGACCGGTGAACCCTGCTGCGCAAACGCGCCGTAGAGCACCTTCTTCTTCGGGGGAGCGAACTCGGTGGCGATCAATACGGCGCCACCCCATTCGCCGCCCATGGCGATGCCCTGGAGAACACGCAGTGCCACAAGCAGTATCGGCGCCCAGATCCCGATCTGGGAGTACGTAGGGAGGAGGCCGACACCGACAGTTCCCAAGCCCATGAGCGCGAGGGTGATGATCACGGCGTTCTTGCGACCGAACTTGTCTCCGAAATGACCGAACACCACTCCGCCGACCGGACGAGCCACGAATCCCACGGCAAAAGTCGCGAAGGCTGCGAGTGTCCCCACCGCCGGCGACGCATCCGGGAAGAACAGCGGGCCGAGCACCAAGGCGGATGCGGTTCCGTAGATGTAGAAGTCGAACCATTCGATGGTCGTTCCGACAAACGCCGTGATTCCGGCCTTGCGTGCCTGTTTGGTGTTGTATTCAGGCGGATTGGTGTCTTGACCTGGGTGTTGATCCACGGTTCTCCCTGATTCTCGCGTCGGGCATCACCAAGGGATGCAATGTGAGGCGTGAATCACTATCGTCCGAAATCCATGTAGAGTCCAAGACTTAGTTCGACTTATTTATGTGGGAGAACCACATAATAAAACCCGGGAGGAGCGACGTGGAACTGCGTCAACTGCGCGCGTTTCTCGCAGTCGCCGACGAACTTCATTTCGGCCGGGCCGCCGAGCGACTCCACATCGGGCAGTCCCCGCTCAGCCAGACCATTCGGGCGCTCGAGCGTGAACTGGGCACCGACCTGTTCGTCCGGACCACCAGATCAGTGCAACTGACAGCCGCCGGCGAAGCCTTGGTCACGCCCGCACGGATCATCGAAGCGCAGATCGCCGTGGTACGAGAAATCGCATCGGCCGCGTCGACTGGCGAGACGGGCCGTGTCACAGTGGGTTTCGGTGGAACAGGCGGCTACACCGTCCTGTCGGCCCTCACACGGTCCTTGGCCGACTCCCATCCGGGAATCGAACTGGAACTACGGCCGCAGATGTACTCGGGTGAGGTGCTCGACGCTCTCCGACGCGGAGCACTGGACATGGGCATAGTCGGCCTGCCCATTCCGCGCGGATTCGAGACTCACACTGTGCGGGAGGAAACCTTGATGGTCGCGGTTCCGGCCAGGCATCACCTCGGTACGCATGACTCGGTGTCACCGGAAGACCTGGCAACCGAGCGATTCGTGATGTATCCCGCCGAGCACGGCTCGGTGGTGCGCGATGCAACGTTGTCCGTTTGCGCCACAGCAGGTTTCACGCCCACCATCGCACACGAAGCCCCCGATCCGTACAGCCTGTTGGCCATGGTCGGAGCGGGGGTCGGGATCGCCGTCGTCGTGGAGTCGACGGCGCATCTGTCCATGGACGGGGTCGTGTACCTGCCGATCGCCGGGGCCACGCCCACGCTGAAAATCGCGATGGCATGGCGACCCAACAATCCGACGCCGGCAGTACACACCGTCACCAGGGTACTGAGGGAGCAGCCTTAGGCTCTCGCGAGAACTCCGGCGAAATCTGTTCCCACAGGCAGAGTTCCGTACTCGTGACCACGGTCGGCGCCGAGGCGAGCGGCAATGAACGCATCGGACGAGGCGGCCGGGGAGTGGCGCACCATGAGCGAAGCCTGCAGTGCCAACGCCATAGCCTCGACGACGGTCCGAGCGCGGAGTTGAGCGTCGGCAGGTGCCATCGTGGCGAGCTCACCGAGTTGGCGTCGTACCCGATCGAGGTGCTGATCGAGGACCGGGTTGTTGCCGCGGGCGAGGTTGACCTCGTGGTCGAAGGCGGCAACGGAGTCGGGTTCACGGGTCATCGCGCGCAGGACGTCGAGCGCGATGACGTTGCCCGACCCCTCCCACACGGCCATGACGGGCTGCTCACGGTAGCGACGGGCAAGCGGGAAGTCCTCGGTGTAACCGTTGCCGCCCAGGCACTCGAGGGCTTCGTAGGAGTGGTGCGGGCCGCGCTTGCAGATCCAGTACTTCGCAACAGCTGTCGCGAGTCGGCGGAACGCCTTTTCCTGCTCATTCGCGTCCTCGTCCTGCGCACGGGCCAATCGCAGTGCGGTGATGGTCGCGGCCTCGGATTCGAGAGCCAGGTCGGCGAGCACCGACGTCATTGCGGGCTGATCTGCCAGGACGGCACCGAAAGCGTTGCGGTGCCGTGCATGCCACACCGCTTCGGCGACCGACTGACGCATACCTGCCGTGCTGCCCAGGATGCAGTCGAGTCGCGTCTGGGACACCATTTCGATGATGGTCCGCACGCCACGACCCGGTTCGCCGATCATGGTGCCGACGGTGCCGTCGAGTTCGATCTCGGACGACGCGTTGGACTTGTTGCCCAGCTTGTTCTTCAGACGCTGGATACGGAAGACGTTGCGTGTGCCGTCAGGCAGGATGCGGGGGAGAAGGAAGCAGGAAAGTCCCTCGCCGGCAGCACCTTCGGCCTGAGCGAGAACCAGGAAGGCGTCGGACATCGGCGCGGAGCAGAACCACTTGTGTCCGGTGAGGAGGTAGTCCGCACCCGGGCCGCCACGTCCGGCCGGCTTGGCGATGGTCGTGTTGGCTCGCACGTCGGAGCCACCCTGCTTTTCCGTCATCGACATTCCGAAGATCGCGGATGCCTTTCCGGGAGCATCCAACTCGGGGGTGTAACTCCGAGAAAGGGCACGCGGGGTCCAGATGGCGGCTACATCGGGTTGCAGCTCGAGCGAGGGGATCACAGCGTGCGTCATGGAGATTGGGCACGCGTGGCCCGGTTCGACCTGGGAGAACAGCATGAATGCCGCGGCCCGAGCCACGTTGGCACCCGGCTTGGGGTCAGCCCAGGCAGAGGTGTGAGCACCGTGCGCAACGGCGGCAGAGATGATCCGGTGATACGACGGATGGTATTCGACCTCGTCGATGCGGTTTCCCCAGCGATCGAAGGTCTTCAATTCGGGGATCACCGTGTTGGCCAGCTCGGCGTCGTGCTGGAACCCGGCACTGCCGACCAGTTCACCGATATCGGTGAGTTCACTGGTGGCCCAATCGGCGTCGTGACGCGCGACGCCTTCGGCCAGGACCGTATCGAGCAGGAACTCGTTGACGTCCGTGCGCGGTACCGACTGGTTGAGCACTGCATGGGTGCGATGCGGAGCCGGGTGGGTGACGGTCTTCTCGGAAATATCAGTCATGACAGGCCTTTCAGCTCGCTGCGCGGATGAGGTGCTTCTGGATCTTGCCGGTCGGTGTACGCGGAAGAATCGTCGCGAACACCACTTCACGCGGAATCTTGTAGCGCGCCAACTTGTCCGAGAGGTAGTCCTTGATGTCGTCGGCGCTGATTACATCCGGTTCACGCCAGACGACGTGCGCGACGACGGTCTCGCCCCATTCTTCGTTGGGTTTTCCGACAACGGCGACGTCGACGACGTCCGGGTGGCCGGAGATCACGTCCTCGACCTCCTTGGAGTAGACGTTCTCGCCGCCCGTGATGATCATGTCCTTCGCGCGGTCGACGATGAAGAGGTAACCGTCCGCATCCTTGCGCGCCAGATCGCCGGTGCGATACCAACCGCCGTCGGCAAAAGCAGCCTTCGTGGCAGCGGGGTCGTCGAGGTACCCCTGCATGACGGTGTCGGCGCGCAGCCAGATCTCACCGATCTGATCGGGCTCCGCGTCGGTGCCGTCATCGGCAACCAGGCGCAGGTCGACGCCGGCCAGCGCGACGCGGCCGATCGAGCCCGCCTTGCTCAACTGCTCTTCGGGGTACAGCACGGTGCCCACTGGCCCGGTCTCGGTCATGCCGTAGACCTGCCGGAATTCGGTGGTGCCGTACGACTCCACCAGTCGCCGAGCGACATCCGCGCCGATCGGTCCCCCGCCGTACAACCACGCACGAACGCTTCCGAGGTTGTAGTCGGCAAAGTTCGGCACGAGGTTGAGTGCAGTGGTGTAGATGACCGGCGGGCCGAAGCAGAGGGTAATGCGTTGTTCCTGAACTGTTTCCAGGAATTTGACGGGATGGTACTCGCGCAGCAGCACGACGGTTCCGCCCATGTAGAGCGTGGACATGAACCAGTTGTTGAGCGGGGAAGCGTGCCAGATCGGGACGGCCATGAGCAGTCGCTCGTCCCGAGTCGTCGACACGGCGAGGGCCGCGGTGACGGCAACACCGACGACGTTGCGGTGGCTGTGGACGCAGCCCTTGGGCGAGCCGGTAGTCCCCGAGGTGTAGAGGATTTCGGCCGGATCGTTCTCGTCGATGTCGATACCGTCAACGCCGTCCTGGCGGGTGATGGCGTCGTCGAAGAAGTCGAAACCGTCTGCGACAGAGTCCGTGCTGATCAGCTTGGCCGTTGTCTCCAGTCGACCGACAACCGGCGCCAACTCACCGTCGAAGACGCACACCGACACCTTCGCGTGTCCCAGCACGTAGGCAACTTCCGGAGTCTGCATCTTGTGGTTGATGGGGACCACGACGGCGCCCAAGCGCCAGGCACCGAGCATCGCGTACACGAATCCCGGAGTGTTGTAACACATCAGCGCGACGCGGTCGCCCGGCTGCACGCCCAGCGACTGCAAATAGCCTGCGGCGCGTCGACTTCCGTCCTGAACCTGGGAGTACGTGTGATCGTGACCGTCGAATATCAGGAAGGGTTTGTCCGGGGTCTTGGTGACGTTGCTGTCGAATACGCGAACGATATTCATCGAAGTCCTTGTCGGAGAATCACGCTCGAAGAGAGTTCATTCCATCGAGCTGTTGAGTACGGCGTCGGGTATCTGGAGGGTGGCGAAGATGACGGCAACCGCCTCCTCGAGGGAGTAGCCGAAGCTCTCGCCGGTGGCAGTCTTCTGGATGACGAGGCCGAAGATCGCAGACCAGAAGGCCTTGGACTCGACGTCGATGCCCGCGCGCAGCTGCCAGCCGGTGCGGATCAAGGTACGGAGGAGGGCGGTTTCGCCCGAGGAGTGCAGAGTGCGAAGCGTTTCGGAGATCAGGTCGCGGAGTTCACCACGACGACCCGTCATCATCATCGCTTCCACGAAGAGTTCGACGCTGGGAGCGCCCGAGCCCAGGAGGGATCCGACCAGCTTCTCGGTGTAATCGCCGACCGTGTCGGCGTCAGCGGCATCGACCTCGGCACGCTTGCCTGCGCGCAGAACGGCCGCGCACGCCACCTCGACGAAGAGCTTTTCTTTGGAGCCGTAGTAGTAGGTCACCTGGTTGGGATGGGCGCCGGCGGCCGTGCAGATCTGCGCGATGGAGACGCTGTCGCCGTGCTCGAGGAACAGCTCGGTTGCGGCGTTGAACAGCGCCATGCGCGTCTGCTTGCCCGACTCACGCGTCGCGCGCGCTGCGGGAACTGCCTCGGTGGCCATCACGAACTCCTACTTGTTTGTACGACAAACAATAACTCGGCGTTGTTTGTATGGCAAACAATTTCTTCCCGACGCGATGACATGTCGACTTCTATCGACATGTCTGATGTGCGGGATTACTCTCTGAACATCGAGCACCCGAGAACTTCGGCTTTTCTGCGAGGAGGCGCCCTGCAATGCTCGCGCGATCCGGCTTCTCCCTGCCCACACGCACGACTCTCACGGGCGACTGGGCAGATTTGTTGCGCGAGCATTTTGTCGCGCTCGACGTATCCGATATCGGAGACGGCGATCGATTCAGCGGGGCCGTCCACTCGGCCCAACTCGCACACGTTCGGGTATCCGCAGTTCAATCGATGGAACAACGAATAGTCCGTAGCAACAGCCTCATCAAAAGCGACGGCGCGGACTATCTGCAGATCGGGATGATCCGCCGCGGTAGCGCGGTAGTGCGCCAAGACGACCGCGAATGCGTCCTGCGACGTGGCGACTACGTCCTGTACGACACCACGCGCCCCTTCGATTGGCAGATCGAGGGACACGCACACGACGGCATCTGGGGACTCGAGGTGTTCACCTGGCCACGGTCGTACCTGTCGCTCAGCGACGCGGAGGTCACGAGCCTGACCGCCATCGCCTTCGACGGACACGCGGGCCTGAGTGGCCTGCTCGGTCGCTTTCTTCACGATCTTGCCTCCGTCCGCATGACGTCCGACGCAAGCGGAGACGAAGAGGAAGTCGTCAACGAGATCGGCAACCTGGTCAAGTCCGTTCTTCACACAACTGCGCGACCGATCACCTCGCGGCGAACCAGCCTCTACGAATCCGCCCTGTCGGTCATAGACGCCCGCATCGCAGACCCGGCCCTGTCTCCGGTGGAAATCGCGGGATCGGTCAAAGTCTCCATTCGGCAGTTGCACCGAGCCTTCGCCGAACACGGCACGACGGTGTCACGGTCGATTCGCAGCCGTCGACTCGACGGTTGCCGTCGTGAGATCGTGCAACGACACGGAGTAGAGCGGTCGCTGACCCAGATTTCTCACCGCTGGGGATTCACCGACCTGGCCGCCTTCAGTCGAGCCTTCAAGGCGGAATTCGGGATCAGCCCGCGGCGGTACCGGTCGCAAGCAGCGGCCCCCACAAGTACTACCCGCTGATCTGTAACATCTTCGGACACTTACCCATTGAACATGGTGTTCAAAATTTTCTGTCGCCGAAGCGTATCCACAATTCTTGGCACGGTAGGCCAAGCATCGGGCGCTGACGGCCAAGTTTGCTCGGCTGAGCGGGCGTAGATTTTCGGCACGGCGTTGCCAAGTGCCAGGCACCCGATTCGACCACCTACATCACAGGGAGCACTCATGGAATCTGCAATCGGCGAACACCTTCAATGCCCGCGCACTCTGACCAGGCGGGTTCCGGATACCTATACGCCACCGTTTCCCATGTGGGTCGGGCGCGCAGACGACACATTGCACCAGGTCGTGATGGGCTATCTCGGCGTACAGTTCCGCGGCGAGGATCAGCGCCCGGCAGCACTGCAGGCGATGCGGGATATCGTCGCCGGCTTCGACTTGCCGGACGGACCGGCACACCACGATCTCACCCATCACATCGACAACCAGGGCTACGAGAACCTGATCGTGGTCGGTTACTGGAAAGATGTTTCTTCCCAACATCGTTGGAGCGCATCACCTCCAGTATCCTCCTGGTGGGAGTCCGAAGACCGCCTGTCGGACGGATTGGGGTTCTTCCGCGAGATCGTGGCACCGAGAGCCGAACAATTCGAAACGCTCTACGCGTTCCAAGACGACCTCCCCGGAGTGGGAGCTGTCATGGACGGTGTCAGCGGCGAAATCAACGAGCACGGCTACTGGGGTTCGATGCGCGAGCGGTTTCCGATCTCCCAAACCGACTGGATGCAGGCCTCGGGCGAACTACGGGTCGTCGCCGGTGACCCCGCCGTAGGTGGACGCGTAGTAGTGCGGGGACACGACAACATCGCACTGATCAGGTCCGGGCAGGACTGGGCCGACGCGGAAGCAGACGAGCGCAGCCTCTACCTGGACGAAATCCTGCCCACTCTTCAATCGGGCATGGACTTCCTCCGCGACAACGGCCCGGCCGTCGGGTGCTACAGCAACCGATTCGTACGCAATATCGACATCGACGGAAACTTCCTCGACTTGAGCTACAACATCGGCCACTGGGCCTCCCTCGACCAACTCGAACGGTGGTCGGAATCCCACCCGACCCATCTACGGATCTTCACGACGTTCTTCCGGGTGGCCGAGGGCCTGTCGAAATTGCGTCTCTACCATGAGGTCTCGGTATTCGATGCCGCCGATCAGCTCTACGAGTACATCAATTGCCATCCCGGGACCGGAATGCTGCGCGACGCGGTGATCACCGCCGAGCACTGACCGAAGTCGCCGGCAATCTTCGGCCACATTCTTTCCCTCGGAGGCAACTCGAGATATGTTGACGGGTGTCGACATATCTCAGTAGAGACCATCGAGGAAGCGCGGACAGCAGACAGTGACTACTCAACGAAACGAAGAGTTGGCGTTTGCTGTGCTGGCCGACCAAGTGCGTCGACAGATTCTCGACACGCTGGCTACACACGGCGAGTGCAACGCGGGCTTCATCAGCGATCAAATTTCGACGGTCGGTCGCACCACGGTATCCACACATCTCAAGGCGCTGCGGTTGTCCGGCGTGATCGTCGAACGGCGTCAAGGACGTCATCGCCTGTTCTCGATAGATCCATCGGGGCCCGCCAACGATGCACTCCAGTTCCTGCGCGACGTCCTCGGGCGAGCGCTGGAAGCAGGTTCGAACGCCTCCGAGTTGCCGGCCACTGCGACTGAGGATTCAGACGTCGCATCGGTGCGTCGCCGAGCGTGAGGCCTTGTTGAGCCCCAGCACCTATTTCAGGCAGGAAGTAGAACGTGCCAGGTCTCTCCGTAACGGCACAGATCGTGACGACCGACCCACCAGGGTCAGCCTTCGAGCGCCTCGAAACGGGGCAACTGCTCGAACTCGAATGTGAGCAACTGACGGTCGGGGCCGCTGCCGCCATCTCCCTTCCCGTCGGCGACGGCGCACGCGCAGATCCAGTCGGAATGCCGATCACGCTGTTGGGATACGTCGCCGGCGTGAAGCGGGGCCGATCGGTCGTGATCGTGCACCACCAACCGTGGCGCGGCCGCCTGACGATCCGGTTCTTTCCCGACGGCGCCGGGACCCGGATCGTTCTCGAGTCCAGCCTCGATCAGGACGGCATTTCCTGGCTTGCCAACAAGCGCGGATTCGCTCCACCCGAACCTCCGCGTTCCGACCGACATCGGATCGGGCTGCTGGTCAGCAAATCCGGCCCGGCAGCTGTATTCGCCCAGGCGACAGAAACACTCGCAGCCCTGGCCGTGGAAGAAATCAATGCCGACGGCGGCATCGGCGGCGTTCTCGTCGACTTGGTGATCGGCGATGACGCTTCCGACTCGGCGGCCGGAGCGGCGACCGCACTGCGATTGGTGAAAAGCGGATGTCGCGCCGTTTTCGCGTGCGTGACATCGTCGACCTTCAATGCCGCTGCATCTGCATTGCAGAACACCGGTGTGCTGTTGGTGCACACAGTTCTCAACGAGGGAGGTCGATCGCGTCCGGGAGTCCTTCGATTGGGTGAGCGACCACTCGACCAGACGCGAGCAGGTATACCCGCAATGATGTCCGAGACCGGTTCTCGCACTTGGTTCCTGGTCGGCCAGCAGTATTCGTGGTCGTTCGGAGCGCATTGGGCGGCCCGGCGTGTGATCGCCGAATCCACAGGTTCGGTGGCCGGCGAAGTCTACGTACCGTTGGGGACAACCGACTTCTCACGCATCATCGAGTCGATAGCCGACTCCGGGGCCGAACTGATTCTTTCCACCCTGGTGGGCCATGACGAGGTCTTCTTCGAACGACAATGCGCCCAGCACGGACTGCGGGCCACCACGCGGACGTTTGCATTGGTCCTCGACGAGGCCACTCAGCAGCTCATCGGCAATTCCGATGCCGACGGAGTCTGGGCGGCATTCGGCTACTTTCAATCCGCAGCCGGCGATCACGACCTCGAAAAGCGATACAGCGCGAGCTCGAACGAACTCCTGCCTCCGCTCAGTTCCCTGTCGGAGACAACATACGAAGCGATCGTCGCTTACGCACGCGCAGTCGAACGAACGTCGGCAGGCGATCCGGAAACAGTACTTCGGCAGCTTGTCACGACATCGAAAAGCTCTACGAACAACGGCGTTCCACTGCATCGACCGATTCTGCTCGCTGAATCACGCCGTGGGCGCCTGTACCCCCGCTCTCTCTGAGCGCGCGTAACCCGAACTTAACGAGTCAATATGTCGATACCTATTGACGCAATTATGGATCCGGCCCTAGTCTGAAAGACAAGTGAAGCCGATCACATCAGGAGCACACTTCTCATGGCGACAATCCGACCTGACGACAATGCAATAGACACCGCCGCAAGGCATTACGGCATCACTCTCGACCAATCAGCCCGGCTCGAGTGGCCGGCACTGATCGACGGAGCACTGGGCTCCTACGACGTCGTCGACCAGTTGTACGCCGACGAGGCAACCCCGCCGACCACGTCACGCGAGCACACGGTGCCAACAGCGAGCGAAAATCCTTTGAGCGCTTGGTATGTGACCACAAGCATCCCGCCGACGTCGGACGGCGTCCTGACCGGCCGACGCGTGGCGATCAAGGACAACGTGACCGTGGCCGGAGTTCCGATGATGAACGGGTCTCGGACAGTAGAGGGGTTCACTCCGTCTCGCGACGCGACTGTGGTCACTCGACTACTGGCGGCCGGTGCAACCGTCGCGGGCAAAGCTGTGTGTGAGGACCTGTGTTTCTCCGGTTCGAGCTTCACACCGGCAAGCGGACCGGTCCGCAATCCATGGGACCCACAGCGTGAAGCAGGTGGATCATCGGGTGGCAGTGCGGCTCTCGTCGCAAACGGTGACGTCGATTTTGCCATCGGCGGGGATCAGGGCGGATCGATCCGGATCCCGGCGGCATTCTGCGGCGTCGTCGGACACAAGCCGACGTTCGGGCTCGTCCCGTATACCGGGGCATTTCCCATCGAGCGAACAATCGACCATCTCGGCCCGATCACACGCACGGTCCACGATGCCGCACTGATGCTCTCGGTCATCGCCGGTCGCGACGGTAACGACCCACGCCAAGCCGACAGCGTCGAAGCAGGTGACTATCTGTCCACCCTCGACTCCGATGTGGATGGTCTGCGAATCGGGATCGTTCGAGAAGGTTTCGGGCACGCGGTCTCACAGCCCGAGGTCGACGACGCAGTCCGCGCAGCGGCACACAGTCTGTCCGAAATCGGTTGCACGGTAGAGGAAGTAAACATCCCGTGGCACCTACATGCTTTCCACATCTGGAACGTGATCGCCACGGACGGTGGTGCCTACCAGATGTTGGACGGCAACGGATACGGCATGAACGCCGAAGGTTTGTACGATCCGGAACTGATGGCACACTTTGCTTCTCGACGCCTTCAGCACGCCGACGCTCTGTCCGAAACCGTCAAACTGGTGGCTCTGACCGGCCACCACGGCATCACCACCCTCGGCGGCGCGAGCTACGGCAAAGCCCGGAACCTCGTACCGCTCGCCCGTGCCGCCTACGACACTGCCTTGAGACAATTCGACGTCCTGGTGATGCCCACACTGCCCTACGTCGCATCCGAACTACCGGCGAAGGACGTGGATCGTGCAACCTTCATCACGAAGGCTCTCGGGATGATCGCCAACACAGCACCGTTCGACGTGACCGGACATCCGTCCCTGTCCGTTCCCGCCGGCCTGGTGAACGGGCTTCCGGTCGGAATGATGATCACCGGCAAGACCTTCGACGATGCGACGGTCCTCCGGGTCGGGCGCGCATTCGAAAAGCTTCGCGGCGCGTTTCCGACGCCTGCCGACCACATCTCCGACTCTGCACCACAACTCAGCCTCACCTAGTTCTGTATCCGCACTTGCACAACAAATTCCACCGATTCACACATGATCAGCCCGCATAGAAAAGGTGAACCAGATGTCAGTAACGATCGACCACACAACGGAGAACGCCGCACCGGCCCAGGCGCCGGTCTCCGACCGGGCGTGGGCCCTGTTCCGCGCACTCGACGGTAAGGGATTGGTACCCGACGGTTACGTCGAGGGATGGAAGAAGACCTTCGAGGAGGACTTCAGTCCAAGGCGCGGAGCGGAATTGGTCGCGCGGGCGTGGACCGACCCCGAGTTCCGGCAGTTGCTTCTCACCGACGGTACCGCCGCGGTTGCCCAGTACGGATATCTGGGCCCCCAGGGCGAGTACATCGTGGCAGTCGAAGACACCCCGACCCTCAAGAACGTGATCGTGTGCTCGTTGTGTTCATGCACCGCGTGGCCCATTCTCGGCCTGCCCCCTACCTGGTACAAGAGTTTCGAATACCGTGCGCGAGTGGTGCGTGAGCCACGGAAGGTTCTCTCCGAGATGGGAACCGAGATCGCGTCGGACGTCGAGATCCGCGTCTACGACACCACCGCCGAAACTCGCTACATGGTTCTCCCGCAACGTCCCGCAGGCACCGAAGGCTGGAGCCAGGAACAGCTTCAAGAGATCGTCACCAAGGACTGCCTGATCGGCGTCGCAGTCCCGCAGGTCCCCACCGTCTGATCACCCCGACAAGAAAGAAGCACACCATGGATGGAGTACACGATCTTGCCGGAGTTCAAGGCTTCGGCAAAGTCCCGCATACCGTCAACGCCGACATCGGCCCCACCTTCCACGCCGAGTGGGAACACCTGCCGTACAGCCTGATGTTCGCCGGTGTCGCCGAACTCGGGGCATTCAGCGTCGACGAAGTTCGATACGTCGTCGAGCGGATGGAACCACGCCACTACATGATGACCCCGTACTACGAGAGGTACGTCATCGGCGTCGCGACACTGATGGTCGAAAAGGGAATCCTGACGCAGGAAGAACTCGAAAGCCTTGCAGGGGGACCGTTCCCACTGTCGCGGCCAAGCGAATCCGAAGGGCGTCCGGCACCCGTCGAGACGACCACCTTCGAAGTCGGTCAGCGAGTACGCGTGCGCGACGAGTACGTTCCGGGGCATATTCGAATGCCTGCGTACTGCCGCGGACGAGTGGGAACCATCTCTCATCGGACTACCGAGAAGTGGCCGTTTCCCGACGCAATCGGCCACGGGCGCAACGACGCCGGCGAAGGACCGACGTACCACGTGAAGTTCGCCGCCGAGGAATTGTTCGGTAGCGACACCGACGGCGGCAGCGTCGTAGTCGACCTTTTCGAGGGTTACCTCGAGCCTGCGGCCTGATCGTCCAACATTCCGGGCGGCGGTCACGCGATCACAGCGTTTCGCGTGACCGCCGCCTGATCACAGCAATTCTCTCATTCGGAAGGACACTGGAAATCATGGTCGACACACGACTTCCGGTCACGGTGCTGTCAGGTTTCCTGGGCGCCGGGAAGACGACACTACTCAACGAGATCCTGCGAAATCGAGAGGGTCGGCGGGTCGCGGTGATCGTCAACGACATGAGCGAAATCAACATCGACAGTGCAGAAGTCGAGCGTGAGATCTCGCTCAGTCGCTCCGAGGAGAAACTGGTCGAGATGACCAACGGCTGCATCTGCTGCACTCTGCGAGAGGATCTTCTTTCCGAGATCAGTGCCTTGGCCGCCGATGGCCGATTCGACTACCTACTCATCGAATCTTCGGGCATCTCCGAACCGCTTCCCGTCGCAGAGACGTTCACATTCATCGATACCGACGGCCACGCCCTCGCCGACGTCGCCCGACTCGACACCATGGTCACCGTCGTCGACGGCCACAGTTTTCTGCGCGACTACACGGCTGGGGGCCGCGTCGAAGCCGATGCCCCGGAAGACGAACGAGACATCGCGGATCTGCTTGTCGATCAGATCGAATTTGCCGACGTCATCCTGGTGAGCAAGGCCGATCTCGTCTCGCACCAGCACCTGGTCGAATTGACCGCAGTCCTGCGCTCTTTGAACGCATCCGCTGCGATAGTTCCGATGACGCTCGGTCGCATCCCACTCGACACGATTCTCGACACCGGTTTGTTCTCGCTCGAAAAGGCTGCACAGGCCCCCGGATGGTTACAAGAACTCCAAGGTGAACACATCCCCGAAACCGAAGAGTACGGAATCAGTTCGGTGGTGTACCGCGAGCGCGCACCCTTCCACCCCCAACGGCTGCATGATTTCCTCAGCAGCGAGTGGACCAACGGAAAGTTACTTCGGGCCAAGGGCTACTACTGGAATGCCGGCCGGTTCACCGAGATCGGGAGTATTTCTCAGGCCGGTCATCTCATTCGCCACGGATACGTCGGCCGTTGGTGGAAGTTTCTACCCCGTGACGAGTGGCCGGCCGACGATTACCGTCGTGACGGAATCCTCGACAAGTGGGAAGAACCCGTCGGAGACTGCCGACAAGAACTCGTCTTCATCGGCCAAGCCATCGACCCGTCTCGACTGCACCGAGAACTCGACGCGTGTCTACTCACCACAGCCGAGATCGAACTCGGGCCAGACGTGTGGACCACCTGGAGCGACCCTCTGGGCGTCGGCTATACCGACCGGACCGTTTGATATTGGTCCGGTTTGCCGTAAGTTGTGCGCAATGGGGGTATCACGCAACCGAACTCGGGCGTTGTTGATCGTCGCGGCGATCGCAGCCGGGACCGTGGCCGCAGCTACGCCGGCGGGGGCCACCTGGACAGTCGCGCCGATGTGCGGCGAGTGGCGGGTCGAAACCGTAGCGCAAGGGTTGGAACAGCTCGAAAACCTCGAGCCCGATGACAACGGCGGGTTCTACCTCTCCGGCGAGTCGAAGATCTATCACGTCGACGCCGCAGGACAGGTACGAACTGTCCTCGACGACATGGCTGCCCCTGGCGGTTTGCAACTCGACGGTTCGAGGCTGTCCTTCCTCACCAGACAGGACGGCAAGCTGTGGCACCTGGACACCTCGACGGATCAGCTGTCCGCACCCGTCGACTTCGCGGGCAACGGCCTGCTCCGGCTTCCCGACGGCGATCTGCTGACCACGTGGGTCGGAACAGAAGGAGGTCCGCCAAAGGGCGTCTCGCGCTATCTGCACGACTCCGGAGCCGTCGTTCCCAATTGGTCGACAGTGCCGCGTTCGGAGGGACTCGCGCTCAGTCCGGATCATCGAGCCGTGTACACCGATGACCTGTTCACCGGTCAGATCATTCGAGTGCCCTTGGATACCCCTGACGCGTGGACAGTTGTAGCGACGGTCCCGAGCCTGATACCCGGACTCGACGATCTGACCATGTCGCAGGATGGAATGCTCTACGCCGCTGCTCACGTCGAAGGCTCGATCTATCGCGTACACCCTGAAACCGGCACTTCCTGCGTCGTCGCTTCGGGTCTGTCGAATGGGTGGAACGGGCCGAGTTCAGTGCGTATAGGACAGGACGGCGACGGCTGGGCGCTCTACGTCACCGGCTTCGACGGAACGCTGCGTCGCCTGGTACCTCCGTCGGGCGTCGAACT
Source organism: Rhodococcus sp. NyZ502 (assembly GCF_041464245.1). NCBI lineage: Bacteria > Bacillati > Actinomycetota > Actinomycetes > Mycobacteriales > Nocardiaceae > Rhodococcus > Rhodococcus sp. NyZ502. The sequence goes on from NZ_CP167155.1 coordinate 6,158,831, forward strand.
CGCACCCGTCCGCTGACGCCGATCTCTTCGGCACGAGATTCCCCGACCTGGCGATACTTAAAATCACGCTGATTTGAAGGCATGCCCGCAGCGCAACGGCCCCTTGTCCGAAAACTGTCAACAGTTCTACACGGAGAAATGGCTACCCTTAGGTTTACGCTGCACGCATGTTTTCTTCCGTCGCAGCGAAGATCCGCCTGGTGGTGGCACTGCTCCTCACTGCCCTCCTGGCGCTGACTCTGTCATCGTGCTCGAGTGGCTCGGATTCGTCGGCAGCCCCCACAGACCTGTGTGCACCTCCAGGAGTGGGAGCTGCAACCGCGGCGCCCACCAATCTGGACGCGGCAGCGGGTGCGGGCGCCGAAGACCGCTACACCACGGCCACCGTCACCCCGGTCGATCAGATCGACACCTCGAAGCTGAATCTGATCAAACCCGGGGTCATCACGGTCGGCACGCTCGGTGACGCGCCCCCGAGCATCTGCGTCAACTCCGAGAATCAGTACACCGGATACGACAACGAGCTGTTGAAGGCCGTCGCGGACAAGCTGGGCCTGAAGGTCGAGTTCGTCGGCACCGAGTTCGCCGGGCTTCTCGCCCAGGTTGCCGGTCGACGCTTCGACGTCGGCTCGTCGTCCATCACCACCACGGACGACCGTCGCAACACCGTCGGCTTCACCAACGGTTACGACTTCGGATACTTCTCCCTCGTCGTGCCTAACGGCAGCCCGATCACCGGCTTCGGAGACCTGGACGCATCAAAGCGCATCGGCGTCGTACAGGGAACCGTGCAGGACGACTACGTCGTGAACACGCTCAAGCTCGATCCCGTGAAGTTTCCCGACTACGCCACGGCGTACGCGAACCTCAAGTCCGGACAGATCGACGCCTGGGTAGCTCCGTCTCAGCAGGCCGAAGGTGCAATCGCTCCCGGTGATCCGACCTCGATCATCCAGAACACCTTCTCGGTCAACAACTTCGTCGGCTGGGCGGTGAACAAGGAAAACCAGCCGCTGATCGACGCCCTCAACTCCGGCCTCGACGCAGTCATCGACGACGGAACCTGGTCTCAGCTGTACGCCGACTGGGTACCGCGCCAACTCCCTGAAGGCTGGAAGCCCGGATCCAAGGCCGCGGCCACTCCGGAACTGCCCGACTTCGCAGCCATTGCCGCGGAAAACGCAGCAAACGGCGACGGTGGCGATACCGCGTCGTACCAACCGAAGTCGACGCTCGAACAGCTCAAGGACACGTTCTTCGACTGGGATCTGTACAAGAAGGCATTCCCCGATCTCCTCAAGACCGGTCTTCCCAACACCCTGATCCTTGCGCTCGCGTCCGGCATCATCGGCACGATCCTCGGCATGCTGCTCGCTGTCGCCGGTATCTCGCGCACCCGTTGGCTGCGCTGGCCGGCCCGCGTCTACACCGACATCTTCCGTGGCCTGCCCGCAGTCGTCATCATCTTGATCATCGGGCTCGGCGTCGGACCGATCGTCAAGGGAATCACCGGTAGCAATCCGTACTGGCTCGGTGTCGCAGCGCTGTCACTGCTCGCGTCGGCATACATCGGTGAGATCTTCAGATCCGGAATCCAGAGCGTCGAGTCCGGGCAGCTCGAGGCTTCACGTGCCCTCGGTTTCAGCTACCGAAAGTCCATGTCGCTGGTCGTCATCCCGCAGGGTGTACGACGCGTTCTGCCGGCGTTGATGAACCAGTTCATCTCGCTGATCAAGGACTCGTCGCTGATCTACTTCCTCGGTCTCCTCGTCACCCAGCGGGAACTCTTTGCCGTCGGACGTGATCTCAACGCCCAGACCGGCAGCCTGTCCCCGCTCGTTGCGGCAGGCTTGTTCTACCTTGCTCTGACCATCCCGCTGACGCACCTCGTCAACTACATCGACAACCGACTCCGGACCGGACGCGCCGACACTTCAGGCACGTTGGATCCGCTCGAGCAGGCCATCGTCGTGGAAAGGGGCTGAGGACATGACCACCAGCTCTGAACTGAAGTCCGTATCGCTCACCGGCAAGGACCTGCATCTGTCCTTCGGCACCAACAAGGTGCTTCGCGGCGTCAACCTGCACGTCGACGCCGGAAACACCGTCACCGTCATCGGGCCCTCCGGTTCGGGCAAGTCGACGCTCCTGCGCGTGCTGAACCGTCTGCACGAGCCCGAGCAGGGTGACGTGCTGCTCGACGGGAAGTCCGTCCTGAAGGACAACCCCGACGAGCTACGCCAGCGGATCGGCATGGTGTTCCAGCACTTCAACCTGTTCCCACACAAGACCGTCGCCGAGAACATCGCACTCGGGCCGAACAAGCTCAAGGGTTTGTCGAAGGAGCAAGCTCGGGCGCTCGCGCTCGAGCAGCTGGATCTGGTGGGGCTCAGGGAGAAGGCCGACTCGCGGCCCGGCAACCTTTCGGGTGGTCAGCAGCAGCGCGTCGCCATTGCCCGCGCCCTGGCGATGAAGCCCGAGGTCATGTTCTTCGACGAGGCGACGTCAGCTCTCGACCCCGAACTGGTCAAGGGTGTTCTGGCATTGATGGCCGATCTCGCGAAGTCCGGCATGACCATGGTCGTCGTGACGCACGAAATGGGTTTCGCGCGTTCCGTTTCCGACAAGGTGCTGTTCATGGATCGCGGCGCCGTTGTCGAAACCGGTACTCCGGAACAGCTTTTCGACGATCCCGAAACAGATCGACTGCAGGCGTTCCTCTCACAGGTTCTCTGACTCAGGGGCGCTTGCAGGGGATCGACGGGCGTTGATCCTCGACGCCTGAAGCATCAGATGGTCGCGTTCGGCGAGGTTGGATGCCTTGTGCGCTGCATCGGCATACAACCTCGCCGCCGACTCCAGGTCTCCGTCGCGTTCACGCAGATAGGCCTCGACTGCGGCATGGCGTGGAAGTGAATCGTCCAGCGCTGCAAGAGCTGCCAATCCGGCGCGTGGCCCGTCCGCCTCGCCGACCGCCACCGCTCGGTTGAGCCGGACGATCGGGCTGTCGGTCAGGGCTGCGAGTTCGTCGTACCACTCCACGATCTGCACCCAATCGGTCTCGTCTGCTGTGAAAGCGTCGGCATGGAGTGCGGCAATGGCGGCCTGGGCCTGGAACTCACCGAGCCGGTCGCGGGCGAGAGCTGACTGGAGGATTGCGACTCCTTCGGCAATCGAATCGGTGTCCCACCGGCTGCGATCCTGCTCGGCTAGCGGAACCAGACTGCCGTCCGCGGCAGTTCGCGCGGCTCGACGAGCGTGATGGAGCAGCATCAGTGCGAGCAACCCTGCGACTTCGGGGTGATCGATCGCGGCCGCCAACTGCCGGGTGAGCCGGATGGCCTCGGCAGCCAGGTCGACGTCGCCGGAGTACCCCTCGTTGAAGACCAGATAAAGGACACGCAGGACGGTGGCGACATCGCCGGGTTGCTCGAACCGGACGCCGGAGACCGTGCGCTTGGCTCGGCTGATGCGCTGAGCCATAGTCGCCTCGGGCACCAGGTAGGCCTGCGCAATCTGGCGGGTGGTCAGCCCGCCGACAGCGCGCAGCGTGAGTGCGACGGCGGACGACGGCGTCAACGACGGGTGCGCGCACAGAAAGTAGAGCTGGAGTGTGTCGTCCACGCCCGGCACCGACCCGCTGACCGGCCGCTCGCCTGGCTGCTCGTCAGCCAGAAACTCCCGCTTACGGCGAGCCGCATCCGAACGGATCCCGTCGAGGAACCGCCGCCAGGCCACCGTGACCAGCCAGCCCTTCGGGTCCCGCGGCGGGTTGTCCGGCCAGACCCTGACCGCCTCGAGCAGAGCGTCCTGCACGGCGTCCTCGGCCGACGCGAAATCTGCTCCGCGGCGGACGAGGATGCCGAGCACGCTCGGAGTCAGACTCCGAAGCAGGGCGTCGTCCATGACAGGTTTCAGTCCGTGATGGTCGGCGGCTCGGTCAGGAACGGGCGCAGTTCGAGCCATTCGTGAATCGGCTTCCCGCCTGCGCCGGGCGCGGCCGAGAGCTCGCCGGCCAATTGGACGGCACGGTCGTAGTTGTCGACGTCGATCACCATCCAGCCGGCAATGAGGTCCTTGGTTTCCGCGAACGGACCGTCGGTGACCGGGGGGCGACCCTCACCGTCGTATCGGACAAAGGTGCCCTCAGGAGCGAGAGCCTGACCGTCGACGAACTCGCCCGCCTTCTCGAGCCGATCCGCGAAGTCCTGCATGTACTTCACGTGGGCAGTGATCTCGTCCGGCGTCCACTGGTCCATCGGCACGTCGTTGACTGCAGCCGGAGCGCCGCGGTAGTGCTTGAGCAGCAAGTACTTGGCCATCGTGAATCTCCTCTGTGTCGGTGCCACCCATTCTGGTCGCACTTCACTACAGGGACGAAGCAAGTCGGGGATTCTCGACATTGCGGGGCCTTCGGCCCTGTGCGCCTTTTTGGTAGTGCCCGCAACCAGAAAGGCGCACGGGGCCGAAGGCCCTAAATCCACCCCTGCCGGCGGGCGATCACTGCGGCTTCGTGCCGATTGGCTGCACCGAGTTTGGTGACAGCTGACGACAGATAGTTTCGGGTGGTACCCGCAGACAGGTGTGCCCGGGAAGCGATCTGCTCGATGGATGCTCCGTCGGCCGCGTACTCGAGTACGTCCGCTTCGCGCGGAGTAAGCGGTGAGTCGCCGGCGCCGATTGCCTCGGCAGCCAACGACGGATCGACGTACCGCCCGCCCGCGTGGACGCTGCGGACCACCTCGGCGAGCGTCGCCGCAGGCGTCGTCTTCGGCAGAAATCCTCGGACGCCTGCTGACAGTGCCTTCTTCAGATACCCGGGACGCCCGTGGCTCGTCACGATGATCGAGACGCACCCCGAGACCGTCTGCGCAATCTGTTGCGCCGTCTCGATGCCGTCGATACCTGCCATTTGAAGGTCGAGCACGGCTACGTCAGGTTGATGTTTTGCAGCAGCGACCACGGCATCCTCGCCGGATTCGGCTTCCGCGACGACAACGATGTCGTCCTCGAGCGACAACATCATGGCCAGAGCCGAGCGGATCAGGTTCTCGTCGTCGGCCAGCAGTACCTTGATCGGCTCGGTCACCGAGACTCCTTCGTTCGGGACGGAAAGTGGGCGGTGAGGGTGAAGCGATCTTCGTCCTGCACGGTTTCGACAATTCCTCCGACGGCGCCGACGCGCTCGCGCAATCCGTTCAGGCCGGTTCCGTTGTTCGGCTCTGCGATCCGTGCGCCGTCGTTGGCGATCACGACGCCGTCCGCGAACACTTCGATGCTGCAATTCTCGGCACTGGAGTGCCGGAGAATGTTGGTGACGCCTTCACGGACGACCCAGGCGGCAGCTTCGGCCAGTTCCACCGGCAGCTGATCTGCCGATCCACGTATCGCAGTGGAGATTCCGGCGGCCTCGAGCAGAGACTGCGCACCGGCCAGCTCGGACGCCAAGGCGATGGACCGGTATCCCCGAACCAACTCGCGCGCTTCGTCGAGTGAATCTTGCGCAAGTTCGCGTACTTCGTCCATCTGCGCGGCGGCACGATCGTCGCCGCGCCGTGAAAGAGTAGCTGCAAGTTCACTTTTCACCGCAATTGCAGACAGTGCCCGCCCGACGACGTCATGGAGATCGCGTGAAAATCGCAACCGTTCCTCGGCGACGGACAGAGCGGCAGCGGCTCCGCGTGCCTCGTCCAATTCGGTGACCATCCGCAGCAGCCACACCGACATGTAGACGGTCAGCCCCATGAAGGCGGCGACGATTCCGACGGACACGCCGCTTTCCGGACCCGCAAGCAGTCCCAGTACAACCCCGGCGGCCACCGAGCCCACGATCAGCCAGCGCAACGACGTCAACCCCGCAAGGGGCACGACAAGGATTGCCGCCAGCCAGAAGTACGGGCCGTTCTCGCCATTGCTTCCCAAGGCAATTCCCGCCGAGCAGAACGCCGACAACGTCATCACGGCAAGAGGAATCTGGACGGGCTTGGCCACGACTCCGCCCAGATCAGGCATCCGAGACACGGCGATGACGCACGCAACGGCACTGATTCCGAGGAAGACACCCGACAGGTACCGATCCGCAACGACCTCGGTGACCGCACCGAAGCCACCGAAAACCACTGCGACCATGATGAACGATTGCCGCGTGTAGAGGCGAACCTTGTCGACGTTCGACGCGGTTCGCCACGTCCGTCTCGGATTCCAGCGTCCGAAGTTCTGCGCGATCATGCCCACTACCTTCTCAGAGTTCTACGAACGCTTCTCAGAGTTCTACGAACGCGGTTCCCAGCGGAAGTGGACGTTCGCGATCAGAACCGAACCGACGATCCACGCCAGCATGACCAACAACGGTTGCGCAGCCGAACCGAAGGTGTCGACAAATCCCGCTGCCGCACCGGGCGCATCGCCCAGATCAGCCAGTTCGCCAGTGGTCCGCCCCAGCCATCCGAGATTGAGAAGGTCGACTACCGCGGCCAGCGGAGTGAAATCGAGAATGCGAGCAACGTTGTCCGGCACGACATTCCTGATCGAAGACATACCTGCCGTCGCCAGAATCAGAATCGGCATGCAGGTGATCTGCGCCGCCTCTGCATTTCGCGTTACAGCCGAAGTGATCAACGCCAGCGCCGTGAAGAGCGCGGCGCCGCCGATCACCGCGACCAGCACCAGGACCGGATTGACCGGAGCACTACCGCCCAGAACCATCACGGCGATTCCGATCACCACCGTCAACAGGCCGGTGAGAACCCACGACGGCACTGCCGGGCCCGCGAGGATCTCGGCGTCGCTGCATTCCCCTGTCCGTAGTCGCTTGAGAACCAACTCGTCACGACGCGTCGCGTACACCGACAGGAGGTTGTAGAAGACCACGAACACGAGCAGGAAGAGTGCAAACACCTCGAGGCCTGCCGACACCGACTTGTCGGACAACCCGCCATCGCGCGACAGGTACAGCATCCCCACGGGAAAGATCAACGGGAGGACGATTGCGTTGAAGAGCAACAGTCGATTTCGTCCCAGGAGCGTAAACTCCGAACGAGACAGGGTTGCTATGCGGTTCATGCCGACGCTCCTTCGAGAGTTGCGTGATGATCGAATTGGTCTGCAATGGAGAGGAATACGGTCTCCAGGGATGCCGCGCGGGCATCCAGTCCGGTCAGCAGGATGTTGTTGTGCTGTCCCCACAGCAGCAGTTCCGTCAGCGTCTCCTGCACTGTGCGAGTGGTGATCACCACCAGATCGTTTTCGACGCGTACCTCGGCGCCGGCCAGGGCCGGGAGCGGAAGACCGGGACGGTGCAGTTTGATCTGAGCGGGATGATCCGCAACGACGTCCGCCACGGTTCCGCTGCGCACCACCGATCCTCGGTGCATGATCGCCAACTGGTCGCACAGGGACTCGGCTTCGTCCAGGTAATGCGTCGTCAACATGATGGTGACGCCCGACGCTTTCAAGTCAGCGATCAATTGCCAAGTGTTACGTCGACTTTCGGGATCCAAACCAGTAGTCGGCTCGTCGAGAAACAGGACGAGTGGCCGGCCGATGATCGCGCACGCCAGATCCAGTCGCCGCGCCTCACCTCCCGAGAGGAACTTCACGCGGGTATCACCACGGTCACGCATGTCCACGCGCTCGAGCACCTCGTCCACGGGCAGCGGATTCGAGCAGGTTCCGGCCCACATCGCCAAACTCTCACGAGCAGTCAGGTCTTGGGGCAAGCCACCCTTCTGGAGCATGATGCCAAGCGACGGGCGAATCTGCTTGCGGTTGCGCACCGGATCCATGCCCAGAACGCGCACCGTTCCGGCACTGGATCGTGAAAGACCCTGAATCACTTCGAGAGTGGACGTCTTGCCGGCACCATTGGTTCCGAGGAGGCCGAACAGCTCGCCTTCCTGAACACTCAGATCCAGATTGCGAACAGCATCGAACGCCTCCTTACCGGAGCCGTAACGCCGCGACATTCCGACTACGTCGATCACGGGATCGCCCTTCATCGCTGCGCCTCCGCTCGGTTCCAGCCGCGCAGTCCGATCACGAATCGGATACCCGCATAGACAGCGAGAGCGGCAACAAGAATCCAGAACACGGGATTGGAGCCGATGATCGCGAACAGCACTCCGATGATCGCAATATTCACGACGATCACAACAAGTTCGCGGCCCATCGTGGGTGCGGGTCCGATGTCCATCAGGTCCGTCAGGAGGCTTCCCTCATGTGGTTCTCTCATGCATCCAAGCTTCGCCGGAAGTCAGAGCCGAAAACAGTGCACTGCGTCATCACCTGCGGTGACACCGTCACGGATCAGCGATGACAAATGTCATGCGACGTCCCCGCGGGGACGCGTCGTAAACCGCGGGTAAGGGTCACCTCGTTGTTTTGCCGTTCATTTTTACGTTCCTTTACCCTTGCTTAGAGCTTCTACGGTTCCCGAAGTCCGTACATCGAATCTCGGGAGTTCACGGTGGCTATCAAGCCTTTGGCCTTGTTCGTCAAACACGACGGCGTGTCTGCGCGCGCGTCGATCACCTGCCAGTACAAGTGCGGAAACGCGTGCTCTCACGAGGTCCCCAACACCTCGGGCGGCGAGTACTTCCGCGACATCGCACGCACAGCGCTGAGTCGTCGCGGCTTGCTCCGGGGCAGCGGCATGGCAGTCCTCGCGGTGGGAGCGGGCAGCGCCCTCGTTGCCTGTTCGGACGAATCCGCAAGTGCCGAACCGGGAACCGGATCGACGAGCGGCAGCAGCAGCGGATCGACACCAGCGGGGACGAACTTCGGCGCCGTCGCGCCCAACAAGGAAGACAAGGTCACCGTCCCTGACGGATACGATCAAGCCGTCGTGATTCGCTGGGGTGACGCCGTTCTCGCCGGCGCCCCGGCTTTCGACTTCGACAAGCAGACTGCGGCAGCGCAGGAACTGCAGTTCGGATTCAACAACGACTTCGCCGGATTGCTCCCGGTCGACGGGCAGCCCAACACCTACCTACTCGTGGTCAATCACGAATACTCCACCGAGCCGGCGATGTTCCGCGGCTACGATGCGGAGAACCCGACCGAGGAGCAGTTCAAGATCGGCCTCGCCAGCCACGGACTGTCGGTCGTGCAGGTCAAGGGCGAATCCGACAACGGCAAGCTGGTACCGGAGATCGGATCGAACAACCGCCGCATCACCGGAACCACGGAATTTGTCGTGACCGGCCCCGCTGCAGGTAGCGACTTCCTCAAGACGAGTGCCGATCCCACGGGAACCAAAGTGCTCGGCACCCTCAACAATTGCGCCGGCGGCGTCACCCCTTGGGGCACAGTGCTTTCCGGCGAAGAGAACTTCAACCAGTACTTCGCGAACGCCGAGGGTGTCACCGATCCCACGGTGGCAGCACGGCTGAAGCGCTACGGTCTTGCCGGTGCCGCTTCCGAGCGCAAGTGGGAACGCTTCGACAAGCGGTTCGATCTGGTCGCAGAACCCAACGAGGTCAACCGATTCGGATACGTCGTCGAGATCGATCCCTGGGATCCGTCGTCGACTCCGATCAAGCACACAGCGCTCGGACGTTTCAAGCACGAAGCCGCCACCATTTACATCACGGCGGACGGCACCGTCGTCGCCTACAGCGGCGACGACGAGCGCTTCGACTACATGTACAAGTTCGTCTCCAGCCGAAAGATGCAGGACGGCAAGAGTCAAGCAGCCATGCGCCACAACATGACTCTGCTCGACGCCGGAACACTGTACGTCGCAAAGCTCAGCGGAAACTCCGCCGGCGAGATCGACGGCAGCGGCAAACTTCCGTCGGACGGCAAGTTCGACGGAACCGGCGAGTGGGTAGCCATCCTGCGCACCGGCGAAGACGGCAAGGGCGAATCGCTGGTAGACGGTATGAGCGCCGAAGAGGTCGCCGTCTTCACCCGCCAGGCCGGTGACAAGGTCGGGGCAACGAAGATGGATCGCCCCGAGGACTTCGAGGCAAACCCGAAGAGCGGCAAGGTTTACGTCGCACTGACCAACAACACCAAGCGCGGAGTCGACGGTGGCGCCGCGGCCGACGAGGCGAACCCGAGGAACAACAACAAGAACGGCCAGGTCCTCGAAATCACCGACGACCACGCCGGCACCACCTTCGGCTGGAATCTTCTTCTCGTCTGCGGAGATCCGGCCACAGCCGATACTTACTTCGGCGGGTTCGACAAGAGCAAGGTCAGCCCCATCTCATGCCCGGACAACCTTGCCTTCGACCCGCACGGCAATCTGTGGATCTCCACCGACGGCAACGCACTCAAGTCCAACGACGGGCTGTTCAGCGTTGTCCTCGAAGGCGAAAACCGCGGTGAGACAAAGCAGTTCCTCACCGTTCCCGTCGGCGCCGAAACCTGCGGCCCCATCGTGGACGAGAAGCGCGTCATCGTCTGCGTCCAGCACCCCGGCGAGACCGACGACGCCAGCATCGAAAGCCCCGCATCCCATTGGCCCGACGGTGGTTCTTCCCAGCCTCGCCCGTCGGTAGTTGCAGCCTGGAAGAAGGACGGATCTCGGCTCGGCTCGTAACACACACGAAAACGACTGTGGGGCAGATCGCATACTCTGCGATCTGCCCCACGTCGTTTACCTCAGATTCTCAAGAGAATCAGTTGTCACCGTCCTCGCGACGCTTACGCGTCAGGAGAACAACACCCGTTCCCAGCGCCAGCAGCAGAACCAATCCACCTGCTGCGAGCAACCCGGTGTTCACGCCACTCTCACCAGCGCCACCACCCGAGTTGATCGTCCCGCCCTGAGGAGCAGACGGCTTCGGCTGACCCGGCTGACCCGGGTTTGCTGTCGGCGGCTTCGGCTGACCCGGAACCGTCGGCGGTACGACGATCGGAGGCACAACGACGATCGGGGGAATGATGATCGTCGGTGTAACCGGCACCGTCGTGTTCGGAACCGTCGTGGTCGGCGGAACTGTCGTGACCGGCGGCGTTGTCGTCGGCGGCGTCGTTGTCGTCACGCCACACGGATCCACAATCTCTTCCGCGACAACTTCTTCTGTCGTGGTCTCCTCTGTGGTGGTCTCCTCCGCGGTGGTGGATTCCTCCGTACCGGTCACATCAGCGTCACCGGCAGTGATCGCGCTAGCCGTCGTCGTCGCAACCGTTGTCGTCGGAACCATCCGCGTGGTCGTCGTCGGAGGAACACAGGGCTCCGTCGTGACCGGCGGCGTCGTGGTGGTCGTCGGCGGCACCGTAGTGGTGGTCTCCGGCGGGTCTATCGGGTGTTCGGTGCAGAGAGCGTCGCCCGGGACACAGTCCACTGGCGGGTTCTCGCCACCAACCACCAGGTAGTTGTTCAGGACACCCGGAGTGAATCCGGGACCTGACAACGTTCCGATCTCAGGATTGACCTTGACGGTGTACGTCACTGTCGCGGTCTCGCCCTTGGCCAGCTTTCCGGTGACCGTGAAGACGTTGTCGACGACACCCGAAACAACCAGCGTGGAAGTGGTAGCCGGATCCTTCGTCATTACTGCATCGTCGAGAACGTCGGTGAGATCGTCGTAGAAGCTGACCTCACCATCCGCGGTGCCCACATTCTTGAACGTGAGCGTGTACGTGATCTCCTGGCCGCCAACCACACGGTTCGTGGTGGACGGAACAGAGGACTTCAGTACCTCGATCGCGGGTGTGCCATCCACCGGATGCTCGGTCGTCACCGGCGGAGGAGTGATCTCCGGACCCGTCGGCGGCTTCGCAGTACCAGTGACCTTGTTGTTGATCAGAACCCCGCCGGCAACACCATCGTTGATCTTCACCTGGTAGGTCAGGACAACCGACTTACCGGCTTCCAATGCACCGGTCCAGGTGAGCGTGGTGCCCGACAGGGTCGGAGCAGCACCGTCGACACCGTCAACAGTCGCCTTCAGCGAACCGTCCACCAACGTCGCGTTGTCGAGAACCTTCGACAGATCATCGGTCAACACCACCGGATCAAGAGTCGTGTTACCCGTGTTGGAACCGGTCACGGTGTACGTGATCGTCTGACCAGCAGCAACATTGGTACCCGACGCAGGATCGGCAGCCTTCGCGACCGTGAACCCCGGAACCTTCACCGGATGCGTCGTGCACAGCTGCGTCGCCGGATCACACACCTCCGGAGGATCAACCGGCGGAGTCGTCCCCGGAACAACGAAGTTGAGCACCGTGTTGTCGGCATTCGCCGCAACGCGATCGGCATCAGCCTTGACCGTGACGGTGTACGTCACCGTCTTGCTCTCACCGGCCGCAAGGGATCCCGTCACCGAGAAACCATCCGTGCCGACCATCGCAGCAGTCAACGGAGCATCAGCACTCAAGCTGCCCGCAACCAGATCAGCATCATCGAGCAGACCACGCAGATCATCGAAGTGCGCGACCTCACCCGCACCGTTACCGGTGTTCGAGAACGTAAGCGTGTACTTGATGTCCTGACCGGCAACAACATTCGAACCCGACACCGGATCAGAAGACTTCACCACAGCAATCTTCGGAGACAGAACCGGATGCTCCGTCGTCACCGGCGGAGGAGTGATCTCCGGACCCGTCGGCGGCTTCGCAGTACCGGTGACCTTGTTGTTGATCAACGTGCCACCGGCAACACCGGCATTGACCTTGACCTGGTAGGTCAGAACAACCGACTTACCAGCTTCCAATCCACCAGTCCACGAGAGCGTCGTACCCGACAGGGTCGGAGCAGTCGCGTCGACACCGTCGACCGTTGCCTTGAGCGAACCGTCCACCAACACCGCGTTGTCGAGAACCTTCGACAGATCATCGGTCAACACCACCGGATCAAGAGTCGTGTTACCCGTGTTGGAACCGGTCACCGTGTACGTGATCGTCTGACCAGCAGCAACATTGGTACCCGACACCGGATCCGCAGCCTTCGCGACCGTGAACCCCGGAACCTTCACCGGGTGTTCGGTCGTCACCGGCGGAGGAGTGATCTCCGGACCCGTCGGCGGCTTCGCAGTACCGGTGACCTTGTTGTTGATCAACGTGCCACCGGCAACACCGGCATTGACCTTGACCTGGTAGGTCAGAACAACCGACTTACCAGCTTCCAATCCACCGGTCCACGAGAGCGTCGTACCCGACAGGGTCGGAGCAGTCGCGTCGACACCGTCGACTGTCGCCTTGAGCGAACCGTCCACCAACGTCGCGTTGTCGAGAACCTTCGACAGATCATCGGTCAACACCACCGGATCAAGGGTCGTGTTACCCGTGTTCGTACCGGTCACGGTGTACGTGATCGTCTGACCAGCAGCAACATTGGTACCCGACGCAGGATCGGCAGCCTTCGCGACCGTGAACCCCGGAACCTTCACCGGATGCGTCGTGCACAGTTGCGTCGCCGGATCACACACCTCCGGAGGATCAACCGGCGGAGTCGTCCCCGGAACAACGAAGTTGTTCACGAACACCCCACCGACCACATCGGCATTGACCTTCACCGAATACGTCACCGACTTGCTCTCGCCGGCCGCCAAGGTTCCCGTCACCGAGAAACCATCGCCGCCGACCATCGTCGCAACCAACGGAGCATCAGCAGTCAAACCACTCAATGCACCCTTGTCCACAACCTGACGCAAATCATCGAAGTACGCCACCTCACCCGCACCGTTACCGGTGTTCGAGAACGTAAGCGTGTACTTGATGTCCTGACCGGCAACAACATTCGAACCCGACACCGGATCAGAAGACTTCACCACAGCAATCTTCGGAGACAGAACCGGATGCTCCGTCGTCACCGGCGGAGGAGTGATCTCCGGACCCGTCGGCGGCTTCGCAGTACCGGTGACCTTGTTGTTGATCAACGTGCCACCGGCAACACCGGCATTGATCTTCACCTGATAGGTCAGAACAACAGACTTACCCGGCTCCAGAACACCAGTCCACGAGAGCGCCGTCCCCGAGAGCGTCGGAGCAGCGGCAGCAGCACCGTCGACTGTCGCCTTCAGCGAACCGTCCACCAACGTCGCGTTGTCGAGAACCTTCGATAAATCATCAGTCAACACAACAGGATTGAGCGTCGTCTTACCGGTGTTCGTACCGGTCACCGTATACGTGATCGTCTGACCAGCATTGACGCCGGTACCCGACGCAGGATCCGCAGTCTTCGCGACAGTGAAACCGGGAACCGAGTGATTCGTCTCAACCGGCGGCGGAGTGATATCCGGACCGGTCGGCGGCTTCGCAGTACCCGTGACCTTGTTGTTCAAGACCGTACCCGCAGCGACACCGTCGTTGACCTTCACCTCGTAGGTCAGGACAACCGACTTGCCGGCTTCGAGAACGCCAGTCCACGAGAGCGTCGTACCCGACAAAGTCGGAACAGCCACGGAAGCTCCGTCAATGGTCGCCTTCAGCGAACCAGGAACGACAGCAGCATTATTGAGGACCGCACCCAGATCGTCATTGATCTGTACCGGATCAAGCTTCGTCTTGCCGGTGTTGGTGCCGGTGACGGTGTACTTGATCGACTCGCCGGCCTGAACCGTCGAACCGGAGATCGGATCGGCAGTCTTCGCCAGCGTAAAACCTGGAACCGAGTGATTCGTTTCCACCGGAGGAGGAGTGATGTCCGGACCGGTCGGCGGCTTCGCTGTACCGGTGACTTTGTTGTTCAGAACCGTTCCCGCGACAACGCCGGCATTGACCTTCACCTGGTATGTCAGAACAACAGACTTACCGGCCGGGAGATTCGCGGACCACGACAAAGTGCTGCCCGACAGAGTCGGAGCAGCAACAGGAGCACCGTCGATGGTCGCCTTCAGCGAGCCCGGTACGACAGCAGCATTGTTGAGAACCGCACTCAGATCGTCTTTGATCGTCGCGGGAGTCAGGGCCGTCTTGCCGGTGTTGGCACCGGTGACGGTGTACGTAATGGTGTCGCCGGCCTGAACCGTCGAACCGGAAACCGGATCAGCCGTCTTGGTCAGCGTGAAACCAGGCATGGGATGCGTCGTGCAGAGATTGGTTGCAGGATCACATGTTGTGGGGGGAGTTGTAGTCCCCGGAACCAGATAGTTGTTCAGAACTTTGTTGCCGCCGTCTTTGACAGTGACGGTGTATGTGACTGTCCCCTTGCCGCCGGCCGGCAACGTGCCGCCGACCTTGATCTTGTCGGCGCCGTTCAATGCGGCGGTGAGTCCGCCGGTTGCAGCACCGACCGCAACTGTTCCGTCATCAATGACGTCGGCGAGGTAGTCCGTGTAGTCGATCGTTGCCGGCGCAGTGCCCGGATTCTCGAAATTCAGAGTGTAGGTGATTGATTGGCCGATATTGACCGTCTCACCGGTAGGTGGTGACGACGACTTCTTCACGAGAACCGGGGTGTTCTTGACCTTGCAATACACGTTGTCACCCGGTGTAAGTGCTGCCTGCGCAACGTCACCGACCCTGAGGGCCTGGGTCACGCCGTTTACCTGGCAATCCCACGATGTCGCATAGTTCGCGGTCTTGGTCGCCGAGGTAGTTGGCTTCTCCCAGAACGTGACAGGGGTGGGCGTGGTATCTGCGAGGAGCGTCCGCCAGCCAGTCGATGCCGTCGTATCAGTCGCACCGGTCGTGGTGCTCTTGATCTCGGTTGCTGCAGCGGCGCCTGCATCAGCGTGGTGTCCGGTGCTCATGCCGATAGTGAAATCGTCACCGGGGGTGACGCGCGTGAGGTCCTTGTCGATCTTGACCTTCGACAGCAGCACACCGAACGCCAGGCCCTGACGCGAGGTCGCCTGAACGGTATTTCCGAAAGTGGCTGCGAAACTTGTCGGAGCAGTCGATGCAACGACCAGCGTTCCGGGCGTGCGCCCCTGGCCATTGACGTTGTTCCACGAATCGCATCGGACGGTATTGGCTGGCATACCCGTCAGCCCACCGTCACAGGCCCGAATTCCGGGGTAGGCAGGATCACTGTCGTCACCGACGGTACGTGCGATCTGCCGTAGAGGCTTGTCCGAATTGAAAGTGAGGAATTCACGGTCGTTCGTAGTATTGATATTCGCGTCTGTCGACTCAGCGTCGGCTGCTACGAGCCCGTAGTTGTTGACGGCGCCATTCGGCCCCGTCATCACGATGTTCTTCAGCGAGACTGTTCCACCGGACTGACCAGCGGTGGCTGAGGTTTGGTAGATCGCCGGCTTGATCGTCGTCGGCACACCCGTGTACGCGGAAGTTCCCAACGCTGCATAGTGCAACGTGGGAAATGCCTTCGTTTCGATCCCCTGGTGATTCTTTCCTGCAACCGAGTCAGTGAGGAAGGCCTTGAAGTTGATCTTGTAACCGTCGGTGAGCTGGATTTCCATCGACTGCCCTGCCGCAGAAGCAGCCGTTGCCGCATCGAGCGTCGACATATCGATCCAGCAGATGTTCTGCGAGAACGGACCGGCGCCGGGGGCGCTGAATGCGCAGCCTTTTGCAGGCTGTTCATCCGGAAGAACAGCGGCGCGAGCCGGCGCCTGAGCCTGAACGGGGCCGCCGAGCGTCGCGGCCGGCTGCGCTGACGCAACCACTGCCGTCGCGCCGGAGATACCGAGAATCATCGCGATGGCGGTCCATACCACCGTCCACGCTCGCACCCAGGGCGGGAGCCCTGCGGTGAATATGGCCGACCTTGTCGGCGGTATGTCGTTAGGCATTTCTTACTCCCCAGGATGTGCCTGATCGATGTTCGATGGACGGAGATGCGAGAGCGCTGGCGCGAACTCCCGGTTGATCGGTTGGTTCGGGTCGATGCGCCTGTTTTCGGCTGATCGACCTCACACCGGACGCTGTTGCCGGTCCTGTCATTCGAGCTCCTCTTCGGAAACACCTGCGTGTTGGAAGAGCCGCCCTGAACAGGACCTTGACCCTCGAAATCCGCGCAAATCGAGAGCAACCTTCCAGTTATCAGGAACAAGATAACAGATAACCGGGAGCTTGCCCATCGAAAGTCGGACAAAGCAGACCGATCGACGTTTTTGTTCGTAGATCGGACAAGCTTCGAGGAGCAGTGTTGTCCGAGCGGACAATTCAGCCCTCGGAGTGCGGCACCGCGGCGAAGGCGATGACATTCAACGTTTCCGCTGACCAGATCGGGTGACGACCAACCTCGAAGAAGATATGGAATCTGGACAAATGCCCAATATGGATAAGGCCTGTTGGATGCGCCACAGACCCTCGAACGACGTTCGGAAACCCCGTCCTGCATGGAGTCCGATCACGCGTGCGAGTCCGTCGAAATTGATCGAATTGATCCAGACCACACCCAGCGACTGCTGCCGGTAACGAAGCATCCCGAGGCTCCGATAATTGGATTGCGAGGCACCAACTTCGCCCGAAACCGGGCGGCCGCCTTCGATTCAAACCCAACTTCAAGTCCGTTTTGTAGCTTTTCAGGCAGAGCAGTTCTGCTCATTTTCTGCCATAGCTATTTTCTGATCCTGCTCAGCTAGTCGAAAGTTCAGCGACCGTGGCTACCGCCCGGCAGAATTCTCGTAACTGACGAGCAACAACCGGACTAACCAGCCAAGCGTCACAAGAGTGCCAAATAGGGCCCTTCCGCGTGCCTCGAGGCAAATGCATCGAGGGCGAAAGGGCCCGAACCGGGCACCACGGAGCCAAGGGCCCCGCCGCAAACTAGCTGCTGCCGAACCCCACACTGTTGGCGTAGCGATCGAAATCGCCCTGGGCTCCGCTGTAGACGTTGATATCAGTGTTTCCGGTGATTCCGGGGATGCGTCCGGTGCTGGTGTACTGCCAGAAAGTCCAGTTGGACCAACCGCCGGGTAGCGGCCCCGGTGCGTTCTGCCCGTTGTAATCGGCGATCCACAGCGGGTAGTGGTTGAACTCGGTGGTGTTGGCCATCTGAGTACGCCAGAAGTTGGGATACGTGTAAATGATGGGCTGCCGCCCGGTAAGTGCCTGGACTGTATTCAAGTAGCGATGAGTCCAGTCGATGACCTGCCCGGCGGGCAGTCCCTTCGCGTCCTCGAGATCCAGAACGGGCGGGAGGTCACCAGGTCCGTTGATACCCAGGACGATCGCCGAATAGAAGGCGGCCTGGGCTTCGGGGGACTGGCGAACGTCTGCGTAGTGGTAGGCCCCGCGCGAGACGCCGGCAGCACGCATGACCAGGCAATCCTGGATGAAGTACGGATTGACGTAGTTGAGCGACTCGGTGGCCTTGACCATCGCGAACTCGTGCCCTGACGCCTTGACCTGGAACCAGTCGATTCCGGTTCCGTCCACGTGCTGCCACGAAGAGACGTCCGGGCCGCGGGGAGCGTCGGCAGCGGCGAGGCCAGGTGCCGTGATCGCGATGGCAGCTGCCATCGCGATCGGGGTGAGCTTGCCCAGTGTCCTGACGATCCGTCGCTCGACCATTTCCCGAGACTAAGGTCGACTAGTCCGTTTTGTCCCCTAATTCAGGGAATGTTCACTCAACCGAGCCAATCGAGAACAGCCGCAGCGGTCCACGACTGTTGCATACTGCCCAGCGGCTCACCGGTGAAAGGCTCGTAGTATTCGGCAAAACTGCCATCGCTGGCCTGCCGCAACCCCTCCGAACGTAAGACGTGCGATCTCTCGGCCCACCCCCGACGCGCGAACACCCACGAGAACAACCACGTGATCACCGGCCACACCGGGCCACGCCAATACTCCCGAGGACGGAAATCGCCGGAAACCGGAGACGTCGACGGTGGGACAGCAAACCGCATGTCCGGGTGACCACAGAATTTGGGCCCCTCGAAAGTGCGCAACAGAGCGCGCTCGGCATCGCGGCTCAGGCCGCCGCACAGCAACGGCGCAAACATCGCGATGGTCTCGGTATGAACCCATCGCCCGGTGCGAAGATCGAAATCCTTTGCTGCACCTGATCGTTCATCGGTGGTGGCAATCACGCCCTGCCGGAATCGATCTGCCCAACCGCGCAGATCACGGACGTCGGAGTTCGGCCGCGAATGCTCCTCACCGATAGTTGCCAAGACGTCGCATGCCATCGAGAAAACCGCACTGACAAACACGTCCTCGACGGCAAAACTCATGGCAGTGGCGAGTTGAGAATCCTCGTACCGCACGGCCTTCATCTCTTCGAGAAGCCAAAGGTAGCGGTCGTATTCGTTATCCGTGGGCCGCTGAGACAGGTCCGTCACCACAGCGAGATCAGCACGCTGATACGCAGGAACTTGTCCCGCAACAACATTCGCGTACGCCAGATCCCACCGCGGAGAGTTGTCCATCCCAGATTCCCACCCGTGATAGAGCGCGATACGGCCGTTGCCGTCGAGATCGCGGGCCTCCGCCAACCACCGGTGCCACCGAACCAGATCGCTCCAGCGCCGGTCGAGGAACTCTTCCGCGACCGCACGCGTCGTACGTCCGTGCCGACGCGAATGATCGAGAATCCGCTGCACCGCGATCGCGTGAACGGGGGGTTGGGTGATTCCCGATGTAGCGGTACCCAAAGGAGCATGCGCTGCCAACGCATTGACATCCCACCGCGTCGGGCCGGGGAAGTAGCCGTCGACACCGTTCGCGAACACGATGTGCGGAATCATTCCGTTCTTCCACTGAGCCGAGAGCAAGGTATCGAGCTCTACTACCGCCCGTTCGACGCTGAGCGGCGCCAGACCTACCGCCACGAACGCGGCGTCCCAGCTCCACATGTGGGGATACAGCTTCGGGGCAGCGCTGGTCATCGTGCCCAGGTCGTTTCCGCGCAGCAAGTAGGCAGCTCGGGCGGCGAGCTGAGTCGGGGTAAATCCGCGGTCGGCCATAGATGTCTATTTTGCGACGCGTCGAGCCTTTGCGCTCACCGAGCACGAATCCGGCGCTGCAGCCGCAATAATGAAGGAAGTCCGTCAGGTGATCTCGGAGTGGAGGCCTAGTGCGCGAGAAGATCAAAGCACTGCTGTTCGACGTCCAGGGCACAGCGACCGATTTTCACAGCACACTGTGCCGAGAGGCCCGTCGAATCACCGACGCCGACGTGGACTGGCCAAGATTCGTCAATCTCTGGCGCGCTGAGTACTTCGCGAACACCTCCGAGGCCGACGACTCCACAGGCGAATGGGTGACAGTACATTCGGTGTACCGCGAGGCTCTGCGCAAGCTGTTGGCCCGCGAGAGCATCGAACTTTCCTATGCCGAACAGGAAGAACTCACCACCGCCTGGAAATTCCTGGACCCGTGGCCCGACACTGTCGCCGGCCTGACAACCCTGCGCCAGCAGTACACAATCGCTGCCTTGTCCAACGCCGACGTGAATGCCGAGGTCAGCATCTCCCGGCACGGAAATCTGCCATGGCATGCCGTCTTCACTGCCGAAATGGCCGGCGTCTTCAAACCGGATCCGAAGATCTACCACCTGGCTGCTCGATATCTCGGGTACGACCCGGCCGAGATCATGATGGTTGCCAGTCACAAATATGACATCCGGGCGGCCAAAGCTCTCGGATTCCGCACAGCCTTCATAGCTCGACCACTCGAATTCGGAGCCAGGGGCAATCCCGATGTGTCCTTCTCCGACGAGTTCGACATCAACGCCGAGGACTTTCTCGATCTGGCAGCGCAATTGGTCCACTGATCCCGTGCCTGCGCGTCGTTGCTGGTATTCCTACGTGAAGGAATATCGAAACGGACAGGCGGTTTGGAATTCATGGGCACCAAGGAAGACAGCGCTACCCACGAACGCATGGCCCTGCGGTACTCGCTCGTGGTCGCAACGGCGTTGGCTGTGCTCGCCGCATTCTGGGGCTGGATCTCGCAGTCCCAGGTGATCCTGCTCGACGGTGTGTACGCCCTCATCGGAATGGTGTTGACGGCGATCTCACTGCGGGTCTCGCGGATAGCCGACTCGGGCCCCACCGCACGCTTCCCGTTCGGAAAGGAGGCATTGATCCCGGTCGTCATCGCTGTCCAGGGCATGGCACTACTGGCGACGCTCGCCTACGCCGCAGTCGAGGCAGTTCGTGTCATCCTCGCGGGCGGAGCCGACGTCACCGCGGGGTCTCTGGTGGCATACGGCGCTGTCAGCGCAGTGGTGTCGATCATCATCTGGCGCTACGTCGGACAAGTCGACCGCACATCTGATCTGCTCGTCGCCGAAGCCAGGCAATGGGGAGCGTCGACTGCCTTCAGCGCGCTGGTCGCAGTCGGTGCTGTCGTCGCAATGATCCTGGGCCGCACCGATTTCTCCGACGCCGACCGATATGTCGACTCCGTCTTGGTCCTCCTCGGCTGCGCGATGCTGGTCCCGCAACCGTACGCACTTCTGCGAACCGCACTGATCGAACTCCTCGAAGGTGCTCCCGGCGAAAACGTTCAGGCCCGCGTGCACGATGCCATCGCCGTCGTCCGCGACGAATTCGGCTTGGACGAACCGACTCTCACCATGAGCAAGGTGGGTCGCAAGCTGTATGTCGAAGCGACGTTCATGGTCGCGCCACACAGCTGGGACATCGACGGTGAAGACGCAGTACGACGCTCGTTCGCCACCAGCCTCGCCGATCTCCCCTACGAACCGTGGCTGAACATCGAACTGACTACAGATCCGGCGCTGATGCTCTAGCGACGGAATCTGCTCTCGAACAACAGAATCACGACGGCCGGGCCCACCTCACCTTCCCGAAAACGCCCTTGACTCGAAAGTATGTTCGAGTATGATGGAAGGTAGAACGGGGGGTTCTCATGACGATCAACATCACCGAAGATGCCGTCACCGACGTGGTCAACAACTCCGCCGTGGGTGTGCGCGGACGATTGTGGCGGCTTCACCCCAGCGACGTCCGCGAGATCGCCATCACCGCGTCAGCGGAAATCCTTCGACTGGAAGCCATTCGAGTGGCCGCCGTCGACACCCTGACGTTGAACCCGGACGAACAAGTACTCTGCTACCGCGGCACCGGACAATGGCTCGCGAACCACACCATGCTGCAGATCTCCACCGGCAGAAGAATCGCAGCCCTGGGCAAAGCGCTACGGTCGTTTCCCGAGATCGAAGACCAATTCGATGCCGGTGACCTCACTTTCGAGCACGCAGCACTGATCGTGGCGTTCTGCGAATCCCCACCCAAGGCAATGCCCGACGCCGCACTACCGTACTGCCGCGACACACTCCTCGCCGCAGCATCCGGAACCGAAGCAACCACCGTCAAACTGCGCTACGCCATCAGCGTCCTCGAGCACATGTTCGAATCCGACGACCCACCACCAAGCGAAGACACCGACCGCAACGAACTGCGCATCTCCCCCACCCTCAACGGAAGAGTCGCCGTCCGAGGCGATTTCGACGGAGTGACCGGCGAAATGCTTCTCTCCGCCCTCTCCAACCTCTCCATGCCCACCCCCGCCGAAGACGGCACACCCGACAAACGACCCGCCGCCACACGCAACGCAGACGCCATGGCAGAACTCATCCGGCGCTACCTCGACAACGCTGCCACCGGCATCGACGGCGGCCAACGCCCACACCTGAACGTGCACATCAACGCCAAAGACCTGGCCTACCACCGTGAATGCGCCACAACGAGTGATGGCTCAACACCTGCCCCGTCCGAGGACGACGATCCCGGTATGCTCGATCTCGACTTTCACGATCTCGACTTTCACGATCTCGACTTTCACGATCTCGACTTTCACGATCTCGATGTCGGCCACATGCCCTGGATGGGACCACTGAGCGTCGGCCGCACCCGCATGATCGCCTGCGACTGCATGCTCTCCAGCGTCCTCCTCGACGGAAACGGCGCCCCACTCGACGTCACCCCACTCAAAAGGCTTGTCACCGCAGCACAACGCACCGCCCTGATCGCCCGCGACAAAGGCTGCGCCTTCCCCGGCTGCGACTGCGTCCCCGCCTGGACCGACGCACACCACATCAAACACTGGGCCAAAGGAGGACCAACCGTCATGGACAACCTGGTCCTGCTCTGCCGAACCCACCACACCCTGATGCACCGAAAACCCGAATTCACCGGACAATGGGAAATCCGAATGGGCACCGATCACCTGCCCTGGTTCATCCCACCGCCAGGCATCGACCCCGACCAGAAACCCCGCCGCTCCACCACACGACTCTGAACCCGGAGGTCACCGAGCAAACGCCTCGGTGACCCATTCCGGCGTGCTTCGATAGCCGGAAAGGGCGGCACGGCGACATCCATCCAACTCCACGCTCACAGGAGTACCACCCGAACCGTCAACCCGTAGGAGGGTTGATGATGCTGTCGCTGTCGCGATCTGATCACAAGGCGGAGCTATAGGAGCATCGGCTATGGCGGCAACCACGTCTCGACTCTCCGCTTCGGACAGGCGAATAACGTCCACGTCTGTCTGAGATTCATGCCGGCACACGGATAGTCCTGCAGCATCAGCGACAGGCGTAGCCAGCTCATTGTCGAGCGGGTCATAGACTTCGC
Source organism: Rhodococcus sp. NyZ502 (assembly GCF_041464245.1). Classification (NCBI taxonomy): domain Bacteria; kingdom Bacillati; phylum Actinomycetota; class Actinomycetes; order Mycobacteriales; family Nocardiaceae; genus Rhodococcus; species Rhodococcus sp. NyZ502. Next base: position 6,182,245 of record NZ_CP167155.1, read on the forward strand.
CTCTCTCGAACTGCTCGCGCGCCTTGTCGACTTCTCTGGCATCTGTCCGGTCGAATTGAAGGGCAGACGAGCGATCGCAATTCGCCATCGTCGGAGAAAGACTCAACGAAGTTCGGACACGTTCGACTTCATGCAGAGATCGAAGCGAATCGAGAGGCCCGACTTGAAAGCCGCACGGACTCGACGGCCAGGCCGGAAACATCACTTGTCCGGCACTATTGACCATCCACAGTTTGACGGGAATCAGTTCGCTTGTGACACAACTCGCAACGACATTGTCGGGAAAGCGTTTGGAGTCGACACGATATGCATCCTTGACGGCGGCTACGTCACCTTCGAGTCGAACCATGTCGACGGTTAGCGCTCCGGAGGCGTCTTCGCCGACTTCGCAACGAAATACTGCCACTGGATCGAAATCAGATGGAGGATACCCTATTTCGTGTTTCGGACGCGAATACAGATCGACACCGAACAGGCCCCATGCGACTTCAATTCCGAGACAGTCGGCAGTCTCGAACACCCGAGCCTCAGGAGGTGTGAAGTACACCGAATCTCGCCAGAAGGGAGCCGAACAAGCGGTGGCCAGGCAAAGCGACGCCACCAACAGCAGCGCGCGTGCCGAGACCGTCAATTGCCCGCCCACTCCAGAAGATCTTCGGCGGTCCACGTATTGATCACCCGATCCGCTTCGACGCCGCACTTTTCGGCCCGGTCACAGCCGTAGCCCTGCCAAGCCAACTGACCGGGGGCATGGGCGTCAGTGTCGATGGAGAAAAGACAATCGAGATCGCGGGCCAACTCGATCAAACGCGAAGGCGGGTCACGACGCTCCGGTCGGGAATTGATCTCAACGGCTGTGCCTGATTCGCGGCAGGCCTCGAACACTTTCTCCGCGTCGAACTGCGACTCGGGCCGGGTTCCGCGAGCACCCTCGACAAGACGCCCGGTGCAGTGTCCGAGAATATCGACACGCGGATTTTGCACTGCAGCAAGCATTCTGCGGGTCATCGCCTCACGCTCGGACCGCAGCTTGGAGTGGACGCTCGCCACCACGATGTCGAGTTCGTCGAGCAGATCGGGATCCTGGTCGAGTGAACCGTCCTCGAGGATGTCCACCTCGATTCCCGTGAGGATGCGGAAGGGAGCCAGTTCGGCATTCAACCCGGCTATCACGTCGAGTTGAGACCGTAGGCGCTCCGCGGACAGCCCGTTGGCAACTGTGAGGCGAGGCGAATGGTCGGTGAGGGCGCAGTAGTCATGGCCGAGTGCTGCTGCGCGTCGCATCATCTCTTCGATGGGGCTTCCACCATCGGACCAGTCGGAGTGGGTGTGGAGGTCGCCGCGGAGGGCTTGTCGCAATGGGCTGTCGCCGATGGGCTCAGCCTGCCCCCGCAGTTCCTCGAGATACTCGGGGATGCCGTCGTACGACTGAGCGATAATCGTGGCAGTCTTCGGCCCGATGCCGGTGAGGGCCTTCCAACTGTCGGCTTTCCGGCGAGACTCCTTCTGCTCGTCGGACAATCCTGAAAAGACCTCCGCAGCTCGGCGATAGGCCTTGACGCGGTGCGTTTCAGCGCGTGATCGTTCGAGCCAGTAGGCGATCTCCCGAAGCGCTTCATCCGGTTCCATGAGACCACTGTTCCGTCAGCAGCGGCTCGCGGCAACCCTTGATCCCCTTACGCTGTGAATATGGACGACCCGAGAGCACGATTTGAAGCCGCGCGGGTGGCTCACCTGGCAACGGCAGATGCGGCCGGCGTTCCGCACATCGTGCCGCTGGTATTCGTCTTGGTCGGCGCCACCGTCTATTCCTGTGTCGACCACAAACCGAAAACCACGACCGCTCTTCGCAGGCTCCGGGACATCACCGAGACGGGGCGCGCAAGCCTGCTGGTCGATCATTACGACGACGACTGGTCCGCGCTCTGGTGGGTCCGCGTCGACGGACATGCGGAGGTTCTCGACCCCGGCACCAAGGAGTCCGAGAGCGCGATCGATGCTTTGGCCGCAAAGTATCCGCAGTACGTAGATCACCGACCGCACGGACAGGTCATAGCTGTCCGCGATGTGGAGTGGTCGTCATGGTCCGCAGCAGCCTAAGGTTCTGTCCTAGTGTTCAAGGAGCGAAAGTGATTGCAACACTCTCAATTCGGACAAATTGGCGGGGGATCGATGAAACGACGGCAGTTACTTCAGCGCGCAGCCACAGGTCTGGCGCTGGTAGCGGGACCTCAGGTGATCGACATGGGTAGCAGTTCCGGAAGCAGTCAAGACGCAACAAGCCCGTTGAACGAACAGTTGTCGGTTGTTTCGCTCTCACACGTGAACGACCCGGCGACGACACCGGTTTTTCCAGGCGACCCCGAGTTCACTCTCGACACAGCGGCCACCATCGCAGACGACGGCTACTACCTCCAGTACGTCAAGGAAGGTGAGCACACGGGCACGCATTGGGGCGCACCCGCACACTTCCAGGAAGGCGGCCTCACAGCCGACCAACTCGATCCGGCGGACCTCTTCCTCCCCGCAGTGAAGATCGACATCCGGGACAAGGCTGCCGCCGATTCGGACTATGCGCTCACGGTCGCGGACCTGCAGGAATGGGAAACGCGCAACGGCAAGATCCCCGATGGAGCGGCCGTAGTTCTCTGGACCGGATGGGAATCGCGCTGGGGTAGCGAAGAATATGCCAACTCCGATGCCGAGGGCGTCACCCACCAGCCCGGCTTCTCGGTGGACGCGGCGCGGTGGCTGATAGACACCGGCCGTTTGGGCACCCGCGGAGCATTGGGAACCGACACGTTCGGTCCCGACCTCGGAAACGACGAAACCTACCCCGTCTCGACAATCCTGTACGACAAGCATCGAATCAGCCTGGAGAACTTGAACAATCTTGCCGCCCTGCCAACCACCGGGGCTAGCATCCTTGTCGGTGGTGCGATCAACAAAGCCGGATCGGGTTCACCGGCAACGATTTTTGCACTACTACGGCGATAACCATTTGCGGCGGTCGCCGTAGACAACGACAGCGCCCTTCCCACTTCACTTCGCCTCGTACATCGCCGCATCGGCCTGGCGAAGAAGAGTGTGCGCGCTGAGCGGTTCGTCCCCGAACTCGAACTGCGCGGACTCGAAATGCGCGACACCAACGCTCGCACCCACCGACACCGATGTGTCTGCCGTCTGATCGGACCTGAGCGCGTCGACGATCCGGCGAGCCACGACGACGGCGTCGTCGATCGTGCCCTGCAGGAGCACTGTGAACTCGTCGCCACCGAATCGGGCGACAAACGCACCCTCGGGAACCGCTTCGCGCAGACGTGCTGTGAGAGCAACCAGTAACCGGTCGCCGGCCGGGTGCCCGTATCGATCGTTGATCTGTTTGAAGTCGTCCAGATCGACAAGCATCAGCACCCAATCGGAGTTCGTCTGGCGATAGTCATCGATGGCGCTCGAAAAGTGTTCGTCGAACGCGGCCCGGTTTGCAAGCTCGGTGAGTGGGTCGTGATGTGCTCGGTACCTCAGCTCGTCCTGGGCAGCGGAGATCTGTTGGAGGAGCGCGTCGTTCTCGAGGAGCGTGAGTATTTGGCGCACCAGCGCGAGAACCAACACGCCGACGCCGAGTATCACGACCACGGCATCGAGGTTGCCGACAATCAGCGCCTGAACAGTCACGATCGTCGCGATCACCGCGATCAACAGATACGGCAGCAGCAACTGAGTCCGATCGCTTTGCCACTGCTGTGGCGCGTTGCGGTTCCGAGGCTCGGTTCGCTTCGTCAGCGCCGCCAAGGCGATCAACGGCGGCCCCGCGATGAACCCGGCATCGGCGATGGTCGGCATACTCTCGGCGCCGATCGCCACCAAGTACGCGTACAGGCTGTCCGAAAGGGAGAGCATCACCAACCCGCACCCGAGGAACGTCAGCGGTTCACGGATCTCGGCAACGGCCTTCGGTCCGATGACCATCAGCAAGACCATGGCGATCAGAACGAAGTCGGTGATCGGATACATCACCGCGACAAGAAACCCGAGAGATCCCGTCGGACCGGTATGAACGACGGCGCCCAAGGCGGTCGTCCACGTGAGGATGAACAATCCACCGACAACGACAAGACCGTCGAGCGTCAGCACGAGCCAGAGATGGATCGGACCGATCGCCTCACGCCGGGGCGACTGACGCACCAACGACAGAAGCGCCGGCACGACGAACACCGGGAACATGAAGAAACCGATATCCGCGATCGACGGCGACGGAAGTGGAACGTGGAGAACCGAGCGGTAGAACGCCCAGAAGAACATCCCGAGAGTCCAGCCGGCCATACCCAGAGCCATCAGAGTTCGCCAACGACGCTCGACGCCGTGATAGCGCCGCGATGTCCACCAACAGACCGCAGTTGCGGTGGCTCCGCCGACGAGCTGGGCGATATCGTCCACCAGAACCGAAGTTCGTGGGCTGAGCAGCCCGGATCCGGCGAGAGCGATGACCGCGACAACGACGCCGAGAACCAGCCACGTGCGTCGCGCTCGGAACTGCGTCATCGAAGAACCCATCGGTGTTCAAGGCGTCACCACCGATCGTCTTGCAGCCGGCATCGTTGCGGCCGGAATGTTCGTGGTGACGAATGCCCGTACGAACCTACCCGATTTGGTAGCGGATTGTTAACTGGACGAACGATCAGGAAGGCTCGTACGCCGCGGCGCTGTATTCCGCTCGGGTCCTACGCCGCTGCGAGGTCCATTTCGCGATCACCCCTTGCGACGGGCTGAACAGGTACACCAGGGCGAATACGATGCCCTGCGTCATCACAACCATGCCCCCGGAAGCCGTGTCGAGGTAGTAGCTGACGTAGATACCCGTAATCGCGCAGATCGCGGAAACGACGGGAGCTATCACCAGCATCCGCGAAAACTTGTCGGTGAGGAGGTAGGCCGTCGCGCCGGGGATGATCAGCATCGCCACCACCAGCACGACGCCGACGGCTTGCAACGCCACAACGGACGTGAGTGCGAGGACGCCGAGTAGCAGCGCACCCAGGCGCTTGGGCGAAAGACCTATCGCGTTCGCATGGATCGGGTCGAAGGCGAACAACGTCAGATCACGACGCTTGATCAACAGAATGCTCAACGCCAACGCGCCGAGTATCGCGACCTGCAGAAGATCGGACGAGCTCACCCCCAGCAGGTTGCCGAAAATGATGTGGTTGAGATCGGTCTGGCTGGGGGTCACCGAGATGAGAACCAAACCGAACGCAAAGAGAGTCGTGAAGACGATACCGATCGCGGCGTCTTCCTTGACGCGACTGGTGTTACGGATCAGTCCGATCAGCGCTACGGCGATCAACCCGAAGATCAAGGCCCCGATGGCAAATGGTGCGCCGACGACGTAAGCGAGGACAACACCCGGCAGCACGGCGTGCGAGACGGCGTCGCCCATCAACGACCACCCGATGAGCACCAACCAACAACTGAGCACCGCGCAGACAACCGCTGCCACAACCGCAACGGCCAACGCTCGCACCATGAATCCGTACTGGAGAGGATCAAGTAGCAGTTCTACGAGGTTCATCGATCAGGTCCTGTCCATCACGTCGAGACCGAAAGCCAGGGCGAGGTTTTCCGGTTGCAGCACGGTGTCCGGGTCGGAATGCACCAGGACCTTGCGCATGAGCAGTACCGCCTCGTCGCAGAGTTTCGGCACAGCGTGGAGATCGTGGGTCGAGACCAAGATCGACCGGCCGTCGGAAGCCAACTCTCGTAGCAGCGTAGAAATCGTTGCCTCGGAACGCTTGTCGACGCCCGCAAACGGCTCGTCCAGCAACAGTATCGACGCGTCCTGCGCGATGCCGCGTGCGACGAACGCGCGCTTCTTCTGACCACCCGAGAGCTGACCGATCTGACGATCCGCAAATTCGGTGAGTTCCACCCGCTCGAGGGCCTCTGCCACCGCCTCGCGATCTGCACGCCGCGGACGTCGCAAGAATCCGAGGTGGCCGTACCTGCCCATCATCACGACGTCACGGACGCTGATCGGGAAGGTCCAGTCGACGTCTTCACTCTGCGGCACGTATCCGACGCGGCCGCTCTTGCGCGCAGTGGCTGCGTCGAGACCGGCGATTCTGACAGAACCGTTGTCCGGCTTGATCATCCCCATGATCACTTTGAACAGAGTCGACTTTCCTGAACCGTTCATACCGATCAGTCCGCAGACGCTACCCGAGTTCAACGTCAGATCGACGTGGTCCAGTGCGTGGACCTCGCCGTAGTGAACACTGACGTCTTCGACGCGAATGGCTTCGTTCATGATTTACCGCCGGTCAGACCGCCGAGGATGACGTCGGTGTCGTGGCGAATCATGTCCAGGTAGGTGGGCACGGGACCGTCGGCTTCGGACAGCGAATCGACGTACAGCGTTCCGCCGAACTTCGCACCGGTCGCCCCGACAACCTGCTGCATGGGGGCATCCGAGACCGTCGACTCACAGAAGACGGCGGGAACGGAATTGGCTCGGACGAAGTCGATCGCGGCGATAATCTGCTGCGGCGTCGCCTGCTGCTCGGCATTGACCGGCCAGATATACGCCTCGCTGAGTCCCGCGTCCCTGGCCAGATAGGAGAACGCACCCTCGCAACTGACAAGTGCGCGCTGACCTGCGGGCAATGCCGCCAGGCCGCTGACCAGGCCATCCTGCACTGCTTGCAGTTCCGCTTTGTACTTCGCGCCGTTCTCCGCAAATGCCGAGGCGTTGTCCGGGTCGAGGTCGCTGAAAGCAGTCACCATGTTGTCGACGTAGATCTGTGTATTCAGCGGAGACATCCATGCATGCGGATTGGGCTTGCCCGCATACGCGTCGCCGGCGATCGGAATGCCTTCGACGCCGTCGCTGACCACGACGTGTGGCACGTCCAGTCCGTTGACGAATTTCGCGAACCACGCCTCGAGGTTCATGCCGTTGTCGAGGATCAGATCGGCTTCGCTCGCCCGCCGAATGTCTCCGGGCGTCGGCTCGTAGCCGTGAATTTCGGCCCCCGCCTTGGTGATCGACTCGACGCGAAGATGATCGCCGGCAACGTTCTGGGCGATGTCCGACAGCACGGTGAACGTGGTGAGCACCACCGGGCGGTCGTCGTCGGAGCCAGAACTCACCGCAGAACAGCTGGACAGAAGCAGGGCGGCGAGGGCGGCAATTCCCAGGCGGCGGAAGTTCTTCGCGTCGCGTGTCGTCATGGTCGAACTCTAATATGTGGGTAAACAAATACACAAGTTCGTATGGCCGAACAATCCTCACTCGATAGGCTCGCACCATGCGTCCTACTGCTTTGATCACCGGTTCCAGTCGCGGCCTCGGAGCTGCCATCGCACGCGAACTGGCGCCGACACACGACCTGCTGCTCGGTGCACGATCCGCACAGGCCCTCGAGCCGATCTGCGCCGAACTGCCCGGATCGACGCCCCTACCCCTCGACCTCACGGACTACGACGCCGTCGCCGCCGCCGCCTCGTCCATCACGACGCTCGACGTGCTGGTACACAACGCCGGCGTGGCCGACATCGGAACCATCGAGGAATCCTCGGTCGATCAGTGGCGACGCACCCTCGAGGCAAACGTCATCGCCGTCGCCGAACTCACGCGGGTTCTCCTGCCCGCGCTTCGTGCGGCTGGAGGTCACGTCGTGCTGATCAATTCGGGTGCCGGACTGCGCGCCAACGCCGGTTGGGGCTCGTATGCGGCCAGCAAGTTCGCCCTGCGCGCTTTCGGAGATGCGTTGCGCCTGGAAGAGCCGGCACTTCGGGTCACCTCCATTCACCCCGGACGGATCGACACCGACATGCAGCGCGACATCGTCGCGGGTGAGGGCGACGAGTACGACCCGGAGCGCTTCCTGAAAGCCTCCACTGTGGCGCGTGCCGTACTCACTGCCGTCGAAACACCGTCCGACGCACACCCCACGGAGATCGTGCTTCGACCTACCGGCCGGTAAATCCCCAGTTCGGCGGTAACGGAATGGTGACGATGGCAATCCGGATATCGCTTTTCCGGGCACTGGCCCGATACTGACATCAGTTGTCGGACAAAGAGACTGGACTTGTCTCAGGAGTTCATCGAGAGGTGGTGTGCGATGCATGATCATACGGATACATGGGGGATCCCCAGCCAGACTTTCCTTCAGTGGTACCTGGTGGCGGCTGCCGTCGCGATCGGACTCTCGCTGTACAGCCGAATGACTGCGCGCCGGTCACCGGTGGTCGTCGACGCTGTCCGTCGGCCGCTCACTCCTCCCGAGATCGGTGCCTTGACCAGTGACTACCAAGCGGTGCTGGCGTCGATGGCTATTCTGCGCAGCGCCGAGCTGATCAGCACCGAAGGCAAGACCAAGCTGGCACTCACTGCGGAGGACAAGAATCGTCTCGACTGGTTCACCCGTACGGTGCACAAGCGGCTCGGCAACGGAAAGGTCCCGCTGCGGCAGGTGCGTCTGATGGGACGGCTGAACGTCGCACTCGCACAACTACGTACGACGTTGATCGACGAGGGATATTTGCAACGCCAGCAGGACGGTCTGACCGCTGCCCTTCGGACCGTTCCGATCGTGGCGGTCATTGCTCTCGGCGTAGTCCGTCTCGTCGCCGGAATCGCCGGCGGTAAGCCGGTCGGGTTCCTGCTCCTCGCCATCATCGTTCTCGCTCTGATGATTCCACTTCTTCGCATCAAGCGTCGTCGGACAGCTTTGGGAGACAGCGAGCTTCGACGCCTCAAGCACGAAAACTCGTACCTCTCACCGAAACTGCGGCCCGCGTACACGAGCTACGGTCCCTCGCTCGCCGGGCTGTCGGCGGCGCTCTTCGGTGCGGGCGCTCTGGTTCTGATCGATCCGGCGCTGGCGGGAGCGGTAGCTGCGGGCGCCGCGTACAGCCCGGGTGGCGGAAGTTCGAGCTACTACAGTTGTGGCTCCTCATCCGGCTCGGACGGCGGTGGCGGCAGTGGGAGCAGTTGCGGCGGCGGGGGGTGTGGGGGATGAGCACGCATGCAGCCGACACGTGGGGGATCCCCAGCGAGGATTTCCTCTACGGCTACATAGCCGTTTCGGCCACGCTCATGGTTCTCACTCTGGGGTGGCGTCTGATGATCCGGGCACGCCGGCACGGGTACTCAACCGAGCACGGGTATTCCGCCGAGCAACTGACGCCTCCGGAAGTCGGAATGCTCACCGGCGAGTCACGCGCCATCGCAGCATCATTGGCAATCCTGCGTCGCGCTGACCTGATCACCACCGACGGCGCTGTCCTGCGCCCGTTGGGCCCTGGCGACGAGACCCTGGACTGGTACACCCTCACCGTGTACCAGCGCCTGGCCCAGCAGGCTCTACCCCATCGTCGGCGCCAACTCGCCGAGCGTATGACGGTGGAAACAGCTCGCCTACGAAACTCTTTGGCGGACCGGGGATACCTGACCTCCGACAGCACCAGGCGTTCAATCTTTCTCTCCACAGTTCCGCTGAAGATCCTGGTGGCCGTGGGTATCGTCCGCATTGCTTTCGGACTGCACAACGACAAGCCCGTCGAGTTTCTGATTCTCGCCGTACTCGTCACCGGGTTCAGCATCCCGCTGCTCGGGCTCAACTTCGATCGAACCACCTCTGGCAAGGCGGCACGTTCGGAATTGACCACGGCACACGCCTACCTGTCCCCGCGCAACAAGCCTGCCTTCTCCGCCTACGGACCGCGTTTGGCGGGAATGTCCGCTGCTCTCTTCGCCGGTTCGGCGATGCTGATGATCAATCCCGCCTTGGCCTCCGCCGCCGGAATCGGTGCCGACGGCAGCGGAAGTAGCGGGGGTTCGGACGGTGGCGGTTCAGACGGGGGAGGCGGCAGCTGCAGCGGGGGTGGCGGATGTGGCGGCGGCGGTGGATGCGGGGGATAGCCGCGCCCGGGCGAGCATAAGCGCTGCGGCCTCGGTAGTGATGCCACGTTCCTCGCTCAACGAGTACACCTCGTCCAAGGTTCGACCGATCCCGCGGGTTCGTTCGACGACGTCGTCTTCGTTCCACCCCAAGACTTCTCGCCCCACGAGGTGAAAGGCTCCGCCTGCGTTCGCGACGAAATCAGGGGCACAGAGAACCCCGCGGTCTCGCAGAACCTCACCGGCAGCGGCATCGGTCAAGATGTTGTTTGCTGCGCCCGCCACGGCCATAGTCGGAATCGACGCAGCCGCTGCGGAATCAATGATGCCTCCCATCGCGCAGGGGGCAAAGAGGTCACACGGTGTTCGGAGGACCTCGCCGGCAGGAACGACCGTGTGCCCCGCGAGAGAAGCCGCCTCGAGGCGCTGCGGGTCCGTATCGGCAACCAGCAGACGTGCGCCAACCTGCGCTGCGAGACGGACGACGTCGCCGCCGACGGCGCCGAGCCCCTGTACCAGTACCGTTCGGCCGTCGAGTGTTCCGAGTCCTCGGCGACGCGCCGTGGCCTTCATCGCTTCGAACACACCCAGAGCGGTGGCGTGCGCGCTGGAACCGGCGCCACCGTTGCCGACCGAACGCCCGAAGACGTATTTGGTGGTGCGGCTGAGCTGATCCATGTCGGAAGAGTTGGTGTTGACGTCAGGACCAGTCCAGTAGTTTCCTTCGAGCTTGTCGATGTTCTCGGCGTGGATGTCGAGGATACGGGTCCAGGTTGCGGCGTCGATCTGATTGCGCGGTGCAGGTAGCGCTATTACCGACTTCCCGCCACCCATCGGCAGATCGGAGACCGCCATCTTCAAAGTCATTGCGCCGGCCAGCTTCCCGGCGTCCGCCAATGCGTGACCGATGGAGGGATAGTGAGCGGCCCGCGTGCCACCCGACGCCGGTCCCAGACGGGTGGAGTCGATTCGAATCACGAAAGTCGTGCCGGTCTCCCGATCATGGCGTGTGACGGTCAGTTCACCGTCCCAGCGCAGTTCGTCGTCGATACTCATTGAATCTCCTTTTCTGTCTCCGGGTCAGTTGTGGGCGTGCAGTGGTGTTCCCGCGAGTGCGAGCATGGCCTCGCCCAACGCTTCGTTCTGACTGGGGTGCGCGTGGATGAAACGCCCCACTTCATCGGGAAGTGCTTCCCAGGCAACGGCCAACTGCGCCTCACCGATCAGTTCGCCGACGCGGTCTCCCACCAGGTGAACTCCGACAACAGGGCCTTTCGTTCCGCTTCGAATCACTTTGATTCCGCCGGTAGTTCGCAGGATCTGACTCTTGCCGTTACCTGCCAGGTCGTAGATGACGGTGGAGACGTCGGCGTACTGCGTGCGCGCCGCCTCTTCGTCGAGTCCGATCGATGCAACTTCGGGATGTGAGTACGTCACGCGAGGAATCAGGTGTTCGGCGACCGGTATCGGATCCTTGCCGGCAATCTGTTCGGCCACAAAGATTCCTTGTTGGAAACCTCGGTGCGCCAACGCAAGACCGGGCACGATGTCGCCGACCGCGTACACACCGTCCACGGACGTACGGAGGCGTTCGTCGGTGACGACAAATCCCTTGTCGAGGCTGATTCCGTTTTCTTCGAAACCGTCACCGTCCGTGCGAGGTCCGCGGCCGACGGCGACCAACAGTAGGTCGGTGTCGAGTTTCGTTCCGTCGCTTAGTTCGATGCGGACGGAATCGGCTGCTTCTTTCGCGAAATCGACCTTTGTGTCTGTCTTACAGACGATTCCACGTTTCCGGTATGCCCGCTCCAGCTGCTTCGACGACCACGGATCCTCGGCGGCGATCAGTCGGGGGAGTGCCTCGACGATCGTTACTTCGGCGCCGAACGAGCGCCAGAGGCTTGCGAACTCGACGCCGATGACACCGCCACCGAGTACCGTTGCGCTGGTGGGCACCCGGTCGAGTTCGAGTGCCTGGTCGCTGGTGACGATCCGTCGGCCGAGTTCGATGCCGGGGAGTTCCCGCGGATACGAGCCGGTGGCCAGAACGAGTGATGTTCCGGTGTAGCGGGTTCCGTCGACGTCGATGCTTCGCCCACCGACATACGTCCCGTATCCGTTGACGATGGTGATCTTGTGTTGCGCCAACAAGCCTTGCAGACCGCTGTACAGCCGCTCGACTGTCCCGTTCTTGTAGTCGTGCACCTGCGCGACGTCGATGCCGGCAAAAGATGCCCGGACACCGAATTGCTCACTGGTGCGTGCCGAATCGGCCACCTCGGCGGAATGCAGCAGTGCCTTGGTCGGGATGCATCCGCGGTGCAGGCACGTTCCGCCGACCTTGTCCGCTTCGATCAGCGTGACCGACAATCCGAGTTGAGCGGCGCGGATGGCGCAGGCATAGCCGCCCGATCCTCCACCGAGGATCACGACGTCGCTGTGGGGTTCTGCAGTTGTCATCAGAGCCTTCCCAGGACGCGGATCGGGTTCTCGATGTAGTCACCGAACAGCCTGAGGAATCCGCCGGCCTCGCCCCCGTCACAGACGCGGTGGTCGAAGCTCAACGAGATCTGAGTGACCTTACGAACGGTCAACTCGCCGTTCACGACCCACGGCTTGTCGATGATGCGTCCGATCCCCAGAATTGCCGCCTCGGGGTGATTGATGATCGGAGTCGATCCGTCGACCCCGAATACCCCGTAGTTGTTGAGCGTGAACGTGCCGCCGGTCAGGCGGGCGGGTTCGAGCTTGCCGTCGCGGGCAAGGTCGGTGGTCACCCGAAGTGCCTGTGCGAGTTCGGCAGTGCTCAGCGAATCGGCATTACGAATGACCGGTACCATCAATCCCTTCGGTGTCTGCGCGGCGATCCCCAGGTGGGTGCGGGCGTGTCGAACGATCTCGCCTCGAGCAGTATCGACCGACGAGTTCAGTTCGGGGTACTGCGCCAACGCCGCGATGGTCAGCCGAGCCAGGAGCGCCATCAGGCTGATCTTGTCGGAATCGGGCAGTGACTTGTTGATCACGGCACGCGCCGCCAACAGTTCGGTGGCGTCGACGTCAACCCAGGTTGTTGCGTCCGGGATCTCACGGCGGCTGGTGGACAGCTTGTCGGCCACCACCTTGCGTAGTCCCTTGATCGGGATGCGTTGGTCGCTCACGTGCGACGTTTCCGTCTCCGGGCCGGTGTTCGACCCGGCCTCGACGTCAGCACGCGTTATCACCCCGCCGGCACCCGACCCGGAGAGCAAGGACAGGTCGATATCGTTGTCAAAGGCCAGTTTACGAACGATTGGTGAGATCACGCGTACCGACGGAGCCGCTCTGCGGCGGCGCAGAGGTGCATCCTCGCTGGTGCCGTAGCCGATCAGGACGTTGCCCGAACCGGCGCGTTCCTCTTCGCGGTAGCGCTCGTGGTTGGCCGAAACGACCGCGTCGACACTCTCGCCACCACTCACAGTGATCAGCGGTGTGCCCACCTTCAGGGTGTCTCCGTCTTTGCCGTGTAGTTCGATCACGGTCCCGGCGAACGGGATGGGCACATCCACAGCAGCTTTCGCAGTTTCCACCTCGACGACGATCTGATCGATGGTGACCACGTCGCCTACCTTGACGTGCCACTCCGCGATGTCGGCCTCCGCCAGTCCTTCGCCGAGGTCGGGGAGCATGAAAACCTGATTGCTCATGCCGTCACCGCCCAACGGGTGTCCGGGGCGTCGTTCCACTGCAGACGGTCGACGGCGTCCAGGACCCGGTCGATGCTGGGCAGGTGGTGACGCTCGAGCTTGGGAGCGGGGTAGGGGATGTCGAAGCCGTTGACCCGGAGCACCGGGGCATGGAGATGGTGGAAACACCGTTCCTGCACGCGGGCAGCAATTTCTGCACCCACACCGGCAAAACCCTGCGCTTCCTGGATAACGATGCAGCGTCCGGTCTTTCGCACCGATGCGGTGACCGTCTCGTCGTCGAACGGCACTATCGAGCGGATGTCGATCACCTCGATGTCCCGGCCCTCGGCTGCAGCGGCCTCGGCGGACCTCAGTGCAACATCCACGGACGGACCGTAGGCGATGAGCGTCGCGTCACGACCGGGGCGACGGACGACGGCGCGACCGATCGGCTCACGTGCGGTCAGTTCGACATCTGCTCGCGCGAAGTACAGCTTCTTGGGCTCGAGGAAGATCACGGGGTCGGGGTCCTCGATTGCCGAACGTAGCAGCGAGTACGCATCTTCCACCGTGGACGGCGCCACAACCTTCAGTCCGGGTGTGTGCGCGTAGTAGCCCTCACTGGAATCACAATGATGCTCCACCCCGCCAATACCGCCGGCAAAAGGAACACGAATGACTATCGGAATCGACAGCGCACCCTTGGTGCGGTTGCGGATCTTCGCCACATGGGAGGCGATCTGCTCGAACGCCGGATAGGCAAACGCGTCGAACTGCATTTCCACGACCGGACGAAAACCGGCCATGGCCATGCCGATTGCGAATCCGATGATGCCGGACTCGGCGAGGGGAGTGTCGAAGCATCGGTCGTCGCCGAAGTCGCGGGTGAGGCCGTCGGTGACGCGGAAAACGCCGCCCAGGGTGCCGACGTCCTCACCGAAGACGACAACGTTGTCGTCCGCAGCCAGAGAGTCGCGTAGCGCGGTGTTGAGGGCCTGAGCCATCGTGAGCATGGGCATGGTCAGTGTCCCCCTGTGTCAGCGGCTTCGGCGGCAAGTTCGGTTTCGAGTTGGGCTTGTTGCTCACGCAATTGCGGTGTCTGCTCGGCGAAGACGTACCGGAACAGATCGAGCGGATCGTGCGGGCGGTCGACGTTCATGCCGGCGCGTAGTGTGGCGGCCTCTGCTTCTGCCTCTGCGGTCAGTGATTCCACGAACGCGTCGTCGATCAGATCGTTTGCGCGCAGATACTTTTCGAGACGCGGCAACGGATCTCGCCCGAGCCAGGCTTCCACCTCGGCGCTGTCGCGGTAGCGGGTGGCGTCGTCGGCATTGGTATGTGCGTCGATGCGATAAGTGTGTGCCTCGACGATCACCGGTCCGTTTCCGCTGCGGACGAAGCGTGCCGCCTCGTCCATGACGGCCAGCATCGCAACGGGATCGTTGCCGTCGACCTGCTCGCTGCCGATCCCGTAGCCGACGCCCTTATGCGCCAACGTCGGTGCTGCACTTTGACGTGACAACGGCACGCTGATCGCAAATCCGTTGTTCTGCACCAGAAAGATCACCGGCGCTTTGAAGACGGCGGCGAAGTTCAGCGCTTCGTGGAAATCACCCTCACTGGTGGCCCCGTCACCACAGAGCGCCAAGGCGACGGTGTTCAAGCCCCGTCGAGACTCCCCGTAGGCCACCCCCGCTGCATGCAGCAATTGCGTTGCCAGCGGGGTGCACTGCGGCGCACTGCGCAGTGCGACCGGGTCGTATCCGCAGTGCCAGTCGCCGGCGAGCATGCTCAGAATCTGCACCGGATCGACACCCCGGGCGGCCAACGCCATCGAATCCCGGTAGGTGGGGAAGAGCCAGTCACTCGGCTCCAGACTCATCGCTGCCGCGATCTGACATGCCTCCTGCCCTCGCGAGGACGGATACACGGCCAGGCGCCCCTGTTTGGTCAGCGCCGTCGCCTGCTGGTCGAAACGCCTGCCCAGGAACATCTTTCGATACATCGCGATCAGGCGATCGTCGCTCGGTTTTGCGTAGCGGGCCTCGCTGCGCGTCAGTTCTCCGGCAGGGTCGAGGTACTGCACCGCAGAATCGGCCGGCAGGAACTTCTGATACCGCAGTTCCCCCAAGGGTTCGACAAGTGTCACTTCTACCTCCAGAAGACGTTGTGTCCATCAGTATTCGCACTTCGGCGACGTAATGGCAGCAAGCGTCGAGGATTCAAGACAAACGGCCTATCATGAGGATTCGGGCAGCAATATGTCCATCAACCGACTCGACTACCGAACCAGGAATGGACAGATGGCCACCGAACCGCACGCTCTCGATGCGATCGACCGTCGCATCATCGCCGAGCTGGTCGCAGACAGTCGCATCTCCATGCGTGCACTGGCCGAGAAGGCGCACATATCCCGCGCTCACGCCTACGTCCGCATCGAAAGGCTCGAGGACGCCGGAATCATCACCGGATTCACGACGCGGATCGCCCACGAGAAGGCCGGACTCGGCTCCTCGGCATACGTTGCACTCTCGATCAGGCAGCACTCGTGGCGAGGTCTGGCGGCGTCCTTGAAGGCCCTGCCGTTTGTCGAGCACTTCTCCCTCCTCGGCGGCGACTTCGACGTTCTGGTGCTGGTCCGTGCCCCGGACAACCAGGAACTACGCCACACCGTTCTCGAAGAACTCCAGGGACTCGACGGGGTTCTCTCGACCAAAACGTGGCTGATCTTCGAAGAAGGCAACGGTCCGGGACCCAACTGGTTGCCCGGCTGATCCGTCTATAGTCGCCGTTAGCAGTTGCACACGGGAGGTGACTCGAATGACCCTGCACGGCCTGGGAATCGGTTGGCGCCCCGAGGTCTCCGGAATCATCGCGCAACTCGACGGCCTGGCATTCTGCGAAGTCATTGCCGAATCCGTCGGAAACGAGATACCGCCGCACCTCGGCTCGCTCGGAGTTCCGGTGATCCCGCACGGAATCTCGCTCTCACTTGGCGGGGCCGAGGCGGTAGATCAGGCACGGATCGATCACCTTGCGCGTGCATCCCAGCTACTGGGCGCCCCCTTGGCGAGCGAGCACATCGCATTCGTGCGTGCAGGCGGCATCGAGGCCGGCCACCTGCTCCCACTTCCGCGCACCTACGAAGCCGTCGACGCCCTGGTACGCAACATCACCCGGACTCAGGACGGTCTACCGGTGCCGTTCGCCGTCGAAAACGTTGCCGCCCTGTTCGACTGGCCGGACGACGAGTTGACCGAAGGGGAGTTTCTCGCGGAGATCGTCGAGCGCACCGGAGCCCTGCTGGTTCTCGACATCGCGAACGTCTATGCCAATGCCCTCAACCGCGGGCGTGATCCCTGGGCCGAGCTGAGCCGGCTACCACTCGAGCGAATCGCATACTGCCACATCGCCGGTGGCAGCATCAGCGACGGCAAATACCACGACACGCACACCGATCCGGTACCCGAAGCCGTGCTGGAACTCCTTGCGCAGTTCACCGCCGCCGGTCACCATCCTGCCATCATGCTCGAGCGCGACGGAAACTATCCGCCGGCACTGGAATTGCTCGACGAGCTCGATGCCATCGCCGACGCAGCTGGTCTGGATCGCATCACCGCGGGCACCGATTGGTCACGCACATGAGCACGCTCGGTGAGCGTCAAGAGGCGCTGATTCGCGCACTGGTGGCGGGTGGCGAACTGCCCGAAGGCTTCGACAAAGACGAAGCCGCCGTTGTCTCGGCGGCGCTGCTCCGAAAGCGCGCAGGAGAAGTGGCGCACCACCTTCCGGTCGTGCGCCACACTCTCGGCGATCGTTATCTTCAGTTGTTCACAGCGTGGGCGGACGGACGACCGAAGTCGTCTTCGCATGCGGATGCCCAGGCCTTTGTCGCCCATCTCCAGGACATCGGCGAACTGCCTCGCCCACCCTGGTATCAGAGGTTTCGAAAGGTCTCACGCAAGTGAGACAACAGCTTCGCTGGTGTACATGAGGAACGTCATCGATTCCTGGAAGTACAGCTCGACGGAGTTCGCATCGTGCGAGAGATAGCCGATGGACAGGTCCTGGCCGAGGTGCAATTCGTAGTCACCGCCACGCGTCGACAGCAGGAAAGCGCCGTCGATGGCCGGGGCCCAGATGATCTCGCCGTCGAGGACGCGTCGCAGGTGCTCGCGGATGGGGTAGCCGTGATCGGAGGTCTCGTTGATCGCGGTGAACGCATCTGCATTCAGGAGCAGTGAGTACGGTCCGTTGACACCGGCCAAGCGCAGCGACGTGATCGCCTGGCTGATGGCTTCCGGGTAGTCCTTGGCGTCGATGGGTAGCTTCAGTTCCGGGTTGGAACCGCTGGCCCGCACGCCGGTGATGCTGGCTGCGGGGTATCCCTCGAAGATGGCGCGGTCCTCGGCGAACGCGATCTGCTTGGCCGCGTCCTTGACGGGCTGCCAGTCGGAGTCCTTGGCGCCGCGTTCGACGTCGTCGATGGCCTGACGGCTGACGGTGAAAGGGACCCGCAGTTCGATGATCGGCTGGGACTGACGAGCATGTGCGATGACGCCGTCGGCCAAGGGATTGATCGGCACCTGATGCCCGAGTGGGATGGCCGCGAGATCGTCACCCGACGGTCCCTCCACATCCACGACACGACGACCGGCGACGTGACGCTTGAAGGTACGGCTCGCCTCTTCTTCGATCTCGGCCCAGGCTGCTGCCGAAATGGGTGCTAGGTCGCGGTGCAGGTTTGTCATTGCTGGGCACTCCTTTTGAGGCTGCCGATTCCGAGAGAACCGTCAGAGATGGGCGCTGTGAACGTCGCTTCGGGAACGAGCCTGGTCGGCAAGTCCGGGGGATCGTCGAGAAAGTCCGCCGTCGGAACGAAGAAATTGATTCCGGTGACGGCGGTGGAGAAATCGAGAATGCGGTCGTAATTGCCGACGGGATTCCCGATGAACATGTTGGTGAGCATCTGCTCGGTGACCGTAGGCGACGCCGAGTAACCGATGAAATAGGTACCCATCTCAGCGGAACCGACGTGGCCGAACGGCATGTTGTCCCGCAGAATCTGGATCTGCTCACCGGATTCGTCCTCGATGACGGTGAGTGCGGTGTGGGAGTTGGCCGGCTTGGTGTCGTCGTCCATCTCGAGATCTTCGAGCTTGGAGCGTCCGATGACGTTCTCCTGCTCCTCGACGGGCAGGGAGTTCCACTCCGACATGTCGTGGAGGTACTTCTGGACGATGACGTAACTGCTGCCTGCGAAATCCGGATCCTCGTCACCGACGGTGACCGCGACGTAAGCGGCCTGCCCGGACGGGTTCTCGGTACCGTCGACAAAACCCATGAGGTCGCGTTGCTCGAAATACTTGAACCCGTGGACCTCGTCGATCACCGACGCGGCCCCGGCCAACCTGTTGGTCACGACCGTGGCGAACTCGAAGCACAGGTCCATCTGACGGGCCCGGATGTGAAACAACAGATCGCCCGGCGTGCGCGGGGCGTGGTGTTTGTCACCGGTCAACTCGACGAACGGATGCAATTCCGCCGGCCGTGGACCGTCGAAAAGTCGGTCCCACGCATCCGAACCGATGCCTACGACGGCAGCCAAGCCACCGGCGGGAACCCGGAATCCGATCGAGCGTTGCAGCCCGGAAATATCCGCCAGAACGTCGTGAACTGCCTGCTCACCACCCTCGCCGATGGTGAAAACCAGGAAGATCGCAGCTTCCGTGAGCGGGGTCAGCAACGGCTGCGGTATCGCGGGAAGGGCCACTTCGGCCTCGTCGATCTCACTCGTTTCCGCCATGCAGACCAGTATGGACGATTCCGGCAGTCCCGGCATCAGTAGTGGGTAAGTCGCGTCAGGGTGTCGCGTCAGGGGGTTGCGGCCTGGGCGCCCGCGTCGAAGCCGGCCGGAATCTCGAAGATCTTTCCGTCGAACCCGGCGCGGTAGAGATGCCCGGCCGCGAAACCGGAATTGCCACGCCCGTAGGTCAACACACTCGACGCTTGCAGTCCGCTGGTGAGCGAGCAGTACTGGCCGGGTCCGTCGATCCGCCACACCTCACCACTGATGTCCGTGGGAACAATTGCGCGATCTCGCGAGTCCAAGGTCAAACCATCTGGGGCAGAGAAGGTTTCGAAACCACCGAGATCGACCAACGACTCCGAATATCCCGGATTGTCCACGGAGATGCGGCTGACACCCGGGTTTGCGAACGTGCGCGAAACGTAGAGCCAGCGATTATCGGCGCTCAGGGCAGCGCCGTTTGCACTCGGGAAGGTTGCCCACGCCGGGTCGACGGAACCATTCGGGCTGACCTTTCCGATCAGCGAACCGAAATCGTTGGTGGCGTAGATCGTCCCGTCGTGCGCGACGGCAAGGCCGTTTGCAGCGCTCAGACCACCGGCTATCGGCGTCACGGCGCCCGAGTTCACGTCGACCCGCGCGACCGACGCAGCCCGCCTCAGATCGCCGATCAGAACACTTGCGTTTGCTCCGGTACCCACCAGCAGTGAACCGTCCGGGCTCCACGCGAGTGCGCCCGCACCGCCGGGAACCGTCGCGATCGGAACTGCGGCCTGACCAGGCCCGTCGACGCGGAAGATCCGCCCACTCACCAGGTCGGTCGTATACAGGCGCCCTTGCCCGTCCACCGTGACACCCTCGAGGGCCGCACCCGGAATCTGGGCGCTGAGTATGGCGGGTGACGATCCAGGGCAAGGCGGAGCGGCGGCGGCACCGGACACGCCCAGAGCCAGAAGCGAACCGGCAACAAGAGCACCGGTGATACCTACCCGAATACCGCGATCGAAGATCCTGGTGCGCATCTGCGCAACGCTAGACCTTCGGCCCGATTTCGCCTAGAGCGACCGAAGGAAAGAGATCAAAAGTTCATTGACCTCGGCAGCGTGTTCTTGTTGTACGAAGTGCCCCGCACCGCCGAGGAGATGTACACCCCGCAGGTCGGGGACGGTGTCCTTCATTCGGTCCAATGCCTTGGGACCGCTCATCGCGATGACCGGGTCTTCCGCGCCCGCAACGAAGAGCGTCGGGACCTCGATGTGCGCTCCGTCCAGATCCGCGCTGCGTTCCCAATTGGCGTCATACGCTCGGTACCAGTTCAAGCCACCGGTGAAACCTGTTGCAGTAAAGGCCTTTACATAGGCATCCAAATCATCCTCGGTGAACCACGACCACGGCAACGCCGGCGCCTCGGGAAGTACGTCGAGATAGCCGTTTCCTTCGGAGGGGTTCTTCCACACATCGAGGTACCGGTAGGCCCCGGACAAGGCGTGGAAGAGCCGCTGAAGGAATTCACGTGGACGGGCGTCGAGTTCGCGCTCCGCGACACCCGGTTCCTGAAAATAGTGAATGTGCAGAAAGTGCTTTCGCGCCAAGGCGGCGTAGATCGTCGAGGGCTTGGCCGGGAATCTGTCCGGCGCATAGGGAACCGCCAAGGAGACCAGTCCCGCAACGCGATCGGGGTGACGAAGCGTTGTCGTCCACGCGACCGGAGCGCCGAAATCGTGTCCGACGAACACCGCTTTGTCGATTCCGAGAGCGTCGAGTAGGTCGATCAGCCGGTTCGCGACGGCGTCGTTGGTGTAGTCCTCGATCGCGTCGGGGCGGGTAGTGCCGCCGTAACCGGGCATGTCGAGTGCAATCGACCGAAAACCCGCTTCCGCCAACGCTGCCGACTGATGGCGATAGCTGTATCCGAGGCCGGGAAAGCCGTGGCACATGACCACAGCTGTCCCGGAACCGGAATCGTCGATCTGCCAACGGAATCCGTCGACGTCGATCGTCTTGACCGTCATGTCAGGCGGTGATCATGTCTTCCTGGTTCCAGAATGCGCGCATCGACAGGATCTTTCCGTCGTCGTCGAAGGTCATGACGTCGATGGGTGCGATGGTCAGGGTCTGCTCGCCGAGCTTGGTGATCAGCGAGAAGTGGAATGCCGCTTCGTTTCCGGCGATGCGGAGGGTCTGAAGGTGAGCTTCCTGGTCGAAATTCTCGATCACGGAGTAGAACTCGAGAATGGACTCGCGGGTGGTGCGCACGTCGGTACCAACCGGGTCTTCGACCGTTGCACCCTCTGCGTACAGGGCCACAACCTGGGCAGCAGTGCCCGTCGCAACGGTCTCGATGTAGGCGTCGACGGTCTTGCGGATTACCTCTGCGGACGGTGCCATGGTCTACCCCTCGTAGTTAGAACAGGTTCTAATTCTGAGGATAACCTACGACTCTGTTCCACGGGTCAGCTTTCGAGCACCTTGCGCAGGCGAGCCTTCTTCCGGTTCTCCCGCACGATCCAGACGACATCGGTGTCGTCCGACGCCCCCAGGGAGACGAATGCCGGCAGGGCATTCTCCGGATCCGCCGCAACCGCGACACTCCAGCAGTATCCAAGCGCCTGCCGGAGAGTCCGTGTGTCGGCCTCGCGACGAGAATCAGCTGGTTGCGAGACGATCCACTCGGTAGCGTCTCGGCACACCTGAACGGCCAGCGCAGCGTTGGTCTTGTCCTTCAGCAACCGTGGCTCGCAGATCCCCGCAGCCGCTGCGCGCAGCGTCAATGGATGAGCGGAGCGTGACCACTGCTCGATGATCGCCCGCAATAATTGCGGATCCGTGTCGCCTATCGCCTGAACGGCCATCGCGGCAGCTTCACGTGCACGCCACGACGCACTGGTGGTTGCCTCCGTCAGACTGTTCAGAACAGCCTTGTCGCGTGAACGAACAAGGATGAATCCGAGCCCGACGATCCCACAGCAGCGGATGTATTCGTCCTCGGACTCCGCCGCCAGCAGGATGTCGTCGTCATCGGCGCCGCGCGCGAACTCGAGCATGAGCCCAAGGTTCGCGCGCGGGCCGGGCAATCCTGAACGCTCCGTCAGGTAACTCCACAGTTCATCGCCGTCCAGATCCGCGAACGTCATGGGAGTCCTGCTTTCTCGAGTGCGGGTGCACCCATCATTTCACCGAAAGCCCTCTCACGACGGGAGTTCGAAGCTCACTTGCTTCCGTCGTCGCGCATAGAGGAATCCACCGACAAACGCGAGCACCAGCACCCCGGTCATCACCACGGCCAGAATGTTGCCGCCCAGTAGGAGCGGAAGGTTTCCGGCAATAGCGATCGCGAATCCGATCAGCCCGACAAGGCCCAAGCTCGGGGCAAGTTTGGTGTGCCAGAATCGCTGATCGACCTTCGTACGATGAAAGAAGACGAGCACCGCAAGGCACGTGAGCAACATGAGAGCCACGATCCCCACCGTTGCAACGCCGGCGAACCACGCGAAGATCTGTGTCACCGGATCCAGACCGATGACGATGCAAGCTCCGAGAAGTACCAAAGCACAGCAGGATTGCACCACTGACGCGATGTGCGGCGAACCATGCACGCGGTGCGTCCGCCCACCTGCGCCCGGCAGAACGCCGGTGTTCGACAGAACGAAGATGTATCTGGCCAAGACATTGTGGAGAGACAGAACTGCGGCAAAGAGACTGGACACCAACAGAATTTGAATCAGGTGGGCTGTCACCGTTCCGGCAAAGTCGGTGGCAGTGGTGATCAGCATGCCGTCGGGGTCAGTACCCGCAATGTCCACTGCACCCTTGTCGCCCCAGGCTGTCACAACCGCCCAACTGGAGAGAGCGTAGAAGCCGCCGATGAGGATCAAGGCGGCGTATGTCGCTCGCGGGATAGTCCGCGCGGGATCCTTCGCTTCGTCACGGAAGATCGCCGTCGACTCGAACCCGATGTAACCGGCAAGCGCGAATACCAATGCGACGCCGGGGGATCCGGAGAATATTTCCGACGGAGAGAACATTGCTGTCGACGGGCCTTCCGGACCACCGTCGGCGATGATGAAAGCGTCGAGTACGACTACGATCCCGACCTCTGCGATCAACAGGATGCCGAGCACCTTGCCCGACAATTCGATATGACGAAATCCGAGGACGGCTACCAGAGCCAACGAGGCGAGCGAGAAGATCCACCACGGCACCTCCGGACCACCGTAGGAGGTGATCAACGAACTCATTGCCGGGCCGAGGTAGCCGTATACGGCCAATTGCACTGTGCTGTAACTGACGAGGGCCAACATCGCACTGCCGACGCCGGCACCACGGCCGAGACCATGTCCGATGTAGAGATAGAACGCTCCGGTTCCCGGGATGTAACGCGACATCGCGGTGAACCCGACGGCGAAGAGCAGAAGTACACCGGTTGTCACGGCGAAGGTCATGGGGAAGCCCGCACCGTTGCCACCGGAAATACCCAGCGGCACAAGACCACTGATCACAGTCAGGGGAGCAGCTGCGGCAACGACCATGAGGACTATCGAGCCGGTACCCAGCGAGCCTCGAAGAGTTCGGTCATCGCCGGATGCATCACGTGAAGCATTGACGGAAGTATGGGTCATACGGGCGATGTTAGAACCATTGAAGTCGATTCGGGACCCAATTCACAAAACTTTTACTTGCGAAAAACGGGACGAACCGTCCGTTCGTCGCGCTCCCGTCAGCCTTCTTCCTGCAGCGCCAAGCGTTTGAGCTCGTCTTTTGCGTGCAGAATGTGACGTTCCATTGCCTCCGCCGCGCGAGCGCTGTCGCCCCGCTTGATCGCCTCGAAGATTTCCTTGTGCTCCACCCTCGAAGCCTCGACCTGGTCTTCGAACACGAGATGATCGACGGGGACGAACATTTCGCCGCGAGCCTCGACCACAGCGGCCTCCAACCTGCTGTTTCCCGCCGCTCTGGCGATACCGCCGTGGAACCTGGCGTCACAAGCCCGGAACGATCCCCGACTTCCGGAAACCCCCAATTGCTCAATGGATTCGAGCAACTCGAGAAGATGACGATCGGTTCGCCGGACCGCCGCGAGGCTTGCCGTGCGCATTTCCAATCCGATACGGAGGTCGACGATCTCGTCTATGTCTGCTTCTCGCGCTTTCAACTGGCCAACCCAGTCTTCATAAGGCCTGGTCAACTCCGAAACGAACGATCCGCCCGTGGCTCCTCGCCGCACCTCGATGTATCCCATCGCCTGAAGGATTCGGACCGCTTCTCGCACACTGACTCGACCGACTTCGAGTTGCTGAGACAGTTCACGCTCGGATGGCAGGCGATCACCGGGGCTGAGCGCGCCGCTGTGAATGAGCAGTCGCAAGCGTCGAGCGATATCCTCCCCCAACGTCGGTGCACTGACCATGAATTCGATGGCCGGCAGCTTGTCGATCTGCACGTCTCGTACCCCCTACTCGGTGCCTGGACCGACACTTACGCTTCGTCTTGACCTACGAAATCGAACGCTCCCATTCGCAACTGTCCTTGAATAGATACAGCAGCGCGCGGCACTTCGAACCCGTTACCCCGACTTTACAAGCCAAACTCTAGCGAAAAGCCATTCAATGGTTCTATGCTCGCTCCTATGACCCAATTTACGATGACGGCGGAGGCACTCCCCGCCATGCCCCTGATCGGAGTCACCGGCCGCGTCGACCGCGGCGGGCCGTCACTACCCAACGTCGTCGGCGACGCGTTGATGGAAATGTTCTTCACCGATTTTCCCTCGAAAATCCGCGCTGCCGGTGGTCAACCGATCCTGCTGAGCATCCACAGTGATCCGCGCCGAATCGTCGAGCATCTCGATGCCCTCGTCCTCAGCGGTGGTTCCGACGTGGACCCCAGGCGATACGGCCGCACCCCCGGACCAAACTCCTCGATGATCGACCCCGCTCGGGACGAATTCGAGTTCGCCCTGGTCGATGCAGCCTGGGAAATCGGACTGCCGATCCTGGGAGTGTGCCGAGGACACCAGGTCGTCAACGTCGCCCGCGGGGGCACTCTGATTGCCGACCTTCCGACCGACGCCGGTGAGGCACACAGCTTCTTCGGTTATCCGCGTTCGTACCGACCGCAACAGGTCGCTCTGGAATCCGGTTCCGTCCCACACAGTCTGTTCGGCAACAGCATTCACGTGAACAGCCTTCACCACCAAGCCGTGGACACCCCGGGGAGCGGGCTTCGGATCGTCGGACGCGCGCTCGACGGCGTCGCCGAAGCCATCCAGGCCGCCGATCGCCCCGTGGTGGGCGTGCAGTGGCACCCCGAATTCTTCGTCGAAATCGACCCGCTCTTCTCGTGGCTCGTCGACGCTGCAACCTCCCGTCGGACCAATTCTTCTCACCAGATCGATCATCACAGAATGGAAGACAACAATGTCACGTACGCATGAGAACAAGGTTGCCCTGATCACCGGTGCAGGCTCCGGAATCGGCCGCGGCATCGCGCTGCGCCTCGCCTCCGACGGTGCCCGCGTCGCGGTCGTGGACCTTCACATCGAAAGTGCAAAGGAGACCGTCGCACTTATCGAATCGCAGTACGGCACACCCGCGCTCGCCCTTGAGGCCGATGTGCGCGACCGCGCCGCCGTGAGCGCCGCTTTCGAAGCCACCGTCGCCGAATGGGGACGCTTCGACTACCTCGTCAACAACGCCGGCCTGATCACGATGAGTTCTCTCGAGAACCTCACCGACGAAGAGTGGGACCTCGTCCTCGACGTCAATCTCAAAGGCATGTTCATCGTCACGCAGATCGCCACCCCGTACTTCCGCGACGGCAACAGCGGCGCTGTGGTGAACTTGTCGACGGTGGAAGCGGACGTGGTCGTGTCCTCCCAGGGCTTCGCACAGGTCCACTACAACGCGTCGAAGGGTGGAGTGAAGATGCTGACGAAGGCTCTGGCCGTCGAACTCTCGCGGTACAACGTACGAGTCAACGCGATCGCCCCCGGGCCGGTCCCCACCGCCTTCCTGCCTGGCATCGACGTCTCCTCCGGCGAAGTTCTCGACTTCATGAAGTCCAGACTCCTGGTGCCGCGCGTCGGCCGCCCCGAGGACATGGGTGCTGCAGTCTCCTTCCTGCTCTCCGACGACGCCTCCTACATCAGTGGAGTCCAGCTGCCCGTCGACGGCGGATGGCTTGCCCGATGAAAGGCCGGCTCACCACGGCCGAGCTCGCCGAGTCCGACATCGACACCGTCCTCATCGCCGGTATCGACCTCTACGGACGGTTGATCGGCAAACGAGTCCCGACGCGAATTTTCCTCGCGAACATCGACGAGGGCCTGCATGTGTGCACCTGTGTGTATGCCTGGGATGCCAGCCAACGCATGGACAAACTCGTTGTCGACTACGCCGGCGGACACACCGGCTGGCATGACTTCCGCCTGCAACCTGACCTGGGAACACTGCGACGCGCGTCGTGGCTCGAGTCCACTGCCATCGTCATCGCTGACTCGGTCGACGAACATACCGGCGAGATGGTCCCGATCGCACCGCGCACGATCCTGCGCAAACAGATCGACAAGCTCGAAGCTGACGGCCACACCGTCTACGCGGCAACGGAACTCGAGTTCCACCTCTACCGAGGTACCCCCGACGCATTGCGGCGCAGCGGCTATCGGGATCTCGAACCCACCACCCTGGTGCCCTCGGATTACACCATCACCGCCGGCAACGCGATGGAACCTTTCTTCCGCAAGGTACGAACCGCGTTGGAGGAGAGCGCGATTCCCGTGGAGGTCTCTCAGGTCGAATACGGCCTGGGCCAGTGGGAGATCAACCTCGAATACGGAACCGCCCTCGAGATGGCCGACCGCCATGTGCTATTCAAGCAGGTCGTCCACGACGTCGCTGCGGCAGAAGGGCTCACTGCTACCTTCATGGCACGTCCGAGCACCGACGGCATGGGCTCGTCGTGTCATATTCACGCGTCCATGCGGAGCGACGACACCTTCCCATTCCACGACGAAAGCGCAGAAAACACCGCGAGCGCCGAACTGCTGCACGCCGTCGGCGGAGTTCTCGAGCACTGCCCGGAACTCATGCTGTTCTACACGCCGACCATCAACTCGATGCGCCGCACCAGAGCCAGCCACGATTTCTCGGGGAACGGCTTGACCTGGGGTTTCGACAACAGGACCACCACCTGCCGACTCATCACCGGTGCACCGTCCGCCAACCGTCTCGAAATGAGACTGCCAGGGGCGGACGCAAATCCGTATCTCGCACTCGCCGCCGTTCTGGCGTCGATGAACGACGGTCTGACACGAAAGCTCGATCCCGGCGCACCGGTACGACGCGACGGGTACAGCGACACAGACACACTCGAGAAGGTGAAGCAACAACCGCTGCCCGGCACACTCGACGAAGCGGCGCGTGCGCTCGAGGCCAGTGAGTTCGCACTCGCGGCGTTCGGCGCCGACGTCGTATCGCACTATGCGGCAGTCGCCAAGGACGAATGGGATTCCTTCATGTCCGCGGTCACCGACTGGGAACGCGAACGCTACCTCGACAACATCTGACCTACAAACGATTTCGCCACGAAGGACAGTCATGACCACTTCATGCTCACTCGTGCCCCAGAACAACACGATCGACGGAAACGTCGAAACACCGGCTATCGAACTCGGCGAATTTCTCACCGATCCCGACACCGGAGAGAAACTGCAAGCCCAACTCTCGTCCTCCACCGAACAGGTGGAGAGGGCAATCACCGCCGCGACAGAACTTCACCGATCGGGTGTCTGGACCCGTCGATCGGTCGCCGACCGGGTGCGCCTACTCGAGAGAACGGCTGAACTTGTCGAAGAACGGACTGCGGCGATCGCCCGTGAGGACTCCAAGAACAACGGCCTTCCGCTTTCGATCAGCACACTTTTCGCCGGCGGACTTCCCGATCTGTTCCGCAGTGCTGCAACGCATCTGAAGAACTCCTCCGGGTTCGAGCAGCTGGCGTCAGGTGCACATTTACATCGGCTGGCGTGGGGCCCGACCGCTGTGATCGCACCGTGGAACGCACCGAGCTTCATCACCGCCAAGAAGACCGCATTCGCTTTGGCCGCAGGTGCTCCGGTCATCGCCAAGCCCTCCAACTGGGCACCGTCGGGTCCCAACGTGCTTGCCGAGGCGATCTCACGTGCCATCGCCGAAGTCGACGCGCCGAAAGCTCTGTTTCAACTCGTTCACGGAGGCGGGGACGTCGGGCATCTACTGGCCTCCGATCGACGAATCCGAGCACTGGCGTTCACCGGCGGCCGAGCAGCCGGTAGTTCCATCGCCGCTGCAGCTTCTACCGATTTCAAGGCTCTTCAACTCGAGCTCGGCAGCAACAACCCCGTGATCATCCGCGCCGACGCCGACATCGATCTGACTGCCGCCGCACTCGTCGACGGGTTCACCAAACTTAACGGGCAATGGTGTGAGAGTCCGGGAAGCGTCTTCGTGCCGCCGCACCTTCACGACCGGCTTGTCGACGCAATACTCGACCGCACGGCCGAAATCGCACTCGGCCGAACCGATGACGCCAACACCACGATGGGTCCGCAGGCGAACGAGCCTCAACTCCAACGGATGCGGGATACCGTCGAGTTCCTCCGTGGCGTGGGCGGCACGGCCGTCTCGAGCACCCCCGTGCCTGACGATTCCGGATGGTTCTTCCCACCGACAGTGGTGCACGGAATCTCGTCGGAGCAGACCAAATCGGAGACCTTCGGGCCGATCCTGACGGTGCACCGAGCATCAACCGACGAGGAAGCTCTGCTCGAGGCCAACGCTCTCGATACCGGCCTGGCCGGATACGTGTTCGGCGCCGACGTCGACGCCGCTCGTGAACTTGCGACCCGAATCGATTGCGGTGAGAACAAGATCAACAGCACCAGCCTCCTGGACCTCGACGACCACTCGACCCAGAGTTTCTGGGGCGGAAGCGGTATCGGCGCACACGGCGACAACGAGCTTCTCGACTTCTTCCGGGGATCGAGAATCATCGGGGTCGATGCGCCCGGACTTCCTCTCTAGGCGGAGGAGGTCGAGGAAATGGGTGAAGCGGCTCGGGTGGGCACCGATACGAGTCGGGTGGGCACCATGGTCGTCGAATGCCACGATACCGCGGCAGTTCTCGCACGTATTTCGTCGCTGGGGTGGAAGCTCGGCGTCGAGGTTGTCAGCCTGTCGACGTGGGTGTCCGTGACATCGCCGGGAGTCACCGGAATGTCGATCGCGTACCGTTGCCCGGCAACGATCTCCGACGCCATGTTGATCAAGCGTCTCAACAAGATCATCGGGATAGTTCGTATCAAGACGGACCACGGCCCGTTCGTTCCGGTGACACCACAGATCGGCCTACACGTCACCGCAACGTTCCAACGCGTCGATCCAGTGGCGCTGGTGGCGTACCGGCACGGCGCAACTGTGTGCAGTCAAGCGAACAATGTTCTGTCGGTACAACTCACCACCACCCGATCGATCGCGGACACATTCGTCTCTGATCTGGCACAGGTCGCAGAGCGTCCGCTGCGGGGTGAGATCTCGCTGCAGGAGATTCATCTTGCATGACGTCGAAGTGCCACCACGGCGATGTGCGGCTACGGACGTTGGCCAGTAGCCGCACATCATCGTGAGATCAGTGAGCAGGGAGGAGGGACGTCTCCTGCTGCACACCGTCTTCTTCGCCGATCTGGACGATGTTTCGAGGCAGGAACACGGCTGCGATCGCGCCGAGAACTGCTGCAGCAGCACCGATCAGGAACGCGATACGCATGCCCTCGTCGGTGTAGAACACAGCGCCCTCCATCGCCATCGCGATGTGCGAGTTCAAGACCGTGAAGGCGATGACGGGAAGCACTGCGGGGAAGATGCTCTGAAAGACCGCAACCATGCTCGCCGTGGTTGCCTGCAACTGCGGCGGCACTGCCTCGATGAGCAGGTTCGGGATGGAGGCGTAGCCCATACCCATACCGACACCGAAGATTCCGGCAAAGATGATGAGCAGAGGCTTGTTGTCGTGAATGGTGGCCGTCAACGTGAATCCGACTGCCATGAGTATCATTCCGATGATCATCAGCAGACGGGGCCGGATGTTGCGCCCCACGAGGAAGCCCACGATCAAACCACCGACCACCACCATGCCGCCAAGGGGCGCCTGGAAGATCGCGAATCCCTCTGCCGTCACGCCGAATCCGTATCCCAGGCCGAGAACTGCTGGGGTCATCACCATCATCGGCAGCAAGATCGTGAAGACTCCCGACGCGCCGTAGCAGAACCCGGCACCGACGGCGGTGAGCATCACCGAACGCTTGCCGAAGTAGCGCAGGTCGATCAAGGGCTCGCGGATGGCTCGGGCAGAGGCAACCCAAGCCACCAACAGTGCGACGCCGCCGATCAGGTAGGCCAGTGTCGAACCGTTCTTCCAGCCCCAGGTCGGTCCGAAGCTGACGCCGATCAGAATTCCGGCGATGCCCGACCCGAGCAGTACCGCACCGATCAGGTCCAGCGAAGAGCGAAGTCGGACAGTCGATTCCGCCGTCGAAGCGAAGATCATGCCGCCGAGGAGAACCAGCCCGACGACAAAGAACCAGAAGATGCTCCGGAACCCGTGGTTGTCGATCAACCAACCGGTGAGGAACGGCGCCGGGATCGCAATCAAACCCATACCGGAAGTCGCGATACTGACGGCCAAGGCAACAGTTTTCGGCGGAAAAACATCTCGAATGAGGGAGTAACTCAGGAACAGGCAGGGAACCAGCAGACCCGTCAGCGACCGGCCCAGAATCAGGATCGCGTAGCTCGGCGCTATCGCCGAAATGAAGGATCCGACCGCCGCGCCGGCGACAGCCAAGAGCAGGACTTTTCGTTTGCCGTACATGTCGGCGAGCTTGCCGAGCAGAGGAGACGCGACCGCCCCCAGCAGCAAGAACGACGTGAGCAGCCAAGCTCCCTGCGTCGTTTGATAGTGCACCGAGATCGCAGGGAGAGCAGTGGAGATCATCATGTAGCTCACTGCGAGCATCTCGAGAAGTAGAACAATCGACGCCAGGGAGAACACCAGTCGCGGAGTCCACCGCTCCGGTATCGATGTCGGTTCGGGCAAACTGGGAGACGAACCGTCGCTGTGGACATGAGACGCCATGGCTGGAAGATCCTTTCGGGAACACCTACGAATTCGATTGACCCTCTGTCGAATACCGTCGACGGGGGCCTAGCCGGGAAGTGCAATGGAACGACAGCTACCGCTCTCGGCAACGTGTTACGTGCATCACAGCCCTCACATCGAACACGCGCTACCAAATGTTCCGTGGAGCGGGACATTCAGGACAACGACTGATTGGCGTCACAAACTCCAACCTGGCCTTGGATTATGAGCAACGGCAACGATTTTCGGTTCGAACTTGAACGTGGAGCCATTCCCATCTTCGAAATACCGACCACCCCGTACTTGACGATCCCGCCTTTGAGGTTCCCCCCTCGGTGTCAACGTCGGGAATCATCCCCCAGAAACGACTGTGCGCCGTTTCGGTAGCGGTAACTACCAAAACGGCGCACAGGGGCCGAAGGCCCTACAGAACTATGTTCACCATCTTGCCCGGCACAACGATCACCTTGCGGGGTGCGTTGCCCTCGAGCAGAGCGACGATCTTCTCGTCGGCCAGCGCAATCTCTTCGACAGCCTTGCGATCGGCATCCGCCGGGACGCTGATGCGGCTACGAACCTTGCCGTTGACCTGGATCGGGTACTCGACGGTATCCTCGACGAGCCACTTCTCCTCGACTGCCGGGAAGGGTCCGTGCGCAAGGGATTCCGTGTGACCCAGACGCGACCACAGCTCTTCCGCGAGGTGCGGCGCCAGGGGAGCGAGCATCAGCACCAGCGGCTCGACAGCAGCACGCGGCGCACCGCCCGGGAACGCCTTGGTGAGGTGGTTGTTGTACTCGATCAGCTTCGCAGCGGCCGTGTTGTCGCGCAGCGCGGTGTAATCCTCGATGACACCGGAAATCGCCTTGTTGAGCGCACGCAGCGTCTCCTCACCGGGCGCTTCGTCGGTGACACGGGGCTTGCCGGTCTCCTCGTCGATGACGACGCGCCACACTCGCTGCAGGAATCGAGCAGCACCGACGACGTCCTTGGTCGCCCACGGACGCGAGGTGTCCAGCGGGCCCATCGACATCTCGTACACACGCAAGGTGTCTGCACCGAACTCGGCGCAGATCTCGTCCGGCGCAACGGCATTCTTGAGGCTCTTGCCCATCTTGCCGTACTCGCGGTTGACCTCGGCGCCCTCGAAGAAGAACTTGCCGTCACGCTCGACGACCTCATCTGCCGGCACGTAGACGCCGCGGGCATCGGTGTACGCGAATGCCTGGATGTAGCCCTGGTTGTAGAGGCGACGGTACGGCTCGCTCGAGGACACGTAGCCCAGGTCGAACAGAACCTTGTGCCAGAAGCGCGAGTACAGCAGGTGCAGCACTGCGTGCTCGACGCCGCCGACGTACAGGTCGACTCCACCGGGATCGTTGGGGCCGTGCAGTTCCGGACGCGGGCCCGTCCAGTACGCCTCGTTCTGCGGGTCGCAGAAGGCGTCCTGGTTGGTGGGGTCGATGTAGCGCAGCTGGTACCACGAGCTACCTGCCCACTGCGGCATGACGTTGGTGTCGCGGTGGTAGGTCTGCAGACCGTCACCGAGATCGAGCTCGACGTTGACCCAGTCGGTCGCCTTGTTCAGCGGGGGAGAGGGCTCGGAGTTGGCATCGTCTGGATCGAAGGACACGGGTGCGTAGTCCTCGACCTCCGGAAGCACCACGGGCAGA
Organism: Rhodococcus sp. NyZ502; assembly: GCF_041464245.1. Taxonomy (NCBI): domain Bacteria; kingdom Bacillati; phylum Actinomycetota; class Actinomycetes; order Mycobacteriales; family Nocardiaceae; genus Rhodococcus; species Rhodococcus sp. NyZ502. The sequence continues at coordinate 6,215,464 of NZ_CP167155.1, forward strand.
GCCGAATCCGGCAGGGCGTGTGCGTTGCCGTCCGCGTCGTAGACAATCGGGAAAGGCTCGCCCCAGTAACGCTGACGCGCGAAGAGCCAGTCGCGCAGCTTGTACTGGATGGTGCCCTTGCCCTGCCCGCTCTCCTCGAGGCGGCTGATGACGGTCGCCTTGGCCTCGGCTACGTCCAAACCGTCGAGGTAGTCGGAGTTCACCAGCGGGCCGTCACCGGAGTACGCAGCCTCCGAAACATCGCCACCGGCAATAACTTCGAGAATTTCCAGTCCGAACGCGTTCGCGAACTCCCAGTCACGGTGATCGTGTCCTGGAACTGCCATGATCGCGCCGGTGCCGTAGCCCGTCAGCACGTAGTCGGCGATGAAGATCGGAACCTTGTGTCCGTTGACCGGATTGACCGCGTAGGAACCGAGGAAGACGCCCGTCTTCTCCTTGTTTTCCTGACGCTCCAGGTCGGTCTTGGCGGCAATCGACTTACGGTATGCAGCAACAGCTTCCGCCGGCGTCGTGGCACCGCCAGTCCAGCGTGCGTCGACACCTTCGGGCCACTCGTCCGCGACGAGCTTGTCCACCAAGTCATGCTCAGGAGCCAGCGTCACATAGGTGGCGCCGAACAGCGTGTCGGGGCGCGTCGTGAACACATCGACGCCGTACTGGCCTGCGGCAAAGGTAACTTCGGCGCCATAGGAGCGTCCGATCCAGTTGCGCTGCATCGCCTTGACCTTGTCCGGCCAATCCAGGTACTCGAGATCGTCGACCAGGCGATCGGAGTACGCGGTGATGCGCATCATCCACTGCTGGAGGTGCTTACGGAACACGGGGAAGTTTCCGCGGTCACTACGACCGTCGGCGGTGACTTCCTCGTTGGCCAGCACGGTACCCAAACCGGGGCACCAGTTGACCATCGAATCCGACTGGTAGACGAGGCGGTACGAGTCGACGACCTTTGCCTTCTCGGCGACTGTCAGCGACGCCCACTCGCGTCCGTCTTCCAGAGCACGCTCACCGGAATCGAACTCGGCTTCCAGCTCGGAGATACGACGGGCCTTGCCGGCTTCCTTGTCGTACCAGGCGCCATGGATCTGCAGGAAGATCCACTGCGTCCAGTGGTAGAAGTCGACATCCGTCGTCGCGAGACTACGACGCTCGTCGTGGCCCAGACCCAGGCGTCGCAGCTGGCGCTTCATGTTGGCGATGTTGGACTCGGTGGTGGTCCGTGGGTGGGTACCCGTCTGCACGGCGTACTGCTCGGCCGGGAGACCGAAGGCGTCGTAACCGAGGGTGTGCAGGACATTGCGGCCCTGCATGCGATGGAAGCGCGCGAAGACGTCCGTAGCGATGTATCCGAGCGGGTGACCGACATGCAGGCCCGAACCCGAGGGGTACGGGAACATGTCCTGCACGAAGAGCTTGTCGGCGGGAACACCGTCGGGCGAGGAGAGCGGACCGACCGGATTGGGCGCGTTGAACGTGCCTTCCTCACTCCAGCGGTCCTGCCAGTGCTGCTCGATCTGGCCGGCGAGCTCCGCGGTGTAGCGGTGCTGCGGAGTTGCGTCGGCTGGTGAATCGGGGGACTGCGGAGACTCGGTCACTGTGGTCGCTATCTACTTGGCTGACGGAAATACCGATAACCAGGGTAGAGCCTGCACGACCCGGGCATACCATCAACTCCACTCGCGCCTATCCTGTATGGGTGATCGTTGTCGCTGTGGTGCTATTCGTGCTCGCTGTCGCCGTCGGTGGAGTTGGTGTCGCCGGACTGATCGGCAAACTCCCGCGCAACCGCTGGGCCGGTGTCCGCACCGAGGATTCCCTGCGGAGCGAGGAGTCGTTCGCCCTCGCCAACAAGGTGGCCGGTCCGACCATGCTCGCGGCCGCCGGAATGTTCGTCATCGGCGGAGTCGCTGCGTTGACCATCGGCGGAGTCTTCGGCATTGCCGTCGCGATCATCGCCGTCGTCGTCGCCGTCCTCACTGCCGGTTTCGGTGGAGGCATCGGCACCCGCGCAGCCGCCGCGCTCCCGCAGCAGAGCGGATGCGGTAACGACTGCAACTGCGGCGGGCACTCCGAGCCTGCCGCCGACGAGCCGGTGGCGGAGACCCCCGAGGCCAAGGCGAACGCTGCCGCTTGCGGCACCGCTTCCTGCGGTGCCTGCGCGCTCAAGGATGCTTGCCAGCCGGCTCATTGATTCACGTGAAACATCGCGTGGTCGACCCGGCCGGGGTCGTATTCGGGCTAGTCGTTCCGCTGTTGTGTGCGGTCTTCGGCTTCGTCCTGACAAAAATTTGGGAGCCCCGCCTCCCGGAACAGATCGCGACTCACTGGACCACCACCTCGCCGGACGGATTCTCCACCCCGTCGGCCAACGCCTGGACCATTGCACTTCTGACGCTGCTCTTCGGTGGCGGCCTGAGTGCGATTGCTGCTCTTGCTCCCGCGATGCTGATGATGCGCCGATTCATGTTGGTTGTCGGGCTGAGCGTGGTCGGGCTCATCACGACAGTGAACTTCGCTTTGCTCTACACCCAACTCGATGTCACCGATCCATCCACGACGTCACTCCCGCTGTGGTCTATCGGTGTCGGCTTTGCAGTCGGCGGGGTGCTGGGGTGGATCGGCGCCTCGTTCCTGCGTGACTACCGCGTCCGCACTCTTGCCACGATCGAACCCTCGGCCGGGTTGCCGCGAAGCCGCTGCGCTCTCCCCATCTCCGACGACGTCGGATTCAGCACCAAGGGGTCGGTGATCCTCACTGCGATCACTCTGGCGCCCGGAGTCATCATGGCGTTGGCGATGCGGTCACTCTGGCCGTTGTTCATCTTCGGGGCACTCGGACTGCTCGTCGTCAGCCTGGTTCGCTTCCGGGTGATCGTCGACGAACGGGAGATCCGGGTGATCAACATGGGGATGGCTGCGATGACCTACGACATAGACGAAGTTGTCGGAGCTGACATCGCGGAGATCAAACCGTTCGCGGACTTCGGCGGCTGGGGACTCAAGACCAAGGGTCGTCGCAACTACGGCGTCGTCACCCGCACCGGACCAGCGGTGGTCATAACGTTCGCTTGTGGCGACCGACTCACGATCACGACACCCGAAGCCAAAGACATCGCGGGGTCACTCAATCGATTGGCCGACGCCCGGACTCGCTAACCGCCGAGCCTGAACCGATCGCTTCCTGAGTCTTCTCGAGATACCCACACGCCGCAGCCCTGGCTTTGGTGACATCGCGTTCGGCGATGGCTTCGGCAACTCCCTGATGATGCGAAGACGTCAGCGACGGCGGATGCACCCCTTCGGTCACCTCGTAGGTGGCTCGAACTGTTTCGAGGATTCCGGCAAACAGATCTTTCAGCACGGGATTGTGGGCGGCATCGACAACGGCAATGTGAAACGCGAGATCGACGTCGACGAAGTTCTCCGCTGGGACATCACGCTTGGCGGCCAGTTCACGAAGTATCCGAACGTCGTCGTCGCTGCGACGCTCACACGCCAACCGGACCGCTTCCATCTCGAGCGCACGACGCACTTCGAAGACGTATTTCATCTCGTCGACGGACGCGTGTTTGCCGAGCAGTCCGCCGATGTCGGTCCGAGCGCGCACGAAGGTCCCTGATCCGCGACGGATCTCGAGAACTCCCGTCGAGGTCAATGTCTTGATCGCTTCGCGCACGGTGTTCCGGCCGACGCCGAGAACACTCATCAGCTCCGGCTCGGTCGGAACACGATTGCCCACTGTCCAGACGCCGTCGGAGATCTGCGTGCGCATCCAGTCGAGGGATTGCTCGTACGCGGACTCTTTGCGAACAACGGTCATCAGCTCATCCTCACAGCATTAGCGGCGATCATTCCACTCACCTACGATACGTAGGACGACCCATGTATTTTCGCACTCTGTCTTCAGGAGGGGCTTCCCACGTCCGCCACAGCTGTCGCCACCGAAGAACGCACACGCCGCACCAATCGACACTTCTACGGCGTGGGCTACGTCCTCACCGTGATCCTCTTGGGCGCGAACATGCCCACCTCCGTCTACGGGCTGTACCGGACCGAGTTCGGATTCACGCCCACCATCCAGACGCTGATCTACGGCGTCTACGTCGCCGGCCTCGTTCCGGCATTGCTGTTCTTCGGACCGCTGTCCGACGCCCTCGGCCGACGCACCGTGCTCCTTACTGCACTCGCTCTGAGCGTCGTCGGCACGCTCGTTCTGGCATTTGCCGACGCGACGGTGTGGTTGTTCGTCGGCCGGATTGCCCAGGGAATCGCGGTGGGCGCGGCCAGTGCGGCGGGCAGCGCCGCATTGGTGGAGCAGGAACCGAAGTTCGATCACCGACGAGCAGCGCTCGTATCGACGGTGACGGGCGCGTTGGGCGGTGCGCTCGGACCACTCGTGTCCGGTGCAATCGCCCAGTACCTTCCACAACCGCTGCGGTTGCCGTATCTGATCTTCCTCGTCGCGTTCATCCCGGCACTGATCGTGTTGCTGCTACTTCCGCGGATCGGGGACGTCACACGCCCGAAGCGGTTCTTCCAAATGCCACATGTTCCCGCCACTATTCGCGAGACTTTCTGGCTCAGCTCGCTCGCCGTCGCGCTGTCGTGGGGCGCGGTCGGGCTCTTCCAGTCGGTGGTCCCGTCGTGGATGACCAGCCTGCTGAACATCGACAACCTTCTACTCGGCGGCGGGGCAGCTGCACTGGTGATGATCTGCTCGGTGGTCGCGCAACTCGGCGGAAGCCGCATGGACCCGCGCACGTCCGTCACCGTCGGTCTGGGAATCCTCGCTCTGGGAATGATCGGCCTCCTCGTGGTCGACCTCGTCCCGAGCCTGGCACTGCTGGGCGCCATCACCGTCGTGGTCGGCGCCGGGCACGGTCTGGCGTTTGCCGGCGGCATGAAGCGCGTCAACGCCGCCGCCCGGACCCACGCCCGCGAGAGCCACGGCGGAGTTCTGGCCGCGTTCTTCACCGTCAGCTACGCGGGACTGGCGATCCCGTCGATCATCGCGGGTATCGCCATCACCCTCCAGGGAATGCAGACGGCCATCATCGAGCTGTCGATCGTCGGGACGCTGCTGTGCCTGGCCGTGATGGGCTTCAACCTTCGTGGGGCTCGAGAGCCCGTCGACGCACGCCGTTATCCTTAGCCAGGTGAAGTTTCTCAGTAGGTTCTACATCGACGGGTTCATCCTCGGCATCATCATCGCCGGCGTGCTCGGAAGTGTGTTCCCGGTATCGGGTACCGCGGAGAGCATTCTGAACTGGGCCACCAAGATCGCCATCGGCTTCTTGTTCCTGCTCTACGGCGCACGGCTCTCGCCGCAGGAAGCCTGGAAGGGCGTCAAGCACTGGCGACTGCACACCGTCGTCCTCGCCGCGACGTTCGTGCTGTTCCCACTGATCGGCCTAGCACTGCGATTCCTGTCACCGACGCTGATCAGCGACGAGCTCTACACCGGCATCCTCTACATGTGCCTGGTTCCGTCGACGGTTCAGTCTTCGATCGCGTTCACCTCGATCGCCAAGGGGAACGTCGCGGGCGCGATCGTCAGTGCGTCGTTCTCCAACCTGATCGGCGTCTTCGTCACACCGCTGCTGGTGGTTCTGCTGATGAACACCACCGGCCAGGCGACGGTCGACTTCTCGTCGATCCTCGACATCGTCGTGCAGTTGCTGATCCCGTTCATCGTCGGTCAGCTGATCCGCCCGCTGGTGATCGGATGGCTGCAGAAGTACGCCGAACCCACCAAGTACGTCGATCGCGGATCGATCCTCCTCGTTGTCTTCGCCGCCTTCAGCGAAAGCATGAAAGAGGGGATCTGGAGCACCATCACGATCTGGCAGATCGTGATCCTCACAATCGTGTGCTGCCTGATTCTCGCGCTGGTTCTCGGCGTGACCACTCTCGCGGGGCGCAAGCTCGGGTTCGATCTTCCCGATCAGATCGTCATCATCTTCTGCGGGTCGAAGAAGTCCTTGGCAACGGGCCTACCGATGGCGGCTGTACTGTTCGCGGGCCAGCCCGTCGGCCTGATCGTGTTGCCGCTGATGATCTTCCATCAGATCCAACTGATCGTCTGTGCTGCGATGGCGCAACGCTTCGCGAATCGGGATCCGGTCAGCGTCAGCTAGCGAGCAACTCGCCTCGGGTCGCGTCGACGCAGCCGCAACCGCCCTGCAGTTCAGCACAATCGATGGACAGCGCATGGCGGACCGATGCCAGGTCGAGGCAGTTCGCGCCGGTGCATTCGAGTGATCCGTCGGCATGCCGCAGCAAAGAATCGTGGCAGTGATCGACATCCGAAACACAATCCGCGCACTGGATCTGACGCTCAGCGAGCATTACTGCCACCTCTCTCGAAAACGATGACACAGGAATATCATCGACCTCCGACAAGTCAGTTTCGTTCCACCTCGATGGGGTGGCTGGCCAGCATCGCCACGGGTAGCGGCTGGCGTCGTAGCACCCGTGCCCAGACATCGACTCGGGGCGGCGTCAGCACATCCGACGGCAGCGAGCTGATCACCATCCAGTCTTCACGCTCGAGCTCCGAATCCAGCTGGCCCAGAGTCCAACCCGAGTACCCGGCAAAAATTCGGATCCCTTCGACCAGAGGAGCAATGACCTCCGGGTCCGAGTCCAGATCCACCATGACTACCTTGCCGTCCACCCGCCGCAGACCGGCGACGCCGTCGATCCGCGCACCGTTGCGAGCGATGCCCAGGCAAAGCGCCGAGTCACGCTTGACTGGTCCACCGATGTACAGGGCCGAAGGATGCGCGGTCAGCGGTGACCACTGCGGCAACACGTTCTGCACGGCCGTCTCACTCGGCCGATTGACGACGACGCCCAGGCTCCCGGCGTCGTTGTGCTCGATCATGTAGATGACGGTGCGGCGAAATGCGGGTTCCGTGAGATCGGTCGACGACACCAACAAACTGCCCGGACGAACCTCCGGTTCTATCCAGGCCATTCGATCCTCGGGTTCTTCTGCGTGCGCCACAAGGACATCATCTCACCGACAACTGCGCGCGGAGGAACGAGACACAAGCGTGTTCAGGTCAGACCCGCCACATCGGCAAGTAGTGCCAAATGCCGCTCGAAAATCTCGCTCGCGTCGGTGAACGTATCGCTTCCGTACTGCCCGAACACCTCGAAGTTCACCGAACCGAACAGCGATACCCAGACGAGAGTTGCGCGCACCGCGGCATCCGGCGGCAGGTCCGTACCCAGTTCATTCCGCACTCCCTCGAGGTCCGCTGCCAACGTGTCACTCAGGCCCGGACCCTCTCGCACCGTCAGTGAACCCGCGCGATGGGCGGCGTCGATGATCCCGATCAGCGCGGTCACGACGAGGGTGCCGGGGCCGGTGGTCTGCTCGCCCGGAGCGTCGTAGCCGGGGACGGGGCTGCCGAACAACAGACCGTAGCGGGCCGGCTCCCGGATCGCCCAGCTCCGAACGGCGCGCCCGAGAGCAATGAACTGTCCGCGAAAATCCTCTGCTGCAACGGCATTCACGGCGGCGTCCACTTCCGCGCCCAGTTCCGTGTACCCGTCGACCACCAGCAAGGTCAGCAGTTCGTCCCGACTGGCGACATAGCGGTATACCGCTGAGGACACGACTCCCAGGTCACGCGCGACGGCCCGCAGAGACAAAGCGGCAGCGCCGACGGCAGCAAGATGCTCGCGTCCGATACGGGTGATGTCCTGCAGCGTCTGTTCGCGCGCCCGCTCACGGGGAGTTCCAACCATGAGTCCATCTTGCCCCATTCCCGAGAGCAATATCAACAAAAGAGAGCACTGCTCTTGACATCGCTCGGGTGCAGGTGCATTCTTGAAAACGAGAGCAGTGCTCTCAGTTCACTCGAAACAAGAAGGAGCACACCATGTCGAACCTCGAAATCGTCACCGGAGCAGGACCCGTCGGATCCGCCGTCGCACTACAGCTCGCCGAGCAGGGAATCAACGTCCGGCTCCTGACCAGGTCCGGCAGCGGGCCCGAGCACCCGCTGATCGACCGCCGACGCGTCGACGTCTCGGATTCCGAGGCCCTTCGCTCGGTCAGCGAGGGCGCCACGGCCATCTACCACTGCATCCACGCTGCTTACAACGCAGCCGATTGGGAGCGGGAACTCCCGGCGGCCGAGAAGGTTGTGCTCGACGCGGCCGCATCCATCGGTGCCGTCGTGGTCTTCCCCGAAAGCCTCTACGCCTACAACTCCGACACCCTGATGACCGAATCCGATCCACGCAACGCCACCGGTGGCAAGCGCGGCGTGCGCACCGCGCTGCTGCGTGCTCGCGAGGCCTCTGCAACACCCACCGTCAGCGTCGTGGCCTCGGACTTCTTCGGTCCCCGCGTCCGCACCGCCCACGCGGGCGAGCGCATGGTTCCGAAAGTCATGGCAGGTAAGAAGATTCGTGTCATCGGTTCCGCAGATCAGCCGCACTCCTTCACCTACATCCCCGATCTCGCAGCAGCGATGATCGCGGCGGCACACAACCCCGAACTTTGGAACTCCGTCCTCCACGCACCCACCGGCCCCGCGCTCACTCAGCGCAAGATCGCCGAGGCCTTCGCCCGCGCCGCCGGGGCATCCCCCGCCAAGGTGGGTGTACTCCCCGCCTGGGTGCTCGACGCCGCCGGCAAGATCAACACCGACAGCCGCGAACTCGCTGAGATGAACTACCAGTTCACCAAGCCGTTCGTCATGGACTCGAGTGCCAGCGAAGTGCTGCTCGGACTCTCGCCGACGCCGCTCGATCAGGCCGCCGAAGCGACCGTCGCGTGGTGGCGCGAGGAACAGGCTCGCACCGCTGCCGCGTGAAGTGGCTGCACACGCTACGCAGGTGCGTACCGCCAGGAAAGTCCGCCGTCACCGAGTCCCGCTACCCAGCCACCACCGAAAGGCCGACCCGTTTCCAGGGAATCTACGAGATCGGCGAGCATCGCGCTGATCGAAGTCCACTGAGGTCCGGCGGCGTCCGCGTTCTCACGGGCATACTCGGTCACACAGCCTGACAGCTCCCCTTGCCTTGTGTCGCAGAATAATTCGTATCCGTCGCGGCAGGCGAAGGTCGTGTAGTCCGGAAGAAACTTTCCGATCGGGGTTCCTGCCGGTTGAGCACGGTCCGACAATGAGGGAACACTCTCCGGGACATCTCGCAGCTCGTACGCTGCCGGGGCTCTGCGGTGATTGGCCAACAGCTCGTCCAGATTGAGCATGTCGTGTTGGGGAAGGAACTGCATCCAGGCGCCGGGGGCGAAGCCGTTCTGGACCGAGTAGAGGTCTTTCAATTCGGTTGGCCATGCGATTCCGCTCAGTGCCTCGACCCGGTCGATTTCCGATTGCGCGGCTCCGGGCGCGAACGCATCCAGTGCTTGCGGAAATCCGTTTTCGGAGAACCAGGCGGCGATCCGTTCCCATTGCCGGCGCACTGATGTTGGTTCGGTCACGCTGTGAGCGTGGATACCCTCAGTCGCTTTCTTTTGCACGCCTCCTGGCCGTGGGGGGATCGTGAGGTGCCTGTCATCGCTGTAGACGTCCCGTACTTCGACCTTGTCGCCTGACTTGAAGAGATGAATCGGCTCGAATTCCGCGACGGGCCAGATCTGGATGAAAGCTTCAGGGTCGGCTTGATCAAAGTCCCTGCCGCGCACCGAGGCTCGGATGCGGTAGAGGCCAATCGGTAGGCGCTCGAGGAATCCGAACTCGTGGACCCGTTCGCCTGTCAATCGAAGTGGTGGTAGACCAGCGACAACGCTCTCGAGCGTGCCTTCTTCGATGGTCTCCCAATCATCGAGAGCGGGAATTCCCGGGTCCACATCCAGCGTGTCGACGGTGATCCGGACCGGGCCGGCGGTCGAACTCAACGCCAAGCGAGCGACAACGGGACTCAACCCGATGACCTTGCCGTAAGTGTGGACATACGGTTCACGAGGTCGCGGACCGAGAACCAGAACCGGAACTTCGAAATCGACTTTCGCCGTGGTAGCCATGTCGTCATTCTCCAGCAGTCAGCCTTGACGCAAGAACGGAACGGGTGTTCACTTCTTCACATGGCCTATCGCCGCACTCCGGCAGTACAGGAAAGATTGGACGCCCAACGCGCCCGACTGCTCGAGGCCGCCACGACGGCAGTGGCAACTCACGGCTATGCGGGATGTTCCATCGCCGCGGTGGCCAAGAACGCCGGCGTCGGCACCGGGACGCTGTATCGACATTTCGACGGCAAGGGCGAATTGTTCGCCGAAGTGTTCCAATCAGTCTGCAGCCGTGAGGTATCCGCAGCTCGGGACGCCGGAGACAGCGCCCGACATCTGGAAGGCAACCACCGCTCCGCTGTATCAGCGTCAGTTCGGACCTTCGCCGAACGTGCCATGCGCGCACCGGTTCTCGCCTATGCACTGCTGGTGGAACCGGTAGATCCTCTCGTCGACGAACAGCGGTTGATGTTTCGCGAATCGTTCCGCGATTGCATCGCCACCGCAATTCGCTCAGCAGTCGAATCCGGTGAGATACCGCCACAGGACGCCACTCTGACGGCAGCGTGCATCGTCGGGGCAATCGGCGAGGCCCTGATCCTTCCACTGCGCGGCGGCACCACCGATCCCGCTGCGATCGACGCCATTCTCGCCTTCACCCTTCGATCGTTAGGGAGCTTCGATGACACCCACGCATGAAGTCACCAATCAGGTTCCGCCCCTGATCGATTACGACGCAGCCGAATACGCGCCGATCCTCGAGGCACTACACCGCGAAGGAGCATCGGACGCACTCGAGGGGGTTCATCGCGTCGGGATCCGCGCCGGAAGCGCGCAGGCCCAGGAGTGGGGCGATCTGGCCGAGGAGCACCCACCCGTCCTGAGAACCCACGATCGCTACGGCAACCGTATCGACGAGGTCCGTTACGACCCCGCCTATCACCAACTCATGAGCACCGCAGTGGAATTGGGACTGCACGGCGCTCCGTGGGTTGACCCGAATCCACACGCACACCTCGTCCGCGCCGCGAAGATGGCCGTGTGGGGTCAAACCGACGCCGGTCACGGCTGTCCCATCTCCATGACGTACGCCGTGATCCCCGCGCTGCGGCACAACGCGGATCTGGCCGCGCAGTACGAACCCCTCCTGACCACGCGGCACTACGATTCGGCGCTGAAAGCTCCCCTCACCAAACCCGGATTGATCGCCGGTATGTCGATGACGGAAAAACAGGGCGGTTCGGATGTTCGTGCCGGAACCACAAGGGCAGTGCCACAATCCGACGGCAGCTACCTGCTGACGGGCCACAAGTGGTTCACCTCCGCGCCGATGTCGGACGTGTTCCTCGTCCTCGCCCAGGCACCTGGTGGCCTGTCGTGCTTCTTCCTGCCTCGGGTCCTGCCGGACGGCTCGCTCAACAACATGTACCTGCAGCGTCTGAAGGACAAGTTGGGCAATCATTCCAACGCGAGCAGTGAGGTCGAGTACCTCGACGCTCTCGCATGGATGGTCGGCGAGGAAGGCCGGGGCGTGCGCACCATCATCGAGATGGTCAACATGACCCGGTTGGACTGCACGATCGGCACGGCCACCGGCATGCGCGTCGGCACCATGCAGGCAGTTCACCACGCGACGCATCGAAGTGCTTTCGGCGCCAACCTGATCGACCAACCCTTGATGCGAAACGTTCTGGCAGATCTGGCGGTGGAATCGGAAGCGTCGACCACCGTCGCGATGTGGCTGGCCGCTCTGACCGACCGCGCAACCGCAGGCGATGCCCACGCCAGCGCACTACGACGCATTTCGTTGGCCGTGAGTAAGTACTTCGTCTGCAAGCGCGGACCGATCCACGCTGCCGAGGCACTCGAGTGTCTGGGCGGAAACGGATACGTGGAGGAATCCCGGATGCCGCGCCTCTATCGCGAGGCTCCGCTGCTTTCGGTGTGGGAGGGTTCCGGCAACGTCGCGGCGCTCGACACACTGCGGGCGATGGCCAAGCAACCCGAAACACTGCAGGTGTTCTTCGACGAGCTGAAACGAGCCAGTGGAGTGGACGGCCACTTCGATCAGGCCGTGCGGGATCTCCAGGTGGCATTCGGCGATTTCGACGACATCGAATACCGGGCACGAAAGATCGTCGGCGACATGGCGCTCGCTCTGCAGGCCTCGCTGTTGCTCCGCTACGGGCACCCCGCGGTGGCCGACGCGTTCTGCGCGAGTCGGCTCGGAAACAGCTGGGGGAGTGTGTTCGGAACGCTGCCGAGGGGCGTCGACGTCGCGCCGATCCTCGAGCGGGCCACCGTCAAGATCGGCGCCTGACCCACCCACTACAGTTTCCGCTTATGAACCGAGCCTCGAACCGCCGCGAGGCCTGGCAGCGCGTACTGCACACCCTGCGTGAATCACCCGGCCTCGGAAGGCTGGCGCTCGTCCGCTTTTCCAGCCAGTTCGGCGACGGAATGTTCCAGGCCGCGCTCGGCGGCGCAATCCTCTTCAACCCGGAACGCGAAACCGATCCGGTGGCGATAGCGGCCGGCTTTGCCGTACTGCTCCTTCCTTATTCGGTGATCGGCCCCTTTGCCGGCGCTCTGCTGGATCGTTGGGACCGCCGCCTGGTGCTCCTGTGGGCGAGCGTGCTCCGCGGGCTCTTCATCCTGACCACTGCGGTGCTGTTGGTCGCCGGCGGCGGTGACACTCTGTTGTTGACCTGTGCGCTTGCTGCAATCGGAGTCAGTCGCTTCGTCGGGGCAGGCGTATCCGCAGCCCTGCCGAAGGTCGTCCGACAATCGTGGCTGGTGGCAACCAATTCCGTTCTCACAACAGCTGGTTCGGTGGTAGCCGCTCTTGGTGCTTCGGCAGCGGTGGCGATCATCGGCATGATCGGCGCGGGGGATCGAGCGTCAGGCGCCGCCGTGGCCATCGCAGCACTGGGATCGGTGATCGCGGCCCTCGCCGCGGCCAGGTTCACGGCCCGCTCACTTGGTCCGGTCGCCGACGAAGTGGTCCGCGCCAGTGCCGTCCGTTCGGTGACGGCCGGACTGCGCACCGGGGCAACCGCTGTCTGGGAGGCGCCCGGCGTCACCACGGCGATGATCGGAATCGGAGCGCACCGCATCTGCTTCGGCATCAACACCCTCATCATGGTGCTGGTCCTACGCGACACCTCGAACGGCTCCCAATTACCCGGAGGGATGGCCGGATTCGGCGTCGCCGTCGGCGCCACGGCAATCGGAATGCTGATCGCGGCATTGATCACACCGTTCCTCATCCCGCGGATCGGTCGCTCACGGACGATCACCTACGCCCTGGTGTGCGCGGTTCTCGTCCAGCTCGTCTTCGTGACCACGCTGACTCAGGGGTCGCTGCTGATCGCCGCTTTCCTGCTCGGCATCGCCGGCCAGTCCGTGAAACTCAGCGGCGACGCGGCCATGCAGATCGACATCGACGACGACCGTCGTGGTCAGGTATTCGCCCTGCAGGACACCGTGTTCAACGTCGCGTTCATCGGTGCGATCGCGGCAGCGTCGACGGTGATCGCACCCGACGGCAAGAGCGTCGGCCTGGCCGTTGCGGGTGCGGGTGTCTATGCCGCCGGATTGTCAGCGGTGCTGATCAACCGCAAGAAACGAGAAACTAGCCCTGCTGGGTAGCCCACCACTTCAGCAGTTCGGCCTCGGCCTCGTCACGCTCGAGCGGGCCGCGATCCAGACGTAATTCCTTGAGGAACGTCCATGCCTTGCCCACCTGCGGGCCGGCCGGGATGTTCAGCAGCTCCATGATGGCGTTGCCGTCGAGGTCCGGACGCACCCGAGCGAGGTCTTCCTGCTCCGCGATGCGCGCGATCCGCTCTTCGATGTCGTCGTACGTGGCCTGCAGCTGCGCGGCGCGACGCTTGTTGCGTGTGGTGCAGTCGGCCCGCACGAGCTTGTGCAAGCGGGGGAGCAGCTCGCCCGCGTCGGTGACGTACCGCCGCACCGCCGAGTCGGTCCACTGTCCCTTGCCGTAGCCGTGAAAACGCAAGTGCAGGAACACGAGCTGCGAGACGTCGTCGACCATCTGCTTCGAGAACTTCAGTGCCCGCATGCGCTTGCGCACCAGCTTGGCGCCAACCACCTCGTGGTGGTGGAAGCTGACCCCACCGCCAGGCTCGTTACGCTTGGTATCCGGCTTTCCGATGTCGTGAAGCAGTGCTGCCCAACGCAATACGAGGTCCGGATCGCCTTCTTCGAGATCGATCGCCTGCTGGAGCACCGTGAGGGAGTGCTGGTAGACGTCCTTGTGCTGGTGATGCTCGTCGATCTCGAGCTTCATCTGCGGAACCTCGGGCAGCACGTATGCAGCCAGTCCGGAGTCGACCATCATGTTGATGCCGTCCACCGGGTACATGCCCAGAATCAGTTTGTTCAGCTCCACCTGCACACGCTCGGCGGTGATTCGCTCGATCTGCGACGCCATCTCCTTGATGGCCTCGAAAACACGATTGTTCAACGTGAAACCAAGCTGCGAGACGAACCGGGCAGCACGCAGCATCCGCAGCGGATCGTCGTTGAACGAGTTTTCCGGCGCCGACGGCGTATCTAGCTCTCCGGCCAACAGCGCGTCCATGCCGTTCAGCGGATCGACAAAAGTGTAGGAACCGTCCGCGCCGATCTTCATCGCCATCGCGTTGACGGTGAAATCGCGGCGCACCAGATCGTCGGCCAACGTCGTGCCGTACTCGACTATCGGATTACGAGAGACGCGATCGTAAGCGTCGGCCCGGAAGGTCGTGATCTCGATCTCCTGACCGTGCTTGATGGCGCTGATGGTCCCGAACTCGATGCCCGTGTCCCACTGCTTGTCCACCCAGCCCTTGAGCAGAGCCTGAACCTTCTCCGGCCTGGCGTCCGTCGTGAAGTCCAGATCGCCACTGAAGCGGCCGAGGATCGCGTCGCGAACACTGCCACCCACCAGGAACAGCTCGTGACCGGCCGCAGCAAAACGCTCACCGAGCGGGTTCAACACGTCGGACAACGTGCCGAGCGTTGCAGTGGCGTCGGCAAGCAGTCGTAGGCGGCGATCAGCGTCGGAGGTAGGGACAGTCACGTGAAAGGAGCTTACTTAAGGTGCGCAAATAGCAGAACGCGCATACGAACGCGATAGACCGCTTTGCGCGGGTTACCGGGCAACGCTGCAACGCCAACTAGTATCGATGAGGTGTCTGGTGCCGAACGAACAAACAGGAGTCGCCGCAACCCGCGGCGTCGACCTGCCGTCGGCAACCCCGATAAACCTTTGATGCGAACCGTCCGTGAAACTTCTGCGGGCGGCTTGGTCGTCGACGGCTGGGGCGGACCTCCCGAACGCCTCTGCGCTGCACTGATCGGCCGAACCGACCGCCGCGGACGCCTGCTCTGGTCGCTACCCAAGGGCCATATCGAGCAGGGTGAGACCGCCGAGCAGACCGCGATGCGTGAGGTCGAAGAAGAAACCGGTATCCAGGGAACCGTCCTGGCACCGCTGGGCAGCATCGACTACTGGTTCGTGACCGAAGGTCGACGCGTCCACAAGACCGTGCACCACTATCTCCTCCGCTTTCTCGGCGGTGAACTCTCCGACGAGGACATCGAGGTCACCGAAGTCGCCTGGGTGCCGCTGACGGAATTGCACTCGCGCCTCGCATACGCCGACGAGCGCAAACTCGCAGAACTCGCGTCCCAGATGATCGCCGAGATGCCGCGAACGGAAATACGGCAAGAACAGCGCCCGAAGGAACCGGACGCCGGATGAGAATGGCTCTGCGGCGGGCCGGTGTGGCCGCTTTGGTGATGGCCGCTGTCGGTTTCGGGCCTGCAACGACGGCCGTCGCAGGTGCAGCGCCGTCCAGCCAGCCCAGTGAGCGCGCCCCGGCGCGAAACACCAACGATGCCAAATTTCTGCAGCTGACAATCGACTCCACCGCACCGACCACGGTGACGACCACCAGCGACCGCAACGTCGTGGTCAAGGGCACGGTGAAGAACGTCGGTGATCGTCCCGTCGAGGACGTCGGCGTGAGGTTGCAACGTGCTCCCGCGATCGACTCCAGTTCGGACGTGCGCGCCGCACTCGACTTCGACCAGGCCGTTTTCGACACGGTCGGCGAATTCGACACCGTTGCCACCACCCTCGACACCGGCCAGTCCAAGCAGTTCACGCTCACCTTGCCGTTGCGGAGCACTACCGGGTTGTCTCTCGACATCACCGAACCGGGCGTCTACCCGATGCTCGTCAACGTGAACGGCACCCCGGAGTACGGCGGTGCCGCCCGACTCGACGACGCACGCTTCCTGCTCCCCGTCCTCGGTGTGCCGGCCGCAGCCGAATCGAACGCCACAGCCGGAACCCCCAGTTCGTCCGCCACGGCGGTCGTTCCCCCCGACACGTCCGCCCCGATCGGCGTCACGCTCATGTGGCCGCTGGCCGACGCGCCACGACTCGTCGGCGGAATCCCCGGCGCGGTCAACGAGCCCGTACGCCTGATCGACGACGAACTTGCCACCGAACTTTCCGACGGCGGCCGTCTGGACGCGTTGGTCGATGCGGTGGAGAACGCCACCAAGCCCGAGAGCGACACCGATCGCCGCGTCACGGATGCGCTCTGCCTGGCAATCGACCCCGACCTTCTGATCACCGTCGAGAACATGACTCGCGGATACCTCGTGGCCGACAACTCGTCCGACCCCACCGGGCCGTCGCACGAAGGCCGCGGCAGCGACGCCGCCAACCAGTGGCTCGGCCGGGTGAAGACCCTCGCGTCCTCGATGTGCACGACGGCGGTTCCGTTCGCCCAGGCCGATCTCGCCGCGGTCACCTCGGTGGCCAATCCGGAGTTGACGGCTACCGCGCTCACACGGCCGGCGGACATCGTCGACAACATCCTCGGCGTGACCTCACTGCGAGATTTCGTCTGGCCGGATTCGGGTGTCCTCGACTCGGCCACCGCAGAGGTGCTGAGCGTGAATCCCACCACAGCGATGGTGGCTGACACCTCCGTCGACTCGGCAGCCCCGCAACTGTCGTCGCGGATAACCGGCTCACTCGACGCGCTTGCCTTCGACACCTCGGCGGCAGCAGCGTTGTCCGCCACCGGCTCGGAACCGCAGGTCCCGTCGTACATCCCCGACGACACCGCGCCGACCATCGACATCGAATCGCGCAGCGCCCGGCGTCAGGACGCGCTGGGGGCGATGGCCTGGGCCGCGCTGACGCCGACGTCGCTGCCGCGCAATCAGATCTTCGCGCCGCCGCAACTGTGGACCGCCGACAGCAACGACGCCACGGCGGTGCTCTCGATGCTCGCGACCCTCATCCGGTCCGGGCTCGCCTCACCTCAGGCCCTGCCGGCACTGCTCGGCAGGCAACCGGGCGCGACGGACGCCGCCACTCTCGACTACCCGGACCGGGCTACCCAGGACGGTCCGCAAACGTCCGTCGTCGAGACCGCAACCACCCAACTTCCGCGTATCGACGGGCTCGAAGCTTCGCTCGTGGACGATCCGGCGGCTTCGCTCACCCCCCGGGGATTCACGGCGCCGCTCCGCGAAGATCTACTCCGTTCGATGACCTTGGCCGATCGCCGCAACGTCGACTCCGCTTCGGTCAATCGGGCGGAGCGGGCCGCGACCATCCGCGCCGACAACGTCACCGAAGCCGTCGACGGGATGTACCGGGCCGTCAGTGTGGTGTCTCCGGGCGGCGTCTACACCCTCGCGTCGGGGCAGAGTCCGCTCCTGCTGGTGGCGCGCAACGAACTGCCCATCGCCATCAACGTCGACCTGCGTGTGGAAGCCCCACCCGAGATGCAGATCAGTGACATCGGTCCCAAACAGCTTCCGCCGCGAGGTAGCCGACAGTTGACTGTGCCCGCGGAAATGAACGATTCTCGCAAGCTGGAAGTCAACTTCTCGCTGACCACGACAGATGGCCGCCAATTGGGTACGCCGACCAGCGTGACCGTACGGTCGAATGCGTACGGTCGTCCCCTGGCCGCCGTGACGGCGACAGCGGGAGGGTTGCTGCTGTTCCTGGCAGGGCGACGGCTGTGGCATCGATTCAAGGGTCAGCCGGACCCAGCAGATGAAGGGTACGAACGCTCATGACCGGGAATCCACCCGAGGAGGGTCGCCGCTCGGCGATCACCCGCAAGAGTGCCACGACCCGCTCGCATCCTCGGATGCCACCGTGGGAGCGCGGTTACCCGATCCAGCCGGTCAACCCGGACGCACGTTTCGACGACGCACCCACCATGACCATCCCGGTGATCCGCGACTACCCCCGGTACCGCGAAGCCGAGATGGAATTCGCCGACCGGCAGACGACCACGTCGGACGAGTTCGACACCGACGCCCATGTCCAGGTCGGGGAACGCAAGGAGACGAACTCTCGACTCCTCGCGGCAACGGGTTCCATCGCGATCGCGACGCTGACGAGCCGCATCACGGGATTCGCCAAGCAGTTGATGATCCTGATGGTCCTCGGCCCCGCCATCGCCAGCTCGTTCACCGTCGCCAGCCAGATTCCGAACATGATCGCGGAACTGGTTCTGGGCGCCGTGCTGACCGCCATCGTCGTCCCCGTGCTGGTTCGCGCCGAGCGGGAGGACGCCGATCACGGCGAAGCGTTTGTCCGACGCCTCTTCACGGCGTCGCTCGTTCTACTCGGCATGGCCGCGCTGCTCGCGACCCTGGCAGCACCCGTACTCACCAAATACGTCTTCCTGTCCGAAGACGGCAAGGTCAGCACCGACCTGACCACGGCGCTGTCGTATCTGCTTCTGCCGGCAATCCTGTTCTACGGGCTGTCGGCGCTGTTCACAGCGTTTCTGAACACCAGACAGATCTTCAAGCCCGGAGCCTGGGCTCCCGTACTCAACAATGTCGTCGTCCTCGTGGTGCTCGTGGTCTATCGCCTGACTCCGGGTGAGATCTCGCTTGATCCGGTCTCGATGGGCGATGCAAAGCTGCTTACCCTCGGCATCGGCATCACCATCGGCGTCATCGTGCAGGCAGCCAGCCTGATCCCCGCGCTACGCCGCGAGAAGATCTCGCTCAAGCCGCTGTGGGGTCTCGACGACCGCCTGCGCCAGTTCGGCGGCATGGCCGTCGCCATCGTCTTGTACGTCCTGATCAGCCAGATGGGCATGATCTTCGCGACCAAGATCTCCTCCCACGCCGACGAAGCCGGCCCTGCCATCTACAGCCAGGCCTGGTTGCTCCTGCAGCTCCCGTACGGCGTGCTCGGAGTGACGGTTCTGACGGCGATCATGCCGCGCCTGAGCCGCAACGCTGCTGCCGACGACACCCCGGCCGTCGTGGACGATCTGTCGGTCGCAACGCGTCTGACCATGATCACGCTGGTTCCGATCATCATGTTCCTGACCTTCATGGGTCCGCAGGTCGGTGAAGCGCTCTACGGTTACGGCCGCTTCGGACCCGAACAGGCCGAACGACTCGGCACCGCCGTGAGCTGGTCGGCATTCACGTTGATTCCGTACGCGCTGGTCCTGATCCAACTTCGTGTGTTCTACGCCCGCGAACAGGCCTGGACGCCGACGTGGATCGTTCTCGGCATCACTGCAGTGAAAATCGCTTTCTCGGCGCTCGCTCCGGTCTTCGCATCCAACAGCGATCAGGTCGTGATCCTGCTCGGTGCGGCCAACGGTCTCGGATACATCACCGGCGCCGTCATCGGCGGGTACCTCCTGCACCGCAGCCTCGGAAACCTGCAGATGGCCAACGTGGGCAAGACAGTCTGGTCCGTCGTACTCGCCTCGCTAGCCGGGTCGTTGACCATGCTCGCGGTCGACCGGGTCCTCGGATTCGATCAACTCACCGAGCGTTTCGGCGGACCTGGCTCGATGGTTCGCGTCGCCGTCGGCGGCATCCTGATGCTCGCGATCACCTTCACGATTCTCTACTTCAAGAAGGTTCCGGAAGTCCTGTCGGTAACGGTTGCGGTCTCCCGCAAGATTCGTTCACTGACAGGTCGCGCCGAACCGGACACACGTAACAACACCGACGACGACGTCACCGAGCTGATTCCTGCAATCAGAACGGAATCAAACGAGCAAGAACGACCGGGTGCGCTCCCGTACCCTGGTCATGGGCGTACAGGATCGCAACCCGCGCGTATTCGGGGACGGGCTATCGATGGAGAAGGAGCGAGGGTGAGCGACGACAACGTTTCCGGCAACAAGAGTGCCGGGACTTCTGCCGTGAAAGCGTCCGAACAGAAGTCAACGGCATCGTCGGGCACACCTGCATCCACGAGTTCCTCCGCATCTTCCGGCCAGAAGCCACAGCAGGGTCAGAAGCCACAGCAGCCCGCACAGCGACCGCAGCAGGGCCAAAGCCCGCAGGGTCAGAAGCCGCAGCCGCCGGTGCAGAAGGCCGCTCCGCCGGTACCTCCGGTCAGTGTGTCCAAGACACCTTCGGCGCCCGTGTCGAAGACACCTTCAGCACCTGTCTCGAAGACACCCGCGCCGAAGACGCCTGCTCCGGACAAGAAGGCACCCGAATCTCAGAAGACGGCTGCCGCTCAGACACCGCCCACTGCACCTCGCACACCTGCCGCCGGATCCGCATCACGACCGGCCCAGCGACCGATGCCCCGTGGACCGAAGCTCATCCCGGGCGCATCTGTCGCCGGCGGACGCTACCGTCTGCTCGCGCCGCACGGCGGAACCCGCGGACTGCAGTTCTGGGAAGCTCTCGACGTCAAGCTCGACCGTGAAGTAGCCCTGACGTTCGTCGACGCCGATCAGCGCGGTGACGACGACAGCCAGTCCGGACCGCAGGCAGTTCTCTCACGCACCCTGCGCCTGGGACGAATCAACTCGCCCGGTCTGGCTCGCGTCCTCGACGTCGTCCGCGGAAGCTCGGGCGGCATCGTCGTCGCCGAATGGACTCCCGGCCGTTCGCTGCGTGAGATGGCCGAGACGACGCCGTCGCCGATCGGTGCAGCCCGCGCCATCCGCGCCCTCGCGGCGGCTGCCGAAGCTGCTCACCGCACCGGCGGTGCGCTGTCCATCGATCACCCGGACCGCGTTCGCATCAGCATCAACGGTGACGCCGTACTGGCGTTCCCGGCGACGCTTGCCGACGCCGATTCCACCAGCGACGTCCGCGGTCTCGGCGCCATGCTGTACTCGCTCATCACGGCGCGCTGGCCGCTCGCCGATCCGTCCGCCGGTCCCGTCGGTGGTTTGCTTCCCGCCGGCCGCGGCGCCGACGGGAACATCGTCGAGCCTCGGGTCGTCCGTCCGGAGGTTCCGTTCGACATCTCGGCCGTTGCGGTTCGAGCGTTGCAGTCGGAGAGTGGAATCCGCACTGCTGCCACCGTGCAGCACATCCTCGATCAGGCGTCCGTCGTCAACGACAAGACGGAAATGATTCCGGCACTTCGTCTCGGCCACCGCGAACAGGGTGCGTCGGGTCATGCACTGAACGACCCCGAAGCCATCGAGGCCGAGAAGAAGAAGTCGACGCGGATGCTCGCGGCACTGACGGCGCTCGGTGTCTTCACCGTGATCGTCCTGATTCTCCTTGTGGTGTGGGTAGCGAGCTTCCTCTCGGGTGGCAGTAACGACACCCCGCTCAGCGAGCAGAGTTTCGGACTGACCACCGAAGCCACTGCGCCCGAGAACAATTCACCGGCGCCCGCACCGGCGGCAGCAACCGTTCCGGTAGCTTCCTCGGCCGTAACGGTGTTCTCGCCCCAGGGAACGCCGGATCAGCCGGCAACAGCGAAGAACGCCATCGACGGCAATCCGGCCACCGCATGGTCGTCGGATTCGTACTTCCAGCCGTTCCCGTCGCTGAAGAACGGTGTCGGCCTGATGGTGACGCTTGCCGATGCCGCCAACCTGAAGAACGTTGCGATCACGTCTGATTCGCCGGGAACCGTCGTTGAAATCCGTTCTGCCCCTTCTGCGAATACTTCGCTGGATCAGACCAAGGAAATCGGATCGGGTGTCCTGAAGAACGGCGTGACCGACATTCCAGTCACGTCGGACGGCTCGGGTCAGTATGTCCTGGTTTGGATTACGCAGCTCAGCACCGAATCCGGACAAAACCAGACATCCATCTCGGAGATTGCATTCACTGCCGCAAAGTGATCGCCCTTGGCCCTTCTGAAACCTACCGACTGGGCTAATATCCGCCCGTGCACAGTTATCGGGGGGGCACCGGGGGCGGAGCCGGAAAATTCGAATCCAGAAGTTTCGAGAACAAGAATCTCGAGGCGACGGATTTCGAATTGTTGACTGCTCATGTCGAGGGCGATCGGCATGCGTTCCGTGAACTACTGACCAGGCATCAGGATCATCTGTGGCACGTTGCCCGGCGAACGAGCTACTCGGACGAGGATGCGGCAGACGCTCTCCAGGAGGGTCTGCTGTCCGCGCACCGCAAGGCGGCGAAGTTTCGCGGTGACGCGGCGGTGCGCAGCTGGCTCCACACCATCGTGGTCAATGCCTGCCTCGACCGGATCCGACGCAACAAATCGCGGGCCGCGTTTTCTCTGTCTTCCGAGAATGCGGAGGAACCCCGCGATCACCGCGATTACGCGGCAGGAGTGGACATGAGCCTGACCGTCGAACAGGCACTGGCATCGCTGCCGCCTGAGCAGCGTGCTGCCGTCGTCGCCGTCGATGTCGAGGGGTATCCGGTAGCCGAGGCCGCCGAGAGGTTGGGAGTGCCCGTAGGGACCGTGAAGAGTCGCTGCGCCCGCGCGCGCAAGCGTCTCGCCGCCCAGTTGGAGGACTTTCGCGAAGGCGGGAACCATTCGTGAACCGGCCGCGTCCTATCTTGTAAGGGTCCGCACCGACTGCCGAGGGAGGGTTCATGACAGATCCGTCTGTTCGCGTTCCGTCGCCTCCGTTTTCAGAAGACCTACTCGCAGATCTTCACGCCGGGGTTCTCGATTCCGAAACCAGTGCGGCTCTGTGGCCGGTGGTACACGCAGATCCTGACGCCCATGCATTTGTCACCGCCCTTGACGGCGTCACGGCATCACTCGCGACACTGAACTCGAGCAAGGCCACTCACGAACGGATTCCGAATTCGCTTGCCGAGCGAATCAATTCGGCACTGGATCTACAGTCAGAACAGCTGGAGCCGCCAGCTGAGGCAGCTGTCGTGCCGTTCCGGCGGCGCCCACAAGCGTGGGTTCTCGGTGCCGCAGCAGCCGTGTTGGTAGCCTTCGTGATCGTTGTTGTCGGAACCCGAGATTCCGAACCTGCCGAAAGTGTTGTTGCTCAACCGAGCACACCGGCGACGTCTGCTGTCAACGATCCGGATTCGGCGTCTCTGCTCTCACTCGTCGGATCCAAAAACCTTGGACCACTGGATGATCCATCCAAACTTGCCGGATGCCTACGCGCCAACGGCATCGACGAGCGCCGGCCTTTGCTCGGTTCCGGCGAGATTCGCATCGACGGGGCGCCGGCGATAGTCCTACTCTTCACGGGATCGCAGCCGCGTCAGATCACTGCACTGACTGTCGGCATCAACTGCAGCGACGGGAATCCGAATACGTTGTCGGTCAAGAACATCGGCTGACGTCGACGGTCAGCGCGGCGATGCCGCCGGGAGTAAGAGCTCGAGGATTCTTTCGCGTAGCGCATCTGTATCGTCCTCGACCGCTATCAGACTCGAAAACATCGCTGCCCCGGCCGCCAATACCAGCACGGCCTTGGCATCGAGCAGTGCCGATTCAGGATCTTCGGCGTTCTGAAGGAACAGTTGCGTACTCGGTCCACTGAACCCGCGCCACAATTCGTTGCGCAGGTCGTCGTGGTCGCGCAGGGCCGCCAGCAATCCTGGCGACGCGGCGCGAACCTCGGGACGGGAGAAGAGCTGAGCACTTCCCTCCACCACCCAACGGATCCAGCCGTCGCGATCGGTGCCCTCGAACGGTGTCAGGTCCGGTGTCGCCCCCAGGATCGACCCGAGAACAAGATGTGCCTTCGACGGCCATCGCCGCGACATCGAGGCTCGGCTGACTCCTGCCCGTGCCGCGATCGCCCGGAGACTGAGTTGATCCCAACCGACCTCGAGGAGCATCGCTCGGGTGACCTCGAGGACTGTGTCGTCGATGCGTGGGTCTCGTGGGCGACCTGATCCTGTGGCATTCATCGTGTCGAATTGTCGGACAGATTGGGAGTAAGCGCTATATCGTCGTAGTTACGAGTCCACTGGCATCGTAAAGATCAGGCCGCCGCAGGAAGTTGAAAATGACCACAGCGCCCACACCGTCGATATTCGAACCCGCACGTCTCGGCCCTCTGACCTTGCGCAACCGCATCGTCAAAGCTGCAACGTTCGAGGGCGTCATGCCCCGGGGAGCGGTCTCGGACGATCTGATCAACTTCCACGCCGAGGTGGCCCGCGGCGGGGCCGCGATGACCACTGTCGCCTACTGCGCCGTCTCACCAGGTGGACGAGTCCACCGCGACACCCTTGTCATGGACGAGCGCGCGCTGCCGGGACTACGCAGACTGACCGACGCCGTCCACGCCGAAGGCGCACTTGCTGCGGCGCAGATCGGCCACGCGGGACTGGTCGCCAACACGCTCTCCAACAAGACGAAGACTCTGGCGCCGTCGACCCGGCTGAGTCCGCCCGCGATGGGCCTCGTCAAGGGCGCGACACTCGCCGAACTCGACGGTGTCGTCTCCGACTTCGAACGGACCGCTCGCGTCGCCGTGGACGCAGGATTCGACGCCATCGAGGTCCATCTCGGCCACAACTACCTCCTCAGTTCGTTCATGAGCCCCAATCTGAACAAGCGCCACGATCGATACGGTGGCAGCGTCGCCAAGCGCGCCGAGTATCCGCGTCGAGTCCTCGAAGCGGTGCGACGGGCCGCTGGATCCAGCGTGGCGGTCACCGCGAAATTCAACATGTCCGATGGGGTGCCGAAAGGTCTGTGGCTCGACCAGAGCCTGCCGATCGCCCAGATCCTCGAAGCCGACGGCCATCTGGACGCGATGCAATTGACCGGTGGCAGTTCACTTCTCAACGGAATGTACTTCTTCCGCGGCGAGGTCCCACTGGCTGAGTTTGTCGCCTCCCAACCCAAACTCGTCGGGTACGGGCTGAAGTTCTACGGTCCCAAACTCTTTCCGACGTACCCGTTCGAGGAGGGCTTCTTCCTGCCCTTCGCCCGTCAGTTCCGACAGGCGCTGAGGATGCCACTGATCCTGCTCGGCGGCATCAACCGCGTCGACACCATCGAGCACGCACTGGATGAAGGATTCGAATTCGTCGCCATGGCGCGTGCGCTCCTCAGGGACCCACAACTGGTCAACAAATTCCAAGCCGAGAGCGTCGACGAGGGGTTGTGTATCCACTGCAACAAGTGCATGCCCACCATCTACACCGGCACGCGCTGTGTGGTTCGGGACGCGCTTGTGGTTCGGGAGGCACCGCGCCCCGCCCCGTGAGTCCCGCGCTGTGAGCTGCCGGCTGTGAGCCACTTTCCAGCGGAGTGCGGGAACAACACCCCTTATCCTGGTGTTGATCGGTACGGCTCTCCAAGAAGCGGAGGGTCTGCACTCACTATTGGAAGGCTCGCATGACCACCCAGCTGGAAAACACGCCCGCGGTCCATGACGTCATCATTGTCGGTTCCGGACCGGCCGGATACACCGCTGGTGTCTACACCGCGCGCGCTGAGCTCCAGCCCCTGCTGTTCGAGGGAACCCAGTTCGGTGGCGCCCTCATGACCACCACCGAGGTCGAGAACTTCCCCGGATTCCGCGAAGGAATCATGGGCCCCGACCTGATGGAACAGATGCGTGAGCAGGCACTTCGCTTCGATACCGACATCCGCACCGAGGACGTCGAAGCGATCGATCTCAGCGGCCCGATCAAGACGGTCGTCGCGAACGGCGAAACGTACGCCGCGCACGCGATCATCCTCGCCATGGGCGCGGCAGCCCGTTACCTCGGCATTCCCGGTGAAGAACGCCTCCTCGGCCGCGGCGTCAGCGCCTGCGCCACCTGCGACGGCTTCTTCTTCCGTGACCAGGACATCGTCGTGGTCGGCGGCGGCGACTCCGCGATGGAAGAGGCAACCTTCCTGACCCGCTTCGCTCGCTCGGTCACCCTGGTGCACCGCCGCGAGGAATTCCGCGCCTCACGGATCATGCTCGAGCGCGCCAAGGCCAACGAGAAGATCCGCTTCCTGACCAACGCGGAGCCCGTCGAGGTCCTCGGCGAGAACAGCGTCACCGGGCTCGTCGTTCGTGACACCGTCACGGGTGAGACCTCCACACTCGAGATCACCGGCATGTTCGTCGCCATCGGCCACGACCCGCGCAGTGAGCTCGTCAAGAGCCAGGTCGATCTCGACGACGCCGGATACGTGCGCGTCGCTCCCGGTTCCACCGCGACCTCCGTCGACGGCGTCTTCGCTGCCGGTGACCTGGTCGATCACACGTACCGTCAGGCGATCACCGCTGCCGGCACCGGATGCTCCGCAGCAATCGACGCCGAACGCTGGCTGGCCGACCGCGGCGACATCACCGCCAACACGCTCGACGCTGCCGGCCATACGGTCGACGTCGTCGGCGCTCCCTGATTCATCAAGCTGTCGTACCCAACCCTCGAGGAGTAACAGTGTCGAATACCGTCACCATCACCGACGATTCCTTCAAGCAGGACGTCCTGGGCAGCGACAAGCCCGTTCTGGTCGATTTCTGGGCAACCTGGTGCGGCCCGTGCAAGATGGTCGCCCCGGTCCTCGAGGAGATCGCCGGTGAGAACAGCGAGAAGCTGACCGTCGCGAAGCTCGACATCGACGCCAACCCGGCGGCCGCCCGCGATTTCCAGGTCATGTCGATCCCGACGATGATCCTGTTCAAGGACGGCAAGCCGATCAAGACGATCGTCGGCGCCAAGGGCAAGGCCGCACTGCTCAAGGACCTCGCAGACGTTCTCTGACGGCTGGATGAGCATCGTGGATTCTCGCAATCCACAGAATTTCTGAGATAATCGATCGATGTGCCTGATCGGGTCTACGACCAGGCACATCGATCGAATTCGTTAACCGATCCGAGAGGCTTTCACGCATGCACAGACTCCGACACGGCGATCACGGCCCGGCCGTCGCCGAGATTCGGGGCACATTGACGAAGCTGGGATACCTCCATCACGGAACTTCCGGTATTCGACGTGAAAGCGCCGACGGTGCCCACTGGGTTGCACCCGACGCCATCTTCGATCATCAACTCGACAGCGCCGTTCGCGCCTTCCAGCAGCAGCGTGGGCTCCTTGTCGACGGCATCGTGGGCCCGGCCACCTATCGGTCACTTCGCGAGGCCTCGTACCGCCTGGGCGCCCGTACGTTGATTTACCAGCTTTCTGCGCCGCTGTACGGCGACGACGTCGCAGCTCTGCAGGCCAAATTGCAGGACCTCGGCTTCTACGCAGGTCGGGTCGACGGTTTCTTCGGCCCGCAGACCCACGAATCTCTCTCGTCTTTCCAGCGTGAAATCGGGATTGCCGCCGACGGTATCTGCGGACCGCAGACACTCCGTTCGCTGGAACTTCTGGGAACCCGCGTCACCGGTGGTTCCCCACATGCGATCAGCGAAGAGGAACTGGTGCGGCGCAAGGGCCCGCAACTGGGCGGCAAGCGCATCGTCATCGATCCAGGCCTCGGTGGTCCGTCCACCGGCACCATCGTCAACGGCATCTCCGAAGCCGACATCCTGTGGGATCTGGCTATGCGCCTCGAGGGGCGGATGGCAGCAACCGGGATGGAAACCTTCCTCTCCCGCCCGCACAACGCCGATCCGAGCGAGGCCGAGCGCGCGCTGACGTCCAACGCATTCGACGCCGATCTGATGATCTCCCTGCGCTGCGACAGCAACTCGAGCCCGTCGGCGAACGGCGTCGCGAGTTTCCACTTCGGAAATTCGCACGGTTCGGTCTCGATGATCGGGCAGGTGTTGACCGGTTTCGTTCAGCGCGAGATCGTTGCGCGAACTCCGTTGCGGGACTGCAGAACTCACGGTCGAACGTGGGAGTTGTTGCGCCTGACCAACATGCCGACGGTACAGATCGATCTCGGCTACCTGTCCAACGCGTCCGACGTTGCGGTACTGACGAATCCGCGGATGCGTGACACCATCGCCGAAGCCATCTTGATCTCGGTCAAGCGGCTGTACCTACTGGGTCAAGACGATCAGCCGACCGGCACCTTCACCTTCGCCGAGCTTCTCGCAGAAGAACTTTCGGTAGCCGACCGCATTTCGTAGGTCCTGCGGTCGGCACCTGCTCACACTCTGGCGAGTTCGCTGATCTCCACCATTTCGAGAGCTGCGGCCTTCAGTAGACGGTCGAGGGCTTCTTCGACGTCGACTTTCCATTCGTGATCTCGATTGAGTTCGAGACGAAGGCGCGGATAACGATGGTGCGGTGCCACGACCTCGAAACCGTAGTCCTCGAGGAACTCGGCACTGATCATGCATTCCGCGGGTGAACATTCCAGAGCTGCCGTTGCACTGGCCACGTCGGAAGCTGGCCCCAAGTCGCCGCTACGGATACCGAATGCCTCGAGCGCACGAACTCCTCGTCGAACCAGATCTGTCACGACAGCGGCCAGCAGGCTCGGCCCAAGTTCTTCTTCTATGCCCGAAGGCTCGAGGCGAAGGCTTGTGAGAAGCACTGCGTCCGAGCTGACCGGGCTGGTGGGAAACAGTTGCGCGCGCGGGATCATGCGGGGAGGGGCGTACAACGCACTGCCGAGCGGCTTTCCGTCGCGGACGGCGACCTGTCCGCACGAACCCCACTCGAGCATGACCATCGACAGCCAGGCTTCCTTCTCGAATTCCTGATCACAGAATCCTCGGGCGTCGTGAAGCGCGCCCGGGTCCATCTCCCAGAACACGCATCGGCGCGCATGGGCGGAAAGCTGATCGAGGCTGTCGAGTGTGAGAGAGGTGATGACGTGAGTCGACACTGACTAACTCACTCTCCGTAGGTCCCCGAAGCGGTTTCGATGCTCGCCCGCCGCTTTTCTCTTCTCCAGGATAGGCCAGCTACGACAAGTCGGCAGTGGCACGAGAGTTGATCGCCCTAATGTATTGCTGTTCAACATCTTTCGTCCCGGTTCAAGATTTCGAGAAGCTCGGACCACCTAGATTTGTCACAGTGACGAAAATAGGTGGTGTGCCCGGTCATCATGATTACGTCACCAAACGGGCATCTGAGTTCTCTACTTGGATTTCTGTGCTTCCATCATTCCGACGATGCGTTGTAGGTCGTCGACCGAGCCGAATTCGACCACAATCTTTCCCTTCCGCTTGCCCAGACTGACAGTCACCCGAGTGTCGAACGAGTCCGACAACCGCTCGGCCACATCCTGCAGACCCGGCATCACGATGGGCTTGCGCTTCTGTGGGGGAGCGATCTCATTATCCGCCCGGTTGGCCAGAGTGACTGCTTCCTCCGTCGCGCGAACAGACATTCCTTCCGCGACGATGCGCGCCGCCATGACCTCCTGAGCGTCGGCACCCGCCTCGAGGGACAGCAGTGCGCGAGCATGGCCGGCCGAAAGTACACCGGCCGCAACGCGACGCTGAACCGCCACCGGCAGCTTCAGCAGACGAATCATGTTGGTCACGACGGGACGCGAACGTCCGATCCGATTGGCCAATTCTTCGTGGGTGACTTCGAACTCCTCGAGCAGCTGCTGATACGCCGCTGCCTCCTCGAGGGGGTTCAACTGCACTCGATGGATGTTCTCGAGGAGCGCGTCGCGCAGCATCGAGTCGTCATCTGTTTCACGAATGATCGCCGGAATCTTCTCCAGCCCGGCTTCCTGGCTCGCGCGCCAGCGACGCTCACCCATGACAAGTTGGTACTTGTCACCGTGACGACGGACCACGATCGGCTGCATCAAGCCGAACTCGCGGATCGAGTGAACCAACTCCGCGAGTGCTTCCTCGTCGAAAACGCTGCGAGGCTGCTTCGGGTTCGTCTCGATCAGGCTCGGTTCGATCTCGAGATAGACCGCGCCGGTCGGCTCGAGTTCGGTCTCCGGCTCAGCTTCCACCGGAGCCTTCGCAGCCGACGCCTTGGTGGCTTTCGGCGTTTTCGGGGCCGCTTTGGTCGGTGGGGGAGGGGAGGGGTTGCGCTTGTCGACGCCGATTACGACGTCCGCTGCAGCCGATCCCAGACCCGGCGCCGTGGCCGGCCCAGTGGGGATGAGAGCAGCCAAGCCGCGGCCCAATCCACCTTTGCGTGCTTGACTCATCTCACTGCTCCTGGGTCGTCGTGGTGGCAGAGCGGGCGGCAAGTTCACGGCCGGCGTCGAGGTAACTCATGGCGCCACGTGAACCCGGGTCGTAGTCGAGAACTGTCATCCCGTATCCGGGAGCCTCGGACACCTTCACGCTGCGCGGAATCACAGCGCGCAGAACGGCCTCACCGAAGTGCTTGCGTACTTCTTCGGCGACCTGGTCGGCCAGCTTGGTGCGCCCGTCGTACATCGTCAGAAGGACGGTGGAGACATGCAGATCCGGGTTGAGATGAGCCTGGACGAGTTCGATGTTGCGGAGCAACTGACCGACCCCCTCGAGGGCGTAGTACTCGCACTGGATCGGGATCAGAACTTCCTTGGCAGCGACCATCGCGTTCACGGTCAGCAGTCCCAGCGAGGGCGGGCAGTCGATGAGGACGAAGTCGACGTCAAGCTCTGCGAGCACCTTGTCGTTGAGCGCGCCTTTGAGTCGATTCTCGCGGGCAACCATGGAGACCAATTCGATCTCGGCGCCCGCCAGATCGATCGTTGCCGGGATGCAGAGAAGGCGCTCACTGTGCGGGCTGGTCTGGATCGCCTCCGGGGCCTTCACTTCGCCTATGAGCAGCTCGTAGCTCGACGGGGTGCCCGAGGTATGGACGACGCCCAGAGCGGTGCTGGCGTTGCCCTGAGGGTCCAAATCGACCACAAGGACAGTGAGCCCTTGAAGAGCGAGCGCCGACGCAAGGTTCACCGTGGTCGTCGTCTTGCCGACGCCACCCTTCTGGTTCGCGATGGTGATCACGCGGCGGAACGCCGGCTTCGGCAGCGTAACCGAATGGGGATGAAGCACTTGGCTCGCTCGATGCGCGGCCGCCCCGATGGGGGTCTCCTCCGAGGAGATCGCCGCGTAGGGGGCGGTGAAATTGTCGTCGTCGTTGACGATCTGATCCGCACCCGCACTCGTGTGCTGCTTCGGTGTTTCACGTGAAACGGCGGATTCAGATCGACCCGACATTGACTGCTCCTTCGATTGGGAATCGATCACTAGGTGCTCTCATCATCTGTACATTGCTCTCGATTGCATGCGTGTAAATCATCAACGCTGGCGGCGCTTCGGGAGACGTTCGGCCTTCACCACAACAGTGGGGGTGCGGAGAATCTTGGCTCCGCATTCGAGTATTTCCAACTTACCTGCGCCCAACTTGGTGAGCGCCGTACGGTCTCGCTCGATCTCCTCGGCGGCGCTCGAACCCTTGAGTGCCAACATCCGGCCGTGCTCGTGAATGAGTGGGAGGGACCAACGTGCGAGCTTCTCGAGAGGCGCCACAGCTCGCGAGGTGACTACATCCGCGCCGCCCGCTTCCTTCACAACACCCGATTCCTCGGCTCGCCCTCGGACAACCAATACGTCCAATCCGTTGGACTCGATGAACTCCGCGAGGTACACCGAGCGTCGAAGCAACGGTTCGACCAGAGTCACCTTCAAGTCCGGGCGGGCGATTGCGAGAGGGATACCGGGTAGGCCGGCGCCGCTTCCAACGTCCACAACCGACTCGCCTTCGGCAATCAACTCACCGATGACGGCGCAATTGAGAAGGTGACGCTCCCACAGTCGAGGGACTTCACGGGGACCAATGAGCCCGCGCTCGACACCATCCGTCGCCAGGGATTGGTAATACCGTTCCGCGATCTCATATCTGTCACCGAACACTGCGCGCGCAGTCTCTTGTTCGTCCCAGTCAACCGACGCCGCACCATTCTGTTCCACGTGAAACATCCTCCCGCGTAAACCGCGAAATCAACAATCAAGACCGAAATCATTATCCGCTCTGGAGCCGACATGTGTTCGCTTCTGCACACCGACTCGCTGTGAGTCTGCCGACTCGTTCATTCTTTGGGAAGTATTCGGCCCAAAATTCAAGCGGGGGAGGGGAGGGGTTCACGTTCCACGTGAAACATTGCGCTGAAAAATCTTCCAATTCTGACGCGTTTCACGTGAAACATAGCCGGGCGATCGAATG
Source organism: Rhodococcus sp. NyZ502 (assembly GCF_041464245.1). Taxonomy (NCBI): domain Bacteria; kingdom Bacillati; phylum Actinomycetota; class Actinomycetes; order Mycobacteriales; family Nocardiaceae; genus Rhodococcus; species Rhodococcus sp. NyZ502. The sequence continues at coordinate 6,247,754 of NZ_CP167155.1, forward strand.
CAGATAGGAGCGCAATTCTTAGTATCATCACAGTGACGAAACTGCCATGGGTAGTTACATGGATGGAATTCTGACCCAAAAAGACCAATTTTCGGTAAAAAAGTCGTTGCAAAGATCGCCGGCGACCGACTGCAGAACGGACTCGGTCAGTCAGATCCTCTCTGTAGGTCGACTCGGAAAACAGACTTCGATTCCAGAACTCGGACAGCTTCGGTATCTCATCGCCGGACGTTGCGAGCCATACATCCGTCGCTCGACACTCCTGTTGCGGGACGCCGGAGGCTTGGCATCGCAAACCGCGAATCAATCCAAGGAGCTTCGCACCACAGGATGCGCATGGAGAGTTCGCCTTCGATGTGGATACCGGTGTCGGCGGGAAGATCAAAGTCGAGCAGGGGACCTGCCCGATGCGCAGGATGAATTCCTGCGCCTGGACTCGAGAGCGCTGCAGGCTCTGCGCGATTAAGATCCGCGCTTGGTGCGGGAGTTGTTGGACGGCAAGGACTACCTGTTGGTGCATACCGAACCCGGAACCAACAAGATCACCGCTTACGAGTTCGATCCGGGCACAGCGAAGTCCTTCCACCTCGAACAGTCCGGATCCGCCCTCATGACGAGACCAGCAGCAGGTGTGGGCGCGACGCCGATCGCACACCCCGCGAGTCAACCGAACTGAAGGCGGTCCCATGATTACCCCGACGCGGTCCGCAGTGTATGGACCGGAGCCCGTGTAGGCGATGTCGATTCCGGTTTGCTTGGCAAAGTAGTCGCCGCCGATCTCACCCCGAAGCCCGCAACAACATCATCGACTTTGCGTGGCGACGAAGCCCATTCGATGTGAGTGGTCCGATTCGTGTGAGGAGCGCGCAAACCTGTTCCCGCACCGGATGCGATCTCGCCGACCTCGATCGCTAGTCCTCGTCCTCGTACTCCGGTTCGGGCTCATCCACCCATGCCTGATATCCCGGACTCGTCAGACGCAAATCGATCGCATTGACACCCAGGTGCAGTGAAATGACCGCTTTCGGCAGGTCCCACCGGAGAGCTGTCTTTGGTTCGGGTTCGGCGCTCGTGGCTTTCCCCAGGAGTGCGGTAAATGCCACATCGAGGTTCGTGAACCCTTCGTCCAGCAGCGGGCGCACCACTGTCATGGGCGTAGCGTCATCTGCCACGTCCGTGACGAAGATCGAGATCCAATTCATTCTGTGTTGCCGCCCGAACATTATCGATTCGGACTGACCAACACGGAGGCCGGTCCGAATCGAGGCGCCGGTTTGATCCAATTCAACGAGCTCCCATCCAGCCTGTGCGCAGAAGGGTTCCAGGTCGTCGACGGACCAGGTCCAGTCAAATTCTGCGGCGAGGCGGGCAATCCGGGTGGCGCCTTCGATGTCGACGTGCATGTGCGGATGCTACTTCCTTCGTGATCGTTGTTGACGACGCCCCAATCCGGGGGCCGTCAAAGTGAGGGCTCGCGGGTTGTCGGTCATCGGATGCCAGCGCCGAGGTGGCGACCTTGCCAGCAGGCCTGACGACGTCAGGTCGGGGATCCATTGTGGTGGCAATCTGAGTCGGAGTTCGAGGGCTCGGGCAACAACCATCGATCCGGTTTCACGTGAAACGAAGGCCGACTATTCGGTCTGGGGGAGGGGAGGGGCTCACATGTAGTACGGCATGTTGTCGATCGAATATCCGAACATGCACAGTGCACCCCCGACGAACAAGAAGGCAATCGCGAAGCTGAGCATGACCGGTCTTCCGGATCGCCATGCCAGTGCAAGTGGAATGAATACGACGGCGACTACTCCCAGCGGCAACAACCAGCAGAGCCAATACTTCAGACCGCCCGGCGGAAAGGACTGGACTTCCATCTTCTGCTGTAGTTCGAAGACCACGGGCCAATAGCTCAGGCCGCACACGAGCATCCCTATCAAGGCCCCAAGGGTCATCAATCTGAGAGAGAATCCGGACCGCTCGTTGGACATGTCGACAACGATAGGCAGACCTTCACCGTGGCGCCGGATTCGGTTTCACGTGAAACACTCTCGGACACAAAAGCGGGCCCCGGAAAATCCGGGGCCCGCATTCGATCAGGGGGGGAGTGTCAGTCCTTGAGGACAACCACTCGACGAGACGGCTCAGCGCCTTCGCTCTCGCTGGAAACACCGGCGACCTTGGCGACGGCGTCGTGCACGATCTTGCGTTCGAACGGCGTCATCGGAGCAAGCTCTTCGCGTTCGCCGGTCTCGAGAACACGCTGTGCAGCTTCCGCACCGAGAGCACTGAGTGCCTCGCGCCGGCCCGCACGCCACCCGGCGATGTCGAGCATCAAGCGGCTGCGCTCTCCGGTCGACTGCTGAACTGCCAGACGAGTCAGCTCCTGGAGTGCATCCAGAACCTCACCCTTGCGTCCCACGAGCTTGGTCAGGTCGTCGCCGCCGTCGATGCTGACGATCGCCCGATCGCCCTCGACGTCAAGGTCGATGTCTCCGTCGAAATCGAGAACGTCGAGCAACTGCTCGAGGTAGTCGCCGGCGATCTCGCCCTCTTCGATCAGGTCGTCATCGGAATCGTCGATGTCTACATCCACATCGGTAACCGGCGCAGTGGTCTCGGTGCTCACGTCTGCGTTCTCTCCATCCACAACGATGTCAGCTTCACTGGACATTGGTCGTTCTCTTTCCTGGATCAGCGCCGTTTATTGCGCTTGGGGGAGTTGCCGCGGTTGCTCTGTGGCCGGTTCTGTTTCGGTTTCGACGTGGAACCACCACTGGAACCCGAGGGCTTCGGCTGTGGCTTCTTGAGCGAAACTTCCGGGGCGTCACCGTCGTCGTCGGCTGAATCCGCGGTCTTCAGCGCAGCCGGAGATCCCTTCTTCTTGCTGGGATCGGGACGGGCACCGGGCTTGGGCGCATTGTCGTTGCGGCGAGTGATCGCTTCCTGCTTCTTGGCTTCTTCTTCCGCGTCGATCTTGCGGAAGACGAGGTGCTGCTGACCGTAGGTCCAGATGTTGTTCGACACCCAGTACAGGAGGATCGCGATCGGAAGGAACGGTCCACCGACCAGAACACCGAGCGGGAAGACGTACAGGGCGAGCTTGTTCATGATCGCGGACTGCGGGTTCGCGGCAGCTGCTTCGCTCTGACGGGCAACAGAAGCGCGTGAGTTGAAGTGCGTCGCGATGCTGGCGATGATCATCAGCGGAGCGGCCACGAGGATGATGTTCAGCCGTGACGGAAGCTCGGGAACGTTCTCGGTGACGTAGGCCTGAAGCTGCGCAACCGGCGTCGTGATCGCGGCCGAGATGGGCGCGCCGAACAGACGAGCATCCAGGAACGACTGGACGTCAGTGGCCGAGAAGACGTAGTTCGGGGTGTTGAGGTTGTCCTCGGCGCTCATGCCCAACTGGCCCATGCCGGTGCCGGTGCGGTTGAACGAGCGCAGGACGTGGAACAGACCGATGAACACCGGAGCCTGAGCCAAGACCGGGAGACAGCCCATGATCGGGTTGAATCCGTGCTCCTTCTGGAGCTTCTGCATCTCGACGGCCTGGCGCTGACGGTCGCCCGAATACTTCTTCTGCAATGCCTTGATCTGTGGCTGCAGTTCCTGCATCTGACGCGTCGTGCGGACCTGCTTCACGAACGGCTTGTACAGAACCGCACGCAAGGTGAACACCAGGAACACCACGGAAAGCGCCCAGGCTATTCCGTTGTCCGGGCCGAGAATGAACCCGAAGACCTTGTGCCAGACCCACAGAATCGCGGATACCGGATAGTAGATGAAATTGAGCACGGCTCTAAGTACTCCTCTGTTCGTCCGTCGGACTGTGACACGCTGCGCGTGCTTCCGGACAGCTATGGCGGCTACCCGCATCACGGTCACGACGGGCAGGGACAGGGTCCCACCCTCCAGAATGCCAGGGGGCACACTTCGCCAACCGCACCACAGTCAAGAAAAGGCCTTTGATCGCCCCGTGAGTGCGCAGCGCTTCGACTGCGTATTCACTGCAGGTGGGGGTGAACCGGCAGGTCGGCATCCTCAAGGGCGACACATACGTCCGGTACAACTCGATACAGAAGATGAGAACAGTGGCGGGAGCGCGACGCACAGCCTTCAACACCGTGATGACACGGGAGGCTCTGGGAGTCTCGATCTGCTCAGAGAGCGGAGTACTCATGGCTCTTCACTTACCGACACCAATAGGTTCATTTTGGTCAGGCCCCCGCGCAACTGCTTGGCCAGTTCGGCTGAACTGGCGGTAGCTGCACCCGGAAGTGCGCGGATAACCACGTCCGTCTCCGGCGAAACCTGCCCGACGAAATCTGCACAGATATGACGAAGCCGGCGTGCGACTCGATGTCGAATCACCGCCGGCCCGACAGCCTTGCTCACGATCAGCCCGAAACGGGGACCGTGATTTGTTACTACCAGCGCCTCTACTTGCTCGCGATCGAACGCGTGCACGACAAGGTCGCGTCTTCCCATACGACGTCCACGTCGCACCGCCACGGAGAAATCCGCGTGGCGACGCAACCGGAACGGCTCAGGCAACACCCCGAGCTCCTGAACTCGAAATCAGATCAGGCGGTGAGGGAATCGCGGCCCTTACGGCGACGCGCCGAAACGATTGCACGACCCGCACGGGTACGCATACGAAGACGGAAGCCGTGAACACGCGCGCGGCGGCGATTATTCGGCTGGAACGTCCGCTTGCCCTTGGCCACGGTCAACACTCCTCGAAGTTCATTGACGCCTCCCGGCGTCATTCAGTGATCGACGCCTTACGGCGCCTTTGGATACAACAGGTACAGAACAATCAGCTTCACTCGTTGTGGCTTGGAAGACCGTTCCGACCTGACATATGTAGCCAGCACGAAGCGATCACCACCAGCGGGTGACCGTTCGAGGTTACTTACCACCGTTGCCAAGGTCAAACCAGCCCGATTCAGGGCCCTCCCGCGGCAACTGCGGCGACACGCCGACACTTCCATTATTCCGAAGATTCCGTTCGCGGTGTGCATACGGCCGTGACCTCGAGCGAGGCGGCAAGTGTGACCTTGGCAACAGTTCCGCTACGGAACGCAGGTGGCCCGAAGGCAACCCGGACAGTTCCAACCGCGCACGCTCTCGACAAGGCCTCATCAGCACATACGGGCACGAGCACCGGACGCGACCCCGAATCCCGAGTTTCCACATTCATCCACAGGGCTGTGAGTGTTGACGCATCCCCGACACCAAGTGGCGAACGCCTCGAGTTCCGACAAAGTTGCAGGTAGATCAATTTCTCGGTCACTTTGACGAATTTGGTTGACGAAAAAACCGACTCGGTGCAGGTTTGTCCACATCTGTGGATAATTGTGTGGAAACACAGCCCAGGTGGCATATTCGTAGCCTGTTACGGGGT
>NZ_CP167156.1:0-309472 GCF_041464245.1 Rhodococcus sp. NyZ502
CCGCTGCGCGGCCGGGGTTGCGGGTATTTCGTTGCGCTAAAACGCAATTTAGAAAATCGCGGCGAAACGAGAATCGTCGCTCGGCTCCATTGGCGCAGGGCAAGAAAATCGGTGGCGCAGTCACGAAATGCATTGCGCCACCGATTCGTTATCTACTGCGCCTGGGTTTGATGTGCCAGAACTGCCGCAGTCCGCAATTGTTCCCAGATCGCGGGGTGCAGACCGTTGTCGAGAACCTGCTCGAACATTTTCCCGAAGCTGTGGGACGGGTCGAGTCGGCGGCCACTCGTCAGTGCTTCACGTGCCAGCGCAGAGCGGCGATTGACCCAGTTGAAGACTCCGGCGAACACCATGAGCGGACCGGCCAAATCCTCGGGTAAAAGTGCGCCGACCTGCCGCATTACCTCGGCGGCTGCATCGGCATTGTTTTCGTCGATGTGTGCGAACAACAGATCGCGCACCGTCACGTCATGCATGGCAGCAGCAATAACGGCTGCGTGCTCATCGGTAACGGTAATGCCGTGCTGTGACGTGCCGTCCAGGTAGTGCGAAAGTGCCAGATCGAATACCCGATCGGCCGCTCGCTGTGGCTCCATGGCGCGTAGAACGATGCGCTTGGCGCCGAAGGCCCGTGAGGCCGCGGCAGCGCGTTCCGGGCCGTGCTGCGCGGCGGTAAACCCTGCTCGGATCTCGCTGCGGGTCTTGAGAATCGTTGTGCCCTCGAACAACGCTTCGGTGATCAGTGGGTGTGCTGCAAGATCGACAGGTGTACCCGACTGTGCGGCAAGTGATCCCGCGCCCGTCCATTGACGTACCAGACCATCGGTGAAAACGAACACAGGCGGAACTGAATCGGGCCGAAATGTTTCGAGCGCTTCGGCTACGTCATTGCCCCGTTCGAGCGTGCCAAAGACAACCACAAGCATCGATTGGCACTCTTCCAGAGCTGGTGTCACACGCAAGGAACTCAGAATTCCCTCCGACACGCCAGGGAGCAGATTGAGGAGGGGGAGCATGGCGACCCTGCACGGGTGCACATCGAGGGTGATGATGACCAACTCGTCCTCGGGAAGATGGCCACCCATAGCCACGGCACCGGCGACAACATCGGACGGGCTGGTCATTCGGAAAGCTGGCATTACGGAACCCCTTTGGGTCGGTGGGCGAACTGGTCAGATTCACCCGATGGATTGGACTGACGAACACTTGAAAGCTACCCCACGCCTACGACAAAAAGGCACTTTGACCTGTGTCTATGTCCCCGGCACACCCGGTGCCGGGGACATAGACACAGGAGGCGACGCAAAGCGCCGGCCTCCCGTAGTCTTAGCTGCTAAGGGGCAGTGATCACCTCGGCTGTGAATCTGCCGATCCGGGTGCGTGACAGACGAGAATTGGTGCCGCGCACATGCTCGAACCAGGCTTCGCGCTGATCGTCCGGCAGAGCGTCCCACGAGCTCGCCGTCAGAGTTTCGTAATCGAGAGCGGCGACAGTCTCGAGCGGTGTGAGCAGACGCCAGCTGGCGAGGCGGTACACGTCCGCGAAGTGGCCGTTAACCGGTGGCCACTCGGTCTCGGGGTGGAGTCGCATAAATGTTTGGGCAGCAACACGTTCCACGGAACGTGCAACCGGATAGTGGCGCGACTGCCGAAACTCTCCGCTGTGAATCTCGTCCCGGAGACTGTTCACGACCGAACCTCCTTGATGGAAGATGAACTGGCCGAAGCTGTTTCGGCTTCCTTCGCCTGCCTGTGTCCAGCAAGTTTGTGATACGGAATAGTGTCCGTCCAATCGCCGCCAATCCTCGCCGGAACAGTGACAGATTTCTTATTGACCCGATCCACCGAATACCAGACACCCGAGCACCTGACCAGATCTCCTTTCGCGATCGTGTCCGGCCCGAAATTGTTGGCCTGACCTGACGCGATCTGCTGGGCGCGGATTCCTTCCCAATAGGTGATCTGGTCGGCCCGCTCGGCGATACGGGTAATCAACGCCTGACGGTAGGTGCCCTCGGCCGGAGGAAATTTCTCGATCAGCTTCACGCCACGCACCACGAAGAGCGTCCGCTCGTGACCGTCGAGCTCGCGTTGGTCCGCGCGCTGCTCTGCGTGCATTTTGTCGATCCGATTCTTCACGGTCACCGGGCTGTAGCGAGCCGCTGTGGTCACCGCTGTCGCCTCCGCGCGCCTACGTGCTTCCTCCGCATTCCCCTCGGCTGCCACAGCCTGTCCCAGGCGCTGATGGACTTTCTTGAGCGCTCGCCGATGCCGCCCCTCCGAATGGTGCCCGACCTTGATCGGCTCACCCCCAGGAGGAAGCTGGGCAGCCGCGCGCTGCTCTGCCTCCCAAGCCGACTCCGCCTGTTCTGACCGGCGCCCCGCCTTCAGCGCGAGCGCTTCCACCCGAGCAGTTTGACGATCAATGCGATCGGCCTCGACCTCGGCCGTCGGCCGCGCTGTCGAGTCGATATCAATCTCGACATCGAAACCACTCGCGCGCAACGCCTCTGCAGTCAACTCAATCAGGCGAACCTTCGGAGCCCGATCCCTACTGCTCCGGATCCCCCAGAAACCGATACTGCGAAACCACCTCCACCCGTGCGCCGCCAATACATCTCCGGAACCATCACCGCGAGAGGTCCCGTCAATTAGCGTTCCATCCGCGGCAGTGTGCGAAATCGTCAACGTCACTTCGAATCTCCGACCTAACAGTGGGGCAGGTAGTCAGTCCGCCCGTCAGCAATTGGACACCTCCAAACCTACCCTCGATATCCGACAAAAACATGCATTCACCTGCGTGTATGTCCCCGCCGCACCCGGTGCCGGGGACATACACGCAGGTTGTGATTGTCTATAGACAGGAACCATCAGGGAACGCGGCAGATGAGGCGAAACAATGATAAAAGCCAGTAGTACCGTCCAAACCGGAAACATTGGGGAATTAGCCATCGGCTACCAGTTCACGAAATTGAATTGGCACGTAGCCCCCAACCCTGCCGGCGAAGTCGGTACAGATGTCTTTCTGCAGCCGCGGACGGCAACAGGCATTGATTCTGGTGCACTCATCGCTGGTCAGGTGAAGAACGGGGACACGTGGTTCGATTATCCGGAATTCGATGCGGACGGAAAACTTGTTGGATGGTGGTTCCGTGATCCCAACAGTGAGCATTTGAAGTATTGGCTCGAATACTCTGTGCCGTTCATCCTGTTCCTGCATGAGGAGTCCACCGAAAAATCGTATTGGGTTCATGTGACACAGGATTCAGTTAAAAGTACCGGCAAAGGTGCCAAGATTCTGGTCCGCGTTGATTCAACTGTCGACAAACACCACATAGGAGACCTCCTGGAAATCGCGACCAAAGGCCGAATCCACTCACAATGGGAAGGGACTGCGTGGGGTAGTGCAGATGTGTTGTCGACTGATCGTTACCGCTATGCGATGTTGACGCCGCGCCTGGTGGCCCCCCACCCGAACTCGCCAGTGACGAAACTGGAACCCCACGAAGCCATCGCATTGTTGATCAAAATGCGGCTGAGGCACCTGACACCGCGCACGGCGGTTGACGCGCTGGCCAAAAGTACTAAGGATCCGGCACCGGACCTCGCGGAATGCCGAAGCTCGACCACGTGGGGGTGGCGATTTTATGCTGCAGCGCACGACATTCTGGGCGGTGACGCCAACATTGACGCGCTCGAAAAACTGGTCAAGGACGCCAAGGCGCCATCGGAACGGGCTGCAGCCGCAGTGTTCGCCTGTGCTCTTTCCGTCGAAGACGGAAACCCACAAGGCGGATTGGACGTCGTAGACGGCGCTCTGACCCATAGCGATTACAGCGACGTCGATCGGGCGTGGCTCCTCCTGCACAGAGGCCGTTGTCTAGCCGAGCTCGGCGATCTCGCAAATGCACGTCTCTGTGCCGTCGACGTCCAAAAAATTCGAAATGTAGCGGTAGATGACCCAACCGCTATGGCAATCACAGGATCGGGCACTGATCTCATCTTCAGACTCAACCCATGGTCGACGGACAGCAAGGAAGTTATCGGTGTTGAGGAAGTGATCAAGGGCCGTGACACCCTCGCGTCGTGGTGGAGTCGGCAGGAGGTAGCGGACGGCCTGGAGATTCAGTTCACCGACCAGTTCCAAGTATGGGTGGGTAATTCCGAGGGCCCAGAACTGGATCCGACCAGCTTGAGGCTCCGGTCGGCGACGCTGCTTGCCGGGATCGCTGCGGATCATTCATCCTGGCGAAGATCGCACACACTCTTGGCCCAGTACACGCTCATGAACGACAGCTCAGCTGAGGAGATCGCTAAATCGCTGGCTGCGCTGAGGCACGCAGGTGAACACAAGCTGATCGAGGACACTGTGCGGCATTTACTAAGGGTGGGGCCCGCAACCGCGGTCCGCGCTGCAGCGGGCGTAGTGCGACTTGAACTCGGGACTCGAACTTCGCTACACGCTGACCTGCAAACGATTTCGTCTGCCTCCGATGTCCTTGAAACAGACTGGGCAGACACGCATGCACGCTGGATACTGGCGAGGTTGAATGATACTGGCGACTTGGCAACTCGGCTGCAGCCGACCTTCTCACTGGAGCATGCACTGCTGAAAGTTTTGTCGAATCTTGTTTCCGTGATTTCAGCGCCGGTCCTGCGTGAGGTGATCGAACACATCAAAGAATCTCCACAGCAAGGGGATATCGGCTCCTCGTACGATTGGGCACGCGTCGTGGAGAACGTGCCAATAAGTGAATGGACCAGCGACGACAGAACGGCGGTTGCCGTGCGCAGCAAGGACGGCCCGGCACTCAAAGAAGCGTTCGATCGAATCCTCGCCAAGCACGATTCCGCCCATCGGGAAACGATTCAGAAGCGAATTGAAGAAGGGAACTTGTCCGCTCTCAGTGCTTTTGGAGATGTACGAGACCTAGATGACGACATAGCGAAGGGCGTTATTGAGAAGCTGTCCTCCGCGACCACCCAGCGGATCTCCGACCTCAAAAGCGGCTCGTTCGCCATGGGAGTGAAGGACTTTGCATCCGATCTGGTCACACTGAATGTCTGGTATCCCCAGCTCGCTTCGTGGGATTCGATCTCCGACCTATTGACGACGGAACTGCCTTTCGTCTCTGACCGCCAGGGAGTGCTAGCGAGGATCGCAATTCTGGGGAAAAAGATTCCTCCAGAGGTGGTCGATGTTATTGCAGGTCCGCTCCATGACTTGATGGTCGCCCTTCCCTCAGAGGGGCCTAGTTTCAGTGATGAGGACGTGCGAGGTTCCGCGGCAGCTGCATTGGCGGCTGTTCGACCTGACGCGATCTCGGATGAGGAACTGTGGGACCTTATGCGCGGCAACGTATACCAGCGTGCAGCGGCAGTCGAAGTAGTGTCAGGAAAGAAATCTGCGAACAGATTTGACGTCCTTGTTGCGATGTCGCGGGACACGGACCCGTGGGTGCGCGCAGTGATAGCGCGTCAGATAGCCCGTGAAAAGCCAGTCGATGGCGACATAGACCGCGCAAATCTGCTGCGTCGGCTGTTGGCAAACGAAGGAACCCTGGTTGCGCGGATGGTGGCGAGCACGATCAATTCGTCGCCACCTGATGATGGCACTGACAAAGTGGTTGGCATGCTCCGCGGAAACTTCTCTGCGGGAGTGCGACGAGCAATCGCTGCGTACGACGCAAAACGGAATCCTGAGTGATTTCACCAGCAATTTAGCGAAAGTGGTCGAGGGATCGAGTTTCTTCAGACTGATGGGGCTCCGTCACTCTCGATATTGAGAGCGACGGAGCCGCGGTGCGGACGTTCCTAGATCCCCAGTTTTGATGTGATCTAGTGTCGCCCAGAGGGTTTCATTGTCACCATCGCGGCGGTGCTGATCGATGGCTGAGATCAGCTTGTCGATCACGATCCTTGCGGCCGGATTGAACGATGCCGCAGCGGCGCCGGCCCAAGCCAGTGGTTCGTCGGCGCGGTTGAGAATGCGGTCCAACGCACCTTCGCATCGGTCGAAGAATTTCCCGGTCCGTTTGGACTGGTTGGCATCCTGATCATCTGCTGCGAGCGCAGACTCGGCCAGGTCGAGAAACCCATTGATGATAGAGGTGGCACGGTTTCGTAGAACTGGGTCGAAACCCAAGGTCGCCCAGAAACTGTTCCACCGCACCCGATATCCGCGTTCGGAGTCGAGCGGTACGAGGTGATCGCGGATCAACCGGCCGAGCGCTTCGTCATCGAGGTCGCGCAAGTGCCCCGCCAGGAGCGCCGGCTTCGACGCCGTCGGCAGGGGTTGTGGATCTTTGACGCGTTGCCAAGGCTGTGGGCCTACGGATTCGATCACGACGGAAGGCTCTCCGCCGGCCACGACACATCAGTCGCGCCGGCCGGCGACGCCCCTGCCTGGTCATCGATCAAGAACTCGGACAGCACAGCGCTGACGCGAGCTTCGATTGCACTGTTGGTGGGATTCATGTTCATGTCCTTATCTGCCGTTCATTTCAGTTCTCTCGCCACAGCTAACACCGAGAGGTCGACAGCCGGCGCGTCATCGGACCAGACCTGCGTTCGGCCCTGAGCCAGGATTTGAGGTCGGGGGTGAACACGCCATGGCTCCACTTCCTGTATGACCTCGTGGGCCAGCACGACACCATGGAAACGAGTAGGCAGCGTCGTGAGGTCAACGATCGAGCCTCTACGGCGGAACTCCTTCATCGACCGCGCTGAACCGTTACTAATGACAACCTGCCTCCACGGCTTGCCCGCGAGGTCCACGATCGCAACCACGTGCGAATCGAGCCATCCACGATCACGCCACGCTGGCAGAACTCCTCGACCTTTTGGTAATGCGATCGAAGTTATGGCGTCGCGGGCGTAATCGGCTTGTTGCTGGCTGCGCAGCTCCGAATCCGGCGCCGGCAGACGCAACTGCGCCAACCGAGGAGAAGGGATCGCCGCAAGCTGGCGGTTGGTGCCAGAAAGCCACCGTCGCACGGTGCGCGTTGAAACCCCGCAAGCCTCGGCGACGACCGCGACGTCCACTCCCCCGCGCTCGGTCTCGCCATAACAGGTCCGGAGCATCATTTCGAGTCGCTTGCGTGTCCACCGCGGCCCTCGCCGAGAAGTCATCGCCGCTTACCGTTCCACGTCGAAGCTATTGATTTGGTAGAACTCCCAGCCGCCGACATAGTCTTGGGCTCGGCTGTTCATCCAATTGATCATTCCCTTGTCGCCCCCATTTTCGTAGGCGCTCCACATGGATTCAACCTGGTCGGGTGTCAGGGCCAAGGTGATCATTCGGTCCCGCGCATACTCCCGGGTGCCGGGCCCCTGTACCGCGTCGATCTTGATCTTCCCGCCGAAGTTCGACAGTGCTTTTCCTCGTGCGCTGCTGCGTACGCTCGACATCGCTTCTTTACGTGAGGTTCGAGTGGACGCGGACTGTTTCGCTTTGCGGGCCAATGCATTCAAGGTTTCGGTGCGTGGCTTCGCAATTCGCTGTCGGCCCTCGGGAGCCAGCCAACGCTCGACTGTTCGTTTGGAGACACCCAAATCACGTGCCGCTGCAGCGGTGTTGATTTCGCTGCGCTTTCCCGGTCCGTAAGCGGCCAGCAGCTGAGCCTTCAGGTTCGACGCATTTGGCTGTCCGGAAATGTCGGCCCCTTGCCGGCCGGTCAACTTCCCGAAGAACTCCCCCTGAAGTTTTCCTCGTTCCCCCCGCAAGACTTCCCGGATGGCAGTCTGAGTGACACGAAGCTCTTTGGCTGCTCGCGAGATATTGATTCGGCCGGCCACGACAGACCCGAAGTCGGAAAGACTGTCTGCGATGCGCGAATACGACGCCCTACTGAGTGGGTTGCGTGCCATCAGGAATCACTCCCCTCCGCACTAGCTGCCCACTCGTTCGGAGCAATCAGCTCCGACTTCCCCCGATAACCTTTGCCGTCCAAATACTGCAGGTGGTCGGACAACAGCGCCGATCCTTCCGGCTTGTAGTTCCCGAACCCCCGCCCGAACTGCTTCTGATCTCCAGGCCACGCCAATTGTGGATCGCGCTCGTCGGAGACGTACAGGACGGTGTCCTTGGTGACCGCTACAGGCCACACTCCGCTGTCCTCGCCGATCTTCGCGATCCTATACATGATGTTCGCGCGAGATTTAGCGACAATATGGTGGTGCCGCTCGGGCGAGTAACCGGGTCGCCCGGCCAAATGCATGTCGGAATTGAGCATGCCAATGGTGTGCGTGTAAATCACTTTGTTCTGCTCACGCGCCAACAGTGCATCGGTGTCACCCTCGATATCCAAGGCGGTTCGCGCATCGCGAATGCGTTCGTACCACGGCACCAGAACGCGCCCGTGATCTCGCCAGACGAATGCTTCCAAGATCTCCGGCTCGTAACCGAGTTGGGCAGCGCGTTCGAGAGTCGGAGTGGTCACCCACTTCGGTTCGGAGACAGACAGCCCCATCGGATTCAAGGGATTCGGGTAACGCCAGTCCGCTGCGTCGGGGATTTCGATCAGCCAGTATCCCGGAAGCTTGCGATCGAACACCATCCCATCCGGGTGATGCTCTGGCTCCCCGATCGGCAATTCGAGACCAGCAATACCGGCAGCATAGGAACCGCCGCGATCGAAGGCATGAACGTAGCGGCATTTCGCCTCTGAATCGGAAAGGGTTCGCGACCAATCGATATCGGCTTCAAAGATCTGGAACTTCTTCGCAAAATCCGAGTCGGACGGCGCGAAGATCCGCTTCCATTCCTTGGGGCGCGCGGCGATCATCAAGTCGATCCCGGTCGATGCAGGACTCACAGCCCACGGGAATCGGAGCGCCCCGGCCAACAACGCAAGCCGCCTTGCCAACGTGGCTGCGGTAGGAGAGTCACCAAGTACAGGCATCTCTTTCGGATCCTGACTCATCCCGGAAATCAGAGCTACCCACACGCCACGTGCCTCGCCTCGCCACACACGAGTCCACGTCCCTAGCCGGTCCCCCGGCTGCCCGCCAAGCTGCCATCCCTGAGCCAGCGCATCGGTCACAAATGCAGATTCAGCCGACAGCTCCTTGAGTCGATCATTCCTGTTGCGTTTCCCCAACGAACTGGTGTCAATACCAACTTTCTGCGCCATCGCATCGGTGATCCAGATCTGACCAGGCACAGACCACGTGTCAGACGTCCACGTCCCGAGATTCAGCGTCGTGACCAACTCGGCGACATCTCCGACATGCGCGATCGGAGTAGCCAGCTCGTGGCGAGTGCCGTCCGGCAGCCATACACCGTCGACATCGAGTACTGCAGCCGGCGCAGTGAACGCGGCCGCCTTCTCCTTGCCGGCCGTCTTCACTACCTTCGGGCGAGTCTCAGGGCCCTTCGGTGCCAGCGCTACCAGCGGTGAAGGTTCGGGAGCAGGTTCGATTTCTTCCTGATTTTCGGCTGTGCCAGCTGCAATCGCCCGAGAAGCAGCGGTGCTCTGCCACCAGCACGGGAGGTGCATCACGAGTCCGTCGATCTCCCAGCCAGCTTCGTCGCCATGGCAGAGAGCGCAGGTAGATGTAGGTGAGATCTGGAACCCGTCTGCGGAGAATCCCTCTGCATCGGTTTCAATCGCCATTTCAGGCTCCTTGTCAGTGACAGAGCTGGTTAGACCCTTTTTTTCGTTGGACGGGATTGGCGAAGATACTGCGAACCCGGTAATGGACGAATTCGCTCGCGCTTCATCTGGCGAATCGTGAAGGTCCCGTCCATCGATGTCTGTAGGAAGGTCGGCAGGCTTGCTATCCGGTACCGGACCGTGGGGATCGTCAGATCCCGTTCTCACCTCAAAATCGTCCGAACATTCGCCGAACAACTTGTGCAGGCGTAGTGCGACCATTCGTTGACGACGGTTCTCGCACTTGATCATTCGCTGCACGGTGTAGCGGGGCATCCGGCCCTTCCGCTCTTCCGCGATCAGCACACCTTCGTCGTATAGTGCGCGCAGTGCAGTGCCCCGATCAATTTGCAAGGAATCGGTCAACATCTGCCCGGCGGATTTGAGGACCTGCTCAAGGGCCAGCAAATCAATGAGAATCTGCGGTTCCCCATCGCAGGGCCGTGGGTTGGCGACGACATAACCCAGACGGATTCCTCGACCCTCCTCTCTCCACCGAGCGGTGCCATCAGATGTTTCCCCGACAACGCTGCGCCGCCAGCCAAGTCGCTTGGCCAACGACCAGTCACTTGGCGCCTCACCAGTTTCGACGTCGTCGACGTATGCTTGCCCATTCCTCAATGCGTGTATCAAAAGCTCACGTACCCGGGCGCCCGGTCGCATCGGGAGGTCAGGATCGACCGCCGCGGACGCGGCATCGGTTAGACCGACAGCTACGAGGTCTCCCATATGTGCGACTTCGTTTTCCGTCAACGCGCCCAATTCGACAAGGAAGCGTGACATGGCATGCCAGCCGGCCCACAATGAGCCCAAAGCGTCGGCTTGACGTACGCTTTCGCCGCCCTTTCTCAGCTGATTGGCGTACTGTTCGCCTGCTGCAAAAGCGGCGGAACGAACTTCATCCAAGCGGGGGCACAGCCACTGCAAATAAGTGGCCATTACCAGGGCACGTCCGTGGCGGGATTCAGGGCCATCCAATTCTTTCAGAACATTCAGATCGATCTCTGACGCCTGGAGAGGGATGACGAGCATTCTTTGAGCTGCTGACCCTGGCCTCGGCATGATCTCCGACGTAATCAGGGCAGAAGCGCGGGGTGGTGTCCCGTCAAGGATTCCGAGACCGTCCCGGGTGCTCCGTGACCGCTCTTCACCATTGTGAACCAGACGAGCGAACTCTTCGAGAGCTTTCTGGGCGGTGGCGAAGTCACGCGTGGGAGCGACGTCATCGGCCCAATAAAGGGCATCTTTAGAAGCATTCAATTTGATGCGCAGTGCATTCAACGTGTCACCGTTACCTGACATCGATGAAGCAGGACGTCGACGGTCCCATTTCTCGCCCCAGTGATGCATCGCCAACGAGGCAAGCGAGGTTTTGTAGCTCCCTGGAGACCCGACAAGTGCCATCACCCACGGGTTTGGGCCTAGCGCGGACCTGAATACATGCCCGAGTAGTGCTGCCGAGACCCGGGTAGGCGTGCGTTCGAGCATCGATGCCGAGTCGCAAAGAAACGCGGCCCGGATCCGCGCAGGATCCGAACTGGGCGCAGGTAAGTCGAACATTCTCAATGGGCCGGTCAACAGCACAGGTGCTACCCGTCCGCCGTTCTCGTCGATAGCACCGCCGGCGTGTACGAAGAAATATTTTCCTTGCGCGTCCCGTCGCCATCCGGTGGATCGATACCGTACAACGCGTCGAATCTCGCGTCCGCCAGCTCCTTTGAGTGCATCACGAAGCTTTGCAACGCCGCTTGGACGGCTGTCGTAAGCAGGAGGGCCTGGCAGTGTTTCCACCCACGCGCAGTCCCGATACTCCTTTGCCGGGATCCGGACCCGCAGAAACTCACGGCTGTCCGGATGCGTGTATCCGATGATCACCGCAGTCAGCTCTTGCGGCGAGGCAGGGTTAATTTCACTCTGACCGGCCATCGCTTCGCGGCCCATCAAATCAGGCTCGTCGACGTCCACCCCATCGTCGGTGACTTCGAGATATTCCATCTCGACGATGCGAGCATCGATATCCAGCACCAACTTTGCCTGCTGATCGCCGTCTTTCCTGGTGACGATCTCGACGAGGTTCCCTTCGATGATTCGATAGACAGGGGCGATGAAATTGGTTCCGCGGATGCCATTGCGAACCACGACCGATGTCGCAGACGGACCGTTCGCCGCGGTGGCCTCGTCCGCGTTAGCTTCAGTGACTGGCGCGGGTTCGAGCTCCGGATCCTGCAGCAGCGGAGGGATCGCGACGCCGGCGACCTCATGAGCAGCTCGCGCCGCCACCCGAGACGCATTCCAAGCAATCGTCGCGGACTCGACGGCTTCGCCAGCCCACTCGGTCCCCTCCTCGGCTGCCTGCTGAACGACTTTGTCCACGAGCTCGCTCAGATGCTCAAAACGGCGCTCAGCCTCCAAAGCCCAGCGCTGAGCGCGCACCAACTCTTCATCGGACTCGACCTGCGTGTCAGCTAGATCGATACGCGCTACAGCCTCAGCGAGCGCGACCTCGACAAGGGCCTGCTTTTCGACCACGTCAGCAGCGAAGCTATGTGCTGCGACTTCTCCAGGACGGACCGGAGTAAACCCACCCCATTCGTCCTCGTCCGACCACAGCCCAGCCTCGACGTGGTCGGTGAAATCAGACTTCGGGGTGACTATCGCAGGGAGCAACAACTGAACCTGTGCGCCAACTCCACCTAGCAATGACGCAAGTTCTATGCCGCGCTTCCATCCAGCGCCATCTCTATCGAGGACGACGCGGACCTCTGCACCCTCGAAGAGCTCAGCGGAGGTAACTGGAAAGCTCAGCCCACCCTGCGCATTGGTGGTCGCGACCAACCCCAATATCTCAGCGGTCTCGACGTCCTTCTCGCCTTCGAGCAACCAGACCGGTGACCGCTCAGACAGGGCGGACAAGAGGGCGGGAAGCTGATAAAGGACAGAATCAAAACCGTCGGGCTTGCGCTTGAGACGGGTGCCGTTGGCACTGACAAACAACTGCCGGAACTGCTTGTGACGTGCGCCGTCACAGGAACTGCATTCCTCGCGGATGACTTCTTGGACGACGGTGCCGTCCGCCGACACGTATGGGTAGACCCTGACTCGAACCCAACTGTGCTCAATCTTGGGGTCTGGTGCAGCTACGGCGATTCGAGCCGGCAACCGCCCGCCTTTAGGACGTCGTCGACCCGCACTCCGTTGTTGAGCCGAACGGCCGACCCGAGTGAGTGCATCGCGCTCGGGAAGAGGTTCGTCGAACAGCTCGACCATGGTCAGGCCAAGGCCTTCGGCAATTTCCAAAGCAGAGGCGTTGCAGCCGTGGCAATGCAAAAGCACCATGCCGCCGCGGTGACCGTTGACCCAGCTCACTGACAAGGACGCATGTCGGTCCGCGTGGACAGGGCATAAGGCCATCAACTCGTGAGGGCCTCGGTGTTGGACCCCACCACTGGACTCGACCGCGATGCGTACGCGGTCGAACGACGACATAGGACCCGTCGCTGCGCCGCTCGATGCAGCCGCCGTCATGCGATTGCCTCAGCGACACTCGTCGCCAAGGATGGCGAGTGTGCTCGGAATTTGGTTAGAATGGCCATAAGTCCTCTGGACTTGAGTAAGTGAAGTTCGGAAAGTGACCTCGCAAGTCGCTTCCCGGGACTGAAATCGAATCGAAGAACCCCCTCCGGCCGGCAAAGCAGTGGGGGTTTTTCGCTGTCTAGGGCCAACTCATGCTGGAACCGAAAGTTCGCCGTCGGTCGCTTCGCGAGCAGCCTGGGTTCGATCAACTGCATAGCGGGCGTCGTGGATGCGGAGTCGCTCCGGATCCAACTTCTTGAGGATGTAATCAGGAATGTCGAGGTTCGAGGCGCGCGCCATGACGAGCACCCAGTAGTCCCCGAGATCGATCCCGAGTTCGTCTGCCCGACGTTCGTAGACCTTGGCCTGGTTGAGGGGTGCGCGCACGGAGAGGCACCGGCGCGCGCCTTTACTTGGTCGTCCCATGGGATGAGCGTAAATCGATTCTGATTCAGAAACGGTGATGCTGGTTGTGTCAGCGTGTCGTGCCCGGCGCTGCTCATGTCTGAAATCCCCTCAACCCTCGCAATGAATGCCTCTGATTAGAGGAAGATCCGCGTGCCCCGCGCCGTGTGACAGATGGGGTCAACAAATCTTCGTGCGCATCATGTCGCGAGACCTGGACGGGCCGAGTCGAAGCGGAGTCAGGTTAGCGAGGCATGCACTTTCCCACTACTACGTGTGACCTATCTGCGAAGTTGGTGGGGAGTGGGGGGAGTGGAAAGAAACAGCAGTTCAGGCGGCAAAAACCGCTCCCCACGTAGGTGGGGAGCGGGGTGGGGAGTGGGGTGGGGAGCGGCTTCAAAGACACGAATCGGCCGTTTGCGCTCGCCCGGATCTACGATCTGTTTTTAGGCTACGAAGGCAGGCGATTCGATGCCACCTTCGACTGCCGTTCATGTGGGCCTGGAAGCAGAGACGACCTCCGAGGCTTACTTTTTGCTCCTCGAAGGTCGTCCCCCACTATCGTGCGGGCGACCGCAGGTGCAACGACAAGACGCCCGCGAGCAATCGGCTGCGCGATTTGGAACCGACGACCTTCACTTGCTCGTCAAGCCAGTCACGTTGAGCGGTGGTGAAGCGGAACCAGGTCTCGACGGGTCCTTTGACCGTGAACGGCTCTTGATGGACTGGAATCCCTGAGGACGATCTGCCCGCGACGGGTTGAAAGAGGGCTCGCAGTCGCTCGATGCCTACTGCGTCGAATGCCTCGATGGCAACATCGGCGTGATCGCATCGCCGTTCGGCTGCACGATTCACCAAGGCGTCGCGAGTGGTGCGATCCAGGTAGGCCGTGACAGTCACCTTCGAGGTATCTGCAGCCGGCGGATTTCCTTCTTCCAGAATCTGGGCTGGGGGCGCTTCGGTGACTGCGGGTGGAGACTCGACGACAACAGGAGGCGCGTGGGGTGGTGCGACTGGAACGGTGACAGCTTCGGGTTCCATCGGCTGCACCCGCACTGGAGATTCAGGCGCCGAGACGGCGGGTTGAGGGGCGTCGGTGACTCGTTTGGGAGTCGGCGGGTGAGGAGCTGTGGAGTCGATCTGGGGTTGAGCCGTGTCCGGTGTCTGTGGGCTCGTAGTGCGGCGAGGCTGCAGCCCGCCGGCCGGGGGCAAGAGACCAGCGAGTCCCTCTGCTCGGTTGGGCTTCGGGGCGAAAGACTTGGCAATGCTCTTGCGGTTGCGGACCCTATTTTCACTCATGCCGAAGCCCTCTCAGCGGTGATGGTCGACATCCGTACGAGGATCTCGCGGGTGAGGTTCGAGTAGTCCTCGGCCAGGCCAGAGGCGTTTCGCGAGAGCATCAGATCCTTTGGTTTCGTGCCTTTCCTCAGCGCTGCGATCCGTGATGCGGTTTCCCCGGCCGATCGTTCCTCGAGCTCATGCACCAGAAGTCCTTGGCGTCGCGCGTCGAAGGCGGTGGTTTCCATCGTGCGGATCCGAGATTCGAAAGTCGGGGCCGAATCGCCGATCATCTCCTCGACTGCTTCCCGAATCGTTGCGTCAAGTTTGGTTGCGCGTGAGCTGACGCCGAAGAGGCAGATCCCGCCGAGTTGGAGCTGGGGGTTCACGGCAGGAAGGTTTCGTTCCGGATCTCCGTCTCGTGCTGCCGAGAACTGGCCGGCGATCGTTTCCATGCCGTCGAGGCTGGCATCATCTGCGCGGATTGGAATGACCACAGCGTGGACTACTTCCATCACTGCTTCGATGATCGTGAGATCCGTCGGAGGGGTATCGAAGATAATGACGTCGTAGTCTGCGGCCACTTGCAGCAACATGGCCAGTAGAAGCTGTCCTAGTCGTTTGCCTCCCTGGCGTTGCTGCCTGGACACCATGACTGCGGCAAGGTCGAACATTGCCGGGCCGCCTGGAACGATGTCGAGATTCTCGCGACCACCGACGTTCTGGATGATCGGCGGTGCCGACCCGCTCAAGAGGGCTGAGAACAAGGGCACGCCGTCCTCCTTCACAAACCCTAGGTCGCGGCACAAGTTGGCCTGGGGGTCGAAGTCAAGCAAGAGAACCCGGTAGCCGCCGGCAGCGAGTAAGCCTCCGGTGTTCGCGCAGAGTGAGGTCTTGCCCACTCCCCCTTTGCCGTTGAAGAATCCGAAGCAGGCAGGCAGTTGCTGATGAGTGGGTGTCGTTGGAACGGCATCTACAGACATGGTGGTTCTCCCAATGGACGTTGGTTTCTGACGAGTGGTCTGTAAGGAAAGTTAGCAGGGGTCCTGGACAACTCGCGGTATGCCACGCGTGTGGGGCCGTATGTGTTCAGGCATGTGGGTCGGCAAGCGGCGCCGCGTGTAATGCCGCGTGTTTGCATGCCGATGTAATCGCAGGTGAACACGTATGTGAACACGTATGTGAACACGTATGTGAACACGTATGTAAACACGCGTGAGTCGCTGCAGGGAATCACGCGTGAAGAAATGCGGATAATGATGCGTGAACACACGCGGATGAAATGGCGTGTAAAGAAACGTGGTCTTCTGCGTGTTGGACTGCCTGGGGTGATACGGGAGATGAAACGTGGTTCTATGCGTGAGACTCCGCATGATCAGGTGCGGAGTGCACAGCGGTTTGATGTGCGGGTGTACATCCGTGATGTTTTGCGTGACCGCTCGCAGGATGATGTGCGTGCAGAAGGATGGGCTTGCGTGCGGGGTGGTACTAAGGGTTCTCGTACGGCATGTGGTGCGGGTCTACATGCTGTGCCACAGGCGGAATCAGTTGCCAATTGGCGTACGGATCCGCCTGCTTGTAGGCGAGGGTGACCGGGTGCGTGATCAGAATTCTAGAGCCCCGGACTCACTACTCACTCTGCGTGATTCAACATGGCTTGCTTTGCGTGAAGGTGTGCGTGAAATAGCCGTTTAGCTGTACTGATGTGGGGTTCGTCGTGGATCGCCGATGGCGCCACGCTGTGCACGCTGTGCCTTGATGCGATGTCCGAGGCCGGCGACGGTGCGGACATCTGCGGCCTGAGCGATGGCGTCAGCCCGGCGAAATCCGTCGAGTTCGACGGCTAGATCGACCAAAGTGTCTTCGAGGATGTCCTCGGCAGCCGCATATAGGTCCCAGAGCTGCTTGAGCTCCCACGCGCGGATCAGGGGATTAGAGAAATAGAGCCCGTCGACGATCTTTTGCACCCGGGCTACCTGGGGATTTGTGCGTTCGTGCGCCTGCGACCAGATCGAAAAGTGGGAACTCGCCGAGCAGGTGACCACAGTCGTGTCCAGTTCGCGAGCAACTGCGGACCAGGATGTGGTCGTTTCGAGGCCTCTGCGCGCATGTCTGGCGGCCTCGCCGAATGCCCGTTGGCACACTGTGGCGTATGCGGCGGCTGAACGTCGCGCTTGGCTTAGTTCGCGCAGTTCAGACAGGGTGGTGAAGCTTTGGCGTCCGCGAGTGAACTCGGTCGCAGCCAACAGGGCGTCGCTGCTCGTCCATTGAAATCGAGACTGCCTGTATTGGTCGCGGTGCCAGCGGAGATCGTCGATCCATGCCGAGTTGAGCTTGAGGCCCATCTCGCTGCCAGGAACGGTCATAGAACAATGATGACACCACACCGGTGGTGTGTCATCAGTAGTACTAGTTGCGTCCCGACAAATCATGCTTATCGCCTTGTTTGGAACTTGAAGGCATTCCAACGGTCGCATGCCAGTCATACCGACATACCAGCCAAGCGGCTTCGCAAACATTGCCACTCACTTTCAAAGGCGTCCCAGAAGCGTCCCAATGTCGCATAATGTGCCAGTCGAATTGGATTTGATGTGAGGTTGGGACGCTTGTGGGACGCCATGCATATGGTCGTGTGATGGAATCGAGCTTGCCACTTCCGCATATGTAGGCAATTAGGCGCTTACGTCTTGGTCGTATCGAAATGATCCGATAGGTTTCTCTAACGGCTGTGGATATGACTTGGGTGCAAGATTCGCGGGTCTTGGGTGAGGTGTCTCGTCGCACCCGAGCTGTCCAGGGAGGGCTGTATAACTCTCAGCAAGATCACTTTAGGTTTTGAGCGAGCGTGTCTCGTTCCCTGTTCAGTATCGGAGATTGACGTGAGTAGCACGCATAACCAAGGCCCGTCTCAGTCGGCTGGCGGGCACCGACCACTCGCCGGGACCTTCCGTTCGGCCGCGGCCCGATCGGTCGAGAGCATCGCTTCCGCGTACATCGAGGGTGACAACGACGAAATTGAACAAGGGTCGGAAGTACCCGCGCATGTGGATCGCCCCGCCGAGACTGAACCTGCTGGAAGCCAACAAGATCGGGAGTCAATCGACCGTTCCTCTGACCTGGATGGGGGAGGGAAGTCGTCAAGTGTTCGGGTGCCGGCAAGGTGCCATGCGAAGCTCGAGGAGATGCGGGCGAGCACGGGGATGACGAACGGTCAGATTTTCATCGTCGCGATCGAGGAGACTCATGATCGACTGCCGGAACTGCTCTACCCTGGCGGTCGAATCGGTGGGGGATTATTCGCAGCCCGCGGCATTCGCGCCAAAACGTCACGTGACGATAGTGAGACGCAGGTAACTTACCGACTATTTCATGCCGACTTCGACGTGATTGACCACCTTGTGGCGGAACTGGGCGCAAAATCCCGCTCGCATCTGATCGCGGCGGCGCTGACCGGATATTTCTTCAAAGACGACGAGCCCGCAATATGACGAGGGGAGCGACGAGGGCGCCTTCAGCGCTTCTTGTTTGCGAGTACCCAAAGGAAAAGAACAAGCACGGGGGAGAAGGCGACAGGGACGGCGAGTACCCAATGCGTCACTGTCCCTGTCTCCACCTCCCTGTTGATCCAAGTCAGTAGAAGGGCTGCGACGAGCCACAGGAACGCGACGTGGCGCCAGCGCAACCGCCGCAAGAACAGGTTCAGTCCCACAGGCAGTTTCAGTCTCGACATTCGGTTTGGCATAGCTGGCTCAATTCAGTTGGATATCGACCATGCGGAGTCGGTCGCTGGCAGAAAAGTAGGCAAGCGCGTCAAAGCACGCTGCCGCCGCTTCAGCCATTTGGACGGCCCTTCCGCGCGCCCGTACAGAAACACCCCATAGATTGCAGGTCTGTTCAGTGGTGGGCATATGGGTAGGTGGGATTCCCAATGCGCCGGCTGTCAGCTGCCGTGTATCAGAGTTCTGGTGCCATTTTGGGAACAGATCCAGTTGTGAGAACAGGTGCCTGAGTAGCCCTGTGTGTTCCTCCGGATGGAAGCCGCCCGCGATATGTCCCTCAATGCTGCGGGCCAGCGTTGCGAGCGGGAGGGCCGCCGCGTCGTCGACCAAGGCGCCTCCACTGGCCAGCGAGATCTCCCACGATCGCCCGCTGCCTGTGTCTATTGCCGCAATTTCCCGTACCGGGCGCTCGCCGTTGTCGGTCGCTGCGGTATTGACGTGAACAACAAACAGATCGCGACCGCTGTTGCCGAACGGTGAAGGAGTTGCCATGGCGTGGAGGGTAGCTGCCAGCATGGACTGGATTGCGATCCTTGCCGATGCGGCATTGTCGATCTGAAGTGTCGAAATCAGTTGTTCTGTGTAGGGGACCGACGATCAGGATAATCGGCGAGGACTGCGGTGGTGAACGCCTGATACTGGGACTCCGCGAAGTCGGCGAAAAGAGTAGCGACCGTCCCGTCGTATGGCTTGCCCTCGATCGTGATTGTTGTTTTCGGCGGGCCCTCGCCAATAGTGGTGTGTCTCTCCAGCGCTCGATGAGTGACCTGGTCCCGCACCAGTTTGAGGAGTCTGAACTTGTTATCGCCCATTAAGGCCTGGCGCCACCGTTCCTGGCCTTCGTGGAGCTGCACACCGTTCTTCCTGATCGCCTCCCTCAGGTGTTCCAGGTCAGACTCGCCATGGGGATCGAACCGCCCTGCTCGTCGCAGTCGATACGCAGCAGCTGCGCAAAGATCGAGGCAAGTCAGGGCCGTGCGCGAGGCAAAATCGATCGGGGCTAGTTGTAGGACATCGAATTGCTCGGGTGCGAAGCGTTCATGGATGTACGTGTCACCCTTGGGGCCAGCCATCTCTTGCGCCAGTCCCGCAGCTATGCGAGTGAACCCCACTTGAAAGGCAGCTGAGGCAATCAGTGCTGAAGCGGCCTCATAGTCTGCGGGGAGTGACTTGAGGCGATCCGAAACAGTGTTTGAGATCGTCAACAGGCGAACGTCGTCACTCGGTCTGCTCATCCCTAATTCTCTCGCACGTGACGAGTGGATATGTAGAAAATGGGAAAGCGAAAAGGGCCCCACCTTTGGACGGTGAGACCCTTCCCTGGCCGTGCGGTTCATTGTTTGACTGCTGACCTTGTGCAGAGTTGAGGTCAGGGGAGTCAGGCGGTCACTTTCGCAATCGCGTCGCGGAAGTGGTTGGTCAGATCCTGGAGGGCGGTCGTTCCAGCGGAGTCGATGACCATTTCTCCGTAGCTCTGGTGAGCTCCGGAACCGATGAACGAAGCGAACTTCAGTCCTTCAGTCCCGATCTGTGCCAGTGCATCGGCGCCGTCAGAACCTGCCAGCGCGGTGAGATTCGAAGCGAGCCCACCAAGGTCCCCTGTCTGGGACTGCTGAGTTAGCTGCTGGCCGGTCGCCGACGATGCGGACGCTGCTCCGAGTTTGGCCGGATCAGTCTTCTGTCCACCCCCGAGCGTGCCTACCGCGATCTTCGCGAAGTCGAGGATGTGGGGGAGTGCACCCAGACCGGCTCCGATGACATCGCCGGTTTCGATCGCGTGCCAGAGCTGCTTCTGCAGTTCGCCGGCGGAGTTGGCCAAACCGATGATATCGAGGTTGCCGACGAGTCCGACGATCATCGACACGATCTGAGCGGTACCGGACGGGTCGGGGATCATCGCGATGAGTGATGCTGCGGTCTTGTAGTCCAGTCCTGCAGCGAGCTTGACGAGTGGTTCGAAGAGAACATTGATTCGGTCGAACTCGGCGTGCACCGCCTTGACCTTCGCCATGGGATCGAGCGCGGGATCGAGAACGATCTGCGGGATCCGAGTCGTGAAGATGTCGGCGACAGCTGGAATGTTGTTGGCCAATGCGAAGGCATTCGTCCCGATGTGGGTGACCTGATCGATCAGGACACTCGGCTTGATGATCGAGAGCGCGTTCGCGGCAACGGAGAGCCCATCCGCCGGGGTGGACGTCAAAGGTGAAACCTGATTGGCGAGAGCATCGACGGAAGCCTGCAACTGCGGCACCTGCGCCGCGCCTGTGGCTCCCTGGACTGCCTTCGTTATCGAATCGGCGGCCTTCAATGCGCCGGCCACATCGATACCCTTGACCGTCTCGACGATCTTGCCGGCCGTGAACTCGGGCGTCGATGCGTCCGCTGACTTGAGTGATTGTTCGACGGCGGGATTCTGAGTCACCCACTTGGTCGTATCCGCTACAGGGACCAGAGTGTTTGCAATGTCGGATGCCGCTGCGCTCACGCTGGCGAGGTCGGGAGAACCAGACTGGAGCTGCTTCTGCAGAGTGTCGACGTTGCCGGCAAGGCCCGGGAGATCAACCTTCGAGTAGTCCGAAACCAGGGCGTTCTGCAGGGTCGCTGTGTTGGGCTGAGAGCCATCACTCTGCTGTGGACCGGATGCAGTAGGGGGCTGTGAAAGTACTCGGCCGAGACCGGCAAGTAACCCGTCCTTGTTGCTGTTCGTCGAGCAGTAGAGGTCGTCAGGTGCGCAGTACGACCGCGTTACCGAGGCTGTCTTTCCGAATCCGCCTGGCCGCGCCCCCGCAATACCGACTCCGTCGACAGCTGGACCGACGAGAGTGTTGTCCTCGCTCGGACTCTGTCGGGGATCGGCAACCAAGCCGACCGCGATCAGCTTCTCCGCGGGAATCGGACCCTTGTCGTGCCCGATCAGCCACGTCAGATCGCCCGCGACATCCGCCCCTTGGCTGTAACCACCGAGAGCGAAAACAGTACTAGGGCACTCCGTTGCCCGGGTCTGCATGACTTTCGCGGCAGCCTCTATTCCGGTGGCCTTACTCGTTCCGTAAGTCTTGCCCTTGTTGAACGCGGATGCTTCGTAGGCAGGGTAAGTGACTTTGATGGAGCTTCCGAACTGCTGAACAAGCGGATCAGTCACTTGCTTGAGAAGGCCCGTCGCCACCGAAGAATCTGCTCCCGAATCTGTCTCGAACGTCCCCGTCATCATGACCACCTCCGCAGTGGGGCAGCCTGCAGAAGCCGGTGCGGCATGAGCGGTCCCCGGCGTTGAGATCGTGAGCAGAGTTGACGCCACGGCTGCTGTAAGAAGGGCCGCCGAACCTACCGAACGGGCGCGTCGGTAGTCGGTAGATGGGGAAGCGATGGTCGTCATGACAGATCTCTTTTCGTCATCGATTACAGCGAGGGCAAAGTGGAAAGACCGCTGCCCGAATGTGCGGTCACGGTGTTCGGCAGAAGGTCGACGACCGTGAAGACGGCGCGGTGAGCGAGCGACATCAGCTGTCCCAAAAGTTCGGGATGACTCACGGAAGGGATACGTAGCGCTGCGTCGAAACTTCCAGCAGTCTCGAAAAGAAGGGACGATTCCTTCATCACGAAGCCAGCGATCAGGAAGCACACCAGCAACGAAACTGCGTCGAGAGTTCGAGTCATCACAAAGCCTGTTCGATCGGCCGGGCGCTGCGCGATGCACGGGCGAAGCGCGCATGATCCGACGTCTGATTCGAAGTTCCTACGCTGTTCCGAATCTTCGACACAGCGCGATAGAGCCGCTGACGAAGTGCGGCCGAGGTCATGCCGATCTCAGCCGCGATCGATGTCAGATCGGTGTCGGTCTGGTCGAGATATGCGCGCTGAATCAAAGCTCGGTCGGTGCCGGTGATGACTCCGTTCCGAACAGCCCAAGCGAGCAAGTCCTGGGCGAGAAATGGGTTCTCGGTTTCCGCCTCAGGAGCATCGGAACGATCCATCAGATCCGACGCGGGGATCTCACCGGCAAAGGTGTTCTCGTGTGCGATCTTCTTCAAAGTCCGCAAAAAGAGAGCTGCATAAATGTTCTCGCCGGACGGGCGATACTCGGCTATCAATGACATGAAAGTGGCGATTGTGGTGGCCGCACGCTCGTCGTAAGCGTGGTAGGAATCGAAGCCGGCCACCCGCGCGTGACGGGTCAACGAGATCAACTTCCCGAGCATCAGCTGCAACAGCGCTCGCCCCGCGAGAACGCTGCCCTCCTGGTGGAGGGTCAACAGTGCCAGCAGTACGGCGTCGCGATCGAGACGATGGGCGCCGGCCAAGTCGTTGAGTTCCTGAACCTGATTCAAGGCCGGCTGATTGACCGACCATGTGAGCACCTCTGCCGCTGCTGAGGGTCGTGCGCACAGCTGCATCCATTCGGTGTTCAGACGGCTGTAAAGGTCGCCTCGAGCCGCGATATGGGACGGCAAGGCGGACGACGAATGGCTGGGGGCGGTTGCTGCGTGGGTGGACATTTCCACGGGTCTCCTCTGTGCGCGTGCGAGGTTGGTCTCGCGCCCAGTAGAGCAGCCCTATATTGCCTCTGACCTGCACGTTTGTTGTTGCCAGGGGAGTGTTTGTTGTTGCCGGAGATGTTGTTGCCGCGAGCTTTGCCGTGAGTAGATGCGCGTGCATCGAAGGCATCGACGTGCACGTTTGAACCTCTGGCAACAAGCAACTGGCCGCGCTCGGAAAAAACTTTGAAAAAAGTTTGGCGAGCTCTGTCACTCAGGTCTTCGCGCCCGGATCTTCCTACAAGTAGAAGCCCACAAAATCGGTGCGGCTTTCACACTCGCCAGTCGCCAGGAGGACCGGATGCACGACTCGATGCAAGCGCTACTGCACGATCTCGGCTACGCCCATGCCATTGCTGAGGAGATCCGTCGAGTCGCTGCGGCTCTCACACGAAACCCATTCGACGAAGATGCCAGCGCCGCGCTCTCGTTGTTGGTATTCGCAGAGGTGCCGGCCGCTCGTGCAGCGCTTGCGCGGGCAATGAGCGCCGACATCCCGGATGGCGAATCAGAACTCGACTCGTCAGAGCAGCCGTCCGAGGCAGGTATCCGATGAACATTGATTGGAAGAAGATCAACAACTTCGGGCGCACTCCGAAACCGAAGCAGGATGGTTCCGCAACCGCCGATTCCACCGAGACGATCGTCGATGAAGTAGAGGAGCGTGTGCGCGCAGAGCGAGTCCAGTGGGGCCTTCGTCAGCAGTGGACTACACGCGCAATTCGCGGTGCGATCATCGCCGCTCTCGTCGCAGGAATTGTCTCACTGCTGCTCGTCGTATTCGGCTCGTCGTCAACTCCGGCAGTCGTCAAAGCAACTGACAACGAAGCGCAAAGCATTGACACCGCAGCACAAGCCCAAGCCGAAGATGTAGCCCGTCAACTGGTCGTGACGTGGCTTCAAGGCAGCCGAGGAAACGAGCGTGAGATCGAACGGTTCGTTGCCACGCCACCGAATATTCCGGCATCTGCGCTCTACGTTGCGACGGACCCCGCCATCGCATCAATTGTCTTCGATCGCGACGCACGAACCTACGCCGTGACGGTATCGGTCTCGGTACGCCCCGCCAACGATGCCTCCGCAACAATCGTTCGGCGCTACTTCCAAGTTCCTGTTGTTGTGACCGAATCCGGTGCGCGCGCCGCCACACTTCCTTCCGAAGTTGCGCAGCCGTCGACAGCTGTAGACCTTCAACTCGGATATAAGTTCCGAGTCGCGAATCACCCGATCGGAACCTCGGCCAACCAGTTCCTCGCCGCACTTCTGACAGGCAACGGCGAGGTTGCTCGCTACCTGACGCCGGGGGTCTCCATCGCACCGATCGTCCCGGCGCCGTACCGCAGCATCGCACTCACCGATGTGCTCTCCTCGGTCGATCTCAGTGCGTCGAACTCGGCTGCACCGCGTTCAGATGGCGACGTCGTGCGCTTGTTGATCACTGCATCTTTGAAGATCACCGACGCCGAATCTGTCAACGGTCAGTACGCGCTGACGATGACTTCCCGCGGCGGTCGCTGGGAAGTCAGCGCCATCGACTCAACGCCGCTCTTTGCCGCTACTGCTCCTCGCAGCGGAGTCAATTCGTCGACCACGAGCGCCCCGTCCCCGTCGACTCCGAAGAACGCTCCGTCGACTTCCGCACCGACATCCGTAGCGCCGGCTCAGGCTCCCGCGCCAAGCCAAACACCCGGATCGTCGCTTCCAGCTGTCGGCGAAGTCCCACTGTTTTCCCCTTCAGGAAATTGACCCCTCGAACCGAAAGGTGACCCATCATGTCCCTCGCACTAGCCGCCGCTGACCCCAACACCGCGATCGTCGCCGCCGGTGTCTTCGAAAAGATCGGAGAGCTGACCAACAACGGAAAGGTCGCCCTCCAATCTGCAGCCAGCTGCCTGGTCCTGTACTTCCTTCTCCGGAACTTGATGCAGTCCTTCACGATCGCCCGGCTGGTCGTCTCCGCCCTCATCGGTGCTGCAGCGCTCTGGGTTGTCTTCAACATGGACTCCCTCAAGGACCGAACCGGAGAGGACCTGGCCATCTCTGTCGTGCAGGTCGTAGAAGCGCCGGACCCGAGTCTGGATCTGCCGGTGTAAACGGCGACCGCGCGCCCACTCGAATCGCCCTTCACCGACCCTGACAAGGAGGACTGCAGATGTCCGAGGTAACCACCGCGGCAACGGACGCGACCACACGAGCACACCGACAGAACTCCTCACGCGAGTCGGTGCCCGCATGAACGACGACAACAACGTCGAAGTCATCAAAGACTTCACAACAGCTCGGAAAATCCCTCAGCTGATCGGCCGCACACCCGACGGTAAGAAGCTCCCTTTCGGCCCCTACACAGTCCCGCAAGCAGTCAGTGGCGCCGCTGTCGGAGCAATCCTGTGGCTCCTGCATCCGTTGTGGCTCGGCGACAACATCACGTGGAACGTCGGATTTTTCGTCGCATGCTGCGGCGGCACGGTGTTCGTCGTCGGCAAGCTCCGATTGGCCGGCCGAAGCCCAGCATCTGTCGCTCAAGGGGTCAAAAAGGCCGTCTTCGCGCCGCCTGAGGCCAAGCTGAAGATCAACGGCAAACGCGTGAATATCCGAGCACCGCACCTCGTTCACGCCGGCGGCTACATCACTGCCGATCCGCGCATCGAGGACCAACTCGTCGCTGCTGTGGAACCCGAATCCCCTTCTGAATCTGTACCGGTCGCACACAACGCTGTCGGCACTCGGTCGCGACCTCATGAACTGCCCACCCTCTCACCAAACGACCCCGCCCCGCGCCCCGGCCGATCAAGCGTCAAGGAACTCCTTGCACTGGCCAACGCCGGAAACCCCGAGTAGAAAGCGATCCGCCGCAATGGAACAGCCAACTCTGTCGATGGCAGCAAATATCCGGTGGACGAAATCCGGTGTCGTGTGGGCCGACTACGTACTGAGCGGAATGGACTACGGCTACCGACCCAACGTCGACAAGCGCACCGCCCGGACTCTGCACACGATGCTCGTGCGCGCACTGCCCGGCGAATCGATGTTGATGGGCATCGCGTCGTCGCTGAGTGCGGAAGCGGTCGTGGCGAGGATGACCGAAGGGGTTGATCTCGACGTCCACGCAGACTGGGCGATCGAATGCGAAGCGACCCTCGACTCCATCGAGCTCTATCGCCCCGGCCAACGAGTGTTCTATCTGAGCATCCCCCTGACAACGACCGGACTCGCAGGACAGGCAAAAGCCGCCACGCACGCGGCATGGACGTCGCTGTCGGACTTCATCGGACTCCCTCGAACCTCCGTCCCCGAAGACGAGGTCCGGGCGCGTATTCGCCAAGCGGATCTCATCGTCGCCGATATCCCCGCAGTCTTCGAAGCTCGACCGGCAACACCAGCACAGATGGTTTGGCTCTGGCAGCACTCCATGACCCGCGGCCTCCATGTCGATCGAGACATGCCTGGCGCCGCGTCCACGCCTTCCCCGAAATCGGGAGCGGCGCTCGCCCCAGCACGACTCGACGAAGGCGCGCAATCAGATCGCGATGCGCCCACGACTTGGTGGCGTCCGAAGGTTCCCATATTCAGTCGAGTTCTCAAGGTCGACCAGCCCTACGACATCGATGATCGGCCGGCGTCGTACCAGGTGATTCTCGCGCTAGCGGATATGCCCTCCGGTGGTGTCCTCTTTCCCGGCTCGGAATTCTTTTCCCTGGCGGATGACTTCGGAGACATCGACGTCGATTTCGTTGCTCGACTCAAGGTGACAGCAGGCGCTGACGTGATGCGTGCGAACAAGCGTGCGCTGGAAAACCTCAAAGAACAGTACGAGCAGCGGGAAGGCGAGCTGGCAGGCGGACAGGGCGCCCTCGATATCGCAGCCTCTGCACTGACCGAGTACAGCTCGCTTCTCGAAACCAACCGTGACGAGGTCGAAGTCGCCTGGACAGCGCTTTTTGCCGTAGGCGCGCCCACCGAAGAGCAGGCCCTCGCTGAAGCCCAAACAGTGAAGAAGTCCTTTGAACATCAGGACTACAAGCTGGTCGCGCCGCTCGGATTTCAAGAGGACTTGTGGTGGGCGATGATTCCCGGCGTTCCCTCGTCGAAGATCGTGCGCGAATTCGGGCACATCACCACCTCGACACATTTTGCTGCCTACATGCCGTTCACTCGCAACGATCTGGGCGACAGTTCCGGACCTCTGCTCGCACTGAACATCACGGCAGCCCGGATCGGTGCGGTACACAACGACATACTCGGTAAGTCCCTCCGCGACCAGTCCTCTTCGTGGGCTGTCACCGGGGAGCTCGGATCCGGAAAGTCCGTCACCATGAAGGTGATTGCCGGTCACGTCGTCGACTGCGGCGGCCAGGTCATCGGTATCGATCAAAGTGACCTCGGTGAATACGCCAACTGGGCTCGGGCGGTCACGGATGCGGTCATCGTCGATCTGGTCGAGCCCGATTACAGCACCGACCCACTGCGGATCTTCCCGCCCAACATCGCGGCGGAGATGACGCAATCGGTGATGCTGGCGTTGCTGCGAATCCAGCCGACATCAACGCACGGCAAGGCGCTGGCCAAGGTGCTCGAACCGTCCTATCGCGCGAAGCACCCCTACGCAGGGCTTGGCGAGCTCACCGAGCACCTCCTCTCCGCCGACTGCCTGATCGACGGTGCCTACGACCTCGGCGAGGAGATGAACGTCTACGCCCGGTTGACCTATGCCGCAGCGCTCTTCGCGAAAGACCTTCCGGCATTGCCGATCACCGCGCCGGCGATTATCTTCCGCACCCACCGCGTGGAGCTCCCCACCCAGCTGCAGACAGAGAAGCAGCACCTGTACGACAATTTGCCGCTCGAGAAGCGATTCGGTCACGCCGTCTACACACTCATCGCGAAGATCGCCCGCGGTCAGTGCTTCGCCGACGCCGACCAGATGGCGCTGTTCCTCGTCGACGAAGCTCATCACCTTCTCAACGCCGACGACGGTATCGACATCGTCGAAGATTTCGTACTTCAAGGCCGAAAGTCCTCTGCAGCAGTGGGATTAGGTGATCAGGACTGCGCGTTCGGGACGCCGAAACTTCGCGGCCTCATCAAAACCCGATTTGTTCATCGCCACACCGACGAAGGCCTCGCCAAGCGCGCGATCGAGTGGCTGGGCCTGGACCCAGAGAACCAAGACCTAGTCAAAGAGCTCACGGAGCAGACAGCGCCGGTCACGGGAAAAGACGGCTACGTCGAGCCGCACCGCCGAGGCGAGGGCTACATGCGAGACGGCAGCGGAAACGTCGGCCGCATCAAAACTCTTCTCCCCGCCACCGAATCGCGCCGTGAAGCCGCGCTGACTACCCCGAAAGACAACAAGAAGCTGGTGAAGGCATGACCTCGACCGCGGCGCACCCCCTCGACCAGGACGCTGTCGAGGGCAGTCCCGAAGCCCGCGAGTACTTCAGCGTCCGCGCCGCGGTCACACACTCACTGCGTTGGCTCCTGCACTCCGCCAGCCGGATCGCCCAAGCGTGGATTCCCGAATCCTGGTTGGTCGTCATCATGTACGTGAGCAAACCGATCTCTCGCTGGCTGTGGTCACGCTGGTGGAGCCGCCTGCTCATTCGGGTGGCCGCGGGATGGCACGCTCTTGGTGCACTTTTGCTGATTTTCGCTACGCCCGCGGCTGCGGACCCCAGCGGAGGAGGAGGTGCATCACCGTTCTTCGCATGGATGGCGCTCAAGGACACGCACGGAATCGACGCCTGGAGCTACTTCCTCTCGATCGACAAGGGCAACGCCTCAATGGGCGGCGGCTGGAGAATGATCTGGGCGTACATCATCACCCTCGAATACGAGGTCTTCCGATTCATGATGGCGACGGCGATCTGGTTCATCACTTACGCGTTGTCCTTCGACTGGATCGAAATGATTCTCACGCCGGTCCGCACCATCGCAGACTCCGTCACCTCGATCACCGACCAATTCGCGCTCACCCCACTGATGTTGACCATCGCCGGATTCAGCGTGGCCGTGTGGTTCGTACGCGGGCGCTTCTCCACGGGCATCTACGAACTGCTCATGTCGTGTGTCATCGCGGCCGCGGCCGTCGGATTTCTCGCCAACCCCCTCGACCGGGTCGTCGGTAACGACGGCCTGGTCTTCGCTGCACGCGATGCCGGACTCGAAGTCGCGTCGGGACTGGCGAACGGTGGAAATACCAGCGGCAACGCCGATCAGCAGATCGACACCATCAAATCGACCCTCGTAGATACCTTCCTGCGCCAGCCCACTCAGCTGATCAACTTCGGGGTCGTGCTTGATGCGCCGGACAACAACGGCAAGTGCGTCAAGGAATTCGACGAGGCTTACGCCGCGACCCCGGACGGGCCCGGGGTCATGGACAAGGTGCAAGAGAAGGTTGGTGACATTCTTCCCGGCGCGGGGGCGGCCCTGGATCTGCTCAATCCGGATGACAAGCCTGAAGATCGCATCAAAGACGCGATCGCGGCGTGTGATGGCGATGACGGTCCGATGAAGCAATACGCCGACAATCCTGGCCCTGGTCAAGCGATGGGTCTGCTCTTCTTGATCTTCGCCGGCACTCTGCTGATGCTCTTCGCGATCTACCTGGCGGGCAGGTTGGTTCTCGCTGTAGGCGTTTCGATCGGCAACGCCATCAAATCCATCCCTGGCATCGTCGTTGCCATCGCACCGTCGATGCGTGGACAGTTTTGGCGCACGATCGCCAACGTCGCGATGTCGCTGCTGCAGATGATGTTTTCCATAGTTTTCCTGGTCGGATACGTGCTCGTCGTCCAAGACCTTTTCGCTTCAGACGAATCGAATCTCATCCGCACCGTCTTCTTCGTCGACATCTTCCTGATCGTCGCACTCCTCCTCTTCCGTCGCGCGATCAAGGGTCTGCAACGGATGTCGGACAGTCTGGCGTCGATTTTGGCGAAGCGACCCGATGCCGCACCGACATCCATCACCAGATCTACCCCTACGTCGGGTCGAGATATCGCGTTGATGGCTGCGCAGGGCCGGCAGATCTACCGTGGCGGCAAGGCCGCGGTCCAGGGCGCAGGCAAGATCGCGAAGAAAGCGACCACATCGACCAAGGCCGTTGGCTCAGTAGCTGGCACAGCGACGTCGACTGCGGTAACGGGAGGCGTCGCTGCCGCAGTCTGGGCGGGCACGAAAGCAGTCTCCGGAGCGAAGAAGGCCAAGAAGTCGATCGACAATCTCTCCGACCCGGCCACGATGGCCCGTTCACAGTCCTCGGGTTCACGGTCCTCTACGAGCTCACCGAGCCGTGGAACCGGTGCGGATAGCGCGGCGGCCGCGGTGCGCAGTCGACTTTCGAAATCGGCTGTCGCAGACAAACCGGGCATCAAGAAGTCGATTGGCACGGCGCCGTCGGGTCTTGCTCCGGAGCGTGGACAAGTTCGCAGTTCAGCATCGAAAACCGTTGCACCAGACGGTCGGGCCTTCCGCGAATTCACCACCGATTCCGGTGCGCCGCTGCTGTTGCCCACCACTCCCACCCGCGCCCCGAAGGCGCCGAAGCCAACCGCCGCGCCGGCACGTCCGCCCGCCGCTCCAGTTGTTCCCGCCGTCAACATTCCCACCGGATCCGGCTCCAGAACTGCCGGACTGATGGCGGCGGCAGCTCAAGCAGGAGCGGGTAACGCGAGGACCCCGCAGCCGAGCTCGCTGACCCGGCGGCCTCGCTGATGACGCTCCTCGCCGCACCACCATCCCCCGATTCGGAAAGTTCGTCGAAGAAGTGGTGGTGGTGGATCCTCATCTCCGTGCCGATCGTGTGCATGGTCGTGCTGATGGCGCCGATTCTCGTCATCTTGTCCCTCACCGGTGAGGACACCACCTGCGGTCAGCCGACCGGTACCGACATTCGTGCAGACGGATCGTTGGTAGGTCTGAAACCCGGATCTCTGGCAGTTCCGATGGCCGAAGGTACGTACACGATCAGCTCGCCGTTCGGCATGCGAGAAGGCGGAATGCATGACGGACAAGATTACGCGGCCCCGCTGGATACCCCCTTCTACGCTGCAGGAGACGGTGAAGTCGTCGTCGCTGGACCGGCCTCGGGCTACGGACACTGGATCCGCATCCGGCACACCATCGACGGGCAGACCGTCGAATCTCTCTACGGGCACATGACCGCAGCAGGAGTGCTCGTCAAAGCCGGCGACAAGGTCACCGCAGGCCAACTCATCGGCAAAGTCGGCAGCGAAGGACAATCCAGCGGCCCGCACCTGCACTTTGGTATCTACCCAGGACAATGGTCGATGGGCGGTGGAGTCGACCCGGTTCCCTGGCTCAAGCAACAAGGAACCGCCTCCCCTGCAGCAGCCTCCGCCCCAACTCAGCCCGATGCAGAGTTGGTGGCGAAATCCACCCCCGCCGGCACGGGTGGTCTCAACGCAAGCCAAACGGCGCTGGCGAAACAAGCTGTCGCCATAGGCGAGTCCATGGGCGTTCCTGATCAAGGAATCGTAGTTGCCTTGGCCACCATGAGCCAGGAATCGACCTACCGAATGCTCGCCAGCTCCAACGTGCCCGAGTCGCTGCAATATCCCCACGACGGCGTCGGAAGCGACCACCTCTCGGTCAATCAATACCAACAACAAGTCGGCATCTGGGGCACCGCGGAAGAGCTGATGAACCCCGTAACGGCGAACGTCAAATTCTTTGACGCGTTGCTCAAAGTTTCGGGCTGGCAATCCATGCCAGTCACCGTCGCCGCCCAAACCGTGCAGGGATCGGCTCACCCGGAGGCATACGCCGACGACGAAACGCTCGCTCGGCAACTAGCTTCGCAGTTCAAAGGTTCAGGCAAAGACCTGACGCCGCAGGAGCTGGCAGACATCGTCAAGGGTGGCGCCGCAACAACGATCATCGACGGCGGCGCCTGCGCGCCTGGGACCTCGAACCCCGGTGGACCTCAGTTCAAGCCGGGTGGGCCGTTCGGAGCGAACGTGATCGCTGCGGCCTCCCAATGGATCGGAACAACGTACGCGTGGGGAGGCGGAGATCAGAACGGTCCAACGAAAGGCATCAGTGATGGTGGCGGGGCAGGAGATGCGAACGGCGATTTGAACAAGGTCGGCTTCGACTGCTCAGGCTTGACGTTGTACGCGGTTTACCAAGCCTCCGGTGGCCAAATTTTGCTCCCTCACTTCACCGGAAGTCACTCCAACCCCGGCCAGCTGTACGACTCCCGCGGCCAAGACATTCCGTTCGACCAGAAGCGCCCAGGTGACCTGATCTACTTCGGCGCAGGCGGCGACACCCATCACGTCGGCATTTTCTACGGCACCGAAAACGGACAGGACATGTTGCTCAACGCCCCGGAATCGGGGAAAAGCGTCTCGATCATGCCGCTCTCCGGCTGGGCCGGCGAAGAGATGTACGTCAAACGATTCGGATAGGAACCTTCATAATGATTACTCGCAAACGCTCGATTGCTCTTGCTGCTCTCACATCTGCCGCGTTGGTACTGACAGCGTGCGGAGGAAGCGACGAACCCGAAGATCATCCGGTGGAAACGAGCGCCGAATCCGACAGCTCGTGGACGGTACCGCCACTCCCATCGACAGACGTCCTCGCTGAAAGTAGCCAATCCGGCTCGGCGCCGACGACAGTTCCGTCGCCGCCGACCGCCCCTCCAGCCCTGACCACCACTCCGCCTCCAGCGCTCCCCGACACACTGGCCGGAGCCAACGAGAACGATGCAGAATCGGTCATGCTCGCCGCCGCTCGCACCATGCTCTCTTACGCCCCAGGCAAGGACGTAAACCAATCCGCGGCAGCTCAACGGGCGGCGCCACTCCTCGACGAGAGGTACTACGCCGCGAATGCCGACTCATTCATTGCGCTTGCACCGATCACCGGTAAGCAATGGCAGAACTGGGCAGACGACCACGCGATCGTCATTGCCACAGCGAGCATTGCCGGCGACGAACACCCTGCTGATCAACCAGCCAAAGTTTCCCGTGTGCTCGCAGTGACACAAACTGCCACCGGACCTGATGGAAAAGAACTGAGCAAAAACACCTTCGCCGTCTACATGAGTGCCGTCAAAATCGGCGTCTGGCGTGTAAGCGCAGTAGCCGTCCGATGAACTAGTGCCCCGTCGAGGGGGCGACATGCGTGTATCCGTAGGCCGGCCCCAGCCACGACGCCCGCAACGCCTTCGATCATCTCGGTGACAGGTCCGGTCGTTGGGGCGACCACCGCGGACATGCAGCCCGCGAGGGCGACAAGAGGCAGCCGGCATCGCGCGGATGCCTTCGTGAGTCAGTCGTCGACGTTCTCCTCCAACAGCGTGCGGAAACTGGCAGCCAGTCGAATAACTGTGTTCGCGTTGTCATGGTCGACCAAGCGCACGCTTCCGTCCGCAGCGATCCAGATCGGATTCCCCGACCCGTCGTCAGCGAACACCACCCCGTCGATGAGGGCGCCGTATGCGTCACGTGCCCCAATGGTCAGCTCGATGCATGTCTCACGACCGATAAGTTCGGCGTTGTCCCATGCGTGCACTGACACGCCCACGAAGCATCCGCCCCAACGTCCCACGAACTCGGTGAAGTCTTTGTCCGGGACGATGTCGAGTGCATGCAATCGCGCGTGAAGCTCGTCTGCCGGAATCGGACGACCGGGACCGTAGAAGTCCACGGTCCGCTCGATGCGAGCGACCAACCCGTTTCCGAGAGCCATATCGGAAACTTACTACCGGCGCAGGACACTAGGCCCCGACATCTCAAACTGACGGCGCAGCTGCTGCATCGCTTCAAATCCGCGCGGGTAATGCTGGCTCCCCTCCCGCACTAACGCTCTGGCTGCGATCCGGAGAGGAAATAACTGCTCGATCTGTTCGCCCCGGTGTTGTTGCCACAGCTCGACCACGCGATCTCCGCGAGGTCGGGCTCATGACGACTTTCGGATTGCAGGATCTCGCCAGCAATGTACGTTGACCAGCTCGAATGATCGTTGGCAATAACGGCCAGTGCTCGGATCCGAACATCAGCGTCGAACCCCGCCACCCGGAGACCACCGCAGATCGCCGCGCTGGATCCAACGAGTCGGCATCGGCATGTTTTTGCGTCGGTCATCTGTCTGATTCGGGCAATGCCGGCCGTTACGATCGCACCGAGCGCGAAGCTCCAGGCCGAGATTCCGGCGCCGCTGTGAGGGAGGGGTCAGGATGTTCGGTTGGAAGAAGAAGCGCAACGATTCGAAGATGACGCTCGACGATGTGATGTCGAAGCTCAGGCCTGACCTGAGTCGGGAATCGCTCGGCGTCGGGCCCGACTTTCCGGGCGTCGCCCCGAACCCGCTCATGAGCAGTGATGCACGCAAGCGCAATGCGGAACTGCGGACGGGGGTGCTTGCGCTCGGCGTTCTCGTCGACTGGCGGGAGGTCAACAGCAATCCACGCGTGGTCCTGATGTTCGACGTGGAGACCTCCGACGGCATCTTGTTTCGCGGTATCGCAGACGAAGACCTCACGATCACCGAGCTGACACGACTCGCCCCGGGACAGACGTTGCCCGTGCGCTACCGGCCGGCCGTCATGGACCACTACGTCGCCCTTGCCAGGGACGCGGGCGCCGCCCATGTGCAGCGGCTCTCCGACGAGATCGCGAGCCGCAAGCGGACCTGAACTGAAGCCATTGCCCGGGACCCCTAGGCGCGACCCGTCGCCTGGGTCAGGGTCGAAAGGCATCTGCAGGACCGGCGAGGACGTTCCCCAACTTGTGTGCCGAAACTTGCGATGCGGGAATCTGCTCGAACTTGTGTGGGTGAGACTCGCGCGAAACAGCTCGCGACCGGACACATCGCAGGCTGTTGAACAACAGGTGCGTGGCCGTTGATTGGCTAAGGGGACGGGCTTGGGACGCCCACGGGAGAAGGTTCTTTTCAGATTGTCTGTTGGCTGAGGCGTGGGATAGATGGACGGCTCGGATCCTCGTTCCGGAGCCCCGCAACCTGCTGAGCAGCGCGAATCGGTGTAGTTGCCGGGGAGAGAATTTATCCCCTACGCGGGGGGGTCGCTCCGATCCATGCTCACTTCGTTGCGCTGTTCGGAGCGTAACCCACGTGTCAAGGGGTGACGGTGTCATTTCGCTATTGATGTGAGCGCGAGTTGTTCTACGAGTTCCGCGAAGGGGAGTTGCCGTGGGAGTGCCATGGGATGCCTCCCATGAACATCTCACTCGTGGTGCATCTGATGCGGGGCGGTGTCGGATTTACACGTAGCTGTTCCGGCTTGAGTGAAAGTGGAGAGAGATTTCTTCGGCCGCGATGTCACTCAGCTCGGGTTGGCGGGATCTTCCTGCGAGTAGAAGAACCATTCGAGGCAACTGCGCGTGCGCGCGGTTGGCCGACCACAGGAGGAGCGCCATGCAGATGCAGACCGGATTCGATCGCCGTCGGGTGATCGGGGGTCGGCGATGACGAGTCCTGCGCAGGAAAAGGCTCCCGCCAGATTCGCTCGTACCCCTCGCATAAGTTCACTGCCGGCGCGGTCGCGGACTTGGGTTCGCGACAGCTTCTGCCTCGGAAGCGCGGCAGTGGGTGTCGGCGCCGGGGCGCCGCTGTTCGGGTATGCCGCCTTGTCAGTTCCGGCGGCCGCAGGACTGTCGATAGGCGCGGTGTACGCCGGAGTCGCGGGGAAGAAAAAACAACTGCGCGATGTCGAGGTCGACGAAGTAATCGAACGACTCTGCCCAGTCATGGGAATCCCGGAAGCGACGCGGGCGGTGTTGTCGGTATCGAAGTGGAGCGGAGGGACTCCGGGCGTGCCGGGAAAACTCACCGTGTATTACACGTCGGCGCAGCCGCTGAACGACGACACATGGTTCGACGACATTTGCGAGGTTTTCGAAGACCAGGGGTGGGGGTTCTTTGCACTCGCCGAGCACGATCCCAACCGTCGGCGGTTGATCTTCACGCCCGCAGCGGAGCCGGAACGAGAGCCCTCTGACAGTGAAGCGGTGGCGCGTGCAAAACGCTATGTCGGGCAACTGCTGGGACCGACCGCAACAGTGACTGCGATTGATGTCGATACCAAGACAGGTGAAGTCACCTCCATGATGGTGCGGCACGAAATCGGATCGAAGCTCGTGTCTGATGGCTATCGCACTCGTGTCGAACGCGCGATCAATGCGATGTTCCCCGGACGCTGGCGTGCAAAGTGGAACCATCACACGGACGAGGTGACGTTCGAGCAACGTGCTGCGTTCCCCGACAGCGTTTGGCTGCCCGCCCCGGACATCGACCCGGATGTCGATTTGTTGGCCAGCTACGACTCAGTGGAGATCCCCTACGGGGTCGACGAAGACGGCAACGAGGTGGTGTGGCGCCCCGCGATCGATCCGAATCTGATGCTGATCGGACCTCCCGGTAGCGGCAAGACAGTGACGGCACACAACCTGTTGGTCAACTTCTCGCGCCGCGGATGGCCGATCTGGGTGCTCGATGGAAAATATGTCGAATTCCTCGGCTTCCAGGACTGGCCCAACGTCCAAGTGGTCGCCACGACCATCGAGCAGCAAGTTGCGATGGTGCATCGTGCACGCGACTTGATGGAGTACCGCTACCAGAAGATCGTCACCGGCGAGGCAACGGAAGCGGATTTCGAACCGGTGCTGGTGTTCCTCGACGAGTGGGCGGAATTCCGCGGCAATGTCGAAGACTGGTACACCTCGGTCAAACCGAAAGGCGGCCCGAGACAACCACCGGTGCTCGCCATGCTGGCGTCGATGGCACGCAAAGCGCGTACCTCGCGAGTGCATCTGGTCTTCGGTACTCAGCGTCCCGACGCGATCTACTTCCTCGGCGACATGCGCGACAACTTCGCGATGCGCATCTCCATGGGACGGCTCTCACCTCAAGCGGCCACCATGATGTGGCAGTCTCCGACGATCGGCACGAGCGTTCCGCGCAAGTGCCGCGGGCGAGGCACCACTGTCACCGACAACTATCAGCCGCTCGAAATCCAGTGCTACCGCGTGCCGGATCCACGAAAGACCCGTGACGGTACTCCGGACGCCGATCTCCTCGACAGGCTCCGGCCACCGGTGACCAGACACCCGCGGTTGCTGATCGTTCCTCCGGAATCTCTCCCGGACATCGACGCCTCCGACGAAACGTCAGAACCCGCACCTTTGACCTATTTCGACTACGTCGCCGCTGACTGGGTCCTTGCCAGTGACCGGCCCGACCTCGACCCGGTACTCAAGCGAGCACGGATGAACCGCGATACCGATCGCCGAATCGCATCGCCGACCGCATTGTTGGGTCTGTTGGGGGCGCCCGAAACTCCGACGAAGCGACCAGCGATGGCGGACTTCGTCGACCTCGACACCTACCGCAGACCGACGCTCGCGAAAAACGATCCCGCAGCTGCGGCGGCGTTTCTCGACAAACTGGCCGATCCTGCAATCCGAACAGAACAGTCGAACCTCGACCAGACCCGAACCAGACTCACCGTCGTCAAGGAGGCGGTCGATGATGCGGCTCTAAGCGAGGAATCGGACTATGCATTCGCCAGTGGAGACGAACACGAGGACCAATACGGACCTGTCCAGGATGTTCGCGCCGCTGACGTGGCACTGGGTGATCTGTTGTTGATGGAGGACACCGACGAGTGGGTCGTTGTCGACACCGAACCCGAGCCCGACATCATCGAAGACTCGTTGCTCTCGTTGACCTGGCGCAGTGACACCGACGAGGTGGGCGATCTTGCGATTCCGGACAGTTCCTACGTCTCGATCCGCAAGCCTGTTCAGGTACCTGAACTGGTGTGACCTCAGTCGAGCTCGGCCGGCACCCACTGCCGCGCGGCGGGGTCCCATGTCCCTGTGGATCTCCGCCCCGACAGCAATGGAGACAGT
The DNA here is from genome assembly GCF_041464245.1 of Rhodococcus sp. NyZ502. Taxonomy (NCBI): domain Bacteria; kingdom Bacillati; phylum Actinomycetota; class Actinomycetes; order Mycobacteriales; family Nocardiaceae; genus Rhodococcus; species Rhodococcus sp. NyZ502. The sequence goes on from NZ_CP167156.1 coordinate 38,133, forward strand.
GCACGGCTGAGCTCGGCGAGTGCGTCGTCGAGCGTATGAAGCTCGGATTTCAACGATGTCTTCGACGCGAGTGCACGATAGCCGGCGGCCCAGCTCGGCCCGGGAGATGCAAGCGTGTGGGGGAGTGTGAGCACGCGGCGGGTTTGTTGGGCCCGTAGTGCGTTCACAGTGTCTTTGGCGTCGACCGTGCATGAGGTGATGATGAGTAGCAGATCAACGAGATCACGGAATCGCGTTGAGGGAGTGACCTTCTGAGGCCCGTGAAGTTCGTACATCGCGCACAGTTTGTCAGCGATCTGGTCAGCGATAGGTACGACCGTGAAGGCCGGCAGCGTCGAGACGTCTGCGATCTCGACGGCAGGGCGGGGCTGTAGTCGTTCCACCGGTCCGATCAAGGTGCGTTCGATCGCAATGTCGATCGGAAAGTTTCCTACGCGCGTAGTGCCGAGATAAACGGTTGCTTTCAATTGAGCACCCCGACTGACGCCGGTCAGTGATCCTTTCGCCTCGATCTCGAAAGTGAACCGGTCCAGGTCCGGGCGGACGCTTAGAGCTCGTAGTTCGTCGACGGCACCGATGATGTCTGTTCCGGGATGAAGCAGATCGACGTCTTGGCTGTGACGGGCCCCAGGGATGCGAACGAGCATTCCACCGCCTCCGGTGAGGATCCACCGCGAATCAGGTGACGAGAACACCCTCGCCAGGAACCGCTGGGTGAAGTACTCGCGTTGAAGTTCCTCAGTCGTGCGACCGGATGTCTTTGCCTGGCTTCCCAGGCGTGCCAGCAGTGCCCGGTGAAATGCTGCTGCCGACGGATAGTGTTGTGCCACTATACGATTCCTTGTTTACGCAGCGCGCGAAGTGCGGCGGGCAGGGCGGGATCACGCAGAATATTCAGGACGCCGGGACCGTGCCCGACCTCGCCAGCGGCTTCCTCCTGGCGAGAGGCTCTCGTATCGGTCGGTGCGGACCTCAGGTCCGAGGCGGCGACATCGTCGATGAGGGCGGCGATCAACCCTGCTCCGTCACCGAGGGGTGCGCCGTAGAGGTGCGCAAATGGGCGCAGTTCGGACTCCAACTGCCCCCGCGAGACCTGATCGGTGCGCAATGCATCCCACACCACGCCAGCGAGGTGTCCACCGTCTGTTCGAGAAGATGCGAGGTCGACGATCGTCCTTGCTGTCGTCGTGACGGGCAGGCCATCGAGTAGAGACCAGTGTGTGGGGTCCAGCGTGGCGACGTGGAAACGGACTCCGTCGCTACGTGTGTTGCGCCGGCGCGGAACGGTGAACTCTGCAATGTCAGCATCGATGTCGCCGAGTTGTCTCAAGTCGGCAGCCGTTCGATGAGAGGCGACCCCGCGGGGATCGGCACTGCCGATGCGCTCTGTCGCCGAGCGTGTCGGGTCGAGTGCAAGCCACTGGGCGCGCACGTGATCGGTGGGGTGAATCGGCGTCCCTGTCAGCCGGTACACGCCATGTCTGATGCGGGTGAGGATGAATCGGTCTGCCAACCGCTTGAGGTGTTGCGCACTTACGCCCGACTCGGCGGCCTGCGCTGAGGTGAACATACCCCACTGGTCCTGGGCGAGGTCAGCCAGCGCCAGGAATCGATCATCACCTTTCATGCACCAATAATATCACTCTAGGTGTAATTATCGACGACCCAAAACGGAGTTTTAGTGATACTGCCCCGCATCGGACGCAGACCGAAAGCGTGTCAATCACCTGCCCGTCACGTGCGCCGCCCAGGGGCCGAAATTTGTTTGCCGACTCGTGTCACACAGGACGTCTCGACCGGATCTTCCTACTCGTAGAAGCCCAATTCCGGCGACACGAGGAGATCGGTCATGTTCGAGAGCCAGTCAGAACCCCAGCGGCCCACCGCGGGTACGGCGAACGCGGCAGGACTGTCTGACGCGGATCAGATGTCCCTGCTGATGGCAGCCCCACTGATCTTCGGGATCGTCGTCGGCGCCATGCCGGCCATGTCGGCAAGGGCCACGGCCTGGCTTCTCGAACACAACATGATCATCGCCGCAGCGGAATCGCCCTTGCTGGCCCTTCCTGGAGCGGAAGGCGCTGGCCTCGATATCCGCCGGCTCATCGTCGTGGCCGCAGTGCTTGCGGTAGCGGTAGCCCTGGCGGTCAGCGGCTTACGCCAGGCAGTTGATCGTCGTCGTCAGCAGCGGCTGCGAGTGGGTGATCAAGGGTGAGGAAACTCGCAGGTCCGGGATGCGCGCTAGCTGGTCTTGGGAAGGGGGCGGAGAGGTCTGGTTCGGGCTCGGATGAACGCGGCACGGATCGTCTGGATCTCCACATGCAGAGCCTCGCCCAGTGCGGTGGCGTGGCGATCGGCGAGAGTCCCTTCGCCGCGCTCGATCCTGCCGATCGTCGTGGTGCTCAGGCCTGTGCGGCCGGCGATATCCTTCTGGGTCATTCCCGCGAGATTGCGCAGGTCAGCGATCGTCCTGTTCTTCTCTGGCACGACGATCAGTTGATCAAGAGGGATGCCGAGTTGCTCAGCGGCGCGCGCCAGATGGTCAGGCGACGGTTGCGATCGTTCGGTTTCCCAATTGTGAACGGTGGTCGGGTCCACGCCGATTGCGCGGGAGAGGTCGCCACGGCTGATCTTGGCCGCGGTTCGAGCCTTTTCGAGGGCCTTCGGCTGGAAGCCGTTCAAAGGCAGTCTCACCTGGATTGTCCGTTCATCGCTGGACATCCTATTGAAGATGTAGATACCATCGTTGCATACCGGGTTTAGATTCCAGTGATAAACACCAGAACGGCCTCAACCAGCGACCATTCGCTGTTCTCGACCACCCGGTGCGCTCGAGTACGAACTGTTCACACGTACATGCGGCCTGACCAGCCGCTAACGGAAAAGAGCTTCCGATGACCACCAGCACCGCAGCACCACAACGCACGTCCGAAATCTCCAGCAGCCGACGCGGCTGCCGTTCCTCTGCACGCCAAGCGTCGGTAGCTAGACTGAATACAGCCGGAATCCCCGCCCGGTCTACTACACCCAGTCGCGACGACGGGTGGTTCCAGACATCGCGACAATCGGGTTCAGGGGGACGTGACGGGCAGGCTTGGACACCTGCCCGTCACGTCGATACATCAGTCGACCTCGCAGACGTTCGCTACCACGTCAACGCTCTGATGTGCGCCGGAATGACAACCGAGCTGATCGCTCAACTTGCATCACTGCCCGTCGAAATCATCCGGGCGTTGCGCAAGACTTCCACGACGTCAGCACCACAACGTGTCGTCGACGCCGTCCTTTCAATCACCTTCCGCCCCAGCCGCGGCCGCGATCTCACGCCGGCGGTGGGAGCACACCGACGTCTGCGTGCACTCAACGCAATGGGCTATGGAGACGGTCTCCTGGCAGCTCGTCTCGGCGTCGACATCGACGTCGTCACTGGCATGCCGACCAAGAGCCTCATCTCCAGTGGGCTATGGAAGGCGATCGCCGGTATCTACGACGAGCTGTCCATGCACCCGGGCCCGGATGCCGAAATTCGTGACCGATCACGCGCGGATGGCATCGTGCCGCCGCTCGGGTGGGACGACGACGAAATCGACAACCCCAAGGCGCGGAGTCAGGAACGAGTTCAACCGCGACACGGTGGGGGAGGTGTTCCCGTTGACGAGGCAGTCGTGATCCGCCGGCTCGGTGGGGAGCAGTTGCCGCTACGCCTCTGCGAGCGACGCGAGATCGTGCGCATTGCGTTCGAACGAGGTTGGTCTCCTTCCGAGCTCGCGGCACGGCTTTCCATCAAATACGACTCGGCAGTCACCGAATTGAGCCGCTACCGGCGCGCACTTGCACGTGATGCAGCGGCCAACAGCGATTCATCGACAGAAGAGAGTGGCCCACAGGAAACGGCCGCTGAAGTCCTTGGTGTTCGCGAAGAATCCGACGAACTGTCTCCTGTCGAGCCCCTGTCGGGTCGGGAGCTGGAACCGATCTCGCTCGACGAGGAATTGCTGGAAGATGCGACATCGAGCGCTCGCGCGTCCGCCGCGCTCAACCGGAGGGTCGAACGAGTCCAGTTGTCTGGTTCTCGGTCGGGACATAGGAATGGCGCGACACCGCTCCGCCCGCCGCGCCACATGCTGCGCACTCTGAGTACGCGGTGCCCCCGTGTAGGCCCTGGCGGCATTTCCCGCCACACATCCAGCCGAGACATACTGCGTCCCAATCCGATTGATCGATCCATCAAGCCAAATCAACATGTAGACGATGCAATGCTGCGCTCGCCATCGGCGCCCGCACGCGCCTCGCGGCGGCGAGGTCTCTTCTTCGCAGGGGCCGGCGGGAGGGCATTCACATACGGCCCGGTGGATGGTCAGCTGCGGCGAGAGGTAAACCGTGGCAGTCAACCGCAGGGATACTTGCGCCCGATCGACATTGCCGACACCGGCTGAAGTACATCTCGGCAAGATCTCCATTGGACGCTGAAAAGCGTTTCTTGACAGCGGATTACAAAATCGCATCACGTTCTATTCATATACAGACATCTCCGGTCTCGACCCGAGACCCCAGACGGGACCTGCTCATGAACACGACATTCGCCTCCGCGCTCAACACCATGACACCCGGCGACGCTGTTATGTGTCTTGCTGCCGGAACGGTCGAGCTTGCTCTCGATGACGCACCGGAATCAATGCGCTGGCACTGGTTCGCCGATCTCCTCGACTCGCAATGGGGGTTAACCGGCAGGCTCGCGCCCATCGTGACCGAGCCGGTCATGTCCGAACTGGAGCAAGCTGCCCGTATGTGCCACGCCGCAGCACAGCATCCGCTAGACCCGCAGGTCTGGATATCGGCATACCAATCCACAACAGCGCTGGTAGAAGACCCTGCGGTGATCTCAGCAGACGCCCTGCACCTCGCGCTCTCCGCAGCCAACGACATCGCACTGGAAGCAATGGACACTCCGCATCCTGATTTTTCGGTCGCCGTCACGCTGGCATTCGAAGCGCTGACATCGGTGGTGGCCGTCGACCGCGAGGTGTCCAGAAGTTGGATTCTGACTGCAATCGGAGAATGGGTCGCGAGGACAGAATCGGATCAGTCAGGCCTCCGATCTGCACAATCGCGCACTAACGCTGACAATAGGCAGATTGCAAATGCTTCCGTTGTTTCTGCAGGATGTAGCGAGAAGACACTGCTGAAAGTGAGAGGGAATGCGTGAAACCGTCGTCCAATCAGAGCCGATGAGTCCAGGTCATTTCGGTTCACCCAGCCCATCCGTCGTCGGGGGCGCGGTCAAAGGAAGGCGACGGCAGAAACGGGCGGGGATTACTCGCGAGAAAATCGTCGACGCCGCCGCACGTCAGTTCGATGCTTGTGGATTTGCCGCGGCAAGTATCAACACCATCATCGAAAACGGGAACCTGACCAAAGGTGCAATATATTTCCATTTCTCTTCCAAAGAGGAACTGGCACAACAGGTTATCGAACGATGGTCAAATATGGTGAATGACGAGTACGTGGCTCTCGGAGAGGCTGGTGATAGGTCCCCCTACCGCCAGCTGGTGCGGTTCTGCAGCGAGATGGCGCACCGTATCGATGCCGATCCCATCCTGCGTGCTGGGTTACTTCTCACTGTCGAACCATCCGTTACGGGCGGGAAAACTGCATATATGAAGTGGCACAAGAGCATTGATGAATTGGTTGTCCGCTCCATAGAGTCAGGCGAGATAAGCGACCGTCCCGCAAGCTACCGACTATCTGATCAGGTGTGCGCGACATTCATTGGCGGGGCTCAACTTCATTCGGTTGATGTGGGCTCACCCAATCTGCGAACACGGATAGTCGACGTGTTCGACGGACTTACCGGCGGTCCGGACTAGCCGAAACCTCGCCTTCTACGCCGCCCCGCAGAGGCCCTGGATCTTCCCACGGAGCCTGAAAATCTACCGCGCCCGTGTTGTATGCACGTGAGCGGACTCGAATCCCCGGTCGGAAAAGGTCACCCCTAGTATCGGGTTCGTGCCGAACGTGAGAACGCCCGACGCCGATATCTATTACACCGACAGTGGGGGAGAGGGGCCCGTCCTGCTGCTCGGGCATGGATTCTTCATGGATTCGTCGATGTTCGCCCCGCAGATCGATGCCCTCGCCAGCAATGTCAGGGTGGTTGCCTGGGACTCGCGCAGACACGGACGAACAACCGATCACGGCGCCGCATTCACGTATTGGGATTTGGCTCGAGACTCCCTGGCGGTCCTCGACGATCTCGAGATCGAGACAGCAATCGTCGGCGGAATGTCGCAGGGCGGCTACACCGCGCTACGGACGGCTTTGCTCGCTCCCGAGAGAGTCCAAGCGCTCCTGCTACTCGACACCGAAGCATCTGCCTGCACCGATGGCGAGAAAGCCGGATACAAGGCCATGTTCGATCAGTGGTGCAGCGATGCCCCGATCGAACCGCTTGTCGAAGCTCTGGCACCACAATTGATCGGCGGTGACTCGCGAGAGTCGTGGGCGCCGTGGATCGAGAAATGGACGACAAGCGATCGTCGAGCGATTCGACCGGCCGCAGAGTGCTTGATCGAACGCGACGATGTCGTCGACCGGTTGAGTGCTATCGAGGTGCCGGCGTTGATCATCCGTGGCGAACACGACATGTCCGCGCCTGCGGCCAAAGCAAAACAGTTGTACGACCATTTACCGCTCGCAGTTCCAGTCCTCACCATTCCTGGCGCAGGTCACGCAGCCAATTGGACCCACCCGCAGCCCGTGAACGAGACCATCGCGGCCTTCGTGACGATGGTTGAAACAGGCTGGCTGTAGAAGTTTGAGCAGCTATTCGGTTCCCGGGATTCGCACGCCTAGGTACATCTGTACGGGGTAGTCACCACGCATTTCCGTGTGTACCTGGACATGAACGCGGTATTCCTCGCCGGTGTCGGCATCGCGCAGATGCATGAATGGCTGGTGTCGGCCGAATCGAACATCCTCTTTGCCCCACAGGCGCCGAAATGCAGGGAACTTGCTCAGTTCTTCCAGGGTTTCGATCGCCCATTCAGGGTTGTAATAGCGTCCCATCAATGCGCGGAACCAGTTCACCGTCAAGGTCGTCTCGGCTTCCCACTCCACCATGACTTGCTTGGACTGCGGTGTGGAGAAGAACCAGCGCAAAACATTGCCGTCGTCGAGAAGGCCTGGAAAGGCGCGATCATAGGCAGCGTTGCATTCGATGACATTCCATCGCTCATCCAGATAAGCCACCAGATGTGGATTGAGCGCTGTGATGACCGTGCGCATCTCGGGTGTGATGAGTGATCGGTATTGCTCGATCGTCCACGGGGTGGTCGATGTTTCCCGTTCCGTTTGAGTGCGGCGAGCAAGGTTGTACAGGTGTCGGCGCTGGGCCGGATCGAGGCCGAGTTCCCGTGATGCTGCTTCCAGAAATTTGACTGAAGGGTTCGGCGATTCGTTACGTTCGATCTGCGTGATATGGCTCACGCTCCAGAAAATATTCGCCGCGAATTCGCTCCTCGTCAGACCGTCCGGGTGCTGCGGTGTGGATCTGGTGCGCAACGCGCGCAGGTAATCGCCCAGGTTGGGCGGTCGGACGGTATCCATGCATGACCTTTCGTGAGTATCTGTAACGAGACAAACACCCAAAAGCTGACCTACGGCGAAAAGTCAATACTCGCAGGTAACACTCTTTAGTGGTACCGACCAGACTCGCGCCGGTAACACAAACCTGCTGTGCTGTTTCGCGAAAGACTCACAGCTGCGTGGCAGGCAGGAGAGTGAAACCAGCAGGGAGGCGAGTCAACACCGGGGTGGGGAGACCCTCGGAGTTGCTCCAGAGGGGGATAGCCATGCCACGTTTACGGCGAGGCTCAAGCAGGCGTTCCAGGAGGTCGCCGCTTGGCCTTCATGTACGCCCGATTCACCTGTTCCCCAGAAATCCCCAACGCCTCCGCCAAAGCAGTCTGGATCTTGTCGGTGAGGGCGATCTCACCGCGTTCGATGCGCGTGATCGTCGTAGTCGTCAACCCGCACACTTTGCCGAGCTGGGGTTGGGTAAGTCCGACCAAGCATCGATAGTCACTGAGAAAGCGCTCCTCTGGATCCGTGACGACGACGTCGCCGACTTGGATGTTCAACGCATTCGCGGCTCTGGCCAGGAAATCTATCTGAGGAGACACGGCGCCGATCTCCCAGTTGCGGATGGTCGCGGCGGTCGTGTCCGCCAGGCGGGCGACATCGCCACGGGACATCCGAGCTGCCTTTCGGGCAGCTGCGAATGCGTCTTTATCGAAGCCGCGCAGGACGTTGCGGCTCATCGGATTGGTCCGTCCATCGCTAGACACCATGCCGCAACCCTTCTAATATGCCATCCAGATTGGCTTTTAGATTTGTCACCAAGATTGACAGGGATTGCGGCGAACGTACCGCCACCGAAAAGCCGAGGCAAACCGTTCTGCAGCGCAGTTGGCGCCAGCCAGTCCAGGTCCCGACCTACTGTCCCCGTACGACCTGCCCACCCTGTCCACTCGTCCACTGTGAAGGACCACCACACATGGCATCCCTACTGACCAAAAAGATCGATTCCATCCGCTCGTCCGGTGACAAACAACCAGCACATAACGGCGCAGACCCGGATAGCCCACCCGACCTGACTACCCGCGCGCGAGTGCGCAGACGCCCGATCTACCTTGCAATCGGCGTCGCCCTTGTCGTCGTCGCCGTCATCGGCATGCTCGCCGCAGTCAGCGCGATGCGCGCCACGACCGACGTTCTCGTCCTCGCGCGCGACGTCCAACAGGGCCAAATCATCGAATCGAAGGACCTCGCGGTGAAAACCGTCAACGTCGACGCCGACCTGGGTGCCCTCTCGGCGGGTGAACGAGGTCGTGTCATCGGAATGAGTGCCGGCACTCGATTGCCGGCAGGAACAGTGCTGATGCCCGCGGCCGTCACCGACCAGGTGGTGCCCGGAGAAGGCTTGACGATGGTCGGCATCACCGTGGGATACCCACACCTACCGTCGGAAGCAATTCTTCCCGGAGACATGATTCGCGTCGTAGACACCCCCCGAGAAGGCGATGACCCGCCGGTTACGGGACCTATCAACACAAAGGCGCAGGTCTACTCGACGACCACGATCGCGGAAGCGGGCGAAACCACTCTCAACCTCCTGGTCCCGGAAGCCGAAGCAAACTGGGTCGCCGCGCGGGCTGCGACCAAGCGCGTGTCCATCGTCCTCGACAACCGAGTGCGGTGATTTCCCATGTACCTCGCACTCATCTCTGCATCCGGGGCACCAGGAGTCTCCACGACAGCACTCGCTCTGGCCTTGAATTCACCAAGTAAGAACACGCTCTTGGTCGAAGCTGATCCAATCGGATCCTCGCCCGTGCTGGCCGGATACCTCCTCGGCGGCCGCTACCACGACAAATCATTGATCAACCTCGTCGACGCCAACCGCCACGGACGCCTCAAATCAGCGCTGGCCTCCGAGGTGATCACCTTCCCCGACACCACGGTCTCTGTCCTCCCTGGCCTTCTACATTCCGCTCAAGTCGATGCAATGCGCGGCGTCTGGAGTCCACTCGGAATCCATCTCGCAGGACTTGCCGTCGACGATGCCAACGTCATCGTCGACGCCGGCCGGATCGGACAACACGGCTCACCTGTCGAAATGATCGTCAGCGCCACGACCATTGCCATCGTTACCCGCACGACCCGTCCGGCACTGGCGGCGCTGCGCGCTTCGATCAACGGATTGCGTCAACAACTGTCAGCGACACAGTCCACGGCAAGCCTCGGACTCATCCTCATCGGTGAATCTCCGTACAACGCCGACGAAGTAGCCAAGGTCACGGGACTCGATGTCATCGCCGTCATCCCGGATTCGAAGGACGCGAAGGTCTTCTCCGACGGCGAGGTGCTGACCAAGTGGCGCCGCCGCCGATCGCTGTATCTCCATGCGCTGCACCGAACCACGTGGCCCAAGATCGAAAAGTTCGCGGCCACCCACCAGGCCGACTGGAAGTCCAGCCTCGCCGTGACAGGAGACCGACGATGACAACTGACGAGACAGCACAGAGTACGCACAAGAACATCACCGATCTCCCGTTCTTCTCCGCGACGCTTCCTTCCGTCGATCAGCACTCGGCTTCCCCCGAACCAGTAACCCCGGTGTCGGCAGAGACCGCTGATTTCTTCCGCACCAACCACCTTCACGACCTACCTCCAGCACCACGGCATAGTCCTCCGGACGAGGCCGTGCGGTCGCGGCGGAGTACGCCCCCGAAAATCGCGGTCGACCGACAACTCGTCCGCGCCCTGCAGCGAGAAGCGGCCGAGCTACTGCGCGAACACCGCACCAAGCGTGACCGAGAGCTCAACGATCCGAAGAACACCAAACTCGTCGTGCCGTTCACCGAAGACGAAGAACGCGAATACGGCCGAGAAACAATCACCGGATTGGTGAAAAACCACGTCCAACAGACGATCCGCTCCGGCGGCGAAGCCTTCAACCTCGACCAAGAACATGCCCTCATCAAGGCGATCTTCGACGCCCAGTTCCGCCTCGGGCCCCTCCAAGATCTCGTCGAAGAACCCGACATCACCGACATCTACCTCAACGGTGACGCCGTATACGTCAAATACCCCGACGGACACTACGAATACCGAGCTTCCGTCGTCGACAGCGGCGACGAACTTCTCGAGTGGATGAGCCTGCTCGCATCCAGGGCCGATAACGGTGGCAGGCCCTTCTCCAGAATCAATCCCTCGCTTCGACTCAACATGCAAGGCAACCATCGACTTTCGGTCCTGGGGTACACCACCATCCGGCCCTCCGTCGCGATCCGCATCCACCGCCTGACCAACATCACCCTCGAGCAGCTATCGCTCGATCACCACATGATGCCTCCGGAACTTGCGCACATCCTCGGATGCGCCATGCGAGGCGGAGCGTCGACCGGCGTCGGCGGCGGAATGGGTTTCGGCAAAACGACATTCGCCCGCGCTCTCGCCAACGCACTCCCCGTTCACACACGAATCGGAGTGGCCGAAACCGAACGAGAACTCTTCCTCGACGAACTGCCCGGCCGGCGAGACTTCGTCGTCGACGCCGAAATGATCATGGGCGGTGGCGAACGCGGTCCAGACGGACAGCTCGCCGGCGGCTTCAGCCTGAGCGCAATTCTCTATGAGTTCGTCCGCCAGGGACTCGACTACCTCGTAGTCGGCGAAATCGCCGGCCACGAGATCCTCGCCCTGGTCAAGGCGCTCCAAACAGCCAATGGTGGCCTTTTCACTACCCACGCCTACACCGCCCGCGGCGTCATCGACCGACTCGCCAACCTCGCCCAAGAGCCCCCGATGAACGCCACCGCGGAATACATCGAACGGCAGCTGGCAGAACACGTCGATGTGATCGTTCAGTTGGCGACGAAGGTCAGGGTCAACCGCGAAGGCACCACAACCGCAGTCCGGTATGTCTCCGAAGTCGTCTACGTCGAACCTGGCGACGACAAGCTACCCAGCTTTTCCACCATCTACCGCGGATACTCCGACGGCACAGGGGTATTCGGCACCATCCCACAGCCGCTGCTACGCAAGCTTCTCGCCGGCGGATTCAAGAGACTGAACCTCCCCTCCGACACTCTTCGGAGTTTCGACGAAGAACGTGAACTCTTCGACGACGAAGGAGCTGCATGATGTACCAGCAAATCGGCGTTTTCCTCGTCCTGCTTCTGTGCGCGGGAGTCGGCTGCCTTGTCCTGGGGTGGAGGGACCGCCGCGATCCCACAGCCCCCACTCGGCAGCGTCCACGTAAGGGCGAAAGAGTAAAGATATCCGGGACCACCCAAATGCTCCTGGCGGTAGGGATCGTGGCAGGTGCCAGCGTCTACTACCTGAGTGGATGGCTCTTCACGCTCTTCCTCGTCCCGGCCCTTCTCGTGGGTCTGCCCTACCTCCTGAGCCGACCGGAAGCGGAACACCAGATCCGCCGTCTGTCCGCGATGGACGAATGGACGCGCAACTTGTCGAGCAGCATGCGAGCTGGCTCCGGAATCGAACACACCATCATCTCGACTCCTATCCCGGAAACGCTCAAAGACGAGATCACTGCCTTCATCAACAGGCTCCGCAACAATGTCCCACCGGCCGAAGCGGTCACACGATTTGCATCCGACCTCAACGACAGCGTCGGAGATAAGATCTGCGGCGCCCTCCTCCTTGCCATGCAACTGCGTGGTGTCGGTCTGGCCAATGTTCTCGAAGGCCTCGCCGAAGACGTGGGCGATACCGTCGCCCGCCGCCGGCGCATCGAAGCGGACCGCAAATCGACTCGAACACAAGCCAAATGGGTCACCATCATCACCATCGCCGTCCTTGCTGCAGCTTTCGCCTTCACGAATTTCATGGAGCCATACCGTTCAGGCGGCATGCAGATCGTCCTACTGATCCTGCTGACGCTCTTCGCTGCAGATCTGTACTGGATGAAACAAGCCACCAAGCCGCCGACCTACCCGCGGTTCATCGGAACCAATGACCGCGTCGAACGCACTGACCTTGTAGGAGCGCAGCGATGAGTATCACCATGACGATCATCGTCTATACCAGCGTCGGCACAATCGGCATCTATCTCGTCGCCCTGTACTTCCTGCGAACCCAACCTGCCCTCACCGACGTGATGTCCAGGATGTCCGGACCCGCGCCGGAGAAGGCAAGTACAGCAGGGACATCACTCGTCGACGGGCTCGCCAACAAGCTCGGCCTGCGCGTACATCCCTACCTACAAGACAGCCGATTCCTCACCCTCCCCACATCGGACCTCTCACTGCTGCACAAAGATCCGGCGCACGTACTCGGCGAAAAACTTGTCGCGGCATTCTTCGGTCTGTTGATCTTCCCGATACTGAATCTGGTTCTGACCGCGTTCGGATTGGGATTGGCATGGTCGATGCCGGCGATCCTCTCACTCGCGACCGCCGTCTTCCTCTTCGTGATTCCCGACATCGACATTCGGCGCCGCGCAGCTGCGGCTCGCGCCGAATTCGCACAAGCCCTCAGCTCCTACATCGACCTGGTCGCGCTATGCCGACGAGGCGGAATCGGATCCACGCAATCCCTCGAGATCGCCGCCCAAGTCGGAGACAGCTGGGTGTTCCTACGACTGGACGAGGAACTGTACGAAGCCGGCCGCTCCGGCGAAGCGCCCTGGAGTGCCCTCACTCGCGTCTCTCAGCAGCTCGGACTCGCAGAACTCGGCGACCTCGCAGACATCATGACGATGACAGGCGACAAAGGCGCCAGCGTCTACACCTCACTGCGAGCCAAAGCCGCCAGCCTGCGTTCCGCACAAACCTCCGCTGAACAGTCCGCCGCCGTCGAGGCAACAGAGAAGCTCGCCATGCCCCTCGCCGGCCTCGCCGGCCTGTTCATGGCACTACTCCTGATCCCGGCCGTGACCGTCATCAGCGGCTAACCAACAACAAGAAAGGAATGCCCTCTGAACAGGCAAAACAAAGAAGGACCCATCGACCGGACTCATCCAGTCCAGGACAACTGCTACACATCCAGCACACCAATAAGGAGCACGCCATGACCACCAAGGCCATCACCACCACCCGACGCGCAACCCGCGCTGCCATCACCTCGTACCTCGCACTCACGATGATGTTCGTCGCCGCACTCGCAGGCAGCCTTCTGCAGCGTGCAGGCGGTAAAAATTCGGACCGTGGTCCGTCCACCCTCGAGTACGTCATCCTCGCCGGAATCTTCGCCGTCGCGGCCATCGCTGCCGGCGCTGTAGTCGTCCAGAAGATCCAGTCCCGCGCGGACTCCATCCCCGACTGAAACTGCCGAGCGCAGTTCGGATGCTGGAGAACAAAACCATGGGCCTATCGGTAGCGCTGAGGACATGGAGTGCAACGTCGCTCTCCAGTGCTCGGCGCTATCGATGCACGACCTCAGGCGGCAGTAACCGCATGGGACAGGAGGAAATGCTGTGATGACGATTTTGACAGCGGTAGCGGTTCTCTTGCTGTTCGGAATGCTGCTCCTCATCATCCTTCTAGATGGGTCACCGCTGGAGGAAGTGATTTTGTGGGCGGGGTGGTCAGTTATGGTGCTGGCACTTTCTTTCTGCGTATTGGGCCTGTTTTGGGGAGCCGTGGCCGCAGTCGGTGTCGTCGCACTCGCGGGGGGCGCTTCCTACGTTTATCGCTACGCCACCTTCCGTCGTGATCGTTCGTTGCCGAACGAGTGATTTGGATCTGCGTCATACGAACAGAATTCACAGACCTACAAGCCCTGAGGGGTGAAGGAGAAGGCCAATGATTATCACGATCATCGTATTGGCAGTGACGAGCTATCTCCTGGTGTTCGGGGCCTTCTACATCTCGGATGACGGGTTGAAGTTCTATTTGCCGCCCATGGTTGCGGCGCTCGCCGTCCCCACGTTGACGCTCGGGAGTTTCAATGTAATCACGGACGAGAAGACCTCGGGCATAGCCCAGCTCGGCATACTTGCGGCCGCATTTTCTCTCTCCATAGCCCTCGTCGTTGCCGCGATGTGGACTGCCATGTTCGCGCGCAATCGCGTCGACACCAAGCGCAGTACCGCAGCCCAAAAAGGGCTCGCCACCTAGCCCACCCTCGCCAACCGGACCGCAGAGAAACGGACAGTCATGACACTGGAACAGCTGATCGACCGGTGGCGCCACGACGACCGGGGCCCCACGACGCTCGTCACCGTCATCGCGATGGTCGCTTTCCTGATGATGTTCTCCGTGATGCTGCAAACCGCCCTGTTCTTCCATGGACGAGACGTCGCAAACACCTGCGCCGAAAAAGCATTGCAAGCCACGCGTTCTCAGCAAGGGAACCAGGCGCTCGGCCTCGCCGCAGCGAACGCGTGCATCGCGAAATCCGGATCGGGTGACCTTCAATCGCCGGTCGTGTCGGTGAACAAGACACTCCGCGAGACCACGGTCACGATCACCGGAAAGTCCCCGTCCCTCGTACCGGGGTTGGAATTCGCCATCACCGTCGACCACACCAAACCCACTGAGCGCGTGACCAATCCCGGAGGTGTCGGATGAAGCTGAGCCAGTGGATCGCTCGCGCCCGCTCAAACGATCGAGGAGATGTGACCATCGAGTTGTGCCTCGCGATCATCGTCCTCCTCGTCCTACTCGGTTGGATGTACGCATACGGCATCAACCGTCAGGCGCATCAAAAGGTCGAGCACGCCGCGGGAGAAGCCGCCCGGGCAGCATCACTCTCACGTACCGCCACTCAAGCCAACCCTCTCGCATACCAAGCGGCCCTGGACTCCATGGATGGTCAAGGACTCAAATGCACGACCATGAACGTCAGCGCTGACACCTCCGGATTCCGTACTCGCCCAGGAGTATCCGCAACCGTCGAAGTCACCGTCAGTTGTGAAGTTTCCTACGACGCCCTCGGATGGCCCGGCGTCAGCGGAGGACGAACTATCGAGGTCACTGCAATCTCACCCATCGACACTTTCCGGGAGCGCACCAGATGATCACCACCCTGCGTAAGCGACTCACCTCCAGGCTCCCCGAGGAACGCGATAAGGGCGCCGTGACGCTGCTGACCGTGATACTCGCTCCCATCCTCATATTCTTCGTGTGGGGACTCATCGTCGACGGCGGTGGAATGCACACCGCAGCTCAACGCGCGGACAACGTCGCCGAAGACGCCGCCCGCGCGTCCGGACAGCAGATCGTCGGATCGCTCAGTGCGCGAGGGATCGATACGGTTGTCGACCCCGTACGCGCAGTGGCGGCCGCGAAACGCTACCTCGCCGACGCCGGGGTCGAGGGCGAGGTCATCCCCACAGGGCCTCGCACACTGCTGATCACCACCCGCATCGTGTACGACAACAAGCTTTTGCCCCTTGGTTCGAAAGTGATCACGGGTAGTGCAACGGTGAACCTCAACCGCACCAACGCGGGGGAGGTGTACCGGCCATGAGTGCTCGCACAGTCCGATCCCGCCTCGCAGGACTCGGGTACCTCCTGATCCTGCTTCTGCTCGTGGCAGGGATCCCCGCAGCACTGTGGGCATTGCGCGGTAATCCTCTCGACATCCCCTTTTCGGATTTCGAGAGTCTGCTCTCTAACCCCGACGACGGCAGCCTCCTCGTCGCACTTCTGCCGCTCGTCGGCTGGGTCGCGTGGGCGACATTTACCCTCCCGATCCTTGTCGAGCTCGCAGCCACACTCCGGGGCGTCAAGGCACCGAAGATCCGGCTTCTCGGGTCGCAACAGAAAACGGCGACTTTCCTCGTCAGTGGTGCACTGCTTCTGCTGACAGCCGGCACCGCAACCGCGACACCTGCACTCTCGCAACCAGTAGACAGTGCATCACCTGCGCCCTACGCACCGATCGCCGCACAGCAAGACCCGAGCGGCCCCGCCCACACTCAGGTGGACCCGCGCGCTGCACGGCCCGCGGTTAAACCCGCCGGCCCGACCGTGACCACCGTCCGCGGAGACACCCTGTGGGGACTCGCCCAAACTCACCTCGGCGACGGGAGGCTGTTCACCGAACTGCTCGAACTGAACAAAGACGTTGTGCCCGAAGCGGGATTCCTCGCAGAGGGAATGACGCTGCAACTCCCTGCGGCAGTGCAGGACGTCGTACAAGGGGCCTACACCGTCCAAGCTGGAGACACACTCTGGGACATCGCCGATCGAGAGCTCGGCGATCCTTTGCGTTTTTCTGAGATCACCACTGCGGACGGGTCGCCAGCCGGAGACCTGATCACAGTCGGACAGCAATTGATCATTCCGTCCGCGTCCGCCCAAACACCCGTGCCGGCAGCGGAGGCAGCCCCCCAGCCGGCGGCCGTACCTGCGCCGGTTGAGGCGCCGGTGCCAGCCCCCCAGGCGCAGGTGCCCGACGCGGCACCGGACCCCCTCCCAGAAGTTGCAGCGACACCGAACTGGCAACTCGACCCCATCGAGCCCCAGATGCCTGCGAATATGGCCCCTGATGCCGAAGCATCCGTGATCACCGCCGACGCGGAAGACGACTCCTCCAGCTCGTCCGGCGTCGTCTACATCGCCCTCGGTATCTCCGCGCTCGCCGCCGCCGGCCTGACCGGCCATCTCGCGCTGTGCCGTCGGCAACAGCAGCATCGCCGCCGCCGCGGCGAGCGCATCGCCCTGCCCGCCAAGGAAGCAATCCTTGCCGAACAGGCCTTGACGGCCGCTGTCGATCCGTTGACCACCGCTCATGTCGACACTGCATTGCGGAACCTCGCGCAGTACTGCCGAGCGAACGAGATCTCCATCCCCAGTCTCCTTGCGGTTTTCATCGGTGACGACACGATCGAACTCGGATTGCTCGAGGAGATCTCGCTGCCCCAGCCATGGATGCAATCAGACGACGACACGTGGATGGTCGACCCACGGGCGTTCCCTCGTTCGGTCCCGGACATCGACGTCAGCCCATACCCAGCCCTGACCGCGATGGGAACGAGCGACGATGGACGAGAGCTCATGCTCAATTTGGAGGAAATAGGGCATCTCTCCATCACCGGCACACCTACCGCCACCGCAAATGTGCTTCGCGCGATGGCCGTCGAGCTTGCCGTATCGCCGCTGGCAGATTCCCTTCACCTCAACGTCGTCGGATACTGCGGCGACCTCGCAGGCGCAGTGAACACTGGCCGTATCACGCACTCCGACAACACCGACGAGGTGTTGGCGCGCTTGGCTCGCCATCTCGAACGCGACGCCGGCATCCTCGACGAGAACGAGGTTGCATCCATCGCACAGGCACGGAGCGTGTACGAGACCAGTGAGCTGACTGCTCCGGAAATCGTCCTCATCTCCGACCCGTTGACAGCTGAACAAACAGAAATCCTGACCTCGATCGCCCATAGCGCCCCGCGGATCGCGTTCGCTGCAGTCACAACGCAGAACTCGAACACTCGCTCCGACTGGACATTGGATGTCGCCGACGACGGCACCGCAACACTGGTCCGCCCTGGTATCGCATCAGCACAGCTCACTGTCACAACACTCGACGAAGCCGGCTACGAGAGCATTGTCAGTCTGTATGCCACTACCGCCCATGATTCTTCCCCAGCTGTCGAACCGGAGGCCTCGGACTTCGGTTGGGAGGGGGCACGTCTCGACTGCGAGATCACGACCGAGAATCTCATCACCAGTACCGACCCTGCGGCTTTCACGGTAGTTCGGAACGACGACAACGTATTTGAGGAAATCAACTCCGAGACAGTCGGTGACATCGACATCGACACCGACTCTGCGGCTGAGACCGAAACCGAGATTGTTGCGTCCCATCCCGAGCTTCCCGCGGCTCCACACATTTGGATTCGCGTCCTCGGAGAGCCCACCCTCGCGCCACTTACTCCGGGCTCAACGGACCGCGAGAACTCGCGAAGCCTCACCGAAATCGCAGCTCTACTGGCATTCAGCGACGGCGGAGTGCCCGCAACTGAGCTCACCGCAAAGATGTGGCCGCACGACGTTGAACTCGTCAATGCGGCCAGCACTGCCGAAGAAGCGAAGACGGCAAACGCGCGGCTCCGTAGCCGCCGCAACCAAGCCGTCACACGACTGCGCAGCTGGATGGGAGATACCGACACCGGGGACGCAGCGCTCATCAAGTCCGGAGACCGAACCGGCCGAACGCCACTTCGCCTCCACCCTTCAGTGACCACAGACTGGGACTACTGGAACCAGCTCGTCGACGCTCACCCTGCGACGACGACAACCGAACGCCTTGAATCCGCTCTCGCGCTGGTGACCGGTCAGCCCTTCACCAGCGACGACCCGATTGCCTACCGGTGGGCAGATCACATAAAGCAGGAAATGATCTCCGCGATCACCGACGTCGCAGAAGAGCTCGCCGGCCGCTACATCCGCGGCGAACAGGTCACCCAGGACCTCGATGCCGCAGGAAAGGCAGCCCGGGCCGGCCTCACGGTCGACAGTGCTCACGAAGGCTGCTGGCGAGCAGCCATCATCGCCACCCACTTCTCCGGGGACATCGAAACTACCCAAACCCTCATCGACACCCTCAAAAGCGAACTCGACGAACTGCAAGTCGACGCACACCCGGAGACCAACGAACTTCTCAGACAGCTCGACACCACCACCGACTACCGCATCGGAGCCGCATCATGAACCGCCGCCTCGCAGCCATGCTCACCCTCACTGCGGCGGCCTGCCTGACCGCAAGCTGCAGCATCCTCAGCCCGGAGCCCGGCACCCTCGACACCAGCAGCGGCCCGACCTTTACCGGCCCCCCTGGATCGGGAAAATCACCTGAACAGCAAGCAGGAGAAGGTGCCCTCGCCAAGATCAGCGAGTACTACACCGTGCTCGCACGATTGAATTCCGACCCCGCTGCCCCGCTCTCTGACCTCGATGCCGTCGCGGCCGGCCGTTTCCTCGACAGGACCAAGAAAGAGATCACAACCAGTCGCAACGGAAACCCGACGCCACCAAGCGATCTCAAAGTACTCAAGAACGTGATTACCAAACACGACATCCCCATCGACGAGACCGGCGCACCGACAGCGGGAACTGCCACGCTCCAAATGGACGTCTGCATCAGCAAGCCTGTGGACAAACTCGAACTCGGAAAACCGATCCTGACGAACCCGTCATGGCCCGACCCAGCAGGATGGAGAGTCACAGCCGACTACACACAACCCGGAACACCCTGCAGCGCCGGAAGCTTCTAGGAGACAACAACATGGCCCACAACAGAATTCGACGAACCACAGCAGCAGCAGTCGCAGCTGTTGCCCTACTAGCCGGCGTCGCAGCTTGTTCCAGCAATTCCGACGAGCCGAACGTCACTCTCACTGCAACCGGAAACCCCGCTTTCGATGGTCCAGACGGCAAGACCGAGGCGAAGACGCCCGACGAGCAAGCGCGGAGCCAAGCGATCGCCAAGGTCAACGAGTTTTATGCTGCCCTCGGAAGCATTGAAGCTGACCCAACAGCTTCTGTGGATGCGATCGGCGGTGTGGCTGGGGACCCAGTCTTGAACGACCGAGTCGGGGACATCATGCTTCGACGGTCGCAAGGCATCACCAGTACCGGAGCCATTTCCGTCATCAAATCCTCGGTGACGGATCTGAGCGCACCGGTAGATGATCAGGGAAAACCCCGCGCGGAAGCCGCGTGGGTTCACGTTCAGGCCTGCACTGATATCTCCGGCTGGAATGCCGTATTTCCGGACGGATCAAGTGCGATGAAGCCCGACCGCGGCCAGTTCGAGTCCACCAACATCACCGTTCGGAACCCCGCGTGGCCTGATTCGAATGGCTGGCGCGTCACAAGTCAAACAGTTGAGAAGGTGCAATCATGCGACTAGCAATGAGAATTTTCGCCACTGCGACACTGGTTTGCGGCGTTCTGGTCACGGGGAGTCAATCAGCGTTGGCGCAGCCAGGCGTAGGTGGAGGTGGAGTTGACGTATCGTCCTCGCCCGGTGGTGCGAATGTGACAGTGGGTGGCGGCTACGTGAGTGCGCCCGCGGGCTCAGGCGCCGGCGCGGGGGCCGCGGGAGGCGGCGCGGGGGCCGCGGCTGGCAACGCAGGAGGCGGCGGAGGCGGTGCGGGTACTGGCGGCGCCGGCCCCGCTGCTGCACCTCCGTCCGGGACCCTCAACGCGATCCTGCAAGGCGCATGTCTCGGCACACCGGGGGGATGCCCCGCACCGCCTGCGGCACCCGGTATCGAGATCCCGCCGACGCCGCCCTCAATGGCGGAGATCATGAATACGGTGTCTATGGCGATCACCGCTATGCAGCTCGAAAAGCCTCCGATGTGCTGGACACCTGAACCTGCGAACTCAGGTGGAGGTCAACGTACCGGTCTCGTGGGTAAGGAGAGCTGGGCTTTCATGTGCCCCAACGACGTTCGCGAATCCACGACAGGCCCGGTCAACCGAGCAGCCACCTCGGGTGTGGTAACCGTCACCGCGAACGCCATCAACACCGGTGTCCTCATCAATCACGGCGATGGAGACGTGCAATTGTGCCCGGGTGCATTGCTGCCGTTCACTCCGTATACCGATGCTGTTGACGCCAGCCCTCTTTCGCCCGCCAGCGGAACTCCATCGCCCACATGCGGACATCGTCTCGCAAAATCGTCCATTGGACAGCCGCAAGACGTCTTCAAGGTCAGCGCCACCAGCAACTGGGTGGTCACGTGGACTGCCACTTGGCCAGGCGGCACGATGGGCGGTGTAGCCCCCACTCCGTTGACGTCGATGTACGACCGGCGGGTAGGCGAATTGCAGGTCTTGGTCACACCGAACTGAATTCAGCCAATGGATGCCCGCGTCATTTTGAACTGTCCAGTTCGAGTGACGCGGGCATCTTTGTCGGCAGAACGAGAAGGGAATCATAGGTGGGTACCTATCATCACGTGGTCCTACGCTCGGCGCCAGGCGAATACGTCGCCAGGATAAGGCCGAGCGCATTCGGATGCGACATCAAGGTCGGTAGGGGAGGTTGGTTTGATCAGAATCGGCTCCCGGCCATCATGGCATTCGCGGAGAAGTATTTCGACTGTTCCCTGACGGTGATCTGGGTGGACGACCTGTCCTGTGACGGTTGGGAATACGACTCGTCACTGGTAGCTCCGTGGGACGGCCCGGTGTCCCTTGATGACGAACCTGAACTTCCTCACCTGGTACCGGCCAGCTCGCCAGGCAAAGCAGACGCCGCTTGTCCGAACATCATTGTCGAGGGGATGTAACTACACGTGCTGACCGGGGATCCGAGCGAGGAAACATCGTTGTCATTGGGTGAAATCCGGAGGGCCATAGTGCAATCGTCATTTCTGACTGCGAGACAAAAGCTCTCGTATCTGGGTGCGTGGTCGGTTCATATTCGTGAGGCATCCCGCAATGCAGCTAGGGTTGAGGACTACAGGCAGGCGACTGATGTTGCTGTCCGCGTCTCGGCATTGCGAGCCTGTGTGAATGCGGTTGATCCGGAGCTGATTTCGGACTTGTCGGCGACGTTGAACCCATACGCAGAATCTCCCGACCCCAACCCCTTTGAGGATGCACTCAGATCTGAATTCGGGGATTCGGTTGGTGCTGAGATTAACCAACTGGCCGTGCACTGGAATGCGAGAGTCGACCTTCCGTGGCCGATGTTGATGCACCAGGCCGTTGACAGCACAAGCAGGTATCTGGCCTTGGACAGCCTGTCGGGGGTCGATCGTGGAGAGACGCGATTGGCTGCAGCTTTGGCAGTTGCGATCCCGATGGTGGTGCGTAGCGAATTCGCCGAGATCGGTGTTCGGGGTCGCTATGTTTTGTTGTGGCGGGGGCTGGGGAAGTTCGGGGTAAGCCCGCGGCCTGAGGTTTGGCCTGAACTGGCGGCGCGCCGGGTACCTCATGATTACAGCGCGCAGCCTCTGTCGTCGTTTACGACCGACCTCGATGTTGCTTCGGATTTCGCGAGGGACGGTGAGGGGATTTTGTTGGCTGAGTTGGTTCCGTTGTCGGCTGTATTTTCGACTTCGCTGGTGTTGGGGTTCTTGGGGGCTGAGGTGGTCGTGCGAGATCATCGCCACCGATGGCTGGTGCCTCTCCGCCGGACCGAGGGCGCTTGGGTAGTTGACTACAGTCCGCCCTGATTGGTCTTCTCCCGGGCGGCCATCGCAGTCTCGCGTTGCTTGCAGTTGCGTGCTTGTGTTGCGTGTTGGATTACCTTGTGGCGGTGTAGAACTGTGGAGCGTCAGTCTGGTTGAGTTGTGGGTGTCAATATTGTGAAATTCGAGCGGGTGGGGGAGTTTGGATGAGGCAGCTGCCGACTTCGATTCAGGAGGAGAGCGCTTCAGATGGGGGGACGGGCCGTTGGTGGGCGTGGTGGAGCGAGCGGATGCATTTGGTTCTGCTGATCGGTGTCCCCGCCAATCCTGCTGTTGTTCTGGTCCAACGTAATTTGGACGTCGATCGACCAGTATCTCAATCCGACTTCCGGGGCGGCAGTGGATGTTTCGCCCGATCCTGGGATTGCGGAGGACGTTATCGCTACTAGCGTGGCGGTGGCGTGCGGGTGGTTCACGTTCTTGGTAGTTCGCAGATTCTGGGGCCCGGTCGATCGATCTGCGCCGTGGCTCGCAGGTGTGGGCCGTCGTCGGCGGTTCCTCGGAGCTGCAGGAATTTGGGCGGTCGGTCAGGCTCTGGCAATTGCGTTTCGGGCATTTGTCGGTGAGGGCTCAACTGGCAGTCCCTCGGTCGAGGGTGGTTGGTTCTCCTGGGACGTCGTGAAGCCGGTCCTGCTGGCGGGGTTGATGGAAGAGGTCTTCTTTGCCGGGCTAGCGGCATTGGTAGGTCTGCGATTCCGGATCAACCTCATCGTGGTGATCGGCATTTCAGCGATTCTTCGTGGAGCCTTACACGTATATCAGGGGTGGGAGTTGGCAGTCGGGGCGATGTTGTGGGGCGGGTTTGCTGTTTTCGCGTACTACCGTTATCGATCGCTCTTGGGATTAGTTGTGCCTCACAGTATTTTCAATCTTGGCGTGGCGGCGGGTTGGATGGGACAGCGATGGTTGGTCGTGGCCGTCGCGGTCGTAGTGGTCGGCTTTGCTGTTGTCTACATCGCAGAGATCGAGAGGTCGCGCGGTTCTCGTT
Source organism: Rhodococcus sp. NyZ502 (assembly GCF_041464245.1). Classification (NCBI taxonomy): domain Bacteria; kingdom Bacillati; phylum Actinomycetota; class Actinomycetes; order Mycobacteriales; family Nocardiaceae; genus Rhodococcus; species Rhodococcus sp. NyZ502. The sequence continues at coordinate 61,805 of NZ_CP167156.1, forward strand.
TGGGCACTGAGGGTGGGGTAAACGTGGGCGATCGGCAATCGCGGTCAGTTGTGTTGACCGGTGAGCCTTAAAGGCCAGAAGCATCAAAGAAGGCCCTGTTCGAGTGCGTGAACAGGGCCTTTTGCCAACTAGATGCATCGGAGGATTCGTACGGGTGGGTCGCGGGACCGTGCTCAATGTCTGTCTCTGCCCATATCGTTGGGGATATGACGGAGAATCGAAGCTTTCTTGATCGTCCGAAACCGTGGCTGGATGCTCCCCGCCCGGGGCCGACTGTCGTTGTCGACATCGATGGCGTCGTTGCGGATATGCACAATTTCGAGGGGTTGATCGCCGCGCCGTCATACGCCGATCGAGATTGGAAGCGGTTTCATACCCATTTCGGTGAAGCTTCCCTGAACCGCGCAGGCGGAAAGTTGGTTCGGGCGCTCGACAGTGCAGGTTTCACCATTGCATACAGCACAACCCGCTTGGACCAGTTCAATCGGACATCTGATCGGTGGATCCGGGCGAAGTCGTTGCCGCCCGGTCACATCGAATCACGGAGCTTGTGGGTGGACGGAACTGTGCGGCGGGCGCTCGATGTCAAACGACGGCATTGGTGGCGATGGGAAAACCACTACGCAGAGACGAGCCCGATAGTTGCCTGGATCGACGACGAACCAGACGCAGTCGACGCGCTTCGGGGGGAGGGTTGCCCGGCGTGGTTGTTCTCGGAGCTCGTCGATCGCCTCAAAGTCGGCGATGTGGTTCCAGCGCTTGCGTCCGGACCGGAACCCGTCGATGTTCTCGCCGCGAGGAAGACAGAGGCTTTGCCGCTGTGGGAGGAATTCGACGAGCGGTTCAAGGTCAAACACGCGCGGTGGCAGAAACGGCACGCGGAACGAATGCGGAGTCGCCAACAGGATCAACGGGTTGTCGGCGATGGAGCCGTTCGCGTCTGAGCCATTCTTTGAAGGTGGCTCACCGCATCGACGATGGACATCGATGCGGTGAGCCGGAGCACACTACGCCAGCAATGCGCCGCTGACGATGCTACTGCACCCCTGCTTGGAGATGCGGAGATTAGGCTCAGCCGCATGACCCTCTGGTTCTTGCGCTCTCGATCCAACAAGTACGCGGTAAGAGTAGACACCGCCGCCGCGGCTGCGGATCTTCGTGGGCGAATGCGCGCTGTACGTGAGATGAGTTCTCCTGCAGGAAGTGTGGACTGGGAATCGGCGCGTGAGATCGCTGGGAAGTGTGATTTTCAGTTCGTGGCGGCCGCCCGGGCGCTTCCCTTTCTCGAGAGGCGCTTGGCGTTGGCGTGGGAGCGGTCGCTGGTCATGAGTTGTTGGTATGGCCGAGGTAATCGACACGGTTTCGAGCTCCTTGAGGAACGCGGCTTTGCCCTTATGGCGATGCTCCCGGAAGGGGCTGAAGCGTCGGTCTGTCGCGAGTTCGTCGATGCGGTCGTCCATCGCAACGAGATGGGCTCCCGCGTCGATGGGGTAGGCGAGTCGGTGGCTGCGGCGGAGCTCGCGCTGGTCGAAGTGAATCAGAAAGCGTTGCGCCGACGAATGAAGGACGAGCGACAACTGATCGTGCTCGAGAGCGTGATCGGTGGCCAGTCCGGACGGATCGGTCAAAGCCTGCGGCATTATGTGCCGTGGCTCGACTTCGCGTGTGAGTATCTCGAGGATCCACGGGAGGTTCAGGAGCTGGAGATGCTTGTCGCTCGTTGGCGCATCGAGCGTTCGAAATACGTTGTGGAGAACCCGGATTATGCACACGTGCGGATTGTCGACGTGAAGACGGCGCAGGGCGGACCGCACCACAGAGAGGGCATGTAGATGAGTACTGAACCATGTCGAATCAGCGAAGGCAGCGCTCTGCACGCCGATGACCCGGATCCGTTGCGGCAGTACTGGTACACCGCTGATGACCTGGTGGATATCTTCGGTTACCGGCGGGACGCCTTGGAAGGTTTGTTCGGTGAAGCGACGCCGGGGCCTGGCGGGTTGGTGGGGTGGACGACGTCGGTGGTGTGGAAGATCGAGAGTGAAGTGATTGTGCCGGCGGTGGAATTGTTGGCGTCGAGTTTCCGCGATCAGGAGTCGATTGATCTCACGGTGTATCGGTCGTCGGCTGGCTGAGGCTCTGCGATTAACTGCCGCTTGCGGGGCCTTACATGTTGAGCTGGTTGGCCAGTCGACTGATCGGGCGCGGTTCGATGCTCAGATTCTTCGACTGAGGAACTCCGATGATGTGCACTCCGGCGCTGGCGCGGACGTGTGCGTCGCCGTTGATGGAGACAGAGGAAGTGTCTGTCGCTGCGACGAGAGTGTGGCCGGCCGCTTGGACGTGGCACTGGGAGTGGGCGAAGACGACAGCCTGATCTTCGGCGCGAATCTTGGCGTGATCGGTACCGACAATGTGGCTTTTCCCGCGTGCTTCGATGGTGACGCCATCGAATGCTTCGACGTGCGCGAATTCGTAGGCGGTGACACGGGCGCGGTGGGAGGCCTGTAGGAAGCATCGACCGGCGGCAGCGATGGATCCTCCGCTGATTCCGGCACACGATTGACCGATGATCTTCACATCGACTCCGTGCGGGACATGGCCGAGGTCGAACCACAGGTCAGGGTCGGCGTCGATGATCAGTCGTTTGGCGCCGCTGCGGATGTGGTGGGTGTATTCGCTGAAGGTGTGAACGATCAATGCTGGACGGGAGGAACGTGCCGGCTGGAGTCGAGCGCGGTGGTGGGCAGCTTTTCCGATGGGGGCGTTCATAGGGTGATGTTGCCTCTACTGGTGAGTTTTCGAGTGGTTTTGGCGGCGGCGAGTCCGGTCACGATGCGGGAACATCGTCGTTCGAGAGCAGCGCGAGCGGGTTTTCAGGCATCTGAGATGTGCGGTCAGTGATAGTCCATGGCATGGACAGCGCACGCCCCAGCGGCTAACCGATGAGTTCGGAAGCCCGCGCTGTCCGGTAGAGCGGTTAGGGTCGGGTTCTGCCTGTGACCACGGGTGATGGACGCGCTGAAGGAGCTTTTCTGAGATGGCCGAATCGAATGTGGAGTCGGAGAATACTGCCGACGGTGCTTCGACTTCTCTCTCCGCGGAGGAGGCCGAGCCCACAGCGTCCGGCCCTGGTCATCGACCGGGGCTTGTCACCGCCGCCGACGCAGGAAGGCGGAAACCCCCTCTCTCGACGTATCTGCCGATCCTGGGTGTCATTGCTGTGAGTGTGGCGGTGTGGATCGCTGCTCGCTGGGCGTTCGGTCGTCACGAGCAGGCTGGTCTGTGGTCGGTCGCCGCGTTGGCTGCTCTGGCTGGGGCGGTGGTGAGCGTGGCGGTGCGTCCGATGATGGCAAGTTTGTGTGCACTCGTGCAGATTCCCGTGAGGCCGACCAGTCGCCCAATCGTCCCGGCAGTGGCAACAGCAGGATTGTGGTTCGGGGCGGTGATGGCCGCCGGAGGCGACGCGATCTTGCCGGCATGGCTCACGGTGGCGGCTTTGTCTGTCTGGGCCGCGTGGATTGACCACTTCACCTTGCGGTTCCCCTTGCCGTTGATCCGTGCAGTCACCGCGGCGGGTCTGCTGCTCGGCGCGATGGCAGTGGTGATCGATCAGGACCCTGCCGCGGGTCTTCGTGCTGTGGTGGCCGGCGCCGCGATATTCGCCAGTTACCTGGTATTCGCGATCATTACGCGCGGTCACCCCGGTTTGGCGGATGTGAGGTTGAGCTTCATTCTCACTGCAGCTGTCGGATGGGTCGGTTGGATGAACGTGGCTTCGGCAGTGCTGCTGCCGAATATCCTGGCGGTAATAGGGGTGGCGGTAGCCAAGGTGTTCGGAGGCAGAAAGGTCCGGGGTGTGGAGTTCGGGTTCGCTCCGTACCTCGTTGTCGGCACAGCACTCGCTATTGCCTTGCCCGCGGGCTGGTGGATGTTGTGAATCTGACGCAAATGCGGCCGTACCGAGGAGAGGAACTGGACAATGCGCTGGCGCCGGCGGAATCGTTTTCACTCGCCGAACCGGGTGGAAATGGTGGATGAGTTACTCGATCACGTTCACCAGGTCGCCGAACGCACTCTGCCGGCATCGGATGCTCCGGGATCGGCCGGTGTGCGGCGTCTGCATGTGGTGTCGACGATGATCCGTGAGCTGGAGGAGGACATGCGCACTGACAACGCCATCGGAAGCACGACAGTCGAGTCGGTCAGTTTGGGACAGTTCTACGTGATGACCGCACACGGATGCGCAACACGCCTCGCTGCGGATCTCGATGCGGAAGACACTCCGGAGCGCGATGACGAAAGACTTGCCGCATTGGATGAATTTCATGCTGTTCAAGCAGCCACCGGGATCACCGTCGACGTTCACCGGATGCCTACTTCTCCGGAAGGGATCAAGGTTCTGACGGAGTTGGTACGACGAGCTCACAGCGGCGACATGACGCCGGCGCATGTCGAGAATGTGCGTGAGGTCGGGAGATTCGGTGCACTTCTTGACGTCCCTGTCCCTGATCGGGACATTCGCGGGCTGGTCGCGCACTTCGAACGCGTGGCGGGCAAGTCGTCGGGCCCGATCGGGCTGCGGATGCCGGTGGTGCGTGCCCGTGTGTTGGTCGCGTTCTTCGAGCGGTACGCAGCCAGACTGACCAAGACTGGGCAGGACGCGTTGCCGGCGCCGCATGTCCTCGAACACGCGACAGTGTGTGAATTGGCCGAGCGCGCAACGTGGCATCTCTATCGAGTCAGAAGCATCCGGCGGTAGTAAGTCGTCTTGAACCGGGATGAATATCGAATGGGGAAGTGGAGGAGAGGAAGAGGATGGACGAGAGAGCTAGGGACGTGAAGTCAGGCATCGTTCACACCGAACTTCCGTGTGAGTTCTGCGCCGAGCACCCGCAGTACTTTGCCGATGATCCTGTCGGTTTCGTGCGCGCAGCGCGGTGGGCAGCGGTCGTCAAAGACTGTTGTCATGGCAACGCCCCCGTGGACTACTTACTCTGCGACGAACATTGGGCCATGATCCGATTTCAGCAGTTGCCCGGCCAATGCCGCCGATGTGGGCGTATCGCCTATTCGGTAGCCGATATCGTCAGCACCGAGATTCCACTCGGCCGGACCGCTGAGGGCGTGTGGCCGTTGGTAGGACGTAACATCCCTGTTCCTCGATTCAGTTGAATGGGTCCCGCGACAGACTTTGTGAAGGGTAGAAAAAGCAGCGTGTTGATCATGGCGCTCGGAGAAGGTCTGACGCAGGGGCAGGCAACGATCATCGCGGCGGCGATCGCATTGGGTGCGGCGAGCATCGCGTTCTTGGGGATCTTCGTGAAGGCCCGATCCGACAGAGCGTTGCATCAGGCCACACTCGGTGAGGATCGCGCAGTTCAGCGCCGACAGCAGGTCACTGAAGCTCTCTTGTCCGCACTGGAGGCTATGAACCGGGCTGCTGAGTTGGTGTCGAGTGATAACCCGACCATGGAGCGGGACTCTGATGCCTACCGTGACCGCGACAATCGCTACTACGCATGTGTTTCTGCGACGTTGAAACTGCAGATATTGGGGCTGGAGGATGCGCACTTGGAGATGTCCAAGTTTACGGGTTCGCTTGGCCCCCACTGGATGCTCGCTGACGAGGAAGGCATTGCGAGACCACACCGGGACACGTTCGGAATGATCATCCAAGCAAAGGCGTCGTTGCCGTATACGTTCAGCAACACGCTGGCGCAGTTTGATCAACGGGCGTTGCAACACTGACTGCGAACGGATTTGGCGGAGCCCGAATGAACAGCATTTCGCACCCGACCCGGAGACTGAACGCGGTGTCGACCAAGCAGAACAAAATGGGGCTGCATCCCGTGCGGGTACAGCCCCATTCTCGTGTTCTCTTGACTACCCGTTACTGGCGGCAGGCGGATTTTCGTAGTGGACTGCCAAGCTGGCGATCTCCGATCCTCGGAGTACCACCCGCTGCCACTGCGCTGGCAAATCGCTCAACTCCCCGCGAGGATTCTGCACGGAGAGCGGTGGGCAGAGCACGATCTCACGGTCAGCGACTTCCATATCCGGGGAGAAGGCGCCCACTCTCCCGTACCAAATGGCTCCGCTCTCCAATGTGGCCCGAACATGGACAGCCGTCGTCGGCGACGGTAGTTCTTCGCGCATCAACTTCGCCCAGGCAGAGGTGTACGTAATCTTGGCCGGGTTCTTCCGGTTGACGTACGCGAACGCGCCCCACGCGGCCAACATCGACACTGTCAGACCCAGCACCGCGGCGATGGAAACGGCGATAATGTGTCCTGTGATGTAGCTACTTCCACCTCGAATCATGGCGGACAAGTCTGGCATCGGATGCCAGTTGACGCACCTGGCCAGCCCAGCGAGCGCAAGCAATACGACGAAGGCCACGGCACTGCACACGGTTGAGACCAAAGCGATTCGACCGATTTCGGTGAATGTTGATTCCCGGCGCCGAACAGCCTTTCTCGCGGTGAGCTGGTCGTACAGCAAGCCTGGCGCCGCGAATACAAAGAACGCCAGGATGCTGAACCACGTGTTAAGCGTCATGAGTAGTCGTCAAAATCGCCCACAATGTCCGACAGTGGCCGACGGGGCGTCCCGTCCTCTGGCGTTTCCTGCTGCTGAACGGTTACCTCTGCAGCGGGCACAGGCAACGAATCGAGGGACTTTTCGACGTAATCGGCACCTGATTGGTCGGCGGTCGAGAGTGGTTCGGGTTTGGAAGTGAAATCGGGAGACGATGTCTTCTCTTGGTCAGTCATGGATTGTGTCCAATCGCTCGCGTACCGGCGTCTTTACCGGTCGCTGTGAGTTTCAGTGTGCACCACAAGGCCGACACAGACGGCGACCGCCGATGTGGAGTCGGATGTCGCGTGGGCAGGGAATTGTTTCTTCGCGGCAGGTCGAAGTTCCGAGAGGGCAAGGACTGTCCTGTGTTGTGTCTAATGTGGTGCGAATGTCAGAGACTCCCGACTTGGTTGCGCAGCGCAGACAGTTCAGCCAGAACGTCCTCAAGAGCATGTTGGACAGCTTCATTGCGCCCGAACTCAAAAAGCGCGATCTCGACACAGACCCCACTTCGATCGACCGATTCCTCGTGGAAATCCAACCGGGCCAACCAGATGCGATTGTTCGGCTGGGCGAGGAAGCATACGTAGACGTTATTTGCGACCGCGACGAGGTAGAGACTCACATCGTCAACATCAGACCTCAAGAACAAGCCGTCCATCCCGACAGTGGGTGGGTTTGCTATCTGCGAGTCGAGGAAGGTTTCGTTCTGCACTTCGACTTCCGCCGGTACAAACCCCGTGCCCAAGGTCTTCTCGTCAAAGCGCAGCAGTTCCTCGATGTCGCGATCGCCAGCGAAGCCCACCTTTCGGTGGCGCTCGACAATCTGCACTCGGCAGCGGAATTGACCGTTCAGGCCCTAATGCTTCTAGAAGGAAACACCACCCAAAGTCACCAAGAAAGGCGCGCGTGGCTCAAGCAATGGACGGACCATGAAAACAGTCCCAAGGAACACGCTGACCTCGTTGCTGACTTGGCTTCCAAGCGCAAAACTGTCCGTTACGGAGCTGAAACGCCCAGACTCAAACCTGGACGCTTCAAGAAGATGTGCACTCTGGTTCAACAGATGATCGACAGCTCGGAGGCTCGATTCGGCCCAAATTCGCCTACCGCGCGTTACACGCTTGCGGAGGATCTCGATCCTGCCGAAATAGATTGATATAACTCCTCTTCATGTCGTGCGAGGCTTCGTTCAGAGACGAGGATTCCCCCTCGCCTGTGGGCGAGTTCATTAGAACTGCTCACCGACGGCCCGGCCGAGGGATCCGCCATCTCGGACCGATTCCTTTCGACAGCCAACCCGTCGAGCGCGCTTTCCCACTAGACCGGGCTTGAAAGAAGGGGGTCGGGGAGCAGATTCTCGAAATCCGGCGCTAAGGATTTACGGCAGATAGTAGCGTACTATCTGCCGTAACTCGTGAGTCGTCCTGCCGCGATGGTCGTTCCGGAGATGGGCGACTCCGGAAACTATCTGCCGTAGTGCTGAAGGGCGGTCGGGGTGGGATCGGTGAGCTCGCTACCGGCGCGGGCCGCCGGGATCCGGCTGGCGGACGCGACGCGGACCTTTCTGGGCACGATCGCGGCGGTGAACACCCGCCGCGCCTACGCCTCGGCGTTGGATCGGATGGTGCGCGACTTCGGCGCGGACGGCGATGTCGGGTTGTTGAACCCGGATCGGGTGTCGGGGTGGTTCGACTACGTGTGGGGCGACAAGGCCCCCAAGACCTACAACCTCCGGCTGACCGCGGTGTCGGCGGCGTGCGCCTACTGACGCGATCAACAGTGGCTGACCGGCGATCCGGTGTCGCGCCTGCGGGCGCGGCCGAGTGCGCCGGACAACAGCAAGGCGATGACCGCCGCCGAGGTTGCGGAGCTGCTGGGCATGGACGCGGCCCTGCGCGAGCGGGTGTTCTGGTCGATGCTGTATGAGTCCGCCGCGCGGGCGGAGGAGATCCTGAATCTCGACATCGAGGACCTGGACACCGTGAACCGATGCGCCACGGTCACCCGCAAGGGCGGCGCCCGCGAGGTGATCTATTGGCAGACCGGCACCGCACGGCCGCTGCCCCGGCTGATCGCCGGACGGAAGTCCGGGCCGCTGTTCCTGACCGACCGCAAAGCCAAGCCGTCGGTCGCCAAGACCGACACCGACAACTCGACCGGCCGCGCCCGACTTTCCTACCGCCGCGCCGCGACGCTCCTCGAGGAGCACACCGAAGGGATGCGACGCGGACCGTTCACGCTGCACCAGCTGCGGCACTCGCGACTGACCCACGCCGCAGAGAAGGGCGCTTCCACGCCGATGCTGATGGCGTTGAGCGGACACACCTCGGTGCGCAGCCTGGTCAAATACGCGAAGGTCTCCGCCGAGGCGCTGGGGCGCTGGCAGGCCGAGACCGATCCCGCTGCGCGGCGGCGCTCCCGCTGAATCTCTCAGTAGCTGACGGTGACGAGTTCCGGCGCGTGTCTGCGTATCTTGTTCAGCACCTTGACTGTTCGGCCCGAGCGCATCTGCTCGAGGGGGGCCGAAAGAGACCAATCAAGTGCGGCACCGTCGATGGGTGTGGTCTTCCGCGTCCGGGAACTCATAGCCGCTGCCGGGCGTGCGTGGTCGTGGTGTTTGTCGGATCCGGCGGGGGCACGGCCGAGAGTAGGGCCGTGAGGTCGCGCGAGACCTCGCCGGGGTTGGAACAGCCGTGGGAGATGAGCGCGCGGGAGCGCGGCTTCGGTCAGGCCGTATCGGATATGGACGGCGTCGTGGTTCCCGGGAACTCGAATGTGCCGGAGTCGTCCGTCGGTCTACGTGCGTTGCGCGGAGTCGTCCCGAATCTCACTGCGGAGAACGTGTTTGAGGATCTTGCCGGAAGGGTTGCGCGGGATGTCACGGACGATCAGATCGCGCGGCAGTTTGTAGTCCGCGACGTATTCGGCGGCGTACGTCCGCAGCTCCTCGAGGGTCACCTCGCGACCGGGAACCGGGGTCACGATCGCGACGATGGTCTCCCCGAATGTGGCGTGGTCCAGGCCGACGACGGCAACGTCCTGGACGTCGGGGTGCCCCGCGAGGGCGTTCTCGACCTCGATCGAGTAGACGTTGCGGCCGCCGGTGATGATCATGTCCTTGAGCCGGTCGACGATCGTGATGAAACCGTCGGCGTCGCGGACGGCGAGGTCCCCGGTGTGCAGCCACCCGTCTCGGATGGTCTCGGCGGTGGCCTCGGGCTTGTTCCAGTAGCCCTTCATGATGGTCTCGCCGCGCAGGATGATCTCGCCGGTCATCCCCGTCGGGACATCGTTGCCATCCGGATCGACCAGCCGGAACTCGGCATTCGTGATCGGCCAGCGTCCCGTCGCATCGGGACGGACGGCGACCTCGTCAGGCGTGGAGTAGATGCCGGTGGGGCCACCCTCGGTCGGCCCGCACAGCTGGAAGAAGCCGACGTCCGGGAAGGTCGTCACGAGTTTCGCGACCGCAGTCGGCGGCATCGGTGCCGCCCCGAAGAAGCCGAGCCGCCAGTGCGAGAGGTCGCGCCGCTCGAGGTCGGGGACCGTCAACATCATCTGATACATGGTGGGAACACCGAGGAAGACGGTGATCCGGTATCGCTCGAGGGCGTCGAGGACGGCGGCGGGCTCGAATGCCGGCAACACGACGTGGGTGGTGCCCATCGAGAAGCCGCTGAGCACGAACAGCACCAGTTCGGCGCAGTGGTACATCGGTGCCACGTGCAGGTTCCGGTCGAAGGAGTTGACGCCGAGCGAGGACACCGCGTGGCCGACCCACAGCAGCCGGTGGTGATCGAACAGCGCACCCTTCGGTTTCCCGGTGGTGCCGGAGGTGTAGATGATCATGCAGTCGTCGTCCTCGCGCACCTCGACCTGTGGGTCGCTGTCCGGCATGGAGGACGCCAGCTGGACGAAATCGTCGAAGCCGTCCGCGCCGTCCAGCGAAAGCGCCGGGGCAGCGGGCGCCTGCTCCAGCTTGGCCAGGTCCCGCACCGCCGCGACGGTGTCCCCACCGAACAGCAGCACCGACGCGCCGGAGTCCTCGAGCAGATACGCCAGCTCCCGGGCCGTGGACCGCGGGTTGAACGGGGAGACGATCGCGCCGACCTTGAACGCGCCGTACAGCGCGAGGAGGAAGCGGTCGGAGTTCGGCGACAGCACCGCCACGCGGTCGCCCTTCTGCACGCCGAGGGACAGCAGCGCGTTGGCGTACTGGTTGATTTCCCGGTCGAGCTGCCCGTAGCTGCGCTCGACGCCCTCGAAGATCAGCGCGGGCCGGTCCGGGTGGCGGCGTGCGTTCAATGTCAGTTGTCCACCAAGGGTTGCCATGATTCTCCTATGATCGGCGGGTGGTCTGCTAAGCAAATGTGGGGGGACGTTTGGTGAGGACGGCGTCGGCGCCCTCGGCGAAATCCGGTGTGCCGATGAGTTCGATCTGTCCGGCTCGTTCACGCTCGAGGGCGTGGTCGAGGTGGCCCAGGGTGGACGCGGCGAGCGCCCGTCTGGTCAGTTCGAGGGCGCGCCGCGGCCCGGCTCCCAGCGTGCCGGCGACGGCCTCGACATGGGCCGCGAGCTGGTCATCCGGCAGGATCCGGGCCACCAAGCCGGTCTGGGCGGCGTCGGTGGCGGAAAGCCGCTGCCCGAGCAGCGCTAATTCTGTAGCCCGCGCCCGGCCGATCGCCGCGGCGACGAGCGCGGTCGCGCCGCCGTCGGGCATCAGCCCGATGCTGGTGAACGACAACAGGAAATACGCGCTTTCGGCGGCGTAGGTGAGGTCTGCGGCGCAGGCGAGCGCCACTCCGTACCCGACCGCGGGGCCGTTGACGGCGGCGATGACGGGGACCGGCGCGGAGACGATGCCGCGGATCACCCGGTTCGCGGCGTCCATCACCACCTCGGGTTCCTCGCCCGTCACCGCGGTCAGATCCGCTCCCGTGCAGAAGGCTCTTCCCGCGCCGGTGAGCACGATCGCGCGGGCACCGGTCGCTTCCGCCCCGCTGATCGCGGTGTCGAGTGCGACCAGGTCGTCGACGCCGAGGGCGTTCATGCGGCCGGGCCGGTCGATCGTGATGTGAAGCAGGCGGCCGGTGCGGACGGTCCGGATAGCGGTCGGGGTCATCGGATCAGCCGAGCCGCTCGATGATGGTGACGTTGGCTTGTCCGCCGCCCTCGCACATGGTCTGCAACCCGTAGCGTCCGCCGGAGCGTTCGAGTTCGTGCAGCATGGTGGTCATCAGCCGGGTGCCGGTGGCGCCGATCGGGTGGCCGAGAGCGATGGCGCCGCCGTTGGGGTTCACCCGCTCCGGGTCGGCGCCGGTCTCCTGCAACCACGCCATCACGACCGGGGCGAACGCCTCGTTGACCTCGAACACGTCGAAGTCGTCGATGCGCATGCCGGTCCGCTCGAGTGCCCGTTCGGTGGCGGGGATCGGTGCGGCGAGCATCATGACCGGATCGGCGCCGAGCACGGTCAGGTGATGGATCCGGGCCCGCGGAGCCAGGTCGTGGCGGCGTACCGCCTCGGCGGAGGCGATGAGCATGCCCGAGGCGCCGTCGGAGATCTGGCTGGCGACCGCGGCGCTCAAGCGCCCCCCCGGCGTGAGGCTCGGCAGGGCGGCCATCTTCTCCGGTGTGGTGTCGGCGCGCGGTCCTTCGTCGGTCGTCATCTGCTGGTAGGGGAGGATCTCGGCGGCGAAGCGTCCGCCGGCGATCGCCTGCAGCGCCCGGCGGTGGCTTTCCAGGGCGTACTGCTCCATCGCCTCCCGGTCGATTCCCCACTTTTCGGCGATCATCTCGGCGCCGCGGAACTGCGAGATCGTCTCGTCCCCGTAGCGGGCCCGCCACCTCGTCGAGCCCGAGTAGGGGTCGCGCACGCCGAACGCCTCGCCCGCGGTGACCGACGACATCAGTGGGATCTGGCTCATGTTCTGCACCCCGCCCGCGACGATGAGGTCGGCGGTGCCGCTCATCACGGCCTGCGCGGCGAAATGTACAGCCTGTTGCGAGGATCCGCACTGGCGGTCGATGGTCACGCCGGGCACTGTCTCGGGCAGGCCCGCAGCGAGGGCCGCGGTGCGGGCGATATCGCCCGCCTGCGGACCGATGTTGTCCAGGCAGCCGAGGATCACGTCGTCGACCGACGCGGGGTCGACACCGTTGCGTTCGACGAGTGCGCCGATCACATGGGCCGCGAGGTCGACCGGGTGTGCGGCGGCCAGTGCGCCGCGGCGGCGGCCTACCGGGGTGCGTGCCGCGTCGATGATGTATGCCTCTGGCATTGATGTCTCCGAATCGTCGTCTCAGGTGGTCGATGGTTGACGTGTGCGCGAGTGCAGGTAGGCGTCGAGCAGGACGGTCAGCACGACGCGGCCTTCGCTGTCGACCACGGTGCTCTCGGTGGTGACGAGGGCGCGTGCCCGGTCGTCGAACTGGATGTCGTCGATGACGACGGTGCCGGTCAGCACGTCTCCTGGACGCACGGGACGGCGGAACCGCAGATCTCGGATGCCGCGCCCGGCAATGGCCGCCCAGCTGTGCCCCACTGCGTCGAATGTCAGCCGTTGCAGGATCGCCAACGTGTGGATTCCACTGGCGATCAGGCCACCGAACTGGCCGTCCTGCGCCGCCGCCCGGTCGATGTGAAACCACTGGGGATCCCAGTGGGTGGCGAAGTCGACGAGTTCGGCCTCGGTCACCGTGTGTGAGCCCAAGTCGAAACGCTGGCCGATGCCCAGGTCCTCGGCGTATACAAGGCGTGTGTGCTCATGGTGCGATCCCACCTGCACGCCGACGGGTTTCACCGCGGCGCCATGCGGATCGCGCCGTCGAGGCGGATGGTTTCGCCGTTGAGCATCGGGTTGGTCACGATCGCCTCGACCAGCTGCGCGTACTCGGCGGGGTCGCCGAGCCGGTTCGGGTGCGGCACCTGCTGTCCCAGCGAAATCTGAGCCGCCTCGGGCAGCGTGCCCAGCAGCGGGGTCTTGAACAGGCCGGGCGCGATGGTGTTCACCCGGATCAGCAGCGACGCCAGGTCGCGGGCGATCGGCAGGGTGGCGCCGACGATCCCGCCCTTCGATGCCGAGTACGCGGCCTGTCCGATCTGCCCGTCGAAGGCCGCGACCGAGGCGGTGTTGACGATCACGCCGCGCTCGCCGTCGACGGGCTCGTTCTGCGACATCGCGTGCGCGGCGAGGCGGATGACGTTGAAGGTTCCGGTCAGGTTGACCTTGACGATCTTCTCGAATTCGGCCAGCGGGAACGGTCCGTTCTTACCGACGGTCTTGACGGCGTTGCCGATGCCGGCGCAGTTCACGGTGATTCGCAGTGAGGACTCCGCGTTGGCGCGCTCGACCGCCTCGGTGACCGCGGCCTCGTCGGTGACATCCGCCGGAGCGAATTCCACGGTGTCGCCGAGAGCAGCCAGCGCATCCGTGTTCGCGGTGGGCAGGTCGACGGCGATTACCCGGGCGCCCGACTTGGCGAGGGCGGTGACGGTGGCCAGTCCGAGGCCCGAGGCTCCGCCGGTGACGAGTGCGTTGGTTCCGGTGATATGCATGAATACTCCTGACGAAATAGGTTGAGAACATCGGGTTTTTGACAAAGTGAGGTGTGACTGACGCAGTGGTGTCACTGCGCGAAGGTCAACCTCATAAGGCGCGGCCGATGAGTTCCTTCATGATCTCGTTGGTGCCGCCGTAGATCTTCTGCACGCGGGAAGCGGCGTACATCTGCGCGATCGGGTACTCCATCATGTAGCCGTAGCCACCGAAGACCTGCAGGCAGCGGTCGACGATCTCGCACTGCTTGTCGCTGCCCCACAGCTTGGCCATCGACGCGGTCGCCGCGTCGAGGGTGCCGTCGAGGTGACGCTGGATGCAGTGGTCCATCAGGGTCTTGCCGGCCAGCACGTCGGTCTTGCACTCGGCGAGTACGAACTTCGTGTTCTGGAAGTTCAGGATCGGCTTGCCGAAGGCGTGACGTTCCTTGGCGTACCTGATGCTCTCCGCCACCGCGGCCTCGGCCACCGCGACACCGCCGACACCGAGGATCAGCCGCTCACGCTGCAGCTGACCCATCAGCTGGTAGAAGCCCTGCCCCTCGACGCCGCCGAGCAGATTCGCTGCCGGCACCCGCATGTCGGTGAACGACAACTCGCGGGTGTCCTGGCCGTGCTGGCCGATCTTGTCCAGCACCCGCCCACGCTCGAACCCCGGAAGATTCTCCGTCTCCGCGACGAGCAGCGAGATACCCTTGGAACCTTGGCTCGGGTCCGTTTTGGCGACGATGACGAGCAGGTCGCAGTGCGACGCGTTCGAGATGAACGTCTTCGAGCCGTTGATCACGTAGTGGCCGCCGTCGCGAACCGCGGTGGTCCGTACGGCCTGCAGGTCCGAGCCGGTGCCGGGTTCGGTCATCGCAATGGCGAGGACGCTCTCACCGCTCGCACATTTCGATAGCCAGCGCTTCTTCTGGTCCTCGGTGGCATAGGCGGCGATGTAGTGCGCGACGATCGTCGAGTGCACGGCGAAGCCGAACGCGGTGTCGTGGGCGTAGGCGATCTCCTGCTGCACGATCGCCTCGTGGCCGAAGTTGCCGCCCCCGCCGCCGTATTCTTCGGCGATGTCGAGGCACAGCAGTCCCGCGGCGCCGGCCTTGGTCCAGAACTCGCGGTCGACCTGGTGCTGCGCGGCCCAACGGTCCTGGTTCGGGGTGGCTTCCTTGCGGAAGAACTCGGCGGCGTGCTTACGCAGCAGCGCCTGATCGTCGGTCTCCCACGGGGAGCGGTAATCGGGGAACAGCTCGCTCATGATCGGTCCTACTTTCCGGTGAATTCGGGGGCGCGCTTGGCGAGGAACGCGGCCTGGCCCTCGCGGCTGTCGGCGGAATGGATGGCAACGTGAAAGTTGCGCTTCTCGTGCTCGAGTCCTTGCGCCAGAGAGGTTTCCAGGGCCTGGAGGGCGGCATCCTTGGCCAGCGCCACCGCGAGCGGTGAGTTGGCGGCGATCCGCTGCGCCATGGCGACCGCCGCTTCGAGGGCGGTGCCGTCCGGGACGGTCTCGGCGACGATGCCGGCCGCGCACGCCCGCTGTGCGGACAGGAAGTCGCCGGTGAGCAGTAGGGCCATCGCCTTGGACTTGCCGACGGCCTGAATCAGGCGCTGGGTTCCGCCGCCGCCCGGGATCACGCCGAGCTTCACCTCCGGGACACCGAACTTGGCGGATTCGCCGGCGATGACGATGTCGCAGGCAAGCGCCAACTCGCAGCCGCCGCCGAGTGCGAGGCCCTCGACCGCAGCGAGGACCGGCTTCGGGAATCGGCCCAGGTCGGCCCAGATGGTGCCGCCCAGCGCGGCTCGATCGCCGAGCAGCGACTGGTCGCGAATGGCGTCGAAATTGGTGATGTCGGCTCCGGCGCAGAAGATCCCGCCGGCGCCGGTGAGCACGATGGCACGGATCTCGTCGTCGTGCCGAGCCGCGACGAGCTCGGTGTTCAAGGCGGTGAGCACCGCCTCGTTCAGACTGTTGCGAGCCTTGGGCCGGTTGATCTCCAGGATCAGGAGGTGGCTGTCGCGGGCCGTGCGTAGCGGGGCGTTGTCGGGGTTCATCGGACGTCCTCGTAGACGTTGGTGTGCGCGGCGCGCATGGCCTTCTTGTCGAGCTTGCCGACGCTGGTGCGGGGCAGCTGGTCCAGATACAGGACGGTCTCGGGCAATTGCCATTTGGCGAATGCATCGGCGAGCAATTCGTGGATCTCCGACAGTGGAAGTTCCTGCCCGTCGGTCGTCACGACGAGTGCTACTGGACGCTCCTGCCACTTCGGGTGCGGGACGCCGATGACGGCCGCCTCGGCGATCTTCGGATGGGCAACGAGTGCGTTCTCCATGTCGATGGAGGAAATCCATTCGCCACCCGACTTGACCACGTCCTTGATCCGGTCGGTGATCTTCAAGTAACCATTCGGGTCGATGGTCCCGACATCGCCGCTACGCCAATACCCGTCGAGGAACTTGTCGGCGTCGTCGTCGAGCTTGTGATAGCGCTCGATGATCCACGGTCCGCGCAGCAGCACTTCACCCTGACTCGTGCCGTCGTGCGGGAGATCGTTGCCTTCCGCGTCGACGATCCGGATGTCGATGCCGTTGACCGGCAAACCCTGCTTACGCTTGAGATCCCACTTCTCCTCGTCCGAGATCACACCGCGCAGCGAGGGCTTCAGTCCCCGGTTCACCGCGACCAGAGGGGTGGTCTCGGTGGCGCCGTAGGCGTGGATGACGTCGGCTCCAGTGATGTCGTGGAAGTCGCGCATCAGCGACAGCGGCGGCTCGGTGGCACCGGACAGCAGCCGCGCGCGGGAGAAGTCCGGTGCGACCGCAAGCGTCTTGATGTAGTTCATCATGGGCTGGAAGATCGCCGGCGCACCGTTTGCGACGGTGACTTGCTCCGCGATCATCGCGTCCACGAGGACGGATGTGTCCTCGGCGATGTAGCGACCGGGCAGCACGATTTTTGCGGCACTGTAGGCGGCCGCCTGGGGTAGGCCCCAGCCCTGGCCGTGGAACATCGGCGTGATGAGCATGACGGCATCGTCGCTGCTCATCCCGAGTCCGGCGACCTCGGCGAGGGTGTGCAGGTAGATGCCGCGATGCGAGTAGTAGATGCCCTTGGGCCTGCCGGTGGTGCCGGTGGTGTAACACGCGCTGTAGGAGGAGGTTTCGTCGATGACCGGCCAGTCGATCTCCGGGCCGGCGTCCGCGAGCAGGTCCTCCCAGTGCACCGCGTGCGGGAGCGTGGTGGTGATGTCGGCCAGCGGCTTATCGGTCATCACCACCCACGTCTTCACGTTCGGCGTATGCGGTGCCAGCGCCTCGGCAACCGGAAGCAGCGACTCGTCGATGAGGACCACCGATGCATCACTGTGTCCGGTGACGTAAGCGAGATCCTCTGGCGCCAAACGCAGGTTCATCTGCAACATCACGGCAGCGAGGCCGGGAATCGCCCAGTACAGCTCGTAGTGCCGCTTGCTGTTCCAGTCGAGGATCCCGACCACATCGCCCGGCCCGACGCCGATCGAGCGAAGTGCATTGGCACTTCGTTGGATTCGCGCGTAGGCATCGGCGTAGGTGTACCGGTCCCAGCCGCCGTCCGCGGTGCGGTACACGATCTCCTGCTCGGGATAGGTGCGCGCGGCGTGCCGGATGATGGTGGTGGTGTTGAGTTGATAGTGGTCGCCGTGGGTGGAGGGCAGGCCCCTCACGATCTCGTGGCTCATGACGTCCTCAGATGCGTTCGATGATGGTGGCGTTCGCGGTGCCGGTGGCCTCGCAGACGGTCTGCAAGCCGAACCTCTTGCCGGAGCGTTCGAGTTCGCAGAGCAGGTCGGTGAGCATCCGGGCTCCGGTCGAGCCCAGCGGGTGGCCGAGGGCGACGGAGCCGCCGTTGACGTTCAGCTTGTCGTCCGGGACGCCGAATTCCCGTTGGAAGATCAGCGGCACACCGGCGAAGGCCTCGTTGACCTCGAACAGGTCGATCTCCTCGACGGCCAACCCGCTTCGGCCGAGCGCCTTGTGGGCGGCGTCGAGGATCGCGGTGAACTGGATGATCGGGTCGGCGGCGGCGACCGACAGCGCGCGGAACCGGGCGCGTGGGATGAGGCCGTTGCGCTCGGCGTACTCGCGGTCGGCGATCAGCAGCGCGGCCGCGCCGTCGCTGATCTGCGAGGAGTTGGCCGCCGTGGTCCGCCCGTCGGCGCCGAACACGGCTTTCAGGCTCGCCATCTTGGCGGGGTCGATGTGCTCGCGGATGCCCTCGTCCGAGTCGATGACCGGACCGGTCGGGTCGTCGGGGTCGGCGGTGATCGGCACCATCTGGTCGCGGAACTTCCCGGCCCGCGTCGCGGCGTGCGCCCGCTCGTGGCTGCGAGCGCTGAACGCGTCCAACGCCGCTCGGCTCAGGTCGAACCTCTCGTTCATCAGCTCCGACGACGGGCCCTGCGCCATCAGCCCACCGTCGTAGCGGTCGAGTTCGCGCGGGCTGTACTGCGGGCCGAGCGGCGCGCCGGGCAGGAACGCCGGAGGCATCGGCACCCGTGACATCGACTCGACGCCGCAGGCGATCACCAGGTCGTGGGAACCCGCCATCACCGCCTGGGCGGCGAAGCTGACCGCCTGCTGCCCTGAACCGCACTGGCGGTCGATCGTCACCGCGGGGACCGACTCGGGCAGCCCGGCGGCGAGCACCGCGTGGCGGCCGAGATTGCCCGACTGGACATCGTGCTGGATGACGCAGCCGGTGATGACGTCCTCGATCGCGGCGGGGTCGACGCCGGCGCGGGCCACAAGCTCCCGCAGCGTCTGCCCGAGCAGGTCCACCGGATGCCATGCGCTGAGGATCCCTCCGCGACGGCCGACCGGGGTCCGGACCGCGCCGACGATAACGGCCTCGCGAACACTCATGACAAAGCTCCTTGTGCTGAATTACGGGGTGCCGAATCGCGGATTCCGATCAGGGGAATGTCGAGGCGCTTCGCGACCTCCTCCCATTCGCGCGTCGGCTTGGAAAGAAACGTCTGCTCGAGCTCCTCCTGGGTGCCCTCGACACCGAGACCGGCGCGGGCGCGCTCCCAGAAGTGCGGCTCGAGCGCGGCCAGCGCGACGTGGCCGTCGGAGCTGGAGTAGATCCGGTAACCGGGATGCGCCCCGCCGAGCGGCGCGCCCGCTCCCATCAGACCGTGCCGAACTGCGGCGCCGGCGTCGGCGGCCGCCTGTTCGAGGACGACCCGCTCGCGGTGTCCCACGCCGGACTCCGCGGCCACGCGCAGGGCGAGCAGGGCCGCGGACACGGCGCGCTCGGCGCCGAGCAGGTCGGCCACCGGGACGGTCGGCATCGTCGGCGGCTGGAGAGTGCCGTGCAGGGCCTGGTACGTCAGGTCATGGCCGGGCTGCTCCGCCGCGATCCCGTCGTGCCCGACGATCTCGATATGCGACAGGTGCGGATTCGCCGCGGTCAACTCGTCCAGGCCGAGCTTGACCAGCGCCGAGGGGCGCATGGCGGTGAGCATCAGGTCGGCACGCGACAGCTCGCGCGCCGCCACCGCCCGATCAGCGGGGTCCTTGAGGTCGAGGGTCACGACCCGCTGGCCCACAGTGAGCTCGTCGTACCACGTCGGCGCCACGGCCCGCAGCGGGTCGCCGGCCGGCGGTTCGATCTTGGTGACGGTGGCGCCCAGCGCCCGTAGCCGCGCGGCGGCGAGCGGGCCCGGCAGATTGATCGCGAGCGACACCACCTGCACGCCCTGCAGCGAACTCGACTGCGACATCATCAACCCCTTTTTGACTATACTGATGTATAGCCATTAATGCGCATGTACTGTCTAATGTCAAGGGTGTATGCTTTTTTCTCTGATAGGAGGCAATTTCTGTGACCGACCCCCGCGCCAGTGACGAGGACCTCACCGCGAAGGCCCGCATTCGCAACGCCGCGCTCGACCTCTACGCCGAGCGCGGCGAGGATCGCGTCTCGATGCGCGCCGTCGCCGCCGCCGCCGGGGTCGCCGTGGGATTGGTGCAGCACCACTTCAAGACCAAGGACGGGCTACGCGTCGCCGTCGAGCAACTGGTCGTCGACTATTACGCTCTGGCGATCGCCTCTGTGCCGGACGAGGGCGCCCCAGCGCAGGTCGCCGCCGCTCGAGACGAGGCGGTGCGGCACATGCTCGCGACGCATCCGACGGTGGTGAACTACATCCGGCGCGCTGTGCTCGATCCGCAGGGAAAGAGCGAGTTACTCGAGCGGCTGACCGACCTGAGTCGCAGAGAGATCTCCAAACTCCGCTATTCGGGCAAGACCTCGACACGGCGATCCGAGTCCTCACAGGTCATCGGGCTGATGGTTCGTCAGCTGGGGCAGCTGCTCATGCAGCCGATGATCGATGACATGTGTGACTTCCTCGACCGGACGGGCGTGCCGCACAGCGACAAACTGACGCTCTCCGTGACCGTAATCTAGCGGTAGTTTGTTGGGTCAGGTCGGAGGTAGAGGTGCAGGCCGTGGCCTGTTTCGCGGCTCAGGAGAGACTTCCGCCGACATGCGTCGTCAGGTCCTGAGCGGTCATCCGCCACCCTTCGACTCGCGCTACTCGTCGTCGTCGGCGTCCGGGTCGCGCAGCGGTCGGTGAACTCCGCTGGGGTCGGGCAGGTGGAAGCTGTAGTGCCCGTCGATGCCGATGTGGGCGCGCACGAACGCCGACAATCGCTCGACATCGGTGTCGAGCACCGGGTATCCGCCGGCTCGCAGCGCGGCGAGGGCGCGGTTCTCGTAGACGGTGTTCCACACGACGACGCAATTGAGCACCAATCCCAGCGCCGAGAGCTGGTCTTCCATGCCCTCGTAGTAGGCGCGGGTCATCTCGCCCTTGCGGCCGTGATAGATCGTGCGCGCCAGGTCGTGACGACCCTCGACGAGATTGGACTGGGCCTTGCCCTCGCGCCGGTAAGGTTCGTCGTCGGCCAGGCGCAGGATGTGCAGGGTCTTGAAGATCCGCCCGAAATGGGCGATGGCCTGGCCCAACGCGGTCGGCTGCCCGTCGCGGGAGATCATCCTGGTGACCTCGTGCGCCGACACCTCACCGGAGTGGATCGACACCGCGATCCGGCACATGTCCTCCCAGTGCGCGGCGATCTTGGCGGTGTCGATCACCCCGCGCGC
The DNA here is from genome assembly GCF_041464245.1 of Rhodococcus sp. NyZ502. Taxonomy (NCBI): domain Bacteria; kingdom Bacillati; phylum Actinomycetota; class Actinomycetes; order Mycobacteriales; family Nocardiaceae; genus Rhodococcus; species Rhodococcus sp. NyZ502. The sequence continues at coordinate 83,095 of NZ_CP167156.1, forward strand.
CGCCTTGTCCAGCGGCCCGTAGTCGGCTCGGGCGTCGATGCGCCACAACCGCTGATCGGGCAGGTTCGCCAGCTGCGGCCGGTACTGGCGGCCGATCAGATGCAGCAGTCCGAACACGATGTCGGAATACGACCCGGTGTCGGTGATGATGACCTCCGGAATCCGCCCGCCGTGCTGGGACACGATCACGTCGATGGTGTGCAGCGAATCGCGAGGTGTTCCGCGCAGCACCTTGCCTGCCAGCCCGGCGGACTGGTCGTTGAGCATGTTCAACCAGGTGATGCCCAGTTTCCGGCCGAAGTACTTCGGGTTCGGGCGGGCGTTATGGGTGCGCACGGGCACCACGAACCGCATCCCGTCCACCGAGGCGACCAGCCCGCCGCCCCACGCTTGGGCCAGGGGGATGTCGGCCTGGGCGTCGACCAGCACGGCGTTGGCCGCCTCGATGGTCTCGGCCCGCACGTAGCACTGGTCGACGTGCAGCAGCCGATCCCTGGTCAGGGCGTCGACACCAGGCGTTGTCACCGGTTTGAACCCGACGTTCATCGCATAGGAACAGAGCACGGCCGCCACCGACAAGCCGAGGTCGGCGACGCGGGCCTCGTTGCCCGAGGTGTGGGTGAACGCCTCGGTGAAACCGGGATGCCAGCTCATCACCTCCGTGACCAGTTCCGGCAGGTCCACACGCGGGATCATCGCCTCCACCCGGCGGCGCAGGTCGACCAGCGACGCGGGCTCGGCCTTGGCGTCCAGCGCGGCGACGTGCAGTTTGCCGTCGGCGTCGATGCTGGCTGGGGTGTCCTCGCCCAGCCGTGCGGCCAACTCCCGATAAGCGGTCTCCAACGCCGTCGCGTGATCGGTCAGCAGCTGCGTCGGCGCGGCGGGCAGGCCCAGCGCGTTCATGCCGGCGTCACGCGCAGCCTCCCAGGCTTCGCCTGCCAGCAGGTGCGCCCGCGGGTCGCGCCACCGCGACGAACGCACCGCGAAGATGCTGCGGTGCTTGAGGTGTCGGTGGAACTGTTCCAACACGCAGATCGTGTAGGAGTTCCGGTCGACGGTGCCCTCCGGTCGGCCCGGCGTGTAGATCAAGCGCTTCCACGCGCCGACGATCAAGTCGTGGTCGACCTTGCGGGCGTCCAGCAGGTTTGCCGGGATCTTGCCCGACGACCTGGATGTCAGCAGCTCGGCGAGGGTCTTCATTGCCGCCAGGACGGCGGCGCCGTCACTGGTCGCGCCGAACTCGATCGTGTCCATCAGCATCGACAGGAACGGGCGGACCGTGGCGAACTTGCCGGCCAACTCGATCAACCGCTGCCCATCCAGCTCCGCGTCGTCGGCGGGCACCAGCTCGTCGACCGCCTGGACCGCGTGCCGCAACTCGGCCCGGGTGACGGTCTTCTCGATCATGTCCAACACCACGCCCAGCCCGACGTCCTGGTTGACCTCGACCATCTCCAGCAGCACCTTCACCGCTGCCGCGAGCTTGCCTGCGTTGCGTGACACCCTCGGATAGCGACGCAGCTTCTCCTCGCGAGACTCCCGCTCGGCCTTGGACAGAAGCTTCGTCGTCATCAACATGTCGAAGGTCTCCAACACGTCGTCGACCGCCCGCGCGCTCAACACAACGACCGTCGCGGCCAGCACCGCCAAGCGCTGCTCACGCGTGGGCAGCCGCCGCAGCGCGGCGGCCTTGCTCGCCAACCCGTAGGTCGCCAACCCCGTCAACCGACGCGGCGGGATCGCCCTCACGTCGATGCTGTCCACCCCGACCGCTTGCAGGTCGACAACCCTGCGCAGCGCCGCGAGCATCCCCTTCGACGACGCCTTGAACACGCCCTTGCGCAGCCGCTCCAGCTCGCTGACCTTCTGCCCGCCCTCCGCAGGAACCTCCAGCAGCCGCAACAAGGCAGACGCGGACTCCGAGGTCAGCTGCTCGCCGAGCTGGCGCCACAACCGGGCGTCCGCCGCGTTGCGGCCGTCGCCGATCAGCCGCTCCAACGTGGTGATCCCCGGCAGCAGCGCCTGACGCTTCCGCAGCCATGTCACTGCGTCGCCGAAGATCGCCTTCGGTCCGTCGCCGGTCATCCACGCCTGGTCGACGATCCACGACGTGAGCTCCGACTCCATCTCGCCGAACGGCTTGAGTCCGTACACCTGCTGGATTTCCCAGGCGTGTTCGAGCTTGGTCTTCTCCCGATCGGTGTACCGCTTCACCATCGACGGATCGGAGATCTCCAACTGCTCGGCCAGATACTCGATCAACGCGGGCGGGACATCCAGCGGATCAGCCAGGAACATTCCCAGGTGACGCACCGTCACCACCTGCACCGCGAACCCCAGACGGTTGTAGTCGCGCCGCCGCGCAGCGATCAGCCGCCGGTCCTCGTCATCCAAGTAGCAGTAACGCTCCAGCTCCTGCCGAGACAACGCACCGAACCGGCCATAGCCGCCCTCATCAGTCACGACGACATGAAATCACCTACAGCGCAAGGTCGCTCGGCGATTGCCCCTTAGCGCCGGATTTCGTCAATCTGCTCCCCGACCCCCGTCTCGCAGAGAGCCTGTGCGCCGGTTTCATCGGCGCCGTTCAGGTCGCAGCCTGCCTCGACGAACCGCACACCATCCGCCGTCGCGTCGATGATCTACTCCTGATGTGGTGCGGTACCGACCCTGCCACCGTCCGCAAGATCGAAGGAGCGACGCTGTGAACACCTCCAACTCACCGCAGAAGCCTCGCCCGGCCTCGTACACCGAAGACCTGCACAGGAGGCTGTTTTCCGACTTCCAGGTGCCACCTGTGGCCCTGACCGAACAACGTCCCCGCCGTTAGATGCCGGCACACGTGCGCCGTCCAGCGAAACCCGTTGACGGCGCACGTGTTAGGTACCCAGCGATACCCTGCCCGCGCTGCGCGGGCTGAGAGTGAAGAAGACGATGACCATGCCTGAGACAGAGACCGCACGTGCCTGGGTCCTCGACCGGACCCGATACCCCCAGCGATCCGCCCGCACCACTGCCGTACTGGACTGGAGCGCGGTCAGTCCGTCGACGCAATCTGCCGTCGCGGCACTCTCGACCACGATCGTCGACCCGAACGAACTCCTCGCCCCACCGAGCTGGTGGCGCCCGAGCTGGTGGCGCGCCCTCACCGGAAAACCCCGCGGCTACGCCCAACTGACCACCGAGCAACGCGAGGAGCTCAGGCAGGCGTACTCGGCGTTGCATTGGCCGCTACTCGAGGTAGGGACGGAGACCCGGCTCGTCGTGATCGCGGAAAATCTTGTCGCACGCATCATCTCCGACCCAGCCTGGGCGCACCCCCTGCTCGACGGACACCGCTCCGTTCTCGGTTTCACCATCGAGCTGCACATGATCGCGGCCGCCGCGCACGAACTCCTGCGCCTGCGGTCCACGACACCAACGCTGCCGGCAGATGACGGCACCGACCAACTCGCGAAAGCGAGGGCAGAGTGGGACCGCCGCCACGTCGTCGCCGCACACGTCGAAGACGCACTCGTGGACCGGGTCGCCGCGCTACGCGCCTACGAACAAGCCCTCACCCCGATCGGGGTCGCCCTGAACAATCTGCAGTCGGTGACCGAGCTGGCAGCCGGAGCCGCGGACGTGGACCGGATCTTCGGGCAGATCATCGGATCCGACTACGCCGCCGGCCACACCAATGCCATGCGGAAGGACATCGACGACGTCCGAGCCGGTCTCGACGCGCAAGTCGCTTACCTCGACAGTCTCATCGGCCCACACCGCAACGCCTGAACACACGACAAAGCGAACAGCACACAAACGGTCTGCCGCGACACCACTTCGTGATGCCTTGCCCTCGAAGGGATTCTGGTTGCGTCAGTCAGTGGTCGAGAGGTGGCTCAGGTGAGGATCGAAGGGTTCTCTCGCGTGTGAGGTACTGGTAGACCGCAGGTTGAGAAAGAGAAAAGCGTTTCATCAGCTCTGGGACGGACGATTCATGCCGTTCGTACAGGTCGAACATCTCCGCTTGCTGCTCCGGAGTGAGTTTCGGCTTACGTCCCTTGAACGCACCCGAGGCTTTCCGTTGGGCAACGCTCTCGTGCAGCCGCAACCGCAGTAGACCGGACTCGAACTGCGCGAACGTCGTCGACAGCATCGAAAACACGGTCTCACCGATCGGGTCCTTCGGATCGTGCACGACACCGTCGAACATCAACAACACGTCACGCCGTGACAGATCAGCAGTGATATCCGAAAGGTCCGGTACCGACCGCGCCAGCCGGTCGAGCGAGGTGACAACCAACGTGTCACGCGCAGACACCGCGCCGAGTGCCGCTGCAAGTGCCGGCCGCGGCCGATCAATACCGCTCAAACCATGATCGACATGAATCTGACCTGGTTCGACTCCGAGTTTCACGAGTTGGTCACGCTCGACCTGCTCATCGTCACCAGACGATGCGCACCGTGCGTAGCCAATCAACATCACACCATCGTATTCTACGAAGAACCCCAATCAAGTGTAGACGCCGACAGTGGCGGGCATCCGCTACATTGAACGCGGTTTTACCAGGTCGTAGGCAATCACCGCAGCATCGTGGAAGGAGCTGACGATGTCCGTAGTCCCACGCAAAGTCATCCGCAAGAAGCTCCTGAACACCGCCGTCCTCGACAAAATCGAACGCGAACACCTCAACCTCGACACCGATCAGATCCACCACAGCCTGCACCGACTGCGCCAGCACGTCACCGGCGCCTCACTGACCCGATGCCTCGACCAGTGGGAACACATCGTGAGCAACAACGACATCGACGCCGTCCGCGAGATCGAAGCCTCCGACACCGAGACTGCCCGCGAAATGCGCAACCTCTCACCCCTGACGGTTCTACTCAGCGAACCGGAACGACTCCACGTGATCGACGAACTTCGCACCTGCACGTCGACCAACGGCTGCTGATGTGGTGCACACCTGATTCGGCTACCGTCCGCATGATCGAAGGAGCATCACTATGACCAGCCCCATCGAGTCGGCGAACACGACGGAAGGCACTGCCGCGAGAACCCGCCCCCGGATCGGCCGTGCCCCCGGCAGCAAGAACGCGGAGCCCCAGGCTCGCGCAGTGCGAACACGGAACGCGATCATCGCCGTTGCGGCCCGTCACTTCGACACCGACGGGTACGGCCACACCAGTATGAACACCATCGCCCGCGCTGGAAAATTCGCCAAAGGCGCGATGTACTACCACTTTCCATCCAAAGAAGCGATCGGCAACCAACTCCTCTCCGACTGGACGCGCACCGTCGACGAAACCGTCACTGACGCAACGGCCGGTCCGAGCATGACAGCAGCAGAGCAACTGACAGCGATCTTCACGTCCCTCGCACGACAGATCACCGAGGACATCAACCTGCGTGCTGGCATGAAGCTCACTCTCGAACCCTCCATCGACAACACCGACGGCTTTGCACACTGGGTGGACGCCATCAGCAAGATCGTCGACACCGCCATCAGTGCCCGCCAAATCCCCGACACTCCCACCACACATCGACTTGCCTGGAACTTGTGCGCCGGCACCGTCGGAGCGGCCCACGCCTCCGCATCCTTGGGTGAAGACATCGACCTCGTCACCCGTATCGGTGACACCGTCGCAGCCCACATCAAGCCCGTGAGCGCATGAGATGATCGACGCAATCAGGACCACCAACTAGCTCGACGGCACATCAATATCGTCGCGAAACAGACAGGACAGGAGACGAAATGCCGTTCTTCGACAGATGGTCCAGGAGCGAGGACGAGCGACTACTCGCCTTGGCGATCAATACCACCCCGTACAACCTCGAACTCGGGCGATTCGACCCGGACGCCGCCGAACACATCGCCCCGCTGTGGATCGCAATCCGAGCCACCCCGCGGTGGCGCAATGCCGGCGTCACGCTCGAGAATGCGGTCGAGAAACTGACCGGGTCCATGTTGGGGGAGCGCTACAACGACGCCGGCGAGAAGATCCTCTCCCGATCGGACCGACGCAGCCTCAAGCGTTTCGCCGACGAAGCAGGCGTCATCCCAAAGGAAGGCACCGCCTAACCCCTGGCAGCGCATATGTGTCGGTGCTGTATGTGAGACTGCAAGGCTCGAAACGATCGGGCGAACACAGACCTATCTCAAGGAGCCCGACATGCCTATATCCACAGTCGCCGCAACAGTTCTTCTCTTTCTCGGAGCAGGAGCGTTGGCCCTACGCCAAGTCCTACTTGCAAAACTTCTGTGGGTCCTGGCCGCAGTGGCCGTGATCGCTTTGGCAGTCAACGGAATCCAGGCACGAAACATCATCGCGATCTGCGCCGCTGTCGTGATCCTTGGCGCCATCGCCGTCATCCTGTTCGTGATTCCGAACAAGAGCGAACGATCCTGAATGTTGCGGGTGAGGCGCCCGACCTCGATCAGGTCGGGCACCCGTCACGCTGGGAGAACACTCACCTATCGGGGAACACTCACTCGGTTGTACTCACCAGAACACCCAGACGAGACCGACCGCAGCAATCGAACCACCCGCCAACAAAACATTGCCTGCCCTCCCTGCACCTTCATTCCTCTCGACGACAACACTGAACGCCGCAACCGCGACACCGACAACGACCAAAAGAACCGCATACCAATTCATGCCGCGAATGAAAGCAGAAATCGCCTCGCCACCACAACGGGGTGTGTGCACTCAGAACCCGCAGTTCAGGCGAGGTGATGTCCGTCCAGGATGCGCCGCCATCGCGAGCGCCGGCAACGGTCGGGTGCACCGGAAGTTTCCGTGATCAGGTATCGGTCCGACGAGCAAAGTGTTTGCGCCACTTGGTGAAGGCGGTCGCGGCGAGGGCGACGGATCCGCTGACGAAGATCAGGAGGATTGCCCAGTTCAAAGCGGAGGCGTCCTCGACTGCGGCGTCGACGGCAGAAGGTAGAACCAGCAGGGGGAACAAGACTGTGGCGATGGTAGATGACCAACGTTGAACGATCTCACTGTCGATGAACTGCACGAATCTCGACATCTCGCCCCCGGCATCTCCGAATGTGTCGACCAGCGTCGAACGGTTTCGCATGAGCATATGGGGAGTCACCATCGGTACTCCGCAATTTGGGGGGACGCTATCGGTGGCCCCACGCAGCGCGGACCTGATCCCGCACTTCGTCCCGCGAGACAGGCACAGTCGCAACCGAACCTGGTAAATCGCCATCTCGACCGAGTCGCCGAGATATACGGTGAACCTCGCTTTTAGGAATTCCGGTGCGAGCCGCAATCGCCCGTACGGGAAGGTTGTCGGCCAGGAGTGCGTACACAGCTTGCTCTTTGACCTGATCGAACACCTGATTGGCGATCGTCGCGGCACGACGTGCCGTTGCTACTGCATCGCCGGCGGACTCCCCATGGCCGACACCGAATGCCGACTGAAATGGGCCGCGTGCCTCTCGCTCAGTCTGCGTCAGTGAGTCTTGCCAAGCGATGACATCGAGGTATGTTCGACTTTGTCCCATGCTGGGACACTAGCATCTGTCCCAATGTGGGACAAGAGCGTGGGGCTGGTTCGATCGTGAGGATCCCGGCACGCCCGGACCGGAATAGATACGCGTTCCTTCGTGGTCCGGGGGTAGCTGCCACTAACTGGAATCGACGTTGTGCGACAAGGCTTTCCATCGTTCGTGAGCGGTTTGCCGGGCCACCCCAGCGGCTCTGCCGATGTCCGTCCAGGATGCGCCGCCATCGCGAGCGCCGGCAACGGCACGGTCGAGTCGTTCCCCGCTCAAACGGTGGTCCTCAGCTGCTTGCCGTACCGCAGCCAGGTTCTCCGCGGGGCGAATGTGTTCGTGCCATTCGGTGCGGCAAAGTTCCTCGACTTCGCGTGGTGGCCATCCGTCGCCTTCGGTGTCGAATACCTGCCGTTCGGCAAGTGAGACAGAAGGATCGGTGACGCGTTCGAACATCAGCGGTGCTCTCCAGCCGCATGAGCACGTTGTCCGCCAGCCCACTGTGTCGGAATCGGGTACGAGTGTTCCATCTTCCAGCTCCATCCCCTCGGTGACGTGGGCCCTCACTTTCCTGTCGCCCGCCGCGATCGTTGCGGCGTAACCTTCGTGCCCGTCGTAGTCCCACGTCATCTCAGGCCCTTCTGTCAGGTAATCAACGAGTGTCAGGGTTCCCTGACGTCTACCCAGCCTGTCAGGAAACCCTGACAGTGACAAGGGGGTGGACCGAGTCGTTCGCGTCTCAGGTGGCGTGTCCGTCAATGGATCGTTTCTCGGACACGAAACAGACGACGACGATCAGACGAAGCGACCAGCCAGGGGAGTGTTGCAAAAACCTGTCCCATTGCTTTTGTCCCGAAACTTCGTCTGTCGGTGAGTTCTGCAACACTGTGCCCTTGTGAGCGACTTTTTGGGCTGTCAGTTTCAGAAGTCGGCTGCACGATTTCAGAAGTCTCCTGCAACTCTGAGTTCTTATGCCCACGTTAGGTTGCATCCGATGAGCGCCGCGATCCCTGACTGGTTAGCGCAGTGATGGTGTGGTTTTCCGTCAAGCCTTACTGGCCTTCGTTGAACTGCGGGTCTGGCGTCGTGGCCGGCCACGTACGACTATTGTCGCGCGAAGTGCTCGATCCGACACTTGTGGCATGGGCGGCGAGAAAGTTGTCGACGATGCGGATGCAGTCGTCGGTGTGGATGTGACGCAGTCCTGTAAGGCGAGCGAACACTATCGGTCCGAGGAGCTGAATGAGGGCGAAGGTGGTGTCGAGCTCGCCGAGCACATCGCGGGCGTCAGGGGCCGTCAGGATCTGATCCAGGGACTTGCGGTATTGCTCTATGACACGTGCCCGAAGTGAGACCACCGCGCCAGGATCGAGATCGCGCCGACTGGCGTCGCCGCTGTTGACGGGTCCCATTGCCAGCCACGCCAGCGTGGTCATCTGCACCGGAGCTTGGTCGATGAGGTCGGCTTGGGTGGTGAGCAACGAAATCAGACGTTCGCGTAGCGGACCGGTATCGATATCGGTGTCGACTGGGGGTAGTAGTCGCTCGAAGGTTGCCGCGAGCAGGTCGGTGGTACTTCCGAAGTGTCGGTACAGCGTGGCACGCGCAACCTTCGACATGCGGGTGACCGCCTCCACGGTGACCGCCTCGACACCGCCGGTGGACAGCAGCTGACCGGCAGCTTCGAGTAACCGGTTACGTGAGCGCGCCAGCCGGGGATCGGCCGGGCCCTCGGCTGCAACGAGAGGGTCGACCATGAACGGGCTCCGCTCCATTTGACTGACAAAATATCTCCTCGCATGACCATTCTGTCACACCCACAGAGTTATGATACTAATAGTCTCGTACCGAGACGACCGGTCTCGAACTGGGAGGCTGGCCATGAACGAACGTGGATCCGACTCTGCCGGCGTCGCTCGATGGAGCGGCGCCCAGTGGTGGATGTTGATTGTGTCGTGCATGGCGGTCGCGTTGGTGGTGGCCGCAATGGCGGCATTGTATTCAGCGTTGCCACAGATCGCGGTCGCGACAGGGGCGACGCAAGCTCAACTTACCTGGATAGTCGACGGTTATACGTTGGTATTGGCGTGCTTCGTTCTGCCTGCCGGTGCGATCGGTGATCGTTACGGTCGCCGGGGGGTGCTCGTGGCGGGGTTGGCGTTGTTCGCTTTCGCGTCGGCATTGCCCTTGTTTCTTGCTGACCCGGCGTGGCTGATCGCTGCTCGCGCGTTGGCTGGGGCGGGTGCGGCGCTGGTCATGCCCTCGACGCTGTCGATACTGACCGCGGGATTTCCACCGGCGCATCGCGGTCGCGCTGTAGGGGTGTGGGCCGGGGTTGCTGGATCCGGGGCGGTCCTGGGCATCCTCGGGGCTGGAGTGCTGCTCGAGCAGTGGTCGTGGACCTCGGTGTTCGTCGGGTTGACCGTCGCCGGAGCGGTTCTGGCCGGGTTGGCATGCAGTATCGCGGAGTCCCGCCAGCAGGAGCATCCACCGGTCGATTGGGTGGGCGCTGTGACCGTAGTTGTGGCAGTCGGGGCGATCGTCTTCGCTGTGATCGAGGTTCCGGCCCGTGGCTGGTCGGATTCGCTCGTCGCCATCAGCACTGCGGTGGGCTTGTTCGCAGTTGTGGTGTTCGTCGTCGTAGAACTACGTTCCTCGGCACCGCTACTCGATGTCCGGTTGTTCGCCCGCCGTGGTTTCGGTGCCGGCGCGCTGTCTGTCTGTATCCAATTTCTGGTGACCTTCGGGGTGTTCTTGCTGTTGGTGCAGTATCTGCAGTTGATTCTCGGTTATGGACCGCTCACCGCCGCGTTGGCGTTGACCCCTATGGTCGTGCCGCTCATCGTGATCTCGGTGATTGCACCCTGGCTGTCGAACATTGTTGGGCTGCGGGTGATGACCACTGTAGGTCTGCTCACCATCGCGGCGGGACTGGTGATGGTGAGCAGACTGACCGTCGCTGCGACTTACCCTGACCTGCTGTGGCCCCTGCTCATCATGAGCGCGGGTTTGGGGTTGTGTACCGCTCCTGCGACTTTCGCCATCGTCTCGGACACTCCAGAGGCCAAGCACGGGGTGGCTGCCGCGGTCAACGACGCGGCTCGCGAAATCGGTGCCGCGATTGGGATTGCGGTAGCCGGTAGCGTGCTCGCGGCCGGTTACGTTCAGCACATCCAGCCGGCTCTGCCCCAGCTACCCGAGCCAGCCCGTGGTCCGGTGGCCGATTCTCTGGCCGCCGCATTGCAGGTCGCCGACCGCGCAGGACCAGCTGGCCAGCCGCTGGCCGAGTTCGCCAAAGCCGCATTCGTACATGGAAGTGGTCAGGCGACACTGGCGTTGGCGGCCCTGACCGCCGCTGGGGCACTCGTGCTCGCCGTCGTTGCGCCAGGTAGACGCAGCCGAACGACAGCCACCGCGGGTGATGGACGTCGATGAGGTCGGCCAGGGTGTCTATTCTTCGGTGTGATTCGTGTCTGTGGCCCGGAGTTGAGCTCGGGCTTGGGACTGCATGAAGTGTTCGACCTCGACCACCACGAACAGGGCAGTAGCGGTGGCGACCGAGCGGCCCTGCGCATCGTCCATCGTGGCCGTGAGATCCAGTTTGCGCCCATCACGAGACCGAACGGCAGCACGCAACACGTAGGGAGTGCCGAGCAGAACCGGCGCTAGATAGTCGAGCTCGAGACGCCGCGTCACGGCGAGCTCACCCACTGTGTAGAGCAGGAAGCCGAACAGATCGTCGAGAACGGTCGCCACCGCGCCGCCGTGTGCTATCCCGGGTGCCCCGACATGACGTTGATCGAACACATGGTGAGCCACCACGCCGTTCTCGTCACGCTGGACCGACAGGGCGTGGCCGTGCGGGTTCTGCGGCCCACAACCAAGACAGTCGGGGTGGTGGGGCGGTAAATCAGGCGACTCGGAAGTCGTGCCCCAGAACGAGCGCACCCAGTTCTCGATAGTGGGGCCGGCCGACCCGCTGACCTCGTCCGGAATTCTCTTCATGGTCGGACCTCTCTGTCGTGAAAAAACTGTGCCGAGTCTGTCGCGTCTTCGTGCGCTCGGCCTGCACCGCTGTCAGTTTCGAAAGATAAACTGCACTATGTCAGAAGTGAACCGCACTAAAGGATCGACCAAGCCGACATAGCTTTAAAGAGAGAAGTGATCTCCCGCGAGGATTTCGGACCTGGAGATGACTATTCTGAGGCCGCGTTTGCGGACTGCCCGTAACTGAGTTCTTGTCTAGGGAACATTCCAGCCACCACGAAGGGCATCTCGCGAATGCAACTATCTCACACCCGACCTGCCTCGGCCGAATGCTGCGACGACCCCAATCTCTGCCGCTCCGCGGCGGCAGGCGAGGCCCGCGCGCCTCGCATCAAGATGACCGCGCTCTGAGGTCGATTTGTTGCGCCCAACGCTTGAAGGAGCGCGTCCAGCGCGATGTCCTCGTTATCGAATATCAAGATTGCATGGAGGTCGTCGCGGAGTGCGCAGCGGGCGCAGAAACGGGCTCGGTAGCGTTCGCCCTTCGTGGTTGCAGGCGTTCGCAGCGCAGGTCGAGCGCGATGCCGGCGCACTCTTGGCGCTGATCGCGGAGTTGAACCGTCAGATCGGCGACCTCGAAGCCGAACTGACCCGCCATTTTGGAACACACCCGGACGCTGACACGCAACGCCGCCGTCTACCTCTCCCTGCCAGGAATCGGTGTCATCCTCGCCGCCCGGGGCTCGGTGAATTCAGCGACGACGTCGACCGCTACACCAACGCCGAGTCTCGCAAGAATTACGCCGGTACGTCACCCCTACAGTTTCGTCGGGCAAGAAGCGGGCCGTACTGGCTCGACATATCCGCAACGGGCGGCTCTACGATGCCATCGACCGGTGGGCGTTCTGCGCCCTCAGCCAGAGTCCGGCCGCTCGCGCGTTCTACGACCAACACCGTGCTACCGGAGACCTCCACCACCAAGCGCTCCGCGCACTCGCCAACAGACTTGTCGGGCCACTGCACGGGTGCGTACGCCACTGCACCGAATACGACGAACACACCGCTTGGGCATACCGCACCGCGCAACAACCCGACGCAGCTTGACAAGGTACAATTCTGGGATATCTAGGGTGATTCAGTCCATTTTGTGGCGGGACGCGAAACCGGGATGGCTGAATGGCAGACTGCGTGAGAAGGCCACGCCTACGGTTGCGGCCGCGCCGTCGACGATCCCCCACGTCGTCTCTGATAGGTGTGCGGCGAAGAACGTATCGTCCACCCCTTGCTCACGACCGTTGTCGATCCACCACTGAGTCGCAGATAGACCAGAACCCAGAATGGACGCCACGGCCAAGGGAATGACCGAAGTATCTGCGTGAACACGCTGAAGACTTTCACTGAACCGATCGGCGACGACCTCCATCACCGACCTCAGTTCGTCAGCAACTCCGCCATTTCCCGATCCGGAGTACTGAAACAAGTGATTCGCCATAAGGAATCTGACGACCGTGGGATACCGCCCGACGATCGTGACGTAGCTCTGGACGGACGAGCGAACCATGTCGTCAACCGAAGCATAATCTTGGTCGGCGAGAATAGTGGCTTTCGCCGAATCCCACATCAACGCACCGAGTTTCGCCGCCACCGCCGCGTTCAAGCCCGCTTTGTCGCCAAAGTAGCGGTACAGCTTTGGTTTAGATACACGGGCCTCCGCAGCGATGTCGTCCATGCTGACGCCTGCACCATACCGTTCGATGATCCGTATGGTCGCGTCGACCAGCTGCGCGCGTACCTCGACTCTATGCTCATCCCAGCGGGTGCTACGGGCATCGGTAACTCGACGCTGCACCTGAGATGGAGTAAATGAAACGCGGCGGACGAATGACATTGTGGGGTTAACAATACCCTGAAGGGTCCTCTCAAGCGAGTCGGGCTGGAGAGCCGTTCGCTGAAACCTCTCGGTTCGCTCGCAGCGGTTCGGCACCCTCCCTCAAGCAGCCGATCGGCCGCCGGATCGCACCGTGTCGATCACATACACCGGCGGCACGACCGGAAAGCCGAAGGGAGCCATCGGAGGCTTCGGCATTGTTCACGATGACGCAGATTCAACTCTCCGGAGTGAGAATGGCCGGGTACCCTAAATTCTCGTTGTGCACCCCGCTGTCGCATGCTGGGGCTGCGTTCTTCGTGCCGACCCTGACGAAAGGCGGCCCGATGATGGTGCTGCCGAAGTTTTATCCGCCGAGGTGCTGCGCACCATCGACGCAAAAAAGATCACCGTGGCGATGCCATCGATGCTGTACGCCTCGATGGACCCCTCCCAACTCGGACACGCGCGGCCTGTCGACGATCGTGGCCGTCTCACGAGCTCATGTGTGTCCGGTCGACGGTTCAAAAGCCATCGCCTACCGTGGCTGCGTCCAATCGGGCCGCTGCTTCGTTGAAATAGTTTGGTGCCTCCATGTTGATCATGTGACCGATCTGTGGCAACGCCACGAACTCATGCAACCGGCGGCGCTGCTGCAGTCGGTCGGCGAGATCAATGGAATGAACCGCGGGTGTCAACTTGTCGGCCGAGCCCACGATCACGGTCGTCGGAACCGTAAGTGAGTCGATTCCTTTGCTTACATCGATGGTGGCCAGGACCCTGCCCCACATTCCCCGAACCGCAGGGGGGCACCGCAGTACTATGTCGGAACACTCAGCCACAACGTCTGCTGGCGCGTGTGGACCCATCGTCCCGTATTTCACCAACCGTCGGTTGAAGCGAGTGTCAAGCATCTCCGGTCCCGCGGTGGCGAGCCCGGCTGCGAAGGCCCGCTCCAGTGAGGCGCGGAATCGACGTGGCGACCCAATTAGCGTCGATTTACTCACCAACTGCGAGGGGCCGGTACTCGCCAAGACGGCACCGCGGGATAAGACGGGCACCGACTCCGGGTGCTCGGCAGCCCAACCCATGATGGACATCCCGCCCATACTGTGACCGGTCACCAATGCCTTACGATTAGACGTGACAACAGCGCGCAAGACAGCCTCGAGATCGTCGCCGAGCACCGACGAAGAGAAGGGCGCGCGACCCCGGTCGCTCCAGCCATGCCCTCGTTGGTCATACACCACCACACGGTGTGTGGTGGCGAAGTGCTCGATCTGAGGTCTCCAGAACCGACCTTGGCAAGCCCACCCGTGGCTGAACACCAGCAGCGGCGCATCATCACCGAGCCCGTACTCCTCGACAAACAGCCTCGTGCCGTCACTGGAGAGAACCTCCCGCGACCGCCGCGACAATAGGCCAGCTTTCGAGGAGTCAGAGGTCATCGAAACTCACCGTCACAGCGTCGGTGAGCGGAAGTGCCTGGCACGCGAGTCGCTCGCCGTCCTCAATGTCGTCGTCTACGAGGATGTTGTTCTGCACCATCTCGACATCGCCATCGATGAGCTTGCACACACACGCGCTGCATGCGCCCTCTCGGCACGAGTACGGGGCATTGTGCCCTCGCGAGAGCAGCACATCGAGCAGAGGCGTGTTACGTGGCCACTCCGTGGTGATGCACTCTCCGTTCAGGTAAACCGTGGCCGTAGCTACACCCTCGTCGTCACTGAGTCGACGCAGTGTTGCGGTGTCGAACGGGTCACCCGTCAGCGACTGGAATACCTCTCGATGTACATCCGAATGATCCACTCCGCATGCGGCGGCAGAGCTTTCCACAAGATCCATGAAAGGGGAGGGCCCGCAGGTGAAAATTGCCGATCCCTTGTGTTCACGAATAATCTTTTCTACAGCCTCTGATGTGGGAATCCCGTTCTCCGACTCAAGCCAGTCAACCAAAGTGAACCGCTCGGCGAATTCAGATCTAATCTGCTCAAGCCGGCACTCGTACATGATCGAATCGGAGTCACGGTTTGCGTAGAACAGGACAACTTCCCCACTGCCCGACACCAGAGCCGACTGCACCAGCGACAGAACCGGAGTGATGCCGCTTCCGCCAGCGAAGAAGAGCAAGTCGACGTCGAGGCTCTTAGCGGTAAACTTTCCCGATGGCGTGAGGACGGTCACCTCCATGCCGATGGAAACGTTGTCACACAACCAATTCGACGCATACCCCCCAGCGGTGCGCTTCACCCCGATCTCGAGGCGGAAGTCATCGACATGAGGCGAACTGCTCAGCGAGTAGCATCGTGCGACGTGGCCCGTCTGGTCGGACGGGATCTTCAACGTAATGAACTGCCCGGGTAGATGCTTGAAATCGTCGACGATCTCGTCAGGCACTTCGAAGGCGATGCTCACGGAGTCCTTGGTCTCCTGCACGACCTCCGACACGGTCAGCGTTCGCGATCGCGCGGTGGTGCCCGGCCGATTCTCCTGTTCGAGGGTCATTTGATGATCCCCCGCTTACGAGCCAAGGCGTAGCCCGCGCGTGTGACAGGCGCAGAGATGTCCTGGTAGCGCGGACCGACAACGCGTGCGACAAAGTCGAAGCCACGTGCGTCTGCGCCGATCAGCACTCGGGGCTTCTTCTTGTCCATTCCCTTGAGGATGGCGCACGCAGCTTTCTCCGGAGTGGTCCTGGCGATGTTGTTGAACATCGAGGCAATGGTGGCGGTATCTGCCCCCATACCGGATACACCACGAGCGTTGTTGACGATATTAGTCTTGACGCCGCCGGGGTGAACGCATGTCACCGTGACCGGATGCCGACTGATTTTCATCTCTTGCCGAAGCGCTTCGGTGAAGCCACGCACACCGAACTTCGCGGCGTTGTAAGCGCTTTGACTGGGGATCCCGACCAGACCGAAGACGCTGGAGGTGTTTACCAGATGACCATCACCAGAGGCGATCAGATAAGGCAGGAACGCCTTGGTCCCGTTGACGACACCACCGAAGTTGATGCCCATCAGCCAGTCGAAATCCTCCCAGGACATGTCGACAACGTCGGCGCCGAGGGCGACGCCGGCATTGTTGAACACCATGTTGACGCGCCCGAAAGACGACTGCACGCTCTCTGCGTAAACCTGGAACGCAGCACGATCTGCCACGTCCAACACCGCGGTCTCCACGGTCGCACGATGCGCGGTACGGCACATGTCCGCCGTCTCCTCGAGATGCACTTCGTCGACGTCGGACAAGGCAAGGCTGGCCCCGCGTTCGGCCAGTTGGAGGGCAAGGGACCGACCGATCCCTGAGGCGGCTCCCGTGACGACTGCGACCTGGGTCGCGTAATTGCCTGCTGTCGAACTACTCACTGTCGGATACTCACTTCTCGATGACCTACGGTTGGATTGTCAGGCGATCTCGTACTCGGCGGGATCGAAGTCTTTCGTCGCTCGCCAGTACTGCCAGGTGAACCCGGGCCACACCGTACGGTTGACACCTTGCGAGTCCAGATACCAACTCGTACATCCGCCGTTGGTCCACACGCCCTTGGCGAGCTTGTGTTGGATGCTCTTGTTGAAGTGTTCTTGAACCTCGGCCCGCACATCAACACGCTCCGCACCTCGACTGTCGACGGCGTCGATGGCCTTCATGATGTACTTGATCTGCTGCTCGATCATGAACACGACAGAGTTGTGCCCAAGACCCGTGTTAGGTCCGAGCAGGAAGAACAGGTTCGGGAAGCCCTCGGTGGTGATGCCGAGGTGGGTATTGATGCCCGTCCGGTGCCAGTGCGACGGCAAGTCCTCGCCCCGAGCGCCCTTGAGCGCGAGTTGATCGAACCCGTCCGTGACACGGAACCCTGTGGCGTAAATGATCACATCCACAGGGTGTGACACGCCGTCAGGGGTGACGATCGAATCGGCAGTGATCTTTTCGATCCGATCGCTGATCACTGTCGTGTTGGGGGCGGCGAGCGCAGGGTAGTAGTCGTTCGATCCCAGGATGCGCTTGCATCCGATGCGGTAGGACGGCATCAGCTTCCGGCGGAGCTCGGGGTCGGTGATAGAACGCTCGATGTTCCATTTCGCCACCTTTTCGATCGGTCGCATAAGGTTGGAGTGGCCGTTAAGCCCGAAGGCCAGGCTCTCTGCGCCCCAGTAGACCGACCACCGAGCGAGGCGGCGAGTAATAGGGATCTTGCTGAGCAGCGTCCGAAGTACCGGCGGCACCGCGAAGTTCTTGCGTGGAAGTACCCAAGCCGGGGTTCGCTGGAAGACCGTGAGTGTGCCGGCGTCCTTCTGCACGAACGGCACGAACTGAATCGCGCTGGCACCGGTGCCAATGACGGCCACCCGCTTGCCCTGGAGATCCACCGTGTGGTCCCACTGTGCCGAATGGAACGCCTGACCGGCGAACTCGTCGATTCCGGGGATATTCGGAAAATTCGGGATGTGCAGAGCGCCGACACCGGACACGATGTACTGCGCGACGTACTCCCGGCCCGACTCGGTACGCAGGTGCCACCGAGATTCGGACTCGCTCCAGTATCCGGAGACCAACTTCTGCCCGAAGTGGATCTTCTGAGTGACACCACGCTTGTTGGAGATATCTTTCAGGTACTGCTCGATTTCGGGCTGCGAGGACCACACCTTCGACCAGCTACCGCGACTCTCGAACGAGTAGGAGTACATCAGTGACGGTACGTCGCACGCGCATCCCGGATAGGTGTTGTCGCGCCACGTCCCACCGACGGAGTCGGCCTTTTCTAGAACGATGAAATCACTGTACCCGCGTCGTCGGAGCTGGACGGCCATACCGAGGCCAGAGAAGCCGCTGCCGATGATGAGAACTTTGGTAGTGATGGGCTCGGTTATTCCCGGGTCTGTCGCCGTGGCGGCGGACTTGGCGTTGGAGGACGGCATTGTGAAAAACTCCTGATCGAATGCAGAAAACGGACCCGCACGGCGCGCCGTGACGCGTGGCAGGTGTGGGAATGTCATCCGCCCAAGCCCACGAACCGAGGAATCCGGTCGTGGGGTCGAGGAATGGGCTGTGGGACGCGCGGACCGGGCCGGGCGTGTTAGCGCAGATCGTCGGGCAGGCTGCGCGTTGCGCGCCACATCGCCATCGTGAACTTCCCCTCCATCATTCCGGCCTCGTGGAAGAATCGGATCATCGGCTCGGACATGAACTGCAAGTTGACGCGATAGTTCGGGCTCGTCTGCTGCGCCCACAGGCCGCGCAGACGGCTGATTCCGACATCGGGATATACCTTCGGATTGATGAGCAACGGGTATGCAAAGTTCGCAATGGCCGCCAACGTGCCTCTATGCCAGGCGCGCGAGATGCGTCCGCGACGCTGCATCCCTTCCACCATTTCCAGCCGCGCGAACGTGATGTGACGGGCCTCTTCGAGAACGTGGATCTTCATGAGCTGGCGCAGCTGCGGCTGCATTTTCGGGTCATTCATCGCCTCGCGCTGAGCGCGGTCGAGGATCTCCTCGATGAGCAGAGTCGCGCCGGACACGGACGGGCCGAGAGGCACAAAGTGCAAGATCTTCGCGATGCTCAAGAACCCCTTCGGCAACTTGTACGGTGCCAGGCCCGTCTTGTTGATCAGTCGGGCGAACATCGTCGAGTGACGTGCCTCGTCGCCGATCTCGTTAAGGGCGTAGAGGGACCTTTGATCTGTCAGGGCGCCTTTGGCGGATGTTCGGAGCAGCGCCGAGCTGAGCAGATTCTCCGCGTAGATACCGAAGCTGAGGATGCTGACGATTTCGTGGCGCCCGAGTTCCGCCTTTTGCTCATCGCTCATTCTCTCCCACAGCTTGGTGCCGTAGAGCGAGACCCGATGCTCTGGCAGGTAGTACTTTCCTTCCTCCCAGGGTGAGTCCCAATCGATGTCGATCTCCGCGTCATAGAATTTTTCGGCCGCCGCCCGCAGCAGTCGGCCGGCAGATCTCTGCATGTCGACGGGCTTGCGGGCGCTGACACGCGCAGCGCCTTCCGTTGAGACGTCGGGCTTGGTCTCCACATTTTGAACGGTCATGTGACCTCCGTTGCGTTCCGGGCCGAGCTGAGTCTCGACTTCATACCCGTACTCCGGGTACCAGATACTGATAGTGTCTGCGCCAATGCGTTCTTTTGTCAATGTTCGAAGTGAAGAAAGTGAGCCTTGCGTGTCTGACGACCACGATCTCGACTACTCCGGCGAGGGCACCTTGGTGTGCCGTGGCAAGGAGATTGCTGTCGGGGTGAAGATCAAAGGCTATTTCCAGCCCCTCAACGGCTTATACACCTGGTACGGCAGGATCGACAAGAATGATGCGCTCCACGCCGCCCTCTCGGGAAGGCGCACGGTTGCCGTCTTTGCGACACCAGAGGGACGCGCCGAGTGCGTCGTGGGCGACCCTGATTTCTGGGACCGCTATCGCATCTCGGGCACGAGCAGACCGCCGTACCACATCCCCACCACGCTCGAGGAAGTTGAGTCGATAGCAGAGAGTGAACATCAGGGTTGACCGACCCGCTTTGCGCCCTGGGCGTTCCCCAGCATCCAGTCCGATAGCGCCCAGGCGGGTGAAGCAACGCCACCAGACAGCCGATTCTTGACTGCGGTAGGCCTTCTCGAATTCGTCTGGTGTGAGGTAGTCGAGGGTGCTGTGGGAGGCGGCGTTGGTTGAACCAGTCGACCCATCCCATCGTGGCGAACTCGACATCGTCGATGGTCTTGAGCGGGCCGTTCAGGAACGGGCTTCTCTTCGATACTGCCTCGGTCTTGAACAACCCAATTGTGCTCTCGGCCAACGCATTGTCGTACGCATCCCGACACAGCGGATCGATGCCGCAATCCCCTCGCAACGCTGCCACCCGCGACGGCAAGCTCGAGTACCGCACATCAGTGGCGCAATGGAAAGCCGATCTTGCGGCAAGGCGACCCAAGGTAGCCAAACTCGTTGAACACGAACCTCTTCGAGAGTACGTGCAGGAAGTGCTCTCGGGCGTGATCCGCGACGAAAACGGTGAGGTCTGATCATCGGGCTGGGCAGGTCCGCAGTGGGTACGCTTGTCGAACGCACCAGCAGATTCACCACGTTGCTGCATCTGCCACGTAAGGATGGGTACGGGGATGCGCCCCCGGTGAAGAACGGGCCGGCGTTGTCCGGTTACGGATCGGAGTCGGTCCGCGATGCACTCCAGGCTGCGATGACACCGCTGCCGGAGCACCTGCGCAGATCGGTGACCTGGGACCGCGGCGGAGCTTGCACGTCATGCGGAGTTGACCGCAGAAACCGGGATCCGTGTGTACTTCTGCGACCCGTACAGCCCCTGGCCGCGAGGACCGAACGAAAACACCAATGCATTGCTGCGACAATACTTTCCGAAGGGAACCGATCTCGCTCGATACCGTCGAAGTGACGTTCAGGCCGTGACGGATGCACTCAACAACCGCCCGCGCAAAACACATGGGTGGCGAACCCCAGCGGAAGTGCTTGCAGAGCAGATACGCTCGGCTTCACGGCACTGTGTTGCGACGACAGGTTGAATCCGCCCTGACTGCCGGCACCGCTGTGATGGATGAGCCCTGAGCCGACGCGGCGTCCACCGTGATCTCGTCGTCACAACGCCATCTTCAGCGCCGTGGTGACCATCGCTGTGTCTTTGACCGTCGGCACGGCGAGGAGGCCTGCAAAATCCCGACATTCCCGATTATGTCGGTGTTCGACCACTCGCAAACTGACCCGATCGAGTGGCACCCGCAACCCGAAGAGATCACCCAACTCCTCACCGGCGTCGACCCCGCCGACATCTCCGACATCTGCGACCGCGTCGAAGAATGAGTACCGTCCTGCATCTTGCTCTTCGTGGAACTCCTTCTGCGGAGCCGCCGCCTCATTCAGCTGGGCCATAGTCCTGAATTTGCCAGCCCTGGGCGGTTTTCGTCACGACCACCTTCAACAATGTCGGCAGTTCACTCGGTTGTGGATTCTGCACGTTCTGCGTCTTCTGGCTCGCGAAGACCATCACCGTGTATTCTTCGTCGGTGTCACCGGTGTCACCGGTGACGCTGGTGACGCTGGTGGCCAGAACGCGTCCCGACGCCTGCACCTGGGCCTGCTGGATAATCTGGGTCAGCGTCGGCCGAACCTCGTCATACCGCTTGACTAGAGCCTCACCCGCGTCCTCTTTGACTGCCGCGAAAAAGGCGTCGGTGTTCTGGTAGCTGTAGGTCAGGGATCTGGTCGTGTAATCCGAGGCGGCCTTCGCCGCGGCGGCCCGTTGCGCGGCGTCGTTTTCCAATACCGACTTCGCTTCGTCGGCCTCGAGGTAGAGGTAGGCGAACACGCCGGCCAGCACAGCGAGCACCACGATCACGGCCGAAACCACCACGGCACGTGATCGCGGCGATGCTGACCAGCGGTGCCCACCTGGCGAGGGGGGTTCGACGTCGCTGTCTCCAGCCCCAGCCGTGGCTACGGCGGACGCGGCTGGGGCGTTTTCGTCCATCAGTAGATCGCCATCCGGCGTCGCTGCTGCCGCGCTGTCCTCGACCTCAGTGGGCTCGGGGTGCGGTTTCGTTCGGTCGTCATTTGTCATGTGGGACCTTCTGTGTACTTACGGTGACAGTCGCTTGCGGACGGGGCGTCACCGTAGTGGCGGCGACACGGTGACGGGGACCTCGGCGCGACCTGGTCGCGACGCCGGGAAAGTTCGGCCGAGGAGGTCGCCGATCGACCCGAAGTCGACGTATGTGTCGGCAACTTTCTCGGTCGCCGGTTTCACCGCCCGGGTGATCGTCAGCAGATCCGGCTGCAGGATCTGAATATAGCCGTTGAGCTTTTCCACAAGCTTCAACACGGGAGGCCACTTGTCGTACGAGGTGGTTGTGAACCTGATGAACGCCCGTTGAATCCGCGCCAGCCCGTTCACGGCGTCAGGGGTGCGTACAGATGCCGTAGTGAGGACGTCCCCGGCATTGGACAAGAGGCCGAGCAGGAACTCGGCGTTGTCCGCGGTCACCCGGACGGACCCATCTTTGCCGACGAAATCGACTACACGGTGCATCATGTCGCCGATCGTGTCGAGGTCGTCCTGCCGTCCGGCGACGGCCTCGGCGACGGTCTTGTTGATGGACTCGATCGATTCCGGGTCGAGCCCATCTGCCACTGCAGCCAACTTTGGCAACACCTGGGGAACCGATTGCGACACGTGCACCGCGTCCGCGGGCACCACGTCTCCGTTATCGAAGTACCCACCGGTTGCCGTGCCCGCGGGCACGAAGTTGATGTACTGTTCCCCCGCGAGCGACAGATTCTGGATAGACATCTCGCTGTCCTGGGGGATCTTGTGGTCGGAATCGATCGTCATCTCGACCTTAATTGCCGAATCCGCGACGTTGATCGAGGACACCTTTCCGACGGGTACCCCCCGCACCATCACCGGCGATGTGTCCAGCAGACCGCCTGAGCTGTCGATGATGGCGGTTAACGAGTACTCGGAGCGGGTGGGGTTGATGTGTGCCACGCCGACGACGAGGTAGCCGAGCCCTACGACGAACACGACGGCGAGAGCCAGTATCGATATGAGCGTGCTGCTGCGGTTCACGGCATCATTCCGATTGATCTCAACACGGTTATGAAGGATTCGGCGTCACGCCGCGCTAGGTCCCGACCATCGATGGAGATGTCCGAGAGGTTGATGTCGGGCGACCGCACGAATGGAATGAGTTTGTCGCGGATGACGCTCGTTGCCTGCTCCGTGACGGACTTCGAGTAGATGTCGGAGTTGGCGATCGAATCGATCACCGGGGCGATCCCGGCCACTGACTCCTTGATCCGTAAGTACTCCGGATCCACGATCCTGCCCGCGGACACAGCGAAATCACGCAAGTTGGCGATGAGTAACGCGACCTCGATCAGGGAGTAGCCGAGGCCAGAAAAGTTGCGTCCGCCCTTGGTCAGCATCCGGTCGATTCCCGACGGATCGTCCAAGATCACTTTCAGAGTCTGATCAGCCGACCTCAACACTACGTCGAGTTTGTCGGTATTCGAGGAGACCTCCGAGACGGTCTCCAGCGTTGTCTGATACAGGGCGTCGAATTGCTGCGGGTCCTTGGGGAACGTGGTGTTCAATGTCGAGATGGCGGTGTGGATCTTGTCGAGCTCACCGCCGCCGAGGACATTCGCCATTCCGCGCATGACGTCCTCGACATTTGCTGCCGGCTCGGTCCGTGCCAGCGGGATCACCGAACCCGACCGCAGCAAGGCACCCGTCGACGGCTCGGCTGGGGGAAGGATGGCAACGTAGATCTCACCAAGGAGAGTGTCCTGACGTAGCTCGGCTCGCGATTCGCCCGGCAGCTGAGTCGTGTTGTCGATGCGAGCTTTCACGACCGCATGCCCGTTCTCGTACGTGACATCTTCGACGAACCCGACGCTGATTCCCCCCGAGAGAACTTTTGCGAGGGCTGGCAGGTTGAGTGCGCTGGTGAACTCCATCTGGATGTCGTAGCCGTCCGCGTCGGAGGTCGCTATCGTCGGCGGATTGTCGGCGTTGATCCCACACGATGTTACGAAAACTATCGTTGCCATCAGTGCGACTATCGTGGGTCCGAGGCGTGCCCGGTTGACCGAGATCATCAGGCCCCTCCACCCATCATCCCGGCGATCGTCCTTGATGCATCGCTGGACCTGCAGACGCCGTTTGCCACCGGCGCGGCGCAGCCACCGACCAGGCTTCGCAAAGGCAGCGACACTGCGAACGCCTGCACAATTGACTTGGCATCGGGGTGTTTCACGATGAGGTCTGCCGTGCGGG
This sequence comes from Rhodococcus sp. NyZ502, assembly GCF_041464245.1. NCBI lineage: Bacteria > Bacillati > Actinomycetota > Actinomycetes > Mycobacteriales > Nocardiaceae > Rhodococcus > Rhodococcus sp. NyZ502. The sequence goes on from NZ_CP167156.1 coordinate 107,269, forward strand.
CTGCTACTGCTGCCATCATGTCCGGCTGCTCTCCCATGTCGGCGATGAGCGGAACGGCAGCATCACCGATCGCGAATATCGGGGGACCGAAATCTGTTGCGAGCCGCGAGAGGATCGGTACGAACGTCCCCGCGTACTCGACTGCCGCGCCGAAGGTCTGGCCGAACGCGATGATGACCTCGATGGCACCGACGAAGTTGTCGAAGAGGGCGGTCAGCTCTTTGTCGTTCTCGGTTGCCACCCCCGTCAGTGTTGCGAGGTTCCCGACGATCCTGCGAATCTGTCCATCCCGCTTGGCCGGGTCGTTGATGAGCGTGGCTGAGTCCTTGATGATCCCGGCCACGTCGCCCTGCGTTCCTTCCAGATTGCGGGAGACGAGCTCGAGGGACTGCAAGATCGCGTCGGTGTTCCTGCCGTTGTCCTTGACCAGGTCCTCGGACAAGTTGCTGATCGAGTCGAGCGTCTGACTGATTCCCAGCGGGGTTCTCGTCTTACTCAACGGAATGCACTGATTCGTCTCGTATCGGGCTCCACCGGAGTACGGCTTGGTGAACTCGATTTGACGTTCGGTCACGATGGATGTCGACACCATAGTCGCGCCGACGTCGGCGGGCAGCGGCACGCTCTTGTCGATCCGCATTTCGATCCTTACACCGGACTGATCACTATTCTGTTGCACCCCGACGACGCTGCCTATCTTCTTGCCGAGCATGGCTACTGTGTTGCCTTCGAAGAGGCCCGATGCGTCGGTGAACTCGGCACACAGGGAGCGCGTGTCGTCGGACACCCTCCCCCCTATTTCCACACTAGCGACCACCACAACCACCACGGCGATCAGGAGCAACAGTCTTCGGATCCATGTAGTCAACATTTGTCGTCACCACTCGGAATGCACACACGAACCTCTGGTTCTGTGGTAGTCGACGCACCGACCGGCGCCTGGAGGAGGACGCCGAGGCGCTGAGTGATCTGATCAACCTGGGCCAGGGCATCGGAGTAGCCTGGCAGCTCTGACGACACCTTGTCGAGGAGCGTCTTGTATTGTTGGACAGACGGTTCGATTCCATCGCTGTAAGCCACGAGCGGCCTCGTGAGAAGTTTGAACAGACGACTGAGAAGGTCGAACCCGCCGCGGACGTTCTCGATATCAGGTCCCAGCGTACTGGCAAGGAAGCTGAGTTGACGGAGAAAGTCGACCAGCACCTGCTTTTGATCGGCGAAAGCGTTGACGTATTCATCGGATAGAGCGACCGCTTTGTCGAGCTGACCGTACTGTCGCTCTAAGAGTTCCATCAAACTGCTGGTGTTCCTCAGTGCGTCGGGAATGTTTGTGTTGCCGTCGGAGAACGCATTCTGCAGCAGCGACGCAGTCTGACGGAGATCGACGCCCTTTACATCGCGGAACACCGGCGTCGTCGTCTCGAGCGTGTCCGAAATGTCGTAAGTACTCGATGTCTGAACAAGGGGGATCGCCCCCGACAGCGAGGTCGGTCCTGACCCTGGGTCCAGATCCAGAACTCGCCCGCCGATCGGCGTGATCAGGCGAACCGCTGCGGTGGCATCCGAACGGACTGGCACTGAGTCGTCGAGTCGAAATTCGACTGTGATAAACGTTCCCGCGAGGTCCACCGACGACACCGTTCCCTGTCTTATCCCCGCTATACGCACCTGATCACCCGACTCCAGCCCTCCGGTGTTGACCAGTTGCGCCGAGTACACCTTTTGGCCGGGCGGTGCGATATACACGGTCCCGGCGATTACCAGACCGACCACCACGGTCACCACCACCACAGCGGCGACGATGAGGTCGCGTCTGCGTTCGGACTGGTGATGCGGTCGATTTCGACTGAACAACCTCACTTACACACCACCAATCGTTGCCCCATAAGCGCAATCGTAGCTGTATCCGGCAGGGGCAGAAGGCCTTTCGAACATCGTGCCTCAGTCGGCGTGGAATTCGTCGAAGCGTTCAGCGAGTCCATAAGGGGCTTGAGCAGTACCGCGCCATTCAGTAGCCCCTCCAACTCCCCGGGTTCTCGCGCCAGACGCTGATAGATCGTCGCGAAACTCTGGTCGTACGTTGACTCAAGTTGCTCCCCGGCGATGACAGTTTTCTCCATGGACCGGTTGACCTCGCCTAGCGACTCCCGCAACCGGTCACTCACGCGGCTGAAGGCGTCGACGATCGATCCCAGCTTGTCGACGAGTTCGACCAGCTGCGCCGAGCGGCCTTCGAGTTGGTCGGAGACCTGGCCGAGGCTCGTCACAATATTCGTGATGATCTCAGACCGCTGGTCCCCGTAGGCGGTGATGTTGGCGACCTGCTCCAGAACAGGCGATATACCCCTCCCATCACCTTGAGCAACGCGCAACAAGTTGGACTGCAGTTCATTGATCTCGTCGGCGTTAAGCGTGTCGAACACCGGCTTGAACCCGTTGAACAAGGTGGACACATCAAATGAGGGAACGGTCTTGTCGAGCGCCACCTGTGTAAGCGCCGCCCCCTGTGTCTTTCCCTGTGCCGCACCGATCAATTCGACATATCGCTGTCCGAGAAGATTCTGATACCTCACGGCGGCGGTAGTGCTCGACGTGATCGCGACGTCGTTGTTCAGTTGGAAATGAACGACCGCGGTGGGCCCTTTCAGGTCGATCGCCGTCACATATCCGACCTTGACTCCCGCCAACCGCACACCGTCGCGAGGCTTGAGCCCGGATGCATCGGAGAAGACCGCAGATCGTTCAGAACTCGGTCCGTCCGAGCTGGGTTCGAGGATGGCGATGATCACGTAGGTGAGAACGCCGATGACTGCGGCGAACGCGACGATCTTGACGATGGTGGGAGTTAACGACTTGAGCTTCATCTTCTTGGTCCTCCTGCTGCAAGCGCGCTCTGCAGCGCAGGTGACGTCTGCACTACCAGGGCGACCTGAAGTTGTACTCGCTCGCCGACTTGCGGCGTGGCGTTGTCGATGCTGTCCAGGATCTGCGGGATGGTGTAAATGGTCTGCGCGAGTCCCGATGCCGATCTGGCGACCGGCCTCGCCAGATCGAGGCCGACGTCCAGTAGTGAACTCAACGCCGGGTAGTTTTCGCTCAACAGTCCTCCCAGTCCCCCGAACAGAACCTCGCCGGTGCTGTTGAGGTTGCCTGTGGCCTGTTTGATGGCCTCGTCGGTGGCGAAGAAGTCAGCGACGTCGACGTTTATGAGGATGCCCGGAACGAACGGCGTCATGAAATCGGCTACACCCTGGGACAGGTCTGCTGCGATCGCCAAATCCTGGCCCACTGGACGCTGTTGAACGTCCCGAGTGAGCTGCGCGATCTGGAACATGAGCTTGCCGGCGTCGGCAAACGTTTGGGAATCATCGACGACAAACTTCACCACAGAATTGAACGCCGGCTGATCGAGAGCATCGACCAGCTTCGAGAGTTTTCGAATCAGGGTCGATACCGACGTTTGTTCGGACTGCTGCTTGTTGACATAGACACTGCCGCCATCACCGATTAACTCTCCCCGTCCGGGGTCAACAATCTCCAGTGCCGTTGGCCCCAGCGCGCTGGCGGACGTGTAATTCACGGCCAGGCCCTGACGCAACCGGATGTCGTCGTTAGCTCCGGTGAGCTCGATTTTCACATTTACACTTTGGTCGCGCCCCGACACCGAGGACACCTTGCCCACCGTGAAGCCCCGATACTTCACCTCCGATCCGCCCTTCAGCCCGTCACCAATCGCGTCGGTGGTGATCGTCACTGTCGTGTTGTCTTCATATTTTCCGGTCGCGTTTCCCACCAGAAGATAGCCGGCAACCGTCACGACGACGAGGACACCGATCCCACGCAGGGTCAAATTTGTTATTGATGGCGCGCGCCCTGACGGATCTTTATAAACAGCCACTTCAACCCCTACCCCGAAATCCTGACGCCCGAATCGAAGCCCCACATCAGCAGGGTCAAGATCATGTCCTCCACAACAATGATGATGAGACTGCTACGGATCGCTCGACCAGACGCGCGGCCGACGCCCTCTGCTCCACCGGTGGCGTAGAAACCCTGGTAGCTGTGGACGATGACGACCGATACTACGAAAATGAGGACCTTGATGACCGAGAACACCAGATCCTGCGGTTTGAGGAACGCATTGAAATAGAAATCGTAGGTGCCACCTGACTGGCCGTGTAGAAGGATGACGACCAGCTTGGCCGCGCCGAAACTGAGTATCAGCGTTACGATGTAGAGGGGGATGATGGTAGTGATCGCCGCGACTACACGCGTGCTGACGATGTACGGAATCGGCCGCACCGCCATCGACTCGAGCGCATCGATCTCTTCAGCGATACGCATCGAACCTATTTCCGCAGTGAGGCGACAGCCGGCCTGGGCTGCGAAGCCGATCGCGGCGATCATCGGTGCCAACTCTCGAGTGTTGGCGTATGACGAAATGAATCCCGTAAGAGACCCCATCCCGACCAGGTCTAGCGAGGCGTAGCCCTGGATGCCGATGGACGCCCCGACAGCCATTCCGAGAATCACAAGCACGATCGCGGTACCCCCGCCGACCAGTACAGCGCCTCGTCCCCAGGCAAACTCCTGTATGAATAAAAACGTCTGTCGTCGATAGGTGGTTGCGACGTGCCGAATTCCGGCGACGGTGTCGATGGTAAATGTTGTAATGTGCCCGAGCTGCGCGGGGACCTCAGCGAGGGGCGTCACAGCACGCACGATCGGACGAGTAACCGAAGTATAACGGGTGGATGGTACTGCGGTCACGTGTTCTCCGTCATCCGATGGTCTGCGGGACGAACATGATGGTCAGTTGGGTGATGAACACGTTGATGACGAAGCACGCCACCACCCCTAGGACCACGGTGGCGTTGACAGATGTAGCCACACCTTTAGGGCCATCTTTCGTGGACAGGCCCCGATGACACGCGATTGTCACGACCACGAGACCGAACACCACTGACTTGATCAGCGCTACAAGGATGTCCGCCGATGATGCGAACGATGCGAACGATGCGACGTAGCTCCCCGGCGTGATGCCCTGGACGTTGACGCTAAGGATGTAGCCGGCCACGAGACCGGTAAACACGATGAGCATGCATAACATCGGAGCGACGATGAGAACCGCGACGAATCGAGGTGCGACGAGTCGACGTGTCGAATTTAGTCCGAGCGTCTCCATGGCATCGATTTCTTCACGGACGGTGCGTGCGCCAAGGTCAGAGGCGATGGCCGACCCTGCCGCACCACCGAGCAGGAGCGCGGTGACGATCGGTGCCCCCTGCTGAATGATCCCGAGTCCACCGGCGGCTCCGGCGATAGATGTGGCCCCGACCTGCTGGGTTAGACTTCCGACCTGCACCGAGACGATGACGCCGAAGGGAATCGCGACCAGGATCGCTGGCAACGTCGTTACGGTGATGACGAACCACGTCTGTGTGACAAACTCCCGAAACGGAAACCGTCCGGTGACAATATCGCGCACGGCCCACCGCAGTGCCTGGCCGGCGAGGGCAATCGAATTTCCAAAGGTCACAAGACTGGCTGTCGCTCGACCAGCAATTTCTGTATAGATACCGGTCTCTCCTCTTCTGTCTGCGCAGCTCGTCGCGATAAGGTGTTCACACAGTATCAGGTACGTGCAGTACCTGATACATGGTTTCGGGAACTTCCGTCGGATTAATCAGCTGACAGGTTGGCGTGTCCCCAAGTGAACGGAGCCATCTCGATTTAGAGCCTTGTTGCCCATGAGCTGGGCGGATAGGACGATGGAAAACATGGCTGGACGGAAACGCAACTCTGCCGAGGACATCGTGCGCAAGCTGCGCAGTGCCGACGAACTGACCGCTGCGGGCAAGACGCAGGAGGAGATCGCGGCGGCGCTCGAGGTGTCGGCGGCGACGTTGTACAACTGGCGGCGTCAGTACGGCGGGATGGCCACCGATGCCGCGAAGGAACTCAAAGAGTTGCGCGAGCAGAACGGCAAGCTCAAACGGTTGCTCGCCAAGGCCGAGCTGGAGAAAGATGCACTGCGGGAGGTAGCGAAGGGAAGATTCTGAGCCCAGCCGCCAAGCGCAGCGCTGTCGACATGCTCGTGAACACCATGAGTCTGTCGAAACGACTGGGCGTGCAAAGCTGCTGGGCTTACCCGCTCCACCTACGCACGAACACCGATCGCCGAAACACCCGCGGACCCCGACGCAGCCCTGAGGGCCGCGTTGCGGACGTACGCAGGCTCGCATCCACTGCACGGCTTCCGACGCGACTGGGCGCATCTGAGGCACGACGAGGGGCTTGTCGGTGAACAAGAAGAAGGTGCACCGGCTCTGGAAGGAGGAGGGTCTGCAGGTTCGGATCTACCATCCCCGCAAACGCGCCGGCGTCAGCTAATGACCGCAGATCGAAGCCGATGCCCCGAAAGTGGTGTGGCCTACGGACTTTCAGTTCGATTCGACCGTCGATGGTAAGGCGATCAAGATCGCGTCGATGATCGATGAACACACCCGGCAGTCCCTGTTGAACATTGTGGAGCGGTCGATCACCGCACAGCGGCTTACCGACGAGCTCGACAAGACGTTCGCGCTGTGGGACGCAAGTGCTGCGGATGGACAACGGTCCGGAGTTCATTTCCCATGTGCTGCAACATTTCTGCCGCGACCGTGTCGGTATCTCCTACATCCAGCCGGGGACGCCGTGGAACAACGGACACATCGAATCCGTCAACAATCGACTACGGAGGGCCTCAACCGCAATCACTGGACGAGCTTGCTCGAAGCGAGGGTCGTGATCGAGGACTTCAAAGACCACCACAACCATCGACACCGGCACTCATCACTCGGATACCTCACGCCGTCCTGGGGGTCCCTCCCGCTTGCGGGGGCGTACGCTGCCCGATGCACCCACAACCACCAACCGGTCGAGGGCTGGGAGGTCGCTGAATCAACTACACCGTGGATCTAGAACACGGTGGCCCGACTTATCGGGGACCTGCCAAGGTCGCCTCGTCGAGCGTTGAAAACGTCGGCGAGGTTGCAGATGAGGGTCATCCACCCCGCAGCCCAGTGGCTGGCGTCGTGATCTGGTCGGCCCAAGGATTCGGACACTGGACCCGCTTGGAATAGGGATCTACCGACATGAGTCCAACAAGCATGAGCAGATCGCGTCGATCGTTCAGCACCGAGTTCAAAGACGAACTGTGCCGAGAGGTCATCGACTCTTCCAAGCCGATCAGTGAGGTCGCCAGGGCGTACGGTGTCGGCGACGACAGCTGCAGCACAGTGCGATGCGCCCCGTGTACCGCGCGCCATTGGACGACGGTGGGCATCATCTCGTGATGGCGGACAGCGAGCGTGAAGCAGACTCCAGGGACTCCGCCAGGATCAGCTCGAGTGCAGGCAGTCTGGCAGCCGACACGGCCACCGCAGCTGCGCGTGTTCGTGCATCGAGACCGCGTTGTGTTCCGGCGCGGGCAGTTTCGGTCCAGGCCTGGGCGCAGTGATCGGCGGCCGCCGCGAGGTCTGCGGTAGCGGGATCACCGGTCAGACGTGCAATTTCGGTACAGCCGTCGGCGAGAAGCCGACGAAAGAGCCCGCCTCCGGTTCCGGCCTTTTCGATGAAGATACCGAGACTGAACAGCAGCGTCTCGAGGTCATCGGGCGGAAGGTCGACCCAGCTCTTGACGTCGGTTGCCAGCTGGTCGACCGCGGCCAAACCGTCGGCACCGGCTGCTGGTATGTGGTCGGCTATTCCCGGTGTCGATGGGGCGTGCATGCTGGCGGCGGATCGGGCGAAGGCCGCGGCCGCGGCAGTCGACACGGGCGGCAGTGTCTGCGGCCACGTGATTCGGTACGTGCAGTGACGTGTCGGTTGCGGGAACGAGGTGGAAGATCGCGCCCGAGCCAGCGCGTCGAGCGGGATCTTCTGCACGTCGGCCCGATCGTTGTCGACGACCGAGGCAGTCCCCCCGATCTCGTCGTAGCCGATCACCACGATGTCGTGGCGACTCATCTGCAGTTTCACCCGTAAGTAGGGCAGCTCAGCGATATCGGCCCAGACCAGACTGGGTCGTCCCGCATCGATGTCGTCGCGAACCCATGACCATCCCTCACCGGGATCGTCGGTCGTGAGAACCTCGACTTGTCCGCCGAGCCTGCGCGGTAAGTCGATCTCGAAGTCGGCACCGCGGCCGACCAGGTACATCGGTGGGACCAGGTCGTCCGATCGCAGGTAGGACAAACCGAGATCACCACCCAGTGCGAACACCAACCCCTCGTCGGGTGGTCCGTCCCATCCCAGACCGTGCCAATGGAGAAGGTCTCGCATTGCACCTGACCCGCAGTGCCCTCCCATCCGGTGGGGATAGTTCTCGATCAGAGTCGTGTGGGGCACTGTGGCTGCCTTTCGGGTGGTTGGTCGAGCGCGCGTGTCGGCATGCTCAGCTGTTCTGGATTCTGTCGAGATACGTTCGGCGAGCAGTCATGTCGACGTCCGCGAGGAACACCGAATCTGTGTTCAGGGCCGCACCCAGTCCGGTCGCCAGCCGCCGGGGGACGAATTTCACCGCCGCGACCATTGCGCCTGCGAGACGGGTGACGCGGACGAAGGGGCGTGGATTCTCGATCAGATCTGCTGTCGCGCGGGCGATTTCCTCCGGCTCGGCGTTGCGTAATCCCTTTGCGCCGGCGGTTCCGGCGACGAGTTCGGTGTTGGTTAACGTCGGGCGGACTGTGGACAGTCGAACCCCTGACTTGCGGTACTCCAGTCGTGCGGCCTCTGTGAATCCGATGACTGCGAACTTGGTAGCGCAGTAGGTCGCCAAACCAGGTACCGCGAGCTCGCCGGCCAATGACGCAGTGTTGATGATGTGTCCGGTGCGGCGTGGCAGCATTCGCTGAAGAGCCAGTTTGGTCCCGAAGATGACACCCAGGATGTTGATCTCGACTTGCCTCCGGGTTATTGCATCGTCCTCTTCGTGGGCGTGGCCGGTAGGCATGATGCCCGCGTTGTTGATCAGGATGTCGAGGGGTCCGAGTTCACGTTCGACCAGGTCCAGAAACGTTGTGAACGAGTCAGGTTCGGTGACGTCGAGTCGGGTGACGACCTTCACCCCGAGTTCGGCGGCGGCCTCCTTCGCACGTGCCTCGTCGATGTCGCCGATGGCGACCCGGTGGCCTCGTCGAATCAACTCCTTCGCTGTCTGATAGCCGATGCCTCGAGCTCCACCTGTGATCGCCACGGTCCTGGCGGGGGTGTGAGGTGCGTTGTTTGTCATCTGCTGCGCTCCTTGCATAGATAAGAGACATCGGTAGACGCCGTTCGGGCCGCTCTCGCGGTGGTGGCTGCGCACACGAATGAGGGATATGGGTATCGCGCGGCGTCTCGTGCCCGGGGAGGCGTTCGGATCGGTCGTTCATCGCCCGCAGCCGCAATTCCAGCGGCAGAGCGAGTCTCGTCTGTTCGGTGTAACTTCCGGTGTCGGCCTCAACACGGCCGCGCCGACGAGACAGTCATACGGCACAGCTCTGCCAGCAGGTATCGGCTCACCCGATTCGAAGGTGTCCGAGGTAGTCCGAGTGGTCACGCCGTGGTTGTTCGCGGAGAGAGCTCCGACCGATCGGCAGTCGGCCGCGATACGGGGTTCAAGACGTATGTTCTCACCGCTTGTGTTCATCGAGACTCCCGCGGAAGGTTTCGATCCCCGGGAGTTTCGTCCGGCCGGGTGCGGCCGGTGAAAACATCATCGAGTGGGTGAGCGCCCGTGAAGATCGTGGGGCCGTAGGCGTGCCGAAGCACCGTCAAGATCGCGTTCAAGGGTAGGTCGTCGAAGACTCCTCGTTCGCGGACATACTCCATGTGCTGGGCTCCGTCTGCGGTGAAGGCATGCATGAGAGCATCGCGATCGCCGTCGAATTCCACTGGCGGCACGCCGAAACGAGCGCACAACTCGACATTGAATGCCGGCGTGGCCTTCAACCACCGGCCCTCGATGTAGAGGCGACTGTAGCCGTGGTAGACGAACAGGTCGGTGCCGCCCATCAGCGTGCGCAACGTCTCGGTCTGCAGGTGATTTCGGACGTCGGCGAAGCCGAGCAGTGCTGGGATACCCGCCGCCCGGCACACTGCGGTCAACAGCACCGCCTTCGGGACGCAGTAAGCGCGCCCGGCCTCGAGGACGAAGCTCGCTCGATAGTGGGCCGGATCGTCCGACACGGTGTATGGGTCGTACCAGATTCGGTCGCGGACGGCGGCGAAGAGGCGTCTGGCCTTGTCACGGTCGCTGCTCGCATCTCCGATTGCCGCGGCGGTGAACGCCCGCACGGATTCGTGCTCGATGTCGAGGAAGTCCGTTGCTCCCAGGTATGCGTGTGGTGGCTGCGTAGTATGTGCTCCGGGCGGGCGGTCTGTCATGGTCATCGCTGATGTTCCCTTCTCTGAGCAAACCGGTTGCTGTTGTGTGCACAACGACCGAAGGATCGGTCAGTTGCGCGCGAGTCCGCCGAGCATCAGGTCTTCGCGTTGGACGGGGAGTCGCTGGGCGATCACCCGTTTGCTGTACATGAACTCGCGCGGGCGACCTATGCAGTCGGCGGCAATGAGCTCACCGGCCTGGAGATAGAAGCAACTGAAATCACTGTCGCGGGTGGGGTCACCGCTGAGAACCACTTCGTCGTATCCAGTGTTGAGGCCGGCGATCTGCAGCTTGAAGTGATACTGATCCGACCAGAACCACGGCAACGCTTCGATTTTTCTGGACTTCCCGCAGGCGGTCGACGCAGCGACTTTGGCCTGCTCTCCTGCGCTCGAGACGGACTCCAACCGTAGTCGACGGCCGTAACGGGCCATGTCGTGGCTCGCGCAGTCCCCCGCCGCCATGATGTCGGGGTCGTTGGTCCGAGTGTGATCGTCGATCACGATGCCGTTGTCGATGACAAGACCCGCATCGGCGGCGAGGTCGGTGTTCGGCTCGACGCCGACACCGACGATGACCAGATCTGCGGGGATCGATTCTCCGCTGGCCAAGGTGATTTCACGAACCTCACGGTCCCCGGACAGGCCCTGAACCATCGCGTTCGTTCTGATGTCGACTCCCTGTTCGCGATGTATCCGCTCGAAGAACGTCGATACCTCGGGAGCAGTGACCCGCTCGAGCACACGCCCAGTTGCCTCGAGGACTGTGACCTGTACGCCCAGTGCGCGCAGCGATGCCGCTGTCTCGAGTCCGATGTAGCCGCCTCCGACGATCACCACCCGCTGGCCAGGGCCGGTGGCCATACGGATCCTCTCGACGTCCGCTGCGGTGCGCAGGTAGTAGACCCCGTGGAGATCGGCCCCGGGAACGGTGAGCCGACGAGGGCGGGCTCCCGTGCACAGCGCGAGCTTGTCGTAGGCCAGCTTCTCCCCGGTGTCGAGAACGACGTTGCCTTCCGACCGAACGATGGTCTCCACCTGCGCGTTCAGGAGCTGAATACCTTGCTTGGAGTAGAAGTCCGTGCTGCGAATGGCGATATCGTCGAGTACGCATTTGCCCGCCAGGTATGCCTTCGACAGCGGGGGGCGTTGATAGGGAGCGGCAGACTCGTTACCGATGAGGACGATGTCGCCTGTCCAACCTTCTTGGCGCAAACTAGCTGCCAGTTGTGCCCCAGCATGGCTTGCGCCGACGATGATCGCCCGTTGCGATGTCATGCGCTGGAAGTAGGCGTCAGGCGCACCATCATCTTGCTGATGCCCCGCACGAAATTCGACTGAACATACTCGGGGTCGCCGACGACCTCGATGTTCTCGAAGCGGGGAAGCAACTCCTCCCACAGAATCCGCAGCTGCATTTCGGCCAGCCGATTGCCCATACACCGGTGCACACCGAATCCGAACGCGATGTGATTGCGCGCATTGGCACGATCGATGATGAAATCATCAGGATTCTCGAAAACGCGTTCGTCGCGGTTACCCGAGGCATACCACATCACCAATTTGTCACCCTTGCGGATGAATTGTCCGTTCAGAACGGTGTCGGCTTTGGCGATTCGGCGCATGTACGCCAAGGGTGTTTGCCATCGGATGATTTCCGAGTTCATGTTGGGGATCAAATCGGGATTGGCCTTCAATTTCTCGAACTGGTCGGGGAATTGGTTCAACGCAAGAACGCCACCGCTCATCGAGTTTCGCGTGGTGTCGTTGCCACCGACGATCAGCAGGACGAGGTTGCCCAGAAATTCCATCGGACGATCGATCAGATCCTTGGTGTCCTCGTTGCTCTGCAACATGGTGATCAGATCGAAACCGGACTCTTCCCCTGCAGACCTCCTGGCTGCTTTGTCATGCCAGAGAGCGCTGAGGCCACGGGCCATGTCACGCATGCCTTCGAACACCTCGTCGTTGTCCGAGGGCCCACCGTTGGCTTGCTCCATCGAGGTTGCCAAATCGGACCAGTAGACGAGTTTGCGGCGTTGTTCGTAGGGGAAATCCAGAAGAGTTGCGAGCATCCGAGCTGTCAACTCGATCGAGACATTCTGCACCCAGTCGAACGGCTCGTTCAAGGGGAGGTCGTCCAATACCTCCCGTACGCGCGATCGGATCAGTCCCTCCATCTCCCGGAGGTTCTTCGGTGCGACAACCCCCTGGACGGCAGCGCGCTGCTTGTCGTGGCGTGGTGGGTCCATCGCGATGAACATCTCGATATCGAGAAACCGGGGCGGAACGCCGATGACGATGAACGGTTCGGCCGAGAACACAGCGTGATTCTTGTCGACGGCCACGATATCGGCATGGCGCGTGACCGACCAGAACGGGCCGAACGGACTATTGGGTTGGTAGTGCACCGGTGCCTCGTTCCGCACGCGCTCGAAGTACGACTGCCACCGCCCTTGTCTGTAAAGAAAGGGGTTACTGAGGTCGATGTCGGCGAGCTCGACATCCTCGACCGGTGGGATGGGACTTTCGACGAAGATCTTCTTGCCATTCGTGCCAGTCACCCACCGTCGGGTCTTGTCGTACAAATGAGCGCCCTGGATCTGCAGCCCTATCGGGATGGTCGACTGGACCTTGTCGGCGATCGACTCAGAAACTTTCATGCTGTCGTGCCTGCCTTTCGCACATCACAATTGGAATTCAGGTGTTCGAACGATCAGGCCATCCCACGCTTCCGAGGCCACCATCTGGCACGACAACCGAGACGTGGGTTCACGCTCGGGGTTCATCGCCAGCATCTCCTCCTCGTCGGCGCCGGACAGACCCACCTCTCCTGACCACTGCGGGTCGACGATCACATGGCAGGTGCCACAGGCCGTTTCGCCCCCACAGTCTCCATCGATCCCCGGCACAGCATTGTCGGTTGCAATCTGCATCAGCGAGCGACCTTCGACCAGAGCCGCCTCGTGCTTCTCACCATCGTGGGCGACGAAAATTACAGCTGCCATGTCAACTCCTCGTTTTCCGGCGTGATTGACGAAAGTGTCGTCGCAAACGCGGGTGACGGCTATGTTCGGTGGAGTCATAAACTTGTGAATTCGGGTCAAAGGGGTCACCGTGAAGCTGAGCGACGAGGGCGTGCCACCGCTTGCGTTCGTTCAGTTGCTCGAACGCCGCGCACTCGACCCTGACGCCGCCGCGCGGCTTCGTGTGATCATGCACCGCGAAGGAACCAGTGAAGCGACGCTCATTCAGCATGACGTTCAGGCACCGATACGGTGGTTTCGGGAGGTCTATCCCGAACTCGATATCGCCCAGGCCACTCGACTCGGATTTGCGTTTGCCGAGCAGGCCCAGTTGACATCGTTCGGGCCTCTGAGTTCACCTTTGATCAGCGCTGGTTCGGTCGCCGAGATCGTCGATCTCCTGACATACCTACCATTGATCTCCACGGCGTTGAAGTCGCAGTTCCACACCGGCGACTACGGTCTGATCGTCGGGCTCACTGCGCACACAGGCGATTCCGCACTGGACTGCTTGGTCATCACCTACGGTGGGTCGGCGTTACTACGACTGCTGGACATGCTCGCCGGTGACATATCGCCGGTGACACTCCATCTGAGCTGGCCGGAGCCGGCCGAGGTGAGCCACGACGAAGGTCCGGGGGCGAATCGCCGGTTCTTCGACGCTCCGATTTCCTTCATCCACGTACCCGAGGAGACCCTCAACAAGGCTTGTCGCTTCTCGGACCCCCTCGCATATCGTCTCGCTATCGCTGATCTGCAGCGAACACTCGCCCAGCGGAGTGGGTCCATGTCATCCGCCGAGAAGGTGAGGCAACAGTTGGAAAAGGACCTCGGACAGCGAACCAACCATGATGTTGCACAAGCATTGTCGATGTCGAGTAGCACGTTGAAACGGCGGCTTGCCGAAGAAGGAACCACCTATAGCAAGGTGCGCCACTCGCTGCTGTACGAGCGCGCGATGCTACGGCTCCTCGACCGATCGGTTTCGGTCAGCGAGATCGCTACCGAACTCGGATACAGCGACCTCGCCAACTTCTCTCACGCCTTCAAACGCTGGACCGGACGCTCTCCGAAAGATTTCCGAAATCCCCGACTCTCAGACGACCCGGTTTCGACGTAGACCCCGCAGAACGGGGTCGAGATCGATGCCTCCGTTCGTCCGCAACCTGATCGATCTTCGTCTCGGAGATGACGGAGACGTCGCCGCCTCCGTGCCATGAGAAGAAGAGTGTGTGCAAACCGGAGTACCAACCACTAGTCACTCGACGGTGTCGGTCGGCACGCGTGTGGTCTCCGATGCGAGAAAGTCGACGAGTGCTTCCAACAGGCTGTCCGCGCGGGTTTCGACATCGGCCAGGACAGAGTCCAGGTCATCGAGAAGACCGTGGGCGTGTCTACGCGCAAGCGTTCCGCGTTCGTAGTAGCCGGGGTCGAGCACGACCCGCGGTACTGGATCCGGTGCAGTGCTCTGCTCCGGCTGTTGTGACCGCGCAGTGGGCTGCAGGTGGGTGGGTGCCCTTCCGTCCCAGTGCATTCGCACGATGCCCGCTACCGCGCGGGCGGTCAGCGGGGTCGCAGCCAACGGGGTGTGGCCCCACCGGTCGATCGCAGTCGACAGCGGATGTTGACCGGCCGGGTCGAAATACCGGTCGTATCCGCCGAGCCCGGTGCCGTCCACGGCATCGAAAGCGTCGGCGAGCATTCGGGTGCTCGGATACCGGGCCTGATGGCCGAGCACCTCACACCAGCGCTGGTACACCGTGCGCGGAGAAATGCCCGTCCCCGCCAGCGCGAGGGAGGTGAGGGTATGAACGCCGCGGCCTGTCTCGATGCGAAGGGCGTCGAGACCCGCATCGGCGGTGACATCGCATGCCCGCAGGGCCGCGATCTGCGTGTACGG
Source organism: Rhodococcus sp. NyZ502 (assembly GCF_041464245.1). Taxonomy (NCBI): domain Bacteria; kingdom Bacillati; phylum Actinomycetota; class Actinomycetes; order Mycobacteriales; family Nocardiaceae; genus Rhodococcus; species Rhodococcus sp. NyZ502. The sequence goes on from NZ_CP167156.1 coordinate 122,605, forward strand.
CAGACCTGTCGTAGCGAGCGTGAGGATCAGCGCGTCTCTGCGCGCGAACAACGCTGACGGCCAACCGTATTCGGGGAGTCGGGCGATGATTCCGCCGATCACGGCTGCCACCTCCTGCAGGCGCGACGTGCGGGCCCCATCCAGCGCAGCCCGGACGGTCTCAGCGCGCCCTGGAGGAGGTAATAGATGCCGATGATGAGCGGAGTCGATCACCGCGATCCGGCGGCGTTGGGTCGTCGGCGCGGCGGGGTGCGCATACAGGAACCGAGCAAGTGACTCAGGAGAGGCCGCCAATGGGGGTTCGCCATGGGCGGTGCACCAGTCCTCGAACAGTGACCACGTGTGCCGATCCCGCCTCGGTATCGACGTGTTCGTGATGTCCGATGCACGTATCGGACAAGGGCGGTCGTCGTGGTCAGCATCTACCCCTGTCGTCCCGTCGCCGCTCACTGGTTCGGTCGGGTGCCTGGTCATAGGCCGAGCTCGGTGACGGCGTTGCCGACCAGTGGCGCATTCTCGTGAGCGTATGTTTCGACCATTGCGGGTGTGGTGTGCCCGGTTTGGCGCATGATCGCATGCGCGTCGGCACCGTTGCGGAAGGCCTGCGTGACGAAGCCGGAACGGAGGGAATGCCCGCCGAGCTGGGCGACGGTGTCGGGGCCGTATCCAGCTCGAGTAGCGCGGCGGCGGATCGCCGCGTGCACCGCGGCTCCGGACAGGGCTGTGTCGGAGAGGTTGCCGTTCTTGCGGACGGACCGAAACAGAGGGGACCGTTTCTCGACTACAGGAAGGGTGCCGCGGCAGATATGGGAGTCGAATTCCACTGCGCGGGAGAGTATTCGGATGACAGCAACTCTGCCGCCGGTGTCGAACGCTGCGACGATCTGCAGCCATCGCACCCACGCGCAGACCGGACATGACTCGTGGCGGTCGGTGAACGGGAGTGCTTTCACGGTTCCGGTGCCGTCCTGGTCGGTCTTCGATTTGCGGATACGTACGTGCGCGCCGTCGAGGCGGTCGCGGTGGACATCGCGGCATTCGAGCGCTACGAGTTCGCTGCGGCGGAATGCGCCGGTGTAGCCCATCAGCAGTAGCGCGGTGTCGCGGCGTTCGAGGACCTCCGACGCCCAGCCCGCTGCAGTGCGTCGGGCGTGGTCGACGATCGTAGTGATGTCAGCGGTGAGGAGCGGGGCACGGGGTCTGCGGGGCCGCTCCCCCGCAGACGCGTAATCCCGCCGGATACCCGAGAGAGTGGCGCGGACCATCTCGTGCCCGCACGGGTTGTCGTGGCCGGTAGCGCGGTGGCGGTCCGCGACCGCCGCGATCCATTTGTCGAACGTCGACGGCGCATACGCCCGCGTCCCGTCGACGGTGAGCGTATCGGCGGCGCCGACGAGGTACGCCGCCACCGTTGCGGGATGCGCCGGCAAAGCCTGGTGCCCGAGGACGATGCACCAGTTCTCGAATCGACTCCACGCCGAGGCATAGGCACGGCGTGTTCCGGCCGAACGAGAAGCTGCGATCGACTGTTCTATCCGAGCGGCGACCTCGACCGGTAGGTCCGGGAACACTGCCACACCACCCACCGAGACGAGTGAATCCGCGTCCCCGACCTCACCGAGCTGCCGTTCTGCCATGACAAGCACTGTAGCGAGCACCTCCGACAGACTTCTCGAGCCGAAAACACGCTGAGCAGGCCTTTTCGCGATCATGGTGCGGGAAGGAAAATTCTCGTGGGTCACCGCACACAAACCGTGGGTGACTACAGGGTGCGATCGAATTCCGCCTGAAAGCGCAGAGAAACGTGTGGCGATTGCGATCTAGCGCGCTTCAGTCCCAGTCCAGTCGAATACCGAGCTCGACGAAGGCATAGGCCAGCTCATCGACGTCATCTTCGGTGCGGCACCCCGTTCGAGCGAATCCGAACAAAGATCGGGCGGCATCGCTGTCGACGCGGGCGGCGGCGACAGCGGCATCGATCGCCGCAATCACACCGTCCCAAGCGCTGCGGGCGGGTACCGGACTGCGAGACCTCGTCGGAGCGGCCCCCGGATCGACCGGCTCGTACCGTCGCGGCCGCAGCAAGCAGGCATCAGCACCGCTCGCGGCTATCTCATCGTTCTCGACCGCATTGATCGCGGTCGCGGCAGCAAACAAAACCTTCGCTTGCTCGTCACACCGCAGTTGCTCGAACGGAACCCACGATGTCCGCAGCGGGCGAGAATGGCCGGTGGACTTCCAGATCGCGCTCAGTGGCTTCGCCCACCATCCGGTGCGGACCAGCGGTGTCGATACCTCGTCGACGACGGTACGCAGCAGCCTGAACCACACTCCGGCATGAACACGGCCTCCGCCGAGCTCGACCGACCCGCACGTCAACGCGACGGCGGTGCGTCTGTCGATTTCTGCGACGACTGCCGGTACGGGTATCGGTGGTGCGTGTTCGTCCGAGCCTGGCGGTGTCCTGTCCCAAAAGACCAGTCGGCCGGGTATGACAGCACAGAATTCGAGCCGGCAGAGGTGTTTCGTGCAGCTGGTCAGCATCGGGTACTGATGAGCCATCATGACCGCGATGTCGGCGTCTGTGTCGAGGTCGTCGATACACAAGGGGCATGCCCGCGTATCGAGCTTGCTCACCCAGGGAAGCCACGTGCCGGCGGGCGGTGCGCGTCGACGTCGATCTGACCTTGCCAGACCCGCCGGTAGTAGGACAGAGAACTGATGGACGTAGGTGTCGAAGTCGCATCCGCCGGGGTCGGTGCTGTCGAGCAGCCAGGGCGTACCGCCCGCCAACGTCATCTCACGCAGCCGTTCCGCTGTGCAGGTGCTCCTCTGGGCAAGCGCGGATAGCACCGGCTCGGGTGTGTAGCGGTCGAGGTCCACGCCCGAAGTGTCGACACCGAGCCCGTCGAGAAGATCCGCTGTACCGATCAACGAATACAGTCTGCTAGTCCGGGCAAGCCACGACATCAGAGTCTCACCAGGTAATGGTTGCGGGTGCAGCGGCCACCGCGGATGCCCACTGTGGTCGAACGCTGTAGGCGCTGGCGAGGCATCGGCTGATGTCATGCCAGATGCCGTTCGAAGTGGCGACGGCGTTCGGTGGGCCCGGAGTAGGCAGTCTGCGTCAGCACCTGCGAGGTGATCGCTTCCTCGCCAGCCTCTATTGCGGTCACTGCGGCCGCGGTCAACAGCGTGGCCAGTTCGCCGATGGTGCCCTCACACCGGGTGAGGAGGTAATCGGTCATCTCCGCCGACGTCAGGTGCGAGGGCGCACGCAACGGGAAGCTGGCGGTGAAGCTCGCCAGCAGGGAGCGGGTGTCGATGTCGTTGGTCCAGATCGGCAGCGTCATGGGGTGAAAACGGTTCTCCAACTGTGCATCACTACGGATCGCGAGGTACGCCTCTCGGGTGCCCACTCCGACAAGAGGAATCCGCAGTTCGTTGCCTAGAAACCGCAACAGGTTCAGGAATTCTCGGCGCACGTTGTCGCGGCCGGCGAGAACATTGTGGAGCTCGTCGATGATCAGCATCCGAACCCCGGTCGCTCGCAGCAGCGAGATTGCTTGCTGTTCGAGTTCGTGGACTCGGCTCCGCGGGCGGATCGGCGTTCCGAGTGCAGCAAGCATCGCCAGGTAGAACCGTGCGGGTGCTGGGTCTGGAGGCATCTGCATACACAACACCGGTATCTGCTCGCGATCGGGCAAGCTGACAGCAGGGTGCGCACGCCGGAACTTCTCGATGATCATCGACTTGCCGTTGTTCGTCGGTCCGATCAGAAGCACGTTCGGCATACGTTGCCGATCCGGCCACACCAGCAACGTCTCAAGATGCTCGATCACCGACCGTGCACGCGGATACCCGATCCACCGTTCAGTACGAATATGCCTGATGCGTTGCGCGGCAGGAAGAACCGCAATCGATCTGACCGAACTTCGCAGGTGGGTGAGGTCCGCACGAACGACGTCGATGTCTTCGCAACTACGGTCGTCATCGTCGCCGGCGGGAGCGTTTCGGGGGTCGTGGTTCATCCATTCACCACTCTTCGATGTCGTCGAAGATCGGAACCGGCACGTCGTCGGTGCCTGGGCCGAGCTCGGGCGGGCTCTGCGTGTCCGGTGGTGTGGTGATGCTGCTCAGATGAGAACGGCGAGTGCGATTACGGCGGGCCCGCTTGGTGTACCTCTGTGCGGACGTGGCTATCTGACGCATCTGCTCGATCATCGCGAACAGAGCGTGTTCGTCGATACTTGCTCGGCCTTGTTCTCGAAGGCGCACCACCGCTGCCCGGTGTTCCCACGCTGTCACGGCCGGATGTGACATCGTCCGGTATGGCACCTCGACGTACCCGCCGCCGCTGTCGGGGTCCAGGACCCACACCCTGCTCAGATCACGTGGATCACGCCGGATAACGAACTGACCCAACTTCTCTCGCCTGGCGATCCATGGTTTCAGCGCGTTCGAGAAGTACTGGATGTGGTCGATGACGAACCCTGTCCGGGTCAGTCGGCGCCGGATGACGGGGAGGAAGTCCACTAAGAATGCGGTCTCATCCACCACTGTCGAGCTCGCCAGAGCGGTATCGGCGTCGGTGCTGCTGGTCCACTGCGCAGCCGGGCTCCGGCTCAGGCCGGTGTGCACGTCCGCGTGATAGGCCGCGATCGCCAAAATCAGCCAGCGTTCCAGTTCTCGTAACGTCAGAGCTGCCGCGCCCTCCGAGTCGTAGCTGCCCCGCTGCGTTGGATTCGAGAACGTGGTGCCAGGGAGCTCGTGAACCTGGGTCATGACGGTGCCGATGATGCGTTCGACAATCCCGCCGTATTGCGGCCTGCCGGGTGGGCGGTAGCCGAGGTCGATACCGTGTTGCTCGCAACCCCGCCGTAGCGCTTCACTTTTGAACTCGGCGGCGTTGTCGACGTACAAGGCGCGCGGCTTTCCGGCCATCGGCCACCGCACATCCGCGCCGAGCCCCAGAGCGTCGATCCATACGCTTTTGTCCGAGCACACCCGGCCCAGACACAACCCGACCGACACTGCGGACGGCGAGTCGAGTGTGACCACGAAGCCCGGCACGCAGCGGCTGAAGACATCGATAGCAATCGTGAGATAAGGACGTCCGATCGGCACCCGGTCGTATTCGTCGACGATCATCAGATCGACCACGGTGTGATCGATCTGGACTTGCTGGAGAACCGCCGTCACCGGCGGCGGGACATCGCCAGCGGATTGCCGCGATCGAGCGGCATCCGGTCCGCCACGTGACCGTGCGACGCGGCCCGGGTGCATTGCTGCGATCCGCGCGGCGACTGTGTTGCGGGCTGGAATAGGGAGTCCCGCACGGTGACAGGCCAGCGCGATATGTCGATGCAGTGCGGCGACACTGAGCTTCTGGCGAGCCAGAAACTCGCGGTTGATGTGCTCGGCGATCACTTCTTCCACCTCGGCCGGCACGCGGGAACGGCCGCGCCCGCCTGCAGGAGCGGAGACCAACAGATCTGTGACCGACCCTCCCCCATTCCGGAGCTTGGACAACAGCACGTACACACGCCGGGGCGAGACCCCCAACTGCTGTGCTGCATCCTCGACCACTGCGGTGCCGATCGAGGATCGATCCGCTAGTTCGCTGAGCACTGCGAACCGTGACCGTGCCTGCTCCCACTGCTCGGCCGACGCGGTCAGCACACCAGTCTCTGCGACGTCGAACTTGTCCGCGTCCATCGCAGCCTCCGAACGCCAGGCCTGTGTGATCGACCGATTGTGCAGTCCACTTCTGCAGTCAGAATGTCAGAAGACGACTGCAATCGGAGGTAAAACCCCAGGAAATTATGACGCCCACTTCTGAAACTGACATGGGCTACTCCAGGGTTTCAACCACCGACCAGAACCCGGAATTACAGCAGGACGCGTTGAAAGCGGCCGGCTGTTTTCGCATATGGACCGACAAAGCATCAGGAGCGAAAACGGATCGCCCCGAGCTGGCCGCCGTTATGGACGCACTGCGCCCCGGTGACACGCTCGTCGTGTGGCGACTCGATCGACTCGGCCGGTCACTGCCTCACTTGATCGAGACGGTTACCGAACTCGAAGCGCGAGGGGTCGCGTTCAAATCGTTGACAGAAGAGATCAACACGACCACGCCGGGCGGCAAGCTGATCTTCCACATCTTCGGCGCCCTAGCGGAATTCGAGCGCAACCTCATCCGTGAACGCACCATGGCAGGACTGTCTGCGGCTCGCGATCGCGGCCGCGTCGGAGGCCGGCCATCCTCGCTGACCGCAGCGAAGAGGCGGCAGGCGAACAAAATGCGCGGGGAAGGCGTATCCATGACCGAAATTGCGGAAGTGTTGAACGTCGCCCGCAGCACCCTGTACCGGAACTTGCAGTGAGAAAACAACTTTGACGTGATTTAGCGGGTTCGTGACTCGCTGAACAACTTGGCAGGGTTTTCTTCCCAGCTGACCTGCAGCCGCTATACCGGCCGCTGGAAAAACCTGTTCCCGCACCGGATGCGATCTCGCCGACCTCGATCGCTAGTCCTCGTCCTCGTACTCCGGTTCGGGCTCATCCACCCATGCCTGATATCCCGGACTCGTCAGACGCAGGTGGGTCGCACTGACACCCGATGCAGTGTGATGACCGCTTTCGGCAGATCCCACCGGATAGTTGCCTCAGGTCCGGGTTCGGCGCTCGTGGCTGTCCCCAGGAGTGCGGTAAATGCCACATCGAGGTTCGTGAACCCTTCGTCCAGCAGCGGACGCACCACTGTCATGGGCGTAGCATCATCTGCCAGATCCGTGACGAAGATCGAGATCCAATCCATTCTGTGTTGCCGCCCGAACATGCTCGCCGTCGGCCAGCTGACATGAAAGTTCGTCCGTATCGAGGCGCCACCTTGCCTGAGTTCGACGAGCTCCCATCCGGCTTGTGCGCAGAAGGGTTCCAGGTCGTCGACGGCCCAGGTCCAGTCGAATTCTGCGGCGAGGCGGGCGATCCGGGTGGCGCCTTCGATGTCGACGTGCATGTGTGGATGCTAATTCCTTGTTGCTCGTTTTTGACGAAGGCCCAATGCCGCACAGTGGCGCCAAAACGAACGATTCTGAGGCACTGCCGTCGGTACCTCAGAGACGCATTCGGTCCTAATCCGCCTTCCCACATGCGTACTCAATGCCTCTGCACGATCACGTGGCTTGTCAGTTGCGGTCGACCGACTCCCAATCCAGTGCGTCAAGCTCGGTGTAATCGCCTTCGAGCCAGGCCCACAGCAGGGCCACGATCTGTGCTTCGTCGTTGACGACAGCCTGCCTGCTCGGAGCTGGCGGCGGCGCATCGCACCATTCGAGGTTGAAGTCGGTGGCGCTGTTGCGATAGGTCTGGATGAAACCGGGTTCGTCAGCTCGGGCCACGACCATGAAGGTGTTACCCCGCTGCAGTTCGATGCAACGCACCCAGTACTCGAGGTGCTCACGGGTCAGCGTCGTCAGCTCTAGGCCGCCCACACTCACGTCGAGATTGCGGTGGATGACAGGCACCGGATCCGGCAGACGGTCGTCCCACGGTCCGGCGAAGCGCGGATCAGAACTCATCTTCGTACTCCCAGCCGTAGTGCACCTGCGCGTGCGACACCAGCTGGGTAGCCCGCGCCGTCAGCATTTTCTCGAAGTCGGGCGCCCAGCGGTAGAACCCGCTGAAGATCAGCTTGTGATCGCCGGAATCGGCGTGCACGGACAGGTCCGCCCCCTTGCCCCGCATGCTGACGAATACTTCGTCATCCATTCGATGTTCCCGCATGACCTTGGTCAGCAGCATCGTCATGCCAACCTGCTCCCGGTCGTCGCGCAACCCGGAGATTTCCACGTGGACACCAATTTGCACGGACACGCCGCCGACTATATCCGCGCCCACCGACACCTCCGTCGCTGCGAGCCTCTGAGGAACCGAACTGATTCTGGGCACTGTCGTGGGTATATCCGATGAGATCGCGAGCTGCGAGCGGACCCGTCCCGAAGCCATTTGGCTCGATCCTTAGAGCGCGCCTGGCGAAGTTGTTGCCCGATGCCAGGATTGCGGCATGGCCCTGACTATTGACAACTCTCGCGCGCTGCGGACGCCGGCCAACCCGATGAACAGGGGATAGATTTCCTCGTCGGCAAGCGTCACCACGATGTTGAACGCGTCGATCGGGTGATGACCGCCAGGAAGTGGTGACGCAGTATCCGGATCGAGGGGATGCTTCTCTTTGAGGGCGGTCATGCCCGCGACGAAATCGGCGTGGTAGTTCTCGATCATGTTGGAACACCGTCACTTCCGTCTTCCCGCAGCGTCTTGGTATAGCGCCACTCCACGGCAGCCATAGCGCCTACGACGATGAGCCACACGACTCCGAGAGTGATCGCCCACCGTACGGAGAAGGTGATCACCACGGCGAGAATGACAGCGAACGCGAGGGGGATGATCATCGACTTCCACCAGTTCAGCGTGAACAGGTAGTGGATGGTCCGCTGCAGGGCATTTCCCGGGGCCGAAACTTCGTTCACGATGGGTGCCTTTCCACGTTCGCAGTGTCTATCGGAGAAGACCATTGAGGGCTCGGGATGAGCGGGTGCCCGCGCCGCACGAAACGTCGCGGAGGAGCTATCTCAACCGCCGTTTGACCGTCGATACGCCGCCAAACGTGTTCGGTCCCGCCGGGTCGATCGTCCCCCTGATTTTCGTATGTTCGGTGTTCTCTGGGTCGATCGCTTCACGTAGCAGCGACACGATCGACCCGCCCATCAGACGGTAAGGGCCTTACGCTGCGCATTCTCCAGCGACAACGTGAGCTTCTGGACAATCCGATCGGTGTTCACAGCGATCGGCAGTTCTCCCGCCAATCGGGTGACGGTGCGCATCGCGGTTTCACGTTCGCCAGCCGTGGCGCTCTCGTCGAGGGCGATTGCCAGCACCCTCTTGATCGTTGTCAGGGTCTTGCGCTGACCGCGGGTCAGGACACCCATCCCGATCTTGCGGGCGTTCTGATCGGCTGCGGCCCATGCTGCGGCCAGGGTGGCTGCAGCTGTGCGGAACTCGTCGATCCGTTGTGCCGAGCGGGGGACGGTTTCCGTGTGCAGTGCTTCGGCGTCCGCAAGTGCAGTGAGGAACGCAGCTGTGAACGGGTCGGTGTGATCGTCGAGAGTGGGGCGTTCGAAGACCGCGTGGGGATCTGCCAGATAGTCGGCGAACTTGGTTCGTGTCTGATCGAAGATCGTTCGTGCTGTGTGCCAATCCTTTTCGCGGTCCGCCGCCGCCGCCTTCCGGTCGGCGATCTGGTTGCGGGCACGAAAAGCGATGAGTCCCAGTAGCGCGAGACCGATGAGAGCAGCGATGATCGCGCCGACGGCGATGAACGGTGTCCAGTTCATCGGTTCATCCGGCGCTGGTGCGGCAGGAACAGGCGGCGCAGGGGTGAGCGGAGGTTCTATGGGAGCGTCCTGCGGCTCTGCTTCACCGTCCCCGGCCAGGGAGGACACCACGAGCTGGGCGCCGCCGATGACTATCAGGCCGAATAGGCCGGAAACGGCCCTTGTGAGCTGTTCGGGTTCATGTCGACCCTGCGAGCTCGCGACGGCGTATCTCGCGCCTTGAAAGATGACCCAACCGATGCAAATGCCCATGAAGGCCCACATGATCCAGTGGACAGTGCTGATCAGGTCTTCCGACAGGGCAGGTAATGACTCGGAAGCAGAGGGAGCGGCGTCGGCGAAAAGTTGCAGATGCATTGTTCTCCAATGGTTTTGGGATGGAAAGTGCCTCAGGCGGGCTTGCTTAATAATTAATGTAGGTGAATAATTCAAAAAACGCAATAAACGTAGGTGGTAAATTATGTGGGTGGCAGAACGAGGCAGACCCAAGAGTGAGGACCCGGCGAACAACATCACCAGTGTTCGACTCACCAACTCCGAACATCAGCTGGCGAAAAAAGCAGCTGACCTCGCCAATCTTCGGTTAGGGCAATACATGCGGGCCAAAGTCGTGGAGGCAGCCCAATTGGACGTCAGCCGGGCGCAACAGGTGTCGGAACATCCTGATACCAACACAACCGACACCGAGCACTGACCGTGCCTCGACTACACGCAAGCGCAGGGGGAGTCCGATGGACGAGTGGATAGAGAGCGCCGGCACCGAACTAGCCGACGCTCACAACCGTGAGGAACGATCGGTCGAGCTGGTTCAGCAATGCCTGACCCAGGGGATGCTGCGCGATCAGTTGCCCAAGAAGTGGCAGTTGAACCGTGATCTGCTTCCCGCTGCCACAGCGCGGAAGCTCAAAGCGCGGACCGCGGCAGGGATCGCCAACCCGCTCCACGCCTACAGGGCATCGAGGATTGCGGCTTACGACGACCGTCAAATGCGATGGTTCGCGGTACAGGATGAGCGGGACCCACTGAATGCGGCAGCCACAAACCCCATCGACGACGGCCGCGAACTGACTCCGACGCAAGAACAGGAGCTGCGCGATCAGATCCCCTTCGATGATGCCGGGGAGCGTGAGGCTCCGATCACGTTGCCGGCCAAAGTGTTGCGGCATTTCGAGATCCAACAACTACACGGCGACAGCGGTATCCAAGCGACACACGTTCTCGCTGTGCTCGCGACCTTCTTCGTTGCAGGTTTTTTCGGAGCACCCGCCGCGATCGGAGTTTTCGCGCTCTTTCTCGGACTGACGGTGGCCGCCGAGGGGCGGTATATGTTTTCCACGTCCTTGATGAGCGCCGACTGGGCAGCCCTCGAAATGGCAACCGTCGAGGCTCCGCGCCCGATGGAAGGGACACGTGAGTACCAACTTGCGCAGCTCTCCGTCGCACTGAGTAGGGCCATCACCAGCACGCATGCCTGGAAATCGAGTTTTCTGGACATGCATCGCGTTCAACTTGATCCTGAGGCGGAAGCCGCCGAAATCATCGAGCACGCGACCCGCATCAGCGCTCTCCGGGCACAAGCAGGTGCCAGGCCCGCAGGCGACAGTGATGCCGCCTACCGGGCGCAGCAGCAATACGACTCGAACAACCGGATCCTCGACACCGTCGAACAATCGCTCGTCAACCGTGTGGCAGCGTTGTACCGATACGCGGCCGAGCTGCACACCCTCGACAACGAATACGCAGTCCTGCAGACGTTGAAGCGGAACATTCAGCTCACTCCGGAACTGGAAGAGTTGGTTCGTCAGACCGGCGTCGACGCGATGGCGACCGCCAATGTCGAGTCGTTGACCAGCGAAATTGAAGACCTCAACGCCGCGATCCAAGCGCAGGTCAGCGTTCTCTCCGGCGACTTGAACGCCCTGAAACTGTACGGAACCGAAACCGTCTGAGCGTCAGCACCGAAAGGGCACCATGCCGAACATCCTCTGGTTCGTGATCATCGTCATTTCCGGCATTACCGGCACGATCGAAGCGCGAAGACTGTTCACCGGCAGCAAGACGGCCGGCACACTCCTGATGATCGCCAGTTCGCTCCTGATCATCGGCGCGGCCCTCGTCGAAATCATCACCACGATCATCAGCGAACCCACCACCACTACCGGCAGCATATCGCTGAGTCTGACGATCCTCGGGTTCAGCGTCTTGCTCCTTGCCCTGGCATTGAACAGTCGCGAACGCCGCCGCAACCACGCTTGAACTGGCCTGCGGGCAAGTACCGAACGCCGCCTTCGGCGCCGTCGCCGCTCCGCGGCCCCGAGTGGTCACCAAGGTCGTCGTACGAGTCGCCTCAGTCCAGCAGACCGGGGACCCCGACCTGTCCACCCACGCTCCGGGCACTACCGCGCGTTCTCCTTCGTCGCCCACGCGCTCCGACCACTTTCAACCCGTGGCTTCGCCTGAAAGTGATCTCCGGCGACCCTGCACTCTTCGGGGTGGACAGCCCACCCTCGTTCTGCTGGCCCCAGGCTGCGACTCTTCCGACTCTCAGAAAGGCTGCATCATGACCGAAACAGCTACCGCCACACGTTTTGTCGTTGTACCCCGCACCGCTGAACACGGCGGATACGAGAACGAGTGCTTCACCCACTTCGTTGAGGACAACGAGGGCCGCTACTGCCTGCGAGGACCGATGGTCCAGTCGGACGCGGAATGGCTTGCGAACAACATGAACAGCAAGTGGGGATAGCCCACCAAAGAAGGCCCGCGCCGGGTCTTGGGTTCTAAGGATCGTCGCAACACCGCAGCTTAAGAGGTGCGATGGAATTCGAGATCCGGACGAATCGAAGCAGCGCGCAAGGACGTATGCCGCTCCGGAACGAGCGAGCGGCATACTTGCAGCTCATGAAACAGGGACTGAGCAACAACGAAGCTTGCCGAATCGTTGGAATCAATCCCAAAACCGGCCGGCGTTGGAGGAATGGACGCAACGCGTCCGGAGTAAGTGCAGCGGCGCCGCCGATCGATTCGGTGGTTCCCCTTGCTGGCCCCAGCAGATACCTCGTGGCGTCCGATCGGGTGCACATCGCGGATCGATTGCGCGAGAACGCGACAATCCGCACGATCGCGTTTGAGTTAGGCCGAAGTCCTTCCACGATCAGTCGAGAGATCCGTCGAAATCGCCATCCGATTAGCGGCGACTACCGCCCCTTCGCTGCACAAACACGAGCAGACGCACGAAAGCCGAGGCCGAAGATAGGTAAGATCACCGCGAATCCGCAACTGTGGCAATTTATTCAGGAACGATTGGGTTTGCGGTGGAGTCCTGAACAGATTTGCCAGACCCTCCGGCGGCAGTTTCCGCACCAGGATGAGATGCAGGTGGCCCACGAAACCATCTATCGATCTCTCTATTTTCAAGGTCGTGGCGCACTTCGACGTGAAGTTTCCGCTGCACTGAGGACTGGCCGCACCGCAAGAAGGTCCCATCGCAGGGCTACCGCGCGGCGGCCGCGTTTTACGTATCCGATGGTCATGATCAGCGAACGGCCCGACGAGGCGGCAGATCGAGCCGTGGCCGGTCATTGGGAAGGAGATCTAATCATCGGCAAAGACAGCACTTCCGCGATTGGCACACTCGTCGAGCGCAGCACCCGGTACTTGATTCTGCTGCACCTCCCGCTCGGCCGAGGCGCAGAGTCGGTACGCCTTGCGTTGACCGAACGGATGAAAACCTTTCCTGCACATCTAGTTCGATCACTCACCTGGGACCAGGGATCTGAACTGGCCTCCCACCGCCGATTCACGCTCGACACCCAGATTCCTGTCTACTTCTGCGACCCTGCCAGTCCCTGGCAACGCGGCTCCAACGAAAACACCAATGGCCTGCTCAGGCAATACTTTCCCAAGAGCACGAATTTGTCGGTTCATGACCACGAAAGAGTCGAGGCGGTCGCCTTTGAGCTCAATAACCGTCCCCGCAAATCACTCGGTTGGGACACGCCAGCCGAGCGACTCACGGCGCTGCTTACCGCCTGACCTCATCCGCCAATATTCTGTTCTGATGAAGACCCAGACCGAAGGGATTATCGCAGGGGCGAGGAGTAATCGATCCCAGATGCGACGGCGATGCTAACCAGCGGTCAGGCGCGCAATCACGTGGCTCGCGCAACGTGCACGGTAGTCGCGGCCAGGTAGAACACGTCGGCACGCTTGAGCACGCCAGCACTGTCATGAGGATCGAGTAGCCGATCCACGGTGGCGAGATCGGTCTCGTCGAGCCGACCTGGTCCTGTTTTTCGGAGTCGGTCAAGGTCGTATGCAGCATCTGGCGTATGTCCTCGTCGGCCGGCGCCGGCCGATCCACCAGAAACGATCAACTACCCATCGAGGTGAGTCCAGCCGCGGAGAGCATGTCCGGCCAACTCTCCACTCGTTCAGTCGCTCCGGGCAGACCTGCCGCATCGCCGTGATACCAGTCTTCGCCAACGGCATCGAGACGAGCCTGCAAGCCCGGTCGACCGATGCCGATATCGCGCGGCAGGACCTGTTGGTAGTGCAGCATGGACGGATGTGTGAACCAAAGTCGGGCGCAGCCGGCGTGGAGCATCAACTTCGTTCGAGTTGGCCAGGTCTTCAGGTGGTCAACCGTGTGAGTGGGGGAGCACGAACTGAGGTGTGGTCGGGATTCATCGGAAGCCGTCGAGTAATTCTGAGGCACTCACGCAGGTCTGACATTTCTCGTGCGTGGGAATGGAGCTTGTTGGAGCACTTGGATCGAGCGGGCATAGGTGTGCCGCGCTTGGTCCCTTCCGTCGACGGCCGGGTCGACATCGACGGCTGGCACGTCTATCCGTACATCGAAGGTGAAGCGCCCCGTTCGGATGATCCGCGCCTGACCGAGACTGTCAGGGCGGTTCACGCTGAGACGATCGGGTGGGTGCAGCGGCCGGGGTCTGCGTTAGGCTCAGGACGGGTTGGCGTTGTGCACGGTGACTGCGGTCCGCGCAACGCGATTGTCGATACTCGCGGTCGATGCGTGCTGATCGACTGGGATGAAGCCCGCGTCGATGACCCGCTTTTCGATCTACCGTCCGATGAACTCGAGCAGCGTGCTGCATGGGCGTGGGAGATTGCGACGTGTTGGTCCACCGAACCCGTGTACGCGAAGTCGCTGATCGGACACCTCACCCGGTGAGCATTCGGTAAGAGTTCTTCTCGCTAGGCAAGCGGGTTTTCGGAGGTTGAGAGAGCGCACGCCAGTAGGCTGGACATTCATCGTGTTGCGACGATCCCTGGAATCCGCCGTCCGGTGGGGGCCTTTCGAGTTTCTCGAGCGTGATCGAGATGAACCCGCGGTGCCAAGCTACCGTTGGAGTCTTTCCATTGCGAGAGTGGCGATGGTGTGGGGGAGCGAGGCCTGGGTTGTGTCGCCGTCCTCAAGATGCCAGATGCCCGATAGTGCGCCCCAGCATGCGATCCAGCGGAGAAGATCTCCGGGGTCGATGTTCGCTGTATCGGAAACGGATCTCACCCGAGCGTCGAAATGGCTGACTGCCACCTGAGGTGTTGGATTGGTGAAAATGTTGCAGTAGTCGAATTCTCGCGGCCCCACGATTCCTTTCGGATCGATCGCGAGCCAGCCTCTGTGTGAGCTGCGCAGCACGTTGTCATGGTGCAGATCCCCGTGAAGCAGCACTGGATGTGAGTTGCGGTTGAGGAGGCGATCGGCAATCACCCGGATTTCGTCGAACTGGGAGTCGGTATCGGCGAAAAGCGAGGAGAACCAGCGTCGCAGGGTGGGGAAGTCGTCGAGGTTCTCGGGATCGCGAGAGTGAAGTTGGTCGGCAACGGAACACAACACTTTGGTTGCCGCAGTGTCCTCTGGGATCACTGACCGCAGTGTCTGACCTGCATACTCGAGAACAAATGCATTCTCGTGCTGAGCGAGAATCCGTACAGCGCCAGTCCCCTCCCATTTCTCAAGTGCCTTTGCCCCGATCAGCTCATCGTGGTCGTTGGTGATCTTCAAAAAGGCGCGCTGTCCATTGAGAGTGACCGGGCAGAGCAAGGACGTTTGTGTCTGAAAATGAGGCCCGTCGAGTATGAGACCCATTCGGGCAGCTGCATTTTCAAGAGTAGTGGCGGACAGTCCCGGCGTCAGTTGCACCACCCAATGATCGCAGAGTCTTTCGTCGTCGCGATGTTCGGCTGATTGACACGGATGTGTGCGCCAATCAGCATCAGGCAAACCCCTTGCGTGCCAAGCGATATTGAACAAGGTCGAGCGAACACGATCAGTGGGCCCAGAGAGTAGAGGGACTCTCACCTTGCGACCATGCAACGCCACGCTGTGAGGTGGGGAGATGCGCACCTCCCAGAACACTGCTCAGTCCTCCGGTGGGAACCCTGCCGCGCCGTCCGGTGAATTTGCACTATTACGGGGATGCCGAGGCAATCGTGTCTCGGCACGAGTCCCATTTTCATCCGGCCCCGAAAGGTAATGAATCAAAGACACTGTCAGGGTTTCCTGACGAAATTGCATGCTCCGATTCTTGGCGGGCGGAAGCGGGTGACACCTGTTGGTAGTGCAGCATGGACGGATGTGTGAACCAAAGTCGGGCGCAGCCGGCGTGGAGCATCAACTTCGTTCGAGTTGGCCAGGTCTTCAGGTGGTCAACCGTGTGAGTGGGGGAGCACGAACTGAGGTGTGGTCGGGATTCATCGGAAGCCGTCGAGTAATTCTGAGGCACTCACGCAGGTCTGACATTTCTCGTGCGTGGGAATGGAGCTTGTTGGAGCACTTGGATCGAGCGGGCATAGGTGTGCCGCGCTTGGTCCCTTCCGTCGACGGCCGGGTCGACATCGACGGCTGGCACGTCTATCCGTACATCGAAGGTGAAGCGCCCCGTTCGGATGATCCGCGCCTGACCGAGACTGTCAGGGCGGTTCACGCTGAGACGATCGGGTGGGTGCAGCGGCCGGGGTCTGCGTTAGGCTCAGGACGGGTTGGCGTTGTGCACGGTGACTGCGGTCCGCGCAACGCGATTGTCGATACTCGCGGTCGATGCGTGCTGATCGACTGGGATGAAGCCCGCGTCGATGACCCGCTTTTCGATCTACCGTCCGATGAACTCGAGCAGCGTGCTGCATGGGCGTGGGAGATTGCGACGTGTTGGTCCACCGAACCCGTGTACGCGAAGTCGCTGATCGGACACCTCACCCGGTGAGCATTCGGTAAGAGTTCTTCTCGCTAGGCAAGCGGGTTTTCGGAGGTTGAGAGAGCGCACGCCAGTAGGCTGGACATTCATCGTGTTGCGACGATCCCTGGAATCCGCCGGTTCGGTGCGGGCCTTTCTGCTGCACTCCTACGTGGATGCAGGACGCTCCGGCATCTTCATCATGATCAGCTCCGCACCATCCTTGTACCGGTATGCCCACCGGCCGTCCTTCGTCAACACCGTGCCGGCCTGGCCCTCGTCCGGGGCCGGGCTCCACCCTTGAACCTCATCGGGTTCTGCACTCTCACTCATCTCACTATTGTCTCAACCTCGGAAAACCGGCCGAAACCAGTACAAACCCGCGCACAGTGGAAGGCATGAGCGCCGCCACCGGAAAGCCAGTGCCGCCGATGCTCGCCACACTCGGGCATCCACCAACGGGGGAGCGCTGGGCATTCGAGTCGAAATGGGATGGCGTCAGAGCCATCGCCACTACCGGCACCAAACCGCCGGCACTGTGGTCGCGCAACGGCAACAACTTCAGCGCCTCGTTTCCCGAGATCGTCGACGCACTCAGCGCCGTGCTCGACCATCGCGAAACTGTCCTCGACGGTGAGATCGTCGCACTCGGACCCGACGGTGTCCCGTCCTTCTCCCGATTGCAACGGCGGATGCACGTCCTCAAACCCACCGCGCAGCTCCGCAACGACGCCCTGACCACCTACTACGTCTTCGACGTCCTCGACATCGACGGAACATCGACGACCGATCTGCCCTACCTCGAACGCCGCGAAGCGCTCGCCAACCTCAGCCTTGTGCACCCGCGCATCAAAGTCCCACCCCACTGGCTCAACGTCGACGGACCGACCATGCTCGAGGTCGCCCGCAAACACCACCTCGAAGGCATCGTCGCCAAATCCATCACCTCGACCTACCAACCCGGAAAACGGTCCCCGAGCTGGCTGAAAACACCGCTCCGCGCCAACACCGAAGGAATCATCTGCGGATTCGTCCCCGGATCCGGCAACGCCGCCGGCGGAATCGGATCACTCATCCTCGGCGCCCACGACGACTCCGGATCGCTCACCTACATCGGAAACGTCGGCACCGGCTTTTCCGCGAGACAACGCCGCGAACTACGCAAACAACTCATCGAGATCGAGCGACCCACCAGCCCGTTCGCGATCGCGCCACCACGAGCAATCACCCGCGAAGCCCGCTGGTCAGAGCCACTTTTAGTGTGCGACGTGGAGTACCGCGAGTACACAGGCGGCGGACTCAGACACCCAGCATTCAAAGGTATGCGCATCGACAAGACCGCCGATGACGTCGACCTCCCCGGACGCCACTGACCACCGGAAACGACAGGCAACCGGCACCACATCAGATGCATCAATCGTGCATCTGATGCAACCCGCCTCCCTGACCCACCCAGACATGACGAAGCCGCCGACACCGAAAGGTGTCCAGCGGCTTCACAGGGTCGGTGCCCGTCTTGCGCCTCTCGGCAAGTGGCCGCTCGAAGCGGCATTTCTGGGGTGGTACCCGGGGCAAAGAACCGAACACCGACAGCCTCTACAACGACCACACCTGCAGGGTTATTCCGCACCGCTGACCAGCGCACTAGCTCATTTTCTAGTGATGATCGAGCGCAGAACGATGCGGAACACCACCGCGGTACCGGCTCCGACCGCGACACCGGCCACCACGTCGGCGAGGAGAACCCCGACGGTGACACCGAGGACTGTGGCGGCCACAATCGCCAACGCGACATCCGCGGGCGCCGGCCGAGGACTGGAGATCGCACTTCCCCTTCCGCGACAGTCGACGACGTACTCGCACAGATCATCACACGCCGTTTCACGTGGAAGTCGGACCCACGCTGTTCAATGGGACGGAAACCGATTACGAGGAGGTCAGGCCATGTGCGGGAGATATGCAAGCACAAGCTCAGACAAGGAATTGCAGTCGTTCTTCGACACGATGCAGACCGTCGGAGACGAACTGCCACCGTCCTACAACGTCGCCCCCACACAACCTGTCCGTGTGATCCTCGAACGAACCCCCCACGAGGAACCCGACGCCGAGCCCCAGCGCCAGCTCAGGACGGTCAAATGGGGCCTGCTGCCTGCGTGGGCAAAAGATCGGAAGATGGCGTCCAAGCTGATCAATGCCCGCAGTGAAAGTGTCACGGAGAAACCATCATTCAGAAGTAGTGCATCCAAACGGCGTGCCATCATCCCGGTCGCAGGATACTACGAATGGATGAAAAGTGAAGCAGGGTCCAAGATTCCGTACTTCCTTCACGGCGAGGACGACATTCTCGCCATGGCCGGCCTCTACGAGTTGTGGCCCGATCCCGAACTGCCCGAGGATGATCCAAACAAGTGGGTATGGACCTGCACAGTCTTGACGCGGCCAGCCAGCGATGCCACGGGACACATACACGACAGATCCCCGCTGATCCTGCCCGAATCGTTCTGGGAACACTGGCTCGACCCGAACCTCACCGACAAAGGTGAAGTCCAGGCCATGATCAACTCCGTTCCGGAGCCGCACCTCGAACCCTACGAAGTCTCGACCGCTGTGAACTCTCCGAGGAACAACGATCCGAGACTGCTTGAGCCAGTCAGGAATTAGCGGAACGGTGTTTCTGAGGGGTGAACATTGGCGCTGGCAGTTGTGTATCCATATCGTTGCAGAAGCGACGTTGCTGCCACCAGATTTTCGTACTGCTTTGGGCCCGGCCCGACATACAAACCTGTGACTGCATCACTAGGTAACTCGTCGAGCTTGCGATACGGGACGAGACCCGAAGGTGTTGCACGGAACTCTGGCGCGTCGAAAGAGCCCGGTTCGATGAAGCGCCATTCGTGTTCTTCCTCGAAACCCTGGTGTTTGACGCTCGCAGCATAGAATGCCAGCTTTTGTATTGCTGCGCTCAGATCTCCGGGATTGGCCGAGCGACCCCGCAGTCTGAACTCGTCATTGAAAAGTTCGAACACAGCGGTTTTCAGAGCCGGTGTCAACTCATTTCTTGTGTACTGCACCTTGTGTAGCCCTAAGCCTGAGAGATGCGCAGGGGACCCGTCCGACCGGGGAAACTTGCTCGGGTCGAAACCGATGGAGAATCCACCGATGCCGTTGCCGTAAGCGCGCCACTGACTAAGTACGTCCGGATTCTCGGAGAACGATATTGTGCAACAGTGCAGGTAGGTCTCATATTTGCGATCGATGATGTCATCGATCGTTCGGCAAATCTTCTTAAGAAATTCGATGGCTGTCGGGTTTGCCGCCCTTGTTGACAGCAAGAGGGTGTACCACTCACGGGTGATGAAATCGGCTTCCGGTGGTATCTGGGTAGTGGGGTGCGCGCTTGCCCACATGTTGGCCTTTTTGAGTCCATCCTTGACGAAGTTTTTGACCAGTTCGAGGCCGTGAACCAGCTCCCGTCGATCATTGAGGAACTGGGCCGCGGACGCCCACAAGACGGGTTTGTAACTGCCTGACCCGACGATGTTCGGGTCAGCGGGTGTGACTTCATGCCCCAGGATCCCGAGCAGGCCGGCTGCGTCGGTGTAATGCCACAGGGTCTCAGGTAGTTCCGGAGTTGACGGCGCGTTCACAGTGGAAGTCCATCACAGGTCTATCTCCGTTGGGCCTTTACTGGCTATCGCCGAGGGTTCGATTTGAGGCTAAATTCGAACATATGTGCGAGTAAAGTGTATGGTGTCAAGGTTGGAGCAGCGTGAAAGCGGGGGCAGATCGTCATGACGGAGTCGCCCGACGGCATCGCGCCGACTTTCGCGTCGGTCAGCAAGGCGGAAAAGCTTGAACAGCTCCGCCGCAAGATGGCCTCGATTCCCGCCCGCTCGGACGGCACCGAACCTGCTACGCCGTCGGTGATGCTCAAACCCGTAGGCGAGCGCGAGCCGACTCCGATCGTGGCCACCGCGCAATCGACCCTCCGGTTGCTGCCCGTTCCGGCGCCGATCGGTGATCTGCTCCCACGTGGGGGGTTGTCCCGCGGAACCGTCGTCAGCGTCGACGGCGCAGCATCGGTCCTGATTGGACTCCTCGCCACCATCACTGCTGCCGGTGGGCACGTGGCGGTGATCGGAATGCCCGGTCTCGGACTCCTCGCCTTCCACGAGCAAGGTGGCGACTTGGCGAAGGTCGCGTTCTCTCGGGTTTTCAGTTCTGTGGCGTGATGTCGTGCAAGGATGCACGAAGGGCGTTCTCGCACCGTTTCTTTGGGGGTGTGGTTGCTGTTGTTCTCTGTGGTGCCAGGAGAGGAGATGCTGTGAAGGCTTTTCTGGTGCGGATGCCGTCGGGTGGGCGGTATTGGACGGTGGTCGACGGCGGTTACGACGTGATGGCGGTGGCGGACCGCTATCTGCGGGAGTTGCGGTTCGGTCGGGATCGAGCGGAGTCGACGACGAAGGCGTACGCGCAGAGCATCGCATTGTTCCTCCGATGGTGCGATCGCACCGGCCGTCAATGGCCCGCTGCGGCAAGAGATATGGGTCTGTTCATCGTGTGGTTGAAGTACACGCGCGTGGACGGCTCGCCGGTGGTGGCGGGGCCGGGTGCCGAACCGGTTCGGGGTGCTTCTCGGATCAATCAAATTCTTGTTGCGGTTCGCGGCTTCCTCTCGTTCGCGGTGGTGGCGAAGGAAGCGCCGGGGGCGGTGCTCGAGCAGCTCTACGAGCTCGCCGACACCCGTGATCTGCCGTTGGCAGCGCAGGGAGAGGACGGAATCCTGCGCTACCGCTTGCGAGCCCGACACAGTCTGCGGGAACCCCGAACAGACGTCGATCGGGCAAGCGACGACGAACTCGTCGCGCTTTTTCGGGTGTGTCGGTCTGCGCGGGATCGGTTGATTGTGTTGCTGCTTTCCCGTGCAGGGTTGCGGCGTGGTGAGCTCGTGGGTGTGCGCCGCAGTGATGTGCATTTGTTGCCGGATAATGCGGTGCATCGGTGTCTGATTCGTGGGGCGCATGTGCACGTGGTGCGGCGCGAGAATTCGAATGGTGCGGTGGCTAAATCGCGTCACCCACGAGCGGTTCCGCTCGATTTCCTGGTGGTACGTGCTCTCGATCTGTACTTGCTTGAGCGCGCGACGAAACCTGCTGCCGCAGAGTGCGACTTCCTGTTGGTCAACTTGTTTCGGGAGCCGCTGGGTGCTCCGATGACGGTGGGCGCGATCAACGAGCTGTTCGAGGCGTTGTGTGCGCGGGCGCAGCTGGGCCGGCCGATTTCGCCGCATCAGTGCAGGCACGGGTTCGCCAGCAATCTGGCCGATTCCGGCGCGTTGCTCGACGAGATACAGGGGTTGCTCGGGCACGCGTCCCCGATGTCGGCGCAGCCGTATCTGCATCCGTCACCGGATCGGTTGCGGGACGCGGTCGAGCGGGTTCCGTCCCCGCGCGCGATGATCGAGGGTTTGTCGTGACGACCTCACAGGCGTTGCCCCTCTTCGATGTCAGGGACGACGATGCCGTTGTCGCGTCGTTGTGGGAACAGATCCGACCTGACTTCCTGGAAGTGTTGGGATGGACTGAGCGAAGGGTCACGTACTTTCCACGTGAGCATCCGCAGTTGGGATGCAGGCAATGCGTGGTGACCGGTTGTGGGATCAAGGCCGACAATCCGCAAAGTTTGTGTCCTTTCTGCCGGAAGCGGTGGATTGCCGATGGCCGCCTGCCTGTCGAGGAGTTCGCGAAGAAACCTCGGCAGTGGACGCAGTCCGGTGCGGGCAGGTGCGCAGTGCCGGACTGTGCGAGACCGTGGGTCTCGCGCCACGCAGTGTTGTGCCATTCGCACCACTGGTCGCGCGTGAAGACGGCGAACGTGTCCCTGGAGGAGTTTCTGGCGCGGTCCGGGGTGGTCGCATTACCGTCGTTCGGACCGTGTCAGGTAGCGGCATGCACCCGCGACCGCAGCACAAGTGGGGCGTACTGCGTCAACCACTCTCTGCATTGGAACCGCTTGATCGCTGATGCCGCGATCGGTGGGCAGGAGGTGGACGAACCACGATTTCGGCGTACTTCTGCCGCGATTCCCACGGTCAACGAATGCAGCCTGCGGGGCTTGCCGGATCGCGTTGTCGCCGAAGTACTTTTCGGCGTGCAACACCGGACGGAGTGGGGTGCGAAGACGCTGCCCGAGCACGTCCGCCCGCTGATCGCGAAACTGCTGGCCGAAGAGTGTCGGTCGGTTGAGGAGGTGGATCCGACGCAGCTGGCGGAGAATTCGAAGATCCTTTGTCGGTACATCGTCAAGTCGGTGCGGCGATTGAGGTTGACTCCGGAAACGGAACGAGTCAAAGACGACTGGGACACTTCGGTGTTCGGTTACACAGGGACGCTGCGGTTCGGGAAGATCTCGCAACCGTGGTTGCGGGAAGCGGCCAAGATTTGGGCGTACAACGATCTGCCTCAGCGGCGCTCACTGAACGCGAAAGCTGCCGCGCAGAACGACCTCCGCTCTCTGGCGAGATTGTCGGAAAGCTTACGGTTGCAACGACCGAGTGACCACGGCAACGAACCGCACCTGCTTTCCCGTAGCGATATGTGTGGATTTCTGAATCGGTTGACGTTCCTGTGCGCGGACGGAACGATCAGCGCGAAAACCCGGCATGTCACGGTGCAGGATCTTCGTCGATTGACGGGGAAGATGCGTGCGCTGGGCCTGACCCGCCCGGGTCAGCCGATGCAGGGACTTCCGGACGACTTCATCCTGTATCCGGAAGACATACCTCAGGAAGGTGATGTCGAGAAGGAATGCAGGGATCTTCCGATCGAGGTGATGCGGCATATCTGCGAACATCTCGACGAATTGGAGCAGGCAAGCACGAGAGATATTCGAGTGGCAGTGGAGTTGATCATCGATACCGGACGGCGCCCGGATGAGATCTGCCGGCTCGACCTCGACTGCTTGGACCGGGACGAGCAGGGCAAACCTGTCCTCGTCTACACCAACTTCAAAGCCGATCACCGGGGTGCACGTCTGCCGATCGGCGAAGCCACTGCTGCCACGATCATCGCCCAATGCGAGCGCGTCCGTGCCCGATTCCCCGATGAGCCGATCGAGACGCTCAAACTCATCTCCGCTCCGACACGAAATCCGCACGGACGGCGGGCGTTGAATGACAAATACCTCAGCAAACGCCATCACGAGTGGATCCTCACTCTCCCCGACATCAGCATCCCGATGACCGTGGAATCCGACGGCAAACGGGTGACGAAAATGTTGCCGTTCAATCGGTCCCAGATATTTCTCTACGCCTACCGGCATACATACGCCCAGCGCCACGCCGACGCAGGTGTCGGCGTGGATGTCTTGTGCCAGTTGATGGGTCATCGCTACATCGGCACGACACAGGTGTACTACCGCGTCGGTGAAGACAGACGCAGGGAAGCCGTCGATCGGCTCACGAGTATGCACTTCGACCGACACGGAACCAGGATCTGGCGTGAAGCGACCGCGCTACTCGATTCCGAACACCTCCGCCGCGCGGTCGGCGAGGTCGCCGTCCCCTACGGAAGCTGCAGCGAACCGAGCAACGTTGCCGCCGGCGGGCACGACTGCCCGATCCGGTTTCGATGCGTCGGCTGCTCACACTTCTCGACCGATGTGTCGTACCTGCCCGACCTCGAAGGTTATCTCGCGGCGTTGCTGCGTAGCCGTGAGCGACTTCGCGGTGCGTTCGTCGCCGATGACTGGGCCACGGCAGAAGCGATGCCCTCGGAAGCGGAAATCTCCCGCATCCGTCGCCTGATCTCACAGATCAAAACCGAGGTCGATGACTTACCTACCACGGATCGCGCTCAGATCGAGGAATCGATCGGAATCGTGCGCCGGGCCCGCACCACCGTCGTCGGTCTCGGGACACCGCAGGTCAGGCAACCGCTCCCCGATGTCCGGCCGGACAGGACATCTGAGCAATGACGAACCCGATGATCAACGGACGCCGCGCTGACACCTCTCGTCGCAGGCAACGAGTACTGACCACACTCGAAGGCGCTGTGGCGGTCGGAACGCAGATCAGTGTCGCCGGGATCGCCCGAGCAGCGGGAGTGGACCGCACCTTCCTGTACCGCCACAAGGACCTGCTCTCTCAGATCTATACCGCTCAAGCTGCGCCGACAAGCATTACGGCGAATGAGGCTGCGGTAACGCGAGAATCGTTGCACGCGGACCTCGCCAACGCACAGCAACGCATCACCCGCTTCGCCGCCCACAACGCGCTCCTGGAGCGGAAACTCTCCGAACTGCTCGGGCAACAGGTCTGGCGCGAGTCCGGGCTCGGCGCACCCGCCGACGTCGAACAACTCCAACGCCGCATCACCTCGCTCGAGCAGCAGGTCGTCGACCTCACCGGCCGCCTCGAAGAACGCGATCAAGAACTCGACGCAGCCCGCGCCGCGAACCGGGAACTTTTCACCAACATGAATACGCAACATCGACTCGGTGGTGTGTAGTTTCATTCGCCCCGAACTGGGCACCAGCATTTCGTTCGGCGTGTGATGAAATTTCCTGCGGCAGAAGGGTACCGAGTGTTCTTCTTCTCACCTAGATACGTGTGCCTGCGGTGGCTCCGGGTTTGAGGGTGAAGATTTCCTCGATGTGAATCAGGACCGCACATTTGGGGGCGGACATTCCTCGTTCCGAAGCGAAGTGGGCGGCGTTGTCGAACGCAGGGCCCGAATCGTGCACTTGCGCGGATCCGAGGAAACGATATCCGTCGAGTGCGTCACGGTCGATGACCGCCACCGCGATTTTCGAGCCGGCACGAATATTGCGCAGGGTCTGCCCGCCGGTGTTCTCGTTGAAGATCAGTGTGGTGTCGTCGTATACCCGCAGGGATCGTTTCGGGCCGATGTTCGGCAGCGCTCCGTCTGTGACGGTTGCCAGGATCGGTAGCTGCTCGCTGAGCATTGCGGTCATCTCACTGGTAAGGGTGGGCACTGAAATGGGGTCCTTTCCGGTCGTCTACCTGTCATTCGAACTCACTCCGACTCAAATTTCGGTGTGCCAAACTAAACTATCAGGCTCGACGAACTATGATCTATTCTGCCTGTGTAACGCAATATGTTGTGCATGATGTCCCGATCATGTCTATATTTAGTGCCCTTTTCGGGTTGCCGGATGTGGAAACTGGAGAAATGTCGGCTGCCGGCACAGGCGGATACCGCGTTCACCGAACAAACGAAGGAGCTGCGTACATGAACCAAATCCCGGGCGATGCGATCGAGGCAATCAATTGGAACGAGGTGCCGGACGAGAAGGATGTCGAGGTGTGGAATCGGCTCACCACGAACTTCTGGCTCCCCGAAAAAGTACCGTTGTCGAATGATCTTCCGACCTGGCAGGCGATGACCCCCGAACAGCAAACATTGACGGTCCGGGCGTTCACCGGACTGACCCTGCTCGACACCATGCAAGGGACCGTCGGATGCATCGAGATGCTCGCCGACTCCGTCACCGACCATGAAGAAGCCGTCTATACGAACATGGCATTCATGGAATCGGTGCACGCCAAAAGCTACAGTTCCATCTTCTCGACTCTGTGCTCGAGCAAGGAAATCCGCGACGCCTTCGCGTGGTCACGACAGAACGAGTTCCTGCAACGCAAAGGACGAATCATCTTGTCCTACTACCGAGGTGACGACGCGCTGAAGAAGAAGATCAGCTCCGTGATGCTCGAATCGTTCATGTTCTACAGCGGCTTCTACCTGCCGATGTACTGGTCGGCGCGATCGATGCTCACCAACACCGCCGACATCATCCGCCTGATCATCCGCGACGAAGCAGTCCACGGCTACTACATCGGCTACAAATTTCAACGCGGATACAACCTCGCCGACACCGGGCGAAGAGCCGAACTCGAAGACTTCGCGTACTCCATGCTCACAGACCTGTACGAGAACGAGGTCCGCTACGCGCACTACCTGTACGACCCCCTGGGCATGACCGAACCGGTGTTGCCCTACATGCGGTACAACGCCAACAAAGCTCTCGCCAACCTCGGATTCGCGGACCTGTTCCCGCGTGACCAATGCCAGATAGCGCCCGAGATCCTGTCTTCGCTCGACCCGGGAGCGGCCGAGAACCACGACTTCTTCTCCGGATCGGGAAGCAGCTACGTCATCGGCAAGACCGAACACACCACCAGCGACGACTGGAGTTGGTGAGCACGCATCACCGCACCACATTCAATTGAATGTGTTCTGCCCACCCCTCGCATCCTGAACTGCGCAAACCATGGTTCATGGACGGCTGAAACAGCTTCATACCCCCAGAGAAGTCGCGCTCGTGCCGCAGCCAAAGGATGCTGCGATCGACTGCGCCGCAATTTTGCTGGAGGGCTTCGACGTGGTTGTCCTGGGGCTCTCTGGTGGCGCTGTAACGCCTTCTCGCGGACGGGCTGTGGCCGCGCGTGCAAGGAGCAAGGGATCACTGTTGATTGTCACGGAAGGGCAATGGGACGGTCCGGATCTGCGGATCTCGTCCCGAGTAGCCAGATACACGGGATTGTCAGCGGGGAGGGGGCGTGTGACAGGCGTTCGACTCGACATCGCGGCCGCCGGCAAAGGATTCCAACAACGCACCGGAACCCTGGAGATCCGGGACGAGAGCGGACAACTCCGCTGGGCCACCGTCGACGACACCCTCGCCGCCGGGGTACCGCCATTGAGGGCAGCGCAGTGATCAACACCGACCACTGGACCGAACGCTGGCCCGATCACCCCGTGATCAGGACATTCGACGAGCCGAAGGCAGTGAAAGTCGACATCTTGTAGACCGGGTTTGAGCGTGTCCAATGTCCAGTGTCGATGTGATTCGGCGGACCTGTTGGTGTCGACCACTCTCGTAACTACGCCGCCGTCGCCTCAGGGTCGACACACCGGGGTCGAGGTGGGCGTGTTCGAAAAGGTGACAGTGGTGCGGGTGTTGTTTCAGCGGACGACGTTGAAGGCGTTCTTCTGTATGCCGTCTGCTGCATTTGGATAGTCGGTACGCGGACGTCGGGGTGACGGTGATGGCGAGACAGTATTTGGGGTCAGAAGTTCGATCCGAAGCCGCGTTGATAGCTGTTTCCACCGGTAGGTGGATTGAATGTCCCTTCGAACCTTCCGTTCGGCCACTTCCGGGGTCTAGCCTGACCTGACAGGGTCGGACGATCGGGAGCCCCCTTCAGGGACGTTAGTGATTCAAGTGGCTGGATGCGGGGACTCCTATTGCAGTGGGAGTGTCGGCGCCCGATCTGGGCCGTGATCCCGTGCGACCTCGGCGGACACTGCCCCTGATTGGAGGTGAGTCAAATGGGAGCAACGGCTTGGGCTTTTTGGGGACCGTACGCGCCGCTCGTCTACATTCTTTCGTTACTCGGCGTGCCGGTCGACTGACTCCAGAGCGACAGCGGGCCAGCAGTCGACTTGATCGCTGGCCCGCTGTCGCATGTGTTCAGTTGTTGACCGGGCTGAAGCCCTTACCCTCAGGGAGGGGGCTACCCGGGGAGTTGATCTCGTTGAGCACCGCCGAGAACTTCACGTACTCGAACGACGTTCCGCTGGCAGCAATGCCGCGCACATAGCCGCTGATCTTGGTCGTACCCGCGGCGAACAAAGGACCACCCGAATCGCCGCCAGTCGATAATCCAGCGGTGAAGATCCGCGTGGGGCTGTCGCCGACGACGATCCCGCAAGTGATGCCCGAGCCGATCCCGTCCTTGCACATGTTGGTGAACAGGCCGGGGTTGGCCACGCCGATGCCGTCGATCCGCGCGCCCGGACCGTTCGACCGGAGGTCGGCATCTGCGTTCAGCTTGATCACGACGTAGTCGGTGCCGAACGAGTTCGGGTTGACCTGGTCGACGGGCACCGGGTATCCGGTTCCGTTCCAGCTCCGATAGGCGATGTTTCCGATGTGCTTGCGGGGACCGTTGTTGGGCGTCCACTCATAGACCGGTCCACCATCGGGCACGTAGTTCCCGTTCGACCAACCGCCACCCGGCAGGGGGCCCGGCGACTGGCTCACACAGTGCGCCGCAGAGATCGCGATCTTGTTGCCGTACTGGTCGTAGCCAACCGCCGCGAGTGTGCACCGGTTTTCCGGACCGTTGGCCGTTAGGCTCCCCGTCCAGCCCGTACCGTTGGTGACGACGCCGGTCGCAGCCTGGGCTGCCGGAGCAAATGCCAGCATCGGTAGGACGAAGGCTGCGATCGACGCGAGAAGGATCAGAATTCGCTTCATTATTCTCCTTTTATTGATGAACCTGACGACTTGAGGGAGATCGTGGATCACGGGTCTTGCTTCATCAGGAGGGCGAACGGCCCGAGAATTCGTGTTCAATTGGCGACCGGAGTGAATCCTCGGCCGTCGACGGGCCCCTGTGAGGCCATGCCGGGGCGCACCATCACGTGAGGAATGTGCTGACGGCGACTGCGAGACTTCGAGTGTTCTTCTCATTTCTTCCTCTTTCTTGTGGCGATGAGGTATTGCTGAGGGACGCCTCATCGCGGCGAAGTTTCCGGGCCGCGAATCCGTATTTCACGGGCACGCCAAGCAGAGCTGTTCGGCCCGGATGGTTTTTATTTGCGCTATTCAATCGGCTGAAACGAGAGCTGATGAAAGGGGCCTCTGGATACCTTTCTGTTATTGAGGGCGGCCATTAGTGCGCAATATCTAATCTATTGAGAGTGCACTCGTTTCCCGAATGTTCGAGCTAACAGAAGGTTCGCGCTCCTGCGGTCGAGCCGGGAGAGTCCTGTGCGGGCCTGTTTGACTCGGTCTCGGTGGTGGCCGCGTCGGGACGCCGGGGTGGGCGGGTGGTGCGGTCTACGCGTGGGGAAGGACCATTGCCGGCAGAGTCTCTTTGCTGTCCAGAGGCTTTCGACTGTCGTCGGTATCGGGCGTCGCGTGCGGCCTGCAAGGCGCGACGTGCAGAGGGGAGGTCTTCGTGGCAGATCCTCAAGTGGGCTGCGGCGGCGCCCCAGGCGGTCACGCGGTTGCCAGTGATGCCCCGCCAACCGCAGGTGCAGACGACGACCGTGGAGAACCGTGTGGCATCGATGTAAATTGTGGCCATGTCCTTGCTCCATATCCGCGAAAATGAGTGGTTAGAGACGCGGAAAGCGGCAAGTTCGTAGTAGCTCGGCTACTGCGAACTCGCCGCTCGAAGAGACTCGGATTCCTGGCCGGTGTCGGTAACGCTGGGGATGCGCTGTCGCCGATTCCACCGCTTCGTATGGGCACACGCCGGAGACCATGTCCGTGGGATCGCGACCATCCCGAGGCGATCGGGCACCGAATGTCGCGAGAACCTCAAAGAGCAACGCAGACGGCGGAGTTGGTGTGCGAACTTCGCCGCAACACCGCTGAGCCCACGGCACAGTCGACGCAGTAGGCGATGACGTTGTCGAGTCCGAGCGCGACTCCGCCCCTGTAGTAGTGCCCCCATGTTCAAACGGTATTGACGATGCACTCGTTTCCCGCCAAACAGACAAAACCCCAGGCCACGGTTCAGTCAGGGGACGTGGTCGGGACACACACGCGGAGGGGGTTGCCATGTGCATCCACATGACTGACTCGGCCGCAGTTTCGATGGAGCGCCGCCGCTAGGCGACCATGCAGGAAGCTACGGCAGACGACCTTCTGCGAGATCCCGCGCCGGTAGCCCGGTCTCAGAACCAGCGGTAGTCCTGTCCGTTACCCCAGTCGGAGTAGTGGTTGACGTCCTTGTCGTAGGCGTCGTGTGTACCGCCGACGAAGTAACCGTCCCAGGTCGCCTGCGAATTGCAGATGTGATCGCTGTTGTTGCACACCGTCCACACCGGCACCCCGCTGTAGAAGTTGTCTGCACCAGCGAGCGGCGGATAGAGGTTGAACGGGAAGTCGGTCTGCGCGAAGCCCGGGCCACCTGGTCCCGCAGGGCGTTTCGGGTCGGCGAGCAAAACGGTGTTGATATTTCCGAACCCGGTGCCGTTCTCGGTCAGCCACACATGAACGACCGCAGCGCCGCCGGAGTGGCCGACCATCTTGATGTGGTCGCCGGGGCAGAACCGGCGATGATCCCGCGTGAGCCGGTTCAGCTCGTTGACCCCGGCTCGGGTGTCGTAGCTGTTGTAACCGACACGCTGGTTCTGGTTGAAGAAGCCGTCCGAATTGTTGTTGTTGAGTCCGCCGACGACGACGGACCAGGTGCCGACGCATTGATTGATCGGAGTTTCTGCGGATGCTGTGGGTATGAACACGCCCAGTAAGCCCAGCATCGCTGCCAATGCGAAGATGAGTCGTTTCATGACTCCCGTTCCCCTCAGATTTCGTCATGCTTCGGTCGCTCGATTTCCGGTCGCGACTCGATGCATTTCTTGAGATATCGCCCTTTCTGGCCATCTGGCCAGGTGGATATGCCTCCGTTTCCTTGAATTAGATTCGGATTGGCGCAGAGTCTTCCGACAGAAATGGGTGCGACTCCGATCCAGGACCGTTTCATTCCCGTTCCGTACTAACCGGGTTTCAATGAGGGCGACCGCGATTGGTATTTCGATTCGTTTCCCAAATCCTCTCCTGCGCACTTTAAAATCTATTGAGAGTGCACTCGATTTAAGAATCCGAAATCGGATCGCTCGCTTCGCGGAGGGTGACATCCAAGTTGCCAGGTTGGTCTGAGTCGTAAGTTCAGCTAGATATTGGACCGCCGGGCCGGGTGGGTGTGTTCCAGCTGCACGAATAGGGCGAGCAACACGGGCGGTGAGCAGTAGAGTGACGAAGCCTGGCCCCGACTGTTTGGGAGGTCGCCATGATCGATTTCGTTCGCCGATGGGTCGCCGGCGCTGCGATCGTGGCCGGTGCGGTTCTGGCGCCAGCAGCCGTCGCCTCCGCAGCGGTCACCGTTCCGTTCCAGATCAACCCGGCGCCGTTCGGAAACCCGAACGGCAGCCTCGACGTTCCCTCGATCCGCTGCTGGGCCGTCGTCGACGAACAGCCTGGGACCGTGACGATCACCGGCCCGAAGGACGGCATAAGGGCGTGCCTACTCCCGGGCGACATGCACTGGCTGAACCTGTCGAATGGAGCCTCCGGGACCGCCCGGATGTCGGCCGGAAGGGACGGATACCCGGAAGCAACCCTGCCGACCGGAACTGGGCAGGTCGTCATCGCCGCCACTTCAAATGCCGGCCCCTACACACCGGGCCTCGTGACCGTTTACGTTCCGTAGGCGAGGGCCCCGTTGGTCCACTGATGCGTGGGATCCGAACCAAGTCGTTTCCAGCCGTCGTAGCGAGCTACCTCATCACAACAACGGTGAAATAGGCGAGAGGTCCGGTGCCCTACGACTGGAAGGCGTCATGGACTGTCCAGTAGTGCCAGTAGTGCACCAGACATCGGCCGTGCGCTCCCGCTCGGTCGGGGTGGCACGTCACCTGCCGATCACGTCAGTATGCGGGTGAGAACGTCCGTGCTGTACATGTCCGGTCATCTTGCTGTACGAGCACCCGAAGATGGTCGAACCGGTACGCCGGCACCGCCGGTTCGCGCAGAATGGAAGTCGGCGCAGACACCGACGAACCACGGGAGCGATGCGATGATCCGACAACGACTCGGCCAAGCATTGATGGTGATCGCACTCGCCTCCGCGGCCGTCTCGACCGCGCCCGTCCACGCGCAGGAACCGGCGCCAATCACGACGCCGGGCACAGTGACCGCGGCAACTCCCCTGCCACACTCCTTCTGGATTCCCGGCGCAGCCAACGCATCAAAGCTCACGTACTGGTCCACAGGACCGCGCAGCCAGCCCGCGTTGAGTACGGGCGCGCTCTTCCTGCCCCCCGGCGATCCACCCGAAGGCGGCTGGCCGGTCATCTCGTGGGCTCACGGCACTGTAGGTATTTCCGACCAGTGCGCTCCCACCGTGACCGGGACCGTCGGCAGTCCATACCTCACGAACTGGCTCTCGCAGGGCTACGCGATCGTCGCGACCGACTACGTGGGGCTCGGCACGCCGGGAATCCACGCGTACCTGGACGGACCGTCGGCGGCGCACAGCGTGATCGACATGGTGCGCGCCGCGCGTGCGGTCGAACCGTCGCTCTCACCGCGGTGGTCGGCACTCGGACAGTCTCAGGGCGGGCAGGCCGCTATGGTCACGGCAGCGATGGCCACACGGTACGCACCCGAATTGGACTACCGGGGCGCGGTCGCGACCGGGGCGCCGTCCAATCTGGAGAACCTTGCACCACTCGTGGGGCCGGACTTTCCACGATTGCCACTGACCGGCAGCACCGTGTTCGTCTCGTACCTCTTGGCCGGACTCCGGGCGGCGCGACCCGATCTCGACATCGATCGCTACCTGACACCGCGCGGCACGGATGCCCTTGCCCGAGCCGAAACCGACTGCTACCAGGACATGGCATCGGGGCTCGGCGACGTCACGATCGGCGATCTGGTGAACCGGCCCCTCGACGATCTCGCGGTGCTGGCTGCTGCTCGCGGCATGCTGGAGATCCCGACGACAGGGTACGACCGGCCAGTGTTCCTCGGGCAGGGGCTGACGGACGAGATGGTGCCGGCACCGCTGGCTTTGAAACTTGCGGCCGAACTCGCCGCCAACCGCCAGCCAGTCACATTCCGCACATATCCGACCGGTCATATCGAGACGATGCGGGCAGCGCTCCCCGAAAGCCTCTCCTTCGTCCGAAATCTCTTCCAGCCGTAGGTGAATTCATGCGGTTGTCGCAACGATCATCGCCCTGACCGTGCTCGGCTGGGGCCTCCAGTCGAGCGTCTGACATCTTGCGGTTCGTTCAGATGAAAGTGTCGGTTGTGTGGTGGAAATGCGGAGCGGCGACGCCTTCCGATTCACTGGCCACTGTCCAGTAGTGCACAAGAGATGGGCCGCGCGCTCCCACTCGGGCGTGGGGGAGCCTCACGCGCCGATCACGTGAGCATGCGGGTGAAAACGTCCGCGCTCTACATGTCCGGATACCTCGACGGCGTTCTCAAATTCTGGGCACGGATGCACGATGGGCAATGGTTGGCCGGGGTAACCGTGCGCGTCACCGATGCCGGCGGAACCAACCTCGTCGAAATCGACATGCTCGTGACCGCCGACGCCATCGCGGAAGTGCCGGCCACCACTTGAGCGGGGCAAATACGGATACGCGAAAAGGGCCGGTGAGTAATGCGTTCACCGGCCCTACGCGTACGAACTCGACCTATGTCACCAGTTCTGAAGGATGTAGATGTTGTTGTTCCAGATCGCAGGATCGGTGAGCGAGAAGGAGATCTCACCTCGGTGGGACGCTGTTTCCTCGACCAACTGATCGATGCTGGCGTAGACGTGCTGGCCGTCGCCCTTGTAGATCGAGCCTTCGCCGAGGGCGATGCTCCAGTAGTCGTTCGGAACGACCTCGAGGAAATCCGCGGCATTGGTGTCGGCAATGAATTGAGTTTCGTTCGGATCGAATCGAATGCCGACATACCCGTTGCCGGAGTACGGGGTTGCGGCAGATGCGGCACCCGCCCCGAGCAGTGCGACAGCACCGGCCGCGACCGGGACCAACAGCGCAGCTACAGCCATACGTGAACGGGACATGTAAACCTCCTACGACGTGAAGGCTGCATCGGCCGCAACCCACTTTGATGTAACTGACGGTAGCGCAAAACTTGATAACCGAACATTTGCGACAACATGACGTCGGTCACGTCGGCAGTAGCGCGAAAGCCTCGCAATCTGGGCATTCATAGATTATGACTAGGCGAAACAAGGCTGATCGTCCCTAGGTGCGGAGGCGGAAACGGCCCGCTTGCCGCTTTCAGTTCCAGATGAGTAAATGCCTAGCACTCAACCCGGTCGGTCGGATCACCTACTGCATCCGCCTGCCCGGCGGCCGGCCTGCGGTGTCTCCCGAAGAGCACTCCGCTTCGCTCCGCTCTGTACAAGTGAAAAGATCCTTTTTCCTTTTTCTGTCCTTCCGATCCTGATCGACGCGCTCGTCACTTGTGTGGACGCCATCACTGCGGTGCCGGCCACCTAGACGGTTGCGGAGGCGACCGTGATTGTCTCGGGGCTGCGGGATCACTGGTTCTGTCTGGCTCGCTGGGGGTTCAGACGATACGAAGTGTTCCCAAATCCTGGCTCAAGGCCGAACCCAGGCAGTTAGGACCGCAGCTCGATCGAGTGCGAAGAGTTGGCACTCCACGTCGTTGGCGGCCTTTTGTACCTCGTACGCGGTGGTGCCGGCAGTCGGCGAGGTGGTCGTTTCTCACGTCCCCGGCACAGGGTGCGCCGGGGACGTGAGAAACGATTCTAGCGCCTATTTGCGCAGGTCAACCTATATAATTGGGGAGTCTAATTCGGTAGCGGACCTGACCAGTTCGCTCGATTCTGGAGGATTCCTGTGGCTGATTTGGCTACTGCTGTGACTGTGTTGGATGCGAACGGGCGGGCGGGTGTGCCGTCGTTGTTGATTTCGGGTCCGGGGATGGGCAAGTCGAGTTTGGTGCGTGGGTTGGCGGCGGCGGATGGGGTGTTGTGCAAGACGGTGTTGGGGTCGTTGCGTGAGCCGTCGGATTTCGCGGGGTTGCCGGTGGTGCGGGAGCACGGTGTGACGCTGGAGGCTCCGGCGTGGGCGAAGGAATTGGTTGCCGGGGGTGGCGGGTATCTGTTTCTGGACGAGTTGACGACGAGTCCGCCTGCTGTGCAGGCGGCGATGTTGGCGGTGGCGCTGGATCTGACTGTCGGTGATGTGCAGTTGCCGAAGGGAACTCGGGTGATTGCGGGGGCGAACCCTCCGGATTGCGCTGCTGGTGGGTACGAGTTGGAAGCGCCGTTGGCGAATCGGTTCTGCCATGTGGAGTTCACGCCGTCTGTGGATGAGTGGTTGGACGGTATGTCGACGGGGTGGGGTGCACCGCCTGCCTCGCGTGCGGTGGCCACCGATGAGCAGCGGGTTGCGTTGGTGCGCAGTTCGATCACCGGCTTTGTGCAGCGCAATCCTGATGCGTTGGATGCGTTTCCGTCGTCGGCTGCGCAGACCGGTGGTGCGTGGCCGTCGCGTCGTACGTGGTCGATGTTGGCGGCGGTGTTGCCGCATTTGCGGGAGGACGACAACGCGGCGATCAACACGGCGGTGTTCGGGTTGATCGGTGAGGGCGCGGGCGTGGAGTTCTTGGAGTGGCGGCGTAGCGCGGATCTTCCCGATCCGGTTGCGGTGGTGGAGAATCCCGATTCGGCGTTCGATTGGCAGTCGCGTCCTGATCTGGTGTGGGCGGTGCTGTCCGGTGTCACGGCGTGGGCGGCGGGGCGCGGCACGGTGGAGGCCTGGCGCAGTGCGTGGGGTCCGCTGATCGCGGCTGCGGAGGCGGGCGCACCGGACGTGGCGGGCGCGGCGGCGCGCACGCTGGCGAAGGCGCGACCGGCGAAGGCGACTGTCCCGGCGTCTGCACGTCGGTTCGCGCCGATGTTGACCGCTGCGGGTCTGATGGAGGCGGCGGCATGAGCGGGGTTCGGGCGCTCGCGCCGGATGAGTTGCGGGCGTTTCGCCTGGCACGGCTGGTTTCTGCCGAACAGATGCCGTATTTCATGCGGGCGTTGTTCGCGGCGCAGCCTGTTGCTGCACCGGGGTTGGGCACGTTCGCGGTGGATGCGCAGTGGCGGCTGTATCTCGATCCGGCGTTGTTGGTGGGGGCTGGTGCGTGGCCGGTGCCGGTGGCGGGTGCGGTGTTGTTGCACGAGGTCGGGCACTTGCTGCGGGCGCACGGTGCGCGGGGTCAGTCCTTGCCGAAGCCGGTGCAACACGTGGCGTGGAATTACGCGGCGGATGCGGAAATCAACGACGACTTGCTGGCGGCGGGCGTCGGGTTACCGGACGGGGTGATCACTCCACAATCGTTCGGGTGTGAGGACGGCGGAATCGCAGAGGACTACTACACGCACCTGATCGATCCGGCTACGGGGCAACAGTTTCCAGACGACGACGATGTGGGATGCGGGTCCGGTGCGGGGTGCGCGCCGGTGCCGGGGGAGTTGGGTGCGGCAGCGGGGGAGGTCGCGGACGGGTTGGACGGCGCGGAAGCGGATCTGGTGCGCCGTCATGTGGCGCGGGCGGTGCAGGCGGCGCAAGGGAAGGGGCGCGGGAGCGCACCGGCAGGATTGGCGCGGTGGGCTGGTGAGGTTCTCACGCCGCCGACCGTGCCGTGGGATCGGGTGTTGCGTGCGGTGATCCGGCGCGCGCTGGCGGATCAGTCGGGGCGGACGAACTACAGCTATGCGCGTCCGTCGCGGCGCAGCCTGCCGGGGATCGTGGCCCCGGCGATGCGGGGTCCGTCGATCACGGTGTCGATTGTGATCGACACGTCGGGGTCCATGTCGGCGGGTGATCTGTCGGCGGCGATGGGTGAGGTGGCGGGTGTGCTGCGTGCGGGCGGTGTGGCGCGGGAGCGGGTACGGATTCTCTCGTGCGATGCGGCATCGACGTCTGCGCAGGCGGTGCGGTCGGTGGCTGATGTGGTGTTGGTGGGCGGCGGCGGTACGGATATGCGCGTCGGGATCGATGCGGCGAACGCGGCCCGTCCTGCCCCGCACGTGGTGATCGTGTTGACGGACGGGGATACGCCGTGGCCGGATCGGCCGTCGCGGGCGCATCTGGTGTGCGCGGTGATCGGCAACGACACTGCACTGGCACGGACCCCGGAATGGGCGTCGAGTGTGCAGATCCCGGTCGGTGCGTTGTGAACGCGGTGAGCGGTGATCTGTTGCGGTACGCGCAGCAGGTGTTGACCGGTACCGGTCACGCGCCGGATCAGGTGGCGAGCGTGGTCGCCGGTACCGGCGAGGATGCGGCGGCGCGGGCCTTGCGTGCGGGGTGGGAGTGCGCTGCGAATCCGGTGGTCGGGGCGTGCGAACAGACGGAGGACGTGTCGTGAGCGTGGAATGGTTCGATCTGGCTCAGCGTCTCTATGCCGCCGAAACAGGGCGCCCCGTTGCTCGGCTCGCACACACTACGTTCACCCCGTCAGCGTCGGCGCTGGCGGTGCGGGCGACGGTACGCGGCGGCAGTGTGAGCGTGTCCGCTGCGTCGTTCGGTGGAGGTGAGGAAACCGCGTGCGACGAGGCAGGGTTGGCGTTGCTCGCACGGTTGGGCGGCACACTGGCGGCGGATACCCCGGCGATGTTGCTCACCGACGACACCGGCACGATCCCGGCCCTGGTGGGGTTGGCGCGGGCGCACGCTCACCACAGTGACCCGAACATCTCCGGTAGCGCCGCGATGGTGGGGTGGTGGGCAGATCGCGCGGATCATCCCGGCACATCGGCGGTGGTGAATCTTCCGGCCGCCTCCAGTGCCCGCTACGTGCTCGGAGTGGTGCCGGAAGCGCAGCGGTCGGCGCGGGTATGGCGAAAGTGGTTGCAGATCACCGACGAGAGTGTCGCCGGGATGCACGAATGGGCGCGTGCGATCGGCAGTGGCCCGTTGTTACCGCTGCTCGCTGCGATCGGTGAAGACGACGCCTATTCGTTTTCTCGGGCACAGTCCGCACTGGTGGACGGTCACGACTGGTCGCGTCCCGACAACACGGCCAGCGCCGCGATGGGTCTGCGAAGTCGTTGTGACGCAGCAGATGTGATGTCATCAGCCTTGCTCGATGATCCGATGTGGCGCGAGCGCGCATTGCACACCGGCCACGTCGCGGTGGGTGTGGCATCGATGACGCCGCCACCGAAAGGTTCACGTCGGCGCAACGGGTCGTTGTCGGTGACGTGTGAGCGTCTGGATTCGCGCCTGCGGGTCGGATCTGCTGTCACCGGGTGGGTCGGTACACCGCGACGGCGTCCGTTCGAGCAGTTCACTGTCGAGGTCACATCGACCGAGGTTGTCGGCGGGAAGTTGGTGCTCGGACTCGGTTCGGTGGGGATGTATGCGCCGCCGAGTGGCGCGTCGGTGGTGTTGATGCCGCAAGCGGCGTCGCCGCACACGATGCGCGCTGGTCGTGGCCGGTACTGGCGGCTCTACCGAGGGCGGCGGTCCTGGCTTTCGACGGGGCAGACACCCGTCCCTTCCCGGCGTGAAGTGCCGTTGGACGTGCTCATAGCGGGCGCAGAGGAATAGCACCGGCAGCATACCTGCCTTAGGTAAATAGCCAGTTCAGAGACTTTTTTCACGAAAGGTTTGATTCGTCATGCGCATTACTGCCTCGTCGTCCGATATTGCTGCCCCCTCCGGCCCGGTGCCGTCGTCGTCCCGTCCGCCCGTCCCGTCGCTGACGGGGTGGCCGGGGTCGGAGATCATGGCCGACCCGATCACAGCGCGTGTGCTGTTTTCGGTGTGGTCGGGTGATCCGGCGGTGGTGGTGCCGTCCCCTCCCGGTGCGGGCAAGACCCGCTTGGTTGCATTACTGGCTGCGGCATTGGCGCACCGCGCGGATCTGCGCGTGGGGATCGCGGCGCAGACCCGCGAACAGGCGGTGGAGATTGCACGCCGGTTGGGAACACTCACCGACCGCGCCGCCTTGATGTGGAAAGCGAAAGCACCGGCACCGGACAGCGGCGACACACCGGTGGTCTCGGGACAGAAAGTGCGCTGGCAGGGCGACGTCGGTGCAATTCTGATCGGCACGACGGCGCGATGGTTGTTCTCGGACCCAGACCGAGTCGGTGCGGACGTGTTGATCGTGGACGAGTCGTGGCAATGCACCTACGCCGATCTGGGAGCGCTGGGAGCCATGGCGAAACAGGTGGTGTGCGTCGGTGATCCCGGCCAGATCGACCCGGTGGTGACCGGCGATGTATCTCGTTGGGAGGGAAGCGAAACCGCACCCGATCTACCCGCCCCGATTGCACTGTTGGCTGCGCACGGCGACGCGGTGGGGATGGTGCGGTTGGCGCACACCTGGCGACTCGGACCCGACACCACAGCACTGATCGCGCCACTGTTCTACCCCGACCTGCCGTTCACCTCCAAGCGTCCCCCGGAACACCTCACCGATTCGAGCGGAGCCGTGTGGCCCGAATTGGCGCACCGCCCGATCACAGCCTGCGGAGGCCCGTCCGATCCGGCCCTGGTGACCGCATGCGCCGCGCGGGCGGCGGAACTACTGGCAGCGGATCTGGTCACCACCGCAGGCCAGCGGCCAATGACGGCCGCCGACGTGGCCGTGGTGGTCCCGCACGTGACCCAGGCTGCGGCAATCCGTGCCCTACTCAGCGAGCACCCCGACGTACTGGTCGGCACCGCCAACTCGCTGCAAGGCCTCGAGCGCCCTGCCGTCGTGGTGCTGCACCCGTTGGCGGGATACCGGACCGCCGAACCTTTCAACCTCGACGCGGGCCGCACCTGCGTGATGCTCTCGCGTCACCGCGCCCACATGTCCGTCGTCATCGATGACACGACCGCGAGCGTCCTTGCACACGGTGCGCCGTCGCCCGCGCTCGAGGTCCAGACCGCCCTGTTGGCCGCGCTGCACAGCACCCCCGCTGTGTAGCTCACCCGCAAGGGAAAGGGACACAACACATGTCCGAAACAACGAAGCCCGAATACCGTGCACGCGCCTGGGAAGGAATAGACACATTCGACGCAGTCGCGGCATCGACAGCAGGCGGCAGCAAGCACGATGACTTCCGCTACGAGCAAGACCCCGAGTCGCAGATCCACGACAACGGCGTCCGCGCTGTGCGGGCAGCAGACGGAATGATCGCGTATGCCCGCCGCTGCGGAACCGGCACCGAAGAATTGCCCACCGTGTTCGCGGATTTCCTCTCCGATGCGCACCACCTGGCCGACGCGTTGGGCGTCGATTGGGAAGAAGCCACATGCAATGGGGAGGGGCATTACACCGCCGAGTTGTACGGCGCCGAGTAATCGGGGCACTGACGGTCGGACAATCCACGGACGTTCGGCCGGCAGTCCCCGGCACCGGGAGTGTCAGGGGCGGTGGTTGCAAGGAGATGAATGGATGTGGGACTGGTACCGGTTTACATCCCAATTCGGTATCATGATGGTTATGAGTACGCAGATCGCGGTACGGCTACCCGAGGACATCGTGGCGTTTCTCGACAGTGAGGTCAGCGGTGGGCGTGCGAAAAGCCGTGCTCAAGTCGTGCTTCGAGCGTTGGAGCGTGAGCAGCGTCGACAGTTGGCGGTCCGCGACGTG
This sequence comes from Rhodococcus sp. NyZ502, assembly GCF_041464245.1. Classification (NCBI taxonomy): domain Bacteria; kingdom Bacillati; phylum Actinomycetota; class Actinomycetes; order Mycobacteriales; family Nocardiaceae; genus Rhodococcus; species Rhodococcus sp. NyZ502. The sequence goes on from NZ_CP167156.1 coordinate 163,382, forward strand.
GAGATCCTGTCTGACGGCGCGGGTAGCGATGTGAATATCGCTGCCGCGCACGGGAAGAAGAACTGAGTGCGCCCGATCCACGAGGCGCAACTCGGAGATCTTTGTCCGGTGTTGGTCCTGACGAGGGAATTGGTTCGGCCCCACCTGGGGACGGTCACTGTTGCCCCCATTCGTTCGAAGGGGCGGGGGTTGTCGACCGAACTGAGTTTAGGTGAAGGCAACGGCGTCGAGGACGGATCTGTTGCCGACTGCGACGGGGTGACGACCATCCCCGTGTCGGCACTCGGTGCGAACCGAGGATTTCTCCTGCCGGCTCAGGAAGTGTTGTTGAGCAGGGCGCTGCGATCAGCATTCGATCTCGAATCATGAGGAAATCAGCAGCGAGGATGGGGGAGAGATGGTGGTGAAGAAGTGGGAGCAGATTCCCCTGTTCGACCTCGATCCTCCTCCGGTGCCCGAAGTTCATGGCGAAGGTTCTGAGCTCGATTCTGAACCAGCTCTCTTCGGGATCGAAGACGCCACGGCGCCGGATCCCGATGCTGACGTGATGGATGCCCGTGCGCCGATTGCGGAGGATCGTGTCGCCGCGGAACCAGAGGTCGAACCAGTGGCAGGCGAAAGCGCCCCCATAGCGCGGCAAGGTACGGACTCGTCACGGTCTTCGGATTACAACACGGAAACAGTTGTGCCCCAAAGCGAGCTCACTGCTGAGGTGGATTCGGAACCCACCGAGGCATCTGAACTCGACGCAACCGAATCGGGCACCCTTCCTCCCGCCAGCGAGGCAGCAGACGGCCACGCCGTCATTGTCACAGCAGCCGGCACCTACACACCGTCTGGCCACACACTCACCGGCCCAGTCGATTCCATCGAAAAACTCGACAAACTCATCAGATGGGCAACGCTCACCCCGCTGGGCGCACCGGCACAGATCTGGATAGTCGGAATCGAAGCTTGCGAAATGCTCGGATGGATCATCGACCCAGGCAGCGAAGACGATGTCGACGACATGGAAATCCTCCGCACCCGCGCTGCCGAAGAACTCACCGCGATCCTCCACGCCACGCTGACCCCCATGCTGACCGCAGGATGGGAACTGCGCGGAGAACCCGGCCACGTCGTTCACCTCTCCCGCACCACCGGGAACTTCACATCCATGGTCGACATTTTCATCGAACCCTATGTATGGACCTACTGGAACAAAGACTTCGGATGGGGCAATCGCGTGGGAGACATGGGAATTCTCGGATCACCCACCGCCGGAACCTACCTCCCCGACGACGACCTCCCCGCTGCGCAGGAACTGGGACGCCGACTCGCCTGGTGCGCACAACACCTCGGCGTGCTACCCGGCCCCACCCCCGCACGCACCGGCGCCGCCATCGTCGACAAGATCAAACGCGACCGCACCCGCAGCGGTAAAGGAATCGTCGTCACTGTCGGTGGACCGGTCCCACCGCTGGACGGCGAACCCCGCGGAGATCTCGAACCTGCCCTCGGATGGACCCGCATCCCGGACCTCGAAGAACTTTCCGACGCAACACAACTGGTATCGATAGACCAACGAGCTGCGTACCTCGCTTCCGCTGGCATGCTCGAATTCGGCTACGGAAAACCTCGACATCTTCGCGGCGAGAACGCGCTCGACGCTGCGCGGCAATCGAAAACCCCGTTCGGACTCTGGCGTGTAACCCTCCCACCGGGTGACATGCTGGCGCTCCCACCCGCTCTACCGTTGCCTCACCCACACATGCTCGCCGACCAACCTGTGCAGACCTGGATCACCACCGTCAGCCTCGATGCACTTCAAACGTCCATCGCCGATGGCGGAATCGGCGCAGAACTCGACGACCTCGACATCGCAGAAGCATGGGTCTACCCCGAACAGGGACGGGCCCTCGACAAGTGGGCGAAATTCTTGCGAGAAGCCCGCAAAGTTGCCGTCGACACAGGCGACACAGCAATGAAACGGTTCATCGGCGCCTGCTACAAGGGTTACATCGGCCGAATGGTCAACCCCGACATGTGGACCGCCAAACAAATGCAACACCATCACCAACCGCTCTGGCGAGCAGCGATCATCGCACACTGCCGCTGGCGAGGCCGCCGCGTCGCGATGCGCATCGCACGCGAAACCGGGCGTTGGCCACTGCGCACCGTCACCGACTCCTGGGTCTACCCCCTGCCCCCGGGCATCGACATCGCAGACGAGAGTGACGCACTCGGGAAAATGACTCTGGAAAAGAGCGCCCCGCTCACCGAAAACATAACCGTCATGCTGACCGACGCACGCGACACCCACGAGATCAACCTCGCACTCAAAGCTGCGTTCACCGACGAAGATGAAGGAAACATATAGTGGCCCTGCATCTTCCGAAACCGCGATCAACCAAACCCGCACAGAAGACCGTCGGCTTGGACGGACTCAACGTATCCGTCTCGACAGCAGCGACCAGTGGTGTCGAAAAATCGAAATCGGTCAAAAGTGGGGGATTGGCCGGACTCACCAGCAAAGTCTCCGTACGCCAGCTCCGTACCGAAATCGGTAAAGAAGGCCTACGGCAAGCAGCTGTCGACGCCGGGAGAAAGCCACCCTCTGACCGAACACTGCGCCGCTGGGCGCAGCAAGGACGAATCCCGCACCCCGACGTCACCGAACGTGCACAACGGCGAGCCGCCATCGAACGCCTCGGTGGAATCGACGCTGTCGCAAAGAAAATCGGCCGTTCACGATCAGCGGTCTCTCGCTACCGTTCCGGCGAAACGAACGAGCTGCGCGCTGACGCGAAAAAGAAACTCAAAAACGTCAAAGCTCGCGACATCATGGACCGCGCCGGCGTCCTACGACCCGACGGGCAACCCAAAAAGGCCACCATCCGAGTCCGCGGGGGAGTGTCCGTCCGCAACGGTTCCGAAGAAGGTTACGACTATCGAGTGCGTACCCTCGATTTCGCGAACTCCGACAGCCCCTTCAGTCTCGACGAAACACGAGAACTCGCCATGGCTTTGGCCAACGACGATCATGCCCGGGTGGTTGCCATCCTCGAACGTCACGCCACGATGGATTACCCCGAGAACAAGGGCTTCGACCAGTACGGCGACACTTTCGGATTTCACTTCGATTCCATCGAATCCGTCCACATCGACTGGAACTAGTGTGCGGTCCTCAAATCGTCACCCTTAGTTACCCAACAGTATTGCGATGGCGGATTTCGGGTGCAACGCCGAGATTCTTCTGACCGGCGGCGAGCGCGAACAGCGAGGATTTTTCCGCATTACTCGCGGCAGGCGGTTTTCGTTGTGGAACAGTGGATGATGTTTATACCTAAGCGGCGACAACACGGGTTTGCTCGACCGCACAGCCAGAGGACGATCTCGCGTGCAGACTCTGCGGAGGTGAGGTGACTTTTGTACATTGCGCAGCAGGCGTTTTCAGCGTACGGGCCGTCGTACTGGGCCGTTATTGCTCTGTTCGCGTCCGGGGCCTTGCTGCTTGTCCTGGTTGGACGTCGACAGACGGAGGTGCAGGCTCGGCGCTTCGGTCGGTTGTTCGGGGCGGTGACGGGCGCGATCTACGGATCGGCGATGGTCTACTCGGCGATTCCTTTCTCTATCGGTAGTTCGGTGCCTTTGCAGCTTACTGATTTGGTGACCGCTGCAGCGGCCTATGCGTTGTGGTCGCAGCGGCATTGGGCGTTTTCATTGACCTACTACTGGGGTCTGGTTCTCAGTACGCAGGCTTTGATCTCACCGGTTCTGGCGGGGCCAGATTTCCCAAGTTACGAGTTTCTCGCTTTCTGGGCGATTCATCTGTTGGTGGTCTGGGCGGCGATCTATCTCACGTGGGGCAGGGGGATGCGGCCAGGATGGGGCAGTTACAAATTTGCTATCGCGTCCACGGCAGCCTGGGCGACCGTCGCATTCACGTTCAATATTGTTGCGGGAACCAACTACGGATTTCTCAATGCGAAGCCGGTGACAGCATCGCTGTTGGACGTGATGGGTCCGTGGCCGGTGTACTTGGCGACCGGTTCGGCAGTGCTGCTGCTGGTGTGGGGCCTGATGACGTGGCTGTGGCAACCGTCGCTTCGGCGTCCTGGGTGAGGCAGATGTCATCTGAACAGATAGTGGCTTCTCGCCGCGTTTTCTATCCAAAGGACAAACTGGATGCGGAATGTGTTGGCGCCCAGCGGCCTTGGGTGCTAGTGGGTCGGCCATTGAGCGGATGCGATGAGAGGCGTCTCTTCGGCTGACTGGGCTGTGGGGTTCACGGTAGCTGCACATACCCAAAACAAGTGAGTTGGATTGCCCGTTCAGTGCCCTGCGGCCACTCTGCCTCGTGGCTGCAGGGCACTGAACACCTACGGGGGAACATCACCTCATGTCGATGTCTCAGTGGACTTCTGCCGGCTCTGATGTGCCTAATCGAATGGTCGCGGTTGAGCGGGCCGGTTACGTCGTCGCTTCCATGGCAGTGACTGGCTGCAGGCCCACGCGAAACTGAACGAGTCCTAACTTGTCGCCCAAGTTCTTACTTTGCATCCATCCGGAGAAGCGTTCCGCAGGCGAAGCGGCCAAGTAGGAAGCGACGCAAGTAGTAGGTCGCCCGGGGCGAGTATCGCTGTACCGTGATAACTCACAGCGTCCAGTCGAACGAGCAAGCAGTGATCGCAACAAAATCGCGTCCAGAGGCGCCAAGCCACGGGATCCCCTGGCGCAGAACGGCAAGTTGTTGCGGATTTGGACCGTACTCATCAGGGGGTCAGCGCGCGACATTCTCTGAGTTGAGTCGACTGACCTCCGAACGCAGGCGGTGCATCCTTCGCTCAGCTCTGGACTTGCGATGGCCATTTTCGTGACCTACGGACATCAACCCCACCATCGTGGCCATTCCGACCGGAATCCCGAGAACCACGACGAGGAAGGGCATCAAACTCATGGGGTCTCCTTTTGGTCGGATCGAATGGTCTGCGGTGACCCACGATCAGTTACTACTATCGAACATAGTAGATGGTGGAGGGTCGAGGCCCCGTGGAGGGTGCGCGCGCCTGCGCTGGCACGCTCGCGTGCCGCCGGTGCCGCACGCGAGTGCGTGACTCGGTTAGGGGTTTTGGCCGAACGAGCTCAACCCCTCGCGGCGACGGGCGGCACTGTGCGTGGGCCGGTTCGCGTTCGGAGCCAGGCACTTTGTCTGAGGAGTCGCATTCCGTTGAGTCCGACGATGACGGTGGAACCTTCGTGTCCGGCGACACCGAGGGGTAACGGTAAGTGCCCGAACAGGTCCCACAGGACGAGGGTGGTGATGAAGGTGGCGACGATCGCGAGGTTGGCGATCACGATGCGGCGTGCGCGGCGTGAGAGGGCGATCACGCGCGCGATGGTGGCGAGTTCGTCGCGGACGATGACGGCGTCGGCGGTGTCGAGGGCGAGGTCGGATCCGGCGCGGCCCATGACGACGCCGGTGTGCGCGGCGGCGAGTGCGGGGGCGTCGTTGACGCCGTCACCGACCAGTAGCACTTTCGCGCCGCTGCGTTCGAGTTCGGCGACGGCGGTGACCTTGTCCTCGGGGAGGAGTCCGGCCCGCACGTCGGGGATCCCGACCTGTGCGGCGAGCGCAGCGGCGGCGCGGGGATTGTCGCCGGTCAGTAGAACCGGAGTGTGTCCGGTGAGGGAAGTCAGTTCATTGACGACACCGCGGGCGCCGTCGCGGAGTTGATCGGCCAGTCCGAGTACTCCGATCGGTGCGGCGTCGACAATCACCACGATCGCGGTCTTTCCACCGGCTTCCATCTCGGCGGCCGCAGACATCGCTTGGGCGGTGTCACGGTCCGCGATCGCGGCCGACGCGGCTGGAAGCAGGTACGCGGGGCTGCCGACCTGAATCCGGCGACCGTTCAGGCGTGCTCGCACTCCGCGGCCGGGGGCGGAGTCGAACTCTTCGACAGGGGGCACCTTCAGCCCGCGTTGGCGGGCGGCGGCGGCGATCGCGGCGGCGAGCGGGTGCTCGCTGGGATGCTCGGCAGCGGCGGCGAACGTGAGCAGCTCGTCGGCGGCGATGTTCGCCCCGCTCATCGGCCGGATGTCCGTCAGGCCGGGGACCCCTTGGTGAGGGTTCCGGTTTTGTCGAATGCGACGGTGGTGACCGAACCGAGCTGCTCCATCACGACGGCGGATTTGACCAACACGCCGTTGCGGCCGGCGTTGGCCATCGCCGCCAGTAGCGGCGGCATCGTGGCCAACACGACCGCGCACGGGGAGGCGACGATCATGAACGTCATCGCCCGCAGCAGCGACGGTTGCAGGGCGCCGCCGAGCCCGAACGGGATGAAGAACACTGCGAGGGTCGCGGCCACGACTCCGACCGAGTAGTACTGCTCGACCTTCTCGATGGACAGCTGCGCCTTCGCTTTCGTGGCGGACGCTTCTTCGACCATCGCCACGATCCGCGCGACGACCGTTTCCGATGCCGCGTGATCGATCCGGATTCGCAGAGTGCCGGTCCCGTTGAGGGTTCCGGCGAACACCTCGTCATCGCGATGTTTTGCCACTGGTAGGGGTTCTCCGGGGATCGAGGCCTGATCGACATCGCTGCTTCCGGAGATGATCCGGCCGTCGCCGCCGATCCGCTCGCCCGGACGGACGACGATCACATCACCTGCCGTCAAAAACGCTGCATCCACCATGGTTTCGTGCCCGTCAGGGCCGATGACGGTGGCACGTTCGGGTGCGAGATCGAGCAGGCTGCGCACCGAGTCGGCGGTGCGCTGGGTCAGGAATGCTTCCAGCGCGCCGGAGGTGGCGAAGATGACGATCAGCAGGCCGCCGTCGAGGACCTGGCCGATCGCCGCGGCGCCGATCGCGGCGACGATCATGAGCAGGTCGACGTCGAGGGTTTTCTCTCGAAGCGCCTGCAGACCCGCCAGTGCGGGTTCCCACCCGCCGGTGACGTAGCAGCCCAGATACAGCGTCCACCACAGCCAGGTCGGGGCACCGCCGAACTGAGCGGCGAGCCCGAGGGCGAACAGTCCGGTCGCGATGGCTGCCCACCGCACTTCCGGGAGTGCGAATGCTCGGGTGCGGGCGGCGGTTGCGGGCCGGGGCGCGGCGGGGCCGGTGTGTGGATCGCTGCGTACGGGGGTGGTCATGGCACGGCTTCCGGCTGGTGGCGGGGTGGGAACGAACGCCACGATACAGGAAAATATGAAGACCTCTTCATGTAATCATGATGGGTAGGATGCCTCACATGGGTCACGGAGTCGAAGGCACAGCCACGCCGCCCGCGCAGCTCGATGCGGAGTCGGCCGCGACGGTGGCTGCCACGTTGCAGGCGTTGGCGACGCCGAGTCGACTGCGGATGTTGACTCGGCTGCGGCACGGGGCGTGTTCTGTGGGTGACCTGGTGGAGGCGGTGGGGATGGAGCAGTCCGCTGTCTCGCATCAATTGCGGCTGCTGCGTGCGATGGGGTTGGTGACGGGGACGCGGCAGGGCCGCAACGTCGTGTACAGCCTGTACGACAATCATGTGGCGATGCTTCTCGACGAAGCGGTCTATCACATCGAACATCTCGGGCTCGGAATCGCCGACGACCCGATCCGTGCCCTGTAGAGGTTTGCTCCATATGCGGCCAATCGACGCCGTCGTTCCCTCGGCGGCGCGTCTGACGGCCTGGTGTCAGTGCGTGCGGCGACAAACTCGCTGAAGCCATGGTGCAGTGGTGTGACCGACCTCGATCTCTCCGCTGGGTCGAGGTGAATGTGTTGATCAATCGGCATTCCCCTGATCGGGTTACCCTTCATTTCGACCCCTGACATCTCCTCCCCTGGTCGGTGGAACAACGAAAGCGATCCAACCCGATGGATACTCGTAGTCTGCCTCGGTACATGACGGTGACGGCTCTGGTCGTCGCGACCGTGACATCACTGACGGCCTGCGCGAACAGCGCTATTGATAGCGTGGCGCCCTCCCTTCAGCCATCGTCAAGCACGGCCGGCGAATCCTCGGCAGCGATGAATGGGCTCGAGTCCAGCACATCCGACACGACGCTAGTTACTGACGATTCGACGATTCCCGCCGGTCAAGCCACGACGTGGAGATTTCGAATCGACGATTCCGGGGGCAGCGCGATAACCGAGTACCAGGCAGAGCACGGCCAGCCCATGCATCTGTATTTCATTCGGGACGACTCGACGAGATTCGCGCATCTGCATCCGACGATGGCTGATGACGGCAACTGGAGCGCACCGATCTTGAGCCTCGTGCCCGGGAGATACCGCGCATACGCCCAGTTTCGGACTCTCAGCGGGAAAACCTCTGAAACACAGGTGCTTTCGCAGCTGGTCACAGTCCCTGGCGAGGGTACTCCGGAAAGGCTTCCTCACGCCATGCCGTCGACAGAGATCGACGGTTACACGCTCACGGTCGCGGGGAAACTCACGCCCGGCCAGGCAGGCGAGCTCACGGTGGACATTGCCAGAGACGGCGAGCCGGTATTCGACCTGCAGCGCTACGAGGATGCCGATATCCATGTCACTGCAATCCACGCACAGACTCTGGCCTTTGCTGATTTGACGCCGCTGGCCAGCGGTCGGCAAGGTTCGGAATTCGATGTGCCTGCGAAACTCTCGAAGTCCGGCGACTGGCGGCTGTTCATCGAGTTCCAGGCGCGGGGCCAGCTGCACACCGCGGCGATCACCGTCGCTCTGTAACGAACCTTCAGCAGGCGCAAGGACGATCGGGAGGTGCCGCCGGCGACTCGTGCGTGCACCCGACATTCCTGACCAAGGCGCGGTGGCGATTCCACGCAGCGGGTGCGGACGGTCCCGAGCCCACGAGTATTGCTGTTCTGGTCCAATCCGGTGCGACGGCACGGTCAGCCGATCTGTGGTGCTCGAGGGGAACATGTGACGCTTTTTGTCATATGGGGCAGTTGGTGATATTTATCTACTATTGTCCTTAGTACATGGGTGTCGAGTTCAGGTGAATAATCGAGGACGGGGTGTGTGTGAGGCAACGGAATCGACCCACGCGTGCTCGCACGAGAGTCGCTCACACTGTCCTCGGTCTGGCTCTCGCAAGCTCGATCGTCGCAACCATTCCCGGTATCGCGACAGCGGTTCCCCCACCACCACCACCACCGAATCCGAGCGATTCCGAGTTGCAACAGGCGGACTCGCGCGTGGATCAAACTCTGGGCCGCATCGGCGATCTGATCAACGACGTTGCGTCGGCGAATGCGCAACTCGCCGAGATCGCCGCCCAGGTTGCGATCAAGCGGGAGGATGTCAACAAGGCGTTGGTGGACCTTCAGTCATCACGTGATGTCGCGGTGGCTGCTACTGCCGCTGTGGCCTCTGCACGCACTGACATGGGAGTGGCTGGGCAGGCGATCGAGGTGGCGCAGCAGCAGTTCGACGATTTCGTTGCCGCCAGCTACAGGCAAGGCAGCACCGCCGGCTCGCTGACCGCCTTCCTCGGAACCGACAGCCCTGACGATCTCTTGGCCAAAGCTGATCTGGTGCGGATGATTACGAAGAAACATAACGCCGTCATGGACGAGCTTCAGCGCGCACGAACGTCGCGCTCGAACACGGAGTCTGTGGCACGGGCAGCCCAGGCCACTGCCGACGCTGCTGCAGCGAGAGCAGAAGACAACAAAGCCCTTGCAATGGAAGCAATCCAGCGCGTGACAGATGTGCAGAAGTCGGCAACAGACCAACAGGCAGTGGTCATGAAGGAGCGCAATTCGGCGCAAAGCGAGTTGGATGCAGCGAGAAACAGCGTGACGGGACTGCAGAACCAGCGACAGGTCTACGACCAATGGGACACTCAGCGCCGAGCAGACGAAGCAGCTACCGCAGCGGCGATCGCAGCAGCTCAGCAAGCAGCATCGGAAGCTGCGGCTCGGGTTGCTGCGGATCAAATAGCACGTGATCGAGCCGCGGACATCGCCAGCAGGCAGCGCCCGCATACACAGATCAACGACGGCCCCTCGGAGACGGAAGTGCCGTCGGCGACGACGCCACCGCCGACTGCTTCTCCGACGAAGGCTCCGCCGTCGGCGACGACGCTACCGCCGACTGCTTCTCCGACGAAGGCTCCGCCGTCGGCGACGACGCTACCGCCGACTGCTCCTCCGGCCACGACGACGGATCCCGGTGACGGCGAGGGGGACAACGGCCAGAATTCGGCCACGGGTGACGGTGCCATCGAAACCGTCATCGACCGGGCCATGTCGCAACTCGGTGTGCGCTATTCGTGGGGAGGCGGAGACGCGAACGGGCCTACCTTCGGAATTCGTGACGGTGGAGTGGCGGACACTTTCGGTGATTTCGAAAATGCAGGCTTCGACTGTTCCGGAATTATGATCTACGCGTTTGCTGGTGTGGGAATTTCACTTCCGCACTACTCCGGGTACCAGTACACCGCGGGAAGACAGGTGCCAGCTTCTCAGATGAAGCGAGGAGACCTGATCTTCTACGGGCCCAACGCAAGTCAGCACGAGGCGCTGTACCTTGGCAACAATCAGATGCTCGAATCCCCGCAGTCCGGCGATGTGGTCAAGGTTTCCCCGGTGCGTTGGGATGGCATGGTTCCCAACGTGACCAGGCTTCTCTAGGCGCTCTTCACCGTCGGTGGTATGGGTAGGCTTTCGAGGTCGGCCGAAAACGTTGCACGCGCGTCGTTCACATGTTTGTGCTCCGAATCTGGACACGTGCGGTCGAGCTGCTCGTAAGGTGGGGCAGACTTTGTTGTGGGCCCAGCTTTTCGCGGGCCTCAACCCCGACAATGCCGGGTCGGCCAAGTCGGTCCCGCAGAGCATTGTCACCCCGCATTCGCAGGTTTGAATCTGGAAAGCAATTCCTGCCCAGGTGAATCGAAGAGTGGTGGGGTGAGATTCGGGTAGAACCGCGCGCGGCGCCTAGTTCATTCCAGATTGAGGCGACTTGGCGGGATTCTCTCGAGAGGCTCCGCGAGGACGAAACCTTCTGGGCAGAATCGACTTTGGCGAGTTTCAGGCAGTTGCAGTGGAGTCGATCTCTCCTGGCATTGCAGATCGACTCGATATACTATGTGCGGTAGTAGTTCATTTCGGCGCGATGGGGTCACCGGGTCATGACAGTACGTTCGCCGAATCGTGAGACAGGTGCCGTGGATGGGCAAGGTGACGTGGTCAGTGGGTCGTTCGCGTTCTCAGATGCAATGGCGCAGGGCTCGCAGGGGTGATCGGTGGATCGGCGTCTCGTTGCTCCTGGTCATCCTTGTGTTGGTAGCCGGTTGTGGAACCGACCTTCCGGCAACCATGCGTGTCGAGCAGGGCGGACTTCCGATGACGGTTGATGTTCCGACCTTCGCCGGAGCGGTCTCCTCGCAGGACTATTTCGTCGTGGACGTTCATACGCCGGACGAGGGATCGATTCCGGGGACGAATGCACGGATTCCCTTCGATCAGCTCGATCGGCGTGCTGCAGAACTACCACGCGAGAGATCGACTCCGATTGCGGTGTACTGCATGACCGGAAGAATGAGCGAAATTGCAGTTCGAACGCTCTCCGCATTGGGGTTCACGGAGATAGTCGAACTCGGCGGAGGTATGAAAGCGTGGAAGGCGGAGGGCCGAGAACTGCTGCCGCCCGGCGCGTAGGAGCCTAGCTGCTCACGTCGAACGAGCGGCCTTCGGTGTGGACGAGCGCTTTCCTCGTCAAGCACACAAAATCCTGCCCACTCGGCCCGGAGATACGACGGCGTGGTGATGGCCGAATTCGTGTTCCGCCCTTCCACGATCGCACCTGCATCACATTTGTAGTCGCCGCCGTCGTGAACATCAACGATGGGAAATGTTGCAGCCAAAGGGCTGTGGCGGAATCTGTGGTAGCCCCGACCCTCAACTACTATGCAACATAGTAGTTGGTTTATGCTCGCCATGTGTCTTTACGAACGACTCGACAGGAAGCAGGCAACTCATGATCGTCCTCGCACCCACGCCGGTGGTCGCGCGGCCTTACCCTCCGAAGGGAGCCAAGGGGTCGTTCATCGTCAAAATGATCACCACGACCGACCCCAAGACGCTCGGAGTGATGTACCTGTTCACCTCGTTTGCCTTCTTCCTTATCGGCGGGTTGATGGCACTGATGATGCGCAGCGAGCTCGCAATACCGGGGATGCAGTTCCTGTCGAACGAGCAGTACAACCAACTGTTCACCATGCACGGCACGATCATGTTGCTGCTCTATGCGACGCCGGTCGTGTTCGGCTTCGCCAATTTCGTTCTCCCACTGCAGATCGGCGCGCCCGACGTCGCATTTCCGCGGTTGAACGCCTTCAGCTACTGGTTGTACTTGTTCGGAGCGATTATCACGACGGCTGGCTTCGTCACCCCGGGAGGTGCAGCCGACTTCGGATGGACTGCGTACACACCTCTGAGTTCGGCTGTCAGTTCGCCGGGTGTGGGCGCGGACATGTGGATCGTGGGGTTGGCGCTGTCGGGATTGGGGACCATTCTCGGCGGTGTCAACATGATCACGACGGTCATTTGCCTTCGCGCGCCGGGAATGACGATGTTCCGCATGCCGATCTTCACTTGGAACATCTTCATCACGTCCATCCTGATCCTCGTAGCGTTTCCCTTGCTCACTGCAGCGTTGGCCGGCCTCCTGGTCGACCGTCAATTGGGTGGGCATTTGTTCGATCCAGCAAACGGAGGAGTCTTGCTGTGGCAGAACCTTTTCTGGTTCTTCGGACACCCCGAGGTGTACATCATCGCGCTGCCCTTCTTCGGCATCGTGTCGGAAATATTTCCGGTCTTCAGCCGCAAACCGATATTCGGCTACACAGGACTGGTCTACGCAACGCTTGCTATCGCCGCCTTGTCGATCGCTGTCTGGGCTCACCACATGTACGCGACCGGGGCGGTCCTTCTCCCCTTCTTCTCCTTCATGACGTTCCTCATCGCGGTCCCCACGGGGGTGAAAATATTCAATTGGATCGGGACAATGTGGAAGGGACAATTGACTTTCGAGTCGCCGATGCTGTTCTCGATCGGTTTCCTGATCACCTTCCTCTTCGGTGGTCTTTCGGGGGTGCTGCTGGCCAGTCCACCGCTCGATTTTCAGGTCACCGACAGTTACTTCGTCGTGGCACATTTTCACTACGTGGTCTTCGGCACGGTTGTGTTCGCCACCTACGCGGGTATCTACTTCTGGTTCCCCAAGATGACTGGCCGCATGATGGACGAGCGGCTGGGTAAATGGCATTTCTGGACGACGTTCGTCGGATTCCACATGACCTTCCTCGTGCAGCACTGGCTCGGCGCAGAGGGGATGCCGCGCCGCTACGCGGATTACCTACCCTCGGACGGTTTTACGGTGCTGAACTCCATCTCGACCATAGGATCCTTCGTCTTGGGTGCATCCACCTTGCCGTTCATCTGGAACGTCTTCAGAAGCTACAGATTTGGTGAGGTCGTCACCGTCGACGATCCGTGGGGTTATGGCAATTCCCTCGAGTGGGCGACCAGCTGTCCGCCGCCACGTCACAACTTCACCGAGCTTCCCCCCATCCGCTCTGAGCGTCCGGCGTTCGAGATGCACTACCCACATATGGTGGATCGGATGCGCGCCGAAGCTCACACCGGAAGGTTCCAGCCCACAACGAGCACACTGTCGGGGACCGGATCCGAGTGAGCCGTCTCGTCCGCAAACTGCACGTACGCAATATATGTCGCACGTGTCTCGGGAAGAAGTGAGGGTACGAAGTCGCTATGAGGCAGGACTCAATTTCGGTGATGACTGTGCCGGCGACAGATGAGACGACAGCCGCACTGACCGATTGGTTGTTACGCGAACTCTTACCGCTCATGTTTGCCGGCGCGGGCCTCCGTCGCCCTGCCTCGACACTGCGCAAGCTCCCCTCTGTCACCGCACGTCGTATTCGATCGCCGTGGAGACTTCGCTTTCACACACGGGCACTACGGACAGCGATCGGCGCTGCGGAAGCACGACTGGCCGACAACTATGCCGGGGCGATCGAAGATCCGACGCACGGCAGCGCAGGGGTCGCCGTCCCACCCGCACGGGTGATGCCAGAGCAGGTGATGGACGCGGTAGCGCGGCTGAGCGGTGATCTGGACGAAAGTGGCTGTGAAATAGCATCATTGGCCAATCGTGCGCTGTTCGCGGCCGGTGCGGTCATCGGTACCGGCCGGGGTGATCTGTCGACACCGGATGCATACTATGCGGTCCGTGATTCCTACTGCGGGGTGCTTGCACTGCTGTGGAGTACGGACCTCGAGGTGCACGTCCAACTGCGGAACCGATGACGAACTACCGTTCGGAAGATCGGAACGGCCACCGGCGAGAGGAATCATTCGTTCGGACAACGGCGATTGAGGACTGTCGTTGCATCGGGGAAGTCGTACCGGCGGCGACTGTTCACACGGACGGCGTAGTCGAACCGTCGACGTGAGGTAGCGGTACCAGAACCGGAGCGGGGAGAGGTGATCGTGGTCATCGATCATCGAGGGGCGGATGTGGAGACTTGCGGTGGACCTCGACCTCAGGCTCGGCTGAATCTGAGTCTGCAACATACAAGTGGCCCGGTGGACCCGCCCCGGCGGTGGCATGTTTCGTGAGGGCCACCCGCATACTGAGCAGAACCAAGACAATTCCGGTCACCATCCATCCGTCAGGTCGTTCGCGCAGGGCCGCTATGCCGATGAGCAGGCCGAAGACGGGGACAAGAAACATCCAGGGTGTGAGCGAGGACAGAGGGCATCGCCGGGTCTCTACGAACCAGGCCAAGGTGGTCGCTGCAGTCGCGATCAACCCGAGAAAAAGCAGAACTGCCACGAACCGTGGAGTCCAGTCGATACGCGGAACGCCCTCGATGACGAATGCCACGCTCGCCAGGACCGTCCCCCCGAACAATAAATGTGCTGCGCTCGCGACCACTACGTCGCCGTCCAATTGGCGCACCATCAGTGTCCCCGTAGTGACCGCGGCGGCGGACAACAGCGACAACACCGCACCCTGGCCGCCGCCGCCCGGGACCGCCACCACCAACAACCCTCCGAACCCGACCACCAATGCCAAGCCGGTCCGGGCCGTCACACGCTCGCCGAACAGCCACCAAGCAGGTAGCAGAATCAGCAGCGGCTGCGCATTCGCGAGTACAGCAGCAGTACCGGTTGCGAGCCCGGCGATTCCGGCGAACATCGCCCAGAACGCCAGGCTGACGTTGACAAGCCCGAGGAGCCCGATCCTGCCCCAGCTAGCTGCGGACCGTGGCAGTGATCGGCGCTGGGTGATGGCAACAACAGCCAGGGCTGCTCCACCGAGCAGGGCTCTCAGTGCGGCGAACCACAATAACGGCGCGTCACGGAGCCCCCACCGGACGCCGAGAAAACAGGCTCCGAGAGAAGCAGTGATCCAGAACATGCGTAGTCGTGCCGGGCGATGTGTGAATGTCGCAGTGAACCCGCTCTCACCGGATGAGCCGGTCATCGGGGGGCGTTTCCTGACCCCGACTTGGATCCGCGGCGCGGTAGCGAGACACCAGCAGAGACCGGCTCGGCCCAGAACAGCGCCGTCGTGGGCGAACCGGCCCGCACAAGTGGATGGGTGACCGGGTTTGACGGCGCACCGGTAGCGATCGTAATGGTGAACTCCATTGGTAGCCCTCCTGTTCGCGTGGGGCGGCGCAGTCCACGAATGTGCAAGGTCTGTGAGGGGTGTAACCGTGCAACGATCAGCTCATCCCATTGTGCGCCCGACGACGGGATGAAATGACGTTCGTCATCGGGTGTGTCCAGCGCGTGCGGCGGTCGAGAGACCGACGAGAGGTGCACTGAATATGGTGGAGATCTACGAGTGATGCGACCTGAACGTCAGGTGATACCCCGCCTCGGGTGGGATGCACGTCGATGTGAAGGATTGCCGTTTCCGGTCGCCTCGTACAGTGAACTACTATCTCTTTTAGTAGTTCACTGTACGAGGGGGCATCGGCGATGACGAATTGGTCGCTCTGGCGTTGGATCACGGCGTCGGCAGGGGCGGTGGTTGCAGCGCTCATCGTGGGCGTCCCCGCCGGGATAGTACCGACCTCGTTCTACCAGCGGATGACTCCGGTGCTGTGGTGGAACTATCCGGTGTGGATCGCGACCGCGATATTGAGTGGATTGATACTCGCGACGTACGTGCGCACGCAATCCAGTTCTGCAGCCCCCTCGCGTGTGAGCATTGGCAGTAATGCGCTGGCTCTGTTGGCCGTCGGCTGTCCGGTGTGCAACAAATTGGTGATCATGACTGTCGGTGTGACGGGTGCGTTGAATCTGTGGGCACCGATACAACCGGCCGTGGGACTGATTTCACTGGCTTTGATGGCGGGCGCGTTTCGGCAGCGGCTGAAAGGTGAGCGGGCGTGCAGAGTGCGCCCTCCTGTATCGAAGGACTTGATCGGCACTGCGGTCCCCGAACGGTCCTAGGACGACATTGACAGTTGCGATGTCCCGAGTGAGCCCCCGAGAAGTCTGTCGCACTCCCGAATCCTGCGAGGGACTCGGGAGTGTCAACTCCACTCTTTGTGGTGGGCGTTCAGTTGAGTCCGTTTCTGCGAGAGAAGGACTCGTGGCGTCCTTGACTCTCTCGGCGATGTCACGGTAGCCGAGAGACCGCTCCGGTATGTGGGTCGAACAGCAGGGACCCACCCTCGAAGTCGGAGCGTGGGCCGTTCACGGTGTTGTACTCATCGCTGATGGGGAGGCCGAGCATGCTGTTCTCCGCGCCTGCGGCTTTCCATGCCTCGTAGATTCGGCCGAGGACTACCCAGGCGTTGCCGGCGATTTCGTAGATAGCGCCATTTTGATAATTGGTTCGGATGAGGCCGCCTGGGGTGGGGGAATCGGTTTCGACCGGACCTCCCAGGGGTCCGTCCTGGGCGCCTGAGGCGGCCCACTTCGTCGCGGTTGCGGACTCTTGTGGGTTCGAATGTGTTGTGCTGACAGGGGGGTTCAGGCTGGAGTTGTCGGAGGGGGTGGCGGTCTGTGGCGTCGGGTCGGAACCGTCGCCGTATGAGGCCGCAATAGTTCGAATGGTATCCATTTGTGCGTACCCCTGTTCGCCGGGATCGGCGGTGTTGCCGAGGTCGCGGTGCGCAGAAATGATCGGGATGTCGACGGCGGCCCCTTCGGGGAAGGACGTGAATTCGGTTCCTTCCGAGTACATGGTCGTGCGTCCTAGTGGATCCAGGCCGGCCAGTTTCAGTCGCCACCCCAGAAAGGTTCCCACGGTGTTGATTTCGGAGGAGGTCGGCGGGGTTGACGTGTAGTCGCCCATCATTGCCACGCCTACTGTGTTTTCGTTGAATCCGCCGGTGTGTGCTCCCTGGACGGGCTTGTCCAGGCCGCCGGCTCGGCCTTCGAAGATTTGACCGTATTTGTCGACGAGCGCGTTGTAGCCGATGTCGCACCATCCGAGCGTTTGTGCGTGGTAGGCATAAATACCACGCACGATGTCGGCGGATTCTTCCTTGGAATATTCGTTGCTTCCGGCTGTGTGGTGAACGACAGCTCCCCCGAGGAACTCGTCGTAGACGGGTGCCTCGCATCGAAGGGACTCGTCGGCTCCCCATTGTGCACGGGTGATCACGGAGAATCCCGGACTTGCATTGGTGTCGGCTGATTTCAGGGGAGATGCGGGACCGCTGCCGGGCTCGATGAGTACGGCGGAGAGATCACCTTCTTTCGCTGGGGAGCGGACCAATGGTTGTGTCAGGGCCGCAGGGGTGTAGGCGGTAACGAGGGGAGGGACGACGGGAAGCGGTGGTCGTGGTTGCTCACTCGGCACGGCCGGATTTTGGATGGAGGGGACGAGGAGTTGAACGGTATTCGTGGTTCCGACGAATACCGGGTCCGTGCCTTGCAAGTGCCGGCCCGGCGATGTGTCGGCTGGCGCGGTCGAAAGCCATGGGCCCCAGCCTCCGTCCGATTGGCGCGCTCGTACGGCCGCTGCCGGCGCTGTGGGGCCATTCGATGTCAACGCGACCATCCGAAATGGCTCTTCCCTGGTGATCTCCTTGACCGACATCTCCGAAGGGATCTCCTGCCTCGGTGACGGTTCGGAATCGACCTTCGGTTTCGAACGTGGATCATCGGTGGGCAGATCAGTGCCGGTGGCTGCGGCAAGGACATTTAATCCCAGCCTGAGCAGGGCTGAGAGGTCGATGCCCGTGAACTCTTTGAGGGGTATCGAGAGATCCGGAATGCTCGTAAGGGCGACGTCGGCTATCTGTGCCGCAGATTCGGAGGCCGACGAAGACTGTGCGGAGCGGACTTCGGGTGAGGTGTCCGTCGTGACATGGGAGATGAAGGGGCTGGCGACGGCGAGGGCTGCGACGGAGCCGAGGACCAGCGAGAATTTTGATCGTCGTCGTTGGGGCATATGGCAGAACTTCCTGTGATGCGGGAGTTTTCGGCGATTCGCACACCGACGTCGACTGTTGAGGTCCGGTGTCGGCCGGGCGGGTCGGATGAGGCCCGACATCGTCATTCTGCCATAAAGTCTCGACTGTTACTTGAGGGTTGCGGCGTGGATGTGGTCGGCAGGTGGTGGCGCGGTTGTGGAAGAGCCGCCGATGCCGATCTGTGAATGGATGCGCGACAACCATAGAGGCGCCCACCAATTGGCTTCTCCCATCAGTTTCACCAACGCCGGGACCAGGAGCATCCGTACGAGGGTGGCATCGAGAACCAATGCCAGAATCATTCCGACACCCAAGAACCTCATGATCGACAGGCCGGACAATGTGAAGGCTCCGGTCACGACGATCAGCAGGAGCGCCGCCGCGGTGATCACCCTGCCTGTGCGCTCCGCACCGATACGGACTGACTCTTCCGTCGTTGCTCCTGCGCTGTGGGCTTCTGACATTCGTGCCATGAGGAACACTTCGTAGTCGGTGGACAGACCGAACACGACTGCGAGAATGAGGACCACGAACGTCGCTTCGAGGGGTGCCGGTGTGACGCCAATCCACTGGGCTCCGTTGCCCAACTGGAAGATCCATGTCAACGCTCCGAAAGTTGCGGCCAGACTCAGGCATGCCATCGCCACAGCCTTGAGGGGCAGGACGATCGAGCCGAATGCAAGAAGTAAGAGCGCCAGCGTCGAGGCGATCATGATGGACACCATCACCGGAAGCCAGCGCTCGATCGCGGAGTTTCCGTCGTCGAAGGTTGCTTGGCTTCCCCCGACCAGATATTCCGTATCTGCAGGTGCAGGTAGTGCCCGTAGATTCGCAATCACGGCGCTGGCTTGGTCGGAGGGGATCTCCGCGAAAAGCGCTTGGGCAATGACGGTGTCGTCCCTCGAGGCGACGACGAATGCTTGGGCGATTCCGTCGATTCGGGCAGCAGCCGATACGACTGCGTTGACCGCTCCGGCATCGGGGGTGGCTCCGCTCAGGCTTCGGAAGAGAAGGGTCGCTCCGTCTCCGGTGGAGGGAAATTCGGAGACCAAGGTCTGTGCAGCCGAGCGTGCCGGGTCGTCTGCGGGGAGGGCGGTGAAGGTCGCCTCTCCGAGTGAGGCGCTGGCCAAGGGCGTGGCCATGAGCATCAAGCCCGTCCCTATGGTGACTGCGACGATGACAGGACGTTTCATGACCCATGCCACGACCGTGCCCCAGAAACGGCGAGCTCGGGCTTCTCCTGAGTGCACGGCGTGTTTACGCCAGGTGAGCGCGTTGATTCGGCTTCCGAGGACGGCGAGGACGGCGGGGACCGCCGCGACGGACAAGATCGCGGCACTGGCGACCGCGGCGATTGCCCCGAAGCCCAACGATCGAATCACGGCTTGAGGAAAAACCAGCATGCCCGCGAATGCGCAGACGAGAAGCAAGCCGGAGAACATGACCGTTCTCCCGGCCGTCGTGGTCGTCCGGAGTGCCGCTTCGCGAGCGTCGCCTCCGGATGCGGTGAGTTCTTCACGGAAACGGCTGACGATGAAAAGCCCGTAGTCGATCGCGAGTCCGAGCCCGATGAGGGAGGCAACGTTGAGGGCGAACGAATTCACTTCGGTGAGTAGAGTCAGAAGTCGTAGAGCTGCAAGGGAGATGATGATCGCGAAGATCCCGACCAAGACGGGAACCGCTGCAGCGACCAACCCACCGAAGATGAAGATCAACAGAATAAGTGTGATGGGCAGTGCAATCGATTCCGCCCGGACGAGGTCGGACTGCAGCCGGTGGTTGAAGGCCGTCCCGACTATCGACCCCCCAGCGAATTCCGCTTGCGCTCCCTGGAGTTCGAGTAGGGGCAGCATCTCTGCGGTGTTCGCTTCTTGACCTCGAGGTCCTGGGGCGAGGGTGATTGCGATGGCGGCTTTGGTTCCGTCTGTCGAACGCAGAAGGATTTGTTCGGGTGGGGTCGATGACCAATACGACTTCACCGAATGAGTGGGTACCGATGCGGTGAACTTGTCGAGCATCTCCGTTGCCCCGCTGGTGAGGTCGGTGAGTTCAACACCTGCCGCGGGGGTGTAGATCGCGACGATGTCGGGGGTTTGTGGCCCGAAATTGGCCTCGACGGTACGCGCGACCTCGGCGGAATCGCTACCCGGGTCGGTGAATCCGCTCTGCCCCATCTCGCGGAAGACTCCGATGCCCCATATCCCGCTGGCGGCGACTGTCACCATGATGACACCGAGAATCCACCAGGGGCGGGAGACGACGAACAATGCCCAACGTGTCATTTTTCTCCGTGATATCGAGCGGGACGGTGGATTGGATCGAGACTGTTCCCTGCGGCAGGACCCCGACGACGCCGATGCGCAACCGGTTTTGTCCGTACTGTCTTCTTGACGGTATGGCGTTGCTGTGCAGGAACTTACGACCGAGTTCAGTGATGAACGGTCGACGGTGACGCACGGTCTGTCGGATGCCGAGCGTTGTACGGTGCGCCCGGAGAATCAAACCACATGTACTACTATGGTGCATAGTAGTACATGTCGCGTGCGATGCGGATTCCGATACATCACGAAAGGCATCAATCACGATGGTCGATCTCGTCGAAAACGTCCCCCGTCGAACTCCGGTAGAGCAACCACCTCGTCGAGGGTGGATGCAGGTGAGCGGGCGGGCCGCGGGCGCAGTGACGGCGGGTGGAGCGCTGTATCTGAGTTTCCCTCCGTACTCAGCGTGGTATCTGGCTCCCGTCGGGTTGGCTCTTCTGGTGCTGGTCCTTCGCGGCCGATCGGTGAGAGCTGGCTTCGGGTACGGGTATCTCGCCGGATTGGCGTTCTTCGTCCCATTGCTGCCCTGGGTAGGTGTCTACGTCGGAGCGCTCCCGTGGCTGGTTCTTGCGGCGATCGAAGCATTGTCGATCGGGCTCTTCGGGGCGACGGCGGCGGCGCTGAGTCGACTGCCGTGTTCGGTGGTGTGGATCGCCTCGGTGTGGGTGCTCCTCGAAGGGGTTCGCTCGCGACTTCCCTTTGGCGGCTTTCCTTGGGGGCGTCTGGCATTCGGTCAGGCGGACGGTGTGCTGTTGCCCCTGGCCGGCGTAGCTGGAGCCCCCGGCCTGAGTTTCGCCGTCGCGCTCCTGGGCTGTGGACTTGCGGGGCTGATAACAGCGTTGAGCGGTCGGCACTGGATGCGAATGTTCGCATGCATGGCGATTGTGACCGTTCCGCTGATGTCGGCGATGCTGCTTTCCGCACGTCCTACGCCCGCACCTGCGGCGATGAGCACAGTTGCCCTCGTTCAAGGAAACGTCCCACGGCTTGGTCTGGATTTCAACTCCCAACGCCGCGCGGTGTTGGACAACCACGTCGCCAAAACAAAGGAATTGGCCAGGGATGTCGACGCGGGACGGCTCCCTCGGCCGCAGTTGGTGATCTGGCCGGAGAATGCCTCGGATATCGACCCGTTACGTAACGGTGATGCGGCAACGCGCATCACCGATGCTGCGCGAGCGGTTGGTGTGCCCATTTTGGTCGGTGCGGTGCTGACGCGCGAGGACGGAACGACCTTGAACAGCGCGATCGTATGGGACCCTGCTTCCGGGCCCGGGGAGCAGCACGTCAAACGAAAGCTCGTCCCGTTCGGTGAATATCTGCCGCTACCCGGTGTGATGAATGCGCTGTCCTCGTATGCCGCTCGAGCGGGAAAGTTTGTGCCGGGTGACGGAAACGGTGTCGTTACTCTCAACGGCACTCCCACTGCTGTGGCCACATGCTATGAGGTCGCATTCGACGACCTGGTGCGGGACTCGGTGCGAAGCGGTGCCCAAGTCATCACCGTCCCAACAAATAACGCGACATTTGGGCGTACCGATATGACGTACCAACAACTCGCGATGTCACGGGTTCGGGCGGTCGAACACGGGCGCCCCGTGCTTGTGGCCGCGACGAGCGGTGTCAGTGCGATCATCGAGTCCCACGGCGCCGTACTTCAGCAAAGCGGCATCTTCACCGACGACGTACTGGTAGGCGATGTTCAACTGCGCTCGGACATGACTCTGGCGACACGGATCGGTCCTGTGCCCGAAATCGTGATCTCACTGCTCGCGCTCGGAGCGCTGCTGGTGAGCGTCACTTTCCGGGTTACCCGCGCCGCTCCACCTACTAAGATGAATAGTAATTGAGAGCGGTTTCGTATATCGTTTCGTTACATTCGGATGGAGGCGCTGCTCAACGCGGGTGGTCCACATCGCAAAACATGCGTGGTACGACAACCCGGAGGAGTGCAGTTTTGTCCCGTCACCGTAAGGAAGCCGGCGCCACATCCCGGCACGTCAGTGAGCTCGTTGCAATATCCGTCGGGTCGGGAAACTGCCAGGTCGCCGTTCGTGGGAGACATCGCACGATTACGCGCCATGGAGACAATGCGGTCGTGGCAGCCACGATGGCAGTCGCGGCAGGAGCGCTGATCGCCGCGGGAACCCAGATCTCCGGCCCCGCCCTGGCAAATGCACACACGGTTCACGACGAGTCCGACCAGTCTCGTGCAACACCCGATCCGGCGCCCGACACTGTTGCGGATGCAGCTCCGCCGCAAGCACTCATTTCTCCGACCACGGCCGGTGCCGGCGAGATGGTCGAGCAGCTTGCCAAGGGTGCATGGCTGGCGGAACAACGGGACGCGCTCGAATCCGCGGTCTCGATCCCCATCTCGACGGGATCTGTATCCACCGGATCGGCGGCGCGCACGATCAAGCCTGTATCAGGCACTCTCACTTCAGATTTCGGACCTCGATGGGGAACCACACACACAGGTCTCGATATCGCGAACGAGATCGGGACTCCGATCTACGCTGTCGCAGACGGGACCGTCATCGATTCCGGGCCCGCTTCCGGATTCGGGTTATGGGTTCGGCTCCAACATGACGACGGTTCGATCAGCACCTACGGCCATATCAACGAAACCCTCGTCAGCGTCGGGCAGCAGGTACGCGTGGGCGAACAGATCGCGACAGTGGGAAACCGCGGTCAATCCACCGGGCCGCACCTGCACTTCGAGATTGCAGACCCCTCGGGGCAAAAGGTAGATCCCAAGCAGTGGCTTGCGTCTCGGGGTGTGGAAGTTACGGACTACACCAGTTCCTGAACTACGGCCAGGTGCACCCACCAGGCTCCAACGTGACGCCGAGACTTCATGTTTCAAACATCGCTTTCGGATTTGAGTCGACGAGAAGGTCGGTATCCGCCAGGTATCGACAGGGATGAAAGATGATCAGATGCGCACTCAATGGCGGTGGACGGTATTTGCTCTTGCGGTCGTCGCCCTGCTCATAGCAGCGATGTGGCCACGGGGACGCGAATCGACTGAAGTTGCGCAACCGCCCGCTGCCACTGCCTCTCATGCCGGGGGATCTGCCACGGCCGACGGCGCTTCGCTCGCTGCACTTGCCGTCGCGGCGGCACTGCGTCCATGCCCCCTACCTGATCCGCAACGGACCACCTCGGGACAACTGTCCGGCGTGAATGTTTCATGCCTCGGGTCCCGGGAAAAATTCGATGTAGGAGACGCCCTCGCCGGCGAACCGACATTGATCAATCTCTGGGCGTCGTGGTGTGCACCCTGCCGAGAGGAAATCCCCATTCTGGGGGCTTATGCTGAGGAACCCGATTCAGTGAGGGTCGTCGGTGTCAACGTACAGGACAGTCAATCGTCAGCCTTGGCGCTGCTCGCCGACCTCGGAGTGCACTACCCCTCCTACGGCGACGCCGACGAGGTTCAAGGAACACTTGTCGCACCTCCAGTTCTGCCCCTGAGTTTCGTCGTGCAACGCGACGGCAGTGTCGAGCGGGTTACCGATCCTCCGGTCTTCCGCAATACCCAGCAAATTCGCGACGCAGTTGCGCGCATGGTGCGGTAATGCGTTGGGGGAGAACGAAAAAGCAGACCCTGAACCGAACCGGAACTGCGTCCGATCGGGCATTCGCCGATCGTTGTCGGACTGCCTGTAGTTTCTGACCAGCTCCCGAAAGTCGGGGACGGATGCGGGACGGCAGCTCGGCCGTGGGGAGGGGTGCAAGTTCGTCAGGCTGCTGGAGGAGCGAGTCGCCAGAGTCGGAACGTGGTTCGTCCTTGGTGAGGGCCGCACTAGTTCCGTGATGGTCTCGCGCGTGTCAGCACGCAGAGGAATCCGAGTCCGGTGATCAAGAACGCCATCGGATAACCCAAGAGCAGGTCCTGCCCTCCCGCCGAAGCGAGAAGATGAAGTTGGCAGAGGTGTGTGATGACGTGAAGCAGGGCCATCGCCACCCCGATTCCGACCAGAATCCATCCGAGCACCTGACGGCGACGTTCACGGCGATACTCGGTTGTGTACAGGGAATCTTTCGCCATCTCAGTCCTCCGTGCAGTTCGGATCCCAACCCAGCTACTATGCTACTTAGTATTACAGTACGTAGTTCACCGAAGGGTTGCGCAGTGCCCATAACCAGTCATCCGGTCGGAAAGTTCAGTCCGATAGTCGAACTCGACTGTTCTCGGCAGAAGGACGATCTGTGACGGCCGAATCCACATCACCTCACCCGTGTGTGAAACACTCCCACCGAATCCTGCGAGGACTGGTGCTTGCAACGGCCGTCGTCCTGGCCGCGTCGTCGTGTGCCACCGGCACAGACGCTGTCGCGCAAGGCGGTAGCTTCGACTTCGTGTCTCCCGGTGGACAAACCGAAATCTTCTACGACCCACCAGAAATCCGCGGAACGATCGGCGCTCTCGCAGGTCCGAACCTGATGGAGGAAGGACAACGGGTGTCACTCGACGACTATGTCGGCAAAGTCGTCGTGATCAACCTCTGGGGGCAGTGGTGCGCACCGTGCCGTGCCGAAGCGGACGACCTCGAAACCTCGTACGAAGCCACTCGCGATCTGGGCGTCCAATTCCTGGGTATCAATGTCCGAGATCCACAACGCGACAAAGCGCAAGACTTCGTCGTCGACAACCAGGTGACCTACCCATCCATCTATGATCCGCCGATGCGCACCTTGGCCGCGCTGGGCGGGAACTATCCGACGAGTGTGATTCCGTCGACCCTGGTTCTCGATCGTCAACACCGAGTCGCCGGCGTCTTCCTGAAGGCGCTGCTCGCAGACGATCTCACACCAGTGATCGAACGGGTGGCCTCGGAATGACCGTGCTGGCACAAGACTTGGGAACCACCTTCCAGAATGCAGTGTCCACAGGTCCACTGTTCGTGGCGCTCCTCGCGGCGGCCCTGGCAGGATTGATCTCCTTCGCCTCACCCTGCTGCATCCCCCTGGTTCCGGGATATCTGTCATATCTCGCAGGAATATCCGGGGCGCAGACGCCAGCAGTCGCCGACGGCGACACGACAACAGTCACGACTGGCCGCTGGCGGGTGACCGGAGCCGCTGTGTTGTTCGTGGCCGGATTCACGGTGGTCTTCGTCCTCGCCACTGCCTCTGTCTTCGGAGTCATGGGGATCTTGCAACTCAACCGGGAACTCCTGCAGAGGATCGGCGGCGTGATCACCGTCGTCATGGGCATGACCTTCATCGGTCTGGTCCCTGCCCTTCAGCGCGACACCCGTCCGACACCGCGCCGTCTGTCCAGCTTGGCAGGTGCCCCCTTGCTGGGAGCCGTCTTCGGGCTGGGGTGGACCCCGTGTCTGGGGCCGACCCTGGCCGGAGTCCTCTCGGTCACCGCCGGTACACAAGGCGCGACTGCTGCACGCGGTGTCGTGTTGATCATCGCGTACTGCCTGGGGTTGGGTCTTCCGTTCATCGCACTCGCCTTCGGCTCATCGAAAGCGCTTCGCGGAGTTGGATGGCTTCGTCGACATTCGCGAAGCATCCAAATCTTCGGTGGTGTCATGTTGATCCTCGTGGGATTGGCATTGTTGACCGGATTCTGGGAACTGTTCGTCTCCTGGATTCGTGACGAATTCGTCAGCAACGTGGTGCTACCGATATGACACAACAGGACACTCACGAGACGAAGGCGCCCCACCACCGCTCGTTCTTCCGCCCAGCAATCGCGCTGGTCCGCAACACCTGGCGCAAACTGACTTCGATGCGTACCGCGTTGGTGCTACTGTTCCTGCTCGCGCTTGCCGCAGTACCCGGCGCCCTCCTGCCACAGCGAAACCTCAACGTGGGCAAAGTCAACACATACATTGCAGCACGTGGCAGCCTCGGACAGTGGATGGACAAGATCGAACTGTTCGACGTTTTTTCCAGCTCCTGGTTCACCGCCATCTACGTTCTGCTGTTCGTCTCACTCATCGGGTGTTTGATCCCGCGCCTGGCAGAGCACCTCCGAGCCCTCCGCAGCACGCCGGTCCGCGCGCCGCGCAATCTGTCCCGCCTGCCGCACCACCACGCCGCGCAGGAACTGACTGCAGATTCCACAGCCGCAGTCGAGCGCGTCCGTGCGGCATTGCCGCGATGGCGGCTCGCGGTGCGAACAACAGACGACGGAACAACTGAGCTTTCGGCCGAAAAAGGTTATCTCCGAGAAGCCGGCAACCTCCTCTTTCACTTCTCCCTCCTCGGACTGCTGGTTACGATTGCGATCGGAAAGCTGTTCGGATATGAGGGCTCCGTCATCGTCATCGCCGATGGAGGACCCGGATTCTGCAACACCTCACCCGCCGTCTACGACTCGTTCAAAACCGGAAATGCGACGGACGGAACCGGTCTCGAACCATTTTGTATCAGGGTCAACGACTTCGCCGCCGACTATCTAGACAATGGCCAAGCTTCGATGTTCACCTCCAACATTTCCTACCAACAGGACGCGACAGACGACGGTCAATGGAACAACTATCAACTGAAAGTGAACTCCCCACTGAGAATTGGCGGCGAACGCGTGTACTTGACAGGACACGGATACGCGCCCCAATTCACTGTCACTTTCCCCGACGGCCAGACACGGACGGAATCACTGCAATTCCGCCCGGACGACGCCACCACTTTCCTCAGCAGCGGCGCACTGCGATTCGACCCCCCAGGCGGGACATACGGATCAGCGGAGGAGCGTCGCACCAATCAGATCGCCGTCGAGGGTTTGTTCGCACCCACAGCGGCATTCAACGGTAACCTTCTCACGTCTGCCTTTCCCGACATGCGCGACCCTGCGGTCGCCATCGACATCTACAAAGGGGACACAGGTCTCGATACCGGCATTCCACAGTCAATCTTCAGCCTCAACACCGAGATGATCAACCAGGGCCGCCTCACCAAGCAAGCGCGCGTCAATCTACGGCCAGGAGAATCGTCGAACTTGCCCGATGGCACTCGCGTGACATTCGACGGCGCAAAGGAATTCGCCAATCTTCAAGTTTCCCACGACCCGGCACAGATTTGGGTACTAGTCTTCGCCGTCACCATGATTACCGGCCTGATCACGTCACTGGTGATAAAGCGTCGCAGAATTTGGGTGCGAATCACCTCGACAACATCAGGCCCGGGTCCCGTATCGCTGATCGAACTCGGGGGACTGGCGAGAACGGACCACGCCGGATGGGGCGCAGAATTCGACATCGTGCACAGACGCATCTGGCAATCCGAAGAGCCCGCCCGCAGAGAAGAGTGACATGACGATCAATGAAACCCTTTCCCGATACAGCGATCTCAGCTACGGCACGGCATTCCTCGTATATCTACTTGCCCTTATTCTCTTCTGCGCGCAACTCGCCTCGGTACGCACACAGTCGCTCACGCCGACTGCGAGGGTGGGCGTCAACGCTGGTCCTGTACCGACCGCACCCGATGCGAGAGCCCCTGGGCGTATCGTCGAATCTTCTCCCCGATCGATGTCGGATCGGCTCGGCAACATGGGGTTGTCTCTGATAGTAGTCGCATTCGTGTTCCATCTCGGTGCGCTCGTCCTCCGTGGGGTAGCGACGCAACGAGTGCCCTGGGGCAACATGTACGAATTCGTCACCTTGACATGCGCGGCAGCAGTACTCGCCGGACTGCTGCTGTTACGGCGACCTGATCTGCGAACACTGTGGGTCTTCGCTCTGATACCGATCCTCGTTCTCATGTTCGTGGCAGGAACTGTCCTGTACGCGAATGCCGCCCCCGTCGTTCCTGCCCTACAATCGTATTGGCTTCCGATCCACGTCTCGATCGTCTCGATCGGTAGTGGGGTGTTCCTGATCTCGGGCGTATCGAGCATGTTGTTTCTGCTCAGAGTCCGATATGACGACCGTGGTGTCGACTCGAAGCTCGGCACATGGTTGCGGCGCCTACCCGAGGCGCACGTGTTGGATCGATTGGCTTACAAGACAACGATCTTCGCCTTCCCGCTCTTCGGGGCGGGAGTGGTTCTGGGAGCCATCTGGGCGGAAGCGGCCTGGGGTAGGTTCTGGGGGTGGGACCCCAAGGAAACGGTCTCCTTCATCGCTTGGGTGATCTACGCCGCGTATCTGCACGCGCGCGCCACTTCTGGTTGGCGCGATACCCGTGCCGCCTGGATCAACATCGCCGGTTTCGTCGCAATGCTGTTCAATCTCTTCATCATCAATATGGTCGTCTCCGGCCTCCATTCATACGCCGGACTCAACTGAGAGCGAGCTGGGTGAAAGCGACGCGGAACATAAAACTCAGGGGAGCACCGCGCCTGCAAAGGGCCGGCGCGACCCGAGGCGGCTCACGCTGGGCAATTCGAGTGAAACCCGCTGCAAAACAACTATTTGCGTTCGACTATCGGTCACTGGACGGCTGGAACTGCGCCGCCGAGCGGACCGGCAAACCCATTCTGATATTGCTTTCTGTACGAGGTGATCAAACGTGAATCGTGCACACTTGGCCCCTACCCGAAAGGTAGTCGTTGTGGGGCGCGTCAGGGAGTATTTTTGCCCGGCAACCTGCGCCGGCACTCGAGTTCATCGTGTATCACTGTCAATCTGATATGGTCGCACCTGCTCAGTGCCGGCTGGCTTTCGAGTCGGTACGCCTCCGCGATCAGCTCGGAGTCGGTCATCCCCCGCCGAACGTCTTGCATTGCGACCTCCACGTCGTCTGTTCTCGTTCGCGTACCCGATCAGTCCCTCGCTGGTCGATGGGCACGGTTTGCGCCTGAACCGTTTCAGGATGTAAATGAATCGATTCGGCTCGGTTTCAGGCGTCGGTTCCTTTGTGTTCGCGTTCCATCCTCGTCTTGAGGAACGACGAATGTGACCCGCGCACGCTGATCTCCAGATATCGGCGGATGATGACCAATCCCTCCACATGAGGTTGCCTCCAGACTGTTCGGCGTCCTCAGAGGGGTATTGGCCTGTCGCCGAGAAGGCTCGGTGCCTCTGCCGGGATCCTCGTCGAGCAGAGACACCGAGCCGCGTGCGCTCACATCCGAGTGAGATCTCGGTAACGACCGCCTGAAGTTGTGATCACAGCGTGGCGAGAATGTCTTCCATGGTGGTGATTTCCTCGTTTTGCGTGCGGATGATGTTCTGCGCCATGGAGATCGCTTCTGGATACTGTCCGGAATCAACTTCAGTTTGCGCCATCGCGACTGCTCCGCGGTGATGGTCGATCATCTGTGTGAGGAACAGTTTCGCGGCATCTGTTCCCTGCGCATTCTGCAGTGCAGTCATGTCCTCGGCGGACATCATCCCCTCCATGCCGGGCATCGTTCCCATGCTTTCGGAGGGCATGGGCATGTTCATACTGGTGGAGGGCATCGGCATGTTCATGCTGCTGGAGGGTGTCATGCCTTCCATGTTGTGAGAGGTGGTCGGCATATCCATGCCAGAGGAGGACGAACTCTGTCCCCAGCTGGTCAACCAGGCCTGCAGCTGCTCGATTTCTGGGCCCTGCGCCGCTTTGATCTGTTCAGCCAACGCTGTCACTCGGGGGTCGATACCGTCTTTGGAGAGGAGCATGTCGCTCATCTCGACGGCTTGACTGTGATGCGGGATCATCTGCTCGGCAAATGTCACATCTGCCTGATTATGAGTGCTCGCGTCCGCCGAGCTACTGGACTCGACACTCATTGACATCGGTGTGGAGGTGGTTCCATCGGAATTGGAACTGTTACATGCGGTGAGGACGAATAGTGCCGCAGTTGCTGCAGCGCTGATTGCGAGGATCTTCTTCATATCGGGGAAACCCTTTCGTTGGGAGATCGGTTGTCCGGTCATGAGGCGTTCTGTGAGGTCGTCTTCGGGGTAGTGCTTGGTGAAGGCCGGTGTTGATCCGGGGGAGAAGGGAGTCGTAGTCGCTTCAGCAGTAGTGCGTTGACGGCGACGATGAAGCTGGACCCGGACATCGACAGCGCTGCGATCTCTGGGCGAAGTACAAGTCCGAGGGAGGGTTCGAAGACTCCAGCGGCGATGGGGAGGGCGATGACGTTGTACCCGACGGCCCATCCGAGGTTCTGTCGCATCTTGCGGAGGGTGCCTCGCCCGATTTGTAGTGCGACCGGTACGTCGAGTGGGTCCGACCGCATCAGCACGAGGTCCGCTGTTTCGATTGCGACGTCGGTACCTGCGCCGATGGCGATACCGAGGTCCGCTTGTGCGAGCGCGGGAGCATCGTTGACTCCGTCCCCGACCATTGCAACTTTTTTGCCGGCATTTTGCAGCTCGACGATCTTGGCGGCTTTGTCGCCGGGGAGCACTTCCGCGATGACGGTATCGATACCGAGCTGGCCCGCGATGCGCTGTGCGGTGGCTTCGTTGTCGCCGCTGAGCATGACGACTTCGACGCCCAAGTCGTGCAGCGCCGCCACTGCGGCGGCGGAAGTCTCTCGGACAGCGTCGGCGAGTGCGATCACCCCGACGCCGTGTCCGTCGACGGCGACGAGTACTGCTGTTCGCCCGCTGGCTGCGAGGTCGTCGCGTGTGCCCATCAATGTGCCGAAGTCGACGTTTTCGGCGATCATCAGTTTGCGGTTGCCTACCGCCACTCGACGACCGTCCACCTCCGCAGCCGCACCGTGACCTGGCACATTACGGAAATTTGTGAGTGGAACTTCCGGGGCGCCGCGTTCGGCCGCGTAGCGGACGATCGCGCCGGCGAGGGGGTGTTCGGACTCGCGTTCGACCGCGGCCACAAGGGAAAGGAGTTCATCGGTGCCGATACCGTCGACGACGACGTCGGTGACTTCGGGTTCGCCTTTGGTGAGGGTGCCGGTCTTGTCCATCACTACCGTCTCGATGCGCGCCGAGGATTCCAGCGCGGTGGCATTTTTGAACAACACTCCTCGTTGAGCTCCGAGTCCGGTGCCGACCATGATGGCGGTGGGCGTGGCCAAACCGAGAGCGTCGGGGCAGGTGATGACAACGACGGTGATTGCGAACAGAAGCGCGGTCTGCACTCCTGCACCCGCCGCCCACCAGACAAGGAAGGTGCCGGTGCCGCCGATCAGAGCAACAAGGACGAGCCAGAACGCGGCCCGATCAGCGAACCGTTGCCCCGGCGCTTTCGAGTTCTGCGCTTCCTGGACCAACGCCACTATTTGGGACAGGGCGGTGTCGGCACCGACTTTGGTTGCTCGGACGCGAAGTGTGCCCGTCGTGTTGATGGAAGCCCCGATGACTGCGGATCCCGGTTCTTTGGATACGGGAAGGCTTTCCCCGGTCACCATTGACTCGTCGACTTCGGAAGTTCCGCTCTCGACCGTTCCATCGACAGGGACTTTGCCGCCTGGTCGGATCAGTAACAGGTCTCCGACGACAACGTCGGCGGTGGGAACTTCGACGGGTTCGCCGTCTCTCAACACGATTGCCAATGGCGGGGTCAGTTCGAGCAGTGTGCGAATCGCGTCGTTGGCTCCACCTCTGGCTCGCATCTCGAACCAATGTCCGAGCAGGACGAAAGCCGTCAGCACCGACGCGGCCTCGTAGAAGACCTCGCCGCCGCCGGTGAAGGTGACGGCGACGCTGTAGAGCCAACCCGCCCCGACGGCGACGGCAACGAGGACCATCATGTCGAGGGTGCGGGCCTTCAGAGCCCGATAAGCGCCGTCGAAAAAGATCCAGGCCGAGTAGAACACCACTGGCAAGCTCAGTATCAGGGTGAATACGTCGTCGCGGAGTCCGAACGGGGCGGGAACTGTGAATCCGAACATGTCGCGCCCCATCGGGGACCACAGCATGATCGGAATGGACAGAACGAGAGCGACGAGAAAGCGATTTCGCATGTCCCGGACCATGTCGTCCATCGACATTCCGGCGTGGGCGCCTCCGTGCCCCATCATGTCCTGTGCAGAGTGTTGAGCATGTGGTTCGTGCGCTGTGTGTTCGCCGTGAGGAGATTCGCCGGGGTGTTCGACCGGTGCGTCGGTTGATGTGTCGGCGTGGTCTGAATGAACGTGGTATTCAGAGGGCGTGGCGCTGGTGCTGTCGTTTGGTTCGGAGAGGGGGTCGCAGCTGTGGGAGGGCACTGATCGCCCTGCGCAGTGATAGCCGCAGTCCCGGATCCATTGGGACAGTTCGGGTATCGAGGTTGCAGCCGGGTCGTAGGTGACCGTGGCAGTTTGGTTGAGGACGTTGGCCTCAGCAGAGACGACGCCACGTCGGCGAAGGAGAGTTGATTCGACTGCGGCTTTCGATGTCGCCCACTGCAATCCTTGTACTTCGAGAACGGTGGTTCGATTCATCTCTGCGCCCTCTCGTTGTGACCGCCATTCTTGCGGCAGCGACTGTGCGGATACCTCGGTGGCATGTTCCCGTGTTGTGGCAGATCGTCGGCACCTCTGGGGCGTGATGTTGTGGGGTCCACGTGTGTCTCAATACTGAGCCTGCCGGTGGCGGATATGCCTTGGTTAGATGTTTGGTGAAGATTCGATGAAGGACCATGGTGTCCCAAGCAGTCGACGACTGCCCTCGTCCGTGATGGTGGTCGTCGTGAAGTGAAACCTTTGGATTCGTTGCGGGTGGACAGTGGGACCTCTCCCGCACATCGCGTCCGAAGAGTTCAGGGCAGACGGAAGGTCATCGGGGCAGTCGAATTCGGGATCAAATCAGTGATCGGAGCTTGTGGCATGACTGGTGAATCGTCGTAGGCGCAAACTGTTCGTGACGACGAAGATGGAGCTGAAAGCCATGGCAGCGCCGGCGATCAGCGGGTTCAACAACCCCAGCGCCGCCAGAGGCAACGCCGCCACGTTGTAGGCGAAGGCCCAGAAAAGGTTCCCTTTGATGGTTTTCAACGTCGAGCGCGACAGACGGATCGCATCTGCGGCGGAGCGCAGGTCGCCTCGGACAAGGGTGAGATCGGAGGCTTCGATGGCGACATCGCTGCCGGTGCCCATGGCCAGACCTAAGTCTGCTTGTGCCAGAGCAGCGGCGTCGTTGACACCGTCACCGACCATAGCGACTGTATACCCACGGCTTTGGAGGTCTTTGACGGCGCTTACTTTGTCCGCGGGCAAGACTTCGGCGATGACATCGGCGGCTTCGATCCCCACTTGTTTTGCGACGGCGACGGCGGCGCGAGCATTATCGCCGGTCAACAGGATGGGACGTAGTCCCAAGGTTCGGAATGCAGTGATGGCCTCTTTCGAGGTGTCCTTGACAGTGTCCGAAACGACCACGATTCCGCGGATCGAACCGTCCCACGCAACCCACACCGGGGACTTTCCGTCGGCTTCCGCGTCGTGTGCGGCCACTTCCAGATTCTTGGGTGCGACGAGAGACCAGTCCTGCTCTAACCAGGTTCGCCGACCTATAGCAACGGCTCGGCCGTCTACGACACCGGAGACGCCTCGGCCGTCGTGGTTGGAGAAACCTTCGATTCTCGGCAACGGCCGGCCGTCAGCCCGAGCTGCAAGAGTGATGGCCTGCGCGATCGGGTGTTCGGAGCCGTCCTCCAACGCTCCTGCGACAAAAAGTAATTCGTCGATATTCTCGCCATCTGCGCCGACTGTCGAATCGACACTCATGCGCCCGGTGGTGACGGTCCCGGTCTTGTCGAGCACGATGGTGTCGACCTGACGGGTGGATTCGAGAACCTGGGGGCCTTTGATGAGAATCCCCAACTGGGCGCCGCGGCCCGTTCCGACCATCAGCGCCGTCGGTGTTGCCAACCCCAATGCACAGGGGCACGCGATGATCAGCACGGCAACGGCGGCGGTGAACGCCGTCACCATCGAGTGACCGGTCAAAAGCCACGCACCCAACGTCATCAGTGAGAGAACGATGACGACCGGGACGAAGATTCCGGAGATGCGGTCGGCGAGACGTTGGACCTGAGCCTTGCCGTTCTGTGCATCTTCGACCAGTCGTGCCATCTGAGCGAGCTGAGTGTCGGCGCCGATACGAGTTGCTCGAACGAGGAGTCGCCCTCCAGCGTTGACGGTGGCGCCGACAACGGCGTCGCCAGGGCGCACTTCGACTGGCACGGATTCGCCGGTCAGCATGGAGGCGTCCACCGCAGATGTGCCGTCGGTGACGATGCCGTCGGTCGCGATCTTTTCGCCGGGGCGTACGACGAAGATGTCACCGACCACCAATTGTTCGGTGGGAATTCGGATCTCGGTGTGTTCCCTCAACACCGCTACGTCTTTGGCTCCCATGTCCATCAGTGCGCGTAGGGCTGCACCCGACTGCTTCTTGGCGCGGGCTTCGAAATATCGCCCCGCCAGTATGAAGACGGTGACCGCAGCAGCGACTTCCAGATAGATGTGGTCCGCTCCGCCCTCCTGCTGTGGGAACAGGCTGAACTCCATCTTCATGCCGGCCATTCCGGCATGACCGAAGAACAACGCCCACAGTGACCACAGGTAGGCCGCCGACACCCCCACCGAGATCAGAGTGTCCATTGTTGCCGCGCCGTGTCGGGCATTCGTCAGTGCAGCGCGGTGGAAGGGGAGTGCGCCCCAGACGACGACGGGAGATGCGAGCGTCAAGGCCAGCCACTGCCAGTTCGTGAACTGCAATGGCGGGATCATCGACAATGCGACCACAGGCACAGTCAATGCGAGCGAGACGAGCAGTCGGGTCCGCAGTTGCGAAGCCTCGTCCTGGATTCGGGCGTCCACCCCGTCGGTAGTGCCGACCTCCCCGGACGAGCCCTTGGGGGCAGGCAAGGTGGCGGTGTATCCCGTTGCCTCGACGGTGGAGATCAAGTCTTCAGGTGCTACCGCACCCGTGAAATCGACCTTCGCCTTTTCGGTCGCGTAGTTCACTGTCGCGGTGACGCCGTCGATCTTGTTGAGCTTCTTTTCGATTCGCGCGGCGCAGGAGGCGCAGGTCATGCCGCCGATGACCAGTTCGACACTGTGTGCGGACTCGGCAGCGACGGTCGTGTTGTCCAGGGTGCTCATCAGATGTACCTCTCCTGACCTGCCTACGCTGGCGGTGTGGGCGCCCGGTCAGATGTTCGCGAGATGATAGTTGCCGGCTTCGTCGAGCGCGGCAGTTACTTGTTCCTCGGTCAGTGGCGCTGAAGCTGTGACGGTCACGGTGGAGACTCCTCCGGCGACGAGATCGATCTCGACCTCGCTCACTCCGGGGAGGGCGCGCAGCTCGTCCGTGACGGCGCCGACGCAATGCCCGCAGGTGAGGCCGGTGACCGCGAACGTGTTGTTGGTTGCAGACATGATGTCCTCCGTAGGGGTGGGCGCGGATGTCGTGGGTGATTTCTTCGTCGAGTTGCATCCACAGCCGCGTTGCGTCTTATCGAGTAGATTCGGCTGCGAGTTAGTCTGACCGCTCATGATTCCCTTCCCGTCTGGTACCCCAGGGGGGTACCTGTTTCTACTATACTCGCGTTAGGAGAAGGTGAGTCAAGGCTGCGCCTCGACTACTTCCGTCGGACATTTGGTCGGATTCTCCCTCGTGTATTCGCCCGCGCAGAGAACGTCGAATTTCGAGCGCCCGTGGAGTGTCGCCAGGTGTACACCGGAGCCATGGGCAGTTGCGCCGTTCGCGGGATTTCGATCCCAGTCCAGCGGCAGGGCAGAGGCCGGGGATTCCGGGACGCTGACCCGATGCCGGGGCGGCCACAATCTCACCTCGCCGAACGGGGTAGGAAGAGGCATCGAATGAGATGCCGGCCCAATCAGGTCGCGCCTCCCGTGCTGGTGTGATCGTGTGTTCGGACGTCTCCACGTGTCAGACGATGTAGCCCAAGCGGGTCATCATACCCGACTCCTGGTGATATCCGTTGTGGCAGTGGAGCATCCAGTCGCCCGGGTTGTCGGCGATGAGATCGACAGCGACAGATTCCATCGGACGAACGATGACTGTGTCCTTACGAGGGCCGACACCGCCGTCACCTTTGACCACTTGGAACGTATGCCCGTGCAGATGCATGGGATGCCACATCATCGTCATGTTGGTGAACGTGAGCCGGGCTCGGTCCCCTTCTTTGACGGTCAGAGGTTCGGTTTGGTCGTAGTTCCGACCGTTGATCGTCCATTGGTAGCTCATCATGTCCCCCCCGAGGTCTGCCACGAGATCGACACCGGTGCCATCGCTTCGCGGCAGAACGACACTTTCGGCTGCAGTGAACGACTCGACCGTGCCCACTCGACCTGCCAATTCCCGAGGGAGGAACGACGCGTCGGGCGCAGCGCCCGAGCCTGTACGCAGCAGCGTCCGAGCCTGAGCGTTCTTACCCTCGGCCGCGGCGACGAGCGGGAATACACCGTCCTTGACCGTGACGATCACGTCGTAGCGCTCACCCATGCCGAGGAGAAGCGCATCGACTTCTGTCGGTACGACCGGAAAACCGTCCGTATGGGTCACGGACATCACGTGATCGGCAAGGGCGACTCGAAAAGCGGTATCCGCACCCGCGTTGATGATGCGAATACGCACACGCTGACCGGGAGCGGCCGAGAAAGTTGTCGGTGCAGAAGCTATCCGCCCGTTGATCAGATAGTACGGATAGCTGACGTCACCCGCGTCCCCACCGAGCAGAGCGCTTGATTCTACCGAGTTAGGGCCACCCGAGGTGGCGGGCAGCGTGGTTTCGGCCGACCCGTGGTTCATTCCACCCATGCCAGGCATGTTGCCCATCCCGGATCCGCCCATCGAACCCATGCCGTTTCCGGACTGAAGGTCGGAGAGGATCTGTTGCGGACTCGTGCCGACTCCATCCGTCCAGTCGTCGAGAACCACGATCCATTCGGCGTCGTAGTCGACGGGCTCGCGGGGGTCGTCGACGACGATGGGGAGATACAGGCCGTAGTCGGTGTCGAGACCGACATGCGGGTGAGCCCAATACGTTCCCGAATGAGGTACTGAGAACCGGTATGTGAAGTTCTGCCCCGATTCGATGTTCGGGCTTGCCGGCATGGCGCCGTCCATGTCGTTGCGAAGCGCGATGCCGTGCCAATGCACCGATGTCTGATGATCGAGTCCGTTGTTGACGGTGATCGCCAACTCGTCACCGACATTCGCGCGAATCAACGGACCGGGAACACTGTCGCCGTATGCCAGAGTGCGCACCGTGATGCCGCCGAGATCGATATCGGCACCCTGCGGATTGAGCGTGTAGTCCACGGTGCGACCGGTATGCGGGCGCGCTGCCTCAGCGGACGTGATGGCATTCTTGTCGAACGGCGGGGGGTTCGGGTTGGACGATCCGCTGGTGGTGCATGCGGTCAACGCCAGGCCACCCGCCCCCGCCGCCGTGGCGGCGAGAAACGTACGTCGACTGAAAGCCGATCCTGTGAACGGCGCAATAGCCATGATTGTGATTGTCCTTGTCTAGTCGTTGTGGAGAAACGGAACTGATACGCCACCGAGCCCGGGGCGCGCGTGCGGCAGAGGTCAACGACTCTCGTGTCGACGAGAGGATCGATCCAAAGCTTCACTGCGGGAGCGATACTCGTCATCGTCGATCTCGCCGCGGGCGTAGCGCTCATCCAACAGATGCTGCGCATTCGTACCACGGAGTTCGCTGCGGGTACTGCGCCTGGGACGAAACAAAGCAAGTAGGGCCGCAATGACCAACCCCCAAAATGCGATCATCGCCAGCGCCATCAGAATCCAGCTGACCCAACCCATTCCATAACCCGAATTCTCGCTCCACCACATCATGTCCGTTCACTCTCCTCACCTTCGACAGTGCTCGCCGAACCCTCTGGGATCGGTGTGCTTTCTATGAAGATTCGCTGAAGAGGTGACCGCATACCGTGTATCGCGTGCGCAGCGGCGACTGAGCAGTCCACGATGGTGGCATGGACAGTACGTCAACACGGTCAACCGACGGGTACGCAGGTTTTCGGGCACTGGTCGTCGACGACGAACGCCCACTGGCCTCGATCATCTCGAGTTACCTCGAACGAGAGTCATTCGAGGTGAGTGTGGCCTACAACGGTTTCGACGCTCTCGCCCTGGCACGTGAGGTCGATCCTGATGTGGTGGTCCTCGATCTCGGGTTGCCCGGTATCGACGGCATCGAGGTATGCCGGGAACTTCGTACATTTTCGGATGCATACGTGGTGATGCTGACTGCTCGCAGTGAGGAAGTGGACACCATCGTCGGGCTTTCTGTCGGTGCCGATGATTACATGAGCAAGCCGTTCAGCCCCCGAGAGTTGGTAGCGAGGATCCGCGCGATGATGCGCAGACCCCGCAGCGGAGTCGCGCACGGTACAACTGCGAGAGCGGTAACCCGAGACGAGGAGAGTCCGCCAATGACGTTCGGGGTGCTCAGGATCGACGTTGCCGGGCGAGAGGTCTCGGTCGCCGAGAAACCGGTTCTGCTGACTCGGACGGAATTCGACGTGTTGGCGGCATTGGCCGCTCGGCCGGGGATGGCGTTCAGCCGTCGGCAACTGATCGAAGCAGTGTGGGGTCCTGCGTGGACGGGGAACGAACATCTTGTCGATGTTCATATCGGTCATCTGCGCCGCAAACTCGGCGATGATCCCGCCGCGCCTTTGTATGTCAATACCGTGCGCGGCATCGGGTACCGAATGGGTTCCGGAAAATGACTACCCTGGAAGAACTTTCGTCTCATCAGGGGCGTACCCGCCGAGGACTCGGTGTCGGCGTGCGTTTGTTGATGGCCCAAACGCTGGTCTTGGTGGCAGGAGCGGCCACCTCATGGGTCGTTGCAGTCACTGTCGGTCCGAGTTTGTTCCGCGAGCATCTGCGCCGCGCGGGCGTGCCTCCGATGTCTGAGGAGCAAATGCATGCCGAGCAGGCATATCGCTCGGCAACTGCGGTCTCGTTGTCCGTGGCGATCGGCGCAGCTGCGTTGTGCGCGCTGGCTGTGACCTGGTATCTCAGTCGTCGGCTGCAGCGGTCGGTGACTGCGGTGTCAACTGCCGCCACGGCAGTCTCGGCGGGAAACTACGCGGCCAGAGTCCCGCCGCCGCAGCTCGGTGACGACTTCGACGCACTTGCGACGGCCTTCAACGAAATGGCGGTCCGTCTCGAGTCTGCCGAGTCGATGCGTCGACGGTTGCTGGCAGATCTCGCGCACGAGATCCGGACGCCGGTAGCTGTTCTCGAAGCATTCATGGAAGCGCTCGAAGACGGAGTGGAAGCTCTCGATGATCACACCATTGCGATGCTCAGAGATCAGACCCGACGTCTGGCACGGTTTTCCGGCGACGTCTCGGCGCTGTCCGATGCCGAGACGAATCGAGCTGCAATCGAACCGACATGGACCAGACCTGAGGTACTGGTGAGCTCAGCGGTAGCGGCGCACGAAGAACGATACGACACGAAAGCAGTCATTCTGAGCGTGGACGTCCCCGGAAATCTGCCGTCGGTGTGGCTGGACCCGGAGCGCATAGGGCAAGTGTTGAGCAATCTGCTCGACAACGCACTGCGCCACAGTCGATCACAGAGCACAGTGAAGGTGCGGGGACGGGTGAAAGGGGATCGGTTCATCCTCACACTCACCGACGAAGGCGATGGAGTCGCCGCCGAGCACCTCCCCTATCTGTTCGAGCGTTTCTATCGCGCCGACGCAGCACGCGATCGTGCTCACGGAGGGGCAGGGATCGGACTGTCCATCGCGAAAGCACTCGTCGAAGCACACGGTGGACAGATCACCGCCGCGAGTGACGGAGCCGGGCAAGGCACCACCTTCGTTATCGCGTTGCCAGTACATCGTCCGAAAGGGCGGCACATCGACTGCCGGGGAACTGTCGATGCGTGACATTCGACGCGACATTCGAGGTAATGGAAACGCTCCGGGAACACCCACTCACCCCGCCGCTACCGGCACACCTGGTCAAGAACTCGTGAGGTGAACCGATCAATGACGATTCAAGAGACCAGAGCGCAGAGGTGACCCGGCCCGGGGACTTACACTTCGATCGCTGTGACGTAGGCACTCGCGCACACCGAACCCGAGACCAGGAACCAACTACTCAGGCTCTCCCCTGAACTGTGATACCGCACGGTCACGTCGTTTCCCGCGGTGATGGGAGAGCGATATTCGAGAATCGCTCGGTAGGGGAGTGGATTTCGGGGTCCGGCCCAATCTCTGATCAGGTCTTCGACAGGCTGCCAATACGTGGCGTTGTTGACGTGGTTGAACGGATCGATATCGCTCGATCGTAAGACGAATGTCGTTTCCTCCCCATCGCCCGGATGAGCGGTGTGCCAGGGTTTCCACTTCAATCGGTGATCGTTGGCGGTCGAACCGAGTCCGGCCATGAAACTCTCTTCGATCCTGGAAGGCATCCCGTTGACCGGATTGAGATTTATCCAGAATCCTTCGGTCTCGATCAAGCCGCCGCCGTCGGATTCGATGCGGACACGCATCGTGCACCACCTGCTCGACAACCCCGAGCACCATCTGCGCATGCGCACACGAGCCGGCCAGCTGACCGGACGAATGACATCGATGACTGTGCGGCGCACGACCCACACCGGGTGGGCAGCCGCTGCGCCGCTCGCATCGAGATCGTCGAAACCGATGTCCTGCAGATAACGTGCAACGCCATCGAGTCGCACCGTCCCGGAGACGTCGATATCTCCCGTCCGTACCGGCCGAGAGGTTTCGAACACCGCGCCATTGGTCGGCAAATCCACCAGGCGGTGGTTGCGCATCGCGTCAGCTTCCATTTTGCAGATCCCTTAGATGTGATTGTTCGCTTCGATACTTTGCACACCCTTGCTGCAACGTAGTGCGATCCCTACGCCCAGTCCCGCATCAGCCGCCGGGTCTGCCGCAGTCGTACCCAGTAGTCCGTGCCCGGTCTCCGAACATGGTGAACAAGGAGCCTATCCAGTCTCGCAAACTACTACACTGTCCGCGCGATTGCCGGTTGACGTTCGATGTCCTTTCCAGGTCCTTCTTGAGTGTGCCCAAGATCGTTGCGGCACCATGGAATTCCCATATTCCTCGGCTCGGCCTCGAAGCGCCTCGTCTCGCCGCAGTGCCCACCCGCGCGTTCGCGCTCGACCTCTACCTACTATCCAGGTTCGTAGTTCAGCTACTATCGACCTTAGTAGTTCGGTGGGCATCCGCGCCAACCGAGAGATTGGGGCGACGGTGAGCAAAAAATCAACCAAAACCCGCGCGAAACAGCGGTCTACGACGCAGAGTCGAGCCCGACGCGCCACGTCACCGAAGCGGAACCCCACTTCACGACCGCACGACGAAGTCGGCACAACACCCCGTGCTAGGCCCAGTCCGGCCGGTAGTGCCGTGGAAGAACTGGCCGCAGCGGCCGCAGCGGCGTATCTGAGTAAAGCAGCGCCGACGCCAGCCTCGGCCTTGGCTCAAGCACCGCCGGCGCCGGCCATCGCCGAAAAGGCGATGCCCACCAAGCCATCGGGCACTGAACGCGTTGCCCGGCCATTGGGTGACGACGAGTCGACCGCTGCAACGGAACTCGCTGCGCCCGGCGGTGGGTGCGCTGAAGCGTTCACGCAGATAGAACCACAGGGGCTCGCAGCAACGTACTGGGGAGAATCGCCCGAGGTTACTTCCGATCTGTCGATTCTGTTCCGAGGAGCCCGCAACAGCCCGGGCAGCGAACCGGAACGTTTCGAGAGGGTCACCCACGTCAACGGTGTTCCAGCGGGGGAACGCTTCGCGGTGACTGCGAGAATCCGCGGAATCGCCACTGGTAGTTGGACTGTCAGTGCCGAGCGCATCGAAACTCCGGACGACACCACCGGGCAGTTCGACATCGCAGCTCCGCAGACCGCCACGGCCTGGACTACCGCAGCGCCATTGGTGCACGGGCCCGGCGTGCGACTCTGGACGTGGCCGCTGTTGGTCGGTTTGGGTGCAGTGTTCGCCATCGTCATGCAGGCACTGCTCTTGACCCGTATGAGCGAGAACGCCACTGCGGCAGTTCTCATTTCGATCCTCGGCTGCCTTCTCGGCTACGTGGGTGCGAAGCTCTGGTACTTGGCACTTCACCGCCAGAGCCTTCGAAAATTCGTCTCTGCCGGCGCATGCATACAAGGATTTTTGGTGGTGTCGCTCGCGGTATTGGTGCTCGGCGGAGCAGCCTTCGGTCTGGGCGTCGGTGTGTTACTGGACATGACAACGCCCGGGTTGTTTCTCGGGATTGCGATCGGGCGCCCGGGATGCTTTTTGACAGGATGCTGTTCGGGTCGACCTACCAGGTCGAGATGGGGAATGTGGGCTTCGGACCGGACTCTCGCGGTGCGCCGAATCCCCGTGCAACTGATCGAAGCGTTCGCAGGCTTGATCATCGGCCTCGCGACACTGATTTTCGTCCTCTACGGCACCGAAACGCCCTATGACGGAGCAGTATTCGTTGTCGCCGCGGCTATCTACACGTGGGTCCGTCAAGGGTTGTTCCCCTATCGTGCGGACCCTCATACACGGCGCGGGCGGCTTCTGACCAGCGCGGCATGCGGAATTGTCATCGTCGCGACGATTCTGCTGGGCGTGGTGTGATCGTGACCCAGAGTAGTAGCCTTTTGCGCTTTTCTGCCGATGCCACGTGCGCAGAAGGTGAGTCTCACGAAAATTGGGATGGCCACGAATCAAGTTTCGCGCGGGATCTGGCCAATTCGATTGGCGCCGCGTTCGGTGCATGAGGCCGGTTCAGTTCGAGGAGGGGGTGAACCGGCCTTGAGCACTGGCCCCCTGCGGGCCGGACTCCTTGTTCGTCCACGACCCGGTTTCGCACTGTTTCAAGCACCTGCTGCGCATGAAGCCATCGCCATCGCACCCAGTAGCGCCAGAAGAGGCGCCGCAGGTAGGACGATCGCCGTTCCGCAGGCAGCAAGGGTGCGGAGGTAGCGAATGGGCGCCGGGTGGTGGGTGCGGTGGGAGGACAGACGATCAAGTCGCAACGCCAGGCAATCCTGCGCTATTCCCAGAGCCGCCACGGGCACCTCGTGAGGTGTCATACTGCAGAGTGCGCGGTGCACGGATTCGCGCCCATGCTGACGAACGGCTCGGGAGTCGGCTTCGATTTCCACCAACGCACGGACCAATGGGGGCGAAGATCGCATGATCGGAAGCCACGGAAACGCGTAGGCGAGCGTTTGAGCTGCGCTGACGAGCAGATGGTGCCGCCCCGTGATGTGTGCTCGTTCATGTGCGAGTACTGCAGCAAGAGCCTCGGTGTCGAGTTGATCTCTCAATCCGTCGCTCGCAACTACAAGCGCGGGGCGCCCAGCGATACTGTAGGCGAAGGGCACAGAAACCGGGAGCCAGAGCAGTGACGAGGACCGTGCACCCCCCAGAATGCGCAGCAACCCGAGGTGCTGCTGGTGTAGCTCGCGGCGAGTGCGGGAGAAGCTGAACAGATGGACGGTGCCTCGCACCGCCCCGATGACCAGGGCTGACCCACCGAGTACACCCACCGCCGTCTCGAGCCTGGCCGGCGCGTCGTCGTGAAGGGCGAGCCAACAGCTGTGGGCGAATTCGATCAGCGACGAGACACCACCGTGACTGGGTAAAAGGCTCAAGATCACCGGGACACTGATACTCACTA
Organism: Rhodococcus sp. NyZ502; assembly: GCF_041464245.1. Taxonomy (NCBI): domain Bacteria; kingdom Bacillati; phylum Actinomycetota; class Actinomycetes; order Mycobacteriales; family Nocardiaceae; genus Rhodococcus; species Rhodococcus sp. NyZ502. The sequence goes on from NZ_CP167156.1 coordinate 207,696, forward strand.
CAGTTCCGAGTGCCAGAGCGCCCCACAAGACGAGGACGACATGCGGATCAACGCCGCGACGCATCATCGATCCGAGGAACAGCGGGGAGAGTGCGGCAACGAGAAGGCCACCGACCGCCCACGCGAGGACGGCTGTCACTTCTTGCCTCGTTCACGCAATCCACGCGCCAGGATCTTCGATTCGACGTCGGATGTCCCGCGAACAAAATGCAACAGGACCCCGGTCGGGTCTCCGGTGGATTCGAGAAGTGCGCGCAACCCGTCAGCTGCCGCTTCCTCGCGGCTTCGCGTGGCTTCGTACCAGTACGCGCGCCCGTTTCGCTGACGATGCACCCAACCTTTGCGATGAAGATTGTCCATGACGGTCATCACCGTCGTGTACGCCGGTTCACGGTCGTCATCGAGGCCGTCGATGACGTCGCGCACACGGACCGGTTCGGTGGAGCGCCACAGCACATCCATCACCAGCGCCTCGAGCTCTCCCAGACCTTGCATTTTTCCTCCTCGTAGAGCTGCATTCGTCACCGCACCGTGCGAGTGCCCAACCTGCAACCTCCGTCGCTTTCGTACGGGGCCCAACCAGCGCTGTCGGTGATTCGTCGGTCACAGTGATGTGGGACCGCTCGATGAGGGTGTCGTGTCGACTCTGCACGCTGGAGGTTGCCGAGACGGCGAACCGAAGCCCTGTAGAAATACTATCTGTTCTGCTTCCCGTCGCCGCCCCGATACGGCGGCGGTGTCTGGCGACCTCCTCCCGTGACGATCTGCCGAACCCCTGTCAGCTCTGACAGTGTCAAAAGGTTTATCCAGCACTTTCGCGTCGACTACGGGAGAACGTCTCGCGCGGAGCTTCTGTTTGCGATTCAGCATCGTTTGCCGGCAGGGCGACAGGTCTTACAGCGCGCTGCCTTCCGACCATCGGTCCCACGGCACACTCCAGTCGCCGTTCTGCCACAATTCGAGAGGGGCGCCGCCGGTATTGCGTATCTCCACGACATCTCCGGGAAGCGAAAAATCATAGAACCATTGAGCATTGGCGCGACTGAGGTTCAAGCAGCCGTGTGAAACATTGGTATTGCCTTGCGCCCAGACTGTGTCTTCGAGTTCGTGAAGGTAAATTCCGTCGGTGCTTATTCGGGTGGCGTAGTTGATTTTTTCCTTGTACCCCAGCCGGGAATTGACGGGAAGTCCGTAGGTCGACGAGTCCATGATCACGGGGTTGGCCTGATCGAGGACGGTGTAAATGCCTGGTTGGGTCCAGAAGGAGATCGTTTGGCCGTTGACGAGCTCGGTTCCTCCCATGCCCATCGATGTCGGCATAGTGCGCACAGTTTTGCCGTTGCTCGTGACCGTCACTTGCTTGGTCGTATCGTCGGCGACGGCGATATGCGAGTCGCCGATGGTGAATGCAGTCGTGGCGTCTTCCTGTCCGAACAGTCCGCCACCGAGCGGGACGCCGAAGACCGCAGCCCGGACCGTGACCTCGGTGCCGGGGGGATAGTACGCACGAGGTCGCCAGTGAACATTCTGGTCATCCACCCAGTACCACGAGCCTTCGAGCGGCACCGACGTTTGCACAGTCAGGCTTTTCTCCGCCGCTGCACGATCGAGGATCGGCTCGTCGAAATGCGTGACAATAACGATCCCTACCCCGAAAGTGCCACCATCTGTGAGGAGGTTACCCCCGGCCGTCACGAAGGATGGTTTGGTCAGGTTCCGCGGCTTGACTGTGGAGAAGGTGCTGGACTGATCGAGACGTGAGCCATCGTTTTGGGTGGCTGACGCTGTCATCGTGTAGGTCTTCCCGTAGTCCAAGGACGCGCCGGGTTTCCACACCTGCCGGTCAGGGGTGAAGATGCCATCGACCACAGCCCCGCCCACTTCGGTGAGCACTACCGAGTCGAGCCTCCCGCCAACAGATTCCACCGTGACCGGATCAAGGGGGTTGACGGTATCTGTCCCCCCGGAAGGAGTCATCACCAGCGCGGAGACAGGAGAGTCGTTCTCGGCGGGCGCACCCGTGTCACTCGGTGCGGACTGCGGTGCTGTGGAGGTGCATCCTGTCAGCGTTGCGACCATAAGGACAAGGACGACTAACCCTGTATGCCGTGTTGAGGCCATAATTGTTCCTTCACGTCAGTGGGTGGGGAGCGCCGACGAAGACAGTGATTCGCAAGGGACGCAAGTAATCAGATGGAAGATCAGAGCGGACAACGAGAAGAGAGGCTTCGACGGACAGGCCTAGCCACTCGCCAGTTTCCGGATCAGTTCTGTTGCAAAAGTGCTTGCATCGCGGTGATCTCGGACTGCTGTGCGGCGATGATATCGGTAGCCAATTGCTTGGCGTCGGCGTTGTCGCCATCGGATAGTTCCGATTGGGCCGTCGCGATCGCGCCGGAGTGATGTTCGATCATCATCTTCAGCCACGCGGTGTCGAAGTCCCCATCGCGCAGCCCCTCCAATTGAGCGATCTGCTGCTGGGACATCATTCCTGAATCAACCCCGCCGTGGTCCATTCCATCCATGGAGTCCACAGGGGAGGTGGCGTCGGACGTAGGTTGACCCCATTGTTCGATGAGCGCTGCAATCTGATCCATTTCGGGCCCGCGAGCGGTTTGGATCGAAGCGGCGAGTTCGAGTATTCGAGGATTGGTGGTGCGACTGTCAACCATCTTTGCAATCTCGACGGCCTGTGCGTGATGTGGATACATCATCGCGACGAACTGCATATCCGCGCTGTTGGCGCCGTTGGGCTGCGAGGCCGCGGAGGAGTTGGACATGTTTCCGCTGTCGTTGCTCGACATTTGGCTCATGTCATGGCCGCCGCAGCCGGCGATCAGCATCAGACCGGCGGCAGACCCCGCTGAGACTGCGATACGTGTGGAAACAGCACGTGTAAGCATCATATTTTTCTCCTGGAATGTGTTGTTGTGCAAAAAATTCTTCTGGGGAGGGGCCGTCGACTCGGATGGTCAGTAGTTCCGCTATGAGCGTCTGTCGTATCCGCAGCGCCGACAGTTGGTTGTGTAGGGGCAAGGTGTCGTGCACGATGCACGTCTGCGGCAACAGGGGAACGTGCAACCCTCCACTCACGCGTGCCGGTATGATCCTTGTCTTCGCGCTCGATGACGACTGTCGCGGTGATCAGCGTGGTGTCGTGCGCGCCGGGCAGGACCAGCGAGGTGACGGTGGAACCTGCAATCAGAAGGTTGCGGTGATCAAGACAAGCGACAGCAGGGGATGAGTGGTTGAACAGACTGCAGGCCAGAGCCACCGCTACCGGTTCGTCACCCTGCGTATGCCGTAGGAATTTCGAAGGCCTGGGCGCGGCCAGTGCGCGGGTGCGACAGAACTGGCAGGGGTGAATGAACGAGTAAGGGGAGATCATCGCAGCTTCCGTTCCTATTGCACGGTGACAGTTCACTGGACGTGAATATCTCGTCAGTTCTCCCCCATCAGTTCACTTCGGGGTAGACGAAGGTGCGGGTGATGAGATGTTTTGCATCGCTTAGTGTTTCGGAAACTATTCGTCCAGTTTGGTCGAGGTCGAGCAGTACGTTCATACCCGCAGCCGGATAGCCCAATGCCAGACGGAGTTGCCGTCCGGCGCTGGGTAAGCGCACCGCGATGGGCGCAGTCCCGTCCGCATACGGCTCCTGGGCGAGGAAGAACTCGCTGGACAGACTTAGTTGCTGAGGTTCGGGTCCGACGTTTGCGGCATCACTGGTCACCGATTCGTAAAAGGTCAGATTCTTCTGAGTGCGGGTGATATCTACGGCTCGAGCGAGATCGGTGTCCCCGGACTGAACAGGCCATGGAATTAACATGCTGACCGTCCCGCCCAGCCACCCTGTCGCCGCGGCCTCGAGCGTGAGCATGCTTTCACCCAGTGGCCAATCGGCTTGCGCCACGAAGCATCCGGATCCGCACCCGCGCAAGGGAAGGGAAGTGTTCTGCCCGCTCGCCCGCAGTGCGCCGATCAAGGTGTATTCCTGGTCCGGTTCCTGAGCGTAGTAGTCGACGCGGCGCGGAGTCGACAGTCGAACCACCAGCTGCCCTTCGCTGGCGGCGACGCTCACCCCAATCTGTCCAGCCAATGTTCCCAGCGGCAGAACCGGACCGATGGCTGCAGGTGGTCCCGGCTGGGCGGGTGAATTGGCAGGCGCCGTCGAGACTAATGCAGCACTGATGGCGAGCACGGAGATCAGGAGGATGCTCTCGATACGAATCTGATTGCGCAGTTTGCCCACTTGTTCAGTTCTGCGCATCGTCCGCCGTGCAGATATCGCCACACCCGAGGCGGCGATGACGAAGAGTAGTTTGACCGTCAGAAGTTGCCCGTACGGGGTGGAAAACATTGCGGCAACGGGGATCAGCAACAATGCCGAGATCGTACCGGTGGTCACGACGACGATGAAGGTCCACAGCGCAAGTCGTGTGTAACCGGCCACGACCCACCGAACCGGGGCATGCTGACCCCGCCACGCGAATGCAGTGCGAACCGTGTGGAGCAAAGCGCCGACCCAGATTGCCGCTGCCGCGAGATGAACGGCGGTGAGAAACGCGCCCCATCCGGGAGCGACGACGTTTGCGTGCGAGCGCAGCCCTTCGGCGGCAATGACCAGCAGAAGGGCTGCGCTCGCAAGTCTGGGGCTCCCCGCGGCTTTCAGCGCCAAGGCCAACATGAGCCCACACGTCTCTACGAGCAAGATGATGCCCGCACGTTCTTGCCATAGCGCAGCAACGCTGGACGAAGCGGCGAGCGAAACCATAAGGCCTGCAACACCTACCAAAGCAATACAAGCGCCGGCCGGAAACCAGGTGCGCAACTTCTTCAACGAAGGGTTCTCGGCGTGCGGTACAGACGACAATCTCTCCGCGACAAGTGTCCCGAGCGCGAGGGCGAACCCGACGAACAGCAGCCACCGGAGCACGGTTTCCGTCCACGAGGTCGAGGCGCTGTCGTCGCCACCGCCACCGCCGCTGTCGGTCAAAGCGAGGCCGACGGCAAACCGAAAGTCTTCCTCGACGAGGTCACCATCTGCGCCGATCACTTGCCACCGGACGGTGTAGGTGCCCGGCGACGGAGCATCCGAGAGCCGGGAAGTGATTGCACGGCCACCTTTGGACGACTCTGCTGCCTCCATCGGGCTCTCACGGCCTGCGCCGTCCAGGACTTTGATCGCATCGGTCCCGGCGGTGACTTGTTCGTTGAAGATCAGGGTGATGGCTTGCGGAGGCTCGGAAACGGCAGTCTCCGAGCCAGGTTCGGTAAAGAGCAGCGTGGGGTGAGCGTTGGCGATGCCGGCGCCCAGAACCACAAGGACTCCCGCAACGAGCACAAGTGTGATGCTCTGGAACATTCGAACGAACAACGACATGTTCAGGTCAGTTCAAGGCATACAGAGACTGAGAAGTCGCCGCGTACGCGCTGTCGTAACTCGCCGCAGTCAACGCTTCGACTGCTCCGACATTAGCGCGCTTCTCCCAGCCTTTTCCCTCCCTGCTCCGCCAGGCGAATCCATCTTGATCGACCCCCCACAGTGCATCCGAGGAGCCCGCGATCAGCACCATGGACGGCGCTCCAGCGACCTTTGTGAAGGTGCGCCCGTCGTCGCTGCTGTACTGCAGCCCTGACGAGGTGACAGCCCATGTCCCACTCTCGGTGAGAGCGAGGGACGCCACACCCAGGGCACCGCCGGATTCCCACGACTTTCCCTGATCCTTCGACACCGTGACACCTCTGGCCCCGTCGAAGCCGACGAGTGTCGTGCCATCTGTAACCAGAGAATGAAAGTCGACCTGTCCCGCGAGCGAGCTATCCGTCCAGGTTCGGCCGCCGTCGTTGCTGGTGCGTAGGCCAAGTGGGTTGGCTGCGGTACTGGACGGTCCCGGGTGCCCTGAGGAAAAGAGCGTGTCACTGCCCGCCACGCCCGCCAACCCCATCAAATCGTCGTCGGAATCACCCACTCGCACTGTGTCGCCCGAATCTCCGATCGCGAACAGTCCGCGATGCGTACCCGCCAAGATGGTGCCATCGGCGTTGATATGCAACCCGTGCAGATGGTCAAGTTCGGGTGTGAGCTCCACCCCTGGTATGGGCGGGACGATGGACTGGCCGGCCTTGTCGTCGTTTCCCTGCGTCGAACAAGCCGCAAGAGAAACGGCGATGAGAGCGGCGCCGACGAGCCCCACGATTGGGGACGTTCGCGCACGACGACTATTGGGCATCTGGGTGTCTCGTCCTGTATTCGAAGGGATGGCAACATTTCCGGGCGACTGGTACCTTATCTACTAAGATGCATAGTAGATGAGGGTGTTGGCTGGCTGCGAATTCACCCCCTGCAATGGTCTAGTGCAAGGGAAATGCTCGCCGTCGAAGCCCCTGATCTGATACGGCAGGGAGGTGCAATTGGTCTGGTCCCACGCACGGGTCGACGGGATGACGGCGCATCGCGTCATTGGTGGCGCAACCGGCGGTGGGCAGGAAGTTTGAACACAGGGCGGGTGCAGCGGTACTGCCTAGCCCTGGTGGCAGGAATGATTGAGAGTTCTTCTCGTGTGGTCACTTACCCGGAGATCTTGCAGTTGGCGAAGCGCCCATACAGACGGGATGCTGCTCAACGTGCCTTCGTGTGTGCCACTGCTGCACTACACCGTAGCCAGGGCAGGTCCAATCGATTGTCGCCCACCATGGAGACGACGTGATTTCGCGTCTGGCCCACTACGGGCGACGAGACCAGGGGAATCTCGTGGGCACAACTAATCCGGTTGGTCCAGGCCGTCGTGACTATGCGACCCACGGATACATCAGCGCAAAGGACTTGTACCTCAAACGCCTCAAGCGTATTGAGGGTCAGTCGCGAGGGCTGCAGCGAATGGTTGAAGAAGAAAGGTGCTGCATTGACATCCTTACCCAAATATCGGCGATGAAAAAAGCGCTGCATGCAGTAGCTATGGAATTGCTCGAAGACCATCTCAGTCATTGTGTCGTCGATGCCGCCGCAAGAGGGGGCGCCGAATCCGACGCCAAGATCAGGGAGGCCGCCGAGGCGATCAGACGGCTCGTGAATTCGTGAGGACCCTCCCATCTGATGTCCGAAACGATCTACTAGTCGGTGGGGCGGAATTTCGATGCCGTTTTATCGAAAGTCATTTACTTAGAATGTAGTTACGATCGAATCATGTTTTTTGAATGCGGGAGCGGGCGGCACATAGGGAAGCACTCCGCATGTTCCGTATTCCGGAGCGATTTCTGCTCGCCACAACCGGGATCCGAGGTCCTCGACGGGAATCGAGTTCATGATGAGCGCGTGCGGTGGCAGTCCCCACCGGGTGGGGATCGCCGAAGCATCATGGTGGCGCACCCGGGCTTATCGTGGGCCTGGGGTATCTGACGGTGATGGGCTCGTCGTGGTGGTGCTCGGTGTCGAGGATCCGTCACTTATGTACAGGGTGATGGTGGAGCCCGGAAGTGCCGCTCCCGACGGAGCTGTCGCGGTTGCTGTCCCTCTCGCGCTCGGACTTGACGTGAGGGAGACCGTCACTTTGAACCCGGCGTTCTGCAACAGAGATGTTGCGGCGGACTCGGTCATCCCGACCACGTCGGGTACCTGATCCCCGGCCGAACCGCGAACATATTTCTGGTCCAGCGGGGGTAGCGTGATGGGTCCGAAGTTGCTCGCGATCGGTCCCATCGCGTTGTACCACGTTCGGGCAGGTTCATTGCCGCCGTACAAATCGCCCGAATTGCACGAGCGCAGTGGGAACGAACAGATGGCACTCGGCGTCGGCGAATCGCCATAGGTATACACCGCGCCCGCGTAGCGATTGGTGAAGCCGAGAAAACCAGAGGATCGGTTCGACTCGGTGGTCCCGGTTTTTCCCGACATCGGCAGAGACCATCCGGCAGATTGGGCGGCGCCGGATGCTGTGCCCCCAGGTTGATCGTCCTTGCTCATCGCGTTGGCCAAGGTGTTCGCCAGCCCGGGGTCGACGACTTGTTCGCATCCTTGTTGCGTCATCGGCACCGGGTTGCCGTCGCTGTCGACTATAGAGTCGATGGGGGTAGGCGGGCACCACACGCCCGACGATGCGAGTGTGGCTGCGACATTGGAGAGTTCGAGTGGATTGACGGGCGTCGGACCGAGGGTGAACGAACCGAGATTTTGCTCTTTCTGAAGATCGGTCATGCTGCGTTCACCTTGGCCCGAGGTGCCCGGGTCGTTGTAGGAGCGTAGTCCGAGGCGTACGGCCATCTCGATGGTCGGTGTGACACCGACGGTCTCGAGTAGTTTCACGAACGGGGTGTTCGGAGATTGAGCCAGGGCGTCCGTCAGTGACAGAGATGCCGGGTAGTTGCCTGTGTTCTCGACGCAGTAGGTGGCCACGGGGCATCCGCGTGCGCCGCCGTTTCCGAGACCTTTGACTTCTACGCGCCGCGGCACCTGCAAGACGCTGTTGCTGCCTAGCCCTTTTTCCATAGCCGCGGCGGCGGTAAAGATTTTGAAGATCGAGCCGGCACCGTTGCCGACCAGCGAATATGGTTGCGGCTGTACGGTCTGAGCTGCATCGGCGTCGAGCCCGTAGATGCGACTACTACCCATCGCGAGGAGGCGATGCTGTTCCTGGCCGGGCTCGATGATATTCATCACCGACGCGACACCATCCACGTCGGGGCTCGTGTTGCCGACGAGGGCAGTTCTGACCGAGCCTTGGACGACCGGGTCGAGGGTCGTTCTGATCAGGTAGCCGCCCTTGTCGATTTGTTCGCGGCTGATCCCTGCCTCTTCGAGGTACTGCAAGGCGTAGTCGCAGAAGAACCCTCGGTCGCCGGCGGCGATACAACCGCGTGGCAGTGCGTTGGGTTCCGGGAGCACTCCCAAGGGCTGGGTCTTGGCTGCCCGAAGTTCGTCGGCTCGGTCGGGAAGGTTATCGATCATGGTGTCGAGAACGGTGTTGCGACGTATCGTGACCCCTTCTGCGTTCGTGTACGGATTCAGTGCCGAACTGGACTGGACCATGCCCGCAAGCATGGCCGCCTGTACGGCGGAAAGCTTGCTGGCGTCGATGCCGAAGTAGGTCTGGGCGGCGTCCTGAATTCCGAAGGATGCGTTACCGAAGGGAACCAGGTTGAGGTATCGGGTCAGGATTTCGTCCTTGGTGAGTTGTCGATCGAGTGTGAGCGCCATACGGATCTCACGAATCTTGCGGGCCGGTGTCGTTTCGATAGCTGCCCGCCGTTCCGAATCGGTCTTGGCCAGCACGAGTAGTTGGTAGTTCTTCACGTATTGCTGGTTGATGGTCGACGCGCCCTGTTCGACTTGTCCGCTTGTGGTGTTGGTCAAGAACGCCCGGAGCGTGCCTTGCCAGTCCACGCCTTGATGATCGGCGAACCGTCTGTCCTCGACGGAGACGATCGCCAGTTTCATCTCATTGGAAATCTTCTCGCTCGCCACCTCGAAGCGGCGTTGCTCGTACAGCCAGGCGATCGGGGTGCCAGCAGCATCGACCATGGTCGAGACACCGGGAACAAGGCCCTCAACCAGTTCGGACGAGACGTTTTCGACGGTGTTCGACGCCTGGTTCGATGCGTATCCCAGGCCTCCGGCGAGAGGAAAAAGTACACCCGCGAGTAGGACTCCGGCGAGTATCGTGCAACCGACGAGTTTCGTCACGGTTCGTCGTGCGCTGGTCATGTCGTTCCTGCCTTGTTCGAGTTCGATGCGGGCGCAGTCGCGGGAAGTGCTCGGTGATAGACCTGCATGCGGCACCCGTCCCGGTCGAGATAGACCCGCGCGGGTATCCATCCGAGTCGGTCGTAGAAGCCGTGTGAACTGTCCGAGTCGTCGTCGCCTACCGCGGTAACGAGTTCGGCGGTCGGTGTGCCGTATCGGGACGCAGCGGTTTCGAAGGCGACAGTGAGCTGCGCTCCGATCCCATGTCCGCGCTGTGTGGGGTCGACGGCGATGGCGACCAGCACTGCCGTTGCATCGGCGGGTTCCCGGGCGGATGAGTGGTTTCTACGTGCTTTCGGCGGGCGGAGTGAAAGCAGTTCGCTCACGGCTGAGCACCACGGCCGGGCTCGGGTTCGAACGAATCGAGCAGCGAGGCGTGGCCGCACTGCCAGTGCGATGAATCCGTGCGCAGCAAGAGAAACCACTGTCCGGCGATCGCGCAATACCTGACTCAGGTGCGCCCGGTGATCGAGTGTTCCGAGGAGAAATCCCAGAATGTTCTGGTCGGCGTCGGCTGCGACGAACGCAACTGCATGGGGTCGTGCGACGAAGCTTGCATGCCAGCGCCGCAGGAATCGATATCCGAGTTGGGGGAACAGGCCTACCGGTAGGGCCTCGAGGTGCAGGCGGGCGCTGGTGGACAGGTCGGGGAGAGCGGCGTGGCGGACATGGATGGGGCCGAGTCGTGGTGCACCGGGTGGTTCCGGTGCGGACGGGGGCCGGGTAGAGCTGACTATGACACGCACGACGGCGCTCCTGTGGTGCGATCGCGCGCCATCTCGACAGATGGCAGACGCTGAACCGAGTTGGGTGTGGAGGATCTGCTGGCTAACGCAGACCTGTCACACCCTCAGCACGCAGGCTGCGTCGAGAATCGATACGGGACGCATTGTCGCGTCGACCGCCGAAAAGATTGCGCTGGTTTGCTTTTCACCGTCAGGGTGGGGGTATGCCCATGCGACCCAGAGTAGACGCAAGGCGGCGACGACGAGCCCTAGCGAGACAATCGCCAACAGCACGTGCATCGAATCGAGCCCCGAAGCGGGGCTGTCACCCTCGCCACGTATGTCGTGAGCATGGCCGGTAAGGACGCTGTCACTGTCGCTGGTGGCGTCGGGTCCATCGGCGACGAGTTCCATGACAGCGACCATCGGGGCATGGCTCGCAGCGATCGACGAACTCGTAGGCGTGTGCGTGATCTGCGACGACATGAGCACTGTGAACACCGCAGCGAGTATCGCGGCACCGAGCAAGGCCCGCTGCACCGCCGCGCGTATTCGTATCGGACACACACCGCAAAGATAGCATCGGTGAGAGTTCAAATTCAGAAGTGCGCATCCATCGATGCCGAAACCTACGACGGACCGGCGGTGCCAGATGCAGAGGTAGTTGACGAGGTAGGGGCACGGACAAGGTATACCGCCGGGATTTGATCGCGAGTGCACCGAACATCAGGTACGTCCGGGGCGTCACTTACCCGTTATCGAAGATGATGGAATCCGTTGTCTAGCAATAATATTGGGCCTGAGCTCGAACGGGTTTCCCGGGCTGACCTAACGCCAACCAATTGTGCGCCGGGGTGCTCGCCGAGCCGTCTCCGTCCCGGGGCGCAGCAGGGGGTGGGGCGCAATCTCCCACGGCGACAGCGGGCCCCGGAATGCGTCGGCGGGGTTCACCGACGTGTGCCAGGAGGTGGGTGTAACCCGATCGTGGGGTGTGGTCGGGGTACCCCTGTCGATATGATCTCTTGGTTCAATGCTGTTGTCGGGCATCGTCATCAACAATGGGCGGGTGAGACTTGCGTCGCCGTCTTCCGCTGGGACACGTATTACAGGATGCGACGTAGACGCCGCATTCTCGGCCGGATCTCCGTCCGATCGAGCACGAGCAGCGATCAGCTACGTCAACCATCGTCGCATAGAAATTGGTGTCCGCATCTCGGGGGAAGCATCCTTAGCTACTAAGGTCCGTAGTAGTTTAGAGTGTCGGTCGGCTGCGAATTTCCCGGCGATTTCCGTCTCCTCCTGGTGTCGGGTGGGGTACGCACCCCCAGTTCGTTCGATCGCTGCGACAGGTTTGGCGCCATCGCGTGTCCTGGCCTTTGATGACCTCGCGATAAGTTACCGGCAAGTAACTTGACGTGGTGTGTACTAGTTGAGTACCTCGGAGGCCGGTTTCGATAATGCCTTCAAAACAGAGAGACGACGATGAATAGCCTGACCATCACACTCGGCGCAATTGGTGTGCTGCTAAGTGTTTTTAGCTGGAGTTCCTTCGTGAGTGGTGCGTTGAGGATGTTCAACACCGTGCGCATCGGCCAGTCGGCACCTGATCGATGGCGCCCGTTCTTCCCTCGCTTCAAGCAGATGATCATCGAGTTCATCGCGCACACGCGCATGAACAAGTTCCGCAGCGTCGGCTGGGCCCACTGGCTCGTCATGATCGGTTTCGCGTTGGGGATGTTCGTTGCGATGGAGGCCTACATCCAGACCTTCAACCCCGCCGGGGGCTGGCCGTTTGTGAGTGGCTGGGCTGCCTACCATTTCATCGATGAACTGCTGGGTCTCGGCACTGTTGTCGGTATCACCACGCTGATCGTGATCCGTCAGCTCAACCACCCGCGTCTGCCTGCGCGCCTGTCCCGGTTCGGCGGCTCCAACTTCAAGGCCGCCTATTTCGTCGAGACGATCGTCTTGGTCGAGGGCCTGGGCATGATCATGGTCAAGGCCGGCAAGATCGCGACCTACGGTCACGCCAACCCGTGGACCGACTTCTTCACCATGCAGGTCGCCAAACTGCTTCCCGCGAGTGTGGTCATGGTCTCGGTCATGGCGTTCGTGAAATTGATGTCGGCGATGGTGTGGCTCTACATTGTGGGCCGCAACATCACCTGGGGCGTCGCCTGGCACCGCTTCTCCGCGTTCTTCAACATCTATTTCAAGCGTGAAGACGACGGCACCGTCGCGCTCGGCGCGGCAAAGCCCATGATGTCCAAGGGCAAAGTCCTGACGATGGAGAACGTCGACCCCGACACCGACACTCTCGGCGCCGGAAACATCGAAGACTTCTCTTGGAAGGGCTGGCTCGACTTCACCACCTGCACCGAGTGCGGGCGTTGCCAGTCCCAGTGCCCTGCTTGGAACACCGGAAAGCCGCTCTCCCCCAAGCTGCTCATCATGTCGCTGCGTGACCACGGCTACGCCAAGGCCCCGTACCTGCTCGCTGGTGGACGCAAGGACATGGGCGGCGACGAGATCGGACTCGTCGACAGCGAAGGCAACGTCAAGGAAGCCGCACTCGCAGCCATCCCCGAGGCCGCACGCCTCGAGGCCGACCGCAAGCTCGTCGGTGAAACCGTCGAAGGTGAGATGGCCCCGGTCATCGACGCCGAAACCTTGTGGAGCTGCACCAACTGCGGTGCCTGCGTCGAACAGTGCCCCGTCGACATCGAACACGTCGACCACATCATCGACATGCGTCGCTACCAGGTCCTGATCGAATCGGAGTTCCCCTCCGAGCTCGCCGGCCTGTTCAAGAACCTCGAGAACAAGGGCAACCCCTGGGGCCAGAACTCCAAGGATCGCCTCAACTGGATCAACGAGATGGACTTCGAGATCCCCGTCTTCGGCAAGGACGCCGACAGCTTCGAGGACTACGAGTACCTCTTCTGGGTCGGCTGCGCCGGCGCCTACGAAGACCGTGCCAAGAAGACCACCAAGGCTGTCGCCGAACTCCTCGCCACCGCGGGAGTGAAGTTCATGGTCCTCGGCGCCGACGAAACCTGCACCGGCGACTCCGCACGTCGTGCCGGCAACGAGTTCTTGTTCCAGCAGCTCGCAATGCAGAACATCGAGATGCTCAACTCGGTCTTCGACGGTATCGAGCAGAAGAAGCGCAAGATCGTCGTCACCTGTGCGCACTGCTTCAACGCCCTCGGCAACGAGTACCCGGAGGTGGGCGGCGACTACGAGGTCGTGCACCACACCCAGCTGCTCAACCGTCTGGTGCGCCAGAAGAAGCTGATCCCGGTTGCGTCCGTGAGCGAAGACGTCACCTACCACGACCCGTGCTTCCTCGGACGCCACAACAAGGTTTACGACGCTCCCCGTGAACTCATGGAAGCCTCAGGCTCCAAGCTGGTCGAAATGCCGCGTCACGGCGAACGTTCCATGTGCTGTGGTGCCGGTGGTGCTCGCATGTGGATGGAAGAGAACATCGGTAAGCGCATCAACGTCGACCGCGTCGACGAAGCGCTCTCCACCAACCCCAAGAAGATCGCCACGGGTTGCCCGTTCTGCCGCGTCATGCTCACCGACGGCGTCACTGCCCGCCAGGAGCAAGGCCAGGGCGAAGGCGTCGAGGTCGTCGACGTCGCGCAGTTGATGCTGAACTCCGTCACCCGCCTCGATCCCGCCCAGCTCGGCGAGAACATCAAGGTGATCCCGCGTGAGAAGGCCCCGGTCGCTGCTGAGGCAAAGGCTGAGACTGTCGAGCAGGATCGGGTCGCCGAAGTCGAGGAAGCCGCCGCGACTCCGGAAGCCAAGGCTGCACCGGCAGGCAAGGGTCTGGCCATGAAGGGCCTCGCCAAAGCACCAGGCGCAAAAGCTCCCGGCGCCAAGGCACCAGGCAAGGGCCTCGGAATGGCCGGCGGGGCAAAGGCTCCCGGCGCCAAGAAGGCGGCTCCCGCTGCCGAAGCTGCTGCACCGGCCACACCTGTGGCAAAGCCCAAGGGGCTCGGTCTTGCGGGCGGAGCCAAGGCTCCCGGCGGCAAGGGACTGCAGATGAAGGGCGCCGCCAAGGCTCCTGGCGCGAAGACAGCCCCTGCTTCTGAAGCACCTGCCGCTGCACCTGCTGCACCGGCCACACCTGTGGCAAAGCCCAAGGGGCTCGGTCTTGCGGGCGGAGCCAAGGCTCCCGACGGCAAGGGACTGCAGATGAAGGGCGCCGCCAAGGCTCCTGGCGCGAAGACAGCCCCTGCTTCTGAAGCACCTGCCGCTGCACCTGCTGCACCTGCAGAGGCTCCGCCAGCTGCCGAAGTCGAAGGCGGCGACTGGTCCTAACGGATTTGCCGCTCGTGTGGCTCTGTTTCGACCGACTCTTGGGAGTGCCTGGCCCGCGATACGGGCAGGCGGGCGTCTACCAGCAATCCCGCAAGCCCGACCGCTATTCCTATCAACGTCACGACCATCAGGACAGGGTTCGCCCCCCCGGACAATGCGTCACCGAGCAACACTGCTGCGACAGTGCCAGGCAGAATCCCCACCACCGTAGCCGCGGTGTAGGGCAGTAAGCGCACCGCCGAGAGTGCGGAGCAATAGTTGACCAGGGCGAACGGTGCCGGGGCGATGAGTCGCAGGGACCCGACTGCGAGCCACCCTCGTTTGGCCAGTCGGGCATCGATGGCCTTCACCGCGGGGTGCGTCATCCGCGCTTGTACCACCGTGCGACCAAGCGCCCGCACCAGCAGGAACGCCAGCACAGCGCTGACAGTTGTGGCGCCGATCGCGACGGCGACTCCGCCAGTGGGACCGAACAACAGCCCGGCGCTGACGGTGAACACCGTTCGCGGCACCGGAGCGATTGTCAGCACCGACTGGACCAGAAAGAACACCAATACGAACGCTGGACCCACCGACTCCGCCCAGTCCCGCACCACGGAGATCGACGGGCGGGGGGCGAGGGCGGCGGCCACTGCCAGCACCGCGAGGACCGCCACGGTAACGAGGAATCGTGCATTGCGCAGGATCATAGGTCTTCGCCGGGTACCGCGGCGCGGGGATCTGGCGTAGGAACGCGCATTCGTCTTTGCGTTGAGGCAATCATCTCGCTGCGCAGTATCTTCCACGCCGATCGGGGGTAGACGCCCGACCGAATTGCATCCAGATCTGAGGCGGAGACAACGGTGCCGGTTTGTGGGGCGAGAATCCCGTCGTTGGGGCGAACGGGTTGTGGAGGCGATGGCGCACTGGGTGGCCTCCGCCTCCCACCCTTGTCATTGCGCAGTGCGACACCACGCCGACAGCTGGTCGATTCGGTCGGGAGGACGTTACCCAGTTCAGTGTGAGACAAACCCTCGCGAGTCAGCCAGATTTCAGTCAGCGCATCTCGTCGTCGAAGGCTCGGGCGTCGACGACCTTTGCGCCGCCCTTGTCGATATCTCGGGGACAGTCGGATGGGACAGGGAACTCGTCTGATCATGCACAACTCCTGGTCGAGCGCAGAGTACCGGTGTTTGCCAGAACCCCACCCACTCGAAACTGCGTACTTGGGCGGGATTGCGACCTCACTACATCGAGGCCCCGGAGACTAGCTGGGGGCCGGTACCTCATCGGTTTCGGTCACCGTGGTCTTGAGCGGCGAAGGGGAGAGCCGGGCGGACCGGTCGAGCAGATACAGGGCGATCACACACACCGCCCCGACAACAGATAGCGCCACCCAGATCAGCGCGCCCAGACCTGCTTCACTGAGGAATCCGAAGACAGCGCCGGTACCTAAATTGCCGAGCAGGATGCCTATCCCGATAACGGTGTTGTAGAAGCCGTAATGGGTGGCCACGAGCTTGCCGCCCGAGAGTGCGACCACCGTATCCATCTCGAATGGAAACACGGCGGCGGTGCCGACCGCCAACAACGCAGCGGTGAGCACCAAGGCGCTGGCGGCAGCCCATCCCCCGAGAGTTTCTGGACTGGGCAGCACGATCAGGGGCAGGAATGCCATCGCCATGATCGTGATGCCGACGACCAGGCTTCGTCCTGAGCCCCACTTTCCGGAGAACCAGGATGTTATCCGCAATTGTCCGGCGATCGCCACCACGCCCGAGACCACGAACAGCGAGGTCACCAAGGCGGTGTCGGAGCGGTCGTCGCCGACCACAACCGCCGCCTGCAGCGGCAGCGCCAGATAAATTTGGAACGAGAGGACATAGGATCCGATCATCGCCAGCGCGAACAGCACGAAGGGCCGATTCCTTATCACAAGTCGCCAGTCCTCGAGGACCGAGGTCTTGGCTGCGGTTGTCTTCGACCTGTGGGCAGGTAACGCCCAGATCTGCACGATTGTCAGCACGGCGAAGACCGCGGCCGCTACCAGCGAGGTGACCCGGAAATCGAGGGTGGTCAGAGCGAGACCGATCAATGGGCCCAGCAGAATCCCGGCCTGATAGAACACGTTGAACACCGCGAACGCCTCGACCCGCCGTGGCCCCGCGTCGGCGGCCAGATATGCCCGCACCGCCGGATTGAACAGCGCACCGGCGAACCCGGTGGCGGCCGACGCGAGCAGAATCGCCGGCAGCGATTCCACCGCCGCGAGCAGCACGAAACCGGCGACCCGCAGCAGGCAGCCGGCGACGATCAGGGGTTTGTAGCCGAGGCGGTCCGCGAGCGTGCCCCCGAGCAGGAACATCCCCTGCTGGGAGAAGTTTCGCATGCCCAGAACCAGACCGACAGCCCACGCCGCCAGGCCCAATGGGCCGGCCAGGTAGCCGGCCAGATAAGGCATCAGCATGTAGAAACCTACGTTGATGGAGAACTGGTTGACCATCAACACCTGAGCCGGCCGGTCGAAGCTGCGGAATTGGGTCAGAAGGTTCTTCATGAAACGCTCTCTGTGGGGTCGACCACGGTGGCACACCGGGTCCAGGACTTCACGATCTGGTCGGCGGGGTGGTCGATGGTCGCCGGATCGGCCGGAGGGTTCACGTCCGATAAACCGTGCTCGGCGCAGTAATCGTCGTTGTAGATGGTGTCGAAGTAGCGCTGCGGTCCGTCAGGGAAGACAGCCGCAACCCGGGCCTCCGGTGGGCTGGTGCGAGCGATCCAGCCGGCGGTCAGAGCGACAGCACCCACGCTCCAGCCGCCGCTGGCGTGATGGGTGGACGCCAGGGTGCGGCAGGACCACACGGCTTCCTGGGGGGCCACCCAGTGCACTTCGTCGAAGGCAGCGTAGTCGATATTGTCGGGATAGATACTCGAACCCAGTCCGCGCATGAGCCGGGTGCTGGCTGGTTGTCCGAAAATCGTCGATCCGACGGTGTCGACGCCAACCAGTTTCAGATCTGGACAGAACCGGCGAAGCACTCGGGCGATACCAGCGGAATGTCCGCCGGTACCTACAGAGCAAACCAGGGTGTCAATGTGGCCGAGCTGGGCCATGAGTTCATGAGCGAGTGGTTCGTACGCCTCGATGTTGTCCGGGTTGGTGTATTGGTCCGGGCACCATGACCTCGGATGTGCATCGAGAAGTTCACGGACCTTCTCGCGCCGGGCTTGCTGCCAGCCGCCGGTGGGGTGCGGTGCGGTGACCAATTCGACGTGGGCGCCGTAGGCGGCGAGCATCCGGTGCACGATCGGTTCCAGACCGGGGTCGGTGACGAGGGTGACGGGATGGTGATGGGTGATCCCGGCCAAGGCAAGGCCCAGGCCCAAGGTTCCACTGGTGGATTCGATGATCATCGCGCCGGGAGCGAGGTCGCCGCGTGCCTTCGCCTTCTCGACCATGTGCAGCGCGGGGCGGTCTTTCATCCCACCAGGGTTGCTGCCTTCGAGTTTCGCCCAGAAGCCGCGGCCGTGGTCGGCGAACGGTTCACTGATCCACAGAACGGGGGTGTTGCCGACCATGGTGCTCGGATGTGGGTAACGGTGAGCGGTGGTCAGCAGGTGGGCGGCGGCGGACGGTGGAACGAGTGTGGAGGGAACAACAGTGTTCATGATGAGTAATCCCTGTATATGACTGCGACGGGGCAGTAGGTGAGTGAGGGCAGCACGAGCTGGGCCATGAGGAGAAGTCCTCGATGGCCTGCGGGCTGCTGATCAGCACCTGTTGATACAGAGTTCGTTCAAGAGGATCCGGCCGTGCCGGATAGGAATGGATAGATCCGGCGGGGCCCGCGGAGCGCGCGGAGCCGATATCGCCACCAGCACCACAGCCAGGGTCATCGCAACGATCGCGGCGACGGTCAGCGGGCGGAGTGGATTGTCGGATCGGGGCATGGCGACGACGGTGTGCGCCTCGTGCGCTACGTGTGTCGATCCGTTGTCGATGTGCGCGTGGTCGGGAGCCGTTTCCGCGGTCAGTGATGAGGTGGCGGACGTGATGTGGAGGTCGATGCCCTCATCGTGGGCGTGCATCAGGGAGATCCCGCACTGGGCAATTGTCTGAGCGAGCAAATAGAGGGTAGCGGCGAGCGCGAGTACGGTCCGCGAATGCGGGGTACGTATCGCAGATGCCATCACAGTTTCACGACTGTAGCAGCGGGAATCGGTGCACGGTCTCGTCGGGAAACGGCATGAACTCTATCTAGTGTTGAAATATTTTGGCCAGCAACTCTTTTCGCTGGCGTCACATGTTTCAGGTCACTTCTGTGTGACTCTAGCCGAATCCAGATGAACTACCGCTGTCTGTCGTTCCAAGAAGCCGATGACTCGCAAGGCATCGGTAGAACTGAAGATGAGTCCCGATGCCTCATTTTCGAGGACCGTTCTGGCGGGTTGGCGCCACCCGCGCTTCTTGGGGATGGTGCTTATGCCCGTGCCTTGCCACCCACAACGGCTGGGCAATCCGGCATGGAGTGCCTGATGAACCATTCTGCGCACGTGAGTCTGGGGAGGTATTCGGGTGCGCGTGGACGTCAACCAAGCGTGGAAATTAACTCGCGGCAGGCATGCTCACAACGATGGCATGCTTTGGCGCAGATGTCACAGTGCTCGTGCATCGACCCGTGTTTGACGCATTCGGCGCCGCAGGCCTTGCAAGCCGCCGCGCAGGTTTCGAGGACCGTGCGTGTGAGACTTTCGTCGGATCCGGTGTGGCGTGAGAGCACACGTCCGGTTGTCTGACAGATGTCAGCACAATCGAGATTGGTGCGGATGCATTTTGTGAGATCGGCAACGGCAGTCTCGCTCAAACACGCGTCGGCGCACGCCGTGCATGCTTGCGAACAATCAGTACACAAGTCGATGCAGGCGACCAATTTAGAACGGTCGATACCTCCAAGATCCAGTGGGTAGGTGTCGAGCATGGATGAGGTGGTACTCACGATGACTCCCCTCTTTAGAGTGCGCGCCTGCAGGATGTGCCATTCGAAATTCTGCTGATACAGGTCACCGTTTACCCGTTACCACGTACGGACAAACTGTGATTGACAGGATTCGGGGTAGTAGCAATAGATTAGATAGTCAGTTGCTTCACATTCGGTAAACCGCCGCAAGGTGGCGCACGCGGGGCGCTACCACATTGAAAACGGCACGCGTGAGTAACATTGCGAGTCTATTCGCCGACCTCGCGCGGGCACGCGTTTTAGGCCTCAATTCCTGCGGCAACGGCGACTCGATGCCTCTCGATCTGGTGAGATATCACGGCGACTGCACGACCCGTGGCTGACCGCCTTGAGTATGGGTTCTGTTTGATCTGGCGATGAATACCGGTATTCGATGTCAGTCGGGACGTGCAGGTGCCGTTAGGCGGGTCGTGCCCCTTGGGGGGCTGGGTGTGTCTCGGTCAGTGCGCTGAGGGCCGGTCGGAGGATTCGCTCAAGATCGCTTTGGTCGGCTTGGGCCATGGCTGGGACTTTCAACAGATACCGAGCAATAGTGACTCCCAGTGTGCAGGCGTTGAGCACCGCTGCCCGCAGCTCAGCGTCGTCACCGCCGATCGTCGTTGCGACGGTCGCTTGAGCCGGCGCCAGGACCTGATCGCGCAAAACCTGTCCAGCGAGGGGATGGGTCAGGCAGCTGCGCAGTAGCGCCTCTGAGCTGTCTCGCTGTGATGGGTCTTCGAATCCTGAGAATAGGTGTGCCGCAGCAGCTTCGGGAAGATCGGCGATAGGCGCCTCGATCAAGCTGTGCAGGTCGACGTCGGCCTGTGCTGCTGCGGCGAATAGTTGCTCTTTGTTGCTGTGTAGCTGCATCACCAGTGCCGGGTCGATCCCGGCATCTGTAGCGATGGCCCGGATCGTGGTGCGGTCGAAGCCGTGCTCGGCGAACTGTCTGCGGGCCGCCGACAGGATTTTTGCTGCAGTGTGTTCTTTGCGCTCGGCGCGTGAAATCTTCTCGGGCTTTTCCTTCACCATGTCGTTAACTCTACGGGTGTTGACTGAAACTGCCTTTCGCTCTACGGTCGTTGAGTGAAACGATCGGAAGGTTGCTGATGACCGGTACAGCGAGTGCGACTCCGCCGCCGCAACCAGCGGTCCCGGATCGAAAGCGTGGACTTTGGGCGTTGGCAGTGTTGGCGGGCAGTCAACTACTGATCGTGGTCGACGCGACCATCGTGAACGTGGCGCTGTCGGCAATTCGTGACGACGTGGGTTTCTCGCTTCAGGACCTTCAGTGGGTGATCACCGCCTACACGCTCGCGTTTGGTGGGTTATTGCTGCTCGGTGGCCGTCTGGCCGACCGGTTCGGGCACCGTCGGATGCTGGTCATCGGTGCATTGGCATTTGCCGGTGCCTCGTTCGTGGGTGGCTGCGCCGAGACAGCCGCGCTGCTGGTCGCTGCCCGGGCAGTACAAGGAATCGGCGCTGCCGTGATGGCGCCGGCAGCGCTGGCGTTGTTGATGAGAGTTTTTCCGGCGGGCCGGGAGCGGACGGTGGCCTTGGGAGTGTGGGCCGGTGTCACCGCTGGAGGTACCGCGCTCGGTCTGATCCTGGGGGGAGTCCTGACTCAGGTGTTGTCGTGGTCGTGGGTGTTCTGGATCAACGTCCCGGTCGCGATCACCGCTGCCGGGGTGGCAATCGTTGTCTTGCCGGCAGGGGAGGGGGATCGAGCCGGCCGGATCGACGTGGCAGGCGCGCTGACGGTGACCGGCGGCTTGATAGCACTGGTGTATGGCTTGGTCCGGACGACCGACACGGGATGGGTCTCGACGGAAGCCTTGGTAGCACTGGGGACGGCGTTCGTGCTTCTGGCGGCATTCGGATTGTTGCAAGCCCGTCGGAGCGATCCGCTGGTGCCGTTGCGACTTTTGCGAAACCGAACCGTGTTGGGAGCGGATGTGACCGGTTTGATCTTCGGCGTCGCGATCTATGCCTTGTTCTACTTCCTCAGCATCTTCCTGGCCACTGTTCTCGGCTACAACCCTGTGAAGGTCGGGTTGGCGTTCCTGCCGATGACTGTCGCCATCGCGATCGCGGCACGACTGGCTGGAGGGCCCCTCGCATCGGTTCGTCCGCACCGCCTCGCTGCCGGTGGTTCGCTACTTGTTGCCTTCGGTGTCGCTCTACTGATGAGCATCGGACCCGCCGCCGGTTACTTGGGCACTGTGTTGCCAGGGGTGGTACTGGCTGGGCTCGGTTTGGGTTTGGCCTTCGCGCCGCTGACCGCGGCGGGAGTCTCTGGCACGGATCCAGCCGATGGTGGGATCGCCTCGGCGCTGTTCAATGCAGGCCAGCAGCTCGGCGGTGCTATCGGTCTCGCCGTCCTCACCACGGTCAGCGCTGCAAGAACTGCTCAACTCGTCGCCGATGGGAACGTCCCAATCACGGCCATGGCAGCCGGCTGGAGTTTCGGGTTCGGTATCGCCGCCATCACCGCTTTTGCCGGGGCGGTCGTAGCTGCCATCACTCTCAAACCATCGGCAGCCCGACCAAACCGGCGAGTTGTGTAGACGTCATCACTCTCCTCCAGAGGCCAATCGCCGGGTCCGCGTCGCGACACCGGCCCTGCCAACCCACTGGCAACCACACTGCACGACAGCACCGCACAATCGATCAAGAACGTGCTTCCATCCGCGTGGGCGTAGCTCCCGGACCAGGTGGAGAGCACGGTACCAACCCACGGTCCGAGGTCACGACGATGACGATTGGTGCAGACATGAGCCCGTTGAGCCGCCCGCAGTGTTCGCCGCCTCAGCGGTCGGTGATAGTAGCGGTGACCTGGATCAGGGTGAAGATGCCGCGGACCAGTCCGGCGCCGATGGCGATGCCGATCAACGCCGCCACCGAGTTCGCGAGTCCCAGCCATGCGGTGTCAGACCGACGACAGCGATAACGATCATTGTGCGTACTCGCACACTGGTCTTCGTTGCGAGTGGTAGGTAGACGATGCGGCCGATTATCGGGCGGCGCTTCCAATCCGAGGGGGCTGTTTCCGTCATTGTGAGTGCCTCGATGCTGCGACGTCCGGGACGATTCCAGTCGCAGCAGGCTGGTGCACCCCGAAAGTGGCGACCGACACATTCGTTGACTTTCAGGGCAGTCACAGTCTTCAATTAGCCCACCCTCACAAAGGGTAGCCTTTCTCGCGTGGTCGATCCGATATCCGGACTCTCGCGCACGGGAAGGCATCAGGTTCACATGTGCCGCGGGCGGGGGCCCGGCGACCAACGACAAGGACATCATTCTCGTGGCTACTTCCACCAAGCGGCGCCTCGCCGGCGCCGGCGTCATCGCCGGATTCTCCGCGCTCGCGCTGCTCGCCAACCCCGCGATCGGTTCCGCAGCGGTCACCGGATCGGCGACCGTGAGCGCGAACGCCGGCGCCGGCACCATCACCACCTCGATCACCGGATTGACCACCACCAAACCCTTCGTCAAGTGCGAAGGCACCGTGTACCGGTCGGATGCAACGGTTCTCGACTCCACCACCAAAGTCGGCCAGAGCTTCCTTGTAACGGGTTCGACGATGGTCGCCGGTCAGATTTTGACCAATGCAGCGGGCGTCGGAACATCGGCCGTTTTCCCTGACGGCGAGTACCAGGTGCGCACCAAGTGCAAGGAGGAGGGCGATGTCGACTACCAGGACCCGATTCCCTCGGTGCGGGTCACCGTCACTTCGGCCACTGCGGGTGGCGGCAGCGCTGACTTCGGTCTCGACGATCTCCTCGATCTGTTCGGCGGATTCGGCAGCTAACTTCGTAGGAAACCGGTAGCGGCTGACTCTATGGGTGTCAGTCGCAGCCGCGTTTCCGGATACGCCGGTATCGGACGGGAACGATGCGGACCGCGCGTCCGAAGGGCTCGACGAGCATCCCCCAAACACGCACCATCCGGATTCGGGCGGTCGCCGTCGAGGCACTAAAACCCTGGCGCGGGATCACTGTTTCCTTCCTCTGACGATTCGTTGTTTTCCTGGAGGTGAAGTGATCGTCGATGCGGCATCGGAGGAGTCCGCCGAGGACACTGTTGATCGCACACCCTTCTCCACGCCTGTCGACGCATCCACAGAGATCACCACATGGCGAGAGAAGCGGAAGTCGGGTCCACACTGTTCAATGGGACGGGAACCGGTTAACAGGAGGTCAGGCCGTGTGCGGTCGCTATGCCAACCGAAGCTCAGGCCGGGCATTATTCGTTTGGATGCAACCGAGCGACGTCAGCAGGTGTGAGTCGTCGGATGACGTAGTGAGCATCGCGGCCTACCCCGCGTAGGGATGCGGACGAGAGGCTTCGTTGCCATTCCAGTCCCACGTATCCGAGTCCTGGGTGGGTGGTGGACAGGCCTTTCTTGTGGCGGGGATGGCCGGTGTCGGTGAGTGCCTCGAGTTCTGTGAGGTAGTTCAGGTTGGGTGTGTATCCGGTGGCGAGGATGACCGCGTCGACGGTTGTTGTGGTGTCGTCGGGCCAGAAGGCTTGGTTTCCTTCGAGTTTGGTGAACATGGCGCGGCGTTGTGGTGTGCCGGCGGTGAGCGCGGCGCGGTAGCGGCCGGTGTCGAACACCGGCGACGTCGGTGGGCGCGTGAGAAGATGCCCGATCGGGAGGGTGTCGATTCCGGTGTACTTGAACCAGAAGTGCATGTCGCGGCGTAGGGGTCGTTGCGGGGCGAATGTCACGGGGTTTCGGCTGGCCAGGATCACATCGGCTGTTTCGGCGAGCTCGGCAGCGATCTGTACTGCGGAGTTCCCTGCGCCGACGACGATGACGTTCTGCCCCGTGTAGGTGGTGGGTTCGTGGTAGTCGGCGGCGTGCACAACAGTCCCGGTGAAGGCATCGAGTCCCTTCAGCGCGGGAATGTGTGGAGTGCCGAATCCTCCTGTGGCGGCGATGATTCGAGGTGCGGTGTAGGCGGGTCCGCTGTCGGTCCGGACGGTGAACTGGCCGCCGCTGGTGGTGACGGTGTCGGCTCGTTCGTTGACGTGGATGTCCGCATCGAGAGTCTTCGCGTAACGCCGGAGGTAGTCGACGACGTCGTCGCGGCCGGGATAGCGGTCACCGTCGCCGTCGAACGGTAGACCGGGGAGGGAGCTGTACTTTGCTGGTGAGAACAGGGTGAGGCTGTCGTAGTACTGCGGCCAGGAGCCGACGGGTTCGCTACCTGCTTCGATGATCGCGGTGTCGAGCCGCTGGCGGCGCAGATGGTGGGCTGCGGCCAGGCCGGACTGACCGCCCCCGACGACGATGGTGTCGTAGTGCGTCATGAGAGTTTCTCTTTCGGTCAGGAGGGGATCGGAATCGTTGTCGTGCTGGTTGTGCGGATGGCGGGGATGCTTGCGGCGCTGATCAGGGCGCCGACGAGGGCGATCGCTCCGAGAACGAGGTAGGCGTGGACGTAACTCCCGGTCCAGGTGGAAAGCACGGTGCCGGCCCACGGCGCGAGGGCCATGACGATGACGATCGGCGCGGACATGAGTCCGTTGAGCCGCCCGTAATGTTCGCTACCCCACCGGTCGGTGATCGCGGTGGCCTGGATCAGGGTGAAGATGCCGCGGACCAGCCCGGCGCCGATGGCGATGCTGATCAACGCCGCCGCTGTGCTCACCAGTCCCAACCATGCGGTACTCAGACCGGCAACGACGATGACCGATACGGTGCGCACGCGGACACTGGTTTTCGCGGCGAGGGGCAGGTAGAAGATGCGGCCGATGACCTGACCGGCACCGCCCAATCCGAGTGTCAGGGCGGCGAGGCTCGGGCTGAACCCGCGTTCGATCAGCAGCGGAACGAGGTTGAAGACTCCGGCGAACGCAGCGAAGGCGCCCGCCGCGAGCGCGACGGTGAGAGCAAGGAAAGCCGGATTGCGGGATGTCCGGCGATGATCACCGGACTGTGCGTGCGGTAGACGAATCGGGTCAGGCCACCGACCCCGCAAACCCCACACATGACCCGGGATAGTGATCACGGCGAGGATGACGGCGAGGACCAGGTAGGTTGTGCGCCAATCGAAACGATCGGCCAGAGCGACAGACAGTGGCGCGAACACCGTGCTGGCCAGACCCGCGGCGAGG
Organism: Rhodococcus sp. NyZ502; assembly: GCF_041464245.1. Classification (NCBI taxonomy): domain Bacteria; kingdom Bacillati; phylum Actinomycetota; class Actinomycetes; order Mycobacteriales; family Nocardiaceae; genus Rhodococcus; species Rhodococcus sp. NyZ502. Next base: position 233,592 of record NZ_CP167156.1, read on the forward strand.
GTGAGAATCATCAGTGCTTTGACGTAGTTGTCGCCGTACCAGCGGGTCAGGGCGGCGAATGCCGGTGGATACAGCACCGCGCCCATCGCAACACCGGCGAACACCCACCCCGCGAAAAACAGGGGGAGGGTGTGAGCTGTCGCGATGACCACCAGTGCGGGTACAGCGAGGACGGATCCGGCGGTCATGATCCAGCGGGGCCCGTGGCGATCGAGGATCCGTCCGACAGGGATGCCGACGACGGCGGCGACGAGTTGGCTGACCGAGAACGCCGCCACGATCACCGAGGTCGACCATCCGGTATCGCGGGAAATGGCTACCGACAGAACAGGAAACGCGTAGTACAGGATTCCCCAGCTGGTGATTTCGGTCAGACACAGCGCCACCAGGACCCGCCGCAGCCCCGACGGGTCGAGGCTGACGGGGCGCTGGGGCGGATCCTCGATGGTCGTCATCGGCTGCGTCTTATCCGCAGGAGTTGGAACTGCCGGAGGGGCTGGACAGCGAGATCAGCTCCGGAGCCGGTGCGGCGCAGCAGCCGCCCTCGGATTCCGCGGTGTCGGGTTCGTCGAAAACACCTGCGCCGCCGCAGACTCCGGTTTCAGGGAGGATCAACTCCACCCGGGCAGCGGCCTCGTGGTCACCGGCGAGTTCTGCGGCGATGCTGCGAACCTGCTCGTAGCCGGTCATCGCCAGGAACGTCGGCGCACGGCCGTAGCTCTTCATCCCCGCCAGGTACACGCCGGGTTCGAGGTGGCGAAGTTCTTTCGCGCCGTGCGGATACACGGTGCCGCAGGAGTGGACGTTCGGGTCGATCAGAGGCGCCAGCTGTGTCGGTGCCTGCAGGATGGGGTCGAGGCCCAGTCGGATTTCCGAGAGCCAGGACAGGTCGGGGCGGAATCCGGTCAAGGTGACGACGTTGTCGACGTTCTCGATCCGGGTGCCGGCATCGGACACCAGTGCGAGCTGACCCTTGTCGGCGGATTCGACGGCTGCGGTGCGGAAACCGGTGACGACGGTGAGAAGTCCGTCGTCGACGGCCTTCTTCGCGCGCAGTCCGAGGGCGCCGCGGGCGGGCAGCTCGTCCGATTCGCCGCCGCCGAACGCGGAACCGATAGCCCCGCGGCGAACCGCCCACGTGATGCGGGTTCCCGGGCCTTCTGCCTCGAGGCCGGCCAACGCGACGATGGCAGTCAATGCGGAATGGCCGCTACCTGCGATGACGGTGTGCTTGCCGGCGAACCGAGCGCGGATCGCCTCGTCGTCGAGATCGGGCACACGGTAGGTGATCGCGGATCCGGCAGCCCTCTCGCCGAGGGCGGGCAGTCCTTCCCCGCCGAGCGGGTTCGGGGTGCCCCAGGTGCCGGACGCATCGACGACGGCCTGAGCGAAGACGCGGTCCTCGCTGCCGCCTGGGCGGCGCAGGTGAATGGAGAGAGGTTCGGTCTCGCGGCCGGCGTCGACGACCAGGTCGCGGCCACGTCGAGCGACGCCGACCACCTCGGTACCGAACTGCACCGCATCACCGAGGGCGGCGGCGAGGGGTTCGAGGTAGAGCTGACGCCACTGCTGTCCGGTCGGGTACGCATCTCCGTCGGGAGCGCTCCACCCGGCCTGCTCGAGGAGGAGGCGGGCAGCCGGGTCGACCAGCTCTGACCAGCGGGAGAAGAGTCGGACATGATTCCATTCGGCGATCGCGGCACCAGCGACGGCGCCGCGCTCGAACACCAGCGGCGTGAGTCCTCGTTCGCGCAGTTGCGCGGCGGCGGCGAGGCCGATCGGTCCAGCTCCGATCACGACAACGGGTAGTTCGGTCATCACACATTCCTTTCATCGACAATGATCGATCTTTAATTCGAACTGTATCGACATCAGTCGATGAATGCAACCATCGACGAAGGTCGATATAGTGTGTGCATGACATCGCTGCAGACCCCGACGGTGCGCGTCGGCGATTCGGACCAAGGTGCGGTCGACTCGAACGTGCTCGAGCAAGCTGACGCCGACACCTACGCACAGTGGTTCGCGTGCCTGGCCGAACCGATGCGGGTCCGGCTGCTGCACCGCGTCGCGAGCGCTGCTGGCGGGATCACGATCGGGGCTCTCGCCGAAGCCCTGGGGATCGGGCAGCCCACGGTCTCCCACCATGTACGCAAGCTCGCCGACGTGGGATTCGTCAGCCTGCGCAAAGAGGGGACCAGCACCGTTGTCGCGATGAATCCGACGTGCTGCGTCGCGTTGCCGCAGGCCGCCGACATCGTGATGGGAGTTCTCGCGCCGCGGCCGTGCTGCCCGAGCGATCTTCCCGACGATGTCGCCGTCCGGTCCATGTCCGATGACGACTGGGACGCCGTTCTGCGGATCTACGGCGAAGGCATCGCCACGCGCAACGCCACCTTCACCACCGAAGTCCCCAGCCGGGAGTACCTCGATGCGCAGTGGCTACCGAATCACCGCTGGGTCGCCACCATCGACGACGTCGTCGTCGGCTGGGCTGCCCTGAGTCCGGTGTCCGGGCGGGACTGCTACCGCGGAGTCGCCGAAAACTCCGTCTACGTCGCCGACGGGATGCGCGGGCGAGGTGTCGGAAAAGCGTTGCTACGCAAGCAAGTCATGGCAGCCGACGCCGATGGTCTCTGGACTCTGCAGACATCGATCTTCCCCGAAAACCGTGCCTCCGTCTCCTTGCACCATTCGGCAGGTTTTCGCACCATAGGAATCCGGGAAAAGATCGCCCAACTCGACGGCATCTGGCGCGACACCGTCCTTCTCGAACGCCGGACTTCCACGCATTCCTGATTTTCTGAACAGCAATCGAAGGTCGTTTCGGCAACCGATCCGTCATGTGCGATCAGCGACTCGAAGCAGCGCTTGGTGCGAGTATCGAGGATTGCAAAGTTGAGTCCGCTGAGAGGTGATTTCCGCTGGCCTTGTCAAATCCCTTCATGAGCTGAGTCACCTTCTGCGGTGGTGAGTCCCTGGGGGCTCGGGGCAGCGGTTTCACAGCAAGAGCAGCCGCCGTCGGATTCACGGCCGGTTGTCGAGGGCTTCGCCGTGGTCAGCATCAAGGTGGTGGGGGTTGTCTTTTCGCGTTTGTTCAATGTCTGGGGTGGAGGTGTGCAGCAGGGGTCATCGAGATCGTGACGTGGCGGCGCAATACTCACGTTCAACTGACCTGTTGTGCGAGGAAGCTCGGGTTGGCCGGGTAGGGGCGTGGTGCGGGCCGCGCGAATCGCATTGGCGATGACGAGGACTTCGGCGAATTCGTGGACGAACACGACGGTGGCCAGCCCCAGGACGCCCGTGGCGGCCAGGGGGATGAGGACGCCGATGATGGCCAGTGAGAGTCCGATGTTCTGCAACATGACGGCTCGGGCATGACGGGCGTGAGCTAGGACCTGCGGCAGATGTCTGAGGTCTTCACCCATGAGTGCGATGTCGGCGGTTTCGATGGCGACATCGGTGCCCATTGCGCCCATGGCTATTCCGACATTCGCGGTGGCCAGCGCGGGGGCATCGTTGACTCCGTCGCCGACCATGGCAATGTGGCGGCCGCGCGCGATGTCGGGGAGGAGACGAGCTTTGGCTTCGGGGAGCAGTTCTGCGTGGACGGTGCTGATTCCGGCTTGCACGGCCAATGCCTGTGCAGTGCGGTGATTGTCACCGGTGAGCATGGCCGTGTCGATGCCGAGTGCGGCGAGTTGGCGGATCGCTTCGGGTGCTTCGGGCCGCAGTTGGTCTCGCACGGCGATCGCCGCGATTACCGCGCCGTCGGCTTCGACCAGGACGACGGTGGCGCCCTCTCGCTGTAGGCGGTCGACATCGGTTGCGAGGGAACCGGGTTCGACCCAGACCGGTTTTCCCAGCCGCAGTACTACGCCGTGGTGTGTGCCGTGCAATCCGTGTCCGGCGACGGCGGTGACATCGTCGGCCGGTTCGATGGTCTCGGTGGCGGCGAGGATCGCTCGGGCGAGGGGGTGTTCGCTGCGCGATTCGAGGGCAGCTGCGGCCGAAAGTGCTTGTTCACGGGTGGTTCCAGGGGTGGTGACGACGTCGATGACTTCGGGCGCTCCGGCGGTGAGGGTGCCGGTCTTGTCGAGGGCGACCACCGTGATGCGGCCGAGTTCTTCGAGTGCAGCTCCGCCTTTGACGAGGGCGCCGTTTCGGCTTGCGGCACCGATCGCCGCCACCACCGACAGCGGCACGGAGATCGCGAGTGCGCAGGGCGATGCAGCGACGAGTACCACCAGCGCGCGTTCGATCCACATCATCGGATCACCGAGGAGTGCGCCGATTCCCGCGACCAGCGCAGCGAGGACCATGATCGCCGGCACCAGGGGGCGGGCGATGCGGTCGGCGAGGCGTTGGCCGGATCCCTTGCGGTCCTGGGCTTCTTCGACGATGTGCACGATCCGAGCCAGCGAGCTGTCGGAGGCGCGGGCAGTGACGTCGACTTCGATGGCTCCGCCGCCGTTGATCGCCCCGGCATGGAGTTGATCGCCCGGTCCGGCTTCGACGGGCACTGATTCGCCGGTGATCGCGGACAGGTCCAGGCTGGTGGTGCCGGCGGCGATGGTGCCGTCGGTGGCGGCGCGTTCACCGGGGCGCACGAGCATGCGGTCGCCGACGGTCAATTCGTCCGGTGCGATCACGGTTTCGCGGCCGCCGCGCAGAACGGAGACGGTCGGGGGCACCAAGGCGAGGAGTGCTCGCAGGCCGCGGCGGGTTTTGGTCACGGCATAGTGTTCGAGGCCTTCGGCGATGGAGAACAGGATTCCGAGCATCGCAGCTTCGGTGATCTGTCCGAGTGCGATCGCGCCGATGGCCGCGATCGTCATCAGGGTTCCGACGCCGATGCGGCCGTGGCGCAGATTCCGCAGGGTGTTCGGCACGAAGGTCGATGCGGCGATCACCGCGGCGACGAGCGCTACGGCTGTGCCGGCCGTGGCGGCGACGGTGTGTCCGATCAGCCAGGAGATCGCCAGTAGGAGCGCTGCGACGGCGGCTATCTGCAGGTCGCGGACTTGCCAGAGTCGTTGCCCATTCTCGTGCACTTTGGTGGCGGCGGGTGGGGTGGGGTCCGGGCCGCAGCAGGCGTCAGCCATGAGTGTTCTCCGGTTCGGTTGTAGTGCCGATGTCGTCGGAGTGGCTGCGGGCCAGCACTTTCTGCAGATCCGCAGGGATCGGCATCGGTGTCATCAGCCCGGCAGCAGTGCGGCCGGTGTTACCGACCGGATACCGCCCACTCAGCGATCCGGGCGCGGCGACCACGATCCGCAGAACCTGACCGAACGCCTCGGGGCGATCGTGTTGCCGCAGCGCGAGGTTGAGCATCGAGAGGTGGTTACGGGTATGCAGCCACGGATGTGGTTGCGAGAGGATATGGGCGCGTTCGAGGTGACTCCACCGACTCGCGTCGTCGGAAGCGATGTGCGCGGAGGACATTTCACGCTCGTACAGTGCGCGAACTGCGGTGGTCGGTGTCGACATGAGGGTTCTCCCTTTTCGCGTCACGGTCAGCAGCAGCTTTCGTCATCCGATTTCGGGCACAGGGTGGGGTCGACGGCGAGGACGAGGTCCATCAATTGGCTGAGGGTGTCCCCGATCCGGGGATCGGCCAGTTCGTAACGGGTTCGGCGGCCCTCAGGGACGGCGACAACGAGCCCACATCCGCGCAGGCAAGCGAGGTGGTTCGAGAGGATTTGGCGGGATACCCCGATCTGGTCGGCAAGGTCGGACGGATAGCCGGGGGTCTCCCGCAGGCTGAGCAGCACCTGGGTTCGGGTCGAGTCCGAGAGTGCGTAGCCGAACCTCGACAATGCGTCACGATGCAGCAGGGTATCCATTGCCGCAATGATACAGAAAATACTGAATACAGGAGAATGTGAATAAGATCGGTCGATTGAGAACGTTGATGGTAAGTGTCGACGATGGGATGACGTACGTGCCGACGAACTGGAGTGGGTCAACTCAAAGGCTCCGTGGGTCCCCGGTCGGAGCGTGCGCCGCCGGCATCTTCATGCCGGTTGAGCAATCACGTCTTCCCTCTCATTTGCCTGCCACGCGGCTGCCCGACAGCTCGGTTGAGCAGGGCTCGGTGCAGATTGTTGTGGGAAAGCAGTCGTCCGGTGCCCCGGAGGTTTTCTGGGATGACAATCGTATTCATCCTCTGGGCTCTGAAGCGTCAGGAAGGCGATGGCTGCACCGAGAACGACGAGGGTGCCTCGGCCTGATGTACCTGGTGACCTCGTTCGCGGAGACTGTGCCTGCATGCACTTCCTCCAAGCGTGGTGCGGTGAACCGGGACAACACTGAACTACTATTGTGCATAGTAGACATATGGTTCGTTCTGTCGCCCCCGCCAACCAGAGGCGGGATCCGAACCCGAGAATCGAGCATCGTGAAACGCCAGTCCGCTCCGAAGGGCCGTATCAATCCACCAGTCAGCCCAGAAATTGCGGCACTGGGTGCCCATCAAGCACCGCAGACGCGCGTGGCGCGGATCAACCGTGTAGCACGGTCAAAGCTCGTGCGTCTGGTGATGTACTACACCGCGGTTCGACTCGCCCTGATCGCCGGCCTCGCAGTGATCATCATGGGAATCAACGCCATACTCGAACTCGAAATCCCCGGTGTGTTAGCACTGTTCGGGGCGGTGCTGCTCGGATTCGCCATCTCTGCGATCGCGTTCCGGTCATTGCGCCGCCGGATCAATGAAGAAGTGATGGTCGTAGATGAAAAACGGCGTGCAATGCGCACCCGGTGAAGGGTTCCCTCCGGTTAGGTGCGCGTGAAAGCTCCAGTAACGAAAATGCCCAGCATCGGTGCCACAACCTGTCTTTTTTGGACGTATGACCGCTCAAAGCTGCCTTCCTGGGTGATGCCGAGGGCGCGCGATCATGCATTGATTGGCATTGGGATGAAGATGTCAGGTGACGGGATCAGGTGCGGAGTCGGCGGTATCCGTGGTGGTCTCGAGTTTCGGAATCGGTACAAGCTGCGGGATCAGGCGGACGAGACTCGAGCAGGCGCAGTACGGAGGACCGTTGAGTCAGCTCGCCCTTGTGAGGAACCCCGGGGCTGCTGCTGGAGACGACCCTGTTGGGACCACCGGTGGGTGGCCGATACTTTCACTCATCGCCCTCTACATCAGCTGTGGGCGCAGCCATACCGAACGCACCCCTCAGTGCAGCAACGGTAGGAGCGCCACCGACCTCGCCCGTGGAATCTCGATAGAGCCTGCATGACACGTTGGGGACCTGGTCCGGTTCGGCAAACGGATCGCGGCCGTCGACGAGCAACGTCGGCGATCCGGTCATGCCCGCAAGCCTTGCGGATCGAGGATCGTCGACGATTACGTGGCGCAGTTCCCAATCGATGGACTCCTCCGCGAGAACGTGCTCGATCCGTTGTTCGAGGAGCTGCACGTTCGGGCAGTCCGGGACTTGCAAAATTTCAAGGTGCATCATGGTGTTCCTCCGTCGGCGTGTGGTTTCGAGTATGCGGCAGTGCAGGACAGCTCGCGGTAAACGAAACCCAGGACTGGTAGGTCTGCATTTTCTCGGCAAGATCGTCAGGTATCGGCATCGGTGTCATAAGACCGGCACGAGTTCGTTCGGTGTTGCCCTCCGGATAGCGGCCCAGTGCGGATCCCGGGGCGGCGACGACGATGATGCGAAGAACCTGCCCGACGGCTTCGCGGCAGTCACGCTGATGTAAGGCCAGGGGAGCATGGCGAGGTGGTTTGTGTGGCCATGGACAGGGCTGGGAGAGGACATGTGTGCGTTCGAGGTGATGCCAACGCTGGGTGTCATCGCTGGTGCGGCCGGCTGCGGTCCTCTTTGCGGGCCGAAACGCGACGGCGCTGTGTCGGTCGTGCAAGCGATGCGCTTCGTGTAGACACTGCGCAATTGTGCGAGCATTCGGTTCATCGGATGCAGAGCCGGCGGCAGGTGCTGCAGGTCTTCGCCCATCAGAGCAACATCGGCGGTCTCGATGGCCACGTCGGAACCCATCGCGCCCATGGCAATGCCCAAGTCGGCGGTGGCCAGGGCGGGGGCGTCGTTGACACCGTCCCCGACCATTGCCGTCGGGCGGTTCGCACGCAAGGTTTCCACGATCCGTGCCTTGTCCTCCGGGCGCAGGTCGGCGTGCACGTCGTCGATCCCGACGTCGGCGGCCAGCGCCTGGGCGGTGCGTTCGTTGTCGCCGGTGAGCATCGCGACGGTGTACCCGCCGCGTCGTAGCCCGGCGATCACCTCATGTGCTTCCGGTCGGAGCTCGTCTCGTACGGCGACTGCCCCGATGACGGTTCCGGCGCGCTCGATCCACGCCACGAGTTCCCGAGACCTCTCACCGATGGCGTGGCCGCCGCACCCGGACTGAGTCGTCTCGACGGATGCGCCGACGTGTGCGTCGGCTACCCAGAAAGCGGTACCTCGCCTGGGCACTCGACGACCCGGACGGCCCACCCCCTCGGGTGGGCGCCCGAGAGGAGCGAACGGCCTACCCGAGCGTATACCCCCAGGGGTACTTGCATACCCCCCTGGGTATATGCAACAGTGGGTAGACGCTCGTCAGAAAGGACTGTCTATGTGTTACCCCGTCCCGTGCCCGATATGCGACAAGATCGCGTGGGCAGGTTGCGATCGACATGTCGACGACGTCACGAAGGATGTTTCACGGCCTCGGCAGTGCACCTGCTCTGCTGAGACCGTTGGTCCTATCGATCGGCGCCAGCGCCTCGCGATCGCTGTTTCGCCGCCAATCCCGGTCGCGAGTGCAAGGGCCTAACCTTCCAATTGGGTCAGGTTTACCGAGGTCTAGCTCGCTCATTTGAATACCCCAGCCCGTATTTTAGGAGAAGTTATGTCTGTGCCCGACACCGTGACGGCCACCGGTCGTGACGATCGTGATCGCGTATCTACACCCGGCATACTCGGACGCCTGGGAAGCGCGATGGTCGCACGCCGCCGATGGGTGTTCGGTGTCTGGCTGATCGCGCTTGTCGCGCTCGGATCTGCAGCGCCGTCGGTTTTTTCGTCACTGGCGGGTGCTGGGTGGCAAGCCAACGGATCCGAATCGGTCCAGGTCCGTGAACTCGCGCAACAGCATTTCGGCGGGAACTCCTCGGCCGCGGTTCAGGTGGTGGTCCATTCGGACACCGCGTCGATCGACGATCCCACCGTGCAGCAGAGACTCATCGACGTCACAGCTGTGTTCGACGGTGACACCCGGTTCGGTGCCGTCATCGCCCCACAGCCTGGTATGACCATCAGCCCCGACGGCCACACCGGCATCCTCATCGCCGGCGCCAACGCAAACGCGGACGACATGGTCAAAGCCGTCGACGATGTCAAAGACGAGCTGACCGCACTCTCCGGCGACGGTATCGAGGTCTATCCCACCGGATCCTCCGCGTTGTGGTCCGACTTCAACAAAGCCAACCACGATGCGATGATTCAGGCTGAACTATTCTCTTGGCCAGTCACTTTGGCGATCATGGTGCTCGCATTCGGCTCCCTCGTCGCTGCCGGGCTGCCGCTGTTGCTCACAGTGGCCGGACTCGTCGCCTCCGCCGGCGGTTTGGTGCTGCTCAACGAGGTCACACCGATCTCGGTATGGGCGATGAATTTCGCGATGATGTTCGCCCTCGCTCTCGGCATCGACTACGCCTTGTTCATCGTCGCCCGCTTCCGCGACGCCCTCCGTACGGCCGATCCACGAGCAGCCGTTGCCGAAACCATGGACACCGCAGGCAAAGCGGTGCTCCTGTCCGGACTTACCGTCCTGGTCAGCCTCTCGGCAGTGCTGCTCGTTCCCGCACCGGCCGTGCGCACCATGGCCGTAGGCATCATGCTGGCCGTCACGTTCGTTCTGATCGCCACCATGACACTTCTTCCGGCCACGCTGGGCGCACTCGGCCCCAAGGTCAACGCAGCATCCCTGCCTTACGCGAAACGCCAACAGCACCGATCCCCGAAGTTCGCTGCGTGGGGCGAATTGCTTCACAAGTACCCATGGCCGTTCGCGCTGGTCTCCGTCGGCATCCTCGTCGCCCTGGCCTTACCTGTCCTGGGACTGAAGGTGGCAATGCCGTCCATCGCTGTCGTTCCCGACGATGCGCCCGTTCGGCAAGGTTACGAGTTGGTTCAGGCCCAGTTCGGTGACGGGGCACCCGGCGCGCTGCAGATAGTTGTCCCGTCTTCCGATGCGGCTGCTACCGCCGCGGCAGCGAGCAGCGTCGACGGGATCTCGATGGTCACCCCGCCCACACCATCAACAGACGATTCGAACTACACACTGCTGCAAGCGTTTCCTGCCGTGGACCCTTCCGCAGAGGCCATGGGCACGATCCTCGGTGACCTACGCGCACAACTACCGGAGTCCGCGCTCGTCGGCGGCGCGCCAGCGGAGAACCTCGACCTGCAGCAAGCCCTGAACGACTACCTACCGTTGGTTATCGGGATCATCCTCGCCCTCGGCTTCATCCTGCTGCTCGTCGCTCTGCAGGCACCACTGATCGCGATCCTCGGCACCGCCGTCAGTTTGCTGTCGACCGCCGCAGCGTTCGGGGTTGCGAAGCTGATCTTCCAAGACGGACACGGATCGTCGCTGCTCGGCTTCACCCCTCAAGGTTTCCTCGACGGCTGGGGGCCGGTGTTCTTCTTCGCGATGATCTTTGCCATCGCCATGGACTACACCGTGTTCCTGCTCGCCACCGCGAAAGAACACTACGAGAAGACCGGGGACCCGAAGGCTGCTCAGGTCGACGGCCTCGCGCACTCCGGACGCGTCATCTTCGCCGCTGCGGCGGTCATGGTCGCCGTGTTCTTCACCTTCGCGCTCTCCGATCCGCTCCCACCCAAGGAAATGGGCATCATCCTCGGCGTCGCGGTGTTGCTCGACGCCTTCCTGATCAGGCTGATCCTGCTCCCGGTCCTGCTCCGGCTGAGCGGTCACGCTGCATGGTGGGCACCGGGCTGGCTGCGCAGAATGTTGCCGTCGATCCGCTTCTCGCACTGACCATTACAACACCTCACGGAGGAATCATGACCGATCCGAACATCACGCATTCGAGCACGTCTGCCGGGTGGCCGATCGAACGTATCGTCCCCGCACTGGCCGCCGGCGTCACCGCGACGGGCCTGACCCTCGGCGAACTCCACGCACCACGGTGGAGGCTGCTCAGCGCCTTCGCCGCCGCGAACCTCGCCCTCTACGCCGCGGTCGGCTGGTGCCCGGCAAGTGCGCTTCTCACCAGAGCGGGCGTACCAAGTCTTCGCCACCCCCGAAGCGGATAGGCACACAATTGCCGCAGTTCGACGAACGGAAGGAATTCTCCACCATGACCATCGCACTCTCGACCACCTTGACCGACACCGACTTCGAGACGGCGGTCACCGCCACCAAAGCAGCACTGTCCGAGCAAGGCTTCGGTGTGCTGACCGAAATTGACATGCAGGCCACCCTGAAAGCCAAACTTGGCACAGACATGGAGAAGTATCTGATCCTAGGCGCGTGCAATCCCACGCTTGCACACCGCGCCGTAGGAATCGTGCGTGAGATCGGCCTGCTACTGCCCTGCAACGTCGTCGTCCGTGCCGACACCACCGCCGGATCGGTCATCGTCGAGGCGATGAACCCGGACCTCATGGTCCAAGTGACGGGCGAACCAGCACTGTCAGATGTCGCGGCCGAGGCCACCACCAAACTCCAAGCCGCCCTGGACACGCTCGGCAGTCGGGATGCAGTGCGCAGTTGATGACGTTGACCCTGGCGCTGGCGCTCGGCCTCACCGTCGGAATCCTGCTCGGTCTCCTCGGAGGCGGTGGATCGATCCTCGCTGTCCCGATCCTCGTGTACGCTCTCGGGTTCCCCCTGCCGGAGGCGATACCGACTTCGCTGTTGGTGATCGGTGTCGCCTCCGCGGTCGGGGTCATCTCCAAGGTGCGGGCGCGGCTCATCGAATGGCGACTCGCGGCAATCTTCGCCGCCACCGGAGTCCTCGGCACCCTGGCCGGCACTGCCCTTGGCAAGCATCTACCTGAAACTGCCGTGATGATCGGCTTTGCGATCGTCATGATCCTCGCGGGGGCACGCATGCTGCGCAGCCCCGACAATCCCGGAACCGCCTGCAGGACGAGCAATTCCGGGATCAACTGGCGCCGATGCGCACCTCGGTCCATACCGACCGGATTCGGCGTCGGTGTCCTTACCGGACTGTTCGGCGTCGGCGGGGGCTTCTTGATCATCCCCGCATTGGTTCTGCTGCTGGGAATCGAGATGAGTGTCGCCGTCGGAACCTCTTTGGTGGTCATCGTCGCCAACTCCGCCGCCGGACTCATCGCTCAGGCCGACGGCCTAGGTGGAAACTGGCCCTTGACGGCAGCGTTCGCAGGTTCAGCCATTGCGGGTTCGTTGGTGGCCGGACGATTCGGTACACGCATCGCCACGGACTCACTTCGGCAGTGGTTCGCCTACCTGGTGTTTGTCGTGGCAGGTTACGTCCTCATCGACACTCTCGTTCTCGGATGATCTACCGTGCACCCCGTTGGATGCCCCCGGGGGTAATCTGGCAATTTCTGGCATCATCATGCATCTGAAGGAGACCCCATGATCGGCGACGAAGACAGCATCGCATTGGTCCTCAACCGCCTCCGCCGCGCACACGGCCAACTCTCGGGAGTGATCGGCATGATCGAGAACGGACGCGATTGCAAAGACGTTGTCACCCAGCTCGCCGCTGTTTCCAGGGCCCTCGACAAAGCTGGCTTCAAGATCGTCGCTACCGGTCTCCGAGAGTGCATGACAGGCGAAGCGGCAGACAACAAAGAACCCATGACCGAAGCAGAACTGGAAAAGCTCTTCCTGGCGCTGGCCTGAACGCCCGCTTCACATCAGGAACGAGGCCGACCGACAACATGTAGGAGCTCCCCATGAGCACGACCGACCCGGACATCGCCATCATTGAAACTTCCAGCCTCGGCGACCGCAGCTATCTGATCAGCCACGACGGTATCGCCGTGGTGATCGATCCACAACGCGACATCGACCGCGTCCGGGCGCTGGCAGCAGAAAAGAACGCTGTCATCACCCACGTGCTGGAAACTCACATCCACAACGACTACGTCACTGGCGGCCTGGAACTTGCGCGCGCCACGGGTGCCGAATACGTCGTCCCGGACGGCGATCCGGTCGAATACGAGCGCCGAGCAGTCGTCGACGGCGATGTCGTCGACGCGGGATCGACGACGTTCGAGGTCATGCACACCCCAGGGCATACTCATCACCACGTCAGTTACGTTCTGCACCGGCGCGGCGAGCCGATCGCAATCTTCACCGGCGGCTCCATGCTCTACGGGTCCACCGGGCGCACTGACCTGCTCGGCTCCGAGCACACTGATGAACTGACCCACGCGCAGTACCATTCGGTCCGCCGTATCGCGGCCGAACTGGCCGCTGAGGTGGAGGTCTACCCCACACATGGGTTCGGTAGCTTCTGTGCCGCAACTCCGACCAGCGGGGACTCATCCACCATCGGTGAACAGCAGCAGTCCAACCCCGCACTGACTCAGGACGAACACACCTATGTCGACGAGCTGATCGCGGGCCTGTCTGCATATCCCGCGTACTACGCCCATATGGGCGTCATCAACACCAAAGGGCCGGCCCCGATCGACCTGTCCATGCCCGAGCCCGTCGATCCAGACGAACTACGTCGCCGCATCGACGCCGGGCAATGGGTCGTTGACCTACGAGCACGCACCGCTTTCGCCGCCGGCCACGTCGATGGCTCTCTCGGGTTCGAACTGTCGACCAGCTTCGTCACCTATCTCGGATGGCTTTATCAGTGGGGCGTGCCGTTGACGCTGATCGGTGAAACAACCGACCAGATCGCCGAGGCGACCCGCGAGCTGGCTCGGATCGGCATCGACAGTCCCTCCGGATCCGCCGTCGGTGAGATTCACTCGCTCGTCGGCGACGGAAAGGTCCGCTCCTACGATGTATCCGACTTCGCCGGACTCGCGGCGGCCACCGGCGAACGTGAGATAAGCGTCCTCGATGCGCGTCAACAGTCCGAGTACGCGGACAGCCACCTTCCTGGTGCCGTGAACATCCCCCTCCACGAGCTACCACACCGACTCGAGGAAGTTTCCGCGGCCGAAGTGTGGGTGCACTGCGCATCCGGTTACCGCGCATCGATCGCCGCTTCACTTCTCGACCGCGAACACCGCACAGTGGTCCTCATCGACGATGACTACGAGCATGCCGTGCAGCTCGGCCTCCACACATCGCCCGCCTGACGAATGCGCCGCCGCTGCGCAAGCCGCACGATGCGAGTGGTTCACGGGGCTGATCTCCCCGATTTCAGCAAACGGCCATCGGATAATTCCGACAGAGGGCAGGAAGCCCAACCCCTGCCCGTGCCGACGTCCGAGAAGGCGGCCACCGCTGGTCCAACGATCATTCGGGCGCCGTCCGAGTTTGTCGTTCTGCCAATTCGCACTGGATCTTCCGCTCGCCTTTGCTTCGGTGGCCGGACCGTTGTGACGCGCCATGCACGGTTCCGGCCGGGATGCGGTGCGCGGAGTCGCAGACATCCGCGTGCCCCGGCGACCGCGAGGAGCCGGGACGGATCAAGGTGCCACCGTGCCAGCAGTGTCGGTCATGCCGCGGCGGCGATCAGGCGGCCGATCACACCGGATTCGAGCAGGATGATGACGCCCAGCCCGATGAAGACTGTGGGCACGAGCCAGTGCTCGACGCGCTCGAGGGTGTCGATGACCTTCTTGTGGGTGCCGAGCATTCTGCCGGCGGCGCACCAGAGTCCGACACAGATCAGGAACACGGCGATGGTAACGATGGTCTGGGGCGCACCGAGAGTGCGGAAGACCGGGGTGTAGACGGCGATGTTGTCGGCGCCGTTGGCGATGGTGATGGCGGCGACGCTGATCGTCCCGGCCGCGACCACTACGGGTTCACCGTCTCCGTCGCTGCGTAAGCCCTGGATCAGTCCCCAGATTCCTAGCGACAGGGGAAGTAATCCGAGTAGTCCAACCCAGTCCTCGGGCACGATCACCAACCCGAGGGCGGCGACCACACTGATCGCGACGAGGGTGATCAGGCCGAGGTACTGGCCGGCAACGATCTGCCATGCCCGCGGCCGTCCTTGACTGGCGGAGGCGACGAACAGGACGGTCAGTACGACGATGTCGTCGATGTTGGTGCCGGCGAACATCGCTACCGCCGCGGCGATGGTGCCGATCATCCTCGCATCCGGCGGCTGCCGCGGCGCGGCCTGATCTCGGGTATTGCTGTCATTTCGAACTCTCCTGTGCGGGCGGGGGATCGGCCGGGTCGTGGGTGGACTCAAAGATCAGTGATGCGACGAGCAGCACGACGCCGCAGGTGATGTAGGTGTCGGCGAGGTTGAAGGTGGGCCACCAGCCGGTGTGGAAATAGTCGGTGACCTTTCCGTCGACGGCACGATCGATCACGTTGGCGGCAGCTCCGGCGAGGATCGCCGACCAACCCACCGTCCCCACCAGTGAAGCGGTGGGGACGGTGCGCCAGGCGTAAATTCCGACGCCGAGAGTGATGGCGGCGGTGACCGCGAGGATGATCCAGGCCGGAAGCTGTTGGCCGATGCTGAACGCGACACCGCTGTTGTACGCCAACTTCAGTTGCAGCAATCCCATATCGACGGTGCGTGCACCGGAAAGGGTACGGCGCGCAACGGGTTCGGCCGACAGTGCGATCGCGATGAGAGCGAGACCGACGACCACGAGAATCACCCGCCGCGTGCTACCTGTGCGGATTGATCGAGCCGCTAATTCGCTCACGTGCGGGCCTCGACCTTCCCCGCCGGTGCGGGTACCGATCCGGTGGGGAAGGCTTGCGCGCGGCCGGCCCGGACACCGTTGGCGATGACCACGATCTCAGCGACCTCGTGCACCAGGACCACGGCGGCCAGGCCGAGAACCCCGAACAAGGCCAACGGCATCAGAACGGTGATGATCGCCAGCGACAGTCCGACGTTCTGCAACATGATGGTCCGGGAGCGGCGCGCGTGCGCCAACGCCTGCGGCAGGTGCCGCAGGTCCTCACCCATCAGAGCAACATCGGCGGTCTCGATGGCCACGTCGGAACCCATCGCGCCCATGGCAATGCCCAAGTCGGCGGTGGCCAGGGCGGGGGCGTCGTTGACACCGTCCCCGACCATTGCCGTCGGGCGGCTCGCACGCAAGGTTTCCACGATCCGTGCCTTGTCCTCCGGGCGCAGGTCGGCGTGCACGTCGTCGATCCCGACGTCGGCGGCCAGCGCCTGGGCGGTGCGTTCGTTGTCGCCGGTGAGCATCGCGACGGTGTACCCGCCGCGTCGTAGCCCGGCAACCACCTCACGTGCTTCCGGTCGGAGCTCGTCACGGACGGCGACCGCCCCGATGACCGTTCCGGCGCGCTCGATCAGCACCGCAGTGGCGCCGGCATGCTGCATCCGCTCGATATCCCCTGCCAGCGGACCCGGGTCGATCCAGCCCGGTCGACCGAGGCGCACAGGTATGCCGTCGATGGCCCCGGTCAGGCCCGCCCCTGTGACCGCGTCCACGTCGTCGGCGGGTGCGTAGTCGTCGACGGCGGCGAGAATCGCGCGAGCGAGAGGGTGCTCGCTGCGCGCCTCCAACGCTGCGGCCACCGCGAGAACGTCCTCGCGGCTGGCGCCGTCCGCCGTGGCCACATCGATCACGGCAGGCTGGTTGCGGGTGAGGGTGCCGGTCTTGTCCAACGCAACGGTGCGGATCCGGCCGAGGGCCTCGAGTGCACCGCCGCCCTTGACCAGGACACCGAGCTTGGACGCCGCACCGATCGCGGCGACAACGGTGACAGGGATCGCGATGGCCAGCGCACACGGGGAGGCGGCGACCAGCACCACCAGGGCGCGTTCGATCCACACCAGCGGATCGCCGAGCACACTGCCGACCGCGGCGATAACTGCGGCGACGATCATCACACCTGGAACCAGCGGTTTGGCGATCTTGTCGGCGAGGCGTTGCGCCTCGCCCTTGCGGGACTGCTCGGCCTCGACGATCCGCACGATTTTGGCCAGCGAATTGTCCTGCGCATCTGCGGTGACCTCGACTTCGAGGACGCCGGTGCCGTTGATCGATCCTGCGAACACCTCGTTGCCGGGACCGGCTTCGACGGGCACCGATTCACCGGTAATCGCGGAGGTGTCCAGAGCGGTGCGTCCGGTGCGGATGACCCCGTCGGTGGCGATCCGTTCCCCAGGCTTGACGACCATGAGCTCGCCGAGCTGGAGTTCGGAGGGCGGAACGGTTTCCTCGCGGCCGTCGCGGAGAACTGTCGCGGTGGCCGGCACCAGAGACAGCAAGGCCCGCAGGCCCCGGCGAGTGCGGGTGACCGCATACTCTTCGAGTCCCTCGCTGATCGCGAACAAGAACGCGAGCATGGCCGCTTCGCCCACCTCACCGAGCAGTACCGCGCCGACAGCCGCGATCGTCATCAGGGTGCCGACCCCGATCTTGCCCTTGACCAGGCGTGCGAGAGTGGACGGGACGAACGTGTAACCGGCAATGAGCAGGGCGCCCACCTCGAGACCGAGCCCGAGAGCATCCGGCCCACCGGTCAGGCCCACTATCAGCGCCGCGATCAGCAGCACGCCCGCAGCTGCAGCCGCCCGGATCTCGGTAACCTGCCACCACTTTTCGGGCCCGTGTTCTTCCTCGCCTTCGACGCGGGGTTCGTCGTGACCGCAACCGCATGCGTCACTCACGGCTATCTCCGATGGCGGTGCCGTAATTCGGGCACAAGGCAACCGCGTTCCCCGTCGCGGCAAGCAGCGTCTCCGCCGAGGCGAGTAGGTCCATCAATTCCGGCCGGGCCAGCGAGTAGAACACCTGCCGACCTTCCGGTCTGCCGTCGACCAAACCGCAATCACGTAGGCATGCAACATGTGCGGACACCGTCGACTGGGCGAGGCCGAGTTCACCGATCAAATCCGCAACCCGCGCCTCTCCTTCGGCGAGACGGCGCACGATCGACAACCGGGTGCCGTCCGAGAGACTGTGGAACAGTGCCACTGCCGCATCCAGACTGGACCCGCTGCCGGTTGCAGCGAGGCATCCCGACTCGTTATTCATCGTCATAAAACGATGATAGCAATGTAGGGCGATTCGAGGAAGATGATGCACCGGACTTGGAAGTGAATGCGGTACGCCAGCCGAACGGTGGCCGGCCGACGTACCTCACCAGGAACGGCGAAGTGACATCGGTAGATTCCGAGTTGCTCGCCACGGCATCACATGGGGGGACAGCAAGGACCCATCGCTCGACACAGCCAGTCGCACAACATCTCCAGTGGGTTCATTTCACACCTCCTTCTGAGCGTTCGCCGTCAGCGCGACGACGAGCGGTCCGAGTCACCTGCGGTTCCCGAACGTCATCCATAATGGACATTCCAGTGCGATGGAAGGTCAAGGATCTCGTGAAAATTGGTGAACTGGCCGCTCGGAGTGGCGTTGCCCCGAAGACGCTGCGTTTCTACGAGGACAGTGGGGTGATTCCCGTCCCGGTCCGAAAGTCCAACGGCTACCGGGATTTCGGTCCGGAATCTCTTTCGCGTTTGCGGTTCGTCCGCAGCGCCCAGTCTGCAGGTCTCACCTTGCGAGAGATCCGCCAGATCCTCACCACCCATGACCGCGGGGCGGCTCCTTGTGAGCAGGTCGTGGAGATGCTCTCGGAGCATCTCTCCCAGGTTCGTGGCAAGATCCGCGAACTTGCCACCCTCGAAACAAACCTTGTTGCGCTGCTGGGTCGAGCGGAAAGTGGGATTCCGCCGGAAACCGACGATGTCGGTGTGTGCTGGATCCTGGAATCTGAGCCTCAGGACGGTGTTGCTGAATCGTGAAATCGATTGCGGGTGCACCCCCCTGTTTCAGCAGGTTCGGCGCTCAGCAATGTGATGAGGTGAGCGAAGCGGTTGTAGCGGTGTTGCCGGTGTGTTGATCAGTCCGGTGCAGAAGTAGTGGTGTCGGGATCTGTCGGGAACATCGATTCGGCGGATTCTCCGGGTGCGGGAATTGACAGGCGCCGCCACTCGGGGGCCGAGGTCACCATTGAGCGTTTCCGGAACTTTCGTTCCCAGGGAGCCATGTGCACTTCGCCTTGCCTTGGAAAGCAGGAATCCTCTGCGAAACCTGCATCGCTGTGATCCAAGGTTGCTGGCGAGCATGAGTGGGGTTGTCTTGCGACGGTTCACTTGCCGGGTTTACTCGTGCTGTTTGTCGTCGATCCAGCGCCAACCTGGAAGTTGTTCGAGTCGTGCGGAGCGGGCGTCGGACAGAATTCCTCGGTGGTGGTGTTTTCGTTGGGTGCTGACCCATTCGCCGAGGGGATAAGTTCCGGTGACCGCGCTCTTGGATGGTCGAGCATGACCGGAGTTCGCGACGAACTGAGTCAATACGGAAAACCCTCTCTCCCATTGTGTTTGGAAAGGATCCCAGTCCCAGCCGGGCAGCGCTTCGAGGGCGGCGATTTTCTCGATCGCCAGGGTGCCGGTTTTGTAGTCGCGGCGCCGGTGGTGGACCCACTGTCCGAGGGAGAACCCGTCGAGGATCTCTGATTGTCGGGGGGAGGCTGTTCCGTGGATGGCGGTGTAGGCCTTAAGGGCCGAGATCCCCTGTATCCACGCGTCGCTCTCGCGGCCCCATCGCCACCCTGGGAGCTTGTTCAGTTCGGCGATACGATCCGGGGGCAGGGTGCCGGCGCGATGCTCTTCTCGGCAGCGGAACACCCATTTGCCCACGTCGAAGCTGTTGGCGCGCGCTGAGCGAGGGACATCGGCACCATCGTGCTCTCGGAGGTACATCTCGAGTGCAGAGCGCCCGGTTTCCCAACGAACGGTGTCGTTGTCCCACATCCAGGCGGGTAGGGCTTCGAGCATGAGAATCTGGGTGTCGGTGAGCTCGCCATTCTGGTGGGCTGTGCGCTGGGCGTTCGCCCATGCGACCAGATCGATACCATCGATCACGAGAGTCGACGACAGGTCCGTGTCGGGGCGCGCGGCGAGCTCGTCCGATAATGCGGACAGTGCTGCTCGCCAACTTTTGCGTCGCGGTTTCCCCCAGGTCCAGCCGGGTAGGTTTTCGAGGAGGTCGGCTTCACCGGCGGAGAGTGTGCCGTCCCAGTATGCGATCCGTCGACGTGCCACCCACCCGCCGAGGTCGATTCCGAACGCATGGACTCGACCTGCGGGGCCGGCATGACCTTTGAGTTCGACGAACTTCGTCAGCGCTCGGAATCCTGATTCCCAGTCGTCTGTGGGTGCGCCCATCACACGACCTGGGAGTTCTTCCGGGTTCTGCTACCGCAGAGAGCTGATGGGTTCATGCACATAAGGAAGGAGCGAGGCGGTAGCCGGCGCCGCGGATGGTGCGAATGAACTGTCCGTGCTGCGCATCCGAGCCGAGTTTTTCACGTAGCCGCTTCACGTGCACCGCGACGGTGTTCGTTTCGGCGCTGTGACCCCATACTGCGAGGCTGATCTCGCTTTGGCTGGCGACGTGGCCGCGGCGTTTGATCAGGTAGACGAGCAGTTCGAGTTCCCGCTGAGTCAACTGTACTTCGCGGTTTCCGACGCGGGTCTCGTAGCCACTGGGGTTGACCCGGATCGGTCCGGCGGTGACGACACTGTCTTCGGCGGGTGAGAGTGTGGTGATGCCGGCGAACGGAGCAATGGTGGTGATGTCGTACGGGCGGGCAACGACCGCCGAGGCGCCCGCGGCGAGGACTTCGCGCACGATGCGCTCGTCGCCCGACTTGGCTGCACCGACCAGGATCGGAACATCGGACCGGCTTCGAATCGTGGCCACCACTCGTGCGGCGTCGACGTTGTCGGTGTGAGCAGCCAAGATCAGGACGGTCGGCACCTCCGCACCCACCGCCAGTAGAGTCTCGGCACCGTCACGGCACCAGTCGGTGCGAATCCCCATGTGGTCGGCGGCCGCCATGAACTGCGCAGCGGTGGCTGGGTCCGGCTCCGCCAGAAGCAGACGCGTATGCGAATCGGCCAAGGAGTAGCCGTAATGCGCTCCCGCCGCGACCTCCCGGTCCGGCTGACGCAATTCGATAGTCAACTGTCGACCCCCTATTTCAGAACGTACCCATTGTCTCACCTGAAGTAGCCGGTGAGGAGGAGGTCGACTGCCCACACAGCCACAGTGTCGCTCAGCCGAAGCGGCCGGAGATGTAGTCCTCGGTAGCTTTTTGTGTCGGGTTCGAGAAGATCTTCTCGGTGTCGTCGATCTCGACGAGTCGACCGGGCTTACCGGTTGCCTCGAGGTTGAAGAATGCCGTCTGGTCACTCACACGCGCAGCCTGCTGCATGTTGTGCGTGACGATGACGATCGTGAAGTCCTTCTTCAGCTCGGTGATCAGGTCCTCGATCGCGAGAGTCGAGATCGGGTCGAGCGCGGAGCACGGCTCGTCCATGAGCAGGACGTCGGGCGAGACGGCGATGGCACGCGCGATGCACAGACGCTGCTGCTGACCGCCTGAGAGGCCGCCACCGGGCTTGTCGAGGCGATCCTTGACCTCGTTCCACAGGTTGGCGCCGCGCAGCGAACGCTCGGCTACCTCGTCGAGCTTTTTCCTGTTGCGTTCACCGCTCAGTTTCAGGCCGGCGACGACGTTGTCCTTGATGGACATGGTCGGGAAGGGGTTGGGCCGCTGGAAGACCATGCCGATGGTCTTGCGGACGCCGACCGAATCGACGCTGGAATCGTAGATGTCCTCACCGTCGAGCAGGACCGAACCCTCGACGCGCGCACCGGGAATGACTTCGTGCATGCGGTTGAGGGTGCGAAGGACCGTCGATTTTCCGCAGCCGGACGGGCCGATGAAGGCGGTGACGCTCCGGGGCGGGACGGACAGGCCCACATCGGCGACGGCGTGGAACTTGCCGTAGTAGATGTTGAGATCTTTGATGTCGAGGCGCTTGGCCATGTCTGGTGTTCCTGTCCGTTTCTAGCGCTTGTTGGTGAGGAAGCGGGTCGCGAGCGCAGCGAGAAGGTTGAGGAGCGCCATGACGATGATCAGCGTCAGGGCTGCGCCCCACACTCGGAGCTGGCCTGCGGGCTGCGGGTTGATCAGCTCGGTGTAGATCAGCAGCGGGAGCGAGGCCATGTTGCCTTCGAAGACGTCGAAGTTGATCGAGCGGGAATAGCCGACGAGCACGAGGACCGGAGCTGTTTCACCCATGACTCGGGCGATGGAGAGCAAGACTCCGCTGATAATGCCCGGCATCGCGGTCGGGATGACGATGCGCATGATCGTCTTCCACTTCGGGACGCCCAGTGCATAGGAGGCTTCCCGAAGCTCGTCCGGGACGAGCTTGAGCATTTCCTCGGTGTTGCGTACGACGACCGGCAGCATGAGCAGCACCAGCGCCAGGGAGACGGCGAAAGCGCTCTGTTCGAATCCGAGAGTCGCGATCCAGAGGCTGAAAACGAACAACGCCGCAACGATCGAGGGCACACCGGCGAGAACGTCGACCATGAACGTCACGGTGCGAGCGAAGGCTCCGCGCCCGTATTCGACCAGGTAGATCGCTGCCATGATGCCGAGCGGGACGGAGATGATCGCTGCGATCGCTGCTTGGATCAAGGTGCCGTACAGCGCATGGTAGATGCCGCCGGCGAACTGTTCCGGAAGCACACCCTGCAGAGAATTCGTCCACCAGCCGGAGGAGGTGATGGCGCGCCATCCCTTTTCGATGACGGTGAACAGCACCCAGACCAAAGGAATCAGCGCGATACCGAAGGCAGCATAGAACAGTACGGTGGCGATACCGTTCTTGGCTTTGCGGCTGGTGCTGATGCTTTGGAACGTCGGCGCCTTGGCCGGTGCATTGAGGAGATCGGCGCTCATCCGTTGACCTTGCCTTTCGCGACCATGCGAGCGAGTGCGTTGACGACGAAGGTCAATGCGAAGAGGACGAAACCAGCGGCGATGTACGCGCCGGTCGGAAGGGGAGCGCTGAACTCTGCCGCTGCAGAGGCGATCTTCGAGGCGAAGGTGTATCCGCCGTCGAACAGCGACCAGCTCGAGGGATTGGCAGCCGAGCGCAAGATGATCAGCACGGCCACGGTTTCACCGAGAGCGCGCCCCAGGCCGAGCATCGACGCGGCAATGATGCCGCTGCGACCGAAAGGCAGCACGGTCATGCGCACGACTTCCCATTTGGTGGCGCCGAGCGCCTGTGCCGCTTCGATCTGCGTGCGCGGTGTCTGGCGGAAGACCTCACGGGTGACCGAGGTGATGATCGGCAAGATCATCACCGCGAGAACGATTCCGGCGGTGAAGATGGTGCCGCCTCCGGTCAAGGAGACGTTGCCTTCGCTGAAGAGGAAGAACCAGCCGAGGTTGTCGTTGAGGAACTCCGCGACCGGGCTGAGCTTGGGGGCGAGGATGAAGATTCCCCAGAGACCGAACACGATCGAGGGCACCGCGGCGAGGAGATCGACGATCGAGCCGAATGCGTGCGAGAGACGCGCGGGTGCGTATTGCGTCAAGAACACAGCGATACCCAGTGCGATCGGCACCGCAATCGCCAGAGCGAACACCGAACTGAGCACGGTGACCGTCAGGAGGTCACGGATACCGAAACGCAGATTCGATGCATCGCTGGTGACGAATTCGGTGCTGGTGAAGAAATTCGCGTTGTTCGCTTGCAGCGACGGGATGGCGCGAATGAGCAGGAAGATGGCGATCAGGCCGATGGAGACGACGATCGTGGCACCGGCACCGGTGGCCAGCCACCGGAAGAACTTGTCACCGAACTGGTGTTTTCCGGTCGAGAGAGACGAGGGAATCGTCGGGGAAGTCTTGCCGCTGTGATCAGGCATGCCGGGTATCTTTCCGCCCGCCCCCGGAGTCGCCGCAGTGGGCGTCTCCGGGGAGCGGGTTACGTCGTCGGGGTGCAGAGCCATCGCTGATCAGGCAATCAGGAGATCGCGTTGACTGCGGTGGTCAGCTTCTGCTGGAACGCGCTCGGGAGCGGGATGTACCCGTTTTCCTCGAGACCGTTCTGGCCGGCGCCGATCGTGGACTGCAGGAAAGCGCGGACGGCGGTGCCGACCTCGGCGTCGGGGTACTTCGAGCACACGATCTCGTAGGTAGCCAGCACGATCGGGTACGCGCCGGTCTCGGCCGGCTTGTAGAAGGTGGACGTGTCGAGAACGAGGTCGTTGCCCTCACCCTTGATGGTGGCACCGGCGATGGTCTTGCCGACGGTCTCGGTGCTGATCTCGACCGGTTCGGGACCGGCGGAGGTCACGATCTTGGCGGTCTGCAGGTTCTGGGCCTTGGCGAAGGACCACTCGTTGTAGGTGATCGCGCCTTCGGTGCTCTTGATGGCGGCGGAGGTGCCCTCGTTGCCCTTGGCGCCCTCACCGACGCCACCGACGAACGACTTGCCCGCGCCTTTGCCCCAGGCCCCGTCCGAGGCGGAGTCGAGGTATTTCTGGAAGTTGTCGGTGGTGCCCGACTCGTCGTTGCGGTAGATCACGTTGATCTTCTCCGACGGCAGCGAAGCGCCCTCGTTGAGAGCCTTGATCGCCGGATCGTCCCAAGTGGTGATCGCACCGTTGAAGATCTTGGCAGAGGTGGGGCCGTCGAGGACGAGGTCGTCGACGCCCTTGACGTTGTAGGTCACCGCGAGCGGGCCGAAGACGACGGGAAGGTTCCAGGCGTCGCTGGTGCAGCGTTCTTTCGCGCGGTCGTACTCGCCCTTGTCCTTGCTGAGGGGGGAGTCGGAACCACCGAGGTCGGTCTGGTTTCCGATGAACTCACTCACACCGGCGCCGGAGCCGTTGGAGGTGTAGTTGAGGGTCTGTCCGCTGCACGCCTGCTCGAAAGCATTCACGAAACGAGTCATGGCGTTGGCCTGGGCGGTGGAACCACTGCCCTTGAGTGCCGATTTTCCGCCGCACTCGACATTCGAGGTCGAGCCCGCGCCAGTGGATCCGGTCGAACCCGTCGCGCCGGTGTTGTTGTCGCTGCCGCACGCTGAAAGCAGGAGGGTGCTGGCCGCCAGCACACTGAGGGCGGCGCCAGATCGCTTGAGCTTCACGTAGTTCCTTCGAAGTATCGGGGTTGCTCGCGCGGCGCGCGGCCACCGAGATCGAGTGACACTGAGCAGGGCTGATTGCCGCTCGGGTGATGAACCTAGAGGCCGGGGATGAACGGATATCGCTGTGAAAATGAACGGAACATGAATCCATGGGCGAAAGTTGAATGAACAGCCCGACTACCGGCAGGTATTGCTTGACAATCTCAAATTAACTCAGTGATTATTGACTCAATGAGTATTGAGCAAAAGTTCTCGCTGGAACAGCGGTCCGCCTTCTACGGCGCCCTGGCCGATCCGGCACGGTTGTCGATCGTGGACATGCTCGTGCTCGGCGACGCATCGCCGTCGGAACTGCAACGCCGACTCTCCATCTCCTCGAATCTGCTCGCCCACCACCTCGGGGTCCTCGAACGCGCTGGTCTCGTGCACCGATCACGATCGGAAGGCGACAAGCGCCGTACCTACCTCCGGCTCGAGCCCGCCGCGCTGGATGTGCTCGTTCCTACCTCGTCGCCCTTGGCTGTGACGCGGATCGTGTTCGTGTGCACTCACAATTCCGCGCGCTCGCAACTGGCTGCGGCGTTGTGGAACAAGCAATCGCACATCCCGGCAGCATCGGCGGGCACCCACCCCGCTCCCCGAGTTCACAGTGGAGCACTCGCCGCCGCCCGCCGTCACGACCTACCTCTCGACGCCACGCGCCCGGCCGATGTCGCCGATGTCCTCGCTCCTGGGGACATGGTCATCGCCGTGTGCGACAACGCCCACGAAGAAATGCGCGAGAACCCGAACTCTCTTCACTGGTCGATTCCGGACCCTGCCCGCACCGGTAGTGCCGCAGCGTTCGACCGAGCCTTCGACGACATCGACCACCGAGTCGCTCGACTCGCCCCCCATTGCCTCCCGAACGGAGAACTCTCATGACCGACAACCTCAGCACCGCAACACATCACCGCGACGACCTGACCATCGATCAACGGTTGGCGCTCAAGAGTGCCGCCGCACACCTGGCCACGGAATTCACCGATGTCTTCAACACCGAAACCATCGAGCGTTTCCTGCATTCTTCCTACGACCAGTTCGCGGGCCGCGCCTCCGTCGTCAACTACCTCCCTCTCCTGGCTGAACGCTTCGCCCGGCAGCGACTGCGCGCCCTGGCCAAGGTCGAAGGACTCTCCAACGACGGCAAGCCCACCGTGTTGTTCTTGTGCACGCACAACGCCGGACGCTCCCAGATGGCCATGGGATTCTTCGAAAAACTCGCCGGGGAACGTGCCGTCGCATGGTCCGGCGGATCCGAACCCGGCACCAGCGTCAACGAAGCTGCCATCGAAGCAATGGCCGAACGTGGCATCGACATCAGCGGTGAATACCCCAAGCCATGGACGGACGAAGTGGTCCGCGCAGCGGACGTCGTCATCACGATGGGCTGCGGAGATGCATGCCCGATCTTCCCCGGGCGTCGCTACGAGGAGTGGGTCCTTCCCGACCCCGCGGGTCTCGGGGTCGACGCGATCCGCCCGATCCGTGACGAGATCGAACGGCGAGTACTCACATTGCTCGACGAGATCGACATCGCCGCCCAGCACTGATGCTCGTCGATGAATTCCTTGCGAAGAAGGTCTCTCATGTTCATTCCGGCAGTGGTCACCGCTTTTGTGCACTGGCTTCGCAGCGGCTACCCGCAGGACGCACCGAGATACGGTCACAGCCCGCTACTGGCTCTGATGGATCAACGGCTCTCACCTGCGCAGATCAGTGAGATCGTGATCGCGCTCGACTGGGAGCCGGCCACCGAGGCCATCGACATCCAAGTGGCCATCACGGCTGTCGCACGGCGGATGCCCTCACCCGCCGATCTGAGTGCCGTATGCGCGGCCATCGAGAAATCCGCGTCCAGGGAAGGGGCCTTCCCGTGCTGCAGAACCAGAGGCGTGCCCCATGTTGCGAACTGATTTGATCGATGTCAATATTGATGTATGTCGAATCAAGATGTGGCGGAGACCGGCGCCTGTTGTTCGCCACTCAACCGTGAACCGTTGACCGAAGACTGGGCTGGTGATCTGGCCCGGATGTTCAAAGCGCTCGGCGATCCCGTCCGGCTGCGACTGCTGAGCTTGGTTGCCAGCCATGAGGGTGGGGAGGCCTGCGTCTGCGACATCTCCGACACCTTCGACTTGTCCCAGCCGACGATTTCGCATCACCTCAAGGTGTTGCGCCAGGCCGGACTCCTCGACTGCGAACGTCGCGGGACCTGGGTGTACTACTGGGTGATACCCGCAGCCCTGCAACAACTTTCCGCCGTTCTGCTCGTGGAAGCATCATCCACTGCCGCCGACGTCCCACAGGAGACCGCCGTATGAGCGCCCCGTCCAGTACCGAACACCCCGAAGTCGTCGGAAAACTCTCCACCCTCGACCGCTATCTGGCGGTCTGGATCGGCGTGGCCATGGTCGTCGGCCTGCTGGTTGGACGCTGGATCCCCGGTGTGAACACTGCCCTGGACAAGGTGCAGATCGACGGCATCTCGTTACCGATCGCCCTCGGCCTGCTGATCATGATGTACCCGGTGTTGGCGAAAGTTCGCTACGACCGCCTCGACACTGTCACCGGGGACAAGAAACTCCTCGCCGGCTCCCTGTTCCTGAACTGGGTTCTCGGCCCGGCGCTGATGTTCGCCCTCGCCTGGCTGTTTCTGCCTGACCTGCCGGAATACCGAACCGGTTTGATCATCGTCGGTCTCGCTCGCTGTATCGCGATGGTGATCATCTGGAACGACCTGGCCTGCGGAGACCGCGAAGCCGCCGCGGTGCTGGTCGCCATCAATTCGGTGTTCCAGGTGATCATGTTCGCCGTGCTCGGTTGGTTCTACCTCTCGGTCCTGCCCGGGTGGCTCGGCCTCGAACAGACCACCATCGACACCTCGCCCTGGCAGATCGCGAAATCGGTCCTGATCTTCCTCGGTATCCCGCTGCTGGCAGGTTTTCTGTCCCGCTTCTTCGGTGAACGCGCCAAAGGCCGCGACTGGTACGACAACAAGTTCATCCCCAAGATCAGCCCCTGGGCGCTCTACGGTCTGCTGTTCACCATCGTCGTGCTCTTCTCGATGCAGGGCGAACAGATCACCTCACAGCCGTGGGATGTCGTCCGGATCGCGTTGCCGCTGCTGGTGTACTTCGCGTTGATGTGGGGCGGTGGCTACGTCCTCGGTGCCGCAATCGGATTGGGCTATGAACGCACGACGACCCTGGCGTTCACCGCCGCGGGCAACAACTTCGAACTCGCGATCGCCGTAGCCATCGCCACCTACGGCGCCACCTCGGGGCAAGCTCTTGCCGGTGTTGTCGGCCCGCTGATCGAGGTACCGGTGCTCGTCGGGCTGGTCTACGTCTCCCTTGCTCTACGTAAACGCTTCACCCCCACTGACGGAAAGGTTTCAGCTCCATGACCAGCAAGCCCAGTGTCCTGTTCGTCTGTGTCCACAACGCCGGCCGATCGCAGATGGCCGCCGGTTTCCTGAGCCACCTCGCCGGCGATGCCATCGAGGTCCGCTCCGCCGGATCCGCCCCCGCGGACACCATCAACTCCGCCGCAGTCGAAGCGATGGCCGAACTCGGAATCGACATCTCCGCCCAGACCCCGAAGATCCTCACCGCCGATGCCGTGCAGGATTCGGATGTCGTGATCACGATGGGCTGCGGCGACACCTGCCCGATTTTCCCCGGCAAGAGCTACCGCGACTGGGTCCTCGACGATCCGGCCGGCAAAGGCATCGATGCGGTTCGCCCGATCCGCGACGAGATCAAGACTCGCGTACAAGCCCTGATCAGCGAACTCACCGCCCCGTCGGTATCGCGCTGACCACCCACGCCCCCTTCGATTCCGTGAAAGAGACACTATGACCATCCCGTCCACGGTCCATGACGTCATCATTGTCGGTTCCGGACCGGCCGGCTACACCGCTGGTGTCTACACCGCGCGCGCTGAGCTCGCGCCCCTGCTCTTCGAGGGAACCCAGTTCGGTGGCGCCCTCATGACCACCACCGTGGTCGAGAACTTCCCCGGATTCCGCGAAGGAATCATGGGCCCCGATCTGATGGAACAGATGCGCGAGCAGGCACTGCGCTTCGACACCGACATCCGCACCGAGGACGTCGAAGAGATCGATCTCAGCGGCCCGATCAAGACGGTCGTCGCGAACGGCGAAACCTACGCCGCGCACGCGATCATCCTCGCCATGGGCGCGGCAGCCCGCTACCTGGGCATTCCCGGTGAAGAACGCCTCCTCGGCCGCGGCGTCAGCGCCTGCGCCACCTGCGACGGCTTCTTCTTCCGTGACCAGGACATCGTCGTGGTCGGCGGCGGCGATTCCGCGATGGAAGAAGCAACCTTCCTCACCCGTTTCGCTCGCTCGGTCACCTTGGTGCACCGCCGCGAGGAGTTCCGCGCCTCACGGATCATGCTCGAGCGCGCCAAGGCCAACGAGAAGATCCGCTTCCTGACCAATGCCGAGCCCGTCGAGGTGCTCGGTGAGAACAGCGTCACCGGCCTTGTCGTGCGCGACACTGTCACCGGTGAAACTTCCACACTCGAGATCACCGGCATGTTCGTCGCCATCGGCCACGACCCGCGCAGTGAGCTCGTCAAGGGCCAGGTCGATCTCGACGACGTCGGATACGTGCGCGTCGCTCCCGGTTCCACCGCGACCTCCGTCGACGGCGTCTTCGCTGCCGGTGACCTGGTCGATCACACGTACCGTCAGGCGATCACCGCTGCCGGCACCGGATGCTCCGCAGCAATCGACGCCGAACGCTGGCTGGCCGACCGCGGCGACATCACCGCCAACACGCTCGACGCAGCCGGCCACACGGTCGACGCCGTCTGACTCCCACGCCCAGCGAAAGGAACTTCGATGAGCAAGCCTTCAGTGCTGTTCGTGTGCGTCAAGAACGGCGGCAAATCCCAGATGGCCGCCGGCCTCATGCGCAAAGCCGCCGGTGACCAGGTGGACGTGTACTCGGCCGGCACGAAACCAGGCTCGGCGGTCAACGCCCTGTCTGCCGAAACCCTCCTCGAGGTCGGGGTGGACATCACTGGTGAGACCCCGACGCTGATCGATCCGCAACTGGTGCGCGATGTCGACCTCGTCGTCACCCTGGGCAGCGAAGCGAAGGTCGATCCCGTCGCCGGTACCGACTTCGAGAACTGGGACACCGACGAGCCGTCCGAACGCGGCATCGACGGAATCGAACGAATGCGCCTGGTCCGCGACGACATCGCCTCCCGCGTCGACGCTCTCGCTGCCCGTCTAGCGACCCGCTGATATCGGAACCGCTAGCCGCACCATCGAAGACCCGCGAAGTAAGAAAGAGGACATCACCATGAGCACCATCGAAGTATTCGAACCCGCACTGTGCTGCAACACCGGCGTCTGCGGCGACGACGTCGACCAAGCGCTGATCACCTTCACCGCCGACCTCGACTGGGTCGCAAGCAACGGCGGCACCATCACCCGCCACAACCTCGCCAACGACCCCCTTGCGTTCGCCGGCAACGACACCGTCGCAGCATTCCTCAAAATTTCAGGCTCCGAAGGACTCCCGCTGGCGATCGTCGACGGAGTCACCGCCCTGACCGGCACCTATCCCACCCGCAACCAGCTCGCGAAATGGGCAGGCATCACCGAACCGGGCGCCGCGGACGCGCCGGCCGGGATCGCCATGCTCGGACTCGCCGACGGCTCGGCATGCTGCTCCACCGACGACGCCGACTCCACCACCTGCTGCTGAAAGCGCCGACACCGCAATGAAGTTCCTGAACGATGCGCCCCGATTCCTGTTCTTCACCGGCAAAGGCGGTGTCGGAAAGACCTCCATCGCGTGCGCGAGCGCGATCACCCTCGCCCGCGCCGGGAAGAAAGTGCTGCTCGTGAGCACCGATCCCGCCTCCAACGTCGGGCAGGTGTTCGGTGTGAGTATCGGCAACACCATCACCTCGATCCCCGCAGCGGCGGGGCTGTCGGCCCTCGAGATCGATCCGGAACAAGCCGCTGCCGCCTATCGCGAGCGGATCATCGGCCCCGTCCGCGGACTGCTCCCCGAGAAGGAGATCGCGGCGATCGCCGAACAGCTCTCCGGGTCCTGCACCACCGAAATAGCGTCGTTCAACGAGTTCACCGGACTGCTCTCCGGCCAAGGCGACATCACCGCGGGCTTCGACCATGTCCTCTTCGACACCGCTCCGACGGGGCACACCATCCGGCTGCTGCAGCTTCCCGGATCGTGGACCGAGTTCCTCGACGACGGTAAAGGCGATGCATCATGCCTGGGTCCGCTGTCCGGGCTCGAGAAGCAGCGCGCCATCTACGCCGACGCCGTTGCCGCGCTCGCAGATCCGCAGCGGACCCGCCTCGTCCTGGTCTCGCGCGCCCAGCGTTCGACGCTCACCGAAATCACCCGCACCCACCGCGAACTCGCCGACATCGGACTGACCCATCAGCATGTCGTGATCAACGGTGTCCTCCCGGCGCCGGGCGACGACACCGATCCGCTCGCGACCGCGATCCACCGGCGTGAACAAGCCGCGATCGCCGCCCTGCCAACCGAATTGGCGCAATTGCCGACCGATCAGGTCCCGCTCAAAGAGACCAACATCGTCGGCATCGATGCACTCGAGAGCTTCTTCGCTGCCGACCTCAGCCCGGTATCCGCGGCCTCAGCGGACCCGTCCCTGCAGCTGCTCAGTGCTCCGCTCTCATCCCTGATCGACGAACTCGACACCGATGATCACGGCCTGATCATGTGCATGGGCAAAGGCGGAGTCGGCAAGACCACCATCGCCGCCGCCATCGCTGTCGCCCTCGCCGAACGCGGCCACCAGGTGCACCTGACCACCACCGACCCGGCCGCACACCTGACAGAAACTTTGAACGGGGAACTCGACAACCTCCAGGTCTCCCGAATCGACCCCGCCGACGCCACCGAGCAGTACCGCAACCGGGTCCTGACCACCAAAGGCAAGAATCTCGACGACCGCGGCCGCGCGAACCTCGCCGAAGACCTCCGATCGCCCTGCACCGAGGAAGTGGCGGTCTTTCAGGCGTTTTCGCGGGTGATTCACGAATCGAGCCGCAAATTCGTCGTCGTCGACACCGCCCCGACCGGTCACACCTTGTTGTTGCTCGACGCCACCGGCTCCTACCACCGGGAAATCGCCCGACAAATGGGTGAGAACACGAACTTCACCACCCCGCTCATGCGACTACAGGACCCGAACGCCACGAAAGTCCTACTCGTGACCCTCGCCGAAACCACACCCGTCCTCGAAGCCGCCGGTCTGCAAGCCGACCTACAACGCGCAGGAATCGAGCCTTGGGCGTGGGTGGTCAACAACTCCCTCGTCGCAGCCGAACCGACCTCGCCGCTCCTGAAGCAACGCGCAGCCGGCGAGATCGCCGAAATCGGCAGCATCACAAGCCAATACAGCCAACGAACCGCCATCGTCCCGATGCTCGCCGAAGAACCCATCGGCACAGATGCATTGACGGCGTTGAGTAAGGCCTGACGGGAGTGCGGAATCGACTTCTGGCTGGTCATTTACGGGGGCTGGATATGGTGGCGACGGCCGTGCGTTGATGGAGCTCCGTGCGAAGTTGGTGCGCTTCGAGGCTGAGTTGCTGGATTTGTGACGAAGCTAGAGCGACTTGTTCGGTGAGTTCGCGATTACGCGTGCGGAGCTTCCGGTTCTCGAGTTCGAGATTCTGGATGTGATTGGGTGGCGCCGCGAGTGTGGGCGTACTGCGGTCGGTCTGCCGGTGCTTCGTCAGCACCTCGACTGTCTCTGGAAAATTGCGCCTCAGGGTGGTGTTCGCGATGCCGAGGCGGCGGGCGAGAGCAAGAGCACTGGGCAGGACTCCACGTTCGGCCGATTCGGCCAGTAACGCGGCAAGCTCCACGGATACAACTGCCGTGGTTGGCAATCCGCTGGGCGGGGTCATCGTGGGTCCGGGCGGTGGCGGTCGACGAATGCGTGAATCTGTGAGGCCCGTTCGGAGAGTTGGCTGTGTAGGAGCGGTGGGAGTGTGGGACGTTCACGAAGGGTGGCCGCGATTTTCTCGGCCTCTGCGTTCAGTTTCGTGAGGTTGCCGACCGTGAGCGCGACGTTCGTGCAGGCGAGCGGTTGACAGTGATCGAGCTGCGGAACTGCGCTCTTGTCGGCGCTGCTGTTCAGACACAGCGCTTTTCGGACATCGAAGACACATGTTGCGTATTCGCCTGGGTAGATGGCTCCGGCTTTGCCTTTCAGTACACGTGCGAGCCGTTTGGGGTCGGTGATCACAGCCCCGGTGAACTGGGGATGGCCGGCCAGCGCCGCGAGTCGTGTTGCGCCTTCTGCTGCGGCTGGACCGGTCAACGGGGTGTGGGCGTGTTGATCGATCATGGCCATAAGATCGTTGCCTCTCAGTAGCGCTTGCTCAGCTTCGACCTCCGCACGGAAACCTGAATCTGAGGTTCCGGCGTATCCTTCGAACATTTGAATGCTCAAGTGGCGGTATGCGATCGCGCCCGCTACGGCTCCGCCGGGTTGTCGGGCAATGAACCAGGCAAGTGTTCGTCGGAACTGTCGGGTGGACAGTATCCATGGTGCGCCGTTCACCGTGGGAACGATGTCGGTGCGTCCGTGGTCGGCGCAGTAGTTGTTGATCCAGCTGCACAGATCGTTGAGCTGCACATTGGTGGCGCAGGTGGTGAAAACTCGATTGGGGCGGAAACCACTGGCTTCGTCGCGCGATTGGGTGAGAAAGGTGAATAGATACTCGGTGCCTGGCCGGCGTAGTTCGGTGAGGACGTCGATGGCGCGGGCCACTGGCGCGCCGACTGTCCATGTGGCGTCGACGCCGTGTGGATCTTTGGCGCCCTTGAAGGCTGTGCCGGAAACTGTCCATCGGTATGGGGTTCCGTCGGATCTTCGGAGAACCGTGACGCAGCCGGGTCGCAGGCTTTTGACTTCACTTTCGCGCATGCCGGACAGATAGGCGACAAGGACGTAGCAGGCGGTGAGGAGCATCCGTGAGAGCACTCTCGCGGACTTGCTCGGATGGTTGTTTGCGCAGATCCCGTTGGTCCACGGCTTTTCGTCGAGTCTCCCCGAGATGGTTATAGGAAACCATGTGTACGGATCGACGCCGACCAGCTTTTCGGCAGCGGCGATCGATTCCCACTGTTCAGGTCTTCGGATGTCGCTGATGCCGGCCTCCGCGGCGAGGAGTGATCGGTTCACTCCTCGCCTCGTACCGGGTAGGGGTTGTCCAGTTCGGATGTAGCGATCGAGGACCTCCGTCAGGGCTGCGTGTGCTCCGGAGTTTCGGCCAAGAGCGGAGGGCTTGGTTCGGTTCTTGATGGGCCCGCTGTGTTCGAGGGCGGTCAGGATGTCGGGTGCGAAATCGTCGACGAATCTCAACGACCATGCAATGAGCGGACCGAGTACCTGTTCAGGGATGCGAGGGGTGATGTTTTCCGCGCGTGAGCGCGATTGCTGGGACCATCCCTCGGCTGCGTACTGAGGGTCGAAGTTGAGGGGCTCGGTCAGGGCGCTTCGATACCGCCACAGCATGCGCACTGCGCGTCGGGCGTTCTCGCGGTGGCCGGTGTCGGGGACATCGGCGAGTAGGAAGAGGGCGTAGTTTCCGAGCATCTCGGGAGACAGGGCGGCCAACGAAATTCTGGGACACGTGCCATCGGCCCAGATTAGAAACCGTTTAACCTGTGGAAACAGAGCGGTGACGGTGCCCATGGCCAGGCGATACTCTCCCAGCGGTAACGGTCCCGATAAGAGGGCGGCGAAAAGCTCTTTCGCGGTGCGCTGTTGACGGGCGGGGATGGTGGTGAAATCCAAACGCTCCGAACTCAGATGTGATTGCAGCTGGGCGGCGTCGAGTCGCCACACCATGTCCGCGTATCGAGGAAGGCGATCATCGGGGATATCGGGGCGCAGCGGCCGCCCTGTGAGTACATGGGGGCCTGTATCGCAGTGGGGTTGTGGTTCGGTCATGGGATGTCCCAGGGATGTTCGACGAGGTCGAGAAGAGCATCAGCAGGCTTGATCAACTCGGCGTGTGAGACTTGTCCCGGCGTAAATTTGGGGAGTACTTCATATTCGATGGTCACCCAGACGGGGCCGTAGCGGCTCCACCAGTCGGACTCCGATAGCACCGATCGCCGTTCGTCGAGCGCCTGCCGCAAGCCGAGCACAGCGGGAAGGTGACTTGAGGTGATGACGCAGTTCGCGCAGTGGAAGCAGTCGAGAAATGTTGTGCGACGACATATTCGGCCGGTCGCAGGGTGAGCGTCGGGGTCAGTGCAACCATTCCAGAGTGCCTCATGATCCGCAGGGACTGCCGCTTCCGGAACTACCTTCAGCGAGCCGCCCGCGGCCGCAAGTGCGCGAACATGGGCATCGAGCGCAGCGCTCTCGGCTTCGGCGATGGCAGCGGTGAGAGTTTCGGCGCTCCATTCTGCTGCCGAAGCGTCCCCTCGAAGGTAATTCCCAAATAGCACTTCCACACTGTTCGAGCGTGCTGCAGAGGGCAGATGACCGCCCAACCTTTTGACTCTGGCAACTTCGATAGTGGTCCGGATCCGGCCGAACGTCACCGTCAACGGCCGTCCCACCTCCGTTTCGCTCGGCGGATCTGTGAGCAGTGAATGCCCCGCCGCCCATTCGCTGGGCATGAGGGGTGGGTCGGACAAAGATGCGCGAAACGGACTCATGTGTTCAGCAATGCCGGTGATGCCGCCTGCGATTCCGTTGCGCCAGATCGACCACAGTGCAGTCGAATCCGTGTACGTTCGCCCGCGGGTCATCAATCGGTGCAGTAGCAGGTACAGCCCTCCCGGTGTGTCGAGTTCCCGATGCGGTGGACCGATTTCCCAGGTGACGGTTTCATGCCAGTGCTGATCGCCCCGACGACGTTTCGTCAGCTGTATTTGCACGGCCGTTCCTTCCAGGATCTGGTGTTCGGCTGGTAAGTCTTTGAGAGTTTCCACATTCCGGCCGGTCAGCGCGATCAGGAGAATGAGGATCGGAACGAGATCCCTCTTCAGGAGGAACAGTTGTTCTGCCTGGGCGAGTCTGCGCCGCCACGTCATAGACGGTCCGGCCGGGGAACGCGGAACGATTCCGGTGCTGGCGATCTTTCGTAGTTTCGCCCTATCTATAGCGGACAAGGACTTTTCGGTGGACTTTGGGATTGTTACCGGCAAGAATTCGTTCCGAAAACTCGATTCGTGACCGGGTTGCCGAGACGTCAGCGCGTGCAGCGCCGAGGATTCGCGTGAATTCTCCATCCGAGTATCCGGACGCATTCAGCTTTCTGAACTTCGGAACCGAACGTGCCAGAGCAGCGTGGATGTCGGGGGCGATCATCTCGCGCAACGGAGGTTCGATCAATACTCGCCGCAAAATTGTCTGGCACTCCAGCGATCGGTTGATACTGGCCACAGATGCT
The DNA here is from genome assembly GCF_041464245.1 of Rhodococcus sp. NyZ502. Taxonomy (NCBI): domain Bacteria; kingdom Bacillati; phylum Actinomycetota; class Actinomycetes; order Mycobacteriales; family Nocardiaceae; genus Rhodococcus; species Rhodococcus sp. NyZ502. The sequence continues at coordinate 270,248 of NZ_CP167156.1, forward strand.
CGCTGCCGGAGATACCCCTGGACATGCCGCAGCGTGAGAGCGGACGGTACTGCTGGCGAATCGGGAACCAAGTCGAGATACCGCAGAAACGAGGAGAGGAGCAGCCAGATCGAACGCGCGGACGCTTCTGTCCGCAATGTTCCGGTCGGACCTGTGCGTCGGGCGAATGCATCGAGTGCCGGTCCGTGCCAGCCGGGCATGGGCCACTTGTCGGCGGAGAACGTCCGTGTCCGTCCGTCATCTCCGATGAACTGGACCGATGTGGTGCTCGCAGCGTCGGCCGGAGCAGATGCGGTCGACGGTTCGTGGCGTGGTGAAACGTCATACTGACCCGTGGGTGTCTTCGATGGTTGACCGGTATGAGTTCCGGCACCCGTGCGGGGTTTCACTGCGAGGCATTCGTGTTCGAGGCCAATGGATTTGGCGGCGCTGGCGGTTCCTCCCAATCGTCAGGCACCAATGCCATCCGGGTCTCCATTTCCAGCTCGGCGAGGGTGTGAAGGTAAATCATCGTTGTGGTGATCGAGCGATGTCCCATACGGCGCCGAACCCAGTCGAGGGGATCGCCGAAAATTCGTGTGTAGTGGCCACGTTGTTCCGCAGTCTGTTCGCGCAATGCCGCGATATGGCCGCGTTGAAGTTGTTCGAGGGTTACCACCGCAAAGGTATGGCGCAACATGTGTGGGTGCACGCGCAGAGGTATACCGACGTCGGCGCACCGGACGTTGGCCTCGTGGAACAGACCCTTCCACCTCGACACCGACACTGGCATTCCTCGTTCCGTCAGCCAGAACGAGGCGGGTTCCAATCCGCGATCACCGGCGATGTATAGGCGGCGCCGGTCGGTGTGGTCCAGATTGGAGACCTTTACGCGTGCCTTGACGCCGGCGTTCGTGTAGTCGACAGCGATAGGTTGGGCAGGGTCCTCGACGACGAGCGGGCGAGCGATTTTGTCGTACCGTCCGTGTGCGCGAGCGTCGTCGATAATCTGGCGGCGATCGACATCGCGGTAGTTGATCAGTTCTCTGACGATGGATTCCGGTATGTACACCCATCTGGTCGAGGAGCCTTTGGCGATGGCTACCGGGAGTCGGAAGCGTTGATAGGACACGGGCTGGTGCTCGGTGGGCAGGTCGAAGACCGTAAGTGCGGACTGCTCGGCGAGGCGTAGTCCGGTTCGCACCATGAGATCGCAGAACACCGCATTACGCGTCGCCCAGCGTCCGCGGAATGCGGGGCGAGGGAGACCGTCCGCGTTCATACCCTTCATTCCGGTGTCTCTCCATCGCCGATAAGAGGCTTGCGGAATCCACTCGATGTTGTCCCGGTTGACATCTCGCGAATAGGTCGTGGGACTACTTCCTTGATCGTCGATGCGGCCCGGGGTATGAGAGCGACCACTACGGGCATGGTGCGGGATCGGGTTCGCGGCGACGAATCCCTTGCGCACTGCCAGCGATAGAAGTTGTTGACTGCCGCGACTTCTCGGTTCCAAGTTGCTCCGGACACTCGTGGGCCGGAAGCATCGCGCCGTCGCCAGACCAGGTAAGCGACATGGTCGTCCTCATTCGCATCACGCCATGAGATGCCGCTCCGCGCTGAGGTGAGAAATGAAAGGAACGCGGCGATGTTGCGTGCATAGCCCTGCTGGCTGATCGGTGACATCGTGACGAAACTCGGGTTTCGGAAGTACGAATTGAGGTCCACGTCGTACTCGAACGACGGAGACAACAAAAACGGTGAACCGGGAAACGGGTCTTCTGGAAAGAAAATTCTTACGGCACCCTCCGGTGCACCGTAATCCGAGGGACGGGCTACACGAGTTTCGGTGATACACACTCGCCAGGAAGACAACAGCATCTCGGTTTCCCCTCTGCGGTCAATGACCGACGGTACACAAGCTCGCTTGTGTGAAGATTCACGCCACCACGGGCGACGGTAAAACAGGCTTGGACCTTTGGTTATGGGTTACTTCCGATGCGGTAAGCGCCGCACAATAGAACTGCCCCCACGGCGCACCGCGCGGGCGTGTGCCGGCGATCAGAGGGCCAGCGGTTCCCGAACAGAGGCGCGGTCAGGCGCCGGCGATGCTCTGCGATCCGCTGACCTGCACACGTTCCGGTCCCTCACCGAGAGGGAGAGTCCGGATACGGCGATGCCCCGACAACGTCGCCGGGGCATCGAGAGGTGTTCACCTGCCAACTTGTCAGCAAGTTAACATCACAGAATCGGTCAATCGCGCGTGCGCCTGGTCTTGGCCTCGCGCCGGATCTCGGGTGCGCAGGCGATGACCAACGCGACGGCGGACACCACGGCTAGACACACACCGCAGGCGACACCAGCAAGGTAAGGGGTGAAGGTGAGAAAGATGGTCGCGAGTGCGAACCCGCCCGCGATGCCGGCCACTCCGGCCCTGATCGTCGTTTCGCGCACTCGGCGAGTTGCTTTCGGAATCATGGGTTCGGCCCTTTCCTCCGTTTCCTCGGTGTCCGGCCAGGTCTGTGACCGAACATCAGCGCAAATCGGGCAGTAGCTTTCGTCTCTGGCATGCGTCCACCCTCGTTCGAGAACGGATTCGATGTCAGCGCAACCGTTTTCGTTCTCGCCGGCGGTGATTCCACACCCATGGCAGCTCAGATATGGCGACGTCATCGTCATCGCTGCTCGCCGTCGACGCTCGGCGGACTCACGGGCAGCAGTACCGCGGCGATGCGCGTCTCTTCCCATCGCGATGGCCGGCGGCTGACTTCCGATCTTCCATCGACGAGGTCGCTGAGCGATCGGGCAACCTGATCGTCGGTTTCGTAACCGTTCCCCCACATGCTGGCCGGCCCTCGAACACCGCGGTTGTTGTCGATGACTGTGTAGACGACACCCTCGCCTTCAGGGTTCGGCCTGGTGAGGATGACGAATTGGTGGTCGTCGGATACCGCACGGACGGTCCACCACAGGTCTGCCGGTTGAACGAACTGCACGCGGTGCCCGGCAGTGAGGGCACATGCCGTGATCGTCGAGGGTGACGATCGTGTTGCGATGCTCATGATGCTCTGCTCAGCTTTCGTCGAAGTCCAAGCGCAGTGCATCGCTCACGAACGCACGAGTGCGACTGGCCGGGTGAGTCATCGAGCGGCTCGATGACCTGCGCATCGTGTCCGAAATCGGGCGTTGAACTCAACGGGGTGTCCCCTGATCCGGAGGGCGAGCCGGCGCCCGGCCGGCCGACCCTTCGAGGAGTGAGGGGACGTGTCGTCTTCCCAGCTGAAAGACCTTTTTCGACCTATAGGATCAATGATCCGGACGATCGCACCCGGCGGACGTGCCCGGCGGTGCGTCGCGCTCTTCCGGTTTCTCCACGATGAGTGGCCTCACCCCAGCCTTGTACCGAAATCCCCACCAACCATTCGGCAACAGAACCATTCCGGCCTGACCCTCGTCAGGCGGCGGAGTCCAGCCCTCGTCCGGGGCAGGGGGTCGAGTCATATCGACAGTGTCTCAACCTCCCGAAAACAGCCGCGAAGCAGGACAAACCTGCGCACAGTGGAGAGATGAGCGCCGCCACAGGAAAACCGGTTCCGCCGATGCTCGCCACGCTCGGCAATCCACCGACGGGGGAGCGCTGGGCCCACCGACGGGGGAGCGCTGGGCATTCGAGTCGAAATGGGATGGCCAAAGGGCAATAGCCACAACAGGTTCCACGTCCACGACTCTGTGGTCGCGCAACGGTAACAACATCAGTGCCTCGTTCCCCGAGATCGTCGACGCTCTCCGTTCGGTGCTCGATCACCGTGAAGCCGTCCTCGACGGGGAAATCGTCGCTCTCGGACCCGACGGTGTCCCGTCCTTCTCCCTGTTGCAGCGCCGGATGCACGTTCTGCGGCCCACCGCTCAGCTCCGCAACGAGGCTCTGACCTCGTACTATGTGTTCGATGTCCTCGACGTCGACGGAAAGTCGACGACCGAGCTTCCTTACCTCGAGCGCCGTGAAGCGCTCGCCAACCTCAGCCTCGAACATCCACGCATCAAAGTCCCACCACACTGGCTCAACGTCGACGGACCGACCATGTTGGAAGTCGCGAAGAAACACCATCTGGAAGGTATAGTCGCCAAGAATATTTCCTCGATCTACCAGCCAGGCAAGCGATCTCGGGATTGGATCAAAACGCCTCTGAGGGCTAATTGTGAGGCCGTAGTGTGCGGATTCGTCCCTGGATCGGGTGGCGCAGCGGGAGGAGCCGGGTCGCTGATCCTCGGCGCCCACGACGACTCAGGGGGCCTCAGATATATCGGAAACGTTGGTACGGGCCTGACCGATCGACAGCGCCGCGAACTGCGGGACAAGCTCGTCGAGCTCGAACAGTCGGTCAGTCCGTTCACCGTCGAGCCGCCGAGAGCTGTCACCCGCAATGCTTCCTGGTCAAGACCTGTCCTTGTCTGCGATGTGGAGTACCGGGAGTTCACCGGTGGCAGCCTTCGGCATCCATCCTTTCGAGGGCTGCGGAACGACAAGACCGCCGATGAAGTCGACCTTCCCGGTCGGCACTGACCATGTTGTTTGAAGATGCGCTGTTCGGGAAAGAAATCCAGTTATGAGTACAGCTGAACAGACCTATCATCCGGGACAAAAAGCGCCGGTCAGCGGCTTCTACGAGTGCGATTGCGGTGACGCTCATCGGGTCAGTACCGATGTTGCCGGTCACGTGTTGCCGCCGTTGCCGCAGTGTTGTTCGGGCGGGGTGTGGCGGTTGAAAGAAGCTCGCCCCCAATAGAGGCAGATGACGAAGCCGCCGGCACCGAAATGGTGTCAGCGGCTTCACAGGGTCGGTGCCCGTCTTGCGCCTCTCGGCAAGTGGCCGCTCGAAGCGGCATTTCTGGGGTGGTACCCGGGGCAAAGAATCGAACACCGACAGCCTCTACAACGAACACCCGCGAAGAGTTATTCCGCACGGCTGACCAGCGTAGGTCGTCATTTCCGGGTGATGATCGTCCGCAACACGAAGCGGAACACCACCGCGGTACCGGCCCCGACTGCGACGCCGGCCACCACGTCAGCGAGGAGAACCCCGACGGTGACACCGAGGACCGTTGCGGCCACGATCGCCAACGCGACATCGGTAGACGCCGGGCGAGGACTGGTGATCGCACTTCCCCTTCCGAGACAGTCGACGACGTACTCGCAGAGATCATCACACGCCGTTTGACGCGGAAGTCGGACCCACGCTGTTCAATGAGACGTGAACCGACTATGAGGAGGTCAGGCCATGTGTGGGCGCTACGCAAGCACAAGCTCGAGCAAGGAATTGCAGTCGTTTTTCGACACCATGCAGACCGTCGGCGACGAACTCCCACCGTCCTACAACGTCGCCCCCACCCAACCGGTCCGGGTGATCCTCGAACGAACCCCACGCGAGGAACCCGACTCCGAGCCCCAGCGCCAGCTCCGGACCGTCCGCTGGGGTTTGTTGCCTGCCTGGGCAAAAGACCGGAAGATGGCGTCCAAGCTGATCAACGCCCGCAGTGAAACCGTCACGGAGATTATCTGCCCCTGCCAGCTTCGGGATAGCGACTTTGCATCATTTGAACTGCGCGTTATGCGATGTTGACCAGCTAGGAGTTGCTCAGGCATGTAAGGCATGGCAGTGCCCGGGGGAGCCTTTGGTGATTGATTTTCCTATGGCTGTCAACGGTGTCGAGCCGAGTTGGAGTCGTCCTGGGTCTCTAGCCCCTGTTAGTCCGATTTGTGATCGGGCTAGATCCGGGGAGTAGATCGTCGCCGGTGCGGAGCGTTCGTGTCGACGATCCCTTACCAGCCGAAGGGATCTTTGTCGGACCCTGGGACCCATACGTTTTCGGGTTCAGTCCATAGACGCTGTTTGATCATCTTGCGAGCCGCACGCCGATTACGTCCGATCAACCGGTCTAGATAGAGGTGGCCTGCCAAGTGATCGGTTTCGTGTTGTAGGCATCGAGCCAGATAGCCGGTGCCTTCGACCGAGATGGGCTGGTTGTCGACGTCCACCCCGGTTACCCGCGCCCACTCGGCTCGCCCTGTCGGGTAATGCTCACCGGGAACGGAAAGGCACCCTTCCAAATCCTCCGGGTCGGGCATCGTCTCTGGCAGTACTGATGTCTCCAGTTTCGGATTGACGACGTGACCTCGGAACCGCCGGCCGTCGTCGATCAGGTCGTAGACGAAGACCGACCGTTGGTCTCCGACTTGATTAGCCGCGAGCCCAGCCCCGTTAGCTGCCGTGTTCGTCTCGTAGAGATCATCGACGAAAGCTGCGAGTTCGCCGTTGAACACCGTTACCGTGACCGCTGGTGTGGTCAGGCGTGGGTCGCCGGCGATGAGGATCGGTCGAATAGTCATACGAAAGAGAGTACTCAAATACGAGTACTCAGGTAGAACTATGGGTATGAATCCCACGCGGCTGTTCGTCCTCGGCGCTCTCTCCAAGCGAGGACCCATGCACGGTCACCAGCTTCGTCGCGACGCCCGCGTGGATCGTGCGGAACTGTGGTCGCAGGTCAAGCCTGGCTCGCTCTACGGCGCTTTGCATCGACTCGAAGGCGAGGGGCTGATCAGACCACTACGCACCGAGCAGGACGGAGCGCTGCCCGCCAGAACCGTCTACGAGATCACCGAGGAAGGGGCGAGAGAACTGCGAGCCCTGCGGGATGAGGCATTCACCGAGTTCGAACTCAAACCGGACCCTGTCGACCTCGCCCTGGCCGTAAGTGCGGACCTCGACCGCGAGGTATTGCGCGGCTACATCGAGGACCGTATCGCGGTCCTTGCTGCCCGTGAGTTGCAGTTCGATCATCAACTCGACCGGCGGTGGCCAGATCAGAGCGTCGCGGACGATCTCATCGTCTCTCATGCAAAGATGCGTATCCAAACCGAAATATCTTGGCACAGAGAGGTGCTCGACAGTATCGACAAACTCGAAGCGCGTTAGCTTGTGGCAGTCGGAAGGTCTCCCTGGCGCGCTTAAGCATGTGCCGTCAGGGCACGGTCTTGTGTCATTCGCAGGCCGTGGCGAGCCGAGCAAGCATCTCGCGCAGGATCGTGGCATCGCTCTCTGTCAGCGCTGCGTGAAGGAGTTCGTCTTCCGCTTCCCTGATTTTTCCGCGGACCGCATCGAGCAAGGTTTGCCCACTTGAAGTAATGCCGACAGTGCGCTGACGTTGGTCGCGGGAGCGTTCGCGGCTGACGAGTCCCTGCGAGACCAATGCGTCCAGATGTCGACCCAATCGAGTGGGGTCACGGCGGGTCCGGCGGGAGAGCTCCACCTGAGACATGGCGGCGCTCGAGGCGACCTCGGTCAAGATTGCGTACTCCCACATCGACAGTCCGGCATCGCGCAATAGGGGCTCCTCCAGAGCGCCTAAGCGCGGCAGGACTCGAAACATGAGCGCAGCGAGGTCTGCCTCTTCGTGTGCTGGATTTTCGGAACCGGTCATGGACGGCCTTCCCATTATCGTCTACCGTAGTAGAGGATCAGTTCATCTACCGAGGTAGAGGATCAAGTTTAGTTCTCTGCACATTTGACGTTAATTCACACCTTGCCGGTCTCGGCACCTCGACCACGACCAAGTGGTCGAGTGTGATGTCTCGGCTATGCCCGAAGGGGGCCGCTATGGACGTATCCATGTTGCACACCGTGACCGAAAACCTCGCGGGATGGCTCTCTGAGGTCACCCACGGCGATCTCAGGCAGCAAACGCCGGTGCCTGCATGGGATGTCGGCGACCTGTACGTGCACCTCATCGACCGAAATATCGCCATTACTGCAGGGCTCACCCATCAGGTAGTACACGTGCCCCATTAAGTCGACTCATCGCGGAGGTCGGCCCTCGACACCTCGGCAAATATCTACGGCGGCGGGTTCGAGGAGCTGTATCGTCAGACGGCCCGCCGAGCGGAGGAAGCCTTCATATCCGTTTCCTCTGCTGAGCTGCGCTACTGCATTGACGGGGTCGACCTCGACGCCGGCGCCATCTATGACAAGCACGTCAGCGACACCGTCATCCACAGTTGGGACTTGGCGCAAGCGATGGGATTCGACTACCGCCCGGCCGCCGAGGTTGCCCACCGGACCCTGACGGTGCTGCAGAAATCGCCGATCGAAAATGTCGATTCGGTATGGGCGAGTGCGCTCAGAATGTCGGGCCGGGTCTAACGGTCGAACTATGGTTGCATCCGCCCGATGGACAGCATCGTTGTGCGTGTGGAGGTGCCGGAGGCGCACGGAATTGAAGTGTCCGAAGTTCTTGTGTGAGTGGAGAATTCTCCATCGGTGAGTGCTTGTACTGTTCAAGGGTTTTCGTTGTCCAGTACTTGGTGCCCGAGCTCGCGGTCGAGTTGGCTGGTTTGTTCGCGAATCATCCGGCGCAGACCCGTGCGAGCCGCGGTGAGATCGTCTTCTGTGGTGCGTAGTGCGTTCTGCAGGTCGATGTTTTCTTTTGTGAGGCCACGGATTTCGTCTTGCAGCTTCGAGTTGGCGGTGGTGAGGTCGTCGACGCGGGAGCGGAGATGGTGGGTGGATTCTTCGTCGAGTTGGCGGCCGAGATTGTGTCGCAGGGCGGTCGTGAGTCGGTCGACTTCGGAGCGGAGGGCGCGGTTGTCCTGACGAGCGAGTTCTAGGTCGGTTCGTAGGCTGGCGGCACTGGCGCGGGTGCCAGTCACTGTTGCGCGGTCCGGTGCGGCGGCTTGGTCGGCGCGGGCCTGTTCGATGTAGCCGCGTATGCCTTCGGCGTAGACGAGCCAGGTGGACACGCCCGCAGCCTTGGCGACGGCGGTGAAGGTGATCGGGGTGGCGCTGGTTTTCATCTGGTCGACAACGGTTTTGACGTGTGCGCGTTTTCGTTGGGATGCTTGTCGGCGCGCTTGGACCAGGACATCGGCGGAGGTGCGTGAACTGCTCATGTTGCGGTGTTCTTGCCGATTACGTGCAACGGCAGTGAGCGGCCTGCGATGCCCGCACGTGATTTCCGCAATACGGCCGAGGCTTCGTCGACGCGGGCTCGTTCGTCCGGGGCGAGGGTGTCGAGCTGGTCGGTCATGGTCTGGTGCACGTGGGTGAACGCGTCGATCTGTGCGGTGAGGTTCTCGACGACGAATCCAGCGACGTCCATCGCGTGGGCGGTTTCCCGGTCGGCTTTGAGCGAGTTGATATGTTCTTCGATCGCGGTCAGGTAGGACGGATCGGGCCGGTAGAAGCCGCATCCGGCGCATTGGAAACGCACGGGGCAGGCTCCGCCGCCGGCTTTCACGGTGGACGGTTCGATGCAGTTGCCGAATGGGACCGCGACCGCCCGCACCTCGTAGGCAGCTTGGTCGTTCATCGGGGCCGGCCGCCCGGCCCGGTCGACGGTGAATGAGGCCACGGTCGCGACGGCTTCACGTTTTCGGCTGGTAGTGATTTCGTAGTAGATCGTGGTGGTGTTGATGTGTTTGTGGTCCATCAGGTCGCGCAGTACGTCGACGGGCACGCCGGCATCGGCGTGCCGTTGCGCGTAGGTGTGGCGGAGTGTGTAGGGGTAAACCAGGGTTCGATCGAACGGGAGTGGGATGCCGTCGGCATCGACGGAATCGGAATCGAGCCGGTCTATCTGGTCCACCCATGCCCGCATCACACGGGAGATGTAGTGCGTCCGGATAAACGGCTCGCGTGCAATCGAAGACTTCGCGGGGAACAGGTACTCGCTGCTCGCAGGTGGTGCTGGCAAGGTCTGTCGGATTTCCTGCCACTCGCCGATCGCGGCAGCAGTTGCCCGGGTAATCGGTAGTTTGCGGCCGAGCCGTTTGGATTTGATGTTGTTCCAATGCAGCGTTGGTTCGTCATTTCCGGTCACAGTCCCGGAGCAGACTGGCGACCTCAAGTGGGCGTCGACCCGTGTCGCGCATGACAATGAAGATAGTTCGGAACATTGCGTTGACCTGCCCGGGGGTGAGTTCGCCGTGGCTGAAGCCGACACCGATACGGTCAAGGTTGGCATCAAGCTGCCGGAGAACCGAAGCAGGCAGGGCTCGACCAACTTCCTCCTCGCGGTCGCCTGTGAACGGAATCATGTGGAAGCGGTGCCGGTTGAAACCGGGACCGAGCCCGTTGAGCCGCCCGTTGATGCGGCCGTACTCGATCAGCTCGAAGAACCGCCGCGCCATGGTGCGGCGCCGGCTGACGCTCAACACTGCGCCGTCGGCGTGGCTGAGTGTGCGGAAAACCTCCACGACCTGGTCTATGTCGGCACGGTCGAGGGCAGGTGGTCTCTCGCCGAGGTCGGCGCGTTGTCGCAGCGTTCGCGCGGCCAGAGCTGCCGCGCGCACCGTTTCGACCATGATCCTGCCCTCGGGCAGCTCTGTGCGTGCCCATGTACGGGTGAGTTCGCGCAGCCATTCGACCTCGATCTCCCCGAAATCTATGGTGCCGGCTCGACGACGCGGCCCACCGAGCATGGCGGGGTCGGGCTGTACACCCAACGTAACTAGATCCCACACCATCTTCTCGGTGTGCTCGATGCCGAGCATCTCGTCGTGTGCCTGACGCAACGAGCGCGCGAACTCGACCAGGTGCGCTTGCACGCTTGAGGTTCCGTGGCTGGCGATGAGCGAGGGTAGATCCTTCTCCTCCATCGTCGCCACGCTCGGCACCCGCTCCAACTCCCGCACAACTTGCCGCATGACACCAGGGGAGAGCCGCCCGTTGCGATGGTCCCGTTGCTGGACCGCGTAGAGCACTTCCCAACGAAGCTGCTCCGAGAGATGACCGAGCGAAAACTGGTTCGCTCCTAGATACGGAGGTTGGGTGCGTGCAAATACCTCGACCGGAGTATCAGGCGTGTTGGTCTTGCGGCGGGTGTAATGCAACGGGCACAACGGAATTGCCCCGCGTGGTGTCAGTAGACAGCCCAACACCAGGCACATACGTTCCTGTTCTGGACCCAATGGTTCGGCGACACAAGTGACCCAGGTTCCGAGTTCGGTTGCCGGATTCTGTCGTGAGTGTGAGCGCCACTCGGAGTAGTGACGTCGACACAAGCCGCGTACATCGAAGCGCCGAGCGCAACGTACACCGTTGCGCTCCACTCGGCATTGTTCTGTCCGCTGCCCGTACTTCGTGCGCGGCCGGTCGGGTACATGGGTGTCGATGAACTCGTCTCGAGATATACCTGACTTGCTCAGCGCGCGAACACAATGCGTGCACATACCGCGGTCGCCGAGTATTTGTGTGCACGCCCGGGTCACGCAGAGGTCGACGGTGCTCTGCGGGTTGCCAGGGTCCGCGGTGCACAACCACAGCTCGTGGTCCCATTCACCTGGCCGCCAGCTCGTGTCGGTGTGTCGGCGCAACCACCGGATCCAGTCGGACTCGACACTCGGTGAGAACATCGACGCTGAGTGTTGCGAACTAGTCATATCCCTCCAGTCTTGCTGCCACTCGTTCCACCGCAGCACGTTTGGCCGTTTCTGGCGGGTGCAGGTACGGATCCATCGAGACCGACGACACGTGTCCGAGGAGGTCCTGCACGACATCGCGGGGCACACCATTCTCGATCCATCGGGTGGCGGCTGTGTGTCGCAGCATGTGCGGGCGCGCTGTGAAACCCGCAGCCGCGGAAAGCCGCGCGAACAACGATCGCACGTTGCCGTAGCGCATTCCGTCGCCGATCGGCTCGTGATAGAGGTTCACAAAGACCAGGTCAGACTCCATCGCGCCCGCGACTGCGAACCGTTCGTGCTGGTACTGGGCGTAAAGGCCGACCAGATCGTTCACTACCGGAATCGACCGTGGATACCGGGATTTGGCGAGTGCGCCGTTGGCATTGCATCGTCGGCGCACATGGACGTGCGGGCCGTCGGTCGAGCATCCGACCAAAGCGCCACGAGGTAGCAGATGCAGATCCTCACGGCGTAGACCCAGCGCTTCGCCGACTCGGATACCGGTGAGAGCCATCAGAGTTATCAGAAACCGGTCTCGGGTTCGCGCCGCCGCTGCAATCAGCTCGTCTACCTGCCGTGCGGTCAGGAACTCGATCTCGGGTACCGGCGCCGTCAACTTCAACGACTTCGCCCGGATGGAGGCGAATTGGCCCATCTCCCCGCTGTCGTGGCCCGGCAGGTATCGCAGGTCTTTTCGATGTGACAACCGTGGTATCAGTTCTGACGAGACCCAACCGTGCGCCGCGGCGAACCGTAAGAACTCGCACACCGACGTCATCACCGCGTTCGCTGTGCCCGCGCTGCGAAACCGCGTTGGCGAACTCGGTCGGCGCGGCGGCAACGGCTCAGCGACCAGCCACCGCAAAAAGCGCGCCAAGTCGCTGAACTGTATTTTCTGCCAATCGAATCCGAATCGCCCGCAGTAGCTCAGAAACAACGCTATACGGCTCGCGTATACCCGCTCGGTGTTCGGTGACCGGTCCAATGCGCGCAGCGCCGCTAAATACGCCGACGCTTCGGTGTGCACGCGGTACGCGCCATCGATCACGACATAACGGAGTGAGTCATCCGATGGTGACATTGCCCGTTCCGCGACGAAGACGTCCACATGACAAAGCTAACCAACGCGCCAGCAAAGACCCTGATAACGAAAAGGAACGTCGCACGAACAACTGTCGACCAACGTGCCTCCACCAGGCAACCAAGAGTAGATAACGGAGAAGCCCTCATTCAGGAGTAGTGCTGCCAAACGACTGGCCATCGTTCCCGCGAACGGCTACTACGAATGGATGAAAAGCGAAGAGGGAAAGAAGATTCCGTACTTTCTTCACGGAGACGGTGACCTGATCGCGATGGCTGGACTCTACGAGTTGTGGCCCGATCCTGAACTGCCAGAAGACGATCCGAACAAGTGGGTATGGACCTGCACTGTCTTGACTCGGCCAGCTACGGATTCCACGGGACACATACACGACAGATCCCCGCTGATCCTGCCCGAATCATTCTGGGAACACTGGCTCGACCCGACACTCACCGACAAAGGCGAGGTCCAGGCCATGATCAACTCCGTTCCGGAGCCGCACCTCGAACCCTACGAAGTCTCGACTGCGGTCAATAGTCCGAGGAACAACGGCCCGAGCTTGCTCGAACCGGTCCACTGACTGACGTTCTGGGCCTTCGCGCTCGACGAGAGGTCAGGATTCCCGCATCGTCACCCGGGCGAGCATCTGCTCCATCTGCGGCCATCCGAGAGCGAGGTTCGATCCGCTCATCTGGACCCGTGTGTTCCACTCCGGAGCGAAGGCATCGAACATGATCCGAGCAGCGGGAGCGAGTACGTCCCGCTCGACGGCGTCAACGGTGTCGGCATCCCAACGGAACTCCCCGTCGATGGAATCGGGTTCACCGAACACCGACGTCAGACGCGCGGACACATAGCCCAGAGCGACCAGATCCGCCGCACTGTAGAAGTCGTTACTCGATTCAACGACCCGGCCGAACGCCGGTGGCGACGCCGAAAGGCGCCGCGGCTGATCTGGGTGGGCATCGGCGGCGCTCACGACCGTCGCCCGTCCTCCGAGATCCCTCTCCCCGCCATGCACGCGGCGATCGAGGACTTCGGGCCCACGACCCTCGTGGAGGGTTCGGTGACGCCCGTGTCGATCGGGGCGTCGGTGGACATCGCATCCCGGTTCCGTGCACCGTCGCCGGTGTGGGACGAACTCGGCCGGTCGGGTTCGACTCGTGGCAGCACAGCGTGACCATGTGCTGATCGTCGCCTTCAGCCGATAGTTGTCTTTCCTGTTGAACTGTGGGCAGGTGGGGCGCAGTATTTACCGATGAAGACCGAAGAGGAAGAGCGTCTGATCGCTCATGCGGTGACGCGGTTGTCCGCGAAGTATCCGTCGATATCGGCTGATGTCGTCGCGGACGCTGTTGCGTCTGCTCATACTCATTTCGACGGCCACAAGGTGCGTGATTTCGTTCCTCTGCTGGTCGAGCGCATGGCGGGGGAGAAACTGTCCTCACTGGTCGCGTCGTAGCCACGATGTCCGCGGCAGAAGAAACCGATATCGCGCAGGCGAGAGTGTTTCTTGCCCTGTTGAATTCGGAGATCGACGAGTTGTCGGAGCGTATCGAATCCGCGCTGCGACTGGTGCGGGGTACTCGTCCGGTCGCACCTGAGTTGGCGTCGGCGGCGCGCACCGACGCAGCGGCGCTGCGTAAGGACCTTCACCGGGTCCGTCGTATGGTGGAGCAACTGACACGCCGCTTCCCCGACGTAGTGCGCATCGCGGCTCACCCCTCGTAGGGACGCGGACGAGAGGCTTCGTTGCCATTCCAGTCCCGCGTATCCGAGCCCGGGGCGATCGTCCCGATGTGCCGAAGAACCCATTGGCGTAGCTGCGCTGGCGGCTCTGAGCAAGGCATAGATTCTTTTACCGGACTATGACTCGATGTCCTTGGTCCATGCCTTTTCTCGAAGCAACCGGAGGCCGTTGAGGGCGACGATGATGGTGGATCCTTCGTGGCCCGCAACGGCCAGCGGCAGGGGGAGCGTGCCGATCAGGTCCCATACAACGAGGCCGGAAATGAACGTCGCGGCGATCGCCAGATTGGCGACAACAACCCTTCGAGCGCGTCGCGACAATGCGATGACTGCCGCGATTGTGGTCAGGTCGTCGCGTAGGACCACGGCGTCCGCGGTGTCGAGGGCGAGGTCGGATCCAGCTCGGCCCATGGCGAGGCTGGTTCCGGCGGCAGCCATCGCTGGTGCATCGTTGACGCCGTCGCCGACGAGCAGGACATGGTGCCCGCTTTGCTCGAGTTCTCGAACGGCGTCGACCTTGTCCTGTGGGAGCAGCTCTGATCGTACGTCCGTGATCCCGATCGTTGTTGCGAGTTGTGTTGCAGCACGAGTGTTGTCGCCGGTGAGCATGGTCGGCGTAGTTCCTGTCAACGCGGTCAGCGACCGCACCACCGCGTCTGCGTCCCGGCGGAGCTGATCGGTGAACCCCAGTACAGCGACGGGAGTGGCGTCGAGGGAAACGACAACTGCAGTCCGGCCGTGTCTTTCGAGTTCGCTGACAACGACGTCGACATCGATGTCGACGCCGGATAGTTGCGGGCTGTGCTCGTCGATGCGGGTGGGGCTGGTGATCGCAACTTGTCGGCCATCGACAAGTGCGGAGACTCCGACTCCGGGCGTGGATCGGAAATCCTCCACGCGATGTAGCGAGATTCGTCGTTCACGCGCTGCTGCAACGACGGTGCGGCCGAGTGGGTGCTCGCTCGCGGCTTCTGCGCTTGCCGCGAACGCAAGTGCCGAAGCCTCGTCGATATCCGCGGCGGCGAGGACGCGAACGTCGGTCAGTGCGGGTCTACCTTCGGTCAGGGTGCCGGTCTTGTCGAACGCGACTACGGTCGCGTTCCCGAGTTGTTCCATCACGACCGCAGATTTGACGAGGACGCCGTGACGTCCGGCGTTGGCGATCGCGGATAGGAGCGGGGGCATCGTGGCGAGTACGACTGCGCACGGGGAGGCCACGATCATGAACGTCATGGCGCGCAACAAGGTTGGCTGCAGTGCCGAGCCGACTGCCAACGGGATGAAGAACAACGCCACGGTCGCAACGACGACGCCGAGGGAGTAGCGCTGTTCGATCTTTTCGATGAACAGTTGCGTCTTCGCTTTGGTGGCGGACGCTTCCTCGACCATGGAGACGATCCGGGCGATGACGGTTTCGGTGGGATCGCGTTCGACCCGCACGCGTAGGACGCCGCTCCCGTTGTGGGTACCGGCGAACACCTCGTCGTCGACGGCCTTGGCGGCTGGCAGTGGTTCACCGGTGATCGAGGCCTGGTCGACGTCGCTGGCGCCGTCCACGACTCGTCCGTCTGCTCCGATTCGCTCGCCGGGTCGGATGACGATGATGTCGCCGATCGCCACATCGGCTGTGTCAACCTGTTCTTCGGCTCCGGTGGCGGTCACGCGGGTGGCCTGTGCCGGGGCCAGATCGAGCAGGCCCTTCACCGAATCCTCTGTCCTGCGTGTTGCGACGGCTTCCAGGGCTCCGGAGGTGGCGAAGATGACGATCAACAGGCCGCCGTCGAGTACCTGTCCGATCGCGGCCGCTCCGATCGCGGCGACGATCATCAACAGGTCGACGTCGAGGGTCTTCTCGCGCAGCGCCTGCAGTCCTGCCCAGGCCGGTTCCCAGCCTCCAGTGACATAGCAGGCCAGGTACAGGCCCCAGTACATCCAGACCGGTGCTCCTGCGAACTGGGCAACCAGTCCTGCCGCGAACAGCACGGTGGCGGCGACCGCCCATCTGACCTCGGGTAACGACAACGCCGGGGTCCGGCGAGTGGGGAGCGTCCCTGCCCGAGGGGCAGGTGCATCGGCCAGTGTGGTGGGCATCGAATCTTCCTTCAACGGTCGCAAGGGTGAATCGGACGCCATACTACGCATATATGTAGACGTCTTCATATATTGCGTGTGTTTAGAATGTGAGGTATGGGCCACGGAGTGCAAGGTAGGGACACCCCCGCAGCGGTGCTCGACGCCGAGAGCGCTGCCGTCGTCGCCGAAGCCTTGCAGGCGTTGGCCAATCCGAGCCGGTTGCTGATTCTCTCGCGACTGCGCTGTGGGCCGGTCGCGGTCAACGACCTTGCTGAGGATGTGGGAATGACGCAATCGGCTGTCTCTCATCAACTTCGGCTGCTGCGCGCCCTCGGGCTCGTCACGGGAACTCGCACCGGCCGAAGCATCGTCTACAGCCTGTACGACAACCACGTCGCCCAGCTGCTCGACGAGGCGGTTTATCACGTCGAGCATCTGCGGCTCGGGGCGCGGGACATCTCGGCCGGCTGATCCTTTCCCCGAGAGGTCAGGGCGCCTGGGAGCGTTCGAGGAGTGCAGGACGGCCGTCCGTCCCGGCGGTCACCGGGTAGTAGGTGTGGTGGGTGATCGGGTCGACCGCGACGACGTGAGCGTCGTCGGCCAGGTGTCCGGACCCGACGGCGGTCAGGTGCCCGCCTTGTCGGTCGAGCACGCTGACGGTGCCGCTCTCGGCGGCGACGTAAAGACGTTGCGCTCCTTGGTCGTAGGCCAGGACGTCGGGTCAGCCCACCCATGTCGCTCCCGGAAACTGACCAGGGTGAGCGCAGCGGCAAGCGGCAGCCCGAGGGCGGACATCGAGAACCCGACAGATTTGCGCACGGTGAAGTCTCCTGAATATAGCAATGGGAATCGTTTTCGATACTGTAGCGGGGTGAATCACCTCGTTGCGCATCGCCCCATCCCTCGTCGCATCTGATGTGACCAGGGGAGTTTCGGCGGCGCCTCGACATCGGAACAGCCATCGAGGACGAACATTTGCTCTAGGGAAAGGGCAGCGGCTGTTCGTTTCGTTGCGCCAGCATCGTTGTCATCACATCTGATTCGTGTTGCTGCAGCGCAAGCAGTGAGCGTGCGAACCGGCGAATGATCGGATCCTCGGCGCGATCGCTTGCCACCTCGAGCATGTCGTTTCCGCCCTGGTGGTGGCGGAGCATCAGTTTCAGAAATTGTGTGTCCGACTCGTGCCCTTCCGCAGCGCGGAACGTCTCGAAATCCAGCGCCGTGGCCATTCCCGGCATCGAAGTGCCCGAATCGTGTGAGGGCATCTGGTGATCTCCCTCAGCCATCCAGCTCGTGTACGGTTCGGCTGGTTTCCTCGGTTGTCCCCACATGTCCAACCACCCCTGCATCATTCCAATCTGAGTGCCCTGACCTGTGAGGATGTCGAATGCCAGGGTGCGGACTGTGAGGTCGCCGGCATTGGCGACCGAAATTCGCGCAAGCTCGATCGCTTGCTCGTGATGAATGATCATGTAGTGCAAGAACCCGATGTCGACACCACTCGTCGGCGGGGAAGGTGCTTGCGTGTCCGATTCTCGCGTGAGATAGCTCCCGAGGACGATTCCGAGCACCAAGCACACGGCGACAGCCAACGACATGCCTGTTGCTGTGCGGCGGGAGCAGTGTGTGTTGCGGTCATCGTGTCGGCTGTGCGGAATGCGGAGCGACGTGCTGCCCATGGAGCTGGTTCCTCTGTGTGTGATAAGTCGATGTGACTGTGTAGTAACGGATTTCGAATCGGAACCGGGGTGGGGTTCGCGAGTGGCGTCGCCGATTGCGGATGTTCACCTCAGTTGGGCCGGCAGGTCCCCCGGGGTGACACCGAGATGGATGTGATCGCGGTGAACATCGTCGGAGAAGAACCCTGCTCTGTCGCCGTTGAGATCGATCGGGCCACCCACTTCGGTCGCTCCGAGTTCGGAGGCGCGAAGCATGAACTCAGTGAGCACCGGTGAAGTGACGCTGTAGTCGACAATGCGAACGCCGTTGATCTCGCGCACATCTGCCGCTCGACCGACGGCATGATTCGACACTTTCGACGTCGGAAACACCGTTTGAATGTGGCCGGTGTGCATCACCTGGATTCCGAAGGTGAATTCCTCACCGAGACCGGTCAGGACGCGAAGCAGTGTTTCGTCGACCCGGCCGGTACCGACATCGTCTCGTGCAGGTGCGGACAAGATGATGCTGGGGTTGTCGATCACCGCCAGGGCGGACCCGGTGATTGTTTGCTGCTCACCGAGGCTGGTCAATGCCTTGATCTGTCGGACTTGCCAGACGCCGCCACCATGTCGGGCAAGACGAACGTCGAGTGCCATCTGCCTGTTCACAGATTCCGTGGAGTAGGTCAGTTGTTGATCGAACAAGGCGATGACCGCAGCTTCGTCAGTGGCGATGCCGCCGTACTGCGGATAGAGGACCCGCAGGGAACCGGCGATCGCATCAGACGGCTGCAAGATCGCTGCGGCCGCGACGAGTTCGGGTACGAGACCAACTCGCGAGAGCGGATCGGTGACGGTCGACCACGTTCCCGCTGTTTCGAGGAAGTCTGCTGCCGTTCGTTTGATGTCGGGCAGCACCTCATTGGCGCTCGGTGTCCACACGCCCGAAAGCCCCTGCTGCTGTTGCATGTTCGTGGATTTGTGCCGGGACGGCACATCACCGGGGCGCGTGGCGGTGGTAGAGACGGGCGCATCAGGGGTTGTGTGGGGTGTTCGCGGCACTGCACATGCGCTGATCGTTCCGGCGGCGGGGACGGCGACGATCAGCGCTAGAACTTGTCGGCGAGTGAGCTCCATATGGTCCTTGTAGTGGTGTCAGAGAGTCGATACCGGTGATCTGTGGCGGGTTTTCCGCCCCCTGCTAGCGCGGTGCAGGGCCTGGGGGCGTGGCGGATCGAGGTGGGGCGTCAGACGGCAGTTCCCGGGGGCCGGCTGGGCCCGGTCGTGGTTGGGAACCATCACCGATGGACAGCGTGATCACCGAACCGGGAAGCGTCGAACCGACAGGCGAGATGCTGACCACTGTTCCCGGCGTCGAAACGGATTCGGTTGTGGTCGTTGCGACGTCGAACCCTGCAGCTTGAAGCAGCGAGGTCGCTGCGGACGACGTCATCCCGACCACGTTCGGAATTTGAGCGCTCTGCGCACCTCGGACGTATTTCTGATCGACGGGTGGCAGTTCCACAGGACCGAATTTCGTGGCTATCGGCGCCAGCGCGTCGTACCAGGTGCGTGCAGGTTCGTTGCCGCCGTAGAGATCACCGGATCCGCAGGGCCGCAGGGGGAAGGAACAGAGTGCACTCGGAGTCGGCGAATCGCCGTACGTGTACACCGCACCGGCGTAGCGGTTGGTGAATCCGAGGAAACCGGAGGACCGATTCGCCTCGGTAGTTCCGGTTTTTCCCGACATCGGCAGCGACCACCGGGCCGACGCCGCTGCGGCGGCTGCGGTGCCGCCAGGTTGGTCGTCCTTGCTCATCGCGTTGGCCAGGGTGTTCGCCAGTCCTGGGTCGATCACCTGCTCGCACCCTTGTACCGCCATCGGCACCGGGGCGCCCTCGCGATCGAGTACCGAGTCGATCGGGGTCGGGGGACACCACTTCCCCGAGGATGCGAGTGTTGCTGCCACGTTGGACAGTTCGAGTGGGTTGACCTGGGTCGGTCCGAGGGTGAACGAGCCCAGGTTCTGCTGCTTTTGGACTTCGGCCATGCTCTGCTGGCCTTGCCCCGAGGTGCCCGGCTCGTCGTAGGAGCGAAGTCCGAGCCGTACGGCCATCTCCACTGCCGGGGTGACCCCGACGGACTCGAGTAACTTCACGAAGGCGGTGTTCGGTGATTGCGCCAACGCATCGGTCAGCGGGAGGGCGGCGGGATAGTTGCCGGTGTTCTCGACGCAGTAGGTGGACGGGGGGCATCCTTGTGCGCCGCCATCACCGAGTCCTTTGACTTCGACTCGTCGGGGAACCTGCAGGACGCTGCTGCTACCGAGTCCCTTCTCCATTGCCGCTGCGGCGGTGAAGATTTTGAAGATCGAGCCCGCTCCGTTGCCGACAAGCGAATACGGTTGCGGCTGTACTGTTTCAGAGGCTTCGGCGTCGAGGCCGTACGTGCGACTGCTGCCCATTGCCAGTATGCGGTGTTGGTCCTGGCCGGGTGCGACGACATTCATGACGGTCGCGGCCCCGTCCACGTCGGGTCTGGTGTTGCGTACCAGTGCGGTCTTGACGGAGTCTTGGACGTCCGGCTCGAGAGTGGTCCTGATCAGGTAGCCGCCTTTGTCGATTTCTTCGCCGCTGATGCCCGCTTGGGCCAGGTACTGCAGCGCGTAGTCGCAGAAGAATCCGCGGTCGCCGGCGGCGATACATCCGCGTGGGAGTGTATTGGGTTCGGCGAGGACGCCCAGGGGTTGGGTTTTGGCTGCCCGCAGCTCGTCGGCGCGTTCGGGGATGTTTTCGATCATCGTGTCGAGAACGACGTTTCGGCGTGCGGTGACGCCGTCCACGTTCGTGTACGGGTTGAGTGCGGAACTGGACTGGACCATGCCGGCGAGCATCGCGGCCTGCATGGCGGACAGGTCGCTGGCGTCGATGCCGAAGTAGGTTCGGGCTGCGTCTTGGATTCCGAAGGATGCGTTGCCGAATGGAACGAGGTTGAGATAGCGGGTGAGGATCTCGTCTTTGGTCAGTTGTCGGTCGAGGGTCAGTGCCATGCGGATCTCGCGGATCTTGCGCGCGGGTGTCGTTTCGATGGCAGCTCGGCGTTCGGCGTCGGTGGTGGCCAGCACCAGAAGTTGATAGTTCTTCACGTACTGCTGGTTGAGTGTCGAGGCGCCCTGTTCGACCTGTCCGCTGGTGGTGTTGGTCAGGAACGCTCGGAGTGTGCCCTGCCAGTCCACGCCTTGGTGGTCGGCGAAACGTTTGTCCTCGACGGAGACGATCGCGAGCTTCATCTCGTTGGAGATTTGATCGCTGGGGACTTCGAAGCGGCGCTGCTCGTACAACCATGCGATCGGGTTTCCGGCTGCGTCGACCATGGTCGAAACGCCGGGAACAACTCCCTTGGCCAGCTCGGCGGAGACGTTGTCGACGGTGCTCACCGCCTGATTCGATGCGTATCCGAAGCCCCCGACGACCGGAAAGAGCACACCCGCGAGCAGGGCGCCGGCCAATGCCGTGCATCCGGCGAGTTTGGCCACTGTTTTTGTCGCACTGCTCATGTCAATTCCGTTCCGTCCTGTGCTGCGACGCCGAGTGATCGCCGGTAGACCTGCATTCGTCGACCGTCACGATCGAGGTAGGTGCGCGTCGGGGTCCATCCGAGGCGTTCGTAGAAACCGTGGGAGGTGCTCGAAGCGGAATCGGCGGTGTCGACGTGTGTTGCAAGCTCGGCGGTGGGCGTACCGAACTGCGTTGCGGCGGCCTCGAAGCCGGCGGTGAGTTCGGCGCCGATTCCCCGGCCACGCCGTGCGGGGTCGACGGCGACAGCGGCCAGTACCGCTACCGGATCGGCGGGCGGGCGGGGCGGGGACGTCGTCGTCCTGACATCGCGAGGACAGCCCAGGAACAATTCCTTGGCGGCATTGCACCACGGCAGTGCCCGTGTGCGGAGAAACCGGGCAGCCAGTTGCGGCCGCGCGACCAGCGCGATGATGCCGTGAACAGCGAGTGAGGCCATCGTTTGTCGGTCGCGCACCATGTGGCTCAGGTGCGTTCGGTGATCGAGTGTTCCGAGGAGGAATCCCAGAACGTTCCGGTCGGCATCGACTGCGACGAAAGCAACGGCATAGGGGTGGTCGAGGAAACTGTGATGCCACCGGCGCAGAAAGCGGTAGCCGAGTTGGGGAAAGAGTCCCACGGGTAGGGCGTCGAGGTGCAGGTGAGCGCTGCTGGAGAGGTCACCGATCTGGGCGGGACGAATGGTGACGGGCCCGGCCCCGGCGGCAGCGGATGCCGGCGGTGTGGGCCGTGGGTGGGGTCGGGTAGAGCTGACAATGACACGCACGAGGGCGCTCCTGAGGTGAGATCGCGTGCGATCGGCCATCGGCCGACGGCGGACGCGGAACTGAAGTGGGAAAGGTCTGCCGGCTAGTGCAGACCTGTCACACCCTCAGTACGCATGCGGCATCGAGGATCGACACCGGGCGCAGGACGGCGCCGACTGCCGCGAACCTTGCGCCGCTTCGCTTTTCCGTGGCGAGCGAGGGTCGTACGCACACAATCCAGAGCAGTCGCAGCGCAATCACGACCAGTCCCAGCGAGAGAATGGCCAACAGCACGTGCACCGATTCGAACATCTGGGCAGGGCCGTCGGCCTCTCCCGGGCCGCTGTGACGGTGATCAGCAGGTGACCCGACGATGTTTTTCGGGGTCTCGTGCGGCGTCGGGTCTGCGGCTTGATCGATCACGGCAGCAGCGATCGGGGCGTGGCCGGCCGCCGACGAATCCGATGTGTGTGCGATCTGTGAGGAGAGGAGCATGGCGAACACCGCAGCGAGCATCACGGCGCCGAGCAGTACTCGCTGCATCGTCGCGTCAGCTCGAATCGGTCCCACCAGGCCAAGATAGCACCGCGCACACCCTCAAGTTCATATGTGCGCACTCATGCCTTTCCGACCTGCGAGTCGACTGCCGACCCCACCGGACGGGGTGACCTGACGGGCGGTCCGTGGATCACGGCCCCAAAGCGGCCGAATGTGTTTCTACATGTGCGCAAGTGCGCACATGTGGGTTAGAGTGGGGTTTCCTTGTTCACGAGAACGTTCGGAGGATCTCCGTGCTCGACGTATTGCGGCATCGCACCTTCCGCCGATTGTTCACCGCTCAGATCGTTGCCCTGATCGGCACCGGGTTACTGACGGTCGCTCTCGGTCTGCTGGCCTACGACCTGGCGGGCAGCGATGCCGGCGCGGTGCTCGGCACTGCGCTGGCCATCAAGATGCTGGCCTACGTCGGCGTCGCGCCGATCATCTCCGCCCTCACCCATCGTGTGCCCCGCAAAGTCCTCTTGGTATCCGCGGACGTGATCCGGGCTCTCATCGCGCTCGCCTTGCCGTTCGTCGACCAGACCTGGCAGATCTACGTCCTGATTTTTCTGTTGCAGTCGGCATCGGCGACGTTCACTCCGGCCTTTCAATCGGTGATCCCCTCGGTCTTGGTCGAGGAAGAGGATTACACCCGGGCCTTGTCGCTCTCTCGCCTTGCCTACGACCTCGAATCGCTCCTGAGCCCGATCCTGGCAGCAGCACTGCTGACGCTGATTTCCTACCACTCGTTGTTCTTGGGAACCGTCGTGGGCTTCACCGTATCGGGCCTGCTAGTTGTCGGAACCACACTGCCGAAGCTGGCTCCGGCGGGTCCGGCGGTGCCGCTGGTCCAGCGAATCACGCTCGGTGCCCGCGTGATGGTGGGCAGTCCTGTTCTTCGAGGACTGCTCGCGTTGAACTTGGTGGTCGCCTCCGCGACCGGGTTGGTCGTGGTCAATACCGTGGTCTACGTCCGCGATCTCCTCGGCGGCACCAACACCGGTGTCGCACTCGCACTCGGTTTCTACGGTGGCGGTTCGATGCTCGTTGCGCTGTGCGTACCACGAATTCTCGCCTCGATATCTACCCGGCGACTGATGCTCACCGGCTCCGCCGTGGTCGCCCTCGGACTTGCCGCGGCGTCGTCGATGCTCCTCATTGCCCCGACGCCCCCGATCTCCTGGGTGATGCTGACGACCATCTGGATAGCCCTCGGGGCCGGAACGTCCATGATCAACACCCCGTCGGCGCGACTGCTTCGCGACGGATCGACCCCGGAGAACCGGGGAACGGTATTCACCGCACAGTTCTCCCTCTCCCATGCCGGCTTCCTGCTCACCTACCCTTTGGCAGGATGGGTAGGAGCGGAGGCCAATCAGTTCACCGCCGCGGTCGCATTGACCGTGCTCGCTACACTCGCAGCAGTCTTCGCATCACGGGCCTGGCCCGTGAGTGCCGCCCCGACAGTCGAGGCGGCCGCAACGGGAAAGTGAGCACGCCGATGTCCGATGCTGCCGTGCCCGCCGTGACAGACGTCCGGACCGAGGCAAGTCTGGTACATCCGATCGCGCCCGATCAATCCCGTCTCGACGCTGCGACCGGAACCTTCCGCATGCTGGCCGATCCCACCAGGCTTCACATCCTGTGGCTGCTGACTCAAGGCGAAGCCGACGTCACCGCCCTCACCGAAGCCTGCGACGCCTCCCGCACAGCAGTCAGTCAACACCTGGCCAAACTTCGATTCACCGGCCTGGTCGACACCCGCAAAGAAGGACGGCGGGTGATCTACCGAATCCACGACGGACACCTCGCCCGCTTGGTCGGCGAAGGCCTCAACCACGCCGACCACCTGGTCACGGGCGAACCCGCACACGAATAGGCCACAACCCTGCGGCTGCACGTTCCCGTCGCAGTCACGGCGAGTGACGGTCTGCGGGGGATCCTCCGCAGACCGCCACTGCCACCGCTACGAGAGCGGCCCACCGCCGTCCGGTAGGGACGAGGATGGGCCGGTAATCACAGAGGAATTCGGTCAGGACTTCTTCGTGTTCCGGGGAACAAGGAAGAACACCACGGCGCCGCCGATGACGACCACCGCAACGGCGATCAAGATCCATGCCGGGAATCCACCCGAGTCCTCGTCTGCTGGTTGTGCGGTATCGGAGGATCCGGTTGTCGTTGCAGGTGCCGTACCGCTCGCAGAACTTGCTGCTCCGGGGTTTGCTTGGGTCAGTTGGAAGTTGTACGTGCCGTCGATCGGATGGCCGTCTTCGGAGATGACCCGGAACGCGACCGTGTACTGGCCGGCCTCTCCGAGTCCGTCGAGATCGACGGACATGTCGCGGCCCTCGACCACAGGCTCGGATCGACCCCACTGCGTGCCGTCCGCATCGACCACCTTCAAGGTGGCGAAATTGGATTGGATGTTTTGATTGAACGTCAACGTCACCTGGTCAGGGGCTGTGCTGATCTGCGCACCGTCGGCGGGATTACTACCGGCCAGGGCCGCATGCGCCGCAGCAGGTCCCGCACTCAATGCGGCGACAGTGATGACGGCAGCTGCGGTCAGGCAGCTGCGTGTAAGCCATGAAGTCATATGTTGGGGCTCTCTTCGATATCGATATTCGGGTCGGGGTCTAACTCGCACAAGCGAGAACCCGAGGCGGCCCTCGTCGATTGAGCGACCCCTCGCCCACCCAGGCAGTCCACGGCAGCGATGCCGCCGCGCCCGGCACCCGAACACGGGTAACAGACATCGGTAACGGCGGACGCACCAAGATCGTTGCCGCACGCAGCACCCAGGACACGCTCCCGCGAACTGCCCGCTCCGCTAACGGAATCACCATGCAACACACGGCGACAGCTGTTGCGTGTAGGACCATCATCGGCACCGAGGTCATCGAATGATGGTGTTCGAGGGGAGACAGCGACAACACGGCATGCCCGGCGAGCTGGCCCCCGCTCACTGCCATCAACAGACCCACGCGTCGGGAGAAGATGTTCGCCGACACCGCGATCACCCCCAGGCTGCAGCACACAGCCAACAACAGCACCCATTCTGCGGATCCCGGCCAATGTCCACCCGCGCAGCCGTGCGCGAGAATCGCTGTCGTCGCCGTCGTCGCGCCGACGCCGGCACCGCGAATCTGCACCGCGCAAGACTGGGCAGAGTTCGTCACCAGGCCAAGGATAGAGATACCGAGTCCCCGCCCCGTACCTGCACACCACGACGACGTCGCCGCAGCGTCACCCCGACCAGCACGTGAGCACCCCATTGACCCTGCGACACCGCAAACGCGGACGCAGTGACGACACCAACCGAAATGTCCGTTTTATGCAGTTTTGCTAAACTGAGATCATCTCCACTCGACCTTTCGTCGACTCCTCCGAGGAGGAAGGGACATGGACACCAGCGACAAACCCGGGCCGCCTCGATGTAGGCGGCTGCGATGAACGAGATTGTCGTCAACGGCGCGTTGGTGCTGGTCTTCGTTCTTATGGGTGGTGTGTTCGCCGCCACCGAGATCGCTCTGGTGTCGTTGCGCGAAGGGCAGATTCGACGGTTGGAGCAGCGCGGCGGACGTGGTGCGCGCACTGCCGCGTTGGCGCGTAATCCGAACCGGTTTCTCTCTGCTGTGCAGATCGGGGTGACGGTCGCCGGTTTCTTTTCCGCCGCGTACGGCGCCTCCACTATCGCACCGGCTGTTTCTCCCGCTCTCGTGTCGTGGGGGCTCCCGGCTGCGGCGGCATCGATTACGGCTTTGGTCGGCACCACTCTGGTGATCTCGTATCTGTCGTTGATCCTGGGGGAGCTCGTACCCAAACGTATTGCGCTGCAACGTGCCACCGGCGTTTCGTTGCTGACGGCCCCGGTGGTGGACTGGTTCGCGACAGCGATGCGGCCGGTGATCTGGGTGCTGTCCGTCTCGACCGACCTGTTGGTGCGCTTGGTGGGCGGCGACCCGAAAGCCAAGGGGGAGGACATCACTCACGAGGAGCTGCGGGATCTGCTCATCGGCCACAAAGCCATCGCCGAGGACGAGCGCCGGATCCTGTCTGAGGTTTTCGATGCCGGACATCGATCTCTGGCCGAGGTGATGCGACCGCGTACCGATGTCGATTTCCTTTCCGCCGACACCGCGCTGTCTCTGGCGCGCGAACAGGCATTGCAGTGGGGGCACAGCCGCTACCCGGTCACCAAGTCTTCCCATGACGACATATCGGGGTTCGTTCATCTTCGCGATCTGCTCCTCGCCGACGAGCGCACCGTGAACACTGTTGCCGACGTGTCCCGGCCCGTACTTCATCTTCCGGGCTGCAAACCCGCGTTGGCCGCGTTGACGGACATGCGACGAGAGAATCTTCAGATCGCGATCGTCGTCGACGAGTACGGGGGTACGGCGGGGATCGTCACCCTCGAAGACATCGTCGAGGAGATTGTCGGCGAAATCAGGGACGAGTACGACGATCCCGCCGTCCCTGACGTGTCACCGATCCCGAAGCGTCAACGGGTCGACGGCTTGCTTCTCGCGGATGATTTCGAATCCCGCACCGGGATAGCGCTGCCCGCAGGTCCGTACGACACGGTGGCGGGTTTTCTGCTGCACCGACTCCAACGTCTTCCCCAACTCGGTGACACCGTCGTCTTCGATGGGCACCGGCTCACCGTCAGCGCACTGGACGGCCGGCGCATTTCGGGTATCCGTGTCACCCACCCTCATACCCCGGCCCACGGCAGGGTCTCGATCAGTCGGTGACGGACAACGTGTGTGAAGGCAGCGGGCGATACCGGACCGATTGGCTTCCATTCCCAGGTTCTCGGTCTCGGCGAGGAAGGAACGCGATGCTCCTAGGTCCCGGTATCGAGTCCGGCAATCTGCGGTGGCGATGGATGACCGTTGCCGCGGTCGGGGCATTGGGTGTGATCTGGTTCGTCTCCCCGGTCGCGGTCCTGGTCGCTGGTTCTGTGCTCGGCGGGGTCGGGCTGCTGGTTTTTCACCTGCTCCCGCTACGCGAGGTAGGTGCCCGCGCAGCGTCGGTCGGTGCGGGGTTGCTGATCCCAGCGGTTCCGCTCTCCGTCGTGCATTTGGTCAATCTGTTGTAGCGCCCGAGATCGGCCGCCGAACATCCCCCTCGGGGACCGTTGTCTGAACTGCGTAGAGGGCGGTCGGGCGTAGGAGCGCTTTTCTGCGTCTGGCGGCGGTGGTGAGGAGATATTTTTCGGCGGCGGTGTAGTCGGTGATGGTGGTGCCGTCGGGGCCGGGGGTGTGGGTGATCAGTTCGAGGTAGCGGCGCCGGTAGAGGTAGGCGTCCGGTTCTGCGAGGAGGAATTCCGCAGCGGCGACGACGTCCGGATGCGGGGCTGCCCGGGCGAGTCGCGTCGGGGCGGATTGATGATTGACCACGGCGGTGTAGTGCTGCTCGGTGAGGTCGCCGATGCGGCGAGGGCTGCTCATCGGACCGTTGCCGCGATGAGGAAACCGACCCGCGAACGGCAGCACACCGTAGTGGAGGTGACGGTGAGGGAGACATCACGAACTCGACGAGGGGTGCGGAACATGATCACCGTTCTCCGTGTAGTTAGCCGGGCGTACGAGATATGTATACCGCTCCATCACACTGAGTCACAGATATTCGACGTTACAGATGCGAAAAATTTGGGCTGCCGATTCCCGCCCATACTTCCCCTCGCTTCGCCAGGGCTCCGGTTGCCGGCGGGTGGGCGGCCTCGACGACCACACAAAGGCAGGGGACCGACGAGGCCGGTAGACGTCGGCGACTGCTCCCGCACGCCTATTCCTCGACGGTACGGGGCGGCGGCCGCAGAGGACGGTGAGGTTCGTCCCGATTGCCGTGAGTGGTTCGTACAGACATCATCACCCCTCAAATGCAGCCGCCGATGCACGCCGGCCGGCATGGAACTTTGGGATCGGCCCACACGGGTTGTCGGGAGTCGAACGGAGACAACGCATTCGCTATAATCGGCTAACGCAGCGTCATCCCGACGTGGCGTTGCGCTCGGCCCACCGAACACCGGTCCTGCGCAGGCCGACATCCGGTGGGCCACCCTGTACTGCGCGCCTGTCTCCCCAGACACCGCGCGCACGGCCCATCAGGTCGGACACCTAACCCCGCCCTGATGGGCCACTTCTGGACCGTGCCTCGCGGTCGGCGAACTCTTTACTCGCTGCGTTCACTGCGAAAAGCTTTCTCGCAGTAGCTCTCACAGCTTCGCGATCACTGACCTGTCGATGCCCACGGCTCCAGTCCCGGCCGCGACTGCGGCGAAAGCTCGCTGCAATGCCCGGCCGTCCGACCTCATGGTTACCGCACAAGATATTCGGTGAGGTTCACCGGCGCCGAGGTGTGAGCGCCGACGCCGGTGAACCCTGCGCGCCCTGGTGATGCACTGCCCGTGCAGAGCGCTTTCTCGGAGGTGACCCACCCCCGGCGAGTGGTCAGCCGGAGGGCAGGTCGTCGGTGCGGCTCCCCGCATTCTTTCGCGGGGTTTCTACTGCCGCACCCCAAAGATATCCCGCCGGCACCGAATGCAAACGTCGCTCCCCACCCAATCATCACCGTCTCGGTGACATACCCGCCTAGCGTGCCAGGTGCGCGGGCATCGTTGCAGTGGTGAGTACTTCGAGCCGCTAACACGGGGCCGGCCCGAACCGATGAACCAAGTGCGGGGGGAGCAAACTCCAACATGCGTGCGAGGTGAGGATCATGGGTTCGGCTGGAATCGACTTCAACGTGGCCTTCGCAGCCTTCGTCAAATGGCTGTCCGTCACGTTCGGCGGAGGTATCGGGATCAGCTGATACAACCGTCGGAACACCGAAAGCTGCCCCCGTCGTCATCTTAGAAACCGAGGGCAGTCGCTTCGTGTCCAACGTCGTTCCGCTCCATTGGTTCCTCTACTTGGACAAGGAATCGGCTATCCGACGAGGATTGCGCGGTCCGCAGGCCGGGGCGCTCAGTCACCAGGATCCGCTGAGGATGAAGTGATGAAAACATACCGGCCGGGGGCCCTTTGCCCGATCTGAACAGCTCTCAGACTTCACCGTCCCACGCATTGTCGCGGGCTTGCGCCGTCGACGCCGTCATTCCGGCTGGCAGGCCCCGGGCCTTCAACTCCTCGTTCAGGAAATAGAGCCGCGCACGCTGGTTCGGGCTCAGTTGCTCGGCGTGGTCGCAGAGCCTGTGGTGCTCCGCTACGAGCTGTTCCGATGTCAGCCGGTAGACGGAGACCGGTACCTGCTCGCGTTTCATGTGCGCCTCCTCGAAAGAGTCAGACAGTCCGCAGCGAGTCTTTCGACTACGTGGGTCCGAGGAACGATCGAGCTGTCAACATCATTTTACGTCGCGCAATCTCACTGCAGAGCAACTTGCCGGGCGAGCCGTCCGGCAAGCGACGCGGCGAAACTCCTCCTCACCCAGCAACCGTCGTGAGACTTGAGATTCGAACACAGTCGTTACGGGAACATCGTGGTTACGAGCTTTTTCGACTGACGGCGAGGTCGTGTGATGGAGAGGTACAAGTTCACGTTCGCGGATGGATCGGGCACCGAAGAGTTCTTCGAGTCGGACAATGAGGCGATCGTCGCGGCGACGGCCGCTAACGGCGGTAGTAGTTGGGGGTTGTATGTCCAGCGCTACGACCATCGCGGAGCGTTGCTACCCACGAAACTTCCTCCCGGCGGGCACCGGGGCACATGGTGCCCGAAGATCGGCATGCCGAGTCCGGCGCTGGTGCCGGACTCGGCGGTTGATTCGGCTTCGAAGCCGTGAGGCGTTTACAGGACCGTAGGCGGGGTAACTGGCGGTCAGATGGCATGAAGGAGTACTTCGCATGGATGTCGATGACCTCGATGTGGTGGTGTGGCCCGAATCCGAGGAACGTGAAGCGTGGTGGCGTCAGGTCGTCACAGTCGGCAGCACGGATGCCACGTCGGCGACGATGACACCGAATCGGAGTATCGAGGACGCAGCCTCTCGGGTTCTGCACGCGGCATAGTTCGTCGACTGCGGCGAGTGTCTGCCAACGATGATCTGATCGAGGTTCACGTGTGTGCCTGTGGGGGTTGATAATTCCCGTCCGGCATGGCGCGTGGTCTGACGCTGTTCGCTCGAACTGCTACGAATCTTCAATCATCAATGTGTGAAGGGCCTTTCCGATGAACGTACTGACTTCGAGGTCGAACTCGCCGGCTGTGCACAGCGGTTCGATGAGTACTGCCGAGATCAAGGCTCGTATCGAGGCGATGTACGCCGACCGAGGCACTCTCGTTCCGAAAGGCACCGGAACAAAGTCCTGAATATCGGCTGGGGCCGAGTTGGGAGTCCGTGGCCGTGCCCGGGAGTTCGAGGCCGTGCCCGGGAGTTCGAGGGTCAGGGTTCGGTGGGGAAGCCGTAGCGGCGGCGCATGCGAGTGAGGGCGACGATGTCGCCGTCGGTGCACTCGGTGGCGGCGATCCATCGGCAGGCCTGCTGGTAGTCGGCGTGCGTCCGGGCCCGGCTCTCGCCAGTGATGCCGACGTAGGGGGAGTGTTGTGCGTAGTCGCTGTCGGTGTTCTCGAATTGGGAGAGGTAGGCCGCGAGTACGGCTGCTTCGCGCCGGAATTTACCGAGCACCGAAACCTCCGCCAAGGCAATGCGGGGAGGGACCTGCCACGTGGCGCGGCGCCGAAGATGGATGTGCTGGCATCGGTTGAGGTGCTCCACTCGGCCCCGACCTGATGAAGTACGTGCTGATCAACAATAGCGATTGACCGTAGCGCCGACCACTCTAGCTATTAACAAGCCACCGCATAGACCCGGCGGTTGTTGTGTGCCCTCGCCGAGGAGGTGCCGTGGCGGCGGGCATGTGCGGTAAGGGTTTTCTCGGATCCGGTGTCGTCACTACCTCCATACCCGCCCGGAGTAATCGTGGTGAGGCCCTCAGTTTCAGCAACACACGCGTCCTTCGAAATTGTTGGGCGGAGCGCGTTTGCGTTCGTCGTGTGTGGGATATCTGTGGGGTGCGGCACTGGGAACACCCCGAAGATTATTGGGGGACGCCGCACGGACCTGCCTTCCCTGTCCATTCGCCGGGGGCGGGTCGCTGTGAAAGGAGCGCCCTGGGCGGGCAATGCATCGGGGCGTGCGGGGGTCGCCAGCATTGGTGCTCATACGTCAACGCTGGTGAACCCCCTCTTTTCATGTTTTCGGGTTAGAGGTTCGAGGGCTCGGGCGTGCAGGCCGGGGGTGTGTGTGCGGGCGGTGGCAATGGTCAGCTGTTGGGCGTTGCGGTGTGTGTGCCACCGAAGGCGGAGGCGCCACGTCGTTGATGTGCCGTACGCCCGTTCCGGTGGGTTCGGTGCCGGCATCGGAGGCCGGTGCTCGAATCTCAGAGATGCGCGCGCGGTTCGTGACACCAGCGTGACACCAGTAAGTGGTGGGGTGCGGTCGTCTCGGGGCAGGGACCATTCGGGGGCCGGCGCCCACCGCCGTGAGTGACCAGCGTGCCGGTGGGCGCCTGTGTGCGACTCACCCGAATCGCTCGCCGCGTGGGGTAGTTACCTCGGAGCCGGCGGGCTGAAACATGTGTGGTGGAAGCCCCTTTCCCGTGGTGGTTGTGAGGGATGTCTTTTCGTGGGTATTCACCGATCCGAACGAGTGCGGATCGGAGGGAGTGCACGGTGCAGGATGTCAGGCGCGGGATGAGCGATGAGGATCTGGTGACGGAGTGTTGTCGGTTGCAGGGTCTGGACGAGTTGAGTCGCTGTGAGGAGATGCGGCTTGAGATCGTGCAGGACGAGTTGGAGTGTCGGCAGGCGGGAGCCGTGTCGAGTCGTCGACTCTGAGTGTTCAGTATTTCGGAGTTCGTTGTTGAGGAGGGCCTGCGGGGCAAGGGTTAGCCGGTAGCTTCGGCTGTTGCGCCGGTTGGAGCGGAAGGATGTCATTGCTGTGCGGGCCGCAATGGCGAGTACGTGATGCAGCTGGGAGTCTTCTCGCGGGCGTGGGTGTGGGTGGTGGTGATCGTGCCGGTCACCGCCCCAACCTCCGATCCCATATGAGCGGTCATGCTTCCGCTTTTGGCGGTGATTGCGCCCAGCTGTGTCGGAGGCCACGTCGTGCGCGGCGCTACCCGCGTGATCGCGCCACGCTGGAAGTGAAGTGTTGGGTTGGTAACGGTTCGCCTTCCCCGTAGACCAAACCTGACGGACTGTTTTAGGGTGGAGGTGCAGGGTTGAGTAGTGAGCCCGGCGCGGAAAGTGGGTCCCCGTGCTGTGTGCTCAACACGGGGACGTCTCACCTCGTGGAGTCCCCGCCCAGCATCAGTCGGTGGGGACTCCACTTCGACAGTATGCCGAGTTGGTGTATCTGCAGGTTACGTAAATATTCCAGTATGCGGAAGACGCCCGCTCCAGTCCGGGACTCGATACTCGTCCTGCCTTTGTGGCTGGCGTTGTCATGGCGTGCCTGCGCGTGGGCCCGTGATCGACTGCGCGAAGCATCTCCACTTTCGAACTGGTGTGATGTTGCCGTTGGATGCGCCGCTTTGCTCGTCGATCGCGATCGGGAACATCGGTTTCAGGTATGGGTTCGACGGGGTTGCCGTCGTTGGCATGGTGGCCGAGCAGGCGCGATGCCCTCTCCTCGAATCGGCGTGAGAAGCGCCAAAATTTCTATAGTGGCGGGGGTAGACATTCTCTGTTGGTGTGTTGTATCTTTTTTCTCACAGGAACGAAATCAAGAGGTGCGGGAGAGATGAACTACCCGCAAGCAGTACCGCAGGGCAGGGACGTGCCGGGACCGAAAGTTGTTGTGAGTGTGTAGTTCAGGTCCCGGCGCCCCCTTCAAACGGGCTACCGGACATGGTGTGTGCGTTCGGAAGCTCAAACGAGTGCAGTTGTTGGTTCAGTGAGTGAAATCGACCCCGTCTCGGCCCCCGGCGCACCCCCGCGCCGGGGGCCCCGTCCATTCCAGTGAGAGAAGACCGCCATCTCGGCAGAGCGACCCGCCGGCGACCTGTCCGGCAAGTTCGACGACGAAGACTATCCCGCCTACAGCATGGGCCACGCCGCCGAGCTCCTCGGCGTGCGGCAAGGGTTCCTTCGCAGCCTCGATGCCGCGAAACTCCTCACCCCACAACGCTCGGCCGGTGGGCACCGCCGCTACTCGCGCTACCAACTGCGTATCGCCGCCCGCGCGCACGAACTCGTCGCCGCCGGCACTCCACTCGAGGCTGCGTGCCGGATCATCATTCTCGAAGACCAACTCGCCGAAGCGTGCCGCATCAACGCAGAACTTCAACAACGCGACAACGGGCCCGGCGTCTGATCGCGGTTGGTTTCGGTGAATGTGCCGCCAGGAAGGAGCCTCGGGCCTTTAGCTGGGGTTCATGGTTTCCGGGGTGGTCGATTTGTGACTGTGATCTGCGAGTGTGGTTGTCAGAGAAGGGTTTCGGGTCGGGCGGGAGTTGTCCGGTTTCGAGGAAGATGATGCGTCGTCCGATGTCGACGGTGTGGTCGCAGAACCGTTCGTAGAACCGTCCGAGGAGGGTGACGTCGACTGCTGCTTGTACTCCGTGTGGCCATTGTGGGGCTTGGGTGACGGTGAACAGGCGCCGGTGTAGTTCGTCCATGACGGTGTCGGCTGCGACCAGCTTTTCGGCGCGTCCATGGTCGAGGTGGCGGAGTACCACTTGGGTTTCGGTGGCCCGGGCTACCGCTGTCTTCCCGATGTCCTCGATGACTGGCCGTGCTTCGGGTGGGACCGCCGGTGTCGGGTGGCGTAGACGCGCGATCTTCGCTACATGGGTAGCGAGTCCGCCCATGCGTTGCAGACTGGCG
This sequence comes from Rhodococcus sp. NyZ502, assembly GCF_041464245.1. Lineage (NCBI taxonomy): Bacteria > Bacillati > Actinomycetota > Actinomycetes > Mycobacteriales > Nocardiaceae > Rhodococcus > Rhodococcus sp. NyZ502. The sequence continues at coordinate 304,948 of NZ_CP167156.1, forward strand.
GCGATGTGCAGGCCGCCGACGGTGAATCTCAGGTCATGCGCGACGGGGGCCTGTAGGGCGAGGAGTGAGAATGCCTGGTGTTCCCAGTCGGCGGCGGCTTTATCGAGGTTGGTGTTCGCGTCGAGTACTCGTTCGGCGGTGGGAAGGTCGACATCCAGCAAGGCTGTTGTTGCGTCGGCAATTGCTGTGACGGTGAGAGCGCACATCGAGGCGAGACCGGCAGCGAGGTCGTCGAGGCTGTCGGCGAAGTGTGTGCGCATCTGCTCACTTTAAGCGTGCCGAATGGTGTGCGACCAAGACTGACAGCAAAGTTGCGCCGGTCAATATGGAGCCGAGCCGAGTCGAAGTCACGACAGGACCAGCGCACAGCGCCGCACTGCGGGCACTTCCCCTTCCGCCGGTTTCATGACGAAGTCGCCCGGCACCGAGAAGCCCTACCGCGCGGCTGCGATCCTCGCCGGTGCCGTCGTTCTCGCGCTCCTCGCGGTGATCGCGTTCTGCGTCCTGGGCGGCCGGCCCTGAGAACCTGAGCTGATCGCTGCTCGTCGCAAGCGCCGTACACCGTGCCCTGGGGCGGAGATAGCAGCGAGTGTTGAATAGGAATGTGAAACAGACCATTCAGCTTTCTACGACCTACCGCGAGTTTCGGGAGAGTGTTCGACGGTACCGGCCGTCGGATTTGATCCCTGCTCTCGCGAGGTACTCCGCCGAGGCATATAGGGACAGCGAATGGCCAGACCCGAGGGGGAACCCGCCTTGGGCGATCGCGGCGATTGCACGAGACTCGATCCTGCACGGAAACGATCACCGTCACGCCCCGGTGGACAAAGGAACCGTGCGAAAGCTCGTTGGGGCCTTCAACAACACCTATGACAAGGTCGACGGGACAGCCGCGATATTGACCCCGTTGGCGTACGAGCAGTTTCCGTATCAGGAATCTCGCATTGAAGAGTTATCACGTGCTCACGCTCTGTTCGAGGACCCGGCCTTGGGCCCTGCGCCTGACTGGAGTGAGGTGTTCGGCATGCCGCTGTATGAGGCTGTGCGTGCTGCGTTCGCACTGGGAGTGTGGGTCACCATAGAGAATGGCCTTTTCGACCCGGCGACAATGGATTTGGCACACATGCAGGAGGTTTTCGAGACTGTTGCTCCGCGTGAACAGATCGAAAAGGTCGTGGACGCACTCACCACGACCGTCGTCGCCGCTAAGGAAATGAAAACTACGGTCCCGGCTCTCGACCGGTCGCTGCAACGTTGGGAATTCAACCCGCTGGCTGCCCGTCCACTCGTCAATCTTGGTGAGCGAGGAATCTGGGCCCCGCAGGTAATGCTGATCGAACGCGCCATGTACCCGGCCAACCTGTACTACCGAGGCGTGGACGCCTGGGGCACGGATTTCGCCCGTATCCTGGGTGCCCGCACCGAGGCATACGTCGGCAAGCATCTCGGCCTCGTAGCCGGCGAGAACGACCTTCACGGGGAAATCACATATAGAGAAGGCAAGAACGAGGTGAAGAGCGTCGACTGGATCTGGGTCACCCCGCAAGCGATCATCCTCGTCGAGTGCAAGTCCGCACGACTGACACTCGGTGCACGAGCGGGCGATCCAACGCTTCCGACGATCGCCGAGCGGTATCTCACCAAAGCCAGAGAGCAACTCGATCGCACCGCGAAACTCATCAGCGCCCGAACGCCTCCCTTCGATCAATTTCCCAATGATCGACCTGTTGTCGGACTCGCGGTCACGTGCGAGCCCTTCTACCTGGGAAATTCAACCCTCAACGAGTACGGGATTGGCTCGACGATCCCGTCGCTGGTGCTTTCGCTACGAGACCTGGAGAAATGGGTTTGCTTCCCGACGTCGGACGCAGTGGACAATCTCCTGGAGATCCTGAATGACCCGGAGCGGTGCACGTGGTCATTCAGTGTGGCACTTCGCGAGTTACCTGATACCTCAAATCCGATCCTTGAGGCTTCATGGAAGAAGTCCGACTTCGTCGGGCCTCGAATCGAGTGACCTGAGCATGATTTGCCGTCTACGGCGTCCGTGGACGGAAGCGGTCGTGGTTTTGGGGGTTGATGCAGTTCTCGTCTATCGGAAGCGACGGCAGTCAGCGATTTCTGCAGGTCAGAGCGAGTCAATCCATTCGTTCATCTCGGTGAGTATTACATACCCGGTCCGGTAGTTACCCAATTCGTAGGAGAATTTGCTTTCCAGTAGCTTTTTATTCTCCTCATTGAGGTTTTGAGCAAATATCTCTCCCACCCAAATTGGATCCTGGGCGAAGAATGTATTCCTACCGGCGCTGTGGGCGAGATGTGCTGCACGGTTGACCACGTCACCCATGTATACGATATCGTTTATCCCGCTGCCGCTGTATCCTGCTTTGATCATCAGGACTCGCCCGTAATCCACTCCAATGCCAATACGTAGAGTATCGGTATATCCCTTTTTCTCCATCTTTTTGTTGACCAAATTAATTAGAGTGTTAGCTCGTGCGGCAATGGTAAACACATCATCGATGTCTGTTGTTTTCGGAGTTTTGTATACCGCCCACACGCAATCTCCGACTATGTTCACTTCCAGGACGTAAAGATCGCTGCCTAGAACCGCAACCATCTCGGAGATAAATGCCCGATATATCTTGGCCAAGCGGGGGCGAGTGTACTTATCAGGAAGTTTTGAGGAGTCACGAATGTCTACAAACAACGCTGTGCAGTGCGCATAGTACCCGTTCGTGTAAGTGAGCCTACTGCGGTCGGGCAGCGAATCAGCTTCGACGAACTGGCCGCGAGGCTGACTGAGAATCTCGTCCAGGCGGTCGGCGCTCTTCTTGTAGTCGTAAGGCTTGTAATTTCCTTCCATTTTGTTAGTTTCCAATCCCGGATGTAAGGGCCAATACCGCCACGAAAACCACCGAAGCAAGGCCGCACCAGATCGACGTGTTGATATAGCGCATTTTTGTTGTCGCGATTCTCGAATTTGCGTGGACTTGATTGGCGATGTGGTTCGTTAGTTCCTCCGGATTGGATGTGAGAGTGGAAAGAACCGTCGTATACCGTATGTCGTTGTTGTTGTAATTCGCGGAAATGTGACCGAAGAATAAAGGATTCACCGATATATCAGAATTTTCTAGGTGGGGCTTACTAGTCTCTGCTGACACGCGAGGCGTAAGGGTTGCTACGACAAATAATACCGTAAAGAAAATAGACGCCACCGCTAGCACTACCACGAGGATCAAGTACCAAGGCCATTCAGATCGGCCCTTGGCGAGGTTGAACAGCGCGACGGAGGTTGCACCGGTAAATGCGAGAACAACTCCAGATTTCGCGTCTGCGTGACGTATCCACTCATTAGTCGTAGACAGAAGCTTCCATGCATGGTCAGGATTGGGAACCGGCACCGGCTGAGAGTGGTCGGCACCCGGCGTCTGGATTTCGGGGGTAGAGAGGGCATGCCAGGATCGTACTCAGGCGCTCAAGAAATACCTGAGGGCCCGAGGCCACTTTTAGGTTTTATCTGCGGTGATGGCACCTCTGGGCGGTTGTTGTGGAGTGTGCGTGGTGCTGGCGGATTTTGGTTCCGGCCTTGTTTTGCAGACGATCTGCGTTGCTGTGCTTGTCACGCCTAGTTAGGCGTGACGCTACCGGTGCACAGAGGCGACGCGACGTTTTGTCCAGGGCGGGGGAGAGTGAATGCTGGGTTGTGTTGATCGGTTTGACCGCCTGATCGAAATGGCACGGCCGACACCAACCGGGCCGGGGCATCCCAGTTGGGTGTCCAGAGGGGCGCTCACTATCCGGTGAGGGGCCTATTTGGGTCGAGTGGCATCCAGCCGCACACCGTTTGTCGCACAACACCTCCTGTTAGTCCAGACTAGGCATTTGTTGCAGGCGCGCCCACAGTTGCCAGTCTCCGTCGCTTCGCTTCTGCCATCCATCCGGCTCGGGACCGTGTTCCGCGAACCGTAGAAAGCGGGATTTCGCCCACTCCGCGAATTGCTCTCGCGTCTCGCCGGCTAATCCCGGACGGATGGCGGCCTTCATCATTAAGCCGTCATCGAGCTGCCGCACCAGGAGGCATCCGCTCAACGCGAGATCGCAGTCGGACCCGAAATCGGTCGACTCGAGTGGCACACCGAGTGTTTCAATGAGTCGTTCCTCCGCAGCTCCCATGCTGGCAAACCTACCAATTAGGAACCGGTCGGGTCCCATGATTTTTGACGAAAAATGAGCCGGCGGGGTGTTCGGGTTGGGCGGTGTGGGGGGTGTGATGCCGGGTCGGGTGGGGGGTGTTGTGAGGCTCGTTTTGAGTGTTTTTGAATGTTGTTGTGTGTCAGTAGGTTTCGGTATTCGGTTGGTGTTGGGTTGGTTTCGTGGTTTGTGCACGAGGGTGTTTTTCTTAACATCGAATGTTGTTGCGGTGGTGTGGGTTTCGATGTTTCGTGTTTTCGGTTTGTTTTGCGGTTTGGTGGGTGGGGGGTGTATGATTGGGAGCATGATGATGGCGAGGCAATGGTCGCGA
>NZ_CP167157.1:0-92408 GCF_041464245.1 Rhodococcus sp. NyZ502
GGTGCCCCAGCCGAAGGACGCTGCAATCGACTGCGCCGCAATTTTGCTGGAGGGTTTCGACGTGGTTGTTCTGGGGCTCTGTGGCAGCGCTGTAACGCCCTCTCGCGGACGGGCTGTGGCCGCGCGCGCGAGGAGTAAGGGATCGCTGTTGATTGTCACAGAAGGGCAATGGGACGGTCCGGATCTGCGGATCTCGTCGCGGGTGTCCGGATATACGGGTCTATCAGCGGGGAGAGGGCGTGTGACCGGAGTCCAGCTCGACGTCGCGGCCGCCGGCAAAGGATTCCAAAAACGCACCGGAAGCCTGGAGATCCGCGACGAGAGCGGACAGCTCCGCTGGGCAACCGTCGACGACACTGCCCTCGCCGCGACACCGCCGCTCCGGGCAGCACAGTGATCAACACCGACCACTGGACCGAACGCTGGCCCGATCACCCCGTGATCAGGACATTCGACGAGCCGAGAGCAGTGAAAGTCGACATCGGCCGGGCACTTCCACTCGGACGCGGAGGAGCATCACGCGCCGATCACGTGAGCATGCGCGTGAAAACCTCCGCGCTCTACATGTCCGGATACCTGGACGGAGCCTTGAAATTCTGGGCGAAAATGCACGACGGCCAATGGCTGGCCGGAGTAACCGTGCGTGTCACCGATGCCGGCGGAACCAATCTCGTCGAGATCGACCTGCTCGTGACTGCCGACGCCGTCACCGAAGTGCCTGCTACCTCCTGAACGCACCAAAAGGGCCGGTGAGTAGTACGGCTCACCGGCCCTGCATGTACAAACACCATCTCGGCGACCGGTACGGTCGTTTGGGACGACCACCGCGGACATGCGGCCCGCGAGGGCGACGAGGGGCAGTCGATATCGCGCGGATGCCTTCGTGGGTCAGTCGTCGACGTTCTCCTCCAACAGCGTGCGGAAACTGGCAGCCAGTCGAACAACTGTGTTCGCGTTGTCATGGTCGACCAAGCACACACTTCCGTCCGCAGCGATCCAGATCGGATTCCCCGACCCGTCGTCAGCGAACACCACCCCGTCGATGAGGGCACCGTATGCGTCACGCGCCCCAATGGTCAGCTCGATGCATGTCTCACGACCGATAAGTTCGGCGTTGTCCCATGCGTGCACTGGCACGCCCACGAAGCATCCACCCCAACGTCCCACGAACTCGGAGAAATCCTTGTCCGGGACGATGTCGAGCGCATGCAATCGCGCGTGAAGCTCGTCTGCCGGAATCGGACGGCCGGGACCGTAGAAGTCCACGGTGCGCTCGATGCGAGCGACCAACCCGTTTCCGAGAGCCATATCGGAAGGTTACTTACCGGCGCAGGACACTAGGGCACCCCGGTCGGTCGGATCACCAATTGCATCCGCCTGCCCGGCGGCCCGGCCACCTGCGGTGTCCCCCGAAGAGAACTCCGCTTCGCTCCGTCTGGAAAAGCGTTTTATTTGTTTCTCCTTCTGGCCTTCCGATTTTGACCGGCGGTGACCTGCGCGCAACCGCTGACTCCGCTTCGCTTCGGCCTTCGGCTCGAAAGACTTTTTCAACCCGCACTCGCAGGCTCGCAGAAAAACTCTTCCGCTCACCAGTTGCACTCCGGCCCCCTAATGCCGGTCCAACTCTCCTATGCCAGAAGGCGAAAAAAATCGGCGGGGAACGGGATTCGTCCCCAGCCACGAACGAAAGGTCACCGATGAGCGGCGACTACAACGCAGCAACCAACCACTACGCCGGACTGACGTGCGGGTGCGGTGACTACTCCTGCCCTCGCATGCACAACGACGCCGCACAGTGCGTCAATGCCGAGTAGACGACAGCCAACCCGCCCCCCGAAACAAAGGAAAACCACGTGAGCACCGAAACCGGCACCCTCGCACCCGCGCTAGTCGCCGTTGTCGAGGCGACCGCAGCCCTTGATGCAGCGATGTTCGACCGCAGCCGCGAAGGGTTCATCGACGTCACCGCCCTGGTCGACGCCTTCGCAGCCTCCCGCGCCGCAGCCCGCGACGCCGGACACCCCGAGGAGGACATCGACGCCGCCGCCGCCCCCACCAACTAACCACCCACCCATCCGTCACCTGCAAGGACGCGCAGCATGACCGACCACAACCGCCCGACCGAAGGAGAAAACGATGTACGGCTACGACCTGCACAACATCTGCGAGAAAGCAGATGCCTGGGCGAAGTTGTTCGAGACAGCCGAGTATCTCGACAGCGTCGTCGAGCACAACTGCTGTTCGGAAATCGACGTGTTCGTGGAGCTGCTCATCGCGCTCGACTACCACGGCCACGCCTCCGCCCTGATGGACGCACACATCGAGGCCGATAGCTGCCGAGACCGTCACCCCACGGCCGATCAAGTGATCTTGGAACCGGCCACCGCTTGAGATCGAAAACCCTACGGAAACAACACAACACCGGGCAGCTGTTACCTGCCCGGTGTTGTGTCCGAAAGTCTACGAGAGGCAACACCGTGACCGCAACACACACCGCCCCCGACGCAGCACTCGAGGTGGCGCAGCTGCACCCGGACACCCTCGACATCGGCGAGAACGTCCGCGACAGCGTCGATCTGGCGCAGACCCCCGACTTCGTCGAATCCATCCGCGAAAACGGAGTACTCGAAGCGATCAGCGCCGTCCGAACCGCAGACGGAACGATCGTCGTCCGCGACGGCCAGCGCCGCACCCTCGCCGCCCGCGAAACCGGCCTGACCACAATCCCCGTCGTGATCTACCCCGACACCGAAGGAAGCGACAAGGCCCGCGCCGTCGACCGGATCGGCAAGCAGATCACCGCCAACCGGCACCGCGAAGGGCTGACCGCAGCGCAGCACACCCGAGGGGTTGCGCAGATGCTCGAATTCGGCGCATCCATCACGAAGGTGTCCAAGACCCTCGCGATGGACAAAAAGGATGTCAAAGCCCAGGCAGCGGTAGGGAAAGCCGAGGCAGCCCGCGCCGCCCTCGACGCCGGACAGCTCGACCTCGCACATGCGGCAGTAGTGGCCGAGTTCGAGGAAGCCGGAGACGCCGAAGCCGTCGAAAAGCTTCTGGCCACCAGGTCGTACGACTTCGACCACGTAGCGGAGCGACTACGCGGGTTGCGTGAAGAACGGGAGGCATATGCCCTCGCCGCAGCTCCGTTCGCGGAGAAGGGATTTACGATCTTTCCCTTCGATCGGCGCAGTTTCCGTGACGAGGTGTCCCCGGCCGAGCTGGTCACCACAGACGGCGACGAGGTCACCCAAGAGCTGGTCGACGCAGCCCCGCAGTTCTGGGCAGTGTTTCTGGGATTGAACGATGCGTTTTTCGACAAAGCCACCGGCGAGCGCGTCGATTACGACGATGTCGATTGGGACACCGAGGACGACGATTCCGCCGTACCAGAGGAAGGGCTACGGCACGCCAACACCGTCGACTACCGGCCCGAGTACCTACCGGACTACTGGTGCATCGACCAGGACGGCGCTGGACTCGAGCCGCGACCGATCATCGACGCCGTTCCCGCCGCCGCAGGTGGCAGCGGAAACGACCCCGCCGAGGCAGCTCGGGCAGTGCGCGAGCAGGAAGCGAAGGACAAGCAGGAACGGCGACGAGTCCGCGAGTTGAACAAGCAGGCCGAGGCCGCGACCACCGTCCGCCGCGAGTTTCTGCGCACGACCTTGCTCGCCCGCAAGACCCCGCCGAAAACGGCAGCGGCCTACGTCGCGGCCACCCTCGCCCGCGATCCCGGACTGATCTCGGAATACAAGGCAGCGGAATCACTCGGTGAGCTGCTCGGATTCAAGGGCTACTACCCCGGCCGAGAGTTGGCCGAGCAAGTGGCGAAGGTGTCCGAGGCTCGCGCTCAGGTGCTGCTTCTCGCGTTGGTGATCGCCGCGCAAGAGTCCCGCATGGTCAAAGACGCATGGCGATCCAAGCCCAAGAATGCCGACCAGTACCTCAGTTTCCTGATGGAACAGGGCTACACCCTCGCCGCCGTCGAGGAAATCATCACCGGACAGCTCACATTCGACGAGGTCGCGATCGACTGACCCGATGAAGCGGCGATCCCCGGCCCGAAAGGGTTGGGGATCGCCCGCCCTTCCGCCCCGCACCTTCCGCCTCCGGCCGGCGGTCAGAGCCACCGGCGGACCGGAAGGGCGGAATACGGACACCACCACAGACACTCGAGAAAGCACCCGGCCGCCGGCCACGAACCGCGATAAAAGCGCAAGGAAAAGAAATCGACCCGCCCCGGTGTGAACATTCTTCTATCCCGACACTCGCGCATCAAGGCCGCTCCAGAAATAATATCCACACGCGCCACTCGCACGCTCGAACAAAGGCGCTACGATATTTTTTCCTACACTCACCTTGACCCACTCCCGCCGAGACCAGAATATCGGCACATACCGGGGGAGGGGGAGAAAATTCAGGTAGAACGCATGCAGGTAGCTGCGTATGTCACGGTTCGGCATTAGAGAAAGAATGTGGAAATGATTGAAGATGCCATTAACTAAAGCGGAAACTAATCGAAGAAATATCCACGAAAGTATTGGTTTATATTGCAATGTTCGATAGAATGAAATCAATAAAGAATCACCGACGAGGGGGAATGACAATGGCGATCACCGTATATACCAAGCCCGCATGTGCGCAATGCAATGCCACGTACCGCGCACTCGACAAAGCGGGAATCGAATACGACGTCATCGACATCACCGAAAACGCACAGGCCCGCGATTACGTCATGAGCCTCGGATACCTGCAAGCCCCCGTCGTCGTCGCAGGAGAAAACCACTGGAGCGGATTCCGCCCAGACGAAATCAAGAAGCTCACCACGGCCGCCTGATCACACACTTTCACCAGCGAAACGAGTTTCAATGAGGAAATCAAGCAGTTCGGACGGCGGGTGCATCAACGACGAACAGTCGGTCGTCGCGCAACAATGCCCAGATCACGCTCACTCGTCGACGGGCCAAGGCGATCACCGCTTGAACGTGTCTCATTCCTTCACTTCGTTTCTTGAGGTAGAACTCGCGGTTCGGTCCATCTTTGATGATGGAGGTTTGAGCGGAGAGGTAGAAGACGCGCCGCAGTCGCCGGCTGTAGCGTTTGGGTCGGTGCATGTTGCCGGTTCGGCGGCCGGAATCGCGGGGGACCGGAACCAACCCCGCTGCCGAGGCGAGGTGACCGGCATCGGAGTACGCCGACATATCACCGGCAGCGACAACGAATTCCGCGCCGAGGATCGGACCGATACCGGGCATGGATTCGATGACCGCAGCCTGTGGATGGCGGCGGAAGGTCTCACCGATCTGCGCGTCGAGACGAGCAAGCTGGACGTCCACTGCGAGGACTCTGTCGGCGATATCGGCCACCAACTGCGCCGCAACAGCCTCACCAGGCAGGACCACATTCTGCGCGGACGCCGCTTCCCACGCAATCTCGGCGACACCGTCCGCCCCGCGTACCCCACGTTTACCGAGCCACAAGCTCAAACGAACGCGTCCGCGTCGCCGAATGCCGCGCGGCGTCTGGAAACCGGTCAACAACACCAACGCGCCCTTGTGACGCCCGAAGTCGAAAGCCCGCTCGAGCGCAGGAAAGACACCGGTGAGAGTGTCACGCAGACGGTTGATCAGCCGGACTCGGTCAGCGACGAGATCGGTCCGATGCGAGGTCAAAAGCGCGAGTTCCGCGGCCAGCTGGGCCGGTGGAATCAACACAGACAGATCGCGTCGGTGTCGAGCAGTTTCCGCGATCACATAGGCATCGCGGGCATCGGTTTTCGCCTCCCCTCGATACGCGCCGGACATCCTGTTGACGGTGCGACCAGGGACGTAAACCGCACTCTGTCCGTGCGCGGCGAGAAGAGCAAGCAACAACGTCGAGGAGGTACCGGAAATATCTACCGCCCAATGGAGTTCGTCGGCCAAGGCCAGAATTTCGCTCAGCGCGTGCAATATCGCGGTCTCGTCGTTGATGATCTTGTGCGACCACACGATCAACCCTGCTTCGTCGACCACTGCCGCCCAATGATGGCCCTTGCCGGCGTCGATTCCAACCCATGCGTGGGTGTGAGTTTCTCTCATCGCTCCTCCATGTCGCCTACTCATATCAGGCCCGAGGAACACCCCACCGTCATCTCCGTAAACAGCACTCGAAGCACATTTTTCAATCAGCAGCCAGGGCGTCCCGAAGCGCTGGGCGGCCACTCGTTTCGAGCCACATAAGGCAGGACACCATCAGCCACACCCAGCACTTCCGGACCATCCAACAACTTACGGAGGACACCATGACCGCCGCCGCATTCACCTTCACTCCCGATGCAGACTTCGTCGACCGCGCACTCGACGCCGAGCTCCGCCGCGACAGCGAATCCGTCGACCGCAAACTCCGCACCATGCTCGCCGCCCTCGACGACTCCCTCGCCGGAATCAGTGATGCACGCGAAGAGCTACACACCCTCTACACCGCCCCCGGCACGGACACCGCCGAAGACGTTGCCGCCCATGACCAGGACATCGCAACCCACCTCGCCGAGGCTGCCCGCAACCTCCGCGCGGCCACCGAGATCCTGCGCAGCCACCGGCAACTCACCTCACCGCGACCCTGACCTCCCATGCCCATCGGCGACAGCAAGGACCCCGACGTGACACTCTCACTGGCCACCGTCCCCGACTTCGACGACCTCACCGACAACGACAGTGAGATCGACGAATACAGCACCATCATCGAAGTCGAGGTCGAGGATCAACTCCTGTGCTCGCTTCTCTGGGCGCCGGGCGCAAGCGCGAAGCGTGCAGTCGAGGCCCTGACCAGCGCAGACTTCTACCGACCCGTGAACGCGGCACTGTTCACCGCGATCTCGGAACTTGTCGAGGCCGGCAAACCTCACAACAGTGCCCACGTCTTCACCACCTTGCAGCAGGAAGGCCGCACCAGCGGGCACCTCGGGAAACAGCTCACCAAAGCACTCACCGACATCACCACCATCGGCGTCCCGTCCGCTGAACTCGAGCACAACATCGCCGCAGTCCTCACCCAGGCCTACCGGCGCGGATTCCGCGAAGCAGCACGATCCCTCGCCCAAGCCGCCGACGAGCTCCCCGAAGACCAACTGTTCGAGCACCTGCTCAGCATCGGCCGCGAACGCCGCGCAGCCTCCCAACGCCTCGCCGCCATCCGCGAAGGCCGAGCATGAACACTCCAGACAAGCCAGATCAGCGAATCAGCAGGCCGGGGGTGGTGAAACACAGCATCTTCGGTGTCCTCACCCTCGCTGTCGCAGCCCTGGACTTCGCCATCGGAACCAGTCGAACCCTCATCGCCGGAGTCGGATTACTCGCCCTTTCGACGTACAGCTTCCTGAAAGCGTCCAAACTCCGAAGGTCGCCCCTCGAGCAGACAGGAACCCAGAACATGAACGATGACGAACACGACGCCTGGCAGCTGCACCACCACGGAGCCGATTGGGACGAAATCGGCACCGAAATGGGATGCAGCCCCACCACAGCGCAAACCCTCGCAGCCGCCTACGAAAAACGCACCGACAACGCCGCCGCACAAACCCAAAACACCCTGTTCTGACACCACCCTCGCAGGTCTGTTGATCGCAGGAAACAAGCAATGATCAGGTAGAATAGACAACGGTGCGCAGCTCCCCTGCGCACCGCCACGCTCGACCGAGTCGACGAAGGAGCACCGGTGACCACTGCACGCAACGCACAGTCGCACATGACCGAAGCCCAGATCGACCGAGCCATCGCCGCCGCTACCGCCGGACACCGCATGGCCGGCATGGAACCCAGCGAATACGGCATCGAAGTCGGCCGCCGGCAACTACGCGGAGAAATCACCGGCGACGAAGCAGTCGCACTCGTCCTCGCCGAAAACCGCCGCCGCCGAGCTGCCCGCAGTTGAAAGACCCGTACGTCGACCCCGACACCGGGGTCCTGATCAACAAACTCGGGCACACCGACCCGCAAGCACTCCTCGAGGACGAAACCGAAGCGGCGTATCAGCGCATTCTGCAGCTCGAATTACAGCCCATCGCAGGTAATTTCGACTTCGAACACCTGAAGAAGATCCACCAATTCATCCTGCAAGACGTCTACGACTGGGCAGGCACCCTCCGCACCCGCGACACCGGCGCCGTCGGCATGAACCTCCCACACTGCCGACCCGAACACATCGAAAACCAAGCAGCGTTCATCTTCCGCGGAATCGCCAAAGACAACTTCCCCCAAGGACTCCCGAAAGACCGCGCCGTCGACCGACTCGCCTACCACTGGGGCGAAACCACCGTCCTGCACCCGTTCCGAGACGGCAATTCCCGCACACAACGAGTCTTCTTCGACGAACTCCTCAAATCCTCCGGCTGGACCATCGACTGGCAGAAAGTCCACGCCTCCGCAGTACAAGCAGCCCGCTACGTCGCAATGGAAGCAACCCACACACCGCTCCGCGACGTCCTCGCCCCCGGCGTACACCGCAACGGCACCGAACCGCCCACGCTCGCCAGCACTCAAGGCAACGTCATCCACCTCGAGGTGGCCGAGCACCACAAAGCGATGATCGACCACCTCCGCAGCGGAAACCGCGCACCGTACAACCCGAACGAACTCAGCGACCTCATGCGCGGCCGCCTACTCGACTACCCGTCACAGCCACCGACAGGTTCACGAGAATCAGGGACGAGCGGGCCGGAAACCTCGCGGACCCAGACACCGAAACGCTCCCACGACCTCGGGCGTGACTGAAAACTTCCGGACAAAAGCGGGCTGACCACAATAAATGTGGCCCGTACTCTGCTCCTACTGGAACTTTTCGGTGTGATCGCTCAACAGCCGAGCAAGAGCGCGAACGGTTTTCGGGTCAGTCATATCGCCACCGCGCGCGCAACCGATCCGCGCACCGGACGCCGCCTCCGCAGCCCGCAACTCCCGATATGCCTCAACAAGCTCAGGACTCGGATTCGCCATCAGCTCCGCCCGACGCTTCTGCTCAGCCTTGTGAGCCAAACGCAACTTGCTAGACAGCTGCTCTTCGCGCCAGATCCTGAACCTGCGACGCTTCCACGGAGAACGAACCGCAGCACCGCCCGTCCATGCCGCGAACTGCTCCTTGTCCCGCTCCCACATCCGCGGCCGAAAATCCGGACTCCAACTATCCATCAACGTTTCCCCCATCAAGCGCCGACCTGCGGATACACCCAAAATAGCAGGGGATAGTCGCTCTCGACGACGTCTCCGCCACACCCTCGGCCCGTCAGGCATCCAGCGAAGCGGCACCAAAAAGCATCCCCAACCCCGCACCCGCGACCATCAAAACCACCAACACCGCAAACGCCAACAGATCCCCGATTGTCGCCGGAAATTCCACCGGAGGAGTGATCGACTTCGCAGGCTGCTCCACGAAACTCGCGTCGATCAGCAACCACGACGAAATGCCGAACACGAAAGAGACGGCCACGCGCCCCAACGCCGCGCCCACGCGCTCCAACGACACATCTTTCATAGCCTCAATGACCGACAACGAAGCCACGAAACATGCCCCAGCCGCTCCCACCATCAAAACGAACCACCAGTCCTGCATCGCCGCCGAGGTCGAAAGAGAAACAAAACTGAAATCACTCTGACTTGGCATAGCAAACCCCCACGCAACATTGAAAGGACTCCCGGAATGCCGCCCCGACAGGAGCGACAAAAAGAATTATCCACATCCCCTGGCGCCTCCGCTACCCAATCCCTACACACCCCGGGCAGCGTGAACCGACGACGCACTGCAATCGAATCCGCATCAAAGAGCCTCAGAAACAGCAACTTTCGTGCAGGTGACGTCACCCCCGACGTCCCGAAGAGTAACGAAAAGCCCGCATGACCCACTGTCTGCGAGATAGCTGAGATTCCACGCCACCTGAACTTTTAATCGATGTGTTGTAAAAAATCTCGCTATTCCATCGAATTAGCAAACTTCTCAATAATAAGGAAAAGGAGGAACAGAAACAGGCCCGGCGGTTTTATGCGTCACCAAATCGAAATGAAAGAATCGGAACGAATCGGACAGATTTGCATGGTGTTAGACGCTCCGGTGCAACACAAAACACCCGAAAAAAATTGAAGAGCTACCGCGACACCGCGCGTGTCGAGTCCCGTCGCTCCCGCACAATCACCCCGCGAGCCACCCGAGCGGGAGGTGCGAACGCCTGGCCCGTTGCCGGCGGTGTGTTGGCGCCTGCCCGGCGGCCGGCCACCTACCGGTGTCCTCCGAATTGAGCTCCGCTGCGCTCCGCACCAGCGAAAAGCGTTGATTTGTTTGTCCTTCTGGCCTTCCGATTCTCGTCGGCGGTGACCTGCGCGCAACCCCTGGCGGCGATGCCGGCCCGAGGGCTCCGAGAAATTTTCTCAACCCGCACTCGCACGCTCGCAGAGAAATTTTCCCGGCCCAGGGGTGGCACTCCGGCCCCCTCATGCCGACGCGATTCTCCTTTGCCAGCAGGGCAAAAAAATTGGCGGCCACCGAGCAGGTGGCGCCACCGGATCAGCGGAGGTTGAAAGTTATGGGCGCGAAGACCACGGCAGACAAGAGCGCGGCACGACGCGAGCAGGCCGCCGCACTGCACGAGAGCATCACCGCGAAGGTCGCCCAGCTCACCGACACCGACGCATGGGCCGCCTACCTGACCGCCGCAGCAGCGTTCCACTCCTACAGCTTCAACAACGTCATGTTGATTTTCTCGCAGGCCCCCGACGCGAGCCAGGTCGCCGGATTCCGCAAGTGGCAAGAACTCGGACGCCAGGTCCGCAAGGGCGAAAAGTCGATCAAGATTTTCGGCTACTCGACCAAGAAGATCACCGAAACCGACACCGAGACCGGCGAGGAAACCACCCGCCGCGCAGCACGGTTCCCGATCCTGTCCGTGTTCGACATCGCCCAAACCGACCCGATCGAAGGCCACCCCGCCCAAGCAGCAGAAACCATCACCACCCGACTACACGGCGACGACCCCGCCGCGATCTACACCCGCATCGCGCAGGTGATGACCGAACAGGGATGGACCGTCACCCGCGAGCACATCGCCGGAGAAACGAACGGCCGAACCAGCCTCGACGGATCACGCCGCATCATCGTCGACGACAAGATCAGCGACGCCCAAGCCGCGAAAACGATGATTCACGAAGCCGCCCACGCGCTCATGCACGCCAACGGCGACATCGACCCCGCCGAGCTGCACCGAGGCCGCGCCGAAGTCGAAGCCGAATCCGTCGCCTACGTCCTCGCCGGACTACTCGGACTCGACACCACCGACTACAGCATCGGCTACATCGCCGGATGGGGAAACGGAGACCTCGAGGTCATCACCGACACCGCCCGCGCAGTCCTGGCGACCGTCCACACCCTCGCCGAGGCACTCGAACCCGCCACCGACGAAGCCGAGGACACCGCAGCCGCCTAGACGGCAGCACCCCACAAACACAGTGCGACACCGGGCGGAAGGAGCCCGCCCGGTGTCGCACCCGAAAGTCTACGAAAGGGCAACGACATGAGCACCACGACCGACGAGCTGCGCACCGACACGATGTACAGCAACACTATCGACACCGCGTACCCCGCGATCACACCCTCAGGAATGGCGACCGCCGAGATCCTCGAGACACTGACCGCAAAGATCACCGCCGCCACGAGCGCGGTAGGGATGCAAGCGGAAATCGGGTGGCTCACCCTCGCGCACGAAGTGACCGCCCGCGAAGCCGTCGCCCTGCTCGCCGTCGCGACCCGCCGCGCCTACGACGCCGGACAGATCGCACCCTCACGCGTGAATCGGGTTTACGGCAGAGTCGAGCGCGCCGCCGCACCGCACGGAATCCGATTCCGATGGTGAATGTCCCGAAGGCGGAGACGATGGTGGATCCGCAGATGTTCACCGGATGCGTTCTCGCGGGATGCTCGAACATCGTGGCCGAGGACGGAGAAATCTGCTCGCAGTGCCGCCACATCTTCGGCGACATGATCAGGCTCGTATCCGAGCGCGAGCGCGCCGAACAGCCACGGCCCGCCGCGACCGGAGCGCAGGTGTTGACCCGGCGCAATCAACGGTGCTGGCTGTGCGAGGGTGCTGGCTGTGCGAGCAACGCCGCACCTGTACCCGCGTCGGTGGTCAGTGGGAGTGCCGTGACTGCACGCTCCCGGCACCAGCGTGACACCCAGGACATTCGCCGCTACTAGCTGCGAGCCTGCACCTTCAAATCCGCGAAACCGGACGCACCGAGTGCAAGGCCCACCGTCACCCATAAAGCGGCAGAACCGAGTCCCGAACTGAAATAGGACAACACAGCCGCCACCAGAAAGATTGCGACAGTCGTAGCCCAGAGCAGCTTTCGTGCCTTCAAGCTCACGCGATCCCCCTAAAACAGTGTTCTCGACTCCGACCCTGCGAGCGTATCGCCGCAGTTACGTTGTCGCCTGCCCGGCGGCCGGCCACCTTCGGTGTCCCCCGAAATGAACTCCGCTTCGCTGCGTCCTGATGAAGAGCATCTTTTTGTTCTCCTTCTGGCCTTCCGATTCTCGTCGGCGGTGACCTGCGCGCAACCCCTGGCGGCGCAAGCGCCGGCCGATGGCTCCGAGAAATTTTCGTCACTCGCAAGCTCCCGCCGAAATTTTCTCGGCCCAGGGGTGGCACTCCGGCCCCCTCATGCCGACGCGATTCTCCTTTGCCAGCAGGCGAAAAAAATTGGCGGGGCACCCGGCCCGGTCACTTTCATCAGCGAGGGGAACGACATGCAGCGCATCCGTTTGAACACCGCCACCGAGGTACTTGCCTCCATCCCCACCATGCTCGGATTCATCCCGACCGCATCGGTCATCGTGATCATGCTCAAAGACGAAATCGTCGACGGCCGAACCACCAAGCAGATTGCCCTTGTCGCGCGGACCGACGCCGCCGCAGGCGAGGGCGCCGAATTCGATCCGGCCCCGTACCTCGAAGCTGCCGCACGCGCCGACACCACCGCCACGATTTGCGTTGCCGTCGCCGAAGACGCCGCCGCAGTCATCGCGCTCGACCAGATCGCGATCCTGCGCCAGGGATTCCGTGACGCCGGAATCCACGACATGCTCGCCTTGCACGTCACCGCGCTCGAAGCCGGAGCGTTGTGGACCGACCTCGACACGTACGCGACCGGACTCACCGAAGACCCGAACGCCTCAACGTTGAGCATTCACAACGCCGTCGAACAAGGTCGCACCACCGCAGCCTCACGCGAGGACATCGCCGCCCGCTACGCCGTCACCGTCGAAGCGGACACCGCACCCGCACACGCAGCGCTGCACGCGCAGGGACCGGACTTCGTTCGCCACGCCGTCACCGAACTCGCGACACTCATCCGCACACGGGGCAACCCGGACGCCGAGCTGGCCGCCCGTGTCGGACTGTGCGCCACCATCAGCCCCACCGCACGCGATGCCCTGATGTTCACCGCCAACGGAAACGAGCACGCCGCCGCCCACGCGTTCGCGACAATCGCCCGCCAGGTACGCGGCAACGCCCGCATCCAGATTCTCACCGTCGCGGCGTACTGCTCATACATCAGCGGCGACGGACCCAGTACCGGCATCGCACTCGAGGCCGCCCAAGCCGCCGTCATCGACGGCAACGGCGAACACGACACCCCACTGCGCAACCTGCTCGACTTCGCACTCGAGCACGCAGTCTCGCCCGCAGCAGTCACCACGCAACTGCACGCGATCGCCGCCGACGCAGCGCGATCCTTCGGCGTCGACGTCGACAATCTCGACAGCTGAAAATCGGCAGCGGCCCCGACTTCGCGAAGAAGTCGGGGCCGCTCCCGTATGCGGTGGCAGTTGTTCGGGCATCGAGCCCTAACAACCGCTGCGCCAGCTCCCCAGAGCGCCACCAGTGCAATGCGGCGCACCGAAGATCAATCGAACAAGTGATCCGTGGTTCCCGGCGCGGGAAACGCGAAATCGATCTGAGCACGCGCAACGGGTTCGCCAGTCAGTCCTTCGACAACAGCGGCAAGATCCGCATCGGTGATCACGTTCAGATGCTTCGTCGATTGGTACATCGCGGCCTCGACTGCGGAGCGTTCCACAGGGATGTTCTTGTCATTCACGGCTGGGCCTTTCGTTGTGTGCGTGGAGCTAGTGGAGAAGTCACGAGTTCAGCACCCACTGCACTTCGATGATCAGGTTGGCGAATCCGTGGGCAGCGATCGCCGGCCACAGTGAACGGGTGTACAGGGCGAGGACAGTGAACAGTGCGCCGCCGATGAACGCCGACACCACATTGCCAAAACCGAACTTCAGGTGAGCGAAAGCGAAGAGCACGAGCATGACCGAGGCAACCGACAGAATCAGAACACGATTCGACGGTTTCCAACGCTGGATGGCGAGAACGCCGGACCGGTGCAGAATCTCCTCCGGTAGTGCTGCGTGGAGGAAAGCCCCGGTCACTGCGGTGAAGATTCCACCCCGGATCAGAAATTCCTTCCGAGCCTCGTTCGCGGCGATGGTGTCCGGATCGGTGACCGGAAACCACGTATCCAGATTCACGCCATATGCGAAGAGGAGATAGTTTCCGATCGCGACGAGAACCGGAATCAGGAGAACCCACAACCCGATCCTTCTCCACGCAGACATCTGCGAGTTCGGTCGCGGCATGACAAAGCCCAACCACCGGATCGACCGCACCCAGGTGACGCGCAGCGAACGGGTCAACGATCGGATGCGCGGCCAACGGCCGCCGGCTTTTGCTTTTGCGATCGGCGGGACAAGAGCAAACACCAACCAAAACAGCCACGAGAGAAACGCGTCTTTGAGGTTCTCGCGAGTGGGGTCGTCCACGGCATACGCAGCGTTGTGAATCGCGTAACCCAGTAGCACCGTGGACAAGAACCGAATCTGCGTACGCGCCGGAATCAACCGGTACCACGCGTCCCTCATCAGTTCGTAGCGCGAGCGAACAACAGTGAGCGGCGTCGTCCCCGAGCGAACAGCCGGTGTGGTCACCGTGCGCTGTCCTAAGCGCTCTTCTGCTCACCGGATTCAGTGGCCGGCGAGGCGGCCGGTGAAGTTTCGATCTTCTTCGCCACCGGCTTCTTCGTCGCTGTCCGCTTGGCTGCTGACTTCCGCGCAGCCGGCACACGCCACTGTTTGATCGACGCTTCGGTGAATCCGACACGGAGCGCTTCACTGATCGCGGCATCGAGGTTGCCGACGTTGGCGGCATCCTTGCGGGCGAACTCCTCACGCGTGTCGAGCAGCTCCTTGTGTGCAGTCGCCACCACACGGATGATCTTCATCTTCTCTTCGGCTTCCGCCTTGATAGCTGCGTCGAGTGCGTCGAAATCTGGTGTGTTCGGTGTCGTGTTCATGCGCTACATCGTAGGAGAAATCTCGCCCGTCCGTGCACCACTGAACGTGCGCTAAGCGCAACTCGCGGAGACTCGTCCCGTTGTCCCCGGGTGGGTGTCCGGGGCGGCGTTGTGTGCACACCAGACGCGGAGCGGAGGAATCTGGTGTGTGCCCAATGCCGAGAACCCCGGTGCCCGCCTGTGGGCAACATCAACCACCCGAACTGCGTATCGACGCGCTCCGCGCGGCGCATCTTCTTTTCTCCGAGATTCGACCACAGATCGGGACTGCTCCGATCCTCATATGGATGCCCGAGATTTCCCTCTCCGCTCCGCTGCGTCTCAGGCACCCACAATCGGGACCAGCCCCCAAATGGGGACGAACTCAAGACCGGAGGAACTCGCGGGCTCGTCCTGGCGCTTTTTAGATTTCGGGGACGAGACTCAGAGCGGAAGTGACCCCGAAATCTGTGCCCCGGCAGAGCAAGATAGTAACTTAGGTGCCCTAAGTTGGGTCAGGTCTTGCCGCTGCGCTCTGGACCTGAGACACTGGCGTGTAGCCCCACGTGGTGGGGGCGCTGCGCTGGGCCGAAGGGAGGCACGACGGACATGAGTGAAGACGAGGTCAGTCGACCCCGCCGGTTCCGTCGTGAACGCCGGGAGAATGTGCCGGGCGGTCGAGCTGGCCGGCACGTGGTGAAGGTGACTCCAGAGGAGGAGTCCGAGTTGCTGCGCCGTGCGCAGGAAGCGCGCATCACCGTGGCGCGGCTGATGGTCGAGTCCGCCCTGTCCGACTCCGGTGAAACTGCTACTGATCGTCGCGATCTTGCTGCGGAGTTGTTCTCCGCGTTCCGGTTGTTGTCGGCAATTTCTATCAACATCAACCAGATGGCGAAAGCCACCAACGCAACCGGAGACATCCCCGCCGAACTGAACGGCGCACTGGTCAGCGTGCGGCGTTTGGCGGACCGGATTCACGGCACCCTCGACGAGATGTCCGCGCCGTGATCGTCAAGATTTCCCGCGGCGCCAAAGTCACCGGACTGATGTCGTACCTCGCCGGTCCGGGCAAGAGCAACGAGCACAGCGACCCCCATCTGGTGGCCGGCGACTACGCGATCATGGCGTGGTACGACGACAATGAACTCAGCGGCGTCGACGCTCTCGCGATCGGCAAGCAGATCGACCAGCCCCGCAAAGTGTTCGGCACCGAAATCCAGATCCCGAACTACCTTCGTGATGAATCCGGCCAAGACGTTCGCGACAGTCACGGCAAGAAGGTCCGCGATCCGATCGACCTCTACCGCGACGGAAATGTCTGGCATTGCTCGCTCTCGCTCAAAGCCGACGAAGGCGAGCTGACAGACGAGCAGTGGAACAAGATCGCCACCGAGTTCATGGACGAAATGGGTTTCACCGACACCTCCGGCCGCAGCCCCGCCAGATGGGTCGCCGTCCGTCACGGAGTGTCCGCGAAAGGCAACGACCACATCCACATCGCCGCATCCGCCGTGCGCGAAGACGGCACCAAAGTCAACCTCTACCGCGACTGGAAACGAGCCAGCGTCGCGGCTGCTCGCATCGAACGCGAACACGGCCTCGCTGTCATCGAGTCCCGCCAGAGCAAGACCGGCGAACGCGGATACCACCGAGCCGAAAATGCGCGCGCAGTACGCAACGGGAAGACCGAACTCGACCGCGATCTCCTCGCACGGCGCGTGCGTGCTTGCGCGACATCGTCGAAGTCCGAGGCGGAATTCGTGCGCCGACTTCGCGGGCAAGGGCTGATCGTCCGGCCCCGCTTCGCCTCCGGCCGCGATGACGTCGTGGTCGGCTACAAGGTCGCCGTCAGACCCGATCGCGATGCAATCGGAGCCGATGGAAAGCCGATCTTCTACGGAGGCGGTCATCTAGCAAAAGACTTGACCCTCCCCCGTCTCCGGAAGGAATGGGAAGACACCCCTACGGCGTCATCGGAGGCCGTCGACGAATGGCGTAGCGCTCGGCGCGAGCGTCCCGCCGCGCGACCCGGACGTGAAGCGAAAATGCTCGACCCGAAACTGCTCGAACGAGCCGGTCGGGACATCGCGGCCTGGAACAAATACCTAGCTTCGATTCCCGTGACCGACCGAGCGCAATGGGCACGCGCGGCGGGACGCACGGCAGGCGTTTTTGACGCATGGTCAGTCCGCACCGAAGCCACACCAGGACCCCTTGCCCACGCTGCGAAACAACTAGCCCGATCCTCACAGATCCCCGCACATCAGCACGCACCGAAGAGGGCAGGCGTCGTCTCCGCCGGCGGTGCGGCCCTGATCTTGATGCAAACAAGCCCGCAGCTCGGCAAGACCGCGTCGTACGCGCTGTTGATGCGCCAACTGATCAAGGCAGTGGAAGCGATCGCTGCCGCACATCGTGCAGCCGGCGACCTGAGCCGGGCGCGTGACCTCGAGATGACTGCGCGAGTGGAACTCGCAGTGATTCATCGTCAGATGCCTCAACCTCGCGCCGAGGTCGAGCGTGTCGAATCCGAGGGCAGCGTCGCAGTGCTCGAACGGTCGTTTTCGGAAGAGCAGACAACGGTGGAACCAATTCCGTCGACGGATCAGGCAGGGAGCGATGCCGCAACGCTTGCCGCCGGTGACTTCCCGGTTTCCGCCCGCGAAGCAGCAAAGCGCGGCCCGTCTCCAATCCCCTCGAAACTCGATCCCCAACGAGAACAGACCCGAGCGGGAAGAAACCGGGATCACGGCCCCCAGCGCTGATGCTCCAGCAGTAGCCCCGGAATCATCTTTGGCACGGCGATCGGCGGGCGAAACAGTATGATCGGTCGGTGCTGAACACGCCCAATGAAGGCTCGGGGCTCGATGAGTCCGCAGTGGTTTCGACCTCGGATCGCAAGGTCTTCATCAGCTGGGCCCACCGCAACGTCGATTGGAACGACGAGCAAGAGCAACAGTGGACAGGCCAGGCACACGCCTTCGCTGAGCTTTTGATCCGCAACGGGTTTCCGAACACCGAAATTGACCTGTGGTATCTCGATAGTCCAGTACCGGTCTGGACTCGGTGGGGACCGCAGCAGATCGAAGATGCAGATTTCGTGGTCGTTCTACTCAGCAATGCATGGAAGGAACGTTGGGAAGGGACGAACGATCCCACAGTCGGCGCTGGTGCAGCCGGGGAAGCCAATACTTTGCGGGGGATATTTCAACGGAACCAGCAGGAGTTTCAGCGCAAGGTAGTGCTTGTTGCGCTACCGCCGATTGATGGCCTATCGGGAGTGGGTGACAGTGCTCTCCCCGATGAACTACGTGGAGTATCACGAAAAAATGTCAAGCAACTGACGGACAGTGGGATCGGCGAACTCGTACGACTTTTTACGGGTCAGCCTCGGTACACGAAACCGACGGCCGGACCGGTACCGGTCCTACCTCCCATTCAAGCGCCGGCGCTCTCCACGGCGACGAGGCCGGTCCCGGGGTTGGCCGAGGAACCCTCAGCAACAGCACCAACAAGCGGCCCAGTGAATGTGTCCGGAAGCGGTAACACCGTGATGATCGGAAACAACCACGTTCATCAGCCGACGATGTCTCAGTCGACCTACGAACTAATCGGCCGGACAAGCTATTTAGCCGGATCCATGAGCGCATCAACCAGTCGTCGACGCCGACTGCGGTTCGGCGCAGGCCTGGACGAACAGCAAGTTGAGCGTTCACTTCTAAATGCAGTGGCTGTTCCTTCTCGGATTGATGAAATCGGACCGGGCGAGATACGCGTTTTGACCGGGCCATTAGGTTCTGGAAAGTCGGAGATAGCCGAGGAGTGGTTGAGAGCAAGCATCAGACGGGCTCAAAATGACGACTCCGCGCCGGTGCCGCTCTTCATCTCGGCTAAGGAGTTGGACGAGACAGTCGATGTCCGAGTGAGCCGCGACATCGGTTCAGCCACGGTACTGCGGTGCGGTGTCGACATAGTGATTGACGGGCTCGACGAACGTACGGACTTGGCTGCCACAAAAGTGCAAGAGGCATCGGAATTCGTTGCACGTTGGACCAAATCCCGGGTTGTGCTGACGACTCGAAATCCCGATCTACGCGACGAGTCGGTACAGGTCGCAATGAGCGACATGACCGACGCGCAGGCGGCAGAGCTGATGAGCGCTGTCGCCGGTCGCCCGATCCCTCCGCTTGGTGCCCAACTGACAAAGTCAGTCAGACGACCCCTATTCGCGGTGCTGACGGCGTCGCACGCGACCGCGAACGACGGAGTGACAGGCACTTCCGAACTCATCGACCGTGTCGTCGAACAAATCGTGGAGTCGGAAGGGATGGAACTGATTCCCTATCTGATGGAACTTGCAATCGAAACCGTCAGCACCGGGAAAGCCGTAGACCCCACCAGATTTGCCTCACTCGAGATCGCCTCCAAGATCCGAAAATCTCCGCTGGTCACCGGCGCAGGAAAGACATGCGCCTTTTCCCTGGCCACGTTCGAGCAGTGGTTCGCTGCGCAAGCGATACTCGACGGAAAGGTCGACGTAGTACCTCTGCTGTCTTCAATGCGCTCCTTCGACAGGTGGAAGTACGTCTTCTCGATCCTGCTCGCTGCTGGGGAACCCACCAAAGTCGATCTGGTCATGGCTGATATCGCTCGTTGGAATCCAGGTGCAGCTGCCTGGATCATCAAGGAGACCGAGAGAGGCGGGCTGACACGGCATATTTCGGAACTCGAAGAGTCCGACTGGGAAAGCGCAGGACATCGCATCCGCTACGCCCAAGCAGCGTGGCTTGCCGGACTCGGTCCGCTCGGACAGGCCTTCTTCTCGTCTTTCGCGGGAGTCGCATCAGGGTTGGATGACATCGCACTGTCGGTCCGCATTGGGCGGTCCAAGATCGCTGTCTCATGGATCGCACCTCGCGACGGGGAAACGGGCAGCTTGCCCGAGATCATCAAAGCAGGGCACGACTTCGAATATCGCGTGATGGTAATGAGGCAGCATGCCCTGCCCACGGGCGTCAACTGGGTTTGGGCACTGACACAGTCCTACTTGCGCGACGACATCTCGAGTTCCTTCAAAAACTTGATTTTGGGCACGGCAACGGAACCAGGAATCGTTCGGGACGAGCTGACCTCCGGAAGCCCTGAGACCATCGGTACCTGGGGCTCTACGATGATCACGCCCCAGTTGTACCCCGGTCCCGACATTTCACCGTCCCAGGAAGATCCTTGGGGGAATTTCACTGCTCGCCGCATGCACGAACGGGTTTGTGCGATCGCCACAGCAGCGCTTCAGTGCTACCACGAGTTGGTGGAACGACTCGTTCCCAACTTCACAGGCACACTTGGAACCCAGGGGCTCTTCCCCGTCGAGTTCTTCGGAGACGTCAATTTCACCCCGGGAGAGGATCAGGGGGCCTTTAGCTTCGGCCCCCCGGAAGCAGGCCTGGGATGGACACTTCGCGCGCGGGCATCAAGCCCATTCGACGAGGCCACCGCCCTATCCAACACGGTCAATCTCACGCTCAACGACGAGAAAAGATCCGCAGAGATGTCCGACGACAGAGATGTGCAGTACGCCCAGTTTCAGGCATATATGGCCCAAAGCCCTGAGTTTGCGGAGTTCGCACCATCTTTCAGCACGGTTAGTCAGCGGGTTTCTCCGACCGAATCGACGCCGGCGACGGGCCTTGCATCCGGCTTGCTCTGGGGAGATCTCGAAAAACTCAACTGGGTGTCCGGGCAACGACCGCTGTTGTGATAACTCGGCCGAGTGCGCGTAGACGAAAGAAGAAGTCGAAACGAACTTTGCCGAAGATTTTGGATCACCGGGATCGGTGAGTTCTCAACCCCCAGCGTTTGAAAGAACGGAGGCACGGAGGCACCACCGAGGCACCATCAAGAACCGCGAAATGTGAATCAGGGGGATAGCTGTGACAGATATGGACGCATCGACGTGGTGGATGCACCAACCGGGGACGGAGTTCAGCGAAGGGGTGTGGCTGGCAGGATGGGACGATCAAAGCACGTGGGGATGGGAACTCGGAAACTACTTCCTGTCGCTGTTGCCGAACGGGGCTCCCGATGACGTAGTCCCACAGTATTTCGGGCTTCCCTTCTCCCACACCAGTTCCGTTGTGGCAGCAGCCGCCCGAGCAACCCGCGCGGATCCACTAAGCATCTGCAAGGCTCTCGAAATCTTGCCACCGCCCGGCCCGCTCCCGAGCGAATCACAGGTCGCCACCTTGCAGATGAGGGCGCGCGAACTCGGTGCCGGCGAATACGCCGGGGGTCAGAACGCTGCATGCGATTGGCTCCTCGGCCGCTCTTCGATCTGCCCCGGCTCCGGCTGGAATTGGTATACCGGGCAGCGTCCGGACCGCGCCATAATCGCGGCCGAGGCCGAGATCAACACCGGCGAAATCTACCTCGACCCGACGAGCCCCCGAGAGGTCTACCGAAGAGGCGTCGACGAAATACTGGGCCGAATCGTCGCTCGCTTCAATTGACCTGGCCAGCAAAATGCACAGCCAGCCTGCTGAGGCGATTGCTTGGGCAGTTTTGGGACGCGTTCAGGTATCCGTCAGTCACCGGTTGGGACTCGAGTCTGCGCTGTCGAGACCGTGGCGATGACGCGATCGGGCGCAGTGAGGAGTTCAGCGACACGGCAGAAAGTTTCGTTCCAGTCCGTAGCGCTGTCGAACTTTTTGGACTGAAGAGCACCAACGAACATAGCTCGTACGGGCGCCGCTATTTCTGCAAGATAGGAATACTCTAGCGCTCTAGAAAACTGCGCAAAGGCCTGCGATGAGGCATCGTCGCAGGCCTTTGCGGCGTGAGCGATAGCAGCCACCTTCGGGTCCTTGGCGGTCTTGGGGAATTGCCGTTCGAGCCTTCCGATTCCAGACGTGTCCGGACGTGCGGCCTCGATCGCGGCGCATTCGGCCGCATACGCGATTGCTGCTTGTGCCGCGGCCGCACACGGACGATTGCATATCGCAAGTGGGATGGTGACCGTCTGCACTGTCGCGATCACCGAGGGGACGACAGCGAGCGAGATAGACCCCTTGTGCTCGTGGCGGTTGATATACCGCAGCACACGATGCCCGTCCGCTCGCACAACCGACTGGGCGGTGAGACCGAACCAGTTGCTGGCCTCCCCACGCACATCTGTGACGTCTTTGGCATCGACACAAAGCGTGATTCTGTGAAGGTGGAACTGGGAGTCAGCATCTGACTCGTTACGCATCCGTCGCAACATGTTTTCGATAGCGGCCTCGTAGGTTCCAAGATGGATCGCCGAGTCCGTCGGTTCTTCGTTCATCGGAGGCCACTCGCGGTACGTGGAGGTGTGGTACCAGGCCACACCCGACAGAGCGCTCGGATCGAGAGCGACATCGTCAGGCGCTGACACAGCCAGATCGTGCTCGTCCTCCGTCGTAACCGTGACACCGCAGCGAACGCAACGTACACGCTCACCGGTGACGTACTGCTCAAAGGTCAGCCGAGTTCTATCCGTGCAGGAAGGACAGATGATCCAGCAGTGTGCATACCCGAAATCAACTCTTCGGTCGGCAACCACTATCGACTCCTTGGCTTGTTCTGGCCGTCGGGTTTAATCCGATTCTTCGGCCCTTCTCCTACGCCTGCCCTCCAGCTCATCTGAGCGCATTTGAGCGCGTTCGACGAGCCAATCCCACGAGTGGATATCGATGTTGTTCATGGTGGCGAGCCTGCGTCGGGCCGCGTTCGTACTCGCAGGCGTCTCGTGGCGGCGACCGATGATCACAAGGCCGCGCACAGTGGGGTGGACATCTACGAGCCCGAGGCCATTCTCGTGCCGAGGATTTCTTACATACTGGAGGTTGCTCTCGATGAAGCCGCGCCAGTCGTTGATCTGTTGGATGGCATGGACAAGCGATTTGTTGGGGTGGCCATCCTTGTTGAACATGACTTGTTGCGGGCCTTCGAGCTCCACTGCGAGCCACTCAAACCCCTGCGAACTGTTCTCCGCGATCATGTAGTCGCTTCTGAATTGATCACCGAATTTCTTCTCTGCAATGACCCACCTCCCGTGGCCACCGCCCAGCGGTTGCACCAAGAGATGGGGTCGCGATGCCAAGAATTTCTGCATATCGGGTTCGTTTTTCGCGTCGTGGAGCGCGCGACGAAATTCGTCGACGTCGTCGGGCGTGATGGTGTCCCACGTGACGGAGAATTCACTGAGCGATAGTTCGGCCTCTGCTTCTCGCGCTTTGCGCGCTTCATAATCTTTGTGGTCTTGGAGAATCGCTGCCCACTCGTCTGCGTCCAGTGAAACGTCAACAAAGTCATCGACGTTCGGTTCGTCGCGAGGGTCCGCGGGACCGATCTCTGACATGCAATTTCTCCTCGCACTTGGTGAAGTTTCCGTGACTCTACGGACAAACTGATTGTTCAAACGGCGAGACGCACAAAACCGTGTCACGCAGTAGTTAGTTGTGGTCTTCCTCCGCCGGTGGCAGCTGAGGTCAGTCGACGGGCAAAGCTTCGGGATCCGCGCTTGTGCGCGGATCCCGAAGTCGGAGTGGCTTGAAGGTGGAGGAGTTTTAGGGTTCTGTCCTCAGGTCCTCGAGATATGTCAGCGTCATCGGGGACGTGTCGAGCTCCGTCAACGCGAACTCGCCTTGCCTGGCGTCACCGAATTGCACGACGACCAGCGCACGTTCGGGAATGAAGTCGTCACCGGAAGGCGCCGGCGGGAACATCGTCTCGACCCATTCACGGTCGAACGGTTCTTCCCCGGCGACCACGAATCGCCACACGTCGCCGTGCGAGATGGTCAACAAGTCGTCGGCCCAGAGTCGAAGGACACGCTCAGCGGGCGGGTCGATCCAGCCACCGAAGCCGTACTCGGGATGTGCGAAGTCGAAACCGGAGCCTGGGGGCACTGACAAGGTGATGGCAGGTACTCGTACCGCGGTGTCACCATGCGGGTGCATGACCGCGTGATTGAACGTGCCGATCATCAAAGTCAGCCCGACCTCCTCAGTAAGGAATCGGCCGTACGTGTCCGGGGCCGCCAAGCGTGGCCACCTCGATGGCCCCGAGACAGGTTGGGGCTCCGGGGCCACTGGCGGCGGGCTCGTTTCGGATGGTGTGTCGGTCTTCTGCTGCGCTGTTCGTCGCTTGAACGGCCACATCGGTCGGTCTCCTTCGTAGATCGCGGGGTGGTCGGCTATCTGCCGGCGTGTTGGCGTTCCTGGCTGCGGCCCTTGCTCGGACGTCCTTTCCTGGCGACCGGCGGTTTACCAGTCCCGGTCTGCACCGCTCCTCGGGGATGCTTGGCCTGGTCGAGATCGGCCGTCATCCGGGCGCCGATCGTTTCCTTGTCCACTCCTCCGGCGTTCATGTCGGCGGCGAGGGCATCGCGCCGTTCGGCTGAGTCGTACTCGGCTTCTGCGGCTGCGCGATGAGCGTCTGCGTCTTCGACGATTTCAGTTTCGGCCGGCGTACCTTCGGCTTCCGTCGCCGTCTTGTCGAGCCGATCGGCTTCGGCCATCAACTCGGAGGCCTTCACGTTCTCGCGTTCGGCGAGTTCCTGTTCGGCGGCAGCGGCCCGCTTGGCTTCTTCGGCTGCTTGGAGCAGGTTCTCGATTTCTCGGGGGTCGATCCCGGGGGCGCCCGCGTCGATTCCGTACCGGGTCTGGACTTCCTTGCGGATGCGATCTGCGGCGTCGGCCGCGGGCTGCGAGTGGTCCTGCCAGCCGCGGGCCTGCTGCCAGCTGTCGGCGATCTGCGCGTGGGTAGCGTCCTCCCACCAGCGGTCCGTCATCACCGGACGTAGCTGCGCCTCGATCGCGCTGCGTTCGGCGACGAGCCGTTCGCGCAGTTCGCGGGCCGCCTGCACGCTTTTGGCTTCGGCGTCGCGGATCTGCTTCTCCCGTGCGCGACCCATCTGCTCTGCGAGACGGGACGCAGACTGCAAGCCGACCCGGAACATGCGCGTGAGTTCTTGATTGACCTCACCGATTTCGTCGTGCTCTGACATCAGTTGTTGCCTTCCTTGTGGGGTGACGCCGCTGTGGGCGCGGATTCAGGGGAGAGACGCATGTCGGGGAACATCGACGACGGTGCGGGTTCAGTCGGCAAGGGCACGATCGCGAAGTCGCCGCCGGCATGACCGCTGCGGACCGAGCACGCTTTGAACGTGCCCTCTGGATCGAATAGCTGTGCCATGTGGTGGTCGGCGTGATCGCGCCACCACACACTCATCCCGGTCGAGGGATCCAGGCGCAGACGCTCCCATGCGCGCCACAGGGCTTCCAACCGGGAGATAGCTTCGGCGTGTTTCCACCACTGCGTGCACCAGTTCCTTGACGTCCCCTCGATCACCTCACGCCGATAGACAGGGGCGATGCGTTCGCGCACGAACTCCTCTACCGATCCGAACACCAGTTCCGGTTCTGCCGGCTGCTCCGGCTCCGGCTCCGGTTCCGGATTGGCGAGTGAAATCTCGAGCTGCGCCAGCAACCGGGCCGCTGCCGCGGCTTCGAGTCGCGCGTACAGCTCCGGAGTGAGGATTTCCGCCC
Source organism: Rhodococcus sp. NyZ502 (assembly GCF_041464245.1). Taxonomy (NCBI): domain Bacteria; kingdom Bacillati; phylum Actinomycetota; class Actinomycetes; order Mycobacteriales; family Nocardiaceae; genus Rhodococcus; species Rhodococcus sp. NyZ502. The sequence continues at coordinate 25,934 of NZ_CP167157.1, forward strand.
ACTTCGCTTCGGCGATCGCGTCGGCTTCCTTCTGGATGCGTTTGAGAACTGCCTTGCCGACCATCGCCTCGAGGTTCTCGCTCAGCGGCGCTTCGACGTTCGGTTCATCTCTCCCGCTGAGGGGCGTGTACGCGGATGGGGGTGGATAGTCCGCATCATCGGGCGGCAGATAGTCAGCCTCACCCGGATCGAAATCGTCCTCCGGTGGTGGCTCGAACGGCGCGGTCACAGCGACACCGCCTCACGCGCAGCCCCGGCGTGGTCTGGCTTGAGCCATTCGGACAGCCCTACTTCTGCTTCCGCCAACGTCGCCGGGGCTGCCGGATCGTGGGCTTCGATTGACGCCCTGATCTGGTCGGCGTGCGGGCCGGCCATCCACGGCGCCGTCCGTACGATCACAGGCCGGTTGCCGGAGGAACGTACGATCGCCCGGCCACGTGGCAGTGCTTCGAGTTCGGATTCGGTGAACGTACGAACTTTGGTGCGCTGCTTGGAAGTGGATCGGCCTTGCGAGGAGGCTGTGACCGACCCGGTGATCTCCCAATGGTCACCGATCGCGGTGGACATGTCCCGAAGGAACACCCCGTCATCGACGGCGACACCACCGCCGTAGACCTTGACGTTCGCCGCCGACCACAGTTTCTTCATCCCGCGTTCGCCCCACACCTCCACACCCTGTGACCAGGACTGCAAGATGGCCATGATGATGATTCCGCGTGAACCGTAGTGGCTGTAGAGGCTAGGCAGCTTGGACCAGCGCACGACGTTGGCCACCTCGTCGAGAGGAGCGACGAGAGGAACAGGCAGACGTCCCTTCGGCGAGGTAGTCGCGATTTCTTCGGCCGCGTCGATCACGGCGACGGTCAACGCAGTCACCAGTGGGCCGGCCGAACCGTTGCCCTCGCGGGAAAGGCTGTAGAGCGTGCCTCCGGAACGAACGAATTCACGAGGATCGAAATGCGGCCGCGGATCGGTCAAACTGTCCGACGTCACCCAGGGATGAATCGTCCTGATCTTGAGCGAGCGGATCATCTTCTTGGCAGTACCGAACACACCGCCGCGTTGTTTGTCGGGCGCGTTGTACTGCCCGGCCAGGCCGTCCGCCTGCAATCCGTACCCATGTTGGCGAAGGATCTTCACCGCTTCCTGGTTCTGCACGTCCGTGACCCACGTATATGCCTGTGTGATCGGGCGGCGATCGAGTGCCGCAGCCAGGAACAGTGCCGCCAACAGATCCTTTCCTTCCGGATCGAAGAACGCGTCCGTCTTCGCTTCGAGTCCGTCGTCACCGGAGGCGAAATGATCGGCCAGATCGGCGGCCCTGACTTCGTCGGTCACCCACGTGAGCGGATTCCACCACCAGCTCGGTTCCTCATTGGCGACCCTCTGCGGATCGAACACCCAGACTTGCGAGCCCATTGCTGCTCGAACGTCGCGGGTCGCGTCGACGACATCACGCTTGTTCGACGTCGTCAGGACTGCGCCGGGAGCATCGAGAACTGCGGGGATGACGCGACTGGTCGACTTACCGGTGCGAGGACCCCAAATATCGACGTGCAGGTCCTCCCAGCTGCCGCGCAACATCGGGGCCGACCCGAACACCGGCTTGCTCGGCAGCAACAGGTACCCGAGCTGGATGCCGACAACGTCGTCGGGACGGAGCCGCACCTGCAAGGATTCGGCTTTCGCCCGGCATGCCTGTTCCGTCAACGAAGCGATGTCGCGACCGCGGCCCATGTACTTGGCTAGCTCGTCGACGCGGGTGCTGTCCCGCTTGCGCAGGATCAACAACCACATGCCCACTGCGACCAGCACGATCAACGCCAAGGCAAAGGCAATCGCCACTACGCTCGCACCGGACTCCCACACGAGATCGCCCTTGATCAGGCCAGCGACCATCGCCATCGGATTGACCGGAACATCCTGCTCGGTGCCGAACTGCATCGCGACGGAGGCGCCGACGACGCCGGCAACCGCGATCCCGGCGCACACACCGAGCACCTCGAACGCCACGTCACCTTGACTGGGATCACGCACAGAACCCTTACTCATGACTGATCTCCGTTACTGTCGACGGCGGCACTGGCGGGGGAAGTGAGTATTCGTCGAAACATGGTTTTTACTACCAACTTTCGGATCTACGTGTTGTCCGTCGGTATCTCGACGACGGTGGTCAACGTGACGGCGTAACCGGCACGTGGTCTGCCCGTCAACGATGTTCCCGTTACTTGAGCGGGGATGACGGTGTGTGAATGGCCTTGTACTGCAACGAATCGGTGTTTTGTTTCGAGGTCGGCGACCAGGTCGTGCATCTTCTGTACCGCACTCTGCAATGCGGCCGACGGCTCACCGACTTCGGTGGCGGTGCTGTAAAGAAAGATATGCGTCATTTACAGGCCTCTGTTCGCGGCGATCAGTCCACGGTTCACTTCGCGTAGTGCTTCGAGTTCGACGCGGAGGGAATGTATTTCGGAATCCGGGGCGCACGGTTGCGGTTTCACGGCGTCCGCGCCTTCCCGCTGCCGTAGCCATGCCCGCACGGTGGAGGTGTGGATCCCGGTATCGGCGGAGACACGCTCGATGGTCGCCCACAGAGACGGATACTGAGGGCGCAGCTTGTCGACCAAAATTACTGTGGCACTGCGCACCTCTGCTCCGTAGCGGTTGCCGCGGGTGCTGCGTTTGCCGCTCATGCCGCATTGTCCTTCGCTGTCTGTGCCGCGTATCCGGCGTCGGTGGCGTCGACGAACCGACTGTCGGTGTCGTGCCACTGGTATTTCAGTTCCGTGGGGGTCAGGACGGTCTCGAAACGGTGCCCCGGAATGCGTTCGGTGCCCTGTTTGAGCAGGAAAAACCCTCGGCCTGGGGGTGGTCCTGGCTTTTCGAGTTGGGCGTCGTAGCCGGCTGGGGACGACAGCGCGGAGACCCATGCCTTGTCTGCGCGGGTGAACGGAATGATGGAGTCGAGTTTGTCCATCTCGTCCGAGGTCAGGGCTCCCACGATCAACGCTCCGGCGCGTTCGATGAAGCCCTTGGCTTTCATGATGTCGAAGTCCATTTCGAGCGATTCGAGGTCCTTGACGGTGTGGGTGATCATCACCAGCGCCGTTCCGACGGTGCGGGTCAGGCGGGTGAGGGCGTCGACGCGGCTGACCATTCCGGGGCCGGCGAGGACTCGCCAGAATTCGTCGAGCACTGCCAGGAAGAGCAACCGGTCGCGAAGTCCGCAATCGGCGAGGACGTGTGCGGCTTCGATGGCGCCGAATCCGTCCTCCCAGCATGCGGCCATCACCGCAGCTTCGAGCTTGGTGTCACCGTGGCTGAGCGCTGAAATGTCCACGCACACACCGGTCGGTCGATCCTCGCCGGTGAAGTCGATCGGGGTGGTCGTCTGCTGGGAGAACACCTCACCGAGATCGCCGTCGAGCAGCGCGGACAATGTCTCGAGGAGGGATTCGACCTTGGCGAGGTACTTGTCCTTGTCGCGGGTGTACGCCTTGCGCATCAACTCTTCCGGCGGGTTCTCGATCAACGTGAGCAGATCCGAGATCAGCGGCGGGTTGTCGTATCCGAAACGGGGGTCCTTTTCGAGTAGGCGCAGCGCCGCGGTGATGATGTTGCGTTCGGCCTGTGTCAGCGCTGTTCCGCGCTCGATTTCGCACAGTGACTGCATCACTCGCTTGCGGCGTTGGTGAACCTGTTTGATCACTTTCTTCTGCAAGTCGGGGAAGTCCGCGAGCAGCGGAATCACCGACCCGAGAGCTCCGATCGCGAGCGGGTTGAGGTACCCCTCGCCGTGTCCCAGGCGCACGATCTTGCCGCGATCGCCGCAGATGATTTCGATTTCCTTGGTGAAGTCGGGTTTGGTGTCGGCGAACACGAACGGGATGTGACCTTGGGCGATGCCGCCGCTGACGAGTTTGCGGCCCACCGTGGACTTGCCGTTACTGGGGAGGGCGAGCATGAACACGCTGGGGGTGTTCTGTCGGCGTGAACGGTAGGTGGCGGTGATCGGGTCGTAGTGGAACGAGATGCCGTCGGGATCTTTCCCGAGTGGGGTTCCGACCATTGGATAGGTGCTGCCTACGACCCACGGGGAGAGCCCACATGCCTGCACGCTGGTGCCGCGGAACTCCGGCGGCTTGGGTACGACGCCCATCTTGCCGCCGCCGTGGCCGGCGAAACCGCGGTCGGTGAGTTTGGGGGCGCGGCGCCATTTCGGTTCGGTTCGGGAAGGGTCGCGTGCGAGTTCGGCGGCTTTCGCTGCTGCCTTCTCGTCTGCGATGCGTTGTTTTTCCTCTGCCTGGCGGCGTTTGCGTGCCGCTGCCATCGGATCGCGTAGGGAAGCATTCTGCTTCTTGCGTCCGGGTTCGTACGTGCCGGTCAGGTCTGCGATCCGGCGGCGCAACATCAAACTCATCGTTTTCTCCTGTCGGTGGTGGTCGGCCGGTTCAGGCCTGCAAGGTTTTCGCCGTCGTTGCGTGGTCTTGGAGATAGACCCCGACTCCGACGCCCGAGAGAAATGCCGCTGCCTGGTATCGCCATGCGGGCCGTACTTTCGTCGAGCACCCGGCGACCAGGGATTCGATCGTGTCGGCCTGAATGTCGAGCTGGGCTTCGGTACTTGCCGACGCGGTGACGATCAGCGAGACCGCTGTCGCGCCGGCACCGTTGCCGACCTCGACGCGAGTACGGTCTGCTGCCTTGACCTTGAGGTCTGCGCGGACCGATCCGATACCGCGTTGGGCATTGCGTTCACCGACTGCGTAGACGTAGCCGCTTTCGACTGCGTTCACGGCGTCGGCCGGGGACATCGGCCGGTGAATCAGTGTCACGCGCTTGCGCGGGACGTCGCCGTGACCTTCGAGAAGTGCTTTGAGAATCCGTTCGTTGCGGGCACCGGACGGGGGTGCGTTCATCACCCAGGTCCGCGAGGCCGCGCCTTCGTGGAAGTAGGTGTTTTTGGTTTCCTCGGCCGTCATCGGGCCGGCATCGAGCCAGTCGACGTACATCTCTCCGCTGCGCAGTGACGATTCCACCTCGGCTTCGACAACCGGGCGGGGATCGTATGCGCGGCGCACGACTGCGGAGATTTCGTGATCGGACATCGGGACAGCGGTCACGCGGAATGTGCCGAGGTTCGCGCAGATCGACGGAAGACGTTCTGCCAGATCGGCAATCATCGCCATCGGATCCTTGCGTTTGGCTTCCGTGTTCGCGGTGAAGGTGAGCGCCATGTGGGTGTGCAACTGGATTCCGTGACGTACGCCGGTGCCCGATTCGCGGACCACCGCTTGTGCGAGTTCAGAGGTGCCGGGTTTGCACAGTCGCGTGATTTCCGCGTCTTGCCGCGCCCCTGTCTCTGGGAGGGTTTCGATGATGGTGGCGATCGCTTCGATGTCCGGCGTCTGTCCGCTGAGGTTGATGAACTCGCCCCAGTTGGCGACGTCGAGGTCGACCTGACCCTGTTCGACACCCTTGTATCCGGGCACAGAGCAACGCAGCCTGATCGTGTACTGATGCAGTTTCGGTAGATGACTCATTCCGAATCGTCGGCCCAGTTTGTCGATTCCCCACCACATTTCGATCGGAGCGCCGATTCCCGGGACTCGGGTTCGGCCTCCGGGCGCGTTCGAGAGAGAACCAGCGCGCAGGATGTGCTGGCCGCGCCGACGTTGCTTGCTCCACCCGGTGAGTTCAGTGGCGAATTCGTACCCTGACTTACCGCCGATGCGTGCAGCGAGCGGCGCCCAGGTCAGCACCACTACGCCGAGGATCACCGCTCCTGAGATGAAGAACCCGGCGAGCAGTGCAACGATGCCGGCCACGATGCCCGAGGCGAAGACGTAGAACATTTTCTTCGACACACCGAACAGGTACGTCGAAGGGGCTTCGTGAAGACCGCCGTAGGTGTTGGGGCGGGCCGGTGCTTCGGTGCTCATAGCTGCTCCTTGAGGATGGAATCAATGAGGTCAAACGGTGCGGTGCGGTGTGCGCTCATCCGGACCGCCCACCTTGCGGCTCGTCCGGAACGTCCGCTCCCCCACTTGCTCCGGAGGCGCTGTCGCCGATCGTCGATGCGACGGCGCCCATAGCGCTGCCGATCCGGTCGGAGACTTCCTGCCCGACGGCGACGGCCGCGCCGACCGGACCAGCGGCCGCGGCCGCGCCGGAAGCTGCACCGCCGGATGCTGCTCCGGACGCTGCTCCGGACGAACCGCTCGCGGTCGCTGCTCCGGACGGACCGCTCGATGCGGCTTCTGTGCCACCGCCCGAGGGCGCCGGTGAGCTCGATCCCGATGAGGGCGTGCTGGAGCCGGTCGGTTCCGTACTCGGGCCGCCTTGAACGCTCGACGACGAGGAGGACCCGGAATCCTGTTCAGCCGAGGAGGACATCGACTGGATCATCGAAGCGCCCATACTCGCGCCGGTCGCGGCGAGCATGCCGCCCAGCACCGCGCCGCCGTTGCCGCCGGCCATCGAACCCATCGCCGGAACGATCAGTCTCGCCAACGCCGGCATCGTCAGGCACGAGAGTGTCAGCAGGATCATTCCGGCGAAGACACCTTGTGCGTCGGTAGCACCGGCGGCCGAGAGGAAAGCGATCCCGTACACGCTGGAAGCGACGAACGGGAACAGTGCGAACACCACCGCCCAATTCCGTAGCTTGGTCCAGGCCTGCATTCCGGCGCTGCCGATTCCTGATGCGGCGGCCGCGATCGGTGCCCATCCGAGGACCAGGCGCAGCATCGCGATCTGCATCATGATGAACACCGCTTGCACGGCGGTTCCGACGATGCCCAAGATTGCGAAGACGAAAATCAAGCCCGGACCCAGGAGAGGGCCGACTTCGGCGACGGCGAGGAGTTTGTTCGCTGCTTCGTCGATGTTCTCTCCGACCATCGCTTGAACCAGCCACACACCCGCTGCTCGGGAGAGTTCGTCACCGGCGAGGATGAGCGGAACCAGAGTCCAGGACGCGAACACCGTGCGGGTCAACATCATTGCCGTTTCTTCGGCATGTTGCTGTGCCAGACGCGATTTGGCCCAGGCGAGTTTGAGTGCGGAGATCCCGACCGAGATCATGAACGCCGCTATCTGGAATATTCGCAAGAATTGGTGCACTTGCCAGACTGTGTTCTCGGTGTCACTGTTTCCGACCGCGCCGGTGACCGAGTTGGTCATCCACCACGTCAGCATGAAAGTGATGCCCTTTTTCCAACCGTCGAGGAACACTTCGGCGGCCTTGCCGACGCCCGATTTCCACATCCCGTCGGCGAACTCGCCGGCCGCGTCCTGTGGATTGGCAACAGCAGTGCCCAAGTCGCAGAACCGCTCGAGGAACCCACCGACGACCGGTACGGAGTCACCGACGTCGCGGCAACCGGCATACATGTCGTCGTCAGCCGGCGGTTGTCCGGTTTCCGAAGTGCCCGGATCATCTGCCGGGGGCTGGGCATGCCCGAGCGCGACCGGCCCGAAGACCAGCACGGCCAGGAGCAGAGCCGCGATCGCAGACAGACGCTTCACCATTGGGTCCACCCCGTCAGCGAAGTGATCGTCTGCGGCGGAAGCTGGGTGGAAGGGCGACGGATCTTCCAATCACCGTCCTGCCAGACGACCTCGAAGCGAGTGGTGAACCAGGAGCCCGGAGTCTTGTCGCGGGCCGCGACCTCCACGACTGCGAACGAGTTGTCAGCGCTCCAACCGGAAATCTTGAATGCCGCCGGGATGTACTGAGGGGGCAACTGGCTCCAGTCGATCCACTTCTTCGGCGCCCACGACGCCTTGTTCCCCCGTGTCGAGGGTTCGATCTGGTTGTCGAAGACCGCATCGAGTGATTCCTGGTCGATGACCGTCCGCATGCTGATCTGCCAGGCAGCGAGCGCAGCGCCCTGAGGGGTGCGAGCGAAACCCGTGGCCAATGGGCCATCTACTCGAGTGGGACCGTCGGAGGTCGAGAACGGCAGGATGAACGGACCGACTTGCTGCCACATCAACCCCTCCGGAGCGGGGACCGGGTCACCTTCCTTGAACGAGGGGCGATCTGCCGACGACTGCGGCAACGCCTGACCACGCGGGTTGACGGGGTTGGCGATCACGCGGCCGAACAGATCCGCCGACGGAACGCCGAATGCAGTGCCGCTGTCGGGTTTTGCTGGTGCCGTCGCGGGCGGCTGGGTGGCAGTGGGGGCGCCGGCGCCGGCGGAATCGTCGTCGCGGGTGACGGCGATGAACACGGCGACGGCCACGACCACAGCGAGAAGCGCGCAGAACACGGCAGCGGCGATCCCGGTCGTGCGGCTGGTCGCCAACCACTCGCCGGTGCGGCGAAGGCGCGATCCTTCTGTGGTCTCGCGGGGTTCGGTGCGGTTACTCACGGGTGGCTCCTGAAAAGTCGGGGGAAGATCAGTCGGCGTAGGAGAAGGCGGTGTATCCGTCGAGCGAGGCCAACGGCACTGGATCGGTGGGCGCAGCTTCGGAGGTCTCGGGCTGCGGATCAGGGAGAGTGATCTTCCAATCGCCGTTTTGCCAGATCAGCGAGGTCGGCGACGCAGACAGCGCAGCGTCCGGCATCCGTGTGGCCAGCCACACCACGGCTTGGTCTGGGCTGTAGTCCTCGATGCGGAATCCGGCGAACTGGGCTGTCTGAGCAGGATCGGCTTCGGTGGTGATGGAGGTCATCACCCGCGCCACGGCGTACGCGTCACGGCCCCGGCCAGGGGCGGTCAGCAGTTGTGCGGTCTGCGCCCAGGTCTCGTCTGGTGCGAGTGCGAGACGGCTCTGGCCCTGAATGGCGGCCATCACCACCCCTTGGGGTGTTCGGCTGTATCCGAACGGGATCTTCGCCGAAACGCTCGTCGGTCCGTCGACAGCGGAGACAGGGACAGCGACACCGCGGTAGCTCTCCCACTGCACCTGCTGCGGCGCTGCGCTGGTGTCGACCGCCGCGGTGCCGGTTCCGGGGTCCTCCTGCGACGATCCGCACGCGGTGGCCACCGACAGCGCGAGAGCTGCGGCGACGAGGGCGCCGACGAGGCGGTAACGGTGAATTGCCATGATTTCCTTCTTTTTCGCAAAGTGAGTAGTGGAATCGAGACGGGCTAGATGAGGAGCCATCCCGCCCACGTGATTGCGGAGGCGGTGACGATGGCGCCGATGGCGATCGCGATCAACCGCCGGATTCCGGGGCCGGTGACTTCGCCGTCGTCGAAGCGGTGCGCGACTTCGACACCGGCGCGCATCGCGGCGACGATCAGACCGGCTGCGACGAACCACAGGAACACCCCGAGCATCTGCCCGAGCGGGACCAGGACGTCTTCGCCGGGCATCTTGATGCCGCCGCCTGCGGCCAGTATCGAAGTACTCACTCCATGAACCAGGTGACGTACGAGGCGGCGGAGGACGTGATGATCGCGCCGACGGCGACACCGACCACCATCATCTTTTCGCCGCGTCCGGCGGTGCCGTCGGCGAACGACTGGGCGAACTTGACGCCGGCCATCATTCCCAGTCCGATCAGGAAAGCTGTTGCCGCCCACAGGCCGACGCCGAGCAGGATCTGAAACTTGTCGCCTGACGGCGGAGTGGTCATCTGAACGTCGATCACGTCCCCGCCCTGTCCAGGCGAGGGGAAGGGCGCGGGCTGCTGAGCGAGGATGTAGGTGTTGATGGTGTGGAGTGCGTTCATGAGAAGGTGCCTTTCGAGTTATGTTGCGGAAGAACTGATTTCCTTCACCCGAGCTGCTGCTGCGACTCGGATCTGGTCGTGGAGAGCGATCACCGGGGCGACGGGGTATCTCGTCGGGTCACGCGCCGCTTTCTTGTCGGTCGGCAACGTCGAGGACGGAGACCACTCGGGAAGCTCACGAGGAGGCATGACCCGCCAAGGTTCGAGCCACGGCACGTCCCAGCAGTGACCGGCCAGCGAGCGCGCCAGCGACTCGACGACGGCTAGACGGTTCCGGACCGGCTTGGACAGTGGGCGATCACTGTCGGCGACGGACACGACGCCGAGGATGTGTGTTCCTTCCGGCGTGCCACCGGCGGCGTGTTGCAGAAGCAGTGAATGAGCACGCTCTACGCCGTGCATCGTCGTGCGAAAAACGAGCACCACCAGCGGCGAGTCCGCGCCCGGTAGGTCACCGATGTATCCGGGCCAGCCGCGCTGGCAGTCCCCCGCGTATGCGAGGGAACGCGTCAGCGAGGAGACTCCGGCACCTCCGGTAGCTCCGAGAAACCAGACAAGCGGCCGGGCCGGGGTCAGAGCCTCACGTTCGATCGGGCCTTCCCAGATCGGAGCGGATTCATCGGTCCCGGGCATCACAGCCCCCGCGATGCGTGGACCGCTCGGCATCGGAGCACCGCGGCGCGGAACATCGGCATATGCGCTGGTCATCGGACCATCACCGCGCTCACGCGCCACACACCGAGCTTGGTGGCGGTCATGTACGCCGCGAACGGAACCCGATCAATCTCCCGGCCGCCGGCATCGACGGCGGTCACCGTCACTGCCACGACTCGTGAGACCTTTGCAGGCTTGTCCTCGGGGTGATTGTCGGCGGTCACCGTCGCCGTGGCCGTGGCCACCGCGTTCTGCTCACGCCAGGACTCCCATTGGCGACCGGTGATCGGTGCCAAAGCAATGAAGGACGACGCGTTGTCGGTGTAGTACCGCTCGTCGAGCAACGGTGCTGCCCGGTTCGCTGCGTCGATCTGGTTGGTGTCCGCCCCGGGGGTGTACGAGAACAGAGCTTGCGCGGCCGCGACCATCACGGCTTCCGGATCGCTTTGATCGACCGAGGAAAACGGTTCCGGCAGAGTGGGATCGGCGGGAACAGTCAATGATTGGGTGGGGCCGCCCTCATCCATCGGGTGGTCGTGGTCATTGCTGCGGCCGCATCCGACAAGTGCGAGAACAGCGAAGGTCATGGCTGCGAATGCGGTCAACCTCATCGGTCTGCGGTCAGTCCGGTTTGTCATCGTGCCTCCTGCGGTTGCGGTTGTGATGCGCCGAAGCGGCGGACGTGCATTTGTTCTCCCGACATCCCTGACAGCGGAGCGATGGTGACGGTCTGGCCTTCGGTCGGAGCGTGAAGCAACATTTCTTCGCCGTTCTCGAGGCCGTAGTAGATGCCGACGTGGTGCGTGTTCGAGGCGGGGCCGAAGAAGATCAGGTCGCCGGGTTGTTTCTGGTCGATGGGGACTTCTGCGCCGCGTGAGTCGTAGAGCTGTCCGGGATCTGCGGTCGATCCGGTGAAGTGCGGCAGGCTGATTCGTCCGCCGGATGCCTGGTAGACCGCGTACAGCGTCAGACCTGAGCAGTCGAATCCGCCGCCGGTGGGGCCGTTCGTGTCGCCACCGCCCCAGACGTACGGGGTACCGATCCAGCGCGAGGCAGCCAGGATGATGGCTCGTCCGAACTCGCTGGCCGGACCCTCGCCGCCGCCGCTACCGGGTGCGGGCTGCTGATCGTTGCAGGCATCGCTGCCGCCGTCGGCGACGGCGATGGCTCCACCAGCTGCGATGGATGCGAGTTCGGCTTCGGACATGTTCGCCCCGGCGCCCTTGAACTTGGCCGCCAACGTGGTGGCGATCGGCTCGTCGTCGGCGTACGCGTCCGGGTACAGCGATCCCTGAACGTTCTGTGCTGCGACGGTAATCGGTAGCGATTCCCACCCGCTCTGCTTGGCCAGCGCTTCGTAGAATTTGCGTGATGCAGTGGCAGAGTTCATCAGTTCTTCGAGCGTTCCCCACCACGGGTACTGCTGCTGAAACTGATTGACGGAGCCGTGATCTCGTCCGACAGCATCGTGTGGGAAGTCCAGGGATCGGCCCACGTCCTTCTGATCGGCTTCGAGGCGAGGATCGGTGCCGTCGTTGGCGTACATGCGAAAGCCGGATTCCTGGCTTGCGGTTGCGAGCGCGACGATGACGCCGCGATCTGGAATGCCCATGACTTCACCGACCGCGACGATCTGCTTCGCGATCGCCAACTGTCGGCCGTCCAAACCTCCGAACCCGGAACCTTCATCACCCGCATCGCCCGAGCCCGGGGAAGTCGGTGCGGGCGCAGCGGGAGCCTCGCCGGGTTCGGCGGCCTTGTCGATCCACGGTTGCGGATCCACCGCGGTACCGGCGCCGTCGGGTAGACGACCGCCGTCCCACACCTCGAAATGAAGGTGCGGCCCGGTCGAGCCGCCGGCATTGCCGATCGCCCCGATCTGCTGACCGCCGCGGACCTGCTCTCCGGCGCGGACCATCACACCGTCGTCGAACATGTGCCCGTAAACCGAGCTGTATACGTGGCCCTCGATTTCGTGATCGACGATGATCCAGTTCCCGAAGCCGTCAGCGGGACCGGCTTCACGAACGCGGCCGTCGATGAACGCGTAGATCGGGGTACCGACAGGACCCGCACGGTCGAGTCCCTTGTGTTCGGTGCCCCATCGCGGACCGAACGGAGAGGTGTCCGTTGTTTCGGACGACTTGGTGGGCTTGACCAGCGAACCAGCAGCGGCAACCTGCCCGCCCCCGTTTTCGACGGGAGCGCACTCTTCGTCCTCGGAAACGAGAACGACCACCACGGCCATGATCATCAGAAGGAACGCGACGGCTGCGGCACCGACAACGACGATGGCACCGCCGACGCCTCCGCTGCTGCTGTCATCTGACACGAGATGGTCCCTTCGGTTGGAGTGGGACGTCAGTGCGTCCCGGGGTTTGCTGGGCGGCGGCGCAGCAGAGGAGTTCCGTGCGCCGCCGACCGATCACTGCGCGGGCGGTGCGGCGGCAGGCGCCTGAGTGGGAGTCGGGATCTGGGCAGGCGCGAACGCGCCGCCCGGCCCGACGATTTCAGGAGAAACCGCCGAGGTCGTGGCGAACACCGAGCTGGTCAGCGGCGTCGACGACGAGGGGGCCGCAGAGGGCGTCCCGCTCGGACGAGTCGTCGGCGAGGCTGTTTTCGTGGTGCTCGCCCCGGCCGACGTGGATCCGGACGAGAGTTCTTTCGCGAGGGTGGAGAACCACTCGACGGTGAACTTCGCCGGGGTCTGCCCCTGTCCTCCCACGGGAATCGAGTCGTAGGTGCCGTGGTTGCGGGCCGTGTCCCAGTACTTGACCTGCGTTGCCATCTTCAGCAGGTCCTTGTTGTCGGAAATGCCGCGCTGGACTTCGTTGTAGATGTACTTCTGGATCTGGGTGCCGGTGGACGGCGGGAACAAACTCATTGCCGCGTCCCCGACTTTCGCTGCCAAGATGCCCAGTGCAGCAGGGGGATTGGCCATGCCGACGGTGGCGAGGGTGCCGATCGTGTCCAGTGTGAGGACTTTCTTCGCGACCGCGATGCCCGCTTGCAATCCCATGACACCGGTTTTGATGACTGCCCGGATGACATCGGCGTCCGCGTCCGGAGTGGCGGAGCGCGGATCGGAATTCGTGGACAGGCGCCCGAGGATGGTCTTTCCGGACGACTGCACGGTGAACCGGCCGTTGGAGAAGTTGATGTCGTCGTTGACGACGTCGGCGGCGGTACGAATTGTCGCCCCACCCAATGCGCCCGCGAGGTCGACCAGAGTTTTCTGCGGATCCTGCTGCTCGAGGTGCAGCTGCCCAGCGATATTGGTGACCGTGCGGGCCAGCGTCGCATCTTGTGGTGTCGCGCATGCGAGGTCGCCGTCGGTGCAGAACGAAGCGACACGGCCGGCAACAGAGCCGTACCCGGACGAGGCGGCGTAGTTCGGGGCTATGCCGCCGCCGTCAGCAGGGGTCGGGGTGGTCACCGTCAGATCCGACAAGGCAGAGGTGGCAACGCCCTTGGGCGGTGTCGGTGAACTCTGCCCGGACGAGCCGCCGGGGAAGGTGCTGGCACCTTGCGGGCGATTCGGGGACGAGAACAATGCACCGGCGGCGAGCTTGTCCGCTGTGATCGGGCCTTTGCCGCTGCCGATATTGCGGATGACGGTGTCCGCTATCTGCGCGCCTTGCGAATATCCGGTCACCGCGATCATCGACGAGGGGCACCTATCGGCGTAATCGGAGATCGCTTGGCTGGTCTTGTCGACCCCCTCGGTCATCGACTGCTCGTACGTCGCTCCCCGCCAACCGAAGTCGGCGGCGTACGGGACGAGCATCCGTGAGACCTCACCGGCAGCGGACTGGAGCAAGGGCACCATCACCGACATGCCGAGGAAGCCGCTGTCGATGGTGGGGTCGGCATCCGGAGCGGACTGGTTGGTCCCCTGAACACCGAAGACTCCCAAAGCGGTGCAGGGCATCGGTGCGGAGTCGCCTGAGGTGGGTGCGGCGTTCGCCAGACTGGTTCCTGCCAGTGCGAGGACGACCGTGGCCGTCACCGCTGTGGTGATCCCTCTCGCATATCTCATGCGGATTTCCCTTCGGATGTGTTTGTTCACTGCGTCGGCGCGGCTGCACCGAGGTTTCGTACGTCGGCGGCGAGAGCGGTGAAGTCCTGCTCGACACCGCTGCCCATCGCCGAGGTCACGATCGGTCCTCCTGCGGCCAACGACCGGTCGTGACCGATCAGGCGCACCGCTCCGATCCGGCCCGCCATATGGGCACTGAGGTGATCGGCCACCGGCGTCGAACCGGGACGGACCTCGACGACGGCCACGACGACCGATGCCAACGTGTGTGCGCCGAGGGTGCTCTCGATCCATTCCAGGACGGAGGGAAGACGGTTCACGGAGTCGCCGCGGCTGGACACCACCAGGACGATCACGACCGACGCATCGGCCAGCAGCGGAGCGAGATGCTGTGCACGCAAAGGGTTTCCGGCGTCGTAGATCGGAAAATGACCGGACGCGGTCAGGAGTGAGTGAACGGACGCGAGCGCCGCAGCGTCGCCGCTCAGCTCCCCAAGCGTGCGGCGACCCCACAGCACCCCGTGCTCGGAGACCCATTGGCCGGGGTTCAGCTCGCGCCCGCAGCCACGCTCGGACAGGTCACCACCGGCGGGGGTCGTATCCACGGCGGCAGCAGTGACGAGTTCGGTGTGCAATGCACTCGCCAGGCCGACCGCTGTCGTGGTGGCTCCGACTCCACCGGCAACCCCGGCGATCAGCACAGCAGAAGGCGGTGCCAGCGGAATCAGTGCATCTTCTGGCTCGGGTACCTCATCGACCGGGCCTTCTGCCTCGGACCCGGGCACAAGCGGCGGTGCGGTGTCGTCCACCGTTGCCGACGGCTTCTCGTCGGATTCGTTGTCTTCTGTCGGCTCGCCCTCGAGCCAGTCCCCCGCCCACGTCACGGCGTGCCTACGCTCTCGTTGATGGCCGCGATCAGCGTCTTTCCGTCACGCACGGTCGTGCTGATGGTTTGCGCGTATCGCACGATCGCACCGTCCGCGGCTTTTTGGACCATCTCTACGGCGAAGACACCCGGCTGACCGGACGGGCGGATCAGAACGCAATGCTCGGTGCCGACCGGGACGCCGTCATCGATGCCGGCTTGCAAGGTCGACAGTTGGGTGGCCGCAGCTTCCGGAGTGGCGAAGCCTCGCGCTTTGTCCGCATTGCGATCGACGTAGAAGGCGTACTGAAATCCGAGGATCGCATCAGGGCCAGATCCGGTACCGCCAGGGCCATTCCCGCTGATGACGTCACCCTTGACGCTGCTCGGGCACCAGGACGAGGCGGCCTGCGCCCCGGCGACAGACGTCCCCGCCGCTGGCGGGGCCGTAGTGGTTCCAGGTACTTCGAGGGAGGCTGGAGCGTCCGGTTCGTCGGAACCGGAGGCCAGCGCGATTGCGGTACCGCCGACGAGGACAGCCAGCACGGCCGCAGCGGCTCCCCCGACAGCGGCTTTCGTGCGGCGGCTCCGGCCACGCGCCCGGTCGGATCCAGGGAGAGGTTCGGGGATACCGATCCGCTCCCCCTCATCCGGGGTGGGCGGTGTCGGTTCCGGATCGGTGGCCGGCAGCTCCCATTCCGATGCCCAATCCGGTTGTGTATTCAGATCACTGACAGCGAGGGTGACGACCGGGAGCGTGCGGACAACACCCACGGACTCAGAGACGACCGGATCGGTCGCCGGTCCGGTCTCGTCCTCATCTGCGAGTTCGAATGTGGGAGTGAGGTGTTGGGCGGGTCGGCTCACCGCAGCGACAACGGTCTCGTCTGCCGAGGGAGCGTTGCCGGTGGAAACCGGTTCGCTCTCAACAGTTTCGGCATGGTCGAGTAGGGAGTCGGGTTCTGATTCCTCATCGGGGTTTTCGGACTCGGGCTCGGAATGTACGTCGGTGTCTGGGGTTTGCTCTCCCGTGTCCACTTCGTCGGCGAACTCGGTCGGGTCCAACGGTGGAAACCAGTTCTGACCTGACATGTCGATATTTCCTCTCGTGCAAAGAAAAAGAACTTCGACTAACACCGCCGGGGCCGAAGCCCCGACCCCGGCGGCGGTAGTGATTACGCGGGGGTCGCTCCAGCGGCAGCAGCGCCGAGGGCTTGGCCGATCAGATCGGCGGTAGGTCCGAAGGCGTAATTCGCTTCGACGGCCGCGTTGTCGAGTGCGGCGATGACCTGATCGCCACCGGGCTGAGCGAGGACGGTTTCACGTGCAGTAGTGAGCTGCGCGTTGACGTTCTCGGTGATCTGCGGAACGGACGCCACAGCGTCGGTGACGACCTGCGCGACCGGCGGGGCCTGCGCCGCCAGCGCGTCACTGGTCTGCGAGGTGATCGCAGGTGCGTCCGGCTCAGGAAGGTTCGGCACGTCGATGTGGCGAGGCTCGGCATCGGTGTCACCGGCCCCGATTGCTCCCGCCGTCAATCCGCCCACCACAGCGCCGCCCACGGCACTGGGAATCCCGAGAATCAAGCCACCTGCACCGGCACCGATAGCCGTGCCGACGACGCCTGTCGTCGCTTCCGGCAGTGGCGGCGGGAGCGGAACCAGGCCGCCCATACCGGCCCCGATCAAACCGCCCACTGTGCCGCCGCCCAATGCGCCCACTGTGAACCCTGCGGTTCCGGCAGCCAAGGCACCTGCTGCGGCTCCGCCGAAGGTTGCAGCCGAGACACGTTGCGAACGATCCACGTCGACGCCGACGCTGGACCAGAATGTCGCGAACTGTGAAACACCGACAGATGCAGTGTTATTGGTGCGTTCGAGATACTCGTCGGACATCCAATTGGGCTTCGGCCCGACGTAATCACCCAGCTGCAACATCTGGGGCGGTGCTTCGATCGGAGCGATGATCTCGACTTCGGTCGGGAGATGGAGTGTCCCCACGTCGATCGGGTCGCCGTAATACGTCGGCGCTACATAGTTCCCGCTGCTATCGCCTGCATTGTTCGGGGACGACTGCTGTGTCGACGGCGAAGGCTTCCACTGAATGTTGTCGTACTCAGCCGGAGGCGGAGTCCAGTACGAACGATCGGACGTCGGCGCAGGAACCTCAGGGGCAGTAGTAATGCCCGGCTGCTCCGACGCAGGCGGAGGCGTCGTAATGCCCGGCTGCGACGGAGCGGTGATGCCCGGCTGGGTCGGCGCTGCGATCGCAACTCCGGCATTGACGAAGGCGGCTCCGACCATCGCCGCCAACGTCACGGCTGCGACCGCACCCGTCGACGGTGACCGATGGCGCCCACCGGACCGTGGTTTCTTGAACTGCTTCATGACATCCCTTCAATCGTGTTGTTTTGCAAACACTTAGGTGGATTCGTGGATGAGCCGGCCGCGAGAGTTGTGATCTCGGGGCCATTAATCCCGGTAGGACGTACCGGGAAGCTGATGCGCGGCAGAGATCACGCCGTCGGCCGCGAAGCGTGTGAAGAATCTGGTTGTGGTCGGGAGTTGGGTGTGTCCGAGTGGGCACCGGTGGAAGAAGCCGGGAATCGGAACGCTCACACAAACGCTGCCCGGACTGCGCCCCATGCAGTGGACGACGTTGGCGAATAGAGGAACGCAGCGTGCACGAAAAGGCGCACCCACCCGGTCCTCGGGCGGGAGGAGCGGGGTGGGTGCTTCACGGACCGTGTTGCCGAGCACCACGAAGGGCGAGACACGACGGACCGGGATCCGGGTGGCATGGCCGCATGCAGGGTTCACAGTGCGCCCGAGTTCGTGGTCAGCGAATCCGAGTTTGAGAGTGTCCTGTTCTACCCAGCTGGAATAGGTATTTTGCGCAGAGTTGTTCCCCACGACTGCCTCCGGCTAGTTGCGTTTTCAACTTCACCGCATAGGCTCGAAGGCCTGCGGTCTGGTCGCCTTGGTGCGTGCAGCACCGCAGACATGAAAAAACCCCAGGTGCGTGAGGGGACGCCAATCACCAACGCACCTGGGGCTTTCGAGACAGCACGACGCTCGGCAGAAGCCGAAGTCCTTGTGTTCGTGCTTGAAGTAGAACGGTCACTGAGAGTGACCTGGGATGTTGCATCGCGCACTGCGAGAAACCAGTTCATCCAAATCGCCTGCCCGTACTCAGAAGGCACACGCAGATAGACGTGTGCAAATTCTTCTGCGCTACAAGCGATACCGACGTCGACAAGTACCGAGGAATCCCAGGCTGGGCACGCCGTTGCAGGGTAGACCGCGTGGTTTGTGTTCGGCAACTCATTCAATCGCCTCACGGCCCCCCTTTTCCGCCTATAGGTCCCTTGACCTCGACTCTTTCTTGGCAACCTTTTATGCCAAACCAATATAACACCCTATTATTCTAAACACTAGTGCGAGTTGGCGGGGTAAAGGAGCGACACAATGACTCACGGGGATGGTTCTCGAGAGCTTGGAGTAGGCGTGTCGCGGAGTGCTGTTCGAGGCTTTAGTGCTGCCAGGTTGCGGCGCTATCGACTGGCGCGCAAGGCGAATATTGCAGACCTGGCTGACGCCGCTGGTGTCTCCGAGCAGACCGTCTCTGCATGGGAAACGGGTCGTGCGGCACCAACACCCGAGCTGCTAGCCAAGGTTGCGGCCGAATTGCGGCTTACCGTTGCAGACCTTGTGCCGATTCCGAATGACCAGCTTGGCCTCAGTGATCTGCGCGCCCAAGCTGGCATGACTCAAGGGCGAGCTGCCGAAGCTCTCGGAATTTCGGCGACGCTTCTCGGACGAATCGAAAAAGGGCGCAAAGAGTACGACGAGGCTAGGGCTGCGCAGCTTGCGGAGCTGTATAAGGTCACGCCCGAGCTGGTCGCTGAGGTCTGGCAGCGCGATCGTGACAGCCGTCAAGCGCGTGCGACACGCTTCCGCGATTCTTAAAAAATCTCCCCATAATTCCACCCAAACATCGAAGTTCGGTTCTTCTTCGGCGTGTCACCGTGACGATTGTGTGATCTTGGCACAGGATGAACGGGAACCTGGCACTGCATCGCTAGGAGCAAGGTCGGGCCGAAGGGAGAAGAGCATGCCCACACCAAGCAAGGGTGATCGAACCCGGGTTGTGAGTCGCGTTCCAGATCCGGTGTACGCAGAGCTGGAAAAGCGGCGGAAGGCGGCCGGAGTCAGCTCCGTCAGCCAGTACGTCGCAGATCTGCTGGCGGCCACCACTGGCCATAAGAATCTTGTCGTCGAACTCGACCAGGAGGTTTTGCAGCTCACCGCGTAACGAACGTCGCGTAGACGGCAAACCCGGGCGGGGGATGCCGTGACAACCACACATCGTTAGCTGTAGCGCACCGACTGCAACAAAAAACCCCCGAACCGGGCGGGGTCGAGGGTTTTTCGAAGTTGGTGAGATTCGAGTTAGACGCTCGTTTCTCAGCGGTACTGCTATATCCCCGAAGGGACTGTCTTGGCGGACAGGTCTCAGGCTACATCGTGGCCTGATGAAGTTTCAATGATTCCTGCGCGTGTCGCTGTTCACGAACACGCACCTACATCCGTACTGCGCCCGTACTGCGGTAGCAGCCCCATGCGGCGTCGGTACGGCACAGCTCGTACGCCTCGCGCTGTATCTGGCCATGTGCACGGGCACCAATGCCATTCCCTGACCCCGATGTTCGTCAACGCGCTCGGTGGCCCAGAGGCAGCTTGCCGAAGGTACTGCCAGGTCACGCTCGAATTGGAGCCCGGCGCATACAGCGGTATCGCGTCATGGCGTGGAGCCCAGCACTGGGTCGAGATCGTCGTCCGCTGCGCCTATACCGCGGAGTACAACCGCATCCGCCCCGAGCTCGTCAAGACGTCGAAGACAGGCAGTGTCGCCGGCGGAGGGATCAGTCTTAAATCGTTGTTGGCGGTCGCGAAAGTCATGGCCGGTGCTGCTGATTTCGATTCCGGCCGCAGCTCGCGTCTATCCATTGCCACACTCGTCGAGCGAACAGGGCTCGGAGAGCGGACCGTTCAGCGAGCCCGTCAAGCGCTCAAACTACTTCGGGTAGCCACGGAGGTATTGCGTGGCCGACTACGCCGCAAAGGCGAACGTATGGCGTCGTGGAGATTTGATGACAAGTCGCGTGGCTGGGCATCGGTGTGGGCGTTGCACCCGCGTAAGCCTGTGGATAAAACCCGCATGTCAGTCGCAGGATCTATACAGATGGCACCCCACCCCCGTAGGGGTCAGTTTTCTATCCCTACCTCTCGTAGAGAGGTACTTAATACAAAACGATCTGTGGATAAACGAGCCGCTTCGCGGCGCAAGGAATCCAGGTCCGAGGTCGAGAAGGCTGACGGCATCCGGAAAGGCCTGTTGCTCGCATCCAAGTGGCTCGGTAATCCGAGAACGCCTACGTGGGCACGTCAACATACCCCCCGAGGTTGGGCGCCTGCACTGGCCGAATCAGCGGCGCACGGCTGGACCGCTGACGATCTCAACTCCACCATCGACGCGTGGGCCGAGGCACGGAAGATGACACCGGACCCAAAGCATCCGATTGCGTTTATCCGGTGGCTCATGAAGGAGCAGGATCTGGCCTTCTCACCGCATGTTCTCGCTCAAATTGCCGCTGAGCAGGCAAAAGCTGGACGTGAACGACAGTCCTCGCAGTTCGAGGCCGAACGTGCGCGTTACGCATTGGCCGCGACTGAGGACTCCCCCGGCCGCCGGGCAGCGATGGCAGCTGTTCCGGATGCTGCGGCAGTCCGCCGCCGCAGACAGATTGCTGAGCGGAGGACTGCCGCTGACGCGCGCGCAGAACTGTGCGCGCGTCAGCGCGGCATCGACAACTGGTGAAAAGCTACGAATCCGCAGCAGCGCGGACCATGACCAGGCCGGCGGTGGTGTGCTGGTCGAGCATCATCAATGTCGCTCGCACATCACAGGCTTTCCACTTCCCGTCGAGCTGTCTGAACCGGACGGTGCCTTGCGTTTTGCCCCGCGCCAAACCCGCAGACATCTCTAGCGCCACAGGCAAGTCCTCGGGATGCATACCAGGTTTAACCTGGTCATCCACTGATTCCCACGCCAAGTCTGGCATCGGATCGCCTACCCATCGAATGAGTTGCAGCGTCTTGAGATTGACGATCGCTCGGTACTCCCCCTCCTCCGTCGCAGCCTCGAGGACCCGGTATTCAAGAACCACAGGGGGCGGAGCCGCCGCAACGTCGATCGCGGGGCCGATGTCTTGCGTTATTCCTCGCAAAATGACCTCTGACCTGCTGGTCGCAGGATCGATTTCTTCAAGCATTCGGCACGAAAAGTGGGCGGCACGCAGCTCGTCGTCATCTCGCCTCACTGTCCACACCGCTTGGTGAATGGTTCCGGGAGCCGAGTGGATGATCTTCGACAAAGCCTCGCCCTCATCGCGATTGGTCACGAGACGGGTGAAGGCGCCGGCCATTGCTTTCTCGGTATGTCGCTCATCCTCCGGAACGCCGTACAAGTCGAGCAGATCGTTGCTTCCGCTGGCTTTGCTCGCCGTCAGGTTGAACAACCAAGCTCCGGCCGGGTCCCTGTCGGGAACGACTTCGTCTGGTCCGCCAGTCCATAGGTACATGCCATGCAGACGTCCTGAGAACGTCACCAAAGGCTCCACAACGACACGCCGGCGGCCATCAGCAGTTACCCTGTCTACGCGGTCAGGCGACGCCATGACCTCGGCAATCACGCTGTAAACCTCGTCGAGGGAATCTTTGCTTTTGAAGAATTTGTCCAACGGTGTGAACTTTCGAGGAGTGCTCCCCAGACCGATGATCGACGGTGTAGCGCCACCGATCGACTCAATCAACAACCACTTTGTTGCCACTGCGTAGTTCCTCTCCCCGCGGATGCGAACAGAGGAACACTACCCGACAAAACAGACTTAATGTTACTGTCCGTTACAGGTATTTAGTCCTTCAGTGGACGGCGCTGACCTGGGCATCCGCCAAAAGTACTAGCCGGACTTCAGTGCTGGAATGATCCGTTGGTAGCCCGAACTGGCAGTCCTAGTTAGTAGGTCGACGATGCGGGCATCTTTACCGATCAGCACTCGAGGTCGGCGCCGTTCCACACCGCGCAAAATCGTTTTGGCAGCGGCCGCTGGATCCGTTCTCGCGATGGAACCCTCGAAGGATTCGACGACTTCCGAATGGTCGAGAGTTGTCGCCACACGCGCTGTACGTGCAATTGAAGTCTTGATTCCTCCGGGAAACACACAAATCACAGCTATTTGCCGGTGATGAAGAAGCATCTCCTGGCGGAGCGACTCGGTGAAGCCGCGGACCGCGAACTTCGCGGAGTTGTAGGCCGAGTAACCAGGCGCGGCCATGAGACCGAAGGCCGATGAGATGTTGACGATGGACCCACGATCCGACGCAATAATGTACGGCAAGAAGGCTTTCGACCCATTAACTACGCCCCAGAAGTCGACATTCATCACGTGCTCGATGTCTGCGTAGTCGGAATCCTCCACGGTTCCGGAATACAGAACGCCAGCGTTATTGAAGATCGCATCAACATGCCCGAACTGGGCGAGCGTTGCCGCGGCACACTCCCCCATCGCTTCTCGGTCCGTGACATCCGTCGCCGAGATCATCACCGAGTCGGCGCTGATTCCAGTCAGCTCGACCGTTTCCTCTAGGCCACCTTGGTCGACGTCGATTAGTGCGAGCTTTGCGCCTTGGGCGGCCAGTTGGATGCTTAGTTGCCGCCCGATTCCCGCTCCGGCGCCGGTAACGACTACAACGCGTCCTATGAAATACCCCATGCCGTAAGTATTCCTCGTGAGAACGGCGGTTTCGCGGAACGGGCTTAGTTGGGTGGGTGCGCAAAATTGACTCATGCTGACGTTGCTCGATTGAAATGTCGAGTGAGAGGTGCGACCTACGTGCGACCTACGTGCGGGCCGCCAGGTGCGGTCGAACGGGTGACGTAGTCGTCGAGCCGTGGCGTTCTCCGCCTCACGTCCAGGCATTTTGCGCCATTGCGTCGAACTGAAGAAATGCCAGCATTACTGTCAATAGCAGTAGAGAGTTGAGGGCGAGATCCGGGAACCTGTAATCCCAGTAACACCAGCAATACCAGTAATGCCGTCAATGTTGGTGTGGCAGTCTCGGCTTGTTTCGATTCTCCGCGAACCCCGCCTGCCGTAATGACAGTAATACTGCTATTGGAAACATGCAGGTCACGGTGCTGCCACGGCGAACTGTGCGTAATGCCAGCATTGCTGCCATTACTGGTTTTGAGGCCAGATGTGTTGCTACGACCTGACCGATGGCCGATAGCAGCAATACTGGCATTATGCGAGAACGGCGGTTTCGCGGAACGGGCTTAGTTGGGTGGGTGCGCAAAATTGACTCATGCTGACGTTGCTCGATTGAAATGTCGAGTGAGAGGTGCGACCTACGTGCGACCTACGTGCGGGCCGCCAGGTGCGGTCGAACGGGTGACGTAGTCGTCGAGCCGTGGCGTTCTCCGCCTCACGTCCAGGCATTTTGCGCCATTGCGTCGAACTGAAGAAATGCCAGCATTACTGTCAATAGCAGTAGAGAGTTGAGGGCGAGATCCGGGAACCTGTAATCCCAGTAACACCAGCAATACCAGTAATGCCGTCAATGTTGGTGTGGCAGTCTCGGCTTGTTTCGATTCTCCGCGAACCCCGCCTGCCGTAATGACAGTAATACTGCTATTGGAAACATGCAGTTCACGGTGCTGCCACGGCGAACTGTGCGTAATGCCAGCATTGCTGCCATTACTGGTTTTGAGGCCAGATGTGTTGCTACGACCTGACCGATGGCCGATAGCAGCAATACTGGCATTACTGCTATTGATTGCATTGCTGGCGATGGCGTGGAATGCTGGTAATGCCGTCATATGTGCCAGCGCTGTCGAGGGAGAGCAATGCAGACCGACTTTCACGAAACACGCAAAAGGGTGATCGCCGTAATCAACGGCAAGGGTGGTGTCCTAAAGACGACCCTGACAGCTAACGTCGGTGGAGAACTGGCAGCGTCGGGGCAGAAAATTCTGCTCGTCGACCTCGATCCTCAGGGGAACCTCGCCGAAGACCTCGGGTACACCAGTGAAACCGGCGATGACCAGGGAAGGTCGCTTGCTAGCGCAATCGCTTTCGGCGGTGACGCAAAACCCATCGAAAATGTTCGCGCTAATCTCGATGTTCTCCCTGGGGGAGTTCACCTCGAACAAGCAACAGCAGCGCTTGCCGCTATGGCATCCAAAGATCCCGATGGCGCAAAACTTGCCCTCGCGAGGGTCCTTGCTCCAATGGCGCCCGCATACGACATGATCCTCATCGACTGCCCCCCGGGCGACGAAACCTTGCAGACAGCAGCGCTAGCCGCCGCAAAATGGGCATTCGTGCCAGTCAAATCCGATGCGTCCAGCCGAAAAGGGATGGCAGCCGTTGCACTACGCATCGACGCTGTCGCTGCAATCAACCCCGACCTCGACCTACTGGGCGTCGTTCTCGTAGCCGTCGGTACATCAGCGAAAACCGTGCTCAAGCAAGCCAGGTCTGCAATTGCAGAGGCGTTCGGCAACGACGACGTCGTTTTCACTGCCACCGTCCGTCACTCAGAAGCGACAGCCCAAGCAACACGCGAGCGAGGCATGCTCGCAGCCGAACTCGACGCAGTCGTCCGAAGCGGCCCGAAATGGTACGACGTCATCAAAGGCAACGCCGAGCCTCAGACTCTCGCACCGAAATCGTCCAAATCCGTTGCAGACGACCTCTTTGCAGTTGCGCAAGAAGTTGTCACCCGCGTTGCAACAGCGGAAAGAGAGGAAGCACGGGTATGAATGACCGGCCCGAACGAAAGCTCACGGCGCTACCTCCGCGGAACGTGACTGGTGACCTGTCTCGAATGCAGAGGTCCAACCGCACGGCCGCACAGGTCCCGCCGCCTCCACAGCCCACGCCGACAGCTGTGGAAAAGCCCAAGCCCAAACGTATTACGGTCTACGTCGATCAAGCCGTATTCAGTCGCGCCCGAGGTGCTTACCGAAACACCAGCCACCTTGAGGACGACAAATCCTGGTCGCAATTCGTAGAGAAAGCACTAGCGGCAGAGGCAGAACGCCGGGAAACCGCGCACAACAGCGGAAACCAGTACGAAGCAGAGACTGGCGCACTTCCCAGCGGGCGCCCCATCTCAGACGACTGACCCACACATCGAAGGAGCCTCGCCGGTTGCACCCGACGAGGCTCCAGACCGGGAAACCCCTGGAAGGAAAGAACCCAGTCATGACCGACTTTAGCCTTCGGGCAGCTCGTATTCAGCTAGGCGCATTGCTTGCTGCACTCGCACTCGCGATCGTCATTGCGCTCGGTATCACCACCGGCGCATTCGTACTTTCCTTCGCCGTGCAACGCGACCTCGCGCGGCAAGCACTGATCCCCGAACACCTGACCTGGATCTTCCCAGCGATCGTCGACAGCGCCATCCTCGGCGCCACCATCGCCATCGTCATCATCAGCAAGCTCAACATGAACAAGCGCGACAGGGGCTTCTACATCGCACTCGACGTCAGCGTCGTCGTGATCAGCATTCTCGGAAACGCCTACCACGCCTATCACGCAGCAATCGCCGCGCAGGAGTCGATCGATGGTGGGGGAGACCTTGGGTTCATTCCACTCGCGCCCGCTATTGCAGCGGCCATAGCGATCATTCCGCCGGCCCTGGTCTTGGCTTTCACGCACGGAATCACAATTCTGGTGAAGGCAGTCGGAATGGCGTACGCCGCTTACCGTGCGATCGTCGAAAGTGCCACCGACAGTGAGGATGCAACGAGTATTGCATCTGACCTCACCGTAGGCCGGGGACCGATCCGCGTCCCTCAGCCCCGCGAGAAGATCGCCCACAATATTGCGGAGCAGGAGGACGACGATCTAGACGTAGACGCCAAAGCGGTGGATGCGAAGGCCGGCAACGAGGACGCTTTTGCGGACTTTGCGGAGCCGTTTTTCGTGGACGAAATGACGAATGAAGGCCTCGACGACATCCTCGATCCCCAAGACGCCGCTACGGAGTTCCCAGACCGCCGCGCCGTCGAAGAAGCACAGGCCGACACGGATGCCGACATAGACGACCTCATGTCTTTCATCGCCCGGTCGAATCTCGCGAAGAACGTCAAAGACACAGCGGTCCGCAAGCTGACAAACCCGAACCTCACGTGGGAAACCATCGCTCTGGAATCGAAGCCGCCTGTCGCGACATCGACCGCATGGCGCCGGTACGAGAAGTTCGATGCCGCAGCTCGAGAAGCAGGCTTCGACAGTCCACCATTGCCCGACCTGCGAGCCGCCGAGAACCCGATGCGCAGCGAACTCGCCACCGTTTGACCCACACCCACCAATAAAGGGGTGGCCCTGGCGGTGCTGTAACACCGTCAGGGCCGATGACCACAGAAAGCACCTGTGACCATGAACAATCATACCGACCGCTCCGAAGGCATCGACCACGGCAAAACCGGCCGACCACCTATGCAGCCACGAGCGAAAATCACCCGAGAAGCGATCCTCGAGGTGTCCGCCACCCTCTTCAGTCGAACCGGGTATGCGGGCACCAGCATCAATGACATCTTGGCGATCTCTGAGACCACCAAAGGTGCGATGTACTTCCACTTCTCGAAGAAGGAATCCATCGCGAGCGAGATGCTCTGCCGCTGGTCCGCCGCAGTCTCCGAGACAGTGGGGAAGGCCGCAGCGACAGGTCAACCCGCCGATCGGCAAGTGATCATGATCTACCGGGACCTCGCCCGCCGCACCCAAACAGAAGCGATCACCCGAGCTGGACTCACCCTGTCCGTCGACAAGTCGCTCAGTGATGCGTGTGCCACCTACGAATCGTGGACCGACGCGATCACACCGATCGTCATAGACGCGATCCGTTCCGGCGCCCTCGACTGCGCGGAAAGCATGTCCAGGCTCGCAGACACTCTCTGCGCCGGATTCGTCGGCGCAGTGCAGGTTGCAGCTAGCCTCGACGAGAACCACACCATCACCAAACGAGTCGACGATCTGCTGCTGATGTGGCGCGGAACCGACCCGGCCGCCGTCCGTATGGTCGAAGGAGCATCCCTGTGAACAGCCCCAACGAACCGGCACACACCACGGAAAGCACTTCCGCCACGCCAACCCGCCCCCGGATCGGGCGCATCCCCGGCAGCAAGAACTCGGCAATGCAGGACCGTGCAGTGCGGACACGAGAAGCGATCATCGCCGTCGCGGCACGGCATTTCGACACCGACGGATACGGCCACACCAGCATCAACACCATCAGCGGTACCGGAAAATTCGCCAAAGGCGCTATGTACTACCACTTCCCATCCAAAGAAGCGATGGCCGAACACCTCATCTCGGACTGGAACCACACCCTCGACGAAACCATCAGCGAAGCACTGGCGGCCGGTTCGAGCAGCACAGCAGGGGAGAAGCTGGCAGCGATCTTTATCTCGCTCGCACAGCACATCGGCGAAGACACCAACCTCCGCGCCGGCATGAAACTCACCCTCGAACCCACCATCAACAACGGCGCAGCATTCGCACACTGGGTCGACGCCATCAGCGACATCATCGAACCCGCCATCACCGCAGGCGAACTCACCGACACCCCCACCACACCCCGACTCGCATGGAACCTCTGCGCCGGCACCCTCGGAGCCGCCCACGCATCCGCAACCTTGCGAGAGGACATCGACCTCGCAACCCGCATCGCAGACGCGGTAACAGCGCAGCTGCGCAACGCACTCATGCCTGCATGACAAAATCTCGTTCGACAGAATCCGATGCGGGCCAATCGAGAGCAACTCAGGCAACGATCGGATCAACCCTTCATCCGTCCGGAGCTATGGGACTGAAGCGAGATGCCCCGGCCAGTGGAGGCCGGGGCATCTTCGCTACCGAACCGGGCTACTTTCCCGGCCCTTCCCTGAGCCCCTGGCCAATGAGGGCGAAGAAGGCGCACTCAACCAACCAAAGCCCCGTCTGCCCCTGATAGGGCAGATCTGCTACCCCATAACTCTCGGCAACAGATCGATTGGGGTCGAAGGCATCTCGCATGATCTGACGAGCGAGTAGCAACTCTGCCTCCGCGATCTGGCCGTCTGGCAGCCCCGGATCCAGGTTGGTCAAAAACGCCCAGTCCACCTGCCCATACAGATTGGGAAAAGACTGACGTATCAACTTGGAAGCCGTCTTGGCGATGTGCTGCGACAGATCCTCGGCGAGGCCGAGTTGTGCGAACACAAAAGCAGTTTCGGCGTCACCAAAGAAGTCCTGCAAACCGAAAACGACTGTCGGATCGAGCAAATGCCGCTCAAGTATCTCGTCAACATTGGCGTGAATTTGCAACGGGTTGAGTACCAAGGACTGTCCGTCGGTGACCGAGGCCTCCCGGTAGTCCGGATCAATAAAACGCGGTAAACCCTTATCTCCGAATGACATAGCTGAACCCCCACCTTGCGGAAAAATAGAACCGTCACCCAATCTACCTAATTGTGAACGTATTTGGGTGGAGTGCGGACAAGGCCGATGTCAAGCAGTTTCCGAAGCCCTACGATCGTGGTCATTGCGCTCAATTCGGGCAAGCTGAATATTCGAATACAGTGCCGAACGCTTCAAACCCGTGTTCTTGCAAAGAGTTTCGATTTTGAACTGTCCGGTTTCGTGCACCTGCAACAGGTACGCACGCTCTTCCGGCGTGAGCTTATGTTGACGGCCTTTCATCTTGCCGGCCGCGGCAGCCGCTGCCACTGCGTCCCTGGTCCGACTTCGGATCAGGTCTGACTCGAATTCGGCCATCAGCCCGAGCACTCCGATGAACATTTTGCCCATCGGATCCGACGGGTCGTAGATCTTCCCGTCGATCGACAACGCAACACCCTTGTCCGCCAGTCGCCCCACCGTTTCGTGGAGATCCTTCGCGGACCGGGAGAGCCGGTCGAGTTTGGTCACGCAAAAGACGTCGCCTTCGCGGGCCGCGTTGATCGCATTGTCGAGCCCGGGCCGTCGAGTCTGCCGGCCACTGATTCCGTGATCGACGTAGACCCGGTCTCGGTCGACTCCCTCCTTGGCGAGAAGCTCGACCTGAATCGACGAATCTTGAGCCGCCGTACTGACCCGTGCGTAGCCGATCTTCATTCCACTCCCGATCGTCACCGTTCACGATGTCCCGCACACAAACTGTCCGTTAGAAACTATGCCATACCGGATTTTTTCAACGGACAACAAAATGGACGGAAGGCGCTGAAATTTCCCCAGGTGAATGTCAGTTTCAGAAGACGGCTGCACGATGTCAGAAGTGCACTGCAGTGCAGCTCCGAGTTCTTGAGCACACGTCCGGCCTTATCCAGTGAGCGCTGCGATCCCTGACTGGATAGCGCATTGATGGTCAAATTTCGCATCAAGTTTTACTGGCCGTCGGTGAGCTGCGGGTCTAGCGTCGCGGCCGGCCGTGGACGGCTGTTGTCGCGCGAAGTGCTCGATCGGACACTTGCGGCATGGGCGGCGAGAAAGTTGTCGACGATTTGGATGCAGTCGTCGGCGTGGATGTGGCGCAGTCCTGTGAGGCGAGCGAACACTATCGGTCCGAGGAGCTGAATGAGGGCGAAGGTGGTGTCGATCTCGCCGAGCACAGTGCGGGCGTCAGGGGCCGTCAGGATCTGATCCAGGGACCTGCGGTATTGCTCTATGACACGGGCCCGAAGCGAGACCACCGCGCCAGGATCGAGATCGCGCCGGCTGGCGTCGCCGCTGTTGACGGGTCCCATTGCCAGCCAGGCCAGCGTGGTCATCTGCACCGGAGCTTGGTCGATGAGGTCGGCCTGGGTGGTGAGCACCGAAATCAGACGTTCGCGTAGCGGACCGGTATCGATATCGGTGTCGACTGGGGGTAGTAGTCGCTCGAAGGTTGCAGCGAGCAGGTCAGTGGTACTTCCGAAGTGTCGGTACAGAGTGGCACGTGCAACCTTCGACATGCGGGTGACCGCCTCCACGGTGACCGCCTCGACGCCGCCGGTGGCTAGCAGCTGGCCCGCCGCTTCGAGTAACCGGTTACGTGAGCGCGCCAGCCGGGGGTCGGCCGGGCCCTCGGCCGCAACGAGAGGGTCGACCATGAACGGGCTCCGCTCCATTTTGACTGACAAAACATGTCCTAGCATGACCATTCTGTCACACCCGCAAAGTTATGATACTAATAGTCTCGCACCGAGACGATCAGTCTCAAACTGGGAGGCTGGCCGTTGAACGAACGTAGATCCGACTCTGCCAGCGTCGCTCGATGGAGCGGTGCCCAGTGGTGGATGTTGATTGTGTCGTGCATGGCAGTCGCGTTGGTGGTGGCCGCAATGGCGGCATTGTATTCAGCGTTGCCACAGATCGCGGTCGCGACAAGGGCGACGCAAGCTCAACTGACCTGGATAGTCGACGGTTATACGCTGGTATTGGCGTGCTTCGTTCTGCCTGCCGGTGCGATCGGTGACCGGTACGGTCGCCGGGGGGTGCTCGTGGCGGGGTTGGCGTTGTTCGCTTTCGCGTCGGCATTGCCCTTGTTTCTCGCCGACCCGGCGTGGCTGATCGCTGCTCGCGCGTTGGCTGGGGCGGGTGCGGCGCTGGTCATGCCCTCGACGCTGTCGATACTGACCGCGGGATTTCCACCGGCGCATCGCGGTCGCGCTGTAGGTGTGTGGGCCGGGGTTGCTGGATCCGGGGCGGTCCTGGGCATCCTCGGGGCTGGAGTGCTGCTCGAGCAGTGGTCGTGGACCTCGGTGTTCGTCGGGTTGACCGTCGCCGGAGCGGTTCTGGCCGGGTTGGCATGCAGTATCGCGGAGTCCCGCCAGCAGGAGCATCCACCGGTCGATTGGGTGGGCGCGGTGACCGTAGTTGTCGCGGTCGGGGCGATCGTCTTCGCTGTGATCGAGGTTCCGGCCCGTGGCTGGTCGGATTCGCTCGTCGCCATCAGCACTGCGGTGGGCTTGTTTGCGGTTGTGGTGTTCGTCGTCGTAGAACTACGTTCCTCGGCACCCCTACTCGATGTCCGGTTGTTCGCCCGCCGTGGTTTCGGTGCCGGCGCGCTGTCTGTCTGTATCCAATTTCTGGTGACCTTCGGGGTGTTCTTGTTGTTGGTGCAGTATCTGCAGTTGATTCTCGGTTATGGACCGCTCACCGCCGCGTTGGCGTTGACCCCTATGGTCGTGCCGCTCATCGTGATCTCGGTGATTGCACCCTGGCTGTCGAACATTGTTGGGCTGCGGGTGATGACCACTGTAGGTCTGCTCACCATCGCGGCGGGACTGGTGATGGTGAGCAGACTGACCGTCGCGGCGACTTACCCTGACCTGCTGTGGCCCTTGCTCATCATGAGCGCGGGTTTGGGGTTGTGTACCGCCCCTGCGACTTTCGCCATCGTCTCGGACACTCCTGAGGCCAAGCACGGGGTGGCTGCCGCGGTCAACGACGCAGCTCGCGAAATCGGTGCCGCGATTGGGATTGCGGTAGCCGGTAGCGTGCTCGCGGCCGGTTACGTTCAGCACATTCAGCCGGCTCTGCCCCAGCTACCCGAGCCTGCCCGTGGTCCGGTGGCCGATTCTCTGGCCGCCGCGTTGCAGGTCGCCGACCGCGCAGGACCAGCTGGTCAGCCGCTGGCCGAGTTCGCCAGAGCCGCATTCGTACACGGAAGTGGTCAGGCGACGCTGTCGTTGGCGGCGCTGACCGCCGCTGGGGCACTCGTCCTCGCCGTCTTTGCGCCAGGTAGACGCAGCCGTACGACAGCCACCGCGGGTGATGGACGTCGGTGAAGGTCGGCCAGGGTGTCTATTCTTCGGTGTGATTCGTGTCTGTGGCCCGGAGTTGGGCTCGGGCTTGGGACTGCATGAAGTGTTCGACCTCGACCACCACGAACAGGGCAGTAGCGGTGGCTACGGAGCTGCCCTGCGCATCGTCCATCGTGGCCGTGAGATCCAGTTTGCGCCCATCACGAGACCGAACGGCAGCACGCAACACGTATGGAGTGCCGAGCAGAACCGGCGCTAGGTAGTCGAGCTCGAGACGCCGCGTCACGGCGAGCTCACCCACTGTGTAAAGCAGGAAGCCGAACAGATCGTCGAGAACGGTCGCCACCGCGCCGCCGTGTGCTATCCCGGGTGCCCCGACATGACGTTGATCGAACACATGGTGAGCTACCACGCCGTTCTCGTCACGCTGGACCGACAGGGCGTGGCCGTGCGGGTTCTCCGGCCCACAACCAAGACAGTCGGGGTGGTGGGGCGGTAGATCAGGCGACTCGGAAGTCGTGCTCCAGAACGAGCGCGCCCAGTTCTCGACAGCGGGGCCGGCCGACCCGCTGACCTCGTCCGGAATTCTTTTCATGGTCGGACCTCTCTGTCGTGAAACCGTGCCGAGTCTGTCGCGTCTTCGCGCGCTCGGCCTGCACCGCAGCATCCGGTCGGTCGTTCGTCCGACCGGTCGGCGCACTCGCCCCCGCCATGATTACCACGAGCGGGAGTCTTCTCACTCAACGCACCTCCCGGCCCGATAGCGCACACGACGCGGCCGTCGAGCCGAAAATGGTGACCGCGAAACATCGAGGGCTTCCGTCGGCGGGCTGAATTGTTGTCGGCGTGGGGCAGGGATCAGGGTCTGTTGCCGAGTAACGACACGGCATCGATGCAGCGTCCACCGAGAGGCGTCCGACTGTTCCGTCCGGCAACTCTTCGGTCGTTCGGTGCCTCCGCACGCCTGGGGCGATCCGGCGCGGGCGGCTGCAGCACAGTGCGATGCGCCGTTTACCGCGAGGTGGTTCGGTCGGGTTCAACTCCCGAGACTTCGAGCCCTTCTGGTGGGGGGTAGGGGAGGGCTCATCTGGTTGCCACCTTTAAACTCGATAGCCCGCGGAAGGACAGCCCGGTACGCCAGCGAGGCTGTTCGACGAGCTGGAGACCGGGAAAACGAGCCACCAGGATCGGGAACAGTAGGGATCCTTCGAGCCGGGCCAGCGGCGCGCCGAGACAGAAGTGAATGCCGGCGCCGAACGACAACGGTGGGACTCCGGTTCGGGTGATGTCGAGCTTATCCGGGTCACAAAATCGGTCCGGATCTCTGTTGGCCGCCCCGAGCAAGGTCAATACGATCTGACCGGGATGTAGATCGACTCCTGCCAGCCGTGTCGGCTCGAGCACCGTGCGCCCGTTGGTCTGGACGGGGGAGTCGTAACGCAACAATTCTTCGACGGTATTGCTCGCCAAGTCGGGCCTGGCACCCAGTTCGCGCATTTGGTCGGGGTGAGCGAGCAGCGCGGCGACACCGTTGCCGATGAGGTTTGTGGTGGTTTCGAACCCTGCGGCGAACAACAGAATCGCGGTGCCGACGCATTCGTCGTCATCCAGGATGTCGTCGCCGTGCGCGACGGCGAGTCGGCTGAGTAGGTCATCGGCGGGGCGGGCGCGTTTGACCGCCAACAGGTCAGCGAAATACATGGCAAGTTGGTTCTCGGCTTCACAGGCGGCGGTCAGAGCCTCAACATTGGCTCCGGGTTCCAGTGAGGCGAGCAGGGCACGCACCAATGGCGCGGCAACTGCCCGATCGGCCGCGGGAACTCCCAGAAGTTCGCCTATCACATTCACAGGCAGCGGGAGCGCCAGATCGGTGATGATGTCGACGAAGACCTGTACCTCCATGACGTTAAGTAGGTGATGGATCTGTGTGATGATGCGGCTGCGCAACTCGTCAATGTGTCGAGGGGTGAACACGTCGGCCACCAGTCGACGCAGCCGGTGATGGTCAGGGGGGTTACGGAACAGCATGGTGCGCCGGAATCGATGCATGGCCCGACGTTGCAGCTCGTCAGGGATCTCGGACAAGCCGAAGCCCAGCGACTCGTCGGCCTTGCCGAGTCTGCGGTCGCGGAGCGCCGCCGCGCAATCGTCGTAGCGACTCAATACCAGCACCCCCGATCGCGTAACCAAGACGGGGCGCGTCTCTCGCAGCCGTCGGAACGCTTCGTAAGGTCCGGCTGCGCCGTGATCGGTGAGTAAGGCGTCCAGGAGCAGTTCCCTCTCGGTCGGTACATTCATGCTTGCCTCTTAGTATTCGCCTGTGACTGCAGGAAATGTTCGACGTCGACCAGGATGAACAGGGCGGTCGCCGTGGTGACCGATCGACCCTCTATATCCTCGATCCTGGCCGCGAGATTCAATTTCCGGCCATCGCGAGACCGTGTATCGGCGTGCAGGGTGTAAGGCGTGGCAAGCAGAACCGGCGCGAGGTAGTCGAGTTCGAGACGGCGCGTCACGCCGAGTTCTCCGACCGTGTAGAGCAGGAAACCGAAAAGATCGTCGATTACGGTCGCCACCGCGCCGCCGTGTGCTATCCTGGGCGCCCCTACGTGACGTTGGTCGAAGAGGTGGTGAGCAACGACGCCGTCTCGGCAACGCCGTACCGACAGGTAATGCCCGTGCGGGTTCGTCGGCCCGCACCCAAGACAGTTGGGGTGGTGGGGTGGCAACTCAGGCGAGCTAGATTCTTCCAGCGGCCGGAATGAGCGCACCCAGTCCTCCATGTCTGGGTCGACCGACCCCCCGACCGCATCCGAAGCTTTGCCCATGGTCCGACCTTCCTGTCGATGAAACCGCGCTTAATGCCGGTCTCGAGTGTGACCGTTATGCAAATACACCTGAGCGCACTCCGGAGAGTGCGGTGGCAGCCCTTCGCTCAACTCCACGTTGGTCAGGCGAGGTGTCCCGCCCAACGGGAGATCACGACCCCATCTCCTTCACCAGTGCCGTAGTCTGCGATGGACGCCGGTGTCGTGAAAAACTTCCCGCCCCGCGTTCCATCTGCCTCGTCCTATTCAGAACTCCGGTTGGAAAAAAATTTCCTAGATTTCGATGACAGCTAGCTCTCCTTCGGCGTGCAGGGAGCGTAGGCGCTTCTTGTCGAACTTGCCGACTGAGGTCTTGGGCACCTCGGAGATGAAGCACCAACGCTCGGGCAGCCACCACTTGGCGACCTTGCCGTCGAGGAAGTCGCGCAGATTAGCAGGTGTGGGCTCGTGGCCCTCACGTGGAACGATCACCGCGAGGGGGCGTTCTTGCCACTTCTCGTCCGGCACTCCGATCACAGATGCCTCGAGCACGTCTGGATGACCGGCAAGCAGCAGTTCGAGCTCGACCGAGGAGATCCACTCCCCGCCGGACTTGATCACGTCCTTGGCGCGGTCGGTCAGCGTCACGAAATTGCGTGCATCGATCCGCCCGACGTCGCCGGTGCGTAACCACCCTTCCTGAAACTTCTCACTGTCATGCTCCTCGCCGACGTACGAGCCGGTAATCCAGGGCCCGCGTGCTTGCAACTCACCGACCGCTTCGCCGTCGTGCGGGAGCTTATTGCCCTCGTCGTCGACAATCCTCAGCTCCACCCCTGCAACCGGGCGGCCTTGGGTGGCGCGCAGGCGCCAGCGCTCCTGCACATCGAGCGATACCGGTGGGCGTGCGATGGCGGCCAGCGGCGAGGTTTCGGTCATTCCCCATGCCTGGACGACCTGCACGCCGTACCTCTCCTCGAAGGCCTCCATCAGGTGAAGGGGTACTGCGGAACCACCGCAGGCGACCAGACCGAGAGAGGAGATGTCATAGCTGGAGTTTGCCTCCAAGAAGTTTAAGACGTCATTCCAGATCGTCGGAACTGCGCCCGCGACGGTCGGCCTCTGCGCGTCGATGAGCCGCACCAGCGGCTCAGCCTGCAGGAACCTGTCAGGCATGAGTAGGTCGGCGCCCGACATAAGGGCGGCATAGACTAGTCCCCAAGCGTTGGCGTGGAACATCGGCACGATGGCAAGGATCCGATCATCGCAGCTGACTCGCAGTCCGTCGGCGGCGCAGGCCGCCATCGAATGCAAGTACGTCGACCGGTGGCTGTAGGCGACCCCTTTGGGGTTGCCGGTGGTACCCGAGGTATAACACATAGCGGCTGCGGACTGCTCATCGAGATCAGGCCAGTCGAACGTATCGGACTGAGAGGCGAGGAACTCCTCGTACCCCACGACCCTGACCCCGTCACGGTGCAGCGGGGTAAGGTCCACTTCGCCGGTCACGACGACGGTGTGCACGCTGGTGAGCTGCAGCAGTACAGGGGCCAGCAAGGGCAGCAGGCTTCCATCGAGAATTACGACCTGATCCTCGGCGTGGTTGCCGATGTAGACAAGTTGATCAGGGGTGAGACGTAGGTTCAGGGTGTGCAGCACTGCGCCCATCGAGGGCACCGCACAGTAGGCCTCAACATGCTCCTGGTTGTTCCACATAAAGGTCGCAACACGCTCATCGCCTGTGATCCCGCAACCGCGCAATGCGTTGGCCAACTGTGCGGCTCTCCGTCCGACTTCGGCGAAAGTGCCGACCTTAACGCTCCCGTCGGACTGCAAGGTCCGTACGGTTGCCGAGCTATGCACACTCGAACCGTGGCGCAGAATCGCCGCAGTTGTCAAGGGAAAGTTCATCATCGTGCTCTGCATACCATTCCTTCATTCGATAGTGCCTGCGAACGAACAGCGATCCGCAGATCAATTCACCGGGCGTCCTGGTTAACAGCGGGCTGTCAGAGACCTGCAGCCGTAAGTGAGGTTGAAGCCAATTCCAGGGACTCGACCAGGTTCGACTCGAGTTCTGGTAGTCGGCTAGCCGCCGTGACCACCGCCGCTAAGCGAGCGCGCGCATCAATGTCGCGTTGGGTCCCGGCACGTGCAGTTTCGGTCCATGCCTGCGCACAACGGCTGGCGGCGACGGCGAGGTCGGCGGTGGCTAGATCACCGGTCAGGCGTGCGACATCCGCGCAGCCATCGGCGAGCAACCGGCGGAATAGGCCGCCGCCGGTGCCCGCCTTCTCGATGAAAGCGCCCAGACTGAACAGGAAGATCTCAAGATCTCTTGTCGGAAGGTCTGCCCAGGCTCGAAGGTCGGCCGCCAACTGCTCGACTGCAGCTAGCCCCTCGGCCCCGGCCTCCATGGTCGTGAGATCAACGATCCCCGGCTGTGACGGGTGGCGCATGTTGGCCGCGGATTGGCGAAATGCCTCTGCCGCCACTGTTGCCATGTCTGGCAGCGCGCTCGGCCAGGTGATGCGGTATGTACAGTGGCGCGTCGGTTGAGGGAAGGACGTCGAGGAACGCGCCCGAGCCAGCGAATCGAGCGGGACTTCCTGCACCTCGGCGCGATCATTGTCTACGACGAAGGCAATCCCCTTAGCTTCGTCGTAACCGATCACCACGATGTCGTGGCGACTCATCTGCAACTGGACCTGCAGGTACGGTAGCTCGGCTATGTCGCCCCACACCAGGCTGGGTCTGCCTGCGTCGATCTCGTCGAGAACCCAAGACCATCCCTCACTGGGATCGTCGGTGGTGAGAACGTGGACCTGTCCGCCTAGCCGGCGGGGTAGATCGATTTCGAAGTCGGCCCCTCGTCCCACCAAATACAATGGTGGAACCAGGTCATTCGATCGGAGGTACGCTAGCCCCAGCGAGCCGCCGAGTGCGAACACCAGACCTTCATCGGGTGGCCCTTCCCACCCCAGTCCATGCCAGTGCAGAAGATCCCGCATTGCGCCAGAACCACAGTGCCCCCCGATCTGATGGGGGTAGTCCTTGATCAGGATCTTGCGGGGCATGTATCTTCCTTTTTTGGGTGGTGGGTTCGAAGACCAGGTCAGTTGTTCCGAATTCTGTCCAGGTAGGCCTGACGTGCCCCCATGTCCACGTCGTCGAGGAATACAGAGTCTGTGTCCAGGGCCGATCCGAGCCTGGTGGCGAGCCGTTCGGGGACGAACTTCATCGCTGCGACCATGCTCCCTGCGAGGCGAGTGACGCGCACGAAGGGCCGCGGTTTCTCGATCAGTTCGGCTGTCACTCGAGCGATTTCCTCGGGCTCTGCATTGCGCAGTCCCTTGGCTCCTGCTGTCCCAGCAACGAGTTCGGTGTTGGTGAACGTGGGCCGCACTGTGGACAGCCGCACGCCTGACTTGCGGTATTCCAGTCGCGCCGCCTCCGTGAATCCGATGACCGCGAATTTGGTGCCGCAGTAGGTCGCCAGACCGGGGACGGCGAGCTCGCCGGCCAGTGATGCGGTGTTGATGATGTGTCCAGTACGACGAGGGAGCATCCGTTGAAGGGCGAGTTTGGTCCCAAAGATGACTCCCAGGACGTTGATCTCGACCTGCCGCCGGGTCACCGCGTCGTCTTCCTCGTGGGTGTGCCCGGTGGGCATGATGCCCGCGTTGTTGATCAGCACGTCGAGGGGGCCGAGGTCTCCCTCGACTAGGTCGAGAAAGTCTTTGAACGAGTCAGGGTCGGTGACATCGAGGCGGGTGACAACCTTAACCCCCAGTTCGGCGGCGGTCTCCTTAGCACGTGCCTCGTCGATGTCGCCGATGGCCACGCGGTGACCTCGTCGGATCAGCTCCTTCGCGGTCTGGTAGCCGATGCCGCGGGCTCCCCCGGTGATCGCCACTGTTTTCGCGGCGGTATGGGGATTGTGTGTCGTCACTTGCTGTGCTCCTTGTTCAGGCCGAGGCGTTGTCGTAGACCGCGACCGGCTGCTGCACGCAATACTTTTTCGGCGATGGCCGTACGTCGGGAGGTGTACGGGTACCACGTGAGTTCTCGTGTCAGGACAGGGATCCGCGGCTCGGTCACGGACTGGACCCGGCAGTATTTGTGAAGTCCGTAGGCGCCGCCTAGTCGCGCACCGATACCTGAGGCCTTCCATCCACTGTGCGGCAGTGTGGTGGCGAAGAGGTTGCTGAAGACGTCGTTGATGTTGACTGCACCCGCGTCCAGACGTTGTGCGATACGCCGCGCACGAGCATGGTCGCGGGTCCACACTGTGGCAGACAAGCCGAACGCCGAGTCGTTAGCCAGGTGGATGGCCTCGTCCTCGTCCGCGACACGCATCACAGGGATCGTGGGGCCGAAGGTCTCCTCGGTCATGCAGGCCATTGTGTGGTCGACGCCGACCACAACGGTTGGAGCGTAGTAGTTCCCGACCGCGCTTAGGGTTCCGCCGGCCAGTACCTGCGCACCTGCCGCCACTGCCTGGCTGACGTGGCGATCGGCTATCTCGACCTGTCTCGCCGTGACCATCGCACCTACGTCGTCACCTGCCGCGGCACCTTGGGTAAGTGACCGTACTCGTTGAGCCAGCCGGGCCACGAACTCGTCGTAGATCTCAGAGACCACATACACCCGCTCGACTGAGATGCAGACCTGCCCCGCGTTGAACAGACCGCCCCACGCGATCCCCTCCACAGCACGAGCAAGGTCGGCGTCCTCCAGCACGATCGCCGGATCTTTACCGCCTAACTCCAAGCTCACAGGCTTCAATTGCTCGGCACAGCGGATCGCGATTGTCCTCCCGGTGGCTGTCGAGCCCGTGAACTGAACGAAGTCAGCGGCGTCCACGACCGCAGCACCTGCTTCGCTAGCACCCACAACATGCGCCAAAACCGGTGGGGCGCCGATCTCGTGCCAGCCCTCGACGACTCGTGCACAGGTCAGTGGCGTCTCTTCCGAGGACTTCGCCAGGACTGCGCATCCGGCAGCCAGCGCAGGAGCTGCATCCATGAGGAAGAGGGTGATCGGGAAGTTCCACGGTGTGATGAGCCCGACAACCGGGTACGGGTGGTAGGTCTTGGACAACCGTTTCGGCAGACTTAGCAGACCTGCGGATCGGACTTGCTCGTCAGCGAGAAACTTCTCGGCATGGTTTGCGTAGTAGGTGATGAACTCGCACGATGCTGTCGTCTCAACCAGGGCGTCGGGGCGCACCTTGCCTGTTTCGGCTTGCAGCAGATCGGTGAGTTCGTCGGTGTGAGCCAGGATCCAGTCTCGCCAGCGATGCAACCATCGGGAGCGTTGCCGCGGGCTTGCCTGAGCCCACCCGAGCTGAGCGCGGCGGAGATCGGCCGCGATGCTGTTCACGGTCTCGCGGGTATCGATGGGGACGGTTGCGACCAGCCGGCCGTCGGCGGGGTTGCGTACGTCCAGGGCATCCGCTGTGGTCGCCGTGCTCATCGGGCCTCCGGGAGTGAGTGGAGCCCGCGGGCGATCCCGTCGGGCTGGGTGCATCTGTCGGGTGTGTCGGTGAAAGCGTCAGCGAGCACGGGGGTGCGCTCAAAGATTCGCTGTCCATAGGTATGCCGAAGCTCGGTCAAGATCGTGTTCAAAGGCAGGTCGTCGAAGACGCCGCGCTCGCGGACATACTCCATGTGCAGGGCTCCGTCGGCGGCGAAGGCGTGCAGGAGGGCGTCGTGCTCGCCGTCGAAATCCACCGGCGGCACCCCGAAACGGGCACACAACTCGGTGTTGAACGCCGGGGTCGCCTTCATCCACCGGCCGTTGACGTAGAGATGGCTGTAGCCGTGATAGACGAACAGGTCTGTGCCGCCCATGAGCGCTCGCAACGCTTCGGTCTGCAAATGATTTCGGACGTCGGCAAACCCCAGTAGCGCCGGAATCCCTGCCGCACGGCACACCGCGGTCAAGAGCACCGCCTTCGGGACGCAATAGGCGCGCCCGGTCTCGAGGACGAAGCTTGCTCGATAATGGGCGGGATCGTCCGACACCGTGTAGGGGTCGTACCGGATCTGGTCGCGGACGGCGGCGAAGAGGCGCTTCGCCTTGTCCCGGTCGGTGCCCGCATCCCCAACCGCGGCGGCGGTGAACGCCCGGACGGACTCGTGCTCGATGTCGAGGAAGTCGGTCGCCCACGAGTGCGCCAGCGGTGCCTTATTCATCTGCGCTCCAGAGTTATCGGCAACCCGTCGACCGGAATGGGGAGCGAGGTGTTGTCCCACCTCGCTTCATACTGATCGGGGACCGTCCAGGTGTAGGTGCGTAGCATGTGGTGCAGAATCGCCTTGACTTCGAGGGTGCCGAAGTGCAGACCGATGCACTTGTGTACCCCTCCTCCGAAGGGGATCCACCCGAGGCGGTGATTCTGGTCCTCACGCCGCGGTTCGCTGAAGCGGTCAGGGTCAAAGGTGTCGGGGTCGGTCCAGCACGACTCGTCGAAGTGGTTCACCGACGGAGCCACGGCCACCAGGGTGTCCGCCGGGATGTGGTGGCCGGCGATATCCACGTCTTCGACCGTCTTGCGCATCACGATGGGCACGGGCGCCACCAGACGGAGTGTCTCCTTGATCACCAGGTCGAGAGTCTCCAGTGAGTCCAGGTCGTCGATGTCCGGGCGGCGTCCACCGAGTCGGTCGGACTCGGCCCGCGCCCGTTCCTGCCAGGCCGGGTGCTTGGCGAGGAAGTAGGCGGCAGCGGTGGTGGTGATGGTCGATGTGTCGTGGGCCGCCATCATCAAGAAGATCATGTGGCTAACGACGTCCTCATCGGTGAACGCCTCACCGTCGGCCGTGCGCGCATGGCACAGCCCCGCAAAGAGGTCGCCTCCTTGGCCACTTCGAGCCGCCGGCAGGTGCCGGGTGAAGTAGTCCTCCAAGAGCGCGCGCCCACGGACTCCCGCTCGCCAACGAGTCCCCGGTAACGGGAAACGGATGATCGAGCTGGCCGCACGCACGGTGGCCACGAAGGCGTCGTTGATGGCATCGGTATCCTCGCTACCCCCCCGACCTGCCATGAAGACCTTCGTGGCGACGTCGAGAGTTAGTGCCTTCAGCAGCGGGTAGATGCGCGTGGTGGATTGTCCCGCTGTCCACCCTGGGATGCTGGCCTCCAGCGTCGGGCCGAGCTGGTCGACGTAGCCGGCGAGTCGGTCGCGGGTGAACGCCTCCTGCATGATCCGCCGATGCATCCTGTGTTCGTCGAAGCTCATCAACATCAGGCCCCGATGAAAAAAGGCATCGATGAGATAGGTCCACCCGTCCTGGGAGAACGACTTCGCCTTGGTGGTCAGCACCTCCTGTATGGCATCCGGTCCGGCAACCGCCACTATTTTCGTGCCGAAGGCGCCCATCCACGACACAGGTCCTAGCCGCTGGTACCTGGCCCGGGAGAAGTTAGATCCGAACCGGATGTAGTCCAGGGTGTGACCGAGCAGAGGCATGCCAGCGGTCCCTAAGACCGGTTTGAGGCCTGACCCCGCCGGGGGCGGGGCGAGCTCTCGGACAGGCCACCGGTCACTGGCCCCGAGCAGGGCCGCGTCGACCCGACTCGGCAGTGGCACCATGAGGACCGACGAGAGTCGCTCACGACCCTTCGCCAGCGGGAGATGGATAATGTTCGTCACTTGTGTTCCTTTCCGAAACGCAGCCCGCACTCACCATTTCGTACCCATCGCCCGAAGACCCGTCATCTCAGGCGGAGCTGGCAAGCGCCAGTTCAGTTCGGTCGATGGGGAGTTGCTGCGTGATTACCCGCTTGCTGAACATGAAGTCACGGGGGCGGTTGATGCAGTCGGCGCCAATAAGCTCTCCCTCACGGAGGTAGAAGCAGGTGAAGTCGCGGTCTCGGGTCGGGTCTCCGCTGAGGATGACTTCGTCGTAACCGGTGTTCAGACCGGCGATCTGGAGCTTGAGATCATATTGATCCGACCAGAACCATGGAAGCGCCGCTATCTTCTTGGACTTCCCACACACCGTCGCGGCAGCGACCTTGGCTTGCTCGTGCGCGCTCGGCACAGACTCCAGGCGTAGAGGGCGGCTGTAGCGAGCCATGCTGTGGCTTGCGCAATCCCCGGCGGCCACGATGTCGGGGTCGCTGGTCCGGGCCTGGTCGTCGATCACGACGCCGTTATCAATGACCAGACCTGCGGCGGCGGCAAGATCGGTGTTCGGCTCAACGCCGATGCCGACAATGACGAGGTCAGCGGGAATTGACTCGCCACCGGACAGAACTACTTCACGGACCCTGTCCTCGCCGGACAGAACCTCGACCAGCACACCCGTCCGGATTTTCACGCCCTCCTGCCGGTGAATACGGTCGAAGAACGCTGATACTTCGGGGGCAGTGACCCGCTCAAGGACGCGCCCAGTCGCCTCGAGCACGGTGACCTCCAGCCCCAGTGCACGCAACGAGGCAGCCGTCTCCAGTCCGATGTAACCGCCGCCGATGATCACTGCCCGACGTCCTGCGTGGGCGGCCACTCGGATCATCTCGACGTCTGCGACTGTGCGTAAGTAGTAGACTCCGGCCAAGTTGGCTCCCGGGGTGGGGAGTCGCCGAGGGCGGGCGCCAGTGCACAGCGCAAGCTGGTCGTAAGCTAGTGCGCCGCCGGTACTCAGTGAGAGATGACCACCCGAGCGGTCGATCGCCTCCACCGTCGCATTCAGGACTTGGATTCCCTGCTTGCTATAGAAATCGGCATTGCGGATCGCAAGCTCGTCGAGTGTGCTCTTCCCGGCCAGGTACGCCTTCGACAAAGGAGGGCGTTGGTAGGGCAACGTCGACTCATCGCCGATGAGAACGATCTCGCCGGTCCACCCTTCCTGTCGAAGACTGGCCGCGAGTTGGGCTCCGGCATGGC
This sequence comes from Rhodococcus sp. NyZ502, assembly GCF_041464245.1. Lineage (NCBI taxonomy): Bacteria > Bacillati > Actinomycetota > Actinomycetes > Mycobacteriales > Nocardiaceae > Rhodococcus > Rhodococcus sp. NyZ502. The sequence continues at coordinate 69,743 of NZ_CP167157.1, forward strand.
TGGCCCCGACGACGAGGGCCCGATGTAAGGTCATACGTCGGATTTCGGGGTGAGACGGACCATCATCTTGCTGATGCCCCTGACAAAGTTGGACTGCACATACTCGGGCTCGCCGACGACCTCGATCTTTTCGAAGCGAGAAAGCAACTCTTCCCAGAGAATCCGCAGCTGTAATTCCGCCAGTCGGTTGCCCATGCAGCGGTGGACACCGAAGCCGAAGGAGATGTGGTTGCGAGCGTTGGCCCGGTCGATGATGAAGTCGTCGGGCCGATCGAACATCCGCTCATCACGGTTGCCTGAGGCGTACCACATCACTACCTTGTCGCCCTTGCGGATGAACTGCCCGTTCAGCACGGTGTCGGCCTTGGCGATCCGGCGCATGTAGGCCAACGGTGTTTGCCACCGAATGATCTCCGAGACCATATTGGGGATCAGGTCAGGGTTCGCCTTCAGCTTCTCGAACTGGTCAGGGAACCGGTTCAACGCGAGAACACCGCCGCTCATCGAGTTCCGCGTCGTGTCGTTGCCTCCGACGATCAGCAACACAAGGTTGCCCAGGAACTCCATCGGTCGGTCGATCAGATCCTTGGTGTCTTCGTTGCTCTGCAACAGGGTGATCAAGTCGAATCCGGGTTCCTCCCCGGCAGCTGTCCGGGCAGCCTTGTCGCGCCAGAGAGTGCTGAGACCTCGCGCCATGTCGCGCATGCCGCGGAACACCTCGTCATTGTCCGAGGGGCCGCCGTTGGCTTGCTCCATCGAGGATGCGAGATCAGACCAGTAAGCGAGCTTGCGGCGCTGCTCGTAGGGAAAGTCCAGGAGGGTCGCAAGCATCCGAGCGGTCAACTCGACCGAGACGTTCTGGACCCAGTCGAACGGCTGATCCACGGGCAGGTTGTCCAGCACCTCCTGGACGCGCGATCGAATCAGACCCTCCATCTCACGCAGGTTCTTCGGTGCGACCACGCCTTGGACAGCGGCCCGCTGCGCGTCGTGTCGTGGCGGATCCATCGCTATGAACATCTCGATATCAAGAAAACGAGGTGGAACCCCGATGACGATCAACGGCTCGGCGGAGAAGACCTCGTGGTTCTTGTCGACGGCCATGATGTCGGCATGCCTTGTGACGGACCAGAACGGCCCGAACGGACTGTTAGGCTGGTAGTGGACCGGAGCCTCGTTGCGTACGCGCTCGAAGTACGACTGCCAGCGCCCCTGGCGATAGAGGAAAGGGTTGCTGAGGTCGATGTCGGCGAGTTCGACGTCCTCCACAGGAGGGATGGGGCTCTCGATGAAAAGCCTCTCTCCGTTCGCTCCGGTCACCCATCGCCGCGTCTTGTCGTACAGTTGTGCGCCCTGGATCTGCCGCTCCATCGGGATAGTCGACTGAACCTTAGCGGCGATTGCCTCAGAAAACTTCATTGCGTCTTATCGTCTCTCTCGTCGTCACATCTGAAACTCAGGCATTAGGACGGTCAGGCCGTCCCACGCCTCGGAGACCGGAATCTGGCAGGACAGTCGAGAGGTCGGTTGACGCTCAGGGTTCATCGCGAGCATCTCCTCCTCGTCGGAGCCGGAGAGGCCCACCTCCTCGGACCACTGCGGATCGACGATCACATGGCAGGTGCCGCACGCGGCCTCGCCTCCGCAGTCGCCGTCGATGCCGGGCACTGCATTGTTGGTCGCGACCTGCATCAGCGACTGTCCTTCTTGGAAAGGGACCTCGTGCTTCTTGCCGTCGTGTGAGACAAAGGTGACAACTGCCATAACCAACTCCTGATACGTTGTCCTCGCCTTGGGAACTTGATCAAAGTGTCGTCGGGGATGACCGCTACGGCTATGTTCTGCGGAGTCAAAAACTTGTGAATTCGGCTCAAAGGGATCTGGTGAACCAATGATCCTCGATGACGAGGGTGTGCCCCCGCTCCTGTTCGTGCAATTGCTCGAGCGCCAAGCATTCGACCCAGACGCCGTCGCGCGGCTTCGCAACATCATGTCTCGCGAAGGAACCGACGAGGCGACGCTGATTCAGCGCGACGTTCAGGCCCCCATACGGTGGTTTCGGGAGGTCTACCCCGAACTCGACGTCGACCAGGCAACACTGCTCGGCTTTGCGTTCGCTGAACAGGCCCAGTTGACGTCCTTCGGCCCGTTGAGTTCTCCGCTGGTCAGCGCAGGCTCGGTAGCCGAGATCGTGGAGTTGCTCACCTATCTGCCGTTGATCTCGACAGCTCTCAGTCCACAGTTCCATCCAAGTGACCACGGCCTCACCATCGGGTTCACCGCACACACAAGCGATCCGGCCCTGGACTGCCTGGTCGTCGCCTACTGCGGGTCGGCGCTACTGCGACTGCTTGACATGCTCGCCGGCGACATGCCTACCGTCACACTCCACTTGAGTTGGCCGGTGCCGCCCCTCCTGTCCAATCATGAGGACTTAATAGCCGGGCGCCTGTTTTTCGGCGCTCCGATGTCCTTCCTTCATGTTCCCGCGGACACGCTTAACGAGGTTTGCCGGTTCTCCGATCCCCTCACATACCGACTCGCCATCGGCGATCTGCAGCGAACTCTCGACCAGCGGGGCAGGACCACGTCGTTTTCGGAGAAGACGAGACGGCTGCTGGAGAAGGAGCCCGCACAGGGGAGTATCCACTGGGTCGCACGCGAGTTGTCGATATCCGTCAGCACACTCAAGCGGCGCCTCTCCGAAGAGGGGACCACTTTCCGCGAGTTGCGCCAGTCATTCCTGCGCGAGCGTGCGATGCTGCGGCTACTCGACCGATCAATGTCGGTGACTGAGGTCGCCACGGAGCTCGGATACAGTGACCTCACCAACTTCTCACACGCCTTCAAGCGATGGACCGGCCGTTCTCCGAACGAGTTCCGGCATCCATGACGCTGAGCCGCCCGGTCTCCGGCGGGTTGAGGGGGCTGGCGGATGCGGTAAATCAGTGTGGGGCCGTTCCCAGTGCATGAGATCAGTGGTACTCCAGGGGCCGACCAAGATTTCGGTCCGACAGGATCTTCCTGAGTCTCGGGGTCACCGCAACGGCGTGATCAGTGGTGGAATCCGCGTCGACGTGGGCACTTTGCAGCCAAAGCGAGGGGTTATGCCTGCTGTGTGGGCATGGGCATGTGCTCGGGCATGATCATCTTTCTCGGAAGTGACAGCTCCGCATGGGAACCTAGATTTTCCGGATTGAAGGCAGGTGCTGCGGCAGTTGTGGCCGCGGGCCGGAGCGCCAGCCGACCACCTTTGTTCGAGAACGCCTGCTTGGGCACGTCAAGACACCCCCGAAGTTGGGCGCGGCCGCGTCGAGTAACCGGTTGCGTGAGCGTGCTAGCCGCGGATCGGCCTGCTCGTCGACTGCGGTGAGTGAGTCGGTCGTGGCGTGGTCCGGGGCGGTCATGGGAGCGCGCTCCTCCGATTCGTCTCGTTCAGCCCTGGGCGTATGTGTCGACTCTATCCCGAGCCCCCACCACTATGATACGAATGGTCTCGTACCGAGACTGTTGGTCTTTGAGTTGGGAGGCGCCGGTGGACACACCTGGGACGGGCGCTGTTGAGATCGACGGGTGGACCAGGGCCGAGTGGTGGATGCTGACGGTGTCGTGCCTGGCGGTGGCGCTGGTGGTCGCGGCCATGGCGGCGTTGTACTCGGCGTTGCCGCAGATCGCGGTCGAGACCGGGGCGACGCAAGCCCAGTTGACCTGGATCGTCGACGGTTACACGCTGGTGCTGGCGTGTCTTGTGCTGCCTGCCGGAGCAATCGGTGACCGTTACGGGCGTCGCGGTGTGCTGGTCACGGGGCTGGCGGTGTTCTCGGTCGCGTCGGCGCTGCCGCTGCTGCTGGCCGACCCGGTGTGGCTGATCGCAGCGCGCGCGCTGGCCGGGGTGGGCGCGGCGCTGGTGATGCCTTCGACGCTGTCGATCCTGACCGCGGGGTTCGCCGCTGCCCATCGTGGCCGGGCGGTGGGGGTGTGGGCCGGAGTTGCGGGGTCAGGGGCAGTGCTGGGCATCCTCGGCGCCGGGGTACTGCTCGAGCGGTGGTCATGGCCTTCGGTGTTCGTCGGGTTGACCGTGGCGGGGGTGGTGCTGGCGGGGTTGGCGTGCACTATCGCCGAGTCCCGAGAGAGCGAGCATCCCCCGGTGGACTGGGTGGGTGCGGCGGTGGTGGCCGTCGCGATCGCGGCGATCGTGTTCGCCGCGATCGAGGTTCCCGCGCGGGGCTGGGCCGACCAGCTCGTCGCCGCTATCGCCGGGGTCGGTCTCCTGGCAGCGGTGGTGTTTGTGATCGTAGAGCTGCGGTCTTCTGCGCCACTACTGGACGTGCGGTTGTTCGCCCGCCGCGGTTTCGGGGCCGGCTCGCTGTCGGTGACCATCCAGTTCCTGGTTACCTTCGGAGTGTTCCTGCTGTTGGTGCAGTACCTGCAGCTGATCCTCGGCTATGGGCCGCTGGCCTCGGCACTGGCGTTGGCGCCGATGGTGGTGCCGCTGGTCGTGATCTCGGTAATCGCACCGTGGTTGTCGAGCCTCGTCGGGTTGAAAGTGATGACCGTCTCAGGACTGCTTGCCATCGCTGCCGGACTGGTGCTGGTAAGCCGGTTGACCGTGGCCGCGGACTATCCCGGCCTGCTGTGGCCGCTGCTGATCATGAGCGCGGGTCTGGGATTGTGCACCGCCCCGGCGACCTACGCCATCGTCGCCGACACCCCTGCGGCCAAACAGGGGGTCGCCGCCGCGGTCAACGACGCTGCCCGCGAGATCGGCGCCGCGATCGGGATCGCCGTGGCTGGCAGCGTGCTCGCCGCAGGCTATACCCACCACATCCAGCCCGCTCTGCCCCAGCTTCCCGAGCCCGCCCGCGGCCCGGTCGCCGATTCCCTGGCCGCTGCTCTGCAGGTCGCTGACCAGGCCGGACCGGCGGCCCAACCGCTGGCCGAGTTCGCCAAGGCAGCGTTCGTGCACGGCAGCAGCCAGGCCGCGCTCACGCTGGCCGCCCTCACCGCCGCCGGGGCGATCGTGCTGGCAGTCCTCTCTCCCGGCCCCACCACCCGCCGCTCCCGCGCGTCACGCACTCACACGAACACCCCTCCCCGCTCGAACACCCCCTTCTCGTGAAAGAGGCCCCATCATGACGGCCTATCGCACGATCCTCGTCGACACCGACGGATCCGACTACTCCTACCGCGTGGTCGACCACGCCGCCGAGCTGGCTCACGTCACCCACGCCCGACTCCTGATCATCTGCGCCCGTCACGACATCGACGAACGCGCACTCGGTACTGACGTCGACCGGCTGCGAGCTACCACACCCACCGACGCCATCCTGCGCACCGCGCACCAACATGCGATCGCCCACGGCGCCGTCGACATCGAAACTCGCATCCTGCCCGAGCCCACCGTCCGCGCACTGTTTCACCTAGCCGGCCCGACCGCCGACGACCTCATCGTCACCGCGAACCCCCACCGGTCACCACTGGCCCGGCTGCTATTCACCTCGCCGGCCGAGCTTGCCCACAAAGCCCACTGCGACATCCTCATTGCTAATGGTGAGGACACCTACGGAAGGCGTCCATGACCGAGCACACACCCAACACCAACACACCCGAGACCGCCGGCCCCGAACCTTTCGAGGCCGAGGACTGGATCCGTACCTTCGCTGTGGCGCCGCCTGAACACGTCGACCTGCCGCCTCACCACCCCCACTGCCTTGGTTGCGGACCGGCTAACCCTCACGGCCACCAGTTGCGCGTCCGACGCGACGCACACGGCGTCTACGCCCACCACAGCTTCGATTCCCGCCATGTCGGCGCCCCAGCGATTGCCCACGGGGGCGCGGTCGCCACCGTCCTCGACGACTTGTTCGGGTTTCTGCTCTACACCGTGGGAGAGCTCGCCGTCACCCGCCACCTCGCTATCGACTACCTCGCCCCGGTCCTGCTCGACACCCCCTACACCCTCCGCTCTCACATCCACTCCCGCGCAGGCCGCAAACTACACCTGCGAGCCACCATCGAAAACAACCACGCCCACGTGGTCACTACCGCCACCGCACTGTTCCTCATCGTCGACATCGACCACTTCCTGACCCCCCGACACAACGCCTCGGCGGCGACCGCGCCCACTACACACGAAGACCAACAAGGCCCTCAGATGGACAGTCCCTGACGTGTCCCTCTAGCCGATCCGCGATCGGCAGAGCGCTGTGCCGTCCGTGGCGGCAGTCGGAGACGTGATCGAACCGGGTAAATATCTCCGGCTGTACACCCCCAACCGGAGGCCGGTGCGCGCCATCAGGTCGCAGAACGCGGCGTTGCGGCCGTGTTCGGTCACGACGACGGGACGGTGCTCATGGTTTCAGGGTGAGAGATTGCGTGAGGATCGCATCCCGGTTCCGCGCACCCGTCGCCGGTGTGGGGCGACCTCGGCGGTCGGTTTCGGCTCGTGGCAGCGCAGCGTGACTAGGTGCTGATCGTTGCGCGTAGTCGATAGTCGTCTCCTGTTGAACTATGGGCAGGTGGGGCGCAGTATTTACCGATGAAAACCGAAGAGGAAGAACGACTGATCGCTCATGCGGTGACGCGGTTGTCGGTGAAGTATCCGTCGATATCGGCTGATGTCGTTGCGGACGCTGTTGCGTCTGCTCATGCTCATTTCGACGGTCACAAGGTGCGTGATTTTGTTCCTCTGCTCGTCGAGCGCATGGCGGGTGAGAAACTTTCCTCGCTGGTCGCTTCATAATGGCTGTGTCCGCGGCAGAAGAGTCCGATGTTGCGCAGGCGAGAGTGTTTCTGGCTCTGTTGAATTCGGAGATCGACGAGTTGTCGGAGCGCATCGAATCCGCGCTGCGGCTGGTGCGGGGTGCGCGTCCGGTCGCACCGGTGTTGGCGTCGGCTGCGCGCACCGATGCGGCGGCTCTGCGCAAGGACCTTCATCGGGTGCACGCTCTGGTTGAGCAACTGGTACGCCGCTTTCCTGCCGTCAACAGTCCTACCGATGTGCCTGCCGCACGTTCTCTCCGCAGCTGATCGGTTTCCCTCGCAGCATTGATCGCGCTGAGTACGCGGTCCGGAGTCTCCCTCTATCCACAGGCAGCAATGTACGGGGACGGTGAGCTGCGGGGATGGATCGACAACCAGCATCGAGTGCTGCCCCTGCTGTGGTCGTCTGGGCGGCCTATATCGGCGGGGTGTGCCCTAGCGCACATACTCCGGAGAGTGCATTGGATGAGGTTCGGCGCCGTGGCTTGGGGTTCGTGGTCCTGGGTAACAGTCCGGGATCGAGCGTCAGGAGCAGGTGACGGTCAGGGAATAGATCATTTCCAGATTTGTGGGCTCGCCGTTGGCTTGTTCAATTCGCTGCCTGGTGGGGGCGCGAATTGCGCCTACCTGGACGCGTCGTTTCCGGGTTTTCTTGTCGGCACTGCGTAAAGGTCGGTCGTACGTTGTATTGCTCTTCTGCATCTGTCGGCGGTGAGGAGGTATTTTTCGGCGGCGGTGTAGTCGGTGACGGCGGTGCCGTCCGGGCCAAGGGTGTGGGTGATGAGGTCGAGGTAGCGACGCCGGTAGAGGTAGGCATCGGGCTCTGCGAGTAGAAATTCTACGGCGGCCATGACGTCCGGGGGCGGGGCCGTTCGGGTGCGCCGGGCGCGTGCGTTCAGTTGGTGTGCCGGCGGCACCTCGTGACTGTTCGCGGCAGAGTAGAGCCGCGCGATGCGGCGAGGACTGCTCATCGGGGCTCCGCCGCTGCAGGCAGAATGGTCATCGCGTATCCGAGCCGTATGTCGTGGTGGTGCGAGTGGTGGTAGCGGGGCTTTTCCTGCCGGATGTGGTGGGAAGACCTCGGTGTGTAGGCGCGGCGACGCCGGAGGCAGTCATCGAGGCATCACGAACGAGAAAAGGTCCAGCATGTTCATCGGTCTCCTTGTCGTTAGCCGGGCACATGAGATATGTATACCTTTCTGTCCCGCCGGGTCACAGATATCGAAAGTTACAGATTGGAAAACTCGCGCCACGAGCGAACGTGCCGATGTTCTAACGGATCGGGTTCCGGGGCAGCGACCGAATGCCGTCGCCGGCGCTTCGCGTTCGATCGCCAAAGTTGAATGTGCCGGATGTGTTGCGGTCAATAGATTGCCGCCCATACGTTCGCCGATAACCTATATTATGTCATTTTGTGGATGAAAGTCGCTGCACCGCAACGAAATACACCCACATTGAACGTGCATCGTCAGTATCGAATGGCAATATTCGCTACCAGAGCGAGAGCGGACGTCCTGCAGCCTCGGCCGCAGCGATGCGCTCTTCGATGACGTCGACTCCTACGTTTTGTTCGATCCCGGTACGGATCGCGGTGGCAATGGCGCGAGTGCGACCCGCGGGTCCTCGAACGTCGGCGAGTGGGCTGGCGATGTTGCGTCGCCGGAGCTCGTATTCGCTGCGGTTGCTGCGATTGGTTCCCAACTGCATGTGTGCCGGGTTGGTGCAGCCGGCGAAGTCGCATTGGTGGCACAGCACCGCGTCGTCGGTGTTGGACCAGCCCAACCTCGAGATGACACCGTCTTCGAGTTGGTAGGCGAACAAATGCGCCGGCACGGTCCCGCGGCGGGACGGCCCAGGCAGACTCGCCGCCCGGAAGGAACCATGCCCGGTCGAAGACACACCGCCGATCCACGGCCAGCACTGCTCCCGGCGGCGTCGGAATCGCTTGGACTCGAAACGAGAAACGACGGCAGGATTGTCGAGCCAAGAACGCCACAGACGCTCCGGAATGCGTACAGGCTGGGGCTGCCCGATCAACGTCATCTGGAACGCCCGCAGCGCGGGAGCGCTGTCGGGCATGCCGGGCAGCGGGGATGGAGCATCGTTGACGAACGTCATCGGCCCTGCTCCTGACACTCGATCCGGACTGTTACCCGAGTTGACTGTAGAGACACGTGCCGACAACCAGTTGAAGATCCGGGGTATGACCTGTGGTGGGCTTCGGTAACAGTCCACTCGTACCTGCCATTGCGGCTGCCCTTGCGATCATCCCAATGGCCCTGGTTGCCGAGAACGCCAACCTTTGCGCAGGAATGAAACTCACCCTCGAACCCACCGTCGTCAACGGCGCAGCCTTCGCGCACTGGGTTGACGCGATCAGTGACATCGTCGAAAACTCCATCACCGACGGAGAACTCACCGACACCCCCACCGCGCACCGACTCGCATGGAACCTGTGCGCTGGCACCGTCGGAGCAGCCAACGCATCAGCAACCCTGCGAGAAGACATCGACCTCGCAACCTGTCTCGAAGGCGTGGTAACAGCGCAGTTGCGCAATGCCTTCACGCCCGCCTGATCTAAAATACGGGTGTCGACCTCAATATCAACTGGTCGAAATTGCTTGAGGGACAACTAGACCGACAACATCTGCACCATTGACTTAGCGGCCGGATCCCACTTTCGAGCTCAGTTCTCGACCCGAGGGGTCCGGCCGCTAGCTTCCCGCTCGATCCGCGCAAGCTGGATATTGGTATACAACGACGAACGCTTCAAACCCGTGTTCTTACATAGTGTTTCGATCTTGAACTGGCCCGTCTCATAAATTTGCAGTAGGTACGCACGCTCCTCGGGCGAGAGCTTGTGCGGCCTACCTTTCATCTTCCCAGCAGCTGTCGCGGCGGCAACAGCATCACGAGTGCGGGAACGAATCAGATCCGACTCGAACTCCGCCATCAACGCAAGAATGCCAATGAACATCTTCCCCATCGGATCAGCCGGGTCGTACACCTGACCATCAATCGACAGCGACACACCCTTCTCCGCGATCCGCTCCACCGTCTCATGCAAATCCTTCGCCGAGCGAGACAGCCGATCGAGCTTCGTCACACAAAACACGTCGCCGGCCCGAGCCGCGTTGATCGCATTATCCAAACCCGGCCGGCGAGCCTGCCGGCCACTGACACCATGATCGACATAGACCATGTCACGATCCACCCCGGCCTTCGCCAGAAGATCAACCTGAACCGCCGTGTCTTGCCGGACCGTACTGCACCGCGCATACCCGATTTTCACGCCACCCCCACTGCCGAACACGAATTGTCCACTAGAGCCTATGCCATAACGGACAAATCCAACGGACACCAAAATTGGACGTTTCGGTACGAAATTTCGCCACGTCAGTCGCACCCAGACGCCCGATCTTCACCGTCCGGTATGACGAGGGTCAAAACGCACACCCAAAGCCGCAGAAAGGCGCTCAGGGCTCCGCCGAGGATTCCTGAGCATCTAGCGGTGCTACTCGCCCGGGCCAGATACCCTATGGGGGTGCAACGACAGAATGGTCAGCTGAAATTCGTCTTGGACTCGCGACCTGGTCCGTTACCCGAGCCTCCCTACGTGTGGCTTTGGGAAGATAACTGGGACGACTTCGGTTTCAAAACCATGTACTCCGCTTCGCTTCGTACAAGTGGGTCCGACGAAGATTTCAAGCTCGGGAATGTTAAGATCCTCCAGCGAAATCAGGAGGGTAGTCGCCCCAAACTTTCGCCGCTATTTGAAAATCTTAATGATGACTTCTGTTCAATAGGGCAAAGTATTGAGTACTACGAGCAACTGATGAAGATCCCTCGGGACCTAAGGCATAGCTACTTGGTTGCACTTAGAGATGCGGCCTATGACCCTGTGATCGAAGAAGCGTTCGAAGGGCAGGCGGGGTGGAATACGTCTTTACTGCGATTTGGTGAGGCAGTAAATAACCTTAAGGCGGGAAGGGAACTCCTTCATGGAAATAAGCTAAGTACGGATCGAATGTCATTCCAATTCGAATGGCGCAGAGAAGGATCGACAAGTCTGCTGCCATTCGAGTTTGACGACTCAAGAGATCTACCGGGGCGAAGCAACGTCCTGATCGGATACAACGGAGTGGGAAAAACTACTTTGCTCGCCGATCTCGCGCTCGCAGCAAGCAGTGGCCGAGGTGATGCAGGCTCCAATAAGTCTGAAATATCGGGCACCGACACAACCTTCGGTGCAGTCGTAGCCATCTCCTACAGCGCCTTCGACACATTTAAAACGCCAGAAAGCATTCTTGGCGTGGGGGATAAAAATTCGAATAGTGCCTCGAATGTCGCGTTCGGATACGTGTACTGCGGGCTGCGCCGCCAGACAAGCATGGAGAATGAAAATTTTGAGTTGAAATCAATCGACGAGATTCAGTCCGAATTCATGGAGGCGCTAAATGCAATCGGGCGGCTGGAAACTCGCGAATACTTGATTTCGGCGTTTCAAGCCCTTGCCCGCGAACCATCTTTTGGACAGGCTGGAATCGATCTGACGAAACTGGGCGATGGGATAAATCAAATCGAGGCGATAGCAGCCTTCGAAGAACTCAGCACGGGCCATAAAATTGTTTTGAACATTGTCACTCAACTCGCTACTCGTCTTCGTACCCGATCTCTAGTTCTAATCGACGAGCCAGAGACACACCTGCACCCGCCCTTGGTTGCGGCATTGCTTCGCGCGATCCAGTTGCTACTAGCAGAAAGCAACTCATTTGCAATTATCGCGACACACAGTCCAGTAGTTGTGCAAGAAATGCCGTCGCAATTTGTGCGCATCCTCGAACGTGACGGCGGTCCCGCGACTCTCCGGCAACCCGAAATCGAAACATTTGCAGAGAATATCGGTTCCATCACAAGGCATGTCTTCTCGCTCGACAACAGTGCCACTGATTATCAAGGTACTCTACGAATGCTCGCGAAGAACCATACTGAAGAAGAAATTAGCGAGATGTTTGAGAACGGACTCAGCGTGCAAGGCCGAGCGCTTGTAGCGAACTATCGGAATCTGCAATGATCGGCGCCATTGAGACGACGACCAGTGACGTAGAAAACTACCGGTACGTCGCCGCCGATCAGAAATCTAAGGGAAATCTTCGCCCAGACGCTCTGGCTGCAAAAGTTCTCGAACTTTATGTCACGTATATGGACCGAGTTATGGACAAAGGTGGCCCGCAGGCCGATCCCGATATATCCGAGCTTGATCAAGATGAACTGGAAAAGAACGCGCCTTATCTGAACCTGGTTTACTTCAAGCGTGTGAAAGAGTCGATTAAAAATGAATCAACTCCATGGAAGAAGTGCCCCTACTGTTACCAGCTTAAAGCAACTGAAATCGATCACTATCTCCCCAAATCAATATTTGGTGAGTACGCCGTATATGCGCCTAACCTAGTTCCGATCTGTCGGATATGTAACGGAAAAAAGCTAAACAAATACTCTCATCCAGACGGTGGACGGCGATTCCTTCACCCGTACTTCGATAAACTTCCCGAAAAACCCGACCTGTACTTGACCGCCTCTGTCTCGGTCGGAACCTCCGTGACTATCATCTTCACGGTTGTTCGGCCTGTTAGTATGGCGGAGGAAATATGGAAGATACACCGTCATCAATTTGCCGAACTGGATCTAGCAGCTCGATATGCGGAAGATTCGGTCGAAACAGTGACCGGTATGCTATCCGCTCTGGAGGAGTTCTACAGGATCGGTGGTTCAGCAAATGTTTCCAGTTACCTACAGCTTGAGTATAGAACAAAGAAACGTAACTACGGGCCTAATCACTGGTGGCCAGTCCTGCTAGCTGCACTCGCCTCCTCTAACGAGTTTTGCGACGGCGGATTTAAAGTCCTCGACTCAAATATCCCTCTTGAAGTGTGAAGTTTCGGAACGATCTGGCGCGATGACGATAACTACCGACTTTGCGGGTCGGGAGAAATGTTTCCAGTTCTCACTCAGGTTTGTATGAGCGCTTCGGATTACTGGAAGCTGACGCATTCTTCTGGCATGTCGGGCCACCGGACTATCCTCGAACTCGCGACGAGCACCAGGTCGCCACACTGACCAGACCGAAGCGCAAGCCGAAGTCCTGACCTGCAACAATCCTTGCAGATCGGTCACACGTGGCGACCTGATACTCATTCACCACCACAAACCAGAGCTACCGCGACACCACCCGTGGTCCAGTTCCGTCGCTCCCGCACAATCACCACGCCAGCGCACCGAGCGGGAGGTGCCCACCACCGCACACACCCACCGCCGGCCACACACAAGAACCGAACGACACCTCCGGCGCCGTTGCCGCTACGCAGCCCCGAGTGGTCAAGAAAGTCGTCGTACAAGTCGCCCCAGAACACCATGCCGGGGACCCGACCCGTCAACCCACGCTCCGCTCTACGGGGTTGACAGCCCACCCTCGACCTGGTGACAGGGGAGCGACTCTACCGACTCTCAGAAAGGCATCACCATGACCGAAACAGCCGCTCCCACACGATTTGTCGCGATACCCCGCACCGAAGAACACGGCGGATACGAGAACGAGTGCTTCACCCATTACGTCCAAGACAACGGCGGCCGCTACTGCCTTCGAGGACCGATGGTCCAGTCGGACGCGGAATGGCTTGCAAGCAAGATGAATACACAGTTGAGCTAGTCAACCAAGAAGGCCCGCACCGGATGGCGGATTCGGTGCGGGCCTGACTGGTGTACTCCTATGCCGGGGTAGGACGCTCGGGCATCTTCATCATGATGAGCTCCGCGCCATCCTTGTACCGGTACGCCCACCGACCATCCGAAGTCAGCACCGTGCGGGCCTGGCCCTCATCCGGGGCTGGACCCCACCCAACCCTTGAACCTCATCCGGTTCCGCAGTCTCGCTCATCTCACTATTGTCTCAACCTCGGAAAACCGGCCGAAACCAGTACAAACCCGCGCACAGTAGAAGGCATGAGCGCCGCCACCGGAAAACCAGTGCCGCCGATGCTCGCCACACTCGGGCAGCCACCAACGGGGGAGCGCTGGGCCTTCGAGTCGAAATGGGATGGAGTCAGAGCCATCGCCACCACCGGCACCAAACCGCCGGCACTGTGGTCGCGCAACGGCAACAACTTCAGCGCCTCGTTTCCCGAGATCGTCGACGCACTCAGCGCCGTGCTCGACCACCGCGAAACCGTCCTCGACGGCGAGATCGTCTCACTCGGCCCCGACGGTGTCCCGTCCTTCTCCCGATTACAGCGCCGGATGCACGTCCTCAAACCCACCGCGCAGCTCCGCAACGACGCCCTGACCACCTACTACGTCTTCGACGTCCTCGACATCGACGGAACATCGACCACCGACCTGCCCTACCTCGAACGCCGCGAAGCGCTCGCCAACCTCAGCCTCGAACACCCGCGCATCAAAGTCCCACCCCACTGGCTCAACGTCGACGGACCGACCATGCTCGAGGTCGCCCGCACACACCACCTCGAAGGCATCGTCGCCAAAAGCATCACCTCGACCTACCAACCCGGAAAACGGTCCCCGAGCTGGCTGAAAACACCGCTCCGCGCCAACACGGAAGGAATCATCTGCGGATTCGTCCCCGGATCCGGCAATGCCGCCGGCGGAATCGGATCTCTCATCCTCGGCGCCCACGACGACTCCGGATCGCTCGTCTACATCGGAAACGTCGGCACCGGATTTTCTTCGAGACAGCGCCGCGAACTACGCGAACAACTCATCGACATCGAACGACCCACCAGCCCGTTCGCGATCGCGCCACCACGAGCAATCACCCGTGAAGCCCGCTGGTCAGAGCCGCTTTTAGTGTGCGACGTCGAGTACCGCGAGTACACCGGCGGCGGACTCAGACACCCAGCATTCAAAGGTATGCGCATCGACAAGACCGCCGATGACGTCGACCTCCCCGGCCGACACTGACCACCGGCACGACGAGCAGCCGGAACCCAAAACAGATGCATCAAACTTGCATCTGATGCAACCCGTCTCCCTGACCTCGGACATGACGAAGCCGCCGGCACCGAAAGGTGTCCAGCGGCTTCACAGGGTCGGTGCCCGTCTTGCGCCTCTCGGCAAGTGGCCGCTCGAAGCGGCATTTCTGGGGTGGTACCCGGGGCAAAGAACCGAACACCGACAGCCTCTACAACGAACACCGTCGCAGAGTTATTCCGATCCGCTGACCAGCGCTGGCGGTCATTTCCGGGTGATGATCGTCCGCAACACGAAGCGGAAGACCACCGCGGTACCGGCCCCGACTGCCACGCCGGCCACCACGTCGGCCAGAAGAACCCCGACGGTGACACCGAGGACCGTTGCGGCCACGATCGCCAAAGCGACATCGGCAGGCGCCGGCCGAGGACTGGTGATCGCACTTCCCCTTCCGCGACAGTCGACGACGTACTCGCACAGATCATCACACGGCGTTTGGCGCGGAAGTCGGACCCACGCTGTTCAATGGGACAGGAACCGACTACGAGGAGGTCAGGCCATGTGCGGGCGCTATGCAAGCACAAGCTCAAGCAAGGAATTGCAGTCGTTTTTCGACACCATGCAAACCGTCGGCGACGAACTGCCCCCGTCCTACAACGTCGCCCCCACCCAACCTGTCCGGGTGATCCTCGAACGAACCCCACACGAGGAACCCGACGCCGAGCCCCAGCGCCAGCTCAGAACTGCCAAATGGGGCCTGCTCCCTGCCTGGGCAAAAGATCGGAAGATGGCGTCCAAACTCATCAACGCCCGCAGCGAAACCGTCACGGAGAAGCCCTCATTCAGAAATAGTGCATCCAAACGGCGCGCCATCATCCCGGCCACGGGATACTACGAATGGATGAAAAGCGAAGCAGGGTCGAAGATTCCGTACTTCCTTCACGGCGAGGACGACATCCTTGCAATGGCCGGACTCTACGAGTTGTGGCCCGATCCCGAACTGCCCGAAGATGATCCGAACAAATGGGTATGGACTTGCACAGTCTTGACCCGGCCAGCCTCAGATTCCTTGGGGCACATACACGACAGATCCCCGCTGATTCTGCCCGAATCATTCTGGGAGCACTGGCTCGACCCGACACTCACTGATAAAGGTGAAGTCCAGGCCATGATCAACTCCGTTCCGGAGCCGCACCTCGAACCCTATGAAGTCTCGACCGCTGTGAACTCTCCGAGGAACAACGGTCCGAGTTTGCTCGAGCCGATCGCCGGACCGGCGTAAAGCTCAGCCGCTCCCGAACCTGTTTTTATCGAACCTGTGTTCGAGTACCCTGGGTGTGCGGGACGTACGCGCGGATCCAGGAAAGCGGGGGCGACGATGAATCAACAGCCCCACTCATCAGCAACAACAGTGCTGACCAAGGCGGAAAAGCTCGAACAGCTACGCCGCAAGATGGCCTCGATCCCTGCCCGCTCCGACGGCACCGAACCCGCTACGCCGTCGGTGATGCTCAAACCCGTCGGCGAGCGCGAGCCGACTCCGATCGTGGCCACCGCGCAATCAACCCTCCGGATGCTTCCCGTTCCGGAGCCGATCGGTGATCTGCTCCCACGCGGCGGGCTGGCCCGAGGAACCGTCGTCAGTGTCGACGGCGCAGCTTCAGTCCTGATCGGACTACTCGCCACCGTCACCGCTGCCGGTGGGCACGTGGCGGTGATCGGAATGCCCGGACTCGGACTCCTCGCCTTCCACGAGCAAGGCGGAGATTTAGCAAAGGTCGCGTTCTCTCGGGTTTTCAGTTCTGTGGCGTGATGTCGTGCAAGGATGCACGAAGGGCGTTCTCGCACCGTTTCTTTGGGGGTGTGGTTGCTGTTGTTCTCTGTGGTGCCAGGAGAGGAGATGCTGTGAAGGCTTTTCTGGTGCGGATGCCGTCGGGTGGGCGGTATTGGACGGTGGTCGACGGCGGTTACGACGTGATGGCGGTGGCGGACCGCTATCTGCGGGAGTTGCGGTTCGGTCGGGATCGAGCGGAGTCGACGACGAAGGCGTACGCGCAGAGCATCGCATTGTTCCTCCGATGGTGCGATCGCACCGGCCGTCAATGGCCCGCTGCGGCAAGAGATATGGGTCTGTTCATCGTGTGGTTGAAGTACACGCGCGTGGACGGCTCGCCGGTGGTGGCGGGGCCGGGTGCCGAACCGGTTCGGGGTGCTTCTCGGATCAATCAAATTCTTGTTGCGGTTCGCGGCTTCCTCTCGTTCGCGGTGGTGGCGAAGGAAGCGCCGGGGGCGGTGCTCGAGCAGCTCTACGAGCTCGCCGACACCCGTGATCTGCCGTTGGCAGCGCAGGGAGAGGACGGAATCCTGCGCTACCGCTTGCGAGCCCGACACAGTCTGCGGGAACCCCGAACAGACGTCGATCGGGCAAGCGACGACGAACTCGTCGCGCTTTTTCGGGTGTGTCGGTCTGCGCGGGATCGGTTGATTGTGTTGCTGCTTTCCCGTGCAGGGTTGCGGCGTGGTGAGCTCGTGGGTGTGCGCCGCAGTGATGTGCATTTGTTGCCGGATAATGCGGTGCATCGGTGTCTGATTCGTGGGGCGCATGTGCACGTGGTGCGGCGCGAGAATTCGAATGGTGCGGTGGCTAAATCGCGTCACCCACGAGCGGTTCCGCTCGATTTCCTGGTGGTACGTGCTCTCGATCTGTACTTGCTTGAGCGCGCGACGAAACCTGCTGCCGCAGAGTGCGACTTCCTGTTGGTCAACTTGTTTCGGGAGCCGCTGGGTGCTCCGATGACGGTGGGCGCGATCAACGAGCTGTTCGAGGCGTTGTGTGCGCGGGCGCAGCTGGGCCGGCCGATTTCGCCGCATCAGTGCAGGCACGGGTTCGCCAGCAATCTGGCCGATTCCGGCGCGTTGCTCGACGAGATACAGGGGTTGCTCGGGCACGCGTCCCCGATGTCGGCGCAGCCGTATCTGCATCCGTCACCGGATCGGTTGCGGGACGCGGTCGAGCGGGTTCCGTCCCCGCGCGCGATGATCGAGGGTTTGTCGTGACGACCTCACAGGCGTTGCCCCTCTTCGATGTCAGGGACGACGATGCCGTTGTCGCGTCGTTGTGGGAACAGATCCGACCTGACTTCCTGGAAGTGTTGGGATGGACTGAGCGAAGGGTCACGTACTTTCCACGTGAGCATCCGCAGTTGGGATGCAGGCAATGCGTGGTGACCGGTTGTGGGATCAAGGCCGACAATCCGCAAAGTTTGTGTCCTTTCTGCCGGAAGCGGTGGATTGCCGATGGCCGCCTGCCTGTCGAGGAGTTCGCGAAGAAACCTCGGCAGTGGACGCAGTCCGGTGCGGGCAGGTGCGCAGTGCCGGACTGTGCGAGACCGTGGGTCTCGCGCCACGCAGTGTTGTGCCATTCGCACCACTGGTCGCGCGTGAAGACGGCGAACGTGTCCCTGGAGGAGTTTCTGGCGCGGTCCGGGGTGGTCGCATTACCGTCGTTCGGACCGTGTCAGGTAGCGGCATGCACCCGCGACCGCAGCACAAGTGGGGCGTACTGCGTCAACCACTCTCTGCATTGGAACCGCTTGATCGCTGATGCCGCGATCGGTGGGCAGGAGGTGGACGAACCACGATTTCGGCGTACTTCTGCCGCGATTCCCACGGTCAACGAATGCAGCCTGCGGGGCTTGCCGGATCGCGTTGTCGCCGAAGTACTTTTCGGCGTGCAACACCGGACGGAGTGGGGTGCGAAGACGCTGCCCGAGCACGTCCGCCCGCTGATCGCGAAACTGCTGGCCGAAGAGTGTCGGTCGGTTGAGGAGGTGGATCCGACGCAGCTGGCGGAGAATTCGAAGATCCTTTGTCGGTACATCGTCAAGTCGGTGCGGCGATTGAGGTTGACTCCGGAAACGGAACGAGTCAAAGACGACTGGGACACTTCGGTGTTCGGTTACACAGGGACGCTGCGGTTCGGGAAGATCTCGCAACCGTGGTTGCGGGAAGCGGCCAAGATTTGGGCGTACAACGATCTGCCTCAGCGGCGCTCACTGAACGCGAAAGCTGCCGCGCAGAACGACCTCCGCTCTCTGGCGAGATTGTCGGAAAGCTTACGGTTGCAACGACCGAGTGACCACGGCAACGAACCGCACCTGCTTTCCCGTAGCGATATGTGTGGATTTCTGAATCGGTTGACGTTCCTGTGCGCGGACGGAACGATCAGCGCGAAAACCCGGCATGTCACGGTGCAGGATCTTCGTCGATTGACGGGGAAGATGCGTGCGCTGGGCCTGACCCGCCCGGGTCAGCCGATGCAGGGACTTCCGGACGACTTCATCCTGTATCCGGAAGACATACCTCAGGAAGGTGATGTCGAGAAGGAATGCAGGGATCTTCCGATCGAGGTGATGCGGCATATCTGCGAACATCTCGACGAATTGGAGCAGGCAAGCACGAGAGATATTCGAGTGGCAGTGGAGTTGATCATCGATACCGGACGGCGCCCGGATGAGATCTGCCGGCTCGACCTCGACTGCTTGGACCGGGACGAGCAGGGCAAACCTGTCCTCGTCTACACCAACTTCAAAGCCGATCACCGGGGTGCACGTCTGCCGATCGGCGAAGCCACTGCTGCCACGATCATCGCCCAATGCGAGCGCGTCCGTGCCCGATTCCCCGATGAGCCGATCGAGACGCTCAAACTCATCTCCGCTCCGACACGAAATCCGCACGGACGGCGGGCGTTGAATGACAAATACCTCAGCAAACGCCATCACGAGTGGATCCTCACTCTCCCCGACATCAGCATCCCGATGACCGTGGAATCCGACGGCAAACGGGTGACGAAAATGTTGCCGTTCAATCGGTCCCAGATATTTCTCTACGCCTACCGGCATACATACGCCCAGCGCCACGCCGACGCAGGTGTCGGCGTGGATGTCTTGTGCCAGTTGATGGGTCATCGCTACATCGGCACGACACAGGTGTACTACCGCGTCGGTGAAGACAGACGCAGGGAAGCCGTCGATCGGCTCACGAGTATGCACTTCGACCGACACGGAACCAGGATCTGGCGTGAAGCGACCGCGCTACTCGATTCCGAACACCTCCGCCGCGCGGTCGGCGAGGTCGCCGTCCCCTACGGAAGCTGCAGCGAACCGAGCAACGTTGCCGCCGGCGGGCACGACTGCCCGATCCGGTTTCGATGCGTCGGCTGCTCACACTTCTCGACCGATGTGTCGTACCTGCCCGACCTCGAAGGTTATCTCGCGGCGTTGCTGCGTAGCCGTGAGCGACTTCGCGGTGCGTTCGTCGCCGATGACTGGGCCACGGCAGAAGCGATGCCCTCGGAAGCGGAAATCTCCCGCATCCGTCGCCTGATCTCACAGATCAAAACCGAGGTCGATGACTTACCTACCACGGATCGCGCTCAGATCGAGGAATCGATCGGAATCGTGCGCCGGGCCCGCACCACCGTCGTCGGTCTCGGGACACCGCAGGTCAGGCAACCGCTCCCCGATGTCCGGCCGGACAGGACATCTGAGCAATGACGAACCCGATGATCAACGGACGCCGCGCTGACACCTCTCGTCGCAGGCAACGAGTACTGACCACACTCGAAGGCGCTGTGGCGGTCGGAACGCAGATCAGTGTCGCCGGGATCGCCCGAGCAGCGGGAGTGGACCGCACCTTCCTGTACCGCCACAAGGACCTGCTCTCTCAGATCTATACCGCTCAAGCTGCGCCGACAAGCATTACGGCGAATGAGGCTGCGGTAACGCGAGAATCGTTGCACGCGGACCTCGCCAACGCACAGCAACGCATCACCCGCTTCGCCGCCCACAACGCGCTCCTGGAGCGGAAACTCTCCGAACTGCTCGGGCAACAGGTCTGGCGCGAGTCCGGGCTCGGCGCACCCGCCGACGTCGAACAACTCCAACGCCGCATCACCTCGCTCGAGCAGCAGGTCGTCGACCTCACCGGCCGCCTCGAAGAACGCGATCAAGAACTCGACGCAGCCCGCGCCGCGAACCGGGAACTTTTCACCAACATGAATACGCAACATCGACTCGGTGGTGTGTAGTTTCATTCGCCCCGAACTGGGCACCAGCATTTCGTTCGGCGTGTGATGAAATTTCCTGCGGCAGAAGGGTACCGAGTGTTCTTCTTCTCACCTAGATACGTGTGCCTGCGGTGGCTCCGGGTTTGAGGGTGAAGATTTCCTCGATGTGAATCAGGACCGCACATTTGGGGGCGGACATTCCTCGTTCCGAAGCGAAGTGGGCGGCGTTGTCGAACGCAGGGCCCGAATCGTGCACTTGCGCGGATCCGAGGAAACGATATCCGTCGAGTGCGTCACGGTCGATGACCGCCACCGCGATTTTCGAGCCGGCACGAATATTGCGCAGGGTCTGCCCGCCGGTGTTCTCGTTGAAGATCAGTGTGGTGTCGTCGTATACCCGCAGGGATCGTTTCGGGCCGATGTTCGGCAGCGCTCCGTCTGTGACGGTTGCCAGGATCGGTAGCTGCTCGCTGAGCATTGCGGTCATCTCACTGGTAAGGGTGGGCACTGAAATGGGGTCCTTTCCGGTCGTCTACCTGTCATTCGAACTCACTCCGACTCAAATTTCGGTGTGCCAAACTAAACTATCAGGCTCGACGAACTATGATCTATTCTGCCTGTGTAACGCAATATGTTGTGCATGATGTCCCGATCATGTCTATATTTAGTGCCCTTTTCGGGTTGCCGGATGTGGAAACTGGAGAAATGTCGGCTGCCGGCACAGGCGGATACCGCGTTCACCGAACAAACGAAGGAGCTGCGTACATGAACCAAATCCCGGGCGATGCGATCGAGGCAATCAATTGGAACGAGGTGCCGGACGAGAAGGATGTCGAGGTGTGGAATCGGCTCACCACGAACTTCTGGCTCCCCGAAAAAGTACCGTTGTCGAATGATCTTCCGACCTGGCAGGCGATGACCCCCGAACAGCAAACATTGACGGTCCGGGCGTTCACCGGACTGACCCTGCTCGACACCATGCAAGGGACCGTCGGATGCATCGAGATGCTCGCCGACTCCGTCACCGACCATGAAGAAGCCGTCTATACGAACATGGCATTCATGGAATCGGTGCACGCCAAAAGCTACAGTTCCATCTTCTCGACTCTGTGCTCGAGCAAGGAAATCCGCGACGCCTTCGCGTGGTCACGACAGAACGAGTTCCTGCAACGCAAAGGACGAATCATCTTGTCCTACTACCGAGGTGACGACGCGCTGAAGAAGAAGATCAGCTCCGTGATGCTCGAATCGTTCATGTTCTACAGCGGCTTCTACCTGCCGATGTACTGGTCGGCGCGATCGATGCTCACCAACACCGCCGACATCATCCGCCTGATCATCCGCGACGAAGCAGTCCACGGCTACTACATCGGCTACAAATTTCAACGCGGATACAACCTCGCCGACACCGGGCGAAGAGCCGAACTCGAAGACTTCGCGTACTCCATGCTCACAGACCTGTACGAGAACGAGGTCCGCTACGCGCACTACCTGTACGACCCCCTGGGCATGACCGAACCGGTGTTGCCCTACATGCGGTACAACGCCAACAAAGCTCTCGCCAACCTCGGATTCGCGGACCTGTTCCCGCGTGACCAATGCCAGATAGCGCCCGAGATCCTGTCTTCGCTCGACCCGGGAGCGGCCGAGAACCACGACTTCTTCTCCGGATCGGGAAGCAGCTACGTCATCGGCAAGACCGAACACACCACCAGCGACGACTGGAGTTGGTGAGCACGCATCACCGCACCACATTCAATTGAATGTGTTCTGCCCACCCCTCGCATCCTGAACTGCGCAAACCATGGTTCATGGACGGCTGAAACAGCTTCATACCCCCAGAGAAGTCGCGCT